>NZ_CM149552.1:5559884-6625804 GCF_056155105.1 Pseudomonas trutticola BRTCR10 | reverse complement strand
GTGGATAACCTGCCTGTGGATAACAGGCCATTCCACACACAGGTTATCCGATAGCGCAGCACAGGCTGAACACGGTTTTCCACTGTAGTTGTCATTCTCTGTACATCGCGAAAAATAAGGCCCCATGGCACTTATCCACAGATGATGCCGTGCCTAGCTTTTATAAGCTTTACAGAAAAGCTTTAAATAATTCCCTTCTTTATTTTTATGTATGGCGAACAGGCTTTCAGCCAAAGAAGCCCCGAAGATCTATTTATAAGGAAACGCTGGTTGGAAATTGACCTGAAGGCTTGCTTTCTCTAGAATCCCCGGTCTCTTAAAACGGGGGCCATTCCGGCCCGTTGTGGACGAACCAGGTAACACGACATGAAACGTACTTTCCAACCAAGCACTATCAAACGCGCTCGTACCCACGGTTTCCGTGCTCGCATGGCTACCAAGAACGGCCGCGCAGTCCTGTCGCGTCGTCGCGCCAAAGGTCGTGCGCGTCTGGCAGTTTGATAATCCGGTACTGGAGGTGAGTCAGGACTTCAGTCGGGAAAAGCGTCTGCTTACTCCCCGGCATTTCAAGGCAGTCTTTGACTCCCCTACCGGCAAGGTTCCGGGGAAAAATCTCCTGCTCCTTGCACGCAACAACGATCTCGATCACCCCCGTCTCGGGCTGGTTATCGGGAAAAAGAGCGTCAAGCTCTCCGTTGAGCGAAATCGCCTCAAACGTCTGATGCGCGAATCATTCCGTCTGCACCAGGATTCACTGGTCGGCTGGGATATCGTTATCGTCGCGCGCAAAGGTTTGGGTGATGTAGAAAACCCCGAATTGATTCAGCATTTCGGCAAACTCTGGAAGCGACTGGCCCGTAACAAGCCCGTTCCAGCAGTCAAAACCGAAACTGTAGGGGTAGACAGTCCAGATGCGTAAACTGGCACTCGTTCCGATCCAGTTTTATCGCTATGCCATTAGTCCTTTGATGGCCAGCCACTGTCGTTTCTACCCCAGTTGTTCTTGCTACGCGTATGAAGCCATCGAAAATCATGGCCTTCTGCGCGGTGGCTGGCTGACCTTTCGTCGTTTAGGTCGCTGTCATCCGTGGAATCCCGGTGGTTATGACCCGGTTCCACCTATCCCTACCTCCCGTTCTTCTTCGATGGCCGAGTAATCATGGATATCAAACGCACGATCCTGATCGTCGCCCTGGCAATCGTGTCCTACGTTATGGTTCTTAAATGGAACCAGGACTATGGCCAGGCTGCCCTGCCGACTCAGAATGTTGCTTCCAGTACGACTACATCCGGTTTGCCGGACACCGCCACTGGCAATAATGCTGCCGCCAGTGACGATATTCCGCGCGCCGCTAGCGATACCAGCGCACCTGCCGAAACTCCGGTGGCCGCCAGCAAGGATCTGATCCAGATCAAAACCGACGTGCTCGATCTCGCGATCGATCCACAAGGTGGCGATGTTGCTCAACTGACCTTGCCTTTGTATCCACGTCGTCAGGATCGTCCTGATGTTCCGTTCCAGCTGTTCGATAACGGCGGCGAGCGTGTTTATCTGGCACAAAGCGGTCTGATCGGTACCAACGGCCCGGACGCAAATCCGGCCGGTCGTCCGGTTTACTCTTCGGAGAAGAAGACTTATCAACTGGCTGACGGTCAGGATCAACTCGTCGTTGACCTGAAATTCAGCAAGGACGGCGTCAATTACATCAAGCGTTTCACCCTGAAGCGCGGCCTGTATGACGTAGCCGTTTCCTACATTGTGGATAACCAGAGCGCTCAGCCCTGGAATGGCGCGATGTTCGCCCAGTTGAAGCGTGATAACAGCGCTGATCCTTCGTCCACAACCGCTACTGGTACCGCGACTTACCTAGGCGCCGCCCTGTGGACAAGTTCGGAGCCGTACAAGAAAGTGTCGATGAAGGACATGGACAAGGCCCAACTGAAAGAAACCGTCACCGGTGGTTGGGTAGCGTGGCTGCAACACTACTTCGTGACTGCGTGGATTCCGGCCAAGGGCGAAAACAACATCGTCCAGACCCGTAAAGACAGTAAAGGCAACTACATCATCGGTTACACCGGTCCTACACTGACCGCTGCTCCGGGTGCCAAAGTTGAAACCAGCGCTGTGCTGTACGCCGGTCCGAAAAGCCAGGCTGTGCTGAAAGAGTTGTCCCCAGGTCTGGAACTGACCGTCGACTACGGCATCCTGTGGTTCATTGCCCAGCCAATCTTCTGGCTGTTGCAACACATCCACGCGATTGTGGGTAACTGGGGCTGGTCGATCATCTTCCTGACCATGCTGATCAAGGGTCTTTTCTTCCCTCTGTCGGCCGCTAGCTACAAATCGATGGCGCGCATGCGTGCCGTTGCGCCGAAACTGGCTGCGCTGAAAGAGCAACATGGCGATGACCGGCAGAAAATGTCGCAAGCCATGATGGAACTGTACAAGAAAGAGAAGATCAATCCGCTGGGCGGCTGCTTGCCGATCCTCGTGCAGATGCCGGTTTTCCTTTCGCTGTACTGGGTTCTGCTGGAAAGCGTGGAAATGCGTCAGGCACCGTTCATGCTGTGGATCACTGACCTGTCGATCAAGGATCCGTTCTTCATTCTGCCGATCATCATGGGCGCAACCATGTTCATCCAGCAGCAGCTGAACCCGACTCCGCCGGATCCGATGCAGGCGAAGGTCATGAAAATGATGCCAATCATCTTCACCTTCTTCTTCTTGTGGTTCCCGGCAGGTCTGGTGCTGTACTGGGTTGTGAACAACTGCCTGTCGATTGCACAACAGTGGTACATCACGCGTAAGATCGAAGCGGCGACGAAAAAAGCCGAGGCGTAACTTGCACTGTGGATAACACCACTCAAAACGCCCCCTAGTGGGGCGTTTTGCTATCTGCCACTTTTGTCTGGATACCGGTTTATGAGCACACCTCGTGAAACCATCGCCGCTGTTGCCACCGCCCAAGGTCGCGGCGGTGTCGGCATCGTCCGTATTTCCGGGCCGTTGGCCAGTGTCGCGGCCAAAGCCATCAGCGGCCGCGAACTGAAACCGCGTTACGCCCATTACGGCCCGTTTTTCAGTGATGACCAGCAAGTGCTGGATGAAGGTCTGGCACTGTATTTCCCGGGGCCGAACTCGTTCACTGGTGAAGACGTGCTGGAACTGCAGGGCCACGGTGGCCCGATCGTTCTGGACATGTTGCTCAAGCGTTGCCTGGAATTGGGCTGCCGTTTGGCTCGCCCGGGGGAATTCAGCGAACGCGCCTTCCTCAATGACAAACTCGACCTGGCCCAGGCCGAGGCGATCGCCGACTTGATCGAGGCAAGTTCTGCACAGGCGGCGCGCAATGCCCTGCGTTCCTTGCAAGGTGCGTTCTCCCAGCGTGTGCATAACTTGACCGAGCAACTGATTGGTCTGCGCATCTACGTCGAAGCCGCCATCGACTTTCCGGAAGAAGAAATCGACTTCCTCGCCGACGGCCATGTATTGAGCATGCTCGACAAGGTGCGCGATGAATTATCCACAGTGCTGCGCGAAGCCGGGCAGGGTGCCTTGTTGCGTGACGGCATGACCGTGGTGATTGCCGGTCGTCCGAACGCCGGCAAGTCCAGTCTGCTGAACGCGTTGGCCGGTCGCGAAGCCGCCATCGTCACCGAGATTGCCGGCACCACGCGGGATATCCTGCGTGAACATATACACATCGACGGCATGCCGTTGCATGTTGTGGATACCGCAGGCCTGCGCGATACCGATGATCATGTGGAAAAGATCGGTGTCGAGCGTGCATTGAAAGCCATTGGTGAAGCCGATCGGGTACTGCTGGTCGTCGATGCCACCGCCCCGGAAGCGTTGGACCCGTTTGCCTTGTGGCCGGAGTTCCTCGAAATCCGCCCAGACCCGGCGAAGGTCACTCTGATTCGTAACAAGGCCGATCTGACCGGTGAAGCAATTGCTCTGGAAGTCAGTGATGACGGTCATGTGACCATCAGCCTGAGCGCGAAATCGGCAGGCGATGGTCTGGAACTGCTGCGCGATCACCTCAAAGCCTGCATGGGTTACGAGCAAACGTCGGAAAGCAGTTTCAGTGCTCGACGCCGACACCTGGAAGCCTTGCGTCACGCCAGTGCGGCGCTGGAACACGGCCGCGCACAACTGACTTTGGCTGGCGCGGGTGAATTGCTCGCCGAAGATTTGCGCCAGGCTCAGCATTCGCTGGGGGAAATCACCGGGGCCTTTAGCTCGGACGACTTGTTGGGAAGAATCTTTTCCAGCTTCTGCATCGGAAAATGACCAAAGGGTCTGTGGATAAGTTGTCCACAGACCCTTTTTCGTTTTACCAGTTGTAGGAAACCGTGCCGAGCAGCGTACGGTCTTCACCCCAATAGCAGCGGCCGGCGTCGTTGCATCCCGAGACATATTCCTTGTCGAAAAGATTTTTCGCGTTCAAGTCGACGCTCCAGTGAGTGTCGATCTGATAACCGATCGCCGCATCCACCAAGGTGACGTCGCCGGCATCCAGCTTTCCGTATAACGAAGGCGAGGTGTAAGCGAAGGCACTGTCGAAGTAACGCACACCACCGCCAACGTACAAACCTTTCAGATCGCCATCGAGGAAGCGGTACTTGGCCCAGACCGAAGCCTGATTACGCGGCACGCCGGTCATTTGACGACCTTTGACCAGTGACGTCGCGGCATCCTTGGTGATCCGCGCGTCAGTGTAGGTGTAAGCAGCGGTGACATTGAGGTTCTGGGTCAGGTTGCTGTTCAGTTCCAGCTCTACACCTTTGGAACGGCTTTCGCCGACCTGGCGATAGGTCGCTGTCGTCGAGTCGAAGTAGGTGTCGTCCTTTTTACGCAGGTCATACACCGAAGCAGTGAACGCGGTATCCCAGCCGATCGGCTCGTACTTAAGGCCTACTTCGTACTGGCTGCTGGTGATGGGATCAAGCGGCGCGCCGGCATTGGAGATCTGCTGCACCGGCACGAACGAGGTCGAGTAGCTGACATACGGCGTCATACCGTTGTCGAACTGGTACATCACGCCGCCCTGATAGGTGAACTTCTTGTCCTCGGAGCTGATGTTGCTGCCCTTGGCCACTTTGTCGCGAAAATCACTGTCGACCCAATCCTGACGGCCGCCGAGCAGGAACAGCCAGTGGTCATACTTGCTCTGGATCTGTGCATAAACACCTTTCATCTGCTGCTCAAGCAGGGTGTTTTGTACCGCGATCGGGGTGGTTGGATCGCGAAGATAAACCGGATTGTAGATATCAATCGGTCCGACGATGCCGGCGTTCCAGTCCTGATTGAACGACGTGCGGTCATAGCTGGCACCGAACAGCACAGTGTTCTCCAGACCGCCGACCTGGAATTTGCCTTCCAGCTGGTTATCCAGCGAATACACCATGGATTTGTTGAAGCGATCGTAAGCGGTCATGTTCAACCGCGTTCCGAACCCGGCGTTGTTTAGGTTGCCCGGCCAGGTTTCATGGCGGGTGATGCGCGACTGCATGTAGCGCGAGTTCTGGCGGAACTGCCAGTCGTCGTTGAAGGAATGGCTGAACTCGTAACCGGTGCTCCAGGTTTCGCGCTCGAAGGTATTCCAGTCCGGATCACCGAGCATGGTGTCTTTGGATAACTTGCCGTTGGGATTGCTCAACAAAGTACCCGCGGCCGGCAGGCCGAGTTCCATGTTGGTGTGATCCTTCTGGTAGTTGGCCAGCAAGGTCAAAGTGTTGAAGTCGTCGAAATTCAGCGTCAGCGACGGGGCAATGTAGATACGATCGTCCGGTACATGATCGGTCTGAGTGTCGGACTTGCGCCCGAGCATCACCACCCGACCAAGGACACTGCCGCTGTCGTTGAGAGGTCCGGAGACATCGACCCCCATCTGCCGGCGATTATTCGAGCCATACCCCAATTGCACTTCGCCCTGAGGGTCGGCTGTCGGACGCTTGCTCACCAGATTGACCAGACCGCCCGGCGCGTTTTCACCGTAGAGCAGTGAAGACGGGCCGCGGAAAACCTCGACCCGCTCCAGCCCATATGGCTCGGTGCTGGTGTCATAGCGGTTGCCCTGCACGCGTAGTCCATCGCGCAGCAGGCCGTAGCCGTAATCGGTGGCGTTGAAACCGCGAATGAAAAACAGATCGCCGGCCAGACTGTCGCCGGCGGCAAACGGTGGGGCAAAGATCCCAGGAACGTAGCCAAGTACTTCGGTCAGCGTCTGAGATTTCTGATCTTTCATCCGTTGCGCGGTAACCACCGACACCGAACGCGGCGTTTCCGACAACGGTGTGCTGGTTTTCGTACCGATCCGGCTGTTCTGCGCCTTGTAGCCAACATCGGCGGAGTAATCCAGATTCATCGAGTTGGCCAACTGGCCATTGATGTTGGTCGGCGCCAATTCCAGCGAATCGCCGGTCGGCAGTGCCTGCAGAATGTAACTGCCCGCTGCTTGTGGCACGGCTTGCAGACCGGAACCTTGCAGCAGTTGGGCGAAACCCTGTTCCACGGAGAAATTGCCACTCAGTCCAGGGCTGCGCAGGTAACTGGTCTGTTGCGGCGAGAACGACAGAATCACGTTCGCTGCCGACGCAAACTGGCTTAGGGCGTTGTCCAGCGGTCCGGCGGCAATGGCGTATCGCTGGGTTGCCGTCGCCGCGAACGCGCTACCGGTCACCAGGCAGGACGTGGCACTGGTCATCAGTAAGCTATAGGCAATGCAGTGGTGGGAAAAACGCTGACGAAACGTGGGAAGACGCATGTGTGGATAAGCCCTGAAGTTGGCAAAGAGCCGCGTTTATCGCGATTACCTGTAGGGCCGGGTCAGGGCAAAAAAAGATAACCCCGTTTTCGATTTATTTTTCCACAGGCGTCTATTCGATCAGGCGTTATGGCGGATCGAAACCCAATAACGGGTGAAATAACGCACGTTTATTGGCATTGAAGCCTGCAGGTTTGCCAGTACCGCATCGGTGGAATCGAGACGGAAGGTGCCAGACACGCGTAAATCCCGAGCGCGTTCATCGCACTGCAACACGCCATGACGATAGCGGCCCAACTCTTCGAGTACATCGCCCAGACGAGCATCGAGCACGATCAGTTGGCCATTGGTCCACGCCACCTCTGCGGGCTTGAAGGAATGAATCCGGCTGATGTGCTGACGATCGAAATCCACGCCTTCGCCGGCTTTCAATATTCTTGCGGTAGCCAATTCTTCACCAGGCTGAATGCTGACCCGATCTTCAAGCACGCCAACTCGGGTCGATCCCGACAACTGATGCACAGAAAACCGGGTACCCAAGGCTTGGATACGTCCATCGCGGGTTTCGACGTACAGGGGGCGCTGATCGCCGAGCTTTCCGGTCTGTATAAGGATTTCGCCAGTGCGCAAACGGATCAATCGTTGCCTGCTATCGAAAGACACGTCGATGGCCGTATCGGTATTCAGTTGAATCTGACTGCCATCGGCCAGCGTGATGTCACGTCTCTGACCGACGCGGGTTTTATAGTCGGCCCAGACGTTTCCCAGGGAGGTGTGTTGCTGGACATTCCAGCCAACCAGACCTGCGCCAGCCACCAACACCATCAACTTCAGCACTTGGCGGCGTTGCTGGCCGGTGCTCAACGCTCGTCGCTTCAGATCCTGCGGCAGCGTGCCGAGGTGGCGTTGCAACCGTTCCATCTGATTCCAGGCCGCCAGATGTTCAGGAGCGCTATCTATCCACAGCTGCCATGCCCGTTGTTCGGCAAGCGTCGGTGGCTGTGACTGAAACTGCACGTACCAACCGGCAGCCGCTTCAAAGACTTTGCGATCAGGGGCGATAGCCATCACAGCTGCGCCATGATCAATGCACATTCCGTCAGTGCGCGGATCATGTGTTTCTTCACGGTGGTCAGCGAGACTTTCAACTGCAAGGCGATCTGTTGATAAGTCAGGCCATCGATCTGCGAGAGCATGAAGATCTGCCGGGTTCTTGCACCCAAGCCGGTCAAGGCCTTATCCACAGCGACCAGCGTCTCGATGATCAGCGCCCGGTCTTCTTCGCTGATGGCTGTGGCTTGGGGACGAGATGCGAGGGCTTGCAGATAAGCCGCTTCGATGGCCTGTCTTCTATAGCGATCAATGACCAGGCCCCGTGCAATGGTGGTCAGATAGTCCCGAGGTTCGCGAATCTGCGCGGCATTACGCGCAGCAAGGATCCGCACAAACGTGTCGTGCGCGACATCGGCAGCATCGCAGGCGTCATTCAATTTGCCCTTGAGCCACCCATATAGCCACGAATGGTGTTGCTCGTAGATTTGCTCGATCGCAGCGTTATGAATGGATAAGGACATGAGGAGAAGAGGGCGAGTTAATGATAATGGCTATTATTAGCCTCTGTTACGTCCTCTCACAATAGGCCTCTGACAACACTCCATCGGTTGGTTTTGGGTTTTCTGTTCGCTATCCAGCAATGGGTGGCGTTTTTTTTGTGCCCGAAAAAGGTGGATTCATCGATTTTCTGTGGATTAAGCCCTGTGAATAAGTGCCACTGAGGTCAGTTGATAACAGGGCTTGAAAACTGGATATAAACCCCTCTGTGGATAACCACCCCTTTCATCCACAGGCTTACACCGGTTATCCAAACCCCTCATGGCCACATGGGCACAGGGTTTTGAAACTCTGTACATATTGAATATAAAGGCCTGTAGCAATCTATCCACAGAAAGCTTGCTCAGTAAGAATAAGCTTTAAAACAAAGGTTTTATAAATTTCTCTCTTTTTTATTCTTTTAACCGCGAGTTCTCCACAGCTGGTTAAATTTTGTGCAAAGGGTTCTTTAGGAAGGGCGAAGTCCCTATACTTGCCGACCAGGTCCATAAACCTGATCTCAAACTATTCCTGAATTACCTACTTAAGCAGGCACGAGGTGCGTGGTGGATTTCCCTTCCCGTTTTGAAGTGATCGTCATCGGCGGCGGTCATGCCGGTACCGAGGCAGCACTGGCCTCAGCACGTATGGGGGCAAAAACCCTGTTGCTGACGCATAACGTGGAAACCCTCGGCGCCATGAGTTGCAACCCGGCCATTGGTGGCATTGGCAAAAGCCATCTGGTCAAGGAAATCGACGCCCTCGGCGGCGCGATGGCCATCGCCACCGATCTGGGCGGCATCCAGTTTCGCGTGTTGAACAGCCGTAAAGGCCCGGCCGTACGAGCAACCCGTGCGCAAGCCGACCGAATTCTTTACAAGGCCGCTGTCCGTGAAATCCTGGAAAACCAGCCGAACCTGTGGATATTTCAACAAGCCGCTGACGACCTGATCGTTGAGCAGGAACAAGTCCGTGGTGTCGTCACCCAAATGGGTCTGCGTTTCTTCGCCGATTCCGTGGTGTTGACCACCGGTACGTTCCTCGGCGGACTTATCCACATCGGGTTGCAGAATTTTTCCGGCGGTCGCGCCGGAGATCCGCCGTCGATCGCCCTGGCTCACCGTCTGCGTGAACTGCCATTGCGTGTCGGTCGCCTGAAAACCGGTACGCCACCGCGTATCGATGGCAAATCTGTGGATTTCTCGGTCATGACCGAGCAGCCAGGGGATACGCCGATCCCGGTGATGTCGTTCATGGGCAACAAAGAACAGCATCCACGCCAGGTCAGTTGTTGGATTACCCACACCAACGCCCGTACCCACGAAATCATCGCGGCGAACCTCGATCGTTCGCCGATGTATTCCGCTGCCGGTGAAATCGAAGGCATCGGCCCGCGTTATTGCCCGTCGATCGAAGACAAGATTCACCGTTTCGCCGACAAGGAAAGCCACCAGGTGTTCATCGAACCGGAAGGTTTGACCACCCATGAGCTGTACCCGAACGGGATATCCACAAGCTTGCCGTTCGACGTGCAATTGCAGATCGTGCAGTCGATTCGCGGCATGGAAAACGCGCACATCGTGCGTCCGGGTTACGCAATCGAGTACGACTACTTTGATCCGCGCGATCTGAAGTACAGCCTGGAAACCAAAGTCATCGGCGGTCTGTTCTTCGCCGGGCAAATCAACGGCACCACCGGTTACGAAGAAGCGGGCGCCCAAGGTTTGCTCGCTGGCGCCAACGCTGCACTGCGTGCGAAAGGCAAAGAAGCGTGGTGCCCACGTCGCGATGAAGCCTACATCGGCGTGTTGGTCGACGACCTGATCACCCTCGGCACCCAAGAGCCGTACCGCATGTTCACTTCCCGTGCCGAGTACCGCCTGATCCTGCGCGAGGACAACGCCGACCTGCGTTTGACCGAAAAAGGTCGCGAGCTCGGCTTGGTCGATGACGCGCGTTGGGCAGCCTTCTGCAAGAAACGCGAAAGCATCGAGCTGGAAGAACAGCGCCTGAAAAGCACCTGGGTTCGCCCGGGCACGCCGCAGGGCGAGGCGATTGCAGAAAAATTCGGCACGCCGCTGACCCACGAATACAACTTGCTCAATCTCTTGAGCCGTCCGGAAATCGACTACGCTGGTCTGGTCGAAGTGACTGGCAACGGCGCCGAAGATCCACAGGTCGCCGAGCAGGTTGAAATCAAGACCAAGTACGCCGGGTACATCGACCGTCAACAGGACGAAATCGCCCGTCTGCGCGCCAGCGAAGACACGAAACTGCCTGTGGATATCGATTACACCAACATTTCCGGTCTCTCCAAGGAGATCCAAAGCAAGCTCGGCGCGACTCGACCAGAGACGCTCGGCCAGGCTTCGCGGATCCCGGGTGTGACCCCGGCAGCAATTTCGCTGTTGATGATTCATTTGAAAAAACGCGGCGCGGGCCGTCAGTTGGAGCAAAGCGCTTGAGTTCTAAGGTCACTTCGCAACACGCCGAAGAGTTATCCACAGGAGCCCGCGAGCTCGGTGTCAATCTCAGTGAAACCCAGCACGAATTGCTGTTGGGTTATCTGGCCCTGTTGATCAAATGGAACCAGGCCTACAACCTGACGGCTGTGCGCGATCCGGACGAAATGGTTTCTCGTCATTTGCTCGATAGCTTGAGCGTAATGTCGTTCATCGAAAACGGTCGCTGGCTCGATGTCGGCAGCGGCGGCGGTATGCCGGGAATTCCGTTGGCGATCCTGTATCCAGACTCGCAAGTGACCTGTCTGGACAGCAATGGCAAGAAAACTCGCTTCCTGACTCAGGTCAAACTCGAACTCAAACTGGATAACCTGCAAGTTATCCACAGCCGTGTCGAAGCCTTCCAGCCTGCGCAGCCGTTCAACGGGATCATTTCCCGGGCGTTCAGCAGCATGGAAAACTTCACTAACTGGACTCGCCACCTCGGCGATGCCGATACACGCTGGCTGGCAATGAAGGGCGTTCATCCGGCCGATGAGCTGGTAGCATTGCCGGCAGACTTCAAACTCGATAGCGAACACGCCCTGGCCGTACCCGGTTGCCAAGGCCAACGCCATCTGCTGATACTGCGCCGCACGGCATGATTGGGAACACAAGCAAGAATGGCTAAGGTATTCGCGATAGCGAACCAAAAGGGTGGTGTGGGCAAGACCACCACCTGCATCAACCTCGCAGCATCCCTCGTCGCGACCAAGCGCCGGGTGCTGTTGATCGATCTCGATCCACAGGGCAACGCCACCATGGGTAGCGGTGTGGATAAACACGGTCTGGAAAACTCCGTCTACGATCTGCTGATCGGCGAATGCGATCTGGCCCAGGCCATGCACTATTCCGAGCACGGTGGTTATCAACTGCTGCCGGCCAACCGCGACCTGACGGCCGCGGAAGTGGTTCTGCTGGAAATGCAGATGAAGGAAAGCCGTCTGCGCAGTGCGCTGGCGCCGATCCGCGAAAACTACGATTACATTCTGATCGACTGCCCGCCGTCGCTGTCGATGCTCACGCTGAACGCATTGGTCGCCGCTGACGGGGTGATTATCCCCATGCAGTGCGAGTACTTTGCGCTCGAAGGTTTGAGCGACCTTGTGGATAACATCAAGCGCATCGCCGAACTGCTGAACCCGAACCTGAAAGTCGAAGGTTTGCTGCGGACCATGTACGACCCGCGCCTGAGCCTGATGAACGACGTTTCGGCGCAGCTCAAGGAACACTTCGGCGAGCAGCTCTACGACACAGTGATCCCGCGCAACATTCGCCTGGCCGAAGCGCCAAGCTACGGCATGCCGGCACTGGCGTACGACAAGCAATCGCGCGGCGCGCTGGCCTATCTGGCCCTGGCGGGCGAAATGGTTCGTCGTCAGCGCAAAAATTCACGCATTGCCGCCGCTCAGGCAACTTAAGGAATCCCCATGGCCGTCAAGAAACGAGGTCTCGGACGTGGACTGGATGCACTGCTGAGTGGTCCGACTGTCAGCGCGCTGGAAGAACAAGCCGCGCAAGCCGATACGCGTGAACTGCAACATTTGCCGCTGGATCTGCTCCAGCGCGGCAAGTACCAGCCACGCCGGGACATGGATCCGCAGGCGCTGGAAGAACTGGCGCAGTCGATCAAGGCGCAAGGCGTCATGCAGCCGATCGTGGTTCGCCCGATCGGTGGCGGGCGCTTTGAAATCATTGCCGGTGAACGTCGCTGGCGCGCCAGCCAGCAAGCCGGGCAGGAAACCATCCCGGCAATGGTCCGTGATGTACCGGATGAAACCGCGATCGCCATTGCACTGATCGAGAACATTCAGCGCGAAGACCTCAATCCGATTGAAGAAGCGGTGGCCCTGCAGCGTTTGCAGCAGGAATTCCAGCTGACTCAGCAGCAAGTCGCCGAGGCTGTGGGTAAGTCCCGTGTCACTGTGGCTAACCTGTTGCGGCTTATTGCGTTGCCGGAAGTCATCAAGACCATGTTGTCTCACGGTGACCTGGAAATGGGTCATGCGCGTGCTTTGCTCGGTCTGCCGGACAATCAGCAGGTGGAAGGGGCGCGACATGTTGTCGCACGCGGCCTCACCGTGCGCCAAACCGAGGCACTGGTTCGCCAGTGGTTGAGTGGTAAACCGGAGCCTGTGGAGGCTACAAAACCCGATCCGGATATCGCTCGTCTCGAACAGCGTCTGGCCGAGCGCCTAGGCTCTGCGGTGCAGATCCGCCACGGGAAGAAGGGAAAAGGGCAGTTGGTGATCGGTTACAACTCCCTTGATGAGCTCCAGGGTGTGCTCGCACACATCCGCTGAAACATTTCCTCATGTAGCGCGCAGTCGGAAATCACTACCTGACAGTTGAATAGGGGCAGAACCGCCCCTATACTCTGCGCGCATTTTGTCGGCACAAATTATGCCAAGTTATTGAATTCTGGCAGCCGACCATTGGAGAGCAAACGTGATGGAAACCCGCAAGCCAAACCGCCTGCCGTTCCATCGCCTGGCGGTTTTTCCGGTGTTGATGGCTCAATTTGTCATTTTGCTCATTGCCGCTTTGGCGCTCTGGCAATGGCATGGAGTCGTTGCCGGATACTCGGGACTTTGCGGAGGCCTGATAGCCTTGCTGCCCAATGTTTATTTCGCTCACAAGGCATTTCGGTTTTCCGGCGCCCGAGCAGCCCAGTCCATCGTCCGGTCTTTTTATGCCGGCGAGGCAGGCAAACTGATTTTGACAGCAGTGCTTTTCGCACTGGTGTTTGCAGGTGTGAAGCCACTGGCGCCGATAGCTGTATTCGGCGCGTTCGTGCTGACTCAGTCGGTCAGCTGGTTCGCTCCCCTGCTGATGAGAACAAGACTTTCGAGACCTTAGGGCGTTTGAGGCAACCATGGCAGAAACAACCGCTTCGGGCTATATCCAGCACCACTTGCAGAACCTGACCTTCGGTCAGCTACCTAACGGCGGCTGGGGCTTTGCCCATACCGCAGCAGAAGCCAAAGAAATGGGCTTCTGGGCTTTCCACGTCGATACCCTCGGCTGGTCGGTCGCGTTGGGTCTGATCTTCGTTCTTCTTTTCCGCATGGCGGCAAAAAAGGCGACTTCGGGTCAGCCAGGTGCTTTGCAGAACTTCGTTGAAGTATTGGTCGAATTCGTCGATGGCAGCGTGAAAGACAGCTTCCATGGCCGTAGCCCGGTGATTGCACCGCTGGCACTGACCATCTTCGTCTGGGTGTTCCTGATGAACGCCGTCGACCTGGTACCGGTCGACTGGATTCCTCAGTTGGCCATCCTGATCACCGGCGACCACCACATCCCGTTCCGCGCCGTGTCGACTACCGACCCGAACGCGACCCTGGGCATGGCGTTCTCGGTTTTCGCACTGATCATTTTCTATAGCATCAAGGTCAAGGGCCTCGGCGGCTTCATCGGCGAGCTGACCCTGCACCCGTTCGGCAGCAAGAACATCTTCGTTCAAGCCCTGCTGATCCCGGTGAACTTCCTGCTGGAATTCGTGACCCTGATCGCCAAACCGATCTCCCTGGCTCTGCGTCTGTTCGGCAACATGTATGCCGGCGAGCTGGTGTTCATCCTGATCGCTGTGATGTTCGGCAGCGGCCTGCTCTGGCTGAGCGGCCTGGGCGTTGTTCTGCAGTGGGCGTGGGCTGTGTTCCACATCCTGATCATCACGCTGCAGGCGTTCATCTTCATGATGCTGACCATCGTCTACCTGTCGATGGCGCACGAAGAAAACCATTAAGACCAGTTTCGACTAGTCTGATGTCCCTCCCGGTCAAACGGGAGGGGGCTCTTCACAGGGCACCTGAAACGATTTGTTTTACCGCTTTAATCTAAAAAACCTAAACCATACGACGTAAAAGTCGGGAGGAAAGATGGAAACTGTAGTTGGTCTAACCGCTATCGCTGTTGCACTGTTGATCGGCCTGGGCGCACTGGGTACCGCAATTGGTTTCGGCCTGCTGGGCGGCAAGTTCCTGGAAGGCGCAGCGCGTCAGCCAGAAATGGTTCCAATGCTGCAAGTTAAAATGTTCATCGTTGCCGGTCTGCTCGACGCCGTAACCATGATCGGTGTTGGTATCGCTCTGTTCTTCACCTTTGCGAACCCGTTCGTTGGTCAGATCGCTGGCTAATTACCCGGATTCTTCCGAGTAATTTGATGTGATGGACAACGTAACTGCGAGGTGTTGGCGTGAACATTAATGCGACCCTGATTGGCCAGTCCGTTGCGTTCCTGATTTTTGTACTGTTCTGCATGAAGTATGTATGGCCTCCGGTCATCGCTGCTCTGCACGAACGTCAAAAGAAGATCGCTGATGGTCTGGACGCTGCCAGCCGTGCAGCTCGCGACCTGGAGTTGGCCCAAGAAAAAGCGGGTCAGCAACTGCGCGAAGCGAAAGCTCAGGCAGCTGAAATCATCGAGCAAGCCAAGAAACGCGGTAACCAGATTGTCGAAGAGGCCGTTGAAAAGGCCCGTGTCGATGCTGACCGTGTGAAGGTTCAGGCTCAAGCCGAGATCGAACAGGAACTGAACAGCGTCAAAGACAAGCTGCGTGCCCAAGTGGGCTTGCTGGCTGTCGGCGGCGCCGAGAAGATCCTGGGTGCCACAATCGATCAAAACGCGCACGCAGAGCTGGTTAACCAACTGGCTGCTGAAATCTAAGCGAGGGCGATCATGGCAGAACTGACCACGTTGGCCCGACCTTACGCTAAGGCGGCCTTCGAGCACGCTCAGGCCCACCAGCAACTGGCCAATTGGTCAGCCATGCTCGGCCTGGCAGCAGCGGTGTCGCAAGACGACACCATGCAGCGCGTGCTCAAGGCCCCGCGACTGACGAGCGCAGAAAAGGCCGCCACGTTCATTGACGTGTGCGGCGACAAGTTTGATGCCAAGGCACAGAACTTCATCAACGTCGTTGCCGAAAACGACCGTCTCCCGCTTCTGCCGGAGATCGCCGCTCTGTTCGACCTGTACAAGGCCGAGCAAGAGAAATCGGTAGACGTTGAAGTAACCAGTGCATTTGCATTGAACCAAGAACAGCAAGACAAACTCGCCAAGGTTCTCAGTGCACGACTCAACCGGGAAGTGCGCCTGCAAGTTGCGGAGGACGCTGCCTTGATTGGTGGTGTCGTGATCCGCGCCGGCGACCTGGTTATCGATGGCTCGATTCGCGGAAAAATCGCGAAACTTGCCGAAGCATTGAAATCTTGAGTTTGAAGGGGCAGCAGAGCAATGCAGCAACTCAATCCTTCCGAAATAAGTGAAATTATCAAGGGCCGCATCGACAAGCTCGATGTGACCTCCCAAGCCCGTAACGAAGGCACTGTCGTCAGCGTATCTGACGGCATCGTGCGGATTCACGGTCTGGCCGACGTCATGTACGGCGAGATGATCGAGTTTCCGGGCGGCGTCTACGGTATGGCCCTCAACCTGGAGCAAGACTCCGTAGGTGCCGTTGTATTGGGCTCCTACCAGTCTCTGGCTGAAGGCATGAGCGCCAAGTGCACCGGCCGTATCCTCGAAGTTCCTGTTGGTAAGGAACTGCTGGGTCGCGTAGTCGACGCACTGGGTAACCCTGTTGACGGCAAAGGTCCACTGGGCAACACCGAGACCGACGCGGTCGAGAAAGTTGCTCCGGGCGTGATCTGGCGTAAGTCGGTAGACCAGCCTGTACAGACTGGCTACAAGGCTGTCGATGCCATGATCCCTGTCGGCCGTGGCCAGCGTGAGCTGATCATCGGTGACCGTCAGATCGGTAAAACCGCTCTGGCGATCGACGCGATCATCAACCAGAAAGACAGCGGCATTTTCTGTGTCTACGTAGCGATCGGTCAGAAGCAATCGACCATCGCCAACGTGGTTCGCAAGCTGGAAGAAAACGGCGCCCTGGCCAACACGATCATCGTGGCTGCCAGTGCTTCGGAATCTCCTGCGCTGCAATTCCTGGCACCGTACTCCGGTTGCACCATGGGTGAATTCTTCCGCGACCGCGGTGAAGACGCGCTGATCGTTTATGACGATCTGTCCAAGCAAGCAGTGGCTTACCGCCAGATTTCCCTGCTGCTGCGCCGTCCACCAGGCCGTGAAGCTTACCCAGGCGACGTGTTCTATCTCCACTCCCGTCTGCTGGAGCGCGCATCCCGCGTTTCGGAAGAATACGTAGAGAAGTTCACCAACGGCGCAGTGACCGGCAAAACCGGTTCCCTGACCGCACTGCCGATCATCGAAACCCAGGCTGGCGACGTTTCCGCGTTCGTTCCGACCAACGTGATTTCCATCACTGACGGTCAGATCTTCCTGGAATCGGCCATGTTCAACTCGGGCATCCGCCCAGCAGTGAACGCCGGTGTTTCGGTATCCCGTGTGGGTGGTGCCGCTCAGACCAAGATCATCAAGAAGCTGTCCGGTGGTATCCGTACCGCCCTGGCTCAGTACCGTGAACTGGCGGCATTCGCCCAGTTCGCTTCTGACCTGGACGAAGCGACCCGTAAGCAACTTGAGCATGGTCAGCGCGTTACCGAGCTGATGAAGCAGAAGCAATACGCACCAATGTCGATCGCTGACATGGCGCTGTCGCTGTATGCCGCTGAGCGTGGGTTCCTGACTGACATTGAAATCGCCAAGATCGGCAGCTTCGAACAAGCGCTGATTGCTTTCTTCAACCGCGATCACGCCGATTTGATGGCCAAGATCAACGTTAAAGGTGACTTCAATGACGAAATCGACGCTGGCATGAAAGCCGGTATCGAGAAGTTCAAGGCCACCCAAACCTGGTAAGCCGCAGCGGGAGCCGCGAGGCTCCCGCTTGCTAACCTGATAGGTGTTACATGGCAGGCGCAAAAGAGATTCGCAGTAAGATTGCGAGCATCAAAAGCACGCAAAAGATTACCAGCGCCATGGAAAAAGTGGCGGTCAGCAAAATGCGCAAGGCACAAATGCGCATGGCTGCTAGCCGTCCTTATGCGGAGCGTATCCGCCAGGTAATTGGGCATCTGGCCAACGCCAACCCGGAATACCGCCACCCGTTCATGATCGACCGCGAAATCAAGCGCGTCGGTTATGTCGTCGTGAGCAGTGACCGTGGTTTGTGCGGCGGCTTGAACACCAACCTGTTCAAGGCCCTGGTCAAGGACATGGCGGTAAACCGCGAAAACGGCGTCGAGATTGATCTGTGTGTCGTTGGTAGCAAGGGTGCGGCCTTTTTCCGCAACTTCGGCGGTAACGTCGTTGCAGCTATCAGCCACCTGGGTGAAGAGCCGTCGATCAATGATCTGATCGGCAGCGTCAAGGTGATGCTGGATGCCTACCTGGACGGCCGTATTGATCGCCTGTCCGTGGTGTCCAACAAGTTCATCAACACCATGACGCAACAGCCTACCGTGGAGCAGTTGATTCCACTGGTGGCGACCCCGGATCAGGATCTCAAGCACCACTGGGACTATCTCTACGAACCGGATGCCAAAGAGCTGCTTGACGGCTTGATGGTCCGTTACGTCGAGTCGCAGGTCTACCAGGCGGTGGTCGAGAACAACGCGGCTGAACAAGCTGCGCGGATGATCGCGATGAAGAACGCTACCGACAACGCCGGTGATTTGATCAGCGATTTGCAGCTGATCTACAACAAGGCGCGTCAGGCTGCGATCACCCAAGAGATCTCGGAAATCGTCGGCGGCGCTGCCGCGGTTTAACGGTTCAAATATTCAGAGGATCCAGCTATGAGTAGCGGACGTATCGTTCAAATCATCGGCGCCGTTATCGACGTGGAATTTCCACGCGACAGCGTACCGAGCATCTACAACGCGCTGAAAGTAGTGAGCGCGGCCGAAACCACTCTGGAAGTTCAGCAACAGCTGGGCGACGGCGTGGTTCGCACCATTGCGATGGGTTCCACCGAGGGCTTGAAGCGCGGTCTGGAAGTTACCGATTCCGGCGCAGCCATCTCCGTACCGGTCGGTAAAGCGACCCTGGGCCGGATCATGGACGTCCTCGGTAACCCGATCGACGAAGCTGGTCCGATCGACACCGAAGAGCGTTGGGGCATTCACCGTCCAGCGCCTTCGTTCGCTGAACAGGCAGGCGGCAACGACCTGCTGGAAACCGGCATCAAGGTTATCGACCTGGTCTGCCCGTTTGCCAAAGGCGGTAAAGTCGGTCTGTTCGGTGGTGCCGGTGTAGGCAAAACCGTAAACATGATGGAACTGATCCGTAACATCGCCATCGAGCACAGCGGTTATTCCGTGTTCGCCGGTGTGGGTGAGCGTACTCGTGAGGGTAACGACTTCTACCACGAGATGAAGGATTCCAACGTTCTGGACAAAGTGGCACTGGTTTACGGTCAGATGAACGAGCCGCCGGGTAACCGTCTGCGCGTAGCACTGACCGGCCTGACCATGGCCGAGAAGTTCCGTGACGAAGGTAACGACGTTCTGCTGTTCGTCGACAACATCTATCGTTACACCCTGGCCGGTACTGAAGTATCCGCACTGCTGGGCCGTATGCCTTCGGCAGTAGGTTACCAGCCGACCCTGGCTGAAGAGATGGGCGTTCTGCAAGAACGTATCACTTCGACCAAGGAAGGTTCGATCACCTCGATCCAGGCGGTATACGTACCTGCGGATGACTTGACCGACCCGTCGCCAGCGACCACCTTCGCCCACTTGGACGCCACCGTCGTTCTGTCCCGTGACATCGCTTCCCTGGGTATCTACCCGGCAGTAGATCCACTGGATTCGACCTCGCGCCAGCTGGATCCGAACGTAATCGGCCAGGACCACTACGACACCGCTCGCGGCGTTCAGTACGTTCTGCAACGTTACAAAGAGCTGAAGGACATCATCGCGATCCTGGGTATGGACGAGCTGTCGGAAGCCGACAAGCAGTTGGTAAACCGTGCTCGTAAGATCCAGCGCTTCTTGTCGCAGCCGTTCTTCGTGGCTGAAGTCTTCACCGGTGCTTCGGGTAAATACGTTTCCCTGAAAGACACCATTGCTGGCTTCAAAGGCATCCTCAACGGTGACTACGACCACCTGCCAGAACAAGCGTTCTACATGGTTGGCGGCATCGAAGAAGCGATCGAGAAAGCCAAGAAACTGTAATCCCGGCGCCCGGCAACGGGCGCTAATTTAGGTTGAGGCAATCAGATGGCTATGACAGTCCATTGCGATATCGTCAGCGCGGAAGGGGAAATCTTTTCCGGCCTGGTCGAGATGGTGATTGCGCACGGTGCACTGGGTGATCTTGGTATCGCTCTGGGTCACGCGCCGCTGATCACTAATCTGAAGCCAGGTCCGATCCGCCTGATCAAGCAAGGCGGGGAAGCAGAGGTGTTCTACATCTCCGGTGGTTTCCTCGAGGTTCAGCCGAACATGGTCAAGGTGCTTGCCGATACCGTGCAACGTGCCGCCGACCTGGATGAAGCTCAGGCCCAAGCAGCTCTCAAGGCTGCCGAGGCTGCTCTGCATGAGAAGAGCGCAGATTTCGATTACGGAGCTGCGTCCGCACGTCTGGCCGAGGCTGCAGCTCAGCTGCGCACCGTCCAGCAGATCCGCAAGAAGTTTGGCGGTTAATCCGTCAGCCACTTGTTGTGCGATTGATAAAAAAGGGTAGCCTCGGCTACCCTTTTTTCTTTTCCGAATTTACAACCCCGGTCGCAGTTGCTGACCACCCAGGATTGGTAGCCAGTCATGTCTCTCGAAATCGTAATTCTCGCGGCCGGCCAAGGCACTCGCATGCGTTCGGCGCTTCCGAAGGTTCTGCATCCGATTGCCGGTAATTCCATGTTGGGCCATGTTATCCACAGCGCCCGGCAACTTGATCCACAACGCATCCACGTGGTCATTGGCCACGGTGCCGATGTGGTGCGTGAGCGTCTGGCCGCAGACGATCTGAATTTCGTCCTGCAGGACAAGCAATTGGGCACCGGTCACGCGACCGCCCAGGCGGTGCCGTTCATTACCGCAGACACCGTGCTGATCCTTTACGGTGACGTACCGTTGATCGAAGTCGAAACCCTGCAACGTTTGCTCAAGCATGTCGTCCCGGGCCAGATGGGCCTGCTGACGGTCGAGCTGGATGATCCGACCGGCTATGGCCGAATCGTGCGGGATGCCGACGGCAAGGTCGCGGCTATCGTCGAGCACAAAGACGCCAGCGAAGCACAGCGCGCAATCACCGAAGGCAACACCGGCATCCTCGCCGTGCCGGCCAATCGCCTGGCCGACTGGATGAGCCGCTTGTCGAACAACAATGCCCAGGGCGAGTATTACCTGACCGACGTGATCGAGATGGCGGTCAGCGATGGTCTGGTCGTGGCCACTGAACAGCCGCACGATCCGATGGAAGTGCAGGGCGCCAATGACCGCAAACAGCTATCGGAGCTGGAGCGGCATTACCAGTTGCGTGCTGGCGGTCGTCTGATGGCGCAGGGCGTGACCCTGCGTGACCCGGCGCGTTTCGATGTACGTGGCGAAGTAACTGTTGGTCGCGATGTGCTGATCGATATCAACGTGATCCTCGAAGGCAACGTCGTTATTGAAGACGACGTGGTCATTGGCCCGAACTGCGTGATCAAGGACAGCACACTGCGCAAAGGTGTGGTGATCAAGGCCAACTCTCACATCGAAGGCGCGGTAATGGGTGAGGGCAGTGATGCCGGTCCGTTCGCTCGCCTGCGTCCGGGCACCGTGCTGGAAGCGCGCGCCCATGTGGGTAACTTTGTTGAACTGAAAAACGCCCACATGGGCGAGGGCGCGAAGGCTGGTCACCTGACCTATTTGGGCGATGCCGAAATTGGTGCACGTACCAACATTGGCGCCGGCACCATCACTTGCAACTACGATGGCGCCAACAAGTGGAAAACCGTGCTGGGAGCGGACGTGTTCATTGGCTCCAATAACTCGTTGGTAGCCCCTGTGGATATCTCTGACGGTGCAACCACTGCTGCCGGATCGACCATTACGCAGAATGTGGATAACGCGCAATTGGCCGTCGGTCGTGCACGGCAGAAGAACATCGATGGCTGGAAACGGCCGGAGAAGATCAAAAAGAACTGAGTTATACACAGACCGTTCGATGGCTATCGCGGGCAAGCCCGCTCCCACAGGACTGGCGTTGAAGCAAAGGTCTTCAATGCACAGCGAATCCATGTGGGAGCGGGCTTGCCCGCGATGCTTTTATCCACAGAATATTTTTCCAGCATCCGCTTGACGATTTATTGCTGATAGGTTTTGATTGCTTCCGTTATCTTTCGAATCGAAACTTAAGCCGCCATGTCGAAACGCAATACACCTCAGCGCCGCCACAACATTCTCGCCTTGCTCAACGAGCAGGGCGAAGTCAGTGTGGATAAATTGGCCAAGCGTTTCGAAACCTCCGAAGTTACGATTCGCAAGGATCTCGCCGCGCTTGAGAGTCATGGTCTGCTGCTGCGCCGTTACGGCGGGGCGATCACCATGCCTCAGGAACTGGTCGCCGAAACCGCCCAGACCGTTTCCAAATACAAACAAGCAATCGCTCGCGCAGCGGTGAAGCGCATCCGTGAGCACGCGCGCATCATCATCGACAGCGGCAGCACCACCGCCGCGATGATCCCCGAGCTCGGCCAGCAGCCGGGTCTGGTGGTGATGACCAACTCCCTGCACGTCGCCAACGCCTTGAGCGAACTCGAGCACGAGCCGGTGCTGTTGATGACCGGTGGCACCTGGGATCCGCATTCGGAATCCTTTCAGGGCCAGGTCGCCGAGCAAGTACTACGCTCTTACGACTTCGATCAATTGTTTATCGGCGCCGATGGCATCGACCTGTTGCGCGGTACCACCACGTTCAACGAGTTGCTCGGCCTGAGCCGGGTCATGGCTGAAGTGGCGCGTGAAGTCATCGTCATGGTCGAGGCCGACAAGATCGGTCGCAAGATTCCCAACCTGGAGCTGCCATGGAGCAGCGTCCATACCCTAATTACCGATGATCGCCTGTCTATAGAAGCACGCGATCAGATTCAGGCCCGCGGTATCACCGTGATTTGCGCGGCTGTCAGTCAGGAGAAATAAGCATGTGTGGAATTGTCGGCGCAGTTGCTGAACGTAATATCACCGCCATCCTGCTCGAAGGCCTCAAGCGCCTTGAGTACCGCGGCTATGACAGCGCCGGTGTGGCGGTCTACACCAACGACGAAACCCTCGAGCGCATGCGCCGCCCGGGCAAAGTCAGTGAATTGGAAAACGCGTTGGCCGAGCACCCGCTGGTCGGCCGTCTCGGTATTGCCCACACCCGTTGGGCCACCCACGGCGCACCCTGCGAGCGCAACGCCCACCCGCATTTCTCCGGCGATATCGCGGTGGTGCACAACGGCATCATCGAAAACCATGAAGCCCTGCGTGAACAACTGAAAGCACTGGGTTACGTGTTCACCTCGGACACCGATACCGAAGTCATCGCGCACTTGCTCAGCCACAAACTCAAAGACCAGCCAGACCTGACCGTTGCCCTTAAGGCTACCGTCAAGGAACTGCATGGCGCTTACGGTCTGGCGGTGATCAATGCCGCGCAGCCTGATCGACTAGTGGCTGCGCGCAGTGGCAGCCCACTGGTGATCGGTCTGGGTCTGGGTGAAAACTTCCTCGCCTCTGACCAACTGGCCCTGCGTCAGGTGACTGACCGCTTCATGTACCTCGAAGAAGGCGATATCGCCGAAATTCGCCGCGATAACGTGCAGATCTGGGATATCGACGGCAACGCCGTCGAGCGCCAGACCGTGCAGTACACCGATGGTGCCGAAGCGGCCGACAAAGGTGAGTTCCGCCACTACATGCTCAAGGAAATCCATGAGCAGCCAGCGGTGGTGCAACGCACCCTTGAAGGTCGCCTGAGTAACGATCAAGTGCTGGTTCAGGCATTCGGCCCACAAGCGGCCGAGCTGTTCGCCAAAGTGCGCAACGTCCAGATCGTTGCCTGTGGCACCAGCTACCACGCCGGCATGGTCGCTCGTTACTGGCTCGAAGAACTGGCCGGCATCCCGTGCCAGGTCGAAGTTGCCAGCGAGTTCCGCTACCGCAAAGTGGTAGTACAGCCGGACACCCTGTTCGTGACCATCTCGCAGTCTGGTGAAACTGCCGATACCCTGGCAGCGCTGCGCAACGCCAAGGAGTTGGGCTTCCTCGCCAGTCTGGCGATCTGCAACGTCGGCATCAGCTCGCTGGTGCGTGAATCCGACCTGACCCTGTTGACCCAGGCCGGCCGCGAAATCGGTGTAGCCTCGACCAAAGCCTTCACCACGCAATTGGTCGGTTTGCTGTTGCTGACCCTGTCGCTCGGACAAGTGCGCGGTACCTTGGCCAAAGGCGTCGAAGCCACTCTGGTCGAAGAACTGCGTCGCCTGCCAACCCGCCTCGGCGAAGCGCTGGCCATGGACAGCACGGTGGAAAAAATCGCCGAGCTGTTCGCCGAGAAAAACCACACCCTGTTCCTCGGCCGTGGCGCGCAATTCCCGGTGGCCATGGAAGGTGCCTTGAAGCTCAAGGAAATCTCCTATATCCACGCCGAAGCCTATCCGGCCGGTGAGCTGAAACACGGCCCGCTGGCACTTGTGGATAACGACATGCCGGTGGTTACGGTGGCGCCGAACAACGAACTGCTGGAGAAACTCAAATCCAACCTGCAGGAAGTCCGTGCCCGTGGCGGTGAACTGATCGTGTTCGCCGACGAGAAAGCCGGGATGACCAACGGCGAAGGCACCCACGTCGTGCAGATGCCGCACATCCACGACATCCTCTCGCCGATTCTCTACACCATCCCGCTGCAACTGCTGTCGTACTACGTTGCGGTGCTCAAAGGGACGGATGTGGATCAGCCGCGTAACCTGGCGAAGTCGGTGACGGTGGAATAAGTTATCCACAGTTGATCGACGCACAAAATAATCGCAGCTTCGGCTGCGATTTTTGTATCTGACTCGAGGGCCTCCATGGACCGCTTCCAGGAAATGCAGATCTTCGCCGCCGTTGCTCAGGAGCAAGGTTTCTCCGCAGCAGCGCGGCGCCTCGGTTTTTCGGCGGCCAGTGTCACTCGGGCGGTGGCGGCGCTGGAGCAGCGGATCGGCACGCATTTGCTGGTGCGGACCACGCGCAGCGTGCACCTCACCGAAGCCGGTCAGCGTTATCTGGAGGACTGTCGCCGAATTCTTGCCGAGGTGCAGGAGGCCGAGGATTCGGCGGCGGGCAGTCATGCCGAGCCGCGGGGACAATTGACGGTCACGGCGCCGGTGTTGTTCGGTGATTTGTTTGTGACGCCGGTGATGGCGAATTATCTCGCGCAGTATCCGGATGTCACGATCAACGCCGTACTGGTGGATCGGATCGTCAACATGGTCGAGGAGGGCATCGATGTCGCGGTGCGCATCGGTGATCTGCCGGACAGCAATCAGCACGCGATTCGTGTGGGTGAGGTGCGCCGGGTCATTTGCGGCTCGCCGAAATACTTTGCCGAGCGTGGTCGGCCGGTTCATCCCCTCTCGTTGGCGGGAGCGCCAGTGGTGGCGACTTCGGCGATTGGTCAACAACGCAGTTGGCCGTTTCTCGACGGTGGCGAGCCGCTCGGTGTGCGTCCTGAACCGCGTTTGATCGTGACCGCCAATCAGGCTGCGATCACGGCTGCTTGCATGGGCTTGGGTTTGACCCGGGTGTTGTCCTATCAAGTGGCGAGTCAGGTGGCTGCCGGTGAGCTGGAAATCGTCCTCGCAGAATTCGAACTGCCGCCGTTGCCGATTCATGTCGTCTATCAGGGCGGGCGCAAGGCCCCGGCGCGAATCCGCAGTTTTGTCGATTTCACGGTCAACGCGTTGCGCGAACATCCTGCTTTGAAAAATGCTTCGTTATTGCACCCACTGAAATAATTGATTGCGCTTGATGGTGATTCTGTTGTTTTGGCGAACAGAGGAAGATGGCCCTCATTGGCGCTCTCATCCCCGCAGCGGCGCCCCTGTTCAGCGGAGTCGACCATGCAAGCGATCAAACTCTACAACTTTCCACGGTCCGGCCACGCCCACCGTGTCGAGCTGATGCTGTCCCTGCTGCAACTGCCGACCGAGCTGATCTTCGTCGATCTCGCCAAAGGCGAGCACAAACAGCCCGCTTACCTCGCAATCAACAGTTTCGGCCAGGTGCCAGCCATTGATGACAATGGCGTGGTGCTCGCCGACTCCAACGCGATTCTGGTGTATCTGGCGCAGAAATATGGCCACGGTCGTTGGCTGCCAACTGATCCGGTCGGTGCCGCACGGGTACAGCGCTGGTTGTCGGCCGCCGCCGGACCGATCGCTTTCGGGCCAGCCGCTGCGCGATTGGTCACGGTGTTTGGTGCACAACTGAACGCGCAAGAGGCGATCACTCGTGCGCACAACCTGCTCAAGGTAATGGACGCCGAGTTAGGCAAAACCCCATATCTGGCCGGCGGCGAACCGACCATCGCCGACGTTTCCGCCTACAGTTACATCGCCCACGCGCCGGAGGGCAACGTTTCGCTGGATGACTACGCGAACGTGCGTGCCTGGCTTGCCCGAATTGAAGCCTTGCCGAATTTTGTCGGCATGCCGCGCACCGTCGCGGGTTTGCAAACCGCAGTCTGATTCCCGCAATCCACACTGTGCCGACGGCGCAGGGGAGAGGTCGTGATGGAACGTTCACCGTGGCACGCTGGCGAGCAACAACTGCAAGCACATGTCGGCGTTGCGGAACGCATGGAGGAATTCGGTCGTAAGGTGATTCGCACCTGGATGCCAGACCAGCACCGCGAGTTCTATCAGCAATTGCCGTTCATGCTCTACGGCGCAGTCGATGCTGAAGGTCGTCCGTGGGCCAGCGTGCTCGAAGGCGCGCCGGGGTTTGCCCATTCACCGGACCCTGAGCATTTGCACTTCGCCACGCTCCCCACTGCCGATGATCCGGCGCTGTTGCGCAACGGCGAGCCTATCGGTCTGCTCGGCATCGAACTGCACACCCGTCGGCGCAATCGCCTCAACGGGCATGTCGGCGATTTGAATGGCGGCGGTTTCACCCTGAGCGTCGATCAGGCGTTCGGCAACTGTCCGCAGTACATTCAGCTTCGGCAGTTTCAGCGGGTACCGCTCAGCGATCCGCAGACGCGTCCATCTCAGCATCTCGACAGCCTAGACGACGCGGCCACAGCCCTGATTGCCGGCGCCGACACGTTCTTCGTAGCCAGTTACGTGGATGTCGAAGGTCAGCGTTCGGTGGATGTTTCCCATCGGGGCGGTCAGCCCGGTTTTGTCCGGGTGGAGGGCAATCGTCTGACCATTCCGGATTTTGCCGGCAACCTGCACTTCAACACTCTCGGCAATCTGCTGCTCAACCCCAAGGCCGGCCTGCTGTTCATCGACTTTTCCACAGGCGATCTGCTGCAACTCAGCGGGCGTACCGAGATTATTCTGGAAGGGCCGCAGATCGAGGCGTTTCAGGGCGCGGAACGGTTGTGGACATTCGAGGTGGAAAAACTGGTGCGTCGTCCGGCGGCACTGGCCTTGCGCTGGCGCTTCGACGGCATGTCGCCGACCAGTCTGTTGACCGGCAACTGGGCCGAGGCCGACGCGCGTTTGCAGGCACAGGCGTTGGGCAATCGCTGGCGGCCATTGCGGGTGGCGAAGATCGACATGGAAAGTCGCCACATCCGTTCGATCTATCTGGAGCCGGACGACGGTGCCGGTTTACCGGTGTTTCAGGCTGGCCAGCACTTGCCCCTGCGCTTCACCCTCGATGGCGAGGTGCACATTCGCACCTACAGTCTGTCGAGTGCGCCGTCGGACGGTTTTTACCGCATCAGCGTGAAGCGCGAAGGGCGGATTTCCACGCACTTGCATGAGCAGATTCGTGTCGGCGATGTCCTCGAAGCACGAGCGCCGCAGGGGCATTTCACCGTGGCGCCACTGGAGCGTCGGCCGTTGGTGCTGCTGGCCGCCGGGGTCGGCATCACACCGTTGCTGTCGATGTTGCGCGAGGTGGTGTATCAAGGCCTGCGCACTCGACGGATTCGTCCGACGTGGCTGGTTCAGAGTTCACGCAGCCTCGCCGAGCAACCGTTTCGCCAAGAGCTGGATCGTTTGCTGGAGGAGGCGGGTGATGCCGTGCGGGTCTTGCGTCTGCTGAGTCAGCCGGAAGTGGATGCACACCAAGGCGAGGATTTTGATCGGCAGGGGCGCATCGACGCCGACCTGTTGAGGAATCTGCTGGAGGTTGCGGATTACGATCAGATCGATTTCGTCCTCTGCGGCCCCGGCGGTTTTACCCAAGGGCTTTACGACAGCTTGCGCGAGCTGGACGTCAGCGATCGGCAGATCCACGCGGAAACTTTTGGCCCGTCGACACTCAAGCGTCGGCTCGATCCTGACGCCAATGTGCTCGAGCAGCCGCCCGCTGCCACCACGTCTGTGCCGGTGGTTTTCGAACGCTCGGCGAAGGAGGCGCGTTGGCAGCCGGACGGCGGCAGCCTGCTGGAACTGGCGGAAAGCCGTGGGCTGCGCCCGGAGTTCAGTTGCCGGGGTGGTTCCTGCGGAACCTGCAAGACCCGTCTGGTCAGCGGTGCGGTGAATTATCCACAGCCTCCGGCGGATATTCCGGAAGCCGGGCATGTGCTGATTTGCTGTGCGGTGCCAGCCCAAAGCGACCAACCGCTGGTGCTGGACCTATAAACTGCCGATCTCCATTCGGCACCAAAACCCTGTGGGAGCGGGCTTGCCCGCGATGGCGTCGGTAAATCCAACATCTATCTCGGCCGACATACTGCAAATCGCTGGCAAGCCTGCTCCCACAGGGACAGCGGTGGACAGTCGTCAGGCGTAGGAGAGGGATTTTTCCTCCAGCAACTCCTGGTACAACTCCGTCCACTTGCGGCCCATTTCATCGGCTGTGAATAACTGCCGATAGCGCGCCTCGGCCTTCACCCCCATCTCTGCCGCGCGCAGCGGGTTTTCCCACAAGGTGCGCATGGCTTCGCGGAACGCTTGTGGATTACTCGGTGGCACCACCAGCCCGGTTTCGTTGTGGATATTGATGTAGCTGGTGCCGGTGCCGATTTCGCTGGAGATCATCGGTTTGCCGTACATTGCGCCTTCGAGCAGGGAGATGCCGAACGCTTCGGAACGCAGGTGGGACGGGAACACAATGGCGTAGCTCAGTTGCAGCAGCGCCACTTTGTCTTCATCGCCCAGGCGTCCGAGAAAATGAATGTTGCGCAGACCCAGCGCCGTCGCCTGGGCATGCAGTTCCTGTTCAAGCGGACCGGCGCCGACGATGACCACCGGGTAATCAACATCCTTCAGTGCATCGAGCAGGATGTGCAGGCCTTTGTAGTAGCGCATCACCCCGACAAACAGGAAAAACTTATCCCCAAGCTGTTGGCGCCAGCGGTTCATCCGCTCGGTGTCCGTCTGTGGATAACCTGATTTGTTCAAGCCGTAGGGAATGACCCGGGTCTTGTTCTGGAATTGCTGCAATACATCGCTGGTGTGCAGGTAATTGGGTGAGGCAGCGACGATGCGGTCGGCGCTGGCGAGAAAGCGATTCATCAGCGGCCGATAGAGTTTGAGCAGGTGTTTCTGGCGAATGATGTCGGAGTGGTAGGTCACCACGCTTGGCTTGTTCATGCCACTGGCGAAATGCACCAGATCCATGAACGGCCAAGGGAAGTGGTAATTGACCACATCGGCTGCAGCGGCCAACTCGCGAAACTGTTTGAACACGCTCCAGGAAAATCCGGTGGAGGCGAACTGGATGTCGAGTTTCGCCCGGTGCACTTCGTGTTGCCCCAGTTGCACCACGGCGGGCGTCGGGTCGGCGCTGAGGGTCAGCACCTGACCGTCGATGCCGTGCCGGGCGCCGCTTTCGCACAGTTGGAAGATCACTTGTTCGATGCCGCCGACCGAATCAGGCAGGTACGTCTTGAAAAAATGAAGAACGCGCATTCAACCTCCCATGGCCTGTCGGTAGGCACCGGCCGTGGCCTGTGCACAACGCTTCCAGGAAAAAAATCGTGCCTGCTGCAATCCGGCTTCGCGGCATGCCTGCCAGTGTGCTTGATCGTCGATCAGGCGAGTCATCACGTCGCACAAGCCGTCCGCATCGTCAGGGTCAATATAGTTGCCGGCGGCCCCCGCCACTTCCGGCATTGCCGAAGAACGCGTGGTCACCACCGGGGTGCCGCTGGCCATCGCCTCCAGTACCGGCAGGCCGAAGCCTTCGTACAGCGAAGGAAAAATCAGTGCCCGGGCGCCAGCGAGCAATTGCGCCACGTGCTCGTCGGGCAGATAACCGAGCAGGCACACATGGCCGCTGGCCAGTGCCTGGCGCAACGGTTCACTGAACTGCTCGCGCTGCCAACCGGCCATGCCGACGATCAGCAACGGAAACCGCTCGCGCACGGCTTCCGGCAGCAAGGCATGGGCGCGCAAGGCCAGACTCAGGTTCTTGCGCGGCTCCAGCGTACCGACACACAGGAAATATTCCCGCACCGTCACTGCGTGGGCCTTGAGCACCTCATCGATGGTGTGGGTTTCGCGCGGACGAAACCGCTCGGCGACACCCAATGGCGCCACGACGAAGCGCTCGGCGGGCAGCCCGAAATGTGCCTGAGCTTCGTCGGCAATCGCTTGCGAGTCCGTCAGGATCAGACGCGCCTGCTGTACGCCGACGGCCAATCGCCGCTCGATTTCCTTGAGCCGTGCCGGTGGCTGAGTCTCGGGAAAATGCAGGTGGGTCAGATCGTGCAGGGTGATCACGGTCGGGCCGTCAAAGGCCAGCGGCCACAGGCTCGGCTCGTGATACAGATCGATGCCCTGCGCGCGGCCCTGATCGAAGCGTTTCTGTTCCAGCCAACGGCGTGCCTGGTAAGCCCCGGGAATCTGCCGCAACAGTGGCGTCAAACGCGAATAACCCGGCATGGCCGCTTCCGGCAACGCCGAACTCCAGCCCCAGCCGTGAAACAGATTTACTTCAACATCAGGTTCGTTGTGCAGGGCGTTGACCAGTTCAGCGACATAGTGGCCGATGCCAGTGCGCGGCGCCTGGAGAATCCGCGCGTTAAGAGCAATGCGCATGCTGACTCTGCGGGCCGACCGCTGCGGGGTTCACATTGCGCTCGATGCGCTCGACCAACTGCGCACTCGCTTCGCGCCAGCTCAACCAGCGCCATTGGTCCAGGCTGAGAGGGGCAGGAAATACCTCGCTGCGCTCCATGCCGGTGACCAGATCGGTCAGGCTCTGCGGGTTGGCCAAATCGAAGTAGGCCATGTAGTCGCCGCCGATTTCGCGGAACACCGGAATGTCACTGCCCATCGCCGGCAAGCCGCGCTGCATCGCTTCCACCAGCGGCAGGCCGAAACCTTCGACGTGGGACGGGAACACCAGCGCCGTCGCGTGGGAGTAGGCGTGTTCGAGGCTTCTGTCCGACAGCGAGTTGTACATGAACAAGCGCCGGTTCAGTTCGGGATGCAGGCGGATGCGCTCGATCAACGCCTCGCACTTCCAGCCGATCTTGCCGACGATGCATAACCGCGCTTTCGACCCCGCAGCCCAGGCGCGCTCGAACGCATCCAGCAGGTAAGCATGGTTCTTGCGCGGCTCGATGGTGCTGACCATGAGGAATACCGGATCCGCCGTTTTGAACAGACGCAACAAGCCGCGATCGACCTCGGCGTCGGGGTCGCTCAGATCCAGCTCTGAACCGAGGTGGAAGTGATCGAACCAGCGTTGCGCGACCCGTTGCGGGCCGATGCGCCGCAGCATTTCCTCGCGCACCTGATCGCGGATAGTGGTCGAGATCGCCACGTAGCCATCGGCCGTGCGGGCGATCCAGTCGAACCAGTGGTTGAATACCTTGACCAGCCCGGCATCGCAGAACTGCGGATGGGTCAGCGGGATCAAGTCGTAGATCACCGAAACGATACCGACCCCTTCACGCTTGAGTTGCTCGGCCAAAGGGAAAAAGTTGGCGTGCCAGGACGAGTCGAGCAGCACCAGTTGATCGCCGGCCCGATGCTGCAACGGCACGCAGCGCTCGGGGATCTGTTTGCCCTTGAGTGCTCGCCCGAGCAGGCGCATCGGCAGGCTGAAACAGGCGAAGGCGGTGAGCCGGCAACCGACGTACAACACGCGACGAGCGAAGTGCGACTGAGTGAACGGGCGCCGCCGCTCCAGGGCTCGGTGGCGCAACCAGAAGGCATTGGCCCACTGTTCGAGTTTCACCCGCAGACCGATCAGATCGAGCTTCAGCGATTTCAGCGGGGCCAGACTCTTAACCTGATACAGGCCACCATCGATCATCACCACCGGAATGCATTCAAGGTGCTCGTCGGCTGCCGGCAGTTGCTGGATGACGTTGCGCACCACACGCTGGATACCCGAATTGGCGCTGGGGTGTTCAAAGACGTAAGTGCATTCCACCAACAGTCGCGTCATTTCGAGATCTCTCTGTCGGGCAGGGGCGCGAGGTGTTCCCCGGAACGGCTGATTTCAGTTTGCGCTTGCAGCCAAGCGCAACCGACAAAGTCTTCCTGACGGTTGTTGATGACGTGGAAGATCAAACCGAAGTCGCGCCATTCGAAGTTGCGATCCAGATGCGAATCCAGACGCGACAGGCTCAGTGCGACCGAATAACTGCCCTTGCCCAGGCGCATGTCAAAAGCGAAGCGGAAGGTCACGCGCTCGCCGGCACTCAGATCGATGACCGGTTTATCGAGGCGATGGGTATTGATGCCGTAAATCGCCTGACCCAGACGATCCTTGATCATGAAGCCGAGAATCAACCGTTCGATGTCTTTGCGCACTTCGGTCTGTACTTCCAGCACCACAGGCTGGCCGACTTCCGCGACTTCGAGGCTGCGGCCCTGGGCATCGAGCAGGCGGACACTGACGATCCCCGCTTCCCCGGTGCCGGAAATGGTTTGTACCTGCCCATTGGCCAGCATCTCCTGACGCACGATCTGGCCTTCGCGCTGGGCGAGCATGGCGTTGTAGTAGTCCATGACCTCTTCGGGTTTGCCGCGCATCGCCAGACGCCCGTTTTCCAGCAGGATCGCGGTGTCGCAGATCGATTGGATGGCCGAGCGGTCGTGGGAGACGATCAGCAGGGTGGTGCCGGCCTTGCGGAAGCTGCGGATGCGTTCGAAGCTTTTGTGCTGGAAATAGGCGTCGCCCACCGACAGCGCTTCGTCGACGATCAGGATATCCGGGCGGCGCGCGGTGGCGACACTGAACGCCAGGCGCATCTGCATGCCACTGGAATAGGTGCGCACCGGCTGATCAATAGCCTCGCCGATCTCGGCAAAACTTTCGATCTGCGGCATCAGCGCCTCGATCTCTTCTACCTGCATGCCCAATAACTGGCCGGCCATGAACGCGTTCTGGCGACCGGTAAAGTCAGGATGAAAGCCCATGCCCAGTTCCAGCAGGGCAGCGACTCGACCTTGCAGTTGAATCTGGCCGCGAGTCGGTTGGGTGGTGCCGGTGATCATCTTCAGCAACGTGCTTTTGCCCGCGCCGTTGACGCCGACGATGCCCACGGCTTCGCCCGCTTGAATCTCGAAATCGATGTCCTGCAAGACCCAGTGCAAGTGATGCCTGGGCCGGGAAAACGGCACCATCCATTCGAGCAGGCGGCTCCAGCGATTGGGGTACTGCTTGTAGGCCTTGGCCAGGCCACTGACACGTATGTTCCCCATCAGAGTTCGTCCACCATTTCACCGATACGTTGGCGGAACAGGCGCAGCGCCATGGCGCAGAACAGCAGGCCGATGATCAGCAGCGGCACCAGCGACGGCCAGTTCGGCCACTGGTTATAGAGGAACACGTTCTGGTAACTGGTCATCAGCGCCGTCATCGGGTTGAGGCTGATCAGGTGCTGGATGCCTGGCGGCAGAATCGACAGCGGGTACACGATCGGTGTCAGCCAGAACCAGAATTGCAGGCAGATACCGAACATCTGCCCGACATCGCGGAAGAACACGTTGAGGATGCCGAGGATCATCCCCAGTCCGGCGGCAAAGATCACTTGCACGATCAGCAGTGGTATCAGCGCCAGCAACGCCATGCCGGGCATACGCCCGCTGATCAGCAGAAAACCGAAAAACAGCGCGAGGATGATCGCGAAGTTGATCCCGGCATTGAACAACGCAATCACCGGCAGGCAGATACGCGGGAAGCTGATTTTCTTCAGCAGGTTGGCGTTTTCCAGAAACATGCTCTGGCTGCGCGAGGTGATTTCCGCAAACAGCCCCCAGGTCAGCAGGCCCGCACACAGGTACACGCTGTAGGCCAGACCGTCATCCACACCTGGCAGGCGTGCGCGCATGATCTGGGAAAAGATCACCGTGTACACGACGATCATCGACAACGGATTGAGCACGGTCCACAGCGCACCGAACAACGAATTGCGATAACGCGCCTGAAACTCCCGCTTGACGCTACCGAGGATGAATCCACGGTAGCTGCGCAGCGAGCGGTACAAGGAAAGCAGCATTCAGGCCGTCCTGCCGTAATCGTCTTCGAAGCGCACGATGTCGTCTTCACCCAGGTATTCGCCGCTCTGCACTTCGATGATCACCAGATCGATGACGCCGGGGTTTTCCAGGCGATGCCGGTGTCCGGCGGCAATGAACGTCGATTCGTTCTTGGCCACCAGATGCGTGCCGGCGCCGTTGTTGGTGACCTTGGCCATGCCTTCGACCACCACCCAGTGTTCGTTGCGGTGATGGTGCATCTGCAGGGACAACTTGCCGCCGGGCTTGACCACGATGCGCTTGATCTTGAAGCGCGGGCCTTCCTCCAGCACGGTGTAGGTGCCCCACGGACGGCTGACCGTACGATGCAGGCGATAGGCTTCGTGGGATTTGTCCTTGAGCTGTTTGGCCACCCGCCGCACATCCTGTGCGCGGTCGGCGTGGGCCACCAGCACGGCGTCGGCGGTGTCGACGATGATCAGGTTATCGACACCGACAGCGGCGACCAGGCGGCCTTCGCTCTGGACGAAGTTGTCGTGGCTGTCGATGAAAATCGCTTCACCGCTGGCGCGGTTGTTGTCGGCATCCGCCGGCACCAGCGCGGCCACCGCGCCCCATGAGCCGATATCGCTCCAGTCGAAACCGGCGGGCACTACCACGACTTTTTCCGAACGCTCCATCAGCGCGTAGTCGATGGAGATGTCAGTGATCTCGGCGAACAGCGCCGGCGACAGTTCCTGTTGCAGGCAGCCGACGGTTTCCACCGGAGCGCTGGCGGCCATGCACGCTCGGGTCTGTTCCAGCAACTCAGGTGCATGCAATTGCAGTTCGGCGATCACGGTGGCGGTGGTGAAGCAGAACATCCCCGAGTTCCACAGGAAGTTACCGCTCTCCAGGTAGTGTGTGGCGGTGTCCAGGTCGGGTTTTTCCACAAAGCGCTGCACTTTCGCTGCGCCTTTGGCGTCCAGTGGCGCACCGGTCTCGATGTAGCCGAAGCCGGTTTCCGGGGCGGTCGGCAGCACGCCGAACGTCACCAGATAACCGTCCTTCGCCAGATTGACGGCGTGCTCGACCGCTGTTTTCAGTGCGTTCTGATTAACGATCAAATGGTCGGCCGGCATCACCACCATGATCGCGTCGTCGCCGTGCAGCGCTTGCAGTGACAGCGCGGCGGCGGCGATGGCCGGGGCGGTGTTGCGCCCGGTCGGCTCCAGCAGGAAGTGCCCGCGATGGCGCGATACGTGGGCAGCGCAATAGTGATCCTTGCTCTGGAAGTAATACTCGCGGTTGGTCACCGTGACGATGTCGCCCCAGCCGTCCAGCAATGCGGCGGCACGCTGATAGGTCTTGCCCAGCAACGACTGGCCATCGGGCAAGGTCATGAACGGCTTGGGATGGCCCTCGCGGGACACCGGCCACAAACGGGTGCCGGCACCGCCGGACAGAATCACGGGGATCAGCATGGCCTACTCCTTGGCGACGCGTTTCATGTCCGCATCCATCATCATGCGGATCAAGGTATCCAGGTCGGTCTTCGGCTTCCAGCCCAGCACGCGCTGAGCCTTGGCCGGATTGCCGAGCAGCACTTCGACTTCGGCCGGACGGAAGAAGGCCGGGTCGATCTTCACGTAATCGCGGTAGTTGAGGCCGACGTGATCGAAGGCGATACGGCACATCTCGCGCACCGTGGTGGTGACGCCGGTGGCGACGACGAAATCGTCAGGCTTGTCCTGTTGCAGCATCAGCCACATGGCTTCGACGTAGTCGCCGGCAAAACCCCAATCGCGTTTTGCGTCGATGTTGCCCAACGCCAGTTCCTGCTGCTTGCCCTGCTTGATGCGGGCGGCGGCGTCGGTGACTTTGCGGGTGACGAACTCGATGCCGCGCAGTGGCGATTCGTGGTTGAAGAGGATGCCGCTGCTGGCATGCAGGTTGAAACTTTCGCGGTAGTTGACGGTGATCCAGTGGCCGTACAGCTTGGCCACGCCGTACGGGCTGCGCGGGTAGAACGGCGTGTTTTCGTCCTGCTGCTCAGCCTGAATCAGACCGAACATTTCACTGGTCGACGCCTGATAGAAGCGGGTATGCGGGCTGAACTGGCGGATCGCTTCGAGCAAGTGAGTAACGCCCAGGCCATCGACAATGCCGGTGGTTACCGGCTGATTCCACGACGCGGCGACGAAACTCTGCGCCGCCAGGTTATAGATTTCGTCCGGAGTCGATTGAATGACTGCACGTTGGACCGAGCAGGCATCGGCCATGTCACCGTCCAGATAGACGATGTCGGCCTCGACGCCCATTTCGCGCAGACGCCAGCGCGAATCGCTGCTGCGCCGAGCCACGAAGCCATAAACCTTGTAGCCCTTGTCGAGCAACAATTTGGCCAGATACGCGCCGTCCTGACCGGTGATCCCTGTGATCAATGCACTTTTTGTCATTCTTGTCGTACTCGCGTCTCCCAGTCGGACAGGATCGCCCGCAGGGATTGTTGTGTAGTGATGTCTGGCGCCCAGCCGGTGGTGTTGGCCAGTTTTGCGTGGCTGCCGCAAACGCGGCGTTGATCGGCGCGACGCATGCGCGCCGGGTCCTGAACCAGTTGCATCTCGACTTCGGCCAGGTCCGCCAACTGTTCAATGAGGCTGCGAATGCTTTGCTCGCGTCCCGAGCAGATGTTGTAGACCTGCCCCGGTTGGCCTCTTTCGAGCAGCGCGAAGTAGGCCGAGACCACATCGCCGACATCGAGGAAGTCGCGCGTGACATCGATGTCACCGACTTCCAGTTGTGGCGTTTGCAGGCCCTGCTTGATGCGAATGATCTGGCGGGCGGCGCTGGCGATGACAAAGCTGTCTTTCTGCCCGGCGCCGATATGGTTGAACGGGCGCGCCACCAGCACCGGCCAGTGTTCGCTCAGGCCCCATTGCAGGCTGAGAAATTCCGCCGCGAGTTTGCTCACCGCATAGGGGTTGCGCGGGCAGGGCGGTTGTTGCTCGGTGATTGGAAGATCGTGCTCAGCCACTTGGCCGTAAACGTCGCCGGAGCTGACATACAGGAAGGTGCCGGTAAAGCCGCGAGCCTTGAGGGCCTGCAACAGATTGAGAGTGCCGAACAGATTGATGTCGAGGGTGCGGGCCGGATCACGAAAGGCTTCGGGGACAAAGGTCTGCCCGGCCAGATGAATGACAGCGTCGGGCAATTGCGGCCAGAGATCGACGAGGCTGTCGGCATTCGTGAGGTCGTAGGGCGAAGCGACAGGCAGCAACTCCCAAGACGAATCAGGTACTGCCAGACGTGCCTGGATATGGTGTCCCACGAATCCGCTAAGACCCGTGACGAACAGACGCTTTTTCAAACAGCGACCCCTTGGTCTTGAACTTGCGCCACTTTCCCACAGGCTTTAAGGAAATATCCGTCAGATCGAAAGAAAAAAGCGTCTGAGGGGCTGGCGAAGTCAAATGTTGTAGTTGTTTGTTACCAATCTGTGCCAATTGCTCGGCAATTTCAACAGGCCAAACCGTGACCGGTCAGTTCTCATTAGCGTAGTCAGGTTTTTTCTCGCCGTGCGGTTCACGAATGCTCGACGGATGTGTTTAGAATGCCCCTCGTCGCCATGCTCGGGGTTCGCCGTGGGCTTGGCGCAACAGGGTGAAACCGACCACTAAAACAAGAACGAAGACGGGCCTCAAGAGTAAGGACAAGCACCGGTGATACCGGCTTGATCCGACGCCGGGCCGTCATAGCATGAGGTTGCCGGAATGGCTGCTTCATCGTGGGATGCCATGAATTTCATTCTTTACTCGGACGTCAACGACCGTTCCATCAGCCAGAGTCTCGGTCGTCCTGAATACAGTTACTACTTCGTGCTCAAGGCCTATCGCCCGGTGCTGGAAAGCCTTGGTCGCGTGCATGTGGTGGCGTCCGTCGCCGACGTCGATCCGCTGTATCAACAGCTGAGTCAGGCCGGTGAGGAATGTCTGTTCCTTTCGTTTTCGCCACCGCATAAAGCCCCGACCGATCTGCAATGCCCGATGGTCTGCGTGATTGCCTGGGAATATGACTCGATCCCGTCCGAGTGCTGCGACGACGATCCCCGTCAGGACTGGAGCCAGACCCTAGCGCGTCATGGCCGGGTAATTACCCTGTCCACCCACACGGCGCAGGCGATCCGTAAAACCCTGGGTGAAGATTTTCCTGTACTCGTGCTACCCACACCGTTGTGGGAGCGCTTTGCGCAGGTCCGACAAGACTATCCAGGAGCCCCGGTAAACCCGGGTACGACGTTGCAGATCAAGGGCTGCATCATCGACAGTCGCGCGATGGGCCTGTCCGCCGATGGCTTGATCGCGCCGATACACAGTGAGCAGGAACTGGAACTTCGCGGCCTGGCTGAACCTGAGCCGGAACCCGAGCCCGAAGCGGCACCGCCCCTGACCTGGCGTCGGCGTGCATTCATCACCAAGCATTACCTGCGCGAAGCCTGTCGGGCGCTGACCAGCCCTGGCGAACACCCGCCGCTGTTCTTGCTCAAGCACAATCTGCTGTTGTGGTATCGCGAAGCCGTTGGCGATCTGGTGCCGGACTCCCTCCGTCAGCGGTTGGCGAAATTGCGTACGCCAGCACCGCAGCCACTGCCGGTGGCCACCACGGTCAGCGAAGCGCTGGACCCCGCAGAACATCCGCAAGCGGTACTGCCCGACACCAGCGAGCAGGTGGCCATCGATGTCAGTGGCGTGGTCTACGTGAGCGTGTTCAACCCTGAAGACGGTCGCAAGAACTGGCATCACCTGATCACCGCTTTTTGTTGGGCCATGCGTGACAACGAAGACGCCACGCTGGTGCTGAAAATCACCCAGAACGACCTGGCGAGCTATTACGTTCACTTGATCACCTTGCTGTCGCAACTCTCGCCGTTTGCCTGTCGGGTCGTGGTCATGCACGGCTATTTGCAGGACGAGGAGTTCGCCCGGTTGTACGGTGCCGCGAGTTTCTACGTCAACGCGTCCCGCTGCGAAGGTTTGTGTTTGCCGCTGATGGAGTTCATGTCGTGCGGCAAACCGGTGATCGCCCCGAATCACACGGCGATGCGCGACTACATCGACGAAAAGGTCGGGTTCATCGTCAAGTCCAGTCACGAGCCGACGATCTGGCCGGAAGACGTGCGGATCCTCTATCGCACCGTGCGCCATCGCCCGGACTGGAGCTCATTGAGAGCCGCTTATGAGGACAGCTATGCCATGGCCAAAAACCACCCGCAGGCCTATCTGGCCATGGCCGCTGCCGCCAATCAACGCATGCGCGATTACTGCGGGTTTACCCCGGTGCAGCAGCGTGTGATGGCGTTTTTCGACCTGAAGGCGAACAGCGAAAACACGCCGCTGATGGCCGAGGCGGGGACTGCCGCATGCTGATCATCATTCATTCGGAAACCAACAAGAGCAACATCCAGCAGAACCTCGGCCGCCCCGAGTACAGCTACTACTTCGTCCTCAAGGAATTCCGCCCGGTGCTGGAACGAATCGGTCAGGTGATCGAGGTCAGCAACCCGGACGAACTGGTTGATCGCCTGTATTTTGACTGCCTGAGCCGTGGCGAGGACTGCGTTTTTCTGTCGTTCTCGCCGCCGCATCGCACGCCGATTCATTACGCCTGCCCGACCATCCCGGTGTTTGCCTGGGAGTTCAGCACCATCCCCACCGAAAGCTGGCAGGGCGAACCTCGCCATGATTGGCGGGTGGTGCTGGAGGCATGCGGCCGGGCGATCACCCATTCGAGCTTCACGGTCGACACCGTACGCAATGCGATGGGCGCGGATTACCCGATCTGCGCGATTCCTGCGCCCGTGTGGGATCGCTTCGCCGCGCGCGGTGAACATCTGGATCGACGCCCGGTCATCGAGCCGATCACCCTGACGCTGCGCGGGTTGCTGATCGACAGTCGCACGGTGGATTTACGCCCCTATGGGCCACCCGGGCGATGCGAGGGCACGCCGCTGTCCTTCGCCGGGCCGGCGCAGGATTGCTCGCTGCAGCTTGACGGCGTGGTCTATTGCTCGGTGTTCAACCCCTACGACGGGCGCAAGAACTGGCAGGACATGCTCAGCGCGTTTTGCACCACGTTCCGTGATACCGCCGATGCGACCCTGGTGCTGAAACTCACGCACCACGACATCGCCGAGGCGTTGACCGACATGCTGCACCACCTCTACAAGAACCAGTCTTACCAATGCCGGATCGTGCTGATCCACGGTTATCTGGCCGACGTCGATTACGAACGCCTGGTGCAGGCCACCAGCTACGTGGTCAACAGTTCCTTCGGTGAAGGCCAGTGCCTGCCGCTGATGGAATTCATGTCCTGCGGCAAACCGGCGATTGCGCCGTTGAACACCGCGATGGCTGACTACGTGAACGCCGACAACGCGTTTATCGTCGATTTCACCGAAGAACTGACGGCCTGGCCCCACGACCCGCGAGCGGCCTATCGCACGATGCGCTACATGACCAATTGGGACTCGCTGTGCGCGGCGTATCGGGCCAGCTACGACGTGGCGAAGACTGATCAACAGCGTTATGCGGCGATGTCGGCCGAAGCGGTGCGCAGCCTTGAGCGCTTCTGCAGTCAGGCCAGCGCCGAGCAGCGTTTACAGGCGTTCCTCGAGCCGTTGTTGCAAGCGGCCGGCTCTTCATCAGCGCCAGTCGCCGTCGCATGATCCGGCGCCTGCTCGCACGATTGCGTCCGGCGCCTGCAGCGGTCCCCGTCGTGGAGCCGGCCCCTGCCGCACCCGATGCCGCGTCGCCACTGTATGTCGGGTTGCGCGACGCGGTCCTCGACGGCTGGTTTCTCGGTGACAGCGGCGAGTTGCTCAAGGGCTTTGCCATCACCGCTGACGATACGTTGCTCGACGTCGGTTGCGGTGACGGCGTAGCGACACTGTTCGCCGTGCGCCAGGGCGCGTCAGTGATCTTCACCGACAGTGAACACGACAAGGTCCGCGAACTGGCGCGGCAGGTCGACGCGCAAAGCCGCCAGTTGAATCTGGGGCTGGTCAGTAACAGCCTGCCGCTGCCGCTGGCGGACGGTTGCGCCAGTAAAGTGGTGTGCATGGAAGTGCTCGAGCATGTCGACCAGCCTGAAGCGTTCATGGCCGAACTGGTACGCATGGGCCGTCCTGGCGCGCAGTATCTGCTCAGCGTGCCGGCCCCGGTTGGTGAGCACCTGCAAAAAGGCATCGCGCCGGCCAGTTATTACCAATCGCCCAATCATGTGCAGATTTTTACTCCGGAGCGTTTCGCCGCGCTGGTGGAGGACGCCGGTCTGGTGATCGAGCACCGTCAGGCCAGCGGTTTTTTCTGGGTGATGGGCATGATCTTCTTCTGGGCCGGCGAACGGGCGGCCGGCCGCGAACTCACGGGGGCCGTGCGTGACCGTATCCATGAGCCGTTCACGCCGATGATGGAGCACTGGGCCAGGGCCTGGCAGAGCCTGCTCGATCAGCCTGACGGGCTGCTGATCAAACAGACGCTGGACCGGTTCATGCCCAAAAGTCAGGTGATCATCGCGCGCAAGCCACTGGATGGCGGAGGCGCACCATGAGCGACAAGCGCATCATGGACATCGAAGTCTTGCGCGCTATCGCTGTGCTGGGCGTGCTGTTCCATCACGTGCAGGGGAGTCTGTTTACCGATACCGTGCCGCTGCTGGTGAAAATTCAGGTGTGGGCGCAATCGTGGTGGGGCGTCGATCTGTTCTTCGCGATTTCCGGGTTTGTCATCGCTCGCGGCCTGATCCCGGCACTGCGCCGTTGCAACACGCGTCAGGAGTATTGGCAACAGACGCGCAATTTCTGGTTGCGCCGCGCCTTCCGGTTATTGCCGGCGGCCTGGTTGTGGCTGGCGCTGATGCTGCTGGCGTGTGTCTTTCTCAATCGCTCGGGGGCGTTCGGTTCGCTGTACGCCAACCTGCAGGCGACGCTGGCAGGTGTGCTGCAGTACGCCAACTTCCGTTTGGCCGACAGCTTCTTCCACTACGAATACGGCAGCAGTTTTGTGTACTGGAGCCTGTCGCTGGAGGAGCAGTTCTATCTGCTGTTCCCGCTGCTGATTGTGCTGTTGCGCAAACACCTGGTCTGGGCGTTGCTGGCGCTGATCGCGGTGCAGATTCTCACCGTGCGCTCGCCGTTGCTGATGTTTGTGCGCACCGATGCGCTGGCGGTTGGTGTGCTGTTGGCAATGTGGAGCGCGCAACCTTCCTATCGACGCTGGGAGCCGACCTTTCTGCGCTTGCCCGGGGTCGGCACAGCGGTGTTGCTGGGCATCGGATTGCTCCTGTGTTTCATGGCCACCGACCGCTTTACGTTTGCCAGCTATCGCATCGGATCGCTCACCGTGCTCAGCGCGCTGCTGGTGTGGATCGCGTCGTACAACCGTGATTACTTGCTGCCGACCGGCCGATTGCAGCAACTGATGGCCTGGATCGGCAGCCGTTCCTATGGCATCTACCTGATCCATGTTCCGGCCTATCTACTGGTGCGTGAATTGATCTTTCGCTTGCAGGCAGCCGGCCTGCCAAGTCCTGCCGGGCATCCGATTCTGACGTCGCTGCTTGCCCTGGGCCTGATCGCGCTGCTCAGCGAACTCAATTACCGCTTCGTTGAAATGCCCATGCGCAACCGCGGAGCTGCCCTGGTGGCGCGCCTCGGTACGTCCCGATCCGCTGTCCCATCCTCCGGAGCCACCTCATGCTGAGCTTTTTGAAGAAACGCACAGTGGCGGCGCCTGCTCCCGCCGTTGCGCCAGCCGTCATCCCACCGGCGCCCAGGGTCGATCCATTCCTGCTCGGCCTCCACGATTCGGAGCTCAGCGGCTGGTTCAACCAGAAGACCGGGGAGTTGTTCACAGGCTTTCCCGTGGGCGCCGAAGACACGCTGCTCGACGTCGGCTGCGGCGACGGCGGCAACGTGCATTTCTGCGGCATGCGCGGGGCGAAGATCATCATCGCCGACATCGACGGCGCCAAGGTTGAAGCCACCCGCCAGCGTCTGAGCGATACCCCGGCGCGCGACATCGAATGCCACGTCACCGACTGCAACCCCTTGCCGATCGCCGATGGCACCGCGACCCGCGTGGTGTCCACTGAAGTCATCGAGCACGTTGACGATCCGGCGCAGTTTCTCGCCGAACTGGTGCGTGTCGGCCAACCGGGCGCGCTGTATCTGCTGAGCGTGCCGCACCCCAGCTCCGAGCACCTGCAAAAGGGCATCGCCGCGCCGGTGTACTTCGAGAAGCCCAACCACGTGCGGATCATCGGCGAAGAGCAGTTCAAGACGATGGTCAGTGAGGCGGGGCTGGAAGTCATCAGCCACAGCCAGCACGGTTTCTATTGGGCCATGTGGATGTTGCTGTTCTGGGAAGCGAAGGTTGACCTGAGCAACCCCGATCATCCGTTGCTCAACCACTGGGCGGCTACCTGGCAGGCCCTGCTGGAAACTCCGCGCGGGTTGCAGATCAAACAGGCACTCGATGCGGTGGTGCCAAGATGTCAGATCATCATTGCCCGCAAGCCCTGAAGTTTTACCGCCGGGAGCCTGCTCGCGGCGGTTTTGTGTACCCTGCATTTTTGTGTCGGCAGGGATTAGCGATTTCATGCGGTTGGGTTATTCGATACTGATTACGGTGATGTTGCTGGCGGGGTGTGAACAACGGGACGCACCGCCACTCGACCAGCAACTTTATGTCTGGCAACGTCAGTGGACGCCCGCCCATGCGGCGGCGTTGCGCGATAGCCGAAATGATTTTTCCACCTTGCGCGTGTTGGCGTTGCAGGCTTTTCCGGGGGCGGACTGGAGCCGGGCGCGAATCGATGCAGCGTTGTTGAAAAGCGATGGCCGTCCGCTGATCGCAGTGATTCGTCTTGACGGCCAACTCAAGGCGCTGGACCAGCAACAGGTCACGGCGCAAATCCTTCAGGTGATCCAGGACTGGCAGGCGCAAGGCCTCACGGTGCAGGGTGTGGAAATCGACCACGATGCCGGCAACGCCCGCTTGCCGGACTATGCAAAATTCCTCAGCCATCTGCGTTCGGCGTTGCCGGTGTCATTGCCGCTGAGCATCACCGCGTTGCCGGCGTGGCTCGACAGTGCGCAGCTGCCGACCCTGCTGGCCGCGGTCGATAGCAGCGTGCTGCAAGTGCATGCCGTCAGTGACCCGCGACGCGGTCTGTTCGATCCCGAACAGGCACGGCGATGGGCAAACGCCTGGGGGAAGATCACATCTAAACCCTTTTACCTGGCGCTACCGGCCTATGGTGTGGCGCTGTTGGCGGATGGCGACGGCGCACCGCTGGTAGAAAGTGAAGTACCGCTTGAGCGCGGCGGTCAGCGCCGCGAATTGCTCGCTGACCCGTTGCAACTGAGCCAACTCGGTAAAGCATTACGCGAAGATCCGCCTGCGCATCTGGCCGGGTTGATCTGGTTTCGGCTGCCGCTGGCCAATGACCGGCGCGCCTGGAGTCTGACCACGTTGCGCGCTGTAGCGCGGGGCGATGCGTTGCACAGCCAGCTCGGCCTGAGCTTTAGCGAGCAGGGTGGTCTCTACGACATCACGCTGAACAATCCCGGCAACCTCGACAGCCCATGGCCCGCGCAGATCACCATTAAGGCCCAAGGTTGTGAAGGGGCCGATGCGCTCACCGGTTATTCGTTGCAACAAAGCCCGGATCTGCTTACCTTCACCCGCCTTCGCGACGGCCGCTTGCCGGCGGACGGGCAGCGCGCCATCGGTTGGGCACGTTGCGCACATATTGATCAAGGAGGTTCGCATGTTGACCCGTAACTGGCCCCGCCATCTGCTCTGCCTGAGCCTCAGCCTGCCGCTGGGTTCGGCTGTGGCCTGCGGCCCGGATTTCCCCAACCGGCTGCTCGATGATCGCGGGCAGACCCTGGCCGATCTGCCGGCGGGCAGCTTCAAATTCGAAATAAGTCGTCTCGGCAAGACCATCGCCGGGCTGAAGAATGTCACCGCGGCGACGCACAATCCCGATGAAATGTACGGCGATGAAGAGGCGCCGGCCAAGGCCCGCGAACAAGTCGAACAGCTTGGTCTCGACAACGAGCAGGCCGCGCTGGTCATGCAACTGCGTGGTCTGACCGATGCCCGTCAAGCCGAAGAGCAGGGCGCCAGTCTGCCAGCGGAAATCCGTCTGTACGTGGCGGGCGCGGTAGCGTTTGCGACCGGCGAGCATCAGCTGGCGGTCGAGTATTTCGACAAACTGCTGGCGTTGCCTGCCGAGCAGCGTCCGTTGCGCAGCACCTGGGCGGCCTACTCGCTTGGCCGTACCTGGTTGGCCATGAGCAGTGAAGCGGACGACGCCGTCACTGCGCTGGAGCAATCGCGCGAGGCGTTCCGCCAAGCCCGCCAGATGAGCATCGACGGCTTCAGCGATCCGCTGGAACTGGGCGTTGCCAGTCTCGGCGAGGAGGCGCGGGTCTTGCGTAGCGCCGGCGACTGGAGCGGCGCCATCGAACTGTATGAAGCGCAAAATCTGCATGGCTCGGCCGTGGGTTACACCTCGCTGAAACAATTGGTGAACGAACTGGCCGAGTTGCCCGAGGCTGATCTGGCGAAGTTGCTGCAACGCAAAGCGGTGCAGCAGTTGGTCACAGCATCGTTGGTCAGCCGTCTCGACTGGTCGTATGGCGAGCAGCCGCCGAACGAGAAAAAACTCATCAAACTGCTGCAGAGCAGCACCCGCGGCAGCCTCGAAAACGCCGATCGGCTGGCGGCAATGAATTACCAACAGGGTGACTACGCCAACGCCAAGGCCTTCCTCGAAAACGCCGGTGACGGCGGACTGGCCTGGTGGTTGCGGGCGAAGCTGGCGGTACGCGATGGCGATAAAAATGCCGCTGCTGCTGCTTACGCCAAAGCCGCACAAGCGTTCCCGCAGAGCGAAAGCTGGGGCTATCAGCGCACGGCGGACTGGGCGTTTGAAACCGTCCAGCCGAAATGCCGGGTCGAGGGCGAAAGCGCGATTCTGGCCTTGCAACGGGGCGAATACCTGCAAGCTTTCGTGCAGTTGTATCGCAGCAACAGCATCTATTGGTTTGACGCCGCGACGGTGGCCGAGCGCGTGCTGACGGTCGAAGAGCTCAAGCAGTATGTCGATGAAAACGTCCCGGCCCCGGCAGTGCCGATTGACGATGGGCAAGGAGATGCCGAGCAACTGCATACAGCCGAAAATCTGCGTTATCTGCTGGCCCGGCGTTTGTTGCGTGAAGGGCATTACGCCGAGGCGCTCGACTATTTCGACAGCAGCAGTATGAAAGATGAGGCCAGGTACTACGGCGAACAGCGTCTGGCGGCAGACAATGCATGGTGGCCGACGAAACGCGCCACGGCGCTGTTCAATGCTGCGGTGGCCGCGCGTGAAAACGGCTTCTCGATTCTGGGTTACGAGATGGCGCCGGATTATGTGTCGTTTGGCGGTTTCTATTCTCTCGGCAGCCCGGCGTTGCAAGTCGGGCCGCTGGTCAATGAAGACGAAGTGCAACGCCAGCAGGCCAGCGAAGCGCTGACCAAGCATCGTTTCCACTACCGTTTCGTCGCGTCCGAGTTGGCCAATCGTGCGGCCGACAACCTGCCGCATACCAGTCAGGCGTTTGCTGCCGTGTTGTGCAGGGCCGCCGGGTTCAACACCAGCGTGGAAGATCAGCAAGCGCTGTATCAGCGTTACGTGAAGGAAGGGCCGTACGTGCAGTGGGCGGAGAATTTCGGCCGTCAGTGCGAGGAGCCGGACTTTGCCAACGCTGACAAACGTTACGTCACCCAAGTGACCGATGCCGTACGCACGGCGCTGCGGCCTTACAAATGGCCAGTGATCGGTGCCGTTGTGCTGTTTGGCGTTGCCGCGTTGCTGGTGTTCGGCCGTCGTCGCAAGGTGCGCAAAAACTAAGCCTGCTGGATGAACGTCAGGCGCACCGCAAAGCCGATCAACAGGCTGCCGAACAGCCATTGCTGAACCCGTTGCGCCGTTGGACTGTGTTGCAGCCAACGGCCCAGCGCGGCGCCGGTCAGGGCGTAGGCGCTGTCGAACAGCAATCCGACGCCAACCAGCAGCATGCCGAGGACGGTGAATTGGCTCAGCACCGGTGCGCCATCGGCGACGATGAATTGTGGCAACAGCACGGAGCAGAACAGCAGCGCCTTGGGGTTGAGCAGATTGGTCAGCAAGCCGCGCCGGATTGCTTCGCGCCATTGCCCGCGCGTGTCGGCAATGTCCCCGGCGTTCAGGTTCGGTACCAGTGTGCTGCGCAGGCATTGAATGCCGATCCACAGCAGATACGCCGCCCCGGCCAGTCGCACCACGTCGAACGTCCACGGCGCAGCCTTGAACAACGCCGCCAGCCCCAACGCCGCCAATGCCACGTGACAACCGCGGGCAATCGCCAGACCCATCGCCGTGGCCAGCGCTGCCCCACGACCCTGACGGGCGCCGGTTTGCAGCAGCAGGATCATGTCCGGTCCGGGCAACAGAAACACCACGGCCAATGCCAGGAAAAACAGCCAGAGACTCGCCACGTCATACCCCTTTCGTTGTCGATTCGGTGACGTCAGTCTAGGGCTGAAGGGCGGGGCAGGTGCTTGCGTAGTCAGCTTCAAAAGGTTGCAGATTTGGCATAACCTGCGTTCTTTTCATGCGTACACCATCAGGATCTGCCAAAGATGAAACTCGACGCTTTTGATCGCAAGATTCTCGCCGCGCTGCAACGGGACGGACGCCTGAGCAACGTCGAGCTGGCGGACGAAATCGGCCTGTCTGCCTCGCCCTGCCTGCGCCGGGTGCGGATGCTGGAAGAAGCCGGGGTGATTCGCGGCTATCAGGCCAATCTGGATCGCGATGAAGTGGGGTTGGGGCTGACGGTGTTTGTCGGGGTGAAAGTCGAGCGGCATAACGATGAACAGGCGGAAGCCTTTTACCGGGCGGTCACCGCGTTGCCGGAAGTGATTTCGGCGTTTCTGGTGTCCGGAGAGTCGGACTTTCTGCTGCAGGTTGTCGTGCCGGATCTGCGCGCTTATGACCGTTTTCTCAGTGGTTGCCTGTTGAAGCTGCCGGGGGTGAGTGACATCCGCAGCAACTTTGCGATTCACACGGTGAAGACTCCGGGAGCCTTGCCGCTGGGGCATCTTCCTGCCTGAAAGCAGAGATCGCAGCCTTCGGCAGGCAATGCGTACTCCTGTAGGAGTTGCCGAAGGCTGCGATCTTTTGATCTTTACATCTGCGTCGCCATCCCCTCGACATTCATTGCTGCCTGGCGCAGCGCCTCGGACCGTGTCGGGTGCGGATGGCAGGTCAAAGCAATGTCCTCAGCCGAAGCGCTGAACTCCATCGCCACACAAAACTCCCCGATCATTTCACTTACGCTCGGGCCGACCAGGTGCACGCCGAGCACTTCGTCTGTGCGCTCGTCGGCGATGACTTTGGCAAAACCTTCGGTCTCGTGGTTGATCTTCGCCCGGCTGTTGGCGGTGAACGGAAACTTGCCGACCTTGTAGGTGCGACCTTCAGCCTTGAGCTGCTCTTCGGTCTTGCCGACGCTGGCCAGCTCCGGTTTGGTGTAGATCACGTTGGGGATCAGGTCGTAATTGACCTCTCCCGCCTTGCCGTGAATCTGCTCGACGCAGGCCATCGCTTCATCTTCAGCCTTATGGGCGAGCATCGGCCCGGAGGTCACGTCACCAATCACCCAGACGCCGGGGGCTTCGGTGCGGTGCTGTTTGTTGGCGAGCATGCCGCGCTTGTCGGTACTCAGACCGACGTTTTCCAGGCCCAGGCCTTGGGTATACGGGCGGCGACCGATGGCCACCAGCACATAATCAGCTTCCAGCAGTTCGGCGCTGCCGCCCGCCGCCGGTTCGACGCTGAGCTGCACACCGTTGGCCGAGGTGGTGGCGCTGGTGACTTTCGAACTCAGTTTGAAGGCGATGCCTTGTTTGCTCAGCGCACGCTGCAAGGTTTTGCCGGCCTCGCCATCGACACCCGGACAGATGCGATCGAGATACTCGACCACCGTGACTTGCGCACCAAGCCTGCGCCACACCGAGCCGAGTTCGAGGCCGATCACGCCGGCACCGATCACCACCAGATGTTTGGGCACTTCGCTCAGGGACAATGCACCGGTGGAATCCAGGATGCGCTTGTTGTCGATCTCGACACCCGGCAGGGGCGTGGGCTCGGAGCCGGTGGCGATGATGATGTCCTTGGCGGTCAGCTCGATCTTGCTGCCCTGATCACCCGTGACCGTGACTTTGCCCGGCCCGTCGATATGTCCCCAGCCCTTGATCCAGTCGACCTTGTTCTTGCGAAACAGAAACTCGATGCCTTTGGTCAGGCCGGCCACGCTCTCGTCTTTCTGCTTCATCATTTGCGCGAGGTTCAGCGTCGGTTTGACTTCGATGCCGAGGTTGGCGAATTCCGCGCCCATGGCCGCGTCGTACAACTCCGAGGCATGCAACAAGGCTTTGGACGGCATGCAACCGACGTTCAGGCAGGTGCCGCCAAGGGTCGCGCGACCCTCCACGCAAGCAGCCTTGAGGCCCAACTGGCCGGCGCGGATCGCCGCGTTATAGCCACCGGGGCCGCCGCCCAGAATCACTACGTCATAGTTGCTCATGCGCTTACTCCTGGTTGAGGGATGCGGATCGCTAAAAGTAGTCGGTGATAAAAATTACGAGCGTAATATGTGCGCGTATAGACATTTCGGTCAAGGCTTCAGGCAAGCGACAGGTTGCGCGTCTTTAGATAAGCGCAATTGTGTACGAATATTTCACGACTTTCGTTATATCGTAACGATAAGAGCAGTGAGCCGATGGCTTTGGGGTGATATGCAAGTCGATCTGGAGGTTGAGGGCACGCAAGTGACCGGACTGCCGCGCTTTCAGCAGGCCGCGACACAGGGCCGGCGATTACGCCGTCTGGCGATTGGCCTTGGCAGTCTGGCCGGGGCAGGGTGGGGGCTGGCGTTTTTTGTCGGATTGTTCGCCCCGCAATCGTTATGGCTGCCGCTGCTGGTCAATCAGGGGGCGGCGTTGCTGGTGTTGGTCGCCGGTCTGCAATCGGCCGGGTGGGTGACGCAGTGGCGTGACCGGGTGATGAGTCCGCCGGCGTCGCTACCGCTTGCGGCTGAGGAGTCGCCCGCACCGGATGGCTGGTACGAGCGGCTGCTTGATCGTCTGAGTCGACGCAGCCTCCATCTGCTCGGCCTGATCGGCGCGGCGACGTTGTGGCTGGGTGGTTGGGCGCTGTTGGTGGTGCTCAGTATCGAGCAGGTGTGGAACCTCGCCTTACCGGCCGCTGCAGTAGGTGTGTCCGCCACGGTGGGCGCGGCACTCGCCTTGCTGTTGGCGTTCGGGCTGCTGGTGCTGGAGCGGCAACTGGCTCAGGAAAACCCCGCGCAATGGCCCGAAGCCGGTTCATTGGCCCAACTGACCCGCGTGGCAATTATCAGTCTGGTGCTGGGAGCGTTGTGTTTACTGTTCGCCAGTGACCAGGCGTTGTGGCCTGTTCGCTTAGCGGTGCTGTTGGGAATCTTGCCGGGATTGGTCGCGATCGAGTGGTTATTGCGTGCCGTTCTGTCACTGTTCAGCCCTCGACGTGATCAGCTTGAACCGACCTTGCTGGCGCGCAGTTTTGTCGCCGATCTGCTGCGTTGGCCGCCGCAACCCTTGCTCGCGTTGCAGCACGAATTGCATAACCGGTTTGGCATCGATCTGCGCCAGATCTGGGCGTTCAGCTACATGCGCAAGGCGTTTCTGCCGGTGTTGGCATTGGTCGCGGTGGTGGGCTGGGCATTGACCGGCCTCCACGAAATTCCCCTGCAAGGACGTGGTATCTACGAGCGCTTCGGCAAACCGGTGCAGGTGTTCGGCCCCGGCTTGCACGCGGGTTTACCGTGGCCATTGGGACGGGTATTGAGCGTCGAAAACGGTGTGGTGCATGAGTTGGCGACCAGTGTTGGCGAAACGCCGGCAGTTGTTCAATCCGAACCGGCCGAAGGACCTGCTCCGTACACAGCCAACCGTTTGTGGGACGCCAGCCATGTAAACGACAAATCCCAGGTCATCGCCAGCAGCCGTGGCGAGCAGCAGAGCTTTCAGATCGTCAACATGGACGTTCGCTTTGTCTATCGCATCGGTCTGAGCGATCAAGCGGCGCTGGCGGCAACCTACAACAGCGCCGATGTGCCGACGCTGATCCGCAGCACCGCCAGCCGGATTCTGGTCCACGATTTCGCCTCGCGCACCCTCGACGGATTGCTTGGAGCGGACCGGGCAGGGCTGGCAGAAGACATCGGCCGCGCGGTGCAAAGCGATCTGCAAAAACTCGACAGCGGCGTGGAAATTCTCGCCACGGTCGTCGAGGCGATTCATCCGCCGGCCGGTGCAGCCAACGCTTACCACAGCGTGCAAGCAGCGCAGATCGGTGCGCAGGCATTGATCGCCCGCGAACTCGGTGCAGCGGCCGAAGCGAGTAATCAGGCGCAGTTGCAGGCCAGCCTTGCCCGCGATCAGGCCAGCGCCAGCGCCCGCGAAATCAGCGCCGCCGCGCAGGCCGCTGATTTGAAATTCAGCGCCGAACAAAAAGCCTACGCCAGTGCCGGCCAGGCGTTTGTGCTGGAGCAATACCTCAGTCAACTCAGCCAAGGCCTGAGCAAGGCCAAATTGCTGGTACTCGACCATCGACTGGGCGGCAGCAACGCCCCGACCATCGACCTGCGCTCGTTCACGCTGCCGGCTGACCCGACGCCCGCGCGTACCACCGCTCAACCAGGAGTCGCCCATTGAGCCAGTCGCATCAACACGATCATCACGACCACGGCGGCCACGATCACAGCCACGGCGGACATCACCATCATCACGGGCATCATCACGGCGCGCCGGAAGAGGCGGGGCCATTGCCGTGGCGACGCATGGGCTGGGCGGCGTTGCTGGTGGCTTTCGCCATCGCGGCGGCGAGTCTGGTGCAAGTGCGCTCCGGCGAAGCCACGGTCATCACGCGTTTCGGTAACCCATCGCGGGTTTTGCTCGACCCGGGTTTGAGCTGGCGCTGGCCGGCACCGTTCGAAGCAGCGATTCCAGTCGATTTGCGTCTGCGCACCACCTCCAGTGGGTTGCAGGATGTCGGCACCCGCGACGGTTTGCGCATCATCGTTCAGGCCTACGTAGCGTGGCAGGTCCAAGGCGATCCGGACAATGTGCAACGCTTCATGCGCGCGGTACAGAATCAACCGGACGAGGCCGCGCGGCAGATCCGCACGTTTGTCGGCTCGGCCCTGGAAACCACCGCGAGCAGTTTTGATCTGGCGAATCTGGTGAACACCGATGCCAGTCAGGTACGCATCGCCGACTTCGAGGCGCAGTTGCGCCAGCAGATCGATCAACAATTACTCGCCACATATGGTGTACGCGTGGTCCAGGTTGGTATCGAACGACTGACGTTGCCCTCGGTGACACTCACCGCGACAGTCGATCGGATGCGTGCCGAGCGTGAAACAATCGCCACCGAACGCACCGCTATCGGCAAGCGCGAAGCGGCACAAATCCGTTCTGCCGCCGAGCGTGATGCGCGAATCGTTCAGGCTGACGCGACAGTGAAAGCTGCCGATATCGAAGCGCAATCCCGTGTCGAAGCGGCGCAGATCTACGGGCGCGCCTATGCCGGTTCGCCGCAGCTGTACAACTTGCTGCGTTCGCTGGATACCCTCGGCACCATCGTTACTCCAGACACCAAACTGATATTACGCACCGATGCCGCACCGTTCCGTGTGCTGGTCGATGGCCCGCCGAATCTCGAAAGCAAAAGCGGAACGCAGCCATGAGTGAAGAAGTTCCACGTGGAACACATGCGCTGAACAGTCCGTGGATTCAAGCCGGTCGCTTGGCGTTTTTCGCCTTGTACGCGGTTACCGTATTGGCCGCATTGGCGTGGGCGTTTTCCAATGTGCGGCAGATCGATCCGCAGAATCGTGCCGTGGTCTTGCACTTTGGCGCGCTTGATCGCATCCAGAATGCCGGTTTGCTGTTGGCGTGGCCGCAGCCATTCGAACAGGTGGTTCTGCTGCCAGCGGCGGACCGGGTGATTGAGCGGCGAGTGGAGAATCTGTTGCGCAGCGATGAGGCGTTGAAGGCCGACCGAGTCGCCTCGTTCGCGACACCGATCAGCGATGCACTGGCCGGTTCTGGTTATTTATTGACCGGTGATGCCGGTGTGGTGCAACTGGATGTGCGGGTGTTTTACAAAGTCACCGATCCCTATGACTTCGTCCTGCAGGGCGATCATGTGCTGCCGGCGCTCGATCGTCTGGTCACCCGCAGCGCTGTGGTCCTGACCGCCGCGCGGGATCTGGACACCATTCTGGTCGCTCGACCAGAACTCATTGGCGCCGACAATCAAGCAGCCGAACGCCGTGAACGCTTGCGCGGTGATCTGGTGCAAGGCATCAATAAACGCTTGGCTGAACTGAAGGCGAACGGGCAGGGCATCGGCATCGAAGTGGCGCGGGTCGATGTGCAATCGAGTCTGCCCGATCCCGCTGTCAGTGCATTCAACGCCGTCCTCACCGCCAGTCAGCAGGCCGACAAAGCTGTGGCCAATGCCCGCACTGACGCCGAGAAACTCACCCAGTCCGCCAACGAGCAGGCCGACCGCACGCTGCAAGTCGCCCACGCTCAGGCCGGTGAACGCTTGGCCAAAGCGTCAGCTGACACCGCCACGGTGCTGAGCCTGGCCAAGGCCCGACAACAAGGCACCGACCCGCAAATGCTCCTGCGCCTGTACCGCGAGCGCATGCCGAAAATCCTCGGCCAGGCTGGATCGGTGACCACGGTCGATCCGCAAGACGATTCCCGCCTGATCATTCAGGGAGCCAGTCAATGAACGCGACTACCGCTGCACCGAGCCTGTTGTCCTCAGCCGAACAACGGCGCGCAGCCCGGCAACTGACGTTGGCGATGCTCGCACTCGGGCTGCTCGGCCTCGGTTTGATCTGGCGCTGGGCGATGCCGGAACAATCTGGTGTCAGCCAGTTGCTGCTCGGTTTTGCTTCTTTATTAGTTGCCGTGCCGGTGATGCGTTCGGCGTGGTACAGCCTGCGTTATCCGAGCCTGCATGGCATTACCGATCAACTGATTGCCCTGGCGATGCTCGGGGCGTGGGCGACGGGTGATCTGCTGACCGCCGCGCTGCTGCCGATCATCATGATCTTCGGTCATGTGCTGGAGGAGCGCAGCGTCATTGGTTCACAGGAAGCGATTCACGCCCTCGGCCAATTGACCCGCAGTCACGCGCGCAAACTGCAGGCCGATGGCTCAATCATCGAAGTCGACAATGGCACCCTCAAACCCGGCGACACGGTCGAGGTACGTGCCGGTGATCGTGTACCGGCGGACGGACGCGTTCTGTCTGGCCAGGCCAGTCTCGATACTGCTTCGATTACTGGCGAGGCGGTGCCGGTGGAGGCAGGCATCGGCATGTCGGTGTTTGGCGGTGCGATCAATCTGGACGGACTGCTGCATATCGAAGTGACCCGCACCGGCGATGAGTCAACCCTCGGCAAAGTCATCGCGCTGATGCAAAACGCCGAGCGCTCAAAACCGCCCATCACTCGCCTGCTCGAACGCTATGCCGGCAGTTACATGGTGCTGGTTTTGCTGCTGGCAGCCGTGACCTGGTTTGTGACCCACGATGCGCAAGCGATGCTCGCGGTATTGGTGGCGGCGTGCCCGTGCGCCTTGGTGCTTTCCGCTCCGGCCACGGCGATTGCCGGTGTCGCGGTAGCGGCGCGCCACGGGATTCTGATCCGCAGTTCGGCCTTCCTCGAAGAATTGGCCGACCTCACCTCGCTGGTGGTCGACAAGACCGGGACCCTGACTTTTGGCACTTTGCGTTTGCAGTCGATCAACAGTCCTCGCGCGGATTCGTCCTCGGTGATGGCGTTGGCGGCCAGTCTCGGCGCGGCAAGCAGTCACCCGGTCAGCCGCGCACTGGCCGGATTGGTGCGGCAGGAAGACTATTTGTCCCTCAGCGATATCCATGAGCGGCAGGGGCTCGGCGTCGTCGCCTTCACCGGACAGGGCGAAGCGGCCCTCGGCCGCCCCGAGTTGTTTGCGCAACTCGGTATCACCACGACCACGGTTCCCGATCACGACGGCCCCATCGCCGGGCTGTCGCTCAACGGGGAATTTCTCGCGTGGTTGTTACTGGCTGACAGCGTCAAACCGGAAGCAAGATTTGCCCTCGGTGAATTGCGTGAACTGGGCCTCGGACGACAACTGCTGCTCACGGGCGATCGACACAGTGTGGCGCAGTCTCTGGCCAGAGAGGTCGGGTTGCACGAAGTCGAAGCCCAAGCCTTGCCCGAGGACAAACTCAATCGCGTGCTCAAGGAAATCGACAACGGCTTCCGGCCGATGGTGGTCGGCGACGGCATCAACGACTCGCTCGCGCTCAAGGCGGGTGTGGTGGGCGTGGCGATGGGGGCGGGCGGTGCGGATATTGCTCTGGCGTCGGCGGACATCGTGTTGATCGGCAGCGATCTGCGCCGGCTCGGCACCTGCGTACGACTCAGTCGTCAGTGCCGCAGGACATTGCAGGTCAATGTGATCATCGGCCTGGGCTGGACGCTGGCCATTGTGGTGTTCGCCGCGTTCGGCTGGCTGGGGGCTGCCGGGGCGATGATTGCGGCGTTGCTGCACAACCTCAGCACGCTGTTGGTGCTGGGTAATGCCGGACGATTACTGCGCTTTCAGGAGCCGTTGCTCAAGCTCAAGGAAGAATCCTGAAATTATTTTTCGCTCCTCTGTAACGCCGTCGGGGCTGCTCTCTCTAGTGCCATGTCGGGACTGAACAACCTTCCAGCCGACAACCCCTGACGATGACCGAGGATATAAAAATGACGATCAAGACCGCTGCTGCCGGTGCCGCCCTCGCTTTGGCCGCCGCTACCCTGTTTGCCGGTGTCGCAACCAACGCGATGGCCGCCGATGCCAACGTTCACTGCTACGGCGTGAATGCCTGCAAAGGCCAGAACGATTGCAAAACCAAAGACCACGCGTGCAAAGGCATGGGCTCCTGCAAGGGTCAGGGCTTCAAAGCCATGACTCAAGCGGCTTGCGAAAAAGCAGGTGGCAAGGTCGGCGAGTAACTGACCGGCAAGTGCCGCCGCAGTGGCTCACGCCACTGCGGCCACTTTTTATCAGGAGTTTGCTCATGCCCGCCTCTGTACCTTTTCTCGGCTACGGCCTGGGATTGCGCAGCGCTTACTACCAGCAGATCCTCGAACAGTCGCCCGACGTGGACTGGTTCGAAGTGGTCTCGGAGAATTTCATGGTGCAGGGCGGCAAGGCCCTGTATCACCTCGATGCCATCGCCGAGCGTTATCCGTTGGTGATGCATGGTGTGTCGCTGTCCATTGGCGGTCCGCATGCCCTTGACGTCGACTATCTGCAACAGCTCAAGCAACTGGCCGAACGGGTCAGGCCAGCGTGGATCTCGGATCACTTGTGCTGGAGCCGCGGTAACGCCCATCAATTGCATGATCTGCTGCCGTTGCCCTACACCGAAGAGAGCCTGGAATACATCGCCGGGCGGGTGATGCAGGTTCAGGATATTTTGCAGCGGCCCTTGGTCCTGGAGAATGTCTCCAGTTACGTCCGTGCAGCCTCGGACGATTTCACCGAATGGGAGTTTCTCGCCCTGTTGAGCCGTGTCAGCGGCTGCGAGTTGCTGCTGGATGTGAACAACGTCTACGTCAGTTCGCGCAACCACGGCTTCGATCCGTGGACCTTCATTCAAAGCCTGCCTGTCGACAAAGTCCGCCAACTGCATCTGGCCGGGCACAGCGATTACGGCGATTACGTGATCGACACCCATGACCATCCGGTGAGCGATCCGGTCTGGGCGTTATACCAGCGCACGCTGGAGCACTTCGGTCCGGTGGCGACGCTGCTGGAACGGGACGACCATTTCCCGCCCTTCGAAGAACTCCTTGATGAATTGCAAAAGGCTCGTGAGCTGGGCACCAAGGTCTTGGCCGGGAGGCAGCAATGCGCCTGAAAGAATGGCAATTGGCGTTCGAAGCATTTCTGCTCGATGAGACAGCGACGGCCAATCTGACCCTGGACGAGAGCCTGATCGGCGGCCCGACGCTGGATATCGCTACTGGCCTGGCGATCTATCACAACGCCTACAAGGCACGTTTGCTGGAGGTGCTGCGTAACGACTTCGAAGCGATCTGGCAGTGGCTGGGCGACGAGGAGTTTGATCTGCTCGCCACGGCCTACATTCGCCAATCCCCGTCGGCGCACTACAGCCTGCGTTGGCTGGGCAAGGGTTTTGAGGGTTTTATCCGCAAGTATCTGGTGCCCGAGCAGAGTGCGCCATTGGCCGAAATGGCCGCACTGGAGTGGGCATTCACCCTGGCCTTTGATGCGCCGGCGGGTGATCCATTGACGATCGAAAGCATGGCGGCGCTGGCCCCGGAAGAATGGCCAGAACTGCGGTTCAAACCGATACCTTCTTTGCAGTGGCTTGATTGCCGCTTCAATAGTCTTGCGCTGTGGCGCTCGGTCAAGGACGGCACTGATTTTCCGGCCAGTGCGGCGCTGGACACGCCCAACATCTGCCTGATCTGGCGCCACGAGCTGATCTGCAACTACCGCAGTCTTGAGTCGGCTGAAGCGGCGGCGCTGAATGGCTTGCTCAATGAAGGCTGGAGTTTTGCCGAACTGTGCACAAATTCAACAGTCACTTATGGTAAGGACGCGCCACTGCAAGCGGTTACCTGGTTGAAGCAGTGGGTGCAGGATGGTTTGCTGGAGCGTCTGCAACGATAGTTTCGGCTGATCAAATCGATAGCCTGCTATTTTTCAAGGATGGTCTACCCTCAGATCTGACGTCTGAAACAAGGGGGATTTTCCATGCTCGCGCAACTTCCACCGGCCTTACAGAATCTGCAGCTTCCGCTTCGCCTGCGGCTCTGGGACGGCCATGAGTTCAATCTGGGCCCGACGCCCAGTGTCACCATCGTGGTCAAGGACCCGCAGATGGTCAGCCAGTTCACCCATCCGAGCCTGGACGCATTAGGGGCGGCGTTCGTTGAAGGCAAGCTCGAACTGGAGGGCTCGATCAGTGAGGTCATCCGGGTTTGCGACGAACTGAGTAATGCCTTGCTGGGTGAAGATGACGACACTCAACCTGTGCGTTCGGTCCACGACAAGGAAACCGACGCCAAAGCCATTTCCTATCACTACGACTTGTCCAACGCGTTCTACCAGCTCTGGCTGGACAGCGACATGGCGTATTCCTGTGCCTATTTCGAGACCGGCAGTGAATCGCTCGAACAGGCGCAGCAGGCCAAGTTCCGCCATTTGTGTCGCAAGCTGCGTTTACAGCCCGGCGACTATTTGCTGGATGTCGGCTGCGGCTGGGGCGGACTGGCGCGTTACGCCGCACGGGAATTCGGCGCCAAGGTGTTCGGCATCACCCTGAGCAAGGAACAACTGGAACTGGCGCGCGAGCGGGTCAAAGCTGAAGGCCTGGAAGATCAGGTCGAACTGCAGTTGCTCGACTACCGCGATCTGCCGCAGGACGGTCGATTCGATAAGGTGGTCAGCGTCGGCATGTTCGAACACGTCGGTCACGCGAACCTCGCCGAGTACTGCAAAACCCTGTTTGGCGCGGTAAAGGAGGGCGGTCTGGTGATGAATCACGGCATCACCGCCAAACACACCGATGGCCGCCCGGTGGGGCGTGGTGCCGGGGACTTCATCGAGAAATACGTATTCCCCAACGGTGAGCTGCCGCATCTGGCGATGATCTCGGCCGAGATCAGTGAAGCAGGGCTGGAGATCGTCGACGTCGAAAGTCTGCGTCTGCACTACGCGCGTACGCTGGATCATTGGAGCGAGCGGCTGGAAGATAACCTGGAAGCGGCGGGGAAACTGGTGCCCGATCAGGCGCTACGGATCTGGCGTCTGTACCTGGCCGGTTGCGCCTATGCGTTCGCACGTGGCTGGATCAATCTGCACCAGATCCTTGCGGTGAAGGCGCATGCCGATGGCAGCCATGAATTGCCATGGACTCGCGACGACATCTATCACCCTTGACCCTTGGTCACCTCTTTCCTTTCGGTAGAGAGGCGTTTCAAAGAATCGGTGAAATCAGCCGGGCGATCCGCATGCCGACCTGTTGCAGGCGGTGGATCTCCCGGCTTTCTTCTTTGGCGATCTCGTAGGATTGCTCGAAATCCTTGATCAGCATGTGTTCCACACTGGCGGCGAAGGCGCTGTCGACGGTCAGCAGCATCACCTCGAAATTCAACCGGAACGAACGGTTGTCCAGATTGGCGCTGCCAATGGCGCTGATCTCGCTGTCGATCAACACCACTTTCTGATGCAGGAAACCGGGTTCGTAGCGGAACACCCGCACGCCGGCGCGAACCGCTTCAAAGGCGTAAAGGCTGGAGGCGGCATAAACAATGCGGTGATCGGGCCGCGACGGCAGCAGCAAACGTACATCGACCCCGCGCAACACCGCCAGGCGTAAAGCGGCGAACACGGCTTCATCGGGAATGAAGTACGGGCTGGTGATCCACACCCGTTCCGTCGCCGCGTGGATGGCTTCGACGAAGAACAGCGAACAGGTTTCGTAGGCATCCGCCGGGCCACTGGCGAGCAATTGGCAGAGCACGCCGTCATCCGGGTATTCATCCGGCAGGATCAACGGTGGCAATGCACGGGCGGCCCAGAACCAGTCTTCGGCAAACGATTCCTGCATGCACGCCACTACCGGGCCGCGCACTTTTACGTGGGTGTCGCGCCAAGGTGCCAGTGGAGGCTTCTCGCCCATGTATTCATCGCCGACGTTGTGCCCGCCGACAAAACCGACCACGCCATCGACCACGACAATCTTGCGGTGATTACGGAAGTTGACCTGAAAGCGGTTGAGCCAGCCACTGCGCGTGGCGAACGCTTTGACCTCGACGCCGCCATCGCGTAACGCCTGCACATAACTGTGGGGCAGGGCGTGACTGCCAATGCGGTCGTAGAGCAAATGAATCGCCACGCCTTCGGCGGCTTTCTTCAACAGCAGGTCGCGCAGACGTTGGCCGAGTCGATCATCGTGGATGATGAAAAACTGGATCAGCACGGCTTCCTTCGCTTGGTCGATAGCGTGGAAGATTGCCTCGAACGTCGCGGTGCCGTTTACCAGTAATTGGACTTCGTTGTTGGCCAGACATGGCATGCGCCCCAGTTTCGGCATCGCACGCAGCGATGCGTAGGCTTTCGAGGCGCGAGCGGTCAGGGCTTCTTCCACCCAGGGACGCCAGTTCAGTTCGGAGATGGCCTGACGCATATGTTCGTTGGCCTGGCGGCGCGCCTTGATGTAACCATCGAAGGTGCTGCGGCCGAACACCAGATACGGAATAAGCGTCAGGTAAGGAATGAAGATCAGCGACAATGCCCAGGCGATCGAGCCTTGAGCCGTGCGCACGGTCAGCACCGCGTGAATCGCAGCGATCAAACCAAGGGTGTGTATCAGGGCGATCAAATAACCGAAAATGTGCGGTCCGAAATAATCCATGGGGCAGCCTTGCTCCTCAAGATTCAATGCCTTAACAGACCATGTTCTGTGGCGAATGTCGCTATTTAATTGGTGCATGAACCGAAGCAATCGGCCGACGTCTAACGGCCACTACTGATCAGGAGTTATTCGATGAACGTTCGTCTGCTGGGTTTGGCGCTGGGCCTGGGTTTGGCATTGCCGGTGATTGCGCAGGCGCAAATGCTGCAGCCGGGTCTGTGGGAAATGACCTCAAGCAATGTGAAGGTCGATGATCAGCCGATGGATGTGCAATCGATCCTTGGCCAGCTTCAGGGCCAGATGACCCCGCAGCAGCGGGCGGCGCTGGAGAAGAACGGTATCAATATCGGCGGCAAGGGGATCCGCGCTTGCCTGACACCTGAGCAAGTGGCGACCAACGATATTCCGCTGGCCGATCCGCAATCGGGTTGCAAGCAGCAGATCACCGAGCGCAGCGGCAACCAATGGAAGTTTCGTTTCAGCTGCCCGAAAGCGCAGGGTACGGGTGTAGCGACGTTCCTCAGTGATCGGGAGTTCACCACGGTCGCCAACGGTACGTTCAACGCGATCGGCATCAATCAGAAGGGCAGTCTGGAAACCCGCGCGGTGTGGTTGGGTCAGGATTGCGGCGCCGTCAAACCAAGAGCTTAAAAGCTTCGCGAGCAAGCCCGCTCCCACAGGATCACGCTGAACCTGTGGGAGCGGGCTTGCTCGCGAAGGCGTCAGTAAAATCAACGCATGAACCGCAGCGGCAATCCCCGACACCCATCATTCACGCGACCCTCGCGCCAGGCGATCTGCCCCGACACCAGCGTTGTGCTCACCCGATGCCGAAAGCTTCGACCCGCAAACGGTGTCCATCCGCATTGCGACAGTATCGGTTGTCGACACACCTCCGACATCTGCGGTTGAACCAATACCAGATCTGCCCAATAGCCCTCGCGCAGATAACCACGATCCGGAATGGCAAACAGGTCCGCCACGCGGTGACTGGTCTTCGCCACCAGCGTAGTCAGCGGCACCACGCCATCCGCCACCAGTTCCAGTAACGCCGGCAGCGCATGCTGCACCAATGGCAAACCCGACGGCGCCTCGGCGTAGGGTCGCTGCTTTTCGGCCCAGGTATGCGGCGCGTGATCACTGCCGATCACATCCAGTCGACTGCTCAGTAATGCCTGTCGCAATGCATCGCGGTCGGCTTGGCTCTTGATCGCCGGATTGCATTTGATCAGGTTGCCGAGGTTTGGATAGTCGCGATCATCGAACAACAAATGGTGCAGGCAGACTTCTGCGGTGATGCGTTTTTGCGCCAGCGGTTTGTCCTCGAACAGTTCGAGTTCGCGAGCGGTGCTCAGGTGCAAAACGTGCAGGCGAGTGCCGTGACGTTTGGCCAGGTCCACGGCCAGCGAGGAGGAGCGATAACAGGTTTCAGCATTGCGAATCAGCGAATGCGCCTCTGGCGGCAAACGATCGCCGAACCGTTCACGCAGTCTGGCCGCATTGGTGTCGATGCTCGGCGTGTGTTCGCAGTGAGCCAGCAGGATCGTTGGTACTTCAGCAAACAGCCGTTCAAGAATTTGCGGATCATCGACCAGCATGTTGCCGGTCGAGGCGCCCATGAACACTTTGACCCCGGCCACCTCGCAAGGATTGAGCGCGGCCACGGTGTCGAGGTTGTTCTGGCTGACTCCGAAGTGAAAGCCGTAATTGGCCACCGAATTGATCGCTGCCCGACGCTTCTTGTCGGCCAGTGCTTCAAGGGTGAGAGTCGCCGGATGGGTATTGGGCATGTCCATGAAACTGGTGATACCCCCCGCGACTGCCGCGCGCGATTCGGTATGAATGCTGCCCTTGGCCGGCGCGCCGGGTTCGCGGAAATGCACCTGGTCATCGATCATGCCCGGCAGCAGCCATTGGCCGCTGGCATCGATTTCCACGCTCGCGTTTTCGCCTTCGATACTGCGGGCAATCTTGACGATGCGACCGTTGCTGACCAATAGATCGCTGTCGAACTCCCGTCCCTCGTTGACCAGCCGTGCGTTGCGGATCAGCACACTGCTCATGGTTCAGAACTCGTTCTGCAAGGCTTTGTAGCCGCGCACCAGATCGACATTGGTTCGCGCCACGTCTTCGGAAAACTCCGAGGCACTGACACTCACCGGCGGGAATAACGAGAGGTCGGTGTTCGGGCCAATGCGCGTAGTGGAGGGTACGTAGAACGCATCCGGCAAGTCGCGCCCGTCGACCACCGAGTTGTGGCGTACCACACAACCATTGCCGACTACGCAATTGAACAACACGCTGTTGAAGCCGATGAATACTCGGTCGCCGACCACGCAGGGGCCGTGCACGATCGAGCGGTGGGCGATGGACGTGTATTGGCCAATGGTCACCGCCGCGCCGGACTTGGAATGGATGACCACGCCGTCCTGAATGTTCGAATTGGCGCCGATGGTGATTGGCTCCATCTCGCCAGTCGCGTCGACTTCGTCGGCGCGGATAACCGCGTAGGGGCCGACGAAAACGTTTTCGCCGATCAGCACTTTGCCGCAGATGATCGCGGTTTTATCGACGTAGGCCGACTCGGCAATTTGCGGCAGATCGCCTGAAGGATTTTTGCGGATCATGGTTGGCTCAGCGCGTCGTAAAGGGTGTTGAGGTTGTATTCGAACAGCCCGGTGAAGGTGCTGGCCGGGCCGCTGGCAGCCAGGGCATCGGAGTAGAGCGTGCCGCCAATGTGTGCGCCGCTTTCGTCGGCGATCTGTTTGAGCAGGCGCGCGTCCTTGATGTTTTCCATGAACACCGCTTTGACGTTGGCCTGACGGATCTGGGTAATCAGCGCCGCCACTTCCGCCGCTGACGGTTCACGCTCGGTGGACAATCCTTGCGGTGCCATGAAGTCGATGCCGTACGCCTGACCGAGGTAACCGAAGGCATCGTGGCTGGTGACGATCTTGCGATTGCCCGGCGGCAGCGAACCGAGTTTGGCCTTGGCTTCGGCGAGCAGGGCGTAGATCTGCTTCAAATAGGATTGGCTGTTGCGCTCGTAGTCCGCCTTGTTCGTCGGGTCGGCGGCGATCAGTGCCTTGGTGATGTTGGCGATGTACAACTCGGCGTTGGCCAGATTGTGCCAGGCATGTGGATCGGGAACGGTTTCGCCGTCCTCATCCAACGAACGCGGAATCACACCATGGCTGGCACTGATGATGGTGGCTTTGGTTTCAGTGCTGGTTACCAGACGATCAAGCCAGGGTTCAAAACCCAGACCGTTCTTGAAGATCAATTTGGCCTTGAGCAACGCTTTGGCGTCGTCCGGCGTCGGTTCGTAGATGTGCGCGTCAGCGTCCCGGCCGACCAGATTGGTGATCTGAAGGTGCTCGCCGCCGACGTGATGAACCATATCGGCGAGGATGCTGAAGCTGGTGACCACCGGCAATTTCTCCGCCGCCGACAACGACATCGACAGCATCAGGCTGAACAGCACGAGTAGAACACGCATCGGGAAACACCTCATTGGGATGTGAGCAACGGTGGGCGGCGCAGCAGACCATGTATCGGTCCGAACACCACGGACAGCAGATAACCGACGCCGGCTACCAATACGATGGCCGGGCCGCTGGGTAGCGAGTAATAGAAAGACAGCAACAAGCCGAGCCACACCGACAAGCAGCCGAGGAGGGCGGCGATGGCAATCAGGATCGGCAAGCGTCGACTCCAGAAACGTGAGGCAGCGGCGGGTAGCATCATCAATCCGACGACCATGAGCGCGCCGATTGCCTGGAATCCGATCACCAGATTCAGTACGACCAGGGTCAGGAACACGCCGTGGGCGAGTGGGCCGAGGCGGCTGACGGTTCGCAGGAATAATGGATCGAGGGTGTCGAGCAGCAGCGGCTTGTAGATGAACATCATGGCAATCAAGCTGAATGCCGAGACCCACAACATGCCGGTGAGGGTCGGGCCATCGACGGCCAATGCTGAGCCGAACAACAGGTGCAGCAGGTCGAGGCGTTTACCGGCCATACCCAGAATCAACACACCGCAGGCCAGCGATATGGGATAGATCGCCGCCAGGCTTGCGTCTTCACGCAGGCCGGTACGGCGGGTAATCCATGCAGCGAGGCCGGCCATGCTCAGGCCTGCTCCGAGACCGCCGAGTGTCAGCGCCGGCAAACTCAGGCCGGCGAACCAAAAGCCAAGTGCTGCTCCGGGGAGGATGCCGTGGGCGACGGCGTCACCAATCAGGCTCATGCGCCGCAGGATCAAGAACACCCCGAGCGGCGCAGTGCTGCAGGCCAACACCAGGCCGCCAAGCAATGCGCGACGCATGAAGAGGAACTCGTAGAACGGTTGCCATAGGGTGACAGTGAGCATCAGGCCACCTGCATGTGCGGGGACTGCTGGATGAGTTCTGCGCTCGCGCCGTAAACGCAAGTTCGGTTTTTGATCAGCAGCGTTTTCGGGATGTGTTGGCGAACGGCGGCGAGGTCATGGCAGACCACGACCAGCGTTCGTCCTTCGGCGTGCCAGGCGTGGATGTGTTGCCACAGGAGCTGTTGACCCAGTTCATCGAGTGCGGCGTGGGGTTCGTCGAGGAGCAGCACAGGCGAGTCGGTCAGGCTCAATCGCGCGAGGAGCGCGCGTTGTAGTTCACCACCGGACAGCGCCATCAGCGGGCGATTGTCGAGGCCATTCAGGTGCCAGGCTTCCAATGCCGCGGCGAGGCGCTGGGCACGCAATTGGGTGGAAAGTCTGCGACCCCAGAATCCCGCGGCAACCAGTTCCTGGAGGCTGATCGGGAATTGACGATCCAGATGCTGTTGTTGTGGGAGGAAGGACACACCACTTTGACGTGGAACACTCAGGGTGACCTGTCCTGCCAAGGGTTTTTGCAGTCCGGCAATGACTTTCAGCAGGCTGCTTTTGCCACAACCATTGGCTCCGATGATTGCCGTCAGACTGCCGCTTTCAAGCTCAAGGGTCAGAGGCGAAGTGAGTGCTTGGCCGGGTGCGCCCCAGCTCAGGTCCTGGCAGCGAATCATGCGAGCTCCCGGTGCCAGGTGCTTTCCGCGACAGCGTCATGGGCATGGAGGCTTTCGGCGTGAATCACTCGCAGGTGGAGTGCGCTGACTCCCGGGGAGCGGCGTAGCGCGAGATTCAATCGGCGTGCGGCGTCTTCGCAGAACATCAGGTTCTGCCCATTGGCCAAGGCGAAGGCTTGTTCGTCCGCACGTTTCACCGCCGTTTGTACGGCGGTGCCGAGCGCTGCTTCAGCGTCGTTGATGATCGTGCTCAGCGGCAACTCGTCTATAAATTCGTCGAGGTGCACGTGCAGTTGGGCGGTGCTGCGTTGACTGTGTGGCGTGGCAACAATGCCTTGGGACGAGCCTAGCCAGGTTAGAACTTCGGCATGTTGCAGTGGCTTGTTGGCGAAATCATTGATGAATTGTTGCTGGATCAATTGTCTCGCCAAGGCTGCTGAGCATGGACAAGTTGAAGAGTATGGCACCTCGATTTTGAGTTCCACGTGGAACACTGTGTTTTTCAGGCTGGCTGAAATGATCGCGGGGTAGGACTTCCACCCAGCCAGAGGGCTGACCATCGCCGGCCTTTTCAGCAGCAAATTGGTATGAATATTCAGGTAGGCGTTAGTGGATAAACCATGGTGGCTGTCGAGGAAAAACTGGAGAAGTCGGCGCAATAGAGCAGGGCGGAGGTTCTCCTCCTCAAGGGCTTCCAAAGCCAGATACAGGCGCGACATGTGAATACCGCGCGCTTCACCATCGTCAAGGCTCACGCCTGCATCAGCCTTCGCGGTCAAGCGTTGGCCATCTAACAAGACCGGTAGCGCTATGCCGCACATGCCCACCCATTCGAGCGGCAAGGCTTGGCGAGCAGATTGTGCGGCGATATCCGGGAGTGTCAGCGAATTCATGTTCGGAACCATCGTGTTGATTGAATTGGATGTTACATTATAACAATTCAAATCACGATGCCTTTTTCATGAACAGGCTTTCATATGCACAGACGTCATTTGCTCACTCTGATTCTAGCCAGCGCCGCCTTCGCTTTACCTATAAGTGGCTCCGCGACACAAATCCGCCAAGCGAGGTTCTGGCGCTCCGATAAAAAGCTTCGGTTGGTGTTCGATTTAAGCGCACCTGTTCGATACAATGCGTTCAGCCTCAGCGCACCAGAGCGGCTTATTATTGATTTGAGCGGTGCAACGCTCAGTGGAGATTTGAGCCAACTGGCTCTCAACGACACGGTGATTCGTTCGATTCGATCAGGACAAACGGGGCTGGGCGACACCCGTATCGTTCTCGATCTGAAGATTCCAGTGCGGGTTAACAGCTTCCTGTTGGCCCCTCAGGATGGTCAAGGTCATCGTCTGGTTCTGGATCTGGTCAGCGCAAAACAAGAGTCGACAGTCGCAATGGTTCCACGTGAAACACCTGCGATTAAGGCCCATCGAAAGCGCGACATCATTGTGGTTGTCGATCCTGGCCATGGCGGCAAAGATCCCGGCGCAGTTGGCGCGAAAGGTGAGCGTGAGAAGGACGTTGTACTTTCAATCGCTCAGATGCTCGCCAAGCGCCTGAAAAAAGAGAAGGGCTTTGACGTAAAACTAGTGCGAAACGACGACTTTTTTGTGCCCTTGCGCAAGCGGGTGGAGATTGCCCGTCAGCATAAGGCTGACCTGTTTATCTCCGTGCATGCTGACGCAGCGCCGCGACTGACGGCCTCAGGCGCATCGGTTTACTGCCTCTCCGAAGGTGGTGCGACATCGGCGACTGCGCGGTTCATGGCGCAGCGCGAGAACGGTGCGGATTTGCTTGGCGCAACAAGTCTGCTCAACCTCAAAGACAAGGATCCGATGCTTGCGGGTGTCATCCTCGACATGTCGATGAACGCCACCATTGCTGCCAGTTTGCAGCTTGGCAGCAAGATTCTGGAGAGTCTGGCGGGGATTACCACACTGCATCAGAAGCGTGTGGAACAGGCAGGATTTGCAGTGCTCAAGTCACCCGATGTGCCATCGATCCTGGTGGAAACCGGCTTCATTTCCAATGCTCGCGACAGTCAACGTTTAGTCACCAAGAGACATCAGCAGGCCATTGCGGACGGGTTGTACGAGGGCTTGCAGCGCTACTTTCAGAAAAATCCGCCGATCGACAGCTTTCTGGCCTGGCAGCAGGAGCAGCCCAAAAGCCTGGTTTAGCAGCCGCTAATCCGACTACAGGTAAATTTTGCGCTACTGCCTCCCGAGCTGGAGAAACGATTGATCGTCGTCCAACCCACGCGTCGGGTGTAGCCCACCCAGGCTTCACCGTCGGAGGCGATACCGGTGAAGAACGTCAATTGGCCGAAGCGGCTGTTGGTTTGTGCCCAATAGCGTTGGCCGTTCTTCTCGAAACCTCGCAGGTAGAGCGTACTGCCAACAGTGTTGACGCTGTAGGCATTGCCGTCGGCATCCATGCAGGCCAGCAGATTGGCGCTACGCGTGCAGGTGGCGGGCGCAGGATTTTTCCCCCAGGCGCTAGCGGCCGTTAACAACGCCAGACTCAATATTGAGCATTTCAGCGCTTCTTTCATGACATTTCCTGAGCGGCGTATTGATCGCAGCTTCCGACTCTTGGTCGTGAAGAGCAAGGGCGGGGCTGGCTAATTCACATTGTTATACTATAACATCAATTTGAACTGAGCCTGATTCGGTCGATTTCAAGCGTTTAGCTTCATGCGAATCCATTGTCTGAAGCCAAAAAACGTCCAGCGCTACGCAAAAGCGCAGATCGGCTGCCACTTGTAGAGGATTACCCAATGTCAGCCGCACTGCCTGTGACCGTTCTTTCCGGATTTTTGGGCGCCGGAAAAAGTACACTTTTGAATTACGTACTACGTAATCGGCAAGGGCTGCGTGTGGCAGTCATCGTCAACGATATGAGCGAGATCAATATCGATGGCAGCGAAGTTCAGCGTGATGTAAGCCTGAACCGCGCTGAAGAAAAGCTTGTAGAAATGAGTAATGGCTGTATCTGCTGTACGTTACGCGAAGACTTGCTTGAAGAAGTCAGCAAACTGGCCCGCGATGGACGATTCGATTACTTGTTGATCGAATCCACCGGCATCTCCGAGCCTCTGCCGGTCGCGGAGACCTTCACCTTCCGCGATGAGCAGGGCCAAAGCCTCGCCGATATCGCGCGGCTGGACACCATGGTCACTGTAGTCGACGGGGTGAATTTCCTCCTCGACTATCAGGCCGCAGAAAGTCTCGCCTCCCGCGGGGAAGTTCTTGGCGAAGAGGACGAACGCTCCATCACCGACTTGTTGATCGAGCAAATCGAATTCGCCGATGTACTGCTGATCAGCAAGATCGATTTGATCAGCCAGCGGGAGCGTGAAGAACTGGTCGCCATTCTCAAGCGCCTCAACGCCCACGCCGAGATCATCCCGATGGTGATGGGGGAGGTACCGCTGGAGAGCATTATCAATACCGGCCGTTTCGACTTCGAGAAAGCCGCACAAGCGCCGGGTTGGTTAAAGGAATTGCGCGGTGCGCACGTCCCGGAAACCGACGAGTACGGCATCGCATCCACTGCTTATCGCGCGCGCCGACCCTTTCACCCGCAACGCTTCTTCAACTTCATCGACCGCCCGTGGCTCAACGGCAAATTGCTGCGCTCCAAAGGTTTTTTCTGGCTGGCCAGCAAGCCGAATGACGCCGGCAGTTGGTCGCAGGCCGGCGGTTTGATGCGTCATGGTTTTGCCGGGCGTTGGTGGCGTTTTGTGCCAAAAGACCAGTGGCCGCAAGATCAGGAAAGCACCCTGGCGATCATGGAAAACTGGACGCCGAGCGTCGGAGATTGTCGTCAGGAGCTGGTGTTCATCGGCCAGAACATCAATTTCCCTCAGCTCTCAGGCGAACTCGATGATTGCCTGCTGACCGACGAGGAAATGGCGCTCGGTGTGGAAGGCTGGCGGTTGCTGGCGGATCCGTTTGGCCCTTGGCACGCAGAGGTGGCCTGATGCTCGCGTTGAAAATGCTCCACGACCGTACGCGTCATCAGCATCAAGGCAATACGCCAAAAGCACTGATACGGATTCTTGAAGATGACGTAAACCTCGCCATATGGCAGCGTCAATTGCCGCTGCACATCGCCGACTTTGCCAGTTTGCTGCTGTCACTCAACGTACCCTTGGCCGAGTCGCTGTGCCTGGAGATCAATGACGAAGACGCCGATCCTGATCTCACTGGGCTGGCCACAAGCTTCCGCGATCTGGAGGGTTACGAAGGCTTTATCGCTGACTTGAAATGGCTGGTCGGCGCGTTCGCCTGCCTGCTCGGTGCGCGGCGTATTGGCCTGCGCTTGCGCGTGCTGGATAAGGCCATGTGCCCGCGTTTCCACGTCGACCATGTTCCGGTGCGGCTGATCACGACCTATGCGGGCATTGGCAGTGAATGGCTCAAGGAAGGGGCAATGGATCGTCGTCAGCTTGGCCAGGCAAACGCCGAGCCGCACGAGTCCCGGCAGATTCAGCGACTCAAGAGTGGCGAAGTGGCGCTATTGAAAGGCGAAAAATGGCACGGCAACGAAGGTTTCGGGCTGATCCACCGCTCGCCGCAATTGGCGCCCGGCGAGCGTCGGTTGATGCTGACCCTCGACTGGCTCGGCTAGCGCTTCAAGGCTTGAGCCACGCGCCTTGGCTCTGACTTTCGCAATACGGCTTCAAGTAGGCCGCATCGGTGGCGACGCCGTAATAGTGGATATCCTGGCGATAGGGCATATTGGCGACTTGGGCGTTGCTGCACACGCCAAATGCCCCGCTCGGGCATTGATCGACGTACTGCACGTCGACCTTTTGCCCGGCCAGCGTTGGCTGACAGAAGCCGTCGTTAAACAGTTGTTCCGGGATGTTGCGGTTCTGCTGGCAGACTTTGACGTCGAGCCGTTCGCCTTGGCTATGCACCACGCAGGCCTGGGCCAGGACTTCGCTCGACACCAGCAGCAACAGCAACGACCATCCGTTTAAACGCATCTTCGACCCCCTCAGAAACTCTCCTCAGACAAGTGCCAGCCATGTTGCAGAACATTCCTACCCATGTCATCGCAGGCCCGCTGGGCGCTGGCAAGACCAGCCTGATTCGCCAGCTCATGGCGCAACGGCCGGCGGATGAGCGCTGGGCGGTGCTGATCAACGAGTTCGGTCAGATCGGCCTCGATGCCGCGCTGCTGACCCGCGACGGCGATGGTATCGCACTGGGCGAAGTGGCCGGGGGCTGTTTGTGTTGCGTGAATGGTGCGCCGTTTCAGATCGGCCTTGGACGGTTGCTGCGCAAGGCCAGGCCGCATCGGCTGTTTATAGAACCGTCCGGACTGGGCCATCCTGCGCAATTGCTCAAGCAACTGAGCGAGGCGCCATGGCTGGGTGTACTGACGGTTCAGCCGTGTGTTTTGGTACTGGATGCTCAAGCACTCCAGGCGGGTAAACCGTTGCCGGCAGCTCAACAGCAAGCATTGGCCAGCGCCGGTTTGCTGTTGCTGAACAAGGCTGAAAATCTGGATGAAGCCGCCCGACAGACGATATCCAGTCAGTTGCCGCCAGTCAGGCAGATCTGGACACAGCAGGCACAACTGTCAGTGAGCGAATTGCCGGGGTTGGCCATTCGAGCGGTGGCAGCTGTGGATAACCTGATCATGCCAAACGGTGCCGCGCCAATGCCGGCGCTCTGGAGCGACCCGACGCTGCCGATTTGTCTGAGTCAGGCGCAGGAGGGCGGATGGAGTGTCGGTTGGCGCTGGCATCCGAGCCAGACATTCGATCGACAAAGCCTCGACGATTGGCTCAGCGGTCTTACCTGGAACAGAGCGAAAATGGTTATCCACAGCACCGATGGCTGGACGTCAGCCAATGCTCTGGATAACGCAGCGCTGATTTGGCAAACCAGTGAATGGCGCAAGGACTCACGGATCGAACTGATTTTCGCCGATCCACAGAGCATCGCCGAGTTGCAGGCCGGGTTGGCGCAGTGCCGGATTCAGCCGAGCTGATTCACGGCTTCCACTTGGTGTGTTCCTGCCGCCACTGACTCAGCTCGATCACCTCGGCCCGTGGCTTGTGCACCTCGACCACTGGCGGCGTATCGTCGAACGGTGCCGGGTAGGGCGCCAGCTCGATCTGCGCACTGTGCGCGCCAAACTGGGTGATGGTGCCGTTGTGACGGGTCTCGCCGGTTACGGTGAACTCGAAGTTGTACACCCGCGCCAGACGTCGGCGGCCGTTGGCGTCCTTGATGAAACCGATCTTCTTCAGCGCCACGTTGCCGTCGAGCAGCTCGACACGCACGTTCAGGCAATGCTGCTTGACCCGTTCCAGCGCCCGCTCGCGCAAGCCATGGTTGTGCCACAACCAGGCGCCGGCAGCGGCGAACAGCATCAGCACGAAGATGTTTTCGAGGGTCAGCATCAACAAGGGACTCCAAAAGATAGCGTCAGCTTAACTGCGTCGCCGGTCTGTCGTACAGGCTGCGTTTCGTCGCATACTGCGCGGCTTGAATTTCAATCGTTTTACGGAAAAACCCGAATGAAACGTACGCCTCATCTGCTCGCCATCCAGTCCCACGTGGTGTTCGGCCACGCCGGCAACAGCGCTGCGGTTTTTCCGATGCAGCGCGTCGGGGTGAATGTCTGGCCACTCAACACCGTGCAGTTTTCCAACCACACGCAGTACGGCCAATGGGCGGGCGAAGTGCTGCCGCCGCAGCAGATTCCCGAATTGATCGAAGGCATCGCGGCCATCGGCGAGCTGGGCAACTGCGACGCAGTGCTGTCCGGCTATCTCGGCAGCGCGGCGCAGGGCCGGGCGATTCTCAGTGGTGTGGCGCGCATCAAAGCGGTCAATCCCAAGGCTTTGTATCTGTGCGATCCGGTGATGGGGCATCCGGAGAAGGGTTGCAGTGTGCCCGCCGAAGTCAGCGACTTTCTGTTGGACGAGGCGGCCACCGTGGCGGACTTCATGTGCCCGAATCAACTGGAGCTGGACAGCTTCTCCGGGCGCAAGCCGCAGTCGCTGTTCGATTGCCTGGCGATGGCGCGGGCGCTACTGGCGCGTGGGCCGAAAGCCGTGCTGGTCAAGCATCTGGATTACCCGGGCAAGCCGGCGGATGGTTTCGAGATGTTGTTGGTAACCGCCGAGGGCAGTTGGCATCTGCGTCGCCCGCTGCTGGCATTTCCGCGTCAGCCGGTGGGCGTGGGCGACCTGACGTCCGGATTGTTCCTGGCGCGGGTTTTACTGGGCGACAGTCTGGTCGCTGCGTTCGAATTCACGGCGGCGGCGGTGCATGAAGTGCTGCTGGAGACTCAGGCGTGCGCCAGTTATGAGCTGCAACTGGTGCGGGCGCAGGATCGGATTGCGCATCCGCGGGTGAAGTTCGAGGCGACCGCGATCAGTCTGTAAGACTGCGTTACCCCATTCGCGAGCAGGCTGGCTCCCACATTTGGTTTTGTGTACGCCACCGATCCTATGTGGGAACGAGCCTGCTCGCGAAAGCTTTCGTCAGATCGCTATCAATCTCAGGCGTCGCCCTTGATCTCCTGATAGCGCTTTTCCAGCTCCTGGCGAATCTGCCGGCGCTGCTGAGCCTGCATGTAGCGGCGTTTGTCTTCACTGTTCTGCGGTTGCAGCGGCGGCACGGCGGCCGGTTTGCGCTGGTCATCCACCGCGACCATGGTGAAGAAACAGCTATTAGTGTGGCGCACCGAGCGCTCACGGATGTTTTCCGTCACCACTTTGATGCCGACCTCCATCGAGGTATTGCCGGTGTAGTTGACCGACGCGAGGAAGGTCACCAGTTCGCCAACATGAATCGGCTCGCGGAAAATCACCTGATCCACCGATAGCGTCACCACGTAGCGGCCGGCATAACGGCTCGCGCAGGCGTAGGCCACTTCGTCGAGGTATTTGAGCAGGGTGCCGCCGTGGACATTGCCAGAGAAGTTGGCCATGTCGGGGGTTATCAGTACCGTCATCGACAGCTGGGCGTTTCCGGGTTCCATAACGTTCTCACGGTTCAAGGCTGGTTTGCTGGAAGCGCCTCTGCGGGCGCCTGGTCGCTTTTCAAAAGCACCGTTATCGGGACGCCGGGCGACTGGCCGCCGTCACGCCGGGATCGATCTGTTTCCATATATTGCACCGCCTTTCAGGCGTAAGTCGCGGTGTTACCCTGCAAAAGCCCACCCCAAGGGCAATTCCCACACGAAAAGCGGATTTTTACCCTGCTCGCTCAGATCTTTCTGACGCCTGACTGCGAGCCTCGTCATTCAAGGAGCCCACGCCATGCATGCCATCAGTTTTATTCAGGACCTGGCAGTGATCATGTTGGTCGCGGGTGTGGTGACTGTCCTGTTTCACCGTTTCAAGCAGCCGGTGGTGCTGGGCTACATCGTCGCGGGGTTCATCATCGGCCCGCACACCCCGCCATTCGGCCTGATCCACGATGAAGAAACCATCAAGACCCTCGCCGAGCTGGGAGTGATCTTCCTGATGTTCTGTCTCGGGCTGGAGTTCAGCCTGCGCAAGCTGTTCAAGGTCGGTGCCACGGCGTTTATTGCGGCGTTCCTCGAAATCGTCCTGATGATCTGGATTGGCTATGAAATAGGTCGCTGGTTCGACTGGAACACCATGGATTCGCTGTTCCTCGGCGCAATTCTGGCGATCTCCTCGACCACCATCATCGTCAAGGCGCTCAATGATCTGAAGATGAAGAACGAGCGTTTTGCGCAGTTGATCTTCGGCGTGCTGATCGTCGAGGACATTCTCGGCATCGGCATCATCGCTTTGCTCTCAAGCATCGCGGTCAGCGGCACCGTCAGTTCCGGCGAAGTGTTCTCCACGGTGGGCAAGTTGTCGCTGTTCATGATCGTCGCACTGGTCATCGGCATTCTGCTGGTGCCACGTTTGCTGGCCTACGTCGCCAAATTCGACAGCAACGAGATGTTGCTGATCACCGTGCTGGGCCTGTGTTTCGGCTTCTGCCTGCTGGTGGTCAAGCTCGAATACAGCATGGTGCTGGGCGCGTTCCTGATCGGCGCGATCATGGCCGAGTCGCGGCAACTGCTGAAGATCGAGCGGCTGATCGAGCCGGTGCGTGACCTGTTCAGCGCGATTTTCTTTGTCGCCATCGGCTTGATGCTCGACCCGATGATTCTTCTCCAGTACGCGTGGCCGATTGCGGTCATCACTGTAGCGGTGGTGCTTGGCAAGATGCTGTCCTGCGGGCTCGGTGCGTTTATCGCCGGCAATGACGGACGCACCTCACTGCGGGTAGGGATGGGGCTGTCACAGATTGGCGAATTTTCCTTCATCATCGCCGCGCTCGGGATGACTTTGCAGGTCACCAGCAACTTCCTCTATCCGGTGGCCGTGGCGGTGTCGGTCATCACCACGCTGCTGACGCCTTACCTCATTCGCGCGGCTGACCCGCTGTCGATCAAGCTGTCCGCCGCAATGCCTAAGCGTCTCGGGCGTGTGTTCGGGATGTACGGCGAGTGGCTGCGCAGCATCCAGCCGCAAGGCGAAGGCGCCATGCTGGCGTCGATGATCCGGCGGATTCTGTTGCAGGTGGGGGTCAATCTGGCGCTGGTGGTTGCGATCTTCTTCGCCGGAGCGTACTTCGCCGAACGCATCTCGCTGTCGCTGCACGACTGGATCAGCGATCCGAGCTGGCAGAAGGCGTTGATCTGGGGCGGGGCGTTGCTGGTGTCGTTGCCGTTCCTGATCGCTGCCTATCGCAAGCTCAAGGCGCTGTCGATGCTGCTGGCCGAGATGGGCGTGAAGCCGGAGATGGCCGGAAGGCACACGCAGCGAGTGCGCCGGGTGATCTCCGAGGTGATCCCGATCCTCTCGCTGCTGGTGATTTTCCTGCTGCTGGCAGCCTTGTCGGCCAGTATTCTGCCGACCAACAAGTTGCTCGTGCTGATCGCCGTGGTCGCGGCCGCCGTGGCGGCGCTGCTCTGGCGCTGGTTCATCCGCGTGCACACGCGGATGCAGGTGGCTTTGCTGGAAACCCTCGACAATCACAAGGAGTCGTCGGGGCATTGACCACCTGGCGCGTTGGGCGAATCAGCTTTCCAGCCAGACGTCCCGCGCCCAGTGCCACACCGATTCCCAGGATTCTTCGGTGATCAGCTCTTCTTCGCCGGACCACAGCACCACGGTGCCGTCTTCTTCGACGCAGTAATAGTTGTCGCCGTCCTGGCAGATCGGGATCAGATCGCGCGGCACGCCGGCGTCCCAGGCATTCGCTGCCACATCCGGCAAATAGGTATGCGATTGCGGGTCGGTGACAGTCACCGGCTCCAGGCTGCCGTAAACCACGTCGCTGACGGTCAGCAAAAACTCTTTGAAGACGAATGGAATGTTGATGAAGAGTTCTTCTTCGACTTCCACCAGTTGGTCTTCGTCAGGCAACTCCAATGGAACCGGTACGGGTTCGTTGGCTTCGCGCAGTTGTTCGATGATTTCTTCCACGTCCGGGATCCTCTTGCTTGAATGGCGCGGTTTATATGGGCCGGTTTATACAGTAGCTCGCTATAGATGCAACCGCGAAATAGAAAAACCCCGGACAAGTCCGGGGTTTTCTTTAACCGTTGCCTGGCGCAGAAGGGATCAACCGTTCTGGCGAATACCGGCTACCAGCCAAGGCTGGTTTTCGCCTTGCGGACGTTCCATGTTCCAGCTTTCGCTGAAGACTTCGCCCTGGTCGAAGCGCGAGGTCTTCGACACACCGCTGAAGGTCAGGGTGGCGATGGTCTTGTCGGCACGGTCATCCACGCCGTCCAGTTGCACCTGAAGGTTGTCGATGTAGGTCGACTGGAAGCCGTCGCCCAGATCCGCACGCTCACGCTTGAGGAACTCAAGCATTTGCGGGGTCACGAACTCGGCGATCTTGTCCATTTCGTTAGCGTCCCAGTGTTGCTGCAGCGACTGGAAGTGGCTGCGCGCAGCAGCCAGGAAGTTCTGTTCGTTGAACCAGGCTGGCGCGTTGATTACCGGACGGGCGGCAGCCGGAGCAGCCGAACCACCGAAGATCGAACCCATGCCAGCAGGCTTCTGCTCGAATGCCTCACGCTGCATCGGCGCGCCGGCCGGAGCCAGGTGCTCCTGTTGCTTGCGTCGACGAGCGGCGATGAAGCGGAAGATCACGAACGCGATCAGGGCCATGATCAGGATGTCGAAAATCTGCATGCCCTGGAAGCCGCCACCCATGAACATGGAAGCGAGCAGGCCACCGGCGGCGATGCCGGCCAGAGGGCCGAGCCATTTCGAAGCGCCGCCAGCCTTGGCAGCAGCACCGGCGGCACCGGCAGCACCCGCGGTCGCCGCAGCGCCGCCCATGCCTGGAGAAGAAGGAGCCATCTGGCTGGTCTGGTGCGTCGGCGCAGCGCCGGCGCTTTTGCCACCACCAAAGCGCTTGGCATTGGCGTCGAGGCTCATCGTCAGGCCGATGCACAACGCCATGGCGATGCTAAGAAAACGTTTCATAAAGGGAATTCCCGTTTGTGGAGACACGCGCGCCATGTTGCACAGCTCAAGTGGCACTGGCTAGCGAGAGAGTGTTTCGGGCTTTTGCCTGACAGCTTACGTTCAGCTCGGTCGCGGCAATAGGACCCTGTACTTTTGTCTGTAGGAAAAAGGGATAGGTTCAGCAGGAAATGTTGCCTAGCGACGAAACGCCAGCATCACCACACCGGCAGTGATCAAGCCGATACCGCCCCACTGGCGCAGATCGAGTTTCTCACCCAGCAACATCACGCCAAGTACCGCCACCAACACCACACTGAGCTTGTCCACCGGAGCGACCAGTGAAGCCGGGCCCACCTTTAACGCGCGGAAGTAGCACAGCCACGACGCGCCGGTGCCCAGACCGGACAGCAACAGGAACAGATAGCTCTTGGCGGATATTGATCCCAACGACTGATATTGGCCCGTGGCATACAGAATCAAGGCCAGGCTGACGAGTACCACGATGGTGCGTAGCAGGGTGGCGAAGTCAGAGTTGACGTTTTCGATGCCGATTTTGCCGAAGATCGCCGTCAAAGCAGCGAAAGTCGCCGAGAGCAGGGCCCAGAATGTCCAGGAAGAAAAGAAGCCTGAGCCCATGGTGTTGCCTCCAGTGTTCATGTGCGATCGTTCCCACGCTCTGCGTGGTAACGCCGCCATGGACGCTCCGCGTCCACAGTGACGCGGAGCGTCACGGGATGCATTCCCACGCCGAGCGTGGGAACGATGAGCAACGACGGGCTGCCTTTAGATCGCTTCCAGCTTCGCGTACCCCAGCATCAGCCACTTGCTGCCTTCGCTGAAGTTCACCTGCACCCGCGCCTGTGCACCTGCACCTTCGAAGTTGAGGATCACGCCGTCACCGAATATCGAGTGACGAACTGTTTGCCCAAGGCTGAACCCCGTTTCCGGAATCTCGCTGCCGCTGAACAGGTTGCTGCCGCTCATCGACTGATTGCCGCCGAACGGTCGGCTGACGCTGTTCGACAGGCGTACTTCCTGAATCAGACCTTTCGGCACTTCGCGTACGAAACGCGAGACCTTGTTGTAGGTTTCGCTGCCGTACAGGCGTCGGGTTTCAGCATAGGTCATCACCAGATTCTGCATCGCCCGGGTGATGCCCACGTAGGCCAGGCGCCGCTCTTCCTCGAGACGGCCAGGTTCTTCCAGGCTCATCTTGTGCGGGAACAAGCCTTCTTCCATGCCCACCAGGAACACGTAAGGGAATTCCAGGCCTTTGGCGCTGTGCAGCGTCATCAACTGAATGCTGTCTTCATGCTCGTCAGCCTGCGTGTCGCCGGCTTCCAGCGAAGCGTGGCCGAGGAAGGCCGCCAGTGGCGTCAGCTCTTCGTCGTCTTCGGTATTCTCGAAGTTGCGCGCGGCGCTGACCAGTTCCTCAAGGTTTTCTACCCGGGCCTGGCCTTTCTCGCCTTTTTCCGCTTCGTGATAAGCGATCAGGCCAGACTGCTCGATGACAGTCTGGGTCATCAAATGCAGCGGCATCTCCATGCACTTGGCGGCGAGGTTCTCGATCAGTTCGATAAAAGCACCCAGCGCACCGGCGGCGCGACCGGTCAGGCCTTTATTGGCGACCAGTTGGCGCATCGCTTCCCACATCGACACATCGCTGTGACGGGCGTGGTCGCGGATCGCTTCGACGGTTTTCTCGCCGATGCCGCGAGCCGGAACGTTGATCACCCGTTCCAGCGCGGCATCGTTGCCGCGACCTTCGAGCAGGCGCAGGTAGGCCATGGCGTTCTTGATTTCTGCCCGTTCGAAGAAGCGCTGGCCGCCATAGATGCGGTAGGGAATGCGCTCACGCAGCAAGGCTTCTTCCAGAACGCGCGACTGGGCGTTGGAGCGGTACAGAATCGCGATATCGCTACGAGCCAAGCCGGTTTTCAGCGCGCTTTCGATGGTTTCGACAACGTAGCGTGCTTCGTCGTGTTCGTTGAACGCGGCGTACAGATTGATCGCTTCGCCATCGCCGCCATCGGTCCACAGCTCTTTGCCGAGACGACCGGTGTTATTGGCGATCAGAGCGTTGGCGGCTTTGAGAATGCCCGCGGTGGAGCGGTAGTTCTGCTCCAGGCGAATGGTCACCGAATCCGGGAAGTCGGACGAGTACTGATGAATGTTCTCGATTTTCGCGCCGCGCCAACCGTAGATCGACTGGTCGTCGTCGCCGACCACCATCAGGCTGTCGCCACCCTTGCCGAGCAGGCGCAACCAGGCGTACTGCACGGCGTTGGTGTCCTGGAATTCGTCCACCAGAATGTGCCGGAAACGCTTTTGATAATGCGCCAGCAGGCCCGGGTGATCGCGCCACAGATCGAGGGCGCGCAGCAGCAGTTCGGAGAAATCGATGACGCCGGCACGCTGACACGCGGCCTCGTAGGCCTCATAGATGCCGCGCATGGTCGCCAGATACAAATCGCCGCTGGCTTGGATGTGTTTGGGACGCAGACCTTCGTCTTTCTGCCCGTTGATGAACCACTGGGCCTGACGGGCCGGCCAGCGTTGTTCGTCGAGGCCAAGCTCGCGGATCACCCGCTTGACCAGGCGTTGCTGGTCATCGCTGTCGAGAATCTGGAAGGTCTGGCTCAGCCCGGCCTCCTGCCAGTGCGCCCGCAGCAAGCGGTGCGCCAGGCCGTGGAAGGTGCCGACCCACATGCCGGCCGGGTTGATACCCAGCAACTGCTCGATGCGATGACGCATCTCGGCAGCGGCCTTGTTGGTGAAAGTCACCGACAAAATGGAGTGGGGCGAGGCGTTTTCAACCTGGATCAACCAGGCGATACGGTGCACCAGCACTCGGGTTTTACCGGAGCCAGCACCGGCCAGGACCAACTGACGGCCAACGGGGGCGGCTACGGCCTGGCGTTGGGCATCGTTGAGAGAGTTCAGCAGAAGGGAGAGATCATCGCGCATCGGGGCATTCTAGGGTGCGCCGCAGGCCCGGGCAAACCGAGCTTTGCATTAGCCGATGAAAGTGCTGCCGATGACGACCGGTCGGTCACCGGCTACAGGCGTTGGTCCGTCTCGCTTGGAGGGTTTTGCCGGCGAGAGAGGCGGGTAAAGTTTCGCCCGATTTATGATCTGGAGCAGTTTGGCAAAGGGGGCGGCTTGTGTATGCTCCGTCCACGTTTCGGGCGCACGCCCTCCTTATAAGAACAAGAACGTTGCCCATGACCCTCAGCGCCGAACTGTCGGGCCCCTCCGTGGAACCCCGGGTTATCCGCAAGCACTATGCCGTTGAAATGGCGGTGGAGCGCACGCGCCTGCTGTATCAGGGCTCCTTGTTGCCCACCCTTTTCATGTTGATCAATGGTCTGGTCTGCGCCGGTTTGCTCTGGAGCCCGCAGCGCTATTTCGTGGTCAGCGTCTGGCTGGTGTGGTTGCTGTCGCTGGTGGCGTTGCGGGTGATTCAGGTTGCCGCATTCGACTCGGCGATCCCCAACCGTCAGGCCCAGCCGATCTGGTTCCGGATGTTCCTGATCGGTTCGACCATGACCGGCCTGACCCTGGCCGGTGCCGGCATCGCTTTGGTGCCTGCCGACAACTTCATTCAGCAAGCCTGGGTGTTCGGCCTGATTGGCGCCGCGACGCTGTCAGCCAGCGTCGCCTATGCAGTGAGCCTGCCAGCGTTTCTGTCGTTTACCTTGCCGTGTCTGTTGCCGGCGATTGGTTTTCTGTTCTGGGGCGGCGATGAACTGGCGCGAGGCTGGGGCTGGCTCGGGCTGATCCTGCTGTGCTCATTGAGCGTGGTGGCGTGGCAGGTCAATCGGCTGATTGATCGCAGCTTGCTGCGGCGCTTTCAGAATCAGCGCCTGATCGAACACCTGCAGCAAACGCAGTCGCGCAGCGAGCAGCTCAATCAAGAGCTGGCGACGGAAATCGACCATCGCCGCTGTGCCGAGGGCAAGTTGCGCGAAGCGCAGGTCGAGCTGGAGGATCGCGTCGCCCAGCGCAGCCGTGAACTGGATGCCGCCAATCAGGCCCTGAGCAAAAGCGAAGCGCGCCTGGCGCTGGCCTTGAAGGCCAGTGAGCTGGGACTGTGGGACTGGAATCTGCAAACCGATGAAGTCCATCACACGCAAATCCAGGAACTGTTCGGCCTCGCCCCGGAATACGTCACGGCGATCCTGCGTGACCTCAAGCCGCGCTTGCACCCGGAAGACGTGCCACCGCTAAAGCATGCGCTGGTCGAACATCTGAAGGGGCGCACCGAGGATTATCAGATCGAGTATCGCGTTCGTCACGGCGATGGCCACTGGGTGTGGATCGAAGACCGTGGTCGCGCCGTGGAGCGCAGCGACAGCGGGCAAGTGATCCGGATGGTCGGCACGCGTCGCGACATCAGTGCCAGCAAAAGCCTTGAAGAGCAGCAGAGGCTGGCGGCGACGGTGTTCGAAGCGGCCAGCGAAGGCATCGTGATTCTCGACCCGAACTACGCGTTGATCGCGATCAATCAGGCCTTCAGTCGGGTCACCGGTTATGACATCGACGACATGCTCGGGCGCAACGTCGTCGAGCTGCCATGCAGCCGCGATGCCCGTCGTCATTACGTAGCGATCCGTCACGCGCTGGAACAGCACGGCAGTTGGCAGGGCGAACTGGTGGAGACCCGCAAGAATGGCGAGCTGTACCCGCAGTGGCTGCAACTGAATGCGGTGCGCGATCATCGGGGAAATGTCAGTCATATCGTGGGTTTCTTCGCCGATCTTTCCGCTCGCCGCGAATCCGAAGAGCGCATGCGTTACCTGACGCACTACGACGAACTCACCGGGCTGGCCAACCGCTCGCTGTTCCGCGAGCGTCTGCACGAAGCGCATCAGCGGGTCCGGCAGGGCGGGCGGCGCAGTCTGGCGCTGCTGCACATCAATCTGGATCGCTTCAAGTTGCTCAACGACAGCCTCGGTCATGAAATCGCTGACCAGTTGCTGCAGAAAATGGCCCGTCGTCTGATTAATGCTTTACCGGAAGCCGACACCATCGCGCGCCTGTCCGGTGATGAGTTTGCAGTGCTATTCGATGCCTACGGCAACCTGTCGAGTCTGGCCCGTGTCGCCACGCGGTTGTCGGCCAAGCTGCGTCTGCCGCTGACTGTGGAAGGGCATGAGCTGGTGGTCAGCGCGTCGATGGGCATCAGCATGCTGCCGGACAATGCGCGGGAGATTTCCGCGCTGGTCAGTCAGTCGAATATGGCCATGCAACATGCCAAGCATCTGGGCGGTAACAACTTCCAGTTCTACACCGAGAGCTTGCAGGCCAGCACCCTTGAGCGTTTGCAACTGGAAAACCAGCTGCGCAAAGCCATCGACGAGAAGCAACTGAAGGTGTTCTACCAGCCGAAGCTATGCCTGGAGACGGGACGCCTGAATGCGGCGGAGGCGCTGGTGCGCTGGGATCATCCGACGATGGGTCGGGTGCCGCCGGGGGATTTCATCGGGTTGGCCGAGGAGACCGGTCTGATCGGGCCGATCGGTGAGTTTGTGTTGCGTCAGGCCTGCTGGCAGGCGTGCGAATGGCAGCGACAGGGGCTCGCGCCGATTCGTGTTTCGGTGAATCTGTCGGTGCATCAACTGCGTCAGGGCAAACTGGTCAGCCTGGTGCGTCAGGTGCTCGAAGAAACCGGGCTGGCGCCGCACTACCTTGAGCTGGAACTCACCGAAAGCCAGTTGCTCGACAGCGTTGAACACATCATCGCGACGTTCCAGCAACTGCGCGATCTGGGGGTGAAACTGGCCATCGATGATTTCGGCACCGGCTATTCGTCGCTGAGTTACCTCAAGCGTATTCCGGTGGATTACGTGAAGATCGATCAGGCATTCATTCGTGGCCTGGGCGAGGGCAGTGAAGATGCGGCAATCACTCGGGCAATCATTGCCATGGCTCATGGCTTGTCACTGAAAGTGGTGGCCGAAGGGGTTGAGCGGCAGGAGCAGCTGGAATTTTTACGCGCTGAACGTTGCGATGAAGTGCAGGGCTATCTGATCAGCCGACCGGTGGAAGCTGCCGGGCTGGCCGGGCTTTTGCGCGAACAGGAAAACCCGGATTAAGGGCTACATGGATGCCATCGCGCCTGATATGGGGACATGGAGTTACGCATTGAGCAGGCAAAAAGCCGATTCATGTAGTATAACTACAAGCTTGCTACATCCCCGACCATAAGAAGAGTCCAGCCCCTTGAATCTGCTGCAACACATCGCCCAGTCACGTCACCTGTTACGCAAGTCGGAGCTCAAGGTCGCCGACCACGTGCTGCTTGACCCTGCGGCCGTGATGCACAGTTCCATGGCCGACCTGGCCCACAGCGTCGGCATCAGTGAGCCGACCATCGTGCGCTTCTGTCGCGCCATCGGTTGTTCCGGTTTTCAGGATCTGAAGCTCAAGCTTGCGCAAAGCCTGGCGGCGGGTGCCAGCTTCGGTCAGTTCGCGATCCATGAAGATGACTCGGTTGCCGATTACAGCCTGAAGATTTTCGACACCACGCTGCACACGCTGATGGAGGTTCGCGAGAAGCTCGATCCGGTGGAGTTGCAGCGCGCGGTGACGCTGATGTCGCAGGCGCAGCGTGTCGAGTTCTACGGCTTCGGTGCTTCAGGCGCGGTGGCGGCGGATGCCCAGCACAAGTTCTTTCGCCTGCTGCTGACGGCGGCGGCGTATTCCGATCCGCACATGCAGGCGATGTCGGCGGTGACGTTGAAGCCGACTGACGTGGCGATCTGCATTTCCCAGTCCGGGCGTTCGAAAGACCTGCTGATCACCGCCAACCTCGTTCGCGAGAGCGGTGCGTCGCTGATCACGCTGTGTCCGAGTCAGACGCCGTTGGCGGAGCTGTCCACCGTCAACCTGGCGATCGATGTGCACGAAGACACCGAAATCTATACGCCGCTGACCTCGCGTATCGCCCACCTGGTGGTGATCGACGTGCTGGCGATGGGCGTGGCCATGGCGCGCGGGCCGAGCCTGGTCAATCACCTGAAGAGTGTGAAGCGCAGTCTGCGCAGCTTGCGGTTGTCGCCGAAAGCGGTGAAAGCGCTGGATGACTGATGACTGACGTCATCGTAAGCTCGTTCCGACCTTAATCGCGGGCAAGCCCGCTCCCACAGTGGCAGGTGGTGTTCACAAATATTGTGTTCGACACAAAGCTCTGTGGGAGCGGGCTTGCCCGCGATGGCGTCCGCAAAAAACAACGCAAATTCATTGGACTGTCATCCTCCGGCAGCCAAACCGTCATCCCTCACGCCTATCGTGAAACTCCCGTAAACGCCTTGGGAGACTCGAAATGGCTCAGCCTTACGAAGAACGCAACAGCGCCGCGAAAACCCGTCGTCAGCAGGAAGACCAGCGCCGCATGGAGTTTCGCCGCGCTATCGAAGATCGCTTCGAACTTCGTCAGCTTCAAGCCGAAATCGGCGACTTTCCCGAAATCAATCACTGGCAGGCAGCGCCCGCAGCTTCCCGTCGAAACGCTCAACCAGCGCGCTGATCTGCACGCGCTCGCTGCGGATAAACGCCAGGAAGGCGTGCGCCACCGGTGACAGCCGTTTGGCCTTGGCTTGCACCAGGCACCAACTGCGAAACAGCGGCAACTCCTCGACCGGCAGCTCCACCAGGCCGCCGGTCGCCAGTTCCAGGTTCAGGGCGTGGCGCGTCAACAGCGCCAGGCCCAGACCCGCCAACACGCATTCGCGCTGGGCTTCGGCCGAAGCGACCTCCTGGGTCTGAGTGAAGTGCACGCGCTTTTCCTTGAAATACTCCTCACACGCCAATCGCGTACCCGAGCCAGGCTCACGGATCAGCAATGTGTAAGGTTCAAGGTCCTGCAAGCGCAACGGGCCCATGTGTGCCAGCGGATGATCCGGACGCGCCACGGCAACAATCGGATTATTGAGAAACGGCAGAAACTCCAGGCCCATGTCTTGCGGCACCATCGACATGATCACCAGGTCGTCGCGGTTGTCGGAGAGGCGGCGAATCACCTGGCCCCGGTTGACCACGGTCAGTTGCAGGTTCACTTCCGGATGCTGGCGCTTGAACGCTGCGAACAGGTGCGGCACGAAGTATTTGGCGCTGGATTCCACCGCGAGTTTCAGTTGGCCCTGCAGCGAGCCCTGCATGTCCGACAGCTGCATATCGAGATTTTCCAGGCGCCCGAAAATATCCCGACTGGCCCGTTGGAGTGCTTCGGCGGCCTCGGTCATGTAGAGTTTTTTGCCGACGTAATCGAATAATGGCTGGCCGATCAGCTCTTCCAGCTGACGAATTTGTAGGCTCACAGCCGGTTGTGTGAGCGACATTTCTTCCGCCGCGCGGCTGTAAGAACGCAAATCGCACACTTCGTTGAAGATCTGCAATTGACGCAATGTCATACGCATCAAGGACTTACGCATTTTCTACAGGCTCTGAACGCGGAAAGATGCGCTGACTATAAGTCTTTACTTATGCCTGACCCAATTTTTATTCATTTTTGTTAATCCCTCATGAGCGCTAGTGTGGACCTGCGACTAAATTGAAACATTTGGTCACGCGTCGACCTGGGTCTAGCAGGTCGTGGTGCCACCGGCTCAAGGGAACCTCCAAGTGATAACAAAGATCCTGATCGCCAACCGTGGTGAGATTGCCGTACGAATCGTGCGGGCCTGCGCCGAAATGGGCATTCGCTCGGTTGCGATTTTTTCCGACGCCGACCGTCATGCGTTGCATGTGAAGCGTGCGGACGAGGCCCATAGCATCGGTGCCGAGCCATTGGCCGGTTACCTCAACCCGCGCAAACTGGTGAACCTGGCGGTTGAAACCGGCTGCGATGCGTTGCACCCCGGTTACGGTTTCCTTTCGGAAAACGCCGAGCTGGCAGACATCTGCGCCGAGCGCGGCATCAAATTCATCGGCCCTTCGGCAGAAGTCATTCGCCGCATGGGCGACAAGACCGAAGCCCGGCGCAGCATGATCAAGGCCGGTGTGCCGGTCACGCCGGGCACTGAAGGCAATGTTGCGGACATCGAAGAGGCGTTGGCCGAGGGCGACCGTATCGGTTACCCGGTAATGCTCAAGGCCACTTCCGGTGGTGGCGGTCGCGGTATCCGTCGTTGCAACAGCCGCGAAGAACTCGAACAGAATTTCCCCCGCGTCATCTCCGAAGCCACCAAGGCCTTCGGTTCGGCGGAAGTGTTCCTGGAAAAATGCATCGTCAATCCCAAGCACATCGAAGCGCAGATCCTCGGCGACAGCTTCGGCAACGTCGTGCACCTGTTCGAGCGTGACTGCTCGATCCAGCGCCGTAACCAGAAGCTCATCGAAATCGCTCCGAGCCCGCAACTGACCCCGGAACAGCGCGCCTACATCGGCGACCTATCGGTACGTGCGGCCAAGGCTGTCGGCTACGAGAACGCCGGCACCGTAGAGTTCCTGCTCGCCGAGGGCGAGGTGTACTTCATGGAGATGAACACCCGGGTGCAGGTGGAACACACCATCACCGAAGAAATCACCGGGATCGACATCGTCCGCGAACAGATCCGCATCGCCTCCGGCCTGCCGCTGTCGGTGAAGCAGGAAGACATTCAGCACCGTGGCTTCGCGTTGCAGTTCCGCATCAACGCCGAAGACCCGAAAAACAACTTCCTGCCGAGCTTCGGCAAGATCACCCGTTACTACGCCCCCGGCGGTCCGGGTGTGCGCACCGACACGGCGATCTACACCGGTTACACCATCCCGCCGTTCTACGACTCGATGTGCCTGAAGCTGGTGGTCTGGGCGCTGACTTGGGAAGAGGCGATGGACCGTGGCCTGCGCGCCCTCGACGACATGCGTCTGCAAGGCGTGAAAACCACCGCTGCCTACTATCAGGAAATCCTGCGCAACCCGGAATTCCGTAGCGGCCAGTTCAATACCAGCTTCGTTGAAAGCCATCCTGAACTGACCAACTACTCGATCAAGCGCAAACCCGAAGAGCTGGCCCTGGCCATCGCCGCCGCCATCGCCGCCCACGCAGGCCTGTGAGGAATACAACAATGTCCAAGAAGATTTTTGTCACCGATACCATCCTGCGCGACGCTCACCAATCGCTGCTCGCCACCCGCATGCGCACCGAAGACATGCTGCCGATCTGCGACAAGCTCGACAAAGTCGGCTACTGGTCGCTGGAATGCTGGGGCGGCGCGACGTTCGATGCCTGCGTACGTTTTCTGAAAGAGGACCCGTGGGAGCGCCTGCGCCAACTGCGTGCGGCGCTGCCTAACACCCGCCTGCAAATGCTCCTGCGCGGGCAGAACCTGCTGGGCTACCGCCACTACAGCGACGACGTGGTCAAAGCCTTCGTCGCCAAGGCTGCGGTCAACGGCATTGACGTGTTCCGCATCTTCGACGCGATGAACGATGTGCGTAACCTGCGCGTGGCCATCGAAGCGGTGAAAGCGGCCGGCAAACATGCCCAAGGCACCATCGCTTACACCACCAGCCCGGTGCACACCATCGACGCTTTTGTGGCTCAAGCCAAACAAATGGAAGCCATGGGTTGCGACTCGGTGGCGATCAAGGATATGGCCGGTCTGCTGACTCCGTATGCCACCGGCGAACTGGTCCGGGCGTTGAAGGCCGAGCAGTCGTTGCCAGTGTTCATCCACTCCCACGACACCGCGGGTCTGGCGACCATGTGCCAACTGAAGGCCATCGAAAACGGCGCCGACCACATCGATACCGCGATCTCCAGCTTCGCCTCGGGCACCAGCCACCCGGGCACCGAGTCGATGGTTGCTGCGCTCAAAGGCACCGAGTACGACACCGGCCTGAATCTGGAATTGCTGCAGGAAATCGGCCTGTACTTCTACGCTGTGCGCAAGAAGTACCACCAGTTCGAAAGCGAGTTCACCGCTGTCGATACCCGTGTGCAGGTCAACCAGGTGCCGGGCGGGATGATCTCCAACCTCGCCAACCAGTTGAAAGAGCAGGGCGCACTGAACCGCATGGGCGAAGTGCTGGCGGAAATCCCTCGCGTGCGTGAAGACCTCGGCTTCCCGCCGCTGGTGACCCCGACTTCGCAGATCGTCGGCACTCAGGCGTTCTTCAACGTGCTGGCCGGCGAGCGTTACAAGACCATCACCAACGAAGTGAAGCTTTACCTGCAAGGTGGCTACGGCAAGGCGCCGGGCGTGGTTAACGAAAAACTGCGTCGTCAGGCGATCGGCAGCGAAGAGGTCATCGACGTGCGTCCGGCCGACCTGCTCAAGCCGGAAATGACCAAGCTGCGTGCCGACATCGGCGCCTTGGCCAAGTCGGAAGAAGACGTGCTGACCTTCGCCATGTTCCCGGACATCGGCCGCAAGTTCCTCGAAGAACGTGCCGCCGGCACCCTCGTGCCGGAAGTGCTGCTGCCGATTCCCGAGGCTGGTGCAGTGGCGTCGGCGGGTGGCGAAGGTGTACCGACCGAGTTCGTCATCGACGTCCACGGCGAAACCTACCGCGTCGACATCACCGGTGTCGGTGTGAAGGCCGAAGGCAAACGTCACTTCTACCTGTCCATCGACGGCATGCCGGAAGAAGTGGTGTTCGAACCGCTCAACGAGTTCGTCGGTGGCAGCAGCAAACGCAAACAGGCGTCCGCGCCGGGTCACGTCAGCACCACCATGCCGGGCAACATCGTCGATGTGCTGGTCAAGGAAGGCGACACCGTCAAGGCCGGCCAGGCAGTACTGATCACCGAAGCGATGAAGATGGAAACCGAAGTCCAGGCCGCCATCGCCGGCAAGGTCACTGCGATCCACGTCGCTAAAGGCGACCGGGTGAATCCGGGCGAAATCCTGATCGAGATCGAAGGCTGAGATAACAGCCGCGATCCAACGCTTTAAACCTCGGGGGAGCATGGTGCTCCCCTTTTTTTCGCCCGGGATTTTTCTGAATCACGCAAATCCCCTGTGGGAGCGAGCCTGCTCGCGATAGCGGCGGATCAGCCAACACTTATAGCGACTGACACTCAGTCATCGCGAGCAGGCTCACTCCTGCAATGAAGGCGTTCAGACCATCAGAATGCCATTCGCCATTGGCCCATCACGCTGTGAGTACGGCTTTCCGTTCCGAAATCACCAGTGATGCCCAGACCTACGGTGTGATTGGCCGACAGTCCGAGGTCAAGTCCTGCATCGACGCCCAGGCTGTTGCGATCCAGCGCCGCACCGGCCACTTCGAAACGCTTGCCACCCTTGACCAGCTGTTGCCGTGTATCGATGTCGAGCTCGCCGAAGGTGTGTTTCCAGCCGGCACTGAGTCGCGGTGTCAGGCTCATGCCGTTGTCCAGTCGGTTGATCTGCGCCGTGCGCAGGCCAAAGGTGCTGCTGAGGTTGTCACGGGTTTGCCCGAACACTTTCAGCGCCGCATCCCCACCTTTTTCACTGTAGCTGTCGCGTTGATAGCGCTGGTAGCCGAGGCTGGCGAAGGGCTCCAGCGTCACGTTGTTACGACCGAGATTGAAGCCCAGTTCGGCAAAGGCTTGCTGGGTGTTCGCGTCGTAGTCGCCCTTAAGGTTGTCGCTGAAACCCTTGAACGCCACCCGACGTTTGCTGCTGCCGTCGTGGCTGGCATAGGTGGCGCCCAAGCGCAGTGCCAACGGTCCGTCCTGACGCACGGCGTAGGCACCGAGGTGCCAACTGTCGAGGTCGCCGTCGTACTGGCGGGCGTCGAGTTTGGTTTGGGATTTGCCACCCAGCAAACCGACATGCCATTGCTCATTGAGCCGCCAGTCAGCGCCCATGACCAGACCTTGGGTAGCGTGTTTGAGGGTGCTGTCGTAGTCTCGGTCGACCTTGCCGCCATGGCCAAGGGCCTGAACCCAGACTCGTCCGGAATCTGCACCGCCCGCCGCATGGCGAGGTGAGTTGCCGGAACCACGCGTAGTGTTGGAGCGGTTATCCAGTTGGCGCATGGCCGACAGCATGCTGGTACTCACGGGCGTGATGCTGTTCAGCGTGGCTTTGGCGAGGTTGGCGTTGCTGCCGGCGGCGAGTTGTTCGAGGGCGATGGAGGCTGTTTTCCTGTCGCTGGCCAGTATCGCGGCGACGGCGTTGTTGGCGGGTTTTTGCGGTGCTGAGGCCGGCGCTTCGACAGCTTCGCTGACCGGCGCAGTCACGAATTCATCCTGAGCGGGTGATGAAACTGAGGTTGCAGCAGGAGCAGTCACTGAATCGGAAGCGGGAGCCGTTGCTGTTGAAGCTGACGCTGTATCCGCATTTGGTAGGGGAGCTGATGCCGTCAGCGGTGCCGACGGTGTGGAAGACGATGGCACCATCGGCTCGACAATACTTTCTGCCACCGCACGACCACTGTCCGTAGTGGCGACGCTTTTCAGCGGTACATCGTTACGGGCGTAAGTCAGTCCGACAGACTTTTTGTTGTATTGAGCTGTGGCCGTCATGAAAGCCAGATCGTTCTGGATCGTGCCGAACTCACCTTCAATCTTGGCGGCTTCGATGATTTTGTACGGGCTGGTTGCTGGATATTCCCCGGGAGCCGCAACGATTTTCAGGGTGGCGCCACCAAGCTCGGCGGTGCCGTCGACTTTGATCGTCTGGCCACGGCCCTCAGGGGTGACCTCGTAGGCCAGCTCGGCTGTCCGGGACAGGCTCAAATCGCCTTTGACCCGGGGGCTGCCATGCAATCCATTGATGGTGAGCAGGCCTTCAACGTGCAGGTTTCTTACCGTCCCCTTACCTGCAAAACTGCCGCCCGTCTCGACATGTACATCGCCTTTGATGCTTCCCTTGTTGAAAAACTTGCCGACGCTGATAGCACCACCCTCGATGCTGCCAAGGTTGGTCAGTGTGCCGTCGCGATCTACCAACACGCCTTCCGTGAAGTCTCCCTTGCTGCTCAGTGTCCAGTCTCCACGCAGGAGATGCAGTCCATTGAAATTACGGGTGTCTTTGATCGTTCCGCCGTCAGTGGCGTTGAGTACCAGGTAGTTTACGCCCCCGTCACCGTCCAGCCGACCACTGAAGCTGGCACCGTCTTTGAGAACGATGAAATCGTTGATAGCAGTGCCCTGGAAAGTACTTTCGGGCGAGTCGAAGGAGATTGGAACGGTGTTTATATGGGTGGAAAAATCTTTAAGCCTTTGAAGAGCCGCTTCATATGGCGTGGCCTCCGGCAGTTCCGGGACTTCCATGATCACAGGTGAGTCAGTCATTTGCGAAGGTAGCTGTGCGTTCGCAAGCTCTACGCCGCCAAGTGCCAGCGCAATGGCCAAAGCCAGGTGTTGTGGTTTGTATCGATGTTGAACGGGCATCAAGTTCGGCCTCTTTTGACAGGAGACCCAACTCTATTGATGCGCCAGAAAATCCGATGTCGGCTACTTCCCGCAGCCTTGCAGGCGACGTCGGATCGTTTTGTAGAAAATCGCCACGGTGGTACCAACCGGTGCTTTTACTCGGCTGCACCGATCCCTTTTCCTACAACCAACCCGGACCTCGCCGACTGTTCAAACTCAAAAGCTCATCTGCCACTGCCCAATCAACCCATGATTGCGACTGTTGCTGCCGATTTCGCCGCTGTATCCCACGCCCAGCGTATGCCGCGCAGAAATTCCCACGTCCAGCCCGGCCTCCAACACCAGACTGTCGCGATCCAGCGAACTGCCATCGACACTGAACGCCGTGCCGCCAACCACGAAGGCCTGACGTGTTGAGCTGCTGACATCACCGTAGGTGTGCTTCCAGCCAACGGCCATTCGCGGTGTCACGCTCATGCCGTTGTCCAGGCTGCTCAGGTGCGCCAGACGCAGGCCGAAGGTGCTGCTGAAGTTGTCCTGGGTCTGGCTGTCGACTTGCAGCGCCGCCGCGCCACCCTTTTCCCGATAGCTGTCGCGGTGGTAGCGCTGGTAGCCGAGGTTGGCGAAAGGTTCAGCGCTGAGGCGGCCGCTGCCCATGGCGTAACCGAGTTCGGCGAAGGCTTGCTGGCTGTCGGCGTCGTAGTCGCCTTTGGGGCGATCACTGAAACCATTGAAGGCGATGGTGCGTTTGCTTTCACCTTGATGGCCGCTGTAGGCCGCGCCGAGACGCAACGCCATCGGGCCGTTTTGATGCAAGGCATAAACGCCGGCGTGCCAGCTCTCGACGTTGCCATCGATGCCAGTAGCGTCCAGGTCGGTTTTCGAATAACCGCCGAGTACGCCCAGGCGCCATTGCGGATTGAGAGACCAGTCAGCGCCGAGCACGCTGCCCTTGGTGCGTTGTTCCAGACCGCTGCTGCCGTGTTCGCCGTCAAGCTTGCCGTAGCCGCCGATCGCTTGCAGCCAGAGTCGGCCGCGAGCGTTCGGATCGTTCAGATTGCGTGCGGCGGACGGTACACCGTTCGCGGCCAACACGGGTGTCTCGCGCTGATCGAGGCCGACCATCAAGCCCGGGCTGCCGCCCATTTGCTGCATCGCCGAGAGCATGCTGCTGCCGACCTGACTGCTGGCGCCGAGGGTGGCGCTGCTCAGGTTGGCATTGCTGGCGCCGGCCAGTTGCTCGATCGCTGCACCCGCCGTGCTTTGGGTGGTGTTGAGCAGGGCGTTGTAGAGGGCGTTGTTCTTGCCCATCGAGGCCAGACTGTTGGCGGCATTGCTGCCGTTGCTGGTGGCGGCGAAGTCAGTGAAGGCGACGTCGTTGCGGGTGTACGTCAGGTCGACTTGAGTCGGCGTATAGGCCAGTGTCGGCGTGAGAAACGCATAGTCGCTGGTGACTTTGCCGAAGGTGCCGTTGACCTGCGCGGCTTGCAGCACGGTGTAATGGCTCTGCCACGGATAGGTGCCGCTGCCGGGGTTCACCGCCAGGGTCGCGCCATTGAGATTGGCCGTGCCGCCGACCTGTACAGGCGCACTGCTGCCGTCGGCGTTGACGCCGTAGGCGAGGGTGGACGCGCTGCCCATGGTCAAGTCATGCACAACCGTTGCGCGACCGAGGCCGGTGTCAGTACGCAATGTGCCGTTGACGTTGAGGCTGCCCACCGAACCGCCACCTGCATAGACACCGCCGGCATCCACGCTCAGGTTGCCGGCAATGCTGCCCTGATTGATCAGGGTCGCGCCGTTGCGCACTGCGCCGCCGTCGCTGAAATCGCCCTTGCCGGTCAGCGTCCACGCGCCTTGGCTGACTTCCAGCCATTCGAAGTTGCGACTGTCGCCGAAGCTGCCACCCGCCGCGTCGTCCATTACCACCCGGTCGTAACCGCTGCCGCCGTCCAAGGCGCCGACGAAGCGGCTGCCATGGCGCAAAGTCAGGCTGTCATTGCCGCCGCCCAGATCCAGCGCCAGGCCATTGCTGCCGCTGAAAGTGCCGCCGTTGACGACGTTGTCGGCAAACTCGCCAACGAACTTCACGGCAAAACCGTCGAGACCCTGGATGGTGCCGAAGTTCTCCAGCGTGGTCGCCGCGAGTCCCGAACCACCGCTGCCGTCGTCCACCAGAATGGCGCTGTTGGCGCCGCTGATCAGCGCGCCACTGGCGTTGAGAATGTAGCCGCCGCCGAGGGCGATGCCTTCGCTGCCATTGGCAAAGCCACCCTTGTCGACACCGCCCGCGCCAACGCCTTGAATGGTCCCGTAGTTTTCGATGTGGGCGATCTTGTCGATGTCTACGCCATCGCCATCGCCGTTGGCTTGCAAGCCGGAATACGCGCCGGTAATGGTGCCGTGGTTGATCACCGTGCCGTCACCGTCGGAACCGAATCCGGAACCATTGCGCCCGGTGATCTGCCCGTAGTTGACCAGCGTTGCACCGAGGTCGGTGGTGATGCCGTGGCGGCCGCCGGAAATCACCCCGTAGTTGGTAACGCTGACGCCGCTCGCGGAGTCTATGTCGATGCCGTCGAATTTCTCGTCGGCATTGTGCGAGTCACCCGTAGAGATCTCGCCGTAGTTGGTAATCGTCGCGTTGGCGCCGGTCTTCATGCCGTCGCTGGCATCGCCGCGAATCAAGCCGCCCTCACGGTTGATGATCGTGGTCTTCACGCCGTCGCTGCGCAACGCATCCAGATCCAGCCCTTGGCCGGTGGTTGAGCGAATGATGCCGCTGTTGTCGATCAACAGGCTGCCGCTGACGAAGTTGCTGTCGATGCGTAAAGCGTCGTTGGCGCCGAGAATCTGCCCACCGCTACGATTGTAGATGGCGTAGTTGCGCGCCTGAGTCAGATCGCCGCTGCTGTCGATGGCCCGACCGCCCGTGGAGATGATCTTGCCGGCGTTATCGATTACCACGCCGGCACCGCTGGTCTTGTCTTTAAGGCTCACGGTCTTGCCGCTGTTGGTGATGCTGCCCGGCGCCGAAATCGTCAACGTGTCGCTGCCACCGAGGGTTTGTGCGGCGGTGGTGGCGGTGTCGATCTGTACGGTTTTACCGTGGGCGGCGGTGGCGGAAATCAACAGAGCGATTGCGAGCGACAGACGCTGCGGCGGGAAGGGCATGAGAGGACGGCCTTTTGTTAGAGACGGGCCGTCCTGTATAGCGATGGGTTTTTACAGAATGATGTCTGTTACGTTGCGGTCCACCTTAGGAGCGGCGCACGTAAGCCTTGCCGTAATGCCGTTCCATCCGCGCCTGAATCAGCTCAAGACCGATCGACATCAGCCAGTAAATGATCGCCGCCGTCGTCAGCATTTCGATGTAGCGATAGCTTGAACGGCCATACGACTGCGCCAGAAACATCACCTCCCAAACGCCCATCACGGAAATCAGCGACGAATCCTTGAGCATCGAAATGAATTGGTTGGTCGTGGGCGGGATGATCGTGCGCATCGCCTGGGGCAGCGTGATGCGCCAGAGAATTACGGAGTCGCGCATGCCCAGCGCCAGTGACGCTTCTCGCTGGCCATAGGGAACGCCGAGAATCCCGGCGCGGAATATCTCGCTGAGGTAAGCGCCGTAGTTCAGCGACAGCGCAATGATCCCGGCGACGATGGCGCCGGGCACGATGCCCAGTTGCGGCAAGCCGAGGTAGATCAGCAGGATCTGGATCAGCAGCGGCGTGCCGCGAAAGAATGAGGCGTAGAAACTGGCAATGCCGAACGCCACCGCGCTTTTCGACAGTCGCGCCAATGCAGTAACAAAGCCCAGCAATGACGAAGCGACAATCGAGCACACGCACAGAAACAGGGTCAGCGCCGCGCCTTGCAGAAAGCCATTGGGTGCAAGCTTGAGACCGACAAGATTGGGCAGCTTGTCGAGGATGATCGAGAACTTCAGGTCGAAGCTCAGGAAGAATCCGGCGAACAGGCAGAACATCACCGCCCAAGTCAGGTACAGCCGCGTACGAAAACCGAACAAGCGTTGCAGGCGTGATTCAGCCACCGGTTGTGGTGGCTTTGGAGGTGTCGGGAAAGAAGTCATTGGCTGATATCAGCGCCGATCCATTTTTGCGAGAGCTTGCTCAGGGTGCCGTCCTGTTTGAGTTGGGCAAAGACCTCACGGACTTTGGCATCCCATTGCGCGTCGCCCTTTTCGATGGCGACCGAATTCGGCTCCGAGTACAGCGCATCGCCGGCGAGCTTGAAGCGTTTGTCTTGATTAAGGCGGGGCTGCGCAGTGACGAGGTTGGTGAGGATCGCATCCAGACGCACGCCGGCACCCAGGCCCAAGTCCTGGAAGGCGACGTTGTCGGTGTCATACGGGGCGATCTGCACATCTTCGAACGGGTACTGCAACTGCGTGTCTTCAGCGCCTTCGATCACCAGATTCTTGTTCAGATAACTTTCGTAGCTGGAGGCACTGGTGAGGCCGACTTTTTTGCCGCTCAGATCCTTGGCGCTGTGGATGCGATCATCCTTGGCGTTGACCACGATCACTGCGGGCGAGGCGTAGTACTCGACCGGGAAGTCGAACACTTCGGCGCGGGCCTTGCTCGGGGTCATCGAGCAAATGCAGATGTCGTAGCGCCCGCTCCAGCGGCCGGCGGCAATGACGTCCCACGACGGCGTTTCCAGCCGCAGTTTCACGCCAAGTTTGTCCGCCACGGCTTTGGCGACGTCGACATCGAAGCCGTCGAGCTGGTTTTGCTCGTTGAGAAACGAGAAGGGCGGATAGCTTTCCATCAGTACGCCGACCAACTCTTTTTTCTGCTCGACACGATCCAGTGTGGTACCGCCGAAGGCTTGGGTGGAGGCAGCCAGAATCGTCAGGCCCAGGGCCAGTAGTGGTTGAAATTTCACAGTCGATCCCTGGAAAAAAAGAGGTTGTTATTAACCGAATGGTGCGTATTAAATAGTTATAAGAACGACTCTGGTAGTGAGTTATTTTCATAAGCATATGAGTGAAAAGCATATGGGCGCAGCAAGCACGATTATTCTCGATGGCGGCATGGGCCGTGAGTTGCAACGCGCCGGCGCGCCATTCCGGCAGCCAGAGTGGTCAGCCCTGGCGTTGAGCGAAGCGCCGCAAGCGGTGGAAGCGGTACACGCCGCCTACATCGACAGCGGTGCCAATGTGATCACCAGCAACAGTTACGCGGTGGTGCCGTTCCACATCGGCGAAGAACGTTTCGCCGCTGAAGGTCAGGCGCTGGCGGCACTGGCCGGTGAACTGGCACGGCGTGCGGTGCAGGCATCGGGCAAAGCCGTGCGAGTGGCCGGTTCCTTGCCGCCGTTGTTCGGCTCCTATCGCCCTGATCTGTTCGAGGCGTCCCGGGTGACCGAATTGCTCAACCCGTTGGTCAAGGGCTTGGCCCCGCACGTGGACCTGTGGCTGGCGGAAACCCAGAGCTCGATCATCGAGGCGCGGGCCATCCATGCCGGGCTGCCACAGGACGGCAAGCCGTTCTGGCTGTCGTTTACCTTGAAGGACGAAGACACTGACGAAGTGCCGCGTTTGCGTTCCGGCGAACCGGTGGCCGAAGCGGCTGCGGTGGCCGCCGAGTTGGGCGTCGAGGCGCTGTTGTTCAATTGCAGTCAGCCGGAAGTGATCGGCGCGGCGATTGATGCTGCGCGCGACACCTTCGAACGTCTGGGGGTGAAGATTCACATCGGCGCGTATGCCAATGCGTTTCCGCCACAGCCGAAAGAAGCGACGGCCAATGATGGACTAGACCCGTTGCGCGAAGATCTCGATCCGCCGGGTTATCTGCATTGGGCGCGTGATTGGCAGAAACGTGGTGCTAGTCATTTGGGCGGTTGCTGCGGGATCGGGCCGGAGCACATTGCGGTGTTGGCGCAGAAACTCGGTTAAACAACTCCAGGATGGGCCTCATCTGCTTGATGAGGTCTGTCCCATGAATCCTGTCATCGCCTACCCTACCAACCCCGATGCGCCCGGTGAAAGTGCGCGGGGTTAAATGCTCCTGCGGACTACGTATCTGATTTGCGCTTGCGGGAGTTCTTCGGGGGAACGGCAAATCGTCGTCCTGAATTCGCGGAATAACGAGAACCTGTAACCACTTCCAGTTCCCCGCCGTCTCGCACAAAATCACTCATTTCTTTAACCCGACGGCTGCGCAGCCATGTAATCCATTGCGCCAGATCGGTGTGGCCCTGTTCTTCAAACATTCGGATGAAACGTACCTGCCAACGCTTGCACGTCGGCTGGCAAAGTCCTGTACGCCGCTGTAAATCAGTCACGCTCTCGCCGTTGATCAAGCCTTGGACGAAAACAAGCCAGTGTTCTGGATAACCCAGACGGGCGAGCAGCGTGCCCTGGAGCAGGCTCACTGTGCTCCAACAGTTTGGGCAACGAAAATCAGGGCGGCGCTCATCGAAACGCTGCATGTCAGGTGAACCACATTTTGGACAGACGGCCTGCGGAGTCGTGAGCAAATGCTCCAGTCCACGCATGAACGCTTGGGCTTGGGCCGCAATAGGTGCGGGTGGCTCCAGATTTATTCGATCCTGCCGTGCCGCCCACCACTGATACAGCTTTGGAAAATCTTTAGCCATGACCGCGCGGCAGTGTTTGCTCCAGCGCCATGGGGTGCTGGAGGAAATATTCATGGCTTTGGCGATACGGGGCATCGGCCAACCCGCCAACAGGTATTGGCCGAAGGTTGACCACAGGTGCATTAGCCCGATATTCGAAAACGGGCTTTTCGACAGACAATTAAAGCCTTTGTTGCACGCCATGCAGCGGTAGTACGGCAGGCGTGTCTTTTGGCCTGCGTCCAGTCTGAAACGGGGGTGACCGCACTGCGGGCACTCGACCGGTGTGCGAGTGGGTAATTCGTGCAGATAGCGAATGAAATCATCCGCGTGACTATGGAGTTCGGCGGGGAGGCACCGGTAATAGTCGGGTAGTGCTTGAGCACCGGACATTGAACTTGAATCTTTCATGGAAAACCTCGCGGGTTTACCGGGCAGCCTTCAGGCGCGGGTTACCCGCAAGACACGCAAATGGCGAGGGTGCCGGACTGTTTTTAGATGAATGAATCGATATCCAGCGTATGCGGCGCACCCACGGTATGGCCGTAGATCGAAGCCAGTAGCCCGTCATCACTTTTGCGGGTGGGCGCCATAGCTAGCTGCTCGACGACTTTGTTTTCCGAGTGGGCAAGCCAGCGCGACAGGCTTTCAGATAACGGTTCCGGCCGGGTGGAAAGCGATCCATAGACCTTGTTTTCGGTGATGCGCTGGCTCTTCAAGATTTTCAGGCGAGCGACTGTCGTGTGTATTTTGTCGATCTCATGATTGAGCGCCTCGGTGGTTTTTTCATGAGTGCGAACGTAAGCGTCGGGGCGCGTCTGTTCGCGCTTTGCCCGCAATTGCCGAGTGACACTCGTCAACGCTTTTTCCACCCACTCAAACTCCCCGTCAGTGACGATGGAGCGGTTTGCCGTTTGCGCTTCCTGCCAACGCTTCAGCGTTGCCCAGCACGCCGGAATGTAGCTGCCGACCATCGAGTGGCTGCCGGCATTGAAGAGTTGCGTCAGTAACGAAGGTCGATCGGGGAGGCCGTTTTTTTGCTGAATAGCCACCGAGCAGGCGGCGTGCTGCGCAACGGTGTCGCAACCGGGCTCCCACAGGATCATGGACTTTTCCTTGCGATCAAACTGCACCTGCATCGCGTGGTACAGCGTGCCGTGGTGTTCGTAAGGTTCGCCGGTCCAGTTGGTAATACCGGCGACAAACACCGACAGGCCTACGGGCACGTTGACGAAGGTCAGCGCCGCTCCTGTCCCGTAAACACTCGCTTTGGTGTTCATCCAGGTGCCGGGCACACTGGGCACCGGATCGTTATGGGCGACCATGCGGTGATGTTCCAGCGGCTCTGCGCCTTTGGTGAACAGGGCGTCACCGGCGCGAGGGGCACCGTAGGTGTAGAGCTGGATGTTGTAGTTGAAGTCTGCTCGCCGACGCAGCATTTCCGAAAGCAGCAATGCGACTGCGCCCCCCAGGCTGTGCCCACAGATCAGCAGTTTTTGACCGGTATAAAACCTGTCGAGGTATTTCACGACAAAACCATAGGCTTTCTGCGCAGCTTCGTAAAAGCCACGGTGCACCTTGCTGCCGTGTTCTTCGAACGGCACTTGAAACGCATCTGCATCGCGCAGGCCATCTGCGATGATTTCATAGGTGCCACGCACGGAAATCAGGGTTAACTCGTTGTGGTGGGTGATGAAGGCTTGGGTATCGGTGGACTGCTTACCCAAGATCCTGTCGTCGAAGAAATGGACCTTTGCCGGGTATTCCTGTTCGTCGTCCCGTTCAGGTTTATTTGCGTCATAGAGGTCTGGGTCGAACGGCACGATCTCCAGTCGCCTGGAATACGGCACATCCTCAAAAAGCGGGTAATACGCTTGTGTCTGCGTCGTATCGACGTTGCCAAGCTCTTCGAATTTGGCCAGTGCATCCCCGAACCAGTTACCAACAGTGGGTTGCAAGGGGAAGCGCACTGTCTTCGTTTCGACGGGGTGTTCATCCGGGTCCTGACCAAACGGGCAATAGCTCAGGGTAGACATGAGCGAAAGTTGATAGAGGTTTAGCGCGCAGAAACCGGGGTCGATTGACAGCATGGGGCGCAAGGCGCGCATCGGGCGTACTTCAAGCACTGTGTGTTTTAACGGCATAAGGACAACACCGCGTTCACCATGCTTGCCCATGATCTTCGCCGGCCCCGCCCCGGGTGGGTAATGGCTATAAACCTGCGGCGGTAAATGCGAAACATGCTTGACCAGATGGCGGACTTCCACCTGAAAAAATTCATCGGCGCAGGCTTGTGTGGGGTTTTCTTTGGTGCGGGTCGAGTTGTGGTTCAGGTAGCGGGTTTGTTCGGCGCGTACCTGAAGTTCAGTAATTTTCAGGGGGTAATGAGGTCTTGTTTGTAAGTCCTTATATAGCTCTTCTTCCCCTTGGTACTTCTGATCAAAGGTGAGTGCTATCGGCCCTGCGAAGTGCTCAGAAACTTTGCCTGTGCCAGTGCCATCGAGATTGCCATCGTAGGTTTTTCCTTCCGAATCGATTACGACGTAGGCCAAGCCTTCATACGGTTCGCCGGAACCAAACTCGTCGACTAATTGAAAGCTGCTCCACCGACCCTGTGCTGGACATGTCAATACGCGGCTGCTCAGTGGAGATTCCAGCTCTTTTTCCATTGGTGTCATTTCGAAACCTCCTTATTCCGTACAACCGGGATAGATGGTGCATTGCCGGCCGTCTGGCATCAGGAAAGTGCTGAAGTCGGTGTAGTTGCCGTTGCAATAACCTCGTTGATCTTCAAGTCCTCTGCCCATGCAACGCTTCCAGCCGTTCGGAACCTTGACCCACGTGTCTCCCCAGCCGGGTCTTTCTTCGTCGGCCAATTTGATGCGCATCTTCACGGTCTTACCCGGCAGTTGGTCCGGGGTATAAGCGGCGGAAGGCTTGCCTCTTTTCAGCTCGCCCTGAGCATCGGTAGTCTTGCAATCGAGGAGTTTCACGATGCGCCGTTTTGGCCCTACCGTTCGGAAGAGCTGTTGGCATTCACCGTAGAAGGTGCTTTCGCCTGCTTCGTTGAAGACGCTTTTGTATTGATCTTTCACTTCATTCCGAACGAACACTCTCGCGCTGTCGGCGCCAAAATCTCCCCGGTCTTTACCGTAAATCGCATAGATTTCCAGCTCGATGCGGCTTATCACCAGCGGGCAACCGCTGACTGTTCTGCGCACAGCTATTTCGGAGTTGGGCTGATAGTTTTCACGCCATTTAAGGTTGTAACCCACTCCAGCACCTCGTCCGCCCGGCACGGTGCAGGTTTCCCCTTTGGCAGGCACATACACTGCAATGGCCTCATAGGTGAAGTCGGGCGGCATATTGGCGGTGAAGGTGAACGTATTCGGCTGACTGCTCACGCAGCCTGCAGTAAGCGCGAGGCCAAAACCCAGACTTGCTGTGCGAATCAGGCGTTTCATAGGGCGGCGTCTCCTTGCCAAAATGCGTTTGTTTGGGACACCCGCTCGAAATGCTCACTAGGCGTTTCGCCGGGGCGAACCTGCCAGTGCGGCGCCAACGTATAGCCCTGCGCGTGCAGGCTCTGAGTCAGCAAAAACTCCAGTTGCTCGGGCGCCAGCCAACCCCATGTTTCTGCCTGCGCCAGTCTGTCGCGCAGCCACGTATCGGGATCATGGTGTTCGGCAAGTTTGGCGTAGGCCTGGACATGCTCCGCCAGCAAGTAGCGACGGGCATTGATCAGGCGAATTTCATTAGTCTGGTTGTTAGGTACTGGCACTTGGTGCCACAGCGGCTGCTCTGGCACGGGGTAGCTGCCAGGGGCGGGATTGTTTGCGCTCTCCCAGCGTGTGCCCTGCCAGTAACACACGCTGATCGCTGGCCCGAGGTAGGCCGGCCAGGCGTCCTCAGACAGGTGCTCGAGGGCGCGGCTCAATACCCGATTATCGTGAAAACGGTACAGCGCCTGATGCGGTCGCGTACCGATGATCAGGCGCTCCTGCCAATGTTTGACCAGCCGGCTCAAATCGCCATTTTGAAGGCTGGCTAACCAGCCCCAGTGACGTTGCGGGTTCTTCAGCAGTTCGCTGATGCGGGCGTCATCGGGCTGCTCGAAGGTGAAGACAAATGGCCCGGCATCAGCCAGGTCAGCCACCAGCGTTTCTCCGTAAACGCTCAGGTACTGGTCGAATTGGCAGGTTTTCAAAAGGGATTGGCGCATGTCGCGCTCGTTCTGTGAGTCCAGAACGACGCACAAGGCATAACCTGAACGTTGCTGTTCTCTCATCCATTGGCGGGGTAGCGAGTCAGTCATGCGGCGGCTCCTTGAGACAGGCAAATACCCGCACGACAGGCCTCGCAGATTGGACAGAAGTCCGATCCCATAACGCTGCTGACGGCCATCAATTGATTCTGGCTGGGCGCAATCATCGGCGGCAGTTCTGCTGGCACAGCCAATGCATCGTTGGCGCCTGGCATTGACAATGCGGCAGCGGAACCCGCCACCGGGGCACCCCCGATCTGGATTTCGCTGCTGCTGAAAATGCCACCGTGGCCGATCACAATGTGCTGTCCACCGGCCTTGAGGCTGATGCTCGCGCCAGCATCCAGCGTCAGGTGCGCCCCAGCCTTGATGTGCACTTGCTGGCCGGCCTCCACGACCAGCGTTTGCTCGACTCGGGTCTGGCTGTTGCTCGCGACATGCAGATAGTCATTGGCCTTGAGCTGCACTTTGCGGTCGGCGGTGATGGTGCGGTGTTCTTCGGCTTCCAGCACGGTGATGCTGTTGCCCTTAATGGTTTCCCTGCGTTCATTTCCGACTTCAAGACGACTGTCGTTTTCGACCTTTTGCTCCATGTCGCGCTGGGCGCGCAGGTAGATCAACTCCTGACCGGCGCGATCTTCCAGGTGCAATTCGTTGAATCCGCCGCTGTCGGGCGAGCTGCGCGAGCGAAACACGCTTCGGGTTTTATGCGCGGGCAATTCGTAGGGCACCGGGTTGGCGCTGTTGGCCAGACAGCCACTGATTACCGGTTGATCGGGATCACCTTCAAGGAAGCTGACCAAAACCTCCATGCCCACTCTCGGAATAGTCACGCTGCCATGAACGCTGCCGGCCCAATTGGATGACACCCGCAACCAGCAACTGCTTTTGTCGTCGTGGCGACCTGCTCTGTCCCAAAAAAACTGAGCCTTGACCCTGCCGAACGGATCGCAGTGGATTTCCTCACCTTTGGGACCTGTGACGATGGCGGTCTGGCTGCCCAGCACTCGCGGCTTTTTGTAATGGTGGGGCGGTCGGTAGAAAACGTCCCAAGGCGTGGCGACAAACCGGTTTCGATAGCCTTGAACAAAATCATTTTCGTGAGCGGAGGTCTCGCTTGTGATGCTCTCTTCCAGCACTTGCGGCTGCTTACATTCGTGGCGCACTTCTGTCAGCAACCAAAGATCATTCCACTCCGTGCGCGAATGCTCGGACATCTCCATAAAGTGCCCGGATACCAACGTCTGCTGATCACTGTTGCCTTCAGCTTGCTGAAAGTCGGCACGATGGCGTTCCAGCGCCCGTTTGGTTAAAAACTTGCCACGTTCACGCAGAGTGAAGCGGCCGGGGTAGTCGTAATCTTCCAGGTCAGGCTGGTTCTGATCGGCGTCAGGTTGATAGTCGGACTCCAGCACAATGCGGGATTTTTCGAAGTCGTAATCACGGCGAGTGGTGCGGCTGGTGCGGGCTTCAACTCGCAGGCCGAATTGCTTGATCACCGTCCCCCCGGCAACCATGCCGCTGTCCTGTTTGTAAGGTGTTGGCCGGTCAAGTTTGGGGAATACGGTTTGGTCGTCACCGAACACCATCAGGTGTTTTTCGCGACTGTGCCGGAAGTGGTAATGAATGCCTTCCTCCTGGCAAAGCCTTTGGACGAAGTGCAAATCCGACTCGTCGTACTGCACGCAGTATTCGCGATCCGGATAGTTGGAACCCAACTGAAACAGATGGAGGTCGCGATGGATGCCGTGTTCTTCCAGCACCTGCGCAATGATTTGCGGGACGGTCAGCTGCTGAAAAATACGTTGGTTGATACGGTGGCCCAGATAGGTCACCCGAGGTACAAGCGTGAGGCTGTAACGCGTCAGACGCTTGCCGGCGTCGCCTTGCGCAACGCGATGGATTTGCCCATGAATGCCATGGTGGTCGTTGCTGAATGCCAGAAAGGCCTGTTTATGCAGCAGACTTTCAAGGTCGAGATTCGGCCTCTCGCTGACCAGTTCCACGTTAAAGGCATAGGGTGTGCTGATCGCCTCATGACCGGTGAACTCCAGGACTTGAAGGTCATGCTCCAGACCATCAATGGTCAGATTGAAACGTGCGAGATGGCTGGCGCTTTGCATCCTTTGCTCCTTCGACGGTCGTTGAGGGACTTTGTATCTGAATGCGTGGAGGCAGATACAAGTGCCGAAAGCTAACAAACGTGCCGAAGAAAAAATGTAGGAGGGGTCCTATGGGGTTGAAGGAAAGGACCCTGATTTTTTGTGTGGTTCGATTGCCTCTTCACTGACGCTATTGCGAGGCTCGGATTCTTGGCAGGTATGTGGCTCAAATACGTCAGACAAATCGCCATTTATTTTTGTGTAGTAAACGTCTGGCGCTGTTCTCGGTTAAGACCTATTGGCTTTACGCCTCGCTGCCTACAAATCCTTGCGTCGTTGCCTACGGCTACGCCAGAATCCGCCGGCTTGTGCGCCCAGGGCTTGCTGCGTAACTTGGATCGGGTCACTGATTTCCAGTGATCGGGTTTAGTAGCTCGTCATATTTGGGGCGTATAGCTCATCAGACAGTCAGGTACTCCTCACCTGCACTTTATGGTGGTTGTGCGCAGGGCGCCCTCGGGCGCGCCGGTTTCCCAGATCCCCGGTCTACTAACCTGCGCACAGCTGCCTCCACTTCTTTTAGTAGAGAAGCGGTGGCTAGCCCAAATGAGGATCTGGTAAATGTTCAAAGTAACGCCAAACCCGCCGGTCACAGACCCGGCATCTCCCTACGAATCGCCCGATTCAAAGAAATTCCACGAAGCCGCCGAGCGCGCCCTCGACCACTACCTCGGCCCGCCAACTGCCGAGATCATGGCCGCACCCTACAAAACCAACAGGCTCTACATGACAGACCCGGAAGCTGATACCGAGTCCTTGCTGGCGGATGCCAGCGAAACTCTCGGCTCAGCCACCGTCATGCTGCACAACCATGTGGCGATGGTCGAAGGTACGCACCGCAAAACCCTGCAAGGCATCGCGCAGGTGGTGATGCTGGCAGAGCTGGCGGTCAATCGGGTGCTGGATAAGTTAGTGCCTACGGAGTGAACAACGTGCTGGCGGCGCGTGCTTGTGCCGCCAGCGCATTGGTTGGGAAAGACGTAGTTGATGCTTTTCTGCATTTTGTTGCAGATGTATTCGCGGCTCTCGATTAAATATGCACTATATTGCAGTTATTAATGAAGAACCCTTCGCTAAAGTGCATTTAAATGCAGGTAAAAAGCGTATGTACGACCTGACATTACAGATATTCATGGCTGGGCAATGGCATGACGCGATGATTCTGAGTTTCGCTGACCCCGAAAAGGGTTTCGAAAGTCGCTGCGATTTCGGTTATCAAACCACCTATCTCTTCGATAACTTCGACGAGATAGGGTCGCCGTTCTCAAAAGCTGTGAGTGTACGGTTCCCATTGGAATGGGATAGCCGGAGATCCGCTGTGCCAGCGTTCATCCATGACATCGTTCCTGCCGGTGCGGCGAAACGTTTTCTTCTTGCTCGTGTGGGGCAAGAAAAACCCGCAGGCATCAGCGCCGATCTTTATCTGTTGGGTCGAAGTACAGCGGCACCGATCGGCAACATGCGGATAAAGGAGTCTGCCGAATCTGTGGATGAGCGCGAGCCCATTGGGTTTCAGCGTCAGGACGTGATCCTGCGTGACAACCGGTTTCTCGAGTACGCCTATGAACTGGGTGCAGCCATTGGCGGCGCGACGGGGGCGGGGGGGGAAGCACCGAAGCTTTTGTTGGCAGAGAACAAGGCCGGTCTCCTGTTCCCCGATGCAGTCCTTGAGGATTCAGAGGTCAGTCAGCACTGGTTTGTGAAATTTGCCCGTAACAAAGGCAACCGGACCGATCAGGACATCTTGCGAAGTGAGTTCCACTACTACAGGGCCTTGCAGACATTAGGCATTGAAACGGTCGCATCACAAGGGCTGGCACTGGAAGAGGCGACGAAACCCAGCTTGTGGATGCAGCGCTTTGATCGTCGGGTAACGGCTCAAGGTGTTGAGCGTTATGCGGTCGAATCGATTTATTCGCTGGCTAACGTGACAACGCCAGGCAGCGCGATGGACCATTTGGACGTGATTCGCATGCTTGCCCGTCTTTGGCGCGAGGCAGGGCAAGCGGAGCAGATTCCCGATCTGGTTGCGGATTACTTGCGTCGGGATCTGATCAACAAAATTCTCGGTAACTCGGATAACCATGGCCGCAATACCGCGATCATTCGTGGGGCAAGTTCGTTTCGACTTGCGCCCATTTATGACTTGGCGCCGATGGTCATGGACGATGAAGGCGTGACCCGTACGACTAAGTGGCCGAAAGCGTTGGAAAGAGCGGGTGATGTCGATTGGCGAGGCGTTTGTCGTGCATTGGCTGATATTGCAGATCCGGATGACCCCTTGGCTGCTTTGGCTGGCGCGCCGGATTCATTCGAGCGCCTGCGTCTGGATGCCCAACGCCTTGCGGCCCTTCCCGATATTTTGACCGAGAGCGGCCTGCCGGACCGAACCATGAACCATCCGGGGATTCACCTGAGAAATCTGGAGCAACGCTTGCAAGAGTGGGATCTGAAATGAGCATGACAGTGGCCGAGCGCACGGTGCTCATCGAAAACATTCAAGAGGCGTTGGCCCAAGGAACCATGGAGATCGGCGAAGCCGTTCGCCGCCTGCGCGTAGAAGTGACGGGCCTGCATCAGACCCAGTTTGCGAAGATGTGCAAAATCTCGGTGCGTACCTTGGTGCACATCGAACACGGTGAAGGTAATCAGACACTGAAGTCGCTGAACGCCGTGTTTCGTCCGTTTGGGATGAAGATGGGCGTTGTGCGGATTCGGCGAGATATCAGTTAAAGATCAAAACATCGTCCGAACGCGGCCCGAGCCTGCGGCAGCTCCTGCACAAGGCAAATGTAGGGCCTGCCGCAGGCTGCGATTTTTTGCTTTTAAAAGGTTAAGAACGGCACTCGACCAAGCCTTTCACCTGCCCGGTCGGTGTCTGGTTTTCATCACTCAACCATTGCTCGAATCCCGCCGCAATCGCCGGCCACTCACCATCCAGAATCGAATACCACGCCGTATCGCGGTTCTGCCCCTTGACCACCATGTGCTGGCGGAACACGCCTTCAAAACTGAAACCCAAACGCTCGGCCGCGTATTTGGAGCGGGCGTTGCCGTTGTTGCACTTCCATTCGAGGCGACGATAGCCCAGCTCGAAGGCGTATTTGCCCAGCAGGTAAACCGCCTCGGTGCTCTTCGGCGAACGCTGCATCGGTGCGCCGAAGGTGACGTGGCCGATTTCGATGCGGCCCTGAGCCGGAACAATCGACATCAGGCTGAGGATGCCTTGCACCTGGCCGCTGGCGCGGTCGATGACGCTGAAGAAATACGGGTCGCTGCTGGCTGCGTGATTGTTCAGCCAGTCATTGAACACACCGCGCTCGGGGAACGGGCCGTAGGGCAAATAATCCCAGAGTTTCGGATCGGCGCCGGGACCTTGCAGCGCGTTGAACAACTCGTCGCCGTGGCGCGCCGGGTCGAGTCTTTCCAGACGGATGAAACGTCCTTCGAGCAGCTTGGTTGTGGGGGCGGGGACGCCTTTCCAGTCAGCAAGTGAAGCAGTCATGCGCGTCTCTCCTTAAAGGGCTTTGCGAAACTGGATGAAACCCGGGCGCTCGGCGATGCGCTCGTAGAGCTGGATCGCCGTGGCGTTGCTTTCGTGGGTCAGCCAATGGACTTTGCAGCAACCGTCGGCTTTGGCGGTGGCGTAGACATGTTCGATCAGTTGGCGACCGACACCCGTGCCGCGGGTGTGCTCTGCGACCAGCAGGTCTTGCAGGTAGCAGGAGTTTTCGATGCTCCAGTTCGAGCGATGGTAGATGTAATGCACCATGCCCAGCGATTCGCCGTCAGCCCAGGCGAGCGCCGCGTGAGTCGGCTCGCTCGGGTCGAGGAAGCGCTGCCAGGTGCTGTGCGTGACGGCGTCCGGCAATTCGGTGTTGTAAAAGCGCAGGTAGGCCTGCCACAGCGGCAGCCAGGCGGCGTGGTCGTCGGCGCTGACCTGACGGATCTCGATCTGACTCATGGGGTTTTCCTTAACGCATCAATTGGGCAAGGGTTTGATCGTTGATGTCGGGGCTGGCGGCCAGACCTTCGCGCACGCCGGCAATGTCTTCGGCGCTGCGGTTCTGGCTGAGCTTGCGCTTGCCCTCCAGCCGGTCGATGGGAATGGCGAAACCGACGATGGCCTTGAGCATGCCGTCGATGTAGTCGGCGGGGGCGTCGTCGACTTTCCATGGCTGCGCGCGGCCCGCTTCGTGGCGGTCGGTGAGGGTGCTGACGATGTCGAGCAGCCGTCCGCCATCGCTGAAGGTTTCGGCATGGCCGTAGGCGTGCACGGCGATGTAGTTCCAGGTCGGCACGACTTTGCCGTGTTCGGCCTTGCTCGGGTAAAAGCCCGGGCTGACGTAGGCGTCGGGACCGGCAAAAATCAGCATGGCTTCGGCGCCGTCGCGCAGGTCTTTCCACTGCGGATTGGCCTTGGCCAGATGCCCGTACAGCGTGCCATTTTCGCCTTGCTCGCAATGCAGCAGCACGGGGACATGACTGGCCTGCAGACCGTTTTCGCCGTGGGTCACGAGAATGGCGAGGCGGGTGGCGAGGATCAGTTCGTGGAGTTGCGACAACTCGTCGATGGCAAAGGCGCGCGGCGTGTACATGGAGATATTTTCCTTGGCGAATGCCTGCATCGTAGGCAGGCTATTGGTCTGTTGTAAGAGCCATTGATGACCAATTTCATAGGTCCATTGCCATGCCTGATGCCTCCATGTTGTCCATGCCCTTCAATCCGGCCGGTATCGAGCTTGATCGCCGTCAGGGCCTGACTCGTCAGCTCTACCAGGCGTTGCGCTTGCGTGTGCTCGACGGCCGTCTGGCCAGCGGTACACGATTGCCGGCCAGTCGCGATCTGGCGCTGGCCTTGGGTATTTCCCGCAACAGCGTGGTGCGGGCCTACGATCAGCTGTATGCCGAAGGCTTTATCGAGGGCAAAGTCGGAGATGGCACCTACGTCGCTCAATTACCCCAGACAGCGTCTTCGGATAAAAAACTATCCACAAAAGTATCCACAGGGTTTTCAACAGGCTTACCCACAGCCTTATCCACAAATTGGCTGGATTTACCTGTTGATCCATCCAGCAAAGTTATCCACAGCGACGCAATGAGCCGGGTCCAGAACAACCATTTGGCTCGTCCTCCGAGTGGCCCGCCACGCGCATTTCGAGTGGGCGTCCCGGCCTTTGATCTGTTCCCGTTCGACGTCTGGGCCAAGCTCAACGCGGCTTTCTGGCGCAAACCGGATCTTCAGCAACTGTGCTACGGCGATCCTGCCGGTGATGCGCGCTTGCGCAGCTTGATTGCGGCTTATTTGCGCAGCTCACGCGGTTTGCAGTGCACGGCTGAACAAATTGTGATCACCAGTGGCGCGCAACAGGGCATCAGCCTTTGTGCACAGCTGCTGGTGGCGCCGGGTGACGGCGTTGGCATCGAAAATCCCGGTTACCGCGCGGCGGGTCATGCCTTCGCTGTGGCAGGGGGCCGCTTGCGCGGTATCGCCGTGGATGAAGAAGGGATGGATTGCGCGGCGTTATCGGCGGCCAGTGATTGTCGCGTGGCGTACGTGACGCCCTCCCATCAATACCCGACAGGGGTGGTGATGAGTCTGGCGCGACGTCTGGAATTGCTCGCCTGGGCCGAACGGACCCAAGGCTGGATCGTCGAGGACGATTACGATGGCGAGTACCGCTACACCGGTGCGCCCTTGGCACCTTTGGCGGCACTCGATCGCCAGGGACGGGTGTTGTATGTCGGCACCTTCGGCAAAGTCGCCTTCCCGGCGTTGCGCCTTGGTTATCTGGTGCTGCCACCGGGGCTGGTGGACGCGTTCTCGCAACGCCGGGCGGTGGACGTCCGGCATTCCGAGGTGAGCACCCAAGCGGTGATGGCCGAGTTCATGGCCGCCGGGCATTTCCAGCGGCATATCCGGCGCATGCGCCGCGCTGCGCTCAGCCGTCGCAATGCCTTGCTCGACGGCTGGCCGACGGGCATTGCCGGCGTGGGTAAATTACCCGCAGTGTCTGCCGGACTGCACCTGACCGTGCCGGTAGAGAGCATCGCCCGCGAGCAGCAACTGATTGAACAGGCTGCCCGCGTGGATGTGGAAATCAACGGTTTGAGCCATTACTGGCTGCCCGATTCATCGACCGCTTCCGATCAGCGCGCCGGTCTGGTCCTGGGCTTTGCCGCTGTGCCCGAACCTGCAATCAGGGCAGCACTGACGCGGTTGCAGCAGGCTTGGCAGGAGGGAAAAACAGCTCTTCGGCCAATTTAGGCGTCATCGCGCTGCGGTGAATTTTGATGAGTTCCTGATTGCTCAGGTTGCGCATGTCGTAGGCACCGCCAAGGCGCCGCTGCTCCAGGGTTTTCATATGGCGAGCCGTCGACGCGGTGGCCGGGGCGGTGGCGTTGTCATAGTGAATGTGCGCGTACCACAACGCTGCGCCGGTTCTAGCGTCGCTGATTTCATATTCATCGAGAAAATCTTTAGGGCCTTTGAGGCGGCGGCGAGAAACGGTTTTGCTGATTTTCACTTCACCGACATTGTTCAGCCATTGAACATGGGCGGCCGTCGGCGGCTGCTGTTTGATCAAGGTAATCCGGGTTTTTCGGCCCTTTTTATCGAGCGCAGCCGCTGCGCTGTCGAGCGCGTCCACCAGCGTGGATGCCACACGATCTGCGGTCTCGTTGCTGGCGATCAAGGCCTGATCGATGGCCTCTCTGGCGCTGCGCAGAGTCACAGCATGCACTTGGTAGAGCGATTCAGCTTCGGCCGGTATGCGTTTGGCGCGTTTGATATGGCCATCGGTTCGCTTGTGGAACGCGGGCAGGTCGTCGATCAAGGTTTGTCCCACGGCAAGACTGTTTTTCAGATTCGGCCTGGACGGGGTTGGCGATGTCTTCGGTGTAACTCGCTCGACCCACTCCCCGGGCGTTTTTTCATGAAACGTGGCGATGAGTCTGCCCGATACTTTCGCTCGCACGTCCACCAGGTCAGTGTCCTGGCCATCGACGCTTTTTCGGACTTCACCGACAAGCGTGCCTTTATAGCGGGTCTTGATGATTTTTTTGCCGGAGTTTGTCCTGGGGCGTGAGGGGCCGGGCTTCGGCCCCAGCAGGAGTTGGTCGCGCAACAGGTTGCCCAGCCTGTTCACCGTGGCTTCGCTGAATGCATTGATCTGCTTGCGCACTTGCGCCATCCGCTCGGGCTGAAAGTGTTCGGGGTACTCGACGAGCAGGTCGACAAAGCGCTGGTCGATGGCGGTAAATTGTTCGGCCAGATTGCTCGTGGCTTCTATTCGTTCGGCGAGGTTGTCCAGGTTTTCATCAGTGCTCAGGTCCATCGAACTCTGGATGTTGAGTGCGGCATCTTCAATCACGTCTTCCAGGGCAATTCTGGCGTCAGCCGCGCTTTCTGGCGGACCCGCCTTGAGACAGAGTCTCTGCGCCAGGCTGATCTCGAGCATTTTCAGGTCGTTGATTTCATAAGCGGGGAGCTTGGCCTGGTAACGGCGTTGGGTCTCGACACCTTCTTTGCCAAGCAGTTTCAGTTCATCGAAGCGCGTGTGGGCAAACTCCAGCTTCGCAATGAACTTGCCGGTCAGCTCGTTCAATTTTTCGAAGGCCGCGACATGGTCTGCTTGCGCCGTCGCGTTGTGATCGAACAGGTCCGTCGTCGCCGTCAGGGTAGTGCTGTAATCGAGATTGCGTTCGATAAACCAGGAGTGGCACAAAAACATTTGCATGGTCAGCCGGTCGATCATCGCCGTGCGGTAGTTGGGTACCGGCTCCGCCAGGTTCAGTGCCTTGAGCTGGTCGATGTGGGCCGTGTATTCGCTGAGTTGCGATTCAAGGGTGTCGAGGTACTGCTTGCGAGTCTCCTCTACTTTTTCCGGCAGTGCCTCAAGCAAGGCTGTATGGAAATCGGCCAGTGTGTCCTGCTTGGGTTGCATCGTCAGATCGAACGCGCTGATGTCACTCTTCAACTGAGCCAGCTTCTGTTGTTTTTCCAGGCGTGCTTGCGCGATACGACTGCGCAGCGCGCCGCCGCGCAGACGCAACCGCAGATCGATGACCCATCGCCCGCCGGCGGTAACGGTCAGCAAAGGCCCAGTACGTGTGGGCACTTGATGCGAATCGATGATTTGCACATCGCCGTTGTCGTTAAGTTGCACCTCGAACCAGCGTTTGCCGACGGGGGCGTACCATTTTTTCTGGTGAGCAAAGAGGTGCCGATGCAGGCCTTCGGTGGTTGCAGTGCCGAGGTCTTTGGGCTTTGTGGTTTTCAGGCTGTCGAGCAGTGACTCAAGACTGGGGCCTGAACGCGCCAATGCAACGCTCGCATTGAGCGATGTGTCATGGCCGACCGGCAGTTCGAGGGTTGTAACGTCTGGCAGCCGCACCGGTTTGACGACTTCGGGAACAACTGTTGGCAGCAACCGTTCTGCCGTTTCCGCCGCGCTGATGATTTCGCGCCGGGGCGCCTTGCCGACGGCAGCGCGGTGGGCCAGCACCATGCCGAGCGCCAGCAGGATATCGGCGAGCGCGGTCCAGGCGATCTTGCCGGTCGGCTGATTTGCGCCATCGCTGACTTCCTGCAAATCGTCGAGGATCTGCCAGATCCAGGCGGCGGTACTGATGCCCCGCCCGAGGAACGGCAGGGCGGCGTTGAACAGCATCCAGCCGCCGTGTTTTACCGAGGCCCAGCGTGCTTCGGCGTTGGAGACCGTCTGGCGGTCGGCCTGAGTGAGGATGGCCTCGACGTTGGCTTTGTGCAGCGTCTGCAGGACATCGTCGGTGATCGCGCGGGTGTGCAACTGGGCGACACCGAGCATGTCGACGGCAGTGACGGGATTGACCACTGCTTGAGGAATGACCCACACCGACGGCATCTTGGCCGGGAACACGTACTGGCTGTAGTTGAAACGAACATCATCCGGCAACCAGGCGAGCACCGACTCGCGCAGCAGGCGCGAGTGCTTGATCGCATAGAGCAGATTGGTGCGACTGGGGTACTGGATCAACGGTTTTTCGAACAGGGGTCGATAAAGCAGATAAGGACCCTTGTCGGTCTGACGCGGGCCGATGACAAACATGTTGACCACGGTGTCGGCCCTTGAGCTGATGTGGTGGGCATTGAACGCCAGGGGGCTGATGATGATTTCCTGCCCGTCGACTGCACGGTCCTCGGCGCTGTCACCGAGGGCGGCCAACAGGTAGCGGTAACCTTGCTCGTCAATGCCGGCCTCGCCACGAATCTTGTGCTGCAGCGCCAGCATCGGCAGTTCGATCGGCAACTGACGGACATATAACTTCTGCAGGGCCGATGCCTGGACGCTATCGTCGACCAGGAGCTTCTGCAGGTACGCCGGATAGGTTTTGCCAATGTTGACGGTGGTGACCAGTTTTTCCACATAGGCCACGGTGAGCCAGTCCGGCAAGGCGCTGCCGTCCCTGTAACGCACGGTTTTGTTGCCCAGCGGCATCCCTTCGAGGTTTTGCAGCGTCAGTTCGCTCAACGAGAACGTCTGGTTCTCGCTGTTGAACGGCACGACAAACGTGCCCCAGACATCCAGGCTGGTGATGCTGATCTCGATCTCATCGATTTTCACCTCGCCGGCCTTGGGATGATCCTTGCGGATCTGCCGGGTCAGCGCTTCGCGGGTAAAAGTGTCGAGGCTGGCCACTTCACTCTGAAACGATTTGCCGGCGTTCTGGTGCTGCACCACGGTCAGGTCCAGCAGGTGTCGGCTGAAGCTGGTCTGATCGGCCGCATTGGCGTTGTCGAGCCAGGACGGCAGCATCGGTTGCAGACGGTCGACGTGGGGTTTGAGGCGTGGCGCCGGCTCTGAGTGATCGCCGGCCGTGCCGTTATGGGGAAAGAGGTTATTGAGGGTCGAGCCTGCGAAGAAGTTGATCTCGCCAAGGGCATCGGCCTCCAGAGCGATCAGCGTGCAAGCCTGATGATCGAAGAAGTTGCCGTCGGGTTCGAACAACCGCCAGTGCAGGTCACCGGCGGCGGTGTTCTCACGATAGCGACGCGGCAGGGCATCACCCAGCGCCTCCATCGAATCGAAACGGCGGAAACCATTCACCAGCGAATGGGTCACGATCAGCGTGCGCTTTTCATGGGTACCGACCAGCACGGCGGTATCGAGAACGTGTACATGGGTACGCTTTTCACCGTCACCCTGATCCAGGTCGATCAGGCAGGCGCGGGTCTTGTACTTGTCGCCGGACAGCCGCTGGTGCTTGTCGGGGTGACGGAACACGGCGTGAGCCATGGCTTGCTGATCCGCGTCCCAGCCCAGACTCGCGTCGACATTCCACAGGTTGCGCAAAGCATCCGACAGTTGATACCAGCGCGGGTGTGCGGGAGAGGTATGTCGGTTCCAGTAATCAACCTGTTGTTCCCGGTACGCCACGAACAGCAGCGGCGCGAGTTCGTTGAGCAGGCTGGCGAGGGCGTCGACCTCTACGGGCAACTGGAACGCGGACTCGCTGCCGGGGTGCTGGGTCAGAAAGTGTTCATCGTCCAGATACGTGACGGTGGTACCGGACAGGCCGAGCCGCACCAGCACGTCGGTCAGGGACTCGACCTGATCGCCGCCGCTAACGACGCGGTCGTCTTTGACGATCCAGGTCGGGGTCACGACCATCGCCAATTGCGGATCGATTTTCAGGTTCGGATATAAGGTCTTGAGCTCTGGGCGCAAAGCCTGGGTGGCGACTTCCCGCAGCGACGGACCGGTCACCAGTTGCGTCAGCACATCAACGGCGCTGGGCAAGGAGATTTCGGGCATGGGTAATTCCTGCTCTGACAAGGGCGGCGCGCCAAATGGCGCCGGGTCAGGGCAAGGTAAAAGGCGCGTGGCGCCGGTGTGCGGTACATACAGATGGCAGGCAAAAAAAGACCCGCGAATGCGGGTCTCTGGCGAGGGTTTGCTTACTGAGCGCTTTCAAAACCTTCCAGTACGTTCACGGCGTTAATGCCGATTTCCTCCACGGCATAACCGCCTTCCATGACGAACAGCGTGGGTTTGCCCAGGGCGGCAATGCGTTTGCCCATCGCCAGGTAGTCCGGGCTGTCGAGTTTGAATTGCGAGATCGGATCGTCCTTGAATGTATCGACACCGAGCGACACGACAATGATGTCGGCGCCGTAGCGGTCGATCTCGTTGCAGGCCTGGTCCAGCGCCGCGCTCCAGACATCCCAGCCCGATCCGGCCGGCAACGGATAGTTGAAATTGAAACCCTCACCGGCCCCTTCGCCGCGCTCATCGTCATAGCCGAGAAAGAACGGAAACTCCGCTTCCGGGTGACCGTGGATCGAGGTGAACAACACGTCGCTGCGCTCATAGAAAATCGACTGCGTGCCGTTGCCGTGGTGATAGTCGACGTCGAGGATCGCAACCTTTTGGTGGCCCTGATCGAGAAACGCCTGCGCAGCAATGGCAGCGTTGTTGAGGTAGCAATAACCACCCATCAAATCGCTGGCCGCGTGGTGTCCCGGTGGCCGACACAAGGCAAAGGCACTGCGTGCGCCATGTTGAATGGCCGCTTGCGCGGTCAGTGCGACCTGCGCTGCGCTGTACGCCGCTTGCCAGGTGCCAGCGGTGATCGGCGCGCCGCCGTCGAAGCTGTAGTAACCGAGCTGACCATGCAGGCTGGTCGGTTTGATCGCGCGCAAGGTGCGCGCCGGCCAGGTGTAGGGCAGCAGATCGCCGTCGGTGTTGAATTCGGTCCAGCGCGCCCATGCACCTTTGAAAAAGTCGAGGTAGTCGCGGCTGTGGATGCGCGCGATCGGTTCAAGGCCAAAATCCTTCGGTGCCTCGACCGGCCCCAGGTGCTGGTTCTGCACACGTTGCAGTACATGGTCGGCGCGCGACGGCATCTCGAAACACGGCTTGAGCTGGCCGTCGATCAATTCGCAGCGGCCATGGTGCAGGTGATGATCGTCCGAGTAGATCGTCAGCATTTGTTGTTCTCCGCAGGGCTGATTCGGTTGCGCCCAGTGTTGCGGTGCAATGCGATTAGGAGAACGGCAGGAAAGGCCAAAAGGGGATCGATCTGGCCAAAAAGTCTGACCGCAAATCGCCCCGTCAAAGACCGAAGCGCCCCTTTATGGGGCGCCATATACATTCAGGGACGGCTTGGGTTTTTATCCGTCGTGGCTTGATGACGGTCAAGCGCCGCCAGCCAATCCGGTCGCTCGCGTTGCTCAAGGACCTTGCGCAATTTGCTGTAGGCATCCCCGCTGCAATCATTTCCCAGCGTCGGATCGGCGCCTTTTTCCAGCATCAACGTGAACAGCCCGAACATCTGCTGATGGTCGAGTTCTTTGTCGATGTTGCTTCTCGGGGCCTGGCTTGCCAGCAGATAGAGCACCGAATCCAGGCGGTCACCCTTGTAGCAACGTCCGGAAGGATAGAGGAAATTCAACTGCGCCCCGGCGTCAACAAGACGTTTTGCCGCCGGATAGTTGTTGCGGTAAATCGCTTCGTACAGCGCGGTTCGCTGTTCCTCGCTTTCCCGCAAATCCAGGTTTTGCGGGTGCTTGAACAGCCAGTTGAACACCTCTTCATCCTTGGCCGATGCTCGCTGCATCAGCAGGGTCTTGCCGCGCGCATCGGGCTCGTCGATGGCGGCACCGGCGTTGAGCAGGAACTGCGTGCGCTGGGCTTGCTGCGGATCCTTGTCAGCCTTGAGGTCCTTGTTCAGTGCCTGCATCACCAGCGGCTCGCTGCCGTTGATGCCGTGGGTTTCGGCGCCGCGTTCGAGCAGCAGGCGGGCGATGGCGAAGTTCGGCGCATCCAGTGCATGCAACAAGGCACTGCGGCCGTCCTCGCCCAGGGTTTTGGCCTGCAGACCGCTGTCGAGCAACTGCCGCACGCGCGGCTCGTCCTGATTGTCGACGGCCTCGATCAAGGGCCACTGCGCCTGGCAGGCCTGCGGGTCGGCCTGGGTGAGGCCGAGATTTTGCAAAACACGCTCGGGAACACTCAGATTCCGTTGCAGACGCAGCCCGCAGTAGATCCGGTAATACTCCTGCGCCAATGCGTATTGGGTGGTGTAGGTCGGTGCCTTTTCATAGTACTGCCAGGCCTGATCCGCGAGGTTGAGATACACCGGGATGCGTTGTGGCGCGCGGCGTACGACTTCCAGCAGCCATTGCCGTGAACCCTCGTCCGGTGCCAGTTGGCTCTTCCAGTAGGCAATGTCATTGAGCTGGCCGATGAACTCCGGCTGATCGGCACCAATCCGCCGAAAGTCCTGATTCAAAAACAGCTCATCGACTTTCTTCAGCCCCGGGCCTTTGTCACTGGCCTGGCTCAGTTGTCGGTGCAGTTCCCACAGCTCTAGCGCGCCGTCGCCGGCCAGGTAAGGTTTGGGGTCGACTTCAATGCTCAGCGGCGCGTCGGGTACTTGGTAGCGCATGGCGTCCCGGGCGCCTTCGACGCCTTTTAGCCAGGTGTCGAGCACTGCCGCCGGAGTGTCCTGCAATGGCTGGAATGACAGCAGGTGATCGTTGCGAATCCGCCCCAGCGCCAGCAACGGTGTACCGGGTGCGCGCGAATCGATCAGCAGATAACGCTTGGTTTCCCAGCCGCTGCTTTTGACGCAGTCGAACGCCAGCGTATCGACCACAATGCCGGGTGCGATGTCGGTACGACTGGCCGACGAGCCCAGATTCAAGTACTGGAACTCGGTAATGCAGCTGTGAAACTCCTCGGCGGTGAGCAGCGGAATCGGCCCGAGTTTTTGCGTACGTTCGCGGTAGTCCTGATCGCGATAGACGTTCAGGTAAAACAGACCGCGAAAACCGCTGAGCAACCCCACCGATGGCGTCGGTGTTTCAGCAGCGGTGGGCATCGGGATGATGGTGCGGGCATACTCGGGCTTATCTACCACCGCTTTGGGTGGCAGCCCCCACCAGTTCAGCTCGATGGCATGGGCGGCCATGGGCAGGTTGATCAGAGCAGCGAGAACGACACGTTGTGCGCAGTAACGAAAAAGGGCCATCGAGCAAAAACACCGGCGACAGAATCAGGCCGCGTAATGTAGTGCAGTCTTTGGCGCTGCGCCTGATTTATCTCAAGGGCGGAACTGACTGGGCGCCACGCCACTCCAGCGCACAAAGGCATGACGGAAACTTGCGGTCTCGCTGAAGCCCAGTGTCTCGGCGATGCGGTAGATCGGCAGATGCTCCTCACACAGCATCTGCTTGGCGCGCTCGAAGCGCAGTTCATCGAGCAATTCCTGATAGCTGCTGCCCATGTCCTTGAGATGCCGGCGCAAGGTGCGCGGCGAGCACTTCATCTGCTGGGCCAGACCTTCCAGCCCCGGCGCGGCGTTCAATTGCGCGCTGAGCAATTGACGAATCCGCCCCAGCCAGGCCTGACGCCCGGTGAACTCCAGATTCTGTTTGCGGCAACGTTCGGCCATCGCTTGATGGGTGATGCTGTCGGCCAGCGGCAGCGGTTGGTCGAGCCAGTGCCGGTCGAAGGCGAAGGCATTGTCCTTGGCGGCAAAGTGCAGCGGGCTGGCGAAGTGTTCGGCGTAGCTGGCGCGATAGTCCGGGGCCGCGTGTTCAAACCGTGTGGCCAGCAATGGCAGCGGGTGACCGAGCAAGTCATCGCAAATGACTTTGAGTGAAACCAGACAGAACTCGGCATTGAACACCGCCATCGCCGGGCTCTCGCGATAGTCGGCAGCGACAAACCAGACACGTTCGCCATCGTCTTCCAGGCTCAGTTCGAAAAGTGTTCCCAGCAGCGCCGGATAACGGATCGCCAGGCGCAAAGCGTCACCGAAGGTGGCACAGGTGAGCAAGGCGTAACCGAGGATGCCGTAGCAGGAAACGTGCATGCGCCGGCCCAGTTCCAGACCGATGTCGCGCTTGAGCGCGACCGCATTGGCGCAAACCTGCATCTCTTGATTGGTGGTGATGCGCGTGTCGGCACGGGCCAGATCCGCCGCACTGATGCCGCTGCCGGCCAGCAAGGCATCGCTCGACAAGCCTTCCGCCTTGAAGGTGTTGAGGACCAGTGAGACGGCGTTGAGGGTGGTGAGGTGGGAGTGGAGCATAAGATCTTCCAGCCTGATGATGGCTGGAACGCAGCAAGTTGCATGCCGGGTGAAACTCCTTTGTAGGAGTGAGCCTGCTTGCGATTACGGTCTGGCAGCCAACATCAATGTTGAATGAAAGATTGCTATCGCGAGCAGGCTCACTCCTACAGAGTCGTGCGGTGTGTCAGATCAGTTCGCCGCAGAGGTCGAGCTCAATCAGTCGGCGGACTTCTTGAGTTTCAAGGCCGGCACCGAGCAGCCCATTCAACTTGCCGAACGCCGCCTCGCGGGTCATGCCGCCACCGGACAACACGCCAACGCCACGCAAGCGGCTGCCGGCCTCGTAAACGTCCAGCTCGACACCGCCTTCATGGCACTGCGTGACCGCGACCACGACCACGCCGTTATCCCGCGCGCGGCCGAGGCTGGCGAGGAACTCGGGATTGTCGCTCGGTCCGGTGCCGCTGCCGTAGCACTCCAGCACCAGTCCCTGAATGCCACCGTCGAGCAGGCCGTCGACTATTCCGGCGCTGATACCGGGGAACAGCGGCAGCACCGCGACATTCGCCTGTTGCTTCGGCTGGTTGTAGTTCAACGCTGCAGGAATCGACGGGGCTTTCACGCCGCCACCCTGACGCTCCAGACGCTTGAACGGATGACGGCCGAAGCTGCGTACTTTCGCGCAACGGGTCGGTGGCAGCAGTTCGCCGTGGAAGTACAGATGTACACCCGGTGCCAGGCCTTGGCCCAGCGCAACCAGCGCACCGCTGAGGTTTTCCCAGGCATCGCTGTCGGTCACGCCGGCCGGCAACATCGAGCCGGTGAAGCACACGCGAGCCTGCAGGCCGAGCAACTGGAAGCTCATCGCCGCCGCGCTGTAGGCCAGGGTGTCGGTGCCGTGCAGGATCAGCACGCTGTCGCAGCCTTGCACATCCACAGCGTCGACCACTGCTTCACGCAGTTGCTGCCAGTAGGCCGGTGTCATGTTGGCGCTGTCGATCAGCGGCGACATCTCACGGAAGCGCCACTGCGGTACGACGAGTTCAGGCTGACTGTGCAGGTAGTCGCGCATCCGCGCTTCGAAACCGGATGCAGGGGCCAGACCGTTGGCGCTGGCCTGCATGCCGATGGTGCCACCGGTGTAGAGCACCATGACGTGCTGGGCGGCGGGGTAGGAATTGGCAATCATCTGAAGGTCTCCACAAGAGATGACATTGCAGGAGTGAGCCTGCTCGCGATAGCAGTTCATCATTCAACATTGATGTTGGCTGAAAGACAGCCATCGCGAGCAGGCTCACTCCTGCAAGTTATTGCATCACAATAACTGACGGGCGCAGGGGATGCGCCCGTCATTCACCTGTCAGCGTTGCGCTGCAGGCACGCCTTGCGGCTGAGCATCGGTTTGAGTGGCGGACGACGGGTTGGTCGGCCAGGCCTTCAGGTCCAGATCCAGATCAGTAAATTTGCTGGAGTCGAACACGGGCTGTTTGACGCCGGCACGGCGCTGCTCGTCGTAGTCGCGCATCACGCGCATGCCAACCTTGAACAGCATGGCCAGGGCCACCAGGTTGACGAAGGCCAGACAGGTCATGGTGATGTCGGCGAAGGCGAACACGGTCGAAAGGTCCTGCATCGAACCCCATACCACCAGCGCCAGCACCAGGCCGCGGAAAACCATCAGCGCGGCGCGGTTGCGGGTGAGGAACTGCAAGCTGTTCTCGCCCAGGTAGTAGTTGTAGAGGATGCAGGTGAAGACGAACAGCGACAGCGCGACGCTGACGAACATGCGACCCCAGTCACCGACCACGGCGGCCAGCGAGTTCTGGGTCAGGACGATGCCGTCACCTTCAAAGCCCGGGGTGTAGAAGCCCGACAACAGGATCAGCAGCGCGGTGCAGGTGCAGATCACGAAGGTGTCGAGGAACACGCTGAAAGCCTGAACCACGCCTTGGGCGCCCGGGTGCTTCACGGCGGCCACGGCGGCGACGTTCGGCGCACTGCCCAGGCCCGCTTCGTTGGCGAACACGCCACGCTTCACGCCCATGACGATGGCGCTGCCGAGCAGGCCGCCAAAGGCCGGGTCGAGGCCGAAGGCGCTCTTGAAGATGGTTTCCAGCATGGCTGGCACGTGTTCGATCTGGGTGCCGATCACGTACAGAGTCACGCCGATGTAGGCCAGGGTCTTGATCGGTACCAGCAGGTCGGACACCGAAGCGATGCGCTTGATGCCGCCGATGAAGGTGATGGCCAGCAACACCGCCAGGACGATCCCGGTGTGTTGAGGGTTAAAGGCAAAGGCGTTCTGCAACGAGTGGGTCACGGTGTAGGACTGCAGGCCAATGAAGGCGAAGCCGTAGGTGACCAGCAGCAGAATCGAGAACACCACCGCCATGCCTTTCAGTTTCAGGCCGTGCTGGATGTAGTAAGCCGGGCCGCCACGGTACAGACCGTCACCATCGGCGCGCTTGTAGACTTGGGCCAGGGTGCATTCGAAGAAGCTGCTGGACATGCCGACCAGTGCGGTCACCCACATCCAGAACACCGCACCTGGCCCGCCGAGGGTCACGGCGATGCCGACACCGGCGATGTTGCCTGCACCGACACGGCCGGCGAGGCTGAGCATCAGGGCCTGGAACGAGCTGAGTTGCCCGGCGCTGCCTTTCAAACTGTCGCGGAACACCGCGAACATGTGGAAGAAGTGGCGCAGTTGTACGAAACGCGAGCGAATCGTGAAGTAGCTACCGAGCCCGACAATGAGCACGATCAGTACTTTCCCTGAGAGGAAGTCGTTAATGACTTCGAGCATGGATTTTTCCTCGCTGTTTTTTGTGTAAGCAAATGCTGGATGTTCAGAAACATCGCGTTACACCGGTCTGCGCGCGGCACGACAGGCGAGGCGAGGGTTTCGTCCCGGATCCATTTCGCGGGTTTGTTATTAGTTCGGGTTTCGCATGGGTTATGGCCTCGTTACCGACGACCGCTCACGCGAAGAGGGGCGGCACTATACCGATCAGTGGCGCGCCCGTCTGCACGGTAGTGGTGCAAGCGACGAAACGAAGCTTTGAAGCACCCGACGTTACCGGCGTCGGGTTTGTGCGGGAGCCGCTTCTGTGTTGACTCAAACCCTGTGGCGAGGGGATTTATCCCCGATGGGCCGCGTAGCGGCCCCAAAACCTGTAATCACGATGTATCAGGTACATCGCGTGGCAGGGTTTTGCGACTGCTTCGCAGTCGATCGGGGATGAATCCCCTCGCCACAAGGGCCTGTTTCCACGTGAAGCAATCCCCAGACATACGGGTCTCAGGATCAGAAAGTTAAAAAAAAGGGCCTGGGGACTGATCCCCAAGCCCTCAAAAGGTGAGAGGTGTCTAGTCCCTCGACCTGGTGAGCGGTGCTACAAGTAACGCGTCGGCTCAGGCTTTGAGCGGAACCAGACGCGGAGCAATCATGTTTTCCGGGCGCAGGATGTCGGCAAGACTCTCTTCGTCGAGCAGGCCTTCTTCGCGCACCAGTTCCAGCACGCCGCGGCCGCTTTCAAGAGCGATACGGGCGATGCGGGTGGCGTTTTTGTAGCCGATGTACGGGTTCAATGCGGTGACCAGACCGATCGAGTGTTCGACCAGTTCACGGCAACGTGCTTCGTTGGCGGTGATGCCGACGATGCAGTGCTCGCGCAGCATGTCCATGGCGCGTTGCAGCAGGCGGATCGAGTCGAAGATCTTGAAGGCGATCAAAGGCTCCATCACGTTCAGTTGCAGTTGGCCGCCTTCGGCTGCCATGGTCAGCGCCAGGTCGTTACCGATAACCTGGAACGCCACCTGGTTGACGGCTTCCGGGATCACCGGGTTGACCTTGCCGGGCATGATCGAGCTGCCTGGCTGACGCGCTGGCAGGTTGATTTCGTTGATGCCGGTGCGTGGGCCGCTGGACAGCAGGCGCAAGTCGTTGCAGATCTTCGACAGCTTGACCGCGGTGCGCTTGAGCATGCCGGAGAAAAGTACGAAGGCGCCCATGTCGGAAGTCGCTTCGATCAGATCGGCCGCCGGTACTACCGGTTGACCGCTGATCAGCGCCAGACGCTGAACAGCCAGCGCTTGATAACGCGGGTCGGCGTTGATGCCGGTACCGATCGCGGTGCCGCCCAGGTTCACTTCAGTCAGCAGTTCCGGGGCCAGCGTCTTCAGACGGGCCAGGTCTTCGCCCATGGTGGTGGCGAAGGCACGGAATTCCTGGCCGAGGGTCATCGGCACGGCGTCTTGCAGCTGGGTACGGCCCATCTTCAGGACGTGGTTGAATTCTTCACCCTTGGCCGCGAATGCCTGAATCAAGCTGTCGAGGCTGGCGAGCAGGGTGTCGTGACCCAACAGCAGACCCAGGCGGATGGCCGTCGGGTAAGCGTCGTTGGTCGACTGCGCCATGTTCACGTCGTCGTTCGGGTGCAGGTACTGGTACTCGCCTTTCTGGTGACCCATTGCTTCGAGCGCAATGTTGGCGATCACTTCGTTGGCGTTCATGTTGGTGGAAGTACCGGCGCCACCTTGAATCATGTCGACCACGAACTCTTCGTGGAAATCACCGCGGATCAATCGTGCACAGGCTTCGCTGATGGCGGCGTGCTTGGCTTCGCTCAGGTGACCCAACTCGCGGTTGGCGTCAGCAGCGGCCTGTTTGACCATTGCCAGGCCGACAACCAGTTTCGGGTAATGCGAAATCGGAACGCCCGAGAGGCGGAAGTTGTTCACCGCTCGCAGGGTCTGGATGCCGTAATACGCTTGAGCGGGTACGTCGAGGGCGCCAAGCAGGTCGGTTTCTGTGCGGAAAGATGCAGCGGAGGACATGATAGAAATCATCTCGATATGGACCCGGTCTGTGCCGGAACGCTGCGAATGCTAGGCTTGTGGGAATTTTTGGGCCAATGCTGTTAAGCACTGGCCTATGCGCATTCGGCATAATGCCCGTGTGACGCCGCGTGCGCGGCAGACGTGTGACCTGTTTTGGTGCGTGTCCGGGAGGACGTGATGAATCTGGAAAGCAAATGGCTCGAGGACTTCAGTGCTCTGGCCGCCACCCGCAGCTTCTCGCAGGCAGCCGAACGGCGCTTCGTGACGCAACCGGCGTTCAGTCGACGGATTCGCAGCCTGGAAGCGGCGTTGGGGCTGACATTGGTCAATCGCTCGCGTACGCCGGTCGAACTGACGGCTGCAGGGCAGTTGTTTCTGGTAACCGCGCGCACCGTGGTCGAACAGCTCGGCGAAGTGCTGCGCCATCTGCATCATCTGGAAGGCGGGCAGGGCGAGGTGATGCAGGTCGCTGCGGCGCACTCGCTGGCGCTGGGCTTTTTCCCGCGCTGGATCGCGCAACTGCGCAATGAAGGTTTGAACATTGCCACGCGACTCGTCGCGACCAACGTCGGTGACGCTGTGCATGCCTTGCGTGAGGGCGGTTGCGATCTGATGTTGGCGTTCTACGACCCGGACGCGGCCATGCAGATGGACCCGGAAATCTTCCCGTCGCTGCACTTGGGCCAGACCGAAATGCTCCCTGTGTGCGCGGCGGATGCCGACGGCAAGCCGCTGTTCGATCTGGAAGGCGAGGCCAGCGTGCCGTTGCTGGCGTATAGCGCAGGCGCCTTTCTCGGGCGTTCGGTGAACGGTTTGCTGCGCCAGCGTCAGCTGCGTTTCACCACGATCTATGAAACGGCGATGGCTGACAGCCTGAAGAGCATGGCGCTGGAAGGCCTCGGCATCGCTTGGGTGCCGCAGTTGAGCGTGCGTGCCGAACTGGCACGGGGTGAACTCGTCGTCTGCGGCGGCCCGCAATGGCATGTGCCGCTGGAGATTCGCTTGTACCGCTGCGCGCTGGTGCGCAAGGCCAATGTGCGCCTGTTGTGGCGCAAGCTCGAAGGCGGAGCTGCGCACGGATCTTGAACCCGGCAACTAATCCTGTGGGAGCTGGCTTGCCAGCGATGCGGTGTGTCAGTCACCCTCTCTGTTTACTGGTCTGACGCCATCGCTGGCAAGCCAGCTCCCACAGCGATCAAAGTGATGTCTTGGCGCTGACCTGCAAGTCAATAAAACCGGGCTTTTGCGGCAGATGACAGATGGTCGCGATGGGGGCTGTTTATTGCTTTCATTGCGGTATACTGCGCGGCCTTCGGCCGGTACGTCCGGCCATTTTTCGTACAATCAAGCCACGCAATCCTGCGTGGCTTGTTGTTTTTGACGCGCCTGCGGGCGCCCAGAGAGAAGAGGCGCGACGATGAGTGCACTGGTTGGCGTGATCATGGGCTCCAAGTCCGATTGGTCCACCCTTAGCCACACCGCCGATATGCTGGAAAAGCTCGGCATCCCGTACGAGGTCAAGGTGGTATCTGCCCACCGCACCCCGGATCTGCTGTTCCAGTACGCCGAAGAGGCTGAAGGCCGCGGCATCGAGGTGATTATCGCCGGTGCTGGTGGCGCGGCCCATTTGCCAGGCATGTGTGCGGCCAAGACCCACCTGCCGGTGCTGGGCGTTCCGGTGCAGTCGTCGATGCTGTCGGGCGTCGATTCGCTGCTGTCGATCGTGCAGATGCCAGCGGGCATTCCGGTCGCCACCCTGGCCATCGGCAAGGCCGGCGCGATCAACGCCGCGCTGCTCTCGGCAAGCATCCTCGGCGCCAAGCATCCGCAGTTCCACGCGGTACTGAAAACCTTCCGTGCCGAGCAGACAGACAGCGTCCTGGACAATCCAGACCCACGTATTGCCTGAGGTTGTTGAGATGAAGATCGGTGTAATCGGTGGCGGCCAGTTGGGCCGCATGTTGGCCCTGGCGGGCACTCCGCTGGGCATGAACTTCGCTTTTCTCGACCCTGCGCCGGACGCCTGTGCGGCCGCATTGGGCGAACACCTGCGGGCCGACTACGGCGATCAGGATCATCTGCGCCAATTGGCCGATGAAGTCGATCTGGTGACCTTCGAGTTCGAAAGCGTCCCGGCGGAAACTGTCGCGTTCCTCTCGCAATTCGTCCCGGTTTATCCGAGCGCCGAAGCTCTGCGCATTGCTCGCGACCGCTGGTTCGAAAAGAGCATGTTCAAGGATCTGGGCATCCCGACTCCGGCCTTCGCCGACATTCAGTCGCAAGCCGATCTGGATGCGGCCGTCGCTTCGATCGGCCTGCCGGCCGTGCTGAAAACCCGCACTTTGGGTTACGACGGCAAGGGCCAGAAAGTCCTGCGCAAGCCAGAAGATGTGGTTGGTACCTTCGCCGAGCTGGGCAGCGTTGCCTGCCTGCTGGAAGGCTTCGTGCCGTTCACCGGTGAAGTCTCGCTGATCGCCGTGCGTGCCCGTGATGGTGAAACGAAGTTTTATCCGCTGGTGCACAACACCCATGACAGCGGCATCCTCAAGCTGTCGGTCGCCAGTACCGATCACCCGTTGCAGGCATTGGCCGAAGACTATTCCAGCCGTGTGCTCAAGCAGCTGGATTACGTCGGCGTGATGGCGTTCGAGTTCTTTGAAGTCGACGGTGGCCTCAAGGCCAACGAAATCGCCCCGCGCGTGCACAACTCCGGGCACTGGACCACCGAAGGCGCCGAGTGCAGCCAGTTCGAAAACCATCTGCGCGCCGTTGCCGGTCTGCCGCTGGGTTCGACGGCCAAGGTCGGCGAGAGCGCAATGCTCAACTTCATCGGCGTGGTTCCGCCGGTGGAGAAAGTCATCGCCATCGAAGACTGCCATTTGCATCACTACGGCAAGGCCTTCAAGGCCGGGCGCAAGGTCGGTCACGCCAACCTGCGCTGCGCAGACATGGCCACCCTTCAGGCGCAGATCGTCAAGGTCGAAGCGCTGATCGCCGAGTAAAACAGTTTCATGTGGCAGCGGCGGAACCATTCAGGGGCCGCCGTTCTCTCATGGCAGGATGCGAAACACTGGCTAGTCTTTCGCATATCTACCAAATCAGAGGGAAATGCCATGGGAATTATCGGAACCATCTTTATCGGCTTGATCGTCGGCCTGCTGGCTCGGTTCCTGAAACCGGGCGATGACAGCATGGGCTGGATCATGACCATCCTGCTCGGTATCGGCGGTTCGCTGGCGGCCACCTACGGCGGCCAGGCTCTGGGCATCTATCACGCGGGCGAGGGTGCAGGCTTCATCGGCGCACTGGTCGGCGCGATCGTGTTGCTGGTGATCTACGGCCTGATCAAAAAGAACTGATCCAAAGCGACAAAGCCCTCTCGGCCAAAGTGGCCGGGAGGGCTAGAATGCTCGGCGATTTAACGTTCTCTCCTTTCTTTCCCGAGCACCTTCATGCGCCGTCTTCTGTTGACTCTCCTTTTCCTGGGCAGCGGTTTGGCCCACGCCGGCGAATTGCCGGAAACCGACTGGCTGGAACTGATGCCCAAGTCGGACCAAAAGGCCCTCGAGGCCATGCCTGAAATCGACCACAACTCCCCGGAAGCCACCGGCACCTTCACCGAGAAGGGCGGGATGAAGCAGGCCAAAGGTCTGCCGGCGGTGATGTATTCGACCAAAACCGTGGCGTCGATGAATGACAAGCACATTCGCATCGGTGGTTACCCGGTGCCGCTGGAGTCCGATGCCAAGGGCCGCAGCACGCTGTTCTTCCTCGTGCCGTACCCGGGCGCCTGCATCCACGTGCCGCCACCGCCACCGAATCAACTGGTGCTGGTGCGTTATCCGAAGGGTTTGAAGCTGGACGATATCTACACGCCGCTGTGGGTCACCGGCACGCTGAAAGTCGAGAAAGTCAGCAATGATCTGGCCGACGCGGCGTATGCGCTGGAAGCGGACAAGGTGCGGGTGGTGCAAGAGTCGGATCTCTAACAGTCACCACGAAACAACTGTGTGCCAGCCCCTGTGGCGAGGGGATTTATCCCCGATGGGTTGCGAAGCGACCCCGCTTTTGAATCAAGAACAGGGGCCTGCTCCGCAGGCCATCGGGGATAAATCCCCTCACCACAAAGGCTCACTCCAACATTGGTACTGCGGGGTTGGTCAGAGCGGTTTGCTGCCGATGCTGACACCCATCGTATGGCTCGCACCCGATGCCAGATTCACCACATCATCCATCACGTTCGCCGTCTCGATGCACAGCATGCGCTGCCAGCCATCGTTATCCATGTCGCTGAATGCTGCCGCGCGATCGATCCAGGGATTCCAGATCACCGCCGTGCGCGAGCCGGTGGCCGTCAGCACGATACGCCGCTCCCAGGCCGGATCGACAATGCTCAGTCGCGGCGGAGCATTCAGGTAGATACGGTCGGTTTCGCCGGCAAACTGCAGGTCGCCTGTCTGCGCGTGGGTGTTCCAGTTGTCCAGGGTCTCGATGTAATCCAGACCATCCACGCCTTCGACCTGCACATTGCGTACATCGCTGACGGCGAAATACGTGTGCAGCGCCTGACTGATGCTGACGTCTTCGGCGCCACGGTTATGGCTGGTCAGGCTGATGTGCAACTGGTCATTCAAGTGCAGGGTCAGCGTCAGATCGACCTGATGCGGCCAGCCCGGGAAGCCGCCCTCCGGATAAGGCAGCTTGAATTCAACCTTGACGCCATGGTCTTCGGCTTCGATGCCGCCCAGCTCCCAATCCATCGCCCGGACAAAACCGTGAGCCTGCGCCGGTTCTTCGCTGACGCGCATCGCTTTCACGCTCTGCGGATTACGCTCGAAGACGCCGAACCACGGCCAGCACACCGGCACGCCGGCGCGGATGCTTTTGCCCGCCTTGAACACCGCCTTGTCATTGAGCCAGATAATCGGCGGCTGGCCGTCGATCTGATAACTGAGGATGTGCGCGCCTTGCTGGGCCACCAGCACTTCGGCCTGACCGTGGCGAATGCGCCAGCAGTTCAGTTCATCCAGTTTCACGGCTTCAACGTTGGGCGTGTTCATGGGACAGCTCTCGATCAGACACTTGGGACGACTATCGACCGCAAATCGGCCGCGATGTTTAACGTGCGCGTGGCGGCACCGAGCGAGTGCGGCCGCTGCCGTCGATGGCGACGAAGACAAATACCGCCTCGGTAACTTTACGCCACTCGCTGGACAGCGGATCGTCGCTCCACACTTCGACCATCATCTGGATCGAGCTGCGGCCGATTTCCAGGGTCTGGGTGTAAAAGGACAATTGCGCGCCGACTGCCACAGGCACGAGGAACGCCATGCGATCAATGGCAACCGTGGCGACGCGGCCACCGGCCACGCGGCTGGCCATTGCGGTGCCGGCCAAATCCATCTGCGCTACCAGCCAGCCGCCGAAAATATCGCCAAAGCCGTTGGTTTCACGTGGAAGTGCAGTGATTTGCAAGGCCAGGTCGCCTTGCGGGATCGGATCTTCTTGTTCGAGCTCTATCATGCCGGGGGTGCCTCTGACCCGTGACTCTTCGTTGGTATTGCTGGTGGTAGCCGTCTTCGGGAAAAACGATTCAGCACCGAACATTCTACGTTCGTCACGTTTTCCATCAGGCGCCTAAGGAGAAACTCTGCGAAACCGGCTAATCCCGAGCAAAGGCCGGGCCAACGACGTTTTCGCACAGCAACCCCCTACAAACCGGAGCAAGGTTGCGAGTATATCGGTCGGTAGACTCCACGACGACCATCCGGTTCTCATTTCGACCGTCAAATACGCGCCTCTATGTGCTTTTTCGAACAATTTGCTATGGTGCCGAACCTGCCCAAGTCACAGCCAGCGTTGTTGTGGCGGTAGATCCGACTATAAGAGAAGCCCTTGCCATGACCACAGCGCCTTCGAGCCTCGCGCAGCCCGAGCAACCCGCACGACCATTGACCCGCAACGACTACAAGACTCTGTCGCTGTCCGCCCTCGGCGGTGCGCTGGAATTCTACGATTTCATCATCTTCGTGTTCTTCGCCACCGTGGTCGGCAAGCTGTTCTTTCCGGCCGACATGCCCGAATGGCTGCGTCTGATGCAGACCTTCGGCATCTTCGCCGCCGGCTATCTCGCACGGCCGCTGGGCGGTATCGTCATGGCGCACTTCGGCGATCTGCTGGGGCGCAAGAAGATGTTCACCCTGAGCATTTTCATGATGGCCGTGCCGACCCTGATCATGGGGCTACTGCCAACGTATGCGCAGATCGGCCTGTGGGCGCCGATTCTTCTGCTGTTGATGCGCGTGATTCAGGGCGCGGCGATTGGCGGTGAAGTGCCGGGGGCGTGGGTCTTCGTTTCCGAACACGTGCCGCAGAAACATATGGGCTACGCCTGCGGCACCCTTACCAGCGGCCTGACCGCCGGTATTCTGCTCGGCTCGCTGGTCGCCACTGCGATCAACAGCATTTATACGCCTGCCGAGGTTTCCGATTACGCCTGGCGGATCCCGTTCCTGCTCGGTGGTGTATTTGGCCTGTTCTCGGTCTACCTGCGCCGTTGGCTGCACGAAACCCCGGTGTTCGCCGAGCTGCAACAGCGCAAGGCCCTGGCCGAAGAAGTGCCGTTGCGCGCCGTATTGCGTGACCATCGTGGGGCGATTGCGATCTCGATGCTGCTGACCTGGCTGCTGTCCGCCGGGATCGTCGTAGTCATTTTGATGACCCCGACCGTGCTGCAAACGGTCTATAACTTCTCGCCGACGGTCGCGCTGCAATCGAACAGCCTGGCGATCGTCTTTTTGAGCATCGGCTGCATCATCTCTGGTGCATTGGCGGATCGCTTCGGTGCCGGGCGCGTATTCGTGTTTGGTTGCCTGGGCTTGCTGATCAGCTCGTGGACCTTCTATCACAGCCTCGCCGCTCACCCGACCTGGCTGTTCCCGCTGTATGCGCTGACGGGATTTCTGGTTGGCACTATCGGTGCGGTGCCCTACGTGATGGTCAAGGCTTTCCCGCCGGTGGTGCGCTTCAGCGGTCTGTCTTTCTCTTATAACGTTGCCTACGCGATCTTCGGCGGCCTGACGCCAATGGTGGTCAGCCTGTTGCTGAAAGAAAGCGCGATGGGTCCGGCCTACTATGTGGCGGTGCTGTGCACGGTGGGGATTCTGGTGGGGGCGTGGCTCTGGAAGAAGGGTCGCTGATTCCGAGCTATTTGTAGCTGTCTGATCGTTCCCACGCTCCGCGTGGGAATGCATCCCATGACGCTCCGCGTCACCTCTCAATGCGGACGCAGAGCGTCCATGGCGGCGTTCCCACGCAGAGCGTGGGAACGATCTGTCGCGACATGCTGGCCTTTCATCCAATTGTCATATTTCAGCCATAGAGTGTTCACACGGCCTGCTGATACTTGGCCCCGACTTAACACACCCTATCTGCTAGGAGTAAGGCATGAAACTGAAGCGTTTGATGGCGGCAATGACTTTTGTCGCTGCTGGCGTTGCGACTGCCAACGCGTTCGCCGCTGTTGACCCTGCTATCCCGAGCTACACCAAGACCACTGGTGTGTCGGGCAACCTGTCCAGCGTCGGCTCCGATACTCTGGCCAACCTCATGACCCTGTGGGCTGAGAACTACAAAAAAGAATACCCGAACGTAAACATCCAGATTCAGGCCGCTGGCTCCGCCACTGCGCCACCTGCGCTGACTGAAGGCACCTCCAACCTGGGCCCGATGAGCCGCAAGATGAAGGACACCGAACTGGCGGCCTTCGAACAGAAATACGGCTACAAGCCAACCGCTATCCCGGTTGCCGTGGACGCCCTGGCGGTGTTCGTACACAAAGACAACCCGATCCAGCACCTGACCATGGAACAGGTTGATGCGATCTTCTCGTCGACCCGTCTGTGCGGCGCCAAAGCCGACGTGAAAACCTGGGGCGACCTGGGCGTGACCGGCGACCTGGCCAACAAGCCAGTGCAACTGTTCGGCCGTAACTCGGTATCCGGCACCTACGGCTACTTCAAAGAAGAAGCCCTGTGCAAAGGCGATTACAAGCCAAACGTCAACGAACAACCAGGCTCGGCTTCGGTCGTGCAGTCGATCAGCTCCTCGCTGAACGGCATCGGTTACTCGGGCATCGGCTACAAAACCGCCAGCGTGAAGACTGTTGCTCTGTCGAAGAAAGGCAGCACTGACTTCATCGAAGACACCGAAGAGAACGCCCTGAACGGCAAGTACCCACTGTCGCGTTTCCTCTACGTGTACGTGAACAAAGCCCCGAACAAGCCTCTGGCTCCGCTGGAAGCTGAGTTCGTGAAACTGGTTCTGTCCAAACAGGGCCAGGAAGTTGTAGTGAAAGACGGCTACATCCCACTGCCTGCCAAGGTTGCTGCAAAAGCACTGGCTGACCTGGGTCTGCAAGAAGGCGGCGCTGAAGTCGCAAAGAAGTAACAAATTGAGTCCGGGGTGAGCTCCGCCTGACTCAAGGAAAAAGGCCGGATCTGCTTGCAGGCCGGCCTTTTCCACACCTCAAATTTTCGATCCTCTGCCAGTCCTGCTGGCGGTGGATTTGCTGCGTCACTGCACTGTCATCTTTCTGTCATACAGGATCGCTAGGGTGAGCGCATGAATGATCTGGCCAATTCCCACATGACTACTAATCCTCCCAAGCGCATTGATTTCAATACGCCTGAGCTGCAACGCAAGCGCCGCATTCGCGCGCTCAAGGATCGCTTCACCCGCTGGTACGTCCTCGTTGGCGGTCTCGCGGTGCTGGCAGCCATCACCCTGATCTTCTTCTTCCTCGCCTACGTGGTTGCGCCGCTGTTCAAAGGTGCCGACCTGACTGCGAAAGATGCCATTACTCCCGCGTGGATGCAGGACGCTGGCAAGCCGCTGATGATTTCGCTCGAAGAGCAGAATCAGGTGGCGATGCGCGTTTCCGACAAGGGTCAGGCGCTGTTCTTCGACATCGACAATGGCGCTGAATTGAAGCGCGTCGATTTGCCGGTTCCGGCCGGCACTACCGTAACCTCCATCGGCGAAGACCAGCCAGGTCATCCGCTGGTAGCCGTCGGCCTGTCCAACGGCCAGGCGCTGGTGTTCCGTCACACCTATAAAGTCAGCTACCCCGACGGCAAGAAAACCATCACCCCGGCCATCGAATACCCGTACGGCGAGACGCCGATCGCGCTGAACGAAGCCGGCGGTGCGCTTGAGCACGTCAGCCTCAACGCGACCGACACAACCCTGATGCTGGTGGGTTCGACCGGTTCGCAACTCAACGTTCTGTCGCTGACCAGCGAAGAAAACATGATGACCGGCGAAGTCACCAACGAGCAGAAGCGCATCGAGCTGCCGCAGATGACTGAACCGGTAAAAAACATCTTCGTCGACCCGCGTCAGCAATGGCTGTACGTGGTCAACGGGCGTGCCCAGGCCGACGTCTTCAGCCTGCGCGACAAGAGCCTCAACGGCCGCTACAAACTGCTGGAAAACGCTGACGCCGAAGTCACCGCGACCACGCAACTGGTCGGTGGTATCTCGCTGATCGTCGGTGACTCCAAGGGTGGTCTGGCCCAGTGGTTCATGGCCCGCGATACCGATGGCGAGTTGCGTCTGAAGCAGATCCGCACCTTCCAGATGGGCACGACGCCAATCGTTGAAATCACTGCTGAAGAACGCCGCAAAGGCTTCCTCGCCCTCGATGCCAGCGGCAAGCTCGGCGTGTTCCACAGCACCGCGCACCGCACTTTGCTGGTTGATCAGGTGGTGGAAGGCCAAGGCCTGTTCGGTCTGTCGCCACGCGCCAACCGCGTGATCGTCGAAGCCGGCGGCAAGCTGCAACCGCTGCTGCTCGACAACCCACACCCGGAAGTTTCGTGGAGCGCGTTGTGGAGCAAGGTCTGGTACGAAAACTACGACGAGCCTAAATACGTCTGGCAATCGACCGCCGCCAACACCGATTTCGAACCGAAACTGAGCCTCTCGCCACTGACCTTCGGCACCCTGAAAGCCGCGTTCTACGCGATGCTGCTGGCCGCGCCGCTGGCCGTCGCCGCTGCAATCTACACCGCGTACTTCATGGCCCCGGGCATGCGCCGCAAGGTCAAACCGGTGATCGAACTGATGGAAGCGATGCCGACGGTGATCCTCGGTTTCTTCGCTGGCCTGTTCCTCGCACCTTATGTCGAAGGGCATCTGCCGGGCATCTTCAGCCTGCTGATGTTGCTGCCGATCGGTATTCTGGTCGCCGGTTTCACCTTCAGTCGCCTGCCTGAGTCGATCCGCCTGAAAGTCCCGGACGGTTGGGAAAGTGCGCTGCTGATCCCGGTGATCCTGTTTGTGGGCTGGCTGTCGCTGTACATGAGTCCGTTCATGGAGAACTGGTTCTTCGGCGGCGACATGCGCATGTGGATCTCCCACGACCTGGGCATCACCTACGACCAGCGCAACGCTCTGGTAGTCGGTCTGGCCATGGGTTTTGCGGTGATCCCGAACATCTATTCGATTGCCGAAGATGCCGTGTTCAGTGTGCCGCGTGGCCTGACCCTCGGCTCGCTGGCTCTCGGCGCCACGCCATGGCAGACCATGACCCGCGTGGTCATCCTGACCGCCAGCCCGGGCATCTTCTCGGCATTGATGATCGGCATGGGCCGTGCGGTCGGCGAAACCATGATCGTGTTGATGGCCACCGGTAACACCCCGGTCATGGAAATGAACCTGTTCGAAGGTCTGCGCACCCTGGCCGCCAACGTCGCGGTGGAAATGCCGGAGTCGGAAGTCGGCGGCAGCCACTACCGCGTGCTGTTCCTCTCGGCGCTGGTGCTGCTGCTGTTCACCTTCGTCATGAACACCCTGGCAGAACTGATTCGTCAGCGTCTGCGCAAGAAATACTCGTCGCTTTAAGCAAAGGTAGAAGTCTGTGAAACAGAACTCCCTGAAAGGATGGTTCAAGAGCGGCGCCCCGGGCGTCTGGATCAGCGGTGGCGCGGTGTCCATCGCGGTCATCATGACCATTGGCCTGCTGGCCGTGATTGCCGTGCGCGGTCTCGGTCACTTCTGGCCGGCGGATCTGATCCACGCCAGTTACGACGTGCCGGGCCAGGCCCAGCACCTGGTCGTCGGTGAAGTGGTACAGAAGGAAGAAGTCCCGCGTGCCCGACTGAAGAGCGCTGGTTTGCCAGTGCCGGATCAGGGCCCGGAATTCATGACCCGCGAGCTGATCAAGGTCGGCAACCGTGACTTGAACGGCAACGACTTCACCTGGATCGTCGGCGAGTGGCTGACCAACCAGACCACGCCGCCAGAGTTGATGGCGATCGAACGTCGCGAGTGGGGCAACTTCTACGGCTATCTGGTCAACGTCAAACAGGACGGCAAAGTCATCGCCGAGGGCGAGGCTGCATGGCCTGAGCTGCAGGCGCGGATCAACCGTGTGAACGGCCTCGCTGCACAGCTCAAGTCGCTGGAAAAGACTGACATCGGCGCGATTAACGCAGGTCTGGAGCGCATCCGTCTGCACGGCCGCAAACTGGAACTGGAAGGCAAACTCGACGCCACCGCGCAAGCGGACATGGAGTCCGAGCGCGCCGAGCTGAACGCACGTTATCAGGACATCGAAGCGCGGCTGGCCGATCTGCATGCGCAGTTCAACCGTGATGCCTTGACCGCTCGCGATGCCAACGGCAAAGAGATCGAAATCGGTCTGGGCAAAGTGGTTCACGCCTATCAGCCGAATGCGATGAGCACCTTCACCAAGGTCGGTTTCTACTTCAGCAAAATCTGGGAATTCCTCTCGGACGACCCGCGTGAAGCGAACACTGAAGGCGGGATCTTCCCGGCGATCTTCGGCACCGTGATGATGACCCTGATCATGGCGATGATCGTGACCCCGTTCGGTGTGCTGGCGGCGGTGTACCTGCGTGAATACGCCAAGCAGAACACCCTGACGCGGATCATCCGTATCGCGGTGAACAACCTCGCCGGTGTTCCGGCGATCGTTTACGGCGTGTTTGGTCTGGGCTTCTTCGTTTACGTGTTGGGTGGTTCGGTCGACCGTTTGTTCTTCCCTGAAGCGCTGCCGGCACCGACCTTCGGTACACCGGGTCTGCTCTGGGCTTCGTTGACCCTGGCGCTGCTGGCGGTGCCGGTGGTGATCGTGGCCACCGAAGAAGGTCTGGCGCGTATCCCGCGCACCGTGCGTGAAGGCTCGTTGGCCCTCGGCGCGACCAAGGCTGAAACCTTGTGGAAGATCGTTATCCCGATGGCCAGCCCGGCCATGATGACCGGCATGATCCTCGCGGTGGCCCGTGCCGCCGGTGAAGTGGCGCCGCTGATGCTGGTGGGTGTGGTGAAACTGGCGCCGTCGCTGCCGGTGGATGGCAACTACCCGTACCTGCACCTGGATCAGAAAATCATGCACCTGGGTTTCCACATTTATGACGTTGGCTTCCAGAGCCCGAACGTCGAAGCGGCCCGTCCGCTGGTGTACGCCACGGCGCTGTTGCTGGTGCTGGTGATCGCCACGCTGAACCTTTCGGCGGTGTATATCCGTAACCACCTGCGCGAAAAATACAAAGCTCTAGACAGTTAAAACCAATCCTGTGGGAGCTGGCTTGCCAGCGATGCAGGCGACGCGGTGTTTCAGTTACACCGCGGTGATGCCATCGCTGGCAAGCCAGCTCCCACAGGGATCGCGACAAAAACTGAATTTGCGTTACCCGCTGGTTTGGCCAGTGGTTCAACGAACCGAATTTGTTAGCACAGGGAGCCTCCCATGCAGCACGAAACACATACCCACGGCATCAACATGTCTGCCCTGGGCCGCGACAAGCAAAGCCTGAACCTGGCGCAGGAAACCGTGGCCATCGAAGTACCCGGCCTGAGTCTTTACTACGGCGAGAAACAAGCGCTGTTCGACGTCAGCATGAACATTCCGAAACAGCGCGTGACTGCGTTCATCGGCCCGTCCGGCTGCGGTAAGTCGACCTTGCTGCGCACCTTCAACCGCATGAACGATCTGGTTGACGGCTGCCGTGTTGAAGGCGCGATCAACCTCTACGGCAACAACATCTACCGCAAGGGCGAAGACGTCGCCGAGTTGCGCCGTCGCGTCGGCATGGTGTTCCAGAAGCCCAACCCGTTCCCGAAAACCATCTACGAAAACGTGGTGTACGGCCTGCGTATCCAAGGCATCAACAAGAAACGCATCCTCGACGAAGCCGTTGAGTGGGCACTCAAAGGCGCGGCGCTGTGGGACGAAGTCAAAGACCGTCTGCACGACTCGGCACTCGGCCTGTCCGGTGGTCAGCAGCAACGTCTGGTGATCGCACGTACCATCGCGGTGGAGCCGGAAGTGCTGCTGCTCGACGAACCGTGCTCGGCCCTCGACCCGATCTCGACGCTGAAAGTCGAAGAGCTGATCTACGAGCTGAAATCCAAGTTCACCATCGTCATCGTGACCCACAACATGCAACAGGCCGCGCGGGTGTCCGACTACACGGCGTTCATGTACATGGGCAAACTGGTGGAATTCGGCGACACCGATACCCTGTTCACCAATCCGGCGAAGAAGCAGACCGAAGACTACATCACCGGTCGTTATGGCTGACAGTTGCGGGTTACTCACAGTACTGACGCTGCGGCCCACCGCACCTTACCGGACGCTCCAAGGACGCCAACATGATTAGTAAAGAAGGCCTTACCCACCACATCTCCGCGCAGTTCAACGCCGAGCTTGAGGAAGTGCGCAGCCACCTCCTGGCCATGGGCGGGCTGGTCGAGAAGCAGGTCAACGACGCGGTGACCGCGCTGATCGAGGCCGACTCCGGCCTGGCTCAGCAGGTGCGCGAGATCGATGACCAGATCAACCAGATGGAACGCAACATCGACGAAGAATGCCTGCGCATTCTGGCCCGTCGTCAGCCGGCGGCGTCTGACCTGCGTCTGATCATCAGCATCTCCAAGTCGGTGATCGACCTTGAGCGCATCGGTGACGAAGCGACCAAGATCGCCCGCCGCGCGATTCAGCTGTGCGAAGAAGGCGAAGCGCCACGCGGTTACGTCGAGGTTCGCCACATCGGCGACCAGGTGCGCAACATGGTTCGCGATGCGCTGGACGCGTTTGCCCGTTTCGACGCCGATCTGGCGCTTTCGGTGGCGCAGTACGACAAGATCATCGACCGCGAATACAAGACCGCCCTGCGTGAACTGGCGACCTACATGATGGAAGACCCGCGCTCTATCTCGCGGGTCTTGAGCATCATCTGGGTGCTGCGTTCGCTGGAGCGGATCGGCGATCACGCGCGCAACATCTCCGAATTGGTCATCTACCTGGTGCGCGGCACCGACGTGCGCCACATGGGCCTCAAGCGCATGAAAGAAGAAGTTGAAGGCACAAGCGGCGAAACCGCTAATGTTCCGGGCGATGCTGACGATAAGTAAGATTGCCTGAGAAAAGCGCCCGGCCCTTTGGCCGGGCGTTTTTGTTTAGGGCGCATCGAATTGAAAAGCAGCACCCGCGAACGAAAAGTCCCGGCGTGACTGAAGATTGTTGGCAATGTGCCATCAGTAAAAGCGGTATGCTTGCCGGGATTTTTATAGGGGTGTTGGATGAGCAAGATCAGTGTGTTGGTCGTGGACGACGCTTCGTTCATTCGTGACCTGGTAAAAAAGTGCCTGCGTAACTACTTCCCCGGGATCCGCACCGAGGACGCCGTCAACGGTAAAAAAGCTCAAGCGATGCTGGCCAGAGAAGCCTTCGACCTGGTCCTGTGCGACTGGGAAATGCCGGAAATGTCGGGCCTCGAACTGCTGACCTGGTGCCGCGAGCAAGACAATCTCAAGACCATGCCGTTTGTCATGGTCACCAGCCGTGGCGACAAGGAAAACGTCGTGCAGGCGATTCAGGCCGGCGTGTCCGGCTACGTCAGCAAGCCGTTCACCAACGAGCAACTGCTGACCAAGGTCAAGCAGGCGCTGAACAAGGTCGGCAAGCTCGACACCCTGATGAACAGCGCACCGACCAAGATGAACTCGGCGTTCGGCAATGATTCGCTCAGTGCGTTGACGGGCGGCAAGCCTGCCGTCGTTGGTGGCGCTCCGGCGGCCGCAGCGGTCAATCCGTTCGCCAAGCCTGCCGCTGCTGCGCCGGCACCCGCCGCTGCGCCGTCTCGTGGCCTGCTCAACAGCCCGCCAGTGCAGGCACCTGCCGCGTCGAAAGCGCCGGCCGGTGGTCGTGGTCAGGGCCAGTTGCGCCTGCCAAGCGGCAACCAGCAGTGCGTGATCAAGGCCCTGAGCATCAAGGAAGCGCTGTTGGTGGTGAAACGCACCGACACCCTGCCGCAGATCCTCGACAGCGCTGTGCTCGATCTGGAGCAGGGCGACAACGCCGAAATCGCCCGCCTCAATGGCTATCTGCACGCCATCGTCGCCCACGAGCAGAAAGCCGACAGCGACTGGCTGCAACTGACGTTCCGCTTCGTCGATCAGGACGCGCAGAAACTCGATTACATCTCTCGTCTGATCGCCCGCGGTACGGCGCAGAAGCACTTCGTTCCGGGCGCGTAACACAGTTTTACGCTGATCGTTCCCACGCTCTGCGTGGGAATGCCTCAACCGGACGCTCCGCGTCCTCTCGCATGGGACGCAGAGCGTCCCGGGCTGCATCCCCACGCAGAGCGTGGGGACGATCATTTGAAACATCTGTCGACTAGCTTGGTCTGTCTCAGCTGCTAGGCTCTCTTCCAGGCCTTACTTCGACAGACTCTTGCCCATGCTCGCGCGCCTGCTGTTTTTCTGTGGTCTTTTCATGGCCTCCACCTCGGCTGTGGCCATGACCATTTACAAATCCACCGATGCCAACGGCGTGGTCTCGTACAGCGACCGTCCGAGCAAAGGCTCCCAGGTGTTCGTGTTTCAGGACCGCATGGTCGAACGCCTCGAACGGCAGGTGTACCTCGACATCAAGAAGCAGAAGGGCGCCGACGTGGTGTTTGTGCGCAACGACCTGTATGCGCCGGTAGAGGTAGCACTGGCGTTTACCGGAATGAGCAACGTGCGTGGCGCACCGGCGCAAACCATCCGCCGGGTACTGCCGGCGCGCAGTAATACGCGCCTGGCATTGCTGACAGCGGTTTCCGGTAAGCAGCCGCTGGTGTACACGCCGCAATTTCACTACTCCCTCGGCGACCCTGCCGGAACCGCACAGGGCTATCGCTATCCGCTGCCCTGGCGCGGTGGGCCGTTCCGTCTGAGCCAGGGCGCCAACGGCCAATACAGCCACTACGGGCCGAAAAACAAGTACGCAATGGACATCGCCATGCCGGTCGGCACGCCGATTATTGCGGCACGGGCAGGGGTAGTGGTGAAAACCGAGAATTCACAGAACGGGCGCGGCAACGATGCGTCGGGCAATTTCGTTCGGGTACTGCACGATGACGGCACGATGGGCGTGTACCTGCATCTCAAGCAGGGCTCGGTGAGCGTGCGCGAAGGGCAAAGGGTGACGGTGGGCAGTCCGCTGGCGCTGTCGGGCAACACCGGCAACAGCAGCGGCCCGCATCTGCACTTTGTAATACAGCGCAACAGCGGCGCGGGGCTGGTGTCGATTCCCTATCAGTTCAACCAGCCGGTAGGGGCGTTGCCCAACTTTGCGTTGGGCAAACAATAAACACACGAGGGATCAGATGTGGATGGCTTTTGTGGCGAGGGGATTTATCCCCGATGGAGGGCGCAGCCGTCCCAAAACCATTGGATGCTTGTGTCAGATGCTACACGAATGCAGATTCAGGGCCGCTTCGCAGCCCATCGGGGATAAATCCCCTCACCACAGAAGCGTCCCCCAGAACACCCATCAATCCAGCATCAACACCTTCGCCAACACAATCTTCGGCCCCTTCATCTTCTTTATGATGATTCGCAGGCCTTCGACTTCCAGCACTTCTTCCTCTTCCGGCACCCGTTTCAGGGTCTCGTAGACCAGCCCGGCAAGGGTTTCCGCTTCGATGTGGTCAAGGTCGATACCCAGCAGACGTTCAACCTTGAACAACGGCGTATCGCCGCGTACCAGCAGCTTGCCCGGCTGATAGGCGAGGATCCCGCGCTCAGCCTTGCGGTGTTCGTCCTGAATGTCGCCGACCAGCACTTCCAGCACGTCTTCCATGGTCAGGTAGCCGATGATGTTGCCGTCAGCCTCCTCGACCACGGCGAAGTGCGAGCCGCCCTTGCGGAACTGTTCCAGCAACTGCGACAGCGGCATGTGCCGCGACACGCGCTCCAGCGGACGGGTCAGCTCGGCCAGGTTGAACGACTCGGGGATGTGATCCAGCGCCGCCAGTTCCAGCAGCAGATCCTTGATGTGCAGCAGGCCGACGAACTCCTGGCGCTCGCTGTCGTACACCGGATAACGGCTGAACTTGTGGCGACGGAACATCGCCAGGATTTCTTTCAGCGGCGCGTTGAATTCCAGGGTGATCAGGTCTTCCCGGGAGTTGGCCCAGTCGACCACTTCCAGTTCGCCCATTTCCACGGCCGAGGCCAATACGCGCATGCCTTGGTCGCTCGGATCCTGGCCACGGCTGGAGTGCAGGATCAGTTTCAGTTCTTCGCGGCTGTAATGGTGTTCGTGGTGCGGGCCGGGTTCACCTTGGCCTGCGATACGCAAAATGGCGTTGGCGCTGGCGTTAAGCAGGTAGATCGCCGGGTACATCGCCCAGTAGAACAGGTACAGCGGCACCGCCGTCCACAGCGACAGCAGCTCGGGTTTACGGATCGCCCACGACTTGGGGGCCAATTCGCCGACGACGATGTGCAGGTACGAAATGATGAAGAACGCGGTGAAGAACGACACGCCTTTGACGATCTCCGGCGATTGCACGCCGACCGCGCTCAGCAGCGGTTCGAGAATGTGCGCGAACGCCGGCTCACCGACCCAACCGAGGCCGAGGGAGGCGAGGGTGATACCGAGCTGGCACGCCGAGAGGTACGCATCGAGCTGACTGTGTACGGTGCGCAGAATGTGTCCGCGCCAGCCGTTCTGATCAGCGATGGCCTCGACCCGGGTCGAGCGCAGTTTGACCATGGCGAACTCTGCCGCAACGAAGAAGCCGTTGAGCAAAACCAGGATCAGAGCAAAAAGGATCATGCCGAAATCGGCGAATATTGTTGCGAGGGACAAGCCAGGGGAAGGGTCCATGATGGAGTTTTGCGGGTTCCGTGTGATTCAAGAGAGGTAAAAGCCGCGCCTGAAAGGCAGGCACAAGTCAGCCAATGTAGCGGCTGACATGGCGATTGCCTAGTGGTGAGTGCCGGTCGGTCTTACTCGGTGGCGCTGATCGCCCGCGCTTGAGCCACTTGAGCCGGGGCGAAATGGCAGGTAAACGTGCTGCCATGACCGGGCACGCTACTGATCTCCATGCGTGCGCGGTGGCGCAGCAGCACGTGTTTGACGATGGCCAGGCCGAGGCCGGTGCCGCCGGTGTTGGAGTTGCGGCTGGAGTCGACGCGGTAGAAGCGTTCGGTCAGGCGCGGCAGGTGTTTGCTGTCGATGCCTATGCCGGAATCCTGCACGCTCAAGTGCGCGCCCTGATCGTCGCCCCACCAGCGAATGCGGATGTTGCCCTCGGCCGGGGTGTACTTCACCGCGTTGAATACCAGATTGGAAAACGCGCTGCGCAGTTCCGCCTCGCTGCCCTTGAGCAGCAGGCTGGCGTCGGCTTCGAGGGTGATGCGCTGGTTTTTCGAGCCGGACAATTGCTGCGCATCGCTCTTGATCGATTGCAGCAGCGTATCGACCTGTACGGGTTGGTTGTCCGACGGGTAATCAGTTGCTTCCAGTTTCGCCAGCAGCAGCAAGTCGTTGAGCAGCGTTTGCATGCGCCCGCCCTGTTGCTGCATCTGCTGCAAGGCACGGCTCCAGCGCGGGTTCACTTCTTCGACGTTGTCGAGCAGGGTTTCCAGATAACCGCAGATCACCGTCAACGGCGTGCGCAGTTCGTGGGAGACGTTGGCGATGAAGTCTTTGCGCATCTGTTCCAGCTGATGGATGCGCGTGACGTCGCGCACCAACATCAAGTGTTCGTTGTTGCCGTAGCGCGTGAGATACAACTGAATGCGCACGCGGTCGTTGGTCGGCGAGGGGATTTCCAGCGGTTCGGCGTAGCTTTCCTGCTCGAAGTACTCCTTGAAGCGCGGATGCCGCACCAGGTTGGTCACCGGTTGGCCGCTGTCTTGCGGGGTCTTGAGGCCGAGCAGGGTTTCGGCGGCGCGGTTCCACCATTCCAGATTGCCGTCGCTGTCGAGCATGATCACCGCGTCTTTCAGTGCAGCGGTGGACTCCTGGACCCGGTCGATCACCGCTTGCAGGCGCCCGCGCACCCGTTGGTCGCGGCGTTGCAGGTGATAGATGCTGTCGAACACTTCGCCCCACAGGCCATAGCCGTCGGGCGGTGCTTCATCGGGTTGATGCAGGCGCAGCCATTCGTGCAGACGCAGTAATTGCTTGAGCGTCCAGGCCAGGTAAATCCCCAGACCCGCCGCGAGGCTCCAGCCGTAGTAGCCGCTGATCAGGCCGATCACCAGGCAAACGGTGACCAGCAACAGCATGTGGCGAATCAGGGTGCCATGCCAGTTTTGATTCACGGGAAATACGGTCCTTGTCAGCGAGTCTGGCGGTCGGTTCAGGCCTTGGTGGAAAACCGGTAGCCCGTGCCGCGCACGGTTTGTACCAGATTTTCGTAGGCGTCGCCGAGCGCCTTGCGCAGGCGTCGGATGTGCACGTCGACGGTACGCTCTTCAACATAGACGTTGCCGCCCCAGACCTGATCCAGCAACTGGCCACGGGTGTAGGCGCGTTCCTGGTGGGTCATGAAGAATTGCAGCAGACGGTATTCGGTCGGGCCCATCTCGGCCGGTTTGCCGTCGATGGTCACGCGGTGGCTGATCGGGTCGAGCAACAAGCCGCCGACTTCGATCGGCGCTTCGCCATCGGTCGGGCCGGCGCGGCGCAGCACGGCTTTCAGGCGTGCCACCAGTTCGCGGGGGGAAAACGGTTTGGTGATGTAGTCGTCGGCGCCGACTTCCAGACCCTGGATCTTGTTGTCCTCTTCGCCCTTGGCGGTGAGCATGATAATCGGGATGTCCCCGGTCAGCTCATCACGTTTCAGACGACGGGCCAGCTCGATGCCGGAGGTGCCGGGCAGCATCCAGTCGAGCAGGATCAGGTCCGGTTTACGGTCAACGATGATGGCGTGCGCCTGCTGCGAGTTCTCCGCCTCGAGGCAGTCATAGCCGGCCATTTCCAACGCAACGGCGATCATTTCGCGAATGGGCGCTTCGTCGTCGACGATCAGAATGCTCCTGCCAACCATGCCTTAATCCTCTTGTCATTTAACTGTCTTGCGCCGCATTAGATAACGGAATTATTGCAGTCGTGTGACAGTATTTTAGTCCGGCGGCGATTGTACGGATCCTGAACTAAGCTCTAAGTCCGAATCCTGACAACCACAAAAGAAGGTTTCCATGACTCAAATGACTGTTTCTTTCAAAGCCCTGTTGATGGCTGCTGCCCTGACTCTGCCTGGATTTGCGCTGGCTGCCGAGCCGGCCATGATGAAGGACGGAATGATGGTTGATCACAAAGGCATGACCGTTTATACGTTCGACAAGGACGCTGGCGGCAAGTCGATGTGCAATGGTGATTGCGCCAAGAACTGGCCACCGATGATGGCGCCGGCGGGTGCCAAGGCAGAAGGCAAATGGACGGTCATCAAGCGCGATGACGGCATGATGCAGTACGCCTACGATGGCAAGCCGCTGTACACGTTCGTGAAGGATGAAAAGCCTGGAGAAATGAAGGGCGATGGCATGAAGGACGTGTGGCACGTCGTTCACGAATCACAAAAATAACCGCAATCTCCCTGTGGGAGCGAGCTTGCTCGCGAAAGCGGTGTGTCAGTTAACCAATTTGCTGACTGACACGACGCCTTCGCGAGCAAGCTCGCTCCCACATGTTTAAATTCTTATCGCAACGCGTAATCCAGCACGATCCCGACAAAAATCGCCAGCCCGGCCCAATGGTTGTGCAAAAACGCCTGGAAGCAGCGCATCCGGTCCTTGCTGCGGGTGTACCAGAACTCCCACGCATAACACCCGGCAGCCACCAGCAAGCCGAGATGGAACCAGACGCCCAGCTCAAATTTCGACCCCGCCAGCAGCAGGCAGCCCAGCGACAACGCCTGCAAGCTCAGGATGATTACCCGGTCCGCCTCGCCGAACAGAATCGCCGTCGACTTCACGCCAATCTTCAAATCGTCATCGCGGTCCGTCATCGCGTAATAGGTGTCGTAACCCACCGTCCACAGCAGATTGGCGATCCACAGCAGCCACGCCGCCGCCGGCAACTCGCCCGTCTCGGCAGTGAACGCCATCGGCATGCCCCACGAAAACGCCGCGCCCAGCACCACTTGCGGGTAATAGGTGTAGCGCTTCATGAACGGGTAGGTGAATGCCAGCGCCAGACCACCCAGCGACAGCCAGATGGTCGGCGCATTGGTGCACAACACCAGCAGGAAACTCACGCCCATCAGCAGCGCGAAGAACACCAGGGCTTCTTTCGAGCTGATCTTGCCGCTGGCCAGTGGTCGCTGCGCGGTGCGTTTGACGTGGCCGTCGACCTTGCGATCAGCCCAGTCATTGATCACGCAACCACCGGCGCGGGTCAGCACCACGCCGAGGACGAAAATCACCACGTTGGCCAGCGACGGTGAGCCTTTGCCAGCTATCCACAAGGCCCACAGCGTCGGCCACAACAGCAGGTAAATGCCGATCGGCTTGTCCATGCGCGTCAACTGAATGAAATCCCAGGCACGCGGGTTCAAGCGATTCAGGGACTTGAGCAGGCTCTGATACATCAGCAGTTCTCCGGATGGGCGCGGACGGCGCTCCACAGGCTCGGCAGGAAGATTTCGGCAACCAGAACGCTCAGCGCGCCACGATCGAAACGCGAGCGTCGACCCCACAATTCAGGGGCGCGGGAGACTGGCGGCAGCCAATGTTCCGGGTAGTGGCAGACTTCGATGGCGCGGCGCTGAAAGGCGTGATCGCAAAACAGCAATTCGCCCAACGAACGGCTGCCCAACTCATCCATGTGCAAGCCGTCGCCTTGCAGGGCTGCGCGCGAGGCCACGCTGCGGGCAAACACCCAGGCCTCGCCATGGCCACGCAAATACACCTCGCGCACCCAGCCTTCGCTGCCTTCGGCCAGGTCCAGTGCTGCACATTCGTCCGCGCGCAAGGTGTCCCAGCCTTCGAACAATGGCGTGACGCTGAAGCCATCGTTGGACAGACGGGTCAATCGGCGGGTCAGCGAACCTTCGTCGAACAGCCAGTCGAGGGTCGACGAATCGGGGAGCGGGGACAGTTGGCTTTGAGTCAGCCAGAGCGGGGCCGGGCAAGGATTAGTCTGTTGCACAATGAGTCATTATTGGCCGCAAATGAGGCGGCGAGCTTACCATGGCGGGCGGCGATATTGATTGATCCGGGTCGCCGTTGCGCCGAACAGGCTTGCATCTGCCCGGTTCGATCAGTACAAAACGCGCTGAGCCGGACGGCAACGCAGCACCCATCGACCGTCCGTGCCGGCAAAACAGCCTGAACCCTGAGGAAGTACCTGAATGAAGAAGTGGCAATGTGTGGTCTGCGGCCTGATCTACAACGAAGCCGATGGCTGGCCGGATGACGGCATCGCACCGGGCACCCTGTGGCAGGACGTGCCGGAAGACTGGCTGTGCCCGGACTGCGGCGTCGGCAAGATGGACTTCGAAATGATCGAAATCAACTGAGAAAAACCAAGGAGTAAGGCATGAACGCACCTGTCGTAATCGTCGGCACCGGGCTTGCGGGCTACAACCTGGCCCGGGAGTTTCGCAAACTCGATAGCGAAACCCCGTTGCTGCTGATTACCGCCGATGACGGCCGCTCTTACTCCAAGCCGATGCTCTCCACCGGTTTCGGCAAGAACAAGGACGCCGATGGCCTGAGCATGGCCGAACCGGGCGCCATGGCCGAGCAATTGAAAGCCGAAGTGCGCACCCACACGCGCATCAGCGGCATCGACGCCGGCCACAAGCGCCTGTGGATCGGCGAAGAAGCGGTGTACTACCGCGACCTGATCCTCGCCTGGGGCGCGGAAACCGTGCGCGTGCCGATTGAAGGCGATGGCGCGGATCTGGTGTTCCCGATCAATGATCTCGAAGACTACGCACGTTTCCGCGCAGCGGCGGCCGGCAAGCGTCGGGTGCTGTTGCTCGGTGCCGGCCTTATCGGCTGCGAATTCGCCAACGACCTGATCCTCGGCGGCTACGAGGTGCAACTGGTTGCACCGTGCGAGCAGGTCATGCCGATGTTGCTGCATCCTGCTGCGGCGGCAGCGGTGCAGGCCGGGCTGGAAAGCCTGGGCGCCAAATTTCACCTCGGCCCAGTGCTGACCCGTCTGCAGAAAGTCGCCGATGGTCTGGAAGCGCACCTGTCCGACGGCCAGGTCATCCCGTGCGACGTGGTGGTCTCGGCGATCGGCCTGCGCCCACGCATCGATCTGGCGGCGGCTGCCGGCGTGCAGGTCAATCGCGGTGTCGTGGTCGATCGGCACCTGAAGACTTCCCACGCCAATATCTATGCCTTGGGCGATTGCGTCGAGGTCGACGGGCTGAATCTTTTGTACGTCATGCCCCTCATGAGCTGTGCGCGAGCGCTTGCACAAACCCTCGCCGGAAACCCGACGGCGGTGAGCTACGGCCCAATGCCGATCACCGTGAAAACCCCGGTGTGCCCACTGGTGGTTTCGCCGCCACCACGCGGCAGCGAAGGCGTCTGGACCGTTGAAGGGCAGGGCGCCGACATCAAGGCCCTGTGCCACAGCGCCGACGGTCAGTTGCTCGGTTATGCGCTGACTGGCGCGGCGGTGATGGAAAAACTCGCACTGAACAAACAGCTTCCGCCCCTGCTGGCGTAAATACTGGTCGTTCTGTCGGAATCACCCCGCTTTTGCCCCCACAAAGGTCGCGGGGAGACTGGCGCCGCCGGTATCCGCGTGCCATTCTCACTCCCGTCTGCCGCAGAGTAGAGCCTGCGGCGCCTTGGGCGCTGTTCCAACGAGAACAGCACGGACATAACAACAAAAAACCGTCAAAGGGGCTTCACTAATGCGTAAACCAGAACTCGCCGCTGCAATCGCTGAAAAAGCAGATCTGACCAAAGAACAGGCCAACCGCGTACTCAACGCCGTCCTCGAAGAAATTACCGGCGCTCTGCACCGCAAGGACAGCGTGACGCTAGTAGGCTTCGGCACCTTCCTGCAACGCCACCGCGGCGCCCGCACCGGCAAAAATCCGCAAACCGGTGAACCGGTGAAAATCAAGGCCAGCAACACCGTTGCGTTCAAGCCAGGCAAATCGTTGAAAGACAGCGTTAATCCTTAATTGCGGCGAACTCCCTGAGTAAAGGGGAGCACCGTAAGAAGAAATGGGCACGTCGATTGCGGTCGAGTGCCCATTTTTTGTGGATGTATGTCAGGTTATTTGCGGAAGCAGGCTTTGCCGTTGCCAAAGTCTACGGCCAGGCAGTTTGGCTCGATCGCCAGTTGCAGATCTTTGAACAACACAGAAAGATCGCCGTTGGCAGGGTCAGGATAGGCTTGCCAGTCCAGCGTCGCCCATCGAGTTCCCGGCATGACGGTGAACCACTCGATTTCATCAGGAGAATTTTGTGTATGTAAGCCGATTTTTGCCAATGCTTTATTTGGGGAGAACGGCAGTGTCAGCGTGTTTCGCTGCGAGTCTGTCCAAACCTCCTTCAACGTCGAACCGTCTTCGAGTTGCCAATGAACTTCCACTGGATGGATCGCGGGTGGTGAGACCGGATCGAAGTGATAAAACGTCAACCAATAGTTATGGTCAACTCGTTCTCGCTCTACTGGAGCCAAATAACGGCTGGTGGTCGCCAGATCAAATTCGATTGGTTGTTCGAACGTTAAGGGCTGGTTTTTTCGTTTCTTCCAGCCAATGTTGAAGGCTCGGCTATCCCCCGCGACATCGAACCATTGATAGGTTCCACGATTATGATCTGTGCCAAAGCCAATTTTTTTCAGCGTTCTCTGGTAATCGTAAGGAAACCAGAGGTCTGTTTGTTGATTCGAGTTCAAGAGCAATTGACCCGGTGGGCCTGTATTGAACTCGAGACTGACCATCACGGGCTTCAGGGGCGGCGGCGGAGGTTGGTGATCGTACCGTAGCTCTAAAACGTAGCTCTCTTTAGCCAACTCATTTTTTTCTTTTTCGGCATATTCCTTTAGTTCGATCAGCGTTCTCTCGCGTGAAAGATTGTAGGAAAGCTTCTTTGCTGGTTGGGCAGCAGGCTCTTGCTCCAGCATGAGAGTGTTTTCCTCGACATGCCAGTTTCCCTTGGCGACACCGCCAGCCGATCCGTAGGCGATACCAGCAGAAAAGGTGCCGTCCTTACGCAACAGCAACTCGGCGCCCATTTCCATTGCGCCCGTCAGGTAGTAATGGCCGTCCAGTGGCGGGTTGTCTGCGGATGCGTGGGTAACGGGAAGCCACATCAGCGCTGCGAACAACAGCGGTTTCAATTCCATGAGGTAATGCTCCTTACCAGCTCCCGAAGGGAATGCCGAATTTTTCGATGTAGGCTTTAGATTCAGGTGATAGAGACAGTGCGTACCGCCCCTCGTTTTTTCCTTGATACGGGCCTTCCTTCATTGCACTCCCTTCGACCCGAGTAATCTCGACAGACTTGAGGCAAGCGCCCCCTAGCCAGACCTTTGCAATACCGCCGGGGGCCAAGCCAATACCGATGTCATCGCGGTAGTCCGTGATCCATTTGCCATCAGCCCTGCAGAAAGCTTTTTCCGGCTTACGCATGATTTCCCGAGCCGATTCGGAAATGGTGATGTAAGCCTCATAGGTTTGAGGTTCGGCCAGGGATTGCCATCGTACATAGATCAAGCGGGGCAGGTCGGCGCCGGTGATATCCCGCCCTGCGCCACTTCCGGGGTTTTCTGGCCACCCTGCGGGCGTGCCTTTGTTATCAGCGGGAGCTCTTACCGAAGCAATACCGGCTCCGGCACGTCGGAATACTCGCTCTCGAATATCCACCACATCGGCGGTTTCAATCCAGACCTCCATGTAGTCCGGTGCTCCAAAGCCAAGGAACCATGGACGCTTGTCCGCAGCTTGGGAGACGTCTAGTCCGCAGCCGGCCAATAATATGCCTAGAAGGAAGTACATTGTTTTCCTGATAGGTCGAGTGAAGTCATTCATGGGGGTGCACCACTCGTTGGTTGTTCTTGGTTGGTCGGTTGATGAAAACAATATTCAAGTCGCTGCTGTTCAAGCCCTTGGCCGCATTCCAGTGAGCAGAGAGATGTATATAGCGGCTACGTAACAATGCCCTTTCTTTGATAGTCAGGCCTTCGACGGGAGACTCGCCCAAGGCGTAGGACTGGAGCTTCCTGTGAATGGGGACCAACTCTTCGGGCAGTTTCAGATTCGGCGTATCTGGGATGACCTTGAACGGCACATTTGCTCTGACCGCAAGCTCACGCATGATGCGCAGATACACCAGTGACAGCTCGCCATGTACTGGCCGCTCAATGCTGGCCGCCCCGTAAACCCGCTTTTGGGGATCCGGACTGAATCTGCCCTTTTGTGCTGATTGAGTCACGGCTCTTTCCCAAAATGCCACGCGCAATTGACTGCCCGGGACGTCCTCTTCGATGACGCCTTTTGCATACCAGGCAAATGCTTCTTTCTCGGCAGCAACATAGGCTGCACTGCGGGTCGCGTCCTTGTCTCGGCTGATAGTGCTGGTGATCGGGTTGCTCAGCAGAAGTTTTTCCTTGGCTCTGGGCAAGTAGCCGCCGCCCAGATCCGAGTGAGCGCCGGGCAAAAACAGATCGATGTCGCCCAGGCTGTTGAGTGCAAAGTTCTCGCGATATTCATCGCGCGCAACCAGATGGACTACTTTGTTGGCGCAACCATCAGGCAGCTTTAGATCGAGTCCGGAGTTTCTGCTGTTAGCGCCGGTAAAATCGAACAGCCATGGGTTGGCGATTGCTGCAACGGTGTCAAACAGACCAATGAAATTGATGCTGATGCTCGATTGCGGGCGCCAGTCAAAGGTGCTGGAGAGTGCCGGAGAACCTGCTGGAAACGCATCTGCGAGAATACTGCGCTCGCCTTTGAGAACCTCATTTGCAAAGTGTCGAGCCGCGGCGGCACCACGACTGAAGCCGAAAATATCGAACTCGATCTTTTCTATAAGTAGATTGGGATTCTTATCGATCAGTGAGCGCACTTGACCGATAATTTTTTCAGGGCTCTGCTCCACACGAGCTGATACGCCAGTCTCACCTCGGCCTGTCGCTTGTGCGTAAAGTGAGTCACCTGCGTCAGCTGTTGTGCCAATACCTTCGATGTACACGCGCAAAGAGGCATTTCTCGTTTTCTCCGGCAGTGTTTCGAAGGAATGATCCGTATACAGCTCATACAGCCGCACAATATTGCTCACATCATTTCCATAACTGTTGTCCGGCGAACTCCCGTTTCCGTCGTAACCGTAGGTGGCGCAGTGCTGCTGGATCTCTGCAGCCGCTTCCGCAAGATTGGTATCTGCGGCGTAGCACGCGGCGACTGTCTCGCTGTTGGCCTTGTTATTCCCAGTGCCATCGAAAAACACGCCGATACGCAAAGTTATTCCCCCAGGTGTCTCATCCTCCAGGTCGACTTCTTCCTCCTCTTCCTCAAGTTCTTCCTCTGCACGTGCGTTTACCGCTGGCGCAACGGGAAACGCTTGATCCAGGCCTGGTAGCAGCAGATTGGGCGCTTCACTGTCGTGTCGCTTGCGGCCCGTTTCGATTTCCTTGCTACTGAAAATGCCGCCAGCATCGATCACGAGGTGATGGCCGCCGGCTTTCAGCGTGATGCTGGCGCCGGCATCCAGCACCACACTGGCGCCGGCCTTCAGATGCACTTGCTGACCGGCCTCGATGTCGAAAGACTTTCCAGCCTGGGTGTAACTGCTGCCATTGATGGTTTCGCGACGTTCGTTGCCCACTTCCAGTTGAAGGCTGTTGCCGATTTTCTGCGCCATGTCGCGTTGCGCGCGCAGGTAAATCAGTTCCTGCCCGGCGCGATCCTCGATCGACAGTTCGTTATAGCCGCCGGTGTCGGGCGAGCTATGGCTGCGTAGCACTGTTCTGGTTTTGTGGTCGGGCAACGTGTAGGGCGGCAAGTTGGCTTTGTTGGTTACGCAACCGGTGATCAGCGGTTTGTCTGGATCACCTTCCAGAAAGGTCACCACGACTTCCATGCCAATGCGCGGAAGTGTCACCGCACCGAAGTGATCGCCGGCCCAGCTTGAGGAAACCCTCACCCAGCAACTGCTGCGTTCACTGTTGAATTCGGCGCGATCCCACGGAAGTTCGATCTTCACCCGACCGAACTCATCACAGTAGATGTCCTCGCCCTCAGGCCCGGTGATGCGCGCGGTCTGGGCAACCAGTGGTGGACGACGCGGGGGCAGAGGCGGGCGGAAAACTACCTCGGCGGGAATGGCGCAGAAACTATTGCGATAACCCTGGATGAAGTCGTCATCGGGTTTGAAGTCGCTGGTGGCTGATTCTTCCAGCACTTGGGGTTGCCTGCCGGTGTGCATCACACTGGCCAGCAGCCACAGGACATTGCACTGCTTGCGGGGATGCTCGGCAAGTTGGAACAAATGGCCGCAGCGCAGCGTCGGCTGGTCGCTTTTACCTTCGGCCAACTCATAGTCGGTGCGGTGTCGCTCCAGTGCCTGTCGGGCAAGCTGTTTACCGTGCTTTTCGTTTTCCAGCAGCGACGGGTAGCGGTAGTCCTCCAACGCCGGGATGAACTCAGCGGTGAATCGGCTTTGCAGCAGAAGATTTGGGCGTTTGAGGTCATAGCCGCGGCGAATCGCCGTGCTGGTTCGGGTGCTGTTGCGGACGCTGAAACGGCTGATGACCGAATGCTCCGCGACCATCCCCGTGTCTTGCTGATACGCGGTAGCACCCAGTTTTGGCAGGAACACCTGGTCATCGGTGAAGACCAGCGAATGGCCGTCTGACGAGTGTTGGTGGTGCCAGGCAATTCCATCCTCGGCACAAAGACGCTGGATAAACGCGAAATCACTTTCGCCATACTGCGTGCAGTATTCACGCTCCGGGCTGGTGGAGACGTGAAAAATATACGCATCGGCCAATATGCCGTGGGGTTGGAGAACCTGAGCAATGATCTGCGGCACAGTCAGATTCTGGAAAATCCGCTGATCCTGACTGAACTGCAAATAATGCAACGCCGGCACCAGCGTCAGCTCATAGCGGGTCAAGCGTCTCCCGAATTCACTCACCTTCACATCTTCAATGCGCCCGTGGATGCCTTCTTTGTTGAACCCGAATTGCAGAAACGCCGGCTGACTGAGCAGGCCTTCCAGATCGATATCAGCACGTTCGCTGACCAGTTCGACCCGGATGGCGTATAGGCAACTGATGGCTTCCTCACCATCGAACGCGAGCACTTCAAAGTCGTGGCGAACTCCGGGAATTTGCAGGATAAAAGGCGCGCAATTGCCCGTGCTGAACATACGCTTGTCCTTAAGCAAAGTGAGTCGATGCGCGGTGTCCGATCATCCTTGATCGCCACGCGAATAGAATTTTCCAAGGCACGCTAGCAACGCGGGAAATAAATTGATGTAAGAAGTATCTCTGACATTTGTCAGAGCATTCCGGGTGTGAAAGTGCGGGATAAATTTGAAGGAGAAGACTGTAGGAGGGCACTTCGATAATTATTGAGTTGGCACTGATGTGCAGTATTGCCGGTTCGGTGAAACTTTCAGAAAAATGAAATGCCATCAAATTGATGGCACTTTTTTTGTTGGGCGTTGTCGCCGGTGAATGGTTAATAGAAGTGCAAGAATTTTCGGAAGAGTCCTACTTCTATTTTTTTCGAGAGTTGTCATGCTTGGTGCCGCATAAAGAGACCCGCGTTCGGGGCGATGCGGTCAGGCTTGATCGGGCCGCTCTGGCTCAAGGGTTGTGAGGGAGGAAGACAAATGTGCGCAATATAAATCGCTATCAGGGATTCCCCTGTCGAATATAGGGTGATCTCTTACAGACGCCAATGAACACTTCGTCTTGTTGTTTGATCAGATGCTTGCTAGTGGCCATCATAGTGATTACGATGCGCCCACTTGAAAGAGCACACACTCAATTGGATGAGTTACGTCACTGCTCTTCGATACTGTCCAGCGCCGCGGCAACTCCAATAGGCGCATGACCGTAATCCTAAATAAAGGCCATGGATGTCCTACTCAAGCAAACTTTCCGCCCATTACCTCGAACTCGCAAAAGTCTCTGTTTCCAAAGAGAATTTCGCGGGTGAAGACGTTCGTTTTTCGAGCGAATTCGAGGCGCTGGAAAGCGAGCTGGCCAAAGCCTCTTCGATGCACGAAAGCGGGCAGATCGACTGGCTGAAAATTCGCGAAAACAGCGAAAATCTCCTGCGTACCCAATCCAAGGATCTGCGTGTCGGCGCCTGGCTGACCTGGTCGCTGTACCAGCGTGAATCCTTCCCCGGACTGCTGGCCGGTCTCGGTTTGTTGCACCATCTGTCGGAAAACAACTGGGCCGACGTTCACCCGCTCAAACCCCGCACCCGTGCCGCCGCGATTGGCTGGCTGGTGCCGCGTCTTGAGCAGGTGATCACCGAAAACATTGCAATCAAAGAGCAGTTGCCGATGTTCCGGCAGCTCTCCGAGCACCTGTCCGGCCTCGAAGCCGCGTGCGCCGAACACTTGGGCGACGACTCGCCGCTGTTGCTGCCGATCTCCCGTCGTCTGAAAACCATGATCCAGCGCGCGGCCGACAACCAACCGGCACCCGGTGTCGTGGGCGCGGCGGTGGCGCAGGTCAAGCAGGCCGCCAGCCAGTTGCTCGCGCCCGGCGCACCGATCGACAACGAAAGAGATGCACACAAAGCCCTGCGTGCCCAACAGGACAGCGCCCGGCCGTTGTGCGCCTGGTGGCTCAAGCAGAAAGCCACCGACCTGCGTGCCCTGCGCCTGAATCGAACTCTGCTGTGGATGACCATCGACGCCGTCCCCGAGCGCAACGCCGAACAGATCACCGTGTTGCGCGGCTTGCCGGTCGACAAGCTCAAGCAATATCAGGATCGCTTCGATCAGGGTAAGTACGCGGACTTGCTGGTGGAACTGGAGGCGAGCCTGGCGAAGGCGCCGTTCTGGTTCGATGGCCAGCGAATGGTCTGGGAATGTCTCCAGAACCTCAACGCCGAGTTGGCCATGCGCGAAGTGGAAATCCACTTCGCGCTTTTGGTTCAGCGCCTGCCCGGCATCGTCGAGTTGCGTTTCCATGACGGCGTGCCTTTTGCCGACCCGGTCACCCGGGCGTGGATCGCCGCCAATGTCATGCCGCATCTGCAAAGCGCCAGTGCGCCGCGCAAGGTCGAAAGCGAAAACGTCGAAACCCAGCCGGCCTGGGAAAAGGCTCTCGAAGACGTCCTCCCGCTGCTGCGCAAGGAAGGCTTGAAGCCTGCCGTGCAGACGCTCAAGCAAGGCTTGCAGTCGGCCCATGGCGGCCGCGAACGCTTCTTCTGGCAGTTCGCCCTCGCCCGGCTGTGCTTCATGGCCAAGAAGTACGAACTGGCCAAGAACCAGCTCGAAACCCTCGATCAGACATTACAGGACTCAGGCCTGCACGCCTGGGAGCCCGATCTTGCATTGGAAGTGCTGCACCTGCTGCACAGTTGCTGCGAGTTGTTGCCGCAGAACCATGCAGTGCGTGAACGCAAGGAAGAGATTTATCGCAGGCTGTGCCACCTCGATCTCGAAGTGGTACTCGAATAGGCCCCAGGGCCACAACCGCAAGGAGAAAAGCCATGGCCAAAGAAGGCTCGGTAGCCCCCAAGGAACGCATCAACGTCACCTTCAAACCCGCCACCGGCGGTGCTCAGGAAGAGATTGAACTGCCGCTGAAGCTGCTGGCAATCGGTGACTACACCCACCGCAAGGACGATCGCAAAATCGAAGATCGCAAGCCGATCAGCATCGACAAGATGACCTTCGACGAAGTGTTGGCCAAGCAAGAACTGGGTCTGACGCTGAGCGTGCCGAACCGTCTGCAAGAAGATGGCGAGGCCGACGAGCTGGCTGTGCAACTGCGCGTCAATTCGATGAAGGACTTCAACCCGGCCAGCCTGGTCGAGCAAGTGCCTGAGCTGAAAAAACTGATGGAACTGCGCGATGCGCTGGTGGCCCTCAAAGGCCCGCTGGGTAACGCTCCTGCGTTCCGTAAAGCCATCGAAGGCGTGCTCGCCGACGACGAATCCCGCGGTCGCGTACTCGGTGAGCTGGGCCTGAACGCCGCAGCCCCGGACGCCTGAGACTCCAGCCAAGGAAGCCAACACAATGAGCACTAGCGCAGCACAAGAGAAGAGCGCCGGCAACGGCGAGTACAGCATTCTCGACAGCATCATCGCCGAAACCCGTCTGACTCCGGACGACGAAGCCTACGACATCGCCAAGCGCGGTGTGTCGGCGTTCATCGAAGAACTGCTCAAGCCGCAGAACAACGGTGAGCCGGTCAAGAAAGCCATGGTTGACCGCATGATCGCCGAGATCGATGCCAAGCTCAGCCGTCAGATGGACGAAATCCTCCACCACCCGGACTTCCAGGCGCTGGAATCGTCGTGGCGTGGTCTGCAGTTGCTGGTCGATCGCACCAACTTCCGCGAAAACATCAAGATCGAAATCCTCAACGTCTCGAAAGAAGACCTGCTGGACGATTTCGAAGACTCGCCGGAAGTCATGCAGTCGGGCCTGTACAAGCACATCTACACCGCTGAATACGGCCAGTTCGGTGGTCAGCCGGTTGGCGCGATCATCGCCAACTACTACATGTCCCCAAGCTCGCCGGACGTGAAACTGATGCAGTACGTGTCCAGCGTAGCCTGCATGTCCCACGCGCCGTTCATCGCCGCTGCCGGTCCGAAATTCTTCGGTCTTGAAAGCTTCACCGGCCTGCCGGATCTGAAAGATCTGAAAGACCACTTCGAAGGCCCGCAATTCGCCAAATGGCAGAGCTTCCGTACCTCGGAAGACTCCCGCTACGTTGGCCTGACCGTGCCGCGTTTCCTGCTGCGTAACCCGTACGACCCGGAAGAAAACCCGGTCAAATCGTTCGTGTACAAGGAAACCGTTGCCAACAGCCACGAGCACTACCTGTGGGGCAACACCGCTTACGCATTCGGCACCAAGCTGACCGACAGCTTCGCCAAATTCCGCTGGTGCCCGAACATCATCGGCCCACAGAGCGGTGGCGCGGTTGAAGACCTGCCTCTGCACCACTTCGAAAGCATGGGCGAAATCGAAACCAAGATTCCTACCGAAGTATTGGTTTCCGACCGTCGTGAATACGAACTGGCCGAGGAAGGCTTCATTTCCCTGACCATGCGTAAAGGCTCCGACAACGCGGCGTTCTTCTCCGCAAGCTCGGTGCAGAAGCCGAAGTTCTTCGGCATCAGCGCAGAAGGCAAGGCGGCAGAGCTGAACTACAAGCTCGGCACCCAACTGCCGTACATGATGATCGTCAACCGCCTGGCTCACTACTTGAAAGTGCTGCAGCGCGAGCAACTCGGTTCGTGGAAAGAACGTACCGACCTCGAGCTGGAACTCAACAAGTGGATCCGCCAGTACGTGGCTGACCAGGAAAACCCGAGCGCCGAAGTCCGTGGCCGTCGTCCGCTGCGCGCTGCGCAAATCATCGTCAGCGACGTTGAAGGCGAGCCGGGCTGGTACCGCGTGAGCTTGAACGTGCGTCCGCACTTCAAGTACATGGGTGCCGATTTCACCCTGTCGCTGGTTGGCAAGCTGGACAAAGAGTAAGAGCGACTCATGGACGGATACGGCAGCCTTTTCGAACGCCTCAATGGCGACGCGGAACTACGCAATGGCAAGAGCCTTGAGGTTTCTGCCATGGCGTCGGTGGCTGCCCATCTGGCCAAAATGCTCAGCACCCGGGCGGGCAGCGTGCAAACGCTGTCCGACTACGGGTTGCCCGATCTCAATGACATGCGTCTGAGCCTGCACGACTCCCTGAGTCAGGCCCGTCTGGCCATCGAAAACTTCATCGAAGCCTACGAGCCGCGCCTGAGCAACGTGCGTGTCATTTCCCTGCCGCGTGATCACGATCAGCTTCGCCTGTCCTTCAGTATCGAAGGCCTGCTGGAAGTTGAAGGTTTCAAGCGTCAGGTCAGTTTTTCCGCGCGCCTGGATGGCAGCGGGCAAGTGAAGGTGAATTAGGACCATGCGAGGGAGCGCCGTTCACCGGGGAACGTTGGCAATGTTGGGGCGTAGCACTTTGCTATTTGTCGCCTTGGCTGGCGCTGCGCTGATCGCTGCTGCCTGTTACGTGAAAACGACGGCGGCACGCCTGGCTCACGAGTACTCCACAGACTGGAACGAAGCCGGAACCTGTTTCATCCGCTCCTGCATTCCGCAGTATTCGGCGCTGGGCGTCGCGGGAAGCATTGCGAAGATGTTCACCAGCGAAGCTTTTTTCCGGGTTTACGCCAAAGACGGCACGTTGTTGAAGTCGTCGGAATGGTTGCTCTGGCAGAACGAGTTCACCACGGATGAGCGCTCGTATTGGCTGGGTACCCGAGCGGTCTACCCGACAGTGTCGGGTTACGAGGGCTGGAATGTTCCAGCGTGTGGTCAAGAAATGAACAGTCGTCATCCCAAGTTGTGATTCTGGAAAATTGATGAGATGACTCGCCCATTACGTCCCCATTCGTTCGCGCGGACTGTGTCGAAATGATCTGGCTACAGCGCTTCCTCATGGTGATGGGTGCGCTCGCCTGCGTGGCGCTCGCGGAGGGCGCTGAAAAAGCCATGGCCGGGATCGCGCATGAATAGCCGTCGAGTCATCGGTCTGGCCGTGCATGCGCTGGCGTGCGTGATTTATATCGTCCTGAATGGCTATGCCGTGCCGGCCTACAAACAGCTGGTCGGCGGGCTGACCTCGCGTGGCGTTGCAATCGGCATGGCGATGTACCTGATTTTCTATTTTTTCGTTTCTCTTAATCTGATTCTGGTCTTCATCCAGCGCCAGGCCATTCAGTTCGGTCTGGTGGTTTTCATGATGCTGGCGATCCTGTTTTACCTGCTGCCGCAATATCCCATCCGGGGTTTGGCGTACTGCGCGCTTACGGGTGGCTTGACGGTTGGCGCGATCCTGCTGAGCAACGCCCTGAACTCGGTGTACAGCCGCTGGCGCCGGCCGGCGGGCGGGCAACCGCTGACGATTCATCCGCGTCGAGCGACATCGCGACTGCTGCTGATTACCGCGCTGATCGGTGTATGCATATGTACCGTTTTGCTTGGGTTGAAGATTTTCGGTGGCGTAACGGCAGAGCCCATCACCCGACACTCGAACGATTCGGGCGAGTGCTATCTCGTCACTTACGCGCCCGGCTATCACAAGCTGGGATTGATCGGGCGAGTGTTCGAATTGTTCGCCAGCGAATACTTTTTCCGCGTCTACACCGCTGACGGCGCGCTACTCGAATCGTCCGAATGGAATTTTCGGGTCACTGAAATTTTCGGTGGGCCTCCGGAGTTCAGCGGCTCGACAGTGCTGTATCCCGGTACGCAAGGTTATGAAGACTGGTGGGTGCCGGAATGCGCCTGATCACCAGTAATGTCTGCATGCAAAAAACCTGCAAAGGGTGCCGGTCATGATGCCTTGGCCGCGTGTGTGGAAATGGCTCAATCACCTGCTGAGCCTTATCGGAGCATTGGCCATCATCGCCGTCGTGATGGTTGCGATCAAATTGAGCTGGAGTCACTCGAAAAAGCCGGTATTGCCCGGTTACCCCGACGCGGTGTGGCGGGGTGCTGAGGATGGTGGCGACTTCATCGAAATTACCCGGTCGATGCCGCCGGACTACTTCATCGAGGTGCGCTCAGAGGGCGGCAGTCTCGTCAAATCAGGCTGGGTGCGCTTCGCCACTCACGATGGCAAGCCGTTGACGATGAACCGTGTCAGTGCTTCCGACGGTGAATACCTCTTCATCGACTCGTATGTGCCGATCACCGCCAGCAAGGGAGGGCGCGCTCAGTGAAATTTGGCACCTGCATGAAATCGCTGTCGGCGGTGGCCACCCTGTTGTTGGCGGGCTGCACGACGCAGCTGGTTTATATGAATGATATTTACCTGGTCAACACCTGTGGTGTACCGCTTGAAGTACAAGCGCAGCACGCGACCAACTGGCTGCCGCCATTGGAACCGCGTGTGGTTGCGCCGGGCGAGCGAGTCAGCGTGGCCAGTTACCGGTCCTACGGCGAAGACGTCGATGGGCAGGTCAGCTGCCGCTATTCGCTCACGGTGAAAGGGCCGCAACGCACGCGCCTGGTCAGTGCCGATGAAATGCGCCAGGCCTTGCTCGACATCAAACGCGAGCGCGATGGACTGCAGCGCAGCTGGACTCTCAAGGAAGGAGTGTTTTGCCCATGATCGACGTATCGGATGAGATGCGCTCGTACCTGATCTTCATGATCGACAGCGATCTGTTCGGCAGCATCGCGATCCTGAGTTTTCTGCTACTTGTCACGGCGATCAGCAAGCGCCTGCGTCAGTCATGGCTGCATCGCGCCTTGACGTTCTCGGTGCTGGTGGCGTTGGTCGCCATCGAAATTGCCGGCGGTTACTACTCATCGTTGCCTGTCGCATGAACCTGCCGGCCCGACTGATCTGCTGCCTGTTGATCCACACAGTTTTCTGTGTGGGTTACACGTTGCTCAACAACTTCGCGGCCGACTGGTACATCTCCACCTACGGCAGTTTGACCTCGCGTGGCGTGAACATTCGCCTGACCAGCAAATTCCTCTACGAGTTTTTCCTGGTGTTCAACTGGCTGCTGGCGATGATTCTGGTCCTGCGCGTGAAGCTGGTGTTGTGGGCGATCTGGGTGGCGCTGGTGCTGTTGTGGATGCTGCCGGATCACCCCCTTCGGGCGCTGTTGTATGGCGTCGGTCAAGGAACTTTCACCTTGGCGGCGATCCTTCTCTGCACCGGGCTGGACCGCTGGTACACGCGCAAATCCATGGCCGGCAAGAGCCGGGCACTCGGGCAAGCAGCGGCCAGCGTGACTGGTTCGGGGGCCGACCATGCTTAGTCGCGCGCAACTGAATTTCTTCATTGCGGCCTTGTGGGCGCCATTGCTGTTGATGCTGGCGTTTTCATCCTATGGCCTGTGGATTGGCGACTCCTCGACAATCGAATCGTCCGAGACCCACTGGGTATATCTGTTGTGGTTCGGCATGCCCGGGCTGCTGTTGTTCGCCCTGTGGGTATCACGGACCGCGAAGAGCCGTAATGAGCAACAAGCGTTACGGATGGTGTGGTGGGCGCCAGTCAAGTTCATCCCGTTTTACGCCGTGCCATGGATGCTTTATGGCCTGTGCAGCCTGATCGCCGGCCCATTCGATGACGCTTTCATGGCTTACAGCTGGATCATGCTGGTGCCGTACCTCCTGATCGCCGGTTACTTCTGTGCCGGCGTGACGGTTGCGCTCTACAGGATATTTTTTTGATGAGTTCCACTACCAGGCAGGTAACCCGTGTCCTTTAACCACTACTACCAAAGCGAACTCACCGCTCTGCGCCAACTCGGTCGCCGTTTCGCCGAGCGTAGTCCGGCGCTGGCCCCGTATCTGGGGCAGGCCGGGCGGGATCCGGACGTGGAACGGTTGCTCGAAGGCTTTGCGTTCCTGACCGGGCGGCTGCGTCAGAAGCTCGATGACGAGCTGCCGGAACTCAGCCATTCGCTGATGCAACTGTTGTGGCCGAACTACATGCGCCCGTTGCCGGCGTTCAGCATTTTGCAGTTCGATCCGCTGAAGCGCTCGGGCCCGGCGCTGTTGGTCGAGCGCGATACGCCAATTGAAAGCAAACCGATCGAAGATGTGCGCTGCCGTTTCCGCACCTGCTACCCGACTGAAGTGTTGCCGCTGGATCTGGCTGCGCTGAACTACTCGGTGAAGGGCGACGGCTCGCTGCTTAGCCTGCGTCTGGAGATGAGCGCCGACGGTCATTTGGGTGAACTGGAACTGAGCAAGCTGCGCCTGCATTTTGCCGGTGAGCGCTACATCAGCCAGATGCTCTACCTGAGCCTGCTGCGCAACCTTGAAGGCATCGAACTGATCCCGCTCGACGGCGCTGGCAAGCCCATCGATGGTGTCAGCGGCAAGCCGATGGCGTTCAAGATTCCTGGTGACCGGGTCAAACCGGTGGGCTTTGCCGAAGAAGAAGCATTGATCCCGTATCCGCTGAACACCTTCCGTGGCTATCGCTACCTGCAGGAATACTTCGCCTTCCAGGACAAATTCCTGTTCGTCGACGTCAACGGTCTGGACATCCTCAAGGCGCTGCCGGAAGACACCCTCAAGCAGATGCGCGGCCTGGAATTGCGTTTTGATATCCGCAAGAGCGGGATCATGCGCATGCGTCCGACCCTGGATAACGTGAAGCTGTTCTGCACGCCGATTGCCAACCTGTTCGCGCACGACGCACTGCCGATCCGCCTCGACGGCAAGCAGGATGAATACCTGCTGCTGCCGGCGGAATACGATCTGGAAAACTGCGGCGTGTTCTCGGTGGAAACCGTGACCGGCTGGAAGCCCGGCGGCCTCGGTTATCAGGAGTACGTGCCGTTCGAGTCGTTCGAGCACGACCCGAGTTTCGACGTGCCCAACAGCCGTCCGCATTACAGCATCCGCCAGCGTTCGTCGCTGCTGCACGATGGCCTCGACACTTACCTGAGCTTCGGCATCCGCCACACCGAGGCCCACGAAACCCTGTCGATCGAGCTGATGTGCACCAACCAGAACCTGCCGCGCAAGCTCAAGCTCGGCGACATCTGCATGGCCTGCGAAGAGACCCCGGAGTTCTTGAGTTTCCGCAACATCACCCCGGCCACTTCGAGTTTTGCACCGCCGCTGAACCGTGACTTCCTCTGGAAGCTGATCAGCAACATGTCGCTTAACTATCTGTCGCTGGCCGACGTCAATGCGTTGAAGGTGATTCTCGAAACCTACGACTTGCCGCGTTACTACGACCAGCACGCGGAGAAGGTCAGCAAACGCCTGCTCGGCGGCCTCAAGCACATCAAGCATCACCACGTCGATCGGCTGCACCGTGGCCTGCCGGTGCGCGGTTTGCGCACCGAACTGACCATCGACCCGGAAGGGTATATCGGCGAAGGCGACCTGTTCGTTTTCGCTTCGGTTCTTAACGAGTTTTTCGCGCTTTACGCCAGTCTCAATTCGTTTCACGAGTTGCGCGTAAAAAGCACACAGGGAGAGGTGTACCAATGGACACCACGTATGGGCCTGCAGCCCCTGCTTTAAGTGGGCTGACGAAGGTAATACGCGAGTACTCGCTGTTTCAGGCCGTGCTGCTGGTGATCGATCGGCTGCGCGAGGCACACCCGCACCTGAGCGAAGACGATCTGTACGATCAGGTCGAGTTCCAGGCCAACCCGAGCCTGGGCTTTCCGCGCAGCGATGTCGATCGCGTGGAGTTTTTCGAAGAGCACGGGCAAATGCGCGCGCGCATGCGATTCAACCTGATCGGCCTGGTCGGCTCGGGTTCGCCGTTGCCGGCGTTTTACGGCGAACAGGCGTTGGGCGACAGCGAAGACGGTAACCCGACGCGCAACTTCCTCGACCTGTTCCACCATCGCCTGCAACGGCTGATGCTGCCGATCTGGCGCAAATACCGCTATCGCGCGAGCTTCCAGAGCGGTGCGATCGACCCGTTCTCGTCGCAGCTGTTCGCACTGATCGGCCTGGGCGGCGACGAGATCCGCAAGGCCAAGGAGCTCAACTGGAAACGCCTGCTGCCGTACCTCGGCCTGCTCAGCTTGCGGGCGCACTCGGCGGCGTTGATCGAAGCCGTGCTGCGTTACTACTTCAAGCACGAAGACCTGGTCATCGAGCAGTGCATCGAGCGTCGCGTGGAAATTCTCGAAGAGCAGCGCAATCGTTTGGGTCGCGACAACAGCGTGCTCGGCGAAGACCTGGTGCTCGGCGAGCAGGTGCGCGACCGCAGCGGCAAATTCCGCATTCACATCACCCAACTCGACTGGCAGCGATTCCATGAATTCCTGCCGATCGGTTTCGGTTACCAGCCGCTCTGCGCGCTGGTGCGGTTCACTCTGCGTGACCCGCTCGATTACGACATTCGCCTGGTCCTGCGCCAGGAAGAAATCCGCGAACTGCGCATCGGTGAGCAGAACGCCTGTCGCCTTGGCTGGACCAGTTGGCTGGGCCGCGAAAAAGCGGACGGCGTGGTGACCCTGGGCAGCAAAATTCATTAAGGACGTGAGCCATGATCAACGTAGACCTGCAACAACTCATCCAGGCGCTGGACGCCGAAACCCGCCGTGATCTGGAACGTTCGGCCGAGCGTTGCGTCGCCCGTGGCGGCAGCAAGATCCTCGTCGAAGACCTGATGCTCGGCCTGCTGGAGCGCCCGAATGGTTTGCTGTCGCGCGCGTTGCAGGATGCCGACGTCGATGCCGGTGAACTCAGCGCCGCGCTGCAATCGCGGGTTGAGCACAGCGCTTCGCGCAACCCGGTGTTCGCCCCGGAACTGGTGCAGTGGCTGCAAGATGCGCTGCTGGTGGCCAACCTCGAACTGGGCCAGACCCAGGTTGAAGACGCCGCGTTGATTCTCGCCTTGCTGCGCAATCCGATGCGCTACGCCGGCAGCCGTTATCAGCCGCTGCTCGCCAAGCTGAATATTGATCGCCTGAAGGAATTTGCCCTGTCGCAAAAAGAGCAGCCGGCCGCCAATGGCAAACCCGCCGCGCAGGGCGAATCGCTGTTGCAGCGCTTCACCCACAACCTGACCCAACAGGCCCGCGACGGCAAACTCGACCCGGTGCTGTGCCGTGACGGCGCGATTCGCCAGATGGTCGACATCCTCGCCCGTCGCCGCAAAAACAACCCGATCGTGGTCGGTGAAGCCGGCGTCGGTAAAACTGCCATCGTTGAAGGCCTGGCGTCGCGCATCGCAGCCGGTGAAGTGCCGCAAGTGCTCAAAGGCGTTGAACTGCTGTCGCTGGACATGGGCCTGCTGCAGGCCGGCGCCAGCGTCAAAGGTGAGTTCGAACGTCGCCTCAAAGGCGTGATCGACGAAGTCAAAGCCTCGCCGAAACCGATCATTCTGTTCATCGACGAAGCCCACACCCTGATCGGCGCCGGCGGCAATGCCGGCGGTTCCGACGCGGCCAACCTGTTGAAACCGGCACTGGCGCGTGGCGAACTGCGCACCATCGCTGCCACCACTTGGGCCGAGTACAAGAAATACTTCGAGAAAGACCCGGCGCTGGCCCGTCGTTTCCAACCGGTGCAGTTGCACGAGCCAACCGTCAGCGAAGCGGTGACCATCCTCCGCGGTCTGGCGCAGGTCTACGAGAAGAGCCACGGCATCTACCTGCGTGATGACGCAGTGGTCTCGGCGGCGGAATTGTCGGCGCGTTATCTGGCCGGTCGGCAACTGCCGGACAAAGCCGTCGACGTCCTCGACACCGCTTGCGCCCGCGTGCGCATCAGCCTCGCCGCTGCGCCGGAAAGCCTTGAACGCCTGCGTGGCGAACTGGCTGAAGGCGGTCGTCAGCGTCAGGCCCTGCGCCGTGATGCCGAGGCCGGCCTGCTGATCGATCACGAAGCACTGGACGCACTGGAAGCGCGGCTGGAAGAAGCCGAAAGCGAAATGGTCGCGCTGGAAACCCTGTGGACTGAACAGAAAGCGTTGGCCGAGCGCCTGCTGGAACTGCGTCAGCAACTGGCCAAGGCCCGCGAAGCCGCCGCCGTCGAGCCGACCGTCAGCGTTGAAGAGGACGCCGAAGGCACCGTGATCGAAACAATCACGGCCGAAGTTGAAGAAGGCCAAAGCGTCGAAGCGCTGGAAGCCGAACTGAACAAGACCCACAGCGAGCTGACTGCCGCACAGGTCAAGGAGCGCCTGGTCAGCTTCGAAGTCTGCCCGCGTCTGGTGGCTGAAGTGATCAGCGCCTGGACCGGTGTGCCGTTGGCGCAACTGGCCCGTGAGCACAACGCCAAGGTCGCCAGTTTCGCCACCGACCTGCGCACGCGCATCCGTGGTCAGGAGCAAGCCGTGCACGCCCTGGATCGCTCGATGCGCGCCACAGCTGCTGGTCTGAACAAGCCTGATGCGCCGGTCGGCGTGTTCCTTTTGGTCGGCCCAAGCGGCGTCGGCAAGACTGAAACCGCATTGGCGCTCGCCGATCTGCTGTACGGCGGCGACCGTTTCATCACCACCATCAACATGTCGGAGTTCCAGGAGAAGCACACCGTCTCGCGTCTGATCGGTGCGCCACCGGGCTACGTCGGTTATGGCGAGGGCGGCATGCTCACCGAAGCCGTGCGGCAGAAACCGTACTCGGTGGTCCTGCTCGATGAAGTCGAAAAGGCTGATCCGGATGTGCTCAACCTGTTCTACCAAATCTTCGACAAAGGTGTGGCCAACGACGGCGAGGGTCGCGAGATCGACTTCCGCAACACGCTGATCCTGATGACCTCGAACCTCGGTAGCGACAAGATCAGCGACCTCTGCGAAGACGGTGCGCGGCCGACTGCCGAACTGCTCGAAGAAACCATTCGCCCGGTACTCAGCAAACACTTCAAACCGGCGCTGCTGGCGCGGATGAAAGTGGTGCCGTACTACCCTGTCGGCGGTCCGGTATTGCGCGAGCTGATCGAAATCAAACTCGGTCGTCTCGGCGAGCGCCTCAACCGTCGTCAGCTGGATTTCAGCTGGTGCCAGAACCTCGTCGATCACTTGTCCGAGCGCTGCACGCAAAGCGAAAGCGGTGCGCGCCTGATCGATCATTTGCTCGATCAGCACGTCCTGCCGCTGGTGGCCGATCGTCTGCTCGACGCGATGGCCACCGGTGAAAGCCTCAAGCGTGTGCATGCCACGCTCGACGGCAACGCCAGCGTGATGTGCGAGTTCGCCTGAGGTGGCGGTGATGTTCACTCAAGTACCGCAACCACTGGTCTACGCCGAAGCGTTGCTGGCGCAGTTCGCCAGCCTGTCGCGGGCGGCGGACGGTGCTGCGTTGCTGGGTGACTTCGTGCGTGGCCTGGCCGAGCTGAGCGGTTGCGAACTGACGCAACTGTATTTGCTCGACGCCACCCACACCTGCCTGGGGATGAACGCCGAGTGCCTCGACGGCGCGCTGCAACCGCGCCAGGCGGCGAGCCTGCCGGCGGATTACAACGGCGAGCAACTGCTGCAATTCGCCCTGTGCCAGAACCGCGTGGTGTGTCTCGACGACCTCGGCGGCAGCCTGCACGAAACCAGCTTTCTGCCCGCCGTTTCGGCGCCGTGGCAGTCGCTGTTGTGCGTGCCGCTGGTCAATCGGCACAAGGCCGTCGAAGGCCTGTTGCTGTGTGCCAGTCAGCGTCGCACCGACTTGCACGGTTTTGCCGAATCGCTCGGCCAGCTTGGCTCGTTCGTGCTCGGCCAACTGCATTTGTTGCAACGCCTGCGCCAGCCGCTGGATGCTCATGCGCCGGCGGTGCGCAGCGTGCCAAGCATCAGCGGTTACGGTTTGATCGGCAAAAGCGCCGCGATGCGCCAGACCTACTCGTTGATCAGCAAAGTCCTGCACAGCCCGTACACCGTGCTGTTGCGCGGCGAGACCGGCACCGGCAAGGAAGTCGTGGCGCGGGCCATTCACGACTGCGGCCCGCGACGTTCTCAGGCGTTCATCGTGCAGAACTGCGCGGCGTTCCCGGAAAACCTGCTGGAAAGCGAGCTGTTCGGCTATCGCAAAGGCGCCTTCACCGGCGCTGATCGCGACCGCGCGGGGCTGTTCGATGCGGCCAATGGCGGCACGCTGTTGCTCGATGAAATCGGCGACATGCCGCTGTCGTTGCAGGCCAAGTTGCTGCGCGTGTTGCAGGAGGGCGAGATTCGTCCGCTGGGCTCCAACGACACGCACAAGATCGACGTGCGCATCATCGCCGCGACCCACCGTGATCTGTCGGTGTTGGTCAGCGAAGGCAAGTTTCGCGAGGACCTGTATTACCGCCTCGCGCAATTCCCGATCGAACTGCCGGCCCTGCGTCAGCGCGAAGGCGACATTCTGGAGCTGGCCCGGCACTTCGCCGACAAGGCCTGCACGTTCTTGCAGCGTGACCCGGTGCGTTGGTCAGAGGCGGCGCTGGAACATTTGTCCGGCTACAACTTCCCCGGCAACGTCCGTGAACTCAAAGGCCTGGTCGAACGCGCAGTGCTGTTGTGCGAGGGCGGCGAGTTGCTGGCCGAGCATTTCTCCCTGCGCATGGAAGCGATGCCCGAAGACAACAGCGGCCTGAACCTGCGCGAACGCCTGGAGCAGGTCGAACGCACGCTGTTGCTCGATTGCCTGCGCAAGAACGATGGCAACCAGACTCTCGCTGCCCGCGAACTGGGTTTGCCACGGCGCACGCTGCTGTACCGCCTCGGTCGCTTGAATATCAATTTGGGTGACTTCGATGGTTGATCTGATCACTGCTTTCGCAGTCTGCACAAATCCTGTGTTGAAGGGCTTCTCTGTGGCGAGGGGACTTGTCCCCGATCGGCTGCGCAGCAGTCGTAATCCGGTGAATGCGGTTGGCCAGAACCACCTCGGTGTCTGGTTTTGGGGCTGCTTCGCGGCCCAGCGGGAGCAAGCTCCCTCGCCACAGGAGGTGCGTGCACCTCGTTGGTCTGGCTCAAGGCCCCGATGTAGAGCCTTACAGATGACTAAAAGAATTAATTTCAGCGCCGCCCGCAAGGGTCGGCGCTTTGTGCTTTGTCTACCCCTGGAGACCCTCTGATGTCTGTTCGTCACTGGCAAGCTGTCCTGCTGACCCTCGTCGTTCTCTGCGGCCTTGGTGGCTGTAGCGGCAATTACAAATTCAACGATAACGACTATCGCCCGTTGGGTGATCCGCAAGCGGTCAATCGCGGCAAGTGACCGCAAGGAGCATCAAACATGGAATTGGTTTTCGAAATGCTGAACACCAAGCAGTTCGTGCCCACCGAGTTGTGCCAGAAAACCTTCAAACAGGCTGGCGGCGTGATCGGGCGGGGCGAGGACTGCGACTGGATCATTCCTGACCGCAAGCGTCATCTGTCCAATCACCACGCGATTGTCAGTTACCGCGAAGGCACGTTCTTCCTGACCGACACCAGCAGCAACGGGGTTCAGGACGGCGACAGCGGCGCACGTCTGCACAAAGGCGAGCCGGTGCGCATCGAGCACGGCAGCACTTACGTGCTGGGCGATTTCGAGATTCGCGCGCGGCTGGTGCGTGACCCGGCGACCTTCGACGGTGAAGCCGGCCGTCCGCGTGCTGCCGGCAGCATCATCCCGGACGACGCGTTCCTCGATCTCGACCCGCTCAACGCGCTCGAACAGCAAGAACGCGTCTACTCGGAAATCGACGAACTGCTGGCGCCGAACACCAAGCCTGAGGACTCGCGTCAGCGTGCCGACTACGCGCGCATCGACATGGAAAGCCTGATGGTGCCGGAGCTGATCGCAGCCCCCGCCGAGCCTGAACCGGCGCCGGCACCGAAAGCCGTCGAGCGTCAGAGTGAAGGTTTCTGGGAGCACTTCGGCGCGGCGCTGGGCGTGGACGTCAAAGGTCTCAGCCACGACGAACGCGAAGCCATGGCGCTGAACGCCGCGCGTCTGTTGCGCCAGAGCGTCGGCGGTTTGCAGCAGAGCCTGCGTACTCGTTCGGAGCTGAAAAACGAACTGCGTCTGGCCCAGACCACCGTGCAAGGCACTAACAAGAACCCGCTGAAATTCGCTGTTGATCCGAGCGAAGCGCTGCAGATTCTGTTGCAGCCGAGTAAGCCCGGGCATCTGCCGGCCGAACAAGCCATCTCCCGTGCATTCCGCGACTTGCAGGCGCACCAAGTGGCGTTGCTCACCGCCAGCCGCGCCGCCGTGCGCGGCACGCTGGAACACTTCTCGCCAGAGCAGTTGACCCTGCGTTTCGAACGCGACAACAAACCGCTGATCGCTACGTCCGGCGGGCGCTGGAGAGCGTTCGGCCGCTATCACCAGGCGCTGCGTCAGGACGACGACTGGAGCGAGCGTCTGCTCGCACGCGACTTCGCCCAGGCCTACGAAGAACAGATCCGTCTGATCTCCACCCTCCACACCGACCACCAAGGATGATGCGCATGTCTCGCCGCTCGACCGCTTTTTTCAAGACGCTGACTGCGCTCACCATGCTGGTGTTGCTCGCCGGTTGCTCGTCGCTGTCGCCGTACTCGAAAGTGACCAAGATCAATCTGAAACTGACCGGCAGCGATCAGCTCAACCCGGACCTCAATGGTCGTCCGTCGCCGATCGTGGTGCGTCTGTTCGAACTCAAGCACCCAGTGACCTTCGAGAACGCTGATTTCTTCAGCCTCTACGAACGCGCCAAGGAATCCCTGAATCCGGATCTGGTGGCCATCGAAGAACTCGAACTGCGCCCGGGTGAAACCGTGGAAATGAAGCTCAGCGTGGAGGAGGGCAGCCGTTACGTCGGCATCCTCGCCGCCTACCGCGACCTGCCGGAAACCAAATGGCGCTACACCGTGCAGATCACCCCGCTGGAATTGACCGATGCCGATCTGACCCTGGATCAGGCCGGTATCCGCAACACCCACGAAGTGCTCGCCAAGGCGGATGACTGACCATGAATACCCATAAAGTCATTTGGCAGGAAGGCATGCTGCTGCGTCCGCAGCACTTCCAGCACAACGATCGTTATTACGATCACCAGATGAAAACCCGCACCCAATTGCTGGGTGGCTACACCTGGGGTTTCCTCAATCTGCAGATCGACCTGCAGTTTCTCAACATGGGCAAACTGGTGATCAGTGAAGCCTCGGGGATTCTGCCGGACGGCAGCCTGTTCGAACTCGGTGGCAACACCGAGCCGCTGGCGCTGGACGTGCCGCCGAATACCGGCAACACGCCGATCTACCTGGCGCTGCCGCTGGTCACCGGCAATCACATCGAGTCGCGCCGTCCGGAGCAATCCGACGTGCTCGCGCGTTACACCGCCTACGACGCCGAAGTCGCCGACTCCAACGCCGGCGACGATTCCGCCAGCCAGGTCAGCTGTGGTCGTCCGGACTTCAAACTGCTGCTCGGCGAGCAGCAGAGCGATCAGGCCTACGTGAAGCTGAAGATCTGCGACGTGCTCGACACCACGCCCGACGGCGTGATCAGCCTCGATCCGGATTTCGTACCGACCTACATTCAGGCCCACGCCTCCAGCTACCTGCTGTCGTGCCTGAAAGAAGTCATCAGCATGCTCAACCACCGTGGCGACACGATTGCCGAGCGGATTCGCTCCAACGGCAAGGTCGGCGGTGCGGAAGTCGGCGACTTCATGATGCTGCAACTGATCAACCGCACCGAACTGCTGCTGCGCCACTATCTGGGCCTGGAGCAGGTGCATCCGGAAGAGTTGTACCGCACGCTGTTGACCATGCTTGGCGATCTGGCGACCTTCTCCGGCGAGAGCAAACGCCCGCGCCTGGACAGCCGCTACTCCCACGCCGACCAGGGCGCGAGCTTCCGCAAACTGATGGAAGCGATTCGTCAGGTGCTGTCGATGGTGCTCGAACAGCACGCCATCGAACTGATCCTGCAAGCGCGTCAGTACGGGATCATCGTGTCGCCGTTGCACGACCACAAACTGCTCGGCTCGGCTTCGTTCGTGCTGGCAGCCAGTGCCAACTGCGACTCCGAAGAATTGCGCCACCGCTTGCCGGCGCACCTCAAGGTCGGCCCGGTGGAGCGCATCCGCCAACTGGTCAACCTGCACTTGCCGGGGATCAAGGTCAAACCGTTGCCGGTGGCCCCGCGGCAGATCGCGTTCCACTCCAACAAAACCTATTTCATCCTCGAACTCAGTTCCGAAGACCTGGCACAACTCGAGCGCTCCGGCGGCTTCGCGTTCCACGTGTCGGGCGAATTCGCCGAGCTTGAACTGAAATTCTGGGCCATCAGGAACTGACCGACATGATCAAGGACATGGAACACAATCAGGACGACAAAACCGTCCTGCTCGACCGTCAGGGCCATGGCCCGGCGTCGAGTCCGCTGACCGACTTCGCCGCGCCGCCGCGCTTCGAGCAACTGGAAGAACGGATGATCTACGCCGCGCGCCTGCGCCCGGCGGAAGCGTTCAACATCAGCCTCAATTCGCTGGTGGCGGCGTCGTCCGAACTGCTCTCGGAAGTGGTGCGCCTCAAGCACAGCGAAACCCGCGAAGACCTCTACGCGCTCAACGAGCGCCTGACCGCCGGGCTGAAACTGTTTGAAGTGCGCGCGCTGCACAACGGTGCGGAAAGCAGCCAGGTGATGGCCGCACGTTACGTGCTCTGCACCGTGGTCGACGAAGCTGTCGTGACCACGCCGTGGGGCAACGAAAGCGAATGGTCGCAGATGAGCCTGCTGAGCAGCTTCCACAACGAAACCTTCGGTGGCGAGAAGTTCTTCCAGTTGCTCGATCGGCTGTCGAAAAACCCGGTCAAGCACCTGCCGATGCTCGAACTGATGTACCTGTGCCTGTCCCTCGGTTTCGAGGGCAAGTACCGCGTGCAGGCACGCGGCATGCTCGAACTCGAAGGCATCCGTGACGCCTTGTACCGGCAGATCCGTCAGTTGCGTGGCGACGTGCCGCGTGAGTTGTCGCCGCACTGGGAAGGCCTCAACGATCAGCGTCGCAGCCTGGTGCGCATCGTGCCGGCGTGGATGGTGGTGTTGTTCACTTTTGTCTGCCTGGTGGTGATGTATTCGGGCTTCGCCTGGGTCTTGGGCGAGCAGCGCGAAACCGTTCTGCAACCTTATCAGCCGCTTGATCCGGCCGCGGTTCAGCCGCAGTCGCAGCCGTAAACAGGGACGTGTGATGAAGAATTTTTTCAAGAAAGTCGGCGCCTTTTTGCGCCAGACCTGGGTCTGGACCCTGCTGCTGGTGCTGTTCGTGGCGCTGCTGGTGTGGTTCGTCGGCCCGTTGCTGGCGGTGGATGACTACAAGTTCTGGGAGGGCGCGACCTCGCGTCTGCTGACCATCAGCGTGCTGTTCCTGATCTGGGGCCTGACCATGGTCTTCGTCAGCTGGCGCGCCGGTGTGCGCAAGAAAGAAGTCGAGGCCACCGAAGACGGCCAGGAGCGTATTCGCCGCGAAGAGCAGATCGACGACGAGCAGAAGGAGTTGAAGGCACGTTTCAAAGACGCGCTGAAAACCCTGAAAACCTCGAGCCTGTATCGCGGCCGCAGCGAACGCTGGCGCAGCGACTTGCCGTGGTACTTGCTGATCGGTCCGCAAGCCTCTGGCAAGACCAGCCTGCTGGACTTTTCCGGTCTGGAATTCCCGATCAACAAGATCGACCGCAAGCTGACCCGCGACACCCTCGGCACCCGTCATTGCGACTGGTACTTCGCCGACCACGGTGTGCTGATCGACACCGCCGGCCGCTACACCACCCAGCCTGACGCGGAAGTCGACGGCAGTGCCTGGCGCACCTTGCTGGAACTGTTGCGCAAGCGTCGTCGCGGCCGTCCGTTGAACGGTGTGCTGGTGACCATTCCGGTGGAATCGCTGACCGGTGGCACCGAGCAGGACATTGATGTGCTGGCGCGCCAGGTCCGCGCTCGTCTGCAAGACGTTTATCAGAAGCTGCACGTCGATGTGCCGGTGTATCTGGTACTGAGCAAGGCTGACAAGCTGCTCGGCTTTGACGAGTTCTTCGATCAACTGACCCGCGAAGAAAGCGATCAGGTACTGGGCACCAGTTTCCGCAAGGAACAGGTCGGCACCGACGTGGCAGTGCTGCGTAACGAGTTCGAAGAACTGCTGCGTCGCTTGAATAGCCAAGTGATCATGCGCATGCACTCCGAGCGCGACACTCAACGCCGTGGCCGCATCCTCGACTTCCCGCATCAACTGGGGCAGATCGGCGAGCGTCTGTGCCTGTTCGTCGACATGGCATTCACCGGCAACCGCTATCAGCGTGCAACGCAACTGCGCGGTTTCTACCTGACCAGTGCACCGCACCTGACCCAGGAAATGGATTCGACCACCGCTGGCATTGGCGCCAACCTCGGCATTAATGCCGGCGTGCTGCCGACCCTGCGCAGCGGTCGTTCGCGCTTCATCCATCACCTGCTGAGCCAGGTGATTTTCCCCGAGGCCGATCTGGCCGGTCTGGACAAGCGTGAGCGCAGCCGCATTCATTGGGGCCAGCGTGCGTTGTACGTCGGCGCACTCGCAGCACTGGCACTGTTCGGCATGCTCTGGGCGGGCGGTTTCTCGGCCAACTACGAGCGTCTGGAAAACCTGCGCACACTGGCGCAGAACTGGACTCAGCAGCGTTCGGCACTGACCCCGCGCGATGATGCGATGGGCGTGCTGAAAACCCTCGACACCAGCTACGCCGCGACGCAGGCCTTCCCGAAGAAGGGCGACGTTTCGTATCACGAGCGCGGTGGTCTGTATCAGGGCGAAGACGTCAATCCGGTGGTCAAAGTGGCTTACGAGCGCGAGCTTGAGGCGCAACTGCTGCCACGGGTTGCAACCATGCTCGAAGGGCAAATCCGCGCCAACATGAAGGACCGCGAAAAGCTGATCAACAGCCTGCGTGCGTACCTGATGTTGAACATGAAGGATCGTCGCGACGCCGCGTGGCTCAAGGACTGGGTCGCCACTGACTGGTCGCAGCGCTACACCGGCAACACCGCGGTGCAGAACGGTTTGACCACTCACCTTGAGCGCCTGCTGAAGCAGCCGTTCATCTACCCGCTGAACGATCAGTTGGTGACGCAGGCACGTCAGGTTCTGCGTGCCGAATCGCTGGCCACCGTGGTCTACCGCATGCTCCGCGAGCAGGCGCGCAACCTGCCGGAATACCGCTTCAGCCAACACCTCGGCCCACAGGGCTCGCTGTTCATCGGCACCGAATACGTGATCCCGGGTTTCTACACCCAACAGGGTTATCAGCAGTACTTCTCGGTGCAGGGTTCGGCGCTGGTTACTGACATCCTGCGTGACAACTGGGTGCTGGGCGAAGGCGCGGGCATCAGCGACATGGACTTGCGTCGCCTGATGGTCGAACTGGAGCAACTGTACTTCCGCGACTACGCCAACTACTGGAGCGAGGCCGTTGGCCAGGTGGCCTTGCCACCGATCAGCGACGCCGGTGAAGGCGCCGAGCAACTGGCGGGCCTGACTTCGGCCAACTCGCCGGTGCTGGCATTGCTCACTGAAGTACGCGAGAACACGCGCTTCCCGGCCGCCGCTGATCCGGTGGATGAAGCCGGTGACGCTGCCGATGCACTGGCTGGGCAGAAGGGCAAGCTGGGTAAAGTCGGCAAACTGGCCTCGGCCGTAGCGGACAAGGCTTCGGCGATGGCCGTGGCGAAAAACCTGCCGGACACCGCTAAGAAGTCGCTGCAACGTCGCTTCGAGCCGCTGCATCGTTTGCTTGATGACAACAACGGTCCGGCCGCTGACCTGACGCCGGCCCTCAGCGCGCTCAACGATCTGCAACTGCAACTGTCCGGTCTGGCCCGTTCCAGTACGCCGGAACAAGCCGCGTTTGAAATGGCGAAAACCCGCATGAGCGGCCAGCGTGATGCGCTGACCAACCTGCGCACCGCGTCGGGTCGCCTGCCGCGTCCGCTCAGCGTGTGGTTCAACGTGCTGGCCGAAGACTCGTGGCGTCTGGTGCTCAACGATGCTTACCAATATCTGAACGGCCGTTATCAGAACGAGCTGTACAGCGTGTATGGCAAGACCATCAGCAAGCGTTATCCGTTCAGCGCCAGCAGCACCAGCGACGTGGCGATCAGCGATTTCCGCGAGTTCTTCCGGGCTCAAGGCACCGTCGACCGCTTCTTCGACAGCTACATGCGTCCGTTCGTCAGCGGTGATCCGGGCAACTACCGCATGCGCAGCATCGACGGTCACAGCCTGCCAGTGTCGAAGATGTATCTCGACCAGATGGCGGCAGCCCTGACCATTCGCCAGAGCTTCTTCTCGATCAACCCGGCCGAGCCGACCGTGCAGTTCAAGCTTGAGCCGTACACCCTCGACCCGGCGGTCAGTCGCTCCGAGTTCAAGTTCGGCGACAAGACCATGGAATACCGTCACGGCCCGATCCTGCCAATGTCGTTCAAATGGCCGACCGATGCTGAAGACGGTCGTACCAGTCTGGTCATGGACAAAATGGCCGGGCGTCCGATCGGGATCGAGAAGAACTCCGGCCCATGGTCGTTGTTCCGTCTGTTCGACCTGATGCAGACCGAGTACTTGAGCGGTCGCGACGTGCTGGTGCTGAAAGCTGACGTGGGCGGCCTGCGTGCCAACTACCTGCTGACCAGCCAACGCACGCCGAACCCGTTCGACATGGGCGTGCTGCGCACCTTCCGTATGCCGGTGCAGCTCTGATGCTGGTGGCCAGTCCCTGGCGCAGCGCGGCGCGTACCGACCCGGGCAAGGTGCGGGCGCGCAACGAAGATGCCTTCCTCGACAATCCGCAGCAGGGGCTGTGGGTGGTCGCGGACGGCATGGGCGGTCATCAGGGTGGCGACATCGCCAGCCAGTTGATCGTCGCCAGCCTGGCTGAACTGCCGCAACACGAGGACTTCGACGAACGCCTCAAAGCCATTCGCCAGTGCCTGCACTGGCTGAACCGGCGTTTGGGGCAAGAGTTGACGGTCACCGCCGGGCGTCACGACAGCATCATGGGCAGCACCGTCGTGGCGCTGCTGGTGGAAGGCAATCGCGCGGCCTGCATCTGGGCAGGCGACAGCCGTTGCTACATGTGGCGCGGGCAGCGGCTGTATCAGCTGTCCAAGGACCATTCACTGCAACAGCAACTGATCGACGAACAGCAAATGAGCGTCGAGCAGGCGGCAGCGCACCCGGCGGCTCAGGCCTTGACCCGAGCCGTCGGCGCCGCCGAAACACTGACCCTGGATGTGCTGGAACTTGAGGTGTATCCGGGCGATGCGTTTTTGCTTTGCAGCGATGGTTTGTACCAAGGCCTGAGCAGCGATGCCCTCGGCAACGCCCTCAGCCTCAGTGCGCCGCACGTGGCGCTGGAACGTTTGTTCGACGGCGCCCTGCGCGGCTCCGCTCGCGACAATCTGACTGCCGTGGTGATCCGCCAATGAGCAAAATCGAATCGCCAATCGATGACTTGCTGATGAGCGAAGAACAGGCCAACAACCTGACCTACTTCGCCTTCGCCAAGGCTAACAACGCAGAGCCTTTGCTGGCGCCAACCAAGGCCAGCATCGGTGCACTGCCAGACGTACTCGCCGGTCGCTACCACCTCGAGCGTCTGCTCGGGGCTGGCGGCATGGGCGCTGTTTACCGGGCCAGGGATCTGCTGCACGAACAGTTCGGCGATCCCGACCCTTACATTGCGCTGAAAATCCTCAGCGAAGAATTTGCCGAATCGCCGGACGCCAGTGCCTTGCTTTACAGCGAGTTCGCCCTGACCCGACGCCTGCGCCACGACAACGTTGTGCGCGCACACACCTTTGAAGTCGACACCGATTGCCAGCGGGCCTTCATCACCATGGAATACATGCGTGGCCTGACCCTGGATAAATTGCTCTGCGAGCGGCCCCTCGGCCTGCCGTGGAAAGAACTGCGCGACATCGTGCTGCCGCTGCTCGACACGCTGGCCTACGCCCATCGTCGCGGCGTGCTGCACGGAGACATGAAGCCGAGCAACGTCATGCTCAGCGAAGACGGCCTGCGCCTCTTCGACTTCGGCTTGGGTCAGGCAGAAGAGGGCACCTTGCCCGGCCTGCCGCACCTGAGCCGCGAACGCTTCAACGCCTGGACCCCGGGCTACGCCGCCCCCGAACTGCTTGAGGGCCAACCGTTGTCGGCCAGCGCGGACGTGTACGGCGTGGCCTGTGTGATCTACGAACTGGCGGGCGGTAAACACCCGTTCCGCCGCTTGCCCTCGACCCAGGCCCGCGACGAGCACCTGGAGCGCGAACTGCAAGCCCCGCAGAACTTACCGAAACACTGTTGGCCAGCGCTGCAAACCGCGCTGAGCTTCGATGCGGCAGCGCGCACCATCACTGCCGAACAACTGCGTGACGCCTTGGGCGCCACTTCATCCTGGCTGCAACGTCTGCGGTTTCGGGCGTAACGGATGACATTCGAACAGGGAGCACACAATGTTCAACTCAGCTAACGAGACCCACTTCAGCCTCAAGGTCGAAGACTACGTGGGCGACCTGCAAGTGCTGGCGTTCACCGGTACCGAAGGCATCAGCCAGCCGTTTCGCTTCGACCTCGAACTGGTCAGCGAAAACCCCGATCTGGACCTGGAAAAGCTCCTGCACAAACAGGCATTCCTGGCGTTCGATCCACAAGGCTCCGGCATTCACGGGCAGATCTACCGCGTCGCCCAGGGCGATGCCGGCAAGCGCCTGACCCGCTACAAAGTCTCGATGGTGCCGCAACTGCAATACCTGCATCACCGCAGCAACCAGCGCATTTACCAGCAGATGTCGGCGCCGAAAATCATCGCGCTTATCCTCGAAGAACACGGCATCAAGGGCAACGCCTACAACTTCCAGCTGAGCCAGCCGTGCCCGGATCGCGACTACTGCGTGCAGTACGACGAAACCGACCTGCACTTCGTCCAGCGCCTGTGCGAAGAGGAAGGCATTCACTACCACTTCCAGCACACCCCCAAAGGCCACCTGCTGGTGTTCGGCGACGACCAGACCGTGTTCCAGAAACTCGGCCAGCCGACCGCATACGTGCAAGGCAGCGGGATGGTTGCCGACGAACCGGTGATCAAAGGTTTCAAACTGCGCCTGGAAACCCGCACCAGCCGTGTGACACGTCGCGACTACGACTTTGAAAAGCCGCGCCTGCAAATGGAAGCGGCATACAAGCCAGAAGGCGAAAGCACTGAACCGGATCTGGAAGACTACGACTACCCCGGCCGCTTCATCGACCGCGCGCGCGGCAAATTCCTCAGCCAGCGCGCCCTCGAACGCCACCGCGCCGACTACCGTCAGGCCGAAGGCCGCAGCGACCAGACCCGCCTCGTCAGCGGCCACTTCCTGGAAATGTCCGACCACCCGCGCACCGAGTGGAACGACCTCTGGCTGCTCACCGAAATCGTCCACGAAGGCAAACAGCCGCAAGTCCTCGAAGAAGGCGTGACCAGCGACACCACCGACAACAAGGACGACTTCCACCAGGGCTATCGCAACACCTTCCTCGCCACCCCGTGGGACGTGTTCTACCGCCCGGCCCTCGAACACCCGAAACCCCGCGTCCTCGGCAGCCAGACCGCCCACGTCACCGGCCCCAAAGGCGAAGAAATCCACTGCGACCAGTACGGCCGCATCAAGGTGCAATTCCACTGGGACCGCGAAGGCCAGGCCGACGACAAAACCAGCTGCTGGCTGCGCGTCTCCAGCTCCTGGGCCGGCGACCGCTACGGCGCCATAAGCATCCCGCGCATCGGCATGGAAGTCCTCGTCACCTTCCTCGAAGGCGACCCCGATCAACCACTGGTGACCGGCTGCCTGTATCACAAGGAAAACCCGGTGCCCTACGCCTTGCCGGCGAACAAAACCCGCAGCGTGTTCAAAACCCTCAGCTCACCGGGGGGCGGCGGCTACAACGAACTGCGCATCGAAGACAAAAAAGGCGCCGAGCAGATCTACATCCACGCCCAGCGCGACTGGGATGAAAACGTCGAGCACGACCAGAAAATTCGGGTCGGCAACGAACGCCACGACACCGTCGAGAAGAACACCTACACCGAACTCAAGGCCGAAGAACACCGCACCACGGTGTCCGACCGCAAGGTTGAAGCGAAGCTGGATGATCACCTGACGGTTGGGCAAAACCAGCATGTGAAGTTGGGGACTGCGCAACTGACCAGCGTGGGGAAAGAGATTCACCTCAAGGCTGGGGACAAGATTGTTATTGAGGCGGGGACCGAGCTGACCATTCTTGGCGGTGGCAGCTTTATCAAACTCGATGGCGGTGGCGTGACGGTGGTTGGGCCGGTGGTGAAGATTAATGCTGGCGGGGCGCCTGGGAATGGGACCGGTATTGGGATTAAACCCCCAGTGCTGCCGGGGGCGGCGGATAAGGATAAGGCGGGGAGTTTGATGGATCAGGCGTTGGCGAATTCGGTGCCTGAGAAAGCTAACCCTCGACCAATGCGAATGATCAGGTTCTCGGGTTGACCTTCAACGGATCAAAAAGGATTAGGTAAACGTACAAATGATAGAGCCAGTGAAAGTTAAGAAATGGTCGTACCCATTAAAGATAGGCGCCGCAAGTGGGGCTGATCCACAACAGTATTACGCAGCACTAGCGAAAGCGCAGGACGGTTATTACCCACTTGGCAGCAATGGTTTGTGGCATGGCGGCGTGCATTTTGATGAGGCTTCCGGATTAGTCTCGGCACAGAGCGAGGTTCGTTGCATCGCTGATGGGCAAGTAGTTGCCTATCGCATCGATGACACCTATCCGGCTACGGTATATACGGATCGCACCGCTTTTGCTTCGACAGGCTTTGTGCTGGTAAAGCATCTCTTGGAGATGCCAGCCCCCGCTGCACCTTCTGCTGACTCGGCCCCTGCTCAAGCTGCGGGCCCGATATTGACGTTTTATAGCCTATACATGCATCTGTTGGACATGGAAGGCTACAGGACGAAAACACCCCTGTTGGAACGGCCGTCATACTGGGTTAATGGCGGCTATCAAGTAAAAGCAGATGTGAGTGATCCTGTCGAAGGTTTGAACGTACGCGCCGACCTACCTGGGACAGCGGATTACACCCATATTTTGACTACATTACCCCGTGGCACCACCGTCACCACAGGAGACGCGAGTACAGATGGCAATTGGCTAAAAGTTGTCAGTGTGGCGCCAGAAACTGACCAATCCGCAGCTATAGGCGGCTGGGTATTCAAAACCCAAATGAACAGTAAAGGTGCAAATCAGTACCTGATTGGTGAGCTAGCGAAAAATATACCTGCTAATCACGCCAAGGGTTTGAGAGTGCGTAGGACCGGTTCGACTACCGGCGAGGTTATGTCGATACTGCCTGCTGGCACTCAAATTGAGATCAGCCAAGAAGGCGCAGTTGGTAACTACCGAAAATTAGTGAAAATTGTGAGTGGAAATCCAATCCCTGCACTTGCTACTGATGAAACCGGCAATGTTGGAGGTTATGTATGGTTTCCCTCGCTTGAAACCAAAACTGAACCAAAGGAGATGGGAAAGGTCGTTCTGCTCGATGAGCCAGTAACTATCAAGGCTGGTGCGTTGGTGGGCTTTGCTGGCCAATATCAGGAACACGATGAAGGAACCGCTCGTAACCTGGTTCATGTGGAAGTATTCACGTGCGATGACATTGAGAAATTTGTCTCTCTTAGCCAAGGTAAAGCCGCTGCCTTACCAGAAGATCAAAAAAATCTGCTAAAAATTCACAAAGATACGAAGCTTATTACTCATCGCCCAGATATAAGTGCGACCAATCCACCACAAGCCAACGATGCCGGTGTGGTGATTGGATATGATCTGGTTGTTCCCTCTAGTGTTTTAGAGGCCTTGCCGGATTCACAAAAAATCAAACAAACTGTTACTACTCCAAGTTCAGGAACCACGCCTGCCGCTTCTAGCACTACTCGATGGTGGCGACTAGAAGGATTGCTTGGAGACGCGCAAGGTAATCCTATAAGCGGGTGGGTGGGGGAAAAAGATTTGATGACCACCCGCCATAATCCGTGGGATTGGATTGGATTCAAGTTTATTGAAGATACGGAAAGTAATGCTGAACATCTTTCTTCATACCTTCATGACCGCGATCTGCTTACCGAAGAAGAAAAAGCTACCTTCGTTCCTCTCGTCAGCAAGTCGACTAAGGGGCCAGTAAAGGAAGGGCTGTACGATATTATTGATACTGATAAAAACGATAGGCTGACCACAGCGGAGATTCAAGCAGCACTTACAAAGCCTTGGTTCGCGCAACCTATATCGCAGCTAATTACAAAGTGTGAAAGTGAATGGTTCTATGAAGCAGAGAAATGGGATGCGCTCGACAAGTTGATGGGGCATACAGCTGATAATCCTAATGTAAATTGGGTTCAGCAAAAAAAACGAATTAAAGAGCTATCTTGGTGGAAAGAAATTGTCTCGCATGAGGGGTTGAGTCCAGATGGTAAAGTTTGGCATATACATGCAATTGGATTGATAGCGAATTTTGATCAAAAGAAAAAATGCACATGTAATGCTGTCGTAAAAGGTACGAAGTGGCTTTCTCATTTCGGGCCAGTAGTGTGGGGTGAAGGAAAACTGGGGGATGCCCCACAATGGGCTGCTATGGAGGCGTCTGGGAAGGTTACAGCATTCGAGAAAAAAGTAATTACAGCGATGTGCGAGAATGAAGGGAAAATAAATGCAGTGCAGGCATATGATAGCGAGATAATAACTGCTGGAGCAATGCAGAAAACGATCAATCCAGATGGCGAGGGAGAGCTTCCGATTCAAGTTAAAAAATTCAAAGAGCTGTATCCTGATGAGTTTTATGAGCTGTTTGAGAGTCAGGGGTGGTATCTCGATCTCAGCGCTGCTAAACCGAGAATGTATTACCAGCATCCTGATTTTCTGGGTGGGGAAAAATTTGAGGGTGACGATCTTAGAAAGAAGTTGAAACTAGGTTTCTCCCTAGCAACGTACGGGAAGGTTGTCGAGTGTAAACCAGTGTCAGTGATGTCCTGTGCAGTGGGAAGCTCTTTATATGTCGAGCTTCAGATCACAGACTTCATAGATCGATTGAGAGATGTTTTGCTGAAAGTGCCAGGTACGTATGGCTTTTCAATTGGCAAGGTTTTTCTTTCGGCGCTAGGGCAGGCAACGGCCCTGGATGAAAATGTTAATAGACCAAGTAAGGTTGCAACTAATGTAAAAAGAGCCTTGGATAAATTCTTTTTGCAGAACCCAGGGGTCAGTAAAGATATAACTACTTGGGGTAATAATCACCCCATGTATGAGCGAAAGATTTTAGATATTTACGGGCCGGATCGCCCTGAGATGACGGATCCGGGGCCAAGGTTTATTAAATTAAAGGCTGTGCTGAATGTTTAAAATCTTTTTTGTACTTGTGGTTTCTTGTTTTGTGTCCATGCAGACGGCTCATGCAGATGCAGTGGATATGGAAGTTAAAGGGGTGAAAGGTACCTCTTTGAGTGCTCGAAGCTTCGATAAAAAATACGGCGGCTGGCGTGATATAGAATATAGCGCTACTTCAGTGTCGTTTAAAGTATATGCCGTTCCTATTGGAATGGAGCCATCGGAGAACGGGGTAGTAGCAAACCCTGATACGGATTCTCTTTCTCCAGATAAAAAATACTTGATAATTCAACGGACTAACGCTGGGGAGGTGGTGGATGACGAGGGTAATAGCATTATTTCTTCGCAGGCATATTGTGATGTGATTTCAATGGAAACCGGCTGCATTAAAAATATTGGATCAGTGCAGCAGTGTGAAGGGACGTGGCAAGATGGAAAGTGGAAAACTTCCAGGGGGGATTTTTTTGATTTTTCTCAAGGAGGTCAGCCTCCAAAGCTTCTAATTACTAATGCCTCGCGGGACACTGAAAATCAATCGCGCGCTAGTTTTCTGAGGGATGATGTTTTCATGGGTATTCCCTCTTATATGGCATGTTATCCTCCTGAGAAAAATATATCTGAATATAACGACTTAGGGTTTTATTTTGCTCAGGGAGGTGAGCATCTTTTAGCCATGCAGGTTTACGATCGTTTATTAGTTGTCGCGCCGGATAGGGTGCCGTTAAAGCTCAACGTTGCTGACTCTCTGTGGGAGCTTGGAAAGAAAGATGAGGCAAAACAATACTATGCTGAATACATTGGTGCGATGAAGAAGAAAAATATGGAAAGTAAAATTCCTGGTAGGGTTAAAGAAAGATTGAATTAATGAGGAGTCAGAGTCGGGGGGTTAAATTAGGGGGTGAAATGGGGACAGACCACGTTTTAGTAATGATTCGAAAAACGTGGTCTGTCCCCATTTCCGTTGTGTCCCCATTTCCGTTGAAACTACCCCTGACTTAGCTGCGCATGAGACAGGACGACAAAGAGCCAATTATTTGAGAAAGTATCGGTAAGGTGACTGTGAAGAAATTATTTGTTTTTTTTGTTTTCTTGGCTTTTCCAATATTTGCTTTTTCAGGTGAAAAGGTGTGTGGCACGGCTACATCGACTCTGGAGTTTAATCTGTGTGTTAGGCAATCACATGATTCTGCCGACTCAAAGCTAAATGTTAGCTATAAGCAGCTCATCGAGAGAGTGAAGTCACAGTATCAGAGAAATCCTGACCAAGGAGCAAAATTTTTGGTGAAGCTCAAGGCTTCTCAATTGGCTTGGTTGAAGTTGAGAGATACTAATTGTGCTATAGAGGCTTTTGAGTACGACGAAGAAGCGCCGGCTTACGAGGTGACGGTAAAAATTTGCGCCATCAAAATGAGTATCGAGCGTTCAAAATATTTAGACAATACTTTTCCGGACAACTACAACGCCCCTATGAAGCAGTGACTAGGAAAGAGCGCAAAAGGGGACAGATTTATTTGTTGCGCTCAGTGGCTTTGAATTTGGTGGAGAGCTTCATTAGATTAATCCCAGATTTATCTAATTAGGCATTTCCTGTTTGTCTCAACTTATGAGGTCGATCTGTTTGATTCGATTTGTTTTTATTGTCTTGTTAATGTGTTGCAGTGCGGCTTGGCCATGAAAAATATATTGATTCTTTTGTTGTTGATTTTTGTAGGTAATAGTCATGCCAACTCCGGTGAAAAGCTTGCAGTAGCAACTGAGCTTCCGCGTGTGGTGCTCGACGCTATATCTGAAATGAAAATGGGTGCAGACCACGTTTTATTAATGATCCAAAACCGTGGTCTGTCCCCACTTTCCACTTGGGCTTCTGGGAGTGGAAGAAACTAAATGACCTCGTGTTCCCTACTAATAACTCAACAACTGAAATAACCAAGATTGTTAACTTGCATACCCCTGAAGCAAGCTATATTAAGCGTCGGAATAATTTTACCTTCATATATCAAGAGATTGGGCAGTGAGCAGTCTATTTCAAAAAATCAAATTCCTTAATATTCTATTTTTTGTATTTGCGAACTCTATAGTGTGGGCGTCTCAATCCACAGGTTCGACTTCGGCTTCGGAGGTTGTAAAGGAATTTCATATAAAATTAATGCCGAATTTTGTCGGGCAAAAGCTGTTAATTATTAAAGCAAATGCCAGTGTTGGAAAGTCGTTGAGTGTTGTGGCAGATAAAGATGGTAAGCAATCCATAATAAGCAAGGCATCCTTGGCGCTACCCGATATAAAAAATGAATATTCTCCAGCAAGTTATGATGGGTTTGCTGTGGCTGTGCTAAGCGCTCAAGAAAAAATAGTCAGTGTTTCGGGAGGGGGGCAGGGCGATGATTTACTTTATAAATATGCATCATCTAGGGCTGGCGATATAATTAATTTGACTACAAGGGAGGACGGTAATACTGAGTCTAGCTTTAATGTGCAGTTCCAGTATGACGCGTCAATCAAAGAAATTGTAGTGAGTAAAGTTCTTCTTGTGAGCAGTAATAGTGAGTGTGACAGGTCGATATTGAGCGTTTATGTGCTGCCTTCAAATGACTTAATGTCTATTTCATTTGAAGAGTTTGATGGCGCAAAAGCGTTTGAGTATTTAAAAAGACTCCGCTCGGATTTCATGGCTAAAAAAATAAGTGGTGAAAAGCTTTTTTCGGTTTCTGTGAATTCAAATTTTGAAAAGGCGTTGGCAGCTTTTAAAGTCGGCGACAAAGCAAAGCTAAAAGAATTAATGGGGAATATGTTAGTTGATGGCGGTTCAAGTAATAGCTGTGCTCCAGACTCTTATGTGGTGGAGAAATATTACTACCCCGGTATGGTGGGATGGTCCAACGATGTTGGATTCTTATTTGCTGAAGCCGGGTACTATCAGGAAGCGATTGAGTTATTGAAAGTAGTTGTATCGGAGAATCCGGATAGGACAGTCGCCTATTTGAATCTGGCAGATGCTTACTGGGGGCTAGGTCTTAAAGAACTTTCGGCTGAAAGCTACAAAAAATACAGCCTGTTGATGCAGCAATCAGGAAAGTTCGCAAAAATCCCCAAAAGAGTGGGTGAGCGTATTTAAGTAGAATTTTTCACTGCCTTTGGTTTATTCGATTATTGCTGATTGGGGGTGAAATGGGGACAGACTACGTTTTAGTAATGATCCGAAAAACGTGGTCTGTCCCCATTTCCGCTGATGGCGCAGGGCTCACAGATCGTCTCGATGTCTTACACAACGCAGTCCAACGGCAAGGAATTTGAAATGGGTACAGACCACGTTTTAATAATGATCCGAAAACGTGGTCTGTCCCCATTTTTTCCTTCATGTGGAGAAGCCGAAGTTAAAGCAGCTGTCAACAAACGTAAGGCATCCCTGAGCGCGAAGCATGGTATTTGAAGGCCTTGGCGAAAGAGGTATAGATTATGAACAGACGACAACAGTTTTTAAGCCAGGAACGGTTTGATAACTTCTTAAAAGTTAAGAAAGCTGATTTGGAATTCGCAAAAACAAATTTGTTTGAAGCAGACTCATCCGAACAGGAAAAGTCGCTCAGAGCCAGATATTTTCAAGAACAGACTCTTGATGAAATATTGATACGCTACACGTCTGGTGATGAGATTGAGAGTCTAGTGGTACTCTTGGAGTTACTGGTTAGCCAGTATCAAGAGGTTCAAGAGACACTGGCCATTAGTGAGGGTGTTTCTATAATAGCGCCGCTAAATTTAAGATTGCTTTGCGAATATGAGGAGTGTGTACAGGTAATAAGTTTATGTGTCTTGCTGCATAGAGTCGACCTTCTACGAGTTTTTGTTGAGCTGTTTGATAAAGCCGGTTGCGCTGGGGATGATACTTTTTATGAGGACTTGTTGAGCAAGGTCCTCCCTGGTCGTCATGACGTGGACGAGTGGTATCACGAAGCATACACGCCCCTCGTACATGTGATCTATGAAGAAGATGGGGAGGAGGCTTCAGAACTTTTAAAAGAATATTGTGATACCTGGTATACCTCTTTTGGGCAAGCCCCGTGGCACGATACCCACTTGATGGGTGATAGAGGTAGTTACGTAGGATATTGGGCTTTTGAGGCCGCTGCGGTTGCTTTTTTGTACGGTATTAATGATCGCGCCATCGAACACATGGTCTATCCGAAGGATTTGGTTGAATATGCCAGAAATTATGTGCCAATCAATTCCTCCAGTGTTTCTCGAATAGAGGCAGGGGAGGCCTGCAAAAAAACTGGATATTGGTTTACTCCTGCAAAATTAAACTCTAGACAGTATTTCAAGCAGGGCGAAATTATGCCGAAAATAGGTGAGTCGCAGTGGGGGGATACACTCTGGTACTGGTCGGGCGAATAACAAAGCATATTAATGTTTATGTAAAAGGGGACGGATTTATTTTTAGTCCGTCCCACGGGCATCTCTTATTTTTTCGCTTCCTGCCTCACCGCAAGCAATTCTTCCAGGTGATCCAGCGCACGCTCTACCATAAGCTGCGCACCATCGGCGATTCGGCTAAGGGCCAATGCCACCGAGCGGTTCGAGCCTTCGACATCGTCGGCTAATTTAGCGGCGATGGCGCTGATGGACAGCATGTCTTCGGAGGCGTTGGCCAAGAGGGCTTCCGGATCAATGCCGGTGGAGATCGTGAAGAGCCTGCCTTTGCGGCGTTTGGACGGTTTGTCGTTTGTGGGTGGGAAGTAATGAGCGAAGGCGCGGTCGGCGGCTTCTTTGTCGAGCATTTCTGTGTCGAGGGATTGCTCGGCGGGGGTGCCAGTGTTGTCTGGCGGGTTGGGCGTTACTTTGAACATGGGTGTATCTCCGTCTGTACATGAGGAGCTACTACCATTCGCTTGCACGCAAATAAGGTGGCAGCTGTGCGCAGGTGTGCAAGACCGGGCAGACGGACCCGGCAGATCGCTCTCGAAAGAAGGATCTCCCACGCACAGCCGCCATACAGTCGGTAGCGAGAGTAGGGATATGCCCGATCAGCGACCAATGACGTTGCGCGTCGTCTTTTACCCGGACTTGCACGTCCGTGTCACCGTTTTTTGCGGTGACACATCAAGGTTAGCGGTGAATGCAAGGGGTAGATAGTTCATGGATGGCTCGGCGTCTTGCGGGAAATGTCCGACGAACATGACATCCGTTTAGCCGAAGATCGAAAGATCGTAGGTTCTGTTTAAGCGCTTGCTCCAGAAAGTGGATGGGTCTTACAGCTGGATATCAACGTCTGATTCTGAAGGTTGAATGGGTCAAATTCAGATCGGATGAATTGCAGTCTTTTATTGTTTTTCCAAGGAAACCAGGGAATGAAGATTTTCAGATTCGGCGTCGTTTTTTTACTGTCCTTGCTATCGTTCCTCGCCCATGCGGAAGGTACGTTTATTGCGACCGTTCTTCAGGCGGACTTTTCCAAAGATCCGGAAATACGACTGCTCGTCAGGGTCATAGACATTGCAGCGGGGCCGGATTCGCCCTCTATGGCGCTTCGTAAGGAGTGTCTGGCGCGGGTGAAATCGTCTGACCGTCCCGGCCCGGATCCATGCTTTGCGATTGAAATAACCGAGAGCAAAAAGCAACGGGCCATCGTTCGGCAAACGCTGCTCAATGATCCTCAGCGTTCAACTGACCCGATCTATCTGGAGATTGTTTACCAGTCGGAAGTCAGTGCGAGCGATCCGACCAATCACTATGGGCGATCAGCCTGGCTGAAAATTGAAGAGAACGGTTTCTACAACTGGAACAACGAAACCAAGCAGGCATTGGCGGACGTTGAGTGGCCAACTGTGTCGAGTGGGGCGCTTGATCTGGTCGTGACGGATACGGATGCGTTGCTCAACCTGGTTTACCGGGAGCGCATGGAACGGTTGGACGAAAATGCACAGAAAGGGCTGAGAGAAACCCAAAGAGCCTGGATGAAGTTTCGCGATGCGGAGTGTCTGCCTGAGGCGAAATCGTATAAATCGGTTTTCGGTGAATGGTCAAATTCCTGCTTGATCCGCGCGACGATAGAGCGAGCGCGTCAATTGGCCATGGCCCCGGACAAAAAAAAGCAGTGAACTAAAGCGTTTGATCAGCCGGTAGATGGAGTAGGTAAGTCTTGAAAGGATTGTCGCTGTTTTCAGTTTTGTGTTTTCCATGTTGTGCATTTGCAGGCAACGCACGAGAGCCAATCGTCGATATATACAAAGCCGATGTCGCTCAGGTTTCCGGAAAACTGGTCCGTTACTACCAAACGTTCGATAGCCCCTGCGTCAATATTCAGATTCTCAAGCCTGGGGGAAAAGGGGCTACGAGTGACTCGATAGCATTCTGCGACATTGCAGGGAAGAGTTTTAACAACGGCTTCTCCGATGTCTCATTGGATAAGGCGACGTTTTCCGACACCGAATTGCAGCTGACCTTCAAGCTGATGTCGTTGGTTGGAGTGAATGAAACTACCGAATTATGCAAATTCCGCGTTGATGGTGAACGTCTCGCTGAACCTGAATGTACGGCGCAGTAATGGTCGTGTATTGCACAGTCAGCCACGCCATCGGAGAGTCAAAGTGAAAGTCGTTTCCCTGTTGTTCCTGGCATTGACGTGGGCATTGTCCGCTAGCGCAGCGCCGGCCGGTGTCAGTTCAAGCCAAGCAATGCCTACCAACATGATCGCCGCCATCGTGAAGGAAAGCGAAATGCCTGCCGATAGTTTCCACTCCATTGCAGATGGCGTCGTGAACTGGAGTGGTGGAACGATTGCTGCCGTGGTGATTGAAGATCCGAATAGCATTTGCGCGATTTACAGGTATCAAGGAGGCCAGTTGGATCTGCCTTTTGACGGCGTGCCCTGTAAGTTTCAGGGGCCACCTACGCTAGGGTCGGACAGAAAAACTGTATTGCCCGATGTCGTGTTTGCCGTCGAGGTGTTCGTCCCCAACCTGGGTGCGATGGTCAACCACAAGGTCGCGTTTTATTACGATGCCGAAAAAAATGCTTATTGCGAGAGTCAATCGCTCGCGGGTTGGTACCAGTTTGGAAATCCTGCGCTGGCTCCTGATCCTCGGGATGGTGAGTGTGTCGCGGGATCGGAATAGGCTAGTACGCCCCGATCTCTCATAAGGAAATGAATGTGAAAAAAGTATTGTTACTACTATCTAGCCTCTTCCCGCTAGTGGCCCACAGCGCAGTCACCAGCGAATCATTTTGCTTCGAACTCTCCGAATCCAGTCCGGTAAAGTTTGAGTTCCGTACCTTTTATGACGCGTCCAGCAAATGGTCTGGTGGCTTCGTCAAGTACGCCAAGTCCAGCGAGCCCATCTCCATTGTGTTGACGGATTCTGAGGGGGAGATGCTCGGTCCCGACGCTCCATGGCAGAGCGCCACAACGTGGTCTGAAATCATCAACGACAAGGTCGCGGGAGCCTATGAGTTCGTGACTCAAGGGACACAGATCGTCTCGATGAAGTACACGAAAAAGTCCAACGGTAAGGTTTACCACTTCTTGAATAACCCCAACATCGACTCCTCCCTAGAGTCCGGATGCAAGTGGGAGTAGGCAAGCACATGCAATTCAAAACTCTAGCGCTATCACTGCTTGGCCTGCTTTGGGCGATCCCGGCACTGGCCGAAACCACTAAGTTCAGTCCGGTCACAGGCGTCGAGGCGACGCTGGTTATTGAGGGCGCCGCACTGAATGTTTCGGTTAAAGGCGAAACGCGTAGCGTGCCCCGGACCATAGATTTTGAAGCCATAAACGAACTCAAAGTACAGATCGAGGACTTCAATTTCGACGGTGCCAAAGATTTCGCGATCTGGCAGCTGGATGACGGCATGGGCACTTACGACTACTTCAGAGTTTTCGTTTACCAACCCAAAACCGGCACCTTCAAAGAGTTGCAGCCGGATTGCGGCGATGGCTTCATCAATCTGCGCGTCGACAAAAAGCGTAAGGCGTTGCTCAGCACTTATTGGGGCATGAACGGGCCAGAGCAATGCATCACCCGATTCACCATTCGCAAAACCTGAATGACTCAAGGAAGAACACGGTTGAAACGTTTTTTTGCGGTACCGAGTTGCGGCATGACAACACGCAGGCTAACCCAGTGGCTTTCCATCGCATTGTTGAGCGCCGGCCTGTGCGCAAGCACCTTCGCCTCTACTGAACAACAATGCCCGGCTAACAACTTCGCTGACTTCGTCAAAGTCTTTTCATCGGACTCGACGGTACAGAAAGCATTTACCGCATCGTCGGTGAAGACAACTCGCGTCGTGGCCGAGAACAACATACCCAAGGTTGTCGTGCGCAGCGTCAAGCATTTGCCCGCCGATGAATTCAGCATGCTGAGTGCGGAGAATGCTGCAGCGTCGAATCTGGCTATCGAGATTCCGTTTCTGAACAGGGTGGTGGTGCGTGATCAGCAAGGGGCCTTCTTGAAGATTTTCGTCTTCAAGCACAGCGACTGCTGGGTGCTGAACAGTGTTGAAGACTGGACGCTCGAAGCGGTGATGGATGACGTGGCTCGGACTGACCAACCCGCACCCGGTGAACGCGAACTGAAAAAAGGCGTGATGTTCGATCGGCTGGTTAACAAGGCATCAGGCGAATCTGGTGTCTCTTTGTACGCGGCAGCGCTGGATAGCTATGTGGACGGTGCCCGCAAAGGTTCGGCCCAAGCGGCGATAGCGGCTGCGGGAATCAGTCTTTCCGGGCAAGCACCACGATTGCCGAATGAGCAGATTCTGGAGCTTATGAATCAGGCATTTCAGAGCAATCCCGACGATGGCGTGGCTCTCTCCTTGTTTTACTGCGATGAGGGTGAGTACGGCGATGACAAGGCCTGCATCGATCCGCAAAAGTCGATGGCGACATTGGAAAGCGCCGCGCTACGAGGCTCTACCCACGCACTCCTGCGATTGGGTGAAGTCTACGAAACCGGCACTGTCGTCGCCGCTGATCTGCCCCGCGCAATGGCTTGTTATCGCGAGGCCAGCAAGACCGAGCTTAAATGGAGCCCTGCTGCGGTCGAGCGCTTGTTGGCCCGAGGCGTCGTTATGGACAGCTCAATTGAATGTATTGGCGCAGGTGGCACTCAGTGAATGTCGCCCGTTTGATGTTCTTTGCATTTATGGCGATGTCAGTCTCGTCAGTCAGCTTTGCCCAAGATGCGGATTGCGAGGCCGTGGCCGGGCAATGTGCCGAGTGCGTAGAAGAAGCGATGAAGGCTGCGGATCGCGTGCTTAATGACCGTTACCAAGCGCTGATTGATAGAGCAGGGTCTCGGTATATTTTTCAATACCAGTCTCGGCATGAAGAGCATAAGGCGTTTCTGGATCGACTGAAAAACTCCCAACGGACGTGGATAAAGCTGAGGGATTCGAACTGCAGGCTTGAGGGGTTTGAGAATGAATGGGACAAGCCATCCTATTCTGCAGATCTGAATAGGTGCACCGCGAAGATGAGTCTGGAGCGAGCCTTATATTTGGACGGCATCCTTCCGGCACATTGATGTTGCGCTGATTAGTATGTTTGCTCGGTTTTGTCGAAGCTCACACCGTGCAATAGCGATCACCGAACGCGACCAAACGTTTTGTCTTCGAGCGACTGACAACACTCATTTTCCTTTAAACTCCCCACCCCCAAAGGAATGCGCTCAGGACACGGAATGCCAGCCCCCTCTTTCTCCCTTCGCCGCGCGTTGGTGCTGTGGTTATACGCCGCCGCGCTAGTGCATCTGCTCGCCGGTCTGACCCTGAGCTGGGCCGGTCATTCCGGTTTGCTTGACGGCTATTTGCACACCCTCGAACAGATTTTCTGGGGCGTCGACGCGGTGCCTGCCGCCGCCCGTGAACAGCAGGTCTGGTGGCTCGCGCTGTTCGGCGCGACGCTGCAAAGTTATTCGCTGTACATGCTCGCGCTGGTGCACATCGGCCATCGTCTGAAAGCGCCGATGGCCTGGGCCTTTTTGACGGCCGGCATCCTGCTCTGGGCTCCGCAGGACATGTTGCTCTCGGCACAAAAACAGGTCTGGTCGCACCTGTGGCTCGACGCTTTTGCGCTGCTTGTGCTGTTATCACCGTTGCTCTGGCTGTACCGCCATGACCGCCGAAATTCCCTTTCCGATACCGCAATGAGTGAGTCGACCCATGCCTGATTTTTCGCTGCTGGATTGGGCGTTCACGTTGCTGATCGCGCAGGCTTGCCTCGGTGCGCTCGACACCCTGTATCACCACGAGCTGACCGTGGCGCTGCCGTATCGGCATAGTGCGCGGCTGGAGTTGTCGATTCACGCGCTGCGTTCGTGTTTCTACGGCGTTCTGTTTCTCGGCATCGCGCACTTGCAGTTCGGTGGCGCCTGGGCGCTGGTGATTGCGTTGTTGTTCGCCCTGGAAATCGGCCTGACGTTGTGGGACTTCGTGATCGAGGATCGCAGCCGCAAACTGCCCGCCATCGAGCGCATCATGCACACCGTGCTGGCGGTGAACGGCGGGGCGTTTTTTGCGTTGTACGGTGTGCAATTGGCGCAGTGGGCGAGTTTGCCGACCGGCCTGAGCGCTGTGGATTTCGGCTGGAAGGGCTGGGTGCTGACGCTGTTTGCCGTGGGCGTGACGGCGTCGGGGATTCGCGATGGTCTGGCGGCGTTGCGCATGCAGCGCGAGGGCAAGCCGTCCAACCCGTTTGCCGGCGGCGCTTTCAAGCGTGTGCTGGTCACTGGCGGCACCGGGTTTATCGGTGAAACGCTGGTCAATCAATTGCTCGATGCCGGCCACACCGTCAGCGTGCTGGCGCGGGATCCGTTGAAAGCCGCGTACCTGTTCGACGGTCGTGCCCGCTGCGTGCGTTCGCTGAGCAAACTGGGCTACGACGAAACCTTCGACGTGGTGATCAACCTGGCCGGGGCTCCAGTCGCCGGGCCGCGCTGGAGCCCCAAGCGCCAGGCGCAACTGATCGCCAGTCGGGTCAACACTACCGAAGCGCTGATGACCTGGTTGAAAAACGCTCGGCACAAACCGGCGCTGTGGATTCAGGCCTCGGCCATCGGTTTCTACGGCGTGCGCGATGCCAGCGAAAGCCTCGACGAACAGGCGAGCAAGGGCGACGGTTTCATGGCCGAACTCTGTGCGCGCTGGGAAGCCGCCGCGCAACCGGCCACCGAATTTGGCGTGCGTCAGGTGGTGCTGCGCCTCGGCGTGGTGTTCGGTCCGGGCGGTGCGTTGTTGCCGTTGCTGATTCCGTTTCGCCTCGGCTTCGGCGGGCGCATGGGCGATGGTCAGCAGATCATGAGTTGGGTGCACCGCGACGATGTGATTCAGGTGATCGCTCGATCCTTTCACGATGAAAACCTGCGCGGCACCTACAACATGGTCGCCCCGGAAACGGTCAGTCAGGCAGCGTTCGCCGAGAACGTCGGCAAGGTCCTCAAGCGTCCGGTGTGGTTCCACATTCCCGCCGCGCCAGTGCGCGCTTTAGCCGGGGAAATGGCTCAGTTGTTCTTCGACGGGCAGCGTGTGGTGCCGCAGCGTTTGAGCGAGGCCGGATACACCTTTCGTTATCCGACCCTCGACGCCGCTTTGCGCGATCTGGCCTGAGGATCGTCCATGAGCAAGCCGTTGATGTACCTGCTGGCCGGCAACGGCAGCGCCGCCGATTGGTGGGACGACGCGCTGCCGCACTTTCAGCGCTACGAAGTGGTGCCGCTGGAATTGCCCGGTTTCGGTGCCAACCCGCAGCCACCCTGCGAGGATCTCGCGGACTACGCGCAGACCTTGCTGAAGATGACGCAAAAGGGCAGCGCGATCATGGCGGTCGGGGTCAACGCGTTACTGGTGCTGCATGCGCTGCAACGTCGGCCGGGGCATTTTTCGCGCAGTGTTTTGCTGGCGCCGGTAGGGGCGTTTTTGTGGCAGCGGCGGTTGCCGGCGCTGATGTCGCCGCTGCCGATTCGCAAGACCATTCACTGGCTGTTGTCGAACAAACCGACGCTGTTCGCACGCAAGTTTTCCAATCAGACCTGGACGCCCGCGCAGTACCAGCGCATGGGCGCCGGTTATGCGCGTTGCCGGGCATTTGTGCCGCATTGGGACCTAGTCCGCGCTGACACCGCGCTGCTGTTGCTGGAGTGGATCACCGATCCGGTCGAACTGGTTTGGGGCGATCAGGACAACGTGCTCGGCTTCGAGCAAGCGGCGGCGTGGTCAGCGATTCTGGCTCGCGCCGATCTGACCATCAGCCTCAAACCCGGCTGGGGTCATTACCCGTGGATCGATTCGCCGGCCGAATTTGCCGCGTGGCTGGAGTCCGGCGAGCGCGGATTTGTTGCGCACACCAAGGGCGGTCGGTTGCGCCTCGCTGAACTGGCCCGGCAACCGGTGCCGGCGGCGCTGACCCTCAACGATTGCGATGATCCGCGTCTGTCTGCGTTTCTCGCCGCGCAACCCGAGGTGACCTGGGCGGTGCGCTCCTCCAGTTATGGCGAAGATCAGGCCGACTCGGCGAATGCCGGCCTGAGCACCACTTATCTGCGCGTGCCGCGCGCCAACGTGCCGACGTGCATCGCCGAACTGACCGCCGCAGGCGTCGAGGAAGTGGTGGTGCAGCGCTTCATCACGCCGCAGGTTTCCGGCATTGCGTTTGTGCGGCATCTGTCGGTGGAGCTGGAATGGGTTGAAGGCCATCTGGAGTCGCTGGCCGACGGTCATGTCAGCCCTGAGCGGGCGACGCTGTCGCGGTTCGGTGATGCCTGGCGCAGCGGCACGTTCACCACGTCCCACGGTTTGACCGAAGCGCTGCTCTGGCAGTTTCTGCAAGACGTGTTGCGCGTTTTTCACTACGTGCCCGGCGACGTCGAATGGGCCTGGGACGGTGCGCAACTGTGGCTGCTGCAATACCGGCCGATCAGCGACTACGGCTGGCGTCGGCACCTGACTGCCGCCAACATCGCCGAGATCCTGCCACCGCAACCGAGCGTTTTTGTCGAATACGCCCAGCGCCGGGCGGCGGCGAGTATCCCGGCGATCATGGCGCGTTGGGATGCGCGGGTGTTGCAGGACAACGAGCCGTTCACCGCAGTGTTCGGCGGCGCGTCCTACATCAACAATGATCTGTTTCTCGCCCGACTCGCCGACTGGGGCATCAGCGCCAGCAACTACGCCGGCGAAGTCGGCGGCGCGACCCCGCATTTGCCGTGGCAGCTGCTGAAAATACTGCGCTCGTTGCCGCTGTTCCTGCGCATGCAGCGCATCGCTCGCGGGCATCTGCCGAGCCTTGAACGCGGCTTGCAACGCTTCGATCAAGAGCTGACCGAACTCGTCGCCCAAAACGCTGACGGCCAACAACTGGCGGACTGGTTCACCCGGTTTTACGTGTTCGTCGTGCAAGGCAATCTGTGCATCGCCACGGCGCTGGCCAGCAGTGGCGGCGATTGGCTCGGGCGCCCGCCGACCGCTTACGACAACCTTGAAAACAGCCCGCATCGATTGCCTTGGGAGACCGATCCCGGCACCCCTCGGCCGGCGTCGAGCGAACTGCCGCTCCAGCCATTTCCGCAATGGTCAGGGCTGATCCGCCTCGCGCATTCCACCGGCCTGCCGGGCCTGCGCGGTTATTACCTGCAAGTGCGCGAGTGGTACCGCGACAACCTGATGCGCATCTTCTTCCGCCTGCATCACGCCATGCCGCTGGCGGATCGCGAACACTGGTTCGCACCGCATCCGGACATCCGCAGTCGTGACGGCAGCTTCTGGCAGGACGGCTGTGAAGGCGCCGAGCAGGCCACCGGGTTCATGATTTATCCGGGGCAGGTGCAGGGCATTCTGGGCGAGGACATTTTGCTCGAAGACACCCTCGATCCGGGGCGTCATGCGCACTATCAAGCGGCGCGGGCGGTGATTGCGCGGATGGGCGGGCGGCTGTCGCATGGCTCGACGTTGTTGCGGGAATTGCGCAAGCCGTCGGCGGTGATGCCGCAGGTTGATCCGGCGTGGGTGGGCTGTGAGGTGCTGTATCGGGATGGTGAGCTGCAATTGATCAATGCGAAGGATGCGCAGTGAAGCCTCGATATTTCCATGGATTACTGGCGTGTTTGTTCATGCTTGCTCAAATGGGCCATGCCGCTGAGACCGTGATGGTCGGCAATACGACAGGCCAGTCGCGGGTCGCTCAGGGGCCGGCGGACGTTGGCGTCGATATGGGGGCGTGCCGGTTTTCCATGCCGCTCTTGCAAGACCAATGGCTGCAATTCAACGCCCCCGATCTGATCTTCATCGCCTCCCGACAACGGCCCGATCCCTCCAGCGCACCGCACTTGTGGCAAGCGCCGACATCCAGCGGTTATGAATGGAATTTTGAAACGTCGGCCAATCGGACTCAGCCATGGTTCGGGATGATGTGTGAAAACCTCGGCAGCTTTTCCTCCCTGACGACGCGGCCGCCAGCGGATGACACGATCGAACTGCAACTGCTGCGCGAGGCCAATGACCGCAAGTGCCCGGCGACCTTGACCGAAAACGGCTGGCGGCCAACAGCGCTGGCGGGTGATCCGCAAACCTATGCGTTTGAGTCACTGGAGGGGGCGAAGTCGTCGGGGTTCATCATCGGCTACCACCCACCGCATCAGCCCCAATTCAGCCGTATCGCCTTCTGCCTGATGCAAGGTGAGCAGGTGCTGATCGGCGCTGCCGAATCAGGCTCGGCCACGCCGTTGTCAATTAACGCCGCAGGCTTCGAACAGATCAAGACAGCGGTGCGCAGCATTGCCTTCGAATGAACATCCCGACGATACGTCGCACAGATGGAGTTACAGCGTGAAAGGATTTCTGGTTCTACTCGGCAGCTTGCTGCTGGCGGTCTCATCCATGGCCTTCGCCGCCGACCCGGATTTCAAGGATTACACCGTCACCCCGGTCTTCACCGGCACTCACCCTGCGCTGGTGCCGCAGGAAAACAGCAGCCCGGTGATGGATCAGGCACGCGCCCAGGCGCTGAAAGGCAAGGTCAACTTCGCCGGCCATTACATCGTGCACCAGTTTGGTTGTGGCGGCGGTGCCATCTGCGCCGAAGTGCTTGATGCGCGCACCGGAGAAGTCGTCGGCGGGCTGCCGAATGCCTACGACGGCAGCACGTTCGCCATGCTCCACCATCCCGACAGCCGCTTGATCTTCATCACCGGGGTTGCCCTCGATGGTGAAGTAGACGCTCAGGGCAATTCGCTGGAGAGCGTTAACCGCTACCGTTACTACGAATTTGTGAACAACGAATTCCGCCTGCTGACGATGACCGACGCGGAATCGCCGCCGCTTGAATAAGGATGATGGAATGAACCGTTTTTTCATTCGGAGCGTGCTGAGCGCGCTACTGCTTTTGCCTTTCGCCCTGCCGGCGAGTGCCAGTGAAGGCAGTTGCTACGGCTATCTCACTGAACTGGTCAGGAGCAGCGATTTCCCGTTTCAGTATGTCGGCAAGGACAAGGTCAATCTGCTGATTGATGAGGACGACGGAGAAATGGTGCGCGCCCAATTGTTCTTCGACACCAACGGCACCGGGACCATTGGCTGGGTCAAATACACCCCGGCGACGCGCGTGTTGCTCAACACCTCGGCGGAACTGGACGAACCGGTGGCGTTGTCCTTCGACGCCAGGTTCGCCGATGGCTACGCAAAATGCCTGACGGAAAAACAGGCCGGTTAACGGCGACAGGGAATTCTCGATGAATCAGTTTTATCTCGCGGGCAGCCTGGGGTTGCTGCTCTCTGCGCCTGCGTTTGCAGCGCCGGCGGATGCTTACACCCAGCGCGATGTCATGCAGTGCGGTGGGGTTGAAGTGGTGTTGGTGTCGTCCTGCCGATCGGTGACGGTGGATGACGCAGAGACCCACCTCATCCCGGTCTGCTCAGACCAAGCGATCAACATCGGCGGCAAGGTGCTGCGGCGTGATGTCGGCAAGGTTTCGCAACTCACTTCCGACGGTGCGAAAACGAAGATGTTGAACAACGTGGTGGTGGCGATGGATTGCGTGACGGGCAGCAAGGGCAGTCTTGTTTCAATCGGTGGCTACGGCGGTTGCGGTGCCTGCCCGGAGTGGCACGGTTATTACTCGACAGCCGGGAGACTGGAGCAATACAGCTTCGATAACACCCAGCGTTCGTTTGGCTCGAAGGGGTCATGGGAGGAGCTGATTGAGGCGTATGGGGTTAGCAAAAGTCAGCTGCAATCGCCAAGCCCGGCGGTGAAAAGGATTGAATATGGTCAGCCTTAAGTGGGTGTTGCTTGGCAGTCTGTTTGCAACCGCCGCCTGCGCTTTTGCCGAAGACGAAGATCCGCCAATTGTCGGTATCGGCGGGCACACGGTTACGTTTCGAGCGACAAAGTGGACGATGCCCGGCGTTGAGTCGGCGACCGCATGGTTCACCGCCAACGGCAAAACTTTCCCGCTCTTCAGCGCCGACGTTGGCGCCGATGCACACACCGATTGGCTCAGCCCTGACAAGAAAACCTTGTTGCTCGACCCGGTGATGTTCGGCATGTTATCGCTCGAAAACGGTGAAGAAAAACTGGAGTCGCAACAGCATTGCGATGTGATTTCGATGGAGACCGGCTGCGTGCTGGCTGAGCGTTCTCCTCGTTTTTGTCTCGGCAAATGGGTCGGTAATCAGTGGTTTTCGGAGGATGGCGAAGTCCTCACGCCCACTCTGGAAACGCAGTCCCCCAAGGACTGGTTGAAATATATCTCGACGATCAAAGCTGCACAGTCCCGGGCTGACTCCATCGAAGGCAGCCTGGACTTTTTAAGTCCCGAATCCTACATGGCATGCCATCCCCCGGCGCAAAACGTTCAAACCTACAACGACCTGGGTTTTTACCTCGCCGAGGGCGGTAAAGATGAACTGGCGCTGAAGTTTTATCGCGGTGTTGAGGCGGTTGGCAAACGCACAGTGTTGATGCTGAACATGGCCGATTCACTGTGGCGACTTGATCGAAAAGACGAAGCGCAGCGCTATTACCGCGAGTACGGCGAAGCGATGGCAGCCGCTGGCAAGACACAGAAAATTCCGCAACGCGTCGTTGAGCGAACTGCACATCAGGGATTGAAAAATTGAACAGGATTATCCGCTTTATCGCGTTGCCCATCGGAATGCTGTGCGCGTCAATTGCGCACGCTGAGGACGATTGCAAAGTCATTAGCGTGAGCTGGCAAGTTGACCTATGCGTGAAAGCCGACCGCGAGAAAGCCGATGCAAAGCTCAACGCCAGCTACAAAAAGCTGATGGCAAGGTTTGAGTCTCAGCAAAAACGCGATCCCGAACAGGGCAAGGCATTCATGGCCATCGCCAGAGAGTCACAGCGAGCATGGATCAAGTTGCGCGATACCACGTGCCCGCTGGAAGCCACGGATATAGACCCTGATGCGGTAATGCATTCCACATTAATCAATAGCTGCATCGCCAGAATGAGCCTGGAACGTGCGGTGTATCTGGACGGGATCGTGGCGGACGGTCCGGGTGATGTGGTGGATATGAACAAGGTCTCCAGATCCGGCGCGAAGCGTTACCAAGACGTAGTGGCACGCTATCTCTATTCGTTCGACAACCCATGCCTGACGGTACAGATTCTCGCGCCTGACGGTGGTTGGCGAGTATTGTCATCTGCGCGGCTCTGCAGTTTTGACGGAAAGTCGTTCCAGTCCGGTTACGCCGATGCTGGATTTGAGAAGCCTGTATTTGCAGATGACGGTCTGCACCTGACGTTAAGCACTACGGAGCTTCGCGCACCCGGAGAGAAGCGTCGCGCCTGTGTGATTCCGATCAAGAACGAGCAAATCAAAAAGCTGAAATGCGGCGCACCTGAGTCGACATGAAGATTAACCACGGAAGGAAAACAAAATTGGGCAGGCTTCCAGGTTTTGTTTGTGCACTTGGGATTACGGCTGGTGTGTCGACTCAACTGGCACTGGCGAGCGATCCGCAGACCATCGGTGAGTTACATCCGCCGGTGGTGGCGTCGTTGGGCGATCAAAAGATCACGGTGTTCTTTCTGAAGAACAACCTGAAGCAGCAGGCGACGGAGGTTCATGTTCCTGCCGCCGAAATCTTCTACTCAGCTATGAACGCAACCAAACCGACGCTGAATTATGTGTGGAAGGTGGAGGGCGATCAGATTACGTCGGTGTTTTTTCATGAGCGCAAATCCCCGGGGCGGGCAGGGAAGTCCATGTACGTGCTGACGGAAACGCAGGTGTCGAATCGAAGTTTCGAGGGCGCCTCCTACTCGGTTCTGGAACTGCCACTCATCAAGGACGGCAATCAGTTGTCTTTGAATTATTTCCGTGGGGATCCACCGGAACCTGAGTTTCAGAACTGTCGCGACGGGCTGGATCTGGAGGAAAGTCAGAAAGTGGTGTGCGCTTACAAAGACGCGGCAAGTGTGAAAAAGCGCTTGTCTGTACTTGATGGGCAGGCTGTTGAACAGCCTCAACCGAAGCCTGTCACGGTGAGCGCTAACGCAACTGCCATGGCGTGTCCTTCGCCGGACTTCTCAACCTTCCTCGCAGCTTTTTCCGAACACGCGGATGTGCAAAAAGCCTTTGTCCAGCAGCCGCTGCAGATGGTCACGACGGTAGCGGGCGATCCCGAGCCGGAGCTGCAAAAGAGCAGCCTCAGCGGTGATCAGCTGAAGTTCCCAATCATGCCCGATCGCATCAAGCGCGACGCCCAAGGGCTGATGCTGACCGTCAAAGAGCAGCAGGACAACCAGGCCACGGCGATTCTGCAGAAGCCGGATACCGACTATGTCTTCGAGTATCGGTTTGAGCGTGGGCAGTGTTGGCAGTTGAAAGAAGTGATGGATTACTCGCTTTAAAACGCAGGACACAGGGTTCAATGGCGAAAGGCTTTCTGTTCGATCAGACCCGTAAATCATGAGCAGGAAGGCAAGTTGAAAAGATTAGGGTTGGTCGCGTTATTGCTGTGTTCTTTCTCTGTGGCAGCGGGGCCGATGTTTCCGTCGCTCAAGTCATGCATGGATGCCGACAGCGACTGTGCGCTGGCGCTGAAAGACGATTTCTTAGTGGACGCCAAGTCTGGGCAACGTCTCTCCGAAAGGCCGGTATCGGCGGGAGCGATGAGTGTTTTCTGGCTGTATCGAGATGGCGAGCGTTACATCCTGGAGGAAGAAAACTCCTCACAGGCGAAGTCGCGCCGCTGGCTGGTGTTCACCTACCACAGCGGCAAAGTTATGCTCGACGGCGCCTATATCTTCTCGATAGACATTGACCCGAACACCGGGCCTTACTGGCATGGCTACGATTGCCGAGGTGATGCCAAGCCGTTCACCGTGCCAACGAAAGATTCGTTCAATGAAGTCGCTTTGGAGGAGTTGTGCGGGGAGGCCGAAGGCTGGGTCGTCTCGGGCCGGGATGCTGAAGTGCCGGTGTCTGCCAAGGGGCTGGCCGTCAGTGTTCCCGTTTATCACGCCCGCAACCGTGACGGTTCAGCGACGTACCTGTTTACTGAAAGCGATGTTCCGGATCTTTCCAAGTTGGTGTGTTTGTCCAATTGTGCCGATGTCGCTCAAACACCAGAACGCGTTTCGCAAGAGACAGCGCCATTGAAGGGTGAGCAGGAGGGTACGTTGTGTTCGGACGACGAAGACATTTACTTCAGTTGCCCGTTGCAGGGCGGCAAGACGGTTTCCATTTGTGCGCAAGGAAACAGCAAGCCCACGGCCGGATATGTTCAATACCGTTACGGTGTTCCGGGAAAGATAGAAATGCTCTATCCGCAGAAGAGCGTGCCTCCCAAGGGCAAGTTCTTCGTAGTGGATGCGTCGGAAGGCAGCGTGAACCTGAACAACATCAAATTCAAAAAGGGACCATATACCTACCTCGTTAATCAGGCGTTTGTGAGTTTTCTGACGGTGCTCAAGGACGACAAGGTTGTGTTCCGACAGTCTTGCAGCGCGGGTGGTTATTCATTTGTTAGTCGGGTTGCCCGTCAGGGTATAGAGGCACTGCCTAAAAGCGCTGAAGACTTTAGATAGCGAAGACGACTGCAGAAAGGGGACTTAACGTCCCCTTTTTTCATCCGAAAATCCCGTTACGGCTTGGCCTTCACACTCCGCACTTCAATGTGATCAAGCATTCCTTCCACCATCAATCGCACCCCATCCGCCATTCTGCTCAGGGCTAGCGCGACCGAGCGGCGGGAGCCGTGGAGGTCGTCGGCCAGGTCGGAGGCGATGAATGGACAGCAGGTCCTCCGAGGCGTTGGCCATGAGGGCTTCGGCATCGGTTCCGGGAGAGAGGCTGAAGAGGCCGGTCTCGCGTTTGGGGCGGGGTTCGGCGGCGGGTTTGAAATGGTGGTCGAGGGCGCGTTCGGCGGCTTCGTGGAATTTCTTTGAGTCAGGAGATTCGTAGGGAGAGGTTGAGTCAGCGTCGAATGTGTCATCGGTCATGGGTGTAAATCCTGAGCAGTTAATTGATTTTCCCCGAATACGGACTTGCACATCCGGTCGCCGATTTTGCGGCGACATACAAAGCTTATCGATTGCCCACCCATGCGCCTAGTTCATGAACAGCCCGGCTGCTTGCAGGAAATTTCCCATAGGTTTGCGGGGTAGAAGATCAGAAGTTCGCAGCCTTCGGCAGCTCCTACAGAAATGTGTGTAGGCGTGTGTACTGTAGTGTGACTTGGTAGTCATCGTGCTAGAAAACAGCGGCATCCTCTTCCAACGTTAGCCAATAGTGGCGTTATCGCTTGAATCCCTTACACTGCCCCGGCCGTTCATTTTCCTTTTGAGGCTGTGCGCATGAAATTTCGTTTTCTTCTGTGGATGCTGGGTCTGTTGATGGGTAAGGCCAGCCGGACAAATCCTGCGTTCCAGCAGCAGTTGGGTGACAAGGAACTGGTGTTCCAGCTACAGACACTGGATGGGAAAGTGGCGCGGCATTTCCTGGTGAAGAATCAGCGCATCACCAGCAAGTCTGGCGTGGTGGCGGAGCCGGCGTTTGCGATTGCCTTTAAAGATGCCGCTTATGGCTTTGCCACGATGCAGGCGAAGAACAAGCAACTGGCGTTTATGCAGGGGATTCAGGACAAGTCGATCCAGATCAAAGGCAACCCGGCGCTGGTGATGTGGTTTCAGGGGTTGATGAAGTATTTGAAGCCGAGGAAGCCCAAGCCTAAGGCTTGATATCGGGGCTTGAGTAGAAGGGGTGTTGTGGTGAGGGGATTTATCCCCGATGGGCTGCGAAGCGGCCCCAAAACCTGATGCCTTGGATACACCTGATTGGCTGGTTTAGCGACTGCTGCGCAGTCGAGCGGGAGCAAGCTCCCTCGCCACAGGGGTTCAGTACATCCAGGAAACCGAGCTGGATTCATCGCGGGCAAGCCCGCTCCCACAGGGATCGTGTTGATCTTGTGGGAGTGGGGCTTGCCCGTGATGCGTTTCAGGCCTGGCTGAACTGCGAAGCCAGTTCGCGCAGCAGGACTTCGGCTTCGAGGACTTTGCTGACGACGTCGTTGGCTTTGTCGCGGGTCAGGCCAACGCGTTCTAGCAGTGCATCCGGGATGTCTTCATCCGGGCCGGAGCCAATCCCGCGGCTGCGCAGCAGGCGTACGGCCAGGCAGACGAGATTAGGATATTCAGCGTAGGCGCCGTCGTAGCTTGGGTCGTGCTGGAAGCGCAGGGCGGTGGCCAGTTCGTCCGGCATGTCCCAGTAGCGCATCAGCCACGAGCCGATCTGTTCGCGGCTGATACCGAGCAGGTGTTGCTCGATGTAGCTGTGGCACAGGTGCGGGTTGACCTCCAGGTGGCGGCAGATCAGCGAGAAGTGTGGCGGAAAGACGTGGGCCAGCAGCAGGTAACCGAAGTTGTGCAGCAGGCCGGCGAGGTAGGTCAGGCCGGCCTCCGGACGCTGGGCGCGTGGCATGGCGCGGGTCAGGCCTTCGATGACGGCGGCGGTGTAGATCGACTGCTGCCAGTACGGCGTGGTGTGTTGCGGGTGGTCTTTGGGCAGGCTCAGGGTCTTGCCGAGGGCCAGGCCCAGCGCCAGGTTGATCACCAGATCGAAGCCGAGTACGCGAACGATCGCGTCTTCCACCGAACGAATCTTGCCCGGCGAGGCGTAGTACGGCGACGCCGCCCAGCTCACCACTTGCGCGGCCAGCGCCGGGTCGGTTTCGACCACGCCGGTGATGTCGTCGATGGTGGCGTTGGGGTCGACGCGCAACTTGATGATTTTCTGCGCGGTTTCGGCCAGTGGCGGAATCTCGATGGTCGCTTCCAGACGCTGTTGAATCCGGCGCGCGGTAAACGCCTGCACGGCCTGGGTGATTTCCTCGCGGTCATCGTCCGGGCGGTCGAGGTTGGGGCGGATGCTGCTCAGGGCTTCGCCGAAGTTGGCGGCGCTGGCCTTGGTCAGCATGGTCTTGAAGTCTTCGCTGGCGATTTCCAGCAGCAGGCCCGGCTCGCCGGAGTTGATCAGCAACTTCGGTTCGCGCAGCAGGCTTTCTTCATAGAGGCACGGCGAACTGGTCAGCGCCGGCAGGCCCGGCAGCAGGCTCAGGCTGTGTTTGCCGAGCATCTTTTCCAGGCGCTCGGTCGAGACGGCGGTCAGGCGACGGCCCGTCAGTTCAGCGAGGCGATTGAGATCCAGCAACTGGCTCTGTGGAAACAGCACCATCAGGGCGCCAACGGCGTCGTCCAGCAACACGGCTTGCACTTTGCGCGAGGCATTGAGGCCGTGGTGCTCGAGCACTTCTTCGTAGGCGACGCCCAGCTTGTTGAGCAGCAGCCGAATGACAGACGGAGCGTGCGGAGATTCGGGGGCGAGAGCAGCTTCGGTCATGGTCTGTATCCGTTTTTGAAACAATGGCAGGAGTATAACCAGCTCTGTCGGAAGGATCTTTCAGAAACTGCGACGGTGCTCACACTTGGCCGTATTGCTGCCCGTGGCGCAGCCAACGGTCGAGCAATGGGCTGACGTGGGTCGGCCAGCGCTCCAGCAAGGCCTGCGCAGCATCGCGCACGGCGGGCAGCAGGTCGGCGTCGCGCATCAGGTCGGCGACCTTGAATTGCAGCAGGCCGGTCTGGCGGGTGCCGAGCATTTCGCCGGGGCCGCGCAGTTCGAGGTCTTTTTCGGCGATGACGAAGCCGTCGTTGGTCTCGCGCATGATGCCCAGGCGCTGACGACCAATTTGCGACAACGGCGGATGGTAGAGCAGCACGCAATGGCTGGCGGCGCTGCCTCGGCCAACGCGACCGCGCAACTGGTGCAGTTGCGCGAGGCCCAGGCGTTCGGGGTTTTCGATGATCATCAGGCTGGCGTTGGGCACGTCGACACCGACTTCGATCACCGTGGTCGCGACCAGCAGTTGCAGGTTGCCGGCCTTGAATTCGGCCATGACGGCGGCTTTCTCCACGGGTTTCATGCGCCCGTGGATCAGCCCGACTTTCAGTTCGCCGAGGGCGAGGGTGAGGTCTTCAAACGTGGTTTCGGCAGCCTGACAGGTTAGCTCTTCCGACTCTTCGATCAGCGTGCACACCCAATAGGCCTGACGGCCCTCGGCGCAGGCACTGCGCACGCGTTCGATGACTTCGACGCGGCGGGTGTCGGTGACCAGCACAGTGTTGACCGGCGTTCGACCGGGCGGCAGTTCGTCGAGGATCGAGGTGTCGAGGTCGGCGTAGGCGCTCATCGCCAAGGTCCGGGGAATCGGTGTCGCGGTCATGATCAGTTGATGCGGGCACATGCGCCCGCCGACGCCTTTCTGGCGTAGCGCCAGCCGTTGCTGGACGCCGAAGCGGTGTTGTTCGTCGATGATCACCAGTGCGAGATTTTTGAACTGTACTTCGTCCTGGAACAGCGCGTGAGTGCCGACCACCATCGGCGTGCCGCTGGCGATCTGCTCCAGCGCGGCGACGCGGTTCTTGCCCTTGAGCTTGCCGGCCAGCCACGCGACATCTATGCCCAGCGGTTCGAGCCAGCGCTTGAAGGTGATGAAGTGTTGTTCGGCGAGAATCTCGGTCGGTGCCATCAGCGCGACTTGATAGCCGGCCTCCAGCGCTTGCAGCGCGGCGAGGGCGGCGACCACGGTTTTGCCCGCGCCAACGTCGCCCTGAATCAGGCGCAGCATTGGTTCGTGCTGACTGAGGTCGTAGGCGATTTCGTTGCCGACACGCTGTTGCGCACCGGTCGGATTGAAGCCGAGGTTGGCCAGATATTTCGGTGGCAGCTTTTTCGCTTTCGGCATGGCCGGCGCGCGCAGCGAACGCATGCTCTCGCGCAGGCGTTGCTGGGACAGTTGATGCGTCAGCAGCTCTTCGAAGGCGAGGCGATGTTGCGCCCAGTGATGACCGAGGGCGAGTTCGTCGACGTCTGCATCGGCGGGTGGGTTGTGCAGGTAGCGGATCGCATCGGCCAGCGGCGCCAGTTGATAGTCGCGGGCAAGCTCGGTCGGCAGCCAGTCGGGCAGGGTGGCAGGCTTGAGCATCGTCAGCGTCTGCATGCACAACTGGCGCAGCCGCGCCTGGGTCAGGCCTTCGGTGAGCGGGTAAACCGGGGTCAGGGTTTCATCCACCGGCGGCGGTTCGTCGCCAGTGATGGCGCGGTATTCCGGGTGGTAGATTTCCAGTCCCGACGCACCGGGACGGGCTTCGCCGTAGCAGCGAATCCGCGTGCCGCGCTTGAGGCCTTCTTTTTGCGCGTTGCTGAAGTGGTAGAAGCGCAGGCTGAGGCCGCCGGTGCCATCCTGCAAACGCACGACGAGGCTGCGGCGGCGGCCCATGACCACGTCGGCGCCGCTGACGGTGCCTTCGACCACGGCGTCCTGCCCTGGCCGCAGAGCGCCGATCGGCACCACACGGGTGCGATCCTGATAACGCAGCGGCAGGTGGAACAGCACGTCCTGAAGGTTTTCCAAGCCGACCTTGGCCAGTTTCTCGGCCATGGCTTCGCCGACACCCTTGAGTGCCGTCACCGACACTTGCGACAACTCAGTCATGACGCTTGCTTAACCGGCCGTAACCGGTGCCGCTGGCTTGGCCACCGAGCACAGGCGAACGGAATCGGCGAGGATCTCGATGGCTTTCGGCCGCGGGAAGCTCGCGCGCCAGGCGATGGCCACGGTGCGGAACGGCACCGGCGGCGACAGCGGCCGCACTTCGATTACGCCCGGGGCGTAGTGATGGCTGTCCACCGCCGACAACGGCAGGATCGAGATGCCCAGGCCGGAAGCGACCATGTGGCGAATGGTTTCCAGCGAGCTGGATTCGACCGTGGTGTGTTTGGCGCCGTCGTTGCCCTTGGTCAGGGTCGGGCAGGCTTCCAGCACTTGATCGCGGAAGCAGTGGCCTTCGCCGAGCAGCAGCAGACTCTTGTCGTTGAGCAGGCCGGCGTCGATGGTTTCTTTTTGCGTCCACGGGTGCTGGGCCGGCATCAGGACGTAGAACGGTTCGTCGTAGAGCGGCAGGGTCAGCACGTCGGCTTCGTTGAACGGCAGCGCGATGATGATCGCGTCGAGCTCGCCGTTGCGCAGTTTGTCGCGCAGCACGTGGGTGAAGTTTTCTTCGATGTACAACGGCATCTGCGGGGCGACCCGGTGCAGTTGCGGAATCAGGTGCGGGAACAGGTATGGGCCGACGGTGTAGATGGCGCCGACTTTCAGCGGGGCGGTCAACTGATTCTTGCCGGCCTGGGCCAGTTCACGAATGCCTTGGGCCTGCTCCAGCACCTTCTGCGCCTGGGCAACAATGCCTTCGCCGACCGGGGTCAGGCGCACGGCGCTTTTGCTGCGCTCGAAAATCAGCACACCGAGTTCGTCTTCAAGCTTTTTCACGCCCACGGAGAGGGTCGGTTGGCTGACGTGGCACTTCTCGGCCGCGTGACCGAAGTGCTGCTCTTGGGCGAGGGTAACGATGTAGCGCAATTCTGTGAGAGTCATAGCAAGCGTCCATGAAGATGCGGGCCAAGCATACCGGCTGCAATCGATAGACGCACGTTATCAGACTGAGGGAGGCGTGCGACACCGGGCAATGTGTGATTGCCGTTGTTAGATATGCAAAAGGCACCTTTCGGTGCCTTTTTGGCGGGTTTCTTACGGCTGACGAAGAACCCTTGTAGGAGTGAGCCTGCTCGCGATAGCGGTGTGTCAGGCGATAAATGACTGACTGACACGGCCCCATCGCGAGCAGGCTCACTCCTACAGGTACTGCGGTGTTACTTAGCGGCGACGTTCCAGCGAGTAAACAAACGGCGCAACAATTTCAATCGATCCATTGTTCAGCATGTCGGCCGGTGGCTTGGGCAGCGGTTGTGCGCGGCGGATCATTTCCAGGGTGGCCCGGTCCAGATCGGCGTTGCCGGAGCGGCCCACCAGTTCGAACGACAGCACATTGCCTTCGGCATCGACCACAAAACGCAGACGGTTCAAGCCTTCCTTACCCCGTGCCTGAGCGCTGGCCGGGTACTTTTTGTACTTGGCCAGATGCGCGAGCAGGGTGCCTTGCCAACTGGCCTTGGCGGCCATTTGTGCAGGCGACGGGCCTGGTGCAGGCTGAGCGGATTTCTCCGTCGGTGCCTGAGTCGGTTGCGTGTCGGCCGGTTTTTCCTCGGAAGGTTTTTCTTTCGGCGGATCGGGGAGCTTCTTCTCGACCGGCTTCGGCGGTTTAGGCTTTGGCTTCGGTTTAGGCTTCTGCACCGCGATTTCGGCTTTTGGCGCTTCGGCCAGTTTCGGGATCGGCAACTCTTCGACCGGAGCCGGTGGCTGCGGCGGTGTGACGACTTTCGGCGGTGCAGGCGGTGGCGGGGCCGGAACCGGTGCCAGCTCGACCATCATTGCCTGGGGCGGCAATTCGATCGGCGGGCGGGCGGTCCAGTTCAGCGCCAGCGCGATGGCCAGCGCATGAACGCCCAGCACCACGGCCAGGCTACCGCTGTAACGCGTCAGCTTATGGCGCGTCGTGATCATTTCTTGACCGCGCTCTCGAGTCCGACCAGACCAACCTTCAGGTAACCAGCGGAGCGCAGATTATCCATCACGCTCATCAGGTCGCCGTAGTCCACGCCTTTGTCGGCCTGGAAGAAGATCGTCGTGTCTTTTTTGCCTTTGGTGCGGGCGTCGAGGGTGGCACCCAGTGTTTCGGGCTTCACTTCGTCTTCACCGAGGAACAGGCGCTGGTCAGCCTTGACGCTGAGGAATACCGGTTTCTCTGGCCGCGGCGCCGGTTTGGCGGTCGAGGCAGGCAGGTCGACTTTGATATCGACGGTGGCCAATGGAGCGGCCACCATGAAGATGATCAACAACACCAGCATCACGTCGATGAACGGCGTGACGTTGATTTCATGGTTCTCGGCCAGATCGTCGTCTGCGCCTTCTTTCAAATGCAGGCCCATGGCCGATTACCCCACTTTTACCATGTGCGGCTGCGAGCTGCGCTCAGGCTGGTGGTCGAGGTCGCGGCTGACCAGCAGCAGAACTTCTGCCGAGGCATCGGAAACCTGCGCCTTGTAACCGGCGATGGAGCGGGCGAAGACGTTGTAGATCACCACCGCAGGAATGGCCGCAACCAGACCCAATGCAGTGGCCAGCAGCGCTTCAGCGATACCTGGCGCCACGACGGCAAGGTTGGTGGTCTGGGTTTTGGCGATGCCGATGAAGGAGTTCATGATGCCCCACACAGTACCGAACAGACCCACGAACGGTGCGGTGGAACCGATGGTGGCGAGAACGCCAGTGCCGCTGCTCATGTTGCGACCGCAGGCTGCAACCAGACGCTCGAGACGGAAGCTGACGCGTTCCTTGATGCCTTCTTTCTCGCGGCTGTTGACCGACAGGCGCATTTCTTCGAGCGCGTCGTGCACCAGCAGGTTGGCGAGGGTGCCTTCCTTGCCCGCCGTGGCGCTGGCTTCCTTAAGGGTGGTGGCTTTCTTCAGAGCGGCGATTTCACTACGCAGACGACGCTTGGCGCCCATCAGCTCGAAGCCTTTGGCGATCCAGATGGTCCAGGTGATGATCGACGCGATGGCCAGACCGATCATCACGATTTTCACGATGATGTCGGCGTTCTGGTACATGCCCCATGGCGACAGGTCGTGGGCCATGCCCAGGGAGTTGTCGGCTTCGAGGACTTCAGGAACGTCGGCAGCGTCTACTGCTTGCACCGGATCGGTGGCGGTCGGAGCAGCGGCTGGCGCGTCAGTAGCAGGTGCACGCTGTTCGGTCGCGGCCGGGGCGGCTGGTGCCTGGGCGTCGGCGAAAGCAGCGGTTGGTGCCAGCATCAGGCTGAGCAGCAAAGCCGCCATTGCGCTCCAGGCGCGAGGTCGATTGGTTGGCGAAGCGGGAATTTGATTGCGTGTCATGCTGGCCGGACCTGAGATAGAAAAACGTTGATGCTCTTCCAGGCCTCGTAAGGCCGAGAACAAAAGTGGCGTGCATTATTGCAAGTAATTCTTGTTAACAAAAGTAATAGAGTATCTTTTTTTCCTTCATTGCTAGCCGCCCGTCCTTTGCCAGCGCTAGTCTGTATCTTTCCGATAGGAGTTTTTTGATGTCCGCGCCTTCTGTTTTGATTGCCGGTTGTGGTGATGTTGGCAGTCGTCTGGCCAAGCAATTGCTGGCGGCTGGCTGGGAAGTTCATGGCTTGCGTCGGGATGTTTCGAAGCTGCCCGACGGTGTGATCGGCGTTGCCGGCGACCTGTTCAACGAAGACTGTCCGGCGACCTGGCCGGTGGGTGCCGTGGACTATCTGGTGTATTGCGCGGCAGCCACCGATCACGACGAGGCTGGTTATCGCGCCGCTTACGTGCAGGGTTTGCAGAATGTCCTGAGCTGGCTCGACGACTATGGTCAGGTGCCGGAGCGGCTGATCTTTGTGTCCAGCAGCAGCGTTTATGGACAGCAGGATGGGGAGTGGGTGGATGAACACTCAGAGACCGTCGCTGCCGGTTATTCCGGGCGCTTGATGCTGGAGGCTGAGCAGGTGGCGCTCAATAGCTGCATTCCGGCGAGCATTCTGCGTCTGACTGGCATCTATGGCCCGGGCCGCGAATGGTTGTTGACTCAAGTGCGTCGCGGTTATCGCGTGGCGGTGGAGCCGCCGCTGTATGGCAATCGGATTCATGCTGACGATGCAGCCGGTTTGCTGGCATTCCTGTTGGAGAAGGCTCGGCAGGGCGTGAAGCTGGAGGATTTCTACATCGGCGTCGACGATGCACCGGCGCCGTTGGCCGAAGTGGTGGGCTGGCTGCGCGAGTATCTGGGCGTTACCGAATGGGCGGAAGATGCCAGCGTTCGGCGCACCGGCAGCAAGCGTTGCAGCAACGCCCGGGCGAAAGCGTTGGGCTGGACGCCGACTTACCCAAGCTACCGCGAAGGTTATGCCGCAATTCTTGAAGGTAAGTGCTGACTCCCGCACACCACAAACCAGTGTGGGAGCGGGCTTGCCCGCGATGGCGGCATGGCAGTCAACACAAGTGTTGAGTCTGATGGCCTCATCGTGGGCAAGCCCGCTCCCACAGGGTTATGTGTTGTTCTCAACGTGTGCTTACTGTTTTTCGAGCAACCACTTGCGTTCGCCCGGCGTGTACTGCGGCATTTCATCAGCCAATGCAGTGTTCACCGCCTGGAAGATCTCCAGTTCCTTGCCCTTGCGCGCAAAGATGTAGGCGTTGCCCTGACCATTGAGCTGCAGCCACATATTGTCATTGGTGCTGCTCATTGATGCGCAGTCACCCGCCAGGCACAGGGCATAGCGATCGGCACCCGGCAAACCGGAGACCTGGCCATCGGCCTGGAACTGCACGGTGTTGCCTTCACCCTGGCCGCTGGCGATTTTCCAGCTGCCGCCCATGTAAGCGGAATACAGCGCGCGTTCGAAACTGGCGCCGATCGGTGCGCCTTCCGGCACCGGGATCTGGGCGCGGTCGAAGACCTGTTCCGGTTCGTTGTCGCTGGCGGCTTGCTGCAGTTGCCCGCCATCACGTTTCAGCTCGCTGGCGGAGCTGCCATAGAAGTCGACTTTCCAGGCGCCGGATTTTTCACCCAGCAGCCGTCCTTCGACGTTCTCGAAACCGTTGGTGTAGCGGGCCTGGCTGGCCTTGGTGTTGATATCCCATTCCAGATTCGGGCCGTAGGCCTGAAGCGCTTCGCGCAGGGAGCCGCCCTTGGTGGCAGCATCGATCGCCACCTGGTTGATCCAGGTGCCGCTGATGTCACGGTCGGCAGGGTTGCTGGCGCAGCCGCCGAGGAAAATGGCGAGCAGCGGGAGAGCTAGCGCTTTGCGCATGGTGGAATCCTTTCAAAACCTTGTCTTGCTGAGCAGTCGGCGCGGCGTTTGAAGGCCGCGCCGTGCGCATCACTCGATGACCAGAATGGCATCCATTTCAACCTGCGAACCCTTCGGCAAGGCAGCTACGCCGATGGCGGCGCGGGCCGGGTATGGCTGGTCGAAGTACTTGCCCATGATCTCGTTGACCTTGGCGAAGTGGCTCAGGTCGGTGAGGAAGATGTTCAGTTTGACGATGTCCTTGAACGAACCACCGGCAGCTTCGGCCACGGCTTTGAGGTTCTCGAACACCTGGACGGTCTGGGCTTCGAAGCCTTCAACCAGTTCCATGGTTTTTGGGTCCAGAGGAATCTGGCCCGACATGTAGACGGTGTTACCAGCCTTGATCGCCTGGGAGTAAGTACCGATGGCGGCCGGGGCCTTGTCGCTGGTGATAACAGTCTTGGTCATGTATGACTCCTTGTTAGGTGTGAGTTATGCACGCATGCGGGTAATGCGGATTACCCCGGTCAGGGCGCGCAGTTTCTTGATCACGCGGGCCAGGTGCACACGGTCGTGGACGCTGACCACCAACTGGACAACGCTGATGCGACCATCGCGTTCGTCCATGCTGATTTTCTCGATATTGCCGTCGGCCGCGTTGACGCTGCTGGCCAGCAGAGCGATCAGGCCGCGCTGGTGTTCCAGCTCGACGCGCAGCTCGACGTTGAATTCGCCTGTGACATCCTTGGCCCACGAGAGCTGGATGCATTTTTCCGGGTTGTGGCGGATTTCGCTGATGTTGCGGCAGTTGTCGAGGTGCACGACCATGCCTTTGCCCGCCGACAGATGCCCGACAATCGGGTCGCCCGGGATCGGCGTACAACATTTGGCGTAGCTGAGAACCAGACCTTCGGTGCCGCGAATCGCCAGCGGGCCTTCCGGACTCGGCAGTTGTTCGCCTTCACCGAGCAAGCGGCGGGCGACGACGTAGGCCATGCGATTGCCCAGACCAATGTCTTCGAGCAGGTCTTCAATCAGTTCGAGGCGGTACTCGGTGAGCATCGCTTTTACGCGTTCGGCCGGGATCTTCTCCAGCGCGCTGTCGAAACCGTTGAGGACCTTGTTCAGCAGGCGTTCGCCGAGGCTGATGGATTCCGAGCGGCGTTGCAGTTTCAGCGCATGGCGAATGTGCGTTCGCGCCTTGCCGGTGACGACGAAGTTGAGCCAGGCCGGGTTCGGTCGTGCACCGGGGGCGCTGACGATCTCGACCGTGGAGCCGCTTTGCAGCGGTTCGGACAGCGGTGCGAGGCGGCGGTTGATCCGGCAGGCGATACAGCTGTTGCCGACGTCGGTGTGCACCGCGTAGGCGAAGTCGACCGCCGTGGAGCCTTTTGGCAGCTCCATGATCCGGCCTTTGGGCGTGAACACGTAGACCTCGTCCGGGAACAGGTCGATCTTCACGCTCTCGATGAATTCCAGCGAGTTGCCGGCACGTTGCTGCATTTCCAGCACGCCTTTGACCCACTGGCGGGCGCGGGCGTGAGTGCCTTTCGGCTGCTCGTCACCGCTGGATTTGTACAGCCAATGGGCGGCAATGCCGTTGTTGGCCATCTCTTCCATTTCGCGGGTGCGGATCTGGATCTCGATCGGTACGCCGTGCATGCCGAACAGCGTGGTGTGCAGCGACTGATAGCCGTTGGCCTTGGGAATCGCGATGTAGTCCTTGAAGCGCCCCGGCAACGGTTTGTACAAATTATGCACAGCGCCTAGCACGCGGTAGCAGGTATCGACCTTGTCGACGATGATCCGGAACGCGTAGACGTCCATGATCTCGTTGAAGGCTCGACGCTTGCCGCGCATTTTCTTGTAGATGCCGTAGAGGTGTTTCTGGCGACCGCTGACTTCACCCTGGATGCCGTCGATGGCGAGGCAATGGCCGAGGGACTCTTCGATCTTGTTGACGATTTCCTTGCGGTTGCCCCGGGCGCGCTTGACGGCCTGGTAGATCCGCGCGGAACGCATCGGGTGCATGGCCTTGAAACCGAGGTCTTCGAATTCGATGCGGATCGCGTGCATGCCCAGCCGGTTGGCGATGGGCGCGTAGATTTCGAGGGTTTCCTTGGCGATGCGCCGGCGTTTTTCGCCGGACAGCACTTCCAGCGTGCGCATGTTGTGCAGGCGGTCGGCAAGCTTGACCAGGATCACGCGAATGTCGCGCGCCATGGCCATGGCCATTTTCTGGAAGTTTTCGGCTTGTGCTTCGGCCTTGGTCTCGAAATTCATCTGGGTCAGTTTGCTGACCCCGTCGACCAGTTCGGCCACGGTTTCACCGAACTGCGCTTGCAGCGCTTCTTTGGCGATACCGGTGTCTTCGATCACGTCATGCAGCATCGCGGCCATCAGGCTCTGATGGTCCATGTGCATGTCGGCAAGAATATTGGCCACGGCAAGAGGATGCGTGACGTACGCCTCGCCGCTGCGGCGGCGCTGGCCGTCGTGGGCTTGTTCGGCGTAGAAATACGCTCGGCGGACCAGGTTGACCTGGTCATTGCCGAGGTAGGTCGATAAGCGGTCGGCGAGGGCGTCTATGCTCGGCATGATGATTCCTGCCGTAGGCTGTGATCCCGCGCCGTGCTACGTCGACCAGGCATAGGCTTAGACGGCCTCGTTGGACTCGTCCTCGAACGCTGCGAACAGCGGTTCGTCTTCGACGATTTCAGCGTTGGCGATGAACTCGTAGCTCATCAGGCCTTCAGCGATTTCACGCAGCGCTACAACGGTAGGCTTGTCGTTTTCCCACTGAACCAGTGGCTCTTTGCCGCCGGTGGCCAGTTGACGGGCACGTTTGGTAGAGAGCATGACCAGCTCAAAACGGTTTTCCACGTGGTTCAGGCAGTCTTCAACGGTTACGCGGGCCATGGTATTCCTCGGAGCGAATGCAATATGCGCGCTGCCCGGTTGGGCGAGCGGACTCAACAGTTTAAAAAATCACCAGCGATTAGGGAAGCGCTGATTTTTTAACCAAGCCCTTCAACGCGCCGCAAGTGCCAATGTAAAGCCCTTGCAGCGGTTTTGGGAAGTGCTGATTAGCCGAGCAATTCGGCCAGTAATTTGCCGAAACGCACCTGTTGGCGTTTCTGCTGCAGCTGATTGGCACGGAAAATCGCCTTCAGATCGTCCAGCGCGTGGCCGAAATCATCGTTGATGATCAGGTAGTCGTACTCGACATAGTGGCTCATTTCACTGACGGCTTCGCGCATCCGCCCGGCAATGATCTCGTCGCTGTCCTGGCCGCGGTTGGTCAGGCGCTGATGCAATGCTTGCAGCGACGGCGGCAGGATGAAGATCGAACGTGCCTGCGGCATCAGCTTGCGCACTTGCTCGGCGCCTTGCCAGTCGATTTCCAGAATCAGGTCGTGACCTTCGTCCAGGGTTTGCTGCAGGCGGCTTTGCGAGGTGCCGTAGAAGTTGCCGAAGACTTCGGCGCGTTCGAGGAAGTCGCCGTGCTCGCCCATCTTCACGAACTCTTCGCGGGTCACGAAGTGATAGTTAACGCCGTCCACTTCACCCGGACGCATGGCGCGTGTGGTGTGGGAGATCGATACGCGAATCTCCGGATTGGCATCGGTCAAAGCTTTGACGAGGCTGCTTTTGCCCGCACCCGATGGCGCGGAAATGATGTACAGGGTGCCGGTGCTGTGGGTCATGTCTGTTGCCTTACTCAATATTCTGCACTTGTTCGCGCATCTGCTCGATCAACACCTTGAGGTTGACGGCGGCTTGGGTGCTGCGCGGGTCGAAGGCCTTGGAGCCCAGTGTGTTGGCTTCGCGGTTGAGTTCCTGCATCAGGAAGTCGAGGCGGCGCCCGGCCGCACCACCGGACTTGAGTACCCGGCGAACTTCGATGATATGGGTGCTCAAGCGGTCCAGCTCTTCGGCCACATCGCTTTTTTGCGCGAGGATGACCATTTCCTGTTCCAGACGCTGCGGATCCAGTTCGGCCTTCATGTCGGCGAAGCGGTCGAGAACCTTCTGGCGCTGGGTCGCGAGCATCTGCGGTACCAGTTCACGCAGGGTCACGACGTCTTCTTCAATGGACGTCAGGCGTTCGTTGATCAGTCGAGCCAGCTCTGAGCCTTCACGCTCGCGGCCCGCTTTCAAATCTTTCAGGCCTTGATTGAACAGTGCGAGGGCTTCGGCATTCAGCGCTTGCGGATCGCTTGCATCAGCAACCAGCACGCCAGGCCATGCCAGCACCTCCAGCGGGTTCAGCGCGGCCGGATTCTTGATCAGCCCGGCAACGGTTTCGGCGGCGGCGACCAATTGCGCGGCGCGCTCGCGATCAACTTGCAGCGGCTTGCCGGTGCTTTCTTCGGTGAAACGCAGGGTGCATTCCAGTTTGCCTCGCGACAGGCCCTGACGCAGGGCTTCGCGGACGGCGCCCTCAAGGTCGCGGAACGACTCCGGCAGGCGCAGGTGCGGTTCCAGATAGCGGCTGTTGACCGAGCGCAATTCCCAGCTCAGGGTGCCCTGGACGCCGGCTTTTTCGACGCGGGCGAAGGCGGTCATGCTGTGCACCATGGCGGTGACCTCGCAATGCAGATCGGCGCGGAACTGCAGTTCCACGGGCGCGATATGAATGAATTTAAGCCGACTGGCAGCAAAGGCGCAGGATTGTAGCGCAGTGCGGCGAATGCGCCCAAACACACGGTGTGACAAAGGGCTGCAGCCCGTCGGTAATGCGTGGTTCAGGGGCTTCGGTCGTCGGCGCGGATTTTTAACAAGTGCCCAGTGACGGTGCAGCGCTCTATAATGCTCGGCAGTTTTCCGTCCCTAGTACAGGTATTCCCTATGAAACGTCCAAGTGGTCGCGCTGCCGATCAGCTCCGCTCGATCCGCATTACCCGCAACTACACCAAACACGCCGAGGGGTCCGTACTGGTCGAGTTCGGTGATACCAAAGTCATCTGCACCGTCAGCGTCGAAAACGGCGTGCCGCGTTTCCTCAAGGGCCAGGGCCAGGGCTGGTTGACTGCCGAGTACGGCATGCTGCCGCGCGCCACTGGCGAGCGTAACCAGCGTGAAGCGAGCCGTGGCAAGCAAGGCGGCCGCACCCTGGAAATCCAGCGTCTGATCGGCCGTTCGTTGCGCGCTGCGCTGGACATGTCGAAGCTGGGCGACGTGACGCTGTACGTCGACTGCGACGTGATCCAGGCTGACGGCGGCACCCGCACCGCGTCCATCACAGGTGCCATGGTCGCGCTGGTCGATGCGTTGAAGGTCATCAAGAAGCGCGGCGGCCTGAAAGGCGGCGACCCGCTCAAGCAAATGATCGGCGCGGTATCGGTCGGCATGTATCAGGGTGAGCCTGTGCTGGATCTGGACTATCTTGAAGATTCCGCCGCCGAGACTGACCTCAACGTGGTCATGACCAGCACCGGCGGTTTCATCGAGGTGCAGGGCACCGCCGAAGGCGCGCCGTTCCAGCCTGAAGACTTGAACGCCATGCTGGAGCTGGCCAAGAAAGGCATGAACGAAATTTTCGAACTGCAGAAGGCCGCACTGGCCGACTGAGCAGGTTCCAACCCGCAAGGAGGACGCGATGAGTGACGAGCAAGAGTTGCTGCCCAAACCGAGCCAGGAGGTTCGCCAATGGGCGATGTTTTGTCACCTGTCCGCCTTGCTGGGGATCTGGATTCCGTTCGGTAATCTGATCGGGCCGTTGATCCTGTGGCAGATGAAGCGCGAGTCGGATCCGTTCATTGATGCCCAGGGCAAGGAAGCGCTGAATTTTCAGATCACCGTGGCGATTGCTGCAGCGATCTCTCTGCTGCTGATGGTGTTGATCATCGGTTTCTTCCTGCTCGGTCTGCTGGCCATCGGTGCGCTGGTGTTGACGATCATCGCCGGAGTGAAGGCCAACGAAGGTTTTCCTTATCGTTATCCGTTCACTTGGCGCTTGATCAAATAACGATCAGTGCACATTTCTCCTGGGAATTGTTGAAGTTCGTAGTGCTTTAAAATAAATGCCCTGACTTGTCAGGGCATTTGTATTTTTGCAACTGAAATAGTTTTCCTGACGCGTAGGATTAGTCTGCTTGCGATAAGCGGATAAATAGCTTGTAACATCATTTTCGTTTTTACACTTTTAGTCACAACTGCACAGCCTTAGTGCTGTGCACGATCTTGGCAATTAGAGTTCGTGATTGTTAAAGTCGTCGCACGTTATATTCCTGTTGAAATATTTCGATATATTCAGACCATCGAAGGTTCTTGAATTTCACAGCAATCAGTGTTGAGACGATCAGCCGATTCATGGGGCGTGCCCAGGTAAAAAGTGCGCCTCTGAATATATAGCCAAGAATAATCCCAATGATTCAGCTCGATTTTTATGGAACGCTTGTTGCCGCCTCCTTGGTACTTCTGCTGGGGCGCGGACTTGTTGCACGTGTCGGATGTTTGCGTAATTACAATATCCCGGAGCCCGTCGCGGGCGGTTTAGTGGTTGCTCTGGTTTTATTGCTATTGCGCACTTTCGAAATTGAAATTCGATTCGATACTTCCCTGCAAACTCCTTTGATGTTGGCATTTTTTGCCACCATCGGATTGAGTGCGGACTTCGCCAGCCTGAAGAAGGGTGGCCGGGTCGTAGGCATATTTCTATTGGCGGTAACCGGCCTTCTGGTCGTTCAGAACGCCATGGGCATCGGCCTTGCGACGATGCTCGGGCTGGATCCGTTGATGGGCCTGCTGACGGGCTCGATTACCTTGGCGGGTGGCCACGGCACAGGCGCTGCGTGGGGAACGGTGTTCAGCGAGAAATATGGCTTGGCATCGGCTTCCGAACTGGCGATTGCCTCTGCGACGTTTGGCCTGGTGCTGGGTGGCTTGATTGGTGGTCCGGTGGCTCGTCTGCTGATCAAGCGTGTTCAAGTGCCGGGCTGCAATCCACAGGAAACGCCACGTTTGCCAAAGGGATTTGAGCAGCCGAACAAAGAGCGCTCGATTACACCGTTTTCGTTTATCGAGACGCTGGCTTTGATCGCAGTCAGCCTGCTGGGCGGCAATCTCTTGAATGGCCTGTTGCAAGGAACGGCTTTTGAGTTGCCGACGTTTGTCTGCGTGCTGTTCGTCGGGGTCGTGCTGCGTAACGGCTTGTCAGCGTTGGGCTTGTATCAGGTCTTCGAGCGAGAAGTCTCTGTGCTGGGAAATGTCAGCCTGTCGCTGTTCCTGGCAATTGCCTTGATGTCGCTCAAATTGTGGGATCTGGCCGCTCTGGCGTTGCCGATTTTCATCATCCTGGCGGTACAGGCCTTGGTCATGGCGCTGTTCGCGATCTTCGTGACATTCAGAATGATGGGTAGTAACTACGATGCGGCGGTACTGGCAGCAGGTCACTGCGGTTTCGGGCTAGGTGCGACGCCAACGGCCATCGCCAACATGCAGGCGGTGACTCAGCGCTACGGGCCTTCGCAGATCGCGTTTCTGGTGGTGCCGATGGTGGGGGCGTTCTTTATCGACATCATTAACGTGATCGTTATCAAGCTGTACCTGGTACTGCCGTTTTTCGTTGCCGTCTGATCCCCGGTTCATGTCCGGCGATCGGCTTTAGCGTGGGTTGGCGCATAAAAAAATGCCCGTATCGTTTGATACGGGCATTTTTCATGTCTGCGAATCGACGCTTAGATGGTCAGCGTCCAGTCGTAGTCGACGATCAGCGGCGCGTGCTGCGAGAACCGTGGCTGACGTGGCAGGCGTGCGCTGCGTACAAAGCGGCGCAGACCCGGGGTCAGGATCTGGTAGTCGAAGCGCCAGCCGAGATTGAGCATCTCGGCCTGTTCGTTGTCCGGCCACCAGCTGTACTGGTCGCCTTCACGGCTGACTTCGCGCAGGGCGTCGACATAGCCCATGTTGCCGACAATCTCGTCCATCCAGGCGCGTTCTGGCGCCAGGAAGCCCGGGGATTGCTGGCTGTCGCGCCAGTTCTTGATGTCGAGCTTCTGCTGCGCCACGTACAGCGAGCCACAATAAATGTACTCGCGACGTTTACGCCGCTGTTTGTCCAGATACTTGCCGAAGTCGTCCATGAGCTTGAACTTCTGGTTCAAGTCCTCATCGCCGTTCATCCCGGAAGGAAGCAGCAAGGTGGCAATACTGACTTTGTCGAAATCTGCTTGCAGGTAGCGCCCGTAGCGGTCGGCCGTCTCGAAACCGAGACCGCTGATGACAGCCTTCGGTTGCAACCGCGAATACAAAGCCACGCCACCTTGGGCAGGGACTTCAGCATCGCAGGCATAAAGGAAGTAGCCATCCAGTTGGAAGGCTGGGTCATCCAGTTCAAAGGCGGAGGCACGGGTGTCCTGCAGGCAGATGACGTCGGCATTCTGTGCTTGCAGCCAACTGAGCAAACCACGCTCGACTGCCGCCTGAATACCATTGACGTTCACACTGATGATCCGCATAAATGGCCCCAAAAATCGCGTGCGTGTATGATACACGGCGTCAAGCTAATTAGCTAAATCCGTGGTATTTGGGGTTTTTTTCATGCAAGCGTATCAGCGCGATTTCATTCGTTTTGCCATCGATCGCGGCGTTTTGCGCTTCGGTGAGTTCACCCTGAAGTCCGGGCGCACCAGTCCCTACTTCTTCAATGCCGGCCTGTTCAACTCGGGCTCGGCCCTCGCGCAGCTGGGGCGTTTCTACGCCGCAGCCATTGCCGAGAGCGGCATTCCCTTCGACGTGCTGTTCGGCCCGGCCTACAAAGGCATCCCGTTGGCGGCAACCACCGCCGTCGCGTTGGCTGAACACCACAACCGTGACCTGCCTTGGTGCTTCAACCGCAAGGAAGCCAAGGCCCATGGCGAAGGCGGCAGCCTGGTCGGTGCACCGTTGACCGGCGAAGTGCTGATCATCGATGACGTGATCACCGCCGGCACCGCGATCCGCGAAGTGATGCAGATCATCGCTTCCCAGGATGGCGCCAAGGCCGCAGGCGTGCTGATCGCCCTGAACCGTCAGGAACGTGGCAACGGTGAATTGTCGGCGATCCAGGAAGTCGAGCGCGATTTCGGTATTCCAGTGATCAGCATTGTTTCGCTGAATCAGGTTCTGGAATTCCTCGCTGATGACCCACAGCTCAAGCAGCATTTGCCTGCCGTGGAAGCGTACCGCGCCCAGTTCGGCGTGTAATTGCCTGGAGTGAGCTCTGTGGCGAGGGAGCTTGCTCCCGCTTGAGTGCGTAGCGCTCACAAGATTTTGGGGCCGCAGCGCCGCCCAGCGGGAGCAAGCTCCCTCGCCACAAAAAGTGCTTCATAGTGAAAGACCCCGTTCATTCAGGATGAACGGGGTCTTTTTGTCTGCGCTAGCGCAGGTTGCTCCATTTTTTCAGCAGTTTCAGGGTCAATCTCGCGTTGATCAGTGCAAACGCCAGCAACGCCAGTACTACCATCACGTACAGCGTACGATCAACATCAAAGTCCCACAGATCCAGCGTGCTGCTGCGAATAATGCACACGGCGGCGGGGAGGTTGACGTAAAACAGCGCTGCAAAGGCGCATGTCAGCGGCAACCCACAGTTCAAAAAAGTCCCCATGATCTTTTCTCTGCTGCGTTTTCTCACCTGAAGGCCTTGTTGGTATTCATCCAGTGCCAAGGCTTCATTGAGCCTGGGCCAAGCCAGATTGAACAGGAAAGTGGTCAGGGTCAGCAGCAAGCCACTGACCGCGACGATGTCACCGAACGGCATTGAGCCCCAGCGTGGCACACAGTAAATCGTGGGAATCCTCACTGATCTCGAATTGCCCGGCGCTGCCTTTGCGCTTGGTGATGGGTTTGAAGGTCGGCTCGTTTTGTGTAATCAGCATGTTCAGTTCATCGCGAATCACGTCTGAACTGATGACCACCAGATAGACATCTTTCGCATGTTCCGCAGACTCGACGACCGCGCGCATGCTGTGCTGCAGGATGTCGTCGAGTTGATTGCGGAAGCGCGACACGGTGTTCTTCAGCAAGGTTTTGCTTTGGCTCTGGGTCAGTTGGAAGATTGTCGAGATCTGCGACTCTGTCGGCAATGTCTGCCCAAAGTAACTTTGAATCAGATAGAGCAGGCGGTCCTGTTTGGCCTCGTCGGCCCGGCTGGGCATGCCGCCCTCGACCAGCATTTTCAGGTATTCGGTCAGGCTGGCCTTGGCGATACGCTGCAGGGCGTGGGTGATTTCCGCATCGCCAATCCGCAAGGTCTTCTTGACCGGTTCCTTTTGTTCTTGCTCGAAAGCGTCGGCGTCGATCGTGAACGAGATCTGCATGGCTCAGGCGCTCCGGGATTATTTTTTGTGCGAGGGCCTAATGACCTCGGCGCTCTTGATGCCGGAAGGCTTATCGGTTTTCTGTGGATAGGGATCATTAGGCGCGTCACCTTGTCCGGTCAGGATCTTCCAGCCGTTCAGAACGTGCGCGGTCTTGCGAAATTGCGGGCAGGGCGGCATCGAGGTTTTGGCTTGATTGGAATACTGGTGGCCGCAATCCACGCACTCGTAGGTGCCTGGGGCAACATCACTGCCATAGGGAACGTAGTCTTTTTGCATGGGTAGATCTCCGGTAGGTGAAGGGAAGATCCTAGGGAGATTTGTTCTGATGGGCTGTCGGACGTTTCGCTTAGTGAAGTCAGAAACTTCCTGCGCGCATAAAAAAGATCGCGGACTTCGTCAGTTCCTACAGCACTTTCGTACTGTGTTGCAGGAGCTGCCGCAGACCGCGATCTTTTGTGTTTCAGCAATCAGGGACGCTTGCGATTGCTGATCAGCGTACCCACGCCGGTATCGGTGAAGATTTCCAGCAGGATCGCGTTCGGTACACGACCATCGATGATCAGCGAGCTGCCGACGCCGCCCTGAACCGCTTCCAGCGCACAACGGATCTTCGGCAGCATGCCGCCGTAGATCGTGCCGTCGGCGATCAGGTCGTCGACCTGCTGGGTGCTCAGGCCAGTCAGGACCGTGCCCGACTTGTCCATGAGCCCGGCGATGTTGGTCAGCAGCATCAGCTTCTCGGCTTTCAGCGCTTCGGCGACTTTACCGGCCACCAGGTCAGCGTTGATGTTGTACGACTCGCCGTTCTCACCCACGCCAATCGGCGCGATCACCGGGATGAAGTTGCCTTTGACCAGCAGGTTGAGCAGTTCGGTGTTGATCCCGACCACTTCGCCCACCTGACCGATGTCGATGATTTCCGGCTGGGTCATCTCCGGCGTCTGACGGGTAACGGTCAGCTTCTTCGCGCGAATCAACCCGGCGTCTTTACCGGTCAGGCCGATGGCGCTGCCGCCGTGACGGTTGATCAGGTTGACGATGCTTTTGTTGACCTGGCCGCCGAGGACCATTTCCACCACGTCCATGGTCGCAGCGTCGGTGACACGCATGCCGTCGACGAAATGGCTTTCGATCGACAGGCGCTTGAGCAGATCACCGATCTGCGGACCACCACCGTGAACCACCACCGGGTTGATACCCACGGCTTTCATCAAGACGATGTCGCGGGCGAAGCCGGTTTTCAGCTCCTCGCTTTCCATCGCGTTGCCGCCGTATTTGATCACCAGGGTCTTGCCGACATAACGTCGGATGTAAGGCAACGCTTCGGACAGGACCTGGGCGGTGTGGGCGGCGGCTTCGCGTTCGAGGGTCATTCAGGGCTCCGGGTGAATCAGAACGGTAGTTGGAGATCAGGTGCAACGCGTTTCAGTTGGGCGTGAAACACATCCTTGATGCGCTGCAATTCAGCCTCGTCATCGGCCTCGAAGCGCAGCACCAGCACCGGTGTGGTGTTGGATGCGCGCACCAGGCCCCAGCCTTTGGCGTAGTCGACTCGCACGCCGTCAATGGTGGTCAGGTCAGCGCCTGCGCCCCACTGTGCGTCGTGCAGTGCATCAATGATGCTGAATTTGCTCTCTTCGGTCACATGGATATTGATTTCAGGCGTAGAAATATCATTCGGGAAGGTCGCAAACAGCTCCTCCGCCGTGGATTTTTCCTTGCTGAGGATCTCCAGCAGCCGTGCGGCGCTGTAGATGCCGTCGTCGAAACCGAACCAGCGCTCCTTGAAGAAGATGTGCCCGCTCATTTCACCGGCCAATAGGGCACCGGATTGTTTCATCTTCTTTTTGATCAACGAATGACCGGTCTTCCACATTAGCGGACGACCACCGTATTCCTTGATCAGCGGCACCAGGCGACGGGTGCATTTGACGTCGAAAATGATCTCGGCGTCCGGGTTGCGCGCGACCACGTCACGGGCGAACAGCATCAGCAGGCGATCCGGGTAGACGATGCTACCGGTGTTGGTCACCACGCCGACGCGGTCGCCGTCGCCGTCGAAGGCCAGGCCGATGTCGGCGTTGGTTTCCTTGACCTTGGCGATGAGGTCAACGAGGTTCTCAGGCTTGCCCGGGTCCGGGTGATGGTTCGGGAAGTTGCCGTCGACTTCGCAGAACAGCGGGATGACTTCGCAGTTCAACGCTTCGATCAGCTGCGGGGCGATAACCCCGGCCGCGCCGTTGCCGCAGTCGACCACGACCTTCATGCGCCGGGCCAGTTTGATGTCCTGGACGATTTCGGTGTTGTAGCGGTCGAGAATCTCGACCTGCGTGACGCTGCCCGTGCCGCTGCTCAGGTTGTTGGTCTTGAGGCGCTCGTGCAGGGCCTGAATCTGTTCGTTGGCGAGGGTGTCGCCGGCGATGACGATCTTGAAGCCGTTGTAGTTCGACGGGTTGTGGCTGCCGGTGAGCATCACCCCGGATTTGCCGGCCAGTACGTTGGCGGCGTAGTACAGCGCAGGGGTCGGTACCAGGCCGACGTCGCTGACGTGGCAGCCGCTCTCGGCAATACCGCGGATCAGTTCTGCGACCAGCTCCGGGCCGGACAAACGGCCGTCGCGACCGACGGAAACGTTAGGCTCGCCTTGGGCCAGGCTCTGCGAGCCGATAGCGCGGCCGATCCAGTAAGCGGTTTCGGCATTGAGAAATTCCGGCACAGTGCCGCGAATGTCATAGGCTCGGAAAATGCTGTCGGGCAGCTTCGGGGCGATCTTGGCTGGGGTGCTCATCTACGGAAATGCTCCATCTCGAAAGTGGCGGGACAGACCGACGAATCGTTCGACGGCAGGCTCAAACTGAAGGGTATGACGGCGTTTTCCACAGAGAGTTCGTGGTGTGAAAGGGCCATGACGCCTTGTCTGGCGTGGCTTTCGCCCGGCAAAACCTTGATTTGCGGTGCTAAAACCTGCTGCCGATGTAGCGCATTTTTTGTGGCGAGGGAGCTTGCTCCCGCTGGGTTGCGTAGCGGCCCCAAAGATCTTGTGGGCGCTGCGCACCCAAGCGGGAGCAAGCTCCCTCGCCACAGTAACGGGTTATCTGTTATTTCGTGCCGGTATGGCCGAAACCGCCAGTGCCGCGTTCAGTTTCGACGAACTCTTCAACCATTTCGAAGTGCGCCTGCACCACCGGTACCAGCACCAATTGCGCCAGACGTTCGCCGACGGTCATGGTGAAGTCGGTCTGGCCACGGTTCCAGCAGGACACCATCAGCGGACCCTGATAGTCGGAGTCGATCAGACCGACGAGGTTGCCCAGCACGATGCCGTGTTTGTGGCCCATGCCCGAGCGCGGCAGGATCAGCGCGGCGAGGTTCGGATCGCCGATGTACACCGACAGACCGGTAGGGATCAGCACGGTTTCACCCGGCTTGATCACGATGTCCTGTTCCAGCATGGCGCGCAGGTCGAGGCCGGCGGAGCCCGGGGTGGCGTATTGCGGCAGCGGGAATTCGGTGCCGATGCGTGGGTCGAGGATTTTGGCTTGCAAAGCGTGCATGTAAATTAAACCTGGTTCAGACGTTCGGCGATAAAAGTGACCAGTTGGCGAGCGATCTTGCTCTTGCTGGTCTGGGCGAAAACCGTGGCGTGCAGCTCACGGTCAATCACGCTGCAGGCGTTTTCTTCGCTGTTGAAACCGATGCTCGGGTTGGCGACGTCGTTGGCGACGATCAAATCGAGATTCTTGTCCTTCAGCTTGCGTGCAGCGTAGTCGAGCAGATGTTCGGTCTCGGCGGCGAAGCCGACACTGAACGGACGGTCGGGACGGGTCGCGATGGTGGCCAGGATGTCCGGGTTACGCACCATTTGCAGGACGAAGCCGTCACCGCTCGTAGGGTCTTTCTTGAGCTTTTGCGGGGCAACGACTTCCGGGCGGTAGTCCGCGACCGCTGCCGAAGAGATAAACACATCACACGGGATCGCGGCTTCGCACGCGGCGAGCATGTCCCGGGCGCTGACCACGTCGATGCGGGTGACGCGATCTGGTGTTGGCAGATGCACCGGGCCGCTGATCAGGGTCACGCGGGCGCCGGCCTCTACTGCGGCTTCGGCCAGGGCAAAGCCCATTTTTCCGGAGCTGTGGTTGGTGATGTAGCGCACCGGGTCGATGTTTTCCTGGGTCGGGCCGGCGGTAATCACTACGTGCTTGCCGGTCAGTGCCTGACGCTGGAAGCAGTCTGCCGCGCACTGCGCCAGATCGGTGGCTTCCATCATCCGGCCCATGCCGACGTCGCCGCAGGCCTGGCTGCCGGAGGCTGGGCCGAAGGTCTTCAGGCCACGGCTTTCCAGAAGTTGCAGGTTGGCCTGGGTGGCCGGGTCGCGCCACATCGCCTGATTCATCGCCGGCGCAACGGCCACGACGGCATCGGTGGCCAGCACCAAAGTCGTCAGCAGATCGTTGGCAATGCCTTGGGCCAGACGGGCGAGCAGGTCGGCGGTGGCCGGGGCGATCAGCACCAGATCGGCCCACTTGGCCAATTCGATGTGGCCCATCGCCGCTTCAGCGGCCGGGTCGAGCAGATCCAGGTGGACCGGGTGCCCGGACAGGGCCTGCATGGTCAGCGGGGTGATGAACTCGGCACCGCCATGGGTCATGACCACGCGCACCTCGGCACCCTGGTCGATCAGGCGTCGAACCAGATCGGCGCTCTTGTAGGCTGCAATGCCGCCGCCGACGCCCAGAACGATGCGTTTCCGATACAGCCGCTGCATAGGTCTGCCTTTCATTTCGTGGGTGACATACGTGGCGAAACCCCCTCCCCAGGGTGAATTCGCCCGCAAAAAAGATGGGCTACGATATCACAGCGACCGCTACGGAACAGCGGCGCCCACAGACAAGGAATGTGTATGAGTATTCGCGATTGGCCAGCGGCGGAACGGCCGCGGGAACGGTTACTTGAACAGGGCTCTGCGAGCCTTTCGGACGCCGAGTTACTGGCGATTTTTTTGCGCACGGGAGTCGTTGGAAAAAGCGCAGTGGACTTGGCGCGACACTTGTTGAATCAGTTCGGCAGCCTGCGTTTGTTGCTTGAGGCCGATCAGGAAGCATTCAGCAAACAGTTGGGACTGGGGCCGGCAAAGTTTGCACAGTTGCAGGCTGCTCAAGAAATGAACCGCCGGTATCTGGCCGAGCGCTCACGCAGAGAGCCGGCGCTGGAGAATCCGCAGGCTGTTCGCGATTACCTCAAATCCATGCTCCGACACGAGCCGCACGAGGTGTTTGGTTGCCTGTTTCTGGATTCCAGGCACCAAGTGTTGACGTTCGAGGCGCTGTTTCGCGGCTCGATCGACAACACCAGTGTGCATCCGCGTGAAGTGGTGAAGCGTGCATTGGCGAATAACGCCGCGGCGGTGATCCTCTGCCATAACCATCCGTCGGGCAATACCGATCCGAGTCAGGCGGACAAGCTGCTCACCAAGCGTTTGCAGAAGGCGCTGGAGCTGATTGATGTGCGGATTCTGGATCACTTCATCATTGGCGAAGGGGAGCCCCTGTCGATGGCGGAGTGTGGCTGGATGTAGCGCCTAAGGGAGAATACAAACCCTGTGGGAGCTGGCTTGCCAGCGATAGCGGACTGACAGACAACATTTGTACTGAATGTGCCGCCGTCATCGCTGGCAAGCCAGCTCCCACAGATTTCAGGGTATGGCAGTTATTTGAGATTGACCTTGGAATAGTCCTGGCGCCCGAACGGGCTAACCGAGTAACCCTGCACATCCTTGCGGGTCAGTGCGTACGCGGTCGGGTGCGCCAGCGGCAGCCACAGCGCCTGCTGCTGAATCTGCGCCTGTGCCTGTTCGTACAGCTTGGTGCGAACACCTTGCTCGCTAGTGGTCTTGCCAGCGCTGATCAGTTTGTCCAGGTCAGCATTGCAATAACGGGCGAAGTTGGTGCCGGACTTGACCGCTGCACAGGAAAACTGCGGTGTGAGGAAGTTGTCCGGATCGCCGTTGTCACCGGCCCAGCCCATGAACAACAGGTCATGCTCGCCAGCCTTGGCGCGGCGAATCAACTCGCCCCATTCGATTACGCGGATTTCCGCCTGAATGCCGATCTCCGCCAGATCCGACTGCAACATCTGTGCGCCGAGGCTCGGATTCGGGTTGAGCAGGCTGCCGGACGGCCGCGTCCAGATAGTGGTCTGGAAACCGTCTTTCAAACCGGCCTTGGCCAGCAGCGCTTTGGCTTTCACGACGTCGTGCGGGTAGCCCGGCAGGTTTTTCGCGTAGCTCCAGGTGTTCGGCGGGTAAGGGCCGTTGGCGGGTTCGGCGGTGTCTTCGAACACGGCTTTGATGTAGTTGGCCTTGTCGAAGGCGAGGTTGATCGCCTGGCGCACTTCCGGCTTGTCCAGCGGTGGATGCTGGCTGTTGATGCCGACGAAAGCGGTCATGAAGGCGTCAGTCTTTTCGACTTTCAGTGTCGGTTCTTTCAGCGCAGCCTGTACGTCCAGTGGCTTCGGCGACAGGGCGATCTGGCATTCGTTACGTCGCAGTTTTTGCAGGCGCACGTTGGCGTCCGGGGTGATGGCGAAGATCAGCGGGTCAACCGATGGCTTGCCGGCGAAATAGTCCGGGTTGGCCTTGTAGCGGATGGCGGCGTCTTTCTGGAAGCGGGTGAAGACGAACGGGCCGGTGCCGATCGGCTGACTGTTGAGCTTTTCGGTCGCGTTGGCTTTCAATAACTTGTCGGCGTATTCGGCGGAATAGACCGAGGCGAAGCCCATGCTCAGCGTTGCCAGGAAGGTCGAGTCCGGGTGATCAAGGGTGAAGCGCACGGTCAGCGGATCCAGTGCGTCGATCTTCTTGATCAGCGTCGGCAACTGCATCGACTGCGCATGCGGGAAGCCACTCTGGGCGACTTTATGCCAAGGGTTCGCCGGGTCGAGCATGCGGTCGAAGCTGAATTTGACGTCTTCAGCGGTCAGTTCACGGCTCGGCTTGAAGTAATCGGTCGTGTGAAACTTCACCTGTGGATGTAGCTTGAATACGTAGGTCAGGCCGTCGGTGCTGACTTCCCAGCTGTCAGCCAGGCTCGGGACGACCTTGCCGCTGGCGGTGTCGAACTCCACCAGGCGGTTCATCAGCACATCGGCCGAGGCATTGGTGGTGGTCAGCGAGTTGTACTGCACCACGTCGAACCCTTCAGGGCTGGCCTCGGTACAAACGCTCAGCGCGGCGGCCTGGGCCAATGGGCTCAGCAGGAGCGGGGCGAGCAACAGGGGTAGGGCAGCGAGGCGCATGGTCGGCTTCCTTTTACAGATCGAAGGCCCATCTGCAAGTGCAGTCTGGAAAAGGCCTACCCTAGAGGTCGCGATTGCAAATGACTATCCCCTTTTTGTATTTTTGGGGCCGCTGTCATGCAGTTTCGCTTGGCGGTCGACAGCGCGAAGGGCGCCAATCTTGCCTGTAGGCGGTTTTCTGCGACGAGTGGTAAAAACCGGTGCCAGCCTTTATCCAAGGCGTTCGCGGGTCGGAAAAGCGCATTTTTGTTGATTGATTGCACACGGAAAGTTGTTGCACCCCGGTCTTTCTGGTATAAAGCAGCGCTCTTTTCTAGGGGCCCGGTTCCTTCACTGTAGGTGTAGCCGGTAAGACCTCTAAAGAAACGCGGCGCCTGGCGCCAAATGACTGAGAGATTAAGCGGCCAACCCATGCCGGGTTGGGCATGTGGTTTTAGAGGGCTGAGGCATGTCGAGAGTATGTCAAGTTACCGGTAAGGGTCCGGTGACTGGGAATAACATTTCCCACGCAAACAACAAAACCCGTCGTCGTTTCCTGCCGAACCTGCAGCATCACCGCTTCTGGGTTGAAGAAGAGAAACGTTTCGTGCGTCTGCGCGTATCTGCCAAAGGCATGCGTATCATCGACAAGCGCGGCATCACTGTCGTGCTGGCCGAACTTCGCCGCGATGGCAAGATTTAAGGGAGCTAATCATGCGTGAATTGATTCGTTTGATCTCGAGCGCCGGTACTGGTCACTTCTACACTACCGACAAGAACAAGCGTACTACTCCGGACAAAATCGAGATCAAGAAATATGATCCGGTTGTTCGCAAGCACGTGATCTACAAGGAAGGCAAAATCAAGTAATTGATTTTTCCTGACTTACGAAAAAGGCCCGTATCTCACGATACGGGCCTTTTTTGTTGCCTTTGAAAGGGTAATCAACCGCAAATGAGTTCAATGATCTCGTTGCGCTCGTTCACCAACACTCGAATTCGGTCCGGATCAGTGCGCAGGTTGTACAGGCCGTCTGGCACTTCCAGGCGATGTTTCTTCACGCCGGCGGCATTGCGCACAGCGAGCAGGTTGTCCGAGTCGGCAATATCGCCGAGGAAAAATTTTGCGTTATTCAGGTTGCAGTAGTTGGGCATGATGCCTCCTTGCGTCGATTCGAAAGAAAGGCGCCTTCTGGTCAAGCCCGTCGACACTTCCTGTGCCGGCATGGGAATTAACGCTGAAATTCGGCGCCTTCGCGAAGTTTCGCTCAAAGGGCTTGCCCACGTCCTACCTGTCTCGTCACCTTCTGTGTCGGATCAGCCCTTCTGTTCAAAGATCACATAGATCTTGCGGCACGCCTCCAGCACTTCCCAAGTGCCACGGAAGCCAGCCGGAATCACAAAGCGGTCGCCAACACGCAAGGTCTTGGCATTGCCATCGCTGTCACGCAGCACCGAAACTCCCTGCAGGATCTCGCAATACTCATGCTCGGTGTAATTCACCGTCCATTGCCCGACTGCGCCTTCCCACACGCCGACACCCATTTGCCCACAAGGGCTTTCGTATTGATGGAACACGGCTTGTTCGGGGTCGCCCTTGAGCACTTTGGCCGGGTCCGGGCGATAGCGTTCGGCTTCGCTGCCGGTCAGGCTGATGTCGACGACGTTCTGGATGTTCATTGTTGTTTTCTCCCGTGATGACGGCGCGATGGCTTGAAAGGGCCAAAGTCTATGTTTATTAAAATGAACACCGCAAGGCCGTATAGCGCGCTTATGTCAAATATATTGAAACAACCCCGGCCGCTGGTTTAGGGTGGCGGGTGCCTTGGGCCGAAAGCATGCTGGCCTGGCAGAATTCCTGAAGACGTCTGCGAAGAGCGCGGCGCTCTATTCAACAAGAGGAGGACACTCGAATGACCACCCTGACTCGTGCCGATTGGGAACAACGCGCCCGCGACCTGAAGATCGAAGGCCGCGCCTACCTCAACGGCGAATATACCGACGCCGTTTCCGGCGAGACCTTCGAGTGCATCAGCCCGGTCGATGGCCGTCTGCTGGGCAAGATTGCCAGCTGTGACGCCGCCGACGCCCAGCGCGCCGTGGAAAACGCCCGCGCCACCTTCAATTCCGGCGTCTGGTCGCGCCTGGCACCGACCAAACGCAAAGCCACCATGATCCGTTTCGCCGGCCTGCTCAAGCAGCACGCCGAAGAGCTGGCCCTGCTCGAAACCCTCGATATGGGCAAACCGATCAGTGACTCGTTGTACATCGACGTTCCGGGCGCGGCGCAAGCGCTGAGCTGGAGCGGTGAGGCGATCGACAAGATCTACGACGAAGTCGCGGCCACCCCGCACGATCAACTGGGTCTGGTGACCCGCGAGCCGGTCGGCGTGGTTGGCGCCATCGTGCCGTGGAACTTCCCGCTGATGATGGCCTGCTGGAAGCTCGGCCCGGCGCTGTCGACGGGTAACTCGGTGATCCTCAAGCCGTCGGAAAAATCCCCGCTGACCGCCATCCGCATCGCCGCGCTGGCAGTCGAAGCCGGCATCCCGAAAGGCGTGCTCAACGTGCTGCCAGGTTACGGTCACACCGTTGGCAAGGCGTTGGCCCTGCACAACGATGTCGACACTCTGGTGTTCACCGGTTCGACCAAGATCGCCAAGCAACTGATGATCTACTCCGGCGAATCGAACATGAAGCGCGTCTGGCTGGAAGCCGGCGGCAAGAGCCCGAACATCGTCTTTGCCGATGCGCCGGATCTGCAGGCTGCTGCCGAATCCGCCGCCAGCGCCATCGCCTTCAACCAGGGCGAGGTCTGCACCGCTGGTTCGCGTCTGCTGGTCGAGCGTTCGATCAAGGACAAATTCCTGCCGATGGTCATTGAGGCGCTGAAAACCTGGAAACCGGGCAATCCGCTGGATCCGGCGACCAACGTGGGTGCGCTGGTCGATACCCAGCAGATGAACACCGTGCTGTCGTACATCGAATCCGGTCATGCCGATGGCGCCAAACTGGTGGCCGGTGGCAAGCGCATCCTTCAGGAAACCGGCGGCACGTATGTTGAGCCAACGATTTTCGACGGCGTGAGCAACGCCATGAAGATCGCTCAGGAAGAGATCTTCGGCCCGGTGCTTTCGGTCATCGCTTTTGATACAGCCGAAGAGGCGATCCAGATTGCCAACGACACACCTTATGGCCTCGCCGCTGCGGTGTGGACTCAGGACATCTCCAAGGCACATCTGACCGCCAAGGCTCTGCGTGCCGGCAGCGTGTGGGTCAATCAGTACGACGGCGGCGACATGACCGCGCCATTCGGCGGCTTCAAGCAGTCGGGTAACGGTCGCGATAAATCGCTGCATGCGTTCGACAAATACACCGAGCTGAAGGCGACGTGGATCAAGCTGTAAGCCTTTAGCGGGAGCCTGGCTCGTTCAGGCTCCCGAACTATAGAGATCCCCCTGTGGGAGCAAGCTTTTGAGGTGAGGGGATTCATCCCCGATCGGCTGCGAAGCAGTCGCAAAACCAGTGCATGCGAGGGTGCAGGTTTTGAGGTCGCTGCGCGACCTGTCGGGGATGAATCCCCTCGCCACAGGGTTTGCTCCCACATTTGGTTTTGTGGTGCACATAAAAATAATCCACAGGAGCGTGGACCATGCGTTGGGCGACGTATTTCGCCGTGTTGGCGTCTGTCTTGAGTGTCGGCCTGGCCCTGGGGGTCAGCATGCCGCTGGTGTCGTTGCGTCTGGAGGGCTGGGGTTACGGCTCCTTCGCGATTGGCGTGATGGCGGCAATGCCGGCGATTGGCGTGTTGTTGGGCGCGAAGATTTCCAGTCACTTGGCGGCGCGTTTCGGCACGGCGAACCTGATGCGCCTGTGCCTGTGGGCCGGAGCCCTGTCGATCGGTTTGCTGGCGCTGCTACCGAGTTACCCGATCTGGCTGCTGTTGCGCTTGATGATCGGCGTGATCCTGACCATCGTTTTTATCCTCGGCGAGAGCTGGATCAACCAATTGGTGGTGGAGCAATGGCGCGGACGGCTGGTGGCGCTGTATGGCAGCAGCTATGCGTTGAGCCAACTGTCTGGTCCGTTGCTGCTGGGCGCGCTCGGCACCGAACACGATTACGGCTTCTGGGTTGGTGTTGCGCTGCTGACAATCTCGCCCTTGCTGTTGCTGCGCCGCAGCGGTGCGCCGAGCAGTGAAGCGAGCAGCGTGACCTTCAGCGATCTGTGGGGCTTTGCCCGCGAGCTGTCGGCGATTGCCTGGGCGGTGTCGTTGTTCGCCGCGTTCGAGGCGATGATCCTGACGCTGCTGCCGGTGTACTGCCTGCAGCAGGGCTTCACCGCCGAGATCGCGTTGGCGATGGTCAGCACGGTGGTGGTCGGCGATGCGTTGCTGCAACTGCCGATTGGCGCGTTGGCCGATTACCTGTCGCGGCGCACGTTGTTCACCGGCTGCGCGGTGGTGTTGATGCTGTCGAGCCTGGCGATTCCAATGCTGATCGACACGCTGCTGATCTGGCCGTTGTGGGTGCTGTTCGGGGCCAGCGCCGGCGGGCTGTTCACCTTGTCACTGATCCTGATCGGTGAGCGCTATCGCGACGATGCGCTGGTGCGGGCCAATGCGCACATTGCGCAGCTGTGGGGTGTGGGTTGTCTGATCGGGCCTTTGATGGCGGGGGCGGGCAGTCAGTGGGTCAGTGGGCATGCATTGCCGTGGTTGATGGCGGCAGGGGCGTTCGGGCTGGTGATTCTCCTTATGCGACAAGGTGCATTCGGTACGGTGGCCGAGCCGGCCTGAGTCTGGTTGCAAAGTTTGTGATTACCTTTTGGTGAGGGTATTCATCCCCGATGGAGCGCGCAGCGGCCCTGCTTTTTTCCACATGACAGCGGGACTGCTATGCGGTCTATCGGGGATAAATCCCCTCACCACAAGAGCCTCCTCTCACAGTAGAAGGTGCGTGTCCGGCTACAACATCCGTTCCAAACCGACCGAGGTGCTGAACCACGCATTGAAGCGCCGCCACCAGCTCCCAGGCTCCTTGGTCAGAGTGTGCATCTGGCCGTTGTCCTCGGTCACCCAGACGATATTTCCATTCTGCATTTTCGCTTCGTAGCTGAGCGCCGGCGCCATACCTTGCAACGCCAGTTCGCGGACGTGTTCGGCCAGCTCCGGACTGTCCACCAGCACGCCCACCTCGGTGTTCCACAGCACTGAGCGAGGGTCGAAGTTGAACGAGCCGATAAACGCTTTTTGCCGGTCGAAGATCATCGCCTTGCTGTGCAGGCTCGAATCCGAGCCGCGAAACGATTTGCTGTAGAACACGTGCGGGGCGCTGCCGCCACCGTCCCCCGGCTGGCGCCGCAGTTCGAACAATTTCACCCCATGCTCCAGCAGTGCCTTGCGATAAGGCGCGTAGCCACCGTGCACCGCCGGCACATCGGTGGCTTCCAGTGAGTTGGTCAGCAAGCTCACCGAGACTCCGGCGTCGGCGCGTCCGGTCAGGTACACGAGCCCTGGCTGGCCCGGAACGAAGTAGGCAGAGATCATGATCAGTTCTTTGCTGACGCCGCGCAGTTCCGGTGCCAGTTGCGTGGTCAGCAGCAATTGCGGATCCGGCTCGGCCTTGGCCAACACCTTGCTTGGTGCATCCCACAGCGCCTGATTCCACGCCCAGATCAGTTCCTTGCGCCAGATGTCCATGCGCGGTTCGGTCTTGAACGTCATCAACTGCTGATACAGCGCGTGATTCTGCTTGCGGGTTTCTTCGAGGGATTCTTCCAGGCGTGTGCGGGTGTTCTGCAAGTCCTTGGCGGTCGGTCTGCTCGAGAGAAACTCGTCGATCGGCTTGCTCAGCGCACTGTTCCAGTACTGGTCGAAACTGTGCCCGAGCTGTTCGGCCACCGGGCCGACGCTGAGCATGTCGATGTCGGTGAAATTCAGGTTTGGCTCGGCATCGAAATACTCGTCGCCCAGGTTGCGTCCGCCGACAATCGCCACGCTGTTGTCCGCCAGCCACAGTTTGTTGTGCATCCGCCGATGTTGCAGCGACAGATTGAACAGGCGCCCGGCTGCCCGCGTGACACCCGTGCTACGACCCAGATGCAACGGATTGAACAGGCGAATCTGGATCTGCGGATGCGCCGCGAGGGTAGCGATGATCTGGTCGAGGCCGTCGCTGGTGGTGTCATCGAGCAGAACCCGCACCCGGACGCCACGGTCGGCAGCCTTGAGCAGTTCTTCCACCAGCATCCGCGTGCTGATGCCGTCATGGACAATGTAGTACTGCAGGTCGAGGCTGTTTTGTGCATTGCGGATCAGTTCGGCGCGGGCGGTGAAGGCTTCGGTGCTGTTGGACAGTAGACGGAAACCGGAGCGCCCCTGATGTGGCGCGGCCTGTGCCTGGATCGAGCGACCAAAGCTGGAGTCTCCGGCTGGTAATGCCTGGCTGGGTTCGCGAGGTATTTCGAGGCCGGCACATCCAGCGATCCAAGTGACCAGAAGGCACACAGCAAACAGCTTTAGTCCAGGGCGCACGTTGTGTTCTCAAATCGTGACAGGAGGCGAAGTATGGCACGCACTGCAATGACATCAACGCTGGCAGTAAGTGCGTGCTGTTCATGCAGTAGGAAAGAGTTAGTAAACGAATTTTGCCTATAGAAGTTGTCGTGCTTTCCCTTTGTGATCAGTGTCGTTTCCTACAGATTTATCTCTCATAAGCCGCAATCATCTACCCGCTTACTTGCATCAAAAGTTAGTAGGGAACGAACTTTCATTTAAATGGATATGACGACTTATGAAAAAGACAATTCGGATTGCTGCTCTGGCGGCGATGCTTCTACCCGTATCGGCGATGGCCGAAAGCGTTGACCTGAACGTTATCGGCACCATCATTCCAACCGCCTGCATTCCTGCCTTTGCCGGCGGTGGGACAGTGGATTTGCGCAAGATCTCCGCTGCAACACTGAATCAGACAGCGCAAACCATTCTCGCAGGTCGCGATGTTTCGCTGACCATCAACTGCGATGCTGTGGCACAAGTTGAAGTGTCGGTTCGCGATAACCGCGAGGCAACCAAATTGCCCGGCATCAGCGATGGCACGGGCCAGACTGATCCGGCACTGTTCTTTGGTCTCGGCGATATCAATGGCACGCGTATTGGTGGATTTGCCCTGCGTCACGGCACTCCCGAAACCGACGGCACGGGCCGGGCGTTGCTGACCCGAGCGAGCTTCCTTTCTCCTTGGCAGGTGCCCACCAGCACATTGGTGAGAAATGCACCGGATTTGTATTCCTGGGGTATTAGCGCCGCCACCGGTCCGATCGGAGCCAGGCACCATGCCTTCCCGATGCACTTGCTGCCGATCATTGGCCCCAGCAACGCTTTGCCGATTGCCAACGAAATCCCGCTTGATGGCTCGGTAACGTTCGACATTTTCTACATCTGACGGCCTGCCCCGGCGGTTGCGTATCGTCGAGTACCGTTCGCCTATGCAAGAGCGCCCCGGCACGGCCCGGGGCGCTCCCAGGATTCTCCCGGATATCCCGATGCCTATTTCTCTCAGTCTTTTGTTCAAGGCGGCACTGCTGTGCCCGCTCGCCTGGCTTTCGATCGCTATCGCCCACTCCGCCGGCATGGTTCCACAAACGCCGGTCCTCGTGGTGGAGGAGGGCGTGGGTGAAGCCGTCATGAATGTGCGCAACACGGATTTGCATCCTGCGTTGCTGCATTCAAGTGTTGAAAACGTCGAGCAGGATGATGAAATACTGCTCCTCGTTACGCCCCCTCTGGCGCGCGTCGAAGCGGGCGGCATTCAGCAGGTGCGGTTCATCCTGCAAAACCCCCGTTCTTTGCAGGTCGAGCGCTTGAAGCGGGTGGTGTTTGAAGGCATTGCTCCTGCAGCAGACTCCAGTGGCGCCCGAGTCAGCCTGGGGATAAGGCAGAATTTGCCGGTGATTCTGCGTCCCGCTGGGCTGGCGGTTGAACGAGAGCCGTGGAAACGACTGAGCTGGAGTGCCACACCTGGCGGCCTACAGGTGTTCAACCCCAGCCCTTATGTCGTACGGCTGGCCAAAGCCTTTGTGCCGTTGCCCGGCTCAGACATGGCCAATTTGCCGCGTACCTACATCTTGCCCGGCGAACGCTTGAACATTGCGCTGCCCTTGAGCACCTCCGTACGAACAATGTCGGTGCGGATCTATCCGGCGACCACTTACGGATTTTCGGTTGAACACTTCGATGCCCCGGTCACTCGCTAGTGTGGGTCAATTTTCGCCGTTGGCTGATGGTGGTTCTGGTGAGCGGTTCGAGTTTCGTGACAGCGCGCGAGCCTGTGGAATTTGATGCCAAAGTACTGAAGGACCGCGGAATCGATCCGGCACTGGCGCAATATTTTCGTGATTCGCCGCGCTTTACCCAAGGCTCGCGTTTAGTCGCGCTGGAGGTCAACGGTCAGCCCAAGGGGCGCGTGCGCATGACCTTCAGTGCTCATGGCGAGTTGTGTCTGGAGCCGCAGTGGTTGAAGGCTGCCGGCATACGGCCCTTGTCTCCGGTGGCCAAGTCGCAACCGGATGGATGCGTGACCGTCAAAGAAGGTTTTCCCGACGCCATTGTGCAACTGTATCCAGGCAGGGAGCAGGTCGAGTTGTTGGTGCCCACCAGAACCCTTGCGTTGCCGGAGCGTACCGCGCATGACTTTGACGATGGTGGTGTCGCCGGCGTGTTCAACTACGACTTGCTGGTGGCGGGCAGCGAGCTCGGAGGGCAGCGCAGCACTTATCGAAACCTTGGCTCCGAAGTCGGCTTGAATGCCGGAAACTGGATATTGCGCAGCCGGCAGTCTTACACGGCGTTACCCGGCAGTACGCGATTCGAACATCTTTACGCCTATGGCATGCGCACGTTGGAGGCCTACGAGGCCAGTGTGCAAGTCGGTCAGTTGAATCTGGCCTCAGCGCTCTTTGCCGGTGAATCCTTCACTGGTGTGCAGATCCTTCCCGAGACGGCATTCGCGCAGTTGCGTGCCGCGCAGAACGGTGCTCGTGGTCACGTCGAAGGGGTGGCTTACTCGCCGTCCCGGATCGAGGTCCGGCAGAACGGTGTGGTGATCTACACCACGATGGTGCCGGGCGGCCCCTTTACGTTGCGTGCGTTGCCACTGTTGAGCAATCAGCTCGATCTTGAAGTGAGCGTCCATGAGCAAGATGGGCAGATACGGCGATACCAGGTTCCGTCCGCCAACCTGCGCGAGGGGATGGTTGAGGGGACGGGTGGATTCAATTTTGCGCTCGGTAGCGTACGGCGACTGGGAACGGACGACCGACATGCGCCGTCCTTTGCCACATTCAGCAAGGACTGGGACTGGAACCGAGTCAGTCGCATCACCGGCGGCTTGTTGGCGGGAACGGACTATCTGTCGGCAGGTTGGGGGTTGCAAAGGCAGTGGGGCGATCTCAACCTGGGCGTGCAACAAGTGTTTTCTGACGCGGGCGTCGAGGGCGTGTCCGGCAATCAGGTGCAGATGACGCTTAACGCGTCAATATCGCCAACACTGTCGACCAGCCTGATCGCGGTGCATCAGAGCGGGGGTTTTCGCACGCTATCGGATACCGGCTGGAATCAGGAGCGCGGCGAGCCCGGGTCACGCAGTCGCAACCACTTACAGGGTTCACTCAATCTCTCGACCGAACACTGGGGCGCCTTTGGTGCGACGTGGTCGCGTTACCTGAGCGAGGGCGCACCGCCACAATCGCGGACGGGTTTGTCCTGGTCACGGACATTGCCACAGCGAATCAGCCTTTCCGTCAGTCTGGAACGGGATGTGGGGGGGCAATCGCGAGAGAGGCGGGGTACTTCCGCCTATCTGACCCTGGGGGTTCCGCTTGGCGGTCAGGCGAGGCTGCGAAGTTACCTGCGCACTGATGAACAATCCGGAACGCGCAAGGGCCTGGCGGTCAGCGATGTGCTCAGCGAAAACCTGGCTTACACCGTCCGGGCGGAATATCCGGACGCGGCGTCCGCCAACTACGCTGCGCGCATCAACGCCCTGCCGTACTACACAAGCCTTGATCTGGGGGTCGGCCAGCGCTCCGGTGCGACGGACTATGACGTGGGACTACGTGGAGGCGCAGCGTTTCATCGCGACGGTGTGACATTGTCGCCCTATCCGCTAAGAGACACGATTGGCGTGCTGAAGGCCGGTGATCGGGCCGGCGTCAAACTGAACACGCCTCAGGGCCCGGTCTGGACCGACGGCACAGGCCACGCGATAGCCGCGACGCTCCCTGCCTATTCGACGGCCAGGCTGGAAGTCGATCCTTTGAGTCTGCCGCGTAATGTCGAGGTGCTCGACGGGTTGCAAGAGGTGACGATGGGGCGCGGCTCGGTGAAGCACCTGGATTTCTCTATCGTGACTGTCAGGCGTTTGTTGTTGAGGGCCATGACAGTTGATCGGCAGTGGCTGACTCAGGGGCTGACAGTCGAGGACGAGCAGGGCCGTTATCTGACAACCGTGCTGGAGTCCGGAACCATTTTTCTGCCGGATGTGAAGTCCGATCAGACCTTGCTGGTGCAACTGCCCGACACCACACGGTGCATTTTGCAGTTCGCCCTTTCCGATGCCCCCGAAGACAGCGCACAGATTGAGCGCGTCGATGCGATGTGCACCCCTGTCGAGCTGTCCTGAGCGAGTGTCTGACATGAATGTATTGGTTACTGTGGTCTTGCTTGTTTGCCTGTTCTCACCTTTTGCGCTGGCGAGCGACCAATGCCGACTGGGGCTGTCCCCGGTGGGGGTGGATTTTGGATCACTCACTCGGGCCGAGCTGTTCGAGCGTTCGGGCTCGTTCGGTGAGGGCGGCGGTTTCGGTGGGCGCACGCTCCATTTGCGAATTCAATGCGCCGTTCCTCGTGCCATGACGTGGGGGTTCGTTGCGACGATGGCGGATGCCCAGCGTTACCGCTGGTCTGCGGGTACGTTTCAGATCCGCATCATTGCGGCGCGGCTGGACGGAATGGCAGTGCGACTGCGGCGGGCCGGCGATGACGCCGTCGAGGCGGATCTGTTGCGCCCGGGTGAGCGCCTGGTGACATGGCGTTCAGGTGCAGTTGTCCAGGGCGGACATCTGGAGGTCGAGTTGCGGATCGAGGCCCATGTGGATGAAGCCATGAGCCGGGTTCGCGACTTGACCCGTCATGAGGCACAGGGGACATTTCTGCTCGACTGAAGACGACCCGCCTGCACGTTTCAGCCTGAGTTGAGGGTGTTCGCTTCGGCCAGCAGCCGGATTGCCGTCGCGCCGACCTTGCGCACCGCTTCTTCGATCTGCGGCGTCGGTTTGGCTGCGTAGTTCATGCGCAGGCAATTGCGGTACTTGCCCGAGGCGGAAAAGATGCTGCCGACGGCAATCTGTACGCCTTGATCATGCAGCTCACGATTGAGTTTCAAGGTGTCAAAACCTTCCGGCAATTCCACCCACAACATGAAACTGCCCTGCGGACGGCTGGCGCGGGTGCCGGCCGGGAAATAGCGGGTTACCCAGTCGATCATCAGGTCGCGATTACGCTGGTATTGCGTGCGCATCCGCCGCAAATGCGGTTCGAAATGGCCGGACTTGAGAAATTCTGCAATGGCGATCTGCGGTTGTGGCGCGGTGGAACCGGTGCTGATGTATTTCATGTGCAGCACGCGTTCCAGATAGCGGCCCGGCGCAACCCAGCCGATGCGCAGCCCCGGCGCCAGGGTCTTGGAAAACGAACTGCACAGCAACACGCGGCCATCTTCATCGAAGGATTTGATCGTGCGCGGACGGGGGTAGGTGTAGGCCAGTTCGCCGTACACGTCGTCTTCGATAATCGCCACGTCGAAGCGCTGCGCGAGGTTGAGCAGCGCGCGTTTGCGCGACTCCGGCATGATGTAGCCGAGCGGATTGTTGCAGTTGGGCGTGAGCTGAATGACCTTGATCGGCCATTGCTCCAGCGCCAGTTCCAGCGCTTCGAGGCTGATGCCGGTGAGCGGGTCGGTGGGGATTTCCAGAGCCTTCATGCCCAGCCCTTTGAGGGTCTGCATGGCGCCGTGAAAACTCGGCGAATCCACCGCGACGATGTCGCCCGGCTCACAAATCGCGTGGATGCTGGTGGACAGCGCTTCGTGGCAGCCGGTGGTGACGACGAGGTCGCTGGCGCTCAACTGGCAGCCGGAGTCGAGCATCAATCGGGCGATCTGTTCGCGCAGTTCGAGGGTGCCGTGGATATTGTCGTAATACAGACCGGGCATGTCCTGCCGACGACTGATTCGCGCCAGGCCACGCAGCAGCGGTTTCATGGTCGGTGAGGTGACGTCGGGCATGCCTCGACCGAGTTGCACCACATCCTTGCGCGGCACCGCGCGAATCAGTTCCAGCACCTGATCCCACTGCGAGATCTCCACCGGCCGCTGCGCCGGACGGCCGACGGCGGGCAACTCCGGCAACTCGCGGCCGACCGGCACGAAATAGCCTGATTTGGGTTTCGGCGTGGCCAGGCCACTGTCCTCAAGCATGCGGTAAGCCTGCTGCACCGTGCTGAGACTGACGCCATGTTCTACGCTCAAGGCGCGCACCGACGGCAACCGGTCACCCGGACGATAGAAGCCTTGTTCGATGCGGGTGCCGAGCAGCTCGGCGAGGTTCACATAAAGCGTCATGGCACTGCCTCAATGCAGGTGATTCGAAAAACCAGTACAGATGCGGCGTAAATCGACAATTCAGTGGCAGAAACAGCAAATCTGTATGGAAATAATACAGATGTGTTGAATCTGTAATGCTTTTGCCGACCCGCGCATCATGGAATCTCTGGCTACCCAAGTAAACAGGAGCGACAAAAATGAACGGCTTGAGCGATGTGCGGCTGACGTTACACAGTCAGGAACTGGAGGCAGGGCAGGAGGACAGTGCGTGGAACACGGCCATGCGCAACGCGCCGTCCGGCCTCAGTCGCTGGGGTCTGTTCTGGCATCGTCTGCACACGCGCAAGGCATTGCTCGGTTTGACGCCCGAGCAGCTCAAGGATGTCGGCTGACGCGGGAGCAGGCGCTGGAGGAGGGCTTGAAACCGTGCTGGCGGATCTGAGAGCTGTATTGTTTTTCGGGCCTCATCGCTGGCAAGCCAGCTCCCACAGGGTCTGTGCTGGACACTGATTTTGTGAACACCGCTAATCACTGTGGGAGCTGCGGTGCGACGATTCGACTTGCCAGCGATGGCGTCCGCAAGAACGCCGAGAATCGATCAGACCAACTCTTTAAGTCGATGCCACAACATCCCCAGCGCCAGCAACGGCGAGCGCAAATGCTTGCCCCCTGGAAAGGTGATATGCGGCACCTTGGCAAACAGATCAAAGCCGCCGCTGTGCTGCCCGCTGATCGCCTCGGCGAGCAACTTGCCCGCCAGGTGCGTGGCGTTCACCCCATGCCCTGAATACGCCTGGGCGTAATACACGTTCGGCTGATCCGCGAGCCGGCCAATCTGCGGCAAACGGTTGGCGCCGATGCCGATCATGCCGCCCCACTGATAATCAATGTTTACTCCGGCCAGTTGCGGGAAAACTTCGAGCATCTTCGGCTGCATGTACGCGGCGATGTCCTTCGGGTCGCGCCCCGAGTAATGACAGGCGCCGCCGAACAGCAATCGGCGATCCGCCGAGAGCCGGTAGTAATCCAGCGCCACACGCTGGTCGCAGACCGCCATGTTTTGCGGCAAAAGGCCATGCGCCTGCTCTTCGGACAGCGGCTCGGTGGCGATGATGTAGCTGCCGGCGGGCAGGACCTTTCCGCTGAGTTGCGGGTTGAGGCCATTGAGATAGGCGTTGCATCCCAACACCAGCGTCTTCGCCCGCACCGAGCCTTGCGCCGTGTGCACTTTCACTTCAGGGCCGTAATCAATGCGGGTCACCGCCGATTGCTCGTACAGCTGCACGCCCAGTTGCTGCGCCGCTGCGGCTTCGCCCAATGCCAGATTCAGCGGATGCAGATGCCCGGACCCCATATCGACCAAGCCGCCAACGTAGCGTTTGGAACCGACCACTGTGTGCATTTCATTGGCTTGCAGCAGACGGGTTTCGTAGCGATAACCAAGGCTGCGCAGCTCTTCGGCGTCCTCGGCAAAACCCTCGAGGTCAGACGGCTTGTTGGCGAGGTCGCAATAGCCCCAGGTCAGATCGCAGGGGATCTGAAAGCGCTCGACGCGCTGGCGGACGATTTCCACGGCTTCCAGGCCCATCAATTTCATCTGCCGCACGCCGTCGGTGCCGATCACGTTGGCGAACTGGTCGAGACCATGACCGACGCCGCGAATCAGTTGCCCACCATTGCGACCGCTCGCGCCCCAGCCGATCCTGTGTGCTTCCAACAGCACCACGCTGAGGCCGCGTTCGGCCAGTTCCAGCGCGGTGTTCAGCCCGGAAAAGCCGCCGCCGACCACGCACACGTCGGCAATCACTTCACCTTGCAGCCGCGGATGGTCCGGTTGCGGCAGGCTGCTGGCGGCGTAGTAAGAGGCAACGTGGGGTTGGCTCGCGGTGGTTTGGGCGCGGGCGGTCATGGGCGTCATCCTGAGCGGGGTGTCGAGAAAATTTGACGGAGCATAAGCCGCACCCGCGAAGGTGGGCAACATTGGTCGGTCTACGGTGTCTGGATTGCGGCTTTTGCGGCACAATTGCCGCCTATTCCACGTTGGTCACCGTTTCGATGAGCTGTAACAGCGAGAAAATCCGCACCCTGCGTCAGCAGATTCCCTCGTTCGAGTGTGTGCCCGGCTGCCACGATTGTTGTGGGCCGGTGACAACATCGCCGGAAGAAATGGCGCGCCTGCCGCGCAAGACCCGCGCCGAGCAGGATGCGGCGATGGAAGAGCTGAACTGTGTGCACCTGGGGCCGAATGGCTGCACGGTGTATGGCGAGCGGCCGTTGATTTGCAGGTTGTTTGGCACCACCAAAACATTGCCGTGCCCGAATGGGCGGGGGCCGGTGGAGCTGATTCATCCGCGCGCAGAAAAGCAGATCTTCGAGTACATGGCGGCGAATCGGCAGGTGTTGGTTTAGTGGGTTCACTCCTGACCGAGTCGAGGCCATCGCTGGCAAGCCAGCTCCCACAGTTATTGTTGTCGGACACAGAATTTGCGTTGGACACTGAACCTGTGGGAGCTGGCTTGCCAGCGATAGGGCCGGGTCAGGCCCGGCAAAAATCAGTCCGGGATCGGCAGGCTCAGGCTCTCCTTCACCTCTTCCATCACGATATAGCTCTTCGACTCGCGCACATGCGGCAGCTTCAACAGAATGTCGCCCAACAGCTTGCGGTACGAGGCCATCTCGGAAATTCGCGCCTTCACCAGATAGTCGAAATCCCCTGACACCAAGTGGCACTCCAACACATGCGGCAACTTCAGCACCGCACGTCGGAACTCTTCGAAAGTGTCGCCGGATTTGTAATCGAGGCTGATCTCGACGAACACCAGCAAGCTACCCTTCAAATGCTGCGGATTCAGCCGGGCGTTGTAGCCCATGATGATCCCCTCACGCTCCAGACGCCGCACCCGCTCGGTGCACGGCGTGGTGGAGAGGCCGACCTTTTCCCCGAGCTCGGTGAAGGAAATCCGCCCGTCCGCCTGCAGGATCCGCAAAATGTTGCGGTCGATCTTGTCCAGCTCACGTTTGGTCTGAGTGTTGGTACGCATAGGGGATGCGCCTCCGTGAAAAGGGTTTTTGCCGAGAATTGTCGCCAAATATAGGCGCTTATATAGTGAAAAGCACTGGCATTTATTTTTTACACTGCGCGCATCATTGCTCTAACAACAGACGTACGCGGCCCCTGCCGCGATGAGGGATACAAAATGCGCGTAATGGTCTTGGGTAGCGGCGTCATCGGTACCGCCAGTGCTTACTATCTGGCCCGTGCCGGGTTTGAAGTGGTGGTGGTCGACCGGCAGCCAGCCGCCGCCATGGAGACCAGTTTCGCCAACGCCGGCCAGGTCTCGCCGGGCTACGCCTCGCCGTGGGCCGCGCCGGGCGTACCGCTCAAGGCGATCAAGTGGCTGCTGCAACGTCACGCGCCTCTCGCGATCAAGGCCACCGCCGACATCGATCAATACCTGTGGATGGCGCAGATGCTGCGCAACTGCACCGCCAACCGTTACGCGGTGAACAAAGAGCGCATGGTGCGTCTGTCCGAGTACAGCCGTGACTGCCTCGACGAATTGCGCGCCGAAACCGGCATCGCCTACGAAGGCCGCAGCCTCGGCACCACGCAACTGTTCCGCACCCAGGCGCAACTTGATGGCGCCGCCAAAGACATCGCCGTGCTGAAAGAGTCCGGTGTACCGTTTGAAGTCCTCGACCGCGCCGGCATTGCCCGCGTCGAGCCGGCACTCGCAAATGTCACCGACATCCTCGCCGGTGCTTTGCGCCTGCCGAACGACCAGACTGGCGACTGCCAGATCTTCACCACCCGTCTCGCTGAAATGGCGGTGAAACTGGGTGTGGAATTCCGCTTCGGCCAGGACATCCAGAAACTCGACTTCGCCGGTGACCGCATCAACGGCGTATGGATCGACGGCAAGCTGGAAACCGCCGACCGTTACGTGCTGGCCCTCGGCAGCTACTCGCCGCAACTGCTCAAGCCGCTGGGCATCAAAGCTCCGGTTTATCCTTTGAAGGGTTACTCGCTGACCGTGCCGATCACCAATCCGGCGATGGCCCCGACCTCGACCATTCTCGACGAGACCTACAAGGTCGCGATCACCCGTTTCGACAACCGTATTCGCGTCGGCGGCATGGCTGAGATCGCCGGTTTTGACCTGTCGCTCAACCCGCGTCGCCGCGAAACCCTGGAGATGATCGTCAACGACCTTTATCCTCAGGGCGGCAATCTGGCCGAGGCGAGCTTCTGGACCGGCCTGCGTCCGACCACGCCGGACGGCACGCCGATCGTTGGCGCCACCCCGTTCAAGAACCTGTTCCTCAACACCGGTCACGGCACTCTCGGCTGGACCATGGCGTGCGGTTCCGGTCGCTTGCTGGCTGACCTGATGGCGAAGAAAAAGCCGCAGATCAGCGCCGAAGGCCTCGATATTTCCCGTTACGGCAACAAGACCCAGGAGTCCGCAAAACATGGCAATCCAGCGCCAGCTCACCAATGAGCGCATGAGTCAGATCGTCAGCCACAACGGCACCGTGTATCTGGCCGGGCAGGTCGGCGACGATTTCGACGCCGGGATTGAACAGCAGACTCGCGACGTACTGGCCAATATCGAGCGCCTGCTCGATCTCGCGGGCACCGATAAACAGCACCTGTTGTCGGCGACGATCTACCTGAACGACATCGAAGCGCACTTTGCCGGGATGAACTCAGTGTGGGATCAGTGGCTGCCCAAAGGCGCCGCCCCGGCCCGTGCCACCGTCGAAGCGAAGATGGCCAAGCCGAGCATCCTGGTTGAGATTTCCATCGTCGCCGCGCTGCCGTAAACCGCTGTAAAGATCCCTCTCCCGGTGCTGTTGGCGGTTCACGCCGTCAGCCAGCGCCGGTTTTTATTCCCATGACCGCCTAGAAGTCTGCCGCCATGCGTCCTGCCCGTGCCCTGATCGACCTAGAAGCCCTGCGCCACAACTACCGAATTGCCCGCGAAGTCACCGGCGCCAAGGCGCTCGCCGTGATCAAGGCTGATGCCTATGGCCATGGCGCGGTGCGTTGCGCCCAGGCGCTGGAGGCCGAGGCCGATGGTTTCGCCGTCGCCTGCATAGAAGAAGCGCTGGAGCTGCGCGCCGCCGGCATCAAGGCCCCGGTGTTGTTGCTCGAAGGCATCTTCGAGGCCGATGAACTGGCGCTGATCGTCGAGCATGATTTCTGGACCGTGGTGCACTCGCTGTGGCAACTCGAAGCGATCGAGCAGGCTGCGCTGAGCAAACCCATCACTGTGTGGCTGAAACTCGATTCGGGCATGCACCGCGTCGGTTTGCATCCAAAGGATTACCCGGCGGCGTATCAACGCCTGCTGGCCAGCGGCAAGGTGGCGAAGATCGTTTTGATGAGCCACTTCGCCCGTGCCGATGAATTGCACGAGCAAAGCAGCACCGAGCAAGTTGCGGTGTTTGAGGCGGCTCGCCAGGGTCTGGCTGCAGAAGTCAGCTTGCGCAACTCGCCTGCCGTGCTCGGTTGGCCGCAGATCCACAGCGACTGGGTTCGCCCGGGCATCATGCTCTACGGCGCCACGCCGTTCGAAGAAGCCAACGCCGTGGCTGATCGCCTGCAACCGGTGATGACTCTCGAATCGAAAGTCATCTGCGTGCGTGAATTGCCGGCCGGCGAGCCTATCGGCTACGGCGCCAGATTCATCACTGACAAGCCAATGCGCATCGGCGTGGTGGCCATGGGTTACGCCGATGGCTACCCGCGTCAGGCGCCGACTGGCACACCGGTGCTGGTGGCCGGTAAACGCAGCCGCATCCTTGGCCGCGTGTCGATGGACATGCTCTGCATCGACCTTACCGATGTGCCGGAAGCGGACCTCGGTTCGACCGTCGAGCTGTGGGGCAAAAACATCCTCGCCAGCGAAGTCGCGCAGTGGGCCGACACCATTCCCTACCAGATCTTCTGCAACCTGCGTCGAGTGCCAAGGCTCTATTCCGAGGCTTGAGGCTGCGACGGGTCCCGAGTGTTGTAAATACTGAACGCTGTCGCCATGATAACGCTCAATATTTCTACAACACTCTGGAGGCTCCAGCCTTGGACGTCGGTGAACGACTGCAATCGATCCGCAAGCTCAAAGGGCTTTCCCAGCGTGAACTCGCCAAACGCGCGGGCGTCACCAACAGCACCATTTCGATGATCGAAAAGAACAGCGTCAGCCCTTCGATCAGTTCGCTGAGAAAAGTTCTGGGCGGCATTCCCATGTCCATGGTCGAGTTCTTTTCCGAAGAAATCCTGCAGGAAGTCCCGACCCAGATCGTCTACAAGGCCAACGAGCTGATCGACATTTCCGACGGCGCCGTCACCATGAAGCTGGTCGGCCGCGCACACCCGAGCCGGGCTATCGCGTTTCTCAACGAAATCTACCCGCCGGGCGCCGATACCGGCGAAGAAATGCTCACCCATGAGGGCGAGGAAACCGGGATTCTGGTCGAAGGTCGTCTGGAGCTAGTGGTGGGTCTGGAAACTTTTATTCTCGAAGCCGGCGACAGCTACTACTTTGAAAGTACCAAGCCGCATCGTTTCCGTAATCCGTTCGACGCGCCTGCGCGACTAATCAGCGCAGCCACGCCGGCGAATTTTTAAAGATAGAGGCGCCAAGCCATGACGGCGAAGGCATCCAACGAGTTTTTCCACCGTGCGGTATAACCCCTTCGACTATGGGGTTGTTTCAGTGTGGCGGGCTACCCGCTATACTTCCGCCCGCCTGCGAACCGTGGCCGCAGGCGTGAATAGCCACCATTGAGGGTGAACGCGTGAACCTAATTATGAAAATGCTGGCCGCACCAGCAACCGTACTGGCCCTCTGGGCTGTCAGCGCTCAAGCTGCGACGAATGACGACATTGCCAAACGCCTCGAGCCGGTTGGCCAGGTGTGTGTTCAAGGGCAGGAATGCAAGGGGATGGAAGTGGCTGCAACTGCCGGCGGCGGTGGCGGTGCGAAAACCCCGGATGAAGTGATTGCCAAACATTGCAACGCTTGCCACGGCACCGGCCTGCTGGGCGCACCGAAAATCGGTGACACGGCGGCCTGGAAAGACCGCGCCGATCACCAAGGCGGTCTCGACGGCATCCTGGCCAAAGCCATCACCGGCATCAACGCCATGCCGCCGAAAGGCACCTGCGCCGATTGCTCGGATGACGAGCTCAAGGGCGCAATCCAGAAGATGTCCGGCCTGAAGTAAGGCGCGCATCTGATGAAAAAAACCGTCTTCGGACGGTTTTTTTGTGTCTGCAATCTCACTGCATGTTTTTCACGATATAGGCGCCGGAAGAATTAAGCACAGCTTTGTACACAGCATAAGCATCAGTATCTACCGGGGCTATTGGTTCGGAGCGCCCTTCCGATATCTGTCTCAGATCACATCCCGGGATCGACATAATGAGAGGTGAGTGAGTAGCAATGATGAACTGTGCGCCTTTGCGCGATAGCTCCATTACGCGGTTGATAAATACCAATTGCCTCAATGGAGATAGCGACGCTTCCGGTTCGTCAAGAACATACAGCCCCTGAGCTTTGAACCGGTGTTGAAACAGTGCCTCCATTGCTTCGCCATGAGACATGCAATGCAGATCCACACCGCCATAATAGGTCTTTATTTCGGGATCAAAGCTTGTCTCTTGATCAAGCTTGCGAATCGCAGTGTTCAAGTTATAAAAGGTTTCGGCTCTGTAGAAAAATACATCCTTCTCCCTTCGATAACCTTTTGATAGTCTCAGAGTTTCGTGTAATTCCGAGTGAGTATTCTCGGTCGAAAAGTTGAAGTTCTTCCCGCCGCCTTCTGGATTGCATCCTAAATTGATGGCAAGTGCTTCAAGCAGCGTGGATTTTCCAGAACCGTTTTCACCGATAAATACGGTAATTCTGTTACTGAATTGAAGCGGAAAAAGGCCGCGTAGAAAATGAGCCGCTACCCTGTCTGGTTTCAGGCGTATCTGCTGGATGAATAAATCATTCATATTGGTGCCCCCTGAATACTCTGCCTACGGATACCTTTACTCCAATCATCGTGATGCCAAGTCTTATCGAACTCGTGCTAGTCATGGTAAAAATCCCGACGTAGCCAAGATAGGCAATAAGACGCTCGCCGAATAACTCCGGCGTCGCAGTGGCGCTAAAAATGATGACCGATACTGTCCCGGCCGAGATAGCCATTTCCGGCCAGAAGCACTGAATGGCGTTGGCTTTTTGATATTTGTAGCGTGCTAGTATTGTGTTCCTTAAACATTCATTACTACTGCTGATAAGTGCCTGATAACTTTGCTCATCAGTTGTGGGTGAACTGAAAGTGCTGATGAGCGACTCCTTGTACAGGTCTTCATTGATCATTTCTGCTTTATACAGACTCTGGATTTGTGGTTTGACAAATTTTAACTGCACACAGGTCAACACAATGATAAATGTCAGGGGGATGAAAAAATAAGCGTTTTCACGAAGTAAGATATAGGCTGTGGCAAATGTCAGAATACAAGATCCTGCCAGATGAATTGAGTCATGAAGGACTGAAGCAATTTTCTCGGCATCTTCTTTGATCATCGTCACGCGACAGCTTAATGGACAAGGTCTTTCATCATGCACAATGAAATTGATGAGTGAAAAGCGAGATTTCGCTTCCATGAGCGCCGCCATGGAGCTGCCCAGAGTTTGCGTCGCGAGTTTTGATAAAAAAACAGCGGTGAGAATGAAATACAGATTAGTGCTTACAGCACCACTGCTGAGAGCAGTAAGTCCCTCTGCCACGATCGAAGGTATTAGCAACTGACATGCAGCTGCTAAAGTCAGGCACATTGTTGAAAACAAAAATAATGCCACGTTTTTCTGCAAGCACATAAGCATAATTCAACGCCCCCCGTACTGTAGTTTATAGCTCAGAATTCGGTTGCGGCGATAAGAGGCCTCTCTGCTTGAGTAGTAAATGGATATAAGCGACATAGTTGGGCTGAGCACGCGTTCGAGGTAGATGGCGGAGGCAAAGATAGCGCCTGTTGTCAAAGCGCGTTCACTTATTAAATGAGCAGATATCAAGAATAAAAAAACTATCGCTACCAAGTAACAGATTCCTGAAATTGATTCGAAAAATGATGCTTTCAGATTTGAGCGAAAAGCGAGGCGCTCAATGTTTTTGATGTCCAGCTTGACTCTATCGTTGTATGGTTTTGCATTGCATACATGCGCACAGATTGCCCCGATTGCAACGGTGTTTTTTTGTACGTATTCTTCAAAAAGGGTTTCGCTCTTTTTCCGGGTTATAAAATATGCAGCTGAGGCATATAGCAGACCGCCAAGGGGGGCTAGCGCCAGAAGTGGATGATACTGAGCTGTTATAATCAGTGCGAAGATTATGATGCTGAAGTTGAGTGAAGTGTCAAAGAATACCGAGTGGTAAAGATACATCGAGCCGTCAACATCACCGTCTATGAGTTCGATCTGTTCACCCTGGTTTCTCGTGTGTGTGGATGCCTTGCTTCGCAGGTGCGTTAGGATTTTCCTTTTCAGAGTATATCTTGTCTTGGCAGCAGTCCTTTGTAGATACATGTTAGCTGCTAGCTTCAAGGGAGGCGTCGCGATGATAAGAAGCGAAGCGCCTGCGAGTGCATATAAATATAGGCGATCTTGGGATAGATACAAATTAATTGAATTACCGATTAGGTAGGGCGATGCGCTTGTTAGAACTGAGACGCCCAGGCCAAAGCAGCAAAGTATGAGGTTGCTTTTCATGGTTTGATAAATTCCATTTGGTGCGGAAGAAATGGAAACTCGTAGTTACGGTCAATCAAACCAATGGAGCCGAGTAGTGAACCCACGCGCCCAATCCATAATCCTAATGGATCGGCAGTTTTTGTTCTCAAGACTCTTGAGTCTTGTTCGCTTAAATTGATGATATTCGACCATAGAAAAACTTGTGGATCGAGCAACGATTCGGGTGAGATCTTTTTCATGATATTCAGAATCCCGTAAGCACCATGACATAAAGAGTCATTGACGGGTCTCTTTCTCTTTTCGAGATTCGAATATGAGAATGCAGCTTTGGGTGGGTGCCTTTCCAAGAAATCTAGCGCGGGCTGGACTCCATTGTTTGCGAAATAGCTGATCGCCAAATAATTTCCAGGTAAACCGTGGCTCCACGCAAACTCGCCGGCGCTTGATTCCGAGCGTTTTCTGTAGTCACGCCAATTTTCAATTGACTCATCATATTCGTTAAGCTCCCAAGACAGAAATCCTAGGAATAATTCGTGGATTGAATCTTTTTTTGCGATCACGTTATTAAAATAAAATAATGAGTATGCGCATCCCATTATTCCGTGAGATAGACCACTCAATAAAGCGTCGCTTCTCGTTGTAATTGCATTGTCGAATGTGGTTAGTCTTCTTCCAGATATAAAAGTGAGTTCGGTCTCTATTTTTTCGTATAAGGAGCTAGCTAAATCGGAAAACGATAAATCTTTGGTAAGGTCGAATAGCAGTGTGAGTACATTTAGAGTGCCGAACATGCCTGATAGAAAGTCAGAACCCCAAAAATATTTTTGCCACCACGGGTCTGTCAGTACGTCTTCAACATATTTTTTATACAGTTGTAGCAGTTGGTTTTGCCTTTCATCCTCAAAATAATTTAAGGCTATCAGGAGCGGAATCATTGCAGACGATAGACCGAAGTGAAAGCCCCCTAGGTGCGTACCCTTATGTGTCAGTTTTTTAATTACTCTAGTGTGGCAATGATTGAGTAGTTCGGTTACCAGGGTTTTATCTATGGCGCTACTATGACTGGCCGCCACTACGCAGCCATAAAGAATACCGGACAACCCGTAATAGAAATCATCTCCTAACTCCGAGAATTCCATATAGCCACCAGGTGATGAGTGAAAACCTAGCCAGAGTCCGTTACTCGAAATTTCGGTACGTAACATTTCATTGATCAAGCATGCGTTGATTTTCGATGACGCTCTGATTTTGTTAATAATTTCGTCTATATTCGAATAGCGGGCGTCTTTCACGTCGTCGTGTTGTTTGAAGGAGTGGTCCGTGAGTTTATTTCCGTGCTCATACATATTTTTCATTGCTAAGAGGGTATTTGAAGTTAGTTTTTTTTCAAATGCAATTCTGTTTTTGTCCAAGGTTTTTATGTATTGGATGCTGTTATCTATTCCGTTTATATAATCATTGCTATCGAGGTGCCCTGAACCGCTGTAACTGGGTTCGTAGAACTCAAGAATACCGGCTTGTCCTCGAGCAAAAGGTATGTCCAGATCCAAGCAAGCTAAGACCTCCGCGTCAAGAAAACCTATCGCGGGGGCTGTGTCGTTATTAAGGATGTTTTCCAGAAAGGCCGTTCGTTTGTCAGTGCAGCGCATTAAGGTTGCATGCAGGGAACATTGAATGGCGTAGTGATATGTCGCGGTCGGTCTGGGAATATACCTGTTTTGTCGACCTCTAAAAGATTTAATCTTTTCAAAAATTAGTGTTTGTTCATTGGTCAACATAAGAAATAGTGCGTTTAGGCCCTCAATGATTTCTTTTTCGTAATCCCACGGCTGTGCGGGTTTCCCATTAAGATGCAAAACGTTCTGATTTGGATAGATTTTAATTCCGTCCATTCCAAACTGGCTGTGACCTGTTTCGTCTTCTAAGTGCTGATACAGATTTAGACTGACATATTGCTCTGATAATCCACCCAGCGCGCTCAAGTCTACACCGATGCCATCGGTGCCTTTCCAAGTCCAATTCGGAAGAATACTTGTTTGTGTCACATTCCATCGGACTTCTCTCGGGATTGTCTCAATGTTTAATGTGCTGTAAAAAATTGTCTCCAGATCAATTGGTATAGGGCTTGCTCCATGTGCAATCAGATTGTCAGAGGTAATGTCAGCAGCCATAAAAGCAGTGCAATAACCTAATAAAAACCCTGCCCTTTTAAAGTATTGCCGTACATCTTCTTCAGTTTCTGCCTGCTTTTGAGGTGTATGCTCTGACCATCCATGTTCTTTTTTCACCAAGTAAACTGGTATTTTCCATCCGCAAAAATCATTGTCGGCGGCTCTGCTCAAAGACAGTAGAAGACCGGATGCCTCCGCTTCAAGTTTAAGATTTCTTGGTTTATAAACTATTTTTATGGAGTTAAAGGAAAGCGTGCAGACGGTCCTCGATCCATAATGCGTTTCGCCAGCCGAGACATCAATTGCGGAGAGATTGACGTCAGCCCCGATATTGAATACTTCGTTAATCTCCTGCCTGTCTTCCATCAAGTCAGTAATAAGCTGTAACGTAAATTCGACAAAATTTTGTGATATTTTGGTGAGGACTCGATCTAGCTCCGGATAGGCTTTAATAATCTCGGTGAGATAGTTTTTGTTTTCGCTAACTAACTTGAAGTAAAGTGAAGTTTCCATCTCTTGGCCGATGATGGATTTTTCAAATATTTGTTTTTCAGTGATTAGAACATTATTAGCTGCGTTGGTAATTCTCGCTGCTAGGTTAGTTGCGAAGCCGCTGATAATAACTGACTGAGCTTTCAGGGTGTTTCCGGATGCTTTTGGAAGTTTCTTTTCGATATGATAAATATAGTAAGACAGGTATGGCCATACCGGGCAGTCAGTGGTAAGGCTTCGGTTGGAGTTCAAGGGTTCAGTTAAAAACTCAATCGGCGTTTTCAATGTAAAAATCCTAAAGAAAGTAAGAGGGGCGGCACGTATTGACCGCCCCTGACTCATAACTACATGTAAGTCGCGTAGCAGCATCCCTGCCAACATTGTGAACAGCAACTAGTGCATGGGCGCGAACCACTGCTGGCTGCACTCAAGTTGCTGAATGCTTGAATTGCCAACGTTGAAATAGGTGCGCTTGAATTTAAAATGCGTGCCCGTGCACTACGGATTGCTAAGAAGTCGATTTCTATAACGTTTCCTCATAAATTTATGTTTGGCCTAAAGGCATTGGTTGCTAATGAAGTGTTACGTTTTAATGCTAGCTGTGACTCAAATAACTTCAATTCAGAAGTGTCTTGAAGTTCTGCATGATTAAATTCGAACCAATGTAGGAAATAAGCTGCAGGTTTGTACGATGATTCTCTTGGTGTTTTTAATTCATTGTTATTGTTGAAAGTTTTTTTGGATGTGCTTGCACCAAACACCACTCTCGCCTATTTCATTTTTTTCGCAGTAATTGCCTTCCCTCTGAAGTAAATCCCCGGCAAGCTCGGTCTACCTCTATTCACGGAACGGGCGGGAGGCTTCAGATGGTGCAGTTGTGTTCGATCGAACAGGCAGTGGACGACGTGCTCGCACGGTTGCCGGTGCATATCCACATGGGCTTGCCGCTGGGGCTGGGCAAGCCCAATCATTTCGTCAACGCGCTGTACCGGCGCATCAAGGACCTGCCCGAACGGCAACTGACGATCTACACCGCGCTCTGCCTGGGGCGGCCGAGCCTGGGCGACGGTCTGCAGAAGCGCTTCATCGAGCCCTTCGTCGAGCGTGTCTTCGGTGATTACCCCGAATTCGATTTCCTCGCCGATCTGCAACGCGACAGCCTGCCCGCCAATATCCGCATCGAGCAGTTCTTCATGCAGCCCGGCAGCCTGCTCAACAGCGCGCCGGCCCAGCAGGATTACGTCAGCAGCAACTACAGCCACGCCGCCCGCGACATCAATGCCGCCGGGCTGAATCTGGTGGCGCAGTTGCTCGCCAGCAGTAGCGAACATCCTGATCGTCTAAGCCTGAGTTGCAACCCGGACATCACCCTCGACCTGTTGCCGATGATCGCCAAACGCCGTGAGGCTGGGGAGACGATTCTGCTGGTCGGGCAGGTGCACACCGATCTGCCGTACATGCCTGGCGATGCCGAGGTCGACATCGACACTTTCGACCTGCTGATCGACGCGAAGGACAGCAGCACGCTGTTTTCCACACCGAACATGCCGGTCGGTTTTCAGGATCATTTCATCGGTCTGCACGCCAGTACGCTGGTGCGCGACGGCGGTACGTTGCAGATCGGCATCGGCTCGATGGGCGATGCGCTGACTGCCGCATTGCTCGCGCGTCAGGCCGATAATGGCGGTTATCAAGCGTTGCTCAACGACATAAACCTCAGCCAGTGGGCGCAGTTGATCGAGCGCGAGGGTGGCACCGGACCGTTCGCCAAAGGCCTGTACGGTTGCAGCGAAATGTTCGTCAACGGCCTGCTGGTGCTGGCGGACGCCGGGATCATCCGGCGCAAGGTCTACCCCGACGTGCAGACGCAGGAACAGGCCAATGCCGGCACTCTCGATGAAGCGGCGCAAATCGATGGCATCTCGGTGCACGGCGGTTTCTTCCTCGGCCCGCGCAGTTTTTACGAGCGCCTGCGCGAGCTGCCGCAGAGCAAGCGCCTCGAATTCAACATGACCCGCATCAGCTACATCAACGAGCTGTACGGGCAGGAAGAGTTGAAGCGCTTGCAGCGTCTCGACGCGCGGTTCATCAACACCGTGTTCACCATGACGCTGATGGGCGCAGGCGTGGCCGATCAACTGGAAGACGGGCGGGTGCTCAGCGGCGTTGGCGGACAGTACAACTTCGTCGCCCAGGGCCACGCGCTGCACGATGCGCGTTCGATTCTGATACTGCGCAGCTGGCGTGAGTCCGGTGGCGATGTCAGTTCCAACATCGTCTGGGAATATGGCCATTGCACGATTCCACGGCATCTGCGCGATATCGTGGTCACCGAATACGGCATTGCTGATTTGCGCGGCAAGACCGACGCGGCGGTCATTGAGGCGTTGCTCAATATCAGCGACTCACGCTTCCAGCCGGGGCTGATCGAGCAGGCGCAGAAGGTTGGTAAATTGCCGAAGGGTTTCCGCATCGATCCGCGATTTGCCGAGAACACGCCGCAACGTTTGCAGGCAATTGCAGCGAAGCATCCGCATCTGTTTCCGGAGTATCCGCTGGGCTGTGATTTCACAGTGATAGAGAGGGATTTGCTGCGGGCGCTGAACTGGCTGAAGAGCAAGTTCAAGCTGACCGAGATTCTGGAGCTGGGCAAAGCAGCGCTGGATGCGCCGGAGGCTTCGTTGTATCCAGAGCATCTGGAGCGGATGCAGCTCACGAACCCGGAAGGCCTGAAGGAAGACCTTTTCCAGCGCCTGCTGTTGACCGGCCTGAAGGCCACCGCGCAATAAAAAACGACAAAAAAACCTGTGGGAGCGGGCTTGCCCGCGATGGCGGTGTATCAGTCAACTTGGATGTTGAAGGATAGGGCGCCATCGCTGGCAAGCCAGCTCCCACAGGTATTGAGTCGTTTGGTTATTCGATGAAGGTAACGACGCCATCCTTCAGCGATTTCACGCGAGCCAGCGACTCAACGCGATAACCCTGCGAGTCCAGCTCGGCGCGGCCGCCCTGGAACGACTTCTCGATGACGATGCCCAGACCGGCCACGGTCGCGCCAGCCTGTTTGATGATCGAGATCAGCGCCTGCGACGCCTTACCGTTGGCCAGGAAGTCGTCGATGATCAGCACGCGGTCGCTGCTGGTCAGGTGACGCGGGGAGATGGCGACGGTGCTTTCGGTCTGCTTGGTGAACGAGTAAACAGTCGCCGACAGCAGGTTTTCGGTCAGGGTCAGGGACTGGTGCTTGCGGGCGAAGATCACCGGCACGCCGAGGTTCAGACCGGTCATGATCGCCGGGGCAATGCCCGAAGCTTCGATGGTGACGATCTTGGTGATGCCCGAATCCTTGAACAGCGTGGCGAATTCGTCGCCGATCAGCTTCATCAGGGCCGGGTCGATCTGGTGGTTCAGGAAGGCGTCGACCTTCAGGACCTGGTCGGAAAGCACAATGCCTTGTTCGCGGATTTTCTGCTGCAATGCTTCCATGAAGCTGTCCTCATTTGGCGCTTTGAGCGCCGAAGGTCTAGTAAAAAGTGGTCAATTCTAGCGCTTTAACATCGCGCGTATATCGGCCAATGCGTTGTTGCCGCGCACGGCTTTGACTTCGGTCGGTGTGTCGTCGTTGCCTTCCCACGCCAGATCGTCCGGCGGCAGCTCATCGAGGAAGCGGCTGGGCGCGCAATCGATGATCTCGCCGTACTGTTTGCGCTTGGCAGCGAAGGTGAAGGCCAGGGTCTGACGGGCGCGGGTGATGCCCACGTAGGCCAAGCGGCGTTCTTCTTCGATGGTGTCGGCTTCGATGCTGGAACGGTGCGGGAGTATTTCCTCTTCCATGCCCATGATGAACACGTAGGGGAATTCCAGACCCTTGGACGCATGCAGGGTCATCATCTGCACGCCTTCGGCGCCGTCCTCTTCTTCCTGCTGACGCTCGAGCATGTCGCGCAGGACCAGTTTGCCAATGGCGTCTTCGACGGTCATCTCGCCTTCTTCGTCCTTCTCGAGCGTGTTTTTCAACGCCTCGATCAGGAACCAGACGTTGCTCATCCGGTAGTCGGCAGCCTTGTCGCTGGAGCTGTTGGTGCGCAGCCAGTTCTCGTAGTCGATGTCCATGACCATGCTGCGCAGCGCCGAGATCGGGTCTTCGCCGGCGCACTGCTCGCGGACCTTGTCCATGAAGCGCTTGAAGCGCGCCAGACGATCGGTGAAGCGGCTGTCGAGGTGTTCGCCAAGGCCGATTTCGTCGGTGGCGGCGTACATCGAGATCTTGCGTTCGGTGGCGTAGTTGCCGAGTTTTTCCAGGGTGGTCGAGCCGATTTCACGGCGCGGCACGTTGATCACCCGCAGGAAGGCGTTGTCGTCGTCCGGGTTCACGATCAGGCGGAAGTAGGCCATCAGGTCTTTCACTTCCTGACGGCCGAAGAAGCTGTTGCCGCCGCTCAGGCGGTACGGCACCTGGTGGTGCTGCAACTTCAGCTCGATCAGCTTGGCCTGGTAGTTACCGCGATAGAGGATCGCGAAATCGCTGTACGGACGGTCGGTGCGCAGGTGCAGGCTGAGGATTTCCATGGCCACGCGCTCGGCTTCGGCGTCCTCGTTGCGGCAGCGGATCACGCGGATCTCGTCACCGTGGCCCATCTCACTCCACAGCTGCTTTTCGAATTCGTGCGGGTTGTTCGAAATCAGCACGTTGGCACAACGCAGGATGCGGCTGGTGGAGCGGTAGTTCTGCTCCAGCATCACCACTTTCAGCGACGGATAGTCGTCCTTGAGCAACATCAGGTTTTCTGGTCGCGCACCGCGCCAGGCGTAGATCGACTGGTCGTCGTCGCCTACCACAGTGAACTGGTTGCGCTTGCCGATCAGCATTTTCACCAGCAGGTACTGGCTGGCGTTGGTGTCCTGGTATTCGTCGACCAGCAGGTAGCGCACCTTGTTCTGCCACTTTTCGAGAATGTCGGCGTGCTCCTCGAAGAGCTTTACCGGCAGCAGGATCAGGTCGTCGAAGTCCACCGCGTTGAACGCCTTGAGCGTGCGCTGGTAGTGGGTGTAGACGATCGCGGCAGTCTGTTCTTTCGGATTGCGCGCGTTCTCCAGCGCTTGCGGCGGCAGGATCAGGTCGTTTTTCCAGGCGCCGATCATGTTCTTGATCTCGTCGACGCCGTCGTCGCCTGCGTATTCCTTCTGCATGATGTCGGTCATCAGGGCTTTGACGTCGGTCTCGTCGAAGATCGAGAAACCGGGTTTGTAGCCCAGCCGCGCGTGTTCCTTGCGGATGATGTTCAGGCCCAGGTTGTGGAAGGTGCAGACCGTCAGGCCGCGACCTTCGCCGGCACGCAGCAGGGTGCCGACCCGCTCCTTCATCTCGCGCGCGGCCTTGTTGGTAAAGGTCATGGCGACGATGTACTGGGCGCGGATGCCGCAGTTCTGGATCAGGTGCGCGATCTTGCGCGTGATCACGCTGGTCTTGCCGGAGCCAGCACCGGCGAGCACCAATAGAGGGCCGCCGACGTAGTTCACGGCTTCTTGCTGCCGGGGATTGAGTCGGGACATACGAAAATTCGGGAGTCGTTGACGAAATGGGCCGGCATTTTAACAGGCTCAGAGAATTGTGCTGCTCTGTCCGACTTGTGACGCACCACGCGATTCAAATTTGCCGGTTTTGTTACTTTCGCGGAGGATGCGCGGAGATTTTGCGACTAATGTTCTCATTCGTGACACAAAATAACGTTTTGATAACCGTTGTCATTTGGTCATTGAACTGCGCAACGGCATAATGCCCCGCCCACACCATTGCAGAGTCTAGGGAGCTAGCTTGTCTACGCCTGTCGAACCCTTGCGTTTGCTGCTACTGGCCGAAGAGCCAGCGTGGACAGCGTTATTGCGTGAGTGTCTGGCTCCGATGGGGAGCGCGGCGGTGCTGATCAGCGCGCCGAGCTGGGAGTCGGTCAGCAGTTTGTTCGAAGACAACCGCCATGCGGTGCTGTTGACCCTTCCCGCGTTGCAGCCGGCGCCCGGTCGTTGCAGCCTGCCGACGGTATTGCTGCTGGAACACGAACCCGAGACCGCGCCCGTTGGCGTCAGTGACTGGCTGGTGTTCGACGCGCTCGATGCCGGCATGCTGCGGCGTTGCCTGCGCCATGTGCGCGAACGCGGCGTTCTCGAAAACACCCTGCAACGTCTTGCCGAACAGGACCCGCTGACCGGTATCGCCAACCGTCAGGGCTTCCAGACCTTGCTCACCGCGCGCCTTGCCGAAGGCGATGGTCGTGGCCTGGCGCTCGGGCATCTCGACCTCGATAATTTCCGTCACGCCAACGACGCCCTCGGCCATCAGGCCGGCGACCGCTTGATTCTGCAAGTCGTCTCGCGGCTGAAAAGCCAGCTGGAGGCCGGCGATCAACTGGCGCGCCTCGGCAGCGATGAGTTTGCCCTGCTGATCGACACCCGCCGCGCACCGCAGCGCGCCGAGTGGATGGCCGAACGCATCACCGAAGCCTTGGCCGAACCTTATTGGGTCGACGGCGAAAGCCTGTTGATCGGCTCGAGCCTTGGTATTGCCCATGCCCGCGCACAGGGTGGCGCCGACCCGCTGATGTGGCACGCGCACATCGCCATGCAGCAGGCCAAGAGCACCCAGGGCTGCACCTTCCATATCTTCAACGAACGCATCAATCGCAACGCACGGAGCATGGCCGACCTCGAAAGCGAGCTGCGCCGGGCCTTGCGTCGCGATGAGCTGGAGCTGCATTACCAGCCACGGCTGAATCTCGAAGACGGCCAGATCGTCGGCCTCGAAGCCTTGGTGCGCTGGCGTCACAGTGAGCGTGGCTTGCTGCCGCCAAGCGAATTCGTGCCGCTGGCCGAGCAGAGTGGCTTGATTGTGCCGCTGGGCTACTGGGTGATTTCCCGTGCGCTGCGCGACATGCAGGCCCTGCGCGAGCACGGTTTACCGGCGCTGCACATGGCGATCAACCTGTCCTTCCGTCAGTTTCAGGACAGTCAGTTGCTGCCGACCCTCAGTCGGCTGATTGCCGAACGTGGGGTCGAGGCGCAGTGGCTGGAATTCGAGCTGACCGAAACTGCGGTGATGCGCCGCAGCGATCTGGTCAAACAGACCATGGACGCCCTCGGCCGTCTTGGCGTGCGCTTTTCGCTGGATGACTTCGGCACCGGATTCTCATCGTTCGTGCACCTCAACAGCCTGCCGATCACTCTGCTGAAGATCGACAAGAGCTTCGTCGGCGGCATGGAACAGCGCGAAGAAAACCGCAAACTGGTGCACGCGATGATCAATCTTGCGCACAACCTGCATCTGGAGGTGGTGGCGGAAGGGGTGGAAACGCCGGAGCAGCTCGAATTGCTGCGCGGGTTTGGCTGCGATCAGGTGCAGGGCTATCTGATCAGCAAGCCGCTGCCGTTGGCGGAGCTAGTGGCGTACCTGACCTTCGGATCGAGTCAGCACCCAGCACTGGAAGTCGTGAGCTAACTCCATAACTCAATTTGGAACAACATTGTGGCGAGGGGATTTATCCCCGATCGGCTGCGAAGCAGTCGCAAACCTTAGCACTGGGAACATCTTATAAACCTCAGCTACCGGTGTTGGGGCGGCTTCGCCACCCATCGGGGATAAAACCCCTCGCCACAAAGGCTCACTCCTACAAGGGATCTCAGTCAGGCTGCGCGACCGTGTAGTGACTTGAGGATGCAGGTTCACGCCGAATCATCCGCTTCATCTTCCACTCAAACGCCAGCGTCAAACTCACTGCCGCACACGCCAGCCCCAGCGCCAGCCCCCACCACACCCCCGTCGGCCCCCAGTTCAAGTGGAACGCCATCCACCACGCCGCCGGCGCACCGATCAGCCAATAGCAACCGAGCCCGACCAAGAACGTGGTCTTGGCATCCTTGAGCCCACGGATGCAGCCCATGGCAATCGTCTGCGTGCCGTCGAACAACTCGAACCACGCCGCCACCGCCAGCAGGCTCACTGCCAGGCGAATCACTTCAGCAAACGCCGGATCATTGTGATCAAGGAACAACCCGACCAATTGATTCGGCAGCAGCCAGAACACCATGGCAAAACCCAGCATCACCACCGCACCGAAGACGATCCCGACCCGCCCGGACATCCGCGCAACGTTCAATTGTCCGGCGCCGTAATGCTGGCCGATGCGCATGGTGATCGCGTACGACATGCCCGCTGGCACCATGAACGCTACCGAAACGATCTGCAGGGCAATCTGGTGCGCACCCATTTGCGTACTGCCCATGGTGCCCATGCACAGCGCCGCGAAGGCGAACAAACCGACCTCCACTGCGTAGGTGCCTCCAATCGGCAGGCCGAGGCGCCACAACTCTTTCAAGTATTGGCGATTTGGCCGCGACAGGCCGGTACGCAATGGATAAGCGTCGTAGGCCGGATGCCGACGGATATGCCAGGCCAGCGCGAGCGCCATGCAGTTGGCGACAATCGCCGTGACCAGACCGATGCCCATCAGGCCCAGTTTCGGCAGGCCGAACATACCGGTGATCAATGCGTAATTGAGCAGGAAATTGGCCACCGTGCCGCCAAGGCTGATGACCATCACCGGGGTCGCCCGGCCAATTGCACTGGTGAAGCCGCGCAGGGCCATGAAGCTCAAATAGCCCGGCAGGGCGAAGGGCAGGGCGATCAGGAATTGTCCGGCTGCGGTGACGTTGGTTTCGGTCTGGCCGAACAGCAGTAACAGCGGTTTCAGATTCCACAGCAGCAACCCGGCACCCAGCGCCATCAGCCACGCCAGCCACAATCCGGCCTGAGTCAGGCGTGCCGCGCCAATGATGTCGCCGGCGCCCTGACGGATCGCCACCAGGGTGCCGACCGCAGCGATCACGCCGATGCAGAAGATCGACACGAACGAATAGCTCGCCGCGCCCAGCCCGCCGCCGGCCAGGGCTTCGGGGCTGATGCGCGCCATCATCAGGGTGTCGGTCAGCACCATCAACATGTGCGCCAACTGTGAAGCGATCAACGGCCCCGATAGCCGCAGGATGGCCCAGAGTTCGGTACGCACAGGATGCTGCATGGTCATCACCACTCATCAATAGAGGGAACAAGGGACCGTCGATTCTCGGCGCTTGGAGGGGATTGCACAAAGGGATAAAAAGGATGGGTTGCATGATTAAAACTCATCCTGAGAAGATGCCGACAGATTGGCCGTATCCCGTAAACAGGAGCTTTGTGCATGTCCCGTCGACTTCCTCCGTTGTATGCCCTGCGCGCATTTGAAGCGGCGGCGCGGCATAGCTCGTTCACCCGCGCCGCCGAAGAGTTGTCGATCACTCAAAGTGCGGTCAGTCGGCATATTCGTACGCTTGAGGAACATTTCGCCTGCCGGCTGTTTCACCGCAGCGGGCGTAATCTGCAACTGACCGAATCGGCGCGGATGCTGTTGCCGGGCATCCGTGACGGGTTCACCGCTTTGGAGCGCGCTTGCAATACCTTGCGTGCCGAGGACGACATCCTGCGCATGAAAGCGCCGTCGACCCTGACCATGCGCTGGTTGCTGGCGCGGCTCAGTCGCTTCCGTCATTTGCAGCCGGGCAACGAAGTGCAATTGACCAGCGCGTGGATGGACGTGGATTCGGTGGACTTCAACAATGAGCCGTTCGATTGTGCGGTGCTTCTGAGCGACGGACATTTCCCGCCAGACTGGGAGGCCAGCCAGCTGTTTCCCGAGGAGCTGATTCCGGTCGGTGCGCCGAACCTGCTGAACGATCAGCCCTGGGACGTGGCGCGACTGGCCAGCGCCGAGTTGCTGCACCCGACACCGGATCGCCGCGACTGGCGCAGTTGGCTGGAGCACATGGGGCTGTCTGATCAGGTCTCGCTCAAGGGCGGGCAGGTGTTCGATACCCTGGAGTTGGGCATGATCGCGGCGGCTCGTGGGTACGGCGTGTCGATGGGCGATTTGCTGATGGTCGCCGAGGATGTGGCGCAGGGGCGCTTGAGTCTGCCGTGGCCGACCGCCGTCGCCAGCGGCCTGAATTATTACCTCGTGTGGCCAAAAACCCGTCCGGGAGGTGAACGTTTGCGCCGCCTCAGCGACTTCCTGCAAGGCGAAGTCCGCGCCATGGCGCTGCCGGCTGTAACACGCTTGAGCTGAAACGTTAGAGCCGCCACAATGCCGGCCTTGTGCCATAACCCTGCTGATCGCTCAAGTATTCGGTTCTACCGCCGAATACGTGCATGTGGAACCGTCGTGCCGGTCTCCACGATTCACCCCCATTAGAAAATTATCCGAGCTGCGATCAAGGAGGATCGGCAAGTTCGGCCAGGAGCTGTCCATGTCTCAACCTCGCGCTCGGATCGCCTCGCAGCTGGGCCTCGCGCTCGCCGTGATACTGGCGATTGTCATCAGCGGCAGTACGGTGTTCGCCCTGCGTTCGCTGGATACCGCCAACCTCGCCACCCGTGAAGAGCACTTGGCCAGTGAGGCGCGGCTGCTGGCCGACCAACTGAGCACCTTTCACGGCACGCTGCGTGAAAGCACCCAGCGTCTGAGCGGGTTGTTCGAGAAGCGCTTCAGCGCAGGTCTGAGCATTCACCCGAGTGAGCCGGTGACCGTTGCCGGCACCCAGACCCCGGGCCTGCACCTGGGCGGCGAAGTGCTGAACAACAACTTCAAGGAAGTTGACGAGTTCAAGCAGATGACGGCCGGCGTCGCCACGCTGTTCGTGCGCAGCGGCGAAGACTTCGTGCGGGTCAGCACCTCGCTGACCAAACAGGATGGCACTCGCGCTATCGGCACCTTGCTCGATCACGCGCACCCGGCTTACGCGAAGTTGATGGCGGGGCAGGGTTATGTCGGCCGCGCCTTGTTGTTCGATCGCTCCTACATGACTCAATACACCCCGGTGCGCGATGGCAGCGGCAAGGTGATTGCGGTGCTGTTCGTCGGTTTCGACTACACCGACGCGCAGAACATTCAGTTCGACAATCTCAAGCGTTTCCGCATCGGCCAGAGCGGGTCGCTGGCGTTGCTCGACGAGCAGAATAAATGGCTGGTGGCGCCGGCGGGTGTGCAGGCCCCGGAACAAGCCGTACCGGTGATCAAGGGCTTGGCTGCGAAACCGGGCAAGGGTGAGTTCTGGAGCGATACCTCGGAAGACTTCTACAGCATCGCCGTACCATTTGACGGCGGCCCGTGGTCGGTAGTGGCGAGCATGCCGAAAGCCGAGATTCGTGCGGTGACCTGGAGCGTCGGTACGCAATTGGCGATCGGCAGCCTGTTGGCGATGTTGCTGGCGGTGGGTTCGGTGGTGTGGCTGCTGCGCAGCAAACTCGCGCCGTTGAGCGATCTGGTACGGCAGGCCGAAGCTTTGGGTGCCGGTGATCTGAGCGTGCGTCTGAACGTGTCGAGCAATGATGAGATCGGTCAGCTGTCCCGCGCGTTCAACCAGATGAGCCAGGCGCTGTCGACCATGGTCGAGCACATTCGTCGCTCTTCGGAAGAGGTCAACAGCCGTGCGCAGGCACTGTCCGGTTTGTCCGGCGGCGCCTACGAAGGCATGGAGCAACAGTCCGGTGAAATCACCAGCATGGCCGGCGCGGTGGAAGAGTTCAGTGCTACCTCGCTGAACATTGCCGACAACATGGGCGCCACCCAGCGCCTGGCGCAGGAAAACGCTCAGCAGACGCAGATCGGTCGTACCTCGATGGACGAGGCGTCTTCCTCTCTGGAGCAAATCGCCGGCGCGCTGAACACCACCGCCACCGTGATCAACACATTGGGTCAGCGTTCCCAGGAAATCGGCGGCATCGTCAGCGTGATCACCTCGATCGCCGAACAAACCAATCTGCTCGCGCTCAACGCCGCGATCGAAGCGGCCCGTGCCGGTGAACAAGGTCGCGGCTTTGCGGTAGTGGCGGATGAAGTGCGTAATCTGGCATCGCGCACCCGTCAGGCGACCGATGAAATCTCCGGCATGATTCACAGTATCCAGCAGGAAACCGGCAACGCGATCAGCACCATGGAGCAGGGCAATCTGCTGATGCAGGAAGGCCTGTCGCGTAACGCCAATGTCGCGTCGGCGCTGGCGCGCATTGATGAACAGAGCCGTTCGGCGGGGCAGCAGTTTGCCGCAATCACCACGGCGACTCAGGAGCAGAGCAGTACCGCGACGTTGCTGAGCAGCAATTTGCAGAGCATTGCGCTGGCCAACAGTGAGCAGCGAGAAGTGGTTTCCAACCTGGCGGTCACCGCCAGGGAACTGGAGAAGCTGGCCGCCGATCTGCGCTCCGAGGTTGATCGTTTCCGCTGATACGGCGTGCCGGTTATTGGTACGCGGAGAGGTCTTCGCTGGAGTCGACCTCTCCCCACTCCCCTGAATAGGCAACGGCCTGGATCGCTACCCGACCGGCGTCGATGACGCGCTGCAGGGTATTGGTCATGTGCATCTTGTCGCACTGGCTTGAGGTTAACTCATCCCGTAGCCGCACGACTTCTGCCCAACCTGCGGGCGTGAAGCGCAGCAACCCCATGTACTGGCCTTCGACTTCCCCCACTGATTGCGGTTTGTTGCCGATTTCGGCCAGCGTGTTGTCGCTATTGAGCCGGAATGTTTCAGCATCCAGCAGTGGATCGCCAAAACGCTGGGTCCACAGTTCCAGCCAGTTGGGGTCGTAGGTGACGGCCAGCAACGCTTCGCTGGTCATCAACGACCTGACGGCGTCCGGGCTGTAAAAAATATCCGAATAACTGACGATGCACGGCTGGCCTTCAAGCCAGGCTTCGGCGCAGGCCAGTGATGACACCATGTTGGTGTCTGCCCAGCGAGAGTTATGAAACTCGGTCAGGCCGCGGTCGGCCAGTAATTCGCGTTTGTAGCCGGTGACCACCGCGATTTCACTGATACCCGCTGCACGCAACGACTCTAGTTGCCATTCGAGCAGCGGCTTGCCACGCAACTCCACCAGGCATTTGGGGCAATCATCCGTGAGGCTTTTCATGCGGCTGCCACGTCCGGCAGCCAGGATAATGGCTTTCACGACACATCGGTCCCTTGAGTTGTTTGAGTGGAATCGGTTTCGCCGAACAGCTGGCGAATGCGCTGAATATCGTGGGATGCAAAGTCCGTCTCGCGCTCCGGGTGCCACATCCAGCCTTCCCAAGGGCGAGACAGGTGCCGGATCGCTTCGATTTCGCCGTCCTCACTGCGCGCCAGAACTTCAAAGTCCTGCGGACAACTGGCCAGAGACTGGCTGTGATAGCTGTTGACCTCGGCGACGATCTCCCCGGACAGGCGATGCCGGGTGCGCACGTGCCCGCTGACCGCTTTCAGTTCGCTACCTGCCCAATGCCCCAGCATCTGCATGCCGCGGCAGATGCCCAGCACTGGCAGATTGCGCGAGCGTGCGTGATCGAGCAGGCGTGTCTCGGTGAGATCGCGGGCCAGGCACTGGCCGATGTCATTGCCACCGGACAACAGCAATGCCTGAGGCGATACAGCGGCCAGCCAGTGTTCGAGGCCGGCATCGAACAATCCGTTGGGCACCGGCAGGGGGATGAACCCCGCAGCCAGCAGAAAGTCGATCAGGCGTTGATCCAGGGCATCGCGGCTTTCGCCGCGCTCCGGATGCAGGTCCACTCTCTGACTGACAGCGACCCGCTTCATGTCATCATCTCCACCCTGCGGCCCGGGCAGTCCAGATGCAGGATATCTGCTGTCGACCAGCGCCGGTAAAGCACTTCTCCAGCGCCAATGACGGCCGGCAGGCCGAGTTCACCGGCGCGAATCGCCATGTGCGAATTGGCTCCGCCCCACGCGGTAATCAGCCCGGCAATCGGATAAGCGAACAACCAGTCGAAACCGGGGTCCGCGTTGGGAATGCAGACAATCGCCCCGGCCAGCTTTTCCCGGTCATCGCATTGCACCACGGGTGCCGTCACACGTTTTTGCGTGATGAAGTTGGGCGCCGTTTCCGGCCACTCGAAGCTCCAGACATCTTCCGGACAGGTGATGACGGGTGGCAGGGACACCTTCAGTGTTTCTGCGTAGCGCGCCTTGCCTTGTTCGATGCTGCGCAGCAGCACGTCTTTTGGGTCGGCAGCGGCAACGTGCAGTTCCTGGAAGGCGCTGATATCGCAATAAGCCAGTTCTTCGCGGTCGATGCCGTACTCGGCGCCGACTTGCGCGATCAGCGCGAGGGCATCCGACAGGTTGCGGGTGAAATGAAACTTGGCCAGTTCGCGCAGCTCGATGCCGTTTTGCAGGAAGTCCAGCAGCCCTACCGGATCCGGTTGCAGGCCATGGGCCTCGAGCAGTTTCACGATCTCGCGCATCTGTGGCAGCGTCAGCGAAAACGGTTGCAGTGGCTCGGGGGCTGCTGGTCGCTGGTCCCAGTCGAAGTAGAGTTCCGGTGCTTCATCGTAACGTGGCGACAGAATGTCGTAGGTGCCGGGGCGCAGGTGCCCGTAGCGTGCGAGGAAAGTTGTCTTGTCGAGTGTCGCCCGATCACGCGCCAACTGACCGCTGACGGTTGAGACGCCGGCCATGAACGCATCGTAGTCGGCTTGCGAGAAAACACCCACGCTGACCAGTGACCTGAGCATCTGCACCGCAACGAAACCCGCACGGGCCAGGCCGGCGAAGGGCAGGGTGCCGTAGCGTTTTGCGTCTTCCAGCAGCCAGTAGATGCGCTCCAGCGGATCGGCGTTGGAGGCCAGCAGCTCTTCGCGGCGGGCATTGAGCACATCGAGTTTGTTGGCGTCGCTGCGCCACAAACCATCCTTGGGATGCACGATGCGGTTAGTCAGTTTGCGCAGACTGGAACTGATGGCCTCCAGTTCGTGCGCGGAAAAGCCTGCACTGGCCAGGCGCTCCAGTTGTTGCGACAGGTCCAGGGTGTAGCAGGAGAAAACGATCTCGAACTCCACCTTGTCGTGCAGGGTCGGCTCTGCCAGCAACCGATCAATGTAGTAGTCGACCAGTCGCCCGGCCAGTCCCTCGTCGAGGTCTGCCGGAATGAACGAGTTGAACGACAGGCGCACATCGATATATGGCAAACCGAAAAAGTGCGGCATCAGCGGGAAGCTGCGCAAGTTGCGGTAGCCATAGTTGTGACGCTGGTAAGCCCAGATGGAGTCGGTCACCAGATCGCGATACAGCGACAGCGCCAGCGGTTTGGGGCGGATACCGATGATCTCTGCCGGGTTCCAGTCGGGCATCACGCCGTAGACCGTGCGCTGGCCGATCAGGAATGGATGCGGGCGCATGCCGCGAGCGATTTTCTGCTCGATACTTTGCAGGCGGGCAGCCTGCGCGGCTTCGGACTCTGCCCGGGCAGGCAGAATCAACGGCCGGGCCTGCAACAGCCACAAGGCCTCGCCTTCGGCTTCGCACGTCACCGCGAACTCGCAGTCGACGGGGCCACCGCCGAACAGCTCCAGCAGCTCCTCAAGCAAAGCAATGATCGGTGAGAGGGCTGCGGGCGGTGAAACGGGGCTGTGCGCCGCCTGCTGCCACAACCGTCCGCCCATGCCGCCGGTGACCGATGCGGTGTCGTCACCTTCCGACCAGTTCACCACACGGTACGGCGCGCAGGTATTCGGGTCGTGGGAAAACGCCACGCCGGAACGGATCACGTTGCCGAGCATGGGTTGAATCAGCACCTCGTCGCTCAGATGCGTCTCGCCATAACTGGCGATGACCTGCTCAACCGCCGACTCAAGCCCTGCTTCTTCGACATTCGGCACCGAGAGAAAGGCGCCGGCGAAAGAAGCCTCGGCGCTGTCCTCGCGGCCACAGCTGGAGCGCACGATCCAGGAGGGGGCAGGCAGCCGCCCGCGGAGATCCTGAATGCAGGCGCGCCGATCCGCGTGCCACTGCTCCACGGTAAACGCGAGCAGCGGCGCAATGCGTGCCGACGCGAGCCGCCCTTTCAGGCGCGACAAGGTGCCGGCCTTGGTAGAGAAATGCAGGGCCATCAGGCGTTATCTCAGCTGAGCGACCCAGATATTCGTCGAGTACGGGATCTCGATCGACGGCGTCTGCAGGCTTTGCAGGTAATCGTCGATGGCGCTGATGACTTCGTGAAATTTCGCGCCCGCCTGACGTTCCAGCGTGGCGTGGGAGCGCCAGGCTTCCAGGCACTCTGCGATGGATTGCTCGTGGATGACCCGCGCATCCAGATGCACGACCGGGCCGAACAGCTCGCTGGCGTCGATCACGGCAGTCTGGTCTTCACGACGGGTGCCGTAGCCATAGCCGGCGACGCGCTCTTTGATGATGGCTTCGATTCGCGCCTGAATCGGATCTTCCAGATTGCGGTGGTTCCACATGCAGGCAAACCAGCCGCGCGGTTTGAGAATGCGCGCGGTTTCCTTGAGTGCCTGCTGACGGTCGCAGACATTGAAGGAGCTGCCGAACGTGACCATGTCGAATGCCTGCGCCGCTTGCCCGGTCACTTCACCGGTGCCTTCGTGCCATTTGACATTGGCCAGCGCGGCGGTGCGCTTGATGCCGTTGGCGCGCATTGCATCGTTGGGTTCTACCGCGGTGACATCCAGGCCACGGGCGGCCAGCATCAGCGTCAAGTGTGCAACGCCCGCGCCGACGTCGCAGAACTTGTCGCCTTGCTCGGCGCCAGCGATCGAGAGCATGGCGTCAATGGCGGCATCGGCGTAGTCAGGGCGCTTCAAATAGGCATCGGCCAGAGTGGTGTAGTCCCATTCGGTTTTCATACTCAGTTCCTTCCATAAATTTTATTGATCAAATCTTCTGCCAGGGTTTGCCTGGAGCGCTGCGGGTCGAACTCTACAAGCCAGTCTGCCGCTTGCGGTTCATCAATGGTCAGATCAAGCCCGGCAACATTGTGCAGTTCCCCGGCATCGTATCGACGGTAGATCCCCTTCGGGTCGCGGCGACGCAATTCCTCGACCGGGACCTTCAAATAAACTTCGAAATAGCCGGGCAGGTGGGCGCGGTTCCATGCATGGACTTCGCGAAACAGCGAAATCGTTGCAATCACCACGGTCTGGCCTTGCGCGGCAATCATTCGGCACAGGTGGGCATATTGCATCGCCAGCGCCAGTCGTCCGTCACGGCCATGGTTCTGTGAGTTGGCGGCGGCTGCGCCGAATACTTCGCGCAACTCATCGCCATCGAGCATGACCACCGATCGTCCTTCAGTACGCAGTCTGGCAACGAGTTCACGGGCCAGCGTTGACTTGCCCGCACCTGAAAGGCCCGTAATCCAGATTACCTGTCCATCAGCATCACATTTCATAGTGTTCTGACTCGTGTTCGATTCGAGTGTATCGGCAGGCTGTTTCCTCGCATGAGGGCTGGCGTGCTTTATTTTAATGTTTGTCCCGCTCGTTAATGTCGCCGAAAGAGTCAATCGAGAGTGGGCAATACTTCGACTCGTGCCGGTATTCAATCAGGTCGTGGAACACTTCCTGAGGCAGGGGCAAGTCGCTGTATTGTGCCTGGTAGAACTTGTTGTATATGTAATAACTGTCTTCTCGTGCCAGCAGGCTGAACCCTAGCGCCATGTCTCTGAGCTCATTGCTGCTTCTGGCAATTGGCAACAGGTTATCCATTTGCTTTAGCCAGGCGTCGACCGTGAGATTGCTTTCTTCGGTAAAGGGCACGTAATAAATCGGCAGCTTGCAGGTATTGAGCATGAACGAAACACCACCGGTAGATGCATCGGTGATGACCGTGTCGCATTGTGCGTAGAAAGCCGTGCTGCTGGTGCCGGCCTTGTCGATGGTTATCCAGTCATAGGCAGACAGTTCTTCGCACAGAGCCTTTACGGTCGGATGGGAAAGTTCGGCCATGTACGGACGCAGGATGAATTTTGCGTGGGGAATTTGCGATTTGACTGCATTGATGACGGTCTGCAGGTTTTCATACAGTGTCGCCCCGTTCGGGCAGATACCCAGTTGGGTCGGCAGAAGCCCTACGACATAGTCGTCGGAAGTTTTTTTCGAAGGCGGTGATGATTCAAAAATGCCCGGAATCTTCACGGGCAGCGTAGCCACCGGGCTGGTTTTGCGCATGTCCGAACGCAACGCCAGTCCATCGATCAGCATTGTTTTCAGAGCCTTTCTGTCGCGACGGTATGCCTGCATTCCGGCCGTAATCAAATCGAAGCCCGACCGGGAAGAAGCGATGATCGCATCCCAGTAAGAAGTCAGCTCTGCGTAGTAATACTTGTCTTTGGTCGGCATGCCGACATTGCCGTGGCTGATGAAGATGCCAAAATTTGAATCGTCCAGCAGACGCCCGGCATAGGCATCATTTGAAATGACAACCTGCGATTTCAGGCTTGCAATGAAGTCATTGCCAACCTGCTTTACCGGGAAATCGAGGACGGCTTCGACTTCCTCTCGGCTTAAGCCGGTACGATCAGTATTGAGTACGACACAGTTATACTTTTCTCGAAGCGAATTGAGCGCGGGGATCAGATACTCGAGATATGTTTTGCCACCATCCACCACGTTGCTGAGCAAGTAAACGTTTTTCATTATGAAGTTGCGCTTTTAAAGTTTGTTTAAATAAGGTCGATGTCAAGCCGGGTAATAATGCTGGGCAAGGACTTTGTAGTTGTCTGGATTTAAATTGACGACCAGGTAAACGCATGCAAGCCAAGTTTGGCTTGAGTAATGACTACACTGGTTGATTGACGGCTTTGCCCGATAAGCAATAGATATCTTCTCCATGATGTCCAGCCTCCATTTCTACGCTGAAAATGCTCTATGTCTTGACGATGGACGGATAACTAATAAAAAGAGCGTCGCCGTTATATCACATCTCGGTCTATGGCCATCGGCACTCGGATGTTTATTTTTTGCCCCGCCCATTTGCGAGTAGCGCTGTCATTCTCACTGTGTTGCCGGCCGATATTGCAACGCCTCTGCCAAGTGCTCGCGCCGGACGTTTTCTTCCTGCCCTAGGTCGGCCAACGTCCTGGCGACCTTGAGAAGTCGGTGCGCCGAGCGCAGCGACAAGGTCAGTCGTTCACAGGCTGATTCCAGCCAGGTCTCGTCGGTTGTGGATAACTTGCAGTGGCGACGCAGCCCCGGCAGATCAAGAAACGCATTGGCACATCCCTGACGTTTCTGTTGTCGCTCGCGGGCCTCGGCTACCAGCGCGGCGGCACTGGCGCTGTCTTCCCCTGGCTGGACCGCAGGGTTCAGCGCCGTTGCCTCCCGCGCCACCGTCAGGTGTAAGTCGATCCGGTCCAAGAGGGGGCCCGACAGCTTGTTGCGATAACGCTGAACCATGTCCGGCGTGCACGAACACTTGCCACTTGGTTCACCCAGATATCCACAGGGACACGGGTTCATCGCTGCCACCAATTGAAAGCGCGCTGGAAAGCGCACGCCGTCCTTGGCTCGTGCAATCACGATGTGGCCGGACTCCAGCGGTTCGCGCAGCACCTCCAGCACCTTGCGATCAAACTCCGGCAGCTCATCGAGAAACAGCACGCCGTGATGGGCCAGGGTGATTTCGCCGGGTTGCGGTTTCGAACTGCCGCCGACCAGTGCCGGGCCTGATGCCGAGTGGTGTGGCTGGCGAAAAGGACGTTGCGGCCAATGGGTCAACGGCACGCCGCTGGCGACGGATTGAATGGCGGCCACTTCCAGTGCTTCGCATTCGGACAATGGCGGGAGCAGTCCCGGCAATCGACTGGCCAACAATGTCTTGCCCGTTCCCGGCGGCCCGCTGAACAACAGGTTGTGCGCGCCCGCCGCCGCGATCAGCAGCGCACGTTTGGCTGCCATTTGCCCCTGCACTTCGTTGAGATCGGGATAGGGTCTGGCGGCATGAATCAAGCCGTCCGATACATAAGGCTCGACGGGCGTGTGCCCGTTGAAATGTGCCACCGCTTCCAGCAGATGATCCACCGCGTACACCTTCAAACCCGAGGCCAGACATGCTTCCTCGGCATTCGCCCGCGGCACCACCAGCGCCCGTCCGGCCTTGCGCGCCGCCAGTGCTGCCGGCAACACACCGCGCACTGCTCGTACTGCGCCGGACAACGCCAACTCACCCAGACACTCCACATCATCCAGCGTCAGACACGGCACCTGCACACTCGCCGACAGAATCCCCAAGGCAATCGCCAGATCAAACCGCCCGCCGTCCTTGGGCAGATCCGCCGGCGCCAGATTCAAAGTGATCCGCCGCGCCGGAAACTGCAGCCCGGAATTGATGATCGCGCTGCGCACCCGATCCTTGCTCTCCTTCACCGCCGCCTCGGGCAGGCCGACCATGGTCAGCGACGGCAGACCGTTGGCCAGGTGAACTTCGACGGTGACGGCGGGGGCTTCCACGCCAATCTGGGCGCGACTGTGGACGATGGAGAGGGACATGGTCGTTCCTTGAGCTGAATCGGGGAGCCGCTTCCTGCGGGTTTTTGAAGGGTAGTTGGGAGAGCGAATCCAGGCGACACGGATCCGAGGGCAAACCTTCACTGGATGTTGCCAAGGTGCCCTTCCACGTTCAGTAGAGGCGCCACATTAGTTTTCTTCTTCGGGATTTCTTACTTGGCTTCCTCCCCCGGCCAACCAACCATCCGGTTCGAGTTCTTTACCGTAATTGGCCGCTACCTCAATAAAACGACGCTGATTGGCTGAAATACCTCCGGCTAACCGAAGTGCTTCAGCGTGATATCCAACAATCTCTTCTAGCTTTTTCCTTCTCTTTTTGTCTTTCATTGAGGCCTCGTTTTTCGGGTGACAAATGCTTCGCTGGTCACCGTAGTACAAGGAGGAAAGGTCGCGTAATCAGGCGCAGACGCTGATTTTTGTAGGGCCATGCCCTAATAGTTGTAGGACGCCGGCGAAAGGCTTTCGACGGTCTTGTATCTCTGTGTCCTATGCTCCAGTTTGGCCGCTCGATGCAGTCTCTGGAGGCGAAAAATGGACCGCAATGGTATGCGCCCGATTCATCCGGGCGAGGTTCTGAATAAGGAATTCATGGAGCCGTTGGGCATGACCGTCATGGATCTGGCCATGCCCACGAACTGGCCCGAAAGTGAGATCGAAAAGCTTGTGAAATGCCAGCTGAGGATCTGCGCCGACCTGGCAATCAGACTTGCCACTCATCTCAACACTACGCCTGAGTTCTGGATGAATCTCCAATCGACTTACGATTTGCGCAGGGCTCAGATCAGGCATGCGGGTTTATAGCGATTGCAACATCCGTGTAGCCCTTTTCCACCAAGGTCCTGCCTCTGAGCGTTTCGGCTTTTCCCGTTCCACGACCATCAGCGGCACATCCTGCAACCGAATCCACGGCTGGTTATTCCAGTGCAACAAACTCAACGTCATGTCCGGCCAACTGAGCAGGCTCAGGTGTGGACGTTCGTTTGTGGTGGGGTGTTGGGCGTCGCGCAGGGTGGGGATGACCTGGTGGGTGAGCCATTCGCGTAGCGCTCGGTATTCGGGGCAGTAGTGGTAGACGAGGAGGGCGTAGATGCCGGATTCGCTGATCAGCAGGGTGTTTTCGATTTGATTGTGGATCAGGGTTTTGCGGGTCTGGTATTGGTCGGGATCGAGTTTTCGCAGCATGCGTTCGTTGAGGTAGATATGCAGCAGGCGGCTCAGGTCTCGGGCGCAGAACCAGGGTTGGTTCTGGATGAGGAGGGCGTGGAGGGGGAGTTTGTGGCGGGTGAAGATGTAAGGTTTTAGATAAGTCTCTTCTTGATTCATTGAGCAGTTCCTCTTGCTTAAGGGGCTGCCCTCAATCGTCGCCAAACGATTGGGTGGCAGTTGTACGCGGGTTGGCGAACCGGAGCAAAAGGAACCCGGCAGACCCGAAGGTCTCCCACGCACAACCGCCATGAAACGATGTGGCGGTAAATGTAGCCGCCATCATGGTTGTCGTGCGCCTTAAGCTGTCCAGGTCGCCAAACCCGGTGCTGAACATTCAGCATCGGATGAGCTTAGAAACCTGGGCTTTTCGGCGCAATCGGACGGCGGTGGTGCAGGTTGTAGGACGTTGCCGGGATGGTTGAAGGGCTGGAGATCAAAAGATCGCAGCCTTCGGCAGCTCCTACAGGGGGCGCGGATTATTCAGCGGGCGGTGTCAGCTTGGCTTCCATCTCGGCAACCTTGGCTTCTAGGCTTTCGAGGCGGGCTCGTGTGCGGGCCAGTACAACCATCTGACTATCGAACTCTTCACGGCTGACCAGATCGAGTTTGCTGAAGGCACTCTGCAGCAGCATCTTGAACTGGCTTTCGATTTCGGCTTTCGGCAGCGGGGTGTCGCCGCTGAACAGACGGGAGGCGGTGCCACTCAGGGCGTCGAGGAAGTCTTTGGGCGCGAGCATGGTGGATGTCCTGGAAACAATGGCCGGCAGTGTATCACGCAGTGTCTATAGTCAATCTCGTGGTCAGGGATGCACGCTTTTCGCGCAGGCAGACGGACGGCGACGCACCGTTGTTGTGCGTATCCGCTGGGCCTTTTGCGCGGGATGGCTTGCGGCAGCGGCCAAGGGATTGAAATCAGGGGATTTTGGCGAGATGGCAAGGTTTCTGCTTAGTCACCTTCGACCCATGCACTGATGCAGTCGCTGTGACGAATGCAGTGCGGCAGGCGAAGCGGGGAGTTTCGTCTGATGCGGTTAGCTGGCGTCAGCGATGCGTTACAAAGCCAGGCACTGCGCTTAGACTTGAGTCGGGTTTGTTTTCCTGGGGCAAGTCCACCAATTCGGGAGAGAGTTTCATGAAGCTAGTCACTGCCATCATCAAGCCGTTCAAGTTGGACGACGTGCGCGAGTCGCTGTCCGAAATCGGCGTGCAGGGCATTACCGTTACTGAAGTCAAAGGCTTCGGCCGGCAGAAGGGTCACACCGAGCTGTATCGCGGCGCGGAATATGTGGTCGATTTTCTGCCCAAGGTGAAAATCGACGTGGCCATCGACGACAAAGATCTGGATCGGGTTATCGAGGCGATAACCAAGGCGGCCAACACCGGCAAGATCGGTGACGGCAAGATCTTCGTGGTCAATCTGGAACAGGCGATTCGCATCCGTACCGGCGAAACCGATACCGACGCGATTTAAACGCCGCCACAAACCCCAACGCCCCAGGAGAAAACAATATGACTCTGCGTAAATTCGCAGGGCTAGGAGCCCTGTTGTCCATCGTAATGCCAAGCCTTGCTATGGCGGCAGACGAAGTGGCGGCCCCGGTCCTCAATTCCGGCGACACTGCCTGGATGCTCACCTCGACAGCCCTCGTGCTGTTCATGACCATCCCGGGCCTGGCGCTGTTCTACGGCGGCATGGTTCGCTCGAAAAACATTCTTTCCGTGATGATGCAATGCTTCGCCATTACCGGTCTGATCAGCGTCCTGTGGGTCATTTACGGCTACAGCATCGCGTTCGACACCACCGGCATGGAGCAGGGCGTCGTCAACTTCAACTCCTTTGTCGGCGGCTTCGGCAAGGCGTTCCTCGCGGGCATCACGCCAGCCAGCCTGACCGGGCCTGCGGCGTTGTTTCCTGAGGCAGTGTTCGTCACCTTCCAGATGACCTTCGCGATCATCACCCCGGCGTTGATCGTCGGTGCGTTCGCCGAGCGGATGAAGTTCTCCGCGATGCTGATCTTCATGGGCATCTGGTTCACCCTGGTTTACGCACCGATCGCGCACATGGTCTGGTCCGGTAACGGCGGTCTGATGTGGGACTGGGGCGTGCTCGACTTCGCGGGCGGCACCGTGGTGCACATCAACGCCGGTGTTGCCGGTCTGATCTGCTGCCTGGTTCTGGGCAAGCGCAAAGGTTTCCCGACCACCCCGATGGCTCCGCACAATCTGGGTTACACCCTGATGGGCGCGGCGATGCTGTGGGTTGGCTGGTTCGGCTTCAACGCCGGTTCTGCTGCTGCGGCCAACGGCACTGCCGGTATGGCGATGCTGGTTACCCAGATTGCTACCGCTGCTGCTGCACTGGGCTGGATGTTTGCCGAGTGGATCACTCACGGTAAGCCAAGCGCACTGGGCATCGCCTCGGGTGTGGTTGCCGGCCTCGTAGCGATTACTCCGGCTGCCGGTACCGTGGGCCCGATGGGCGCACTGGTGATCGGTCTAGCGGCGGGCGTGGTGTGCTTCTTCTGCGCCACCACCCTCAAACGCAAACTCGGTTATGACGACTCCCTGGACGCGTTCGGCGTGCACGGTATCGGCGGTATCCTCGGCGCGATCCTCACCGGTGTGTTCGCCGCACCGTCGCTGGGTGGCTTCGGCACCGTCACCGACATCGCCGCACAAGTGTGGATTCAGTGCAAAGGCGTCGGCTTCACGGTGATCTACACCGCGATCGTCACCTTCATCATCCTCAAGGTTCTGGATGCTGTGATGGGTCTGCGTGTGACCGAGGAAGAAGAGTCGGTGGGCCTCGATCTGGCACAACACAACGAACGCGGCTACAACTTGTAAGTACGCGCATTGAAAAAATTTGCCCGGCTCGCCGGGCATTTTTTTTGTCTGGAATTTGTCGATCACGATACAGCTGAAAGGATTTTTCGTACGCCTTTGGTCGTGTTTACGACGGGTGTTTTTCTGCGGGCAATGGCTTACATGATTGCAGGAATATTAGGGCCTTTGTTTTTTCCCAGAGCGCGCTAGAATGCGCCCCGAACGTGCGGAGAACTGTATGTGGCAACAGACTCTGATAACCCTGCGGGCACGGCCCCGGGGCTTTCATCTGGTAACGGACGAGTTGATCAAAGGCCTGCCTGAACTCAGGGAGTGCCGGGTCGGTCTGTTGCATTTGTGGCTGCAGCATACCTCGGCGTCGTTGACCATCAACGAGAACGCCGATCCGGCGGTCCGTCGCGACTTCGAACGATTTTTCAATCGTCTGATCCCACAAGGAACAGACGGCTATGAGCATAACGACGAAGGCCTGGACGACCTCCCGGCGCACTTCAAGGCCAGCGTGCTTGGCTGTCAGATCAGTCTGCCGGTTTCGGCAGGCCGTTTGGCACTGGGCACCTGGCAAGGCGTTTATCTGGGCGAGCACCGTGATCATGGCGGTGCTCGAAAAGTCCTCGCCACCTTGCACGGTGAAGGGGCATAAACCGTTGGTCACCAATGGTTACTGATTTTTTAACGGCGACTTTCGACAGTTGCCAAAGCTGGTCTATAACTAATCTGCTTTTCGCAAGTCATGAGGTAGAACATGAGCGACGATGATCTGGAAAACGACGACCTCGAAGTAGGCGACGAAGACGAGGCCGAGGAAGGCCTGGAAGCAGCAGCGGAAGACGTTGCTGACGACGATGGCGGTGACGATACGCCGGCGCCGGCTGCCAAAGGCAAAGCCAAGGCTGCGGTGTCGGTAGACGAGTTGCCGAGCATTGAAGCCAAGAACAAGGAGCGCGACGCCCTGGCCAAGGCCATGGAAGAGTTCCTGTCGCGCGGCGGAAAAGTGCAGGAAGTGGAGGCCAACGTGGTCGCCGATCCTCCGAAGAAGCCGGACAACAAGTACGGTAGCCGCCCTATCTGAGGCCTGCCGCTTGCTTGCTGAAAAAGCCCGCCGTCGCTGCGGGCTTTTTCATGCCTGAAATAACAGGGACGCCCTGTAAGAGAGGCTTGTGTGGCGAGGGGATTTATCCCCGATCGGCTGCGAAGCAGTCGTAAAGTCAGCTTGGGCGGAGTGTCAGGAAAGCACGATGCGCTGCATTTGGGGCTGCTTCGCAGCCCATCGGGGATAAATCCCCTCGCCACATGGTTTCCACACGGATTGTGTCAGGCCCTGGCATTCCAGCGTGCGAGCACCGCTGGCAAATCGGTCAGGTTGCGGATCTCGGCATCCGGCAGACGCTCGGCTTCCCAGACTTTGCCCGCCGGGTTGAACCAGATCGCGCGCATGCCCGCCTGCTGTGCGCCGGCAATGTCATCGCCCGGGTGATCACCGATATGCACGGCGGTTTCGGCGGTGGCGCCACCGCGTTGCAACGCCTCATGAAACAGCCGCGCATCCGGTTTGGCGATGCCGATGTCTTCCGCGCACAACGCAAACTTGAAGTAATCCGCCAGCCCCAACCGGCGCACATCGGCGTTGCCATTGGTGACCACGCCAAGCGAGTAATGATTGGCGAGAATCTCCAGCACCGGCTCAACTTCAGGAAATACTTCGATCTGATGTCGCGCATGCAGAAACACTTCAAAACCCTTGTCTGCCAAGTCGTTGGCTTCGCCATGGGCGTATCCAGCGTCTTCCATCGCATGAAACAACACCCGCCGGCGTAACGCACTGATCCGATGCTTGAGCCCTGGCTCGTTTGCCAATACACGCTCACGAATCGCCCACAGATGCTCCACCGGTACCGCACCCAGATTCGGTGCATGTTCGCTCAACCATTCGCGCAATACGGCTTCGGCGCTGACGATCACCGGGGCGGTGTCCCACAGGGTGTCGTCGAGGTCGAAGGTGATCAACTGGATGCTCATGAATCATCGCCTTTCATGCGTTTGGCCCGTGGGTGGGCACTGTCGTAGACCGCCGCCAGGTGCTGGAAGTCCAGGTGGGTGTAGATCTGCGTGGTCTTGATGTCCGAGTGTCCGAGCAGTTCCTGCACCGCGCGCAGGTCCTGCGAGGATTCCAGCAAATGGCTGGCAAAGGAATGACGCAGCATGTGCGGGTGCAGGTTCTGCCCCAGTTCACGCTCGCCGGCCAGTTTGACCCGCACCTGAATTGCCCGTGGGCCGAGGCGTCGGCCTTGTTGGCTGACGAACACGGCGTCGTCCGCCGGGTTGGTCATGGCCCGCAAAGGCAGCCATTGTTCGAGGGCTTCACGGGCTTTTTTACCGACCGGCAACAGACGGGTTTTGCTGCCCTTGCCGAGTACCTGAACCATGCCATCGGCGAGGTCGAGTTGATCAAGATTGAGTCCGGTCAGTTCGGAAAGGCGCAGGCCGGAGGAATAGAACAACTCCAGAATCGCCTGATCGCGTCGCGCCAGAAAATCATCCTCGACCGCGCCCTCAAGCAGTTGCAGTGCACGGTCGGTGTCGAGTGTTTTTGGCAGGCGACGTTCGCCTTTCGGTGGCGCCAGACCGGTCGCCGGATCGTGGTCGCAGAGGCCTTCGCGATTCAGATAGTGATAGAGCCCGCGCACCGCCGAGAGCAGTCGCGCGAGGCTGCGCGAGGACTGGCCCTGCGCGTGCAGGCGGGCGATCAGACTGCGCAGGCGCTGAATATCCAGCGCGGCCCAGCTGCCGATGTTCTGCTTGATGCACCAGCCGAGGACTTTATCGAGGTCGCGGCGGTAGGCCGACAGCGTGTGCGGCGACACCTGCCGCTCACTGCGCAGGTGTTCGCAGTAAGCGTCCAGTTGTCGTTCCATGCTCAGCGTACCGAGCGCAGGGAGCTGTTGACCCGTGGCAGCACGCGGCCCATGACTTCGGCGATGTAGCTCAGGAACAGTGTGCCGACCGAGCTCTTGTAGTGCTGCGGATCACGGCTGGCAATCGCCAGAATCCCGTGGATGCCTTGATGGCTGACCGCGACCACGGCGGTCGAACCGATCTGCTTGCGCTGTTCTTCGCCGAAGAGGAAATCCAGTTCATGTTCGCGCAGGTTGCCGCTGACGCTTTTGCCTTCGGTGAGCAAACCGCCGATGGCCGTTTGTGCGTCGGCGTGGGTCACCCAGCGACCGACCGGAGCCGGGTTGTCGCCGAGCAGAATCAGGCTGACGAAGGGCACCTGAAAGTCCTGACGCAGGCTGTCTTCAACGCTGATGACCACGTCTTCCAGGCTGGCGGCGTCCATCAGCGAGAGGATCAGGCGGCGGGTCTTGTCGAACAGCCGATCGTTGTCACGGGCGACATCCATCAAATGCGAGAGGCGGTGACGCATCTCGACATTGCGGTCGCGCAGGATGGTCATTTGCCGTTCGACCAGCGATACGGTGTCGCCGCGCTGATGCGGAATACGCAAGGCCGGGAGCAATTCTTCATGTTCGACGAAGAAGTCCGGATGAGCCTCCAGGTACGCGGCAACCGCTGCCGCCTCCAGGCTCTCGGACGCTGATTCGTCGGACTGTCGGGCGGGTACCTGAGGCTTATCGGTCATGGCTTCTGCTCACTCAAAGACGCACTTGTCCTTCGTATACACGCACTGCCGGACCGGTCATCAGCACCGGTTGGCCAGGGCCTGCCCATTCAATGGACAGACGCCCGCCGGGCAAGTCGATCAACAGCGGCGAATCCATCCACCCCTGACTGATTGCTGCGACAGCCGCCGCACAAGCGCCGGTGCCGCAGGCCTGGGTTTCCCCGGCGCCGCGTTCCCACACGCGCAATTGCGCGCGGTTGCGGTCGATGACCTGGAGGAAACCGACATTGACCCGTGCCGGGAAGCGCGGGTGGTGTTCGATCTTCGGCCCCAGCTCATGCACCGGAGCACTGTTGATGTCCTGCACGCGCAACACCGCGTGTGGATTGCCCATCGACACCGCCGCCAGTTCGACCGTGGTGCCGTCGACTTCCAACTGATAGCTTGCGGCCTGCGCCGGTGCTTCGAACGGAATGTCCGCCGGCACCAGGCGCGGGGCGCCCATGTTCACGCCGATCTGGCCGTCGTTACGCACGTCCAGCTCGATGATGCCGCCCTTGGTCTCGACGCGGATCTGGCGCTTGGCGGTCAGACGCTTGTCGAGCACGAAACGTGCGAAGCAGCGCGCACCGTTGCCGCACTGTTCCACTTCGGAACCGTCGGAGTTGAAGATCCGATAACGGAAATCCACGTCCGGGTTGCTCGGCGCCTCGACGATCAGCAACTGGTCGAAGCCGATACCGGTGTGCCGGTCGCCCCATTGCTTGGCGTGCTTTGGCTGAATATGCGCGTGCTGGCTGACCAGGTCGAGAACCATGAAGTCATTGCCCAGGCCGTGCATTTTGGTAAAACGCAGCAGCATGGGTTACTCCGGCAGCAGGCTTTCGCCGGCAAACAGCTCGGCCACGGTTTCGCGGCGGCGCACTTCAAATACCTGATCACCGTCTACCAACACTTCAGCGGCACGGCCACGGGTGTTGTAGTTGGAACTCATCACGAAGCCGTAGGCACCGGCCGAATGAACCGCCAGCAGGTCGCCTTCTTCCAGTGCCAGCTCGCGGTCCTTGGCGAGGAAGTCGCCGGTCTCGCAGATCGGGCCGACCACGTCGTACTTGCGCGCAGCAGTGTCACGCGGTTTGACCGCAGTGACATCCATCCAGGCCTGATACAGCGCCGGGCGGATCAGGTCGTTCATCGCCGCGTCGACGATGGCGAAGTCTTTGTGCTCGGTGTGCTTGAGGTACTCGACCTGCGTCAGCAGTACGCCGGCATTGGCGACGATGAAACGGCCCGGCTCGAACACCAGCGCCAGATCACGACCGTGCAGACGCTCACGCACGGCTTTGATGTAGTCGGCAGCCAGTGGCGGCTCTTCATCGCGATAACGCACACCCAGGCCGCCACCGAGATCGATGTGGCGCAGGTGAATGCCGCAATCGCCCAAGCGATCAACCAGATCGAGCAAGCGATCAAGGGCATCGAGGAACGGCGGCAGGGTGGTCAGTTGCGAACCGATGTGGCAGTCGACACCGACCACTTCCAGGTTCGGCAGATGCGCGGCGCGCACGTACACGTCTTCGGCGTCGGCAATGGCGATGCCGAACTTGTTCTCTTTGAGACCGGTGGAAATGTACGGGTGGGTGCCAGCATCGACATCCGGGTTCACACGCAGCGAAACCGGTGCGCGAACGCCCAGTTCGGCGGCAACCACTTGCAGACGCTCGAGCTCGTCGGTGGATTCGACGTTGAAGCAGTGCACGCCGACTTCCAGCGCACGACGCATGTCGTCTCGGGTCTTGCCGACACCGGAAAACACAATCTTGTCAGGGCTGCCGCCAGCGGCAAGTACGCGCTCCAGCTCACCACGGGAAACGATGTCGAAACCGGCGCCGAGACGGGCCAGGACATTCAGTACACCGAGGTTGGAGTTGGCTTTGACCGCATAGCACACCAGATGCGGCATGCCGGCCAGCGCATCGGCGTAGGCCAGATACTGGGCTTCGATGTGCGCGCGCGAGTAAACATAGGTGGGCGTGCCGAAACGGTCGGCGATGGCGGACAGCGCCACACCTTCCGCGAACAGCTCCCCGCCACGGTAGTTAAAAGCGTCCATGGCGATCCCTTAGTAAACGTCGTGCTTGTGTGCCTTGGAGGCAGGCTGCTTTTGCGAAGACTGGGCTTGCTCGGCCGGGTCCTGATCGTCATCGGGCAGGTACAGCGGGCCTTTTTGACCGCAGGCCGAAACGAGGCAGGCAACCGCGACGAGCGCAGCAAGGGAAGAGATCAGGCGCTTCATGGCGAAATCCTTGAAAATGCGTTAATTGCGCCGGAGTATACCGGCCACCCGGCGGCTTGCCTATGTGATGGCCCACCCGTCCGGCGGGGCTCGTCCGCCAGTACGTAGAACCCTGTGGGAGCGGGCTTGCCCGCGATTGCGGTGGTTCAGTCGACATTGATGTTGAATTTGCCGGCCTCATCGCGGGCAAGCCCGCTCCCACAGGTACGGTGTTTACAGTGCCATAGAGGTGCTTGGTCGTTAATCTTTGCAATCGGCCAGCGGCGTCCGTATCTTTCGGCGCTTGAGCCTGATCAGACATTTTTTGAGGTTGCCGCAATGAGTTTGTCCGAAGCCCGTTTCCACGATCTGGTCGATGAAACCCAGGAAAAACTGGAAGACATCTTTGACGAAAGCGACCTGGATATCGACATGGAGAACTCGGCCGGTGTGCTCACCGTCAAGTTCGAAAACGGCTCGCAGCTGATCTTCAGCCGTCAGGAGCCACTGCGTCAGCTGTGGCTGGCGGCGGTGTCCGGTGGTTTCCACTTCGACTACGACGAAGAGAGCGAACGCTGGATGTGCGACAAGAGCGAAGAGCAGCTAGGCGAAATGCTTGAGCGCATCGTCAAGCAGCAGGCCGGCGCTGATTTCGATTTCGAAGGTCTGTGATTCCGTGACTGACACCGCTCCTGTTCGTCCGCCCAAGCCGCTTTACAGCAACGTCAGCCCGGCCGTGCCTTCGCCGTGCAGCGGCGTGTGCCGACTGGATGAACAGAGGGTTTGCCTCGGTTGTTTCCGGCATGTTGAGGACATTCGCGAATGGCGCTCGGCAGACGACGAGCGGCGGCGGATCATCTGTCAGCAGGCTGCCGCACGAAAATCCCTGACTTGACTTGACCCTGTGGTGAGGGGATTTATCCCCGACAGACTGCACAGCAGTCTCAAAAGCTTGGGGCCGCTGCGCGACCCATCTGGGATAAATCCCCTCGTCACAGGGGGTTCTTGCCAGATCAAAAGTGGGTGGCTTGTATATTTTTTGAGCTGTGATAGTGTCCGAACACGCCTCAACCCACCGAGGCTCGGTGAAAACCCCGTCTTTTTTGGCGGGGTTTTGCTTTTTTTGTGCAGAAGAAAGGAGTCTGCCCGGATCATGACCGCACCTTCCATCACCCTTACCCGTCTGGACGTACAACGTCTGGAGCGCCTGATCGACAGCCTGGATGACTCGCTGCCGGGCGTGATTGCGCTGCAAACCGAACTGGACCGCGCCGATACAGTGGTCGGTCACGATGAAGTCCCCGCCGATGTCGTGACGATGAATTCCCGCGTGCATTGCCGCGAAGAAGGCAGTGGCAAGGATTACCACCTGACGCTGGTCTATCCCAAGGATGCCAACGCCGATGAAGGCAAGATCTCCATTCTGGCGCCGGTCGGCAGCGCGCTGCTGGGCCTGAAGGTCGGTCAACACATCGACTGGCCGGCTCCCGGTGGCAAGACCCTGAAGCTGACCTTGCTGGAAGTCGAATCGCAACCGGCCAACGGTGGTGATTTTCGCGAGTGACCCGCCTCAGACCTGTTCGAGCGCCTCGTTCAGGGCGCGCTCCAGGTCGGCCTTGTAGCGCAGATACAGATTGCTTGAACTTTGCCCGTCACCGAGCAGGCCCGAAAGGTCCAGATCGGTGATGTAGCACCGATAGCGCTCGGTCTCGCGGCGCTGCTCGACGATCTCCCGGGCGACCACGCTGAACAGCTGGTCGCCATGTTCCAGCTCACTGAATTCCCGTTGATTGCAATACAAAGTGACCTGCACTTCCCCCGGTGCGGCTTTGCCGACGATCGCCTGCACGTCGTAGAACGGTTTGTTCACTGGCGTCTGCGGTGCCGGCCGCGCTTCGACCCGTCGCGCCCGTCCCGGCCCCGAAGGTAATAACTGGTAATACAAAGTCTCAAGGCTTGCCGAAGGCGCGGCGTCCATCGGCAGCGACGCTTCGCGTCGATACTGGATCGATTGCAGGAAACGCTGCATGGGCACCAGCAGACTTTGCTCATCGTGATACGGCAAATGCTGCTGCCACAGCGCGTTGAATTCATCCAGCACGTACAGCTCGGCTTGCTGTTCGGTGATCCTGTAGAACACCTGAATGCTTTCCGGCTGGCCCATTGGCAGGATCAGCGCGAGGTCGTGATCCTCCAGCGCCATCGGGTCCAGGTGCAGTGGGCTGTAGCGCGGCTGTTCTTCGCCGAGGTAATCGAGCAATGCCGGCAGTGTCGCGAGGGCGACGTGGTTGACTTGCCCCGGCACCAGTTCCAGAACGTGGTAGTGCTGCTGCACCTGAATCAGGTAGCGGTGATTCAATTCGCTGAGCAGCAGGTTCTGCGCGGTATCGACAATTTCTTCCACGCGACGGGCGATGAACTGCGCACGGTTATGGCAGAAGCAGCGCACCTTCAACGACGGTTGCAACGGCCCGCGCGGCAGATTGTTGAGGTAGTCACGCAGGCAGTCGAGCAGGGCGTGGGGGCCGTCGAAGCGGTTAACCAGCACTTCGTTCCAGCTGTTGAGCGTGACCTGATCGAGGGTCAGCACGAGGTTTTCGCGCACCCCGGCGTAACTCAGCGAATCGGTGCGCTCGGTGGTCATCAGAATATTGAGGTCGCGGTGATGCTTGAGCGGATCGACGCCGACGTTGACCAGCATCAGCACTTCGCTCGGCACGGCTGCGCGCAACAGCGGTTCTTCAGCCACGGTGGGCAAGGGCAGGGCGATGCACTGTTGCAGGCTGCCGAGCAGATTGAACAGTTCGAACTCGCTCAGGTCGCTGGTGCCGGGGTGCAGGGCCAAGCGGGTGCTGCTGTCGATCACGCCGTTGCGATGGCACCAGGTCAGCAGTTCGAGCAATTCGCGGCTGCGCTTGATCGGCGCGAAGTGTTCCCATTCCAGCGCCGTGAGGCTGCCGTTGTACAAGCCCCACTGGGTTTGCCCGGGTTCCTTCTTGTTGCGCGACTGCACCAGGGTCAGGGTGTCTTCAGCCAGATCGGGGGCGATGCCTGGGTTGATGAACTCGACCTTGTCGGCCTTGCGCTCGAACGCGGCATAAAGCCTGCGACCGAGCACATTGAGATCGCGCTTGTTGATCAGGCTGACAGTTTGTTCGGTGCGGGCGAACTGGGTCAGGAAGCGATAGCTGTAATTGAGCTCGCTCACCAGCGCACGACGTTCGGCGCTGACCTGACGGACTTTCCACTGGCTGCGACTGTCGAGCAGCGCCAGTTGTCGCTGATCCCAATGCCATTCGTTGGCCAACCGTTCCAGCAGCGAACGTTGCCAACCCTGGCTGCGACTGCTGCCGGTGAGCTTGCGATTGACCTTCAGGTACAGCGCGCGGCGCACCAGCTCCAGACGTTCCGGCTCGTTGCGCGCGATGAGGTATTCCTCGATGCGCCGGTACACGACCATGTACGGGTCGAGCTCATCAAGATCGAGCTGATTGGCAAACACGGCTTTTTTGAAGCGCAGGCTCAGACACTGCACCTTTGGGTGTTCGCTGGCGTAAACCTCGGTCAGCAGCAGTTTGAGCACTGACTTGTACGGCGACTCGATGCCCTTGAACAGCTGCCACAGTCCGGCACCGATGAATTCTCCCGGCGGAATCGTCGCCAGATGGCCGAGATCCAGGGTTTCGTCGGCGCGGATGAAGCGCTTCGACAGCAGCGTGTGGGTGTAAAGGTCGTAGGCGTTTTCTTCGTAGACCGGCACCAGCCACCAGATCGGTGTGCGCCCGGCCAGCCAGATCGCGGTGCGGTAGAACTCGTCCAGCAGTAGATAGTGCTGAGTGGTGCCGCAGTTTTCCGAGCTGAGTTGGGTGTCGCGTTCGCCTTTGACGAAGCGCACCGGGTCTATCAGAAAGAAATGCGCCTCGGCGCCCTGACTCGCGGCCCAGGTTTCCAGTAGCTGGCATTTCTTGCTCAGCTCGGCCAGTTCGCTTTCAGTCAGGTCCGGCGCATGACAGACCCACACGTCCATGTCGCTCTGATCGGCCTGGGCCAGGGTGCCGAGGCTGCCCATCAGGAACAGCCCGTGAATCGCTCGCGGCGGATTGCTGCCGTGGCGCGGCTTGTAGGAAAAGGAACGGGTCAGGCGCTGGGCTTCAGCGAGGGCGCTGGCATCCGGCTCGTAATTCGACAGGCCGGCCGGCGTGCTGCCCGAGACATAGCCTGGCAGCAGCGGATGATTGACGTGGAAGAACAGCGGCAGCAGCGTCAAAACGCCTTGCTGGCGTGTCGACAGCCCCTCCATTGCACGGCCCAGGCGACCTTCGTTGAGTTTGAGAAAACGTGCGCGCAACTGGCTGAGGACCTTGCGGTCGATTCCCTCGTCCAGATCGGGGCGGATTTCATGGGTGCGCGTCATGTCAGCTCAAACCGGCTCGCAGGCTCGGACGTAGAGGGTCTCGGAATGTGGGGGAGTTTAGCCTTTGCGCAATGGGACTTTTAAGCTGAATTTGTTTTTTGACGTCAGATTTTTATCGCGGGGTGACTTGGTGGGCCCGCGGAAATCCCGTGGCAGGAGTTCCCGTGGGCAAAGTCAGGGGGATCAGGCGGTTTCTTGCTCTCTCAGAATGGTCAGCACGGTTTGCACATTTTGCGCGGCGTCACGGCCCAGGCTGGTCAGATAACCGCCATCGGGCTGGTCGGTGAGTTCTTTTTCAAAGAGGCGTTGGGCAGCAGCGATGTGCTTCGGGGCAGCGGTCTGATGAATTTTCAAACCTTCCTGGGAACTGTCCAGGTTGAAGAGTGCGAGGACTTCCAGTTCGGCAACCAGCTCAGGGGTAAGCGACATAAGGACTCCAGACTTTCTAGGAATTGGACGACAGCGTCCCTAAGGTGAACCCGCTTTTGCGGCGTGTCCAGTGCTCAGATCAGGGATTTTGTCTTGAGGCGGATTCCAGTGTAGTCGGGGTCAGTGAGATGGCTGGCCGGATACGTAACAAACCTTGTGGGAGCGAGCCCGCTCGCGAATACGGTGTGTCATTGAGCGTGTTTTTTCTGATGCACCGCATTCGCGAGCAGGCTCGCTCCCACAGGGGATTGTGTTGTTACTGCTTTTCGGGCGGCAGCTCTGGCAGTGCGCGCAGTGCCGCTTCGTACCATTCGGTGTTGAATGGGCGGTCTTCATCAAGCATCGCGTCAATCTCGTAGGCCAGTACGTGAGCCATCAGATTGAGGATCTCTTCGCGCTCGACACCGACCAGGGTCAGCTTGTTTAGCGTGGCTTTGGCTGCCGGCGGGTTGTCGCTTTCGATCTGGTTCTCGATCGCTTCGATCAGCGTGCTCTCGGTGAACTCTTCTTCGTCGTTGTCGATGTCTGTCGGCTCGCTCATGGCAGGCTCCTCAAGGAAAGGCGCCAGTTTACCCGCATTCAGCGCCATGATGCTGCTGGCAGGAATCGCCCGGGCGATCTATAAACAGACACCGCCCACCCCGCACGGCCTTGGAGGCAATGTGATGCTCAAACTCTACGGATTCTCTGTCAGCAACTACTACAACATGGTCAAACTGGCGCTGCTGGAAAAGGGCCTGCCGTTCGAAGAAGTCACGTTCTACCCGACGCCGACCCCGGAATCCCTGGCCATCAGCCCGCGTGGCAAGGTGCCGGTACTGGGCGTGGACGCGGGGTTCATCAACGAAACCGCGATCATCCTCGAATACCTCGAACAGACCCAGAAAGGCACACCGCTGCTGCCGAGCGATCCGTTTGCGCGTGCGCAGGTGCTGGCGATTGCCAAGGAAATCGAGCTGTACATCGAACTGCCGGGGCGTGCCTGTTATGGCGAAGCGTTTTTCGGCACAACGCTGCCGGAGGCGATCAAGGAAAAGACCAAGGCCGAGCTGCTGCTGGGTTTTGCCGCACTGGGCCGTCACGGAAAATTCGCCCCGTATGTGGCGGGCGACAGTCTGAGTATTGCTGACTTGTACTTCCTCTACAGCGTGCCGTTGGCGTGCGCGGTCGGGAAGAAGTTGTTCGATCTGGATTTGCTGGCAGAGATGCCGAAGGCGAAAGCGCTGCTGGAGCGGCTTGAGCAGAATCCGCATGTGCAGAAAATCGCTGCGGATAAAGAGGCGGCGATGCCGACGTTTTTGGCGATGATCGCTGCCAAGAAGTGAGTTTTCTAGCGTTCTGAAGTCAGTCATCGCTGGCAAGCCAGCTCCCACAGGTCTTTGGGTCGAACGCAAAATTGTGTTCCAGTAAAGACCCCTGTGGGAGCTGGCTTGCCAGCGATGCTTTTAGCGACTGGCGATCAGCGCCTGGCCACGAACCACGGCTGCCTTGACCTGCGCCGGCGCGGTGCCGCCGATATGGTCACGGGCATTCACCGAGCCTTCCAGGGTCAGCACGGCAAACACGTCCTGTTCGATCTGGTCGCTGAACTGACGCAATTCTTCCAGGCTCATCTCGGCCAGATCCTTGCCAGTGTCGACGCCGTACTTCACGGCGTGGCCAACGATTTCGTGACAGTCACGGAACGGCAGGCCGCGACGTACCAGGTAGTCCGCCAGGTCGGTCGCAGTAGAGAAACCGCGCAGTGCTGCTTCGCGCATGATTGCGTGTTTCGGCTTGATCGCCGGGATCATGTCAGCGAACGCGCGCAGCGAATCGCGCAGGGTGTCGGCGGCGTCGAACAGCGGTTCCTTGTCTTCCTGGTTGTCCTTGTTGTAGGCCAGTGGCTGGCCTTTCATCAGGGTCAGCAGGCCCATCAGTGCACCGAACACACGGCCAGTCTTGCCACGCACCAGCTCTGGCACGTCCGGGTTTTTCTTTTGCGGCATGATCGAGCTGCCGGTGCAGAAGCGATCCGGCAGATCGATGAACTGGAACTGCGCGCTGGTCCATAGCACCAGCTCTTCGGAGAAGCGCGACAGGTGCATCATCGCGATGCTCGCGGCCGAGCAGAATTCGATGGCGAAGTCGCGATCGGACACGTTGTCCAGCGAGTTGCCGCCGACGGCGTCGAAGCCCAGCAGTTGCGCGGTGTATTCACGGTCGATCGGGTAGGTGGTGCCGGCCAGCGCGGCGCTGCCCAACGGCATGCGGTTGGTGCGCTTGCGGCAGTCGACCAGACGCTCGTAGTCGCGGCTGAGCATTTCGAACCAGGCCAGCATGTGGTGCCCGAAGGTCACGGGTTGTGCGGTCTGCAAGTGGGTGAAGCCCGGCATGATGCTCGCGGCTTCGCGCTCGGCCTGCTCCAGCAGGCCTTTTTGCAGACGGGTGATTTCGGCGAGGATCAGATCGATTTCGTCACGCAGCCACAGGCGGATGTCGGTAGCGACCTGGTCGTTGCGGCTACGCCCGGTGTGGAGTTTCTTGCCGGTGACGCCGATGCGGTCGGTCAGGCGTGCTTCGATGTTCATGTGCACGTCTTCGAGGTCGATGCGCCAGTCGAACTGGCCAGCCTCGATTTCACCCTGAATGGTGTTCAGGCCGTCGATGATGCTGTCGCGCTCGGCATCGGTCAGCACGCCGACCTTGGCCAGCATGGTGGCGTGGGCGATCGAGCCCATGATGTCGTGGCGATACAGGCGCTGGTCGAAAGTGACGGAGGCGGTGAAGCGGGCGACGAAGGCGTCGACGGGTTCACTGAAGCGGCCGCCCCAGGACTGATTGGTCTTGTCAGTGCTCATGAATTCGCTCGTATCGGCTTGAAGAAAGAAGGCGTGAAACGCTGGCGCGGATAATAACAGGGTTGCCAATCCTGTCGCTGACACCGGTCGATACGTTTTTTTCTCATCGTGTCCTTCATAGTCAGCGTGTTCCCCGGGGGAATTTGCGTAAGGATATTTTTCGATTGAGCAATATCGGCCCGACGAACGTCTACAGTTGGACATAAGGGTCGGTGCAAGTCGGATCGCGCAAAGGTCTGGCTGCCGACTATAAGAAGAGGGGGTGGGTGTATTGTCCTTGGGCAAACCCCGCGCAAAGCGCAGGAAACAGCGGGCTTCGAGCAGTACGACCCGGACACTGGCAAATATTGCTGGCCGACGTACGGCACTTTTTGGCGCTCGGGCTAGTCTTAGCGTGGATCGCGGTGACGGACGTCACTTCACCTGTCTACGCTATCCTTGTGCGAGACTCACGCAGGAATCCAGCGCAATATGAATGTCCTGATCGTTGATGACGAACCACTGGCTCGCGAGCGCCTTAGCCGAATGGTGAGCGAGCTCGAGGGTTACACAGTCCTGGAGCCCAGCGCCACGAATGGCGAAGAGGCGTTGGCGCTGATCGACAGCCACAAGCCGGATATCGTGCTGCTCGATATCCGCATGCCGGGCCTGGATGGCCTGCAGGTCGCTGCCCGTCTGTGCGAGCGTGAAACGCCGCCTGCCGTGGTGTTTTGCACCAGTCCCGATGAATTTGCCGTGGAAGCCCTGCAGGCCAGCGCCGTGGGCTATGTGGTGAAACCCGTGCGAACCGAACATCTGCATGACGCCTTGAGAAAGGCTGAACGTCCCAATCGGGCGCAACTCTCGGCCCTGACCCGTCCCGCCGCTGAAAGCGGCAATGGCCCGCGCAGTCACATCAGTGCGCGTACCCGCAAAGGCATTGAACTGATCCCGCTGGATCAGGTGGTCTATTTCATTGCCGACCACAAGTACGTGACCTTGCGCCATGAAGCCGGCGAAGTGCTGCTGGACGAGCCGCTCAAGGCCCTCGAAGACGAATTCGGCGAGCGCTTTGTGCGCATCCACCGCAATGCGCTGGTCGCCCGTGACCGCATCGAACGTCTGCAACGTACGCCGCTGGGGCATTTCCAGTTGTTCCTCAAAGGCCTTAATGGTGATGCGCTGATCGTCAGCCGTCGGCATGTGGCGGGTGTGCGCAAGATGATGCAGGGCCTGTAACCCGGTCTTCCCGGGCGATTCTTCAGTCTATTCACCAGGCATCGCAGGCCAGGGAGGCCGCGCCGTTTCTGATTCAAGTCAAAGTGGATTTGGCTGAGCTGTTATTATCCGCCGTATCTATTCAGTACGGATTGATCCATGTCCTCTCGCGAAATCCGCATCGCCACCCGTAAAAGTGCGCTGGCCCTCTGGCAGGCCGAATACGTCAAAGCCCGTCTGGAAGCGGCCCATCCGGGCTTGCTGGTGACGCTGGTGCCCATGGTCAGTCGCGGCGACAAGTTGCTCGATTCGCCACTGTCGAAAATCGGCGGCAAGGGACTGTTCGTCAAGGAACTGGAAACCGCGCTGCTGGAAAATGAAGCGGACATTGCCGTTCACTCGATGAAAGACGTGCCCATGGACTTCCCTGAAGGCCTCGGTCTGTTCTGCATCTGCGAGCGCGAAGACCCGCGTGATGCCTTCGTTTCCAATACCTATGCAAGCCTTGAAGCGTTGCCGGCCGGCAGCATCGTTGGCACCTCCAGCCTGCGTCGTCAGGCACAGTTGCTGACCCGTCGTCCGGACCTCGAAATCCGTTTCCTGCGCGGCAACGTCAATACCCGTCTGGCCAAGCTGGATGCCGGTGAGTACGACGCGATCATCCTCGCGGCGGCCGGCCTGATCCGTCTCGGTTTCGAAGACCGCATCACCTCGGCCATCAGCGTCGATGACAGTCTGCCGGCCGGTGGCCAGGGCGCAGTCGGCATCGAATGCCGCAGTGCCGACACTGAAATTCACGCCTTGCTGGCGCCGCTGCATCACGCCGATACCTCTTCGCGGGTGACCGCTGAACGTGCGCTCAACAAGCATTTGAATGGTGGCTGCCAAGTGCCGATCGCCTGCTACGCGGTGCTCGAAGGCGAGCAATTGTGGTTGCGCGGTCTGGTCGGCGAGCCGAGTGGCGGTCGTTTGATCAGCGCCGAAGCCCGCGCGCCACGCGCCGATGCCGAAGCGCTGGGTGTGAAAGTTGCCGAAGAATTGCTCGGTCAGGGCGCCGAAGAAATTCTCAAGGCAGTCTATGGCGAGGCAGGTCACGAGTGATCGGTTGGCGCCTGCTGCTGACGCGCCCTGCGGATGACTGTGCGGCGCTTGCCGCGACGTTGGCCGCCGAGGGGATTTTCAGCAGTTGCCTGCCGCTTTTGGAAATCGCGCCGCTGCCGGTCTCTGACAAAATATGTCAGGCGATCGCGCGCTTGCCGAGTTGTAGCGCGGTGATTGTGGTCAGCAAGCCGGCGGCACGCATTGCGGTGGAACTGCTCGACGCTCAAGGGTTGCAGTCGCTGGCGATGCCGTGGTTCAGCGTCGGCGCGGCGACGGCGCAGATTCTTCAGGATCGTGGCCTCGACGCACATTTCCCGGACGGCGGTGATGACAGCGAGGCTTTGCTGCAATTACCGCGTCTGCGCGAGGCTGTCACTCAGCCCGGTTCGCAGGTGTTGATCCTGCGCGGGGTGGGCGGCCGCGAGTTGCTCGCCGAGCGCCTGCGCGAGCTTGGTGCTAGTGTCGAGTATCTGGAATTGTATCGACGTGACTTGCCAGCCTACGCGCCGCAAGCACTGCCACGACGGATCGAAGCGGAACGCTTGAACGGGCTGGTGGTCAGCAGTGGACAGGGTTTCGAGCACTTGCGTCAGTTGGCCGGCGATGCCTGGCCGACGATTGCGCGGTTGCCGTTGTTTGTTCCAAGCCCAAGAGTTGCCGAGCTGGCACATGCCGCCGGGGCTCAAACAGTTGTGGATTGCCGCGGCGCGAGTGCCGCGGCTTTGCTGACGGCGTTACGGGAGCATCCCGTGCCCGTTCTCTAATGCAAAGGATGGATACGTGAGCGAAACAGCCTTGCCAAAAGATGACGTCCAACCGGTGATTGATGCACAGGTTGAAACTCCACTGCCGGCCAAAGAGCCGCGCCGAGGCAATGGCCTGGCCATCGTCGCCCTGCTGCTCGGTGCTGCCGGTGTTGCGATCGGTGGCTGGGGAGTCTGGCAGGTGCGTCACCTGCAAACCAACACCCAACAGCAGTCGGGTCAGGTGCAGGCGTTGAACGATCAGGCGCAAAGCCTGAAGCTCAACGAGCAGCGTCTGACCGAGCGCCTCGCGCAGTTGCCGGGGGCTGACGAACTCGCCGAACGCCAGCGTCTGGTGACGCAGCTTCAAGGCGATCAACAGCGCCTCAATCAGCGTCTGGAAACTGTCCTCGGCGCCAGCCGCAAGGACTGGCGTCTGGCCGAAGCCGAACACTTGCTGCGTCTGGCCAGCCTGCGTCTTTCGGCGTTGCAGGACATCAGCAGCGCCCAGGCCTTGGTGCAGGGCGCCGACGAAATCCTGCGTGAACAGAACGATCCCGGTTCCTTCGCTGCCCGTGAGCAAGTGGCGAAAACCCTGGTCGCGCTGCGCAGCACCGAGCAGCCGGATCGCACCGGATTGTTCCTGCGTCTGGGCGCGCTGCGTGATCAGGTCATCGACCTGACCGAACTGGCGCCGGAATACAAGGATCGCGGCGAGTCGCTGCTCGGCCTTACCGCCGATGGTGATGGCGCGAGTCGCTGGGCGCAGTGGTGGGACAAGGTTTCTCGCTACATTCGCATCGATTTCAACGCCGACAAGAATGTGAAGCCGCTGTTGGCCGGGCAGAGTCTTAGCCAGGTGCGTCTGGCCCTGAGCCTGGCGCTGGAGCAGGCACAGTGGGCGGCGCTCAACGGTCAGGCGGCGGTCTACACCCAGGCGCTGACCGAGGCGCGTGACGTGCTCAAAGGCAACTTCAATCCGGACAATCCGCAAAGCAAAGTGATGCTCGAACAGGTGGGTGAGCTGAGCAAGGAACCGGTCACGGTCAAGACTCCGGATCTGACCGGCACTTTGAGTGCGGTGCAGGCCTACCTCGAGCGGCGTAACGTCAACGCCGAAGAGTCGGTGAAACCCTTCGCCAAACCTGCTGCCAACACTGCGCAGGAGGCCACGCCATGAAACGCCTCTATGTGATCGTGTTTCTGGTGATCGCGGCGACGGCGGCGCTGGGCCTGGCGATTGCCGAGCATTCCGGTTACGTGCTGGTCGCCTACAAGTCCTTCCGTTATGAGTCGAGCCTGTGGGCGACGTTGGCGCTGATCGCGGTGTTGTGGTTGCTGATCTGGGGCATCAAGGCCTTGGTCGAGCTGGTCATGGCGTCCACCGGGGTGGTCAATCCATGGTCGCGGCGCAACCGCAGCCGGCGCGTGCAAGTGGCGATCGAACACGGTCAACTGGATCTGGCCGAAGGTCGCTGGGCCAGCGCCCAGCGTCATTTGTACCGGGCCGCCGAAGCCGAACGCCAACCGTTGCTGTATTACCTCGGCGCCGCCCGCGCGGCGAACGAGCAAGGCAATTACGAAGAATCCGATCACCTGCTGGAGCGTGCGCTGGAGCGTCAGCCACAGGCGGAGCTGGCGATTGCCTTGAGCCACGCACAGTTGCAGACCGACCGGGGCGATACCGACGGCGCGCTGGTGACATTGCAGGCCATGCATGAACGCCATCCGCACAATGTGCAGACGCTGCGCCAGTTGCACCGTCTGTATCAGCAGCGCGGTGATTGGTCGGCGGTGATTCGTCTATTGCCGGAACTGCGCAAGGACAAGGTCTTGCCGGCCACTGAACTGGCTGAGCTTGAGCGCCGCGCCTGGGGTGAAAACCTGTCGCTGGCGGCGCAGCGCGAGGAGGATGGCTCGGTGGGCGTGCAGTCGCTTGATCGGGCTTGGCAACAACTCACTTCGGCGCAACGTCAGGAACCGCCGCTGGTGCTGGCCTATGCCGAACAGCTGCGTCAGTTGGGCGCGCAAGTGCAGGCGGAAGAAGTGCTGCGCACGGCACTCAAGCGCAGATACGACAGCCATCTGGCGCGTCTGTATGGCCTGGTGCGAGGCAGTGATCCGGCGCGTCAATTGCAGACCGCCGAAGGCTGGCTCAAGGATCATCCGAATGATCCGAGCCTGCTGCTGACCCTGGGGCGTCTGTGTCTGCAAACCAGTCTGTGGGGCAAGGCACGGGATTATCTGGAAAGCAGTCTGCGCGTGCAGCGTAATCCGGAAGCCTGTGCAGAGCTGGCACGTTTGCTCGCTCAATTGGGTGATACCGAGCGCAGCAATCAGTTGTTCCAGGAAGGTCTCGGCTTGCTGGATGAGCGCTTGCTGGCCGCACCGTTGCCAGTCCCGGCTCGCGTCTGAAGTCACGAGGGAGATTGCTCCCTCGTTCATCCTTGATGCACGAAAATTCACCTTCCTTGGGTGTCTGGGGCGAAGTCCTACAGCGTGCTACACCTTTTCCTCCTGAACCTGTCGGGTTTTCCCTACACCTCTGGTGAACTGTCGGCAGGGCCTTGCCTTGAAAGGCTGACACGCTTTCCTCTACCGTAACCGCCTGTCTCTAAAGTTACGGAAAAGCCATGTCGTTGGCCTGCTCACGCTCCTTGTTCTTCATGGTTTTCACTGCGGGTGCCTTTGCTCTGGGAGCTTCCTATTATCTTGAATACGTGGTCGGCCTGACGCCGTGCAGTTTGTGCCTGGTGCAGCGGCTGTTCCTGACGTTGCTGTGCGCATCCTGCGGTCTGGCGGCGGTGCACGGCCCCGGTCGTGGCGGCTTGTGGCTTTACTGGCTACTCGCGCTGGGTGCGAGTCTGGGTGGCACCACCGCAGCCTGGCGGCAAGTGTTGATCCAGAGTGATCCGGTGCTGCAATTGATCAGATGTACCCCGGATCCGCAGACGCTGTTTAGCGGGCTGCCTTGGATCTGTGCGTTGCAAAAGATGTTTGACGGTGGTGCCGATTGCGCCGAAATCTCCTGGACGCTGTTCGATCTGAGCATCCCGGAGTGGAGCCTGTTGTTCTTTGTCGCGGTGTCGATTCTTGCCGTGTATCAATTGTTGCGCCTGCTCTGGAACGCCTTGCAGCGACCGCTCAGCGGCGAAGCGTCGCACCGGGCGCCACTGCGGGATTAAACACTTGTATGAACTTTATCTCCTGCGTACCTTGAAGCCATAAGCGTGCGGGCATAATCTGGCCCGCACGTGTCATTGGATTTATGTTGCTCGATGACGCTCTGCCCGATCGCCCCCAAGCCAAAAAGAGAGGGCGCGGGTGTAGAGCAGCATGACCCACAAGGGAAGAGAGATCGCCATGCTCGAAAGTTGTCAGAATGCTCAGGAACGTTGGGGTGGGGTTCATCTGCTGATCGACCGCTGGTTGCAAGAGCGTGAAGAGCTGATCGGCGCCTACGACAACCTCGGTGCACAACCTCAGGCGTTGTCCGAGAACCGCAAACCCTTGCAGGAGTTCTGCGGCGTGCTGGTCGATTACGTTTCGGCCGGGCACTTCGAAATCTACGAACAGCTGACTGGCGAAGCCAAGGCGTTCAACGACAAGCGTGGCCTGGAGCTCGCCGAGACGATCTATCCGCGTATCGACGTCATCACCGAGAAGCTGCTCGCCTTCAATGACCTTTGCGATGAAGGCAAATGCGTTGCCGAGAAATTCAAGGAGCTCGGTGGCCTGCTTCACGAACGCTTCGAACTGGAAGATTGCCTGATTGAAGTGCTGCACACAGCACACAAGGAAGAAGATCCGGTGCAGGCCTGATCCTTTTTTCTGATCAAAAAAACGGTGCGCCCAAAGCGCACCGTTTTTTATTGCCTGCTCAACTCGTCGCGCCACGCAACTCCACTTCAAATACCAGTGGTGTAAACGGTGCAATCAAGTCCCCGGCACCGTCGGCGCCATAGGCCTGATCCGATGGAATCACCAGCCGCCATTTCGCACCCACCGGCATGTTTTGCAGGGCTGTACGCCAGCCGGCAATCACGCTGTCGAGATTGAACCATTGCGGCTGAGTGTTCTGATCGAACACCGTGCCGTCGGGCAACCGACCGATGTACAACACCTGCACTTTTCCATCCGGCCCGGCTTTGATGCCAGTGCCCGGTACCAGTTCGGTCAGAAGGATGCCGTCGGCCAGTTCCTTGACGCCCGGTTTGGCTTTTTCAGCGGTCAGAAAACGCTGTTCGTTTTCCATCGCGGCGTCGCTCGAAGGCTGTGCGGAGTGCTCGGCATTTTGCGCTTCATGATCTGCCAGAATCTGCTCGATACGTGCCTCGCTCAACGCCAGTGGCTTGCCTTGATAGGCCTGTTGCAAACCATCAATCAGTGCCTGGATCTGTAACTGCGGAACCTCTTGGCGCAGCCGTTCACCCAGACTTGCACCAAGGCTGTAAGCCAGATCATGTGCATCGTTCGCGGTGGTTTTTTCGTCAGCGTGGGCGGCCGAAAAGATCATGCAGAGGGATAAAAAAAGGTAGCGCGACATGGGCACTCTCCGTCCTGAGATGCGGGGGATTATGCCAGCGCGAACGTCTGCAACGGTGAACTGCTTTTGACTTCGTGCAGAACATTTTCACTTCGTTGCAACGCAACCGTTTCGATACTGTCAAGATGACCTAGCGGCGGTAACTGCAGAGGTCTAGTATGAGCCGCACTCACGTCAGCCAGGAGGTAAACCATGTCGGCCACCAAGAAGCCTGTAAATACTCCGTTGCACTTACTCCAACAACTCTCGGGCAGCTTGCTCGAGCATCTGGAAAACGCTTGCTCCCAAGCCTTGGCTGATGCTGAAAAACTGCTCGCCAAACTGGAAAAGCAACGCGGCAAGGCGCAAGAAAAACTGCACAAATCCCGCACCAAATTGCAGGATGCAGCGGCCGCCGGTAAAGCCAAGGCGCAGACCAAGGCCAAAGGCGCAGTGAAAGAACTGGAAGACCTGCTCGATGCGTTGAAGGATCGTCAGTCCGACACTCGCAGCTACATTCTGCAACTCAAGCGCGATGCTCAGGAAAGCCTGAAACTGGCCCAGGGTGTTGGTCGCGTTCAAGAAGCCGTGGGTAAAGTATTGTCCACTCGCGCAGCCAAACCGGCAGCGGCACCGGCGAAGAAAGCAGCTGCAAAACCTGCTGCGGCCAAAGCCCCGGCGAAAACCGCAGCGGCCAAACCGGCTGCTAAAACTGCAGCCAAACCTGCGGCCAAAGCACCGGTGAAAGCGGCTGCCAAACCTGCTGCCAAAACCGCTGCAAAACCTGCAGCGAAAAAACCGGCTGCCGCGAGCGCTGCAAAACCGGCAGTTAAAACCACCGCTGCAAAACCAGCGGCCGCCAAGCCAGCTGCCAAACCTGCCGCAGCAAAACCTGCTGCAAAACCAGCCGCTGCCAAAGCAGCTCCAGCGAAAACCGCAGCCGCCAAACCTGCCGCTAAACCCTCTGCCAAAGCTTCGGCAAAACCAGCGGCAAAACCTGCTGCTAAAACCGCCGCTGCCAAACCAGCCGCCAAGACTGCTGCCAAACCGGTTGCAGCCAAACCAGCTGCAAAAGCGCCTGCCAAGCCGGCTGCCAAACCAGCCGTGAAAGCCGCCGCCAAACCGGCAACCAAGCCTGCCGCGAAACCGGCCGCCGCTGCCAAGCCAGCGACTGCTGCCGCCAAGCCTGCTGCTGCAAAACCAGCTGCCAAGCCAGCCGCAAACCCAGCCGTGAAAAAGCCAGCCGCTGCCAAACCAGCCGCCGTCAAACCGGCAACCGCGCCGACGGCCAAGCCTGCCACGCCAGCAACTTCGGCTGCACCGGCACCTGCCGCCTCTACCTCGACCCCTTCGACTGCGCCAACGCCAGCCGCCGTGTCGAGCGTCACCAGCAACCCGACCAGCGCTTCCTAAGTGCCGGTTGCCGCGACGCGCAGCACTTGCAGCGCGTCGCGGTTCGGACTGGCCGTCGCACCGGCCAAGCCTTCCAGCCAGGTGTTTGAACCTGCGCCGTTTCGCGTCCACTCCTGCGCCAGACCCTCAAGCCGTGACAGCAACGCTCGCTCAGCCTCAAGCTCGAGTGATTTGATCTGCTCGCGCATGCCTTTCAGCACCGCATCATCAATCGCCCGCGCTTTCCATTGCATGCGCATTGCTCGCAGCGGCTGCACCACCTCGACATCCCAAGGCTCGGTCAACGCCTGAAGCAGCCGTACGCGTTGTTCATCGCACGTCACCCCGCGTTGCTCCAGCCATAAACCGCACAACAGCAGACACACATTGGCCCCCGCCGTTTGCAGTTGCAGGCAGGCGTCTTCCACGCCCGGGCGGGCGTAAGTGGCAAGGGAAAAGCTCCACAGGTCAGAGGACATCGTGCTACTCGCGCCAGTTGTGAGCGAAGCTGGTAGACTCCGCCGCCATTATGATCCGACTTCAGAACCTGACTTTACAGCGTGGCCCGCAACGTCTGCTAGAAGACGCCGAGCTGACCCTGCACGCCGGCCACAAAGCCGGCCTCATCGGTGCCAATGGCGCCGGCAAATCCAGCCTGTTCGCCTTGATTCGGGGTGAGCTGCACCCTGATTCGGGTGACTGCTATTTGCCGGCCGACTGGCGCATCGCTCACATGCGCCAGGAGATCGAGACGCTCGAGCGTCTTGCCGTCGACTATGTGCTCGACGGCGACCTGCGTCTACGCGAGGTGCAACGTGACCTCGCGGCCGCCGAAGCAGCGCATGACGGTGCCGCTCAGGCCCGTCTGCACGCCGAGCTCGACAGCGCCGACGGTTACACCGCCGATGCGCGAGCGCGCAAGTTGCTCGCCGGTCTGGGTTTCACCAACGAGCAGATGGATCGTCAGGTCGGCGATTTCTCCGGTGGCTGGCGGATGCGCCTGAATCTGGCGCAGGCCTTGATGTGCCCCTCGGACCTGTTGTTGCTCGACGAACCGACCAACCACCTCGACCTCGACGCGATCATCTGGCTCGAAGAGTGGCTGAAAAGCTACCCGGGCACCTTGCTGCTGATTTCCCACGACCGTGATTTCCTCGACGAAGTCGTCGATCACGTCGCCCATGTCGATCAGCGCAAAATCACCCTCTATCGCGGCGGCTACACCGCGTTCGAACGCGCCCGTGCCGAGCGTCTGGCCCAGCAACAACAGGCCTACGAGAAGCAGCAGGCGCAACGTGCGCACATGGAAAGCTACATCGCCCGCTTCAAGGCCCAGGCCACCAAGGCCCGTCAGGCGCAGAGCCGGATCAAGGCGCTGGAGCGTATGGAAGAGCTGTCGGCGGCCCACGTCGATTCGCCGTTCGACTTTGTGTTCCGCGAGTCGACCAAGATCTCCAGCCCGCTGATCGACCTCTCCGATGCACGTCTCGGCTACGGCGATAAAACCATCCTGGAGAAGGTCAAGCTGCAACTGACCCCAGGTGCGCGGATCGGCCTGCTTGGTCCGAATGGCGCGGGTAAGTCGACGCTGATCAAGAACCTCGCCGGCGAGCTGTCACCGATCGCCGGGCGCCTGACCCGTGGCGAGAACACCGTGGTCGGCTACTTCGCCCAGCATCAGTTGGACTCGCTGGACGCCAAGGCTAGTCCGCTGCTGCACTTGCAGCGCTTGGCGCCAACCGAACGTGAGCAGACCCTGCGCGACTTCCTCGGTGGTTTCGACTTCCGTGGCGCGCGCATTGATGAGCCTGTGCTGAATTTCTCCGGTGGTGAAAAGGCGCGTCTGGCCTTGGCATTGATCGCCTGGGAACGGCCGAACCTGCTGCTGCTCGACGAACCGACCAACCACCTCGACCTGGAAATGCGCCTGGCGCTGACCATGGCGCTGCAGGAATTCAGCGGTGCGGTACTGGTGGTGTCTCACGATCGTCACTTGCTCAAGAGCACCACCGATAACTTCTACCTGGTCGCTGACGGCAAGGTTGAAGAGTTCGATGGCGACCTCGAAGACTACGCGCGCTGGCTGGTCGAATACCGTCAGCGCAACGCGCCGGTCAGCAACACCCCGGTCAACCCGGACAAGACCGACAAGAAGGCGCAGCGTCAGGCTGCTGCTGCGTTGCGTCAGCAATTGGCGCCGCACAAGCGCGAAGCCGACAAGCTGGAAGCCGAACTGGGCAAGCTCCACGAGAAACTCGCCAAGGTCGATGCCAGCCTCGGCGACAGCGACATCTACGAGCCGGCGCGCAAGAACGAATTGCGTGATCTGCTGGCCGAGCAGGCCAAGCTGAAGGTTCGCGAAGGCGAACTGGAAGAGGCGTGGATGCAAGCCCTGGAAACGCTGGAAAGCATGCAGGCGGAGCTGGAGGCGCTGTCCTGATGGAAGCGTTCAAGCTGCCGCTGCCGGCGATGTGGGTCGAGCCGATCTGGCTCGGCGTACAGATTCTGCTGATTCTGTTGGCCGGTTACATTGCCCAGCGCTTTGTCGCCAAATGCCTGACCCGTCTGGGTGAGCGTTATCCGTTCCCGCCGCAGTTGCTGATGCCACTGCGAGGCGTGCTGCGCTGGCTGATCATGGGCAGTGCGGTGATTTTTGTGCTTGAGCGCCTCGGTGTTTCGGCCACGGTGTTGTGGACGGCGTTGTCCGGTTTTGTTGCCGTGGCGGCGGTGGCGTTCTTCGCGATGTGGAGTGTGCTGTCGAACCTGCTCTGCGCGATTCTGATCTTCACCGTCGGGCCGTTTCGCCTGGGGGATATCGTCGAGTTGGTCGACACCACGGACAAGCCCGGTGTGAAGGGGCGAGTGGTGGCGATCAATCTGCTCTACACCACGCTGATCGAGGCTGAGGAACTGGGCACCGGTAGCGCGATGGTGCAGGTGCCGAACAGTTTGTTCTTCCAGCGCTCGGTGCGGCGTTGGCGCGGGACGGATGTGTTTCCGTCGAGCGGCTTCGAGAAGTAGATTTCGGGGCGTCTGTTCTGACGCTTTCGCGAGCAGGCTCGCTCCCACATTTGAAATGCGTTTCCCTGTGGGAGCGAGCCTGCTCGCGAAAAGGTCCACCAGCCGTGATTGCTGCACCATCCTGCAAAAAATTAATGGTCAACCATTCCAAACCGCATTAGCTTGGACGTCTGTGACGATTCAGAGTCGAGGTGTGCGATGGAGCTTCAAACATGGCTGGCGTTTTTCGCCGCCTGCTGGGTGATCAGTCTTTCTCCGGGCGCCGGCGCTATTGCGTCGATGTCCAGCGGTCTGCAATACGGCTTCTGGCGTGGCTACTGGAATGCCCTGGGCCTGCAAATCGGCCTCGCGGTGCAGATTGCGATTGTCGGCGCCGGTGTCGGCGCGATTCTCACTGCTTCAGCCACCGCGTTCCATGCGATCAAATGGTTCGGCGTGGCCTATCTGGTGTATCTGGCGATCAAGCAATGGCGCGCACTGCCCATGGACATGAGCGACGACGCGGCAGTGCGGCCGATCGGCAAGCCGCTGGCGCTGGTGTTCCGTGGCTTTTTGGTGAACATCAGCAACCCCAAGGCACTGGTGTTCATGCTGGCGGTGCTGCCGCAGTTCATCAATCCGCATGCACCGCTGTTGATCCAGTACGTGGTGATCGGCGTGACCATGATCGCCGTTGACCTGGTCGTCATGGCCGGCTACACCGGACTGGCGTCGAAAGTGCTGCGCCTGCTGCGCACGCCAACGCAGCAGAAACGCATGAACCGCACCTTTGCCGGTTTGTTCATTGGCGCGGCGGCGTTTATGGCGACATTGCGTAAAGCGGCGGTCTAAAAGCCCCGGCCAGAAAAAAGGCGACCTCGTGAGGTCGCCTTTTTTATTGCCCTTTCTGGAGTGAGCTTTTGTGGCGAGGGGATTTATCCCCGTTGGCTCGCGCAGCGGGCCCTCTTGATCTTAAAAGAAAGGGCCGCTTCGCAGCCCAACGGGGATAAATCCCCTCGCCACAGGAAAGCATTTCTCCAAATCAATCAGCGCAAGATCACCGGCGCAGTATCACGCGGCAGATTGTTGCGCTGCGGTGCTTCACGCGGCTGCTCGTAGCCGCCACCACCGAGCTGTTGGCTCAGTTGCCCGGCGACGTCTTCGCCCAGCGCCTTCGACACCTCACGCACCACCCGTGGGCGGTTCAGCGAGATCTTGATGTCGCGGCCGTTCACCAGTTTGGTGTCCTGCGCTTCACCCATTGCCGTGAAGGCCGAAGTGATTTCGAAGGTCTTGGTGTTGATCAGGCTGAAATCCGCCACCAGCGTCAGGCCCAGTACCGCCGAATAGCTGTCGGTGTGCGCCAGCTCGTTCATGTCCTGGGTGAAGTCGATGTCCGACACCGTGCCAAACAGTACGTAGTCGGCGCCTTTGAAGTTGCCGGCCTTGATGCGTTTGATCACGTCATAGACATCGCCCTTGGACGACGCGGTGTACGGCGTGCCCTGCACCAGCTGGAACATGCCGGTACGCAGAATTTCACCCTTGATGTCGCCGGTGAATTTGCGCAGCTCGCCCTGTTCGATGTAGCTGGTGGTCGCTTCGATCTCGTTGTAGCTCGAAGAACCGCTGGCGCTGTAATAACTCTCGCGATGATTGCTCTGGGCCGAAACGATGTGGATGTATTGCTCCACACGCTCCTGGTACGCCAGATCCGTCACCGCGACTTTCGGGGCCGCTTGCGCGCCAAACGCGCAAGCCAGGGCCATCATGCCAATCCATGCGCGCATCGATTAACGCTCCGTGGTTTTGCGGATCTCTTTTTCGTCCATCCACTCGGCCAGACCGCTTTCCACGTCAATCAATTGCAGGCTGAATTTGTAGAAGACGTCTTTGTAATCGCTGCTGCGCTTGACGATCGAGCTGATCGAACCTTCGATGCGGTACTTGGCAGCCACCATGTTGCCGGTCTTGGCCACGGTGCTCTTCTTGTACAGACCGCTCTGGTTTTGCAGCTTCAGCTGGTCAACCTGGCTCTGCATCGCATTGTTGTCGCTGGCAAAACGCGCAACGCCGGTTTTCATCAGCTGGGTCTTGATGCTGGTGGTGATTTCGCGGGTATCGATGTACTCGCTGGTCTTGTTTTTCACGTCGTAGACCTGAACCACAGGACGGTTCTGCAGAATGCCGGACTGAGCCAGCGAGCGGGTCATCGACTCGGCGATCATTTGCAGGTCGGTCGAACCGAATTCGTTGGTCACGGTTTCAACCGCTTTGGTGTCGCCGTAGCTGATGTTCTTGCTGCCCAGGGTCGGCGAGGTGTTGGCGCAGCCGGAGGCCAGCAGGGCGATAACGGCGATGCAGGAAAAGCGTACAAACATGGCAGTGTTCTCTAAATCAGAAATAGGGTGGCGGGCTTACGGCGTCTTGAGTTCCAGACGGAAGTCCACGGCTTTCGGGGTCGGGGCGATGCCCTGGATGAAGCTGGTCTGGGCGCCATACATCATCTGGCTCTTCCAGACTTCTTCCTCGGCAATCGGGAAACCTTCCGGGCCGAGCCAGGCGAAGCGGTAGTAGAACGTCTTGTTGCTGTTGAGGGTGTTGCTCAACTGCACGTTGACGGTCATGAAACCGTTTTCGCGGGCGACGCGCATGGCGCCGACGACGATGTGTTTCTGCGGCCCCATGGCCACGACTTTGCTCGCGGCGCTGCCCGGCTCAGGTGGCGGCGGGGTGGCGCAGCCGCTCGCCAGCAAGGCGAGGGCGGCGACGGCGATGAGTTTGAAGCGCATGCAAAGACTCCGTTCTTAAGGTTGTTTGAGGCTGGCAACGTTGGTCGCGTCGGCGCTCGGGATGACATTGGCGGCGAGACCGCCAGCGAACACCTGATTGCCGACGGCGCGCAGGCTGATCACTTGATAGCGCTGGTCAACGGTGACCTTGACCACCGAACCGCCCACGGCGCTCGGCAGGGTAACCTGATGCTCACCCTTTTTCAGGCGCAGACGCACTACTTGGGTGTTGTCCGGCAGGGTGCGCCACGTACGGGTATCGGCACCTTCGAGCACGGCTGAAGAAATACCGACCGCGAGACCTGCCAGCGGGTTGGATTCGTTGATCTTCTTCTGCGCTACGCCTTTGGTGATCGCGCGCACGGTGGTGCGCACGATGATCCCCGGCATGTCATCGCGCAAGGCGCGGCGGGACATGGCGGTGGTGCTGTTGAGGGCGGTCAGATTGACCTGCTGGCCGTCGACACCGATCTGCGCGAATGGCGCGGTGGAGGTGTCAGCCTTGATGATCGGGAACGACAGCGGGGTGATCACCACGTTGTTGGAGATCGGCAACGGCAGCGGCACCCGAATCGAATCACGGGACGGCGCCAGGCCGCTTTGCACGACGATCAGGATGTCGCTGTCGTCGCTTTTGCTCGGCTTGTCGAGGTTGACCAGCGCCTGTTCCAGCAGCGGCGTGTTCGGGCGCAGTTCGGCTGCCTTGCGGTAGCCCGGCGCAGCCAGATCTTTTTCACCGAGGGCTTCATAGACGAAGCCGGCCAGGTAATGGCTGAACGCACTCTGGTAGCTGTTTTTCAGGCTGACCACTTCCGGCGCGTCGAGGCTGGCGACCGGATAGCCTTGCAGATCCTTGTATTGAGTCTTGATGCCTTCTTTCTCGGCCTCTTCTTCGCTCTTGAGGTATTCCTTGTCACGCAGGTCGGCGATCACCGCTTCGCGTTCGTGAGTCTTCTTGATCGCGGTGCGTGCGCCGTCGAAGTCATTCACCGCCAGCAGGTTCAGGGCCATCTGCGTGGTCAGCATGACTTTTTCGTAGTCGTAACCTTCGTAGCGGCGAACCTTGTCGTTGACGACGAAGCTGCCGAACTGAGCGAGGTATTTGCCGGTGTCGAGCTTGACCGAATCTTCCCACTGACCGACCACTACATCGGCGCTGGTCCAGGCGTTCTGGCTGCCGGACAGGTCGCCCTTGGCGCGCAGCAGTTCACCTTTCTCGAAGTAATAGAGCAGGTCTTTGTCAGGGCCGGTGTTGTTCTTTTCCAGCAAGGTCAGCGCGGCGTCGACGTTGCCGGAGGCCAGTTGCTGGTTGGTCTGTGCCAGTTCGGAGTCGTAGTTGCGAAACGCCGAACAGCCGGACAGCAGAGTGACGGCGCTGAGCGCGATCAGAGTGGGAGCGCGGAATGCCATGGGGGTACTTCTTCCCTGGAGTAACTACAGCCGCGGATGCTGGTCGGGCTGGTGTGACCCATCGACAGTGGCGTTGGCCTCCTGCCAATTCCTCATAACCAGAGGAGCTTTAATGCCGTTTCGCAATAGCGAGGGCGCGGCATTATAGGCGGGCGGTGCTGGCTATGTAATAGCTTTTTAATTGCATTTGTTAGTTTCGTGCCATTAGTTATTTCAGGCCGGATACGCGGTTGTCCGCAGAAGCTCCGGGCTGAAAAGCGCTGCCATTCGCGAAGATACGGTCTCCCAGCACGCGCAGACCAATCATCTGACGGTTCTGATCGATACGGATTTTCAGCGGCGCAGTGGCATTCGGCAGGCTGATCAGGTGATCGCCCTTTTTCAGGCGCAAACGCGCGACCTGTGTGAGATTGGGCAGGGTGCGCCAAGTGCGTGTATCGGCCTGCTCGAAACCATCCCAGTGAGTCACGTATGAGGCCTTGCTCGGATCGCGGCGATTGTCGGTGCCCTGAACGTCTGCTGCGAGGAATGCCCGGTAGGTGGTGCGCTGAATAATCCCCGGCATATCGTCACGCAACGTCCGCAAGGACATGTCAGTGATGTTGTTGACCGAGATCAGCTTTTTCTGGCGCCCGTCGATGCTGACCTGGCTGATTGGCTGGGTGGAGGTGTCGGGCACCATCACCGGGAAGGAGATATTGGCAACGATGACTTGCCCGTCCGCCAGCTTCACCGGGTAGGGCACACGCACCGAACTGCGCGCGGGCGCCAGGCCACTTTGCACGATGATCAGCACGTCGCTTTCGTCGGCTTTGAGTCCGGGGCTGTCGAGGTCGCGCAATGCTTGCTGGAAAAACGCCATGTCCGGGCGCAGCTCAATGGCCTGACGATAACCCGGTGCCGCGAGATCCTTTTCACCCAGCGCTTCGTAGGTGAACCCGGCGAGATAGTGGCTGAACGCACTCTGATAACCGTTTTTCAACGCAATGACGGCGGGCGAATCGAGCATGACTATCGGGTAACCTTGCAGATCCTTGTAGTGCACGCGCGCGCCCTGAGCCTTGGCCGCTGCTTCGACGCGTTCGTATTCCAGCTCTCGCTGACGGGCGATCAGCGTTTCCCGCTCGTGGGTTTTCTTGATGTCGGCACGGGCGCCGTCGAAGTCATTCGCGGACAACTGGTTGAGGGCCATTTGCGTGGTCAGCATGACCTTTTCGTAGTCGTAGCCATCGTAACGGCGAATCTTGTCGTTGATGATGCCGCCCCAGTGATCGCCCATCGCGGCGAGCAATTTATCGCCGGTGGTTTCGATAGTGTCCTGACGCTGAATGATCATCTGTTCGGCACTGCGCCACGCCACCTGACTCTGCGGCAGCTCACCGCCGGCACTGAGGACTGCACCTTTCTCCAGGTAATAGAGCAAATCCTTTTCGGCATCGGGGTTGTGCGCTTCGATCAGTGCGAGTGAGCCGTCGACGTTGCCGGACTTGAGCTGGTCGGTGGTCTGTTGCAGTTCCAGGTCGTAATTGCGGTAAGCGCCGCATCCCGCCAGTTGCACAAGGGTCGCGATCATCAGGGGCAGCAACAGGCATTGGCGCATTGGAAGGGGTCATCCTTGAGCAGAAAAACGACAAGTCGACGCAGTATAGAGGTGAGTAGTGGCCATATGCTGCTCTGTTTTGCGCCGACACTTCGTGCCCTGCAACGGTTACAGGTGGGATGGCCGAGTGGATTGAGCTAGCCTTGGCCACCTGTCTTTCACTGAGTCCGGGACTTCAATGAATCAACTGCTGGCCATGCGTGCGTTTCGTTGCATCGTCGAGTGTCGCGGCTTCAGCGCCGCCGCCGAGCGACTCGACACCACGCACTCGACCGTTTCCCGGCAGTTGCAGCAGTTGGAAACCGAGCTCGGCACGCGCTTGATCAACCGCAACACCCGGCGCTTCAGCCTGACCACCGCCGGGCAGCAGTATTACGCCGCGTGCGTGGACATTCTTGATCGACTGGATCAAGCCGCCATCGCAGTCGGTCAGGCCCATGAAAGTCCCAGCGGCGTCCTGCGTATCAGCGCACCGATGGTGATCGGCACGCTGGAGCTGGCGAACTGGCTCCCGGCGTTTCAGCAGCGTTACCCCGACATTGAAGTTGATCTGTCCTGCGATGATCGCTTCGTCGATCTGATTGCCGAAGGTTTCGATGTTGCGCTGCGCATTTGCGGGCCACTGGCGGACTCGTCATTGGTGGCGCGATTGCTCACGGTCTCGGACATGTTGCTGGTGGCATCGCCGGCTTATGTGGCGCGCCATGGTCTGGTGCGTCAGGCCCGGGAGTTGACCGGGCATCAATTGTTGGCGTTTGCCGGTGGCAGCGACTGGTTGTTGTCCGATGCGCGCGGAGCAACCACGCCGCTCAGGGCACAAGGTCACTTCAAGGCGAACTCGATCAGCTCACTGCATGCTGCCGCGCTGGCCGGTGTCGGCATCGCCTCATTCACCCGGGCCACGGTGCAGGACGACTTGTTGAGCGGGCGGCTGGTGCAGATCCTGCCCAACTGCACCCTCGGCCAGCGGCATTATTACGCGCTGTATCCGCATGCCCGACATGTCGCACTGAAGGTCAAAGTGTTCGTTGATTTCATGACCGAGCATTACCGGAACCTGAGCACACCCACGCGTTAAAAACGCCGAAACGCCGACAAAGCTTGAGGGAAACGTGTTCGAAGTGAACAATATGTAACTTCGCATTTCCACTTGAGACCTCTTCATGACTGCCTCGTCCCGATTTCTGGCCTGGCTGGTGTTTCCGTTGTGCGCCCTGAGCAGCTTCAACCTGCTGGCCGATACCGTAGAAGGCGCACCGCAAGCGCTGCACCTGCTTGATTACATCAGCGCCGACTACCCGCAGACGGTCGCGGCGGGCAAAGTCGTCGACGACTCCGAATATCGCGAGCAGCTCGAGTTCACTCAGGCGCTGCAAGGCTTGATCGCTGACATGCCGGCCAAACCCGAGAAAGCGGCGCTGGAGCAGGGTATCGAAGCGCTGCACGCGGCGATCACGGCGAAGCAGGACGGCGCCGACGTTGCCCGTCAGGCCCGGCAACTGGGCGCACAACTGGCCGTGGCGTATGAAGTCAGCCAGGCGCCGATCATCACCCCGGATCCGACCCGTGGCGCGCCGCTGTATGCGCAAAACTGCTCGGTGTGCCACGGCGCCAGCGGCGCCGGCGACGGTCCGGCAGGTCTGGGCATGACGCCAGCGCCGGCCAATCTGCGTGATGCGGCGCGTCTGGATCACCTGAGTCTGTACGCGATCTACAACACCCTCGGCCAAGGCGTCGAAGGCACCGACATGCCAGCGTTTGCCGATCAACTGGATGATCGTCAGCGTTGGGATCTGGCCACCTACATCGCCGGCTTCAGCGCCGACGCCGCGGCGGCCACCTCCGAGAAAACCTACAACATCGCCGATCTGGCTCGCCAGACGCCGGCCGAAGTGCAGGCCGCCGAAGGTCCGCAAGCCGCTGCGACGTTCCGTGCCCAACGTGCACAGCCGCCGCAGGTCAAACGCGGCCCGGCGCAGTTGCTCGACTACACCGCAGCAACCCTGGACAAGAGCCTCGCGGCTTACCGTGCCGGAGAACATGATCAGGCCTACGACCTGTCGGTAGCGGCGTATCTGGAAGGTTTCGAACTGGTTGAAAGTTCGCTGGATAACGTTGACGCCAACGTGCGCAAGGACACCGAGAAGTCGTTGATGGCTTACCGGCAGTCGTTGCAGGACGGCCTGCCGGTGGCGCAGGCCGAACAACGTCTGGACGCGGCGAAAGCCAAACTCAAAGAGTCCGCCGGGTTGCTCGGCAGCGATGGTCTGAGCTGGTCGCTGAGCTACATTTCCGGCCTGCTGATTCTGCTGCGTGAAGGTCTGGAAGCGATTCTGGTGCTGGCGGCGATCCTCGCGTTCTTGCGCAACACCGGTCAGCAATCGGCGGTGCGCAGCGTCAACGTCGGTTGGGGCCTGGCGTTGCTGGCCGGCCTCGGCACTTGGGCGCTGGCGGCGTATGTGATTGATGTCAGCGGTTCGCAACGTGAGCTTCTGGAAGGTGCGACGGCGCTGTTCGCCAGTGTGATGGTGTTGTGGCTCGGCGTGTGGATGCATGACCGTCGTCACGCCGCGGCCTGGCAGGATTACATCAAGAGCAGCCTGGTGGGCGGCGGCGGGCGTTTCGGCTTCGCGATCCTGGCGTTCTTCTCGGTCTATCGCGAACTCTTCGAAGTGATCCTGTTCTACGAAACCCTGTGGCTGCAGGCCGGTCCTGCCGGGCATGACGCGGTGCTCGCCGGTGGGGCGACGGCGCTGGTGCTGCTGGTCGGTCTGGCGTGGGTGATCCTGCGCGGTTCGGCGAAACTGCCGCTGACACTGTTCTTCAGCATCAACGCCGCGCTGCTGTGCGCGCTGTCGGTGGTGTTTGCCGGGCATGGCGTGAAGGCGTTGCAGGAAGCCGGGATCTTCGGCACGCGGCCGGTGGCGTTCTTCGAGTTCGATTGGCTGGGGATTCACGCCGATGCCTATTCGCTGACGGCGCAGGCTGTGGCGATCCTGGCGATTGTTGTGCTGTACGGGCGCAGTTGGGTGGCCGAGAAGAAGCGGGTCACCGCTTAACCGCATTCGCTGCGCTCACATTCGCGGGCAAGCCCGCTCCCACAGGATTTGCGCGTAACCTGTGGGAGCGGGCTTGCCCGCGATGCTTTTTGGGAAGAGGAAAAGATGATGCGTGTATGGATCGATGCCGACGCCTGCCCTCGGCAGGCGAAGGATCTGGTGGTGAAGTTTGCCCTCAAGCGCCAGTTCGAGGTGGTGCTGGTGGCCGGGCAGCCGCAGACCAAACCGGGGCTGGCCATCGTCAAGCTGATCGTGGTGCCGAGCGGCCCGGATGCGGCGGACGATTATCTGGTCGAGCACGCGGTGCCTGGTGAGCTGGTGATTTGCAGCGATATCCCGCTGGCCGATCGGCTGGTGAAGAAGGGCGTGGCGGCGCTGGATCCGCGCGGCAAGGAGTTCGATGCGCAGAACATGGGCGAACGCCTGGCCGTACGCAACCTGTTCACCGATCTGCGTGAGCAGGGTCAGATGAGTGGCGGCCCCGCACCGTTCGGCGATCGCGAGAAGCAGGCGTTCGCCAATGCGCTGGACCGGATTCTCACCCGTCTTTCACGGCAATCCTGATTCATCCGAACATCTGTGGCGAGGGGATTTATCCCCGATGGCTCGCGAAGCGGGCCCCTCTTGATCTTGAAAAGATGGGGACCTGCTGCGCAGGCCATCGGGGATAAATCCCCTCACCACAACGGGTTTAGCAATTAAGGTCAGGCGTCGTTCTCGTGGGTCAGTTCAAGTACGCGGTCGACGAGTTTGTTGATCCCCGACGCCGCTTCGCTGATGTTCTGCGCCAGCATGTACGCCGGGGTGGTCACCAGTTTGCGCGCCTTGTCTTCGACGATGTCGGTCACCGCGCAGTCTTCGTGGGTCGCGCCCATCTTGTTCATCGCCGTGGCGGTGTCGGCGTCATTGCCGATAGTGCAGGTCACGCCCGGGCCGTAGATCTTTGCCGCGAGTGCCGGCGAGATGCACATCAGACCGACCGGTTTGCCCGCTTCGGCGAACGCTTCGGCCAACGCCAGAACCTCAGGCTGCACGGTGCAACCCGCGCCCTCGACGGCGAAGTTTGAAAGGTTTTTCGCCGCGCCAAAACCGCCCGGCACGATCAGCGCATCGAAGTCGTCGACATCGGCCTCGCGGATGTCCTTGATGTTGCCGCGAGCGATGCGTGCCGATTCCACCAGCACATTGCGCGACTCGGGCATTTCTTCACCGGTCAGGTGATTGATCACATGCAATTGCGCGATGTTCGGCGCGAAGCACTGCACCTGCGCGCCGCGTTGATCGAGGCGCAGCAGGGTGATGACGCTCTCGTGGATTTCGGCGCCGTCGTATACGCCACTGCCGGACAGGATCACTGCAACTTTTTTGCTCATGGGTTTCTCTCCAGATTCATGGCGCTAAATGTCCACTAATTTGTCGCGTGTTGCCATAGGGTTAAGGGGCGGCTACACCTAGGATCTGTCCTTGGTATTCCAGTCGGGACGCGTCATGGACTTCATTCTGTATGCGGTGCCGTTTTTCCTGGTGTTGATTGTGCTCGAGCTGATCGCCGACCGTTTGCGCGGGGTGAGCAACTATCGCCTGGCCGACGCGGTGAACAGCATCAGCACCGGCGTGCTGTCGACCACCACCGGCCTTTTGACCAAAGGGGTCGGCCTCCTGACGTACGCCTTTGCCCTGGAGCATCTGGCGTTGTTCAAGCTTTCGGCAGACAGCCCTTGGGTCTGGGTTTTTGCCTTCGTCCTCTACGACTTCTGCTACTACTGGCTGCACCGCATGGGGCATGAGCGCAACATCCTCTGGGCGGCGCACTCGGTGCATCACCAGAGCGAGGAGTACAACCTCTCTACTGCGCTGCGCCAGACCAGTACCGGGTTTCTGCTCGGCTGGATTTTTTACCTGCCGATGGCCGTGCTGGGTGTGCCGCTGCTGGTGTTCGTCAGCGTCGCGGCGCTGAACCTGCTTTATCAATTCTGGGTGCACACCAAGCACATTCCCAAGCTCGGCTGGTTCGAGTGGTGCTTTGTCACGCCATCCAATCATCGGGCTCACCATGCACAGAACGCTCTCTACATGGATCGCAACTACGGCGGGGTGTTCATTCTTTGGGATCGACTGTTCGGCACGTTTCAGGAAGAGGACGACAACGAACCGGTGATTTTCGGCGTGACCACGCCGCTGGCGAGCTGGAATCCGCTATGGGCGAATCTGCAGTTTTATGCGCAGTTGTGGGATGACGCGCGGCGGGCCGAGAGTCGGTGGGACAAACTGCGGATCTGGTTCATGCGCACGGGTTGGCGGCCAGCGGACGTCGCGGCGAAGTATCCGATGAGCAAACCGGATCTGACCCGGTTCCGTAAATTCGAAGTGCCGCTTGAGCGCCGCCAGCAGTGGTACGTGGCGCTGCAGTTCTGCGCATATATCGCGTTAGGCAGCTATCTGATGAACCTGGAGCGCAGTTTGCCGCCTGCCGCGTTGTTGCTCGGCTGGGGCGCGGTGGCGTTCGGTGTGTTTGGGTTGGGCGTAACCCTGGAGAATCGCCCGTGGGCGCTGAAAGTAGAACTGCTGCGGCTGGCGTTGAACCTGCCATTGGTGTGGCTGGCGCCGCTGGTCGGGCTATGGCCGGCCAGCCCGTTGGTGTGGGCCGGCCTGTTCGGTTACAGCCTGCTCAGTGGCATCGGGCTGTATGGCTGTCGCCAGCGAATTACTCGGCTGGCGTCTTAGGTTCGGCGGCTTTGGCCTGTTCAGCCTGGTGCAGCTGTGCGGCTTTCGCGGCTTGCTCGTCGGCGTAGACCTGCTTCGCCAGACGGGCGTTCTTGAAGCGACGACGCAGCCACAGGCCAACGCCCAGTACCAGCAACGCCCCGAGTACCCACAGCTCGTATTTCTTGATACTGCCGAGCATGCCTTCCAGCACCGCGCCGAAGTGATAAGCGGCGGCGGCCAGCGCCGTGGCCCAGATCGCTGCGCCAATCCCGTTGAGCAGCAGATAACGTCCCGGCGGATAACCCGACAGGCCGATCGCCACCGGCATCACCGTGCGCAAGCCGTAAACGAAGCGGAAGCTCAGAACCCAGATGTCCGGATGCTTGCGGATGTGCTCCAGCGCGCGGTCGCCCATCAGCTGCCAGCGCGGTTTGCGCGCGAGCAATTTGCGCCCGTGCTTGCGGCCCAGGAAGTACCACAGCTGATCGCCGGCATAGCTGCCGAAGAACGCCACGACCACCACCAGATTGATGTCCATGTAGCCACGGAACGCAAGGAAGCCCGCGAGCACCAGGATGGTTTCGCCTTCGAAGAACGTGCCGAGGAACAAGGCAAAGTAGCCAAAGTCATGCAGAAATTGTTGGAGCATTGTCTGGGTGCTGGCGAAATGAACGCGCAGCCTAACCCTTCGGACACATTCATGAAAGTGTCGAAATGTGTCTCGACGTGAACAATTCCTACACTGAGAATGGAATGCGGCTACATGTCACGGGTCTCACACAACTGTCATCTGTTAGTCATAATGGCCGTCTATAACTGTCACGCTCGCCCGTTTGCGCGGGCTCAGGAGTCTGCCGTGAGCTTTACCCCTGCCAACCGTTTATTCCCAGCCACGCGCCTGCGCCGCAATCGCCGTGATGATTTTTCGCGTCGGCTGGTGCGGGAAAATGTGCTGACGGTCGATGACCTGATCCTGCCGGTGTTCGTGCTCGACGGTGAAAACCGTCGCGAAGCCGTGGCGTCGATGCCGGGTGTAGAGCGTTTGACCATCGACCTGCTGCTTGAAGAAGCGGCGAAATGGGTCGAGCTGGGGATTCCGGCGCTGGCGCTGTTCCCGGTGACGCCACCTGAACTGAAATCCCTCGACGCTGCCGAAGCCTGGAATCCTGAAGGCATCGCCCAGCGTGCGACGCGCGCGTTGCGTGATCGCTTTCCGGAACTGGGGGTGATCACCGACGTCGCCCTCGATCCGTTCACCACCCACGGTCAGGACGGCATTCTCGACGAAGACGGCTACGTGCAGAACGACATCACCGTCGACGCACTGGTCCGCCAGGCCTTGTCCCATGCCGAGGCTGGCGCTCAAGTGGTTGCGCCGTCGGACATGATGGACGGCCGTATCCAGGCGATCCGCGAGGCGCTGGAGATTGCCGGACACGTCAATGTGCGGATCATGGCCTATTCAGCCAAGTACGCTAGCGCCTATTACGGCCCGTTCCGCGATGCCGTGGGTTCGGCTTCGAACCTGGGCAAGGCGAACAAGGCTTCCTATCAGATGGACCCGGCCAACAGCGACGAAGCGCTGCACGAAGTCGGCGCGGACTTGTCTGAAGGCGCGGACATGGTCATGGTCAAACCGGGCATGCCGTACCTGGACATTCTTTTCCGGGTAAAAGATGCCTTCAAAGTGCCGACCTTCGTCTATCAGGTTAGCGGCGAATACGCCATGCACATGGCGGCGATCCAGAATGGCTGGTTGAGCGAGGCGGTGATTCTTGAATCACTGACCGCCTTTAAACGTGCCGGCGCTGATGGCATCCTGACTTACTTTGCTGTCCGCGCCGCTCAATTGTTACGAGAGCAGAAATAGCCCTCCCAGGAACATTCGATGAATACCGAAGGACTCACAGAAGTTGCAGTAAAAGAAGCTCAGCCGGTGGTGGAGCAAATCACCGAAACCCCGCCGGAACTGGAGCCTGCGCCACCCGCGCCGGTCACCGAACCTGCTGCGGCGGCACCGGTGATAGCGATTCCCGGCCTGGATGACAGCAGCCTGTATATCCATCGCGAGCTTTCGCAACTGCAATTCAACATCCGCGTGCTGGAGCAGGCGCTGGACGAGTCCTATCCGTTGCTGGAGCGGCTGAAGTTCCTGCTGATCTTCTCCAGTAACCTCGACGAATTCTTCGAAATCCGCGTTGCCGGCCTTAAAAAGCAGATCACCTTCGCCCGTGAACAGGCCGGCGCCGATGGCCTGCAACCGCATCAAGCGCTGGCGCGGATCAGTGAGCTGGTCCACGGTCATGTTGACCGTCAGTACGCGATCCTCAACGATATCCTGCTGCCGGAGCTGGAAAAGCATCAGGTGCGTTTCATCCGTCGCCGCCACTGGACGACCAAGATCAAAACCTGGGTGCGCCGCTACTTCCGCGACGAGATCGCGCCGATCATCACCCCGATCGGTCTCGACCCGACGCACCCGTTCCCGTTGCTGGTAAACAAGAGCCTGAACTTCATCGTCGAGCTCGAAGGCATCGACGCCTTCGGTCGCGATTCCGGTCTGGCAATCATCCCGGCACCGCGTCTGTTGCCACGGATCATCAAGGTACCGGAAGAAGTCGGCGGCGCCGGCGACAACTATGTGTTCCTCTCGTCGATGATCCACGCCCACGCCGATGACCTGTTCCAGGGCATGAAGGTAAAAGGCTGCTACCAGTTCCGTCTGACCCGGAACGCCGACCTGGCGCTGGATTCCGAAGACGTTGAAGACTTGGCCCGTGCCCTGCGTGGCGAGTTGTTCTCGCGTCGTTACGGTGACGCGGTGCGTCTGGAAGTCGCCGACACCTGCCCGAAACATCTGTCTGACTACCTGCTCAAGCAGTTCAACCTGAGCGAGACCGAGCTGTATCAGGTCAACGGCCCGGTCAACCTGACGCGTCTGTTCAGCATCACCGGTCTGGATAGTCATCCGGAGCTGCAATACACGCCGTTCACCCCGCAGATCCCGAAACTGCTGCAAAACAGCGAGAACATTTTCAGCGTGGTCAGCAAGCAGGACATTTTGCTGCTGCACCCGTTCGAGTCGTTCACCCCGGTGGTCGACCTGCTGCGCCAGGCGGCGAAAGACCCGCACGTTCTGGCCGTGCGCCAGACGCTGTACCGCTCCGGCGCCAACTCGGAAATCGTCGATGCGCTGGTGGATGCCGCGCGTAACGGCAAGGAAGTCACGGCGGTCATCGAACTGCGTGCGCGTTTTGACGAAGAATCCAACCTGCAACTGGCCAGCCGTCTGCAAGCAGCGGGCGCGGTGGTGATCTACGGCGTGGTCGGCTTCAAGACCCACGCCAAGATGATGCTGATCCTGCGTCGCGAGGCCGGCGAGATTGTGCGTTACGCGCACCTCGGCACCGGTAACTATCACGCCGGCAACGCCAAGCTCTACACCGACTACAGCTTGCTGACCTCCGACGATGCCTTGTGCGAAGACGTCGGCAAACTGTTCAGCCAGTTGATCGGCATGGGTAAAACGCTGCGCATGAAGAAGCTGTTGCATGCGCCGTTTACCCTGAAGAAGGGCATGCTCGACATGATTGCCCGCGAAACCCAGTTCGCCGTCGAAGGCAAACCGGCGCACATCATTGCCAAGTTCAACTCGCTGACCGATCCGAAGATCATTCGCGCGCTGTACAAGGCCAGCCAGTCCGGCGTGCGCATCGATCTGGTGGTGCGTGGCATGTGCTGCCTGCGACCGGGCATTGCCGGGGTTTCGCACAACATTCATGTGCGCTCGATCATCGGCCGCTTCCTTGAGCACACCCGGGTGTTCTACTTCCTTAATGGCGGCGAGGAGCAGATGTTCCTCTCCAGTGCCGACTGGATGGAACGCAACCTCGACAAGCGCGTCGAGACTTGCTTCCCGGTGGAAGGCAAGAAACTGCTGACCCGGGTGAAGAAAGAGCTGGAGCTGTACCTGACCGACAACACCCACAGCTGGAGCTTGCAGTCGGATGGTCGTTACATCCGCAACACGCCAACCGGCAACCAGAACCCGCGCAGTGCGCAGGCGACGTTGCTGGAGCGGTTGGGCAGCCCGATTTTGCCGGTGAGCAGCTGACCTTCAGCCCATAAAAAAGGCGATCCCACGGGATCGCCTTTTTTGTGCCTGCCGTTCACTCACCTGTGGCGAGGGGATTTATCCCCGATGGGGCGCGAAGCGGCCCCGGTCTTTTTCCCCAAAAAAAGCTGGGACTGCTCCGCAGTCCATCGGGGATAAATCCCCTCGCCACAAGGGTTATCAGTGGACGGTGAGGACGATGCCAACCCGCGTCAACCAATCCGCCTCAAGCCCGAAATCCGCCTGAGTCAGCTGATTCTCATCCAGCCAGTTTTCCGGGAATTCCACATCCAGAGTGTTGCCCTTCGCATGCAAAACCACCTGCGGCATCGCCTGCGTGCCGCGAATGTGGTGGAACAGAATGGCAAAGCGCAGCAACACGCAGAGGCGGATCAGCTTGTCGCCGTCGTCACCGAAATCGGCAAACTTGTCCTTGGGAATGTTGCGGCGATGGCCGCGCACCAGCAGGGCGAGCATTTGCTGATCTTCGCGGGAGAACCCGGCCAGATCCGAGTGCTCGATCAGGTAGGCGCCGTGCTTGTGGTAGTGATAGTGGGCGATGTCGAGGCCGACTTCGTGCACTTTCGCAGCCCAGCCCAGCAGTTCGCGCCAGATACCGTCATCCAGTTCCCAGTCCGCAGCCACCTGATCGAAGGCGTGCAGGGCTTTGCGTTCAACCCGCGCGGCCTGTTCCAGGTCGACGTGATAGCGCTCCATCAGCGAGGTCAGGGTGCGTTCGCGCACGTCTTCGTGGTGATGGCGACCGAGCAGGTCGTAGAGCACGCCCTCACGCAGCGCACCGTCGCAGTGATCCATGCGTTGCAGTTCAAGGGCGTCGAAGATCGCTTCGAGAATCGCCAGACCTGCCGGGAAAATTGCCCGGCGATCAGGCTTGATGCCTTCGAAATCGATCTTGTCGACATCGCCGAGTTTGAACAGCCGGCGCTTGAGCCACGCCAGACCTTCGGCATTCACTTCACCAGTGCCGTGCCCGCCGGCCTTCAGCGCCAGGCCGATGGCGCGGATGGTGCCCGAGGAGCCGATGGCTTCATCCCAGGTCAGGCGATGCAGGGCGTGTTCGATGCTCATGATCTCCAGTCGCGCCGCCGTGTAGGCCTGGGCGTAGCGGGCCGGAGTAATCTTGCCGTCCTTGAAATAGCGTTGAGTGAAGCTGACGCAGCCCATTTGCAGGCTTTCGCGCAGCAGCGGTTCGAAGCGCTGGCCGATGATGAATTCGGTACTGCCGCCGCCGATGTCGGCGACCAGGCGTTTGCCCGGGGTGTCGGCGAGGGTGTGCGACACGCCCAGATAGATCAGGCGCGCCTCTTCACGGCCGGAGATGACTTCCACCGGGTGACCGAGGATTTCTTCGGCGCGGTGGATGAATTCGAGGCGGTTGCGCGCTTCGCGCAGGGCGTTGGTGCCGACGATGCGTACGGCGCCCAGCGGCATACCGTTGATCAGTTGGGCAAAACGCTTGAGGCAATCGAGGCCACGTTGCATCGATTCTTCGTTGAGCTGGCGCTGATCGTCGATGCCGGCGGCCAGCTGAACCTTCTCGCCCAGGCGCTCGAGAATGCGGATTTCGCCGTTCTGGGCCTTGGCCACGACCATGTGAAAGCTGTTGGAGCCCAGGTCGATTGCGGCGATCAGGGACAGATTCTTGGCTTGGGATTGCGGCATGGTCTGGGGGTCTCGGTCGATAACCCCGACATCGTGCCACGATCAAACGCTGGCGCCAACGCGCATGGTTCAAACCGTTGATTCAGCGCAGAAAAGCTTGAGACCGCGGCGCGGTCAATCGCGGGCAAGCCCGCTCCCACAGGTTTTTGTGTCGAACACACAATCATGTTCCGCCGCAGAACCCTGTGGGAGCGGGCTTGCCCGCGAAGGGGCCGCTAAAGTCCCTGAATAACCTTCAGGCTGTCGCTTCAACCGTACCAATGAAGTTGGCCAATTCCACCGTCTGCGGATTGGCAAACAACACCTTCGGATCCCCCACCTCATGCACCTTGCCATGGTGCATGAACACCAGTTTGTCACCCACCTCACGAGCAAAGCGCATTTCGTGGGTGACCATGATCAGCGTCATGCCCTCCTTGGCCAGTTGGCGCACCACGGCGAGCACTTCATTGACCAGTTCCGGGTCGAGCGCCGAGGTGATCTCGTCACACAGCAGCACCTTGGGCGACATCGCCAGCGCCCGGGCAATCGCCACCCGTTGCTGTTGCCCGCCGGACAACCGATCCGGGAAGGCATCAAATTTCTCCCCCAGGCCGACCCGTTCGAGCATCTTGCGCGCCAGATCCGCAGCCTTGGCCTTGGGCACCTTCTGCACCACTTGCGGCGCGAGCATCACGTTTTCACCCACGGTCAGGTGCGGGAACAGGTTGAACTGCTGAAACACCATGCCGACCTTCTGCCGCAGGCTGCGCAGGTCGGCGCGGGCGGCGTCGAGGTACTCGCCGTCGACTTCGATCACGCCGTCGTTGATCGATTCCAGGCCATTGAGCGTGCGCAGCAGGGTCGATTTGCCCGAGCCGCTGCGGCCGATGATTGCCACCACCTGGCCTTCCTCGACACTGAGGTCGATACCTTTGAGCACGTGGTGATCGCCGTAGTATTTATGCAGGGCGGAAATTCTAAGCAGAGGCATGCAGTCTCCTTTCCAGGTAGCGCGCACTGAGGGACAAGGGGTAGCAGAGCAGGAAGTAGCCGAGGGCGACGAGGCCGTAGACCATGAACGGTTCGAACGTGGCGTTGGCGAGCATGCCGCCGGTCTTGGTCAGTTCGGTGAAACCGATGATCGAGGTCACGGCGGTGCCTTTGACCACTTGCACCGAAAAGCCCACGGTCGGCGCCACGGCAATGCGCAAGGCTTGCGGCAGGATCACGTAGCGCAGCTGTTCCAGTGGATTCAGCGCCAGACTCGCCGAGGCTTCCCATTGGCCATTCGCGATCGATCCGACGCAACCGCGCCAGATCTCCGCCAGATAGGCGCTGGTGAACAAGGTCAGAGCAATCGCCGCCGCCATCCACGGCGAGATCTCGATCCCTGCCAGTGCGACGCCGAAGAACACCAGAAACAGCTGCATCAACAGCGGCGTGCCCTGAAACAGTTCGATCCAGGTCCGGGCGATGTTGCTCGACACAGGGTTTTTCGAGATGCGCATGATCAGGATCAGCAGCCCGACGAGGCCACCGCCGATAAACGCCACCAGCGACAACGCCAGCGTCCATTGCAGACCGGTGAGCAGGTTGCGCAGGATGTCCCAGAAGGTGAAGTCGCTCATTGGCTGCTCCTCGCGATGTAGCGGCGGCCGACCCAGTTCAGCAGTTGGCGGATCAGCAGCGCCATGCACAGGTAGATCAGCGTGGTCAGCGCGTAGGTTTCAAAAGCGCGGAAGTTGCGCGACTGAATGAAGTTGGCGGCGAAGCTCAGCTCCTCGGTGGCGATCTGCGAACACACCGCCGAGCCGAGCATGACGATGATGATCTGGCTGCTCAGGGCCGGCCAGACCTTGCCCAGCGCCGGCAGCAGCACCACATGGCGGAACGCCTCGAAGCGCGTCATTGCCAGCGCGGCGGCGGCTTCCAGTTGCCCGCGCGGGATCGCCTGAATGCCGGCGCGGATGATCTCGGTCGAGTAAGCGCCGAGGTTGATCACCATCGCCAGCACCGCCGCCTGCCACTCGGAAATCTGTACACCAAGCGACGGCAAGCCGAAGAAGATGAAGAACAGTTGCACCAGAAACGGCGTGTTGCGGATCAACTCGACGTAGACGCCGAAGATCGCCGAGAACGGGCGGATGTTCCACGCCCGCACCAGCGCCCCGACAATGCCCACGCCAACCCCGAGCAGCGCGCCAATGGCCGTCAACTCAAGGGTGAACAGCGCGCCGCGCAGCAGCAGGTCGGTGTTTTCCAGCACCGGCATGAAATCGAACTGATAAGCCATGAAGGTCTCCCGCGCAGTCGATCAGAGATCGGCCGGCAGCGGCTCTTTCAGCCAGGTCTGCGAGTTCTTTTCCAGAGCGCCGTCAGCCTTGGCGGTGGTCAGGATGTCGTTGACCTTGGCCAGCAGCGCCGCTTCGTTCTTGTTCACGCCAACGTAGACCGGCGAATCCTTGAGCTTCACTTTCAGCGCCGGCACACGTTTTGGGTTCTTTTCGCTGATCGCGACCATCACCACGTTGCCGCTGGCGATCAGGTCGACTTGGCCGGCGAGGTAAGCGGCGATGGTCGAGTTGTTGTCTTCGAAGCGCTTGATGGTCACGCCTTCGGGGGCAACCTTGGTCAGCTCGATGTCTTCGATGGCGCCACGGGTGACGCTGATGGTTTTGCCTTTGAGGTCGTCAAGGTTGGCGATCGCAGCGTCTGGCGGGCCGAACACGGCGAGGTAGAACGGCGCGTAGGCGCGAGAAAAATCGATGACTTTCTCGCGCTCGGGGTTTTTGCCGAGGCTGGAAATCACCAGGTCGACCTTGCCGGTGGTCAGGAACGGGATGCGGTTAGTGCTGTTGACCGGCGTCAGTTCGAGTTTGACCTTGAGTTGATCGGCCAGCAGTTTCGCCGTATCGATGTCCAGGCCACGAGGCTTCATGTCCGGGCCGACCGAGCCGAAAGGCGGGAAGTCCTGGGGCACCGCAACTTTCAATGTGCCGCGTTTGACCACATCGTCGAGACCGTCGGCGTGAGCAGGGGCCTGGCTTAGCAGCAGAGAGGAGAACAGGGCGGCGAGGAGGGCGCTGTAACGCTTGGTCATGGACAATCTCCGGATCGGCGGGAAGTTAAATCTGCGATCGGACAGAGCATGCGCCGTGCCAATACGCGGTTTTTGCCCCGGCAGGCCGTAGTTTCAGCGGGTTTGTTCGGTCTTACTGGTCTGAACAGTCAGGTAGTTTTTCGCACTGCCATGGCGCATCGGCCCGCCGCACCGAACCCCGCTGGGGCACGACTTGCCGGACTCGGCGAATAGCTTTACAACTAGCCGCACATTGGCCTGGCGCGTCTGAAAAACATGAATTCGATCTCCCGTGCGGTACCCGAAGTGGCGCTGCAAGCGATCCGCAAACTGATCACCGAACAGGGCTTTGGCGCGGGCGATGCCTTGCCGTCACAACGGGATCTGGCGTTGCAGTTGGGTGTCAGCCGCGCTTCGTTGCGTGAGGCGTTGTCGTCGCTGAGTGCCCTCGGGGTGGTCAGCATTCAGCCGGGCAAGGGGGTTTTCGTACAGTCACCGGTCGAGTTGTCGCGCGGTGAGAATGCTCCAGGCTGGTCGTTCGCGGCGCAGGCCTCGCCGCTGGATATCTTTCAACTTCGCTATGCACTGGAAGGCTTTGGCGCCGGGCTGGCGGCGGTGACGCTGAGCACGTTCGATCTGGATGTGCTGGAAGACAACGTGGCGGCGATGCGCGAGCAGTTGAAGGCTGGCGATTTCGAAGCAGCGGCAAAACTGGACTTTGAATTCCACCGGCGAATCCTGCTGGCCAGCGGTAATCAGGCGATGCTGAGCATCCTCACCGCCAGCGCCGAGATCTTCCTGGAGAGCCAGAAACTACCGTTCATCCGCGCCGAACGGGCCATGGAAACCTGGCAGGAGCACCGCAAGATCCTTCGCGCACTTGCTCGCCGTGCCTCGGGCGCTGCACAAAAAGCCATGCAGGAGCACGTGCGCAACGCGGCACTGCGCACCGGAATCGCTTTCATCGCCCCCGCCACGGCGTGACTTGAGCTATACCCAAACTCATGGGGCACCATAGCAAGACTCAATCATCTGCGGCTTCCTGAACCGGGGAAGGGCGGATATGATGGGCCACGTTTTTTTGCTTACAACCTGGAGAATTCCATGAGCAGCGATCTTATCAAACACGTTAGCGACGCTAGCTTCGAAGCCGACGTACTCAAGGCCGAAGGCGCTGTACTGGTCGACTACTGGGCTGAATGGTGTGGCCCTTGCAAAATGATCGCTCCGGTTCTGGACGAGATTGCCGAGACTTACAAAGGCAAGCTGACCGTTGCCAAACTGAACATCGACGAGAACCAGGAAACCCCGGCCAAGCACGGCGTGCGTGGTATCCCGACACTGATGCTGTTCAAGAACGGCAACGTTGAAGCGACCAAAGTCGGCGCCCTGTCGAAGTCGCAACTGGCTGCTTTCCTCGACGCCAACATCTAAGCGTCGCTGTAAAGTGCCTGAAAAAAAGCCCCGCAATTAGCGGGGCTTTTTGCGTATTCAGGGCTAGACGCTCCGAAACTCAGGTGGTACATTCGGCCCCGCACTGGTTTCTCCACTGCCCCCTGCTAGCCGTCGCCGACGCACTCCTTTTCGAATAAGTTCGCGATCCTGTCGCCTTCTCCGCGGCGCGGCCTCATTAAGCCAAAAGCTTAATTTCCCCCCCTCCATAAATGATTACGTCATTCCTATATGAATCTGACTGAACTCAAGCAAAAGCCGATTACCGAACTGCTCGAATTGGCCGAACAGATGGGCATAGAAAATATGGCCCGTTCGCGCAAGCAGGACGTGATTTTCTCCCTGCTGAAAAAGCACGCCAAAAGCGGCGAGGAAATCTCCGGTGATGGCGTGCTGGAGATTCTCCAGGACGGCTTCGGCTTCCTGCGCTCCGCTGACGCCTCCTACCTGGCCGGCCCGGACGATATCTACGTCTCGCCGAGCCAGATCCGCCGTTTCAACTTGCGCACCGGTGACACCATCGTTGGCAAGATTCGCCCTCCGAAGGAAGGCGAGCGGTATTTCGCCCTGCTCAAGGTCGACACGATCAACTTCGATCGTCCGGAGAACGCGAAAAACAAGATTCTCTTCGAGAACCTGACCCCGCTGTTCCCGACCGTGCGCATGAAGATGGAAGCCGGTAACGGCTCCACCGAAGACTTGACCGGTCGTGTGATCGACCTGTGCGCCCCGATCGGCAAAGGCCAGCGTGGCCTGATCGTCGCTCCGCCGAAAGCCGGTAAAACGATCATGCTGCAAAACATCGCAGCGAACATCGCCCGTAACAACCCTGAAGTTCATCTGATCGTGCTGCTGATCGACGAACGTCCGGAAGAAGTGACCGAAATGCAGCGCACCGTGCGCGGCGAAGTGGTTGCCTCGACCTTCGACGAACCGCCGACCCGTCACGTACAGGTTGCCGAAATGGTGATCGAGAAGGCCAAGCGCCTTGTTGAACACAAGAAGGACGTGGTGATCCTGCTCGACTCCATCACCCGTCTGGCCCGTGCCTACAACACCGTGATCCCGAGCTCCGGCAAGGTCCTGACCGGTGGTGTCGATGCCCACGCCCTGGAGAAGCCAAAACGTTTCTTCGGCGCTGCGCGAAACATCGAAGAAGGCGGCTCGCTGACCATTATCGCCACCGCGCTGGTTGAAACCGGCTCGAAGATGGACGAAGTGATCTACGAAGAGTTCAAGGGTACCGGCAACATGGAACTGCCGCTGGACCGCAAGATTGCGGAAAAGCGCGTCTTCCCGGCCATCAACATCAACCGTTCCGGCACCCGCCGCGAAGAGTTGCTGACCGCCGACGACGAACTGCAGCGCATGTGGATCCTGCGCAAGCTGCTGCACCCGATGGACGAAGTTGCCGCCATCGAGTTCCTGGTCGACAAGCTGAAAACGACCAAGACCAACGACGAGTTCTTCTTGTCGATGAAGCGCAAGTGATACGAAAAGCTGTTTGAAAAAGGCGCCCGAAAGGGCGCTTTTTTTTGTGCCGGATTATTTGTATCTGGATTGAAGTTTGCGCGGCTGATAAGTTCGCGCCTTCAAGGGATTTTGTATCCAGATCAGGTAAGGTTTTTCATGCACACGTTTGGCAATCGCCGTGATATCGACGGATTACGGGCACTGGCGGTTTTACCCGTCGTACTGTTTCATTTCGGATTCAATACGTTCAGTGGCGGCTTTGTCGGCGTTGATGTGTTTTTCGTCATCTCCGGATTCCTGATCACTTCGATCCTGTTCCGTGAAATCAGTGCGCAGCGCTTCAGCTTCCTCGATTTCTGGGGGCGTCGCGCCCGGCGCATCCTGCCGGCATTGACCGTGGTTGTAGTGGTGACGCTGGCACTAGGCTGGCTTTTGCTGACGGCCAAAGACCTGGTAGAGCTGGGGCGCACGATTCGTTACCAATCCCTGTTCATTTCCAACATTCTGTTCATGCGCGAGGACGGCTACTTCCAGCCCGCCTCGGAACTCAAGCCGTTGCTGCATACCTGGTCGCTGGCGGTGGAGGAGCAGTACTACATTTTCTTCCCGCTGATGATGGTGTTGCTGATGCGCTACGTCCGGCATTGGCGCTGGATGTTGTTCGCGGTGCTGCTGGTGTCGTTCGGTTTGAACATCCTCTACATCGAACGCAGACCTGAATTCGCCTTTTTCGCGCTGCCGACCCGCGCCTGGGAGTTGCTCTGCGGGGCCATGCTGGCGGTGTTGCCGGTACCGAAACACGTCGCGCGGCCATGGCTGCGGCAGACCATTGGCCTGGCCGGGCTGGCGGCGGTGCTGGTGGCCGTTTTCACTTTTGACAAGACCACGGTGTTCCCGGGCTGGGCAGCCTTGCTGCCGGTACTGGGCACAACGGCGCTGATCTGGTCTGGCGCACAGGGCGCAACGTGGGCCAGTCGTCTGTTGAGTGTCCGGGTTCTGGTCTGGATTGGCTTGCTTTCTTACTCGCTTTATCTGTGGCACTGGCCGGTTTACGTGTATGCCAACGCGATTTCCATCGACGGCATCCAGCCGCTGGAAGCGCTCGGCTGGATGGCCTTGGCGTTGGCCCTGGCGTGGCTGAGCCTGCGGTATATCGAGCTGCCGTTTCGTGAGAAGCGAGTGTTTGCCAGCCGTAACTCGGTGTTGGTCGGTGGTTTGGTGTCGATCACGGTGCTGGCGATTACCGGTTCGGTGATTCGCTCGGCAGACGGTGTTCCGCAACGTCTCAGCGGCAAGGCGCTCGAGTATGCACAATCGCGTGAGTGGAACGCCGGGCAGTCGAAGTGCATGCACTTGAGCACCGACAAGGCGCTGACCAAGTCCTGCCTGGTGGGCGGTGACCAGAGTATTACGGCGACAAAAATGTTCTGGGGCGACAGTCACGCCGCCGCATTGTTGCCGGCCATCGAGGGCAATACTGGCCGCAACGTGCAGCCGGTGTGGCTGTACAGCCTGACGGGGTGCCCGCCGATCATCGATGACGCGTTGCGCACGCAGTGCAAAGACTTCAACCAGCGCAACATGGAACGCGTCATCAGTCTGGGGATCAAGGATGTGGTGCTGGCAGCGAACTGGAGTCTGTACGTTTATGGCCGCGAAGACGGCGACGGGGATCGGCAGTTCCTGCTTGATCGCAAAGACAACCCGCGCCAGGCAGAGCAACGAATGGCTGCCGCTATCAAAGCGCGCGTGGCAGGGTTGCGCGAGTCCGGCGTGCAAGTCTGGCTGTTCAAGGAAGTGCCACTGCAGCACAAGAGTTACATTGACCGCCTGACCAGCCTGGCCCGGATCGGCCGTTCGGCAGAAGGGCTTGGTCGTCCGCTCAGTGAACATCTGGCACGTCAGCAGTTTTTCACTGACCTGTTCGCTTCGATGAGCGCCGCCGATTCCGGCGTGCATGTCATCGACCCGACACCGCTGATGTGCAAGGACGGGCTCTGCGCCATCGATGTCGACGGCCACTCGCAGTACAAGGATGCGGATCATCTTTCGGACGTCGGTAGTGCCAGACTGAGCCCGTTGTTTGCGCCGATCCTGCTGGGCACGAGCCACAATTGAACGATGCCGGGCGTTGACGGGCTGCTGTTTGCCCGTCAGAGCAGGTAGGATGTACGCCTATTTTGAGGGTGCCATCGTCAATGAAATTCAAGGATCTTCGGGATTTCGTGCAGCAGCTTGAGCAGCGCGGAGAGTTGAAACGCATCCAGATTCCCGTCTCGCCGGTGCTGGAGATGACCGAGGTGTGCGACCGCACGCTGCGGGCCAAGGGCCCGGCGCTGCTGTTCGAAAAACCGACCGGCTACGACATTCCGGTGCTCGGCAACCTGTTCGGCACGCCCGAGCGGGTGGCGATGGGCATGGGCGCCGAATCGGTCAGCGAGCTGCGCGAAATAGGCAAGTTGCTGGCGTTCCTCAAGGAGCCGGAGCCGCCGAAAGGCTTGAAAGACGCCTGGTCGAAACTGCCGATCTTCCGCAAGATCATCTCGATGGCGCCGAAAGTCGTCAAAGACGCGGTGTGCCAGGAAGTTGTCATCGAAGGCGACGACGTCGACCTGGCGATGCTGCCGGTACAGACCTGCTGGCCCGGCGACGTCGGTCCGCTGATCACCTGGGGCCTGACCGTCACCAAAGGCCCGAACAAGGACCGCCAGAATCTCGGTATCTACCGTCAGCAAGTGATCGGCCGCAACAAAGTCATCATGCGCTGGCTCAGCCACCGTGGCGGCGCGCTGGACTATCGCGAATGGTGCGAGAAACATCCGGGCCAGCCGTTCCCGGTGTCTGTGGCCCTTGGCGCCGATCCGGCAACCATCCTCGGCGCCGTGACCCCGGTGCCGGACAGCCTGTCCGAATACGCTTTCGCCGGCCTGCTGCGCGGTAACCGCACCGAACTGGTCAAGTGCCGGGGCAACGACCTGCAAGTGCCGGCCACCGCCGAGATCATCCTCGAAGGCGTGATCCACCCGGGCGAAATGGCCGACGAAGGTCCGTACGGCGACCACACCGGTTACTACAACGAAGTCGACAGCTTCCCGGTGTTCACCGTCGAGCGCATCACCCACCGCATCAAACCGATCTACCACAGCACTTACACTGGCCGTCCGCCGGATGAGCCGGCGATCCTCGGTGTAGCACTCAACGAAGTGTTCGTGCCGATCCTGCAGAAGCAGTTCCCGGAGATCACCGACTTCTACCTGCCGCCGGAAGGCTGCTCGTACCGCATGGCCATCGTGACCATGAAGAAGTCGTATCCGGGGCATGCCAAGCGCGTGATGCTCGGTGTCTGGTCGTTTTTGCGACAGTTCATGTACACCAAGTTCGTTATCGTCTGTGACGACGATATCAACGCCCGGGACTGGAACGACGTGATCTGGGCCATCACCACGCGCATGGACCCCAAGCGTGACACGGTGATGATCGATAACACGCCGATCGACTACCTCGACTTCGCCTCGCCGGTCTCCGGCCTGGGTTCGAAAATGGGCCTGGATGCCACCCACAAGTGGCCGGGCGAAACCACTCGCGAGTGGGGCCGTGTGATCGTCAAGGACGACGCCGTCACCCAACGGATCGATGCCATCTGGAATCAGTTAGGAATAGATTGATGCGTGTAACCCTGCAGCCCTCCGGAGCGGTGCTTGAGATACGGCCCGGCGAGCGGATTCTCGATGGTGCGCGGCGCTTGGGCTACGAATGCCCGCAAAGCTGCCGCAACGGCAATTGTCATGTGTGTGCGGCGCTGCTGGTCGAAGGCCGCGTCGAGCAGGCCGGCAAGGTGCATGACCACGGCGAGTTCTACACTTGCATAGCCGAGCCGCTGGAAGACTGCATCCTGCTGTGGGATGGCGTGCTCGCGCTGGGAGAACTGCCGGTGCGCAGCCTGTCGTGTCAGGTCATTGAATGCCGGGACGTCGGCGGCGACACCTGGCGCGTGCGTCTGCGTGCACCGGCCGGCAAGCCACCGCGTTATCACGCCGGGCAGTATCTGATGATCGAACGCGAGAACGGCGAGAAGTCGGCGTTCTCCATGGCCTCGGCACCCCACGGCGGGCGCGATCTGGAAATCCACGTGCTGGCGCGCGAAGCGAGTGCGTTGAGTCTGATCGAGCAACTGCAACGCAACGCGATGGTGCGCGTCGAACTGCCGTTCGGCGACACCCATCTTGCCGAATTGCCCGACGGGCCGCTGGTGCTGATCGCCGCAGGTACTGGCATGGGCCAGATCCACAGCCTGATCGAGCATTGCCGCGCCAACGGCTTCAAACACCCGGTGCATCTGTACTGGGGCGTGCGTCGTCCGGAGGACTTCTATCAGATCGAACATTGGGATGAATGGCTGAAGCTGCCCAATCTGTTCCTGCACAAAGTTGTCAGCGACCAGTGCGGTTGGGAAGGGCGCTGCGGGATGTTGCACGAGGCGGTGTGCGAAGACTTCCCGGATCTGAAACCCTTGCACGTCTACGCCAGCGGCTCACCGGCCATGGTCTACGGCACGCTGGATGCACTTGTTGAAGCAGGCATGGACGCTCATCAAATGCGTGCCGATGTATTCGCTTACGCTCCGCGCTCCTGAGTCTTTATAACCCTCTATATAGCTGATCGGTATTTATCTAATTGGGTAAATACCGCTAGGTTATATATCAATAGGGCAATTAATTAAGAACTGTGCCATGGCACTTAAATTGCCTTAAAACATATGTGCCTTATTGTTACAGCGGTGCGTTCTATTAAGTAATTCTTCACCCGCGGGGAGCTGAACGCTATTCGCCATGAGCGCCATTGAAAACGGATTCTTGAATCTCGCTTACCCTCCACGGCTCGATCTTGGGCCGCAGCTGACGCACGAACAACTTCTCGCTTCCATGCAATCGACCATGGCACGCCACAAGGGCGGGCCGGTGTGGCTGTTCGCCTATGGTTCGCTGATCTGGCGGCCGGAATGTTCGGCAGTCGAACGGGTGCGCGGTCGAGTGCATGGCTACCATCGCGGCTTGTACCTGTGGTCGCACGAGCATCGCGGCACGCCGGAAATGCCCGGTCTGGTGTTTGGTCTGGATCGCGGCGGTTCGTGTAGCGGCTTCGCCTATCGGCTGCCGGAAGACAACCTCGACGCTGCGCTGTATGCGCTGTGGAAACGCGAGATGCCGGTGCCGTCCTATCGGCCACACTGGCTCAATTGCCGACTCGAAGATGGCACTCAGGTACAGGCGTTGGGATTTGTATTGGAGCGACACCTGCCCAGCTATGCCGGCAACCTGCCGGATCATGTGCTGAGCCAGGTGTTCGAAAGCGCCTGCGGGCGTTACGGCACCACTCGCGATTATGTCGAGCAGACCGCACACGCCCTGCGCAGTCACGCCATGCCAGACCGAAATCTGGAGGCGCGACTCAAGCGCTGCAAATCAACAGCCGATCACGCGATGGCTTCGCGGCTCTGACTGGCGACTTGCTTGTGCCACAGGGTCGGGGCCAGGAAGGCCATCGACAGCAGGCAAGCGCCGACCAGCAAGACGAAACCACCGTCCCAGCCGAAGTGGTCCACGGTGTAGCCCATGGCCGCACTGGCCGCGACCGAACCGCCCAGATAACCGAACAGACCGGTGAAACCGGCAGCAGTGCCGGCGGCTTTCTTCGGTGCCAGTTCCAGCGCCTGCAGGCCGATCAGCATTACCGGGCCGTAGATCAGGAAGCCGATCGAGAACAGCGCGATCATGTCGACGGTCGGGTTGCCGGCCGGGTTCAGCCAGTAAACCAGGGTCGCCACGGTCACCAGTGCCATGAACACCATGCCGGTCAGGCCACGGTTGCCACGGAAGATCTTGTCCGACATCCAGCCGCACAGCAGCGTGCCCGGAATGCCCGCCCACTCGTAGAAGAAATAGGCCCACGAGGTTTTATCCACGGTGAAACCCTTGGCTTCCTTGAGGTAGGTCGGCGCCCAGTCCAGCACGCCGTAGCGCAGCAGGTAGACGAAGACGTTGGCCATGGCGATGTACCAGAGCATTTTGTTGCGCAGCACGTACTTGACGAAGATTTCCTTGGCGCTGAATTCGTCTTCGTGGCTGGCGTCGTAACCTTCCGGGTAGTCGTTCTTGTACTTCTCGATCGGCGGCAGGCCCACCGATTGCGGGGTGTCGCGCATGGTGATGAAGGCAAACACCGCCACGCCCAGCGCCACCGCTGCCGGTACGTAGAACGCTGCGTGCCAGTCGTTGAACAGGCCCATGCCGATCAGGAACAGCGGGCCGATCAGGCCACCGCCGACGTTATGCGCCACGTTCCACACCGACACTACGCCGCCACGTTCCTTCTGCGACCACCAGTGCACCATGGTCCGGCCACTTGGCGGCCAGCCCATGCCCTGGGCCCAGCCGTTGATGAACAACAGAATGAACATCATGGTCACGCTGGACGTTGCCCATGGTGCGAAACCGAAAATGAACATCACCCCGGCCGACACCAGCAGGCCGAACGGCAGGAAGTAACGCGGGTTGGAACGGTCGGACACCAGGCCCATGAGGAATTTCGACAAGCCGTAAGCGATCGCGATCGCCGACATCGCCAGACCCAGATCACCGCGGCTGTAGCCTTCGTCGATCAGGTACGGCATGGCCAGAGAGAAGTTTTTGCGCAGCAGGTAATAACCCGCGTAGCCAAAGAAGATACCGGCGAAGATCTGCCAGCGCAGGCGTCGGTAAGTGCTGTCTATTTTTTCTTCAGGCAATGGAGCCTGATGTGCGGCAGGACGAAAGAAAGCAAACATTCAAGAGCTCCAAATTTCTTGTTTTGACTGCGGATGCGAATGTTACAGTTTCGTTACCGAAAATAGCACCGGTTCGCATCGACCAAACAGCGGAAATAGTCGAATTCGCGTGTTCCTTTACGAACCTGTCGCTCAGCTGTAAGAACAGGGCGTTTTTGTAGCGGTCGACGATGGCTGTCATAGACTCGTGATCAGTCACTCCGACCGATGCAACCGAGATAAATGATGGCTCTGAAGGTTCGTATGTTGCTGCCCGGATTGCTGGCGGCGGCCGTAATCACTGTGTCCGTTCTGGCACTGAGTTACGCCCAGGATTCTGCGGCACCGGGTTTGCGCAATGTCACGGTGCTGATCGTGCGTCATGCGGAAAAACCTGAGGTCGGCAGGCAACTCAATGCCCGAGGAGAGCAACGGGCTGTGGCCTATGCCGACTATTTCAGTGCGCTGATGCTGGACGGCCAGACGCTGATACCTCAGCGCCTGATCGCTACCGCCGACAGCGCGGAAAGTATGCGCCCGCGTCAGACGCTGATCCCGCTGTCCCAGCGCCTGCAACTGCCCATCGAACAGCCTTATGCCAATAACGATGTCGACAAACTGGTCAGTTTGCTGCGCAAGAGTAATCAGGCGAAAACCGTGCTGATTGCCTGGCACCACGGGCATATCAACAAGTTGATCTCGGCTTTTGGTGGCGACGGCCCGGCATTGATCGGTCAACCGAAATGGCCGGTGGATGTCTACGACTGGCTCATCGTTTTGCGCTTCGACGACAAGGGGCAACTTGTCGAATCGCGTAGCCAGAAGATTCAGGAACATTTGCTGCCGGGCGATATTGCTGATCCCGGTCGCGGCTAACAGTCCGTCAGAAAAGTTACCGGTGACCCTTTTGCGCGGTTATTTACCCTTTTTAGGGACGGGGTTTAGGAAATGTCCTGCGTCCAAAGGAGAAGCTGCGCCATTCAGTTCAAAGCCATTGCTCCGTAACCTTTGTGCTGTTGCCGGGAAAGGCGAATCACTAAGGAAGGGGGTGGGATCATGCGCTGGTTTTTTGCTTGGCTTTTGTTGGTGTTCGAAGGTTCTGCGCTGGCCTCAGAGAAGTTTTTGATCCCGGAAAACAATCCCAAACCTGTCTATCCTCGAATGCTGCAGCGGGCGGGCATCACGGGGGAGGTGAAGGTCAGTTTTATCGCCAGGGCGGATGGCTCGGTCAGCGACATCAGGATTCGGGAAAGCACTCACCCGGACTTGGCCGAAGCAGTTCGAGCCGCGATAGCGCAGTGGCGGTTCAAACCCTGGGTGGTTGAAGGGGACAAACCTGAAGAGCAGGAAATCGTCGCGCCAATGATTTTCCACCTCGAAGACCACCCGCTTCATATCAACCAATGGCTGAAAACAGTTAAATGCCGGGCCGTTAACGAAAACCTTGGAAATATGAGCGAGTTCGATTGGGTTGACTCAAGCGTATTTGCGTATACGCGGGCCTATCTTTCAAATTCAATCACCAGGCATCAATTGTCGGATGAGGAGCGTCTGGCGATGATTGCGAAGATGAATCAGCGAGTACCGACAATTGTCAGGGGCTGTCGGGACAATCCGACACGCAAATTCATGAGTCTTTTGCCCGTGGAGATTCGCGAGTTGCTTTGATTTGAGCCACTAAGGAAAAGCCAGAACCGCCGCACAGACAGTTCTGGCCTCCATCAGAAACTCAGCGCACCTGCACCACCACCTTGCCCACCGCCTTGCGCTGGCCAAGATCATTGATCGCCTGCGCCGCATTACTCAGTGGATACACCTGCGACACCAGCGGCTTCAACTTGCCCTCGGCAAACCAGCCGAACAACTGCTGGAAGTTTGCAGCGTTGTCCTGTGGCTGACGCTGGGCGAACGAGCCCCAGAACACGCCGAGCACCGCCGCGCCTTTGAGCAGGGCAAGGTTGACCGGCAGCTCGGGAATGCGCCCGCTGGCGAAACCGACCACCAGCAAGCGGCCGTTCCAGGCGATGGCGCGGATGGCTTGATCGAACAGGTCGCCACCGACCGGGTCGTAAATCACGTCGGCGCCTTGGCCATCGGTGAGGCGTTTGATTTCGTCCTTGAGGCTGGTTTCGCTGTAGTTGATCAGCTCGTCGGCGCCGGCCGCCTTGGCCACGGCGAGTTTTTCCGCGCTGCTGGCGGCGGCGATCACGCGGGCGCCCATGGCTTTGCCAATCTCCACGGCAGCCAGACCTACACCGCCGGACGCACCGAGCACCAGCAGGGTTTCGCCCGGTTGCAGATTGGCGCGTTGCTTGAGTGCGTGCATCGAGGTGCCGTAGGTCATGCTGAAGGCGGCGGCGGTGTTGAAGTCCATTGATGGCGGAATCGGCAGCACGTTATAGCCCGGCACCGCGACCTGCTCGGCGAAACTGCCCCAGCCGGTCAGGGCCATGACCCGGTCACCGACTTTCAGATGACTGATCTTTTCACCCACAATGCTGACCACGCCGGCCGCTTCACCACCCGGCGAGAACGGGAAGGGCGGCTTGAACTGGTATTTGCCCTCGATGATCAGCGTGTCCGGGAAGTTGACCCCGGCGGCGTGCACGTCCAGCAGGATTTCGTTCTTCTTCGCGACAGGGCTGGCGACGTCTTCCAGCACCAGCGATTCGGCAGGGCCGAAGGCTTTGCACAGCACGGCTTTCATCAGGGCTATTCCTTTGGGAGTGATGGCCGATAAGTGTAGGTGTGTCAGTCAACGGGTCAACGAGCATGCCCGGCCCTGATAGTCAGCCATAAGCTTGTGCTTGCGCGGCGGGTCGTTATGCTAGGCCGCAAACCGGATAAGGAGCGAATTGTGAAAGCGTGGATCATGTTGTTGCTGGCCCTGTCTCTGCCTGTGGCAGCGCTGGCCGAAGAAGCCAAAGAAGGCGAGGCGCCGAAGGTCAATTACATCACCCTGAGCCCGCCGTTCGTGGGCAACTACGGGCTGGACGGCACGCCGAAGCTCAAGGTCTACAAGGCCGATGTGGCATTGCGCGTGACAGGCGAAGAGGCGACCAAACTGGTCAAGGCCAACGAGCCGCTGATCCGCAATCAACTGGTGGCGCTGTTCACCCAGCAGACCACCGAGGCGATGGGCAGCATCGAAGGCAAGGAAAAGCTGCGTCAGGAAGCCCTGAAGCAAACCCAGCAAGTGATGAATGACGAGACCGGCAAGCCGGTGGTTGAAGATCTGTTGTTCAACAACCTGATCATTCAGTAAGCACTCCGGCCGCTGTTCAGGACGCCAGGCTTTTGCGAAAACGTGCCAGGGCGATGACAAAGAACAGCAGGCCGATGGCCGTCAGCGCCAGCAAGTCCGGCCAGACCACGCTCAGCCCGGCGTCGCGGAACAGAATCGCGGCGCTAAGGCTGACAAAGTGCGTGGACGGTGAGCCCTGCATGACCCACTGCAGCCACTGCGGCATGCTGTCCAATGGCGTGCTGCCGCCCGACAGCAGCAACATCGGGATGATCACCGGAATCGCCAGCAGGCCGAACTGCGGTGTCGAGCGCGCCAGCGTCGCGAGGAAGATTCCCAACGCGGTACTGGCAAACAGATAAACCGCGGTCACCAGCAAAAACAGGCTCATCGAGCCGGCCAACGGTACGCCGAGCGCGCCTTTGACCACCACCTCCAGCGACAGCCAGGTGCACAGCACCACCACCAGCAGATTGCTCCAGATTTTCGCCAGCATGATTTCCAGCGCCGTCAGCGGCAGCACCAGCAAATGGTCGAGCGTGCCGTGTTCGCGTTCGCGCAGCAGCGCCGTACCCGTGAGGATGATCGCCAGAATGGTGATGTTGTTGACGATCTGAATTACCGCCAGAAACCAGCCGCCCTCCAGGTTGGTATTGAACAGCGCGCGGGTGGTCAGTTGAATCGGCGTCTTGCTCGCGGCATCGCCCTGGCCGCCATAGTCCTGCAGTTCACGCTGGAAGATCCGGCCGATGTAACCGGCGCCCATGAACGCCTGGCTCATGGCGGTGGCGTCCACATTGACCTGAATGGCCGGGTGCCGCGCCGCCAGCAGGTCGGTTTGAAAACCTGCCGGAATGTTGATGACGAAGGTGTACTGGCCGCTGTCCATGACCTGGTCCAGTTGCGGGTAAGGCAACAGCACCGGCGTCTGGAACTCCGGCGGTTGCAGGGCTTGGGCCAACTGGCGCGAGAGCGCGCTGTGGTCTTCGTCGACGATCGCCACGCTGGCATTGTGCACGCCGATCACTGAGCCGGCGGCGGGCATGTAGATCGCCACGGTGAAGGCGTAGAACAGGAACAGCAGCAATACCCTGTCGTGGCGCAGGCTGGTCAGTTCCTTGAGTCCCAGGCGCAGGATGTGCGCGAACTTGTGCATTCAGGCCTCCTGCTTTTTCAGCATGACCAGGCTCAGCCCGGTGAACCCGACAAAGAACCCGAACAGCGCCAGGCACTGCGGCCATAGCTGCCGCAGGTCCAGCGCTTTGGTGAACGTGCCCACCGCGATGTCGAGAAAGTGCCCCGCCGGAAACAGCATGCCCATCACCGCAGCCGCACCTTCCAGCGAAGAGCGCGGCACGATCAGCCCGGAGAACTGGATGGTCGGCAGGCTGGTGATGATCATGGTGCCGAGGATCGCGGCGATTTGCGTGCGGGTGAACGCTGAAATCAGCAGGCCCATGCTGGTGGTCGCCAGCACGTAGAGCAGGCCGCCGAAGGCCAGCGTCAGCAGGCTGCCCTTGAACGGCACGCCGAACAGCCAGCGGTTCATCGCCACCAGCAGCGCCAGATTGACCAGGCTGACCAGCAGGTACGGCGCCTGTTTGCCGAGCAGAAACTCCAGGCGGGTCAGGGGCGTGGCGTAGAAGTTGGTGATCGAGCCCAGCTCTTTTTCGCGGACGATGCCCAGCGCCGTCAACATCGCCGGAATGAACGCCAGAATCAGCGCCATGACCCCGGGGCCGATGGCGTTGACGCTGACCACATCCTGGTTGTAGCGAAAGCGGGTTTCCAGGCTGGCGCCCGCCTGATGTTGCATCGCGGGGCTACTTTGCTCGGCCAACTGTTGCAGGTTGGCCAAGTGCACGGCTTCGACATAGTTGCGGCTGGTTTCGGCGCGAAACGGCATGCCGCCATCCAGCCACGCCGCCACCGCAGGCTGCCGTCCGGCGTACAGGTCGCGGCCGAATCCGGGCGGGATTTCCAACGCCAGTTTGATCTCCGAACGTTGCAGGCGTCGGTGCAGTTCTTGAGCGTCGTGGATGGCCGGCCGCTCATCGAAGTAGCGCGAGCCGCGAAAGGCTTCCAGGTAGGTTCGGCTCTGCGGTGTCTGGTCCTGGTCGTACACGGCGAACGCGAGGTTTTCCACGTCCAGGGAAATCCCGTAGCCGAAAATCACCATCATGAAAATCGCCCCCGCCAGCGCGAACGCCATGCGCACCTTGTCACGCAGCAGCTCCTTGCCTTCGCGACTGGCCACCGCCAGCAGGCGACCGAGGCTGAAGCCGCGCTGTTTGAGCGGCGGTGCATTGGCCGTTGGCGCCGTCGTCGATTCATTCGCGGGCGGCGATTCGGCGGTGCCCTGAGCCTGTTCCAGACACGTCACGAAAGCGGCTTCCAGCGTCTCTCCAGCAAACTGACATTGCAGCGCCGCCGGGGTATCGCACGCCAGGACCTTGCCGGCGTGCATCAGCGAGATGCGGTCGCAGCGCTGGGCTTCGTTCATGAAGTGGGTGGAGAGAAAAATCGTCACGCCTTGTTCGCGGGACAGTTCGATCAACAGTCGCCAGAAGTCATCGCGAGCGGCCGGGTCGACGCCGGACGTCGGCTCATCGAGGATCAGCACTTCCGGGCGATGCAACACCGCGACCGCCAGCGACAGGCGTTGACGCAGCCCAAGGGGCAGAGCGCCTGACGGCTGATCAGCAACGCCGCGCAGATTGAAGCGCTCGATCAACGCTTCGATGCGTGGCGCGCGTTCGGCTTTGGGCAAGTCGAACAGCCGAGCATGCAGCTCAAGGTTCTGTCGCACGCTGAGTTCGCCATACAGCGAAAAGCTCTGGGACATGAAGCCGACCCGTTTGCGCGTGGCCAGATCCTTGGCATCCACCGGATTGCCCAGCAGTGTCGCGCGGCCTTCGCTGGCCGGCATCAGCCCGGTCAGGACTTTCATGGTGGTGGTCTTGCCGCAGCCGTTGGAGCCGAGAAAACCGAAAATCTCGCCGCGACCGATGGCGAAGCTGACGTGATCCACGGCGGTGAAATCGCCGAAACGCAGCGTCAGGTCGTGGGCTTCGATGGCGATGTCGCTGCTGTCACCGCTACGTGGCGGAATCACCAACGGCTTGGCGTCATGCTGGCTGTCACCCTGGAAATGGGTGAAGGCCTCGTCGAGTTTGCCACTCGGGGTGACGGCCGCCAGTTCACGGCTCAGGCCGGTGGCAATCAATTGGCCGTTGTCGAGCATCAGGCAATGCTCGAACTGTTCGGCTTCCTCCATATAAGCGGTGGCGACCAGCAGGGTCAGCTGCGGGCGCTGGCGCCGTACGTCGTCGACCAACTCCCAGAAACGCCGGCGTGAGAGCGGGTCGACGCCGGTGGTCGGTTCATCGAGGATCAGCAGGTCCGGCTCATGAATCAGCGCGCAGCACAGCCCGAGTTTCTGTTTCATGCCACCGGACAACTTGCCGGCGGGGCGCTCGGCGAACTTCAGCAGGTCGGTGGCGAGCAGCAGGTTGTGCATGCGTTGTTCGCTGTCGGCCTTCGACAGACCGAACAGCGTGGCAAAGAACTGTATGTTTTCGCGGATCGACAGCTCGGGATACAGGTTGCCGCCCAATCCTTGGGGCATGAAGGCGATGCGCGCATACAGCGTGTCGCGGTGGCGACGATCCTGAATCGGCCCGCCGAGGACGTTCAGTTGCCCCTGCTGCAAGGCCTTCACCCCGGCGATCAGCCCCAGCAGGCTGGACTTGCCCGCGCCATCGGGGCCGATCAGCCCGCAGCGGGTGCCGGCAGGCAGGCTGAAGGTGATATCGCTCAGCGCTTGCTGTTTGCCGTAGCGGTGCGCGATAGCGTTCGCCTGAACCGCGAGGCTGCTCATTGCAGATTGGCCGGCCAGGTGATCGGCGCGGTGCGCACATACCCCGCGCCGGGCATGCCGGGCTTGGCTTGCGGCACGGCGCTGGGTTGGGTCAGGCGCAGCTTGACGCGGAACACCAGTTTTTGCCGCTCGTCGCGGGTTTCGACTTCCTTGGGGGTGAACTGCGATTTGCCGGCGACGAAACTGATTTTTGCCGGCAAGGGCTTGTCGGGCAGGGCATCGAGCAGCACCCGCGCTTCATCACCCACCGCCAGACGCCCGGCCACCGAGGCGGACAGATAGAGGTTCATGTACTGATCGTTGAGATCAATCAACAGCAGGACGCGGCCACCGGCGCCCAGCACTTCCCCGGGTTCGGCCATGCGTAACTGGATCACGCCATCAATCGGCGCGCGCAGGCTGCTGTCGTCGATTTCGCTGGTCAGTTGAGCGACCTGCGCCTGCGCTGCGCCGATCGCTGCAGCAACCGCCGACACCTGGGCGCGGGCCGCCGTCACGGCAGCGTTGCCGGTGCCGATGCGCGACTGCAATTGATCGATGACCTGGGCGCTGACAAAACCGTGCTTGAACAGCGACTGAGAGCGCCCGAGTTCCTGCTGGGCCAGCAGTAGCTCACTCTGACGCAACTGCACATTGGCCTGGGCGGCGTTGAGGTTTTCCCGGGCGCGCAAGACCTCGGCTTCGGCCTGGTTGCGCTGGGCTTCAAGGGTGCGGGTGTCCATGCGCGCCAGCAGTTGGCCTTGAGTGACCTTGTCGCCTTCATCGACCAGCACCTCGGCGAGGCGACCGGGTGTCTTGCTGGCGATCTGCACTTCGGTGGCCTCAAGTCGTCCGTTGCCGGCCGACAGCCCCTCGGGCAGGCGACTGCTGATCGACTTCCAGTAACCGAAGCCGCCGGCGGCCAATAATAAGGCTATGAGCGATCCGGCAAATAACAGTGAGGAACGGCGGTGCGTCGACATGGGGGGCATCCTGCGGCTGTGGCGTCCAGTCTGACGGTTCAAGCGCTGGGGGCGCTTGATGTCAATCAAATGAGCGGCAAGCCTAGACCCTTTTGTCTGCCGACAGTGCGTGACCGGGCGGTTCTCAGCGCAGGCCGAGCACAGCGGCCCATTGTTCGGCGGTGACGGGCATCACTGAAAGCCGCGAGCCTTTCTGCACCAGTGGCATTTGCGCCAGCGCGGTCTGCTGTTTCAGGTAATCGAGCTTCAAGACCCGCGCAAACGTCTCGACATGCGCCACATCGATCGCACTCCAGGCGTTTTTCTCCGGCGTGGCTTTGGGGTCGAAGTAATGGCTTTCCGGTTCCAGTGCGGTGGGATCCGGGTACGCCGCCTCGATTATTTTCCCGATACCGGCAATCCCTGGCTCAGGACAGCTGGAATGGTAGAAAAAGAACTCATCACCTACCGCCATCGCCCGCAGGAAGTTGCGTGCCTGATAGTTGCGAACCCCGTCCCAGCGCGCTTTGCCGAGTTTTTCAAGACCTTTGATCGAGAGTTCGTCCGGCTCGGATTTCATCAGCCAATAGGCCATGGTTTTTGCTCCTGAAGCGTTCATTGGGCAAGTTGTCGGGCAATTTTATGACAAACCGACGGTCGGTTGACGTCAGCGTTTGCGCGCAGGTTCACGTTGTCGCAAAATGCCGGCCTTTAAAGCTTGACGCTGCTGCACGGCCTACGAATGGAAACCGCTGCTGTCATCGTGATGATGTGCCTTGAGGGGGGCAATCGATGAAACGCAAACCGGATTTGCTGTGGACTTTGGTGATTTTGTTCGGCCTCGGTGTCGTGACCACCGGTTATGCACAGAGCCTGTGGGCCAACAAGGCCGATGCACCGATTGAAGTGGCGCAACAGGTTCAACAGTCGACCGCCTTCAAGCGCTGAAACTGCCTTCCCGACGCCGCTGATCTGCGCGGCGTCCTATCCCGCGAAATACCATGCCTTGTCGGTGACCGTGCCTTGTAACGGAACATCCCAACTCGCCTGCGCCAGTCGTTCGACTTTCTGACACTCATGAGCCAGCCCGAGCAGTGTCGGCTTGCGCCAGTTCTGGCGCCGCGCCAGGTACGCCAGGCTGCGATCATAGAAGCCGCCGCCCATTCCCAGTCGCCCACCGACATCGTCAAACCCCACCAGCGGTAACAACACCAGGTCCAGCGTCCAGATTTTCCGCTGGCGCGCCAACTGCGCGCGCGGTTCGAGAATACGGAAGCGATTGGGCTTGAGTTTCTCGCCGGGGCGGATGCGCTGGAAGACCATTTTGGTTCGCGGCCAGGCGCTGAGTACCGGCAAGTAGGTGGCTTTGCCCCGACGCTGGGCTTCGCGCAGCAGCAGTCGCGGGTCGATTTCACCGTCAGTGGGCAGGTACAGGGAGATATGTTTTGCCCGGCGAAAATGCGGGTCTTGGGCCAGTTGCCGGAACAGGCCCTTGGCGGCCTGCCGTTGTTCACCGGGAGTCAGTGAGCGGCGCGCCTTGCGCAGCAGGCGACGGAGTTGCGGGCGGGGTAGCAGCGCGGGTTCGGTCATGGTTCGGCTTCGGCAGGTTGGACGAAAACGTACGCATAAAAAATCCGATGTCGGTTTTCACCGACATCGGATTCGAATCAGGCTCCCCGGATGAACCGCTGTCAACTTAGCCCTTGAACCCGAAAGTTCAAGGTGGAAGATGCAGTAGACTTTAAGGCTTTCCGTCTGGCGGACATGCACACCAGCCCAACGTGCAACTTCCAGGGTAGTGCGAATCGGCTCAGGGACATCGTCAACTGGCAAGCACCCCAGGGAGTGCCGCGAGTATACCTCAAGCGGCCTGGCGAATCAGCCCTTGCTGATGTCCGGATCGTCGGCCAGGACCAGATCGACACGATCGAGCAAGTCGCGCACCTGTTCACGGGTCGAGCCGCTGGCCTGGATGTCCGGGCGCTCTTCTTTGTGCAAGAGGTCGTGGGTGATGTTCAGCGCGGCCATCACGGCAATGCGGTCGGCGCCGATGACTTTGCCGCTGCTGCGGATCTCGCGCATCTTGCCGTCGAGGTAGCGTGCGGCACTGACCAGGTTGCTGCGTTCTTCCTGCGGGCAGATGATCGAATACTCTTTGTCGAGGATCTGCACGGTAACGCTATTGCTTGAACTCATGAGTCTTGCTCCAGGGCCTTGAGGCGCGAAATCATCGATTCGACCTTACGCCGGGCGATTTCGTTTTTTTCAATGAGGTGCGCGCGTTCCTCGCGCCAGGTCTTTTCCTGAGCTAGTAAGAGTCCGTTTTGGCTCTTTAGTTGCTCGACTCGGCCAATCAGCAGTTCGAGTCTGGCCATCAGCGCTTGCAGGTCGTTGTCTTCCATTGGATTCACTGTCTGATGGGTTAGCTGGCGGACAGCCTTTAATAGTCTTGGCGAGTCTGTCGATGTAGGATACAAGGCCTTCATTCTAGACATAGCGCCGTCTGGCGCCTAGCTGCCCATGACCATTGCGAATTCCCCGTACCAAGCCTTTGCCACCCTGCTGACTTCCAGCGGCCACAACGTCTCGCCTGCCGAACTGCATGGCGTGCTGCTCGGACGCAGCTGCGCCGGTGCCGGCTTCGATAACGAAGGCTGGCTGATCGACGCCGCCGAACTGCTCGAAGGCGACATCCAGGACAACGTCCGCAACGCCCTGATCGGCCTGCAAGAGATGGTCAAGGGCGAGCTGACCGGCGACGACGTCACCGTCGTTCTGCTGCTGCCGACCGATGACGCCCCGCTGGCTGAGCGCGCCGCTGCACTGGGCGAGTGGTGCCAGGGCTTCCTCAGCGGTTTCGGCCTGAACTGCCGCGACAGCAGCATGCTCAGCACCGAAGCTACCGAAGTGCTGCAGGATCTGGCCGCCATTTCCCAGGTGCAAGACGCCCTGGAAGAATCCGAAGACGGCGAAACCGACTACATGGAAGTCATGGAGTACCTGCGCGTCGCGCCGCTGCTGCTGTTCTCGGAAACCAAGAAAGCCGACGTGCCGCCAGCCGCCAAGCCGTCGCTGCATTAATCGCGTGCCAGGGAAAGCCATCTGCCCATGATCCATATCCCCAAAGCGGAATACAGCCGTCGCCGCAAGGCCCTGATGGCGCAGATGGAACCCAACAGCATCGCGATTCTGCCTGCCGCCGCGGTAGCGATCCGCAACCGCGACGTCGAGCATGTCTACCGTCAGGACAGCGACTTCCAGTACCTCAGCGGTTTCCCCGAGCCGCAAGCCGTCATCGTCTTGATGCCCGGCCGCGAGCACGGCGAATACGTGCTGTTCTGCCGTGAACGCAATGCCGAACGCGAATTGTGGGACGGCTTGCGCGCAGGCCAGGAAGGCGCGATCCGCGACTTTGGCGCTGACGACGCGTTCCCGATTACCGATATCGACGACATCCTGCCGGGCCTGATCGAAGGCCGCGACCGGGTGTATTCGGCGATGGGCAGCAACCCCGAATTCGACCGCCACCTGATGGACTGGATCAACGTGATCCGCTCTAAAGCGCATCTCGGCGCCCAGCCGCCGAACGAATTCGTTGCCCTGGATCATCTGCTGCACGACATGCGCCTGTATAAGTCGGCGGCAGAAGTGAAGGTGATGCGCGAAGCCGCCCGGATCTCGGCCCAGGCCCACATCCGGGCGATGCAGGCCAGCCGTGCCGGGCTTTATGAGTACAGCCTCGAAGCCGAACTCGACTACGAATTCCGCAAGGGCGGGGCGAAGATGCCGGCCTACGGCTCGATCGTCGCGGCCGGGCGCAACAGCTGCATCCTGCATTACCAGCAGAATGACGCACTGCTCAAGGACGGTGATCTGGTGCTGATCGACGCTGGTTGCGAGATCGACTGCTACGCCAGCGACATCACCCGCACTTGGCCGGTCAACGGCAAGTTTTCGCCCGAGCAGAAAGCGATCTACGAATTGGTGCTGGCGTCGCAGGAAGCCGCGTTCGCCGAAATCGCCCCGAACAAGCATTGGAATCAGGCGCATGAAGCCACGGTTCGAGTGATTACCACGGGGCTGGTGAAACTTGGATTGCTGCAAGGCGAGGTCGACGAGTTGATCGCGACTGAAGCCTATAAAGCTTTCTACATGCACCGCGCCGGCCACTGGCTGGGCATGGATGTGCACGACGTCGGCGAGTACAAGGTCGGCGGCGAATGGCGCGTGCTGGAGGTCGGCATGGCGCTGACCGTGGAGCCGGGTATCTACATTGCCCCGGACAATCAGAACGTCGCGAAGAAATGGCGCGGCATTGGCGTACGCATCGAGGACGACGTGGTGGTGACCAAAACCGGTTGTGAAATCCTCACCAGCGGCGTGCCGAAAACCGTCGCCGAAATCGAAGCGCTGATGGCGCAAGCACGGACACACGCAGCATGAGTCGAGTCAATCTGGCAATCATCGGTGGCGGCCTGGTCGGCGCCAGTCTGGCGTTGGCCTTGCAGGCCGGGGCCAAGGCCCGCGGCTGGAAAATTGTCCTGATCGAGCCGTTCGCCCCCGGCGACAGTTGGCAGCCGAGCTACGACGCGCGTTCGTCGGCGTTGTCCTTCGGCTCGCGGCAGATTTATCAACGGCTGGGCGTGTGGCAGGAAATCTCCCGCCGCGCCGAGCCGATCAAACAGATTCACGTCTCCGACCGTGGTCGCTTCTCCACCGCACGTTTGTCGGCGATGGAAGAGGGCGTACCGGCGCTCGGTTACGTGGTGGAAAACGCCTGGCTCGGCCAGTGTCTGTGGCAGCACATCGACAAAGACGTGATCAGCTGGCGCTGCCCGGCGGAAGTCACGCGCATGGAGCCGCTGCCGGATGGCTATCGCCTGACGCTCAATGATGAAACCACCCTTGAATGCGACCTCGCGGTGCTCGCCGATGGCGGCCGCTCGGGGCTGCGCGAGCAATTGGGCATCAACGTGCGCAAGCGTCCGTATAACCAGAGCGCGCTGATCGCCAACATCACCCCGAGCGAAGCGCATAACGGCATGGCCTTCGAGCGCTTCACCGACGAAGGCCCGATGGCGCTGCTGCCACTGCCGGAAAACCGCTGCGCGCTGGTCTGGACGCGTCTGGGCATGGACGCGCAGCGTCTGGCGGACTTGAATGAGCGCGATTTCCTCAGCGAATTGCAGGGCGTTTTCGGCTATCGCCTCGGTACGCTGAAACAGGTCGGCGCGCGGCATTTGTATCCGCTGTCGCTGGTTGAAGCTGAGGAACAGGTGCGTTCGCATCTGGCCGTGCTCGGCAACGCGGCGCACAGCCTGCATCCGATTGCCGGTCAGGGTTTCAACCTGTCTCTGCGCGATGCCGATGCCTTGGCCGCCGCTTTGTTGAGCAGCGACAAACCGCTCGGCGACTTCGCCACCTTGCAGGCGTATCGCGAGCGGCAGCGTCTTGATCAGGACCTTACAGTCGGCTTCTCCGATCAGGTCACGCGCTTGTTCGGCAGCACGCAACCGCTGGTTTCGCTGGGCCGTAATATCGGTCTGCTCGGCCTCGATCTGTTGCCGCCAGCCAAGCGCTGGTTTGCCCGTCAGGCGATGGGGTTGGGAACCCGACCGGATGCTTAAGGGGTTGACCGCCAGATTTGGCAAAGCGCGCTTGATGCGCTGGGTGATGACGTTCTACCCGCCGTACCTGGGCGCCGGAGTGCGGGTGCGGCATATCAGCGATGACTTCCGCGACATTCAGGTGTCGATGGGCCTGGGCTGGTATAACCGCAACTACGTCGGTACCCAGTTCGGCGGCAGTCTGTATTCGATGGTTGATCCGTTTTTCATGCTGATGCTGATGGAAAACCTCGGATCGCGGTACATCGTCTGGGACAAGGCGGCCGATATCGATTTCATTGCGCCGGGCAAAGGCCCGGTATTCGCCCGCTTCAGCATCGACGAGACCTTGCTCGGCGAGATCCGCCGGCAGACCGCCAGTGGCGAGAAATACCTGCCGCAGTTGCAGGTCGACATTCATGACGGCGCCGGCAACCTTGTGGCGCGGGTCGGTAAAACCCTTTACGTGCGGCTCAAGCCGCAAGCGAGACAGGCTTAAAGCATGGAAATGCGCGCAGATCTGCTGATTGTCGGAGCCGGAATGGTCGGCAGCGCCCTCGCGCTGGCGTTGCAGGACAGCGGGCTGGAAGTGTTGCTGCTCGACGGCAGCCCGTTGAGCGTGAAACCGTTCGATGCCGACGCGGCGTTTGAACCGCGTGTCAGTGCGCTCTCGGCGGCCAGCCAGCGAATCCTCGAACGCCTCGGCGTGTGGGATGGCATCGCCAAGCGGCGCAGCAGTCCGTACACCGACATGCACGTGTGGGACGGCAGTGGCACCGGGCAGATTCATTTCTCGGCGAGCAGCGTGCACGCCGAGGTGCTCGGCCATATCGTCGAGAACCGCGTGGTCCAGGATGCCTTGCTCGACCGTTTGCACGATTGCGATCTGGGCATGCTGGCCAATGCGCGACTGGAACAGATGCGTCGCTCGGGCGATGACTGGCTGCTGACGCTGGCCGATGGTCGGCAATTGCGTGCGCCACTGGTGATCGCAGCGGATGGCGCCAATTCGGCCGTACGCCGCCTGACCGGCGTGGCCACCCGCGAATGGGATTACCTGCATCACGCCATTGTCACCAGCGTGCGTAGCAGCAAACCGCATCAGATGACCGCGTGGCAACGCTTCACCGATCACGGCCCGCTGGCGTTTCTGCCGCTGGAGCGCGACGGTCAGCAGGATTGGTGCTCGATCGTCTGGTCGACCACGCCGAGCGAGGCCGAGCGCTTGATGAAGCTGGATGAAGCGGAATTCTGCCGTGAGCTGGAGCGTGCGTTTGAAGGTTGTCTGGGCGAAGTCGTCAGTGCCGACCCGCGTCTGAGCGTGCCGCTGCGTCAGCGGCATGCCAAGCGTTACGTGGCTGAAGGGCTGGCGCTGATTGGCGACGCTGCGCACACCATTCACCCTTTGGCGGGGCAGGGTGTGAACCTGGGCTTCCTCGACGCGGCGGTGTTGGCCGAAGTGCTGCTGCAAGCGAACGAGCGCGGTGAGCGACTGGCGGACGTGAAGGTCCTGAGCCGCTACGAGCGTCGACGCATGCCGCACAATCTGGCGCTGATGGCGGCGATGGAAGGGTTTGAGCGATTGTTCCAGGCAGATCCGCTGCCGTTGCGCTGGTTGCGTAACACGGGTTTGAAACTGGTCGAGCAGATGCCCGAAGCGAAAGCGTTATTTGTGCGTGAAGCCCTCGGCTTGACCGGTGATCTTCCCGCGCTCGCTAAAGCCTGACATTTTCATTGAGGCTGATGGCCTCTTCGCGGGCAAGCCCGCTCCCACAGTGGTCGGTGTGAAACATCAATGTTGTGTACACCCGAAGACCCTGTGGGAGCGGGCTTGCCCGCGATGGCGTCGGTGATGCCACTACAAAAACACGCTGTGCAACATCTGGTAACTCCTTCGAACAGTGATCGATTGAGCTGGTAAATGTGAGTCCTTATCATTTGGCCCACATTTTCCGACCGAGAGACCACTCCCATGTTGGCACCCAAGCGTCTTCTGACCGCACTGGCCTTGACCCTGATTGGCAGTACCACTGCCCAGGCCGCCGACGAGGTGGTGGTTTACTCGTCGCGCATCGATGAGCTGATCAAGCCAGTGTTCGATGCTTACACCGCCAAGACCGGGGTGAAGATCAAGTTCATCACCGACAAGGAAGCGCCGCTGATGCAGCGCATCAAGGCCGAAGGCGAGAACGCCACCGCCGACCTGCTGCTGACTGTCGATGCCGGCAACCTCTGGCAGGCCGAGCAGATGGGCATCCTCCAGCCGTTTACGTCGAAAACCATCGACGCCAACATTCCCGCTCAATATCGCTCGTCCACTCACGCCTGGACTGGCCTGAGCCTGCGCGCACGGACCATCGCCTATTCCACTGAGCGGGTTAAACCGGGTGAATTGACCACCTACGAAGCGCTGGCCGACAAGAACTGGGAAGGGCGCCTGTGCCTGCGCACGGCGAAGAAGGTCTACAACCAGTCGCTAACGGCGACCATGATCGAAGTCCACGGCGCCGAGAAAACCGAGAAAATCCTCAAGGGCTGGGTCAACAACCTGTCCACCGACGTGTTCTCCGATGACGTCGCGGTGCTTGAGGCGATCAACGCCGGCCAGTGCGACGTCGGCATCGTCAACACTTACTACTACGGTCGACTGCACAAGCAGAAGCCGGATCTGCCAGTGAAACTGTTCTGGCCGAATCAGGCGGATCGCGGCGTGCACGTCAATCTATCGGGGATCGGCCTGACCAAGCATGCACCGCACCCGGAAGCGGCCAAGGCCCTGGTCGAGTGGATGACCACGCCTGAGGCGCAGAAGATTTTTGCCGACGTGAACCAGGAGTTCCCGGCCAACCCGGCCGTAGCGCCTTCGGAAGAAGTGGCGGCGTGGGGCAAGTTTGTCGCGGATACCTTGCCGGTGGAAGTCGCGGGCAAGCGTCAGGCTGAAGCGATCCGGATGATGGATCGGGCGGGTTGGAACTGATCCGGCGTTCATACTGCGCACCGTGAACCTGATCGTTCCCACGCTCTGCGTAGGAATGCATCCCCCGACGCTCCGCGTCGTGCCGCTGAAAGCGTGACGCAGAGCGTCACAGGATGTGTGCCCACGCAGAGCGTGGGCACAATCATTTGAACGAGACTGTTTCTTTGGCCCACCCCGCCCAACGCCGCTGGTATCCCATTGTCTTCGCCATTGCCTCGCTGGTGCTGTTGCCCCTGAGTGTCCTGTTGCTCTCCTGGCAGACCATCGATCAGCAGATCTGGTCGCACCTGTGGGAAACCCAGATGCCGCGCCTGTTGGGTAACACCCTGACCCTGGTGCTCGGCGTCGGTGTCGGCGTGACGCTACTCGGTGTCAGCCTCGCCTGGCTGACCAGCCTCTGCGAATTCCCCGGGCGGCGCTGGCTCGACTGGGCGCTGATGCTGCCGTTCGCCATCCCGGCCTACGTACTGGCTTTCGTTTTCGTCGGCCTGCTGGATTTCGCCGGCCCCGTGCAAACGCTGCTGCGTGAATGGTTCGGCACTGGCCTGCGGTTGCCACGGGTACGCTCCACCGGCGGGGTAATTGTGGTGCTGGTGCTGGTCTTCTATCCCTACGTTTACCTGCTGGCGCGCAGCGCGTTTCTTGCTCAGGGCAAAGGCCTGATGGAAGCCGCACGGGTGCTCGGGCAATCGCCGTGGCAAGCGTTCTGGCGCGTTGCGTTGCCGATGGCGCGGCCGGCGATCGGCGCCGGTGTAGCGCTGGCGCTGATGGAGACCCTCGCGGATTTCGGCGCAGTCTCGGTGTTCAACTTCGACACCTTCACCACGGCCATCTACAAAACCTGGTACGGCTTCTTCAGCCTGCCGAGCGCGGCGCAACTGGCCAGCCTGTTGTTGCTGGTGGTGATGCTGGTGCTGTACGGCGAACGCCGCGCACGCGGGGCCAATCGGGCGGGCAACGAGCGGCCACGGGTCAAGGCGCTGTACCACCTGCGTGGATTCAAGGCGCTCGCGGCGATGAGCTGGTGCGGATTGGTCTTCGCCTGCGCTTTCGTCATTCCGATGCTGCAGCTGCTCGTCTGGTTCTGGCAGCGCGGCCGTTTCGATCTCGATGAGCGTTACGCCGGGCTGATCGTCCACACCCTGTATCTGGGCGGCATGGCCGCGTTGATCACCGTCAGCGTCGCGTTGTTGCTGGCGTTTGCCCGACGCTTGGCACCGACTCCGGCGATCCGTTCCGGCGTCAGTCTGGCCAATCTTGGCTACGCCTTGCCGGGCTCGGTGCTGGCGGTCTCGATCATGCTGGCGTTCAGTTATCTGGATCGCGAACTGGTGATCCCGCTTTCGGGCTGGCTCGGTGGCGCCGGCAAACCCTTGCTGCTGGGCAGTCTGGCGGCGTTGCTGATGGCTTATCTGGTGCGCTTCATCGCTGTCGCCTACGGCCCGCTGGAAAACAGCTTGGCGCGTATACGGCCGTCTTTGCCCGAAGCGGCACGTAGCCTGGGTGTCAGTGGGCCGCGACTGTTTTTCAAAGTGTATCTGCCACTGTTGCTGCCCGGCACATTGAGCGCGGCGTTGCTGGTGTTCGTCGATGTCCTCAAGGAAATGCCCGCGACCCTGCTGATGCGCCCGTTTGGCTGGGACACGCTGGCCGTGCGCATCTTTGAAATGACCAGCGAAGGCGAATGGGCGCGGGCATCATTGCCAGCGCTGACTCTGGTTCTGGTCGGTTTATTGCCGGTTATCGGACTGATCCGCCGCTCGGCGCACCGAAACACTTAGTAGTGAGTCCTGAATCATGCGGCTACAATGCGCGGCATTCGGTGCGGTTCGTCTGACAGATCTGTTCGCTGGAATCGGCTGAGAGCCTTCTATTTCAAGGCTTTCACCCGTGCAGCGGCTGTCCGCACCTTCGCCACGCCCGGAAGGAGAAACCCATGGGACAGCGTACGCCTCTGTATGACCTGCATCTCGCCCTCGGCGCGAAGATGGTCGATTTTGGCGGTTGGGACATGCCACTGCATTACGGCTCGCAGGTCGAGGAGCACCACGAAGTGCGCCGCGATTGCGGGGTGTTCGATGTTTCCCACATGACCGTAATTGATGTCACCGGTGTTCAGGCCAAAGCCTGGCTGCAGCATTTGCTGGCCAATGATGTCGAACGCCTGCACAACCCCGGCCGTGCGTTGTACAGCACCATGCTCAACGAGCGCGGTGGCATCGTCGACGACATGATCGTCTACCGTCTCGAGGACGGTTATCGGCTGGTGTTCAACGCCTCCACCCGCGATCAGGACCTGGCCTGGATGAATGCGCAAGTGGGCGGTTACGACGTGCAGCTGCACGAGCGCTCCGAACTGGCCATGCTCGCCATTCAAGGCCCGCAGGCTCGGCACAAGATTGCCGAACTGGTCACCCAGTCCCGCGCCTCGCTGATCCAGCAGCTCAAACCTTTCGAAGCGCACGCCGACGGCGACTGGTTCATCGCCCGTACCGGTTACACCGGTGAAGACGGTCTGGAAATCGCCTTGCCGGCTGATCAGGCTCCAGCGTTTTTCAACGATCTGGTCGGAGCCGGCATTTCGCCGATCGGCCTTGGTGCCCGCGACACCTTGCGGGTTGAGGCCGGGATGAACCTCTACGGTCAAGACATTCATCAGGACGTTTCGCCGCTTGCCTCGAACATGGCCTGGAGCATTGCCTGGGAACCGGCCTCGCGCCAGTTCATCGGCCGCGCCGCGCTGGAGGCAGAAAAAGCCGCGGGTGTTGCGCACAAACTGGTCGGTCTGGTGCTCGAAGAACGCGGTGTTTTGCGTGCTCATCAGGTGGTTCGCATCGCCGATGTTGGCGAAGGGGAGATCACCAGTGGTAGTTTCTCTCCTACGCTAAGCAAATCGATTGCCCTGGCGCGTGTTCCGATGGCCACCGCCGACCGCGCCGAAGTGGAAATCCGTGGCAAGTGGTACCCGGTACGCGTGGTCAAACCGACCTTCGTGCGCCACGGCAAAACTTTGATCTAACCTTTTCCGGCGGGCAGACCGCTGACAATTTCTTGAGGACACCGAAGATGAGCGATATCCCTGCCGAACTGCGTTTTGCCGAAAGTCACGAATGGGCACGTCTGGAAGCCGATGGCACCGTTACTGTGGGCATCAGCGATCACGCGCAGGAAGCGCTGGGTGATGTGGTGTTCGTTGAACTGGCTGAGGTCGGCAAAGTGTTTGCTGCCGGTGATGCAGCAGGTGTTGTTGAATCGGTGAAGGCGGCTTCCGACATCTACTCCCCAGTTGGCGGAGAAGTGATCGCGGTCAACGAAGAACTGGCCAACTCGCCGGAAGAACTGAACAACGAGCCGTACGCTGCCTGGATCTTCAAACTCAAGCCAAGCGACAAGGCTGAGCTGGACAAGCTGCTGGATGCCGCGGCCTACAAGGCAGCCATCGGCGAATAAGCTTCGAGCGATACCCCAAAGCCCCGACTCGTCGGGGCTTTTTCATGGGCAATGAAAATCCAGTGTGGGAGCGGGCGTCTGTACTGAAAATGAGTTGCTACACGGGCTGCTATGCTGGTTTGACCGTGTTGCATTGACGCCGAGCGCCAGCCTAGAGAGAGCCCGTCATGTCCCAGTTGCCGTCCCTGAGCCAGTTACGCGATTCCGAGGCCTTCCTGCGCCGTCACCTCGGCCCGGATGCCGCTGAGCAACAAGCCATGCTCGACAGTCTCGGTCTCGGCAGCCGGGTCGAACTGATCGAGCAGACCGTGCCGCCGGGCATTCGCTTCAATCGCCCGCTCGATCTGCCGCCGGCGCTGGATGAGCAAGCCGCACTGGCCAGACTGCGCGGGTATGCCGAGCAGAATCAGGTGTGGACCAGCCTGATCGGCATGGGCTACCACGGCACCCTCACACCCAGCGTTATCTTGCGCAACGTGCTGGAAAATCCCGGTTGGTACACCGCGTACACGCCGTATCAACCGGAGATCGCCCAAGGTCGGCTCGAAGCCTTGCTGAACTTCCAGCAAATGACCATCGACCTCACCGGCCTCGAACTGGCTAACGCTTCGTTGCTCGATGAAGCCACCGCCGCCGCTGAAGCCATGGCACTGGCCAAGCGCGTTGCCAAGTCGAAGAGCAATCTGTTTTTTGTTGACGAGAACTGTCATCCGCAAACCGTTTCCGTGGTGCAGACCCGTGCCGAAGGGTTTGGCTTCGAGTTGATCATCGATGCTGTGGATAACTTGAAGCAGCACCAGGTGTTCGGTGCGCTGCTGCAATATCCCGACACCCACGGCGAAATCGCTGATTTGCAGCCGCTGATTGACCACCTGCATGCACAGCAGGCGTTGGCCTGCGTCGCCACTGATCTATTGAGTTTGTTGTTGCTGACGCCGCCGGGTGAATTGGGCGCTGATGTGGTGTTCGGCTCGTCCCAGCGTTTCGGCGTGCCCATGGGCTACGGTGGGCCGCACGCGGCATTTTTTGCCAGCCGCGAGGAATACAAACGGGCGATTCCCGGGCGGATCATTGGCGTGTCGAAGGATGCCCGGGGCAACGTGGCACTGCGCATGGCCCTGCAAACCCGCGAGCAACATATCCGCCGCGAGAAGGCCAATTCGAATATCTGCACGGCACAGGTGTTATTGGCCAACATCGCCAGTTTCTATGCGGTTTACCACGGGCCGGAAGGTTTGAAACGAATCGCCCAGCGCGTACATCGGCTGACCTGCATCCTCGCGGCGGGTCTTGAGCGCCACGGCATCAAACGGGTCAACGCACGGTTTTTCGACACGCTGACGCTGGACGTTGGCGGCGCGCAAACCGCAATCATCGGAAGCGCCCAGGCCGCGCAGATCAACCTGAGAATCCTCGGCCGTGGTCGCGTCGGTCTGAGCCTGGATGAGACGAGCGATGAAAATACAGTCGCAAAACTCTTCGATGTGCTGCTTGGTGCCGATCATGGTTTGAACGTCGACGATCTCGATGCTGAAGTCCTGGTTTCAGGCATTCCCGACAACCTCCAGCGCAAGACGCCTTACCTGCGCCATCCGGTGTTCAACGCTCATCACAGCGAAACCGAGATGCTGCGTTACCTCAAGCAACTGGAGAACAAGGACCTGGCGCTCAACCAGTCGATGATCCCGCTGGGCTCCTGCACGATGAAACTCAACGCCACCAGCGAGATGATCCCGATCACCTGGCCGCAGTTCGCCAACCTGCATCCGTTTGTGCCCCGAGAGCAGGCAGTCGGCTACACCCTGATGATCGAAGAGCTCGAGCGCTGGCTGTGCGCGATCACTGGGTTCGATGCGATTTGCATGCAGCCCAACTCCGGCGCTCAGGGTGAGTACGCCGGGCTGCTGGCGATCCGCAAATATCACGAGAGCCGCCAGCAGGGGACGCGGGATATCTGCCTGATTCCGTCCTCGGCCCACGGCACCAACCCGGCCTCGGCGCAGATGGCCGGAATGCGTGTGGTGATTGTCGAGTGCGACGAGGCGGGCAACGTCGATCTGGATGATCTGAAGGCCAAAGCCGCCGAGGCCGGGGCCAGGTTGTCGTGCCTGATGGCGACGTATCCGTCGACCCATGGCGTGTATGAAGAAGGCATCAGCGAAATCTGCGAAGTTATCCACCAGCACGGCGGTCAGGTGTACATGGACGGCGCCAACCTCAACGCGCAGGTCGGGCTGGCGCGGCCGGCGGACATCGGCGCCGACGTGTCGCACATGAACCTGCACAAGACGTTCTGCATTCCCCATGGCGGCGGCGGGCCGGGCATGGGGCCGATCGGCATTCGTGCGCATCTGGCGCCATTTGTCGCCAACCATCCAGTGGTGCCGATTGACGGACCGCTGGCGCAGAACGGTGCGGTCAGCGCAGCGCCGTGGGGCAGCGCAAGTATTCTGCCGATCAGCTGGATGTACATCGCCATGATGGGCCCGCAACTGGCCGATGCCAGTGAGGTGGCGATTCTGGCGGCAAACTATCTGGCGCAACATTTATCCGGCGCGTTTCCGGTGCTGTACACCGGGCGCAACGGGCGAGTGGCGCATGAATGCATTCTTGATCTGCGGCCGCTGAAGGCGCAGACCGGGATCAGCGAAGAAGATGTCGCCAAGCGCCTGATGGACTATGGCTTCCATGCGCCGACCATGTCATTCCCGGTGCCGGGGACGTTGATGGTCGAGCCGACCGAGAGCGAGTCGAAGGCCGAACTGGACCGCTTTATCGGCGCCATGTTGAGCATTCGCGCAGAAATCAGCGAGGTGCAGAACGGCAACTGGCCGGCGGAAGACAACCCGCTCAAGCGTGCGCCGCACACGTTGGCGGATGTTACCGGGGTGTGGGAGCGGCCTTACAGTATCGAGCAGGGCATTACTCCGGATGCGCATAACAAGGCGCACAAATATTGGCCGGCGGTGAATCGGGTGGATAACGTCTATGGGGATCGCAATCTGTTTTGCGCTTGCGTGCCGGTGGACGATTACCGCTGACTTTTCTGGAAGTTATCCAAATCCTGTGGGAGCGGGCAGATCCAGCATATTGGGTGAATGCTGCACCGCCATCGCGGGCAAGCCCGTTCCCACAGGGTTCTATGGCGCATCTGAAATAGCGGGCAAAAAAATGCCGCTCATGTGAGCGGCATTTTCTTCGGTGAAAGGCTTATTCGGAAGCCACGGCATTCTTCGCCAGAATCGCGTTCGCCAGTTCCATGTCCGTCGCTTGCAGGCCCGGATTGTCGGCGCGGACTTTCTGCATCGCCGCTTCCAGGTACGGGCCACGGATCCCGCCATCACTGGCAACGAAACTGCCGGCATCGTCCTGTGCGGCGACGATCAGCTTGTGATCCTTGAAGGTCAGGTAGGTCGAGCCAGTGGTGGCGCCGGACGAAATGACGTTACGCCAAAAGCTGTCGGCCATCGCTGAACCAACAGGGAGGGACAGCAAGGCAAGGGTGGCGACAGCAAGTTTGAGACGCATGATGAGATGACTCCTGGGGGTTAACTACGGCCTTGGATCGTCATTTGCCCGATCCGGTTCCATGAGTGCTCTGTTTCAGCCTGTTGCGCAATCTAGCGCTAGGGCTCCAACGAGTTGTTTGGCACCATGCGCGATGGTTTTCACGCATGGACGCTGCCTTGAATTTTCCTGCTTTGTTTTATGCCATGTTCTGGTGGTTTCTCATGGTCGGTTTCATCGGCCTGCCCGTGCTTTTGATCATGCTGTGTGTACCGGCGTGGCGCAGACCGTTGCTGCGGCATCCACGCAAGGTCGGGGCCATGGCATTGGTCTGTGTCAGCGTTGTTGGCTTGACCTCGTATCGGCTATGGGTCGATCACCGGGAGCGTCAGCTGCGTAATCCCACGCTCGATCACGCTCTTCAGGTCGGGGAGCTGACTTTGCCGGCCGGTGCCAGTGTGCACCTGAGTACGCTCGAACCGCTGGACGAGAAGGGTGAGCCGCAAATCCATGGTCTGGCCAGTGTACGCAGTGCTGAATTCATCGCTCCGCATGCCATTGCCGGGATAAAGGTTTCGGCATTGAAAATGTATTTCCTGCCCGAAGCCGAGTTGCTGCTGGTGGGGGATCAAGTGGTCGATGGCTGGCCCTGTGCGGGCGGCACCTGGTTGAAGATGAGTGTCACCGAGGAGACCCGGCTGCAACCTGAGCGCTGGCGTTTTAGTGCTTGTACGCTGGTGGCCGGTGCGCAGATTGCCGGAGAGACCTGGCCGGCGCAAAGCCGAATCTATCGGGAGGGCGACGAGTACAGCGTCAGTGACTGGATGGCCCGGGAGCCGGTTTCAGTGCGCGGCATCGTGTTGTCGAGTGTCTCCGTGACACTCGACCAGCAGCACCGGCTATTGCGGTGGGAGGGTCAGCTGGAAAATCCGCTAACCGTCGGCGACTGGCAATACCCACATGGAGTGCGGGTGGCGCAGAACAGTCCGGGCACCTTGATGTTCAGCCCGAGCAAGTCCGACGCGGTACGAAATCTGCGCACCGGGAAAGGACTCAAGCTCAACCACTCGATTCTGCAACGGCAATCCGACGGCAGCGTGCTGTGGATCAAGCCCAATGCCGAGGTCAATGTGATCGACTGGTAGCGTCTCTAGCGCTGCTCACTCTGTGGCGTCACCCGCAACACCTCCTCGATCGTCGTCAGCCCGGCCGCGACTTTCTGTGCTCCGGACAAGCGCAGGCTGCGCATGCCTTCCTTGAACGCCTGGCGCCGAATCGCCGTGAGGTCGGTGTCGGGGGTGATGAACGCCTTGAGGCTATCGCTCAGTTGCATGATTTCGTAGACCCCGGCGCGACCGCGATAACCGGTGTCGCGACATTCCAGACAACCAATCGCGCGTTGCGCATTCGTCGGCAGCGGTGCTTGCCACGGTCGGGTCAGGGTTTGCCAGTCTTCTTCCTCAAGCGTGAGGGGCGCCTTGCAGTGCGGGCACAGGGTGCGCACCAACCGCTGGGCCATGACGCCAAGCACGGTGGCTTTGATCAAGTAATGCGGCACGCCGAGCTCCAGCAGACGGCTGATCGCGCTCGGCGCATCGTTGGTGTGCAAGGTCGACAGCACCAGGTGCCCGGTCAGTGCAGCCTGAATCGCCATTTCAGCGGTTTCGAGGTCGCGGATCTCGCCGATCATGATGATGTCCGGGTCTTGCCGCATCAGCGCACGCACGCCGGCGGCGAAGCTCAGGTCGATGTTGTGCTGGACCTGCATCTGGTTGAAGGCCGGTTCGACCATTTCGATCGGGTCCTCGATGGTGCAGAGGTTGACCTCCGGCGTCGCCAGTTTTTTCAGCGTGGTGTACAGCGTGGTGGTCTTGCCCGAACCGGTTGGCCCGGTGACCAGAATGATGCCGTTGGGCTGGCGGGTCATGTCCTGCCAGCGGCGCAGGTCGTCAGTTGAAAACCCGAGCTGGTCGAAGTCCTTGAGCAGAACCTCCGGGTCGAAGATCCGCATGACCATTTTTTCGCCGAACGCCGTGGGCAAGGTCGACAGCCGCAACTCGACCTCGCCGCCGTCCGGGGTCTTGGTCTTGACCCGACCATCCTGGGGTTTGCGCTTCTCGGCGACATTCATCCGGCCGAGGCTTTTCAGGCGGCTGACTATCGCCATGGTCACCTGCGGCGGGAATTGATAGACGTTGTGCAGCACGCCGTCGATGCGAAAGCGCACGGTGCCTTGCTCGCGACGCGGCTCGATGTGGATATCGCTGGCGCGCTGCTGGAAGGCGTACTGGAACAGCCAGTCGACGATGTTGACGATGTGCGCGTCGTTGGCGTCCGGTTCCTGATCGCTGGCGCCGAGGTTGAGCAGTTGTTCAAAGTTGCCGAGGTTGCCGCTTTGCTGATCGGCATTGCTGGCGCCGCTGACCGATTTGGCCAAGCGGAAAAACTCGACGCTGAAACGCTGGATATCCGCCGGGTTGGCCACTACTCGCTTGATCGGCAGTTTCAGGACGTGGGTCAGATCGGCTTCCCAGCCATTCACATAGGGCTGGGCGCTGGCCACGGTTACCGAGTCGCGGTCGACCGCGACGGCAAGAATCTTGTGCCGTTGGGCAAAGGCGTAGGACATCAGCGGGGTGATGGCGGCAACGTTGATCTTCAGCGGGTCGATGCGCAAATACGGCTGCCCGGCCTGTTGCGCCAGCCACAAGGTCAGGCTTTCGAGGTCGAGATGTTTGCCCGGACGGCTGAGGTCGTCGAGCTGTTGGCTGGCGATGAATTCCAGTGGGTGCATCTGGCTGTGGGCGGCGTGGCGCCGACGGGCGTTCAGCGCCTGTTCGGCCGAGTCCTGGCTGATGAAGCCTTGGGCGACCAGTTCACGCAACACATCGTTGAGTTCCAGCCAGCGGTCCTGAGTGGCGAGTTGAACGGACATGCGGGCTCCTTTTGAACGACTGTGCGCAAAGGATAGTCGTGGCCCCGCAGACTGTTGGGCCACTACCCGACGAAGCCGTTGCCGGATTTGTCAGCCGGCCGCTTGCGCCTGCGCATCCCAAGCCGTGTCGGCGTTTTGCAGGTTCACCGAGCACACGCTGATCAGGTTACGAAGTTTTTCCGCAATCACTTGCGCGCGATGCCAGCTCAGGCCGCCCATGACAAGGTCGATCGACAACAGATCATTCAGGCGCTGCACATTGACCTGCTCGGGGGTAAGGAACTGCAACGCGAACAGGTTCAACACCCGCACCAGCAAATCCGGCTCGGCCTCGGCGAGGATTTGATACTGCGCCAGGCAGTGGGCATTGCTGACGTTCCACACGTCGGCGCGGGTGGGGGCGCTGTTCACGGCTTCAAGGTGTGGCATGGCAAGTCTCCAAATTCACTGGAGAAATTTTTACATTCGCTGATGGGTATTTCTTGGCTAAGATCGGCGTTATTGATGAGTCAGCGAATAGATCAATTCGCCAGGTTATCTGTTTGAGGTTTTTATATGCACAGCGAGCTGGACAGCTACGACCGCAAGATTCTCGCCCTGCTGCAAGAGGATGCGTCGCTATCGAGCGCGCAGATCGCCGAACAGGTGGGGCTGTCGCAATCGCCCTGCTGGCGGCGGATTCAGCGGATGAAGGAGGAGGGCATCATTCGCGGGCAGGTGACGTTGCTGGATCGCAAGAAGATTGGCCTGAATACGCAGATATTTGCCGAGATAAAACTCAATGCCCACGGGCGTTCGAACTTCACCGAGTTCACCGAGGCGATTCGCGGCTTTCCGGAAGTGCTGGAGTGTTATGTGCTGATGGGCGCGGTGGATTTTCTGCTGCGTATTGTCGCGGCGGATATCGAGGCGTACGAGCGGTTCTTCTTCGAGAAACTGTCGCTGGTGCCGGGGATTCAGGAAGTGAATTCGATTGTGGCGCTTTCCGAAATCAAGTCCACAACCAGCCTCCCGGTCTAGCGCGGAGGGCCTTTGTGGCGAGGGGATTTATCCCCGATGGGTCGCGAAGCGGCCCCGCTTCCTTAAAAGCAGGGACTGCTGCGCAGTCCATCGGGGATAAATCCCCTCGCCACAGGGGTATTACATACGCAGCAGCATTTTCCAGGCACGGTTCTGATAAACCGCAATCGCCTGCTGCTTGCGCGCATCGAGCAGTTCGTCAGTGATCGTCGGTTCGTTGGCCAGTTGCGCAAGTTTGTTCAGCTCGCCGTACAGGCGATCCATTTCCGGGATCTCCAGCACGTTACGCGCGTGGTGCAACCAGACCTGAATACGCTCGATACGCGGCAATTGCTCGGCCAGATCTTCCGGCTGCTGCTGGTAACGCTGCAATTGCAGGGCCGTGGCTTCTTCACCCAATGTGCGCGGCAACCAGCTGTGCAACTGCGCGCCACCCTGACGGTTGCCACGCACGTTTCGCTCGGCCGTCCAGCTGCGAGCCAGCAACCAGCGCGAAGCGGTCAGCGAGAACAGGCCCCAACGCGGGTCTTCCAGTTCTTCGAGGAACTGTTCCGGCGCAGCTTTGCGCACGTCTTCGTCTTCGATGCCGACCTGCACCAGTGGGCGCCAGTCTTCCAGCAAGGCATCCAGCGCCACGCGCAGGTCGTGGGTCGACGGACGCGGTGCGGCCTGGCCGAGGCTGCTGAGCAGGGCGCGCATTTCGGCGAGGTTCTCGACCCAGTCCAGCAACAGGCGCCAGTGACCGTTGAAACGGTACTGTTCGGCCAGGCGCTGGCTGCTGCCGAGCAAGTGCCAGCCCAGCGCGGCGAAAGCGTCGTCCAGCTGGGTTTCCGGCGTCAGCTCGGGTGCCGGCAGGCTCAGCGAGTAGCTGTTGGCGTCGTACAGACGGTAGCCGCGTTCGGCCTTGCTGATATCACACGGCATCAGCGCCAGGGTTTGCGCCAATTCAGCGGCCAGTTCCAGCAGCGCGGCAGGCTCGCCTTCGCGCAGTTCCAGTTCCAGCTCGCAGATTTCTTCTTTCTGTTTGCCGACTACCACATGACCCAGGTCCAGCGCGGCTTCGATGACCACTTTGGCCTTGCCACGACCCCAGGCGATTTCGGCGCGCTCGCGGACGAAATCGGTGGTAAAGATCGGTTTCAGGGTTTTCTTGTCCAGCTCGGCCAGCGACTCGGGCCAGCATTCGCCGTCGAGTTTCTTCACGTCGAGCTTGGCTTTCGGCAACTTCCAGTCGTACTCGTTACGCTCGGACAGACCGGCGACGCTCTGGCCGCGAGTCTTGAGGGTCTGAATCACTTCGTCGCCATCCTTGCGCAGGCGCAGGGCAACTTTGGCCTGGGCCAGATCGCGCTCTGGGGTGTCGAAGTACTGGTTCATCAACTCACGGCGTTCCCAGCCATTTTTGTTGCGTTTTTTCAGTAACGGGTGCTCGCGCAGGGCAGCGAGGGTTTCGCGGCTGACGCGGAGTTTGATTTCGGTTTCTTTCTGCATGGCCGGAAAATCCAGGATCGGGAGCGCAGCCGGGGGAATGTGTGGCTGCCAAGGTCGTGCAGTGTACAGGACTCAAACTTCCTACGCCCTGCGGCGGTTTATTCCTGACGCCGGATGGCTCTATGATGGACTTCAAATCGGGAGTGGGAGTCAGCGATGCCTTTGCCGTCCATGCAAGACCAGTTCGCTGCGCTGATTGCCGCGCCGTCGGTCAGTTGTACGCAGCCAAGCCTGGATCAGTCCAACCGGGCGGTGATCGATCTGCTCGCCGGATGGCTCGGTGATCTGGGTTTCAGTTGCGACATCCAGCAGGTCAGTCCCGGCAAATTCAATCTGCTCGCGAGTTTCGGCAGTGGTCCCGGCGGGCTGGTGCTGGCCGGGCACAGTGACACGGTGCCGTATGACGATGTGCTGTGGCAGACCGATCCGCTGAAACTCACCGAAGTCGATGGTCGCTGGGTCGGGCTCGGCAGTTGCGACATGAAGGGCTTCTTCGCCCTGATTATCGAAGCCGTGCTGCCGCTGCTTGATCAGCCGTTCAAGCAGCCGCTGCTGATCCTCGCCACCTGCGATGAAGAAAGCTCGATGTCCGGTGCCCGCGCGTTGGCCGAGGCCGGGCGACCGCTGGGCCGTGCGGCGGTGATCGGCGAGCCGACCGGGCTCAAGCCGATCCGCATGCATAAAGGCATCATGATGGAGCGCATCGATATTCTCGGGCAGAGCGGTCATTCGTCGGATCCGCGCCTGGGCCACAGTGCCCTCGAAGCCATGCACGATGCCATCGGAGAACTGCGTGGTCTGCGCCTGTTGTGGCAGCGTGAATTCAACAATCCGCAGTTCAGCGTGCCGCAACCGACGATGAACTTCGGCTGCATCCACGGTGGCGACAACCCCAACCGCATCTGCGGCCAGTGTTCGCTGGAGTTCGACTTGCGGCCGTTGCCGGGCATGGACCCGAAAGTCCTGCGCGCCGAGATTCTGCGCAAGCTCAACCCGGTTGCCGAACGGCATCAGGTGAAGATCGACTACAAACCGTTGTTCCCGGAAGTGCCGCCATTCGAACAGTCTGAAGACGCCGAATTGGTGCGTATCGCCGAGAAGCTCACCGGTCATGTGGCCGAAGCAGTGGCGTTCGGCACCGAAGCGCCTTATCTTCAGCGCCTTGGCTGCGAAACCATCGTACTCGGCCCCGGCGACATTGCTTGTGCACATCAACCGGGCGAGTACCTTGAAATGTCACGTTTGCAGCCTACCGTGCATCTATTGCGGCAACTGATTGAACATTACTGTCTGACAAGTGCCCCAACACCACAGGATTTGTAGGAGTGAGCCTGCTCGCGATAGCGGTGAGACAGTCACCGGAGATATTGACTGACACTCCGCTATCGCGAGCAGCTCATTCCTACAAGGGATCTGTGTTTTGCTCGACCAAACGCTGTAAATTGCCAGCATTCCAACCCGTATTCATGAGGAGAGCGCGCGTGTCGCCAAGCCTGTTCCGACGATAACCATCAGCCCGCTGTGCGTTTTCCGTTTCGCCCCTTTTCCGGCTGCTCTTTATTACAGGCCCAGGTTCATGCCCGAATACGTCAATTGGCTTCGTCACGCATCTCCCTACATCAATGCCCACCGCGACTGCACCTTCGTCGTCATGCTGCCCGGCGACGGCGTGGAGCATCCGAATTTCGGCAATATCGTCCACGACATCGTCCTGCTGCACAGCCTCGGCGTGCGTCTGGTGCTGGTGCACGGTTCGCGCCCACAGATTGAAACCCGCCTCGCCGCCCGTGGCCTGACGCCGCATTACCACCACGGCATGCGCATCACCGATGCGGCGACGCTGGAGTGTGTGATCGACGCCGTCGGCCAGTTGCGCATTGCCATCGAGGCACGGCTGTCGATGGACATGGCTTCATCGCCGATGCAGGGCTCGCGTCTGCGCGTGGCCAGCGGCAACCTGGTGACCGCGCGGCCGATCGGCGTGCTCGAAGGTGTCGATTATCACCACACCGGCGAAGTGCGCCGGGTCGATCGCAAAGGCATCAATCGTCTGCTCGATGAACGCTCCATCGTGCTGCTGTCGCCGCTGGGCTACTCGCCGACCGGTGAAATCTTCAACCTCGCTTGCGAAGACGTCGCCACCCGCGCCGCCATCGACCTGGGCGCAGACAAACTGCTGTTGTTCGGCGCCGACCTCGGTCTGATCGATGAGAACGGCAAACTGGTGCGCGAACTGCGCCCACAACAAGTGCCGGCGCATTTGCAGCGTCTGGGCAGCAGCAACTATCAAGCGGAGCTGCTGGATGCCGCTGCCGAGGCTTGCCGCGGCGGCGTGGCGCGCAGCCACATCGTCAGCTATGCCGAGGACGGCGCGCTGCTGACCGAACTGTTCACCCGTGACGGTGGCGGTACGCTGGTGGCCCAGGAGCAATTCGAACTGGTGCGCGAGGCGGCGATTGAAGACGTCGGTGGCTTGCTCGACCTGATCAGTCCGCTGGAAGAACAGGGGATTCTGGTGCGCCGTTCGCGTGAAGTGCTGGAGCGTGAGATCGAGCAGTTCAGCGTGGTCGAGCGTGAGGGGATGATCATCGCCTGTGCGGCGCTGTATCAGATTGCCGATTCGGATGCCGGTGAACTGGCGTGTCTGGCGGTGAACCCGGAGTACCGCCACGGTGGTCGCGGTGATGAACTGCTGGAGCGCATCGAAACCCGTGCCCGCGCGCAAGGTTTGAAGACTCTCTTTGTACTCACCACGCGCACTGCGCACTGGTTCCGCGAGCGTGGCTTCGAGCCGAGCAGTGTTGAACGCCTGCCAGCGGCACGGGCGTCGCTGTACAACTATCAGCGCAACTCGAAAATCTTCGAAAAGACCCTTTGATCTGAATTGGCGGGGCTTTTGTGGTGAGGGGATTTATCTGTGGTGAGGGGATTTATCCCCGATGGGGCGCGCAGCGGCCCTGCTTTTGGGACTGCTACGCAGTCCATCGGGGATAAATCCCCTCGCCACAGGTTTCATTGAGCCAGTGATGGATTTCACTGTTATTCAGTGATGAATTTCGCACTCACGTACGGCGAATAATCCGGCAGCACCGTTTCAACCTTGCCCTGCTCCTTCAAAAACTTCGCCGTCTCGCCAATTGCCTTCGCCGTGCCGCCGTCCAGCAGCGCGGTGGTTTGCTGTGCCTTGGCATCCGGGAAAGCTGAGCCGGCGAGCAGTTCAGGAACATCAGCGGCATTGGCGCCAGTCAATTTGGCGATTTTCTGTACAGGTGCCGAGTCAGCCGTCCAGCTGTCTTTATGGCTGGCGTAGTCGGCGAACGAGTCTAGAGTGACCTTGGCAAATTTGGCCACGACGTCAGGATGCTTCTCGGCGAAGTCCTTGCGTGCGACCCAGACTTCGAAGGTTGGCGCGCCCCATTGGCCGACCTGCGCGGCATCGGTCAGGGTCTTGCCGGTCTTGCGGATTTCACCCAGTGCTGGCGACCAGACAAACGCACCGTCAATGTCGCCGCGTTTCCAGGCAGCGGCGATTTCTGCGGGTTGCAGGTTGACCACTTTGACTTTCGAGGTGTCCAGGCCCCAGTGCTTGAGCGCGCCGAGCAGGCTGTAGTGGGAGGTGGAAACGAACGGCGTGGCGATGGTTTTGCCGACCAGATCCTGCGGGGAGTTGATGCCGCTGCCGTTGCGTACCACCAAGGCTTCGGCGGCATTGATCTGCGCCGAGACGATGAAGGCCACAATCGGCAGGTTTCGTGACGCGGCAGCCGCCAACGGGCTGGAACCGAGGTTGCCGATCTGTACATCACCGGAGGCAATGGCTGTCACAACTTCCGGGCCACTATTGAAACGACGCCAGTCGATTTTCTCACCGATGGTTTTCTCGTAGACGCCGTCGGCCTGAGGGACTTTGCTCGGATCGATACCGGTCTGGTAGCCAACGGTAAGGTTGGCGGCGTGGGCGGAGAAAGAAATCAGTGCTGACACACAAACTGTAACAAATTGACTAGATAGTGCGCGTTTGGCCATCATGGCGTCGCCTTTTCGATAGGGTTTGACGATTTGGGGTTGCGCCAAAGCTAATCGATCTAAAAAAAGGCTAACAAATACCATTTAGGAATGAGCTTAGTCGCCGATACGCTGTTTCCCGGCGGAGGTGGCAAGATACTGGCCATATTCCGAAATGATATGAAAAAGAATGAATAAATTCTTTTTGGGTTTATCAGGAAATCTTTACTCTGCACGGACCAAATCACTGCGATTAGACCTTGGTCGTAGACACACAAGGTTACGATTGACTTGTCAGTCACGGTCTGGCGCTAATCGCGAATCTTAGGACCCAGGGGCGTCAGATCCCGGGCCAGGAACACAAGAATTAGAAACGAGAGGAGCTTTACATGAACAAGTCCACCTTGGCCCTGGCTGTGGCCGTAGGGGTTATGGCGCAGCAGGCAGGCGCCGCCGGTTTCATCGAAGACAGCAAAGCTACTTTGGGGCTGCGTAACTTCTACATCAATACTGATAACCGTGATGGCGACGTCAACGCTCCCGCCAACAAGCGTAACGGCGTTCAGAGCAAGCAAGAAGAATGGGGCCAAGGCTTCGATCTGCGCTTCATCTCCGGTTACACCCAGGGCACCGTAGGCTTCGGTATCGACGCTATCGGCCTGTTGGGCGTGCGTTTGGATTCCGGTGGTGGCACTAACGGCGCTTCCCCAGCGACCGCCACCAACTACGGTTCCTACGGTGGCACTGTTTTCCCGAGCAAATCCAATGGCGAAGCGGTTGATAACTTCTCCAGCCTGGGTCTGACTGCCAAGGCCAAGATCTCCCAGACCGAACTGAAGCTGGGTACTCTGCAGCCGAAAAACCCGGTTATCGTTACAAACGATGGTCGTCTGCTGCCGCAAACCTTCCAGGGTGGTCAGATCACTTCGGGCGACATCAAGGACCTGACCCTTGTTGGCGGCCAGATCGAGCACGTCAAAGGTCGTAACTCCAGTAACAACGAAGAACTGTCGATCGCTGGCGCCAACGGTCGTACCGCGACTGGTCGCGACAGCAACAAGTTCATCTATGCCGGTGGTGACTACAAAATCACCAAAGACCTGACTGCCCAGTACTACTACGGCAATCTGGATCAGTTCTACAAGCAACACTTCCTGGGCCTGGTGCACAACTGGGCAATCGGCCCGGGCGTGTTGAAGTCGGACCTCCGTTACTTCAACAGCCGTGACGACGGTAAAAACGGCACCGATGCCAACTACTACACCTCGGGTGACTACGGTACTGGCATCACCAAAGGTAAAGTCGACAACAACCTGTACAGCGGTCTGTTCCTGTACACCGTTGCAGGTCACACCTTCGGTGGCGGTTACCAGGTCAGCAACGGCAACAGCGACTTCCCGTGGCTGAACCAGGGTGACGGTTCTTCGAACTACACCATCACTGACATGCAAATCCAGAAGTTCGGTCGTGCTGGCGAGCGTACCTGGCAGGCTCGCTACTCGTATGACTTCGCCAAAGTGGGCCTGCCTGGCCTGACCGCCGGTGTGGTTTACCTGCGTGGCGATAACATCGACACTACCGGTCGCGTCGGTTTCAACCAAGTCAGCGTCAATGCCACCGGCCGTTCCGAGTGGGAACGCGACCTGACCGTCGGTTACGTAGTACCAGAAGGCCCGCTTAAGAACCTGGGCCTGATGTGGAAAAACGCTACCTGGCGCAACGACATCCCAGGTCAACGCGACCAGGATGAAAACCGCCTGATCGTCAGCTACTCGATCCCGCTGCTGTAATAGCGCGTCTCGATTCGTTGATGTAAAAAAGCCCCGTCCGGCATCGCGCCGGACGGGGCTTTTGCGTTTTCGAGTCAGGCTCACCCCCGTAAGCCCTCCCCGAATTTCCCTCTTTGCAGCTACTCAAGGCCTTCTCGAACCTTGCGAACGATGTTCGTCGGGATACGGCCGAGCGTCCAGTGAACAGATCTTTAATATTCTTTTTAGATCTAGATATCTATTTATTTATTCTTTTTCAGAAGATCAAAAGCCAAGCTACAGTTGAGGTCTCCAACAACTCATCAGGAGCAGCACCATGAGCCTCAGACTCGGCGACATCGCCCCCGACTTCGAACAGGATTCCAGCGCCGGCAAGATTCGTTTCCACGAGTGGCTGGGCGATAGCTGGGGCGTGCTGTTCTCCCATCCGGCGGACTTCACCCCGGTGTGCACCACCGAGCTGGGTTTTACCGCCAAGCTCAAGGATGAATTCAGCAAGCGCGGCGTCAAAGCCATCGCGCTGTCGGTCGACCCGGTGGACTCTCACCACAAGTGGATCGAAGACATCAACGAAACCCAGAACACCCTCGTCAACTTCCCGATCCTGGCGGACGCCGATCGCAAGGTTTCCGACCTCTATGACCTGATCCACCCGAACGCCAACGACACCCTGACCGTGCGTTCGCTGTTCGTGATCGATCCGAACAAGAAGATCCGCCTGACCATCACTTACCCGGCGAGCACCGGGCGCAACTTCCACGAAATTCTGCGGGTGATCGATTCGCTGCAACTCACCGACAACTACAAAGTGGCCACCCCGGCCAACTGGCAGGACGGTGACGAGGTGGTGATCGTGCCGTCGCTCAAGGATGAAGACGAGATCAAGAAACGCTTTCCCAAAGGCTATCGCGCGGTGAAACCGTATCTGCGCCTGACGCCGCAGCCGAATAAATAACCTTTTGAGGCGATCGTTCCCACGTCGAGGCGTCGAACCGTCCGCGTGGGAATGCCGCCCGTGAAGCTCCGCGTCACAGTGGCCGCGGAGCGTCCTTGGATTCATTCCACGCAGAGCGTAGGAACGATCAGTGTGTAGCCACAAAGCAGGGGATTTCAGGCCGTTTCCACGGCCTTTTTTTTCGCCCGCCGTATGCCGGAATATATATCTCCAAAACGAATAACCAAATGAATAAATATGATTTATGGATATATAAATCAACTGGTAAGGTCACTTCCATCGAAGCGAGATCGCAACCCGCGAATCGCCTGTAACGCTCAAGGAATTGTCTCAATGCTGGTCGTCTCACTCGGTGGCAGCCCTAGCCAACGCTCCCGTTCCGGGGTGCTACTGGAGCGCTCGCAACGCTGGTTGCAGGAGCAAGGGGTGGAAGTGGTGAGTTATCAGGTGCGCGACTTTCCGGCCGAAGACTTGCTCCACGCCCGCTTCGACAGCCCGAAGGTGCTCGACCTGCTGGCTCAGATTGAAAATGCCGATGGCCTGTTGATTGCCACCCCGGTGTACAAGGCCTCGTTCTCCGGTGCGTTGAAAACTGTGCTGGATCTGCTGCCCGAGCGCGCCCTGAGCCACAAGATTGTTTTGCCGATGGCCACCGGCGGCAGCATCGCCCACATGCTGGTGGTCGATTACGCCCTCAAGCCCGTGTTGTCGGCATTGAAAGCCCAGGAAATGCTCCAGGGAATTTTCGCCGAGGATAGCCAGATCGCTTACGGCGAAGGCAGCGCGGCGGCGCAACTGGCACCGGCGCTGGAGCAGCGACTGTATGAGGCGCTGGACCAGTTTGTCAGCGCCATGGCCCGCCGGCCGAAACCGCTGGAGCCGGGCTTGTTGAACGAACGTTTGTTGAGTGCTCGCTGGAGCATTTAAGTCTCACCCGAACTTGAAGTACTGGCCTTACTCGCCCGCCAACGGGCAAGCAGGTGCAGCCAAAACCCAACAGCAAAAAGGAGAGCGCTATGCGCACTGTATTTTTGCGTCGTGGTCTGGTCGCTCTGTTTGCTGCGGCTGTCACCTTCGGCGCCATCACTCAAGCTCAAGCCGAAACATTGCGGATCGGTTATCAGAAGTACGGCACGCTGGTGCTGCTCAAAGCCAAGGGCACCCTGGAAAAACGTCTGGCCGCCCAAGGCGTCGACGTGCAATGGACTGAATTCCCCGGCGGCCCGCAGTTGCTGGAAGGCCTGAACGTCGGCTCGATCGATTTCGGTGTTACTGGCGAAACCCCACCGGTGTTCGCCCAGGCTGCCGGTGCCGATCTGCTCTACGTCGCCTACGAGCCGCCAGCGCCAAACAGCGAAGCGATCCTTGTGCCGAAAGACTCGCCGATCAAATCGGTGGCGGATCTGAAGGGCAAGAAAGTCGCGCTGAACAAAGGCTCCAACGTTCACTACCTGCTGGTGCGCGCACTGGAAGACGCCGGCCTCAAATACTCCGATATCCAGACCGTATTCCTGCCGCCGGCCGATGCCCGCGCCGCGTTTGAACGTGGCAGTGTCGACGCCTGGGTCATTTGGGACCCGTACCAGGCTGCCGCCGAGAAACAGCTGCAAGCGCACACCCTGCGCGACGGCAAAGGCATCGTCGACAACCACCAGTTCTATCTGGCGACCAAACCTTATGCGCAGAAAAATCCCGAGGTGATCAAGACCCTCGTCGAGGAAGTGCGCGCGGTTGGCGAGTGGTCCAAAGCCAATCCTGAAGACGTCACCCAACAAGTCGCGCCACTGCTCGGCCTGCCGGCGGACATCACTTTGACTTCGGTGAAACGCCAGGGCTACGGCGCGCTGTTCCTGACCCAGGAAGTGGTCGCCGCGCAACAGAAAATCGCTGACACGTTCTTCCAGCTCAAGCTGATTCCCAAGCCGTTGAGCATCAAGGATGTGATCTGGACACCACCGGCCGCTGTGGCCCAAAGCTCGGCCACCCAAGCCCAGTAACTCGAATCCCCAAGGAGACCACTCCATGAGCCTCAACATCTTCTGGTTCCTGCCTACCCACGGCGACGGCCATTACCTTGGCACCGCCGAAGGCGCCCGCGCCGTCGACCACGGTTATCTGCAACAAGTCGCGCAAGCGGCGGATCGTCTGGGTTTCGGCGGCGTGCTGATCCCCACTGGCCGCTCCTGCGAAGACTCGTGGTTGGTGGCGGCATCGCTGATCCCGGTGACCCAGCGTCTGAAGTTCCTTGTTGCCCTGCGCCCCGGGATCATTTCCCCGACGGTGGCGGCGCGGCAGGCAGCCACGCTGGATCGTCTGTCCGGTGGTCGTGCGCTGTTCAACCTGGTGACCGGCGGCGATCCGGAAGAATTGGCCGGCGACGGACTGTTCCTCAGCCATGAAGAGCGCTATCAGGCCTCGGTGGAATTCACCCGTATCTGGCGCCGCGTGCTGGAAGGCGAGACCGTTGATTACGACGGTCAGCACATCAGTGTGAAGGGCGCGAAATTGCTCTATCCGCCGATCCAACAACCGCGTCCACCGCTGTACTTCGGTGGCTCGTCGGAAGCGGCGCAGGACTTGGCAGCCGAACAAGTTGAAATGGTCCTGACCTGGGGCGAGCCGCCAGCCGCGGTCGCCGAAAAGATCGAACAGGTGCGGGCCAAAGCCGCCAAGCTCGGTCGCACCGTGCGCTTCGGCATTCGTCTGCACGTAATCGTTCGCGAAACCAACGCCGAAGCCTGGCAAGCCGCAGATCGGTTGATCTCGCATCTGGATGACGACACCATCGCCCGCGCTCAAGCCTCTCTGGCGCGTTTCGATTCGGTCGGCCAGCAACGTATGGCCGCGTTGCACGGTGGCAGCCGCGACAACCTCGAAGTCAGCCCGAACCTGTGGGCCGGCGTTGGCCTGGTGCGCGGCGGTGCCGGTACGGCGCTGGTCGGCGACGGTCCGACCGTGGCTGCCCGCGTGAAGGAATACGCAGACCTGGGCATCGACACCTTTATCTTCTCCGGTTATCCACACCTTGAAGAGTCGTATCGCGTCGCTGAGTTGCTGTTCCCGCACCTCGATATCGAACGCCCGGAACTGCCGAAAAGCGCCGGTTATGTCAGCCCGTTCGGCGAGATGGTCGCCAACGACATTCTTCCCAAAGCCGCGTCGCAGAGCTGAGGCTAGCCATGAAGAAAATCATCCACAGCCTCGCGCCCTGGGCGTTGCCGGTGCTCTTGCTGGCGGTGTGGCAGTTGTCGGTGTCGGCCGGTTGGTTGTCGACACGCATCCTGCCGGCACCGGTGGCGGTGATCGAGGCCGGTGTCAGTCTGGTGCGCAGCGGCGAGATCTGGACGCATCTGGCGATCAGCGGCTGGCGCGCGGCGCTCGGTTTTACCATTGGCGGCAGCATCGGTCTGGCACTGGGCTTCATTACTGGCCTGTCGAAGTGGGGCGAACGTCTGCTCGACAGCTCGGTGCAGATGATTCGCAACGTGCCGCATCTGGCGCTGATTCCGCTGGTGATCCTCTGGTTCGGCATCGACGAGTCGGCGAAGATTTTTCTGGTGGCGCTGGGCACGTTGTTCCCGATCTACCTCAACACCTATCACGGCATTCGCAACGTCGACCCGGCGCTGGTGGAGATGGCGCGCAGTTATGGCTTGAGCGGTTTCAGCCTGTTCTGGCAGGTGATTCTGCCGGGCGCGCTGCCTTCGATTCTGGTTGGCGTGCGCTTCGCCCTGGGCTTTATGTGGCTGACGCTGATCGTCGCTGAAACCATTTCGGCCAGCTCCGGCATCGGTTATCTGGCGATGAATGCCCGCGAGTTTTTACAGACTGACGTGGTGGTGCTGGCGATCCTGCTTTACGCGGTGCTGGGCAAACTCGCCGACCTCGCGGCCCGTGGTCTTGAACGTGTGTGGTTGCGTTGGCACCCGGCCTATCAGGTCGCCAAGGGAGGTGCGGCATGACTGCTCAACAACCTCCACGCCTGCTGCGCGGCATTCCGCTGGCGGTGCGCAATCTGCAGAAAACCTTCGGTGCGCGGAAGGTGCTGCGTGACATCGACCTGCACATCCCGGCGGGGCAATTCGTCGCTGTGGTCGGGCGCAGCGGTTGCGGCAAAAGCACCTTGCTGCGCTTGCTCGCCGGCCTCGATCAACCGACTGGTGGCGACTTGCTGGCCGGCGCTGCACCGCTCAGCGATGCGCGGGAAGACACTCGACTGATGTTCCAGGAAGCACGTTTGCTGCCGTGGAAAAAGATCATCGACAACGTCGGCTTGGGCCTTAAAGGCAACTGGCGTCCCAAGGCGCTCGAAGCGCTGGACGCGGTGGGTCTGGCGGATCGTGCCAATGAGTGGCCGGCAGCGTTATCTGGCGGACAGAAGCAGCGCGTCGCACTGGCCCGGGCGCTGATCCACCAACCGCGTCTGCTGTTGCTCGACGAACCGCTCGGCGCACTGGACGCGCTGACCCGCATTGAAATGCAGCAACTGATCGAACGTCTCTGGCAGCAACACGGTTTCACCGTACTGCTGGTGACTCATGACGTCAGTGAAGCGGTGGCGATTGCCGACCGGGTGATTCTGATCGAGGACGGCGAAGTCGGCCTTGACCTGCATGTGGAGCTGCCACGCCCGCGTGTACGCGGATCGCACCGGCTGGCGGCGCTGGAAACCGAAGTGCTCAACCGTGTTCTGTCCCTGCCCGGCGAGCCGCCGGAGCCGGAACCCGTTTCACCACTGCCTACGCAATTGCGTTGGGCTCAATAACTCAAGTTACATCCAACGACAGGAATCAATGCCATGACTATCAAAGCCATCAACGTGCGCAACCAGTTCAAAGGCTCGATCAAGGAAATCGTCCTCGGCGACGTGCTGTCGGAAATCGACGTGCAAACCGCCTCGGGCATCGTCACTTCGGTGATCACCACCCGTTCGGTCAAGGAGCTGGAACTGGTGGTCGGCAGCGAAGTGATTGCCTTCGTGAAATCCACCGAGGTGTCGATCGCCAAGTTGTAATCGATGCGGTACACAGGGCCCCGGACGGCTTGAGCCCTCCGGGGTTTTTTCATGCGCGCTTTTCAAAGGCTGTTGAGGCAGACGTTCGTCGGTTTGGAGGCGCCGGGCAGATCTGCTATGTTCCGGCTTTTGTCCGGGCGCCTACAGGAAGATTATGACGACGAAGCAGAATGCCGCAGGGCATTCGCCCGCTCACCGCGAGTACCGGGAATTTACTCGCGAGCAATGGTCAGCCTTCCGGGACGATGCGGCGCAGAGCCTTTCGTCTGCGCAAATGAATGCGTTGATCAGTCCGACACAGCCCATGACGCGTGAGGAGGTAGAGACCATTCTGCTGCCTTTGGCGCGCCTGCTGAATCTGCATGCAGCGGCGGCGCGGTCGCTGGGTCAGGTGCACAGTGAGTTTCTCGGCGAGCCGGCGCACAAACCGCCGTATGTCATCGGCATCTCCGGCAGTGTCGCGGTGGGTAAAAGCAGTTTTGCCCGGGTCTTGTCGGCGCTTCTGTCGTCGTGGCCGGGCTCGCCTGATGTGCAATTGGTGACCACCGACTCGTTTCTGTTGCCGCTGGCGACCCTGGAAAAGAACAACCTGTTGCACCGCAAAGGCTTTCCCGAATCCTATGACCGGGCGCTGCTTCTCGACTTTTTGCACGCCGTGCGCAACGAAGGCCAGCCGGTGCAGATTCCGGTCTACTCGCACGTCCAGTACGACATTCTTCCTGATGAAACGCAGACCATTCAGTCGCCCGATATCATCGTTCTGGAAGGCCTGAATGTGCTGCAAGAGGACAAACGCGACAGTCTGAATGTCCTCGACTTCGTCGACTTTTCGATCTACGTCGATGCTGCGCAAGAGGACATCAAGAAGTGGTACCTCGAACGCTTTGTCTACTTGAAGAACACCGCGTTTCAGTCTGACGAGTCGTACTTCAACAAGTACAAGTCCCTGTCGAATGACGAGGCGCTGTCAGTGGCGTCCGGCACCTGGGACCGGGTCAACCTGAAAAACCTCGTCGAGAACATCCTGCCGACCCGCGACAAGGCCAGCCTGATTCTCAACAAGTCGGCCGATCATTCCATCGACAGGATTCTGCTCCGCGCGATCTGAACAAGTCATCGGGCAATGCGCTGTTGTCTGTTACCGGTCAGACGGCAGCTGTTCGCTTGGGCAGATAGAGCGGCAGATACAAGCCCAGATAGGCATCAAATACGCGCATGCCTTCCTCGGCCAGGCGCGGGGTGATTTGCCCGTGCTGCTGGACTGACCGGGCGTAGACGCGGTCGCCCAGTTCCATCGCCAGTGCAAACACATCGACGTCGGTGGGCAGTCGCGGCAATTCGAAATGGTGGTCGAACAGCTTGTGCATCAGGTCGCCCAGCTCGATGTCGTGCTGACGGTCAGCCTGAGTCACTTCGGTGAGCCCGTGCTGGGCAAGAATCAACTGCCGGGCGGCGGCATCCTCGTCGTAGATCTCCAGCATCCGCCGTTCGACCAGCCGCGACAGATCACGCCAGTCGCGCAGGGCCCCGTGATCGATCGGCGCTTGCAGGCAGGCGCGAAACGCGGCGTGAACGTCGGCGGTCAGCGCTTCGAGCAATGCCGGGACGCTGGCGAAAAAGTGATACACGGAGGAGGGCGGAATCTGCGCGCGCTCGGCGACGCTGTAGATCGACAGACTGGCCACGCCCTCGGAAGCCAGCAGCGTACGCGCGGCGTCGAGTATCGAATCGATCCGTGCCTGACTGCGGGCACGGGGTTTGCGGACGGGGGCGGGACGCGTCATGAAAGTCTCCTGCGGGGCAGCGGGCATTGTACGAGCCGGGTTCGATGTTGTCTGCCGACCTGTGGCGAGGGGATTTATCCCCGATGGGCAGCGAAGCGGCCCCAAGCCATTCAGCTTGGTGTATCAGGAATAACCGGTTCTCAGGGTTTACGGCTGCTGTGCAGCCCATCGGGGATAAATCCCCTCGCCACAGAGGCCATAAAAAAACGCCGCTGGCTGAATCAGCCAACGGCGTTTTTTTGCAGCTGCAAACCGCTTAAACGGTATGCAGGTACCAGTTGTATTCAAGGTCGGAGATGGAGTGTTCGAACTCCTCCAGCTCACTTTCCTTACAGGCAACGAAGATATCGATGTATTTCGGATCGATGTACTTGGCCATCACCTCGCTGTCGTCCAGCTCGCGCAGGGCATCGCGCAAGTTGTTCGGCAGGCTTTGTTCGTTCTGCTCGTAGCTGTTGCCTTCGACTGGCGCGCCCGGTTCGATCTTGTTGGTCAGACCGTGATGCACGCCCGCCAGTACCGAAGCCATCAGCAGGTACGGGTTGGCATCGGCGCCGGCCACGCGGTGTTCGATACGCACAGCATCGGACGAGCCGGTCGGAACGCGAATCGCCACGGTGCGGTTGTCCAGGCCCCAGCAAGGCGAGTTCGGGACGTAGAACTGAGCGCCGAAACGACGGTACGAGTTGACGTTCGGGCAGAGGAAAGCCATCTGCGCGGGCAGGGTCTCGAGCACACCGCCGATCGCGTGACGCAGCGCGGCGTTCTGCTCGGGATCCTCGCTGGCAAAGATGTTCTTGCCGGCCTTGTCCAGAATCGAAATATGTACGTGCAGACCGTTGCCAGCCTGGCCCGGGTAGGGCTTGGCCATGAAGGTGGTATCCATTTCATGGTCGTAGGCGATGTTTTTGATCAGACGCTTGAGCAGTACCGCGTAGTCGCACGCCTTGATCGGGTCGGCGACGTGGTGCAGGTTCACTTCGAACTGCGCCGGGGCACTTTCCTTGACGATGGCGTCGGCCGGGATGCCTTGCTCTTTGGCACCTTCCAGAATGTCCTGGAGGCAGTCGACGTATTCGTCCAGGTCGTCGATCAGATAGACCTGAGTCGAGTGCGGGCGTTTGCCGGAGATCGGCGAGCGTGGCGGCTGTGGACGGCCGTTCACGTTTTCCTGGTCGATCAGGTAGAACTCGAGTTCGAATGCGGCGCAGATGGTCAAGCCCAGCTCGTCAAACTTTGCAACAACTTGACGGAGCACTTCGCGCGGATCCGCAAAGAACGGGTCACCTTCGAGCTCGTGCATGGTCATCAACAGTTGCGCGGTAGGGCGCTTCTGCCATGGCTCGTTGCACAGGGTGTCGGGGATTGGATAGCAGATACGATCGGCGTCGCCGATGTCCAGGCCCAGGCCGGTGCTTTCCACCGTCGAACCATTGATATCCAGAGCAAATAGAGAGGCCGGCAGGTTGATGCCTTTCTCGTAAACCTTGTGGAGGCTGGTGCGTTCAATGCGCTTGCCGCGCACCACACCATTCATATCCGCAATCAGAAGGTCAACGTACAGAACCTCAGGATGTTCCTTAAGGAACGCGTTCGCTTCGTTGAGCTGAACGGCACGCGGGGGTACCGACATGATGCAACACCTTTGTTGTTAAAAATATCAATCATTGATCTTTTCTGGTTTCAGTCAACCCGAACAGCCTGCCGAAGTCAAGCGAGGCCTTTTTTGCCCTAAAAAAGCGCTGTGAGGGCATTTATGGGGCACTTTGGGGCGGTTTTTTGTCCTTGGGGCAGTTGCCACCCGCGGGCTTGAGCAGGCCGTGTTGTATTTTTTACGGGGGTGTTGTGTAAAAAAATGAACAAGGCTAAGCTCCGGTCAAACCCATAACAGCAATAATACCGGGGTGCTTCATGTCTCGCCTGCCGTTAATCGGCATCACCGACTGCTCGCAACAGTCCGGTCTGCATGCTCATCACATCAGTGGCGACAAAGCCGTCGATAGCGCAGCCAGCAAGGCTCGCCGCTTGCCGACGATGTTCCCGTCCATGACCATTCAAGCGTCAGCGTCCGATATTCTGGACGTATGGGAAAGCATCCTGTTTATGGCGTCTCCTTCCAATATAGATCTCTTTGAGTCCCAAAGCCTGTGCCGCTCCTCGAGCCGTGCTCATGATTCTGCACGCCTTGAATGTGCACAGGAAATGCAACGCCAGCGTAAAGGGCAGGTAAGCTCCTCTTTCATTGTCTATGCGCGGTGCCAGGCGTAAGCCGGCACTGCGCGAGCAAGCCCCCCTTTAACGCGACGCTCCGGCGTCAAACTTTGCCTGACACCACGTCAGGAGACTCAGCCCAGAGGCATTTATGAGTAACAACCTCGACCAGCTCACCGATTGGTTGAAAGACCACAAGATCACAGAAGTCGAATGCATGATCGCCGACTTGACCGGTATCACCCGGGGCAAGATCTCGCCGACCAACAAGTTCATCGCCGAAAAAGGCATGCGCCTGCCAGAAAGCGTGCTGTTGCAGACCGTGACCGGCGACTACGTCGAAGACGACATCTATTACGAACTGCTCGACCCGGCCGACATCGACATGATCTGCCGTCCCGACCAGAACGCCGTGTACATGGTGCCGTGGGCCATTGAGCCAACCGCTCAGGTGATCCACGACACTTACGACAAGCAAGGCAACCCGATCGAGCTGTCGCCGCGCAACGTCCTCAAGAAGGTCCTCAAACTCTACGCCGACAAGGGCTGGCAGCCGATCGTGGCGCCGGAGATGGAGTTCTACCTGACCAAGCGCAGCGACGACCCCGACTATCCGTTGCAGCCGCCGATTGGCCGCTCGGGCCGTCCGGAAATCGGTCGTCAGTCGTTCTCCATTGAAGCGGCGAACGAATTCGATCCGCTGTTCGAAGACGTTTACGACTGGTGCGAACTGCAGGAACTGGACCTCGACACGCTGATCCACGAAGACGGCACGGCGCAGATGGAAATCAACTTCCGTCACGGCGACGCACTGTCGCTGGCCGACCAGATTCTGGTGTTCAAACGCACCATGCGCGAAGCCGCGCTCAAGCACGACGTGGCCGCCACTTTCATGGCCAAGCCGATGACCGGCGAGCCGGGCAGCGCGATGCACTTGCACCAGAGCATCATCGACATCGAGACCGGCAAGAACGTGTTCTCCAATGAAGACGGGACCATGAGCCAGCTGTTCCTGCACCACATCGGTGGCCTGCAGAAACTGATCCCGGAATTGCTGCCGCTGTTCGCGCCGAACGTCAACTCGTTCCGCCGCTTCCTGCCGGACACCTCGGCACCGGTAAACGTGGAGTGGGGCGAAGAAAACCGCACCGTAGGCCTGCGTGTACCGGATGCCGGCCCGCAGAACCGCCGCGTGGAAAACCGCCTGCCGGGCGCCGACGCCAACCCATACCTGGCGATCGCCGCGAGCCTGCTCTGCGGCTACATCGGCATGGTCGAAGGCCTCAACCCGAGCGCGCCGGTCGTCGGTCGTGGTTACGAGCGGCGCAATCTGCGCCTGCCGCTGACCATCGAAGACGCGCTGGAGCGTATGGAAAACAGCGCGACCATCGAGAAATACCTGGGCAAAACTTTCATCACGGGCTACGTCGCGGTCAAGCGGGCCGAGCATGAAAACTTCAAGCGCGTGATCAGTTCGTGGGAGCGTGAGTACCTGCTCTTCGCCGTCTGATACGCCGGGTGCGGTGCTCAGGCGCCGCGCCTTCACCGATAACAAGGAGAATTGGCATGACCAGCAACAACCCGCAAACCCGTGAGTGGCAAGCGCTGAGCAGCGATCACCACTTGGCCCCGTTCAGCGACTTCAAGCAGCTGAAAGAGAAAGGCCCGCGGATCATCACCAACGCCAAGGGCGTTTACCTGTGGGACAGCGAAGGCAACAAGATCCTCGACGGCATGGCCGGGCTGTGGTGCGTGGCCATCGGTTACGGTCGTGATGAACTGGCCGACGCCGCCGCGAAACAGATGCGCGAACTGCCTTACTACAACCTGTTTTTCCAGACCGCCCACCCGCCGGCACTGGAACTGGCCAAGGCTATCGCCGACGTCGCACCGGAAGGCATGAACCACGTGTTCTTCACCGGCTCCGGCTCCGAAGGCAACGACACCATGCTGCGCATGGTTCGCCACTACTGGGCGATCAAGGGTCAGCCGAACAAGAAAGTCATCATCAGCCGCAAAAACGGTTATCACGGTTCGACCGTAGCCGGCGCTAGCCTCGGCGGCATGACCTATATGCACGAGCAGGGCGACTTGCCGATTCCGGGCATCGTCCACATCGCCCAGCCGTACTGGTTCGCCGAAGGCGGCGACATGTCGCCGGAAGAGTTCGGCATCTGGGCGGCCAATCAGCTGGAAGAGAAAATTCTCGAAGTCGGCGTCGACAACGTCGGTGCCTTTATTGCCGAGCCGATCCAGGGCGCCGGCGGCGTGATCATTCCGCCAGACACCTACTGGCCGCGCATCAAGGAAATCCTCGCCAAGTACGACATCCTCTTCGTCGCCGACGAAGTGATCTGCGGTTTCGGCCGTACCGGCCAATGGTTCGGCAGCGATTTCTACGACCTCAAACCGGACATGATGACCATCGCCAAGGGCCTGACCTCCGGCTACATCCCGATGGGTGGCCTGATCGTGCGCGACGAAGTGGTGAAGGTGCTCAACGAAGGCGGCGACTTCAACCACGGCTTCACCTACTCCGGTCACCCGGTGGCGGCAGCGGTGGGTCTGGAGAACATCCGGATTCTGCGCGACGAGAAAATTATCGAGAACGCCCACAACGAAACGGCACCGTATTTGCAGAAACGTCTGCGCGAGCTGAACGATCACCCGTTGGTGGGGGAAGTGCGCGGGGTTGGTCTGCTGGGGGCGATCGAGCTGGTGCAGGACAAGGCCACTCGCAAGCGTTACGAAGGCAAGGGCGTCGGCATGATCTGCCGCCAGTTCTGCTTCGACAACGGGCTGATCATGCGCGCTGTGGGCGACACGATGATCATCGCGCCGCCGCTGGTGATCAGCAAAGCGGAGATCGATGAGCTGGTTACAAAGGCACGCAAGTGTCTGGACCTGACCCTCAGTGCGTTGCAGGGCTAAGTGCTAGGCTTTGGGCGGGGGAGCTGCGGCGCTCTCGCGCAAAGCTGTCAGAAAGGCCGGTCTTTTCTTGAAAGACCGCCTCGGATCTTGCCAGACTAGCCGCGGTTCCAGTTGTCCGGGTTCGGCCGCTGAACAAAGTGGTTCAAAAAAGAAAAATTTGGAGCATTAACGCATGAAGGCATTAGGCAAAAAGCTTGCTGGCAAGACACTTCTCGCCCTGTCCGTCGCGGGCATGATGGCGGGTGCGGTTCAGGCGGACGACAAGGTATTGCACGTCTACAACTGGTCTGACTACATCGCGCCAGACACCGTTGCCAAATTCGAGAAAGAGTCGGGCATCAAAGTCGTCTACGACGTGTTCGACAGCAACGAAACCCTGGAAGCCAAACTGCTGGCCGGTAAATCCGGTTATGACGTGGTGGTGCCTTCCAACAACTTCCTCGCCAAGCAGATCAAGGCTGGCGTGTATCAGGAGCTGGACAAGTCCAAGCTGCCGAACTGGAAGAACCTTGATGAAGACCTGCTCAAGGCCGTTGGCGATGCCAGCGACCCGGGCAACAAGCACGCCTTCCCTTACATGTGGGGCTCCATCGGCATTGGCTACAACCCGGCCAAGGTCAAGGCTGCGCTGGGCATCGACAAGATCGATTCGTGGGACATCGTGTTCAAGCCAGAGAACATCGAGAAACTCAAAAGCTGCGGCGTGAGTTTCCTCGACGCCCCGACCGAAATGATTCCAGCGGCCCTGCACTATCTGGGCAAGCCGACCAACAGCAAGGACAAGGCTGATCTTAAAGCCGCCGAAGACCTGTTCCTCAAGGTGCGTCCTTCGGTTGCGTACTTCCACTCCTCGAAATACATCTCCGACCTGGCCAACGGCAACATCTGCGTGGCTGTCGGTTATTCGGGTGACCTGGAGCAATCCAAGACCCGCGCCAAGGAAGCCGGTGACAAGGTCAAACTGGCCTACACCATTCCAAAAGAAGGTGCTGGCACTTTCTACGACATGGTCGCCATTCCCAAGGATGCCGAAAACGTCGAGGCCGCCTACAAATTCATGAACTACCTGCTGCAGCCGGAAGTGATGGCCGAGATCACCAACGCCGTGCGTTTCCCGAACGGCAACAAGGCGGCCACGCCATTGGTGGACAAAGACATCACCAGCGATCCGAGCATCTACCCTTCGGCTGAAGTGAAGAAGCAGCTCTATGCGATCAGCGATCAGGATGCAGCGACCCTGCGCCTGATCACTCGCAGCTGGACCAAAATCAAATCCGGTAAATAAGCCGGTTTGAAGCAGCAACCGCTGGCCGTCGTCACCGCGAAGGCGGCCAGCGGGATAATTAAATGACAGAAAGTTTTGCTGGAACGGTTTTTCGAGGGTAAGTTGCGCGCCGGTTTTGTTGCCGGGCAGCCATGGCTGTCATGCAGCGCGGGGCAACTTGGGCCCAACTAATTTAGAGGACCTCCACTTGCCTATTTTTTCTTCTTTGCGCAATGCCCTGCTGGCCACTGCCGGCCTGACGATCGCTGTCGGAGCCCAGGCCGCCGGTACGGTGCATATTTATAACTGGTCGGACTACATCGGCGAGACGACCCTGGCGGACTTCCAGAAAGACACCGGAATCAAACCGGTCTACGACGTCTTCGATTCCAACGAAACCCTTGAAGGCAAGCTGCTGGCCGGACGTACCGGTTACGACGTGGTTGTGCCGTCGAACCACTTCCTCGGCAAGCAGATCAAGGCGGGCGCGTTCCAGAAGCTCGACAAGTCGCAGCTGCCGAACTATTCCAATCTCGACCCGGCGCTGCTCAAGCGTCTGGAGCAGAACGATCCGGGCAACCTGTACGCCGTGCCGTACCTGTGGGGTACCAACGGCATCGGTTACAACGTCGACAAAGTGAAGGCCGTGCTCGGAGTCGACAAGATCGATTCGTGGGGCGTGCTGTTCGAGCCGGAGAACATCAAGAAGCTGCAAAGCTGCGGAGTGGCGTTCCTCGACTCGGCTGATGAAATGATGCCGACCGTGCTCAACTATCTGGGCCTGAATGCCAACAGCACCAATCCCAAGGACTACGCAAAGGCCACTGACAAACTGCTCGCGGTGCGTCCTTACGTGACCTATTTCCACTCCTCGAAATACATCGGCGACCTGGCCAACGGCGACATCTGCGTGGCGATCGGTTTCTCCGGCGATATCTTCCAGGCGAAGAATCGCGCGGCAGAAGCCAAGAAAGGCGTGAACATCGCCTACACCGTCCCGAAAGAGGGCGGCGCCCTGTGGTTCGACATGCTGGCAATCCCCAAGGATTCGTCCAACGTGAAAGAGGCCCATGCCTTCATCAACTATCTGCTGAAACCTGAGGTGATTGCCCAGGTCAGTGATTACGTCGGTTACGCCAACCCCAACCCCGGGTCGGACAAGCTGATGGAACAATCCATCCGTACCGATGCATCGGTTTATCCACCGCAGGCTGTGATCGACAAGGCTTACGTGTCGATCGAGTTGCCACCGAACATTCAACGTCTGATGACCCGCAGCTGGACCAAGGTCAAGTCGGGTATGTAAGGCACACACTATCCAGGGTTCGCCTGCGTGGGCGAACTGCACTGTTTTTTTCTGGGAGTTTCGTAAATGGCAGTTGCCTCCGGCGCCTATAAGAAAGCCCTCGAGGGCGACCAGACACCTAAGCAGGTGTTGGTCAAAATCGACCGGGTCACGAAGAAGTTCGACGAGACGATTGCCGTGGACGATGTGTCCCTGGAAATCAAGAAAGGCGAGATCTTCGCCCTGCTCGGCGGTTCGGGATCGGGCAAATCCACTCTGCTGCGGATGCTGGCAGGGTTCGAACGGCCCACGGAGGGGCGCATTTTTCTCGACGGCGTCGACATCACCGACATGCCGCCGTACGAACGTCCGATCAACATGATGTTCCAGTCGTACGCCTTGTTCCCGCACATGACCGTAGCGCAGAACATCGCGTTCGGCCTGCAGCAGGACAAGATCCCCAAGGCCGAGATCGACGCCCGCGTGGCCGAGATGCTCAAACTGGTGCAGATGAGCCAGTACGCCAAGCGCAAACCGCATCAACTGTCTGGCGGTCAGCGTCAGCGGGTGGCGCTGGCGCGTTCGCTGGCCAAGCGGCCGAAGCTGCTGCTGCTCGACGAACCGATGGGCGCGCTGGACAAGAAACTGCGTTCGCAGATGCAGCTTGAGCTGGTCGAAATCATCGAGCGCGTGGGTGTGACCTGCGTGATGGTGACGCACGATCAGGAAGAGGCCATGACCATGGCCGAGCGCATTGCGATCATGCACTTGGGCTGGATCGCCCAGATCGGTAGCCCGATCGACATCTACGAAACCCCGACCAGCCGTCTGGTCTGCGAATTCATCGGCAACGTGAACATCTTCGAAGGCGAAGTGATCGACGACGCCGAAGGCCACGCGACCATCACCTGCAAGGACCTCGACCGACAGATCTATGTGGGCCACGGCATCAGCACCTCGGTGCAGGACAAGTCCGTGACCTACGCGATCCGTCCGGAGAAACTGCTGGTCACCGCCGATCAGCCGACCTGCGAATACAACTGGTCGAGCGGCAAGGTCCATGACATCGCTTACCTCGGCGGGCACTCGGTGTTCTACGTCGAATTGCCGAGCGGCAAACTGGTGCAGTCGTTCGTCGCCAACGCCGAACGCCGTGGCGCACGTCCAACCTGGGGCGATCAGGTTTACGTGTGGTGGGAAGACGACAGCGGCGTGGTACTTCGCTCATGAACATGCGCAAGTTCAAACGACGGCTCAACCGAATAATTCCCAATGGCCGCCAACTGGTCATCGGGGTTCCCTTCATCTGGCTGTTCCTGTTCTTCATGCTGCCGTTCTTCATCGTTCTGAAGATCAGCTTCGCTGAAGCCGACGTGGCCATCCCGCCGTACACCGAGATCTACACGTTCGCCGAGCAGAAACTGCAACTGCTGCTGAACCTCGGCAACTACGCAATGCTCGGCGACGACGAGTTGTACATCGCCGCCTACCTCGGCTCGCTGAAGATGGCGCTGATCAGCACCGTGCTGTGTCTGCTGATCGGCTACCCGATGGCCTATGCCATCGCCAGTGCCCGTAAAGAGCTGCAGACGGTGCTGGTGCTGCTGATCATGATGCCGACCTGGACCGCGATCCTGATCCGCGTGTATGCGTGGATGGGCATCCTCAGCAACAACGGTCTGCTCAACGGTTTTCTGATGAGCATGGGTTTCATCGACGAGCCGCTGCAGATCCTCAACACCAACCTCGCGGTGTACATCGGTGTTGTCTATTCGTACCTGCCGTTCATGATCCTGCCGCTCTACGCCAACCTGGTGAAGCACGACAACAGTCTGCTGGAAGCGGCGTCGGACCTCGGTTCGAGCACCTTCAACAGCTTCTGGAAAATCACTATTCCGCTGTCCAAGAACGGGATCATTGCCGGCTGCATGCTGGTGTTCATTCCGGTGGTGGGCGAGTTCGTGATCCCGGAACTGCTCGGCGGTCCGGAAACCCTGATGATCGGTAAAGTGCTCTGGCAAGAGTTCTTCAACAACCGAGACTGGCCGGTGGCGTCCGCGCTGGCGGTGGTGATGCTGGCGATCCTGATTGTGCCGATCATCCTGTTCAACCGCAGTCAGGCCAAGGAAATGGAGGGTAAAGAATGAAGCGCATCCGTTTCTCCAGCCTGATGCTGGTCCTGGGTTTGTTGTTTATTTATCTGCCGATGCTGATCCTGGTGATCTACTCGTTCAACGCCTCGAAACTGGTGACGGTGTGGGGCGGCTGGTCGATCAAGTGGTACGTCGGCCTGCTCGACAACACCCAACTGATGGGCTCGGTGGTGCGCTCGCTGGAAATCGCCTGCTACACCGCCGTCGCTGCGGTGGCGCTGGGTACCCTGGCGGCGTTCGTGCTGACGCGTATCACCCACTTCAAGGGCCGCACGCTGTTCGGCGGTCTGGTGACGGCGCCATTGGTAATGCCGGAAGTGATCACCGGTCTGTCGCTGTTGCTGCTGTTCGTGGCCATGGCGCAGATGATCGGCTGGCCGCAGGAGCGTGGCATTGTCACCATCTGGATCGCCCACACGACGTTCTGTGCGGCGTACGTGGCGGTGGTGGTGTCGGCGCGTCTGCGTGAGCTGGACCTGTCGATCGAAGAAGCGGCGATGGATCTGGGGGCGCGGCCGTGGAAGGTGTTCTTCCTGATCACCATCCCGATGATCGCGCCGTCGCTGGCGGCGGGCGGCATGATGTCGTTCGCGCTGTCGCTGGATGACCTGGTACTGGCGAGCTTTGTCTCCGGCCCGGGGTCGACGACCCTGCCGATGGAAGTGTTCTCGGCGGTGCGTCTGGGCGTGAAGCCTGAGATCAACGCGGTGGCGAGCCTGATTCTGCTGGCGGTGTCGATTGTGACCTTCATGGTCTGGTTCTTCAGCCGCCGCGCTGAAGAAGCACGCAAGAAAGCTATCCAGCAAGCCATCGAAGAAAGCGCTGCCGATTCGTGGAAGCAACCGGACGTGCGTCGCGCACCGGCGCCGGAAGCGGCGTAAGCCAGTTGGGTTGGTCTCAGTCTCGAGGCCAACCCGAATCCAATGCTGGAATGGGTTTCTGTGGTGAGGGGATTTATCCCCGATGGACTGCGCAGCAGCCCCCTGCTTTTTGGATCAAGAGAGGGGGTGCTTCGCACCCCATCGGGGATAAATCCCCTCGCCACAGGTCCCATTCCACAGTTGGATTCAGGCTGTCCAAGGGGATTTGCGGATCACCTCGACAAAGTTCATCGGTTTGAACCCCGGCTCCTGATCCACCAGCACATCGGTCTTCACATTGCCGAATGTGGTCTGCGGACGATGGCGCAAGCCATCGGCAAATGCGCAGATGATGCACTCCTTGAAACCTTCCCCGCGTGGATGCGCATGCACCACCGCTTCGCGCTGCACGTTGCTGAACGCGGCGTAATCCATGCCCAGCACGTCCATCTCGACACCGGCGGTCACCAGCGCCACGGTCGGGCGCAGATGCTTCGGTACGCCCGGCGTGGTGTGCAGGGCAATCGACAACCAGACCTGTTCGATGTCGTCATCGCTCAAGCCATACGGTTTCAGGAATGCCGCTGCAGCGTTGGCACCGTCGACTTCGAAACGCTCGTCGTCACTGCGATGACCTTCGACCAGACCGAGGTCATGGAACATCGCGCCGACGTACAGCAGCTCCGGGTCGTAGGCCAGTTGCTGACGTTCGCCGCTCAACGCCCCGAACAGAAACACCCGGCGCGAGTGGTGATAGAGCAGGTCGGATTCGATGTCGCGGATGTATTCGGTGGTAGCGCGGGCGAGGGCGCTGTCGGGGATCTTGATGCCGGCGATGGTGGTGGTCATGGGAGGTTTCCTCGTCGAAAACGCCGGGTCGGCGCTGATGGAGAAAGTCTGTTCCCGAGGCTGAAAGCGGACAATCGACGCATGGCTGCGATCCTTGCCAATCGACCTGCAAATCATGCCAACTGACCGATAGGAGAGCATTGTGGTGAGGGGATAAATCCCCTCGCCACAGGTTCAGAGGAGTTTGCGAGAGAGATGACCAAAACCGTCGCCATCGTGGTATTCCCCGGCGTGCAATCACTGGACGTCACCGGGCCCATGGATGTGTTCGCCGAGGCCAATCGTTTTCTCGCGCCCGAGGATCACTACCGGCTGGAGGTGATCGGTGTCGAACACGGATCGATGGCCTGCTCCAACGGCCTGGTGCTGAACGCCCATCGTCATTTCGGCGAAGTGGCGGACGCCTTTGACCTGTTGCTGGTCGCCGGTGGGCCGCAGTTGCCCTTCATCGATTTCGGCAAGTCCTTCGACACCTGGCTGCGCGAGGCTTGCGCCCGGGCGCAGCGTTTCGGCTCGATCTGCAACGGCGCCTTCATGCTGGCGCGCGCGGGGCTGCTTGAGGGGCGCACGGTCACCACGCATTGGAACGATGCCGAGGCCTTGGCACAGTTGTGCCCGTCCACGCAGGTCGAAGCCGATCGCTTGTACGTCGAGGATGGTGCGCTCTACACCTCGGCCGGGGTGACGGCGGGGATTGATCTGTCGCTGTACCTGCTGGCCCGTGATCACGGCGCCGAAGTGGCATTGAGCGTGGCCAAGCGGCTGGTGGTGTTCACCCAGCGTTCCGGCGGGCAGTCGCAGTTCAGTCCGTTCCTGACGCCGCACGCAGAGTCGACCTCGGCGGTGGCGATGGTGCAGTTGTATGTGCTGGCCAATCTCACTGGGGATCTGACCATCGCCGATCTGGCCAATGCGGCGAACATGAGTGCGCGCAATTTCTCCCGGGTGTTTGCCCGTGAAGCCAAGGTCACGCCGGCAGAGTTCGTCGAGCGGGCGCGAGTGGACGCGGCGCGGGTGTTGCTGGAAAGCACCACGGCGCCGTTGAAGACTGTGGCGTATCAGTGCGGGTTTCGCGATGCGCAACATATGCGCAGTGTGTTCAATCGCAGGTTGGGCGTGACGCCGCAGCAGTTTCGGCTGAATTTTGCGGTGATGCTTTGAAGGCCTTTGGTGTTCTTGAGGGCCCATCGCTGGCAAGCCAGCTCCCACAGGTTCTCTGGTGTTCTCATGATTTGTGAACGACACGAAACTCTGTGGGAGCTGGCTTGCCAGCGATGAGGCCAGTCCAGTCAATACAACTCTATTGCGCAGCCCGCGCCGGCAACAGCTTCAACGTGCTGCGCGTGTTCGCCGTCACCTCTTCCTCGCTGAAATGCGCCTGCACATACATCCCGTCAACATACGCCTCAGCCTGATCGTCATAGTGACTGTCGAACGGCACACCACTCTGTCCGACCGGATTGATCGTCAAGCTGTGCGCCGGGTCGGCGAAGTCCACCAGACGCCGCGTCGAAGGCCCGTAAGTCACCGGCCATGGCGCCGGGCCGATCTTCGCCGAAAGGTTGTTCGGCACTTCATGACTGCCCGGTGCCGCGAACGGCCCGACGTTGAAAATCCGGTCCAGCGGCTTCTGCTGCCCCAGCGGATGCCCGTGAGTCAGTGTGTGCGCCGCGCCCCATTGCCATCCGGCAACATCGTCGCCAAGGGTCAGTTTCAGATGCTTGATGCTCGCCTGCCACGCTGTGCGCACGACATCGGCGCGGGTCTCTTTGGCTGGGGTGGCGCGGTTGTCCCACCACGGTGAATCGGCGTTCGCCGCCAGCCGTGGCAGTGCCGAATCGATCACCCGTGTCGACAACAGCGTGTCGAAAAAGTCATTGCCCAACTCATCGCGCATCGCCGCATCGGCGAGGTCGTAGAGGAACTGGTTGAACACCGTCGCACTGACCGAATCCAGCGGGTAGTCGCCTGGCCATTGCGCCAGTTGCTCGACCAGTTTCAACTGCGCCGGGTCGCTGACCACCTCACGCAACACCGGCAGCAACGGTGAGAGCAAACGCGGGCCATAACCGGTCGCCGTGCCCAATTGCAATTTCTGATTGGCTTCGTTGGTCCACTTCACGTTCTTGTCGCTGAGCTGGCGATTGAGCTGTTGCCCGCGATCGGCAAGGTTGTAGTAACCGGGAATCTCCATGCCGGTCGGCGAAACCGGCTGGAAGTTGGCCGAGACGATGTAACCGCGCGCCGGGTTCTCTTCCTGCGGGTTGGCGCTGAACGGGTAGTAACCGTCCTTGTCGGCCTGATTGCTGCTGCCGTCGAGAATGAAACCCGGCTTCACCCCGACCGGGCGTTTTGGCAGCAACGCCGAGGCCCACCAGCCGATATCACCCTTGGCGTTGGCGTAAACCAGATTCAGCCCCGGCGCCTGCACCTTGGCCGCAGCAGCGCGGGCCTTGGCCAGCGTGTCGGCACGGTTGAGCTGGTAGAAACCTTCGAGAATCGGGTTCGGTGTTTCGAGGAATGCCCACCACATCGCAATCGGCGTCTTGCCGGCGGCCGTACCCAGCGCATCGTTGACGATCGGGCCGTGCGGCGACTGACGCAGGGTGATGGTCACTGGCGTCTGGCCCTTCACATTGATCTGCTGCTCGGTGACGACCATGTCGGTCCACTGGCCGCGATACCAGACCTGATTCGGATTATCCGGATTGACCTTCTCGGCGATCAGGTCCAGATCGTCGTTCTGGAACATGGTCAGGCTCCAGCCGAAATCGAGGTTGTGCCCCAAAAACGCGAACGGCACTAGCGCCTGATGATGGCCATAGAGTTCGAAACCCGGCGCCGACAATTGCGCCTCGTACCACACCGACGGCACCGAGAAACGAATGTGCGGATCGCCGGCCAGCAGCGGTTTGCCGCTCTGGCTGCGACTGCCCGCGATGACCCAGGCATTGCTGCCTTCAAACTGCGGCAGACCGTTGTCGATCAGTACCTGTTCGCTGAGGCGGGCGAGGGCGTTGAGGTCTTTCCAGTCGCCGGCGGCAAGCGCCGGAGTCGGGTTGGCGCGACTCTTCGCCAGCACGCCTTTGGGCTGCCAGTCGAGATCAAAGACGTTGAGGTAGTCGGCGCCCAGTTGATCGCGTACGTAAGTCAGCAAAGGCTCGGTGCGAAACGCCGCGGCAAAGCTGTAGGCCATGTAACCGGCGACACTGATGCTGTCTTCAGCCGTGAACGGCCGCTTGGGGATGCCCAGCACGTCGAACTCGATAGGCGCCGCGTGGGTGTCCTGATATTGGTTGATGCCATCCAGATAGGCTTGCAGGCCCTTCCACGCCGGCGACTGCTTATCGAGACTGGCGACGTAACTGGCCGCCCGTTCACGGATGCGCAGGCTGCGGAACAGTTTGTCGGTGTCGAGCAGTTTTGGCCCGAGCACTTCGGCCAGTTCGCCACGGGCGAGGCGGCGCATCGCTTCCATCTGGAACAGCCGGTCCTGGGCATGCACATAGCCGAGGGCGCGGTACAGGTCGGTTTCGTTCTCAGCACGGATGTGAGGCACGCCGCGCTCGTCATAGCGTACGGTCACCGAACCCTGCAGGTTGCGCAGTTCAACCTGGCCCTGGCGGGATGGCTGCTTGCTGTAGACATACCAGCCGGCGCCGGCGAGCAGGACAACGATGAGCAAGGCAAGAACGGTGAACACGCGCTTCATGGTGACTCCTTGTGCATGCGGGATTGCCGCCCGTCGGGCTGCAAACAATTAGCACAGACCTTCTGTGCCGTGCATCGCTGTCCTTGAAAAGTCCGGAATGCCTTACTGCGCCTCCACCGGCCACGGGCAATAGCAGCCGACCGCCAGGGTGTGTGTGGCATTCACCGGGCGATCATCCGTCAGCGCATTGAGGATCGGTTCGATAAAACTGTTACTGGAATTGCAGGTGAGGCCTTCGCTGTAGGGACCGAAGTACGCCAGTTTGCCGCTGCGATCCCAGATCGCCACGGCCGGGCTGGCGGGAATCTGCTCGGAGCCGGGCAACACTGTGATGGTTTTCAGGCTGCTCAGCGTGGCGGGCAACTGGCCGTGGCTGCCGGCTCTCTGCACGGCAAAAAACTCCACGCCTTTGCCGCTGAAGTGCTCGACCATTTCGGTCAGGTGCTGTTGATTGCCGACGTTGCACGGGCAGGCCGGGTCCCAGAAGTGGACGAGACGGATATTGCCGGGGCCGGCGAGGTTATCGGGAAGACGCAAAGGATCGCCGGAAAAAACCGCGGTGTGTTCGCTGAACGCCCGCAGGTAGCGCCCCTGAAACCAGTCATACGCGGCCCACAGCACGCCTGCACACACAAGCGTGAGCAGGCTGGCAAACAGTGCGGTGCGGTAGGGCGAACGCATGGTTTTCGATCCTCGAAGGCCGGCTAGCTTGCCATGCCTGACTCAACAGATGAATATCGCAGGCCGATAAAGTCTGTTTACCGTTCTGGAATTGCCTCATGCCTGCCACTTTCGACCCCGATCAAATCCGCGCCAGCCTCAAGCCTCTGGCCGAGTGGCAGGCGTTGTCCGAGGAGTCGAAAGCGTATCAACGGTTCTACCAGACCGACTTTCCCGAGCGTGATGTCTGGCGCGGCATGGGGCGGTTTGCCGTGGACGGTTACGAACTGGTCAGCCATTGCTGGTGGCCGGAGAAGGTCAAGGGCACGCTGTTTTTACTCCACGGTTTCTACGATCACACCGGGCTCTATCGGCATGTGATCGAGTGGGCGCTGGATCAGGATTTTGCCGTGATCGCCTGCGACTTGCCGGGGCACGGTCTGTCGAGCGGGCCGCGGGCGAGCATCCGCGACTTCTCTGAATATCAGGACGCGCTGCAAGCCTTATTCGTCGAAGCCAATTCGATTGCCCTGCCGCAACCCTGGCACCTGTGCGGGCAAAGTACCGGCGGCGCGATCGTGGTCGATCATGTGCTCAATCATGGCGAGAACAGTCCGGCGCAGGGACAGTTGATCTTGCTGTCGCCGCTGGTGCGGCCGCGGGCGTGGGGCTGGTCGCAGCTGAGTTATTACTTGCTGCGGCCGTTTGTGCGGGGCATCGCCCGACGTTTCAGCGAGAACTCCAACGATCCGGATTTCCTGCCGTTTCTGCTCGCCGATCCGTTGCAGCCCAAGCGTTTGCCGACGGCATGGGTCGGAGCCTTGTCGCGCTGGATCAACCGGGTGGAATACGCGAAAAAAAGTCCGCGGCGGCCGCTGATCATTCAGGGGCAGGCGGACATGACGGTCGACTGGCAGCACAATTTGCAGGTGTTGAAGTGGAAGTTTGATCGGCCGCAGATCTTGCTGCTGCCCGAGGCGCGGCATCATCTGGCCAATGAGACGGTGGAGATGCGCGAGGAGTATTTCGAGTTTCTGAGCAAGCGGATCAGGGGCAGGAATCTCTAGAGGATTCACTGGCCTCATCGCTGGCAAGCCAGCTCCCACAAGGATCTTCCGTGAGTTCAGAATGTGTGAGCGCCAAGGACCCTGTGGGAGCTGGCTTGCCAGCGATGACGGCCTGTCAGGCGATAGAGATCACTGGCTAAGGTTCGACGTATTCTGTCCCACCGCCAACCCCGCCCGAATCGCCGCCAGCGCCGCCTGGTAATAAGCCTTGCCCTCGGTCGATTCGGCAAACGTCGCGAACTCTTCCAGCTCTTCATCCGACAGGTCGCGATATACATAGAGCAGCGTGTTGTTCATGTCCGCGCCAATCTGCTCCATCAAGCGCTGACGTTGCCCATTCAACATGCCCTGCGCCTGACCGCCGCCGAGCAGTCCCGGGATCATCGAACTCAAACTGTCCGCGGCCACGCCGGCAATCGCCAGACTGACTTCGGCGCCAGCCTCGCGGGCAGGCAGCGCCTGGGCGAGGTGGCCGATGATCAGCAGGCGGCTGTCGCTGGCCGGCATCTTCGGCAGGCCCTTGGCATTTTTTGCCAGCTGATCGCGGCGGGTCGCCAGTAATTCAGCGGCAACGATTTTCTTGCCCAACGGCGATTGAAAGAAAGACAGCGCCGGTTTCGGATCGGCGAGCTTCTGCCGCAATTGAGCTTCGGCGCGCTGGTCCATGGCCTGTGGCGCAAAACGCTGATTGCTGTTGTTCACCAGCGCTTGAAACACGGCGGGCGGCAGGCTGTTTTGATAGCGCTGCTGCGCGGCACTCAGGGCGTCATTGAAATGCGCACGTTGATCTGGCCAGCCGGCGACCTTGTACAACTGATCGTGGCCGTCCGCCCAGGCGGGCAAAGCACAGAACATCAACAGTGAAAAAAGCAAACGGCGCATAGGGACTCCTGTCAGCAGCGGACTATTCTCCGTGCGGTGCCGGTACTTGTCGAGAATTCGTATCCAGCCGCCGCGTGGCTCTGTCGGATTTCTTGCCGCCGACATACTATGCGCGCCATGCAAATATCCTCTGAACACCCGCTGCTGTTACGTATCGTCGACGACCTGGCCGAACACGGCTGGTCGCAGCAGAACATTTTCCTGCCCGCGGGTTTGACCCGCGAGCTGGCGGCCGAGTGCCGCAAACGTGAGGCCGAGGGTGAACTGGCGCCGGCGGCTGTTGGCCGTGGGCCGTTTTCAGAGATTCGCGAGGGTATTCGCGGCGACCATATCCAATGGATCGACCCGGGGCAGGCCGAGGCCAGCGACCGATATCTGAACCTGATGGACAGTCTGCGCGAGGCACTCAACCGGGGCTTGTTCCTCGGTCTTGAAGACTTTGAATGCCATTTCGCCCTGTACCCGCCGGGTGCGTTTTATCGCAGGCATGTCGACCGTTTTCGCGATGATGACAAGCGCATGGTTTCGGTGGTGGTCTACCTCAATGATGCCTGGCTGCCGGAGGATGGTGGCCAGTTGCGCATGTATCTGCACGGCGACCGCGTGCACGATGTGCAGCCAACCGGCGGTTGTCTGGTGGTGTTTCTCTCCGGCGAAGTACCGCATGAAGTGCTGCCGGCGAATCGCGAGCGCTTGTCGCTGACCGGTTGGTTCCGCCGCCGTGGCAACGAGCCGTTCTGATCATGCAGAAGATTCTGGTCAGCCGCTGCCTGTTGGGCCACCGCGTGCGCTACGACGGCGGGGCCAGCGGGCCGTTTGATTTGCTCGAACAGTGGATAGCCGAAGGGCGTGTGGTGCCGTTGTGTCCGGAAGTGGCGGGCGGTTTGCCGACACCCCGAGCAGCGGCAGAGATTCCGGGCGGGCAGGGTAGTGAAGTGCTCGATGGCGTTGCTTCGGTGATCACTACCGAGGGCGAGGATGTCAGTGCGCAGTTTCTTGATGGTGCGCGGCAGGCACTAGAGTTGGTGCGCAAGCACGGTATTCGGGTGGCGGTGCTCAAGGCCAATAGCCCGTCGTGCGGCAATCTGCTGACGTATGACGGCACGTTCAGTGGAGTGAAAGTCAGCGGTGAAGGCGTGACTGCTGCGCTGCTCAAACGCCATGGCGTGCAGGTTTTCAGCGAACTTGAACTGCCGCAGGCTGCAACAGCCCTGACAAAACTCGACTAGCCATTCACCACAAAACACTGTGGGAGCTGGCTTGCCAGCGATGGCATTGGGTCAGCCACCATCATTGCTGACTGACCCACCGCTATCGCTGGCAAGCCAGCTCCCACAGGTTTTTTTGTTCACTTCAGGTTTTCAGTGGTCTGCGCTTTGAACCACTTCTCGGTCAGCGCCGCCAGGCGCCCATCCGCTTTGATCCGCTGCATCGCGCTCGCAAGGCTGGCCTGAAACGCCGGATTGCCCTTCTGAAACGGAATCGCCAATTCCACCGGTGCCGTCGCTTTTGGCTTCTCTTCCGTCAACGCCTGCACCAGCACCATCGGCCGTGGTTGCTCATCGTTTTTCGCCAGCAACTGCGATTCAACCTTGCCGTATGGCTCGCTGAAGTCGAAACGATCCTTGAGTTCAGGTGTCAGTGCTATGTGGTTGAGCGCGACGTCGTACTTGCCGCTTTCAACGCCCTGGAGCAGATCGCCTTCGTCGGTGACGATGAAGTCGGCGCGTACATCCAGCTCGTTGGCCAGCAGTTGCCCCAGCTCGACCTCGAACCCCGTGAGTGTGTCGCCATCCTTGAAATTGAAGGGCGGTGTATTAGCCTCAATGGCGATGCGCAACTCGCCACGGTCGTTGACGTCATCAATCAGTTCGGCGTGAGCCAATGGGCTCAAAAGGGGTAGCAGGCAGATCAGGCCAGGCAGAAAACGCATGGTCACTCCTTTGAAATCATTATCGCGGCCTGTGTTTCTGGCGCGCTTTGCTATGGTTGTCGAGTGCCTTCGACAACGAATGGTCATGAAGTTGTCATGACCGTGCGGATTTTACGGAAAAACTGGAGAAGAAAATGAAAAGCTTTATGTCACGTGCGGCGATGGCCGGTGTGCTGATGGGTGTTTCGGTGCTGGCCAGTGCGGCGACTCCGGCTCCAAAGGGTGCTGAAGTGTTCATCGTTTCTCCCGAGGACGGGGCGACTGTTTCGCAAACCTTTACCGTCAAGTTCGGCGTCAAGGACGTCTCCCTCGCACCCGCTGGCGATGTCACCAAAAACTCCGGTCACCACCATTTGCTGATCGACGTCGACAAGCTGCCGGCAGCCGGTGCGCCGATTCCCAACGATGCCAACCACATGCACTTTGGCAAGGCCCAGACCCAGGCCGACGTCAAATTGGCCCCGGGCAAACACACTCTGCAACTGGAGTTGGGCGACAGCGGCCATATGCCGTTCGATCCACCGATCGTCTCGAAGAAGATCACCGTCAACGTGGAGTAACTTTTCCACAGGCATGAAAAAGGGAGCCCGAAGGCTCCCTTTTTTTGTCGCTCAGCGTTCGATCAGAACAGCACGCGGCTACGGATAGTACCGTTGACGTGTTGCAGCTTCTCTTGCGCCAGCTCCGAGTACTCGGCGTCGACGTCGATCACCACGTAACCGACTTTCTCGTTGGTCTGCAGGAACTGACCGGAGATGTTGATGCCGTTTTCGGCGAAGACCTTGTTGATCTCGCTCATCACACCCGGAATGTTCTCGTGGATGTGCAGCAGGCGGTGCTTGCCAGGGTGAGCCGGCAGGGCTACTTCCGGGAAGTTGACCGACGAAACGGAAGTACCGTTGTCGCTGTACTTGACCAGCTTCTCTGCCACTTCCAGACCGATGTTGGCTTGCGCTTCGGCGGTCGAGCCACCGATGTGCGGGGTCAGGATCACGTTGTCGAGGCCACGCAGCGGGCTTTCGAACTCTTCGTCGTTGGAGCGTGGCTCCACCGGGAATACGTCGATGGCCGCGCCGATCAGGTGCTTGTCCTTGATTGCGTCCGCCAGGGCGTCCAGCTCGACCACGGTGCCGCGCGCCGCGTTGATCAGGATGCCGCCCTTCTTGATGGCGCGGATTTCCTTCTCGCCGATCATCCACTGGGTCGCTGCGGTTTCCGGAACGTGCAGGGTGACGATGTCGGACATGCCCAGCAGCTCGTGCAGGTTGCCGACCTGCGTGGCGTTGCCCAGCGGCAGCTTGGTCACGGTGTCGTAGAAGAACACCTGCATCCCCAGGCCTTCCGCCAGTACCGACAGCTGCGTACCGATCGAGCCGTAGCCGACGATGCCCAGCTTCTTGCCACGGATCTCGAAGGAGTTGGCTGCGGATTTGATCCAGCCACCACGGTGGCAGGAAGCGTTTTTCTCAGGGATGCCGCGCAGCAGCAGGATCGCTTCGGCCAACACCAGCTCGGCAACGGAGCGAGTGTTGGAGTACGGCGCGTTGAACACGGCGATACCGCGCTCGCGGGCAGCACTCAGGTCAACCTGGTTGGTGCCGATGCAGAAACAGCCGACTGCCACCAGCTTCTTCGCGTGATCGAAGATTTCTTCGGTCAGTTGGGTGCGAGAACGAATGCCGATGAAGTGAGCGTCAGCGATCTTTTCCTTGAGCTGGGCTTCCGGCAAGGAACCTGTCAGGTATTCGATGCTGGTGTAGCCCGCCGCCTTGAGGACGTCGACAGCCGATTGGTGGACGCCTTCGAGAAGAAGGAACTTGATCTTGCTCTTATCGAGAGAAGTCTTGCTCATCTGCGTAAACCTGTATCCCGGAGAAAAATGGCAGGGAGGGGAGCAGCCTGGAGCTGACCCAAACGGCAGGAAAGCCGTTACCGCAGATCTGGCCTTGGGCACTGTCCTGCGGGGTCGGTATGCTAGCATAGCCGCCCCGCTAAACACTCATTCCTGCGACGTGAAGCGTTCTCAGGATGACCATGAATTGTTCGAGAGTTCTGTCGATGACCAATCCTGCCCTGATTGATGAACTGAAGACCCTGGTCGAGCCTGGCAAGGTCCTGACCGACGCCGACTCCCTGAACGCGTACGGCAAGGATTGGACCAAGCATTTCGCCCCGGCCCCAAGCGCCATCGTGTTCCCCAAGACCATCGAGCAGGTGCAGGCCGTTGTCCGTTGGGCCAACACGCACAAGGTCGCGCTGGTGCCATCGGGTGGGCGCACCGGGCTTTCCGCTGCTGCGGTGGCCGCGAATGGTGAAGTGGTGGTCTCGTTCGACTACATGAACCAGATTCTCGACGTGAACCTCACAGACCGCACCGCCGTGTGTCAGCCGGGTGTGGTCACCGAGCATTTGCAGAACGTCGCCGAAGAAAAAGGCCTGTATTATCCGGTCGACTTTGCTTCTGCAGGTTCCAGCCAGATTGGCGGCAACATCGGCACCAATGCCGGCGGAATCAAGGTGATTCGCTACGGTATGACCCGCAACTGGGTGGCCGGGATGAAAGTCGTCACCGGCAAGGGCGATGTGCTGGAGCTGAACAAAGACCTGATCAAGAACGCCACCGGTTATGACCTGCGGCAACTGTTCATCGGCGCTGAAGGCACCCTCGGTTTCGTCGTCGAAGCGACCATGCGTCTGGATCGTGCGCCGAAAAACCTCACCGCGATGGTCCTTGGCACTGCCGATTTCGACTCGATCATGCCGGTGCTGCACGCCTTCCAGGGCAAGCTCGACCTGACCGCGTTCGAATTCTTCTCCGACAAAGCCCTGGCCAAGGTCATGGGGCGCGGCGATGTGCCGGCGCCGTTCGAAACCGACTGCCCGTTCTATGCCTTGCTGGAATTTGAAGCGACCACCGAAGAAGTAGCCAACAGCGCACTGGAAACCTTCGAACACTGTGTCGAGCAGGGCTGGGTGCTGGACGGGGTGATGAGCCAGAGCGAAACCCAGTTGCAGAACCTGTGGAAGCTGCGCGAGTACATCTCCGAGACCATCTCGCACTGGACGCCGTACAAGAACGACATCTCGGTCACCGTTTCGAAAGTGCCGGCGTTCTTGCAGGAAATCGACGCAATCGTCGGCGAACACTACCCGGATTTCGAAATTGTCTGGTTCGGCCACATCGGCGACGGCAACCTGCACCTGAACATCCTCAAGCCGGAAAACCTGACCAAGGACGAGTTCTTCGCCAAGTGCGCCACCGTCAACAAGTGGGTGTTCGAAACCGTCGAGAAGTACAACGGCTCGATCTCTGCCGAGCACGGCGTGGGCATGACCAAGCGCGATTACTTGACCTACAGCCGTTCCCCGGTCGAAATCGAGTACATGAAAGCGGTGAAAGCGGTGTTCGACCCGAACGGCATCATGAACCCGGGCAAGATCTTCGCGGTTTGATCTGTAATTCTTGATGAATCAATGAAGGCAGGAGTCGGTAAATGAGCTATCAGCACCAGTATGTCGACGGCACGCGCATCCACTTCCCGATCGGGAAAGTTGTGTGCATTGGCCGTAATTACGCCGAACACGCCAAGGAACTGGACAACCCGGTGCCTACCGAGCCGTTGCTGTTCATCAAGCCGGGCAGTTGCGTGGTCGAGCTGGAAGGCGGTTTCAGCATTCCGACCGAGCGCGGCTCGGTGCACTACGAAGCGGAAATCGCCGTGTTGATCGGCAAGCCGCTGTCGACCAAACCGAGCCGTGAAGAAGTGCTCGATGCGATCTCCGGTTTCGCCCCGGCGCTGGATCTGACTTTGCGCGACAAGCAGGCTGAATTGAAAGCCAAGGGCCTGCCGTGGGAAATCGCCAAGTCGTTCGACGGCGCGGCGGTGCTTGCCCCGTTCGTGGTCGGCAGCACCTTCGCCGACCTGACCGACATCGGCATCCGCCTGACCATCAACGGCGAAGTCCGTCAGGACGGCAACAGCAGCGCGATGCTCAACCCGATCGTGCCGATGATCCAGCACATGGCCGGCTGCTTCTCGCTGCAGGCCGGTGACGTGATCCTCACTGGCACGCCGGTGGGTGTTGGTCCGCTGAATGTCGGCGATGACATCGTTCTGGAACTGGTCGGTGCGAGCAGCTTCACCAGCAGCGTGCGCTAACCGCCACACCGCAAATCTCTTGTGGGAGCCAGCCTTTGTGGTGAGGGGATTTATCCCCGATGGTCTGCGCAGCAGTTTCAGCTTTTGGGGCCGCTTCGCAGCCATCGGGGATAAATCCCCTCGCCACAAGAGTCGGTCTCATATCCAGATTTGTGATCCTTCCCGCAACGGTGCAGGGCAATCCCGCCATTTGCCGTTTTTTTCACATCTTGTACGGATAATTCCTCTCATTCTGGCGTCTTAGCCGGCTTCTTTATGCTATTACCCATAGCCTGAAATTTCGGAACGCGTCCATCGATGTCATCTCAACCTCAGCTCAAATCGCCACGCCGCTCACGATTCGCCTTGCGCTGGTATGCCTGGCTGCTGCTGGTGATTGCCGCGGCATACGGCCTGGCGTTCGCCATGCATTGGGATGACCGCGGGGTGTTGTGGGTGCTGGAGCGCTTCGAAAGCCAGGCCGAGCAGAAAGAAAGCATCTGGCTGCCGGACTATCGGGTGGTCATCGATGCCAAGCCGCTGACGGGCATGGACAAAGACGAGGCCTCCGACCTGTCCTATAACCCGCAGACCAAGACCCTGTTTTCGGTGATGGGCAAAAATCCGTTTCTCGCCGAGCTGAATCTGCAAGGCGATGTGCTGCGCAAGATGCCGCTGGTGGGTTGGAGCAATCCTGAAGGCCTGACCGTCATGGAAAACGGCTTGATGGCGATTGTCGATGAGCGCCAGCACCTGCTCTCGATCGTCAAAGTCGATGCCGACACCCGTGAACTGAACATCGCCAATTTCCCCAAATACGACCTCGGTCCGTCGAAAGACCAGAACAAGGCCTTCGAAGCGATCACCTGGGACCCGCGCAACCACGAGTTGCTGCTGGGTGAAGAACGCCCGCCGGCACTGTTCACCTGGAAAAGCGATGGCAGCCAGACTCTCAACGGCGACAAGCAGAAACTGGCCAGTGATGAGCTGGATATCCGCAATCTCTCTGCTCTGGCAATCGACCCGCGCACTGGCCACACACTGGTGCTGTCCGCCGATTCGCACCTGCTGCTGGAACTGGACGAGAAGGGCGAGCAGGTCAGCTTCATGACGCTGCTCGGCGGCTTCAACGGCCTGAAGAACACCATCCCCCGCGCCGAAGGCGTGACCATGGACGAGGCGGGGACGTTGTACATGGTCAGCGAACCCAACCTGTTCTATCGCTTCGAAAAAAAGCGATAACTGTCCTCGCGGCAATTTCAGACAAGTCTGATTGTCCTGACAGGCAAGTGGCCATTAAGCTTCAGTTCAGACGGGCGTGATATTTCATCCGCCTGTTTTGATCCCGAGCCCATCCACATGCGTCGACTTGCCCGCCCCAAACCTCTGATTGTCTTCCTGTCGGTGATTGCCCTGATCGCGTTGATTGCGATCGGTCAATACATGCGCCTGTTCGAGCGCGCCTGGTTTAACTTGCACACACTATGGCAACCGCAGAGTAGCGAGTCGATTGGGCTGGATCAGTATCGCGTGGAGATTGAGGCGCGGGTGATTGAAGGGCTGGACGACGATGTTTCGGCGCTGACCTTCGATCCGGTGCGCAAAAGCCTGTTCACCGTGACCAACAAGAATTCCGAGCTGGTCGAACTGTCGCTTGAAGGCAAGATCCTGCGGCGCATTGCCCTGATTGGTTTCGGCGATCCCGAAGCCGTCGAGTACATCAGCGCCGATACCTACGTGATCACTGATGAGCGTCAGCAGCGGCTGATCAAGATTCACTTGGAGGCAGGCACCACATTCCTCGACGCGGCGGACGCCGAGCAGATGACCCTCGGCGTGCATATGGCCAGCAACAAAGGTTTTGAAGGTCTGGCGTATGACTCGGTGGGCAAGCGCCTGTTTGTCGCGAAAGAGCGCAATCCGATGCTGATCTACGAAGTGCACGGCTTCCCGCACTTCAATCCGGAAAAATCCTACGCGGTGCACGTGATCAACAACCCCAAGCGTGACGCCGGGATGTTCGTGCGCGATCTGTCGAGCCTGCAATACGACGAGCGCAGCGGCCATTTATTGGCGCTGTCGGATGAATCGAGATTGATTCTGGAGCTGGATGTCGATGGACGTCCGTTGAGCACGATGTCCATCAGTGGCGGTCGGCAGGGTTTGAAGAAGACCGTACCGCAAGCCGAAGGCATTGCGATGGATGATGACGGGACGTTGTATCTGGTGAGTGAGCCGAACCTGTTTTACGTCTTCAAAAAACCGGCACAGCCCTGACCAACACCCCAAAACACTGTGGGAGCTGGCCCTGTGGTGAGGGGATTTATCCCCGATGGGTCGCGAAGCGGCCCCAGAAAAGGGGTCTGCTGCGCAGTCCATCGGGGATAAATCCCCTCACCACAAAGGCTCACTCCTACCGGGGAATTTCATCTGCCCATCAATTTCGGGCAGTCCGGCTTACTCAGCCTTGAGGGTTTTCACGCCTTCGCTGGTGCCCAGCAACAGCAGATCCGCCGGACGCGCCGCGAACAGACCGTTGGTGACCACGCCGACAATTGCATTGATCTGCGCTTCCAGCTCGACCGGGTTGGTGATCTGCAGATTGAACACGTCGAGGATGATGTTGCCGTTGTCGGTCAGCACGCCTTCGCGGTAGACCGGGTCGCCGCCCAGTTTCACCAGTTGGCGCGCGACGTGGCTGCGGGCCATCGGGATCACTTCGACCGGCAGCGGGAATTCGCCCAGCACCGGCACCAGTTTGCTGGCGTCGGCGATGCAGATGAAGGTCTTGGCCACGGCCGCCACGATCTTCTCGCGGGTCAGGGCCGCGCCACCGCCCTTGATCAGATTCAGGTGAGCGTCGCTTTCGTCGGCGCCGTCGACGTAGAACTCCAGGTCACTGACGGTGTTCAGCTCATACACTGGAATCCCGTGGCCCTTCAGGCGCGCGGCGGTGGCTTCGGAGCTGGCGACTGCGCCGTCGAACGCACCCTTGTGTTGCGCCAGGGCGTCGATGAAGCAGTTGGCAGTGGAGCCGGTGCCGACCCCGACGATGCTCTTGTCGTCGAGTTTCGGAAGGATGAAGTCGACGGCGGCCTGAGCCACTGCCTGTTTGAGTTGATCCTGGGTCATGCGGGCTCCGGAAGCGGGCGAGGGGAGAACGGAAAGGCCGGCATTATATCCCCATGCCCGGCGAAAACCTCCTGTGGTGAGGGGATTTAACGAAACGTCGCACCGCCCCGACCGGCGACGCAGTCGTCGTGAAACCTGAGGGTGCGGTATCACTTGATGACTGCTGGGGGAGTGCTTCGCACTCCATCGGGGATAAATCCCCTCGCCACAATGGGTTCTCGCTGGCTAAAACCACCTGTTTAGTGTGGTCGCCCGGGCAAAAGCCGGGTTAGACTCCTTGGCCCTGCCCAACCCGCTCAGTGATGCTTTCCGATGCTCGAACAGTACGTCAAAAAGATCCTCACCTCGCGCGTTTATGACGTTGCCGTAGAAACCCCGCTGCAGAACGCTCGCCAGCTCTCCGAGCGGCTGGGCAATGACATCTGGCTCAAGCGCGAAGACTTGCAGCCGGTGTTCTCGTTCAAGATTCGCGGCGCCTACAACAAGTTGACCCAACTGACTGAAGAAGAGCGCGCCCGTGGCGTGGTCACCGCGTCGGCGGGCAACCATGCGCAGGGTCTGGCCCTGGCGGCGAAAGTGCTGGGCGTAAAAGCCACCATCGTCATGCCCAAGACCACCCCCGAGATCAAAGTCGAAGGCGTGCGTTCGCGCGGCGGCAAAGTGGTGCTGCACGGCGACTCGTTCCCGGAAGCCCTGGCCTACTCGCTGAAACTGGTCGACGAAAAAGGCTACGTCTACATTCACCCGTACGACGATCCGCACACCATTGCCGGGCAGGGCACCGTGGCGATGGAAATTCTGCGTCAGCACCCGCAGCCACTGGATGCGATTTTCGTCCCGGTCGGTGGCGGCGGGCTGATCGCCGGCATCGCTGCGTACGTGAAATACCTGCGGCCGGACATCAAGGTCATCGGCGTCGAGCCGGACGACTCCAACTGCCTGCAAGCGGCCATGGCGGCGGGCGAGCGCGTGGTACTGCCGACCGTGGGCATCTTCGCCGACGGCGTCGCCGTGGCGCAGGTCGGTCAGCACACCTTCGACATCTGCAAGGACTACGTCGATGAGGTGATCACCGTCAACACCGACGAGATCTGCGCGGCAATCAAGGATATCTACGACGACACCCGCTCGATCACCGAACCTGCCGGCGCTTTGGGCGTGGCCGGGATCAAGAAATACGTCGAACAGCGCGGTGTCAGTGGCCAGACCTTCGTCGCCATCGACTCCGGGGCCAACGTCAACTTCGACCGCTTGCGCCACGTTGCCGAGCGCGCCGAGCTGGGTGAAGGCCGCGAAGCGATCATCGCCGTGACCATCCCCGAGAAGGCCGGCAGCTTCAAGGCCTTCTGCGAGGCCATCGGCAAGCGCCAGATCACCGAATTCAACTACCGCTACAACACCGGCAGCGAAGCGCACATCTTCGTCGGCGTGCAGACCCACCCGGAAAACGATCCGCGCAGCGCACTGCTGGCGAGCCTGACCGAGCAGGGTTTCCCGGTCCTCGACCTGACCGACAATGAACTGGCCAAGTTGCACATCCGCCACATGGTCGGCGGACGCGCGGCGCAGGTGGTCGATGAGGTGGTGTTTCGCTTCGAGTTCCCGGAGCGTCCGGGCGCGCTGTTCAACTTCCTCAACAAGCTTGGCGGGCGCTGGAATATCTCGATGTTCCATTACCGCAACCATGGAGCGGCGGATGGCCGGGTGGTCGCTGGTCTGCAAGTGCCGCATGACGAGCGTCATCTGGTACCGGCGGCGCTGGAAGAAATCGGCTACCCGTATTGGGATGAGAGTGAGAATCCGGCCTATCAGTTGTTTCTTGGCTAAACGGCTACGCTGAAGGGCACGTCCCAAGGAAGACAAAGTATGGAAACCCTGACCACTCTGAAAGTCCTGCATGTCGCCGCGACAGCCGTGTTGCTGGTCTGTGGTGTCGGCCTCGCGTACCTGACTTGGCGCAAGCGCAGCGAAGGGGCGGCCAGCACGTTGCGTCGCCCGTGGATTTTCGTCTGGTGCCTGATGCTGCTGTGCATGTTCAGCATGCCCTTCAGCGGCTGGTGGCTGGTGCACCTGGTGGGCTGGCCGCTGGGCCAGACCTGGATTCTGTTTTCTGGCGTGATCTACACCGTGGCGACGCTCGGCACCTTGTGGTTGCTGGCGCGCCTCAACCGCGTGCGGGTCGGTCAGGCCGGTAACTGGAAATTCACCCTGATTCTGGCCATTGTCAGCGCCGTCGGGTTTCTCGCGATTACCGGATTGATGGGCGCAAAACCGGTTTAAGCGACAAGGACTGTGATGAAAATTCTGCTGGTGGGCGGCACCGGGTTTGTCGGCCGCCACCTCCTGGGTGCGCTGTGCGCTGCGGGCCATTGCGTCATCGCCACCAGCCGCGAGCCGCAAGTGTCGGTATGGCCAGGTGTTGAATGGCGTCAGCTCGACCTCGCTGTGTTGGCGGTTGATCCCACGCATTTTGCTTTGCCTGACGATATCGACTTGCTGATCAATGCCGCCGGCCTGTTGAGCGTGGATGAGCAGGCGTTGCACCTGATTCAGGCTCGCGGTGCCCAGGCATTGTTCGATCTGGCCGCACGCCAGAGCGTTCGAGTTCTGCAGATTTCAGCGCTGGGTGCGGCGGCACAATCCGATGTGCCGTTTTTGGCGAGCAAAGGCCAGGCTGACGACTACCTGCTGAAGCTGGACACCGTCGCGGTGGTGCTGCGCCCTTCGCTGGTGCTCGGCGCTGGCGGGACAAGCAGTCTCTGGCTCGCGGGGCTTTCGCCATGGCCATTGATTCCCCTGTTGGATCTCAAGGCTCGATCACAACCCGTCCATATCGATGACGTGGTGGGTGCGGTGCTGGCCCTTTTGCGGCAATGGCCCGCGCGGTCGCTGGTGTTGCCGTGTGTCGGGCCTGAGCCGATGACGCTGGCTCAGGTCATCGATTGTTTGCGCCGGGCGCAAGGTTGGATGCCGGGACGTTATGTGCAGGTTCCGCAACTATTGCTGCGCACCGGCAGTTGGCTGGGAGAGCGTTTCGGCTGGCGTGCATTGAATCGGCAAAGCGTAAAGCTGGCGCAGCGCGACAATCTCGCTGATCCCGACGTGCTGACGTCGATTTGCGGCTATCGAGCCGCTCCGCTACACACTCGCCTGCAAGATTGGCCGATCGTTGCCCAAAGTACCCAACGCGCATTGCGCCCGTTGATGCTGGTGGCAATGGCGCTGATCTGGCTGGGCACTGCTGCGGTGTGTCTGGGCCCCGGCTACCAATGGAGCCTGCGGATCATGGCCGAAACCGGCGTGCACGGCGCCTGGGCGCAGGTCGCGGTGATCGGTGGAGCCATCTTCGATGGTGTATTGGGCGTCGCCATGCTGTTCAGTCGTTGGCGCCGGCAAGCGTTTCGCCTGCAATTGGGGCTGATGCTCGCCTACACCGTCTACATAACCCTGGTGTTGCCCCACTACTGGTTTGATCCTTACGCGGCCGTCGGCAAAAATCTGGTGCTGATGGTGGCTACTTTATGGCTTCTCTGGACTGAACCTCGCCGATGAGCGCTTATCTGCTGCTGAAAACCCTGCATATTCTGTCGTCGACGATTCTCTTCGGGCTGGGTGCCGGCTCGGCTTATTACGCGCTCAGGGCATGGCGTTCCGGCAAGGTCGAAGTGATCGCCGTGACCTTCAAACATCTGGTGTTTGCCGATTGGGCGTTCACCACCACGACAGCAGTGTTTCAGCCGTTGAGTGGCCTGGGCTTGATGCACATGGCCGGTTGGCCACTGCAGCAGACCTGGCTGATGTGGAGCATTGGCCTGTATGTCCTGGCCGGAATTTGCTGGTTGCCGGTGGTCTGGTTGCAGATTCGCGTGCACAGGATGGCCGATCAGGCGCTGCTGCAAGGGACGCCGATGCCTGTAAAGGCCTCGACCTACATGCGCTGGTGGTTTGCCTTGGGGTGGCCGGCATTTCTGGCGTTTATGGCGATTTTCTACCTGATGGTGGCAAAACCCGCGTGAAGCGATGCCCACAGCGATGTGCAAAGCGCTGTGGGCAAGCGGATATCAGTCGCGCAGGCTGATTACCGGCCAGCCACGTTTCTCGGCTTCGGCGCGCAGATTCGGGTCCGGGTCGACAGCCACCGGGTTCGTCACTTGCTCCAGCAGCGGCAAATCATTCATCGAATCGCTATAGAAATAGCTGTCGTCGAGCGAATAGCCGGTCTCCTCCAGCCAGCGATTCAGGCGCGTCACCTTGCCCTCACGGAAGCACGGGATGTCAGTGCTGCGCCCGCTGTAGCGGCCATCAACCATTTCGCACTCGGTGGCGATCAGGGTTTCGACGCCCAAACGAACGGCAATCGGCGCGGTGACGAAGCGGTTGGTCGCCGTGATGATCACCAGTTTGTCGCCGGCATCGCGGTGCTTTTTCAGCAGCTCCAGTGCCTTGGGCAGCACGATCGGCTCGATGCAGTCACGCATGTAATCGTTATGCCACTGCTCAAGCACGGCCATTTCGGTTCGGCCGAGGATCTCCAGGCAGAAGTTCAGGTAGGCTGCGTTATCCAGTTTGCCGGCCAGGTAATCCTGATAGAACTCGTCGTTGCGCTGCTTGTACGCCACCGGGTCGAGGAAGCCGCGCTCACACAGATAGTCGCCCCAAGCGTGATCGCTGTCGCCGCCCAGAAGGGTGTTGTCCAAATCGAATAGAGCCAGGCGCATTGCAGTTACCCGCTGAAAAGTCAGTAAAAAGGCGACAAGAATACGGTCTTTTCACAAGAGTGCACATAAGGTAGGAACCTTCGTTGCCGCCTTATCAAGCTTTGTGGAACAATGCGGCGACATGCGTTTGCGAGGTTGTTGCCGTGATCGACCCCGATGGTTTCCGTCCCAATGTCGGGATCATTCTGACGAATGACGCCGGCCAGGTGCTATGGGCTCGCCGTATCAATCAAGATGCCTGGCAGTTTCCACAGGGGGGAATCAACCCCGAGGAGACGCCGGAGGACGCCTTGTACCGCGAGCTGAACGAAGAAGTTGGCCTGGAACGTGAAGATGTTGAAATACTCGCCTGTACTCGGGGCTGGTTGCGCTATCGTTTGCCGCAACGTCTGGTGCGTACCCACAGCCAACCGCTGTGCATCGGCCAGAAACAGAAATGGTTTCTCCTGCGCCTGATCTCCAACGAGCAGCGGGTGCGGATGGATTTGACCGGTAAACCGGAGTTCGATGGCTGGCGCTGGGTCAGCTATTGGTATCCGTTGGGCCAGGTGGTGACATTCAAGCGCGAGGTGTATCGCCGCGCCCTCAAAGAGCTTGCCCCGCGCCTTTTAGCGCGCGACTGACGACGGAGTTCGACCCCGAGCCATGCTCAATACGCTGCGCAAGATCGTCCAGGAAGTTAACTCCGCCAAGGATCTCAAGGCGGCGTTGGGGATTATTGTGTTGCGCGTCAAAGAGGCCATGGGCAGCCAGGTCTGCTCGGTCTACCTGCTTGATCCCGAGACCAATCGCTTCGTCCTGATGGCCACCGAGGGCTTGAACAAGCGCTCGATCGGCAAGGTCAGCATGGCACCCAACGAAGGTCTGGTCGGTCTGGTCGGCACGCGTGAAGAACCCCTGAACCTCGAAAACGCCGCGGATCACCCGCGCTATCGCTACTTCGCTGAAACTGGCGAAGAGCGCTACGCCTCGTTCCTCGGTGCCCCGATCATTCACCACCGCCGTGTCGTCGGCGTGTTGGTCATCCAGCAAAAAGAACGTCGCCAGTTCGATGAAGGTGAAGAAGCCTTCCTCGTGACCATGAGCGCGCAGCTTGCCGGCGTTATCGCCCATGCCGAGGCTACCGGTTCGATCCGTGGCCTGGGCCGTCAGGGCAAGGGTATCCAGGAAGCCAAGTTCGTCGGCGTGCCGGGTTCGCCGGGTGCGGCGGTCGGTACTGCAGTTGTCATGCTGCCGCCCGCTGATCTGGACGTGGTGCCGGACAAGACCATCACCGACATCGACGCTGAGCTGGCGCTGTTCAAGACCGCCATCGAAGGCGTGCGCGCCGACATGCGTGCCTTGTCCGCCAAGCTTGCGACCCAGTTGCGCCCGGAAGAGCGCGCGCTGTTCGACGTCTACCTGATGATGCTCGACGATGCCTCGCTGGGCAGCGAAATCACTACTGTGATCAAGACTGGCCAGTGGGCGCAGGGCGCGCTGCGTCAGGTGGTCACCGAACACGTCAACCGTTTCGAATTGATGGACGACGCCTACCTGCGTGAGCGCGCCTCGGACGTCAAGGATCTCGGCCGCCGCCTGCTCGCTTACTTGCAGGAAGAGCGTCAGCAGAACCTGGTCTACCCGGAAAAAACCATTCTGGTCAGCGAAGAACTGACGCCGGCAATGCTCGGCGAGGTGCCGGAAGGCACGCTGGTCGGTCTGGTGTCGGTACTTGGTTCGGGTAACTCCCACGTCGCGATCCTCGCCCGGGCCATGGGCATTCCGACGGTGATGGGTCTGGTTGACCTGCCGTACGCCAAGGTCGACGGCATCGAAATGATCGTCGACGGTACGCGCGGCGAGGTCTACACCAACCCGAGCGAAGTGCTGCGCAAGCAGTTCGCCGAAGTCGTTGAAGAAGAGAAGCAACTGGCGCTGGGCCTCGACACCCTGCGCGACCTGCCGTGCGTGACCCTCGATGGCCACCGCATGCCGCTGTGGGTCAACACCGGCCTGCTGGCCGATGTGGCGCGGGCGCAGAAGCGTGGCGCCGAAGGTGTCGGCCTGTACCGCACCGAAGTGCCGTTCATGATCAACCAGCGCTTCCCGAGCGAGAAGGAACAACTGGCGATCTATCGTGAACAGCTCGCCGCGTTCCACCCGCAACCGGTAACCATGCGCAGCCTCGACATCGGTGGTGACAAGTCGCTGTCGTACTTCCCGATCAAGGAAGACAACCCGTTCCTCGGCTGGCGCGGCATTCGCGTCACCCTCGACCACCCGGAAATCTTCCTGGTGCAGACCCGCGCGATGCTCAAGGCCAGCGAAGGCCTGAACAACCTGCGGATTCTGCTGCCGATGATCTCCGGCACTCATGAACTCGAAGAAGCCTTGCACCTGATTCACCGGGCCTGGGGTGAAGTGCGCGACGAAGGCACCGACGTGCCGATGCCGCCGATTGGCGTGATGATCGAGATTCCGGCGGCCGTGTACCAGACCAAGGAACTGGCGCGGATGGTCGACTTCCTGTCCGTCGGTTCCAACGACTTGACCCAGTATTTGCTGGCAGTCGACCGTAACAACCCGCGTGTGGCCGACCTCTATGACTACCTGCACCCGGCGGTGCTGCAAGCCCTGCAAACCGTGGTGCGTGATGCCCATGCCGAAGGCAAACCGGTGAGTATCTGCGGCGAGATGGCCGGCGATCCGGCGGCGGCGGTGCTGTTGATGGCGATGGGCTTCGACAGCCTGTCGATGAACGCCACCAACTTGCCGAAGGTGAAATGGATGTTGCGTCAGGTCAATCTGAGCAAGGCCAAGGAGTTGCTGGCTGAGCTGATGACAATCGATAACCCGCAAGTTATCCACAGCTCGTTGCAACTGGCGCTGAAGAATCTTGGGTTGTCGAAGATCAATCCGCCGGCGGTCAACAAAGCTCTCTAAAAGGCTGCTGGCCCCATCGCTGGCAAGCCAGCTCCCACAAGGATCTTCACCGTTCACCGAGCGTGTGAACACCCGAGAAACCTGTGGGAGCTGGCTTGCCAGCGATGGCGGCCTACCCTGCAACGCTAAACCAAAACCTCTACCTCACCCAAATGCCCGCCATACGGCCCGAAACTCCGCTCCACCATCCGCCGCGTCCCGTCCGCCTGCACCACCAGCGCCGTACTCGCCCGCGTCCCGTAACTCTGGCTGGCGATAAACACACTCGACAACAATGACTCCGTCGCCAGACCCACCCCGGTATCCGGCAACTCGGCAAACGGCGCGGTCTGCGCATCGCCCAGCAGCTCCAGCAACCGCCCAGGCTGCGGATCATCCAGCACCGCGCTCAACGCTGCCTTGGCCTTGAGCAACTTCGGCCACGGCGTATCCAGCCCGGCATTCGACAGTCCGTAAACACCGGGCTCAAGCATCACCGGCTCGGACATCCGCGCATTGAAGAGCCACAGTTCATGGCTGTTGCCGAGCAGCAGATTGAACCCGGCATATTCCGGCGCACGTCCGACCACATCGTTCAAATAATCATCAATCGACGCATCACCCGTCAGAAACCGCGCCACCAACTCGCCCCGTGACTTGCGGGCCGGCGGCTGATGCGGATCGCGAATATTGGTCAGTGCGGCAAAGCGGCCATTGGCGCCGATGCCGAGCCAGGTCCCACCAGCCTCCAGATCACGCCCGGCATGCACCTGCGGCGCCTCCGGCCATTGCGCCAGCGGCAGGCTTGGCCGGGCATAGAATTCGTCACGGTTGGCCGCGACGATCAGCGGCTGGGCATGGCCCGGGCGCCAGGCGAAAACAATCAGGCACATAAGGTGGTCCTTGTGTGTTTTTTGCTCACTCTACGCATCCAGCGTCCGTGCATCCATCGCAAGTGGAGCAGGAGGCCATGCATCCGTTACCATGCCGCTCCGGTTTTGGCGATGCGCCTTGGGAGACGGTCATGGAGTTTCTGCTCTATCTGGCGCTGGGCGCCTGTGCGGGCGTACTGGCCGGGCTGTTCGGAGTGGGGGGCGGGATCATCATTGTCCCGGTGCTGGTGTTCAGTTTCACCCTGCAAGGCTTTGACCAATCGATCCTGACGCATCTGGCGGTGGGTACGTCGCTGGCAACGATCATTTTCACCTCGGTCAACGCTGTGCGTGAACATCATCGGCGTGGTGCGGTGCGCTGGCCGATCTTCATGTGGATGGCGGTGGGCATTTTGCTCGGTGCCGGTTTCGGTGCGCTGACCGCTGAAGCGATCTCGGGGCCAAACCTGCAAAAAATCATCGGTGTGTTCGCCCTGGTGATTTCCGTGCAACTGGCGCTGGATATCAAACCCAAGGCCAGCCGAACCGTGCCGGGCAAACTCGGTCTGACCGTGGCCGGCAGTGTGATTGGTTGGGCCTCGGCGATATTTGGCGTCGGTGGCGGTTCGCTCACCGTTCCGTTTTTGACCTGGCGCAGTGTGCCGATGCAGCAAGCCGTGGCGACTTCATCAGCCTGTGGCCTGCCGATCGCTCTGGTCAGTGCATTAAGTTTCATGATTCTGGGCTGGCATGATCCGTTGCTGCCAGCCCATAGTCTCGGTTTTGTTTATTTGCCGGCGTTGTTGGGCATCGCCCTGACCAGCATGGTCTTCGCCCGCATCGGCGCGCGTTTGGCACATCGATTGTCGCCGCGCTTGCTGAAACGGCTGTTCGCCGCTTTGCTGTTCAGCGTGGGTTTGAGCTTTCTGCTTTAACCGCGCCGCAATCCTGACTTAATCCTGAGGTGGCAGCGTCGCCCGGGAATTTTGGTTTCAACTCTAACGAGGAGTCGCAATGCTGCCTTACCCGCAGATCGACCCGGTGGCCCTGGCCATCGGTCCGCTGAAAATCCACTGGTACGGTCTGATGTACCTGATCGGCATCGGCGGTGCGTGGCTGCTGGCGTCGCGCCGGCTCAACCGCTTCGACCCGACCTGGTCCAAGGAGAAGCTCTCCGATCTGATCTTCTGGCTGTCGATGGGCGTGATTGTCGGCGGGCGTCTGGGCTATGTGCTTTTCTACGACCTGAGCGCTTACCTGGCCAACCCGACGCTGATTTTCGAAGTGTGGAAGGGCGGCATGTCGTTCCACGGCGGCTTTATCGGGGTGATGCTCGCGGCCCTGTGGTTCGGCAAGCGTAACGGCAAGTCGTTCTTCCAGTTGATGGACTTCGTCGCGCCTATGGTGCCGATCGGTCTGGGTGCCGGGCGTATCGGCAACTTCATCAACGCCGAGTTGTGGGGCAAGGCCACCGACGTGCCGTGGGCCATGGTCTTCCCGCCGTTCAGCGATCCGGCGCAACTGCCGCGTCACCCCTCGCAGCTGTATCAGTTCGCCCTCGAAGGCGTGGCGCTGTTCCTGATCCTGTGGATTTTCTCGCGCAAACCGCGCCCGACCATGGCCGTTTCCGGCATGTTCGCGCTTTTTTACGGCATCTTCCGTTTCATCGTCGAGTTCGTCCGCGTCCCGGATGCGCAACTGGGCTATCTGGCCTGGAACTGGCTGACCATGGGGCAGGTTCTGTGCGTGCCGATGATCATCGGCGGGCTGTTCCTGATCTGGCTGGCCTATCGTCGCGCGCCGGCAGCACCGCTCGCACCGACGGCTTAAACTACGAACCCCGGCGCGCGACGCCGGGGCTCCAAGGACACAGGTAACTCATGAAGCAATATCTCGAACTGGTCTCGCACGTCATTCAGAACGGCACCAAACAGGCCAACCGCACCGGCATCAACACCATCAGTTTCCCGGGGGCGATGCTGCGTTTCGATCTGCAGGAAGGTTTCCCGGCGATCACCACCCGCAAGATGGCCTTCAAATCGGCCATCGGCGAGATGTGCGGCTTTCTGCGTGGCGTCAACAATGCCGCTGAATTCCGTGCACTGGGCTGCAAGGTCTGGGACCAGAACGCCAACGAAAACGCACAATGGCTGGCCAACCCGTTCCGTCAGGGCGACGACGACCTCGGCGAGATCTACGGCGTGCAATGGCGCAAATGGCCGGCGTACAAGCAGATCCCGCTGAGCAACACCGCCGCCATCGAACAAACCTTGAACAACGGCTACAAGCAGATCGCCCAAGGCGAAGAAGGCGGCCAGGCCTACGTGGTGCTGTACAAAGCCATCGATCAGGTGCGCCAGTGCGTCGACACGATCATCAACGATCCGGGCAGCCGTCGCATCCTGTTCCACGGCTGGAACGTCGCTCAGCTGGATGAAATGGCCCTGCCGCCGTGCCACCTGCTGTATCAGTTCCACCCGAATGTCGAGACCAAAGAGATTTCTCTGACCCTCTACATCCGTTCCAACGACCTGGGCCTGGGCACGCCGTTCAACCTCACCGAAGGCGCCGCGCTGCTGAGCCTGATCGGTCGCCTGACCGGCTACACGCCGCGCTGGTTCACCTATTTCATCGGTGATGCACACGTCTACGAGAACCACCTCGACATGCTCAACGAACAGCTCAAGCGCGAGCCGTTCGCCATGCCGAAGCTGAAGATCTCCGACCGCGTGCCGGAGTTTGCCAAGACCGGTGTGTATCAACCGGAATGGCTGGAGCTGGTTGAGCCGAGCGACTTCTCGCTGGAAGGTTACGAGCATCACGCGCCGATGACTGCGCCGATGGCGGTCTGAAGGCTTGCCAATAAACCTGTGGGAGCTGGCTTGCCAGCGATGACGGCGGCACATTCAACATTGATGTGTCTGTAAAACCGCTATCGCTGGCAAGCCAGCTCCCACAGGGATACTCGGTGTTCTTAATGGCCGTGGCTGCGGCCCACGTGGGAGTGTTCGATTTCCGTCGCCACAACCCCGCCACTCACTTCCAGCCGCTGCAAAATCCCGCACTGATCCGCCCCCGGCCCCTCGCCACAGCGTTGGCGCAGGTCGAGCAGTTGTGTCTGCAACGCCAGCAACCCATCAATCCGCGCTTTCACATGCTGGATATGCTCGTCGATCAGGGTATTAACGCTCTCACACTGATCCTGCGGGCTATCCCGCATCGCCAGCAGGCTGCGGATCTCTTCGAGCGTCATGTCGAGGGTGCGGCAGTTGCGGATGAAGGTCAGGCGTTCGGCGTGGGCCTGGGTGTAAACGCGGTAGTTGCCGTCGCTGCGGGCCGGTTCCGGCAGCAGGTTTTCGCGCTCGTAATAGCGGATGGTTTCCACGGCGCAGTCGGTGAGTTTGGCCAGTTCTCCGATCTTCATGACGGCAATCTCCAAAAGGGTGCTTGACCCTATAGTGGCTACAGGGTCTTTACTTGGCAACAGGCACCTTCATGGACGCGACCAATGAGCGATTCCCAGCACACCCACAAGCCCGGCGACGGGCACGATCACAGTCATAAATTGCAGCCTGTGCATAAGCATTCCCATGGCGGCGATGCTTGCTGCGGGTCGAAAGTCGCAGCACCGGCACCGGTTCATGCGCACGAGGACTCCTGCTGCTCGTCGGAAGCCGCCGCGCCTGCGCGGGTGCAACTGAGCGAAAAGACCAGCGCCGATGCGCGGTTGAGCAGTTTCCGCATCGAGGCGATGGACTGTCCGACCGAGCAGACGCTGATCCAGAACAAACTCGGCAAACTGGCCGGCGTTGAGCAGTTGGAATTCAACCTGATCAACCGTGTGCTCGGCGTGACTCACACGCTGCCGGGCACCGAGCCCATCACCGAGGCGATCAAGTCCCTCGGCATGCACGCCGAGCCGTTGGAAGCGGGCGTCGAAGCGCCGGCACCTGCGGCAGTGAAAAAACACTGGTGGCCACTGGCACTGTCCGGTGTCGGTGCACTGGCTGCCGAAGTCATCCACTTCACCAACGCCGCGCCGACCTGGGTGGTGGCGATCATTGCGCTGGTGTCGATCCTCAGCGGTGGCCTGACCACCTATAAAAAGGGCTGGATCGCCCTGAAGAACCTTAATCTCAACATCAATGCGCTGATGAGCATCGCGGTGACCGGTGCCATCCTCATCGGTCAGTGGCCGGAAGCGGCGATGGTAATGTTCCTGTTCACCGTGGCCGAGTTGATCGAAGCGCGCTCGCTGGACCGTGCGCGCAATGCAATCGGTGGCCTGATGCAGATGACGCCCGAGCAGGCGACCGTGCAGCAGGCTGACGGCGTTTGGCTTGAGCAGGAGGTGAAAATCGTCGAACTGGGTGCCCGTGTGCGGGTAAAACCCGGTGAACGCATCGCGCTGGATGGCGAAGTGGTCAGCGGCAGCTCGACCATCGACCAGGCGCCGATTACCGGTGAAAGCCTGCCGGTGGAGAAAACCGTTGGCGACAAAGTCTTCGCCGGCACCATCAACCAGGCGGGTTCGCTGGAATATACGGTGACTGCGGCGGCGAATAACTCGACGCTGGCGCGAATCATCCACGCCGTCGAGCAAGCCCAAGGTGCGCGTGCACCGACTCAACGTTTCGTCGATCAATTCTCGAAAATCTACACCCCGGTGGTGTTCGTCCTGGCGCTGGCCGTGGCGATCATTCCGCCGTTGTTCATGGGCGCGGTGTGGTTCGACTGGATCTACCGCGCGCTGGTGCTGCTGGTGGTGGCTTGCCCGTGTGCGCTGGTGATTTCCACCCCAGTGACCATCGTCAGCGGCCTCGCGGCGGCGGCGCGCAAAGGCATTCTGGTCAAGGGCGGTGTGTACCTGGAGGGCGGTTTCAAGCTCGACTATCTGGCGCTGGATAAAACCGGGACGATCACCCACGGCAAACCGGTGCAGACCGATTACCTATCCCTTGATCCAACCGCCGACGCCACGGCCCCGGCAATTGCTGGTGCGTTGGCCGGGCGCTCCGATCACCCGGTGTCGCTGGCCATCGCCAATGCGGCTGTGGATAAAAACTTCGCGGCGCTGAGTGTGGATAACTTCGAAGCGCTGGCCGGGCGTGGTGTCAAAGGTGAAATTGGCGGTCAGACCTACCACTTGGGCAACCACCGTCTGGTGGAAGAGCTGGGTCTGTGCTCGCCGCAACTGGAAGAAAAGCTGTTCGCGCTGGAGAAGCAGGGCAAGTCGGTGGTGCTGCTGCTCGACAGCTCCGGCCCGTTGGCGCTGTTTGCCGTGGCCGACACGGTCAAGGAAACCAGCCGCGAAGCGATCCGCCAGTTGCACGCACTGGGCGTGAAAACCTTGATGCTCACCGGCGATAACGTACACACCGCGCAGGCGATTGCCGTTCAGGTCGGCATCGATCAGGCCAAGGGCGACTTGTTGCCAACTGACAAACTGCAAGCCATCGAAGAGCTTTACGGTAAAGGTCATCGCGTCGGCATGGTCGGCGACGGCATCAACGACGCCCCGGCACTGGCCCGTGCCGAAATCGGTTTTGCCATGGCCGCAGCGGGCACCGACACTGCGATCGAAACCGCCGATGTTGCCCTGATGGACGACGATCTGCGCAAGATCCCGGCGTTCATCAGCCTGTCGCGCAACACCGCAAGCATCCTGAAACAGAACATCGCATTGGCACTGGTGATCAAAGCTATCTTTCTTGGGGTAACCTTCGCCGGACTCGCCACCATGTGGATGGCTGTGTTCGCCGACATGGGCGTGAGCCTGTTGGTGGTGTTCAACGGCTTGCGCCTGCTGCGCAAGTAAACGATGAGGGATGGTTGTGCTGAGTGCCGAGCTAAAGGCGTTTTACATGGTGGCCCGCCTGGGCAGCATCACCCTGGCGGCGAAAAAGCTCGGCCTCAGCCAACCGACCGTGACCACGCAGATCCGCAATCTGGAAAGTCAGTATTCGGTGGAACTGTTTTACCGTGGCGGTCGCCGGCTGAGCGTCAGCGACGAAGGCGCGCGGTTGCTGCCGATGGTCAAGGCGCTGTTGCAGCAGGAGGCCGACATCGAATTCTTCCTGCGCAACAGCGGTCAGGTGCAGGGCACGCTGCGCATCGCTGCCACCGCGCCGTATTACATCCTCGATCTGGTCAAGACCTTCCGCGAGCGCCTGCCGCAGGTGGAAGTGTCGGTGGAAATCGGCAACTCGCAGCAGGTGCTGGAAGCGCTGGAGGATTACCGGGTGGATGTGGCTGCCTCGTCGCAATTGCTCGAGGATGCACGGCTGATTCGCCGGGTGCTGGGCACAGATCCGCTGGTGCTGGCGGTGCATCGCAATCATCCGCTGGCGGCGCAGGAGCATGTGACATTGAGCGCACTGGCCGGGCATACCTTGCTGATGCGTGAGACCGGCTCGACCACGCGGCGATTGACTGAAGAGTTACTGGCCAGCGCGGGCGTGAGTTTTGGGCCACTGCTGGAGATTGGCAGCCGTGAGTCGATCCGTGAGGCGGTGTTGCGCAACATCGGCATCAGCATCATTGCCCGGCAGGAAGTGCCGCATGATCCGCAGTTGCGCGTGCTTACGATCGAGAAAGCGCCGCAGATTCCCGAGTATCTGTATTGCCTCAAAGAGAGGAAGAATGCGCGGTTGCCGGCGGCATTTCTCGGCTTGGCCCAAGAGATGTCCCCGGCGTAATGATCGTTCCCACGCTCTGCGTGGGAACGCAGCCCGGGACGCTCTGCGTCCCAACAGCCGAACGCGGAGCGTCCGATGAGGCGTTCCCACGCAGAGCGTGGGAACGATCTCTGGTGAACCAAAATCCCCGAATACCACTATCGGCCGTTTTTGCCTCACTGCCACATGACGGACGCATTACAACTCTAGGATGGCCCTCATCTGCTTGATGAGGTCTGTCCCATGAATCCTGCAATCGCAACTGCCCTGACCAACCCCGGTGCGCCGATGAAAGTGCGCGGCGTGCAGAAGCGCTTTGGCGCTTTTACTGCGCTGGATAACGTCTCCCTCGACGTCGCGGCCGGTGAGCTGGTCTGTCTGCTCGGCCCCTCGGGTTGCGGTAAAACCACGCTGCTGCGCTGCATCGCCGGTCTGGAAAAGCAGGACAGCGGCGAGTTGTACCTGGGTGACCGCGACGTTTCGCACCTTGCGCCACAAGCCCGGGACTACGGTATTCTGTTTCAGTCCTACGCGCTGTTCCCCAATCTGACCGTCGAAGCGAACATTGCCTACGGCCTGGCCGGCAGCGGTCGCGACGAAGTGCGCCGTCGCGTCGGGCAGATGCTGGAACTGGTCGGCCTCACCGGCAGTGAGAAAAAATACCCCGGCCAATTGTCCGGTGGCCAACAGCAACGCGTCGCGCTGGCTCGCGCTCTGGCCCCAGCACCTTCGTTATTGTTGCTCGACGAACCGATGTCCGCCCTCGACGCCCGCGTCCGCGAGCACCTGTGCACCGAGCTGCGCCAGCTGCAACGCAACCTCGGCATCACCACCCTGATGGTCACCCACAATCAGGACGAAGCCATGCTGATGGCCGACCGTATTGCCGTGATGAACAACGGCCGCGTCGAGCAATACGCCACCCCGCAGGAAATCTACAACCGCCCGGCCACGCCGTTCGTGGCCGAGTTTGTCGGCCAGGGTAACTGGCTGCCGTTCCAGCGCAGCAGTGACAGCCACGCGCGGGTTGGCGGAATGAATGTGCGTCTGGCCGACGGCAGCGTGAGCGGCGCCTCGGGGCGACTGTTCTGCCGCCCGGAAGCGATCAACGTCAATCCGCTGGTGCATGAAGAAAACCTGTTCCCGGCCAAAGTCCGTGAGATCACCTTCCTCGGCAATCGCTGCCGCATGAGCTTCGAACTCGATCAACTGCCGGGCCACGCGCTGCTCGCTGAACTGGCCCCGGAAGCAATGCCGCGCCTCGGCGCCCAGCAGATCATGGTCGCCTTGCCGCCGCGCAGCCTGCAGGTGTTTGCCTGATGAACAGCAACCTCGCGCTGCCGCTACCGCACAAGCAGGTGCGACAGTCTTCGAAAGCCGAGATTGGCGACCGCATCTTTGTAGTCGGCGGCAAAGTCTTCTTGCTGCTTTTGCTTGGTGTCGCGGTGTTGTTGCCGCTGCTGGCGATCTTCTGGCGTGGCTTCAGTAGCGAGGCCGGGCAGGGCGGTGGCTGGCTCGCCGCCAAGGAGCTGGTGACCAGCGACAATTTCCACTGGTTGCTCGGTAACAGCCTGAAAGTTTCCCTCAGCGTGGCGGCCATCGTCGTACCGCTGGCCTACCTGTTTGCCTACGCGCTGCAACGCACGCTGATTCCGGCCAAGGGCATCTGGCGCGGAATTTCCCTGCTGCCGTTGATGGCGCCGTCGATGCTGCCGGGGATTGCGCTGGTCTATCTGTTCGGCAATCAGGGCATGTTGCGCGGCTTGCTCTCGGACAACATCTACGGGTTCTGGGGGATTGTCCTGGGTGAGGTGATCTACACCTTTCCCCATGCGCTGATGATTTTGCTGTCGGCGCTGTCGCTGGCCGATGCGCGCCTGTTCGATGCCGCATCGAGCATGGGCGCCAGTCCTGCCAAAGCGTTCCGCAGCATCACCTGGCCGGCGACCCGTCAGGCGGTGTTCGCCGCGTTCTGTCTGGTGTTCACCCTCACCATCACCGATTTCGGCGTGCCGGTGGTGGTTGGTGGCGACTACCAAGTGCTGGCGCTGGAAGCCTACAAAGCCGTGGTCGGTCAGCAGCAGTTCGGTCGCGGGGCGTTGATCGGCATGGTGCTGTTGCTGCCGGCGCTGTTCAGCTTCGGTGTCGATGCCTGGTTGCGTCGGCGTCACGGCGACTCGATGAGTGGCCGCGCGCAGGTGTTCAAACCGGCACCGTCGAAACTGCGTGATGGCTGCTATCTAGCGATTGTCTTGTTGATCAGCGCCGCGTTGATTCTGGTATTCGGCATGGCAGTGTTCTCGTCGCTGGTGAAGTTCTGGCCATACAACCTGTCGCTGTCGCTGAACCATTACCAGTTCAACGAAACCGCTGGCGGTGGCTGGCTGGCGTACAGCAACAGTTTGAAGATGGCGCTAGGTACGGCGTTGATCGGCAGCGTGCTGATTTTCACTGGCGCCTATCTGATGGAGAAAACCCGCAGCCAGCGCGGCCTCAACCTGACGTTGCGCATGCTCAGTTTCATCCCGATGGCGGTGCCGGGGCTGGTGCTCGGTCTGGGTTACGTCTTCTTCTTCAACCTCACCGGCAACCCGCTGCACGTGCTGTACGGGACGATGACGCTGCTGATCGTCTGCACCATTGCTCACTATTTGACCACCGCGCAAATGACTGCGACCACCGCGCTGCGCCAACTCGATGCCGAGTTCGAAGCCGCCGCGCTGTCGCTCAAGGCGCCGCTGTACCGCCACTACCTGCGCGTCACCGTGCCGATCTGCCTGCCGGCGCTGCTGGACATTGTGCGCTACCTGTTCGTTTCGGCGATGACCACGGTGTCGGCGGCGATCTTCCTCTACAGCCCCGACACCATCCTCGCGGCGGTCGCGGTGCTGAATATGGATGACGCCGGCAACGTCGGCGGCGCGGCGGCGATGTCGACCCTGATTCTGTTCACCTCGGCGGGCGTGTCCTTGCTGCTGGCGTGGGCTTCGCGCGGCTTGCTGCGCCGTTCCCAGGCCTGGCGGCAAACCGCGCCCGGTCACTGATTTTTCCCGTAACCCTCAACTCCAAAAGACAGGAAAACGATCATGTTCAAGCCTATGGCCCTGGCCGCTGCTGTGCTCGCGACATTCAGCCTGAATGCCTTCGCGGCAAAAACCGAGTTGACGGTGTACACCGCCCTCGAAGCCGAGCAACTGAAGTCCTACAAAGAGGCTTTCGAGAAGGCCAACCCGGACGTCGAAATCAAATGGGTACGCGATTCCACCGGGATCATCACCGCCAAACTGCTGGCCGAAAAGGCCCGTCCGCAGGCTGATGCGGTGTGGGGCCTCGCGGCTTCCAGTCTGGCGATCCTCGACCAGCAGGGCATGCTGCAAAGCTACGCGCCGAAGGATCTGGGCAAGATCGGCGCGAACTACCGCGACGCTGCCAACCCGCCCGCCTGGGTCGGCATGGACGTGTGGGCCGCAACCATTTGTTTCAACACTGTCGAAGCCGAAAAGCAGGGCTTGAGCAAACCGGTGAGCTGGCAGGACCTGACCAAGCCTGAGTACAAAGGCAAGATCGTCATGCCCAACCCGGCGTCGTCCGGCACCGGTTTCCTCGACGTCAGCGCCTGGCTGCAAACCTTCGGCGAGAAGCAGGGCTGGGCCTACATGGATGGTCTGCACCAGAACATCGGCCAGTACGTTCACTCCGGTTCCAAGCCTTGCAAACTGGCGGCGGCGGGGGAATTCCCGATCGGCATTTCCTTTGAATACCCGGCCGTACAGTTGAAGCGCCAGGGCGCGCCGCTGGACATCATCCTGCCGAAGGAAGGCCTGGGCTGGGAGATCGAAGCGACGGCCGTGATCAAAGGCACGCCGCATGAAGACGCGGCGAAGAAACTCGCGGACTTCTCCGCCAGCGCCGAGGCGATGGACCTGTACAAGGAGAACTTCGCCGTCCTCGCGCAGCCGGGCATCGCCAAGCCGCAGACCGAACTGCCGGCCGATTACGAGCAGCGTTTGATCAAGAACGACTTTGCCTGGGCCTCGAAGAATCGCGACGAGATCCTCACCGAGTGGCGCAAGCGCTATGACGGCAAGTCCGAGAAAGTCGCCGCCAAGTAAGATCTTTATTGACTGACAGGGCCTCATCGCTGGCAAGCCAGCTCCCACACTGGACCGCGTCCGTCTGGACAACTCGGTCAACTGTGGGAGCTGGCTTGCCAGCGATAGCGGTCTCGCATTCAGAGCATCTCTAAATGACACACCACAAAGACCTGCTCATCGTAGGCGCCGGCATTCTCGGCCTGTCCCACGCCTACGCCGCCGCCAAACGCGGCCTCAAGGTCGCCGTCTTCGAACGCACTGCCACGCCCCTCGGCGCTTCGGTGCGCAACTTCGGTCAGGCGCTGGTCACTGGTCAGCCGCCAGGCCAAATGCTCGAACTGGCCAAGGCCAGCCGCGAGATCTGGGGCGACTGGGCGCAACTTGCCGGGCTGAAAATCAAACGCAACGGCTCGTACCTGTTCGCCCGCACCGAAGCCGAAGAACATTTGCTCGAAGCCTTCTGCGCCGGGCGCGCCGTCGAACACGGTTACAACGTCGACCTACTGCGCGGCGCGGCACTGCGCGATTTGTACAACGGCCAGTTCAGCCATCACCGCGCCGCTCTGCACGGGATGGACGATCAACAGTTGTACTCGCGCGAAGCGATTCCGGCGCTGATCGACTACCTGCGCCGCGACCTCGGCGTCGAATTCCACTTCTCCACGCTGGTGCGCGATGTCGAGCCGGGGCACCTGCAAAGCACTGTCGGCCGTTTCAGCGCCAAGCAGATCATTGTCTGCTCCGGCCACGACTATCAGACCTTGCTGGCCGAGCCGATTGCCACGCTCGATCCGCAGATCTGCCGTCTGCAAATGCTCCGCGCAAAACCGCAGATCGAGCTGAATCTGCAACACGCCTTGCTCACCGGCCTGAGCTGCGTGCACTACGGCGCCTTTGCCGACCTGCCGGAAGCGGCGGCGGTGCAGGCGCAGATCCTGCGCGAGCAACCGCACCTGCATGAAAACGGTATCCACCTGCTGATCAGTCCGACGCCGTACGGCGAGTTGATCATCGGCGACTCGCACCATTACGGCAGCGATCCATCGCCATTCAACGCCGAGCACGTGGACAACTGGATGATCGAACTGGCCGAGCAGACGCTGGGCTGCAAGGTGCAAGTGGTCGAGCGCTGGCAGGGCGTCTATGGTTCCCGGGGGCCTGGGCCGTTTTCGTTTTTGCGCCCGGCTCCGGGGTTAAGTGTGGCGCTGATGCACACGGGCGTCGGCATGAGCGTCGGCCCGGCGATGGCCGAGCGCAACGTGGCGCAGCTGCTGGAGGAAATCTGATGGCCGATCACCAACAAGTCATTGCGCGGGTATTCGGGCTGTATGAACGCTTCGGCACCAGTGATTACATCGGCGAACCGGTGTCGCAGATCGAGCACATGTCTCAGGCCGCGCAGTTGGCGATGGCCGAAGGTTTTGATGACGAAGTGGTGCTGGCGGCGTTCTTTCACGACATTGGTCATTTGTGTGCAGAAGGTGCACAGAGCATGGGCGGCTATGGGGTGGTCAGCCATGAACGGTTGGGTGCCGATTATCTGCGTGAGGCCGGCTTCAGCGAGCGGTTGGCACGTTTGGTGGAATATCACGTGCAGGCCAAGCGGTATCTGACCTTACGCGAGCCGGGGTATTTCGAGCGTTTGAGTGAAGCGAGTCGCCGGACGCTGGAATATCAGGGCGGGGTGATGACGGGGGCTGAGGCGGATGTGTTTGAGCGCGATCCGCTGTGTGCGGTCAGTCTGCGGATGCGGCAGTGGGATGAGCTGGCCAAGGAAACGGCGGTGCCGGTGATGGATCTTGGGGTTTTGAAGGACAAAGCGGCGCGACTTTTGGCTGCTTGAGGCGTTAGACCGAGGTGCGGCTATCGCTGGCAAGCCAGCTCCCACAGGGATCGATGGTGTTCACACAATATGTGTTCCACCTCGGACACTGTGGGAGCTGGCTTGCCAGCGAAGGGGCCAGGTCAGGCGCTAGAGCTCTTTGGCCAAAGACTCAATCTGCTCCTGCCGCTCCGCCTGATTCAATTTCGCCTGCGGATTCAACGACGACCACTGCGGATGCGCCCGCGCCTTGCTCAGCGCCTCGGGCAACTTGCCCTCACGCCAGGTCTTGTCCTGCGGCGTCGCCACCTGAACCGCGTCCATCGCCGCATGTCCACGCTGATCCAGCGCCAGCAACAACTGCCGCTGGCGCAACGCCAATAACCGCAGCACCCCGTCATCCACCGTCAATTCCCGCTGGCCTTTGATCTTGCCGAGCAAGCGACTGCCATAACTGCGCACCGTTTGCAGCGCACCGCCAGCAATCGCGCCAGCCAACGCCGCTGCGCCGAGAGTAATTCCGCCGACCAGCAAATCGACGCCAGCCCCCGCCGCCGCGCCTGCGGCGATGCCGCCACCGACCCGCACACCGAGTTGCTTGAGGGTTTCCGGATTGAACAGGTCATCGCCCCAACGCCCATCCAGCAGAGGCAAATCACTCGCCGCCGCATCCTGCGGGCGAAACGCATAGAGCTTGAGCAGCGCTTCGACGCATTTTTGCTCGCGCTGACGCACGGCTTTGCGCAATTCGCTGATGGCTTGCTGTTCCTGCTCGGCTTCACTGACCACACTGCGTCGACACGCGGCGCAGTCGATCAGCAATTCGGCGATCAGGCGCGCCGCACTTTGCTGGCGGGCGAGGCGCTGGGCTTGCTGATCAGCGATCAACCGTTCCAGTTGCGGTCGCGCCGTTTCCAGCAATAACGCCAGACTCTCGTACAGCCGCCGCTCGCCATCCTCCGGCGGCGCGACGCTGTCGAAACGCACCAATGCGTGCAATCCGAGCCGCGCCAATGCTTCACGCCAATCCGGTTCACGGTGATTGGCACTGCTGACGAAATTCAGCACCGGCAGCAGCGGTTTACCGCAACTGGCGAGCACTTCCAGTTCATCGCGATACTTGGCCAACACCGGCTCGCGGGCGTCGATGACATACAAACCGGCGTCGGAGGCGAGCAGTTGCCGCAGCACCTTGGCTTCCTGTTCGAAACGCTGACGCGCCTCGCTGCCGTCGAGAAACCGCACCAGCCGCGCCGGGCCGTCGAGGCGTTCGCCGGGGCGTTCCAGGCGTTCGAGAAAATCCAGCAGGGCGATGGCGTCTTCCAGCCCCGGCGTGTCGTAGAGGTCGAGCAACGGTTCGCCGTCCACCGACAACCGCGCGCCTTCGACATGGCGGGTGGTGCTTGGGCGATGGGAGACCTCGCCGAAGCCGACATCACGAGTCAGCGTACGCAACAGTGAGGTTTTGCCGACGTTGGTGTGGCCGACCACCGCGAGTTTCAGCGGCGCTTTCCAGGTATCAGTCATGACCCGTCTCCAGCCAGTTCAGCGGTGCGCAATCGGCGAAGGGCAACTCCAGTTGTTGCAGCGCAATGTGCCAGTCACCGAGGCGCTCGGCGTCCAGCGCTTCGCCGGGTGGCGCTTGCAGCAGCCAGACCCGGGTTTCGCCCGCACTGCGTGCCAATTCGGCGATCAAGGCGAGGCTGCCGCGATCCGGCGAACGTCGTGGATCACAGGCAATCGCCAGACGTGCCGGGGGGAAGCGGCTCAGTTGTTCGAGGAGTTTGGTGCGCGATTCGCGGCTGTCGAGGATGCCGGCGTTGCTGACGCTTTTCGGCAGGGCGGGCGGCCATGGGCGTTGCTCATCGAGTTCGATGGCGACCAGCAGCGCGCCTTCGCTGGCGAGTTCACCCACGCCGCTTTCGACGCGATGCATCTGCGCAGGCTCCGGGTCGTTGACGCCGAGGCGTTCGCTGGTGGGCATCAGGCGTTCGCGCAGTTGCGCGTAGCCGGGCAGGTTCAAGTCCAGACGCAGTGCGGCTTTGCCGGCATTCCAGCGCCACAGGCAAAACAGCGCGAGCAACAACCGCGGGACGACGCCGTAGACCACCAGCACGCCAACCAGCCATGTCGCCCAGGCCTGGCGGGCGCTTTCGATGTCGAGTGCGCTGTCGCCGCTGGCGCGGATCATCTCCACGGTCGGCACATTGAAACCGAGCAGCGACGGCAGATAGCCGAGTGCCTGAGTGACGTGGATAAAGGTGTTGGCACTGAGAATCGTGGTTTCCCAGACAAAGCCGTAGCGCCGGGTCGCCATCAGCGTCAGCAACAGAATCAGTGCGCTGAGCATCGCCAATAACCACAAGCCGTTGACCAATGCACCCAGCGCCCAGCGATTGAGCTTCTGGCGCTGGAGCATCAGCAGCAGCGCTGGCGCCAGTTGCGCGGCTTTGGCGTCGCGGGCGAACTTTTCGCTGAGCCACAACCACAGGCGGCCCAAAGTGGCACCGTGTTCGCCGGCAAAAATCAGCCCCAGCGCCCAGCTCAGCAACAGAATCAGATTCAGCCCGAGCAGGCTGCCCAAGGCCCAGAACACGTTGACCGGGGTTTGTCCCAGCGCGGCGAAGGCCAGCCCGGCACCGCTCAATACGGCGAAAATCATCAGCAACATCAGCGCCAGACGCGCGCCTTGCAGCCAGTGTTTGAGTGCAGATGTCAGCCCGTCACGCTCAGCCAGCCACAGCGCACGGCGCTGAATCCGGCTCGGCAGATCACCGCCGGCCGCGCGGGCCAGGCGATTGGCTTCCAGATCATCCAGGGGACCTGCGTGTTCTTCGCGCAGGCGCACGGTTTCGGTCAACCAGAGGTTTTGCAGTGGAGTCAGTTGTGTCACGCGGCATCCCGTCGCTCAATTGAGCCGTGAGCATAACCGCTGTGGCGCTTATCGGGTCAAGCGAGGCTCTGGTATCCTCGCCGGCATGACTAAATCACTCCCCCTCAGCCTGATCGCAGCCCTCGGTGAAAACCGTGTGATCGGCGTCGACAACAGCATGCCCTGGCACCTGCCGGGGGACTTCAAATACTTCAAGGCGACGACCTTGGGCAAGCCGATCATCATGGGTCGCAAGACCTGGGATTCCCTCGGTCGTCCGCTGCCGGGCCGGTTGAACATCGTGGTCAGCCGTCAGCAAGACCTGGTGCTCGAAGGTGCGGAGGTTTATCCGTCGCTGGAGGCTGCCGTGGTTCGCGCCGAAGAGTGGGCGAAAGAGCAGGGCGTCGATGAGTTGATGCTGATTGGCGGGGCGCAGTTGTATGCGCAGGGGCTGGCTGATGCGGATCGCTTGTACTTGACCCGTGTGGCGCTGAGCCCGGAGGGCGATGCATGGTTTCCGGAGTTCGATTTGCACCAGTGGAAACTGGTGTCGAACGTGCCGAATCCGGCGGAAGGCGATAAACCGGCGTACAACTTCGAAGTCTGGGAAAAGGCTTAAAAGCATCGCTGGCAAGCCAGCTCCCACAGGGATCGATGGTGTTCACACAATATGTGTTTCACCTCGGACACTGTGGGAGCCGGCTTGCCAGCGATAGGGCCAGATCAGGCAAAGAAGACCTTAAGCCTGAGCAAGCTCCGCATGCTCATCGGCATCCAGCAACTCTTTATCGGTCTGCTGCATCACCTGACTGGTAATCGCACCAGCAGTAATCGAACCACTCACGTTCAACGCCGTACGACCCATATCAATCAGCGGCTCAACCGAAATCAGCAACGCCACCAGTGACACCGGCAAGCCCATCGCCGGCAGCACGATCAGCGCGGCGAACGTCGCACCGCCACCCACGCCGGCCACACCGGCCGAACTCAGGGTCACAATCGCCACCAGCGTCGCGATCCACAGCGGATCCAGCGGGTTGATGCCAACGGTTGGCGCAACCATCACCGCCAGCATCGCCGGGTACAGGCCTGCGCAGCCGTTCTGGCCGATGGTCGCACCGAACGAAGCGGCAAAACTCGCCACCGATTGTGGAATGCCCAGACGACGGGTCTGCGCTTCAATGCTCAGCGGAATGCTGGCGGCGCTGGAGCGGCTGGTGAACGCGAACGTCAGCACCGGCCAGATCTTGCGGAAGAAACGCAGCGGGTTGATCCCGGCCGCCGACACCAGCAAACCGTGGACGACAAACATCAGACCGAGGCCGAGGTACGACACCACCACGAAACTGCCGAGCTTGATGATGTCTTGCAGGTTGGAACCGGCGACCACTTTGGTCATCAGCGCCAGCACGCCGTACGGGGTCAGCTTCATGACCAGACGCACCAGACGCATCACCCAGGCTTGCAGGGTGTCGATGGCGTTGATCACTTTCTGACCTTTCTCGACGTCGTCCTTGAGCAGTTGCAGCGCGGCAACCCCGAGGAACGCAGCGAAAATCACCACGCTGATGATCGAGGTCGGCTTGGCCCGCGCCAGGTCGGCGAACGGATTCTGCGGGATAAACGACAGCAGCAATTGCGGCACATTCAGGTCGGCAACCTTGCCGGCGTAGTCGGTCTGGATGGTTTGCAGACGGGCCATTTCCTGGGTGCCGGCGACCAGACCTTCAGCGGTGAGGCCGAACAGATTGGTCAGGCCGATACCGATCAGCGCCGCAATCGCCGTGGTGAACAGCAGCGTGCCGATGGTCAGGAAGCTGATCTTGCCCAACGACGAAGCGTTGTGCAGGCGCGCCACGGCGCTGAGGATCGAGGCGAACACTAGCGGGATGACGATCATTTGCAGCAACTGCACGTAACCGTTGCCAACCAGATCGAACCAGCCGATCGAGGCTTTCAGCACCGGGTTGCCGGCACCGTAGATCGTGTGCAGCGCAACACCGAACGCAACACCCAATCCCAGCGCGAGCAGGACTTTTTTCGCCAGGCTCCAAGTGGTGTGGCGGGTTTGCGCCAGACCGAAGAGCAGGGCGAGGAACACCAGCAGGTTGAGAATCAACGGTAGATTCATGAGATCTCCAGGTAAGACTGTGCCAACAGCCTTCCGGGGCTGCTGCGAACCGGTAAGCCTAACAGTTTGATTTGCAATGATTTAATACCGAAATTGAAGGTCTTCCGTCGTTTTTGGAATAAGCGCATGTCGCTCTCGGCAATGCATTTGGCGCAATGGGGACGTGAGCGGTCGCTGACAGACGAGGACTGTCACACATATTTGTTAGCGTCGATGTCTTTAGCTCAGGGAGAAAGCATCGATGAAGTTCACACCGAAATTTCTGGCTGTCGCACTGACTGTAGGTTTGGGCCTGGCCGGTCAGGCTTTCGCCACCGACCTCAAACACTGGCCGGCGGATCAGGCCAAGGCACTGGACGCGATGATCGCCGCCAACGCCAACAAGGGTAACTACGCAGTGTTCGACATGGACAACACCAGTTACCGCTACGACCTCGAAGAGTCCTTGCTGCCATTCATGGAAAACAAGGGCCTGATCACCCGCGACAAGCTCGATCCCTCCCTGAAGCTGATGCCGTTCAAGGACACCGCCGACCACAAGGAAAGCCTGTTCAGTTACTACTATCGCCTCTGCGAAGTCGACGACATGGTCTGCTACCCGTGGGTGGCGCAGGTGTTCTCCGGCTTCACCCTCAAGGAGCTTAAGGGCTACGTCGATGAGTTGATGGCCTCGGGCAAGCCGGTGCCGGCGACTTATTACGAAGGCGATGTGGTGAAGAACCTCGACGTTCAACCACCGAAAATCTTCACCGGCCAGGTTGAGCTGTACAACAAGCTGATGGAGAACGGCATCGAGGTCTACGTGATGACTGCGGCCTCGGAAGAACTGGTGCGCATGGTCGCGGCCGATCCGAAGTATGGCTACAACGTCAAACCGCAGAACGTCATCGGCGTGACCACGTTGCTGAAAAACCGCGAAACCAACGAACTGACCACTGCGCGCAAGCAGATTACCGCCGGCAAATATGACGAGAAGGCCAACCTTGGCCTCGAACTGACGCCATACCTGTGGACGCCAGCAACGTGGATGGCCGGCAAGCACGCGGCGATTCTGACTTACATCGACGAATGGAAAAAACCGGTACTGGTGGGTGGCGATACCCCGACCAGCGACGGTTACATGCTGTTCCACGATGTGGATGTGGCCAAGGGCGGCATTCACTTGTGGGTCAACCGCAAGGACAAATACATGACGCAGCTCAACGGCATGATGGCCAAGCACGCAGCGGCGCAGGCCAAGGAAGGGTTGCCGGTGACGGCGGACAAGAACTGGGTGATCGTCAAGCCTGAAGAGATTCAGTAAGACCGAGTCGCTCCCATCGCTGGCAAGCCAGCTCCCACAGTGTCCAAGGTGAAACACAAATGGTGAGAACACCATAAATCCCTGTGGGAGCTGGCTTGCCAGCGATGGGGCCCTCGTGTTCATCCATTGATTCGATCAGGCGAAAAAATGCCCCGCACGTTGGCGGGGCATTTTCGTTACTGCGATTCGACGCTTACAGCCCGTCGAGCATTGCCTTGTTACGCACAGCACCCTTGTCGGCGCTGGTCGCCAGCAGGGCGTAGGCCTTGAGGGCGGTGGTCACTTTGCGAGGACGAACCTCAACCGGTTTCCAGCCTTTCTTGTCCTGCTCGACCCGGCGTGCAGCCAGTTCTTCGTCGCTGACCAACAGGTTGATCGAACGGTTCGGGATGTCGATCAGCACTTTATCGCCGTCCTGCACCAGACCGATCGCGCCGCCGGCCGCAGCCTCTGGCGAAGCGTGGCCGATGGACAGGCCCGAAGTGCCGCCGGAGAAACGACCATCGGTGAGCAGCGCACAGGCTTTGCCCAGGCCTTTGGATTTCAGGTAAGAGGTCGGGTAGAGCATTTCCTGCATGCCCGGGCCGCCTTTCGGGCCTTCGTAGCGAATGATGACGATGTCGCCAGCCTTCACTTCGTCAGCGAGGATGCCGCGCACGGCGCTGTCCTGGCTTTCGAAGATTTTCGCGTTGCCTTCGAAGACATGGATCGACTCATCGACGCCGGCAGTTTTCACCACGCAGCCGTCCAGCGCGATGTTGCCGTACAACACGGCCAGGCCACCCTCTTGCGAGTAAGCGTGTTCGAAGCTGCGGATGCAGCCGTTTTCACGGTCATCATCCAGGGTTTCCCAACGGGTCGACTGGCTGAACGCGGTCTGGGTCGGGATGCCGGCAGGACCAGCCTTGAAGAAGTGGTGAACCGCTTCGTCAGTGGTCTGGGTGATGTCCCACTTGGCGATGGCTTCTTCCATGCTGCGGCTGTGCACGGTCGGCAGATCGGTGTGCAGCAGGCCGCCACGGGCCAGCGAACCGAGGATGCTGAAGATGCCGCCGGCGCGGTGCACGTCTTCCATGTGGTACTTCTGGATGTTCGGCGCGACTTTGCACAGCTGTGGAACGCTGCGCGAAAGACGGTCGATATCGCGCAGGTCGAAATCGATCTCCGCCTCCTGGGCGGCAGCCAGCAAGTGCAGGATGGTGTTGGTCGAACCGCCCATGGCGATGTCGAGCATCATCGCGTTCTCGAACGCCTTGAAGTTGGCGATGTTGCGCGGCAATACCGATTCATCGTTCTCGCCGTAGTAACGCTTGCATAGCTCGACGATGGTACGGCCCGCCTGCAGGAACAGCTGCTCGCGGTCGCTGTGGGTGGCGAGGGTCGAACCGTTGCCCGGCAATGCCAGACCCAGCGCTTCCGTCAGGCAGTTCATCGAGTTGGCGGTGAACATGCCGGAGCACGAACCGCAGGTCGGGCAGGCGCTGCGCTCGTACTCAGCGACTTTCTCGTCAGAAGCGCTTTCGTCGGCGGCGATCACCATGGCGTCGACGAGGTCGAGGCCGTGGGAAGCGAGTTTGGTCTTGCCGGCTTCCATCGGGCCGCCGGAAACGAAAATCACCGGGATGTTCAGGCGCAAGGCAGCCATCAGCATGCCCGGGGTGATCTTGTCGCAGTTGGAAATGCACACGATGGCATCGGCGCAGTGGGCGTTGACCATGTACTCGACGGAATCGGCGATGATCTCGCGGCTCGGCAGCGAATAGAGCATGCCGTCGTGGCCCATGGCGATACCGTCATCCACGGCGATGGTGTTGAATTCTTTCGCGACGCCACCGGCGCGTTCGATTTCGCGGGCGACCAGCTGGCCCAGATCCTTCAGGTGCACATGGCCCGGTACGAACTGGGTGAACGAGTTGGCAATGGCGATGATCGGCTTTTTGAAGTCGTCATCTTTCATCCCGGTGGCGCGCCACAGTGCGCGGGCGCCGGCCATGTTGCGGCCGTGGGTGGATGTTTTCGAGCGGTAATCTGGCATGGAGCACTCCGGGCGGCTAATCAGGTATCAAAGGGGAGTGAGCTTCTATTGACGTCTGGAACACTCAGAAATGGCCGTGTGTCCGTGAAGTTGCCGATGACGTTGCGGGATCGCCGCTGGTCTCAGCTTGAGCTCATAAACCCGCCGGGGGATGAATGGCGATGAATCAGCCGATTCTACACCGCTGGCGTCTGGAGGGAATGGCGCAAAGCATTGTTCCAGTGCCGACGGTGCGTGTGGCATGACGACCGGCAGGATCATTCGCTGCCAGGTTGCACCAGCGCACTGGCCTGAACGCTCCTCAAGCGCCGGCTGACCCCGCTGTTGAGTGCCAGCGCGACGCAACTGAGCAGTACAAAACTGTAACCCAGCGTGGCTTGCAGATTGGCCGGGCTCAGACTGATCAGTGCGCTGATCAAACCGCCGCTGATAAAAATGATGGTGCTACCGGCCGAGGCCGAAGTGCCGGCGTTGTCGGGAAACAGCGCCATGGCCCGAGAGGTGGCGGCCGGTCGTGTGATGGTGGTGCCGGCCGTGCAGATCAGCATCGGGATCAGCACCGTGGCCGGCGCCAGAGCATGATGGGCGGCCAGATACAGCATGGCCAGGCCCGACAGCAGGATCAGGCTCAGCCCGGTAATGATTTGTCGGCCTGTGGTGATGCGTCGATTTAGCACGCTGGCGACAATGCCGCCGACGATATAGGCAGCCCCGTAAATCAGCAGAATCAGCGAAAAGTCATAGGGCGCGAGTTGTAGCTGATCCATGAAAATCAGCGGCGAAATCACGATGAACGAAAAGTGGCAGGCGAAGGCGAACGCCGATATCAACCAGTAACCGACGGATTGGAAATTTCCCAGTACCCGTCGGTACGACTGAATGAAACCCAGGCGTATGCCACCGCTGGCCGGCCGACTGTTGTCCAGCAACAGCCAGGCCTTGATGAGCACGACTGCTGCGAGTGCGGTAAATACCCAGAAGCTGCCGCGCCAGCCAAGGGTGGCTTGCAGAAAGGTGCCGGCCAGTGGCGACACCGAAATGAAGATCCCGCTGGCGGTGACCATCAGGATACGCAGGCGATCACGCTCTTCACCTTCGAACAGATCCTGCACCAGTGCCTGGGACAGCACGAAACAACCGCACCCTATTGCCTGTACGACACGGAATATCAGGAACAGCGTGTAATCGTCGGTCATCACGCAGCCAAGTGCACCGAGCATCGAGACGCTCATGCCAGCGAGCAACAAGCCCTTGCGACCGATCGTATCGGACAGTGGGCCGATCAGTACCTGGGCAAAGGCGATGCCCACGGCGAACAGGCTGATCGACAGTGCGATGTCCGCCGGGGTTGTCTGGAAGTGCGCGGCCAGTGCCGGAAACGATGGAAGCAGGACATCCAGTGGGAACGCGCCGAGCAGCACCATCGCCAGCAACAGGCTGACAGCCCCGCGACGCTGACGGGGGGTTACCACGGATTTTCCTTTATCCATCGATCAGTCCTGCCTTGGAAAAAAGTGTCTGGTTATGGGGCGTGGCGAAGAAACCGGCCTTGCGCAGTGCATCCAGCGTAGCGATGGAGCCTGATTTTGCACGCGCACGGCTGGCCTGCACTGTTGCCATGCTGCCGACAATATTCCGTACATCGCTCTCGGCAATGCCCGCTCCACGCAGGCTCTGTTGCAGCCAGCGTTCGTCGGCCTCGAAGAAAATGCCGATGATCTCGAGCAGCGTTTTGCTCACAAATGTGCGCTGGCGAATGTTCATGGACAGCCAAAGGTAATGGAACACTTCAGCGAAATAGCGACTGTGGCGGGCTTCGTCGGCCAGATGATCGCGCAGCATGTCGTTCACACTGGACACGAGACTGTCGCGGCACACGTCCAGCAGTTCCCGGGCAATGATGGTTTCCGAAACGAAACCGAGCAGAAACCATGTCAGTGAACGTTGCTTTTCCGGGGTACGGGCGACCAGTGCGTTCATGCGCGTGATGCGCTTGGGTATCGCCGGGCGCCCGCCAACGTTATAAAGCGTGGCGATCTGTTCGGCGAGACGATTGGAGAACAGCGCGTGGTAGCCCTCGTCGGTGTAGAGCTGCAGCGCTGCGTGCTTCATCGCCAGCGGCACATAAATGGGAAGTTCCCGATGGGCGATGACTTCAACCGCGCGATTGACGATGCGATGCTCGAGCAGGGTGGTGTAGTCGAGAAAGTACACCAGATGGTTGGCGGTCAGGCGGTGCAGCACCTCGCGGCCTGCGGCCTGGATCGCTGGATGAGCGAGATAAGGCAGGAAGGCGGGTGGAAACCAGTAGCGGCTTTCAAGTTGTTGCTGCACGTCGTCCGGCAATTGATAGTTGTGGGTGCTGGTGCGTACCGAGGCGCGGCTGTCCCAGTCCCCCAAAGTAAATTTGAGCGCCCATGACACAGGCACTTCGGCCGGATCCGGAATCAAGACTGTCATGCTTGTACCTCGCGCAACAGTTCGTGCATTTCCTGGCACATCGCCTGGCCGTCGCTTTCGCCGCAGCCGACAAAGAACAGCGGTTGCTCCGCGCTTCCCTCAAGCTTGAGCAGTGCTTCGATTTGCCTGTCGGCAAACGCACCGGTCAACCAGGTGTTGAAGCCAAGTGCTGTGGCGACCAGTTGAAAGGTTTGCGACAGATGACCGGCTTCCACGAATGCCATGCGATAGGCCCGTGAGTGCTCGTATTTCCACCAGAGCCGATCGAATCGGGCGGTGATGAACAGGCCCAGCGGCAGATTGTTGATGAAGTGCTGGCCTGCGAGCAAAACCCCCAACGCGCATTGAGGCAATGAATTGACCCGACTGATGGAATGGTCGGTCGGCTGATAGGCGTAGATCCCGGGCTCCAGATCATCGACGTTCTGCACCAGCAGAAAACCTTCGCAGGCGTTCAGACCGCCACCGGAAGGACTGCTGCGGCGTGCGCCGAGATCGTCGGCGATGCTGTCGTCACGGTCCCCGTCGCGCTCGCGCAGGTAACCGAGCGAAAGATAAAGCAGGGTGCCCACGTCCTCGAGTGTCATCGCTGCGCCGGTATAGGTGCGGCAGGTTTTACGCTGGAGCAGGGCGTGAACCAGGCTGTCGTCGCGCAATTCACGCGGAAGGGGCAATGCGATGCGCTGCCCGGCTTCCTGCTGCTGGCGTTCTTTCACGGGAGCCGGGGTCGCCAGGACTTCGTTGCAGTGAGAAAGATATTGCCTGGACCACTCGTGAATATTCTGGGGGGTGTGTTCGCAGGGAATGTTTTGCGTACCGATATGGTAGATCTTCGACAGTTCATCCCAACCCCATTGTGGATTGTCTATTTTTGAAACGGTTAGGATGCCCGCACTTAATAGTTGTGTGTCTATTATGCTGTGCGTGTCGAACAGGTCAGGGTTGTTGATTAGTTGCGTGAGCCGAATTGAATAATCAAGGTCAAGTTCATGCTGGGTATGATCTTTGTAGTTCCATACTATTTGTCCCGGCGAGCGCGGCAATATAAACAGGTAAGGGTTTATGTACATGTGGGTTATTTACTCTGGATAAAATCGAAAAGGACGCCGGGTTGCCGGCACTTCCCGGCGTCCTGCCCTATTTAGCGGGCTTTAGGGGCAACCAGAAAAGCCAGGTTGGCGATTTTGTTGGTTTCCAGATAAATGGTTTTCATGATGTGAACTCCTTGTTCATTGATAGTCGAAGTCACCTCGTGGTGACAACTTCATAATAGTTTGTAATGGATTATTGGCAAGTGGATATTAAGTAGGAATATTCCAGTAATTTTGTCGGAGCGATCTTTAGCTGGAGTTGGACTTTGTAGGCTAAGTTTCAATAATTAAAAGGCGTAAGGAAATATCCTGCACGTCAGTAGGAAAGCAAGTGTAGGAAGTGTCGATTATTGAAGCAGAGATAGCGCCCTGACTGGCATGGGCTGGCGTAAAGCAAACGGGGAGCCTGCTGGCTCCCCGTCATCCGCATTGATCAGCTGTTTGGCAGCAGGCGGCAGGTGATGCTCTTGATGTAGCGGGTTTCGGCGATCGCCGGATGCACCGGGTGATCCGGGCCCTGACCGCCACGCTCAAGCAACTGGATATTGCGGTCCAGGTGACGGGCGCTGGTCAGCAGGATGTTCTGCAGATCGTCTTCCGGCAGGTGCATCGAGCACGAAGCGCTGACCAGGATGCCGTCCTTGTTGAGCAGGCGCATGGCTTGCTCGTTCAGGCGACGGTAGGCGCCTTCGCCGTTTTTCATGTCTTTCTTGCGTTTGATGAACGCCGGCGGGTCGGCCACGATCACGTCGAAGCGTTCTTCGCTGGCCTTCAGTTCTTTCAGGGCTTCGAAAACATCGCCTTCGATGCAGGTCATCTTGTCGGCGAAGCCGTTCAGTGCAGCGTTGCGCTCGACACCGTCGAGAGCGAAAGCCGAGGCATCGACGCAGAACACTTCGCTGGCGCCGAAAGCGGCAGCCTGCACGCCCCAGCCACCGATGTAGCTATAGAGGTCGAGGACGCGTTTGCCTTTGGCGTAAGGGGCCAGGCGTGCGCGGTTCATGCGGTGGTCGTAGAACCAGCCGGTTTTCTGACCCTGGATGACCGGTGCTTCGAATTTCACGCCGTTCTCTTCCAGCGCGACCCACTCCGGCACCAGACCGAATACGGTTTCGACGTAACGGTTGAGGCCTTCGGCGTCACGGGCGGCGGAGTCGTTCTTGAAAAGGATGCCGCTTGGCTTGAGCACTTGGGTCAGTGCGGCGATCACGTCATCTTTATGCGCTTCCATGGTCGCCGAGGCGATCTGCACCACAAGAATGTCGCCGAAACGGTCGACAACCAGGCCCGGCAGCAGGTCGGAATCACCGTATACCAGACGATAAAACGGCTTGTCGAACAGACGCTCGCGCAGGGACAGCGCGACGTTCAGGCGGTGCACCAACAGCGATTTGTCCAGCGCGACCTTGGTGTCACGCGACAGCAGGCGGGCGCAGATCAGGTTGTTCGGGCTCATCGCGACGATGCCCAGCGGCTTGCCGCCGGCGGCTTCGAGGATCGCCTGATCGCCGGCGTTGAAGCCGTGCAGTGGCGTGGCGGCCACATCGATTTCGTTGCTGTAGACCCACAGGTGACCGGCGCGCAGGCGACGGTCGGCGTTGGCTTTGAGGCGCAAGCTAGGCAGGGACATGACGTCGCTCCGGAAAAAAGAGCGGGAGTATACCGTGTTGCTCGGCCCGATTGGCTGGTGAGTGGACATGTGGCGCGACAGCAATGGTGAGAGGGCTTACCGGTGGCGAAGGGATTCATCCCCGACGGAGGCGCAGCCGTCGCACCTGTCTGACACGGTAAGCCTGATATCTCGCGCTGTCAGATTTGCGACTGCTGCGCAGCCGATCGGGGATAAATCCCCTCGCCACAAGGGCAGTTCAATCAGAGAGTGCGTCGATCAACTCTCGGCTGAACGCCGGAATATCATCCGGCTGACGGCTGCTGATCAAGTGACCGTCTCTGACCACTTCCTGATCGACCCAATTGGCTCCGGCATTCACCAGATCATCCTTGAGTGTCTTGTAGCTGGTGATGGTTTTGCCATTGACCAGCCCCGACGAGATCAGCAACCAACTGCCATGGCAGATCACCGCAATCGGTTTGCCGGCCGAAGTGCCGGTCTTGACCAGATGCTGGGCATCCTGATCGATGCGGATCGTGTCGGAGTTCTGGACGCCACCGGGCAGCACGATCGCGTCATATTGCTCGCTGCTGGCGGCCTGGAAAGTCTGGTCGACGGTGAAGTCGTCCGCCGGTTTGTCGTGATGCCAGCCTTTAACCTTGCCGGCCTCGGCCGAGAGGATATCGACCTGCGCACCGGCCTCTTCCAGCGCTTGCTTGGGACCGGTCAATTCGACCTGTTCGAAACCATCGGTTACCAAAAAAGCGACGCGCTTGCCGTTGAGTGAAGTAGCCATCAATAAGCTCCTGAGTCTGTTGGAAATAGCCGCCCCACGGGATCGAGATGAACCGCCGGGCATTACAGAGTCCGAAGCCAGGGCCTGAATGAAAGTTCCTGACAATTGCCCACTGGTGTGTCGTCTTGCGGTTTTTAGGGGTTAGAATCGCCGCCTGTCCCAGAGTGTGTACTTATGTCCCAAGAGCTGACCACCGAACAGATTCAACAATCCCTGCAGGGCATCAGCGTGCCCGCGCAGCCGCAGATCATGGTGGATCTGCAAATGGAGCAGTACATGCCCGACCCGGATCTGGAGGTGATCGCCAAGCTGATCGCCCAGGATCCCGGCCTGTCCGGCGCGCTGCTGAAAATCGTCAACTCGCCGTATTACGGCTTGAGCAACAAGATCACTTCGATCCAGCGCGCGGTAAACCTGCTGGGCAGCCGTTCGATCATCAACCTGATCAATGCCCAATCGATCAAGGGCGAGATGAACGACGACACCATCGTCACCCTCAATCGTTTCTGGGACACCGCGCAGGACGTGGCGATGACTTGCCTGACCCTGGCCAAGCGCATCGGCACTCAGGCGGGCGACGAGGCATACGCTCTCGGCCTGTTCCACGACTGCGGCGTACCGTTGATGTTGCAGCGGTTCCCCAATTACATGTCGGTACTGGAAAAGGCTTACGCCAATGCCAGCGCCGAATGCCGTGTGGTGGACACTGAAAACGCCGAGTTCAACACCAACCACGCTGTGGTCGGCTACTACACCGCCAAGTCCTGGCGCCTGCCGGAACATGTCAGCGCAGCCATCGCCAATCACCACAATGCTTTGGCGATCTTCAGCGATGAGTCGTCGCGCAACAGTCAGCTGAAAAACCTGTTGGCGATTCTCAAGATGGCCGAGCACATCTGCGCCTCGTATCGAGTGCTGGGCAACCAGACCGAAGATTTCGAATGGAACGCTGTCGGCCCGCTGGTACTCGATTACGTAGGGCTGTCGGACTACGACTTCGAAACCCTCAAACAAACGATCCGCGACCTCGGCGCGCATTGATTCGAGGACGTCATGCCTGAACTGCCGGAAGTTGAAACCACCCGCCGGGGCATTGCTCCGCATCTGGAAGGCCAGCGCGTCAGCCGGGTGATCGTGCGTGACCGGCGGCTGCGCTGGCCGATCCCGGAAGACCTCGATGTGCGACTTTCGGGGCAGCGCATCGTGTTGGTCGAGCGCCGGGCCAAGTATCTGTTGATCAATGCCGAGGTCGGCACGTTGATCAGCCATTTGGGCATGTCGGGCAATCTGCGTCTGGTCGAGGTCGGGTTGCCGGCGCTCAAGCATGAGCATGTCGATATCGAACTGGAGTCGGGTCTGGCCCTGCGCTATACCGATCCGCGGCGGTTCGGCGCGATGTTGTGGAGCAATGATCCGCTCAATCACGAATTGCTGATTCGCCTCGGGCCGGAGCCGCTTACTGATCTGTTCGATGGCGAGCGGCTGTTCCAGCTGTCACGCGGGCGTTCGATGGCGGTCAAGCCGTTCATCATGGACAACGCGGTGGTGGTCGGGGTCGGCAATATCTACGCGACGGAATCGCTGTTTGCCGCCGGGATCGATCCGCGCCGCGAGGCCGGGGGCATTTCCCGGGCGCGCTATCTGAAGCTGGCCATCGAGATCAAGCGCATCCTCGCCGCCGCCATCGAGCGTGGCGGCACCACGTTGCGTGACTTCATCGGCGGCGACGGGCAGCCGGGGTATTTCCAGCAGGAACTGTTTGTCTACGGTCGTGGCGGTGAACACTGCAAGGTTTGCGGCACCGGTCTGCGCGAAGTGAAGCTGGGGCAACGCGCCAGTGTGTTCTGCCCGCGCTGCCAGACCTGAGGCAAAAGGCTGAAAAAGTCCTACGGTCTATAGTGAGTTGTCTCACTGTTCAGCCCGAAGGATCGTGCCATGAAATCCTTGCAAGTCCTCTTCGCAACACTGCTGCTGTGTTCCAGCCTGGTTGTTCAGGCCACGGAAAACGGCAGTGGTGATCCGCGTTACACCATTCAGAATCCACCGGCCTACGCCATGATCGGCGACTTGCTGATTGCCCGACCTTTGCTGGTGGTGGCTACGGTGATTGGCGCGGGGGCGTTTATTGTGTCGCTGCCATTTACCGCGTTGGGTGGCGGGATTGGCGATGCAGGGCAGGCGCTGGTCGTGGCCCCGGCGAAAGCGGCGTTTGTGCGGTGTCTGGGGTGTACGGGGGAGGGGTTTGAGCAGCGTGAGTGAGCTGCTCCGGAGTCAATGGTGTTTCTGATGGCCCAATCGCGGGCAAGCCCGCTCCCACAGGGATTTTGGTGTTTACACGGTTAGTGTTTCACCACGGAAACCTGTGGCGGCGGGCTTGCCCGCGATGGCGTCGGATCAGGCGCTGAAGGACTCAGGCCTTGCCGGTGATCTTGCGGTACTTCTCCATCAACTGTTCTTCAGTCTCCGGATGCGCTTCATCGAGCGGAATGCAATCCACCGGGCAGACCTGCTGGCACTGTGGTTCGTCGTAGTGGCCGACGCACTGGGTGCACAGGTTCGGGTCGATCACATAGATCTCTTCGCCTTGGGAGATGGCGGCGTTCGGGCACTCGGGTTCGCAGACGTCGCAGTTGATGCAATCGTCGGTAATGATCAGGGACATGCTAACTCCAGCCGGGGCGGCAGGCCCGGGCGCTATAAATCAATGCGCGCAATTGTGCCGCATTGGCGAGCGCAGTGCACGCGGGTGCGATCAAGGGCACGCGACTGCAATCCTTTAAAAGCAAAAGATCGTCTGATCGCAGCCCGAGCCTTTGGCAGCGCTTACTTCTTGAAGCGTAGGGTCAGGGCGTCGGCCACGGCCGGGTGGACGAACTTGCTGATATCGCCGCCCAGCGCGGCAATTTCCCGCACCAGCGTCGAAGAAATGAACGAATAACGCTCGGATGGCGTGAGAAACAGGCTCTCCACGTCCGGCGCCAACTGGCGGTTCATGTTGGCCAGCTGAAATTCGTATTCGAAGTCCGACACCGCACGCAAACCACGCAGGAACACGTTGGCATTCTGCTCTTTGGCGAAATGCGCAAGCAGCGTCGAGAAACCGACCACTTCCACGTTCGGCAGGTGTTTGGTGACCTCGCGAGCCAGTTCAACCCGTTGTTCCAGCGGGAACAGCGGGTTTTTCTTGGGGCTGGCGGCGACGGCAATGATCACATGGTCGAACAGGCGCGAGGCGCGTTCGACCAGATCGCCATGGCCCTTGGTAATAGGGTCGAAGGTACCTGGGTACAACACTCGGTTCATCGCGTCGTCCTGGCGGGAGTCCGTTGGGGAGTCGGATGGTATCGCAGCCGTCCCGGTCGGCCAAGTCGCCTGTTGGGTAAGAAAGCACTATAGACGAGGGGAATATTCTGCTTTTTCATGGATTTTTCAGCCGATCGGCGAGGGATGTCGCCAATTGTGCGGTCAGGCCATACACCGACAATTGCGGGTTGGCGCCGATGCTGGTGGGGAACAGCGAGCCGTCGTGGATCGACAGATTACTCAGTTGATGATGGCGACCGAGGCTGTCGGTAACCGCGGTTTTCGCGTCTTCGCCCATCGCACAGCCGCCCATGACGTGGGCGCTGCCCAGCCGCGTGCGGTACAACTCAAGGCTCAAACCATCGATCAGGCTGCGCGCCTCGGCCAGGGTTTTCACGTAATGCGCGTCGGCGTGCATCGGCAGCACCGCTTTGGCGCCGCCGGCAAACTGGATCTCGGCCATGCTGTGGAACGCACGGCGCAGGCCTTCCCAAGCGTACGGTGAAACCTGATAGTCGAGCACCGGCGAGCCGTCGCCGCGCAGTTCGACACTGCCACCGGGACTGTCCGGATGAAAGCCGTCGCGCAGTAGGGCCAGCATCGCGTGGGTGTGCGGCAGATCAGCCATGTGCTCGGCGTTCTGCTGGCCGAACCCACCGAGCAGGGTGGCCGCCAGCGCCGGGTGCAGCGGCGGCACTTCGAGTTTGTAGCCCATCGGTCCGGTGGTGCCGTCCTTCCACTGGAAATAGTCCGAGTAGATCGACTGCGGCGCACCGTAGAACGGGTTGATCACCTCGTCGAAGCGTGCGGCGGACATGTTCACCAAATGCAGGAAGGTGCGTTTACCCAGGCGTTGATGCGGGTCCGGCGCATCCGAGCGCAGCAGCAACGCCGGGCTGTTGATACCGCCGCCGGCCAGCACGTAGTGCCGCGCCTTGACGGTGATCTTGCGTCCGGTCGGCTCGACACAGCGCTCGTCCATCGCCACGCATTGCAGGCCGGAGATTTTGTCGCCGTTGATCAACAGCTTCTCCGCACGGGCCAGATAAAGCAGCTCGCCGCCCTTTTCCAGGGTTGCCGGAATGGTCGTGACCATCATCGATTGCTTGGCATTGGTCGGGCAGCCCATGCCGCAGTAACCAAGGTTCCAGCAGCCGCGCACGTTGCGCGGGATCACGTGCCAGCTGTAGCCGAGTTGTTCGCAGCCTTTACGGATCACGTCGTTGTTAGCGTTGGGCGGGACCATCCACGGTGCGACGCCGAGGCGCTGCTCCATTTTTTCGAACCACGGTGCCATCTCGGCAGGGCTGTGGCCTTTGACGTTGTGCTCTTTGGCCCAGTGTTCAAGGGTCGGTTCCGGCGTGCGGAAGCTCGATGTCCAGTTGATCAGTGTGGTGCCGCCCACTGCGCGGCCCTGCAGGATGGTGATCGCGCCGTCCTTGCTCATGCGGCCGATGCCTTCCTGATAGAGGCTGCTGTAGGCCTGGTCTTCGAGCAGTTTGAAGTCGGTGCTGGTTTTCAGCGGGCCTTCTTCGATCAGTAGCACTTTATAGCCGGCGGCACTGAGGATTTCCGCCGTGGTGCCGCCACCGGCACCGCTGCCGATGATCGCGACGTCGGTTTCAAGGGTCAGATCGTCGCTGAGTTGGGCGCCGTTGTAGGTTTTCCAGCCTCGGGCGAGGCCTTCGCGGAACGGGTCGGGTACGGGCATCGATCAGGTTCTCTTTTATTATTCTGGATGCAGAGGTGGGGCAACTGGCGCATCGCGGGCAAGCCCGCTCCCACAGGGTTTGTGCTGTTCAGACGACAGGCGGGCCGGGGTAGCCGCAATGCGCCCAGGATTCGGTGCGGGTGTACCAGGCCATCAGCACCATTTGTTGCAAGGAGCTGTGACCCATGCGCAGCAGGCTCAACGAGCTGTTTTGCCAGCGGTCGAGGAAGTGGCGCATGCCTTCGGGGCTGGCGTTTTCCCAACTGCCCCAGATGCCGGTCAGCGGTCCACGCGTCACGGCCATGCCGAGCACGTCAAACAGTTGCCGGGTGAGCTTGAGCATTTCCGGCGACAGATGATCGAGGCTGTAGTCCAGCGACTTGAGAGTGCCGTCGACGGCACTCGGCATTTTCTCGGTCGCCACGGCGCCGTCGAGCATCACTGGAATCAGTGCGCGCAAAAACAGCAGATCGCCGTCGCGCAATGAAACGAAACCGTTGGCGGCGACGCTCGACGAACAGCCGCTGAGGCTGGCACCGAGGCCTGCGGTGGCAAGGAATGCCGTGGCGCCGAGGCTGAATTTCAGCAGGCCACGGCGCGACAGGGCAGGTGTATCGGTCAGGCTTGGGTGCATTGTTTTTATTACCCGGCGACGATGACGAAGGTTTAGCGAATGAACAGCTTCTGGATCAGTTTCTGAATGGATTTGCCGTAGGGCGGGTAAATCAGTCTGGCCGCGTTGAAGCGCTGTTTAACCAGCACGCCTTTGGCTTTGCTGAACGTCAGAAAGCCCTCGTGACCGTGGTAATGGCCCATGCCCGAAGCACCTATGCCGCCGAAGGGCATGTCGTCCTGCGCCACATGTAGCAGGGTGTCGTTCAGGCACACGCCGCCGGAATGGGTTTCGTGCAGGACGCGAGTCTGTTCGCGTTTGTCGTAGCCAAAGTAGTAAAGAGCCAGAGGACGTGGCCGCTGATTGATGTAAGCGAATGCCTGCTCCAGATCCCGGTACGGCACGATCGGCAGCAGCGGGCCGAAGATTTCGTCCTGCATCACTGTCATCTCGTCGCTGACGTTCAACAGCACACTGTGCGGCATGCGCCGGCCCTGACCCTGATCGAACAGCGGGATCAGCAGCGCGCCTTTGCTGGTGGCGTCGCTGACGTAGCCGTTGAGCCGGGCCAATTGGCGTTCGTTGATGATTGCCGTGTAGTCCGGGTTGTCGGCGAGGGTCGGATAAAAACCCTGCACTGCCTGGCGATAGGCTTCGACGAAGCCGCCGACCCGGTCTTCCGGGACCAGCACGTAATCAGGTGCGACGCAGGTCTGCCCGGCATTGAGAGTTTTGCCGAAGGCAATGCGCTCGGCCGCATCCTTGAGCGGCACATCGCGCGAGACGATGGCGGGCGACTTGCCGCCCAGTTCCAGGGTTACAGGCGTGAGGTTTTCTGCGGCGGCGCGCATCACATGCTTGCCGATGCTGGTGGCGCCGGTGAACAGCAGGTGATCGAAGCGCAAACGGGAAAACGCCACGCCAATATCGGCTTCGCCCAGCACCACGCAGACCAGATCTTCGGGGAAAATCCGCGCCAGCAGTTGTTTGAGCAACAGCCCGGTGGCCGGGGTCGATTCACTGAGTTTGAGCATTACCCGGTTGCCCGCCGCCAAGGCGCCGACCAGTGGGCCGATGGCCAGATACAGCGGGTAATTCCACGGCACGATGACGCCCACCACGCCCAATGGCTGGTAGACCACTTTCGCCGAGGCGGGCTGGAAAGCCATGCCGACCTTGCGCCGCGATGGTTTCATCCAGCCGTTGAGATGACGGCTGGCGTAGTGGATGCCGTGCAGGCTCGGCATCAGTTCGGCGAGCAGGGTTTCATCGGCGCTGCGGTGGCTGAAATCGGCGCTGATCGCCTCAATCAGGGCCTGACGTTCGTTGCTCAGCAAATCGCGCAACGCCTTGAGCCATTGCTGACGCTGGGCGGCGGGTGGCATCGGGTTGGCGGCGTATGCGGCCCGTTGTGCAGCGAACTGCCGATCGAGCTCTTCCAGTGGCTGTTGCAGCGTTTGCAGGTAGGCAATGTCGGCAGTCATGGTCGGCTCCGGATTTATTGTAGTGAGGAACTTTCTAGAGTCTATGCTCTAGAAAGTCAAATGACTTCCATGCACAGCAGTGTTTTATCCATTTCCGGTTAGGTCGTAAGATGCCCGTCAACGCACTCTGAATTAAAGCTCAAGCCATGGCCCCACGAATAAAAACCAGCGAGCGTATCGTGCTGAACAGCCTCGAGCTGTTCAATCAGCAGGGCGAACGCAGCATCAGCACCAATCACATTGCAGCCCACATGGAGATTTCTCCGGGCAACCTGTACTACCACTTCCCCAACAAGCAGGCGATCATCGCCGTGTTGTTCAGTGAGTACGAAAGCCTGGTCGACAGCTTCCTGCGCCCGCCACAGGGACGCGCCGCGACGGTGGAAGACAAGCGCTTCTACCTCAAGGAGCTGTTGTCGGCGATGTGGCGCTACCGCTTTCTGCACCGTGATCTGGAGCACCTGCTCGACAGCGATCCGGAGCTGGCCGCGCGTTATCGGCGTTTTTCCCAGCGCTGCGTGATCCAGGGCGCGGCGATCTACGAAGGTTTTGTCGCCGCCGGGATCCTCGAAATGGATCGCGTGCAGATCGAATCCCTGACCCTCAACGCCTGGATCATCCTGACGTCTTGGGTGCGCTTTCTGTGCACCACCCGGGAAAACTCCAACCACCTCAGCGAGCAAGCCATTAAACGTGGCGTGTATCAGGTGCTGGTACTGGAAGCCGGGTTCGTCACCGATCAGGCGCGCGAGCAGGTCAATGCGCTGTTCGAGGAGTTCTACGTGCCGCTGGCCCAGGCCCTCGAAGACGTGAAGTAAACCGTTCTGTTGAAATCCCACAGGAGCCCGTTATGCCGATTGCGCAACTGATCAGCCCCAACGCTCTGGATGCTCGCAAGGAGCAACCGGGGCTGGTGATTCTCGATTGTCGTTTTGCCCTCGAAGACCCGGACTACGGGCAGCGTAGCTACGCTGAAGGGCATATTGCCGGGGCGAGCTTCGCCGATCTCGAGCGTGATCTCAGCGGCAAAGTGGTCAAGGGCGTGACCGGGCGCCATCCGTTGCCGGAGCCGGCAGCGCTGATCGAACGCTTGCAAGCCTGGGGCATCAGTGCCGACAGCGACGTGGTTTTGTATGACGATGGCCCCGGTGCGTACGCGGCGCGTGCGTGGTGGTTGCTGGTATGGCTGGGCAAGCGTGACGGTGTGTTCATTCTCGATGGCGGGCTCAAGGCCTGGCATGCGGCGGGACTGCCGCTGAGTCTGGATGCGCCGACGATCACGCGTGGAACCTTCAGTGGTCAGCCGGACATGTCTTTGCTGCTCAGCGCCGAACAATTGCAGCAGCGCCTCGGTCAACCGGCACTGACTTTGATCGATGCCCGAGCCTTGCCGCGCTTCAAGGGCGAAGTCGAGCCGATCGACCCGGTTGCCGGGCACATTCCCGGTGCGCAATGTGCGGCGTTTACTGACAACCTCGGGAGTGATGGCCGGTTCCTGCCGGCGGAGCAACTCAAGCAGCGCTTTGCCGCCAGACTGGGTGATCGCTCGCCAGCGGATCTGGTGGCGTATTGCGGCTCCGGTGTGACGGCGTGTCACAACCTGTTTGCGTTGTGTCTGGCGGGTTATCCGTTGGGCTCGCTGTACGCCGGGTCGTGGAGCGAGTGGATCAACGAGCCTTCGCGCGGTATCGCCACGGGCGAATAAACACGGCAAATCCTCTCTGTGGGAGCGAGCCTGTTCGCTAAGGCATCGGATCAGTCGACATCAATGTTGAATGAACGAGCGCTTTCGCGAGCAGGCTCGCTCCCATATGGGCTATGCGGTGTCTGGGGAGATTTGCCGGGCACTGCGATAAGCCGCCGGCCCCACGCCATAAACCTGCTTGAACTGCCGGCTCAGGTGACTCTGATCGGCAAACCCCAACTGCAGGGCGACCTCCACGGGTAAACATCCACTTTGCAGCAACCCCCGGGCCGTGGCGATGCGTTGCTGCATCAACCAGGTATGCGGCGGCATGCCGGTGGCACGGCGGAACACCCGGGCGAAGTGAAAAGGCGACAGATTGACCGCCGCCGCCAATTCTTCGAGCGATGGCGGCGCCGCCAGCTGTGCGTGCAGGAGTTCCTTGGCGCGCACCACCGCCCGGTGTTCCTTGCCGGGTTTGCCGGGGATCCGCACGGCAGCGTGACGTTGTAGCAGCAAAATCATCATTTCGCGCCACACGGTTTGCTGCTGCAACGCCGTGGGCGGATTTTCCAGCAAACGGTGTAACTGACAGAAACCGTTGACCAGGTCCGGGTCGCGGTACAGCGTTTCGCCAAAGGCGGGCATCGGCGCGCTGGGCAATTCCAGTTCGTCCAGCAACGCCATGACTTTGCCGGTGTCGGGATAAAACGCCCGGTACAGCCAGCCGTTCTCGGTGCCCTTGTGGCCGGTGTGCAATTCGTCCGGATTGATCAACACGAGCGTGCCGCTGCCCGCCAGATGTTCAGCGCCGCGATAGCGATAACGCTGAGCGCCGGCCATGATCATGCCGATCACGTAGCCATCGTGAACGTGCGGGGCAAAGCGTTGTTCGATGTAGCGTGCCGACAGCAGTTCGACTCCGGCCAGCGGCGTGGTTTGCCAGAAACGGATCGACTCGCCCTGATCGTTCATGACGTCAGGCGTGCCAGCCATTGCGGGATGCGCCGTTCCAGGTAATAACCCGGCTGACGCAGCGAACCCTCGACGAAGCCGACGTGTCCGCCGCGAGTCTGCAATTCGAATTCGGTGCACTCCGACAGCTCGCTGGCTTGCGGCAGGCTGTGCGGGAATACGAACGGATCGTCCGCCGCCTGAATGATCAGGGTCGGCGTGCGGATTTCGCCGAGAAAGTAACGGCTCGAGGCGCGGCGGTAGTAATCCTCGGCATTCGTGAAACCGTGAAGCGGCGCCGTCACCCTGCCATCGAAGTCCCAGAGCGTGCGCATGTTCTCCAGCGAGCCGAGCGCCGCCAGCGCGGCGAGGCCATCGTCGCGTCCGTCATGCTGGAACTGACGTTGCTTGTTCTTGATGTAAGCGACCATCTCGCGCATGAAGTGCGCCTGATAGACCTTGGAAAACCCTTGGCCGATGCGGTCGGCGCATTGGTCGAGGCGAAACGGCACCGACACCGCCACCGCGCCGAGCACACCACTGGCGCTGCCGGTTTCCCCCAGATGTTTGAGCAGTACGTTGCCGCCCAGGGAATAACCGACGGCATACAGCGGCGCCAACGGACGTTTGGCGCGCAGGTGGCGAATGGCTTCAGCGAGGTCTTCGCTGGCGCCGGAGTGGTAGCTGCGCGGCAACAGATTCGGTTCGCCCGAACAGCCGCGCCAGTTCAACGCGACGCTGGCCCAGCCTTGATCGGCCAAAGCCTTTTGGACACCTGCCACGTAGGGCGAATTGGAAGAGCCAGTCAGCCCGTGTAGCACCAACACCAGCGGTGCGTCGGCGCTATGCGGGCCGTGCCAGTCAAGATCAAGGAAGTCGCCGTCGTCGAGCCAAAGCCGTTCGCGCTCGCGCTCAAGGTGAACGGTTTTGCGCCACAGCGGGCCCCACAAGGTTTGCAAGTGCGGATTGCCGAGGCCGAAGGCAGGAATGAAGCGTTCTGACGAAGGGGGCACGATGGTTCTCGATGCACTTTGTGGCGAGGGAGCTTGCTCCCGCTGGACTGCGCAGCAGGCCTCGCTTCTGAAATAAGGGCCGCTTCGCGACCCAGCGGGAGCAAGCTCCCTCGCCACAGGTTTCTCGCAAACTTTTAGTTAACGGCTATCTCTGCCGTGCGTTGCCACAGCGCGTAATAAACGCGTCCGGACTTCTGCTCGCGGTGCAGGCGCCAGTTGCCCGGAAGACCCAGCGTCGAAGGCGCGGTTTCGCTTTCAGTGTAGATCCACGAGTCGGGCGCCAGCCACTGACGTTCTTCAAGCAGAGTGCAAACCGCCGGCAGCAGGTTCTGGTTGAACGGCGGGTCCAGGAACACCAGGTCAAACGGCGTGGCAACTTGCGTTTCCAGATAGCGCAGGGCGTCAGCGGTCTGCACCTGCCCGTTGGTGCAGCGTAGCGTGCCGAGGTGTTCTTTCAGGCTGGACACCGCAATGTTGCTGGCGTCCAGCGCCTGACCCATGGCCGCGCCACGGGACAGCGCTTCGAGAAACAGCGCGCCGCTGCCGGCGAACGGGTCGAGCACCTTGGCCCCTTCAACGTAGGGCGCGAGCCAGTTGAACAGGGTTTCACGCACACGATCCGGCGTCGGGCGCAGGCCCGGCGCATCGGGGAAGCTCAGCTTGCGGCTGCGCCATTGGCCGCCAATGATGCGCAACTGGTTCACACCGTTGTGAACGTTGTGCGCAGGTTTTTTTGGGGTACGAGTCGCCATTAATGCTCCGGAACCCCGAGCGGTTGCTCGGCAGGTTTATCAGATGGGGCCGGTAACGGCTTTTGCGGCACGGTCGGGCCAGCGCTGACGATGACCATTTTGTCCGTGCTCAGGTGTTTGTTCATCGCGTCTTTGACCTGCTCGACGGTCAGGCTCTGGGACTGACGCATGAAGTCGTCCAGATAGCTCAGCGGCAGATTATAGAAGCCCATGGCGCCGAGCTGGCCAACGATGTCGGCGTTGCTCGCGGTGGACAGCGGGAAGCTGCCGGCGAGTTCGCGTTTGGCGTCGTCGAGTTCTTTTTGCGTCGGGCCGGTTTTCAGGTAGTCGGCGAGTACGTCCTGCACCAGTTTCAGGGTGCCTTCGCTCATTTCCGCGCGGGTCTGCAGGTTGATCATGAACGGACCGCGAGCCTGCATCGGGCTGAACCCGGAATACACGCCATAAGCCAGGCCGCGCTTCTCGCGCACTTCACTCATCAAACGCGTACCGAAACCGCCGCCGCCGAGTATCTGGTTACCCATCGACAAGGCGGCGTAGTCCGGGTCGTCGCGGTCGATGCCCAGTTGCGCGATCATCAGGTTGGTTTGCTTGGACGGGAACTCGATGTGACCGATGCTGGCCTGCGGATCCTGCGGCTGGGCGATTTTCGCCAGCGCCGGGCCTTTCGGCAGGGCGGCGGACACCTGATTGGCAATCGCCTCGGCATCGGCGCGGGACAAGTCGCCCACCAGCGCGATCACCACGTTGCCAGCAGCGTAAGCCTTGGCATGGAACTCACGCAGTTGCGCGAGGGTGATTTTCGGCACGCTTTGCGCGTTGCCATCGCTGGAATGCGCATATGGGTGATCGCCATACAGACGCTTCATCAGCTCGAGGCTGGCGAGTTTGCCGGGGTTCTGTTTCTGGTATTCGAAGCCGGCGAGCATCTGGTTCTTGATGCGCGCGAACGAATCGGCCGGGAAGGTCGGTTTGCCGACCACCTCCGAGAACAGCTTCAAGGCCGGTTCACGCTGGTCGACAGCACTCAGGCTACGCAGCGATGCCAGCGCCATGTCCTTGAAGGCACCGTTGCCGAAATCCGCGCCGAGGCCTTCAAAGCCCTGGGCGATGGCGCCGACGTCTTTGCCGGCGACACCTTCGTTGAGCATCGCGTTGGTCAGCACCGCGAGCCCCGGCGCATTGCCGTCCTGGCTGCTGCCGGCGGCGAAGATCAGGCGCATGTCAAACATCGGCAGCTCATGCGCTTCTACGAACAGCACCTTGGCGCCTTCGGCGGTGTTCCAGGTCTGTACGTCGAGCTTGCGGCTGGCCGGCGCCTTGCCGTCGAGTTCGGCCAGCGATTGCAGCTTCTGGCTGGTCTTGGCGTTATCCAGCGCTTCACTGGCGTTGGTGTTAGCGCCTGGGGTCAGATAGAACGCGGCGGAGCCGATCACGGCAACCGCGATCAGACCAAGCAACAGGCGTGGGGTTTTGCGCTCACTCATGAGTCGTCTCCAGTGGCAGGACGTGGGCGACGCTGAGACGTTCGCGGGTGAAATACAGCTTGGCGGCATTCTGGATATCTTGCGGGGTCACGCTTTCCAGATCGGCGAGTTCGGTGTCCATCAGTTTCCACGACAGACCGACAGTCTCCAGTTGGCCAATGGCAGTGGCCTGACTGGTGATCGAGTCACGCTCGTAGACCAGCCCGGCAATTACTTGTGCACGTACGCGCTCAAGCTCTGCGGCGGAGGGGGCTGTGGTTTTCAACTGATCGAGCAGCTTCCACAGACCGGCCTCGGCTTGCGCCATGGTCTTTTTCTTCTGGGTATTCGGTGTGGCCGAAAGGGTAAACAGGCTGTCGCCGCGCGTGTAGGCGTCGTAGCTCGATGAACCGCCGGAGACCAACTCTTCACCGCGCTCCAACTGCGTCGGGATGCGCCCGCTGTAGCCGCCGTCGAGCAGTGCCGAGATCAGGCGCAGAGCGTTGACCGAGCGTTTGTCTTCAGCAGTGGCGATGCTCGGCACGTTGAAACCGAGCATCAGGCTAGGCAGTTGCGTCTGCACGTGCAGGGTGATCTGGCGTTCGCCGGGCTCGGCCAGTTCCAGTGGTTGCTTCGCCGGTGGCACGTCGCGCTTGGCGATCGGGCCGAAGTAGCGCTGGGCGAGGGTTTTCACTTCGTCCGGGGTGACGTCACCGACCACCACCAGGGTGGCGTTGTTCGGCACGTACCAGGACTGATACCAGTGGCGCAGCTCTTCGACTTTCATCCGGTCGAGGTCGGCCATCCAGCCGATGGTCGGCGTGTGGTAGCCGCTGGCCGGGTAGGCCATGGCCTTGTAGCGCTCGTAGGCTTTGGACATCGGCTTGTCATCAGTGCGCAGACGGCGTTCTTCCTTGATGACTTCGATTTCCTTGGCGAACTCGTCGGCCGGCAGGCGCAGGTTGGCCATGCGGTCGGCTTCCAGTTCAAAAGCCACGCCCAGACGATCGCGGGCCAGTACCTGGTAATAAGCGGTGAAGTCGTCGCTGGTGAACGCGTTCTCTTCGGCACCCAGATCACGCAGGATCAGCGAAGCTTCGCCGGGACCGACTTTTTCGCTGCCCTTGAACATCATGTGCTCAAGCGCATGGGACAGACCGGTCTGGCCCGGGGTTTCGTAGCTGGAACCGACCTTGTACCAGACCTGCGACACCACTACCGGCGCGCGATGGTCTTCGCGCACGACAACCTTCAAACCGTTGTCGAGGGTGAATTCGTGAGTCGGTTGCGGGTCGGCCGCCAGGGCCGAAAGGGGCAGGCAGACTGTGCTGAGCAGCAGGCCTGCAGCGCGGCGGGCTAGAGCATTCATTCGTTTTTTAACCTGTTGAGCTGCCCGCTTGGTCTTAGCGTCGGCGGGCGAGAGGGTGCTAGGATACTGATCCGTTTTACTGGCGGCCACGCCTATCAAGCCATTGATCGGTCGATAGGTTGTATGGGTTACCGGCAGAAGCTTTGAGTTTCTCAGCTAAACTCTGCGTTTTCGCCGAAGATGCCGTTCCAGTCCTTCGTAATAATCGACCTTTGAGGTGCTTTTGGCGCCTCGACAAAATGTTGCGCGTGAACAAGCTGGGTGAAACACAGTCTGTTCTGCATCGAATATTTATTTGCCGGGGCGCCCTTATGGCGCGTCGCTACCGTGAGATAGCCGTCCTCCATGTTTGGTTCCAACGACGACAAGAAGACCCCAGCTGCGGCTGGCGAAAAGAAAAGCCTGTTCGGATGGCTGCGTAAGAAACCGCAGGAACCCGTCGTCGAACAGCCGCCCGCGATTCCTGAGCCCGTTCCGGCGCCTGCTCCGGTAATAGAAGAAGAGCCGGCACCGATCGTGCTGCCGATCGCCGAGCCGGTGCTGCAGCCGGCCGCCGAACCTGAGCCTGAAACCCCTGTGATTGCCGAGGCGCCGCTGACCCCGGTAGCCGAGCCGTGGCTGACGTTGCCAGTCGCGGAAGAGCCGGTAGCGTTGGTTGAAGAGGCTGCGCCGCATGTCACGCCAGTGATTCCCGCGCCTGCCGTGTTCATTCCCGAGGTGGCTCCGGCACCGGTGGTCGAACCTGCGCCGGTTGTAACTGAGCCTGTTGTTCCGGAACCTGTGATTCCGGAGCCAGATGCCCCGGTAGCTGCTGCTCCCGTAGCTCCAGTCATTCATCAGCCAGCACCTGCACCGGTTGTCGCTGCGCCAGTATTGCCGGTTGAAGTGATTGCCGAAACGCCCGTCGAAGCCCCGCGCACTGAAGAAACCAAAGCCGGTTTCTTCGCCCGTCTCAAGCAAGGCCTGTCGAAGACCAGCGCCAGCATCGGCGAGGGCATGGCCAGCCTGTTCCTCGGTCGTAAAACCATCGATGACGATCTGCTTGATGACCTCGAAACCCGTCTGCTCACCGCCGACGTTGGCGTCGAAGCCACCACGCAGATCATCCAGCGCCTGACCCAGAAGGTCGCACGCAAGGAACTGGCCGACTCCGACGCACTGTACAAATCCCTGCAAGCCGAGCTGGCCGCTATGCTCAAACCGGTTGAGCAGCCGCTGAAGATCGTTTCGCAGAACAAGCCATTCGTGATTCTGGTGGTCGGCGTCAACGGCGCCGGCAAGACCACCACCATCGGCAAACTGGCGAAGAAGCTGCAACTGGAAGGCAAGAAAGTCATGCTCGCCGCCGGTGACACCTTCCGCGCCGCCGCTGTGGAGCAATTGCAGGTCTGGGGCGAGCGCAACAAGATCCCGGTGATCGCCCAGCACACCGGTGCCGACTCGGCTTCGGTGATCTTCGACGCCGTGCAAGCCGCCAAGGCCCGTGGCATTGATGTGCTGATCGCTGACACCGCCGGTCGTCTGCACACCAAAGACAACCTGATGGAAGAACTGAAAAAGGTTCGCCGGGTGATCGGCAAGCTCGATGCCGATGCGCCGCACGAAGTGCTGCTGGTGCTCGACGCCGGTACTGGCCAGAACGCGATCAACCAGGCCAAGCAATTCAACCAGACCGTCGAACTGACCGGCCTGGCGCTGACCAAGCTCGACGGCACCGCCAAGGGCGGGGTGATCTTTGCCCTGGCCAAGCAGTTTGGCCTGCCGATTCGTTACATCGGCGTCGGTGAAGGCATCGACGATTTGCGTACCTTTGAAGCCGAACCCTTTGTCCAGGCACTGTTTGCCGAGCGGGAGCGTTCATGATTCGTTTCGAACAGGTCGGTAAACGCTACCCGAACGGTCACGTCGGCTTGCATGAGCTGAGCTTTCGAGTCCGTCGTGGCGAGTTCTTGTTTGTCACCGGCCACTCCGGTGCCGGTAAGTCCACACTGTTGCGCCTGTTGCTGGCGATGGAGCGTCCGACCAGCGGCAAGCTGCTGCTCGCCGGGCAAGACCTGAGCACCATCAGCAACGCGCAGATTCCGTTCCTGCGCCGGCAGATCGGCGTGGTCTTCCAGAATCACCAGTTGCTGTTTGATCGCACGGTGTTCAACAACGTCGCGTTGCCGCTGCAGATTCTCGGACTGTCCAAGGCTGAAATCGCCAAGCGTGTCGATTCGGCGCTGGAGCGTGTGGCGCTGTCGGACAAAACCGATCTGTACCCGGGCGACCTGTCCACCGGTCAGCAACAGCGCGTCGGCATTGCCCGCGCCATCGTTCACCGCCCGGCCCTGCTGCTGGCGGACGAACCGACCGGTAACCTCGACCCGCGTCTGGCGGCCGAGATCATGGGCGTGTTCGAAGACATCAACCGTCTGGGCACCAGCGTGCTGATCGCCAGTCACGACCTGGCACTGATCGCGCGCATGCGTCACCGCATGCTGACCCTGCAACGTGGCCGATTGATCGGCGACGGGGAGGCCGGTGTATGAGTGCGACACGCAGTCCGAAGGTTTCCGAGCGCGTGGCCCCGAAAGCCGCCGATCCGCAGCCGCCGAAGAAGAAAAAGCACGACGATGACGATGGTCCTGATTTCGCTACGCTGTTGCGTGCCTGGGTCGAAAGCCATCGCGCCAGCCTGCTCGACAGCCTGCGCCGACTCGGCAAGCAGCCGATCGGCAGCTTCTTCACCTGCATGGTAATGGCGGTGGCGCTGAGCCTGCCGATGGGCTTGTCACTGTTGCTCAATAATGTCGAGCGTCTTGGCGGTTCGTGGCAGCGTGCGGCGCAGATTTCGCTGTACCTGCAGCTCGATGCAAGCCCGGAGCAGGGCGAGTCATTGCGCGAGCAGATCAAAGGCATGCCCGGCGTAGCTGATGCTGAATATGTCGGCCGCGATCAGGCGCTGGAAGAGTTCCAGCAGCAGTCCGGATTGGGTGAAGCCCTGCGCGAGCTGCCGGAAAACCCGCTGCCGGGCGTGGTGCTGGTCACCCCGAACGAGGTCGACAAGTCGACGCTGGAAGCATTAAGACAAAAACTTTCCGAGCTGCCCAAGGTACAACAGGCACAACTTGATCTAGTCTGGGTCGAGCGTCTGGCCGCCATCCTCAAGCTCGGCGATCGTTTTGTCTTCGGTCTGACAGTGCTGCTGGTTTCTGCATTACTTTTGGTGATAGGCAATACCATTCGTCTTCATATCGAAAACCGCCGCACCGAGATAGAAGTGATTAAACTCGTCGGCGGCACCGACAGCTATGTGCGGCGTCCCTTCCTTTATATGGGCGCGTTGTACGGTTTCGGTGCGGGGCTGTTGTCCTGGGGAGTGTTGGCGTTCGGCCTGAACTGGCTGAACGACGCGGTGGTTGGGCTGGCCGGCTTGTACGGCAGTGATTTCGCGCTGGCCGGAGTGCCAGTTGCCGACGGTCTGTCGCTCTTGCTTGGCGCGGTGCTGTTGGGTTATATCGGTGCATGGATTGCAGTCGCACGTCATCTCAGGGAGCTGGCGCCGAAGTAGAATCTTTTTTGCGCGTGATTGGCCTCGCGGTTTTTTTGGGAACTTGTACTTGAATTCCCGGTCAATTTTTCGCAGTGCCGAGAGGCACGAGTATGTAAGTGGGAGGTTTTTTCGCATGACCAATTCTTTGCAACCTGCGTACGCGTTGGTTCCGGGTGCGAACCTGGAAGCCTATGTGCACACCGTCAACAGCATTCCATTGCTGACGCCGGAGCAGGAGCGTGAACTGGCCGAGAGTCTCTACTATGAGCAGGATTTGGGGGCGGCTCGGCAGATGGTGCTCGCCCACCTGCGTTTTGTCGTACACATTGCCCGTAGCTATTCCGGCTACGGTCTGGCTCAGGCTGACCTGATCCAGGAAGGTAACGTCGGCCTGATGAAGGCGGTCAAACGCTTCAACCCGGAAATGGGTGTGCGTCTGGTGTCGTTCGCCGTGCACTGGATCAAGGCGGAAATTCACGAGTTCATCCTGCGCAACTGGCGCATTGTGAAAGTCGCGACCACCAAGGCCCAGCGCAAGCTGTTCTTCAACCTGCGCAGCCAGAAGAAACGTCTGGCGTGGCTGAACAACGAGGAAGTCCACCGTGTGGCGGAAAGCCTTGGCGTCGAGCCGCGGGAAGTGCGCGAGATGGAAAGTCGCCTGACCGGCCATGACATGGCCTTCGACCCGGCTGCGGAAGCAGACGACGATAGTGCTTTCCAGTCGCCGGCCAACTATCTGGAAGACCACCGGTACGACCCGGCGCGTCAACTGGAAGATGCCGACTGGAGCGACAACTCCAACCACAACCTGCACGAAGCGCTGGAAGTGCTGGACGAGCGCAGCCGTGACATTCTCTACCAGCGCTGGCTGGCAGAAGAGAAAGCCACGCTGCACGACCTGGCGCAGAAGTACAACGTGTCGGCCGAGCGTATTCGTCAGCTCGAAAAGAGTGCGATGAACAAGCTCAAGTTGTCGATCGCCGCCTAAACCGGCGCCACGGCAATAAAAAACGCCCCGATCAGCGATGATCGGGGCGTTTTTTTATCCGCGTGTTTCGGGGTTGCATCAAACCCTGTGGGAGCTGGCTTGCCAGCGATGGCGTCCTGTCAGTCATTTAGATGTCTGCTGAACCACCGCAATCGCGGGCAAGCCCGCTTGTGTCTGGGTAAGGGAATAAACTCTGGGGTGAGAGGGGTGGATGGCAAGCTGTGAGTCCNGATACTGCTTATCAGACTGAATGCCATGCTGCGCGACGGCACCGAATGGCGGTGACGAATGGCAGGGTGAAGACAGTTGCTCCCACAGGGATCATCAGTGTCTGGAAGGTTAATGCTCGACTATTGTGCCCAAGGTGCCCGGCGCGAATCATTGAGCCCCAGCAGATAACTGGTCCCACCCAATTGACTCATCTGCTGCCGAATCCACCCGGCCCGGCGCAATACGTATGCCGTCGGATGACTCGCGCTCCAGACGCGAGGATTCGGCAATACTGCCGCCAGATAACTCGCCTGCTGCCGTGACAGTGATTTCGCGCTTACACCAAAGTGATGGCGGGCCGCTGCTTCAGCGCCGAACACACCGTCATCCCACTCGACACTGTTCAGGTACACCTCAAGAATCCTCTGCTTGGGCCAGAAAACCTCGATCAGCGCGGTAAACCACGCTTCCAGACCTTTGCGCAGATAGCTACGGCCGGCCCACAGAAACAGGTTCTTCGACACCTGCTGGCTCAATGTGCTGGCGCCTCGGATCGAGCCGCCCAGTTCGTTGTGCGCCAGTGCAGCCTGGATGGCGCCGAAATCAAAACCCCAATGCTCGGGAAACTTCTGATCCTCGCCAGCCATGACGGCCACTTTGAGGTCATCGGAGATCTCGTCCCACGGTTTCCAGGTGCGTTGCAGGTCGATTGGCTCACCGTCGACCCAGGATTCGACTTTACGCTCGACCATCAATGCCGTGCCCGGTGGCGGCACGAAGCGAAACAGCAACACCAGCAATACGCTGCCACCCGCGAACCAGAGCAGGGCCTTCGTGAGACGACGAAAAATAGTACGCAGCATAGAGATGGCTTGGCCGAACCGGTGGAGCGGGCCATTATACAGACCCTGCCGATCGAGTCTGACTGGAGTTCCACATGCTGCGTGGCTTTCTGATGCTGGCCGCTTTTTTTGGTTTCACCGGCGTTGCCTTGGGTGCTTTCGCCGCCCACGGTTTGAAAAACCGCCTCACGTCTGAGTATCTGGCGATTTTCCATACTGGCGTCACCTATCAACTGGTGCACACGCTGGCGTTGTTCGGCGTAGCGCTGCTGGCCACGCAAATACAGGGGCGACTGGTTACTTGGGCCGGTGTTTCGTTCACCGTCGGCATCGTCCTGTTCTCCGGCAGTCTTTACGCGCTGACCACCACCGGCATTAGCAAGCTTGGCATCATCACCCCGTTCGGTGGTCTGGCATTTCTGGCCGGTTGGGTATGCCTGGGGCTCGCCGCCTGGCGCTTGCAATCCACCGCTTGACGCTCGGTGCTGACCTTTAGGTCATGATCGGGCTAGAATGCCAGCCCCTAAAAATGATGGCGGCGTTAAGCATGCGCATTCAGTTGAACGGCGAATCCCTTGAACTGCCCGACGGTGAAACCGTTGCGGCCCTGCTGACCCGTCTGGAACTGACCGGACGCCGGGTAGCGGTCGAACTCAATCTGGATATCGTCCCGCGCAGCCAGCATGCCGACACCACGCTCAACGACGGCGACAACGTCGAAGTCGTGCACGCCATCGGCGGCGGCTAGTCGCCCGGCCCGCAAGGGCAGAGAATTCTGCAAGACCCTCACCCGTAAAGAGGATTCCCCATGAGCATCGTTCGTAGCGACAAGCCTTTCGTCTTGGCCGGTCGTACTTACCAGTCGCGTTTGCTGGTTGGTACCGGCAAATACCGTGACATGGAAGAAACCCGTCAGGCCATCGAAGCCTCGGGTGCCGAGATCGTCACCTTCGCCGTGCGCCGTACCAACCTGGGCCAGATCGAGGGCGAGCCGAACCTGCTCGACGTGTTGTCGCCGGATCGCTATACCTTTCTGCCGAACACCGCCGGCTGCTACGACGCTATCGAAGCCGTGCGCACTTGCCGTCTGGCCCGTGAGCTGCTCGACGGCCACAACCTGGTGAAGCTGGAAGTGCTGGCCGACCAGAAAACCCTGTTCCCTAACGTGATCGAAACCCTCAAGGCCGCCGAAACGCTGGTCAAGGAAGGCTTCGACGTGATGGTTTACACCAGCGATGACCCGATCATTGCCCGGCAACTGGCGGAGATCGGCTGCATTGCAGTCATGCCGCTGGCCGGTCTGATCGGTTCCGGTCTGGGGATCTGCAACCCGTACAACCTGCAGATCATCCTCGAAGAAGCAAAAATTCCGGTGCTGGTCGATGCCGGTGTCGGTACTGCTTCCGACGCCACCATCGCCATGGAACTGGGCTGCGATGCCGTGCTGATGAACTCGGCCATCGCCCACGCCGGGCAACCGGTGATGATGGCGCAAGCCATGCAACACGCGATCGTCGCGGGCCGTCTGGCCTACCTCGCCGGCCGCATGCCGAAAAAACTCTATGCCAGCGCCTCTTCGCCGCTGGATGGTCTGATCAAGTAAGAGCCATTGATGACTGAATCGAACGACACGCCTATCCAGACGGAAGAGGGCGACGAGCGCCAACACCGCCGCATCAAGAGCTTCGTGATGCGCGCCGGGCGCATGACCGAAGGCCAGCAACGCGGTCTGGATCAAGGCGCGCCCAAGTTCGTGCTGCCACTGGCCGACGCGCCGGTGGATTACGATCAAGTGTTTGGCCGCTCGGCACCGCGCTCGCTGGAGATCGGTTTCGGCATGGGTCACTCGCTGCTGGAAATGGCCGCAGCGGCACCGGATCAGGATTTCATCGGTGTTGAAGTACACCGTCCGGGTGTTGGCGCGCTGCTCAACGGCGTGCTGACGCAGGGTCTGACCAACCTGCGCGTCTACGATTGCGACGCGATCGAAGTGCTCAACCGCTGCATCGCCGACAACAGCCTTGATCGCCTGATGCTGTTCTTCCCGGATCCATGGCACAAGAGCCGTCACCACAAGCGTCGCATCGTTCAGGCGTCGTTCGCTGAACTGGTGCGCAGCAAGTTGAAGGTTGGCGGCATTCTGCACATGGCCACCGACTGGGAACCGTACGCCGAATACATGCTGGAAGTGATGAACGTCGCCCCGGGCTACCGCAACCTCGCCGAAGACGGCAAGTGCGTACCGCGCCCGGCCGAACGCCCGATCACCAAGTTCGAACGCCGCGGCGAACGTCTTGGCCATGGCGTCTGGGACCTGAAGTTCGAAAAACAGTCCTGAAAATTACGCAGTAAAAAATGTAGGAGTGAGCCTGCTCGCGATAGCTGACTGACAGTCACCGAAGAGGTTGAATGTTAGACCGCTATCGCGAGCAGGCTCACTCCTACAGTTGTTTTGGATGTCCGGAAAGTTACAAGGTAGAGATGAAGCGCACCGGCACTTGCTCTGTCAGCCAGACGCCGTTTTCCGCCTGATAGAACTTGAAGCCTTGTTCCTGCATCTGCCGCGCGGCGACTTTCAGAATGACCACGGTGCCGTAGCGTTGACCTACGGCTGAGGCGGTGGTGGTTTCTGCCGAGAGATGCACGTGATGCCGCGATCCGGGGATCAAGCCTTGCTGGTTGATCGAGTTCATGAAGCGCGTCGCCGTGCCGTGATACAGCGTTTCTGGTGGCTGCTTTGCCTCAAGTTGCAGCTCCACGCTCTTGGTCGAGTGACCCTGCACGGCGCGGATCTGCTGGCCGTCCTCGGAAATCGAAAAGCGCTTCTTGTCGTTGCTCGCCACGACGGTTTCGATCAGTGCGCGATCGAGAGTGCGACCGTCGCGCGCCGCGGCGCTGATCAGCGCTTCGATATTCGCCCAGCCTTCAGAGTCCAGCGTCAGGCCAATGGCTTGAGGCTCGTGGCGCAGCACGTAGCTGAGAAATTTGCTTGTTTCATCCAGCAGTTTTTTACTCATGAACGTCCCTGTTTTGCATTTAGCGGCGGTCAGCGACGACGCCAATCAATACCAGCACCACCAACAACACCGGCGCCAGGCTGTAGTTGTTGAACTGGCTCAGCCCCTTGATCACCCACGGTGTGGCGTAGATCAGTGCGGCGCCGCTGCCGATGACGCACAGCAGGGCCATCAGCGGTACGCGCAGGGCGCCGGCGATGCTGCCCAGGCGTTGCTCGACCCAGCCTTTGAAGTCGGCGCCGAACAGCACCAGCAGGCAACCAACCAGCGCGAGGGCGATTTCCGAGAGGTTGCTGCGGCTCCAGCGGGAGACGGTGGCGAGCAGGTCGAGTATCAAATCCATGCGTTTTCCCTTGGGACAGAAGTTGAGGGTTGGGCTCAGTTCAGAAATTGTTGCAGCAAGTCGTTGAGGAACAGTTGTCCGCGCTCGGTGGCCGCCAGACGTGACGGTTCGACCTGCAACAGACCGCTTTGTTCGGCCTCGCGCCGGCCTTCGGCAAGCGTGTCCAGCGACAGGCCGGTGCGCTCCGGATACAGACGCGATTCGACACCTGCGGTCAGGCGTAAAGCGTTCATCAGAAACTCGAACGGCATTTCGTCGTTGGTCAGGGCCTTCTCGCCGGCCTGGAAGCTTTTCGCCGGATTGAGGTAGTCCTTCGGCAGGCGCGTTTTCCAGGTGCGCACGATGCGCCCGTCCGGATGGCTGAGCTTGCCATGCGCACCCGCACCGATACCGATGAAGTCGCCGAAACTCCAGTAGTTGAGGTTATGCCGCGCCGGGCGTCCGGCTTGGGCATAAGCCGACACTTCGTATTGCGCGTAACCGTGCTCGGCCAGCAGCGCTTGCCCGGCTTCCTGAATGTCCCACAGCGTGTCGTCTTCCGGTAGCACGGGCGGTTGGTTCCAGAACACCGTGTTCGGTTCCAGCGTCAGCTGATACCAGGAAATGTGCGTCGGCTTCAGTTCGATGGCCTGGCGCAAATCGCTCAATGCGTCGTCCAGCGACTGATCCGGCAAGCCGTGCATCAAGTCGAGGTTGAAGTTATCGAACCCGGCCTGACGCGCCATGCCGGCGGCGCGCACCGCTTCATCGCCGTTGTGGATGCGACCGAGCGCCTTGAGTTTTTCCTGCTGGAAACTCTGGATGCCGATCGACAGGCGATTGATCCCCAGCTTGCGGTACGCGACGAACTTCTCTTGTTCGAAGGTGCCGGGATTGGCTTCCAGAGTGATTTCGATGTCGGAGGCGAACGGAATGCGCTGCTCGACGCCTTCCAGCAAACGCCCTAGGGCCTCGGCGCTGAACAGGCTCGGCGTGCCGCCACCGAAGAAGATCGAGCTGATTTCACGGCCGTAAACCGCGTGCAGGTCCTGATCGAGATCAGCCAGCAACGCGTCGACGTATTCCTGCTCCGGCAAAACCGGGCTGGCGGTGTGCGAGTTGAAGTCGCAATACGGGCATTTGCGCACACACCACGGGATGTGGATGTACAGCGCCAGGGGCGGCAGCGTCGGCAGCGGCGCCCGAGGTGAAGAAGCGGCGCCGCCGACAATCAGCGACGACGCAGAAGAGTCACGGGTCATTTCAAGCCCAGACGCTGGCGCAGCAGATCCATTGCACGGGCGCGGTGGCTGATCTGGTTCTTGTCGGCCGGGCTCAGTTCAGCGCTGGATACGTCACGTTCCGGCACCCAGAACAGCGGGTCGTAGCCGAAACCGTGTTCGCCGCTGGCGGCGGTCAGAATTCGCCCGTGCCACAGGCCTTCACAAAGAATCGGCAGCGGATCATCAGCGTGACGCACCAGCGCCAGCACGCAGACGAACTGTGCGCCGCGCTCGGCTTCCGGCACGTCTTTGAGGGCGTCGAGCAGCTTGGCGTTGTTCGCCGCATCGCCTTTGCCGTCGGCATAACGCGCCGAGTAGATGCCCGGCGCACCGCCGAGGAAATCCACTGCCAGGCCGGAGTCATCGGCCAGCGCCGGCAGCCCGGAAATGCGTGCGGCATTGCGCGCCTTGAGGATCGCGTTCTCGACAAACGAAAGACCGGTTTCTTCCGGCTCGACCTTGCTCCACTCGCCAATCGAGCGCAGTTGCACCGAGTCGCCGAGCATGGCCTGGAGTTCTTTGAGTTTGCCGGCGTTATGGCTGGCCAGTACGAGCTGCTTGATGTTCATCATTCGCCGGGAAAGAGTTCTTGGTTGAAATTGATGGTGTTGATCTTGTCGCCGTTCTGCACCTTGATTTCAAAGGTGCGGGTTTCCTGCTGCTCCACCGGGTACTGGGCGATGTAGTAAATCGCGCCCTGCTCGGTGACCTGGCGGAAATTCAGCGGCACGCTCTGGCTGGTCAGGTCTTTGACCGTGCCGGTGACGCTGGCGACCAGTGGTTTGCCGTCCTTGATCACCGAGACGTTGATCACGCCTTGATTCTTGCTGCGGACAAGCTCTGCTGCCTTGGCGATGTCCGGGGTCAGAAACGTGGAATTGAAGGTGTTGTAGTGCACCGTCACGTCGCCGAAGGTTTCCTTGCGTTCGCCCTTGATGACGTCGGCCGCCATGGCACTGACGCTCAGGCAGGCTGTGAGTAACAACAACGCTAAACGACCCATGATCGTCTCCTCGAAAAGTCGTGGCTCAGACCGCGATCCGATGATCTGCAAGCACCGGGCTGCTGACGCGGTAGATACCGATCTCACCTAACAGATTAGGCCATAGCTTACTGGCCCACCCGTGACGGTGCTGTTGATCCACGGCAAGCCGATCAATGACCTTCGCATCACGTTCGCGACAAAGTTCTTCAAAGTCTTCGAAGGTGCAGAAGTGGATGTTCGGCGTGTTGTACCAGGTGTAGGGCAGAAACTCCGACACCGGCATCCGGCCCTTGCTCGCCAGATACCAGCGGCAGCGCCAGTGACCGAAGTTCGGGAAGGTGATGATGCACTGGCGGCCGACCCGCAGCATTTCGTCGAGGATCTTGTCCGGGTAGTGCACGGCTTGCAGGGCCTGGGTCATCACGACGATGTCGAAACTGTTGCTGGCGAAGTTGCCCAGCCCCTTGTCCAGATCCTGCTCGATGACGTTGATACCCTTGGCCACGCACTCGGCGATGTTGTCGGCGTCGTTTTCCAGGCCATAACCGGTGACCTGCTTGTTGTCGCGCAGCCAGGTCAGCAGTTCGCCGTCACCGCAACCGAGGTCGAGGACACGGCTGCCGGCGGGGATCCATTCCTGGATGATTTCCAGATCAGCTCTCATGGCTTGTTCACACCGTAATTCGGTTCATGTAATTGCCGAACGCCTGCAAGTAGCGCGGGATCGGAATCAGGAAGGCGTCGTGGCCCTGCGGCGCGTCGATTTCCAGATAGCTGACGTCTTTGCGCGCCGCCATCAGGGCATCGACCAGTTCACGCGAACGGGCAGGGGAGAAGCGCCAGTCGGTGGTGAACGACATCACGCAGAACTTCGCCGTGGCGTTCTCGAAGGTTTTCGCCAGGTTATCGTCGAAGTTCGCCGCCGGATCGAAGTAATCCAGTGCCTTGGTCATCAACAGATAGGTGTTGGCATCGAAGCGCCCGGAGAACTCCTCGCCCTGATAACGCAGGTAGCTCTCGACCTGGAACTCGACACTGTGGAAGTCGTAGTTGAGCTTTTCGCTCTTCAGGCCACGGCCGAATTTCTCGCCCATGGAGTCGTCGGACAGGTAGGTGATGTGCCCGACCATCCGCGCCAGCATCAGCCCGCGCTTGGGGATCACGCCTTGTTCCTGGAACGAACCGCCGTGGAACTCGGGGTCGGTGAGGATCGCCTGGCGGGCGACTTCGTTGAAGGCGATGTTCTGTGCCGACAGTTTGGGTGCCGAGGCGATGGCCAGGCAGTGGCGCACGCGATCCGGATACGTGATGGTCCATTGCAGCGCCTGCATGCCGCCGAGGCTGCCGCCAATCACCGCAGCCCACTGGCCGATGCCGAGCAGGTCAGCGAGACGCGCCTGACTGTGCACCCAGTCTTCAACGGTGAGCACCGGGAAGTCGGCGCCGAACGGTTTGCCGGTGTCCGGGTTGATGCTGCTTGGGCCAGTGGAGCCGTTGCAGCCGCCGAGGTTGTTCAGGCTGACCACGAAGAATTTGTTGGTGTCGATCGGTTTGCCGGGGCCGATGCAGCTGTCCCACCAACCCGGTTTGCGGTCGTCGGGGCTGTGATAGCCGGCGGCGTGGTGGTGGCCTGACAGGGCGTGGCAGATCAGCACGGCGTTGCTCGCCTGTGCGTTCAGCGTGCCGTAGGTTTCGTAGATCAGGTCATAGGCGGGCAGCGAACGGCCACAGGCCAAGGCCAGCGGTTCGCTGAAGTGCGCCGTTTGCGGCGTCACCAGACCAACAGAATCGGGGGGAAAGGCAGCTGGCATCGACCCTGCTCTCGTTGAAATGAGGCGTAAGTCTAAAGACCGGGGGGGTTAGCGGCAAGCAACGATCGGGCCTCATTCATTCATTGAACGCGCCCCCTGTGGCGAGGGGATTTATCCCCGATCGGCTGCGCAGCAGTCGCAAAACCTGCTGACGCGGACTGGCTGGAAGAAAGCAAGGGGCGGCTTCGCCACCCATCGGGGATAAATCCCCTCGCCACAAGTGCTGCACTACTCGATCACGGGCGCACCAGATCAGGCAAATCCGGCAACTTCTTCGGCGAACAGATCTTCACCCGCTTCTGCCGATTCAACTCGCCACTGAGCAAACTGACCTGGCTCTTGGACACCCCAAACGCCTTGGCCAGAAAGCCCATCAGATAGGCATTGGCCTTGCCCTCGACCGGCGGCGCGGTCAGGCGGATCTTCAAGCGATCACCGTGCAGCCCGCAGAAATCATCGCTGCGGGCTGCTGGTTGCAGGTGACACTCGAGGATCAAGTCGTCACCGTCCCAGCGAAACCAGCTCACATCAGCAGGCGCAGGATTTCCGGCATCATCGTCATCGCCGCCAGATTGTTGATCACCAACATGTCGATCAGCTTCAGCGCCAGAAACGCAAAGATCGGCGACAGGTCCAGACCGCCCATGCTTGGCAGAAAGCGGCGGAACGGCGCCAGGGCCGGTTCGCAGATCTGGTTGACCAGTTCAGCACCCGGATTGTGGCTGCCCGGCGCGACCCACGAGAGGATCACGCTGATGATCAGGGCGAAGAAGAAAATCTTCAGGAACAGCGCGGTTACGCCGATGATCGACCAGATAAACAGTTGCAGCGGGTTGCCGGTGGTGCCGTAAGTCAGCAGCAGGGTCAGGGCCATCAGTGCCAGCTGCACCAGAATCGCCAGCACCAACGACGACATGTCGAGGCCGAACAGGCTCGGAATGATCCGGCGCAGCGGCTTGAGCAGTGGCTGGGTCGCTTTAACGATGAACTGGCACAGCGGGTTATAGAAGTTTGCCCGTACCAGTTGCAGCACGAAGCGCAGCAGCACGATCAGCAGATACAGACTGCCGAGGGTTTGCAGCACGTAAACCGCTGCGGTGTTCAATCCAATCATGTAAGGCTCCTTATTTGCCCAGTTGTTCGGCCATTTCGGCCGAGCGGTGCGCGGCGGCGCCGAGTGCGGTTTCGACCAGGGCTTCGAAGCCATTGGCCTGGAATGATTTGATGGCAGCTTCGGTGGTGCCGTTTGGCGAAGTCACGCGGCGGCGCAGTTCGGCAGCGTCAACGTCACTGGAAACCGCCATGTGCGCGGCGCCAAGGGCAGTTTGCTGGGTCAGTTGCTCAGCGATTTCTTTTGGCAGACCGAGTTTGACGCCGGCGGCGGTCATGGCTTCGATCAGCAGGAAGAAGTAGGCCGGGCCGGAACCGGACACCGCAGTGACCGCGTCCAGTTGCTGCTCTTCGTTGAGCCACAGCGCGATGCCGACGGCGGACAGCAGCTCTTCGGCTTGCTGACGCTGCTCGGCGGTCACTTCGCGCGTGGCGTACAGGCCGCTGACGCCCTGACGCAGCAGCGCCGGAGTGTTCGGCATGCAGCGCACGATCGGTTGTTCGCCGAGCCATGCGGTCATGCTGGCGCAGGTGATACCGGCAGCAATCGAGACCACCAGTTGATTGGCTTTCAGGCTCGGGCGAATCGCTTCGCACACGGCTTTCATCGCCTGTGGCTTGACCGCCAGCACGATGACGTCGACGCCGTCGATGGCCTGAGCGTTGTCGGCGAAGGTTTCAATGCCGTGTTCGGCGCTGACCTTGGCGCGGGTTTCCTCGCCCGGGTCGCTGGCGCGAATCTGCGCGGCTTCCAGACCTTTGGCGCGCAGGCCGCCAATCAGGCTGGCCGCCATGTTGCCCGCACCGATAAACGCAATACGTGTGTTGCTCATGTTTTGGTCCTTATCTGGAAACGTTCAAGACTGGGAATAATCTCTGGCGCCAAACAGGGCCGTACCGATACGAACCCAGGTGGCGCCTTGGGCAATGGCCGACTCGAGGTCGTGACTCATGCCCATGGACAGCGTGTCGAGCGGCAGATCGAGGCTGGCCTGCAATTTCTGCACGGCGGCAAATGCGGCGTCCTGTTCGGCGCGATCTTCGGTCGGCTCGGGAATCGCCATCAGCCCGCGCAGCTTCAGGCGCGGCAGCGCGTTTATGGCGGCGGCCAGTGCCGGCAGATCAGCCGGGGTGCAGCCGGACTTGCTGGCCTCGCCGCTGACGTTGACCTGAATGCAGATGTTCAGCGCTGGCAGGTCGGCCGGGCGTTGTTCGGACAGCCGTTGAGCAATTTTCAGGCGATCCACGGAGTGCACCCAGTCGAAATGCTCGGCAATGGCTCGAGTCTTGTTCGATTGAATGGGGCCGATGAAGTGCCAGATCAAGGGCAGGTCGGCCAGTTCGAGCTGTTTGCCCAAGGCTTCCTGCAGGTAGTTCTCGCCAAAATCGCGCAGGCCGGCTGCATGTGCCTCGCGCAGGGCTTCAGCGGGTTTGGTTTTGCTCACGGCCAGCAACTGCACGCTGTTTTCGGGGCGCCCGGCGGCAGCGGTAGCGGCCTGGATGCGCGAACTAACCAGTTGAATGTTGTCTGCTATCGTGGACATCAAGAGGCGCCGGCGGTCTGAAGGTTCGCGGCATTCTACTGGAATTGAGGAGCGCTATGGATATCACTGAACTGCTGGCCTTCAGCGCCAAACAGGGAGCTTCCGACCTGCACCTGTCGGCCGGTCTGCCGCCGATGATTCGAGTCGATGGCGATGTGCGGCGGATCAATCTGCCGGCGCTGGATCACAAGCAAGTGCACGAATTGATCTACGACATCATGAACGACACCCAGCGCGTCGACTTCGAGAAACACCTGGAAACGGATTTTTCCTTCGAGGTCCCCGGTGTTGCACGTTTCCGGGTCAACGCCTTCAACCAGAACCGTGGCGCCGGCGCGGTGTTCCGCACCATTCCATCGAAGGTGCTGAACATGGAAGACCTCGCCATGGGCGACGTCTTTCGCAAGATCACCGATGCCCCGCGCGGGCTGGTGCTGGTCACCGGGCCAACCGGCTCCGGCAAGTCGACCACGCTGGCGGCGATGATCGACTACCTCAATACCCATCGTCATCACCACATCCTCACCATCGAAGACCCGATCGAATTCGTTCACGAATCGCGCAAATGCCTGATCAACCAGCGCGAAGTCCACCGCGATACCCGCAGCTTCGCCACCGCGTTGCGTTCAGCACTGCGCGAAGATCCGGATGTGATTCTGGTGGGCGAGATGCGTGATCTGGAAACCATCCGCCTGGCCCTGACCGCTGCCGAGACCGGGCATCTGGTGTTCGGCACGCTGCACACCACCTCGGCGGCGAAAACTATCGACCGGGTGGTCGACGTATTCCCCGGTGATGAGAAGTCGATGGTGCGCTCGATGCTGTCGGAGTCGTTGTTGGCAGTTGTGTCCCAGACGCTGATCAAGAAGATCGGCGGCGGACGGGTGGCGGCGCACGAGATCATGCTGGGAACGTCGGCGATCCGTAACCTGATCCGCGAAGACAAGGTGGCGCAGATGTATTCGGCGATTCAGACGGGTGGGGCGTTGGGGATGCAGACACTCGACATGTGTCTGAAGGACCTGGTGACCAAGGGCTTGATCAGCCGCGAGCATGCGCGGGATAAGGCGCGTACGCCGGATAATTTCTGAGAGGATGATCGTTCCCGCGCTCTGCGTGGGAATGCCTCGATGGACGCTCCGCGTCCGCTTTGGGACGCAGAGCGTCCCGGGCTGCGTTCCCACGCAGAGCGTGGGAACGATCTGCGGTGTTAGCGTTGAACTACGCGCAGCTGCTTGCTGGCCGGTTCTTTCGGCAGCACACGCTTGGCCACCACGTAATGCTTTTCCCAATACGGCTTGTTCAGCGTATCGATGCTCACCGACTTGCCACGGCGCGGTGCGTGGATAAAGCGGTCGTTGCCCAGGTAGATGGCAACGTGATTGACCCGGCGGCTCTTGATGTTGAAGAAAATCAGGTCGCCCGGCTTCAAGTCCTTGCGATCGACTTTCTCGCCGTGGCCGCTGGCCATGGCATTGGAGGTGCGTGGCAGGTCGAACGTAGCGTCGTTGAACGCGTATTTCACCAGGCCGCTGCAGTCGAAGCCTTTACTTGGGCTACTGCCGCCCCAACGGTATGGCGTACCGAGGACGTTCACTGCGCGGCTAAGGACGTTACTGCTTTCCTTGTTCGCCATCGGCGGTACCAGCTTGCCGTGGCTCTTGCTGCTCAGCGTGGTGACTTTGCTTTGCTTGCTTTTGCTCGATGGAGCAGAAGCATGGGATTTAGGGGTGAAACCGTTAACGTTGGGAAGACGTTGCTCACGATTGGTGGCGTGGGCGGCCAGTGGCATTAATAGGCAAATGGTTAGCCATGTCTTGAAAAATGGTCGCATTAGGCGTGGCTCTTCAGTGATAGCGCGCAACTTTATAACAGCTTTTTTGTCCCTTCCGAGGCCGTTGGTCGATTGACTCTGGAGGCAACGGAACCAAATAAGCGGCAAATTGACGCGATTGTCGGACAGAAGTCCTGTGCTACAAGGCTTTGGAGGTAGCAACGGTAACATTTGCCATACGTCGGCTACCTGTAAAAAAGTCACAAAGAATTCAAGAATATTTATCTATCGAGTGCAATGAGGTCTTCATGAACAGCTATCAGCTACCCCGTGTGAAGGAAAAAGACACCCACAGCAAACTCATCGGTTATCTGCTGTGGATCTTCGGATTCACCGGTGCTCACCGCTTTTATTACGGCAAGCCGGTGACCGGAACGATCTGGTTTTTCACCTTCGGTTTGCTCGGAATTGGCTGGCTGATCGACGTGTTCCTGATCCCGGCGATGGATCGCGAGGCGGATCTGCGTTTTGCCGAAGGGCCGATCGAGTACAACGTGGCGTGGATTCTGCTGACGTTTCTTGGTGCGCTGGGCGTGCACCGGATGTATCAGGGCAAGTGGATCAGCGGGCTGATCTATCTGCTGACGGGCGGGTTGTTCTTTATTGGCGTGCTGTATGACTTCTGGACGCTGAACGATCAGGTGTCGGTGCGTAACGCCGAGAATCGCGGTGCCTTCCAGTAACCTGTGGCGAGGGGATTTATCCCCGATGGGACGCGCAGCGGCCCTGAAAATAGTCAACCGCGGATGATCTGAACCACCGCGGTTGCTGATTTGGGGCTGCTGCGCAGCCCATCGGGGATAAATCCCCTCGCCACAAGGTCCCTCACCAGCAGATTACGCCTGGTGGCTGATCCGCCCATCCACCAGGGTATAGCGAACCACGCCCGGCAGACTGTGCCCCAGGAACGGGCAGTTCTCACCCTTCGACAGCCAGCCTTCACCGGCCACGGTCGAGGCCTTCGGATCGAACAGCACGATATCCGCCGCGCCACCCACCGCCAGTTTGCCCGCCGGCAGACGCAGCGCGTCAGCCGGACCTGCGCTCAACCGAGCCAGCAAAGTCGGCAGATCGAGCAAACCATCCTCAACCAACGTCATCGCTAACGGCAGCAGCAGTTCAACACTGCTGATGCCCGGCTCGGTCGCGCCAAACGGTGCCAGTTTGGCATCACGCTCGTGCGGCTGGTGATGGCTGGAAATTGCCGAGATCACACCGGACTTCACCGCTTCACGCAGGCCATCGCGATCAGCGCGGGTGCGCAGCGGCGGTTGTACGTGATAGAGGCTGCTGAAGTCGATCAACGCTTCATCGGTCAGGATCAGTTGATACAGCGCGACATCTGCTGTGACCTTCAAGCCGCGAGCCTGAGCCTGGGCAATCAGCGCCACGCCGCGAGCGCTGGTCAACTGGCTGAAGTGCGCACGCACGCCAGTTTGCTCGACCAGCAACAGATCCCGAGCCAAAGCTACGGTTTCCGCCGTTTCCGGAATCCCCGGCAGACCGAGGAAACTGGCGACGGCGCCTTCGTGGGCCAGGCCACCTTCGGCCAGATCGTGATCCTGCGAGTTGAAAATCACCGTCAGATCAAACGTCGCTGCGTATTCCAGCGCCCGGCACAGGGTGCGGGTATTGCGGAAACTCTCCAGGCCGTTGCCGAATGCCACGCAACCGGCGTCACGCAGCGCCACCAGTTCCGCCAGTTGCTCACCGTCCAGACCTTTGCTCAGCGCGCCAATCGGGAACACCTTGGTGTTGCCGGCCTCACGTGCGCGGTCGAGGATCAGTTCGGCCACGGCGGAGGTGTCGAGCACCGGTTTGGTTTTCGGCGGGCAGCACAGGCTGGTCACGCCGCCGGCGGCGGCTGCGCGGGTTTCGCTGGCAATCGAACCTTTACGGCTGTAGCCCGGCTCGCGCAGGGCGACGTTAAGGTCAACGAGGCCCGGAGCGGCCACAAGGCCTTGAGCATCAATGGTTTCAACTGCGCTGAAACCGGCCGGAGCGGCGCCGAGGGCGACGATCTTGCAAGCTTCAACGTGGATATCGGTGATTTGATCCAGGCCGCTGCTTGGATCGATGACGCGGGCGCCGAGAATGCTGAGCTTCACTGGGCGTTCTCCTGCTCGAATTGACGTTGCGCTGTTTGCCCGCTCATGGCCATCGACAGCACGGCCATACGGATGGCGATGCCGTAGGTCACTTGATTGAGGATTACCGAGTGCGGACCGTCAGCCACCGCCGACTCGATCTCCACGCCACGGTTGATCGGCCCCGGGTGCATGACGATGCAGTCGGGTTTGGCCCCGGCCAGACGCGCGGTGGTCAGGCCGAACAAGCGGTAGAACTCGCCTTCGCTCGGCAGCAGGCCGCCGGTCATGCGCTCACGCTGCAGGCGCAGCATGATCACCACGTCGACGTCTTTGAGGCCTTCGGTCATGTCGGTGTAGACCTTCACGCCGTATTGCTCGATGCCGATCGGCAGCAGGGTTTTCGGCGCGATCACGCGGATGTCCGGGCAGCCGAGGGTCTTCAGGGCGAGCATGTTCGAGCGCGCCACCCGCGAGTGCAGGATGTCGCCGACGATCGCCACCGAGAGGTTTTCGAAACTGCCCTTGTGCCGACGGATGGTGAGCATGTCGAGCATGCCCTGGGTCGGGTGGGCGTGACGGCCGTCGCCGCCATTGATGATCGCCACTTGCGGGCAAACGTGTTCGGCGATGAAGTGCGCGGCGCCGGAATCACCGTGGCGCACAACGAACATGTCGGCGGCCATGGCTTCGAGGTTGCGCAGGGTGTCGAGCAGCGTTTCACCTTTACTTGCCGACGAGGTCGACACGTTCAGGGTAATCACGTCCGCCGACAGCCGCTGGGCCGCCAGTTCGAAGGTGGTGCGGGTGCGTGTGGAGTTTTCGAAGAACACGTTGCACACGGTCTTGCCGCGCAGCAACGGGACTTTCTTCACCGCCCGGGCACCGACTTCGAGGAACGAGTCGGCAGTGTCGAGGATTTCCGTCAGTAACTCGCGGCGCAGGCCGTCGAGCGAGAGGAAGTGGCGCAGCTGGCCCTGATCATTGAGCTGCAGCGGGCGCTTGGTATCTAGAGGCGTCATCGCGAGGGGGACTCTCAATAGGGCGGATTAAAGGGAGAAATCTTGCAGTTCGAGCGTCAGTGGCTCGGGGCCGGACAGCTTCACGCGCTCGTGGGCGGCCAGCGCCAAGGTCGCGCCGACCACGTTGGGGCGGATCGGCAGCTCGCCAGCGTCCAGGTCGAGCAGGCAGACCAGAGTCACGCTGGCCGGGCGGCCGTAGTCGAACAGTTCGTTCATGGCGGCGCGGATGGTGCGGCCGCTCATCAGTACGTCATCGATCAGCACCAGATGCTGGCCTTCGATCTCGAAGGGCAGGGCGGACGGGCGCACTTGCGGGTGCAGGCCGTTCTGGCTGAAATCGTCGCGGTAGAAGGAAACATCCAGCGTGCCCAATGGCGAGTCGCTGCCCAATTCCTTGAGCAGGGCTTGCGCGACCCAGATGCCGCCAGTGCGAATGCCGATGTAGCGCGGTTCGCTGATGCCACGCTGGGCAAGGTGCGCCTTGAGGCGGGTCGCCATCTGGCTGATCAGATCGGCGGGATTGGGCAGACTCATGGTTGCTCCTTCTTTGACCCGAGCCGCGTCCTGCCGGACATGGCTGGGTTTTTAGCCAAAAGAAAAGCGCCGAAGCGCTTGTCAGGATTCAAATAGTGCGGTGTTTTCATCGAGCCAGCCCTGCAACAGCAGAGCGGCAGCGATTGCATCCACCGGGTTGTCGCGGTAACTGCCTTTCTGGCCGCCGCGGGCCAGTCGCTCGCCTTTGGCTTCAAACGTGGTCAGGCGTTCGTCGTGGGTATAGAACGGCAGGTTGAAGCGGCCATTGAGGCGGCGGGCGAATTTCTCGGCGCGTACGCACATGTCGCTCGGTGTGCCGTCCATGTTCAGCGGCAGGCCGACGACGACGGCGTCAGGTTTCCATTCTTTTATAAGGGCTTCGACCTGGTTCCAGTCCGGCACGCCGTTCTGTGCTTTCAGGGTGCACAGCTCGCGGGCCTGGCCGGTAATCACCTGACCGACGGCAACGCCGATCTGTTTGGTGCCGTAGTCGAAGCCGAGAATCAGGCGCAGGGCCATCAGGCGTGCCCCGCCTGGCTGGTCAGCAGGCTGAGGTTGATCCCCAGGTGTTTGGCCGCTGCTTCGAGGCGCAATTCGCTGCTGGTGTTGAACAGGATGTCGGCGTCGTAAGGGCAGGTCAGCCACGCATTGTCGGCCAGTTCCGCTTCCAGTTGCCCGGCTTCCCAGCCAGCGTAGCCGAGGGCGATCAGGCTTTTCGCCGGGCCGACACCGTCAGCGATGGCGAACAGCACGTCCTGTGAGGTGGACAGTGCCAGGTCACCTTCAAGCTCGGCGGTGGCCTGGAAGGTCTTGCCCGCCGGGTGCAGGACAAAACCGCGATCGGTCTGCACCGGGCCGCCAATGAAGATCGGTACATGCTGGCAGAGGGCCGGCGGATCGATGTCCGGGCGCAGTTGCTCAAGAATGTCCGCCAGATTCAGCTCCTGCGGTCGATTGACCACAATCCCCATGGCGCCATTGGCCGTGTGCTCGACGATGTAGGTCAAGGTGTGGGCAAAGTTCGGGTCGGCCATGTGCGGCATGGCGATCAGGAAGTGATGCTTGAGGTAGCTGGGGCTGACGTTTTTCATGAGCGATAGTGTGGCGTTCAAGGGGCGAACTGACAAGCTGAGGATGCTTACACCTACACAGTTCCGATGATGGAACCGCGCCTTTTGTGGTGAGGGGATTTATCCCCGACCGGCTGCGCAGCAGTCGTCAGATCTATGTACGCGGTGCAACTGACAAACCGAGGGCTTCGGTTTTGGGGGCGCTTCGCACCCCGTCGGGGATAAATCCCCTCACCACAAAGGTGCACCCGGCACTGTTCAATTGCTCGAGAGCTTGTCGCCCCGGGCGAATTTCCAGGTGCGGATGATTTCCAGTCGGTCGATATCCGACAAGTCCCCGGTAAACGGGGCAAACGGTGCCGCCAGGCGGACAATGCGCTGAGCCGCCTGATCCAGCAGCGGCTGGCCCGACGACTCGAGCACCAGCACTTCATACAGCGAGCCATCGCGGTTGATCGAGACCATCAGGCGCAAATTGCCGTAGATCTGCTTGCGTCGCGCTTCTTCGGGGTAATTGAGGTTGCCGATACGCTCGACTTTCTTGCGCCAGTCATCCTTATACCAGGCGCCTTTGTCGCGCATGGTCGACGCCGCGCTCAAACGGTGAATGCGCGGGCGCTTGGCGTACAGCTGTTGTTCCTTGGCCAGTTCCGCTTCGAGGCTGGCGATGTCGCTGGACAGTTGCGAGCTGTCGAACTCAGGCGCGTCAACGGTCGGTTTGACCTCGGTCTTGGTTTCTTCTTTCTTGGTCGGCGCCTTTTTCGGCTTCGGCGCCACGGTGGTCACCGCTGCCTTGGGCGCGGCCTCCTGCACTTCCGGTTTGGCGGCCGGTGGCGGAGTGACCTTTTTCACCTGATTGTCCTGGAACGGCGCGACCTCGGTGGTCTTCGGAATCGCCTTCTTGTCCAGCGTGCCGCTGCCTTCCTGGTTTTCCTGAGCGAGGAAATCAGCTTTTTTCGGCTTGGTTTCGCTCTTGAAGGTGGCGAGGGTGATTTCCAGGGTTTTGCTGATCTGCTTGGGCTCGACCATCGTGAAGCCGACGCCAAGCAGCAGCGCCAAATGAATCAGCGCCGCAAGAAACAGGGTAAATCCGAGGCGATCGGCCGGGCGCACGCCACGATGGGCGAGTTCTGCGGGCAGATCGGACGGGAGGGTCATGACAGAAAAACCAACATCGCGTTTTTACGGGCTCGGCATGATAACGCAATGTTGGTTTTTAGCTGCAAGCTTCAAGCGGCAAGCGACAAGCTGCTCACCACTGACTTCAAGCTTGCGGCTTGCGGCTCGCAGCTTGCAGCTTGCTTTCAATGGCATCCATCAACATGCCGCCAATGTCAGTGCCAAACGCATTGTCGATTTCACGGATGCAGGTCGGGCTGGTGACGTTGATTTCGGTGAGGCTTTCGCCGATCACGTCCAGGCCGACGAACAGCAGGCCTTTCTCACGCAGGGTCGGGCCGACTTGAGCCGCGATCCAGCGATCCTTTTCAGTCAGCGGGCGTGCTTCACCACGGCCACCGGCCGCCAGGTTGCCACGGGTTTCGCCCTGCGCCGGAATCCGCGCCAGGCAGTAATCCACCGGCTCGCCGTCGATCATCAGGATGCGTTTGTCGCCGTCCTTGATCGCCGGCAGGTAGGCCTGGCCCATGATCTGCTGGCCACCGAGGGCGGTCAGGGTTTCCAGAATCACCGACAGGTTCGGATCGCCCGCGCGGTGACGGAAAATCGACGTGCCACCCATGCCGTCCAGCGGCTTGAGGATCACGTCGCCATGCTTGGCGGCGAATTCACGCAATACATCGGCGCGACGGCTGACGATGGTTGGCGGGGTGCACTGCGGGAACAGCGTGGCGAACAGCTTTTCATTGCAGTCGCGCAGGCTCTGCGGTTTGTTGACCACCAGCACGCCAGCGGTTTCGGCCTGTTCGAGCAGGTAGGTGGAATAGACGAACTCCATGTCGAACGGCGGATCCTTGCGCATCAGGATCACGTCCAGATCGCTCAGCAGATTGTCCTGCTCGTCGTCCAGTTCGAACCATTTTTCCGGGTTGGCGAAGACTTTCAGCGGCTTCATGCGCGCCCGCGCCTGGCCTTCGGCCTGATACAGGTCGCGCTGTTCCATGTAGAACAGCTCCCAGCCACGCTTCTGCGCGGCCAGCAGCATGGCCAGCGAGCTATCCTTTTTATAGGAGATGCTGGCGATAGGGTCCATGACAATCCCGACGCGAACGCTCATTGGGTTTTCCTCGAAAATTGGCTACCGGATCGGTATGAAAAAAGTGCCGCCAGAGTGGCGCCGGGCGGGTTTTCGGTCAAGGGAAAACCCGTCGATAGATTGCATCTGGAGACTGTGCTAAAAAGGCTGGCATAGCGTGCTGGCCCTTGAGCATCAAGGGTTTCCAGCCATTACTCATCGCAAAACGGACAATTTGATTCGCAAAGGCGACGGTAGAGCCCCCTTATGGAACAGCAGTCCAGCGCCTTGAAGGTCATGGTGATCGATGACTCGAAAACGATTCGTCGCACCGCCGAAACACTGTTGAAGAATGTGGGCTGTGAAGTCATCACGGCCATCGACGGTTTCGACGCGTTGGCGAAGATCGCCGACAACCATCCCGGGATCATTTTTGTCGACATCATGATGCCGCGTCTGGATGGTTATCAGACCTGCGCTTTAATCAAGAACAACAGCGCGTTCAAGGCCACGCCGGTGATCATGCTGTCGTCCAGGGACGGGCTGTTCGACAAGGCCAAGGGGCGGATTGTCGGCTCCGATCAATTTTTGACCAAGCCTTTCAGCAAGGAAGAACTGCTCAACGCGATTCAAGCCCATGTTCCGGGCTTCGCCGCCGTTTTGCCGCAGTAAGACACGTACAGTGACGCTCGGCCAGCGGGCCGGGGGTCGACAAGAAAAATGGGGAAAACCATGGCACGTATCCTGATCGTCGATGATTCGCCGACTGAAATGTACAAACTGACCGGCATGCTCGAAAAGCACGGTCACGAAGTGCTCAAAGCTGAAAACGGCGCCGACGGTGTCGCACTGGCCCGTCAGGAAAAGCCCGATGCAGTCCTGATGGACATCGTCATGCCCGGCCTCAACGGTTTCCAGGCGACCCGTCAGTTGACCAAGGATGCCGACACCAGTCACATCCCGGTGATCATCATCACCACCAAGGATCAGGAAACCGACAAGGTCTGGGGCACCCGTCAGGGCGCCAAGGACTACCTGACCAAACCGGTCGACGAAGACACCCTGATCAAGACCCTGAACAACGTGCTTAAAGGCTGATCGCGCAACCATGAGCGAATCGCTGACCGCGTTCGAACTGCTCTGGCAGATTGACCAGCGCTGCCGCCTGTTGGCGGCCGACCTGCCGTCGCAGCCTGCGCGCCAGGATCGCTGGAGCGGTATCGGTTTTCGCCTTGGCGAGCACTGGTACGTTGCGCCGATGGGCGAAGTCAGCGAAGTGCTGCACGAACCGCGCTTCACCCAGTTGCCCGGGGTCAAGCCGTGGGTCAAAGGGGTGGCTAACCTGCGCGGGCGGCTGCTGCCGATCATGGATTTGTGCGGTTTCTTCGGGCATGAGCTGTCGCCCTTGCGCAAGCAGCGGCGGGTGCTGGTGGTTGAGCATGGCGACGTGTTTGCTGGATTGATGGTCGACGAGGTCATTGGTTTGCAGCACTTCGAGCAGGACAGTTTCGAACCTGTTTCGATCAGCAAACGCCAGGGCTCCAAGGCCGAGTTCGTCAAAGGCTATTTCCGGCGCGAGCAGAACTGGCGGGTGTTCAGCCTGTTTGCCCTGGCTAAATCACCGGTGTTCATGAGTGTCGCAATTTAGTCGAAACAACAGAGAATCCATTGTGGGAATGGGCCATGTGGTAATGGGATTCTGTGGTGAGGGGATTTATCCCCGATGGGCCGCGCAGCGGCCCCAGAACATGAGTTGTATCTGATACATCTCAAATGTAGGTTTTGGGTCGGCTTCGCCAACCATCGGGGATAAATCCCCTCGCCACAGAATCCCTTCACTTTCCAAGGCTAGTTCCTACAGGTTCTACCGGTGAGCTTCAAACAGGCGAGGACCGATGACAAAAGCAAAAACAGGCAAGCCAGCGGAAGGATCGCGCAGTCGCTCGCAGATCATCGTGCTGTTCATCGCACTGATCGTGTTCATCATGCTGCTGTTCGCCAACTTCGCTTACCTCAACACCCAGGCGAACTACGACAAACAGTACATCGGCCATGCCGGTGAGCTGCGCGTGCTGTCGCAACGCATCGCCAAGAACGCCACCGAAGCTGCCGCCGGCAAGGCTGCCGCGTTCAAGTTGCTCAGCGATGCGCGCAACGATTTCGCCCAGCGCTGGGGTTACCTGAAAAAGGGCGACCCGGCTACCGGCCTGCCGCCCGCGCCATCCACCGTGCGCCCGGAAATGCGCGCCGTGCAGCTCGACTGGGAACGCCTGCTGAAAAACACCGACGCCATTCTCTCCAGCGAACAGACTGTGCTGTCGCTGCATCAGGTCGCCGCGACACTGGCCGAAACCGTGCCGCAGTTGCAGATCGAATACGAAAAAGTCGTCGAAATCCTCCTGCAACGTGGCGCTCCGGCCGCGCAAGTGGCGATGGCCCAGCGTCAGTCGCTGCTGGCCGAACGCATCCTTGGCGCAGTCAACACCGTACTCGCCGGCGACGAAAATTCACAGCAGGCCGCCGATGCCTTTGGCCGCGATGCCACGCGTTTCGGCCAGGTGCTCAACGGCATGCTGCAAGGCAACCCGACGCTGAAAATCACCCAGGTCGAAGACCGCGATGCCCGCGCCCGTTTGAGCGAGATTTCCGAGCTGTTCCAGTTCGTCTCCGGCTCCGTCGATGAAATTCTCGAAACCTCACCGGAGCTGTTCAAGGTCCGTGAGTCGGCAAGCAACATCTTCAGCCTGTCGCAAACCCTGCTTGACGAAGCCTCGCACCTCGCCAACGGTTTCGAAAACCTCGCCGGCGGGCGCAACACCGACACCATCGGCGGCTATGTGCTGGGCTTGCTGGCGCTGGCCTCGATCATCCTGATCGGCATGGTCATGGTCCGTGAAACCAACCGCCAGTTGCGCGAGACCGCCGAGAAAAACGAGCGCAACCAGAACGCGATCATGCGCCTGCTCGACGAAATCGAAGACCTTGCCGACGGCGATCTGACCGTGACCGCCTCGGTGACCGAAGACTTCACCGGCACCATCGCCGACTCGATCAACTATTCCGTCGATCAACTGCGTGATCTGGTCGCGACGATCAACCTCACCGCCGGCCAGGTCGCCGCAGCGGTACAGGAAACCCAGGCCACCGCCATGCATCTGGCGCAAGCCTCGGAGCATCAGGCGCAGCAGATTTCTGAAGCGTCGACGGCGATCAGCGACATGGCCCAGTCCATCGATCAGGTCTCGGCCAACGCTGCCGAGTCTTCGGCGGTGGCGGAGCGGTCGGTAGAAATCGCCAACAAGGGCAACGAGGTGGTGCACAACACCATCCACGGCATGGACAACATTCGCGAACAGATTCAGGACACCGCCAAGCGCATCAAGCGCCTGGGCGAGTCGTCACAGGAAATCGGCGACATCGTCAGCTTGATCGACGACATCGCCGACCAGACCAACATCCTTGCCCTCAACGCGGCGATTCAGGCGTCGATGGCCGGTGATGCCGGGCGCGGTTTTGCCGTGGTTGCCGACGAAGTGCAGCGACTGGCCGAGCGCTCGTCTGCCGCCACCCGGCAGATCGAAACGCTGGTGCGGGCGATCCAGACCGACACCAATGAAGCGGTCATTTCCATGGAACAGACCACCACCGAAGTGGTGCGCGGCGCACGACTGGCGCAGGATGCCGGAGTGGCCCTGGAAGAAATCGAAGGCGTGTCGAAGACACTCGCGGCGCTGATTCAGAGCATCTCCAACGCGGCGCAGCAGCAGACGACATCGGCCGGGCAGATCTCGCTGACGATGAACGTGATCCAGCAGATCACCACGCAAACGTCGTCGGGCTCCACTGCCACCGCCGAGAGCATCGGCAACCTGACGAAAATGGCCAGCCAGTTGCGCCGTTCGGTCTCCGGTTTCACCTTGCCGGCAGCGCCGACGACGGATAAAGCGTAAGCGGAGTGGTTATGGGTAATCGGCACGACTATGTGGCCCTCGAGTGGGTCAAAGGTGAAATTGCCGAAACGCTGAAACTGGCGCATCAGGCGATAGAAGCCGTGCTCGATGATCCGCAGGCCTTCCCCGGGCTGGACGAGTGTCTGGATTACATCCATCAGGTTCACGGCAGCCTGCAGATCGTCGAGTTCTACGGCGCAGCGCTGCTCGCCGAAGAAATGGAGCATCTGGTCGAAGCCCTGCAACACGAACGCGTCAGTCATCGCGATGAAGCGTTGCACCTGTTGCTGCAAGCGCTGGGACAATTGCCGATCTACCTCGATCGCGTGCAGAGCGCTCGCCGAGATTTGCCGCTGGTGGTTCTGCCGCTGATCAATGATCTGCGCAGCGCTCGCGGCGAAAGCCTGCTCTCGGAAACCAGTCTGTTCAGCCCGCAATTGCCCGAGTTACCGCCGCTGAGTGCAGACGCGTTGGCACTGCTGGAACCGGCCGAGCTGCCGAACGTGCTGCGCAAATTACGCCAGATGCTGCAAATGGCTCTGGTCGGTCTGCTGCGTGAGCAGGATGACCAGACGCACCTGGAATACTTGGCTAAAGTCTTCAGCCGCCTCGAAGCGCTGAGCGGCGAGGCGCCGCTGAGCCCGTTGTGGCAGGTCGCCTCGGCGCTGGTCGAAGGCATGCGCGACGGCGCCATCGCCAACAGCCCGGCGCTGCGCAGCCTGTTCAAGGACGCCGACAAGGAACTCAAACGCCTGCTCGACCAAGGCATGCGCGGCCTCAATCAGCCGCCACCGCCGGAGCTTTTGAAAAGCCTGTTGTTCTATATTGCCAAGGCCGAACATCCCACCGGGCAGATGCTGACCATGAAAGATCGCTACTCCCTGGACGACGCGTTGCCCGACAGCGCGATGGTCGACGAAGAACGCGCGCGCCTGGCCGGCCCCGACCGCGATGCGATGCGCTCGGTGCTGGCGGCATTGTGCGAAGAACTGGTACGGGTCAAGGAACGCCTCGATCTGTTCGTGCGCAGCGACCGTCAACATGCGTCGGATCTGGAAAGTCTGTTGGCGCCGCTGCGGCAGATCGCCGACACCCTCGCGGTGCTCGGTTTCGGCCAGCCGCGCAAGGTCATCATCGATCAACTGGCGGTGGTGCTAAGCCTCGCCCAGGGCCACCGCGAACCCAACGATGCAACGTTGATGGACGTCGCCGGCGCGCTGCTTTATGTCGAGGCGACGCTCGCCGGAATGGTTGGCACGGTCGAGCCGGAAAGTCCGGAAGACTCACGCCTGCCCACCACCGACCTGACGCAGATCCATCAGATCGTCATCAAGGAAGCGCGCATCTGCCTGCAACAGGCCAAGGACATGATCGTCGACTACATCGACGCCGATTGGGACCGCCAGCACCTGCAACCGTTGCCTGAGCTGTTGACTCAGGTGCGCGGTGCATTGGCGATGATTCCGTTGAATCGTGCGGCGAGCCTGGTCGAGGCCTGCAACGGTTTTATCCGCGAACATCTGCTGCTTGATCCGCACGAGCCGGGTTGGGAACAACTCGATCACCTGGCCGATGTCATCAGCAGCCTTGAGTATTACCTTGAACGCCTGAGCGACGACCCGCAGGCCCCGAGCGAACAATTGCTCGACGTCGCGCAAAAGAGCCTCGCCCGTCTCGGTTATTTTCCGGATGAAGAGCCCGACGTGCCGGTTCTCGAGGAGGTCCTCAGCCCCAGCGAAGCGCTGGTGATGCAGGACATGCAGGCGCTGGACGATCCCGAGATTGTGCAGTCGCTGGCCGACGTGTTGGCCAGCCCGGTCTCGGCGGTCAATCCGCCGGCGCTGATCACCCCCGGCAGCCTGATGCCGCCGCCGGCCGATGAAGAGCCGGTCGATGACGAATTGCGTGAAGTGTTCCTCGAAGAGACCGACGAGGTCCTCGAAGTCCTCCACGAATACCTGCCGCGCTGGTCGGCCAATCCGCAGGACCGCGCCGCTCTGACCGAACTGCGCCGCGCCTTTCACACCTTGAAAGGCAGCGGGCGCATGGTCCGTGCGCTGATTCTTGGCGAACTGGCCTGGGCTGTGGAAAACCTGCTCAACCGCGTGCTTGAACAAAGCGTCGAGCCGGGCGCAGTGGTGCCGCAACTGCTCACCGATACGGTGCTGTTGCTGCCGGAACTGATCAGCGAATTCGCCACCAACAGCCAGCGCCAGCGCAGCGATGTCGATCAACTCGCCGCCCGCGCCCACGCCTTGGCCAAGGGTGATGAACCGCTGGCCGCCGAAGACGTCAACGATGTCGCGGCGCTCGATCCGTTGTTGCTGGAGATCTTCCGCAACGAAGCCGAGACGCACTTGGCCAGTCTCAACCGCTTCCTCGATCAAGCCGCCGAGCATGTGCCGCTGCCGGCCAGCGACGAATTGCAGCGCGCCTTGCACACCCTCAAGGGCAGTGCGTCGATGGCTGGCGTACTGCCGATTGCCGAACTGGCAGCGCCGCTCGATCAATTGGCCCGTGAGTTCAAGGCGCATCAACTGCCGCTCGATCTCGATGAAGTGGAATTGCTCCTCGAAGCCGAAGGCCTGTTCCGCGTCGGTTTGCGTCAGCTCAAACACGATCCGCTGGCGCCGATTGTCGGCGCGCAATCGCTGATCAAACGTACCGAAACACTGCTCGCCGAGCGTCTTGAATCGATCCTCAATGCGCCGAACACCGGATTGCGCATCAAGCGTGATCCGCAGTTGCTCAACAACTTCCTCGCCCAGGGCATGGACATCCTGCTCGATGCCGAAAACCTTTTGCAGCGCTGGCAGCAGCATCCCGGCGAACGCCAGGAACTCAGTGCGCTGCTGGATGAACTGACCACCCTCGGCGAAGGTGCGCACCTGGCGGATCTGCTGCCGGTCGATGTGCTCTGCGAAGCGTTGCTCGATCTTTATGGCGCCGTGGAAGAAAGCAGCCTCGCGGTCAGCGACCGGTTTTTCCATGAGGCGCAAAACGCCCACGAAGCGCTGATCAACATGCTCGACGAACTGGCCGCCGGCCAGGAAGTCACGCCGCAGCCTGCGCGGATTCGTGCGTTGCATGAGCTACTCGACGAAAGCCTCGATCCGTCATCCATGGGCCTGATCCGCAGCGATGGCAGCCGCACCTTGAGCATCCGCGAACTGGGCGCGGCGACCGCCGAGCTTGCGCAGAAAACCGTAACGTCCGAACCTGACGACGAGATCGTCGAGATCTTCCTCGAAGAAGCGGTGGATATTCTCGACAGCGCCGGGCAAGCCTTGCAGCGCTGGCTGAATGACCCGGACAACGTCGCGCCGCTGTCGTCGTTGCAGCGCGATTTGCACACCCTCAAGGGTGGTGCGCGGATGGCCGAAGTCGAGACCATCGGCGATCTGGCCCAGGAGCTGGAAAGCCTTTACGAAGGTTTGCTTGATCGGCGTTACAGTCACAGCGAAGCCCTTGGCCGTTTGCTGCACAAGAGCCATGACCGCTTGGCGTTGTTGCTTGAACAGCTGCAAAACCACCAACCGCTGAACCCGGCGCTGGATCTGATCGAATCGATCCGACAGCTGCGTCAGGGCTCATCCGCCACGGCCGAAACGGCGCAACCGGCCATCGATCACGAAGGCGCCGGGCATGACCCGGAGTTGCTGGAAATCTTCCTCGAAGAAGGTTTCGACATCATCGAGAACTCCGGCGCCGCGCTGCTGCGCTGGCAGGCCGAGCCGGGCAATCGCCAGGAAGTGGAAACCCTGCTGCGCGATCTGCACACCCTCAAGGGTGGCGCGCGGATGGTCGAGATCGGCCCGATCGGCGACCTCGCTCACGAACTCGAATACCTTTACGAAAGCATTTCTGCCGGCACGCTGCCTGCGTCGACCGAGCTGTTTGCGCTGGTGCAGCGCGGGCATGACCGACTGGCGCAAATGCTCGATGCCGTGCGCGCCGGGCAACCGTGTCCGCCAGCGGATCGGCTGATCAATGCGATCCAGAGTTTCAGCCATCCGCTGACGCCTGAAGCGCCGCCACTGTTGCCTTTGCCGGTTAAAACCGAGCCTGCGCCACCCGCTGCCGAGGTGGCGGCGGACATGGTCAAGGTCTCTGCCGAGCTGCTCGACGAACTGGTCAATCTGGCCGGGGAGACCTCGATTTTCCGTGGTCGTATCGAACAGCAAGTCAATGACGCACAAGTCGCGCTCAACGAGATGGAAACCACCATCGAGCGCATGCGCGATCAATTGCGCCGGCTCGACACTGAAACCCAGGGGCGTATCCTCAGCCGTCAGCAAGTCGATGCCGAGCGCCTCGGCTACGAGGAATTCGATCCGCTGGAAATGGATCGGCATTCGCAGCTGCAGCAACTGTCGCGGGCGTTGTTCGAGTCCGCTTCCGACTTGCTTGATCTGAAGGAAACCCTCGACCGCCGCAACCACGATGCCGAGAACCTGTTGCAGCAACAGGGCCGCATCAACACCGAATTGCAGGAAGGCCTGATGCGTACGCGCATGGTGCCGTTCGAACGCATGTTGCCGCGCCTCAAGCGCATCGTCCGTCAGGTCGCCGAAGAGCTGAACAAAGACGTCGCGTTTGTCGTCGGCAATGCCGAAGGCGAGATGGATCGCAATGTGCTGGAACGCATGGCCGCACCGCTGGAGCACATGCTGCGCAACGCCGTCGACCATGGTCTGGAGTCTGCCGAAGTGCGCCTGGCGGCGGGCAAACCGGCGCAGGGTACTATCACGCTGGACCTGTCCCGCGAGGGTGGCGACATCGTTTTCGACATCCGCGACGATGGAGCCGGCGTGCCGTTAGACGCCGTACGGCGCAAGGCGATCAAGCGCGGATTGCTCGCGCCGGACGCCGAGATCAGCGACCGCGACGTATTGCAGTTCATCCTTCAGCCGGGTTTCTCCACCGCCGAGAAAATCACCCAGATTTCCGGGCGTGGCGTCGGCATGGACGTGGTGCACGAAGAAGTCCGCCAGTTGGGCGGCAGCATGAGCATTGATTCGGTGCCGGGGCAGGGCGTGCATTTCCGTATTCGCCTGCCGTTCACCGTGTCGGTCAACCGTGCGTTGATGGTGCAGTGCGGTGAGGATCAATATGCGATTCCGCTGAACACCATCGACGGTATTGTCCGTGTCTTGCCGAATGATCTGGACGGCCATTTCCGTCTCGATCCGCCGAGCTATCAATACGGTGGCCAACGCTATGAGTTGTGCTATCTGGGCGAACTGCTGAAAACTTCATCGCGGCCGAAACTGCTGGGGCAGAGCCTGCCGTTGCCAGTGTTGCTGGTGCAGTACAACGACCGACGCATAGCGGTGCAGGTCGACACCATGGCCGGTACTCGCGAGATTGTGGTGAAGAGCCTCGGCCCGCAGTTCGCAGCGGTGCAGGGCGTGTCCGGCGCGACGATTCTCGGCGATGGCCGGGTGGTGCTGATTCTCGATTTGCTGGCGCCGATCCGCGCAATGCAGGCGCGAGTTGCGCAGTATCCGACGCTGCCGGACATCGACAGCGAGCCGCAGAAGCCGTTGCTGGTCATGGTGGTCGACGACTCGGTTACCGTGCGCAAGGTCACCAGTCGTTTGCTCGAACGCCACGGCATGAACGTGCTGACCGCCAAGGACGGTGTCGACGCCATGCTCCTGCTCGAAGAACACATGCCCGACCTGATGCTGCTCGACATCGAAATGCCGCGCATGGACGGCTTCGAAGTCGCCACCCAAGTGCGCAACGACGAACGCCTGCAACACCTGCCCATCATCATGATCACCTCGCGCACCGGCCAGAAACACCGCGACCGCGCCATGGCCATCGGCGTCAACGACTACCTCGGCAAGCCGTATCAGGAATCGGTGTTGCTCGAAAGCATTGCCCACTGGAGCAAGAAACATGCATGAGCGCCGGCACAATCAGCGCAGCAGTCAACTCACCGGTTTGCTGCTGCCGTTGGCGGATCGCAATCTGATCCTGCCCAACGTCGCGGTGGCCGAGCTGATCGACTATCAGGCCAGCGCCTTCGACCTGGACACGCCTCCTTGGTATCTGGGGCGGGTGATGTGGCGCGAGCGGCAGATTCCGCTGCTGAGTTTCGAGTCGGCGTGCGGGCAGAAAATCGTTATCGGCGAGCGGGCGCGGATCGTGATTCTCAATGCGCTCGGTGGATTGCCGGAGTTGAAGTTCATTGCCTTGCTGGTGCAGGGGATTCCGCGGTCTTACAAGCTCGATAGCCAGTTGAGTTATGTCGATGTACCGCTGTGTGCGCTGGAGCAGGCGGCGGTGCAGGTCGGAGAGCAGGTAGCGAAGGTGCCGGATTTGTTGGGGCTGGAGAAGTTGTTGGTGGAGGCTGGCCTGGTCCATTGATCCAGAGCTTTCAGTGATCTGACAGACCCCATCGCTGGCAAGCCAGCTTCCACGGTGTCCGAGTCGTATTCAAATCTGTGAACGCCGCAGAATCCTGTGGGAGCTGGCCTGCAGGTTCTTACAGGGTCCGAGTTGTGTTCGAATCTTGTAAACCACACAAAACCCTGTGGGAGCTGGCTTGCCAGCGATGGGGCCAGTGGCATCAGCAACTTCCTGCCGGCCAACCCCCTGACTCATCGGCGGACTTATCCAGAACTTACGCCGCTTGGGCTGGCCTCTTCGCGAGCAGGCTCGCTCCCACATTAGATCTTCAGTGCCCCCCGGTTTTCGCGGACGATAGAAATCCCCTGTGGGAGCGACCCTGCTCGCGAAGGCGGCGGTGAACGTTACGCTCAGCGTAATGATTCACCACTGCGCTTGATTGATGCTCCAACCCCACACGCCTAACTTTGCTCCACGACAGCGAACCCCGTGGAGTGAGCATGACAACAACAATTTCCCCCGACTCGCGCTGGACGCGGCGGCGTGACGAGAAGCAGCGGCGTCTCGACAAGGTGCGCGGGCTGGCCGACGGTGTGGTGTTGCCCACCGACAAGATCGTCGCCGCGCTCGAAGCGCTGATCCATCCCGGCGACCGTGTGGTGCTGGAGGGAAACAACCAGAAGCAGGCGGATTTCCTCTCGCGCTCGCTGGCCAAGGCCGACCCGGAAAAGCTCCACGACCTGCACATGATCATGCCCAGCGTCGGTCGCTCCGAGCACCTTGATCTGTTCGAACGCGGCATCGCCCGCAAGCTCGATTTCTCTTTCGCCGGCACCCAGAGCCTGCGCATCAGCCAGTTGCTCGAAGACGGCTTGCTGGAAATTGGCGCGATCCACACCTACATCGAACTCTATGCGCGGCTGGTGGTGGACCTGATCCCCAACGTCGTGCTCTCGGCCGGTTTCATGGCCGACCGCGCCGGCAACATCTATACCGGCCCGAGTACCGAAGACACTCCCGCACTGATCGAACCGGCCGCGTTCAGCGACGGCATCGTCATCGTCCAGGTCAACCAATTGGTCGACGACGTCAGCGAACTGCCCCGCGTCGATATCCCGGCCTCATGGGTCGATTTTGTCGTGGTCGCCGACAAGCCGTTCTACATCGAACCGTTGTTCACCCGCGACCCACGGCACATCAAGCCTGTGCATGTGCTGATGGCGATGATGGCGATTCGCGGGATCTACGAAAAACACAACGTGCAGTCGCTCAACCACGGCATCGGTTTCAACACCGCCGCCATCGAACTGATCCTGCCGACTTACGGCGAATCCCTCGGCCTCAAAGGCAAGATCTGCCGCAACTGGACCCTCAACCCGCACCCGACGCTGATCCCGGCGATCGAGAGCGGCTGGGTCGAAAGCGTGCATTGCTTCGGCACTGAACTGGGCATGGAAAACTACATCGCCGCCCGCCCCGACGTGTTCTTCACCGGCCGCGACGGCTCGCTGCGTTCCAACCGGATGTTCTGCCAACTGGCCGGGCAGTACGCGGTGGATCTGTTCATCGGCGCGACGCTGCAGGTCGATGGCGATGGCCATTCCTCGACCGTTACCCGTGGCCGTCTCGCCGGTTTCGGCGGTGCGCCGAACATGGGCCATGACCCGCGCGGGCGCCGTCACGGCACCCCGGCATGGCTCGATATGCGTCACGACGACTCGCAGCAACCGATGCTCGAACGCGGCAAGAAACTCGTGGTGCAAATGGTCGAGACCTTTCAGGAGGGCGGCAAACCGACCTTCGTCGAAACCCTCGACGCGGTGGAAGTGGCGAAGAAAAGCGGCATGCCGCTGGCGCCGATCATGATCTACGGCGACGACGTCACCCACCTGCTCACCGAAGAAGGCATCGCCTACCTGTACAAGGCGCGTTCGCTGGAAGAGCGTCAGGCGATGATCGCCGCCGTAGCGGGCGTCACCGCCATAGGCCTGCGCCACAACCCGAAAGACACCGAACGCATGCGCCGCGAAGGCCTGATCGCCTTGCCCGAAGACCTTGGCATCCGCCGCACTGACGCCACCCGCGAATTGCTCGCGGCGAAAAGCGTGGCTGATCTGGTCGAGTGGTCGGGTGGCTTGTACAACCCGCCCGCCAAATTCAGGAGCTGGTAATGCACGCACTTAACCTGCAAGCGAAACCGCTGTCCCTGGCTGATCGATTGGCCGATCTGGCGGTGGACGCGTTGATCGACGAAGCGGATCTGTCGCCGAAACCGGCACTGGTCGACCGGCGTGGCAACGGCGCGCACACCGATTTGCACCTGGGCCTGATGCACGCTTCGGCGCTGTCGTTATGGCCGGCGTTCAAGGAAATGTCTGAAGCGGCGGTTGAAATCGGTGAAGTAAATTCAACGTTGCGCGAAGCGATTGGCCGCATCGGTCGTGAAGGCGAGCAAGCCATGCTCGCCACCACCAATGGCGTAAACACTCATCGCGGGGCGATCTGGGCGTTGGGGCTTTTGGTCACTGCTGCTGCGCTGGAACCGCAATCCTCCCGCGCCAACGCAGTCTCCCTGCGCGCCGCACGTCTGGCCTTGCTGGATGACCGTTACGCACCCCAACCACTGAGCCACGGCGCCCAGGTCGCCCTGCGTTACGGCGCTCGCGGCGCCCGTGAGGAAGCGCAACTCGGCTTCCCGTCCGTGCTGCAACGTGGCCTGCCGCAACTGAAAAAAAGCCGCACCGCCGGGCATGGCGAACAGAACGCCCGACTCGACGCCTTGCTCGCAATCATGACTGACCTGGCCGACACCTGCGTGCTCTATCGCGCTGGCGAACAAGGCCTGCACGCCATGCAACACGGCGCGCAAGCAGTGCTCGACGCCGGTGGCAGCGCCAGCCTCAGCGGCCGTCGGCGCCTGCACGAACTGGATCAACAACTCATCGCATTGAATGCCTCGCCCGGTGGCGCCGCCGACTTGCTCGCCGCCACGCTGCTGCTCGACCGTATCGAGCGCGACGGCATCCTTCAGGGAGCGTTTTGATGGAAACCTTATCCTTTGAATTCCCCGCCGGGCAGCCGCCACGCGGGCGCGCGCTGGTTGGTTGTGTCGGCTCGGGCGATCTGGAAGTGCTGATCGAACCGGGCCCGGCCGGCAAGCTGACGATCAACGTGCAGACCTCGGTCAACGGTGCGCAGTTGCGTTGGCAGCATCTGTTTGCGCGGATGTTCGACGGCACCACGCCGCCGGCCATGGCCATCGATATCCACGATTTCGGCGCGACACCCGGCGTGGTGCGTCTGCGTCTGGAACAAGGTTTCGAGGAGATCGGCCATGACTGACAGCGCAGCGCTTTTGCACAAACACAGCTTCGTCGAACTCGGTGCGCGGCAACGGGCGAAAGCCTTGCTCGATGCCGGGACCTTCCGCGAACTGCTTGACCCGTTTCAACGCGTCATGTCGCCGTGGCTCGAACGCCAGGGCGTGGTGCCGCAAGCCGATGACGGCGTGGTGATCGCCAAGGGCAGCCTCGACGGTTTGCCGGTGGTGATTGCCGCGATTGAAGGCGCTTTCCAGGGCGGCAGCCTTGGCGAGGTCGGCGGGGCGAAGATTGCCGGTGCGCTGGAACTGGCCGCTGAGGACAACCGTAAAGGCATTCCTACTCGCGCGGTGTTGCTGCTGGAAACCGGTGGCGTGCGCTTGCAGGAAGCCAACCTCGGTTTGGCGGCAATTGCTGATATTCATGCGGCGATTGTCGATTTGCAGCGGTACCAACCGGTGGTCGGTGTGGTGGCGGGCAGCGTCGGCTGTTTCGGCGGCATGTCGATTGCCGCCGCGCTTTGCAGTTATTTGCTGGTGACTCAGGAAGCGCGTCTCGGTTTGAACGGCCCGCAGGTGATTGAGCAGGAAGCCGGGATCGAAGAATACGACTCCCGCGACCGCCCGTTCATTTGGAGCCTGACCGGTGGCGAGCAGCGTTTCGCCAGCGGCTTGGTGGATCGTTATGTCGCCGATGATGTGGCGCAGATTCGTCAGCAGGTCGGCGAATTGCTTCAGCAAGGTTTGTCGGCGCAGCCGCGCAGTCAACGCGCCGAATGGTTTCTGCAACGCCTGAGCAGTTTGAACACTGACCAGCAAATCGAACCGTCGGTGGTTCGCGATCTGTATCAAGGAGAGCGCTCATGAGCGGTTATTCACTGCGCGGTTTGAACTGGTTCATCGCCTTGAGCGCTGGTGCTGTCGCGGTCGAAGGGCTGCCGGCCTCGTTGAGGGTCGCTGACTGTGAGTTGGGGCGTTTTATCGCCGTGGTCGCTGACCCGGACAACCGTTTCCCACGTGCCCGCAATGGCGAAGTCGGTTTGCTCGAAGGCTGGGGTCTGGCCAAGGCTGTGGATGATGCAATCAGCGCTGACCGTGACAAAACGCACAAGCGCCCGATCATCGCCATCGTCGACGTACCGAGTCAGGCTTATGGTCGCCGCGAAGAAGCCCTCGGCATCCATCAGGCTTTGGCCGGCGCTGCGGACAGCTATGCCCGCGCGCGTTTGGCCGGGCATCCGGTGATTGCGTTGCTGGTGGGCAAGGCCATGTCCGGGGCGTTTCTCGCTCATGGTTATCAGGCCAACCGCTTGATAGCGCTGCGCGATCCGGGGGTGATGGTGCATGCGATGGGCAAGGCGTCGGCAGCGCGGGTGACCTTGCGCAGTGTCGAAGAGCTGGAAGCACTGGCCGCCAGTGTGCCGCCGATGGCTTACGACATCGACAGCTATGCCAGCCTCGGATTGCTCTGGGAAACCTTGTCGGTGCAGCAGATCGAACAGCCGACGGCGGAAGATCTATCAAGGGTTAACGAGTGTGTGAAGCAAGCCATCGGCGATATCTCCAACACTGATCTGAGCAATCGCCTCGGCGCAAAAAATCGTGCAGCCTCCAGCAAAGTCCGTGAGTTGCTGAGGGCGCAGTGGTGAAAACGCCTCTGGCCCACGACCTGCTCTGGGGCATGACGCCTGCGCAGTTGCCGGCGGATGCGCCGCTGTGGGCAGTCGAGTCGCTGGCCGCCGGGCAACCGGTGGTGGTGCGCCGAGCCTTGTGCACCGAGGGTTTTGTGGCCGTGGGCGTGCGCGGTGTGTTGCGCGAGCAGCGGCTGGCGGCTTTTATGACGCTCGATTCGATTGCCTGTCGGGTTAGCCCCGAAGCGCTGTGTCATGTCGATTGCGAGCGCGATTTACCGGTCATGCTGGCGCTCAAGCAACTGCGGCCGATGCTTGATGACTGCGGTTGGGTCTGGGGTGTCAGCGGCAGCGTCGGGTTTGAACTGGCCAGTGGTTTTAAAGCGATGCACGCGGCCAGTGATCTCGATCTGATCCTGCGTACCCCGCAACTGCTCACCCGTAATCAGGCACGAAAACTGGTCGCGTTGTTCGATCAGGTCTTGTGCCGGGTCGACATGCAATTGCAGACGCCGTTCGGTGCTGTGGCCCTGCGCGAGTGGGCCAGCGGTTCGGCACGGGTGCTGCTGAAAAACGTCGATCAGGCCTGTCTGGTCGCCGATCCGTGGAATCCGCAGGAGCAGGCAGCGTGAGCAGTCTGCTGGTGTTTCCCGGCCAGGGCGCGCAGCAAGCAGGCATGCTCCAGCGTTTGCCTGGAGAAACGTTGACCGAGGCCAGTGATGTACTCGGTGAAGATGTGCGGTTGCTTGACTCTGCCGAGGCGCTGCGCACAACGAGGGCGGTGCAGCTTTGTCTGCTGATCGCCGGGGTCGCGGCTTCACGGCAGTTGTTGCAGGACGGACTCACGGCGGATTACGTCGCCGGTTTGTCCATCGGTGCTTACCCGGCAGCGGTGGTTGCGGGTGCATTGAGCTTCAGCGATGCGTTGCATCTGGTCAGCCTGCGTGGCGAGCTGATGCAGCAGGCTTATCCACAGGGCTATGGCATGACCGCAATCATCGGTCTGCAGTTATCCACCGTCGAAACGCTGCTGGCGCAGGTGCACAGCGAAGCTACGCCGGTGTACCTGGCCAACATCAACGCCGATAACCAGGTCGTCATTGCCGGCAGCGACGAGGCGATGCAAGCGGTCGCCGAACTGGCGCGCGGCCGTGGTGCCGGTCTGGCAAAGCGTCTGGCGGTGAGTGTGCCGTCGCACTGCCCGCTGCTGGAAAAACCGGCGCAAACCCTTGCCGAAGCCTTCGCCAAGGTAGAACTGAAAGCCCCAAAAATTGCTTACCTGAGCGGCAGTCGTGCGCGTCCGGTCATCAAGCGCGAAGCGCTACGCGACGACCTCGCTTTCAACATGTGCCGCGTGGTGGACTGGCGCGGCACCGTGCAAAGCGCTTACGAGCGCGGTGTACGGTTACAGATCGAACTGCCGCCCGGTGCGGTGCTGACCGGGCTGGCGCGCCGGGTGTTCGAATCGGGCACAGTCACTGCCTTCGACAGTGCGCGGCTCGACACCTTGCAGGCGCTGTTGCGTGAGGAGGGAAGCCGCCAACTCTAAACCGCCGCGACTCAGGCTTCGAACAACAAAAACAACATTCGACGATGCACTTTGAGGACTACAACAATGATTATTTACGGTGTGGCGCTGTTGGCGATCTGTACGCTGGCAGGGGTGATCATGGGTGACATGCTCGGTGTGCTGCTGGGCGTCAAATCCAATGTCGGCGGGGTCGGCATCGCCATGATCCTGTTGATCTGCGCGCGGTTGTGGATGCAGAAGCGCGGTGGCATGACCAAGGATTGCGAGATGGGCGTCGGCTTCTGGGGCGCGATGTATATTCCGGTGGTGGTGGCGATGGCTGCGCAACAAAACGTCGTCACCGCCCTGCACGGCGGACCGGTGGCGGTGCTGGCGGCAATCGGTTCGGTGGTGGTGTGTGGTTGCACGATTGCCTTGATCAGCCGCACCCATAAGGGCGAGCCATTGCCCGACGAACCGGTGGAAGTCACTCCGGTCGGCACCCCGGTAGGAGGTCGCTGACATGTGGGCACTCATTGAAAACGGTCTGGAACACAACGGTCTGGTCACTGCTTTCGCCTTCGTCGGCGTGATCATGTGGGTGTCGGTGATTCTCTCGAAACGTCTTACGTTCGGGCGCATTCACGGCTCGGCGATTGCCATTGTCATTGGTCTGGTATTGGCCTGGGTCGGCGGCACCATGACTGGCGGGCAGAAGGGCCTGGCGGATCTGACGCTGTTCTCCGGTATCGGCCTGATGGGCGGGGCGATGTTGCGTGATTTCGCGATCGTCGCCACCGCGTTCGAAGTGCAGGCGACCGAGGCGAAGAAGGCCGGGATGATTGGTGTGATTGCGCTGCTGCTCGGTACGATCCTGCCGTTCATTGTCGGCGCGAGCATGGCCTGGGCGTTCGGTTATCGCGATGCGGTGAGCATGACCACCATTGGCGCGGGCGCGGTGACTTACATCGTCGGGCCGGTGACGGGGGCGGCGATTGGTGCGAGTTCGGATGTGATGGCGCTGTCGATTGCCACCGGGTTGATCAAGGCGATTCTGGTGATGGTCGGCACGCCGGTCGCGGCGCGCTGGATGGGCCTGGATAACCCGCGTTCGGCGATGGTGTTTGGCGGGTTGGCCGGGACGGTGAGCGGGGTGACGGCTGGGCTGGCGGCGACGGATCGGCGGTTGGTGCCTTATGGGGCGTTGACGGCTACGTTCCATACCGGGCTTGGGTGTTTGCTTGGGCCTTCGTTGTTGTTCTTCATTGTTCGCGGGATTGTGGGCTGAGCCTCTCTCACTGATCGTTCCCACGCTCTGCGTGGGAATGCAGCCCGGGACGCTCTGCGTCCCAAAGCGGACGCGGAGCGTCCATTGAGGCATTCCCACGCGGAGCATGGGAACGATCATGGGGTGATCTGCCGATTGGCATACATCCGACACTCCGCCAACAACGCCAGCAAGTTCGGATCCCTCTCCTTGGCCTTCAAGAACACCACGCCAATGTGCTGCTGCAACCGATACTTCTCCTGCAACGGAATCAGCTTCACCCGATTCTCATACACCGCTGCAATCCGCCCCGGCAGTAACGCATAACCCACCCCCGAACTGACCATGCTCAGCAGCGTGAAGATGTCATTCACCTGCATCGCCACTTTCGGTTCGAAGCCCGCCTGCTTGAACACCCGGTTGCCGTCCTGATGGGTGGCAAAACCCTGGGTCAATGTGATGAAAGTTTCATCGCGCACCTCGGCCAGATCGACTTCGCTGCGTTGCGCGAACTTTGAATCCGCCGGGGTGGCGAGGAAAATATCATCGGAGAACAGCGGGATCTGCTCGCAGTCCGGGTCGTTGATGCTGTCGTCCAGCGACACCAGAATCGCGTCGACTTCCATGTTCTTCAGCTTGTAGAGCAGGTCAATGTTCGAGCCGAGGATCAGGTCGATGTTGAGTTCGCTGCGGCGGATCTTCAGGCCCATGATCAGTTGCGGTACGGTCTTCACCGTCAGCGAATACAACGAGCCAAGCTTGAAACGTTCAGCGGAGAACCCGGCGGCTTCGCGGGTCAGGCGTACGCTTTCGACCACGTCCTGAATCAGCTTCTGTGCGCGTTCTTCCAGCACATAAGCGCTTTCCAGTGGTGTCAGGTTGCGGCCTTCGTGCTTGAACAGCGGACAACGCAGGGCGTTCTCCAGCGAGTGAATCGCGCGATGCACGCTGACATTGCTGGTCTGCAACTCGGCAGCGGCGCGGGCCAGATTGCCGGTGCGCATGAAGGCGAGGAACACCTCGAGTTTTTTCAGGGTCAATTCTTCGTCGATCAGCATGGCGCGGACTCTTTTTGGTATCGGCCGATTGTGCCCAATTAACCGGGCACGCGCAGGTTCGCGTTGAACAGAAACATTGCGCTTTTACGCTCAAGGCCCGAGCCTTGCGCGCTGCGGTAATGAATATTGAGGTGAGCGATACATGTATCACGGAGAACGATTGAACGCCTGGACCCATCTGGTCGGGGCGGTGGCGGCTTTTATCGGCGGGGTGTGGATGCTGGTGATCGCCAGCCTGGATGGCAGTCCGTGGAAGATTGTCAGTGTGGCGATTTACGCTTTCACCCTGCTGGTGCTTTACAGCGCATCGACCGTGTACCACAGCGTGCGCGGGCGCAAAAAAGCGATCATGAAGAAGGTCGATCACTTTTCGATCTACCTTTTGATTGCCGGCAGTTATACGCCGTTCTGTCTGGTGACCTTGCGCGGGGTGTGGGGCTGGACGTTGTTCGGGATTGTCTGGGGGCTGGCGCTGATCGGGATTTTGCAGGAGATCAAACCGCGTTCCGAGGCGCGGATTCTGTCGATCGTGATCTACGCGGTGATGGGCTGGATCGTATTGGTGGCGGTCAAGCCATTGATTGCGGCGCTGGGCACCATCGGGTTTGCCTGGCTGGCAACCGGTGGGGTTTTGTACACCGTGGGGATTATCTTTTTTGCCCTGGACCACCGGTTGCGGCATGCGCACGGGATCTGGCATCTGTTCGTCATCGCCGGGAGCCTGCTGCACTTTGTGGCGATTATGTTTTACGTCCTGTAGACCGAGGCGCTGCCAATCGCTGGCAAGCCAGCTCCCACAGGGGTCAGTGTTGTTCACAAAATTTTTGATCAACGAAGCACCTGTGGGAGCTGGCTTGCCAGCGATGGCGTCCTAGAAATCACCCCAAAGTTGTTGGGCCACCGCCAGTGCAACCACCGGCGCGGTCTCGGTGCGCAACACTCGCGGGCCGAGGCGGGCGGCATGGAAGCCGTTGCCCTTGGCCTGCTCAACCTCAGCATCCGTCAGCCCACCCTCAGGCCCGATCAGAAACGCCAACGTCGCCGGTTTGGCATGGCTCACCATCGGCTGGGCAACCGGATGCAACACCAGTTTCAACTCGGCTTCGGTCTGTTTGATCCAGTCCGCCAACAGCACCGGCGGATGAATCACCGGCACCCGCGAACGCCCGCATTGCTCACAAGCGCTGATCGCCACCTGACGCCAGTGCAGCAGGCGTTTGTCGGCGCGTTCGTCCTTCAGGCGGACTTCGCAGCGGTCGCTGAAGATCGGGGTGATTTCATTCACGCCCAACTCGGTGGCTTTCTGGATCGCCCAGTCCATCCGCTCGCCACGGGAAAGGCCCTGGCCGAGGTGGATCTGCAGCGGCGATTCGACCTGGCCGGGCAATTGTTCGTCTATCTGCACGACGACGCGTTTCTTGCCGACTTCTACCAGCGATCCGCGAAACTCATGACCGGAGCCGTCGAACAGCTGCACCGCATCGCCCTCGGCCATGCGCAGCACGCGGCTGATGTAATGCGCCTGGGCTTCCGGCAGTTCGTGTTCGCCAGTGCTCAGGGGGGCGTCGATAAAGAAGCGGGACAGTCTCATTTCGGGTCTCTAAAAAATTGGCGCGTACTTGCTGTATGCAGAGTTTTGTGGCGAGGGGATTTATCCCCGATGGGGCGCGGAGCACCCCCTAAATCAGCAACCGAGTTCTTCAGTTGAAATGTGCGATCCGGGATTGGGGCGGCTTCGCCACCCATCGGGGATAAATCCCCTCACCACAGGGTTCTTCTCAAACCTTTAGATGGAGATCAACCCGGATCGCGGAAACCGGGGTGAAAGTCTTTCGGCACCGCCACGCTGACACTGTCACGCGTAGCAATGTCGATACCTTCGCTGGCGACTTCGGCGAGGAAGTCGATCTGCTCGGGGGTGATCACGTACGGCGGCAGGAAATACACCACGCTGCCCAGCGGCCGCAGCAACGCGCCACGCTCCAGCGCATGCTGGAACACCTTCAAGCCACGGCGCTCCTGCCAAGGGTAGGCCTCTTTCGTGGCTTTATCCTTGACCATCTCGATGGCCAGCACCATGCCGGTCTGGCGCACTTCAGAGACGTTCGGGTGATCGACCAGATGCGCCGTCGCCGAGGCCATGCGCTGAGCCAGTGCCTTGTTGTTCTCGATCACATTGTCCTGCTCGAAGATATCCAGCGTCGCCAACGCCGCCGCGCACGCCAGCGGATTGCCGGTGTAGCTGTGCGAATGGAGGAAGGCGCGCAGTGTCGGATAGTCGTCGTAGAACGCGCTGTAAACCTCGTCGGTGGTCAGGCACGCCGCCAGCGGCAGGTAACCACCGGTCAGGGCCTTGGACAGGCAGAGGAAGTCCGGACGGATGCCGGCCTGCTCGCAGGCAAACATCGTCCCGGTACGGCCGAAGCCGACGGCGATTTCGTCGAGGATCAAATGCACGCCGTAGCGGTCGCAGGCCTCGCGCAGCAGTTTCAGATACACCGGGTGATACATGCGCATGCCGCCGGCGCCTTGAATCAGCGGTTCGACGATCACTGCCGCAACACTGTCATGATGCTCGGCCAGGGTTTGCTCCATGGCCGCGAACATATTGCGCGAGTGCTCTTCCCAGCTCATACCTTCAGGGCGCCCGTAGCAATCCGGGCTCGGCACCTTGATGGTGTCCATCAGCAGCGCTTTATAGGTCTCGGTGAACAGCGGCACGTCGCCGACCGCCATCGCCGCCATGGTTTCGCCGTGGTAGCTGTTGGTCAGAGTGACAAAGCGCTTCTTGGCCGGCTGGCCGCGATTGAGCCAGTAGTGAAAGCTCATTTTCAGCGCGACTTCGATGCAGGACGACCCGTTATCGGCGTAGAACACCCGGTTCAGGCCCTCGGGCGTCATCTTCACCAGACGCTCGGACAACTCGATCACCGGTTGATGGCTGAAGCCAGCCAGAATCACGTGTTCCAGTTGATCGACCTGATCCTTGATGCGCTGGTTGATGCGCGGGTTGGCGTGGCCGAACACATTGACCCACCACGAGCTGACCGCGTCGAGGTAGCGCTTGCCTTCGAAGTCTTCGAGCCAGACGCCTTCACCGCGCTTGATCGGGATCAGCGGCAGCTGTTCGTGGTCTTTCATCTGGGTGCAGGGATGCCACAGCACCGCGAGATCGCGTTGCATCCACTGGTTATTCAGGCCCATTTACAGTCTCCTCGAGGCGGCTCGCGTCTGGCGCGGGCAAACAATCGCGCAAGCCTATGCAATGCATCGCGTCGGGACAACCCATTGTGTCGATTGAGCTACTTTGTATGGGCCGATAGACGTCGCTGGCGGCGTTTTGATGGCTGACGTATTCTTCGCGGTTCTTTGGGTCGTCTGACCCGCAAAACTGCTTTTTCCTACGTGTTTTTCCGGAGTTCGCTGAATGTCTGTCGGTTGGCTGCGCGCCTGTGCGCTGGTGATGTTGGGGCTGTTCAGCGTTACGGCGCTGGCCAAGGATAAAACCGCAATCGTGATCGGCGGCGGCCTGTCGGGCCTGACCGCCGCTTACGAACTGCAAAACAAAGGCTGGCAGGTCACGCTGCTGGAAGCCAAGCCAAGTCTGGGCGGTCGCTCGGGCATGGCCACCAGCGAGTGGATCGGCAACGACAAGACCCAGCCGGTGCTGAACAAGTACGTTTCGACTTTCAAGCTGGGCACCACGCCAGCGCCGGAATTCGTGCGGACGCCGGGTTATCTGATCGACGGCGAGTATTTCTCTGCTGCTGATCTGGCGACCAAGCAACCGGCCACCGCCGATGCCTTGAAGCGCTATCAGAAAACCCTCGACGATCTGGCGCGTTCGATTGATGACCCGCAAAACCCGGCGGCGACCAACACGCTGCACGCACTGGATCAGATCAACGTGTCGAGCTGGCTCGACAAGCAGAACCTGCCGGCCACGGCGCGTCAGTTGATCAACCAGGATATCCGCACTCATTACGACGAGCCTTCGCGCCTGTCGCTGCTGTATTTCGCTCAGCAGAACCGCGTCTATCGTGGCATCTCCGACCGTGACCTGCGCGCTTCGCGTCTGGTCGGCGGCAGCCAGGTGCTGGCGCAGGCGTTCGTCAAACAGATCAAGACCATCAAGACCAACTCGCCGGTCTCGGCCATCACTCAGGACAAGGACGGCGTGACCGTCAAAGTCGGCAGTGTTGGCTACCAGGCCGACTACGTGGTGCTGGCCGTGCCACTGCGCGCGCTGAACAAGATTGCGCTGACCCCGGCGCTGGACGCTCAGCACCTGGCCGCGATCAAGGGCACCAACTACGGCTGGCGCGACCAGATCATGCTGAAGTTCAAGACTCCGGTGTGGGAAAGCAAGGCGCGCATGTCCGGCGAGATTTACAGCAACGCCGGTCTGGGCATGCTCTGGATCGAGCCAGCGCTGAAGGGTGGCGCCAACGTGGTGATCAACCTCTCTGGCGACAACGCCCGTGTGATGCAGGCGTTTGGCGACAAGCAGATGGTCGATCAGGTGCTGATCCGTCTGCACGCGTTTTATCCACAGGCCCGTGGCTCGTTCACCGGTTATGAAATCCGTCGCTACAGCACCGACCCGTCGATGGGCGGCGCCTACCTGGCTTACGGCCCGGGCCAGATCAGCAAGTTCTGGCGTATCTGGGAACGTCCGCTGCAACGCGTAGCGTTCGCCGGCGAACACACCGACACCTTGTACCCGGGCACACTGGAAGGCGCGCTGCGCACCGGTCAGCGTGCCGCCAGTCAGGTTGAAGATCTGGCAGCTGGCAAATCGTTTGAACCGGCGAAAGTGGTGCCGGCCGCAGCAGCGGCAGGCGCGGCGGGTGCCGTGGCAGCGAAGAAGGGCAACTTCTTCAGCAATCTGTTTGGTGGTTCGGATGACGAGAAGAAGCCTGAGCCTGTGAAAGCGCCAGAGCCGGCTCCAGCTCCGGTCGCTCCAGCGCCTGCGCCGACCCCGGCACCTGCGCCAGCTCCGGTGGAAGCACCGAAGCCTGCCGCTCCGGTGAAAGCCGAGCCTGCGAAGAAAGCGGCGGCCAAGCCAGCGGCGAAGAAGCCTGCGGCTAAAACCGAAGTGAAAAAGCCTGCGGCGAAACCGGCAGCGAAGAAGGTTGAACCGGCGAAGAAGCCAGCAGCCAAGCCTGCTGCAGCGACTGAGACCAAGGCGCAGTAAGCCTTTGCTCCCATAAAAACGCGGCCTTCGGGTCGCGTTTTTTTTTGCCCTGCATTTTTGTCCTTCGCCATCCGGTCACGAGGCCTACTTGTGTACCGGAGCCTTCCCACAAAGTACTCAGAGTGAGGTGATAGCGGGTGCCCCAGCGCCAATTCTATGCTGGGAAAAATAGGAGGCATTCGATGAAAACGTTCACGCTCATGCTTTTGCTGATTGCACTTCCCGGTTGCTCCAACGGGCATTTCTTTCCTGGCGGTTATAGTTCTGAGCTCGCGCATAAATGTCAGATAGATCCCTACAGCGCCGATTGTCTGCAACCGCCGGCGGTACTTCATAACTAATCAGCCATGAATAGGGGCCGGTTACTTGAAGAACGCTTTCCCGTTCGGCAGTTTCCCTCAGCCACTTTGCTTGGGCTTGTGCAGGCACCCGAGAATTCAGCAACGATCATTTGTCCAGACACACCACGTCGAAATCACCTTTAATCCTTCCTTAATTCACTACTTTCAGACTCTTGATCGTATTTCTCGATATTTCAAAGCGAAATTTTCCGCTTTAATTCGATAGATAACTCGCTAGTCTTGGTTCGCAGTTCTCACAGGATTTGGGCAATGCAGCTACGTAACTCTTCTTCGCGCTATGGTTGGGTCAGCATCTTCATGCACTGGGGCGTGGCGCTGGTGGTCTTCGGGCTGTTCGCGTTGGGTCTGTGGATGGTCGGGCTGGATTACTACAGTACCTGGCGCAAAGACGCGCCGGATCTGCACAAGAGCATCGGTCTGGTGCTGCTCGGTGTGATGGTCTTGCGGGTTGTGTGGCGCTTTATCAGCCCACCGCCGCCGACGCTGCAAAGCTACAGCCGCATGACCCGCATCGGCGCCAAGTTCGGCCACGGGTTTCTGTACCTCGCGTTGTTCGCTGTGATGATTGCCGGATACCTGATTTCCACCGCAGACGGTGTCGGGATTCCGGTGTTTGGCCTGTTTGAAGTTCCTGCACTGGTCTCCGGGCTACCGGATCAGGCAGATACCGCTGGGGTGATTCATCTCTGGCTGGCGTGGGCGCTGGTAATTTTTTCCGGTCTCCATGCGTTGGCAGCATTGAAGCACCACTTTATCGATCGTGATGCGACCCTGACGCGAATGCTCGGTCGCAAAGCCTGAAGTTCAACCTCGACTCAAAGGAAAAGAAAGCATGTTGAAAAAGACTCTGGCCGCTCTGGCAATCGGTTCTGCACTGCTCTCGGCTGGTCAGGCCATGGCTGCGGATTACAAAATCGACAAGGAAGGCCAGCACGCCTTCGTTGACTGGAAAATCAGCCACCTGGGTTACAGCTTCATTCACGGTACGTTCAAAGACTTCGACGGTACTTTCTCGTGGGATTCGGCCAAGCCTGAAGCCAGCAAGATTGCCGTTGACGTGAAAACCGCCAGCCTGTGGTCGAACCATGCCGAGCGTGACAAGCACATCGCCAGCAAAGACTTCCTCGACGTGGGCAAATTCGCTGACGCCAAGTTCGTCTCCACCGCCGTCAAGTCGACCGGTGACAAGACCGCTGACGTGACCGGTGACCTGACCCTGCACGGTGTGACCAAGCCTGTGACCTTCAAGGCCACGTTCAACGGCGAAGGCAAGGATCCATGGGGCGGCGAACGTGCTGGCTTCAACGCCAAGACCACGCTTAACCTGAACGATTTCGGGATCAAGGGCCCAGGTCCTTCCTCGCAAACCGCGGACCTGGACATCTCGCTGGAAGGTGTGAAAGTTAAATAACTTTCCCCGGCCACATAAAAACGCCCCCGATCGAAAGACCGGGGGCGTTTTTTATTGCCTGCGACACATACACACATCCCCTGTGGGAGCGAGCCTGCTCGCGAAGGCGGCGGGTCAGTCAGCAATGATGTTGGCTGAATGACCGCTTTCGCGAGCAGGCTCGCTCCCACAGGGGAGATGCGGTGATTCAGGGGTATTTGTGGCGCCATAAAAAATGCCCCGACTCTTTCGAGGCGGGGCATTTTTCAATGCGGCGTCAACTCAGCGATTGCGGGTCAGCAAGGCTGGTTTTTCGCCACGCGGACGGCTTGGCAGTTGATCGAGCTGCTCAGGTGTCGGGAAGCGATCAGCCTTCGACTCCTTGTGCATGATCTTCGGGCCGGTGCTGCGCGGGTTCTGCACTGCCGGTTCGCTGCGTGGCTGATCGTCACGGGCCGGACGACGGTTGCGCGAGGACGAGGCGGAGTCGTCGCGACGACCCGACTGACCGTCACGCGGCGCACCATTGCGTGGGCCGCTGCGTTTGCCCGGCGGGGTGCCGGTGCTCGAACCGTTGCTGTTGCGCGGACCGTTCTGCCGACCTTGCGGCTGACCGCCGCGTGGTGCGCCGGCACCAGCGCCTGCACCTTGAGCCGGTGCGCCTGGACGACGGCCACGGCCGCCGGCAGGGGCAGGCTTGGGCACGTAGTCAACGCGGTTGCCGAAGTTATCGATATCGTCGTCGAGGAACTCGTCCGGTGCACGATCAGCTGCTGCGCGTGGCGGTTGGCTCGGACGCTGTTCGCGGGCCGGAGTACCTTCGCGTGGCTTCTGCTGACGGGCAGGGCGTTCGCCGCGTTCGCCGGCAGGTTTCTCTTTGCCCTTGTCCTTGCCTTTGTCTTTACGACCGCCGCCACCGCCGCCGCCATTCGGGCCGTCGCCGCGAGGACCACGGGAATTGCGCGGGTTGCGCACGTCGGGACGTTCGCGCACTTCAGGCTTCTCGGCCTCGATGGTGCTGGAGTCGAAGCCCATCAGATCGCCGTCGGCAATCTTCTGTTTGGTCATGCGTTCGATGCTTTTCAGCAGTTTCTCTTCGTCCGGTGCGACCAGCGAAATCGCCTCGCCCGAACGACCGGCGCGGCCAGTACGGCCGATGCGGTGTACGTAATCTTCATCGACGTTTGGCAGTTCGAAGTTGACCACGTGTGGCAACTGGTCGATGTCCAGACCGCGAGCAGCGATGTCGGTGGCGACCAGAATGCGCACTTCGCCAGCCTTGAAGTCGGCCAGGGCTTTGGTGCGAGCGTTCTGGCTCTTGTTACCGTGGATCGCCACAGCCGGCAGGCCGTGTTTGTCCAGGTACTCGGCCAGGCGGTTGGCGCCGTGCTTGGTGCGGGTGAACACCAGCACCTGTTCCCAGGCGCCTGCGGTGATCAGGTGCGCCAGCAGCGCACGCTTGTGGCTGGCCGGCAGACGGAACACGCGCTGTTCGATGCGCTCGACCGTGGTGTTCGGCGGCGTCACTTCGATGCGTTCCGGGTTATGCAGCAGCTTGCCGGCAAGATCGGTGATGTCTTTGGAGAACGTTGCCGAGAACAGCAGGTTCTGACGCTTGGCCGGCAGACGTGCGAGGACTTTCTTCACGTCGTGGACGAAGCCCATGTCGAGCATGCGGTCAGCTTCGTCGAGGACGAGGATTTCAACGTGGGACAGGTCAACGCTGCCTTGGCCGCAGAGGTCGAGCAAACGACCCGGGCAGGCGACGAGAACGTCGACGCCACGGGACATGGCCTGAACCTGCGGGTTCATGCCGACGCCGCCGAAGATGCAGGCGCTGACGAATTTCAGGTCACGGGCGTAGATCTTGAAGCTCTCGTGTACCTGGGCCGCGAGTTCGCGGGTCGGGGTCAGGACCAGGACGCGCGGTTGGCGCGGGCCGTGACGCTGGGATTTGTCCGGGTGACCGTTGGGGAACAACCGCTCCAGGATCGGAAGGGCGAAGCCGCCGGTTTTACCGGTACCTGTCTGAGCCGCAACCATCAGGTCGCGACCTTGCAACACGGCGGGAATAGCCCGCTGTTGCACCGGAGTAGGCTCGGTATAGCCCGCATCTTCGATGGCGCGGACTAAAGCCTCGGAGAGACCGAGGGAAGCAAAGGACATGAGTAATCCTGTTTTAGTTAGGGCTTGGCCCAATGGGAGTCTTGCCTGGCGCGAATCACGTTTAAGAGGACGCAATCCCGTCCGGTCCTGCTGCGGTTCCGAAGGCACGTCAGGAGCGCTCGCGCGGGCTGAAAGCTGCGCTGTAGCGGGTCGAGAGGCCTGTTACGGTTCCGGGCGTCCGGGCGTGAGCCTGGCGGGAACGCCGGAGTATAACAGAGCATTCATTGCGCGCTGCTTTCCTGCTGCTCAACGGTTTTACTGTTGGCCGAGGCATTGCCCAGCGGTGCGACAACGTTGGGCGCCGCGCCATAGCGTGCGCTCAGCTCGGCGTACGCTGGTTCGCGCTTGAATCGCTTGAGCTCGGCACCGAAACGCTGCACCAGCAAATCCATCCCGGCATTGCGCCGAACCGCAAGAAACTGGCTCTGACGGCTAATGACTGTGGGGTTTTCGCTGATCTGATCGCGAATATTCAACTGATCGAGCAAATGCTGGCCGACGCGGCGGTCGGTGATCAGCAGGTCAATGCGTCCACGCAGCAGTTTGCCGAAATTGGCTTCGTGGGTCGGTGCCGGTTCGCGGGTAAACAGTGTCGATTCGCTGAAGTCGGGGCTGTACAGATAACCCGGTGAGGTGCCGATGGTCAGGCCTTTGAGTTCTTCGAGGTTGCTGAAGGGGTGCGGTCGATCGTTGGCGTAGAACATCACGAACTCGACATCCGACAGCGGTTCGCTGGGGTAGAGCAGGGTGGCATCGCGCTCGTCACTGTGGAAGATATCCAGTGCGCCGTCGGCCTGACCGGTTTCCAGCATCGACAGGCAGCGTTTCCATGGCAGGAATTGCCATTCGACTTCAATGCCCAGGCGCTTGAACACGATGGCGGTGGTTTCGTAGTCGAGCCCGAGGTTTTTGCCGTTCTCCTCGTAGACATAAGGCGCCCACGGTTCGGTGACAATGCGCAGCTTCTCGCCTCGAGCGGCGAAGCTCAGGCAAGCAAAAACCAGCACGGTGAATAACTGCGCGATCAAAGGCATGGCTTGAGATTACGACGAGAAACGTGAAAGAGCCAGAAAGTGGCCGCACAAGCTCTAATTCGCGGATTCAAACGCAAAAAATCGCAGCAACGACAACCCCTGGAGGAGCTGCCGAAGGCTGCGATCTCTTGATCCTGCTTGTAACGCTTAACGCGGTAACTTCAGGTTATTCCAGATCGCCAGGCTAGGCTCAGCCTGGTTCATGGAATAGAAATGCAGTCCCGGCGCGCCACCTTGCAGCAGGCGCTCGCACATCTCGCTGACAACTTGCTCACCAAAGCGCTGAATGCTTTGGCTGTCATCGCCGTAGGCTTCCAGTTGCTTGCGGATCCAGCGCGGAATTTCCGCACCGCAGGCATCGGAGAAGCGCGCGAGTTTGCTGTAGTTGGTGATCGGCATGATTCCCGGTACTACCGGAATATCCACACCCAGCGCCTGCAAACGGTCGACGAAGTAGAAGTAGCTGTCGGCGTTGAAGAAATACTGGGTGATCGCGCTGTCGGCGCCAGCGCGGGCCTTGCGCACGAAGTTGGCGAGATCGTCTTCGTAATTGCGCGCTTGCGGATGCATCTCCGGGTAAGCGGCGACTTCGATGTGGAAGTGATCGCCGGTTTCTTCACGAATGAATTCAACCAGTTCATTGGCGTGACGCAGCTCACCGCTGGTCATGCCCATGCCGGACGGCAGGTCGCCACGCAGGGCAACGATGCGCTTGATGCCGGCAGCCTTGTACTCGTTCAGCAGGCCGCGCAGGTCGTCCTTGCTGTCGCCGACGCACGACAGGTGCGGTGCGGCCGGTACTTTGACTTCGCTTTCCAGTTGCAGAACGGTGTTGAGGGTGCGATCACGGGTCGAACCACCAGCGCCATAGGTGCAGGAGAAGAAATCGGGATTGTACGTTGCCAACTGACGGGCAACGTTGAGCAGCTTTTCATGCCCAGCATCGGTCTTGGTCGGGAAGAACTCGAAGCTGTAGCGACGGTCTTGGGACATGGAGGGAGCCTCCAGCTACAAGCTGCAAGCTTCAAGCTGCAAGAGCAGCGGAGGTGCGCCGGTCTCTTGTGCCTGAAGCTTGCGGCCTGACACTGTTTTGAAATAGGGGCGGAGCCTCAGGCTTCGCACGGCAAGTTCGGCTTTTGACCTCGCTTGCCGCTTGAAGCTAGACGCTCGCAGCTGCTCTTGTCTTAGTAGCGGTAAGCGTGCGGCTTGAACGGGCCTTCGACGGTGACGCCGATGTAGTCAGCCTGTTGCTTGGTCAGTTGAGTGACCACGCCGCCGAAGCCGCGAACCATTTCCAGGGCCACTTCTTCGTCGAGTTTCTTCGGCAGTACTTCAACGGTCAGACGCTCGGCTTTCTGGGCTGGTGACAGGTCGGCGTACTTCTGGCCGAACAGGAAGATCTGCGCCAGAACCTGGTTGGCGAACGAACCGTCCATGATGCGGCTCGGGTGACCAGTGGCGTTGCCCAGGTTCACCAGACGGCCTTCGGCCAGCAGGATCAGGTAGTCGTCGTTCTGCGCATCGAAAGCGCCCGGGCCGGTACGGTGGATCTTGTGTACCTGTGGCTTCACTTCTTCCCATGCCCAGTTCTTGCGCATGAAAGCGGTGTCGATTTCGTTGTCGAAGTGACCGATGTTGCAGACAACGGCGCGCTTCTTCAGGGCTTTGAGCATATTCGCGTCGCAAACATTGACGTTACCGGTGGTGGTCACGATCAGGTCGATCTTGCCCAGCAGCGCTTTGTCGATGCTTGCTTCGGAACCGTCGTTGATACCGTCGATGAACGGCGAAACCAGTTCGAAACCGTCCATGCACGCTTGCATGGCGCAGATCGGGTCAACTTCGGAAACCTTGACGATCATGCCTTCCTGACGCAGGGACTGCGCGGAGCCCTTGCCCACGTCACCGTAACCGATGACCAGCGCTTGCTTGCCGGACAGCAGGTGGTCGGTACCACGCTTGATCGCGTCGTTCAGGCTGTGACGGCAGCCGTACTTGTTGTCGTTCTTGGACTTGGTCACCGAGTCGTTGACGTTGATGGCCGGGATTTTCAGCTCGCCCTTGGCCAGCATGTCCAGCAGACGGTGTACGCCGGTGGTGGTTTCTTCGGTCACGCCGTGAACGCGATCCAGAACCTGTGGGTACTTGTCGTGCAGCAGCTGAGTCAGGTCGCCGCCGTCGTCGAGGATCATGTTGGCGTCCCATGGCTGGCCATCCTTCAGGATGGTCTGCTCCAGGCACCACTCGTACTCTTCTTCGGTTTCACCTTTCCAGGCGAAAACCGGGATACCGGCAGCGGCGATAGCGGCAGCAGCCTGATCCTGAGTGGAGAAAATGTTGCACGACGACCAGCGCACTTCGGCACCCAGGGCAACCAGGGTTTCGATCAGCACGGCAGTCTGAATGGTCATGTGGATGCAGCCGAGGATCTTGGCGCCTTTCAACGGCTGTTCGCCGGAGTACTTGCGACGCAGACCCATCAGAGCCGGCATTTCCGATTCGGCGATGATGGTTTCGCGACGGCCCCAGGCAGCCAGGGACATGTCGGCAACTTTGTAATCGTTAAAATCTGCAGGCGTGATAACAGCGCTCATGAAGAGCCTCCATTCGTAATGTATGCGAATGGGCGCCGTTGTGCGTTTAGTGTCCGGCCAAGGCCAGTCAACGCCCCATCCGAGCCTGACAGGTTGAACCTGCTGCAGCGCCCCTCGGACAGGTGGCGGGAAAACGGTATCAATTGAAGATGACCGTTTTGAAACGGGGGCGATTATAGCCGTCTAGACTGATCTTCCAAAGGGTTTCTGTCGGCCAAATGAAGATCGCTAATAGCGACCATAGTAGAAGGCTCATGGAGCATGACCGATCAGTCTGCCAAGATGGCGCCCATCTTTCGGCAAACGCTCAGGAGTGAACATGAATTTCCACACCCGCAAATGGGTAAAACCCGAAGACCTGAACCCTAACGGCACCTTGTTCGGCGGCAGCCTGCTGCGCTGGATCGACGAAGAAGCGGCGATCTACGCCATCGTGCAGTTGGGCAATCAGCGCGTGGTGACCAAGTACATCTCCGAAATCAACTTCGTCAGCGCTTCGCGCCAGGGCGACATCATCGAACTGGGCATCACCGCCACCGAATTCGGCCGCACCTCGATCACCCTGACCTGCGAAGTGCGCAACAAGATCACCCGCAAGAGCATCCTTACGGTCGAGAAAATGGTCTTCGTGAACTTAGGCGAGGACGGCCTGCCGGCACCGCACGGGCGGACCGAGATCAAGTACGTCAAAGACCAGTTCAAGGAAGATGAGCTGGTCAGCAACTGACATCGGCGGCGCTCCGATCGCGGGCAAGCCACGCTCCCACAGGTTCAGCGCAATCCCCTGTGGGAGCGGGCTTGCCCGCGATGGCGGTTTTGAAGTCAGCACATATTTGTCTGACCACTGAACAGCTGTGAATGGCGCGGGTCGTAGCTGAAAGCCCCCACTGGTTCCCCCGCCATGAGCACCCCGACAGACGGCAAGACCCCCAACCTCTCGACCGATGAAAAACATGAAGTCGAGAAAAGCCAGCCGCCCCGCGCGGCGGTTCTGCACGAGATCATCCGCACCCAAGGCGACCAGGAACTGGAGCGAAGTATTGCCGCACTGTGGTGGTCAGCGCTGGCCGCAGGGCTGACCATGGGCCTGTCGCTGATGGGCATGGGCCTGCTCAACTCGCGCCTGCCCGAAGGTGACGAGTTCAAGGTGATCGCCAGTTTTGGTTACTGCGCGGGTTTCCTCGCGGTGATCCTCGCGCGCCAGCAACTGTTCACCGAGAACACTCTTACCGCCGTACTGCCGGTGATGACCAAACCGACCCTGCGCAATTTCGGCCGGTTGATTCGATTGTGGGGCGTGGTGCTGTTCGGCAACCTGTGCGGCACCATTCTGGTGGCGTACGTGATGCTTGAACTGCCGATCTTCGACACCAGGACCGACCAGGCCTTCCTTGAAATCGGCCGCAAGGTCATGGAAAACCACGCCAGCCAGATGTTCGCCAAGGGCATCGTCTCCGGCTGGATGATCGCCACCATGGTCTGGATGATCCCGTCCATGGAAAGCGCCAAGATGTGGATCATCATCCTCATCACTTACCTGATGGCGTTGGGCGACTTCACCCACATCGTGGTCGGTTCGGCGGAAGTGTCGTATCTGGTGTTTGCCGGCGAACTGCCGTGGAGTGATTTCTGGATGGTGTTCGCCGGGCCGACGCTGGCGGGGAATATCATCGGCGGCAGTTTCATCTTCGCCCTGATCAGCCATGCGCAGATTCGCAGCGAAAGCGGCGTGCCCAAGGCTGACAAGTCAGACCCTGGCGCACCCCGCGCAGATGACCGCGACAGCAAGACTCAATAGTTTCAAGCTTTGAATGAGGGGCTGACCGGCTCGGCGGTCGGTTTACCTTCAGGCATCTTGAGCTGTCCTTCCCAGCGAGCGATGACCAGCGGCGCCAATGCATTGCCCAACACATTGAGTGCGGTGACAGGCATGTCCATCAGTCGATAGACGCCAGCGATAATCGCCACGCCCTCCACCGGCAAGCCGGCGGCGGTCAGGGTCGCGGTCAGAATGATGAACATGAAGCCCGGCACACCCGCGGCGCCTTTGGACGTCAGCACCATGATCAGCACCAGCATCGCCTGATCGGCCAGACCCAGGTCGATGCCGTAAGCCTGGGCGATGAACAGCGTGCCCAGTCCGGCGAACAGTGATGCGCCATCCAGGTTGAACGAGTAGCCCAATGGAATGACCATGCTGGTGATAGGACGCGGCGCACCATAACGCTCCATCTTCTCGATCAATTGTGGCATCACCGTGGCCGAAGCGGCGCTGCTGTAAGCCAGCAGAAGTTCACTGCGAATTTCCCGAATCAGGTGGAAAAAGCGGATCCCGGCCATGCGCGCTACCACCCCCAGCACGCCAAGCGCGAACAGCAGCACTGCCACGTAAGTGATACCGATCAGTTTGGCCAGCGGCAGCAAGGCACTGAGACCGAAGCTGGCGACGGTGACGCCGATCAGGCCGAAGATGCCGATCGGCGAATAGTGCATGACCAGATGCGTGACCTTGAACATGGTATCCGAAACCGCCTGCATCACCGCGATCAGTGGCGCCTTTTGCTTTTCGGGCAGCATCGATAAGGCGCAGCCGAACAGGATGGCGAAAAACAGTACTGACAGCAGTTTGCCTTGGGACATGGCCAGCACGATGTTATCCGGAACGATGTTGACCAGCGTTCGGCCCAGATTCTGTGTGTCCCCCGCAGCGGCAAGGCCGGTGACCGGTGCTTGCAGCGTGCTGCTGAAGTCCGCACCCGCGCCGGGCTGGAATACATTACCGACGATCAGCCCGAAGACGATGGCGATGCTGGTGATCGTGAAGAAATACACCAGCGTCTTGATCCCGACGCGTCCGAGCGCCTTGGTGCTGCCTGCCCCGGCGATGCCGACCACCATGCACGCAAAGACCAACGGTACGACAATCATTTTCATCAACCTGATAAACAGATCCCCCGCCGGCTGCAACAGGTTGTCGATGAACCAGATCTTGTGTTCGGGAAACTGATTGAGAAGGATGCCGACGATTATTCCGGCGGCCAGCCCGAGCATGATGCGAGTGACAAGGCTGGTGGGTTGTCTGGTAGTCATGGTGTACCCCTTTGTTGTTGTGTTTGTTGGGGGGAAGCTCAGTGTGCGAAGAGACCGGCGAAGTCCTTGAAGCCCTTGACCTCAATCGGGTTGCCACTGGGGTCGAGAAAGAACATCGTGCGCTGCTCGCCGGGTTCGCCGGCAAAGCGGATCACGGGTGGAATCTCGAAAGCGGTGCCGAGGCGGTTCAAGCGCTCGGCCAGTGCCAGCCATTCATCCAGCGGCAGCACCACGCCAATGTGCGGCATTAATACTTTATGTTCACCGACATGCCCGGTACGGGTGGTGGCGAAGGGTGTGCCCAAGTGCAGGGAGATCTGGTTGCCGAAGAAATCGAAGTCGACCCAGGTCTCGGTACTGCGGCCCTCAGTGCAGACCAACACATCTCGATAAAAAGTCCGCGCCTGTTGCAGATCGCAAACATGGTATGCAGCGTGAAAAGGTCTGTTCATATGATGTCCCCTAGTGAAGGAGCGCTCAGGGTAAACAGGCTGTACGGCGGGGCAAAACGGCTTCGCCTTGTTCTGAGCGAAAGGAAAACTTATGGATGTACGGTTTCTGAAAAGCCTGGTGGCCGTGGTCGAGACCGGCTCGATTGCAGCAGCAGCACGCCGCGAGAATCGCACGGCCGCCGCTATCAGTCAGCGTGTGCAAGCGCTCGAGCGCGAGTTGGGCTGCACGTTATTGCTGCGCACCGCCCATGCGGCGCGACCCTCCGACCAGTGCCTGCTGATGCTGCCGAAGATCAGGGCAATCATCGAACAGGCGCAGGCTTTACAGAGCGACTGGCACCATGACGGTCTGTCCGGAGAAGTGAAGATCGGGGCCATTTCCACCGCGCTGACGGGTGTGTTGCCCGCCTTGATCGAGCGACTGTCGCTGTCGGCGCCGGATTTGAAGCTGAAGATCACACCGGGCGACTCGAAAAGCCTTTACGAAAAAGTGCTCTCGGGTGAGCTTGACGCGGCGATCCTGGTCAGGCCGCCGTTCCAGCCGCCGAAGGCATTGGCGCTGGCCGTGCTCAAGGTCGAGCCACTGATTCTGGTAGCCCCGGCCATGCACGCCGGGCAGTCGCTGGCAACGCTGTTGCGCGAGCATCCGTTCATACGTTATGACGCACGCTCGTGGGGTGGACAGATTGCCCAGCGCTACCTGGATGAACAAGCCATTGAGCCGAACGTGCTGTGTGAACTGGATGCACTGGAGACCATCGTCATGCTGGTCGCGCAGGGGATGGGAGTGTCGCTGGTGCCGCAATGGGCCGGGATGGCGCTGGAGGGGATGTGTGTATTGCCGGTGGGCGACGGGCAGCGTTATTCGCGGGAACTGGTGGTGATGCGTGGCTCGACGCCGCACCGCCCGTTGGCGATGCGGCATCTGCTCGAGTTGCTCGGCAGTTCGTCGTGAAGGTGTTCCACGACGGGTCGAGGGGATGTATCAGTGCGCGGCTTCAGTCACGCTTGCCGGCTCGTTGCGAGTCGCGTGCTTGACCAGTTTGCCAATGGTCAGACCCTGCAACAGGATCGACGACAGCACCACGATATAGGTGATGCTCAGCAGTAGATCACGCTCCGGACCCAGTGGCAGCGCCAGCGCCAACGCCACCGAGACACCGCCGCGCAAACCGCCCCAGGTCAGGATGCGGATGGTGCCGCGCGGCACCGTGCGCCAACGACGCAGCAGGACGATGGCCGGGGCCACGGTGAGCAGGCGCGACAGCAGAATCGCCAGCGCCAGCAAACTGGCCGCCGCCACGTGCGCCCAGTTGAACGGCAGCAGCAACAGCTCCATGCCGATCAGCGCGAACAGCAGTGCGTTGAGCATGTCATCGAGCAGCTCCCAGAAGCCGTCGAGGTATTTGCGGGTCATGTCGTTCATCGCCAGGTTGCGACCGAGGTTGCCGATGATCAGACCGGCGACCACCATCGCAATCGGCGCCGAGACGTGCAGTTCGGACGCCATCGCCGAACCGCCGATCACCAGAGCGAGGGTCAGCATCACTTCGATCTGGTGCTGCTCGATGCTCTTGATCATCAGGTACACCAGATAACCGATCAGCCCACCGAACAGCACGCCGCCAATCGCCTCATGTGCGAACAGCATGGCGGTGGCGCTGATGGTCGGGGTTTCGCCGAGCTGGGCGATGCCCAGCAACACGGTGAACACCACAACCGCAGTGCCGTCGTTGAACAGCGATTCGCCGACGATGGTGGTTTTCAGCGGTTTCGAGGCGTTGGCGGTCCGCAGTACGCCGAGCACGGCGATCGGGTCGGTCGGCGAAATCAGCGCACCGAACAGCAGGCAGTAGAGGAAACTCACATGCCAGCCAAACAAGGCAAAAATGTAATAGGCGAGACTGCCGATCACGGCGGTCGCGATCAATACACCGAACGTTGCCAGCAGGCCGATGGGCCAGCGGTAGCTGCGCAAGTCGTTCAGGTTGACGTGCAGGGCGCCGGCGAACAGCAGGAACGACAGCATCCAGTTCATCAGCAGATCGCCGAAGTCGATCTGGCCGATCAGTTGCTGCACACGTTCTTCGAGGCCTGGGTAGCCGAGCAGGCTCAGGCCTTGCAGCAACAGAGAGAACATCAGTGCGGTGACCATCACGCCGATGGTCGGCGGCAGGCCGATAAAGCGGAAATTGACGAAGGTCAGGAGGGTGGTCAAACAGATAAAAGCGGCGACAAGTTCAAGCATCCGGGGTCCTTTGGATGAGGGGTGGAAAGACAGCGCACCGATTCTTCGATGCAGGGGTTGGATGGGCTGATTCGGGGCGGAGACACAATGATGTCCCCTCGGTTGGTCAGCCGCAGACATTGGTGTAGGGTCAACCGCAAAAAACAAGGAGTAGAACATGCTGGCGACAGCTCTGGTGTTGGTGGCGGCGCTGTTGCATGCGGCGTGGAATACCCTGATCAAATTCAGCGCCGAACGGCTGCTGGTGGTGGCGTGCATGGACACGGTGGCGCTGTTGTTCGTGACGCTGGCGTTGCCCTTCATCAGCCTGCCGCCGCAGGACATCTGGCCGTGGATACTGGCTTCGGCGGCGTTCGAACTGCTGTATCGCTATCTGCTGATCCAGGCCTATCGGGTCGGCGACCTCGGTCTGGTCTATCCGCTGATGCGCGGTTTGTCACCGCTGGTGGTGCTGGCGTTGACCCTGATTTTTGCTGGCGAAGTGCTGACCACCCAGCAGATCTTCGGGATCATGCTGATTCCCTTTGGCATGGCCTGCCTGCTCTGGCAGGGCGGTGGCGGCAAGCATCTGCCGTGGTCAATGTTGCCGGTGGTTGCGTTGATCGGACTGTGCATCGGTTGCTACACCTACATCGACGGTCAGGCGTTGCGGCGCTGGTCGCACCCGCTGGATTATCTGGTCTGGGTCACGCTGCTCAGTGCCTGGCCGTTCCCATTGCTGGCGTGGGTGGCCAAACGCCCGGCTTTCATGCAGTTCTGGCGTGAACAATGGAAGCTGGGGCTGACCGTCGGATTCTGCGTGTTGTTCAGCTACGCTCTGGTGCTGTGGGCGATGCAGTTGGGCTCGATTGCAGAAGCGGCGGCATTGCGCGAGATCAGCGTGATTCTGGTGGTGCTGTTTGGTATGCGCTATCTCAAAGAACCTTTCGGCCGGCCACGGCTCTTAGCCTGTGGGCTGGTGCTGATCGGCATGCTGGTGATGAAGTTCTGACCGCTCGCGAATTCTATGACTCGAAAAAAGGACGGCGTTATGACGGTGGCTCTGTGGTGTGTGTTGATCGCGATTTTTCTGCCGTATATCTGCACCGGCGTGGCGAAAGCCGTGGGTGGCTACCGGCTGAGTGACAATCACGATCCGCGCGATTTTCTGGAAAGCCTTAACGGTGTGGCTCGTCGGGCGCATGCGGCGCAACTGAACAGCTTTGAAGTGATGCCGGCGTTTGCCGCTGCGGTCATCGTCGCGCATCTGGTGGGGACTGCTGAGCTGGTGACGGTCAATGTGCTGGCGGTGCTGTTTATCACCAGTCGCCTGCTGTACATCATTTGCTATCTGGCTGACTGGGCGATCTTGCGGTCGCTGGTGTGGTTTGTGGGGATGGGGTTGATTGCTTCGTTCTTCTTTGTGTCTGTTTGATTACCGGTGTTGCTGATGGCCTCATCGCGGGCAAGCCCGCTCCCCCAGGTATCAGTGGTGAACAGAAATTCTGTGTACACCAAGGAACCTTGTGGGAGCGGGCTTGCCCGCGATGGCTTTCTAACAGCCACCGATGATCTGAAGAGTTATTTCTTCTCCGTATCGGCCACCTGCGGCACTTGCGGCAGCGCCGCACCTTTTGGCCAGAGCATCCAGATCTGCCCCTGCTGTTTCATGTCCCCGGCCAATTGCCCGGCTGCGTCGCCGGTGCCCCAGAACAGATCCGCACGAACCTCGCCGGCAATTGCGCCGCCGGTGTCTTGCGCCGCCACCGGGCGCACCAGTGCCGTCCCGTCGGGGCGCGTAGTCGACAGCCACAACAAACTGCCCAGCGGAATTACTTTACGGTCCACCGCCGCGCTGTAACCGGCAGTCAGCGGCACGTTCAGCGAGCCGCGCGGGCCTTCGTTGCTGTCCGGGTTGCGGGTGAAGAACACGTAGCTCGGGTTGCTGCCGAGGAGTTCAGGGATGCGCGCCGGATTGGCTTTGGCCCAGTTGCTGATCGCACTCATGGTGACGTCTTCTTTCTTCAGCTCGCCTTGCTCGACCAGCCAGCGGCCGATCGGCCGATATGGGTGGCCGTTCTGGTCGGCGTAGGCAATGCGCAGCTGCTTGCCGTCCTGCGTCTGAATGCGCCCGGAACCCTGGATCTGCAGAAATTGCAGGTTCATCGGATCGGTCAGGTAGGCAACTACCGGCGCTTTCACGCCTTTGGACTCGATGGTCGCTGCATCGTCGTAGGGTTTGAGCACGCGACCTTCGAGGCGACCGCGCAAGCGCTTGCCCTTCAATTCGGGATAAATGCTGTCCAGCGAGACGATGATCATGTCTTCGGGGACGCCATACACCGGCACGTTGGCCACGTCGGTGGGCGTCAGGCTGCCGGGGTAGACGGGTTCGTAGTAGCCGGTGATCAAGCCGTTGGGGTTGTCGTTTTCAGCGCGCAGGCCAAACACGTCGAGGTTCTGCTTGAGGAACGCACGAATCTCGCCGGCACTTTGTGGCACGTTGGCGGCTGCCGCACAGGTCGTGCCCCAGACCGGGTCGGCTTTGAGTCGAGTGCATGCACTGCGCCACGAGCCGAAGCCAGCGACCAGATCACTGTCGGATACGGCAGGCAGTGCTTCCCAGGTTGCGCTGGAATAAGTGGCCAGCGCATGGGTTTTCGGCTTGTCGCTGTCGCCCCCGGTGCAGCCGGCGAGAATCGCCAGCAGGGGTAGAGTCGCGATCAGTGGATGACGCCAGGCCTTGAAACGGCTGTTCATGGAGTGATTCCTGTGCCGGTTGCCCGAGTGCTCCATGCGCTCGAACAACCCGTATTTTTAATAGGGCTATTGGTGTTTGGCGGTGACGCGGGGATACTGGCCGCCGATTTCCGTGACCTGAAGCCACCATGACTCTTAAAAGAATTGCTGTTGTATTGCTGGCCTGTCTGACCTTGTCCGCCTGTGGCGGTGTCGATCCGAACTCTCCGCTGGGGCAACGCAAGGCGATCTTCAAACAGATGCTCAAGACCGGTGAAGATCTGGGTGGCATGTTGCGTGGACGTATTCCGTTCGACGGGCCGAAGTTTGCTGAAGGTGCGGTAAAGCTTGATGCGTTGTCTCATGAGCCGTGGAAGCATTTCCCGCAGGTGCGCGAAGAAGATCACACCAGCGCCAAGGACGATGTCTGGCAGAAACAGGCGCAGTTTCAGGAAATGGCTCGCACCCTTGAAGCTGCCACCGGTGAATTGGTGATCGCCAGCAAGGTCCAGCCGTACAAGGCCAGCAACCTCGGGCCTGCGGTGCAGAAAGTTGAAGATGCCTGCAGCGCTTGCCATAAGCAATTTCGGGATCATTGATCTTCAAGACTGCTGAGTAACCCTGTGGCGAGGGGATTTATCCCCGATCGGCGGCGTAGCCGTCGCAAATCCATTCAACCAGGTATGCCTGTTACAGCTGAGTTGAATGGACTTGGGGCCGCTTCGCAGCCCATCGGGGATAAATCCCCTCGCCACACGGGCATCAATTACTTGTCGATTTCGTCCAGCGCTTCCTGCAGTTCCTTGCGCGATTCGGCGAGCTTGTCTTTGCGTTTGTTGATCTTCTCGGGATCGCCTTTCTTCATGGCTTTGTCGAGGTCAGCCTGGCGTTTGCTCACTTCGTGCTTGGCTTCAAGCACCTTGTTTTCGCGTTCTTTCTTCAAGCCTGCATCAGTGCAATGTTCGGTCACTTCGCGCAGCGCAGTTTCCAGGCCCGCCTGCTGATCGGCATTGCCACGGGATTTGGCCTGCTCGATCTGGTTCATGATGCCTTGCTTCTTGGCAGCGCAACCGGTGAGGCCCGGAGCATCTTCGGCAGCCATCACGGGCGCGGCCATTACGCCACAAAGAGTGAGCAGGGCGAGCGGTGTGAGAAATTTCATAAAAGCTCCATGTGCAAAGGCAATCAGGTCGGTCGGGCACTGCGCTGTTGGAGCGCTTCGGCGGCCGTTGGGTTCCCGGCGCACCGGGATTGCATGTTCAGAAGCCGTCGATACCGGCGGCGCGTAAGGTTTGACTCAAGGCCAGCACCTGCGGGTCGCGGAAAAATGCGCTCAATTGCGCCGCGCGACCGGGGCCGATGCCGGCTTCTGCCTGCCATTGTTCGGTGTCACGTTGTGCCAGTGCCTGCCACGACTCAGCCAGCCTTGCTTCACCTGTTGGCGGCAAGCCCAGTGCCTTGAGCCACTGTGCGAATGGTCGTTGGCGGGCGCTGTGAAAACTGTAGATCAGGCGCTCACTGCTGCGGTCGCCGAAACCGGCAATGTTAGCAAGCTCTGGCGCATCGAGGGTCAACCAATCCAGCAGGTTGTTCAGGCGGCCTGTTTCGAGAAGTTTCTCCCAGGTGCCACGACCGACATGTTGCATCGCCAGTCCGTGTTTGCCACTGAGCCAGGTCAGGCGGGCGAGAAACTGGCTTTCGCAGCCGGGTGTGGGTTGCCAGCAGCTCAAGGCATGGAAGTCGCTGGCGCTGGGGATATTGATGTCCGCCCGTTCAGTGGTGCGCAACACAACGCTGTCGAGGCGCGGAATCGTCAGCCCTGCCAGGCTGATTGACACCTGGTCACCGGGCCGGATATCCAGCTCTTCCCAACGCTTCAGCGAACCGGTGCTGACCCGTTTGATCTGTCGGTCATCCAGCATGACCGGTGTCAGTTCCAGAACCGGGGTGATGCGCCCGGTGCGCCCCACTTTGAAATTGACTTTGCGCACCTCGGCCAGCGCTTGGGCGAACGGGTACTTCCAGGCGATGGCCCAATAGGGTGCACGAGCCGGCCAGCGTTCGGCGGGTGGGCGCTGGCTCTGGCGCAAAACCACACCATCGCTGGCGAACGGCAAAGGTGAGCGATACCAGTGGTCACGCCATTTTTGTGCATCGGCGAACTCGCTGACAGCGTGGCTGTAAAGTTCGTTGGCGGGAAAACCCAGTGTCGCCAATGTCGATAATCTTTCAGGCAATTGCGCAGGCCCTTGCGGCCAGTCCCAGACAAACAGTCCGATGTCGGCGGCGTGTTCGTCATTCAGGGATTTGCGTCCCATCAACCCGGCCACCGTGGCACGGGCGTTGACGCTGCCGGAACGGGCCTGCACATGCTCGTTCAGGCGCCAATACAGTTCACCTTGCACCAGCAAATCCACAGGTTGCGTCAGTTGTTGCGGAATCGCTTTGATCTTGCGCGCCGATGCCGTCCAGTCGTGTCCGTTGACCCCGTCGCCGCGACTGATTGCTTGCTGCAAAAAGCCCTCGCGATAAACCAGTGTCACTGCAACACCGTCGACTTTGGGTTGTACCCAGACATCCTTGCGATCACGCAGCCAGGCTTGCACGGCTTCGGCTTTATGAAGCTTGTCCAGGCCGGTATGGGCGATGGGGTGCACGACTGAGCCTGAGGCCATGCGCAAGGGCTCGGTCACCGCTGCCAGTTTGAAACACTGCTGTAACTGGCCCAGACGCAGGCGCGACTGGTCATAGATTTCGTCGGCAACCAGCGAGTGGCCCTGGCGGTGATAGGCATCGTCCCATTGGTCGATCTGGTTTTGCAGGGCGGTGATTTCGGTTTTTGCCTGAGTAGCTGGCCATTTCGGGCAATCGGCGTGGGCATTGAGAGCCGTACAGGCGACGAGGAAAACAAACAGCAGGCGAAGCGTGGCAAGCATCGTGAGCGTCCTTGCTCAGGGGGAATGCTTGAAGGTTAGAAGACGAAATGGAACTCGGTAGGCGGGGTGTTTTGCGGGGTGTGTCCGGTCAAGGTGTGATGTCGATCCGGCTGGCCTCTTCGCGGGCAAGCCTGGCTCCCACAGGGTTTTGGGTTGAGTTCAGAAAGTATTTCAGGCATGAAAAAGCCCCGCACGGCGCGAACCGTGCGGGGCTTTTTGTACCGCCGGGGAAGTCTTACAGACCAGCAGCAGAACGCAGAGCGTCGGCGCGGTCGGTTTTTTCCCAGGTGAAGGTGGTGAAGGTGTCTTCGCCAACAGTCTTGGTCTCTGGAGCGCGACCGAAGTGACCGTACGCTGCAGTTTCCTGGTACATCGGGTGCAGCAGATCCAGCATGGTGGTGATTGCGTATGGACGCAGGTCGAACACTTCGCGAACCAGTTTGATGATCTTGTCATCGCTGATCTTGCCGGTGCCGAAGGTGTTCAGCGAGATCGAAGTAGGCTGGGCCACACCAATCGCGTAGGAAACCTGAATTTCGCAGCGCTCGGCCAGGCCGGCAGCGACGATGTTCTTGGCCACGTAACGGCCAGCGTAGGCTGCCGAACGGTCAACCTTCGATGGATCTTTACCGGAGAACGCGCCACCGCCGTGACGGGCCATGCCGCCGTAGCTGTCGACGATGATCTTGCGACCGGTCAGACCGCAGTCACCTACCGGGCCGCCAATGATGAACTGGCCGGTCGGGTTGATGTGGAACTGGGTGTCTTTGCTCAGCAGTTCGGCAGGCAGCACGTGCTTGACGATCAGCTCCATCACGCCTTCGCGCAGGTCTTTGTACGACACTTCAGGGTTGTGCTGGGTCGACAGAACTACAGCGTCGATACCAACCACCTTGCCGCCTTCGTAACGGCAAGTCACTTGCGACTTGGCGTCTGGACGCAGCCATGGCAGCAGACCCGATTTACGGGCTTCGGCCTGACGCTGCACCAGCTGGTGCGAGAAGGTGATCGGGGCTGGCATCAGCACGTCGGTTTCGTTGCTGGCGTAGCCGAACATCAGGCCCTGGTCGCCGGCGCCCTGATCTTCAGGCTTGGCGCGGTCAACACCCTGGTTGATGTCGGGGGACTGCTTGCCGATGATGTTCATCACGCCGCAAGTCGCGCCGTCGAAGCCGACTTCGGAGCTGGTGTAGCCGATGTCGCAGATCACGTCACGAACGATCTGCTCCAGGTCGACCCAGGCGCTGGTGGTCACTTCACCGGCAACGATGGCCACGCCGGTCTTGACCAGGGTTTCCACGGCAACGCGTGCGTGCTTGTCCTGGGCAATAATGGCGTCCAGCACCGCATCGGAAATCTGGTCGGCGATTTTGTCCGGATGTCCTTCAGACACGGACTCGGAGGTGAAGAGGGAGTATTCGCTCATCTCGATGTTTTCCTGAATTTACCGATGGTGAGTGTCGCCAGCCGGTCGCTGAAAATGGCGGACCTGGATCTGGAAACCATTACGTAAGCCTACATAGAGGCTTTCCCCGGGAACGAGTCCCGCAGCGGTGGCCCAACGGGCCAAATCGTCCTGTTCAAACCCCAACCACAGATCACCGCAGGCCTCCCTGGCCCAACTCTGGTTGTGGCTACATAACTCTGTCACGAGCAGACTACCGCCCGGTTGCAGCAGGCCGGCCATGTGCTTGAGCGCTTCGGCCGGTGCGGCGAAATGGTGCAGCACCATATTCAGTACAACGCAATCGGCTTGCAGGCTGGTGCCGTTCAATGCATCGGCCAATTGCAGGCTGACGTTAGCCAGTTGTTCGCGTTCACATACCTGACGTGCCAGTTCGAGCATCGCCGGGCTGTTGTCCAGCGCGGTTACGGTGCCGAAGCGGCGTGCCAGTTCCGGCAGAAAAGCACCATCGCCGGGGCCGACTTCAATGGCCGTGGCAGCGCCATTGAAATTCAGTTTGTCGAGCAGGGCCAGCACACTTTCACGATACTGCGGCAGGCCGGCAATCAGGTCTTGCTGGGCGCGAAATTTCTCCGCGACCCGGGCGAAAAAGTCTTGGCTGGCGGCGGCTCGCTGGGCGTGAACCTGAGCGATTCGCGCCTGGACGTCGTCCGGGAGCGCCAGATTGTCGACTTCTTCTAACAGTGCAGCGTGCAGCTTGCCACCCAGCAGTTCGGTGTGGGGCAGGGCGCGGCGATAGAAAATCGCGTTGCCTTCGCGGCGGGTCGCCACCAGATCGGCTTGCGCCAGGACTTTAAGGTGATGACTCATGCCGGACTGGCCAATGCCGAAAATCTGCGCCAGTTCCAATACACCAAACGAATCGTTGGCCAGCGCGCGCAGTACATTCAGCCGCAGCGGATCACCGCCGGCCTTGCACAGGGCCGCCAGCTCGTCGCAATCGTCATGGCGAATGGAAGGCACGCGTAAGTTCATGGGGCAGCAGTCTAGAGACGGGGGTAAATCACCGCAAGGCCAATATCAAAAAGTTTTGATATTGCTCGATAAATGGCACTTCTCACGAAACGGTTAACTCTACAAACGAACAGCGGAAAGGTTTCACCAACGGAAACCGCCGTTAACCATGGGAAAAACGCCCTCGGATGACTATCTGTCATTGCCCCGAGGCGCTCCGGTGAGGGAAAATGCCCTCCTTTTTTCCGTTTCAATCTATTCACACCCAGGAGATCAGCGATGCCTAGCCGTCGTGAGCGTGCCAACGCCATTCGTGCCCTCAGCATGGATGCCGTGCAAAAAGCCAACAGCGGCCATCCCGGTGCCCCTATGGGTATGGCAGATATCGCCGAAGTGCTTTGGCGCGACTACCTCAAGCACAACCCGAGCAATCCATCGTTCGCCGACCGTGACCGCTTTGTGCTGTCCAACGGCCACGGCTCGATGTTGATCTACTCGCTGCTGCACCTGACCGGTTACGACCTGTCGATCGACGACCTCAAACAATTCCGTCAACTGCACAGCCGTACCCCGGGTCACCCGGAATTCGGTTACACCCCGGGCGTCGAGACCACCACTGGCCCTCTGGGTCAGGGTCTGGCCAACGCCGTGGGCTTCGCTCTGGCTGAAAAAGTGCTAGGCGCGCAGTTCAACCGTCCTGGCCACAACATCGTTGACCACCACACCTACGTGTTCCTGGGTGATGGCTGCATGATGGAAGGCATTTCCCACGAAGTCGCCTCCCTGGCCGGTACTCTGGGCCTGGGCAAGCTGATTGCTTTCTACGATGACAACGGCATCTCCATCGACGGCGAAGTCGAAGGCTGGTTCACCGATGACACGCCGAAGCGTTTCGAGTCCTACAACTGGCAGGTCATCCGCAACGTCGACGGTCACGATCCGGAAGAGATCAAGACCGCCATCGAGACCGCGCGCAAGAGCCCGCTGCCGACCCTGATCTGCTGCAAGACAACCATCGGTTTCGGTTCGCCGAACAAGCAGGGCAAAGAAGATTGCCACGGCGCCCCGCTGGGCGACGCGGAAATCGCTCTGACTCGCAAAGCGTTGAACTGGAACTACGGCCCGTTCGAAATCCCGGCCGACATCTATGCCGAATGGGATGCCAAAGAAGCTGGCCGTGCTGTTGAAGCCGAGTGGGATCAGCGTTTCGCTGCTTACTCCGCCGCGTTCCCGACCGAAGCCAACGAACTGGTGCGTCGTCTGAGCGGCGAGCTGCCGGCCGACTTCTCCGAAAAAGCCTCGGCCTACATCGCTGAAGTGGCTGCCAAAGGCGAAACCATCGCCAGCCGTAAAGCCAGCCAGAACACCCTGAACGCGTTCGGCCCGCTGCTGCCGGAACTGCTCGGCGGTTCGGCTGACCTGGCCGGTTCCAACCTGACCCTGTGGAAAGGTTGCAAAGGCGTCAGCGCTGAAGATGCCAGCGGCAACTACATGTACTACGGCGTGCGCGAATTCGGCATGACCGCGATCATGAACGGCGTCACTCTGCACGGCGGCCTGGTGCCTTACGGCGCGACCTTCCTGATGTTCATGGAATACGCCCGCAACGCCGTGCGCATGTCCGCGCTGATGAAGAAGCAAGTGATCCACGTCTACACCCACGACTCCATCGGTCTGGGCGAAGACGGCCCGACGCACCAGCCGATCGAGCAACTGACCAGCCTGCGTACCACACCGAACCTCGACACCTGGCGTCCAGCCGATGCCGTTGAATCGGCCGTGGCCTGGAAAAACGCTCTGGAGCGCAAGGACGGCCCATCGGCGCTGATCTTCTCGCGTCAGAACCTGCAGCACCAAGAGCGCGATGCCGGTCAGATCGCCGACATCAGCCGCGGTGGCTACGTGCTGAAGGACTGCGCAGGCGAGCCTGAGCTGATCCTGATCTCGACCGGTTCTGAAGTGGGCCTGGCTGTTCAGGCGTACGACAAACTGACCGAGCAGGGCCGTAAGGTGCGCGTGGTTTCCATGCCTTGCACCAGCGTGTTCGATGCTCAGGACGCGGGCTACAAGCAAGCCGTGCTGCCGTTGCAGGTCAGCGCGCGTATCGCGATCGAAGCGGCTCACGCCGACTTCTGGTTCAAGTACGTGGGTCTGGAAGGTCGCGTGATCGGCATGACCACTTACGGCGAATCGGCTCCGGCTTCGGCACTGTTCGAAGAGTTCGGCTTCACCCTGGAAAACATCCTGGGTCAGGCTGAAGAGCTGCTGGAAGACTAAGCACAGCGCGGTGATCTAGCGGTCACCGCAATTCCCTGTGGGAGCTGGCTTGCCAGCGATAGCGTCCGTTCAGTCAGCATTTATGTTGAAGCGGAGGACCCCATCGCTGGCAAGCCAGCTCCCACAAGGAGTGTGTCGCAAACAAGCATTGTGTCTGCCCGCGTTTTATCGAGAACCCCATGCCTCAACCGCGTCCTTACAAAGTTGCACTCAACGGCTACGGCCGGATTGGTCGTTGCGTCTTGCGTGCGTTGTTTGAGCGAGGCGAGAAAGCCGGGTTTGAAATTGTCGCAATCAACGATCTGGCCGACATGGCCAGCATCGAATACCTGACACGCTTCGACTCCACTCACGGCCGCTTTCCCGGCGAAGTGCGAGTAGAAGGCGATTGTCTGCATATTAATGGCGACTGCGTGAAGGTCCTGCGCAGTGCCACCCCCGAAGGCATCGATTGGGCGTCCCTTGGCGTCGATCTGGTGCTTGAGTGTTCCGGTGCCTACAACACCCGTGAAGATGGCCAGCGCTTTCTCAACGCCGGCGCGCCACGCGTGTTGTTCTCGCAGCCGATGGCCAGCGAGGCGGATGTCGACGCCACCATCGTTTACGGCGTCAATCAGGATTGCCTGACTGGTGATGAGTTGCTGGTGTCCAACGCCTCCTGCACGACCAACTGCGGCGTGCCGCTGTTGCGTTTACTCGACAAGGCGATTGGCCTCGATTACGTGTCGATCACCACGATTCACTCGGCGATGAACGATCAGCCGGTGATCGACGCCTATCACCACGAAGACCTGCGCCGCACGCGTTCGGCGTTCCAGTCGGTGATCCCGGTGTCCACTGGTCTGGCGCGCGGTATCGAGCGCCTGCTGCCGGAACTTGCCGGGCGAATTCAGGCCAAAGCCGTACGCGTGCCGACGGTCAACGTGTCTTGCCTCGACATCACGATGCAGACCGCCACCGCGACCGACGCCAATGAGGTCAACCGGATTCTGCGCGAGGCTGCCACCAGCGGCCCGCTCAAAGGCCTGCTGGCTTACACCGAGCTTCCCCACGCAAGCTGTGATTTCAACCATGACCCACATTCGGCCATCGTCGATGCCAGTCAGACCCGTGTTTCCGGCCCCAAACTGGTAAACATCCTGGCCTGGTTCGACAACGAATGGGGTTTTGCCAACCGAATGCTGGATGTTGCAGAACACTATCTGCAAACAGCAACTTCAAAAAAACCGTAGGAAGTGCGACCCATGACCGTGTTGAAGATGTCCGACCTCGATCTGCAAGGTAAGCGCGTATTGATCCGCGAAGACCTCAACGTCCCAGTCAAGGACGGTGTTGTCACCAGCGACGCGCGTATCCTGGCTTCGCTGCCGACCATCAAGCTGGCCCTGGAAAAAGGTGCGGCGGTGATGGTTTGCTCGCACCTGGGCCGTCCGACCGAGGGCGAGTTCTCCGCCGAGAACAGCCTCAAGCCAGTCGCCGACTACCTGAGCAAGGCTCTGGGTCGCGAAGTGCCACTGGTGGCCGATTACCTGGGCGGTGTAGACGTCAAGGCCGGCGACATCGTGCTGTTCGAAAACGTGCGCTTCAACAAGGGCGAGAAAAAGAACGCTGACGAACTGGCCCAGCAATACGCGGCCCTGTGCGACGTGTTCGTGATGGACGCCTTCGGCACCGCTCACCGCGCCGAAGGTTCGACCCACGGCGTGGCCAAGTTCGCCAAGGTCGCCGCCGCCGGCCCTCTGCTGGCTGCCGAACTGGATGCGCTGGGCAAAGCCCTTGGCGCGCCGGCCAAGCCAATGGCTGCGATCGTTGCCGGCTCCAAGGTGTCGACCAAACTCGACGTGCTCAACAGCCTGAGCCAGATCTGCGATCAACTGATCGTCGGCGGTGGTATCGCCAACACTTTCCTCGCTGCGGCCGGTCACCCGGTGGGCAAATCGCTGTACGAGCCGGACCTGCTCGACACCGCGCGCGCCATCGCTGCCAAAGTCAGCGTGCCGCTGCCGGTTGACGTGGTGGTTGCCAAGGAATTCGCCGACACCGCAGAAGCCACCGTCAAGCTGATCGCTGACGTTGCCGCTGACGACATGATTCTGGACATCGGCCCGCAAACCGCGGCCAACTTCGCTGAACTGTTGAAATCGTCGAAAACCATTCTGTGGAACGGCCCGGTCGGCGTGTTCGAATTCGACCAGTTCGGCAACGGCACCAAAGTGCTGGCTCAGGCCATCGCTGAAAGCTCGGCGTTCTCCATTGCTGGCGGTGGCGACACCCTGGCCGCTATCGATAAATATGGCGTGGCTGAGCAAATCTCCTACATTTCCACCGGTGGCGGCGCGTTCCTCGAATTCGTCGAGGGCAAAGTGCTGCCAGCCGTAGAAGTCCTGGAAAGCCGGGCCAAGGCCTGAGGCCGCCCGATTGGCCAGGCAAAGGAGTGGTCACATGGTCAAGTCGTTAGCACTGTTGTTGCTGACCGGTTCGCTGGCGGCCTGCGGGAGTAACCCGAAGGCCGAAGCGACGCCGGCACCCAGCGAGTCGCAGAAGGGCTGTTATCAGGCCGACTGGCAGGCCGAAACCAACCCGGTGCTGAACAAGCGCTCGGGGCCGGACGGCCTGGACAAATACGAGACGCAAACCCCGGCCAAGGAACATGGTTGTCCTTGACGGGTCTGACTCTTTAACTCAGGGCTGGCGGCATGCGCCGTCAGCCGAGGAACACGGATGAAAGGCTTGATCGCCATTGCGGCGTTGGCATTGTTGGGCGGTTGCGCGCAGTTGAACCTGTTTCAGTCGTCCGCCCCGGCGGATAACTGGACCACCTGGACCTGCGACAGCCAGGCCAAAGTGCTGTGGCGTTACGCCGATGCCAGCCAGAAGGAAGTCGATGTTCGACTGGGTGGCGGCGATCAGGTCTATCGCCTGAAAGAAGAGCCGGGCGCCTCGGGCACGTTGTACAGCGATGGCATGCTGGCGTTTCACGTCAAGGGTGACGAAGGCCTGGTGTACTGGGTCGCCACCAATGACTTGATTGGCCGCGGCTGCAAAGCGCAATAACTGACACACCACCACTCTAATGTGGGGGGCTTTTGTGGCGAGGGGGCTTGCCCCCGTTGGAGTGCGAAGCGCTCCCAAAGCTATTTACGACTGCTGCGCAGCCGAACGGGGGCAAGCCCCCTCGCCACAGAGTTTCAGTGACAAACAGAATTTGCTTTATCGAATCACCAGACCGGGCTTCGACCCCCGATCTGCAATCACTTGAATAGCCGCCGCCGCTCCGGCAGGCTGGCACGATTAACGACCCAAACCGGGAGAGACACACACAATGGCACTTATCAGCATGCGCCAGATGTTGGACCACGCAGCCGAGTTCGGCTACGGCGTTCCAGCCTTCAACGTCAACAACCTTGAGCAGATGCGCGCCATCATGGAAGCCGCTGACAAGACTGACTCCCCGGTGATCGTCCAGGCTTCGGCCGGCGCCCGTAAATACGCTGGCGCGCCGTTCCTGCGTCACCTGATCCTGGCCGCGATCGAAGAATTCCCGCACATCCCGGTGTGCATGCACCAGGATCACGGCACCAGCCCTGACGTCTGCCAGCGCTCGATTCAACTGGGCTTCAGCTCGGTGATGATGGACGGTTCCCTCGGCGAAGACGGCAAGACCCCGACCGACTACGAATACAACGTCCGCGTTACCCAACAGACCGTAGCCATGGCTCACGCCTGCGGCGTTTCGGTTGAAGGTGAATTGGGCTGCCTGGGTTCGCTGGAAACCGGCATGGCCGGTGAAGAAGACGGTATCGGCGCTGAAGGCGTTCTGGATCACAGCCAAATGCTGACCGACCCGGAAGAAGCCGCTGACTTCGTCAAGAAGACTCAGGTTGATGCCCTGGCCATCGCCATCGGCACCAGCCACGGCGCCTACAAGTTCACCAAGCCACCGACCGGCGACGTGCTGGCGATCGACCGCATCAAGGAAATCCACAAACGCATCCCGAACACCCACTTGGTAATGCACGGTTCCTCGTCGGTGCCACAAGAGTGGCTGGCGATCATCAACCAGTACGGCGGCGACATCAAAGAAACCTACGGCGTACCGGTTGAAGAAATCGTCGAAGGCATCAAGTACGGCGTGCGCAAGGTCAACATCGACACCGACCTGCGTCTGGCATCCACCGGCGCAATGCGTCGCCTGATGGCCACCAACCCGAGCGAATTCGACCCACGTAAATTCTTCGGCGCCACCGTGACTGCAATGCGTGATGTGTGTATCGCTCGTTATGAAGCGTTCGGTACTGCGGGTAATGCTTCGAAGATCAAGCCGATCTCCCTGGAAGCGATGTTCCAGCGTTATCTGAAAGGTGAGTTGAACGCTAAGGTTAACTGAGCCTTGGCTTTGAACCGCTGATACAAGAAACCCGCCGTGAGGCGGGTTTTTTGTGGGCTGCGATGTCTGCGTGCAGTGAAACTATCCAAAAGTCAGAGCAAATGGTGCTGCTGATTGCTTGATGGCAGTAAACACGTGAGGCGCCTGTTCCCGATACTGAGAATGGCGCTTCAGCACCTCTTCAACAGCGATGAGCAACTTTTGAATACGCTCTCTGGGCTGCTCGATTTCACAGGTATGGGCAAACTCCAGCAGTCCTTGTCGGGAGGCGAACATTGACTTGTTGCCCGCCAGATCCAACGCCAAAACATCTTCCGGAATATAGGCGGTGGTGTTGACGATGTCGTAAGCCGGCGCCAGATGCGCATCGCGTTGCGTGGGTTCTGAATAGAGCAAACCGAAATTTTTCAAATGAGCGTCGCCATTTCCGACGATGCAACTCAGGGCAACGCTATCGAAGAGTTGATCGAGGGACGTGCGCAAGTGTTTCGCCGGGCAAAACACTCGAACAGCCTTCGCGATGGCTGCATAACTTTTGCTGTACTTCTGAGTAGCCGGCAGCCCCATCAACACGGCCATGTCTTCAAAACCGATCGGGTTGAGCTGATCGTCGCGATCAAAGCGGCGCATGACAAATAGCTTGGCGTTGTCGGAAAGATAAAACGGCGGAACGGGAATGCCCGCGTCTTTTGCCATGGACATACAAAGGAATTCGTTGATCGCCAGGCCTGGGAATTCGTCTCTGCCACTTTTGATGATCAGGTCCGAGGTTTTGGATGTCACTCGCGGCAACTCTGCCTCTTGTCGTTCCGGCACCAGCAACTTGGGTTGAACGCCTGAAATGCCTGCCCGCAGGATGTAGCGATCAAGCATGTCGGCGAAGATATCTTCCGTGCCGTCCCACGTGAGAATCTCTTCGAGTTTCTCTCCCGGAAATTCTTGCTCCTCCAACAAGGCATCAACGGTTTCAGAGCGTACGTGAACCCTGCCAATGGGCGATGTGCTTCCGGAAAGCGCCAGTAGCAGCATTGGGTCGACGTTGACTGTCTTGGCCAAGCGATTGCGTAACTGCTCCAGCACGTAGCCTTCTGGCAGGTTCATTTGAAAAACAGGGTGCAGTTCGCGCCGACGAAATTCGTCATGCCGTACAGGCATCGAGAGGCTGATGGCCATTTTTGGCGATGCATCTTCGTGATAACGAAAAGTGAAATCCTCGGCGTTGCTGAAAAGTCTGCCGCTATTACCTTGTGGGGTACTGACTTGAAGAGAGGCCATTTTCATTCGAATAAATCCCCAAGCTCTTCAAGGGTTGGCATCGTTGCTGGAACCACCGAGAGTTCGCAGTCCAGAGCAGCCAAAACGCGCGCGTAAGCGATCATGCCGACGGAAAGGGTGCCTTTCTCCACCGCGATGACTTTGTATCGCGTCAGTCCCGCCAGATCGGCAAGCTGAGCCTGCGTCAGGCCACGATTTATACGTTTTTGACGTAATTGGATGCCGAGCCGGTTAATCAACAGAGAGTGGTCCATGTGTCGCTACCGTAACATTTAATATTGAAGGTAGCGTATACGAAACATTTTATCCACGCTTCACTGCGAGCTGCTGCCCTTGCTGATGCACGTTTACTCGTCCATGAAACCGGAAGTGGCTGGCGATCATCAACCAGTACGGCGGCGACATCAAAGAAACCTACGGCGTACCGGTTGAAGAAATCGTCGAAGGCATCAAGTACGGCGTGCGCAAGGTCAACATCGACACCGACCTGCGTCTGGCATCCACCGGTGCGATGCGTCGCCTGATGGCCACCAACCCGAGCGAATTCGACCCACGTAAATTCTTCGGCGCGACCGTGACTGCAATGCGTGATGTGTGTATCGCTCGTTATGAAGCGTTCGGTACTGCGGGTAATGCTTCGAAGATCAAGCCGATTTCTCTGGAAGCGATGTTCCAGCGTTATCTGAAGGGTGAGTTGAACGCTAAGGTTAACTGAGCCTGAGCGTTAATTTGCTGATTCAAGAAACCCGCCGAAAGGCGGGTTTTTTGTGCTCTGGGGTTACCCTCTTGTGAAGTTCATATTGTAGGTCTTACCCACATTCGGCCCGCCTGCGAGAACTTTAACAGTACCGCCCAACTGATTGTCGTTGCCATCGGACGATTTCAGGGTGATGGTGAGTGAACTGTCTCCATGCCCATATTCATCCCCATCTGAAGCTTTTGCTTTTGCCTGAAGATTAAAAGATCTGGATGTCTTCGCGGTATAGTTCCCGGTGACGGTGAAGTTAAGCCCGTAATATTTCATTTTCCCATTATTTAACTTGCCACCCTGTTGGCTTAGGTCATCAAATGTAAGTGTGGCCTGTATCAGAGACGGTTCCTTGGAAAGTAAGCATTATTTTCTTAACCTTTTGCTCGCGATATTTAAGGCTCGGGCTAAATTTCAGTCCGAAGTCGTTTTTCCGGTATCACGCTGATGAGGTTAAGTTGAAGTCTGTTTCTTGTAACCTGATAGAAATGACAGTTTTTTATAGTCATTCGCGATGATCTGTTCGAGTAATTCATAAATTCGGTATAAGAAGTTGGAATTTAAGCAGGTCTGTTCCCTTTATTTAAGCAATTTGAGCGAATTCCACCCACGTAATATCTCCGGAGTCACTGTGATCCCGATGCGTGATGTGTGTATCGCTCGTAATGAAGTATTCGCTACTGCCGGTAATACTTCGAAGACCAAAACGATCTCGCTGGAAGCGATGTTACTGGCGTTATCTGAAGGAAGAGTTGAAGACTAAGGGCAAATAAGTCGGAGCGTTGGACTGTTATAGAATAAACCCGCCGCGGGGCGGGTTTATCTGTGGATGATTTCCCATCAGTGACAAGGAATTGTCACCTACAGCGGACATCCAAGAGGTTTTTAGATGAAAAGTCCGATATGGGTGGCTATTCCTTCAACTCCACGTGATCCAGCGCTTGATTCACTGCCAATTCACCGAGCATGACCACTTGCGCGATGCCCAGCGCGGTCTTGCGGTGTGAGATGTCGAGCATGGCGGCGAAGTTGTTGAGCATTTCGCTGGCTGAGCCGAGGGTTTCGCTGGCGTTGGCCAGCAGGGATTCGGTGTTGTACTTCGGGTTGGCGAGGTACATCGGCTCGGGTTTGTTGGTGCTGGCCATTATGCAGGCGGCAGGGGTGAGGTAGTGGTCGAGGGCGCGTTCAGCGGCATCGTTGAGTTTTTTGGAATTGAGGGATTCGTACGGGGAGGCCGGGTCGGTGACCGGCGGGTGAGGCGTTGATTTGATCATTTGCTGAAAACTCCTGATGGAGCCGCTTTGCCTTCTCTACTAAAAGGAGGGTGGCAGCTGTGCGCAGGTTAGTAGACCGGGGAGTTATTCAGCATTGACCGGCGCGCCGAAGCGCCCTGCACACAGCCACCATCAAGTCGGCTAACAAAAGCTGACTGATGCGCCTTGCACATAACTGAAAAACACCACGGGCTACTAAACCCGATCACTGGAAATCAGTGACGCGAATCAAGTTACCGATGGCCCGCCAGGCGCACAAGCCGGCGGATTCTGGCGTACCCGTAGGCAACGACGCAAGCTGTTGTAGGCATCCGGAAGTAACGGCCGACAAATCTAAACAACCCCGTTTAAAGGATGTCCGACTGGCAATAAATAACACTGTGGCGAGGGAGCTTGCTCCCGCTGGACTGCGCAGCAGGCCTCGCTTTTCAGGGTCGCTGCGCGTCCCAGCGGGAGCAAGCTCCCTCGCCACAGGATGTGTGCCAATAAAGAGTTATTTATCGTGGTCGATATCGAGTTTGCTGAAGGTGACCTGCCCACCTTCGCTGGTGTAGCCGGTGTTGTCCTGCACATAAACCCCGGCCTTGAAGTACAGCGGCTTGTTGCGCCACGTCGCGCTGATCTGGCTGTCCCACTGATAACCCGCCGCGCTGATGCCGAGTGCGCCGCCGGGGCTCAAGTGGATGAGGTAGTTGAATTCGCGATCCAGCTTGATCCCGGTGGCGAGGGTGATGACCCGGCCCTCGTCGTCATCCGGGTGCATGCGCACCTTGATCACCAGGTTACCGGTCTCGGTTTTGGTCTTGTATTGGTACTCGAGTTTGACCATCGGCTTCTGGCTTTCGTACGCGTGGATCTGGCCGATGACAATCTTGCCGGAGCTGGGCACCTTGTTCACCGTCACGGTGGCACGCAACGAGTTGTCGGCGTCGGGGTAATACCAGTTGCGCAGAGTGCCGTTGCTGTAGGTTTCGCGCAGTTCGGTGCGCGGGTAGATGGCGTTTTCGGTTTTTGACCCGGTAACCGGTGACCAGAAGAACAAAGTGCCGGTGTCGGAATGGAAGTACTGATCCTTGAAGCCGTTCACCAGTTTGGAGGTTTCGACGGTGTATGGCGGGCTGCCAACGGGAACGCTGAGGTTCCAGGTTGCGAGGTCGATCATGTCGGTTCTTCCACTCAAGTTTCACTGCACGCACGTGCCAGAAGCTCTAGGCCGCACGTTTTGGGGCGGCCTTTATAAGCGTAGAGGGTTTTTTTGTTAACCGCCGTCCGGCGGACGTTTGGCGTCAACATCCTGTCGAAATGCCATCTTTCCCGGTTTCAGGGGCCTTCACGCGTGACCGTTAGTCGGCTAGACCTGACATTGGTTAAATGATGGCCTGATGACAGCTTCTGCTTTTGCAGATCCGCGACTAGAGTGAAGGCTCAGTATGTGTACGGTTTTTACCGGAACCGGTCTGATGTCCCGACAAGAGAAGCAGCATGGAATGCGTGCAACCCCCGCCAGGTGAAGGCAGCTCTGTCCTTTTGATCGTTGATGATTACCCTGAAAACCTGATCAGCATGCGCGCGTTGCTGCAGCGTCAGGATTGGCACGTGTTGACCGCGGCCTCCGGTTTCGAGGCGCTCAATCTTTTGCTCGAACACGACGTCGATCTGGTGCTGCTGGATGTGCAGATGCCGGGCATGGACGGCTTTGAAGTCGCGCGCCTGATGCGCGGCAGTCAGCGTACGCGCCTCACGCCGATTATTTTCCTGACTGCCAACGAGCAATCCCAGGACGCCGTGATCAAGGGCTACGCCAGCGGCGCGGTGGATTACCTGTTCAAACCGTTTGATCCGCAAATCCTTAAACCGAAAGTGCAGGCGTTGCTGGAACACCAGCGCAATCGCCGCGCGTTGCAGCGCTTGAGTCATGACCTGGAAGTGGCGCGCGCCTTCAATGCCTCGGTGCTGGATAACGCTGCCGAGGGGATATTGGTGGTGGGCGAGGACGGCTTGATCCGCTTTGCCAATCCGGCAATTTCGCGCCTGCTGAACGCGCCGGTGAAGGAGTTGGAGGGTAAGGAGTTTCTCGATTATCTGCAGAAACCACATATCCCTCAGTGGGCCGAATCCGAGTTTTATGCCAGCTTCAAGCGTGCTGAAACCTTGAGACTTCACGATGCGTTATTGCGCACAGCGCCAGGCCAACAGGTGCCGGTGGCCTTGTCCTGCGCGGCGCTTCCCACTGAACAACAGGCGATGGTGGTCACGGTTCTTGACATGTCGGTGGTGCGCCACTTGCACCAACAGCTCGAATTTCAAGCCGTGACCGACCCATTGACCGGGTTACTCAACCGTCGCGGTTTTTACCAGACCGTGGAGAACCTGTTGTTGCGCGGTGAGCGCAGCGACAGCAGTTGGGTGCTGCTGTATCTGGACCTCGACGGTTTCAAGCGGGTCAATGATTCCCTTGGCCACGATGCTGGCGACCGCGTGTTGCGTTGGGTGTCCGAGCAGTTGAAGGCGTGTCTGCGGCCGTTCGACATTCTTGCGCGCATGGGCGGCGATGAATTTACGGCACTGCTGGATCTTGAGTTTCCCGAGCAGGCGGCGAAGATTGCCGAGAAACTCATCGAACGTGTGTCGATCTGTCAGCAGATCGAAGGGCTGGACATCGCCCTCGGTGCCAGTATCGGCATCGCGACGTATCCGGATTGCGGTTCGAACCTCGACGGATTACTGCGCGCCTCGGACATCGCCATGTACGAGGCCAAGCGCGCCGGGCGTCAGCAATATCGTTTTTACGATCACGAAATGAATGGCCGGGCGCGCTCGCGTTTGATGCTTGAGGAGAGTGTGCGCACGGCCATCGAAAACCGCGATTTCAATCTGGTCTACCAACCGCAGGTGGCCATCGACAGCGGCCAGATTCGTGGCTTTGAAGCGCTGTTGCGCTGGCAGCACCCGAGCGTTGGCGATGTGCCGCCGGGGTTGTTCTTGCCGCTGCTGGAGGAGGCGCGATTGATCAGCCGTCTCGGCAGCTGGATTTATCATCGCGGTGCCGGTCAGCGCAAAGCCTGGGAAACCCTGTTTGCCGAAGACCTGGTGCTCGGCGTGAGTTTGAGCAACACCCAGTTCAGCCTGCCGAATCTGGTCACCGAGTTGCGTCAGGTCATGGAGCGACATTCTTTGCAGCCACGGCAATTGGAAGTCGAGGTCACCGAAGAAGCATTGATGCAAAACCCGGATGAAACCCGCAAACAACTGCGTTTGCTGCGCAATCTCGGGGTGCGCGTGGCGCTGGACGACTTCGGCTCCGGGCCGTGTTCGCTGACGCATCTGCGTGACCTGGAGCTCGATACGCTCAAGCTTGATCGCCATCTGATCGCCCGGTTGCCGGACTCCGAAAGGGACGCTTCGCTGGTGAGCACGGTGATCAACCTGTGCAAGCAATACGGTTTGCTGGTGATTGCCGAAGGTGTCGAAACCATCGAGCAGTATCAATGGCTGCAAGCCCACGGCTGCGAGTATGTGCAAGGCTTCCTCGTCGCACGACCACTGATCGCCGAGGACGTTGCAAGCTTCGCCGCGCCGTTTGACTGGAGCGCACTGCCCGGTTGAATTCGCTACACTGGCGCACATTTTTCGAACCGTGTCGCTCGTCCATGACTGTGTTGAAGTACCTCCAGGCCTATCCCGCGCAACTTCAGGATCAGGTGCGCCAACTGATCGCCGACGGGCGTCTGGGTGAATACCTGGATCAGCGCTATTCGGGGCGGCACGATGTGCAGAGCGACAAGGCGCTGTACAGCTACGCACTGGACTTGAAGCAGGAATATCTGCGCAACGCCCCGGCCATCGACAAAGTGCTGTTCGACAACCGCCTCGATCTGACCCACCGTGCGCTCGGTCTGCACACCACGGTTTCGCGAGTGCAGGGCGGCAAGCTCAAGGCCAAGAAAGAGATTCGTATCGCCTCGCTGTTCAAGGATGCCGCGCCGGATTTTCTGAAGATGATCGTGGTGCATGAACTGGCGCATTTCAAAGAGTCGGATCACAACAAGGCGTTTTATAAATTGTGTGAGCACATGCTGCCGGGGTATCACCAGGTCGAGTTTGATCTGCGCGTGTACCTGACGTGGCGGGATCTGCAGGCTTAACAGTACGCAACCAGGAAGGTGTGGATGGACGTCAGCAAGACCAAAAGCAGTTTCTACCGCCGCTTGTACGTGGCGTACCTGATCGACAGCGGTCTGGCGCCGAGTGTGCCGACGCTGACCGAAGTGACCGGCATGCCCCGGCGCACGGCGCAGGACACGATTGCGGCACTGGCGGATCTGGATATCGTTTGTGAATTCGAGCAGGAAGAGGGCGCACGCAACCATGCCGGGCGCTATCGGATTCGCGAGTGGGGGGCGATTGATCGCGGGTGGATCGAGCGTAATTTGCGGCAGATCAAGGCAGTGCTTGAGTATCCCTGAGCTGTGTATCGATTGAGCTGACGCCATCGCTGGCAAGCCAGCTCCCACAGGTTTTTCTGTCATTCACAAAAAGTGTGTTTGCCGCAGATCTCTGTGGGAGCTGGCTTGCCAGCGATGGGGCTTTCAGGAGCGACGCATCCCGATATGCGGAATGTCATCCTCCAGATACTCCTCACCCGCCACCACAAACCCGTACTTGCCGTAATACCCCTGCAAATGCGCTTGTGCCGACAGATAGATCGGCACCTGTGGCCAATGCTTCTCGGCCTGTTTCAGCGCCTGTTCCATCATTTCGTGCCCAAGCCCTTTGCCTCGCCCTTGCGGCGCAGTTATCACCCGGCCGATCACCACGTCACCGCCCTGGGATTCCGGATCCAGCAGGCGCAGATACGCCATCAACTGGTCATCCTCCCAACCCATCAAATGATAGGTGTCACCGTCCAGATCCTGGCCATCGAGGTCGGGGTAGGCGCATTTCTGTTCGACCACGAAGACTTCCGAACGCAGTTTCAGCAGTGCGTACAACTGTTCTTTGCCCAAATCACTGTGATGTTTGCAGACCCATTCGATTGTCATTTTTCGATTCCTTGAAGGCGTCGCCCGATACTAAGCGCAGACGCCAAAGATGTCTGTATGGCTGAAGAGTCTGTGATAAAGGTCAAAATGCCATCATTCCTTTCTCGCGACGGTGTCTTCTTTGTGTAATCTGCTGGAGAGCGCTGTGCACTGGCTTCAATGAGCTAACGTTAGGGCCTGGGTTTCGCCGGTAAGGGGCCTTGGGTTTTGACTGAAAAATACGCCGGGCAGCTCGCCCGCTAAGGATTTTCAAGCATGCCGCGATTGCATCGAGCCTTTGCTTTGATCGGATTGCTCTTGCTGGGTCAGAACGCTGCAGCCGATAAGCTGCGGCTGGTATTCGATATCTGGCCACCCTTTACCGACGACACGCTGGTCAATGGCGGCCTGGCCACCGACATCGTCAGCACCGCGCTGGCCCGGGCCGGTTATGCCAGCGGTTATGAACAGGTGCCGTGGGCACGGGCGCTGCTGGGTGTCGGCGAAGGCCGTTACGATGTACTGGTCAACGCCTGGTACAACGATGAGCGGACGAAACTCGGGCAGTTTTCCGGTGAGTACCTGCTCAACCGCATCCGCTTCCTCAAGCGCAAAGACACGCCGCTTGAATACTCCAATCTGCAGCAATTGCACACATACCCGATTGCAGTGGTGCGCGGTTATGCCTATTCGCCGCCATTTGATGCCGACACGGCTTTGCAGAAAGTCCCTGTGCATAACTTCGCCATGGCGGTGCGCATGCTGGCGGCGGACCGGGTCAAGTTGACGCTGGAGGACGAGTATGTCGCGAAGTACTACCTGGCGCGGGAATCAGCCAAGGTGCGCAATTCGGTGGAGTTCTTGCCCAAACCGTTGAGCGAGAACAGCCTGCATATATTGGTGAGTCTGAAAAATCCGCAGCATGAGCAGATCGTGGCGGGGTTTGATCGGGCGATAGCGGCGATGAAGGCGGATGGCAGTTATGACCGGTTGCTGAGGCAGCATGGGATGTAGGTGTCTGATCCCAGAGTTGTGTTGTTGCTGAGGGCCTCATCGCTGGCAAGCCAGCTCCCACAGGGTTCTTTGGTGAAGCACAATTTTGTGAATCACCCGACCCACTGTGGGAGCTGGCTTGCCAGCGATGGGGCCAGTCAGGCCACCTCAAACTTCAGATGTGTCCTTGATCAAATGCGCCGCCAGCGTACGCAACGGCCCCAGCTGCCGGCAGATCAACGCCAATTGCGTCTGCACCAGTCGCTGCCCTTCATCAATCTCATCGGGCATCTGCTCCAGCTCATTGGCCAGCGCTTCTTCCTCATCACTCTGAATCGCAATCGGCTGCTTGCTCGCCAGCCCTTGAGCGATTTCATCGATGCTCGCCGCGAGGCTCACACCTGCACCGTCAATCAGATGTTCGCGCACCTCCGCCGGCAGCTGCGTCTCGCGGTGTGCACCCAGCCCTGACAGATAACTGAGCAAGGTGTGCGACAGCACCAGAAAGCGGAAACCGACATCCGCTTCTTTGCGGAAATGCCCCGGCTCCATCAGCATGTTCGCCAGTGTTGTCGACAGCGCCGCATCGGCGTTGTGCGCATTGCGCCGGGCCAGACGATAAGCGAGGTCGTCGCTCTTGCCGGCGGCATATTGCTGCATGATCTGGCGCAGGTAGATGCTGTTGCAGGTCAGGGTGTTGGCCAGCACTTTGTTCAGACGCCGACCCTGCCAGTCCGGCAGGAACAGGAATACCGTGAGGCCGGCGATCAGGCTGCCGAGCAAGGTATCGAACAGTCGCGGCAGGAACAGCCCGTAACCGTCACCGACCTGATTGAAGCAGAACAACACCATGATGGTGATCGCGGCGGTCGCCAGGGTGTAACGGGTGGTGCGATTGGTAAAGAACACCACCCCGGCGGCGATGGCGAAGCACGACTGCACGAGCGGACTCGGGAACAGATCGAACAAGGCCCACGCCACCGTCAGGCCGATGGCGGTGCCGAGAATCCGCTGACCGAGTTTGCGTCGCGTCGCGCCATAGTTCGGCTGGCAGACAAACAGCGTGGTGAGGATGATCCAGTAGCCTTGCGAGGGGTGAATCAAATGCACCATGCCGTAACCGATACTCAGCGCCAGCGGCAAACGCAGGGCATGGCGGAACAACAACGAAGTCGGTGTCAGTTGTGTACGCAGGCGAATCCACACGTCTTTGAGATTGCGTGGCGAGCGGTCAAGCAGGCTGCTGTCGGTGGCGTCGGCCAAGGCGTCGGGGTTGCTTGCGTCGCTGAGCAAACGGTCGAGGGTGCCGAGGTTGGCTGCCAGTGCGCGCAACGAACGCAGGAGTCCGCGCCATGCCGGATTGCTCTGGATGCGCAGGTGTTCGAGGGAGGCGTCGAGGTCGCTCAGCGCTTCGGCGAAACTGGCGTCATAGATGAACGGCTGGCGCATCTGGATCGATTCGGCCAGTGCGCGGCAGGCTTTGCCTTGCTGGCGCAATAGTCGTTGGCAGCGGAACAGCACATCACTGTGGAAAAACGCTTCGGCCAGCGCATTGTAGGGATAGTGCGAAGAGCTGGCGCGTTCGTGGATGTCCTGAGCGAGGAAGTACAACTTCAGGTAACGGCTGACTTTCGAGCCGGGGCGACCGTTGCCGACCCGGTGCAGAATGATTTCCTTGGCACTGTTCAGTGCCGCCACCACGCGGCCATTTTGCTGGGCCAGCTCCAGCCGTCGTGCTTCGACGTCCATCTGCCGGATCGGCTCGAACAGCGACGATTTCAGCTTCAGATAAAACCCCAGTTCGCGGAACAACCGCGCCAGGCTCTGCTGTACCGGCTGATTGGAAAACATCGCCTGCCACAACACCGAGAGCAAGCCGTACCACGCCGCACCGGCCACCAGCAGCATCGGTTCGTGCCAGAAATCAGTGACCGCGCCACCGCGTTGATCGACGCCGATCATCGTGTACACGGAAAGAATCAACGTCGCCGAGGCAATCGCCCCATAACGCTCGCCGAGCGCCCCGAGCATGGTCAGGCCGAAACTGGCCAGCGCCAGGGCAATGGCAAACACGATGGGGTAGGGGAAGAGCAATTCCACCGACAGCGCGGCGATGCTGAAACACACCAGCGTCACCGCGAGTGCGTTGAGGCGGCCCTGCCAACTGTCGTCGGTCTCGGCCAGGGCGCTGGCGATAATGCCGAGGAACAACGGGATCAGCAGGCCCATTTCATCCTGATACCAACACAGCGCCATGCTGCCGGTCAGGGCGATGAACACCCGCACGCTGTAGCTGAATTTATCCAGCGCCCACAGGCGCCGCAAAGACTGACGAAACGAGGTCGAGGACATGAAGTGCGAAGGCCTTCCGAGGCGATGCCGCTAAATTGAGCCAGTAATGACGCCGACGCAATGGCGCCGATCACATCTGACAGCAAAAAGTGTTCCTTTGAGATCTTGTGCTGGATTAAATCTTGAATTGGGCACGGAACCCTGTGGGAGCTGGCTTGCCAGCGATGGCTGCCTGACAGTCAACAATGATGTTGGATCCGCCGGCCTCATCGCTGGCAAGCCAGCTCCCACAGGTTTTTGTATTTAGCTTTGAATTAAGCGTACTGCGCAGCCGCGTAACCCGAGGCCCAGGCCCACTGGAAGTTGAAGCCGCCCAGATGACCGGTGACGTCGAGCACTTCACCGATGAAGTACAGGCCGGGGCTTTTCAGTGATTCCATGGTTTTCGAGGACACTTCGCGAGTATCGACGCCACCGAGTGTTACTTCAGCGGTGCGATAACCTTCAGTACCCGCCGGCACGACTTTCCAGCTACCCAGCTTCTCGGCGATCTCCGCCAGTTCCGCGTGGGTGTACTGCTTCATCGGCTTGGAGACGAACCAGTTGTCCGCCAGCAGGTTGGCCATCTTCTTGGTGAAGATTTCACCCAGCAGCGTTTTCAGCTCGCTATTGGGGCGTTCGGCCACTTGCTGTTGCAGCCAGCTCGCGGCGTCGTGATCCGGCAGCAAGTTGATCTCCACCGTGTCGCCGGATTCCCAGAACGAGGAAATCTGCAGAATCGCCGGACCACTGAGGCCACGGTGCGTGAACAGGATATTCTCGCGAAAGCTCTGCTCGTTGCAGCTGACCAGGCAATCTACCGACGTCCCGGACAGTTCGGTGCACAATTCCTTGAGCTGATCGGTGATGGTGAACGGCACCAGCCCGGCGCGGGTCGGCAGCAGTTCATGGCCGAATTGCTTGGCGACCTGATAACCAAAACCGGTGGCGCCCAGCGTCGGGATCGACAGACCACCCGTGGCAATTACCAGCGACTGGCACTGGACTTGACCGAGGGTGGTGTCGAGCAGGTAGCCATTTTCGACTTTCTCGATGGTCTGGATCGAGGTGTCCAGACGCAGGTCGACACCGACTTGATCGCATTCGGTCAGAAGCATTTCGAGGATGTCGCTGGACTTGTTATCGCAGAACAGCTGGCCGAGTTTTTTCTCGTGGTACGGCACGGCGTGCTTGCCGACCATGCCGATGAAATCCCACTGGGTGTAACGCGCCAGTGCCGATTTGCAAAAATGCGGGTTCTGCGAGAGGAAATTGCTCGGCTCGGTGTACATGTTGGTGAAGTTGCAGCGGCCACCGCCCGACATCAGGATTTTCTTGCCGGCCTTGTTCGCGTGGTCGAGCAGCAACACCTGACGCCCACGCCCGGCGGCGGTCAGTGCACACATCAACCCAGCGGCGCCAGCGCCAATGATCACGACTTCGGTAGAGCGCAAAACGGTGTCCTCACACAATGATCGTTCCCACGCTCTGCGTGGGAATGCCGCCATGGACGCTCTGCGTCCGCTGTTGAATCGTGACGCGGAGCGTCACAGGATGCGTTCCCACGCAGAGCGTGGGAACGATCGGGTCAGAGGATACGCACGCGCAGAGAACGGCCCTTGATCTTGCCGTCGTTCAAACGCTGCAAAGCCTGCATGGCTACAGTGCGGTCAACCGCCACGTAGGCCTGGAAATCAAAGATTGCGATCTTGCCAACCTGCGCACCCGGAATGCCGGCGTCGCCGGTCAATGCGCCAAGAATGTCGCCCGGACGCACCTTGTCTTTACGGCCAGCGCCAATGCACAGCGTAGTCATCGGCGGCTGCAGCGGGGCAAGGCCCTGGGATTTGAGGTTTTCGACCTGATCCCAGTTCAGCGGCGATTTCTGCAGTTGTTCGATGGCTTGAGCGCGGTGTGCTTCGCCCGGGGCAACCAGACTGATCGCAATGCCTTTCTCGCCAGCACGACCGGTACGGCCGACGCGGTGAATGTGGATTTCCGAATCGCGGGCCAGTTCGACGTTGATCACCATGTCCAGCGCATCGATGTCCAGACCACGGGCGGCAACGTCGGTGGCAACCAGTACCGAAGTGCTGCGGTTGGCGAACATCGCCAGCACCTGGTCGCGGTCACGCTGTTCCAGATCGCCGTGCAGGCCGACGGCGGAAATGCCTTTGGCGGTCAGGTGGTCGACAGTTTCCTGAACCTGCTGCTTGGTGAAGCAGAACGCCACGCAGGACGCCGGGCGGAAGTGGTGCAGGACTTTGGTCACTACGCTCATCCGGTCTTCCGGGGAAATCTCGTAGAAACGCTGCTCGATCTGCGTGTCATCGTGGAACGCTTCGGCCTTGACCGTTTGCGGATCACGCATGAATTTCGAGGCCAGTTGCTTGATGCCCACCGGGTAGGTGGCGGAGAACAGCAGGGTCTGACGACGCTCCGGGGTCTTGACGATGATGTCTTCGATCGCGTCGTAGAAGCCCATGTCGAGCATGCGATCGGCTTCGTCGAGGATCAGCGTGTTCAGGCCGTCGAGCACCAGCGAGCCCTTGCGCAGGTGCTGCTGGATACGCCCCGGGGTGCCGACGATGATGTGCGCGCCGTGCTCCAGCGAAGCAATCTGCGGGCCGAACGACACGCCGCCGCACAGGGTCAGGACCTTGATGTTGTCTTCGGCACGGGCCAGACGACGGATTTCCTTGGCAACCTGGTCGGCCAGCTCACGGGTCGGGCAGATCACCAGGGCCTGGCAACCGAAGTAGCGCGGGTTGATCGGGTTGAGCAGGCCGATGCCGAACGCGGCGGTCTTGCCGCTGCCGGTCTTGGCTTGGGCGATCAGGTCCATCCCCTTGAGGATCACCGGCAAGCTCTGCGCCTGGATCGGCGTCATCTGGGCATAACCGAGTGATTCGAGGTTAGCCAGCATGGCGGCGGACAGCGGCAGAGTATTAAAAGCGGTGGCGATGGTGGTCACGGGACTGGCCTGCAAAACAAAATGTCGCGCAGTGTAGCAGCCCCGGGCCACTTTCCTCGAAAGTTCTGGACGAACAGTGACTGAATCAACAACCCAGAGTTGTTCCCGGACCGCAGATGAACCTGTGGCAGAGGAGCCTCTGTGGTGAGGGGATTTATCCGCGATGGGCTGCGAAGCAGCCCCAAAACCTGCCGCCTCAGTGCATCAGACTGATCGCATTCAGCTTTCTTGGGGGCGCTGCGCAACCCATCGGGGATAAATCCCCTCACCACAAAGCACCCTCGCCACAAAAGCCCTCCAGCGCAAATCAGTGTTCGATGTGCTCTTCCGGGCGTTTGGCGCGGCGGCCGTCTTCTTTCGACAGTTGTGAGAAAATTGTCGCCGCCAGCATCGCCATGATCCCGACCGTGACGAAGGTCAGCTGGAACGCGCCCAATACGGTCTCGACAACATCGTTACCAATCTCCGCAGTAAATCCGCCGAGCAATGCACCGGCGCAGGCAACCCCAAGACTCAACGACAACTGCGCCACCACCGAGAGCAAACTATTGCCGCTGCTGGCGCTCGCATCATCCAGATCAATCAACGTCACCGTATTCATCGCCGTAAATTGCAGCGAGTTGATCGCGCCGAGAACCGCCAGCAGACACAGCAGCAGCCAGTACGGTGTCTGCTCGCTGACCAGGCCCATGCTCGCCAGCATGATCCCCAGCGCCAGTGTGTTGCCGGTCAGCACGATGCGATAACCGAGACGTTCGATCAGCGGCCGCGCCACCCATTTGGCGACCATCGCCGCAGCGGCCAGCGGCAGCATGCTCATCCCCGCTTGCGACGGCGAATAACCGAGCGCCACTTGCAGCAGCAACGGCACCAGAAACGGCAGGGCGCCGCTGCCCAGACGGGCGAACAGGTTGCCGAGAATGCCGACGGCGAAGGTGCGGGTCTTGAACAGCGACGGCGCGAACAGCGGGTTTTCGATATGCCCGGCGCGCAACCAGTACGCTGCCAGACAGGCCATGCCGCCGAACAGCAGCAACATCACCCGCAGGTGCGGCAGGTGCAGTTCGCCGAGCCCTTCCATGGCGATGGTGATCAGAATCATCGCCGCGCCAAACAACAGAAAGCCCAAGCTATCGAAGCGCGTGCGCTCGGTACCGCGCAGGTCGGGGATGAATTTCCACACTGCGTAGCAGCCGATGACGCCGACCGGCAGGTTGATCAGGAAGATCCAGTGCCACGTCAGGTATTCGACCATCCAGCCGCCCATGGTCGGGCCGATCAACGGGCCGAGCAGGCCGGGGATGGTGATGAAACCCATGATCCGCACCAGTTCCGATCTTGGATAGGCACGTAAAACCACCAGTCGACCGACCGGCAACATCAGCGCGCCGCCCAAGCCTTGGATGACGCGGGCGCCGACCAGCATGCTCAGGCTGCTCGACAACGCGCAGAGCAGCGAGCCGAAGCTGAACAGGAGGATCGCGCCGAAGAAGATTTTCTTGGTGCCGAAGCGGTCGGCGATCCACCCGGAAGCGGGGATCAACAACGCCACGGTGAGCATGTAGGAGATGACCACACCCTGCATGCGCAGAGGGTCTTCGGCCAGATCTCGGGCCATGGCCGGCAGGGCGGTGTTGAGGATGGTCCCGTCGAGGGACTGCATGAAGAACGCAATGGCGACGACCCACGGCAACCAGCGGGCGGTGATGGCGTCGAGAGGCGGGCGAGTGGGCATGGAACCTCTGAGAAAGTGGATCAGACGGAACACTACCCTGTGGGAGCTGGCTTGCCAGCGATGAGGCCATCAGATTCAACATCGTTGTTGCCTGAAAGTCCGCCATCGCTGGCAAGCCAGCTCCCACAGGTACTGCGGTGTTGCGGTATTACAAGGTCAGGGTCAGTCGGCTCACCAGCGCCCCCGGCAGCAACGCCGAGGAAGTATTGCGCTGGCTATACGTACTCGCCGACAGCAGCAACTCACGCTCGGCGGTCAGTGCTTCCAGCTGCGAACCCAGCAGGCTGTAGGCGCTGTCATCGAAACGCATGGTGCTGACCGGAGCCTGGATCTCGCCGTTCTCGACCCAGAAGGTCGCGAAGCGGGTCATGCCGGTCATGCGCGCCGCCGGTTGATCCGAGAAGTTCAGGTACCACAGGTTGCTGATGTACAGCCCGGTGCCCAATTGCTTGAGGATCTCTGCTTGCGACAGATCACCGGCAGCCATGTTCAATGCACTCGGCGATTCACCGCCGCTGGCACCGTTGGCCGTCAGGCCGTATTCGGCCGCACTGCGCGAACCGACCAATTGATCGCCAGCCTTGCCTTCGACGATCAGGCGCAGATCGCTGCGTGGATAACCTTCACCGGAAAACGCCGGGCTCAACGATTCGCTGACTTTCTCATCCAGCGACACCAGCGGGCTGAACGCCTGATCGCCGACATAGAGCTTCTGCAACGGGCTGCTTTTGCTCGCGATCGATTGCGCCGAGAAACCGCCCCAGCTCAGCATGCCCATGATTTCTTCCAGCGCCGCCGGCGCCAGATACGCGCGGTATTGCCCCGGTGCCAAGGTGCGCAACGGCCGACCAAGGAATTCCAGTTGCTCGCGCGCCTGCTGGAAGCGTTTGGCGAAACCATCGCTGCTCCAGTCGTGCCCGGCGTAACTGGCCTTCACGGCCTCGCCGTTCTCGTGGAACAGGCTGAAATCGAAGTTGAAGCTGTTCGCCTGATGCCAGCCGAAGGCGCCTGAAGAACTGGCGAAACCACGGCTGATCGGGCCGGCGGCATAGAAGCCCACCAGGTCCAGACCTTCGGCGGCGGCGCAGATTTCGTCGACCACCTGCTCGGTGTCCGGCAGCGGATGCTCCTGCACGTTATTGCTCTGCCAGCCATTGTGGTTGAGCAACAGATACGGATCCTGCGGCAGCAGCGGCAGGGTTTCGCGCAATTGTTGCAGACCTTCGGCGAGGCGTTGCAGGTCGCCTTCCAGATCACCGGAGAGGGTGATGTGCAAGTCGGCATGGCGGCCGTCGTTGATCAGTTTCAGGCCGACATCGGCCTGCTGCACTTGCCCGGCCTGACGCACCTTGGCGTGGTTGAAACGCACGAACGCCGACGATTCGGCGGCATAGCTGAGGGTGAACTGTTCCGGCTCGCGCACTGTATCGCGCAGCCAGTTGACCAGTACTTTAAAGGCCTCAGCCTGATTCTTGACCGTACTCATCAGGCGTCTCCCCCAAACACATCAACATTGCTGAATACGCAGGCCGGCGAAGCGTGGCCGACGCGGATCACCTGGTTCGGTTCGCCCTTGCCGCAGTTTGGCGTGCCCAGCACCTTGACGGTGTTGGCATCGCCGACGGCGCGCAGGCTTTTCCAGAAGTGCGCGGAAATCGCCCGGTAGTTCGGGTTTTTCACCACGCCTTTGAGTTCGCCGTTTTCGATCAACTGGCCCCATTCGCAGCCGAACTGGAATTTGTTGCGTGCATCGTCAATCGACCACGAGCGGTTGGTGCTCATCAAAATGCCGTGCTCGATGCCTTCGATCAGCTTGTTCAGCGGCTGGTCGCCCGGTTCGATATTGAGGTTGGCCATACGGTCGATCGGCGCGCGGTTCCAGCCACAGGCGCGACTGTTGGCGACACCGTCGAGACCGGCGCGGAACTGCGACAGAGCACCGCCCAATGGTCGCAGCAGCAGGCCCTCGCGAATCAGGAATTGCTTGCTGGCCTTGCTGCCATCGTCGTCGTGGCCGTAACTGGCGAGTTCTTCGGGGATGCCCGGATCGAAGGTCACGTTGAGCAGTTTCGAGCCGTATTGCAGGCTGCCGAAATCAGATGCTTTGACGAAACTGGTACCTGCGTAATTGCGCTCGTCGCCGAGAATCCGGTCGAGTTCCAGCGGGTGACCGATGGATTCGTGGATCTGCAGCATCATCTGATCGGGCATCAGCAGCAGGTCGCGCGGCCCTTGCGGGGTGTTTGGCGCGAGCAGCAGTTGCAGGGCCTGATCGGCCACCTGCGGACCGGCACCAACCAGGCCGCAGCGGCTGATCACGTCAGCGCCGCCCTGTTGGCCGAAGTTCTCGCGGCCGAGGCTGCGGGTCTGGCTGTCGTTGCCGTCGTAGGCGGTGACGTCGAGGCCTGGGTAGACGAAGCGCTGGGCCTGACGCAATTCGGCTCCGGCGCTGCTCAGGTAGATCTGCTCGACATGGGTAATGCCGATGCTCACTTCCCAATTCACCAGGCGCTCATCCTTTGGCACCGAGGCGGATTCCGCGCCGAGCAACTCAAAGCATTCGCTCAGGGACGGGAAGGGTTGTTCGAGATTGGGTGAAAAGTAGTCAGCGCGGTCGCTGGACACGGGCTGATCGCGCAGGTCGAGCAGCGCGTGCGGCTTGAGCCGGCGGGCCTGGATTTCTGCGCGTTCAAGGGCAGCTTGCAGGCCTTGTTGCGAGAGGTCGTTGGTCGCCGCATAGGCTTCAACGCCATTGACGCGAACGGTAAGCATCGCGCCTTCATCACGGCTCAGGCTTGGCGGTTCGGCGACGTTCTTGCGCACCGACAGATACTGGCCGGACTCGCGTACATACCGCAGGGAAAAAAACTCAGCGCCCGTGCGCAAGGCAGCGAAGCGCTGCTTGAGCTGGGGGTGGAAATCGAACATTCGGGAACCTCCTTGTTATGGAGTTGCGGGGTGAGGCGATTCGGCGGGGAGGGGTGAAACGGTTGCGCGAGGTCTAGAGTAGGCCTGCGTGGGGGTAGGATCAAGTGAAGAGGGGCTGTAGGAGGATTTACTGTGCAGCGGGGGAATTTGTGCTGAATGTGAGGGCCTCATCGCTGGCAAGCCAGGCTCCCACATGTTTTTTGTTGAACACAATATTTGTGAACGACGCAAAACCCTGTGGGAGCTGGCTTGCCAGCGATTAGCCGTGACGCGGTATCAAGTCTTACTGAGCAGCAGGCGTGATATCACGCATCGGCTTGCCTTTCACCGGCGCATTGCCCGCGACGTAGTAGGCAGCATTGCTACGCGGCAGTGGTTTGCGGCCACGGATCTTGTCGGCGATTTTCTCGGCCATCATGATCGTCGGCGCGTTCAGGTTACCGGTGGTGATGATCGGCATGATCGAAGCATCGACCACGCGCAGACTCTGCATGCCGTGCACACGACCTTCGCCATCAACCACAGCCATGTCGTCGGTGCCCATCTTGCACGAGCAGGACGGGTGGAACGCGGTTTCGGCGTGCTCACGGATGAACTTGTCGAGCTGCTCATCGGTTTGCACTTCGATGCCCGGGCTGATTTCGCGGCCACGGAAAGCGTCCAGCGCAGGCTGCTGCATGATTTCACGGGTCAGGCGGATGCCGTCACGGAATTCCTGCCAGTCCTGCTCGGTGGCCATGTAGTTGAACAGGATGCTCGGGTGCTGGCGCGGATCCTTGGATTTGACCTGGATGCGGCCACGGCTCGGCGAACGCATGGAACCCATGTGCGCCTGGAAGCCGTGCTCTTTCACACCGTTGCTGCCGTTGTAGTTAATCGCCACCGGCAGGAAGTGGTACTGGATGTTCGGCCATTCGAACTCTTCACGAGTACGGATGAAACCGCCGGCTTCGAACTGGTTGCTGGCGCCGATGCCGGTGCCGTTGAACAGCCACTCGGCACCGATGGCCGGCTGGTTGTACCAGAGCAGCGACGGATACAGCGAAACCGGCTGAGTGCAGGCGTATTGCAGGTACAGCTCAAGGTGATCCTGCAGGTTTTCACCGACACCCGGCAGATCGTGTACGACCGGGATGTCGAGGCTTTCCAGCAGTTTTGCCGGGCCGACACCGGAACGTTGCAGAATCTGCGGCGAAGCGATGGCGCCGGAGCACAGCAGGACTTCTTTGCGTGCTTTGACTTCAACGCGCTCTTCAGCGTCGCCGACCAGGTAACGCACGCCAACGGCACGCTTGCCTTCGAACAGGATCTTGTCGGTCAGGGCGTGGGTGACGATGGTCAGAGTCGAACGCTTCTTGGCGACATCGAGGTAGCCACGGGCGGTGGAAGCACGGCGGCCGTTCGGCGTCACGGTGCGGTCCATCGGACCGAAGCCTTCCTGCTGGTAGCCGTTCAGGTCTTCGGTGCGCGGGTAACCGGCCTGCACGCCAGCTTCAACCATGGCGTGGAACAGCGGGTTGTTGCCAGCCTTCGGCGTGGTCACGCTGACCGGACCGTCGCCACCGTGGTAGTCGTTCGGGCCGATGTCGCGGGTTTCCGCTTTGCGGAAGTACGGCAGGCAGTCGAGGTACGACCAGTCTTCCAGGCCTGGCAGTTTTGCCCAGCCGTCGTAGTCCATCGCGTTACCACGGATGTAGCACATGCCGTTGATCAACGAGGAACCGCCGAGGCCTTTGCCGCGACCGCATTCCATCCGGCGACCGTCCATGTGTGGCTCTGGATCGGTTTCGTACGCCCAGTTGTAGCGACGACCCTGCAGCGGGAACGCCAGTGCGGCGGGCATTTGCGTGCGGAAGTCGAAACGATAGTCCGGGCCGCCGGCTTCGAGCAGCAGAACGGTGACGCCCGCGTCTTCAGTCAGACGGGTCGCCAGGGTGTTACCGGCCGAGCCGGCACCGATGATGATGTAATCGAATTCTTGGGACATTGAATGCACCCTCTTTGAAGTTGGTCAGGTCGGGCCTCGGCGAGTGCTGCGCACTCGAATCGCTGGCAAGCCAGCTCCCACAAGGATTGGGAGTTGCCACAGATTTGGTGGGCGACACCAAACCTGTGGGAGCTGGCTTGCCAGCGAAGGCGGCCTCGCAGGCAATACAGGACTCGGGTCTTAGAACACCGAGACGTAATCGCCCAGCTCGACCTGTACCGATTTGATGCGGGTGAAGTTGTTCAGCGAGCTGATCCCGTTCTCACGGCCAACACCCGACTGCTTGTAACCGCCCACCGGCATTTTTGCGTCGGACTCGCCCCAGGCGTTGATCCAGCAGATACCGGCTTCCAGTTGATGAATCACGCGGTGCGCGCGGTTAAGGTCTTTGGTGACGATACCGGCGGCCAGGCCGAAGTCGGTGTCGTTGGCGCGGCGGATCACTTCTTCTTCGGTTTCGTAGGAGAGGATCGCCATGACCGGGCCAAAGATTTCTTCACGAACGATGGTCATGTCGTCGGTGCAATCGGTGAACACGGTCGGAGCAACGAATGCGCCTTTGGCGAATTCGCCGTCGGTCAGACGCTCGCCGCCGCACAGTACGCGGGCACCTTCTTCTTTACCCTTGGCGATGTAACCCAACACGCTTTCCATGTGCGGGAAGCTGACCAGCGGGCCGAAGTTGGTGTTTTCGTCTTCCGGGTTGCCGATGCGGATGCGCGCAACGCGCTCAACGATCTTGGCTTCGAAGGCGGCTTTCAGATGAGCCGGTACGAACACGCGAGTGCCGTTGGTGCAGACCTGACCGGAGCTGTAGAAGTTGGCCATCATCGCGGTGTCGGCAGCGCGATCCAGATCTGCGTCGTCGCAGATGATCAGCGGGGATTTGCCGCCCAGTTCCATGGTCACGTCTTTCAGCGACGAAGCCGAAGCGCTGGCCATGACTTTCTTGCCAGTGTCGGTGCCGCCAGTGAACGAGATTTTTTCGATGCGCGGGTGCTCGGTCAGCCAGGTGCCGACTTCACGGCCGCTGCCGGTCAGAACGTTGAACACGCCATTCGGAACGCCGGCTTCGGTGTAGATCTCGGCCAGTTTCAGGGTGGTCAGCGAGGTGACTTCGCTTGGCTTGAAGATCATCGCGTTACCGGCCGCCAAGGCTGGAGCGGATTTCCACAGAGCAATCTGGATCGGGTAGTTCCACGCGCCGATACCGGCCACCACGCCCAGCGGCTCGCGACGGGTGTAAACGAAAGAAGTGTCACGCAGCGGGATCTGCTCGCCTTCGATGGCGGGTACCAGGCCTGCGTAGTATTCCAGCACGTCGGCGCCGGTAACGATGTCGACGTACTTGGTTTCGGAGAAGGCTTTACCGGTGTCCAGGGTTTCCAGAGCAGCCAGTTCATCGTTGCGCTCGCGCAGGATGTCGACGGCGCGACGCAGGATGCGCGAACGCTCCATGGCGGTCATCGCAGCCCAGATTTTCTGGCCCTTTTCAGCGCTGACGACAGCGCGCTCGACGTCTTCCTTGGTCGCACGTTGCACCAGTGCGAGGACTTCACCGTTAGCCGGGTTGATGGCTTCGAAGGTGGCATCGCTGCCGGCGTCGGAGTACGCACCATCGATGTAAAGTTTTTGCAGTTCGAAACGGGCCATAGTGTCCTCGCAAGTGCATTAGTGGTTGGCGTTGACCACCGCGGTGAGGCTGCGGTGGCGTTCAGGGGCCGAGCGTTTTCTGTGTGCTCTAGCTCACCTTCTTGGCCAATTGGAAATCCATGTATTCGTAAGCGATCTGTTGCGCCTGCGCCGTGTCGAAAGCGTCTCCCGACAAAGCGCCGCGCAACCACAAGCCATCAATCAACGCTGCCAGGCCACGCGCTGCGGTGCGCGCATCTTCGAGCGGCAACACACGGCGGAACTCGCAGCACAGGTTGGAATACAGACGGTGATCGTTGATCCGCTGCAACCTGTGCAAAGACGGCTGGTGCATGCTGGTGGCCCAGAAGGCCAGCCAGGTTTTCATTGCCGGGCCATTGACCTGGCTGGCGTCGAAGTTGCCTTCGATGATCACCTGCAGATGCGCCCGTGGGCTGTCATCTGCCAGCGCTTGGCGGCGCAGGGTGACGTTCTCGCTGAGGACGCTCATCAGATACCGCATCGTGGCGGCAATCAGGCCGTTCTTGTCCTGAAAGTAATGACTGATGATGCCATTCGAGACACCGGCCAAACGGGCGATCAGCGCAATGCTGGCGTCCCCCATTCCGACCTGATCGACCGCCTGCAAAGTGGCTTCGATCAGTTGTTGGCGGCGGATGGGTTGCATACCGACCTTGGGCATCTTGCACATCTCCTTAGGCCTTCCGAGGGGCGAATGACGCCTATCGGATTGAGGGCCAGTCTATTTTGTTTTGATTGAACGTTCAATCAACAAAGAATAAGATCTGCGACAAATCGTCGCTGCCTACAGATTTTTCCTACGTGTAAGTGGCGATAAAACCGACATCCGAAAATGCTTGAAACCTGTATGGGGCATGGCGCGGTTCGCGATTCGATGGACGTGTTGAAAGGGCAAGACGCTCAGGGCCAGGTTTCGGATGAACGTCCGGATGCCTTTGGCCACGAAAGCGATTCGCAGCGCCATTTCGGCAGGTTCGGGCTTTTTTCGGGGTGTCTTTATATCACCCGCCGGTCGGCTGCCAACTAACCGATTGGTCGGGTTCCGTGTTGCCTTGTGTTCTTCTCTCGCACTGCCTGGAGCATTTGTGCCATGAGTTCTGCCTCGCTTATAAAGACCCCGCCCGAGAAGGTGACGGTCAACGGTTGGGTGTTTTACACCTCTACCGCGCTGATTCTGTTGTTGACCGCCATTCTGATGATCGCCCCGAAAGAGGCTGGCAGTTTGTTGGGTGTGGCTCAGGCCTGGTTGTCGCGCAGCTTCGGCTGGTACTACATGGTGGTGATTGCCGCCTATCTGGTATTTGTCGTGGGCCTGGCGTTTTCCTCGTACGGCAAACTCAAACTGGGCAGCAAGGACGACACCCCGGATTTCAGTTACGGCGCCTGGGCGGGGATGCTGTTCTCGTCGGGTATCGGTATTTCGCTGCTGTACTTCGGCGCTTCCGAGCCACTGGATCACTACTTCAATCCGCCGGAAGGCGCAGCGGCCACCAACATGGCCGCGCGTCAGGCGGTACAGCTGACGTTCCTGCACTGGGGCCTGCACGGCTGGGCGATCTATGCGCTGGTCGGTCTGGCCGTGGCGTACTTCGCGTACCGTCATAACCAGCCGCTGGCCCTGCGTTCGGCGCTGTATCCGCTGGTCGGTGAGCGTTGGGTCAAAGGCGCGGCCGGTCACGCGGTGGACGGCTTCGGCATGTTCGTGACCCTGCTGGGTCTGGTGACCAACCTGGGGATCGGCTCGCTGCAAGTGTCCTCCGGCCTGGAAAACCTGTTCGGCATGGAGCACAGCAACACCAACCTTTTGATCGTGATCATCGTCATGAGCACCGTGGCGACCATCGCTGCCGTGTCCGGTGTGGAAAACGGCATCCGTCGTCTGTCCAACCTGAACATCGTGCTGTTCAGCGGTCTGCTGATTTTCGTCCTGCTGTTCGGCCCGACCCTGCACCTGCTCAACGGCTTCGTGCAGAACATCGGCGACTACCTCAACGGCGTGGTGCTGAAGACGTTCGACCTGTACGTCTATGAAGGCGACAACGCCAAGTCCGACCGCTGGCTGGGTCTGTGGACTCTGTTCTACTGGGCGTGGTGGATTTCCTGGGCCCCATTTGTAGGCATGTTCATTGCGCGTATTTCCCGTGGTCGTACCGTGCGCGAACTGGTCGCCGGCGTGCTGCTGATTCCGCTGGGCTTCACCTTGGCCTGGCTGTCGATCTTCGGTAACTCGGCACTGGACCTGGTGATGAACCAGGGGGCGGTCGAGCTTGGCAAGACGGCGCTGGAACAGCCGTCGATGGCGATCTATCAGTTGCTTGAGCATTACCCGGCGTCGAAAATCGTCATCGGTGTGTCGATCTTTGTTGGCTTCGTGCTGTTCCTGACCCCGGCCGACTCCGGCGCGGTGATGATGGCGAATCTGTCCTGCAAGGGCGGCAACGTCGACGAAGATGCGCCGCATTGGCTGCGAATCTTCTGGTCCGTCGTGATCACCCTCGTGACCATCGGCCTGCTGTTTGCCGGTAACTTCGAAGCCATGCAAACCATGGTGGTGCTGGCCGGTCTGCCGTTCTCGGTGGTGCTGGTGTTCTTCATGTTCGGCCTGCACAAGGCAATGCGTCAGGACGTGCAGATCGAACAGGAGCAGGCGCAACTGGCTGAACGTGGTCGTCGCGGTTTCAGCGAGCGTCTGACGCAACTGGACCTGCAACCGAGCCAATCGGTGGTGCAGCGTTTCATGGACAAGCAGGTCAGCCCGGCGCTGGAAGACGCTGCCGCGCAAATGCGTGCGCAGGGTCTGGAAGTGCAAACGCTTTTGGGTAAATCCAAGCGTTGCATGGGCGTGCGCATCGAGATGGAAGAGGGCAACCCTTTCGTTTACGAAGTGAGCCTGGACGGTTATCTGGCGACGCCGACTGAATCGGCCCAGTCCGATGAAGCGCGCCAGCGTTACTACCGCGCCGAGGTGTATTTGCACAACGGCAGCCAGGATTACGACCTGATGGGCTTCACGCAGGATCAGATCACACGCGATGTGCTCGATCAGTTTGAAAGCCATCGGCAACTCCTTGGCCGGGTGTACAGCTAAACAGCTAAAACAAAAGGGGCTCGATTGAGCCCCTTTTGCATGATCGTTCCCACGCTCTGCGTGGGAATGTCTCAATGGACGCTCTGCGTCCGCTGTTGTGGGACGCGGAGCGTCCCGGGCTGCATTCCCACGCAGAGCGTGGGAACGATCACGCCGCGATCCTCTCGCGGCGTTTTTGTGTCCGGGGTTCTTACCCCAGGTTCTTGCCCAGCAACGCGTGATACAGCTCACTGTCGCCCAAGATCCCCACCACATGATTGTTATCGTGCAGCACCAGCTTGTTGCCGGTCTGATACCGAATCTGCAACGCATCACGCATGCCGATATTCGAATCCACCAGCGTCGGCTTGCGCTCCAGCCCTTCCACTGCTTGCCCCGGCGCCCAGTTCTGCAGGTTCAGTACCGAGCCATTCTGTCGCGCGCCCTTGATGGTGTTGCCTTCGGCAAGGTCCAGCCACGAGTCGCCGCCCGGATCCAGACACACCGAACCGTTGATGCGTTTGCACTTGTCCAGCGTGCGCATCAGGCTGCGACCGCAGAGCACGTTGAGCGGATTGGTGTGCGCCACGAAGGTGCGCACATAGTCGTCCGCAGGGTTCAGCACGATCTCTTCCGGCACGCTGTACTGGATGATCCGGCCGTCTTTCATGATTGCGATTCGGCTGCCGAGTTTCAGCGCTTCATCAAGGTCGTGACTCACGAAGACGATGGTCTTGCTCAGCTTGCGTTGCAGTTCCAGCAGTTCATCCTGCAAGCCCTGACGAATCAGCGGGTCGAGTGCCGAAAACGGTTCGTCCATCAACAGAATGTCGGCGTCCATCGCCAATGCTCGCGCCAGGCCCACGCGCTGCTGCATGCCGCCGGAGAGTTCGTCAGGCTTCTTGTTACGCCACTGTGTCAGGCCCACCAGTTCGAGTTTTTCGTCGACCAGTTTCTTGCGTTCCTTCTCCGGGCGACCCTGCATTTCCAGACCGAAACTGATGTTCTCGCGCACCGTCAGCCACGGCATCAGGGCGAACTTCTGGAACACCATGGCGATGCGTTTGGTACGCATCATTTTCAGCTCTGCGGGAGTACAGGAGGCAATGTCGATCTGACGGTTTTCATGCTCGACGAACAGCTTGCCGCGGCTCACGGTGTTGAGGCCGTTGATGCAGCGCAGCAGGCTCGATTTGCCGGAGCCGGAGAGGCCCATCAGCACGCAGATCTCGCCTTTATTGATGTCCAGCGTGGCTTTTTCCACGCCGACAATCTGCCCGGTCTTTTTCAGGATCTCGTTGCGGGTCATGCCCTGATCCAGCAGCTTGAGTGCCTCGCGTGGATCCTTGGAGAAGATTACGTCGACGTCTTCGAAGCGAATTATGCTCATGCGTCACCCCCTACTTTGGCGTCGGGTTGTTTGCAGATACGGTCGAGCATGATCGCCAGCAGTACGATCGCCAGGCCTGCTTCGAAGCCCAGGGCGATATCAGCAGTGTTCAGTGCGTTGACCACCGGTTTGCCGAGTCCGTCGGCGCCCACCAGTGCCGCGATCACCACCATCGACAACGACAGCATGATGCACTGGGTGATGCCGGCAGCGATGCTCGGCATGGCGTGAGGCAGTTCGATCCGTGAGAGCAATTGGCGACGCGAGCAGCCGAAGGCCTTGCCGGCGTCCATCAGTTCTTGCGGGACATCGCGGATGCCCAGGTAGGTCAGGCGGATCGGCGCAGCGATGGCGAATACCACCGTGGAGATCAGGCCCGGCACCACACCCAGCCCGAAGAGGGTCAGGGTAGGAATGAGGTAAACGAAGGTCGGTACGGTCTGCATCAGATCGAGTACCGGACGCATCAATGTGTAGAACATCGGTTTGTGCGCGGCGACGATGCCCAACGGCACGCCGATGACCACGCAGACCAGGGTCGCGAACATGACCTGGGCGAGGGTTTCCATGGTTTCCTGCCAGTACCCCAGATTGAGGATCAGCAGGAAGGAGGCGATAACGAAAGCGGTCAATCCCCATTTGCGCTGGATCAGATGCGCAATCAGAGCGATGAGGCCGATCAAGACCAGCGGGTTGAACCAGGTCAGCGCAAACGTCACGCCGTGGATCATCGTTTCCAGGGTCACGGCGATTGCGTCGAAGGTGCTGGCGCCGTGTTGCGTCAACCATTCAACGAAGCCCGCGATGTACTGGCCTAAAGGTATTTTCTGATCAATCAGCATGGTAGTGAACGTCCGCATGCAAGGAAATAAACAGCCCGGGGGAGCTGGCTCCCCCGGCATAAGCGATTACTGCAGTTTGGCTTTCACGGCCTCCAGGCCAGGTTTACCGTCAATGGTGGTCACGCCAGCGAGCCAGGTATCGAGCACCTGTGGATTCTTTTTCAGCCAGGCCTTGGCGGCCGCGTCAGGCTTCATCTTGTCGTCGAGGATGTTGCCCATCAGTTCACTTTCCATGTCGACAGTAAACTCCAGATTTTTCAGCAACTGACCGACGTTGCTGCACTCGGTGGCGTAGCCCTTGCGAGTGTTGGTCGCCACGGTTGCAGCACCGAAATCCGGGCCGAAGAAGTCATCGCCACCGGTCAGGTATTGAATCTTGAAGCGCTTGTTCATCGGGTGCGGCGCCCAGCCGAGGAAGACCACGGCGGTGTCGCGTTTCTGCGCGCGGTCAACCTGCGAGAGCATGCCCGCTTCGGAGGATTCGACGACTTTGAAACCGGCGGTTTTCAGGCCGAAGGCGTCCTTGTCGATCATGCTCTGGATCAGACGGTTGCCGTCGTTGCCAGGCTCGATGCCGTAGATCTTGCCGTCGAGTTCTTTCTTGAATTTGGCGATGTCGGCGAAGTCATGCAGACCCTTGTCGTACAGGGCTTGCGGCACGGCGAGGGTGTACTTGGCACCCTTGAGGTTGGTGCGCACGGTTTCCACGGTGCCAGCTTCGCGGTAAGCCTTGATGTCGTTCTCCATGGTCGGCATCCAGTTACCGAGGAACACGTCCATGTTCTTGCCGTCGGCCAGCGACTTGTAGGTCACAGGCACGGAGATCATGGTGGTCTTGGTCTTGTAGCCGAGGGCGTTGAGGACAACGGAGGTGGTAGCGGTGGTGGCGGTGATGTCGGTCCAGCCGACATCGGAGAAGTTAACGGTACTGCACTGCGCCGGTTCTGCAGCTTGAGCCAGTAACGGCAGACTCAGCATGGCGGCCAACAACAACGACGGGGAACCTTTCATGGATGGACTCCTTGGTGTTTTTTTTGGCAGTGTTCCGACTGTGGACCACCGCACTTATAGGTTGCGGTTGGATGGCGTTCTGGAGACAGCTCTACCACGGCGCCTTGCAATCGAGTCATAACGATCATGTACCAGTGAAAATCTGACGCCTACAGGGGGCGTCGTATCCAGTACAGGGATGGTCGCATCCAGTGTCAGTGACGTCGCTTACAGCTTTTTTTGGCCCCGTCTGGCCATCTGAACCGCATAAAAACGGCGAAAACCGGGGACGAAAGCGGCACGGCGTTAGTGGGCATGAGTGCGTCGGTGTCAGACGCCGTGCGACCTGACAAAAGCCTGATGATGCGGGCATTCCGGCGGATCGCAGCTTGAGCGTAGCAGCTCCGCCAGCGGGCGCTTATCGCCCCGGATCGGCATCCTCAGGAGCTCTGCAGCAATGGCTATCAGCGTTTTCGACCTGTTCAAAATCGGCATCGGCCCTTCCAGTTCCCACACCGTCGGGCCGATGCGCGCCGCGGCGTTGTTCGTCGAGTCGCTAAGGGACAAGCACCAGCTGGAACAGGTGCGTCGTATAGAAGTGCAGTTGTTCGGATCGTTGTCGGCCACCGGTATCGGTCACGGCAGCGACAACGCGGTGATCATGGGCCTGATGGGCGAGTGGCCGGACGCTATCGACCCGTCGCAGATCGGCCCGCGCATTCAGGCGCTGCGTGAAACTCATACCCTTCTATTGGATGGTCGTTTGTCGGTGCCGTTTGTCTGGGCACGGGACATGCGCCTGATCGACGAGAATCTGCCGTTCCATCCCAATGCGATGACGATTGTTGCCGAGGGTGATCACGGTGAACTGCATCGCGACACCTACTATTCGGTGGGTGGCGGTTTCGTGGTGGATCAGGCGCAGGCGTCCAGTGGCGTGGTCGATCTGGATCGCACCGAGTTGCCTTATGACTTTTCCAGCGCGGTGGAGCTGCTGGAGCTGTGCAAGAAAAACAACCTGCGCGTCGCCGAATTGATGATGGCCAACGAAAAGGTCTGGCGCAGCGAAGAGGAAATCCGCGCCGGGCTGATGAAGCTGTGGCGGGCGATGCAGGACTGCGTCGAGCAGGGCCTCAAGCACGAAGGCATCCTGCCCGGTGGATTGAATGTGCGTCGGCGCGCGGCGAAGTTGCATCGCAGCCTGCAGGAGCTGAACAAGCCCAATGTGATCGGCTCGACGTTGAGTGCGATGGAGTGGGTCAATCTGTTCGCCCTGGCTGTTAATGAAGAGAACGCGGCCGGCGGGCGCATGGTCACGGCGCCGACCAACGGTGCGGCGGGGATCATCCCGGCGGTGTTGCACTACTTTATGAAGTTCAGCGAAGCGGTCACCGACGCCAACGTGGTCGACTATTTCCTCGGTGCGGCGGCGGTGGGCATTCTGTGCAAGAAGAACGCTTCGATCTCGGGTGCCGAAGTCGGCTGCCAGGGCGAGGTCGGTTCAGCCTGCGCGATGGCGGCGGCAGGGCTGGCGGAGATCCTCGGGGCGACGCCGGAGCAACTGTGCAACGCCGCAGAAATCGGTCTGGAACACAACCTCGGCCTGACCTGCGATCCGGTTGGCGGTCTGGTGCAGGTGCCGTGCATCGAGCGCAATGCGATTGCCGCCGTGAAGGCGATCAACGCGGCGCAAATGGCCTTGCGTGGCGATGGTCAGCACTTTATCTCGCTGGATCGGGTGATCCGTACCATGCGTGATACCGGTGCCGACATGCATGACAAATATAAAGAGACATCGCGCGGTGGCTTGGCGGTCAGCGCTGTTGAGTGCTGAGACCAAGTTGACCCCAATCGCTGGCAAGCCAGCTCCCACAGGTTCTGTGGTGATACAGAAATCTTGATCACACAGAAAATCCCTGTGGGAGCTGGTTCTCATAAGTTGTTGGGTGTTGCTGAAATCTTGTGAGCATCACCAATCCCTGTGGGAGCTGGCTTGCCAGCGATGAGGCCGGACCAGTCAAAACTGCTCACCAAGTGAACACGGTAATCAAATCACGCCACCTTTTAGCGCGTCGCAATCAGATAAGAGTCTTTCCCACCTGTAACAGGCAATCAGCACACGCTACCGTCCGTCACCCGTGCCTGCGGTGACACTCCGAAACAACCGCGCGCAGGCCCATTCCCACAAGTGCTACCGATTTGCTCACAGGCAACGGAGCAGGGCTCTCACCAACGCTGATGGCACTTCGAAATACCTTTCGTCGGACGTCTCGAATAGACACGTCGCGACGTCGTTTTCAGGAGTTATTGAACGGCCATTCAATTTTAGGCATGGCAATTGCTCTGTCATAACAAAGCCCGTCTCCCGCATGAGCACGCGGCAATAACAAGAGCCTCCGCCTGAGGCCATCACCCGCTTTGTGTGAGGAGATACCGCGATGACGTCGTTCAACTCCGGGGCCCAACCCCAGAACCGTGCGCCTCAATCCATCGGCTTTTTGCTGCTGGACAATTTCACGCTGATTTCCCTGGCCTCTGCGGTAGAACCGCTACGCATGGCCAATCAATTGTCCGGTCGTGAGCTGTATCGCTGGAGCACCCTCACCGTCGATGGCGGCCAAGTGTGGGCCAGTGACGGTCTGCAAATCACTCCCGATGCCTCCATGCACAAAGCCCCGCCCTTGGACACCGTGATTGTTTGCGGCGGGATCGGCATTCAGCGCACGGTTACCCGTGAACACGTCTCGTGGCTGCAAAGCCAGGCGCGCCAGTCCAAGCGCCTCGGCGCCGTGTGCACCGGCAGTTGGGCCTTGGCCTGCGCCGGCCTGCTCGACGGTTTCGATTGCAGCGTGCACTGGGAATGTCTGGCGGCGATGCAGGAAGCTTTCCCGCGCGTGGCGATGAGCACGCGCCTGTTCACCCTCGACCGTAACCGTTTCACCAGCTCTGGCGGCACCGCGCCGCTGGACATGATGCTGCACCTGATCAGCCGCGATCACGGCCGTGAACTGTCCGCCGCGATCTCGGAAATGTTTGTCTACGAACGTATCCGCAACGAGCAGGATCACCAGCGCGTGCCGCTCAAGCACATGCTCGGCACCAACCAGCCGAAGTTGCAGGAAATCGTCGCTCTGATGGAAGCCAACCTCGAAGAGCCGATCGACCTCGACGAACTGGCGGTGTACGTCGCCGTATCGCGTCGCCAGCTGGAGCGGTTGTTCCAGAAATACCTGCACTGCTCGCCGTCGCGCTACTACCTCAAGCTGCGCCTGATCCGCGCCCGGCAGTTGCTCAAGCAGACGCCGATGTCGATCATCGAAGTGGCTTCGGTGTGTGGTTTCGTCTCGACGCCGCACTTCTCCAAGTGCTACCGCGAATACTTCGGCATTCCGCCGCGTGACGAACGCGTAGGTTCCAACACCACCCAGCAAGTGGCGATGCTGCCGCTGCCGCAGGCGATTGTGATGTCGCCGCTGTCGGGGCCGATGTCTGCGTTGAGTCAGGCGCGTAACGAGTCGACGTTTGCCAGCGTAAGGCTCTGATCAGGATCGTTCCCACGCTCTGCGTGGGAACGCAGCCCGGGACGCTCCGCGTCCCAAAAGGCCGAACGCGGAGCGTCCGTTGAGGCATTCCCACGCGGAGCATGGGAACGATCAGGTGATCAACGTCAGGCGCTGTGGGTCTGTTGGTATTGCGCCAATGCCGGCAACAACTGTTTGTCGATCGCCTGACGCACCGCTGGCTGAATACTCGCGCCGCTGGTGTACATATCCTTGACCATCTTGCGCAGTTCAAACGCGCGCACATTATCCAGACCGCGCACTGCACACTCGCAGGCCTGCTCCGCTGTGGAGCCACTCGGTACCTGAAAACCCAATGCCTTGAGCTGTCCCAACAGGTCTTCCTGATCGATCAAATCGGCATACATCATGACGCGCATCCTTCTTCGGCAACGGAGGTCGTGGCTCGATTCTGGTAGGCATGGGAAGGGACGGCAAGGGCGATTTGTCGCAGTGGCTGCGACGGCTATGAACAGGTCGTTTTCGGCTAACTCGTCGCTGAGGGGAGTGGGCACACTGAACTCAGCTTGCAACACGAAGGTTTGGTCACCCTCGCACGGCAGCTCCTCAACAGTAGCTTCTGCCCCGATCCTGTCACGGCTTGTATCGGGGCTTTTTTTGGCTGTGAGCCAGAGAATGGCGTGTTGCTGCTGACGCCTTCGCTGGCAAGCCAGCTCCCACAGGTTTTGGGTCTGATCAATTATTTGTTTTCGACGCCGAACCCTGTGGGAGCGGGCTTGCCCGCGATCAACGATGACGCGGTCTAGCGTTGCAACACCAGAATCCGCGACAACAACTCATCCCGATCGATGTAGCACCCCTGGAAATGCCGCGCCCCGGTCGCCGGGTCAAACGCATTGCGCGCATGCAAGGTGCGGCGGTTATCGAAGCACCACAGCTCCCCCGGATTAAGTCGCTGCATCAGCCGAAACCGTGGCTCGCGGGTCATCGCGATCAAGCGTCGATAGGCGCGATAGAGCAACGGCATCTGCTCCACCGACGTATCGAACGCGCCGCGCAGAAAATTCGCCATACGCATTTCCGCAACCCGGCCCAGCGCATCCAAAGCGATGATCGGCGCGAGACAGCGATAGTCGCTATGGCGGTCCTTGTTGCGAAACTCCACGGGGATTTCGCATAGCGCCTGAAACGATGCCGGGTCTTCGCTGCGCAATGCATCGGCAATCGCAAAGCCATCGACAAAAATGCTCTCGCCACCCTCGGCGTCATTCACCAGACAATGCAGAAATTGCAGCCCCGGTTGCAGCTCGCGGGTGGGCAGATCCGTGTGCAGCGGCAGATTGAAAGCGGTGTAGGCGTTACTGTCGGCGTCGGCTTTGGATTGCACGTTGAACAGCACACCGAAATTGCTTTCGCGAATGAAGGAAATGCGCTGCGCGATCTGCTTCAGCGAACCCGGTTCGGTCGGCACGCCGCGCACCTGGGTCAGACCGATGTCGCGGACAGCGATCAGCCATTGCAGCAACGCGCTGTTGTCGTTCATCAGCGCCGAATATTCGAATACCGGCAACTGCAAGTCGTTGTGCCACAGGTACGCCTTGGGCTTGGCGGCCAGACGTTCGGCGCGTGATTCGTCGTCGTAGGCATGCGCACGCAACCAGCCTGGATCGAAACGACTGAGGTGCCCGTCCTGCCAGTCAATGCGCAGGCAGCCGTCGGTATCGATATGCGCGGCGACAGGCTTGAGGTCTTCAGCAGCATCGACAATCTCGAAGACCTGTTCGCGAGTGACGCTATAGACGCAGTGCTGACACGGGCAGTTGTCCCGCAGCCAGACGTGGTGAAACGGGCTGATGCGACCGTCAGCCCACTCGATGGCAACGCGATCCGCCAGACTCTGCACGCCGCTCAGCGCGCTGATCAACGGATAAGTACGGAAATCGGCAACAGCGGCAGCGGTGTGCATGGCGGCTCCTTGTGATCGATGAATTTACCGGGCGGGTGGCAGGGCAATGACGCGGCCGATGTAGGTGGGAGAGGGCAGGTCTTGCTGCTCGGCGACGATGCTTTGCAGATGGCTCAAGGTGTCCGTGCTGAAAGGCGTCGAGCGTGGGCCTGAGAGGTCAACGTGCAACAGCATCTGTTCGTTGCCCGCCAGTTCCTGATCCTCTCCAGCCTTGTGCAGGCTGTGATAGAGGTGCAGGCGTTTGCTGTCGTGGCCGATGATTTGCGTGCGCACTTCGACGTCGGTATCGAGCTTCACTTCGTGCAGGTAGTTGAGGTGCAGTTCAAGGGTGAACAGCGAATTACCGCTGGCTTCGCGGTTGTTGCTGTCCATGCCGAGGCGATCCATCAGAGCGTCGGTGGCGTAGCTGAAGATCAGCAGGTAGAAGGCGTCGCGCAGGTGGCCGTTGTAGTCGACCCATTCGGGGATGATGCGGGTTTGGTAGGTGGTGAGGGTGGGCATGATTGGGTTCCGGCAGTCAGGTGGTCTTCAAGATCAAAAGCTACCCCCTCACCCCAGCCCTCTCCCCCAGGGGGGAGAGGGGGAAAGGGAGCCGATCGGGGGCCTTTCAATATTGGAGTTCGGCTCGGTGGTGCAGGTCGGCGTAGCTCGCATGAACAACGCGGTCAGTCCCCTCTACCCCTGGGAGAGGGCTAGGGTGAGGGCAACGGTTTGAAGCGAACGCATTACTCGCTGAAACTCATCCCATGCTTTTCCTTGGTGGTTTTCACCGCCTCAAGCACCGCCAGCAAACAATCATCACGATAGCGCTCCAGCGCCGAAATGCTGTGGCGGCCAAGCTGCTCACTGGTGCCATCCACCACATCATCGATCAACTTGTCCGTCAGCTCGGGCGCCGGCAGATACGTCCACGGCAACTGCAAGGCCGGACCGAATTGCGACATGAAGTGGCGCATACCGGCATCACCACCGGCCAGCGTGTAAGTCAGAAACGTGCCCATGAACGACCAGCGCAAACCGGCGCCAAAGCGGATCGCATCGTCGATTTCACCGGTAGTCGCCACGCCGTCGTTGACCAGATGCAGCGCCTCACGCCACAGCGCTTCGAGCAAACGGTCGGCGATGAAACCGGGCACTTCCTTGCGTACGTGCAACGGGCGCATGCCGAGGGATTCGTAGACTTTCATCGCTGCCTGAATAGCTTCCGGCGCGGTGTTCTTGCCACCCACGACTTCGACCAATGGCAGCAGATAAACCGGGTTGAACGGGTGACCGACCACGCAGCGCTCTGGATGCGTCGAACTCTCGTAGAACTCGCTCGGCAGCAGACCCGAAGTGCTCGAACCAATCAGCGCATCGGCCTTGGCCGCCGCGCTGATTTTGCTGTGCAGATCGAGTTTCAGCTCCAGTCGTTCCGGGGCGCTTTCCTGAATGAAATCGGCATCACAGACGCACTCTTCGATGGTCGCGACAAAACGCAGACGATCCTGCGAGGCGCCGGGCGCCAGACCGTTTTTCTCCAGCGCACCCCAGGCATTGGCTACGCGTTTGCGCAGTGCCGCTTCAGCGCCGGGCGCCGGGTCCCAGGCCACCACGTCGAGGCCATGGGCGAGGGCGCGGGCCACCCAGCCACTGCCGATGACACCGCTGCCCAGTGCGGCGAATGTTTTGATGTTGGTGATAAAGCTCATGGCGATTTCCTGAAAATATTCGGTGATCCCGTGTGAAACCGGTTCTTGTGGCGAGGGGATTTATCCCCGTTGGGTCGCGCAGCGGCCCCAAGAATTTTGCGACTGCTGCGCAGCCGAACGGGGATAAATCCCCTCGCCACAATTCCGGTTCCCAAAGGGAATAGATGTAGGGTTAACCGCGCTGGGTCAGGCCCATTTTCTTGCGACCTTCCGCCGGGGTCAGTACCCGGGCGCCCAAGCGGCTGAGGATCTCGGTGGCGCGTTCGACCAGTTGACCGTTGGTTGCCAGCACGCCCTTGTCCAGCCACAGGTTGTCTTCCAGCCCGACCCGCACGTTGCCGCCGAGCAGGACTGCTTGCGCGGCCATCGGCATCTGCATGCGGCCAATGCCGAACCCGGCCCACACCGCATCGGCGGGCAGGTTGTCGACCATGGCTTTCATGGTGGTGGTGTCGGCCGGCGCGCCCCACGGGATGCCCAGGCACAACTGGAACAGCGGGTTGTCGAGCAAGCCTTCCTTGATCATCTGCTTGGCGAACCACAGGTGCCCGGTGTCGAAAATCTCCAGCTCGGCCTTCACGCCCAGCTCGGTGATGCGCTTGGCGCCGGCGCGCAATTGCGCCGGAGTGGAGACGTAAATGGTGTCGCCATCGCCGAAATTCAGCGTGCCGCAATCGAGAGTGCAGATTTCCGGCAGCAGTTGTTCAACATGGGCCAGGCGGGTCAGCGGGCCGACCAGGTCGGTGTTCGGACCGAACTCCATCGGGTGCTCGCCGGCACCGATCTCCAGGTCGCCACCCATGCCGGCGGTGAGGTTGACGATGATGTCGACGTCCGCCTCGCGGATGCGCTCCATCACTTCGCGGTACAGCGCCACGTCGCGGCTGAACTTGCCGGTCTGCGGATCGCGCACATGGCAGTGCACAACGGTGGCGCCAGCCTTGGCCGCTTCCACCGCCGCCGCCGCGATTTGTTTCGGGGTTACCGGCACGTGCGGGCTCTTGGCGGTCGTGTCGCCAGCACCGGTGAGTGCGCAGGTGATGATGACGTCGTGGTTCATGGTGCGGTTTCCTTCAGGCGTGATGGGTCTGTCCGCAGCCCATTTCGGGGCTGCGAAGCGTCGGTCAATCCCCTCTCCCTCTGGGAGAGGGTTAGGGTGAGGGGCCTTTAAATGAGAGGGTTATTTGCTGGTCAGCTGGAGATTTTCAGCGGCCGGTTTGCCATCGAAGGTGGTTACACCGTCAAGCCAGCGCTGCTTGTCTTCAGGGTGATCCTTGAGCCATTGCTTGGCCGACTCAAAGGCGTCCTTGTGATCGAGCAGCGGCTGCATCATCCGGCTCTCGTCTTCGGCGGTGAACGTCAGGTTGCTCAGCAGACGGCCGACGTTCGGGCACTGCTCGGCGTATTTCGGTGCGGTAACGGTCCACACCGTGGCCATGCCTTCGTTCGGGCCAAGGGCGTCGTCGCTGCCAGTCAGATAAGTCATCTTGACGTTGACGTTCATCGGGTGCGGCGCCCAGCCGAAGAACACCACGGCCTCCTTGCGGCGCACGGCGCGATCAACGGCGGCGAGCATCCCGGCTTCGCTGGATTCAACCAGCTGGAATTTGCCGAGGCCGAACTGGTTCTTGCTGATCATCGCCTTGATCTGCGTGTTGGCGCCCGAGCCCGGCTCGATGCCGTAGATCTTGCCGCCCAGTTCTTTTTCGAACTTGGCGATGTCGGCGAAGGTTTTCAGCCCCTTGTCGGCCAGATAGGTCGGCACGGCGAGGGTGGCGCGGGCGTCTTTCAGGCTCGGTGCTTCGAGGACTTTGACCTGATTGGCGTCGACGAACGGGGTGATGGTCTGGGTCATCAGCGGGTTCCAGTAGCCGAGGAACAGGTCCAGCCGCTGATCGCGAATCCCGGCGAAGATGATTTGCTGGGACGCGCTGGTTTGTTTGGTGTTGTAGCCGAGGCCGTCGAGCAGGACCTGGGTCATGGCACTGGTGGCGATCACGTCGGTCCAGTTGACCACGCCCATGCGTACGTTCTGGCAAGACGCGGGTTCGGCCGCCATGACGCTGGCGCTCAAGAAAGCGGTACCGCTGAGTGCAAGAACACAGCTGCTGGTCAGTCGTTTCATGTCGGGTTCCTCGGCAGGTCGTTTATTGTGGTTCCCGGCGTCTGATGCGCCGGTGATGCAAAGTTACGCAGCTGTGTGCCTTTGAAAGCGCACTGCGGCGACTGGCATTTGCACTGTAGCGACCTGTGCTCTTGAATGCCGAAGACAACTGGCGTATCAACATTCCACGCTACCCGCCAACCGAGTGCGCCCATGTCCCAGGACTTCTACTTCTTGCTGATGCCGGGGTTCTCCGCCATTGGCTTTATCTCTGCGATTGAACCGCTGCGCGTGGCCAACCGTTTTCGTGGCGAGTTGTACCGCTGGCATGTGCTAAGTGCCGATGGCGGGGCGGTGCTGGCGAGCAATGGCATGTCGGTCAACGCCGATGCGGCGCTGGAACCTTTGAAGAAAGGTGCGACGCTGTTGGTGGTGGCCGGGTTCGAACCGCTGAAGTGCGCCACGCCGACGCTGGAACATTGGCTGCGGCGGCTGGACAACGAAGGCGTCACCCTCGGCGCCATCGATACCGGTAGTTTCGTGCTCGCCGAGGCCGGTTTGCTCGATGGCCATCGCCTGACCCTGCACTGGGAAGCCATCGATGCCTTCAAGGAATCTTATCCACAGCTCAGTGTGACCCAGGAACTGTTCGAGATTGACCGCCGGCGCATCACCTCGGCCGGCGGTACCGCCTCCATCGATTTGATGCTCGACCTGATCGCCCAGGCCCACGGCCCGCAACTGGCGATTCAGGTCAGCGAGCAGTTCGTATTGGGACGGATCCGCCCGCGCAAGGACCACCAGCGCATGGAAGTCGCCACGCGCTACGGCATCAATAACAAGAAACTGGTGCAGGTGATTGGCGAGATGGAACAACACAGCGAACCGCCGCTGACCACGCTGCAACTGGCGGAATCGATCAAGGTGACGCGGCGGCAACTGGAGCGCTTGTTTCGGCTGCACCTGAACGACACGCCGAGCAATTTCTATCTGCGGCTAAGGTTGGAAAAGGCCCGGCAGTTGTTGCGCCAGACCGACATGAGTGTGCTGGAAGTCAGCATCGCCTGCGGCTTTGAATCGCCGTCGTACTTCACTCGCAGCTATCGGGCGAAGTTTGCACGGTGCCCGAGAGAAGACCGCCGTACCGCCCAGGCCTGAAGGGATGTACACAAAACCTCTGTAGGAGTGAGCCTGCTCGCGATAGCGGTAAATCAGACAACATTGATGTCGACTGACACTCCGCCATCGCGAGCAGGCTCACTCCTACAGTTTGATAGGGTTACTTCTTCACCAACGCCGAACACGCCGCCTTGTACGCCTCATGCTGATACTTGTTCAGCGTCCCCGGCAGTTCGAAATTGTGCTTCTTCGCCTGCGCATTGATCGTCTGCGGCGACAACAACGTCACCTCACACCCATCCAGCAACTGAAACACACCCTCAATCTTGAACGTTGTCGGCCCACCGGCAAACTCGCCCTTCTTGCTGCGCTTCTTGATCGCAATCCGGTCAACCGAATTCTCCCGCACAAACGACGCCACCTGCGCCGCGAACAGCTTCACGTTGGCCGCCTCGTCATCGTCTTCGAGGGCGATCTTCTTGGTGGCGAGGGGAATGTGGCTCAGGGTCGAACCGTCGAGAGCGGCCACGGCGATGATCGCTTCGCTGCCTTTGATTTCGATGCCGCAGATGTTCATGGGGAATTCCTTGAAGTGAAGAGGGGCAGCTTACAGCTCAAGCTGATTGGCGGTGATCCCGAACGCCGACGCAATTTTCTCGCGTGTCGCTTTACGTGGCTTGGACACCGTTTCCTGTTGAGCAAACGCCGGTTGCGAAATACCCATGCGTTTGGCGACTTCTTCCTGAGTCAGGTTGAGGTGTTCGCGCCAGGCACGGATCGGTGTTGCCCCATCGACCATCCGGCTGACGACCTCATGGGGAATCAGGTCGGGCTGCATTTTTTGCGCAACGTACTGCGCGTAGGGAATGACGACGAAGGCGGGGTTGCCCTCGGCGTCGTTGATGATTTGGATGTCAGTAGGTGCGTTCATCGCGTTTCTTGACCTCTTGAATACTGACCACTTTGATTGCGCCATCCCAGTCGAACATGACTCGATAATTACCGACACGCAGGCGGTAGGAGTAGTCATGGCCAATCAGTGCTTTGACATTGCCCATATCAGGCATGTCGGCAAGCGCCGTAACGGCATCTCGAACCTGTACCTGATGCACAGAGTGCAATTTCAAGAGTTGCTTAACGGCCTTTCGTGTCCAGTGGATGCTGTTCATGGAAGAATATAAGTCTTTTATAAGATTCGCGAATCTTTGCTTATATTTTTAAGGTGGCCAATCAAGAACAGTTGTCAGGATATTGCGTGAAGCGCCCGTAGATCGGGGCTTTCACGCAATAGGTGTAGGCGAAGTCGGCATGTGCCGTAAGAAGAAGAGATTCACGAGGCAATTGCAGAAAGCAGTGCCAATTTTCCTTCAAATTTTGAGGACTATTCCTGCCCAATCGACTCCAAAAACTCCGACCGTTCATCACTCATCCGCGCCACGCAGTCATTCTGCGCAATCGTGAAGGCCTTGCTCCCCGCCGTCGCCGGGAACGCCTCCACCGCGCAATCCGCATCCCGTGTCTTCAGCCACTGCTGCTGGGCGGTTTTGAGTTTGGCGGTGATATCCGCCAGTTGCGTGGCGTTTTTGCCGTACGCGGTCTGCATGCGTTCGTTGAGGCTGGCGTAGTTGTCCTTGAGCAGGTCTTCTGCAGTAGTGCGGCTGTAGGTCGAGCATTCCAGGGTCTGGACGTCGTTTTCGACCGCGTCGCACGGGTTGTTGTCGGTCTCTTCGGCGGCGTGTACGCCGGTCGCAAGCAGTGCCAAAGCCAGGAAGATCGATTTCATTGTTGTCGCCGCTCTAATCCAGTGGTGTTTCCAAGATGCGGGAGATTCTGGCTCAAGCGCGCGGGCTTGAACAGGTAGCTGATCGGGGCGTCTGGCGACCCTTTGTCGCGGATTGACGCTTTCGGCAATTCCCCTGTCGTTTTTGCACCCGGTCGCCCCGGCACCGAGGCATATGCTGGCCCCAAAGCGCCGGCAGACGATTCGGCGCATGAATCGCCAATAAGGGGACGCCTGATGAGCCCAGCCGAATTACACGCCGACAGCATCGTTATCGACGGTCTGATCATTGCCAAATGGAACCGCGAGCTGTTCGAAGACATGCGCAAGGGCGGTCTGACGGCGGCCAACTGCACGGTGTCGGTGTGGGAAGGCTTTCAGGCGACCGTGAACAACATCGCTGCCAGCCAGAAGCTGATCCGCGAGAACAGCGACCTGGTGATGCCGGTGCGCACCACCGCCGACATCCGTCGCGCCAAGGAGCAGGGCAAGACCGGCATCCTCTTCGGCTTCCAGAACGCCCACGCGTTTGAAGACCAGATCGGCTATGTCGAGGTGTTCAAGCAGCTCGGCGTCGGCATCGTGCAGATGTGCTACAACACCCAGAACCTGGTCGGCACCGGTTGCTACGAGCGCGACGGCGGCCTGTCGGGCTTCGGTCGCGAGATCGTTGCCGAGATGAACCGCGTCGGCGTCATGTGCGACCTGTCCCACGTTGGCTCCAAGACCTCCGAAGAAGTCATCCTCGAATCGAAAAAACCTGTCTGCTATTCCCACTGCCTGCCGTCGGGGCTCAAGGAGCACCCGCGCAACAAGTCCGATGCAGAACTGAAGTTCATTGCTGATCACGGCGGTTTTGTCGGCGTGACCATGTTTGCGCCGTTCCTGGCCAAGGGCATCGATTCGACCATCGACGACTACGCCGAAGCCATCGAATACACCATGAATATTGTCGGCGAAGACGCCATCGGCATCGGCACCGACTTCACCCAGGGTCACGGTCAGGACTTCTTCGAATACCTGACCCACGACAAGGGCTACGCCCGTCGTCTGACCAGCTTCGGCAAGATCATCAACCCGCTGGGCATCCGCACCGTCGGCGAGTTCCCGAACCTGACCGAAACCCTGCTCAAGCGCGGCCACTCCGAGCGCGTCGTGCGCAAGATCATGGGCGAGAACTGGGTCAACGTCTTGAAAGATGTTTGGGGCGAATAAGCCACCGCACTTCTGAATCCTTTCCCCCGGCCGTCCGCGCCGGGGGTAACAAACCAAATTTTCTGGAGTTAAGTTTCCATGGCCAAGATCGCCCCGCAATTGCCAATCGAAGTCGACAGCGAAACCGGTGTCTGGACCTCCGACGCCCTGCCGATGCTCTACGTGCCACGCCACTTCTTCGTGAATAACCACATGGGCATCGAAGAGGTTTTGGGCGCTGAAGCCTATGCCGAAATCCTCTACAAGGCCGGCTACAAATCCGCCTGGCACTGGTGTGAAAAAGAAGCCGAATGCCACGGCCTGGAAGGCGTCGCGGTGTTCGAACACTACATGAAGCGCTTGTCGCAACGCGGCTGGGGCCTATTCAAGATCCAGGACATCGACCTCGACAAAGGCACCGCCAGCGTCAAGCTCGAACACTCGGCGTTCGTCTACGTCTACGGCAAGGTCGGGCGCAAGGTCGACTACATGTTCACCGGCTGGTTTGCCGGTGCCATGGATCAGATTCTTGAAGCGCGCGGCAGCAAGATTCGCACGGTTGCCGAGCAAGTCTACGGTGGCTCCGAAGAAGGCCACGACGACGGCCTGTTCACCGTCAAGCCGTTGTAAGTCGAGGAACCCGCCATGGCTTTCGAAGCAATGTTCCAGCCGATCCAGATCGGCAAACTGACCATCCGCAACCGCGTGCTCAGTACCGCGCACGCCGAGGTCTACGCGACCGACGGCGGCATGACCACCGACCGCTACGTCAAATACTACGAAGAGAAAGCCAAGGGCGGCATCGGCCTGGCGATTTGCGGCGGTTCTTCCAGTGTGGCCATCGACAGCCCGCAAGGCTGGTGGAAATCGGTGAACCTGGCGGATGACCGGATCATCCCGCACTTCCAGAATCTGGCCGACGCCATGCACAAGCATGGCGCCAAGATCATGATCCAGATTACTCACATGGGCCGCCGCTCGCGCTGGGACGGCGAGCACTGGCCGACCCTGCTGTCGCCGTCGGGCATCCGTGAACCAGTGCACCGCGCGACTTGCAAAACCATCGAGCCGGAAGAAATCTGGCGGGTGATCGGCAACTACGCCACCGCTGCCGCACGGGCCAAGGCCGGTGGCCTCGACGGCGTCGAACTGTCTGCCGTGCACCAGCACATGATCGACCAGTTCTGGAGCCCACGGGTCAACAAACGCACCGACGAATGGGGCGGCAGCTTCGAGAACCGCATGCGTTTCGGTCTGGAAGTGCTCAAGGCTGTGCGCAAGGAAGTCGGCGACGATTTCTGTGTCGGCATCCGTCTGTGCGGTGATGAATTCCACCCGGACGGCTTGTCCCACGAGGACATGAAACAGATCGCCAAGTACTACGACGACACCGGCATGATCGACTTCATCGGCGTGGTCGGTTCGGGGTGCGACACCCACAACACCCTGGCCAACGTTATCCCCAACATGAGTTATCCACCGGAGCCGTTTCTGCATTTGGCTGCCGGTATCAAAGAGGTTGTGAAGGCCCCGGTTCTGCACGCGCAGAACATCAAGGACCCGAACCAGGCCACGCGCATCCTTGAAGGCGGTTACGTCGACATGGTCGGCATGACCCGCGCGCACATCGCCGACCCGCACCTGATCGCCAAGATCAAGATGGGCCAGGTCGACCAGATCAAACAGTGCGTCGGCGCCAACTACTGCATCGACCGTCAGTACCAAGGGCTGGACGTGCTGTGCATCCAGAACGCCGCGACCTCCCGTGAATACATGGGCGTGCCGCACATCATCGAGAAATCCACTGGTGTGAAACGCAAAGTGGTGATCGTCGGTGCTGGGCCGGCGGGCATGGAAGCGGCGCGTGTGTCGGCCGAGCGTGGCCACGACGTGACGCTGTTCGAGAAGAAAGAATTCATCGGCGGGCAGATCACCACCGCGTCGAAAGCGCCGCAACGTGACCAGATCGCCGGTATCACCCGCTGGTTCCAGCTGGAGCTGGCGCGGCTGAAAGTCGATCTGCGTCTGGGCACTGCCGCGGACGCGGCGACCATCCTCGATCTGCGTCCAGACGTGGTGGTGCTGGCGGTGGGCGGTCATCCGTTCCTTGAGCAGAACGAACACTGGGGCGCCGCCGAAGGGCTGGTGGTCAGCAGTTGGGACGTGCTAGACGGCAAGGTTGCGCCGGGCAAGAACGTGCTGGTCTACGACACCATCTGCGAGTTCACCGGGATGTCGGTGGCGGACTTCCTCGCCGACAAGGGCAGCCAGGTCGAGATCGTCACCGACGACATCAAGCCGGGCGTGGCCATCGGTGGTACGTCGTTCCCGACCTACTACCGCAGCATGTACCCGAAAGAAGTGATCATGACCGGCGACATGATGCTGGAGAAGGTCTACCGCGAGGGCGACAAGTTGGTGGCGGTGCTGGAGAACGAATACACCGGCGCCAAAGAGGAGCGGGTGGTCGATCAAGTGGTGGTGGAGAACGGCGTGCGTCCGGACGAAGAGCTGTATTACGGGCTCAAGGAAGGTTCGCGCAACAAGGGCCAGATCGACATTGACGCACTGTTCGCGATCAAGCCGCAGCCATCGTTGAGCACCACCGGTGACGGCTACTTGCTGTTCCGCATCGGTGACTGTGTGGCGCAGCGTAATACCCACGCCGCGATTTATGACGCCCTGCGCCTCTGCAAGGATTTCTAGGCTAGTTAACTGATCGTTCCCACGCTCCGCGTGGGAATGCCTCAACGGACGCTCTGCGTCCGCTTTGGGACGCGGAGCGTCCCGGGCTGCGTTCCCACGCAGAGCGTGGGAACGATCAGTGAACGCCGTGTTTCTCCAGGCTGTACTGGTGGGAGCTTCACCTATGTTGAACACCCTTCTTCCAATCCTGTTGTTCGCAGCCCTGGCCCTCGCGGTGCTGGGCGCGTTGCGGCGGGTAGCGATGTGGCGTCGGGGCCGGGCCTCGAAGGTCGACCTGATCGGCGGCCTGCTCGCCATGCCCAAGCGCTACATGGTCGATTTGCACCATGTGGTGGCGCGGGACAAATACATCGCCAACACCCACGTCGCCACGGCCGGTGGTGCAGTGGCATCGATTGTGCTGGCGATTCTGGTACACGGTTTCGGCTTGCATAACCGCATCCTTGGCTATGCGTTGCTGCTGATGACGGCGGTGATGTTCGTCGGTGCAATCTTCGTTTACCTGCGTCGACGCAACCCGCCGGCACGGTTGTCGAAAGGCCCGTGGATGCGCCTGCCGAAAAGCCTGCTGGCGTTCTCTGCCTCGTTCTTCCTGGTGACGTTGCCGGTGGCCGGAATCCTTCCGGAGAACTTCGGCGGCTGGGTACTGGCGGCGATCCTCGGCATCGGTGTGCTGTGGGGCGTGTCGGAATTGTTCTTCGGCATGACCTGGGGCGGGCCGATGAAGCACGCTTTCGCCGGGGCCCTGCACCTGGCCTGGCACCGTCGCGCCGAGCGTTTTGGTGGCGGTCGCTCCACCGGTTTGAAACCGCTGGATCTCAATGATCCAAGCGCGCCGCTGGGCGTGGAAAAACCCAAGGATTTCACCTGGAACCAACTGCTCGGTTTCGACGCCTGCGTGCAGTGCGGCAAGTGCGAAGCCGCGTGCCCGGCGTTCGCCGCCGGCCAGCCGCTGAACCCGAAAAAGCTGATTCAGGACATGGTCGTAGGTCTTGCTGGTGGCACTGACGCGAAATTCGCCGGTAGCCCGTATCCAGGCAAGCCAATTGGTGAGCACAGCGGCAATCCGCATCAACCGATCGTCAACGGTCTGGTCGATGCCGAAACCCTGTGGTCGTGCACCACTTGCCGCGCCTGCGTCGAGGAATGCCCGATGATGATCGAGCACGTCGACGCCATCGTCGACATGCGCCGTCATCTGACTCTGGAAAAAGGCGCGACCCCGAACAAGGGCGCCGAGGTTCTGGAAAACCTGATCGCCACCGACAACCCCGGCGGTTTCGCCCCGGGCGGGCGGATGAACTGGGCGGCGGACTTGAACCTCAATCTGCTCAGCGAGAAGAAGTCCACCGACGTGCTGTTCTGGGTCGGCGATGGTGCCTTCGACATGCGTAACCAGCGCACCTTGCGCGCCTTCGTCAAAGTGCTGAAGGCGGCGAAAATCGACTTTGCCGTACTCGGTCTCGAAGAGCGCGACAGCGGCGATGTCGCCCGTCGTTTGGGCGACGAAGCGACCTTCCAGTTGCTCGCCAAACGCAACATCCAGACCCTGGCCAAATACAGCTTCAACCGCATCGTCACCTGTGATCCGCACAGTTTCCATGTGCTGAAAAACGAATACGGTGCCTTCGACGGCCACTACCTGGTGCAGCACCACAGCACCTACATGGCGGAAATCATTCAGGCCGGCGCGCTGAACCTCAGTCAGCACAAAGGCAACAGCGTGACCTATCACGACCCGTGCTACCTCGGTCGCTACAACGGCGAGTACGAGGCGCCGCGTGAAGTGCTGCGTGCCCTCGGCATCGAGGTCAAAGAGATGCAACGTTCCGGCTTCCGCTCGCGTTGCTGCGGTGGCGGTGGCGGCGCGCCGATCACCGACATTCCAGGCAAGCAGCGGATTCCCGACATGCGCATGGAAGACATCCGCGAGACCGGCGCCGAGTTGGTGGCCGTGGGTTGTCCACAGTGCACGGCGATGCTCGAAGGCGTGGTCGAACCACGTCCGCTGATCAAGGACATCGCCGAACTGGTGGCCGACGCGCTGCTCGAAGACGCCGCGCCGAACAAGCCTGTTACTCCGGCGAAACGTGAACCTGCGGAGGCCCACTGATGAGCGACATTATCCGCCGCGACCCACGCGCCGAATGGATCGCCCGTAACCGCCTGCACCCGCTGCACGCGGCGATGCAACCGGCGCAACACAGCTGGATGGGCCCCAACGGCGTCATCCGCAAGAATCTGCGCGGCATCGGCTTCATCGGCCCCAACGGCATCAAACGCATCGACCGCAGCGGCGCGCAGCAGGGCGGGGCGGTCAAACGCTCGGCCACGGTTGAAGTGCAATTGCCGCTGCATCAGGTCCCGGCCCCGGCGTTCTACATCAGTGTGGTGCCGGACATGGTCGGCGGCCGCTTGAGCAGCCACGACCGCGACCTGCTGGGCCTCGCGCATCAACTGGCCGGCAAGGACGGCGCGGTGCTGGCGGTGGTATTCGGCGAGCACAAGGAAAACGCCTTCGCCACGGCGGGCGTCGATCGCTTGCTGGTGCTTGAGGGCGATGAGTTCAGCGGTTATGCACCGGAACAACGGGTGCAGGGCCTACGGGCTGTGGATAACCAGTTCAACCCGCGTCACTGGCTGCTGCCGGACAGTCGCAGCGGTGGCGGCGAGCTCGGCCGCCGTTTTGCCGCTGCACTAGGCGAACGCCCGGCGACGCGGGTGTGGCAGGTCAAGGATCAGGAATGCATCGGCCGCGCCGGTGCCGGGCTGCAGGACCTGGCGCGGCCGGTCGCACGGTTGATTCTGGCGTCGGCCGAGTGCGCCGAACCGGTCAGCGACACCCGTCATGAAGTGCTGCCGGTGGAGTTATCCACAAGTGTCGCGCGCAGCCTGTCGCGGATCGAGAATCTCGGTGCGGTCGCAGTGGACCCGGCGGCAATTCCGATGGCCGAAGCCGAATTCATTTTCTCCGGCGGTAACGGCGTCAAGGATTGGCAGCTATTCCACGAAACAGCGGCAGCACTCGGCGCTACCGAGGGGGCGTCGCGGGTAGCAGTGGACGATGGCTTCATGGCCCGTGATCGGCAGGTCGGCGCGTCCGGCACTTGGGTCACCGCACGGGTTTACGTGGCTGTGGGTATCTCCGGGGCGATCCAGCACCTGCAAGGCATCGGCGCCTGCGACAAGGTGGTGGCGATCAACCTCGATCCGGGGTGCGACATGATCAAGCGTGCGGACCTGTCGGTGATCGGCGAGAGCGCGGAGATACTTCAAGCCTTGATCGCGGCGGTAGCGGCTTACCGCAACGACGCCAAGCGCGATGCGGCTTAAGGGAAGGACACAGTTATGAACAGCAATGTCATCAGCCTGGTTTCCATCGGTGCCCACCCGACTTCGGGCCGGCCACGCCGCGCCGAACAGGATGCCCGCGCCGTGGAACTGGGCCTGCAACTGGCTGGGGATAACCTGCAAGTGCTGCATGCCGGGGATGTCGCGGAACCGGCACTGCGCGCCTATCTGGGCATGGGCCTGGAACAGATGCATGTGCTGGAACAACCAGCTGGCGCCGATGCGCTACCGGCGCTGACCGCGTATCTGCGCGATGCCGGGGCGCAGGTGGTGCTGACCGGTAGTCAGGCGGAAACCGGTGAAGGTTCGGGGATGCTGCCGTTTCTGCTGGCCGAAGGGTTGGGCTGGCCATTGGTGGTCGGGCTGGCGCAGGTCGAGTCGATCAACGACGGTTCGGCGTTGGTGCTGCAAGCATTGCCCCGGGGGCAGCGGCGGCGCTTGAAGGTGAAACTGCCGTTTCTGGCGACTGTGGATAACGCTGCGCCGAAGCCTCGGCAAAGCGCTTATGGCCCGGCGCGGCGGGGTGTCTTGCAGGTTGAAGATGTGGAAGTTGTGGATGATGAGCTGCTGTCGGTGGCTACTCTGCAACCGGCCAAGCCACGGCCGAAACGCTTGAAGGTGATCAAGGCCAAAAGCGGTGCCGACCGAATGAAAGCCGCGACGGCCAAGGCCAGTGGTGGCGGGGGGCAGGTGCTCAAGGGTGTTACCGCAGAGGCCGGAGCTGAAGCCATCCTCAAACTGCTGATCGAAGAAGGTGTCGTCCGCTGAAAGGCCCCTCACCCTAGCCCTCTCCCTGTATGTACCGGAGACATGGTGGACAGGTGTTCGGAGACATGGTGGACACTTTTTNACTTGCAGATCGTTACGGCAGGTAAGAAGATCTAAAACCGTCCACCATGTCTCCGAACATGTGTCCACCATGTCTCCGGTACATACACTCCCGGAGAGAGAGGGGACCTACGGTGGCGCTTTCAAGCGTTACATCGACCTGAAAGATCAGCGCAAACTAAGGCTTGGCCAAGCTAAGGTCACCGTGGTGCTGCAGGTCGATGTATTTGGCCGATACAACTCTGTGGGCCCCCTCTCCCTCCGGGAAAGGGCTGGGCGGTCGGCGTTCCGATGAGGGCAGGCTGTTTACCCACAATCCCTGTTGGCGGATCTGTGGATAACGTGTTCGCCCATCACTGCACCCCACGTCAATCAAGCCTTTCAGCCATCCGATCAAAAAACAACCAGCCTAAGCTGCGGTTTTTTCTGGCTTTTTCCAATGGATAACTCGCCAAGTTGCCCCCAATCTCTGTTGGCGCTTCTGTGGATAAGATGTTCGCTATCCGCTGAGACCCATATAAACCGTGGCTTACGAGGAGTCGATCAAAAAACGATCAAATCGTCTGGTTTTACGCAAAACTCCCGCGTAAACCCCGATTTCACAAAGCCTTCGATGCTTTTCCACAGATAAGCCGAAGTTACCCCCGATCTCTGTTGGCGCTTCTGTGGATAACGTGTTCGCCATCCGCTACAGACCATGTACAACGTGGCTTACACGCAAGTGATCAAAAAACATCCAATACCTCTCGCAAACCGTCCTTCTGGATAAGTCACGATTTTTCTTCACAGATCAACCACTTATTTTCCGAGTCATCCACAGTTACCCCCATTTGCTGTGGGTGGCTATGTGGATAACTTGTTCGTCGAACCGTGCAAGCCCCGCCCGCCATAGTCCAAACGGCACTTGATCACATTTCATACAGTTCTAAGGCGTTGCCTTGACTTCGAATCCTCTGCTGTCTTCACTGCAATGGCACAAGGACAGCCGTCACTTATCCACATCTGGTTCTGGGAGAACGCATGATGGATAGCCGCCCACATCGCCCAACCCCCTCGCCACGCAAGCGCACGTTACGTCGTGCGGCCAATCAACACGCGCGTCTATAGCGCGTAAGTCCTGCCCCAACCGCTGTGCTGTCGCCGGGTCCGCCCCGGAGGCCAGGTGCTCGTTCGCCCATTGATTGCAGGCAACCGCAGAGTTGCCCCATCAGCCTGAGAAAGGATCAGTCTCATGACACGCATTGCAACGCCCATCAGCGAGATCAAGGAACATTACGACGTCATCGTCATTGGCTCCGGTTATGGCGGCGGCATTGCTGCCTCGCGCCTGTCCCGGGCCGGCAAACGGGTGTGTTTGCTCGAGCGCGGCCGAGAGATTCAGCCCGGCGAATACCCCAACACCATGATTGCCGCCACCGAAGAATTGCAGGTGCACGATCCCGATGGCCATATCGGCTCGCGCACGGGGTTGTTCGACCTGCACGTCAACGCCCAGCAGAACGTCGTGGTCGGTTGCGGCCTCGGCGGCACGTCCCTGATCAACGCCAACGTTGCTCTGGAACCGGAGCCCGGTGTGTTCGACGACCCACGCTGGCCGCAGGCCGTGCGTGAGCATCGCGACACGCTGCTCAAGGACGGTTACGCCCGCGCCCGGGAGATGCTCAAACCCAATCCTTACCCGAGCACTGCACCGAACCTGCCCAAGCTCGACGCCAACAAGAAGTCCGCGGATTACCTCAAGCAGGGCGCGCACTTCTACAAGCCGCCGATCAACGTGACCTTCGACAAACTGCCGAACAACCTCAACCACGTCGGTGTTGAGCAACTGCCGTGCAACCAGTGCGGCGACTGCGTGTCGGGCTGTAACAACAAGGCCAAGAACACCACGCTGATGAACTATCTGCCGGACGCCTGGAACCACGGTGCGGAGATTTTCTGCCAGGCCGAAGTGCGGCATCTGGAGCGTGACGGTGACGGCTGGATCGTGCACTTCCAGTATCTGGACAGCGGCCGCGAGAAGTTTTCCGCGCCGACGCTGTTTGTGAAGGCCGACATCGTCGTGGTCTCCGCCGGAACGCTCGGCTCTACCGAAATTCTCCTGCGCTCGCGCGACAAAGGCCTGGTGATGTCCGGCCAGCTCGGCGAGAACATGAGCGGCAACGGCGACATCCTCGGCTTCGGCCACAACTGCGAGCAGACCATCAACGGCATCGGCTTCGGCGCGCACCCGGCCAAGGAACTGCACCCGGTCGGCCCATGCATCACGTCGGTCATCGACATGCGTACCGAAGGCGACTGGCGCAGCCGCATGGTCATCGAGGAAGGCTCGATCCCCGGAGCCCTTGGCCGGCCGATGGTGCCGAGCATGGCCGGGTTTGCCGAGATGATCGGCGTCGCCACCGACGACAGTTTCAGCGGCAAGGTGAAATACAAGGAGCGCGAAGCGGAAAGTTTTCTGCGCGGCCCGTATTACGGCGCACTGCACAACATGCAGACCTACCTGATCATGAGCCACGACAGCGGCCAGGGGCGCATGGTGCTGGATAACAAGGATCAGTTGCGCATCGACTGGCCGGGTGTTGGCGAGCAAGAGAACTTCAAACTCGGCAACGAGCGTCTGCACCAGAGCACCAAGGCGCTGGGCGGCGTCTGGGTGGAGAACCCGATCTGGACCAAATTGCTCAAGCACAGCATCGTCTCGGTGCACCCGCTGGGCGGTTGCGTGATGGGCGAAGATGCCGGGCAAGGCGTGGTCAATCACAAGGGCCAGGTGTTCAGCGGCGCTGCCGGCACCGATGTCTACGCCAATCTGTACGTGACCGACGGCGCGGTGATTCCGACGTCGCTGGCGGTCAATCCGCTGCTGACCATTTCCGCCGTGAGCGAACGCAACATGGGCCTGCTCGCCGCCGACCGTGGCTGGCAGATCGACTACACGCTGCCATCGGCACCACGCAAACCGGTGGCGCCGCCAACCCTTGGCGTGCAGTTCACCGAAACCATGAAGGGCTATTTCTCCCGGGCCTTCACTGCTGCGCAAAGCACCGATCTGAAAGTCTATGAAGCCGCCGCCAAACGCGGCGAGACGGACAACTCGCCGATCGACTTCACCCTGACCATCACTGCCGCCGACATGAACCGGATGATCAAGGAGCCGGAGCACGCGGCAACCATCGTCGGCACCGTGATCGCCCCGGCGCTGTCGCCAGAACCGCTGACCGCCAGCAACGGTGTGTTCAACCTGTTCGAGCAGTTCGAGCAGCAGGTCGATACGCGCCACATGAAATACGACATGAAGCTGACCGCCGAGGACGGCAACGATTACTTTTTCAGCGCCTTCAAAACCGTGCCGGAAGACAACGGCGTGCTGAATATCTGGCACGACACCAGCACGCTGTACGTGACGTTGTATCGCGGGCCGGACAAGAGCGGCGAGGTCATCGGCTCGGGGGTGATGCACATTCATCCGACCGATTTCGCCAAACAGATGACCACCATGAAAGTGCTCAACGCGCGCAACGAGCGGGAGCGCATCGAAGGGCTGGCGCGGTTCGGCAAGTTCTTCGCCGGAATCCTCTGGGAAAGTTACGGCGGGGTGTTTGCCGGCGATATCTACTTCAACCCCGACGCGCCGCCACGGCTGAAACGGCCACTGGATGCGCCAACCCCGGCGGTGCATTTTTTCCCCACCGAGGACGGTGTCGAACTGCGCCTGAGCCGTTATCAGGCCGGCAGCAAAGGCCCGGTGATGCTCGTGCATGGTTTGGGCGTCGGTTCGAATATCTTCTCCACCGACACCATCCAGACCAACCTGCTCGAATACCTGTGCAAGCACGATTACGACGTGTGGCTGCTGGATTTCCGCGTGAGCATTCTGTTGCCGGCGAGCAAGAAGGAATGGAACGGCGACCAGATCGCCCAGTACGACTTCAAGGCCGCCATCGCGCAGATTCAGCAGGAAACTCAGGCGAAAGACGTGCAGTGCGTGGTGCATTGCTACGGCGCAACGACCTTCTTTATGTCGCTGCTCGCCGGTTTGCAGGGCGTGCGTTCAGTGGTCTGCTCGCAGATTGCCGCGGACACCGTGGTCGCCACCGCTACCGGATTAAAGGCTGGATTGCACCTGCCGGGAATGCTCGATGCGATCGGCATCAAGTCGATGACCGCTTACGCCGACAGCAAGGAAAACTGGTTCAACAAACTCTACGACAAGGCGCTGAATGGCTACGCGCGGATCGAGGCGCAGGGTTATTGCACCAACCCGGTGTGCCACCGCATCACCTTCATGTACGCCTCGTTGTATCGCCACGACACCCTCAACGAAACCCTGCACGACAACCTGCACGAGCTGTTCGGCGAGTCGAACATCGAGACCTTCGAGCACCTGGCGCTGATCGTGCGCAAAGGGCATCTGGTGGATTTCAAAGGCAACGATGTGTACATGCCGCACTTCGATCGGCTGACCATGCCGATCTGCTTTATCAGCGGTGCCGACAACCAGTGCTATCTGCCGGAAAGCACGCTGAAGACCTACCAGCGTTTGTGCGACATGCACGGGCCGGAGCGCTATAGCCGGCAGGTGGTGCCGGGCTACGGCCACATCGATTGCATGTTCGGCAAGAACGCGGTGGTGGATGTCTATCCGATCATCCTTGAACACCTGGAGAAAACTGCCCTGGGCTGACTTGAAACCGAGTCGACTGCATCGCTGGCAAGCCAGCTCCCACATTGGGTGGTGCCAGGCACAGATCCTGTGAACACCTCTAGACCCTGTGGGAGCTGGCTTGCCAGCGATAGCTGAAGGTCAGGCGCTACATCTCTTGGGTCTGTACAAGGAAATGGACGATATGGACAGCTACATCCGCTGGTTTCAACGCTTCATCTGGCTCGGCATCGCGATGAACATGGTGTTCGCGATCCCCGCGCTATTCGCGCCGGGGTTGCTGACATCCGTGGTCGGGTTGCCGCCGCAACTCTCCGACCCGTGGTTGGAAAACGCCGGGATGCTGCTGGTCGGCATCAGTGTGTTTTACATGCCGTCGGGCTTCAACGCGCCGCGCTATGTGGTGCATTCCTGGCTGTGCGTGCTGACGCGGTTGATCGCGGTGGTGTTCTGGATCTACCTGATCAACACCAGCATTCAAGGCTCGGTGTTCGTGCCGATGCTGATGGGCGATCTGAGCTTTTTCCTGATTCTCGGGATTCTCCTCTACCTCGGCACCACGCCTGAGAACCGGCCATGGGCGCTGCTCTGCGATGGCTGGCGCGAGTGGCGTGCGGCGTGGCAGCGGCAATGGCAGAGTCACGCCTTCAAGGTCGGCACGCTCATCGTGGTCGCGGTGCTGGGCTTCATTGGTTATGAAACCTGGTATCAGATGCTCCGCGTCGTCCCTGAACAGGAATATGCCTCCGACGAAGACCACTATAAATACGCCGCCATTGGCCTCGGCATCGAAGCGCGCATCCCGTATTACCTGTTCGCCGTGCTGCCGCAAATGTGCCCGGAAAAGATGCCCAAGCCCGGCGGCTGGGAAGTCTTCGGCTTTCTCTTCGAGAACGGCAAGGACCTGCCAATCGGCATGGCCAAGCGGCAGATTGGCTACCCGACCGTCGAGCCGAACTGCGCGTTGTGCCACACCGGTTCCTACCGGGCGAATGCCAGCGACGTCGCCGTAAACGTGCCGAGTGCGCCGGCCAACACCCTGCAACTGCAAGCCTTCCAGTGGTTCGCCTACGATTGCGCCAGCGATCCGAAATTCACCACCGACGCGGTGATGGCGGCGATCAACGCCAGGTTCCAGTTGGGCTTTTTCGAAAAGCTCTACAACCGCTACTTGATCATGCCCATGGCGAAAAGCGCGCTGCTCAAGCAGAAACAGGCCTACGCCTGGCAAAAGCTGCGTCCGCAACAGGGCCCGGGCCGCACCGACACCTTTAACCCGACGAAAATGGTGGTATTCGGCTTCCCGGATGACTCGACCATCGGCACCGTCGACCTGCCGCAGGTATGGAACCAGAAACCGCGGGAATCGATGTACCTGCACTGGGACGGCAATAACAACAAAATCCATGAACGCAACTACGCCGCCGCGATGGCCGTGGGCGCAACGCCGGAATCAGTGCTGCCGCCGAGCTTCAACCGCGTGACCAACTGGCTGCTCGGGCACAAGGCGCCGGCGTGGCCGTGGGCGCTGGATCAGGCCAAGGTCGCGCAGGGCAAACCGATCTGGGATAACAACTGCGCCGGTTGTCATGACTTCGGTCGCACCGATACCGGACAGGTCACTACCAACATCGACCAACTCGGCACCGATCCGCACCGGCTCGATTCGTTTACCACAGGCTTGGTGGCCGCATTCCACTCCTTCAAAAAACCGCCGTTCGACTTCGGCGCCTACCGCAAGACCCAGAGCTACAGCAACACGCCTACCGACGGCATCTGGCTGCGCGCGCCGTACCTGCACAACGGCTCGGTGCCGACCCTGTGGGACCTGCTGCAACCACCGGAAAAACGTCCGCAGGTGTTCATCACCGGCTCGGACATTTACGACCCGGTCAATGTCGGCTTCGTCACCAGCGGCGCACAGGCCAAGGCCTCGGCCGACTTCAAGTACGACACGCGGCTGGAGGGCAACCACAACAGTGGTCACCTATACGGCACGACGCTGTCGGACGACGACAAACGTGCGCTGATCGAATTCATGAAAACCCTGTGAACCCTTTTGGATAGAGGATTACGCCATGTCAGCGGTCAGTCATCTGAAACACGAATACGACAAGGTCAAAGTGCGCATTCACGGTTTGTTCACGCGCATGGAAATGGCCTGGATGAAGCTCATCAGCGAGCTGGAGCCGCAGGAGTTCCAGGCGATCATCAAATTGCTGCAACGCGGGCATGATCAGGCGCAGTACGTGCTGAAAAATGGCGAGTTGCCGACGGATGAACCGACAGTGCCGTGGGAGTTGTCCCACGGCTTGTCGATCCTGCGCATTGGCAACGCCGCGCCCTTGCCGCAGTCGAGCGATCAACTGCAAACCCGGGTGCTGAAGGACGGCAGTCTGCTTGGTTGTCGCAAGTGGGAATTGCTCGATCTGCTGTGGAGCGAGGCGCTGCTCAAGTGGATCGAAAACCTGCGTCATCACGCGACCTTCGGCACTGACCCGGCGGTGGTGCAGATGGAGCGTGACGTGACCCTGGCGATTGCCGGCGACTGGGGCACCGGGCCGTTCGACAGTCATGCGCCGGCGGTTTCAGTCGCCAACCAGATGCAACTGGCCCAGGCGGATTTCACCATTCATTTGGGCGATGTGTATTACGCCGGCAGTCACTCCCAGGAAGACGTCGACATGGCCGGTTGGCCGATGGGTACCCACGGCTCGTTCACCCTCAACTCCAATCACGAGATGTACAGCGGCGCCCACGGTTATTTCAAGGAATTGGCCAAGCGCTTTCCGGGGCAGCAGGGCACCAGTTACTTCGCCTTGATCAACGATGACTGGCTGGTGGTCGGGCTGGACTCGGCGTACGCCTCGGACGCGATGAACCTGTACATGGATGGCACCTTGAATGAGCCGCAGATCGTGTGGATGAAGAATCTGCCGAAACGCAAAAAAATCATGGTGCTCAGCCATCACCAGGGCTTCGATATTTCCGGACACAACAAGACTGCGCTGTATCAACCGGTGTGCGATGCGCTGGGGCGCGAGCCGGATTACTGGTATTGGGGGCATTTGCACAACGGCATCGTCTACGCGCAACAGGGTAGTCTGCATGCGCGTTGCGCCGGGCACGGGGCGATTCCCTACGGCAATGCCAGCGAGCTGGACGGGCATTCGCGGGTGTTGTGGTCGGAGACGCAGGATGCCAACGACCCGGCGTATCCGCTGCGGGTGCTGAACGGCTACGCGAAAATCAGGTTGGTGGGGGAGGAGATTTTTGAGGAGTTTATTGGTGAGGATGGCAGTGTGAGGTGGTCATCTCACTGACTGATCGTTCCCACGCTCTGCGTGGGAACGCCTCAACGGACGCTCCGCGTTCGGCCTTTTGGGACGCAGAGCGTCCCGGGCTGCATTCCCACGCAGAGCGTGGGAACGATCAGGCAGGAGGGAATCAGCCCTGGACCGGGACGCCTTTTAGGTATGGCGCAGGCTCGGCACCGAGGTTGTTCAGCAGCCGCTCGCTGTACCAGTCGACAAAGTTGACCACACCAAACTCATAGGTCTTGGAGTACGGCCCAGGCTGGTAGGCCGTGGAGTTGATCCCGCGCTGGTTCTCTTCGGCCAGACGACGATCCTGATCATTGGTCGCGTCCCACACCTGGCGCATGCGCTCGACGTCGTAATCGACGCCTTCAACCGCATCCTTGTGCACCAGCCATTTGGTGGTGACCATGGTTTCCTGCGCACTGATCGGCCACACGGTGAAGACGATGATGTGGTCGCCCATGCAGTGGTTCCACGAGTGCGGCAGGTGCAGGATGCGCATCGAACCGAGGTCCGGATTCTTGATCCGGCCCATCAGTTTCGCGCAGCCCTGCTTGCCATCCAGAGTCATCGACACGGTGCCCTTGAGCAGCGGCATGCGCACGATGCGGTTACGCAGGCCGAAGCTGGCGTGGGCGTAAGGAATCTTCTCGGCTTCCCAGGCTGCGGCGGACGCAGCAACGTGATCCTTGAACGCCTGATCGGCGCGCGGGTCGGTGACGTCGTCCCATTCCAGCAGGGTTTTCAGCAGTTCCGGGTGCGAGGCGTTGCAGTGGTAGCACTCGCGGTTGTTTTCCAGCACCAGTTTCCAGTTGGCCTTCTCCATCAAGGTGGTGGTGATTGCCACCTTGGTGTTCTCCATGTCGTACGGTTCCATGTAGTGGTTGAGCGTCGACAGGAAGTCATCAATGGCCGGCGGATTCTCGGCCAGGCTGATGAAGATGTAGCCGCCGGCCGTTTTCACGTTCACCGGTTTCAGGCCGTACTGCTTCATGTCGAAGTCGGCGCCCATTTCGGTGCCGGCGAACAGCAGACGACCGTCCAGCTCGTAGGTCCATTGGTGGTAATGGCAGACCAGTTTGGCGACTTTGCCTTTTTCACTGGTGCACAGACGCGAGCCACGGTGGCGGCAGACGTTGTGGAACGCATGCACCACGCCTTCGGCGCCACGGATGACGATGATCGGGTTCTTGCCGATCTGCAGGGTCAGGTAGTTGCCCTTGGCCGGGATTTCGCAGGTCATGCCGGCGATCAACCATTCCTTCTGGAAGATCTCCTGCATGTCGATATCGAACAGCCGCTCGTCGCTGTAGAACGGTTGTGGCAGCGAAAAGGTGCGCTCGCGTTCCTGGAGCATTTGTGCGGTGGCCTTGCGTGCGGGTTCCAGCGGATCGCCCAGGCTGATTTTTGCGGTGACGTCCATCGATGTGATCCTCATGGCCATCTGCGTGGCCGGCGAAAGTGGCTAATCAGGTGTGCTGTAAACAGTTGCTACGCAAGGTGTAAAGAATCTGTTTGGGTGTTGAGGCGAGTGTGGGGCCGGCGCTGGGCGGAACCTTATCCATGGGCGACATGGTGCAATCTGTTCCCGACGCGCAACCCCCGGTGGTTGGGGGCTGGTCGCGATAAGTATGTCAATGTCGCGGATAGGTAAACGGGCGGTTCGCGCTATACGCAGAATCGCCGACATGAGGCCGACAGTCGGCCGTGGAGAACAGCATGTCCAACAGCTTCCTGAATCCGGTCACCACCCAGACCTGGGCCAATGGCCGACACATCGTCCGTTGCGTCAAAGTCATCCAGGAAACCTGGGACGTGCGCACCTTCTGCTTTATGGCTGACCAGCCGATCCTGTTCTTCTTCAAGCCCGGCCAGTTCGTCACCCTGGAGCTGGAAATCGAAGGCCAGCCGATCATGCGCTCGTACACCATTTCCAGTTCGCCGTCGGTGCCGTACAGCTTTTCGGTGACGATCAAGCGTGTGCCGGGCGGTAAGGTTTCCAACTGGTTGCACGACACGTTGCATGAAGGGCAGGAACTGGCGGTGCACGGGCCGGTCGGGCTGTTCAATGCCATCGACTTCCCGAGCCCGAAAGTCCTCTACCTCAGCGGCGGCGTGGGGATCACCCCGTGCATGTCGATGGCGCGGTGGTTCTACGACACCAACGCCAACGTCGACATGACCTTTATCCACAGCGCGCGCTCGCCAAAGGACATCATTTACCACCGCGAGCTGGAACACATGGCGTCGCGGATCGATAACTTCAGCCTGCATTTGATCTGTGAAAAGCATGGTCTGGGCGAGCCGTGGGCCGGGTACCGCGGCTATCTGAATCACAAGATGCTCGAACTGATGGTTCCCGATTTCCTAGAGCGCGAAGTGTTCTGCTGCGGCCCGACGCCGTATATGACGGCGGTGAAGCGTTTGCTGGAAAACGCCGGTTACGACATGGCGCGTTATCACGAGGAGTCCTTCGGCGCGACGCCGCCCGAGGCGCGTGCCGATGCGGTGGAGCAAGCCGAACAGGCCGCCGATGCGCCGGAAATCGATGCGGCGGATCTGCATCAGGTGGAATTCACCGCGTCCGGCAAGAGTATTCGTGTGGCGCCGGGTGAAACGGTGCATGCGGCGGCGGCCAAGCTTGGGCTGATGATTCCGAAGGCTTGCGGGATGGGGATTTGCGGGACGTGCAAGGTGCTCAAACTGGGGGGCGAGGTGGAGATGGAGCACAACGGCGGGATTACCGAGGACGACGAGGCGGAAGGATTTATTCTTTCCTGCTGCAGTGTGCCTAAAGGCGACGTGCGCATCGAATTCTGAGTGGGGCGAATTTTTGCGTTCGACTTGCCCCTCACCCCAGCCCTCTCCCGAGGGAGAGGGAGCCGACCGAGTTGTCTGGCTTTCGACATCGACCTGTACGACCTTATCGACTATGGATTCGGTAAAGCAGATTCAGGTCGGCGTATTCCTGGAGCATCCCTCAATCAGTCCCCTCTCCCTCCGGGAGAGGGGCTTTTCAGTCAACAAACAAATCCGTCATCAACGCCGCATCACTCCCCGGTTCGAACCGGTAATGCTCAAACTCGCTAACGCCGCTCTCCCGCAAAATCTCCTCATCAATCAACAACCGCCCGCTGATCTGCCGCCCGCGACTACTCAAAATCACATGCGCCGCATCAGCCATGATTGCCGGCGTACGCGCGTGCTTGAAGGACTCGCGATTGCCCAGCTGAAACTCGATCGCTGCCGTCGCAATCATCGTCTGCGGCCACAGCGAATTGACGCTGATCCCGTAACTGGCAAATTCCTCGCTCATGCCCAACGTCAGCATGCTCATGCCGTATTTGGTCACCGTGTAAGGGCTGAACTGGGCGAACCATTTACTCGCCAGATTCAACGGCGGCGACAAGTTGAGAATGTGCCCGGCGGATTTCTTCAGATAGGGCAGGGCAGCCTGGCTGCACAACAGCACCGCGCGGGTGTTGATCTGGTGCATCAGGTCGAAACGCTTGAGTTCGATGTGTTGCACGCCAGTCAACTTGATCGCCCCGGCATTGTTCACCAGCGCATCGATCGCGCCGAAATGCTCGTTGGCCTGGGCCAGTGCCTGTCGCACGGCGTCTTCATCACGCACATCCACCTGCAGCGCCAAGGCCTTGCCGCCCGCCACTTCGACTTCTTTGGCCACACTGTGAATAGTGCCGGCCAATTTGGCGTGGGGTTCGGCGCTCTTCGCCGCAATGACGATATTGGCCCCGTCCTTCGCGGCCCGCAGTGCAATCTCACGGCCAATGCCACGGCTGGCGCCGGTGATGAACAGGGTTTTGCCTTGTAACGACATGCCGATGCTCCTGCTTATTGTTATGAGAGCGGAGGGCTCGACAAACAATGTAGACCAAGGAGCTGACGCGACTGAAATAGGTGCCCTGATCGTTCCCACGCTCCGCGTGGGAATGCAGCCTTTGACGCTCCGCGTCATGACTGTGCTCGGCGTCGCATCAGTGGTGGGGCTGGAACGCGGAGCGTCCCGGGAGGCATTACCACGCGGAGCGTGGGAACGATCCGAAAGGGGATGGCCAGCTGCTTTAGTACCAGCGTTGAATCTCGATCAATCCCTCTAGTCCTGCATAATTTCGGGCGCTCGAATACCGCCAGTGCTCCGGCAACTCTACATAACCACGCTTTACCGGGTTGTTATGGATGTAATCGAGTTTCTGGCGCATGACTTCTTCGCTGTAGACCATTTCTGCATGAGAGCCTTCCTGCCACATTTGATACACCCGATCTTGCTTGTGTGCCCGCTTGTTGAAACGAAGGCGCTTCAGTGCTCTTTCGGCGCCCTTGCTTTGAAGGTCATCAATAATCTGTCGCGCGGTGAATGATTTGAACTGGCTGAGGCATTTGCTCAGGTCGGGTGCTTGGGCGACAAAGTGAAGATGGTTTTCCATAATCACGAAGCCGTACAGCCTCAAGTCATGATGAGTCTGTTGATAACGCCAGCAGTTGAGCAGGTGGTCGACGATGTAAGGGCGGATGAACAGGGGTAACCATTCCATGACCGTGCAGGTCAGAAAATGGGGTTTGTCAGTTTCGGTAATGGTGTAGCGGCTGCGGCCCATGGGATTCTTCCTTGAATCTTGCGGTGCATTGGAGATGGAACGCGGAGCGTCCCGGGATGCATTACCACGCGGAGCGTGGCAACGATCAGGGTGGGACGGACAGGGTATTCGCGATAGAGGGGAAGTCTGGTATTGCGGTGGGAAAAGTCATTCCCGAGCCAAGATCGTTCCCACGCTCCGCGTGGGAATGCAGCCATTGACGCTCCGCGTCATCACGATGCCAAGGTGTAACGCTGGCGGGGGAAATGGAACGCGGAGCGTCCCGAGAGGCATTCCCACGCAGAGCGTGGGAACGATCAGTGAGGTGGAGTGAGATCAGGCAGACATGACTTCGCGGATGTCGCGCGCCAGCTCACGCACGCGCTCTTCTTCGGTGTCCCACGAGCACATGAAGCGCGCGCCGCCCTTGCCGATGAAGGTGTAGAAGCGCCAGTCCTTCGCGGTCAGCGCGGCAATCGCCGGTTCCGACAGTTGCAGAAACACGCCGTTGGCCTGCACCGGGAACATCAGTTCGACGCCCGGAATGTCGCTGACCAGCTCGGCCAGCAATTGCGCGCAGTGGTTGGCGTGGCGGGCGTATTTCAGCCAGGCGTCGTTTTCCAGGATGCCGACCCATGGCGCCGAGAGGAAGCGCATTTTCGACGCCAGTTGCCCGGCCTGTTTGCAGCGGTAGTCGAAGTCTTCGGCCAGTTTGTGGTTGAAGAACAGGATCGCTTCACCCACCGCCATGCCGTTCTTGGTGCCGCCGAAGCACAGCACGTCGACGCCAGCCTTCCAGGTCAGGTCGGCCGGCGAGCAGCCGAGGAACGCGCAGGCGTTGGAGAACCGCGCGCCGTCCATGTGCAGGTGCAGGCCCAGTTCCTTGCAGGTGGCGCTGATGGCGCGGACTTCTTCCGGGGTGTAGACACTGCCGACCTCGGTGGCTTGGGTCAGGGTCACCACGCGTGGTTTCGGGTAGTGAATGTCCTGGCGCTTGAGGGCGACTTCGCGGATCGACTGCGGGGTGATCTTGCCGTTTTCAGTGCCGGCGATCAGCAGTTTCGAACCGTTGGAGAAGAATTCCGGGGCGCCGCATTCATCGGTTTCGACGTGGGCGGTTTCCGAGCAGATCACGCTGTGGTAACTCTGGCACAGCGACGACAGCGCCAGCGAGTTGGCGGCGGTGCCGTTGAAGGCGAAGAACACTTCGCAGTCGGTTTCGAACAGTTGGCGGAAATGATCGGACGCGCGTGCGGTCCATTCATCATCGCCATAAGCGCGTTGGTGGCCGTGGTTGGCCTGTTCCATGGCAGCCCAGGCTTCAGGGCAGATACCGGAATAGTTGTCGCTGGCGAATTGTTGGCTCTTGTCGGTCATGGCCGGCTTCCGTGATCGAGGCGCTTGTGGCGCCTCGTTGGTCAATGATGGTGCGCACTTTACCGAAGATCTTCCGGGGAGCACACGGGATGTCGCTGGCAGAACATTACATGGACGCTTGCCGATTATGCACCTGAGAAAACGTGACGGCGCCCTGGATCTGCTCAAGTGGCTGGCGCTGCTGAGCATGTTGCTCGATCACCTGCGATATGTCGGGATCAGCGCCGATTGGCTCTACGTGCCGGGGCGGTTGGCGTTTCCTTGGTTCTGTCTGGCGATGGCGGCGAATCTTGCCCGGGCCGGAGCGCGGAAAACCGAATGGCGTTATCTGGGCTGGCTGTTGCTGTTCAGCGCGGTGAGTGAAATTCCCTACCGCTTGTACATTCCCGATCCGGATACGTTGAACGTCATGCCGACATTAGCGTTGGGCTTGTTGGTGGCGCGCGGCTGGCAGGATCCATCGATCATGTCGCGGTTGCTGGGTGTCGCTGCGTTGGTGCTGGCCGCTGTGTTTTCTGAGCGACTGATGTTCGGCTTCTTCGGCGTTCTGCTACCGCTGGCGATGCTGTGGGTGTTTCGTCGTCCGTGGTACTTCAGCTTGCTGTCGGGATTGATATGTCTGGCCGCCAATCAGTGGCAGGTGCTGTACGACTCGGCGAGGTTCGGTAATAGCGTTGCCATTTTTGGCATTGCCACCTGTCTGTTTGCGCCACTGCTCGGAATGTTCCTGTTGCGACATGTGCGACATCTCCAGCCACCCCCAATGCGCCGGTGGGCGTATGCCCTTTATCCCGCACATTTCCTCCTGCTACTACTTATCCGCCAAGTCGCCGCATAACCCTGTGGGAGCTGGCTTGCCAGCGATAGCGGCAGGTCAGCCGCCATCAATGCCAGATGGGCCAACGCCATCGCTGGCAAGCCAGCTCCCACAGGGTTCTCCAGTGTTTTCGAGGTCGAGTCTGGCGAGGCCATTTCCCGCCATGTCGTAAACGCACCTTTGCGTGGCGTCCGTAGGCATTTGAGCTGTCTGCGCCGGTCATACCATCGGCATCAAAGGGCACTGCCTTGATTGCCAGTGCCTTACCGAGACGAATGGCGCACAGATGCCGCTGGGAGAGACGCGATGTTCAGCAAGCAAGACCAGATCCAGGGTTACGACGATGCACTGCTGGCGGCGATGAATGCCGAGGAGCAACGTCAGGAAGATCACATCGAGCTGATCGCGTCGGAGAACTACACCAGCAAGCGCGTCATGCAAGCGCAAGGCAGCGGCCTGACCAACAAATACGCCGAAGGCTATCCGGGCAAGCGCTACTACGGTGGCTGCGAGCACGTCGATAAAGTCGAAGCGCTGGCCATCGAACGTGCCAAGCAACTGTTCGGCGCCGATTATGCCAACGTTCAGCCGCACTCCGGTTCCTCGGCCAACAGCGCCGTGTACCTGGCGCTGATCCAGCCGGGCGACACCATTCTCGGCATGAGCCTGGCCCACGGTGGTCACCTGACCCACGGCGCCAAAGTGTCGTCCTCGGGCAAGCTGTACAACGCGGTGCAGTACGGCATCAACACTGACACCGGGCTGATCGATTACGACGAAGTCGAGCGTCTCGCCGTCGAATCCAAACCGAAAATGATCGTCGCCGGTTTCTCCGCTTACTCCAAGACCCTGGACTTCCCGCGTTTCCGTCAGATCGCTGACAAGGTCGGTGCGCTGCTGTTCGTCGACATGGCTCACGTCGCCGGTCTGGTCGCCGCCGGTCTGTACCCGAATCCGCTGCCGTACGCCGACGTGGTCACCACCACCACGCACAAGACCCTGCGCGGTCCTCGTGGCGGCTTGATCCTGGCCAAGTCCAACGAAGAGATCGAAAAGAAGCTCAACGCTGCCGTGTTCCCCGGCGCTCAGGGTGGCCCGCTGATGCACGTCATCGCCGGTAAAGCCGTGTGCTTCAAGGAAGCGGCGGAGCCGAGCTTCAAGGCCTATCAGCAACAAGTGATCGACAACGCTCAGGCCATGGCCGGCGTGTTTATCAAACGTGGCTACGATGTAGTGTCCGGCGGCACCGACAACCACCTGTTCCTGGTCAGCCTGATCCGTCAGGGCCTGACCGGCAAAGATGCCGACGCCGCCCTCGGCCGTGCGCACATCACCGTCAACAAGAACGCCGTGCCGAACGACCCGCAGTCGCCATTCGTGACGTCCGGCCTGCGCATCGGCACCCCGGCGGTGACCACTCGCGGTTTCAAAGTGACCCAGTGCGAGACGCTGGCTGGCTGGATCTGCGACATCCTCGACAACCTCGGCGATGCCGATGTCGAGGCCAATGTTGCCCAGCAGGTTTCGGCCCTGTGCGCAGACTTCCCGGTTTATCGCTGAGCGGTTTTGGAGTAACGACTATGCAACGCTATTCGGGCTTCGGCCTCTTCAAACACTCGCTCAGCCACCACGAAAACTGGCAGCGCATGTGGCGCACGCCAACCCCGAAAAAGGTCTACGACGTGGTCATCGTCGGCGGCGGCGGGCATGGTCTGGCGACGGCTTATTACCTGGCGAAAGAGCACGGCATCACCAACGTCGCCGTGGTCGAGAAAGGCTGGCTGGGCGGCGGTAACACCGCGCGCAACACCACTATCGTGCGCTCCAACTACCTGTGGGACGAGTCGGCGCACCTCTACGAACATGCGATGAAATTGTGGGAAGGCCTGTCGCAGGACTTGAACTACAACGTGATGTTCTCCCAGCGTGGCGTCTACAACCTGTGCCACACCCTGCAGGACATCCGCGATTCCGAGCGTCGGGTCAGTGCCAACCGCCTCAACGGCGTCGACGGCGAACTGCTCAACGCCAAACAAGTTGCTGACGAAATCCCGTACCTCGACTGCTCGAAAAACACTCGTTACCCGGTGATGGGCGCGACCGTCCAGCGTCGCGGCGGCGTCGCCCGTCACGATGCCGTGGCCTGGGGCTTTGCCCGTGCCGCCGACGCCTTGGGCGTGGACTTGATCCAGCAGACCGAAGTGATCGGTTTCCGCAAGGAAAACGGCGTGTGCATCGGTGTTGAAACCAATAAAGGCTTTATCGGCGCCAAACGCGTCGGCGTAGTCACCGCCGGTAACTCCGGGCACATGGCCAAACTCGCCGGTTTCCGTCTGCCGATCGAATCCCACCCGCTGCAAGCGCTGGTGTCCGAGCCGATCAAGCCGATTATCGACAGCGTGATCATGTCCAACGCCGTGCACGGTTACATCAGCCAGTCCGACAAGGGCGACCTGGTGATCGGCGCCGGTATCGACGGCTACAACGGCTACGGCCAGCGCGGTTCGTACCCGGTGATCGAACACACCATTCAGGCCATCGTCGAGATGTTCCCGGTGCTTTCGCGGGTACGCATGAACCGTCAGTGGGGCGGCATCGTCGACACCACGCCGGACGCCTGCCCGATCATTTCGAAAACTCCGGTACCGAACATGTTCTTCAACTGCGGTTGGGGCACCGGCGGCTTCAAGGCAACACCTGGCTCGGGCAACGTGTTTGCCGCGAGTCTGGCCAAGGGTGAAATGCACCCATTGGCTGCACCTTTCTCCATCGACCGTTTCCACAACGGTGCGTTGATCGATGAACACGGCGCTGCTGCGGTTGCCCACTAACAGGAGAAATCCCCATGTTGCATATCTTCTGTCCTCACTGCGGCGAGTTGCGCTCCGAAGAGGAATTCCACGCATCCGGTCAGGCGCACATCCCGCGTCCTTTGGACCCTGCCAGCTGCACCGACGAGGAGTGGGGCGACTACATGTTCTTCCGCGACAACCCGCGCGGCCTGCACCACGAGTTGTGGGACCACGTTGCCGGTTGCCGTCAGTACTTCAACGTCACCCGCGACACCGTGACCTACGAGATTCTCGAAACCTACAAGATCGGCACCAAGCCGCAATTCACCGACAAGGCTGATTCGGCGAAAACAGCCCCGACGGCGCTGGGAGAGAAGGTATGAGCCAGACCAATCGCCTGTCCAACGGTGGACGGATCGACCGCAATAAAGTGCTGAGCTTCACCTTCAACGGCCAGACCTACAAAGGCTTCGAGGGCGACTCGCTGGCGGCTGCACTGATCGCCAACGGCGTCGACATCATCGGCCGCAGCTTCAAATATTCGCGTCCACGCGGCATCTTCGCGGCTGGCGCCGAAGAGCCGAACGCGGTGCTGCAGATCGGCGCTACCGAAGCCACGCAGATCCCTAACGTGCGCGCCACGCAACAGGCGCTGTATCAAGGTTTGGTCGCGACCAGCACCAACGGTTGGCCGAACGTCAACAACGACATGATGGGGATTCTCGGCAAGGTCGGCGGCAAGCTGATGCCGCCGGGTTTCTACTACAAAACCTTCATGTACCCGCAATCGTTCTGGATGACTTACGAGAAGTACATTCGTAAGGCTGCCGGTTTGGGCCGTTCGCCGACCGAAGTCGATCCGGACACTTACGACTACATGAACCAGCACTGCGACGTGCTGATCGTCGGCGCCGGCCCTGCCGGTCTGGCGGCTGCACTGGCCGCTGCGCGCAGCGGTGCTCGCGTCATTCTGGCCGATGAGCAGGAAGAGTTCGGCGGCAGCCTACTCGACTCCCGCGAAAGCCTCGACGGCAAACCGGCGATGGAGTGGGTCGCCAGCGTCATCGCCGAATTGAAGGACACTCCGGACGTGCTGCTTTTGCCGCGCGCCACGGTCAACGGTTACCACGACCACAACTTCCTGACCATCCACGAACGCCTCACCGATCACCTCGGCGACCGCGCACCGATCGGTCAGGTACGTCAGCGCATTCACCGCGTTCGCGCCAAGCGTGTGGTGCTGGCGACCGGCGCTTGCGAGCGTCCGCTGGTCTACGGCAACAACGACGTGCCGGGCAACATGCTCGCCGGTGCGGTGTCGACTTACGTGCGCCGTTACGGCGTGGCACCGGGTAAAAAACTGGTGCTGTCGACCAACAACGATCACGCCTACCGCGTGGCGCTGGACTGGCTCGACGCCAGTCTGCAAGTGGTCGCCATCGCCGATGCGCGCAGCAATCCGCGTGGTGCGCTGGTGGAAGAAGCCCGCGCCAAAGGCATCCGCATTCTCACCGGCAGTGCCGTGATCGAGGCCCGTGGCAGCAAGCGCGTCACCGCTGCCCGCGTCGCCGCGATTGATGTCAAAGCACACGCCGTGACCAGCCCAGGCGAATGGCTCGACTGCGACGTGATCGCCAGTTCCGGCGGTTACAGCCCGGTCGTCCACCTGGCGTCGCACCTCGGTGGCAAGCCGACCTGGCGCGAAGACATTCTCGGTTTCGTACCGGGCGAAGCCCCGCAGAAACGCGTGTGCGTCGGTGGCATCAATGGCGTCTACGGTCTCGGCGATTCGCTGGCGGACGGTTTTGAAGGTGGCGTGCGCGCTGCCAGTGAAGCCGGTTTCGCGGCGGTCGAAGGCACCTTGCCGAAAGCCCTGAGCCGTCTCGAAGAACCGACGCTGGCGCTGTTCCAGGTGCCGCACGAGAAGGGCACGGCACGGGCACCGAAGCAATTCGTCGACCTGCAGAACGACGTCACCGCCGCCGCCATCGAACTGGCCACCCGCGAAGGTTTCGAGTCGGTCGAGCACGTCAAACGCTACACCGCGCTGGGCTTCGGCACCGATCAGGGCAAGCTCGGCAACGTCAACGGTCTGGCCATCGCCGCCCGTTCGCTGAACGTGACCATCCCGCAGATGGGCACCACGATGTTCCGCCCGAACTACACGCCGGTAACCTTCGGCGCCGTGGCCGGTCGTCACTGTGGACACATCTTCGAACCGGTCCGCTACACCGCGCTGCATGCCTGGCATGTGAAGAACGGTGCCGAGTTTGAAGACGTCGGTCAGTGGAAGCGTCCTTGGTACTTCCCGAAAAACGGCGAAGACCTGCACGCCGCCGTGAAGCGCGAATGCAAAGCCGTGCGCGACAGCGTCGGTCTGCTCGATGCCTCGACCCTCGGCAAGATCGACATTCAAGGCCCGGATGCCCGCGAGTTCCTCAACCGCGTATACACCAACGCCTGGACCAAACTCGATGTGGGCAAGGCCCGCTACGGTTTGATGTGCAAAGAAGACGGCATGGTCTTCGACGACGGTGTGACGGCGTGCCTGGCAGACAACCATTTCGTCATGACCACCACCACCGGCGGCGCGGCCCGCGTGCTGCAATGGCTGGAGCTGTACCACCAGACCGAATGGCCGGACATGAAGGTGTATTTCACTTCCGTGACCGACCACTGGGCGACCATGACCCTGTCCGGGCCGAACAGCCGCAAGCTGCTCAGCGCCGTGACCGACATCGATCTGAGCAACGAAGCGTTCCCGTTCATGACCTGGAAAGAAGGTCTGGTCGGCGGCGTCCCGGCGCGGGTGTTCCGCATCTCGTTCACCGGTGAACTGTCGTACGAAGTCAACGTGCAGGCGGACTATGCGATGGGCGTGCTGGAGAAAATCGTCGAGGCCGGCAAGCAATACAACCTGACCCCGTACGGCACTGAAACCATGCACGTCCTGCGCGCCGAGAAGGGTTTCATCATCGTCGGCCAGGACACCGACGGCTCGATGACCCCGGACGACCTGAACATGGGCTGGTGCGTGGGTCGTACCAAACCATTCTCGTGGATCGGCCAGCGCGGCATGAACCGGGAAGACTGCGTGCGTGATCAGCGCAAACAACTGGTGGGCCTCAAGCCGATCGACCCGACCAAATGGCTGCCGGAAGGTGCGCAACTGGTGTTCAACACCAAGCAGGCGATCCCGATGACCATGGTCGGCCACGTGACCTCCAGTTATGCACACAACTCCCTCGGTTATTCGTTTGCCATGGGTGTGGTCAAGGGCGGTCTCAAGCGCATGGGCGAGCGGGTGTTTGCACCGCTGGCCGATGGCAGCGTGATCGAGGCGGAGATTGTGTCTTCGGTGTTCTTCGATCCGAAGGGTGATCGCCAGAACATCTGACACTGATCGTTCCCACGCTCCGCGTGGGAATGCATCCCGGGACGCTCCGCGTCCCAAGAGCGGACGCCGAGCGTCCATGGCGGCATTCCCACGCAGAGCGTGGGAACGATCAAATCAAACAACAGGTGCTTTATGACCACAGCCAACGTGTACCAACAACGCCCGACCACCGGTGCCCGTGCCGAGTCGTCGCTGCACCATGCCGACCTCGCCAGCCTGGCCGGCAAGGGCCGCAAGAACGCCGGCGTGATCGTGCGTGAGAAAAAACTCCTCGGCCATCTGACCATTCGTGGTGATGGCCACGACGCGGCGTTCGCCGCCGGCGTGCACAAAGCCCTTGGCATCGAGTTGCCCGGTGCTCTGAGCGTCATCGTCAAAGGCGAAACCAGCCTGCAATGGATGGGCCCGGACGAGTGGCTGCTGATCGTGCCGAGCGGTGAAGAATTCGCCGCCGAACAGAAACTGCGCGAAGCGCTGGGCGATCTGCACATCGCGATCGTCAACGTCAGCGGCGGCCAGCAAGTGCTCGAACTGAGCGGGCCGAACGTGCGTCAGGTACTGATGAAGTCCACCAGTTATGACGTGCACCCGAACAATTTTCCGGTGGGTAAAGCGGTCGGCACGGTGTTCGCCAAGTCGCAGCTGATGATCCGCCATACGGCTGAAGACACCTGGGAACTGCTGATTCGTCGCAGCTTTTCGGATTACTGGTGGTTGTGGTTGCAGGATGCTTCGGCTGAGTACGGGTTGAGCGTGCAGGCCTGACACTGAATTGCCGTCGTGCGTGCTTCTGTGGTGAGGGGATTTATCCCCGACGGGGGGCGAAGCCGCCCCAAACCAGCCACTGTGTTGATCAGGTAGATCGAATACACAGGTTTTACGACTGCTTCGCAGCCGATCGGGGATAAATCCCCTCGCCACAAAAGCAGTTCAGCATAGCCACAGAGTTCACTCTGCTAACAGATGTTGAAACAGGAGTCACCGCACCATGAGCCGCGCCCCAGACACATGGATTCTGACCGCCGACTGCCCCAGCGTCCTCGGCACGGTGGACGCGGTCACGCGTTTTCTGTTCGAGCAGGGTTGCTACGTCACCGAGCACCACTCGTTCGATGACCGCCTCTCCGGGCGTTTTTTCATTCGCGTGGAATTCCGCCAGCCCGACGGTTTCGACGAGCAATCCTTCCGCGCCGGTCTAGCCGAGCGGGGTCAGGCATTCGGCATGATCTTCGAGCTGACCGCGCCGAACTATCGGCCAAAAGTGGTGATCATGGTTTCCAAGGCCGATCACTGCCTCAACGACTTGCTCTACCGCCAGCGCATCGGCCAGTTGTCGATGGATGTGGCGGCGGTGGTCTCCAACCATCCCGACCTCAAGCCGCTGGCCGACTGGCACCAGATTCCCTACTACCATTTCCCCCTCGATCCCAACGACAAGCCTTCGCAGGAGCGTCAGGTCTGGCAGGTGATTGAAGAGTCCGGCGCCGAACTGGTGATTCTTGCCCGCTATATGCAAGTGCTGTCGCCGGAGTTGTGCCGCAAGCTCGATGGCAAGGCGATCAACATTCATCACTCGCTGCTGCCGGGCTTCAAGGGCGCCAAGCCGTATCACCAGGCCTACAACAAGGGCGTGAAACTGGTGGGGGCGACGGCGCATTACATCAATAACGACCTCGATGAAGGGCCGATCATTGCTCAAGGCGTCGAGGCGGTGGATCACAGTCATTACCCGGAAGATTTGATTGCCAAAGGGCGGGATATCGAGGGTCTGACCCTGGCTCGTGCCGTCGGTTATCACATTGAGCGCAGGGTGTTTCTCAACGCCAATCGCACGGTCGTTCTCTAGATCGCTTTCGCTGGCAAGCCAGCTCCCACAGGGATTTGTGTCGTATACAAAATCTGAATCCAACCCGAATCCTGTGGGAGCTGGCTTGCCAGCGATGAGGCCATAACAGGCAACACAACAATCAGCATCTATACCCGAGCACTCAACGCGCTGCCTGCCTGGGCAACGCGGTTCCATAAAAACAACAGCGAGGTGAAAGCATGTCTGGCAATCGTGGTGTGGTGTATCTCGGCGCTGGCAAGGTCGAAGTACAGAAAATCGACTATCCGAAAATGCAGGACCCGCGCGGTCGCAAGATCGAGCACGGGGTCATTCTCAAAGTGGTTTCCACCAACATCTGCGGCTCCGACCAACACATGGTGCGCGGCCGCACCACCGCTCAGACCGGTCTGGTGCTGGGCCACGAAATCACCGGCGAGGTGATCGAAAAAGGCTCCGACGTCGAAAACCTGAAAATCGGCGACCTGGTTTCCGTACCGTTCAACGTCGCGTGCGGGCGCTGCCGCTCCTGCAAAGAGCAACACACCGGCGTCTGCCTGACCGTCAACCCGGCCCGTGCCGGTGGTGCTTATGGTTACGTCGACATGGGCGACTGGACCGGCGGCCAGGCCGAATACGTGCTGGTGCCGTACGCCGACTTCAACCTGCTGAAGCTGCCGGACCGCGACAAGGCCATGGAGAAAATCCGCGACTTGACCTGCCTCTCCGACATTCTTCCGACCGGTTATCACGGCGCGGTCACTGCCGGTGTTGGCCCGGGCAGCACTGTCTACATTGCCGGCGCGGGTCCCGTTGGCTTGGCGGCTGCCGCCTCCGCACGCCTGCTCGGCGCTGCGGTAGTGATCGTCGGTGACGTCAACACCATCCGTCTGGCCCACGCCAAGGCGCAGGGCTTCGAAATCGTCGACCTGTCCAAGGACACGCCGCTGCACGAACAGATCGCCGCACTGCTGGGCGAACCGGAAGTCGATTGTGCGGTGGATTGCGTAGGTTTCGAAGCCCGTGGCCACGGCCATGACGGAGTGAAGTCCGAAGCCCCGGCCACCGTGCTCAACTCGCTGATGGGCGTGGTGCGCGTGGCGGGCAAGATCGGTATTCCGGGCCTGTACGTCACCGAAGATCCGGGTGCCGTCGACGCTGCCGCGAAAATGGGCAGCCTGAGCATCCGCTTCGGCCTGGGCTGGGCCAAATCCCACAGCTTCCACACCGGGCAAACCCCGGTGATGAAGTACAACCGCCAACTGATGCAGGCGATCATGTGGGATCGCATCAACATTGCTGAAGTGGTGGGTGTGCAGGTGATCAGCCTCGATCAGGCGCCGGAAGGTTACGGCGAGTTCGATGCAGGCGTGCCGAAGAAGTTTGTGATTGATCCGCATAAGTTGTTCAGTGCGGCGTAGGGCTTATCGCAATAAAAAAAACGGCGACCTCAGGGTCGCCGTTTTTTTGTTGAGAGCCAAGGTCAAAAGCTACCCTCATCGGAACGCCGCCCGCCCAGCCCTCCCGAAACGTCGGACCGCCCGGAGGGAGAGGGGGCCGACCGAGGTGTCTGGTGTCATACGTCGACCTGAAAGATCGAGTCGATTATGGATTCGGCACGGCACTTACAGGTCGGCGTATTGCGTAAATATCCCACAGTCAGTCCCCTCTCCCTCCGGGCGGTCCGACGTTTCGGGAGGGTTAGGGTGAGGGGCTTTACAAGGCCGCCAACGCCCCTTGATACAGCACCGGACCAGTCGGCTGCCCAGTCGGCGAACCACCCTTCTGCTCCAGACTCACTGCCAATGCAATCGGTTTGCCAATCAAGACTTTCTGCGCCTCACTCAACTCAACCTTGCCTTTACCCCCCGCTGGAATCACCCCCAGCGAAATCGGCTTGCCATCCGCCGGAATCGCCCACAGTTCCAGGCTGCGATCGGCATCAACCGCCGCCAATATCAGCGGCTCGACCTGCAGATAATCTGCATGCGCCTCGACCTTCAGCGCCGGTTGCGCATTGGCGCTCAGCAGGGTGGCGCGGTAGCGGGCGTCGTCACGGTCGTACAGCGAACCGAGGAAAACCAGCACAACGATTGAGGCGGCGGCTGCCGTGAGTCTCAGCCAATTCCAGAACGGACGTTTTTGCGGCACATGCAGCACTTGCGGCTCGATGCGCGCGGTAATGCCGTGCCACACGCGGTCGGGCACCGGTTGTTCAGGCAGGGATTCGGTGAGGCTCGCCAGCGTGTCCTGCCATTGCGCCACTTCCGCCCGCAACGCAGCGTCATCCAGCAACAATTGCTCAAAGCGTCGACGCGCAGCCGTGGACATCAAGCCGATGGCGTAGTCGGCGGCGAGGGCACGGCGCAGGGCAGGAGTCTGGTAGTTCATGATTCAAGGCACCGACGCAGTCGCTCCATGCCCCGGCGGATCCACGATTTGACTGTGCCCAGCGGCGTGGCCAGATGCTCGGCCAGTTCGGTGCAGGACAACTCGTGAAAATACGCCACGCTGATCGACTGGCGCTGCATGCTGTCGAGGCTTTCCAGGCAGCGGTTCAGGGCGTGAGCCTCGCGGGCGCTGCTCAATTGCTCATGCGCCGAAGGGCTCTCATCCGCCAACCCGTCCTGCTCAAGATCGCTCAGCGGCCGGTCGCGGTGTTTGCGTAACTGATCGATCGCCTGATTGCGAGTGATGTTGATCATCCAGGTTAGCGGTGCTGACAGATGCGCTTCGTAGCGCGAGGCGTTGTTCCAGATGCGCACGAAGCTTTCCTGCAAGACCTCTTCGGCCAGATCCGCACGCCCCATAAAGCGCAGGGCCACACCGTGCAGGCGCGGGCCGACGCTGCGGTACAGCGTTTCGAAGGCGCGACGATCACCCAGTGAACACTGGGCCAACAGCTGTCGCAACTGATCGGTGTCGGCGATGGAAATGACGTCTCTCCAGGCAAAAGGCAGGCGACGAGGACTGATCTCGGTTTGCTCACAGGCTAGTTCAGCGATAGCGCTTGTGCCATTCATCGCGGCCATTCCGGGGTTTCACGATTTATATACGTGGCTATGCTGAAAATGGATGCGCAGGTTTGGAACATGCCGGCGGATACCCGGTCAAATCGGCAGTTTCGCCGCCCATCGAAGGGTGGTTTTTGCAGCGCAAGAGGATGTCTGAATGAAGATTTCACGCGGTATTGCAATGGCTTCGCTGATGACCCTTGCGGCCAGCCCGGTGTTCGCCGGTTTCAGCCTGGACGATGTGACCAAAGCGGCTGCGAGCATGCAGGGTGGCAACTCGGCCACCGCCGCCGCGCCGACCTCGGAAACCGCCGGTTTGCTGCAAGCCGTCACCGGTCTGGGTGTTACCCCTCAGCAAGCGGTCGGCGGCACCAGCGCCATGCTAGGCCTGGCCAAGAACCAATTGAGCAGCACCGATTATTCGCAATTGGCCAAAGAAGTGCCGGGCATCGACAAGCTGTCGGGCGGTAGCGGCAACATGGCGGCGTTGAGCGGCTTGCTGGGTTCGTCGGGCAAATCCGCCGGGCTGGAAAACGCCCTGGGCAACGTCAAGAACACCAATGACCTGAACAATGCGTTCGGCGCATTGGGCATGGACAGCGGCATGGTCGGCCAGTTTGCCCCGGTGCTGCTCAAGTATCTGGGTGATCAAGGCGTCGGCGGCCCGCTGCTGCAAAGCCTGGGCAGCATCTGGGGCGCCGGCACCGGCAGCTGATTCAGTTGCGCTCGCCGCGCAGTTCGGCGATGCGCAGATCTTTCTCGGTCCAGAGCTGGTTGACCCAGCTCTGGACCTTCTCGCGAAACAGCGGATCGTTCTCGTAATCGCCCTGCCACAGCGCCGGGTCGAGCTCGCGGGTCTGAATGTCGATGATCACCCGCGGCACGTTGCCGCTGATCAAGTCCCAGAACCCCGGAATGTTCTCCTGTGGATAAACCACGGTGACGTCGAGAATCGCATCCAGCTGTTCACCCAGCGCCGCCAGGACAAACGCCACGCCGCCGGCCTTAGGCTTGAGCAAGTGCTTGAACGGTGATTGTTGCTGTGCGCTTTTCGTACCGGTGTAGCGGGTGCCTTCCAGATAATTCACCACGGTCACCGGCTGACGCTTGAACAACTCGCAGGCTTGTCTGGTGATTTCCAGATCCTTGCCCGCCAGCTCCGGGTGCCTGGCCAGAAACGCCTTGGTGTAGCGCTTCATGAACGGGTAATCCAGCGCCCACCACGCCAGCCCGAGGAACGGCACCCAGATCAGCTCTTTCTTGAGGAAGAACTTGAAGAACGGCGTGCGCCGGTTGAGTGTCTGGATCAGCGCCGGAATATCGACCCACGACTGATGATTGCTGACCACCAGATAGGACGTGTCGCCACGCAGGTCTGCGCCGCCGCGAATGTCCCATTGAGTGGGAATGCACAGGCGAAAAATCAGCTTGTCGATTTCGGCCCAGGTCTCGGCGATCCACATCACCGCCCACGACGCGTAATCGCGCCAGCGCCCGGGCGCCACCAGTTTGAGCAGGGCAAACACCAGCAACGGCCCGATCAGGATCAGGGTGTTGAGCAACAGCAGCAGGGTGACGAAACAGCCGGTGAGCAGGCGGCGCATAAGCAACTCTATGAAGTCGGATGAGCGCGCCATGATAAGTGGCTTCGGGCGACAGGCCAAATCGGGGGTGACGAATGTTTCACTTTTGGCTGGGTATGCTTGGGTCAGATATTTCGCTGAATGTGCTGGCCTCATCGCTGGCAAGCCAGCTCCCACAGGTTTATCGGGTGTCCGCAAGAATTACATTCGTTGAAGATCCTTGTGGGAGCTGGCTTGCCAGCGATGCGGGCTCAGCGGCGAACGAATTGCTTGCTGGCTGTCTAAAATCCCACGTCTGCCGCCCTCATTTTCCAAGGAAGCCCCTTACGTGAAATCCCTCCTTGCACTGTTTGCCCTCGTCGCCCTCCCGGTCATGGCCGCCGAGCCGACCCTGTACGGGCGCTACGAATACATCGCGCTGCCGGAAATCGGCGGTGAAGTGCTCAAGGCCAAGATGGACACCGGTGCGCTGACAGCGTCGCTGTCGGCCAAGGATATCGAAACCTTCACCCGTGATGGCGAAGACTGGGTGCGGTTCCGTCTCGGCACCAAGGACGCCAGCAACAAGGTCTATGAACACAAGGTCGCGCGAATCAGCAAGATCAAGAGCCGTTCGGATGAAGAAGACGAAGGCGAAAGCACCGAAGTCGCGAAACGGCCAGTGGTCGATCTGGAGCTGTGCCTGGGCGACGTCAAGCGTACCGTGGAGGTCAATCTGACCGACCGCAGCAACTTCAACTATCCGCTGCTGATCGGTGCCAAGGCCTTGCGTGAATTTGGCGCGGCGGTGAACCCGGCGCGGCGCTTCACCGCCGACAAACCGGACTGCTAGCGCCAAGTGGTCTCATTGACGTAAAGGCACGCTTGGGGCACCGTTCGCGCACTTAACCCACGGGCTCGGACGCCATGCCTCATATCCTGATTGTCGAAGACGAAGCGGCGATTGCCGACACGCTGATTTTTGCCTTGCAGGGCGAGGGGTTCATCACCACCTGGGTGAGCCTCGGTGAGGCAGCGCTTGCGCACCAGCGCCAGACGCCGGCCGATCTGATCATTCTCGACATCGGCCTGCCGGACATCAGTGGTTTCGAAACCTGCAAGCAGCTACGCCGTTTCAGCGAAGTGCCGGTGCTGTTCCTTAGCGCCCGCAACGCCGAGATCGACCGTGTTGTGGGCCTGGAGATCGGCGCCGACGACTACGTGGTCAAGCCGTTCAGCCCTCGAGAAGTCGCGGCACGGGTCCGGGCGATCCTCAAGCGCATGGCGCCGCGCCCGCCAATCGAGGCCTCCTCGGCGCTGTTTCGCATTGATCCCGAGCGCGTGCAGATTGCCTATCGCGGCCAGACCCTGAGCCTGACCCGCCACGAATTCCGCCTGTTGCAATGCTTGCTCGACCAACCCGAACGGGTGTTCAGCCGCGAGCAATTGCTCGATGCGCTGGGTGTCGCCGCCGATGCCGGTTACGAGCGCAGCATCGACAGCCACATTAAAAGCGTGCGGGCCAAACTGCGACTGGTGCGCGCCGACGCCGAGCCGATCCAGACCCATCGCGGCCTCGGTTACAGCTACAGCCCGGGGCACAGCTGATGTCGTTGGGGCTGAGGATTTTTCTGGTGTATGTGCTGTTTGTCGGCCTGACCGGCTATTTCGTGCTCAACACAGTGATGGAAGAAATCCGCCCCGGCGTGCGCCAGTCCACCGAAGAAACCCTGGTCGATACCGCCAACCTGATGGCGGAAATTCTCCGTGACGATTTCAAGGCAGGCACCCTCAGCGAGAACCGCTGGCCCGAGTTGCTGCGTGCCTATGGCGAACGCCAGCCGCAAGCGACCATCTGGGGTTTGCCGAAAAATCAGGTCAACCATCGCATCTACGTCACCGACGCCAAAGGCATCGTGGTGCTCGATTCCAGCGGCGTGGCGGTCGGTCAGGATTACTCGCGCTGGAACGATGTCTACCTGACCCTGCGCGGCGAATACGGTGCGCGTTCCAGTCGCAGCGATCCGGATGACCCGGCCTCATCGGTGATGCACGTCGGCGCCCCGATCCGCGATAACGGCCGGATCATCGGTGTGGTGACCGTGGCCAAACCCAACAGCTCGTTACAGCCCTATGTCGATCGTACCGAACGGCGTTTGCTGTTCTACGGTGCGGGCCTGATCGGCCTCGGCCTGTTGTTCGGCGCCTTGCTGTCGTGGTGGCTGAGTCGCGCGCTGCACCGTTTGACGAGGTATGCCGAGGCTGTCAGCGAAGGTCGGCGCGTTGAAGTGCCGCACTATCGCGGCGGTGAGCTGGAGCAACTGGCTACGGCGGTCGAGCAGATGCGCACGCAACTGGAGGGCAAGGCTTACGTCGAGCGCTACGTGCACACCCTGACCCACGAACTGAAAAGTCCGCTGGCGGCGATTCGCGGCGCGGCGGAGTTGCTGCAAGGTGACATGCCTGCGATTCAGCGACTGCGGTTTGTCGGCAACATCGACAGCGAAAGTGCGCGGATGCAGCAGTTGATCGAGCGCTTGCTGAATCTGGCGCAGGTCGAACAGCGGCATGGCCTGGAGGAACGGGTGGCGGTGCCGCTGGCGGTGTTGGTCGATGAGTTGTTGCAGGCGCAGGCGGCGCGGATTGAAGGCAAACAGTTGCGGATCGAACAGACGATTGCGGCGGATATGCTGCTGATCGGCGAACCGTTTTTGCTGCGTCAGGCGTTGGGCAATCTGCTGGAAAACGCGCTGGATTTCACCCCGCCGCAGGGGTTGTTGCGCTTCAGCGCCGAGCGCGTCGGCGAGCAGATCGAGTTTCGCTTGTTCAATGAAACTGCGCCGATTCCGGATTACGCCTTGCCGCGTTTGACTGAGCGCTTCTACTCATTGCCGCGCCCGGACAGTGGGCGCAAAAGCACGGGATTGGGGCTTAACTTCGTTGAAGAGGTGGTCAAGTTGCATGGTGGCTCAATGAGCATTCGCAATGTTGAAAACGGCGTTGAAGTGGCCCTGCGCTTGCCTTGAAACCGTGTCACGGCCATCGCGGGCAAGCCCGCTCCCACAGGATTTTCTGTCGTAAGCGACGATTGTGTACACCTGAATCATTGTGGGAGCGGGCTTGCCCGCGATGGGGCCCGAACTGTCTCCACACAATCTCCACATTCCCCCCATAAAACCCTCAAACAGCCGAATCAGACTCTGCCCATCGAAACAGGGAGAGTCCCATGAACAAGAATCTGACCATTAAGCTCGGGGCCATTGCCCTGTTGATCCTGCTGTTACTCATACCGTTAATGATGATCGACGGCGTAATCGACGATCGCCAGCAATTGCGCGACGGCGTGCTGCAGGACATCGCTCGCAGTGCCAGTTACAACCAGCAAGTGAGCGGGCCGGTGATGGTGGTGCCGTATCGCAAGGTGATTCACAACTGGAAGATCAACGACAAAACCAACAAGCGCTACGACGATCCCCGGGAGGAACGCGGGCGTTTGTACTTTCTGCCGGAGCGCTTCGAACTCGATGGCCAAGTGCAGACCGAGTTGCGCGCCCGGGGTATTTACGAAGCGCGGTTGTTCCACGCCGATAACCGCATCAACGGTCAGTTCTCGCTGCCGGCCCAGTTGGGCATCAAGGAAGACTTCGCCGACTACCAGTTCGACGCGCCGTTTCTCGCGGTCGGCATCAGCGACATTCGCGGCATCGAAAACGCTTTGAAACTGGAGCTCGAGGGCCAGCGCCTGGACTTTGTCCCGGGCACCCAGGTCGGCTGGCTCGGCGAAGGTGTACGCGTCACGTTGCCGCTGCTCGACACCAGTAAAGCCACCGAATTGGCGTTCGGTTTTGATCTGCGCCTGCAAGGCACCGGTTCGCTGCAGGTGCTGCCGGTGGGCAAGAGCAGTAGCGTGAGCCTCACCGCCAACTGGCCGCACCCGAGCTTTGTCGGCAACTTCCTGCCCGTCAAACGTGAAATCAACGATGCCGGTTTCAGCGCCGACTGGCAGACCACGTTCTTCTCCACCAATTTGCAGGACGCCATGAGCCGTTGCGTGAGCAGCAATGACTGCGAGGCGTTCAACGGCCGCAGCTTTGGCGTGAGCTTCATCGATCCGGTGGATCAGTATCTGAAGAGTGACCGGGCGATCAAATATGCGCTGCTGTTCATCGTTCTGACGTTCGCCGGTTTCTTCTTGTTCGAAGTGCTGAAAAGTCTGGCGGTTCACCCGGTGCAGTACGCCTTGGTCGGCGTGGCACTGGCTTTCTTTTACCTGTTGCTGCTGTCGCTGTCGGAGCACATCGGGTTTGCCTTGGCGTATCTGTTGTCGGCCAGTGGCTGCGTGTTGTTGATCGGCTTTTACGTTTGCCACGTGCTGCGCAGCGTGCGCCACGGTTTGAGTTTTTCGGCGGGATTGGCGGCGTTGTATGGCCTGCTCTATGGATTGTTGAGTGCCGAGGATTACGCGCTGTTGATGGGCTCGCTGTTGTTGTTCGGCTTGCTCGGTGTGTTCATGGTGCTGACGCGCAAACTGGACTGGTACGGGATCGGGCAGAAGCCGGCCAAGCCGTTGGAGTTTGATATTGGGGCGGTGCAATGAGCGGGCTGCGTGAGGATCAGCGGGAGGCTGAGGTGTTGGTTACGCTGATCTTTGCGTCACTGCCGCCGGAACCGAGGTGGTGCCATCGCCGGCAAGCCAGCTCCCACAGTGGATTGATGTCTTACGCGTATTTGCGATCCGACAAGGATCCTGTGGGAGCTGGCTTGCCAGCGATGAGGCCGGAACAGGCGCCGCCGATTTAAACCTTGGGCATCGTGGCGATCATGGACGGTCGCTGGCTGACTTCAAAGTACCAGTTGGCCAATTGTGGATTGGCGGTCCGCCAGTCCATTTCAGGGAAGCGCAGGTCGAGGTAGCCCAGTGCACAGGCGACGCTGATTGCGGCGACATCGAAGTGACTGGTCAGCTCGGCGATCGCGTCCGTTTCCAGCAGTGCGAGCGCACGGCGGATCTTCTCGCGCTGGGCGTCGAGCCATTCGTCCCAGTGCTTTTCCGGAGCACGCAGCGCCTGTTCGTAACGCACCATCACCGAAGCATCCATGATCCCGTCGGCCATCGAGGCCAGGGTCAGGCGCCGCCAGCGGGCCGAGCCGTCGCGGGGGATCAGCGGGTTGCCGACGTGTTGGTGGTCGAGGTAATCGAGGATCACGCGGCTGTCATGGATGACGTTGCCATCGGCCAGGCGCAGGGCCGGGATCTTGCCCAGCGGGTTGTCGGCGTTGAGGGTCGGATCGGGGCTGACTGGGCTGAGCACGCAGTCTTGCAACGCGACGCGATCCTGCTGACCGGTCTCGTGCAGCAACACCATCACTTTGCGAACGAACGGGGACAGCGAGTTGTGGAACAGGGTCATGCTGGGGGCGGACATTGGCAAACCTCGTGAGCATCGAAGAGCAGGAGGTTAGCCTAGCTACAACCACTGTGGCTGGCGAGGAATTGATGGTGTTCGTGAGATCGCCATCGCTGGCAAGCCAGCTCCCACAGTTTTTGCAGCGAACACAAATTTCAGATTCAGCATCAACCCCTGTGGGAGCTGGCTTGCCAGCGATGAGGCCATTACCGACAACAAAGAAACTAACTGCGCTGCAGCAATCCCCTGATCGCCAGAATTGCCGGAACACCCAGCCCAACCCAGCTCAACGCATCCCAGATCCCATCCCCCAGCAACGCCGCAAACAACCCCGCTGCACTGAGCAGAGCGATCACCAGCGGCGTGCTGAAGACCTTCCAGAAATTCGACTGACGCGGCTTCATGCAGACGCCTCCGCCGTTTCCAGCGCAGGCTTGGCTGCTTTACGCCGCACCACCCACAGGTACACGCCACTGCCGAGGACGATGATGGTCAGCACATCCAGCGTCGCCCAGAGAATCTTCATCGGCATGCCGCCATAGTCGCCGAAGTGCAGCGGCTGCGACATGCCCATGGCGTCCATGTACCACGGGCGTTCGGCTACGGCGGTGACTTGCAGGGTAGTGGCGTCGATCAGCACCGGCGTCAGCAGATGCGAGGTCAGATGCGTGCCGCCCTTCATGAACACCGAGTAGTGGTGTTCGCTGGAGAACCGTGTGCCGGGAAAGGCAATGAAGTCTGGTTTCATCCCCGGCGCGACTTCGCCGGCGATGTCGAGCAAACGCGTGGCCGGTGCCAGTTGCGTCAGCGGCGGCGCATCGCGGTAGGGCGCAATCAATGTGTTCAGCGCATCGTTGCGCCAGGCAGCGATCAGCAGATCGGCGCAGGCGCTGATCACCCCGGTCACGCCGACCACCAAGGCCCAGGTCAGGGTGACAACGCCGATCAGGTTGTGCAGGTCCAGCCAGCGCAGGCGTGTGGATTTGTCCTGACGCACGGTGGCGAAGTTCAGGCGGCGCATGAACGGCAGGTACAGCACCGTCCCCGAGACAATCGCCACGACAAACAGCAGTCCCATGAACGCCAGCAGCAATTTGCCTGGCAATCCGGCGAACATGTCGACATGCAAGCGCAGGATAAACAGCATCAGGCCACCGTTGGCCGCAGGGGTTTCCAGCGCTTCACCGGTGCGAGCATCGAGCATGAAGGTGTGCGAAGAGTTCGGCTCGGTGCCGGCGGTTTTCGCCATGATCGTCAGGACGGCATTCGGCTCATCGTCGTCGAAGCCGAAGTACTGCACGACTTCATCCGGGCGATGTTTTTCCGCGGCTTCAACCAGTTGCGCCAGATTCAGACGCGGCGTGTCCGCCGGCATCTCGCGCACTTCAGGAGCATCGCCGAGCAAGTGCTCGATTTCGTGGTGAAAGATCAGCGGCAGACCGGTCAGTGCCAGCATCAGCAAAAACACGGTGCAAACCAGGCTGGTCCAGGTGTGGATGAACGACCAGCGGCGAATTGTTTTACTTTTCATTTCATGACCTTCAAAAACACCGAAGCCGTCCACGGGGGACGGCCTGGTAACAGGGCCTGTTTCAGCTCAGTCGTTTACCACTTGTAAGTAGCGCTGGCGACCACACTGCGCTGGTCGCCGTAGTAGCAGTAGTAACCGTCGCAGGTGGAGATGTAGTCCTTGTCGAACAGGTTGGTGGCGTTGAGTGCCAGCGACGCGCCTTTGAGGCTGTTGTCCAGTCGGCCGAGGTCGTAATGCACGGCTGCGTCGAACACGGTGTAGGCGTCGGCCTTGCCCAGCCAGGTGTTGGCCTTGTCGCCGTAGGTGTTGCCGGTGTAGCGCACCCCGCCGCCGATGCCGAAACCGTCGAGCACGCCGCTGTGCCAGGTGTAGTCGGTCCACAGCGAGGCTTGCTGGTTCGGCATCAGTTGCAGGCGATTGCCCTTGTCGACACCTTTCTGCACTTCGGACTTGGCCAGGGTGTAGGCGGCGATGACTTTCAGGTTATCGGTGACATCCGAAACCGCTTCAAGCTCCAGGCCTTTGACTTTCACTTCGCCGGTCTGGCTGGTGATGGTCACGTTGTTGACGATGTTGTTGACCGCGACGTTCTTCTGGGTCAGGTCATACACCGCTGCACTGAGCAGGGTTTTGCTGCCCGGTGGCTGGTACTTGATGCCCAGTTCCCATTGTTTGCCTTCGGTCGGCTTGAACGACTCAGTGACGCTGGCATCGGCGCCGCTGGTTGGCTGGAAGGATTCGGCATACGACAGGTATGGCACGAAGCCCGAGTCGAACACATAGCTGATCGCCGCGTTACCGCTGAACGCCTTGTCACGCTGGGTGTTGGTGGCATCGCCCTTGTTGAGGAATCTGGTGCTGGTGTGTACCCAGTCTTCACGACCGCCCAAGGTCAGACGCCACTGGTCCAGCGCCATCTGGTCCTGCACGTAGAGACCGGTCTGGTTGGTTTTCTGGTTGTAGTCGTAGAACGCCGAGGAACGTGGCGGACGCGTAATCGGCTGGCCGTAGATCGGGTTGTTGACGTTGATGTCCGGCGCGCTGCCGAAGATCGAGGTGTAGTTGTCGTTGCTGCGCTGATGGTCGAGACCCAGCAGCAAGGTATGACGGATGTCGCCCGTAGCGAAGTCAGCCTGGAAGTTGTTGTCCACGGCGAATTGGCTGATGTCCTCATCGACATTGGTGGTGCCGCGACCGACATTGCCCTGATCGTCAACGGTGAAGCCGGGAATGGTCGTGTTGTAGCTGTTGACGGTCACGGTCTGGAACGACAGATCGGACTTGGTGTAACGCAGATTCTGTTTGAACTGCCAGACATCATTCAGGCGATGTTCAAAGGCATAACCGAGCGCGTAGTAGGTGCGGTCGTAGAAGTCGTAATCAGGATCGCCCAGATTCTTGTGGTGGGAAATCTTGCCGAACGGCATGTCGATCTTGGTGCCCTGGATCGGATAGAACTGACTGGTGACCCCGGTATCGTCGCGGGTGAACTGTGAGAGCAAGGTCAACTTGGTGTCGTCGTCGATGTTCCAGGTCAGGCTCGGCGCGATGTTGTAGCGCTTGTTTTCGATGTGGTCGATCTGCGTGTCGCTGTCGCGCACCACGCCGCTGATGCCATACAGAAATTGCCCGGCGTCATCGATCTTGCCGGTGCTGGCGAAGTTGATCTGGCGGTGGTTGTCGCTGCCGTACTGCAACTGGATTTCGCTGCTGGCTTCGGCGCTTGGACGACGGCTGACCATGTCCAGCAGACCGCCTGGCGGGGTCTGGCCGTAAACCGACGAAGCCGGGCCGCGTAGCAGGGCGAGGCGATCGAGGTTCCAGGTTTCCGGTTTCGGGTTGGCGTAGATGCCTCTTGGCAGCGGCAGGCCGTCGAGGAACTGAGTCGGTTCGAAACCACGCACGCGCAGCCAGTCGATACGGGTGTCGCTGCCGTAGCTGCTGGCGGTGATGCCGGGCATGTAGCGCACGGCGTCATCGAGGCTGTGCACGCTGCGGTCGTCCATCTGCTGGCGCGTGGCCACGGAGATCGAACGCGGTGCTTCAACCAGCGCGGTGTCGGTTTTGGTGCCGGCGGCGGTGCGGGTGGCAGTGTAGCCTTCGACCGGGCTCCAAGCGGTTTCCAGATTTTCCACACCGATGACCGATGTTTCCGGTAGCGCCATCACGCCTTCCGGCACGGCGACCAGGGTGTAAGTCCCCGTGCTGGCCTGTTCCAGTTGCAGACCGGTGCCTTGCAGAGCCGCGCGCAGAGCGCCGGCCGCATCGTACTGACCGTTGACCGGTGCCGAGGTCTTGCCAGCCGCCAGCGAAGGATTCAGCGACAGGGCGAGGCCGCCCTGGCTGGCGATCTGGTTGAGGGTGGTGGCCAAGGGCGCCGCCGGCAGGTTGTAGGCGCGAACGCTGGACGCTTGTTCAACGGCGAGCAACGGGCTGCTGATCAGAGGAGTGCTGAAAGCGATGGCGACGGCCAGCAGACTGGGGCGCAACAAGGTGTCTAGCGAACGGGACATACGGCGGCTCCTGAATGGAAATATTTCTCAATTGCCTGTGTGCCGGATGAAAACCAAAAAGTGATAGGGGTGGATGGAAATAATTTCGATTAACTTGCAGCGGTGCTGCTGATAGACATGGCGAGCCTGGTTTTGTGGAGCTGCTGGCGGCCTCATCGCTGGCAAGCCAGCTCCCACAGGGGAGTGCTGTAAACATCAACTTTGTGGGCAGCACTGAAACCTGTGGGAGCTGGCTTGCCAGCGATGGCGACCGCTCAGCCACCCGATCATTCAGGCTTGGAATCAGCCTTGGCCACCGTCACCCAATACGGTGTGTGCTGCTCGATCTGCACTGGCAGGGTTGGCAGCAGGGCGCTCAAGGCTTTGTCGGTGTCATGCAGCGGGAAGCTGCCGGTGATGCGCAAGTCAGCCACTTCCGGCGCAACGCCCAGATGCCCACGACGATAACGACCCAGCTCATGCACCAGATCGCTCAGTCGTGCGTTATCCACCACCAGCATGCCGCGCGTCCAGGCATCGGCGCCGGGCGTGAGGGCGACAATCGCGCCCAGCCCATCACCGCGCAGCAATACTTGCTGGCCTTCGCGCAAAATCTGTTCTTCGGGATTCGCTTGCGTGTGTGCCGCCACCGCTGATTGCAGCACGCTCAGACGCGTACCTTGTTCCTCGCGCTTGACCAGGAACCGCGTGCCCAGCGCGCGCATGCTGCCTTCGCGGGTTTCGACGATAAATGGCCGTGCATCGCCGTGGCCGGTTTCGACGAGGATCTCGCCTTCCTGCAAGACGATCAGGCGCTGCTTCTCATCGAAGCGCACATCCACGGCGCTGTGAGTATTGAGGTTGAGCACGGTGCCGTCGGCCAGGCGTACGATGCGCTGTTCGCCAGTTGCGGTGCGCTGATCGGCCAGCCAGTAGTCCAGCGGCAAGTAACGCTCAGCGGCAAACAATCCCAGACCGATCACCACGACAACACTGGCCAGACCGCTGCCCAGTTTGCGCACGCGCCGGCGGATGCCTTCGCGCGATTGCAGCAGTGCACTGCGGGCCGGGCCTTTGGCCACGCTGAAGCGTTGGTCGAGCATGCCCAATTGACGCCATGCGCGGGCATGTTCTTCATTTGCCGCGTGCCATTTGGCGAATTCCTCGCGCTCCAGCGGGCTGCTCGAATCGAGCGTCAACTGCCAGGCAATCGCCGCATCCAGCACATGCGCCGGCACCGGTCTGGAACTGGCAGGGCTCACGTCGGCTCACCGTAGAGCGCGATGTAGCACTGACGAATCCCCTGAGCCAGATACTGGCGCACGCGCGGCACTGAAACGCCAAGTTTCTCGGCGATCTCGGCATGGCTGAGGCCATCGAGGCGGTTATAAAGGAAGGCGGCGCGGGCCTTGGTCGACAGTTTGCCGAGCAGGCGGTCGATGGCTTTGAGGTCATCGAGGATCATTTGCTGTTCTTCCACCGACGGTTGTTCGCCCTCGGGGATCAGCATCAACTCAGTGAGGTAAGCCTGCTCCAGCGCGGCGCGGCGGAAGTAGTCAAACAACAGACCCTTGGCAATCGCCACGAGAAAGGCTCGGGGCTCGCGCGGTGTCAGCAGTTCATCGCGGCCGAGCAGGCGCACGAAGGTGTCCTGGCTCAGGTCTTCGGCCCGCTGCGGACAGGCCACGTTGCGCCGTAGCCACGCCAGCAGCCAACCGCGATGGTCGCGATACATCGCACCGACGAGCTGATTGTGAGGGCTTGGGACTGACGACACCGGACATCACCGATTGGGAAATATTAACTAACGCGAATTGTTCGCGATTCTGGCAGAGGTGGGAATGGTTAGCAATTGGCCACTGGTCAGGTGGCATCAGGGAAACCACGTCATCGTTCTTCGCGAGCAGGCGCGCTCCCACAAGGCATCGCATTCCAAATGTGGGAGCGAGCCTGCTCGCGAAGAGGCCAGAACAGCCAACGGAAATCTAAAAGGACGGCGCTTGTTGTCGGCGCTTCCACTGACTCAAGCGCTGCTGCAAATTCAGCGGACTATGAATCTGCTGCCCCCGCGCCCGACTGAACAGAATCAACGCCAATTCCGCCGTGGCCAGCGCATCGGCACTGGCGTTATGCCGTTCGAACACTTCCAGGCGAAACCAGTCGATCCACTCATCCAGCCCGGCCTCGCGAATATTCGCCTGCGGGCACACCAGCGGCGCAATATCCGCGACATCCAGAAACACCTGCTGCAACTTGTGCCCCAGATGCTCCTTCAGCGCGCGCCCGAGCATGTGCTGATCGAACGGCGCATGAAACGCCAGCACCGGGCTGTCGCCGATAAACTCCATGAGGTCCACTAACGCTTCGGCCGGGTCGCTGCCGGCGGCAAGTTCATTCGGCCCCAGGCCATGGATCAACACACTGGGGCTGAGCTTCAGTTCACGACATTGCAAGGTCCGTTCGAACTGCTGACTGAAATCGATCGCAGCGTCGTCGATCACCACGGCGCCGATCGACAACACGCGATCCTTGTTCAGGTTCAGCCCAGTGGTTTCCAGATCCAGCACCACCCAGCGCTGTTCGCGCAGGCTGCAATCGCTCAACGCGCTGATCGCCGGCAACCGCGCCAGGCGGTGTTGCAGCTCGGCCGGCACCACCGGGCTGGCCGTACGCAGCCACGAGAACAGGCTCATAGCTGATACCGCAAGGTCAGGCTGCTTTGCAGGCGTTGAGCCTGACGCAGGGATTCGCGCAGGATGCGTCGGTCGAGGTGGTTGAGGCTGTCGGGATCGACACGGTTGGAGTAGGGCAGATTCTCCCGGGTCTGCAACTGATGTTGCTGCATGCGCGTTTGCTGAATGAAGTGGTAAGCCTCTTCATACGCGGCGCCGTCGAGTGGTTCGATGACTTCTTTATCGACCAGTTGGCGAAAGCGTTCGAGGGTGTTGTTGGCGTCGATGCCGTTGGCCAGCGCCAGCAGGCGTGCGCCATCGACGAATGGGGTTAGACCCTGAACTTTCAAATCCAGCGTGGCTTTCTCGCCGTTCTTGCGCGCCAGTACAAACTCGCGGAAACGCCCGACCGGCGGGCGATTGCGCAGGGCGTTGTCGGCCATCATGCGCTGGAACAGACGGTTGTCGCCGACCTGCTCGAGAATCCCCCGACGCAGTTGCGCGCAACCGCTTTCATCGCCCCAGACCACCCGCAGATCAAAATAGATGCTCGAGCCCAACAGATTCTCCGGCGTCGCCTCGCGAATAAACGCCGCAAAACGCCGCGCCCATTCCGCGCGCGACAAACACAGCTCGGGGTTGCCGGCCATGATGTTGCCCTTGCACAGAGTAAAGCCGCATTGCGCCAGGCTCTGGTTGATCTGCTGCGCGATCGGCAGCAGCTTGCCGCGAATTTCCGCCGCGTGCGCCGCATCGCGAGCGTCGAACAGAATGCCGTTGTCCTGATCGGTGTGCAGCGTTTGCTCGCGCCGGCCTTCACTGCCGAAACACAGCCAACTGAACGGCACGCCGGGGTCGCCTTTTTCGGCGAGGGTCAGTTCGATCACCCGGCACACGGTGTGGTCGTTGAGCAGGGTGATGATGTGGGTGATCTGGGTTGAAGAGGCGCCGTGGGCGAGCATGCGCTCGACCAATTGGCCGATCTCACCGCGCAGGGACACCAGTTGTTCGACGCGCTGGGCACTGCGGATGGTCCGGGCCAGGTGCACCAGATCGACGCGTTGCAGGGAAAACAGATCACGCTCGGACACCACGCCGCACAGGCGCTGATCCTTGACCAGGCAGACGTGAGCGATGTGCCGCTCGGTCATGGCAATCGCCGCGTCGAATGCACTGTGATCCGGCGACAGATAAAACGGCGCACGGGTCATGTGATGTTCGATGGCTTCGCTGAAATCGCCCACGCCTTCAGCCACCACATGGCGCAGGTCGCGCAAAGTGAAAATCCCCAGTGGCGCCTTGTGTTCATCCACCGCGACGATGCTGCCGACCTGTTGCTCATGCATCAACTTCACCGCGTCACGCAACGGCGTTTCAGGGCTGCACGTCACTGGATGACGCATGGCCAATTCACCCAGTCGGGTGTTCAGCGAATACTGGGTGCCGAGGGTTTCCACGGCTTTCTGCTGGACTTGCTGGTTGACCTGATCAAGCAGGCTGCTGACCCCGCGCAAAGCAAAGTCGCGAAAGGCGTTGGACAGCGCGAACAGTTTGATGAACGCCGGTTTGTTCAGTTGCAGGCAGAAGGTGTCTTCGCCGGCCAGATGCTCGGTGCGCGTTGCCCGCTCGCCGAGCAGCGCGGCGAGGGGGAAGCATTCGCCGGTGGTGATTTCAAAGGTGGTTTCGGTGCCGGGCTTGGTGATGTGCTGACGTTCACCCACCACGCGGCCCTGTTTGACGATGTAGAAGTGCTCGACCGGGCCATCGGTGGGTTTGATGATGCTCTCGCCCTGAGCGTAAAAGCGCAGTTGGCATTGCTCCACCAGATACGCGAGGTGGGCGTGTTCCATCTGATTGAAGGGCGGGAAGCGCTGAAGGAATTGCAGGGTGCCCTGAATGTTCTGCAACACCGCGGTTTTCCCTGCCTGGGTGAAGGCGTCCGCTTTACTCATAACCATTACCGCAGTCTTTTTCGAATTGTTGTTGTCGGATCGTTGCAGCCATGGTCGGCCCCGGCGAGCAGGGTGCCCATTGGACGTAAGTCTAGGTTTGCCATGCCGTTGGGCACATTTGGGAAGTGCCCTACAAAATCAGTCGGGAATTCAACCGTCCGGCTATTGGAAAAAAATCCGACGAAGTGCACATTGAAGCTCTGCATGGCGATGTCTGACGACTGTGCAGGTGATTGATTTGGAAACATAGAGAACGCCATGTCCGACCACGATATTTTGAGCGACGCCGAGCGGGAAGCGCTCAGCGCTGTGATGCTCGAACCCGACCTGCCGCCGCAGCGTGTGCTGATCGTCGATGACGACAAGGACGCTCGGGAGTTGCTCGCGGAGATATTGGCGTTGGACGGTATTCGCTGCATGACCGCCGCCAGCGGCGAAACGGCGCTGAAGATGCTCGAGGAAAAACCTTCGATCGGGCTGGTGATCACTGATTTGCGCATGGGCAATGTCGATGGCCTTGAGCTGATTCGACAGGTGCGCGAATCGGTGCGGGCGGCGCTGCCGATCATCATTGTGTCCGGCGATGCCGATGTGAAAGACGCGATTGCGGCGATGCATTTGAGCGTGGTGGATTTTCTGCTCAAGCCGATTGATACGGGCAAGTTGCTCGGGTTGGTCAAACATGAGTTGGGCATAGAGCCATAGCGCCTGATTTGCCGATCGTTCCCACGCTCTGCGTGGGAATGCCTCAATGGACGCTCTGCGTCCGCTGTTGGGACGCGGAGCGTCCCGGGCTGCATTCCCACGCGGAGCGTGGGAACGATCAACAATCACCTGTAGGAGCTGCCGAAGGCTGCGATCTTTTGATTCTGCTTTCACAAAAAAAAGCCCTGATCCAAAGATCAGGGCTTTTTCATATCCAGCGTCTACGTAGAATTACAGGCCGTTGGCAGCCTTAAACTCACGGCGACGACGGTGCAGCACCGGCTCGGTGTAGCCGTTCGGCTGCTTGGTGCCTTCGATCACCAGTTCGACCGCCGCCTGGAAGGCGATGTTGCTGTCGAAGTTCGGCGCCAGCGGACGGTACAGCGGGTCGTTGGCGTTCTGACGGTCCACTACCGGCGCCATGCGCTTGAGGCTTTCCATCACTTGCGCTTCGGTGACCACACCGTGGCGCAGCCAGTTGGCGATGTGCTGGCTGGAGATACGCAGCGTGGCACGGTCTTCCATCAGGCCGACGTCATTGATGTCCGGTACTTTCGAGCAGCCAACGCCCTGGTCGATCCAGCGCACCACATAGCCAAGAATGCCCTGAGAATTGTTGTCCAGTTCGTTCTTGATCTGCTCTGGCGTCCAGTTCGGGTTGACCGCCAGCGGGATGGTCAGAATGTCGTCAACCGAAGCGCGGGCACGTTTGGCCAGTTCGGCCTGACGGGCGAACACATCGACCTTGTGGTAATGCAGCGCGTGCAGCGCAGCAGCCGTCGGCGATGGCACCCAGGCGGTGTTGGCACCGGCCAGTGGGTGAGCGATTTTCTGTTCGAGCATCGCTGCCATCAGGTCGGGCATTGCCCACATGCCTTTACCGATTTGCGCACGACCTTGCAGGCCGGTGCTCAGACCGATATCGACGTTCCAGTTCTCATAGGCGCCGATCCATTTCTCGGCCTTCATGTCAGCCTTGCGCACCATCGGGCCGGCTTCCATGGAGGTGTGGATTTCGTCGCCGGTGCGGTCGAGGAAGCCGGTGTTGATGAACACCACGCGCTCGCTGGCCGCCTTGATGCAGGCCTTGAGGTTGACCGTGGTGCGGCGCTCCTCGTCCATGATCCCGACTTTCAGCGTATTGCGTTTCAGGCCCAGCACATCTTCGATGCGGCCGAACAGCTCGTTGGTGAACGCCGCTTCTTCCGGGCCGTGCATCTTCGGTTTAACGATGTAGACGGAACCGGTGCGGGTGTTCTTGCGCGAGGTGTTGCCATTGAGGTTGTGCATTGCCGCGAGGCAAGTCACCAGACCGTCGAGGATACCTTCCGGTACTTCGTTGCCGTCTTTATCGAGGATCGCGTCGATGGTCATCAGGTGACCAACGTTGCGCACGAACAACAGCGAGCGGCCATGCAGGGTCACTTCGCCGCCATTGGGCGTGGTGTAGCTGCGATCCGGGTTCATGGTGCGGGTGAACGTCTGGCCACCCTTGGACACGGATTCCGCCAGGTCGCCCTTCATCAGGCCGAGCCAGTTGCGGTAGATCACCACTTTGTCGTCGGCATCGACGGCAGCCACGGAGTCTTCGCAGTCCATGATGGTAGTCAGGGCCGCTTCCATCAGGACGTCTTTGACGCCGGCGGCGTCGGTCTGGCCGACCGGGGTGCTGGCGTCGATCTGGATTTCGAAATGCAGACCGTTGTGCTTCAGCAGGATGGCGATCGGGGCATTGGCATCGCCCTGGAAACCGATCAATTGAGCGTCGTCACGCAGGCCGGTGTTGCTGCCGCCCTTGAGGGTGACCAGCAGTTTGCCGTCAGCGATTTTGTAGGCGGTCGAGTCGACGTGGGAGCCGGCGGCCAGTGGCGCGGCCTCGTCGAGAAAGGCCCGGGCGAAGGCGATGACTTTGTCGCCACGCACCTTGTTGTAGCCTTTGCCTTTTTCCGCGCCACCGTCTTCGCTGATCGCGTCGGTGCCGTAGAGGGCGTCGTACAGCGAACCCCAGCGGGCGTTCGAGGCATTGAGAGCGAAGCGGGCGTTCATCACCGGCACCACGAGTTGCGGGCCGGCGGTACGGGCGATTTCGTCATCGACGTTTTGCGTCGTTGCCTGGAAATCAGCCGCTTCTGGCAGCAGATAACCGATTTCTTGCAGGAAGGTTTTGTAGGCCGCGGCGTCATGGGCCTGGCCGACGCGTTCCTGATGCCAGGCATCAATGCGCGCCTGGAAGTCATCGCGTTTGGCGAGTAGGGCTTTGTTCTTCGGTGCCAGGTCGTGAATGACCTTGTCGGCACCTTCCCAGAATTTTTCGGCGGTGAGGCCGGTACCGGGAATGGCTTCGTTGTTCACGAAGTCGAACAGGACTTTGGCGACCTGCAGGCCACCGACTTGAACGTGTTCAGTCATTGCTTGCCTCACTCTGCTCAGCTATTTCGCTTTTCAGCTCTTCAATTTGACAATGAAGCCTCTGGCCATTTAAACCACAAACCTTCCGACCAGTACATGCCATTGCTGGCGGCTGGGCTGGGACCAATCAACGGCTTGGGGCCTTGCTGACGGGGCTTTCAGGGTTGCGAACATGCCTTGGGCAGACATCGATCCAGCGTTATGTAGTGCGTGCCGAGGCATACTACATGATGAGTTGCGCTTGTGAAAATCAGACTAATAACGTCGTTCTGCGACCTCATGTCGCATTGCGGTCACATCGCGGAACGGGATGTTCTCAAAAAACCATTGGATTGTTCCAGCTAAATATCAAAAGTTGTACACATAAATACTGTCTGCCTGCTATGGCGCAGTTCAGCTGTACAGAATTCTGTGGCGAGGGGATTTATCCCCGATCGGTTGCGCAGCAGCCGTAAACCCTGTCAGCCCGGTTTACCGGTCAGCGCGCAGGGGCGGCTTCGCCACCCATCGGGGATAAATCCCCTCGCCACAGGTTGCTTGCAAAACCCAGCCCACGTCATCCGCACAAAATGCCGCCCGGGCTGAATCAAACCCCTTGCCTATACTTGCCTTTCTATAACAAAAGTCATGACAAGAGGGCTGCGCCATGGACCATCTCGTACTCACCGTTTTCGCCCCGGACAAGCCCGGGCAGGTCGAGCGCATCGCCCAATGCATCGCCGAGCACGGCGGTAACTGGCTGGAAAGTCGGATGTCGCGGATGGCCGGGCAGTTCGCCGGGATTTTGCGGGTGGGCGTACCGGCAGAGGCTTACGACGAATTAGTCGATGCCTTACAAGCGCTGTCGACTCATGGCATTCGTGTGTTGATTGCCGAAAGCGGCATCGAGCAATCCTGTACCTGGAAACCGATTGCGATGGAACTGGTGGGCAATGATCGTCCAGGGATTGTGCGCGATATCACTCGGCTGTTGAGCGAACAGGGCGTGAACCTCGAACGGCTGGTGACGGAAGTGCGGCCGGCACCGATGAGCAGCGAACCGTTGTTCCACGCCGAAGCGATTCTCGCCGTGCCGCTGACCTTGTCCCTCGATGTGTTGCAGTCGCGCCTGGAAACTCTGGCCGACGATCTGATGGTCGAACTGGTGTTACGCACAGACGTTTAAGGGCCACACGGGTTATCCAGTTTTAACGTGCACCCGCCTGTGGATAACCTGTAGAGACCAAGCTCCAGGCCACGCCGAACGTGGCTTCGCGTGAGTTGATCAAAAAACCGCCAGCATTCAACAACTTGCACACAAACGGCGGGGATCACGCTGTGGATAACCTTGGGAAGGAACGATGCAGGCCACGAGAGCCGTGGCCTGCGGAGGTTTGTGCATTTTTTGATCAGCTGCGCCGGCGCAGACTGATCACGGCATCGACGCTGTAAACGGCCAGACCGGCCCAGATGAAGATAAACGCGATAAGCGTGCTGGACGACAAGTGCTCACCAAACAGCAGTACCGCTTGCAACAACACCAGCGTTGGCGCGAGGTATTGCAGGAAGCCGATGGTGGTGTAGGGCAGGTGTCGCGTGGCGGCGTTGAAGCACACTAACGGGATCAACGTCACCGGTCCGGCCGCGACCAGCCACCAGGCTTGCGACGTGGTCCAGAACTCGGGTTGAGCGCTGGTCGCGGTCTGATTGAACAGCAGCCACGCGAGGGCAATCGGTACCAGCATCCAGGTCTCCACCACCAGCCCCGGCAACGCCTTGACCGGTGCCTGCTTGCGGATCAGCCCGTAGAAACCGAACGTCAACGCCAGCACCAGCGACACCCACGGCAGACTGCCGACCTGCCACACCTGTTGCGCCACACCCACCGTCGCCAGCCCCACCGCGAGCCACTGCATGCGCCGCAGACGCTCGCCAAGAATCAACATCCCCAGCAGCACATTCACCAGCGGGTTGATGTAGTAACCGAGGCTCGCTTCGAGCATGCGTCCGTTGTTCACCGACCACACATAGGTCAGCCAATTGGCGGCGATCAGCGTGCCGCTCAAGGCCAGAATTGCCAGACGCTTGGGGTTATCCAGTAATTCGCGCAGCCATCCCGGGTGTTTCCACACCATCAGCAGCAGCGCGCCAAACAGCGCTGACCACAACACCCGATGGATGATGATCTCGACGGCCGGCACTTCGGCGATGGCTTTGAAATAGATCGGGAACAGGCCCCAGATGATGTAGGCACTCAGGCCCAGAATGTACCCGCGACGCGGGTTGGCGGCTTGCATGCAGAATCCTTGCTCAGGCAGCTGACAGAGCAGGGATTGTAAGGAAGTTTGTCGACGAATGTCGGAGCAGAATGGTCAGAAATGTGTGAACACAAAAAACCCTGTAGGAGTGAGCCTGCTCGCGATGGCGGTGTGTCAGACAACAGAAATATTGAATGTACCGGCGTAATCGCGAGCAGGCTCAATCCTACAGGGGGAAATTGTCAGAAGAGTTTCAGCGGTTCTTCGTTGAGCGCCGAAAGCTGCTCACGCAATGCCAGCACCTGATCGCCCCAATAACGTTCAGTACCAAACCACGGAAAGCTGTGCGGGAACGCCGGATCGTCCCAGCGCCGCGCCAGCCAGGCGCTGTAATGCATCAGGCGTAGTGCGCGCAGCGGCTCGATCAACGCCAGTTCGCGTGGATCGAAATCGTGGAATTCGTTGTAGCCGTCCATCAATTCCGACAACTGCCCCAGACATTCCTGACGATCACCGGCGAGCATCATCCAGATGTCCTGTACCGCCGGGCCCATGCGGCAGTCGTCGAGGTCGACGATGTGGAACATCTCGTCGCGGCACATCATGTTGCCGGGATGGCAGTCGCCGTGCATGCGGATGTTCTGGTGCGGCGTGTTGGCGTAGGCATCCTCCACACGTTTGAGCAGGTCGCGGGCGACGGACTCGTAAGCCGGCAGCAGGCTTTTCGGAATGAAGTTGCCTTCGAGCAAAGTATTCAGCGAGGCGTGGCCGAAGTTCTGCACGGCGAGGGCTTCACGGTGTTCGAACGGCTTGGTGGCGCCGACCGCGTGAATCCGCCCGAGCAACTGACCGAGGCGATACAACTGATCAAGATTGCCCGGCTCCGGCGCCCGCCCGCCACGACGAGGGAACAGGGTGAAGCGGAAACCGGCGTGTTCGTGCAGGGTTTCACCGTTGTGGATCAACGGCGCGACCACCGGAATTTCGACGTCGGCCAATTCGAAGGTGAACTGGTGTTCTTCGAGGATGGCTTCGTTGGTCCAGCGCTGTGGACGGTAGAACTTGGCGATCAGCGGTTCGGAGTCTTCGATGCCGACCTGATAGACGCGGTTTTCGTAGCTGTTGAGCGCCAGAATGCGCGCATCACTGAGAAACCCGATGCTTTCAACGGCATCAAGGACGAGGTCGGGTGTGAGGGTTTCAAACGGGTGGGCCATGCTGACTCCTGCGCGCAGCAGGCTGCCGCGTCCGGCCCAGCATGGTAGCGCAGATGGCAGCTGGAAAGGTGGTTGGTGTCTGTGCTGACGCCATCGCTGGCAAGCCAGCTCCCACATTTGGAATGCGATCCCCTGTGGGAGCTGGCTTGCCAGCGATGAGGCCCGATCAGGCGCCGACGATCCCGCCATCCTCACGGGTAATCGCCATCACCGAAGATCGCGGTTTGCCATTCGGCAGATGCTCGGGGAATGTCGATCCACCGTTCTCCCCCGGATGCTGAATCCCGACAAACAGAGTTTTCTGATCCGGCGAGAAGCTGATCCCCGTCACCTCACAGCCAATCGGCCCGACCATGAACCGGCGAATCTCGCCGGTCTTGGGATCAGCGCACAGCATCTGGTTATTGCCCATCCCGGCAAAGTCCCCGGCGTTGCTCGAATCGCCGTCGGTGAGAATCCACAAGCGTCCGGCCTTGTCGAAACCCAAACCATCCGGGCTGTTGAACATGTTTTGCGGGGTGATGTTCTTCGAGCCGCCCTTCGGCGTCCCGGCGTGAACGCCCGGGTTACCGGCAACCACGAACAGATCCCAGGCAAACGTCTTCGAAGCATGATCATCGCGGTCGGTGCGCCAGCGCAGAATTTGCCCGTAGACGTTCTTCTCACGCGGGTTCGGCCCGCCCACCGGTTGACCGTCCTCGCCACGCTTGGCGTTGTTGGTCAGGGTGCAATAAACCTGGCCGTCCTTCGGGCTGACCACAATCCACTCCGGGCGGTCCATGCGCGTGGCGCCGACGACGCTGGCGGCGAGGCGCGCGTGAATCAGCACTTCGGCCTGATCGGCAAAACCGCTGCTGGCGTCGATGCCGTTCTTGCCGTGGGTCAATTCGATCCACTGGCCCTGGCCTTTCGGGTGATCGGGGTTGCTGTCGCCGTTATCGAACTTGGCCACGTACAGGGTGCCGTGATCGAGGATGTCGCGGTTGGCCTTGGCGTTGCGGTGATTGATGCGGTCGCGACTGACGAATTTGTAGATGAACTCGCCACGCTCGTCATCGCCCATGTACACCACGGCGCGACCGTCGTCGGTCTCGGCCAGGGCGGCGTTTTCATGCTTGAAGCGGCCCAGCGCCGTGCGTTTGACCGGGGTCGATTGCGGGTCGAACGGATCGATCTCGACCACCCAGCCGTGACGGTTGAGTTCGTTGGGGTTCTTCGCCATGTCGAAACGCGGGTCGTACGGGTGCCAGTTGATCTCGCGACTGGCGACCGACACGCCATAGCGTTTCTGCGCCGGATCGAACTGCTGCTGGGCGTTGCTGCTGCCGAAGCAATCGGTGAAGTTTTCTTCGCAGGTCAGGTAAGTGCCCCACGGGGTTTTACCGTTGGCGCAGTTCTGGAAGGTGCCAAGGACTTTCTTGCCGTGCTTGTCGGCAGCGGTTTTCATCAAGTCGTGGCCGGCCGCCGGGCCGCTGATGCGCAACGGCGAGTTGCCGTGGATGCGGCGGTTGTAGCGCGAACCCTGGACGAACTGCCATTGACCGTTCTTGCGCTGCACCTCGATCACCGACACGCCTTCGCAGGCCAGCGCCTTGCGCACGTCTTCGGCCGATTGCGGCATGCCGCCGTGCGGGTAGAGGTAGCGGTAGTTGGTGTATTCATTGTTAATCGCCATCAAGGCGCGGTTTCGATCATCCGGGAATTCGAACAGGCTCATGCCGTCGTTGTTGTCGCCGAACTGCACTTCCTGTGCGGCGGCGGTGCCATTGCCGCTAGGGTCGAAGGCCGGGCCGTTCTTGTGCAGCGGCTGGCCCCAGCTAATCAGTACCGAAGACTTGTAGCCTTTGGGCAGCGTGATGACATCGGTGGTCGCAGCGGGAATGCTCTCGAAACCGAGCAGGCGGCTGTTGCCGGCGCTGACGCCGGTGGCCAGTGCGCTGCGGCTCAACAGGCTGCCGCCGAGGAACATCGCCGCGCCACACAGCGCACCGGCGCCGATGAAACCGCGACGGCTGAGGCCGACCATCTTTTCCAGGTCAGTCGATTGGTTTTCTTCTAATAGGCTCACATCAGGCTCCCTGCTTGGTTTTGGCAGACACCTTAATGAGCGTCGATGACGCTTTCGTTGCAGGGCTTGATTAGAGCGGCGTACCGATCAGCACGTTGGACGGCGAAAATTGCACCTGTACCGATTGCCCTACGGACAACTTGCGAGTGCGCAAGTCCAGCGGTTCGGCCAGCGCACAGAGGGTGTGGCCGTTCGGCAGGGAGATGCGGACTTCGCTGGGGCCGTCTTCGGCGTCGAGAATCGCTTCGAGGGTGCCCTTGAGAAGATTGTGTCCAGACGTTGCGGGTTGATCACTGGCGAGCAATTCGAGCCACCCGGCCTTGATCAGGGCGACCACTTCGGTGCCGGTTTGCAGCTCCAGATGCACGGTGCTGTCATGGGTGATTTGCGCATCGAGGCACAGGCCTTCGGCCAGCTCGAGACGGATCAGGTCGTTGCGGCCATGAGCTTCGATTGCCACGACCTTGCCGTGCAACTGGTTGCGCGCGCTGGTGCGCAGCATCAGGCGCCCGAGCAAATCCAGATCGCTGGCATCTTCCGCCGCTTCGAGTACCTGCGCTTGCAAGGCTTGCAGCTTTTGGTAAAGACGCAGCACTCGTTCGCCCTCATCCGACAACTTCGCGCCACCGCCGCCCTTGCCACCGACGGCACGTTCAACCAGCGGTTTTTGCGCCAGGTTGTTCAGCTCATCGATGGCGTCCCACGCCGCTTTGTAGCTCAAGCCTGCACTTTTCGCCGCGCGGGTGATCGAGCCTTGTTCGGCGATGTGTTGCAGCAAAGCGATGCGCTGCGGACGGCGGACGATGTGCTGGGACAACAGAGAAGGCATGGACATGGATGGGTGCTTTTGTGCTGTGGCGGTGGGAAGTGAAGTTGGCGGCTTGCGACGCGAGAGTCAAGCCGAGCCGAGATCCCTTGTAGGAGTGAGCCTGCTCGCGATGGCGTTGTCATTGCCAACATCTATGCTGACCTTTCCACCGCTATCGCGAGCAGGCTCACTCCTACAGGGGGATTGTGTTTGGCTTCAGCTTCCGGGTTTTGGGGTCCGGGCCAAGCAGTAGACATCGACCCGAGCGGCGCCTGCATCCCTCAACAGTCGCGCCAGTGCCTGGGCAGTGGCGCCAGTGGTCAGTACGTCATCGATCAACGCGAAGTGCCGACCTTTCACATCCGCGTCGGGCGCGAGTGCGAAGGCGTGACGCAAATTGCGCTTGCGCGCCTTGGCGTCGAGGTCCTGCTGGGCGTTAGTGTCGTGAATCCGCCGAAGCACCTGTTCTTCAAATGGCAGATCGAGCTGTTTGCTCAACCATCGCCCCAACATCGCGGCTTGATTGAACCCGCGTTGACGCAGGCGTTTGCTCGCCAGTGGTACCGGCACCAACACGTCGGGCCTGGGCAAACCCTCATCGAAGCAATGTTGCAGGTATTGCCCGAGAACGTCGGCGAGCAGGTGGCCAAACGGCCATTTCGCGTTGTGTTTAAAACGCGTAATCAGACTGTCTACCGGGAAGCCGTAAAGCCATGGCACGACGACCTGTTCGAATGCCGGCGGCTCTAGCTGGCACTCGCCGCAGGTCAGGCCGGCTGCGGACAGCGGCAGGGCGCAGGTCTGGCAGTGGTCACCGAGCCAAGGCAATTCGGTTTCGCAGGCATCGCAGATTGGCATTTCTGCTTCTGCGGGCTCATCGCACAACAAACAGATCTGTATGTTTTTTAAACAGATGTAAACCTGTCCTTCGTATCGTGGTTGACAGCTCATGACTCTTCCTTAAATATGCCGAACATCCGTGTAGCGCCTGTGGGTATTCCGTTTCCCCGGCGCCAGCCAAGCATAACCAAGGAACTACCCATGAGCGCGAGCACCACCGCCACCCTGCGTCACGACTGGTCACTGGCCGAAGTCAAAGCGTTGTTCGTACAGCCATTCAACGACTTGCTGTTCCAGGCGCAAACGGTGCATCGCGCGCATTTCGACGCCAACCGCGTTCAGGTGTCGACCCTGTTGTCGATCAAGACCGGCGCCTGCCCGGAAGACTGCAAATACTGTCCACAGTCCGGTCACTACAACACCGGTCTGGAAAAAGAAAAGTTGATGGAAGTGCAGAAGGTCCTCGAAGAGGCTGCTCGCGCCAAGGCCATTGGTTCGACCCGTTTCTGCATGGGCGCAGCGTGGAAACATCCTTCGGCCAAAGACATGCCGTACGTGCTGAAAATGGTCGAGGGTGTAAAAGCCATGGGCCTGGAAACCTGCATGACCCTAGGTCGTCTCGATCAGGAGCAGACCGAAGCCTTGGCCAAGGCCGGGCTCGATTACTACAACCACAACCTCGACACGTCGCCGGAGTTCTACGGCAGCATCATCACCACTCGTACTTACAGCGAGCGCTTGCAGACGCTGGCTTACGTGCGTGAGTCGGGGATGAAGATCTGCTCCGGCGGCATTCTCGGCATGGGTGAGTCGCTGGACGACCGCGCCAACCTGCTGATCCAGTTGGCCAACCTGCCGGAGCACCCGGAGTCGGTGCCAATCAACATGCTGGTGAAAGTCGCCGGTACGCCGCTGGAAAACGCTGAAGACATCGACCCGTTCGATTTCATCCGCATGCTCGCCGTGGCGCGCATCCTCATGCCGCAATCCCATGTACGCCTTTCCGCCGGCCGCGAAGCGATGAACGAGCAGATGCAGGCATTGGCGTTCTTTGCCGGCGCCAACTCGATTTTCTACGGTGACAAGTTGCTGACCACCGCCAACCCGCAGGCCGACAAGGACATGCAGTTGTTCGCGCGCCTGGGCATTCAACCGGAAGCCCGCGAAGAGCACGCCGATGAAGTGCACCAGGCTGCGATCGAGCAGGCGCTGGTGGAGCAGAAGAGCAGCGAGCAGTTTTATAACGCCGCTGTTTGATTTTTTGATGCGATGCAAAACCTCGTGGGAGCTGGCTTGCCAGCGATAGCGTACTGGCATTTGACATTTATGTTGAATGTGGCGCCGCCATCGCTGGCAAGTCGAATCGTCGCACCGCAGCTCCCACAGGATCCGTGTCCATCCGGTTCATGTGATTTGATCTGTCGAGGCCTGCATGTCTTTCGATCTCGCCGCACGCCTTGCTGCCCGTCGTGCCGAAAACCTCTACCGCCAGCGCCCACTGCTTGAAAGCCCGCAAGGGCCCGAAGTGGTGGTCGACGGCCAGCCGTTGCTGGCGTTCTGCAACAACGACTATCTGGGCCTGGCCAATCACCCGCAAGTGATCGAAGCCTGGCGCGCCGGTGCCGAGCGCTGGGGCGTGGGCGGTGGCGCTTCGCATCTGGTGATCGGCCACAGTGGCCCGCATCACGCACTGGAAGAAGCGCTGGCCGATCTCACCGGGCGCCCGCGTGCGCTGCTGTTTACCACCGGCTACATGGCCAACCTCGGCGCGGTCACGGCGCTGGTCGGGCAGGGCGATACGGTGCTGGAAGACCGTCTCAATCACGCCTCTTTGCTGGATGCTGGCTTGTTGTCCGGCGCCAGATTCAATCGCTATCTGCATAACGATGCGGTGAGTCTGGCCAAGCGTCTTGAGAAAGCCACCGGCAATACGCTGGTGGTCACCGATGGCGTCTTCAGCATGGACGGCGATCTTGCCGACCTGCCGGCACTGGCCCTTGAGGCCAAGGCCAAAGGCGCGTGGCTGATGGTCGACGATGCCCACGGCTTCGGCCCGCTGGGCGCCAATGGCGGCGGGATTGTCGAGCATTTCGGTTTGAGCCTGGAGGATGTACCGGTGCTGGTCGGGACGCTCGGTAAAGCGTTCGGTACGGCAGGCGCGTTTGTTGCTGGCAGTGAAGAACTGATTGAAAGCCTGATCCAGTTCGCCCGTCCGTACATTTACACCACCAGCCAACCACCGGCACTGGCCTGCGCGACACTGAAAAGTCTGGAACTGCTGCGCAGCGAACACTGGCGTCGCGAACATTTGCAGACGCTGATCCGCCAGTTCCGCCATGGTGCCAAACAGATTGGTCTGGAACTGATGGACAGCTTCACGCCGATCCAGCCAATCATGATCGGTGATGCGGGGCGCGCGGTGCGTTTGTCGCAGATGCTGCGTGAACGCGGGCTGATGGTCACGGCGATTCGTCCGCCCACCGTGCCTGCTGGCAGTGCGCGCCTGCGGGTGACTCTTACCGCCGCCCACAGCGAGGCGCAGGTGCAGCTATTGTTAGAAGGACTGGCCGATTGCTTTGCCCAACTGTCGTCGGAGCCAAGCCATGCGTAATCGCCTGATCCTGCTGCCCGGCTGGGGCCTCGGCGTTTCGCCGATGGAACCCTTGGCCGCCGCATTGCAAGGGCTCGACGAGCACCTTAACGTCGATATCGAGCCGTTGCCGGAGCTGGATTCCAGCGATCTACTGGAATGGCTCGATGTACTTGATGAGCGCATTCCCCAAGACGTCTGGCTCGGTGGCTGGTCGCTGGGTGGCATGCTCGCTTCCGAATTGGCGGCGCGCCGTGGCGAGCGCTGCTGCGGTTTGCTGACGCTGGCGAGCAACCCTTCTTTTGTCGCCCACGAACAATGGCCGAGTGCGATGCCCGGCGAGACGTTCGATGGCTTTCTCGCCGGTTGCAATGCTGATCCGCGGCTTACCCTCAAGCGATTTTCCCTGCTGTGTGCCCAAGGCGCCGAGGACCCGCGCGGATTGTCGCGACTGCTGCTTGGCGCTGCGCCGAGCGTTGCGCCGGCCGCGTTGATGGCCGGGCTGGAATTGCTCGCGCAACTGGACACCCGTGAAGCCTTGCAGGCGTTTCGCGGCCCGCAGTTACATCTGTTCGCCGGGCAGGACAGCCTGGTGCCTGCGGAGGCGGCGGGCGAATTGTTCGCGCTGTTGCCGGATATCGAGATTGGTCTGATCGAACAGGCCAGCCATGCGTTTCTTCTGGAGGACCCCCATGGAGTGGCGGGTGCGATCCAGGCTTTTCTACATGAGTGCGGTGATGACTGATTTGTCCCTTGTAGCGCTGCCCGGCGGCTTGCCTGACAAGCGTCAGGTGGCGGCCTCTTTCTCCCGCGCGGCGGCCAGTTATGACAGCGTCGCCGAGTTGCAACGTGATGTCGGTACACAATTGCTGCAACGCCTGCCGGCAGGTTTTTCGCCATCGCGGTGGATGGATCTGGGGTGCGGCACCGGTTACTTCACCCGTGCGTTGGCTGAGCGATTCACCGGGCGGCAGGGGCTGGCGCTGGATATCGCCGAGGGCATGCTCGAACACGCCCGTCCGTTGGGTGGCGCCGAACATTTCATTGCCGGTGATGCGGAGCGTCTGCCATTGCAGGATGGCACCTGCGATTTGATCTTCTCCAGCCTGGCGGTGCAGTGGTGTGCGGAGTTTGATTCGGTGCTCAGTGAGGCGTTTCGCGTACTGAAACCGGGGGGGATTTTCGCGTTTGCTAGTCTTTGTGTCGGAACGTTGTACGAATTGCGTGATAGCTGGCGTCAGGTCGATGGCCTGGTGCACGTCAACCGTTTCCGCGAGTTCGCCCGCTATGAGCAGTTGTGTGCGGCCAGTGGATTGCGCACGGTGAGTCTGGAGAATCAGGCGCATGTGCTGCATTACCCGGATGTGCGCAGTCTGACCCATGAGTTGAAAGCGCTGGGTGCGCACAATCTGAACCCCGGGCGACCGGGCGGGTTGACCGGGCGGGCGCGGATACTTGGCCTGGTCGAGGCATACGAGCGGTTCCGTAAGGCGTCGGGTTTGCCGGCGACTTATCAGGTGGTCTACGCCGTGTTGGAGAAACCTTTATGAGCGCCGCCTATTTCATCACTGGAACTGACACCGACGTCGGCAAGACCACGGTTGCCGCCGGGTTGTTACATGCGGCGCGCTCAGCGGGGTTGAGCACGGCGGCGGGCAAGCCTGTGGCTTCCGGTTGTGAGGTGACGCCCAAAGGATTACGCAATTCCGATGCGCTGGCGCTGTTGGCCGAATGTTCTTTGCCGCTGAGTTATCAACAGGTCAATCCCGTGGCCTTCGAGCCGGCGATTGCGCCGCATCTGGCTGCGCGCGAAGCCGGCGTGGCGCTGACAGTGCAATCATTGCTGGCACCGATGCGCGAGATTCTCGCATTGAATGCCGATTTCACCCTGATCGAAGGCGCGGGCGGCTGGCGGGTGCCGTTGGCGGATCAGGACAATCTGTCGGATCTGGCCATCGCCCTGAAGCTGCCGGTGATTCTGGTGGTGGGTGTGCGGCTGGGGTGTATCAGTCATGCATTGTTGACGGCTGAGGCGATCGCGCGTGATGGCCTGCAACTGGCGGGGTGGGTGGCCAACATCATCGACCCGAAGACGTCGAGGCTGGAGGAGAATCTGGCGACGCTGGCCGAGCGGATTCCGGCGCCGTGCCTGGGGCGCGTGCCGAAACTCAAGGCATTGAGTGCCGAGGCGGTTGCCGAGCATTTGCAATTGGATCTGCTTGACTAGTTTTTACCCATGAAGCCTGCCTATGGGCAGGCACTGTGCCATTAGTGTTTTTGACGGGTGTTTTTCTGACGCGTCTGGTTCAATGGCACGCATTGATCCTTCCCAAGGATGAGAACTCCCATGGAAATCTCCGGTAACACAGCTTTTTATGCTGGTTTGAGCACTATTCAGACCGGGCAGAACCGCGTCGATCAGGCTGCCAGCCAGATCGCCAACAACACCATTGAACGCTCGGTCACCAGTCAGTCTTCCGAGGCTCAGGTTGACCGTCTGCGTGGGGTTGATCGCAGTCAGCAAACGGACTTGGGCAGTGACATGGTCGAGATGGCCCAGGGCAAGTTTCAAGTGGAACTGGGCGCGAAAGTCGCCAAGGCTTCCGATGAAGTGCTCGGTACGATCATCGACACCTTCGCCTGACATTTCTCGCTTTGTGCATGCCGAACGCCGCGCCTTGTCGCGGCGTTTTTCGTTGTAAGTCTTTCTTCCTCAACTAATCTTTTTCTATCGCCCGTGGCTCCTCCGAGCGCATGGCGGTTTGCTGTGTCCGGCGTTTGAAAGTTGTGAAGACGAACGGCAAAAGATCGACGCTTGACAAGATTTCGGCGTAAACGTATGTTTCAAACAACTGTTTGACCGTCACAACAAATCAACACGGTCGTTCATTCCCGGTTACATCAGCAGAGGTTTATCGCTATGCCTGACTACAAGGCCCCCTTGCGTGATATTCGCTTCGTTCGTGACGAACTGCTCGGCTACGAAGCGCACTATCAGAGCCTTCCGGCTTGCGCAGACGCAACTCCGGACATGGTTGACGCCATTCTCGAAGAAGGCGCCAAGTTTTGTGAGCAGGTACTGGCACCGCTGAACCGCGTGGGCGACCTCGAAGGTTGCACCTGGAGCGAGTCCGGCGTGAAAACGCCGACGGGCTTCAAAGAGGCTTACAAGCAATTCGTCGAAGGCGGCTGGCCAAGCCTGGCGCACGACGTCGAGCACGGTGGTCAGGGCTTGCCTGAGTCGCTGGGTCTGGCTGTGAGCGAAATGGTTGGCGAAGCCAACTGGTCGTGGGGCATGTACCCAGGCCTGTCGCACGGCGCGATGAACACCATCTCCGAGCACGGCACGCCTGAGCAGCAAGAAGCCTATCTGACCAAACTGGTCTCCGGCGAATGGACCGGCACCATGTGCCTGACCGAACCGCACTGCGGCACCGACCTGGGCATGCTGCGCACCAAGGCCGAACCTCAGGCCGACGGTTCCTACAAAGTCTCCGGCACCAAGATCTTCATCTCGGCCGGTGAACACGACATGGCCGACAACATCGTCCACATCGTGCTGGCTCGCCTGCCGGATGCACCGGCTGGCACCAAAGGCATTTCCCTGTTCATCGTTCCAAAGTTCCTGCCGAACGCTGATGGCACCGTTGGTGCTCGCAACGCTGTGACCTGCGGTTCGCTGGAACACAAGATGGGCATCCACGGCAACGCCACTTGCGTGATGAACTTCGACGGCGCCACCGGTTATCTGATCGGCCCGGCGAACAAAGGCCTGAACTGCATGTTCACCTTTATGAACACCGCGCGTCTGGGTACCGCCCTGCAAGGTCTGGCCCACGCCGAAATCGGCTTCCAGGGCGGCCTGAAATACGCTCGCGATCGTCTGCAAATGCGCTCCCTGACTGGCCCGAAAGCGCCGGACAAAGCCGCTGACCCGATCATCGTGCACCCAGACGTACGTCGCATGCTGTTGACCATGAAGGCATTCGCCGAAGGCAACCGTGCGATGGTGTACTTCACCGCCAAACAGGTCGACATCGTCAAGTACGGCGTGGATGAAGAAGAGAAGAAGAAAGCCGACGCACTGCTGGCGTTCATGACGCCGATCGCCAAAGCCTTCATGACCGAAGTCGGCTTCGAAGCCGCCAACCACGGCGTGCAGATCTACGGCGGCCACGGCTTCATCGCCGAGTGGGGCATGGAGCAGAACGTTCGCGACAGCCGCATTTCGATGCTGTACGAAGGCACCACCGGCATCCAGGCACTCGACTTGCTGGGCCGTAAAGTGCTGATGACCCAAGGCGAGGCTCTGAAAGGCTTCACCAAGATCGTCCACAAGTTCTGCCAGAACAACGAAGGCAACGAAGCCGTCAAAGAGTTCGTCGCACCGCTGGCGGCAATCAACAAGGAGTGGGGCGAGCTGACCATGAAGGTCGGTATGGCCGCCATGAAAGATCGCGAAGAAGTCGGCGCGGCCTCCGTGGACTACCTGATGTACTCCGGTTATGCCTGCCTGGCTTACTTCTGGGCCGACATGGCACGTCTGGCTGCCGAAAAACTGGCAGAAGGCACTGGCGACGCAGCGTTCTACACCGCCAAGCTGCAAACCGCGCGCTTCTACTTCCAGCGCATCCTGCCACGTACCCGCACCCACGTGGCCACCATGCTGTCGGGCGCCAACAACCTGATGGACATGAAAGAAGAAGACTTCGCACTGGGCTACTAAGCCTTAACGCGGTCTTTTGAAAAACCGCTGCTCCTTCGGGGGCAGCGGTTTTTTTTTGTGCTGGAGTCTGTCCCCAACACTGGGGGTGATTCCCCAGCAGAAACGGTAGCCGCCAGTGTCTGGCCCACGGATTTATTGATTCAAAATGTTTCTTTGGGGGGTGGCCAATTAATTGCACTGCGCTGATTAACCGGCGCCCATGAGAAATCCTGTGCTGTTTCACGACGCCTCTCGCCCGGCGAACTCACGACAACAACCGTCAGGGTGAAGCACATGAACATCTGTCGACTTGCCTGGTTAACCCTCGCACTCACTGCCTGCGGCGCGATGGCCGCGACACCCGCAGAAGTGGATCCGCCGGTACCCGAAGTCCCCCGCCTGCAATCATTGCGTGGCATGGTGCCGCCCGATCCCTCCGGAACCGAAGGCGGGCGCAAGGTTGACCTGATGACCGACTATGTACTCAACCGCTCCGCCGCGATCCTGCTTGGCAAAGCGCTGTTCTGGGACATGGAAGTCGGCAGTGATGGCGCCACCGCGTGTGCATCCTGCCATTACCACGCTGGCGTCGATCACCGCATCACCAACCAGCTCAATCCCGGCCAGGCGCACACCAACGCCAACGTCGCGTCGATCTTCAATAAACCGTTTGTGGCGTCCGACATTCCCGGTGACGTGGCGTCCTACGCGACCCTGTCCGGCGGCAGGGGCGGGCCGAACTACACGCTGAAAAAAACCGACTTCCCGACCCATGTGCTGAGCAATCCGCTGGAGCGCAACTCACCGATCGTTTATTCGACCGACGACGTGGTCGGCTCACAAGGTGTGTTCGACGCCAATTTCGTCAAACCCAATCAACCGCGCTTCGACAAATGCACCCAGCAGCCGGACGGTATCTTTCAGGTCGGCGGCATCAACGTGCGCCGCAGTACCGGGCGTAATGCGCCGTCGGTGATCAACGCTGCGTTCAACGTGCGCAACTTCTGGGACGGCCGGGCCAACAACGTGTTCAACGGTTTCTCGCCATTTGGCAATCGTGATCCGGACGCCGGGATTTATGTGACCAGCGAGCGCAGCACTGTTGCGACGAAAGTCAGACTGGCTCTCAACGATGCCTCCGCCGCCTCGCAAGCAGTGGGGCCGCCCGGCAGTGCGGTAGAAATGTCCTGTGGCGGCCGCACCTTTGCTGACATTGGCCGGCGCATGCTCGATCAGTTGATGCTTAAACAGCAGCGGATTTCCTCCAGCGACTCCGTACTCGCTTCGGTGTCCGGCGCGCGGCGCCCGACCTATCGCGAATTGATCAAGAACGCCTTCCAGCCACGCCTGTGGAACGCCACGCAAAATGTGCTGGTGGGCGGCGCGCCTTACACACAGATGGAAGCCAACTTCCCGCTGTTCTTCGGCTTGGCGATTCAGCTGTACGAATCGACGTTGATCTCTGATCAGGCACCGATCGATGCGTACCTGCAAGGCGACTCAACCGCGATGAACGCGCAGCAGGTCGAAGGCATGAACCTGTTTCTTGGCAAGGGCAAATGCGTCAACTGCCACGGTGGGCCAGAACTGACCAACGCCGCCAGTCGTCTACTGATGCATCCGCGTGAGCGCATCGAACGGATGGTCATGGCCGACAATCTGACGACTCTTTATGACAACGGTTTCTACAACACCGGCGTGCGGCCGACCTCTGAAGATCTGGCCCTGGGTGGCGTCGATGCCTGGGGCAATCCATGGTCATTCAGCCGTCAATACAACAAGGTGCTGCAGGGCGGCAACATTCCTGATCCGCTGGATGTCGACGTTTGCACTTTTGAAGCGCCGCTCAGCGCTGCCATCCCGTGCGATGCCACGCTCAAGCCCAATGTCGGGTTCCGCGATTCGGTTGACGGCGCCTTCAAGACCCCGACCTTGCGCAACATTGCATTGACCGGCCCTTATTTCCACAACGGCAGCCGCGCGACGCTCAAGCAAGTCATGGAGTTTTACAACCGTGGTGGTGACCGCCGTGGTGAGGACTCGAACAACACCAGCGGTTTCGAGCATCCGTCGGCTAACCAGCACAACACCTCCAACCTCGATCCGGACATGACCAGCCTCAACCTGACTCCGGACGAGATCGATGCACTGGTGAAATTCATGGAAGTCGGCCTGACCGACCCGCGTGTAGCGTGGGAACGGGCGCCGTTCGATCACCCGTCGCTGGTGATCCCGCAGGGCCACGTCGGCGATGAAAACGCCGTGACCCAACGTCCGGCGAGTCCGAAGGTCACCACCCGCCAGGCGACGGACGCGTTACTCAATCTCAAGCCGTATGGCGCGGAAGGTCGACGTCCGGAAGAAGGCCCGTTGCTGCCGTTCTACAACGATCTTTGAAGGCCAATTGCATGGCTGGCCATCAGCAATGATGGCCAGCACGTCAATCAGGGTAAAAAACTTACTGATTCGCTCAGAAACTCAGGTTTTCTGCCGTTAAAGAGACTGCATGTGATCTGGATCACATTGTGTGTGCTTAACTGGCCACATTGCAGGCACAATGCCATCTCTTTGATATGACGGGTCGGAGCTTTACCCTTGCCGCGTTCTTCCGCTGTACGTTTCAGCCATTTCCTACCTTCACTGCTGTTGTTGCTCGCGGGGTTGGCGGCTGCGTACGTCAAAGACCTCAACGTGTTCTTCACGTCTCTGTTTAATGTACTGCCAACGCTGGTGTTGCTGTTGGGCGGCGCTTACTGCGCGGTTTACCGACGTCAGCGCGAACTGTTTCTGATGCTCACGGTGTACATCGCCTACTTTTTGCTCGACACCCAGACCGATTATTACCGCGACAACGGCAAGGTGCGCGAAGACGCCGCCGTGGTTTTTCATCTGGTCTGTCTGCTGCTGCCGCTGCTGTTTGGCCTGTTCGCCGCGTGGCAGGAACGCACGCACCTGTTTCAGGACATGGTCGCGCGGTTCGCCGTGCTGCTCGCCTTCGGCAGTGTCGCGCTGGGGCTTGAGCAAAGTTACCCACAGGCGCTGCTGATGTGGCTTTCGGAGATTCGCTGGCCAGCGCTGCACGGCGCGTGGATGAGTCTGATCCAGCTGTCCTATCCGGTGTTCATCTCGGCGTTCCTGCTGCTGGCCTGGCAATACTGGCGCCATCCGCGTCCGCTGCACGCGGCGCAATTGGTCGGGTTGCTCGGGGTGTTCTGGATGCTGCCGAAAACCTTCATCCTGCCGTTCACTCTGAACATCATGTGCAGCCAGGTCATGTTGATGATCGCCGCCGCCGTGGCGCACGAGGCTTATCAAATGGCCTTCCGCGACGAACTCACCGGTCTGCCGGGGCGTCGCGCACTCAACGAACGCATGCAGCGCTTGGGGCGCAATTATGTGCTGGCGATGAGCGACGTTGACCACTTCAAGAAATTCAACGACACCCACGGCCACGACGTCGGTGACCAGGTATTGCGTCTGGTGGCAAGCAAACTGTCGAAAATCAGCGGTGGCGGTAGGGCGTATCGCTATGGCGGTGAGGAATTCGCCTTGGTGTTCGCGGGCAAAACCCTTGAAGAGTGTATGCCGCACCTGGAAGTGATCCGTGAGTCGATTGCGTCCTACAACATTCAACTGCGCAATCAGGAAAACCGCCCGCAGGATGACCAGCAAGGTCGTCAGCGCCGTGCCGGCTCCGGCGCCTCCAGCGTTTCGGTCACGGTGAGCATCGGCGTCGCCGAACGCGTGGAGCAGCGCAACCCGGAACAAGTGCTGAAATCCGCCGACGAGGCGCTCTACGCCGCTAAAGGCGCGGGGCGCAACTGCGTGATGGCGTACGGGCAAAACCGTCGCGGCGCGGTGCGCATGGACAGCGCTGCGGGTTGAGTGATGACGGCGCATTCAGCGTCTGCACAGTGATTGTCGGGTGTGGTGGCCGGCAGTAGGTTCAAGCAACCTGCTGACGGAGAAGCCACCATGCCTGAGTACAAAGCTCCCCTGCGCGACATGCGCTTTCTGATCGACCACGTATTCGACTTCCACGCCAATTACGCCGCCCTCGGCGCCCATGACGCCAGCCCGGATATGATCAACGCGATCCTCGAAGAGGGCGCGAAGTTCTGCGAGAACGTTCTCGCGCCGCTCAATCGCAGCGGTGACGAAGAGGGCTGCCATTTCGACAACGGGGTGGTGACAACGCCTACAGGCTTCAAGCAAGCATTCGCACAATATGTTGAGGGCGGCTGGCACGGTCTGGCCGCCGACCCGACCTACGGCGGCCAGGGTTTGCCGAGTTCGCTGGGGCTGGTGATCAGTGAGATGGTCGGTTCCAGCAACACCTCCTGGGGTATGTACCCGGGGCTGACCCACGGCGCGATGTCGGCGATCCATGCCCACGGTACCGCCGAGCAGAAAGACACCTATCTGAGCAAACTCACCGCCGGCCAGTGGACCGGCACCATGTGCCTGACCGAAGCCCATTGCGGGACCGATCTGGGCATCATCAAGACCCGCGCCGCGCCTCAGGTTGACGGCAGCTATGCGGTCACCGGCAGCAAGATTTTCATCTCCGCCGGTGAACACGACATGAGCGACAACATCATCCATCTGGTGTTGGCCAAGTTGCCCGACGCGCCCGCCGGGACCAAAGGGATTTCGCTGTTTATCGTGCCGAAATTTCTGCCCGATGCAGCGGGTGAAGCAGGGACGCGCAACGGCGTTTCCTGCGGTTCGATCGAACACAAAATGGGCATCAAGGCCTCGGCCACATGCGTGCTGAACTTCGACGGTGCCAAGGGTTTTCTGATCGGCGAGCCGAACAAGGGCCTCAACTGCATGTTCACCATGATGAACCACGCACGGCTCGGCACCGGCATGCAGGGCTTGTGTCTGGGCGAGGCGAGCTTTCAGGGCGCAATCAAATACGCCAATGATCGCTTGCAGATGCGCGCCCTGACTGGTGCCAAAGCTCCGGATAAACCGGCCGATCCGATCATCGTTCACCCGGACGTGCGGCGCATGTTGCTGACCATGAAAGCCTTCAACGAAGGCAACCGCGCGCTGACGTACTTCACCGCGCAGATGCTCGATGTCGCGCACCTGAGCGATGATGCCCAGGCGCGTCAGGAGGCCGAAGACCTGTTGGCGTTCCTCACGCCGATCTGCAAGGCATTCATGACCGACACCGGGCTGGAAGTAACCAACCATGGCATGCAGATATTTGGTGGTCACGGGTTCATTCGTGAATGGGGCATGGAGCAGTTGGTTCGTGATTGCCGGATCGCCCCGATTTATGAAGGCACCAACGGCATTCAGGCACTCGACCTGCTCGGGCGCAAAGTGCTCGGCAGTCAGGGCAAATTGCTGCGTGGTTTCACCAAAATTGTTCACAAATTCTGCGCGGCCAACGCCGAGCATGCGCAATTGGGCAGTTTCGTCGCGCAGCTCAATGAGCTGAACCAGCAATGGGGCGACCTGACCCTGAAGGTCGGCATGGCAGCGATGAAGAACCCGGACGAAGTCGGCGCGGCGTCGGTGGATTATCTGATGTACAGCGGCTACATCATCCTCGGCTATCTGTGGTTGCGCATGGCGCTGGTGGCACAGGCGCAACTGGAGGCGGGCGAGGGTGAGGCGGATTATCTGCGAGGCAAATTGGCGACGTGCGAGTTCTACTTCAAACGTTTGTTATCGCGTACGGCTGCACATCGGGCGGCGATCGAGGCGGGGAGTGAGTGTTTGATGAAATTGCCTGCCGAACTGTTTGCACTCTGACCCGCTTTCTGTGGCGAGGGAGCTTGCTCCCGCTCGGGTGCGTAGCAGCCGCTGATAGTGAGCGCTGCGCACTCAAGCGGGAGCAAGCTCCCTCGACACAGGTTTCTCTACATCCTTTGATTATCGTTTCAGGTCGGTGACTAAAAATAACAAATCAGTCACCGGTTGACCCTATGTGTCGCAAAAGTTGTTGGGGTACACTCCGGCCTAACGAAAACACCCTTCCACGAATCACCTGTTCAGATTTTGCGAGGTTTGCCATGGCTGACTACAAAGCGCCGCTGCGCGATATGCGCTTCGTCCTCAATGAAGTATTCGAAGTCGCCAAACTCTGGGCCGAGTTGCCGGCGCTGGCCGAGACTGTCGACGCCGAGACCGTTGAAGCGATTCTCGAAGAGGCTGGCAAGGTCACCAGCAAAAGCATCGCGCCACTGAGCCGTGCCGCTGACGAAGAAGGTTGCCATTGGGCGGACGGTGCCGTGACCACGCCGGCCGGTTTCCCACAGGCTTATCAGACTTATGCCGAAGGTGGCTGGGTTGGCGTCGGTGGCGATCCGGCCTACGGCGGCATGGGCATGCCCAAAGCCGTTTCGGCCCAGGTTGAAGAAATGGTCAACTCCGCCAGCCTGTCCTTCGGTCTGTATCCGATGCTGACTGCCGGCGCTTGCCTGTCGATCAACGCCCACGCCAGCGAAGAACTGAAAGCCGCGTATCTGCCGAACATGTATGCCGGCATCTGGGCCGGTTCCATGTGCCTGACCGAGCCGCACGCCGGCACTGACCTGGGGATCATCCGCACCAAGGCCGAGCCTCAGGCCGACGGTTCCTACAAGGTCAGCGGCACCAAGATCTTCATCACCGGTGGTGAACACGACCTTACCGAAAACATCATTCACCTGGTGCTGGCCAAGTTGCCGGACGCTCCGGCGGGCCCGAAAGGTATCTCGCTGTTTCTGGTACCGAAGTTCATGGTCAATGCCGATGGCAGCCTCGGCGCGCGCAACCCGGCCAACTGCGGTTCGATCGAACACAAGATGGGCATCCAGGCGTCCGCCACCTGCGTGATGAACTTCGACGAAGCCGTGGGTTATCTGGTCGGCGAGCCGAACAAAGGCTTGGCGGCGATGTTCACCATGATGAATTACGAGCGTCTGGGTGTCGGTATCCAGGGCCTCGCCACTGGTGAGCGCTCCTACCAGAACGCCGTCGAATACGCCCGCGACCGTCTGCAAAGCCGTTCGCCAACTGGCGCGCAGAACAAAGACAAAGTCGCCGACCCGATCATCGTCCATCCGGACGTGCGTCGCATGCTGCTGACCATGAAGGCCTCGAACGAAGGTGGTCGTGCGTTCTCCACCTACGTGGCAATGCAACTCGACACCGCCAAGTTCAGCGAAGACGCGGCGACTCGCAAACGTGCTGAAGATCTGGTTGCCCTGCTGACGCCGGTAGCCAAGGCATTCCTGACCGATCTGGGTCTGGAAACCACGGTGCATGGCCAGCAGATTTTCGGCGGTCACGGCTACATCCGCGAATGGGGCCAGGAACAACTGGTGCGTGACGTGCGCATCACCCAGATCTACGAAGGCACCAACGGCATTCAGGCGCTGGACCTGGTCGGGCGCAAGATCGTCGGCAGCGGCGGCGCGTTCTACAAGCTGTTCGCCGACGAGATCCGCCACTTCACCGCGACGGCCAGTGCCGACCTGGGCGAATTCACCAAGCCATTGAACGACGCTGTCGACACCCTCGACGAGTTGACGTCGTGGCTGCTGGATCGGGCGAAAAACAACCCGAACGAAATCGGCGCGGCCTCGGTCGAATATCTGCAAGCGTTCGGTTACACGGCGTACGCCTACATGTGGGCACTGATGGCCAAGGCGTCGTTGGGCAAAGAAGCGCAGGATGATTTCTACGCCAGCAAGCTCGGTACTGCACGCTTCTACTTCGCCCGCCTGTTGCCGCGTATTCACTCGCTGAGCGCGTCGGTGAAGGCCGGCAGCGAGTCGCTGTTCCTGTTGGATGCAGCGCAATTCTGATGATGTAACGTCATGTAAGCATTCTCTTACGTGACGTGCTGCTGTTCTCCCATATGCGCGGATTGGATCCAGAGCTAATCTACATTTCATGGACGTCGCGCAGGAAGCGCAAAGCAACAACACGGACACGTAGGATTCTGCCAGGGTGGCGGAGTGAAATGGATGTCAGGGAAACAGTCTGCAAAGCCCCGCTTCGGCGGGGTTTTCTTTTGCCTGCAGAAAAGTAAGTCAGGCCAAGGGATCGAGCGGCGGCTTTGCTTCACGCTCCATCACTTCCTCCAGCAACGTGCGCAACAGCGCCAAAGAGGCTTGCTGGCGCTGTACATCACGACAGACCAATCCAACCTTCAACGGCACCCGTGGCTCGCTCAGCGGTTTCCACAGCAGATCCTGATCGTCGTACTCCTTCTGCGAACGCCCCGGCAGCACCGTCGCCAGTTTGGTGTGCGGCAGACTGTCGAGAATCCCCAGCATATTGTTCAACTCGGCTTGCACTTGCGGGCGACGCCCGAGGCTGGTCAGTTGCGCCTGCCAGATCTGGCGGATCTGAAATTCCTCGCCCAACAGCAGCATGGGCAATTCCGCGGCCTGGCGAATCGAGACTTTCTTGAATTCACGCAGCGGGTGATCCGCCGGGATGACCAGCGTCAGCTCATCTTCGTAGAGCATCACGCCCTGCAGCCCGGGCTGACGGGGCGGCAAGTAGCTGATGCCGATGTCCAGTGAACCGTTGAGCAATCGTCGTTCGATTTCCAGCCCCGTCAGTTCGTAGATCTGCACCACCAGATGCGGTTGTGCCTTGCGCACGCGCTCTAGCATTTGCGGCACCAGACTGGTGTGCACGGTCTGCAACACACCGATTGCCAGCGTGCGCAGTGCCTGGCCCTTGAAGTTGCCCAACGCCTCGCGCGCGCGTTGTAAACCGTCGAGCAGTGGCAGCGCATGGTTGTACAGCGTGTGCGCGGCAAGCGTCGGCAGCAGGCGTTTGCTGCTGCGTTCGAACAGGGTGACGTCGAGATTCTGTTCCAACTGACGGATCTGTTGGGAAAGCGCGGGTTGCGAGATCGACAGGCGTTCGGCGGCTCTGCCGACATGCCCTTCTTCGTAAACCGCGACGAAATAACGCAGTTGTTTGAAATCCATAAGTAACGCTTATCGAAAATGCTGAGAAATCGAAATGGCCCAAGGCCGTCAGTGAGCCTAGTCTAACCGCATTCACGAGGCTTACAGGGCCAGAAAGCGCGATGATCAGCGTCAGCTTCAAGAGTGTTTACATAGGCAGTTCAAAAAACCTCCAGCGAGGTTTTGTTCAATGAATCTGTTCAGTTTGCGGCGCCAGACGCCGAGCCTTGACGACCTCACTTTCGAGGCCAACCCTTCAAACATCAGCGAAAATCTCAGCGCTGAGCGGCTGATGCCCAGCGTCGAAAGGCCACAACAGGTGTTCGTTCGCGGCCAAGGCTCGTGGCTGTGGGACAGCAACGACCGCGCTTACCTCGATTTCTCCCAGGCCGGCGGTGCCAACAGCCTCGGCCACAGTCCTTCGGCACTGGTCAAAGCCATCGCCAGCCAGGCCCAGGCGCTGATCAATCCCGGTTTCAACCTGCATAATCGCGGCATGCTCAGCCTCGCCGAGCGCCTGTGCGCCAGCACTTCCAGTGATCAGGCTTACCTGCTCAACAGCGGCAGCGAGGCTTGCGAGGCCGCGATCAAACTGGCGCGCAAATGGGGCCAACTGCATCGCGGCGGCGCCTCGCGGATTATCGTTGCGAAGCAGGGTTGTCATGGCCGCAGTCTGGCGACGATATCGGCGTCGGACAGTTGTAATCTGCACAACCGTTTCGCACCTTTGCTGCCGGGCTTCGATCTGGTGCCGTTCAACGATTTGCCAGCGCTGCACGCGGCAGTCGATGCGCAGACCGTGGCGATCATGCTTGAGCCGATCCAGAGCGACGCTGGTGTCATTCCCGCGACCGAGCATTACCTCAAAGGCGTCGAACGTCTGTGCCGTGAGCTGGGCATTCTACTGATTCTCGACGAAGTGCAGACCGGCATCGGTCGCTGTGGCACCGTGCTCGCCGAACAATCCTACGGCGTGCGCGCCGATATCGTTGTGCTTGGCAAAGGCCTTGGCGGCGGCGTGCCGCTGGCGGCGCTGCTGGCGCGGGGCAAGGCATGCTGTTTCGACGCGGGCGAACTCGGCGGTACGCATCACGGCAATGCGCTGATGACCGCGGCCGGTCTGGTCGTCCTCGACAGCGTGCAAGACCGCAGCTTTCTCGAACAGGTCAAAGAAAACGGCCAACATCTGCGCGAAGGTTTAGCCCGACTGGCTCACCGTTACGGTCACGGCGAGCTGCGTGGTCAAGGCCTGTTCTATGGACTGACCCTGTCAGACGATTGCGCCGATGCCGTCATCCACGCTGCATTGCATGAAGGCCTGCTGCTCAACGCTCCGCAAGCCAACTGCCTGCGCTTCACCCCGGCCCTGACCGTCAGCAAAACCAACATCGACGAAATGCTCCTGCGCCTGGGCCGGGCGTTCTCGCGAGTGCGCACCGCACAACTGCAATGCCGCAAAGGGATTGCCGTCTGAACTGAACCGTCCTACCCGAATTGAAGAACCGTCTCGCGGTATAACGCACGCCCCACGCCTGATTCTTTTGGCGTGGGGCGTTTTTTTTTTTGGCAATGGATACTGGCGAACAAATGGCGATTGCACTGAACCCTGACGAACGGCGCAGGTCGATTAGCTTGTATGGCTCAAATGAGCCAACCCCCATACAGGAGCTGCCCCATGGATTTCATTCGCATCATCATCGCTATTCTGTTGCCACCACTGGGTGTGTTTCTGCAGGTCGGGTTTGGCGGGGCGTTCTGGTTGAACATTCTGCTGACGTTGTGCGGGTACATCCCGGGGATCGTGCATGCGGTGTACATCATTGCCAAACGCTGAGTACTTCGCTGCCGGATAGATCGCTATCGCTGCAAGCCAGCTCCCACAGTGGTGTCGGTCGTACACACATTTTGTGTACACCTAAAAACCTGTGGGAGCTGGCTTGCCAGCGATTGGGGCGACACGGATGCCGATTTTCAATCCCCCAAACCCATCACCCGCCGATAGAACTTCCACTCCTGCTCCAACGCATGCGCCTGATTCACTGCGCGGCGGAAGCCGTGGCGTTCATCGGCGTAGTAATGCGCCTCGACCGGGATGTTGTTCTGTTCCAGTGCCGTGACCATGTCCCGCGTCTGTAGCGGCACAACAACAGCGTCCAGCTCACCCTGAAAGAAAATCACCGGTACGCGAATGTTGCTCGCGTGCAGCAGGGGTGTGCGGCCGGCGTAGCGTTCGGCGTCCTGCTCGGGGTCGCCGATCAGCCAGTCCAGGTAATCGCCTTCAAACTTGTGTGTCGCCCGGGCGAGCGCGACCGGATCGCTGACCCCGTAAAGACTGGCGCCGGCGCGAAACACCTGCTGGAACGCCAAAGCGCACAGCGTCGTATAACCACCGGCGCTGCCGCCACGGATGAACGCATTATCGCCGTCGATCATGTCGCGTTCGGCCAGATGCGCCACCACTGCGCACGCATCCTTGACGTCTACCTCACCCCAACTCAAGTGCAATGCCTGCCGATATTCCCGGCCATAACCACTGCTGCCGCGATAGTTGAGGTCGGCGACGGCGAAGCCGCGCTGCGTCCAGTACTGGATGCGTGGGTCGAGTATCGGGTAGCACGCTGACGTCGGGCCGCCGTGGATGAACACCACCAGCGGCGGTTTCGCCTCACCGCTCATGGCGGGATAAAAAAACCCGTGAGCCTCCGCCGAACCGCTGGGGTAGCGCAGGGTTTGCGGGCGGCTGATGCGTTCGGCGGGCAACGGTGCAACCCCGCCGGCCAGCACTTTGACTGCTCGGGATGCGCGATCAATGGCGATCACTGCCGAAGGATTGATCGGCGAGGCCGCGATGCAATAGATGAAATGCTGATCCAGCGCCAGATGACGAAAGCGGCTGTAGTCGCCGGTGAAGTCTTCGCCATCCAGCGCGAGGCGACCGAAACCGCCCTCGCTCCAACTGGCAAGGTAGGACTCGCCAACCGGTAACCAGGTGCACCCTCCGAGTTGCCAAGGTGCCGGTGCATGGTCGGCCTCGGCACTTGGCAAAAGCTGCAGGCCGTCAGATGTCTCAACCCACGGTTGCCAGAATCCGCCACGATCGGTCAGGCAATACAAACGGCCTTCAGCATCGAAACGCGGCTGTTGAATGGATTCCTCAAGCCGTTCGCCCGCCACGCAACGGGGCGCCGAAAAATCACCTTCGGCCACCATCAAGCGGGTCGACGTCCACGGCTGATGCGGGCGACTCCACTCGATCCATGCTAGACGCTGGCCATCCGGACTTACCGTCGGTGCGGCGTAAAAATCCGCACCTTCGGCCAGCAGATGACGTTTGCCATCCGCCAGATCAATCGCCACCAGCCGATGCGTGTCGTGCTGCTCTTCAACCGCCAATACCTGCCCATCGGCGAAATGCAGATCGCCGTAACGGCACTCACCCGATGTCAGCGCTTCAGGATCGCCATTCAGCGCCTGCCGATACAACTGCTGATCCGCCTCAGCGACGAAAACCACACCGTCAGGCGTCAGACAAAACGCGCCACCGCCATATTCGTACACCCGACTACGCACGCTGAAACCAGTAGGCGTCAGACATTTTGCCGCGCCGTCACGCGAATGCCAGATCCGGCACGCCGCATCTTCGGGGCGATATTCATTCCAGAACAGACCGTTGGCGCCGAGTTGCAGTTCGGCGAAATCCATGCCGGCGGCGACGGCTTGCGAGGCACTGAAAGGCTCAGCCCTTGGCGATGAGGCGCGAGTTTCGTTCATTGCGGAAGGCCAGTTGTTCAATGGTTTGAGTGGCGGTCTCGGCTTCTTCGCGGGCCTTGAGGATCACACCGTGATGTTCGGACTTGCTGCATACCGGGTCGGCATTGCTCGCATCACCGGTAAGCATGAAGGCCTGGCAGCGGCAGCCGCCGAAGTCCTTTTCTTTCTCATCACACGAACGGCACGGCTCGGGCATCCAGTCGTAACCGCGAAAGCGGTTGAAGCCGAACGAGTCGTACCAGATGTGCTGCATGCTGTGATCGCGCACGTTGGGAAATTGTACCGGCAGCTGTCGGGCGCCATGACAGGGCAGGGCGGTGCCGTCCGGCGTGACCGTCAGAAAAATGCTGCCCCAGCCGTTCATACAGGCTTTCGGGCGTTCTTCGTAGTAGTCCGGGGTGACGAAAATCAGCTTGCACGGATGCCCTTCGGCTTCCAGTTTTGCCCGGTATTCGTTGGTGATGCGTTCGGCGCGCACCAGTTGCTCTTTGGTCGGCAACAGGCCGACACGATTGAGCTGCGCCCAACCGTAAAACTGGCAGGTGGCGAGCTCGACGAAGTCGGCCTCAAGCGCGATGCACAGTTCGATGATGCGGTCGATCTTGTCGATGTTGTGCCGATGGGTGACGAAGTTCAGCACCATCGGATAGCCGTGGGCCTTCACCGCGCGGGCCATTTCCAGCTTCTGCGCGAAGGCCTTTTTCGAGCCGGCGAGCAGGTTGTTCACTTGCTCGTCGCTGGCCTGGAAACTGATCTGGATGTGATCGAGGCCGGCCTTTTTGAAGTCGCTGATTTTCTGCTCGGTCAGACCGATGCCGGAAGTGATCAGGTTGGTGTAGAAGCCCAACTGCCGCGCTTCATGAATCAGCTCGGCGAGGTCCTGACGCACCAGTGGCTCACCGCCGGAAAAGCCCAACTGCGCCGCACCCATCTCCCGCGCCTCGCGGAATACCTTGATCCACTGCTCGGTTGTCAGCTCTTTGCCCTGCTCGGCGAAATCCAGTGGATTTGAGCAGTACGGACATTGCAACGGACAGCGGTAGGTCAGCTCGGCGAGCAGCCACAGCGGCAGGCCGATTTCCGGTTTGGCCGGGACTTGCACCGATGACTCAGGCAAGTTCGATCCAGTGCTGCGCACGGGCAACCTCCATGAATTGCTCGATGTCGTCACCGAGCTCGGGCACGCCGGGGAACTGTTCGTCGAGTTTGGCGATGATTGCCGCGACGTCCCGTTCACCGTCGATCAAACCGCCAATCAACGCGGCGCTTTCATTGAGCTTGATCATGCCTTCCGGGTACAGGAGCACATGGCCTTTCTGTGCCGGTTCGTACTGGAAGCGGTAGCCGGGACGCCAGGTCGGGGTCTTGCTGCGGTCGAAACTCATAAGGCGATTCCTTTGTGCCAGACCCGTTGATCGGTGACGCTGTGATACGGCGGGCGGTTCAGTTCGTAGGCCATGCTCATGGCATCGAGCATGCTCCAAAGAATGTCCAGTTTGAACTGGAGAATTTCCAGCATGCGCTCCTGGCCTTCGCGCGTCTTGTAATGCTCAAGGGTGATCGCCAGACCGTGCTCGACATCGCGCCGCGCCTGACCGAGGCGGGTGCGGAAATACTCATACCCGGCCGGGTCGATCCACGGGTAATGCTGCGGCCAGCTGTCGAGGCGCGATTGGTGGATCTGCGGCGCGAACAGTTCGGTCAACGAACTGCTGGCCGCTTCTTGCCAACTGGCGCGGCGGGCGAAGTTGACGTAGGCATCGACGGCGAAACGTACGCCGGGCAGCACCAGCTCCTGGGAGCGCAGTTGATCCGGATCGAGGCCAACGGCCTGGCCGAGGCGTAGCCAGGCTTCGATGCCGCCGTCTTCACCGGGAGCGCCGTCGTGGTCGAGCAGTCGCTGAATCCACTCGCGCCGGATCTCGCGATCCGGGCAATTGGCGAGAATGGCTGCGTCTTTCAGGGGGATGTTCACCTGATAGTAGAAGCGGTTGGCGACCCAGCCCTGAATCTGCTCGCGGGTGGCGCGGCCCTGATACATCGCCACGTGATACGGGTGATGGATGTGGTAGTAGGCGCCTTTGGCGCGCAGGGCCGCTTCGAATTCGGCGGGGGACAGCGGGGTGTCGGTCATGTCTGTTCTCCGGGAACAAGCATTGGAATCTCAGGCGTCTGGACTTGAGTCATCGCTGGCAAGCCAGCTCCCACAGGTACAGATCCAATGTGGGAGCTGGCTTGCCAGCGATGGGGTCCTCAGTTACAGCACGATACTCATGCCGTCATACGCCACTTCAACATCACGCCGCGCCAATTCCGCACGCTCCGGCGAATCCTCATCGAGAATCGGATTGGTGTTGTTGATGTGGATAAGCACCTTGCGCTGCTCGGGAAGCTGTTCCAGCACTTCGAGCATGCCGCCGGGGCCGTTCTGCGCCAGATGGCCCATCTCGCGACCGGTACGGGTGCCGACGCCACGGCGCTGCATCTCATCGTCATCCCACATCGTGCCGTCCACCAGCAGGCAATCACTGCCAGCCATGATGTCCAGCAACGGCGCGTCGACCTTGCCCAGACCCGGTGCGTAGAACAGTTTGCCGCCGGTCTGCAGGTCTTCGACGATCAGGCCGATGTTGTCGCCCGGATGCGGGTCGAAACGGTGCGGCGAGTAGGGCGGTGCAGCGCTGCGCAACGGCAGCGGCGTGAAACGCAGGTTCGGGCACGCCGCCACGGTGAAACTCTGGTCGAGTTCGATGCGGTTCCAGTTCAACCCGCCGTTCCAGTGGGTGAGCATCTTGAACAGGGGGAAACCGGTGCTCAGGTCTTCGTGAACCATGTCCGTGCACCAGACCTGATGCGGGCAGCCTTCGCGCAGGCTGAGCAGGCCGGTGGTGTGGTCGATCTGGCTGTCCATCAGGATGATCGCGCTGATGCCGGTGTCGCGCAGGGCTCGGCCCGGTTGCATCGGGGCGAAGCTTTGCAGTTGCGCGCGGATGTCCGGCGAGGCGTTGCACAGCACCCAGTTCACACCGTCATCGGAAATCGCGATGGACGATTGGGTGCGGGCCTTGGCATTCAGGCTGCCGTCGCGAAAGCCTGCGCAATTGATGCAGTTGCAGTTCCACTGCGGAAATCCGCCACCGGCGGCCGAACCCAGAATCTGGACGAACATGAACGCTCCAATCTTTCAACGCTGAAAATAAAACGCCCCGGCGAGCCGAGGCGTTGCACTGCAGTTCTACGTAAGCAGAACTCAGCGGCTGGCGAAGTACATGGTGACTTCGAAGCCGATACGCAGGTCGGTGTAAGCAGGTTTTGTCCAGGACATAAGGTGTCTCCTTCTAGTGGGTGGGATAGCGCTGTCCATAGTTATAGTCCACGGCAGCGCAGGGATGTTCCAAATAGTTAGGCGGCTATGTTACTCAAAATTTCACCGGGAATGCCCGTGAATATTCGAGAAAGCTCCTTGCAGCGTTGGTAACGATCATTTTGCTGCTTGCCAGGGTGCGCCCGGCATCGAGTCGCTGGCGAGGCAGAGCCAGCCGCCTTCGGCGCGATTTAATCGTTGCGCGGCTGCCAGCAATGCCCGGCGATCCAGTTGGCCGATCGCGGCGATCAATTGGGCCAGGTAATCCGACGAGTGGCCGGCAAGTTTTGCCTGCCAGAGCAGTTCGGCGGCGTCTTTGCCGGTCAGATTGCTCTCGTCGAATTGCTCCGCGAGTGACTGACGTAGTTGGTTGAAACCGTGGTCATCGAGGTTTTCGATCAGCCCAGGAACACTGTCGAGGAACTGCTGGATATGACCGAGCAACTGAGCCGGTGCAGTGTTCGGCGACTGCACGCCAAACAGCAATCCGCTTTGGCCGTGAATCTGCCGCAGGGCGCTGAATACCGCATAACCCAACTGCAATTCGACCCGCAGGCACTGATAGAACGGCGTCTGGCACAGCTGTGCGAGCAGGCGCCACGCCGCTTCGTCGGCAATTTCGCGACTGGCTGTCGGACAGAACAGCAGCAGGGCGTGTTCACTGGAGCCTGTTTCGATGTGGCTCCACAGGTGTTGAGCATTGATCGCAGGTGTTGCCGGCAGCTGATTGTCCGGTGTGCCGGGGATGCGGCTCAGGGCCAGCCCCATCGCCGATTGAGTCTGTGCGCTGAGGCCCAGCGCCAGCCCGTCCCAGCGCGAAGTTGTCCACAGGTGGTTGGCGTCGCCCGACTCGGCGACCGCTGGCAGGTAACGTTGCGGCAACTCCTTGAGCAATTGGCGGATCGCTATCAACGGCGCTTCTGGCGCTGCGCTCGGAGAATCGGCATCAACCTGTGTCAGAACTTTCAGCGCATGCTCCAGGACACCGGGCATCGGCTCTTGCAGGCCGGTCAGTTTCAGCAGCCATTGAGTGCCGGTGGCACTGAAGGACAACTCGACCCCGGCCTGACGCGCGTCTTCCTGGGTTTCCCGCAGGCTGCGTTGTAGCTTGCCTTGCAGATCGGCACTGGCGGCGGCTTGCAGTTGCCAGCGCAGATAAATCGCGCCCTGATCACTGGTGTCCGGCAGCGCCTGGCTGAACTGCATCGGTGAACGCTCACGCCGGCCGCGCGAACGATCCTGGGCGAACGTGCGCAAGCCACGGTGGGCGCTGGTCTGGCCGCGAATCAAACCGGCGTTCGCCAGCGGTTCGCTGGAGCGCAGGAAAGGGTTGGCTGCCGGCAGATGCCAGTGGCTGCTGAAGTTATCCACAACGCCGATTTCGCGCAGTAGCTGTTTGAGTGCAACGACAGCGTTTTCGGACAGTTCGCCGTCAAGCTGTTCACTGTCGAGGCGCGCCAGTTGCAGAGCGGTGCTGATCTGTTGCTGACGAGCAAGCAGATTGGCGTATTCCTCGCGCAGCGCTGTCCAGTCCTGCTGCTTAGCAAAGAAGCTAAGCCAATCCAGCAGTTGTTCGCGAATGGCGCTCATGGCTTCGCGGGGGGCAGTGAATTGCAAGTGCAGCAATGCTTGTCCGGCAAAGTGATACAGCGGTGCGGCTTTTAAGTCATCTGCGAGGTTTTGTTGCTGCAGATGTGCGAGCAAGCCGCCAGGTTTGGCGTTGTTCAACCAATGGCAAAGAAACCCCAAGGCTTCGGCGGACAAGACAGGCAACGAGTCGAAGGCAAACAGCAGATGACAACGCCGCTCTCCGGCCTGTTGATAACTTTTCACCGCCAGCGGCACCGTCGCTGCCTGGGCAACGTTATCCCCAACCGGCAGCGTCGCCGCGAATTGCTCCGCCAGAGCGCGCAATACCTCAATGCTCTGCGGGCCGACCAGGCTCAAGGTCATTTGCCCGGTGCGATAAAACTGCTGATGGAAGTCTTGCAGTGCTTGCTGAAACGCTGGCTGCTCGACTTGCAGTGTGTCGCGGTTCCCCGCATGAAAACCGCGTAACGGATGGTTCGCAGGTAAACCTTCATACAACGCAAACGCCTGCTGCGCCGCAGGATCCTGCGACCAAGCGACAAACTCCGCGTCCAGCACTTCGCGTTCGCGCAATTGATCGTCCGGATTCATACGCGGATGGGCGAGCATGTCTGACAGACGCTCCAGCCCGCCGCTGAACAAGTGGGTTGGCAACTCAAAGAAAAAGTCAGTCGTGCGCTCGCGAGTGCTGGCATTTACCTGACCACCATGACTTTGCACGTAGGCCATCAACCCTTCACTTGCAGGAAAAAGGTCGGTGCCAAGAAACAACAAGTGCTCAAGAAAATGCGCCAGCCCCGGCCACGCCAGCGGCACGTCGTGGCTACCGGCAGCCACGCGCAACGCGGCGGCGCTGCGCTTCAGGCCAGGCACGTGACGCAGGGTCACGCGCAAGCCATTGGCCAGGGTTTCAGTGTGGGGGCGGGGGTGAGTCGGCGCAGGCATGGGCACTTCCAGAACAGTGAAGTGCCAATGCTAGCGGATTAGCGCTTGTTCAGCGCGCCGTATAGCTCAGGGCGACGGTCACTGAGGTAGCGATTGGCGGCGCGGGAGTCGACCATCAACTGGCGATCCAGCTCACCGACGATCAGGGCTTCATCGAGACCGGCCTGAGCGATACGGCTGCCGTCCGGTGCGGCGATGCTGCTTTGCCCGCAATAGTGGATGTCGCCTTCATGGCCACAGTAGTTCGCATAGGCCACGTAGCACTGGTTTTCGAAGGCGCGGGCGCGTACCGATACATCGGCGATAAAGTCGAACGGAATCATGTTCGCCGTTGGCACCAGAATCAGCTCGGCGCCATCGAGGGCGAGACGACGGGCATTTTCCGGGAACTCCAGGTCGTAGCAAATCAGGAAACCGAGCTTCCAGCCGTTCAGTTCAACCACCGGAAACTCGCCTTCGCCGGGGCTGAACATCGAACGATCAAGATCACCGAACAGATGCGTCTTGCGGTAATTGCACAGGCGCTCGCCGTTCGCGTCGATCAACTGCACGGCGTTGTAAATCTGTCCGTCGGCAGTGCGCTCGGGATAGCCGTAAAGAATCGCCAGGCCGGCAGCCTTGGCGATCCGGCCAATTTGCTGCGCCCATTCACCGTTGTAGACCTCGGCCAATGTGCTGACCGCTTCGGCGCCAATGTTGTAGCCGGTCATGAACATCTCCGGCAGCACCAAGAGGTCGGCGCCCTTGGCCTCCATCGCCAGTTGATGCAGGCGTTGCAGGTTGGCGGCGGGGTCCAGTGGCAGCGGCGGACATTGGTAAAGGGCTACACGCATCAGGGATTCCTCTTACTCGGGCAGGGCGATAGGGCCGATGTCTTTGAACACATCACCCGGGCCCGGGTTCTCTTTATGTGTAGAACCGCCGAAATGTTTCATGATCCCCCACACCGCGTTGAGCGAAGTCTGCACCGCGCCTTCGACCCACGCCGGGGTCCACGACACGTCGTCGCCGGCGATGAAAATCCCGCGCTGCTCGGCCGGCATGTCGTCCTGCATGAAGTGCGCGTACATGCGCTGGTTATAGCGATAGTGACCAGGCAGGGCGCCCTTGAACGCGCCGAGGAAGTACGGATCGGCTTCCCACGACACGGTGATCGGATCGCCGATGATCCGCGCGGCGATGTCGACTTTCGGGTAAATCTTCTTCAACGCATTCAGCGCCAGTTCAACGCGTTTTTCCACCGGGTGCGGCAGCATCTTCAACGCGTCGCTCATCCACGAGTACGACAGGCAGATCACGCCCGGCTTGTCGTCGCCGTTGTCGAACAGATAAGTGCCACGAGTCAGGCGGTCGGTGAGGGTCATGCTCATGAGGTCGCGGCCGGTTTCCGGATCCTTGTCCTTCCAGAACGGCCGGTCGACCATCACGAAAGTCTTCGATGACTGCATATAGCGGGTGCGATCGAGCGCCATCCACATCTTCTGCGAGAACAGAGTTTCGTCGCATTCGATCTGGGTGGTCAGCAGCCAGCTCTGGCACGTGGTCAGCACGGCGGCGTATTCGCGGGTGTCGCCGTTGTTGTCGGTGACGGCGAAACGGCCATCCGGTGCGTGAGCGATTTTCTTCACGCCGGAACGCGGCGCGCCACGGTGCAGAGACTTCAGGCTGGTGCCTTGCGGCCAATGCACGCAGCGTTCCGGTGCATGGCGCCAGATGCCTTGTGGCACTTGCTCGACGCCGCCGACCACCAGGTGCTGGTGATCGTCGCAGTTGGTCATCACCACACGGAAGATTTCCAGCATCGAGTTGGGGAAATCCGAGTCCCAGCCGCCGGTACCAAAACCGACCTGACCGAACACTTCGCGGTGATGGAACGACAGCTTGGCAAAGGCTTCGGAGGTGGCGACGAAATCGTAGAACGTGCGGTCGTCCCACAGTGGCACCAAGGTGTTCCACAACTCTTTAAGGCGCGGTACATCGCGGTCGCGGATGGCTTGCTGGATATCGGAGAACTGCGAACCTGCTTCCAAGGCATCCGCCCAGGCGTCAGCCACTTCCTGGAACAGTGCAGGAAGGTCGGCCAGTTTCTGTGCGTAATGGGTTTTGCCTTCCAGATCGATCACGGTGCTGCCGGAGGCCGGTGTCAGTGGGTTCGGGAAAGGTTTGGTTTCCAGCCCGAGCTTGTCGACGTAGTGATAAAACGCCGTGGAAGACACCGGGAAACGCATGCCACCGAGTTCGGCGACGATGCCATCAGTGCCATTGAACGCTTGCGAACGCAGACGGCCACCCAGCTTGGAAGCCTCGTAAACCACCGGCTTCAGGCCAAGCTTCATCAACTCGTAAGCGGCCACCAGACCGGCAACGCCCGCGCCGACAATCGCCACTTCAGCGCCGTGATTGTGTTCAGGAATGCTGCCGAGGCCAGCCGGGTGTTCGATCCAGTCGTCGAAAGCGAACGGAAAGTCCGGGCCGAAAATGGTGACTGGTTTCTTACCGTCTGCAGGATGGCGATTGTTCTTGTTCATGGCTGACCTTGCTGGCGACCCGACGCGGGATGCGCGTCTGAGTATAGGAAAAGATGCCAGCCATTTTAGGGAGCGTAGAACACGTTAATAAGACGCAAAGTGTCGTCGTTTTGATAATTAATTGAACAGAGTGACGATATTCGACTTCACTTCGATCATTGTGGGAACGGGCTTGCCCGCGATGAAGCCCTGAAATTCAACCGAGAAATCTCGGTGAAAATATTCAAACCGGCTGCCCCCGATCAATCTTGCTGCTCAGAATGATTGAAGTCGTCGTCTTCTCCACCCCATCCACACTCCCGATCTGATCCAGCAACTGATCCAGTTGCTCCGGCGAGTCCGTGCGCAACCACGCCACATAATCAAATTCGCCACTCACCGCACACAACTGCTGCACCTGCGCCATCGCACTCAAGCGACGCAGCACTTCCTTGCCGGAACGCGGCTGCACCTTGATCCCGACATAAGCCTGCAACCCGCCATCGACCAAACGCTGACCGAGGCGAACGCCATAACCGGTGATGACTTTGGCCTTTTCCAGTCGCGCCAACCGCGAAGTCACGGTGGTGCGCGCAATGCCCAACTGCCGAGCGAGCATGGCCACGCTCTCGCGGGCGTTGATCTGCAGGGCAGCGATCAACTGACGGTCGATTTCATCAAGTACGGGCGGGCGAGTGTCTGGCAAGGGAGCGGCTCCATGGGACGCGGATCTTTGGGCGAGCATGTTACAGCTTCAACCCGCAAAATATGGAAGCCCCTTATTGGTCGGGGCTAAACGCAGAAACGAAAAAGCCGCGCAATGCGCGGCTTTCAATTTGGTGGGCCCACACGGACTTGAACCGTGGACCAAAGGATTATGAGTCCTCTGCTCTAACCAACTGAGCTATAGGCCCTCAGTAGGCCGCGGATTATAGCGACGGTTTCTCGGCTGTGCTATCCGAATAATCCGATACGGTTACACGAAGAAATGTTGCGGCGAATTCTTCCGGCGGTAACGGCAGGCTGACGATGTAGCCCTGGATCTGTTCGCAGCCTTCGGCGGCGAGGAATTGTTGTTGCGCCCGGGTTTCCACACCCTCGGCGATCACGGTGAATTGCATGCTCCGGCCCAGTGCAATGATGGCGCGGACAATCGCCGCGTCGTGGGGATCGTCCGGCAGTCCGCGGACGAATGACTGGTCGATTTTGAGGATGTCCAGCGGCAGGCGCTTGAGGTAACTGAGTGAGGAGTAACCTGTGCCGAAGTCGTCGATTGCCAGTTGTACACCGAGGTGCTTGAGTTGGTGCAGCACCGCCAGCGCCTCTTCGGCCTGACTCATGATGAAATTCTCGGTAATTTCCAGTTGCAGTAAATCGGGCCTCAAGCGGTTTTCCTTGAGCAGTTGCTCGATGCGTCCGAGCAGGTTCGGTTGACGCAGTTGGGCACCTGCGAGGTTGACGGACAGCGGCCCAAGGCTGTCGTAGATCTGGCCCCACTCGAACATTTGTCGGCACGCGGTCTCCAGCACCCAATCACCGATCTGCAGGATCATGCCGTTCTCTTCGGCCAGTGGAATGAAGTGCTCTGGCGGCACTTCGCCAAAAGTCGGATGCCGCCAGCGGATCAGCGCTTCGGCGCCGACCAGGCGGTGATCGTCGAGGCTGATTTTCGGTTGGTAGTAGAGGAACAATTCATCGCGTTCGATGGCTCGACGCAGTTCGTGCTCCAGTGCCACGCGTTCGATGGCTTGCGCGGTGAGGTCGCGAGTGTAGCTCTCGACCCGGTTGCGGCCTTTGGCTTTGGAGCGATACATCGCCGCGTCGGCGTTTTTCACCAACGTGGCCACGTCGCAGCCGTCGCGTGGGTACAGGCTGGTGCCGATGCTGGCACTGATGAAAAACTCGTGCTCGCCGGCCTGGAAGGGGGCCCCGAAACAATTGAGCAGTTTCAGCGCGATGTTATCGGCGTCGCTGGCCTGCTGCAGGCCGGGCAACAGGATGATGAACTCATCACCGCCCAGGCGAGCGACGGTGTCGATGTCGCGCAGTTGTTCTTTCAGGCGCACCGCGATGCCTTTGAGCAGTAGGTCGCCGACCGGATGGCCAAGGCTGTCGTTGATGTGTTTGAAGCGGTCGAGGTCGAGGAACAGCACAGCGCCCTGGCCACCGTTTTCCTGCTGACTGTTCAGCGCCATCAACAGGCGGCTTTCGAACAGCGTCCGGTTCGGCAGGCCCGTGAGCGGGTCATGGTGAGCCTGATAATCGAGTTTCGCCTGGGCGTGCTTGAGGCTGGAGATGTCGGCAAATACGGCGACAAAGTGTGTGATGAACTTGTCGCGGTTGCGCACGGCGCTGATGGTCAGCCAACTCGGATACAGCTCGCCGTTCTTGCGTCGGTTGGATATCTCGCCTTGCCAGTGACCTTCGTCGGTCAATTGGTGCCACATCGCCGCATAAAACGCGCTGTCGTGCAGGCCCGAGGCGAGCAGGCGTGGGGTGTGGCCGAGGGCTTCGCTTTCCGTGTAGCCGGTGATCTCGGTGAAAGCACGGTTGACGGCGCTGATGTGCTGCTGGGTATCGGTGATCAATACGCCTTCGGCAGTGCTCTCGAATACCGTGGCGGCCTGTTGCAGCTTTTCCTGCATCAGATGACGTTCGGTGATGTCGCGGGCGATGGTCAGCATGCAGTCTTCTTCGCCGATCGGTAGCGGCCGGGCGGATACTTCGCAGAGGCGGATCTGCCCGTCGCTACGGCGAATATGGCAGCTGAAATCGCGAACGAAGCCGTCACGGTGCAGCAGGTCGAGCATCTGTTTGCGTTCGTTGAGGTTGACCCAGATCCCCAGGTCCAGCGCCGAGCGGTCGACCGACATGGCGCTGTTGAAACCGGTGATGCGGCTGAAACCTTCGTTGACCTCCAGCAGCAAACCGTCACTCTGGCGCGATAGCAGCAAGCCGTCCGGCGAGGCATGAAAGGCCTTGGCAAACTTCTCTTCCGAGGTTTGCAGTTGCTGTTGGGTTTCCTTGAGCTGAGTGATGTCACGCACCACCACCACCAAGGCTGGCGTGGTGTCGAGGTCGAAGGGTTCGGCGGAGATCAGGCCGGTAAACACCTGACCGTTGTTGCGGCGAAAGGGCATCTCCAGGTTGCGGATGCTGCCGGCCTGCAAACGCTGCAAGAGGCCCGGGCCCACGCCGGGAATGCCCCAGATGTTCAGCTCGGTGGCTGTCTGACCGATGACCTCTTCTGCTTTCAGTCCGATCTGTTCCTCAAAGGCTTCGTTGACCTCCAGCAGGCAGCCGTCGGATAGCCGCGCGATCACCAGAATGTCCGGGCATTGCTGAAAGACCGAGGCGAATTTCTGCTCCGATAGCCGCAACGCTTCTTCGGTGCGCTTGGTTTCGCTGATGTCGATCATCAACCCGCGCATCACCGGTTCATGGCCGTGCTCGATCAGGCTGACGATGTCGCGTACCCACAAGCAGCGACCATCGGCGGTGATCACCCGGTAATCGAGGCTGTGATCGCGTCCGGCCAACACTTCGTGATCACAGAAGCTTTGGGCGCGGGTCAGGTCGGCGGGATGGATGATGTTGCGCCAGAACCCCGGAATCAGCCAATGCGACAGTGGGTAGCCGAGCAGATCTTCGGCATGCGGAGAGACATAGCTGTAGGTGAAGTCGCTCATCCGCGCTTCCCAGGCAATGGCCGACAGGCTCTCTACCAGACCGCGATAGTGATATTCGCTGCTGCGCAGTTCCTGTTCGAGGTCGATACGTCGAGCAATTTCCGAACTCAAGCGCCGGTTGATGCGGATGACCACTGCCAGAATGATCACCAGCAGCAACAGGCCGGGCAGGCCGTAAATCAGCAGATCAGACCAGAATGTCCGATGATCGAGAACGTTGCCCACCCAATGTTCTTGAATGCTGCTGATTTCTTCCGGGGTCATGTCGGCGAGGACTTTGTCCAGAATCCCCGCCAGCACTTTGTTGTCCCGGGGCACGCCCATTGCCAGTTGGTAGCGATACGGGGTTTCGCCGCTGACATACAAGCCGTCGAGTTTCAGTTGGCGCAGACTCCAGACACTGGAAGCAAGGTCGCCCACCACGGCATCCACTTCATCGGTTGCCAATGCCTGTAACGCCGAACTGACGTTAGGCATGGCCACCAGGTTCAGATCCGGGTGATGGGTGCGCAGCAACTCGTGGGGTGCATAGTTTTCCACCACGGCGATCTTCAAACCGTACAGATCTTCGAGTTTGCGCGGTTGGGCGCCACCGACGTGGGCCAGAATGACGATCGGGAAGTCGAGATAGGGACGGGTGAATGACAGGTAGGTCTGGCGTTCCGGAGTGGACATGATGCCCGGCAGCAGGTCGATCTTGCCTGCTTTTACCTGTTCCAGCACCACCGTCCAGCTCACCGGCTCGATGGGGGTGAGCTTGATCGCCAGGCGTTGGCGAATCACATCGATATAGTCCGCCGCGAGCCCCTGATAACGCGCCTGGTCATCGCGAAACTCGAAGGGCGGCCACGACGCATCTACACCCAGGCGCAAGTCCGGATGAGCCGCCAGCCAGCTACGTTCTTCATCGGTCAGAGTCAGCGCGTCAGCCGTTGCGGTCCAGATCATCAGTGACAGCAAAAAAAGCACGGACGCCAATCTGGGCATAACGCTCTCGTTATGGCTCGGGGATGATTGTTTCGAGTGTAGACGGGGTATGCGGGGGAGGGGCGTTGCGAGGAATTTAATCTGCCATATAAACAAAACCCCCGGCCTGGGCCGGGGGTTCTGGTATCACTCGTCGAGGAAGGAGCGCAGATGCTCGCTTCGCGTCGGGTGGCGCAGCTTGCGCAGCGCCTTGGCTTCGATCTGACGGATCCGCTCACGCGTTACGTCAAACTGTTTGCCCACTTCTTCGAGCGTATGGTCGGTGTTCATGTCGATACCGAAACGCATGCGCAGTACTTTGGCTTCACGGGCAGTAAGGCCGGACAGCACTTCGCGAGTCGCTTCTTTCAGGCTCTCAACAGTGGCGACATCGATTGGCGACTGCATGGTCGAGTCTTCGATGAAGTCACCCAGATGGGAGTCTTCGTCATCACCGATCGGGGTTTCCATGGAGATCGGCTCTTTAGCGATCTTCAATACCTTGCGGATCTTGTCCTCAGGCATTTCCATGCGTTCGCCCAGCTCTTCCGGGGTCGGTTCGCGACCCATTTCCTGCAACATCTGCCGGGAAATGCGGTTGAGCTTGTTGATCGTCTCGATCATGTGCACCGGAATACGGATGGTGCGGGCCTGGTCGGCGATCGAGCGAGTGATCGCCTGACGGATCCACCAGGTGGCATAGGTCGAGAACTTGTAACCACGACGGTATTCGAACTTGTCCACCGCTTTCATCAGGCCGATGTTGCCTTCCTGGATCAGATCGAGGAACTGCAGGCCGCGGTTGGTGTATTTCTTGGCGATCGAGATCACCAGACGCAAGTTGGCTTCAACCATCTCTTTCTTCGCGCGGCGGGCTTTGGCCTCACCGATCGACATGCGACGGTTGATGTCCTTGATTTCTGCGATGGTCAGACCGGTCTCGGTCTCCAGCGCAGTCAGTTTCTGCTGGCAACGAATGATGTCCGGCTGAACACGACCGATGGCCTCGGCGTACTTGCTCTTGCCTTTGGCCAGGGCGTCGGACCAGCTTTCGTCGACTTCGTTACCCGGGAACTGACGCAGGAAATCGGCGCGTGGCATACGTGCATCACGTACGCACAGTTGCATGATCGCGCGCTCTTGCTGACGCAGACGATCCAGGGCGCTGCGAACACGCTCGACCAGGGCTTCGAATTGCTTCGGCACCAGTTTGATCGGCATGAACAGCTCGGCCAGGGCCAGCAACTCGGCAATCGCTGCCTTGTTGTGACGACCGTGCTTTTTCAGGGCCTTGCGAGTGATTTCCATCTGATCGGACACAGCGCCGAAACGCTGGGCAGCGATAACCGGATCCGGACCGCTTTCGGCTTCTTCTTCGTCATCGGAAGATTCGGCTTCATCGTCGTCGGTATCGTCGTCGGCCTTCGCCGCTTTCGCGTCGATCGGCGGCGGCACTTCCGCTGCAGGCGGCGCAATGCCGTCGTCCGGGTCGATATAACCGCTCAGGACGTCGGACAGGCGACCACCTTCGGTGGTGACGCGAGTGTACTCGGAGAGAATATGGTCAACCGTGCCAGGGAAGTGCGCGATTGCGCTCATCACTTCACGGATGCCTTCCTCGATACGCTTGGCGATTTCAATTTCGCCTTCACGAGTCAGAAGCTCGACCGTACCCATTTCACGCATGTACATGCGCACCGGGTCAGTAGTGCGACCGATATCGGTCTCCACCGCTGCCAACGCGGCGGCTGCTTCTTCCGCAGCGGCCTCGTCGGTATCGGCGTCGGCCAACATAAGGGCGTCCGCATCCGGAGCACTCTCGTGTACGGGGATCCCCATGTCGTTAATCATGCGGATGATGTCTTCCACCTGCTCCGGATCTGAAATATCCTCGGGCAGGTGGTCGTTGACCTCGGCGTAAGTCAGATACTTCTGCTCACGACCCAGTTTGATCAACTCAATAATACGAGACTGCTGTTGCGCTTTTCCGGACATAACACCCTATCCACTGAAGGTCTTGGCGGGCAAAAAACAAGCCGAGGATTATACCTGAGCTATGACCTCACGCGCCAGTTGAGGTCGGGTTTGATGCGGAAACATTGCGACTTAAAAGGTCGCGCAGTTGATTTTTCTCTTCCAGGCTCAGTTCGCTTTGACGCGCTTTCCTGAGTAGTTGTTCCAGATTTCGCTCGCGTTGGCGGGCTGACAAGCTAGTAATGGTGTCGAAAAACTGTTGTTCAAGGTTATCTCCGTCAATCAGCCATTCCTTTTCTGCCAGTGCCTTGAGCAATCGACCCTGTTCAGTGCCGTGCCATCGCGCGATCAACTGAAATGAGTTTAGCTTGGGATTCTTCTGTACGGCTTCGAGCAACGCCACAAGCAACTGGGCGTTGGTCTGATTTTCGTCCGCAATGTGCCCGGCATCTTCGACGCGCTCGGCCAGTTGCGGGTGATGAAGCAGTGTGCGCAGGGCGGTCAGGGTCGGCGATTCGACGCCAATCGGCGTGCGCGGGCGCTGCTGGTCCCGATCGCCGCCACGCTTGCCATTCTTGTCCCAGGGTTTCTTGTCCCATTTCTTGCCGCCGGCGCCGGGTTTCTTCGGCGTCCATTCCTGCTGCGGCACATACATGTCCTGTGCCTGCGGCTGATGGTAGTCGCTGTAATCCGGCATTGCGTCGTAATCGATGCCCGGATCGTAAGCGGGCGGCGCTTCCTGCGGCGCACTTTGGGTCAACTGACTGACGGTTTCGCTGCTCAGGCCGGTGATTTCGGTCAGGCGCTGGCGCATCAGGATGCGCAGGTTGGCGCCCGGCACTTTGTCAATCAATGGTGCCGCGAGGGTGGCCATATGGGCCTTGCCTTCGAGCGAGCGCGGGTCGGCTTCTTCCGTCAGTTGCTGGAAAAAGTAATCTGCCAATGGCTGGGCGTGCTGATTGATCCGCGCCTTGAACGCGTCAGTGCCTTCGGCGCGCACCAGGGTATCCGGGTCTTCGCCTTCGGGCAGAAACAGGAAGCGCGCACGGCGTCCGTCCTGCAGGCACGGAAGTGTCGCTTCCAGTGCGCGCCACGCAGCATTGCGGCCAGCCTGGTCGCCGTCGAAGCAGAACAATACGTTCGGTACGACTCGGAACAGGCGCTTCATATGTTCTTCGCTGGTCGCGGTGCCCAGTGTTGCGACGGCATTCTTCAGGCCTTGCTGGGCGAGGGCGATGACGTCCATATAACCTTCGACGACGATGATTTCATCGAGGTTGCGGTTGTTCTTGCGCGCTTCATAAAGGCCGTAGAGTTCCTGGCCTTTATGGAATACCGGGGTTTCCGGTGAGTTCAGGTATTTCGGCTTGTCGTCGCCGAGGACGCGACCGCCAAAAGCGATGATGCGCCCCCGGGTATCGCGGATCGGGAACATCACGCGATCGCGGAAGCGGTCATAGCGTTTGCCGGTTTCGGCGTTTTCGATCAGCAGGCCGGCATCGATCATGGCTTTTTGCTGAAGCGTGTCGCTGCTCAAGTGTTTGAACAGGTTATCCCAGCCTGGCGGAGCAAAGCCGAGGCCGAAATCCCGGGCGATCTCGCCAGTCAGGCCACGGCCCTTGAGGTAATCCACGGCGGCTTTGCGAGCTGGATGGCTCTTGAGTGCCTGCCGATAAAAGTCGGCAGCGGCGGTCAGCAGTGGGTACAGCGGCGAATCGGTCGGCTGGCGCGGTTTGTGCGGACGGCCGCTTTCTTCGCGGGGAATTTCCATGCCAGCGGCTTTCGCCAGATCCTCGACTGCCTGGGGGAAATCCAGATTGTCGTGATCCATGAGGAAGCCGAGGGCGTTGCCGCCAGCGCCGCAGCCGAAACAGTAGTAGAACTGTTTGTCGGGGCTGACGCTGAAAGACGGGGTTTTTTCTTTGTGAAACGGGCAACAGGCGGTGTAGTTCTTGCCGGCCTTCTTCAGTTGCACGCGCGAGCTGACCACATCGACGATGTCGGTGCGGTTCAGCAGGTCGTCAATGAAGCTCTGGGGAATCAGCCCGGCCATGGCGTTCTCGTCGTCTGCGCTGTAATGGGTCCGATACGAAAGGCTGTCGGACGCGGGTCGTTACTGTAGGCACGCAAAATATGCGGCTCGACCGGTGTCGTCTGCGTTATCGCTGTCGGGAAGTGTATCTGCCGAAAATCCACTGACGTTAGTACCGATCAGTCTTCGACTATTTGAAAGTGTTTCGCTGAATCCGCTGACGGCCGATAAAGGGCCTCGGATAGCTCAATAAAGCGGGCACGCATGCAGGTGCCTTGGGCTGATCGTCGTAAGAGGAATCAGTGGGTGTGCTCGTCAGTAGCCTTGAAAGGCTCGTCAGAAAAGACGTGCACCGCTGGCAAAAGAGCCAGGTCTGACGCGTGAAGCAGGTTTGTCTCGGTCGCGTGTGCGGCTTCGACGGTGAAGCATCAAGCGTTTTACGCAAATGCCATTAGCCCGGCTGAGGGCCGGGCTTAGGCAAGAAGCTTGCTACGAACGTCTGTGTATTAGTACAGACGAACGGCGCGGCGCTGTTCGCGCTGAACTTTCTTGGCGTGACGCTTAACAGCGGCTGCTGCTTTGCGCTTACGCTCAGAAGTTGGCTTCTCGTAAAATTCGCGGCTACGAACTTCAGCCAGTACACCGGCTTTTTCGCAGGAGCGCTTGAAACGACGCAGAGCTACGTCGAAGGGTTCGTTCTCTTTAACTTTGACGGCTGGCATCCAGAGCTACCTTCATTCATTACCGGGGTCAACATCCTCGCGGCAAAAGAGCACTTGAAGACGTCGGTTTTTAAGGGTTGCGGATGTTAACCCCTCATCGCTCGGAATGCAAAGCCTCTGATCGAAAACCGCTGGTCGGGGCATCACGCGGCGACTATTATGCGCGCCTTCGAATTCAGCCTAAACAAGGCGCAAACCCATGCTAGTACTGGGATTAGAAACCTCCTGCGACGAAACCGGCGTCGCATTATATGACAGTGAACGCGGTCTGCTGGCCGATGCATTGTTCAGCCAGATCGACCTGCATCGCGTGTATGGCGGTGTGGTGCCTGAGCTGGCCTCGCGTGACCACGTCAAGCGCATGCTGCCCTTGATTCGTCAGGTGTTGGCCGAGGCTGACTGTGTGCCGACCGAGATCGATGCGATCGCTTATACCGCGGGTCCTGGCCTGGTTGGCGCGCTGCTGGTCGGCGCCTCCTGCGCTCAAGCGTTGGCGTTCGCCTGGGGCATTCCGGCGTTGGGCGTGCATCACATGGAAGGCCATTTGCTCGCGCCGATGCTGGAGCCAAAACCGCCTGAATTCCCGTTCGTCGCTTTGTTGGTCTCCGGAGGTCATACGCAGCTGGTTCAGGTCGATGGTATCGGTCAATACAGCCTGCTTGGCGAGACGCTCGACGATGCCGCCGGCGAAGCGTTCGACAAGACCGCAAAGATGATGGGCCTCAATTATCCGGGCGGACCGGAAATCGCCAAGTTGGCGGAGAAGGGCGTCGCAGGACGTTTCACCTTCCCGCGTCCGATGTGTGATCGCCCGGGGCTGGATTTCAGCTTCAGCGGCTTGAAAACCTTCGCCCTCAACACCTGGCAGCAATGCGTCAGCGTCGGGGACGACGGCGAGCAAGCCCGTTGCGACATCGCGCTGGCGTTCCAGCAGGCCGTGGTGGAGACTTTGACAATCAAGTGCAAGCGCGCCCTGAAACAGGCGGGCATGAAGCGTCTGGTGATCGCTGGCGGCGTCAGTGCCAACAAGGCGTTGCGCATTTCGCTGGAGAAAATGCTTGGTGACATGAAAGGCGATGTGTTTTACGCCCGTCCCGAGTTTTGCACCGACAACGGCGCGATGATCGCGTTTGCCGGTTGCCAGCGTTTGCAGGCCGGTCAGCAGGAAAGTCTGGCGATCAGCGTGCAGGCGCGCTGGCCGATGGAGCAGTTGTCGGCGTTGTGATGAGCGGCGTTCATGAACGGTATTTAAAAATGCCGTTCGCGCCCGGCAAACAGGTCGCGTAGATTGCCGCGGTGGCGCCAGACGATCAGCAGTGTGAGTGCGCTCATCGGCAGCAACGCTTCCGGTTCCTGCCAAGCGAGCAACGGCAGGGTCAGCGGCGTGGCGATCAGCGCCGCCAGCGAGCTGGTGCGGGTCAGATAGAACGTCAGCAGCCAGGCGCATACGGCCAGCAGCGCGGCGGGCGGATACAGGCCCAGCAGCATGCCGGCGGCAGTGGCAACGCCCTTGCCGCCACGAAAACGGAAGTACAGCGGGAACAGGTGACCGATCACGGCGCACACGCCGATCCAGGCCTGATCCTGCAACGAAAGGCCCGCAGCCGCTGCGATCAGCACCGGCAGCAAGCCTTTGCACAGATCACCCAGCAAGGTCAGGATCGCGAGTTTGCGACCGGCCAGGCGCAGCATGTTGGTGGCGCCGGCATTACCCGAGCCACTCATTCGCGGATCCGGGTTTCCGGTCAGGCGGCTGAGCAAAATGGCGAAGGACAGCGAGCCGAGCAGGTAGGCGAGGATCGCCAGTAACCAAAACATGCTAACTATTCCGGGCGAGGACGCCCTGATTCTAACGGCGCATTGCGCCCTTGTCGTGCAGCGGAGAAAAGTGCTTGGACAGAGTGTTTATCGAGGGCCTGGAAGTTGACACCGTGATCGGTGCCTACGACTGGGAGCGCGGCATCCGACAGTGCCTGCGTCTTGATCTGAGCTTCGCTTGGGACAATCGCCCGGCCGCCGCCGGTGACGACCTCACCCTGGCGCTCGACTACGCCAGCGTTTCCACACGCATTCAGGCGTTTGCCGAGCAGGCGCAATTCCTGTTGGTCGAGACGTTTGCCGAGCGCCTGGTTGAAGTGCTGATGACGGAATTCAAGATTACCTGGGTCCGCCTGAAGCTGACCAAGCCCGGCGCTGTGCCGGCCGCCAAGGGTGGTGTGGGTGTGGAGATCGAGCGCGGATGTCGCTGACTCAGGTGTATCTTGGGCTCGGTAGCAATATCGAGCGCGAAACCCATTTGCGCGCCGGGCTCGACGCGTTGGCGACTTTCCTCGTGGATATCCGCTGTTCGGCCGTGTTCGAGAGTCAACCGGTGGGCATCAAGAGCGGGCCATTCTTCAACTTCGTGGTGTCGGCGTATACCGATTTGCCGTTGATGGAGCTGGATCGGCGCTTGAAGTTCATCGAGGCGGACAATGGGCGCTATGCGCCGGAGCGCAAGGGGTTGCCGCTGGATATCGACGTGCTGCTGTATGGCGATCTGGTGGGTAACTTCGACGGTCTGGTTCTGCCGCGGGCAGAAATCCTGAAAAACGCTTTTGTGCTGTGGCCGCTGTCGCTGATTGCGCCGGAATGTGTGCATCCGGGCGTGGGAAAAAGCTTCGCAACGTTGTGGGCCGAGGCGCAGATTGATCAGGTGTTGGCGCCGGTCGCCTTTGAATGGCGCGGCGAACAACTGACCCGTTCGGATTTGCGTTGATCTGACGGACGCTTTCGCGAGCAGGCTCGCTCCCACAGGAGATCCTATTCCAATGTGGGAGCGAGCCTGCTCGCGAAGCATTTCAGGAGGTGTAAGCCTCTTTGTAAGCCTTCAACGCCTTGAGCCGTTCGCGCTTGAGCGCTTCGCCCAGCTCCGGGCCTTTAAATCCCTTCTCCAGCAACGGCTGCACCGCCACGCCCCGCGCCTCATTGGCCGCGCCGCGCAGATAATCCGCCTGTGGATAACTGCGCTGTTCCAGCCCCTTGCGTCCGCGCGCATCCATCTCGCAAGCGATGATGAATTCCTCAAAGCGCTGCGGCCGGCGATACACATCAAAACTCTGCAGTAACTCCAGCAGCGTCGAAGCCTTCAACTCCAGAGCGCGATGTCCATGGGTATGGTACTGGCCGACCAGTAGCGCCAATTCCTGACAGTCCTTCGGTGCCTTGAAGCGCTCATTGACCGCTTTGATCAGCTTCAACCCCGTGTGTTCGTGGGCGATGTGTCGCGGCCACTCTTCTTTTGGCGTAAGCCCTTTGCCGAGGTCGTGCAGCAAGCAGGCCCAGCGTACGGTCAGTGGTTGTTTGTGCAGCGCCGATTGCTCCAGCACGCTCAGGGTGTGGATGCCGCTGTCGATTTCCGGGTGATGGATTTCCGGTTGCGGCACGCCAAACAAGGCATCGACTTCCGGCATCAGCACTTTCAGTGCTCCGCATTGACGCAAAACCTCAATGAATACCTGCGGCTGATCTTCCATCAGTGCCCGGGAGATTTCCTTCCAGCTACGTTCGGCAGTCAGCGCTTGCAGTTCGCCGGATTCGCTGAGCTGACGCATCAGCTCCAGGGTCTCGGGCGCGACGGTGAAGCCCAGTTCGGCATAGCGTGCGGCGAAGCGAGCAACGCGCAAGACACGCAAGGGATCTTCGGCGAACGCCGGGGAAACGTGGCGAAGAATTCGATCTTCAAGGTCGCGCTGACCGTGATACGGATCGGTTAGGTTCTGCTGATCGTCCTCGGCCATGGCGTTGATGGTCAGGTCGCGGCGGATCAGGTCTTCTTCAAGCGTTACTTCGGGGCTGGCGTGAAAGGTGAAACCGCCGTACCCACGACCGCTCTTGCGTTCGGTGCGGGCGAGGGCATATTCCTCGCCGCTTTTTGGGTGAAGAAACACCGGGAAATCCGCGCCGACCGGGCGATAGCCTTGCGCGAGCATTTCCTCGGTGCTGGCGCCGACAACGACCCAGTCGATATCGGTGACCGGTTTGCCCAGCAGGCGATCGCGTACTGCACCGCCGACCTTATAAATCTGCATAAAAAACCTCCGTTAGCCCGACAGGATAACTCTTGCGTCGGACTTTCGGAGGCCAGAACCGGATCAAAGATGAATGACGGCCAGGTCGAGCCGACCGTAATCCCCTTCGCTGTGTTCACTGCGTGGCGGAACGTGATGGGTCTTCATGATCTGGTCACCCTGCAGGGTTTCCAGATGAATATCGAAGCCCCACAGGCGATGCAGGTGTTTGAGCACTTCGTCGGTGGAGTCGCCCAACGGTTTGCGGTCATGTTGCTGATGGCGCAAGGTCAGGGAGCGATCACCCCGTCGATCAATGCTGTAGATCTGCACGTTCGGCTCACGATTGCCGAGGTTGTATTGCGCTGCCAGGGTTTCGCGGATGATCCGGTAACCGGTTTCGTCGTGGATTGCCGGTACCAGCAGATCGTCCTTCTGGTCGTCATCGAGGATGCTGAACAGTTTCAGGTCGCGGATTACCTTGGGTGACAGGTACTGCAGGATGAAGCTCTCGTCCTTGAAGCTGCTCATGGCGAACTTGATGGTCGACAGCCAGTCGGTTCCGGCAATGTCCGGGAACCAGTGACGGTCTTCCTCAGTGGGTTCTTCACACATGCGCCTGATGTCCCGGTACATGGCGAAGCCCAAGGCGTAAGGGTTGATGCCGCTGTAGTAGGGGCTGTCAAAACCTGGCTGGAACACCACGCTGGTGTGCGACGTCAGGAACTCCATCATGAAACCGTCGGTGACCAGGCCTTCGTCATACAGATCGTTCATCAGCGTGTAGTGCCAGAACGTTGCCCAGCCTTCGTTCATCACCTGAGTCTGGCGTTGTGGATAGAAATACTGGGCGATCTTGCGCACGATCCGCACAATCTCGCGTTGCCACGGTTCCAGCAACGGCGCGTGTTTTTCGATGAAGTACAGGATGTTTTCTTGCGGTTCTGCGGGGAAGCGCGCGTTGTCCTTGTCGCTGTATTTGTCTGCACCTTTGGGAATCGTGCGCCACAGATCGTTGATCTGCTTCTGCATGTGTTCTTCGCGATCTTTCTGCCGCCGCCGTTCTTCCTCGGCGGAAATCGGATAGGGGCGCTTGTAGCGGTCGACGCCGTAGTTCATCAAGGCGTGGCAGGAGTCGAGCAGGTCTTCCACCGCGTCGATGCCGTGGCGTTCCTCGCATTGCATGATGTATTGCTTGGCGAACACCAGGTAATCGATGATCGAGCTGGCGTCGGTCCAGGTTCGGAACAGGTAATTGCCCTTGAAGAAGCTGTTGTGGCCGTAGCACGCGTGCGCCACCACTAGCGCCTGCATGCAGATGGTGTTTTCTTCCATCAGATAGGCGATGCACGGATCGGAGTTGATCACGATCTCGTAGGCCAGCCCCATCTGCCCGCGACTGTAGGATTTTTCGGTGCTGAGGAAGTGTTTGCCATAGGACCAGTGGTGGTAACCCAGCGGCATGCCCACCGAGGCGTACGCATCCATCATCTGCTCGGCGGTGATCACTTCGATCTGGTTGGGATAAGTATCCAGCGCATAACCGGCCGCGATACGGGCGATTTCGCGGTCGTAGGTCTGGATCAGCTCGAATGTCCATTCGGAGCCGGTGGAAATGGGTTGGCGCTTCTGCTCTTTGGCGGTCATGTCACTAACCTGCGCTGGAAGAGTTCACGGAAGACCGGATAGATATCCCCGGCCGAGACCAGTTGCTGCTGGGCAAACGTGTCGGAAAAGGCTTCGGCGATGCGCTCGTATTCGTACCAGAGGGCCTGGTGTTCGCGCGGGGTGATCTCCACATAAGTGTAGTACTGCACAAACGGCATGATCTGGTTGATCAGTATGTCGCGGCAGATCGGCGAGTCGTCGTTCCAGTTGTCGCCGTCGGAAGCCTGTGCCGCGTAGATGTTCCATTCATTGCTCGGATAACGCTCGGCCATGATCTCCTGCATCAGCTTCAGCGCACTGGAAACGATGGTGCCGCCGGTTTCCCGCGAATAGAAAAACTCTTCTTCATCGACTTCCCGGGCACTGGTGTGGTGGCGGATGAACACCACGTCGATCTTGTCGTAGTTCCGCTTGAGGAACAGATACAACAGGATGAAAAAGCGTTTGGCGATGTCCTTGGTCGCCTGGGTCATGGAGCCGGAGACGTCCATCAGGCAGAACATCACCGCTTTCGAGCTGGGGTTAGGTTGTTTGATCAGCAGGTTGTATTTCAAGTCGAAGGTATCGAGAAACGGCACACGGTGGATGCGCGCGCTGAGTTTTTCGATTTCGGCTTCGAGTTCCTGAATATCGCCGAAGTTGTCCGGCTCTTCGCGTCTCAGGCGCTCCAGTTCTTCTTTGACTTCGCGCAGTTTCGCCCGACTGCTGCCGGACAGGGCAATGCGCCGAGCATGAGCCGAACGCAGGGTGCGGATGATGTTGATCCGTGACGGATTGCCTTCGTTGCTGATCCCGGCGCGTACGGTTTTGAACGTGTCAGTGCCGCTGAGGTTGCGTTTGACCAGGTTGGGCAGTTCGAGGTCTTCGAACATGAATTCGAGGAATTCTTCCTGGGTGATCTGGAAGACGAATTCGTCCATGCCTTCGCCGGAATTGCCGGCCTTGCCCGGTCCGCGCCCGCCGCCACCACCCGGTGGCCGGGCGATGTGTTCGCCGGCCGTGAATTCTTTGTTACCAGGATGAACCACGGTCTGCTTGCCGCCACGGCCGTGGTGAAGCACCGGTTCGTCGATGTCGCGACCGGGAATACTGATTTGCTCGCCGTGTTCCATATCGGTAATGGAGCGCCGGCTGACCGCCTCTTCGACAGCCTTTTTGATGTGGTCACGGTAACGCCGCAGGAAGCGCTGACGGTTCACCGTGCTCTTGTTCTTGCCATTGAGACGTCGGTCGATCACATAACTCATAGGAGGCCCTCCGGGCAGCTTCAAGTTGTGAGCTTCAAGCTGCAAGTAAAAGCAGGTTCCCGGGCATCAGTGGGTTACGCGCTTTGTTCTTGCAGCTTGTAGCTAGAAGCTTGCAGCTGCTTCACTGCGACTTCCGTACCCGTAGGTACCATTCGGAAAGAAGCCGTACCTGTTTGTCGGTGTAGCCGCGTTCGACCATTCGTGTAACGAAGTCGTTGTGTTTCTGCTGATCCTCTTTGCTGGCCTTGGCGTTGAAGCTGATGACTGGCAGCAGATCCTCGGTGTTCGAGAACATTTTCTTCTCGATGACCACCCGCAGTTTTTCGTAGCTGAGCCAGGTCGGGTTCTTGCCGTTGTTGTTGGCTCGGGCGCGCAGGACGAAGTTGACGATTTCGTTGCGGAAATCCTTCGGATTGCTGATGCCGGCCGGTTTTTCGATTTTTTCCAGTTCCTCGTTGAGGGCCACGCGGTTGAGGATTTCGCCGGTTTCCGGATCACGGTATTCCTGATCCTGAATCCAGAAGTCCGCATACAGCACGTAGCGGTCGAAGATATTCTGTCCGTACTCGCTGTAAGACTCGAGGTACGCGGTCTGAATTTCCTTGCCGATAAATTCGATATAACGCGGAGCCAGGTATTCCTTCAGGTAGCGCAGGTAACGCTCACGGGTTTCAGCCTGGAACTGTTCCTGTTCGATCTGCTGTTCCAGCACATAGAGCAGGTGTACCGGGTTGGCGGCGATTTCGTGCGGATCGAAGTTGAACACCTTGGACAGGATCTTGAACGCAAACCGAGTCGACAGACCGTTCATGCCTTCATCCACGCCTGCAGAGTCGCGGTATTCCTGAATCGACTTGGCTTTCGGATCGGTGTCCTTGAGGTTTTCGCCGTCGTAGACGCGCATCTTCGAATAGATGTTGGAGTTTTCCGGCTCCTTGAGGCGCGACAGCACGGTGAACTGCGCGAGCATCTTCAGCGTGTCCGGTGCGCAATGGGCCTTGGCCAGAGAGCTGTTGAACAACAGTTTGTCGTAGATCTTCACTTCGTCGCTGACCCGCAGGCAGTACGGCACTTTGACGATGTAGATCCGGTCGATGAACGCTTCGTTGTTCTTGTTGTTGCGGAAGGTGTGCCACTCCGATTCGTTGGAGTGGGCGAGCAGGATCCCGGTAAACGGAATCGCGCCGAGACCTTCGGTACTGTTGTAGTTGCCTTCCTGAGTCGCAGTCAGCAATGGGTGCAGCACCTTGATCGGTGCCTTGAACATTTCGACGAATTCCATCAGGCCCTGGTTGGCCCGGCACAGCGCACCGGAGTAGCTGTAGGCGTCGGCGTCGTTCTGTGGGTATTCCTCGAGTTTGCGGATGTCGACTTTACCAACCAGGGCAGAGATGTCCTGGTTGTTCTCGTCACCCGGTTCGGTCTTGGCCACGGCGATCTGATTGAGGATCGACGGGTAGAGTTTGACCACGCGGAACTGGCTGATGTCGCCGCCGAATTCGGCCAGGCGCTTGGTCGCCCATGGCGACATGATGGTGTTCAGGTAGCGTCGTGGAATGCCGAAGTCTTCTTCGAGGATCGCGCCATCTTCGGTGGCGTTGAACAGACCCAGAGGCGATTCGAATACCGGCGAGCCCTTGATCGCATAGAACGGTACTTTTTCGATCAGTTGCTTGAGCTTCTCGGCCAGTGACGATTTACCGCCACCAACAGGGCCGAGCAGATAAAGGATCTGTTTCTTCTCTTCCAGGCCTTGGGCGGCGTGGCGGAAATACGAGACGATCTGGTCGATGCATTCTTCCATCCCGTGGAAGTCTTCAAAGGCCGGATAGCGACGGATCACCTTGTTGGAGAAGATGCGTGACAGCCTCGAGTTGGTCGAGGTGTCGAGCAGTTCCGGTTCGCCGATGGCCAGCAATAGACGCTCGGCGGCGGAAACGTAGGCGCTTCGGTCTTTCTTGCACAGCTCCAGGTACTCTTGCAGCGAGAGTTCTTCCTGGCGTGTGGACTCGAAGCGTTGTTGGAAGTGGCTAAAGATACTCATGACGTCACCTCGCTCGATACGTGGAGCCGACGCCGGATCACTCAGTCGATGCTGGCAAACAACCGTTGTGGCAGCTGTTTGTTTACCCCCCAGAACACTTTCACGACCGACAATCGTGAAAGTCACTCCCGATGACCCGTGCGCCGGTGTACCGGCTCTCCCCTGTTTTGGATGGCCTGGGCTTAAGGATAGTTGGGAATTCGGGAGGTAAAGGCGAGATACGTAATTAGTTGTGGCAGACCGTTCGTCTGCCCGGCGCAGGCCCACGGCAGCCGGGGCCTGCGCGTGACAAAAAAAATTATTCGGCGGTGCCTTGGGCAGTTTCTGCAGGATAGGTCGTACGCCACAGCTCAAAGCCGCCGTCCATGCTGTAGACGTCGGAAAAGCCCTGACTGATCAGGTACGCCGCAGCGCCTTGGCTGGAATTGCCGTGGTAGCAGACGACAACGGTCGGTGCATCGAGATCGGCGCCTTGGATGAAGGCGTGCAGTGAGTGGTTGTCCAGATGCTTCGAGCCGCTGATATGCAGGGCAGCGAAAGTCGCCGGGTCGCGCACGTCTACCACGACAGCACCTTGCTCACGCAGGGCTTGAGCCTGCTCCGGGGGGATTCGTTTGAATTCGCTCATGGCGGGTTCCTGTTGCTCGGCTGAATGCGCAGTCTAGCGCGGTGCGCTGACTGGCGAAGTTTCGGGGATAAGTGGTGCGACGGTCGGGGCGAGGCCGCCATGTTCATCGCATTTGCACGACAGGCGTTCGCCGCTGTCGACGTTCATCAGGGTCAGGCTGCCGCCCCAGACACAACCGGTGTCCAGCGCCGAGATGCCTGGCTCATGGATATTGCCTTCCAGCGCCGCCCAGTGACCAAAAATGATTCGCAGCCCTTTGGTCTTGCGTTCCTTGTGCTGGAACCACGGTTTGTAGCCTGGCGGTGCGCTGTCGAGGCCTTCCTTGCTCTTGAGGTCGAGCTTGCCCTCGGCGGTGCAGAAACGCATGCGGGTGAAATAGTTGGTGATGACGCGCAGGCGGGTCACACCTTTGAGGTCGTTGTCCCATTTCGCCGGATCGTTGCCGTACATGCCGTCGAGGTAAGCAGGAAACAGGTTGTCGTCGCGCAGGGCGGTTTCGACTTCGTCGGCGCACTTCAAGGCGCGGCGCAGCGACCACTGCGGTGGAATGCCGGCGTGGACCATGGCGACGTCGCGCTGCTCGTCGTAGTGCATCAACTTTTGTTGTCGCACCCACTCAAGCAGTTCGGCGCAGTCTGGCGCCTCAAGGATCTCGCGCAGCGTGTCCGACTTCTTCAAGCGTTCGATATTCTTTGCTGCGGCCAGCAGATGCAGGTCGTGATTACCGAGGACGCAGACCAGCGAATCGCGCATGGCATAGAGAAAACGCAGGGTTTCCAGCGACTGCGGGCCACGGTTGACCAGATCGCCCACCAGCCAGAGCCGATCGAGTTTCGGGTCGAAAGCGACTTGCTTGAGCAGGCACTTGAGCGGTTCGAGGCAGCCTTGCAGGTCGCCGACGGCATACGTCGCCATCAGTGCAGGGCTCCGGGGACGGCGAGGCGGAAGGGCTTGATGATTGCGTCGAAATGTTTGCCATCACTGGCGACCATTTCGTAAGTACCTTGCATGGTGCCGACCCTGGTGGTCATGACCGTGCCGCTGCTGTAAGTGTGGCTTTTGCCTGATTCGATCAGCGGTTGCTGGCCGACGACACCCGCGCCGCGTACCTCTTCGACATGGCCGTCACCGTCGGTGATCACCCAGTGGCGCGACATCAGGCGTGCGGGTTGCTCGCCATTGTTCTGCACGGTGATGGTGTAGGCGAAGGCGAAGCGGTCGTGTTCGGGTTGCGATTGGTCTGCCAGATAGTGGGTAACGACGCTGACATCGACCTGATAACGAGGATCGGACATGCAAAGGGCCTTAAACAAAGCGGAACGCGAGGCGTAGCTGATGGGGAATCAGTCTAGGCAAGTATCGGGCAGTAAACCAGAGTGGCGTCCTGCCCGATAGCGTTCATCGCCGGTCAGTCGGCGGCGGGTGCTGGCGGGACTTGTTCGCTGAGCTTGTCGGCCAGGCGCACGAACGCGGCCAGGTCGAGTTGCTCCGGACGCAAACTGCCATCGACGCCGGCCGCTTCGATCTCGGCAGCGGTCATCAATTGCTTGAGCGTGTTGCGCAAGGTCTTGCGGCGCTGGTTGAAGGCTTCGCGCACAACGCGCTCCAGCAGGCGATGATCCTTGGCCGGGTGAGGCAGTACCGCGTGTGGCACCAGACGGACGATGGCCGAATCAACTTTCGGCGGCGGGTTGAACGCGCCCGGGCCGACGTTGAACAGGTGCTCTACGCGGCAGTGGTACTGAACCATGATCGACAGGCGACCCCAGTCGCCACCGCCAGGGCCTGCTGCCAGGCGCTCGACCACTTCTTTCTGCAACATGAAGTGCATGTCGCGAATGATGCCGGCGTTGTTCAGCAAGTGAAAAATCAGCGGTGTAGAGATGTTGTACGGCAGGTTGCCGACGACGCGCAGACTGTTCGGCGCGGCGTTGAGCGTGTTGAAGTCGAACTTCAGCGCATCGCCCTGATGCAGGTTGAAGTTGCTCTTGCCGGCGAACTGCTGATTGAGGATCGGGATCAGATCCTTGTCCAGTTCCACCACGTCCAGTTGCGCACCTGAGTTGAGCAGGCCGGCGGTCAGTGCGCCCTGGCCCGGGCCGATTTCCAGCAGGCGGTCTTCGGACTTGGCACTGATGGAGCGCAGGATGCGGTCGATGACGCCGGCATCGTGCAGGAAGTTCTGGCCAAAGCGTTTGCGCGCCTTGTGTTGGTATTGCTCGGTCATAAACGGGTCTCGGCCATCTGGTAGGCGGTTTCCAGGGCGACTTGCAGGCTGCCGGTGTCGATTTTGCCGCTGCCGGCCAGATCCAGGGCGGTGCCATGGTCGACCGATGTACGGATGATCGGCAAACCCAGGGTCACGTTGACGGCAGCGCCGAAGCCTTTGTACTTAAGCACAGGCAAGCCCTGGTCGTGATACATCGCCAGCACTGCATCGCAGTGCTCCAGATATTTGGGGGTAAACAGAGTGTCGGCGGGCAGCGGGCCACGAAGGTCCATGCCCTCGCCGCGCAGGCGCTCTAATGTCGGTTCGATGATGTCGATTTCTTCATGGCCCAGGTGTCCGCCTTCACCGGCGTGCGGGTTGAGCCCGCAAACGAGGATGCGTGGCTGGGCGATGCCGAATTTGTTTTGCAGGTCGCTGTGCAGAATCCGCGTGACCCGCTCCAGCCGCTCCGGCGTGATCGCATCGGCGATGTCGCGCAGGGGCAGGTGAGTGGTGACCAGTGCCACACGCAAACCGCGGGTAGCGAGCATCATCACCACCTGGGCGGTATGGGTCAGGTCAGCGAGAAATTCCGTGTGTCCAGAGAAGGCGATACCCGACTCGTTGATCACGCCCTTGTGCACGGGTGCTGTGATCATCCCGGCGAAATCGCCGCTGAGGCAGCCGTTGCCGGCGCGGGTCAGGGTTTCGAGGACGAAGGCCGCATTGGCCTTGTCCAGTTGCCCGGCCACCACAGGGGCGCTGAGCGGAGTGTCCCAGACATACAGGCTGTTGGCGGGCGCCGGGGCGTCCGGCCAGTGATCCGGGCCGACATCCAGCAGATTGACGGCCAGCCCCAGCTGCGCGGCCCGCTCAAGGAGCAGGTCGCGGCTGGTGATGGCAATCAGGGGATTTGGCTGGGCTTGCGAGGCGAGCAGCAGGCACAGGTCGGGACCGATGCCGGCTGGTTCGCCGGGTGTCAGCGCGAAACGCTTGGGTTTCACTGCGCTGCCTGGTCTGCACCAGGGAGTTTGATCTCTACGTACGCTTCGTCACGGATCTGACGCAGCCAGGTTTGCAGCTCTTCGTCGTATTTGCGGTTACGCAGTACGGTCATTGCCTGCTGCTCGCGGGCCTGCTCGGTGCTGTCGGTGGCGCGACGGCCAAGGACTTCCAGAACATGCCAGCCGTATTGGGTCTGGAACGGCTTGGACAGTTGACCTTGTGGGGTCTTGGCCATCACTTCGCGGAATTCCGGCACCAGTACGTTCGGGTCGATCCAGTTCAGGTCGCCACCGTTGAGGGCGGAACCCGGGTCTTCAGAGTAGCTCTTCGCCAGAGTGGCGAAGTCTTCACCTGCCAGGATTCGCTCATACAGCGATTGAACCAGGGCTTTGGTCTTGGCTTCGTCGCGGATCGGGCTTGGCTTGACCAGGATGTGGCGCACATGCACCTCGTCACGGGTCTGGGCTTCGCCGCCGCGCTTGGCCAGCAACTTGAGGATGATGAAACCACCTGGCGTACGTGCCGGCTGAGTTACATCGCCAACGGCCATGCTGCTCAGCTCGCGATCGAACGGAGGTGGCAGTTGAGCGGCTTTACGCCAGCCCATGTCGCCACCTTCCAGTGCGTTGTCGCTGGCGGATTTGGCCACTGCCAATTGACCGAAGTCGGCGCCTTGCTTGAGCTGCTGGTAAACCTCCATGGCCTGACGCGCGGCACTCTGAATGGCTTCGGAGTTGGCGCTTTCCGGGGTCGGAATCAGGATGTTGGCCAGGTGCAGCTCTTCGGACAGTTGCATCTTGCCCAGGTCGGAGGCGAGGAAGTTCTTCACTTCCTGCTCGGAGACCTGAATGCGTTCTGCCACGCGGCGCTGACGGACACGGCTGATGACCATCTCGCGCTTGATCTGGTCACGAGCGTCGTCATAAGACAGGCCGTCGCGTGCCAGGGCGGCGCGGAACTGGTCAACAGTCATGTTGTTGCGCTGGGCGATGGTGCCGACAGCCTGGTTCAGTTCTTCATCGGTAATGCGGATGCCGGAACGTTCGCCGATCTGCAGTTGCAGGTTTTCGACGATCAGGCGCTCAAGCACCTGTTGATCCAGTACACCTGGAGGTGGCAAGCCACCTCCACGCTTGGCGATGGTCTGCTGAACTTCGTGGACGCGCTGGTCCAGTTGGCTCTGCATGACCACGTCGTTGTCGACGATCGCTACCACTTTATCGATGGACTGTACGGCGGCGTTGGCCGCCGTACCCAGGAACAGCGCGCCCAGCATCAGCGGGCGCAGACAATCAGAAAGCTTGGTCTTCACGTTCACGATAACCTTGAATGCCTTTGTCGAGGAAGCTCTCTACCTTGGCGCCAGTGAGGCCACCGAGTCCCTTCAGAACAATTTGGAGGAAGACGCCATGGTCGCCTTTTTCGTTTTGCGGAGCTTCCTGGCTGAACTCGTCATAGGAAACCCAGTAACGGTTGATCAGGCGCAGTTTCCAGCAGCAGTTGTCGTACTCGAAACCACCGAAAGCTTCCAGGGTACGGTTACGGTTGTAGTCGTACTGCCAGCGGCTGATCGCGTTCCACTGTGGAACGATCGGCCAGATGACCGAGAAGTCATGCTGCTGGATCTTGTAGTAGTCCTTCACGTAGCCAGGCTGGCCTGGAGTACCGTAGTCACCGCCGCCTACCGACCATTTACCGGTGTTCTGGTCGTAACGAACCTGGTCATTGCGATAGCGATAACCGGCGTTAATGACCTTGTTCGGGTTGTCTTCAGGCTGGTAGTGGAACATCGCACTGCCGGAACGCGGGCTGCGGCTGTCCGGATCCCAGTTGTAGTCGGCAGTGGTGCGCCAGTCGCGGTTCCAGCGGTATTCGTATTCCAGTGCGTATGGCGAAACGTTGGATTTCGCGTCATCACGGGTTTTTGCATCGATGCCCGGCAGTTGGACTTCACGATCCTTGAAGTACAGCGCCTGACCGACGCTGATGCGTTGACGCTCGAAACCGTTGTCTTCGATCCAGCGGCTGGTTACGCCCAGCGACAGTTTGTTCTCGTCACCGACGCGGTCGGAACCGGAGAAGCGGTTGTCACGGAACAGCGACGAGTAGTTGAAGGTGTATTCGCTGGTATCGAATACAGGAATATCTTCCTGATTTTCTTCAGGCACATAGAGGTAGAACAGTCGCGGTTCCAGTGTCTGGCGATAGTTCTTGCCGAAGTACGACGTATTACGGTCGAAGTACAGGCCGCTGTCGATGCTGGCAATCGGTACGCCACGATTCTGGTTGCTACCGAACTTGCCACCTACGTAGCGGGTTCCTTCACGTGCTGCTGCAGCCTGCTGGTCAATGATGTCTTGTTTGCCGGTACCGTCCAGATCCAATTGATACTGGGTGTACTGGTACTTGAGCGACGGCTTCAGGAAGCCATAAGTCCAGTTCATCGGCAGGCTGACACCTGGCTTGAGATTCAAGCGATCGCCATTGGCGCGTGCCAGACCAGTGATGTTGTTGTCCAGGCGTGGACTGCCGACTGTGCCATCAGCGTTGATCGGGCCGCCATTTTTATCCAGGTAGTTACCCGTCAGAAGATCTCGATCGAAACGAACGAGCTCAGTCTCGTAATCGAAATTCAAACCTTCCGGGTGATATGGCAGTTGACCATTGAAGGTGATCTGCGGCAGACGACCATATGGGGTGATGTTGGAAACGGTCGCTAACTGGTACTGCTGAGCATTCAGGCGTGCGGTGTAGCTGTCACCACGGTAAGTGATCGCGCCCTGCTGGTTCACGAAGTCGCTGCTTTTCACACCGATCTGGTCAGTCTGCAGATCCTGGAAGTAATACGGATCGCTGATCTTGGTGTAATCAACCTCGGTGAGCACGCGGGAGTCGAGACCACCCTTGTGCTGCCAGTTGTACATGTAACGAGTCTGCTTGGCGTCTGTCTGCTTGTCGCGATCATGGTCCTCGTCATTGAGATACGCAGCGCCGAACTGGCCTTCGCTGGACTTGGTCAGGTAACGGAACTCGCCTTCCACCAACATGCCACGCTTGCTCATGTAGCGCGGGTACAACGTGGCGTCGTAATTAGGCGCCAGGTTGAAGTAGTACGGGGTGACCAGCATGAAGCCGGTATCGCTGCCGCTGCCGATGGTCGGCGGCAGGAAGCCCGACTGGCGACGGTCATCGATCGGGAAGTAGATGTACGGCGTGTACAGAATCGGAATGTCTTTTACACGCAACGTCACGTTGGTCGCGGTACCGAAGCCGGTGGCCGGGTTCAGGGTGATGTTATTACCCTTGAGCTGCCAGGCGTTGCTGTTCGGTTCGCACGTGGTGTACGTGCCGTCCTTGAGACGAATGATCGCGTTTTCGGCACGCTTGGCGTACAGCGCGTTACCGCGGATGCGCGATTTGTGCATCACGTATTCGGCGTTGTCGACCTTGGCTTCACCAGTGTCGAGCTGCACATCGGCGTGGTCGCCGACGATCAGCGCGCCATTGTCGCGGATACGCACATCGCCGTTGAGTTCGGCGCGGCTCTCGGCCTGATACAGGCTCGCCTCATCGGACTCGACCTGCATGCTGCCCTGACGCAGGACAACATCACCGGCCAGGGTGCCAACTTGATCATCGGTGTTATAGCGCGAAGCTTTTGCGCCGATAAAGGTCGGTGCATCGCTTTTATTCGTCTTGTCATTCATGCCAGGACGAGTCGGCTCGATGTAAGCACCAGAGCAATACGGACCGGTTTCAGCCAATTGGGCAGCGGTGAGTTTCTCGCGCGGAACCCAGTCGAGGTGACTGAAGTCTTCGCTACGGGATTTCAGTCCGCGGCCCTTGGCTTCGGTCACCAGCGCTGGTTTGGCGCCAGTGTCGGAAGTCGAACCGTTCTGTGCCGGGGCTTCGCCGGTGGCGCTGACGGCACTGCCGTCATGCACTGGACGCGGAGGCAATGCAGCCGCCGGCGTCTTGGGCGAACAGTCCCAGGCACCCGTAGCCGAGACAGAGCAGTCATACTGCTCGGCGGCGACAACGAATTGACTGGCCAGAGGTTGCATAGCCAGCAGACTGCCGGTTACCAACAACGGAAATTTTTTACGAAACGCGGGGGATTTCAATGCCATCTTATTAGTCCGGGCTTCCTGCGTGCCATCTGCCCGCGGTGTGGGCCGCACGCCTCTCGATGGTCTGAAAAAGATGCTGGATAATAAAGCATGACCCGCTTGACGGCTAGCGCCGTCGGAGACCCTTGCAATGCCTGACCAAGATGTACGCTTGCAACACCTGAAAGTTTGGCTCGATGAGCAGTTGGCAATCCTGTTTGCAGATCAGGGCTGGGGCGCCGTGCCCCCGGCCACGTTGACCGCGGCCAGTAGCGACGCGAGTTTCCGCCGTTACTTCCGCTGGGAAGGCGCGGGTCGCAGCTTCGTCGTGATGGATGCGCCGCCACCCCAGGAAAACTGCAAACCGTTCGTGGATATCGCCTTTTTGCTGGCAAAATCCGGAATTAATGTGCCGAAAATTTATGCCGAAGACCTCGAACGCGGCTTTCTTTTGCTCAATGACCTGGGCAACAAGACCTATCTCGACGTGATCGATGGCGAAAATGCCGACGCATTGTTCAACGATGCCCTGAAAGCACTGCTGGCTTTTCAGCAGTTGCCGATGGTCGCGCCCCTGCCGAGTTACGACGTCGCATTGCTGCGCCGTGAGCTGGAACTGTTCCCTGAGTGGTACGTGAAGCATGAACTGGGCGTCGAATTCAATTCGACTCAGCAACAACAGTGGCAGCAGATCAGCGACCTGTTGATCGACAGCGCCCTGGCCCAGCCGAAAGTGCTGGTGCACCGCGATTACATGCCGCGCAACCTGATGCTCAGCGAGCCAAACCCTGGCGTGCTGGATTTTCAGGATGCGGTCTATGGCCCGGTGACCTACGACGTAACCTGCCTGTTCAAGGACGCTTTCCTCAGCTGGCCTGAAGAGCGCGTGCGTGGCTGGCTGGAAAATTACTGGCAGCAAGCCTCGGCACTGAACATCCCGGTGCAGCCGGATTTCGAAGACTTCCTGCGTGCCAGCGACCTGATGGGCGTGCAGCGTCATTTGAAAGTCATCGGCATCTTCGCGCGTATCTGCCACCGCGATGGCAAGCCGCGTTACCTGGCCGACGTGCCGCGTTTCTTCTCTTATATAGAAGCGGTGATTGCCCGTCGTCCTGAACTGGCCGAATTGCAAGCGCTGTTCACCAGCCTGCGGGGTGGAGCAACAGCATGAAGGCAATGATTCTGGCGGCAGGCAAAGGCGAGCGCATGCGCCCGCTGACCCTGACCACCCCGAAACCGCTGGTACGTGCCGGCGGCGTGCCCTTGATCGAATATCACCTGCGCGCCCTCGCGGCCGCCGGTTTCAATGAGATCGTGATCAACCACGCCTGGCTCGGTCAGCAGATCGAGGATTATCTGGGCGACGGTTCGCAATTCGGCGTGAGCATTCAGTACTCGCCGGAAGGCGAGCCGCTGGAAACCGGTGGCGGGATTTTCCGTGCGCTGCCGTTGCTCGGCGACGATGCGTTCTTGGTGGTCAACGGTGATATCTGGACCGATTACGACTTCAGCGTGCTGCATCAGCCGATCAATGGTCTGGCGCATCTGGTGCTGGCGGACAACCCTGCGCATCACCCGAGCGGTGATTTCACCCTGACCGACGGGAAGGTGCACGACGGCCATCCGGACGCGCAGACCCTGACCTACAGCGGTATCGCCGTGCTGCATCCGCAATTATTCGATGGCTGCACGGACGGTGCCTTCAAACTGGCGCCGCTGCTACGTAAAGCCATGGCAGACGGCGAAGTGACAGGCGAGCGGCTGAAAGGTCACTGGGTGGATGTCGGTACGCATGAGCGTCTGGCCGAAGCTGAAACCTTGATAGAAGCGAGTCGCTGATATGTTGTGGCCAGGGACTCTGATTGGAGCCGGAGCGGGTTTTGCGATCGCCAGCATTCCGGGGGCCATGCTTGGGGCGTTGTTGGGACAGGCGCTGGATCGGCGCCTGCACTTGCAGAGCTGGGGGCATTTACGGGAGAAACTCGGCGGCCGGCCGATGCTGCGCAACGACGAATTATTGTTCGTGTTGCTCGGGCGTCTGGCCAAGAGCGACGGGCGGGTCACGGACGGGCATATCCAGCAGGCGCGGAACGAGATGCGCGCGCTGGAGATGAGTGAACCGGCAACGCGTCGGGCGATCGCGGCGTTCAACCGGGGCAAGTCCGGTGGCGATCGTCTGCGCGGTTATCTGCGCCGCCTGAGTGCGCAGCCACACGCGGCCGAAGGTGTGTTGCGCGCCTGCTGGCGGATGGTCTGGGCCGATGGCCGGGCGGGCGTCAGTGAGCGGGAATTGTTGGCGCAGTGGGGTAAATGGCTGGGCTGGACGACGCATCAGGTGCAAGCACTGGCCAGTGATTACGAGCCCGGCAAGCGGCCCATCGTCAGTGCGGCGGTGAGCTATCAGGAGGCGATGCGCCTGTTGGGTGTGTCGGCATCCAGCGAGCCGGCGCAGATCAAGCGTGCCTATCGGCGTCTGCTCAGTCGTCATCATCCGGACAAGATTGCCGGCAGTGGTGCGACGCCAGCGCAGGTGCGCGACGCGACCGAGAAAACCCGCGAGCTGCACAACGCCTATACATTGATTCGTGAGCGGCGGGATTTTCGCTAGTCGTTAGATGTGTATCGTTTGAAGTGGCCTCATCGCGAGCAGGCTCACTCCTACAGTTGATCGGGTTCCTTCAATTGGAGCGTAATCACCTGTAGGAGTGAGCCTGCTCGCGATGGATGCGACTCGGTCTATCGATCAGTCGGTGTTCTGCGGATTCAACCAGCCACGCACGCGGCGGAACAGCTGCTCCTGCTCAGCGTTGTTATCCGGCAGTGCCTTGAGCGCCACCTGGCTGAATGCCGACGTCTTCAAACGCTTGCTCGCCTGCATGCGCTCCAGCGCGGCATTGCGATCCAGCGGTTTGTCCATGTAGAAAATGTCCGCCGTCGGCAGCTTCAGCGTCGGCGTCAGTTCCGCCAGTGCCGGCTTGGCCTTGAGCGGTGTCTGCGCGTCGACCATGACAAATTTTTCCACCTGCGCCGTTTGCCGTTCGCTCAAGTAGCGTGCGGCCCAATACGCGCCGGTACCGTGACCGAGCACGACAATGCGCCGCGCACTTTGCTGTTCGGCGTAGGCAATGGCTGCATCGATTCGCGTGAAGATGCGTTCGGCATCGGCTTTGGATTGTTCTTCGGTCGTCTCGGCAACCACCTGGTCGGCCACTTCAGCCTCACCGCCCGCCGCTTGCTCGATTGGTTGCGCGGTGGTGGAATCCTTGCTGCCCGACTCAGGCGCTTTCGGGGCCGCAGCCGCCTCGATCACACGCGGCGCGATGACGTCGGCTTGCAGGTCGGGCAGGGTGATGCTCAGGCTGCTCCATTCAACGTCCGGCAACTTGCGCCGTAACGGGCCGATTGCCTGAGGCCAGTCAGCGGTTTCGCCCGTGCCGGGGATGATAATCACCGCGCCTTTGGGCTCGGCGGTATTGGCCGGTTTCCACAAGGCGAGGAAGGTGTCGCTGGCGGCCTGCAACTGTTGCTGTTCCTGCGCCGGGACTTTGCGTTGCAGTGCGGCGGCTTCTTCCTGACTACGCTCAAGCAGTGGCTGGCGTTCGGCCGGTTTTTCTTCAGCGGATTTTTCCGCAGCGGCGGCCGGGGCCGGATCGGCCGCGTTGACGGAAAACGCACAAGGCAGGATCAGCGACAGGCACAATGCTGGCATTGCCAGGCGGTAGACAGAGGGCATCGGTTATTCCAGGCCAGAAAAGTATCCCGGCAGCCTAATGGGTTGGTCAGAATTTGTCAGTGTATGGGACTTCAATGAAGCGATTTTGCTGCCTGTGGGTTATCGGCTGTCTGTGGCTTCCCTTGATGGGCTGGGCGGCGCCTGCGCCACCAGCGCACGTTGTGCAGTTGTCGGCGAGTGAACAGCAATGGCTCGCGCAGCACAACGAATTGCGCGTCGGTCTGGTGTTGCAGGCGCCGTATGCGCAATACGACCGGCGCTTGCAGCGCTTGTCCGGGGCCAACGTCGAGCTGATGAAGCTGTTGGCGAAGGCGCTCAATGTCGAGCTGAGCTGGCGCAACTTTCAGGATCTGGCGCAACTGGAAGCGGCCGCGCGCGAAGGCGAAATCGATATCGCCCCGGGGCTGACCCAGACGCCCAGCGCCCTGCGTCTTTGGCAGTTCTCCGATCCGTACATGCGTGTGCCGCAATTGGTGGTCAGCGATCAGAAGGCCAGCGGCGGGGTGGATCTGGAGAAACTCGACAGCCAGACCCGCGTCGCCGTGCGCATGCCGAGCACCACCGCCGACTATCTGCGCGGCAACTATCCGCATTTGAACCTGCAAGGCGTGCCCCTTGAGCGTCAGGCATTGCAGCTGTTGTTGAGTCAGCAAGCGTCATACGCGATCGTTGATGAGGCGCAGCTCGGTCGACTTTCGGCAGAACCGGAGTTTGCCGAACTGGTGGTGGTCGGCGATATCGGGCTGCCGCAACTGCTGCGGGTGGCATCGCGCCGTGACTGGCCGGAACTGGCCGGTATCGTCCAGAGCGCATTGCGTGTGATCCCGGCCAAGGATCTCGAACGCCTGCACAACCAATGGCTGCAACCGAAATACCCGCGACTGTCGGAGTCGCCGGGGTTCTGGCAGAACCTCAGTCTGTTGTTTGCCGTCATGTTGCTCAGTTGCGTGGCCATCGTGTTCTGGCAGCGGCGCCAGCAGCACAGTCTCGAACAGCGTCTGCTGGCCGCGCGCGAAGACATCGCCCTGCGTGCCGCCAGCGAAGAAGCCTTACGGTTGACGCAGTTTTCCATCGACCAAAGCACCGTCGGCATCCTCTGGGTCAATTGGGACAGCCATGTGCGCTACGCCAACCGCGCGGCGGAAAACATGCTCGGTTATCCATCGGGTGGGCTGATCGAACGACCGCTGATCGACTTCGAACCGGGTTTGCACATGGACCGCTGGCTCAACCTGTGGAAACGCGCACGGGCCAGTGAAGAAGGGCCGCTGAGTTTTGAAACAAGCTGCGTACGTGCCGACGGCAGTGTTTTACCCGCGGACGTGTCGCTGAGTTTCCTGCGTTTTCGCGACAGTGAATATCTGGTGGTCTATCTCAATGACGTCACCGAGCGCCGCCGGGCACTGGCCGCGTTGCAGGAAAGCGAGGCGCGCCTGCAGGGTATCGCCGCCAACGTGCCGGGGCTGGTGTTCCGGCTGGAGCGGGCGCCGGTGACCGGGCAGATCGACTTTGCCTACATCTCCGAGGGCAGTGAAAGTCTGGTGGGTTACGCGCCAGCGGCCATCGCTCACCGCGACATGGGCCTGCGCAGTCTGGTGCATCCGGACGACAGGGCCAGTTATCACCAGACCCAGGATCAGGCGCTGGACACTGACAGCGATTGGTCGTGGCAGGGGCGAATTCTCACGCGCCAGGGGCAACAGCGCTGGGCCGAAATCAAGGCGATTACCCGACAACTGGAAGATGGCGCCTATGTCTGGGATGGCATCGTCTGGGACATCACCGAGAGCAAACGCATCGAGCTGGAGCTGGCGGCGTCGCGTGAGCAACTGCGGGAACTGTCGGCGCACCTTGAGAGCGTGCGCGAAGAGGAGAAGGCGCGAATCGCCCGCGAGGTTCACGATGAGCTGGGGCAGATGCTCACGGTGCTGAAACTGGAGACGTCGATGTGCGAACTTGCCTATGCACAACTCGACCCCGGACTGAATGAGCGGCTGAACAGCATGAAACGCCTGATCGCTCAGTTGTTTCAATTGGTGCGCGATGTGGCCACGGCATTGCGTCCGCCGATTCTCGACGCCGGGATTGCCTCGGCCATCGAGTGGCAGGCGCGACGGTTCGAGGCGCGCACGCAGATCCCGTGTCTGGTGCAGGTGCCGGACAATCTGCCGGCGCTGAGCGATGCCAAGGCGATTGGCCTGTTCCGCATCCTGCAAGAGGCGCTGACCAACGTCATGCGCCATGCTCAGGCGCATACTGTCGAACTGACGCTGGCGCTGGAAGGCGATGAATTGTGTCTGACGGTCAGTGATGACGGCGTAGGCTTTGTCGCCGCTGCCGCTCGGCCGACCTCGTTTGGCCTGGTCGGCATGCGAGAGCGGGTGCTGATCATGGGCGGGCGGCTGGTGCTGGAGAGTGAGCCGGGGGAGGGCACCAGTCTGCATGTCTGGGTGCCGGTGAATGAGGTCTGATGGTTATGTGGTGTTTGGGTCGACGCTTTCGCGAGCAGGCTCGCTCCCACATTGGAATGCTTTTCCCTGTGGGAGCGAGCCTGCTCGCGAATGACCCTGGCGCTGAATAAGAACAATGGAGAAAAACGTGATCCGTGTACTGGTAGCCGAAGACCACACCATCGTCCGTGAAGGCATCAAGCAATTGATCGGCCTGGCCAAGGATCTGCAAGTAGTGGGGGAGGCGAGCAATGGCGAACAGTTGCTCGAAACCCTGCGCAACGTGCCGTGCGAAGTGGTGTTGCTCGATATCTCCATGCCCGGCGTAAACGGTCTGGAGGCGATCCCGCGAATCCGTGCGCTGAACAACCCACCGGCGATTCTGGTGCTGTCGATGCACGACGAAGCGCAAATGGCCGCTCGCGCCTTGAAGGTTGGTGCGGCCGGGTATGCGACCAAGGACAGCGATCCGGCGCTGTTGCTCACGGCGATCCGCAAAGTCGCGGCGGGCGGGCGTTACATTGATCCGGATCTGGCGGATCGCATGGTCTTCGAAGTTGGCCTGACTGATACGCGGCCACTGCACTCCTTGTTGTCCGAGCGTGAGTTCTCGGTGTTCGAGCGCCTCGCCCAAGGCGCCAACGTCAACGACATTGCCCAGCAATTGGCCCTGAGCAGCAAAACCATCAGTACGCACAAGGCGCGGTTGATGCAGAAGCTCAACATCACCTCGCTCGCCGAACTGGTGAAATACGCGATGGAACACAAACTTCTCTAAGCACACCACAAAAACCTGTGGGAGCTGGCTTGCCAGCGATGAGGGAGTGTCAGTCACATCAATGTCGGCTGACCCACCGCTATCGCTGGCAAGCCAGCTCCCACAGGTTTCTCTGTGTGTCCGGAGAATGTGGGCATATCTGTTAGCGACAGGCGCTTTTGCTTGTTCTTGCGGCTTGCAGCTTGTCACTCACGGCTGCCTTATCCAATCGCGCCATCCTTGTAGGGCAATCCCTACCCCCAACCTTCCATCCGGCTGAGGCGAATCTCTCCTGCGCCCCGATTTGCGTGCCTGCCGCCAGCCACTAGGCTTGATACACAAGCAGTCATCAACAACAAAGGTGTGGGTATGAGCCAGGTCGATTCAAACGCAGGGGCCAGTGATGTGCTGGTCAGCTTTCGTGGAGTGCAGAAGAGCTACGACGGCGAGAACCTGATCGTCAAAGACCTCAACCTGGACATTCGCAAAGGCGAATTTCTCACCCTGCTCGGGCCGTCCGGTTCCGGCAAGACCACCAGCCTGATGATGCTCGCCGGTTTCGAGACGCCGACCGCCGGCGAAATCCTTCTGGCCGGTCGCGCAATCAATAACGTGCCGCCGCACAAGCGCGACATCGGCATGGTGTTCCAGAACTACGCGCTGTTCCCGCACATGACTGTCGCGGAAAACCTCGCCTTCCCGCTGACCGTACGTGGCTTGAACAAGAGCGACGTCAGCGACCGCGTGAAGAAAGTCCTCAGCATGGTCCAGCTCGATGCGTTCGCCTCGCGCTACCCGGCGCAGTTGTCCGGTGGTCAGCAGCAACGTGTGGCACTGGCCCGCGCCTTGGTGTTCGAGCCGCAACTGGTGCTGATGGACGAACCGCTCGGCGCCCTCGATAAACAACTGCGTGAACACATGCAAATGGAGATCAAACACCTCCACCAGCGTCTCGGCGTGACTGTGGTCTACGTGACTCACGATCAGGGTGAAGCGCTAACCATGTCTGATCGCGTTGCAGTCTTCCATCAGGGCGAAATCCAGCAGATCGCGCCACCGCGCACGCTTTACGAAGAACCGAAAAACACCTTCGTCGCCAACTTCATCGGCGAGAACAACCGCCTCAATGGTCGCCTGCTCAGTCAGAGCGGCGAGCGCTGCGTGGTCGAGTTGGGGCGTGGCGAAAAGGTCGAGGCGCTGGCAGTCAACGTCGGCCAGACCGGTGAACCGGTGACCCTGTCGATCCGTCCGGAACGCGTGAGCCTCAACGGTTCCAGCGACCAATGCGTCAACCGCTTCTCAGGGAGGGTGGCGGAATTCATCTATCTGGGCGACCACGTCCGGGTGCGCCTGGAAGTCTGCGGCAAGACTGACTTCTTCGTGAAACAACCGATTGCCGAGCTCGATCCTGCGCTCGCCGTCGGCGACGTGGTACCGCTTGGCTGGCAGGTCGAGCACGTTCGTGCGCTCGATCCACTTCTAGAGGCGCATTAATCGCCCCGGCAATACCAACACCAACCCTGCACGTGGAGAGAACAATAAATGTTGAGATCCCTGAAGTTCACCGCCCTGACCCTGGGCCTGATGGGTGCGGCAAGCGCAATGGCCGCTGGCCCGGATTTGACCGTGGTGTCGTTTGGCGGGGCGAACAAGGCGGCGCAAGTCAAAGCCTTCTATGCACCGTGGGAAGCGGCGGGCAACGGCAAGATCGTTGCTGGCGAGTACAACGGCGAGATGGCCAAGGTCAAAGCCATGGTCGACACCAAGAGCGTGTCCTGGGACCTGGTGGAAGTTGAGTCGCCAGAGCTGTCCCGTGGTTGCGACGAAGACATGTTCGAGCAACTCGATCCGGCGCTGTTCGGCAAAACCGAAGACTACGTCAAAGGCGCGATTCAGCCTTGCGGCGTGGGCTTCTTCGTTTGGTCGACCGTACTGGCCTACAACGCTGACAAGCTGAAAACCGCGCCGACCAGCTGGGCGGATTTCTGGGACACGAAGAAATTCCCGGGCAAGCGTGGTCTGCGCAAAGGTGCCAAGTACACCCTCGAATTCGCGTTGATGGCTGATGGCGTTGCGCCGAAAGACGTCTACAAGGAACTGGCGAGCAAGGGTGGCCAGGATCGCGCGTTCAAGAAACTCGATGAGCTGAAACCAAACATCCAGTGGTGGGAGGCTGGCGCTCAGCCGCCGCAATATCTCGCTTCCGGTGACGTGGTGATGAGCTCGGCCTACAACGGTCGCATCGCTGCGGTGCAGAAAGAATCCAACCTGAAAGTGGTGTGGAACGGCGGCATTTACGACTTCGACGCGTGGGCCATCCCGAAAGGTCTGGACGCCAAGCGTGCGGAAGCGGCGAAGAAATTCATCGCCTACTCGGTACAACCGCAGCAGCAGAAGACCTACTCGGAAAACATCGCCTACGGCCCGGCCAATACCCAGGCTGTGCCGCTGCTGGCCAAGGATGTCCTGAAAGACATGCCGACCACCCCGGAAAACATCGCCAACCAGGTGCAGATCGACGTCAGCTTCTGGGCTGACAACGGCGAGCAACTGGAACAGCGCTTCAACTCCTGGGCTGCGAAGTAACCCGAGCATACGGACCGAGGGCTTTCCGGATGATCGTTCCCACGCTCTGCGTGGGAATGCCGCCCGGGACGCTCCGCGTCCCTGTGACGCAGAGCGTCACTGGATGCGTTACCACGCAGAGCGTGGGAACGATCAGTACCCAAAGTTCGAGGTAGCGTTCGCCACCTCTGTAACGATCAAAGATTTGCGGAGTACGTCATGGCCATCGCCGTTCCCCTGAACGAGGGCGCCAGCCCCACCTTGAAGCAGAAGCTCAAACGCGCCGAGCGGGTCAACCGCTGGAAGGCCCAGGCGCTGATTGCGCCGCTGGTGCTGTTTCTGTTGCTGGTGTTCCTGGTGCCGATCGTGGCGCTGCTCTACAAAAGCGTCGGCAACCCCGAAGTGGTCGGCGGCATGCCGCGCACGGTGGCGGCCATCGCCAGTTGGGACGGCCGTGGCTTGCCCGCTGAGCCGGTCTACAAAGCCGCCGGCGAAGACCTCGCCGAAGCACGCAAAAACCAGACGCTGGGCGATCTGTCCAAGCGCTTGAACATGGAGTTGGCCGGCTATCGCAGCCTGCTGACCAAAACCGCCCGGGCGCTGCCATTCGCCAGCGAACCGGCCTCCTATAAAGAAGCACTGGAAGCGCTCGACGAGCGTTGGGGCGATCCGGCCTACTGGCAAGCGGTGAAACGCAACACCAGCAGTATCACGCCTTACTACCTGCTGGCGGCGGTCGACCACCGTATCGACGACCTCGGCGAAATCGCCCCGGCCACGCCGGATCAGGCGATCTACCTCGATATCTTTGCCCGCACCTTCTGGATGGGCCTGATCATCACGGTGATCTGCCTGCTCCTCGCTTATCCACTGGCGTATCTGCTGGCGAACCTGCCATCGCGCCAGAGCAACCTGTTAATGATTCTGGTGCTGCTGCCGTTCTGGACTTCGATTCTGGTACGGGTCGCCGCATGGATCGTGCTCCTGCAATCAGGCGGGTTGATCAACAGTGCGCTGCTGGCCATGGGCATCATCGATAAACCGCTGGAACTGGTGTTCAACCGGACCGGCGTGTACATCTCGATGGTGCACATCCTGCTGCCGTTCATGATCCTGCCGATCTACAGCGTGATGAAAGGCATCTCGCCGACCTACATGCGCGCCGCTATCTCGCTGGGCTGCCATCCGTTCGCCAGTTTCTGGCGGGTGTACTTCCCGCAGACCTATGCCGGTGTCGGCGCCGGTTGCCTGTTGGTGTTCATCCTCGCCATCGGCTACTACATCACCCCGGCGCTGCTCGGCAGTCCGAACGATCAGATGGTCAGCTACTTCGTCGCGTTCTACACCAACACCAGCATCAACTGGGGCATGGCCACTGCGCTGGGCGGCTTGCTGCTGCTGGCGACCGTGGTGCTTTATCTGATCTACAGCTGGCTGGTGGGCGCCAGTCGCCTGCGCCTGAGCTAAGGGGAATTTGAAATGCTGAGTCCTTACATGTCGCCCATCGAACGGGTGTGGTTCTACAGCTTGCGGATCCTCTGCGGCCTGATCCTGCTGTTTCTGATTCTGCCGGTGCTGGTGATCGTGCCGCTGTCGTTCAACTCGGGCAGTTTCCTCGTGTATCCGTTGCAGGGTTTTTCCCTGCATTGGTATCAGGATTTTTTTGCTTCGGCGGAATGGATGCGCGCCCTGAAGAACAGCATCATCGTCGCCCCGGCCGCGACGGTGCTGGCGATGGTCTTTGGCACGCTGGCGGCGATCGGCCTGACCCGTGGCGACTTTCCCGGAAAATCACTGGTAATGGCACTGGTGATTTCGCCGATGGTGGTGCCGGTGGTGATCATTGGTGTGGCGAGTTATCTGTTCTTCGCGCCGTTGGGTTTGGGTAACAGCTTCTTTTCGCTCATCGTGGTGCATGCGGTGCTGGGTGTGCCGTTTGTGATCATCACGGTGTCGGCGACGTTGCAGGGGTTTAACCACAATCTGGTGCGTGCGGCCGCGAGTCTCGGTGCATCGCCGCTGACGGCGTTCCGCCGGGTGACCTTGCCGCTGATTGCGCCGGGGGTAATTTCCGGGGCGCTGTTTGCCTTCGCGACGTCGTTTGATGAAGTGGTGGTGACACTGTTTCTGGCCGGGCCTGAGCAGGCGACGTTGCCAAGGCAAATGTTCAGCGGGATTCGGGAGAACCTGAGTCCGACGATTGCCGCTGCTGCCACGTTGCTGATCGCCTTCTCCGTCATCCTGCTGCTGACCCTCGAATGGCTGCGCGGCCGTAGTGAAAAACTGCGTACCGCTCAGGTTTAAGAGCCAGATCAAAAGCTTACCCCCTCACCCCAGCCCTCTCCCCCAGGGGGGCGAGGGGGAAAGGGAGCGGATGTTCATGGTTTTCAAAACCTGAGTTCGACGCGGTATCGCACTTCGGTGTATCTCCTCCATCCACCTCGGTCAGTCCCCTCTCCCCGGGGAGAGGGTTAGGGTGAGGGGCTCTTGCTCTTGCTATCGTCTTCGATAGTCATTCACCACCTGAATAGCAGACAACCCCAAACCCTCAGCTAATCTTGTGCCCAGCTCCCACATCTATAAGAGGCTGCGCACGATGAGTCTGTCCCAGTTCAAAATCGCTCACAAACTGATCACCGGCGCTGCAGCCATCGAACAACTGGCGGCCGAGCTGACACGCCTCGACATCGACAACCCACTGATCGTCACCGACGCCGCGCTGGTCAAGTCCGGCACCGTCGAGTTGGCGCTGGTACAACTCGGCGGGCGCGATTACGAGATCTTCGACCGCGTACTGCCGGACCCGGAAATCGCCATCGTCGAAGACTGCATGCGCGTTTATCGCGAGGGCGGGCATGACGGCTTGATCGGCTTGGGTGGCGGCAGTGCCATCGACATCGCCAAAAGTGTCGCGGCGTATGCCGGTTATCACGGTGCGCTGGAAGACTTGTTTGGCGTCGACCAGGTGCCGCGCAAAGGCCCGCCGCTGATCGCCATTCCGACCACCGCCGGCACCGGCTCGGAAGTAACCAACGTGGCGATCCTCTCCGACAAAGTCGCGCAGTTGAAGAAAGGCATCGTCAGCGACTTTCTATTACCGGACGTGGCGCTGGTCAGCCCGCAGATGACCCTGACTTGCCCGCGCAGCGTCACCGCCGCCAGTGGCGTCGACGCGCTGGTTCACGCCATAGAGTCCTATCTGTCGGTAAATGCCTCGCCGATCACCGACTCGCTGGCCATCGGTGCCATCAAACTGATTGCCAAGGCGTTGCCCAAGGCCTACGCCAACGGCGCCAATCTGCAAGCCCGCGAAGACATGGCCACCGCAAGCCTGATGGCCGGCATGGCGTTCGGTAATGCCGGGGTTGGCGCGGTGCATGCGCTGGCGTATCCGTTGGGCGGGCGCTACAACATCGCTCACGGGGTCAGCAATGCCTTGTTGCTGCCGTATGTCATGACCTGGAACAAAATGGCCTGCGTCGAACGCATGCAGGATATTGCCGAAGCCATGGGGGTGAAGACCGCTCATCTGAGTGCCAGCGAAGCGGCAGACAAAGCCGTGCAGGCGATGACCGACTTGTGCGTGGCGGTGGAAATTCCCGTCGGTCTGCGCAGTTTCGGTGTGCCGGAAGAGGCGATCCCGGCCATGGCCGTGGAGGCCGCGGGCATCGAGCGCTTGATGCGTAATAACCCGCGCAAGCTCAGCGCCATCGATATCGAGAAGATCTACCGCGCAGCCTACTGATCATCGCGGTCACGGTGCGCGCGCGGAAACTTGAGGTATACAATGCGCGCCATCGTGATTTAGCTCAGAAAAGGTGCGTCATGCAGCCCTTCGTAATTGCTCCGTCGATTCTCTCTGCCGACTTCGCCCGCCTCGGCGAAGAAGTAGACAACGTTCTGGCCGCTGGTGCCGACTTCGTTCACTTCGATGTCATGGACAACCACTACGTGCCCAACCTGACCATTGGTCCGATGGTCTGCGCGGCACTGCGCAAATACGGCGTCACTGCGCCAATCGACGCGCACCTGATGGTCAGCCCGGTGGACCGCATCGTCGGCGACTTCATCGAGGCCGGCGCGACTTACATCACCTTCCACCCGGAAGCCACGCTGCACGTCGATCGCTCGCTGCAACTGATCCGTGAGGGCGGCTGCAAATCCGGTCTGGTGTTCAACCCGGCGACCCCGCTGGACGTGCTCAAGTACGTGATCGACAAGGTCGACATGGTCTTGCTGATGAGCGTCAACCCGGGCTTTGGCGGGCAGAAGTTCATTCCCGGCACCCTCGACAAACTGCGCGAAGCGCGGGCGATCATCGATGCCTCGGGCCGTGACATCCGTCTGGAAATCGATGGCGGCGTCAACGTCAACAACATCCGTGAAATCGCCGCCGCTGGCGCCGACACGTTCGTGGCCGGCTCGGCGATCTTCAACGCGCCGAACTATCAGGAAGTCATCGACAAGATGCGTTCCGAGCTGGCGCTGGCACGTCCATGAGCGGTTTTGAGCAGCTGTTCCCGGGCAAACTGCCACGGTTGGTGATGTTCGATCTGGATGGCACGCTGATCGACTCGGTTCCCGACCTGGCGGCAGCGGTGGACAACATGCTGCTCACCCTCGGCCGCCAACCTGCGGGCATCGACGCGGTGCGCGAGTGGGTTGGCAACGGCGCGCCAGTGCTGGTACGCCGCGCACTGGCCGGTGGCATCGATCATTCCGCCGTGGATGACGTCGAGGCCGAGCACGCGCTCGAGGTTTTCATGGAGGCTTACGGCGCCAGCCATGAGCTGACCGTGGTTTATCCCGGCGTGCGCGACACCCTCAAGTGGCTGCACAAGCAGGGCGTGGCCATGGCGCTGATCACCAACAAGCCGGAGCGCTTCGTCGCGCCGTTGCTGGATCAGATGAAGATCGGCCGCTACTTCAAGTGGATCATCGGCGGTGACACGCTCCCGCAGAAGAAGCCTGACCCGGCCGCGCTGTTCTTCGTGATGAAAATGGCCAACATCCCGGCCTCGCAATCGTTGTTCGTCGGCGACTCGCGCAGCGACGTGCTGGCGGCGAAAGCGGCAGGGGTCAAATGCGTGGCACTGAGTTACGGCTACAACCATGGCCGACCGATTGCCGAGGAATCCCCGGCGCTGGTGATCGACGATCTGCGCAAGCTAATTCCCGGTTGCCTCGGTACGGCCGCTGAGATAACGTTGCCCGACGCTTCTCAATCCCCTTCTGGAAACGCCATCGTGGTGGTCACCCGCAAACTCTGGATGAAAGTCATCAAGGCCCTGGCCCGCTGGCGTTGGCGCGCCTGACTTGTTCCTGGCCGGCCTGCCGGCGCGTTTGCACACCTGACTGATTTGCCCCTCACACCACGAGGCACCTTATGATCCGCGAAGAATTCCTGCGCTTGGCCGCCGACGGCTACAACCGCATCCCGCTGGCCTGCGAAACCCTGGCCGACTTCGACACGCCGCTGTCGATCTACCTGAAACTGGCCGACCAGCCCAACTCCTACCTGCTCGAATCGGTGCAGGGCGGCGAGAAATGGGGCCGTTACTCGATCATCGGCCTGCCGTGCCGCACCGTGTTGCGGGTTCACGACCATCACGTGAGCATCACTGTTGATGGCGTCGAAACCGAAAGCCACGACGTTGAAGATCCGTTGGCCTTCGTCGAAACCTTCAAGGCGCGCTACAACGTGCCGACCATCGCCGGCCTGCCGCGTTTCAACGGTGGCCTGGTCGGTTACTTCGGTTACGACTGCGTGCGTTATGTCGAGAAGCGCCTGGGCAAATGCCCGAACCCGGATCCGCTGGGCGTGCCAGACATTTTGCTGATGGTCTCCGACGCTGTCGTGGTGTTCGACAACCTCGCCGGCAAGATGCACGCGATCGTCCTGGCCGATCCTTCGCAGACAGATGCCTACGAGCAAGGTCAGGCGCAATTGCAGGAACTGCTGGAGAAATTGCGCCAGCCGATCACTCCGCGCCGTGGCCTGGACTTCAGCAAGCAGCAAGCGGCTGATCCGGTGTTCCGTTCCAGTTTCACCCAGGACGACTACGAAAAAGCCGTTGATACCATTAAGGAGTACATCCTCGCCGGTGACTGCATGCAGGTCGTGCCGTCGCAGCGCATGTCGATCGACTTCAAGGCTGCGCCGATCGATCTGTACCGCGCCCTGCGTTGCTTCAACCCGACGCCGTACATGTACTTCTTCAACTTCGGCGACTTCCACGTCGTCGGCAGTTCGCCGGAAGTGCTGGTGCGGGTCGAAGACAACCTGATCACCGTGCGCCCGATTGCCGGCACGCGCCCGCGTGGCGCCACCGAAGAAGCCGATCTGGCGCTGGAAGAAGACCTGCTGTCGGACGACAAAGAGATTGCCGAGCACTTGATGCTGATCGATCTGGGGCGTAACGACACGGGGCGTGTTTCGGAAATCGGTTCGGTGAAGCTCACCGAGAAAATGGTCATCGAGCGTTATTCCAACGTGATGCACATTGTTTCCAATGTTACCGGGCAGTTGAAGGCCGGGCTGACGGCGATGGACGCATTGCGGGCGATTCTGCCGGCGGGCACCTTGTCCGGCGCGCCGAAAATTCGTGCGATGGAAATCATCGACGAGCTGGAACCGGTCAAACGTGGCGTGTATGGCGGTGCAGTCGGTTACTTCGCCTGGAACGGCAACATGGACACTGCGATTGCGATCCGCACCGCGGTGATCAAGAACGGCGAGTTGCACGTGCAGGCCGGTGGCGGCATCGTCGCCGACTCGGTCCCGGTGCTGGAATGGGAAGAGACCCTGAACAAACGCCGCGCGATGTTCCGCGCCGTGGCCCTGGCCGAGCAAACCCCGGACTGACCACACATCCCCCTGTAGGCGTGAGCCTTTGTGGCGAGGGGATTTATCTCCGATGGGGCGCGAAGCGGCCCTGAAAGCTGCAACACGGATTCTTCAGGTGTACCGTGCGCAATGGATTTGCGACTGCTGCGCCGCCGATCGGGGCAGTGCGACGTTTCGCTAAATCCCCTCGCCACAGGTCAATGTCGCCCATCCCGGAAAATATGATCCATAAAAAAAGCGGCGCCTGTGAGGGCGCCGCTTTTTTATGGCCTGCAGCAAACCCCTGTAGGAGCCGCCGTAGGCTGCGATCTTTTGATCTACCGCTTAAAAATCCAATACCACCCCAACATTCACGCCCTGCTGGGTAAAGTCATCATCCTTGCGCAATGTGTACCCGCCACGCAGCGCCAGATCCGCCGTGAGCTTGTGGCTGACGCCCAAACTCAAACGGTTCAAGTGGCTCTGCGGCGTATAGCCCTCAAGCTTGAAGTCATTCGCCGGCAAGGTATTAAGCGCGATGTTGACCTTCTGCACATCATCTTCGTACTCACGCTCATGCGCGTACTCACCAAACACCTGAGTTTGCGGAGTGAAGTTGTACTTGCCCTGAATGCCGACGCCCAAACGTTTCGAATCGCGAGCCTGGTCATCGAAGGTCAGTGCCGTGGCGCGGTTGCTCTTCTCCGAGTAGCCATCGACATCGACGCTGGCGTAATCGGCGCTGACGAACGGCGACAGATGCCATTCGCTGCCTGGCTGAGCGATGTCGTAACCGACACGGGTGCTGAAGGCCCACAGATGGCCGTCGGTATCACCCTTTTCCGCACCCTCGCTGGCGCCCAGGTCGAACTTGCGCTTGAGGTTGTCGTAGTCGAGTTTGCCGCCGGTCAATGCCGCGTCAGCCCACCAACGGTTTTGCTGGAATTGGGCAAACGCTGTAGCCAGATAGCTGTTGAGTTTGTAGTCCGAATCGTTATGACCGGCCTCCAGGTTCTGCCGGTAGAAGCCCGCTGCCACGCCAACGCGCCAAGCATCGTTGAGGCGATAACTGCCGCCGACATTCAGGTTGTAACCGCTGCCATCGGCGCTGGCGCCGCTGCTTTGGCTGTCGACATCCAAGTGTTGGCCGCCGGCGGAGACAATCGCCCGCCATTGGCCGACCGCTTGCCAGTTCTCCCAGTCCGCCTGCCATTGGCTGCGCAGCTCATCCTGATGCGCACGCACGGTGGCGTGGGCCATTTCCGGCAACAGTGTCAGTTCCCACGGCGCGGCGAGCAGTGAATAGGCGTAATCGGAGATGAGTTTCTGTCCGGCTTCGGTCGGGTGTACGCCGTCGTTGTAGATCAACTTGCTCGGATCCGGTGTCGCACTGTTGATGCCGTAACGGGCGTTTTCCGGGCAACTGCTGCCGCTGAAGCAGGTCGCGGTCAGGTTTTGATCGGTGGCGAGGCCGAAGCGCCCAGGGTCGGCGAACACTTCCGACAACAACACCGGAATGTTCAACGGAATGATTTCGGCGTTGATGCCTTGCAGGCGGGTCACCAGTTGACTGTTGAACTGGCTGGCGAGCTGACTGCTGAACGCCTGCAACGGGGTGCCGTTGATGGCCGGGGTAAGGCCGACGTCAGGCAACAGCCAGACCATCACGTATTTGGCGCCGGCGGTTTGCAGCGCTTGCACACTGTCGGCCAATCGGTCGGCACCGGCATTGGCTTGAGGCAGGCTGAGAATCCGCCCTTGCAGGAAGTCGTTGCCGCCGCCGGAGATGTAGTACAGCGCGTTCGGATCGGCGCGCAAACCGTTCGACGGCAAGTAGCCTGCGCGGGTGCGTTCGCCGGTCGCGGATTGAGTGGTGATCGAATCGAGAATCTGGTCGGTACGATATCCGCCCACTGCCCAGTTGTTGCCATCCGGCAGGCCCTCGTTGGCGCGTACAGCCGAACTGGAAGACGCTGTCTGGTCCGGGGTGAAACCGAGGCGGCCACCGAGCAGTTGGGTGGCATTCAGCGAGCGCTGTTCACCGCTGCCGTCCAGATAAACCGGGCCGGTACGGTTGGTGTAGCGCTGAGTGGCACCGGCCGGGCCGCCGGTGTCGGTGAAGGTCCCGGCATCGTTGAGGCTGTCGCCGAAGACAATGAAATTCGAGTAGGGATTTGGCGCTGCATTCGCCTGGGCGCAGGCCAGTGCGAGCAAGCATCCGGCCAGCGGTACAAACAACGTCTGTTTGATCATGAGCAAGTCCGTTTATTTATTGTTGTAGGTGAACGAAACGACAGTACCAAAAACTTCCGGCCTTTTGCCATCGGTCGCGAATCCTCCCCCGGTTTTATCTCCCGCAGGCCCGGCCATATTGCACGCTCCGCCCAGCTAAGTTACTGTGCCGGAACGTATGAACGAGACCTTCCCCGTGTTGATCACCAGCAAACTTCTGGATCAAGTCATCAAGGCACACGCCCGCTGGCGTTGGCGCGCCTGAATCTTTTCTGCCGGCTCCGCCGGATCTGTATCGCTTTGCCTTCCTTGCCCGTTTGAAATACCGCTTTGCCGACGCCACTGGCGCGTCCGACATCGTGCAGCGCCCTGCGGGCAAGTCATCTGAAGGCTGTCTTCAAGTCAGAATTCAAGAGGTTCGAAACGCCATGTTGCTGATGATCGACAACTACGACTCCTTTACTTACAACGTTGTGCAATACCTCGGCGAGCTGGGTGCCGAAGTCAAAGTCGTGCGCAACGACGAACTGACCATCGCCGAAATCGAAGCACTCAACCCCGAGCGTATCGTGGTGTCCCCCGGTCCTTGCACGCCGAGCGAAGCCGGCATCTCCATCGAAGCCATCAAGCACTTTGCCGGCAAACTGCCGATCCTCGGTGTCTGCCTCGGCCACCAGTCCATCGGCCAGGCCTTCGGTGGCGACGTAGTACGTGCCCGCCAAGTCATGCACGGTAAGACTAGCCCGGTATTCCACGAGGACAAGGGCGTTTTCCAAGGCCTGAATCATCCGCTGACCGTTACCCGCTATCACTCGCTGATCGTCAAGCACGAGACGTTGCCCGATTGCCTGGAGCTGACCGCGTGGACGCAACACGATGACGGCAGCGTCGACGAAATCATGGGCCTGCGTCACAAGACCCTGAACATTGAGGGCGTACAGTTCCACCCCGAGTCGATCCTGACCGAACAGGGCCATGAACTGTTTGCCAACTTCCTCAAACAAACCGGCGGCACGCGCTAAGGACTTCCCATGAATATCAAGACAGCCCTGAGCCGTGTCGTCGATCACCTCGACCTCAGCACCGATGAAATGCGCGACGTGATGCGCGAAATCATGACTGGCCAATGCACCGACGCGCAGATCGGCGCGTTCATGATGGCCATGCGCATGAAGAGCGAGAGCATCGACGAAATCGTCGGCGCCGTGTCGGTCATGCGCGAGCTGGCCGATCAGGTTGAACTGAAAACCCTCGACGGCGTGGTCGATGTGGTGGGTACCGGCGGTGACGGTGCCAACATCTTCAACGTGTCGACCGCTTCTTCCTTTGTTGTCGCCGCTGCCGGTTGCACCGTGGCCAAACACGGCAACCGCGCGGTCTCGGGCAAAAGCGGCAGTGCCGATCTGCTGGAGGCGGCCGGCATTTATCTGAACCTGACGCCGGTTCAAGTCGCCCGTTGCATCGACAACGTCGGCATCGGTTTCATGTTTGCCCAGACGCACCACAAAGCCATGAAGTACGCCGCCGGCCCGCGCCGCGATCTCGGTCTGCGTACGCTGTTCAACATGCTCGGCCCGCTTACGAATCCGGCCGGTGTGAAACATCAGGTGGTGGGCGTTTTCACTCAAGCCTTGTGCCGGCCGCTGGCCGAAGTCTTGCAGCGTCTGGGCAGCAAACACGTACTGGTGGTGCATTCGAAAGATGGCCTGGACGAATTCAGCCTCGCTGCGCCGACTTTTGTCGCCGAGCTGAAAAACAACGAAATCACTGAATATTGGGTCGAACCCGAAGACTTGGGCATGAAGAGCCAGAGCCTGCACGGTCTGTCGGTCGAAGGCCCGGAAGCGTCGCTGGCGCTGATTCGCGACGCGTTGGGCAAGCGCAAAACCGAAAACGGCCAGAAAGCCGCCGAAATGATTGTGCTCAATGCCGGTGCGGCGCTGTATGCCGCTGACCTGGCCAGCAGTTTGAAACAGGGCGTGGAGCTTGCGCACGACGCTCTGCACACTGGGCTCGCTCGGGAAAAACTCGAGGAGCTGGGTGCCTTTACCGCGGTATTCAAAGTGGAGAATGAGGGATGAGTGTACCGACGGTTCTGGAAAACATTCTGGCGCGCAAAGTTCAGGAAGTTGCCGAGCGTAGCGCTCGCGTCAGCCTGAGCGAGCTGGAAAGTCTGGCCAAGGCGGCCGATGCACCCCGTGGTTTTGCCCAGGCATTACTGGCGCAAGCCAAGAAGAAGCAGCCTGCGGTGATTGCCGAAATCAAAAAGGCCTCGCCGAGCAAAGGCGTGATCCGCGAGAACTTCGTGCCGGCCGACATCGCCAAAAGCTACGAGAAGGGCGGGGCGACCTGCCTGTCGGTGCTGACCGACATCGATTACTTCCAGGGCGCCGACATCTACCTGCAACAGGCGCGTGCGGCGTGCAAGTTGCCGGTGATCCGCAAGGACTTCATGATCGACCCGTACCAGATCGTCGAAGCCCGTGCGCTCGGCGCCGACTGCGTGCTGTTGATCGTCTCCGCACTGGATGACGTGAAAATGGCCGAGCTGGCATCCGTCGCCAAAGGCGTCGGTCTCGACGTGCTGGTGGAAGTGCATGACGGCGATGAGCTGGAGCGCGCGTTGAAAACCCTCGACACGCCGTTGGTTGGGATCAACAACCGCAACCTGCACACCTTCGACGTCAGCCTTGAAACCACCCTCGACCTGTTGCCGCGTATTCCGCGTGATCGCCTGGTCATTACCGAGAGCGGCATTCTCAACCGCGCCGATGTCGAGCTAATGGAAATCAGCGACGTTTACGCGTTTTTGGTCGGCGAGGCGTTCATGCGCGCGGAAAACCCGGGCACCGAACTGCAGCGGTTGTTCTTCCCGGAGCGCGGTGGTCCGGTAGTCAGCGGTTCGACCCTCGACTGATCAAGTCTTCTCAGGCGCCCGCGTCCCCTGTGGGAGCGGGCTTGCCCGCGAAGGCGGCATAAGACTCACCTCAGACTCATCGTCCTACGGAACCCTTATGATCCCCACCCCCCTGACCATCGAAGCCGGCCTGCAAGCCGAACAGGATTTACTGGCCTCGATCTGCGCCGGCGACGCCGAGTTCGGCCTGCTGTTCTGGCAACCCAGCGACCGCGCCCTGGTCATGCCGCGCCGCCTCAATCGCCTGCCCGGATTCGAACACGCCTGCGAAGTCTCCGCTGCTGCCGGTTGGCCGGTGCTGTTGCGTGAAACCGGCGGTGAACCGGTCCCGCAATCGGCCGCAACCATCAACATCGCCTTGGTCTACGCCCCGCCACGCAGCGAAGGCGATCTGAACCGGATCGAAACCGGCTATCGACGTCTATGCGATCCGATCTGTCAGTTACTCGATGAGTTGGGTGGCGTTTCGTCGTTGGGTGAAATCGACGGTGCGTTCTGCGACGGTCGTTTCAACGTCAATCTCGACGGACGCAAGATGGTCGGCACCGCGCAGCGCTGGCGCCAGAGTCAGGGCGGACAACGTCCGGTTGGCTTGGTCCACGGTGCAATGCTGATGGATAACGAGCGTGAATCGATGGTGGCGGCGGTCAATCGCTTCAATGAAGCTTGCGGCCTGGAGCAGCGGGTGCGGGCGCAAAGCCACATTGCCCTGCACGAAAAATTCAACGCGCCACAGGCGTTGGCGCGTCTTGATGAGCTGTTTCGTCTGATGCTGGCGCAGATGTACAGCGCCTGATTTACCGGCTTACCGCGTACCGAAGACCACCATGGTCTTGCCTTTCACGTCGACCAGGTTGCGTTCCTCAAGATCCTTGAGCACGCGACCGACCATCTCCCGTGAACAGCCGACAATCCGCCCGATCTCCTGACGCGTCACCTTGATCTGCATGCCGTCCGGGTGGGTCATGGCGTCCGGCTGCTTACATAACTCCAGCAGGCAACGGGCGACACGACCAGTGACGTCGAAGAATGCCAGATCGCCGACCTTGCGCGTGGTGTTGCGCAGGCGTTGCGCGATTTGTCCGCTCAGCACGTAAAGAATGTCTGGATCCTGCTGGGACAATTCGCGGAACTTGGCGTAGCTGATTTCGGCGATTTCGCATTCGACCTTGGCTCGCACCCAGGCACTGCGTTCTTGCTCCTGGCCCGCCTGTTCGAACAGGCCCAGTTCACCGAAGAAATCTCCGGCGTTGAGGTAAGCGATGATCATCTCGCGGCCATCGTCATCCTCGATCAGGATCGTCACCGAGCCCTTGATGATGAAGTACAGCGTATCGGAACGGTCGCCAGCACAAATAATGTTGCTCTTGGCCGCATGGCGACGACGCTGGCAATGCATCAGCAGCTTGTCGAGGTTCTTGATTTTGGGTGTTGGGGTAATAGCAACCATGGTTGTATCCCGAAAAGACTGCACGGTGATGTTTGATTTTTTTATGAGGCGCTGAAGGCGGTCGCTACACAGCTGGCATGGGCGCCAGCGAATTGGCGCCAGCTTACCAGACACTTCGTCGAAAATTCGAGAAATTACCTACGTCCTAGAGGCATCCGTCCTAGGATCGCCGCTGGCTGTCAGACCGGGGCGCTGTGCTAAGCTGGCGACCCTTTTTTCTACAGTGGAGTCTTGGCGATGAAGGCACGCATCCAATGGGCTGGCGAAGCCATGTTCCTCGGCGAGTCCGGCAGCGGTCATGTCGTGGTCATGGATGGTCCGCCGGACGCCGGTGGTCGTAATCTGGGTGTTCGCCCGATGGAGATGCTGCTGCTGGGCGTCGGCGGCTGCAGTAACTTCGACGTGGTCAGCATTCTGAAGAAGTCCCGTCAGGCTGTTGAGAGCTGCGAAGCCTTCCTTGAAGCCGAGCGCGCAACCGAAGATCCGAAGGTGTTCACCAAGATTCACATGCACTTCGTGGTCAAGGGCCGTGGCCTGAAAGAAGCTCAGGTCAAACGCGCCATCGAGCTATCCGCCGAAAAGTATTGCTCGGCCTCGATCATGCTTGGCGCCGCAGGTGTGGCAATTACCCACGACTACGAAATCATCGAACTCGGTTGAGCCGACATTCAACTATCATAAAAGCAGTGCAGACTCTGGCGATCCCCCGCTGACGTCTGCATAATGCGCCACTTTTTTCAGGGCAGTGATCGGTCAACCGACGGGTCATCCGCCTGAACAGATAACCAAAATCGCCATCGCGAAGAGGTGTTAACCGTCCTACGCAGGTGCGTTGTTCGCACTTGACGGGCATGCTTGATCACGCGGCCGTGCCGCATACATAGAGAGTTTTTAACGGTGAAAAGCAAACTCAAGCTCCACGGGTTCAATAACCTGACAAAGACCTTGAGCTTCAACATCTATGACATCTGCTACGCGGAGACCCCGCAAGACCAGCAGGCTTACGTCGAGTACATCAATCAAGAGTACAACGCCGAACGCCTGACGCAGATCCTCACGGAAGTTGTCGAAATCATTGGTGCCAACATTCTGAACATTGCGAGTCAGAACTATGAGCCTCAGGGTGCCAGCGTCACGATTCTGATCTCGGAAGAGCCGGTAACCCCGACCGAAAGCCAGATCGAAGAATCGCCGGGTCCTTTGCCCGAAATTATCCTGGCCCACCTCGACAAGAGCCACATCACGGTGCATACCTACCCGGAGATCCATCCGGACGCCGGTATCGCGACTTTCCGTGTGGATATCGATGTGTCGACCTGTGGTGTCATTTCACCGCTTAAAGCGCTCAATTTCCTCATTCACCAGTTCGATTCGGACATCGTGACTGTGGATTACCGTGTGCGCGGCTTCACCCGTGACGTTGAGGGTAACAAGCACTTCATCGACCACGAGATCAATTCGATTCAGAACTACCTGTCCGAAGACACTCGCGACGCGTATCAGATGACCGACGTGAACGTGTACCAGGAAAACCTGTTCCACACCAAAATGCTGCTGAAAAACTTCGAACTGGACAACTACCTGTTCGGCGACGCCACAAGCAACCTGTCCTCTGAGCAGCGTGCCCAGGTGACCGAACGTGTGAAACACGAAATGCTCGAGATTTTCTACGCGCGCAACATGCCAGCGTAAGAGTTTCAGGCACAAAAAAAGGCGACTGTCTCAGGACCGTCGCCTTTTTTATTGCTCAAACAAAGAGCCCTGTAGGAGTGAGCCTGCTCGCGATGAGGCCCTCAGCACCCAAACAGATCTCAGATCCGATAAGTGCTTTTGGTCATCACCTTGGCCAACAAGCTCATCCCGAACTTCACCGGCGCCGGAAACCGGAAACCACCCGCCTCCAATGCACTCTCTGCGTGATGTTCTTCATCGATGCGCATCTGCTCAAGAATCGCCCGGGACTTCTCATCCTCGGCCGGCAACTGCTCCAGATGCTCATTCAAATGCTTGCACACCTGATGCTCGGTCGCCGCAACAAACCCGAGGCTGACCTTGTCGCTGATCAGCCCGGCAACCGCGCCAATACCGAATGACATGCCGTAGAACAGCGGATTTAGCACACTGGTATGGCTGCCCAACTGGTGAATGCGCTGTTCGCACCAGACCAGATGATCAATCTCTTCTTCGGCCGCGTGCTCCATGGCTTCGCGTACCTGCGGCAGCTTGGCGGTCAGTGCCTGCCCCTGATACAGCGCCTGGGCACAGACTTCGCCGGTATGGTTGATGCGCATGAGGCCGGCAACATGGCGAGTGTCTTCGTCGCTCATTTGCGTTTCCGGCTGCAGAATCGCCGGCGAAGGACGGTACGGCTGACCGCTGAAGGGCAACAAGGTACGCATCGCGGCATCGGCTTGCAGCAGAAGACGGTCAATTGGCGAATAGTGACGTTGGGTAGTCATGCTGACCTCCGGGAAGAATCTCGGCGGCCAGTTTAACCGAATCGGCCGGAGAAGGTTTGCGCTGGGTCATTTGATGCGCGGTCAAGCTTTCGTGGGAGCGAGCCTGCTCGCGAAGGCATATTGTCAGGCGCTGATGAATTGAATGTGCCGACGTCTTCGCGAGCAGGCTCGCTCCCACAGTGTGCGTGTGACGTTTAGCCCGGCGGCCAGTTCATCTGGCGTTGACCGAGTACATGCATATGAATGTGGTAGACGGTCTGCCCACCTTTTTCATTGCAGTTCATCACCACCCGGAAGCCTTCTTCACAGCCCAGCTCCAGCGCCAGACGTTGCGCTGTGAACAGGATGTGCCCGGCCAGTGCCTTGTCGTCTTCGGTGAGGTCGTTGAGGGTGCGCACCGGTTTCTTCGGGATCACCAGAAAATGCACCGGTGCCTGTGGAGCGATGTCATGGAACGCCAGAACCTGGTCGTCCTCGTAAATGATCTTGGCCGGGATCTCCCGGTTGATGATCTTGGTGAACAGAGTATCCACTGCTGTTTTCTCCGTTGTGTGGGCGAGTCTGAGTCTACTCATGGGGAATGAACCCGCCCAGTTGTTTTGCCGTAGGACGGTTCAGCGCGGGCAGTAGGCCTTGTTGACCATGCCAACGATGGTGCGATTGAGCCAGCGCGAACCCAGTCGCGGTAGAAAGGCGAACCAGCGATTGCGTCGTCCCGGAATGATGATCGCGCGGTTCTTCTCCAGTGCTCGCACGGTGTAAAGCGCGACTTCTTCCGGGCTCATCAGCAATTTGCTGTCTTTGAGTTTGTCGCTGTTCAGTTGTGCGGTACGAAAGAAAGCCGTGCGGGTAGGGCCGGGGCAGAGCACCGATACCTTTACCGCGCTTTGTTTGAGCTCGACCCGCAGTGCTTCGGAGAAGTGCAGCACGTAGGCTTTGCTGGCGTAATAGGTGCTCATCCACGGGCCAGGATTGAACGCCGCTACCGAGGCGACGTTGAGAATCTGGCCGCCACCCTGCAGCGCCATGCTGTTGCCGATGGCATGGCACAGGCGGGTGAGGGCGAGGATGTTCACTTCAATCAGGTCCTGCTCGGTCATCCAGTCCTGAGCGAGAAACGGGCCGCAGGTGCCAATGCCGGCGCAGTTCACCAACAGATCGATCTGCCGGTCGCCTTCTTCCAGCTCCAGCAGGAAACCGGACAGGCGCAACGGCTCGCCCAGGTCGCAGGCACGAAACAACACCTCAACGCCGAAGCGTTGGGTCAGTTCGATTGCAATACTTTCCAGCTGATCACGCTGTCTTGCCACCAGAATCAAGCTGCGGCCGCGCCGAGCCAGGGCTTCGGCCATGGCCAGGCCAATGCCGCTGGAGGCGCCAGTGATCAGAGCGTAACGGGTCATGCAATTCTCCATCGCAACAGCTCCGCGCCAGCGACGCGGGTGTCACGGCGGGGAGCGCTGTTCATTCTTTCGCAGAGTCTACAGGGGCCTGCGCCGCTTCGGCTGCATCGTCAGCGGAATTCGCTGCCGGTTCGACCTCTACGTCGATTTCATCGGTGGTCACCGAGCCGCTGTCGTAGCTGCTTTCGAGGCTGGTTTCGTACTCCTGCTGAATGGCCGAGATCCCTCCGAGCATTCCACCCACAAAAAACAGCCCGATAAACACGATCCACAGTGCGCTCAGCACTTTGACCGCCGTGCTGTTGGGCGGCGGTGGTGGGCCGTAACGATTGGCGCCGGTATTGCCTGGTACGACCATGATCACAAAAGGAAAAATACTGCCGACCAGCGGGACGAGGTTGAGCAACCACAGCCAGCCGGACCAGCCGATATCGTGCAGGCGCTGAACAGTGAACAGAATACTGATGATGACCAGCGCCAAGCCTAAAAAGACCGCGACGATGCCGCCGATGATCAGGCCACCGGTGGAGTCGGAACTTACAAGTCCCACGGCGATCAGCGCGAATATGCTGAGAATCGGCAGGCTCACCAGCGTTACGACCATGGTCCAGGCCAGAAAGCGCAGGCGCCCGATCCGGCCTTCGACGCTGAACGGCTTGAGCATGGCGAATGCCGGAAGGTTTTCACCGACGTTGGCCTGGGGAGGTGCATAAGGCGAGCTAGGCTCTGCATAGGCAGGAGCAGGGGAGTGCTCGTGGACGTCCGAGAGATTCAGCTCGATGGCAGTTTCAGTTTCGACGCGTGCATCGATCCCGGTTTTGCTCAGCGCTTGCAGATAGGCTTGCGCGTCGCTATGGGACAGATCGCGTTTGAGTGCCACTGTGCGGCCGTTGAACAGGCGCTCAATGGCGGCCACGTCGCTTTTGAACAGGTCTGCCAGATTGAGCTTGGCAGTGGTGATGTCGACGCCGGGCTGTAGAGCACCGTCGAAAACGATCTTGTAACGGGGGTCACTCATGGCCGAGGCATCCTTGTCGCGATTAGATTCAAAGGTCGTCAGTGTAAGGCCAGTCTGCTCGCGACTGGCCTGATTTTTTAGCGCGGCCAGCGCTTCGGCAACTGTGCTGCACGTTCCTGGGCCTGACGATATTCCGCGTCGAGGCGCGTGATCAACTGATCGACGCTTGGCAGATCATCGATCTGCCCCACACCCTGGCCGGCTGACCACACGGTCTTCCAGGCCTTGGCTTCGTCGCTGATCGGTTTGAGCTTGTCGCCGAAATTCACTTCACCTTTGCCTTGCAGTGCGGCCAAGTCAAAACCGGCCGCCTCCAGGCTTTGGCGCATGAAACTGGCCGGTACTCCCGACACCGCTGGAGTATGGATGATGTCTGCTGCTTTGGCTGTCAGCAGCATCTCCTTGTAGGCGTCAGGCGCATGACTTTCGGTGGTGCCGATAAAGCGCGTGCCGAAGTAGGCCAAATCCGCACCAAGCATCTGCGCAGCCAGAATCTCATGACCATGGTTCAGACATCCTGCAAGCAGCAACGTCTTGTCGAAGAACTCGCGGATCTCGGCGATCAGCGCAAACGGGCTCCAGGTGCCAGCATGACCCCCGGCGCCGGCCGCAACCGCGATCAAACCGTCGACACCGGCCTCGGCAGCCTTCTCGGCATGCCGGCGCGTGGTGACGTCGTGAAAGACCAGTCCACCATAGCTGTGCACCGCATCCACCAGTTCCTTGACGGCGCCAAGGCTGGTGATGACGATCGGCACTTTATGCTCGACGCAGATGTTCAAATCCGCCTGCAAGCGCGGGTTGCTGTTGTGAACAATCAGGTTCACTGCGTATGGCGCCGGGTTGTCCAGTGTCGCTAGGCCCGCCTCGATCTGCTCCAGCCAGGCTTTGAACCCGCTGCTTTCGCGTTGATTCAGTGCCGGAAAGCTGCCGACCACGCCGTTTCGGCAACAGGCCAGCACCAGTTCCGGGTTGGAAATCAGGAACATCGGCGCCGCCACTACCGGCAAACGCAGACGTTGTTCGAGCAAAGCGGGCAACGACATTATGAACACCCCAAAGAGTTGTACTTGTTGAAGTTAGAACGGCTTGACCACGACCAGAATTACGATAGCCAGCAATATCAGAACCGGGACTTCATTGAACCAGCGATAAAAGACATGGCTGCGGGTGTTCTCGCCACGGGCAAAACGTTTTACCTGCGCGCCGCACATGTGGTGGTAACCGATCAGCAGGACCACAAGGGTCAGCTTGGCGTGGATCCAGCCGCCCATGCTGAAGATGTTCGGATTGAGATAGATCAGCCAGCCGCCGAAGATCAACGTGGCGATCATCGCCGGCCCCATGATGCCGCGATACAACTTGCGCTCCATGACGCTGAAGCGTTCTTTGCTGATCGTGTCTTCACTTTGCGCGTGATAAACGAACAGTCTCGGCAGATAGAACAGGCCGGCAAACCAGCACACGATGCTGACGATATGAAACGCTTTGATCCATAGATAGAGCATTTTTAGTTATTCCCAGGTTCACGGTAGCCCGGATAGTAGAGGCTTGAGCGTCCGCACGTCACCTTGACGGTTGTCGCAGGCGCGCGCGGCCCCTATTATCGACGGCTTTCCAGTGGGTTCGTTGAGGGCAGGTTTATGGTCAAGGTCGGTATCGTCGGCGGCACGGGTTACACCGGTGTCGAACTGCTGCGTCTGTTGGCACAGCATCCGCAGGCAGAAGTGGTCGTGATCACTTCCCGATCCGAGGCCGGTCTGGCCGTGGCTGACATGTACCCGAACCTGCGCGGCCACTACGACGGCCTGGCATTCAGCGTGCCGGACATCAAAACTCTGGGCGCTTGCGACGTGGTGTTCTTCGCCACGCCGCATGGTGTTGCTCACGCACTGGCGGGTGAACTGCTGGCAGCGGGCACCAAGGTCATTGACCTGTCGGCCGACTTCCGTCTGCAGGATGCAGAAGAGTGGGCCAAGTGGTACGGTCAGCCGCACGGCGCGCCGGAGCTGCTGGACGAGGCGGTTTACGGTCTGCCTGAAGTCAATCGCGAGCAGATAAAAAAAGCGCGCCTGATTGCTGTTCCGGGCTGCTATCCGACTGCTACTCAGCTGGGTTTCCTGCCGTTGCTTGAGGCGGGTCTGGCCGATGCCTCGCGTCTGATCGCCGACTGCAAATCCGGTGTCAGCGGTGCCGGTCGCGGTGCGGCTGTAGGTTCGCTGTACTCCGAGACGTCGGAAAGCATGAAGGCTTACGCGGTAAAGGGTCACCGTCACCTGCCGGAAATTCGTCAGGGCCTGCGTCGTGCAGCAGGCAAGGACGTTGGTCTGACCTTCGTTCCGCACCTGACGCCAATGATTCGTGGTATCCACTCGACGCTTTACGCGACGGTGGTCGATCGTTCGGTGGATTTGCAGGCATTGTTCGAAAAGCGCTATGCCAATGAACCGTTCGTCGACGTGATGCCGGCTGGCAGCCATCCGGAAACCCGCAGCGTGCGTGGTGCCAACGTTTGCCGTATCGCGGTGCATCGTCCGCAGGATGGTGATCTGGTGGTGGTGTTGTCGGTGATCGATAACCTTGTCAAGGGCGCGTCGGGTCAGGCTGTGCAGAACATGAACATTCTGTTTGGCCTGGATGAGCGCTTCGGCCTGTCCCATGCCGGTATGCTGCCGTAACACTTTATCGCGCACAGCAAAAAGGCCCGTTAAGCGGGCCTTTTTGCATTCTGAACCGGTGATCGGCTTTATTGATATACCGTAACAATAGTTGACCGATTTTCTAGGACAAGCGGATAATGCGCGTCATCACGCATTATGGCGGCGTAACGCCGGGAGATAGTCAGCATGAGCGTCGAATCCTTCACCCCCACGGCTTTGCAATTCACCCAGGGTGCCGCGCACAAGGTGAAGAGCCTGGTCGATGAAGAGGGGAATGATCGCTTGAAGCTGCGCGTATTCGTTACGGGCGGCGGTTGTTCGGGGTTTCAGTACGGTTTCACCTTCGATGAAGATGTGGCCGAGGACGACACCATTGTCGAGCGCGAAGGCGTGAGTCTGGTGGTGGATCCGATGAGTTTCCAATACCTGGCGGGTGCCGAAGTGGACTACCAGGAAGGTCTGGAAGGTTCGCGCTTCGTGATCAAGAATCCGAACGCCACCACCACGTGTGGTTGCGGGTCTTCGTTCTCGATCTGATTGCACTCGCTGCACACAACAAAGCGCCGCAGAGCCTCACGGTTCTGCGGCGTTTTTTGTTGTTAGCGATTTATTCAGTTGGGATAGATGGCGCCGAGTACGCGCAGGCCTTTGGCGCCGGTGACGCTTGGGCGATTGGCAGCTATGCCTTCGAGGCAGCAATGAGCCAGCCAGGCAAAGGCCATGGCTTCGACCCAGTCTGGATCTACACCGTGGGTGGCGGTGCTGGCGACTTTTGTGTTCGGCAGCAAATCGGCCAAGCGTTGCATTAGCGTTGCGTTGTGCGCGCCGCCGCCGCAGACCAACAGTTCCTGAGTATCCGGCTGAGCGCTTTGCAGCGACTCGACAATGGTCAGAGCGGTCAGATCGAGCAGCGTGGCTTGCACGTTTTCAGCGGGGAAGGCTGGCAGGTGCGAAAGGTGTTGCTCCAGCCAGAGTAGGTTGAACACCTCTCGTCCGGTGCTTTTCGGGCCCTTGGTGACGAAGAATGGATCGCTGAGTAGCGCTTCCAGTAATGTCGGCTCAACGGTACCTGTTTTCGCCCAGTCTCCATTGCGATCATAGTTTTCGCCGCGTTGCTGCTGAATCCAGGCGTCCATCAGAACGTTCCCAGGGCCGCAGTCGAAACCGGCTACAGGCTTGGTCGGCTCAATCAGGCTGAGATTGCTGAAACCGCCGACATTCAAGACCGCCTGGTTGCCGGTACGCTCTTCGAACAACGCTTCATGGAAGGCTGGCACCAGAGGCGCGCCTTGGCCGCCGGCGGCGACATCTCGACTGCGGAAGTCACTGACAACGGTAATGCCCGTCAGCTCGGCCAACAGGGCAGGGTTACCAATCTGTACGGTGAAACCGCGAACGGGCTCATGGCGGATGGTCTGGCCATGGCTACCGATTGCGCGGATGTGTTCAGGTTTGAGTTGCTGCTGATCGAGAAGGGTATGAATGCCCTGGGCTGCAAGCTTCACCCAGTGCTGCTGAGCAATCGCCGAGCGGGCGATCTCGTCGGGACCGCTGGCGCACAAGCCGAGGAGCTCGGTGCGCAGCGATTCAGGCATGGGAATGTAATGCGTGGCGATCAGCTTGATCGCCGAGGTCTGTTCGATCAGGGCGATGTCCAGACCGTCGAGGCTGGTTCCGGACATCACGCCGATATACAGGGCCATGACTCAGCGTTTGCTCGAGGCCAGCATGGTGGCCTTCTCTTGGTCCATGCGTGCCATCAGCGGCTGGCTCTGAGCGAGGAAGCGAGCACGCTCGGCTTTGGCAATCGGATCGGCCATTGGCAGCTTCTGGCCCAGTGGGTCGACGTGCACGCCGTTAACCTGGAACTCGTAGTGCAAGTGCGGGCCAGTCGACAGGCCGGTAGTGCCGATGTAGCCGATCACTTGCCCCTGCTTCACGGTGCCGCCGGTTTTCACGCCTTTGGCGAAGCCCTGCATGTGGCCGTACAGCGTGCGGTAGGTGTTGCCGTGCTGGATGATCACCGTGTTGCCGTAACCGCCGCGGCGGCCGGCGAGCAGCACTTTACCGTCACCGGCAGCCTTGATTGGCGTGCCGCGTGGGGCTGCGTAATCAACGCCTTTGTGAGCACGGATCTTGTTGAGGATCGGGTGTTTGCGGCCCATGGAGAACTTGGAGCTGATACGGGCAAAGTCCACCGGCGTACGGATGAATGCCTTGCGCATGCTGTTGCCATCGGCGGTGTAATAGCTGCTGTTGCCTTGCTTGTTGGTGTAACGCACGGCGGTGTAGGTCTTGCCGCGGTTGGTGAAGCGCGCCGAGAGGATCGGGCCATTGCCGACAGCCTTGCCGTTGACCACTTTCTGTTCGTAAATCACGTCGAATTCGTCGCCCTGACGGATGTCCTGAGCAAAGTCGACGTCATAGCCGAATACGCTGGCCATATCCATGGTCAGGCTATGTGACAGGCCGGCGCGGGCAGCAGACTGAGACAGCGAGCTATTGATTACGCCGTGGACGTAAGCGGTGCGAACGGTTGGCTTTGCAGTGACGCGATTAAAGGCATAACCCTTGTCATTCTTGGTCAGGGTGATGGTTTCAACATCACTGACCTTGCTGTGCAGGCTGGTCAGCTGGCCTTCGGGGTTGAGTTCAAACTCGAGCTTCTGGCCGTGTTTGAGCTGGCTGAACTGCTTGGCTTGCTTGTCGCTGGCCAGAATTTCATGCACGGCCGCGGCCGGCAAGCCTACCTTTTCAAACAGCGTAGATAGCGTATCGCCTTTCGCGACAACAACTTCTCGATGACCTGGGGCTTTTGGTTTTTCGGCGACGGGTGCCAGCGCAGGTGCGGCTTCAGCCGTTTGCGAAGTGGTTTCGTCGCTGTTTTCTATCTGTGCAAACGGGGAGGTTACAGGCTCATTTGTGGCTTGAGCCGCGTCGGCAGCGTCTTGATCTTGTGTCAGTTGTTCAGCAGGACTTTCCAGTTCAAGGCTCAGGGTCGTCTTTTTGGCTTCAACATCGCTGGAAGGAAATACCAGGAGCGCCAGGCTAAGTAGGGCGGCGATTCCACTTGCGGCGAGCAGGTGGGTCTTCGGGTAAAGCGGTGGCGCTTTAGACGGTTCGGTGGTCATAAGTAATTTTGACTTTTGAAAAGTGATGAATTGGAAAAGATGAATGACATGATGAAGATGAAATAACTGTATAAAATATAACCAAATCATCTCTGAAGCAAGTCTACAGACGCCTCGTCTGTGGATTGGTGTCCGTGCGCCGGGCAAAACTTGTAATTGGTGCACGATCTTGTATGGTTGGTTCCCTTTGAATCTGAGCCTTGCGGGTCTGTTATGAAGTCGGTTGAAGAGCAGCTAGCGCTGATTAAACGTGGTGCGGAAGAACTATTGGTCGAGTCCGAGCTGATCGAGAAGCTCAAGCGCGGCCAACCGCTGCGTATCAAGGCTGGTTTCGATCCGACCGCCCCGGATCTGCACTTGGGTCATACCGTGCTTATTAATAAGCTGCGTCAGTTCCAGGAGCTGGGGCATCAGGTGATCTTCCTTATAGGTGACTTCACCGGGATGATCGGTGACCCGAGTGGCAAGAGCGCCACTCGTCCGCCACTGACTCGCGAGCAGGTTCTCGAGAATGCCGAGACCTACAAGACTCAGGTTTTCAAGATTCTTGATCCGGCGAAAACCGAAGTTGCGTTCAACTCCACCTGGATGGATCAGATGGGGCCGGCGGACTTCATTCGCCTGACTTCGCAATACACTGTCGCTCGTATGCTTGAGCGTGATGACTTCGACAAGCGCTACACCACCAATCAGCCGATTGCCATTCATGAGTTCCTCTATCCGCTGGTTCAGGGTTATGACTCGGTTGCTCTGCGCGCGGATGTCGAGTTGGGTGGTACCGATCAGAAGTTCAATTTGCTGATGGGTCGTGAGTTGCAGCGTGGTTATGGTCAAGAGGCTCAGTGCATTCTGACCATGCCGTTGCTTGAAGGTCTGGATGGCGTGAAGAAGATGTCCAAGTCGCTGGGCAACTATGTCGGTATTCAGGAAGCTCCGGGTGTCATGTATAGCAAGCTGGTTTCGATTCCGGATGCGCTGATGTGGCGTTACTTCGAATTGCTCAGCTTCCGTTCGATGGATGAGATCAATGCGTTCCGTGCTGATGTAGAGGCGGGTGCCAATCCTCGTGACATCAAGATCAAGCTGGCTGAAGAGATCGTTGCGCGTTTTCATGGCGAAGAAGCAGCAGCGAATGCTCACCGCGGTGCGGGCAATCGCATGAAAGAAGGTGAGTTGCCGGATGATCTGCCGGAAATCGAACTGACCTCGGCTGAGGATATGCCGATTGCCGCTGTCCTTAATAAGGCAGGCCTGGTGAAGAACTCGGCAGCTGCTCGTGATCTGCTGGCAGCTGGCGGTGTACGTATAGATGGTGAGGTGGTTGATCGCTCCTTTATATACGCAGTGGGCGCGACCCACGTTTGCCAGGCTGGCAAGAAGGCTTTTGCACGCATTAAGCTGAAATCTGAATAAAGTTGGAATTAGGGGTTGACGGCGAATTCCAGAGGTCTATAATTCGCCCCACTTCCGGCGCAGTCGAAACGGAAAACTCCTTGAGATTCAATGAGTTATACGGTTTTCGAGAGTGGGTCGCTTCAGTTCATCGAAGCCTGGAAGGAGTTGAAAGCGTCGTGATGTTTGACTCTTTTAACGGTTCGATCTTCTCGGTCGAAAGCGGAGAAAAAGAGGTGTTGACAACAGCGAGTAACGCTGTAGAATTCGCCTCCCGCTAACGAGAGATCGGAAGCGCAAGTGGTTGAAGTTGTTGAAGAATTCTTCGAAAACTTCTGAAAATAATCACTTGACAGCAAATGAGGCTGCTGTAGAATGCGCGCCTCGGTTGAGACGAAAGATCTTAACCAACCGCTCTTTAACAACTGAATCAAGCAATTCGTGTGGGTGCTTGTGGAGTCAGACTGATAGTCAACAAGATTATCAGCATCACAAGTTACTCCGCGAGAAATCAAAGATGTAACCAACGATTGCTGAGCCAAGTTTAGGGTTTCTTAAAAACCCAAAGATGTTTGAACTGAAGAGTTTGATCATGGCTCAGATTGAACGCTGGCGGCAGGCCTAACACATGCAAGTCGAGCGGATGAAAGGAGCTTGCTCCTGGATTCAGCGGCGGACGGGTGAGTAATGCCTAGGAATCTGCCTGGTAGTGGGGGACAACGTTTCGAAAGGAACGCTAATACCGCATACGTCCTACGGGAGAAAGCAGGGGACCTTCGGGCCTTGCGCTATCAGATGAGCCTAGGTCGGATTAGCTAGTTGGTGAGGTAATGGCTCACCAAGGCGACGATCCGTAACTGGTCTGAGAGGATGATCAGTCACACTGGAACTGAGACACGGTCCAGACTCCTACGGGAGGCAGCAGTGGGGAATATTGGACAATGGGCGAAAGCCTGATCCAGCCATGCCGCGTGTGTGAAGAAGGTCTTCGGATTGTAAAGCACTTTAAGTTGGGAGGAAGGGCAGTAAATTAATACTTTGCTGTTTTGACGTTACCGACAGAATAAGCACCGGCTAACTCTGTGCCAGCAGCCGCGGTAATACAGAGGGTGCAAGCGTTAATCGGAATTACTGGGCGTAAAGCGCGCGTAGGTGGTTTGTTAAGTTGGATGTGAAATCCCCGGGCTCAACCTGGGAACTGCATTCAAAACTGACAAGCTAGAGTATGGTAGAGGGTGGTGGAATTTCCTGTGTAGCGGTGAAATGCGTAGATATAGGAAGGAACACCAGTGGCGAAGGCGACCACCTGGACTGATACTGACACTGAGGTGCGAAAGCGTGGGGAGCAAACAGGATTAGATACCCTGGTAGTCCACGCCGTAAACGATGTCAACTAGCCGTTGGGAGCCTTGAGCTCTTAGTGGCGCAGCTAACGCATTAAGTTGACCGCCTGGGGAGTACGGCCGCAAGGTTAAAACTCAAATGAATTGACGGGGGCCCGCACAAGCGGTGGAGCATGTGGTTTAATTCGAAGCAACGCGAAGAACCTTACCAGGCCTTGACATCCAATGAACTTTCCAGAGATGGATTGGTGCCTTCGGGAACATTGAGACAGGTGCTGCATGGCTGTCGTCAGCTCGTGTCGTGAGATGTTGGGTTAAGTCCCGTAACGAGCGCAACCCTTGTCCTTAGTTACCAGCACGTAATGGTGGGCACTCTAAGGAGACTGCCGGTGACAAACCGGAGGAAGGTGGGGATGACGTCAAGTCATCATGGCCCTTACGGCCTGGGCTACACACGTGCTACAATGGTCGGTACAAAGGGTTGCCAAGCCGCGAGGTGGAGCTAATCCCATAAAACCGATCGTAGTCCGGATCGCAGTCTGCAACTCGACTGCGTGAAGTCGGAATCGCTAGTAATCGCGAATCAGAATGTCGCGGTGAATACGTTCCCGGGCCTTGTACACACCGCCCGTCACACCATGGGAGTGGGTTGCACCAGAAGTAGCTAGTCTAACCTTCGGGGGGACGGTTACCACGGTGTGATTCATGACTGGGGTGAAGTCGTAACAAGGTAGCCGTAGGGGAACCTGCGGCTGGATCACCTCCTTAATCGACGACATCAGCTGCTCCATGAGCTCCCACACGAATTGCTTGATTCATTGAAGAAGACGAAAGAAGCAGCCCGAAATTGGGTCTGTAGCTCAGTTGGTTAGAGCGCACCCCTGATAAGGGTGAGGTCGGCAGTTCGAATCTGCCCAGACCCACCAATTTTGTGTGGGAAACGCCTGTAGAAATACGGGGCCATAGCTCAGCTGGGAGAGCGCCTGCCTTGCACGCAGGAGGTCAGCGGTTCGATCCCGCTTGGCTCCACCACTACTGCTTCTGAAGTTTGAAAGCTTAGAAATGAGCATTCCATCGTTGAGATGATGAATGTTGATTTCTAGTCTTTGACTAGTTCGTTCTTTAAAAATTTGGGTATGTGATAGAAAGATAGACTGAACGTTACTTTCACTGGTAACGGATCAGGCTAAGGTAAAATTTGTGAGTTCTCTTAGTTGAGAAATTCGAATTTTCGGCGAATGTCGTCTTCACAGTATAACCAGATTGCTTGGGGTTATATGGTCAAGTGAAGAAGCGCATACGGTGGATGCCTTGGCAGTCAGAGGCGATGAAAGACGTGGTAGCCTGCGAAAAGCTTCGGGGAGTCGGCAAACAGACTTTGATCCGGAGATGTCTGAATGGGGGAACCCAGCCATCATAAGATGGTTATCTTGTACTGAATACATAGGTGCAAGAGGCGAACCAGGGGAACTGAAACATCTAAGTACCCTGAGGAAAAGAAATCAACCGAGATTCCCTTAGTAGTGGCGAGCGAACGGGGACTAGCCCTTAAGTGGCTTTGAGATTAGCGGAACGCTCTGGAAAGTGCGGCCATAGTGGGTGATAGCCCTGTACGCGAAAATCTCTTGGTCATGAAATCGAGTAGGACGGAGCACGAGAAACTTTGTCTGAATATGGGGGGACCATCCTCCAAGGCTAAATACTACTGACTGACCGATAGTGAACTAGTACCGTGAGGGAAAGGCGAAAAGAACCCCGGAGAGGGGAGTGAAATAGATCCTGAAACCGTATGCGTACAAGCAGTGGGAGCAGACTTTGTTCTGTGACTGCGTACCTTTTGTATAATGGGTCAGCGACTTATTTTCAGTGGCGAGCTTAACCGAATAGGGGAGGCGTAGCGAAAGCGAGTCTTAATAGGGCGTCTAGTCGCTGGGAATAGACCCGAAACCGGGCGATCTATCCATGGGCAGGTTGAAGGTTGGGTAACACTAACTGGAGGACCGAACCGACTACCGTTGAAAAGTTAGCGGATGACCTGTGGATCGGAGTGAAAGGCTAATCAAGCTCGGAGATAGCTGGTTCTCCTCGAAAGCTATTTAGGTAGCGCCTCATGTATCACTGTAGGGGGTAGAGCACTGTTTCGGCTAGGGGGTCATCCCGACTTACCAAACCGATGCAAACTCCGAATACCTACAAGTGCCGAGCATGGGAGACACACGGCGGGTGCTAACGTCCGTCGTGAAAAGGGAAACAACCCAGACCGTCAGCTAAGGTCCCAAAGTTATGGTTAAGTGGGAAACGATGTGGGAAGGCTTAGACAGCTAGGAGGTTGGCTTAGAAGCAGCCACCCTTTAAAGAAAGCGTAATAGCTCACTAGTCGAGTCGGCCTGCGCGGAAGATGTAACGGGGCTCAAACCATACACCGAAGCTACGGGTATCATCTTCGGATGATGCGGTAGAGGAGCGTTCTGTAAGCCTGTGAAGGTGAGTTGAGAAGCTTGCTGGAGGTATCAGAAGTGCGAATGCTGACATGAGTAACGACAATGGGTGTGAAAAACACCCACGCCGAAAGACCAAGGTTTCCTGCGCAACGTTAATCGACGCAGGGTTAGTCGGTCCCTAAGGCGAGGCTGAAAAGCGTAGTCGATGGAAAACAGGTTAATATTCCTGTACTTCTGGTTATTGCGATGGAGGGACGGAGAAGGCTAGGCCAGCTTGGCGTTGGTTGTCCAAGTTTAAGGTGGTAGGCTGAGATCTTAGGTAAATCCGGGATCTTAAGGCCGAGAGCTGATGACGAGTTATCTTTTAGATGACGAAGTGGTTGATGCCATGCTTCCAAGAAAAGCTTCTAAGCTTCAGGTAACCAGGAACCGTACCCCAAACCGACACAGGTGGTTGGGTAGAGAATACCAAGGCGCTTGAGAGAACTCGGGTGAAGGAACTAGGCAAAATGGCACCGTAACTTCGGGAGAAGGTGCGCCGGTGAGGGTGAAGGACTTGCTCCGTAAGCTCATGCCGGTCGAAGATACCAGGCCGCTGCGACTGTTTATTAAAAACACAGCACTCTGCAAACACGAAAGTGGACGTATAGGGTGTGACGCCTGCCCGGTGCCGGAAGGTTAATTGATGGGGTTAGCTAACGCGAAGCTCTTGATCGAAGCCCCGGTAAACGGCGGCCGTAACTATAACGGTCCTAAGGTAGCGAAATTCCTTGTCGGGTAAGTTCCGACCTGCACGAATGGCGTAACGATGGCGGCGCTGTCTCCACCCGAGACTCAGTGAAATTGAAATCGCTGTGAAGATGCAGTGTATCCGCGGCTAGACGGAAAGACCCCGTGAACCTTTACTATAGCTTTGCACTGGACTTTGAATTTGCTTGTGTAGGATAGGTGGGAGGCTTTGAAGCGTGGACGCCAGTTCGCGTGGAGCCATCCTTGAAATACCACCCTGGCAACTTTGAGGTTCTAACTCAGGTCCGTTATCCGGATCGAGGACAGTGTATGGTGGGTAGTTTGACTGGGGCGGTCTCCTCCTAAAGAGTAACGGAGGAGTACGAAGGTGCGCTCAGACCGGTCGGAAATCGGTCGTAGAGTATAAAGGCAAAAGCGCGCTTGACTGCGAGACAGACACGTCGAGCAGGTACGAAAGTAGGTCTTAGTGATCCGGTGGTTCTGTATGGAAGGGCCATCGCTCAACGGATAAAAGGTACTCCGGGGATAACAGGCTGATACCGCCCAAGAGTTCATATCGACGGCGGTGTTTGGCACCTCGATGTCGGCTCATCACATCCTGGGGCTGAAGCCGGTCCCAAGGGTATGGCTGTTCGCCATTTAAAGTGGTACGCGAGCTGGGTTTAGAACGTCGTGAGACAGTTCGGTCCCTATCTGCCGTGGACGTTTGAGATTTGAGAGGGGCTGCTCCTAGTACGAGAGGACCGGAGTGGACGAACCTCTGGTGTTCCGGTTGTCACGCCAGTGGCATTGCCGGGTAGCTATGTTCGGGAAAGATAACCGCTGAAAGCATCTAAGCGGGAAACTTGCCTCAAGATGAGATCTCACTGGAACCTTGAGTTCCCTGAAGGGCCGTCGAAGACTACGACGTTGATAGGTTGGGTGTGTAAGCGCTGTGAGGCGTTGAGCTAACCAATACTAATTGCCCGTGAGGCTTGACCATATAACACCCAAGCAATCTGTAGACTCGAAAGAGACCAGATTGCGGTGTGTGAAGACGAAACGAACCGAAAGTTCGATGTTCACAAAACACCTAGCTGTCACATACCCAATTTGCTGAAGCGAGGCCATCTGGCCACGACTCAGTACCCGAATTTCTTGACGACCATAGAGCGTTGGAACCACCTGATCCCATCCCGAACTCAGCAGTGAAACGATGCATCGCCGATGGTAGTGTGGGGTTTCCCCATGTGAGAGTAGGTCATCGTCAAGATTAAATTCCGAAACCCCAATTGCGAAAGCAATTGGGGTTTTGTTTTGCCCGCAGGAAATGTGCTTACTTGATTTCTATGCAGCCGCGCAGGGCATGGCTATTATTCGGGCCTCATTATGAGGCGAAACCTGCATGTTGACGCTGTTGAATCTACTGAAGGACGGCCGATTCCATTCTGGCCAGGACCTGGGCGCTGCCTTGGGAATTAGTCGAAGTGCCGTATGGAAGCAGCTTCAGCATCTTGAGGCTGAGCTTGGGCTATCTATCCACAAAGTTCGGGGGCGCGGCTATCAGTTGTCTGCGCCGTTGATGCTGCTCGATTCTTTAAAAATAGGTGGGATGAAGACGGGCTGGCCGATCACGACCTTCAATTCTATAGACTCCACGAACGCTGAGGCGCTACGCGCTATCGCTCAGGGGAGAACGGCGCCATTTTTGGTACTGGCCGAGCGACAGTTATCTGGGCGCGGACGAAGAGGGCGCAAGTGGGTTAGTCCGTTTGCCGAAAACCTTTATTACAGTCTTGTGCTGCGCATTGACGGTGGGATGCGCCAGCTAGAGGGCTTGAGTCTGGTTGTTGGGCTGGCCGTTATGCAAACTCTGCGAAAGTTGGGAGTACCTGATGCGGGTTTGAAGTGGCCGAACGATGTTCTTGTTGGCAATAAGAAAATTGCCGGAATTCTTTTGGAGCTTGTTGGGGATCCGGCAGATGTGTGTCATGTGGTATTGGGCATAGGCATTAACGTGAACATGCAGATTGCCGATGAGGTCGACCAGCAATGGACATCCATCCGGTTGGAGTCTGGGGAAACCTGTGATCGTAACGTTCTGGCAACTGAGTTGAGTGAGCAACTGCAAGCTTATATACGGCGTCAGCAGGCAGATGGTTTTTCGGTACTCCAAGCAGAGTGGGAAGAAAATCATTTGTGGCAGGATCGATCGGTGTCGTTGATTGCTGGCGTCAGCCAGGTAGATGGAGTCGTACTCGGAATTGATAATCAGGGTGCACTGCGATTGATGGTGAATGGCGTAGAAAAGGTTTTTAGTGGTGGGGAACTCAGCTTGAGGTTGCGTGATGATAGGTGAGTACGATTGCGACAACAGCTTGATAGAGCTGCGAGTATTGAATATCGCCCCCTGCTACTTTGGTTTCAGAGCAGGGCTCCGAGGAGGCCTTGCGTGTGGGCCTGCGGGGCAGAATAGAGTGTTATCGAGCGAGTGTCGGTTGGATAGTATTTGTACCGCCGTGATAGTGATGAGCCGATTTAAATGCTTGGGCGGGAGCTTTGTGCATCGCTTGGTTGTGAAATGTCTTCGTATGAAATAACTGATGTCAGAGCGGTTATGAAAATTACGGGCTTTTTGGCTCTGTCGTGCGATGTCAATGCTGGGTGGTAGCTGATGTCGTGCCAGAAGTTAGGATTGTGCCTAACCTGGTGTTCGAGCTTTCGCCGTGGCGTGTCCTTATCTAGAGGTATGTATGCGTTGGTTGTTCCTGTTGCTGGTTGTTCTCAATGTTTTTTACTACGTCTGGCATCAGCAGGAAGCACCTTTGCGAGCAAAGGACGTAACTCCTCTCAGTTTGTATAAGGGTTCGCAGCAAGATATACGTCTGCTCAGCGAGACGGCAGCTGCTTCTCGTGGGAGGTCGGAGTTGCAACGGTCTGAGGAGCAGTGTCTTTATGTGGGGGGATTTGTTCGTCAGGAGCTGGTTGTGGCGCTGAGTCGGCGCTTGTCTGAGATGGATATCAAGGCTCAACCTCTCCTTAGCGGCATTCCTGCATCCGGATTTTGGCTGCGTGTTGCTCCTGAAAGCCAGCGATTGCTGGGTGATCCTCAATTGCAAAACCTTTCCAACGAATTCAATGAGTTAAAACATAAAATAATGCTGTGCGAGGGGGTTGCACCTACTGAATAGTTTGCATAGAATGGCGCCCGCTCCACAGTGAAGACCCCAACAGGTTGTCAAAGTGAAGTGATGTCAATGCAGCTAACCTCAGGTTTTTAAATGAGAAAATGCTTGACAAGGGTCTGGCGTAGTATAAAATGCCGGCCTGATTAGGAGGGGTTCCCGAGCGGCCAAAGGGATCAGACTGTAAATCTGACGTCTACGACTTCGAAGGTTCGAATCCTTCTCCCTCCACCAGATTTGAGCGTGAGCTGCAGGCTCCGCGGGTATAGTTTAGTGGTAGAACCTCAGCCTTCCAAGCTGATGATGCGGGTTCGATTCCCGCTACCCGCTCCAAGTTTGCAGGTTGTGCAAAGTGTTTTGCTCTTGTAGCTCAGTTGGTAGAGCACACCCTTGGTAAGGGTGAGGTCAGCGGTTCAAATCCGCTCAAGAGCTCCATATAACAAGGCAGATATGAAAATATCTGCCTTTGTTTTAATGGTTGATATTGTTTGTCTAATTCTTCTGTTTGAGGGTGATATCGATGGCTAAGGAAAAATTTGATCGTTCCCTGCCCCACGTCAACGTTGGGACCATTGGTCACGTTGACCACGGTAAAACCACTCTGACCGCTGCTCTGACTCGCGTCTGCTCCGAAGTTTTCGGTTCGGCCGTAGTTGAATTCGACAAGATCGACAGCGCTCCAGAAGAAAAAGCTCGCGGTATCACCATCAACACCGCTCACGTTGAGTACAACTCGACTATTCGTCACTACGCTCACGTTGACTGCCCAGGTCACGCTGACTACGTGAAGAACATGATCACCGGTGCTGCCCAGATGGACGGCGCGATCCTGGTTTGCTCGGCCGCTGATGGTCCGATGCCGCAAACCCGTGAGCACATCCTGCTGTCCCGTCAGGTAGGCGTTCCGTACATCGTGGTTTTCCTGAACAAGGCTGACCTGGTAGACGACGCTGAGCTGCTGGAACTGGTTGAGATGGAAGTTCGCGACCTGCTGTCCACCTATGACTTCCCATGCGACGACACTCCGATCATCATCGGTTCGGCTCGTATGGCTCTGGAAGGTAAAGACGACAACGAAATGGGCACCACTGCCGTTCGTAAACTGGTTGAAACTCTGGATACCTACATCCCAGAACCAGTTCGTATGATCGACAAGCCATTCCTGATGCCAATCGAAGACGTATTCTCGATCTCGGGTCGCGGTACTGTTGTGACTGGTCGTATCGAGCGCGGTATCGTTCGCGTTCAGGATCCGCTGGAAATCGTTGGTCTGCGTGACACTACTGTTACCACTTGCACCGGCGTTGAAATGTTCCGCAAACTGCTCGACGAAGGTCGTGCTGGCGAGAACTGCGGCGTTCTGCTGCGTGGTACCAAGCGTGACGACGTTGAGCGTGGTCAGGTTCTGGTTAAGCCGGGTTCGGTTAAGCCGCACACCAAGTTCACTGCAGAAGTTTATGTTCTGAGCAAGGAAGAAGGCGGTCGTCACACTCCGTTCTTCAAAGGCTACCGTCCACAGTTCTACTTCCGTACTACTGACGTGACTGGTAACTGCGAGCTGCCAGAAGGCGTTGAAATGGTAATGCCAGGTGACAACATTCAGATGACTGTTACCCTGATCAAAACCATCGCGATGGAAGACGGTCTGCGTTTCGCTATCCGTGAAGGCGGTCGTACCGTCGGCGCTGGCGTCGTAGCCAAAATCATCGAATAAGCGGTTGTAATGTATTTTTCGGGCCGGCATAATGGTCGGCCTGATTTTGTTTTAGGTCAGTAGCTCAATTGGCAGAGCGACGGTCTCCAAAACCGTAGGTTGGGGGTTCGATTCCCTCCTGACCTGCCAGATTCACTCAGTGTGTCTGGCTTTCTTTTCACAGGATCTTCATAGATGACTCCTAAGGCTGAAGCACAAGGCTCTCGCTTCGATCTGCTCAAGTGGCTTGTAGTAGTCGCTTTGGTAGTTGTAGGCGTTGTTGGCAATCAGTATTACTCTGCTTCGCCGATCCTGTACCGTGTACTCGCTTTGCTTGTCATTGCTGCTGTAGCTGCCTTTGTAGGCCTGCAGACTGCGAAGGGCAAGTCTTTCTTTGTACTGGTTAAGGAAGCTCGCACCGAGATTCGTAAAGTCGTGTGGCCAACTCGCCAAGAAACCACGCAGACCACCCTGATTGTGGTGGCTGTTGTTCTGGTTATGGCGTTGCTGTTGTGGGGGCTTGATTCCCTCCTCGGTTGGCTTGTTTCCTTGATTGTCGGCTAAGGGTGTCCCGTGGCTAAGCGTTGGTATGTTGTGCATGCTTACTCGGGTTACGAGAAGCATGTGATGCGCTCGCTGGTCGAGCGCGTAAAGCTGGCTGGCATGGAAGATGGCTTCGGCGAGATTCTGGTTCCCACTGAAGAAGTGGTTGAAATGCGTAATGGCCAGAAGCGCAAGAGCGAACGCAAGTTCTTCCCAGGCTATGTGCTGGTGCAGATGGATATGAACGAGGGTACTTGGCACTTGGTCAAGGACACTCCTCGGGTGATGGGTTTTATCGGCGGTACTGCTGATAAGCCTGCGCCGATCACCGATAAAGAGGCGGAAGCAATTCTGCGTCGTGTTGCTGATGGTAGCGACAAGCCGAAGCCGAAGACTCTCTTCGAGCCAGGCGAAACGGTGCGAGTCAACGACGGTCCATTCGCTGATTTCAATGGCGTTGTTGAAGAAGTTAACTACGAAAAGAGCCGGATCCAAGTGGCAGTGCTTATTTTCGGTCGCTCTACTCCGGTAGAGCTGGAGTTCAGTCAGGTCGAAAAGGTCTAACTGGACAAGCATCCCAACCCCGCAGCCCTAGGCTGTGGGGTTTTGTCGTCACTGGGATAAACGCGCAAGTAACCGGGGAGCCTTTCGAGGCGTTCGAACCCGTAATTGGAGTGCCTCATGGCCAAGAAGATTACCGCTTACATCAAGCTGCAAGTGAAGGCCGCTCAGGCTAACCCAAGTCCACCTGTTGGTCCTGCTCTGGGTCAGCACGGCGTGAACATCATGGAATTCTGCAAGGCTTTCAACGCCCGTACTCAGGGTCTTGAAGCAGGTCTGCCGACTCCAGTGATCATCACTGTCTACAGCGACCGTAGCTTCACTTTTGAAACCAAATCCACCCCTGCTTCGGTTCTGCTGAAGAAGGCGGCCGGTCTGACCAGCGGTTCCGCTCGTCCGAACACCGTTAAGGTTGGCACTGTTACCCGTGCTCAGCTGGAAGAAATCGCGAAAACCAAAAACGCGGATCTGACTGCAGCTGATATGGATGCGGCCGTGCGTACTATCGCCGGTTCTGCTCGTAGCATGGGCCTTAACGTGGAGGGTGTGTAATGGCTAAGCTGACCAAGCGTCAAAAGGCTATCGCCGGCAAAATCGAAGCAGGCAAGGCCTACAACATTGTAGACGCCGCTGCTCTGCTGGCTGAGCTGTCGACTGTCAAGTTCAGCGAGTCGTTTGACGTAGCTGTAAACCTGGGTGTTGACCCGCGTAAATCTGACCAGGTTGTTCGTAGCGCTACTGTGCTGCCACACGGCACTGGCAAGACCGTTCGCGTTGCTGTGTTCACCCAGGGTCCAGCTGCTGAGGCCGCTCTGGCTGCCGGCGCTGACCGTGTAGGCATGGACGACCTGGCTGCCGAAATGAAAGGCGGCGACCTGAACTATGACGTAGTGATTGCATCCCCGGATGCCATGCGCGTTGTAGGTCAGTTGGGTCAGATCCTCGGTCCACGCGGCCTGATGCCTAACCCGAAGGTCGGCACCGTAACTCCAGACGTAGCTACCGCGGTTAAAAACGCCAAGGCTGGTCAGGTTCGTTATCGCACCGACAAAAACGGCATCATTCACACCTCCGTTGGCAAGATCGGTTTCGATGCCGTCAAGCTGAAGGAAAACGTTGAAGCGCTGATCGCTGATCTGAAGCGTATCAAGCCTGCTTCTTCGAAAGGTATCTACGTCAAGCGCGTTACCCTGAGCACCACTATGGGCCCAGGTCTGGTTATCGATCAGAGCTCGCTGGACGCGTAAGACAAAGGTTGGCGCGATTGTTCGCGCCAATTGAAAAATTGGGGTCCCTGCCTGGCGGGGGCTATCCAAGACCGTAGGCGGCGCAAGCCTTAAACCATAAGCCTACGCAGATGGTGCTCCCGGTTCCTTACCGAATCAGACACCAAAACGACATTCGGTTCCGATCGAATGAAACGGTAACAAGCAGGAGTTAAACCCGTGGCAATTAATCTCGAAGACAAGAAGGCCATCGTCGCTGAAGTCAACGAGGCTGCCAAAGTCGCTCTGTCCGCTGTCGTGGTTGATGCACGTGGCGTAACAGTAGGCGCAATGACCGGACTCCGTAAAGAGGCTCGTGAAGCTGGCGTTTACGTACGTGTTGTACGTAACACCCTGCTCAAACGCGCTGTTGCTGACACTCAATACAGTGTCCTCAACGACGTGTTCACCGGCCCGACCCTGATTGCATTCTCGAACGAACATCCGGGCGCTGCTGCTCGTATCTTCAAAGAGTTTGCCAAGGGTCAGGACAAGTTCGAGATCAAGGCAGCTGCGTTCGAGGGCAAGTTCCTCGCAGCTAATCAGATCGACGTACTGGCAACTCTGCCGACCCGTGACGAAGCAATTTCTCAGCTGATGAGCGTGATTCAAGGCGCTACCAGCAAATTGGCTCGTACTCTGGCGGCAATTCGCGACCAGAAAGAAGCTGCCGCAGCCTAAGGCTCGTCAACTTCTCGCGTTTTTTGTTTATTTCGATGGTCGCGTAGGCCGTCCCCCAATTCAGGAATTGAGTCATGTCTCTGACTAACGAACAAATCATCGAAGCAATCGGCCAGAAATCCGTAGTGGAAATCGTTGAGCTGATCAAAGCGATGGAAGAAACCTTCGGTGTTACCGCTGCTGCTGCTTCGGCTGGTCCAGCTGCTGCTGCCGCTGTTGTTGAAGAGCAAACCGAGTTCAACGTTGTTCTGCTGGAAGCTGGCGAGAAGAAGGTTAACGTGATCAAGGCAGTTCGTGAACTGACTGGTCTGGGCCTGAAAGAAGCCAAAGAGAAAGTAGACGGCGCTCCTCAGGTTGTAGCTGAAGGCGTTTCGAAAGAAGCGGCTGAAGACGCCAAGAAGAAGCTGGAAGAAGCAGGCGCTAAAGTCGAGCTGAAATAAGTATCGACTTTGCTCCTCCAGCCCGAGCGTCAAGCGACAGGCTGATGGCTGGTGGCTCTTGCCACCGGCCTTTTTCCGTTATTGGCAGCCGACTGGGTCGGCGCTGATAAGGGCGCTGTAACCACCCGATGCGGTGGCGCAAACCATGGGGTTTGCACGATTTTCTGGCTGCTCCCGTCGGGAGGGGCCAAACAAGCAGGTGACCAAGCTGGGGAACGCTGATGGCTTACTCATATACTGAGAAAAAACGTATCCGCAAGGACTTTAGCAAGTTGCCGGACGTCATGGATGTGCCGTACCTCCTGGCCATCCAGCTGGATTCGTATCGTGAATTCTTGCAAGCGGGAGCGACTAAAGATCAGTTCCGCGACGTGGGCCTGCATGCGGCCTTCAAATCCGTTTTCCCGATCATCAGCTACTCCGGCAATGCTGCGCTGGAGTACGTCGGTTATCGCCTGGGCGAACCGGCATTTGATGTCAAAGAATGCGTATTGCGCGGTGTAACTTTCGCCGTACCTTTGCGGGTAAAAGTGCGCCTGATCATTTTCGACAAAGAATCGTCGAACAAAGCGATCAAGGACATCAAAGAGCAAGAAGTCTACATGGGTGAAATTCCCCTGATGACTGAGAACGGTACCTTCGTAATCAACGGTACCGAGCGTGTAATCGTTTCCCAGCTGCACCGTTCCCCGGGCGTGTTCTTCGACCACGACCGCGGCAAGACGCATAGCTCCGGCAAACTGCTGTACTCCGCGCGCATCATTCCTTACCGCGGTTCGTGGCTGGACTTCGAGTTCGACCCGAAAGACTGCGTATTCGTGCGTATCGACCGTCGTCGCAAGCTGCCGGCTTCGGTACTGCTGCGCGCGCTCGGCTACACCACTGAAGAAGTCTTGGACGCGTTCTACACCACCAACGTTTTCCACCTGAGCGGCGAAACCCTCAGCCTGGAACTGGTGCCTTCGCGCCTGCGTGGTGAAATCGCAGTTCTGGACATTCAGGACGAGAAGGGCAAGGTCATTGTTGAAGCGGGCCGCCGTATTACTGCGCGCCACATCAACCAGATCGAAAAAGCCGGTATCAAGACACTGGAAGTGCCTCTGGACTACGTCCTGGGTCGCACCACCGCCAAGGTCATCGTGCACCCGGCCACCGGCGAAATCCTGGCAGAGTGCAACACCGAGCTGAACACCGAAGTCCTGGCCAAGATTGCCAAATCTGGCGTTGTTCGCATCGAAACTCTGTACACCAACGACATCGACTGCGGTCCGTTCGTTTCCGACACGCTGAAGATCGACTCCACCAGCAACCAATTGGAAGCGCTGGTCGAGATCTATCGCATGATGCGTCCAGGCGAGCCGCCAACCAAAGACGCTGCCGAAACCCTGTTCAACAACCTGTTCTTCAGTCCTGAGCGCTATGACCTGTCTGCGGTCGGCCGGATGAAGTTCAACCGTCGTATCGGTCGTACCGAAATCGAAGGTTCGGGCGTGCTGTGCAAGGAAGACATCGTTGCGGTACTGAAGACTCTGGTCGACATCCGTAACGGTAAAGGCATCGTCGATGACATCGACCACCTGGGTAACCGTCGTGTTCGCTGCGTAGGCGAAATGGCCGAGAACCAGTTCCGCGTTGGCCTGGTACGTGTTGAGCGTGCGGTCAAAGAGCGTCTGTCGATGGCTGAAAGCGAAGGCCTGATGCCGCAAGACCTGATCAACGCCAAGCCAGTGGCTGCGGCGGTGAAAGAGTTCTTCGGTTCCAGCCAGCTCTCGCAGTTCATGGACCAGAACAATCCGCTGTCCGAGATCACCCACAAGCGTCGTGTCTCTGCACTCGGCCCTGGCGGTCTGACTCGTGAGCGCGCAGGCTTTGAAGTCCGTGACGTACACCCGACTCACTACGGTCGTGTATGCCCGATTGAAACGCCGGAAGGTCCGAACATCGGTCTGATCAACTCCCTGGCTGCTTACGCTCGCACCAACCAGTACGGCTTCCTGGAAAGCCCGTACCGCGTGGTGAAAGAGGGTGTGGTCACCGACGAGATCGTATTCCTGTCCGCTATTGAAGAAGCCGACCACGTGATCGCGCAGGCTTCGGCGACCATGAACGACCAGAAAGTCCTGATCGACGAACTGGTAGCCGTACGTCACCTGAACGAATTCACCGTCAAGGCGCCTGAAGAAGTCACCTTGATGGACGTTTCGCCGAAGCAGGTAGTTTCGGTTGCTGCGTCGCTGATTCCGTTCCTCGAGCACGACGACGCCAACCGTGCGTTGATGGGTTCGAACATGCAGCGTCAAGCTGTACCAACCCTGCGTGCTGACAAGCCGCTGGTAGGTACCGGCATGGAGCGTAACGTAGCTCGTGACTCCGGCGTTTGTGTCGTGGCTCGTCGTGGCGGCGTGATCGATTCCGTTGATGCCAGCCGTATCGTGGTTCGTGTTGCTGATGACGAAGTAGAAACCGGCGAAGCTGGTGTCGACATCTACAACCTGACCAAATACACCCGCTCGAACCAGAACACCTGCATCAACCAGCGTCCGCTGGTGAGCAAGGGTGATCGCGTTCAACGTAGCGACATCATGGCCGACGGCCCGTCCACCGACATGGGTGAACTGGCGCTGGGTCAGAACATGCGCATCGCGTTCATGGCATGGAACGGCTTCAACTTCGAAGACTCCATCTGCCTGTCCGAGCGTGTTGTTCAGGAAGACCGTTTCACCACGATCCACATTCAGGAACTGACCTGTGTGGCTCGTGACACCAAGCTTGGCCCAGAGGAAATCACTGCGGACATCCCTAACGTGGGTGAAGCTGCACTGAACAAGCTGGACGAAGCCGGTATCGTTTACGTAGGTGCTGAAGTTGGCGCAGGCGACATCCTGGTAGGTAAGGTCACTCCGAAAGGCGAGACCCAACTGACTCCGGAAGAAAAACTGCTGCGTGCAATCTTCGGTGAAAAAGCCAGCGACGTTAAAGACACCTCCCTGCGCGTGCCAACCGGCACCAAAGGTACTGTCATTGACGTACAGGTCTTCACCCGCGACGGCGTTGAGCGTGATGCTCGTGCACTGTCGATCGAGAAGTCCCAGCTGGACGAGATCCGCAAGGATCTGAACGAAGAGTTCCGTATCGTTGAAGGCGCAACTTTCGAACGTCTGCGTTCCGCTCTGGTAGGCCACAAGGCTGAAGGCGGCGCAGGTCTGAAGAAAGGTCAGGACATCACCGACGAAGTTCTCGACGGTCTTGAGCATGGTCAGTGGTTCAAACTGCGCATGGCTGAAGATGCTCTGAACGAGCAGCTCGAGAAGGCTCAGGCCTACATCGTTGATCGTCGCCGTCTGCTGGACGACAAGTTCGAAGACAAGAAGCGCAAACTGCAGCAGGGCGATGACCTGGCTCCGGGCGTGCTGAAAATCGTCAAGGTTTACCTGGCAATCCGTCGTCGCATCCAGCCGGGCGACAAGATGGCCGGTCGTCACGGTAACAAAGGTGTGGTCTCCGTGATCATGCCGGTTGAAGACATGCCGCACGATGCCAATGGCACCCCGGTCGACGTCGTCCTCAACCCACTGGGCGTACCTTCGCGTATGAACGTTGGTCAGATCCTTGAAACCCACCTGGGCCTCGCGGCCAAAGGTCTGGGCGAGAAGATCAACCGGATGGTCGAAGAGCAGCGTAAAGTCGCTGAACTGCGCACCTTCCTGGACGAGATCTACAACCAGATCGGCGGTCGTAACGAAGATCTGGACAGCTTCTCCGATCAGGAAATCCTGGATCTGGCGAAGAACCTGCGTGGCGGTGTTCCAATGGCCACTCCAGTGTTCGACGGCGCCAAGGAAAGCGAAATCAAGGCCATGCTGAAACTGGCAGACCTGCCGGAAAGCGGCCAGATGCAGCTGACTGACGGCCGTACCGGCAACAAGTTCGAGCGTCCAGTTACCGTTGGCTACATGTACATGCTGAAGCTGAACCACTTGGTAGACGACAAGATGCACGCGCGTTCTACCGGTTCGTACAGCCTGGTTACCCAGCAGCCGCTGGGTGGTAAGGCGCAGTTCGGTGGTCAGCGTTTCGGGGAGATGGAGGTCTGGGCACTGGAAGCATACGGTGCTGCATACACTCTGCAAGAAATGCTCACAGTGAAGTCGGACGATGTGAACGGCCGTACCAAGATGTACAAAAACATCGTGGATGGCGATCACCGTATGGAGCCGGGCATGCCCGAGTCCTTCAACGTGTTGATCAAGGAAATTCGTTCCCTCGGCATCGATATCGATCTGGAAACCGAATAACACGTGACGCGAATCGAGAGCGGGGCAGGATTGCCCGCTCTCTGCTCCGCCAGGAGGAAAGGCCTTGAAAGACCTACTGAATTTGCTGAAAAACCAGGGTCAAGTCGAAGAGTTCGACGCCATCCGTATCGGATTGGCCTCGCCTGAGATGATCCGCTCATGGTCGTTCGGTGAAGTTAAAAAGCCGGAAACCATCAACTACCGTACGTTCAAACCTGAGCGTGACGGTCTGTTCTGCGCCAAGATCTTTGGCCCGGTAAAGGATTACGAGTGCCTGTGCGGTAAGTACAAGCGCTTGAAGCATCGTGGTGTGATCTGCGAGAAGTGCGGCGTTGAAGTTGCACTGGCCAAGGTTCGTCGTGAGCGCATGGCGCACATCGAACTGGCTTCGCCGGTTGCTCACATCTGGTTCCTGAAATCGCTGCCGTCCCGTATCGGCTTGCTGATGGACATGACCCTGCGTGATATCGAGCGCGTTCTCTACTTCGAGAGCTACGTCGTTATCGATCCAGGCATGACCACCCTTGAGAAAGGTCAGCTGCTGAATGACGAGCAGTACTTCGAAGCGCTGGAAGAGTTCGGTGATGACTTCGACGCCCGCATGGGTGCTGAAGCTGTTCGCGAACTGCTGCACGCTATCGACCTGGAACACGAGATTGGCCGCCTGCGTGAAGAAATTCCGCAAACCAACTCGGAAACCAAGATCAAGAAACTGTCCAAGCGTCTGAAGTTGATGGAAGCCTTCCAGGGTTCCGGCAACCTGCCAGAGTGGATGGTGCTGACCGTTCTGCCGGTTCTGCCGCCAGATCTGCGTCCACTGGTCCCGCTGGATGGCGGTCGGTTCGCGACTTCCGACCTCAACGATCTGTATCGTCGAGTGATCAACCGTAACAACCGTTTGAAGCGCCTGCTGGATCTGTCCGCTCCGGACATCATCGTGCGCAACGAAAAGCGTATGTTGCAGGAAGCTGTCGATGCACTGCTCGACAACGGTCGTCGTGGCCGCGCTATCACCGGTTCGAACAAGCGTCCTCTGAAATCCCTGGCTGACATGATCAAGGGTAAGCAAGGTCGTTTCCGTCAGAACTTGCTCGGTAAGCGTGTTGACTACTCCGGTCGTTCGGTAATTACCGTAGGTCCGACCCTGCGTCTGCACCAGTGCGGTCTGCCGAAGAAGATGGCTCTCGAGCTGTTCAAGCCGTTCATTTTCGGCAAGCTGGAAATGCGTGGTCTCGCGACCACCATCAAAGCGGCCAAGAAAATGGTCGAGCGCGAACTGCCGGAGGTTTGGGACGTTCTCGCTGAAGTGATTCGCGAACACCCGGTTCTTCTCAACCGTGCACCGACCCTTCACCGTCTGGGTATCCAGGCGTTTGAACCGGTACTGATCGAAGGTAAGGCTATCCAGCTGCACCCTCTGGTCTGCGCCGCGTACAACGCCGACTTCGACGGCGACCAAATGGCCGTGCACGTACCGCTGACGCTGGAAGCCCAGCTCGAAGCGCGTGCGTTGATGATGTCGACCAACAACATTCTGTCGCCAGCCAACGGTGAGCCAATCATCGTTCCGTCGCAGGACGTTGTATTGGGTCTGTACTACATGACTCGTGAAGCGATCAACGCCAAAGGCGAAGGTCGTGTATTCGCGGATCTGCAGGAAGTTGACCGTGTGTTCCGTGCTGGCGAAGCCGCACTGCACGCCAAAGTTAAAGTACGTATCAACGAAACCGTCAACGACCGTGACGGCAACAGCGTGAGCGGTACCCGTATCGTCGACACCACCGTCGGCCGTGCGCTGCTGTTCCAGGTTGTGCCAAAAGGTCTGTCGTACGACGTCGTCAACCTGCCGATGAAGAAAAAGGCGATCTCCAAGCTGATCAACCAGTGCTACCGCGTGGTTGGTCTGAAAGAGACCGTTATCTTCGCTGACCAGTTGATGTACACCGGTTTCGCTTACTCGACTATTTCCGGCGTTTCCATCGGTGTTAACGACTTCGTTATCCCGGATGAAAAAGCCCGCATCATCGGTGCTGCCACCGACGAAGTGAAAGAGATCGAGAGCCAGTACGCCTCCGGCCTGGTAACCCAGGGCGAGAAGTACAACAAAGTGATCGACCTTTGGTCGAAAGCGAACGACGAAGTCTCCAAGGCGATGATGGCCAACCTCTCGAAAGAGAAGGTTATCGACCGTCACGGCGTTGAAGTCGACCAAGAGTCGTTCAACTCGATGTACATGATGGCTGACTCGGGTGCGCGGGGTTCCGCAGCACAGATTCGTCAGCTGGCCGGTATGCGTGGTCTGATGGCCAAGCCGGACGGTTCCATCATTGAAACGCCGATTACTGCGAACTTCCGTGAAGGTTTGAGCGTACTTCAGTACTTCATCTCCACTCACGGTGCTCGTAAAGGTCTGGCGGATACCGCGTTGAAAACTGCGAACTCCGGTTACCTGACTCGTCGTCTGGTAGACGTGGCGCAGGATCTGGTTGTGACCGAGATCGATTGCGGCACCGAACACGGTCTGCTGATGACTCCGCACATTGAAGGCGGTGACGTTGTAGAGCCGTTGGGTGAGCGCGTATTGGGTCGTGTCATTGCCCGTGACGTATTCAAGCCAGGTACCGAGGACGTTATCGTTCCTGCCGGCACTCTGGTAGACGAGAAGTGGGTCGAGTTCATCGAGCTGAACAGCATCGATGAAGTGATCGTGCGTTCGCCGATCAGCTGCGAAACCCGCTATGGCATTTGCGCCAAGTGCTACGGCCGTGATCTGGCTCGTGGTCACCAGGTGAACATCGGTGAAGCGGTCGGCGTTATTGCTGCCCAGTCCATCGGTGAGCCGGGTACCCAGCTGACGATGCGTACGTTCCACATCGGTGGTGCGGCAAGCCGTACTTCCGCAGCCGACAGCGTTCAGGTGAAGAATGGCGGTACTGTCCGTCTGCACAACCTGAAGCACGTTGAGCGAGTGGATGGTCACCTGGTTGCTGTGTCCCGTTCCGGTGAGCTGGCAATCGCTGATGACTTCGGTCGTGAGCGCGAGCGTTACAAGCTGCCGTACGGTGCTGTGATTTCGGTTAAAGAAGGTGACAAGGTCGACGCTGGCGCAATCGTGGCCAAGTGGGATCCGCACACTCACCCAATCGTTACCGAAATGAAAGGTACCGTGACCTACGTGGGCATGGAAGAAGGCATCACGATCAAGCGTCAGACTGACGAATTGACCGGTATGACCAACATTGAAGTACTCGACGCGAAAGATCGTCCAGCTGCGGGCAAAGAAATTCGTCCGGCAGTGAAGATGGTCGACGACAACGGCAAGGATCTGTTGCTGCCAGGCACTGACGTTATCGCTCAGTACTTCCTGCCAGCCAACGCCTTGGTCGGTGTAGCTGACGGCGCGAAGATTGCGATCGGTGATGTTATCGCTCGTATCCCGCAAGAAACTTCGAAAACCCGTGACATCACCGGTGGTCTGCCGCGTGTTGCCGACTTGTTCGAAGCTCGTCGTCCGAAAGAAGCGTCGATTCTGGCTGAAGTCAGCGGCACCATCGCGTTCGGTAAAGAGACCAAAGGCAAGCGCCGTCTGGTCATTACCCCGAACGACGGTAGCGATCCGTACGAAGAGCTGATTCCGAAGTGGCGTCACCTGAACGTGTTCGAAGGCGAACAGGTAAACCGCGGCGAAGTTATCTCCGACGGTCCAAGCGATCCGCACGACATCCTGCGTCTGCTGGGTGTGAGCGCGCTGGCCAAGTACATCGTGAACGAGATCCAGGACGTTTACCGTCTGCAAGGCGTGAAGATCAACGACAAGCACATCGAGACCATTCTGCGTCAGATGCTGCGTAAGGTTGAGATCTCCGAGTCCGGCGATTCCAGCTTCATCAAGGGCGACCAGATGGAACTGACTCACGTACTGGTAGAGAACGAGCGTCTGGGCGCGGAAGACAAGTTTGTCTCCAAGTTCACTCGCGTTCTGCTGGGTATCACCAAGGCGTCGTTGTCCACCGAATCGTTCATCTCGGCGGCTTCCTTCCAGGAAACCACCCGTGTACTGACCGAAGCGGCAGTCACCGGCAAGCGCGATTACTTGCGCGGCCTGAAAGAAAACGTGGTCGTGGGTCGTCTGATCCCGGCTGGTACCGGTCTGGCATATCACAGCGAGCGCAAGCGTCGTCGTGATGCTGACAAGCCGTTGCGCGTAAGCGCCAGTGAAGTGGAAGCGGCACTGACCGAAGCGCTGAACTCGAGCGGTAACTGAGTTCTGCGATACATGAGCTGAGGCCCTGATCGCTCCGTTCGTCGAATCGAGACAAATTGTCAAGGTTCGACGAGCGGGGAGGTCGGGGCCTTGCCTTGACTGGGGACAAGATCCTCTTTAGACTCTTGATCCCCTAAATTTGGCGGGAATTCGTTCCTGCCATTTTGCTTTTCTTGCAAGACAATAGCGTCGCAAGACAACAGTGGAGCTAGTAGATGGCAACTATCAACCAGCTGGTACGTCAGCCGCGTAAGCGTATCGTCGAGAAATCCGACGTACCTGCGCTGCAGAACTGCCCGCAACGTCGTGGCGTGTGCACCCGTGTGTACACCACTACGCCGAAAAAACCTAACTCGGCACTGCGTAAAGTATGCCGTGTGCGCCTGACCAACGGTTTCGAGGTTTCCTCGTACATCGGTGGTGAAGGTCACAACCTGCAAGAGCACAGCGTGGTACTGATCCGCGGCGGTCGTGTAAAAGACTTGCCAGGTGTTCGTTACCACACCGTTCGCGGCTCCTTGGATACTTCCGGCGTTAAAGGTCGTAATCAGGGTCGTTCGAAGTACGGTACCAAGCGTCCGAAGTAATCGGCCGTTTTGCAGATTTTCATTTTATTGAGTCGATAAGAGTAAGGTCGGGCACGCATCCATCGGATCTGTCCCGAGCTAACCTGAAGACCGCTTGAGGGCTTATCATGCCAAGACGTCGCGTAGCAGCAAAGCGTGAGATTCTGGACGATCCGAAATACGGAAGCCAGATCCTCGCCAAATTCATGAACCACGTTATGGAAAGCGGCAAGAAAGCCGTTGCCGAGCGTATCGTTTATGGTGCCCTGGAAACCGTTGCGACCCGTAAGGCTGGCACCGATCCCCTGGAACTCTTCGAAAAAGCACTCGACGCCATCGCTCCGCTGGTCGAAGTGAAGTCGCGCCGCGTTGGTGGTGCTACTTACCAGGTTCCGGTCGAGGTTCGTCCTTCCCGTCGTAACGCTCTGGCAATGCGCTGGTTGGTAGACTTCGCCCGTAAGCGTGGCGAGAAGTCTATGGCTCTGCGTTTGGCTGGCGAACTGCTGGATGCTGCTGAAGGTAAAGGTGCTGCTGTTAAGAAGCGTGAAGACGTGCACCGTATGGCTGAAGCCAACAAAGCTTTCTCGCACTACCGCTTCTAATTTTAGCTTCACTAATTTTGCGAGGGCTTTATGGCTCGTACTACTCCGATTAGCCGCTACCGTAACATCGGTATCGTCGCTCACGTGGATGCTGGTAAAACCACCACCACCGAGCGCGTCCTTTTTTACACCGGCAAAAGTCACAAAATGGGCGAGGTGCATGATGGCGCCGCGACCACAGACTGGATGGTGCAGGAGCAGGAGCGTGGTATTACCATTACTTCTGCTGCTATCACCGCCTTCTGGAAAGGTTCCGAGAAGCAGTACTCGCACGAGCACCGTTTCAACGTAATCGATACCCCGGGCCACGTAGACTTCACTATTGAAGTTGAGCGTTCCCTGCGTGTACTCGACGGCGCTGTCGTTGTGTTCTGCGGTACTTCGGGTGTTGAGCCTCAGTCGGAAACCGTATGGCGTCAAGCCAACAAGTACGGCGTTCCACGTCTTGTTTACGTAAACAAGATGGACCGTGCTGGCGCCAACTTCCTGCGCGTGATCGGTCAGATCAAGCAGCGTCTGGGTCACACTCCGGTGCCGATTCAGTTGGCCATCGGTTCCGAAGACAACTTCCAGGGTCAGATCGATCTGATCAATATGCAAGCTGTCTACTGGAACGACTCTGACAAAGGTATGGTCCCTGTTCGCAAGGACATTCCTGCTGAGCTCCAAGAGCTGGCTGAAGAGTGGCGCAACAACATGGTTGAAGCTGCTGCTGAAGCCAACGAAGAGCTGATGAACAAGTACCTGGAAGGCGAAGAGCTGTCGATCGAAGAGATCAAAGCTGCTCTGCGTCAGCGTACTATCGCCGGTGAAATCGTTCTGGCCGTTTGCGGTTCTTCCTTCAAGAACAAGGGTGTTCCCCTGGTTCTCGACGCCGTTATCGACTACCTGCCTGCACCAACTGACATTCCAGCTATCAAGGGTACTAACCCTGATAACGAGGAAGAAGAGATGGAGCGTCATGCAGACGACAACGAGCCTTTCGCGGCTCTGGCGTTCAAGATCGCTACCGACCCATTCGTGGGTACTTTGACCTTCGTCCGCGTTTACTCGGGCGTGTTGAACTCCGGCGACGGCGTGATCAACTCGGTTAAAGGCAAGAAAGAGCGCGTGGGTCGTATGGTGCAAATGCACGCAAACGCCCGTGAAGAGATCAAGGAAGTACGCGCTGGTGACATCGCGGCCCTGATCGGCATGAAGGACGTCACCACTGGTGAAACCCTCTGCAACGCTGACAAACCAATCATCCTCGTTCGTATGGACTTCCCGGAGCCGGTTATTTCGGTTGCCGTAGAGCCTAAGACCAAGGATGACCAGGAAAAAATGGGTATCGCTCTGGGCAAGCTTGCTCAGGAAGACCCGTCTTTCCGCGTTAAAACTGATGAAGAGACTGGTCAGACGATCATCTCCGGCATGGGCGAGCTGCACCTGGACATCCTGGTTGACCGGATGCGCCGTGAGTTCAACGTCGAAGCCAACATCGGCAAGCCTCAGGTTTCGTATCGTGAGCGCATCACGAAGAACTGTGAAATCGAAGGCAAGTTCGTTCGTCAATCCGGTGGTCGCGGCCAGTTTGGTCACTGCTGGATCCGTTTTGCTCCTGCTGACGAAGGTCAGGAAGGTCTGCAATTCGTGAACGAAGTTGTAGGTGGTGTGGTTCCTAAGGAATACATCCCGGCTATCCAGAAGGGTATCGAAGAGCAGATGAAGAACGGCGTTGTTGCCGGCTATCCGCTGATCGGCCTGAAGGCTACCGTGTTCGATGGTTCTTACCACGACGTCGACTCCAACGAGATGGCGTTTAAGGTGGCTGCTTCCATGGCGACCAAGCAACTGGCCCAGAAGGGTGGTGGTGAGTTGCTCGAGCCGATCATGGCAGTAGAGGTTGTTACGCCTGAAGACTATATGGGTGATGTAATGGGCGACCTTAACCGTCGTCGCGGCATGATCCAGGGTATGGAAGACACAGTGTCCGGCAAGGTTATCCGTGCCGAAGTTCCACTGGGTGAAATGTTCGGTTATGCGACCGACGTTCGTTCCATGTCTCAGGGTCGCGCAAGCTACTCTATGGAATTCAAAAAATACGATACGGCTCCGTCGCACATCGTCGAATCCGTAACCAAAAAACAAGGCTGATTCAGCCCCTTTAGGCTAGGAGTTAATTGTCGTGGCTAAAGAAAAATTTGATCGTTCCCTACCGCACGTCAACGTTGGCACTATCGGTCACGTTGACCACGGTAAAACCACTCTGACCGCTGCTCTGACTCGCGTCTGCTCCGAAGTTTTCGGTTCGGCCGTAGTTGAATTCGACAAGATCGACAGCGCTCCAGAAGAAAAAGCTCGCGGTATCACCATCAACACCGCTCACGTTGAGTACAACTCGACTATTCGTCACTACGCTCACGTTGACTGCCCAGGTCACGCTGACTACGTGAAGAACATGATCACCGGTGCTGCCCAGATGGACGGCGCGATCCTGGTTTGCTCGGCCGCTGATGGTCCGATGCCACAAACCCGTGAGCACATCCTGCTGTCCCGTCAGGTAGGCGTTCCGTACATCGTGGTTTTCCTGAACAAGGCTGACCTGGTAGACGACGCTGAGCTGCTGGAACTGGTTGAGATGGAAGTTCGCGACCTGCTGTCCACCTATGACTTCCCAGGCGACGACACTCCGATCATCATCGGTTCGGCTCGTATGGCTCTGGAAGGCAAAGACGACAACGAAATGGGCACCACTGCCGTTCGTAAACTGGTTGAAACTCTGGATACCTACATCCCAGAACCAGTTCGTATGATCGACAAGCCATTCCTGATGCCAATCGAAGACGTATTCTCGATCTCGGGTCGCGGTACTGTTGTGACTGGTCGTATCGAGCGCGGTATCGTTCGCGTTCAGGATCCGCTGGAAATCGTTGGTCTGCGTGACACTACTGTTACCACTTGCACCGGCGTTGAAATGTTCCGCAAACTGCTCGACGAAGGTCGTGCTGGCGAGAACTGCGGCGTTCTGCTGCGTGGTACCAAGCGTGACGACGTTGAGCGTGGTCAGGTTCTGGTTAAGCCGGGTTCGGTTAAGCCGCACACCAAGTTCACTGCAGAAGTTTATGTTCTGAGCAAGGAAGAAGGCGGTCGTCACACTCCGTTCTTCAAAGGCTACCGTCCACAGTTCTACTTCCGTACTACTGACGTGACTGGTAACTGCGAGCTGCCAGAAGGCGTTGAAATGGTAATGCCAGGTGACAACATTCAGATGACTGTTACCCTGATCAAAACCATCGCGATGGAAGACGGTCTGCGTTTCGCTATCCGTGAAGGCGGTCGTACCGTCGGCGCTGGCGTCGTAGCCAAAATCATCGAGTAATCTCTTTTATAGAGTTAGCTTGATGGATTGAAAAAGCCCCCGCTCAGCGGGGGCTTTTTTATTGGGTTGACACCTATCTGGGGCGTCTATAGAATTGCGCCTCCTTTTAACGGGCGTATTGCGCCCGGTGGGAATAGCAGCCGGAGTCTGAAATCCAATGCAAAATCAGCAAATCCGTATCAGGTTGAAGGCTTTTGACCATCGCCTGATCGACCAATCAACCCAGGAAATCGTGGAAACCGCGAAACGTACTGGTGCTCAAGTGCGTGGTCCAATTCCACTGCCTACCCGTAAAGAGCGGTTCACCGTTCTGGTTTCCCCGCACGTCAACAAAGACGCGCGTGACCAGTACGAAATCCGCACTCATAAGCGCGTTCTGGACATCGTCCAGCCAACGGATAAAACCGTTGATGCTCTTATGAAGCTTGATCTTGCGGCCGGTGTGGAAGTGCAGATCAGCCTCGGCTAAGACTCGGTCTTAGTCGTGTAACGCTCTGAAATGGGCGGCCATAGCGGGTGAAAGCCCCGTACACTCATGAGGTTTACAACATGACTATTGGTGTAGTCGGTCGTAAATGCGGTATGACCCGTATTTTCACCGAAGAAGGTGTCTCCATTCCGGTCACGGTCATTGAGATCGAGCCGAATCGCGTCACCCAGTTCAAAACTGAAGAGACCGATGGCTATCGTGCAGTGCAAGTCACTGTCGGCGAGCGTCGTGCTTCGCGTGTAACAGCAGCTCAAGCTGGCCACTTCGCTAAGGCGAACGTTGCCGCTGGTCGCACCACCATGGAATTCCGTCTTGAAGAAGGCGAGTACCAGGCTGGCGATCTGATCAACGCTGAAATCTTCGCCGCTGGTCAACTGGTTGATGTAACCGGTCAGTCCAAGGGTAAAGGCTTCCAGGGTACGATCAAGCGTTGGAATTTCCGCGGGCAAGATAACACCCACGGTAACTCCGTATCCCACCGCGTCCCAGGCTCTATCGGCCAGTGCCAGACTCCTGGTCGTGTATTCAAGGGCAAAAAAATGTCCGGTCATATGGGCGCTGAGCGCGTGACCGTGCAGTCCCTGGAAGTAGTGCGCGTGGACGCTGAACGCAATCTGTTGTTGGTCAAGGGTGCTGTTCCTGGCGCTACTGGCGGCAACCTGGTTGTACGTCCAGCAGCCAAGGCTCGCGGTTAAGGGGAAGCTGACATGCAATTAAATGTAAATGACGCTCAAGCGATCGAAGTTTCCGAACTGACATTTGGCGGCGAGTTCAACGAGACGCTGGTTCACCAAGCAGTCGTGGCCTACATGGCCGGCGGCCGTCAAGGTACCAAGCAGCAAAAGACCCGTTCCGACGTTCGTGGTGGCGGTAAGCGCCCATGGCGTCAGAAAGGTACTGGCCGTGCTCGTGCCGGTACTATCCGTAGCCCAATCTGGCGTGGCGGCGGTACCACTTTTGCAGCTCGTCCACAGGATCACTCTCAGAAGCTGAACAAGAAGATGTATCGCGCAGCAATGCGTTCCATCCTTGCTGAGCTGGTGCGTACTGATCGTCTGGTTGTGGTTCAGGATTTCGCTGTTGAAACTCCGAAAACCAAAGATCTGCTGGGCAAGCTGACCAACATGAGCCTGACCGACGTTCTGATCGTGTCGGACGCTGTTGATCAGAACCTGTACCTGGCTGCTCGTAACCTGCCGCACGTAGATGTACGTGACGTTCAAGGTTCCGATCCAGTTAGTCTGATCGCATACGACAAGGTGTTGATCACCGTGTCGGCCGTGAAGAAATTCGAGGAGCTGCTGGGATGAACCAGGAACGCGTATTTAAAGTTCTGCTTGGCCCGCACGTTTCCGAGAAGGCTACGGTTCTGGCTGACAAGAAAGGCCAGTTCGTTTTCAAGGTTGCAACTGACGCAACCAAGCTGGAAATCAAGAAGGCCGTCGAAAGCCTGTTCAGCGTGAAAGTAGAGCGCGTCACTACCCTGAATGTTCTGGGTAAGAGCAAGCGCACTGCTCGCGGTCTGGGCAAGCGTAATGACTGGAAGAAGGCAGTTATCTCCCTTCAGCCAGGCCAAGATCTCGATTTCAGCAGCAGTGCTGAGTAAGGAAGGGGTGCATCATGGCAATCGTTAAATGCAAACCGACTTCCCCTGGCCGCCGTTTTGTGGTCAAGGTGGTCAACCAGGAGCTGCATAAAGGCGCTCCTCACGCACCGCTGCTCGAGAAAAAATCGAAGACTGGTGGTCGTAACAACAATGGCCGTATTACCACTCGTCACATCGGTGGTGGTCATAAGCAGCATTATCGTATGGTCGATTTCCGTCGCAACGACAAAGATGGCATCGTCGCCACTGTCGAGCGTATTGAATACGATCCAAACCGTACTGCTCACATCGCACTGCTCTGCTACGCAGACGGCGAGCGTCGCTACATCATTGCCCCTAAAGGCGTGAGTGCTGGCGACCAGCTGATCGCAGGCGCTCTGGCTCCAATCAAGCCAGGCAACGCTTTGCAACTGCGCAACATTCCAGTCGGTTCTACCGTACACGGCATCGAACTGAAGCCAGGTAAAGGCGCTCAGATCGCTCGTTCCGCTGGTGCTTCGGCTCAGCTGATCGCTCGTGAAGGCGTTTACGTTACCCTGCGTCTGCGTTCCGGTGAAATGCGTAAAGTCCTGGCTGAATGCCGTGCGACCCTGGGCGAAGTCTCGAACTCCGAGCACAGCCTGCGTTCGCTGGGTAAAGCTGGTGCCAAACGCTGGCGTGGCGTTCGCCCAACCGTTCGTGGTGTTGCCATGAACCCGGTTGACCACCCACATGGTGGTGGTGAAGGTCGTACCTCTGGTGGTCGTCATCCGGTATCGCCATGGGGCTTCCCGACTAAGGGCGCGAAGACTCGTGGTAATAAGCGTACCGACAAAATGATCGTCCGTCGTCGCAAGTAAATAGAGGGATACGACAGTGCCACGTTCTCTGAAAAAAGGTCCTTTTATTGATCTTCACCTACTGAAGAAGATCGAAGTGGCGGCGGAAAAGAACGATCGCAAACCAATTAAGACTTGGTCGCGTCGTTCGATGATCCTGCCACAGATGGTCGGTCTGACCATCGCCGTACATAACGGTCGTCAGCACGTCCCAGTTCTCGTGAACGAAGACATGGTCGGCCATAAACTGGGCGAGTTCGCCGGTACCCGCACTTATCGTGGGCACGTGGCAGACAAGAAAGCCAAGCGTTAAGGGGTTAGGAAATGGAAGTAGCCGCTAAGTTGTCGGGCGCTCGAATCTCCGCCCAGAAAGCCCGCTTGGTCGCCGACCAGATCCGCGGGAAGAAGGTGGGCGAAGCGCTCAACTTGTTGGCTTTCAGCAGTAAGAAAGCCGCCGAGATCATGAAGAAAGTGCTGGAGTCGGCCGTAGCCAACGCCGAGCATAACGAAGGCGCAGACGTTGATGACCTGAAGGTCAGCACTGTTTTCGTCAACGAAGGGCGTTCGCTGAAGCGCATCATGCCACGTGCCAAAGGCCGTGCTGATCGCATCGTCAAGCGGTCTTGCCATATCACTGTCAAGGTTGCTGACAAGTAACGGAGTCGAAGAGATGGGTCAGAAAGTACATCCCATTGGCATTCGCCTGGGAATCGTCAAGGAGCACACCTCCGTCTGGTACGCAGACGGTCGGACTTATGCGGACTACTTGTTCGCAGATCTGAAAGTGCGTGAGTATCTCCAAGACAAACTAAAAAGCGCGTCCGTAAGCCGTATCGATATCCATCGTCCGGCCCAAACTGCACGTATCACCATCCACACCGCTCGTCCAGGTATCGTTATCGGGAAGAAAGGTGAGGATGTTGAGAAACTGCGTCAGGACCTGACCAAGCAAATGGGTGTGCCTGTGCACATCAATATCGAAGAGATCCGCAAGCCGGAGCTCGACGGTATGCTGGTTGCGCAGAGCGTAGCTCAGCAGCTGGAGCGTCGTGTAATGTTCCGTCGCGCTATGAAGCGCGCAGTTCAGAACGCCATGCGCATTGGTGCCAAAGGCATCAAAATCCAAGTGAGCGGTCGTCTCGGCGGTGCTGAAATCGCACGTACTGAATGGTATCGCGAAGGTCGTGTGCCATTGCACACCCTGCGTGCCGACATCGACTATGCCAACTACGAAGCTCACACCACTTACGGTGTGATCGGTGTAAAGGTTTGGATCTTCAAAGGCGAAGTAATTGGTGGTCGCCAAGAAGAGCTGAAACCACAAGCACCAGCGCCTCGTAAAAAAGCTGCTAAGTAAGGGGTACGCCAAATGTTGCAACCTAAGCGTACGAAGTTCCGCAAGCAGATGACAGGCCACAACCGTGGTCTGGCTCAGCGCGGTAGCAAAGTCAGCTTCGGCGAGTTCGCGTTGAAGTCTGTAGCTCGTGGTCGTCTCACCGCTCGTCAGATCGAGTCAGCGCGTCGTGCTCTGACCCGTCACGTTAAACGTGGCGGCAAGATCTGGATCCGTGTATTCCCGGACAAGCCGATTTCCAAAAAGCCCCTCGAAGTTCGGATGGGTAAAGGTAAGGGTAGTGTCGAATACTGGGTAGCCCAGATTCAGCCAGGCAAAGTCCTGTATGAAATCGAGGGTGTTTCTGAAGAGCTGGCGCGTGAGGCTTTTGCCCTGGCTGCTGCAAAGCTGCCGCTCGCCACCGCCTTTGTTAAACGGACGGTGATGTGATGAAAGCGAATGAACTTCGTGAAAAATCCGCACAGCAGCTGAACGAGCAACTGCTCGGCTTGCTGCGCGACCAGTTCAATCTGCGTATGCAGAAAGCAACTGGCCAGTTGGGGCAGTCTCATCTGCTCTCGCAAGTTAAGCGTGACATCGCTCGCGTGAAGACTGTGCTCAACCAGCAGGCAGGTAAGTAATCATGGCTGAAGCCGAAAAAACTGTCCGTACGCTGACTGGCCGTGTTGTCAGCGACAAGATGGACAAAACCATCACCGTTCTGATCGAGCGTCGCGTAAAGCACCCGATCTACGGTAAATACGTTAAGCGTTCGACTAAGCTGCACGCGCACGACGAAACCAATCAGTGCCACATCGGCGACAAAGTCACTATTCGTGAAACTCGTCCGATGGCCAAGACCAAGTCTTGGGCGCTGGTTGATGTTCTCGAACGCGCTGTGGAAGTCTAAGGGCTAGGGGTCGGAGAAATTATATGATTCAGACTCAATCCATGCTCGATGTGGCCGATAACAGCGGCGCTCGCCGCGTTATGTGCATCAAGGTGCTGGGTGGCTCCCATCGTCGTTACGCTGGTATCGGTGACATCATCAAAGTTACCGTGAAGGAAGCAATTCCTCGCGGTAAAGTGAAAAAAGGCCAAGTGATGACTGCTGTTGTAGTCCGCACTCGTCACGGCGTACGTCGTGCTGATGGCTCCATTATCCGCTTTGATGGCAACGCTGCTGTTCTTCTGAACAACAAGCAAGAGCCGATCGGCACCCGTATCTTTGGGCCAGTGACCCGTGAGCTTCGTACTGAGAAGTTCATGAAGATCGTCTCGCTCGCCCCAGAAGTGCTGTAAGGAGATCCGACATGCAAAAGATTCGTCGTGACGACGAGATCATCGTGATCGCCGGCAAAGACAAAGGTAAGCGCGGTAAGGTGCTTAAGGTTCTTGCTAATAACCGTCTGGTTATTAGCGGTCTGAACCTGGTTAAGCGTCATACCAAGCCTAACCCGATGTCGGGCGTACAAGGCGGTATCGTCGAAAAAGAAGCTCCACTGGACGCTTCTAACGTCGCCATTTTCAACGGCGAAACCAACAAGGCTGACCGCGTTGGTTTTAAAGTAGAAGACGGCAAGAAAATTCGTGTCTTCAAGTCGACCCAAAAAGCGGTTGATGCTTGAACACTGCTAGGTAGAAGACCATGGCACGACTAAAAGAGATTTACTGGAAGGAAATCGCACCGAAGCTTAAGGAAGAACTTAAGCTTTCGAACGTGATGGAAGTTCCACGCGTTACAAAAATCACCTTGAACATGGGTTTGGGCGAAGCTGTTGGTGACAAAAAAGTCATCGAGCACGCTGTTGCTGACCTGGAAAAGATCACCGGCCAGAAAGTCGTTGTGACCTACGCTCGTAAATCCATCGCTGGCTTTAAAGTCCGCGAAGGATGGCCGATCGGCGTCAAAGTGACCCTGCGCCGTGAGCGTATGTACGAGTTCCTGGATCGTCTGCTGTCGATCTCCCTGCCTCGGGTTCGCGACTTCCGCGGCCTGAATGCCAAGTCCTTCGATGGTCGTGGTAACTACAGCATGGGCGTGAAAGAGCAGATCATTTTCCCGGAAATCGACTACGACAAGATCGATGCTCTCCGCGGTCTGGACATTACCCTGACCACCACTGCCAAGAACGATGATGAAGGCCGCGCTCTGCTGCGTGCTTTCAAATTCCCGTTCCGCAACTGATTGGAGTAGGAAAATGGCCAAGAAGAGCATGAAAAACCGTGAGCTGAAGCGTCAGCTCACTGTTGCCAAGTACGCCACCAAGCGTGCAGCGCTGAAAGCTATCATCGTCGATCTGAACGCAAGTCCAGAAGCGCGCTGGGAAGCTACCGTAGCTCTGCAGAAGCAACCACGTGACGCAAGCGCTTCGCGCATGCGTAACCGTTGCCGCCTGACTGGTCGTCCGCACGGCGTTTACCGCAAGTTCGGCCTTGGCCGTAACAAGCTGCGTGAAGCTGCAATGCGTGGTGACGTTCCAGGTCTGGTTAAAGCCAGCTGGTAATCGTTGTCAAAGCCTTGATGGTCGGGTTCGCAAGAACCTGACCATCGGTGGCCTTGAATCTGAATCAAGCCCCTTTTGGGGCTTGATTCATTTCTGGGGTGTGTCTAGAATGACCGGCTCGCCTGAGCCCGTGTTTTTCATGCCCGGAAGTTCTCGGCGACAAGTAGTAGCCGCAAGGCTAATTTTTCTGTATTAGGAGCGTCTAGCCCATGAGTATGCAGGACCCGTTAGCGGACATGCTAACTCGAATCCGTAATGCCCAGATGGCTGAAAAGTCTGTCGTAAGCATGCCGTCTTCCACGCTGAAGGTGGCTGTAGCAAAAGTCCTGAAGGACGAAGGTTACATCGCGGATTTTCAGATCACCACCGACGCTAAGCCGTCGCTGTCCATCTCGCTGAAGTACTTCGAAGGCCGTCCGGTTATCGAAGAAGTGAAGCGCGTTAGTCGTCCAGGCCTGCGTCAGTACAAGTCCGTTGAAGATCTGCCGAAAGTTCGTGGCGGTCTTGGCGTGTCTATCGTCTCCACCAACAAAGGTGTGATGACGGATCGTGCTGCGCGCGCTGCCGGTGTCGGCGGCGAAGTTCTTTGCACTGTGTTCTAAGGGGGGATAAGCATGTCTCGCGTCGCTAAGAACCCCGTTAAGCTGCCAGCCGGTGTCGAAGTAAAATTCGCAGGCCAACAGCTTTCGGTGAAGGGTGCCAAGGGTACTCTTGAACTGAACATCCATTCGTCCGTTGAGATCGTTGAAGAAGCTGGTGAGCTGCGTTTCGCTGCTCGCAATGGCGATCAACAAACTCGCGCAATGGCCGGTACCACGCGTGCGTTGGTAAACAACATGGTCCAAGGCGTAAGCCAAGGCTTCGAGCGCAAGCTCCAGCTGGTCGGTGTTGGTTACAAAGCGCAAGCAAAAGGCACGGTTTTGAACCTGGCCCTTGGCTTCTCGCACCCAGTGGATTACGAACTGCCGGAAGGCATCACCGCTGAGACTCCTAGCCAGACCGATATCCTGATCAAGGGCATCGACAAGCAACTGGTAGGTCAAGTGGCTGCTGAGATCCGCGACTTCCGTCCACCAGAGCCGTACAAAGGCAAAGGTGTGCGCTACGCGGACGAAGTTGTCCGTCGTAAAGAAGCCAAGAAGAAGTAGGGCATAGCAAATGACCGACAAAAAAGTTACTCGACTGCGTCGCGCTCGCAAAGCACGCCTGAAAATGCACGAACTCGAAGTCGTGCGTCTCTGCGTGTTCCGCTCGTCGCAGCACATCTACGCCCAGGTCATCTCGGCCGACGGCAACAAAGTCCTGGCAAGCGCCTCGACTTTGGATAAAGAACTGCGTGATGGCGCCACTGGCAACATCGACGCGGCCACAAAGGTTGGCCAGCTGGTCGCTACGCGTGCTAAGGCCGCTGGCGTCTCGCAAGTGGCTTTCGACCGCTCTGGCTTCAAGTATCACGGCCGCGTTAAAGCGCTGGCTGATGCTGCTCGTGAAGCTGGGCTGGAGTTCTAAGTTATGTCAAATAACGACCAAAAGCGCGACGAAGGCTACATCGAGAAGCTGGTTCAAGTTAACCGCGTAGCCAAAACCGTTAAAGGCGGCCGTATCTTCACTTTCACCGCGTTGACCGTGGTTGGTGATGGTAAAGGGCGTGTTGGCTTCGGCCGTGGCAAGTCGCGTGAAGTGCCTGCTGCGATCCAGAAGGCAATGGAAGCTGCTCGCCGCAACATGATTCAAGTTGACCTGAACGGCACCACTCTGCAGTACGCAATGAAGTCCGCTCACGGCGCTTCGAAGGTGTACATGCAGCCTGCTTCTGAAGGTACCGGTATCATCGCTGGTGGCGCTATGCGTGCTGTCCTCGAAGTTGCTGGCGTTCAGAACGTTCTGGCCAAGTGCTACGGCTCGACTAACCCGGTAAACGTGGTTCACGCCACTTTCAAAGGTTTGAAGGCTATGCAGTCTCCTGAATCCATTGCCGCCAAGCGTGGCAAAAGCGTCAAGGAGATCTTCTGATCATGGCTACCGTTAAAGTAACGCTGATCAAAAGCATGACCGGCCGCATCCCTAACCACAAACTGTGCGTTAAGGGTCTGGGTCTGCGTCGCATCGGTCACACTGTAGAAGTCCAGGATACTCCCGAGAATCGCGGGATGATCAACAAGGCTTACTACATGCTGCGTGTCGAGGGTTAATCGATGAAACTCAATGATCTGAGTCCAGCGCCGGGTTCCCGTCGCGAAAAGCATCGTCCGGGCCGTGGTATCGGTAGCGGTTTGGGTAAGACTGGTGGCCGTGGTCACAAAGGTCAGACCTCCCGCTCCGGTGGCACCATTGCTCCAGGCTTTGAAGGCGGTCAACAGCCGCTGCATCGTCGCCTGCCTAAGTTCGGTTTCGTTTCCCTGAAAGCCATGGATCGCGCAGAAGTGCGTCTGTCCGAGCTGGCTAAAGTGGAAGGCGACATCGTCACTGTGCAGTCCCTGAAAGATGCCAACGTGATTAACGTCAACGTACAGCGTGTGAAAATCATGCTGTCCGGTGAAGTGACTCGCGCTGTCACTATCGGCAAGGGAATCGGCGCCACCAAAGGTGCGCGTGCGGCTATCGAAGCAGCTGGCGGCAAGTTCGAGGAATAAATGGCTAAGCAAGGTGCTCTCTCTGCGCTCGGCAAAGGCGGTATGTCTGAACTTTGGGCTCGTCTGCGTTTTCTGTTCCTGGCGATTATCGTCTACCGAATAGGCGCACACATCCCGGTTCCAGGTATCAACCCGGACCGACTCGCAGACCTGTTTCGACAGAATGAGGGGACCATTCTTAGCTTGTTCAACATGTTCTCCGGCGGCGCGCTGGAACGGATGAGCATCTTTGCACTGGGGATCATGCCGTACATTTCGGCATCGATCATCATGCAACTGATGACCGCCGTCAGCCCGCAGCTGGAGCAGTTGAAGAAGGAAGGTGAAGCTGGCCGTCGCAAGATTAGCCAGTACACCCGCTACGGCACCGTCGTCCTCGCTCTCGTTCAGGCTATTGGTATGTCCATTGGTCTGGCGGGGCAGGGCGTTGCGTTCACTGGTGACTTTGGCTTCCATTTCGTCGCGGTATCCACATTTGTGGCTGGTGCGATGTTCATGATGTGGCTGGGTGAGCAGATTACTGAGCGTGGTGTAGGCAACGGTATCTCGATGTTGATTTTTTCGGGTATCGTCGCCGGTCTTCCGAGAGCAATCGGGCAGTCTTTCGAGTCTGCGCGTCAGGGTGATATCAACATCTTCGCCTTGGTTGCCATCGGTTTGCTGGCAGTAGCGATTATCGGTTTCGTGGTGTTCATTGAGCGTGGTCAGCGTCGTATTGCTGTTCACTACGCCAAGCGTCAGCAGGGCCGCAAGGTTTTTGCTGCGCAGACAAGCCACTTGCCGCTGAAGGTGAACATGGCCGGTGTTATTCCGGCTATTTTCGCGAGCAGCATTTTGCTGTTCCCGGCTTCGTTGGGTGCCTGGTTTGGTCAGTCTGAAGGTATGGGCTGGTTGCAGGACATCTCGCAGTCGATCGCTCCTGGTCAGCCGTTGAATATTCTGCTGTTTAGTGCAGGGATTATTTTCTTCTGCTTCTTCTATACGGCGTTGATGTTCAATCCGAAAGACGTAGCGGAAAACCTGAAGAAGTCCGGTGCCTTTATTCCGGGCATCCGTCCAGGTGAGCAGTCTGCGCGCTACATTGATGGCGTTCTGACTCGCTTGACCATGTTCGGTGCTCTTTACATGACGGCCGTGTGCCTGTTGCCCCAGTTCCTGGTGGTTGCAGCAAACGTTCCGTTCTACCTTGGCGGGACCTCGTTGCTGATCGTGGTCGTGGTTGTGATGGACTTCATGTCCCAAGTACAATCGCACCTCGTTTCGCACCAGTACGAATCCCTGATGAAGAAAGCCAACCTGAAGGGTTACGGCAGCGGCATGTTGCGCTGAGTACCCATAAGGTTCGAGGAGTTGGTGATGAAAGTTCGTGCATCGGTGAAAAAGCTGTGCCGTAACTGCAAGATTATTCGCCGCGAAGGTGTTGTTCGAGTAATTTGCAGCGCGGAACCGCGTCACAAACAGCGCCAAGGCTGAGTGTGATTGTGCTTCAAGCCCGGTAGCTAGTGCGCTACCGGGTTGATTATTTGTTATTACAGCGATATTATCTCGCGCCCTATTTCTTGGCTTCCGGGGCGTAGGTAGCTGTCAATTGGAGTCCCACTGAATGGCCCGTATTGCAGGCGTTAACATTCCAGATAACAAGCATACTGTTATCTCGCTGACCTACATCTATGGTGTTGGTCGCACTACTGCGCAGAAGATCTGTGCAGTGACTGGGGTAAACCCAGCAGCAAAGATCAAAGATCTGAGCGACGAGCAAATTGAACAGCTGCGTGGCGAAGTGGCGAAGTTCACCACTGAAGGTGACCTGCGTCGCGAAATCAACATGAAAATCAAGCGCTTGATGGACCTCGGTTGCTATCGCGGTCTGCGTCATCGTCGTGGTCTGCCAGTACGCGGTCAGCGTACCAAGACCAACGCGCGTACCCGTAAAGGTCCGCGTAAGCCGATCCGCAAGTAATCGCCCCAGCGAATCGACAGGAATTTAATCATGGCAAAACCTGCTGCTCGTCCTCGTAAAAAAGTTAAAAAGACAGTGGTTGATGGCATCGCCCACATCCATGCATCTTTTAACAACACCATCGTGACCATTACCGACCGTCAAGGTAACGCTCTTTCCTGGGCTACCTCCGGTGGTTCGGGTTTCCGCGGTTCCCGCAAGTCCACCCCGTTTGCTGCTCAAGTAGCTGCTGAACGTGCTGGTCAAGCTGCGCTGGAATACGGCCTGAAAAACCTCGACGTTAACGTCAAGGGTCCAGGTCCAGGTCGTGAATCCGCAGTCCGCGCTTTGAACGGCTGTGGCTACAAGATCGCCAGCATCACCGACGTGACGCCAATCCCGCACAACGGGTGCCGTCCGCCGAAGAAGCGCCGCGTGTAATCCAGGAGATTGTAAAGAATGGCTCGTTACATTGGTCCAAAATGCAAACTCGCTCGTCGCGAAGGCACCGATCTCTTCCTGAAGAGCGGCGTGCGCGCGATCGAATCGAAGTGCAACATTGAAGCAGCACCTGGTATCCACGGCCAACGCCGCGGTCGCCAGTCCGATTACGGCACCCAACTGCGTGAAAAGCAGAAGGTCCGTCGTATCTACGGCGTTCTCGAGCGTCAGTTCAGTGGCTACTACAAAGAAGCTGCTGGCAAGAAAGGTGCAACCGGTGAAAACCTGCTGCAACTGCTCGAATGCCGTCTGGACAACGTTGTATACCGTATGGGCTTTGGTTCGACTCGTGCCGAATCCCGTCAGCTGGTATCGCACAAGTCGATCAGCGTTAACGGTCAGACCGTAAACGTTCCGTCGTATCAGGTTCGTGCTGGTGACGTGGTTGCAGTTCGCGAGAAAGCAAAAAACCAACTTCGCATTGTCCAAGCTCTCGATCTGTGTGCCCAACGTGGCCGCGTAGAATGGGTAGAAGTAGACACTGAGAAGAAGTCGGGCGTTTTCAAGAACGTTCCTGCTCGCAGTGATCTGTCCGCCGACATCAACGAAAGCCTGATTGTCGAGCTCTACTCCAAGTAAGGGCTAGAAAATAGGTGCATCCATGCAGATTTCGGTAAATGAGTTCCTGACACCCCGCCATATTGATGTGCAGGTTGTCAGTCCAACCCGCGCCAAGATCACTCTCGAGCCTCTCGAGCGTGGTTTTGGCCACACCCTGGGCAACGCGCTGCGACGCATCCTGTTGTCCTCAATGCCCGGCTGCGCAGTAGTCGAGGCCGAGATTGACGGTGTGCTCCACGAGTACAGCGCCATCGAAGGTGTACAGGAAGACGTAATTGAAATCCTGTTGAACCTTAAAGGTCTGGCCATCAAGCTGCACGGTCGTGACGAAGTTACGCTGACCTTGTCGAAGAAGGGTTCGGGGGTGGTTACCGCTGCCGATATTCAGCTGGATCATGATGTCGAGATCGTTAATCCCGATCACGTAATCGCTAACCTGGCGTCTAACGGCGCCCTGAACATGAAGCTCACCGTAGCTCGTGGTCGTGGTTATGAACCAGCCGACTCGCGTCAGAGCGATGAAGATGAAAGCCGCAGCATCGGTCGCTTGCAGCTCGACTCTTCGTTCAGCCCGGTTCGCCGTATCGCATACGTGGTGGAAAACGCCCGTGTCGAGCAGCGTACCAACCTGGACAAGCTGGTTATTGATCTGGAAACCAACGGTACTCTGGATCCTGAAGAGGCTATTCGCCGCGCTGCAACCATCCTGCAACAGCAGTTGGCTGCGTTCGTCGACCTCAAAGGTGACAGTGAGCCAGTGGTTGTCGAGCAGGAAGACGAGATCGATCCGATCCTGCTTCGCCCGGTTGACGATCTGGAACTGACTGTACGTTCGGCTAACTGCCTTAAGGCGGAAAACATCTACTACATCGGCGACCTGATTCAGCGTACCGAAGTAGAGCTGTTGAAGACTCCGAACCTGGGCAAGAAATCCTTGACTGAAATCAAGGACGTTCTGGCCTCCCGCGGTCTGTCCCTCGGCATGCGCCTCGACAACTGGCCGCCTGCAAGTCTTAAGAAGGACGACAAGGCGACTGCCTGATCGTCGTAATCACCGAACGTAGTGTTTGGTAAGGAATGAACCATGCGTCATCGTAAAAGTGGTCGTCACCTGAGCCGCACCAGCTCGCACCGCAAGGCCATGTTCCAAAACATGGCGGTGTCGCTGTTCGAGCACGAGCTGATCAAAACTACTCTGCCAAAAGCCAAAGAACTGCGCCGCGTTGCCGAGCCGCTGATCACTCTGGCCAAGACAGACAGCCTGGCTAACCGCCGTCTGGCTTTCGACCGTACTCGTTCGAAAGCTATCGTTGGTAAGCTCTTCAACGACCTGGGCAAGCGTTACGCTACCCGTGAGGGTGGCTACCTGCGCATCCTCAAGTGCGGTTTCCGCGCTGGCGACAACGCGCCTATGGCGTACGTCGAGTTGGTTGATCGTGCTACTGCTGGCGAAGCTGTATCCGCCGAGTAAGACGTCAGTCTGAAACGAAAAACCGGGCCTAGTGCCCGGTTTTTTGTGTCCGCTAGAAAATGCGCTGTTCGTACAAGCTTCTGACACTGTTCTGTTGTCACTATGTGCTGAGAAACATAATTAGTAATTATCTATCGATGTCTACAAGTTAATGAATTTGTAGGTCTCACATGGATGATCAATACTTCTCAGCAAGCCGATTAGCCGGCAGTTTCAAGACTGACAGAGGAAGAAGACCGTATGAGCCAGATCAAAACGCTTACGACCGCCAGTGGCGCACCTGTCGCTGATAACCAGAATTCTCGCTCCGCCGGTCCACGTGGCCCGCTGCTGCTCGACGATTTTCACCTGATCGAGAAGCTTGCCCATTTCAACCGTGAAAACATCCCTGAGCGCCGAGTACACGCTAAAGGCTCGGGTGCTTACGGCACTTTCACTGTTACTCGCGACATCACCGAGTACACAAGTGCCAAGCTGTTCGAAGCTGTCGGCAAACAAACTCCGACGTTCCTGCGTTTTTCAACCGTAGGTGGCGAGCGCGGTTCGGCCGACACTGAACGTGATCCACGCGGCTTTGCACTGAAGTTCTATACCGAAGAAGGCAACTGGGACATCGTTGGTAACAACACGCCGGTGTTCTTCATTCGTGACCCGCTGAAATTCCCGGATTTCATCCATACACAGAAACGCCTCCCGCAGAGCAATCTGAAAAGTGCGCAAATGATGTGGGATTTCTGGTCGCATTCGCCCGAGGCGCTGCATCAGGTCACCATTCTGTTTTCCGATCGCGGCATCCCGGACGGCTACCGTCACATGCACGGTTTCGGCAGTCACACTTACAGCCTGATCAGCGCCAAAGGTGAGCGTCATTGGGTCAAGTGGCACTACAAAACCAAACAAGGGATCAAGAACCTCGCGCCTGCAGATGCTGCTCGCCTGGCGGGCACCGATCCTGACTACGCACAACGTGATCTTTTCGAAGCCATTGAGCGCGGGGACTTCCCAAAATGGCGCGTGTGCATCCAGATCATGACCGAAGCTCAAGCAGCGGCGCATTACGAGAATCCGTTCGACGTAACCAAGACCTGGTCGCAGAAAGAGTTTCCGCTGATCGAAGTAGGTGAGCTTGAACTGAATCGTAATCCGCTCAACTATTTCGCCGAGGTCGAGCAAGCGGCATTTGGCCCAAGCAACATGGTGCCTGGCGTCGGTCTGTCGCCGGATCGCATGCTTCAGGGCCGCGTGTTCGCATACGCCGATGCCCATCGCTACCGCGTCGGTACCAATCACCAGCAACTGCCGGTCAACGCACCCCGTAGCCCGGTGAATACCTACCAGCGCGATGGTTCGATGGCTTTCGGCAGCAACGGTGGGGCAGCGCCTAACTACGAGCCGAACAGCTACATCGAGTCGCCGAAGCAAGCGCCGCATTACGCTGAGCCGGCATTGGCCCTGAGCGGTGCAGCGGATCGTTACGATCACCGTGAAGATACCGATTACTACAGCCATGCCGGCGCGCTGTTCCGTCTGATGAGCGACGATCAGAAAGCGCTGTTGGTGAGCAACATTGCCGGTGCGATGGCCAGTGTTTCCAGTGATGTCGTTGATCGCCAGTTGCAGCATTTCTACAAAGCCGATCCGGCGTATGGAGAAGCAATCGCAAAGCTGCTCAACGTACAGCTTAACGAAGTCTAAACGAGAAGCAGAACCGCCCTCATTTGGGCGGTTTTTGCGTTATTTAGGCTGCTTTTCTAAGAATATCTTCGCTTTTATTGCGCGAAGTGGGTGACCTTCCAGTCATCTTGGTTCAAACTACAGACTTTCAAGCAGGGAGATGTAGGGCGATGCAAGGCCACCCAGACGTTATCGATTACCTCAACACGTTGCTGACCGGCGAACTGGCCGCGCGTGACCAATATTTCGTTCATTCGCGGATGTATGAGGACTGGGGGTTCACCAAGCTCTACGAGCGAATCAACCATGAAATGGAAGAAGAGGCTGGTCACGCTGATGCGTTGATGCGCCGCATTCTGATGCTTGAAGGCACCCCGCGCATGCGTCCAGATGATCTGGATGTCGGCACCACCGTGCCGGAGATGCTCGAAGCGGATCTGCGTCTCGAATACAAAGTCCGCGCTGCGCTGTGCAAAGGCATTGAGCTTTGCGAACTGCACAAAGACTACGTCAGCCGTGAGATTCTGCGGGTTCAGCTCAACGACACTGAAGAAGATCACACCTACTGGCTGGAAAAGCAGTTGGGTCTGATCAAGCTGATCGGTCTCGAGAACTACCTGCAATCCCACACCTGATTGCCACAGATACAAAAAAGCCCCTGTCACTGATGAAGTGACAGGGGCTTTTTCATGTCCGTTGTTTATGCACGATCGCGGATCAGCAACGGCTTGAGGTAATGGCCGGTGTGAGACTGCTTCATCTCGGCCACTTGCTCCGGCGTACCGGTGGCAATGATCTGTCCACCTTTGGAGCCACCTTCTGGCCCGAGGTCGACCAGCCAGTCGGCGGTTTTGATCACATCCAGATTGTGCTCGATCACCACCACAGTGTTGCCGTGATCGCGCAGACGGTGCAGTACGTCGAGCAATTGCTGAATATCGGCGAAGTGCAGACCGGTGGTCGGCTCATCGAGGATGTACAGCGTCTTGCCGGTGTCGCGTTTCGACAGCTCGCGAGACAGCTTGACCCGCTGCGCCTCACCGCCGGACAGGGTCGTCGCCGATTGCCCGAGCTTGATGTAGGACAGGCCGACATCCATCAACGTTTGCAGCTTGCGCGCCAGCGCCGGCACCGCGTCAAAGAACACCCGGGCTTCCTCGATGGTCATCTCGAGGGTTTCGTGGATGCTCTTGCCCTTGTACTTGATCTCAAGGGTTTCGCGGTTGTAGCGCTTGCTCTTGCACACGTCGCACGGCACGTAGATGTCCGGCAGGAAGTGCATTTCCACTTTGATCAAGCCATCGCCCTGGCACGCCTCGCAGCGACCACCCTTGACGTTGAACGAGAAACGCCCCGGGCCGTAACCGCGGGAGCGCGATTCCGGTACGCCGGCGAACAGTTCGCGAATCGGTGTGAACAGGCCGGTGTAAGTTGCCGGGTTGGAACGTGGGGTACGGCCAATCGGGCTCTGGTCGATATCGACGACCTTGTCGAGATGTTCCAGACCTTTGATGCTGTCGTGCGCCGCGGCTTCCAGCGTAGTCGCGCCATTGAGAGCAGTGGCACTCAGCGGGAACAGCGTGTTGTTGATCAGCGTCGATTTGCCCGAACCGGACACGCCAGTCACGCAAGTGAGCAAGCCAATCGGAATCTCGAGGTCCACGTTGCGCAAGTTGTTGCCGCGCGCGCCCTTGAGTGCCAGAACCTGCTTCTTGTTGCGCGGTGTGCGCTTGGCCGGCACTTCGATCTTCACCCGCCCCGACAGGTATTTGCCGGTAAGGGAGTCCGGGTGCGCCATGACTTCGGCCGGCGTACCTTCGGCGACAATCTGCCCGCCATGTACACCGGCGCCCGGACCGATATCCACAACGTAGTCGGCCAGACGAATCGCGTCTTCGTCGTGCTCGACCACGATCACCGTGTTGCCGATGTCGCGAAGATGCTTGAGCGTGCCGAGCAGTCGGTCGTTATCGCGCTGATGCAGACCAATGGACGGTTCGTCGAGGATGTACAGCACGCCTACGAGGCCGGCGCCGATCTGGCTGGCCAGACGAATCCGTTGTGCCTCACCCCCGGACAACGTGTCGGCACTGCGATCCAGCGACAGATAATCGAGGCCGACGTTGACCAGGAACTGCAGGCGCTCGCGGATTTCCTTGAGGATCTTGTCGGCGATCTCGCCGCGACGGCCGGTCATCTTCAGCTCGCCGAAGTACTCGCAAGCATCGCCGATTGGCAGGTTGGTGACCGCTGGCAGCGTTTTCTCGCCTACCCACACGTGACGTGCCTCACGACGCAGACGGGTACCGCGGCAGTCCGGGCAAGACTGGGTGCTGAGGAACTTCGCCAGCTCTTCACGCACGCTCGCCGATTCGGTCTCGCGGTAGCGGCGCTCAAGGTTGGGCACGATGCCTTCGAACGGATGCGAGCGCTTGACGATGTCGCCACGGTCATTCAGGTATTTGAAGTCGACGTTCTGCGAGCCGCTGCCGTGCAGGATGAACTTTTGCTGATCGGCCGGCAGTTCGTTGAACGGTACTTCCAGACTGAAGCCGTAATGCGCGGCCAGTGAGCCTAGCATCTGGAAGTAATAGACGTTGCGCCTGTCCCAGCCGCGAATCGCGCCTTCGGCCAGCGTCAGGTCACCATTGACCAGTCGTTTGATGTCGAAGAACTGCTTCACCCCCAGACCATCGCAAGTCGGGCAGGCGCCGGCCGGGTTGTTGAAGGAGAATAGCTTCGGCTCCAGTTCGCTGATCGCATGACCACAGATCGGGCAGGCGAAACGCGCGGAGAAGATCATTTCTTCGCCCGGCTCGTCGTCCATCGGTGCCACCAGGGCGATACCGTCGGCCAGTTTCAGTGCGGTCTCGAAGGACTCGGCCAGACGTTGCTGCAGGTCGGCGCGAACCTTGAAGCGGTCGACGATCACATCGATCGAATGCTTCTTCTGTTTATCCAGTTTCGGCAGTTCGTCGAGCTCGCAGATCCGGCCGTTGACCCGGGCGCGGACGAAGCCCTGCGCACGCAGCTCTTCAAACACCGACAGGTGCTCGCCTTTGCGCTCACGGATCACCGGCGCCAGCAGCATCAGTTTGCTGCCTTCCGGCTGAGCCAGCACCAGATCGACCATCTGGCTGACGGTCTGCGCTTCCAGTGGAATGTCGTGATCCGGGCAGCGCGGCGTCCCGACGCGTGCATAGAGCAGGCGCAGGTAATCGTAGATTTCGGTGATGGTGCCGACCGTGGAGCGCGGGTTGTGCGAGGTCGACTTCTGTTCGATGGAGATGGCCGGCGACAGCCCTTCGATGGTGTCGACGTCGGGCTTTTCCATCATCGACAGGAACTGCCGGGCGTAGGCCGACAGCGATTCGACATAGCGGCGCTGGCCTTCGGCGTACAGCGTGTCGAACGCCAGGGACGACTTGCCGGATCCGGACAGGCCGGTGATGACGATCAGTTTGTCCCGTGGCAGGGTCAGGTCGATGTTCTTCAGGTTGTGGGTACGGGCCCCACGTATCAGGATCTTGTCCAAAGTGGCCTCGCTCGGCGGGCGTCGAAAACGTAGGAGTATACGGGCAAATACTGGATGGATGCACACTATCAAGCAGAGCGTTTTTTGCCCTGCATGAAGAGAGTTTCATCTATGCGTGGCAAAGCGTCGCGATATACCCCGTCTTTCGATGGGACTGGTAGAATCGCCGCCGGTTCACATGAGGTTTTTCCATGCACGATCCCCACAGCGAACGCATGAGTGGCAGCGAGACCCGCGCGGCGAGCGGTCTGGCCCTGGTGTTCGCCTTCCGTATGCTGGGCATGTTCATGGTGTTGCCGGTACTGGCGACCTATGGCATGGATCTGGCGGGCGCGACGCCGGCCCTGATCGGGTTGGCCATTGGTGCTTACGGCCTGACCCAGGCGATTTTTCAGATTCCGTTCGGGATCATTTCCGACCGCATAGGCCGTCGCCCGGTGATTTACCTGGGGCTGATCGTCTTCGCCCTCGGCAGTGTGCTGGCCTCACAGGCCGACTCGATCTGGGGCGTGATCGCCGGCCGGATCCTGCAGGGCGCCGGGGCGATTTCCGCAGCGGTCATGGCGCTGCTCTCCGACCTGACCCGTGAACAGCACCGCACCAAAGCGATGGCGATGATCGGCATGACCATTGGCCTGTCGTTCGCGGTCGCCATGGTTGTCGGGCCGTTGCTGACCCGTGCATTCGGTTTGTCCGGCCTGTTCCTGGCCACCGGCGGCATGGCGCTGGTCGGTATCCTGATCATCATGTTCATGGTGCCCAAATCCACCGGGCCGCTGCAGCATCGTGAGTCCGGCGTGGCGCGTCAGGCGTTGATGCCGACGCTCAAGCATCCAGACCTGCTGCGCCTCGATCTGGGCATATTTGTGTTACATGCCATGTTGATGTCTAGCTTCGTCGCGCTGCCTCTGGCGCTGGTGGAAAAAGCCGGTTTGCCCAAGGAGCAGCACTGGTGGGTCTATCTCACCGCATTGCTGATTTCGTTCTTCGCCATGATCCCGTTCATCATCTATGGCGAGAAGAAACGCAAAATGAAACGAGTTTTGCTCGGCGCCGTCATGACGCTGATGCTCACTGAGCTATTCTTCTGGCAGTTCGGTGACAGCTTGCGGGCTCTGGTGATCGGCACGGTGGTATTTTTCACCGCGTTCAATCTGCTGGAAGCTTCATTGCCGTCGCTGATCAGCAAGGTTTCACCGGCGGGCGGGAAGGGCACGGCCATGGGCGTGTATTCCACCAGCCAGTTCCTCGGTTCGGCACTCGGCGGGATACTCGGCGGCTGGTTGTTTCAGCATGGCGGTCTGTCGGTTGTGTTCCTCGGATGCGCCGCGCTGGCTGCACTTTGGCTGGCCTTTGCTGTTACCATGCGCGAACCTCCCTACGTGACGAGTCTGCGCCTGCCGTTGTCGCCCGAGGCGATCCGCGAAGCGGGTCTGGTCGAGCGCCTCAAGGCCCTCGTAGGGGTAACCGATGCAGTAATAGTCGCTGACGAAGCGGCTGTTTACATCAAACTGGACAAAGAATTAGTGGATCGCGACACCCTCGAACGCCTGGTGAACAACCCGGCCGGGGCTGCTTGCGAAGCCTAGGAGAACGTTATGGCCCGTGGGGTTAACAAAGTCATATTGGTCGGCACTTGCGGCCAGGATCCCGAAGTTCGCTACTTGCCTAACGGTAACGCCGTGACCAACCTGAGTCTGGCCACCAGCGAACAATGGACCGACAAGCAAACCGGTCAGAAGGTCGAGAAGACCGAATGGCACCGTGTGTCGATGTTCGGCAAAGTCGCCGAAATCGCCGGCGAATACCTGCGTAAAGGTTCGCAGGTGTACATCGAAGGCAAGCTGCAGACCCGCGAGTGGGAAAAAGACGGTATCAAGCGTTACACCACCGAAATCGTGGTCGACATGCAAGGCACCATGCAACTGCTCGGCGGCCGTCCACAACAGGGCGACCAACAAGGCGGTGGCAACAACTACCAGCAGTCCGCTCCGGCTCCACGCCAGCAGGCTCCGCGTCCACAGCAATCGGCTCCGCAACAGCGTTCGGCCCCGGCTCCACAGCAGGCCGCACCACAACCGGCTCCGGATTTCGACAGCTTTGATGACGATATCCCGTTCTGATACCCGCTTGAGCCACTGTCTGGCTTGAGTACAAAACCCCCGCATTGCGGGGGTTTTGTCGTTTTGGAGAACTGAAAAAGCTGCTGACACCGACGCCACCTCCCGAAGAATGCGCGTACGCCGTGCAAACCGTTGGCATTAAAGTTTCGGGGAGGCTCTTGAAGGCGAGGACCAGCCGTTCCATGATCCGTCCCGGAAACGGGCATACCCGTGCAATTCTCCCGGAAAAGAAACTCAGATCAGCCGCCTGGTCTTTAACAACAAGAGAATCCGATGAGCAGTATCAAGAATAAGGAAATCGAGTATCTGCGTGGCGCGGCCATCGTCATGACGATCTTCACCCATCTGCCCCAACTGCTGCCGTTTTACGATATGTACATCCTGAAGGTGTTCAGCATCTATTCGCCATGGACCGGGGTGGATCTGTTCTTCTGCATCTCGGGTTATGTCGTCAGCAAGGCTTACCTCGATTACTTCGACAAAAATCGTGAGCAGAACCGGTTCGGCCTTGCCGCCACCTCGTTCTGGATCAGACGCGCCTATCGTCTTTTGCCGACAGCCTGGCTGTGGGTGCTGATACCGCTGGTTTTCTCGATATTTTTCAACCAGTCGAACGCCTTTCAGTCCTGGTTCGACAATCTGCGCAGTTTTACCGCGGTCGCCACATTCACCGGCAACCTGGCGAACCTGCACGGCACGCTTCTGGGACCTAACTCGGTGTACTGGAGCCTGGCGCTGGAAGAGCAGTTCTACTTCATATTTCCGTTGTTTCTGCTGTTGGTGACGTCGACGCGCTGGCGGCTGATCATCTTGCTGGCGCTGATTGCCCTGCAGTTCGGCTTTGATCGAAACGGTTTCGGTGCGCCGCCAGCGCCTCTGCTGTTCTCGTTCCGTATGGACGCCATGATGTGGGGGATCGTGCTCTGTCTGTTTTCGCGCACCTCGCTGTACAAGGAGATTGAACCGGTCGCGCTCGGCGGTAGCCTGCTCAAGCGTCTGGGGATCACGTTGTTCCTGCTGTACATGCTGGGCGCTATCTCGGGTCAAATGATCAATGTGCCGATCGCATTCGGGCTGGTGGCGATGACAACCGCGATCACGGTGTGGCTGGCCAGTTATCAGAAGGGCTACATCTATTGCCCGGTGCTGTTGCGTGGACTGTTCGAATGGCTGGGCTCACGTTCCTACGCGTTGTACGTCGTGCACATCTTCGCGTATCACCTGAGTACCGAAATCTGGACTCGCGTTGCTGCTGCCAGTGGCACGACGCTAGGCCCGGGATACACGCTTGAGCTCGCGCTCACGTCGTTGTTGATCATGGTGGTGTGCAGCGAACTGAACTATCGCTTTGTCGAAACCCCGTTGCGTCGTCGGGGGGCGGAGATCTCCCGTCGCCGAATGGCCGGGGTCGCCTCGCCGGAATCCGCCAGGCAAGAAGTCCCGGCACAGGTGCCATCGCGCACCACTGAACTGTCGTAGTCCAGGCAAGCACAAAAAAGCCGTAGCGCCTCAACGCTACGGCTTTTTCATGGGAGCCAGTTGCTGCGCCTGAACGATCAGTCGAGGATCAGATGCGGCAGAAACCGGCTCGAATCCTTGGTGATCAAACTGTTGTCTTCGCGCACGCCAATCCCCGCCGCCTGATCGCCGATCACCCAGGAGCCGATCAGTGTGTAGCTGTCATCGAACTTCGGCAGCGGTGCAAATTCCTGCAGGATGAACGGCGCATCGGTGTACGGCCCGTCCTCTTTGACGATCAGTCCGTCAGCGGTTTGCAACTCGATGTTGGCGCCTTCCCGGGAAAAGTACGGTTTGCGCACCCAACCCTTGGGCACAGCGCTGGTCGGGTTCGGGTCGAGGTGCGCCGCGAGCAGATTCGGATGGCCCTTGTGCAGCTCCCACAGCAACGGCAGCGCGCCTTTGTTTGAGAGGATCGCCTTCCACGGCGGCTCGAAAAACTGCGTATCGCACTCGGCAATCGCCGCGCCGAACGGTTCGTGGAAGATGAACTCCCAGGCGTGCAACTTGAACAGGTGCGGGATCCAGCGATCCTCAAGGTCGACAAAGCGCCCGGCAGCCGTCAGGCCAATGTCTTCGATGTCGATGTGCCGCGATTCGATGCCGACCTTTTCCGCGATCAGGCGCAGGTAGTCCGTGGTGCCTTTGTCTTCAACCGAGTCTTTCATCGAGGCGAAATAGAATGGTCGCTTGAGCTGCAACTCGGCGAAGGCCTGATGTAGCTTGGTGTCGATGCTGTTGAACTGGTCGGCATGGCGCGGCAGGGTACCGCGCTCGATGCACTGCTCCAGCCAGCCCCACTGGAACGCCGCTGCTTCGTAAAGGCTGGTCGGGGTGTCGTAGTTGAGCTCCAGCAGTTTTGCCGGACCGTTGCCGCTGTAGGAAAAGTCCATGCGTCCGTACAGATGCGGATGACCTTCCAGCCAGGAAGTGCGGATCATGTCGTAGTACGACGCCGGGATGCTCAGGCGATCCAGCAGCTCCTCGCTGTGCACGACGCGGTCGACCAGGTCCATGCACATCTCATGCAGTTCGGTGGTCGGGTCCTCCAGATCGTTTTCGATCTGCGCGAGCGTGAACTGGTAGTACGCGCGCTCGTCCCAGTAGGGTTCGTCGTCGATGGTGTGGAACATGAAGCCGAGGCTTTCCGCTGTCTGTTTCCAGTCGTGGCGCTCGGCGCAGTGGATCTTCTTCATCGTCAGCTGCTCGATCGACCGGAACTGCTGCCCCAGCCACCCCAACCGCTGCGAGCGCTGGATTGGCTGCCGAAGCCGCCGCGGGACGTCGACGATGCGACGTTCACCGGTTTGCTTTTGCTGCTTTCATAGTCCGGTTGACTGCGTGGCGCCGATTCGATTTTGCGGTACTGGGTCGAGGTGTCGTAGGTCTGCCGCGTATCGCGGTCGCGGTAAACCGTGCGGTTCGCGTTGTTGCTCGTCGCATTGCCGAACAACCAGCCGCTCAGCCAGCCATTACCACCGCCACCGCCGGAGTAGTGTGTGGTGGTCTGGGTCGCGTGGGTCGTTGTCGTGTCATCGGCCGGCATTGGCGCATCGGCAATGGCGTCGAGGTTCTGCACCGCATCGCCTTTCTGCGGCACTTTGAAACCGCCGAGTTTCGGCACGAAGCGACCATCAGAATTTTTCTGACACCAGTTGGCGGCGAAATCCTCGTCGCATTTGGTCTTGTCGTCGTACGCCGGGGCGATGCGCCGGTGTTCGGTGAGTGCCGCCACATAGGCGTTCGAGCAGACCTCGGCGGCCACTTCGGCATCGACGCATTGTTCGACGCTCTGGAAGTTACGCGGCTGATCCACCGCCGCCGCTTCGCCGGTAATGGCCATGGCCACCGACGCCGCGAGGGACAACTGAACGTATTTGCTTCGTTTCATCTAAGGCTTCCTGCCGATCAGTTGGACGGTGTCATGCACGCCGCGTTGAGCATGCCGACGCTGATCGCCACAGCGGCCACGTAGATGCCGGAGGCAATTTCACCGTTGGCGATGCGCTGGGATGTGCCCTTGAGCACCAGAGTCGTGGCGAGAAACGCCAACAGTTGCACAACCGCTGCAATCACCGCCCAGAGCACGAAGTCGAGGACGTTGACCGAAAAGGCGATCACGTTGCTGGCGGGGATGGCGAAACCAATGATTGCGCCGGCCAGTGCGATCGCGGCGGCGGTGTTGCCGGCGCGGATCAGCTCGAACTCTTTGTGCGGGGTGATGCGCGTGTAGACAAACTGAAACAGCATGAACAGCAGCACGGCGCCGATCAGGTAAACGACGAAACCGGTCAACGCGGTCTTGTTCAGGGAAACGGCCAGCACTTCCAGCATGAAAAACTTCCTTTGTTAAATGGCGCTCAGGTCAGTCGTGTACAGCGAAATGCCCAGCGACGTGCTCAGGCTGACGGTGCCTTCTTCGTCCTGTTCAACGGAGAACAGCAACAGCTCGCGGCGATCGGTCAGGCCGGTCTCGCGGGCGTAGAGCATCGAATGGTGCCGGATGGTGTAGCTCTCGTCCGGATTGACCACCTGCTCGGTCAATGGCACCAGCTCGGTCTGGCCTTGTTCGGTGCCCCACTCACGGGTGTATTCGATCCCCTCGTGGGTGTAGGTCGGCAGGCCGATCAAACTGTTGGGGCCAGCGAGGCGCTGCAGCTCGGCGTCGGTGTTGACGGTCACGTAACTGAGGTAATTGAACAGGATGACCGATTCGATCTGATCGTCGCCGGTGACGTGGATTTGCAACCAGAAATCTTCGTCATTCATGTAGTAGCGACGCAGCTTGTTGGATTGGCCGAGGTCGACCCAGCCGGCGCTCCAGATCGCCTGATCGACAGGTACGCGTACGGAGCTTGAGCCATCGAGCAACAACGTCAGGGTCGAATCGAACCTGACCCCTTTGCCTTGCGCCATGCCGAGTGGTCCATCGGCGACGGGTGGCGCTGGCGCAGCGGTGGTGCCCAGCAAGTCTTTAAACCATCCCATGGGTACATTCCTTGAGGCGGGTGGAGTAGTCGTCGTAAAAAAGCGCCGCTAGTGTACCGGGCTACGCGTGAACGAGCAGAAGCAATTGCACGCCGCAAACCATGTAGGAGTGAGCCTGCTCGCGATGGCGGCGGTTCAGACAACACGTTGGTTGAATGTTCCGGCCTCATCGCGAGCAGGCTCACTCCTACAGGGGTTTTGCGTAAACGCTTACTGAGCGGACTTCTGCTTCAGGCGCTCAAGGATCGCATTCGCGCTGCCTTCGTTCGGCGTGATCCCGGCGTCGCGCAGTTTGCGCTCCAGGTCGTTACCGGTCGACGCATCCGCCAACTCATCCGCCGCGCTCAGCTCGGCAGCTCGTTGCTGTTGTTTGGCTTGCAGACGGTTGAGGGTGCTGACTGCCGTTTCCAGTTTGCCGTTAGCACCGCCGCTGGCGATGGAGGCGCTGACCTGAGCTTTCTGCACGCTGTCGCGGGCCTTGGCCATGTCCACTTGCTGGCGCAGGCTCTTGATCCGCGCTTCGGCCTTGTTGATGTCCTTGCGCATGTTTTCGGCGTAAGTGCCAAATTCGTCGCTCAGCTTCTTCTCGGCGGTCAGGTCGTTGGTCAGGGTCGAAATCGCTTCGGCGACTTCCAGCGCCAGGTCTTCACGGCCGGCGTTCAGGGCGGCAACAGCCTTGGCTTCCAGATCCTTGATCTTGGCGTCGTACTCGCTCACGCGATCGGCGGCCAGTTTGTGCTTGGCCATGATGGTGACCAGTTCGCGACGGGCGTTCGACAGCGCGGTGTCGGCGTCACGGATTTCCTGGTCGAGGATGCGCAGGGCCTGTTGATCGACGATGGCTTCGCCGACTTCGCTGGCGCCGCCGCGCAGCGCGGTGAACAACTTGCTCCAGATGGACTGAGTCATTGGATATTCCCTGTGGATTACTTGAAGAAGTGTTCGAAGGCTTCGCTGGCGCGCTGCACGTTGTCGACCAGGGTTTTCACCTCGGTGACGACGTTGGTCAGGCTCGAGTCGGCGCTGAGGGCGCCAAACATGTTGTAGACGGTCTGGCCGTTGGGCATCGACTCGATACCGATCGACGACAGCGGGAACATTTCCCGGCTGCGCAGCACGGCATCGTTGAAGGCGCGCACGTCAGTGATCGAATCGATGTCCACCAGCACGGTGTCGACGATGATCTGCTGACCGGCCACGGCGATGTGAATCGGCAGACCGCCGAATTCGTTCATTTCCAGCTTGATGCTGGGTTCGGAGCTCTGGATCAGAGACAGTGTGATCTCGTGCGAAGCCACCTCATCCAGTGCCTTGAGGGCGTTGAAGAGGCTATCGATGTTCCAGTTGTTGCCTGCGCTCATGTAATTCTCCGACATGAATGAGCCAGCCAGAATCGGTTGGCGTAGCTGTTGCTCCATTTGCTTGAGCAAGCTCCGGTTTTCCGGAAGTACCCAAGTTTCGTGTTTCACATAACCGGCGGCGGCCAGGCCCGCGCGCATCTGCTTCATATAAAAGCTCGATGGTTTTTTCGCGGACGGTTTCGAGCGCTCTCCCTTCGGGCTCCCTGACTTAGTCGCGGGGGAGGGGCTTTTCATGGCAGTGACTCCGTTATGAACATCTCACGCGTGAGGCACACTACAACCAATTCAAAATGCCATCAATGGCTCACGCGTGAGATTTTATCGGCCCACGCAAAACGCCCGCGAGGTTGCGGGCGCAGGATTTTGCAAAGTATTTGCGGGGCGCTTAGCGCTGGAGAAACTCGTCGGTGGAGACCACGTTGGCATAGGCGAATCCCAGTGCCGACATGAACGCCGCGTGGACATGGTCTGCCGGTACGGTCAAACCGTTGAACTCCAAGTCACGGCTGGCGCAGGCATCGTGAATCACCGTGACGGCATAACCCAGATCCGCCGCCGCACGGGTGATGCCGTCGACGCACATGTGGCTCATGCTGCCGACCACCACCAGTTCCTTGATGGCTTTTTCGTCAAGGATCGACTGCAATTCGGTTTCGCGGAACGCGTTGACGAAATGCTTGAGCACCACGGGCTCGTCGGCGCGGTTCAGCACTTTGCGATGCAGCTTGGCGCCGTCAGAGCCCGGGGTGAAGAACGGTGCGTCCGCTGAAGTGAATTCGTGGCGGATGTGGATCACCGAATCACCGGCATCACGGAAGGCCGCGATCAGTCGCGCGGCGTTGTCGGCGGCGGCGTCCGCACCGACCAGCGGCCACTTGCCTTGGGGGAAGTAGTCGTTCTGGATATCGACTACGATGAGCGCTTGCTGGGCCATGGGTGTGTCCTCGTGAGTTGGCTGGAAGTGGCTTCAGTATTGGCGCTGCCGGTTAATACGAGGATTGGCCGCACCGACAATAGACAGGGGAAAACTGACAATGGGCGCAGAAAAGGCCGCCGGCGCACCTGCCATTAGCGAACTGGGCGTGTTGATCTATCCCGGTGCGCAGATGGCGGCGGTGCATGGCCTGACCGACCTGTTCGCGGTGGCCAACCGGATCGCCGCCGAACATCAGTCGGCGCAGTTGCCGTTGCTACGCGTCAGTCACTGGCAGGTTGAAGGCGATCAGGCGCCGCAGCGGGTTTTCGACAGCGGCCCGGGTGGTGAAGGTGCTTTGCTGGCGGTACTGATTCCGCCGTCGATCGGCGGGTTTTCTGCAGCACAGATGCCCACCGGTTTATTGCAGTGGCTGCGTGATCAACACGCTCGCGGTGCCACCCTCGGTGGCGTCTGCGTGGGTTCGCTGCTGCTGGCCGAAAGCGGTTTGCTCGACGGCCGCAGCGCCACCACGCACTGGACGTCGGCCAAAGCCTTCGCCGAGCGCTATCCGAAGATCAGACTCAAGGCCGATACGCCGATTGTCGATGACGGGGATCTGATCACCACAGCCGGGTTGATGGCCTGGTCGGAACTGGGGCTGCGTCTGGTCGATCGTCTGCTCGGGCCGAGCATCGCCACCGGCACCGCGCGGTTTCTCGTGGTCGAGCACAGCGATAGTGCCAGTGCCTGCGGCAGTAACTTTGCGCCGATCCTCAGCCATGGCGATGCGCCGATTCTCAAGGTTCAGCATTGGTTGCAGGGTAGCGGCGCTACGGAAGTTTCGCTAACCATGATGGCCGAGCGGGCGGGGTTGGAGGAACGTACGTTCCTGCGCCGGTTTCGCGCGGCAACCGGATTGAAACCGACCGAATACTGCCAACATCTGCGCGTGGGCAAGGCGCGGGAAATGCTCGAATTTACCAACGGCACGATTGATCACATTGCGTGGACGGTGGGGTATCAGGACCCGGGGGCGTTTCGTGCAATCTTCAAGAAAGTCACGGGCCTGGCGCCGAGTGAGTATCGCGCACGTTTTGGTTCAACGCGGTAAACCGACTCACCTCAATACCTGTGGGAGCTGGCTTGCCAGCGATTGGTTTTTTGAGAGTAGACACATCGTTGGCTGATACACCAGCTATCGCTGGCAAGCCAGCTCCCACAGGGTTTTGTGTGATGCCGTGGATCGTGCAATTTGCCGGGATTTTATAGGGGGTCGTGCAGATTGAAACGGGCGCGGTGCCATCACGATTTTGGCAAGCAGTTGATTCACTGGCATTTTCCCCAGCTGCACCGTTGGCCTGATCTCTGCACCCCTTTCCACTACATTCACGCGTCGATGTAAGGGGAAACGCATGACCCCGATACCGAGCAAAAAACAAGTCGTCGCCCATTCGGTACGCGCCACCGCGCCCCAGCACGAAGTGCAGACCAACAAGGCCCTGGCCCGTTGGCTGGCGCAGATTCTCGGTCTCAAATTTGGCGGCAGTTACGACGCTGAAAAACATCGTGGCCGTGACCTCTATCTGTTGCCGACGCAGACCATTGTCGGCGCCGCCAAGGCTCACGAATTAGGCATCAAAGGCCCGGATGATCTGTGGGGCGGTTACGTCGAGCACGATTTCATCTGCACCAAAGCCATCAGCCATGGCCTGCGCAGTCATTTGGCTCACGCACCGAAAGGCTGGTCGCCGCTGTTTTCCGAACGCGTGCGTAACGTGGTTCTCGACGGTCTCAGCGTGTTTTCCCTCGACGATGCGCGACCTGCCGCCGAGCATTTGTTGTACAGCGGACCGATTCGGTTGAAGCCGATTCACGCCTGCGCCGGTCGCGGTCAGGAAGTGATCAAAAGCCTCGATGCCTTCGATGAAATCCTCGCCCGCCCCGAAGCTCAAGCGCTGTTCAGCGAAGGCGTGGTGCTGGAGCAGGACTTGAGCGAGGTCATCACCCACAGCGTCGGCCAGTCATTCATCGGCGATAAAGTGCTGAGCTACTGCGGTGATCAATACTTGACCCAGGACGCTCACGGTGAAGACGTCTACGGCGGCTCGAATCTGCTGGTGGTGCAGGGCGGCTACGAGGATTTGCTGACACTGGAGCTGCCTGATCCTGTGCGCCTGGCCATCGAACAGGCGCAGGTTTTCGACAGCGCCGCCGATGAAGCCTACCCGCGCTTCTACGCCTCGCGGCGCAACTACGACATCGCTCAGGGGCTGGACAGCAATGGCCAAACCCGCAGCGGCGTGCTCGAACAATCCTGGCGCATGGGCGGCGCCAGCAGCGCCGAAGTGGCGGCGCTGCAAAGTTTCGTCAACGACCCGACGATGCGCGCGATACGCGTGTCTTCGGTGGAAACCTATATTGATCAGCCGCTGCCGGCGGACGCCATCGAGGTGTATCGCGGCCCGGCCGAGAACAGCGAATTTCTCCTTAAGTACGTAACGGTCAAATCCTATGACGGCTAGAAGCGAAAGCATTCAAATCGACATTGATGACGAGCAGATGAGCGGGACATTTCTCAGTCCCAAATCCAAGGTGCCGGGAGTGTTGTTTGTCCACGGTTGGGGCGGTAGCCAGGAGCGTGATCTTGAGCGGGCCAAAGGTATTGCCGGCCTGGGTTGTGTGTGCCTGACCTTCGATTTGCGCGGGCACACGGGCGGCACCGGGATTCCACTGACGCGGGTAACGCGTGAGGACAATCTGCGCGATCTTCTGGCAGCGTATGATCGCTTGCTTTCGCACCCGGCGCTGGATACCTCCGCGATTGCCGTGGTCGGTACCAGTTACGGCGGCTATCTGGCTTCGATCCTCACCTCCTTACGCCCGGTACGCTGGCTGGCGCTGCGAGTGCCGGCGCTGTACCGCGACGAGCAATGGCACACACCCAAGCGTGATCTGGACAAGGCTGACTTGCGTGATTATCGCGGCACCCTGGTACGCGCCGACAGCAATCGGGCGCTGCACGCATGTTCGCAATTCACCGGAGACGTGTTGCTGGTGGAGTCGGAAACCGACGCCTACGTGCCCCACGCAACGATCATGAGTTACCGCGCCGCGTGTCAGCAGACCCATTCGTTGACGCACCGGATCATTGATGGCGCGGATCATGCGTTGAGCGACCCGGTTTCGCAGCAGGCGTATACGTCGATTCTGGTGGACTGGATCACCGAGATGGTCGTGGGTGAGCGGTTGAGCATCATCCAATCTTCATAGGTTGTGTTGTTCTTCCTGACGCTATCGCTGGCAAGCCAGCTCCCACAGGGAAATTCATTCCAATGTGGGAACTGGCTTGCCAGCGATGGTGCCATCAGCCTCAACAATCCACAGGAAAATGCATTCCATTGTGGGAGCTGGCTTGCCAGCGATGGTGCCTTCAGCCTCAACAATCCCCAGGAAAATGCATTCCATTGTGGGAGCTGGCTTGCCAGCGATGAGGCCATCGGCCTCTACAAGAATGTCAGGAAGGTTTCTTTTCGATCCGCAGTGACTTGGCCTTCGCCTCCACCAGCAGATACATCACCAGCGTAATCAGTAACGGCAACAGAAAATAAATCGCCCGATACGCCAGTAACCCCGCCACCAGACTGCCCCGCGACGCCTCATGTTGCAGCAGCGCCACAAACACCGCTTCCAGTACCCCGAGCCCCGCAGGAATATGGGTGATGACCCCGGCAATCGCACTGATCAACAACACCCCAAGCACCAACGGATAGTCGAGTTTGCTCGGCAGCAACGTGAAAATCACCGCGGCCATCAGCGACCAGTTCAACGCGCCCAGCAGCAACTGCAACACCGCCATGCGCAGCGATGGCAGGTTGATTTCCACGCCACGAATCGACCATTCACGGCGCTTGGAAAATTGGCACGCCGCGAGATACCCGGCGCTGATCAGCAGCAACAGCACACCGATGCCTTGCAACGCTGTGGTGCTGATTTTCCAGCCCGGCGGCATGCTCACCAATCCGCTGCTGAACACCACGCCGGCGATGGTCATGTAGCCGAACCAGTTGGTCGCCAGGCTCAGGCCGAGAATCTTGGCGATGTTGCTTTTGCTTACGCCGAGGCGCGAATACAGCCGGTAACGCATGGCGATGCCGCCGACCCAGGCGCTGAGATTGAGGTTGAACGCGTAGCTGATGATCCCCACCGGCAGGATCTGTTTCCAGGTCAGGTCCTGGCGGATGTAAGTACGGCCGATCAGGTCGAAACTGGCGTAAGTCAGAAAACTCAGCAACGTCACGCTGGCGGCGATGATCAGCGTGCGCACTTTGAAGTCAGCGAGGGTCTGCAACACTTCGGCCCATTCGATGCGTCGGGCGAACATTGTCAGCAGCACGATCAACGCGAGAAAAAACAGCACCGTCAGCGGACGCTTCCATTTACTCCAGCGTGAGTGAGTAGCTGGCGCTGATTGCTGATGCGGATGGGCTTCGGAACGGCTCATGAGCGATTACCTCGAAACGGCTTGAGCCTCGGTTTGTGCGCAGGCAGCCAACCGGCCATCGCCGGAAAATGCCGCAAAAAGTGGAACACCAGAAAACCCACGGTCATGTGCCAGACCCGCCCGCGCGGCGACTTGCTGGCGTCCATGGCTTTGCAGTGGTTCTGGCTGAGGTCTTCGAGGCGTCGGAACAGTTCCTGATTGAACGCGCGGTCGCGGATCAGCACGTTGGCTTCGAGGTTCAACGACAGGCTCAGCGGGTCGAGATTGCTCGAGCCGACGGTGCTCCATTCCTCGTCCACCAACGCGACTTTGCCGTGTAACGGCCGCTGGCAGTATTCATGGATCTGCACGCCGGCCTTGAGCAGATAGTCGTAGGTCATGCGCGCCGCGAGTTTCGCCACCAGCATGTCCGGCTGACCTTGCAGGATCAGCCGCACCTCGACGCCGCGCCGTGCGGCGTTGCGGATTTCACGCAGCAGGCGATAGCCGGGGAAAAAGTAGGCGTTGGCAATGACCACCCGGCGCTTGGCGCGGCGCAGGACCTGCAAATACACCTCTTCGATATCGCTGCGGTGCTGGTCGTTATCGCGAAACACCAGTCGTACCTGGCCGTCGTGTTCAGTGAAGGCCATATCTGCGCGGCGCTGGCGCCGGCGCTGCCACCAGAACCGCGCTCGTCCGGGGCGACCGCTTTGCAGCAGGGCAAAATGATGGATGTCGGCCACCGCCGGTCCCTGGATTTCGACCGCGTAATCCTGCTTGGCTTCCGGGCCAAAATCCAACAAGTGATCGCCTGAAAAATTGATCCCGCCAATGAACGCGATCAAGCCGTCGACCACCACGATCTTGCGGTGCAAACGGCGGAACCAGTTGGTGCGAAAGCCCAGGTGTTTGGGGGCCGGATCGAAGATTTGCAGGTGTACGCCGGCATCGCTCAGCGCCGAGAGATAACCGCTGGTGAGTTCGCCACAACCGAAGCCATCGAGGCTGACGGTGGTGCGCACACCACGTTGCGCGGCATCGATCAGAATCTCTTGTAGTTCGGCGCCGACCTTGTCTTCGAAAACGATGAAGGTCTCGAGCAGGATTTCACTCTTCGCCGCCCGCATCGCTTCGAACACTCGCGGGAAATATTCCTCGCCGTTTTCCAACAGTTCGACGCGGTTGTTGCCCTGCCAGTGGTACTCGACATCGACCTGACCGGGCTCGCGGATCGGCGGATTGATGCTGATCGGTTCCACGGCGGACTTCTCCAGCGGTGCGCTGCTCATAGTTCGATCTCCACCGATAGCGGTACGTGGTCGGAAAGGTGTGACCAGGGCCGGTTCGCCAGGACTTTCGGCTGGCGGGCCTTGAGGTTGCGCACGTAGATGCGGTCCAGCCGCAGCGCGGGCAGCCGCGCCGGAAAACTGCGCGCCGGTTTGCCGTGATGCTCGGCGAATACTTCGCGCAGACCACAAGGTTTGAGCAATTCGCTGGCCCGCTGGCGCCAATCATTGAAATCGCCGGCGACAATCACCGGCGCGTCGTCCGGCAGTTCGGCGAGGCGTTGCATGAGCAAGCCGAGTTGCGCGTTGCGGTGGCTTTCACGCAGGCCCAGATGCACGCAGATCGCATGGACCTCGACGCCGTCACCGGGCAGGCGCAGCACGCAATGCAGCAAGCCGCGATTCTCGTGGCCGCTGATCGACACATCGAGGTTGTCGTGACGGATGATCTGGAATTTCGACAGCAGCGCATTGCCGTGATCACCCTCCGGGTACACCGCGTTGCGCCCGTAGGCGAACTGCGGCCAGAGGCTGTCGGCGAGGAATTCGTATTGCGGCATCTTCGGCCAGTTGTCGTAACGCTGGGGATGGTGCTCGTGGGTGCCATGGACTTCCTGCAGAAACACCACGTCGGCGGCTACGCTGCGCACTGCTTCGCGCAACTCCGGCAGGATGAAACGCCGGTTCAGTGCGGTGAAACCCTTGTGGGTGTTGACCGTCAGCACGGTGAAACAGCGCACGGATGACGCGACCTCGGCGCCTTCGTCAGTGAAACCGACCGGCTCTGGAATACTCATGCCAGCACCCCTTCGCCGGCGGGTTCGCCGGGGGTGGTGGCGAGTCCTCCATCGAGGTCGAAACGATGCAGCAGATCACGTGCGTCATACGGCGCGCGGACTTTGATGTCGTTGTCGAAATAGCAAAATACTTCGCGGGATTTTCGCGCCCGGGGTTTTACCCGTGGAGCGATCAAGTGCGCGTCTTTCGGTTGCTGGCCGTGGTGCCAGGCGTCGATCCGCTCTTCCCAGCGTTTGAGCGCGGGGGCGGTGTAGCCGCTGGCGTACAGTTCTTCGGCACCGTGCAGGCGCAGGTAGACGAAATCGCTGGTCACGTCCTCGCGGTACGGCCACTTGCCGCCGGTGTCGGCGATCACCAGTGCGGTGTTGTAGCGTTTCAACATGCGCACGAAGTCAGGGTCGATGAAGCTGTCGTTACGGATTTCCACGGCGTGGCGCAACGGTTTCTTGCCGTAAGCCTTCAGGCTGGCGTGGCCATGCAGATGGGAATCGTGCTGACGGGCGAGGGCGGCAGCCGCCTCGGTGTCGTGGGGCAGCAGGGCGAGGAAATGCTCGAAGCGTTCGGCGTCGAATTTGAAGTTGGGCGGGAATTGCCAAAGGATCGGGCCAAGCTTTTCCTTCAACTCCAGCACCCCGGAGGCGAAGAAATTCGCCAGCGGTTTTTCGATCTCGCGCAAGCGGCGAATTTGGGTAATGAAACGCGGCGCCTTGACGCTGAAAACGAAGTCATCGGGCGTTTCGACGTACCACTGCGCATAGCGTTCGGGCCGTTGCAGGGCGTAGAACGATCCATTGATTTCGATGCTGTTGACGGCCCGCGAGGCGAACTGCAATTCGCGCTTCTGCGCCAGTCCTTTCGGGTAGAAATCCCCGCGCCACGGAGCGTAGCGCCAGCCGGAAATACCGATGTGAATCGTTGCCATGCCGCCCTCCCGTTGAAAGTCCTCGTACAGCCTCTGTCTGCTGATGACTGCGCACGGTTCGGGAAAGTTTCGACGGCGTTACGGACGGTGCATTCTTGAAAACACCGCAAAAGCCCCAGATGACTGTCATTGTTGAAATCATCATCTTGGAGAGAGCCTTTGTGGCGAGGGGATTTATCCCCGATCGGCTGCGCAGCAGTCGCAAACCAGCCAACTCGCTCTAGCTGGAAAAAGGGAGTTCGGGCTTGGGGCCGCTTCGCAACCTATCGGGGATAAATCCCCTCGCCACAGGGGAAGGTTTCAAAAAAATGGCATTCAGAGAGCTTACTGTGGGTTCAGTGGGTTATTGAGGCAAAAACCGAACTTGTCCGCCATTCACCGATCAGTTCCTTACACGTTCAGCCAACGGGAGATCGGAGTTTTGATCAAGTTCAGGATCGCCATTCTGCTGGGAGCATTGTTGTTTCTCGGTGCCAACGAACTCGAAGCCGCCGCGCTGCCGGGCGTTCCGGCCGCTGCTGAAGAGCCGGCCAAACCCGAGCCCATCGTGCAGGGCGGCCTGCTCGGCGCCATCAGTTCGAGCATCGACGACGTCCAGGACAAACTCGATCTCAACGAACATCTGGTAGACGCCTGGCGCCTGCGTGCCGATCGTGCGGCGGACGAAGTCGACAAACTGGTCAATCAACCCTCGAACCGCTCGGGCTGGAGCGTTGCCGGTGATTTCCTGACGTTGTCCGGCGTATGGCTGGGCGCTTTTGCATTGCTGACCGTGCTCGGCAGTCTTTCGGCCAAACGCCTGCGCGAGAGCCGATGGTTTCGCACCCGTCAGCGCAGTCAGGATCTGCTCGGTTATTTGCTGCCGTACACCGTGCCGGCGCTGATTTGCTTGCCGCTGACCTTATACGTCAGCCATTTTCTGCAAGCTTCGGTGGGGCGTGCGCTGGCGCTATGCCTGGCCTACGCCACCAGCAGCGGCATCTTTTCCACCTCGATGTTGTTGTGCGTGGTGGTGATGTTCAATGTCGGCCACAAACGCCCGGCGGCGCAGATCATTCGTGACTACTGCCCGCGCCCATTGTTCCTGATCGGCTTCCTCGCCGCCCTCAGCGACGCACTGACCAGCCCGCAGATTGCCCGGCAACTGGGCGGCAACATCACCAGCAGCATCGCGGTGTTCACCGGGCTGATCGCTTCGATCATCTTCGGTTTGCTGGTGATTCGCCTGCGCCGTCCGGTGGCGCATCTGATCCGCAACCGGCCTTTGAGCCAGCGGTTGAAACAACCGTCATTGCAGGAGTCGCTGCGGATTTTTTCCGGGCTTTGGTACTGGCCGATTGTATTGATGGTGCTGGTCTCGGCGGTCAATCTGATCGGCATTGGCGAGGACAATCAAAAGGCCCTGCGCTGCGCGTTGTTCACCACGGTGCTGTTGATCGGCACGGTGTTTCTCAGCACCATCCTGCAGCACCTGTTCAAGTCGCGAAAAGCCGAGGCGTTACAACGCAGTAGCGCCTACAAGGAGCGCTTTCTCAGCCTGTTGCACGCGTTGCTGCGGATCGTTATCGCGATTGCCTTCATCGATATCCTCGGGCGGATCTGGGGCGTGTCGCTGCTCGATTTCGCCCAGAGCAGCACGGTCGGGCGGGCAATCAGTAACGCCTTGAGCAGCATCGGCCTGATCTTTCTGGTGACGTGGTTGTTGTGGGTGGTGCTCGACACGGCGATTCAGGAAGCCCTGAAACCGCCACTCAGTAAACGCGCCGCGCGCCAGCCCAGCACTCGGGTGAAAACCATCCTGCCGCTGCTGCGCAATGCGATCAAAATCATCCTCGTGGTGATCTGCGCGATCACCACCATGGCCAATCTGGGGATCAACGTCGCGCCGCTGCTGGCCGGTGCCGGGGTGGTCGGTCTGGCCATCGGCTTCGGTTCGCAGCAACTGGTGCAGGACGTGATCACCGGGCTGTTCATCATCATTGAAGACACTCTGTCGATCGGCGACTGGGTGGTGCTCGATTCCGGACATGCCGGCACAGTGGAAGGGCTGACCATCCGCACCCTGCGCCTGCGTGACGGCAAGGGTTTTGTGCACTCGGTGCCGTTCGGCCAGATCAAGGCTGTCACCAACCAATCGCGGCAATTCGCCTATGCGTTTTTCTCGGTGCAGTTCACCTATGACACGGATGTCGACAAGGCTATCGAATTGATCCGCGAGACCGGTGATTCGATCCGCGAAGACCCGTTCCTCAAGTACAACCTGCAAGGGCCGCTGGATGTGTTTGGCGTGGACAAGATGGATCTGAACGGCGTGGTACTGACGGCGCAGTTCCGTACGGTGTCGGGCGGGCAGTATGCGGTGAGTCGTGCGTTCAACCAGCGGTTGAAGAAGCTTGTGGATAACAACCCGACGGTGCACTTTGCGCAGACTTATCCACAGCAGGTTTTGTTGCCGAAGCGGCAGCCGCAGGAGGTAATCGCGACCGAGTTGCCGCAGGAGTCGCGGACTTGACTGGGGGATTTGTGGTGTGAGTGCTGGCCCTATCGCTGGCAAGCCAGCTCCCACAGGGTACCGGGTGATGCTGGAATAGAAGGCACACCACAAATCACTGTGGGAGCTGCGGTGCGACGATTCGACTTGCCAGCGATGAGGCCAGAACCACCAACCTCAATTCCGGATCAGTTTGCTGCGCATTTGTTCCATCGAGATCTGATCCAGCTCCAGCCAGATCTGCTGCTTGCCGGCAATCACCGCCGCCGCCGGCAAACCATCCCGATACACCAACCGATTGCTCGCCAGCGCCGGCACTTTCACCCCCGGCAACAAAGTCCCGGCCAGGTTCAGCGGATCAACCCCGCACACCGCAATCAAACTCCCGTCGTGCGGCCGCCGCCGTACTTCACGCAGCAACGGAATCGCTTCGGGCAAGGCAAACTGTTCACCGGCCAAGCCACTGACAAACCGCCCGCCACGAATCTCGCCGCGTGCTTCCAGTCGATGAAAGGTACGCAGCAACTCACGCCAGCTCGGCAACCAGTCGGCCTCACGTTCCAGCAGGCGCCAGAACACCACGCCGTAGCGGCGCAGCAAAGTCATCGCGACATGTTCCAGAATTTGGTTGTTGTCCACAGCCTGCCCGCGCCGCAGCAAAGCCCAACGCCCGGCATCGTCCATGCCGCCGACAAACGCGCCGCGTCCGCGACGACTGCTACGCTGCTGGCGCTTGCTCGCCGGGGTGATCAGCGCGCGCAGGCCGGCGAAGCTGTCGGCATTCACCAACCCTGCGCCGACCAGTTCCTGCAAGGCGATTTCCAGTTCGCTGCGCAGCAGATGCGCCTCATGAATCAACTCATCGAAAAACAGTGCGCCGTGCTGACTCAATGCCTCGAACACCTTCCGGGTTTTCGGCGACAGTTCGCTGGCCGGCGTCTGTTCGGCCAGCGCACTCCATAACCCGACCTGGCTGCGCGGCAGCAGCACAATCGGCGTGCTGCGCAATGCCGTGCCGCTGACTTTCTGGCGGGCACTGAGGCGCGTCCACACCAGTTTGCCGCTGCGGCACAAATCATCCAGCCAGCTCGGCGAGTAGTCCTTCAGCCGCGCCGGGAGGATGTCGCTGTCCCACGCCGATGCGGCCGCCGCATAGCCTTCGAACTGACCGACAATCGCTGGTAAAACCGCGCTGCCCTGGCCTTGCGTGGCGGGGGCCAGATGCTGCCAGTCGAACAGAAACCGCATGAAGTCCTGCAACGCCACCGGCTCGATTTCCCGGCGCAGGCGCTTGACCGTGTAGCGATGAATCCGCGCCAGCAAGTGGCGCTCGCACCATTCTTCCACTGCCGATCCCGGCGTGAATTGGCCGCGTAATACGTAACCCTCGCGTTCCAGTTGCGCGAGGGCCTGATTGACCTGCGGTGTCGGCAACGCGAGTAGTTCGGCAATGGCGGCTAACGGCAGCGGACCGAAGGCGCCGAGTCGGGCGCGGATCACTTCAACCAATGCGTCATCGAACGTCCAGACCTCATCGAAACCGGGCAGTGCTTGTTGCGGCGGTTGCAGCGTGGCCTGTGGATAAAGCGCTTGCAGGCACGTCAGGCGCTCTCGGGCCAGCCACAACGAGCGCTGTGAATCGATCTGCAAGTGGCAGGCGCGACCGCTCGCAGTCAACGTGTCGAGCCATTCGCGCCAGTGTTCGCCCGCCTGAACTTCACGGTCGCTGATGCAGGCAAGGCTCATCAGTGCTTCATGCATTTCATCGATGTTCGCGGGCGTCGGCCAGGCTTCTTCACGCACCGCGTTGATCGCGTCGGTATCCAGCGCACCCAGATCATCGGTGGATTGCGGATCGCTCCAGCGTCGGTTGATCACCGCTTGGGTGCGGCGCTCTTCCAGCGGCGCGTCATCGAGAAAGGTGTAGGGGCGGGCGCTGAGAATCTCTGCCGCCAGCGGTGACGGCGCCGGCAGATCGCGGCTGATCAGGCGCACCTCGCCACTTTCCATGCGCCGCAGCAGATGGAGCCAGCCTTCACTGTCCATCGCCTCGTGCAGGCAATCGTCGAGGGTCTGCTCCACCAGCGGATGCTCGGGAATCTCGCGCTCGCCGGCGAGGTTTTCCAGGCAGGCGATCTGATCGGGGAACACGCTGGCGATCAGGTCTTCGCTCTTCATGCGCTGCAACTGCGGCGCGACTTTGCGTCCGCCGGTAAAACGCGGCAACGCCAGCGCTACGCCGGCATTCCAGCGCCAGCGCACGCCGAACAGCGGCGCATCAAGCACCGCTTGAATCAGGGTGTGCTCGGCGTTGTTGCTGTGCAGATAACGCCAGACATCATCAAGCTCGAAACTGTGACTGGTGGACAGCGACAGCACGATCGCATCTTCACTGGCCGCCGCCTGCAACTCGAAGTTGAAGGTGCGGCAGAAACGCTTGCGCAGGGCCAGACCCCAGGCACGGTTGATGCGGCTGCCGAACGGCGAATGGATGATCAGTTGGGTACCTCCGGACTCGTCGAAAAACCGCTCCATCAACAACGTGTCTTGCGAGGGCAGGGCGCCAAGGGTCTGGCGTGCGCGAGCGAGGTATTCGACCAGTTGTTCGGCGCTGGCAAGGTTGAGGCCGAGGGTTTGCGTCAGCCAGTCGAGCGCCGGTTGCAGATTGCCGGGGCTGGCGCCGAGCAACTCGTCGAGCTGCGCTTGCAGGCGTGCCACCGCCGAGGACAGTTCATCGCTGCGCCCCGGCGCTTCGCCGAGCCAGAACGGAATGGTCGGTGGCTGTCCTTGCGCATCCTCGACCCGCACCTTACCGGTTTCCACCCGCAGGATTCGGTAGGAGGTGTTGCCGAGCTGAAATACATCGCCGGCGATGCTTTCCACCGCGAAGTCTTCGTTGACGCTGCCGATGTTCAGGCCTTGGGGCTCGAGCATCACGCTGTAATCGGCGTTGTCCGGGATAGTGCCGCCGCTGGTCACCGCCGTCAGTTGCGAGCCGCGCCGGCCACGCAAGGTGCGGCTGACCGCGTCGCGATGCAGGTAAGCGCTGCGAATACCTTGTCGGCCGTTGTAGCCCTCGGCGAGCATCGCCAGTAGGGCCTGGTAGTGTTTTTCATCGAGATCGCGATAGGGCGAAGCTTTACGGAACATCGCCAGCAGCGCGTCTTCCGGCCATTCCTGGCAACTGACTTCGGCGATGATCTGCTGCGCCAGTACATCCAGCGGTGCTTCGGGGATGTGCAGGGTGTCGAGTTCGCCACGGCGCACGCAGTCGAGCAGGGCGGCGCACTCGATCAGGTCGTCACGGGTAGTGGCGAACAAGCGCCCCTTGGGCGTGCCTCCGACCTGGTGGCCGGAGCGCCCGACCCGTTGCAGAAATCCGGCGATGGAGCGCGGCGAGGCGATTTGGCAGACCAGGTCGACTTCGCCGATATCGATACCCAGTTCCAGTGACGCGGTGGCGATCAGCACTTGCAGTTCGCCACGCTTGAGCCGCTGTTCGGCGTCGAGACGAAATTCCTTGGCCAGACTGCCGTGGTGCGCCGCCACCGCGTGTTTGCCGAGACGCTCGCTGAGGTGGCGGCTCAGGCGTTCGGCGAGGCGGCGGGTGTTGACGAAAATCAGTGTGGTGCGGTGTTCGCGGGCAAGTTCGGCGAGGCGCTCGTAAACCAGCTCCCAGACATCGTTGGCCATGACCGCCGACAACGGCACGGGCGGTACTTCGATCCCCAGATCCCGGGGGCGCGAATGGCCGATGTCGATGATTTCGCAGGGGCGACCGCTGCCAACGAGGAATTGCGCCACGGCTGCTACCGGTTTCTGCGTGGCGGACAGGCCGATGCGGGTCAGCGGTTCGGCGCACAGCGCTTGCAGCCGTTCCAGGCTCAGGGCCAGATGACTGCCGCGCTTGCCGGCGGCCATCGCGTGGATTTCGTCGATGATCACCGTGCGCGTGGTGCCGAGCATTTTCCGGCCTGATTCTGAACCAAGCAGCACGTAGAGCGATTCCGGGGTGGTCACCAGAATGTGCGGAGCGGTCTTGCGCATGGCGGCGCGTTCTTTTTGCGGGGTGTCGCCGGTGCGCACGGCGGTAGTGATGTGCAGTTCCGGCAGGTTCATCTGGCGCAGTTGCTCGGTGATCCCGGCCAGCGGATTCTGCAAGTTGATGCGAATGTCGTTGGACAGCGCCTTGAGCGGCGAGACATAGACCACCAGGGTCTCATCGGGCAGTCCGTCAGATTTTGCCAGGCCCCGGTGGACGAGATCGTCGAGCACGGCGAGGAATGCGGTGAGGGTTTTGCCCGAACCGGTCGGTGCGGCAATCAGCGTCGAGCGGCGCTGGCGGATCAGCGGCCATGCGCGGGCCTGGGCGGCGGTGACCGTCGGGAAAGTGCTGCTGAACCAGGCGCTGACGGCGGGGTGAAAGCCTGCCAGCGCCGCGTCCGTGGGAAGGGGCAGATTCATGGGACAAGTTATGCGGGTGAGGGCGGGAAGATGCAAGTACCGCTGGGATCTCCACTGGCTATCAGGGCCCCATCGCTGGCAAGCCAGCTCCCACAGGGTCCGCGCTGTACACAAATCCTGTGGGAGCTGGCTTGCCAGCGATGGGGCCAGTAGCTACGGCATAAATCAGGGGATCTACACTTTACGGATGACGGTTGCGCACTAAACCCGCAAAATGCAACGATTCCGGCAATTATCGACGACGGTTCCACAAGTCCCGTCGCCAAAGCCATCGTTCCTATCAGACTGGGCCTGCTGACTTTATGCGAATGCGCCTTATGTTACTGGGCGGCGGAAATGCCCTTGGGCAGGCGCTGATTCGCCTCGGTGCGGAGGAAGACATCGGTTTCCTCGCCCCCCGCCCGCCCGAAGACGGCTGGGATGCCGCGAGCCTGACGCAACTTCTCGACGATACTCGTCCCGATGCGTTGATCAATCTCGCCTACTATTTCGACTGGTTTCAGGCCGAGACGGTCAGCGAAAGCCGCATGGCCGGGCAGGAACGCGCCATCGAGCGGCTCGCCGAACTGTGCCAGCACCACAATATCGTCCTCGTGCAACCGTCCAGTTATCGGGTGTTCGACGGTTCGCGTGCCACTGCATACAGCGAAAAAGACGAACCGGTGCCACTGGGCCTGCGCGGTCAGGCGTTGTGGCGGATCGAACAAAGCGTGCGCGCGACCTGCCCGCAGCACGTTCTGTTGCGTTTCGGCTGGCTGCTCGATGACAGCCCTGATGGCACCCTCGGACGTTTCCTCGCCCGTGCCGAGCAACCGGAAGAATTGCTTCTGGCCGACGACCGCCGGGGCAATCCGACCCCGGTCGACGACGCCGCCCGGGTGATTATCTCGGTGCTCAAGCAACTCGATTGCGCGGCGCCGCTGTGGGGTACGTATCATTACGCCGGCCACGAGGCGACCACCCCGCTAGCGCTGGGCCAGGCGATTCTGACCGAAGCCCGCAGCCTGCATGCGCTGGCCATCGAAGCACCCACCGCGCAGGCTCACGCCGCGCGCCCGGACGCAGCCGAGGAACCGCAACACGCGGTGCTCGCCTGCAAAAAAATTCTACACACTTTCGGGATCAAGCCGCGCGCCTGGCGTGCCGCTCTCCCGGGCTTACTGGATAGGTTTTATCGTCATGGCTGAAGGTACTGTTTTAATCACCGGCGGCGCCGGTTTCATCGGTTCGCACCTGACGGATGCCTTGCTTGCCAAGGGGCACTCGGTGCGAATCCTCGACGATCTGTCGACCGGCAAACGCAGCAATCTGCCGCTGGATAATCCTCGGGTCGAGCTGATTGTCGGCGATGTCGCCGATGCGGCACTGGTTGCCCAGGCGGTGCAAGGTTGCAGCGCGGTCGTTCACCTGGCAGCAGTCGCCTCGGTGCAGGCGTCGGTGGACGATCCGGTGAAGACTCATCAGAGCAATTTCATCGGCACGCTGAATGTCTGCGAAGCCATGCGTCTGGCCGGCGTCAAACGCGTGGTGTACGCCTCCAGTGCGGCGGTTTACGGCAACAATGGCGAGGGCGAGTCGATTGATGAAGACACGCCCAAGGCGCCGCTGACGCCCTACGCGTCAGACAAACTGGCGGGCGAGTATTACTTCGACTTCTATCGCCGCCAGCACGGTCTGGAGCCGGCGATTTTTCGCTTCTTCAATATCTTCGGCCCGCGCCAGGATCCGTCCTCGCCGTACTCCGGCGTCATCAGCATTTTCAGCGAGCGTGCGCAGAAAGGCTTGCCGATCACCGTGTTCGGCGATGGCGAGCAGACGCGCGACTTTCTCTATGTCGAGGATCTGGTTGCTCTTCTGGTGCAGGCGCTCGAGAAGCCTGAAGTGGAAGTCGGTCCGGTGAATGCCGGCTGGAATCAGGCGATGAGCCTGAAGCAGATGCTCGCCGAATTGCAGAAAGTGGTCGGCGAACTGCCTGCGATCAGCTACGCCCCGGCTCGCTCCGGCGACATCCGTCATTCGCGTGCGAACAACGGGCGCCTGCTGGAGCGATTCAAGATGCCAGAGCAGACGCCGATGAGCGTGGGTCTGGCGCGGTTGCTGGGAAGATAAAACGCAGAAACAAAAAAGGCGCCTTTGCAGGCGCCTTTTTTGTGGGCGGGGTATCGCTTTGACTCAGATGCGATCCCTGTAGCGAGGGAGCTTGCTTCCGCTCGACTGCGTAGCAGTCGCCAATCCAATCTGCGGTTTTTCTGAAGCACCGCTAGTGCCTGTTTTGGGGGCGCTTCGCAGCCCAGCGGGAGCAAGCTCCCTCGCCACATTAGCCCGCATTCACCACCACGCGAATGTTCCTTAGAACTTGTAGCCCAGACCGACCATGTACACAAATGGATCAACGTCTACGTTCACCCGAGCACGAGTGCCCGGCGCAACGGCGTTGTTCTCCACAGTCGCGCGGGTATCGATATCGATGTAGCGCACCTGGGCGTTGAGCATGATGTTGTCGGTCAGCATGTAATCAGCACCGACCTGCCAGGCCAGACCCCAGGAGTTTTTCGCCTTGAAGTTGCTGAAGCCGTTGGCACTGGCTTCGCTGCCAACGTGCTCGTCGTAGATCCAGGTGTAGTTGATGCCGCCGCCGACATACGGTTGGAACGGCGACTTCGAATCCAGTGGGTAGTAGACGACGCTGAGAGTCGGTGGCAGGTGCTTCAGCGTACCCAGCTTGCCGTTGGCGGCTGGCAGGGCAGTGCCTTTGATCTTCACGTCATGTTCGAACGGCGTGGCCGCGAGCAACTCGATACCGACGTGGTCGGTGAGCATGTAAGCGAAGTTCAGGCCCAGTTGAGTGTCGCTGCTCATGGTCGCCTTGCCGCCCAGGTTGGTGCCGCTCAGCGGACCCTGATCGACCTTGACGCTGGAGCTGTCGGCCTTCGGATTGACGGTGATTGCACCGGCACGGATCAGGATGTCACCGGCATCGTGAGCGTGGGCGAGCGGGGCTGCGAGCGCGAGAGCAAACAGCGAAGCGCTGAGCAAGGACTTGTTCATGGGGGCTCCGAAAGGACGTTAAAAATGTTTGATGTCCTATGGTACGAAGCCAACTGATACGGTCTTTTGACTCAGCTCAATGAAACAGTGAAGGGATGATTTCTTGTGGAACCTTTGAGGGGCTCATCGCTGGCAAGCCAGTTCCCACAGTGATCGAGTCGTTCACAAAACCTGTATCACTCACAAAACCTGTGGGAGCTGGCTTGCCAGCGATGAGGTCCCTACAAACTGCACAGAACTGTCGGGCTCACTCCGGCAGCTCATACACATAAATCTTGTCGGCATCCATCTGATACCCGGCATCCGCCAGTTCACTGCTCGACGCCTTGACCTGCAACGGCCCCTCGACCCAATACGGCTGATACAGCTCATCGAGCTTCACGCCGAGTTCGCTTTTCACATGCACGATCTGGTTCGACGGCGGTGGCGGCACATGGATGCACGCGCCGAAGTACGGCACCAGCAAAAAGTCCGTGGTGCGTCCTTCTTCATTGACTTCCAGCGGCACGATGTAGCCCGGCAAACGAATGTTCTGACCGTCGAGTGATTGCACCACCGGCGCGTTCGGCATGTCCTGTCTGGCCGCTGGCGCAGATTCAGCGGACAGCGCATCGCTCATCTTCGACAGGTCGTGCAGCGGGGTCATGTTCGGCACTTCCGGCGCGGCGTCCGGGGGGATCATTTCCGACCAGGTCAGGTCTTTCGGCGCCGCCGCCCAAACGGGCAGGGCGACCAGCAATAACAGCGCAAGCACGGCGCGGGGCATGGTGAACATCCTCATAAACGGATCGACAGGCCATCGGCCAGAGATTGGCGATACGCGCGCCAGGCCGGCACGCTGCCCATCAGCAGCGCGGCCGCCAGAATGCCACCGAGCAGCGTCCATTCATACTCGCTCGGCCACGCCAGCGGCAGATACAAGCCGTAATTGGCCTGCACATAACTTTGCGCAGCGGCGATGCCGATGTACAGCAACGCCAGCCCGGCGATCACCCCGGTCAACGCCAAGGCAAAGGCTTCCAGTACCAGCAGGCTCGCGATGTGCCACGGCCGTGCGCCGACCGAGCGCAGGATCGCCATCTCCCGGCGCCGTTCGTTGAGGCTGGTGAGAATCGCCGTGAGCATGCCGATCAACCCGGTCAGCACCACGAACAGCGAGACCACGAACAAGGCTTTTTCTGCGGTGCTCATCAGGCTCCACAACTCTTGCAGGGCCACGCCTGGCAGGATCGCCAGCATCGGTTCGCCACGGAACTCGTTGATCTCGCGTTGCAGGGCAAAGGTGGAAATCTTGCTGTTGAGGCCGAGCATGAACGCGGTGATCGCTTGCGGCGTCAGGTCCATGTTGCGTGCCTGATCCGCCGTGATCCGGCCGTTGCCCCGCGCCGGCACGCCGTTGTGCCAGTCAATGTGAATTGCTTCCATGCCACCGAGGCTGATGTGCAGCGTGCGATCCACCGGGGTGCCGGTGCGCTTGAGAATGCCGACCACAGTGAACGGCTTATCGTCGTGCTTGACCAGACTGATCGCCGCCACGCCGTGGGCCAGCACCAGTTGGTCGCCGAGTTTGTAATGCAGGGCCTCGGCCACTTCGGCACCCAGCACCACTTCAAACGGATCGGTGGCGAAGGCGCGACCATCGACCAGTTGCAGATGCTGCTGGCGGCCGTACTGGTAGTGCTCGAAATAGGCTTCGGTGGTGCCCATCACACGATAGCCGCGATGGGAATCACCCAGGGACATCGGGATCGCCCACTTCACTTTCGGGTTGTTGGCGAAATGTTCGAAGCTGTCCCAGCGGATGTTATTGGTGGCGTTGCCGATGCGGAACACCGAGTACAGCAACAGGTTCACCGAGCCGGAACGGGCGCCGACGATCAGGTCGGTGCCGCTGATGGTGCTGGCGAAACTGGCTTTGGCTTCGGTGCGCACCCGTTCTACGGCGAGCAGCAGGCACACCGACAGGGCAATGGCGAAGGCAGTGAGCAACGCAGTAAAACGGCGGTTGGCCAGGCTGGCCATGGCTAGACGAAACAAATACATCTCAGACCTCGGCAGACGTGGCGGCGCGATTGAGCTCGGCCAGGGAAAGGTGACGGTCGAACAGCGGCGCCAGGCTCTGGTCATGACTGACGAACAACAGACTGGAACCGGCCTCGCGGCATTCGGCGAACAACAGGCGGATGAAGTTCTCCCGGGCGTCGTAGTCCAATGCCGAAGTCGGCTCGTCAGCGATCACCAGTTCCGGTTGGCCGATCAATGCACGGGCGGCGGCGACTCGTTGTTGCTGACCAATCGACAGCGAATCGGCACGACGACTGAGGATGCTTTCATCCTTCAGGCCCAAGTGGGCGAGCAACGTGGCCGCGGCTTGATCGACGCTGCCGTGACGCTGTTTCGCCCGCTCGGCGCGTAGTTTGGAAAAGTGGCAGGGCAACTCGACGTTTTCGCGCACCGAGAGGAAGGGCAGCAGGTTGAATTGCTGAAAGATGTAGCCGGTGTGATCGACGCGGAAGGTATCGCGGGCGCCGGCGGAAAGATCGGTCAACTCCTGGCCGAGCAGGCGGATGCTGCCGCGATCGGGCTTCTGCACACCGCCGAGCAGACCAAGCAGAGTGGTCTTGCCGCTGCCGCTGGGGCCTTTGAGGAACAGGGTTTCACCCGGCTCTAGACGAAACGCCGGGATGTCCAGCAGCGGCGGGTGACCGGGCCAACTGAAGCCCAGGTCGGACAGTTCGATGAGTGCTTGGGTCATTTGAAACCGGTCGGATAGTTGAGTGGCCCTTGTGTAGGAGTGAGCCTGCTCGCGATGGCGGTGGGTCAGTCAGCATGGTTGCCGAATGTGCCAGCGTCATCGCGAGCAGGCTCACTCCTACAGGGGATCTCTACAGGATTCAGAATTTCAGCGCAGCAGCCTTGGCCGTCACTTCGGTGCCTTGCTGGCCGCTCGCGCTGATCAGTTGTACCTGAATCTTCTGGGTGGCCGGGAAGGTATTGAAGATGTTCGCCAGATCCAGCGTCTTCAGTGCACCCGGCGCCGCGCAGTTGAACTGATAGTGCGCATGGATTTCGCTGTGATCGTGGTGATGCTCGTGACCGTCCTTGTCCGCTTCATCGTCGTCATGGTCGTCGGCATCCGGCTTGTCACCGAACAACGGGCTTTCCAGTTCCTGGCTGACCACTTTGCAACCGGCAGCGCCGGGCAGGTTGAACAGGGCCAATGGCTTCTCAAGCTGAGCGCGGGCGGCGGCGACTTTGGCTTTGTCGGCGTCAGTGCTGGCGACGTGTTCAAATCCGACCAGATTCATCGCCGGGCTTTCCAGCTCCAGTTCCAGGGTCTGGCCGTCGAGTGCGGCGTTCAGACGACCAACGCCATGTTCATGCGCGCCGAGGCTGCCGTGTTCATGGTCGTGATCATGCTCATCGGCAGCATGGGCGATGGCCAGCGGCAACAGGGCAAACGGCAAAGCGAGCAGCAGACTACGCATGGCGGTCTCCGGGAAGTAAAGTGAAGAGTTTGTTATGTAATCTTATAACGAAAGTGTGCAGAGTTTGCCCGTGCGCTCCGTTTTGCGCAAGGCAAGACTGAGCTCCGCCCGGGACAGATTCCAGAGCGGTGCGTAGATTGCAGGTCATGCTTGTAGAGTCAGAAGCCTGCGCCGGGATAGTCGAACCAGTAATGGCCCGAGAGCACATGCCTGGTCAGATTTGCATCGAGTACGTGCGGGGCATCGCGAGTGAAGCGCTGGCGCCAAGCCGGAAGCCACCAGTAGTTGATTGCTGTTCCGCGCGGCAGTACCACAAGCTTCATCACTTCCCGATCGATGCTGTGCTCTTTGTAGAGTTGATGGCTGCGATCCATGAAACCCATGTACTGACTGATCGGCAAATGGAACATCAACGCCGTAGTGAATATTTTTTCACTCTGACTGAACGCCGGGCTTTGCAGTATCTGCAGCGCTTCGCAGGTGTACAGCTGTGATTGGCCAGCAATCTTTTGGCCTTCGGCAGTGGAAAGTATGTCGAAACGGTCATCCATGTCCCGCCAGTCGATACGAGCGTTGTGCTCAAAGTAGTCACGAATGAATGCGGTAAGTGGCCCTGATGCAGTCGCGTCGCGTTGGCACGATGAAAGGTCGACAGGCGACCAAAAACGCCAACCCGCGATCAGCAGAAGCACAATTGTCAGGAGTACCCAAAACAGGCGGTTCATTTGAGCGGGTGACACTTGATGCCTTTGTGGCTGCATCAGATTGGGCCTCCCTTCGAGGCCAGTTTTCGTCCTGAAGACATGGGCATCCTTTCCAAGGGAAAGAGAGCAATGTAGATGATTGCGTGAAAAGTGTCAGACGCATGTGATGCAGGTGCGCTTGGCGTTACACAAGTCCCGTGGGAGCATGCAGGTCAGAAATGTGCGGGAGCGAACTCAATGTTGCGGATACGCGGAACCGTCGGTGACGTGCCGGTGGATTTGACAGTGGAACTGGATGACAGCGATTGGGCGAAGCTGGGCTCGGCCCTTGGCGCGCAGCCGCAGATTGCTCAAGCGGCAACCGCTTCGGCGCCAGTGGCGAAACCGCTGAATCAGGACGATGCCTTGTGGCAGGTCGCCAGGGATTTGCTGCGCAAGGCTGGCCAGCTCAGCGGGCCTGATCTGCTCGAACAACTGGAAGGGCTGACGGGCAGCGCGGTTTCAGGCAAGCGCCTGTTGGTGCGTTTGCGCCATAGTTCGGATGTGAAAGTGGTGAGCGGCGCAGATACGCCGCTCTACAGCTGGATCGAGTAGAGCGTAAAAGATCGCAGCCTGCGGCAGCTCCTACAGGAGGGACGTAAAAAATCCATGCAGGAGCAGCCGAAGGCTGCGATCTCTTGATCTTAATAAAGCGCGGCAAACACCTTGCGACGGTACACATTCACCAACGGATGATCGTTACCGAGCAACTCGAACACTTGCAGCAAGGTCTTGTGCGGCAAACCTTCGCCATAGCTGCGGTTGCGGATGAACAACTTCAGCAGTGCCTCCAGCGCGGCTTCGTACTGCTGACGAGCCAGTTGCTGAATCGCCAGTTGATAGACAGCTTCATCGTCCTGCGGATCTTTCGCCAAACGCGCTTTCAGGTCGGCAGCGTCCGGCAGGTCGCGGGCAAGGCCGAGAAACTTGATCTGCGCCTTGGCCCCGGCCAGAGCGGCCTTGTGCTCATCGCTCTTGACCGCGTCGAGCACGGTTTGTGCTTCGTCCAGTTCACCGCGTTCGGTCAGGCAGCGGGCGTAGAGGATCAGCGCCTTGGCGTTGGTGTTGTCTTCATTGAGCATGACCACCAACGCCGCTTCGGCATCGGCGAAACGGCCGTCATCAAACAAGGCCTGAGCCTGTTCGAATGGATCGGCAGCGGCCGGCGCCGGCATCTGCACATGCGGCTCAAGCAAGGCGCGTACGGCGGATTCCGGTTGTGCCCCGGCAAAACCGTCGACCGGTTGCCCGTCCTTGAACAGCACCACGGTCGGCAGGCTGCGAATGCCGAAGCGGGCGACGATGTCTTGCTCGATGTCGCAGTTGACCTTGGCCAGCAGCAGTTCGCCCTGATAGCTCTCGGCAATGCCTTGCAGCATCGGCATCAGCGCTTTGCACGGCGCACACCATTCGGCCCAGAAATCCACCAGCACAGGTTTGTTGAAAGAGGCTTCGATTACCGACTGGTCGAAATCGGCAGTCGTGGCGTCGAAGATGTACGGCGTTGGCTCACTCATGGGGGATCTCGTCAAAGCGTGGATGGGGCAACTATACGGCTTGGTGGGGTGTGGCCGAAAGTTAGAGATGAGTTGTCAGGGAGGACGCCATCGCGGGCAAGCCCGCTCCCACAGGGTTCTGTGTCGTACACAAAATCTCGGTTCGACTCGGTCACTGTGGGAGCGGGCTTGCCCGCGATGCTTTTTAGTCAGCGCCGGGCGTGGTACAGGCTGACATGGCGAAACTCTTCAGGCTCCGCCAGATCCGGCAAGGTCATCGCCTCAAGCATCTCAATCCGCTCATACAAAGGATGCTGAAAGTCCCGAACCCGCGAATCCGCCACCAACGCTTCACGGCCACGGCTGAGAAACGCATCAAGCAACGGCAGATTCTCCCGGTCATACAACACATCCGCCACCAGGATCAGATCAAAGCGATCCGCTTCGGCAAAAAAGTCCGTCGAATAACTCATCTGCACATCGTTGAGTTCGGCATTCGCCCGGCACGCGGCGATCGCCAGCGGATCGAGATCGCAGGCCACCACTTCCAGTGCCCCGGCCTTCACTGCGGCAATCCCGGCGATGCCGGACCCTGCGCCGAAATCCAGCACGCGTTTGCCACGAACCCATTCTGGAAACTCGGCCAGATAACGCGCCACTGCCAGTCCACTGGCCCAGCAAAAACTCCAGTACGGCGGTTCGTGCAGGATTCGCTGGGTTTCTTCCTGACTGAATTCGCGGGCCATGTTGTCGCCGTCGATCAGCCACAGCTTTAAATCGGTGTCCGGCAACGCACAGGCCTTGAGTCTGGCGTCGCCGAGCAATTCACCTAAGGCCTGTTGCAGGTCGAGCGGTGCATTCATGGTGCTTTGACAAATTGCAGTTGGCCCAGCGCCTGCGTGGTCGGCTGAGTGATGGTCTGCGACGGCAGGTGCAGGATCAACTGGCCGGACTGGCTGGCGCGGCCGCGTAGCTCAACCCGTGCCCCGGCCGGAAACGCGTCCGGGTTGAAGCGCAGGCGAAACGGCAGGATCTGGTTGTTGCCGATCAGGCTGGAACTGGCGAGCAATTGTTGCGGACGATCCTTTTCATCGATCACCAGCAGCGCCAGTTCGACTTCGGCACCGGCTGGTACGCCTTGCAGGGTGCCGCTCAATTCGCGCTGATAGGCGGGCAGCGGGCCGAGGTCGGCGGCCTCCTTGGCTTTTTTCTGTGCCTGTTGAGGCGCAGGTCCCGGCGTCGGCGGTTGCGGCTTGGGCGCATCGCTGCCACAGGCCACCAGCAGGCTGAAAAGACTGAGCAAAACGAGCGGACGTAAAGGCATTGGCGGCTCCGGCAAAATGAAATCCATGGATCAAACGATCATGCCCGTCTGTATACCGCAAACCCTATGGCTTGTCTTGCCACCGGGATGCGCTACCATGGCCCTCCCTTTTTTTGTTGCCAGCCACCATGCACTGTCCCTTCTGCGGTGCCAACGACACCAAGGTCATCGACTCGCGTCTGGTCGCCGAGGGCGAACAGGTGCGCCGCCGGCGTGAATGCCTGGCCTGCGGCGAACGTTTCACGACGTTCGAGACGGCCGAACTGGTGTTGCCGCGCCTGATCAAAACCGACGGCAGCCGCCAACCGTTCGACGAAGAAAAACTCCGCGCCGGCATGCAACGCGCCCTGGAGAAACGTCCGGTGAGCGTCGAGCGCCTCGAATCCTCTCTGGTCCATATCAAGCACAAGCTGCGCGCCACCGGCGAGCGCGAGGTCAAATCCCTCGTGGTCGGCGAACTGGTGATGGCCGAGCTGCAAAAGCTCGATGAAGTGGCCTACATCCGTTTCGCCTCGGTGTACCGACGCTTCCAGGACCTCAACGAGTTCCGCGAAGAGATCGACCGCCTCGCCCGCGAACCGGTGAAAGAATGACCCGCGCCGCCGAGCAGGCCATCCTCGACGTCCATTTCATGGCCCGCGCGCTGGAACTGGCGCGCAAAGGTCACTACACCACGCATCCCAACCCTCGTGTGGGCTGCGTGATAGTGAAGGACGGGCAGATTGTCGGCGAAGGCTGGCATGAACGTGCCGGCGAACCGCACGCCGAAGTCCACGCCTTGCGCGCCGCCGGTGAACTGGCCCGGGGCGCCACCGCTTACGTGACGCTGGAACCTTGCAGCCACCATGGCCGCACGCCGCCGTGTGCCGATGCGTTGGTCAATGCCGGCGTTGGGCGTGTGGTCGCAGCAATGCGCGATCCCAACCCGCAAGTGGCCGGCCGTGGCTTGCAGCGTCTGGCCGATGCCGGTATCGCCACCGAAAGCGGCGTGCTGGAAGGTGAGGCGCGCAAGCTCAATCAAGGTTTCCTGAAACGCATGGAACACGGCTTGCCGTTCGTGCGGGTCAAGTTGGCCATGAGCCTCGACGGTCGCACGGCGATGGAGAGCGGCGAGAGCCAATGGATCACCGGCCCGGCCGCACGTTCGGCGGTGCAGCGTTTGCGCGCCCAGGCCAGCGTGGTCCTGACCGGTGCTGACACGGTGCTGGCCGATGGCGCCCGCCTGACCGTGCGCGCTGACGAGTTGGGCCTGGATGCCGAACAAACTGCTCTGGCCATCAGCCGCCCGCCATTGCGCGTGCTGATTGATGGTCGTCTGCGGGTGCCGCTCGACGCGCCATTCTTCAAGGCTGGGCCGGCGCTGGTCGCCACGTGCATGGCAGTCGAAGAGCAATACGCCAACGGTCCGGAGTGTCTGATCGTGCCGGGCGATGACGGTCAGGTCGATCTGCATCAACTGCTGATCGAACTGGCCGGCCGTGGCGTCAATGAAGTGTTGGTCGAGGCTGGCCCGCGGCTGGCCGGTGCGTTTGCTCAGCTCGGTCTGGTCGACGAGTTCGTGATCTTCATCGCCGGCAAGTTTCTGGGTTCCTCGGCACGTCCGCTGCTGGACTGGCCGCTGTCCTTCATGAAGGACGCCCCCGAGCTGAAAATCACTGAAATTCGCGCGGTTGGCGATGACTGGCGAGTCACTGCCATCCCTGTTCCATCGGCGAGCGTATAATTCCCGGCCATCGCGTTAGCGCTGGCTTCGTTCTCAAGGAGAACCCCATGTTTACCGGCATCATCGAATCCATCGGCAGTATCCGTGCACTGACCCCAAAGGGCGGCGATGTACGGGTGCATGTTGCAACCGGCAAGCTCGACCTGAGCGACGTCAAACTCGGCGACAGCATCGCAGTCAATGGCGTCTGCCTGACGGCCGTTGAGCTGCCGGGAGACGGCTTCGCTGCCGACGTCAGCCGCGAAACCCTCGACTGCACTGCCATGAATGACCTGAAAAGCGGCAGCCCGGTCAATCTGGAAAAAGCCCTGACGCCGACCACCCGTCTCGGCGGGCATCTGGTCAGCGGTCACGTCGACGGTGTCGGCGAGATCGTCTCGCGCGCCGACAATGCCCGCGCGGTGGAATTTCGCATCCGCGCGCCGAAGGAACTGGCCAAGTACATCGCCCACAAAGGCTCGATCACCGTCGACGGCACCAGCCTGACCGTGAACGCGGTCGATGGCGCCGAATTCATGCTGACGATCATTCCGCACACCCTGAGTGAAACCATCATGGCGTCCTACAAGCCAGGTCGCCGGGTGAATCTGGAAGTCGACTTGCTGGCGCGTTATCTGGAGCGTCTGCTCTTGGGCGACAAGGCCGCAGAGCCGAGCGCTGGCGGCACGATCACTGAAAGCTTTCTGGCCGCCAACGGCTACCTCAAATCCTGACTGAAGGGGGTGCCTTGTGGCGCTCAATAGCATCGAAGAACTGGTTGAAGACATCCGCCAAGGCAAGATGGTCATCCTCATGGATGACGAAGACCGCGAGAACGAAGGCGACCTGATCATGGCCGCCGAATGCTGCACGGCTGCGCACATCAACTTCATGGCCAAGCACGCCCGTGGCCTGATCTGCATGCCGATGAGCCGCGAGCGCTGCGAACTGTTGAAGCTGCCACTGATGGCCCCGCGTAACGGTTCCGGTTTCGGTACCAAGTTCACCGTGTCGATCGAAGCGGCCGAAGGCGTGACCACCGGCATCTCCGCCGCCGACCGTGCACGCACCGTGCAAGCCGCTGCCGCCAAAGACGCCAAGGCTGAAGACATCGTCAGCCCGGGCCACATCTTCCCGCTGATGGCACAGGCCGGTGGCACCCTGGCTCGCGCCGGCCACACCGAGGCCGCTTGCGACCTGGCGCGCATGGCCGGTTTCGAGCCGAGCGGCGTGATCTGCGAAGTGATGAACGACGACGGCACCATGTCCCGCCGCACCGAACTGGAAGCTTTCGCTGCCGAACACAACATCAAGATCGGCACCATCGCCGACCTGATTCACTACCGGATGATCCACGAACGTACCGTTCAGCGGATTGCCGAGCAGCCGCTGGACAGCGAACTGGGCCAATTCAACCTGGTGACCTATCGTGATTCGGTGGAAGGCGACGTGCACATGGCCCTGACGTTGGGCACTGTTTGCGCCGAAGAACCGACCCTGGTTCGCGTACACAACATGGACCCTCTGCGCGACCTGCTGATGGTCAAGCAACCTGGCCGCTGGAGCCTGCGCGCCGCGATGGCTGCGGTTGCCGAAGCGGGCAGCGGTGTGGTGCTGTTGCTCGGTCACCCGCTCGATGGTGACGTGTTGCTGGCGCACATTCGTGAAACCGGTGATCAGGCCGCGCCGAAAAAACCGACCACCTACAGCATCGTCGGTGCCGGTTCGCAGATCCTGCGTGACCTCGGAGTGCGCAAAATGCGTTTGATGAGCGCGCCAATGAAATTTAATGCGATATCCGGTTTCGATCTGGAAGTTGTAGAATACGTGCCCTCCGAATAATGACCGGTTGTTTCCGGCATTGTTGACATGGATTCTTGTGGTGAGGGGATTCATCCCCGACGGCTGCGCAGCGGCCCCTGTTTTGGGACTGCTACGCAGTCCATCGGGGATAAATCCCCTCGCCACAGCTAATATCACTGAGGGATGCGTACGAGACGCGTCCCGGCTCTTTAAGAGAACTGACGAATGACCCTGAAGACCATCGAAGGTACCTTCATCGCCCCTAAAGGCCGCTACGCTTTGGTAGTGGGCCGCTTCAACAGCTTCGTTGTTGAAAGCCTGGTCAGCGGTGCAGTTGATGCCCTGGTTCGCCACGGCGTGAGCGAAAGCGACATCACCATCATCCGCGCACCTGGCGCCTTCGAAATCCCGCTGGTCGCGCAGAAAGTCGCCCAGAAAGGTGAGTTCGCAGCCATCATCGCCCTCGGCGCAGTCATTCGTGGCGGCACTCCGCACTTCGAATACGTAGCAGGCGAGTGCACCAAGGGTCTGGCCCAGGTGTCCATGGAGTTCGGCGTACCGGTCGCGTTCGGCGTCCTGACCGTTGATTCCATCGAGCAAGCCATCGAACGTTCCGGCACCAAGGCCGGTAACAAAGGTGCCGAAGCTGCCCTGTCCGCTCTGGAAATGGTCAGCCTGCTGGCGCAGTTGGAGGCCAAGTGATTAGCGACGAAAGCGATCGTTTCAACCCGCGCGATCCAAAACCTGCGGATGCCGGCAAGCCCTCGAAAAGCGTCAAGCGTCGCGAAGCCCGTCAGCTCGCGACTCAAGCGCTGTACCAGTGGCACATGGCTCGGCAATCGCTGAACGAGATCGAAGCGCAGTTCCGCGTTGATAACGATTTCACTGATGTCGACGGTGCTTACTTCCGCGAAATCCTCCACGGGGTTCCGCAGTTCAAGACCGAAATCGACAACGCCCTGACGCCTTGCCTGGATCTGGCGATCGAAGAGCTGGACCCGGTTGAACTGGCCGTTCTGCGCCTGTCCACCTGGGAGCTGCTCAAGCGCGTCGACGTGCCGTACCGTGTTGTGATCAACGAAGGTATCGAGCTGGCCAAAGTGTTCGGTTCGACCGACGGCCACAAGTTCGTCAACGGCGTACTCGACAAGCTGGCTCCGCGCCTGCGTGAAGCTGAAGTGAAGGCGTTCAAGCGCTGATCGGCGCTTGAACTCTTTGTCTCAGCCATGGGCGAGTTTGAGCTGATCCGCAATTTCTTCGCCGCCGCGCCTTGTGCGCAGGGCGGCGAGGGCGTTGCACTGGGAATCGGCGATGACTGTGCCCTGCTGGCGGTTCCTCCCGGGGAACAGCTGGCGATTTCCACCGATACGCTGGTGGCCGGCGTGCATTTCGCCGACCCCTGCGATCCGTTTCTGCTCGGTCAGCGCTCGCTGGCCGTCGCGGTCAGCGATCTGGCCGCCATGGGCGCCACGCCCGTTGCCTTCACCCTTGCCCTGACTGTGCCGACGGTGACCGCCGAGTGGCTGCAGGCCTATGCCCGTGGTTTGAACCGCATGGCACAAAACTGCGGCGTCGCGCTGGTCGGAGGCGATACCACGCGTGGGCCGTTGAGCCTGACCGTCACCGTGTTCGGTCGAGTGCCCGCCGGACAAGCCTTGACCCGCAGCGGCGCGCAACCGGGGGACTTGTTGTGCGTCGGGGGTGAGCTGGGCAATGCCGCCGGCGCATTGCCGCTGGTGCTGGGCCAGCGCGACGCCGCGCCGGAGATTGGCCAGCCATTGCTCGACCACTATTGGTCGCCGCAACCGCAACTGGCCCTCGGTCAGGCCTTGCGCGGCAAAGCCACGTCAGCGCTGGATATCTCGGACGGCTTGCTCGCCGATTGCGGTCATATCGCGCTGGCGTCGAAGGTTCGACTCGAGATTGAACGCGAGCGCGTGCCGTTGTCGGATGCATTAGTGGCGTTTCTCGGGCAGCGCGGTGCCGAGCGTGCAGCGTTGAGCGGCGGCGATGATTACGTGCTGGCCTTCACCCTACCGTCCGTCGAGTTGCCGGCATTGCTGGCCGGCGGTTGGCCGATTCACGTGATCGGCCGTGTGACCGAGGGGCAGGGCGTGGCGCTGCTGGATCGCGAGGGGCGTGACATCACTCCGCAAATCCGGGGCTATCAACATTTTCAGGAGACACCGTGACAGATCACCCGAAACAGGTTCCGGCCGAATTCGTGCCGCCGTCGGTCTGGCGCAATCCCTGGCATTTTCTCGCGTTCGGCTTTGGTTCCGGCACGCTGCCGAAAGCGCCGGGCACGTGGGGCTCGCTAGTTGCGCTACCCTTTATCCCGTTGTGGCAGATGCTGCCCGATTGGGGATACTGGCTGATGCTCGGCATCACCATGCTGTTCGGCTTCTGGCTGTGCGGCAAGGTCGCTGACGATCTGCGGGTGCACGACCACGAAGGCATCGTCTGGGACGAAATGGTCGGGATGTGGATCACCCTGTGGCTGGTGCCGGAAGGCTGGTACTGGTTGCTCGCGGGTTTCCTCGTGTTCCGTTTCTTCGACATTCTCAAGCCCTGGCCGATCCGCTGGGTCGACCGGCATGTCCATGGCGGCTTTGGCATCATGCTCGACGACGTGCTGGCCGGTGTCTTTGCCTGGCTGGCGATGCAGGGGCTGGTGTGGCTGTTCACCTGATCCCAGGGGGCGTCAGGGTTACGTGAGGGGACTGGGGATGGCTCGACGTTGGTGGGCGCTTGTGTTTTTTATCCTGCTGGGCACTGTCGCCAATGCGCAGGACGCCGCGCCGACGCCTTCGGTCATTCATCTGGCCAGCGAAGACTGGGAAGATTACACCGCCGCCGATGGTCATGGCCTCGGCTGGGACGTGTTGCGCAAGGTGTTCGAGCCGGCCGGGGTGAAACTCGACATTCGTACCGAGCCTTACACGCGTTCCGTGGGGCTGGCTCAACGTGGCGAAGTCGATGCCTGTGTCGGCTCTTATCATGAAGAGACCAGTGATCTGCTTTATCCGCGCTGGAACTTCGACACCGATCATATCTACGCGCTGGGCCTCGCCAGTAATCCGGCACCGAGTCCGGAAACCCTGGGCAACTATCGACTGGCCTGGGTACGCGGCTACGACTACCAGAATTATTTGCCCAACGTGAAAAGCTACAACGAGGTCATCCGGCGCACCGGGATTCTGTCGATGCTGACCCACAACCGTGCCGACTATTACATTGATGCGCAGACTGAAGTCGATTACGTGGTCGGCCGGGCCAGGGATCCGTCGCAGTTCCGTAAAACCCATATCGCCGAACTGCCGCTGTACCTGTGCTTTGCCAATACGCCACAGGCCCGCACATTGATGGCGTTGTATGACCAGCGCATGGACCAGTTGGTGAAGAGCGGCGAGCTGAAGCCGATCTTCGAGAAGTGGAAGCAGCCGTATCCGTTCGTCTCGACGGATCACGATTGACCGGCTGGTAAAGAACCCTGTGGGAGCTGGCTTGCCAGCGATAGCGCTGGGTCAGTAACCGCAGTGGTGGCAAATATGACGCCATCGCTGGCAAGCCAGCTCCCACAGGGACGCAGTGTTCTTGGGGTAGTTATCAAACTTTTTGATCGTTATGCCCGATAATTCAGCCTAAGCGCCTGCCCAAAGCTGCTGTTACAATGCCGCCCAGCGAATCTTCAGACTTTTTTAGATCAGGAGCACACCGGTGCCTGTCGTTTTTGTCGCCGCTTCCAAGCTGCCAACGCCTTTTGCGCAATTCACCATGCACGGTTTTCTCGATGAAGCCACCGGGCGCGAGCACGTCGTGCTGAGCCTGGGTGATTTCGCCGACGGTGCCCCGGTACTCGGCCGGTTGCATTCCGAATGCCTGACGGGCGATGCCTTGTTCAGCCAGCGTTGCGACTGCGGCTCGCAACTCGAAGGCGCGCTCAAAGCCATCGCCCGTGAAGGTCGTGGCGTGCTGCTGTACTTGCGTCAGGAAGGTCGTGGCATCGGGCTGTTGAACAAGATCCGCGCCTACGAATTGCAGGACGGCGGCGCCGACACCGTTGAAGCCAACGAGCGTCTGGGTTTCGCCGCCGACCAGCGCGACTACGCCATGTGCCTGCCGATGCTCGAGCATCTGGGCGTCAAGTCATTGCGACTGATGACCAACAACCCGCGCAAGGTCAAAGCCTTGACCGACATGGGTATCACCGTCGCCGAGCGCGTGCCGCTGCACACCGGGCACAACCCGCACAACAAACTCTACCTGGCGACCAAGGCCAGCAAGCTCGACCACATGATGGGCAACGAGCATCAGGGCGAGGTCGACCGCGCGTGACCCGCGGTCAGGTGCGCCGTCGCCTCAGCGTCGACTGGTGGAAATACCTGGCGCTGGCGCTGGTGCCGTTGTTTGTCTTCAACGCACTGTTCGGTGAGGGCGAAGGGATCATGCCGGTGCTGGCGATGCCGTTCTTTATCGCCGGCGTGGCGTCGATGTTTGTCAGCCTGAAGTTTTTCGGCCGTTATAAACACGCACTGATCGCCACCCAGAAAGCCCTCGATACCCCTGAAGAACCTGCGGCGTGGATCGCTCTCGCGGCGCGTCGTCGCAGCGCCTTCCTTGTGGCTGCGCTGCCGGCGTGGATCGGCGCGCTGGCGGTGTTCGTCGGCCTCGAAGCGGTGCCCTTGATGCTGCTGGCGTTGTCCACGGCGGTGCTGTTCTACCTCTACCGTATTCCGCGTCAACTCGGTTGATGCGCCAACTCTGGCTGGCGCTTCTGCTGCTGGCCGCCAGTGCTCCGGCGCTGGCGAGTCTGCGCGTGGTCAGCCTCGCGCCGTCTCTGTCGGAAATCGTCGTTGAACTGGATTCAGCCGACCTGCTGGTCGGCGTGCTGGATGCCGGCGAGCGCCCGGCGGCCATTGCCGGAGTGCCTTCCGTTGGCCGCTATGGCCAGCTCGACATGGAGCAACTGCTCAGCCTGAAACCCGATCTGTTGTTGCTCTGGCCCGGCAGTGTCGGCCCGGCACAGCGTGATCAGCTCAAGCGTTTGAACATCCCCACATTCGTTGCCGAACCGCACAGCCTCGAACAGCTTTCCGGGCAGATCGAAGCGATTGCCGCTCAACTTGGTCGGCCTGAGCGGGGGCAGAAGTTGGCGGCGGATCTGCGCAAGACACTTGATGGCCTTCGCCAGCGCTATCGTCGCGACACGCCGCTCAAGGTGTTCTATCAAGTCTGGGACAAGCCGCTGTATACGGTGGGCGGAGGGCAGATCATCAGCGACGCGCTGCAGGTGTGCGGGGCGCGCAACGTGTTCGCCGACCTCAGTCTGCCGGCGCCGCAGGTGAGTATTGAAGCCGTGTTGCAGCGCAATCCCGAGGTGATTCTGGCGAGTGATCAGGCTCAGCTCGATGCGTGGAAATCCTGGCAGCAGGTGGCGGCGGTGACACAGGGGAAACTGCTGCTTGTCACTGACAAGGGCCTGGAAAGGCCCAGCGGGCAGATGATCGATGCGACAGCCAAGCTTTGCCACCTCATCGCGCCTGACGATAACCTGTAGTGAGGGGATTTATCCCCGACCGGCTGCGTAGCAGCCGTAAACCGGTGAGCTCAATCTGGCTGATTCACTGAGGTGTCTGTATTGGGGCTGCTTCGCAACCCATCGGGGATAAATCCCCTCGCCACAGTTGATCGAGTTTGATCTTAGAGTTGCGGCGTCCAAGTGACGCCAAACATCCACGCCCGACCTTCCTCGCGATAACCATACTGGCTGCCGTCATAGCTGTAATTCGCCCGGCTGTAGCCCTTGTCCAGCAGGTTATCCACCTTCAGATCCAGCTTGATCTCGCGGTTCAGCGCCCAGCTGCTGCGCAAGCCGAACAATGCATAGCCGCCCAACGACTGCCGGTTATCCCGGTCGTCATAGCTGCTGCTTACCGCCTGCCAACTGGCGCCGAGGCTCAGACGGTCGAACTGCCGATCCAGATCCCAACTCAGCGTGCGCCGTGCACGCCGCGCCAGGGTATGGCCAGTATCGCGGTCGCGTGGGTCAATGATCGATACGCCAAGGTTGCTCTGCCAGCCGAACAGTTGCTGTTTCAGCGCCGCTTCAAAACCGTTGATCCGCGCCGAGGCGACGTTCTCAGGTCGTGAATTGCTGCCGAAAATGATCGCGTCTTCCAGGTCCGTACGGTAAATCGAGGCTTCGAGACGGCTGCTGTCGCTCAACTGGCTGCGCCATTGCAACTCGTAGCTTTTCGAGGTTTCCGGTTTCAGGTTCGGATTGCTGAAGTCCGGGTAGTACAAGTCGTTGAAGGTCGGCGCGCGGAAGCCTTCGCTGTAGCTGAGCAACAGGTCGTTGTCCGGATTCAACGGCAGGGTAAAGGTGCCGCTCCAGGTGTTCTGGCTGCCGAATTGCTGGTTGTCGTCGTGACGCAGGCCCAGTTCGGTGGAGAAGCTGTCGGCCTGATAGCGATGCTGGATGAACGCGGCGCGGTTCCAGCGGCTGTCCTCATCGAACGCGGTGCTGCTGTTGACCCGGTCTTCATACCAGTCGCCGCCAAGGATCAGGCTGTTACGTGCGTCGAGGGTCAGGTCGTTCTGCCAATTCATCGAATCGCGGTAGGTGTTGAACACCGTGCGTTCATCGCTAAGCTTGTCGAGGGTCTTCTCGCGGTTCTCGGTATGGCCGAATTCGACGCGGGTTTTCCAGGTTTCGTTGATCCGGGCATCGACGTAACTGCTGACGCTGCTGACGTTGAAATCGCTGTAAGGCTGCTGCTGCACCGATTCGAAAGTATTCATGTCAAAACGACCGAATGGGTTGTCGAATTCGCTCTTGCCACGGTTATCCAGCAGGTTGGCACCGACTTCGATGTCATCAGTCAGTGCATGACTGAGACTCAGGCTGAGAGACTTGTTGCGGTAAGCATCGTGATCGCTATCGCTGGGATATGACTCGTGGGTGCGATCAATGCCGGCGGTTTCATCGAGACTGGCGCCGAGGTTGAAGCGGGTTTTGTCATCGCCGCCAGACAAGCCGAGGCTGCGCTCCAAGGTCTGGTTGCTGCCGACGCCAGCATGCAGGCGCGGCTGCAAACCCTGCTCAGTGCCGCGCCGGGTGAAGATCTGAATCACCCCGCCAATCGCGTCGCTGCCGTAAATCACCGAACGCGAACCGCGCAGCACTTCAACGCGCTCGATCTGCTCGATGTTCAGGTGTTGCAGGTTGCTGTCGCCGGAAGTGGAACTGCCGATGCGCTGGCCGTCGACCAGCACCAGACTCTGCGCCGACTGCGTGCCGCGAATATAAATCCCGGGCAGACTGCCACGCCCGCCGGCCTGCGCCACCTGCACGCCCGGCACCCGACGCAGCAGGTCTGGCACATCGCTCGGTTGCAGGCGGTCGATGTCTTCGCGGGTAAATACAGTGTTGGCCGCGCTGCTGTCGTTGCGTGCTTCGACCTGGCGGTTGGCGCTGATCAGCGTGTCAGGCAGCTTCAGCGCTTGATCGCGTTCGAAGGTGTCGGCGAGGGCGCTGGCGGCTGGCAGCAGAAGGAAGGGTAGGGCGAGGCGCGAGAGTTTCATCGGGCAGTCCAATGGTGTTTCAGGTGTTCACAAATTTTTGGAGTTCTACAAAACACTGTGGGAGCGGGCTTGCCCGCGATGAGGCCGGCACATTCAACATCAATGTTGACTGTGCCGACGCCTTCGCGGGCAAGCCCGCTCCCACATGGGGTATTGCATGTATCCAGCGATTTAGCGGTTGAGCAGTTCCAGACGCTCGCGGATCGACGCTTCGATTCCGGCCTCATCCAGCCCGCACTCCGCCAGCATCTGCGCCGGTTTCGCGTGCTCGACGTAGCTGTCCGGCAAGCCCAGATGCAGCATCGACTTGAGAATATTCTCGCGTGCGAGAAATTCGCTGACCGCGCCACCGGCGCCGCCCATGATCGCGTTCTCTTCGATCGTCACCAGCAACTCGTGGCTGCCGGCAATCTCGCGCACCAGTGCCTCATCCAGCGGTTTGACGAAACGCATGTCGACCACCGTCGCATCCAGCTTCTCGGCGACTTTCAGCGCCTCGGTCAGTTGCACGCCGAACACCAGCAGAGCGACGTTGCTGCCCTGGCGACGGACGATGCCCTTACCTATTTCGATAGGCTCGAGATCTTTCTCGATGGTCGCATTCGGGCCGCTGCCGCGCGGGTAACGCACCGCCGCCGGGCCGTTGTACAGGTGGCCGGTGGTGAGCATTTTGCGCAATTCGTTCTCATCGCTCGGAGTCATGATGAGCATGCCCGGGATGCAACGCAGGTACGACAGATCGAAACTGCCGGCGTGGGTCGGGCCGTCTTCGCCTACCAAGCCTGCACGGTCAATGGCGAACAGCACGTCGAGGTTCTGCACCGCCACATCGTGGACGAGTTGATCGTAGCCACGCTGGAGGAATGTCGAGTAGATCGCCACCACCGGTTTCGCGCCTTCGCAGGCCATGCCGGCAGCGAACGTCACCGCGTGCTGTTCGGCAATCGCCACGTCGAAGTAGCGCAGCGGGAAGCGTTCGCTGAACGCCACCAGATCCGAGCCTTCCTTCATTGCCGGGGTAATCCCGACCAGGCGTGGATCAGCCGCCGCCATGTCACACAGCCACTCGCCGAACACTGCCGAATACTTCGGCCCGCCGGCTTTCTTCGGCGCAGCGGCCGGGGCGTCCAGCGGTTCGAGTTTGGTGATTGCGTGGTAACCGATCGGGTCGACTTCCGCCGGGGCGAAGCCTTTACCTTTTTTGGTGACGATGTGCAGGAACTGCGGGCCTTTGAGGTCACGCATGTTGCGCAGCGTAGCGATCAGCGTTGGCAGGTCGTGGCCGTCGATCGGGCCGATGTAGTTCCAGCCCAGCTCTTCGAACAGCGTGCCGGGGACCAGCATGCCTTTTGCGTATTCTTCGGTGCGACGGGCGATTTCCCAGGCGCCTGGCAGGCGCGACAGGACTTTCTTGCTGCCCTCACGCATGCTCGCGTAGGTGCGGCTGGAAAGGATCTTCGCCAGATAGTTCGATAGACCGCCGACGTTGCGCGAGATCGACATGTCGTTGTCGTTGAGGATCACCAGCATGTTGGCGTCGACTTCCGGCGCATGGTTCAGCGCCTCGAAGGCCATGCCCGCCGTCAGTGCGCCGTCGCCGATCACGGCAATCGCCTTGCGATCACTGTTTTGCAGGCGGGCGGCAATCGCCATGCCCAGCGCTGCACTGATCGAGGTGCTGGAGTGGCCGACGCCAAAGGTGTCGTACTCGCTCTCGGAGCGGCGCGGGAAAGCGGCGATGCCATTCTTCTGGCGCAGGGATTCCATGCGCTCGCGGCGACCGGTGAGGATTTTGTGCGGATACGCCTGATGACCGACGTCCCACACCAGCCGGTCGTCCGGGGTGTCGAAGACGTAATGCAACGCGATGGTCAGCTCGATGACGCCCAGGCCGGCACCGAAATGCCCACCGGTCTGGCCGACCGTGTAGAGCAATTCCAGGCGCAACTCATCGGCCAGGGTTTCCAGCTCGGCTTCGCCTAACCGGCGCAGGCCGTCCGGCGTATTCGCGCGGTCGAGCAGGGGCGTGGTCGGGCGCTTGCGGGGAATCTCATGAAACGTCGTGGGCATCAGGCGAATCGTTATAGGTATAAAAGATGCGGCAGTTTACCTGATGCATCGCCCCCTGCCCACGCGTTGGTCTTTTTTGGCTGATTCGCCGTCAGTTGCGGCGCTCGACGATATACCGGGCCAGCTCGCGCAACGGCTCGGCTGCCGCGTCAAACGGTCGCAGGGCGTGCAGGGCCTGATCGCGCAGTTCCAGGGCATAGGCCTTGGCGGCGTCCAGACCGAGCAGGGCCGGGTAGGTCGGCTTGTCGCGGGCAATGTCGGCGCCCTGGCGTTTGCCGAGGGTTTCGGTATCGCTTTCGACGTCGAGGATGTCGTCCTGCACCTGGAAGGCGAGGCCGATGGCCTGTGCATAAGTCTGCAGGGCCTTGAGTTCATCCTGCTCGGCCCGGCCGCTGGCCAGGGCGCCGAGTTTGACGCTGGCCTCGATCAACGCGCCGGTCTTGTGCCGGTGCATCTGTTCGAGGGCTTTCTGATCGAGCTTCAGGCCAACCGAGCCGAGGTCGATGGCCTGACCGCCGACCATACCCGCCGGGCCTGCCGCATGCGCCAGCGTTGTGACCTGTTGCAGGCGAATGTCTGTGCTCAGATCGCTCAGGCGCGGGTCGAGCAGGGCGCTGAACGCCAGGCTCTGCAAGCCGTCACCGGCGAGAATCGCGCAGGCTTCGTCGAATTTCTTGTGGGTGGTTGGCTGGCCGCGACGCAGATCGTCGTCGTCCATCGCCGGCAAATCGTCGTGCACCAGCGAATAGGCGTGGATCAGTTCAACGGCGCAGGCCGCGCCGTTGGCCTGCTCTGCCTTGCCGCCGAGCGCTTCGCACGCGGCGTAGGCCAGTAGTGGACGCACGCGTTTGCCGCCGTTCATCACGCTGTAGCGCATCGCTTCATACAGGCGCGCCAGCTCTGGCAGCGGAGAGTTGAACAGGGTTTCCAGGGCCGCGTTGACCCGGGCCTGACTGGTCGCCGAATACGCTGCAATCATTCTGGCTGTTCCGCGTCGAAGGGTTCCTCGGCGAGTTCGCCATCGCGCTCCAGCAGCACTTGCACCTTCTGCTCGGCTTGCGCCAGCGCTGCCTGGCAGTCACGGGTCAGGCCGATGCCCTGCTCGAAAGCGGTCAGCGAGTCTTCCAGCGACAATTCACCATTCTCCAGACGCTCGACCAGTGTTTGCAGGTCGGCGAGGGACTGTTCGAAATCCAGTGCAGCTTTTTTGCGGGCCATGGCGGCGATTTCCGGTTGACGTTAAACCGGCGCGACACTAGCAGATAGGGGGGTTATGGGCAAATAAGGTACCTGGTCCAAGGCCGTGCACATAACCCTGTGGCGAGGGGATTTATCCCCGATGGGTTGCGCAGCAACCCCAAAACCAGCAACCGGCTCTGTCAGGAATACCGCACATGGCGATATACGACTGCTGCGCAGCCGATCGGGGATAAATCCCCTCGCCACAGGAGGCGGTCAGATCGGAAAATCGTCCGGGTAATTGATTTGGTAGCGCGTACTTCGCCCGCCCCCCGGCAAGCGTTCCAGGCAACCCTTTTCCAGCAGTTCCGCCAGATGTCGGGTCGCCGTGGCTTTGGACACTTTCGCCACAGCCTGATACTGCGCCGCACTGATGCCATGCTCGAACCCACGCTCCCCGCCGTCGAGCAAGCGATTGAGAACCTTGACCTGCTCAACCGACAGTTCGGATTCGCGATGTGCTTGCCAGAATCGCGTTTTGCTCAGCACACTTTCTATACGCACGATGGCTTGTTGCAGGCTGCGCAGCAGTGTCTGCAGAAACCACGTTAGCCATTCAGTGATGTCCAACGTGGCTTTCTGGCTGGATTCGAGTGTCCGGTAATAGCCGCCGCGATCGTCGAGAATGCTGGCCGACATGGCATAAAAACGGATTGCCCGGGCTTCACCTTGGGCCAGCGCCAGATCGGTAATGGTTCGGGTGAGTCGGCCGTTTCCGTCGTCGAACGGGTGCAGTGTGACAAACCAGAAATGCGCGATGCCGGCGCGCAGCAGAGGATCGAGTCCAGCTTCATGCTGACTGGTCTCGAACCACTTGAGGAAACGCTCGAGTTGCTGCTCAAGGCCATGCCTCGGCGGGGCCTCGAAGTGCACGGTCGGACGCTCGATTCGTCCGGAAACCACTTGCATCGGCTCATCACCGCGCAGCGCACCGACGTTGATTGCGCGTGACGAAAGACCATTTTCCTGTTCTGGAAACAGCAGCGAATGCCATTCCAGCAAACGCTCCAGCGTTAGCGGCTCTGCGAAACACCGGGTAGCGTCGTGCATCAGTTGCGCAAGGCCTTCACTACGTGGACTGACGTTCTCGTCATCAGCCATTTTCAGCCCGAGGCGCCGCGCCAATGACGAGCGCACCGAGCCGACATTCAATTGCTCACCCTCAATGGCCGAGGAGGTCACAATGTTTTGCAGCAAGGCATCAAGTTCGGCTTGAGCGCTGAGGGAATTGCTCACTGAGCCGGCCATGCCCAGCAATTGGCCTTGCGCCTGCACACACTCGCGCAGCAACAGCGTGAGGCGGTCTGCCTGCCAGTTGAAGTCGGGCCAATCGGGTTGCTGCCAGATCCAGTGCGTCGCCATAAAGTGTGGTTCCTGAGCGTGTGAGCCGAATAGAAATGCTATTCGGCTCATTTAGTGAGCCGAATATGACGGCTATTCGGCTCACCGTCCACCAAGAGGACGTGATTCTCACCGCAAATCCAGATGTATCCGATTGTTAAAAAACTGCCGAATGGCTAATCTTCGCGCCTTCTACGACCCGACAGTCACGGGTCTTTCAGACGAAACGCAGTTTTCACCGCTGTGAAGTACCGAGGATCGGGTGCAAGGTTTCGTTCAGGCATGGCAGGAGGCATCACATGCGTTCATTTCTTATGCTGCTGATCGGGTTGGCCTGCGCGCCCGCGCTGCTGGCCGCGCCGACTGCCGAGTTGGCGGAACCGGTGGGCGGCTGGCGTTATCACGGTTTGCTCGACCGCACGGAAAACCCGCAAGTCGCCTACCCGACGCCGCCGATCGATCGCGGCATCCAGCGTAATCGCACAATGATCGAAGGCCAGCTCAAAGCCATCGGCCATATGCGCCCGCCGCACAGCCTCGCCGTCAACGGCAATCCCCTGAATCTGTACACCGACGACCAGGGGCGATTTGCCCGCCCGTATGCGTTTGGCGCGGGGTCGAACAGCGTCGAGGTGATCAGCGCCGAAGGCCAGTCGCTCAAGCGTGTGCAATTTTATGAAGCAAATAACCTGCGCACGCCGGCGAAAATTCGTCTTGTCTTGGGATGGGACGATCCGAAAGCCGAACTTGATCTGCACATTGTCACGCCCGATGGCCAGCATGCCTTTTGGGCGCGGCCGGCGCTGAGCAACGGCGGCGGTCTCGACCCGGATGGCGTCGATGGTCCCGGTCCGGAGATGTTCACCATGACCGCGCCGCTGCATGGCACCTATCTGGTTTACGTCAACTATTGGGGCAACTACGGTAACGGCGGCTATAACTTCGATGAGACCAGCAACCAGAACGAGGTGATTACCTCGCAAATCACGCTGGTGCTCAACGAAAACACCGTCGACGAAAAACGCGAGACCTTCATCGTGCCCCTGCGGGCGATCGGTGATCTGCTGCTGGTCAAGACTTTCAACTATTAAGCATCCCGCCACGGATGAAATCGGGCTTTGAGAAGATGAGCGATAACATTGTTACTTCGGCTGCCGACACGCCAGCGGCCAAACCTTCGCGGCGCTGGCCTTTGCTGCTGGCCGGGTTGTGCCTGGTGGCCGGCATGGCGGGTGGTTTTGGCTGGCTGCTGCTCAAGCCCAAGGCACCGCCGGCGGAATTGGCCAGCGACAAGCTTGGCCTGAGCCGTCCGGATGCGTTGCTCGAAACCCGCTCCCTGAGCCAGTTGCCCAAAGACCTGCTGACGGTGCCGTTCCTCAAGGCCACGCTCACCGAAGATTTCGTCTTCTATTACGAAACCCACGCCGACCGCCTGGGCCTGATCGGCAGTCTGCGCCGGATCATCTACGAGCATGACCTGAAGCTGCAGGACAGTTTGATCGAACAACTTTTCGATCAACCCGCGGACGTTGCGCTGTGGCGCGGCGCTGATGGCCGCTTGAAGGATTTCCTGCTGGTGATGGATCGCGGCGGGCTGGCGAAACTGCTGGAGCCACTGGCGAAAGTCGCGCTGGATGACACGCAGCTTAGCCAGATGGGTGAACTCAAGGTCGGTGGCGATACCGTGCCCCTGTTTCAACTGACCTACAACGCCAGCAAAGCCCTGTTGTTCGCCTCCCACGGCGACAAACTGGTGGTGCTGTCCAACCCGGCCAAGTATTACGACCCGGAAAGTGGCGTCTCTGAAGAGTCGGGTCACGTTTCGCCGCAAGCGCTGGCGGCCCTGCTCAACGGTGAAAAACTGTTCCCGGAAGCCTTCGGCCTGCCAGCAAAAAAACCTGAGACCAAACAGCGTCTCTCGGTCAACTCCAGCGTCCTCGCCATGGGTTATCAGCGTTTTATCCCGAACTTCGCCGGGCTGCGCTTCGACATGGACGACAAGGGTTGGCACAGCTACCTGGCCATGGACGAACTGGACAACCAGCCGGACTTCGATTTCAAACCGGTGTGGCAAGCGATGCCGCTGGGTGCGAGTGCTTGCGTGACCTTGCCGGTCGCGGCTGAACCACAGAAACCTCTGCTGGTGAAACTCGGCGCCGAAGAAGCCGTCGCGCAGACCCTCACCGAGCATGTGGCCGGCGCTGCGGGCCTGTGCTGGTACGCCGATTCACGTTTGTACACGCCATTGCTGGTCGCCAGTCTGAAGGACGAGGACAGCAGCAAACTCGACGGCGACCTCGGCAAACTGTTCGGCTCGATGGTCGGTGCATTCGAGTCCAACGTTGAAGAAAACGTCTTCCCGGTGGTCGAGAAACAACAAGGTCAGAGCCACGTCTGGCAGCGTCAGGTCAGCTCCAATTTCGGCCCCTATGCGGCGAAGACTGCCGAGAATCCGGACGCGATCAGCGGCAAGGCGTTCATGAAAGTCAGCCTCGCCCGCCACGGCTCGACACTGCTGTTTTCTCTCGACGACAAACTCGTCGACAAGGCTCTCGGCACGCTCGACAAACGCTTCCCGCCGATGGCCGACGTACTGCCCAAAGACGTGCTGATGCCGATCTACTTCGGCCCGGATTCGATGGCGCAACTGATGCAGCAGGAAACCCTCGACAGCCTGCCGCAGGACATGGAACCGGTGTTCTACAACGCCGCGCAAACCTACCTGATCCCGAAACTGCGCACCCTCGGTGGCTACGGCAAATATGCCCTGACCCTGCCCGAAGGCAGCGAGCCTGACGGCCACTGGCAGTGGTTGCCGCTGGAATGGAAAGCGCTGTGACAGCACTGATCCGCAGCCTCGGCCTGCTCGCGTTGTTGCTCAGCGCGGGTGCCCGAGCCGTTGAGGCGCCAGCGCTGGATCCAGCACAGTCCCAGGTATTTCGCGCCTGGTTCGTGCGCATCGCTCAGGAGCAACTGAGCCAGGGTCCAAGCCCGCGCTGGTATCAGCAGGATTGTGCCGGGCTGGTGCGTTTTGCCGCCAACGAAGCGCTGAAAGTCCACGACGACAAGTGGCTGCGCAGCAATGGCCTGTCCAATCGCTACCTGCCGCCGGAACTGTCGCTCAGCGACGAGCAACGCAAGCTCGCCCAGCAATGGCAGCAGGGTGGCGGCAAGGTCGGGCCGTACGTCAACGCAATCAAACTGATTCAGTTCAACAGTCATCTGGTCAGCCGCGACGTGTCCCAGGCACGCCCCGGCGACCTGATGTTTTTCGATCAGGGCGACGACCAGCACCTGATGATCTGGATGGGTCGCTACATTGCCTATCACACCGGCACCACCACCCCCACTGACAACGGCATGCGTTCGGCAAGCCTGCAGCAACTCATGACATGGAAGGACACCCGATGGATACCCGACGCAGCCAACCCCAACTTCATCGGCGTCTATCGACTGAACTTTCTCTCCCAATGACCGGTGCCCGCATGCTGCGACTCTGCGCTCGAATTCCCCTGCTGCTGGCGCTGTTGCTGCCATTGGCGACCGTCAACGCTGAAGACTCGGTGGAGCCAAGCGGCTACACGCCGGTCTCCGGTGAAAGCTTCTTCCTGCTCGCCGACAGCAGTTTCGCCGCCGACGAACAGGCGATGGTGCGCCTTGAAGCGCCGGGCCGCGACTACCGCCGGTTCCGCATGGAACCGTACGGCGGCGCGGACATTCGCGTGTATCGCATCGATAAGCCGCTGGACTTCCTCAAGCGCCAGAAGAACCTGCACCGCGTGGTCAGTGACGGTCAGTTCAAGGGTGAAGGCCTGTCCAATACCCTCGCGTATCTGTGGGACAACTGGTACCGCAAATCCCGTCGGGTGATGCAGCGTGCGTTCTCCTACGAATCGCGCAAACAGGTCACCGAGGAAGTGCCGGAACTGAAGATGGGCAATGCCATCGCCGCGCCGACGCCATACGACGCACAGCCGCAATTTGCGCTGATCCCGGGTCTGCCGGTGGTCAGCCAGTTCCGTTATCCGCTGTGGCAGGCCAAGCCGATTCAGCCGCCGGCCGGGGTCAATCTGGCCGGCTCTTCCAGCGACTTCGTCAGTGTCGCGCCGGGCAACGTCTACATCCCTCTGGGCAACCTGAAGCCGGGTCTGTATCTGGTCGAAGCACTGATCGGCAAGTACCGCGCGACCACCATGGTTTTCGTCTCCAACACCGTTGCCGTCAGCAAGATTGCCGGTGATGAGTTGCTGGTCTGGGCTGCGCGCAAACACGAAGGCAGTTCGGTGCCGAAGGTCAATGTGCTGTGGACCGATGGACTCGGCGTGATGAGCAGCGGCGCCACCGATGCCGATGGTTTGCTGCGCTTGAAACACGTCAGCCCCGAGCGTTCGTTCGTGATTGGCGAAGACGAAGAGGGCGGGGTGTTCGTCTCCGAGAACTTCTATTACGACAGCGAAATCTACGACACCAAACTCTATGCCTTCACCGACCGGCCGCTGTATCGCCCGGGCGATTGGGTGTCGCTGAAAATTGTCGGTCGCGAGTTCAAGAATGCACGGGATTCGGTGTTGCCGGGGGCGGCCGATGTCACTGTCAGCGTGCTGGATGCGACGGGCACCGAATTGCAGCGTCTCGATTTGAAACTCGATTCGAAGGCCGGCACTCAGGGCCGTTTCCAGTTGCCGGATAACGCCGTGGCCGGTGGTTACGAGATTCGTTTCCACTATAAGGATCAGGCCTACAGCAGCGCCTTCCGTGTTGCCGAGTACATCAAGCCGCACTTTGAAATTTCGCTGAACCTGGCCAAGCAGGAATACCGCACGGGCGAACCGGTCAAGGGCAGCCTGGTGCTGCTCTACCCAGACGGTAAACCGGTGGCCAACGCCAAGCTGACCCTGAGTCTGCGTGCCCAGCAATTGTCGATGGTCGACAACGAGCTGCAATACCTTGGGCAATTCCCGGTGGAACTGACTAGCACCGAACTGACCACCGACAGCAAGGGCAACGCGACCCTCGACCTGCCGGCCGCCGACAAGCCGAGCCGCTACATGCTCACCGTGTTTGCCAGCGACGGCGCGGCGTATCGGGTCAAGACCACCAAGGAAATCCTCATCGACCGGGGCGCGGCAAGCTTCCGCTTGAGCGCGCCGCAACGCTTCAGTGCCGTCAATGACAAGGTTGCGTTCAGCTACGCCAACGAGGGCGGCACCGAGCAGAGCAAAGCGGTCACGCCGAGCAGTTACGCCTGGGTGCGTCTGGAAGACCAGAGCACCGGCGAGGGCAAGCTTGCGGCCAAGGACAAAGGTTTCAGCATTGCCTTCGAGCGTCCGGGTACTTACAACCTGACATTGAAGGATCAACACGGTCGCGTACTCGGTGCCACCGGCCACTCGGTCACTGGCGATGGCGTCAAAGCGGTGCCGGGCACCGTGGAAATCGTCCTCGACAAACCGGAGTACAAGTCCGGCGATGAAGCGCTGGCGTTGATCACCTTCCCGGAGCCAGTGAGCGATGCACTGCTGTCGCTGGAGCGTGACAAGGTCGAAGCCACCGCGCTGCTGGCCAAGGGTGGCGACTGGCTGAAACTGGAAAAACTCAGCGACACCCAATACCGCGCGCGCATCCCGGTGAAGGACAACTTTGCGCCGAACCTGACCTTCTCCGTGCTGTACACCAAGGGTGGCCAGTACAGCTTCCAGAACGCCGGGATCAAGGTGATTGCCCCGCAAATCGACGTGGCGATCAGCACTGACAAAGCGGTTTATCTGCCGGGTGATACCGTCACCGTCGACCTGACCACGCAGTTCGCCGGCAAAGCGATACCGGCGCACCTGACCGTCAGCGTGGTCGATGAAATGGTCTACGCGCTGCAACCGGAAGTTGCGCCGACCATCGACCAGTTCTTCTACCACCCGCGTCGTAACAATGTGCGTACCAGCGCCAGCCTGTCGTTTATCAGTTACGACGTGGCGTTGCCGGGCAGCCCCGGCGCGCCTGGCAAGGCCAACCGCAGCGAGCGCGGAGTGAAAGTGCTGGAGCGTCCGCGTCGCGAAGACGTCGACACCGCCGCATGGCAACCAGAGTTGTTGACCGGTGCTGACGGCAAAACCCGTTTCACCTTCAAGATGCCGGACTCGCTGACCCGCTGGCGCATCACCGCGCGGGCGATTGCCGATGACGGTCAGGTCGGACAGAAGAAGCAATTCGTCCGCTCGGAAAAACCGCTGTACCTGAAGTGGAGCGGCCCGAGCAAATTCCGCAAGGGCGATCAGCCGCAGCTCGGCGTGTTCGCGTTCAGTCAGGCCGAGAAACCGGTGAAGGCTGAACTGGTCACCCATTACGCTGGCACCGAACAGCGCCTGCCGGTGACCCTGAACAACGGCATCAACTACCTACCGCTGCCAGCATTCACGTTGGCCTCCGGCGAGTGGACGGCGGAGCTGGTGCAGGACGGCAAAACTGCCGACTCCCTCGCTGTGCGCCTGAGTGCGACGGGTGACGGCTGGCAAGTAACGCAGACCCAGAGCCTCGACGTGGCCAGCGGCGACACACCGCTAAGCCTGCCGGCGGACGCCACCGACATTCGCCTGCGTCTGGATGACAGTCCGCAAGCGTTGTTCCGTTCGGCCCTCGATGATCTGCTGAGCTACCCGTACGGCGGCGTCGAGCAGACGGCCAGTCGTTTGTTGCCGTTGAGCATCGCTTATCCATCGCTGGCGTCGAACCCGCAAATCCGCGATCGCTTGCGTCTGATCATGCAGAACAGCCGTCTGCGTCTGGTGCAAATGGCCGGGCCGTCGGCGAGCTTCACCTGGTGGGGTTACGACGGTGAGCCTGACGCGTTCCTTACCGCGTACGCCTATTACGCCGACTGGAACGCCAGCCAGGTGCTGGAATTGACCCTGCCGCCGGAGCATTGGCAGCGGGTGCTGGAGGTCTATGCCAAGCAGGCGCCGAACACGCCGCTGCTGCAACGGGCGCTGATTCTGTCGTTCGCCAAGCAGATGCATTTGCCGGTTAACACGCTGCTCAGCGGTTTGATGGACGATCTGGCCAAGGCTGGTGAAGGCAACGCCGAAACCCTGATGGACGATGGCGGAGACAGTCTGGTGATGAGCGATCCGCAATCGGCGCTCGGTCTGGCCGCGGCGCGAGTCTTGACCGCGTCGCTGGCCACGCAATCGAAAGTGGCATTGCCCGAAGCGTTCAATCGTCAGGTAGGTGCGGCGCAACAACGTCTGTCGGTCAGCTCGCAGCCTTTCGCCGAGGCGCTTAATCTGTCGCTGCAACCGTTTGATCAGGCTCGTGCGACGGCGTTGCTGCAACGCCTGCTGCCACAGCAATCGACCCTCGAACGCGCCTTGGCGCTGAGCTGGTTGCAACGCAGCATCGCTCAGGCGTCGCCGACCATCGCGCTGACCCCGGGAGAAGGCTGGAAGAAAAATTACGGCGCGACCGGCGAGATGTTCTGGACATGGCAGGGCGCGACGCCGGTGCCGAGCGTGTTGTCCGTCTCGGGCACTCAAGAGCGTCCGCTGCGCGCCGCGCTGAGCTTCCAGACCCAGCAACCGGCCGTCGATCCAATGGCCGTGACCATCACCCGTCGTCTGTCGCGACTGGTGCCGGGCGACGAAGCGTTCACCTTCAAACTGGAGGCGGTCGGCACTAAGCCTCTGTCCAGCGACAGCCTGTATCTGGACGAAGTGATCCTCACCAGCAAAGCGCCGAAGCCGCTGCGCTACGGCATGCTCGAAGTGCCGCTGCCACCGGGTGCCGATGTCGAACGCACCACGTGGGGCATCAAGTTGCAGGGCAAGGACGGCACCGAGCCGACCGCGCTGGAGAAGGCGCGCTTCGAACCGGGGCAACTGGCCTACGCGGTGCCGGTGGATGCGCTGAGCGGCGAATTGCGTCTGCGTCATCTGGTGCGGTTCTCGCAGAAGGGGCAGTTCAGCCTGCCGCCGGTGCGTTTCACCCAGGTCTACGCGCCGCAACATCAGGCTCAGGAAGCGAAAGCCGCCCTCGGTCAGGTCACGGTCAACTGACATGACCCGGCCGCTGTTGTGGCTGCTGTTATGGCTGATTCCTGCGCTGGCGACGGCGCAGGACGAGCCGTTGCGCGTGGCGTACAAGGGTGAGTTGTTGTCGTTGAGTCAAACGCAGCTGATTGCTCGCGAACCGTTGCCGTCTTCGCTGGATGCACCGCTGGGCAGTCTGTGGAAGTTGTTCGTTTATGCGTGGCTGGTGGATACCGGTGCACGCGAACCGGCTTATGAATGTCGCGGGCAGTCGAAAGAGGAAGTCTACTGCTGCTCGGCGGGCGGCAAGATCGAGCGTGATCAGGCACTGGTGAAATCCTGCGGGTTGTACTTTGAACCGGCGCGATTGGGCATTTCGTCTGCCGATTGGCGCACGTATTGGCAGGCTCGGCAGGCGCCGTCGTGGTTGCTGGAATTGCCTTCCGTGCAGCCGGCCACGCGGGTTTCTGTGGCTGACTTGCTCAAGGTGTTGGCTTCGCTGCCAGCGCAGGAGCAGATGCGCCGGGTGTTGCTCGATGTGGTGCTGAACGCTGCCGACGGCAATGTCGTCGGTGAACTCGGCGGACGCCTGCGGGTGAAAACCTGGAGCTGGCTCGGCGATCAGGATCGGCATTCGCGGCAGGGTGGTTTTGCTGGTTGGACGGCTGATGGCTCGCCGCTTTGGGCTGGTGGACGCGGCACCAGTCAGATGGTTTTGCGGCATTACGGTCAGGCACTGGCGACGGTGTTGCCAGCGGCATGGCCGGCAGATGTGGGACGTTGTGTTGAAGTCGGATTGTTCTCGCGCTATCCGCTCACGCGGGTTTTGGCTGACGAGCGGGTGGTGACATCCGGCCCGTTGCAGGGCGACTACCGCATCGAATTCGCCAATGGCAACGCGCTGGATATCCACAGCGACGGCGAACTGTTTCTGCTCAACGACAAACTGGTCGCAAGGCTTGATCGCGAAGAGTACGTCGCCCGCGTCCTTGAGCGCGAAGCCAAACCGCAACCTGTCGAAGCGGCCAAAGCGCTGGCCGTGGCAATCCGCACTTATCTGCTGCAAAACGCCACACGCAACGGCGACTGCCTGAGCATCGATGACAGCAGCAATCGCCAGCGCGTCGCACCACGGCCAGCTTCGGTGGACTCACGCAACATCGCGGCGTGGACGGCGGATCTGGTGTTGGCCGGCAGCACCGTCACCTATCACTCCGATCAACCCGGCCCGGACAAACTCGCCTGGCAACAAGCCGTCGAGCAAGCCAAGGCCGGTCAACGTTACGACGCGATTCTGCTGCACGCCTACCCGCGCGCCAGCCTCAGCCGCTGGGATAACCCGGTCGCTTCCTGCGAAGCACTGCCCGCTGCGCAAGACTGGCTGCAGAAACAACGACGCGGCTGGCGCCCGAAACTGGAAAGCGAAACCGGCTACAACGAAGTCAGCACTTTCGCCGTGTGCAAACTGGCGTTCGGCAGGCCCTTCGTCGACCGCGAACGCCAACGTATCTACGTGCGCGGCGTGCTGACTCTGCAGGATCGCCTCGACCTGACTCACGAATATCTGCACCTGGCCTTTGAAGCACATCCCAATGGCCAGGATGAAACCTACATTGAAGGGCTCGCCCGTCACCTCTTGCTGGAATAGGCCATGACACTCCGTTATCCACAGGTCTTGCTGCTGCTCTGCACGTTGACCGCGCTATCGCCGGCCATCGCCGCCGACAGCGTCAAACTCGACACCCCGATCGGCGGCTGGCGCAGCGGCGCCCCCGAAGGCGAGGGTGAAAGCTTCCGCCAGACCGTTAACTACCCGGCCTCGTCGGTAAATACCCCGGTCGGTCAGGCCAACACCGCCCGCATCAGCGGCGAAATCAAAGCCACGCCAAAGAGCCGCGAGCCCGGCCGCTTGATCGTCAACGGCGTCAGCATGCCGTTGAAAATCGACGACAGCGGGCGCTTCGACCGCCCGTTCTCCTTCCCCAACGGCAGCAACAGCGTCGAAGTGCGCAGCCCCGACGGGCAACAACGTCACCGCACGCAGTTCCTCAACACCAGCGGCGGCGCCACCCCGGCCAAGCTGCGCGTTCTGCTGGCGTGGGACAGCGACGGCACCGACCTCGACCTGCACCTGATCACCCCCGACGGCGCGCACATCTGGTACGGCGACCGCACCGCCGCCAACGGCGCAGCGCTCGACGTTGACGTGACCACGGGTTACGGCCCGGAAATCTTCGCCATGCCGGCGCCGATCAAGGGGCAGTATCTGGTGTACGTAAACTACTTCGGCGGTGGTTATCGCAGCGATGAAGACGGCAGCGATGAAGCGGTGCAACCGCTGACCACCGCGCAAGTCACGGTGATCACGGAGGAAGGAACTCCAAGCGAGAAAATGGAGACCTTCCTGGTGCCGATGCGGGCGGTGGGGGAGTTGACCTTGGTGAAGTCCTTCAGCTACCCGTGAATCACCTAATCATTTAGGAAAAACACCGCACAGGGCATTGCCTTCGTAACCGTGAACAATCGGCCCCAGCACCATGAGTGGGCCGCAGGCGTAGAGCGGGGATGACACTGTTTGTTGCGTGTCGAGCAGAACAACTTCCCTGCCGAATTCGTCGCTGCCAAAGGATTGCTCGTAGTACGAACTGCACACCGGCAGCTTCAACGGCACCGGGATCACCAGCGCCCAGACCGTGATCCCGCACCATTCGCGGGTGGGAGTTGATGTTGCTGTTCGGGTGATTTGCGGGGTGATCGAGCGGTAACTTTGCGCTCTGTAGGCATCGGTTTTCAGTGTGACTTTTTCCGGGAGGGAGATGCCTACTCCGACGCATGCGGAAAGACAGAGGTACAGCGTTATTGCGGCGGCGGATTTCAGTTGTGAACTCAGAGTGCGGGGGATCAATTTTTAACTTCCTTGTGGAGTGATTCTCGGACTTATAGCTTGGCCAACTACGTTGGACGGCTACTTAAAGGGTTTCCAGCAAACCAATGGCAATGTGGTTGTCGAGTTGCTGGCGATGGCGCTTTTCAGGATTTCGGCTTCTGCTACGGACGCGCTACGCCAGCCCCAGATACAACGAACGCAACGTCTGCACCCGATTGCGTCCCTGATGCTTGGCGCCATAAAGCGCCTGATCCGCCTCAGAAAGCAGCCGCGACAGGTCGTAACCCGATTCACGGGTGGTGACCACGCCGATACTGACGCTGAGCAGACCCGGTTCCAGAATGGAGAGCCGGGCGAAGGCGTGGCGGATTCGCTCGGCAATCTCCAGCGCAGTCGGCTCATTGCATGCACCGAGCAGGCAGGCAAACTCCTCGCCGCCGATGCGCCCGAAAACATCCTCCTCACGCAGGCTATCCATCAGGACATCGCTGAACGCGATCAACGCCTGATCGCCGACAGGATGGCCGTAGGTGTCGTTCAAACGCTTGAAGTGATCCAGATCGCAAAGCAACAGCGCCGCCGGTTCGGCCCGCTGTTGACTGTCGTCCAGCAAGTGGCTGGCGTGCAGCATGAAGGCTCGACGATTGCCGATGCCGGTCAATGGATCGCTGAACGCCGCAGCCCTGAGTTTCAGCTCGGCGCGCTCTTTCACCATCGCCAGAGTGATGTAAGCGATGCCAATGACATACAACATCGACTCAAACAGCATGAACGAAAAGAACGGTACGCCTTCACCGTTGCCGAGCAAGGCTTTGGTCACCGGCAAGCCGTCATCGGTGGCACTGCGCACGGCGTAGAACACGGTATGCGAAACCGTCAACAGCAACGCTGGCATGAATGCGACGTCCAGGCTGTGGCGGCTGCGCCAGAGTTCCAGCGTCGTCAATACGCCGTAACCGAATGCCAGCAGCGAATAGACCAACACACGGTTCGGCATCGAATGGTAGAAGGCCGGTATCAGACACATCAGCAGCCAGATCACGCAGCCAGCCAGAATCCCCGGCAAGCAAGGCTTGCGACCGACCAGTGTGCGCATGGCCGTCCAGTTGAACGCTGCACTGAGCAGCAGAACAACGTTGCCGAAAAGGATCGGAATGAAATCGGCGCCCCGATCACGCCAACTGACCAGCACCACACCCAGCGCCCCCAGCAACATCATGCCGCCGAGGTAGGCCAGTGAAGGTTCACGGGTTTCGCGATACCAGGCGTGCAGGGTCAGCAGTCCCATCAAAAAGAAGACGAAGACCGAAACGACCAGCAGGGTCGGGATATGCAGGACCATTCCATGGATTCCCGTGGGGCTCAATACCGGAATCCGGCCGGTGAAGGGGATGCGGGTAATTACAGAGGGGTGGTGATTGGGCCGGGATTTAGCACCGAGGCGGTGGAATTGGCAAGTGCTGGCTGCGCAGGGATTCACCGGAACCCCTCCAGGCTCAACCCTGTTTCCGCGTTTAACGGCGTGGTATCGGTACTGGAGATTTGGGGCGTCAAGGAAACGCCGAAATGCTCGTCGCCTGGTCCTGACGCCGCCGCATCGACACAACCTGCGGGCGTCACGCTGACGCTTACTGGCGTTGCGCCTCAAATACGGCTTAGAAATCTTCGGTCGTAACTGACGCATTGATATAAAAGAATGTTACTTCTGACCACGATTCACGCCTGTTTACGGGCGTTTCTTCGGAGCCCATTCCTAACACATACCAAAGCTGCGTATTGTTATCACGATAAGAAAAAAATGATGAATCCCAGCCGCAACAGATATACCGCAGCTTGGGCATTGCGAAGCTGCCGCTCATGTAGCGTTCAGCCGCAAGTGCATCCGAGCCTTTGACGCGATATCGAGCATTGAGCGGTTTGCCCAACTGTTCGTTGTCTTGAGTACACTCCAGAAATTCGACGAAGGCAGGCTTGTCGCTGAGTTTCGCCAGAAAATCCCCACATTGCGGTCCGGCCATCGCGCTGCCAGCCAACAGGGATAAGCCAGCGAAGACAAGTCCGCTAATCAGTCTGCTCATGTAGTTATCCACGATAAGTGCGCCAACGTATTTTCCTCGTGCTTCTCTCATACGATCAGGCGGCGAGGCCATGTATTGGGCGCCTATTGATACAGCGTCACACTGCTCAAGTTATCAGGAAGATTATTTCAGACATTAAAAAGCCGGCTTGTGGCCGGCTTCTCGGGGACTGGCTTGGTTTATTTTTGGTAAACCGCGCCAGCCTTCAAAACGTACACCCGGATCTGCGTCCGGCTGTGGGACTTGGTCAGACGTTGGTCTGCCGCGTCGGGCGTCATCGCAGCCGCTGGGAGCGGGTCGATGCGCAAATGTGGGGCGCAGGATACTGAGTTTTGCCTGGGATTCCCAGCCTGAAGTGCGGTTTAGAGCGACTGCAGCGGTACAAATCAGGATTTTGTACTGTTTTTCAGGGCCTCTTCGCGGGCAAGCCCGCTCCCACAGAGTTCTGTGTGAACCGGCGTAAGTCAAAACAACTCAGAGAAACGGCACCACTGGCCGGCGTTTGCTCAGGGTCGACCACCAGAATACCCAACCCAATATATGGATCCTTTGCTGTTCAATCTGCGCCGGGTGGAAGACTTCGTCCGGGTATTCGGCGTTGTTGTGGCTGCGCAGTCGCAGGCCGTTGCCGGGCATGCGGTGCAGGTATTTGATGCGCAGCATGCCGTCGTGTTCGATGGCGTAGATTTCGCCGTCAACGACTTGGGTCAGGCTGCGGTCGATGGCGACGATAGAGCCGTCTTCGATGCGTTCGGCCATGCTGTTGCCGATCATGTGCGCGCAGATGGCGTCGGCGGGGCGAATTTCCAGTTGGTCCAGGTGCGCGCGTAGCAGGCGGATGGAGAAGTCCGGGTCTTGAATGACGTGGGTTTTGTCGGAGCCGTTGGCGAGGGGTGTTTCTTTGAAGAATGCCAGTTCGAGGTCGTTGGGGTGGATGAATCGATAGGCGCCCTGGGGATCTTGGGCGTCATAGCTGTCGCCGTTGCTGGCAGGCGGAGTCAGGCTCGGCACCTCTTTTGTGCCTTCGCCGGTTTTCAGCCATTCGCTGTTGACGGACAGCAGGCGTGAGACTTCTTCCATGCGATACGCCGGGACGCCCCGGGTGTACCAGTTGTGGACATTTTGGGCTTCCGTGCCCCAGAACTTTGCGAAACCCGTCGTCGAGATGTTCGCAGCTTCCAGGAGTGCCTTGAATCTTGGACCGCTAGTGTTCTTTCTCATAAACACGGAGTCTACGGCCGTGCCAGAGCAGTTTGAATAAACCGGGCGTTCAAAAACGGGCTGAATTTTGCGACGGGATGTAAGACGTCCTTGTGGGAAATTACACAGGCTAAAACTTTTTTGTAGGCCTCCATAAACACTCTGTTTAAGGCGGTTTTTCCCGGGCACAAAAAACCCCGGATCAACCGGGGTTTTCTTCAAGCATCACGCATAGCGCAGGTGCTTAGCCTTTGTAGGCAGCAACCGACTTGGTGATCGCGTCGCGAGCGGCGTCTGCACCGGCCCAACCTTCGATCTTGACCCATTTGCCTTTTTCGAGATCTTTGTAGTTCGCGAAGAAGTGTTCGATCTGCTGGATCAGCAGTGGTGGCAGGTCAGTGTATTCCTTCACGTCGACGTACAGCTGGGACAGCTTGTCGTGTGGAACTGCGATGACTTTGGCATCGCCGCCGCCGTCGTCGGTCATGTTCAGGATGCCGACTGGACGTGCGCGGATGACCGAGCCTGGCGCAACCGGGTAAGGGGTCACAACCAGCACGTCGAGGGGATCACCGTCGTCAGCCAAGGTGTTCGGGATGTAACCGTAGTTGGCCGGGTAGAACATTGGGGTGGCCATGAAACGGTCAACGAACAGGCAATCGCTGTCTTTGTCGATTTCGTATTTGATCGGCGCGTGGTTGGCCGGGATCTCGATCGCGACGTAGATGTCGTTCGGCAGGTCTTTGCCAGCCGGAATCTTGCTGTAGCTCATTGGGCGTTGCCCCCGTAGTTGACCAAAAACACTTGGCCGGATTGACCAAAAAGTGGCGGCGATTATAGGCATATTCTGCCGGGCGCGCCATGTACCGAAAGTCGTGCAGAGCTTAGTCGTGCGCCTGATAGACCGGGTCCGTGGCCTGAAGTTGCCGCAGTCTGCCCAACGGATCCTGACGATAGAAAAGCTGCAGTTGCGCGTAGACCTGTGGATAAGCTTCGTCGAGCAGATCCGGGGCGCTGAAAAAGTACTCGCTGGTGACGGCGAAGAACTCGGCCGGGTTCTCGGCGGCATACGGGTCAATGGCCGTTTCGGCGTCAGGGTTGCGGTCGAGTTGATGGTTGAGGTCGTCGTAAGCCTTTTGCATCACCTCGGCCCAGTCGCTGACGCGCATGTCGGCGTGCAACGGCGGCAGGCCATTGGCGTCGCCGTTGAGCATGTCGAGTTTGTGCGCCAGTTCGTGAATCACCAGGTTGTAACCTTCCCAGCCACCACTGGCCATCACGCCGGGCCAGGCGAGGATGATCGGCCCCTGCTGCCAGGCTTCGCCGCTGTGTTCGCCATCCCATTCATGCTCGACGCCGCTGGCATCGCGATGGCGTTGCGGGCTGAGGAAGTCGTCGGGATAGAGGACGATTTCGTGGAAACCCTGATACCAGTTCAAATCACCGAGATTGAGCAGCGGTAATTGCGCTTGGGCGGCGAGCAGCAGGCGTTGTTCCTGATGCAGTTCGACGCCGGGCAGGGCGGTCAGGTGTTTGTCTTCGAGAAACAGCACACAGGCTTCGCGCAACCACTGGTCTTCGGCGGCGGTGATGCCGTCAAGAAAGCTCAGGTGATGGCGCACCCTTTGCCACATGTCATCGGCAATCGGGTGCTTCGCCAGAATGCGCCGGCGTCGCCAGGCGCTCAGCGACCACATCGGCTTAGTGCGATTGCGCTTTGGTGCCGCCGAAACGGCTACGCACGACGCCGATGATCATCGGCACCAGCGACAGCAGGATGATGCCCACCACTAGCAGCGACAGGTTCTTCTTGATGAACGGCACGTTGCCGAAGAAGTAACCCAGCGTCACCAGACCGCCGACCCACAGCACGGTACCGAAGACGCTGAAACCGAAGAAGCGTGGGTAGGGCATCTTTGCCACGCCGGCGACGAATGGCGCGAAGGTACGAATGATCGGCAGGAAACGCGCCAGGGTCACGGTCTTGCCACCGTGCTTGTCGTAGAAGTCGTGGGTCTGTTGCAGGTAATCGCGGCGGAAGATTTTCGAGTTCGGGTTGCTGAACAGCCTTTCTCCGGCCGTTCTTCCGATCACGTAATTGGTGCTGTCGCCCAGGATTGCCGCCAGCATCAGCAGGCCGCCGAGCAGCACGGGGTCCATGCCTCCGCCCGCCGCAACGGCGCCGGCGATGAACAGCAGCGAATCGCCCGGCAGGAACGGCATCACCACCAGACCTGTCTCGCAGAAAATCACCAGGAACAGGATGGCGTAGATCCATGGCCCGTAATTGTTCACCAGCAAATCGAGGTAGACGTCGAGATGCAGGATAAGGTCGAGCGGGTTGAAATCCATGGAGGCACCTGTGGTGATGGCCCGACTCGGCAGGCCTGTGCGGATGACTTGGTGTAAGCCTACAACGGGGTGTAGTTTTTCTTACAAGCCGGAAAGATCGGGATTATACGGTCTGAAAGATGAAAAGCGCGTTGGTTTTGTAGCGGGGGATGTCGGGGTGTGAGGATTTGTCAGGGAAGCATGGGTTGTCGTGCCGAGCGCTTTGTTGTGGTGATGGAGCTTGCTCCCGCTGGAGGGCGCAGCACTCCCGAACCCGCAGGCATGCGGTGAGCCTGCAGGATCGAGGTGTTGGGGCTTGGGGCTGCTTTGCAGCCCGGCGGGAGCAAGCTCCCTCGCCACAGGAACTGCCCACAAATATACCGTCGATGCAGGTGTTCAGAGCTCTTCGCTGATCGGCAGCACGTAGTTCTTGAACTCGGTGTCTTCCTTGAATCCGATCGATTCATAGGTTTTCTGCGCCACCTCGTTATCGGCACTGGTGGACACGCGCATGCGCACGGCCTGGGTTTCCTTGGCCATTTTTTTCGCGGTGCGGATCAGGTTGTCGGCGACCAATTGGCGGCGGGCGTCTTCGGCGACGTAAATGTCATTGAGGATCCACACGCGCTTGAGCGACAGCGAGGAAAAGCTTGGATACAGCTGACAGAAGCCCATCAGTTTTTTGTCGTCATCATCGGCCAGGGCCAGATAGATCACCGATTCCTTGCGGCGCAGGCGTTTTTCGAGAAACGCGCGGGAGGAATCCGGATAAGGCAGGGAACCGTAGAACTCGCGATATTTGACGAACAACGGAGTCAACAAATCCAGATGTTCGAGGGTCGCTTGAATAATCCGCATGATAGGTCTCGTCTTCAAGTGGCTGTCTTCAACTGCTCTGACGGCGATGGGAAACCCTGGCGGCCGTGTATCGATCCTGCCTGAAACCTGCGCAGAAACGCAATGCGGAAACGGTTCAGGTTGGGGGCGGACCGAGTAGGAAGTTTCCTTTCATGTCTGCACCGGCGTCCGCTTCCAGCGTCTGAACCTGCGCCTCGTCCTTCAGATTGACCCCCGACAGCTGCCGCCGGCAGGCCTCGCGCATCAGGTACAGCAAGCGATGCGCCGCCATCCCGTAGCTCAAGCCCTCCAGCCGCACGTTGGAAATGCAATTGCGGTAGGCATCGGTCAGTCCGATTTTTGGATTGTAGGTGAAATATAAACCGAGGCTGTCCGGCGAACTGAGGCCCGGGCGCTCACCGATCAGCATCACGACCATTTTTGCGCCGAGCAGTTGACCAATTTCATCACCGACGGCGACCCGCCCCTGTTCCACCAGAACGACGGGGGCAATGGACCAGTTGTCAGCACTCATCTGCTCTTCCAGGCGTGTGAGGAACGGCAATGTATGCCGATGCACAGCCAGTGCCGACAGGCCGTCAGCCACGACAATCGCCAGGTCAACGCCGCCGGGATGCGCTTGCGCGTAATCGCGCAGGGTTTGCGCCGAGTCATCGCTGAGCTTGCGCCCCAGATCCGGGCGTTGCAGGTAGCTGTTGCGATCGGTCGCCGCGCTGTGCAGCAACAGGCTCTCGCGCCCGCGCTCGCTGAGTTGCGCGCTGAGTCCGGCGTGATCAAACGGCAGATGCACCGCATCTCGCGCTTGCGCGTGAGCAAACTGAAAATCCAGCTGGGCACTGGTCGGCAGGCTGGTGCCGGTACGGCCGAGGGCGATGCGTGCCGGGGTCAGCCGGCGCAGTTCCAGCCATGGGTTTTGCGGGTCGACAGGCGGTTTTTCCATAAGACTCATCCCAGTTGCGCCAAGGCCTGGCGAAAGGCCGGCGGCAGGTTATTGCCGAAATGCACCTTGCCATCCGCTTGGGTGAAGATGCCCATCCTGGCCAGCCATTGTTCAAACTCCGGCGCCGGTTTCAGACCCAGGGTTTGGCGCGCATAGAGTGCGTCGTGGAACGAAGTGGTCTGGTAATTGAGCATGATGTCGTCGGAGCCGGGGATGCCCATGATGAAGTTGATCCCGGCGACACCGAGCAGGGTCAGCAGGGTGTCCATATCGTCTTGATCGGCTTCGGCGTGGTTGGTGTAGCAGATGTCGCAGCCCATCGGTACGCCGAGCAGCTTGCCGCAGAAGTGGTCTTCGAGGCCGGCGCGGATGATCTGTTTGCCGTTGTAGAGGTATTCCGGGCCGATAAATCCTACGACTGTGTTCACCAGAAACGGCTTGAAATGTCGCGCCACGGCGTAGGCCCGTGTCTCGCAGGTCTGTTGATCGACGCCGTGGTGGGCGTTGGCTGACAGGGCGCTGCCCTGACCGGTTTCGAAATACATCAGGTTTTGCCCGAGGGTGCCGCGATTCAGGCTCAGGCCGGCGTCGTAGCCTTCCTGCAAGACATTCAGGTTAATGCCGAAACTGGCGTTGGCCGCTTCGGTGCCGGCGATGGACTGGAACACCAGGTCCAGTGGCACCCCACGGTTGATTGCCTCGATCGAGGTGGTGACGTGGGTCAGCACGCAGGCCTGAGTCGGGATGTCGTAGCGCTGGATGATCGCGTCGAGCATTTCCAGCATCGCGCAGATCGAGGCGATGCTGTCGGTGGCCGGGTTGATGCCGATCATCGCGTCGCCGTTGCCGTACAGCAGGCCGTCTAGAATGCTCGCGGCAATACCGGACGGCTCGTCGGTCGGGTGATTGGGTTGCAGACGGGTCGACAGACGCCCGCGCAGGCCGAGGGTGCCGCGAAATTTCGTCACCACGCGAATTTTCTGCGCGACCAGCACCAGATCCTGCACGCGCATGATCTTCGACACCGCCGCGACCATTTCCGGCGTCAGTCCGGGGGCGAGGGCGCGCAGGCTGGTTTCATCGGCCGCCTCGCTGAGCAGCCAGTCGCGGAAACCGCCGACGGTGAGGTGGCTGACCACGGCAAAGGCCTGTTTGTCGTGGGTGTCGATGATCAGCCGGGTGACTTCATCGGACTCGTAAGGAATCAGCGCTTCCTGCAAAAAAAGCGTCAGCGGGATGTCGGCCAGCGCCATTTGTGCGGCCACGCGTTCGCCGTCATTGAGCGCGGCGACGCCGGCGAGGAAGTCCCCGGAACGCGCCGGGCTGGCTTTGGCCATCACATCCTTGAGGCTGTCGAAGCGATAGGTCTGGGCGCCGACGGAATGGGCAAATGCGGCCATGGGGCGGTGTCCTCTTGATTCTGTGGATAACTCAGTTCCTTGTGGGAACGAACTCCGTGGTGAGGGGATTTATCCCCGATGGGGCGCGCAGCGGCCGCAAACCCTGAGATCGCGGAGTATCAGCTACACAGCGATAAATGGGTTTACGACTGCTTCGCAGCCGATCGGGGATAAATCCCCTCGCCACAGGTTCATCTCCCGCACAAGGGAGGTGTATGCACTTCTATATAGCGGGCACCGGGTTCGAAGCCCGGTGCCGGTGCAACTAAATACCTTCGAGCATAGCGTCTGCCGGCGCTTCGGCGCGTTGTTTGGCGGTCAGCTGGAAGTACAGATAACCAGCGGCCATGAAGCCCAGGAACACGCAACCGATCAGCGTGTTGAACCACGCCATCGCCACCAGACACACCAGCGCCAGAAACAGCGCAATGGCCGGCACCACCGGATAGCCAGGGGCGCGGAAGGTGCGCTCCAGGTTCGGCTCGGTTTTACGCAGTTTGAACAGGCTGAGCATGCTGATGATGTACATCACGATCGCGCCGAACACCGACATGGTGATCATCGCAGCGGTCAGCGTCATGCCTTGCAGATTGACCAGACCGTCGCTGTAGATCGCCGCAATGCCGATCACGCCGCCGGCCAGAATAGCCCGGTGTGGCGTTTGAAAGCGTGAGAGCTTGGCCAGACTTTTCGGCAGATAACCGGCGCGAGCGAGGGCGAAGAACTGTCGCGAGTAGCCAAGAATGATGCCGTGGAAACTCGCCACCAGCCCGAACAGGCCGATCCACACCAGCATGTGCATCCATGTCGAGTTGTTACCGACCACGGCTTTCATGGCCTGTGGCAGCGGGTCGTTGATGTTCGACAGTTGGCGCCAGTCGCCGACACCGCCGGCCATCACCATCACGCCGATGGCGAGGAACACCAGGGTCAGAATCCCGCTGACATAGGCCTTGGGAATTGTGCGTTTCGGGTCTTTGGCTTCTTCGGCGGCCATGGCCGCGCCTTCGATGGCAAGGAAGAACCAGATCGCAAACGGTATCGCCGCAAAGATCCCGGGGATCGAGCCCATGGTGAATTCGTTCGAACCCGACCAGCCGTTAAGCACGAAGTTACTGAAGCTGAAGCCCGGCGCAACCACGCCCATGAACACCAGCAATTCGGCGACGGCCAGTACGGTGACCACCAGTTCAAAAGTCGCAGCAATGCTGACGCCTAGAATATTCAGGGTCATGAACACGAAATACGCGCCAACCGCCGCGATCTTCGGATCAAGCTCCGGGTACTGCACATTCAGATAGGCGCCGATGGCCATGGCAATCGCCGGTGGCGCAAAGACGAACTCGATCAGCGTGGCGATCCCGGCGATCAGTCCGCCCTTCTCGCCGAACGCCCGACGGCTGTAGGCAAACGGCCCGCCGGCATGTGGGATTGCAGTAGTCAGTTCGGTGAAGCTGAAAATGAAGCAGGTGTACATCGTCGCGACCATCAGCGCCGTGACCAGAAAACCCAGAGTGCCCGCGGTGCCCCAGCCGTAACTCCAGCCGAAGTATTCGCCGGAAATCACCAGGCCGACGGCAATGCCCCAGAGGTGCAGGGTGCCGAGTGTGGGTTTGAGCTGTGTGGTGGAAGTCATAAGTCCTCGCTGTCTTTTTTATTGTTTGATCTGTTGGACTTTCGGGTGTGGCGGTTGAAGTGGATAGGTGCTGTTCACGCAGCGGCGGTTTCAGTGCAAATCCTGAATGACGGGTACGCAAGGGCCGTGCCAGAGCGGCCAGGCCATTGGTGGTGTGTCAGTCAGGGCGCCATCGCTGGCAAGCCAGCTCCCACAGTAATCTGAGCCGAACTCAACAAAGTGGATTCACCCACAACCCTGTGGGAGCCAGCTCTCACAGTGATCTGAGCCGAACTCAAAAAGTGGATTCACCCACAACCCTGTGGGAGCTGGCTTGCCAGCGATGGCGGTCGAATGGGCGACACCGAAACATCAGTGTCGCCCTCAGGTTTTAGAAGAAGCCCAACGGATTGATGTCGTAGCTCACCAGCAGGTTTTTGGTCTGCTGATAGTGATCGAGCATCATCTTGTGCGTCTCACGGCCGACGCCGGACTTCTTGTATCCGCCGAACGCGGCATGCGCCGGGTACAGGTGGTAGCAGTTGGTCCATACACGACCGGCCTTGATGGCGCGGCCCATGCGGTAGGCGCGGTTGATGTCGCGGGTCCACAGCCCGGCACCAAGGCCAAACTCGGTGTCGTTGGCAATGGCCAGCGCTTCGGCTTCGTCCTTGAAGGTGGTGATGCTCACCACCGGGCCGAAGATTTCTTCTTGGAACACACGCATTTTGTTCGTGCCCTTGAGCAGGGTCGGCTGGATGTAATAGCCGGTCGACAGACTGCCCTCGAGTTTTTCCACCTTTCCGCCGGTCAGTAGCTCGGCACCTTCGCCCTTGGCGATTTCCAGGTACGAAAGGATTTTGTCGAATTGCTGTTCCGACGCCTGGGCGCCGACCATGGTGTCGGTGTCCAGCGGGTCGCCACGTTTGATCTGCAGGACTTTCTTCATCACAACTTGCATGAATTCGTCGTAGATCGACTCCTGCACCAGCGCGCGGGACGGGCAGGTGCAGACTTCGCCCTGGTTGAAGAACGCGAGCACCAGACCTTCGGCGGCTTTCTCAATGAAAGTCGGCTCGGCCTGCATGATGTCTTCGAAGAAGATGTTCGGCGATTTGCCACCCAGCTCAACGGTGGACGGAATAATGTTCTCGGCAGCGCATTTCATGATGTGCGAGCCGACCGGGGTCGAGCCGGTGAAGGCGATCTTGGCAATGCGTTTGCTGGTCGCCAGCGCTTCGCCGGCTTCTTTGCCGTAGCCCTGAACAATGTTCAGCACGCCCGGCGGCAGCAGGTCGCCGATCAGTTCGACCAGCACCGAGATGCCCAGCGGGGTCTGCTCGGCAGGCTTGAGCACCACGCAGTTGCCGGCGGCCAGCGCTGGTGCGAGTTTCCACGCGGCCATCAGAATCGGGAAGTTCCACGGGATGATCTGGCCGACCACGCCCAGTGGTTCATGAATGTGATAGGCCACGGTGTTGCCGTCGATTTCGGCAGCACTGCCTTCCTGGGCGCGCAGGCAGCCAGCGAAGTAGCGGAAATGGTCGGCGGCCAGCGGGATGTCGGCGTTGAGGGTTTCGCGGATGGCTTTGCCGTTGTCCCAGGTTTCGGTGATCGCCAGCAGCTCGAGGTTCTGTTCGATACGGTCGGCAATTTTCAGCAGGATCAGCGAGCGCGCCTGCACGGAGGTCGCGCCCCAGGCATCGGCAGCGGCGTGGGCGGCGTCCAGTGCTTTGTCGATGTCTTCGGCAGTGGAGCGGGGGAATTCGGCAATCGGTTGGCCATTCACTGGCGAGGTGTTGGTGAAGTACTGACCTTTGACAGGCGCGACGAACTCGCCGCCGATGTAGTTACCGTACTTGCTCTTGAACGAGACTTTGGCGCCTTCAGTACCGGGGTGAGCGTAACGCATGATGATGTTCTCCTTGGCTTTGTACTTATTAGAGAAACGCGCAAGTGCGCTTGCTATAAGCGTAGAGCAAGGGTCGGGCCACTGCCGTGCAGGGCAGTGAAATCAAGGCCTTGCGCGGTTTTTGTCGGACGGGCGGATAACGCCTGTGACGGTTTCGGTACAGATTGGGTGACAGTGTGTACCGCTTTTGGCACAGCTGGTGACCGGGCAGTCTTGCCAGCATTGCATTGCCGGAGCGGCTGGAGGATGCTGGGCGTCACCTCAAGCATTGGGCCGCCGAGCCTCGGGGAGAACAATAAGAAATGCACGACAACCATTTGAGTCGCCATGCCCAACAGGTTCTTACCGCCACCCAGGGCAAACCGCACCTGCACGGGCCGGGAGCCGATCCATCAATTGCCCGCTCGTGGCTGCGCTGTCTTGAGGACTATCACCTCGATCCGGCCCTGAGCATGGCGCCCACCGTGCTTGAGCACGGGCGCGTGCTTGAAAGCCGCGAGCGTCTGCAACAGGTGTTGCAGATCGCCGGCAACGAAATGAGCAGCCTGCATCAACAACTCTCCGGCGCCGGCCATGCAGTTTTGCTGACCGATGCGCGCGGGGTGATCCTCAACTGCGTCACTGCACCTGCCGAACGCAAGATCTTCGAACGTGCCGGCCTCTGGCTCGGCGCCGACTGGAGCGAAGCCTGTGAAGGCACCAATGGCATCGGCACCTGCCTGGTCGAACGTCAGGCGCTGACCATTCACCAGGACGAACACTTTCGCGGACGCCACACCGGCCTGACCTGTTCGGCGAGTCCGGTGTTCGATCCGCATGGCGAACTGCTCGCGGTGCTCGACGTGTCCTCGGCGCGCCACGACGTTTCGCGGCAGAGCCAGTTCCACACCATGGCGCTGGTCAATCTGTCGGCGAAGATGATCGAGAGCTGCTATTTCCTGCGTTGCTTCGATAACCAGTGGTTGCTGCGTTTTCACTTGCAGGCCGAGTCGGTCGGGTTGTTCAGTGAGGGCTTGCTGGCGTTCGACGGGGAAGGGCGGATCAGTGCGGTCAACCAGAGTGCGCTGAATCTGCTGGGGCATATTCGCGGCGGATTGCTGGGCAAGCCGGTGGAGGCGTTTTTCGATTGTTCGCTGGATGAATTGCTCGGCCGCGCGAGTGCCAATGCCAGCGCCAGTTGGCCGTTGCGCACCCGCGATGGGCGACATTTGTTTGCCGTATTACGCGGCGAGTCGCGCAAGTCGACGCCGATCATTCCTTCGTCGCCGGTTGTGGCGGAGGCGCCGCGTCTATCGAGCATTTGCCTCGGCGATACGGCTTTGCAAGCGGACTTCCGCAAAGCCCTGCGCGTGTTCGAGCGCGATGTGCCGCTGCTGATCAATGGCGAGACCGGCTCCGGCAAAGAGGCGTTCGCCAAGGCTGTCCATCAGGCCAGCCAACGCGCCAGTAAAGCCTTCGTTGCCCTCAACTGCGCGGCGATTCCCGAGAGCCTGATCGAGAGCGAGCTGTTCGGTTATCGCGGCGGCAGCTTCACCGGTGCGCGCAAGGACGGCATGCGCGGCAAGTTGCAGCAGGCCGATGGCGGCACGTTGTTCCTCGATGAAATCGGCGACATGCCGTTGGCCTTGCAGACACGCTTGTTGCGGGTGCTGGAGGATCGACAGGTGGTGCCGATCGGCGGCGAGCCGGAAGCGGTCAACGTGCGGATCATCAGCGCCACTCACCGCAATCTGCTGGAGCGGGTGGCGGACGGCAGTTTTCGCGAGGATCTGTATTACCGGCTCAATGGCCTGGAAGTGGCGTTGCCGGCGTTGCGTGAGCGCAGTGATAAATCGCAGTTGCTGGATTTCCTGCTGGCCGAGGAGGCGGGCGGCGAAACGATTCTGATCGAAGAGCCGGCGCGGCAGGCATTGCTGGCGTTCAATTGGCCGGGGAACGTGCGGCAGTTGCGCAACGTGCTGCGTACGCTGGCGGCGTTGTGTGATGAAGGGCGGATCGGGCTGGAGGATTTGCCGGTGATGATTCGTCAGGCACGGCCGGCGGTAGAGTTGGAGGTTATGCAATCCGATCATCCGCTGGAAGACGCCGAACGCTCGGCATTGCTCAATGCTTTGGAGCAGACCCGTTGGCACATGACCCAAACCGCGTTGCGGCTCGGCGTAAGCCGTAACACCCTTTATAGAAAGCTGCGCAAACATGGGATTGAGCGGTGTGTCAGTTAGAAGCCCCTCACCCTGACCCTCTCCCGCAGGGAGAGGGGACTGACCGAGTTGTTATTTCGAGCTACGCCGACGTGGATTATCGAGTCGAACTCAAGATCTGAAAGCGACATCGATCGGCTCCCTCTCCCTCGGGAGAGGGCTGGGGTGAGGGGCAACTATCTACAGCCGAGCCCGAATGCCATGCCCAACCGTCCCGCCCCATCAGCTAAAGAGTGCGATTTCCCCCTCCCTACGCTAACCTGCGGCCATGTTTTACGAGGTCGACTATGCACATTCATATTCTGGGTATCTGCGGGACTTTCATGGGCTCGATGGCCGTACTGGCCAAAGAGCTGGGCCATCACGTGACCGGCTCCGACGCCAACGTCTATCCGCCGATGAGCACACAGCTTGAAGCCCAAGGCATTCAGCTGACTCAGGGCTACGACCCGGCCCAGCTCGATCCGGCGCCGGATCTGGTGGTGATCGGCAACGCCATGTCCCGCGGCAATCCAGCGGTGGAATATGTGCTGAACAAAGGCCTGCCGTACGTATCCGGCCCGCAGTGGCTGGCCGATCATGTGCTGCAAGGTCGCTGGGTCTTGGCTGTCGCTGGCACCCACGGCAAAACCACCACCAGCAGCATGCTCGCCTGGGTGCTGGAGCACGCCGGCATGAGCCCGGGTTTCCTGATCGGCGGCGTGCCGCAGAACTTCTCGGTATCCGCACGTCTGGGCGGTACGCCGTTCTTCGTGATCGAAGCCGACGAATACGACAGCGCGTTCTTCGACAAACGTTCGAAGTTCGTTCACTACCGCCCACGCACCGCGATCCTCAACAACCTTGAGTTCGATCACGCGGACATCTTCCCTGATCTGCCAGCGATCGAGCGGCAATTCCATCATCTGGTGCGTACGATCCCGAGCGAAGGCCTGGTGATCCACCCGACCACCGAGCCGGCCTTGCAGCGTGTGATCGAGATGGGCTGCTGGACCCCGGTGCAGACCACCGGCGTCGGCGGTCAGTGGCAGGTCAAGTTGCTTAAAGACGATGGCTCAGCGTTCGAGGTGATGTTCGAAGGCGTGTCCCAGGGCACGGTCGAGTGGGAGCTGACCGGTCAGCACAACGTCGCCAATGCCTTGGCCGCGCTGGCGGCGGCGCGTCACGTTGGTGTCGTGCCGTCGATGGGCATTGCCGGGTTGAGTGCGTTCAAGAACGTCAAACGGCGCATGGAGAAAGTCGCTGAAGTGCGCGGCATCACCATTTACGACGACTTCGCCCATCATCCGACCGCCATTGCCACCACGCTCGACGGCCTGCGCAAGCGCATCGGCGATGCACCGCTGATCGCGATCATCGAGCCGCGCTCCAACTCGATGAAACTCGGCGCGCACCGTGACGGTTTGCCAGAGAGTGTGAACGACGCCGACCAGGTGATCTGGTACGCGCCGGCCAATCTTGGCTGGGATCTGGGCGCGACTGCTGCGCTGTGCAGCGTGCCGTCGATTGTCAGCGATTCGCTGGAAGGCATCATCGATCGCGTGAAGAGCCAAGCTCAGCCCGGCACCCACGTGGTGATCATGAGCAACGGCGGCTTCGGCGGCCTGCACGGCAAACTCGCCGAGGCGCTGCAATGAACACTTTTTCGCAGAACGGCGGCCCGGAACGCATCACGCTGGCGATGACCGGCGCCTCAGGCGCGCAGTACGGTTTGCGCCTGCTCGATTGTCTGGTGCGTGAAGATCGCGAGGTGCACTTCCTGATCTCCAAGGCAGCGCAACTGGTGATGGCCACCGAGACCGACGTCACACTGCCGCCCAAGCCGCAGACGATGCAGGCGTTCCTCACCGAATACACCGGCGCAGCCGCCGGGCAGATCCGCGTGTACGGCAAGGAAGACTGGATGTCGCCGGTGGCTTCCGGCTCCGGCGCCCCAGCGGCGATGGTGGTGGTGCCGTGCTCGACCGGCACGCTGTCGGCGATTGCCACCGGTGCCTGCAACAACCTGATCGAACGGGCCGCAGACGTGACATTGAAGGAGCGTCGCCAGTTGATTCTGGTACCACGCGAAGCACCGTATTCGAGCATTCATCTGGAGCACATGCTCAAGCTGTCGAACATGGGCGTGACCATTCTTCCTGCGTCCCCTGGTTTTTATCACCAGCCGCAGACCATCGATGACCTGATCGATTTCGTCGTGGCACGGATTCTCAATCTGCTGGGTATTCCACAGGACATGCTGCCCCGTTGGGGCGAGCATCATCTGAGCAGCGATGAATAAGCTGCTGGCATCTCTGCTGATGATGCTGCTGGCGCTGCAATTGGCCGGGTGCGCTACGGCGCGAACGCTCGATGCGGCCAAGCCCGGGGCGCCAGTGGTGTACTCCGGAACGCGGCTTGATTTGTATGCGATGAATGGCGGGTGTTGCGCGATGGATCGGTTTGGCGCTGAGGCGCCGAGTTATCCGGGTGTGGATCTGCCGGCGAGTGCTTTGCTCGATACGCTGCTGTTGCCGTTGTCTTTGCTGACGGTGCTTGGCGTAGGTTTTCAGGCGACTGGCGGCTTGTAGTGACTGATCGTTCCCACGCTCTGCGTGGTAACGCCTCCTGTGACGCTCCGCGTCACGCTTTTTGGGACGCAGAGCGTCCATGGCTGCATTCCCACGCAGAGCGTGGGAACGATCATCATGGGCGGATGAATTATTTGCCTAACTTGCGCAAGTCATCGGACTCAATCACCCGAACCCCATCCTGTTCTTCCAGCGCCAGCCGCCACATCGCCCGAGCCAGTTGGCAGGCTTCGATGCCGCGGTACTTGCCGGGAATCAATTTCGACAGCGGCCCCGCCAATTGCTCGGCCAAGCGTGGCTCTGTGCGCTCACCCAACAGCAGCGACGGTCGGCAAATGGTCAGTTGCGGCCAGTCTTGGGCGCGGAGCGCTTGCTCCATTTCGCCTTTGACCCGGTTGTAGAAAATCGACGACTTCGGATCGGCGCCCAGCGCACTGATCACGATCAGGTGCCGCGCACCCATCTCCCGCGCACGCTTGGCGAACGCCACCACCATGTCCAGATCCACCGCACGGAACGCAGCTTCCGAACCGGCCTGTTTGATCGTGGTGCCGAGACAGCAGTAAGCGATGTCGACGCGCCCGCTGAGCTGCGGCAGAAACGCCTGCGGATCGCCGACCGGGTTTTCCAGATGCGGATGTTCGGCCAGTGGCCGACGGGAAGGGGCGAGCACGCGGGTAATCGTTGGCTCGTTGAGCAAACGGTCGAGTAGATGTTCACCGGTCAATCCGGTGGCTCCGGCAAGCAATACGTGCTGAGGCGTCAAGTACATAGTGTCTCTCCCTTGATACTGTTCAGCTTAGTTGCTGTTTGTCGCTCCGTCGTTCAATGCAGCACTTTGCAACGCTTTTCTGGCTTGCTGTTTACGCAGCAACTGCCAGTGCGACAGCACGGTTTTCGGCGCCCAGATTTGCGGCTCCGAGGCTTCGAAATTGTCCGCCAGTTCACGCTCGGCGACGGTGGCCTTGGCCAGTTTGAAAGCTTGTTCGAGATCGTCGGTCTGGTTCAGCGCCTGGGCGAACAGCGCATCGCCGAAGTAGGTGAAGTTAGCCTCCTCGGAACAGCCGAAGGAAACGCGATCGGCACGCGAGGCGGTCATGATCAGCGTGCGTTCGTCTTTGAGGGCCGGGATGAAACCGCCGGAATAGCATGAGGAAATCACGATGATCTTGTCGCGATTTTTCAGTGGTGCGAGCACGGCGGCGAGTTCGTCGGCGGGCAGGTCGGCCAGTTCCATGCGCGGCTGGTCGAGCACCAGTTCGTGTTCGGCGGTGCCGTGGCTGGTCAGGTAGATGAACAGCAAATCTTCCGGGCCGCTGCGTTCGGCCAGGGTTTGCGCGGCGCGGCGCAGGTTTTCGCGGGTGGCCATCGGCCGGTCGCCGAGGTGGTCGCGGTGGTTGACCAGACGGATCTGGCCATAGGCGCCGAAACGCGTGCTGAGCATGTTGGCGACGTAATCGGACTCGCGCAGGAACACGCTCTGCTTGCCGTCGCCGCCGAGGGTCAGGGTGTACAACTCGACCGCAGGCGTCGAGGCCGGGATGGCTGCCAGTGCGTCATCGAGCAGGCGGCCCTGGGCGAGCAAGCCGAGTTCAAGGGTGTCGGGCAGCAACTTGCCGTCGGCATCGCGCACACGCTGGCCGTTGACCCAGGTGCCGCTGAGCACGCTGCCATCGGTCAGCACCAAGGTGCCACGTCCGGCGTAACTGTCGCTGTCGAAGCCGCCGATGTAGAAACTGCCGTCGGGCAGGTTCAAACGACCCTGGCCACTGAAACGCCAGTCGCTGAACGAGCCGATGTAATGGCTGCCGTCGGCGCCGATCAGTTCGCCCTTGCCGGTCAGCGCGCCTTCCTTGAACTGGCCGAGCCAGACATCACCGTCGGCGTTTTCGTAACGGCCCTTGCCGTGCAATTGATTGTTCTTGAAACCACCGACATAGATGTCGCCGTCGGCGCTGTTGAAGGTGCCGTTGCCTTCCAGCTGGCCGTTGACGAAATGGCCGGTGAACGAGTTGCCGCTGGCGTCGCCGCGCTGGCCTTCGCCATTCGGTTTGCCGTGGGCGAACTGGCCTTGATAGGAGCTGCCGTCATCCATTTCCAGACGGCCGAGCCCGGAATATTGATCGGCCTTGAACTCTCCACGGTAGGTCATGGCGTTTTCTTTGAGAGTGCCTTCGCCATCACGTCGACCGAGCTTGAACCCGCCGGTGTAACTGCTGGCGTTGGTGGTCAGGCTGCCTTGACCGTCGAACAGCCCTTGCTGGAACTGACCGCGATAGACCTCGCCGTTGCTGCCGTGCCATTCGCCCTGGCCATGCCACTGGCCCTTGTCGAACTGCCCGGCGTACCAACTGCCGTTAGGGTAGTCGACGCGCCCTTGGCCCTGCAGCAAGCCATCGACCAACTCGCCACGATAGCGTCCGCCGTCCGGCAGGCGCGCATCCGGCGGCAACAGCGACTCGCCGTCGCCGCAAGCGGCAAGCATCAGGGTCAAGGCAATAGGGGCAAGAGAAGCGAGTGGGCGCATAGCGGGATCCGGGCAATTAGGCGACCGAGTATGCCGCAGCTATGTGACCTTATACAGCCGCCGGAAGTGAGCGGATGCGAAACAGCGTGCGCTGCTTCGCATCCCGGCGCTTAAACGAAGCAGAGCGACAGCGGCTCGGCGATGTAGGCCGGTTTGTCCGAGCCTTCTATCTCCAGTGTTGCGGTGGCTTTGAGCAACCACTGGCCCGGTTTTTTCTCGGTCACTTCGCCCAGATCGACCTTCAGGCGAACTTTGGAATTGACCTTGACCGGCTGGATGAAACGCACGCTGTCGAGGCCGTAGTTGACCACCATCTTCACGCCCTGCGGCAGCACGAGGATGTCTTCCATCAATTTCGGGATCAGCGACAACGACAGGAAACCGTGGGCGATGGTGCTGCCAAATGGCGTTTGCGCGGCTTTGAGCGGGTCGACGTGAATGAACTGATAATCACCGGTGGCTTCGGCGAACAGGTTGATGCGTTCCTGATCGATGGTGAGCCATTCGGAACGTCCGAGTTCCTTGCCGACATAATCTTTGAGCTCTGCAACGGGAACATAGGGCATTGAGACTCTCCTTGGGTTCATCGGTTTTATAGTTTTTCAGGTGGGGGATTTGACCGCCCTGCGAACCACTGTAGATCATCATGGCGATTTGCTCCGGTCAACCGACCATGCTTTTGGCGAATGCCGATCCATAGCGCAGGCGTGCTTATAATGCCGGGCGCTTTCTGTCGGAGATGTCAGATGTTGTTACGTGGCCTGACCCTGCTGGTGCTGTTCCAATTGCTCGGCACGGCACTCAATCATTTGCTGTTGCCGGTATTGCCGGGGCCGATCATCGGCCTGCTGTTGCTGCTGATATTCCTGATCATTCGCGGTGAAGTCGGCGAGCCGCTGAACCTCGCCGCCAGCAGTTTGCTGCGTTATCTGCCGTTGCTGCTGGTGCCACCCGCGGTGGGCGTGATGGTCTATGCCACGGCGATTGCCGCCGATTTCTGGGCGATAGTCGGTGCGCTGGTGGTGTCGCTGATCCTGTCGATGGCGTTCGCCGGTGTGCTGATGCAGCGTCTGGTCAAGCGCCACGCGCGGCATTCGGAGGAGTCCTGATGCTCTTCGACTGGCATGGCGCCTGGGCGTCGGTGATTCATCATCCACTGTTCGGCATCGGCATCACCCTCGGTGCCTATCAACTGGTGCTGGCGGCGTTCGAGAAAACCCGCTGGATCTTTCTGCAACCGGTGCTGGTCTCCATGCTGTTGGTGATCGGCGTGCTGGTGGGCTGCGGCCTGACCTATGCCGAGTACCGCAAGAGCACCGAGATTCTCAGTATTTTGCTGGGGCCGGCGACAGTGGCGCTGGCCGTGCCGCTGTATCTCAACCTGCGGCGCATCCGTCAATTGTTCTGGCCGATTTTTACTACGCTGGTGATAGGCGGGGTGGTCGCCACGGGCATGGGTGTGGCGCTGGGCTGGTGGTTCGGCGCCGAGCACATGATCCTGATGACCATGGCGCCGAAGTCGGTGACCTCACCGATTGCGATGCTGGTGGCCGAGCAGATCGGTGGCGTCGCGGCGCTGGCAGCGGTGTTCGTGCTGATCACCGGGGTGATCGGCGCGATCTTCGGCCCGGCGTTGTTGAACCGTCTCGGCGTGCACAGCCCCGAGGCACGCGGCATGGCGCTGGGCATGACCGCGCATGCGGTCGGCACGGCGGTGGCGATGCAGGAAAGTGAGGAGTGCGGCGCCTTCGCGGCGCTGGCGATGAGTCTGATGGGCGTGGCCACGGCGGTGTTCCTGCCGTTGGCGGTGTCGATGGTGGTGTAAGGAAATGTCTATGAGTCTGCCGCTTTTTCCGCTGAACACAGTGCTGTTTCCCGGCTGCAACCTCGACTTGCAGATATTCGAGGCGCGCTATCTGGACATGATCGGCCGCTGCATGAAGCAGGGCGTCGGCTTTGGCGTGGTGTGCATCCTCGATGGCCATGAAGTCGGCGTCGCGCCGCAAGGTTTTGCTCTGGTCGGATGCGAGGCGCGCATTACCGATTTCCAACAGCAGGACAATGGCCTGCTGGGGATTCGCGTGCAGGGCGGGCGACGCTTCCACGTGCTGCGCACTGAAGTGCAGCGCGATCAACTGATCATCGCCGACGTCGAGTGGCTGGACGACGAACCCGAGCAACCGTTGCAGGATGAAGACGCCGATTTGGTGGCGTTGCTCAAGGCGCTGGCGGAACATCCGATGGTCGAAGCGTTGAACATGGGCACCGAAGCGGTCGGCCAGCAATCGCTGGCCAATCAGTTGGCGTATCTGTTGCCCTTTGCGGAAGAAGACAAGATCGACCTGCTGCAACTCGACGACCCTCAGCAACGCCTGGATGCAATACAAGCATTGCTCGATGAATTACAAGGTGAGCTGTTCGCCTAGTTTTACTTTGAATCAACTCGCGGTACTTGCCAGCATTGTGTTGGCTATTCCTTTAACTTAATTTCAAGTTGCCCGCAGGATGCGGGTGCCTTTTATTAAGAATAAGGAATATTCATGACTGTTTATGAAGATGAGTGGGGGTTCTGGGACGATATTGCCGGTAAGTATATTTTCAAACATGCCGGTAGCGATCATAACGTTAATCACGTTATTGAAGCGGCGGCGGTCTACGCCGATTTGATGGTCATTGAGCGTCGTAAACGCAAGGCCGCCAAAATTCCTGTCAACGAAATTGCTCGTGTTTCCGCCACGGCAGAGTCTGTCGCTCCGATGGTTGCGGCCTGAATCAATTTTCTTGTCATGCAGAATGATCAGGTGCTGCGAATGCATAAGCGGCAAGACTTCTGCGAGGAGGTGGTTTTATGTCTACAAATAAAAGCGACAACGTTGCATTCACTGCAAATCTCTATGTCAACGGGCTGCCGGTGGTGCTTAATCAACAACGCTTGAAGCAGCGCTTGCGCGACTCGCGGATAACCCAGCGTGAAAAACTCGATACTGAAGTGGCACTGGCGGACGCGCGCGAATCGAGCTTTATTACGCTCGCCGACCATGAGGATGATAAACCGCTGCTGCTTAAATTCACGCCACAGGGTGACAGCTATGCGATCAACATTGTGCTGCGCGGTGTGAATGATGGCGCACGTTTGGTTATAGAGAGTCGTACGCACAATCTGCTGGTCAGTCGGCACGAACAGAGTGAGTTCTTTTCAATCAGTAAAACCGGAGTGATGCGCGCCACGCTGGGTGAACTTGAAGTCGGCCCGACTTATATTGAACTGGCGAGCGAGTCGAATAAAAAGCCGTTGTATCGTGACACAGTTAATCGAATGAATATTTTCAAGAGTGTAGATCCCAATGTGACCGGGCATGTCGCCTATAACAATAAACCGGTAGTTTTTGTGTTCAAGCTTATTGATAAGCTGCCCCTCGAAGCCTGAGGGTATACGCCATTCATTTGTGCAATGAATGGCGTAATTCACATGTTCAACTTGTTTGTGAATCAGGTTCTGTAATGTTCGGGAACGGACCAGACAATGTCATTGGCAAATGTACCGTTACCATTCGGCAAATCCAGTATTTCCCCGCCAGAGTCGGCTATTTGATTGATCAATGCATCGTAAGGGGTGTGGCCAACGCGTTCTACGGAGTCGGCATCGACGCCTGCCCACGTTGCGCTCTCGATTTCCTCGGCGTCGTCGCCCGCTTGTCGAAAGATATCTTCCACCCGGGCAGCTCGCTTCAGGTCCGAGTGCACCAGCCAGATCCGCTCGGCGCTGATTCCCCGCGTAGGCATTGATATCCGGCCTTCGAGCGTATCGCCGTCAAAGTCCATGTTGTTCAGATAAATGTTTTCCACCCGGGGTACGACTTCGACGCCGCGGGTGTCGATGACATAAAGAAACCCAAGTTTTTGGTTGCGCCTTAGCAGTGGATAGTCGCGCGAGTCGTCCATTTCAAACGATGTATCCGATTCCCCGTCCGTGCTGTGTCGATTTCCGGTTGACGAATCACTGTCACTGAAATGCCCTGGGTAGCGATTGGCCTGGCTGTTGTAATGCCGAGGGTTGGAGTAGTAATCAAAACTCATGTAGGACAAGGCATTGGCCAGACCAAATGTCGCGCTTAAAGCCCGTTTGGTTGTGGTGTCGGAGGGATTGCCCCGCAACTTTACCAGGCGTTTGTCCCTGGCCAGTTCAAAAGGTGTGCGCAGATCAGCGCGAAACATTCCCGGGATATCAGTCCGATACAGCGAGTCATGCACATTGCGCTTGTAACCTGCTTGCTGCAGATAGCTCTCCAGAAACTGACGGTCATAGCGTTTATCAACGTCGGGTAATGAGTCGCTGAAGTTTTCGCCTTCATTTCTTAATCGCAGGCAATACGGATCCAGTTCCTCGGCAATGTGCTTGAACCGCTGCTCGTCATTGCTCTGAGTCAATTGCTTGTGCTGTTCGGCCCATTCGGGGAACGGTCCATTTTGCAGGTCCTGCCGCAAACGAGTTTGCTGGGCCGCCGTCAAGTTGTAGCTGCGCAGGAGGTCCGAGCGTTCGCTCAGGGACTTGTGCGGATGCAGCCATTTCAACGAGTCGGTCAAATACCGGGAGACGTCCGGTTCGTCGAAACGGCGGGCCCAGTCAGGTGCCCTGCCAAGGGATTGTGCTTCGGTGCGAAAGACTTGAGCTTCGGCACCGTGCAGGCGGTACGCACTCCAGATTTCGCCATCGGTCCAGTGTGCAAGCGGTGTAGCAGATGAATCTCCCAGCGCGGTGACCCGCACGACCTTGACCCAATTGCCATTACGAGAATCCCTGAAAGCCCAAAGGTCAGTGGGTAACCATCGATTGACATTGAAAAAGTCCCGCCTGGAAACGCCGTAGTAGCCTTGGCTATCGGGTAAATGATGGATGGAGTAGTCGAGGTGATCGTAATACTCAACCGGTTTTTTCAGGCTCCAGGTGTTGCCGTTGGCGATTCGATAAAGCGGTGGCCCGGAGGGATTGCGTTCGGACGGCAGCTTTGCCCGCCAGGCTTTCATAACTTCATCGAACATCACCATCACTGTCTGAGTGCCGCTTCCTGCATGATCCCCAGCCACCTCGGCGAATTGCCGGCCTTTGTAGGATCTCAGTCCGGCTGCATCTGGCGCGGATAGCTCGCGTCCGGGCTTTTGTACGTAGGGTTGCAGTGGCGAAACCGGGGCCGTATGCGCCGCCGGGGCAGTGTCCGATAGCGGCGTGACCGATACCGTCACCGCAGGCTCGGGGTGCACTGTCCTTCCTGATGAACCTTCCACTGCGCCCTCTGATGAGAGCGGGTTTGCCCCCCCGGGTGTTTTGCGACCGGGCAGATTGAAATCCAGGTGTTCCAGCCCCTTGTCAGGTGTGGCGGGGCGGGATGTCGAAAGCGTGGCTATATCGGCCTCAGGCGTTAATCGAGGGGCTTTGGGTTTGTTGCGCATTAAGGTGTGACTCCATGTCGATGAGTCAGCCGATCCAATGGCTGACTGAAGTTTCCCGATGTGATGATGGACGTCACATCGGGCGTTTCACGTTAAACAGGTCGTGGGCCGTTGCCGGCTCGATGATCGAAGGCCGGCGCGAGCCTGGTCGACAGTGTTGCAGTCAGGTTCGGTAGTGCTCAGGCACCGGCCAGACGATGTCGTCGGCGAAGGTGAGATCACCTTTCGGCAGTTCAAGCACTACGCCGCCAGAACTGGCGATTTCGTCGATGAGTCCGTCGCAGAGGGATCTTCGGTGATAGTTGTCGAAGTCGGTCCCCGCCCAAATGCTCTCCTCGTAATATTCGAGACTGTCGTTGCTCTCCGCCATTGCGTAAATGTCGTCCACTCGGGCTGCCCGTCTGAGGTCCGAGCGCACCAGCCAGATTCGTTCGGCACTCACGCCCCGAGTCGGCATTGATATATGCCCTTCCAGTTCGTCGAACCAGAATCTGTTCTTGTTATTGAAGGCTAGTTCCTCGTGCCCCGGGACGACTTCTACGCCACGTGTGTCTATGGCATACACAAAAGAAGTTGTCTGCTTGCGGCGATTGGAGGTGTAGTTTTGCGTGTCATCGAAAACGAACGAACTGTCAGAGTCGGATTCGTTACCTTCACGTTCTCCACGGGAAGCGATACTGGCATCAGAGTCGTAGCCATCGGACCCGTCGCCGTTTTGCGAGACATTGTCGTCGTCGCCCGAAGGCCTTTTTCTTGTCCCCGCGTCCGGATCGATGCCGGGGTAACGGTTGGCCTGCGAGTTGTAGTGCCGCTCGTGAAAGTAACCACCATATGATGCAGCGTAACTCTCGGCGTTTTTCAGGCCGAAGGTCGCGCTGAACGCGCGCTTGGTGGTTGTGCCGCTCGGGTTGCCCTTGCGATGGATCATGCGCCTGTCCCTGGACAGCTCGAATGGCGTTCGCGTCTCGCCTCTGAACATGGCCGGAATATCGGTACGGTAAATCACGTCGTATTTGTTGCGCAGGTAGCCGAGGCGGGCCGTGTAGTCGGCAAGGAACTCCTTGCTATAGCGAGAAGTCGGGTCACCGTGGTCGAATTTGCTACCTCGGGTCCTCAGCATCTGCACGTGATGTTCAAGTTCTTCGGCGATCAGTTTGAAGCGCTGATCATCGTCCTTGTTCATGGTCATGCGTTTATGTTCTTCGGCCCATGCGGGCATCTGGTAGCTTTCGAGGTCCGTGCGCAGGTGCTTCAATTGCGATGCCGTCAAGTTGTAGCTGCGCAGTAGATGGCGACGCTCTTTGCGGGACATTGTCGGGTGGATCCACCTCAACGAATCTGTCACCTGCACGAGATCCTGGTCGTGCTGGATGCGCGTGGCCCAGGACGGCGGTTTGCCGGATGCATCCGCCTCGGCACGGAAGTCCGACAGTTGGGCGTCGGTCAGGTTGTACGTTTGCCGCAGATCGCCATCCGTCCAATTCGCCAGTTTTACCGGTGGCGGGATGGTGTCTCGGGGTTGGGACAGGTCAACTTCCACCCATCGATGGTTATGGTCCCTGTAGGCATGGGCGACAATGGGCGCGTCGCTGTCGGAGCCGAGATTGCGTACTTCGTGGAATCCGTTGGCACTCGCGGATTCGGCAACTATATGGCTTTCGCCGTCCAGAAAGATCTGATGGCTGTTCAGAAAGGTCAGATGGCGGCTTTCCTGCCACAGGTTGTTTTTGATGGATCGGTAAATCACCGGGCCCGGCTCTAGTTCCGACCACTTCTTTACTCGCCACATATTGATGCTTGGGTCAAACATGACGAAGGCATGATGTGTTTTACCGTTGATTTCCAGGTCCACGAACTTAGCGGCGCCGAAGTCTTTTACCCCGAACGCGTCAGTTTCTATCGTCTTCCTATTCAACAAAGACGGGTCGAATGTGTAATCCATCAATGATCCTGGACCGGGCGTGTGGGTGGTCGGGTTACTGGTTGTCGGCAAATCGTGCACGGTCACGGCAGGTGATGTTTGCAGATCAGCAGGGGACGGCTCGGTGGACGGCGTGTCCCTTGGAGATGTGGAGTCCAATCCCTGCTTCCATTGAGAGAAATCCCTGAATGGATCAGAGCCCGTCTCATCGAAACGTGGTCGTTTGGTGGAACTGCCTGGCAGTTCAGGCGCCACAGGCGAGCGTGGTCGAGGTTTTTGCCGCATAAAAATTGCACTCCATGTTCAATGAGCGAGCCGATCCGTCGGCTGGCTCTGGTAAACCCGGTTCGACGCAGAGGACGAATAGGGCACAAACCAGCAGGTAAAGCGTCAGGCGGTTTGGCTCGCCTTGATAAACAGGTCCTGTTCCTTGATGCGCAGGGCTGGATCGCTATCGATGCTCCAATAGTTGTCCACTGAGTTGTAGTAAACCCTCCCGGACATGGGCGGTGTAAAGCCGATGTTCTTGACGGTGATTTTCGTCGCCAGCTCTTTCTTTTCCTGATGCAAACGAATATCGGCCATCAAGCTGTCGAGGTCTGCGTAGCCCTGCGCGTCGATTGCGTAAAGTTGCATCACTTCAAACAGCAGCTCGACCTGGTAGATATTGCCGGTCGACGTCGCAACGCTGATCGACTCCACCGGGCCGGCGTGGTCCAGACTGGGAAGTTGAATGACGACGCTACCGATTTGCAGATGGTGTGCATCCAGCCGGATATCGTCGCGGGTAATCTTTTCAGTCATTTTTGTAGTGAAAATGGTCCATGCCGACGCGTCGGACGTTTGCGCAATGGCCCCGGGAGTGGACAGGCTGAACGTGCTGTTGCTGACCGGATAGACATCGTAGGTAGACGCCTGGCCGTGCAATACGTAAGTGCCATTGTGTGGCGGTGGCGGAAAGTTGATTTCCTGGGGTTTGGCGCCCAGTTGCACGGGTTTGATGGGCCCAGGTCTGACGAACGGGTACTTGCCTTGCCTGAGTTTCAGGCATTCCCGGGTCGTCAGGGTTTTGCTGCCTGGTGCATCGGCGTCTTCCCGGTAGGGCACGCGCGGAGCGGCAACGTTATACGAGGTGCCATCGCGCATGATCAGTACGATCGGGTGTCTGACCTGCACGAGGGTGGTCCTGATATTGTTGAAGCCGGTCTGACTATCGCGTTCTTTTCTGGCCTTGATCACACCGGTGAAATTAAGCAGCTTCGACGGAAGACGCAGCCAAAGGTTGAACTGTTCGTACTGCAAATAGCGAACGCCTGCCGCATTGCTGCTGACACTGACGTCGTAACTGACCCTGACATCGAGGATTTCGTCGGCGTCGTAGTCCAGATGAAGGGTTCGGGCGGCTTTGGCAGTGCTGGCGGGGGCGAAAATATTCAGGCGCTTTCCATTGCGCGAGACAAAATGATGCGCGGCCGGGTGCGTAAAGATATCAACCGTGCCGCTGTTGGCGATGTGCGGCGCAGGTGGGCGGTCGCCAATGACCAGCACCCGGCACTCGACGTCATGATCCAGGTTATCCGCCAGTTCCAGCGCCAGTATCGGTTCCAGTTCGTAACGGTCCTGGGTCTTGAGCAGCAGCCGGCTGTTTTTTATCACGCGTTTGTCGTCGATCTGTTGATAAACCCCTTCAATCGTCAACACATGATCGGGCTCCTCGCCATCCACGCCTTTGAGGGAGGTGACGACCAGCGAGGTGCCAATGACCTGCCAGCGTTGAATCCGCGCCAACGGCCAGCCGAACTCGATGATGCTCGTTTCCTTGCCGTCTTCGATGATCACGGGGCGTGCTGCGGTGTCGGCGATGTAATAGCGATCGATGCCGACGCCGCCACCGACCCGACAGTCCGTCCCGCGGATGATGATCGTATCGTCACCGGCACCGGCCGTGACGTGGTCGTTGCCGTTGGCCGAAATCTGGTTGGCCTCGTCGCTGCCGGTGATTCGATTTGAGCCATTGCGCAGTGTCGAAACATTTTCGATGGATTGGAGTTGTGCCACTTCCAGGTCAGCGACCGTAGCATCGTGACTTCGCAACGCGATCTTGCCGGTCTGCAGGTTCACGTCGTAACCCACATGGCGAGTATCGCGGGTCGGGCGCGAGCCTTCGAAGGTCAGCGTGTCATTGCCTTCACCTGCATCAAGGACGCTGCTTTTTGCCGGTTTTTCTACCCGCGCGAATTCCTGGTGGGTGCTCTCGAAATAGAACACATCATTCTTGTCACCCCCGGTCAGTATTTTCTCGCCTTCGGCATAACTGAAAATATTGTGCCTGGCCTGTACGCCGACAACCTGATCATTGCCGCCACCCAGTCGCCACAAAATGGCCTTGTCGTCCCCGGGTGTGCCGGTGATCACGCCTTTGAGGTCGGCCGGCAGCCCGTCGCGGGCGTCGATGCGGTCATCGGCGCTGATTACGGTGGGCAGCTTGTCTGCTTTATAGGGTTGTTCGCCCAGCGTTTCGTCCCACTGGTAGCGCCAGACTTTCACCGGTTCGAGCACCACCCGGTAGTTGCCATTGACGACATGTTCCACATAATTCTTGTAGGCGCCTTCAAGCAGTTGCTCGGTCGCGCCCTGCAGTTGTTTTTGATAGTGAGCGGAGAACTGTGCGATTTTGAAGCGATCCATGACGTCTTCATCCAGCTCCTGCCGGGTGAAGGCGAACCAGCCGGAGCGCAAGCGTTCGTGGACGGTCAACTCGATGTAATCATCGATGTCGTCGACAACCCTGACCGCCCGGTAGATTTCTGCCGTGAGGATGAGCACAACAGCCGCGAGGATGCCCAGTGGGCCGGCGATGGCACCAAAGCCGAGCATTGCGGCGATGCCGAGCGCGATGCTGATGACTGCGCCTGCCACCGCCAAACCGCCCGCAACGTAATGATCCTGGCTTTCCTTGCCGGAAGTTGCGGCGGCGGCATTGAACGATTTGATCGCACTGACTATGTCAAACGGCAAAGTGATGATGCTCGCGATCAGCCCGGCGCCCCGAGAAAGGTATTTTCCTACGGTGGTGGCGGGGAACCGCCCGAACATCTTCGAACCATTCTGAAGCATCGCTTCACCGGTTTTGGTCAAGCCCCGCTCGATGATCAAGGATCCGAGTTCAGCGCTGATGGCGCCACCGTTGAACGCCGCTTCGCCCCAGTCACCGACCTTGATGGCTTCTACCAGACCCATATAACCGCTGTAGATGCCATAAGCCTGCAAACCCACGCCAGCACCGCTGGTGAGGTAGGTTTTGCCCTTGTGGACCCAGGATGGCAGGTAGTCGAGAGCGTCGACGCGGCGGATATCGATTTTCTGCGCGGCATTGGTCAGCTTGTCCAGACGATCTATCTGGCTGCCGGGCGTGACCGGTTCGGCGCTGACCATGAGAGCGGGCGCATCGACCGAGCGCAATGTGGAAATCTCGAACATCAGCGTCGCCACGGTCTCACTTGCGGCCACGTCCGTGGCAACGATACGGGCCACGACTTTGGCCGGGTCGAAACTCATGGAGTCGAGAAAGTCCAGATCGGCCACTTTCAGATTGACATTGTCCGGACTGAGGGGCATTCCGTTGATTTTCGCCCCGAGAACCTCAAGCTCGACCCGGGACACGGTGAATTCGCCGATGCGCAACGGGCCATGACGTTTGTCGAGAGACTTGAGTGTCGGTGTTGAGGACTTGTCCGGTTTGGCTGTCGGCTCAGGCAGCGCGGCAGGTACTTGCAGATGCCCGGCCGGTGGTGCGTGGGTGTTGGCCGAAGCGTCGATTTCCGAAACCTCAAGTGTGCGAAAAGTTACCAGTTCGACAGCGGGTTGAATAAGTTTTGCCATTGTTTCAATCCTTTATAAATAACCGCGATGCGGCCCCGGTTTCCATACCGGCGGGCGAACGAAAGTGCTCCCGTAGCGTCATGCGGGAGTTGTAATCATGTTTGTTGGAGTTGCTGTTTATTAGCAGTCGGTAACTTGCTGCGGATTGACTGGCTAGGTCTGTCGGGCGTTTGTTATTCAAGGCCAGACAATGTCATCGCCATATTCTTTTTTATCGCCGGACAACATCAATATCGGTTTGCCACTCGCCTCGACTTGATCAATCAACTGGTCATATTCATGTTTATTGGCTCGTCCGGCATGGGTGGCCGCTTCAATATGTTCGGCGCGGTCCCCGGCCTGCTCGGTAATGTCCTGGACTTTTGCGCCCTTGGTCAGGGTCGAGTTCAACAGCCAGATGCGCTCGGCTTCGAGTCCTGCCTGGGTGACCGAAATCAGGCCTTCATAGTCGTCGTCGGGAAACCAGGTCTGCGGCTGCTCGCGGGCCTTTGAATTGAACAGGTGGTTCTCTTCATGCGGCACGACTTCCAGGGTTCGGGTGTCCAGCGCGTAAATGAACATTTCGGTCTGACGTTCGCGGATCGTCACGTAGTTGCGTTCGTTATCCAGAAAGACTGGATCGTCGGCGTCCGACCAACCGGATGACGAGCTGCTGTCGCTGTCACTGGAGTCACCCGAACTGCTATCCGAAGTGGCCCCACCGGCGCTTTTGCCGGGATATTTGTTGGTCTGGGAGTTGTACTGGAGATACTCGGGGTCCGGTGCGCTGCCATACATCAGGCCTTCCTTCAGACTGAAGGTGGCGCTGATCGGTTTGTGCGTCGCCGCGCCCGGTTTGTGCGCATAACGGGGGAGCATTGCATTGTCATTCGCCAGTTCGAACGGGGTGCGATCATCGCCCCTGAACAAGGCCGGTACGTCAGTTCGATACAGGCAGTCATTCTTGTTGCGCCGATAACCCAACCTGGCCAGCAGTGCCTCACGTAACGGCGTGGTCAGGCTGGTTTCGGGGTGATACCAGTCGTGCCGGGCGCCGTGTTTGAGATTGAGTTCGTTGCTCAGGTCCTGACTCAGCCGGGTGAGAGTCTGCGGATTACTCAAGTCTGCCGTCAGTTGCTTGTGTGCTTGGGCCCACGGCGCAATCTTCAGTTCGGTCTTCATCTCCAGGCGCAAACGCAGCAATTGGCTCGGTAGCAGGTTATAGGACTGCAACAACGCTTCGCGTGCATCCGGGCTGAGTGTCGGGTGCAGCCAGCGCAGGCTGTCGTGCAGCAGGTCAGCGGCCGGGTTTGCCGTGACATTGGCTTCAGCCCATTGCGGGGGCTTGCCGAGTGTTTGCGCTTCTACCCTGAACCGCGCTATGTCAGCCCCTTGAATGGCGTACACCTCCCAGATTTCCTGGTCGGTCCAGTGTTTCAAATGCGTGGGCTGCGCACTGAAACCAGCGCTTGGCGGATCGACCTCAATCCAGTTGCCGTGGCGATCCTTGAAGGCGAAGCGCGTGCCGGTTTCCAGTGAGCCCAGTGCCGGTTTGAGGTGGTAATAACCTTGCCCATCGGGAGAGTGCACCGATGCCGTGTATTGGCTCTGCTTGAGTATGGTGGCGGGTTTGGAAGCGCGCGGCTGTTTGGCCGCGCTTTCGCTTTGCACGTCCCCGGCCGGACCCGGTCTTTTTGCCGGTGTATTGTTTGCCGCTTGTGGCGCTCGGTTGACGACGGGGTTTGCACCGGTCTGGGTCGCGAGTCGCCAGGTCGGGCGTCCGGGATTTTTTACCAAAAGTGGGCCGGACGCATCGCGCTCCGTCAGCAACTTGACCTGACAGGTGCCGAGTGTTGCATCGAATTCGACATGTGCCGTATGCAGTGCGCCTTCATGTTCCACGTCGACGAAGCGGCGTCCGACAATAAATCGAAAGCCCGCTGCATCGGCCTGTTGCAGACCACGCAGGAAGTCGGGTCTCAGCCAGTACTGGTTAAACGGATTGTCTGCTGCCTGTGCGGTAATGCGGCTGCCCGGCAATTCGCTGATGACCACGGCAGGCTTGCGCACCGGATCCCTGCTGGTGCGGGACAGAGAAATTTCAGTCGCCGTATTGTGCGGCCAGGTATCGACCGGCCTGGCGAAAGGCGATGAAGACAACGGGTTGTTGTCGGGTTGTCGAGTAGTGGGTGAATTGTTTTCTGTCTTGTTCGGAGATGTAGTGGGTGGCTTTCTGGGTATCTTCGGGCTCATTGAAACTCCGTTGCCATTGAACTTGTATAAAGTTGGCTGTTGCTGGGTACGTATTGGCAGAGTATTTATTTGACGTGCGCTCAAGTACAAAGCCAAATTCGCGAGAGTGATTTGCTTTGTCGGATGCGGGGTGAGCGCGTGGGCTTAATCTAATTGATTTTGTACTGAGCGTGAGGGGGGAGTTGCAATGCTTTTATCTTGAATGTGTAACTTCAGTTTTTTATTTTCGATAAAACTGAGGCTTGTAGGAAGTTGGCTGGGAAGAATCAGAGATGGGAATAAGAAGTTGGCCTCACTCTCGTCGGAAAAATCCTCGGAGAGTGGGCAGGGGAGATGCGTAAAGAAGCGTTTGATCAGTAGGCGTAGCGCAACAGCGTATGGGGCAAATGACGCAGCACGAAAAAGCCGAACAACGCCACCATTGCCGGCAGGATCAGCCACCAGACCTTGAACGGCATGGCATTGAGCGGCGATTGGCGCTGGTTCAGCCACAGGCTTGCCGCACACATGCAGGCGGCGAGCATGGCGCCGGCGAGAATGTCCGTCGGCCAGTGGGCGCCGAGATAGACGCGCGACAGCGCAATCGCCATTGCCGGTATGCAGCCGATCAGCAGCCACGTCAGTCGCATGCGTGGCGGCTGCCCGCGTCCGGCAAGGACGGCCAGGGTCAGGAACAGCGCGAACGAGCCGGAGGCATGGCCACTGGGCATGCTGTAACTGGTGATCGGATCGGTCAGCACTTCCGGGCGTACCCGGGCGAAAAACTGTTTGGTGACGGTGTTGGCGAGTGCGGTGACGAGGAGGGTGCCGCCCGCGAAAACGGCCTGACGCCACTGGCGGCACACCAGCAACAGGCCAGTCAGCAAGATGCTGAACAGCAACATGTTGCGGAACTCGCCGATCAACGTCAGGGTGACCGCGATTTCATCCAGCACCGGTTGGCGATGTTCCTGGACCAGGGTCATCACGCCTTGATCGAGGGCGGTCAGGTACGGATAACCGATGAACAGACCGATCAGAATCAGCAGGCTCATGCTGCTGATCCAGATCGTCGCGCGGCGGTGGCGGCGCAGGCTGCTGTTCACGCTGAGGCCGACCATGACGGCAATACTGGCGGCAACGATGCCCGCCTCAAGCCAGAAACCTTCCGGCAATGGCAGACGGAAAGCCGCGCCGGTGGCCCAGCCGGGCAGCAGATAGGCGAGGCTCCAGCCGGCGGCGGCCAGCAGGCTGACGGCGGCGAAGCGCGGGAAAGGCATGTCGCACATCCCCGCGACCATCGGCAGCATCGGTCTTAGCGGGCCGATGAAGCGTCCGACCAGCAGACTGGCGATCCCGTAGCGCTGGAAATAGGTCTCGGCGCCCGCCATCCATTCCGGATGATGGCGCAGGCCGGGCAGTCTGCGGATGTTCTGGTGGAAGTGGCGGCCGAGGAAGTACGAAACCAGATCGCCGAGGATGCCGCCGAGAAAACCCAGCAACAGGGTTTCGCTCAACGACAAGGCGCCGCTGCCGGCCATCACTGCCACGGCAAACAGCATCACGGTGCCGGGTACGATCAACCCGGCAATCGCCAGGCATTCGACAAAGGCCACAATGAACACCGCTGCGGCCAGCCATTGTGGATTGGCGGCCAGCCATCCGGTCACGCTATCGAGCCATGGGCCCATACAAACAACTCCATCAAATCTTCAATTGGCCCTTGTGGGAGCGAGCCTGCTCGCGAAAAGGGAGTGTCAGGCGAAATAACCATGGCTGACCGAGCGCTTTCGCGAGCAGGCTCGCTCCCACAGGGAATTCCGTCTACTTCAAATCTGCTTCCGACGTGGGCAATACAAAATAATCGCGACCTTCGACCTGACCCCGGCGCAGCGGGTTCCGCGTGCACCATTGAGCGTAAGCAGCGTCGACGAAGCGATACATCAAGTGCTCGTCACGACCGTGAGGGATGCCCAGGCGCGTGGTTTGAATGATGTGCGAGGGCGCCGGCCCGGTATCTTCCACCAATAGCACCTCATGGTCGAAACGCTTGGCGTCCCATACCGGCACCTTCAAGCCGAGCGCCTTGCACAGCAATGTCTGGCCGGCGCAGAGTTTCTGCGACGGGCGCGGACGACCTTGTGCATCCGGATTGTTCAGCAGCATCTGCGCCAGACTCGCCGGGCCGCTGATTTCATCGACCCACGGATAAGCCGATTTGATCAGTACCGCATTGCCGGGCCCTTGCGCACTGAAGTTCAGCGAATCGCCGCCGCGGGCGTAATACATATAGATGTGGCCACCATCCAGAAACAAAGCTTTACGTTTTTCTGTGTATCCGAGGGAGGCGTGACTGCCTTTTTCTTCGCAGTAATAGGCTTCGGTTTCGATGATTCGCGCGCTCAGCCACAGATTGCCGACCCGGTGGCGGATGACTTTTCCCAGCAGATCCCGGGCCAGCAGCTGCGCGTCACGGTCGAAAAAAGCGTCCGGAAGGCCCAATGGCAGGCGCTCGGCGCTGTTGCGAATGGTCAGGTTGGACATGGCAGGCAGGGGTTATCCAGGCTGAGAAGGTCGGAATGATAACAATCCGAGGCTTAATTACGGCTGAACATTGGCAATTCGCAATCCATTTCGACCATCCGCCCGTCACCGCTGTTAGTCCCGGGACGCGACAGCTATAATCTGCCGCTTTCCTCTTTGCCAAGACCCCAGCAGACCATGACTGAGTCCGTTCTTGACTACATGACCCGATTGGGTCGCGCCGCCCGCGAAGCCTCCCGGGTCATCGGCCGTGCCAGCACCGCGCAGAAAAACCGCGCCTTGCAGGCCGCTGCCAATGCGTTGGACGCTGCTCGTGCGGAGCTGGCCGCAGCCAATGAACAGGATCTGGCCGCTGGTCGCGCCAATGGTCTGGAGCCGGCATTGCTGGAGCGTCTGGAACTGACCCCCGCACGCATCGACGGCATGATCGTTGGTTTGCGCCAGGTGGCGGCATTGCCGGATCCGGTCGGGGCAATCCGTGACATGAGCTTCCGCCCGTCGGGGATTCAGGTTGGCAAGATGCGCGTGCCACTGGGGGTGATCGGGATCATTTACGAGTCCCGTCCCAACGTGACCATCGATGCCGCCAGCCTGTGCCTGAAGTCTGGCAACGCAACCATCCTGCGCGGTGGCTCGGAAGCGATTCACTCCAACCGTGCCATTGCTGCCTGCATTCAACGCGGTCTGGCCGAGGCAGAATTGCCCGCTGCCGTGGTGCAAGTGGTCGAAACCACCGACCGTGCCGCCGTCGGCGCGATGATCACCATGCCCGAGTACGTCGATGTGATCGTCCCCCGCGGTGGCCGCGGCCTGATCGAGCGCATCAGCCGCGATGCCCGTGTGCCGGTGATCAAGCATCTGGATGGCATCTGCCACGTTTACGTCAGTGCTCACGCCGATCTGGCGAAAGCCCAGCGTATCGCCTTCAACGCCAAGACCTATCGCTACGGCATCTGCGGTGCGATGGAGACATTGCTGGTCGATCAAACTGTTGCCAAGGATTTCCTGCCGTCGATGGCCGCCCAGTTCCGCGAAAAAGGCGTTGAGCTGCGTGGTTGCGAGCGCACCCGGGCGATTATCGAGGCCGTAGCGGCCAGCGAAGACGACTGGAGCACCGAGTACCTGGCGCCAATCCTGTCGATCCGCGTGGTCGACGGTCTGGACCAGGCCATCGAACACATCAACCATTACGGCTCGCACCACACCGACTCGATCGCCAGCGAAAACCTCGCCGACACCCGCCGGTTCGTGGCCGAAGTCGACTCGGCGTCGGTGATGATCAACACCCCGACCTGCTTCGCCGATGGATTTGAATACGGATTGGGTGCCGAGATCGGCATTTCTACTGATAAGCTGCACGCCCGCGGCCCGGTGGGCCTCGAAGGACTGACCTGCGAGAAGTACATCGTGGTCGGAGATGGCCAGTTGCGCGGCCAGGCGCCGGTCTGACTTGACCGACCTCGACCTGACAGCGCCGCAAACCGGCAGCGAGTCTCGCCCCCGACGCATCGGCGTGCTGGGCGGAACGTTCGATCCGGTGCACATCGGCCATTTGCGCGGTGCGCTGGAAGTCGCCGAGGCGCTAGCGCTTGATGAGTTGCGCCTGACGCCGAGCGCGCGGCCGCCGCATCGCGATACGCCGCAGGTGTCGGCGCAGGACCGGCTGGCGATGGTCGAGTGCGCGGTGGCCGGAGTGCCGCCGCTGGTGGTGGACGCCCGCGAATTGCAGCGGGACAAACCGTCCTACACCATTGATACCCTGGAGTTGATGCGTGCCGAAATGCCCGCCGAGACCCAGGTTTTTCTGCTTTTGGGCTGGGACGCATTTTGCGGCCTGCCCACTTGGCACCGCTGGGAAGAGTTGCTCCAGCATTGCCATATCCTGGTGCTACAGCGCCCGGACGCCGACAGCGAACCGCCGGATGCCTTGCGCAACCTGCTGGCAGCGCGTTCGGTGAGCGACCCGCTGGCCCTGAAAGGGCCGAGCGGACAGATTGCATTCGTCTGGCAGACTCCGCTCGCGGTCTCCGCCACCCAGATCCGTCAACTGCTGGCCAGCGGTAAGTCGGTACGTTTCCTGGTGCCCGACGCGGTCCTGGCCTACATCGATGCGCACGGTCTGTATCGTGCGTCGAACTGAACAAGGCGTGCTTCACTGATACGAATCCACGTGTCGCCAAGCCGCCGAAAATATGAGCAAAACGAGTTTTATATGACTGACAAAGACCAAACCAAAGTTAAGCGCAAAGGCACATTCAAGAGCGCTCCGCTGCCAGAGCCGGTCAACACCAACGAGCCGCTGAAAGGTGACGAACTGGTCAAGCTCGCTGTTGCAGCCCTGGAAGACGTCAAGGCGCAGGACATTCAAATCATTGATGTTCGCGACAAGCAAAGCATCACTGACTACATGATCATCGCCACCGGTACGTCCAATCGCCAGATCAACGCGATGCTCGACAAGGTTCGCGAAGAAGTGAAAAAGCAGGGCGCCAAGCCGCTGGGCGAAGAAGGCAAGGGCGACAGCGACTGGGTACTGCTCGACCTCGATCTGGTGATCGTGCACATGATGACTGCCTCGGCGCGTCAGTTCTACGACCTGGAGCGCCTGTGGGCCGGTGCCGAGCAAAGCCGTGCGGCCGACGCCAAGCACCACAGCCCGGAAAACACCCACGAGCATTTCACCAAGCTCAACAAAGACCAGCTGTAAGGGATTGCTGTGCGACTGCGACTGATCGCCGTCGGTTCACGCATGCCCAAATGGGTGGAAGAAGGCTGGCGTGAATATGCCAAGCGTCTTCCGTCCGAGCTGGCGCTGGAACTGGTGGAAATACCGCTCAACACCCGTGGCAAGAATGCCGACGTGGCCCGTTTCATCCGCCAGGAAGGCGAAGCCATGCTGGCCAAGGTCGGGCCGAACGAGCGGATCGTCACGCTGGAAGTCCACGGCAAACCCTGGAGCACCGAGCAGCTTGCGGTCGAACTCGACCGTTGGCGGCTGGATTCGCGCACGGTCAATTTCATGGTCGGTGGACCGGAAGGTCTGGCGCCGGAAGTCTGCGCCCGCGCTGATCAGCGATGGTCGTTGTCACCGTTGACGCTGCCGCACCCGCTGGTGCGGATCCTGATCGGCGAACAGTTGTACCGTGCCTGGACCGTGCTGTCCGGTCACCCTTACCACAAGTAAGCCTGCCCTCATGTCTCAGCCGATCCGCATCAAGGACCACGAAAAGGACGCACGCCTGGTGCGTAGCCGCGTCGTGTTCGGGGCCGTTGTGGTGGTGGCGCTGATTTGTGTGCTGATTGCGCGGCTGTATTACTTGCAGGTGATCCAGTACGAGTACCACTCGACGCTGTCGGAAAACAACCGCGTCCACGTTCAGCCGATTCCGCCGACGCGCGGGCTGATTTTCGACCGCAACGGTGTGGTGGTGGCGGACAACCGGCCGAGTTTCAGCCTGAGCATGACCCGCGAGCGCTCCGGCGACTGGCAGCAAGTGCTTGATGTGATCGTCGAAGTGCTGGAACTGACGCCCGAGGACCGGGTGATCTTCGAGAAACGCATGCGTCAGGGGCGCCGGCCATTCGAGCCGGTGCCGGTCCTGTTCGAGCTGACCGAAGAGCAGATCGCCCGCATCGCGGTGAATCAGTTCCGTCTGCCCGGCGTTGAAGTGGTCGCGCAATTGGTTCGTCACTATCCACAGGGCGCGCACTTCGCGCACTCGGTGGGTTACATGGGGCGGATCAACGAGAAAGAGCTGAAGACCCTCGACCCGGTCAACTACAGCGGCACCCACCACATCGGCAAGACCGGTATCGAGCGTTTCTACGAGCCGGAGTTGCACGGTCAGGTCGGTTACGAAGAAGTCGAGACCAACGCCCGTGGCCGCGTCTTGCGCGTGCTCAAGCGTACCGATCCGATTCCCGGCAAGGATATTGTCCTCAGCCTCGACATCAAATTGCAGGAAGCGGCCGAAGCTGCGCTCGGCGGGCGTCGTGGTGCGGTGGTTGCGCTGGATCCGAAGACCGGCGAAGTGCTGGCCATGGTCAGTCAGCCGAGCTTCGACCCGAACCTGTTCGTCACCGGGATCAGCTTCAAGGCCTACGCCGAGCTGCGCGATTCCATCGACCGGCCGCTGTTCAACCGTGTGCTGCGCGGTCTGTACCCGCCGGGTTCGACGATCAAGCCGGCGGTGGCGATTGCCGGTCTCGATTCGGGTGTGGTGACGGCGTCGAGCCGGGTGTTCGACCCGGGCTACTACATGCTGCCGAACTACGATCACAAGTACCGTAACTGGAACCGCACCGGTGACGGCTTCGTCGACCTCGATACGGCGATCATGCGTTCCAACGACACCTATTTCTACGACCTCGCGCACAAGCTGGGCATCGATAGGCTGTCGGCTTACATGAACAAGTTCGGCATCGGCCAGAAGGTCTCGCTGGACATGTTCGAAGAATCTCCTGGCCTGATGCCGTCTCGCGAATGGAAACGTGCGACCCGCAAGCAGGCCTGGTTCCCGGGCGAAACCCTGATTCTCGGGATCGGCCAGGGCTACATGCAATCAACCCCGCTGCAACTGGCCCAGGCCACGGCGCTGGTCGCCAACAAAGGCGTGTGGAACCGCCCGCACCTGGCCAAATCCCTCGAAGGGGTGAAGCCGGTGGACGAAAACCCGATGCCGGACATTATCCTGCGTGATCCGTCGGACTGGACCAAGGTCAACCACGGCATGCAGCAAGTGATGCACGGTGCCCGCGGCACCGCGCGCAAAGCGGCCATTGGCGCGCAATACCGTATCGCCGGTAAATCAGGTACGGCGCAGGTGGTGGCGATCAAGCAGGGCGAGAAGTACGACCGCTCCAAGGTTCAGGAGCGCCATCGTGACCACGCCTTGTTCGTCGGCTTCGCCCCGGCCGATGACCCGCGAATCGTCGTGTCGGTGATGGTCGAGAACGGTGAATCCGGCTCCGGCGTTGCCGCGCCAGTGGTGCGTCAGGTCATGGACGCCTGGCTGCTCGATCAGGACGGACGTTTGAAGGCCGAATACGCCAGCCCAATCAGTGCGGAGGCTACGGCCCGTGATGAATAATTTTGATCGCATGCTCTCCAGTGAGGATGTGATGCGTCGCCGCGCGACGCTGCTGCAAAGACTGCATATCGATGGCCCGTTGCTGATCCTGCTGCTGATCCTCGCCGCCGGCAGCCTGTTCGTGTTGTATTCGGCCAGCGGCAAGAGCTGGGATCTGCTGGCCAAACAGGCCACTTCGTTCGGCATCGGTCTGGTGTCGATGATCGTCATCGCCCAGTTCGAGCCGCGTTTCATGGCGCGCTGGGTGCCACTCGGTTATGTGATCGGCGTGGTGCTGCTGATGGTGGTGGACATCATGGGCCACAACGCCATGGGTGCCACGCGCTGGATCAACATCCCCGGGGTGATCCGCTTCCAGCCCTCGGAGTTCATGAAGATCCTGATGCCGGCAACCATTGCCTGGTATCTGTCCAAACGCACCTTGCCGCCGCAACTCAAGCATGTCGGCATCAGCCTGATGCTGATCGGTGTGCCCTTCATTCTGATCGTGCGTCAGCCCGACCTCGGCACCTCGCTGCTGATTCTCGCTGGTGGCGCGTTCGTGCTGTTCATGGGCGGCTTGCGCTGGCGCTGGATTCTCAGCGTGCTGGCGGCTGCCGTACCCGTGGCCGTGGCCATGTGGTTCTTCATCATGCACGACTACCAGAAGCAACGAATCCTGACGTTCCTCGACCCGGAAAGCGATCCGCTCGGCACGGGCTGGAACATCATTCAGTCGAAAGCCGCGATCGGTTCCGGCGGCGTCTTCGGCAAGGGCTGGCTGCTCGGCACCCAGTCGCACCTGGACTTCCTGCCGGAAAGCCACACCGACTTCATTATTGCCGTACTGGGCGAAGAGTTCGGTCTGGTGGGCATCTGCGCGCTGCTGCTGATTTACCTTTTACTGATCGGCCGAGGGCTGGTGATCACCGCTCAGGCGCAGACGCTGTTCGGCAAATTGCTCGCTGGCGCGTTGACCATGACGTTTTTTGTTTACGTTTTCGTCAACATCGGTATGGTCAGTGGCCTGTTGCCGGTCGTAGGGGTGCCGTTGCCATTCATTAGCTACGGAGGAACTTCGCTGGTGACGCTGCTGTCAGCGTTTGGGGTTTTGATGTCGATCCATACCCATCGCAAGTGGATCGCACAGGTTTGAATAAGGTGAAGAGTTCAATGCAAGTAATGCGTGGCTGGGCGACTCGATGCGCGCCGCTGGTTGGCCTGATGGGCCTGCTGGGCAGCGTCCAGGAAGCGCTGGCCGGCGAATACGAAGGCTCACCTCAGGTGGCCGAATTCGTCGGTGAAATGACCCGCGACTACGGTTTCGCCGGTGAGCAATTGATGGGTGTTTTCCGCGAGGCTCAGCGCAAACAGGCGATTCTCGACGCCATCTCCAGACCCGCCGAGCGGGTCAAACAGTGGAAAGAATATCGCCCGATGTTCATCACTGACGCGCGCATTGCGCGAGGTGTGGACTTCTGGCGCCAGCACGAGGCCACTCTGGCGCGTGCCGAGCAGGAATACGGCGTGCCGGCACAAGTCATCGTGTCGATTATCGGCGTTGAGACCTTTTTCGGACGTAATACCGGTAATTACCGGGTGATCGATGCCTTGTCCACGCTCGGATTCGACTATCCTCCCCGTGCCGAATTTTTCCGCAAGGAACTGCGTGAGTTCCTGCTACTGGCCCGTGAAGAGCAGGTCGATCCATTGACGCTCAAAGGCTCGTACGCCGGGGCCATGGGCCTGCCGCAGTTCATGCCGAGCAGTTTTCGCGCCTATGCGGTGGACTTCGACGGTGACGGCCACATCAATATCTGGAACAACCCGGATGATGCGATCGGCAGCGTCGCGAGTTATTTCAAGCGTCACGGCTGGGTCGCCGGTGAGCCGGTGGTCAGCCGGGCGGATGTGCGCGGCGAGCAGGTCGATGAAGGTCTGACCACCGGCATCGAGCCGACAAAGACGGTTGGAGAGTTGCGAGCGCTGGGCTGGTCAAGTCATGATGCGCTGCGCGATGATATGCCGGTTACTGCATTTCGCCTCGAAGGCGACAACGGCCCTGAATACTGGATGGGCCTGAAGAATTTCTACGCGATCACGCGTTATAACCGCAGCGTGATGTACGCCATGGCCGTACATCAACTGTCTGAACAGCTGGTACAAGCACGGGGCGTCAAGTAATGCGGGCATTGCCTAACAATAAACCCCTGAAGCTGGTGGCATTCGCTGCGTTGGCGGTATTGGTCGCCAGTTGCACGACCAGCCGTTCCCCGACGCCGAAAACCGCCAATACCGTTGTGCGAGCGCAGCCGGGTCTGGATATCAACCGCGCGCACAAAGATGGCGCGCCGTGGTGGGACGTCGATGTGTCGCGCATCCCGGATGCCACGCCGACCCTGCACACCGGTCCGTACAAGGCCAACCCGTACACCGTACTGGGCAAAACCTACTTCCCGTTGCAGGAATCCAAGACCTACGTCGCCTCTGGCACGGCGTCGTGGTACGGCACCAAGTTTCACGGTCAGAACACCGCCAACGGCGAGGTTTATGACCTGTACGGCATGAGCGCCGCCCACAAGACTTTGCCACTGCCAAGTTACGTTCGGGTGACCAATCTGGACAACAACAAGAGCGTGATCCTGCGAGTCAACGACCGTGGGCCGTTCTACTCTGATCGCATCATCGACTTGTCTTACGCGGCCGCCAAGAAACTCGGTTACGCCGAAATCGGTACGGCGCGGGTCAAGGTCGAAGGCATCGATCCCCAGCAGTGGTGGGCCGCCAAGGGCCGTCCGGCGCCTTTGATGCTCAACGAGCCACAAGTCGCGCAGAACAGCGCTCCGGTGATCACGGCCTCGGCCGGCACTGTCGAGCAGTGGACGCCGCCGCCGCAACAACATGCCTCTGACACCGTCCCTGTGCCGATGAGTGCAAAAAAAAACGCTTCTGCAACAGCAACTGGCCAGTATCTGCAGGTGGGCGCGTTCGCCAACCCGGACGCTGCAGAACTGCTGAGGTCGAAGCTCAGCGGGATGGTGAGCGCTCCGGTGTTCATCAGCTCGATCGTGCGCAATCAGCAGACCCTGCACCGGGTTCGCCTGGGGCCGATCGGCTCGCCGGGTGAAATTGCCCAGGTGCAGAACAGCGTGCGCCTGGCCAACCTTGGTTCGCCAAGTGTGGTCACCGAGTAATACGTAGAACTTGATTGACGGTTCACTTGCGGTATTGGGGGGTGAACCAGGTTGTTGGCTCGTCGAAGAACAAAAGCCCGGCAAGGGTGACTGGAGTGAGCAACTGAACACGCGATGGCTCGTTAGAAAGTCATCTGATTAAATTTTGTCCGCAAGGACAGTTTCCATTAGCGATTTCGAGAGACGGATGAACATCACCACCTTTGCCAAACGCCTGTGTCTGCTAGTCCCGCTGCTCCTCTCGCCAGCCGCCTTCGCGGCCGAGATGATGCCGTCGCCACCTCAACTGGCCGCAAAAGCTTACGTTCTGATGGACGCCAGCAGCGGCAACGTGCTGGTCGAAAACAATGGCGACCAGCGCCTGCCTCCGGCCAGCCTGACCAAACTGATGACCGCGTACATCGCTACGCTGGAAATCCGTCGCGGCCAGATCGGTGAAAACGACCCGGTGACCGTCAGCGAAAACGCCTGGCGCACCGGTGGTTCGCGGATGTTCATCAAGGTCGGCTCGCAGGTGACGGTCAGCGACCTGCTGCACGGCATCATCATTCAGTCCGGCAACGACGCCAGCGTGGCGCTGTCCGAGCACATCGCCGGCAGCGAAGACGCCTTCGCCGACCTGATGAACAAGACTGTCACCGATCTGGGCATGACCAACTCCCACTTCATGAACCCGACCGGTCTGCCAAACCCTGAGCACTACTCGTCGGCTCACGACATGGCGATCCTGGCCCGCGCGATCATCCACGAAGACCCGGCTCACTACGCGATCTACTCGCAGAAAGAGTTCTTCTGGAACGGTATCAAGCAACCTAACCGCAACCTGCTGCTGTGGCGCGACAAGACTGTTGACGGCCTGAAAACCGGTCACACCGACGAAGCCGGCTACTGCATGGTGTCCTCGGCTGTACGTGACGGCCAGCGCCTGATCGCTGTAGTGTTCGGCACCAACAGCGAAGTGGCTCGCGCCGCTGAAACCCAGAAGCTGCTGACCTACGGTTTCCGCTTCTTCGAAACCCAGACCTTCTATCAGAAGGGCACCGAACTGGCTCAGGCCCCGGTGTGGAAAGGCACCACCAATCAAGTCAAGGCCGGCCTGGCTGAAGACCTGACCATGACTCTGCCGAAAGGCCAGCTGAAGAAGCTCGCTGCCAGCATGACCATGAACCCGCAACTGACCGCGCCAATCGCCAAGGGCGACGTGATCGGTAAAGTCGAAGTCAAGCTGGAAGACAAGGTCGTGCACAGCGCTGACCTGATTGCTCTGGATGGCGTCGAGGAGGGTGGTATCTTCCGCCGCATGTGGGATAGCATCCGTCTATTCTTCTACGGCTTGTTCAACTGATTTGTGTTGACCTGCATGGCCCCGCCCCGATCCGGTGCGGGGCCATGTGCGTTACCACGGCTTACGAGGCCGTTACGCCATGACCGATACCGAAGTAAAGGCGCCAAAGATCGAATTCCCTCAGACTGATTATCCGATTAAGGTGATCAGCGATACGGGCGTCGGCCACAAAGACAAGATCATCGAGATTGTGAAGAAATTCGCGAAAATCAACGATGAGCGTGTTGACGAGCGCTCGAGCAGCAACGGCAAATACACCACTATCCAGTTGCACATCGTCGCGACCGACCAGGATCAGCTGTACAACATCAACAGCGAACTGCGGGCGACCGGCTTCGTGCACATGGTGTTGTGATGTCTGGCACGCTGGGCTTTCGTGAGCTCGGCCAGATGGCTTACGAGCCGGTCTGGCATGCCATGCAACGCTTTACCAACGAACGCGGCAGCGATACCGCCGACGAAATCTGGCTCGTCGAACACCCGCCGGTGTTCACTCAGGGCCAGGCCGGCAAGGCCGAACATCTGTTGCTGCCGGGAGATATCCCGGTGGTGCAGGTCGATCGCGGCGGGCAGGTGACTTATCATGGCCCCGGCCAATTGGTGGCTTACCTGTTGCTGGATGTGCGCAAGCTGGGTTTCGGCGTGCGTGATCTGGTCAGTCGCATGGAGCTTTGCCTGATCGAATTGCTGGCCAGCTACGGCGTGACCGCAGCGGCCAAGCCCGATGCTCCCGGCGTCTACGTCGATGGAGCGAAAATCGCTTCACTGGGTTTGCGGATTCGCCACGGTTGTTCCTTTCATGGCCTGGCCCTGAACGTGGATATGAACCTGGAACCGTTTCGACGGATTAATCCCTGCGGCTATGCCGGGCTGGCGATGACCCAGCTGAGCGATCACGCAGGATCGATTGAATTTGCCGAGGTAAGTGCCCGGCTGCGTGCGCAGCTCGTCAAACACCTCGACTATGCTGAGCAGACGACCCTGACGGGCGGAATCGACTGATATGACTACTGATGCAGTGCAAACCATGATCCCGACGCTCGACGTGACCGAGCGCCCGGCCCCGCGTCCCAAGGTTGAAGCCGGCGTCAAGCTGCGCGGCGCCGAGAAGGTTGCACGCATCCCGGTAAAGATCATTCCGACCACCGAACTGCCGAAAAAACCTGACTGGATTCGTGTACGTATTCCGGTTTCGCCGGAAGTCGACCGGATCAAGAGCCTGCTGCGCAAACACAAGCTGCACAGCGTTTGCGAAGAAGCGTCCTGCCCGAACCTGGGCGAATGCTTCTCCGGCGGCACCGCGACTTTCATGATCATGGGCGACATCTGCACCCGTCGCTGCCCGTTCTGCGACGTTGGCCACGGTCGTCCGAAGCCACTGGACGTCAACGAGCCGGAAAGCCTGGCCATCGCCATCGCTGACCTCAAGCTCAAGTATGTGGTGATCACCTCCGTTGACCGCGACGACCTGCGTGATGGCGGTGCTCAGCACTTTGCCGACTGCATCCGCGAAATTCGCAAACTGTCGCCGAACGTGCAGTTGGAAACCCTGGTTCCGGACTACCGTGGTCGCATGGACATCGCCCTGGAAATCACTGCCGCCGAGCCGCCGGATGTGTTCAACCACAACCTGGAAACCGTACCGCGCCTGTACAAGGCTGCGCGTCCGGGTTCGGACTACCAGTGGTCGCTGACCCTGCTGCAACGCTTCAAGCAGATGATGCCGCACATTCCGACCAAATCCGGCCTGATGCTGGGTCTAGGCGAGACCGACGAAGAGGTCATCGAAGTCATGAAGCGCATGCGCGAACACGACATCGACATGCTGACCCTCGGTCAGTACCTGCAACCGTCGCGCAGCCACTTGCCGGTGCAGCGTTTCGTGCACCCGGACACCTTCGCCTGGTTCGCCGAGGAAGGTTACAAGATGGGCTTCAAGAACGTTGCTTCGGGTCCGCTGGTGCGTTCTTCGTACCACGCCGACGAGCAGGCGAAGCTGGTCAAGGCTGAGCTGCTGGGTTCCTGATCCAGCGCTGAAGGCTTCACAAAATACCCGCCTCGGCGGGTATTTTTGTATGGGAAGTTTGACCACTTAACCTGTGGCGAGGGAGCTTGCACCCGCTGGGTTGCGCAGCGACCCCAGTATGCTTGGGACTGCTGCGCACTCTAGCGGGAGCAAGCTCCCTCGCCACAAGTTACTGGGCCACAATGCCTCTTTTGTTTATATGTGTTCCTGACTACTGTGTCTGCACGACTTCACACACGGAGCCCCACGGATGACCGTTCGACCGACCCACACCCTGTTCCCGCATAAACCTGTACCGGCCTTGCCGTCAGAGGGGCTGATCGGTGTCATTGCCCCAGCCGGCCCCGGCGCGCTGGACACGGACAAGGCTGTGCAGTGGATGCGTGCCCGTGGTTACGAATTACGGGTGTTCCCGGGGGTTTATGAGAAGGACGGCTACCTGGCCGGCAGCGATGACGTGCGACTCAACGATTTGCATGCCGCATTCGCTGATCCCGAGGTCGACGCCATTATCTGCCTGCGCGGTGGCTACGGTACGCCACGGCTGCTGGACCGTATCGACTTCGATCTGCTGAGCCGCAACGCCAAGCCGTTTGTCGGCTACAGCGACATCACCGCCCTGCACCTGGCCATCAGCCGTTACGCAGGCTTCGTAACCTTTCACGGGCCGTTGCTCAATGCGGACTTGTTGGGTGACAAGGAACCGCCGACCGTCGCCTCGTTTTTCGCCATGCTCCGTGGCCAGGTGAAGGCGGGGAGTGTGTTGAGTCACCCGGTGGCTCACCCATTGACCACGGTCGAGCCCGGGATCGCCCATGGACGCTTGCTAGGCGGCAATCTGGCAATGATCGCCTCGACCCTCGGTACGCCTTATGAAATCGATGTCGAGGGGGTGATTTTGCTCATCGAAGATGTCAACGAACCGCTGTATCGCATCGACCGATTGCTGACCCAGATGCGTCTGGCCGGCAAGTTGGCAAAACTGCGCGGTGTGCTGGTCGGGGATATCGCGGGGGTAGAAGTCGAGGCGCTCAACTGCTTGCTCAAGCAGACTTTCGAACCGTTGCGGATTCCGGTGCTATCGGGGTGGCGTAGCGGGCACTGCGATCCGAATCTGACGCTGCCGTTGGGCGCGCTGGTTCGACTGGATGCGGGGAAGAAGGAGTTGATGCTGGAGCAGGATGTGGTGGTTCGACGGTAGAGAGTTATCGTCAATTCGTCAGTCTTCGCGGGCAAGCCCGCTCCCACAAGGTTCGTGGTGTACACAGATATTGTGATCACCGCTGAACCTGTGTGGGCGGGCTTGCCCGCGATGCTTTTACTGGCTACGCAGGCTCTCAAGCAGCTTATGCGTCGGATAGCCATCCGCCGGCCAGCCAAACGACTGCTGTGCACTGCGGATCGCCTTGCGCGTATTGGCGCCGATAATCCCGTCCGCTGTGCCCGCATCATAGTTGCGTGCACTCAGCAGGGTCTGCAACTCGATGCGCTCGGTACGGCTCAGCGGCAGATCATCTTTCGGCCAGGTGCCGTTGATCAGACCACCGCCATTGAAGCGCTCGGACAACAGGCTCACCGCCAGGGCGTACGACGAAGAATTGTTGTACTTGAGGATCGCTCGGAAGTTGTCGAGGATCAGGAACGCGGGGCCTCGATAACCGGCCGGCAGCAACAGGGCGGCCGACAGTTGCTCGGAGCCCGCAGGTACTTGACCGCCATTCGGCAGGATCACGCCCAGTTGCCGCCATTCGGCGACGCTTTTACGAATGGCGCCGTCGGCCAGCGTGTAGTTGAAGCTGCTCGGCAATTGCACCTCAAAACCCCACGGCTGCCCGCGCTGCCAGCCTGAGCTTTGCAGGTAATGCGCCGTCGAGGCCAGCGCATCGGCAGGGCTGCCCCAGATGTCGCGGCGGCCGTCGCCATCGAAATCCACCGCATGGGTGTTGTAGGTGGTCGGAATGAATTGAGTCTGACCCATCGCGCCAGCCCAAGAGCCAAGCATCTTCTCCGGAGTGATATCGCCCTGTTGCAGGATCTGCAGGGCTGCGATCAATTGCGCGTGGGCAAAGCCCGGGCGGCGGCCTTCGTAGGCGAGGGTGGCCAGCGAGTTGATTACCGACTTGCTGCCCTGGAACTGACCGAAGTTACTCTCCATGCCCCACACCGACACCAAGGCCTGACGGTCAACGCCATAACGCTGTTCGATGCTTTGCAGAATGTCGGCGTACTGGTTGATCAATGCCTGACCTTTGCGCACGCGCAATGGCGAAAGGGCGCCATCGAGGTATTCCCACACCGGGCGGGAGAATTCCGGCTGACTGCGGTCGGCGCGAATGACGCTGGCGTCGAAGCTGACATTGGCAAAGGCGCGATCAAACAGGTCGGCGCGGATCCCGGCGGCCAGGGCATCCTTGCGGAAACCTGCTTGCCATTCGGCAAAGGTCTGGGTCGGCTGAAGATCGAGAGGGTCGGCGGACGGCACTACCGGCGGGATGATCGCTGGGGCCGTGGCGACAGGAGCGGCTTGGAGAGGTTGCGCGTCGGCGGCGGTCGGTTTTTCCGCGCAGGCGACAAGCAGAATGAAGCTGGAGGCAGCGATCATCTGGCGAACAGGCCAGCGACGGGAAAGACTTAGGGGCATGCACAGTTCCAGGGGAAACGAATCAGGTGCAGACCTTAACATGACCGGGGGGTACTGCGCTTCAGGCGGCCAGAAAGTAAGAAGCCTCCCAGCTGTCAGACTGGAAGGCTTCGCGGCGGTAGCTGCCTTTGCCCTTGGTTGGTCGTTCCTGGCGACTGCGGAACAAGGGTTGGGCGACGATGGATTTGGCCTTGTTGGGGCGATGTTTCGCTGGCTTTTTGCTCATGAGGGTTCTCTCGATCGAGTGGGTTTTGCGCGGCAAATAATCTGCCGATGTCGGGCGTCTGTCCAGTGCCTGTTGTGTAGGAATGTTCTGGCGCTTTCGCGAGCCGGCTCGCGAATGGCCGTTATGCGGTTGAGCGTCTTATTCAGCAGGCAAAGACAGTCGCTGGCCGGCCATCAATAACGCCAAACGACTCAGGCTCATCCATGGCGATCCGGCCGCCTGGCCCTTGATCTGCGCATCGATGCGCTGCGCTTCGAGCAGCAACTGCGCCCAGCGTTGCGCCGTATAGCGTTGCAGGGCTTTGCTCATCAACGGTTTGCGCTTGTCCCAGACCGGTGGCCTCGCCTGACTGAAACACTTGTCCAGCGGCGTGCCCTGGCTGTATTGCAGCGAGATATTGGCCAGCAGGCGCAACTCCCGCGCCAGCGCCCAGAGAATCACTGGCGGTTCGACACCCTCGCCACGCAGGCCTTCGAGCATGCGCAGGGCGTGGGCCGGTTCACCGTTGAGCACCGCATCGGTCAGGCCAAACACGTCGAATCGTGCACTGTCGGCCACAGCCGCCTGCACCGTTTCGACGGTAATCTGGCCACCCTCGGCCATCAGCTTGAGCTTTTCGATTTCCTGCGCGGCGGCGAGCAGGTTGCCCTCGACGCGCGCGGCAATCAGTTCGACGGCGTCCTGACTGGCCGACAAGCCGGCCTGCGACAAACGCTGACGAATCCAGCTTGGCAGCTGATTGGCATCCACCGGCCAGATCTGGATGAACTGGGTCTGCTGACCTTCGACCAGCGCCTTGCCCCACTTGGTCTTCTGCGCACTGCCATCGAGCTTGGGCAGGCTGATCAGCAGCACAGTGTCTTCCGCAGGGCGCGAGCAGTACTCGATGAAGGCGGCAGCGCCCTTGTCACCAGGTTTGCCCGAAGGCAGACGCAGCTCAAGAAGGCGTTTCTCGGCGAACAACGACATGCTCGCGCCGGCCTGCAGCAACGTACCCCAATCGAAATTGGCGTCGGCGGCGAAGACCTGACGTTCGTCGAAACCTTGCTGGCGCGCAGCACTGCGGATGGCGTCGGCGGCTTCCTGGCACAGCAGCGGGTCATCGCCACTGATGATGTAGACCGGCGCGAGGGCGCCTTGCAGGTGTTTGCCGAGTTGAGCGGGAGCGAGCTTCATAAGAACAATCGAACGGGGCGCCTGAGCGCCCCGAACGTCTTACTGCTGCGGAATTTCAAGCGGCGACTGACGCGGGGTTTCCGCTTCAGCCTTTTGCGCCGCCTCGAGCGCGTCGGCTTCAGCCTTGGCGCGGTTGTTGGCGGCTTGCTGCAGTTGCTCCAGTTGACCCGGGGTCAGCTGTTGCAGGCGCAGCATCATGCGCTGAACCAGCTCGCGACGAATATCGCGACGCGCGTCGTTGGCTTCCTGGTCAGAGCCGACGAGGTTGTTGCCGTCGTGGATAAACACTTTCTGCACTTCAAGCTTGTCGCTCAGCAGGGAAAGGTTCTTGTCGCCACGAATGTCATAGCTCAGAACAGTGCTGACCTGATATTCGCCCGTACGGCCGGCACCGGCGTAGCTGAGAATGCGCTGGCTTTCCTGTTCGTCAGCCAGGAACAGCTTGTACGGTGCACCGCTGTAAACCTTGACGCCGCTGGATTCCAGTACCTGACGCAGTTGAGTGACGGTCTCGCCATAGGCGTTACGTGCGCTCAGATCCAGTTCCTTGATCGACAGTTCATTGGTACCGGTACCACGCAGCTGGAAACCGCAGGCGCTCAGCAGCACAGCGAGGCCCATCACCAGCAGATTGCGTTTGATCATTGTGTTGCTCCCCTTGAAACCATGTGGGCCGTTCATGCGGCCCGAAAGGTTTTACTTGGCGCCGGGCAAACCCGGCGCCCGATCCAATTAGCTGGCGACGATATTGACCAGTTTCCCGGGCACTACAATCACTTTACGAATAGTCAGGCCATCGACGAAGCGCAGCACGTTTTCGTTGGTACGCGCGGCGGCTTCGACTTCTTCACGGGTCGCGCTGGCCGGCATTTCGATCTGGCCGCGCAGTTTGCCATTCACTTGAATAACCAGCGTCAGGCTGTCTTGTACCAGCGCGCTTTCGTCTACAGCAGGCCAGTCGGCATCGATGACCGCGTCAGCATGGCCCAGTTGATTCCACAGCTCGTGGCTGATGTGCGGCGTGATTGGAGCCAGCAGCAATGTCACGGCTTCCAGACCTTCGTGAATCAGCGCGCGATCCTGCTCGGTGCCTTGCGGAGCTTTTTCCAGCACGTTCATCAGCGTCATCACCTGAGCGATGGCGGTGTTGAATTTGTGGTTCTGACCGACGTCATGGCTGGCCTGTTTGATGGCCAGGTGGATCGCACGGCGAACGGCTTTCTGCTCGTCGTTCAGGCTGGCGATGTCGAGCTTGCCCGGCAGGCCCTGAGTGACGTGGGCTTGCGCCAGTCGCCAGACGCGTTTGAGGAAACGGTGCGAACCTTCAACGCCGGAGTCGGACCATTCGGCGCTCATGTCCGGTGGCGATGCGAACATCATGAACAGGCGGCAGGTGTCGGCGCCGAACTGGTCGATCATCGACTGAGGGTCGACACCGTTGTTCTTCGACTTGGCCATCTTCTCGGTGCCGCCGATTTCTACCGGCAAGCCGTCAGACTTCAGCTTGGCACTGATGACTTTGGCTTTGCTATCACGCTCAAGTTCTACGTCTGCCGGGTTGAACCAGGTGTAGGCACCGTTGGCTTCGCGGCGATAGTACGTTTCGGCGATCACCATGCCTTGGGTCAGCAGGTTTTTGAACGGCTCGTTGGAGCTCACCAGGCCTTCGTCGCGCATCAGCTTGTGGAAGAAGCGCGCGTAGAGCAGGTGCAGAATCGCGTGTTCGATACCGCCGATGTACTGATCCACCGGCAACCAGTGGTCGGCCGCGGATTTCTCGACCAGACCGCCTTCAAAGTGCGGCGAGGCATAACGGGCGTAGTACCACGACGACTCTACGAAGGTGTCCATGGTGTCGGTTTCACGCTTGGCAGGCTGACCGCATTTCGGGCAGTTGCACTCGTAAAACTCAGGCATGCGCGCCAGTGGCGAACCGGCGCCGTCAGGCACGACGTCTTCCGGCAGCACGACTGGCAGTTGGTCTTCCGGCACCGGCACGTCACCGCAGGCATCGCAGTGGATGATCGGGATCGGGCAGCCCCAGTAGCGCTGACGGCTGATGCCCCAGTCGCGCAGGCGGAACTGGGTGCGCGAGGCGCCCAGTTGTTTTTTGATCAGGGCGACTTCCATGGCGTCGAAGGCGCCAGCGAAGTCCAGACCGTCGAACTCACCGGAGTTGATCAGCGTGCCATGCTCGCCGTAGGCGTCTTGCCATGGGGCCGGATTGGTGTCGCCGGAGCTGGTACGCACCACCGATTTCACCGGCAGGTTGTACTTGTGGGCGAATTCGAAGTCGCGCTCGTCGTGAGCCGGGACCGCCATGACCGCGCCGTCGCCGTAGTGCATCAGTACGTAGTTGGCGACCCAGACAGGCAGTTTTTCACCGGTCAGCGGGTGCTCGACGAACAGGCCGGTCGGCAGACCTTTCTTCTCTTGCGTGGCGACGTCGGCTTCGGCAACGCTGCCGCCCTTGCATTCAGCGATGAACGCTTGCAGCTCAGGATTGTTTTGCGCGGCTTGTGTGGCCAGCGGGTGCTCGGCAGCAACGGCAACATAAGTTGCGCCCATCAGGGTGTCCGGACGGGTGGTGAAGACTTTCAGGGTGCCGGCTTCGCCGATGGAATCGACGTTGTACGGGAACTGCACTTCCATGCCACGGGATTTGCCGATCCAGTTGCGCTGCATGGTCTTGACCTGTTCAGGCCAGCCCGGCAGATCGTCGAGGCTCTCCAGCAGCTCATCCGCGTAGGCGGTGATCTTGAAGTAGTACATCGGGATTTCGCGCTTTTCGATCAGTGCGCCGGAACGCCAGCCGCGACCGTCGATCACCTGTTCGTTGGCCAGAACGGTCTGATCGATCGGGTCCCAGTTCACGGTGCCGTTTTTACGGTAGATCACGCCTTTTTCGAACAGGCGAGTGAACAGCCATTGTTCCCAGCGGTAGTAATCCGGTTTGCAGGTGGTGACTTCACGCGACCAGTCGACCGCCAGACCCAGGCTACGCAGCTGGGTTTTCATGTAGGCGATGTTTTCGTAGGTCCACTTGGCCGGTGCGACGTTGTTCTTCATCGCGGCGTTTTCCGCCGGCATGCCGAAGGCGTCCCAACCCATCGGTTGCAGAACGTTCTTGCCTTGCATGCGCTGGTAGCGGGAGATCACGTCGCCGATGGTGTAGTTGCGCACGTGCCCCATGTGTAGCTTGCCGCTGGGGTAAGGGAACATCGACAGGCAGTAGTAAGTCTCCTTGCCTGGCTGTTCACTGACTTCAAAGGACTTTTGCTCGTCCCAGAATGACTGGGCGGCGGCTTCGATTTCACGGGGCTGATATTGTTCGTGCATGGCTACTTTTGTACTGGATAGGGGTGGCCTAATCCTCTTCAACGCAGGTTCCGGGATGGCCCGGACGAGCTGGAAGTGGAATTACAGGAAGCGCCGTAGCATACATGACCGCGCTTGGCCTAGGGAAACCCTGATTACAGCTGTTTGGCCCGGTCAATCCGTGGCGAGGGCCGTTGGTCGCGGCGTGCAGCCGGTTTGTGCAGCGAAGCTAAGCTCTAACTGGGGAGTGAGTCTTATCTTCAATGAGGTGAGGGATGGTGGAGCAACAGCAGAAAAACGTCACGAAACCTGAGTTGTACGAACGGTTGATGAACCGTCTGGGCATGGCCCTGGATGCTGCAAAAACCGCTGACCGGCTGCGCGATGAGCGCCCCCTGGAACTGGAATTGCGTGGCTTGAGCCCCGCCGAGTTCAAACTGGTCAAGGCCTATCTGGATCGTAGTGAACGTGAAACGCATGGATGCTTGTCGCAAGCAGTGAAGCAGCTCGATGCAGCACATTCGGCCAAGGTCATCTGGCTCAAGGACAAGGCGCCCCGCAAAGACACCGTCAAGGTGCGGGCTTTGCAGGCCAAGTAAGCGCATGGCAGGTCAAGAAACGGATCTTTTTCAACAGGATCCCACCCTATCGGTTGTCGCGTTGTATTAACCCACTTAGGCTTCGGGCATCTTTGGAGATGCCCGATGCCTTTTCGTTATTTCATCAAACAACTTCTATTGCCGCCCGGCATTCTTTTACTGCTGTTGCTGCTTGCCTGGTGGCTGCGACGCTCGCGGCCGCGACTGGCTGGACTGTGTTTTGCAATCGGTTTGGGCGGGTTCTGGCTGATGAGCCTGCCGGTGGTGGTGCAGTGGGGCGCAAAAGCGCTGGAGCGCGAGCCGCCGCTGGCCCGTGAAGAGTGGGCGCTGCTGGCACAAAAGGCCGATGCCATTGTGGTGCTGGGGTCCGGGCGCGAGCGGGGTGATCTGGCCTGGGGCGAGGATCAGCCGACCGGCGTGGGGCTTGAGCGTCAGCGCTACGCGGCGCGGTTGGCCAAGGCCTCAGGATTGCCGATTCTGACCAGTGGCGGCCTGCATTATGGTACGCCGCCGACCGAAGCGAAGTTGATGGCGGATTCGTTGCTGGATGATTTCGGCGTGACCGTGCGTTGGCAGGAAGGCGAAAGCCGCACCACATGGGAAAACGCGAAGTTCAGCGCCGACATGCTGTTGCCTCAGGGGATCAAGCGTGTGGTCGTGGTGACGCAGGCTTGGCACATGCCCCGAGCGGTGTGGTGTTTCGAGCAGGCAGGATTCGAAGTGGTGCCCGCGCCGGTCGGATTTTTAGGCACCGATAACGCAAGACCGTTTGGTGGCTGGCTGCCGGAGTTCAAGTCGATCTGGCAGAGCGGGCAGTTGCTGAATGAAGCGGTGGGGCAGGTGGGGTATTCGTTGTTCTACCGCGGTGATTGATCGTTCCCACGCTCCGCGTGGGAATGCATCCCGTGGCGCTCTGCGCCACATTCGAAGCGGAACGCGGAGCGTCCCCGGCGGCGTTCCCACGCGGAGCGTGGGAACTATCATTGTCGGGCGGCTTTAAAGGGTTTTCGACATCCGGCTCGCCATCAGCGCCCAGCCAAACAGCAGCAAGCACAAAATGATCAGCGGCCACGAACGCCATTGCAGATACGGCGTCAGGTTATGCATCGGCACCACTTCGCCGTACAAAATACCTTGCTCGAATTGCGGAATCTGTTCGGTGATCTGCCCGAACGGATTGATCAGTCCGGTCACGCCGTTGTTGGTGGCGCGGATCATCCAGCGTCCGGCCTCGAGTGCGCGCATCTGTGCCATTTGCAAATGTTGCAGCGGACCGATCGAGGTGCCGAACCAGGTGTCGTTACTGATCGTCAGCAAAAGATCGCTGCGCGCCGACAGACTGGCGGCGAACTCCGGGTACACCACTTCGTAACAGATGAACGGTGCAATCTGATAACCCTTGGCTTGCAACAGCGCCTGATCGGCCGGGCCACGGGCAAAGTCGGACATCGGCAGGTCGAAGAATGCGATCAACCCGCGCAGGATGTCCTGCAACGGCACGTATTCACCGAACGGCACCAGTTTTTGCTTCAGGTAAGTGCCGTCACCTTCGCCCACGACAGTGATGCCGTTGAAGAAGCGTTTTTCGTGACGCACCGTTTCGCGAATCGGCACGCCAGTGATCAGCGCCGATTTACGCTCGGCGGCGAAGTTGCCCATCATGCTCAGGTAGCCCTCGGCGGACTCCTTGAGCACCGGCACCGCAGTTTCCGGCCAGATCAGCAGGTCCACCGGTTTCGAGCGGAAGCTCAGATCGCGGTACAGCGCCAGTTGCGCGTTGAGCTGCGCCGGGTCCCACTTCATGCTTTGTTCGACATTGCCCTGGATCGCCGCGACCGTCAGCGGCGCGCCGGAGGGGCTGGTCCAGGCGTGGTTCTTGAGGGCAATGCCTGCCACCCACGGCCCGGCCAGCAACAATAGACCAACGGCAACAAACGCTTTGCGGCCGGTTTGCAGCAGGCGTGGCGTGTTGTAGATCAGTGCAGCGGTCAGTGCCAGAACGAACGACACCAGCCACATGCCGCCGACTGGTGCGAGGCCGGACAGCGGGCCGTCGAGCTGACTGTAACCGGAATATAGCCACGGGAAACCGGTGAGAAACCAGCCGCGAAACGCTTCCTGGCCGACCCACAAAGCAGCAAACGCCAAAGCGTCGGCCAGTGGCGCCTCGTTGCGACGCAACCAGCGCGCCCAGAGCCAGGCGGGCAGGGCGAAGAAAAACGCAATCGCTGCGGTAAACAGCAGCATCAGAAACCCGGCCAGCAGCACAGAAGCGCCGCCGAAGTGGTGGATGCTGTAGTAGATCCAGCTGGTCCCGGCGCCAAACAGGCCGAAACCGAAGCACCAGCCACGGCCCAGCGCCTGGCGCGGGCTCAGCTCGCGCAAACCGGCATAGAACAAACCGACCGCCAGCAAAGCCAGCGGCCAGATATCGAACGGTGCCAGAGCGAAGGTGGTGATTGCACCGGCCGCCACGGCCAGCAGGTTACCGGGCCAGCCGGGGCGGGTTGTCCAGCGCAGGGGGTATGTCATCAGCTATTTCCTGTATCGCGCCGGGTCTGCTGTTACGCAGGGCAAGGCGCGAGGAGTGAAGTTTGGTTTTTCAAATGAACGACGAGTAACGCAGCCCTGCGTAACAGCAGGCCCGGCCCTCTGGGTTACGCCTGAAAGCGGGCCATGCTGCGTTGCAGTCCTTGGAAAGGGAATGCCATTCCCTGCGGACTACGCCTTGCCTGGCCCGCTTTCAGGCGCAACGCGATGCAGGAAATAGCTGATGACATACCCCAATCCTTAGAATTAACGAGCGATTGGCGTCAGTCGCAGCAAGTGAATCCGACGGCTGTCGGCGTTCAGGATGCGGAAACGATAGGCGCCGATTTCAGTGATTTCATTGCGTTTTGGCAAGTGCCCGAACGCACTCATCACCAGGCCGCCGACGGTGTCGAACTCATCGTCGGAAAACTCGCTGTCGAAGAACTCGTTGAAGTTCTCGATCGGCGTCAGGGCCTTGATCAGGAAGTCACCACTTGGCAGCGGCTTGATGTAGCTGTCTTCTTCGACGTCGTGCTCGTCTTCGATGTCGCCGACGATCTGTTCGAGCACGTCTTCGATGGTCACCAGACCGGCCACACCGCCGTATTCGTCGATGACGATGGCCATGTGGTTGTGGTTGGCGCGGAATTCACGCAGCAACACGTTCAGACGCTTGGACTCCGGCACGAAAGTGGCCGGGCGCAGCAGGTCCTTGATGTTGAAGCTGTCGCCGTTCTCCTTGAGGATCAGCGGCAGCAGATCCTTGGCCAGCAGCACGCCCATCACGTCATCGTGGCTTTCGCCGATGACCGGGTAGCGCGAGTGGGCCGAATCGACCACAGCGGGGAGGAATTCACGGGGAGTCTGGGTCGCCTTGATGCTGATCATCTGCGAACGCGGCACCATGATGTCGCGTACTTGCAGGTCAGCCACCTGAATGGCGCCTTCGACGATGGCCAGCGCTTCGCTGTCCAGCAGTTTGTTCTGATGTGCATCGCGCAGCAGCTCAAGCAGCTCCTGACGGTTCTTCGGCTCGTGGGCAAAAGCCTGGGTCAATTTACCCAGCCATGACTTCTGCCCGTTGCTCGATCGATCTTCGCTCATAGCGATTACTCTGAATCCTTTGTTGTAACGATAGGGGATGGTTCGGGTTCGTCGTCCGCGTACGGATCGGGATACCCAAGTTCAGCAAGCAACTCGCGTTCCAGTGCTTCCATTTCTTCGGCTTCCTCGTCATCTATATGGTCGTAACCAAGCAGATGCAAGCAGCCGTGAATGACCAGATGTGCCCAGTGGGCCTTTAGTTCCTTGCCTTGTTCGGCGGCTTCGCGCTCGACCACGGCCACGCAGATCACCAGATCGCCCAGCAGCGGGATATCGAGAAACTCGTCGGGTACTTCGGCCGGGAACGACAGGACGTTGGTCGCGTAATCCTTGTGACGCCAGGTGTGATTGAGTTCGCGGCCTTCTTCCTCGTCGACCAGACGAATGGTCATTTCCGAGTCGGCGGTGCGTTGGCGCAGGGACAGTTCGCACCATTGGCGGAAGTCGGCTTCACTCGGGGCGCTCGCTTCGGTAGCGATTTGCAGGTCTAGCTCAAGCATTTCGCGAAGTGTCCTTGGGCGCATCGTCACGGTTCTCGAAACGCTCGTAGGCTTCGACAATGCGCTGCACCAGCGGGTGACGCACTACGTCTTTGGGCTGGAAGTGCGTGAAGCTGATGCCCGGCACGTCCTTGAGCACTTCGATCACATGGTGCAGACCCGATTTGGTGCCTTTCGGCAGGTCGACCTGGGTGATGTCACCGGTGATGACCGCCGTAGAGCCAAAGCCGATCCGGGTCAGGAACATCTTCATTTGTTCGACGGTGGTGTTCTGGCTTTCGTCGAGAATGATGAAACTGTTGTTCAGCGTGCGACCGCGCATGTAGGCCAGCGGCGCAACTTCGATCACCTGACGTTCGATCAGCTTGGCCACGTATTCGAAGCCGAGCATTTCATAGAGTGCGTCGTAGAGCGGGCGCAGGTACGGGTCGATTTTCTGCGACAGGTCGCCGGGCAGGAAACCGAGCTTTTCACCCGCTTCAACCGCCGGACGCACCAGCAGGATGCGGCGGATCTGCTCGCGCTCCAGTGCATCGACAGCGCAAGCCACGGCCAGATAGGTCTTGCCGGTACCGGCCGGGCCGATGCCGAAGTTGATATCGTTGCCGAGGATTTCCTTCACGTAACGCAATTGATTCAAGCCGCGTGGGCGAATCATGCCTTTCTTGGTACGCAGGGCGACGGAAGCTTCGGCGGGAGCGTGGTTGTCCAGCTCGACCACGGCCGATTCCTGCAGGAACAGGTGAACCGTATCTGGCGACAGCTCTGAACCTTTGGTTTCCCGGTACAGGCGACGAATCAGATTTTCCGCAGACGTGGTGTGCTTGGGGTCGCCGATCAGCTCGAACTGGTTTCCGCGGTTGCGGATCTCGATGGTCAGGCGCTGTTCGATCAAGCGCAAATGCTCGTCGAATTGCCCGCACAGATTGGCGAAGCGGCGAGCCTCAAAGGGCTCGAGGATAAAACGATGTGGTTCTATGGGTGCGTTCAAGGTCGTATTTAGCCGCCCTGGGGCAATTGAGATGAAATCAAGGATAACGCCAGAGGCTTGGGTGCGAAAGCTCTTAAATGGATGAGTACATTCTGAAGAACAATGCTGTCCACTGTGGGAGCTGCGGTGCGACGATTCGACTTGCCAGCGATAGCAGTGCAGCAGGCGACATATTTGTCGGGGCTGATGGCCTTATCGCTGGCAAGCCAGCTCCCACAGGTTTCTCTGTGCTTCTGATATTTGTTACTGGACCAGCGAGCCGCGCAGCGAGTGCGGTTGCGCCGCGTCGATGTGCACGTCGGCGAACTGGCCGATCAGGGTTGGATTGTCGCAGCGGAAGTTGACGATTCGATTATTCTCGGTGCGCCCTTGCAACTCGCCCGGGTCTTTCTTCGAGTAATCGGTCACCAGAATGCGCTGGATCGAACCGACCATTTGTCGGCTGATCTCGAAACCTTGCTGATTCAAGCGATGTTGCAGCGCGTTGAGGCGTTCTTTCTTCAGTTCTTCCGGGGTATCGTCAGCCAGATCGGCAGCCGGGGTGCCCGGGCGCTGGCTGTAAACGAACGAGTAGGAAAAGTCGAAACCGACGTCGGCAATCAGCTTCATGGTCTGTTCGAAATCTTTCTCGGTCTCGCCGGGGAAACCGACGATGAAGTCCGAACTGATGCAGATGCCCGGCACCGCCGCGCGCAGTTTGCGCAACTTGGATTTGTACTCCAGCGCGGTGTGGTTGCGCTTCATCGCCGCCAGAATCCGGTCTGAACCCGACTGCACCGGCAAGTGCAGGTGCTTCACCAGTTCCGGCACGTCGGCGTGGGCCTGGATGAGGCTGTCGGAGAACTCCAGCGGGTGCGACGTGGTGTAGCGGATGCGGTCGATGCCATCGATGGCGGCGACCACGCGGATCAGCTCGGCGAGATCGGCCAGGCGCCCGTCATGGGTGGTACCACGGTAGCCGTTGACGTTCTGCCCGAGCAGGGTCACTTCACGCACGCCGTTTTCGGCGAGGTGAATGATCTCGGCGATCACGTCGTCGAACGGCCGGCTGACTTCTTCGCCACGGGTGTAAGGCACCACGCAGAACGTACAGTACTTGCTGCAGCCTTCCATCACCGACACGTAGGCGCTCGGGCCGTCGATACGAGGCTCGGGCAAATGGTCGAATTTTTCGATTTCCGGGAACGACACGTCGACTTGCGGCAGCTTGGTGCTGCGCGCGGCGTCGATCATTTCCGGCAGGCGGTGCAGGGTCTGCGGGCCGAATACCACGTCGACGTACGGCGCGCGGTCGCGGATGGCCGCGCCTTCCTGGCTGGCCACGCAACCGCCGACGGCAATCACCATTTCAGGATTGGCCAGTTTCAGTTCGCGCCAGCGGCCGAGCTGCGAGTACACCCGATCCTGGGCGCGCTCGCGGATCGAGCAAGTGTTGAGCAGAATCACGTCGGCGTCTTCCGCGCGAGCGGTGACTTCCAGGGCCTGATGTTCACCCAGCAGATCGACCATGCGCGAGCTGTCGTACTCGTTCATCTGGCAACCGTGGGTTTCGATGTAAAGCTTCTTGGCCATGGATTAGGGTCATCACGTGATTCAAAGAACCGCGCATTATAGGGAACAAGCCCGCAGGTTCCTACCGCTGTGCGTCCGGTGGCTATGCTATAGTTTGCGCCCTCATTTTTATCCCCGATGTTATCCCCCGCCATGACCAAACGCGAAGCTCCAATCTATAAGGTGATTTTCCTCAACCAGGGCCAGGTGTTCGAAATGTACGCCAAGCAGATCTATCAAAGTGATCTGTGGGGTTTTCTGGAAGTGGAAGAATTCGTCTTTGGCGAGCGCACGCAAGTGGTCGTCGATCCGAGCGAAGAAAAGCTCAAGGCGCAGTTTGAAGGCGTGGTGCGCAGCTTTGTGCCGATGCATTCGATTGTGCGTATCGACGAGGTGGAACGTCTGGGTACCCCGAAAATCAGCGAAGCCCGCGGCGCGGTCGGCAACGTTATGCCGTTTCCGGTGCCGATGCCTGAGAAGTAAAACCTGAATTGAGTGAGGGGCTCTTGTGGCGAGGGGATTTATCCCCGATGGGCTGCACAGCGGCCCCAAAACCTGCAACTTTGATCTTCTTGAATTACCGCGCTGAATGGATTTGCGACTGCTGCGCAGCCGATCGGGGATAAATCTCCTCGCCACAATGAGCAATCACCACAGACCTCATTCCGCTTACATTCAGGGAAGAGGCGAAAACGGCGTACGCCCATCGGCGCTCTGCAATTCCATCAGGTATTTACGGAAAATTTGCCCAAGCACCTGGGTAGCGGTTTCGAGGTCTTCGCGGGACATTTTTTCGGAGACTTCGTCGGCGGTGTCCAGCGCATCTTCGGCGCCGTTGACCGCGGCCATCTTCAGCACGATGTACGCCTGAATATTGTTGGCCTGCACGCCTTCGCCGTGGAAGAACATGGTGCCGAGTTTGAATTGCGCCTGAGCGTGGCCTTGCAGTGAGGCTTTTTCGAAATAGCTCAGGGCTTGATTGAGGTCGCGCGGCGCATTTTTGCCGTCGTAGTAGAACTCACCCAACTCGTATTGCGCTTGCGCATCCCCTTCGTCCGCCGCTTTCTGGCAGGCGGCCAGTGCCTGCGTGACGTCTTGCGGCTGAGTATTGAGGGTGCAACGACCCATCGCCGGGATCAACAACGAGTTGCCGCCTGCTTGTGCATGCGCGAGCAGGGGCTGAAGGAGCAACAGGCAGCCCAAGGCAAGGGTGCGGCCGGTGCGGTTCATGGGAATCGACTTACCTCTGAAGGGCACGCGGACCCGTCGAGGGATCCAATAAGCGCGCATTATGAAATAAGCAGGGCCAACCTTACAAAGTCTTTACTCGTTTTTCTGCTGCGCGGGGAATATATCGCCCACTTTATGGGGGATTTTTAGCAGGAGCATCGGAAAACGGCTGTCGATGTAGGTGATAGCTGACGCTGGCAATGGCCAACGTCAGCGTTGAAGCGATTACTTCAGGGCAGCGAAGGCGCGCTCGGCCGCATCCAGCGTGATTTTCAACTCGGCATCGCCGTGAGCGATCGAGGTGAAACCGGCTTCGAATGCACTTGGCGCCAGGTACACGCCGCCTTCCAGCATCAGGTGGAAGAAACGCCCGAACAGCGCGGCGTCGCTGGCCATCACGTCTTCAAAAGTGACGATATCGTCGGCACCGCTGAAGTACAGACCGAACATACCGCCCGCCTGAGTGGTCACGAACGGGATACCCGCAGCATCAGCACGTTGTTGCAGGCCGTCGAGCAGGCGTGTGGTGTAGTCGGTCAGTTCGTCGTGGAAACCCGGACGGCTGATAAGGCGCAGAGTGGTCAAACCGGCTGCCATGGCCAACGGGTTACCGGACAGGGTGCCGGCTTGATAAACCGGGCCCAGCGGTGCGATGCGCTCCATGATTTCGCGTTTGCCGCCGAAGCAGCCGACCGGCATGCCGCCGCCGATGATCTTGCCGAAGGTGGTCAGGTCAGGATTCACGCCGTAGTAAGCCTGGGCGCCGCCGAGGGCGACGCGGAAACCGGTCATCACTTCGTCGAAAATCAGCACCACGCCGTGCTTGTCGCACAGCGAGCGCAGGCCTTCGAGGAAACCCGGCGCCGGCGGCACGCAGTTCATGTTGCCGGCCACTGGCTCGACGATGATGCACGCCACATCCTGGCCAACTTCCGCGAGCATTTTTTCAACGGCGTCGATGTCGTTGAACGGCAGGGTCAGGGTGTGCTTGGCGAATGCCGCCGGCACGCCGGCCGAACTTGGCACGCCTTGGGTCAGTGCGCCGGAGCCGGCCTTGACCAGCAGGCTGTCGGAGTGACCGTGGTAGCAGCCTTCGAACTTGATGATGCTGTCGCGGCCGGTGTAGCCACGGGCCAGGCGGATCGCGCTCATGGTCGCTTCGGTACCGGAGCTGACCATGCGTACCATGTCCATCGACGGCACCAGCGAGCAGACCAGATCGGCCATCTCGGTTTCCATCGCGGTCGGCGCACCGTAGGACAAACCGTGTTGCAGCTGATTGCGCACGGCGTCCAGCACGTCCGGGTGGCTGTGGCCGAGGATCATCGGGCCCCACGAGCCAACGTAATCGACATAACGCTTGTCGTCTTCGTCAGTGACGTAGGCGCCTTCGGCGTGTTTGAAGAACAGCGGCGTGCCGCCAACGCTCTTGAACGCGCGGACCGGCGAGTTCACGCCACCGGGAATGTGTTTCTGGGCATTGGCAAACAGGGTTTCGGAACGAGACATGATCGGGCTCTCAAATCAGACTTTCAGTAATTCGTTGAATGCGCGGGCGCGGCGGGTCACTTCGGCGGTGCTTTCAGCGCCGAACAGGCCATGGACGACGGCCAGCAGATCAACGCCGTGCGCGACTAATGGCGCTGCGTTGTCGAGGGTGATGCCGCCGATCGCGCAGATCGGCAGGTGCAGCGAGCGCTTGGCTTCGTCGAGCAGATCGAGGCTGCAGGTCGGCGCGCCGGGCTTGGTGTTGGAATTGAAGAAGCGGCCGAAAGCGACGTAACTCGCACCTTCTTTGGCCGCTTGTTCGGCCAGCGCGATTTGCGCGTGGCAGGTCGAACCGATAATTGCTTTCGAACCGAGGAGGGCGCGGGTCGGCGACAGCGGGCCGTCAGTCTGGCCCAGATGTACACCGACGTTGAGGCGTGCGGCCAGCTCAGCGTCATCGTTGATGATCAACTGGGTCTTGTAGCGCTCGCACAGATCGCGCAACGCTTCAGCCTCACGCAAACGCCGGGCCTCATCGCTGCTCTTGTCGCGGTATTGCAGCAGGGTGACGCCGCCTTCCAGCGCCGCCTCCACATAAGACAGAAACTTGCCGGCCAGCAATTGGCTGTCGGTAATGGCATACAGGCCACGTAGCTTCATCGGGCAGACCTCACGGCGTTACGAGCAGAAATCCAGCGGCAGGCGACGCGGTACGAACTGGCCTTTGCCCAGTTGTTCGGCATCGCGCAAGGTGCGCCAGGTGTAATCCAGCGCACTGCGGACGGCGCTGGCGAGATTCTCACCTTGTGCCAGACGACCAGCCAAAGCGCTGGCCAACGTGCAGCCGGAACCGTGGTAGCTGCCCGGCAAACGCTGGCAATAGAAGGTTTCACGCAAGCCATCGCGGCTGTACAGACGGTTGTGGATTTCAGTTTCGTCGCCGTGGCCGCCAGTGATCAGCAGGTTTTTGACGAACGGCAGGAGTTTTTCAGCGCACTCGTCTGCGGTGCCTTCGGGCAGTTCGGCGAGGATGCGGGCTTCGGGAAGGTTAGGGGTGGCAATGATCGACAGTGGCAGCAGACGCTCGCGCATCGCATAACCGACTTCGTCCTTGCCCAGGCGTCCGCCGCCACCGGCGCGCAACACCGGGTCACAGACCACCGGCAGGTGCGGGTGCGCCAAGAGCAGTTCGACAACGGTGTCGACCATTTCCAGCGAACCGAGCATGCCCAGTTTGACCGCCGCGACTTCGGAGTCGTTGAGCACGGCATTGGCCTGGGCCAACACCCACTCACGGTCGAGGACGCGAAAGTCAGTGACGTTGACGGTGTCTTGCACGGTCAGGGCGGTGACGGCCGGAGCCGCATGACAACCCTGCGCGAGCAGGGCTTCGATATCTGCCTGCAAGCCGGCGCCACCACTGGGGTCGTGGCCGGAGAGACAGAGGACAACGGGGCGGGAGCTGTAGATATTCATGGTGCGCGAGCTTACCACCAAAGCTGATTTTCGGGTTCAGTCCTGAAAGCGTTTGGCTAGAGATTGTCTGACACATTGCGGCCATTAGTCGGGTAGCAATTGTGGCGAGGGGATTTATCCCCGATGCGCTGCGAAGCAGTCGCAAATCCATTCCAGGACGCGTGTCTGAAAGAATCTGGTTGCATGGTTTGGGGCCGCTTTGCGACCCATCGGGGATAAATCCCCTCACCACAAAGGTATTCACAACATCCGCCGTTGTAGTGAGTTGACCAACTCAACAGCTCTAGCCCGCTGCTTTGCTCTGAAACGCCCGTTCTAGAGCCTTTGTAGGAAAAATTTCGATGGTGCTCAATGGCCATCAACGGCTATGCTAGTCTGGATCCAAACCAATAACAGGTAATACCGGTTTTACGTCTACTCAAAGGGAATGGGGGGCTTCCTGACACAACCGGACGAGCCACGCTGGGGCTTCAATGCGCTATTTGCTGATGTTGTTGTTCTGCTTGCCCCTCATGGCGAGCGCCGTCGAATTCGACGAATTCACCCAGAGCCTCCCTCTGGGCCGGTCGCTGCAAGTGTTCGAAGACCCGAGCGGTCAGGCGAGCATTGCCGATGTCCGTGCGCAGGCTGCTGCCGGCAATTTCAAAGCCCACGATAAAGCCACGCTCAATGCCGGGTATTCGCGTTCGGCGTTCTGGCTGAAAATCGACCTGCATTACCGCCCGAGCAACCCGGCCGCCCAGCGCAGCTGGCTGCTGGAACTGGCTTATCCACCGCTCGATCACCTCGATCTGTATCTGCCCGATGCCAATGGCGACTATCGTCTGATTCGGCAAACCGGTGACGCCTTGCCGTTCGCCAGTCGCGAGATCAGCCAGAACAATTACCTGTTCGACCTGGCCTTCGAACCCGATCAAAAACAGACCGTCTACCTGCGACTGGCCAGTGAAGGCTCGATCCAGGCGCCGGTAACGTTGTGGTCCAGCACCGCCTATCTCGAAGACCAACCAGTGCGCCTGTACGTGCTGGGCATCATTTATGGTGTGCTGCTGGGGATGCTGGTCTACAACCTCTTCATCTATCTGAGTGTGCGCGACACCAGTTACCTCTATTACATCTTCTATATCGCCTCGTTCGGCCTCTATCAATTGTCGGTAAACGGCGCGGCGGTCGAGTATTTCTGGCCGAACAACCCCTGGTGGGCCAACGCCGCAACGCCATTCTTCATCGGTTGCGCCGGCCTTTTCGGCAGCCAGTTCGCCCGCAGCTTTTTGCAGACCAAGACCCACAGCCCCTGGCTCGACCGGTTACTGATCGGCCTGATTGCATTTGGCGCTCTGGTCATTGGCCTGTCGCTGATGACCAGTTACGCCCTGGCCCTGCGCCTGGCGACGACATTGGCGTTGACCTTCACCGTGGTGATCTTCGCCGCCGGGATTCTCGCCTGGTGGCGGGGCCTGCGCGTGGCGCGCTATTTCATCATCGCCTGGTCGGCGTTTCTGCTCGGTGGTGTGATCAATACGCTGATGGTGCTCGGGTTGCTGCCGAACGTGTTCCTGACCATGTACGCCAGCCAGATCGGTTCGGCCATCGAAGTGGCGCTGCTGTCGCTGGCACTGGCCGACCGCATCAACGCCATGCGCGAACAGCAGGCGCAGACACTGTTCGACGCCGGGCAGAAACTCGAAGTGCTCAACCAGCAACTGGCCCACAGCAACAAGCTCAAGGACGAATTCCTCGCGACCCTGACCCACGAACTGCGTACGCCGATGAACGGCGTGATCGGTTCGCTGGAACTGATGCAGACCGTCGAACTGGATCCCGAGCTTGAGCAATACCAACAGACCGCCGCAGGTTCCGCTCGCGACATGATGCGCATGGTCAACGGCATCCTCACCCTCACCGAATTGCAGGCTGGCAAGCTCAAGGCATCGCCGGGCAGTTTCAGTTTGCGCGGTGTGGTCGAAGCCTTGCGCGTGCAGTTCGATGGCAACGCCAGCAGCAAGTCGCTGGACTTCAAGGTCGACGTATTGCCGGCCCTCCCTGATCGTTTGCACGGCGACAGCGCGAAACTCGCGCAATGCCTGGAGTGCCTGCTCGACAACGCGATCAAATTCACCCGCGTCGGTGGTCTGGCACTGCGGGTTACTGGCAAACCGTCGACGGATAATCGTCTGGCGCTGTCGTTTGCGGTGATCGACACCGGCATCGGTTTTACCGATCTCGGCGAGGCGACCATGTACCAGCGTTTCTTCCAGCTCGACGGTTCGATGACCCGCGAGTACGGCGGCCTGGGTGTCGGTCTGGCGATCTGCCGACAATTGGTCGAACTGCTTGGCGGCAAACTGACTCACCGCTCCGAGCCGGGGCGTGGCAGTCGCTTCCAGCTGGACGTCGAGTTCGACCTGCCGGTGGTCGAACCCGCACCAATACCCGCGCCTTCGCGTGATTGCCTGCGCGCCCCGCAGGACTGCACGGTGCTGCTGGTGGATGACAACAGCGTCAACCAACTGGTGATGCGCGGCATGTTGCTCAAGCTCGGTTTCCGCGTGCGCACCGCTGACAACGGCGCGGCGGCGCTCGATTGCCTGCAACGCGAAATCGTCGATGCGGTACTGATCGATTGTCAGTTGCCGGCCCCCGACGGCGCGTCCTTGTGCTGCCAGATTCACGCTTTGCCGGGCTGCGCTCACCTCCCGGTGTTCATGCTTGCACTGGGCGCGGATCGCGAAGTCTGCGCCACAGGTACGGTGATCGATTACCTGAACAAACCGGTGAAATTCGAGGATTTGCAGTCCGCGCTGGAGCGGCGGGTTTTGTGCGGTTGATAGGGTAAAAGCGCCGCAAATTCGGCGGATATGACACTTTGTTCAGTGTGAGGGCGGTGCTTAACTGGCCTTCTCGCTGAAGAAGGAACCCGTCATGAACCTGCATCAGTTCGCCGAAACGCACGAAGTCACCAACCAGCCGCCGTCGCTGGACGGCACCAACCTCTATCGCATCGACCTGCCCTTGCAGGAGTGGTCGCGCAGGTTTGGCGCCGGTTGGGCCGAGTCGCGGATAGATGCTTACGGCGCGCTGGCCGGCGGGCCGCTGATGGAGGCCGGGTTCCTCGCCAATCAGAACAAACCGGTGTTCGCCAGCCATGATCGTTTTGGCCATCGCATCGATCTGGTGGAGTTTCATCCTGCCTACCACGAGTTGATGCGCACCGCGATCGAGCATGGCCTGACCTCATTGCCCTGGACCCATCCGCAGGACGGCGCGCATGTCGCCCGCGCCGCCATGAGCTATCTGCACAGTCAGGCCGAGGCTGGCAGCGGTTGCCCGTTGACCATGACCTTCGCCAGTGTCCCGGCCCTGCGTTTGCAGGCGGATCTGGCCGAGCAGTGGCTGCCGAAAGTCCTCGCCAGCGAATACGACCCGCGCAATGTCGGCATGGCGCACAAGGCTGGCGTCACTATCGGCATGGCGATGACCGAGAAACAGGGCGGCACCGACGTGCGCGCCAATACCACCAAGGCTTATCCGGTGGGCGCCAGCGGTCCGGGTCAGGCCTATGAACTGGTCGGGCACAAGTGGTTCTGCTCGGCACCGATGTGCGATGCGTTCCTGACGCTGGCGCAGACCGACAAGGGCCTGACCTGTTTCCTGCTGCCACGCCATCGCCCCGATGACACGCGCAATCAGTTCTACATCCAGCGCCTGAAAAACAAACTCGGCAACCAGTCCAACGCGTCCAGCGAAGTGGAATTCCGTGGCGCGCTGGCGTGGATGGTCGGCGAAGAAGGGCGCGGCGTACCGACGATTATCGAAATGGTCGCGATGACCCGTTTCGATTGCATGGTCGGCTCCAGTTCGTTGATGCGCCAGGCGCTGACCCAGGCCAGCCATCACTGCGCACACCGCAAGGTTGGCGGCAAACTGCTCAGCGAGCAGCCGCTGATGCAAAACGTGCTGGCCGATCTGGCGCTGGAAAGTGAAGCGGCGCTGGCGCTGAGCCTGCGCATGGGCAAGGCGCTGGATCATCTGGATGATCGCCACGAAGCACAATTCGCCCGGCTGGTAACGGCGGTGGGCAAATACTGGATCTGCAAACGTGCGCCGGGAATGATCAACGAAGCGGCCGAATGCATGGGCGGCGCGGGGTATGTTGAAGAGAGCATCCTGCCGCGCCTGTACCGCGAGGCGCCGGTGAATTCGACGTGGGAAGGTTCGGGCAACGTGCAGTGTCTGGACGTGCTGAGAGCGTTGTCGAAAGAACCGGGTGTGCTGGATGTACTGTTCAGCGAACTTGGTGACGGGCATGGCGATAAACGGCTTGCCGCGCATATCCAGCAGTTGCAGGCGGCCTTCAAGGACACCAGCGACATTCAGTATCGGGCGCGGCAGTTGACCGAGGACATTGCGCTGGGCCTTCAAGCCAAATTGTTGCTGGAGGCGGGGAATTCGGTGGTAAGTGATGCCTTTATTGCCAGTCGCCTGAGCGGCAGCGGTCGGGTCTATGGCACGTTGCCGCGCGGCCTTGACGTCGAAGCCATCGTCGCCCGCTCGACCCCGCAAGGCTTCTGACCTCAATCCCCCCAACACCACAAAACCCTGTGGGAGCTGGCTTGCCAGCGATGGCGGCCTGTCAGTCAACATTGATGTTGAATGAGACGGCCTCATCGCTGGCAAGCCAGCTCCCACAGGTATTCGAGTTGCCTGAAAGATTTGGGTACACCCATTACGCCACTGTTCCCGTGACGCCACGATGCAGGCAAGATGAAGCTCTGCAAGTCAGAACACAGGAAGCTGATCGTGACCGAAGCGTTTATTGTCGTTCAAACCGCCGAACAAGCCGTGGATCGTCTGGCCGAGCTGCATGAGCAGGCCACCACCGCACTGAATTCCGCACTCAAGCGTTACCTCAAGGATCGCGTCGAGCCCGACGCCGAGCAGCGTGCTCTGTTCCGTTATCCCGAATTGCGTCTGACCTACCATTGCCAGGGCGAAGTCCCGCAGACCACTCGCGCCTACGCCAAAGTGCAATTGCCGGGCACTTACAGCGTCACCGTCACCCACCCGAAAGCGTTCCGCAAATACCTGCTGGAACAGCTGGTGCCGTTGATGCACGACTTCACCGTGACCGTGGAAGTCGGCGTCAGTCAGCAGAACATTCCGTATCCGTACGTAGTCGAGCAGGGCGATGAGCTGGCCGGCTCCGGCGTTACCGCTGCGGTGCTGGCGCGGGTGTTCCCGAGTACCGACCTGTCCGCCGCCACCGATGGCATCGCCGACGGCCTCTACGACTGGGAAAACACCGATCCGCTGCCGCTGGCGCTGTTCGATGCGGCGCGCGTCGATTTCTCGTTGCGCCGACTGGTGCACTACACCGGCAGCGACTGGCGTCATGTGCAGCCGTGGATTCTGCTGACCAACTATCACCGCTACGTCGACCAGTTCATCGTCCATGGCCTGGAACAACTGCGCAACGACCCGCGTTTCGTGCGCATGGTGTTGCCGGGCAACGTGATCATCGAGAAGGGCATGGATCACGGCGAGGCCTCGGCGATTGCCGCCGGTGTGGTCTGGCACCGTTATCAGATGCCGGCCTATCACCTGATCGCCAGCGATGGCCACGGCGTGACCCTGGTGAACATCGGTGTCGGCCCGTCCAACGCCAAGAACATCACCGACCATTTGGCGGTACTGCGTCCGCATTGCTGGCTGATGATCGGTCACTGCGGCGGCCTGCGTCAGTCGCAAACCATCGGCGACTACGTGCTGGCGCACGCCTACATGCGTCGCGACGGGATTCTCGACCGGGTGGTGCCGCCGAACATTCCGATCCCGGCGCTGGCAGAGGTGCAGATGGCGCTGCAACAAGCCGCAGCCAATATCACCGGCGAGAAGGGCGATGACCTGAAAAAACGCCTGCGCACCGGCACCGTGCTGACTTACGACGACCGTAACTGGGAACTGCGCTGGGCGCAGGAACGTCCGCTGATCAACCTGTCGCGCGCTGTCGCGGTGGACATGGAAAGCGGCACCATTGCCGCTCAGGGTTATCGCCTGCGGGTGCCGTACGGCACGTTGCTGTGTGTGTCGGACAAACCGCTGCACAGTGAAATCAAGCTGCCGGGTTCGGCCAACGCGTTCTACGAGCGCGCGGTCAGCCAGCACTTGAAGATCGGCATCGAAGCGGTAGACCTGCTGCGTACCGAACTCAACTCGCTGCACTCGCGCAAACTGCGCAGCTTCGACGAGCCGCCGTTCCGTTAACGGTTAGTCGTGGTCATTTGGCGGTCGGGGCACTAGCATTGTCAGCCCCGATCGTTAGATGTTCTATTCGCCATGTCCCGTCCCCCGCGTCCACTTTCCCGCCGCCCTGGCGCGAAGCCTCAGTCTTCTTCCCCGCGCCGTGTCGCCAAAGCGCCACCGGCCGAGCCGAAGCTGATCCTGTTCAACAAACCGTTCGATGTGCTGACGCAATTCAGCGACGGTGAAGGGCGGGCGACGCTCAAGGATTACATTGATGTGCCCGGCATCTATCCGGCCGGACGCCTTGATCGCGACAGCGAAGGTTTGCTGCTGCTGACCAATGACGGGCAGTTGCAGGCGCGGATTGCCGACCCCAAACACAAACTGGCTAAGACCTATTGGGTGCAGGTTGAAGGCGTGCCGACGGTCGAGCAGTTGCAGCGTCTGCGCGACGGTGTCGAACTGAATGACGGCATGACCTTGCCCGCTGAAGCGCGGCAATTGGACGAACCCGAGTTGTGGCCACGCAACCCGCCGGTACGTTTTCGCATGACCGTGCCGACCTCATGGCTGGAATTGGTGATTCGCGAGGGGCGCAACCGTCAGGTTCGCCGGATGACAGCGGCGGTCGGGCTGCCGACCTTGCGACTGGTGCGGGTCAGGATTGGGGACTGGACGATCGAAGGGCTCGATCAGGGCCAGTGGAAAGAAGTGCCGGCGCGCTTATAGAGCGCCGGACTCGATCAGGCCGATCACCACGCTTTTAATGATGAACGCGGCCACGCCCAGGCCCAGCACGAAAAACAGAATGAACGAGCCAAAGCGCCCGGCCTTGGACTTCTTCGCCAGATCCCAGACGATGAAACCCATGAAAATGATCAGGATGCTGACCAGGCCAGTCATCATCCATTCTTCAAATACTGCTGGATCCATCGGTCATCTCCGGCGTAGGCGGGGCAGGAAGGGCGGCGGGGATTATACGCCGAGGGTGGCATAGCCGCATTGACCTGCGTCGGTGTGCCGCAGTTATAAGGTGCCTGCTCGCGAAGACGATTTCAGCTACGCAGGTGGGTCAAGGGCAGTTCAGTGCTGTTCAACACCTGATTCAGCACAAAACTCGAACGCACACTGGTCACGCCCTCAATCCTGGTCAAATGCCCGAGCAACAGCTTCTGATAGTGATCCATGTCCGGCACCACCACCTTCAACTGATAGTCAGCATCCACGCCCGTCACCAGGCTGCACTCCAGCACCTGCGGCAACGTACGGATAGCCGCCTCGAAATTCTCGAAGCGCTCCGGCGTGTGCCGGTCCATGCCGATCAGCACATACGCGGTCAGGCTCAGGCCGAGCATCTTGCGATCGAGCAAGGCCACCTGACGCGAGATATAGCCGTCATCCTCCAGTTGCTTGACCCGGCGCGAGCATGGCGACGGCGACAGACCGATGCGCTCGGCCAGCTCCTGGTTGGAGATGCGGGCATCGCGCTGCAATTCCGCCAAAATGCTCAAGTCGTAACGGTCGAGTTTGCTCATCAATCTGTCCTTGGTTGTAACTATTGCGGCGGATTATCTATCCAGGGTTAAAAATTGCGCAAGTGGTGTTTATTTCAGCAATCTTCGCAATCATCTGTCGTGGCCGCGGGCCTATTCTTACCACCAGAATCACTGCTCGGTAACACAGTCCACTGCGGCCCGCCTATCAGGCCCGCCGCGGCCGCCACCCCCACCGGGGTTGTGCCGGCCCCCGAGCTGCACACTGTCCAGAAGACGGCGTGAGGTGAGCCGACGTCAAAAGCGTCGAGCCAGGACGAAGTTCTCTAGAAGGGAGGCCGACGGGTCTCCCTTTTTTCTTGCCTGCGATTTTTGCCGCGATGCGCCGCCGTCCTCAATAAATAAGTTTCGTGACTGATAACCTGTTGCAGAACCGGGCCTGTACATTCCCGGTCTTAGCTACAGGCCCCTCTTGATGACAGGCCGCCAGCCACAGTGAGGAATTTCATGAAGTCGCGCATCTGGCATCTGGCCAGTGTTGGTTTGCTGTGTGTGAGTGTCAGTGTGCAAGCACTTGCCGATGATCCACAAAGTCGCGGACCGGAGGGCGGTGGCCACGGTCAGGACCATCAGGGCAACAATCAGGGCCATGGCGGCAACAATCAGCCGCGCCCGCAGAATAATCCGCCGCCGCAGAATCAGCCACGTCCGCAGAACAACGAGATCATTCGTGGCGACAACAGTCGTCAGTTCGAGCACAACGGCCAGCAGCACAACAATAATGGCCAATGGCAGAACCACGATCAGAGCCGTCCGGCCTACAACCCGAATCCGGTACGTCAGCCGCCACCGCCGCCGCAATTGCCGGCCAATAGCCTGCCGATCCAGCCACGGCCCGATGCCGTGCGCCAGACCCAGGAGCCGCGTCAGGGCTACTACCGCGACGAGCGTCCGCAGAACGGCTACAACAACCAGCATTGGCAGACTGGCAACCGGCCCAATGACACTCGCTGGCCGGGGCGTCCGGACGGGCGTGGCAACGGTTGGGGCCCGGGGCCGCAATATCGGCCGGGGCATGTGATCGACCGCTTCCCGGATCGCGACTATCGCGTGCCGTATCGTGGCCAGGATTACTTCTATTCCGGTGGTTACTGGTACCGCCCGCAAGGCCCGCGTTACATCGTCGTGCAGCCGCCACGGGGTATCCGCATTCAGTACTTGCCGGATTACGCCCGTGAAGTGTGGGTCGGTGGCGCGCTGCTGTTCCTTGCCGCCGGCTCCTACTACGCCTACCAGGAAGCGACTCAGGATTACGTGGTGGTCGAGCCGCCGGTTCAGCAACAGCCGCAGCCGCAATCACAGGGCTATGACGTCGAGGCTTACCCGGCCAACGGTCAGTCGCCGGAGCAGGTGCAGCAGGACGGGTACCAGTGCTATCAGTACGCCGTGCAGCAAAGCGGTTTCGACCCGCGCACCGCGACTTACCAACCGGCGCCCGAAGTGGTGCAAGCGTACCGTCAGGCGCAGGGCAATTGCCTGAGCAGTCGCGGTTATCAGGTCAGTTACTGAAGCCGGGTTTGCGCCCGTTCTGACTTGACCACTTCCTGCGGGTCGGCGTGCACCAGCACTTCGGCCCGTGGGTAGGCTTTGTGAATGGCATCGGCCGCCTGATCGCTGATGCCGTGCGCGACTGACAGGGTCAATTCCCCCGGCAGCTCCAGATGCAACTGCACGAACCAGTGGTTGCCGGAAATCCGCGTGCGCAAGTCATGCGCGCCCAGCACCCCCGGCACGCTGCACGCCAGTTCAAGCATGTGCTGACTGACGTCCGGTGGCAGCTCTTCATCCATCAGCACCGAAAAGCTCTCCCGGGCGATCTGGACCGCGCTCCACAAAATGTACGCGGCAATCCCCAGGCCGAACCACGCGTCCAGTTGTTGCCAGCCGAACCCGGCCAGCACCAGCGCCACCAGAATGCTGCCGTTAAGCAGCAAGTCTGATCGGTAATGCAACGAGTCGGCACGCACAGCGTTGGAGCCGGTCTGCTTGACTACCCGGTGCTGCAAGATCAGCAAAGCCACTGTCAGCAGCAGGGAGAAAATGATCACACCAATGCTGATCCACGGCGCACCGAGCGGTTCAGGTTGCTTGATCCGCTCATAGGCCTGCAAGGCAATCAGCACCGCACTGCCGCCGATGAACAATGCCTGCGCCATGCCGGCCAGGGATTCCGCCTTGCCGTGGCCGTATCGGTGATCGTCATCCGCCGGGCGCAGTGCGTAATGCACCGCCAGCAGATTGAGCAACGAAGCAATGCCATCGAGCGCCGAGTCGGTGAGGCCGGCGAGCATGCTCACCGAACCGCTCAGCCACCAGGCGATGGCTTTGGCGATGATCAGCGTACAGGCCACCGCCACCGAGGCGCGTGTCGCCAACCGCAGCAGGCGGGCGTGTTCGGGGCTGGAGGTCATGAAGTTTTTGATTCCTTATGCGGCAGGTTGCAGGCCGAACATCGCCAGTTGTTGAGTGCTGCCTTTGTGCTGGATCAGGCGCGGATCATCCAGCGGCAGATTGCGGCCCAGTTCAGATTCGAGAATAGCCTGCAACTTCATGTTATCGACCTGACCATCCGGGCCGATCGCTTGTTTGAGCTTGGCCGGATCGATCTGCGCGGTGTGCCCTGGTTCGAAATAGATCGCCCCCGTGGCGAAGTCGACGGCAAACGCGATCAGGCCGGGGATGATGTAGAACAGCAGGCCCACGGCGTCGAGCACGGCAATCGCCGGGTCGATCTTGCCGTCGATCTGACCACGACGGTCCGGATAGAAAATCGAACCGCACGCAGTGATTTGCGTGAGCAGCGTGGCGACCAGTACACCGCCGATCAGGCGAAAAGGTAAGCGCATGGAAAATCTCCTGAGTCATCTGATAACGAAGCTTCGTCTTGTGAAGTTAAGACCCTGACGAACGCCAAGCAGTTCGCCGTTATACTCGCGGCTCTGTTTTGGAGCCAGTATGAATTCGCTGCCGATCGATGAAGTTTTACCCGCCCTGCGTGAAGCGCTCGCGACACGCCACGAAGCCGTGCTCGAAGCACCGCCCGGCGCCGGTAAAACCACCCGCGTGCCCTTGGCTTTGCTCAATGAAGCGTGGCTGGCGGGGCAAACCATTCTGATGCTCGAACCCCGCCGCCTCGCTGCGCGTGCTGCTGCGGAACGACTGGCCAGTGAACTCGGCGAGAAGGTCGGTGAAACCGTCGGTTATCGCATCCGCCTCGACAGCAAGGTCGGCCCCAACACCCGCATCGAAGTGGTCACCGAAGGCATTCTCACTCGACGCTTGCAGGATGATCCGGCGCTGGAAGGCGTGGGCCTGCTGATCTTCGACGAATTTCACGAACGCAGTCTCGACGCCGATCTGGCACTGGCCCTGAGTCTGAACGGTCGCGAGCTGTTTCGAGCTGAACAGCCGCTGAAGATTTTGCTGATGTCCGCCACCCTTGAAGGCGAACGCCTGGCCGGGTTGCTTGATGACGCGCCGATCCTGCGCAGCGAAGGGCGCATGTATCCGGTGACGATGCGCTGGGGCCGTCCGTTCCAGCCCGGCGAATACATCGATCAGCGCGTGACACAAACCGTACTCGAAGCGCTGCATGATGAGACTGGCAGCCTCTTGGTGTTTCTGCCGGGGCAGGCGGAAATCCGTCGTGTCCATCAACAACTGGCCGACGCCATCGGTGAGCGCAAAGACGTCTTGCTCTGCCCGTTGCACGGTGAACTCGACCTCAACGCCCAGCGCGCAGCGATCGATCCGGCACCGGCCGGTCAGCGCAAAGTGGTGCTGGCGACCAACATCGCCGAGACCAGTTTGACCATCAACGGTGTGCGCGTGGTCATCGACGCCGGGTTGGCGCGGGTCCCGCGTTTCGATCCCGGCAGCGGCATGACGCGTCTGGATACCCAGCGGATTTCCAAGGCCAGCGCCACCCAGCGTGCCGGTCGGGCAGGGCGACTGGAACCGGGCGTTTGCTATCGCCTGTGGTCGCAGGATCAGCACGAACAACTGGCGGCGTATGGCAGCGCGGAAATTCTTTCGGCGGATCTGGCCAGCCTGGCGCTGCAACTCGGGCGCTGGGGCGTGACGCCGGGCGAACTGGTCTGGCTGGATGTGCCGCCAGCAGCGGCTTATGCACAGGCGCAGGATTTGTTGCAGCGGCTCGGCGCGCTGGAAGGCGAAGCGCTGACAACTCATGGTCAGGCCATGGCTGAATTGCCGGCGCACCCGCGCATCGGCCATTTGTTGCTGCGCGGTCAGGCGTTGGGCCTGGCCAACATGGCGTGCGACGTTGCTGCATTGCTCGGCGAGCGCGATATCTTGCGCGGTGCCGGGGCGGATTTGCACAGTCGCCTGGTGCTGCTGTCTGGCGAGGAGCGCGCTGCCCGTGGCGCGCAGGGCGGTGTGCAGCGCGCCCGGCAACTGGCGCGGCAATATCGCGGTTACCTGCGCGGCAAGGCGAACGAGCCGGTCAGCGATCCCGAACATCCGCGCTGGCTCGGCGCATTGCTGGCGCTGGCTTACCCGGATCGCGTCGCGCAACAGCGGCGTGCCGGTGGTGCCGAATATCGATTGGCCAACGGTCGTGCTGCGCTGTTCGCTGAGGCCGACAGCCTGATGAAAGAGCCATGGATCGTCATTGCCGACCTCGGCAGCCGTCAAGGCCAGCGCGAGGAACGGATTTATCTGGCGGCGGATTTCGATCCGGCGCTGTTCGATTCCGTGCTCGCCGAGCAGGTGCGCAACGTCGATCAACTGGACTGGGACGAGCGCGAAGGCGTGCTGCGCGCCGAGCGTCAGCGCAAGGTCGGTGAGCTGATCTTGAGTCGCGAACCATTGACCGGTCTCGATGAAGCCGCACGCAGTCAGGCGCTGGTCAATCTGGTGCGGCGCAAAGGTCTGGAGCTGCTGCCATGGACACCGGAACTGCGTCAGTGGCAGGCGCGGGTGGCGTTGTTGCGCCAGCTCGATCTGACGAATCAGGATGACAGTCAATGGCCGGATGTCAGCGACGCAACGCTGCTGAAAACCCTTGAAGACTGGCTGATGCCGTATCTGGGCAAGGTCTCGCGACTCAGTCATTTTGCCAACCTCGATCTGTCGAGCATCGTGCGCAACCTGCTGCCGTGGCCACTGCCGCAACGCCTGGACGAGCTGGCGCCGCATCATCTGAGCGTGCCGTCGGGGTCGTCGATTCGTCTGGACTACAGCGAGTTTCCACCGATTCTGGCGGTGCGATTGCAGGAATTGTTCGGCCTGGCCGAGACCCCGCGAATCGCTGGCGGCCGGCAAGTGATCAAGTTGCACCTGTTGTCGCCTGCGCGGCGTCCGGTGCAGGTAACGCAGGATCTGGCCAACTTCTGGCGCAGCACCTATGCCGAGGTGAAGAAGGATTTGAAAGGGCGCTATCCGAAGCATTACTGGCCGGATGATCCGTTGGTGGCCGAGGCGACCGCGCGGGCCAAACCGCGCGGCACCTGAGGCGCGCAGGATCGCAACTTGCGATCCTGGCGATTTAGAGCTCATGGCGGTGCGCCACTAGCACATCCGCCCTAATTGCCCTTGTTTGTTTGCCCTCCTAAAGTCGCGGCTTGAACAATAAGCAGACCTGCTGCCTTGCAAGCTGCCGCCAAGGAACGGAATCGCCCTATGTCATCACTCTTCAAGTTCAAGAAGTTATCCTTCTTGTCGGCTGCGCTGCTGGCCGCCTCCACTTCGGTCAGCGCCGAACAATCCAATCCTGTTGGCGACTGGTGGATCATCTACGGCAACGGTGTTGCGCATAAAAACATCATGTATGTCGCCGATGCCACGTCAGTGGTGCCATCGCAAAAAACCAAAGGCGCGACGATGGTCGCGGTGACTCTGGTTTACGAAGAGCCGGGAAAACCGATGATCGATGTCTACAACCTTGAAGCTCAGTGCTCCGCCGGTAAGGTGCGTTTTATCAACGGCCAGTCGATCGAGCGTCTGGCCTATACGATGCGCCACTTGAAAGTCTCGGATACATGGCAGGCTCCGAAAGAATTCTGGATCCAGCAAGCGTTGAAGTTTGCCTGTACGCCTGGCAGTCGTAATAAGAACGAGATGGTCACGCTGGGCAAGATGGAATACATGCAGATGATCCAGACCCTGCAGCAGATGTTCTTCAAGCTCGCGCCGGTTCAGGAAAAGAGCCAGATGATGGACGACATGGACACCATGCTCGAGCTGAAAAAATAAGCGATCTGTCAGGGGACTCACGATGAAACAGTGGACGAAAACACGTTTACCGCTGGCGACAATTCTGGCGGTGTTGCTCTTGAATGGTTGTTCGACCATCGCACAGAACCGTTGGGAAGGTCGCGATGCCCAGGAAGCGCTGGACCTGTTCGGCAAACCCGATTCGATGAAAAAGGAAACCGGTCCGGACGGCCAGCCCTACGCTGTGCTGACCTGGTACAAGTCGTCGAGCTGGTCAACCACCGAAGCGGCCGGGACCTCGATGACCCATACCGGCAACGGCATGGTGTACACCGAGCATTATCAACAAGTCGGGCACAGTTCCGATTGCAAGTTGCAGGCGAAGATCAACCAACAAAAGAAGATCGCGCAGTTTCTGATTGAAGATGGACGGATCCTTCATGGCAAGTGCACCAACGTAAGGTATGTCCCCGGTTACATTCCGCCAGGGTTCTAAGCGGTCTTGGCGGTCAATTGTTCGCGGCAATAATCAGCAAACAACTGCGCCGGTTTGGTCAGTTGCCCACGCTTGAGCCACGCCGCCACCAAACCTGAACCGGTGACGTCCTCGACGATGTCCACGCACACAACCTTCTTGCCGTCGTAAGTGCATTCCGAATGCGGTCGCGTAACCAGGATCGAAAAGCCGAAACCCTGACCGACCATCCCGCGCACCATCTCGATGGACGGTGAGCTGAACTCGATGCGCGGCGTCAGGCCCAGCTCTTCGAACAGGCTGACGAAGTAGGTCCGGCTCGGTTGCACATCCAGCAGAATCATCGGTTCCAGGCACAGATCGCGCAGCGACACTTGCTTGTACTCGGCAAAGCGATGATCGGCCGGCAGTAGCGCATAGGGTCGTTGCGCCGGCATCAGCGGTTCGGTCTGAATCGTCGCGTCGAGTTCGTGTTCATAGAGGATCACCAGGTCAAATGCGCCCGAGGTCAGGCCTTGTACCAATTCCTGTTGTTCGCCGTCGCGGATGCGGATCTTCACGCCCGGGTACAGGGCGGAAAACCCGGCGATCAATTGCGGCAGGTACAACGGCGCAACGGTTTCGAAACAGCCGATGTCGATCTGCCCGGCCACCACATCGTTATCGGCGAGGGCGTTCTGCTCGAACTCCTTGGCCATGCGCAGCAGTTCCTGGGCCTTGCGCAGGAAACGCGCGCCGCTCGGTGTAAGGGAAACTCCTTGCGCGTGATGGCGGATCAGCAGTTGCACGGCGAAGCTGTCTTCCAGCGCCTTGATCGCCGTGGAGATCGCCGGTTGAGCGATGTACAGCTTGCGTGAAGCCTCGGCAACGCTGCCGCACTCGACGGTGGTGATGAAGTATTTCAACTGACGCAAATTGTAGGCGGCCACGGCAAACCTCAGGACGAGCGGACTCGACTTCCAAGCAATTTGTGCGCCGCCGCGTCCGCTGCGCGACGTTGTTCTTATCCCTCAACCATAGCCACCTGTGCGGCGTTTGGGGGAAGTCACTGCCCAGTGTTTTTATTGCCTGCGAAGACATTTTTACTATTTTTAGCCCGTGCGGGCCTGAGCGACCATCGACGGCACAATAAAGCCCTAGGAGCATCCGCCGTGTTCGAGCTTGCAGAGTGGCAGCGCCGCGCCGTTGCATTGAAGTTTCCCGATCAAGCCGTGATCGACGGCAAACATTACGCGGCGCAATCGGGGCAGACCTTCGACGCGATCAACCCGGCTACCGGCCAGTTACTGGCCAACGTTGCCGCGTGCGGCGAGGCCGATGTCGACGCAGCGGTGGGCAATGCCCGACAGGTATTTGAGGCGGGCGTGTGGTCGCGACGTTCGCCGGCCGAGCGCAAGCAAGTGTTGTTGCGTCTGGCCGATTTGCTGATGAGCCATCGCGAAGAGCTGGCGCTGCTCGACTCGCTGAACATGGGCAAACCGGTAATGGACGCCTACAACATCGACGTGCCGGGCGCCGCTGGCGTGTTCCGCTGGTACGCCGAAAGCATCGACAAACTCTACGACCAGGTTGCGCCGAGCGCGACCAACGTGCTGGCGACCATCACCCGTGAAGCACTGGGCGTGGTTGCCGCTGTGGTGCCGTGGAATTTTCCTTTGGACATGGCCGCGTGGAAACTCGCGCCAGCGCTGGCGGCGGGCAATTCGGTGATCCTCAAACCGGCCGAGCAGTCCCCGTTTTCGGCCTTGCGTCTGGCCGAGCTTGCGCTGGAGGCGGGCCTGCCGCCGGGTGTGCTGAATGTGCTGCCGGGGCTTGGCGAGCAGGCCGGCAAGGCCTTGGGTTTGCACGCGGATGTCGATTGTCTGGTGTTTACCGGTTCGACGCAGGTTGGCAAATATTTCATGCAGTACGCTGCGCAATCAAACCTCAAGCAGGTGTGGCTGGAGTGCGGCGGCAAGAGCGCCAATCTGGTCTTCGCCGATTGCCGGGATCTGGAGCTGGCGGCGGAGAAAGCTGCGTTCGGGATCTTCTTCAATCAGGGCGAAGTCTGCTCGGCCAACTCGCGATTGCTGGTGGAACGTTCGATTCATGATGAGTTTGTCGAGCGTCTGCAAGCGCAGGCCGAGCGTTGGTTGCCGGGCGATCCGCTGGATCCGCAAAGTCGCGCGGGTGCCATCGTCGATCAGCAGCAGACGGCGAGCATCATGCGCGCCATTCGCCAGGCACAAGAGCATGGCGCGACACTGGTATGTGGCGGTCAGCAACGGCGTTTCAATGGCTCGGACAACTTCATCGAGCCGACGATTTTCACTGGCGTGAAAGCCGATATGCCGTTGTTTCGTGAAGAGGTGTTCGGCCCGGTGCTGGCGGTTGTGCCGTTCGACAGTGAAGAGGAGGCCGTGTGTCTGGCGAATGACAGCGTCTACGGGTTGGCGGCGTCGCTGTGGACAGATGACCTCAACCGCGCACACCGAGTGGCGCGGCAGTTGCGGGCCGGTACGGTGTCGGTCAATACGGTGGATGCGCTGGACGTGACGGTGCCATTTGGCGGCGGCAAACAGTCCGGGTTCGGTCGCGACCTGTCGTTGCACTCGTTCGACAAATACACGCAGTTGAAAACCACCTGGTTTCAATTGCGCTGATACCGCGATAGCGGTGGGTCAGGCAGCAAAGATATCGACTGACCTGATGCCATCGCTGGCAAGCCAGCTCCCACAGGTTTCAGTTATGTTCACAAAATCCCGGCACACCTTAGATCCCTGTAGGAGCGAGCCTGCTCGCGATAGCGGTGGGTCAGGCTGCAAAGATATCGACTGACCTGACGCCATCGCTGGCAAGCCAGCTCCCACAGGTTTCAGTGGTGTGCACATATTCCGGGTACAACCGAGATCCCCTGTGGGAGCTGGCTTGCCAGCGATGGCGTTCTTCCGGTTACCGAAAATCCCCGATCTGCACCCACCTTGCGCATCCCCGCCAACCCTGCCCTTCAGCAGTGCGCACTAAGCAGTTTTTTCATTGTTCGCAGCCAACAATTTCCTGATTTTCCTCACCGCGCACATGGGCCACCATCGATCTCGCCAGCCCAAGTGGTTCACGCCAGAGTCCAGCAGAGACCGCAGTGTGCATTCACAGCATTTGGCGCTGGCCGTACTGCCCATGACAAAACTAAATCAACAGCGTCGGGAGTGCTCCATGATCAAGTCCTTGTGTATTCGTCTCGCTCATCCTCTGGCAATCACCGCTCTGGCCGCCACAGTCGCCACCAGCGCCGAGGCCGGCACCCTGTCCATCGGCCACACCACGTGGGTCGGCTACGGCACGCTTTATCTGGCTCAGGACCTGGGCTATTTCAAGGAAAACGGCCTGACCGTCGAATTACCCGTGGTCGAAGAGGCCTCGATGTACATGGCCGCGCAGGCCTCCGGGCAACTGTCCGGCTCGGCGTCGACCATCGATGAAGTGCTCAAGTATCGCCCGCAGTTCTGCTTCAAGGCTGTCGCGGCGCTGGATGACAGCCATGGTGGCGACGGCGTGCTGGTCGGCAAGGAGGTGAAGAGCCTGCAGGAACTCAAGGGCAAATCCGTGGCGGTGAACGAAGGCTCGACTTCGCAGTTCTGGCTCTCGTATCTGCTGAAAAAGAACGGCATGAAAATGAGCGACATCACCGTGCAGAACATGACCGCTGACGATGCCGCCACCGCGTTCATCGCCGGTCGCGTGCCGGCGGCGGTGACCTGGGAACCGCATCTGTCGATGGTGCGCGACAAGCAGCAAGGCAAGGTGTTGATCGACAGCAGCACCACGCCCGGGGTGATCGTCGATGTGGTAGCGCTCAACTGCAGCGTCATCGAAAAACAGCCGGAAGACGTCAAGGCCCTGGTCGCCGGTTTGTACAAAGCCGTGCAGTACACCAAGGATCATCCGGAAGATGCTTACAAGATCATGGCCAAAGGCGTTGGCGGTTATCTGTCCGATCCGAAGGAGCTGGCGGCTGCGGCGCAGGGCGTGCGCTTCTACGATCAGGCCATGAGCGAAAAACTCCTCGGCTCGCCGGGCCAGCCGGGTGACAGCGCCGCGTTGATCAAACTGGCCAACGAAACCGCCAGCGAGTTGCAGGGCAAACCCTACAACGTCAGCCATGACGATCTGGTCGACAACCGTTTCGTCAGCCCGCTCTAGGAGGTTTGCAATGTTCAAGCGCAATTCGTGGCTGAGCCGCAGCCTCACGCCGAAAACCGCTTTGCCGGTACCCGTGGTGTGGAGCGCCAGCGGTCTGGCCTGGATCTTGTTGGTCGGCCTGTGGGCCGGGTTGTCCTATGGCGGCATCGTGCCGGGCATGTTCTTGCCTACTCCGGGTGCGGTGGTCGAAGCGGCCGTGCGGTTGAGCCGCGACGGCACCCTCGGCACGCATGTGTGGGCCAGCGTCGAAGTGGTCATGGTCGGTTTCATTGTGTCGTCGCTGGTGGCGGTGCCGCTGGGATTGCTGATGGGCAGTTTCCGCATCGTCCAGGCGTTTCTGGAACCGCTGGTGAACTTCATTCGCTATCTGCCGGTGACCTCGTTCGTGCCGCTGTTCATCCTGTGGATCGGCATCGGTCTGGAGCAGCGCGTATCAGTGATTATCTTCGGCGTGTTCTTCCAGCAACTGGTGATGATTGCCGATGTGTCGAAAGGCATTTCCAAGGATTTGATCAACGCCTCCTATACGTTAGGTTCCAACCGCCGCGATGCGGTGTTGCACGTGATCGCCCCAGCGTCGGTGCCGGGCGTGCTCGATACCTTGCGGGTGACCATGGGCTGGGCCTGGACCTATCTGGTGGTGGCCGAGCTGGTCGCGGCCTCCAGCGGCCTCGGTTATTTGAGCCTGAAAGCCATGCGCGGCTTTCAGGTTGACGTGATTTTCCTCGCCATCGCGATCATCGGCCTGCTCGGTCTGGTCACCGATCAACTGTTCCGCTTTCTCCGCTTGAGGGTTGCCGCATGGGCTCAGTGACTGCTGCCAATCATCGCTTTATCGAGCCGCTCGCGGCACCGGCGCAAGCCGCGCCACGCTTGCAGGTGGACAAGGTCAGCCTGCGTTACAAGAGGCCCGATGGCGGAACGTTTACCGCGCTGGAAGAGGTGTCGTTCGAGGTGCCGGATCAGCAATTCGCCGTGCTGGTCGGGCCGTCGGGTTGCGGCAAGTCGAGCCTGTTGTACCTGACCGCCGGCCTGGCTGAACCGACTTCCGGCGAGATCTACGTTGGCGGCCAGCAAGTGCAAGGTCCCGGCGCGGATCGCGGCATGGTCTTTCAGAGCTATACGTTGTTCCCGTGGCTGACGGTGCGCCAGAACGTCGAGTTCGGCCTCAAGCGTCGTGGCCTGCCGGCGGCGCGGCGCAAGGAGATTGTCGATTATTACGTCAACGAAGTCGGCCTCACCGGGTTCGCCGACAATTACGCCAAACAGCTCTCGGGCGGGATGATGCAGCGTGTCGCCATTGCCCGGGCGCTGGCCAATGATCCGCAGATTTTGCTGATGGACGAACCGTTCGGTGCGCTGGATAGCCAGACGCGTTTGCAGATGCAGCAACTGTTGCTGCGGGTGTGGGGCAACAGCAAGAAAACCGTGCTGTTTGTCACCCACGACATCGACGAAGCGATTCTGCTTGGCGACCGGGTCTATGTGATGGGCGCGAAACCGGGGCGGATCAAACAGATTCTCGATGTACCGATCGAGCGACCACGCTCACTGGACATGGTTATGGAGCGCTCGTTCATCGACATGAAACGGCAGATCTTCGGGCTGCTGCATGATGATCTGGAAGAAGTGCACTGATGCGCTGATACACCAGCTCTGTGGGAGCGAGCTCGCTCCCACAGGGGGATGTGTGCGGGCTGTTGGCGAGGTCAGTTCACGGCACGGCAAACACGGTTTTGACCCATCCCTGCAGGGTGTATTTCTGGTAGACGTGTTCAGGCACGTCGACATACGGATCCGTAATGAACCGCTCCGGAATCACCGGGTTGGCCTCATCGATGACCAGAATGTTCGTCGGGTTGTAAAAGTCGTAGTCGACCACGCTCTTGTTGGTGGTGATGACTTTCTTCCGTGAGGCCATGGCCTCGAAGAAACGGAAGCTCAACCCGGCCTGACCGGGCTTGGCAATGTCGAGAATGATCCGCGAGCGCTTGACCAGTTCACCCACCGACTCCAGCGACATTCTCTGCTCGAAAAAAGTGATGCCCGGATGCGCGCCCGAGACCGGTTTGCACTGGACCAGAAACTTGTAATCGGTGACTCCGAGGCGATCGAACTCCTGCGCCAGCCCTTCAAGTGCCGGCACCCGATCCTTGCCCGCCATCACCACAAACGCCGAGTATTCACCGGGCTCGCCGTCGGCGATGTAGTCGTCGTAGATGAAGTTGTAGAGTTTTTTCAGGCCGTAGCTTTCAGCATTCTCCGGGTCGAAGGAAAACACCTCGTCATAACCGGCAAGCGCTTCGCGGGTCATCGGCCAGCGACTGAAACTGTCGTAGAGGTAAGCGATCTTGCGCTCGCTGGCATTGAGGGCAGCGGTCAGTTGCTTGGGTTCGATTTGCGCCGGATTGATGATCAACCCGACGTCAAAGTGCGCCGATGCACCGAGGCTCTTCTTGAACTGGCGCAACTGCGCCCAGCGCTTCAGAGGGCGGCGGAGGATCTTCGGGGCTCGATCAAAACGGTTGGACAGCGACGATGTATCGATGAAGCACACATCGTTGTCACGTTTCAGGTAGTCGGCCAGTTTGCCGGCGTAACCGCCGATGTCCTTGCACACCAGTAAGATTTTCATGCGAGTTCCATTTCTTCAATTCGGGGCTGACGCCATGTTCGGTGGGGCTGGCTGGCAGTTTGCTCACGCCGGTTGCTAGGGCGCGACGGGGAGCAGGAAGCGGGCAATCACCGGCAAATGATCGGAGATACGCAGCGTATCGTCCTGACGGACCGTTGCCTGGATCCGTTTGATCTTCGGGCTGTAGAACAGATAGTCGACCGTACGATCCGGGCCATTGAGACCGGGGTCGTTGGGGTAGTGGGTCAACCACTGTGCACGGTCGATGCCGCTCGCTTCGTTGTTGGTCGGAATCATCGGGTATTTATCCCACAGCAGGTGCAGCTCGCTGTCGGCGGAGTACGGCCTGCGCTGTTCGGCAGGCAAGCGACGATATTGGCCAAGCGGCAACAGATTGAAGTCGCCACCGATCAGCCACGGCAGGCCCTGGCTTTCATACTTGTCGAGCACCTTGGCCACGGCGGCCACTTGCGCCTGCAAGGTGTCGTCCGGTTGGCTGGCGCGCTCCAGATGGGTGTTGAATACGGTGAGTTGCCCGCCGTCGCTGAGCGGCAGTTTGGTCGCCAGCAGCGCATCTTTCGGCTGGAACTGGCGACTGATGAAATTGCTTGATGCCACTGGCAATTGCAGGCGTTCGGCATGCTCGATGCGGTAGCGGCTGAGCGTCGCCAGTTGTCGGCCAACGCTGCCGAAGATGTGTGGTTCAGGGACGAAATCGGCTTTCCAGTCAAACGCACTGGCGCTGCACGGATACAGATCGGCCACGCGTTCCTGCAACAATTTGAGCTGGTCCTGATAGTCGCTGGCCTTGGCACCGTCATCCAGTTCCTGCAACAACACCACATCGGGCTGTTCGTCGCGGATCACCCGTGCCACTTCATCAAGGCTGAAGGCCATGTCTTCCAGCGTTGGTGCTTCGTCGTCGCCTTGGGCCTGGTCGTTCCAGAACACGTAACGCTTGCCCGCCAGGTACTGCACGTTCCAGGTCATGACTTTCAGCGCTTGCCCGGGCACCAGCGTCGGCGGCGTTCCGGTACAGCTGACCGGCAGGGTTTCCCGGGCGTCGGGGCGCCAGGTCAGGCCAAAGATCAGCCCGCCAATCAGCGCGATGGCGAGCACAACAAGGAGCAGGGTGTAGCGCAGCAGGCGGGTCATGGCTCGGCTTATAGCGTTACAGAAAGTGGCCCCGAGCATACCCGAGTGCGCCGCCGTCGCCCAAGGCCAAAACCGTCAGACCGATCTGTCGCGCTTGTCGGGCAGTTCACTGATCAGCATGAACAGACGGAACAGCACCACGCTGGTGAACAGTTGCAGGAAACTGTGGGCACTGTCGATCAGTACGGCAAGTGCCGGGTTCTGCGGGTCGGGATAGACCTGCAGGGTCAAGCCCTTGAGCAGCCACAGCGGTCCCATCACACAGAGAATGCACAGCAGGATCCGCCAGAAATGCCCACGGGTCAGGCGCAGGCTTTCCTTCATCGCGTGCAATGGATTGAGGCCACGCAGCACCAGCAGGTATTCGCCGAAAGCCAGCATCACCATCAGGATCAGCCCCGGCAGGAAGTAAAGCGAAAGCCCCAGCAGAATCAGCAACGTGTTGAGCGCCGTGAGCAGGGCGAAACGCGGCCACAACCGGGCAGACATCGCCAGCAGGTCGAGGGGGCGCGGGGCTTCGCCACGGGTGCGGGCGTCGAGAAACAGGATCAGCGCGGCGGTGTACAACGGATAGACCAGCAGCCCGACAATGATGCTGTAAGCCGAGAAACTGTCCGGATCGCTGGCGCGGTCGACCACTTGTTGCAGCAATGCTTCGACGATCACCAGCGGCAGGCACAACTGCACGATGCTGGCCAAATGGCGTTTGAAAAAATACAGAGAGTCGCGCAGCACTTCTAAGGCATTCATCAGTCGGTATCGCAGGTCGAAAACAGTGGCTCACTTTAACCGATGATGCGCGGGGCGACACAAACGTAAACATTCGGTAAAGGTCGTTGAAACATCCTGTCACTGTCTCCATTACAGGAGAGCACCTTGTCCACAGTGGGCGAGGGCAACGTTATCCCGGCAATCTACGAGGTCGCCATGAACAGCGAAGAGCAAACCCTGATCGATGGACTGTTTTCCCGGCTGCAACAGGCCGAAACGGAGGCAGCCCCGCGTGACGCCCAGGCCGAGGCGCGGATCAAGGAACACCTGACACGCCAACCGGCGGCGGGTTATTTCATGACCCAGGCGATTCTGGTGCAAGAGGCGGCGCTCAAGAGCCTCGACGAGCAGAACAAGCAACTGACCCAGCAAGTCCAGCGTCTGCAGGCCGAACTGCAATCGGCCAAGGCCCAGAGTGCGGCACCGGCGCCAAGCGGCGGCGGTGGTTTCCTGTCGAGCATCTTTGGTGGCAGCCCACGCCCGGCGCCGACCCAGAGCGCCCCGGCGTCCACTGGCGGCTGGCGCGAACCAGCGCCGCAGCAGAATTTTGGTAATCCGGCCCCGCAACAGAATTTCGGCGCACCGCCACCGAACTACGCGCAGCAAGCGGCCCCGGCAGCGGGCAGCAGCTTCCTCGGTGGCGCATTGAAAACCGCTGCGGGTGTGGCGGGCGGCGTGATGCTGGCGCAAGGTATCAGCAGCCTGTTCCATCACAACCAGCAGCCGGAAGAAATTGTTGAGGTAATCAAGGAAGAGCCGGCGCAGGTGGCTGACCAGAGCAACAACGACTGGGGCAACGATCAGCGCATGGCTGGCAATGACCAAGGCGGATTTACCGATACCGACTACAGCGATGACAACTCATCGTTCTTCGATGACGATGATTCCTTTGTCTGACCCCCACACTTCTCAGCTTTGACACCAGACCTGTGGTGAGGGGATTCATCCCCGATGGGCAGCGCAGCGGCCCCAGAAATGGGACTGCTGCGCAGTTCGTCGGGGATAAATCCCCTCTCCACATTCACCATTCGTCAGTAGCACTTCGGCGCCTGCCGGTGTTTATTCGCTGAAACTTCCTCATGGCTGGCATACTGGGCGCCTTTTTCGGGCCAGGCGCCTGATCCCGCTTCGGGCGCTTGCGCGCTCACAGGAACTCCGGTGAAAAAAATCGCAGTGTTCGCCGACGTACAGAACCTCTATTACACCGTGCGTCAGGCCTATGGTTGCCATTTCAACTACGCCGCGCTGTGGGCCGACATCAGCAAGGACGGGCAGATCGTCGAGGCCTACGCCTACGCGATCGACCGTGGTGACAGCAAGCAGCAGCAGTTTCAGCAGATTCTGCGCAACCTCGGTTTCACCGTGAAGCTCAAGCCGTACATCCAGCGCAGCGACGGCTCGGCCAAGGGCGACTGGGACGTGGGCATCACCCTCGACATCATGGACGCCGCCGACCATGTCGACGAAATCGTCCTGGCCTCCGGTGACGGTGACTTCGACATGCTGCTCGAACGCATCATCAGCAAGCACGGCGTGCAAGCCGTAGCCTATGGCGTGCCGGGCCTGACCGCCAACTCGCTGATCCGCGCCGCCAGCCGTTATGTGCCGATCGAAGGCGCGCTGCTGCTGAAGAACTAAGCGACTACTCAAGAATTGAACGGAGTTAAACCCGGTTTGGAACGCATTGCAGTCATCGACTTTGAAACCACCGGCCTCTCGCCGAACAGCAGCTGTCGCGCCACGGAAATCGCCGTGGTCATGCTGGAAAACGGCCGCATCGTCGAGCGTTACCAAAGCCTGATGAACGCCGGCGTGCGCGTCCCGGCCTTCATCGAACAACTGACCGGCATCAGCAACGCCATGCTGCGCACCGCGCCGTCGGCCGAGAAGGTGATGGAAGAGGTCAACGAATTCGTCGGCTGCACGCCACTGGTCGCGCACAACGCCTCGTTCGACCAGAAGTTCTGGGATTTCGAACTGGGGCGGATCAAGCGCACGCGGTTGCAGAACTTCGCCTGCTCACTGCTGCTGGCCCGCCGCTTGATGCCGGCCGCGCCAAACCACAAACTCGGCACCCTCACCACGTTCGCGCGATTGCCGCATACCGGCCAGGCTCACCGGGCCATGGCCGATGCCGAGATGGCGGCCAACCTGATGGCGCATCTGGCTGAAGAGTTGCGCAGCAAGCACGGCGTGCGCGAGCTGTCGCACGACCTGCTGTGCAAATTGCAGAAAGTCCCTGCCGCCAAAGTCACGGAACACTTGCAGCGCTTTCGCTGATTTTCAGGCAAATAAATTACCTGTGGGAGCGGGCTTGCCCGCGATGGCTTACCGTCTGCCACCCAAATTGTTGGATGTGATGGCCTCATCGCGGGCAAGCCCGCTCCCACAGGGGGCATCATCGTCCTCAGGATTTGCCGTTGCCTTCGATCTGCCCCAGCGGCACGCGTTTTTCGATGGCGCTCGACAACACAATCGAGGTCTTGCTGAAGCCGAACTTCGCCACCCGGTTGATCAACTCCTCCAGCTCCGGCATCGAGCCCACCGCGCCCTTCATCATCACGCACGGATCGCCCGTGACTCGAAAGCACTCGGTGAGTTGCGGGATTTTCACCAGTTCGTCGTAGACCTTCTGGCTGCCGTTCTGGTGCAGACGCAATTCGATCATGCACTGGATCGGCAGACCGATTTTCGACAGGTCGATTTTCGCCTCATACCCGGTGATGACCCCGGCTGCCTCAAGCTTGGCCACGCGTTCGGCGACGGCGGGGGCGGAGAGGTTCACTTTGCGCGCCAGGTCGGCGTAGGACGCGCGTCCGTTTTCGAGCAGAGCGCTGAGCAGCATGCGGTCGTATTTGTCCAAGGCTGAACTCCTGAAAATGCCAGACTTTCGAAATCGTGGTTTATCCCGTCGATCTCCGTGCTTTCAAAAGTGTACCGGCGCGATAAACAGGTTTTGTAACTTATTTTTGCTCACCGGCCTTTCTAGAATAATTCATCCGCTACCTCTGACATTCGAGCTGCCCATGCCTGCCTTGCGCCGTTTTTCCTTACCTCTGATCGCCGCGTTTTTTGCGTTGTATGTGATTTGGGGGTCGACCTATCTGGTGATCCGTATCGGCGTTGAGTACTGGCCGCCGCTGATGCTCGGCGGTGTGCGTTTCGTGATCGCGGGGACGTTGATGTATGCCTTCCTGCGCTGGCGCGGGGCACCGGCGCCGACTTGGGCACAGTGGAAAGCGGCGGGGATCATCGGGATTTTGCTGCTCAGTTTCGGTAACGGCGCGGTCAGTGTGGCCGAGCACACCGGGGTGGCGTCCGGCGTTGCGGCATTGGCAGTGGCGACGGTGCCGCTGTTCACGTTGCTCTGTGGCTATTTCTGGGGGGCGCGCAATACCCGCCTTGAATGGGCCGGGGTAGCGCTGGGGATCATCGGCATCGCCATGCTCAACATGGGCTCCAACCTGCAATCGAGTCCGATGGGCGCGGCGTTGCTGATTTTTGCGGCGGCGACCTGGGCGTTCGGTTCGGTGTGGAGCAAGCACTTGCCGTTGCCGCAAGGGGCGATGGCCAGTGCCGTGGAAATGCTGGTCGGCGGCGTGGCTCTGCTGATCGGCAGTGCGGTGAGTGGCGAACATCTGCAAGCCGTGCCGCCCGTAGAAGGCTGGCTGGCGCTGGCGTACCTGATCTTTTTCGGTTCGATCATCGCCTTCAATTCCTACATGTACTTGCTCAAGCACGTGCGTCCGGCGGCGGCGACCAGTTATGCCTACGTCAACCCGGCGGTGGCGGTGTTGCTGGGGATTGTGTTTGTCGGCGAGACCATCGGGATCGAAGAAGCACTGGCGATGCTGGTGATCATCAGCGCCGTGGTACTGATCGGTCTGCCACAGTGGCGGCGCCCGGCGCAGCCGCTCGTCGTGGAGCCGCCGAAGACAGCCATTCCGACTGAGCAGCGTGTGAATTAGGGTAAACTGCGCGCAATTGCATCCTTGTTTTGCGCAACCGCGCTGATTTTTCCTACGGTACTCCCATGACTTTCGCCTCCCTTGGCCTGATCGAACCCTTGCTGCGCTCCCTCGAGGCGCTCGGCTACCAGACCCCGACGCCGGTGCAGGCGCAAGCCATTCCGGCCGTTCTGGCCGGCCGTGACCTGATGGCAGCCGCCCAGACTGGCACTGGCAAGACCGCCGGTTTCGCTTTGCCGCTGTTGCAGTTGCTGACCATGGAAGGGCCGAAAGTCACAGCGAATTCGGCGCGTGCGCTGATTCTGGTGCCGACCCGCGAGCTGGCCGAGCAGGTTCATGAGTCTGTGCGCCAGTACGCCGAAAACCTGCCGCTGCGCACTTATGCGGTGTACGGCGGCGTCAGCATCAACCCACAGATGATGAAACTGCGCGGTGGCGTTGATGTGCTGGTCGCAACGCCCGGTCGCCTGATCGACCTGTTCCGCCAGAACGCGCTGAAACTCAATCAGTTGCAAACTCTGGTGCTGGATGAAGCCGATCGTATGCTCGACCTCGGTTTCTCCGAAGAACTGGCGAACATTTACCGCATGCTGCCGAAGAAGCGCCAGACCCTGCTGTTCTCGGCGACCTTCTCCGACGACATCCGCCTGCTGGCCGGGCAGATGCTCAACGATCCGCTGAGCATCGAAGTCAGCCCGCGCAACGTCGCCGCCAACACCGTCAAACAGTGGATCGTGACGGTGGACAAGAAGCGCAAGGCCGAACTGTTCGTGCACCTGATGCGCAAGAACAAGTGGAAGCAGGTGCTGGTGTTCGCCAAGACCCGCAACGGCGTCGATGCGTTGGTGGAAAAACTTCAGGGCCTGGGCGTGAACGCCGATGGCATCCACGGCGACAAACCGCAGGCAACCCGTCAGCGCGCACTGGATCGTTTCAAACTCAGTGAAGTGCAGATTCTGGTGGCTACCGACGTGGCGGCCCGTGGTCTGGACATCGAAGATTTGCCGCTGGTGGTCAACTTCGATCTGCCGATCGTGGCTGAGGATTACATTCACCGAATCGGCCGTACCGGTCGTGCGGGCGCAACCGGCGAGGCAATTTCGCTGGTGTGTGCCGATGAAGTGAATATGTTGTCGGCGATCGAGATGCTCACGCGCCAGACTTTGAAGCGCCAGAACGAGCCGGATTTCGAGCCCGAGCACCGCGTGCCGGACACCGATGCCAGCGGTCAGGTGATCAAGAAGCCGAAGAAACCGAAAAAGCCGAAAGCGTCGGGCGGTGGTGGCAAGCGCAATCTCGGCAAGTGGGTCGACAGTGGCGAGACGCAGGCGCCGGAGCCTTCGATCAAGCCAGTGCGCAAGGTGCCGGTATTCAACACCGGGCCGCGCAAGCGTAAACCTTAATATTCGCTGCACCTGTAAGGCCGCTATCGCGAGCAGGCTCACTCCTACATTGGAACGCATTCCCCTGTAGGAGTGAGCCTGCTCGCGAAGGGCACAACGCGGTCTTCAGTCCTTGCGCAACCACTCCAGCATCCCAAAACCCGCAGCCCGCCCGCTGGCAAAACATCCCGTCAGCAGATACCCGCCCGTCGGCGCTTCCCAATCCAGCATCTCACCCGCACAGAACACCCCCGGCAACGCCTTGAGCATCAATCGCTCATCCATCGCCTCGAACTTGACACCGCCGGCGCTGCTGATCGCCTCGTCCAGCGGCCGGGTTTTGATCAACGTCAGCGGCAACGCCTTGATTGCCCGAGCCAACAACGCTGGATCGGCAAAGGTCGCAGCGTCAGTGAGTTCACGCAACAGCGCGGCTTTCACCCCGTCAATCCCGACCTGACTGTGCAGATGCTTGGCCATCGAGCGCGAGCCACGCGGTTTGCTCAACGCAGCCTGCAATTTATCCACAGGTCGGCCCGGCAGCAGATCAATGTGAACAGTGGCTGAGCCATGCACATTGATCGCTTCGCGAATCGGTGCCGACAGCGCGTAGATCAAACTCCCTTCAATGCCGGTCGCGGTGATCACGCATTCGCCCAAGCGCGGAATGTCATCGTTCAAACCGATGGCGATATTTTTCAGCGGCGCGCCGGCGAATTTGCTCACGAGCAATTCGCTCCAGGCCTGCACTTCAAAGCCGCAATTACTAGGCTGCAACGGCGCCAGTCCTACGCCGCGCTGCTCCAGGGGCAGCATCCATGCGCCGTCCGAACCCAGCCGCGACCAACTGCCGCCGCCAAGGGCGAGCAGGGTGGCGTCCGGTTTGAGGGATATTTCGCCGTCGGGACTGGCGATGCGCAGTGCGCCGGTTTCATCCCAGCCGAGCCAGCGATGGCGGGTGTGGATAACCACGCCACTGTCGCGCAGGCGTTTGAGCCAGGCGCGCAGCAGCGGGGCGGCTTTCATGTCGGTGGGGAATACACGGCCGGAGCTGCCGATAAATGTCTCGATGCCCAGGTCGTGAATCCAGCGGCACAGTGCGTCGGCATCGAAGCCGCGCAGCAGCGGAGCAATGTGCGGGGCGCGTTCGGCGTAGCGTGAGAGAAAGGCCGGATAAGGTTCGGAGTGGGTGATGTTCATGCCGCCGACGCCAGCCAGCAGGAACTTGCGGCCCACCGAGGGCATACCGTCGTAGAGGTCAACGCGCACTCCGACCTGGCTCAGCACTTCGGCGGCCATCAGGCCGGCGGGGCCACCGCCGATAATGGCGATGTGAGCGGGGAGGGCGGCGGGAGTCTGGGTCATGGCGTGCGCTGCGGTCTGGCGGGATAAGGCGCGCATTCTAACAGCGCAAACCAATGTGAGAGATGGGAGATCCTTGTGGGAGCGAGCCTGCTCGCGAAAGCGCCAGGTCAGTCAGTTAAATCTTGAATGTCCGGACGCCTTCGCGAGCAGGCTCGCTCCCACCGGGGAATTTTCGTGCGATTCAATAACTGGTTGAAAATTGATCAGCGTGCTGCAGGCCATAGCCAGCATGGCCTGTAGTCCCTTTCGCTCAGGTTATCCACAGGCCGTTCCACAGCGATTGTGGGTAACGCAGCACAACTCAATGACAGCCGTGTGACTGCCACACCCGCTGCGCGCTGTGGTGAAGAATGCCGTGGCGGCGGGCGAGGGCGTGGCGGTCCTTGCTGTAACCGCCGCCAATGACGCCGACCACCGGGATATCGCGACCCAGGCAGTGGCGCATCACGCTTTCATCGCGGGCGGCAACGCCTTCATCGGTCAGTTGCAGATAACCGAGGGCGTCGTCCTTGTGCACATCGACGCCAGCGTCATATAGCACCAGATCCGGTTGATACAGCGGCAGTAAATAGTTGAGCGCGTCGTCCACCACGTTCAAGTATTCGGCGTCGCCCATGCCTTTGGGGAGCGGAATATCCCAATCGCTTTCGGCTTTGCGTGCAGGAAAATTCTTCTCGCAGTGCAGGGAAACGGTGATCGCCTCCGGGGTGTCGTGGAGGATCCGCGCAGTGCCGTCGCCCTGATGCACATCGCAATCGAAGATCAGCACCCGGTTCACCCGGCCGCTTTGCAGCAGATAGTGGCTGATGATCGCCAGGTCATTGAAGATGCAAAACCCGGCCGGGTAGTCGTAATGGGCGTGATGCGTGCCGCCCGCCAAGTGACAGGCCAAACCGTGCTCCAGGGCTTTTTCCGCCGCCAGTATCGAGCCGCCAACCGCGCGGACGGTACGCCGGGCCAATGCTTCGTTCCACGGCAGGCCGAGGCGCCGCTGGTCTTCGCGGGACAACTCGCCGCTCATGTAGCGCTCGATATAACGACGGTCATGGGCGAGGGCGAGGATGTCGTTGGGGCAGATTTCCGGGCGCAGCAACGCGGCGTCACTTGTCAGGCCGCTGTCGACCAGGTGATCGCGCAGCAAGCGGAACTTGTCCATGGGAAAGCGGTGATCCGCCGGGAATTCCGGGCTGTAGTCTTCGTGGTAGATCAGCGGCAGTGGCATGGTGATTTCATGTAGGAAACGTAGGAAAGAGTGAAGGATCCTACCAGCGATGTAGACTTGCGGCATGGAAACGGAGGGGCACGATGGAGCCGATACTGGAACTTGAAAGCGCACGCCTGCAGATGCGTCAGTGGCAGGACGAAGATTTGCCGGCATTTGCGGCGATGTGTGCCGATCCGCAGGTGATGCGCTACTTTCCCGCCCCGTTGAGTCGACTGGAAAGCGCCGCGTTGATCGGCCGTGTGCGTGGGCATTTTGCCGAGCACGGTTATGGCCTCTGGGCGCTGGAGCGCAAGGACAGCGGCGAGTTCATCGGTTTCACCGGCCTGGGCGTGGTCGGTTTCGATGCGCCGTTCACCCCGGCGGTGGAAATCGGCTGGCGTCTGGCCAAGGAACATTGGGGCCTCGGTTACGCCAGTGAAGCGGCCTGGACTGCTCTGCGTTGCGGCTTTGATCGGTTGGCGCTGAAGGAGATCGTGTCCTTCACCGCGCAAAGCAATCTGCCATCGGAAAAAGTCATGCAGGCAATCGGCATGCATCATGCGCCGGCTGATGACTTTGATCATCCGAAACTCGCCGTCGATCACCCGTTACGAAGACATGTGCTGTACCGCATCACCCGGGAGCAGTGGCTGCAAACCTTGCATGGATAAGCCGACACGGACGTTTACAATGGCCGCCAAATCATTGGCCCGCGCCAGAACCAGAATCGGCCGCCGCAGCCAAGACTGCGCGGCATTGCTTTGTGTGAGGAGAGTCTGAATGAGCCAAGTGTTGGAAGATCTGGTCGATTTGCTGACCCTGGAACCAATCGAAGAAAACCTGTTCCGTGGCCGCAGCCAGGACCTGGGGTTCCGTCAGTTGTTCGGTGGTCAGGTGCTCGGTCAGTCGCTATCGGCGGCCAGTCAGACAGTTGAGGAAGCCCGCCACGTGCATTCCATGCACGGCTATTTCCTGCGTCCGGGCGACGCGAAGTTGCCGGTGGTGTATTCGGTTGACCGCGTGCGTGACGGCGGCAGTTTCAGCACCCGTCGTGTGACGGCGATCCAGAAGGGGCATCCGATCTTCACCTGCAGCGCTTCGTTTCAATACGACGAAGAAGGCTTCGAGCATCAAAGCCAGATGCCGGTTGTGGTCGGCCCGGAAAACCTGCCGTCGGAGCTGGAACTGACCCAGCAACGCGCACACCTGATCCCCGAACACATGCGCGAAAAACTGCTGTGTCCGAAACCGATCGAAGTACGCCCGGTCACCGAAAAAGATCCCTACAACCCGCAGCCAGCGGACCCGGTGAAATACGTGTGGTTCCGCGCCGACGGCGCGCTGGCCGACATTCCGGCACTGCACAAATACCTGCTGGCTTACGCTTCGGATTTCGGTCTGTTGACCACGTCGATGCTGCCCCACGGCAAATCGGTCTGGCAGAAAGACATGCAAGTCGCCAGCCTCGACCACGCTCTGTGGTTCCACAACGATCTGCGCGCCGATGACTGGTTGCTCTACGCGATGGACAGTCCATGGGCCGGCAACTCTCGCGGTTTCTCCCGTGGCAGCGTGTACAACCGTGCCGGTCAACTGGTGGCATCGGTAACTCAGGAAGGTTTGATCCGGCATCGCAAGGATTGGGCATGAGCCTGGCCGAAGTTCGTCATTGGGTGTTCGACATGGACGGCACGCTGACCGTCGCCGTGCATGATTTTGCGGCGATCCGCGTGGCGCTGGCGATCCCGCCCGAGGATGACATCCTCACGCATCTTGCCGCCTTACCGGCGGATGAGTCCGCAGCGAAACATGCCTGGTTGCTGGAGCATGAGCGCGATCTGGCGCTGGGATCGAAACCGGCCGCCGGTGCGGTGGAACTGGTGCGTGACCTGCACTCGCGCGGGTATCGTCTCGGCATTCTGACGCGCAATGCCCGGGAGTTGGCGCACGTCACTCTTGAGGCCATCGGCCTCGCTGACTGCTTTGCGGTAGACGATGTGCTTGGGCGTGATGAAGCGCCGCCGAAACCGCATCCAGGTGGCTTGTTGAAACTGGCCGAGGCCTGGAAAGTGCCGGCCAGTGAGATGGTGATGGTTGGCGATTACCGCTTTGACCTGGATTGCGGGCGAGCGGCGGGGGCGCGGACGGTGCTGGTGAACCTGCCGGATAATCCGTGGCCGGAGCTGACGGATTGGCATGCGCAGGATTGTGTCGAGTTGCGGCGGATGCTTCTGGCCTGAAAACCTGTGTCGCCTGTGATTGCCCCATCGCTGGCAAGCCAGCTCCCACAGTATCTGCGTCGGATGCAATTCTGTACTCGCCTGAGAACCTGTGGGAGCTGGCTTGCCAGCGATGAGGCCGGTTCAGCCCCCACAAGACTTACTGTTCAAACAGAGCCTTTTGCCCCTCCGCCGAAGTCAACATCCCATCACCGTTATGCCCAACCCCGGGCACCTCGACCAACCGCTGATTCACCCCTTCCGGATGGCGACGCAGCAAATAGCCGAAGTACAGTTTGCCGCGTATCAAGCGGTAAGCGCCTTGGGCCTCGGCCTCACAGCCTTTGTCCAGCGCCGGATGTTGCGGGTCGATGTCCTGCTGCCCAAGCAGATAAATCACCTCGCGCTTGATGTAACTGCTTTCAAGCTGCAACGGCGTTTGCCCACCGGCATACACCGGCATGTCTGACAGCCCGTACTTCCAGCGATTGAAACCCACGCACTTGGCGTGATCGAACGCCACCGGCCGCTGCTCGTTGAAATAAGCGTAGGAGGAAGGATTGGCCACGATGTAACGCAGGCGAATGTTGTTGGCTTTCAGCGCAGGCTGGTCCTTGGCGAGCAGGGCATAACGCTGCACCACCTGGCCGCCGCCGGAGTGGCCGAAAATCACGATCTGCTTCACGTCCGGAAACTGTTTGCGATCACTGACCCGGGCGACGATCGCGTCGAGGGCCGCGTAAGAACTCAACGGATTCGGCCCTGTGGATAAACCACCGCCCATCCATTCGTTGCCTTTCCAGCGCAACAATGTCGAGGGGAGCGAGTACAGGGCCACATCACTTTCATTGAGGAACTGCGGCGCGATCACCAGCGTGTGCGCGGTTTGCCCAGCCAGCTCGGCGGCGCTCTCGGCGCTTTTGCGATAGGTCTCGGCGTTGCGCAAACGGCCATGAATGACGATCAGCACACGCTCGATTTTCTCTGGCGCCGGGCCGATGCCTACCGCCATTTCCCCGGCCTGCAGTTGCAAGCGGCCGGGACTGATCGCGTCGACGCCGGCCGCTTGTGCGGTGCTGCCAATGATCAGTAAAGCCAAAAGCCATTTATGCATTTACAGGTTTTTCGCCGCGAAGGTATCGCACTGGCCGACCTGGCCCTGCGCGAAGCCGGTTTTGAACCAGCGCACCCTTTGCGCCGACGTACCGTGGGTGAACGAGTCCGGTACCACACGGCCCTGACCCTGTTGCTGCAAACGATCATCACCGATGGCGTTGGCGGCGTTCAAGGCTTCTTCGATATCGCCGGGTTCCAGCCAGTTCAGACGCTTCTGCGCGTTGTAGGCCCAGACACCGGCCAGGCAATCGGCTTGCAGTTCTTGGCGCACCAGTAAGCCACCGTCACCTTCCATCTGCCGACCTTGCTGGCGGGCTGTCTGAATTTTCGCCGAGACACCGAGAAGCGTCTGCACATGGTGTCCGACTTCGTGAGCAATCACGTAGGCCTGAGCGAAATCGCCTGCGGCCTTGAAGCGTTGCGACATTTCCTGAAAGAACGCCATGTCCAGATAGACCTTCTGATCCGCCGGGCAGTAGAACGGCCCGGTGGCGGAGGTGGCCAGACCACAGGCGGAATTGACCCGGTTGCTGAACAGCACCAGGGTCGGATCCTTATATTGCCGGCCGGCCTGCTGGAAAATCGAACCCCAGGTGTCCTCGGTGTCGCCGAGGATCGAGCGGACAAACTCGGCTTGCTCATCATTGGCGGGAGGGGCCTGACGGGTTTGCGAAGAAGGCGCCGGTTGCTCGGACATTTGCCCCGTGAGCTGACCGAGAATTTGCAGAGGATCCTGCCCGGTGATCCAGCCGATGCCGACGATCAACAGGATCGCTCCAAGGCTCAGTCCCTTGCCGCCGCCAAACCGCATCCCGCCGCCGCCACCGCTATCATCGCCACGGGCATCGACGACGTTGTCACTGCGTCGGCCTTTTTTCCATAGCATGTGGGAATCCTCTATTTGTTGTGGTGATGAGTGTTGCTGGTGTGTGAGTGTGGCGCCAGTCCGGTCGTCCGTCTATTCGTACACTCGACTGGTCGACCGGTAAGAACCTGTAGTGCTCGGTGAATTCCATACAACAGAAGTTTTTTGTGAAGGGTCAGGCGGTTCCAGATTTCGATTTGTTCTGCGAATATTTTAGAATCCACGAAATTTCACTGGGATCACACCATGGCCGGCAGTCAAATCGAACGGGTTTTCAGCGTGCTCGAACACCTCACCAGTGATCCGCGCGGGTTAGCGTTGCAAACCCTGGCCGAGCAGATCGATATCCCGAAAAGTGCAACACACCGCTTGCTCGCAGAGCTGACCCGGCTGGGTTATGTCCGACAAAACCCGGACACCCTGCGTTATCACCTGTCGACCAAACTGGTGGCGATGGGCTTTCGTTACCTGTCGAGCAGTGGTGCCGACATCGTGCAACCGGTGCTTGATCGCTTGGCTCAGGAAACCGGGGAGCTGGTGCGTCTGGGCGTCATCGAAAGTGATCGCCAGACCTGGATTGCCAAGTCCCAGGGGGCGCGCACCGGGCTGCGCTATGACCCGGACATGGGGCGCGATGCGCCGCTGTTCTATACGGCGTCCGGGCATGCGTGGCTGGCGAGCATGAGCGACGCCGAAGCGTTGTCGCTGGTTGAGCGTCAGGCCGCCGCAGTGCCAGCCGATCTCGGGCCGAATGCGCCGCGTTCCAATATCGAATTGCTCGAGCGCCTGCGGCTGGCACGCGAACAGGGCTATGCCTGTGTCGAAGAAAGTTCGGCCGTCGGGACATCGGCGATTGCAGCGGTTGTGCGTCATCCTGCCGAGGGGCGGGTAATTGGTGTGTTGAGCATTGCCGGGCCCAGTGCACGAATGCCGGGGGCGAGACTGCACGAACTGGCGCCGTTGCTGCTGAAGTTTACTGAGGAGTTGTCTGCGGCGAGTCTGGCGTCCGAGTTGTTCGTCTAACCTGTTCGTTGAAGATTCGGTGGGCGTGGGCTCTACGAAAGAGAAAAATTGTGCGTTGATCGCACGCTTTTATGATTACGAGCTGTAAGAATCTGGAACCGGGTTCTAGATTGTTGCTTGAGGGCTTTCCTCGCTTCACTTTTCTTCAGAGATAATCGATGACCGTCAGCACCCCACTCTCCGGAGTCAATCAACCCTTCAAGGGGATTTTGCTGATTGTCGTGGCAACCTTCCTGTTTTCCAGCCATGACGCGCTGTCGAAGTACCTCTCGGGCTTCTATCCGATCGTGATGGTGGTGTGGGCGCGGTATGTGGTGCACACGTTGTTGATGGCGGGGATTTTTCTGCCGCAGTCCGGTCTGCGCGTCCTGCGTACAAAAAAGCCTTTGTGGCAGTTGCTCCGCGCACTTTGCCTGCTGGGCACCAGCCTGTTTTTCACTACGGCGCTGTTGTACATCCCGCTGGCAGAGGCCACGGCGGTGAACTTCCTGGCGCCGGTGCTGGTGACGGCGCTGTCGGTACCGTTGCTCAAGGAGCGGGTAACGCGTGGACAATGGGTTGCGGTGATTTGCGGCTTTGTCGGCGTGCTGATTATTGTCCACCCCGGCGGTGAACTGTTTACGCCGGCCGTGTTGCTGCCGTTCTGCTCGGCGTTGTTTTTCTGCTTCTACCAATTGCTGACACGCAAGCTCGCAGCAATCGACAGCCCGACCACCAGCAACTTCTTTGCCGGGTTGTGCAACACGTTGGTGATGAGCGCGCTGGTGCCGTTCTTCTGGCAGGTGCCGACCTTGACTCACGCCGGGCTGATGCTGGCGCTGGGCACTTGCGGGATGACCGCGCATTTGTTTCTGACTCAGGCGTTCCGCCACGCTGCGCCGGCATTGTTGGCGCCGTTCGGTTATTGCCAGATTGTGTTTGCGGGATTGTTGGGCTGGCTGCTGTTCAATCACACGCCGAGTCTGTTGACGGTGATCGGCATTGCGGTGATCTGTTGCAGCGGCCTGGCAGCGGCATGGCAGCAGAGCCGCCGCTGAAGCACCGCAACCCCCTGTAGGAGTGAGCCTGCTCGCGATGGCGGTCGGTCAGTCGATGACAATGTTGACTGATAAAAAGCCATCGCGAACAGGTTCACTCCTACAGGAGAGGCTGGTGTAGGCAGGTTACTCGGTGACGTTAGGAATCTTGCGCGGCGCCATGAAGTACATCCAGGTCAGTGCGAGGAAGTACATCGCCGGAATCAGCGTGAACAACACCGTGTAGTTGTTGTTGGTGACCGTCAGGATATGGCCGACGATCTGAGTCATGAACATCCCGCCGATCGCTGCGCACATGCCGCCAAAACCGAACACCGTGCTCATCATGTGCTTGGGCGTGTAGTCCATCACCAGGCTCCAGATGTTCGCCGTCCATGCCTGATGCGCACCGATCGCCAGCGAGATGGCAGCCACTGCGACCCACAGATTGGCGGAACCTGCGGCCATGACCACGCCGATGATGCAGCAGGCAAACAGGAACATTGACAGCAGGCGTGCCTTGATCGAGTTCATCCCGCGACCGATCAGGAACGACGACAGAATGCCGCCGCCCACGCTGCCGAAATCGGCGGTGACGTAGATGATGATCAGCGGGATGCCCATCTGGGTCACGTTGATGCCCAGGTTGTATTGCTGATTGAGGAACGGCGGCAGCCAGTACAGGTAGAACCAGAACACCGGCGCGGTCAGTGAGTAGGCGAGGGCGAAGGCCCAGGTGCCGCGCATACGGAGGATTTTCGAGAAGGGTACGCGGGCTTGCTCCGGTTCGACCTCTTGCTGGATGTAATCCAGTTCCGATTGTTTGACGCTCGGATGATCTTCCGGGTTGAAGTACTTCAGTCCCCAGAACAACAGCCAGATGCCGCCCAGCGCCGACATGCACAGGAACGCGGCCTGCCAGCCCCACACATGCAGTACCAGAGGCAACAGCATCGGCGTGAACATCGCACCGACGTTGGTCCCGGCGTTGAAGATGCCGGTGGCGACCGCACGTTCGCCAGCAGGGAACCACAGGCGCGTGGTTTTCACGCAAGCCGGGTAGTTAGCGGCTTCGGTCAGGCCGAGGATAAAGCGACAGACCATGAAGCCGACCGCCGAGGTCGCCAGACCGTGAGCGCCGGTCGCCAGGCTCCACAACAAGACTGCGCAGAAGAACACGCGTTTGACGCCGACCCGGTCGATCAACCGCCCTTGCAGCACGAAACCGATGGCGTAACCGACCTGAAACCAGAAATTGATGTTGGCGTAATCCATCGCCGTCCAGCTCATTTCCTTGGCGAGGATGGGCTGCATGACGCCGAGCGCGGCGCGGTCGATGTAGTTCAGAGTGGTGGCGAAAAACACCAGCGCCAGCATCCCCCATCGGGTTTTGCCGACCGCCATGGCGCCGCGGATCTTGTCGCCGATGCCACCCGTGGCAGTGCTCATGGCCGGAGCCATGCGGGAAGTCTGTGAAGGAATCATGTGTTCCACCCGTTTTTGGATTTTTTATTTGGTGTGCTTTTTTCTTGCACGCTGCGACCGGTGGTTCAGATCCGGACTCAATGTGCGGTCGATGTTGGGCAGTGGACAAAAAATCGTCAATTCGCCAAACCGCCATTGTGTTCGATAATCGCACGCAAAACTAACCGGGTAGTACACTTTAAATTGCTGCACGAAGGGATGCAGCCAATAATTTCCCCCACGACAAAAACGATCCCCCGCCACACAGCGGCGTAGACCGGGAGTTGAAACATGCAGCGTTCCATTGCCACCGTTTCCTTGAGCGGCACCCTGCCGGAAAAGCTCGAAGCCATTGCCGCCGCCGGGTTCGACGGGGTGGAGATTTTCGAAAACGACCTCCTGTACTACGACGGCAGTCCGCGTGAAATTAAACAGATGTGCGCCGACCTCGGGATCGCCATCACTCTGTTTCAGCCATTCCGCGATTTCGAAGGCTGCCGCCGTGATCGTCTGGCGCGCAACCTTGAACGGGCCGAACGCAAGTTCGATCTGATGCAGGAACTGGGCACCGACCTCGTGCTGGTGTGCAGTAACGCGTCGGCCGACAGCGTTGGCGATCAGCAAATACTCGTCGATGATCTGCGTTTACTGGCCGAACACGCGAGCGCCCGTGGCTTGCGTATTGGTTACGAAGCGCTGGCCTGGGGTCGGCACGTGAACACTTATCAACAGGTCTGGGACATCGTGCGCCAAGCCGATCACCCAAGCCTTGGCGTGCTGCTCGACAGCTTTCATACCCTGTCGTTGAAGGGCGATCCGCGTGCGATTGCCGACATTCCCGGTGACAAGATTTTCTTTGTGCAAATGGCCGACGCGCCGATTCTGGCCATGGACGTGCTGGAGTGGAGCCGGCATTTCCGCTGTTTCCCGGGGCAGGGCGAATTCGATCTGCCGGGGTTTCTCGCGCCGATCATCCAGAGTGGTTACACCGGGCCGCTGTCGCTGGAAATCTTCAACGACGGTTTCCGCGCCGCACCGCCACGGGCCAACGCTGCCGACGGCTTGCGCTCGCTGTTGTACCTGGAGGAGAAAACCCGGCAACGCCTGGAGCAGGAAGCAACGCCTGTCGCCAACCGCGAAATCCTCTTTGAAACACCGAAGGCCAGCGAATACAACGGCATCGAGTTTCTCGAGTTCGCCGTCGATGAAAGCCTCGGCGCCAAACTGTCGAATTGGCTGGAGCGCCTCGGTTTCGTAAAGGCCGGGCAGCACCGCTCCAAGAGTGTCAGCCTGCTGCGCCAGGGCGATATCAACCTGATCCTCAATTCCGAGCCGTATTCGTTTGCACACAGCTTTTTTGAAGCCCATGGCCCATCGCTGTGCGCGACTGCCGTGCGGGTCAAGGACAGCGCCAGCGCACTGGCGCGTGCCGTGGCTTATAAAGGCCAACCCTATCGCGGACTGGTCGGCCCCAATGAACTGGAGCTTGCGGCCGTACGTGCGCCGGATGGCAGCCTGATTTATCTGGTGGATGAAGAGGCCGATGTCTACGGCACCGATTTCAATCTGCTCTCCGGCGCGGTAGCCCGTGGTGGTCTCAAACGTATTGACCACATGGCCATGGCGCTGCCGGCGGACAGCCTCGACAGCTGGGTGCTGTTCTACAAGAGCCTGCTGGATTTCGAAGCCGACGACGAAGTGGTGCTGCCCGACCCGTACGGTCTAGTGAAAAGCCGAGCTTTGCGCAGCCGCGACAGCTCGATCCGCCTGCCACTGAACATCTCAGAGAACCGCAATACCGCGATTTCTCACGCACTGTCGAGTTATCGCGGCTCCGGTGTGCATCACATTGCCTTCGATTGTGAAGACATCTTCGCCGAAGTCAGGCGCGCCAAAGAGGCTGGCGTGCCGCTGCTGGATATCCCGCTCAACTACTACGATGACCTGGCGGCACGCTTCGATTTCGATGACGAATTCCTCAGCGAACTGGCGTATTACAACGTGCTCTATGACCGTGATGCCCAGGGCGGCGAGCTGTTTCATGTGTACACCGAGCCGTTCGAAGGACGCTTCTTCTTCGAGATCATCCAGCGCAAAAACGGTTATGCCGGTTACGGCGCGGCGAACGTCGCGGTACGTCTGGCGGCGATGGCTAAATCTCGCAGTGGCGCGGTACGCCAGGCGAAGTTGTAGGAAATTCGTAAACGCGGGATTAAACACGGGCCGCGCAGCTTCCTTCACTGTGCTGCGCGGCCCATAATCGCCAGCCTGTGCAGTGATGGCCGTGAGCCCGCAATGACAATGACATCAGAACTCCCCGCAGCCCCCGTCGTATCCGCCGTAGAGCCGCGCAAGAGTCGCAAGAACAATCCGGAAAAGACCCGCGAGAACATCCTGCAGGAGGCGATCGTCGAGTTCGTCCAGCAAGGATTGTCGGGCGCCCGCGTCGACGCGATCGCCGAACGCATCCACACCTCCAAGCGCATGATCTATTACTACTTCGGCAGCAAGGAGCAGTTGTACGTCGAAGTGCTGGAGAAGCTTTACGGCGACATTCGCACCACGGAAAACCGTCTGCACCTGGCTGAGCTGCCGCCGGTGGTGGCGATTCGGCGGCTGGTGGAGTTCACCTTCGATCATCACGACCGCAACGTCGATTTCGTGCGGATCGTCTGCATCGAGAACATCCACAATGCCGAATTCGTGAAGCGTTCCGATGCGATCAAGGCGATGAACAACACCATCCTCGATTCACTCGGCGAGATCCTCCGTCGGGGCGCCGAGGAGGGCGTTTTCCGCAGTGGGCTCGACGCGCTGGATGTGCATCTGCTGATCAGCTCCTTCTGCTTCTATCGTGTGTCGAACCGCCACACGTTCAGTGAGATTTTTCAGATCGATCTGCCGGACGACAGCATCAAGCAGCGCCACCGCGAGATGATTTGCGAGTCGGTGTTGCGGTATTTGCAAGCCTGACGCCACACTATGTGGGAGCGGGCAAGCCCGCTCCCACAGAGGAATGAGTTCAACCCTTCATGCTTTGAAAATGCGCCAGCATCCGCTGCGCATCCGGCACCACGCCGCTGAACAATTCAAACGCCTTCACCGCCTGAAACACCGCCATGTTGCCACCATCCAATGTGCGGCAACCCAATGCGCGGGCATTGCGCAGCAGTTCGGTTTCCAACGGGAAATACACGATCTCCGCCACCCACAATTGCTTGCGCAGCAACTCGACCGGCACCGGCATGCCCGGCAGTTTGGCCATGCCCATCGGCGTAGTGTTCACCAGGCCGTCGGCCTGATTCATTGCGCTCGGCAAATCATGCCCGGCCACTGCGCGACCAAAACCGAAATGTTGATTGAGATTGTTCGCCAGGCTTTCGGCGCGATCCGTGTCGACGTCGAAAATACTCAGTTGCTGTACGCCCTCGCTCAACAGCGCGTGGGCCACAGCCGCACCGGCACCGCCAGCGCCCATCTGGACCACGCGCGCTCGGGCGGCGTCATTCAAGCCACGGCGAAAGCCCTCGGCAAAACCCAGGCAATCGGTGTTGTGGCCGACACGTTTTCCATCCTTCAGCACCACGGTATTGACCGCACCGATGCCACGGGCTTCGGGCGACAGTTCGTCGAGCAGCGGGATGATCGCCTGTTTGCATGGGAAGGTGATGTTCAGGCCGGTGTAGTTCATTCGCTCGGCCGCCAACAGCAAGTCGGGCAGGGCGGTGATGTCCATGCGCAGTTGATCGAGGTCGATCAGGCGATACAGGTAACGCATGCCCTGCGCATCGCCCTCATGTTCATGCAGCGAGGGTGTGCGTGAGGCTTGAATGCCGGCGCCGATCAGTCCGGCCAGTATTACCGGTTTGCGGCTCATGCTGCGCGCCCCTTCAGCCGTTGGCTGAAATGTTCCAGGGCCAGGCGATAGCCATGACTGCCGAAGCCGCACATCACTGCAATGGAGATGGCCGAGACGAACGAATGATGCCGGAACGGCTCACGCGCATGGACGTTGGACAGGTGCACTTCGATCACCGGCAACTCACTGGCAACCAACGCGTCGCGGATCGCCACCGAGGTGTGCGTCCACGCCGCCGGATTGATCACGATCCCGGCACAACGCCCGCGTGCGGCGTGAATCCAGTCGAGCAGCTCGCCTTCGTGATTGGTTTGGCGAAACTCCACGGCCAGACCGAATTCTTCGGCAGCGCGGCCGCACAAAGCCGAGATGTCAGCCAGGGTTTCGTGACCGTAAGTCGCCGGTTCACGGGTGCCGAGCAAATTCAGGTTCGGGCCGTTGAGCACCAGAACGATAGGGGGCATGAGGGGTAACTCCACTTATTGTTTTTGGCTTGGGCCGAGGGTTTCAGCCTGTGGAGGTAAAATGTACTAGATGGTTACATCGGTCAATTGAACGAAGATTACCTCGGCGTGTTTTGTTCGGTGATCGCACAAGCAATTTTCAGATTGTTTTCTGATCAAGATGTAACGACAGCTTTGCTTACGTTTTTTGCTGAAGATTGGACAACTTCTCGCCTGCTCCGACGCTAGCCTCAAAGTGGTGAGGCGAAACCTATGCTCGTTCACCAGTCGTCGGATTTGAAAGGAATATCAAATCCTGAAAGTTATTAACCTAACGGATGGGTTAGCATGAAGGTGTGCAGCTACAAAGGATTGTCGATTGTCATCATGCTGCGAGATGAGCATTGCCCGCCGCACGTTCATGTGAACGCGGGTAGTTGGAGTGCCCGGTTACAGTTCAGTTTCTGGCACAACGATATTGAGCTTTGGGATGTCGTTCCGCTCTCTCGTCGGCCACCGTTGGCCGTGCTGGAAGGCTTGTGTCGATCCCTTGAACAGCCCGCTCATCTACGACGGGCACGGGGGATCTGGTGGTCAAGATTGCAAACAGTCTGTCTCGACAATCAGTTGTGGGATAGCCAATCAAACGAAGTGTTGACGATGCGACTTGTCACCGACGCGACGTACAGAGTGGGTTCAGCGCGTTATGAGCCAGAAGAGGACAAGACCCTTCTGACGTTGATAGGCGCATTGGAGGGAGTCGAAATCGAATTATGACAATCATCAAGGCAAAGCCGTCCGCACGTCTGCCGCTGACGGAGGAAATGATCGATACCGCCATCCAGCGCGGGGAAGCACGACGAGCGAACAGTTTGCAGGTTGTCTCTGTAACCTTTGAAAATCCGTCCCTGGTCATCCGTTTTGAAGACGGTAGCGGCGTATTGCTACCGGTGGATCGCTATGCGGAGTTCGACGGATTCGATGCACAGGATTATGAGAACCTGAGAGTTGATTTCGCCGGTACTGCGCTATGCCACGAAGGCAAGGATCTCGACGTTTCCATTGCCGGAATGATTTCGGCGAATCCATCATTGATGTTGATGGCCGCCTCGGTCGTGGCTTCGCGCAATGGTCGTCAGAGCAGTGCTGCAAAGTCTGCCGCCGCACGGGCGAATGGCAAAAAGGGTGGGCGCCCACGCAAAGCCGATCCCGTGTTGTAAGCACCCACAAAAAAGCCGTCAATCACGACGGCTTTTTCGTATCTGGCCTCTGCACTCAACGCCGGGTCAGCAACACACCCGATTCCATGTGATGCGTCCACGGGAACTGATCGAACAATGCGCAGCGGGTGATGCGGTGCGTATCGTGCAATTGGGCGATGTTGGCCGCCAGGGTTTCCGGGTTGCAGGAGATGTACAGGATGTTGTCGAAACGCCGGGTCAGCTCGCAGGTGTCCGGGTCCATGCCGGCGCGTGGCGGGTCGACGAACACGCTGCCGAACTCGTAGCTCTTCAGGTCGATGCCGTGCAGGCGACGGAACGGACGCACTTCGTTGAGCGCTTCGGTCAGCTCTTCGGCGGACAAACGCACCAGCGTGACGTTATCCACAGCGTTTTCGCTGAGGTTGCTCAATGCGGCATTAACCGAGGTCTTGCTGATCTCGGTGGCCAGCACTTTGCGCACGCGGGTGGCGAGCGGCAGGGTGAAGTTGCCGTTGCCGCAGTACAGCTCCAGCAGATCGTCAGGGCGATCGCCCAGTGCTTCGTAAGCCCAGTTCAACATCTTCTGGTTCACGGTGCCGTTGGGCTGGGTGAACGCGCCTTCCGGCTGGCGGTAGCTGAAGGTGCGACCGCCGACTTCGAGTTTCTCGACCACGTAATCAAGGCCGAGCACTTCGCGTTTGCCCTTCGAGCGTCCGATGATGCTGACGCCGAGATCCGCCGCAAGCTTCGTCGCCGCTGCATGCCAGTGCTCGTCCAGCGGGCGGTGATAGCACAGGGTGATCATCGCATCGCCGGCCAGCGTGGTCAGAAACTCGACCTGAAACAGCTTGTGGCTCAGCGCCGAACTGGCCTGCCACGCTACCTTGAGCTGCGGCATCAGTTGATTGATGCGCAGACTGGCAATCGGGAATTCTTCGATGAGGATCGGCGTGCGTTTGTCGTCCTGCGAGAACATCGCGTAATGCCGCTCGCCGGCCTCGCGCCACAGGCGGAATTCGGCACGCAGGCGGAAGTTCTGCAGCGGCGAGTCGAACACGGTCGGCTCTGGCGCATCGAACGGGGCCAGCAGGTCACGCAAACGCGTGACCTTGTCTTCGAGCTGAGTGGCGTAGGCCTGGGAATCGAAAGTCATGCGTTGAACCAACCCAACTTGATCACAAACAGAATCGACAGGATCACCAGTGCTGGGTTCAGCTCACGGGCGCGGCCCGACAGCAACTTGATCACGGTCCAGGAGATGAAACCGAACGCGATGCCGTTGGCGATCGAATACGTGAACGGCATGGCCAGCGCGGTGACAACGACCGGTGCGGCGACGGTGATGTCGTCCCATTCTATTTCTGCCAGGCCCGACATCATCAATACAGCGACGAACAGCAACGCCGGTGCGGTGGCGAAAGCCGGAACGCTGGCCGCCAGTGGCGAGAAGAACAACGCCAGCAGGAACAGAATCGCCACGACAACAGCGGTCAGCCCGGTACGGCCGCCAGCACTCACGCCGGCAGCGGATTCGATGTAGCTGGTGGTGGTCGAGGTGCCCAGCAGCGAACCGGCCATGGCCGCGGTGCTATCGGCGATCAGGGCGCGCCCCATTTTCGGCATATGGCCATCTTTGCCCATCAGGCCGGCGCGCTTGGCAACGCCGATCAGGGTGCCGGAGTTGTCGAACAGGTCGACGAACAGGAAAGCGAAGATCACGCTGACCAGACCGATGTCCAGCGCGCCTTTGATGTCCAGTTGCAGGAATGTCGGGGCCAGCGAAGGTGGCATCGAGGTCACGCCATTGAACGGCGTAAAGCCGAAGGCGATGGACGTGATGGTCACCGCCAGAATGCCGATCAGCACTGCACCGCGCACTTTCAGCGCTTCGAGGGCGACGATCAGGGCGAAACCGAGGGTGGCGAGGATCGGTGCCGGCGCTTTCAGGTCACCGAGGCCGACCATGGTCGCCGGGTTGCTCACCACGATGTCGGCGTTGTGCAGGGCGATCAGCGCCAGGAACAGGCCGATACCGGCGGCAATCGCCGAGCGCAGCGGCAACGGGATGCTGTTGATGATCCATTCACGGATGCGGAAGATCGACAGCAGGAAGAAGCATACGGCCGAGATGAACACCGCGCCCAGCGCCACTTGCCAGGTGTGGCCCATGTGCAGGACGACGGTGTAAGTGAAGAAGGCGTTCAGGCCCATGCCCGGTGCGAGGGCAATCGGGTAGTTGGCGATCAGGCCCATGACGGTCGAGCCGATGGCGGCCGCCAGACAGGTGGCGACGAACACCGCGCCCTTGTCCATGCCGGTCTCGCCGAGAATGCTCGGGTTGACGAACAGAATGTAGGCCATGGCCAGGAAAGTCGTGATGCCCGCGAGAATCTCGGTGCGCACGTTGGTGTTATGTGCCTTGAGTTGAAACAGCCTTTCCAGCATGTCTGCTCCCCGTGGCGCGCGTGGCGCCGTGAATGTATCGACCTCAACAGCAAAGCACAGACCGTCGCAAGCGCCTGGAAAATTGTGGTGGGCCGGAAAAAGCCGCGCATCATACCAGCAGCGTGAGGAATATGGCGGTTGTTGGTGTCGATCGTCGTCGAAGTTTTGCACTGCGGCCAACTGCGCCATACTGCGCGCAGTTTTTTTCAGGATGGGCAACGCATGAGCAAGCGCTGGATGACGGCTTTCGGATTGATCGCAGGGCTGATGACGGGAGCCTCTGCTGCGTTCGCGGCATCGGCGCCACCATTGACCGAGGTGAAGGTGATCAAGGTGCAATCGTCGGCCTGTGGCCTGGAAGACATTGCTGATAACCAGGCGCAAACCCAGTGCAATCACAGCGGACCGAGCATCTGGGTCTACGTGCTGGAAGTCGGCTATGGCCAGAGCCAGCCGCACGCCACGCTGGACGGCTTCGAAGTGAATGGCACGCGCTCCCCGGTGTGCGCCTTCGATAACGGCAACCTGACCGAATGCACACCCGGCAGCAAAACCGTTGGCTCCCTCTATACCTTCGATATGGCAGGCAAGCAGGAAGGGACTTTCAGCTTCAGCAATACCTCGATCAACGCCCCGCGCAACACCCTGTCGACGCAGCTTTACATCAAGTAACGGCTGCACCCGAACGGTCGCGGGCAAAGCTGACTACGCTTTAAAGATCAACCAGCGGAAATCGCCCATGACCTTTAGAGCCCTGATTACCCTCGCCGAGGGCATCGATGATCTGCAAAGCGTGACCCTGATCGATGTGTTGCGCCGCGCCGGCATCGAAGTGGTGGCGGCGAGTATTGAAGGACGCCGCATGCTGACCTGCGCACGCGGTACTCGCTTGACCGCCGACGGCATGCTGGTCGATGTGCTGGCGCAAACCTTCGACCTGATCGTTCTGCCTGGCGGGGCTGTCGGTTCACAACACCTGGCGGCGCATCAACCTCTGCAACAACTGCTCAAGGACCAGGCCAGCGCCGGACGCCTGTTCGCCGCCATCGCCGAAGCCCCCGCGCTCGCCCTGCAAGCCTTCGGCGTATTGCGCCAGCGGCGCATGACCTGCCTGCCGAGTGCCAGCCATCAACTCTCCGGTTGTACGTTTGTTGATCAACCGGTGGTGGTCGACGGCAACTGCATCACCGCCCAAGGCTCAGGCGCCGCACTGGCGTTTGCGCTGGCGCTGGTGGAGCAACTTGGCGGCAAGGCCTTGCGGGCGAAAGTGGCGGGGGAGTTGCTGGTTTGAAGGGTTCAGGCGTGCGCGGCGATAGGTTCAATCGCCGGTTGCTCCCGATGTTCCGCTTGCCACAGATCGTAGTCGGTTTGAACACCTAACCAAACGCGTGCCTTGCCTATGCCTGCTCGCTCCAGCCGCACGGCCAGATCCGGGCTGATCGGCGCATGCCCATGCAATACACGGGAAAGATGCGGGCGAGCGAAGCCGAGGTGCCGTGCCAGTTCGGTCACGCTGATGCCAAGCTCGGGCAAGACATCCAGCAGCAGTGTTTCACCGGGGTGTGGCGGGTTGTGCATGGGCATGAGCCTGCCTCCTGTCAGTGGTAGTCCAGATAATCGACCAGTTCGATGTCCGAACCGACAAAACGAAAGATAACCCGCCAGTTGCCTGAAACACTGAGCGACCAGTATGTCGACAGCTCCCCCTTCAGTGGATGCAAACGCCAGCCTGGAAGATCAAGATCTGCGGGGAGCGCTGCGCGATCCATGAATTGCAGCATGCGCGCTAACCGTTTTGCGTGATCGGCGCGAATTCCGCGAGTCGAACCTGTTTCATAGAAGCCACGAAGGCCTTTGTGCTGAAAGGATTTGATCATGCCAGCGAGTGTAAGGCGATACATTACACTCGATGCGGTATCTATGTACCGCACCTTTTCGATTAATTTGTGTTGGTGTGCTGTATCGGTAAACGAAAACTAAGCCTTCGCCTCTTCGACCAACTCTGTCATTCGGTCTCGTCTGGCCAGCGTCGGGAACAACTTGATCCACGTTCCCGTCACCACCAGCGTACCGATGCCGCCCATGACCACCGCCGGTACGGTGCCGAACCAGTGAGCGGTGAGGCCGGATTCGAATTCGCCCAACTGGTTCGAGGCGCCGATGAACAAGCCGTTGACCGCGCTGACCCGGCCGCGCATTTCGTCAGGGGTTTCCAGTTGTACGAAGGAGGCGCGGATCACCATGCTGATCATGTCCGCCGCGCCGAGCACCACCAGCACCGCCAGCGAGAACCAGAACGAGGTCGACAGGCCGAAGGCAATCGTTGCGACGCCAAAGATGCCGACTGCGGTGAACATCACCCGGCCGACGTTGCGCTCCACGGCAAACCGCGCCAGAAACAGTGACATTCCCAATGCCCCCACTGCCGGTGCCGAACGCAGCAGGCCCAGGCCCCAGGGGCCCGTCAGCAGAATATCTTTGGCGAATACCGGCAGCAGCGCCGTTGCGCCACCGAGCAGCACCGCGAACAGGTCCAGCGAAATCGCCCCGAGAATGTCCGGGCGGCTGCGAATGAAGCGGATCCCGGCCAGCAGCGAATCCAGCGTGGCTTTGCCTTTGTTCAAAGGTGTCTGCCGCGCCGGCAGGTTGAGCATCAGCGAGCAGGCAATCACATAGAGAAGCACCGTCGGGCCATAGACCCAGACGCTGCCGAATGCGTAGAGCAACCCGCCCAGGGCTGGCGCCACGATGGTCGCCGATTGTTGTGCCGATTGCGCTGCCGCGACGGCTCGCGGGAATAGCGCAGTGGGCACAATGCTTGGCAGCAGCGCTTGAGTGGTGGGCATTTCAAACGACCGCGCCGCGCCGAGCAGGAAGGCGAGGATGAAGATCATTTCCCGGGTGACGTGATCGGTGGCACTGCCAATGGCCAGTGCCAGGGCGATCAATGCCTGCAATGACTGACAGATTGCTGCGACTTTGCGTCGGTCGTAGCGGTCGGCGACATGCCCGGTGTGCAGCATGAACAGCACACGCGGGGCGAATTCCACCAAGCCGACCAGACCCAGGTCGAGCACGTTGCCGGTCAGTTGGTAGAGGTTCCAGCCAATCGCCACGGTGAGCATCTGAAAACCGCTGGCGGTGAAGATCCGGGCGAACCAGAACGCAAGGAAGGGGCGATGGTGACGTAACAGCAAAGGCTCTTGGCTGGGCATCTGAAGGCAGGTCTGGCTCGGGGGAGAATCGCGAGGTTATCACCAGTCTGTAACAGGAAGTTGCTATGACAAAAAATTTAGTTAGCCAGACATCGATTTTTCCTGCCTGTGAGATTTCCCTTGTGGTGAGGGGATTTATCCCCGATAGCATTCAACTCAGCTCTTTCAGATGAATAACGGGGTCGGATTTGCGACTGCTGCGCAGCCGATCGGGGATGAATTCCCTTGCCACAGGGGACTTCATTCATCTGACAAATGTATTTCAGAGCCTTGCAGCTGCAATGAGGCAACTTGTCACGCGGCAAACGACCACGCGGTTCTTCGTCGCAAATGGGACTACTCTTTGAACGTTGCTTGATCCAGATCAAGACCCCAGAAGGAATTGATCCGGTGGCCCGTTGGCCAGACTCCCTGCGTTGCGATGGTTGTTTAAAAAGAACGAATCAGAATTCGCCGCACTCCATATCCGTGGGGGCAGTGGGTGCAGGCCTCCGGGCCCGCAACCGGTATTACCTGACAGAGGAAGCCATATGTTCGGTTTAGAGGCACTCGATCTCGCCCGAATTCAGTTCGCGTTCACCATCTCGTTCCACATCCTGTTCCCGGCCATCACCATCGGTCTGGCGAGTTACCTTGCGGTACTCGAAGGCCTGTGGCTGAAAACCCGTAACGACACCTACCGTGACCTCTACCACTTCTGGTCGAAGATCTTCGCCGTCAACTTCGGCATGGGCGTGGTGTCCGGGTTGGTCATGGCCTATCAGTTCGGCACCAACTGGAGCCGATTCTCGGACTTCGCCGGTTCTGTCACCGGGCCTTTGCTGACTTATGAAGTGCTCACGGCGTTCTTCCTCGAGGCCGGTTTCCTTGGGGTCATGCTGTTTGGCTGGAACAAGGTCGGGCGCGGCCTGCACTTTTTCTCCACGGTGATGGTGGCCATCGGCACGCTGATTTCGACCTTCTGGATTCTCGCTTCCAACAGCTGGATGCAAACCCCGCAGGGCTTCGAGATCATCAACGGCCAAGTGATTCCGACCGACTGGCTGGCGATCATCTTCAACCCGTCGTTCCCTTATCGCCTGATGCACATGGCGACTGCAGCGTTTGTCGCCACGGCGTTCTTCGTCGGCTCGTCAGCGGCCTGGCACCTGCTGCGCGGCAAGGACAACCCGGCGATCCGCACCATGCTGTCGATGGCGATGTGGATGGCGTTGATTGTCGCGCCGATTCAAGCGGTCATCGGTGACTTCCACGGCCTCAATACCCTCGAGCATCAACCGGCGAAAATCGCCGCGATCGAAGGCCACTGGGAAAACAAGGGCGACGAGGCGACGCCGCTGATCCTGTTCGGCTGGCCGGACATGAAAGAGGAAAGAACCAAATTCGCCGTGGAAATTCCGTATCTCGGCAGCCTGATCCTCACCCACTCACTGGACAAGCAGGTACCGGCGCTCAAGGAGTTTCCGCCAGAAGACCGGCCGAATTCGACCATCGTGTTCTGGTCGTTCCGGATCATGGTCGGCCTCGGTTTCCTGATGATCTTCACCGGTCTGTGGAGTTTGTGGCTGCGTAAACGCGACACCCTCTACACCTCGCGTCCGTTCCTGTACCTGGCGCTGTGGATGGGGCCGTCCGGCCTGATCGCGATTCTTGCCGGCTGGTTCACCACGGAAATCGGTCGTCAGCCGTGGGTGGTCTACGGGTTGATGCGTACAGCGGATGCCTCCTCCAACCATAGCTTCATGCAGATGAGCATCACCCTGATCATGTTTGTAGTGGTGTATTTCGCCCTGTTCGGTGCGGGCCTCGGTTACATGATGCGTCTGGTGCGCAAAGGGCCGAAGATCAGCGAAGGCGCAGAAACGCCGGAAGGTGGCCCGGGCAAAAAACGCACGCCGGCCCGTCCGTTGTCCGCTGCCGACGATTCGGCCGATGCCGACCACGGCGACGACGTCACCCTGACCAAGGAGATTTGACTCATGGGTATTGATCTTCCGCTGATCTGGGCCGTGATCATCATCTTCGGCATCATGATGTACGTGGTCATGGACGGCTTCGACCTGGGGATCGGGATTCTCTTCCCGTTCATCCCGGGCAAGGTTGACCGTGACGTAATGATGAACACCGTCGCCCCGGTCTGGGACGGCAATGAAACCTGGCTGGTACTCGGCGGCGCGGCCTTGTTCGGTGCGTTCCCACTGGCGTATTCGGTGGTGCTGTCGGCGTTGTACCTGCCGCTGATCTTCATGCTGATCGGTTTGATTTTCCGTGGCGTGGCATTCGAGTTCCGCTTCAAGGCCAAGGACGACAAGCGTCACCTGTGGGACAAGGCGTTTATCGGCGGTTCGGTGGCCGCAACGTTCTTCCAGGGCGTGGCCCTCGGCGCGTTCATCGACGGTTTGCCGGTGGTCAATCGGCAATACGCCGGTGGTTCGCTGGACTGGCTGACTCCGTTCACCCTGTTCTGCGGCGCTGCGCTAGTGGTGGCGTATGCCTTGCTCGGCTGTACCTGGCTGATCATGAAGACCGAAGGCAAGCTGCAAGAGCAGATGCACAATCTGGCGCGGCCCTTGGCCTTTGTGCTGCTGGCGGTGATCGGTGTGGTCAGCCTGTGGACCCCGCTGGCGCACCCGGAAATCGCCACACGCTGGTTCAGCATGCCGAATCTGTTCTGGTTCATGCCGGTGCCGATTCTGGTATTGGTGACGATGTATGGCCTGATTCGCGCCGTCGCGCGCAATGCCAACTACATGCCGTTCCTGTTGACCCTGGTGCTGATTTTCCTCGGCTACAGCGGTCTGGGCATCAGTCTGTGGCCGAACATCGTGCCGCCGTCGATCTCGATCTGGGACGCTGCCGCGCCGCCGCAAAGCCAGGGCTTCATGCTGGTGGGCACGTTATTCATCATTCCGTTCATCCTGGGTTACACCTTCTGGAGCTACTACGTGTTCCGCGGCAAGGTCACCCATGAAGACGGTTATCACTGAACCTGTGGCAGCGGGCTTGCTCCGGGCGGCGTTCCGACGATGGCGTCGGCTGCGACGCCCGCTCTGAATGAGGATCGAAACAATGACCGGCAAACATTCCCTGCACGACATTGAAGAAGCCGAAAAAAAACCGCTGTGGCAGCGGCTCGGCTGGTTGGCGTTGATCTGGGCAGGCAGTGTCGGCGTGCTGTTTATCGCCGCCAGCCTGATGCGCATGTTCATGAATGCGGCAGGCTTGACCACTCATTGAATCACCCCGTCCCCGGCGCCCTCGGGGACGGATTTGAAACCCTCCGCATGGAGGTTTTTTTTTGCCCGCAGGTTACTTGCGCGCTTTGAGCACCACGAATTTCGGGGTGGCCGCCACTTGCTCGACGCCTCGGAACAGCCGAGCCAGTTTGCTGTGATAACCCAGATGACGGTTGCCGACGATATACAACGCACCGCCCACCACCAGCGCTTCGCGCGCCTGCTGGAACATGCGCCAGGCCAGGAAATCGCCGACCACTTGCTGTTGATGGAACGGCGGATTGCACAGCACCACGTCCAGCGATTGTGGCTCCTGACCGGCCAGACCATCCCCGGCACGCACAATCACTTCGCGATCACCGAGCGCGGCACGCCAGTTTTCAGCAGCCGATTGCACGGCCATGAATGATTCGTCGACCAGCGTGTACTGCGCATCCGGATTTTGCAGGGCGCTGGCAATCGCCAGTACACCATTGCCGCAGCCCAGGTCGGCGACTCGTGCGCCGCCAAGATTCTTCGGTAAATGCGGGAGAAAGGCGCGGGTGCCGATGTCCAGTCCCTCGCGGCAGAACACATTGGCGTGGTTGAGCAGTTCGATGGCTGGCGTGTCGAGGCGATAGCGGGTCGGGTAGGGCGACACCGCCGCGGCTTTCGCCTCTGGGGTGGCAATCAGCAAGCGGGCTTTTTTCACCGCCAGTGAGGCCTGAACCGGACCGATATAGCGCTCCAGCAAATCGCCAGCGGCGCGCGGTAAATGCTTGATCATCGCCGCCGCAATCACTTCAGCGCCGGGCGCCAACTGCCCTTGCAGCCGAATCAGTTGTTCTTCCAGCAAAGCGAGGGTTTTCGGGACGCGGATCAGTACGCGGTCGAACGGCCCGAGCAACGGCTCGCTGGCCGGGATCCCGCGAATGGCGTCGAACGCCTGGCCATTGCGCAGCAGGTTCTTTTCCAGCCCCTGAAAGCCCAGAAACGAATCGCCGCTGCTGGTGACGTCAACCTTGCCCAGCAAACTGGCGGCCAGCGCACCGAAGCTGTCGTTGAGCACCAATACCCGCGTGTCGGTCGTCGGTTGCTGCGCAGCCAGATGATTGAGCAGGTATTCGTCGGCGGCATCGAAAGCTTGCAGCGGTTCGTTCTGCTGTTCGGGCTGGCGGATCAGGTCGAGTTGGGCAAAGGGCGTATCGAGCAAAGGCATGGGACGGGGACTCAGGGTAATCGACGGGTGTCCCGCAGCCTTGGTGTTGTGCGGCGGAACCGACCGAGTGGACTGCGGCGCGGGGAAATCACGCCATCACTCAGGAAGGCCACAAATGGTACGTTTTTTTTCAGCGAAATACCCGCAGGTTTTCAGGCGTCAACCAAGACATCGGTCAGATAATTCCGGCTCTGGCAGCCGCGATGACGGCGGAAATCTTGTTGCAGACGTTGAGCTTCTCGATCACGTTTTGCACGTGGTAGTTCACGGTGCGTTCGCTCAGGCTGAGGATCTTGGAGATCTCATAGGCCGTCTTTCCGCCGGCGGACAATTGCATGATTTCCAGTTCTCGTGACGAAAGTTTTGGCTGCCGGGGTTTGGCAGGTTGCTTGGGTAAGGTCCGGGCGAACAATTCGCTGAGGTGGCTGGCGGCGTAAAAGATGTAGCCAAAATGCTCATACAACTCCAGCGGGCTGATCGGGCAATGCCTGCGTGCCAGGCTGAGAATGCAGCACAAGCCGCTTTCCTCGTGGTGGAACGATTGCGACCAGCCATGTTGCAGACCCTGTTGCTTCAACCCTTGCCATAGTTGTGGGGCATTTGAGAATGCCTTTTCATTCCAGACGATGGGGATCATTGAATGATTGCAGTGTGCTATTACGGGATCAATTTGATTGAAGTTGTCTTTTTCATATTTTTGATTCCAGTCTTGAGGGTAGTTGTTGATTTGCAAGGCGTTTAATTGCGTGACCTGCCGGGGCGAAGTAACCGATATCGCACAAAAGTTAAAACCCAGATTTTCGGCAAATCTGAGCAATATCGGATATGCCGAATCTATACCTTTGGCGAAAGTCAGTTGCTTTAACTGCGACTCCTTCCACGTTTCCATTACCAAAGCTCCATGCGATAACTGGGGTGCTTTTTTGGATCCAACCGGACCCGCACGCCAACGAGTGTAGGACCTTTCCTACATATTGTTTTGATTTTTTTGCACTTGAATGGAGTAGAAACTGAATAACTAGTTCTTAAGTACATATTGTTTTATATGGGGTGTGACATCTTTTACAAAGTTTTACTTATTAGTCATGAATGTCATAGTTTTGTACAGGATTTACAAGCACGAAATACGTGCTGAATGCCATTACAAATCGGTGGTATTTAAGCGCGTGGCTTTGCGGGAAACTGGTGGCAACCGTTGAATGGAGTGCCCTATGACAGCCAGTACAGAGAAATTCACCCGGCAGACCCTCGTGGCCATACAACCCTTGACCCCCAGCCTGTTCACCTTGCGTACAACCCGCGACGCGGGATTTCGTTTTCGGGCGGGTCAGTTCGCTCGACTCGGCGTGACCAGGGCCGATGGCAGCACCGTGTGGCGTGCCTACTCCATGGTGTCATCTCCCTTCGATGAATTTCTTGAGTTCTTTTCCATTGTGGTGCCCGGGGGCGAGTTCACCAGTGAGCTGAGTCGGCTTGAGGTTGGCGACTCGCTGCTGGTCGATCGCCAGGCGTTCGGCTATCTGACCCTTGATCGTTTCGTCGACGGTCGCGATTTATGGCTATTGTCCACAGGCACAGGGGTGGCACCTTTCCTGTCGATCCTGCAGGACTTCGAGGTGTGGGAGAAATTCCAGCGCATCATCCTTGTGTACAGCGTCAGAGAGGCGCGCGAACTTGCCTACCAGACACTGATCGCCGAACTGGCGCAGCGTGATTACCTCGCCGAGCACATTCACAAACTGCAGTTCATTGCCACTGTCACCCGCGAGGAACACCCGGATGCGCTGCATGGCCGAATCACCACGCTGATCGAGAACGGTGAATTGGAGCGCGCTGCGGGCGTTGAGCTGACTGCCGAACACTCGCGGGTCATGTTGTGCGGTAACCCGCGAATGATCGACGACACTCGCGCGCTGCTGAAAAAGCGCCACATGAACCTCAGCCTGACCCGCAGGCCTGGCCAGGTCGCGGTAGAAAACTACTGGTAAACAAACGGCGCCCACAGGCGCCGTTTTTTATCGTGCGGAAGGTTCAGGGCCGGGTGTTCTGGGCCTTGAGCAGATCGCGGATCTCACCCAGCAATTCTTCTTCTTTGGTCGGAACCGGTGGCAGGGTAGGCGCCACGGCTTCTTCGCGTTTCAAGCGGTTGATGGCTTTGACGCCCATGAAGATCGCGAAAGCGACGATCACAAAATCAAGGATGCTCTGGATGAACTTGCCGTAAGCCAGCATTACCGCAGGGGCATTGCCCTCGGCGGCTTTCAGCGTAATGGCCAGATCGCTGAAGTCAACGCCGCCGATCAGCAGACCGATTGGCGGCATGATCACATCACCGACAAAGGACGAAACGATTTTGCCGAACGCGGCACCGATGATGATACCGACGGCCATGTCGACCACATTGCCTTTGACCGCGAAGGCCTTGAACTCGCTAAGCACGCCCATAGGTTATTTCCTTGTTACAGATGAGTTTTGGTGTACGCAGTGTAAATCAGCAAAACGCGTCCTGCGCGAAACACCTTCTTACAATGCCCGTTTTTATCGACACACTAATCGACGATTAGTTTGCAAAGTGCCACTAATCGCGCGCGAAATACGCCGTAACCTGCTGATCGGAAAGCCAAATTTTTCAATCATGGGGTTACGTTCTTTCTATTTATGTTCGACGGCACAGGCCTCTAGCCTTGGTGTGGCGCACCTGGATGCGCCCAAAAAAACCAGAGGATCCTGATATGAATTCCGCTCTTGGACTGGGGGCTTTTCCCCATCGCCGTACGATTGGCTTACTCACCGCCAGCCTGCTGACCTTCTCCGTGCAGGCCGCTCCCCTGACCCGCGATAACGGTGCAGCAGTCGGCGACAACCAGAACTCGCAAACCGCAGGTGCCAATGGCCCGGTGCTGCTGCAGGATGTGCAACTGATCCAGAAACTGCAGCGTTTCGACCGCGAGCGCATCCCGGAGCGCGTGGTTCACGCCCGTGGCACCGGCGCCCATGGCACTTTCACCGTGACCAATGACCTTGGCGACCTGAGCAAGGCCAAGGTCTTTGCCGCCGGCCAGAGCACGCCTGTATTCGTGCGGTTTTCCGCCGTGGTGCATGGCAACCACTCTCCGGAAACCCTGCGGGACCCACGCGGTTTCGCCACCAAGTTCTACACCGCCGATGGCAACTGGGACCTGGTCGGCAACAATTTTCCGACCTTCTTTATTCGTGATGCAATCAAGTTCCCGGACATGGTGCATGCGTTCAAACCCGACCCGCGCACTAACCTGGATGACGACTCGCGCCGCTTCGACTTCTTCTCTCACGTACCGGAAGCCACGCGTACGCTGACCGAGTTGTATTCCAATTCGGGAACTCCAGCCAGTTATCGAGAGATGGATGGCAATGGTGTACATGCTTACAAGTTGGTGAATGCCAAAGGCGAAATTCACTATGTGAAGTTTCACTGGAAGAGTTTGCAGGGAATTAACAACTTAACGCCAAAACAAGTCGTCAAGGTTCAAGGGCAAGATTACAGTCACATGACGACGGATTTGGTCACTAATATCAATAAGGGTAACTTCCCGAAATGGGACTTGTACGTTCAAGTGCTGAAGCCACAAGATTTGTCCACGTTTGATTTTGATCCACTGGATGCGACAAAGATCTGGCCGGGTATTCCAGAACGAAAAGTTGGACAAATGGTGTTGAACCGTAATCCGGCAAACGTCTTTCAGGAGACGGAGCAAGTTGCGATGGCACCTTCCAATGTTGTGCCAGGCATCGAGCCTTCGGAAGACCGTCTGTTGCAAGGTCGGGTGTTCTCTTACGCCGATACGCAAATGTATCGCCTGGGCGCCAACGCCCTGCAATTGCCGATCAATGCGCCGAAAGTTGCGGTGAACAATGGCAATCAGGATGGTGCGATGAACGTGGGCGCGAGCAGCTCCGGGGTGAACTATCAGCCGAGCCGTGTGCAACCGCGTGAAGAAACGCAAACCGCTCGTTACAGCCAGTCGGCGCTGTCGGGCAGCACTCAGCAAGCGAAGATCCAGCGTGAACAGAACTTCAAGCAGGCCGGTGATCTGTATCGCTCGTTCAGCAAAAAGGAACGCCGCGATCTGATCGACAGCTTCGGTGGCTCGCTGGCCAGCACCGATGACGAGAGCAAGCACATCATCCTGTCCTTCCTTTATAAGGCCGATCCGGAATACGGCACCGGCGTGACCGAGGTGGCCAAGGGTGACCTCAGCCGAGTCAAGGCACTGGCGGCCAAACTGGTCGACTGATTCGAGGCTCATGCAATGCGGGGCCTGACTCAGGCCCCGTTTCGCTCAAGGAGATCGCTGATGCGTATCTGTCTTTTAATGTTGGCCGGTTGTTTGTCATTCAACGCGTGGGCGGCACCTGATGCGCAGAGCCCCGACGCTATCAGACTTCAGTTGCAAAACTACTATTTCGACGCTGCCCGGCGTGGTGATGTGCCGATGCTCGAGAGCTTTATCGAATCGGGTTACTCCCTCGACACTCGCGATGACAAGGGTTACACCGCGCTGATTCTGGCGGCGTATCACGGGCAGGCACCAGCGGTGGAACGATTGCTCGCCGCCGGGGCCGATGCGTGTGCTCAGGATCAGCGCGGTAACACGGCGTTGATGGGCGCGATTTTCAAGGGTGAGTTACAGATTGCCCGACGCTTGATGGCCACCGATTGCAGCCCCGACCAACGTAACGCTGCCGGTCAGACGGCCGCTATGTATGCCGGTCTGTTCAAGCGACTGGAGTTGCTCGACGCCCTCAAGGCCAAAGGTGCCGACCTGGATGCGCAAGATCGGCTGGGCAACAGCGCCGCGCGTCTGGCCAACGGGGAAATCCGTACTGCTGCGCCGCGCTGATTGGCGGCACGTGCGTTATCATCGCGGTTTTTGTCGGGGGTTCTGATGGCCAAGGCCAAGCGCATGTACGGCTGCACCGAGTGCGGCGCAACCTTTCCCAAGTGGGCCGGCCAGTGTGGCGAGTGCGGTGCCTGGAACACCCTCACTGAAACCATGATCGAGAGCGGCGGCGCCACCGCGCCCACCGGCCGCACCGGTTGGGCCGGGCAACAGGCGCAGATCAAGACCCTGGCCGAAGTCAGCATCGAGGAGATTCCACGTTTTTCCACCGCGTCCGGTGAACTCGATCGCGTGCTCGGCGGTGGTCTGGTGGATGGTTCGGTGGTGCTGATCGGCGGTGATCCGGGGATCGGCAAGTCGACGATCCTGTTGCAGACCCTGTGCAATCTCGCCAAGAGCATGCCAGCGCTGTACGTCACCGGCGAGGAATCCCAACAGCAGGTGGCCATGCGCGCCCGTCGCCTCGGCTTGCCGCAGGACCAGTTGCGGGTGATGACCGAGACCTGCATCGAAACCATCATCGCCACCGCCCGTCAGGAAAAGCCCAAGGTGATGGTGATCGACTCGATCCAGACAATCTTCACTGAACAACTGCAATCGGCGCCGGGCGGCGTTTCCCAAGTGCGCGAAAGTGCGGCGTTGCTGGTGCGTTATGCCAAGCAAAGCGGCACAGCGATTTTCCTTGTTGGTCACGTCACCAAGGAAGGCGCGCTGGCGGGCCCGCGCGTGCTGGAACACATGGTCGATACCGTGCTGTATTTCGAAGGTGAATCCGACGGGCGTTTGCGTTTGCTGCGGGCGGTGAAAAACCGTTTCGGTGCGGTCAACGAGCTGGGTGTGTTCGGTATGACGGACAAAGGCCTGAAGGAAGTCTCCAATCCTTCGGCGATTTTCCTTACCCGTGCCCAGGAAGAAGTCCCGGGCAGTGTGGTGATGGCAACGTGGGAGGGCACGCGACCGATGCTGGTGGAGGTGCAGGCACTGGTCGATGACAGCCACTTGGCCAACCCGCGTCGGGTGACGCTGGGGCTGGATCAGAATCGTCTGGCAATGTTGCTCGCGGTTTTACACCGTCATGGTGGCATTCCGACCCACGATCAGGATGTGTTCCTCAATGTGGTCGGCGGGGTGAAGGTGCTGGAAACCGCATCCGACCTGGCGTTGATGGCGGCCGTGATGTCGAGCCTGCGCAATCGGCCATTGCCCCATGATCTGCTGGTGTTTGGCGAAGTCGGCTTGTCCGGCGAGGTGCGCCCGGTGCCGAGCGGTCAGGAGCGTTTGAAAGAAGCAGCCAAGCATGGCTTCAAACGGGCGATCGTACCCAAGGGCAATGCACCAAAAGAAGCACCTGCGGGCTTGCAGATCATCGCTGTCACCCGCCTCGAACAAGCCCTCGACGCGCTCTTCGAATAAAAAACTGTCTTCTGGTGAATTCTGTGGCGAGGGGATTTATCCCCGATGGCTGCGCAGCAGCCCATTTTTTGGGGCCGCTACGCGACCATCGGGGATAAATCCCCTCGCCACAGAGTCCGCCACAGGGCATTGATTTGTGTTGCCACTAGATTTCGATCAATGCACCCAGTTCGCGTTCCAGCTCGGCTTCGTCAGCCAGATTGAGTTCAATCAACCGCCGCAAGCGTTGAATCGAATCAAGAGAGATGTGCTGGCAGACGAAGCCGAGTTGTCCGTGATCATCGTGTTTAAGCTGCGCATCCATTTCGATATGGACGTCTTCGCTCAGATGGATATCGACATGGAAAGTATTCTCGGCAATGCCCAGCCATGGCTCTGGCTTCTCGATCAACAGTCCCTTGAGTGAAAGATCGATCAGCTTCACCTGCCAGATATATTCACCCTGGCGTAATTCGGTTCTGGCATCGAACGCAATTCGTTTGAAGCGGCGACGATTTGCAGGGTGCTCGCTCATGGCGCAATCCTCCTGAAGGTTTGCTGACTATAGACCCCGCAAGCGGGGGCGAGCCAACCAGTAAAGCGTCTAGACCAATGTCGGGGTATGGCCTTTGGCGCCGTAAGCGCTAAACTCGGGGTGGCTGTCTTTCTTGTCCACCCTGGCTGGAATAATAAAATGAAAAATAATAATAGCCTGCTACGCCACTTACCCTGGCTAGTGCTGGCAATCGTAGGAGCGTGCGCCCTGGGCGTAGTGGCATTGCGCCGAGGCGAGGCGATCAACGCCTTGTGGATTGTGGTCGCTGCCGTGGCCATCTATCTGGTTGCGTACCGTTACTACAGCCTGTTCATCGCAAACAATGTGATGCAACTCGATCCGCGTCGGGCCACCCCCGCCGTTCTAAACAATGACGGTCTGGACTACGTTCCGACCAACAAACACATTCTCTTCGGTCACCACTTCGCAGCGATTGCTGGCGCGGGACCTCTGGTCGGCCCGGTACTGGCGGCGCAGATGGGTTACTTGCCCGGCACGCTGTGGCTGATTGCCGGCGTGGTGCTGGCGGGCGCGGTGCAGGACTTCATGGTTCTGTTCATGTCGACCCGTCGCAACGGCCGTTCCCTGGGCGACATGGTGCGTGAAGAAATGGGCCGGGTCCCCGGCACCATTGCCCTGTTCGGCTGCTTCCTGATCATGATCATCATTCTCGCGGTGCTGGCGCTGATCGTGGTCAAGGCACTGGCCGAGAGCCCGTGGGGCATCTTCACCGTGATGGCGACCATCCCGATCGCGATGTTCATGGGCATATACATGCGCTACATCCGTCCGGGCCGCATTGGCGAGATCTCCGTGGTCGGCGTGTTGCTGCTGCTCGGTTCGATCTGGCTGGGTGGGCAGATTGCCGCTGATCCGGTGTGGGCCAAGGCCTTCACTTTCACCGGTGTGCAAATTACCTGGATGCTGGTCGGCTACGGTTTCGTCGCTGCGTCGCTACCGGTCTGGCTGATTCTGGCGCCGCGTGACTACCTCTCCACGTTCCTGAAAATCGGCACCATCATCGCTCTGGCAATCGGCATTCTGGTGACCATGCCCGAACTGAAAATGCCCGCGCTGACCCAGTTCGTCGACGGCACCGGTCCGGTGTGGAAGGGCGGCCTGTTCCCGTTCCTGTTCATCACCATCGCTTGCGGTGCGGTGTCCGGGTTCCACGCGCTGATTTCTTCGGGTACCACGCCGAAGCTGCTGGATAACGAAACCAACGCCCGTTACATCGGTTACGGCGGCATGCTGATGGAGTCGTTTGTCGCCATCATGGCCATGGTCGCTGCCTCGGTGATCGAGCCTGGCGTGTACTTCGCCATGAACAGCCCGGCCGCCGTCGTCGGCAGTGATGTGGTGTCTGTTGCGCAAGTGGTCTCCAGTTGGGGCTTTGCGATTACGCCTGAGGCGCTGCAAGCCGTGGCGCACGACATTGGCGAAACCACCATCCTGGCCCGTGCCGGTGGTGCGCCGACCCTGGCGGTCGGTATCGCGCAGATCCTGCACAGTGTCCTGCCGGGTGAAAACACCATGGCGTTCTGGTACCACTTCGCGATCCTGTTCGAAGCGCTGTTTATCCTGACTGCGGTAGACGCCGGCACCCGTGCCGGGCGTTTCATGTTGCAGGATCTGCTCGGCTCTTTCGTTCCGGCGCTGAAACGTACCGAATCGTGGACCGCCAACCTGATCGCCACCGCCGGTTGTGTGGCGATGTGGGGCTGGTTGCTGTACCAAGGCGTGATCGATCCACTGGGCGGTATCAACACCTTGTGGCCGCTGTTCGGTATCTCCAACCAGATGCTCGCCGGTATCGCGCTGATGCTCGGCACCGTGGTCCTGATCAAAATGAAGCGTCAGCGCTACATTTGGGTCACCTTGCTGCCAGCCACCTGGCTGCTGATCTGCACCACGACTGCAGGCTTCATCAAACTGTTCGACGCCAACCCGGCGATCGGCTTCCTGTCGCTGGCCAAGAAGTACAGCGATGCGCTGGCCAATGGTCAGGTGCTGGCACCGGCAAAAAGCGTCGAGCAGATGCAGCACGTGATCTTCAACGCTTACACCAACGCAACGCTGACCGCGCTGTTCCTGTTTGTGGTGTTCAGCATCCTGTTCTATGCACTCAAGGTCGGCATCGCCGCCTGGGGCAAAAAAGAGCGTACGGACAAAGAATCGCCATTCCAGGCTCTGCCGGATGCGTAACCAGAGGATTGCAGCATGTTCAATGACCTGAGTCGCCTCGGTAAATACCTCGGGCAGGCCGCGCGCCTGATGGTCGGCATGCCTGACTACGACACTTACGTCGAGCATATGCAAACCAAGCACCCGGACAAACCGGTGATGAGCTATGAGATGTTCTTTCGCGAACGTCAGGAAGCCCGTTATGGTGGCAAGGGTGGGCCGAAGTGCTGTTGAGCTGACAGCCTTCGGTTGATGCAATCCCCCTGTGGGAGCGGGCTTGCTCGCGAAAGCGGTGTGTCATCGAGCAATGATGTCGACTGACACGACCCCTTCGCGAGCAGGCTCGCTCCCACATTTGTTTTTGTGTTTCTTTCAGGAGATCGTGTTTTGTCTTCTCCCATACCTGTAACGGTACTCAGCGGTTTCCTCGGCGCCGGCAAGACCACCTTGCTGCGCCACCTGTTGAAAGCCGAGCACGGCCTGAAAATCGCCGTGATCGAAAACGAATTCAGCGACGCCGGTATCGACACCCAGTTGTTGGGCGACGAGCCGGTGCAAGTCATGACGTTGGCCAATGGCTGCGTCTGCTGCACCATCCACACTGATCTGACCAAAGCCCTGTATTTGCTGCTTGAGCGCTTGGACAGCGGCGAAATTGCCTTTGATCGTCTGGTGATCGAATGCACCGGGCTGGCCGATCCGGCGCCAGTGGCGCAGACCTTCTTCATCGACGAAGAACTGCGCGAGCGTTATCTGCTCGACGGCATCATCACGCTGGTCGATGCCGCGCACGCCGAGCATCATCTGACCCAGACCATCGCCCAGGCGCAGATCGGTTTCGCCGACCGCTTGCTGGTGAGCAAGACCGATCTGGTCGACGAAGCCGCATTCACGGCGTTGAGCGAGCGTCTGACCCGGATCAACCGCCGCGCGCCGATCCGCGTGGTCGAGCACGGCAACATCGATCTGGCCGAACTGCTCGACGTACGTGGCTTCAATCTCAATGCCGACCTTGGCGGCGGGTTGAGCCTGCGGCCGGTGAGCAAAGCACCGTCCATCGATCGCATCTCCAGTCTGGTGCTGCGCACCGATCAGCCGCTGGATATCGATCAGCTCAGCGAGTTCATGAATGAACTGCTGGAAGAGCACGGCAAGCAATTGCTGCGTTACAAGGGCGTGCTGAATATTGCCGGGGAAGATCGGCGGTTGGTATTCCAGGGCGTTCTGAAGTTGTACGGCTTCGACTGGGACACCGAGTGGGCCGAGGGTGAGGTGCGGGAAAGTGTGATTGTATTTATTGCCGATGATCTGCCGGAAGAGAAAATTCGGGCGGGGTTTGCGCGGGTAGCGGCGGGCTGAGGGCTGCTCGGTGCCCGTGATGACGCCATCGCGGGCAAGCCCGCTCCCACAGTTCTAGCGGTGGACTCGAACCCTGTGGGAGCTGGCTTGCCAGCGATAGCGATTTACCCGGCAACACAATGCCCAAGGGGTGAACTCAGCAGGGCTTGCTCCAGATGATCCAGATGCCGATTCATCAGCAACCCGGCCTTGGCAGCATCGCCACATTCCACCTCCTCGACAATCGCCACATGCTCCTGCCACGCGCAACAGCTGTGCGTGTTCCGCGAACTCCTTGCAATTGCCAGCGACGTCAGCGGCACCAGACTTCGCAGAAAATGCGCCAACGGTGCATTTCCTGCCATCTGCGCCAATTGCAGATGAAACTCCCCCGACAAGCGAATGGCCGCGCCACGCCGATCCTGCTCGACGGCCTGACGCTCACGTTCGATCAAGGCGCGCAGGCGCTTGAGCCCTTCAACCGACGGCCGCTGACAAGCCAGCCGCACCAGCGTGCTTTCGGCAAGTCGCCGGGCATGCAACGTCTGCCTTGTGTGCTCCGCGTCCAGCTCGGCAACGCGTGGCCGATGATTGGCGCGCAGCACGATGATGTGCTCATGTGCCAACTGCGTCAGCGCCCGCCGCACATCTGCGCGGCTGACACCGAACATCTGCTTGAGGCTCTCTTCGGTGAAGCGGCTGGCGGGTGCGATACGTTGTTCCAGAATTGCATCGAACAGCCGTGGATACAGATCCTCCACCGGCGCTCGCAGGCGGGAGAAGGGCAGGGCAGTCGACATCTGGCGGTTGTGCGACGGCGTGGCAAGACTGTTCATGGCCGGTCTCCAGTGTGAAGAAATTCAGTTGCTCAAGTTGTCTTCCGGAATGTTCAGCTCGATGCCCATGCGCTGACCTTCGCGCAGAATGTGCCGGCGCATTTCGGCGCTGGCCTGGGCGCTGTTCTTGCTGCGGATTGCACGCACTACGGCTTCGTTTTCTTCGAGGCGTTCGGCGAGGTGTTCCGGGGAGTTGCGCAGCACTTCGGCGCTCTGCTTGAGGGCATTGCTGGTCTGCTGCACCACGCTCTGGAAAATCGGGTTCGAGGTCAGGGTGAACAGTTCCTCATGGAACGCGATGTAGGCGCTGACCCCGGCTTCGCTGTCGCCCGCGTCGAGGGCTTCGCGCATGTCCATCAAGGTCAGGCGCAACTGGCCGACTTCCTTGCTGCTGATCGACTGTGCAACCAGGCCGACGATGAACGGTTCAAGGGTGTAACGCAGTTGCAGCACGTCTTCGAGGCTGGCGCCGGCCACTGCGCTGTCGTGGCTTTGGCTGTCGCTCAGTTGCGCGTCGAGCACCACCACGCCTTTGCCCGGCATCGAGCGGACGAGGCCGAGGGTTTCCAGGACGATCACCGCTTCGCGCAGGCTTGGGCGGCTGATGCCCAGTTGTTCGGCCAATTCGCGCTGACCCGGCAGCATGTCGCCGGAGCGCCACTGACCACGGGCCAATGCCGCGCGGAGTTTTTCTACGACTGAGTTGACGACGGTTGATGTGGTTATCACTGGTCTAGCTCCATGTGCCTGCGAGAGACGCCGCAAGCCAGATCAAAAGATCGCAGCCAGCGGCCATCCCGGCAGGGTTGAAAATCAGAACTCTTGCTGGTGCGCCGGAGTTGCTGTTTTACGCGGCTGAAAGGTGTAGCCCTGCTGGCCGCTCAGTACTTTGTTGGCTCGTTGTACGTCGATGTCTTTTTCCCAACGGGCGATGGCCACGGTGGCGACGCAGTTGCCGATCAGGTTAGTCAGTGCCCGGCCGATGCCCATGAACCAGTCCACCGCCAGCACCAGCACCAGACCGACCACCGGAATCGCCGGGATCGCCGTCAGCGTCGCCGCGAGAATCACCAGCGCCGAACCGGGAATCCCGTGGGCGCCTTTGGAAGTAATCAGTGACACCAGCAGAATCGTCAGCAGGTCGGTCATGGCCAGCGGCGTGCCGGTCGCGTTGGCGATGAACACGATGGCCAGGGTGAGGTAGATCGAGAAACCGTCGAGGTTGAACGAGTAGCCCGTGGGGATCACCAGGCCGACGGTCGAGCTGCCGATACCCAAGTGTTCAAGTTTGCGCATGATCTGCGGCAGCACGGCATCGGAGGACGCGGTGCCCATGACGATCAGCAATTCTTCGCGCAGGTATTTCAGCAGCGGCCACATGCGCAGGCCGGAGGCGCGCATCACCAGACCGAGAATCACGCTGACGAACGCGATGCAGGTCAGATAAAACAGGCCGACCAGACTGCCCAGATGTTGCAGCGAGTCGAGGCCATATTTGCTGGTGGTGAAGGCGATGGCGCCGAATACGCCGATTGGCGCCAGACGCACGATCATGCCCATGATCCGGAAGATCACGTGGCTCAGTTCGTTGATCAGTCGCGAGATGCCCGACGCCGCTTCACCGACCAGATTCAACGCACTGCCGAACAGCACCGAAAACAGCAGCACTTGCAGGATGTTGTTGTCGGCAAATGCGCCGATCACCGAAGTCGGGATCAGATCCATCAGGAACTGTGTGGTGGTGTGCATGTGTTGACCGCGCTCGGCGATGTCGCCCATGTCGGCGGCGGACAGCTGCTCCAGATGGATATTCGCGCCGCTGCCGATGCCGGTGCTGAAGGCGAATACCAGGCCGATCACCAGCGCGATGGTGGTCAACACTTCAAAGTAGATCACCGATTTGAGACCGATCCGGCCAACCTTCTTCAGATCGCCCGCGCCACTGATGCCGCTGACCACCACGCAGAACACGATCAGGCCGATGAGCATCTTGATCAGTTTGATGAAACCGTCGCCGAGCGGTTTGAGCTGGGCCGAGTATTCAGGGAGGGTCAGCCCGCAGACGATGCCGAGCATCAGTCCGAGAACCACTTGGAGGAAGATTGAACGGGAGCACCATCTGAGCATGGGAGGAATCCTGGTCGGTGTCCTGGCTGCCGTGCGCTTGGCGCATCAGATTCAGGACTTAATTATTGTGGTCTTACCGGTATGTCCAGTGCGGGTGCAGTCTAGGCGCTGTTTTTTCGAGATCGCAAGTGAAAAATGACGAATTGGCATGACCGGTCTGACCAGTTGTGCGGTAAGTCCCATTCTTGAGCGGTTCAAGCGTTTGAAAAAATTCAGGCGAAAAAAAACCGGCCAATCACTTGGCCGGTTTTTCATGCTGCAGATTTAACGTCGCAATTACGCGCCGTATACCGGCAGTTTCTTGCAGATGGCTTTGACTTTCTCACGAACGGCGTCGATCACCGCTTCGTTGTTCAGGTCAGCCAGGATGTCGCAGATCCAGCCGGCCAGCTCTTTGCACTCGGCTTGCTTGAAGCCGCGAGTGGTCACAGCCGGGGTACCGAAACGCAGGCCGGAAGTAACGAACGGCGAGCGTGGATCGTTTGGCACGGAATTTTTGTTCACGGTGATGAACGCTTTGCCCAGAGCGGCGTCGGCGTCTTTACCGGAGATGTCCTGCTTGATCAGCGACAGCAGGAACAGGTGGTTTTTGGTACCGCCCGAAACCACGTCGAAACCGCGCTCGATGAACACTTCGGCCATGGCCTGGGCGTTCAGCACCACTTGTTCCTGGTAGGCCTTGAACTCAGGCTGCAGCGCTTCCTTGAAGCAGATCGCTTTAGCGGCGATCACGTGCTCCAGCGGACCGCCCTGGGCGCCCGGGAATACCGCGGAGTTCAGCTTCTTCTCGATCTCGGCGTTGGCGCGCGCCAGGATCAGGCCGCCACGTGGACCGCGCAGGGTCTTGTGCGTGGTGGTGGTCACGACGTCAGCGAAAGGCACCGGGTTCGGGTAGACGCCAGCGGCGACCAGACCGGCTACGTGAGCCATGTCGACGAACAGGTAGGCACCGACTTTGTCAGCAATGGCGCGGAAACGCGGGAAGTCCAGGATCTGCGAGTAGGCAGAGAAACCGGCCACGATCATTTTCGGCTTGTGCTCAACCGCCAGACGCTCGACTTCGTCGTAGTCGATCAGGCCGTTGGCGTCGATGCCGTACTGCACGGCGTTGTACAGCTTGCCGGAGGAGGAAACGCTGGCGCCGTGGGTCAGGTGACCACCGTGGGCCAGGCTCATGCCCAGGATGGTGTCGCCACCTTGCAGCAGGGCCAGGTAAACAGCGGCGTTGGCTTGCGAACCGGCGTGCGGCTGAACGTTGGCGTAATCGGCGCCGAACAGCTCTTTGGCGCGGTCGATGGCCAGTTGCTCAACAACGTCGACGAACTCGCAACCACCGTAGTAACGCTTGCCCGGGTAGCCTTCGGCGTACTTGTTGGTCAGAACCGAGCCTTGAGCCTCCATCACCGCTGGGCTGGTGTAGTTTTCCGAAGCGATCAGCTCGATGTGTTCTTCCTGGCGCTGAGCTTCTTGCTCCATGGCGGCAAAAAGATCGGCGTCGTACTTGGCAATAGTCAAATCACGGCTGAACATGGCGGTCCTCAAGGATCGGGGGCAGAAAAGGGGGGCATTCTAACCCAATGGGTTTTGGATGGCATATGAAACGACATCATGTCGCAGACAAGTGGCGTTCATGACAGATGTGCGGTGCTTTTGCTGGCCCCATCGCTGGCAAGCCAGCTCCCACAGTAATCGAGGCAGGCCTGCGATTTTATGATCGACATCAATTCCTGTGGGAGCGAGCCTGCTCGCGAAGGCCGCACCGCAGATGTTCAGTCGAACATGAAGAGCGCGTCATTGCTGAACTGCGCCTCGAACCGGCTCGCCGGCATCGGCCGCCCGAACAGATACCCCTGAACCTCATCGCAACCATGCTCACGCAGGAAGTCCAGTTGCTCATGGGTTTCCACGCCTTCAGCGATTACCGCCAGATTCAGGCTGTGGGCCATGGCGATGATTGCCCGGGCGATCTGCGCGTCCTGCTCACCGGACGGCAGGCCGTCGACGAAGGTGCGGTCGATCTTCAGCACGTCGATCGGGAATTGCTTGAGGTAGTTCAGCGATGAATAACCGGTGCCGAAATCGTCGACCGCAATGCTCAGGCCAAGGTTTTTCAGGCCGGCGAGAATCTGCATCGCTTCGCTGACTTCACGCATCAAAATACTTTCAGTCAGCTCCAGCTCCAGGCACGCCGGCGGCAGGCCGGTTTCGCGCAGGATCGTGGCGATTCGCGTGCCGAGCTGGCCGTCGGAGAACTGCCTGGCGGAAATGTTTACCGACACCTTCGGTACGCGCACTCGGTTCTGGTGCCAGGTCTTGAGCTGACGGCAAGCCTCGCTGATCACCCAGTCGCCGACGTCCACCACCAGCCCGAGCTCTTCCAGCACCGGAATGAAATCCCCCGGCGGCACCAGCCCTCGACGCGGATGGCGCCAGCGCAGCAAGGCTTCGGCGCCGGTCAGGCGTTTGCCGTCGCCGCTGAACTGCGGCTGGTAATACAGGACGAATTCGTTCTGCTCCAGGGCGTGGCGCAGGTCGCTTTCGAGTTCCAGGCGTTCGAGCGCACTGGCGTTCATGTCGGCCTGATAGAACTGGAAGTTGTTCTTGCCGCGCTCCTTGGCGTGGTACATCGCGGTGTCGGCGTTCTTCATCAACTGGCTGAGTTCGTTGCCATCCTGCGGGCTCAGGGCGATGCCGATGCTCGCGGTGACGAAGAACTCGCGACTTTCCAGTACGAATGGACGCACGAGGCTGGCGAGAATCTGCTCGGCCACATGAATCGCCCGGTTCAGCGCCATCTCGCGGCTGGAGCGGTGTTGCAGGAGCAAGGTGAACTCATCGCCGCCCATGCGCGCCACGGTGTCGTCATCATCGACGCAGGCCAGCAGGCGCGTGGCCATGTCTTTCAACATGCGGTCGCCGGCGGCATGGCCGAGGGAATCGTTGATCGGTTTGAAGCGGTCGAGGTCAAGGAACATCAGCACCACCCACGACTTCTGCCGTTCGGCCGATTGCAGCGCGGTGTGCAGGCGATCCTGGAACAGCGTGCGGTTGGGCAGGTGGGTCAGGGCGTCGTAGTAGGCGAGGCGATGGATGCGCTGCTCGCTGGCCTTGCGCTCGCTGATGTCGCTGAAGAAACACACGTAACTGGCCAGGTCGCCTTCGTCGTCGAGCACGGCGGTGATGCCGACCCAGGCCGGATAATGCTCGCCGTTACGGCGCTTGAGCCAGACTTCGCCTTCCCAGGTGTTGTGCAAGTGCAATTGCTTGAGCACGTAGCGCAGGTGCGCGTCCTGCTGTTCGTCGACGGTGAGCATGTTCGGCAACTGGTCGAGCACCTCGCTCACCGCGTAACCGCTGACCCTGCTGAACGCTTCGTTGGCCTGGACGATATAACCGGCCGGGTCGGTGATCAGAATCGCCGAGGTCGAGTGTTCGAACACCGTGGCGGCCATGCGCAGGTCTTTCTCGGCGCGGCGTTGCTGGCTGATGTCGCGACCGACACCGAGCACGCCTTCAAACGCACCGTGTTCATCCCAAACCAACACCAGACGCAGTTCGATCGGGATCTTGCGGCCGTCGGCGCGCAGGCAGTCGAACAGGAACAGTTGCGTCTGCACTTGATTGCGCAACAGCGCCAGTTGCTCGGGTTTGTCCAGCGCCTTGCTGACCCGATCCATCAAGCTGTAGATGCCACTCAGTTGCTGCGGATTGGCGATGGTCGATTGCCAGCCGTTCTGGAAAATCCACTCGGCGTCGTAGCCCAGCACCGCCTGCACCGAGGGGCTGACGTAGTTCAGCGAGAGTTTGCTGTCGGTGGAGAAAATCACGTCACTGATGCTTTCGGCGAGCATGCGGTAGCGCTGCTCGCTGTCGCGCAGCGATTCGCTGGCCTCGATCTGTTCGGTGATGTCCTTGGCCACGCCGATGATGCGCGTGACCTGATCGTGCTTGTCGCGCGCCAGTGCCTGTTCACGGATGTCGAAGCGCCGCCACTCGCCATCGCGATGACGGAAACGTAACTGACATTGCAGCAACTGACTGTAACCGGCGTGGCGCTGCATCTGCCGCGAGCGGTGGTAGTAATCGGCGTCTTCCGGGTGCAGGAGAATTTCCCAGAAGTATTCGCCCATCTGATGCAATTCGGAGCGGTTGTAACCGAGGGTCTGGCCGAGGTGGTGGTTGCTGAAAATCATCCGCTGGCTGATCACGTCTTGCACGTACAGGTGATCCGGCACGGTACGCACCACGTCCGACCAGAAGCCTTCACGCTCCAGCAGCGACAACTCGACCAGCTTGCGGCTGGTGATGTCGTTGATGCTGAGGATTACCGCTTTGTAGTCATGCTGTTCGGTCGGCAGGCGCAGGACCATCCACAGGTGCTGGTCGCGACCGTTGATGTCCGGCAGTTTGATTTCCAGTTCCAGCTGCTTTTGCTGCTGGAGCACGGCGTCGAGCACCTGGTTGCCAATCGCACAGTGACGGTGCGGATGACCGTCGATCAACAGTTGCCAGGCGTGCTCGCAGGAATTGACGTTGAGCAGTTGCAGCGCCACCTGATTGACCTCGGTGACGCGCAGCTCCTGAAGTAATTGCTGGCGCTGCTGCGGTTGGTCGAGCCAGGCCTTGAGCTGATCGCTGGTCTGGATCTGCGCACGTTCGAAAACCTGTTTCAGCCCGGACAAATCAAGTACGCAAAGGGCAACACCGGTGCCCTCGAAAATGTCCTGATAACGTCGACGCCCTTCATGCACCTGGCGCTGACGGCGGCGCATGTTCAGCAAGGCGATCACCGGCAGCATCGAGAAGGCCAGGCCCAGCAGGCATTTGCCGATGAAAGCCGGCAGCAGTTCTTCGAGCACACGCTGGCGGTCGAACAGCCCGCGCAATTGCCAATCGCTGCTGCTCAGCGGCACGGTGAGCACGGTGTTGGCCAGATCGTCCGGGCTGAGGACGCCGGGTTTGGCCGACGGCAGGGCTTCGTCGCGACTGATGATCTGGTGGTTGATGCGGTTTTCCACCAGCCACAACGGGCGCAGTCCGGTTTCACTCTGTTTGGTCAGTGAATCAAAGAACGTCGGTGTCAGGCGCAAGGCCCAATAACCACGGGTGCTGCCACTGGCCTGGTGGAGTAACAGATGCACCGTCGAACCGTCGTCGGCGTTACTGAAGTAATGCGCCTGGGCATGGCTGCGCCGCACCAGTTCGGTGAGGTAGACGGCGTCGGAGCTGTCGGCGGCGCTGTCGCTGATGATTTTGCCGGAGGGGCTGAGTAACGCCAGACTGCGCAAGTCCGGTAACGATTGCTGGAGCTTGCGTAGCAATTGCTGCTGTTCGTCGGCCGATTGCGGTTGTTCGACGATCGGTAGCAGATTGAGGGCGATTTGCGCGTTCAGCGCCATGTTCAGGCTGACCTGCGAGGCGAGGTCGGCAGTGTAGTCGATGGTGTACTGGCGCTGGTTTTTCTGGGTTTCGCGCAGTTGGTCAAGCAGTTGCCAGAACAGCAACGCCAATAGCAAAAGCACGAGCGTCGCCAGCGCACCCTTTAATGTGCCGCGCAGGGGCGAGCCGGTCCCCGGATTGGACGCGCTCACAGAAGCTGGCGGGGTAACGTTGGACAAGCTGTAATCCTGCGGTTTGGCTGGACTGGCGCGACGTGCACTATAAGCCGGACGCCCGAAGGGCGGCTAGCATGCCTTGAGTTGTGGCGAAGTGCCAGCCCCTCGCGGCTGGACTGCCTTCCGTCATTAAGGTAGCTTTGCCGGTTACGCGGGAGCGTTCCAGCTCCTAGACTCAGGTTTTTTTAGCGCGCACGCCTTGATGGCCAACAAGTGATCAAGTGAACGACGCGCATCGGCCTGGCCGGGCATCGCCTGCGCTCCAATCATTCATCTGTCACTGACCCAAGGTTCTCCATGGCTCAATACGTCTTCACCATGCATCGGCTGGGCAAAGTTGTTCCGCCGAAGCGGGAAATCCTCAAAAACATTTCGCTGTCCTTCTTCCCCGGCGCCAAGATCGGCGTACTCGGCCTCAACGGTTCGGGTAAGTCCACGCTGCTGAAAATCATGGCCGGCGTCGACACCGAGTTCGAGGGCGAAGCCCGTCCGATGCCGGACCTGAACATCGGTTATCTGCCGCAAGAGCCACAACTTGATCCGACCAAGACCGTGCGTGAAGTGGTCGAGGAAGCGGTCAGCGTGATCAAGGATGCGCAAGCGCGTCTGGACGAGGTCTACGCGGCTTACGCCGATCCGGATGCCGACTTCGACAAACTCGCCGCCGAGCAGGCCAAACTCGAAGCGATCCTGCAGGCCAGCGACGGTCACAACCTTGAGCGCCAACTGGAAGTCGCCGCCGATGCGCTGCGTCTGCCGGCCTGGGATGCGAAAGTAGAACACCTGTCGGGTGGTGAGAAGCGTCGTGTGGCCCTGTGCCGCCTGCTGCTGTCCGCCCCGGACATGCTGCTGCTCGACGAACCGACCAACCACTTGGACGCCGATTCCGTTGCGTGGCTCGAGCACTTCCTGCACGACTTCCCGGGCACCGTGGTAGCGATCACGCACGACCGTTACTTCCTCGACAACGTCGCCGGCTGGATTCTCGAACTCGACCGCGGCGCGGGCATTCCATACGAAGGCAACTACTCGGGTTGGCTTGAAGCCAAGTCCGATCGTCTGGCCGCTGAATCCAAGCAGCAGTCGGCGCACGAAAAAGCCATGAAGGAAGAACTGGAGTGGGTGCGCAAAGGCGCCAAAGCCCGCCAGTCGAAATCCAAGGCACGTCTGCAACGCTTCGAAGAAATGCAATCGCAGGAATTCCAGAAGCGTTCGGAAACCAACGAGATCTACATCCCGGCCGGTCCACGCCTGGGCGACAAGGTCATCGAATTCAAAAACGTCACCAAGGGCTACGGCGATCGCGTGTTGATCGACAACCTGTCGTTCTCGATGCCGAAGGGCGCCATCGTCGGCGTGATCGGCGGTAACGGTGCCGGTAAATCGACTCTGTTCCGCATGCTGATGGGCAAGGAGCAGCCGGATTCGGGCAGCATCGAAGTCGGCGAAACCGTGCAACTGGCCTGCGTCGATCAGAGCCGCGATGACCTGGATGGCAGCAAGACTGTGTTCCAGCAGATCTCCGACGGTTCCGACCAGATTCGCATCGGCAACTACGAGATCCCGTCGCGTACCTATGTCGGTCGCTTCAACTTCAAGGGCGGCGACCAGCAGAAGTTCGTCAAGGACCTGTCCGGTGGTGAGCGCGGTCGTCTGCACCTGGCGCTGACCCTGAAGGAGGGCGGCAACGTCCTGCTGCTCGACGAACCGTCCAACGACCTCGACGTTGAAACCCTGCGTTCCCTGGAAGAAGCCCTGCTGGACTTCCCGGGCGCCGCCATTGTGATCTCTCACGATCGGTGGTTCCTTGACCGCGTGGCGACACACATCCTGGCGTACGAAGACGACTCGCAAGCGATCTTCTTCGAAGGTAACTACACCGAGTACGAAGCCGATCGCAAAAAGCGTCTCGGCGAAGCAGCTGCCCAGCCACACCGGGTACGTCACAAGAAACTGGCCTGATTCGGGTTGGTTGCATGAAAAAGCGGAGCCTTCGGGCTCCGTTTTTTTTGCCTGGGTTTTCAGGTTGACCGAGTGGGATTCATCGCTGGCAAGCCAGCTCCCACAGAATTTTTGTCATGCCCTGATTTTTGTGAACGCCGCTGGAAACTGTGGGAGCTGGCTTGCCAGCGATGGCGGTGTAACTGTTGGTGCATGACTTGAATTTGGTCTCCCTATTCAGGTGCGAAATCAGGGCAAAAAACGAACCGATTTATATCCTGTGCACCATTTAATTTCATAACTGCGACATTTTGCTCTGTTCCTGTGCGCAATTCGTTTGTTACAGTCCGGCTCAATCTCTTCCAACGACAATAAATTTGCCGAGACTTTTCCCATGATCGAATCCGTCGAATCCTTCCTCGCCCGGCTGAAAAAACGTGACCCGGATCAGCCTGAATTCCACCAGGCCGTCGAAGAAGTCCTGCGCAGTCTGTGGCCGTTTCTCGAAGCCAATCCGCATTACCTGACCTCGGGGATTATGGAACGCATTTGCGAGCCGGAGCGAGCGGTGGTGTTTCGCGTGTCGTGGGTCGACGATCAAGGCAAGGTTCAGGTCAATCGCGGTTTCCGCATTCAGATGAACAGCGCCATCGGCCCGTACAAGGGCGGCTTGCGTTTCCACCCATCAGTGAACATGGGCGTGTTGAAGTTTCTCGCCTTTGAACAGACCTTCAAGAATTCCCTGACTTCGCTGCCCATGGGCGGCGGCAAGGGTGGTTCGGACTTCGATCCGAAGGGCAAGAGCGATGCCGAAGTCATGCGTTTCTGCCAGGCGTTCATGAGTGAGCTGTACCGTCACATCGGTTCGGACGTCGATGTGCCGGCCGGTGACATCGGCGTCGGCGCGCGGGAGATTGGTTTCCTCTTCGGCCAGTACAAGCGCCTGAGCAACCAGTTCACCAGCGTGCTGACCGGCAAAGGCATGACGTATGGCGGCAGCCTGATTCGCCCGGAAGCCACCGGTTTCGGTTGCGTGTATTTCGCGGAAGAGATGCTTAAGCGTCGTGAGCAAACCGTCGAAGGCAAACGCGTGGCGATCTCCGGTTCCGGCAACGTTGCGCAGTACGCGGCGCGCAAGGTCATGGACCTGGGCGGCAAGGTGATTTCGCTGTCCGACTCCGAAGGCACGCTGTACTGCGAGGCAGGCCTGAGCGAAGAGCAATGGCTGGCGCTGCTGGAACTGAAAAACGTCAAGCGCGGCCGCATCAGCGAATTGGCCACGGCATTCGGTCTGGAGTTCCGCGCCGGTCAGCACCCGTGGTCGCTGCAATGCGACATCGCGCTGCCATGCGCCACTCAGAATGAACTCGACGCCGAAGCCGCTCGCGCCTTGCTGCGCAACGGTTGCGTGTGCGTGGCCGAAGGCGCGAACATGCCGACCACACTGGAGGCTGTGGATATCTTTATCGAGGCCGGGATTCTGTTCGCGCCTGGCAAGGCATCGAATGCCGGCGGCGTGGCGGTGAGCGGTCTGGAGATGTCGCAGAACGCCATGCGCCTGTTGTGGACGGCCGGAGAGGTCGACAGCAAGCTCCACGCGATCATGCAGTCGATCCATCACGCGTGCGTGCATTACGGCGAAGAGAACGGGCGGATCAACTACGTCAAAGGCGCAAACATCGCCGGCTTCGTCAAAGTCGCCGATGCGATGCTGGCCCAAGGCGTGGTTTAAGCCGGTTCAATGCGGATCACTTCAATCACTTGATCGCCAGCGGGGCGCTGCCACAGCACCTCATCGTTGAGTCGGGCGCCAAGCAATGCCCGGCCCAACGGAGAGCCCCAATTGATCAGGCCTTTGCTGGCGTCGGCCTGATCTTCACCGACCAGTTGCACCCGGCGTTCGGTGTCGTGTTCGTCGGCGTAGGTCACCCAACTGCCAATCTGCACCTTGTCGGTGGAGGTGGCGGCGACAGCCACCTGAGCGCTGCTCAGGCGTTGATTGAAATAGCGCAGATCGCGCTCCAGATCGGCCTGGCGTTGTTTGTCTGCCTGGTCTCCCTTGGCCGATTGTTCGGCGTGCAGCGCTTGCAGCTCGGCGACTTTGGCCTGCAACTGCGCCAGACCTTGCGGCGTAACGTAATTGGGCTGTTCGCTGACATGGCGTTCGACCGGTTGATCGGCTTGCGCGGCGGCGTTGTCTTCGTTGACGAAAGCGCGGCTCATGGTGTCCTCCTCTTTATAGAGTCTGGCCATGGTCGCAGGCATTTGGTTTCACTGGATGTCTGCAAGCGACCTATTGCGAACGATAGGCCCGCCCGGCGTCCTGATCTTTCTGCTGCTGCCAGGCGCGCTCGCGTTGGTCCCAGTGTTCGTTGCGGTAGTCTTCGCGATCCTTGTTTTCCAGCATTGCCTGACACTGGCGGAAGCCATCGGTCCAGCCGTCGGCGTACTGCTTATCCTTCAGATAGCGCGGCACGTTCTTGCGAAACTCGCCGCTGATCGAACCGGCAGCCTGCCGGCCACTGACACAACCGTCATCGAAACCGTCGGCGAAGGCCGGTGGATAACCTTTGGCGATCAGATCTTCATGGGTGGATTGGCAACCACCCAGCAACAGCAAAACCCCCAGCAAACCCGCACACCGCCACATCGCACTCTCCCGAGCCGTCACACGGCTTATGGGGAAAGTCTAGAAGGGGATTCGTCGGACGTTGGTGAAAGACATGTGAGTATTTCGTTGAACACCGGAGAACCCTGTGGGAGCGGGCTTGCCCGCGACGAGGCCATCAGACTCAACATCTTTGTCGGCTGACAGTCCGCTATCGCGGGCAAGCCCGCTCCCACAGGTTCTGCGATGTGCCTGATCAGTAGTGATACCACTTCACTTCGAGCATGACTTCCGTCTCTGGCGTCGCGACGTGGCTGAACTCACGCTGCGCACTCAGGCGCAAACCAAGGTTGCGCGACAATTCCCACTGCTGATTAAGGCTCAGGCTGCGGCGCACTTCGCCGTTGGTGAAGTAATCACCCTTGGCCTCCACACTCAGATTGCCCAGCGGGTTTTTCCACAACACGCCACTGTTGAAGCCGGCCGCCGGGGCGATGAAACCGGCGAAGTCATTGTTGTGTTCAACCCGCACCGTACCGAGGGCGAAACCCAGCACGTCTTCGCCCAATTGCCACGTACCACCCCCGCCACCATTGACGTGGCTGACCAGCGTTTCGTCGTCATGCTTGCCCGGTACGCGCTCAAGCCCGCCAGTGACCTGCCATGACAGCGGCTGCAACAACTCATTGCGCGGTGTCAGCGAACGAATGGTCGCGAGATCGAGTTGCTGGAATTGCCAGTGATTGCCTTCGTACTGGCGCAGTTTCATCTGCAGGATTTCGATCTGCGCACCCAGTGGGAAACTTTCGGCATTGTCGTTCAGGTCGTGGTAAGCCATGCGCAAGCCATACTCGCCGAAAGCACGATCGCCCCGTGTGCCGATTCCGGCCTGCCAGGTGCGTGATTCGTGGCCGTCTTCGGGCAGACCGGGTTGTGGGATTTCCAGATCCGGTGCCGGGTTTTTATTGATCGCCCGCAGCAGTTCGAAACTGCGTTGCGCCCGCTGCGGATCGCGTTCCTGACCGTTGGCGCGATAGCGTTCCAAGCGGTAAGCCGCGTCGATGATCAAGGCTTGGCGGGCGCGGGGCAGGGCTTTGAAGGCCGGGTCTTGCAGCTGCTGTTGATCGGCGCTGACCTTCAGTACCCATTGCTGTTCTGCGCCACTCAGCGGCTCGGCGCGGCTGAGCAATTCACGCTCGCGGGATGGGCGGTATTCAATACTTTCCACCAGCCCGGCCTCTTTCACCGCTTTGACCGTGTCGGTGGGGATCGCGGTCAGCGGGAATTGTTCGGTCAGGCGCAGGCTCGGGCGCGCCACTTGCAGCAGTTCAAGCAGACGATACGAGCAGTTTTCGTCGAAGAAGAAATAGTCGAACTGGATCTGCTTCAACTCCCACACATGCTCGACCATGCGTGCGGTTTCTTCTTGCGTCAGGTTCAGCCGGTATTCCCACAGGTCGCGGTTTTCCAGGCTGCGGTATTCGGAGAGTTTTTCCTGGTACGGCACCAGCGCGAACAGGCCGGGATAGCCGCCCATCAAGCCTTTCCAAGCGTAGAGAATGCTGTTGTCGGAACCTTCGATATAGGCGCCGAAGTTGATCGCGTAACTGAGCAGCGAGGTCTTGTCGCTTTGCACGTCAGCCTGATCGATGCGCAGCAGGGTGTGGCCGAACATCGATGACGGGCTGTTGAGATATGCAGCCGGGAAGATCATCACCGCGCTGTGCGGCGACACGTCCTTGATCCATTTCTTGTATTCGGCGCATTCCGGCGTCGGCAGATCGTTAAGGTTGAGTTGTGCTTTCAGCCAACGGGTGCGCGCCGGATAAACGCATTGTGCATGTTGCTCGCCGAGGCTGGCCGGGGCGTACAGCGCCTGCACGGTGGCGGCCAGTTCGTGATCGGGGTGCTCATTGCCATCAGGGGCGAGAAAGAATTTCCTGTCGCTGACATAGCTGCGCCAGCCGCCGAGTTTGGCGGTCTCGTAGTGACCGAGGGAAATCCAGAAACGGTCGTTGGCCAGTTGCTGCAAACGTTGAGGGTCGATGTTTGGCGCGGCGGACAGCGGGGCGCAGACACAGAGCGCCAGCCAGGCAAGGCGTTTGAGCATAGTTGGCAACTTAAACAAGAAAGAAACAAAAGCCCGAATGGCGGGAATACCGAGCAGTCAGCGGGGAAACTCATACCCCGTGGCGAGGGGATTTATCCCCGATGGGCTACGCAGTAGCCCCCATCCCTGCAACTCCATTGCATCAGATACACCGCATGCAAAGGTTTCCCGACTGCTTCGCAGCCGATCGGGGATAAATCCCCTCGCCACAGGTCACCGTCAAGCATGACTTTTCTGGTATTGCCCGGGAAGGGCACGTTCAAAAAACAAAACCCGCTTCCCGAAGGAAGCGGGTGAGGCCGAGCTTAAGCCTGAGTCGCGTACTTGGCCAGACGTGGGTCTGATTTCAGAACGGCCAGGGTGTTGGTATGCACGTCTTCAGCGGTCACGTCAGCCTTGCTGAAGATCTGCTGGAAGTGCTCGTGAGTGACGGCAGCAAAGTGCGCACGGTCTTCCGGCGCCACGCCCAGTACCACGGCGTAGGTCGTCAGCGCTTCGCCGTTGCCCTTGGCCATGTCTTCGGACAGCTCGTTCATCATGCCATTCATGGCAAACCAGGATTTGCCGCCGTAGGTCAGCGATGCGTTGGTCGAGCAGCCGTTGGTGCCGGAAGTCATGCCGAAGGTGGCGTTACCGGAAGTGCCGTTGGTGGTGGAAGCGAGGAAGTGCGCCGGGGTGCCACGCTGACCTTCGAACAGCATGTTGCCCCAACCGCAATCCGGGCCGCCCGGGGCTTGCGCCATTGCGTTGATGGATACAGCGGTGAAGAGAGTACCGAGAAGAATCCGTTTCATAGCTTTGTTCTCTTTGTGTGCATACCAATGGACAGGGTTCTGGCCCCCAAGCTCTGTACGAAACAGACCCAAACGAAGCCAGTGGGCCGGTATTAGTTCCAGCCGCGCAGTTTGGAGTTTAGGCACGTTCCCGCAGTTCCGTGATTTTTTACAAAAGATTTGGTCATAAGCCCGTTTTCCGGGGGCCTGCTGCGCAGAGGGCGAGTTGTCTATGCTTTGTCACATGGCGCGCCTTGCCAGTGGGGCACGGGCAGCGCCAGAATGCCGCTATCTGCCCCGCCTGATTGTTAAGGAAGCCCGATGCCTGATCCTGTTGCTGCCAGCTTGCGTCTAGCGCCCGAAGCGCTGACCCGTCCGTTTTCCGCTGAACAGTTCAGCTTCACTACCACCAATGATCTGGAGCCCTTTCGCGGTGTGCTCGGCCAGGAACGCGCGGTCGAAGCCTTGCAGTTCGGTGTGGCCATGCCACGCCCCGGTTACAACGTCTTTGTCATGGGCGAGCCCGGTACCGGTCGCTTCTCGTTCGTCAAACGCTACCTGAAGGCCGAAGGCAAGCGCCTGCAGACCCCGGCCGACTGGGTCTACGTCAACAACTTCGATGAACCGCGCGAGCCCCGCGCCCTGGAACTGCCATCGGGCACGGCCGGCGCGTTCATCGGTGACATCAACGGTTTGATCGACAACCTGCTGGCGACTTTTCCGGCGGTGTTCGAGCACCCGTCCTACCAGCAAAAGAAAAGCGCCATCGACCGCGCTTTCAACCAGCGCTACGACAAGGCCCTCGACATCATCGAGCGTCTGGCCCTGGAAAAAGACGTCGCCCTGTACCGCGACAGCAGCAACATCGCGTTCACGCCGATGCTTGATGGCAAGGCGCTGGATGAAGCCGAGTTTTCGCAATTGCCGGAGGCTGATCGCGAGCGTTTCCACGATGACATCTCCGGCCTCGAAGAGCGCCTGAACGAAGAACTCGCCAGCCTGCCGCAGTGGAAGCGCGAGTCGAACAACCAACTGCGTTCGCTCAACGAAGAAACCATCACGCTGGCCTTGCAGCCGTTGCTGTCGCCACTGTCGGAGAAGTACGCAGAAAATGCTGCTGTCTGCGGTTATCTGCAAGCGATGCAGGTGTATCTGCTGAAAACCGTTGTCGAGCAACTGGTCGACGACAGCAAGACCGACGCCGTCGCGCGCAAGCTGCTGGAAGAGCAATACGCACCAAGCCTGGTGGTCGGTCATCCGGCCAGCGGCGGTGCGCCGGTGGTGTTCGAGCCGCATCCGACCTATGAAAATCTGTTCGGCCGCATCGAATACACCACCGATCAGGGCGCGCTCTACACCACCTATCGTCAGTTGCGTCCGGGGGCCTTGCACCGCGCCAACGGTGGTTTCCTGATCCTTGAAGCAGAAAAAATGCTCAGCGAGCCGTTCGTGTGGGATGCGCTCAAGCGTGCTCTGCAATCGCGCAAGCTGAAAATGGAATCGCCACTGGGCGAGATGGGCCGCTTCGCCACCGTGACGCTCAACCCGCAGCACATTCCGTTGCAGGTCAAAGTCATCATCATCGGTGCGCGGTCGCTGTATTACACGTTGCAAGACCTTGATCCGGACTTTCAGGAGATGTTCCGCGTTCTGGTCGATTTCGACGAAGACATTCCGATGGTCGACGAGAGCCTGGAGCAGTTCGCCCAGCTGTTGAAAACCCGTACTTCGGAAGAAGGCATGGCGCCGTTGACTGCAGATGCCGTGGCGCGCCTGGCCACCTACAGCGCGCGTCTGGCCGAACATCAGGGGCGTTTGTCGGCGCGTATCGGCGATCTGTTCCAACTGGTCAGCGAAGCGGATTTCATCCGTCATCTGGCTGGCGATGAAATGACTGATGCCGGGCACATCGAGCGAGCCCTGAAAGCCAAGGCGACCCGCACCGGGCGTGTCTCGGCGCGGATTCTCGACGACATGCTCGCCGGGATCATTCTGATCGACACCGATGGCGCGGCGGTCGGCAAGTGCAACGGTCTGACGGTGCTTGAGGTCGGCGACTCGGCGTTCGGTGTGCCGGCGCGGATTTCCGCCACGGTGTACCCGGGCGGCAGCGGCATCGTCGACATCGAGCGCGAGGTCAATCTCGGTCAACCGATCCACTCCAAAGGCGTGATGATCCTCACCGGTTATCTGGGTAGCCGTTACGCCCAGGAATTCCCATTGGCGATTTCCGCGAGCATCGCGCTGGAGCAATCCTACGGTTACGTCGATGGCGACAGTGCGTCGCTGGGCGAGGCGTGCACGCTGATTTCGGCGCTGTCGAAAACCCCGCTCAAGCAGTGCTTCGCGATCACCGGTTCGATCAACCAGTTCGGTGAGGTGCAGGCGGTCGGCGGGGTCAACGAGAAGATCGAAGGCTTCTTCCGTCTCTGCGAAGCACGCGGTCTGACGGGCGAGCAGGGCGCGATCATTCCGCAGGCCAACGTGGCGACACTGATGTTGGATGAGAAAGTGCTGGCGGCGGTGCGCGCCGGGCAATTCCACGTTTACGCGGTGCGTCAGGCTGATGAGGCGTTGAGTCTGCTGGCCGGCGAGCCGGCGGGTACGCCAAACGAGGAGGGCGAATTCCCTGAAGGCAGCATCAACGCGCGGGTGGTCGAGCGCTTGCGCGACATCGCCGAAATGATCAGCGAAGAAGACCTCAAGGAAGCCGAGAAGGAATTGGCGCAGGAAGCATTGGCCGAAGCCAAACCCGCTTAAGCCTGGCGCGGTCAAACTGCAGGAGTGAGCCTGCTCGCAATGGCGGTGTGTCAGTCGGCAAAAATGTTGCCTGACACGTTGCCATCGAGAGCAGGCTCACTCCTGCATTTGTTTTCCACATTGGTTTTTGCAGTGATCTTCGGGAAATGTGCCATCACTCTGGCGCCAATATTCACACAATGACCATTCGGCGCCTTTTGGTTCTATCCGGCTTGCGCGGCGGACTTTTCTTCTATTCTCAGCTCAAGGATATCGACAGTATCACTGGATCGAGCCAGTCCTCCCGTGAGGGCTGAATACCGGCTTCACCGAGGGTCGCCGCCATGTCGCGCAACCTCTGCCTCACCCGTCAATGCCTGGGTCTTGTGACCCGCATCGAATGCGCCATCAAACCGTTGGCCGGCGATAACGGCATGTGGACGCTGCTCTTCGCTGCCGGCATGGCCGGCGAACAACCTTCCGCCATCAAAGCTCAGGGCCCGTTTCACGGACCGATCGCCGCCGAGTCAATCCTCGACACCATCGTTGAAAGTCTGACGATGCACGGCTATCAGTTGGCCGACGATCCGCAGATCTGGAGCCTGCACCTGCAAGCCCAGCTGCGGCAGATCAACGGTGGCCGAGGCCGCAGCCTCAATTGACGCAGATCTGCGCAGGGACTGCTGCAGGTTGCGATCTTTTCAGGGTGCCGAATCAGGCATCTGCGCCTTGTCGAGTTTGACCTCAAAACCGTATTGCACGGTGGCGAGGTCGGTTCGCTGATAGGTCTCCACGTGAGTTGGACGGCCATAAAAATAATGCACGCCAAACAGCGCCGGGCCTTCTGCGCTCGCGTCGTGGCTGACCGAAAGAATCTGCTTCAGGTAATTGCCACTGTCGTCCTTGACGAAGAATCGCCACTCGTTGGCGGGGAACAGTTTCAGGTCCACCACCAGCGTGTTGTTCTTGATCTCCAGGCCTTTGGGCAGAGACTTGCCGTCGTAGGATTTCTTGTCGACCGTTGCCAGAAACAGCGGCATCGAGCCAACGGCGATCGCCGGGGTTTCCGGGAACAGATTCAAATCGTAGGTGATCGTCGCTCGCAGCGGATCAACCTGATAAGCCTCGGGCGGCAGTTCGATGGGTTCATCGAGTTTGCCGCTGCGTTTTTCGGTGAAGAATGTCACCGGGCTTTCACCGGGGTTGAAGTCATCGCCGAGCAGTTCATCGTTGAAGGTGCGGCGATGGGAAAACTCGATGCGCGCGGCGCTTGGGTCTTCAACCGATTGATGGACACGGATGCCAGCCTTCAACTGCTCTTCAGTGAGGCTTGCGCCTTTGAGCCAGTTCACGGCCAGATCGTCATACACCACCACCGGCAGATCCAGCGGCTGGATGGCTTTTTCCGTGGTGTGCTGATGGAACGCGCGAATGGGCAGATCCAGCGTTTTGCGGGTCACGGTGACTGCCGAGAAGTCGAGCACACTGACTTCCAGGGTTTCGATCGGGCCGTTGAAGTAGACCTTGTTGTAACGGCGCGGGTGCTGTTGATCGAAGGCTTGCTGTTCGTCGCCGAGCTGTTTTTCCAGCGTGTCGCTCCAGGTCTTCTGCTGTTGCAGGTGTGCCAGTTGTTTTTCGTAGAAGGACACCTGCTCCGGGCTTTCGTTGATCGAGCCGGCACGCACCAGATATTGCCCGGTGGCGTCGCGGGCCTGAACGATCAGCGGATTGAGCTGGGCGTCGGCGACTTCCGGAGCCAATGGCAGGTTGTTGCTGAATTCGACCTCGGCGTAGTTCTTTTCCAGTTTCAGCACTTTGACGCTGAGGTTGTCATCGGTACGCGTCTGACCGACATCCTTTTTACTCAGATCGAAACTGAACAGACGTCGCGGCGCGATCACTTCCACTTTGCCTTGCAGGCTCACCGGTTGTGGCTGGGTTTTCTTGTCCACGTCGAGGCCGTCGATGAACGGGTAGGTCACGGTCAGGTCATCGGGATTGGTGACGTTGGAGCTTGAGGGGCTTAACTGAATGCCTGGATCGGTTTCCGACCACTCCGGCTGGTAAGCAATGACGCGCTTGTTGCTCAGGGTGACCGATTGCCATTCCACGCCATGGGGAAACAGGAAGCCGCCGGGAATGTTGAGGTTGAACGGGAAGACCGGTTGCAGATCCGTGAGGTAATCGGAACTGGCGTCCTTGTGCAGCACGAACAGGCCATTGATGAAGGTGTCGACCAGCGCCTGCGGGGCAGGGTAGTGCTTGAGGATGCCGAGGGCGTCTTCACCGTATTCGGTTTTTGCCACCATGCTGTCGAGTTTGAGCTGGGCGCGTTCAAGCAACAGCAGCGAGCCGCCGAGTTCGGTGACGGCGTCCTTGAGCTTCGGATCGCTGATGGCATCGAGTGACTGTTCGAATTTTGCGGTTTTTTCTTCCAGGCTGAGCGCATGCTTCTCGTCACCGGGCGAGCAGCCGCCGAGGAGCAGGGTCAAGCAAATTCCGGCAGTCGTTATCGGCAATCGCACATCCATTTCCACTCGTCCTGTCCGCTGTCGCTGAGCTGTCATTGGCTTGGACACTAGCAGAAAAAAATGCCACACACGCGCAGGTGACGGATTTTCGGGCAGTTTCTGGGTGTCACAGGTGGCTGGTATACTCGCCGCCGATTACCACCCCCACCCCATGTGTGAGATTCAATGGAACGCTTTATCGAAAACGCAATGTACACCTCGCGCTGGCTGTTGGCGCCGATCTACTTCGGGCTCTCCCTCGGGTTGCTGGCGCTGGCGCTGAAGTTCTTCCAGGAAGTTTTCCACGTCATTCCCAATGTGTTCTCGATGGCTGAATCGGATCTGATTCTGGTGTTGCTGTCGCTGATCGATATGGCTCTGGTGGGCGGCTTGCTGGTCATGGTGATGATTTCCGGCTACGAGAACTTCGTCTCGCAACTGGACATCGATGAAGGCAAGGAAAAGCTCAACTGGCTGGGCACCATGGATTCTTCGTCGTTGAAGATGAAAGTGGCGGCCTCGATCGTGGCGATCTCCTCGATCCACCTGTTGCGGATCTTCATGGATGCCAAGAACGTCGATCCCGAGCATCTGAAGTGGTACGTGATCATTCACATGACCTTCGTGCTCTCGGCTTGCGCGATGGGTTATCTGGACAAGGTCACCAAGCACTGATCACGTTTTGATCGCTGCAAAAAACACCGCCCGTCTGTTGCGAAACAGACGGGCGGTGTCGTTTGTGGCTTGTGCTTTGTTGCGCGCGGGCATATCCCTGTAGACGTCTTGGCTCGCCACTGCGTGAGGTGTGTTCATGAACCTGCAAGAGTTGAATGCGTTTGCCATCGCCAAAAAGGTTGATGAGCTGAACCTGATCTCCATGGAAGGCGGGATTTACCTGCTCGAAGCGCGGATGCATGGCGCGGCGTACCCGTTGAGTGATCTCAAGGGCAACATGCTGACGCTGCGTTCGGTCGAGCACGCACGGGATCTTTTGCACAGTTTCCCGGTGTTGCCGTTCAACCTCGTACACACCTCGGTACACGATGAAATGTGTGGCCTCGGCGCCAGTGGCGAGGAAAGCCTGAAAGTACCGCTTGCCTGGCGCTCGGCCCTGTAGGCCCTGCGCGCCACAGGTCTGGCATCTGTGCTAGTCTGCTCGCCCTTTTGGTTCCGGGCGCGCCGGGACGCGCTGTGCACGCACGGCAAGTCTTGTGGCCGTCCGCACAGCGGAGCAGTGTCATGTCCGAAGTAAATCTGTCCACCGACGAAACCCGCGTCAGCTACGGCATCGGCCGTCAGTTGGGTGACCAGCTGCGCGACAATCCGCCACCGGGTGTCAGCCTGGACGCGATCCTGGCCGGTCTGACCGACGCTTTCGCCGGTAAGGAAAGCCGTGTGGGTCAGGAAGAAATGTCCGCCAGCTTCAAAGTGATCCGCGAGATCATGCAAGCCGAAGCAGCTGCCAAGGCTGAAGCCGCTGCTGGCGAAGGCCTGGCCTTCCTGGCTGAAAACGCCAAGCGTGACGGCATCACCACTCTGGCTTCCGGCCTGCAATTCGAAGTGCTGACTCAAGGTGAAGGCGCCAAGCCGACCCGTGAAGACCAGGTGCGTACTCACTACCACGGCACGCTGATCGACGGCACCGTGTTCGACAGCTCCTACGAGCGCGGCCAGCCTGCAGAATTCCCGGTTGGCGGCGTGATCCCTGGCTGGACCGAAGCCCTGCAACTGATGAATGCCGGCAGCAAATGGCGTCTGTACGTGCCGAGCGAGCTGGCTTACGGCGCGCAAGGCGTTGGCAGCATCCCGCCGCACAGCGTTCTGGTGTTTGACGTCGAACTGCTCGACGTTCTGTAAGACCTGGCCTGCCTTGATGGCGGGCTAATGTAGGAGTGAGCCTGCTCGCGATGGCGTGTTTTCAGTCGACTGATGTGTTGTCTGATACACCGCTATCGCGAGCAGGCTCACTCCTACAGTTTTTACCGCGTTTCATAGTTCTATCTTGTGATGCAGTTCGCTGGTCGGGCGCAACGCCCGGGCGTAGCAGAACAGGAACAGATTGCGCACCAGCTCCTTGAGCACCAGCGGCTCACTGGAATTCAGGCTGCTGACGTCCAGATCCCCCTGATCCTGCAGTTCATGCAAGGCTTCTTCTTCAAGCACCGCACAGACTTCACCGGTCTCCCGATGGAGGATTCTGAGGTAAGGGTGTGGGCGATCCAGCCACGCGTCGATCAAATAAGTCATGGTTCTAATCTCCTTGAAAGGTTTCAATGAGAATAATTCTTATTCATCAAATAGCAAGTGCCTATTGGCAGATTGTGAATTTTTCCGGGTAAAGATTGCGTAAGGTCAAAACGGCTGGCGTTTGGCTATTGCGTGAATTGGCTAGGGGAAAGCGGGGAGGGTGAAGCTCCATCCCACGTCGGGCGCGGGATGGATCACAACAGGTTCAGACTTTTCTGACGAACTCGGATTTGAGTTTCATTGGGCCGATACCGTCGATCTTGCAGTCGATGTCATGGTCGCCATCGTACAGGCGGATGTTCTTGACCTTGGTGCCGACCTTGACCACCAGCGAGGTGCCCTTGACCTTCAAGTCCTTGATCACGGTGATAGTGTCGCCGTCTTGCAAGACGTTACCCACCGAATCTTTCTTCACTGCATCATCAGAGGCCACTTCGGCTTCGCCATTGGCCGACCACTCGTGGGCGCACTCCGGGCAGATCAGTTGCGCGCCGTCTTCATAGGTGTATTCGGAATTGCATTTCGGGCAGGGTGGCAACGTGCTCACTAAGGCTCCTTGGGATGTGGATCGCTAAAAGTCGCACATTGTATAAGGTTTTAGCGGCAAGCGGGCAGGCAACAAAAAGCCGCAGGCTTCGGAGAAGGCTGCGGCCCTTGATTGCTCGGGATGATCAGTGTGTGCGGGCGACCGCAAACTCACTCAGTTCAACCAGTGCATCGCGATACTCGCTGGCCGGCAGCGCGTCGAGGCACTTGATCGCACGGGCCACGTAATCACGGGCCAGTTGCGCGGTGTATTCCAAAGAACCGGAAGCTTCCACGGCGATGCGGATGCTTTCCAGATCTTCGATCCCGCCTTTCTGGATCGCCTGACGCACCAGGGCTGCCTGTTCAGGCGTGCCTTCGCGCATGGTGTAGATCAGCGGCAGGGTCGGTTTGCCTTCGGCCAGATCGTCACCGACGTTCTTGCCCAGGGTTTCGGCGTCGCCCTTGTAGTCGAGCAGGTCGTCGACCAGTTGGAACGCCACGCCCAGGTGATCACCGAAGGTACGCAGGGCTTCGCTCTGCTCGGCGGTGGCGCCGGCCAGCGCGGCGGCGCTGTGGGTCGAGGCTTCGAAAAGCATCGCGGTCTTGCCGCGGATGACTTCCATGTAGGTTTCTTCGGTGGTGCTGGCGTCACGAACCTTGGACAGCTGCAACACTTCGCCTTCAGCGATAATGCGCGTGGCCTGGGACAGGATCTTCATGACCGGCATCGAGCCCAGTTCGACCATCATCTCGAACGAGCGTGAGTACAGGAAATCGCCGACCAGCACGCTCGGGGCATTGCCCCACATGGCGTTGGCGGTCGAGCGGCCACGGCGCATGCCGGACATGTCGACGACGTCGTCATGCAGCAGGGTCGCGGTGTGCAGGAATTCGATGGTGGCGGCGAGCAGGCGCATGTCGTCGCCTTCGCGACCCAGGGCCTTGCCACACAGCAGCACTAATAAAGGACGCAGACGTTTGCCGCCGGCCGAGGTGATGTAATCGCCGATTTTCGATACCAGCGGCACTCGGGAAGTCAGCTGCTTCTTGATGATGCCGTCGACGGCGCTAAAATCGTCCGCCACCGCGCGGTAGAAAGCTTGGGGTTGCATCAGCGAGAGTCGCTCCAGAAGGGTTGCGCGGCATGCTAGGACCCCCATCCAGACCTGTCAAGGCGCGATGGACGGCTACTTGCAAGCCTGCGGCGCCTTGCGTACAATCGCGCACCCTGAACTTCCTGGGCAGCACCTGCCTTACGCAATTGCAAGCGGGCCTTCCAGCCCCATGCAGCCATGCCAGCCAATACCTCTTCTTATAAAGAGCTGGGTGAGCAGGATTATCGGAGAAATACCATGTCTTATGCAGTAATCGTTACTGGCGGCAAGCAGTACAAAGTCGCCCCAGGTGAATACCTGAAGATCGAAAAACTGGAAGTCGCTACCGGCGAATCCGTTACCTTTGATCGCGTTCTGTTGGTTGCCAATGGCGACGACGTGAACATCGGCGCTCCAGTTGTTGCTGGCGCTACTGTTGTGGCTGAAGTGATCTCCCAAGGTCGTCACGATAAAGTCCGCATCATCAAGTTCCGTCGTCGTAAGCACCACATGAAGCGTATGGGCCACCGCCAGTGGTACACCGAGATCAAAATCACCGGTATTCAGGCTTAATTTCAGCCTAATTCCTCACTAGGAGAATTGAACTCATGGCACACAAAAAAGCTGGTGGTAGTACCCGTAACGGTCGCGACTCAGAAGCCAAACGCCTTGGCGTCAAGATGTATGGCGGCCAGAAAATCATTCCGGGCAACATCATCGTGCGTCAGCGCGGTACCCAATTCCACGCCGGTTACGGTGTAGGCATGGGTAAGGATCACACCCTCTTCGCTAAAATCGAAGGCGTGATCAAGTTTGAAGTAAAAGGCGCGTTCAACCGCCGTTACGTGAGCGTTGTCGCGGCTTAATCGCGAGATCGCTGGAAGAGCCCTGTCTTGCGACGGGGCTTTTTCGTTTGTGGGGTGAGTCTCTTGCAAAACTGTTTGTATGGGCTGTCGGCGTGCGATGCAGGTCGTGTTTTGGGGTCGCTGCGCTCATTTTTGCAAGAGTCTTATGTCTTGATTGTTTTTCGGCTCGTCCGTATGGCGAGAGGCGTTGGTTATGAAGTTTGTTGATGAAGTATCGATTCGCGTAAAGGCTGGTGATGGCGGCAATGGCGCCATGAGTTTCCGTCGGGAAAAGTTCATCGAAAACGGTGGTCCGAACGGTGGTGATGGTGGTGATGGCGGCTCTATCTACATGATGGCTGACGAAAACCTCAACACCCTGGTCGACTACCGTTACACCCGGCACTTCGATGCCGAGCGTGGTTCCAACGGCGGCAGCACCGATTGCACCGGCAAGAAAGGTGAGGACCTGATCCTGCGCGTTCCGGTCGGCACAACCGTGATCGACTCGGCGACTCAGGAAGTCATCGGCGACCTGACCAAGGCCGGTCAGAAGTTGATGGTCGTACAGGGCGGTTGGCACGGTCTGGGTAACACCCGTTTCAAATCCAGTACCAACCGTGCGCCACGCCAGACCACGCCGGGTAAGCCGGGTGAGCAGCGTGACCTGAAACTGGAAATGAAAGTACTGGCTGACGTGGGTCTGCTGGGCTTGCCGAACGCCGGTAAAAGTACCTTCATTCGCTCGGTCTCTGCCGCCAAGCCGAAAGTTGCCGACTACCCGTTCACCACGTTGGTGCCAAACCTCGGTGTGGTCAGCGTCGATCGCTGGAAGAGCTTCGTCGTGGCCGACATTCCGGGTCTGATCGAAGGTGCTTCCGACGGTGCTGGCCTGGGTATCCGCTTCCTCAAGCACTTGGCGCGTACGCGTCTGTTGCTGCACCTCGTCGACATGGCGCCGCTGGATGACACCAGTGCACCGGATGCCGCGGAAGTGATCGTCAACGAACTGATCAAGTTCAGCCCGTCCCTGGCTGAGCGTGATCGCTGGCTGGTGCTGAACAAGTGCGACCAGATCCTTGAAGAAGAGCACGAAGAGCGTGTCAAGGAAATCGTTGATCGCCTGGAGTGGACCGGTCCGGTTTACGTGATCTCGGCGATCGCCAAGATCGGTACCGAGCGTCTGTGCCATGACATCATGCGTTACATGGAAGATCGTGCTGATCGTCTGGCCAATGATCCGGCTTACAAAGAAGAGTTGGCCGATCTCGACCAGCGCATCGAAGACGAAGCTCGCGCGCAATTGCAGGCGCTGGATGACAAGCGTGCCCTGCGTCGTAGCGGCGTGAAGTCGGTCCATGACATCGGTGACGATGATTGGGACGAAGAAGATGTGGATGACGAAGACGGTCCGGAAATCATTTACGTGCGCGACTGATTCGTTGCAGTAAACTTAAGCGCCGCTCAATCGAGCGGCGTTTTAGTATCTGGAAATCGCAAGTCACAAATAACGTCATGGGTGGCGCTGGGTCGCGCTGCCCTCAAGCTAAGGTTGAAGATGATGCGGAGCAAGGTGACAGGTGCGCAGCGTTGGGTCGTGAAGATCGGCAGCGCTTTGCTGACAGCTGATGGCAAAGGGCTGGATCGTGCGGCAATGAGTGTTTGGGTCGAGCAGATGGTGGCCTTGCATGAGGCCGGCGTCGAGTTGGTGCTGGTGTCCTCAGGGGCAGTGGCGGCCGGCATGAGCCGTTTGGGCTGGACCGCACGACCCAGTGCGATGCACGAGCTCCAGGCGGCCGCGGCAATTGGCCAGATGGGGCTGGTGCAGGCTTGGGAGTCGAGCTTCGCCGAGCATGGTCGGCACACTGCGCAGATTCTCCTGACTCACGACGACCTCTCCGATCGCAAGCGCTACCTGAACGCCCGCAGCACCTTGCGTGCGCTGGTCGAGCTGAAAGTCATTCCGGTGATCAATGAAAACGACACCGTGGTCACCGATGAAATCCGTTTTGGTGACAACGACACGCTGGCAGCGCTGGTGGCCAACCTGGTTGAAGCCGATTTGCTGGTGATTCTCACGGATCGCGATGGCATGTTCGACGCTGATCCGCGTAACAATCCCGAGGCTCAGCTGATTTATGAGGCTCGCGCCGATGATCCGGCTCTGGATGCGGTTGCGGGTGGAACTGGCGGTGCGCTGGGGCGGGGCGGCATGCAGACCAAGTTGCGTGCGGCGCGTCTGGCTGCGCGTTCCGGTGCGCATACCATCATTGTCGGTGGGCGTCTTGAGCGTGTACTTGATCGCCTGAAGGCGGGTGAGCGTATCGGCACCTTGCTGTCGCCTGAGCGTGGCATGCTCGCGGCGCGCAAGCAGTGGCTGGCTGGGCATCTGCAGACTCGCGGCACGCTGGTGTTGGATGATGGGGCGGTGTCGGCGTTATCCCAAGGCAACAAGAGCTTGCTGCCAGTGGGTGTGAAGTTGGTGCAGGGCAGTTTCCGTCGCGGTGAGATGGTGGTCTGTGTGGCGCCGGATGGTCGTGAAATCGCCCGTGGTCTCGCCAATTACAGTGCGCTGGAAGCGCAAAAAATTATCGGTCAGTCGTCAGAGGCGATTGTCGGTTTGCTGGGTTACATGGCTGAGCCGGAATTGGTTCATCGTGACAACCTGATTCTGGTTTAAGGAAAACTTGATGCGTATAGCAAAAGGATTGTTGGGTCTGTTGATGGCGTTGCCGTTGCTGGCCTCGGCCGAAGAAATCGGTCAGGTATCGACAGTGTTCAAGCTTGTCGGTCCAAATGATCGGATCGTGGTCGAGGCGTTTGATGATCCGAAGGTCGAGGGTGTGACCTGCTATCTATCGCGCGCCAAGACTGGGGGCGTGAAAGGTGGCTTGGGTCTGGCTGAGGATCGCGCCGAAGCCTCGATCGCCTGCCGTCAGGTGGGTCCGATCAAGTTCAAAGGTGAGCTGAAGGATGGTGACGAGGTGTTCAAGGAGCGCACGTCGCTGGTGTTCAAGACCATGCAGGTGGTGCGCTTCCTCGACAAGAAGCGCAACACGCTGGTGTATCTGGTCTACAGCGATCGCGTGATCGAGGGTAGTCCGCAGAATGCGGTGACCGCCATCCCGATTCTGCCGTGGGTGCCGGTTCAGCAATAACGCGCAAATCAGATGTGCAATGTGGGAGGGGATGAGTCCCCTCCCATTTTTTATGAGCGGGATTTACCAAATCGCAGGCAATAAAAAACCGACCCTGAGGTCGGTTTTTTAATGACTACGTCGATTAAGCAGCTTCTTTCAGCGCTTTAACGTGGCCATTCAGGCGGCTCTTATGGCGAGCAGCCTTGTTCTTGTGGATGATGCCTTTATCGGCCATACGGTCGATAACTGGCACAGCCAGAACGTATGCAGCTTGAGCTTTTTCAGCGTCTTTTGCGTCGATGGCTTTAACTACATTCTTGATGTAGGTGCGAACCATGGAACGCAGGCTGGCGTTGTGGCTGCGACGCTTCTCAGCCTGTTTTGCACGTTTTTTGGCGGAAGGTGAGTTGGCCACCGTCGAGCTCCTCGAAAGACTTTTTAGGAAATAGCAAACAAAATAGGCCGCGAATCATGCCGATGAGTTGAAGTCTTGTCAAGGGCACTTGAAACGTTCCGCTAAGTGGTAGGTATAAAGAGGCGGGATATTTATTTCCGGCGCTTGACCTGTAAACTCGCGAGCTTTGGCTCTGTGCTGCTGCGGCGCGGAGTATCGCACAAGTAGGCGCTTTGTTCGCCTGCTGTTTATCGACAGGCACAAATTCCCTCAATGAATCTGCTCAAATCGTTGGCCGCCGTCAGCTCTATCACGATGCTTTCCCGTGTTTTGGGGTTTGTTCGTGACACGCTGATTGCTCGCACATTCGGCGCCGGGATGGCGACGGATGCCTTCTTTATTGCCTTCAAATTGCCCAATCTGCTGCGGCGGATCTTCGCCGAGGGCGCTTTCTCGCAGGCATTTGTGCCGATTCTGGCCGAATACAAAAGCCAACAGGGCGAGGAGGCGACACGCACATTCATTGCCTACGTTTCGGGGTTGCTGACCTTGGTGTTGGCCGTGGTCACTGCGCTGGGTATGATCGCGGCGCCCTGGGTGATCTGGGCCACGGCGCCCGGTTTCACCGACACACCGGAAAAATTCCAGCTCACCTCCGATCTGTTGCGGGTGACGTTCCCTTATATATTGCTGATCTCGCTGTCGTCGCTGGCCGGTGCGATTCTCAATACCTGGAACCGCTTTTCGGTGCCGGCGTTTGTGCCGACCCTGCTTAACGTCAGCATGATCGTGTTTTCGCTGTTCCTGACGCCGTACTTCGATCCGCCGGTCATGGCCTTGGGCTGGGCCGTGCTGGTGGGCGGTCTGGCGCAACTGCTTTATCAACTGCCGCACCTGAAAAAGATCGGCATGCTGGTGTTGCCGCGTCTGAACCTGCGCGATAGCGGTGTCTGGCGGGTAATGAAGCAGATGTTGCCGGCGATCCTCGGCGTGTCGGTCAGTCAGATTTCGCTGATTATCAACACCATCTTCGCCTCGTTTCTGGTCGCGGGCTCGGTGTCGTGGATGTATTACGCCGACCGCTTGATGGAATTGCCATCCGGCGTGCTCGGCGTGGCGCTGGGCACCATTCTGCTGCCGACGCTGGCGAAAACCTACGCCAGCAAGGATCGCCATGAGTATTCGCGAATCCTCGATTGGGGTCTGCGTCTGTGCTTTGTGCTGGTGCTGCCGTGTGCACTGGCGCTGGGGATTCTCGCTGAACCGTTGACCGTATCGCTGTTCCAGTACGGTCAGTTCAGTGGCTTCGATGCCGAAATGACCCAGCGGGCGCTGATTGCCTATTCTGTCGGTCTGCTCGGGATTATCGTGATCAAAGTGCTGGCGCCGGGCTTTTATGCGCAACAGAACATTCGTACTCCGGTGAAAATCGCGATCTTCACCTTGGTGGTCACTCAATTATTCAACTTGGTATTGATTGGCCCGTTGGCGCACGCCGGCCTGGCGCTCGCGATCAGTGCCGGCGCGTGCCTGAATGCCGGGCTGCTGTTCTATCAATTGCGCAAACAAAAGATGTATCAACCGCAACCGGGTTGGTACATGTTCGGCTTCAAACTGGTAGTGGCTGTGGCGGTAATGTCCGCAGTATTGCTGATCGGCATGCATTTCATGCCCGCGTGGGATCAAGGCCACATGCTTGAGCGCTTCCTGCGTCTTGGCGCTTTGGTGGTTGCCGGTGTGGTTGCGTATTTCGGCATGTTGCTGCTGCTCGGTTTCCGTCTGCGCGACTTCAATCGCAAGGCCTTGAGCTGAGGTTTCACCCTTTATGAACGGGCGCGGGCCGGCAGTTTTGTCGGCTCGATCACTTTGCGTTACGGTGTTGCCTGTCGTCGACCGTCGGGTGTGGTTATAATCGACCACTTTATGAGCAAGAAGCGCGTTATGCAGCTGGTTCGAGGCCTCCACAACTTGCGCCCCCAGCATCGGGGCTGCGTCGCCACTATTGGCAACTTTGACGGTGTTCACCGTGGTCACCAGGCTATCCTGGCCCGACTGCGTGAGCGTGCGCATGAGTTGGGCGTACCCAGCTGCGTGGTGATTTTCGAGCCGCAGCCACGGGAATTCTTTGCGCCAGAGACCGCGCCGGCGCGTCTGGCCCGGTTGCGCGACAAGCTGCAACTGCTGGCGGCCGAAGGCGTTGACCGGGTTCTGTGCCTGGCATTCAACCAGCGTTTGAGCAAGCTCAGCGCCAGTGAGTTCGTCGATACCATTCTGGTGGACGGCCTCGGCGTACAACATCTGGAAGTGGGTGACGACTTCCGCTTCGGCTGCGATCGCCTCGGCGATTTCGATTTTCTGTTGCAGGCCGGGCAAGTTCACGGCTTCACCGTTGAAGCTGCGCAAACCGTCGAGCTGGACGGCATTCGCGTCAGCAGCACCCAGGTGCGCAACGCGTTGGCCGCCGCTGATTTTGCCTTGGCCGAACGTTTGCTCGGCCGTCCGTACCGCATCGCCGGTCGCGTGCTGCATGGCCAGAAACTGGCCCGGCAACTGGGTACGCCCACGGCCAACATTCAACTCAAGCGTCGTCGCGTGCCGTTCACCGGGGTGTATCTGGTGGATGTCGATATTGACGGCAAAACCTGGCCCGGCGTCGCCAATATCGGCGTGCGGCCCACGGTGCAAGGTGATGGCAAGGCCCACCTTGAGGTTCATCTTTTAGATTTTGCCGGCGATCTGTATGACCGGCGTTTGACGGTGGTTTTCCACCAAAAGCTGCGTGAAGAGCAGCGATTCGCCTCCCTGGAGGCATTGAAAACGGCGATCAATGCGGATGTCGCCACCGCCCGTGCACTAGCCGCACCTAGCGCCCATCGCTAATGAAGAGCCTTAAATGACCGACTATAAAGCCACGCTTAACCTTCCGGACACCGCCTTCCCAATGAAGGCCGGCCTGCCACAGCGCGAACCGCAGATCCTGCAGCGCTGGGACAGTATTGGCCTGTACGGAAAGTTGCGCGAGATTGGCAAGGATCGTCCGAAGTTCGTCCTGCACGACGGCCCTCCGTATGCCAACGGCACGATCCACATCGGTCACGCACTGAACAAGATTCTCAAGGACATGATCATCCGCTCGAAAACCCTTTCGGGTTTCGACGCGCCGTATGTTCCGGGTTGGGACTGCCACGGCCTGCCGATCGAGCACAAGGTTGAAGTGACCCACGGCAAGAACCTGGGCGCGGACAAGACCCGCGAACTGTGCCGTGCCTACGCCACCGAGCAGATCGAAGGGCAGAAGACCGAGTTCATCCGCCTCGGCGTGCTGGGCGACTTCGCCAATCCGTACAAGACCATGGACTTCAAGAACGAGGCCGGTGAAATCCGTGCCCTCGCCGAAATCGTCAAGGGCGGTTTCGTGTTCAAGGGCCTCAAGCCAGTGAACTGGTGCTTCGACTGCGGTTCGGCCCTGGCCGAAGCCGAAGTCGAGTACGAGAACAAGAAGTCCTCGACCATCGACGTGGCTTTCCCGATCGCTGACGAGGCCAAACTGGCCGCCGCGTTCGGTCTGCCGTCGCTGAGCAAGCCTGCCTCGATCGTGATCTGGACCACCACCCCGTGGACCATCCCGGCCAACCAGGCACTGAACGTTCACCCGGAATTCAACTACGCGCTGGTTGATATCGGCGACAAGCTGCTGGTGCTGGCAGAAGAGCTGGTTGAGGCCTGCCTGGCGCGCTATGGCGTCGAAGGCTCGGTCATCGCGACCACCACCGGTAAAGAACTGGAACTGATCAACTTCCGTCACCCGTTCTACGACCGTCTGTCGCCAGTGTATCTGGCTGACTACGTCGAACTGGGCGCCGGCACCGGCGTGGTTCATTCCGCCCCGGCCTACGGTGTGGATGACTTCGTGACCTGCAAGAAATACGGCATGGTCAACGACGACATCCTCAACCCGGTGCAAAGCAACGGCGTTTACGTGCCGTCGCTGGAATTCTTCGGTGGTCAGTTCATCTGGAAGGCCAACCCGGCCATCGTCGACAAGCTGACCGAAGTCGGTGCGCTGATGCACACCACCGTCATCGAGCACAGCTACATGCACTGCTGGCGCCACAAGACCCCGCTGATCTACCGCGCCACCGCGCAGTGGTTCATCGGCATGGACAAAGAGCCGGTCAGCGGCGACACCCTGCGTGTGCGCTCGCTCAAAGCCATCGAAGACACCAAGTTCGTTCCGGCCTGGGGCCAGGCGCGTCTGCACTCGATGATCGCCAACCGTCCGGACTGGTGCATCTCCCGTCAGCGCAACTGGGGCGTGCCGATCCCGTTCTTCCTCAACAAGGAAAGCGGCGAACTGCACCCGCGCACTGTCGAGCTGATGGAAGAAGTCGCCAAGCGCGTTGAAGTCGAAGGCATCGAAGCCTGGTTCAAGCTCGACGCCGCCGAACTGCTGGGTGATGAAGCGCCGCAGTACGACAAGATCAGCGACACCCTCGACGTCTGGTTCGATTCGGGTACCACGCACTGGCACGTCCTGCGCGGTTCGCATCCGATGGGCCACGAGACCGGCCCGCGTGCCGACCTGTACCTGGAAGGTTCCGACCAGCACCGTGGCTGGTTCCACTCGTCGCTGCTGACCGGTTGCGCCATCGACAACCACGCGCCGTACCGCGAGCTGCTGACCCACGGTTTCACCGTCGACGAGTCCGGCCGCAAGATGTCCAAGTCGCTGGGCAACGTAATCGCGCCGCAGAAAGTCAACGACACTCTGGGCGCCGACATCATGCGTCTGTGGGTGGCTTCGACCGACTACTCCGGTGAAATGGCGGTTTCCGAACAGATCCTGCAACGCAGCGCGGACGCCTATCGTCGTATCCGTAACACCGCGCGCTTCCTGCTCTCGAACCTGACCGGCTTCAACCCGGCCACTGACATCCTGCCGGCTGAAGAAATGCTCGCGCTGGATCGTTGGGCGGTAGACCGCACCCTGCTGCTGCAACGCGAGTTGCAAGAGCATTACGGCGAATATCGTTTCTGGAACGTCTACTCGAAGATCCACAACTTCTGCGTGCAGGAGCTGGGTGGTTTCTACCTCGACATCATCAAGGACCGTCAGTACACCACTGGCGCCGACAGCAAGGCTCGTCGTTCGTGCCAGACCGCGCTGTTCCATATCTCCGAAGCGCTGGTGCGCTGGATCGCACCGATCCTGGCGTTCACCGCCGATGAGCTGTGGCAGTACCTGCCGGGCGAGCGCAATGAATCCGTCATGCTCAACACCTGGTATGAGGGTCTGACCGAGCTGCCGGAAGGCTTCGAGCTGGGTCGTGCCTACTGGGATCGCATCATGGAAGTGAAGGTTGCGGTCAACAAAGAGATGGAAATCCAGCGAGCGGCCAAGGCCGTCGGTGGCAACCTGCAGGCCGAAGTGACGCTGTTCGCCGAAGAGGCGCTGAGCGCCGATCTGGCCAAGCTGAGCAACGAACTGCGCTTCGTTCTGATCACTTCGACCGCCAGCGTCGCGCCGTTTGTACAGGCTCCGGCTGACGCGGTGGTCACCGAAGTCAGCGGCCTGAAGCTGCAGATCGTCAAATCGGCCTTCCCGAAATGCGCCCGTTGCTGGCACTGCCGTGAAGACGTCGGCGTGAACCCGGAGCATCCGGAGATCTGCGGTCGTTGCGTCGACAACATCAGCGGCGCAGGCGAGGTTCGTCACTATGCCTGATTCCCTTGGCCGTTTCGGACGGTTGAGCTGGCTCTGGTTGAGTTTGCTGGTTCTGGTCATCGACCAGGCCAGCAAGTTCTACTTCGAAGGCAAGCTCGAAATGTTCCAGCAGATCGTGATCATTCCCGATTACTTCAGCTGGACCCTGGCCTACAACACCGGCGCTGCGTTCAGCTTCCTGGCTGACAGCTCCGGCTGGCAGCGCTGGTTGTTCGCCCTGATCGCGATTGTGGTCAGTGCGGTGCTGGTGGTCTGGCTCAAACGTCTTGGCCGTAACGAAACCTGGCTGGCCATCGCTTTGGCGCTGGTGCTGGGCGGGGCGCTGGGCAATCTGTATGACCGCATTGCCCTGGGCCATGTGATCGATTTCATTCTGGTGCACTGGCAGAATCGCTGGTACTTCCCGGCGTTCAACTTCGCCGACAGCGCCATCACCGTGGGTGCGGTGATGCTGGCACTGGATATGTTCAAAAGTAAAAAGACCGGAGAAGCCGTTCATGACTGAACAGGTATTGGCTGAGCAACGCATCGGCCAGAACACGGAAGTCACTTTGCACTTTGCATTGCGCCTGGAGAACGGCGACACCGTCGACAGTACGTTCGACAAGGCCCCGGCGACCTTCAAGGTCGGCGACGGCAACCTGCTGCCGGGTTTCGAAGCGGCGCTGTTCGGTTTCAAGGCCGGTGACAAGCGTACGCTGACCGTCGAGCCGGAAAACGCCTTCGGCCAGCCGAACCCGCAGAACGTGCAGGTTATTCCGCGTTCGCAGTTTGCCGACATGGAACTGTCGCCGGGTTTGCTGGTGATCTTCAACGATGCGGCCAATACTGAGCTGCCGGGCGTGGTGAAAGAATTCGATGACGCGCAAGTGACCGTCGACTTCAACCACCCGCTGGCGGGGAAGACGCTGACCTTTGACGTCGAGATCATCAACGTCAAAGCGCTGTAAGCAACAACGCATAACCACTGTGGAAGTGGACTTGTTGTGATGAGGGGATTCATCCTCGATGGGGGGCGAAGCTTCCCAAAATCAGGCACCGAGATCTTTAACGGGAAAGCGCTGTCGGGTTTTACGATTGCTTCGTAATCGATCGGGGATAAACCCCCTCGCCACAACAAGCCCGCTCCCACAGGGACTGCAATGATCTATTTTCTTGCGCGCAAGACACGAGGCACAGCATGCAAATCAAACTCGCCAACCCCCGTGGCTTCTGCGCCGGCGTGGACCGGGCGATCGAAATCGTCAACCGCGCCCTGGAAGTCTTCGGGCCGCCGATCTACGTGCGTCATGAAGTGGTGCACAACAAGTTCGTCGTCGAAGACCTGCGCAGTCGTGGCGCGGTTTTCGTCGAAGAACTGGATCAGGTGCCGGACGATGTCATCGTGATTTTCAGTGCTCACGGCGTATCGCAAGCCGTGCGCACCGAAGCCGCCGGCCGTGGCCTGAAGGTGTTTGACGCCACTTGCCCACTGGTGACCAAGGTGCACATCGAAGTGGCGAAATACAGCCGCGACGGTCGTGAATGCATCCTGATCGGCCACGCCGGTCATCCGGAAGTCGAAGGCACCATGGGTCAGTACGACGCCAGCAACGGTGGCGCGATCTATCTCGTCGAAGACGAAAAAGACGTCGGCGAACTGCAAGTGCATAACCCGGAAAAACTGGCCTTTGTCACCCAGACCACCCTGTCGATGGATGACACCAGCCGGGTCATCGATGCCTTGCGCACGCGCTTCCCGGCTATCGGCGGCCCACGCAAGGACGACATTTGCTACGCCACGCAAAACCGTCAGGACGCGGTCAAGCAACTGGCCGATGAATGCGACGTGGTGCTGGTGGTCGGCAGCCCGAACAGTTCCAACTCCAACCGCTTGCGTGAGCTCGCTGAACGCATGGCCACACCGGCCTACCTGATCGACGGCGCCGAAGACCTGCAAAAGAGCTGGTTCGATGGCGTCGAGCGCATCGGCATCACCGCCGGTGCCTCTGCTCCGGAAGTCCTGGTGCGTGGTGTGATTCAGCAGTTGCAGGCCTGGGGCGCTACCGGTGCCGATGAGCTGGCCGGTCGCGAAGAGAACATCACGTTCTCGATGCCTAAAGAGCTGCGCGTCCGTTCGATCTGACGTTTTTGGTTTTCTGACACAGCGCCTGTTCAGTCTTGTCACTGCCCAGGCGCACCCGACCGGTCGCCGCCAGTACGATCTGATGCTGGCTGACCGGCTCGCGAATCGAACAGACATGTAAAGTCCCTGCCTGAAAGGCCCGCCCGGGCATCAGCGGTTGGCCCAGATTGCTGAACCGCACATAACGACTCACCGACCAGTTGCCGACAATGGGCACCTTCGCGTCAATCGCACGCTCTACCAGCAGCGGATTGCTGCTGTCTCCCGGCCCCTTGCCGCTGATATCCAGAACGATCCGCCAGCCCTGACCCCAGTCGCCGTTGATGGCATGAATCACCACACTCTGATTGTGGGTGAGCGCCAGCGTTCGGGCATGGCGAATACCGTAGAGCAGGGATTGCGCGGCCTCATCCCGATGGTTCGACTCCGTGAGTGTGGCAAACGCCGGACTGACCAGCAGCAGAACAATTGCGCCAATCGCCAGTCCCATAAGCAGTTCGATCAGGCTGAATCCCTGTTGCGACATGAAAACTCCCTCCATGGAGTGCGGTGGTTGACGCGATCCGTGCGCCGGGCAGGGCAAATCAACCGACACAGGTCGGTTGAATGTTCTAGCGTGTAGAAGCAGGTATAGCCGACGGCAACGGAGGGCACCGATGGATCATCGTACAAAAGGTTTCACGCTGATCGAGTTGCTGGTCGCGATTGCCATCTTCGTGATCATGATCACTCTGTCGGTGCCGGCATTTACCCGCTCGATACAAGGCAGCAAAGCCGATACGGAAATGGGCGACCTGCAGCGGGCAATCAATTTCGCAAGACTTGAGGCCATTGATCGAGGCGTGACCACCCGCCTGCGTCCAACCGCCGGGGGCAGCGTCTGGACCGGCGAATTGTCGGTCTACGACAGTACTGGCACTCCGGCCAATGTGTTGCGGGTTGTTCCGGCAATGAGCAGTGGTGCGACTCTGACGCTAACCTCTGGAGTGACCGCGCTGGATTTCAACAATCTGGGAGGTCTGGCGGCGCCGTCCACGGCGGTGGCCATCAGTTACACGTTGGGCACGCAAAGCAGGACGCTGAACGTGTGTTTGAACGGACGAATTCAACTGGGTGGAAGTTGCGGATGAGGGCAGGGAGCAAGGGCGTACAGCAAGGCATGACGCTGATTGAAGTGTTGGTCGCGTTGCTGATTCTGACGGTCGGACTGCTGGGGGCGGCGGCGGTGCAATTGAATGCACTGAAGTACACCGACAGTTCACGCATGACCAGTCAGGCCAGTTTCATCGCCTACGACATGATGGACCGCATCCGCGCCAACTCAGGCGCCGATTACACGGTCACGCCACCGACCTCCGGTAACCTCGGCGTGACACGTGATCAGGATCTCTACGACTTCACCACCAACATCGTCAATTTCGGCGGGCCGACGGCCACCGGCAGCATCACGCTCAACCAACGGGTCTACACGATCACCATCACCTGGAGTGACGCCCGGGCCGCGAATACCGCCAGTGCCCAGCGCAGTTTCGTGCTGAGCAGCCGCGCTGCGGTGGATCCGGTGGCCACACCATGAAGCGCCAAAACCAGGGTTTCGGTCTGATTGAATTGCTGATCGCTCTGGCACTGGGGCTGATCGTGGTATTGGGCGTGGTGCAGACGTTCATCGCGGCAAAAAACACCTATGTCAGTCAGAACAGCGCCGCCGCCATGCAGGAGGACGCACGTTTTGTGTTGAGCAAGATGATTCAGGAAATACGCATGGTGGGCATGTTCGGATGCCTGGGCACTATCACCGACTCGAGCACGGCCGGGGATTTCAATGCGGCGCAGATCACACCGATCAGTTGGGACAATGCCAATCTCAAACTGACCCTGGTGACCTCGGATGTCGGCAGTGGCGGTGGCACGCCTACCTGGACGGTGCTGTCCGATTGCCGTAACAGCGCGACGGCCTATACCGGCTTGCGTAGTCCGGCGACCGGGCAGATCGCTTTCCCGATCCGGCGTCTGATCTACAACTTCAGTAACAACCAGATCCTGATGGGTACCGGCAGCGGTACGCCAACCCAGCAGGTGCTGGTCAACAACGTCAGTGCGTTCAACGTGACGTTTGGTCTGGCCAGTTCTGCGACGGATGTCGCAGCATCGACTTACAGCGTCAATCCCAGCGATCCGGCACGTATTCGCAGTGTGCGTCTGAGCCTGACCCTCACCGATCCGAATAACCGGGTGAGCAATCAAACCTTCAACGTGGTTGCCGCCTTGCGCAACCGCTTGCAATGAGGGCCTGAGCGATGATGATTTCTTTGCATCAGCGTCAGGCACAGCGCGGCATGGTGCTGCTGGTCAGTCTGGTGTTTCTGCTGCTGCTGACGCTGATCGGGCTGTCGTCGATGCAGAGTGCCAACCTGCAGGAAAAAATGGCCGGTAGCGTGAGCCTGCGCAATCAGTCGTTCCAGACCGCCGAAGCAGCGTTGCGCGTGGGCGAGAGCGCAGTGCAACTGGACAGTTATTCGTTGGCGGTGTGCAGCGGCACGACGCAATGTGCGCCTCCGGCAGAGTCATCAGTGGTCAGTGCGGCGGGGCTCAATTCGACCTCGGGGGTGACCTGGATCGCAGCGGGCAATGGCTTTTATGGTGTGCAGAACATCGGGACGACACTCACCGCCGTCAATGTACCGAGCAACACTTCGGCAACGCTGTATCGGGTGACCGCTGTCGGCATTGCCGGCACTTCGCGTAGCGTGGTGGAGAGTGTCTATGCGAAGTATTGAACGCTGCGGATCGCTGCTGATTGGCATACTGATGAGTTTGTATCTGGCCGCACCGGCCTGGGCGTTCACGCCGTCCGACTCGCCGCTGCTGAGTGCGGCGGCGGTGCCACCCAACGTCATGCTGCTGATCGACGACTCGGGGAGTATGAACAGCATCATTTACGCGGCGGGGTTCGATCCGACTGTCGATCGCACACCGGCCCGGCAATGTAACGCCTTGCTCGGCTTGTGCCTGAGTTCGACGGCGATCACCGGTGATCCGATATTTCTATCGAGCTTGCCGACTTCGGGATGTTCCGGCGGGGCATACGCGTTCTACAACAACAGCCTGGCGCCGCTATGCCTGAAACTGCCGGATCCTGTGGGCAGCGGCAACACCCGCTATTCAGGGGATTACATTTCTTACGTGGTCGGGCTGGCCATCAATAACGGCACCCGGGATTTCACCAACGGGGCAATCCCCAACGACTACCGCATCAACGTTGCGCGCAACGTTTCCACGGCGCTGGTTACCAGTAACCGGACCCTGCGCATGGGCCTGTCGACGTTCAATCCGGCCACCAGCAACAACTCCGGCAATGGCGGCTACATTGCCCGCTCCATCGCCGATCTGTCGCCAGTCTCCGGTAGCGTCACCCAGGCCCAGGCGGACACCAACTACAACGCGCTCATTTCAGCGATCAATAACTTGAGTGCCGTTGCCAACACGCCATTGGCCGAAACCTATTACGAAATCACCCGCTACATGCGCGGCATGGCGCCGTATTACAACTCCACGCCAGCCACCTATACCAGCCCGATTCAGTACCGCTGCCAGAGAAACTATGGCGTGGTGATTACTGACGGCTTGCCGACCTATGACCGAACCTTTCCAACTAACGATCCGCTCGGCGGTACCCGATTGCCGAACTGGGACGGCGTCAACAATGACGGCAATAACCTCAATGGCGATAACGAAGGCGACACACTGTATCTGGATGACATCGCCAAATTCGCCTTCGATATCGACATGCGCTCGACCGGCACCGACGCGGCAGGCAAGAGCTGGAACGCGGTGGATTTTCCCAAGCAGAACATGAACACCTACACCGTGGGTTTCACCGCTGATAACGACATGCTCTCGGATGCGGCGAGTTACGGGCAGGGCCGCTACTATCAGGCGACCGACAGCACCGGTCTCAATGCCGCATTGTCGTCGGCACTCAGCGACATCACCTCCAAGGCCGGTTCCGGGGGCAGTGGTGTCACCAGCGGCACCACGCTGGCCAGCGGCACCAGTTATTTCCAGACCAGTTACGACCCCAAGGACTGGCGTGGCACGATCAAGTCCTTCGGCTTTAACTCGGCGGGCGCGGTCAATACATCTGCGACCCTCTGGACCACCGACACCACCATCGTTCCGAGCGCTACCGCGCCGGCTTACCAGTCGTGGAATACCACCAGTAACGCGGCGGTGACGCTGGCTTACGGCAATTTTTCCGCGACACAACAGACCACGCTGGGCCAAGGTCTGCCCACCGGCATCACCGGCAATGATCTGGTGGAATGGAGCAAAGGCACCAACAAGACCGGGCTCAAGGTGCGCAGTGTGTTGCTGGGCGACATCATCAACTCGCCACTGGTGCTGGCTTCACCTACGGATAAAACCGCCTCCGACCTGTCTGGCGATACCACTTACACCAGTTACCTGACCACTAAGGCGGCGAACATGAGTGCCAGTCTGGTGGTGAACGCCAACGACGGTTTCGTCAACGTGATCAACTCGGCCAACGGCACCCGGCGTTACGCCTACATGCCGTCCAGCGTGTTGCCGTCTCTGCGCCTGATTGCCGATCCGACCTACATCAACGGCGTCAGCCACAAGTTTCTGGTGGACGGTCAGGTTGGCGTGTTTGACGCGCAACTCAACAGTGCCTGGAAAACCCTCGCCATCGGCGGCACCGGTGCTGGCGGCAAGACATTCTATGCATTGCAACTGTTCGACGCTTCGGCAGGCAACGTCCTTCGCGCACTTTGGGAAGTCAGTGCACCGGCCACCGCCAGCACCGCCAACGCTTTTAATGATCTGGGTTACGCCTATGCGCGGCCGGAAGTGGCACGCTTGGCCGATGGGCGTTGGGCAGCCTTTATCGCCAACGGTTACGGCAGCAACTCGGGCGTGGCGGCGCTGTACGTGCTGGATGTGCGGGATGGGTCACTGATCAAGAAAATCGTCATCGACAGTACGGAAACCACCAACGGCCTGTCCTCGGTGAAGCTCAAGGTCAATTCGCAAAATGTCGTGCAGGCTGCCTATGGCGGTGACTTGAAAGGGCGACTGTGGAAGTTCGACCTGAGCGCGACATCGACCGACAGTTGGGGCGTGGCGTTTTCCGGCAAGCCGTTATTCACAACGGCGGGTGGGGCGACTCAGCCAATTACTGCGCAACCGTTGCTGGCTGACAATTCTCTGGGCGGCAAACAGATTTTCGTCGGCACCGGCAAGTTCAACGAAACCGCCGACAAGACCAACAAGGATTTGCAGGCGTTCTACTCGGTGTGGGATGCCGATGGCGGCTCGGGGCAGCTCACCGTCAGCAGTTTGCAGGCACAGGCAGTGACGGGCGTGTTCTCTGGCAGTACCGGACAATTCATCACCACGACCCAGAACGACACGACGTACCCGGGCGAGAAGGGTTGGTACCTGCCGTTGGTGTATAACAACGCGCTGACTGGCGAGCGGGTAATCAATCAGGCCAGTCTGGTGCTTGGGCGGATCATCTTCACCACGGCGAGCGTCGACACCACCGACCCCTGTTCCAGCTTCGGCACTGGCAAACTGGTCGAACTCGATGCGTTCAGCGGTAAGATGCTCAACTACGCGGTGCTCGATACCAACAACGATGGTGTGGTCGACAGCAATGACACGATTTCCAGTGGCGTGATATTCACCGGTGGCATTCCGACCCTGAACGCTATCGTCAACGGCGCAACGCGCAAGATTGTGAACGACTCCAGTGGCGGCATTACCACCCTGGTGGAAAAATCCGGCGGCGGCAGCCGTCGTATCATGTGGCGACAAATACAGTAAGCGAGAGTTTGAGGCATGCGCAGATCCAACCGAGGCTTTACCCTGATCGAAATCATGATTGTGATTGCGATCATCGGGATCATGCTCACCATCGGCATTCCAAGCTACACCGAATACGTGAAGAAGGGCCGTCGCGCCGAAGTGGTATCGCTGCTGTCGGAACAGGCGCAGAGCCTCGAACGTTTCTACACCAAGAACAATATCTACACCGGCATCACCGGTCTGAGTGCAGGCAACGATTTTTATACGATCACGCCGACCATCACCGACCAGACCTTCCTGCTGACCGCTACCCGCAAGACGGGCACGGCCATGGCGACTGACAAGTGCGGGGATTTCACCCTGACCAACACGGGTGTCAGAAGCATGAACAACGCGACTACCGGGCTGACCACCAAGGATTGCTGGGGCCGCTGAGGCGCTTTCTTTCGGGCGCCTTTTGCGCCCACTGTCTTTTTTACGGTTGGATCAAACATGACCAGGCAACAGCAAGTGGTGATTGTCGGTGGCGGGGTGATTGGCCTGCTGACCGCCTACAATCTTGCTTCCGAAGTGCGCAGCGTGGTGCTGCTGGATCGTTCGAACGTCGGCCAGGAATCGTCCTGGGCCGGTGGCGGCATCGTTTCTCCGCTGTATCCGTGGCGCTACAGCCCGGCAGTCACCGCGCTGGCGCATTGGTCGCAGGATTTTTATCCACAGCTCGGCGAGCGCCTGTTGGCTGATACCGGGGTTGATCCTGAGGTTCACACCACCGGCCTGTATTGGCTGGATCTGGATGACGAAGCTGAAGCCCTGGCTTGGGCCGAGCGCGAGAATCGCCCGTTGCGGGCTGTGGATATCTCGGCGGCGCACCAAGCGGTGCCGGTGCTTGGCAGTGGATTTTCGCGGGCGATCTACATGGCTGATGTGGCCAATGTCAGAAACCCGCGATTGGTCAAATCACTGAAAGCCGCGCTGTTGGCGCTGCCGAACGTGACCATCCACGAGCAGTGCGAAGTCAGCGGGTTTGTTCGTGAGGATGAGCGGGTGGTGGGCGTGCAGGCGTCCACGGGCGTGATCTCTGGCGATCAGGTGGTGCTGACCGCGGGTGCGTGGAGCGGTGATCTGCTCAAGACGTTGAACCTGTCGTTGCCGGTCGAACCGGTCAAGGGCCAGATGATCCTTTACAAATGTGCGGCGGATTACCTGCCGAGTATGGTGCTGGCCAAGGGGCGTTATGCGATTCCGCGTCGTGATGGTCACATCCTGATCGGCAGTACGCTGGAGCACGAAGGCTACGACAAGACGCCGACCGATGTGGCGCTGCAAAGCCTCAAGGCCTCGGCCGAGGAGCTGATACCTGCTTTGGCGGATGCCGAAGTGGTCGGGCATTGGGCTGGATTGCGGCCAGGATCACCGGAAGGGATTCCGTACATTGGCCGTGTGCCGGGGCATGAGGGCTTGTGGCTGAACTGCGGTCATTACCGCAACGGCCTGGTGCTGGCGCCGGCGTCGTGTCACTTGTTTGCCGATGTGATGCTGGGGCGCACGCCGATTATTGATCCGGCGCCGTATGCGCCGACCGGGCGCATCTAGTCTGATGTTTATGGGTTTGTGTAAGGCCGCCATCGCGGGCAAGCCCGCTCCCACAGGTTTTTCAGCCTACACAATTTAGCGGACGTCTCGGACCACTGTGGGAGCGGGCTTGCCCGCGATGAGGTCTTCAGTCCAGACCGAGTTTTTTCAGGCGATAACGCATCGACCTGAACGACAGGCTCAACCGCTGCGCAGCCGCCGTCCGGTTCCAGCGGGTTTCCTCCAGTGCCTGCAAGATCAGTTTGCGTTCGACGTTCTCCAGATAATCTTCCAGATTGTCGATCTGCGTCAGATCGGCAATCGCGCCATCCGCCGCGCAGTTACCCTCGCTCAATCGTAGATCTTCAGTCTCGATCACGCGGTTCTCGCACAAGGTATGTGCCCGCTCGAGGACGTTTTCCAGTTCCCGTACATTGCCTGGAAAGCGGTAACTCTTCAGTGCCTCCAGGGCCTGCGGATGCAGGTGTGCCGCCGGTTGACCGGTATCCTTGGCCAAGCGCTTGAGCATGTGCGCCGCCAGCACTTCAATGTCATCGCGGCGTTCGCGCAGGGACGGCACACGCAGTTCGATCACGTTGAGACGGTAATAGAGGTCCTGGCGAAAGCGCTCGGCGGTGACCTCCGCATCGAGGTCCTTGTGGGTTGCGCAGAGAATTCGCACATCAACCACGGTTTCCTGCTGACCGCCCACACTGCGCACGGCTTTCTCCTGAATTGCTCGCAGCAGTTTCACCTGCATCGACAGTGGCAAGTCCGCCACCTCATCAAGAAACAGTGTGCCGCCCTGCGCGGCCTGAAACAGCCCCGGTTTGTCCTCGACAGCCCCGGTGAAGCTGCCTTTGCGATGGCCGAAAAACTCGCTTTCCATCAGCTCCGACGGAATCGCCCCGCAGTTCACCGGCACGAATGGCTGACCGGCACGCGGGCCTTGTTCGTGGATCAGTCGCGCCACCAACTCTTTGCCACTGCCGGATTCGCCGCTGATGTACACCGGTGCCTGGCTGCGAGCGAGCTTGTCGATTTGCTTGCGCAGATTACGCATTGGCAATGAATCACCCAGCAGCCGTCGATCAATCGTGGTCGAAACCCCTCCCGCCGGCATGCGCAGGGCCGTTGCGACCAGTTCGCGCAGCCGGGTCAGGTCCACCGGTTTGGTAAGGAAGTCGAACGCCCCGGCCTTCAACGCGTTGATTGCCGTTTCGAGGCTGCCATAGGCGGTGATCATCGCCACCGGCAATTGTGGATAACGTTGCTGGATGTGCTGCACCAGTTCAAGCCCCGTACCGTCAGGCAGGCGCATGTCGGTCAGGCACAGATCGAAAGTCTCGCGGTGCAACAGCGCCCGGGCTTCCGTCAGATTGCGTGCGCTGAAGGTGTCGAGTTTCATCCGTCCCAAGGTGATTTCCAGGAGTTCGCGGATATCCGGTTCGTCGTCGACGATGAGGATTTTTTGCCGTAGGCTCGTGTTCAACTTTGTTTCCGTCCGTGAGCAAAGGTGATGCGAAAGCAGCCGCCGCCTTGGCGTGGTTTGAAGTCTAGGCGCGCCTGGTTGCTTTCGCACAGCTCACGGGACAGATAAAGCCCAAGGCCGGTGCCCTGGCTGCTGGTGGTGAAGAACGGTTCGAATAGATGGGCCTGTTCATCAAGCGCCACGCCAGGGCCGTTGTCCTGCACTTCGAGCACCGCCAACTGGCTGTCGGGGTCAATGAACAAGGCCAGCCAGACTTCGGCTTGCTCGTGCAGAAGTCCGCTGTGACGCCAGCCATTACGTAACAGATTGTCGAGAATTTGTGTGAGCTGATTCGGGTCCATCAGGGTGGTGAAGTCGCCCGAGTGGATCCGCAAATGAATCTGCTGGCGCTCGGTGGCCTGTTCGCGGCTTTCGGCGACGAAGTTTTCCAGCCATGGTTTGAGATCCAGGCGTTGCGGTGCGCTCTGCTGGCGACGAGACAGTTGCAGGACGTTTTCGATGACTCGATTCATGCGTTTGGAGTGATCTTGAATAATCTGCGTCAGACGCCGATCTGCGCCATCGAGTTCCTCGGATTCGCCCAGCAACTGCGCGGCGTGACTGATGGCGCCCAGTGGATTGCGAATTTCGTGAGAGATACCGGCGGTCAAACGCCCCAGCGCAGCGAGTTTCAGTTGCTGGGCCTGTTGGGCGATTTGCGCGAGGTCTTCGAGAAACACCAGGGTTTGCTGGTTGGGGCTCTGTTCGAGGGCGATAAAGCTCGGCTGCAGTTCCAGGCCGTTACCGGGGATTTTCAGGCTTTGCGGACGCAGGGTCGGGTTGTTCATCCACAGTTGCAGGCGATCGACCAGCGCGGTGGAGTAATCGTCGATCAAATGGCCTTGAAGATGCGACTGCGCGAGCAAGGTCTGCGCGCTCTGGTTGGCCAGTTGCACCCGACGTTGCGCGTCGAGTACCAGAATCCCGGTGCGCATGCGTTGCAGGATCAGCGCGTTGAGGGCTTCCAGTCCGACCACTTCACTGGCTTTCTGCTCGGCCAGGGTTTCACTGACTTCCAGTCGCCGGATCAGCCCCTGCACCAGCAACGACGCGGCAAAACACAATGCGCCAAGGGTGCCGGCCTGCAAATATTCATTGGCGCTCAGGGGATGGCTGAAACTCAGCAGAAAGCTCAAGGCGACAATGCCGAGGGCGCCAATGGCCGCGATCAGCAGGCCGATGCGTCGGCGCAGCAGGGTGTTGCTGATCGCCACCGAGACCACCAGCAAATTGCCGAGGGCACTGGCCACGCCACCCGCCGCATAGAACAGGCCACACAACAGCAGCACATCCACCAGCGCCAGACTGAATAGCTGGGCCGGGCGCCGGGTGTTCTCAAGGAACACCACCAGCAGGATGTTCAGCACCAGATACAGCCAACTGCCGCCGCGCAGCAGATCGTCGTTGGCCGACGTCAGCAGGCGATTGTCCATATTGCTGGAGATCAGCAGCACGAGCGTGATGCCGACACTCAAGCGGTAGAGATGATAAAGGCGCAGCAGACGCTGAGCCTGTTTCTGATCGGCGTTGGCGGCCTCAGCGATCACTGGCACCCGGGCCTTGCTCGAGGTGAGCCTGGCTGCAATACCACTGTTGTTGAAGGCTCAGCGCACGGTCGCGGGGCAGGTGTACGCCACAATGGGCGCAGCGCACCATCGGCGAAGCGTCTTGCTGGCGAGGGGAGGGCGCGGACGATGCAGGGGCCTTGAATTTGCGCCACAGCCATACCGCAGCAAAAATCAGGGCGATCCAGAATAATAAACGAAGCATGATGAGCCGCTTTTCGATTGATGATCCGGCAGTTTAGCCAAGGACCTGATCAGCGCACAGCGGATTAAAGCGCGGAAATGAAAAAGGGAGATCCGCAGATCTCCCTTTTCCGTACATCCGGTGTGATCAGTCGAACACACCGAAAGTCATGTAGCTGAACCACGAGCGGTCGGTGTTGCTCGATTCCGGCTCCGGCTCTTCGATCACGTCGCCGTTCTCGTCTTTAGGCTTGAGCTCGTTCGGGATCGCATCTTTCGCGTCCTGGAACTGCTTCTGCACGTCCTGGTTGGCGCGGGTTTCGCCCGGCGGCAGCGGTGGACGCGACTCGATCAGACCCAAAGTCGCCTTGCTCAGGAACGAACGGTTGTCGGCCTCGGCAACCCGTGGCACGAACTGGCCGTCTTGCAGGCTCGGGTGGTTCGGGTAGTTGAGCTTCAGGGTTTCCAGGCTGGTGGCCGCCAGATCGTCCAGGTGCAGACGCTGATAGGCTTCAGTCATGACCGCCAGGCCGTCGCCGACCGATGGGGTTTCCTGGAAGTTTTCCACTACGTAACGGCCACGGTTGGCGGCGGCGACGTAAGCCTGACGGGTCAGGTAGTAGTCGGCCACGTGGATCTCGTAGGCCGCCAGCAGGTTGCGCAGGTAAATCATGCGCTGCTTGGCGTCCGGCGCGTAGCGGCTGTTCGGGTAACGACTGGTCAGCTGGGCGAACTCGTTGTAGGAGTCGCGCGCGGCGCCCGGGTCACGCTTGGTCATGTCCAGCGGCAGGAAGCGCGCCAGCAGGCCGACGTCCTGGTCGAAAGAAGTCAGACCTTTGAGGTAGTACGCGTAATCCACGTTCGGGTGCTGCGGATGCAAACGAATGAAACGCTCGGCGGCGGACTTTGCAGCTTCCGGCTCGGCGTTCTTGTAGTTGGCGTAGATCAGTTCCAGCTGCGCCTGATCGGCGTAGCGACCGAACGGATAACGCGACTCCAGAGCCTTCAGCTTGGCTGTGGCGCTGGTGTAGCTGTTGTTGTCCAGGTCAGTCTGAGCCTGCTGATACAGCTCGGCTTCGCTGAGGTTTTCGTCTACGACTTCCTTCGATGAGCAAGCAGCGGTCAATGCGAGGATGGCGATCAGCAGCAGGTGTTTCACTTGCATGGCGGCTTGCGTCCCTATGACGGCCGCTGTCTTGGGCGGGGCCGTCCTGTTATGATGAGCGCCCCGTTGAAAAGCCTCGGGGCAAAAGACGCCGTATTTAACCACAAGCGCGCAGCCGAAACCAAAAGCTGTGCCGACGCACAGTCAGAGCATGTCCGATAAAATTGAACTTCGCGCAGAGGTGCCGTCCGAATTGGGCGGCCAACGCCTCGATCAAGTCGCTGCCCAACTCTTCGCTGAGCACTCTCGCTCGCGCCTTTCCGCCTGGATCAAAGAAGGTCGCCTGACTGTGGACGGGGCGGTCATCCGCCCTCGCGACATTGTGCATGGCGGTGCCATCCTTGACCTGACTGCCGAGCAGGAAGCCCAGGGCGAGTGGATCGCCCAGGACATCGAGCTCGACATCGTCTATGAAGATGACGACATCCTGGTAATCAACAAGCCTGCGGGCCTGGTGGTGCACCCGGCTGCCGGTCACGCCGATGGCACCTTGCTCAACGCCTTGCTGCACCATGTGCCGGACATCATCAATGTTCCGCGCGCCGGTATCGTGCATCGTCTGGACAAGGACACCACCGGTCTGATGGTGGTGGCCAAGACCATTCAGGCACAGACAAAACTGGTTGCGCAGTTGCAGAGCCGCAGTGTCAGCCGGATCTACGAATGCATCGTGATTGGCGTAGTGACTGCCGGCGGCAAGATCAACGCGCCGATCGGTCGTCACGGCCAGCAGCGCCAGCGCATGGCGGTGATGGAGGGCGGCAAGCCTGCCGTCAGCCACTACCGCGTGCTGGAGCGTTTCCGTTCCCACACCCACGTACGGGTGAAGCTGGAAACCGGCCGAACTCACCAGATCCGCGTACACATGGCGCACATCAACTTCCCGTTGGTGGGCGACCCGGCGTACGGCGGTCGTTTCCGCATTCCGCCGGCGGCGAACCTGAACATGGTCGAAACCCTCAAGAACTTCCCGCGGCAGGCTTTGCACGCGCGGTTCCTTGAACTCGATCACCCGACGAGCGGTCAGCGCATGAGCTGGGAATCGCCACTGCCGGAAGACTTCGTCTGGCTGTTGACCCTGCTCAAGCAGGATCGCGAGGCTTTCGTCGGATGAACTGGCTGACGCCGGACTGGCCCGCGCCGGCCAGCGTCAGGGCCTGTGTCACCACCCGCGAGGGCGGTGTCAGCGAGGCGCCGTTCGACAGTCTCAATCTGGGCGATCATGTTGATGACCGCCCGCAGGACGTTGCCGAGAACCGTCGGCGTCTGACTGAGCACTTCTCTATAAAGCCTGCCTGGTTGCAGCAAGTGCACGGAATCACCGTGGCCCATGCTGATCCAGGCGTGGTGGCGACCGCCGACGCCAGTTGGACGGCCACCCCCGGAATTGCCTGTGCGGCGATGACGGCTGATTGCTTGCCGGCGTTGTTCTGCGATCGCGCGGGTACTCGCGTAGCCGCTGCGCACGCCGGTTGGCGTGGTCTGGCGGCGGGCGTGCTGGAAGCGACGCTCGACACGTTGGATGTACCGGCAGAAGACGTACTGGTCTGGCTCGGTCCAGCCATCGGTCCGCAAGCATTTGAAGTGGGCCCGGAAGTTCGGGAGGTCTTCATCAATCAATTGCCTGAAGCAGCCGATGCCTTTGTACCGAGCAGCAATGCCGGCAAGTTCATGGCTGACATCTATATGCTGGCGCGCCTGCGTATGGCAGCCCGTGGTGTCACAGCGGTTTATGGTGGCGGTTTGTGCACCGTGAACGATCCGCGCTTCTTTTCTTACCGCCGTGCGTCGCGCACCGGTCGCTTTGCCTCCCTCGTTTGGCTCACCCGCTAGACTTGCCTGACCTGAATCAACTCTCTGACGCTTGAATCTCCCAGAATCGACCGCATCTACAGTGGTATCTGGCAGGTTTCTTTATTCAGGATGGTTTCTTAGGTCCGGCCTGCTCAAAAGGAAGGTGACCCATGCGTATAGACCGTTTAACCAGCAAATTACAGTTGGCCTTGTCCGACGCCCAGTCGTTGGCTGTCGGCCACGATCATCCGGCCATCGAGCCGGCGCACTTGATGCAAGCCATGCTTGAACAGCAGGGTGGTTCGATCAAACCTCTGCTGATGCAGGTGGGCTTCGACGTCAACAGCTTGCGCAAAGAGCTGACCAAAGAGCTCGACCAATTACCGAAAATCCAGAATCCGACCGGCGACGTCAACATGTCGCAGGATCTGGCGCGCCTGCTCAATCAGGCCGATCGCCTGGCCCAGCAGAAGGGCGACCAGTTCATTTCCAGCGAACTGGTGCTGCTCGCCGCGATGGACGAGAACAGCAAGCTCGGCAAGTTGCTGCTCGGCCAGGGCGTGAGCAAGAAAGCCCTGGAAAACGCGATCAACAACCTGCGCGGCGGTGAGGCTGTCAATGACGCCAACCACGAAGAGTCGCGTCAGGCGTTGGACAAGTACACCGTTGACCTGACCAAGCGTGCCGAAGACGGCAAGCTTGACCCGGTGATCGGCCGTGACGACGAAATTCGTCGCACCATTCAGGTTCTGCAACGCCGCACCAAAAACAACCCGGTGCTGATCGGTGAGCCTGGTGTGGGTAAAACCGCCATCGCCGAAGGTCTGGCCCAGCGCATCATCAACGGCGAAGTGCCGGATGGCCTCAAGGGCAAGCGTCTGCTGTCGCTGGACATGGGCGCGCTGATTGCCGGTGCGAAGTATCGCGGTGAGTTCGAAGAACGCCTGAAATCGCTGCTTAACGAGCTGTCGAAGCAGGAAGGGCAGATCATTCTGTTCATCGACGAACTGCACACCATGGTCGGCGCCGGTAAGGGCGAAGGTTCGATGGACGCCGGCAACATGCTCAAGCCTGCACTGGCTCGCGGCGAGTTGCATTGCGTCGGCGCGACCACGCTCAACGAGTATCGCCAATATATAGAGAAGGACGCAGCGCTCGAGCGACGCTTCCAGAAAGTTCTGGTGGATGAGCCAAGCGAAGAAGACACCATCGCCATCCTGCGTGGCCTCAAGGAGCGTTACGAGGTTCACCACAAGGTGGCGATCACCGACGGCGCGATCATCGCGGCAGCGAAGCTCAGCCATCGTTACATCACTGATCGGCAACTGCCGGACAAGGCCATCGATCTGATCGACGAAGCCGCGAGCCGTATCCGTATGGAAATCGACTCCAAGCCGGAAGTGCTCGATCGTCTGGAACGTCGCCTGATTCAGTTGAAGGTGGAATCCCAGGCGCTGAAGAAAGAAAGCGACGACGCGGCGAAGAAACGCCTGGAAAAACTTCAGGAAGAAATCGAGCGTCACGAGCGTGAGTACTCGGATCTGGAAGAAATCTGGAACTCGGAAAAGGCCGAGGTGCAGGGTTCTGCGCAGATTCAGCAGAAGATCGAACAGTCGCGTCAGGAACTGGAAGCTGCACGCCGCAAAGGCGACCTGAACCGCATGGCCGAGTTGCAGTACGGGGTGATCCCGGATCTGGAGCGCAGTCTGCAAATGGTCGATCAGCACGGCAAGAGCGAAAACCAGCTGCTGCGCAGCAAGGTGACTGAGGAAGAAATCGCTGAAGTCGTCTCGAAGTGGACCGGCATCCCCGTGTCGAAAATGCTCGAAGGCGAGCGCGACAAGCTGATGAAGATGGAAAGCCTGTTGCACCAACGTGTGATCGGTCAGGACGAAGCCGTGGTGGCGGTGGCCAACGCAGTGCGGCGTTCGCGTGCCGGGTTGTCCGACCCGAATCGCCCGAGCGGCTCGTTCATGTTCCTCGGCCCGACCGGTGTCGGTAAAACCGAGCTGTGCAAGGCGCTGGCCGAATTCCTCTTTGATACCGAAGAGGCGATGGTGCGGATCGACATGTCCGAGTTCATGGAGAAACATTCCGTGGCTCGCTTGATCGGTGCGCCACCGGGATACGTCGGTTACGAAGAGGGTGGTTATCTGACCGAAGCGGTACGCCGCAAGCCTTACTCGGTGATCCTGCTGGACGAAGTCGAGAAGGCGCACCCGGATGTGTTCAACATTCTCCTGCAGGTGCTTGAGGATGGTCGCCTGACTGACAGCCATGGCCGCACGGTGGACTTCCGCAATACCGTGATCGTCATGACCTCTAACCTCGGTTCGGTGCAGATCCAGGAACTGGTCGGTGATCGTGAGGCGCAACGTGCTGCAGTAATGGATGCGCTGACGTCGCACTTCCGTCCGGAGTTCATCAACCGGGTCGACGAGGTGGTGATCTTCGAGCCACTGGCGCGGGATCAGATCGCGGGCATTACCGAGATCCAGTTGGGTCGTCTGCGTACGCGTCTGGCCGAGCGTGAATTGAGACTGGAGCTGAGTCCGGAAGCAATGGACAAGCTGATTGCTGTCGGTTACGACCCGGTCTATGGCGCGCGTCCTTTGAAACGGGCGATTCAACGCTGGATCGAAAACCCGCTGGCGCAGTTGATCCTTTCGGGTCACTTCATGCCAGGCGACACGGCGACCGGCACTGTCGAGAACGACGAAATCGTTTTCAACTGAGTCCAGGCGTCAATGAAAATTGGAAGGCCCCACATCGTGGGGCCTTTTTTTTCGTTAGGCTGTTGAACTCAAAGGAAAAGGCTTGTAAAGTGCGCCCCGCAGTCAGTCACCCACAGGGTTTCAGCTCACTGAGCAGAAATCTGAAATAAGTTGCAAATCATTAACTTGAAAGCAATTTAGGGGGTTGACAGAGGTGATCTAGGTTGTAGAATAGCGCGCCTCAGACACACGAACGCAGCGATGCGAACGAAGTCTAAGAGCTGTAAGTTTCACCGTTGTAAATTGAAATATGTAGTTCCGTGATAGCTCAGTCGGTAGAGCAAATGACTGTTAATCATTGGGTCCCAGGTTCGAGTCCTGGTCACGGAGCCAATTTCAAGCCGGGGTATAGCGCAGTCCGGTAGCGCGCCTGCTTTGGGAGCAGGATGTCAGGAGTTCGAATCCCCTTACCCCGACCATTTTTGGGTCGTTAGCTCAGTTGGTAGAGCAGTTGGCTTTTAACCAATTGGTCGTAGGTTCGAATCCCACACGACCCACCATTTTTGAAACCAGTTTGCGCTGGGATCGAATCTTAAGATCAGAGGCCAAAAGCGCTGATCGAAGAAGGCGATCTTTGAAAGGTCGCCTTTTTTTTACCGGGGTATAGCGCAGTCCGGTAGCGCGCCTGCTTTGGGAGCAGGATGTCAGGAGTTCGAATCCCCTTACCCCGACCATATTAAAAATCCTCGTATCGAAAGATACGGGGATTTTTTTTGCCTGAAATTCATGAACAGGCAGACACAAAAAAGCCGCGCTTCCCGAAAGAGAGCGCGGCTTGGTTTTTCCGGCAATCAGGCGCCGTCTTGGTCTTTGAGGTGTTCGAACAGACCTTTGGGCATTTTCTTGCCATTGGCTTCAAAGTTGGCCTTCACGTTGTTGTAGGCCTCTTGCTCGTCGATGAAGCCATCGTGGTTGGTGTCGATTTTGTCGAAGTCGGACTTTGGCGCAACTTTCAGAAATTCGGCACGGGAAACCTTGCCGTCGCCATCACTGTCGGTCTTGGCCATCGAAGCGTCGCCGCATTTGCCTTCGCCACATTTGCCTTCAGGGGCTTTCACCGAGGTTTCTGCCGAAGCGACCATGTAGCCCTGAGCCAGCGGCTGTGCAGCGAATACCGAGCCGGACAGCATCAGACCGCCAGCCAATGCAGCGCCGAGCAGGCCAATGGATTTTTTGCCGAGAGTCGAAGTACGGGACATTGCATTCTCCTGGGCTGCACAGCGCAACCACACGTTATGGACGTTCGCCTGAGCAGGTGTTGCTCGGGTGTGGCCATTAAGCGGTGGTGGTGTATCGCGTCTGTGTCGCGGAGCGGGGGAGTTTGTAAGCGAAGTCGGGATATAGAGGGCGCAGATACACTACGAGACAGAATTGCGAAGCAAATGTAGGAGTGAGCCTGCTCGCGATAGCGGTGTGTCAGAGGACATATTTGTCATTTGACACACCGCTATCGCGAGNGAGCCTGCTCGCGATAGCGGTGTGTCAGAGGACATATTTGTCATTTGACACACCGCTATCGCGAGCAGGCTCACTCCTACAGGTTTTTAGTGCAGCTTCAGGCGCGGTTCAGTACCACGACCAATCTTGCTGCCCAGCATCAGCATCGCCGTGCGGAACGGCCCGTACAACGCCATCTGGTGCATGCGATACAGCGACACGTAAAACATCCGCGCCAGCCAGCCCTCAAGCATCACGCTGCCAGTCAGGTTGCCCATCAAGTTACCTACAGCCGAAAAACGCGACAGCGAAATCAGCGAGCCGTAGTCGGTGTACTTGTACTCCGGCAGGGTCTTGCCTTCGATGCGCAGCTTCAGCGATTTGGCCAGCAACGAAGCCTGCTGGTGCGCCGCTTGCGCCCGTGGCGGTACGTTGCGGTCGGTTCCCGGTTGCGGGCAGGCTGCGCAGTCACCGAAAGCGAAGATGTTCTCGTCGCGGGTGGTTTGCAGTGTCGGTAGCACTTGCAGCTGGTTGATGCGATTGGTTTCCAGGCCGTCGATGTCCTTGAGGAAACCCGGTGCGCGAATACCGGCTGCCCAGACCTTCAGGCTGGCCTTGATCTCGTTGCCGTCGGCGGTGATCAGGCTGTCGGCCGTCACTTCGCTGACCGAAGCATTGGTCATCACATTGACCCCGAGTTTCTCCAGGGTCTTGTGTACCGGCCCGCTGATGCGCTCCGGCAGGGCAGGAAGCACACGTGGCCCGGCTTCGATCAGGGTGATGTGCATGTTTTCCGGTTTGATCCGGTCCAGGCCATAAGCCGCCAGTTCATGGGCGGCGTTGTGCAGTTCTGCCGCCAGTTCGACACCGGTGGCGCCGGCGCCGACGATGGCCACGCTGATCTGCTCGACCACATCGGTCTGCCCGGCGTGCGCCCGCAGATAGTGGTTGAGCAGTTGCTGGTGGAAACGCTCGGCCTGTTTGCGCGTGTCGAGGAACAGGCAGTGCTGCGCCGCGCCCTGAGTACCGAAATCGTTGGTGGTGCTGCCGACGCTGATCACCAGCGAGTCGTACTGCACTTCACGCGCCGGGACGAGTTCAACGCCGTTTTCGTCGTAGGTGGCGGCCAGCTGGATTTTCTTCTGTGCACGATCGAGCCCGCTCATGCGCCCCAGCTGGAACTCAAAGTGGTTCCATTTCGCCTGGGCAACATAGTTGAGTTCGTCTTCGGAGGAGTTCAGCGATCCGGCGGCCACTTCGTGCAACAGCGGTTTCCAGATGTGCGTCAGGTTCGCGTCGACCAGCATCACACTGGCCGTGCCACGTTTGCCCAGAGTCTTACCCAGACGGGTAGCCAACTCCAGACCGCCGGCGCCGCCGCCGACAATAACAATACGATGGGACATGGGGATAACTCGCAAGGTTTTTAAAGGAAATCGGTGCAGTCAACCGAGCGAGCGCGAGGCAGCTCATAGCGTCAGGTAACTGATAAGTCGGCTCAACAGGCCCAGACCAATGGTCACTGCCAGCACCAGCACCAGGAGCATCCACGGCCGGAAAGGCCGGCGCTCGACACGGTGTTGGGACAGTTGCAGGTACTCTTCGACATGCTTTTGGTCTTCGGGGTTCAGGCGGCTGGTCATATTGGCCTCGTCAAGTAGACGTTGCTGAATGTGCAGAAGCTACAGCGGTTTTCAACCGGGGTTGAACGCAGCATAGCCGCTGTCTGGAACAGGCTCGACGGACACGCCATCATCGAGGCGAATGATCCCGCTTTGTAACACTCGCGCAGTAATTCCGCCATGCCCGCGCACTGCTTGAAAAGTGCCGGGGCCGAGGTTGTTTTGCAGGCGTGCGCAGGGCTGACACCAGCCGGTGGTTTCGAATATTGCCTGACCGATGCGAAAGCGCCGACCCTTGAGGCTAAACAGATTGATACCGCTGATAACCAGATTGCGCCGCAGATCTTCAGGCTTCACTGGTTGATCGGCCGGGCGCCCCATCAATGCGCTGATCACCGCCAGATGTTCCCACTGAATCAGCGTCACCTGCCGCGCGTTGCGCACACCGGGGCGCGCATGATCACCGGTCAGCCCAGCCTCCAGTCGGGCTTCTACGGCATCGAGTTCGATCATCGGCCCCCGGGATTCAGGACGCACACCAATCCAGCGCACCGTGCCGGTTTGCGGAACATCGGCGATCAACTGCTGAAGTGGCGTCACAGGCTGATCCCGACATCAAAAACAATGCTGCGGCCCAGGTTGCTGCGCAGGAAATCCGGTGCATCCGGGTGGGCGAAGAGCACGCGGGCGAAAGTCGGGCCGACGAGTGACAGCGAACGCCAGCCCTGACGCAAATATTCGGTGGGCGGCGGGAAATGACTGTTCAGGTCGAGCACCTCACGTTTGAGGCTGGCGAAGGCAATGATGTCCAGTTCGCCCAGATCCATCCCGCGCTCCTTGTAGTTGTGCGCTTTTTTGCGCAGCGTCGGCGCCAGCCTCATCAGAAATTCGTTGGCCGGGATCCGTCGCGGCTTGGCTTCACGGCGCACCAGTTGGCTGAGGGAGAAGGCACTACGGCGACGCTGCAATTCATCGCGCCATTCGTCGTTGAGGCGTCGGCCTTCATCAAGGACGAAGAACACCTCGAAATTGGCATCACGAAACAGCACATCCGGCGGCTCGCCGGCGGGCGCGAATTCGTCGGCGCGGTAGGGAATGTTCAGGCCTTGCAGCAGGCGCTGACAGACCCAACGCTCACGCTCCCATTTGCGGGCATTGGACAGGAACGCGTTGGCCTGCTCGGCCGCGATGGTCAGCAGGCGTAAATAATCTGAGTCATCCATAGGCCCAAGCTTAGCGTTCAAATGCGACAAGCAGAAAGCCTTGCGTGGCAAAGTGCGTCAGTGGGCAATCCGAAGAGGCGGTATAGACTGGTGGAAAGCGTCCATTGATACCAAATCGAGGAGATTGAACGTGAATTCACGCTGGCTACTGTTGTTTGCTTTAGTTCCGCTGTTTGCCCATGCACTCGATACCGGCGAACGACTCGCACCCTGGACATTGCTGGATCAGTACGATAAGGCCTACACACTCGATAACGGCGCCACAACGCTGTTGGTGGCGCGGGACATGGATGCCGCCAAACTGATCAGGGAAGCCTTGAAAGATCAGCCCAAGGGCTATCTGGAGGCGCGCCACGCGGTATTCGTTGCAGATATCCAGCGCATGCCGGCGCTGATCGCCAGGATGTTTGCCGTGCCCGCCATGCGTGACTACAACTATCGGGTCATGCTCGACCGAGAGGGCCGGGTCGCATCGCGCTATCCCGGCGTAGAAGGCCAGGTGTTGTGGCTGCAACTGAAGGACGGCCGACTGCTCGAACAACATCAGTACGCCAACGCGATCCAACTGCGCGAGGCTTTGGAGAAGGCGCGGCCATGATCGGTGCCGAGGTGCTGTCGACTGCAAGCCTGGTGCTGGGCTGGCTGATTTATGTGCCAGTGCTGCTCTGGGCGATCTTTCGCGCACCGTGGGTCGAGTTGTTCAGTGACAGCCGCCGTCAGCATTTACTGTTCGGCACGGTGTTCGCGTTGTTTCTGTTGTGGCTGGTGCGCAGGGATTTTGACACCGGTGTGTCGTATCACTTCATCGGCATGACTGCCGTGACGCTGCTGCTCGACTGGCCGCTGGCGATTGTCGGCGGAGTGGTGGCGCAAGTTGGTTTGTTGCTGCTTGGGCGTCAGGATCTCGCGGCGCTCGGGGTCAATGGCGCATTGTTCATCCTGCTGCCGGTGCTGATCACCGAGTGCGTGGCGATTCTCGTCGAGCGCGCTCAGCCCCGTAATCCGTTCGTGTACATCTTCTGTTCAGGATTCTTCGCTGCGGCGCTTTCAGCCCTGTTGTGCTTGATCCTGAGCCTGACACTGTTGTGGTACGACGGTCTTTTTGCCATGCCGGAGTGGCTGGAAGATTTCATCGGGTATCTGTGGTTGCTGCTGTTTCCCGAAGCGTTCATCAACGGCATGGTGATCAGCGCACTAGTGGTGTTCTGCCCGGAATGGCTGGAGACCTTCAACCGCACGCGCTACCTTTCGGCGCCGTGGAAGGACGACGATCCGAAGTCTTGATCCACATCAAACCCGCCACGCGCCGGAAATTTCATGCTCGCGCAAATCCCTTCAGGAGCAGCGGCATGAGTGTTTACGAGTGGGCTAGGCAGGAAACCCGGCAGAGTCTCGAGATGGCGCAGGAGGTGGGGTTCGATCCCGGCTTGAGCTTGCGCGCCTTGCTCAGTGCGGTGGTGCAACAGAGCAAGGCGGTGCGTAATGCCGAGGACTTGGCCGACGAGTTGCGCTTTCTCGCGGAAAACCTCGACGATGATCAGGACTACGGCTTCATGCGCCCCTGATCGGAATCAGTGACGCGGGTCGAAATCGCCGGAAAACATTTCATCTTCGGCGTCCGGTGCGACCGGGATCTTGTGCTCTTCGGACGCCCAGGCGCCGAGGTCGATCAGTTTGCAGCGATCGGAGCAGAACGGGCGGAATTTGTTCTCGGGGGTGAATTCCACGGGTGCGCCGCAGGTCGGGCATTCAACGGTTGGGATCGGGCTCATGATTGGCCTCCACTTAAAGTCAGGTAAAAGTCATGCAGGCGCTCAACCTCGCTGTGCAGCCAGGCGAGGTCGCGGTCGTTGACCACCACGTCGTCGGCACGGCTCACACGGTCTTTACGGCTCGACTGGGCCGCGAGGATCGCCTGAACCTGCTGTTCGCTGGTCTGGTCACGCTGCAAGGTGCGTTCGATCTGCAGTTGTTGCGGGGCGTCGATCACCAGGATGCGCTGGGTCATTGCGTATTGCCCGGACTCGATCAATAGCGGCGAAACCAGAATCGCGTAGGGCGATTTTGCCTGTGCCAGATGATCAGCGATTTCCTCGGCGATCAGCGGATGCAGCAGGGCTTCGAGCCAGCGGCGTTCCTCCGGGACCTCAAAGATCAGCTTGCGCAGGGCGGCGCGATCCAGCGTGCCGTCAGCCTGCAATACGCCAGCACCAAAGTGCTCGGCAATCTTCGCCAAGGCTGGGCGCCCCGGCTCGACCACCCAGCGCGCCGCGTGATCGGCGTCGACCACATGGATGCCAAGGTCGATGAAGTGCTGGGCCGCAGCGCTTTTGCCGCTGCCGATGCCGCCGGTCAGGCCGAGAATCCAGGGTTTTTCCACAGGGGTATTCATTGCAAACCGACAAACTGCCAATAGAAGTCGGTTATTTGACCACCCCAGAGCAAGGCAATCCAGCCGGCAATTGCCAGAAAGGGGCCAAAGGGGATCGGCGCCGAGGTTTTCTGCTCACGCACACGCAGCAGAATCACCCCGATGATCGCCCCCACCAACGATGACAGCAGGATCGTCAGCGGCAGAATCTGCCAACCTCCCCAAGCGCCAAGCAGCGCCAGCAGCTTGAAATCACCGTGACCGATGCCGTCCTTGCCGGTCAGCAGCTTGAACAGCCAGAACACCGACCACAGCGCCAGATACCCGGCCACCGCACCCCACAATGCCTCGTGTAACGACACGAACATGCCGAAACTGTTGACGATCAGCCCCAGCCACAACAACGGCAGCACCAGCACATCGGGCAGCAGTTGATGCTCGGTGTCGATCAGGCTCATCGCCAGCAAGCCCCAGGTGAGAAAGATCAACAGACAGGCCGGCCAGCCAAATCCGAAATGCCAGGCGATGAATGCCGAGAGCAGTCCACAGGCCAGTTCGGTCAGTGGATAGCGTTTGCTGATGGGCGTGGCGCAGGCCGAGCAGCGTCCACGCAGCCACAGATAACTGAGTAGCGGAATGTTCTCCCAGGCACGGATTCGATGTGCGCAATGCGGGCACTCGGAGTGGGGCAGCATCAGGTTGTAGGTGGGCAACGGTGTTTCGCTGGGCAGACCGAGGACGTCCTGGGCCTGCTGGCGCCAATCGCGCTCGAGCATTTTCGGCAGGCGCCAGATCAGTACATTGAGAAAACTGCCGACCACCAGGCCGAGCAGTAACGCCGTGCAGACAAAAGCCAACGGATAGAGGGCAAACAGTTCGTCGATAGGCATGTCAGATCGCTGAGCCGAGTTGGAAAATCGGCAGGTACATGGCGACTACCAGACCGCCGACGATCACCCCCAGGACCACCATGATGAACGGCTCCATGAGGCTGGTTAGGTTGTCGACCATGTTATCCACTTCGTCCTCGTAAAACCCGGCGACCTTGTCGAGCATCTCGTCAAGCGCGCCAGACTCTTCGCCGATCGCGGTCATCTGCACGGCCATATTGGGAAAGACGCCGGTGGTGCGCATCGAAAAATTCAACTGCATACCGGTGGAAACATCCTGGCGAATACGCAACACCGCGCGCTTGAACACCACGTTGCCGGTGGCGCCGGCCACCGAGTCGAGGGCCTCCACCAACGGTACGCCGGCTGCAAAAGTCGTCGACAGGGTGCGGGCGAATCGGGCGACGGCCGACTTGTACATCAGTGTGCCCACCAGCGGCAGTTTCAGCAGCCAGGTGTCTTTGCGGTCGCGCAAGGCCTGAGACTTTTTCAGGGCGTGGCGGGTGCCGAAAATGGCCGCCGCCAATACACCGAGAATCGCCCACCACCATTGCTGCATGAATTCCGAGAGGCTGATGACCATCAGGGTGAACGCCGGCAGCTCGGCACCGAAGCCGGAAAACACCGACTGGAACTGTGGCACCACTTTCACCAGCAGAATCCCGGTCACCACCGCCGCGACCAGCACCACAGCGGTTGGGTAGGTCATGGCTTTCTTGATCTTGGCCTTGAGCGCTTCGCTTTTTTCCTTATAGGTCGCGACCCGCTCGAGCAACGTATCGAGGGCACCGGACTGTTCGCCGGCATCCACCAGGTTGCAGTACAACTCGTCGAAATACTGCGGCTTCTTGCGCAACGCGTTGGCGAAACTGTTGCCAGCGGCGACTTCCTGTTTCACCTCGTCGACCACTTTGCGCATCGCCGGGTTTTCGAAACCTTCGCCGATGATGTCGAATGACTGCAACAACGGTACGCCAGCCTTCATCATGGTCGCCATCTGCCGCGTGAACAGGGCGATGTCCTGCGCCTTGATGCGTTTACCAAAGCTCAGTATCGAGGCGGATTTCTTGCGCACCTTGCCCGGATTGATCCCCTGTTTGCGCAACTGCGCCTTGATCAGCGCCGGGTTGAGCCCACTCAGCTCACCAGTCATTTTGCTGCCTTTCTTGTCCGTGCCTTCCCAGGCATAAACACTGATTTTCGCTGCCTTGACCGCCATGTTCAGTCCTTGGTGACCCGGTTGATTTCTTCCAGGCTGGTGATGCCTTGCATCGCCTTGTGCAGGCCGGAAGTGCGCAGGTCATCGAAACCGTCGCGACGCATCTGGATATCGATTTCCAGCGAGTTGCCTTCGGCCATGATCAGTCGCTGCAGTTCGGGTGTGTTCTTCACCACTTCATAAATCCCCACGCGCCCCTTGTAGCCGCCGTTGCAGTGATCGCATCCGACCGGTTCGTAGATCGTGAAACTGCCGATGCGTTCCTCGGGGAAACCTTCCTTGATCAGGGTTTCGCGGGGAATCTCGATGGCTTTCTTGCAGTGGCTGCACAGCTTGCGCGCCAGTCGCTGGGCGATGATCAGGCTGACCGAGGTGGCGATATTGAAGCCGGGGATACCCATGTTGTGCAGGCGGGTCAGGGTTTCCGCCGCGCTGTTGGTATGCAGGGTCGAAAGCACAAGGTGGCCGGTTTGCGCGGCTTTAATGGCGATCTCGGCGGTTTCCAGATCACGGATCTCGCCGACCATGATCACGTCCGGGTCCTGACGCAGAAATGAACGCAGGGCCTGAGCGAAATCCAGCCCCTGTTTGGGATTGACGTTGACCTGGTTGATGCCTTCCATATTTATCTCCACAGGGTCTTCGGCGGTGGAGATGTTGATGTCGACGGTATTGAGAATGTTAAGCCCGGTGTACAGCGACACGGTCTTGCCTGAGCCGGTGGGGCCGGTGACCAGAATCATGCCTTGTGGCTGTTTGAGTGCGGCCATGTACAGGTCTTTCTGCGCCGGCTCGTAGCCGAGCGCATCAATGCCGATCTGCGCACTGGACGGGTCGAGGATCCGGATTACCACTTTTTCGCCCCACAGGGTCGGCAGGGTGTTGACCCGGAAGTCGATCGACTTGCTCTTCGACAGGCGCATCTTGATCCGCCCGTCCTGGGGTTTGCGTCGTTCCGAGATATCGAGGCTGGCCATGACTTTCAACCGTGCGGCGATTCTCCCGGCCAGTTGAATCGGCGGCTTGGCCACTTCGCGCAGAATGCCGTCGGTGCGTACGCGCACCCGGTAGTTCTTTTCGTAGGGTTCGAAGTGCAGGTCGGAGGAGCCGCTTTTGATCGCATCCAGCAGCATCTTGTGAACGAAGCGCACCACCGGCGCATCGTCGGCGTCGAGTCCGCCGATGGCGTCCTGCTTGCTGTCGTCGATGGATTCGACATCAACGCCATCGAGATCGACGTCGGCCATGTCTTCGAGGCCGCTGGCGTGGGTGTCGAAGAACTTTTCGATGGCATCGGTGAGCTTGTCGTCCTCCACCAGAATGGCTTCGGTGCTCAGCCCGGTGCTGAACTGGATGTCATTGATCGCCTGATGATTGCTCGGGTCGGAAATGCCCACGAACAGTTTGTTGCCGCGTCGCCACAAGGGCAGGGCGTGGTGCTGGCGCACCAGTTTTTCACTGACCAGGCCTTTGGGCTGGGTTTCCTTGTCCAGGCAATTAAGGTCCATGAAAGCCATGCCGAAGTGCTCCGAAGCGATCTCGGCCACCTGCCAGCTCTTCACCAGTTTGTTCTGCACCAGATAACTGACCAGCGACAGGCGATTGCGCTGGGCCTGTTGCCAGGCTTGCTGGGCGCTTTTTTCCGTAAGCAGTTCGGCCTGCACCAATTGCTTGGCCAGACCGCTCAGAGCGATGTCATTCATGGGGATTCCGCACGCTTGCAGTTCATGACTTATAGCCTAGTCAAGTGACAGCGCCAAACACCCTCGGTGCAGGTGACAAAAAGTGTCAGATAGTGCGGTTGCAGGTTGTAGGAAATGGCGGCGTCCCGAGGACGCGCTCAGTCTTCCGGGCGTTGACCGGTTTGGCATGGGCTATGCTGAGCTCATCTCAGATCATGAGATTTCGACTCATGCATGGAGCGTGTCTATGAAAAAACAACAAGGTTTTACTCTGATCGAACTGCTGATCGTGGTGGCGATCATCGGGATTCTGGCGACCATCGCCTTGCCGCAGTACACCAAGTACCAGGCACGGTCGAAGGTGACGGCGGGGCTGGCGGAAATCAGCGCGCTGAAAGTGCCGTTCGAGGACACCATCAATCAAGGGACCGACCCGACGCTGACGCTGGTAACCGGTAGTGCAACTTATGTGACGACCAACTGCGGTACGGTGACTGCTTCGGGTACTGCGTCTTCGGGGGCAGGCACCATCGTTTGCACATTGGCCAATGCGCCCGCTCCCGTGTTGGGCAAAACCATCACGCTGACCCGCTCTGGCGGTGCGACGGGTAACACGGCCGGCGTCTGGAGCTGTGCATCGACGGTAAACGCCGACTACGCGCCTAAAGGTTGCCCTGGCAGTGGTACCTGATCATTCGGGTTAGTGTCGTCAAATGCCCCGCTTTGCGGGGCATTTTTCATTGCGTAGCACTTCACAAAAGCTTCAATAATTTCAGCGCTTTAGGAACTTTCCAAAAAACCGCAACTTGCATGTGAATTTTGCACATGTCATGCAATTTGCATGAATCCGGAAATTTGCGTTATTTGTAAGATATTGATTTGTAACGATTTTATATGTTTTGAAAAGTTGGCACAGCGTTCGCAATATCTCCAGTAACCCTGCTGACAAGACATCCAGCAGACTTTCCAGAAAAACAGGAGTTACTCGTATGAAGAAGTTCGCTATCACTGCCGCTGCTGCTACCGCGCTGACCCTGACCATGGCTTCCGGTGCATTTGCACAATCCACCCAGGCTACCCAGGCTCCTATGACCCTGGCCGCCGGCGAAGTCACCAAGGCTAAAGAAGCTACTTCCGATACCTGGATCACTACCAAAGTGAAAAGCGACCTGGTCACCGAAAAAGGCATCCCAGGCACCGACATCAAAGTAGAAACCAACAAAGGCGTCGTTTCCCTGTCGTCGACTGTTGCTGTAACTGACGCTCAGAAAGCCACCGCTGTAGCGATCACCAAGAAAATCAAAGGCGTCAAAGCGGTCTCCGCTGACGGCCTGAAAGCCGAGTAAGGCATGACTTCTCGCCTGGACCGGGAGAAGGCGCGACAGACGGGCCGAGCAATACGTCTGCCGCAACTTTAGAGTTCATGCGAACGGTCACACGGATGTGACCATTACAGGCCCCGGCACTTGTGTCGGGGCCTGTTTTATTTGGCACGCAAAAACAATGTGGGAGCGAGCCTGCTCGCGAAGTGCTCTGTCAGCCGACGAAGATGTCGACTGACGCAACGCATTCGCGAGCAGGCTCGCTCCCATATGGGTTTGGGTGTCGGGTCAGTTACCGCGCTTGCTGGTGATCTCGCGCAGGCGGTTGCCCTCAAAACGCAGGTATTGATACATGCCGTTGTTCGGGCCGTAGGTCCATTCCTCGACCTGAAACTCTTCTCGACGATTGGCGCTTCTCTTGTAGCCCAGTGCATCGCGGCTGACCGGTTCACCGCACTTCTGCAGTACCTCGCTGGCGCGGTCGCCAAGGCTGACCAATTGACTGCCGCAGCGCAGGGTATCGGACGCTGAGGCCTGCCCGGCAACGAGCGTCAGCGCCATCGCGGCGAGCCACTTACCCTTCATCATTCGGCATCCAGGTGCATTTGCGTCACCACCCGACCATCGCTTTCGGCTTCGCCAAGATTGGCATCGATGAAGTACACGCGATCGTCAGCCAGTTGGCCCTTGTCTACCAGATAATCCTTGATGCTGCTGGCGCGGTCCTGGCCCAACTGCCGCAGCAACACATCGCTCGAACTCCAGAACTGGATCACACCTGCGCGCATTTTCGCCGTGCGTTCTTCCTTGCCCAAGTCCTTCCATTCGGCCGGTGGCTGGGTTTTCAGACGCGTGCGGTAGATGCCTTCCAGCAGTGGACCCTTTTCGCTGTCTGGTACCTGCAGCAAGGAGGCCTGGGCGGGAACCTTGTCGCCGCGACGCTGGAGCATCTTGTAGTAGTTGTACTGGTATTCACGTTCCAGACGCTGTTCGGCGAGCAAAGGGCCGTCGCTGCTTTTTGCGGCAGTGCCTTCGATTTCCAGGCGCAGGGCCGGACGTTCCTTGAGGGCTTGCGACAGTTTCACCAGTGCGGCCTCGGCATCCTTGTTCAATTCGCTGGAACCCGGTGCGAACGATACGGTGCCGAGGTCTTCGGAACCGCCACCGCTGACCAGCCCGCCAATCAGCTTGAACGGCGCCGCCGCGGCTTTGACGATCAGGTTGCGCAGGGTTTGCCAGACAATCGGCATCACGCTGAATTGCGGGTTGTTCAGGTCGCCGGTTACCGGCAGTTCGATGGAGATCTTGCCATCGACGTCCTTGAGCAAGGCAATCGCCAGTTTCAGCGGCAGGCTCACGGCATCCGGGCTGTCGACCTTTTCACCGAGTTGCAGTTGTTCGACCACCACTTTGTTCTCGGCTTTCAACTGGCCCTTGGTGATCAGGTAATGCAGGTCGAGGTTGAGCCGGCCCTTGCGGATGCGGTAACCGGCGAACTTGCCGGAGTAGGGCGTCAGCGTGGTCAACTCGACCCGTTTGAAACTGGTGGTGATATCGAGGCTGGCCATCGGGTCGAATGGATTGACCGCGCCCTTGATGGTCACTGGCGCATAGCGATCAACCTTGCCCTTGATATCGACAGTGGCGGGTTTCACCTGTCGACTGTCGATGGTGCCAATCTGGCCGTTGAGTTGCTGCACGGCGGTGGCGAAGTTCGGCGTCAGGCTGAAGTCGGCGAAGTTGGCCGAACCATCGTTTATGGCAATGCCGCCGATGTGGATGCCTAGCGGTCTGTCTTTGCTGGCCGGTTTGGCCGCGGCGGTTTTTGTGCCGCTGTCAGCTGGTTGCGGAATCAGCAGGTCGTCGATATTGGTGGTGCGATCATCGTTGATCATGAAGCGCACATACGGCTGGAACAGGTTGACCTTGTCGATCGACAGGCTATCACCGTGCTGATAATTCAGGCCTTCCACGACCACTTGCTGCCACTTGAGGAAGTCGCGGGTCTTCAGGGTGTCGAGAGTATGCAGTTGATCGACCTGAGCGCGGCCGGTCACGCTGAGCGCCAGTGGATTGGTGCTCTTGAGATTGACCTTGAGATCACTGCCGAGCATGCCGCTGCGCAGTTCCAGGCGAATGAACGGATTGATGTAGGACTGCGCGACACGCAGGTCGATGTCCTGGGTTTTCACGTTGAGCTGGGCGGTGACGGGGGCGAGATTGACCACGCCGTCGGCCATGACCTTGCCTTGCTTGCCCAGTCCGGTGTCGAGCTTGACCTTGAAAGGCGAGCCGTTGAGGCTGTCGAAATCCTGCAGGTCGGCGTTCAGCGGGCCGACATCCAGCGCTACCGGTGGATTGGCCGAGCGGTCGGCCACATGCACGGTGTAGTCGCGCAGTTGCACATCTTTAAGCAGCACTTGCCACGGCTTGCTCGGCGCGGTCGGTTCAGCTTTCGGCGAGTCGGCGGCGGCCGGTGTGCTTGCCGGCTCGGCGGCGGCTTTGGCGGCGGGTTTCGACGGTTGGCTGGCGAAGAGTTTCTGCCAGTCCAGTTGACCATCGGCTTCCAGAGCGGCCCAGGTTTCCAGTTTGTGGCTGCGAATCTTGCCGACCACCACTTGCTGTTTGGCCAGATCGACCGTGGTTTCACTGATATCGAGGCGTTCGAGCTTCGCCAGTGGGCGTCCGTCCGGTGCCTTGATCGCAAACGGCGCGATGCTCACCGCGACATTGTTCAGCAGCAGTTCGGTTTCTTTCGACAGATTGAGTTTGTACTCGGTACTGAGGCTGACCACGCCGTTCTCCAGCACCAGCGGCACGGCGTCGCGCACATAAGGCCAGAAGGACTTCATCTGCCCGTCGGTGATTTTCAGGGTGCCTTCGGAAGAGAGAGGGATCAGGCTGAAGTTGCCTTTCCAGTCGATCTGCCCGCCGGCCGGGCCAGCGGCGACCAACGTCATGTCGGCGCTGTCTTCGGGCAGGGTGCTGAGGTTTTTCAGTTCGAAGTCGAGTTTGTCGTAAAGGAATTCGATCGGTTCGCTGGGCCGCTCATCCTGAAAGTGCAGAGCGCCGCCAGCCAGTTTGATGCGGTCGATACGCAGCGGGAACGGTTTGGCGTCAGGGGCGGCCGGGGTCGGTTCGCTGGCCGGCAGCTTGAACAGACCCAGCAGGTTGAGCTGGCCGTTTTTGGCAAAGAGAATTTCGGTCTTGGATTTTTCCAGCTCGATATCGGACAGGTGCAGCGCTTTTGTCCACAGGCTGTCGAGTTGCAGGTTGGCGTACAGGCGTTCGAAACCGATCTGTTCCTTGCCCGGCTCGCCGATGACCAGGCCCCATAAGGTGACTTCAAGGCTGAACGGATTGAGTTCGATGCGCTGCAAATGCGCAGGCACCGTGGCGTAATTGGCCAGTTGCTGGTTGGCGATGCGCAGGGCGATGCCCGGCAAAATCAGAAACCCCAGCAGGCTGTAGAGGGCCAGAGCAGTCAACAGGGCGCCAATCGCGCGAATCAATCCTTTGGGCATGTGCGGCTTCATCTGTCTGAATCGGAGTGCCTTGGAGTATGGCACGCGATTCTGGTTCCGAAGTACCTGGCGTGGCACAGGATTGTTCAGATTCTTCTCCGATAGTGCAAAACACTGTGGGAGCTGGCTTGCCAGCGATGTGGGCATTTCATTCGACAGGGATGTCGTCTGATCCACCGCAATCGCTGGCAAGCCAGCTCCCACAGGTTGTGCGCCGTTGCCAGCTTTTGGTCAGAGCTGGAGGATGAGGGTTTTCAGTGGCGGTTGTTGATCCATGGATGGGAAATCCGCGCCCGGGGTCATCACGCTCCATTCGCGCACCGGGCGCCCGGCCTTCTCCGCGCAGCGCAGCACCTGCTCACGCCAGTCATCCATGCTGACTTTTGCCAAGTTGTTGCAGCAGATCAGCACGCCGTTGTCAGCGGTGGTCAACAAGGCCGGTTTCAGCAGGCTCTGATAATCGCGCAGCAGATCTACGGTGCCGAACGCACTCTTGGCCCAGGCCGGCGGATCGAGCAACACCAGATCATATTGCCGCTGTTCGAGGCGTAGATAGCTCGGCAGTTTCTGCCCGCGTCGCTGACTGATCGGCAGGCCGGCAAGCTGGCGGATTGCCGGGAAGTAGTCGGACTGGATGAATTGCATCTCCGGCAGTTGCGGATTGAGCTGACCGTTTTCGCGACCGACCGCCAGATTGCCTTCGGCAAAATCCAGGTTACACACCTCGCGTGCGCCACCGGCCGCCGCACTGAGGCCAACGCCACAGGTGTAGGCAAACAGGTTGAGGACGGATTTGCCCTTGGCGTGCTCCTTGACCCAGCCGCGGGTGTTGCGCAGGTCAAGGAACAGCAGCGGATCCTGCCCGGCATGGCGCCCGCGTACGCGGTAGTTGAGGCCCCATTCGTGACCGACCAGATCGGCCAGCGCCGCGTCGTCGGCGCGGTAGACGGTGTCTTCACGGTCAATACGCGAGTTGCCACGGGAACGATCGTTGTAGACCAGCAGGGTTTCGAAACCCAGAGTCTGGTTGACGATGGCATGCAATTGCAGCAGATCGTCACGCTCCAGCGTCTGGTGAAAGCTTTGCACCAGCAGTTGCGGACCATAGCGGTCGATGGTCAGACCACCAGCGCCTTCCTGACTGCCGTGGAACAGTCGATAGCAGTCGGTGCCCTGGCTGTGCAGTTCGGCAAGCAAGTCCTGGCGTTGATCGAGGGCGGCGCGCAGCGCCTGATTCAAGGAAGACATGCGGGCGCCTTGCTGGTGAGAATTGGGGCGCGGGAGTTTAGCAGCTTGGCGGGCAATCGAGTGGCTACCATCGCGAGCAGGCTCACTCCTGCAAGGGATATATGTTGCATACGAATCTCCTGTAGGAGTGAGCCTGCTCGCGATGCTTTCAGGTGATCAAGCCCATTCGGCGTTTGGCCCGCTGCACCGAACCATTGCGCATCGCCCAACGCAGCATCGGCGCGCTGCGTTTGACGCTGGCGCGGATCAGTTGGCGTTGCAGCGAACTCTGGCGGACCTCGAGCATGTCGCTGGCCCAGTCCGGCAGCAGATCAATGCCAGCCTTCATCATCAAATCGCCAAACGGTCGCGCCAGAACGCTCGGTGCCGGCGCGTCGAGCAACAAGCGCAGGACTTCCCGGCTGCGTTCATCGCACAGCAACTGCGGGCGCATGCGTTGCAGATAATCCGCCACGGCTAGCCGAGACTTCGGCACATCGCGTGCGCCCAGACGCTCGGCGACCACGGCGATTTCCGCGTAGTACCGATCCTGGTCCGCCCCTGACAACTGCGGATTGCGATAACGCAAATGCGCGGCAAGGAAGTTGCTGACTTCCGCCACATGCACCCACGTCAGCAGATCCGGATCGCTGGCCGCGTAGGGCCGACCGTCGGGCGCGGTGCCGACCACTTGCAGGTGAATAGTGCGAACCTTCTCGATCAGCCAGTCGGCGTCGCGGCGCGAGCCGAACGTGGTGCCGGAAACAAACTGGCTGGTACGGCGCAGGCGCCCGAGCATGTCCTGACGAAAATTCGAATGGTCCCAGACCCCGGCCAGCGCCAGCGGATGCAGGGCTTGCAGCAACAACGCGCTGATGCCACCGATCAGCATGCTGCTGAAATCGCCGTGCACCTGCCAACTGATCGAGTCAGGGCCGAACAGGCCGGGATCGCCCTTGGGGTTTTCCAGGTCGAGCTGACCGAGGGACAGACCGGTCAGGCTCATGAGCTGGTTTTCGATACGGCTGCGGATAAATTCCATGGCACTCATTAATGAGGGGCGGGCGCGGCTGTTTGGCCGCACCCGGATGTTACTGATTGAGGCGCGTGTCGATCAGGCCCTGCACCACGTTCGGATCGGCCAGGGTCGAGGTATCGCCAAGGCTGTCGAGCTCATTGCAGGCAATCTTGCGCAAGATGCGGCGCATGATCTTGCCTGAACGGGTTTTCGGCAAGGCCGGGGCCCACTGGATCAGGTCCGGTTTGGCGAAGCTGCCGATTTCCTTGCTGACGTGGGCGAGCAATTCTTTCTTCAATTCGTCATTCGGTTCGGCACCGTTCATTGGTGTGACAAAGGCGTAGATGCCCTGGCCTTTGACGTCGTGTGGATAACCGACCACGGCGGCTTCGGCGATGCTGTCGTGCAGCACCAGCGCGCTTTCCACCTCGGCCGTGCCGATGCGATGCCCGGAAACGTTGATCACGTCGTCGATACGCCCGGTGATCCAGTAATCGCCGTCCTCATCGCGCCGCGCGCCATCACCGGTGAAGTAGTAGCCGGGATAAGGTTTGAAATAGGTGTCGACCATTCGTTGCGGGTCGCCGTACACACTGCGAATCTGTGCCGGCCAGCTGGATTTGATCGCTAGCACGCCGCTGCCGGCACCTTTGATTTCCTTGCCGTGTTCATCAAGCAGCACAGGCTGCACGCCAAACATCGGTTGGGTGGCGCAACCCGGTTTGATCCTTTGTGCGCTGACCAGCGGGCTGAGCATGATGCCGCCGGTCTCGGTCTGCCACCAAGTATCGACGATGGGGCAGCGCTGTTCGCCGACCACGTTGAAATACCATTCCCACGCTTCCGGGTTGATCGGCTCACCGACGCTGCCGAGTAATCTGAGGCTGGCGCGCGACGTTTCCTTCAACGGTTCGGCACCTTCGCGCATCAGCGCGCGCAAGGCGGTGGGGGCGGTGTAGAAAATGTTGACCTTGTGTTTGTCGATCACCTGCCAGAATCGCGAGCTGCTCGGATAGCTCGGCACGCCTTCGAACATCAATGTGGTCGCGCCATTGGCCAGCGGGCCATAGACGATGTAGCTGTGGCCGGTGACCCAGCCGACATCGGCGGTACACCAGAACACTTCGCCGTCGCGGTAATCGAGCACGTATTTGAAGGTCATCGCTGCTTGCAGCAGGTAGCCGCCGGTGGTGTGCAAAACCCCTTTGGGTTTGCCGGTGCTGCCGGAGGTGTAGAGGATGAACAGCGGGTCTTCGGCGTCCATCGGCTCTGGTGGGCAATCATCGCTGACATCGCGCACGGCCTGGTGATACCAGAGGTCGCGGCCTTCGACCCAGTCGACTTTGCCTTGACTGCGCTCGACCACCACCACGGTGCTGACGTCCGGGCAACTTTGCAGGGCTTTGTCGACATTGCTTTTCAGCGGTACGAACTTGCCGCCGCGCACGCCTTCGTCGGCGGTGATCACGGTGCGGCAGTCGGCATCGAGGATGCGGTCACGCAGTGAATCCGGGGAGAAACCACCGAACACCACCGAATGGATCGCGCCGATCCGCGCGCAGGCGAGCATGGCGTAAGCGGCCTCGGGGATCATCGGCATGTAGATGCACACCCGGTCGCCTTTCTTCACGCCACGGCTTTTCAGCACGTTGGCCAGTCGGCAGACGTGATGGTGGAGTTTTCGGTAGGTGATTTGCGCCGATTCGGCCGGGTCATCGCCCTCCCAGAGCAGGGCGGTCTGATCGCCGCGTTGTTCGAGGTGGCGGTCGATGCAGTTGTAACTGACGTTGAGCTGGCCGCCGGCAAACCAGACCGCTTCACCGGTTTTCAGGTCGTAGCGCTGGACGGTCTGCCATGGCGTGCTCCAGTCGAGGAAGCGCGTGGCCTGTTCGGCCCAGAAAGTGCTGGGGTGTTCAATGGATTCGCGGTACAGGCGTCGGTAGTCGTCCTGACTCAACTGAGCAGCCCGGCGGACGGCATCGGCTTTGGGGAACGTGCTGATATCGAACATGACGGTTCCTTATTCTTGTTGTGCGAAGAATAAAGATGCGCCGAGCGGTCGACAGGTTCAAGCCGGATTCGGAATCCGATGACTGAAGCTGATTTCGAATGCACCCCAAAACAACTGTAGGAGTGAGCCTGCTCGCGATAGCAGTGTGTCATTCAACATCAATGCTGACTGATACACCGCGATCGCGAGCAGGCTCACTCCTACAAGGGATTTTGATTGCCCACAGGATTTGGGTTGGGCCAAATCCTGTGGGCAGAGACATCCAATTACCCGCGGTGACGGCCGCGGAAGTAGTTGATCAGGCCTTGGGTGGACGGATCATCAGCAGTGGTTTCATCGCTGCCGACCAGACGGTTGTAAACGCCTTTGCCCAGCTCTTTGCCCAACTCCACGCCCCATTGGTCGAAGGCATTGATGCCCCAGACCACGCTTTGCACGAACACTTTGTGTTCATACATGGCCACCAGCGCGCCAAGACGGCGTGGGCTGATGCGCTCAACCACAAGGGTGTTGCTCGGACGGTTGCCCGGGATCACCTTGTGCGGTGCGAGTTTGTGCACCTGCTCTTCGCTCATGCCTTTGTCGCGCAGTTCCTGCTCGGCTTCCGGCAGGGTCTTGCCGAGCATCAGCGCCTGACTCTGCGACAGGCAGTTGGCGTACAACCACTGATGGTGGTCGGACACCGGGTTGAAGCTGACGATCGGCACAATGAAGTCGGCCGGGATCAGTTGGGTGCCTTGGTGCAGCAACTGGTGGTAAGCGTGCTGACCATTGCAGCCGACACCGCCCCAGATCACCGGACCGGTATCGGTCGACACCGAGGTGCCGTCCTGACGCACGCTCTTGCCGTTGGATTCCATATCCAACTGCTGCAAGTGTTTGGTGATGTTGCGCAGGTAGTGGTCGTACGGCAGGATCGCGTGGCTTTGCGCACCCCAGAAATTGCCGTACCAGACACCGAGCAGCGCCAGCAGCACTGGCATGTTCTGTTCGAACGGCGCGGTCTGGAAATGCTGGTCCATGGTGTAGGCACCGGACAGCAGTTCCTTGAAGTTGGACATGCCGATGGCCAGAGCAATTGGCAGACCGATGGCCGACCACAGCGAGTAACGGCCGCCTACCCAGTCCCACATCGGGAAGATGTTTTCTTCGCGGATACCGAAGGCGATGGCTGCCGCATTGTTGCTCGACACGGCGATGAAGTGACGATACAGCTCGGCTTCCGAGCCGCCCTGAGCCAGGTACCAGGCGCGTGCGGCTTGAGCGTTCTTCAGGGTTTCGAGGGTATTGAACGACTTCGACGAAACGATGAACAGCGTGGTTTCGGCGCGCAGTTTTTGCGTCAGCTCGTGGAACTCGCTGCCGTCGATGTTCGCCAGATAGTGGCAACGCACGCCTTTCTGCGCGTACGACAGCAGTGCTTCTGACACCAGCTCAGGGCCGAGGAACGAGCCACCGATGCCGATGTTGACCACGTCAGTGATCGGCTTCTCGGTGTAACCACGCCACAGACCGTCGTGGATGCGGCCGACCAGATCGGTGATCTGGTTCAACACTTTATGCACTTCCGGCATCACGTTGACGCCGTTGACCGACAGCTTGTCGCCGACCGGGCGGCGCAGGGCGGTGTGCAGCGCCGGGCGACCTTCGGAGGCGTTGACGATTTCGCCGTCGAACAGCGCTTTGATCGCGCCTTTCAAATCGACTTCGTTAGCCAGACCCACCAGCAGATTGCGGGTCTCGGCGTTGATCAAATTCTTCGAATAATCGAGAAACAGCCCGCAGCTGCTGAGGGTGAACTGATTGAAGCGCTGCGGATCGGCGTTGAAGGCTTCGCGCATGCTGAAATCCTGCATGGCTTGGCGGTGATCTTTCAACGCTTGCCAGGCAGGCAGAGCGGTAACGTCGTGAGGAGTGCGGTAGTACGCCATCGCTGCGGTTTTCCTTTTTACTTGAACGGCCTTTTGAACACGGTACAGACCAGCACGCCATGATTGGGCATGGGTCAACTGTGTCGCCTCGGTTTCTGGACACAGGGCGAATACAGTAAACCTCGCGCTGCGTTCTGTCTTGACTTTGTCTGACCCGTTCCCTGTACTTTTTTAACATTGATACCGGGAACGGGCCGACCAACGGAAGGTGAGCTGGATGCTCAGCGGCTCAGGCGACCTGAACCGGGATGGCGTTGCTGGTATGGCTCAGCTCATTGCCAGGTGCCATGTAGAGCATGCGCGGCTTGAAATTCAGCAGTTCCGCTTCGCTGTAATGGGCGTAAGCGCAAATGATCACCCGGTCGCCGACCTTGGCCTTGTGCGCGGCGGCACCATTGACCGAGATCATGCGTGAACCTTCTTCGCCACGGATGGCGTAAGTGGTGAAGCGCTCGCCATTGTCGACGTTATAAATCTGGATCTGCTCGTACTCACGGATGCCGGACAGGTCCAGCCACTCCCCATCAATGGCGCACGAACCTTCGTAATCGAGCACGGCGTGAGTGACTTCGGCGCGGTGCAGTTTGGCCTTGAGCATGATGGCGTGCATGAGGGTTTCCCGGGTTGGAATCGAACGGCGGGCAGTGTGCCCGAAGGCTTTGAGGGCGGCAATATGGTCTACATGCGCACATAAAACCAATGTGGGAGGGGGCTTGCTCCCGAATGCGGTGTGTCATTCAACAACAATGTTGAATGACACACCGCATTCNGGCTTGCTCCCGAATGCGGTGTGTCATTCAACAACAATGTTGAATGACACACCGCATTCGGGAGCAAGCCCCCTCCCACAAGGGTATTGCGGTGTTGTTTAAGCCGGGGTATCGAGATTCAGGTGCAGGTTATCGATCAACCGCGTGGTGCCCAGGAACGCTGCCACCAGAATCACCAGATCACGATCTTCAGCCACCGCCGGCCGCAAGGTCAGCGCATGGCGAATTTCCAGATAGTCCGGACGCAGGCCCGCGGCTTCCAGCGCTTGCAACTGTGCACTGATCAACGCCGGGAAATCGCGTTCACCGTGTTTGATCGACTCGGCAATCGCGTTCAGGCTGCGGTAAACCACAGGCGCCACGGCACGTTGTTCTTCGCTGAGGAAGCCGTTACGCGACGACAGCGCGAGGCCATCGGCGGCACGCACGGTCGGCTCGCCGATGATCTGGATCGGCATATTCAGGTCATGCACCAGAGCGCGGATCACGGCCAGTTGCTGGAAGTCCTTCTGGCCGAAAATCGCCAGATCCGGCTGAACCATGTTGAACAGTTTGCTGACCACCGTCGCAACACCTTCAAAGTGTCCCGGACGACTGGCGCCGCACAGACCTTCGGAGAGTTGCGGCACGCTGACCCGGGTCTGCCCGGTCATGCCGTCGGGATACATCTCTTCAACTGTCGGCGCGAACAACAGGTCGCAACCGGCTTCCAGCAGTTTTTCCTGATCCGCTGCAAGGGTGCGCGGGTATTTGTCGAGGTCTTCGCCGGCACCGAATTGCAGCGGGTTGACGAAAATGCTCGCCACCACGAAGTCCACGCGTTGCGAGGCTTTGGTGATCAGCGCGACATGGCCGCTGTGCAGGTTGCCCATGGTCGGCACGAAGCCGATGCGCTTGCCTTCGCTACGGGCGCGGGCTACGGCGGCGCGCAGTTCGCGTACGGTTTTGACGGTGTTCATGCAGAGAATCCGTGTTCGATGCCTGGGAACGTGGTGGCTTTGACTTCGCTGACGTATGCCTTCAGCGCGGACTGGATGCTGTCCTGGCCATTCATGAAGTTCTTCACGAACTTCGGCACGCGGCCGGTGATCGACAGGCCGAGCATGTCGTGCAGTACCAGGACTTGACCGTCGGTGGCGTTGCCGGCGCCGATACCGATGACCGGGATTTTCACGGCCTGACTGATTTCAGCGGCCAGTTCACTCGGCACGCATTCGAGCAGCAGCATTGCCGCGCCAGCCTGCTCCAGCGAAATCGCGTCAGCACGCATCTGCCGCGCCTGGTTTTCGTTGCGGCCCTGCACTTTATAGCCACCTAGAATGTTCACTGCTTGCGGGGTCAGGCCCATGTGCGCGCAGACCGGGATACCGCGTTCGGCGAGCAGACGGATCGACTCGGCCAGCCACAACGCGCCTTCAACCTTGATCATGTGCGCGCCGGCCTGCATCAGCATGGCGCTGTTGGTCATGGTTTGTTCAAGGGTGGCATTGGCCATGAACGGCAGATCGGCGAGGATCAGGGCGTCGCTGTTGCCACGTTTGACGCAGGCGACGTGGTAGGCCGTTTCTGCGGTGGTCACCGGCAAAGTACTGTCGTGACCTTGCAGGACCATGCCGAGGGAGTCGCCCACCAGCAGCACTTCGACACCGGCCTCGTTGCAGGCGTGGGCGAAGGTCGCGTCATAGCAGGTCAGCATGGTGATCTTTTCACCTTTCTGCTTGAGGCTCTGGAGCGTGGTCAGGGTGATGGCTGGCATGTAAAAAATCCTCGTTCAGGCGCTTTGGAAACTACTGCGAGTAACGCGCGTGATTCGTCATCTATTCAGGCGCACGCTCTTTTGTCGTGCTTATAAGGCCTGGATTGCGCCCGTATGTGCCGGGTTGGCGGCAGCGGGACGCCTATAGTCGTGATGAGCCAACAGGAAGTCAATTGCGTGTGTTACCGCAATGTTACGCAGGGAGTGTTACCGGCGTTACTGATGCGATTCAGCGGCGCGGCGGGCCTGATTCAAGGCTTTTTGTCCGACAAAATCCTGGATATGGAACACCGCTTTTGTGGGAAGGGGGTTTATCCCCGAAGGGCTGCGAAGCGGCCCCAAAATGGTAGTGCGCATTAATCAGTCAGACCGCATTTGCCGGTTTTGCGACTGCTACGCAGCCGATCGGAGATAAATCCCCTCGCCACAAAATCCTGCACCCAAGGGAAATGGGTGTCAGGCGTGGGGCAGGCGTTCGAGGCCGACGAACGGGCAGGCTGCCAGCAGATCGGTGAGGGTCCGGCCATCGGCAAGACGCAGATCTTGCGGCGCCAGTTCGGCAAGGGGATAGAGCACGAAGGCGCGTTCCTGAATCTGATAGTGCGGGACTTTCAGTCGCGGCTCATCGATCAATCGATCACCGAACAGCAGAATGTCCAGATCCAGTGTGCGCGGGCCCCAGCGCTCCAGGCGCTCGCGGCCTTGATCATTCTCGATGGCTTGCAAGGCATCGAGCAGATCCAGCGGCGCAAGATCGCTGTCGAGCGCTGCAACGGCGTTGGTATAACGCGGCTGGCCCTGCAGCAACGAGTCGCTTTGATAAAAGGCGGAAACGCCGGCGAGGGTGGTCTGCGGCAATTGCTCCAGCGCGTCGAGCGCGCTGCGCAATTGTTCGGCCGGGTCAGCGAGGTTGCTGCCCATGCCGATGTAGATGCGTTCCATGCCTTACTCGCCCGTAGCGCTCGGTGCACCGGCGCGTTTGCGCTTGGAACCGCTGCTGCGTCGACGCTTGCGTGGCGCGCCACTGGCATCATCACCTTTGCCGCTGAGGTCGCGGATCATGTCGCGGCGTTCGCTGTCGTTGCCGTCCTGATAATCCGTCCACCATTCGCCCAGACCATCGGTCTGCTCGCCGGCGCTTTCACGCAACAGCAGGAAGTCGTAACCGGCGCGGAAACGCGGATTGTCCAGCAACAGGTCGGCGCGTTTGCCGCTGCGGCGTGGCAGGCGTTCCTGCATGTCCCAGATTTCGCGGATCGGCATGGTGAAGCGTTTTGGAATCGCGATGCGCTGGCACTGTTCGGCGATCAGTTCGTGCGCTGCTTCCTGCATGGCCGGAATCGGCGGCATGCCACGTTCTTGCAGACGCAACACCCGGGCCGGCAGGGCAGGCCACAGCAAGGCGGCAAACAGGAACGCCGGGGTCACCGGTTTGTTCTGCTTGATGCGCAGGTCGGTGTTGGTCAGCGCTTCGCTGATCAGCGTGTGGGTGTACTCCGGGTTGTGTTCCAGTGCGTCGGCACTGGCCGGGAACAACGGGGCGAACAGTTGCAGATCGACCAGCATCTCGAAAGTGATTGCGCCGTGTCCGGAGAGGAACAGTTTCAGCACTTCTTCGAACAGGCGTGCTGACGGGATCTCGCGCAGCATCGGCGCCAGTTCGCGAATTGGCTGCACGGTGTGTTTTTCGATGCCGAAGTTGAGCTTGGCAGCGAAACGCACGGCCCGCAGCATGCGTACCGGGTCTTCCTGATAGCGTTGCTTGGGATCGCCGATCAGGCGGATCAAATGATTGCGGATGTCGTGCACGCCGTTGGCGTAGTCGAGAATGCGCTCGCTGACCGGATCGTAATACAAGGCGTTGATGGTGAAGTCGCGGCGTTGCGCGTCTTCTTCCAGGGTGCCGTAAACGTTGTCGCGCAGAATCCGCCCGCTCTCGTTACGCGAAGACTGGTTGCTGTCTTCGTCGTCTTCGTTGACTGGGTGATTGGCGCGGAAGGTCGCGACTTCGATGATTTCGCGACCGAAATGGATGTGCACCAGTTTGAAGCGGCGACCGATGATCCGCGCATTGCGGAATTCGGCACGGACCTGCTCGGGGGTGGCGCTGGTGGCGACGTCGAAATCTTTGGGCGTGATGCCCAGGAGCATGTCACGCACGCAACCGCCGACCAGATAAGCCTGGTAACCGGCACCTTGCAGGCGTTCGACGATATTCACCGCGTAGCGGCTGAATTGCGTTTTCTGCAGCGAATGTTGGCCGCTGTTGAGCACTTCAGGGGTGCTGCGGATGTGTTGCGTACGACGCACGGGAGTTCGGAATGACTGGAACAGCTTCTTCAGCATGGGATGCACTGTTTGAAGGAATGTTCGGCCATACCAAAGAATGACCGCATGATGGGCGCAGATTCTAGCATTTAGTCGGGGGATGGTGTAGGACACGGCCGATTTGAGCTGCAAGCCGCAGGCTACAGGCATCGCGCGCGATAAAAATGGGGGATTTTGCTGCGGAGGAGAAACTACAAGGGGAGCCGAAGCTCCCCAAGAAGTAGTTGCGTGCTCTTTTTATTATTGATTCGGGCTTCTTGTTTTTGTTGAGTGCCCTCGTCATGAGGCTTTCGCTTCATGACCCTCCCAATCGGGAGCCAAGAGCAAACGGATTGCTTTGGTCGCTGAATTGCAGTGATCTCTCGATCCAACCAGTACAGGCTCTGTCTTAGGACAGTTTTTGTTGTTCTCGGCCTGGTCGTGGGGCAAGCCCCAAATACAACGCCTCTCCAAAAGAATCAGTTAGCTGCGCCTCTCGCCGTCTTGTTTTTATTGTGCGTGAGTCGATTCGTCTTATTTTTATTGTCTTGTGCATTGCTTGTTATTGTTCTTGTACTAAACATATAGCAGGTGCCGTGCCAACTTTTGCGAAACCCAATAAAACAAGGGGTTAGGTCGATATAACCGTTTTCGAGGGGCGAAAAAAAGCCGGGGTTACGTTACCGATAACCCCGGCTTTTGTTACGTGACAAGACTGAGGTAACAGTTTTTTCACGTCTTCAAGCGTTACCCGCACACTCGACAGGTAACGTTCAGCTTTCGCTGGCGACCCCGGTCTTGCGCCGTGGAATGCCCAGACGCTGACGGCGTTCCCACAGGCATTTGCGGCTGACGCCCAGTTTGCGCGCCAGTTCGGTCTCGGTCATGTGGTCCTGATGTTCGAGGACGAAGTGCTGGAAGTAGTCTTCCAGCGACAGGTCTTCGGTCGGCTCGTGGCTGCTGTTGCTGGCATTGCCGGCGGTTTGCGGCGGCAGACCGATGAACTCGTCATCTTCCAGATCGCTCAGCTCGATGTCGATGCCCAGCAGGTCGGCGGAGATTTCCGGGCTTTCGCTCAGGATCACCGCGCGCTCGACCGCGTTTTCCAGCTCACGCACGTTACCCGGCCAGGAATAGTGCCGAATCGCCTGTTCGGCATCGGCAGCAAACTTCAGGTCGGTACGGTTGATGCGTGCGCTCTGACGAGCAAGGAAGGCATTGGCGATCTCGTTGACGTCGGCGCCGCGCTCGCGCAGGGCCGGCAATTTCAGCGCAATCACGTGCAGACGGTAATAAAGGTCTTCACGGAACTGGCCGATTTTCGCCAGGCTCTTCAGATCCCGGTGAGTCGCCGCGATCAGGCGTACATCAACCTTCTGCGACTGCACCGAACCGACGCGGCGAATTTCGCCTTCCTGCAATACGCGCAGCAGACGGGCCTGGGCCTCCAGCGGCAGTTCGCCGATTTCATCGAGGAACAGCGTGCCACCGTCCGCCGCTTCGACCAGACCGGCACGTCCGGCGCTAGCGCCGGTGAACGCACCTTTCTCGTGACCGAACAGTTCGGACTCGATCAGGCTTTCCGGAATGGCCGCGCAGTTCACCGAGATCATCGGTGCCTTGGCGCGCTTCGACAGGTTGTGCAGGGCGCGGGCCACCAGTTCTTTACCGGTGCCGGACTCACCCTGAATCAATACATTGGAATCGGTTGGCGCGACCTTGCGGATCTTGCTGTACAGATCCTGCATCGGCGGGCAGGAGCCGATGATGCCGATTTCGCCGTTACTGTTGTCAACGGCGGATTTGCCGCTGCCATTGGTCGGTTTACTGGCAACCACTTCGCCGGCAGCCGGTGCCGATTGGCGATCACGCAGGATCCGCGCGACGGCCTGAAGCATTTCGTCATGGTCGAAAGGCTTGGCGATGTAGTCCACCGCGCCCATCTTCATCGAGTCGACCGCCGAACGCAGGCTGGCGTAGCTGGTCATGATCAGCACCGGCGTCCCTTGGCCGAGCTTGATCAGCTCGGTGCCCGGGGCGCCCGGCAAGCGCAGATCGCTGACGATCAGATCGAACGTAGGAATGGTGAAGCGTTCTTGTGCTTCCTGCACTGAACCGGCTTCGCTGACCTGGTACTGATTGCGTTCCAGCAGGCGGCGCAAGGCGGAGCGGATAATTGTTTCGTCTTCGACGATCAAAATGTGCGGCATTGATTCGATACTCTCGACGGTCTCAGTTCACAGCGGACGTCGCTTCGACATGACGCGGTAAGGTCACCCGGATACGGGTGCCGCGTTGGCTTTGTACATCAGCCGGGCTGTCGATGGTGATTTGTCCATAATGCTCTTCAACGATGGAATAGACCAGTGCAAGGCCCAGACCGGTGCCTTCGCCAGGATCCTTGGTGGTGAAGAAAGGTTCGAACAATCTATCCATGATGTTCTTCGGAATACCGCTGCCTTCGTCCTCGACGATCAGATCGACCGTGTGTTCGCCGGCTTCGCTCTTGACCCGTACCGCACTGTGCGGCGGCGAGGCGTCGCGGGCGTTGGAGAGCAGATTGATCAAAACCTGGGCGAGTCGCTGCGGGTCGCCTTCGACCCAGTGATCCGGGTCGCACAGGTTGTAGAACTGCACTTCGAAATTGCGCCGGTTCAAGGCCAGCAGACCGATGGCGTCCTGCGCCACTTCCGCCAGACAAACGGGCTCGTCGCTGTGCTGATGGCTGCCGGCATGGGCAAAACTCATCAGTGACTGAACGATGCGTGACACGCGTTTGGTCTGTTCAAGAATCTGTCCGCTGATCTCGGTCAACTCGCCGTCGTCTTCGCGTTCTTCGCGCAGGTTCTGCGCCAGACAGGCGATGCCGGTGATCGGGTTGCCGATTTCGTGGGCGACGCCGGCCGCGAGACGACCGATGCTGGCCAGCCGCTCGGAATGCACCAGTTTGTCTTCGAGCATCTGCGTTTCGGTCAAATCTTCCACCAGCAGTACCAGACCGCTGTTGCCCGGCGCCAACGGTTCATCAATCGCTGCTTTGTGCAGGTTCAGCCAGCGAGTCTGTCCGTCGAGGGCCAGGTGCTGTTTGTGCAAGTGTTCGTCAGGCAGATTGATGAAACCTTGCAGCAATTCTTTCCACGGATTGCCGATGGTGCTCAGGCGCGAGCCGACCACCCGTTGCGCAGCGATCCCGGTCAGCTCTTCCATAGCCTTGTTCCACATCAGGATCTCTTGATCCTTGGCCAGCGAGCAGACGCCCATCGGCAATTCCTGCAAGGTCTGGCGGTGGTAGCGGCGCAGGGCATCGAGTTCGGCGGCCAGACCTGTCAGGCGCGAGTGGTAATCCTCGAGGCGGCTTTCGATGAAGTGAATGTCTTCGGTGACGTAGTTTTCACCGCCGGCCTTGTACGGCAGGAAGGTTTCGACCATGTCCTGCGCCACACTCGGGCCCATCAGGCCGGAAAGGTTGGCTTCGATACGGTCGCGCAGACGGCGCAGGGCATAGGGGCGACGTTCGTCGAACGGCAGATACAGATCGCGCAGCGCCTGCTCGACTTCTTTCTGCGCAGCCTTGGCGCCCAGCGGTTTGGCCAACTGCGTGGCGAATTCCTGCGGCGAGGCGGCGTGCAGTTCCCGGCGTTGCGGGCGACGGACGTTATCCACTGCGCAGGCTTCGGCTGCTGACGCCTCTTCCGGGCTGGCGTTGGTGAATAGCGAGATCAGCGTGAACATCAAGACGTTGGCCGCCAGCGACGCGATGGCCGCCATGTGCCAGCTGGTGTCATCCAGCACGTAAATCATGTTCAGCAGCGGGATGTAGAAACCCTGCAGATTGCCGACCAGCGGCAACAGCATGGTGATCACCCAGACCAGAATCCCCGCCAGCAGACCGGCAATGAAGCCGCGACGGTTGGCGGTCGGCCAGTACAGCACTGACAACACGCCCGGCAAGAATTGCAACGTGGCGACGAAGGCCACGATGCCGAGGTTGGCCAGGTCCTGCCCGGCGCCGAGCATCAGGTAGAAGCAGAAGCCGGCCATGATGATCGCGACGATCAGTGCGCGGCGGGTCCACTTCAGCCAGCGGTAGATGTTGCCTTCGGCGGGCGGCTGATAAAGCGGCAGCACCAAGTGGTTGAGCGCCATGCCCGACAGCGCCAGGGTGGTGACGATGATCAGCCCGCTGGCCGCTGACAGCCCACCGACGTAGGCGAGTAATGCCAGCGGTTTGCTGTTGGCGGCTATGCCGATGCCGAGAGTGAAGTATTCCGGGTCGGTGGTAGCGCCAAGCTTGAGGCCGGCCCAAAGGATCAGCGGCACCGCCAGACTCATCAACAGCAGGAACAACGGCAAGCCCCAGCTCGCGCTGACCAGTGAGCGCGGGTTGAGATTCTCGGTGAACGTCATGTGATACATGTGCGGCATCACGATCGCCGAGGCGAAGAACACCAGCAGCAACGTGCGCCAAGGGCCTTCCTGCAATGGCGTGTGCAGCGCGGCGAGAGCGGTCTGGTTTTGCAACAGCCACAGCTCAAGCTGTTGCGGGCCATCGAATACGCCGTATAGCGCGTAGAGGCCAACGCCGCCGAGGGCGATCAGCTTGATCACCGATTCGAAGGCAATCGCGAACACCAGCCCTTCGTGCTTCTCGCGGGTGGCGATATGCCGGGAGCCGAAGAAAATCGTGAACAGAATGATCAGCGCACAAAACGCCAGTGCCACGCGGCTCTGAATCGGCTCGCCGGTGAGAATGCCAATGGAGTCGGCCACCGCCTGAATCTGCAACGCCAGCAGCGGCAGTACGCCGATCAGCATGAATATCGTCGTCAGTGCGCCGGCCCAGGTGCTGCGAAAACGGAAGGCAAACAGATCCGCCAGCGACGACAGTTGATAAGTGCGGGTGATTTTCAGGATCGGATAGAGCAACACCGGCGCCAGCAGAAACGCGCCGGACACCCCGAGATAGCTGGAGAGAAAACCGTAGCCGTACTGATAGGCCAGGCCGACCGTGCCGTAGAACGCCCACGCACTGGCGTAAACCCCCAGCGACAAGGTGTAGGTCAGTGGGTGGCGAATGATCGCCCGCGGGATCATGCCCCGTTCGCTGATCCAGGCGACCCCGAACAGCACCGCCAGGTACGCAGCGCTGATCAGGATCATCTGGGTCAGGCTAAAGCTCATCGGCATCTTTTTGGCTCTGCAGGATGAAGGTCACGACAATCAGGATCAGCCAGAGCAGATAAGGGCGATACCAGGCGCCCGTAGCGTCGATCCACCAATCCATGATGGCGGGAGAAAACAGATAGATCCCCACGACCAAAAGCAGGACCAAGCGATAGATGTACATCCCGGCCTCTCTTTTTTATGCGCGTGCCCGAAAACGTGCGGCGATGGTAACGGATGGCGGCGCGACTGCAAGTGTCGTCATGACAGTTGCGCTTCGGGCAGGGTCAGTGTGCGCGGGATCTTTGCTGCATCCCAGTGGGCGCTGCCCCAGGTGAGCAATTCTTGCGGCGTGGCATGGACCAGCTCCGGGCCAGGGTTTTGCCCCAATGCGCGCAGGGCTCGCAGCAATAACGGTGTGGCTTGATCCGCTTCGAGCGGCGGCGAACGGTAGGATTTGCCGAGCTTGTTGCCGTCCGGTTGAGTGATCAGCGGCAGGTGCAGATAGCGTGGCTGACGCAGGCCCAGCAGTTCTTGCAGGTAGAGCTGGCGCGGCGTCGAGTCGAGCAGATCGGCACCACGGACGATATCGGTGATGCCTTGCCAGGCATCGTCGAGGACCACGGCCAATTGATAGGCGTAGAGGCCGTCGCGGCGACGGATGACGAAATCGCCGACATCGCGGCCCAGATGCTGACGGTATTCGCCCTGCACGCGGTCGATGAAGTGGTATTCCAGCTCCGGCACGCGCAGGCGGATGGCGGCGTCTTGCTGGTCATGCCCGGCATTGCGGCACAGTCCCGGATAAATGCCGTGATAAGGCTCCAGTTGCTTGCGCGAACAAGTGCAGGCGTAAGCGAGACCGTGATTGAACAGGCTGTTGAGCACTTCGGCGTAGGCGTCGTGCCGATCGCTCTGGCGCACCATCTCGCCATCCCATTCAAAGCCGTAGCTTTCCAGCGCCGTGAGAATCGCCGCTTGTGCGCCGGGCTCTTCACGCGGCGGATCGAGATCCTCCATGCGCACCAGCCAGCGACCGCCGACCGAACGCGCATCGAGGTAAGAGGCGAGGGCAGCGACCAGCGAGCCGAAGTGCAAGTGGCCACTGGGCGTGGGGGCGAAACGGCCGATGTAGGCGGGAGAGGTTTTGGCAGTCATGGGAGCGATAGTACTTTTTCAGGGCTTGTGCGCACTACCTTGTGGGAGGGGGCTTGCTCCCGAATGCGGTTAATCAGTCAACAACTGTGTTTATGACACACCGGATTCGGGAGCAAGCCCCCTCCCACAAAGGCAGAGAAGACAGAGTAGGCAGGTAAAAGGCAGAAACAAAAACGGAGCGTTCGCACGCTCCGTTTTTCGTTCAGGTCGAGATTACTTGCCGACCTGCTTTTCCTTGATTTCCGCCAGGGTCTTGCAGTCGATGCACAGATCCGCAGTCGGACGGGCTTCGAGGCGCTTGACGCCGATCTCGATGCCGCAGGACTCGCACCAGCCGTATTCTTCGTCCTGAATCAGCTCCAGCGTCTTGTCGATCTTCTTGATCAACTTGCGCTCGCGGTCGCGGGCGCGCAGCTCGAGGGCGAATTCTTCTTCCTGACTGGCACGGTCGGCCGGGTCAGGAAAGTTGGCCGCTTCGTCTTTCATGTGATCAACAGTACGGTCGACTTCCTGCATCAAGTCCTGTTTCCACTTGTTCAGGATCTTGGTGAAGTGCGCGCGCATGGGGGCGCCCATGTACTCTTCGCCGGCCTTCGGAACGTAAGGTTCGAAGCCGCTGATCGTCGCTTGCTGCTGTTGCTTTGCTTGGGTGGGCATGAAATGGACCGCCTCTACTCTTGTAATCCATTGCGCAGGATTGCTCCATCACCGACACCTGCCGGCCCTGCGGCTGCAAGCGGGCGAACTTACCAGATCAATTCGGCCTGCGCTACTCCCGGATGTCGAGCCCCCGGCGGGTGGCGCTTGCAAATGTTTGGCAAGCCGTGTCTGGCGGTGTGGGAGACCTGTTCAATCACTGATTTTAGTCAATCCTGGAGCGTACGCTCATATCGTTACAGTCCAGCGTTCTTGAGGCTGTGACCGCGGTGGGTTCTCGCTCGTTCCGGGAGATGAGTAGAATCGTCTCTTTTTCCCCGTCGAAGGAAATCCAATGGCTCAGCCCTACAGTGCGCGCAGTCGTGCGATCGAACCGTTCCATGTGATGGCGCTGCTGGCGCGGGCCAATGAATTGCAGGCTGAAGGGCATGACGTTATCCATCTGGAAATTGGCGAACCGGACTTCACCACGGCCGAGCCGATCATCCGCGCAGGGCAAGCGGCGCTGACGGCGGGCAAGACGCGTTATACCGCCGCGCGCGGCATTCCTGAGCTGCGCGAGGCGATTTCCGGTTTTTATCAGTCGCGTTACGGGCTGAACATTGATCCGCGGCGAATTCTGATCACGCCCGGCGGTTCCGGCGCCTTGTTGCTGGCCAGCGCGTTGCTGGTCGATCCCGGCAAGCACTGGCTGCTTGCCGATCCAGGGTATCCGTGTAACCGGCACTTTCTGCGTCTGGTCGAAGGTGCGGCGCAACTCGTGCCGGTAGGCCCGGATGTGCGCTACCAACTGACGCCCGACCTGGTTGCGCGGCATTGGGATCACGACAGCGTCGGTGCATTGGTGGCCTCGCCGGCCAACCCGACGGGGACGATCCTGACCCGCGATGAGCTGGCCGGGTTATCCACAGCCATCAAGGCGCGACACGGGCATCTGGTCGTCGACGAGATCTACCACGGCCTGACTTATGGCACCGATGCGGCGAGCGTGCTGGAAGTCGATGACAGCGCCTTCGTCCTCAACAGTTTCTCCAAGTACTTCGGCATGACCGGCTGGCGCCTGGGCTGGCTGGTCGCACCGGATGCGGCGGTCAGCGAGTTGGAGAAACTGGCGCAAAACCTCTACATCAGCGCGCCGAGCATGGCGCAGTACGCGGCACTGGCCTGTTTCGAGCCGGCCACCATTGCCATTCTCGAAGAGCGCCGGGCTGAATTTGGTCGGCGTCGGGACTTCCTCCTGCCCGCGTTGCGCGAATTGGGTTTCAACATCGCCGTCGAGCCGGAAGGTGCTTTTTACTTGTATGCCGATATCAGCAAGTTCGGCGGCGATGCCTTCGCGCTCTGCCGCCATTTCCTTGAAACCGAGCATGTGGCGTTTACCCCGGGACTGGATTTCGGCCGCTATCAGGCCAGCCACCATGTGCGTTTTGCCTACACACAAAACCTCCCTCGCTTACAGGAAGCGGTGGAACGGATCGCCCGTGGCTTGAAGAGCTGGCAAGGCTGATGCGCTTTTATCCTCCTCTGGAAGAGGCGCGGCTGATCCGTCGTTACAAGCGCTTTCTCGCCGATGTCGAAACGGTTGGTGGCGAATTGTTGACCATTCACTGTCCGAACACAGGCTCGATGCTTAATTGTCAGGTCGAAGGCGGGCAGGTCTGGTTCAGTCGTTCCAATGACCCTAAACGCAAGTTACCTGGCACTTGGGAGATTGGCGAAACCCCGCAGGGGCGGTTGTTTTGTGTGAACACCGGACGCGCCAACGGGCTGGTCGAAGAAGCCTTGCAGGCCGGCGTCATCAGCGAGCTGAACGGGTTTACCGCGTTGAAGCGCGAAGTGGCGTACGGGCAGGAAAAGAGCCGCATCGATTTTCGTCTCGAATACCCGAGCGGCCCCGCTTATGTAGAAGTGAAAAGCGTCACCCTGGGCTTTGATGGCACCAATGTGGCGGCGTTTCCCGATGCCGTCACGCAACGCGGCGCCAAGCATTTGCGCGAGCTGGCGCATCTGGCGCGGGACGGGATTCGTGCGGTGCAGTTGTATTGCGTAAATCTCACCGGGATTGAGGCGGTGCGTCCTGCGGTGGAGATCGATTCGGCCTACGCCGATGCGTTACGCGAAGCGGTCGCCGATGGGGTCGAGGTCTTGGCTTATGGGGTGCGGCTGAATCATCAAGAGATGGTCATCGACCGGCGACTCGACGTGCTGCTCAACGGTTAAACATCGATCCACAGGCCCTGCGCATCCTCACGACAAGGAATAGCCGTCAGCGATTGCCCGGCGCAGGGCCCGGCAACACATTCGCCGTCCTCGATCAGAAACAGTGCGCCATGGGTCGCGCACTGGATCAGGCTGTTGCTCGGGTCGAGAAACTGGTCGGGATGCCATTCCAGTCCCACCCCCCGGTGCGGGCAGCGATTCAGGTAGACATACGCCTGGCCATTACGGCGCACCGCGAACAGCTTTTTGCCGGCGATATCGAAACCGCGGCTGCCGGCCTCGGCCAGCTCGACACCCGCGCAGAGAAACTTCATGGCTATCCTCTAATGTCCGCTCGTGTCCGGATATGTCCGAGCTTGACGATTAAATGCAAACAATTATCAAATGGCGGCCATCGCCCAAAGGCGTCTGCCAGATGCCGAGGATACTTGGCCTGTCATCCTGATGCCCGGGAAAACCTTGTTCAAGGAAGCTGTTATGCGCCTGAGTACCCGCGTTGCTGTGCTGTGTGCCGGACTTTTCGTCAGTCTTCAGGCCGCATCGGCTGAATTGCCGCAACGTTGGGTCAGTGCCGGTGGTGCGCTGTCGGAGTGGGTCAGTGCGTTGGGCGGCGAGTCGAAACTGGTGGGCGTCGACACCACCAGCCAGCATCCCGAATCGTTGAAGTCGCTGCCGAGCATCGGTTATCAGCGCAGTCTTTCTGCCGAGGGCATTCTCAGTCTGCGCCCGGATATTATCATCGGCACCGAAGAAATGGGTCCGCCACCGGTGCTGTCGCAGGTGAGGGCAGCCAAGGTGCAGGTGGAATTGTTCTCGGCTCAGCCGGATCTGCCGACACTGCAAAAGAATGTCACTCATCTGGGCCAATTGCTCGGTGCCGAGTCTCAGGCTGCGCAGTTGCTGCAACGTTATCAACAGCAACTCGATGCGCAGAAAGCGCGGGTTGCACAAGCACAGTCCAAGCAGAAGGCGCCGGGAGTGCTGTTGTTGCTCGGCCATGCCGGCGGAAAACCGTTGATCGCCGGCAAGGACACCGCCGCCGACTGGCTGCTGCAACAGGCGGGCGGGCATAACCTCGCGACACAAACGGGCTACAAGCCATTCTCCGTGGAGTCCCTCGCCAGCCTTGATCCTGAAGTGCTGGTGTTCGCCGACCGGGCGTTGACAGGTGCTGCGGCGAAAGCCGCGTTGTTCAAGGAAAACCCGATCCTCAATTCCAGTCGCGCGGCCAAGGCCGGGCGTGTGCTTGAGCTCGATCCGACGTTGCTGGTTGGCGGGCTCGGGCCGCGATTGCCGGCGGCGTTGAAAACCCTGTCTGACGGTTTTTACCCGGCCAAGAGCGGCCAATGACCACACTGGTAAAGCCCCGTGGCCTGTTCGCCGGCCTGACGCTCCTGTGTTTATTGGCGATCTGGCTGTCGCTCGCGCTGGGGCCGGTCAGCCTGCCGTTTTTCGATACCCTGCGCGCGGCGTTGCGTCTGGTCGGCGTGCCGCTGGCGCCGGACGGCCTGGAGCAGGCTGAGCTGATTCTCGGGCAGATTCGTTTGCCGCGAACCCTGCTCGGGCTGGCGGTTGGCGGAGTGTTGGCGTTGTCGGGTGTGGCGATGCAGGGGCTTTTCCGTAATCCGCTGGCGGACCCGGGGCTGGTCGGGGTGTCCAGTGGCGCCGCGTTGGGTGCGGCGATCGCGATTGTCGGCGGCTCGTTTTTCGGTGGCTTGCCGGAGTGGTTCGGGCCTTATCTGCTGTCGGTGTGTGCATTTCTGGGCGGGCTCGGGGTGACCGCGCTGGTGTATCGGCTCGGTCGGCGCAACGGGCAAACCAATGTCGCGACCATGTTGCTGGCTGGGATTGCGTTGACGGCGCTGGCCAGTTCGGCAGTCGGCCTGTTCACCTATCTGGCGGATGACGCAACGTTGCGCACGCTGACGTTCTGGAACCTCGGCAGCCTCAATGGCGCCAGTTATGCGCGGCTGTGGCCCTTGCTGATCATCAGTGCAGGCGTTGCGCTGTGGTTGCCGCGTCGGGCGAAAGCCCTGAATGCCTTGCTGTTGGGTGAGTCCGAGGCCGGGCATCTGGGCATTGATGTCGAACGGCTCAAGCGCGAACTGGTGTTCTGTACGGCGCTGGGCGTCGGCGCGGCGGTGGCGGCGGCGGGGATGATCGGTTTTGTCGGGCTGGTGGTGCCGCATCTGGTGCGCTTGCTCGCGGGGCCTGATCATCGTGTGTTACTGCCGGCCTCGGTGCTGGCCGGGGCGAGTCTGTTGTTGCTGGCCGACCTGGTGGCGCGGCTGGCGCTGGCCCCGGCGGAGTTGCCGATCGGTATTGTCACGGCGTTTATCGGCGCGCCGTTCTTCCTTTATCTGCTGCTGCGAGGGCGTGCCTGATGTTGCGTGCGCACAATCTGCACATCCTGCGTGGCCGCAAGGCCGTGCTCAGCGGCGTCACCCTGCAACTCGAACCGGGCGAAGTGCTCGGTGTGCTGGGGCCCAACGGCGCCGGTAAGAGCACCTTGCTCGGTGCCTTGTGTGGTGAGTTGGCGGCGAGTGAGGGTGAAGTCTTGCTCAATGGTGAAACATTGGCGCACTGGACGGGCACACAGCGCGCTCAGCGATTGGCTGTGTTACCGCAGGTGTCGACACTGGATTTTGCCTTTCGTGTTGAAGAAGTGGTCGGCATGGGGCGCTTGCCTTATCAGAGTGGTCGAGTACGCGATGACGAGATTGTTGCCGCAGCACTGACAGCGGCAGATGCTGGGCATTTGAGCGGACGCAGTTATCTGGCGTTGTCGGGTGGCGAGCGTCAGCGCGTGCATCTGGCGCGGGTGTTGGCGCAACTCTGGCCGGGGCAGGTCGGGCAAACGCTGCTGCTGGATGAGCCGACGTCGATGCTTGATCCGCTGCATCAACACACCACATTACAGGCGGTGCGCGAGTTTGCCGACCGTGGGGCGGCAGTGATGGTGATCCTGCATGATCTGAATCTGGCGGCGCGTTATTGTGATCGCGTGTTGCTGCTTGAGGGCGGACAACCGGTCGCACTGGATACGCCGCAGCAAGTGCTGCGACCGGATACCCTTAAAGACGTGTTTGGTCTCGAAGTGCTGGTGCAGCCGCACCCGGAGCGTGGGCATCCGCTGATCATCGCCCGCTGAATGTTTCGTCGAGGTGAGTGCATGCGTGGGATGTGGCTGTTGGCGATGTTGTGGCTTGCGGGATGTCAGCATGTAGCAGCGCCGCCGCCAATCGGTGGCGAGATTCGCGATCTGCACAGTGGCGAGGTGCTGACGGCGCAGCAATTACTCAAACGCCTGGCCAAGCCTGAGCGAGTAATCATCGGCGAGCAGCATGACAACGCCGATCACCACGCCGCCGAGTTGTGGCTGCTGCAGTCGCTCGGCGAGCAGCGTTCTCAGGGAAGTCTGCTATTGGAAATGCTCACGCCGGATCAACAGCCGAAGGTGGATGCGGTGCGGCAACCCGCGCAGTTGCCCAACGATCTTCCTGGCGCGCTGGCCTGGCAGGACGGTTGGGACTGGAATCTTTATGGGCCAATTGTCCGCTTCGCTCTCACACAACCTTACCCGTTGCTGGCGGCCAATCTGGATAACCCTGAAATCCGCGCGTTCTATCGCCATCCGCCAGTCTTGAACGGTCAGCGCAGCAATGCTGAAGACGTGAAGACGACTCTGCTGGGGCAGATCAGCGAGTCTCACTGTGGCTTGCTGCCTGAGTCGCAGATGCCAGCGATGCTGGCGGTTCAGCAACAACGTGACCGACGCATGGCCGAGCGTCTATTGGCAGCGCCGATCACTTCCTTGTTGCTGGCCGGTGCGTGGCATGCGCGCAAGGATGTCGGGGTGCCGGTGCATGTTGTGGACTTGGGCGCGCAGGCGCTCACGGTGCTGATGCTGGCGGAGCAGGGCGCCGAAATTACCGCGAAGATGGCCGATTACGTCTGGTACACAGCGGCGACGCCCAAGCGCGATTACTGTGAAGAGATGCGCAAACAGTTCGGCAAATGACTTTTCCACAGGCAAAAAAAGACCCGGTAAAAACCGGGTCAAATAACCGTGATTAGCCTGATGAGGAGATAATCTGAGAGTCCGAACCAAGGGCTTTTCAGAATATCGACTGATCTCGCGACCAGTTGTGATAATCATAGCGATTCTCATTACCAAGTCAACCGCTGTTTCTGCATTTATTTTATCTGGTCTCTGGAATGGCCTGATTGCCCTGTAAATGAAGGGCTCGGCGTTGCGCTCAACCGAATGATCTGACGGTTGAGTTGGTCGATACGCCGGGCCATGCTCTCGATCAGGCTGTGGGCGATCTTCGGATTGCTGCGGGTCATGCTCAAAAACTGATCAGCGGGAATCAACATCACCGTACTGCGTTCGCGGGCAATCACGGTCGCGTTACGCGGTTCTCCAGTGAACACAGCCATGGCACCAAAAATTTCGTCCTTTGGCACTTCGCCAACCTTCTGCCCGTCGACAAAAGCTTCGGCATGCCCGTCGATGATCACAAATACATGATCGGCGGCGGCGCCCTGGTGAATCAGGATTTCACCGGCCTCGACCCGTTTGAAACCGTTGGTGCTGCGAAACTCCCGCGGTTTCAGCTCGGCCACCGCGTGGGCGAGCAAAGCCATTTGCCCCAGCATGTATTGGAGAAATTGTTCCGCCCGGTTGGCGTCGGCAAACAAATGCTGCAACACATCACTGCGCCGATAGGGCGTCACACGCAACGGCCCGTCACTGCACAGGCGCGAATCGCCCCAGTCATCACCGCGCAGAAGGCCGATGAAGTCACCCTCCTGCCAATAAAACAGTGCGCGTGCGCCGATGTATCCGGTGATCACACCTTCAGTCAGCAAAAACAACTGATCGCCGGACAACTGCGTCATCAAGTCCTCAGTCGCCTCCAACTCAAGCGCCGGCCCGCACGGTTCGAGGCCTTCCAGCCACTGTGCAGGCAAACTCTGCAAGCGGTTGATCAATGCGTCGGCAAGCGCCGATTGTTCCCCAAGCAGGTACATGACGGTCAGCGCCCGTTCAATTCTTGTGACGCGAGGAAATGGCTTCGAGTTGCTTGTTCAAGGCGTCCTTGCGTTCGGCCGGGATGTCGTTCCAATGCACATCCATCAGCGCGCCCTCGATCGCATACAGCAACACCTTCGATGCACGAAACCCGCGGGTACGCACGGCCCGGTAGGCATCGACAGCGCCCAGGCGCCGCAAGTCCGAAGCGCTGTGGATGCCCACGGCATGCAGCCATTGCGCCGACGTCTTGCCAAGATTCTTCAGGTGTTGCAGTTCATCATTCATCAAGCCTCCTTGCGACGGCCGAATGGTGCGTGGGCGAGCTTCTCAGGAGTGTAGCCATCAGTAGGAAAAGCGTGGTTGTTTGGTCGTATTCAACTCAAACGCTTCTAAGAAAGTGCGCCGCAGAGGCGCCGAAGACCTGCGAACGCAGAAAGGCGGGAAGAAATACATATCAATGTAGGTGCGAGCCTGCTCGCGATGGCGGACAGACAGGCAACACATTAGTTGAATGTTGAGCCGCCATCGCGAGCAGGCTCACTCCTACAGGGGCAGGCGCTGGATGGTTATCTCAGCGGGTGCGATAACGCAGGCGCGTACCGAAATTCATCGACATCAGTATCTCGTCAGCACTCAGCTCCGGCGGGAAGTACGCACCGGAAATCTGCGCGTGAGCCAGACTTGCGCCCTCCAGCGATGCGTTACGGAAGTCGATGCCACGCAAATCGGCAGAACGGAAATATGCGTCCCTGAAATCCACGCCATCGGCGTTCAGTTCGCGCAGATCGAGGCCACGGAAGTCGCCGCCGACCATGTCGATTGGTCCGTCTTGCGGGCGCTCTTTATTGAAACCTGTGATGTCATCTTTGTGCAGCAAGGCATACAGCGGGGTGTCGAGAAGTTTCGGCTGGCTCATGTCATATCACCGTTGGTTTTATGACGCCAGTATAGTGCCACTATTTGACGGCCGTGAAGCAAGCGAGGGCTTCACGGCCGAAATAGTTTCTTACAGGCCTGGAAGGCGCTGACGGATCTGCGCGACTACGGTGTCCAGCGTGCCGGATTCATTGGTCTGCACGCGTTTGCTGCGCAGAATCTCTTCCGGCGTCAGTGCTTCGCGGTTGGCCTGCTGGGCTTCGATCACGGCCAGTGTGGCGTCGGACGGATCCTTTTGGTCAGCCTGACGAATCGCCAGCCAGCTCTCGATCACCGCTTGCGGCGCGTTGCAGTCGAGGATCAGGAAAGGTGTGCCGGTGGCTTCGGCGATTTCTGCGGCGCTGTCGCGTTGCTCACGCTTGAGGTAAGTCGCATCGATGACCACCGGGAAACCGGCGTGCAGGATGACTTCAGCGATCTCATGCAGGCGCGCGTAGGTCTTGGCGCTGGCGTCGGCGCTATAAATGCCCGCCTGCACATCATTGGCCACGGTTTGCTCGCCGAACAGGCGCTTGCGCTCAACATCGGAACGCAGACGGATCGCGCCCAGCGCTTCGACCAGACGCATGGCCACGTGGCTTTTGCCAACAGCGGAAACACCGTGGGTGATAGCCATGAAACGCGAAGGAATGGTGCTGTAGCTTTCCGCCAGGTTGGCGTAGTTGCGGTACTGGCGCAGGGTAGTGGCGCGCTGCACCGGGGTCGCGTCCGCCGGCATGCTGAACAGCGCAACCTTGGCGCGAACCAGTGCGCGATAGGCTTTATAGAAGTTCAGCACTTCCAGGCCCTGATAGTCGCCGGTCAGCTCCAGGTATTGGCTGATGAAGCGGCGCGCCAACGATTTCAGGCCACGGTCTTCCAGGTCCATCGCGAGGAAACCGGTGTCGGCCCAGACGTCGGTGAAGCGGAACGGTTCGTTGAATTCGATGCAGTCGAAGATCACCACTTTGCCGTCGATGACGGTGGCGTTGCCCAAGTGGATATCACCGTGGCATTCACGGGTGAAACCCTCGGTTTTACGCTGGGCGAACAGCGGCTTGAGGCGTTCGAAGCTGCTTTCGGCCCAGGCTTTGAGTGCTTCGAGTTGCAGCAGATCGTTCTTGTCGCTGAGGAACGGCAGGATCTGCTCGAAGTTTTGCGACACCGGCGCCATCACGCTGGCCGGGGTGCCGGCGTCGTGTTCGGCCGGGACTTTGGGGGCGGTGAGATGGAATTTGGCGATCTGTTCGGCCATTTCATCGATGTGTCGGGTGGTCAGCTCGCCATTGGCCTGCAGGGTGCTGAGCAAACCGGTCTGCGGGAACTGGCGCATTTTCAGTACGTATTCGATGGCCAGACCGTCGCCGCCCAGTTGCGGGGCTTCGATGCTGCCGGTGACCGGCAACACTTCCAGATACAAATCGTCGGTCAGACGCTGGTTCAGGCGCAGCTCTTCAGCGCAGAAATGTGCGCGCGATTCGAGGTTAGTGAAGTCGAGGAAGCCGAAATTCACGGGCTTCTTCACTTTATAAGCGAAGGGACCGGTGAGGATCACCCACGAGATATGGGTTTCGATGACCTGGAACCCTTCGACGGGGTGCGGGTAAAGGGCCGGGTTTTGCAGGGCAGCGATCAGTGATTGGCTCACGGGCGATCCTTCAGAGACTGGGGGAAATTCGAGGTCGCCATTATGGCCGCTCGCCAGCCCGACGCAAACCTCGGAGCGCTCCTGTTGAGGATGAATAAAGTGCGTATAATCCGCCGCCATGACTCGAACTCGATCCCCCCGTACCAAGAAAAAACCACCATCCAAGGGCCTGCGCCCATGGCTGAGCTGGGCCATTAAACTCAGTCTGGTCGGCCTTGTGGTGCTGGCCGGCTTCGCCGTTTACCTCGATGCCGTGGTGCAGGAGAAGTTCTCCGGCAAGCGCTGGACCATCCCGGCCAAGGTGTACGCGCGCCCGCTCGAGCTGTTCGTCGGACAAAAGCTCAGCAAGGACGATTTCCTCACCGAACTCGATGCCCTCGGCTATCGCCGTGAAGCCGTCAGCAACGGCCCGGGCGCCGCAGCGGTTTCCGGCAACACCGTCGATTTGAATACCCGTGGCTTCCAGTTCTATGAAGGACTGGAAAAAGCGCAGCCGGTGCGCGTGCGTTTCTCGGGTGATTACGTCGCCGAGCTGTCGGCGACCAATGGCTCCAAGCTGTCGGTGGTGCGACTGGAACCGCTGATGATCGGCGGGATTTATCCGAAGAATCTCGAAGACCGCATTCTGATCAAGCTCGATCAGGTGCCGCCGTACCTGCTGGAAACCCTGGTCGCCGTCGAAGACCGCGATTTCTACAGCCACTGGGGCGTGTCACCGAAATCGATTGCACGTGCGATCTGGGTCAACACCTCCGGCGGCAAGATGACTCAGGGCGGCAGTACGCTGACGCAGCAGTTGGTGAAAAACTTCTACCTGACTGGCGAACGCAGCCTCAGCCGCAAGCTCACCGAAGCCATGATGGCGATGCTGCTGGAAGTGCATTACGACAAGAAGGAAATCCTTGAGGCCTACCTCAATGAGGTCTTTGTCGGTCAGGACGGCCAGCGTGCGGTGCACGGCTTCGGTCTGGCCAGCCAGTTCTTCTTCGGTCAGCCATTGTCCGAGCTGAAACTGCATCAGGTTGCGTTGCTGGTCGGTATGGTCAAGGGCCCGTCCTACTACAACCCGCGTCGCAACCCGGAGCGTGCGCTTGAGCGCCGCAATCTGGTACTCGACGTACTTGAGCAGCAAGGTGTGGCAACGGCCGAGCAGGTTGAAGCGGCGAAGAAAATGCCGCTGGGTGTGACCACTCGCGGCAAACTCGCCGACAGCTCCTTCCCGGGCTTTATCGATCTGGTCAAACGTCAATTGCGCGAAGATTATCGCGACGAAGACTTGACCGAAGAAGGCCTGCGGATCTTCACCAGTTTCGACCCGATCCTGCAGATGAAGGCCGAGGCGTCGGTCAACGACACCTTTAAACGTCTGGCCGGGCGCAAAGGCTCCGATGACGTTGAAGCGGCGATGGTCGTAACCAATCCGGAAACCGGCGAAGTCCAGGCGATGATCGGCAGCCGACAGGCGAGTTATGCCGGCTTCAACCGGGCGCTGGATGCGGTGCGGCCGATCGGCTCGTTGATCAAGCCAGCGGTGTATCTGACCGCGCTGGAGAAACCGAGCAATTACACGCTGACCAGTTGGCTGTCAGATGATCCGCTGTCAGTCAAAGGCGCGGACGGTCAGGTGTGGAAGCCGCAGAACTATGATCGCCGTTCCCACGGCACCGTATTCCTCTATCAAGGTTTGGCCCATTCCTACAACCTTTCGACCTCGCGCCTCGGGCTCGAAGTCGGTGTGCCAAATGTGCTGAAGACTTTGGCGCGTCTGGGCGTGACACGCGAATTCCCGGCTTATCCATCGATGTTGCTGGGTGCCGGCGGCATGACCCCGATCGAAGTGGCGACCATGTATCAGACCCTGGCCAACGGTGGTTTCAATACGCCGATGCGCGGGATTCGCAGCGTACTGACCGCCGAAGGTGAGCCGCTCAAGCGTTATCCGTTCCAGATTCAACAGCGTTTCGATCCGGCTTCCATCTACCTGATCCAGAACGCCATGCAGCGGGTCATGCGTGAAGGTACCGGCAGTTCGGTTTATAACGTGCTGCCGAAAACCCTCAACCTGGCCGGCAAGACCGGGACCAGTAACGACTCGCGTGACAGCTGGTTCGCCGGGTTCAGTCAGGATCTGCTGGCCGTGGTGTGGCTGGGGCGTGACGACAACGGCAAAACGCCATTCACCGGTGCCACCGGTGCGTTGCAGGTCTGGACCAGTTTCATGCGCAAGGCCGATCCGCTGCCGCTGGACATGCCGCAGCCAGACAATGTCGTACAGGCGTGGGTCGATTCGCGTACCGGGCAAGGCTCCGATGCCAACTGCCCGGGGGCGGTGCAGATGCCGTATATTCGCGGCAGCGAACCGCCACCCGGCGCCGCATGTGCAGGTGAAACACCTGCCAGCGGCGAATCGGTGATGGATTGGGTCAAGGGCTGGATGAATTAAGCAAAGAGGATTTCAAGTGAACAAGTGGTTGATTCCAGCGGTGACCGCCGTGGCTTTGCTCAGCGGCTGCTCTACCGTACAGCGTGGTTCGATCCCGGTGGTCGATTCGGGTACGGCGGTGTCCAACAGCGAACGCATTTCGGCCAATGGTGGCTTCCGTCAAACGACGGTCAAGCGTCCTGCGCAGGCTCAGACTCAAGCCATTCCGCAAGGTGATACCGGCGTGGTGGTGATGGTGCCGGGGGGCGGCGCGACGACATCGGCACCGATCAGTGCTTCGCCGATCGTGCCGGGTCCGGCGTCGGGCGGTATCACGCCGGGGCCTTACAATCCTTCGCCGGTCGAGTCGGCGCCGATCAACTCCGGCAGCTACAGCATGCCTTCGACACCGAGTGGTATTCCTTCCGCTAGCAGTGGCGGCGGTCTGTCGGCGGACGAGCAGCTGGACGGCCCGGTGCTTGCCTTGCTGACCACCGCTCAACAGCAACAGGCCGGTGGCGACCTCAATGGTGCGTCTTCCAGTCTGGAGCGTGCGCAGCGTGTCGCGCCGCGTGAGCCGCAAGTGCTTTATCGTCTGGCGCAGGTGCGCATGGCTCAAGGCGATGCGCCGCAAGCCGAGCAATTCGCTCGCCGTGCGCTGACCATGGCCAACGGCCGTCCGGACTTGCAGGCCAATCTGTGGGAGATCATCGCTCAGTCCCGTGAGAAACAAGGTGACTCCGCTGGCGCAGCCCAGGCCCGTCAGAAGGCCAAGGTCTCGCTGTGATGGATGCCCGTTTCCCGAAAATCGCCGATCAGTTGCTGCTGATCGAGCGTGAACTGCGCACACAGGGATGGTGGGATGAAGTTCAGCCATCGGTCGAAGCCTTGAGCAGTGTCGAGCCGTTTTCGGTCGACACCCTCGATTTCGAGCAGTGGCTGCAATGGATTTTCCTGCCGCGGATGAAGATGATCCTCGAGCAGGATCTGCCGTTGCCGAATGCCTCGGGCATTCAGGAGATGGCCGAAATGGTCTTCGCCCAGCGCAACGTGCAGGGCAAGGATCGACAGCTGCAGGTGCTGCTCAAAGAGTTCGACCTGCTGATCACCGCCTCGCGCTAACCCGGAAGCTGCCAGTCATCACTGGCAGTTTTCTGCTATCTGCTTCTGCGCTTCTACGATGCGCTCCTGACGCTGTGCATCATCCAACCTGCGCAATTGCCCCTCCACTTCCTCCCTCAAACGCGGATTGTTCTGCAACTGCGCAAGATTGGTGCGTGCCTGCTCGCAAAACTGCTTGAGCTGCGCCTGTTGGTCTGCGACCTGCTTCTTCACTTTGTCATCGATTGCCTTCTGATCACCGAGCGCGCCGCTACCCGGCATCGCCGCAGGTTTCGGCACAGGCGAGGAGGGTGTCTGCACGGTGGTGGAAGGCTGACCCCGTGGCGGCTGCGCATCGAAGTGCGTGACACCTTGGGTGTCGACCCATTTGTAGATTTGAGCGGCCATGCACCACGGGCTGAGGCCGATCAGCAGAGTGAGGAGGAGCGTTCGCATGCTGATTCCTTGGCAAAATTGCGCAATTGACACTAACAGAGTAGCGGTTTTCAGGTTTTTTCTTGCGTTCTCATGTGCTTACCCACAATTAAGCACATAGACGGCTTGACTTGGAGAGGGCGAAACAGAAGAATCCAAAGTCCGCTGTAGAGGGACTGCCAGAAGCAGACCCACTCGGTAGATCATGAGGCGCACATCCGCGCCGACCTGTTACACCCGCAACGCGTTACCTCGCGCTGGGTGGGAAAGGCCCGCAACACTTGGGACGATCCCAATACTTGCTCAGTCAGTGCTGACGTAGTCGGCGACCACCGTCGCTCATGCTCTGCCGAGAAGTAAACCTATTAAGACCCGCCCCTTTTTTGTGGACGGTATTCTGGCGTTTTAGAGGTGAACAACGTGGAGCTTTTATCTGGCGGTGAGATGCTCGTCCGCTTCTTGCGTGACGAAGGCGTCAAATATATCTACGGGTACCCGGGTGGTGCTCTCCTGCATGTTTACGATGCCCTGTTCAAAGAACCGGAAGTGACTCACATCCTGGTTCGTCACGAACAAGCGGCGACCCATATGGCTGACGGCTACGCCCGTGCCACCGGTAAAGCCGGCGTGGTATTGGTGACTTCCGGTCCAGGCGCCACAAACGCCATCACCGGTATCGCCACCGCCTATATGGACTCGATTCCAATGGTGATCATTTCCGGTCAGGTGCCAAGCACCATGGTCGGTACCGACGCGTTCCAGGAAACCGACATGATCGGTATCTCCCGGCCGATCGTGAAGCACAGCTTCATGATCAAGCACGCTTCGGAAATCCCGGAAGTCATGAAGAAGGCCTTCTACCTGGCGCAATCCGGTCGTCCGGGCCCGGTCGTGGTCGATATTCCGAAAGACATGACCAACCCGGCCGAGAAGTTCGAATACGTCTTCCCGAAAAAAGCCAAGCTGCGTTCCTACAGCCCGGCCGTTCGCGGTCACTCCGGGCAAATCCGCAAGGCAGCAGAAATGCTTCTGGCGGCCAAGCGCCCAGTGCTGTACTCCGGCGGCGGCGTAATCCTCGGCAACGGTTCCGCACCGCTGACCGAGCTGGCAAAAATGCTCAACCTGCCCGTGACCAACACGTTGATGGGCCTGGGTGGTTTCCCGGGTACTGATCGTCAGTTCATCGGCATGCTCGGCATGCACGGCAGCTACACCGCCAACCTGGCGATGCACCACGCTGACGTGATCCTGGCTGTCGGCGCGCGTTTCGACGATCGCGTAATCAACGGCGCATCGAAGTTCTGCCCGAACGCCAAGATCATCCACATCGACATCGACCCGGCTTCGATTTCCAAGACCATCAAGGCCGACGTGCCAATCGTTGGTCCGGTCGAGAGCGTGCTGACCGAAATGGTCGCGATCCTCAAGGAAATCGGCGAGACCCCGAACAAGGAGTCCGTGGCCAGTTGGTGGAAGCAGGTGGATGAATGGCGCGGTGATCGCGGCCTGTTCCCTTACGACAAGGGCGACGGCAGCAAGATCAAGCCGCAGACCGTGATCGAAACCCTGTGCGAAGTGACCAAGGGCGATGCCTTTATCACTTCCGATGTGGGCCAGCACCAGATGTTCGCTGCGCAGTACTACACGTTCAACAAGCCGAACCGCTGGATCAACTCCGGTGGTCTGGGCACCATGGGCTTCGGTTTCCCGGCGGCCATGGGCATCAAGTTGAGCTTCCCGGATGACGACGTTGCCTGCGTCACCGGCGAAGGCAGCATCCAGATGAACATCCAGGAGCTGTCGACCTGCCTGCAATATGGCTTGCCAGTGAAAATCGTCATCCTGAACAACGGTGTTCTGGGGATGGTTCGTCAGTGGCAGGACATGAGCTACGGCAGCCGTCACTCGCACTCGTACATGGAATCGCTGCCTGACTTCGTCAAACTGGCTGAAGCTTATGGTCACGTTGGCATGCGCATCACCGACTCGAAAGACTTGAAGTCGCAGATGGCAGAGGCGTTCGCCATGAAGGATCGTCTGGTCGTGCTGGATATTTCGGTCGACACCAGCGAGCACGTCTACCCGATGCAGATCAAAGACGGCTCCATGCGCGATATGTGGCTGAGCAAGACGGAGCGTACTTAATCATGCGGCACATTATTTCCCTGCTTCTGGAAAACGAACCCGGCGCTTTGTCTCGCGTAGTCGGCCTGTTCTCGCAGCGCAACTACAACATCGAAAGCCTGACCGTGGCCCCGACCGAAGACCCGACCCTGTCGCGTCTGACGCTGACCACCGTTGGTCACGATGAAATCATCGAGCAGATCACCAAAAACCTGAACAAGCTGATCGAAGTGGTCAAGCTGGTGGACCTGTCGGAAAGTGCTCACATCGAGCGCGAACTGATGCTGGTCAAGGTCAAGGCCACTGGCGCCCAGCGCGCCGAGATCAAACGCACTACCGATATTTACCGTGGACAGATCGTCGATGTCAGTGCCAGCGTGTATACCGTTCAATTGACCGGTACCAGCGACAAGCTCGACAGCTTCATTCAGTCCATCGGCACCGCATCGATTCTGGAAACCGTCCGTAGCGGCGTGACCGGCATTGCCCGCGGCGACAAAGTACTCAGCATCTAAACCAAATTAGCGAATGGCCTGAACGGCCTGGATATAAAGGGGAAATTCATGAAAGTTTTCTACGATAAAGACTGCGACCTGTCGATCATCCAGGGCAAGAAAGTTGCCATCATCGGTTACGGTTCCCAGGGCCACGCCCAAGCGTGCAACCTGAAAGACTCCGGTGTCGACGTTACCGTTGGTCTGCGTAAAGGTTCGGCCACCGTTGCCAAAGCCGAAGCTCACGGCCTGAAAGTGACCGACGTTGCTTCTGCCGTTGCTGCTGCCGACCTGGTCATGATCCTGACCCCGGACGAGTTCCAGTCCTCGCTGTACAAGAACGAAATCGAGCCGAACATCAAGAAAGGCGCCACCCTGGCCTTCTCCCATGGCTTCGCGATCCACTACAACCAGGTTGTTCCGCGTGCCGACCTCGACGTGATCATGATCGCGCCGAAAGCCCCGGGCCACACCGTACGTTCCGAGTTCGTGAAGGGCGGCGGTATCCCTGACCTGATCGCGATCTACCAGGACGCCTCGGGCAACGCCAAAAATGTTGCACTGTCCTACGCTGCCGGCGTTGGTGGCGGTCGTACCGGCATCATCGAAACCACCTTCAAGGACGAGACTGAAACCGACCTGTTCGGCGAACAAGCCGTACTGTGCGGCGGTACCGTTGAACTGGTTAAAGCTGGTTTCGAAACCCTGGTTGAAGCTGGCTACGCGCCGGAAATGGCCTACTTCGAGTGCCTGCACGAACTGAAGCTGATCGTTGACCTCATGTACGAAGGCGGTATCGCCAACATGAACTACTCGATCTCCAACAACGCTGAATACGGCGAGTACGTGACCGGTCCGGAAGTGATCAACGCCGAATCTCGTCAGGCCATGCGCAACGCCCTGAAACGTATTCAGGACGGCGAATACGCCAAAATGTTCATCAGCGAAGGCGCAACCGGCTACCCTTCGATGACCGCCAAGCGTCGTAACAACGCCGCTCACGGTATCGAAATCATCGGCGAGCAACTGCGCTCCATGATGCCGTGGATCGGTGCCAACAAGATCGTCGACAAAGCCAAAAACTAAGTCGTCGTCCCTTGTACAAAAAACGCGGCCTCGGCCGCGTTTTTTCGTTTGCGCCGGTGGTTCTGGTATAAAGCTGCATCGTTTGTGGCCGAACCGTCGTCCCAGACACCTGTCGAATTTTTCCAAACCGTTGCAAGGTAATGTCCATGAGCGAACGTCCCGAAGAGCCGAACAAGGCTTCTGACGCCGAAAGCCTGCTGCCCATCGATGAACACATCGAAGAAGGGCACGACGCAGAAGGTCGTAAAGTCCGGCATCGTGGTATCTATCTGCTGCCGAATCTGTTCACCACTGCGAACCTGTTCGCAGGCTTCTATTCCATCATCAACTCGATGAGCGCCCAGGCTGCGTTGAGCGCCGGGGACTCGGTGAACGCGAGCAAGTATTTCGCCTTCGCCGCCATCGCGATTTTTGTCGCCATGGTGCTCGACGGTCTCGACGGTCGAGTGGCGCGCATGACCAATACGCAAAGTGCGTTCGGCGCCGAGTATGACTCGCTGTCCGATATGGTTGCCTTTGGTGTTGCGCCTGCGTTGCTGGCCTTCGGATGGGCGCTGGGCGACATGGGCAAGGTCGGCTGGATGGTCGCCTTCATCTATGTGGCGGGCGCAGCGTTGCGTCTGGCGCGCTTCAACACTCAGGTGGGCACCGCCGACAAGCGCTATTTCATCGGTCTGGCCAGTCCGGCTGCCGCCGGCGTTGTGGCGGGGATTGTCTGGGCGTTCAGTGATTACGGCATTCAGGGTTCGAAGATGTCCTTCCTGGTCGCGCTTATGGTGGCGGCGGCCGGCATGCTGATGGTCAGCAACATCAAGTACAACAGCTTCAAGGAGCTGGACCTGAAAGGGCGCGTACCTTTCGTTGCGATTCTCGCAGTCGTGTTGGTGTTCGCCGTGGTCTTCAGCGATCCGCCGCGCATTCTACTGCTGGTGTTCCTCGCCTATGCGGCTTCGGGACCGATTCAGTACCTTTTACATCTTCGTCGGCACAAAAACGTCGAGTGATGTAATTTCCCTCATACTCCGCAGTCTATGGGTGCATCAGTCCTCCAAAGCTGCGGAGTTGTCATGTTGATCAAAATCCCTAAAGCGTCTGACTGCCACGAGTCGGATGTCACGCCTGAATCCATTTATCTGTCTCGCCGCCAATTGCTTGGGGCCACGGCTGCCGGTATCGCCGTC
>NZ_CM149552.1:4737384-5554884 GCF_056155105.1 Pseudomonas trutticola BRTCR10 | reverse complement strand
AAACCGATGCAAACTCCGAATACCTACAAGTGCCGAGCATGGGAGACACACGGCGGGTGCTAACGTCCGTCGTGAAAAGGGAAACAACCCAGACCGTCAGCTAAGGTCCCAAAGTTATGGTTAAGTGGGAAACGATGTGGGAAGGCTTAGACAGCTAGGAGGTTGGCTTAGAAGCAGCCACCCTTTAAAGAAAGCGTAATAGCTCACTAGTCGAGTCGGCCTGCGCGGAAGATGTAACGGGGCTCAAACCATACACCGAAGCTACGGGTATCATCTTCGGATGATGCGGTAGAGGAGCGTTCTGTAAGCCTGTGAAGGTGAGTTGAGAAGCTTGCTGGAGGTATCAGAAGTGCGAATGCTGACATGAGTAACGACAATGGGTGTGAAAAACACCCACGCCGAAAGACCAAGGTTTCCTGCGCAACGTTAATCGACGCAGGGTTAGTCGGTCCCTAAGGCGAGGCTGAAAAGCGTAGTCGATGGAAAACAGGTTAATATTCCTGTACTTCTGGTTATTGCGATGGAGGGACGGAGAAGGCTAGGCCAGCTTGGCGTTGGTTGTCCAAGTTTAAGGTGGTAGGCTGAGATCTTAGGTAAATCCGGGATCTTAAGGCCGAGAGCTGATGACGAGTTATCTTTTAGATGACGAAGTGGTTGATGCCATGCTTCCAAGAAAAGCTTCTAAGCTTCAGGTAACCAGGAACCGTACCCCAAACCGACACAGGTGGTTGGGTAGAGAATACCAAGGCGCTTGAGAGAACTCGGGTGAAGGAACTAGGCAAAATGGCACCGTAACTTCGGGAGAAGGTGCGCCGGTGAGGGTGAAGGACTTGCTCCGTAAGCTCATGCCGGTCGAAGATACCAGGCCGCTGCGACTGTTTATTAAAAACACAGCACTCTGCAAACACGAAAGTGGACGTATAGGGTGTGACGCCTGCCCGGTGCCGGAAGGTTAATTGATGGGGTTAGCTAACGCGAAGCTCTTGATCGAAGCCCCGGTAAACGGCGGCCGTAACTATAACGGTCCTAAGGTAGCGAAATTCCTTGTCGGGTAAGTTCCGACCTGCACGAATGGCGTAACGATGGCGGCGCTGTCTCCACCCGAGACTCAGTGAAATTGAAATCGCTGTGAAGATGCAGTGTATCCGCGGCTAGACGGAAAGACCCCGTGAACCTTTACTATAGCTTTGCACTGGACTTTGAATTTGCTTGTGTAGGATAGGTGGGAGGCTTTGAAGCGTGGACGCCAGTTCGCGTGGAGCCATCCTTGAAATACCACCCTGGCAACTTTGAGGTTCTAACTCAGGTCCGTTATCCGGATCGAGGACAGTGTATGGTGGGTAGTTTGACTGGGGCGGTCTCCTCCTAAAGAGTAACGGAGGAGTACGAAGGTGCGCTCAGACCGGTCGGAAATCGGTCGTAGAGTATAAAGGCAAAAGCGCGCTTGACTGCGAGACAGACACGTCGAGCAGGTACGAAAGTAGGTCTTAGTGATCCGGTGGTTCTGTATGGAAGGGCCATCGCTCAACGGATAAAAGGTACTCCGGGGATAACAGGCTGATACCGCCCAAGAGTTCATATCGACGGCGGTGTTTGGCACCTCGATGTCGGCTCATCACATCCTGGGGCTGAAGCCGGTCCCAAGGGTATGGCTGTTCGCCATTTAAAGTGGTACGCGAGCTGGGTTTAGAACGTCGTGAGACAGTTCGGTCCCTATCTGCCGTGGACGTTTGAGATTTGAGAGGGGCTGCTCCTAGTACGAGAGGACCGGAGTGGACGAACCTCTGGTGTTCCGGTTGTCACGCCAGTGGCATTGCCGGGTAGCTATGTTCGGGAAAGATAACCGCTGAAAGCATCTAAGCGGGAAACTTGCCTCAAGATGAGATCTCACTGGAACCTTGAGTTCCCTGAAGGGCCGTCGAAGACTACGACGTTGATAGGTTGGGTGTGTAAGCGCTGTGAGGCGTTGAGCTAACCAATACTAATTGCCCGTGAGGCTTGACCATATAACACCCAAGCAATCTGTAGACTCGAAAGAGACCAGATTGCGGTGTGTGAAGACGAAACGAACCGAAAGTTCGATGTTCACAAACACCGACAGCTGTCACATACCCAATTTGCTGAAGCGAGGCCATCTGGCCACGACTCAGTACCCGAATTTCTTGACGACCATAGAGCGTTGGAACCACCTGATCCCATCCCGAACTCAGAAGTGAAACGATGCATCGCCGATGGTAGTGTGGGGTTTCCCCATGTGAGAGTAGGTCATCGTCAAGATTAAATTCCGAAACCCCAATTGCGAAAGCAGTTGGGGTTTTGTTTTGCCCGTAGAAAAGTTTTACTCGCGACAGCGGACAAATTTGCACAGTTATTTTCGAATCAGAACACTAGAATAGCCCCACCTTTTTCGGAGTCAGAGCCTTTATGTCAGATCCGGTTGGCGCCCAAGGGCTGTCAGATTTACCGCTGGAAGACTTGGTGGCCTGTCACGAGTGCGACCTGCTGATGCGCAAACCAATACTTGCTCATGGCGAAAAAGCCCTCTGCCCACGCTGCGGTTACGAGTTGTATGCCCATCGCCATAATGTGGTGCAGCGCAGCCTTGCCCTGGTCATCGCCGCATTGCTGTTGTACATCCCGGCAAACTTTTTACCAATCATGCAGCTCAATATTCTCGGACAATCTTCGCAGGATACGGTCTGGAGCGGCGTGCTCGGTCTGTTCAACACTGACATGCAGGGCGTTTCGATCGTCGTATTCCTGTGCAGCATGGCGATACCGCTGCTCAAGTTGCTCTGCCAGTTGTTCGTTTTACTGACAATTCGCTTCAATGTCGGCCGCAGCTATGGTCTGTTGCTCTACCGCATTTACCACCACCTCAGAGATTGGGGGATGCTCGAGGTCTACCTCATGGGCGTGCTGGTGGCGATCGTCAAACTGGCGGACATGGCGGCCATCACCGTCGGCCTCGGCCTGGTGTGTTTCATCGGTTTGTTGTTGGTCCAGGTCTGGCTGGAAGTGGTGATGTCACCGCATCAGATCTGGCAGGCATTATCGGGAGAGGATGCTCATGCGGGCGATTGATGCGGGCATTTTGATTTGTACTGAATGCCACGAATTGAACAGGCAGGAAGAGGGCAGCGACGAACAAACCTGCACCCGCTGTGGGGCTCTCGTTCACCCGCGCCGCCCAAACAGTCTGACCCGAACCTGGGCTTTGCTGATTACCGCGGCAATTATCTACATTCCGGCCAACGTCCTGCCGATCATGACTGTCAGTTCTTTGGGGCAGGGTGATCCGAGCACCATCATGTCCGGGGTGATTCAACTGGTGCAGCACGGGATGATTCCGATTGCCGCCGTGGTGTTCATCGCCAGTATTCTGGTGCCGACCTTCAAACTGGTCGGTATCGCGCTGTTGCTGTTCTCGGTACAACGACGCCAGCCGCTGTCTGCGCGTCAACGCATCTGGATGTACCGTTTTATCGAGTTCATCGGCCGTTGGTCGATGCTCGATATATTTGTGATCGCCATTCTGGTGGCGGTCGTCAACTTCGGCCGGCTTGCCAGTGTCGAAGCCAATCTTGGCGCCATCGCCTTCGCCACTGTGGTGATTCTGACGATGCTTGCCGCAGTAACTTTCGATCCCCGACTGATTTGGGATAACACGGAGTCGGACGACGACCATGACTGATTTGCCTGTAGCGAAAACCCGACCGGCCTCGAACTGGTCTGCCATTTGGGTACTGCCGTTGATCGCACTGATCATCGGTGGCTGGCTCGGCTGGCGTGCCTACTCCGAAACCGGCATCGAGATCCAGGTGCGCTTCGAAAGCGGCGAAGGCATCCAGGCCAACAAGACCGAGGTCATGTACAAAGGCATGTCGGTCGGTAAGGTCAAAGCGCTCAAGCTCGACGATGAGGGCAATTCCAAGGGAGTGATCGCCACCGTCGAGATGAATAAAGATGTCGAGCAATACCTCAAGACCAGCACGCGTTTCTGGCTGGTCAAACCGAGCGTCACCCTGGCCGGTATTACCGGGCTGGAAACTCTGGTTTCGGGCAACTACGTAGCCATCAGCCCCGGCGAAGGCGAGCCGACGCGCAAGTTCAAGGCGCTGGCCGAAGAACCGCCGCTGTCGGACTCCAAACCTGGTTTGCACTTGACGATCAAGGCTGATCGTCTCGGTTCGCTGAATCGGGGCAGTCCGGTGTTCTACAAGCAGATCAAGGTTGGCCAGATCAAAAGCTACGTGCTTTCGGAAGACCAGAGCACCGTTGAGCTCAAAGTGTTCATCGAGCCGACCTACGCCAAACTGGTGCGCAAACACACGCGATTCTGGAATGCCAGCGGCATCAGCATCGATGCCAACCTGTCCGGCGTAAAAGTGCGCAGCGAGTCGCTCGCCAGTATTGTCGCCGGCGGTATCGCTTTCGCCACGCCGGAGAACCGCAAGGACAGTCCACCGACCGATCCAAGCCTGCCGTTCCGTCTCTACGAAGACTTCGACGCCGCCGCCGCCGGTATTCGCGTGAAGGTCAAACTCAGTGACTTTGAAGGGCTACAGGCCGGGCGCACCCCGGTGATGTACAAAGGCATTCAAGTCGGCAACATGAAAGCGCTGAAAGTCGATCCTGACCTGAACAGCGCCACCGCCGAGCTCACCCTTGATCCATTGGCTGAGGACTATCTGGTCGATGGCACGCAGTTCTGGGTGGTCAAGCCGTCGATTTCCCTGGCCGGTATCACTGGACTGGAAGCCTTGGTGAAGGGTAACTACATCGCTGTACGCCCGGGCGACAAAGGTGCAGCACCGAAACGCGAATTCGAGGCCCGACCCAAAGCGCCGCCGCTGGATCTGCGCTCGCCGGGCTTGCACCTGGTGCTGTTCACCGATGTCCTTGGCTCGATCGATGTGGGCAGTCCGATTCTGTACAAACAGGTCAAGGTCGGTTCGGTGCAGAGCTACCAGTTCTCCAAGACCAAGAAGCAATTGGTCATCGGCGTGCACATCGATAAGGAATACGAAAACCTGGTCAACGCTTCGACCCGTTTCTGGAATGTCAGCGGTATCACGCTGACCGGTGGTTTGACTGGCGGCATTCAGGTGAAGAGCGAATCGCTGCAAACGCTGATGGCCGGCGGTATCGCCTTCGAAACGCCGCAAGCCAATGCGCCATTGCGCAAACGTATTCCGCGCTTCCGCTTGTTCGCCAACCATGACGAAGCCGATCGCAAAGGCACAGTGGTGACGATCAAGGTTGATCGCGCTGATGGTTTGCGCAGCGGTACCCCGGTGCGCTTCAAAGGCCTGGATGTCGGCAAGATCGAAAGTGTTGATCTGGCGGACGACATGCAATCTGTCTTGCTCACCGCGCGCATCACTGAAGTGCCGGAGAAGATTGCCCGCGTTGGCAGCCAGTTCTGGGTGGTCAAGCCGGAGTTGGGTTTGATGAAGACGTCGAACCTGGAAACGCTGGTGACCGGGCAATACGTCGAAGTGCAACCGACGGCGAAGAATCTTGGCCCACAGAAGAACTTCGTAGCCTTGGCCAATGCGCCGGAAGTGACCAAGCAAGAGGCGGGGTTGAGTCTGGTCTTGAGCGCTGCCCGTCGCGGCTCGCTGAAACCGGGCGTGCCGGTGACTTACCGTGAAATCACCGTGGGCAAGGTCACCGGTTATGAACTGGGTCAGACTGCCGACCGGGTACTGGTGCACATTCTGATCGAGCCGAAGTACGCACCTCTGGTGCGCAGCGGCAGCCGTTTCTGGAATACCAGCGGTGTCGGTTTCGACATCGGCTTGTTCAACGGTTTGACCGTACGCACGGAGTCGCTGGAAACGGCGATTCAGGGCGGTATTGCTTTCGCTACGCCAGATGGCGAGCGCATGGGCAACCCGGCGCGGGCCGAGCAGACATTCCCGTTGTTCGACAAGTTTGAAGATGAGTGGCTGACCTGGGCGCCGAAGATTCCGCTCGGTAAGTAGATCCTGCGGTGTCCGTAAGGATGCCATCGCTGGCAAGCCAGCTCCCACAGTGATCAGTGGCGCACACAGAATTTGTGTACTACGCAAAACCTGTGGGAGCTGGCTTGCCAGCGATGAGGCCCTGAAAATCAACACAAACCTCAAGCCATAAAAAAGGGCCGCGATCCCATCAGATCGCGGCCCTTTTTTGTCTTCAGCTAAAGCCGATCAAACCTCATCCAGCTCCGGCTCATCCGCTTCCACATTGACGGTCGCCTTCACCACATCATGGCGGCGGATGTATTTCCAGTCCGCCTCGTCGATGTAGATTCCCGCCGGGCCACTGCCGCCCTCCAGGTCGATGGCGACACTGGCGCAGACCTGTGGCTTCACACTTGCCAGAATCGGCACGAAGCCCAGTTGCAGACTGGTTTCCAGCAACGCAGCCTGGTTCTTCTCGTCGATATCCGCCGCCTCGTCGAGGTAGTACGGCAGGCGCACACGGCCGGCCAGATCGCGGTCCATCAAGTGCAGCAACAAGTACATGTTGGTCAGCGCCTTGATGGTCATCGTCGTACCGTTGGACGCCGCGCCGTCGATGTCGGTGTGGATAACCGGCTGACCGTTGACCTTGGTGATCTCAAATGCCAGTTCGAACAAGTCCTTGAGACCGAGCTGGTTGTGGTTCGCCGCCACCAGCCGTGCCAGATATTCCTTGGCCTCTTCGTTCTTGTTGTCCTGCTCGGCGCTTTGGCTGAGGTCGAACACCGACAGGGTTTCGCCTTCTTCGTACTGACCGGCGCTGTGGATGATCTGGTCGATGTGCTTGAGCGCTTCCTTGTTCGGCGCGAGGACGATGCGGAAGCTCTGCAGGTTGGACACCTGACGCTTGTTGATCTCGCGGTTGAACAGCGCCAGTTGATGCTCGAGGCTGTCGTAGTCGCTACGGATATTGCGCAGGGTGCGGGCGATGTCGGTGACGGCCGCGCGGCGGGCCTTGCCCAGCGTCAGCGCTTCGTCGGTACGGTGCGCGTAAGCGTTGATCAGCAGTGACAGACGGCGCTCCATATCGTCTTCGCTGTCGAACTTGGCCACGCCTTTGAGGCGCACCTGCGCGTACAGCGCTTCGATCTGGCCATCGGCACGCAGCAGACCCTGCCAACTGTCCTGATAATCGTTGAGCAGCGGCAGCAGGTTGTCCATCGAATCGTCGACCGGATCCATGAACGGCGTACCGAACGGCAGGTCTGCCGGCAACAGCTGACGACGACGCAGGGCATCGTCGAGGGTGCGTTGCTTGGCTTCCATGTCGGCAATTTGCCGGCCGACCAGTTGCAGCTTGGCCGACAGTTGCTGGACGCGCTCGGTGAACGCATCGCTGGAACGTTTGAGTTCGTCCTGCGCCGCTTCCATCTGCGCCAGTTGTTCGAGCTTGTCGCCTTCTTCGGCGCTCAGAGTCTGCGTGCGGCGGAAGTCTTCCAGAGCTTTCTGCGCATCCAGCACCTGCTGGTACAGCGCTTCGGTCTGGGTCTTGCTCGCGGCACGGTCGGCAGCCACGGCTTGCTGGGTTTTCAGTTGCTTGAGTTCTTTTTCCAGACGCTCTTTCTGATCACGCAATGCGGCACGGTCGGCCAGCGCTTGCAGAGCCGGCGGCTCGATGTGCGAGATGTCGATCGACAGGCCCGGCACTTCGAAACGTTCGCCCTTGAAGCCATCCAGAATCAGCTCGACCGATTTGACCCACTCGCCATCCTCGTCGAGGGTAATGCCATGTTCGCCCAGCGGCAGGCTGAACAGCGCACTGTTGAACAGGCGCATCAAACGTTCAACGTCCTGTTGCGAAAACTCTTCGCGCAGACGGGCGTAGCTGTTGTTGTCAGCGTGATCGAGTTGCTGCTTGACCGACTTCAGGCGTTTTTCCAGATCGCGCAGGCGCTCTTCCAGATCCTCCGCACTGAACTGACGCGATTGCGCCAGCGCACCGGCCAGTTCGTCGTGGGCATCTTTGGCCGCGAGCAATTGTTGCTCCAGCACTTTGACGTCGTCGACCAGCGCGAAGCGGTTCTTCAGCACCGATAACTCGCCGAGCCAGCGCTGGATGCCGGAAATTTCCCGCTCCAGACGCATCAACTCCTGAGTGCCCCCGCGTTGATCGTTTTGCAGGCTGTCCTGCTCGCCGCGGTAGTGGTCCGCCTGAATTGTCAGTTCTTCCTTGCGCGCACTGGCGTAGTCCGACCAGGTGCCGAGCAAGGAATCGAGCAGCGGCGACAGGCGATGCAGTTTGCCGCGCAGTACGTCGCGCTGTTTCACGCCGTTGGCCAAGGCTTCAACCAATGGACCGGCAGCGACCAGCGAGTTGTAGTCCTGCTCCATCCGACGCACATCGCGGAAGGCTTCTTCGCACGCGGCGATGTAATTGACGCTGCCGGAACGCAGGCTGTGTTCGAAAGCATCGAGGAACAATTGCTTGAGCTTGGCCGCAGTGATTTCGCGCATGTGCAGCAGGTTGATGAACAGTGCGCGGAACGTTTTCAGGCTCTGCTCGCTGGTGGAGCGCAGCGGGATCAGCGTCAGGTCCAGCGGGATCGACGTGTGACCGCCAACCAGCAATCGACGCAGTTCATCAGGCTTCAGTTCGTAGGCTTTCAGGCCTTCTTTCTCAAGGTTGCTGAACAGCTCTTTCTGGCGCAGGCAGGTGTCGTTCTTCTGGTAATGGGCCAGGTCGAGCTTGCCGGCATAGGCGAAGAACTGGTGACCGAAACCACCACCCGGGCCGCGACCGACCACGCCAATCACGTGTGGGCCGTGCGGCAGGTTCACTTCGACAAGGATGTAGCTGGTGTCGGAGGCGAAGTAGAAGCGCCGCGATTGTTCGAGGCTGTACTTGCCGAAACTCATGTCCGACATGCGCGCCAGAATCGGGAACTGCAAGGCGTTGATCGACGCCGATTTACCGAGGTTATTCGCGCCGTAAACCGACAACGGTTCTTCCAGCGGGAACAGACCGAGGCTGTAACCGGCAGTGTTCAAAAGGGCAAAGCGGCGGATGCCGTAGCGTTCCTGGCTCATGCGTCGGACTCCTGTTCTTCGGCAATGGCGCGGGCCAGAGCGTCTTCTTCGCTTTCTTCGTCAAATTCGCTGAGATCGAGCGGATCGTCGGTTTCGAGGAATTTCGCTTCGGCTGCTTCGTCGATCAGCACCGGCGCCGGCAGTGGCAATACGCTGTGCACGCTGGCCGCCAGATCGCGGTCTTGCTGCACCGACAGGCACACGTCGAGGAAGCGGTGCATCGGCGGCAGGAAACGGTAAACGCCGTTTTCTTCGCCAGCGAAACCCAGTTGAGTCATGCGGCGCATGATCTTTTCTTCGAGTTCTTCAACCGTTTGCACTTCAGCCTGAATAAACAGGTCGCGGTATTTCTCCAACAGCGATGGCAACTCTTCGCGGCCGAGGCTACCGCCATCGAGCACGGCGATCGGGTCGCGGCCCTGATCAGCCAGATGCTCGACGAGGATGAAAGTGAACAGCGCCAGACGCTGGGCAGTCTTGTTCACCGCCGCAGCGGCCATGTCCGGCACGAAGTAGTAAAAGCCACGGGTGTCGCAGACCAATTCAAAACCCAGCGCCTTGAACAGCGTGCGGTACTGATCCTGGAAGTTCGACAGTTGCGCGTACAGCTCCGGGTCGCGGCGGCTGACGTGGTAGCCCTTGAACAACTCGCGGAAAATCGGCGCGAGTTGCGACAGTTCGGAAAGATCAAGATGCATGTGGGATGCTCGCAGAATCCTCGGCGGCGGTGTCGCTGGCCGAGAGCAGGGCGAAGGAGCGCAGGCTGACCTGGTGCTCGTGAGTGTGGTATTCGCGGCGTTCCAGACGCTCGCGCTTGAAACGTTTTTCCCGCGACAGGCGCGAGAACCAGTAAAGCAATTCGTCGGTGGCGCCGTCCGGTTCCTGTTCCAGCAGCCAGGTCATCAGGTCCGGCATCGGCAGGGCTTCTTCGCAACGGTCGACCATCTCGCGCACGGTGCGTGGCGCACGCGGTGCTTCGCCTTTCTGCGTCTTGTGCGCCTTGGGGAATCGCGCCGGTTTCGGCTCGAAACGCGCCAAAGCGTAGACGTAGGCTTCGACCTGACTGGCGCTGCCGAGGAAGGTGCTCTGCGGGCGGGTAAACAGCGGCATCGCCGCTTGCGGCACGGCATCAATGCCTTTGCGGCGAATCGCCGCCAGCGCCAGCGCGGCACCACGGGTCACGGCGTTATGCCGGCGCGCTTCTTCACGCAGTGGCAGCAGCAGTTCGCGGGCATGACGCAAAGTCAACTGGGCGCTGGTTTGCATTTCGAGGATGCGCGCGTGGGTGCGCAGCAGCATGTCGTCATCGACCAGATGGCCGAGGCGTTGCTGTTCGCTGAGCATCTTCAGCAATACCGTTTCGACCTTGCGCACGCCTTGTTCGAAAGCGCCGTCGGCGTTGACCAGATCGATCATCGGCTCGACGTATTCATCCCAGGTCGCCAACACTTCAGCGTAACGCTGGCGCAATGGAATCTGCCGGTCGCTGGTCTTGGCCCGTTCGGCCACAGCCACCAGCGCCTGTTCGTCATTGTCGAGCTTCTTCAAAACATCGCGTACGCGCATGTCGAGCAAGCGCAACTGACGGGCCAGGTCGTGGCCGTCGCGGACGTCGAACGCGTCCTGGATATAACCCGCCAGACGCTCGAGGTGGCGCAGATAGGCTTCGATCTCCAGGCACAGGCCCAAGCGGTGCTCACGACGCAAGTAGGCGAGGAAGTCGTGAATTTGCGCGTTCAGCTCGAATCGGTTCGGGCTTTTCGCCACCGGAATCAGAATATCCAGGCGAATCCACACGTCGAGCAGGCTGGTGATGTCCTGCGGCGTGCTGTCCAGTTGTTGGGCGGCCAGTTGCGTGCGCAGTTCGTTGAGGCTCAGGGTGCCTTGGTCGAAGTGCTCGCACAGTGGCTCCAGAAGTGCCCAGTGTTCAGCGAGGGCGCGCAAGACGCGCTTGGGTTCGATCATCGGAATGGCCGGCTGGTTGGCGATTAAAAGCCGCGATTGTACTGCATCACGAAGGCTGCAATTCACTCTCGGGACGGGCTGCTGTTTTTTCCAGGGTAAAGAGCATTGGTCAAGGCTATCGATCAACAGCAAGCGATCTTGAGCGAAGGGCGGTAGAATCAGCGCACTTTCAGTTATCCACAAGTGGCCGACCTTTGCTTATCGAGTCTCGCCGCCGCGCCTATTTGAACGCCATGCAGGTGGTCAATTGGCTGCCGCGCACCGAATTGCCCTTCGCCGCCCCGTCGCGGCCCGAGCTGCTGGACATGCCCGAGCCCGAGATCGAGGTTCCGCTGCTACAGGCATCGCAGGCCGAAGCCCTGGTACAAGCAGCTGTCGCGCGTCCGGCTGAGCGGCCAAAGATCGAAGTGCCGCGCCCTTCGCTGGCCAGCACGCGAACCAACGCCAAACCGGTGGAAGAGGCCGACGAGACACCCGTTGTGGCTAAGCCTGTGCCCGTACCGCCACCGCGTTTCGCTCTGCAATTGCTGCGTGCCGGGCGTTGCCTGCTGCTGGTCGAGTTACCCACAGGCGAGCCGTTCCAGAGCCGCGATCCCGCCTATCTGCTGCTTAAAGACATGCTGCGCGCCGCCGGTCTGCCGGATGCGCCACAAATCGTCGGCGAGCCGGTGCGCTGGCCTTGGCTCAATCGCGGCACCATGGATCAAGGCCCGGAGGCGGCGCGCGACTTCGTCCAGGGTTTCCTTTCGGTACAGATGGAAGCGGCGCCGTGTGCGTGCCTGTGGCTGATCGGCCTGCCGGCGGTGCGCTTTGCCGGTGAGGCGGACGCCGAAGCGTTCAATCGTGAATTGCAGATCGAAGGTCTGGGCTCGGCCTGGGCCATTCCCGGTCTGGAGTTGTTAATGGAAGAGCCACAGCGCAAGGCCGCTGTGTGGCAAGCCATGCGTCGGCTGATGGCGCGCTGGAAACAATCGAATGAGTGAAGCTGTATCGTTCCGCCCGATGACCGAGGCGGACCTGGACGCTGTATTGAAGATCGAATATGCGGCGTACAGCCATCCGTGGACCCGCGGGATTTTTCTCGACGGGCTGGGCAAATACCAGATCTGGCTGATGTTCGAAGGTCAGCAGCAGGTCGGCCACGGCGTGGTGCAGATCATTCTCGATGAGGCGCATCTGCTCAACATCACGGTCAAACCGGAGAATCAGGGGCGCGGGCTGGGGCTGACGTTGCTGGAGCATCTGATGTCGCGGGCGTATGCAGCTGAAGCTCGCGAGTGCTTTCTCGAAGTGCGTGACAGCAATACAGCTGCGTTCAAGTTGTATGAGCGTTATGGCTTCAACGAAATTGGCCGGCGCCGGGATTATTATCCGGCTGTTGGCGGGCGCGAAGACGCCGTGGTCATGGCCTGCACCTTGGTCGATTAAACCGTTAAAGCATCGCGGGCAAGCCCGCTCCCACAGGGATCCGGGTCGTACTCAAATGATGTATACGACACTAAAACCTGTGGGAGCGGGCTTGCCCGCGATGGCGTCTAGTCAGGCAATACAAATCAGCGGTTGCCATCCAGCGGATCGCGCCGCGCCAGTTCAGCCTCATCCAGGCCATTGCCGCCGCCGATGTCATCTTCATCGACCAAGCTCAGATCCCAGTCCGCCGGATTGTCTTCGCCAGCCTCCTCGGCATCCCGCGCGCCATCTTCATGGATCAGGGTTTCCGGGCTCAAGTCATCGTCGGTCGGTTCATGATCAGCGGTCGATGCGCCGGTAAGCCCGGCTTCACGCACGCGCTCATCGGGCATCAATTGTTCGCGTTCCCGCTCCGGAATCTCATCGCCAATCTTCGCGCTGGGCTCTTCGTCGTCGAAATCCAGCTCGTGCACCGATCCCATGCGGTCTTCGTTATCATCGATGGGCTCCGGTTGCACAGCATCGTAAGGGCGTCGTGAATCAGTCATGGCAAATCCTCATAGTGTGGGCCTTACTAGGTGGACTCACCCGGCACACGAGAATTCCAACGAAAACACTTGCGATCCTTTCGTGACCCCGACCGACGGTCGTCTGTCAAAGCTGCGCATCTTTCTTGAGGCCTTACATATGCACGACTTACAAGACCTGATTGATAACAACGAGCGTTGGGCTGACGCGATCACCAAGGAAGACCCGGATTTCTTCGCCAAGCTGGCGCGTCAGCAAACGCCTGAGTATCTGTGGATCGGCTGTTCCGACGCACGGGTGCCGGCCAATGAAATCGTCGGCATGTTGCCGGGCGATCTGTTCGTACACCGTAACGTCGCCAACGTGGTGTTGCACACCGACCTCAACTGCCTGTCGGTGATCCAGTACGCGGTGGACGTGCTCAAGGTCAAACACATTCTGGTGACTGGTCACTACGGTTGTGGCGGTGTGCGTGCGTCGATGCAGGACCGCCAGTTCGGCCTGATCGATGGCTGGCTGCGCTCGATCCGCGACCTGTACTACGAAAAGCGCGAGGAACTGGCCAAGTTGCCGACCGAAGAAGAGCAGGTCGATCGTCTGTGCGAACTCAACGTGGTCCAGCAAGTGGCCAACGTTGCGCACACCAGCATCATTCAGAACGCCTGGCATCGTGGGCAGAGCCTGTCGATCCACGGCTGCATCTACGGCATCAAGGATGGCCGCTGGAAAAGCCTGAACACGACCATCAGCGGTTTCGAGCAATTGCCGCCGCAATACCGTTTGCGTCCGGTAGGTGCGTTGTAGCCTGAGTCTGAAAGCGCTGCTCAACCCAGGCCATGGCCGCGCCAGCGTTGCAGATAATGCTGACCTTCAAGGGTGGGTGGTTCGTTGTAACCGGTGATCCACCCACGGCAGCGCGAAGAACCGCAACCGCAGGCGAACTGGCGCAGCAGTTTGTCTTCGGTGGCGGCGTAATCCATGGTCAGCCGCTCACCCCTGTGGATATCTTTCAAGGCCCACAGCCAGAGTTCGCTCATGTCGAGAAACACGTTCGGGTCGCAGGCGTGTTCGAGCAATCCACAAAAGCGTGGATCGTAGATATGGATGCCGGTCAGCAGTTGTCGGGTCTGGCGACAGCGGTAGGGCAGCAGTTGTCCCGACACCCGGCACATGCGGCTGGTATGCAGAAATTCCCGGCGCGCCGCGACCCCGGTTGGGGTGGCGTACTCATCGTGGAGGATTTCAAAGTCGGCGAAGGAGGGAAAGCCCAGCCGTACGGGTAACCCTGCGAACGGGTAAATGCCCTCGGTATCGTGAGGGACGGATCCTGCAAACGCGTGGGTATTCATAACAATCCTTGTTGGAAGATGCTGCGACTTCCTTGCACTGACGTCCTGTCAGTTCTGCAACATGGATGTTTGGATCCAATCCTGTCGTAAAAACTATCGCCACGTCTACTGTCAGATCTGACAGGCGAAATAGACGCTTTCCCGTGTCAGTGATGACTGACACGGGAATGGTGCTTGAGCGGTTACAGGTGCGGAGCGGGCACCGCGGTGTCTGGCATCGGCGCCTTCAGCTGCTGCAGTTGCGCTTTGATCGGCGTGGTCGCGCATTTGGCGGCGGCCTGTTCCGGCGTCAGGTTGCGGATTGAGGTGTAGAACAGCTCGCAGGTTTTCGCTTTTTGCGTGACTTGCCAGGTCTGCGTGCAGTTGTTGAGGGTGGTCTGCGCGTTGCTGCCTGGTCTGCTGCCCATATCGGCTTGCCAGCAGGCAGCGCTCAAATCCTGCCCCATGACTTTCAGGCCGGCGGCGTCAGCCTTGGCCTGTGCATCGTCGCCGGTATAGCTTTTCGGGTCGGCGGCGTACCAGATGTAACTCGGATGGTTCGATCCCAGCACCGGCACGTTCACGCCCGCGCTCGGGCTGATGGTCGCCAGGCCCAGTACGCTGACCGTTGGCCCGTATTGCTGCTTGATCCAGTTGCGTACCGGCGCGCCGAAAGCCACCATCGGCAGTGTCTTGCCGCTGGAGGTTTGGCTGAATTGTTTGACCAGCGTGGTCTGGTAGTCCTTGAAGTAGTCATAAACGCCTTCCAGATCACTGCCGGCGCTGGCCGGCGCGGCGATCGGCGCTATGTCGATGATGGTCTGATAGGCCGGGGTCTGCTCGGCGGGAATGCCATTGACCGTCAACAGCGTGGCCCACCGGTCGGTGGTGTTCGAGCGCAGATAATCCTGAGCCTGGGTCAGCGAGTAATCCGGCGGGAAGTGCAGCAATTCGACGCTTTTGCGATTTTCCAGGGCCATGCCCAGCGGCAGGAACAGATACCAGCTGTACGCCCATTTGCCGTCGGCGTTGAGTTTGCTGGCGCCGGCGTAAGCGAGATCACCGGCATCGAGCAGCGCGGACAGCGGTTTGTCGTAACCGGCCGGCACACCGCTGATTTCGGCGTAGAGCTGGTCGTTATCGTTTTTCACCAGCACTTTGGCATTGGCATAACCGTCGCGTTGCACGCTCTGGCTCAGGTAATGCGCGACGGTCTGCTCCAGCGTCCAGTTGCGAAAGCAGATCACGCTGCAGTTGTTGGGGTAGGCGAAGAGGCGCGTTACGCGTTCGGTGCTGCCCAGTTTCAAGTCGACATCGGCGTGGGCGGCCGCGCTCAGTGTGAGCGCGGCGAGTGCCAGTGCTGTGGGGGCCAGTGTTGTGGGAATCAGTCCTGCGAGTTTGAACATGCTCAGATCCTTTTCAGCGTGGTTCCCCGCGGGGCGGGGGGCGCCTCATAGTGGATCAGCCGTGTTGCACAGAAAAGCCGTCATTCACAGAAATTTTGCGCCACACCGCAGAACGCGTCCTCAGGCCCGAAAATGCAGGGCGTTGGTCAGATCGCCCATGGGTTTCTGGCCACGGGCTATCATCGCCTCGTCACGCTGCTTGAGGCCGTTGAGGGTCTCAAGCTGGAACACTCGGGTGATCAACCGCAGGATCGACGCCGTGTCGTAAATCGTGTGATCCACCGTGCCCTTGCGCGCAAACGGTGACACCACCAAAGCCGGCACCCGCGATCCCGGGCCCCAGCGATCGCCCTTGGGCGGCGCGACGTGGTCCCACCAGCCGCCGTTTTCGTCGACCGTGACGATCACCACCATGTTTTTCCACTGCGGACTTTCGCGCAGTACCTTCAGCGCACGGACGATATGCCGGTCACCGGAGGCGACATCGGCGTAACCGGCGTGCATGTTCAGGTTGCCCTGCGGTTTGTAGAAGCTCACGGCCGGTAGCTTGCCGGCCTCGGCGTCGGCGAAAAACCTGTTGGTACTCGACTCGTCACCCAAACCGGCGTCGCGCAGGCGTTTATTGCGCTCGTCCGGGTTTTCCGGGCCTTGCTGCTTGAAGTAGTTGAACGGCTGATGGTGATACTGAAAGTTCGGAATCTTGGGAATGCCACCGGAGTCCTTGTATTGCTCCAGCGTTGCCTGCCATGCCCCGGCGTACCAGGCCCAATCGATGTTCTTCTTCGACAGTTTGTCGCCGATGTGTTCGTGGGTCTGCGGCACCATGACGTTGGGCAGGTCCGGTTTGGAATACGCCGGACGCTCCGGGTCGCGAATCCAGGTGGGCCAGTAGGGCGGGGCGAGGGTGTTGACGCCAAAACCGTCCGGGGTCAGCGCACTCGGGCCGAATTGCGGCGGGCCGGTCATGGCGCTGGCCGGTGACTGTTCCAGCGGCTTGAGTCGCGAGTCGGCCGGATCAGCACTTTGCAGGGTGGCGATCTGCGACTTGGCGACCGAATTGGCAGCGTCAGGGTAGAACGGCGCGGTGGCGCTGATCAGGTATTGGTGATTGAGGAATGAGCCACCGAAGGCGCCCTGGAAAAAGTTGTCGCACAACACGAACTCCTGCGCGACGTCCCACAGCCGCAGGGAGTAACGGCTCTGCGCGTAGTGACCCATGGTCAGGCCTCCGGCATCGGCCCAAGCGACAAAACCGTCGTTCTTGCCGCCATTGATCTGCATCTGGTTCTGATAGAACACGTGCCACAAATCGCGAGTCACCAGGCCGAGCGGCAAGTCTTCGCCGTTCGGGCCTTTGAGGGCGAATGGCGCGTTGGGCAGGTTTTCCTGAAACTGTGTGGCGCTGGGATAGGTCACGCCATCGAGCGTTTGCGGGCCGATTTGCAGCACACCGCCCCAGGCCGGCGGCAGGGTTTGCAGCACGCTGCCATCGCGGTCGCGTTGCTGATAGTCGTCAGGCTTGAGCGCCGACAGTGGCTTTTCGACGCCGGGGAAATCGCCGAACAGGTTATTGAAACTGCGGTTCTCGGCGTAGATCACCACCACGGTTTTCACCTGATCGCGCAGGGCTTTGTCCAGCTCGGCGGGCGTCAGCGGGCGCTCGACCGGTTTGCCCGTTTGATCGCTGGCGCTGCCACACCCGGCCAGCGTGGCACCGACACCGAGCACCGCGACGCCGCCGAGGAAGCGACGGCGACTGGTGTCGGTGGGGGTTTCGGATTCAGGTGCGTCAGTGCCATCTGTTTCGTCTTTCATCTGTCAGCCCGTTCAGCTTAATTGTTTCAGTATGTTTCGGGCGGACGCTAACAAGTGAATATGACGGTTGGGTGACAGTGTGTCGGCTCGCGGTATACCTAGCCGGGCATGAGCGAGTTGAGCGAGTTGAGCGAGTAACCTAGCCGGCTGGCGGCCGTAATCGCCGTCATGACGACCAGAACCACCAATTGCAAAGGACTGAAATGCGCCCAATGCAGCGCTGTCAGCCATGGGCGCCGGCTGCTGAGTTCCGGGTCGAGCGAACCGATACGCCGTTTATGCACCAGGCCGATCAGCATCACTGTGACGTAAGTCAGTGCCCCGAGCGGACCGAGCAACAGAGAAAACAGCAGCACCATGACCACCTGTGGCACCCCGTGACGTATTACCAGCCAGCGGGTGTCAGGATTCCATTGGCGTGGAATCAGTCCTTCGGTAAGCCATAGATCCGCAACGATCACGTGGGATGTAAGCACTACCCACCAACTCAGTGCAAAGCGGAAAAACCATACGGGTACACAGGCAAATATCATCGGAATGAAGATAAGGTTTGCGGCTGTTCTGTTCTCTAAACCCAGATAGAACAGGCTCAGCGCCAACGCGATGGCGGCCCACACCCGTACCCAGGTTTCGGCGGCGATGGGGCGTGGAAAAAAGCGCCGCCAGTAAAAGGCGTCGGCGTAGGGCAATCGTGCGAGCAGTGCCGGGAAACGCCACGTGAGTTTTTCCGACAGATCGTGGCAGGCCTGCCATTCATTCTGACCAAACCCGTCGATGAGTTTCTTCTGTTGTCTGGGCTTCATCGGATTGATCAGCATATGCGCCGCTTGCACGTCGGCAGCCCAGGTGCGATCGCTCTCAGCCTTGGTCCGCAGATTGTCGTAGAAGCTTTCCTGATTGCAGCTTTCGATCAACGTGTCCCAAAGCCAGTTCGGTTGCGGGTGCAGGCCTTTGTTGTGATCCCAGCCGAACAGTTGGCCGATTCGGTCGAACAGCGGCACGCTCCACTCGCTGTCGTTGAGCAAGTGCAGCAGGGTTTGCTGCCATTGTTCGCGGCGATCGAAAACCTGCAGCCACGGTTGGGCACTGTAGCGTTTGAGCGCGTTGAGGAATTCGCGCTCGCTCTGGCTTTCCAGCAGCGCTTGCAGGGTGTTTCGGTAATCGGCCATCAGGCTCTCGGCGAGCCCGTCACGCTGACGATCATTCATCAGCACGTCTTGCCACGGCCCCAACCATCCCAGTTGCTCGACGGCCCAGTGCAGCACCGGAGCGCGCAGCTGCGGCTGTTCAAAACACAGTTGCAGTAACAGCCTTTCGAACGCCTTGGCGCAGCCTTGCTGTTGCGCCTGATCCCAACGCTCGTCGAGGTTGTCTGGCGACAGGCCTTCGAGCAGTTGCTGTGCGGCTTGCGTTTCAACAGCGTGCGCATCTACATGCCTGTCCGCGGCCATGGGCTCGACACGTAGAACCTCGTCCTTTTCGGGCGGCACGAACGGCTCCGGGGCGGCCGGGCTGACGGGCGGAAACTCAGGGGCGGCAACATCCCATGGCTGGTTTTGCAGGTGGCTGTGTTTGTTTGCCAGCGCAGCATCGAGTGCCAGCGCGGCAAAAGTGCTGGAGGCCGTGGCCACGGCGACGTCTTCTTCGTCCGCAGGCTCAGCGTTTTCAAGGCGCCACCGGGCAATCGCCAACGCTTGTTCGTAGGCTTCGCGCAAACGCTGGAAACCCTCGGCATCCTCATCGGGGCGGAAGGTTTTCAGCAGACGCGCATAGGCGCGTTTGATGTCGCGGGCTTCAGCGTCATCGGGCAGGTGCAGCACCGACCAGCAATCCATGGCCAGGCTCCTTATTGCCACGGAGTGCGATCAAGTTCGCTCAGGCGTCGGCTCAAGTCGGTGCGCACTTCACGGATCTGGCGTTCATCCTGAGAGTCGAGCGCGATCTGGAATTGCTTGGCCCAATCGCCCATCAGATCACGCATATCGCCCAGGCTTTCCTGATAGAGGCGCTCCAGACGCGCACTCAACAGCGTGTTGACCTGCTGCTCGCGCGGATGAATTTTCAGCTGTGCCAGGTTCTGCAGGCGTTGCTGGATCTCCTCGGGCGAGAGCACGCCCGGGTTGTTCTCGATGACCAGCGAATGCTGTTGCCCGGTCAGGGGAATCTTTACCTGGGCTTCGAGCAGACCGTTGTTGTCGTAGGTGAAACGCACATCGAGAGCGACTTCGCCGGCCTTGCGTTTCGGCACCTTGATGTCCAGTTCGCCAAGTGCCACGTTATCTTTGACCAGCCGGCTTTCGCCCTGGAAGATCCGTACGACCACGTGTTGCTGATCGTCGTGCAGGGTGTACACGGTTTTCACCCGACTGACCGGGACGATGCTGTTGCGCTCGATGATCGGCAGGTAATGGCCGCTCTCATAGTTACGGCCGACCTGTGTGGAGGTCTCTATGCCCAGGGTGTAGGAGCAGACATCGGTCAGCACCACTTCTTCCAGCGCTGCAGCGCGAGCCTTGAGTGCCGCTTGAATCGCCGCGCCCTGTGCCACGACCTGATCCGGGTCGAGGGTGATCGACGGGAAGCGGCCGAACAGCCCGGCAGCGAGTTTGCGCACCAGCGGCATGCGCGTGGTGCCGCCGACTAACAGAATTTCGTCCAGATCGCTGACGCGGATGCGCGCATCGCGCAGCGCCCGCTCAATCGGCGCACGCAGGCGTTCGAGCAGCGGCATGTACAGCGTTGCCAACTGTTGCTGGGTGATGGTTTGCGTCCACTGCCGCTCACCGAGCTGCAAGCGGAATTCGGCGCTGTCGTCCTGGCCCAGCGCCTTGCGCACGCGTTCGGCCTCGCGACGCAGAGGCTGGATGACGCTGCTGCGCTCAGGGAAGTCGGCGGCCGAACGGTGCTGGCTGATGAAGTGCTCCAGCAGCACCGTGTCGAAGTCTTCGCCACCGAGGAAGTTGTCACCGGCGCTGGCACGGACTTCCATGACGCCTTCGAACAACTCCAGGATCGATACGTCGAACGTGCCGCCACCGAGGTCGAAAACCAGGAACGAGGTTTCCTTGTCGCGCTGGTGCAGTCCATAGGCGAGGGCAGCGGCGGTTGGTTCGTTGATCAGCTTCTCGACCTTCAGCCCGGCCAGTTCGCCGGCGATGCGCGTGGCTTTGCGTTGAGCGTCGCTGAAGTAGGCGGGGACGCTGATCACGGCTTCGGTGACGGTTTCGCCATAGGCGCGTTCAACGTCTTCTTTCAGACTCTTGAGCACCAGCGCGGACAGCTCTTCCGGGCGAAACGCCTTGTCGGCCAGATACGTTTGCGTGGCGCTGCCCATGTGGCGCTTGAACAGCGACGCGGTCAGGCGCGGATGCGTGTGCAGACGCTCGCGCGCCGCCTGACCCACCAGAATCCGGCCCTGATCATCCAGGCCGACAACGCTCGGTGTCAGGAACTGACCCAGGGCATTGGGCACCAACTCGGTGGCATCGCCACGCCAGACGGCGACCAGGCTGTTGGTGGTTCCCAGGTCAATCCCTACGATCATTACAACGAACTCCCTTTGTGCTCGGCAAAAAAATGAAACAAATAGGCGGCGCGCAGAATATTACCGAGTAGGTGACGCGGTAAAGAAAGATGATGGCTCTGAGCCATTATTTGCGACGGGCAGCCATGTCGAACCCGCCATGGCTTGAATCAGGAAGGGTAAAGCAGGGCGGCGAAACGGCCGCCGCCCGGGGTTGGTTTACGGTATCACTGGCGGCGTATACGCCAGCGTCGTCCCCAACGCCCACAGCAACAGCAGCACCAGCGGCGTGTGCACCAGCAATTGCACAAAGGAGAATCCGATCAGGTCTCGCGCTTTCAGCCCGAGTACGCCGAGCAGCGGCAGCATGTAGAACGGGTTAATCAGGTTCGGCAGCGCCTCGGCGGCGTTGTAGATCTGCACCGCCCAGCCGAGGTGATATTGCAGATCGTTGGCCACCTGCATCACGTACGGCGCTTCGATGATCCACTTGCCGCCACCGGATGGAATGAAGAAACCGAGAATCGCCGAGTACACGCCCATCAACAGTGCATAAGTGTCGTGGGAGGCGATGCTGACGAAGAACGTTGAGATGTGGTGCGCCAGGGTTTGCGCGTCCGTGCCTTTGACCGTGGTCATCAGCGCGGCGATCGAGCCGTACAGCGGGAACTGGATCAACACGCCGGTGGTGGTCGGCACGGCGCGGGCGACGGCATCGAGGAAACTGCGCGGCCGCCAGTGCAGCAAGGCGCCGAGCATGATGAACAGGAAGTTATAGGTGTTGAGCCCGGAAATCGCGGTGATCGCCGGTTTAGTCGAGAACTCGTGGAACAGCCATCCCGCCGCCAGCAGTACCAGCACGATGATCAGCAGCGGACTGTGTTCCAGCCATTCGCCCGGCCGCGTGCGCGGTTGCAGCGGCGGCAGGTTGAAGGCCGGGTCGATGCCGCAGGCCTTGGCATCACGCGCGGAGTTCGGCCCGGGGGCGGTGGCGTAGGCGATGATGATCGAGATCACGATCAGCGCCAGCAACATGACGCCGGACTGCCAGAGGAAAATCGTTTCGGTGAACGGAATCACCCCGGTGATCGACAGAATCGACGGCGGCAGGCTGGCGGGGTTGGCCTGCAACTGCGCGGCCGACGATGACAGACCCAGCGCCCACACCGCACCAAGGCCCAGATAGGCAGCGGCTCCGGCGGCGCGATAATCCATTTTCAGATCGGTGCGGCGGGCGAGGGCGCGTACCAGCAAACCGCCGAACACCAGCGACAGGCCCCAGTTGAGCAACGACGCGACCATCGAAATCAGCGCGACCCAGGCCACGGCGGAGCGGCCGTTTTTCGGGATGCGTGCCAGACGATCAATCAGTTTGACCGCGGGTGGCGAGCTGGCGACCACATAACCGCCGATCACCACGAAAGCCATCTGCATGGTGAACGGGATCAGGCTCCAGAACCCGTCACCGAAGGCCATCGCGGCATCGGTGGGTTTGGCGCCCATGGCCAAAGTGGCCAACGCGACAATGATCACCGCCAACGCGGCGAATACCCAGGAATCGGGAAACCAGCGTTCGGCAAAGCTTGAACAGCGCAAGGCAAAGCGCGCAGAGCGGCTATCTTCGATATCAACGGCCACGGGAGTACCTCGGATTTTTATGGTTATTGTGGTCTTGCGGACGAATCACACATCCCCCCGTAGGAGTGAGCCTGCTCGCTATGGCGTCGAGTCAGTCGATACACCTGTTGAATGTAAAAACGCTATCGCGAGCAGGCTCACTCCTACAGGGTTTTGACTGTGGGATTCGCCAAGTCTCAACAGTAATTCAACTGCCAATGCTTTGTGAGCAGCTTTTGCAAAACCGGGACTATGGTCTAACGGGTTGTCCATCCGGCCATTTGCGTAGACCATGGGCGCCTTGGTTTTTTGCCTGCCAGAGTTCTTTGCCATGACTGCCCAAACCACGGCCAAACCTGCGCCGTTCAGCCGCTCCGACTACAAGACCCTCGGCCTTGCGGCCCTTGGCGGGGCGCTGGAGATTTACGATTTCATCATTTTCGTGTTCTTCGCCCTGACCCTCAGCCAGTTGTTCTTCCCGCCGGAAATGCCCGAATGGCTGCGCCTGCTGCAAAGCTTCGGAATTTTCGTCACCGGTTATCTGGCGCGGCCACTGGGCGGAATTCTGATGGCGCATTTCGCTGATCGTCTCGGGCGCAAGAAAGTCTTCAGCCTGAGCATCCTGATGATGGCGCTGCCGTGCCTGCTGATCGGGATCATGCCGACGTATGCCCAGATCGGCTATTTCGCGCCGCTGCTATTGCTGGCGCTGCGCATCCTGCAAGGTGCGGCGGTCGGTGGTGAAGTGCCGAGCGCCTGGGTGTTTGTCGCTGAACACGCGCCGACCGGGCATCGCGGTTATGCCTTGGGCTTTTTGCAGGCCGGGTTGACCTTCGGTTACCTGATCGGTGCGCTGACCGCGACGTTCCTCGCGCAAGTCTTCACCCCGGCGGAAATCCTCGATTACGCCTGGCGCTATCCGTTCCTGCTGGGTGGCGTGTTCGGCGTGATCGGCGTCTATCTGCGCCGCTGGCTCAGTGAAACCCCGGTGTTCATGGCCATGGAAGCGCAGCGTGAAGCCCGGGTCGAACTGCCGCTGCGCACGGTGCTGCGCGAGCATCGGCTGGCGATGTTGCCGGCAATGTTGCTGACCTGCGTACTGACTTCGGCGGTGGTGGTGTTTGTGGTCATCACCCCGACCATGATGCAGAAAACCTTCGGCATGACCGCCAGCCACACCTTTGCCCTGAGCGCCTTGGGCATCGTTTTCCTCAATATCGGTTGCGTGATCGCCGGTCTCTTGGTCGATCGCATCGGCGCCTGGCGCACGGTCATGCTCTATAGCCTGCTGCTGCCGCTGGGCATCGCTGTGCTTTACGGCTGCTTGATCATGGGCGGCGATTGGGTCGGTCTGGCCTACGCCGTGGCCGGTCTGGCATGTGGTGTTGTCGGTGCGGTGCCGTCGGTGATGGTCGGTTTGTTCCCGGCGCGCATTCGCGTATCGGGCATCTCCTTCACCTACAACATTGCCTACGCCGCGTGGGCGAGTATTACCCCGCTTTTGTTGATCGGTCTGATGCCATGGAGCCCGTGGATCTGCGTAATGTTCTGCGCGGTGATGGGCGTGGTGGGTATTCTCAGTGCGGCTTATTTCGGTTCGAAAATGCCGCGTACGGGGCAGTGTCAGGTGGCCGGGACTGCTTGAGCGCAATGGGCCCGAACTATTTTTGACTGATGAGTCTCAAGTGCTCTTCAGAAATGGTTTTCAAGGCCGATGGTTAGGCTGCATACCCGCTTTCTACCTGCCATCGGTGCTTTCCCATGTTCAACAAACGCTTGAAGCAAGAGCTGGCCGCTCTTCGTGAAGAACTCTCCAGCCTTCTGCAAGTGAAGGAAAGCCTGGAAAGCGAGATGCTGGTGCTGACCCTCGAACCCGATGGACGGATTCAGTCGGTCAACCAGAACTTCCTCACCGAGATGCTCTACAAGAGCCATGACCTGATTGGCCGTGCGCTTGAAGACATCGTGCCGGTTCACGTCAAATCCGACGAGTTCTACCGCCGCTTCAAGAGCGCCATGAGCCGAGGCGAGCATTTCGCCGGGGCCGTGCGCCTGTTGCGTGGTAATGGCGAAGAGGCCTGGCTGCGTTCGATCGCCCAGCCTGTGCGCTCTTCCGATGGACGCATCAAGCACATCTCGATCTTCTCCAGTGACCTGACCCGCACCATCGAAGCGTCCCGCGAGCACGAAAACCTGATCGGCGCACTGGTGCGTTCCACCGCGTTGATCGAGTTCGACCTCAACGGTAACGTGCTGAGCGCCAACGAGCGCTTCCTCAGTGGCATGGGTTATAGCCTGGCGCAGATCAAGGGCAAACATCACCGTATGTTCTGCACAGCCGAGGAGTACAACAGCGCCGAGTACCAGAACTTCTGGCGCCGCTTGAACAACGGCGAATTCGTGGCCGAGCGCTTCAAGCGAGTCGACAGTCATGGTCGTACGGTGTGGCTGGAGGCGTCCTACAACCCGGTGGTCGATGCCAACAACAAACTGTACAAAGTGGTGAAGTTCGCAACGGTGATCACCGATCAGGTCAACCGCGAACAAGCCGTTGCCGATGCGGCCAGCATTGCCTACAGCACCTCGCAACAAACTGACAGCACGGCGCAGCGTGGCACTACCGTGGTGACCGAAGCGGTCAACGTGATGCGCGACTTGTCGCGGCACATGCAGGCCGCCGGTGAAGGCATCGAAGCGCTGAACGAGCAATCGCTGGTGATCGGCACCATCGTCAAAACCATCAGCGGAATTGCCGAACAGACCAACCTGCTGGCGCTCAACGCCGCGATTGAAGCCGCCCGTGCAGGCGAGCAGGGCCGCGGGTTTGCGGTGGTGGCCGACGAAGTGCGGCAACTGGCGTCACGCACCAGCCAGGCGACCGAAGAGATTGTAGGTGTCGTGCGGCAGAACCAGGAAATGGCGCGTAACGCCGTGGCGCTGATGACCGACGGCAAGCTCCAGGCCGAGCAAGGGCTGGCGCTGGCGGCGGAGGCCGGTACGGTGATCGTCGAGATTCAGGATGGCGCGCAAAAAGTGGTGAATGCGGTCGGCCAGTTCGCCAATCAACTGTCCCACTGACCTGCACTAAACCTTGTAGGAGTGGGCCTGCTCGCGATAGCGGTGTATCAGTCAGCACAAATGTTGAATGTAAGACCGTGATCGCGAGCAGGCTCACTCCTACAAATTTGCGTTGGCGCTACAATCTGTTCCTTTTCCCCGGAGCAGATCCCCATGAGCGACTCTCACCGCCGCCCGGTTCCCCTGAACAAAGCCTATCGCCTGCTCAATCACGGGCCGACCGTTCTGGTCAGCGCCGCCCATGATGGCCAGCGCAACATCATGGCCGCCGCGTGGGCGATGCCACTGGATTTCGAACCACCGAAAGTTGCCGTCGTACTCGACAAATCCACCTGGACCCGGCAACTGCTCGAAGCCTCCGGCACCTTCGTGCTCAATGTGCCGTGCGTCGATCAGGCCGACATCGTGCAGACCGTCGGCAATACGTCGGGCCTGGAAATCAGCCAAAGCCAGGGTCAGGACAAGTTTCAGGCGTACGGGTTGAAAACCTTCAACGGTGAACTCGTCGAGGCGCCGCTGCTCAACGGCTGCGTTGCCTGGCTCGAATGCCGCTTGCTGCCGGAGCCGCGCAATCATGAGCAATACGACCTGTTCCTCGCCGAAGTCATTGCCGCCCATGCCGATGAGCGTGTGTTCAGCGAAGGGCGCTGGCATTTCGAAGGGCATGATGGTTTGCGCACCTTGCACCATGTCGCGGGCGGGCATTTTCTGAAGATTGGCGATTCGGTGGACGGCAAGACCCTCGATGTTTGAATTTCGTTGATGGAAAACCTTCAACGGATGTAGCAAGGTAGGGACCTTGTCGAACCAATCAGGCACGTGTCCCATGGACCTTTCCGTTACCGGTTATCTCGCTCCGTTACTGTCGCTGGCGTTGTTGTGGACGGTTGCCGTAGTCACGCCCGGTCCCAACTTCTTCAATATTGCTCAGCTCGCGGCCAGTCAGTCTCGTCGACATGGTGTGGTGGCGGCACTGGGTGTGGCGACCGGCACGGTACTGTGGGGGCTGGCCGGCGGTTTGGGCATCAAGACGCTGTTCAGCGCTGCACCGACGTTGTATCTGGGCTTCAAGATTGCCGGCGGTTGCTACCTGATCTATCTGGGTCTCAAGCAGTTCCGGTGCAAGGCTGCGCTTGTCCCCGGTGCGGCGGATGCTGCGAAACAAACGTATCTGGGTGTTTATAGCCGCGGCTTTCTCGGCAACATGACCAACCCGAAATCGGCACTGTTCGTCGCGACAATTTTTGCTACCGCCATGCCGGCCCATGTGCCGCCGTTGCTGCTGGCACTAGCGGTGATGACCATGGCGACGCTGTCGTTCAGTTGGTATTGCAGCGTGGCACTGTTTTTCGCCAGCCGACGGGTAGCCGGTGTTTACGAGCGGTCACGTCAATGGCTGGATCGTCTGGCGGGCGGTTGCTATCTGTTGTTTGGTGCGCATTTGGTGGCTAATCGCTGAGGCCGCTTTTGCGGCCTCGGCAACTGCCTCAATCTTTCAACGGGATGTACAGCTCGACCACGCTGCGCGGGTCCATCGGGCCGAAAAAGCGCTCGCCGCAATACTCGAATTCGATCCCTTCGGCGGGTGTCATGCCAGCGGCAGGCAGCCATTCGCTGTAGGCGGCGCGGAAGGTTTCCGGCAGCGTCGTGACCGTGCCGTGGTGTTCGACGCGAGCGTACCGACGAGCAGGTATCAGCAATTCGACCATGCCTGACACCAGTGGCGCATCGAGCCCCACCGGCAGGCCGGCGATGTAGCGCCATTGGCCGTCCTCCAGTGGCTGGCACACGCCGAACGTGCCGAGCGGTTCGTGCAGTCGGTCAATTTCCTCTTCTCGCGGCACAAAGCGCTGCCACATCTCGGCGATAGTGCCTGCGTCGTCCTGCTGCCAGGTCATGCCCATGATGCGCAGGGCCGGGTAGTCGACCCGTTCGGGTATTTGCATGGCCGGCAACGGACGATCCGGTTGTGCAAGATAACGGGTCAATTGTCCCAAGACGTTTTCACTGCGCTGGATATCGGCCTTCAATTGTTGCGCATGCTGTTCGAGCGCTTCACGCAGATTGATCACACTGTCCAGCCCGCCGTTGGCGGCCAGTGCACGAATCTCTTCCAGCGGCAGACCCAATTGTTTAAGCCAGATGATCCGCCCGAGCGTAACGATCTGTTCCGGCCGGTAATAGCGATAGCCGTTGTCGCGCCCGGTGGCCGCCGGGCTGAACAGACCGATGCTGTCGTAGTGGCGCAAAGTCTTGGTGGTGAGCCCGTGGCAGCGGGCCATTTGTCCGATGGTAAGCATGAAACCTCTCCTTTTGGCTGCTTGGGCTCAACGGTAAAGCTTGCCCCAAGGGCAAACTCAATCCCCCAACGCTTCCCCTTCACGCCGTGGATCCGCGCCACCGGCCAGTGACGCATTCCCCTGCGCATCCTTGACCCGCACGATCGCCTGGGTGCCGCTGGTCATGTCGATTTCGTTGACCGTGTGGCCCTTGTCCTTCAACGCCTGAATCAGTGCCGGGCTGAACTGGCCTTGTTCCAGTTCGGTCGGGCCGTTGCGGCTGCCGAAGTTGGGCAGGCTGATGGCGCTTTGCGGGTCGAGGTTCCAGTCGAGCAGGCCGACGGTGGTTTTCGCCACGTACTCAATGATTTGCGAACCGCCGGGAGAACCGACCGTTGCGACGAACTCGCCGCTGTTGCGATCGAAGATCAGCGTCGGCGCCATCGACGAGCGTGGGCGTTTGCCCGGTTCGACGCGGTTGGCGACTTTCTGCCCGTTCTCTTCGGGGATGAACGAGAAGTCGGTCATCTGGTTGTTCAGCAGAAAGCCCTGAACCATCAGGTGCGAGCCGAACGCGGCTTCGATGGTGGTGGTCATCGACACAGCGCCGCCGAGGTCATCCACCGCGACGACTTGCGAGGTGGAGATGCGCAGCGGCGAGCGGTCCGGGGCGTAGGCCACTTGCACGCCCGGCGGTGTGCCCGGTTTGGCGCTGCCCATGCTGCGTTCGCCGATCAGGCTGGCGCGGCTGGCGAGATAGCCCGGATCGACCAGGCCTTTGACCGGCACGGGCACGAAGTCGGTATCGGCGACGTATTGCGCGCGGTCGGCGTAGGCCAGACGTTCGGCTTCGGCGATCAGATGCACGGCTTGCGGATCAGGTTCGATGCCGGCCGGCTTATCGGTTTTCACCGGTTTGAGCGGTGTCAGGGAAAGACGTGGATCGCGGGTTTCCAGCGCCTGCAAGGTGCCGAGGATCTGCGCCACCGCGATCCCGCCCGACGACGGTGGCGGCATGCCGCAAACCTGCCAGCGTTTGTAATCGGTGCACAGCGGTGCGCGTTCTTTGGCTTTGTAACCTTGAAGATCATTCAGCGAAAGGCTGCCGGGGTTGGCGTGGCCCTGAACCTTGGCGACGATTTCCTCGGCAATCGGGCCTTTGTACAACGCGTCCGGGCCTTCGTTGGCGATGCGTTTGAGCACCGCAGCCAGCGCCGGGTTTTGCAGACGCGTGCCGACGGCTTTGACGCTGCCATCGGCGTTGAGGAAGTATTTCGCCATCTCTGGCGACTTGCGGATCACCGGGTCTGATTCCAGCAGCGAATGCAAACGCGGGGAGATGGCAAAGCCTTGCTCGGACAGTTTGATTGCCGGCTCAAACAGCTTCGCCCATGGCAGGCGACCATGTTGTTTATGCGCCATCTCCAGCGCTCGCAACACGCCCGGCGTACCGACCGAACGACCGCCGATCTGTGCCTGCGGGAACGACATCGGTTGGCCGTCAGCTTGCAGGAACAGCTTCTCGGTGGCGCCGGCCGGAGCGGTTTCGCGACCGTCATAAGTGCGCACCTGTTTGCCGTCCCACAGCACGATCATCGCGCCGCCACCGATCCCGGAAGATTGCGGCTCGACCAGCGTCAGCACCGCTTGCATCGCAATCGCCGCATCAATCGCCGAACCGCCCTGACGCAGCATCTCCCGACCGGCTTCAGCGGCGAGCGGGTTGGCAGCAGCGGCCATGTGTTTGCTGGCTTGGCGGGTTTGCAGATCGGTGCGGTAACCGGAGGCCGCTTCCGGAGCCAGTGGCAAGGTCGAGGAGGGCGGGGCGTTGCACGCGGTGAGGGTCAGGGCGCTGATGATCAGCGTCAGGGCTGGCAGGCGAAAGCGGCTCAAGGGCAAGGCTGAAAACACGCGGGCTCTCCGTCCGTGGGATAAAAGTCTGAGGGACTTTATCGACCGACTGTGTAGGACGCAAACCGCTGGTATGTTTCTCCTTCATGCCTTGGCGAGTTTTCTGTAGGGTCGGTGGCAATTGATTGACTACGAACATCCCCTTGTAGGAGTGAGCCTGCTCGCGATAGCGCTGGACCAGTCAGCATTGATGCTGAATGTAATTGCGCGATCGCGAGCAGGCTCACTCCTACAGTTCAAAGGCATAAAAATCACAAGAGGCCAAGAATGCACAGCGAGTTCCCCACCGAATCCAGCTACCGCGACCAACGCGAACAGTTCCTGGCCGCCGCCAATGCCGCCGGTGCCACGCTCACCTCCTACGCGCATCCGCGCTGCGGGCCATTCGGTGAACCGCTGAGCACCGACGTCGCCGTGCTCGGCGATCCGCAGGCCAAGCGTCGGCTGGTTGCGCTCAGCGGTACGCACGGTGTCGAGGGCTATTACGGCTCGGACTGTCAGATCGAATGGCTGAAAACCTTCAAGCCCGGTTCGCTGCCCAAGGATGTCGCGGTGGTGATGGTGCACCTCATCAACCCGTGGGGCACGGCGTGGCTGCGGCGGGTGAACGAAGACAACATCGACCTCAACCGCAATCACCTCGACTTCACCGGGCCTCTCCCAGAAAACCGCGCTTACGCCGCACTGCATGAAATCTACGCGTGCAGCGACTTGAACGGCCCCGAGCGACAACGCGCCGATGCCTTGCTCGATGCGCAGATCAACGAGTGCGGCTGGCCGGCGGTGATGTCGATTGTCGAGGGCGGTCAGCACAGCCATCCCGATGGATTGTTCTATGGTGGTCGCGCGCCGAGCTGGTCGAATCGCACGCTGCATCAGATCATCGATGCGCATGTGGCTGGCGCTGAAACCGTAATGTGCTTCGACCTGCACACCGGCGCCGGTGAGTACGGTCATCCGATGTTGCTGACCATCACCCAGGCGCCTTACCCGGCACTCGCGCAGGCCCAGGCGATCTACGGCCCATGGCTCTACACCCTGCACACCGGCGCCGACACCCTGAGCGAAACTGGAGTGGCGGCGACGGCTACCGGTTACACCTCGCAGGCGCTGCTCAATGCGTTGCCCGACGTGCAACTGATGCCGTTCGTGATCGAGTGCGGAACGTATTCGGGGCCGGAGGTGCATCGGCATTTACGCGATGACCACTGGTTGCATCTGCATGGCGATCCGCTGGACGCGACGGGGCGGGGGATCAAGTTGAATCTGCTGGAGCAGTTTTATCCGGCGGATCCGGATTGGCGGGCGATGGTGGGGCTGCGGACTCGGCAGATTTGGGCGAAGGGGTTGTTAGCCCTGTCGACAGAGAAACCTGAGTAGATCAGGCATAGTCTTGAGGTGAGGAGCTTTATCTCCTCGCCTCAAATTCGGTGATTATCTCGAGGTGTAAATTAGCAATTATTGCTTAAACCCAAGCAATCCATTCGCGACGCGCCATTCTTTCACTGTCGCCGTGATGCCTTCAGGGGAGCATTGCGCCTCATCCTCTGGCCAATAGATCAAGTCAGTGCCTGCGGGATGTTCGGCCAGTTCACTGAAGTTATCTAACATATCCGCCAGCACTGTCTCTGACGTACCGTCTGTGTTTGAGATGAATATTTGCTGCAGCAGATAAATAAATTGCTCTTCCCTACAGTCAGAAATTTTCTTGGCCAAGTTGTTACTCCCGCTAAAAAATAAGTAAGTTCTTGGCGTGCTAACCCGTAATTTTTCGAAGTCGAGGAAACCTGCTCAGGTCCGGGCTGTTGATCGGGCGACGCGTCTCTATAATCCGGCGAGTTGTTAAGCACCCTTGAACCCTGGCGACCCCTGCGCCGCTCGCCAGTCTTTCACAATTCGCGTTACACCCTCGGGGGGAGTTATCCGCTCCAGATTCCGATAGTAGATCAGGTCCGAACCTGCTGGGTGCTCGCTGATTTTCTAGAAGTGCAACAGCAGCATGTCAGCACGATCATCGTTTTCAGTTTCTTCATCTTCCTTGGCGAGTTCTTCCAGCCGCGCGACGAACTCTGCCTCGGAAAATACTGCTTTTGGTAAAAGGAGGGAGCATATTTTGCGTTCGATAACTATTGCTTGAAACCCGGAAGTCCATTCGCAGCACGCCATTCTTTCACGGTTTCGGTGATGCCTTTCGCAGAGTCATCGGCATCTTCGGCCGGATAGAAAATCAAATCGGATCCTTCGGGATGTCCGCAAATAGAATTGAAGTGAAATACGAGTCTGCTTTCTTCCTTTTCGGTTTCACCGTTTCCCATGATGCGCTCAAGCAGCTCAATGAACTCTTGTTCCGTGTAATCCGAGAAGCTGCTTTTGATAAATGGATCGTTCAGATTGTCACCTTGTCCTTGATCCGACTCTGGATAGGGTGAGCCCCCGGCCTGTGTGCATAATCCACTGTCAGCTTGACTACATTCAGGTGTTTCCACCGCTGAACCCTGGTAAACCCTGCGCGGCTCGCCATTCCTTTACAGTCTTGGTGATGCCCTCGGCAGAGCTGTCTGCTGTTGGCTCGGGATAAAAAATTAAATCGGTTCCATCCGGGTGGGCAGTAACCTTCCTGAACTGTGCCAGCAACTCACCAAACTCTGCGTCTGAGCCACTCTTATTGGCGGTCCGTATCTTTTCGATGAAACAGATAAACTCGGCTTCTGTGTAGCTGGATATTTTTGCCACGATTTTTTCTGTGGGCAGGAAATTCACTGCTTGAAGCCAGGCAGTCCATTCGCGGCGCGCCACCTTTTCACGGTTTCAATGATTCCTTCGTTGGAATTATCTGCCCCATCTTCTGGGTAGTAGATCAAGTCCGTTCCATCTGGATGTTCAGTGATGGTGCAAAAGCGGCCTAACAGCGGGTCGAGAACTTCATCGGAAGCGTTTTTGTTGGCGGCTCGAATCTCTTGCAGAAAGCTTAGAAACTCTGCTTCGGTATAGTCAGAAAGACGGCTTTTCATTGAGTTATTTCCGATGAATATCTGCGTGGTTTTTTGGCGTGTTGATCCGCAAATTGTCTACGTGATAAACCTCGCCGCCCTTTGAAATTGGATCGACATGATGAATTTCAAAGGAGCCTTTTGAACCATTGGAATCCCTGTAGCGGGCCTTTGGCGCATTGCCATTCTGCATCCGTTCAATATTGTCCGGGATGAATTGGCTGCGCAAATCTGGATCATTCACAACCTCAGTCCAAAACGCCTTTCTGAAGGCATCAAAGCTTGAAAACTCCCGCCCCCTCAGCCTGTCCGCAATCCGTGTCGGAATCGGCGCACCGATCCCCGTTCCGGCTCCAGCAAGCCATATACCCGGAACATCCTCACCAATCCCAGTCACCGTACCCGGCGTCAGTCTGGCCGGCCTCGAAAACACCACATACAGCGACTTCAAACCAGTGTCCACCGGAAACACCAGAATACAATCTTCGGCAGTAATTTCCTCGCCGGGCAGGCCTTCTATCTGGCTATCAGTATTTTCTGAAATCGGATGAACAAGGATCGTGTTCAGTTGCTCGGCGTGTTCTGGATAGACCAGCGGCGGCATAGAACCGAGTGGCCCGCGTTGTGGCGTCCACAAAATGGTAATGCCGTTGAGCTTGGCCTCCATCGCAGTCTTGTCGCTGTTCCACTCGACTTTGACAGTGCGCACCGAGTCATCGCCCGAGGCGCCGGAGTGGATGCCGTAAATCTGCATGGCGCCTTCGGCATCACGCCGGAACTGGAAGCGCACGCGAGTGCTGGCGCGGGTCATGCTGCGTAGTTGGTCATCGGTGTGCAGCGTGCCGTCGCCCATTCGGGTCGGCAGCATCCCGAGGACGAACACACTGGCCGGCCCGCCCGCGCCGCGAATGGCCCAGTTGAGGCGTTGTTGCAGAATCCCGCCGCCGGCCAAGCGGCCCAAGGCCAGATCGGCACCTATCGCGGTCGCGACAGCGGTGCTGGCGGAGGGAAAGAGCATGGCACCCGCGACCATGATCTTGCCGAAGTTGGCAGCGGACTCGGGCACCGTGCCGGCGTCCGTTCGGCACCAGTTTCCCGGCGTGCAGGACTTGGCGAACACCTGATCTTCGCGGGGCCTGGGCGTTGGCCATTCATCCTTTTCGATGTACACCGGCTCCGGCGGGGGAGGCGGATTCCAAGCGGCCCATGAGCCTTTCCTTCTCGGACGTTTCCAAGGCCAGTCTTCATCGAAGAGAGATTTGAATCGAGCCATGACAACTCCCTGTATGGCTTTGAATCGAGCCAGGGAAGCTTGTCGGTCAGTCGGGATTTCGGGCAAACCGATGGGGTGAGTTTCAGGCGCCTGGATTTACGAAATCCGATTCGTACCTTGATCGAAGCCGTTTCCTACGGCGCTCTCTCAACCTGTTGATGGGCGATTGATCCGGATGAACCAGCGGTATTTCGGGCTTGTAGTCTTTCGGTTTGGATGGCGGGGCAGTCTGCATTTCTCCTACAGAATTTTCAGGTCGACAACTTACGCACCGCTGCCTGAGGATGGTTTCTGTTGTTTTTTCCAGGATGGATTTCAGATGAAAAGGATGAGTTCGTTGCCATTCAACTCTATTTGCAGTCGGCCATTGTCATGAGCATTTCCAATGAGGATCGCGATTTTCTGGTGGCGATGGGCAGTCGCATTGCTCACTTACGCACCGTGCACGAGATCACACAGACTCGGTTTGCACGGGCTTTAGGTCTTTCCCGGCAGACCTTTCAGGGCTACGAGGAGGGCACGCGCAGCATGCCGGTCACGACGCTGGTGAAGATGGCATTTGCGCTTCGCGTGCCTGTTGAAGACCTGCTCGGGGTGCCCTCGTACACGGAGAAGCCCAGACGCAGTTTGACCTCGACGTGGTATCGACGGTTGCAGTCGATCAATGAGCTTTCGAAGGTTCAACAGAAGGTTATTGCGCAGATGCTCGACGCCCTGATCGCACAGGCAGCGACCAAAACGAGCGACGAAGAAAAAGAAGTTTGAAGTAATCCAAAGAACGCGGAACCAAGGTGCACCAATACCTTGGACAAACAGATTGAAGAGGCTTTTCTCGAGGCATAAAAAAACGGCCTACCTTTCGGTAAGCCGTTTTTAGTACTTGGTGGCTACACAGGGACTTGAACCCCGGACCCCAGCATTATGAATGCTATGCTCTAACCAACTGAGCTATGTAGCCAAGTGGCGCGCATTATTCCCCTGAAATGGAAAAGCGTCAAGCGTAAATTTAAAATTTTTTCTACGCTTTCAACCGTTTATCAAAATTACTGGCTCAGAAGGGGCGAAGGACAGCGCTGGAACCAGCGGCTGGCCTGTTCATAAGCGTGCGCCAGTTGCAGAACCGCGAAGTCCGCCTGATGCCGGCCGATGATCTGCAACCCCATCGGCAACCCCTGTGCATTGAAGCCGGCCTGAACGCTCGCCACCGGGCAACCGGATAACGTGCCGGGGATGACCACCTCCATCCAGCGGTGATACGTGTCCATCGCCACGCCTTCAATCGACGTCGGCCACGGCTGGGTTTTATCGAACGGGAAGACCTGGGCGCTGGGCAGCAACAGGTAATCGTAGCGTTCGAACAGTCGGGAAATCGCCCGATACCAATCACTGCGCACCACCGAGGCGGCGAACACTTCGCTGGCCGAAAGCTTCAGACCGTTTTCCACTTCCCAGATCGCTTCCGGTTTCAACAACGCGCGTTTCTGCGGATCGGCATAGGTTGCGCCCAAAGACCCGGCGACCATCCAGTGCCGCAACGTGCGCCAACTGCTCCACAGCCGCTCAGGCGCGAAGCCCGGCTCAACCGACTCAACGTGGCAGCCGAGGCTTTCAAAATCGGCAAAGGTCTTCTGACACAGCGACAGCACGCCGCTCTCCATCGGCAGATAACCGCTGAAATCCCCCAGCCAACCCATCCGCGTGCCTTTGAAATCCCGCTCCAACGGCGCCGCAAACGCCTCACCGGATTCAGCAATGGACAGCGGCGCCCGCGCATCGCCCCCCGCCTGCACCGACAGCAGCAACGCCGCATCCCTCACGCTGCGCGCCATCGGCCCTTCGTAACCCAACTGATCGAAGAACAGATCAGCACTGTCATCAAACGGCACGCGTCCCTGCGACGGACGAAAACCAAAGATGTTATTGAACGCCGCCGGATTGCGCAGCGAACCCATCATGTCGCTGCCATCCGCCACCGGCACCAGATGCATCGCCAGTGCGGCCGCCGCGCCACCGCTACTGCCACCCGCGGTTTTGCCCGGGTCAAAAGCGCAGCCAGTGGCACCAAACAACGGGTTGTAGCTTTGCGAACCGAGGCCGAATTCCGGGGTGTTGGTCTTGCCGATAATGATTGCGCCGGCTGCCTTGATCCGCTCGACCATGATGCCGTCGCGCTCGGGCACAAAATCCTTGTACAGCGGCGAACCCAGCGTGGTGCGAATGCCTTGAGTCAGCGAAAGATCCTTGATCGCATGAGGCAAGCCATGCATCCAGCCACGGTATTCGCCACGCGCCAGTTCGGCATCGCGTTCATCGGCCTGAGCCAGCAGATGTTCCGGTGACTGCAGGCTGATCAGCGCATTCACCAGCGGATTGAAACGTTCGATATGGGCAAGGTAAGTCTGCATCACTTCCCGGCAGGAAACCTGGCGCAGGCGGATGCGTTCGGCGAGTTCATGGGCCTGCAACAGGACCAGTTCGCTGATGTTGTTAGCGTTCATTGCAAGCGGCCTTTCAGACGGCTGGAAAAACGCCCCGCCAGTGTGACGGGGCGATAGAGATCAACGCATCAGGTTGGTCCAGAGACGATCAGCGAGACGGATCGCGCCTTCGCCGCAAGTCTTGCTGAACACCACGTTGGTGCCCTCGGGGATGTGCAGTTCCGGCGCATCCTTGAGCGCTGCATCGAGGAACGGTTCGACGCCTTTGATCGGGCTCTGGTGCTTGAGGAAGTTCTGCGTCATTGCCGAGTTTTCCGGTTGGCTGAGGAAGGCGATGAACGCCTTGGCATTCGCCGGATTCTTGCTGCCGGTGGGGATGACCATGTTGTCGACCCAGGCCAGCACGCCTTCTTTCGGGTAGAGGTATTTCAGCGTCGGTTTCATCTCGCGGGCGCGCATTGACGAACCGCCCCAGAACATCGACATGTCGATTTCACCCGAAGCGAGGTTCTCGCGAATCGAACCGGCCTTGGAGCTGTAGGTTTTCACGAACGGCTTCTGCGCCTTGAGCAGCGTCAGCACTTGCTGCATCTGTTTTGGGTCTTCGCTGCACAGCGGAATGTTCAGATAGAGGCTGGCCATGTCGACCATGTCGCTGACCGAATCGAACATGTTGATGCGCCCCTGCAACTCGGCTGGCGGCTCATACAAAACCTTGTAGCTGTCGGCCGGGCCTTTGTAGCGCGCACTGTCGAGCACGACGCTGGTGGTGCCCCAGATGAACGGCACCGAATACGCACCTTCCGGGTCCCAGCTCGGTTTTTTCAGGTTATCCACAACGCTGGCGTAGTAGGGCTCTTTGACCGGGTCGAAGCGCTCCAGCAGGTTTTCCTTGATCAGGATCGGGATGAACTGGTGCGACGGAATCGCCACGTCATAACCGGCGCCGCCCTGTTTCAATTTCGCCAACAAAGTCTCGTTGGAGTCGTAGGAATCGACGGTGACTTCGATGCCGGTCTGCTTCTGGAACTTGGCGAGAATCTCCGGCGAAAAGTAGCCGCTCCAGCTCACCACGTTGAGTTTCTCGGCGGCCTGAACACTCGCGGCCATGCTCAGCGGCAATGTCAGGAACAACGAAGTGCCGACGCTTTTTATCCACTTGCTCATGCTATTTCCCCACAGGTCGTAGAAGGATCAGGCGTTCTTTTTACCCAACAGATAAGAGAGGCTGACGAACAGCACCGAGACGCCGAGGATCAGCGTCGACACGGCGTTGACGTCGGGTGTCACACCCATGCGTAGCAGGCCGAAAATGAAAATCGGCAGGGTCGTGGTGCCGGCCTGCGAGACCATCATCGAGATCACGAAGTTGTCCAGTGAGACGATGAAGGCCAGCATCAGCCCGGAGAAAATCCCCGGCATCAGCAGCGGCAAAGTCACTTTGCGAAAGGTTCGCCACGGGCCGGCGTAGAGGTCGGCCGAGGCTTGCTCCAGCGACAGGTCCATGTCGTTCAGCCGCGCCCGAATCGGCAAGTAGGCGAAGGGAATGCAGAACACCGTATGCGCGATGATCAGGTTGCCGTAACCCAGCGACAGGCCGATGGTTGAGAACAATGCGAGCGTCGCCACACCGACGACAATTTCCGGCAGCACCAGCGGCAACATGATTGCGCCCATCGACAATTGCAGGCCCTTGAACTTGGCCCCGCGCGAGGTGCCGAGGGCGGCGAGGGTGGCAATCGCCGTGGCGATCATGCTGGCGCAGACGGCGATCAACAGGCTGTTGCCGGCGGCCTGGCGCAAAGCCTGATTGGCGAATGCGGCGCGGTACCAGTCGAGGCTGAACCCGGTCCACACCGTCGCCGATTGGTTGGCGTTGAACGAGAACACCACCAGCACCACGATCGGCGCGTACAGGTACAGATAGAACAGAAAGCTGAAACCACCGAAACCGGGGAAGTCCTGCACACCCAGCCCTTTGCGTTTGAATAGCGTGAGCATTACGCACCTCCTTTGGCGATGCGCTGGCGCTCGGCGCGCAGGGCATACACGGTCAGCACCAGCATCACGGCGGCCATCAGCACCAGCGACAGCGCTGCGCCAAACGGCCAGTTACGCGCATCGCTGAACTGCCGGAAGATCAGGTTGCCGAGCATCATTCGGGTGCCGCCACCGAGCAGTTCCGGGGCGATCATCGCGCCCAGGCACGGCACAAAGGTGAGGATGGCGCCGGCCAGAATCCCCGGTTTGGCGATTGGCAAAACCACTTTGCGTAACGTGCGCACACGTCCGGCGTAGAGATCCTGCGCCGCTTCGAGCAGGCGGATATCCATCTTTTCCAGCGTCACGTAAATCGGCAGCACCACGAACGGCGCGTAGGTGTAAACCAGCCCCAGCAGTACCGCGCCGTCGGTGTAGAGCAACTGCAATGGTTCGTGAATAACGCCCAGGCCCATCAGGCTGTTGTTGATCACTCCGGTGTTACGCAGCAGCAAAATCCACGCATACGTACGGATCAACAGGTTGGCCCAGAACGGCACGGTGATCAGAAAGATCAACAAGCCACGCCGATGCGCCGGCTGCATGGCCAGCCACACCGCCACCGGAAAACCGATCAGCAGCGTGATGATCGTGGTCAGTCCGGCAATGCCGATCGAGCGCAGGGCGATGATCAGATACGAATCGGCAAACGCGAGGCTGTCGTCCAGTTGCCGCTCGAACAGCAGCGAGGTGTAAGCGTCACTGCTGAAGACTTTGTTGACCCCGCCGTAGGGGTTGGCCTCCATCAACGAATAGCCGATGACGATCAGAATCGGCACCAGCAGAAACAGGCCGATGGCGATCAGCGCCGGGCTGACCCCGAGGAAACTCTGGAAGGCTTTGCGGCGCTCCAGCGTGTTGGCAATCGGTAAGGCGTGCATGGCAATTCCTCCGGCTCAATCGTGCAGGACGCTGGCGCTTCCACGGTCGAACAACAGACCGGCCTGAGAACCGACGGCAAAGCGCAGGCTCTGGTCGACGCAATTGGGCGTACGCACGGTGAGGCGCGAACCGTCGCTGAGGCTGACCTGATATTGCAGGTCGGTGCCGAGGTAGATCTGCGCCTCGATCCGGCACGGCAATGCGGCCTCGGTGGTTGCCGCTACCAGATGCAGGCGCTCGGGGCGTACCGACAAGGTGACGTTGGCGCCGACCTGTACATCGCTGCATGGTTGAGCGGGCAATGGATGACCCGCCGGCCCGGCGAACCACGCCTGACCGTCTTCCACGCGAGTGACGGTGCCTTCGATGAAATTGGTTTCGCCAATGAAGTCGGCGACGAAGCGATTGCGCGGCCGTTCGTAGATGTCCTCCGGCCGCCCGACCTGCTGCACTTCGCCTTCGGACAACACGGCGATGCGATCGGACATGGTCAGCGCTTCCTCCTGGTCGTGGGTGACGAAGATGAAGGTGATACCGGTTTTCGCCTGAATGGTTTTCAGCTCTTCGCGCATGGCCTGACGCAGCTTGAGATCGAGCGCGGAGAGCGGTTCATCGAGCAGCAACACTTTCGGATGCGGCGCCAAGGCGCGGGCGAGAGCGACACGTTGTTGCTGGCCGCCCGACAGTTGCGCCGGTTTGCGATTAGCGAAACGCTCCATCTGCACCAGCGCCAACATCTCGCGGACGCGCTCGGCGATCTGCGCTTTGGTGAGGACTTTGCCCATCGGGTGCGATTCGAGGCCGAAAGCGAGGTTCTCGGCGATGGTCATGTGCGGGAACAGCGCGTAATGCTGAAACACCGTGTTGACCGGGCGCTGGAACGGCGGGCGATCAGCGATGTTTTCGCCGTAGAGCAGGATCTCGCCTTGTGTGGGAAATTCGAAACCGGCGATCATCCGCAGCAGCGTGGTCTTGCCGCAGCCGGACGGGCCCAGAAGGGTGAAGAACTCGTTGTCGCGGATGTCCAGGTCGATGCTTTTCAGCGCCACCGGACCTGTGTGCGGATCACCGTAAACCTTGCGCACTGAGCGGATCGAGACCGCCAGCGTTTGCAGCGAATGCAGGGCATTCATGCGTTACCTCCGATTCCCCCATCGCCTGCGACTCGCTATGAAAAAGCGCCGCCGTCGGGCCATGGATATTATTTTTTTGGGCAGGATCGAGATTGCGTTCGGGTGTGAAACCAGCTGTTTTTTTGTTCTGCTGTGGCTCGATTATCAGCCAGGGGTTGCGCGGCGCGACACTTCAATTTAAACATGGCAGGTGTTAGTTAATTTAACAGCCGAAGGTGCCAGGAATCATGCCCGACCACCGTTTGCCGCCGCTCAACGCGGTGCGTGCCTTTGATGCGGCAGCCCGGTTGGGCAGCTATGTCGAAGCCTCGAAAGCCCTGCACGTGACCCAGCCTGCGATTGGCCGGCATGTGAAATTGCTTGAAGACTGGTTGGGCATTCAACTGTTCGAGAGGACCTCGCGCGGGGTCAACCTGACGCCGGCCGGGGAGAAGTACCACCGCAAGATCAGCGCGGCGTTGCAGTTGATCATCGAGGCCGGCAAGGAAGCCCGGCCGAAAGACGCCGAGCGCTGGTTGCGCATCATGGTGGTACCGGGGTTTGCCAAGCGCTGGTTGATGCCACGCATCGAAGCGCTGCGCCATCTGCGCCCGGGATTGAAACTGGCGATCGAGCCGAATTCGACCTTCACCGAAGTGGATGGCAAAAGCGCGGATCTAGGTATCGTCTATGGCCTCGACGGGCAGTACGCCGACTCAAGGGAAGCGCTGATTTGTCCGCGGGTTTTTCCGATCTGCACCCCGGCGTATCTGGCCAGCATCGCCCCCATCAACAGCCCGGCCGATCTGGTCAGACACGAACTGATCCACGTCGATGACGGCGAATGGTGGAACCTGTGGTTCGCCGCCCACGACCTCGATATCCATCTCAATTCCGACATGCTCTACGTCAACAATGACCACGCGCTGTCAGTCGCCGAGAGCGGACAAGGCATCGCGCTGGCCAACGAGGTGCTGGTGCGCCATGAACTCGCCAGCGGCAAACTGGTGCGCGCGGTAGACGCTCAGGTGAAGCTGGAGAGCTATCGGGTACTCACGCCGTCCGCCGAGCTCTCGGCGGACGTGGCGTGGTTTATTCAATGGCTCAAGGCTGAACTGGAAACGGATTTCCCCGAGGCAGTGATCAACTGAGACGGAAGCGTGCGGTGTTGTCGCTCAGTGCCTTGCTGCCCTGGCTCAGCGTGTCCGCTGCAAGGTTTACCGCACGTGCGCCTTCGAGCAAACGCACAGCGGCTTGATCGACCTGCTGGATATTGCCGCTGACTTCATCAGCAGTGCTCGCCTGCTCTTCAACCGCCGTTGCGATCTGCGCCAGCGTGTCAGTGACGCTCTGCACCGCACTGGCGATTTCGCCCAAGCGCTCACCGAGGCCGGTGACCGACTCGGCATCGGTTTGCGCCTGGCCGCACGCGGCTTCCATCAAGCTCACCGCTTCGTTGACCGTAGCGCGCAGGCTGTCGACCGTGCCGGCGATCTGCGCAGTGGACGACTGCGTGCGTTGCGACAGACTGCGCACCTCATCAGCCACCACAGCAAAGCCGCGACCCTGCTCACCGGCGCGTGCCGCTTCAATCGCTGCGTTGAGCGCGAGCAGGTTGGTCTGTTCGGCGACGCCGCGAATGGTATCGACCACCAATTGAATCTGCTGGCCTTGCTCGCTGACCCGGCCCAATGCCGCTGCGGTGTCGTTCAAACGCTGATTGAGTTGCTGAATACTCGCCGTGGTGCGCTGGCTGTCGCGGCTACTGTCGGCGGCGATACGCCGAGTGTGCTGAGCGCTGCCGGACGCCTGTTCGCAGCTTTGCGCCACGCCTTGCGAGGTGGCGGCCAATTGCGTGGCGGCAGCGGCGATCTGGCTGATCTGCAACTGTTGCGCTTCAACTTCGCCGAGAGCGCCGCTGGAGTGTTCGTTGAGGCTGCGCACCGCGTTGCTCAGTTGCGAGGTCTCGTGATCGACGCCAAGCATGCTTGTGCGCAGTTGCACCACGGCAACGTTGAGCGCGTTGCTGATCGCCGCCAATTCGTCGCGACCCACCACCGGCACTTGCAGGCTCAGATTGCCGTCACGCAACGCTTCGGCAAGCACGGTAATGCCGCTGGCGCTGCGGCGGATCGAGGCTTGCAGGCAGATGAACAAGTACAGCGCTGCCAGCAGCAGGCAGCCGAAGATTGCCGCGACGAGGATGAACTGGCGGATCGCCGAGTTGTGGTAGGCGTCGAGTCGCTGATCCAGTGATACCAGCGATTGCTGGCGCAGTGAGGCGAGGTCAGCCAGCAGGGCGTCGAGGCTGCGTTCGAAGTCTTCCGGTTTGAGATTGATGCTGCCGCCGAACACGCCGTCATCAAGGACCTTCAAACCGCTGTCGAGGTGTTTCAGGCTGTCGTGGTATTGGCTGGCCCAGCTCTGCTGGTCTTTCGGCAGGCGCGCTTCGAGCAGCGTGGCGGTTTTGACCAGTTGCTCGCGGGCATCGCCGATGCGGCTGCGCAGGTCGCGCAACTGCAAACGGCTCTGCAGGGTGAATTGGCCGGAGACGACTGAGGCCTGACCGACCGCAGCGAGTCGGCCGACGCGTTCGATCAGGTCTGGCGCGTGCTGCGTGGAAATCTGTGTCAGCAGATAGGTTTCCAGCCACGGTGCGAGGGTCAGGCGATTGTCCATGACGATCTGCTCGCGCAACGCTTGCAGGGCGCTGAGGGCGTTGGTGAAGCGGTCGTAGCCATCCGGCCACCAACCGACACCGCTGAGGTTTTTCGAGTCCAGGCCGTTGAGTGCGCTTTGCAGCGCCTGATAGCGGGCCAGGGTTTCGCCTTCGGCACCTTCGTGGTTCAACGCGTTGCCCAAGTCCGTGGTGGCTTGCAGCACTGCCGGTTGTACCGCGTCGAACGCACCCATGGCGGCGAGCGTGGCCGGTGTCGGCTGACGATTGGTTTCCGTGGCACGCCAGCGAGCGGCGCGGTCGCGTTGCGCGGCGAGCAGGTTGTCCAGCGCATCGAGGGCGAGCAACTGCCGCACGCCGGCACGTTCGCCGGAAATCAGATTGAGCTTGTCGCGATAGTCCTGGCCGATCATCAACAGGCTGCCGGCCAATGGCAGGATAAACAGCAGAAACAACAGCTGGAATTTACGCGCGAAACCAAACCGCCCCAGCAATTTGATCCCCGGTGAAAGGAAAGCCTGCATGCCCCATGACTCCTCTGGACACCACGCACCATCGGCGTGCATCGCGGTCGTTCGACGTTGATGTTGTGCCCTGCTAAAAGGCCTCGAAAGTTCACTCTCGCCCGCTCTGTAGGCCGGCTCTGTAGCGAAACTTCCCATTGTCGGTTGCCTTTGTAAGGCGCCCGCGTTCAAGGGATGAAGCAAGGCAAGATTCAGACCATGGCGTTGCGCTATCACTTTGCAGTCGACGATCAGTCAGTTAGTTAGCTGGCTAAGGGGATGGCGCTGGCGCACCGAAAAATGGCACATTGGCGCACCTGCCTGCGTGCACCCATCTGTTGTCCGGAAACTTCCATGTCTACCAGCAACGTTCAGACCGCCGCTGCCTCGGCGCCCGCTGCTCCGCAAAGCAGCCCATTGGTGATGCGTATCATCGGCGCTGTGGCGCTGGCGCATTTGATCAACGATTTGATTCAGTCGGTGTTGCCGTCGATCTATCCGATGCTCAAGGCCAAATACGATCTGAGCTTTACTCAAGTCGGCCTGATCACCTTGACCTTTCAACTGACCGCGTCGCTGTTGCAGCCGTGGGTCGGTTATCACACTGACCGGCATCCGAAACCGTGGCTGTTGCCGGTAGGCTCGATTTGCACGCTGATTGGCATCGTGATGATGTCGGTGGTCGGCAGCTTTCCTATGATTCTGCTGGCGGCGGCGCTGATCGGTATCGGTTCCTCGACCTTTCACCCCGAGGCCTCGCGGATAGCGCGCCTGGCGTCGGGCGGACGCTTTGGTCTGGCGCAGTCGACGTTCCAGGTCGGCGGTAACGCAGGTTCCGCGTTCGGCCCGTTGCTGGCGGCGGCGATCATCATTCCGTTCGGTCAGGGCAATGTGGCGTGGTTTGGCTTGTTCGCGGTGTTTGCGCTGTTCGTGCTGTACCGCATCAGTCGCTGGTACGCCCATCACCTCAACCTGTTCAAGCTCAAGGCCGGCCAGGCAGCGACTCACGGGTTGTCGAAGGGCAGGGTGACCAGTGCGCTGGTGGTGCTGGGGCTGTTGGTGTTTTCGAAGTATTTCTACATGGCCAGCCTCACAAGCTATTTCACCTTTTACCTGATCGAGAAGTTCGACCTGTCGGTGGCCAGTTCGCAGTTGCACCTGTTCCTGTTTCTCGGTGCGGTGGCGGCGGGGACGTTCTTCGGCGGGCCGATCGGCGACAAGATCGGGCGTAAGGCGGTGATCTGGTTCTCGATCCTTGGTGTGGCGCCATTTACCTTGCTGATGCCCCACGTCGATCTGTTCTGGACCAGCGTCCTCAGCGTGGTGATCGGCTTCATTCTGGCCTCGGCGTTCTCGGCGATTGTGGTTTATGCGCAGGAGTTGGTGCCGGGCAATGTCGGGATGATTGCCGGGGTGTTCTTCGGTTTGATGTTCGGGTTTGGCGGGATTGGTGCGGCGTTGCTCGGGCATCTGGCGGATGTGCATGGGATTGAGTATGTGTATTTCCTCTGCTCGTTCCTGCCGTTGTTTGGCGTGTTGGCGATCTTCTTGCCGCGCACCAAAAAGGCCTGACTCCACAAGGAAAAGATGTTGGGCCATAAATTTCAGGCACAAAAAAGCCGCGTGTGAAACGCGGCCTTTTCCGGTAAGGTTTTTTCATGAGGCTGTGGGAAGTCTTTTTATTAAATTTTTAGCTTTCATTCCCCAGTCATGTTGACTGATAAAAAGCCTGATTTATATTCTGCAATATTTATGTGGGTAAGTTTTAATGACGTACTTGTAAGTGCTCGAGGTAAAGTTTGACGAAATTTTTGCAGAAGAATTTCATCATCAAAAAACAGAACCAAAGGTCGTTGAGAATTTTTATGTGTCTTGGATATCGTCTGGAATGATTTGATAAGTTGGGTTTCTATTTGATCTATGTTGTCGTGATCATCTAGTTCTAGTCTTCCGAAAAAGTCGTAATACTCTATATCAAGCTCTTCGAAAAGCCTGAAGGTAAGTGCTCTAGAGCCTGCCAGGACGTCGAGTCTAGGTACAGATCTCAAGTCAACAATGTAAGAAGGGCGAAATCTTCTTGCGAAATTAGAAAAAGTTCCCTTTTTGAAAATATCAGATTCTCTTAAAAGTATGAGAGTATCTCCATTTTGCTTAGCGCCGTGTGTGTTCCACATCGTACTCTCCTCGCAATTTGGTTGATCATAAATCGTTTTATTTGAAGCAGGGACTAGCCGTAAAAAACTAGACTTGACAATATTGTTCATGCGTCCTCCGCGTTCGAGTTGTTTGCAATCAATCTATCTTCAACATCTTGATAGCTAAGGCGTAGTAAGCCTGATGCCCATACCGGTTCACCGATGTGAAAATCTCCATTCTTATTTTTCAATGGTCTGTTCTTCATAAAGGCACGGCGGTATAGTCGCGGCGCGACCCCGGTAAATGGACGAAATAATACTTTTATTTCCTTGCGTTCGACATGTGTCGCGTCGGTGATGGATGAAAGCTTTGCAATGATGTTACTCGGAGCGATCCAATCCTGAGCAGTTTGCTCGATTGCATCCCCGTGTAACTGGAATGCCAAGCTTTTTGGATATGGTTCGATATATTGGACCTCGTCCACCCCAGCGGATACGATATGTCGAGCGCAATAGTGACAAGGAAAAGTGGTAACGTAGAGTTTTCCGCCTACCGGTGAGCTACCTTTTCGTGCTGCGCTCAATAGTGCATCCATCTCTGCGTGAACTGCTCGACTAAACTCCAATAGTTTCCCAATGCGAGTGTCTTTGAGTTTTGCTTTCAAATTGGCGAATTGGACGCCACTTAGCTCAGGAACATTGACTATCAGGTCTTTGATGATTTCATCTTGTTCGCGGTTACTGCTGCAATAACCATTGCCCGCTGCGCAGCGGTGATCTTCTCTTTCATATCCATTAGAGAAAACTAGGTTGCCTCCATATACACCACCCCCAGCATTCGGCACCTCATTGGTTCCAGTTGATACTAGATTACCTATCCCGTCCATTAGTGCTGCACCTACTTGGCGAGAAAGGCATGCACTTGTCATCTGGGCGCCGTAGGCGTGGAACATTCCCGTTTCGCTGGGATTTGGGCGTACTACTTTTGTGAATGTAAGTATGTCGATAAGGCGGCCAAGTTGTTCGTTTACGATCCAAGCGGGGTTTTCTTTTTGCTCACCATTTTTTTCGATAAAACGATCAGGTGTGTTATCAACGAAGAAATCGGCCAGATGAAAAGTGTCGGCAACTTTTTGTCCGTTGTCTATTCCCGAATCTTGATCGCGGCTAACAAATTTTTTTATTTCTTCAGGTGAGGATGCGTTGCATTTTTTTTCATTCAGGCGAGCTTCTCTTCTCTCGTTTTCACAAACTACACCAACTAAGCAAAATGCCTCTTGGTATACGCTTCTTAATAGTGCGACCTCAGCTGGGTGTTTTAAAGAGTCGAGAATATAGATTCGATATATTTTATCAGTGGCGGCGTCGCTAGTTTTGTCTGTGTTCTTTGTGCGAGTCTTTTGAATAGCTGAAATTAGATTGACTGCAACGCCAGCTGTGTCGGTCTCTCTAATTCTGTCTCCAGCATCTTGGAGTGAGCGTGCGCGGTTCAAGGCAGTATCAGAATCAATGGCGATCTGATTGCTTTTTGCCCATGCCTCAATCGCATCACTGGCTTTTAAAATATGTACTTCAGAATTTTTTACACTTTTTCTAAGCTGATCTTGCAACGCATTGGCTACCCAGCTTGTGCCAGAACCCACTGGGCCGACTACCGCAAAAACTAACTCTTTTGAAATTAGTCCATTTAGGACGGTGCTTGCCCCCTGACCTGCATCATTTGAAGCTGTACGGGGCTGGGTTTGGGGGGCTGCCATCTTAAACTTCCTTTTATGATGTACTTTTGGCGTTTTATAAAAATAGAGAGCTAATGCTCTCTACCTTTTGGCTTTTATCACGTGAGCTTAGATAAAAACTCAGGTTTGTGCATTAAACATTGAAACGGAAGTGCATCACGTCGCCGTCTTTGACGATGTAGTCCTTGCCTTCCAGGCGCCATTTACCGGCTTCTTTGGTACCGGCTTCGCCCTTGTACTGGATGAAGTCGTTGTAGGCGATCACTTCGGCGCGGATGAAGCCTTTCTCGAAGTCGGTGTGGATCACGCCAGCAGCCTGAGGTGCGGTGGCACCGACTTTGACGGTCCAGGCGCGGACTTCTTCGACACCGGCGGTGAAGTAGGTCTGCAGGTGCAGCATTTCGTAGCCGGCGCGGATCACGCGGTTCAGGCCAGGCTCTTCCAGGCCCAGGGCCTCGAGGAACATGTCCTTCTCTTCGCCGTCATCAAGCTCGGCGATTTCCGCTTCGATCTTGTTGCAAACCGGAACGACCATGGCGCCTTCTTCTTCGGCGATAGCCTTGACCACGTCCAGGTGCGGATTGTTCTCGAAACCGTCTTCAGCGACGTTGGCGATGTACATGACCGGTTTGGTGGTCAGCAGGTGGAAGCCCTTGATCACTGCTTTTTCGTCAGCGCTCATGTTCTTCATCAGGCTGCGTGCAGGCTTGGCTTCGGTGAAGTGCGCGATCAGTTGCTCAAGCAGGGCTTTCTGAACGACTGCGTCCTTGTCACCGCCCTTGGCGTTACGCGCGACTTTCTGCAGTTGCTTCTCGCAGCTGTCGAGGTCGGCGAAGATCAGTTCCAGGTCGATGATTTCGATGTCGCGTTTCGGGTCGACGCTGTTGGAAACGTGGATCACGTTGTCGTCTTCGAAGCAGCGCACCACGTGAGCGATGGCGTCGGTCTCACGGATATTCGCGAGGAACTTGTTGCCCAGGCCTTCACCTTTCGAGGCGCCGGCAACGAGGCCCGCGATGTCGACGAATTCCATGGTGGTCGGCAGGATGCGCTTCGGATTGACGATGGCCGCCAAGGCTTCCAGACGCGGGTCCGGCATCGGCACGATGCCGCTGTTCGGCTCGATGGTGCAGAAGGGGAAGTTCTCGGCCGCGATACCGGATTTGGTCAGGGCGTTGAACAGGGTGGACTTGCCGACGTTAGGCAGGCCGACGATGCCGCAATTGAATCCCATGGTGTTTCCCCTCGGATAAGAGTCAGGCCTTCTGGCTGTGCAGGTTTTTCATCGCGCGGTTCCATTCACCGGCGAGGATATCCGGCAGCACGCCGAGGGCAAAGTCGATGCTGGCATCGAGTTTTTCCTGTTCGGCGCGTGGCGCACGACCCAGGACGAAATTTGAAACCATACTGGCGACGCCCGGGTGGCCGATGCCAAGCCGCAGACGGTAGAACGTATTCTGATTGCCCAGTTGCGCAATGATGTCGCGCAACCCGTTGTGACCGCCATGGCCGCCGCCCTGCTTGAGCTTGGCGACGCCCGGAGGCAGATCGAGTTCGTCATGCGCCACCAGGATTTCTTCAGGCTTGATGCGGAAGAATCCGGCGAGTGCCGCCACGGCCTGGCCGCTGCGGTTCATGTAGGTGGTGGGAATCAGCAGACGAACATCCTGACCTTGATGCGAGTAGCGCCCGGTCAGGCCGAAATATTTGCGATCGGCGACAAGGTTTACATCTTGTGCAGCTGCGATGCGCTCAACAAAAAGGGCCCCTGCGTTATGCCGGGTCTGGTCGTATTCGGCGCCTGGATTTCCCAGGCCAACGATCAGTTTTATGGCAGTCACGATAGGGGCCCTTCCTTTGGAGTTGTGGATAACATCGCCGTCAGTGAGTGCGGCGAAAGTGGACGAAAAACTTCATTTACTCAAGAGTAAACGCCGCGTTCTCGCCCGCTTTCTCGCTACGTTTCGGTCCGCGATGTTTCCTCAAGCTCCGGCAATACAGAGTGAATTACTCTGCAGCGCCTTCTTCAGCTTCTGGAGCAACGCGTGGAGCGTGTACGTTTGCAACAGCTTTGTCGTCGCCGTGAGCCAGTGCAACGAACTCAACGCCTTTAGGGGCTTTGAGGTCGGACAGGTGAACGATCGCGCCGATTTCCAGAGCCGACAGGTCGACTTCGATGAACTCAGGCAGATCTTTCGGCAGGCAGGTCACTTCGATTTCGTTCAGGACGTGCGAGATTTCGCCGCCTTTCTTGATCGGAGCTTCTTCACCGACGAAGTGAACTGGCACGATAGCGGTCAGTTTCTGACCGGCTACAACGCGTACGAAGTCAGCGTGCAGCACGTGGCCTTTAGATGGGTGACGTTGCAGAGCTTTGATGATGACGTTCTGCTTGGTGCCGCCAACGTTCAGTTCGATAACGTGGCTGTAAGCAGCATCGTTTTCGAGCAGTTTGGCAACTTCTTTGGCCAGCATGCTGATGGATTCAGGGGCTTTGTCGCCACCGTAAACAACAGCTGGAACCAGAGCGGCGAGACGACGCAGGCGGCGGCTCGCACCTTTCCCCAGGTCGGAACGCACTTCAGCATTCAGAGTAAAATCGTTCATTTTGTATCTCCAAAATAGCCATGACCGAGTGGCGTTTGCGACCAGCGCCGAACACGGTATGGGCAAAAAAGCCCCGCCCCGACAGGAATGCCGGGGCGGGGCGCTTTTCGTCAACGAGACATTTCGAGAAGGGCAGGGCCCTTAACGGAACATCGCGCTGATCGATTCTTCATTGCTGATGCGGCGAACCGCTTCGGCAACAACCGGTGCGATATCCAGTTGACGGATACGTGCACAGGCTTGTGCTGCAGCGGACAGCGGGATGGTGTTAGTCACCACCAGCTCGTCCAGCACGGAATTTTCGATATTCTCGATGGCCCGACCCGACAGCACAGGGTGTGTGCAGTAGGCAAAGACCTTGGCTGCGCCATGCTCTTTCAAGGCCTTGGCCGCGTGGCACAGAGTGCCGGCGGTATCGACCATGTCATCGACCAGAATGCAGGTACGCCCTTCGACATCACCGATGATATGCATCACTTCAGAGTGATTGGCTTTCTCACGGCGTTTGTCGATGATCCCGAGGTCCACGCCCAGCGACTTGGCAACAGCACGTGCACGCACGACGCCACCAATGTCCGGGGACACGATCATCAGGTTTTCGAAGCGCTGATCTTCAATGTCATCCACCAGAACCGGGGAGCCGTAGATGTTATCTACCGGAATATCGAAGAAACCCTGAATCTGGTCAGCATGCAGATCAACCGTGAGAACACGGTCGATGCCGACTACGGTAAGCATGTCAGCAACGACTTTCGCGCTGATAGCCACACGTGCGGAACGCGGACGGCGATCCTGACGGGCATAACCAAAATAAGGAATAACAGCAGTGATACGAGTAGCCGAGGAGCGGCGGAAGGCATCAGCCATCACTACCAGTTCCATCAGGTTATCGTTGGTCGGGGCGCAAGTCGGCTGAATAATGAAAACGTCTTTACCGCGAACGTTTTCATTGATCTCGGCAGTAATTTCGCCGTCGGAAAATTTACCGACAGAGATGTCACCGAGAGGGATATGCAGCTGACGTACAACACGCCGAGCCAGATCGGGGTTAGCGTTCCCCGTAAAGACCATCATCTTGGACACGCGCAGTACCTAGAGGCTGAGGGTAACCTGGATGAGTATAGAAAATGGCAGGGGCGGCTGGATTCGAACCAACGCATGGCAGGATCAAAACCTGCTGCCTTACCGCTTGGCGACGCCCCTGTATCTGTTGCATCAAGTGCCGAGCACTTGGTTCCTTTAGAGCAGACTTTGCAGCTTGCGATGCAACATCGAAACGTTGCTTCCTTTTGCTACAAACCCTGTAAGGGTCTCTGTCAGAAGGGCCGAGACTTTATCAGCTTCAGCTTTGCTTGGGAAGCCCCCAAACACACAACTTCCAGTTCCGGTGAGCTTTGCTTCGGTAAATTTACCTAACAAATCCAACGCGTTACGTACTTCCGGATAACGCCTTGCAACCACCGGCAAGCAGTCATTTCGACTGTTTCCCTCGGGAACGGGGCGCACTTTAATGGGCGGCGTGTTACGTGTCAACAAAGGATCGGAAAAAATTTCTGCCGTACTTACAGAGACTTGCGGCACGAGTACCAGATACCAAGGTTCTTCGGGATCGACAGGGGTGAGTTTTTCGCCCACGCCCTCGGCAAACGCCGCGTGGCCACGGACGAAAACCGGCACGTCAGCACCAAGCGTCAGGCCCAGTCCGGCCAGGCGATCCTCATCCCACCCCAACTGCCACAAATGATTGAGCCCGAGCAAAGTGGTTGCCGCGTTCGAACTGCCGCCACCAATGCCGCCGCCCATGGGCAGCACCTTGTCGATCCAGATGTCGATGCCGAGCGCACAGCCAGATTGTGCCTGGAGCATTTTTGCTGCGCGCACGATCAGGTTGCTGTCGTGGGGAACGCCTGCGAATTCAGTGTGCAGTTGAATCACGCCGTCATCGCGCACGGCAAACGTGATTTCATCGCCGTAATCGACAAACTGAAACAGTGTCTGCAACTCGTGGTAACCGTCTTCACGGCGACCAAGAATGTGCAGCATCAGATTGAGTTTGGCCGGCGAGGGCAGGGTCAGACGTGCAGCGGTCATGGGTTATTGCCCCAACTTGCGCGGTTGCCAGGTTTTGATCACCAGCGTTACGTCGAGGTCGGTGCCGTGCAGCTTGATGCGTTCTGGCAACCAGTAACCATTTTGTTCGGTGTAAGCGGTGTATTCGACTTTCCAGCCATCCTGTTCAAGGTTGGCCAGACGGCTGTCGGCGTCCAGATTCAGGCGGCTTTTGCTGTCTGGTGCAGGCAGGCCACGGACCCACCAGGCCAGATTCGACACCGGCAATTTCCAGCCCAGTTGCTCTTCAAGCAAAGCTTCCGGCGATTGCGATTCGTAGCGACCCTGGTTGGCGACTTCCAGCGCCACCTTGCCCGGACGCCCGGTCAGACGTGCCGCGCCGCGACCCAACGGGCCGGACAGGCGGATGTCGTAGTAATCCTGACGTTGCAGCCAGAACAACGTGCCGCTACCGGAATCTTTCGGTGCGCGGATGCCGATCTTGCCGTCAATCTGCCAGCCGTCGAGGCCGGTCAGCTGTTGTTTGTTCGCGGCCCATTGAGCGGGACTGCCGTGGCCCTCGACCGATTCGCGAGTACCAAAACCCGAGCAGCCAGCGAGCAGGGCGATGAAGCTGAAAACAATAACGTGGCGCAAAAACATGAGTTAAAGGGTCTCGGATCCGGTCAGGCGCTTGATGGTGCTGCGCAGAATGGTGCTGTCGGGCTGATCCTTGAGGAATTTGCCCCAGACTTGCTTGGCTTCGCGCTGGTTGCCCTTGACCCACAACACTTCGCCCAGATGCGCGGCGACTTCGTGGTCAGGGAAACGCTCCAGCGCCTGGCGCAGGTATTTCTCGGCGTCGTCCAGATTGCCCATGCGGAAATTCACCCAGCCGAGGCTGTCGAGTACCGCCGGGTCTTCCGGATTGATCTGGTGTGCCTGCTCGATCAGCGCTTTGGCTTCAGCGTAACGAGTCGTGCGATCGGAAAGGGTGTAGCCCAGAGCGTTCAGCGCCATGGCGTTGTCCGGGTCACGCTTGATGATCAGGCGCAGGTCTTTTTCCATCTGCCCCAGGTCATTGCGTTTTTCCGCGAGCATGGCACGGGTGTACAGCAGATTCAGATCGTCCGGGTATTGCAGCAAGGCTTGCTGCAAGGTTTTCCAGGCCTTGTCGTCCTGTTTATTGGCCGACAGGGTTTCCGATTCGATCAGGTACAACTGGATCGCGTAATCGGGTTGTGCGTCGCGCTCGGCCGCCAGTTTGCTTTGTGCTTCGGCGGTTTTGCCGTTGTTCATCAGGATATCGGCCTGACGCAATTGCGCCGGCAGATAATCATTACCCGGGCCAACCTGGGCGTATTCGATCAATGCGCCTTGCGGGTCGTTGCGTTCTTCGGCGATGCGACCGAGGTTCAAGTGCGCCGAATCAACGTGGCTTTCCCGGGCGATCAGGTCTTCCAGATACCCTTTGGCCTCATCCCAGGCCTTGGCTTCCAGGCATACCAGCGCCAGCGAGTAGCGCAGTTCGTCGTCTTCCGGGTATTGCTGAACGAGGCTGGAGAACTCGGCCTTGGCGTCGTCCATCCGGTCCTGTTCGACCAGCGTGCGCGCATAGGTCAGGCGCAGACGCTTGTCGTCCGGGTACTTCTTGATGCTTTTGCGCAGCAGCGGCAGTGCTTCGTCACCACGATTCATGGTTTGCAGCAGGCGTGCGCGCAGCAGAATCGGGGCGATTTCGCCGTCTTCCGGTGGATTGTCTTCAAGCAGGGTCAGCGCCGCTTTGTTGTCGCCGTCCTGCTGCAAGAGCAGGGCCTTGCCGAAAATCAGCTGGCTGTTCTTCGGGTGGCGTTGCAACAAACGGTCGAAACTTTTCATCAGACCGTTGCGGGTCTCCTGATCGGTATCGGCTGCCGACAGCGCGAGGAAGTCGAAATGGGTGTCGCCCTTGCCCTGCAGGACTTTCTCCATATAGACCATCGAGTCGTCATAGCGCCCGGCGCGCGCCAGTTGCACGGCGGCGGCGCGTTGCGCTTCGAGATCGTCCGGAGCATTTTTCGCCCAGATAAGCGCAGTATCCAGCGCTGGCTGATCCGCGCCGAGGTATTCAGCAATACGGAATGCGCGCTCGGAAACGCCGGGATCCTGCGTATTGATGGCCTGGGTCACGTAGTTGTCCAGGGCAATGTCGAAACGATTGCGCTGGCCAGCGAGTTCTGCGCTCAGCAGGCTGAACACGGTTTCTTCGCTGAACGAGCTGTAAACCTTGGGCTTTTCAGGCGCGGGCGTGGTGTCTTCGACCGGTGAGGCACCGTCCTGCGAAACGGGGGCCATGGCCTGGCAGCCGCTGAGGAAGACAAAAGCAAGGAGCAACGCGGAGGATCTATTCATATAGGAAGAGGACGACTAACCTGCGGTCGGATCATCATGACACAAGCCTTCGGTCAAACATAACCGAGTCTCAATTGTGCCCATTATAGGGGCTGACAATTGGGACAATAGTCAGCGGTAGTTGTTCTGAATCTGACGAAGGTGGACAATTGCCGGCTTCACGTCACCATCAGCGACCTTGAATGGCCTTCCTTGCACTTGGTATTAACCACAAGACTGCTTCAGTAGACGTCCGCGAGCGCGTGGCCTTTACCCCTGAGCAGCTGGTTGAGGCCCTGCAGCAGCTCTGCCGAATTACCGACAGCCGCGAAGCTGCGATCCTCTCCACCTGCAATCGCAGTGAGCTTTATATAGAACAGGATCAGCTTTCTGCGGATATCGTGCTGCGCTGGCTGGCCGACTATCACCATTTAAGCCTCGATGAGCTGCGCGCGAGTGCTTATGTGCATGAAGATGATGCGGCAGTTCGTCACATGATGCGCGTCGCCTCCGGGCTCGACTCGCTAGTGCTGGGCGAACCGCAGATTCTCGGCCAGATGAAATCGGCCTACGCCGTGGCCCGCGAGGCCGGCACCATCGGCCCGCTGCTGGGGCGACTGTTTCAAGCGACGTTCAACGCCGCCAAGCAAGTACGCACCGACACCGCGATCGGCGAAAACCCGGTGTCCGTGGCATTTGCCGCGGTCAGCCTGGCCAAGCAGATTTTCAGCGACCTGCAACGCAGCCAGGCCTTGCTGATCGGCGCCGGCGAGACCATCACCCTGGTCGCCCGTCACCTGCATGAGCTGGGGGTCAAACGCATCGTCGTCGCCAACCGTACGCTGGAGCGCGCCAGCCTTTTGGCTGAACAGTTCGGCGCTCACGCGGTGCTGCTCTCGGACATCCCGGCAGAACTGGTGCGCAGCGACATCGTCATCAGTTCGACCGCCAGTCAGTTGCCGATTCTGGGTAAAGGCGCAGTCGAGAGCGCGTTGAAGCTGCGCAAGCACAAACCGATCTTCATGGTCGACATTGCCGTTCCCCGGGATATCGAACCGGAAGTCGGCGAGTTGGACGACGTTTACCTCTATAGCGTCGATGATCTCCACGAAGTGGTCGCCGAAAATCTCAAGAGCCGCCAGGGTGCAGCCCAGGCGGCCGAAGAAATGGTCTCGGTTGGCGCCGACGATTTCATGGTGCGCCTGCGCGAGCTGGCAGCGGTCGACGTGCTCAAGGCCTATCGTCAACAGAGCGAGCGTCTGCGTGACGAAGAGCTGCAAAAGGCCCTGCGTCTGCTGGCCAACGGCGGCAACGCCGAAGACGTGCTCGGGCAACTGGCCCGTGGCCTGACCAATAAACTCTTGCATGCGCCCAGCGTGCAATTGAAAAAGCTTTCTGCCGAAGGCCGCCTCGATGCGCTGGCCATGGCTCAGGAACTCTTCGCCCTCGAGGGCTCACCGGATAGCTTTTCGGATAAAAAACCGCAATGAAAGCGTCACTGCACAATAAGCTGGACACCCTCCAGGACCGATTCGAGGAACTGACCGCGCTGCTCGGCGATGGCGAAATCATTGCCGATCAGGCCAAGTTCCGCGCCTATTCCAAGGAATACGCCGAACTCGAGCCGGTCGTACACGCCTATCAAAAGCTGCTCAGCGTACAAAGCGATCTTGAAGGCGCGCAGGCGCTGCTCAAGGACAGCGACCCGGACATGCGCGAAATGGCTGTGGAAGAAGTCCGCGAAGCCAAGGAATTGCTGATCACCCTGGAATCCGACCTGCAACGCATGTTGCTGCCCAAGGATCCGAATGACGGCCGCAACGTCTTCCTCGAAATTCGCGCCGGCACCGGCGGCGACGAGGCGGCAATATTCTCCGGCGACCTGTTCCGCATGTACTCGCGTTATGCCGAGCGTCGCGGCTGGCGTGTGGAAATTCTCTCGGAGAACGAAGGCGAACACGGTGGCTATAAAGAAGTCATCGCTCGCATCGAGGGCGACAACGTTTACGGCAAGTTGAAATTCGAGTCCGGCGCGCACCGTGTACAGCGTGTGCCCGCCACCGAATCCCAAGGCCGTATCCACACCTCGGCCTGCACCGTGGCAGTGTTGCCTGAGCCGGACGAGCGCGAAGCCATCGAGATCAACCCGGCGGATTTGCGCGTCGACACGTTCCGCTCCTCCGGGGCCGGTGGTCAGCACGTCAACACCACCGACTCGGCGATCCGTATCACGCACATACCGACCGGCACTGTCGTCGAGTGTCAGGAAGAGCGTTCCCAGCACAAGAACCGTGCCCGAGCGATGGCCTGGTTGTCGGCCAAGCTCAACGATCAGCAAACCGCAGCGGCGGCGAATGCCATCGCCAGCGAGCGTAAATTGCTCGTCGGCTCCGGTGACCGCTCCGAGCGCATCCGCACTTACAACTTTGCCCAGGGCCGGGTCACCGACCACCGCGTCAACCTGACTCTGTACTCGCTGGATGAAATTCTCGCCGGTGGCGTTGAAGCGGTGATCGAGCCGTTGCTGGCCGAATATCAGGCTGACCAACTCGCAGCGATAGGTGAATAAATGACCATCATTGCCAGCCTGTTGCGTGCCGCCGAATTGCCGGACTCGCCGACTGCGCGTCTGGACGCCGAATTGCTACTCGCCGCTGCGCTGGGCAAGTCACGCAGTTTTCTCCACACCTGGCCCGAGCGCATCGTGCCGAGTGAAGCCGCGCTGACCTTTGCCGAGTACCTGCAACGTCGTCGCGGCGGCGAGCCGGTGGCCTACATTCTCGGCCAGCAAGGTTTCTGGAAACTCGATCTGGAAGTCGCGCCGCACACGCTGATCCCGCGTCCGGACACTGAACTGCTGGTGGAAGCGGCGCTGGAATTGCTGCCCGCGACCCCGGCCAAAGTGCTCGATCTCGGCACCGGCAGCGGCGCGATTGCTTTGGCCCTGGCCAGCGAGCGTCCGGCGTGGAAAGTCACCGCCGTGGACCGTGTACTGGAAGCGGTGGCCCTGGCTGAACGCAATCGCCAACGCCTGCACTTGAACAACGCTACCGTGCTGAGCAGCCATTGGTTCAGCGCGCTGGAAGGTCAGCAGTTCCAGCTGATCATCAGCAACCCGCCGTACATTGCCGCCGCTGATCCGCATCTGGTCGAGGGCGATGTGCGCTTCGAACCAGCCAGTGCGCTGGTAGCCGGTGAAGACGGGCTCGACGATCTGCGCCTGATCGTCGACCAGGCGCCGGAGCATCTGCAGGCCGGCGGCTGGCTGATGCTCGAACATGGCTATGATCAAGCCGAAGCCGTGCGTGATCTGCTGCTGACGCGCGGTTTCGAAGAAGTCCACAGCCGCACCGATCTGGGCGGCCATCAACGGATCAGTCTGGGGCGCCTGCCGTGCTGAATGATCAAGAGCTGCTGCGTTACAGCCGACAGATTCTGCTGCAACACATCGACATTGATGGTCAGTTGAAGCTCAAAGACAGTCGTGTGTTGATCGTCGGCCTCGGCGGTCTCGGTGCACCGGTGGCCCTGTACTTGGCGGCGGCCGGAGTCGGTGAGCTGCATCTGGCGGATTTCGACACGGTCGATCTGACCAACCTGCAACGCCAGATTATTCATGACACAGACAGCGTCGGCATGAGCAAGGTCGACTCGGCGCTCAAGCGTCTGGGGGCGATCAATCCCGAAATCAAACTGGTCGCCCATCGTCAGGCGCTGGACGAGGATTCCCTCGCCGCTGCCGTGACGGCGGTGGATCTGGTGCTCGACTGTTCCGATAATTTTTCCACGCGTGAAGCGGTCAACGCGGCGTGCGTGGCCGCAGGCAAACCCTTGGTCAGCGGCGCGGCGATTCGCCTTGAGGGGCAACTCTCGGTGTTCGATCCGCGTCGCCCCGAGAGCCCGTGCTACCACTGTTTGTACGGGCACGGCAGCGAAGCCGAACTGACCTGCAGCGAAGCAGGTGTGGTCGGGCCGCTGGTTGGCCTGGTCGGCAGTCTGCAGGCGCTTGAGGCGTTGAAAGTGTTGGTCGGCTTCGGTGAACCACTGGTGGGCCGCTTGTTGTTGATCGATGCTCTGGGTTCGCGATTCCGCGAGTTGCGGGTCAAGCGTGATCCGGGTTGCAGCGTTTGCGGATCGCGCCATGCGTGAGGCACCGATCGCGGTGTTCGATTCCGGTGTCGGCGGCTTGTCGGTATTGGCGGAAATCCAGCGCTTGCTGCCCAATGAATCGCTGCTGTATTTCGCCGATTGCGGGCACATTCCTTACGGCGAGAAAACCCCGGAATTCATTCGCCAACGCTGCGGCGTGATGGCGCGTTTTTTCCGCGAGCAGGGCGCCAAGGCATTGGTGGTTGCCTGCAATACCGCCACCGTCGCCGCTGCGGCCGATCTGCGCCGTGATTTTCCCGACTGGCCGATCGTTGGCATGGAACCAGCGGTCAAACCGGCTGCCGCCGCGACCCGCAGTGGTGTGGTCGGCGTGCTCGCCACTACCGGCACTTTGCAGAGTGCCAAGTTCGCCGCTTTGCTCGACCGCTTTGCCACCGATGTGCGGGTGGTCACTCAGCCGTGCCCGGGTCTGGTCGAGTTGATCGAGAGCGGCGATCTGCGCAGCGCCGAGCTGCGCCAGTTGCTGCAAAGCTATGTCGATCCGCTGTTGGCCAACGGGTGTGACACTATTATTCTCGGCTGCACGCACTATCCCTTCCTCAAGCCGATGCTCAAGTCGATGGTCCCCGAGACCATCAGCCTGATCGATACCGGCGCCGCCGTGGCGCGGCAACTTCAACGTCTTTTGGCCGAACGCGACTTGCTCGCTGAGGGGGCCGACCAAGCGGTCAGATTCTGGACCAGTGGTGACCCGCAGCACTTCCGCAAAACCCTGCCGCTGTTGGGGCAGACCGTGGGCGACGTGCAAAACTTCAGTTTGTAAAAAAAATGTGAAATAACCGAAAAATCAGCTGAACTTCTGATCAAGCGCTGACTTCTATAGCGATGAGTTACCTGGAAAACCAAACGATCGTTCCGGAAAGGGAAGTTTCAAAGTGAAGCGACTATTCTGTTTGGCCGCGATTGCGGCCGCACTGATGGGGCAAAGTATTACCGCACAAGCCGCCGGCGTTGAATTCGCCGTCGGTGCTACCAGCGATTCGACCATGACCTATCGCCTGGGAATGAATTTCGACTGGGACAAGAGCTGGCTGCAAAGCGACGTCGGTCGCCTGACCGGTTACTGGAGTGGCGCCTACACCTACTGGGAAGGTGACAAGACCTCCAGCAACAACAGCCTGTCGTTCTCGCCGGTATTCGTTTACGAATTTGCCGGCCAGTCGGTGAAACCGTATGTCGAGGCGGGGATTGGTGTCGCGGCGTTCTCCAACACCAAATATGAGTCGAACAATCTTGGCGGTTCCTTCCAGTTCGAAGACCGTCTCGGTTTTGGTCTGCGCTTCAATGGCGGGCATGAAGTCGGGATTCGTGCGACGCACTATTCCAACGCGGGCCTTTCCAGCGACAACGACGGGGTAGAAAGCTACGCGCTGCATTACACGATGCCGTTGTAAGCAGTACGCATAACCCCTGTAGGCCTTCGCCTGCTCGCGATGGCGGAGTGTCAGTCAAACAAATGTTGGCTGACACTCCGCCATCGCGAACAAACTCACTCCTACATTTGTTTTAGGGTGTGCTTGGGATCAGCGGTACGCCGTGGCGATGCCCTGGCGCTCTTCGATGCACTCCGGCGCACCCATCTCGAACTCGCGGCAGATCAGCGGACGTTTCTCGTAAATCGTGCACATCATCGTGTCGCGATCCAGCGCCGCACACCAACCGTCGTCCAGACGCAGCATCACTTCGCCGCCCCACTCATCGGTATCGATAAAGCGATCAGGCACGCCCGTGTCGGTGATCAGCATCACTTCGAGCTGGCAGCAGCAGGCTGCGCACGTCGAACAGGTGACCGCCGGTTCGGCGATCTGGAGGTGGGGGATGGTTTTCATGGCCGGCAGTGTAAGGCAGTGCTTGCCGCGTGTGTGAATGCTCTGACAGACGCTCACTGGCCCAGGCGTCGAGCCATCAGGTGGAGCAGCGGAAACAGCAGCGCCCAGAGCAAGCCGATGCCGATCAGGCTGGGTAACTCGCCGTAGGGAAATTGCACCCCGGCCAAGTGTCCGCCACCGTAATAAGACAAGGCGCCGCCGCCGGCACCGAGCACGCTGGCCAGCCACCATGGCCGGGCGCTCCACGCCAGACAATGGCGCAAGGTGGTGGCGAGCAACGCCCACAGCAACATCAGCCACAGCGGAATCAACGGCGATGGGTCCTGAAAGTCGAACACGCCGAGGCCACGCAAAGCGCTGTCCACGGCAGTGCCGACAATCACCACACTCAGTATCAAGCGGCCCTCGGCTGCCCAACTGCTGATCCAGCGCAGATGGATCACCAGCACCGCCAATGCCACTAGCAGCCACAAACTGTTGCCGCCGAGCACGCAGGTCAGCCAGCCGATCTGGAACAACACGGCATTGGCGATCCGCTCAAGCATCGAAGCGTCCGAGCAGCGGCGCCGGCATCGCCGCCGGTTTGGCCAGCAGCAATTGCGCCGTGCCGATGGTGCGCTCGAGGAAGCCACCCTCGCAGTAGCACAGGTAAAACTCCCACAACCGCAGGAAATAATCGTCATAGCCCAGCTCGCTCAAGCGACCGTGAGCGCGACGAAAATTCTCGTGCCACAGGCGCAAGGTCTTGGCGTAATGCAAACCGAAATCTTCCATGTGCAGCAGGTTCATATCGGTGTCACGGCTGACGATTTCGAGCATCTTCTGCACGCAGGGCAGGGCCCCGCCGGGGAAGATGTAGCGCTGGATGAAATCGACGCCGCGCTTGGCCTGTTCATAGCGCTGCTCGCGAATGGTGATCGCCTGGATCAGCATCAGGCCGTTGCTCTTGAGCAGGTGTGCGCATTGTTTGAAGTAGGTCGGCAGGAAGCGGTGGCCGACCGCTTCGATCATCTCGATCGACACCAGTTTGTCGTACTCGCCGGTGAGGTCGCGGTAGTCCTTGAGCAGCAGCGTCACTTGATCCTGCAAGCCCAGTTGTTCGATGCGCCGGGCGGTGAAGGCGTACTGCTCTTTCGACAGCGTGGTGGTGGTCACGCGGCAGCCGTAATGCTGCGCGGCATAAAGTGCCATGCTGCCCCAGCCCGTGCCGATTTCCAGCAGATGATCCTCAGGCTTGAGCGCAAGCTTCTGGCAGATCCGCTCCAGTTTGTTCAGTTGCGCCTGTTCCAGACTGTCCTCGGGGGTGAGGAACTGCGCGGCGGAATACATCATGGTCGGGTCGAGAAACTGCTCGAACAGATCGTTGCCAAGGTCGTAATGTGCGGCGATGTTTTTCTGCGAACCCTTGCGTGTGTTGCGGTTGAGCCAGTGCAAGCCTTGCACCAGCGGCCGGCCGAGACGGGCCAGCCCGCCCTCCATCGCATCGAGTACGTCGAGGTTGCTGACGAACACCCGCACCACGGCGGTCAGGTCCGGCGAGCTCCAGTAACCGTGGATAAATGCTTCGCCGGCGCCGATCGAGCCATTGCTGGCGACCATGCCCCAGGTAGCCGGATCGAGTACATGGATCTCGCCCAGCAAAGGGCTGCCCTTGGTGCCGAACAGCATCTGCTCACCGTCCTCGACCACCAGCAACTGGCCGTGTTTGAGCTGAGCCATTTGCCGCAACACACCGCGACGCAGCAGCGATCCTGTCAGGCCGTTGGTGCTGAACAGGCTGGCCGAAAGGCTAGAGGATTTCATGGCGGTGCTCCCTGGGAGGCGCTTTAGCGGTTTGAAAGCTGCCATCGGCAGCCTGATGAGCAAAGATCGGTGCGCGTTTGACCAGCAGTCGCATGGCTTGCCAATAGATCGCCAAAGCGGTTTTCGCGGTCATCCACGGAAAGCGTCGCAAGTAACGATGCAGGCTATGACGGTCGAGCGTTTCGCGTTGCAGATTGAGGGTCGCGTCGAACAGCTTCTCTTCGCCCTGCCAGTCGGCCATGTGCACGCCGAGGGTTTGCGCGGCGGGGCTGAAGCTCATGCGGTATTCAAGATCGCGTGGCAAAAATGGCGATACGTGAAACGCCTTCGCCACCGCGAAATGTTGATGGTGTTCATGCCGACCAGCCGGCAGCACGTAGTGGTAGCGCTCGCGCCACGGCGTGTTGGTGACTTCGCAGACAATCGCCGCCAGTTGCCCATCGGCTTCATGGCAATAAAAGAAACTCACCGGATTGAACGCCAGGCCCCAACTGCGCGGTTGCGTCAGCAGGCACACCGCGCCTTGTGGTTCATGACCGATGGCGATCCCGACCTGCTGGCGTACCGCGTCGATCAGGCGCATGCCGGTGCCGGTAAAGGCTTTGAGGTAGTCGCTCTCGCGAAATGAAAACGGCGCAAAACGGCTGCGGCCGGCCAATGGCGACAGGCCGAGGACCGCGTCCTGTTCTGTCAGGTCGAGGTAGAGCAGACCGATCCGGTAACGAAACTCATGCCGGCGCGGCGCGAAACGCCGATGGCCGATCCAGCCGCTGTACAGGGCGCTGTTCATAAGGTTTCCCCGAACGCCGCCGCCACGCGCAACGCGCTGACCACGCCGTCTTCATGAAAACCGTTGGCCCAGTAGGCGCCGCAATAATGCGTGTTGTGCACGCCGTCCAGTTCGCTCCAGCGGTTCTGCGCAGCGACGGCGGCAAGGCTGAATTGCGGATGGGCGTAGGTGTATTTGGCGAGCACTTTGAACGGGCTGATGCCGGCGCTCTGATTGAGGCTGACGCAGAACGTGGTGTCGCTCTCGATCCCTTGCAGGATGTTCATGTCATAGGTCACGGCTGCATGCGTATGGCCCGCGCCGTTCAGACGAAAATTCCAGCTCGCCCACGCCAGTTTGCGTCTGGGCAGCAGACGCGTATCGGTGTGCAACACCACTTCGTTGTCGGCGTAGGGCAGGGCGCCGAGGATCGCCTGTTCGGCGTCGCTCGGGCTGGCGAGCAGTTGCAGGGCTTGATCGCTGTGACAGGCGAACACCACTTTGTCGAAATGCTCGATACCTGCCGGGCTGTGGATAACCACGCCGTGTTCGTCGCGATCAACGCGAGTCACCGGGCAGTTCAGGCGGATCTTGTCCTTGAACGTTGCCGTCAGCGGCGCGATGTAGGCGCTGGAGCCACCTTCGATGACCTGCCATTGCGGGCGATCACTGACTGACAGCAAGCCATGATTCTTGAAGAAACGCAGAAAGAACTGCAGTGGAAAATTGAGCATCTCGGCCATCGGCATCGACCAGATCGCCGCCCCCATCGGCACGATGTAATGCAGGATGAAGCGCTCGCCATAGCCGCCGGCCTTGAGGTAATCGTCGAGGGTCATGTCAGCGGCGATGCGCAGTTCGGCGAGGTCGCGCTGGGCTTCTTTATTAAAGCGCAGGATGTCCCGCAGCATGCCCCAGAAGCCGGGCGACAGCAGGTTGCGGCGCTGGGCAAACAGGCTGTTGAGGTTGTTGCCGTTGTACTCAAGGCCGGTGTCCGGATCGCTCACCGAAAAGCTCATTTCGGTCGGCTTGAAGCGCACGCCGATCTGGCCCAGCAGGCGAATGAAGTTCGGGTAGGTCCAGTCGTTGAACACGATAAAACCGGTGTCCACCGCGTATTGGCGATCCTCGACTGTGACTTGCACGGTGTGCGTGTGGCCACCGACCCAGTCGCTGGCCTCGAACACCGTGACGTCATGCCGGCGATTGAGCAGGTAGGCGCAGGTCAGCCCGGCGATTCCGCTACCGACGATGGCTATTTTCATGCTGGATCCCGCAGTGGCGGTGGTTTGCGCACCATGCGTTTGCCGATCATCAATTGCACACGGGCGGGCAGTTTCGACAACGGCCACAGCGCCGCCATGAACAGCGCCGGAAATGCGATCTCCAGCGGACGGTCCTTGAGTTTGGCGAAGATGTGCCGCGCGGCTTTATCCACAGGCCAGCTCAACGGCATCGGAAAATCATTCTTGGCGGTCAGCGGTGTTTCGACAAAACCCGGGCTGATCACGGTGACTTCAATGCCCTCATCGGCCAGATCAATGCGCAGCGATTCGAACAGATAACGCAGCCCGGCCTTCGATGCTCCGTAGGCTTCGGCCCGGGGCAGCGGCAGGTAAGTCACCGAACTGGCCATGCCGACCAGATGCGGCGCCGTGCCTTTGCGCAGCAGCGGCAGGGCGGCTTCGATGCAGTAGCTGCTGGCGAGCAGATTGGTGCGCACCACATGTTCGACGATGGAGGAATCGAATTGCCGGGCATCGACATATTCACAGGTGCCGGCATTGAGGATCACCGAGTCCAGCGAGCCCCAATCCTCGGCAATCTGCTGGCCGATTTCGCGCACGGTCTGGCTGTTGGTCAAATCCCCCGGCACCACCAGTACTTGCCCGGGATAACGCTGCGACAGCACTTTGAGCGCAGCGACCTGGCGGGAACTGACGGCCAGGTGCGCGCCGGTTTTCAGAATCTCTTCAGCCAGAGCCGCACCGATGCCACTGCTGGCACCGGTCAGCCAATAACGCCGTGGAGTTGTACGACTCATCCCATTCTCCTTTTCAGCCAGGCGATCACTCGGCCCAATACGGGTAAATGTTCATATAGCAACGCCCCGGCATCGAAATAATCCCGATGGCGATAAACCTTGTCGCGCCACAGCAGGTGCGAGCAGCCTGCGACACGAATTTCCCTGCCACTGGCCAGACGCGGATGGCGGTAACTCATGACCCAGCGCAGATAACCTTCACCTTCGCTGATCTGATCGAAACCGTGAAAATCGAAGCGCAGCTCGCTGACATTGGCGTACAACTCAGCGAAGTAGTCGCGCAGTTGCGCCAGCCCCTGAACTTCGTGCAGCGGGTCTGTGAAATGAATGTCGTCGCTGTACAACTCGCCCAGGCGTTGCAGATTGTCTTTGTTCAACGCTGAAAATTGCCGGGCGAAGTTGCGCAGGAAATCACTCATCGGCCTCTCCGATAGACGTACGCGAAGGCAGGTTCTTGAAGGCGCTCAGTGCGCGCTCCCGGGAAGCACTCAGATTGACGATCGGGGGCGGATAATCCGCCACGCCGAACAAGCCGCCAGCGCTGGCCGGGTTGTGCACCTGCTTTTTGTCGAGGCCAGCCAGTTCCGGCAGCCAGTGCTTGATGAACAGGCCTTCGCTGTCGAATTTTTCCGACTGACTCAGCGGGTTGAAAATGCGGAAGTACGGCGCCGAATCGGTGCCGGTCGACGAGCTCCATTGCCAGCCGCCGTTGTTCGCCGCCAGATCCCCATCGATCAGATGCCGCATGAAAAAGCGTTCGCCTTCACGCCAGTCGATCAGCAGGTTCTTGGTCAGGAACATCGCCACGACCATGCGCAGGCGATTGTGCATCCAGCCGGTTTCGAGCAATTGGCGCATCGCCGCATCAATGATCGGCAGGCCGGTGCGCGCCTCTTGCCACGCCAGCAGATCGTCCGGCGCGTCACGCCAGGCCAGCGCTTCGGTTTCCGGGCGGAACGCGCGGTGGCGCGAGACCCGTGGATAGCCGACCAGAATGTGTTTATAGAATTCGCGCCAGAGCAGTTCGTTGATCCACGTGACCGCACCGACCTTGCCGCTTTCGAATTCCCCCTGATTGCTTTGCAGGGCAGCGTGCAGGCATTGGCGCGGCGAGATCACGCCCGCTGCGAGATAGGCCGAAAGCTGACTGGTGCCGGGTTTGGCCGGGAAGTCACGTTCATTTTTGTAGTAGTCGATCTGAGCGTCGGCGAAGGTGTCGAGACGCCGCCGGGCTTCCTGCTCGCCCGCCGGCCACAAGTCGCGCAGCGACTCACTCGGGGTAGCAAAGCCTTTGACCGCCGCAGGAATCGGGTCGCTGTCGATGTTCAGTGGCGATTGTTTGCCGGGCGTTTTCACCAGCGCCGGCATCGAACGGTGCAGGCGTTCGTAGCAGACTTTGCGGAACTGGCTGAACACCTGAAAGTACGTGCCGGTCTTGGTCAGCACGGTGCCGGGCTTGAACAGCAGTTGGTCGAGGTAGCTGTGGAATTCGATGCCCTCGGCACGCAATACCTCGGCCACCGCGGCATCGCGCCGCGTTTCGTGGACGCCGTATTCTTCGTTGACATGCACCGCTTCGATATTCAGTTGCCGACAAAGTTTAAGCAGCTCTGCCGGCGCCTGATCCCAATGCGCCGCCGTACGAATCAGCAACGGAATGTTCAGTTGAGCGAGACCGTTGCTCAGCTCTGTCAGGTTGCGCAGCCAGAAATCAACCTTGCAGGCGGCGTCGTCATGTTCAAGCCATTGCTCTGGGCTCAACAGATACACGGCAACCGTCGGGCCGCGCGCTGCGGCGGCCGCGAGGGCGGTGTTGTCGTGTTGGCGCAAGTCGCTGCGCAGCCAGATCAATTGCATATCGGTAGTCGTCGCGTCCATTAAATCAGCCCACGCTGAACGAGTGCCTGGTGCGCTGAAAGCGAGTCTTCAGCCAGGTACAGATCAGCCATCTCGCAAGTTTTTACGGACAACTCGGCGTGGTGGATGCACACCGTTGGTCCGACGATCATTTTTGGGCAACCGACGCCAGCCAAAAGTTTTGGCAACTGCCCAGGCTGCATGGCTTTGCTGGAATACAGCAGTACGCCGCGCGCTTGCAGATGTTCGACCGCCAGTGCCAGCTCTCCGGCCGGCACCGGCCAGTCAAACACCTGTACCGGGCAATCGGCGCTGCTGATCAGCCACGCGCACAGCCACAGATGAGGTTCCAGTGGCAGGTCGGAATGATTGATCAGTAGCAGAGGGGCGGCGTGCAATTGACGATTGTTATGGTAGATGCGTGCGCCGAATTTGCTGCGTAACCATGAATAAAAAAAGACTTGCTCCATCTGCGCGCCGAACTGGCCCTGCCAGCGCTGTTCGAGTTCGGCCAGCAGCGGCAGTAGCAATTGCTCGCACAGTGTGCGCGGTGGGTAGAGCGCCATGGCTTGATTGACGCTGTCGTCGAGGGCGCGTTCATCGAGTTGGGTAACGGCCGCCAGTAGCGCGTGTTGCAAGCGTTGCCAGTCATTTTCTACCGGTTCGCTGAAGGCCTGCGCCGTGTCGAGCAGCGGCTTGACCTGACTGACTGCGACGCCGCGATTGAGCCAAGTGAGGATGGTCAGGATGCGTTGCACATGTTCGGCCGAATACAACCGGTGCCCCTTGGGCGTGCGCTGGGGGATGACCAGGCCGTAACGGCGCTCCCATGCACGCAGGGTGATCGCATTGACGCCAGTCTGGCGCGCCACTTCGCGAATCGGCAGCCAGCCTTCGTCGAGGGCTTTCTTGAAGTCGGCGCCGAGGTCTTCCTGGGCGCTGGTGTCGAGTTTGTCGTTCATCAAATGGCGTTTCGCAGGCTGAGATTTTCCGGGTGCGGCTGTAGGTAAACCTGCTGCGCAATGTATGGATCGGGATGGAGACGGAAGTGATGCTTGAGCAGCGTCAGCGGCACCACCAGCGGCACGATGCCTTGGCGGTACTGGCCGATGACGTGAACCATTTCCTGTTTATCTTCGGCGCTGATCGCCTGTTTCAGATAGCCGCTGATGTGCAGCAGCACGTTGCAGTGAGTACCGCGTGTGGCGCATTTTTTCAGTGCCGCCATCAGTTGGCTGAAATAGCGCGGGCCGAGTTCGGCGGGATCGCTCTGCGCCATGTTGCCCAACAGCTTGCCCAGCGCTTTGTATTGCGGCGGGTTGTGGGCCATCAGCAGGTATTTGTAGCGTGAGTGGAATTCGGTGAGCGCGCGGCGGCTCAAGCCTTGAGCGAGCACTTGCTGCCAGGCGCTGTAGGCGAGCACGCGAGTGATGAAGTTTTCCCGCAGCACCGGATCGTTGAGGCGTCCGGCTTCTTCCACCGGCAGGTCCGGGTGTTGTGCGCAGAAAGCCTGGGCGTAGATGCCGCGTCCACCGCCATTCACCGGGGCGCCGTTGGCGTGATAGACCTTGACTCGTTCGAGGCCGCAGGACGGTGATTGCTGCATGAAGATATAGCCGCAGAGGTCATCGAGTTCGGCAGCCATTTTTTGCCCGTATTCGGCAAGGGGGGCGGTGACGTTGATCGCCGGGTTGACGGTGCCGATGGCTTCGGGGTTTTGTGGGTCGCCGACCAGGCGGATCGGCTCGCGGGGAATACCCAGGCCGATGGCGACTTCCGGGCAGAGCGGGACGAATTCGAAATATTCAGCGAGCGTGCGGCTGCACAGCCGCGATTCCTTGTGTCCGCCGTTGTAGCGCACCTCGGCACCCAGCAGGCAAGCGCTGATGGCTATCTTTGGTTTGAGCGCGGAAGGTTCGGACATGGGCACCTCAAATCTATACCTGTACACAGAACGATCTCTGTACAACTTTTTATTAGCATAGATTCAATGGTGTACAAGTCAAACAATTTGTATAAGTTTTGAGGTTGAATGCGATCTCTGTAGGAGTGAGCCTGCTCGCGATCGCGGTCGGGCATTCAATGTTTGTGTCGACTGACAAACTGTCATCGCGAGCAGGCTCACTCCTACAAGGGGATCTATTGCCAACCCAATAACCAGTGTTCGCTGTTTTTGAGGCTGTGCCAATCGAGTCGTTCGGCACGTTTGGTCAACACCGCTTGCAGTTCAACTTCCAGCACCGTGCCGTCCTCATCACGGATCAGTTCGGTGACCAGAAAATGCTTTTCGCGGTTTTGCGGGTGGGCTGCTGTCCATTTCGACAGCAGCAGTTTTTGCGGATTGAGGCGGTTCACTGCAGGTGTTCGTGCAAACGGCGAGCGGCTTCCTGGCCGCTGAGCCAGGCACCCTCAACGCGCCCGGACAGGCACCAGTCGCCGCAGGCGTACAAGCCCAGATCGGCATCCGCCAGCGTGCCCCATTCGTGGCCGGTTGCAGGCCGGGCGTAGAGCCAGCGGTGGGCGAGGCTGAAGGTCGGCGCGGGCATGGCGCTGTGCAACAGTTCGGCGAACGCACCGTGCAGTTGCTCGATCACCGCTTCCTTGGGCAGGTCGATGTGTTGCCGGCTCCAGGCACTGGTGGCGTGCAGCACCCAGGTGTCGAGGGTGTTGTCGCGCCCGGGTTTGCTGCGGTTGCGCGCCAGCCAGTCGAGCGGGCTGTCTTGCACGAAGCAGCCTTCGATGGGTGTATCCAGCGGCGTATCGAAGGCGAGGGCGACGGCCCAGGTCGGGTCCATTTTCACCCCGGCGGCGGCACCGGCCAGTTTCGGTGCGGCGGCCAGCAGCGCGGTGGCTTGCGGGGCCGGCGTGGCAATCACGACATGGCTGAAGGGCCCGTGAGTGAAGCCTTCGGCGTCTTGCAGATGCCAGTGTTCTTCGCCACGGAAGACCTCGGTGATGCGGCAGGCGAAATGCACCTCCAGAACGTCGAGCAAGCCGCGAGTGATGGCGCTCATCCGTGGTGCGCCGACCCAGCGCGTCTGCTCGTCCGGCGACAGGTTCAGTTGTCCGCCCTGGAAGGTGTAGAGCTGCGGCGTCCACTCGGCGACCCAGCCCTGGCTTTGCCAACGCTGGACCTCGGTGACGAAACGCCGGTCGCGAGCGGTGAAATATTGTGCGCCCATGTCCAGCGATCCGGCGTCGCTGCGCTTGCTCGACATGCGTCCGCCGCTGCCGCGGCTTTTATCGAACAATTGGACGGTGTGCCCGGTCTCAGTCAGAGCCTGAGCAGCCGAGAGCCCGGCGATGCCGGTGCCGATGATTGCGATAGGTACAGTCATAGGGGCCTCGTTTACCTTTCTGTACAGACTACGCCGTGGATGAAACCTGTACAATTTTGTTTTTTGGTATAACTTCCAGCATTCTCGTTCTGACAGCTTGGCCTATGGTTAAACAATAGAGCCTGCCCAATAGAAAAGATCCCTGCTTATAAAAATAGACTAGTGATCCGGGTAAAACGCCACGCGAGGAAGAAGTCATGCACATATTGCTGACCGGCGGTACTGGTTTGATAGGGCGCCAGCTCTGCCGGCATTGGTTGGCGCAGGGCCATCGCTTGTCGGTGTGGAGCCGGCGCCCGGAAAAAGTTGGCAAAATCTGTGGTGCTCAGGTGCGTGGTATCGCGCGTCTGGAAGACCTCGGTGATGAGCCCGTGGACGCCATTATCAATCTGGCCGGTGCGCCGATTGCCGATCGACTGTGGACGCATCGGCGCAAAGCGCTGCTGTGGAGCAGTCGTATCAAGCTGACGGAAACCCTGTTGGCCTGGCTCGAAACACGGGCGCAGAAACCCGCGCTGCTGATTTCCGGATCGGCGATTGGCTGGTACGGCGACGGCGGTGAGCGTGAGCTGAGCGAAGACTCGCCGCCGGTGATCGACGATTTCGCCAGCCAGTTGTGCATCGCCTGGGAGGAAACCGCCCTGCGTGCCGAATCGCTGGGGATCCGTGTGGTGCTGGTGCGCACCGGTCTGGTGCTGTCGGCCGAGGGCGGCTTTTTGTCGCGGCTGTTGCTGCCGTTCAAACTCGGGCTGGGCGGGCCGTTGGGCAATGGTCGGCAGTGGATGCCGTGGATTCACATCGATGATCAAATCGCCCTGATTGATTTTCTTCTGCACCGCGATCAGGCGCGTGGTCCTTATAATGCGTGCGCGCCAAAACCTGTGCGCAATCGCGAATTTGCCAAGACGCTGGGCAGCGTATTGCACCGCCCGGCGTTCATGCCGATGCCGACGCTGGCGTTGAAAGTCGGCCTTGGCGAAATGTCTTTGTTGTTGCTCGGCGGCCAACGGGCCACGCCGGCACGCTTGCTGGAAGCGGGCTTCATTTTCCAGTTCACGGATTTACGCGCGGCCCTGGATGATCTCTCCAGCCGCCTCTGAAATAGGACGTTGCATGACCGATCACGCCTTGCTTCTGGTCAACCTGGGTTCCCCGGCCTCCACCTCGGTGGCCGACGTGCGCAGCTACCTCAATCAATTTCTGATGGACCCGTATGTGATCGACCTGCCGTGGCCGGTGCGGCGTCTGCTGGTCTCGTTGATCCTGATCAAACGCCCCGAGCAATCGGCGCATGCCTACGCGTCGATCTGGTGGGAGGAAGGCTCGCCGCTGGTGGTGCTCAGCCGGCGCTTGCAAGAGCAGATGAAGGCGCAGTGGAAGCACGGCCCGGTCGATTTGGCGATGCGTTACGGCGAGCCTTCCATTGAAACGTGCCTGACCAGACTGGTCGCAGCGGGGCACAAGCGCATCACGCTGGCACCGCTTTATCCACAGTTCGCCGACAGCACGACGACCACGGTGATCGAAGAGGCCAAGCGTGTGATCCGCGCGAAGAAGCTCGATGTGCAGTTGTCGATCCTGCAACCGTTCTACGATCAGCCGGAATACCTCGAAGCCTTGGTCGCCAGCGCCAAGCCGCATTTGCAGCAGGATTACGATCACTTGTTGCTGAGCTTTCACGGCTTGCCGGAACGCCATCTGACCAAGCTCGACCCGACCGGCAATCACTGCTTCAAGAATGAAGACTGCTGCAAGAACGCTTCACCGGCGGTATTGGCCACCTGTTATCGCGCGCAGTGCTTGCGTACTGCGGCGCTTTTCGCCGAGCGCATGGGCTTGCCGGATGGCAAATGGTCGGTGTCCTTTCAGTCACGATTGGGCAGGGCGAAATGGATCGAGCCGTACACCGAAGCGCGGCTGGATGAACTGGCGAAGAGTGGCGTGAAAAAGATTCTGGTAATGTGCCCGGCCTTCGTTGCCGATTGCATCGAGACGCTGGAAGAGATCGGTGATCGCGGCAAGGAACAGTTCCGCGAAGCGGGGGGCGAGGAGCTGGTGCTGGTGCCGTGCCTCAATGACGACCCGCAATGGGCGAAGGCGTTGGCCACCCTGTGTGAACGAGCGCCGTTGGCCCTCTAAAAGCCAAAAGCATCGCGGGCAAGCCCGCTCCCACATGATCGTTCCCACGCTCTGCGTGGGAATGCCTCTAGGGACGCTCTGCGTCCAGTGACGCGGAGCGTCACGGGCTGCATTCCCACGCAGAGCGTGGGAACGATCAGCTTGATCAGATCAGCGGCTCATCCGCCTTCTTGTTCTTCCAGCCATCATTGCCCGGCAGAATCAGGTTCAGCGCAATCGCCACCACCGCGCACAGCGCGATGCCTTTGAGGCCGAAGTCGTCCGGGCCAGTGCCGGTACCGACGAGTACACCGCCAATGCCGAAAACCAGCGTCACCGAAACAATCACCAGATTGCGCGCCTCGCCCAGATCGATCTTGTGACGGATCAGGGTGTTCATCCCCACCGCCGCGATCGAACCGAACAACAGGCACAGAATCCCGCCCATCACCGGCACCGGAATACTTTGCAGCAGCGCACCGAACTTACCGATGAACGCCAGGCTGATGGCGAAGATCGCCGCCCAGGTCATGATTTTCGGGTTGTAGTTCTTGGTCAGCATCACCGCGCCAGTCACTTCGGCGTACGTAGTGTTAGGCGGACCGCCGAACAGGCCGGCAGCCGTGGTGGCAATGCCGTCACCCAGCAGGGTGCGGTGCAAGCCCGGCTTCTTCAGGTAATCGCGACCGGTCACGCTGCCAACGGCAATCACGCCACCGATGTGCTCGATGGCCGGAGCCAATGCCACGGGAACGATGAACAGAATCGCCTGCCAGTTGAATTCCGGCGCAGTGAAGTGCGGAATCGCGAACCACGGCGCAGCGGCAATCTTCGCGGTGTCGACCACGCCGAAATAGAACGCCATGCCGAAGCCGACCAGTACGCCCGAGATGATCGGCACCAGACGGAAGATGCCTTTGCCGAACACCGCCACGATCAACGTGGTCAGCAGCGCCGGCATCGAGATCATCATCGCGGTCTGGTAGTGGATCAGTTCGGAGCCATCGCCAGCCTTGCCCATCGCCATGTTCGCGGCAATCGGCGCCATGGCCAGGCCGATGGAAATGATCACCGGACCAATCACCACCGGTGGCAGCAGACGGTCAATGAATCCCGTGCCTTTGATCTTCACGGCAAGGCCGAGGAAGGTGTAGACGAAACCGGCCGCCATCACGCCGCCCATGGTCGCGGCAAGGCCGAACTGGCCCTTGGCGAGGATGATCGGGGTGATGAAAGCGAAGCTCGACGCCAGAAACACCGGCACCTGACGCCCGGTGACGATCTGGAACAGAATCGTCCCTAAGCCCGCGGTAAACAGTGCCACGTTCGGGTCCAGGCCGGTGATCAGCGGCATCAGCACCAAAGCGCCGAAAGCCACGAACAGCATCTGGGCGCCGGACAGCACCGTGCGCCAGAGCGGATCGTTGAACTCTTGCTGCATGGTCACGCGTCCTTCTGCTTGGTGCCGAAGATCTTGTCACCCGCATCGCCAAGCCCAGGAATGATGTAACCGTGTTCGTTCAAACGCTCATCAATGGACGCGGTGTAGATGGTCACGTCCGGGTGAGCCTTCTCGACGGCAGCAATGCCTTCCGGCGCGGCAACCAGCACCATCGCGCGGATGTCTTTGCAACCGGCCTTTTTCAGCAGGTCAATGGTCGCAACCATCGAGCTGCCGGTGGCGAGCATCGGGTCGATGATCATCGCCAACCGTTCGTCGATTTCCGGAACCAGTTTTTCCAGATAGGTGTGTGCTTGCAGGGTTTCTTCGTTGCGGGCGACACCCACAGCGGAAACCTTGGCACCCGGGATCAAGCTCAGCACGCCTTCCAGCATGCCGATGCCGGCGCGCAGGATCGGCACGACGGTGATCTTCTTGCCGGCGATTTTCTCGACCGACACGGTGCCGCACCAACCTGCGATATCGTAGGATTCGAGCGGCAAGTCTTTTGTAGCTTCATAGGTCAACAGGGCGCCGACTTCCTGAGCAAGCTCGCGGAAATTCTTGGTGCTGATGTCAGCGCGGCGCATCAGGCCGAGTTTATGGCGGATCAGCGGGTGGCGGATCTCGAGGATGGGCATGGAAAAACTCCGGCGGCGGGCAAAAAAACCGGCCTAGATTAATCTATCCGAGGGTGATGTCCTATAGGACATTGAGTACGTTAGTCCATTAAGGCTTGATTCGACCTCGCGGGATGCGTACCTTTGCCCGCTTTTCCGAAAAACATCCCCCTGGAGAGCGCCATGTCCGCTGATCTCGAGCATATCCGTCAAATCATGCGAGAGGCTGACTGCCTGTACACCGAGTCTGAAGTCGAGGCTGCCATCGCCCGCGTCGGTGCACAAATCAACGAACAACTGGCTGACAGCAACCCGGTGGTGTTCTGCGTGATGAACGGCGGCCTGATCTTCTCCGGCAAGCTGCTGACTCACCTGCAATTCCCGCTGGAAGCGTCCTACCTGCACGCTACCCGCTATCGCAACGAAACCAGCGGCGGCGACCTGTTCTGGAAAGCCAAGCCGGAAGTTTCGTTCATCGACCGCGACGTGCTGATCATCGACGACATCCTCGACGAAGGTCACACCCTGGGCGCGATCATCGACTTCTGCAAACACGCCGGCGCGCGCAAAGTGCACACCGCCGTGCTGATCGACAAGGATCACGACCGCAAGGCGCGTCCTGACCTGAAAGCCGATTTCGTCGGCCTGCCGTGCGTTGACCGTTACATCTTCGGTTACGGCATGGATTACAAAGGCTACTGGCGCAACGCCAACGGGATCTTTGCCGTTAAAGGCATGTAATCCCGGGCTAGCCCGATCCCTGTGGGAGCGGGCTTGCCCGCGATGGCGGACTGTCCGACACATTGATGTTGGATGTGCCGACGCTATCGCGGGCAAGCCACGCTCCCACAGTTGTTTTGTGTGTGCTGATCCGTTTTGTACACCCATGCTAGAGTGCTCGGCCCCGCCTCCGGAGCCTGTCATGCGCCTCTTGATCCGCAGCTTTGCCGCCCTGTTGCTGGCCATCAGCCTGCCAATTTCTGCCGCCCCGGCCCCGATGCACAGCCAATTCCTGCCGCCGGACGATCTGACCCTGCGCGATGCCGAACCTGAACAGCAACAACTGCTGCAGGTCACCGACTATTCCGTGGTAGTCGGTGCGCAACGCCAATCCAATCAGCAACCGATCCCGGTCACATCCCCGCTGATGATCCGCCTCAAGGGCAAATCCCTGAACAAAGGCGCGACGATCACTCAGGTGCTGGTCAATTTCGATGGCGAAAGCAAAAGCCTGAAAAAGCCGCTGTATGACGACAAGAGCAAAACCCTGACGTTGTTCTACCCGCTGGCCCAATATCGCGTGGTCATCGATTTGCTGCGCAACGATACCGTTTATGTGCAGTTCCTCAGCTACGCCAATGGTCATATCTGGGCCGATTTGCACACCGGCAGCGTGCGCACGCGTTGAGCCCGGCGGCAGGGCAGGGGTAAACTGCCCGCCCCGTGTAATGTCTGCGAGCTGGAGTCGGCAATGCGTAAAGATAAGAAACAAGTGATTGGTGACGAGATCGGCGATGAGCAGATCAAGCTGTTCCTCGATTTTGAGCCGGTCGACGCCACTTCGCCGTCGCTGCACAAACTGGTCAAGGCTTATCGTGGTCTGCGCATTGATGATTTCGAGCGCTTTCTGACCTTCTTTGTCGAGGCAGGATATGACGTCGATGGCAAGGACGAGCAGGGCAAGACCTTCGTTGACCTGATCGCTGATCAACGCAACGCCCCGGACTACATCGAGCTGATCGAAAAGTCCCGTACCTGAGGTCACCCGATACCTGTGGCGAGGGGATTCATCCCCGATGGGCTGCGAAGCGGCCCCAATGGCTGAGTACAAGGTGTGTCAGGTAAATCGCATTCAATGGTTTTGCGACTGCTGCGCAGCCGATCGGGGCGGTGCGACGTTTCGCTAAATCCCCTCGCCACAAAAGTAGGTGAGCCAGCAGTGTTGGTTTTTACCCCAGCATAAAAAAACGCCCCGCACTCACTGAGTACGGGGCGTTTTTCATGCCGCAAGATCAAGCGAAGCTTGGGGTCTCGCTGCTTTCTTCAACCAGTTCCAGGGCGATGTTGTTCTGCGTGTTGATCTTGCGATACAGCGCAGCATCGGTTTCCAGAACCTTTTCACGGGCCGGGAAGATCTCGGCCAGTTTGCCAGCCCATTCACCCTTGGCCTTGGCCGGGAAGCACTTCTCGATCAGTTCCAGCATGATCGAAACAGTCACCGAAGCGCCTGGCGAAGCGCCGAGCAGGGCGGCGAGGGAGCCGTCCTTCGCGGCCACCAGTTCGGTACCGAACTGCAGGATGCCACCCTTTTTCGGGTCTTTCTTGATGATCTGCACCCGTTGGCCGGCCACTTCCAGGCGCCAGTCTTCGGCTTTCGCCTCAGGGTAGAAGCGGCGCAGGGAGTCCAGGCGCTGCTCCATCGACTGCATCACTTCGCTGACCAGATATTTGGTCAGGTCCATGTTGTTTTTCGCCACCGCCAGCATTGGGCCGATGTTGCCGGCGCGAACCGACAGCGGCAGGTCCATGAAGGAACCGTGCTTGAGGAACTTGGTGGTGAAACCGGCGTATGGCCCGAACAGCAGGGATTTCTTGCCATCGACCACGCGGGTGTCCAGGTGCGGCACCGACATCGGCGGAGAGCCGACGGCAGCCTGGCTGTAAACCTTGGCCTGGTGATGCTTGACCACTTCCGGGTTGTCGCAACGCAGCCACTGGCCGCTGATCGGGAAGCCGCCGAAGCCTTTGCTTTCTTCGATGCCCGAGGCTTGCAGCAGTGGCAGAGCCGCGCCGCCCGCGCCAAGGAAGACGAACTTGGCGTCGACTTCACGGCTGCTGCCGCTGTTGACGTCCTTGATGCTGACGGTCCAGCCGGCGCCATTACGCTTGAGGCCGGTCACGCGTTTGCAGTATTTGACTTGAGTGTCCGGCGCGCTGGTCAGGTGCTTGAGCAACTGATTGGTCAGGGCGCCGAAATTGACGTCGGTGCCGTTCATCACGCGGGTGGCAGCGAGGACTTCGTCCGGCGAACGGCCCGGCATCATCAGCGGCATCCACTCGGCCATTTTGGCCTTGTCTTCGGTGTATTCCATGTCGGAGAAGGCGTGGTGCTTGCTCAGCACGTTGAAGCGTTCCTTGAGGAACGACACGCCTTTGTCGCCCTGCACGAAACTCAGGTGCGGCACCGGGCTGATGAAGGATTTGCACGAGCCGAAGGTGCCTTTCTTGGTCAGGTATGACCAGAACTGCTTGGACACTTCGAACTGGGTGTTGATGTGCACGGCTTTCTTGATGTCGACGGTGCCGTCGGCAGCCTGCGGCGTGTAGTTCAGCTCGCACAGGCCGGCGTGACCGGTACCGGCGTTGTTCCACGGGTTGGAACTCTCCGCAGCACCGGAATCCATCAGCTCGACGACTTCCAGCTTGATCGCGGGGTCGAGCTCTTTGAGCAGCACGGCAAGGGTGGCACTCATGATGCCGGCCCCAACCAGTACTACGTCGACTGCTTCGTTATGCGCCATTTAACGCGTCTCCAAAATCTGCAGCACCAAATTGTCGGCATGGCTGCCAGGCGTTCCGGGACAGATCTGTTGTGCCCCAGCTATCCATGGTCAGGTCGCCATGTCCGAATCTTCGCAATTTTTCGCAACTTCGACGGATGCGTGCGGCCTGGCTTCAAGAGCTCCATGAACTCATTTCAGCACGTGGCTGGCAATTCGACTTATGGTCGAGACATCCGTTTTTGTGCAACCAAATCCGTAGCGGACAGGCTTCAGGCTCCGATATTCGAGGTATACCCGGTCCTGTGTCGTTGGGCTGTTTCAGACGCTAATGGTGCATGTTCAGACGCAAAACTATTCATTTGCTCGCCACACTCTTGTGAAGTTGTGAAAACCCGTTTTTTTCACGCTCTTTTGAAGACGTGAACCTCAAAAAGGGCTGTCGAAGCCTGGCACCGTGCCCGCAAAGGCAAAACAGCTCGGTGGCAGAGCGTAATGACAGCTCTGCAGATTCGCGAAAAGCGGGGTTTTGCCGGAAGAACAGGCAAGCGCGCCAACTTCACTCGATCTGTGTGGGCGGCTCTCTGTGGGCGATTTTGATGCCAATGCAAGCGCATTGACGCTGTTGCGGGGCCCGATCAGGAGACGTCCTTATAATCGGGGGGAGATTGTATCGAAGAAATGCGCGGAGTTGCTCGTGTTTAATGACTTTTATTAGGCATCCGGTCAGATGCTCAACTGCACTTGGGCCCGTGCGCGCATTTGTCGCGGTACGACCCGTGCGCTGGCCGGCAGCGGCTGGTTCAACCAGGTGAGGCGGATTTCTTCGATTTCCACCCAGCCATCGCCCATCGGTTGCAGGCTGCACTGCTTGAACGCCTGGCAGTGGCCGTTGCGGTCGAGCAGGGCAAAGCTGCGGTGCAGCGGACGTGGAGCGAACAACGAGATCAGATAACGCATGGCCGAGTACCTTGTTGGAGGACTGATTGGAAGGTTGCCCAACGGCCGTGACGTCAAGGTGTATGGGCGGTGAAGAATCTGTGACAGGAACCGCTTTCGACGGGGTTTGTCAGACATTTCAGTATTCACTGCGCGATGCTGGTGAGCTGCAGTGGCCCACCGCTATACTGCCGGCCTGTTTGTGCCTGATTCTGGAGAGAAGAGCATGTTGCAACGCCTGTTGTTCGGTTTGATCACTGTGGCCGGTTTGACCCTGGCCGGCTGCGCCCACAGCCCGCAACAACTGAGCCCGGAGCCGAAGCTGACCACGCAGTTGGCTGCGGTCGGCCGTGGCCAGCCTGTGGTAGTACGTGTGGTCGACGGTCGTCCGTCGCCAACCCTCGGCACCCGTGGCGGTCTGTACCCGGAAACCAGCGCCATCACCGTGCAACGCGAGCAGATCCTGCCGAAGTTGCAGGCTCAGGCTGAAGCCGCCGTGCGCCTGCTCGGCTTCACCCCGACCAACAATGCGCCAAACGCGCCGCAGCTGACCGTGACCCTGGCCGAGCTGAAATACCAGTCGCCGAAAGAAGGCATGTACGTGACTGAAGCCACCATCGGCGCGACCTTCCGCTCCGACGTGCAGAACGCCAACCGTCGCTACAGCGGCCGTTACGGTGCTTCGCTGGACCAGCGTTTCGGCATGGCACCGAACCAGGAAACCAACACCAAACTGGTCAGCGATGTATTGAGCGATGCGTTGACGCGTCTGTTCAAGGACCCGACTGTGGGTCAGGTGCTTGCTGAGTAAGGCAATCGCCTGATGTGAAAAAGCCCGGGGCCAGTGATGGTTTCGGGCTTTTTCATGTCTGCACGACTTCCCTGAATGACCCAAGCCGCCTCTCACAGAAGCAGTGGTGTGTCAGGCGGCCTGTGAGTAAAAGTCGAGCACGCTGACACCCGTCAGCAAATCGGTCTCGGGCAAATCCGCATGCTGGTGCCCGCCCAGCGCGCAATACACCAGCCAATGGCGATCCTGAACATTGAAGGCGAGGCTGCCGACGAGGCTTTGCTGTTCGTCGTAAGGGGCGATGAGGTACAGGCGATCCTGGTTTTCAGCGTGAAGCATGTCGCGTTCCGTGTCGGTTTCGAGGCGCGCATGGTGGTGCATCTACATGACGAAGCCGTGACACAGGACAGCCATCGGTCGATTGTTGGGTTATTTGTCGTAAAGGGCAGGCGTCGGGGGCAGGTTTCGGTAGAATCCCGCCGCGGTCGTCGGTCTGGCGTCCGCCACACCGATTACGTTTGAGGTCTGTGATGTCGCTGCATTTGATGACGCTGTTTACCGCCCATCCCGCCAAATTGATCAACCTGCTCGCGCTGTTATTGGCGTTCCCGGGCAGTTGGCTGCTGCACGCGACCCGCCGCCGTGAACAGCGTGCGATGGCCAGCATTGCTGCTCAGCGTCAGGCGCAACCGAACGCCGAGCCGATCCTCGATTGGGCGACGCTACGCATGAACCGGTTTTTCTACCGTTTCGGGTTTGCCTGCCTCGGCCTGGCCCTGATCATCTCGTGGATCAGCACCCGCTTCTGAAGCGAATGCAAAACCTTGTGGTGAGGGGATTTATCCCCGATGGCCTGCGCAGCAGGCCCATGATTTCTCAGGCAGAAACCTGGGGCCGCTTCGCGCCCCATCGGGGATAAATCCCCTCGCCACAGGTGCGCAGCGCTGTTGATTACAGCGGCAACCCAGCCTTGACCCGGTATTGATTACGCACCGGCGTCGCATATTGCAGCACCAGATACGGTCGATGCTCCTCAGGGCAGGCATCCAGTCGGCTCTGCCATTCTTCCTGCGCCTTGGCCAGTTCATCCGCCGGGAACACCTCGGCAGCCTTTGGCACATTCAGTGCCGGATCAGCTTCCGCCCACTGCGCATACGCCAGGTAATGCACCGGGAACAGGCGATAGCCGCCGAGAATCTGCTTGTCCATTTCGACTGCCAATTGCTTGGTGTCTTCGAACAGTTCTTTGATCGGCGCCGCGAAGTTCACGTGCACGCGGCCCTTGTAGCCGGTGATGCCCTTGGCGATGCTCACGTCATCCTCGCCCGGTGCCTTCGCGTAAGTGCCAGTGGTGGCGCGGATGTACAGCTCGCGGGCCTTGGCCTGGTCGCACGGGTCGTATTCGTAACTTATCGACACCGGGGTGACGTTCAGCGACTGGATCACTTCGCCGAACGGCTCGTCCTTGCGGCTCATGTGGAACATCTTGAGGATCGCCGACTCGGTACGGTCGTCGCCATCCTTCGCCCGGCCTTCAGCCTGAGCAATCCAGATCGACGCGCAATCGTTGCGGATCGAGTGGTTGATGTACGCCGAGAGCAATTGATAGGCGGCCATTTTCTCGCGGCGCCCGGTGATCGAGCGGTGCACGATAAAACTTTTGTTCAAGCGCATCAGGTCGCTGACAAACGGCTTTTGCAGCAGGTTGTCGCCAATCGCGATGCGCGGCGTCGGCAGGCCGGCGTGGTACACGGCGTAGTTGACGAAGGCCGGGTCCATCACGATGTCGCGGTGGTTGGCGATGAACAGATAAGCGCTGCCGGACTTGAATTGCTCGACACCGGTGTAGGTCACGCCGTCGGTGGCGCGCTCGATGGTGTGGTCGACGTAAGACTCGACCTTGTCCTGCAAACTCGCCACCGAGGTCACGTCGGCAAACTCACGACGCAGCCGATGGGCTATAAGTGGTTTGAGCATCCAGCCGAAGGCACCGGCAAAACGCGGGAAGCGGAAGTGGGTGAGGATATCTAGAAACGCCTTGTCGCCGAGCAGCCTTGCCAGTACCACAGGTACTTCGCTGTCGTCGTAAGGTCGGATGGCATCGAATTCGCCCATCATGCTCTCTTGTTGGAAACGGCTAGGGTAAGTAAAGGTGTTGATCAAACACCACGGGGCACGGTCTGAAAAAGTAGCCAGACAAAAATAGCCCTGCAAATAGACCGGCGATTATACGCACAAGTCACTTGGGAGACCGCGATGCTGGAAGCCGCACTGTATGAATGTCCGTATTGTGGTGAAGAGGTCGAGACGACCGTGGACCTGTCCGCTGGCGATCAGACCTACATCGAGGACTGTCAGGTGTGTTGTCGGCCGATCACGTTCGTATTGCAGGTACATGAAGAGGATTGGTTTCTGGAAGTCTTCAGCGAAAACGAGTGAGGGGCGCCCATGCAGCGAATCTACGAGCCGGAAAACCTCATGGAAGGCGAAATGCTCAAGGGCATGCTCGCCAGCGAAGGCATCGAGGCGCACCTGGTGGGGCGCGATCTGCTCGGCGGTACGGGTGAACTGCCAATTTTTGGCCTGTTGGGACTGTCGGTCGACAACGATCAGGCCGAGTACGCCCGCGAGTTGATCACCGCGTACAATGCCGCGCTGCCGCTGCCCGGCGATGAACCGGAGAGTTTCCCCGGTACGCTGGTCTGTTAGGCTGACGTTCGTTTTACTTCTGAGTCGTGTTGCCCCATGTGTGGACGTTATGCCCTGTTTCGCTGGAACCGTGATTTCGCGGCCCTGCCAGGTTTTCCTGCCGATCAACTGGCGCAGTGGAACATTTCCCCTAGTGATTCGGTGTTGATGCTGCGTGCCGCTGAAGACGGCCAGCGCACATTGGCCCGTGCGCGCTGGGGGCTGACGCCACCGTGGCTGACCGATCTGTCGCGCACGCCAGCGCATGCCCGGGCGGAAACCGTGGCCGAGCAACCGATGTTTCGTGAAGCCTTGCGTCTGCGTCGTTGCCTGCTGCCGGCCAACGGCTTTTATGAATGGCGTGGCACCCAGCGCAAACGCCCGTACTGGCTGACGCCGGGGGAGGGCTCCTCGCTGTTTTTTGCGGCGATCTGGGAAGCGTATCCGGTGCAGGAACAGGTGTGGCTGAGCACGGCGGTGATCACGCAAGCGGCGGCCAGTCAGCGCCGGCCGTTGATTCTCGATGAGGCCGGGCAGGCGGCGTGGCTCGATCCCGAGACGCCGTTGCATGTCTTGCAGGGTCTGCTCGCCAGTGAACCTGCCGCGCTGCGTGAGCGGGTGTTGGCGAATATGGTCAATGATCCGAAGCTCAACGGGCCGGAGTGTCTGACGCCGGGTTAAAGACTTTAGATCAAAAGCCCCTCACCCTAACCCTCTCCCGGAGGGAGAGGGGACTGATTGGGGGATATTGACGAAATACGCCGACTTGAAAGCATTTCACCGAATCCATAATCACCACGATTTTTCAGGTCGATGTATGACGGTAGACACCTCGGTCGGCCCCCTCTCCCTTCGGGAGAGGGGCTGGGGTGAGGGGCTTTTGGCTTTTCAGACCTTGAACTGATTGATCAACCGCCGCTGCTGCTCCGCCAGTTTGGTCAAATCAGCACTCGCCGAACTCGACTCATCCGCGCCGCCCGCCACTTCATTGGCTACCTGACCGATATTGATCACGTTGCGATTGATGTCATCGGCCACCGCGCTCTGCTCCTCGGCCGCACTGGCAATCTGCGTGTTCATGTCGTTGATCACCGACACCGCCCGGGTAATCGTCTCCAGCGCCTCAGCCGCTTTCGCCGCGTGCTGCACGCTTTCGTCGGTGCGGTTCTGGCTGTCTTCCATGACCCGCACCACGTCGCGCGTGCCCTGCTGCAGTTGCTGGATCATGGACTGGATTTCTTCGGTGGCTTTCTGGGTTTTCTGCGCCAGATTGCGTACTTCATCCGCCACCACCGCAAACCCGCGACCCTGTTCACCGGCTCGCGCGGCCTCAATCGCCGCGTTCAGCGCTAGCAGATTGGTCTGCTCGGCGATCCCGCGAATCGCGGTCAGAATCGCATTGATGTTTTCGCTGTCCTTGGCCAGTGTCTGCACCACTTCCACAGCCTTGCCGATTTCCACCGCCAGCACGCCAATCGAGTTCGACGTGTCGCGAACAATCTGCATGCCTTGACCGGCGGCCTGGTCGGCGTGGCTGGCGGCTTGCGCGGCCTGGGTGGCGTTGCGCGCCACGTCCTGCGCGGTGGCGGTCATTTCCTGCACCGCCGTGGCAACCTGATCAATCTCTGCCATCTGTTTCTGGATGCCGATGTTGGTGCGAATCGCAATGTCGGCCGTGTGTTCCGACGAATCGCTGACGCTCTGCACCGACGTCACCACTTGGGTGATCATCGCCTGCAACTTGCTCAGGAAAGTGTTGAAGCCCTTGGCGATCGAGCCCAGTTCATCGCTGCGGTCACTGCTCAAGCGCCGGGTCAGATCGCCCTCGCCCTGAGCGATGTCATCGAGCATGGCGACCATTTGCTTCAGTGGTCGGGCGATGCCGTGGCCGACCAGCCAGATCACCAACAGGCCGACGCCGGCGATGATCAGACCGACCATGGCCATGCCGAAGGTGTCGGATTTGCGTTGGGCGTCGAGGTCGGCCTGAAGTTTCTGCAAGTCAGCCATCACCGCGTTCAACGGCAATTGCAGCATCAGTGTCCAGCGTGCGTCGGTCTGGCCGATGCCGAACGGCAGGTACAACTCGATGCGGCCCTTGTCCTTGTTGACTGAATAAGTGACTTCGCCGCGCTTGAGATTGGCCATGTTGGCAATCTGCTCGGCGTCGAGAATGTCGCTGACCTTCTCGCCGAATTTGCTCGTGTCCTTGGTGTAGGCGACGATCCGCCCGTTGCCGCCGACCAGCGCCATCTGCCCGGCGCCGCTATAAAGTTTCTGGTTGGCGCCCAGAAGCATTTCCTGGATGAAGTTCACCGACAGGTCGGCGCCGACGATGCCTTGGAACGCGCCATTGAGCATGATCGGCTCAATGAATGAAGCGAGCATGACGATTTTGTCGCCGACCTTGTACGGCGCCGGATCGATCACGCAGGATTTCTTGCTCTCTTTCGAGCACAGGTAGTACTCGCTGGCGCGCACGCCGGTGGAGAGGACTTTCTGATCGTCGACGTCCACCAGTTTATCGAGGCCGAGCGTGCCGTCGTCATTACGGAACCACCACGGCAGGAAGCGCCCGTTGGCCGCATCGATACCCACCACACTGGTGCCGATGTAGGCCGCGTCGTTGTGATCGAGGGCGTTTTTTTCCCAGCCGATGTAGGTGCCGAGAATCTTAGGGTTCTTCTCGACGTTCTCTTTGATCAGGCTGATCAGTTGCTCACGGCTGACGTTCAAGCGCGGCTGGCCATCGGCGCCCGGCGTGCCGAGCAGGGCGTTGACCCGTACGAGTCCGCCGGCAATCAGCAGCGGCGCTTCGAGTTCGCGCTGGATCTGGCTGACCTGGGTTTGTGCCAGCGAGGTCAGGCGCTGTTCGATGACTTGCTCGAACTGGGCCTGGGTGCGCTGTTGCACCATGTCCTGAGTGCGGGCGCCGGAAAACAGCGCATACAGCACCAGCGCGGCGACCACGCTGAGAACGATGGCGCCGGCCAGGGCGGCGACGGAAAGCTGGATCGACTTGAACTTCATGGGAGCTCCGCACGCAAGAGGACGTCTGCGCTGTTGTATCGGCAGCAGGCATTGCGCCATGAGTCGCGGCGAAGGGATTTGCCCAGGGATGTCGCAAATGGATCAGTGGGCGACGCCGTGGCAGAGGCTTGTCGGGCGCTGTGAATTTTTTACGACAGGGGTGCGGGAAATTTCTGAAAGTCGCTGCAATACGTCCGTTGTATCTGGCGTCGATACAATTACCCGCCTAGGATACGCGCAGGTTTTCAGGGAGCTTTTGAATGAACAAGACATTGGTTGTAAGTGCACTGAGCGCAGCGCTGTTGCTGGCCGGTTGTCAGTCGGTCAACACCACCAGCGGCGGCGCCGTGGGTGTGGAGCGCAAGCAGTACATGTTCAGCATGCTGTCCTCGCAAGAGGTCGACCAGATGTATGCCCAGTCGTATCAGAAGACCGTCGGCGAAGCATCGAGCAAAGGCGTGCTGGACAAGACCAGCCCAGAGGCCAAGCGGGTTCAGGCGATTGCCAACCGTTTGATCGCCCAGGCGCCGAACTTCCGTCCGGATGCGGCGCAGTGGCAGTGGGAAGTCAATCTGATCAAGAGCGATGAACTCAACGCCAACTGTGGTCCTGGCGGCAAGATCATTTTCTATACCGGGCTGATCGACAGCCTGAAACTCACCGACGATGAAATCGCTGCGGTGATGGGCCATGAAATCGCCCACGCCTTGCGCGAGCACGGTCGTGAAGCGATGTCGAAAGCCTATGGCGTTGAAATGGCCAAGCAGGGCGCGGGCGCGTTGCTCGGTCTGGGTCAGGACAGTCTGGCGCTGGCCGACACCGTGGCCAACTACGGCATGACCTTGCCCAACAGCCGTGCCAACGAAAACGAAGCCGACCTGATTGGTCTGGAGCTGGCCGCACGCGCGGGGTACAACCCGAACGCGGCGATCACGCTGTGGAACAAGATGAGCAAGGCGTCGGAAGGTTCGCCGCCGGAGTTCATGAGCACTCACCCGGCATCGACCAGCCGGATTGCCTCGTTGCAAGCGGCGATCCCTAAGGTTATGCCGCTGTACGAACAGGCCCCGAAATCCTAAGTCGGTGATCGTTCCCACGCTCTGCGTGGGAATGTCTCAAGGGACGCTCCGCGTTCCAAAAGGGATGCAGAGCGTCCCCGGCTGCATTCCCACGCAGAGCGTGGGAACGATCCTTCTCTCAGGGTTAAACCCAGCCACTGCTCTGCATCGCCTTGTACACCGCGACGATCGCCAGAATCAGGAATGCCGAAGCCGCCAGGCGACGGATCAAGGTCAACGGCAATTTATCCGCCGCAAAATTACCCGCCAATACCACCGGCACGTTAGCAATCAACATGCCCGCCGTGGTGCCGATAATCACCAGCCAGAGTTCCGGGTATTGCGCGGCGAGCATCACTGTCGCGACCTGTGTCTTGTCACCCATTTCGGCCAGGAAGAACGCAATCAGCGTAGTCAGGAAAGGCCCGAACTTGCGTGCGGTGCTGGTTTCATCGTCGTCCATTTTGTCTGGCACCAGCGTCCACAACGCAGTGGCGGCGAAGCTTGCGGCGAGAATCCAGTGCAGAACAGAGTCTGAGAAAAAGCTGCCGAACCAGGCGCCGACCGCACCGGCTGCTGCGTGGTTAGCCAGGGTCGCGGCAACAATACCGGCAATGATTGGCCAGGGTTTGCGGAAGCGAGCGGCGAGAATCAGCGCGAGCAGTTGCGTCTTGTCGCCGATTTCGGCCAAGGCAACGATTGCGGTGGGAACGAGTAATGAGTCCAGCATCAGGATTTTCCTAAGGGGCGGGTCGACACGGCTATGACACGTACAGCCTTCCCGCCCCGGGTAAGGTGTGCGTGTCATAGGTCTTGTCAAACCCTGCGATCCGTCTGATGCGGACGCTTGGGTCGCATACGCCATGATCTGAGGATCAAGTATGTTGACGTATGCCGGACGAGCTTGGCGCTCGTGGGAGACTACTCCCCTAGGACGGAGCGGATTCTGCCTAGGCAAATCCGATTGAGCAAGCCTCTTTTTGAAAAGAAATTTCAGCCGCGCTTGGCGCGGTAGATGCGAAAACCATTGCCCTCGGCCTTGATTGCACAGACCCCAAGATGCTCCTCGATCAACGGTTGATACTTCAGGAAGCTGTTCGCTACAAGACGTAGTTCGCCACCGTTTTTCAGATGTTTGGCTGCTTTTCGCAGCAAGTTCTCGGTGGCGAAATAATCGGTATGCACGCCGACATGGAACGGCGGGTTGCTCAGAATGGCGCTCAAGCCCATCGGCGCGGCGTCGATTCCGTCACCGGTCAGCACGTCCGCTTCCAGACCGTTGGCAGCCAGAGTCAGTCGGCTGCTGGCGGCGGCAAACGCATCAACATCGAGCAACGTGACCTGGTTGTGCGGGTAGCGACGTTTGACCGCAGCGCCCAACACGCCCGCGCCACAACCGAAGTCGAGCAGATGACCGCTCGGCAGTTTGTCCAGATGCTCCAGCAGCAGCGCGCTGCCGCGATCAAGTCGGCCATGGCTGAACACGCCCGGCAGGCTGATGACTTTCAGCGGGCCTTCGGCCAATGGCAGCTCATAGGTCTGCGCCAGACTGTCCAGCGATTTCGCTTCAGGCGCATTGGCGACCGTGACTTGCCACAGTTGGCAGTGACGCGCGCTATCGAGCTTGCGTGGCTTACCGAACGGGTTGAGCTGCTTGGACGCGCCTTCGATACCGCTGCGTTTTTCGCCGACCAGAAACACTTCGCGCCCAGCCAGACGCGCCGCCACCGCGTTGAGGATGTAATCGGTCAGGTCCTTGGACTTGGGCAAAAACACCACGGCGCTGTCGAACTCGCGCTCTGGAATGTTCACGCCAAAATGACTGCGACCTTCGAAACGCGCTTCGAGGGCGGCTTGATCGCCGGCATGCCAGCACCAGCCAAACGCATTGGGCAGGCGCCCGAGCAAATCGTCGGCAGGCAAACCGGCCAGCAACAGCGAACCCTGGAATAACTCGGCCTGACGAAGCAGTACTTCACTGCGCGGATCCATAACTGCTCCTCAAAAAAAAGTGCCGCAGTTTATCAACTGACGACCCGCAGCGCCTTACCGCTGAAGAACGCCTCTGCGTTTTCAGTCAATTGACCGACGATGCGCTGCCGGGCTTCGCGGCTGCCCCAGGCGTTATGCGGGGTGACAATCAGGCGCGGAATGTCGGCGGCCAGCAGCGGATTGCCCTGGGTGGGTGGCTCGACGCTGAGCACATCGGTGGCGGCGCCGCCGAGATGGCCGGCGCGCAAGGCATCGGCCAGCGCCTGTTCATCGATCAGCCCGCCACGGGCGGTGTTGACCACGAACGCCCCGGGTTTCATCGAAGCCAGCTCGCGGGCGCCGATGAAGTGGCGGGTGTGTTCATTGAGCGGGCAGTGCAGGGTGAGGGCGTCGATCTGCGGCAGCAATTCGTTCAGTGGCAGACGATCCGGGCGGGCCGGGCGCCCCGGAATCTGCCCAAGCAATACGCGCATGCCGAACGCCTCAGCCAGACGTGCGACAGCGCCGCCGAGTTCGCCATGGCCGAGCAGGCCAAGGGTTTTGCCTTCTAGTTCGACAATCGGGTAGTCGAGCAGGCAGAACTGTTTGGCCTGCTGCCAGCGACCTTCGCCGACGGCTTTCTGATAATCGGCCAGGCGGGTGGCGAGGTTGAGCAGCAACATGATCGTGTGTTGCGCCACCGATGGCGTGCCGTAACCCTGGCAGTTGCACACGGTGATGCCCTGAGCGCGGGCGGCGGCGAGGTCGACGTTGTTGGTGCCGGTGGCGGTAATCAGGATCAGCTTTAGATCCGGGTTGGCGGCCATGGCGGCGGCGTCGATCAGGATCTTGTTGGAGATCGCTACTGTTGCGCCTTGCAGGCGTTCGGTGACTTGTTCCGGCAAGGTCTGGGCAAACAGTTGCAGGTCGCTGAAGCAGGCGCGCAACGGGCTGAGGTCGAGATCGCCCAGGTCCAGCGAAGGGTGATCGAGGAATACGGCGCGGCGCGGGTTCGTCATCAACTGTACCTTTTGTGCTTTGAACGGAAGGCGTAATCTGCCGAGCCTACCAGATGAAACAAATCGTTACGCAAAGCGCCCGCAATACCCTGTGGCGAGGGGATTTATCCCCGATGGGTTGCGAAGCAGCCCCAAAAACGGCTGTTTGGGTGGATCAGACCAGGCAATGGCAATGGTATTGCGACTGCTGCGCAGTCGATCGGGGCGGTGCGACGTTTCGCTAAATCCCCTCACCACAGGTGATTGTGTTGCCAACAGATTTTTATTTACCAAGCTGTTAAAGAGGAGCCCCCATGTACTGGACCGAGTTCTTGACCGTTGCACTGATCCACCTGCTGGCCGTTGCCAGCCCCGGCCCGGACTTTGCCGTGGTGGTGCGCGAGAGCGTGACCCACGGTCGGCGCGCCGGCACCTGGACGGCGCTGGGTGTCGGCACGGCGATTTTCCTGCACGTGGGGTATTCGCTGCTGGGCATCGGCCTGATCGTGTCGCAGTCGATCGTGCTGTTCAACGCCTTGAAATGGGCCGCCGCGGCTTACCTGCTGTACATCGGTTTCAAGGCTTTGCGCGCTCAGCCGGCAAAAACCGTCACCGATGACCTGCACAAGGAAGCGGGTGTGCGCACTGCCCGTGGCGCTTTCACCTCGGGTTTCGTCACCAACGGTCTAAACCCGAAAGCTACGCTGTTCTTCCTGTCGCTGTTCACCGTGGTCATCAACCCGCACACGCCGCTGGCGATTCAGGCGGGTTACGGGGTTTATCTGGCGGTCGCGACCGCGTTCTGGTTCTGCCTGGTGGCGATGCTGTTCAGCCAGCAACGGGTACGCGCCGGTTTTGCCCGCATGGGCCACTGGTTTGATCGCACTATGGGCGCGGTGCTGATCGCGCTCGGCGTGAAAATCGCGTTTACCGAAATGCATTGAGAAAACACCGCAAACAACCTGTGGGAGCGAGCCGGCTCGCTCCCACAAGGTATTGGGGTGATTCCTAAAGGAGTTCGCTGAGCTTGCTGAGGGTATTGAGATACTCGCGGGGATTCTCCCCGAGCAGGCGTCGAAACATCGCGCTGAACGCCCGCGCGCTGCCGTAACCCGAGTCCCGCGCCACGCTTTGTATGCTGTCTCCGGCGAGCAGGCGCGGCAGGGCTTCCATCAGGCGCAGTTGCTGGCGCCAGGCATTGAAATTCATCTGCAGTTGTTGCTGAAACAGCCGCGTCAGTGTGCGCGAACTGGCGCCGACCTGCTGCGCCCAGTCTTCCAGCGTGTTGGGATGATCCGGGGTTTGCAGCAGCGCCAGACAAATGTTTTGCAGGCGCCGGTCGCTGGGCATCGGGATGTGCAGCGGCAGGTTTTCCAGGCTGGCGAGTTCTTCCAGCATCAGTTGCTGAATCAGCGGATTGTCGGCATGCGGCGGGCCTTGCACGGCACGCAGGATCAGCTCGCGCAACAACGGCGTGACCGCCAATACGCAGCACTGATGCAAGCTGGCCGGCGACAGCTCAGGGGCAATGAACAGCGAACGCATCTGCACATCGCCGGACATGAAAATCTCGTGCGCCACTTCCGGCGGAATCCACACCGCGCGGCTGGGCGGAATCACCCACGCGCCCGATTCCGTGACCACGCGCATGACGCCGCAGACGGCATACAGCAACTGTGCCTCGCGATGCAGGTGCAGCGGCTGGTGCGCGCCGTCCAGATAATCCCGGGGATAGGCGCTCACCGGGCCGTGTTCGAAGTGGCTGATCAACATGGCGGTTTTGATGACTTGTTTGGCAGGAATGCGCTTTTTCGCCAACTTAGCATAGGCGCATCACAACAACGAAAAGCGTGCCGCAATGAATCAATCCAGCCAAGTCATCCGCTACATCAACGCTGCCCATGTGATCGATCACATGTTCATGCTGATATTTCCCGCTGCCGTGCTCGGCATGACCCAGGCCTTCGGCCTTGATTACGCCGCGCTGATCGGCCTGTCGCTCGGCGGCTTCATCGCTTTCGGCGCCTGTTCGCTACCCGCCGGTTGGCTGGGCGATCACTGGAGCCGGCGGCAGATGATGCTGGTGTTTTTCTTCGGCATCGGCGCTTCGGCGATCTTCACCGGCCTGAGTAACAGCCCGGCCATGCTGGTGATCGGCCTGACCCTGATCGGCATTTTTGCCGCGATCTATCACCCGGTGGGCACGGCAATGTTGGTCGCGTACGCGCAGAACCGAGGCCGGGAAATCGGCATCAACGGTATGTGGGGCAACCTCGGCGTGGCGTTTTCGGCGCTGATCACCGGTTTGCTGGTGGCGCAATTCGGCTGGCGCTCGGCGTTTCTGTTACCGGGGGCGGTGGCGATTGTGTTGGGTATCGGCTTTGCCTTGCAGGTGCGTGAGGAGCCGATTCCGCAACGCCCGCACACCGCCCTCAAAGGCGCCGGCGGCCAGCGCATTTCGATGGTTATGGTGTTCGGCGTGCTGGCGCTGGCGACGGCCACCGGTGGCGTGGTGTTCAACACCACCACCATGACCTATCCGAAATTATTTCAGGAGCGCTTGCATGAGCTGTTCGCCTCGCCGCAAACCCTTGGCGTGGTGGTCAGTCTGGCCTACGCGTTTGGTGCGGTCGCGCAGTTGAGCATTGGTCGGGTGTTGCACCGGATCAGTCTGAAATGGCCGTTCATTGTGTTGACGATGTGCCAGGCACCGCTGCTGTTTGCGCTGGCCTATGCCGACGGCTGGGTGGTGATCGCTCTCGGTGCAGCGTTCATGTTTGTGGTGTTCGGTCAGGTCACGGTGAACGATGCCATGGTCGCCAACTTCGTCGCACCGCAGTGGCAATCCCGGGTCTTTGCCCTGCGTTACTGTTTATCGTTCGGTGCCAGTGCGACGGCGATTCCGCTGATTTCCTTTGTCGAACCGCGCCAGGGTTTTGTGGGGCTTTATCTGATTCTGGCGGGTTTCGGTGCTTTGACCTTCCTGGCCGCAGTGGTTTTCCCACGCACACCTTCCGAAGAGGCGGCAGGACAAACCGCCTGAGCGGTGGCGAATTCCGGCAAATGCTGGCGCAAAGCTAGCATTTGTACGGCTGTGCAAATCATTCCTTCGGCTGATTTGGCTGGCGTATAAGGGTTCTAGAGTACAAATCTCTACGCCAACACCGTGCAGTCAGAAAAGGGATTCTTATGTTGCAGACTCGCGTCATTCCCCCGGCCGATGGGGCCTACCAGTATCCATTGCTGATTAAACGGCTGCTGATGTCCGGCGCCCGCTACGAGAAAACTCGCGAGATCATCTACCGTGACCAGTTGCGCTACAGCTATCCGACCCTGATCGAGCGTGTCGCGAGGCTGGCCAACGTGTTGACGGCGGCTGGTGTGAAGGCCGGTGATACCGTGGCGGTGATGGACTGGGACAGCCATCGTTACCTGGAATGCATGTTTGCCATTCCGATGATCGGCGCGGTGATCCACACCATCAACGTGCGCCTGTCGCCGGAGCAGATCCTCTACACCATGAACCACGCCGAGGACCGCTTTGTGCTGGTCAACAGCGAGTTCGTCGGCCTGTATCAAGCGATCGCGCCGCACCTGACCACAGTGAAGAAAACCCTGCTGCTGACCGATCTGCCGGAAAAAACCGCCGAGCTGCCGAACCTGGTTGGCGAGTATGAGCAACTGTTGGCAGCCGCCAGCCCGCAATACGACTTCCAGGATTTCGACGAAAATTCGGTCGCCACCACGTTCTACACCACAGGCACCACCGGCAACCCGAAAGGCGTGTATTTCACCCATCGACAACTGGTGCTGCACACCATGGGCGTGTCGACCATCATGGGCTCGATCGACAGCGTGCGTCTGCTCGGCACCAACGACGTGTACATGCCGATCACCCCGATGTTCCACGTTCACGCCTGGGGCCTGCCTTACGTGGCGACCATGCTTGGACTCAAACAGGTTTATCCGGGGCGTTACGATCCGGAGTTTCTGGTCGAGCTGTGGCGCAAGGAGAAGGTCACGTTCTCCCACTGCGTGCCGACCATCCTGCAAATGTTGCTGAATGCCAAAGGCGCGCAGGGCACCGATTTTGGTGGCTGGAAAATCGTCATTGGCGGCAGTGCGCTCAATCGCACCTTGTATGAAACCGCCAAGGCGCGCGGTATTCAGCTCACCGCTGCGTACGGCATGTCCGAGACCGGTCCGCTGGTTTCCTGTGCGCATCTCAATGATGAGCTGATGGCCGGCACTGAAGACGAGCGCACCACCTACCGGATCAAGGCCGGTGTGCCGGGGCCGTTGGTTGAGGCAGCAATCGTCGACGCCGAGGGCAACTTCCTCCCGGCCGATGGCGAAACCCAGGGCGAACTGGTGCTGCGCGCACCATGGCTGACCGAAGGCTATTTCAACGAACCGCAGAAGGGCGCCGAACTCTGGGCCGGTGGCTGGCTGCATACCGGTGATGTGGCGACGCTCGACAGCATGGGCGTGATCGACATCCGCGACCGCATCAAGGACGTGATCAAGACCGGCGGCGAGTGGATCTCTTCGCTGGACCTCGAAGACCTGATCAGTCGTCATGTCGCGGTACGCGAAGTAGCAGTGGTGGGCATCGCCGATCCACAGTGGGGCGAGCGTCCGTTTGCCCTGCTGGTGATTCGTGAAGGTCATGAAATCGGGGCGCGCGAGCTCAAGGAACACCTCAAGCCGTTCGTGGAGTTAGGGCACTTGAGCAAGTGGGCGATTCCAAGTCAGATCGCCCTTGTTACCGAAATTCCCAAGACCAGCGTCGGCAAGCTCGACAAGAAGCGCATCCGCCTCGACATCACGGAATGGCAGACCAACAACAGCACCTTCCTTTCGACACTTTGAGTGTCTGCTGGGGCGCCGAAAACGGCGCGCCAGACCCACCAAGCAAGCGCTTGGCTTGTGAAATCGAAAAATTCAGCCATCCTTGCCGTGCCGACATCTGTCGGACTGGCGAAAGGACTGTTCCAGAGTGGCTGGCAGCTGCAAATCACACTTTAGAGGGATCAAGCAGTACCACCTGCTGGCTATAGTCCGCTCAAGGATTTTTAAGAACGGGGCACACGCACACATCGGGGCGATGCATCTTTGGAGTGATTTCGGGTCGCCGCTGGCACCCGGTCACCCACAACGTTTTTAAAAGTACTCACTGCCATAAAAATAATGCACATGGAGTAGCGTCGATGACCTCAGTAAACCAGTTCTGGCGCCGGGCGAAACTGCCTCTGGCGGTCAGTCTTGCTTCTTCGCTCGCCGGGCCCGCATTCGGCGTCAGTTTCAACGTCGGTGAAATCGAAGGTCAGTTCGATTCATCCCTGTCGATCGGCGCCAGTTGGTCTACCCAGAGCCCGAACAAGAACCTCATCGGCGTCAACAATGGTGGTCACGGTCTGTCGCAGACTTCCGACGACGGCCACGCCAACTTCAAGAGCGGCGAAACCTTTTCGAAGATCTTCAAGGGCATCCATGACCTTGAATTGAAATACGGCGACACCGGCGTGTTCGTCCGTGGCAAATACTGGTACGACTTCGAACTCAAGGACGAAAGCCGCGAGTTCAAGGACATCAGCGATTCGGGCCGCAAAGAGGGCGCCAAGTCGTCCGGCGGGCAGATCCTCGACGCCTTCGTCTACCACAACTACTCGATCGCCGATCAGCCAGGCTCCGTGCGTCTGGGCAAGCAGGTGGTGAGCTGGGGTGAAAGTACCTTCATCGGTGGCGGCATCAACTCGATCAACCCGATCGATGTGTCGGCGTTCCGCCGTCCAGGTGCCGAGATCAAGGAAGGCCTGATTCCGGTCAACATGTTCTACGTGTCCCAGAGCCTGACCGAAAACCTTTCGGCCGAAGCGTTCTATCAGCTGGAATGGGACCAGACCGTTGTCGATAACTGCGGCACGTTCTTCTCGCAGCCGGACATCGTTGCCGACGGTTGCAACGACAACCTGCGCGTGCTGAACAAGCGTTCGCAAATCCCGGCCATTGCCTTGGGGCCGTTGGGCGCCAACGGCGTCAACGTCAACGAGGAAGGCGTGCTGGTACGTCGTGGCCCGGATCGCGATGCCCGTGACAGCGGGCAGTGGGGCGCCTCCTTCAAGTACATGTATGAACCGCTGGACACCGAGTTCGGCGCCTACTTCATGAACTACCACAGCCGTGCGCCGATCTTCAGCGCCACCGGTGCGCCACAATCGGTCTACAACACGGCGCGCGCGCTGCCGGGGCCTTTTGCGGCACTCGCACCACTGCTGGTCGCGGGCAACTCGAATTACTTCATTGAATATCCTGAAGACATTCGTCTCTACGGCCTGAGCTTCTCCACTACCCTGCCTACCGGTACGGCGTGGAGCGGCGAGATCAGCTACCGTCCGAACGCACCGGTGCAACTGAACTCCACCGATATCCTGTTCGCCGGTGTGCGTCCGATCGGCGGCGCACTGACCAACGCTTCGATACTCAATGGCGTGCCGGGTCAGGATCTGCACGGTTACGAGCGCAAGGAAATCACCCAGCTGCAGACAACGTTCACGCATTTCTTCGATCAGGTCATGGGCGCCAGCCGTCTGACCCTTGTTGGTGAAGTCGGCGCGACCTACGTCGGCGGCCTGGAAAGCCGTTCCGACAAACGTTATGGCCGCGATCCGGTATATGGCCCGGGTGAGTTGCCGGCCACTGGCGGCGTCAATACCTGCGCCAATATTCTCAACGCCAGCACCATCAATGGCGCCGGGCCTGGCTCGCCGCAAAACAACCGCAGCCGCAATTGCGACAATGACGGTTTCACCACGTCGATGTCCTGGGGCTACCGCGGTCGGGCGATCTGGGAATACAACGACGTGTTTGCGGGTGTGAACCTCAAGCCGAACGTGGCCTGGTCCCACGACGTCAGCGGTTACTCGCCAGGCCCTGGCGGCAACTTCGAGGAAGGGCGCAAGGCTGTCAGCCTCGGCGTTGATGCCGAGTACCAGAACACCTATACCGCGAGCCTGGCTTACACCAACTTCTTCGACGGCAAGTACACCACCGTGGATGATCGCGACTTCGTTGCGCTCAGCTTCGGCGTGAACTTCTAAGCACTGCATTTCAGGACGAACGAATTTATGAAAATAACAAAGAGTCTGTTCCACGCCGGTGTTCTGGGCCTGTCGCTGCTGGCGACCGGTGTCATGGCCGCAGTGCCTGCTGCCGAAGCCGACAAACTGGGCAAGAGCCTGACCCCGATGGGCGCCGAAATGGCCGGCAATGCCGACGGTTCGATCCCGGCCTGGAAGCCGCTGCCGAAGAATGCGGGCAGCGTCGACAGCAAAGGTTTCCTGTCCAACCCGTACGCCAGTGAGCAACCGCTGTTCACCATCACTGCGAAGGACGCCGACAAATATAAGGACAAGCTTGCGCCGGGCCAGTACGCGATGTTCAAGCGTTACCCGGACACCTTCAAGATGCCAGTGTATCCGTCGCATCGCGGCGCCACCGTGCCGGATGAAGTGTTCGCCTCGATCAAGAAAAACGCCACCACCACCAATCTGGTGTCCGGTGGCAACGGTCTGGAAAACTTTGAAACCGCTGTACCGTTCCCGATTCCGAAAAGCGGTGTGGAAGTCATCTGGAACCACATCACCCGCTATCGCGGCGGCAGCGTGACCCGTCTGGTGACCCAGGCGACGCCGCAGCCGAACGGCTCGTTCAGTCTGGTGTACTTCCAGGACCAGTTCGTGTTCCGCGACAAGATGAAGGACTACGACCCGAAAAACCCGGGCAACATCCTGTTCTACTTCAAGCAGAAAGTGACGGCGCCGGCACGTCTGGCCGGTGGTGTGTTGCTGGTGCACGAAACCCTCGACCAAGTGAAGGAGCCACGTTCGGCGTGGGTCTACAACGCCGGTCAGCGTCGTGTGCGCCGGGCGCCACAAGTGTCCTATGACGGTCCGGGTACTGCGGCGGACGGTCTGCGTACCTCCGACAACCTCGATATGTACAACGGTGCGCCGGATCGCTACGACTGGAAGCTCGAAGGCAAGAAAGAGATGTACATCGCCTCCGACAGCTACAAGCTCGACGATCCGAAGCTCAAGTACACCGACATCATCAAGGCCGGCCACATCAATCAGGATCTGGCGCGTTACGAGCTGCGCCGCGTCTGGCACGTGGTTGCAACCCTGAAAGAAGGTCAGCGCCACATCTACGCCAAACGTGACTTCTACATCGACGAAGACACCTGGCAAGCTGCGGTGATCGACCACTACGACGGTCGTGGTCAACTGTGGCGTGTGGCCGAGGCGCATGCCGAGAACTACTACGACAAGCAAGTGCCGTGGTATGCCCTGGAAACCCTCTACGACCTGCAGTCCGGCCGCTACCTGGCACTGGGCATGAAGAACGAAGAGAAGCAGGCGTATGACTTCGGCTTCACCGCCACCACCAGCGACTTCACCCCGGCTGCACTGCGTCAGGATGGTGTTCGCTAAACCGCTGTAAACGCGAGGCCGCATCCTCGTGAAAACGCCCCGACTGGTTCGGGGCGTTTTTTTGCCTGTAGTCTTTTTGTAGCCATTTGTAGCAGCAACCTTCATAACCGGTTCGTTTAAGGCTAGTCTGCGGACATCTGCAACGCCGCCAACAGCAATTCGAACAAGAGCCGGCCATGACTGATCTGTCCCCACTTCCGGGTCCCGCAAGCGTTGCCGTCGCGGCATTGGACGGGCGTTTTTTTCGCCCGCCGCTGCCCGACGGCTACGTCTTGCGACCACGCCTTTGCGAGCGCCTGCAGGCCGGGCTCGGTGGGCGCCTGTTGCTGGTCAGCGCCCCCGCCGGGTTTGGCAAGAGCTCGCTGGCGGTGGAGTTCTGCCAAGGTCTGCCGGCGCACTGGCAGAGCCTCTGGCTGGGGCTGAGCCCGCGCGACAGCGACCCCGGGCGGTTTCTCGAACGCCTGCTCGAAGGCTTGCAAGACTACTTTCCGCAACTGGGCAGCCGCGCACTGGGCCTGCTGAAAATGCGGCAGCGCCACCAGCCGTTTGCCTTCGAAGAATGGCTCGACGGTTTGCTCGATGAGCTGACGCTGCACCTCGATCCGGCCACGCCGCTGTTGCTGGTTCTCGACGATTACCATCTCGCCCAAGGGCCTGTGCTCGACCGTTGCCTGCAATTTTTCCTCAATCATTTGCCCGATGGCTTGCTGGTCATGGTCACCAGTCGGCAGCGTCCGGACTGGCATCTGGCGCGCCTGCGGCTGTCGCGGCAGTTGCTGGAGTTGCACGAGGCGGATCTGCGCCTGACCCATGACGAAGCCTTGACCCTGCTCGATCGCCACAGCACATCACTGCGCGGCGAGGCCCTGGAAAACCTTATCCAGCGCAGCGAAGGCTGGGTCGCCGGTTTGCGTTTCTGGCTGCTTGCGGTGTCCGAGGCCGGCAGCGATGCTGCGTTACCGCAAGCGCTGAACGGCGGGGAAGGGTTGATCCGCGACTATCTCCTGGAAGAAGTCATCGATTGCCTGCCCGCCGAAGTCCAGGCGTTTCTCTACGACACTGCCCCGCAGGAGCGCTTTTGCAGCGAGTTGTGCGACGCCGTTCGCGAGGCCCACGACAGCGCCGAGATCCTGCGTTTCCTGCTTGCGCATCAGGTCTTTCTGGTGCCGCTGGATGAACATGGGCACTGGTATCGTTATCACCATCTGTTTTCTGATTTGTTGCGCAGTCGGCCGATTGCTCAAGCGATGGTGCCCACCGCGACCCTGCATTTGCGCGCCTGTCGCTGGTTCAACGCTCAAGGTTTGCTCGACGAAGCGGTGGAGCAGGCCTTGCGTGCCGGCCACCTCGACGTGGCAGCGAATCTGGTACAGAACCTCTCCGAGGAGCAACTGCTCGCCGAGCAGAACGTCGGCATGCTGCTGCGCTGGAAAATGGACTTGCCCGACAGCCTGCTGATCAGCACGCCGCGGCTGATCGTCCTCTACAGCTGGGCACTGGGGCTGGCCTGCCAGCTCGATGCGGCCGAAGAACTCTCCAGCCACTTGAGCCGTTTCCTTCCGGCGCCGTCCGCCACGGCACAAAGGTCGATGCTGGCGCAATGGCTGGCGCTGAGCGGGATCATCGCTCGTGGTCGCGGCCATCGTGAATTGACCCTCAGGTATTGCAGCGAAGCCCTGGAGAGCCTTCCGGCCAAACGCTACGGTCAACGGCTGATGTGTTTGTCGACGCTGTCCAATCTGGCGATTGCCGACGGTGATCTGTGGCGCGCTCGTGGTCTGAACCGCGAATCCCTTGAGCTGGCGCAACGCGTTGGTAACCCGTTGTTCGAGGCGTTGGCGCATTACGACCGTGCCCGCGTCTTGCAGGCACGCGGCGAAATCCTCCGCGCGCTGGATGAAGTCCATCAAGGACTGGAACGCCTGCGCGGATTGTCCCCACAACGGTTATACGCGGTGCGCGCACGGCTGACGTTGTATGAAGGTTTTCTGCTGGCGATGCGCTTGCAGCCGCAAGCCGCCCGCGTGCGTCTGCTGGCCGGGATAGGCGAAGCGCGGGCCTGCCGCGATATCAGCGTGTTGATCGGTCACTGCGTGATCGCCCGCCTGGACGGCGCCACCGGCGAATTCGCCAAAGCCTTCGCCGAACTCGCCGAAGCCGAACGGCTGATGCACATCTGGGACGTGCCGCCGATCTACTATCTGGCGATGATCACGCTGGTCAAATGCGAGCTGTGGCTGGCGCAGGGGCGCACCGATCTGGCCGAAGCCTGGCTGGCGCGGCTGGGCCAGACGTACACCGGCGAACGCGCCGCCGCACCACCGGAATTTCATCCACAGCTGCCATTGCACGTTGAGTTGCAACAGGCATTGCTCGATATGATCCAGGGGCAACCGATGCTCGCCGAAGGGCGGCTGAACGTGTTGCATGAGAACGGTCAGCAAACCGGGCGACAGTTGCTCAGTGTGATGGCGTTGACCCAAAAGGTTGCGTTGCTGCTGGCAGGTGGGCGCGAGCCGGAAGCGCGCAAGGCGTTGGGCCAGGCGCTGGAAGCCGCGGCTGGGGGTGTGCTGCAACCGTTCGATGCTTTGGTGAAAAGACATGCCGACTGGTTACGCGGACATTTACAGGCTTCACCAGCGCTGGCGGTGCAGCAGTTGCTCGAACACTTTCCACCTGCCACACCCCGTCCAGCCGCCGAGTCAGCGACCACCGAACAACTCAGCAGTCGGGAGCTGGCAGTGTTACGTCTGATCGCGCAGGGTTGTTCGAATCAGGAAATCAGCGAGCAGTTGTTCATTTCGCTGCATACCGTGAAAACCCACGCTAGCCATATCAACAGTAAATTGGGGGTTGAGCGGCGGACGCAAGCAGTGGCGCGGGCCAAAGAATTGGGGTTAATGGTCTAGCGGCGGTAAAATCCGGAATCTTCCGTTTTCGACGTTGTTGAACAATGCTCAGGATTCCCCATGACCGTTCCAGGCCCAGCACTTATCCGCGAAACCTTCCCCGTCGGCCCGCTACAGTGCAACTGCACCATCATCGGTGACCCGATCACCAAAAAGGCCATCGTCGTTGACCCGGGCGGCAATCCGGACCTGATTATGGCGCGCCTCGACGCGCTGGGTCTGAAAGTGGTCAGCATCATCCACACCCACGCGCATCTCGATCATTTTCTCGCCTCTGGCCAGATGAAAGAGAAAACCGGCGCGACCCTGCATTTGCACAAGGATGACCAGTTTTTGTGGGACAACCTTGAGATGCAGTGCCAGATGTTCGGTGTGCCCTATACCCCGGTGCCGTCGCCGGATCGCTGGCTCAGCGATGACGAAGAACTGGCCTGTGGCTGCGGCGTGGCGCTGCATACGCCGGGTCATACGCCAGGTTCCATGAGCTTTTGGTTTTCCGAGGCTAAGCTGTTGATTGCCGGCGACACGCTGTTTCGTCGCGGCGTAGGGCGCACGGATTTGTGGGGCGGCGATCAGGCGACCATCGTGCGTTCGATCAAGCAGCGGCTGTACACCCTGGACGAAGACGCAATCGTCGTTGCCGGGCATGGTCCGGACACGCGTCTGGGCGATGAGATGCGCGAAAACCCGTTTGTGCGGGCCTAAATATTTTGTCACGAGTGTGCGGCGGAATTTTTGTGCATTGTCATGATCAAACGCCCGCAGAGGTCCATTGCCAAACGGCCGCTGCACCACAGAATGCAAAAGTAGGAGCTCTCAATGTTCACCAAGCGTCGTTTGATTATTGTCGCTACTGCCGTGGCCTTGCTGTCCGGCTGCGCCTCGCCCAACCCGTATGACAATCAGGGCCAGGCCGACGGTGGCTCCCAAGGCATGAGCAAAACCGCCAAGTACGGTGGCCTGGGTGCGCTGGCTGGTGCCCTGGCGGGTGCTGCCATCGACCATAACAACCGTGGCAAGGGCGCCTTGATCGGTGCGGCCGTGGTGGGTGCTTCGGCAGCCGGTTACGGTTACTACGCTGACAAGCAGGAAGCCAAGCTGCGTGCGAGCATGGCCAACACCGGAGTTGAAGTGCAGCGTCAGGGCGATCAGATCAAGCTGATCATGCCGGGCAACATCACGTTCGCTACCGATTCGGCGAACATCGCGTCGAGCTTCTATCAGCCGCTGAACAATCTGGCCAACTCGCTGAAAGAGTTCAACCAGAACCAGATCGAAATCGTCGGCTACACCGACAGCACCGGCAGCCGCCAGCACAACATGGATTTGTCCCAGCGTCGTGCGCAGAGCGTGGCAACCTACCTGACCTCGCAAGGCGTCAGCGGTGCCAATCTGTCGGCCCGTGGTGCCGGTCCGGATAATCCGATTGCCAGCAACGGCGACGTCAATGGCCGTGCGCAGAACCGTCGGGTTGAAGTCAACCTGAAAGCGATTCCTGGCCAGCAGTATGGTGGCCAGCAGCAACAGCCGGGCACCGTTCAGCAGTATCCGTAAGCGATTGCCTGAATGAAGAAATGCCCGGTCCTGTGATCGGGCATTTTTTTTGTCTGGCCTGTTATGGCCTCATCGCGGGCAAGCCCGCTCCCACAGGTATTGGTGGTGTACACAAAACCTGTGTTCCACACATCACCCTGTGGGAGCGGGCTTGCCCGCGATGAGGCCATCACTGGCGATACAAATCGGCGGATACAAAAAAGCCCCCGGACAACAACATTGTCCGGGGGCTTTTTCTTTGGTGCGAAGACTGATTACTTCTTCAAACCATAATGCTCATCGAGCATGCCTGGCGAGTTCGGGGCTTTCGGTGCGTAATCACGCGGTGGTTCCTGATCGCGCGGTGGCGTCAGGCGTTCGCGTGGTGCCTGCGCCGCGTCGGCGTGCAAGGCAGCGATCAGGCGTTGGCGGGTTTGCTCGTCCAGGGCCAGACGATTGGCGCCCTCGGCGAGGTGATCCTGCACTTCCTGATAGCTCTGGGTCAGTTTCTTGACCAGCATCGCGGTGCTGTTGAAGTGGGTGACCACCTCGTTTTGATAACTGTCGAAACGCTCCTGGATATCATCCAGTTGACGCTGCGTACGGCTCGGCGCGGCGTTTGGTGCAACGCGCGCGATCAGGAATCCAATGGCGACACCCACAACCAGGGCAAGAGTCGGTAACAACCAAACTAAGAGCGAGTGTTCCACGAGTCCTTCCTCTATAAACGGCTTTGCTTTACGTTAACGGCTCGAACCTGCGCTGTATACCGCGATTCACTCGCAATAGATTGGCACAGACAATTTGCTAGACGAGTCGACCCGATTCGAGGTCACGGAGTTCCTTCCTTGCTGATGCGTGAAACCCCTGTAGTGATTGACGGCCCGGTGGGTCAACTTGAGTCCCTGTACCTGGATAACGAGCAGCCGCGAGGCATTGCGCTGATCTGCCATCCGAACCCGGTGCAGGGCGGCACCATGCTCAACAAGGTCGTCTCGACCCTGCAGCGCACCGCGCGCGACGCGGGTCTGATCACCTTGCGCTTCAACTATCGCGGCGTCGGCGCCAGCGAAGGGACGCACGACATGGGCACCGGCGAAATCGATGACGCCCAGGCTGCCGCCGCATGGCTGCGGGAAAAACACCCGGATCTGCCGCTGACCCTGTTCGGTTTTTCCTTCGGCGGATTTGTTGCAGCAAGTCTCGGCGGGCGCCTCGAAGCGCAAGGCGTGCCGCTCAAGCACCTGTTCATGGTTGCCCCGGCGGTGATGCGTCTTGGCGAACAGGATCCACTGCCACAACACGGCGAACTCACCGTGATCCAGCCAGAAACCGACGAAGTCATCGATCCGCAACTGGTTTACGACTGGTCGGAACAACTCCTGCGCCCCCATGAGCTGCTGAAAGTGGCAGAATGCGGACACTTTTTTCATGGCAAGCTGACCGATCTCAAGGATCTGATCCTGCCGCGTCTTTCGAATTGATTGCAGTCTGACAAGCGATTACCCATGACGAACCGTACCCGCATCCTCACCGGCATCACCACCACCGGCACGCCGCACCTGGGCAACTACGCCGGCGCCATCCGCCCGGCGATTCTCGCCAGCCGCGACAGCAATGCCGATTCGTTCTACTTCCTGGCCGACTACCACGCCCTGATCAAATGCGATGACCCGCTGCGCATTCAGCGCTCGCGTCTGGAAATCGCCGCGACCTGGCTGGCCGGTGGCCTCGACGTCGATCGCGTGACCTTCTACCGTCAGTCCGACATTCCGGAAATCCCTGAACTGACCTGGCTGCTGACCTGCGTCGCCGCCAAGGGCCTGCTCAACCGCGCCCATGCCTACAAGGCTTCGGTGGACAAGAATGTCGAGACCGGCGAAGACCCGGATGCCGGCATCACCATGGGCCTCTACAGCTATCCGGTGCTGATGGCGGCGGACATTCTGATGTTCAACGCGCACAAGGTGCCGGTCGGTCGCGACCAGATCCAGCACGTGGAAATGGCCCGTGATATCGGCCAGCGCTTCAACCACTTGTTTGGTCAGGGCAAAGAATTCTTCACCATGCCCGAAGCGCTGATCGAAGAAAGCGTGGCGACATTGCCGGGCCTCGACGGTCGCAAGATGTCGAAGAGCTACGACAACACCATCCCGTTGTTCTCCAGCGCCAAAGAAATGAAGGACGCGATTTCGCGGATAGTCACCGACTCCAAAGCTCCAGGCGAAGCCAAGGATCCGGACAACTCGCACCTGTTCACTCTGTTCCAGGCCTTCGCCACGCCGGCGCAATCCGACGAATTCCGCAGCGAACTGTTGGGCGGTCTGGGTTGGGGCGAGGCGAAGAACCGTCTGTTCCAGTTGCTCGACAACCAACTCGGCGAGGCTCGCGACAAGTATCACCAGTTGATCGAGCGTCCGGCTGATCTGGAAGACATCCTGCAGATTGGCGCGAAAAAGGCCCGTGCCGTGGCGACGCCGTTCCTCAACGAACTGCGCGAAGCCGTTGGCCTGCGCTCCTTCGTCAATCAGGTGCAGGTCGCCGCGACCACCAAGAAGAAAGCCGCGAAAGCCGCACGCTTCGTCAGCTTCCGTGAAGACGACGGCAGCTTCCGTTTCCGTCTGCTGGCGGCCGATGGCGAACAACTGCTGCTGTCGCGCAACTTCGCCGACGGCAAAACCGCCGGTCAGGTGACCAAGCAACTGCAATCCGGCCAGCCTTTGGACGTGCGCAGCGAAGACCTGAGCTTCAGCGTGTGGCTGGAAGGCGAGTGCGTCGGCGACAGCCCGGCGTTCGCCGATGTTGCTGCGCGGGATGCGGCCGTCGAGGCCTTGCGGATCGCTCTGACACCGGTTCAGGAATAATCAACGGGCCGGCCCGACCAAGGGCTGATTGCCATTCCCACGGGCCGTCGCTACAGTGACGGCCCGTTTTTGTTGCCTTGCTAACGAATTATGACGCCCCTAGAACGATACCAAGCTGATCTGAAACGCCCGGACTTCTTCCATGATGCCGCGCAGGAAACTGCTGTGCGTCATTTGCAGCGCCTGTACGAGGATCTGATCGCCGCCGATCAGAACAAGCCGGGCCTGCTGAGCAAACTGTTTGGCAAAAAGGATCAGACCCCGGTCAAGGGCCTGTATTTCTGGGGCGGCGTGGGTCGCGGCAAAACTTACCTGGTCGACACCTTCTTCGAAGCGCTGCCGTTCAAGGAAAAGACCCGCACCCACTTCCACCGCTTCATGAAGCGTGTGCACGAAGAGATGAAAACCCTCGGCGGCGAGAAAAACCCGCTGACCATCATCGCCAAGCGTTTTGCGACTGAGTCGCGGGTCATCTGCTTCGATGAGTTCTTCGTTTCCGACATCACCGACGCGATGATCCTCGGCACGCTGATGGAAGAGCTGTTCAAAAACGGCGTGACCCTGGTCGCGACCTCGAACATCGTTCCGGATGGTCTGTACAAGGATGGCCTGCAGCGTGCGCGCTTCCTGCCAGCCATCGCGCTGATCAAGCAGAACACCGATATCGTCAACGTCGACAGCGGCGTCGACTACCGTCTGCGTCACCTCGAACAAGCGGAACTGTTCCACTATCCGCTCGACGAAGCCGCGCACGAAAGTCTGCGCAAGAGCTTCAAGGCGCTGACACCGGAATGCACTGCGGCCGTGGAAAACGATGTGTTGATCATCGAAAACCGCGAAATCCGTGCCCTGCGTACCTGCGATGACGTGGCCTGGTTCGACTTCCGCGAACTGTGCGACGGCCCGCGCAGCCAGAACGATTACATCGAACTGGGAAAAATCTTCCACGCCGTGCTGCTCAGCGGTGTCGAGCAGATGAGCGTCACCACCGACGACATCGCCCGACGCTTCATCAACATGGTCGACGAGTTCTACGACCGTAACGTCAAGCTGATCATTTCTGCTGAAGTCGAGCTGAAGGATCTGTACACCGGCGGACGTTTGAACTTCGAGTTCCAGCGCACGCTGAGCCGTCTGCTGGAGATGCAATCGCACGAATTCCTGTCGCGGGCGCACAAGCCTTAAGCGGATTCGACAAATAAAAAAGGCCTGCAATTGCAGGCCTTTTTTATGCGCTGAAGAACAGCTCGAATGCACCGCGATCCCTGTGGGAGCTGGCTTGCCAGCGATGGCGTCGTGTCAGGTGATATTTATGTCTCTGACAAACCGCTATCGCTGGCAAGCCAGCTCCCACAGGTTTTGTATTTGCTTCGGGGGGGTTAAGCAGCCTGCTGAAACTGCTGCCGATACTGGTTCGGCGACAGTTCGGTGTGCTGGCGGAACAACCGCGCAAAGAAGCTCGCATCGTCGTAACCGACTTCATAGCTGATGGTCTTGATGCTCTTGCGACTGCCGGACAGCAAGCCTTTGGCCGTCTCGATGCGCAGACGTTGCAGGTAGTGCAGCGGCTTGTCGCCCGTCGCGGTCTGGAAGCGGCGCATGAAGTTGCGGATGCTCATGCCGTGCTCGCGGGCCACGTCTTCGAAGCGGAACTTGTCAGCGAAGTGCTCTTCGAGCCAGTGCTGGATCTGCAGGATGATCACATCCTGGTGCAGCTTCTGGCCGCCGAAACCGATACGTCCCGGCGAATAGCTGCGCTGCACTTCATAGAGGATGTCGCGGGCCACGGCCTGCGCCACGTTGGCCCCGCAGAAACGTTCGATCAGGTAGATGTAGAGGTCACACGCCGAAGTAGTGCCGCCGGCGCAATACAGGTTGTCGGCGTCCGTCAGGTGTTTGTCCTGATTGAGGTAAACCTTCGGGAAGCGCTCGGCGAAGGCATTGAAGAAGCGCCAGTAGGTGGTCGCTTCCTTGCCGTTGAGCAGCCCGGCCTCGGCCAGCCAGAACACCCCGGTGGCTTCGCCGCACAGCACCGCGCCGCGCGCATGCTGCTCGCGCAACCATGGCAGGACTTGTGGATAACGGCTGCAAAGCGTATCGAAATCGTCCCAGAACGCTGGAAGGATAATCACGTCGGCGTTTTCCAGGCCGCCGTCCACCGGCATCACGACGTCACTGAAACTGTTCACCGGTTTGCCGTCAGGGCTGACGAGGCGGGTTTCGAACGCCGGTGTCAGGCCGTGGCCCAGTTGTTTGCCGTAACGCAGGCTGGCCAGATGGAAGAAATCCTTGGCTTGCATGAGAGTGGAGGCGAAAACCCGGTCGATAGCCAGGATGCTGACGCGCCGCAAGGGCGTGGAGACTTGCTTAGACATAATTCAACTTTTGTTTTGTTTTTATAAGGGAAAGTGGTCACCAGACGGCTGGATCGTCTTATTTTTTGTCGGATGTGTCCAGTGTCCTGTATCGGAGGCGAGGCTTAGTCTCTGAAGGTCATAACCCTCCAACAAGAAAGAAAGGTGCCGCATGATCCCCAGAACCTTGTTCAGCTCCGAGCACGAATTGTTCCGCGACAGCGTACGAACCTTCCTCGAAAAAGAGGCCGTGCCGTTCCATGCTCAGTGGGAAAAACAAGGCCATATCGACCGCAAGCTGTGGAACAAGGCCGGGGAGGCGGGGATGCTCTGCTCGCATCTGCCGGAAGAATACGGTGGGCTGGGGGCGGATTTTCTCTACAGCGCGGTGGTGATCGAAGAAGTCGGTCGATTGGGCCTGACCGGGATCGGTTTCTCGCTTCATTCGGACATCGTTGCACCGTACATCCTGCATTACGGCAGTGAAACGCTGAAGCACAAATACCTGCCGAAACTGGTCTCGGGCGAAATGGTCACCGCCATTGCCATGACCGAGCCGGGTGCCGGCTCCGACCTGCAGGGCGTGAAGACCACCGCCGTGCTGGACGGCGATGAATATGTGATCAACGGTTCGAAAACCTTCATCACCAACGGCTTTCTCGCCGATCTGGTGATCGTCGTTGCGAAGACCGATCCGAAGGCCGGCGCCAAGGGCACCAGTCTGTTTCTGGTCGAGGCGAATACGCCGGGCTTCGAGAAGGGCAAGCGCTTGGAGAAGGTCGGTATGAAGGCTCAAGACACGTCGGAATTGTTCTTCCAGGACGTGCGTGTGCCGAAGGAAAACCTGTTGGGGCAGGCCGGGGCCGGGTTTGCCTATTTGATGCAGGAGCTGCCGCAGGAGCGTCTGACCGTGGCGATTGGTGGTCTGGCTTCGGCGGAAGCGGCGTTGCAGTGGACGCTGGATTACACCCGTGATCGCAAGGCGTTCGGCAAGGCCATTGCCGATTTCCAGAACACGCGCTTCAAGCTGGCGGAGATGGCAACTGAAATCCAGATCGGTCGAGTGTTCGTCGATAAATGTCTGGAACTGCACCTGCAAGGCAAGCTGGATGTGCCGACAGCAGCGATGGCGAAATACTGGGGTACTGACCTGCAATGCAAGGTGCTCGACGAGTGCGTGCAGTTGCACGGCGGTTACGGCTTCATGTGGGAATACCCGGTAGCCCGGGCGTGGGCGGATGCGCGGGTGCAGCGGATTTATGCCGGCACCAATGAAATCATGAAGGAGATCATTGCGCGGTCGCTGTAATGCAGCGTGATCGTTCCCACGCTCTGCGTGGGAATGCCGCCATGGACGCTCTGCGTCCGCTTTGGGAGTGACGCGGAGCGTCATGGTATGCGTTCCCACGCAGAGCGTGGGAACGATCATCTTCCTGGATTACGGTGCAGGATTCGGATGATCCTTGTGAATCGCCTCGATCCCCGCCAGCACTTCATCGGAAAGCTTCAGATCGAAGCTGGCAATGTTGCTGTCCAGTTGCTCAAGCGTCGTCGCGCCAATGATGTTGCTGGTGACGAACGGTTGCTGAGTGACGAACGCCAACGCCATTTGCGCTGGATCCAGGCCGTGCTCTCGGGCCAGTGCCACGTAACGGCTGCACGCTGCTTCCGATTGCGCATTGAAATAGCGGCTGAAGCGGCTGTAGAGGCTCAGGCGGCCTTTTGGTGGACGCGCGCCACCTTCGTATTTGCCCGACAGGAAGCCGAACGCCAGCGGCGAATAGGCGAGCAACCCGCACTGTTCGCGAATGGCGACTTCCGCCAGGCCGACTTCAAAGCTGCGGTTTAGCAGGTTGTACGGGTTCTGGATCGACACCGCACGCGGCCAGCCACGAGCTTCGGCCAAGGCGAGAAAACGCATGGTGCCCCATGGTGTTTCGTTGGACAGGCCGATGTGGCGGATCTTGCCGGCCTTAACCTGCTCGTCGAGTGCTTCGAGGGTGTCTTCGAGCGGGGTGAGGTTGGCTTCGATCTTGTGTTTGTAGCCCAACTGCCCGAAAAAGTTGGTGCTGCGCTCAGGCCAGTGCAATTGATAAAGATCGATGTAATCGGTCTGCAAACGCTTGAGGCTGGCATCCACCGCTGCGGTGATGTGCTGGCGGTTGTGGCGCAGGTTTTTGTCGCGGATGTAGTCGATGGTGTTGCCGGGACCGGCGATCTTGCTGGCGAGGATCCAGTCGGCGCGGTCGCCACGACTTTTGAAGTAATTGCCGATGTAGCGCTCGGTCGTGGCGTAGGTTTCGGCTTTTGGCGGCACCGGATACATTTCGGCGGTGTCGATGAAATTGATCCCGGCCTCTTTGGCCCGTTCGATCTGCGCGAAGGCTTCAGCTTCAGTGTTTTGCTCGCCCCAGGTCATGGTGCCGAGGCAGATTGCACTCACGTTCAGGTCGGTACGGCCTAGCTGGCGATAGTCCATCGGGTGCTCCTTGGGCAAAACAATCATAAAAGCAGGTTGAAATATTTTTCGCAATCTGCATAATTGCCGACCTCTTTCTGCAGTGGAAGTGATGCGCCGCCGCCGAAGAATCTTGCCGTTGAACGGACGCGCCGACCCGAGCCCCCGAAAGCGTCTGTATCCGGCTGCCTTTGACTTGTCAAAGTACGCACTATTCAGTAAGATCCGCCGTCTAATTTACAGGGCGGCCCCTGAGGCTATAAAGAATGAAAACTTTTACTGCTAAACCGGAAACAGTAAAGCGCGACTGGTTTGTCGTCGACGCTGCTGGTCAGACCCTGGGTCGTCTGGCCACCGAAATCGCGAGCCGTCTGCGTGGCAAGCACAAGCCTGAGTACACTCCTCACGTTGACACCGGCGACTACATCGTCGTAATCAACGCTGAGCAGATCCGTGTTACCGGTGCTAAAACCACTGACAAAATGTACTACTCCCACTCCGGTTTCCCGGGCGGCATCAAGTCGATCAACTTTGAAAAGCTGATCGCCAAAGCCCCTGAGCGCGTGATCGAGACCGCGGTTAAAGGCATGCTGCCTAAAAACCCACTGGGTCGCGACATGTACCGTAAGCTGAAAGTCTATGCGGGCGCTGCACACCCACATACTGCTCAGCAGCCCCAAGAACTGAAGTTTTAACGGAATAGTACATTATGTCGGCGACTCAAAATTACGGCACTGGCCGTCGCAAGACCGCAACCGCACGCGTTTTCCTGCGTCCGGGTACTGGTAACATCTCCATCAACAACCGTTCGCTGGATAACTTCTTCGGCCGCGAAACTGCCCGCATGGTAGTTCGTCAGCCGCTGGAGCTGACCGAGACTGTCGAGAAGTTCGACATCTACGTCACCGTGATCGGCGGTGGTGTAAGTGGTCAAGCTGGCGCAATCCGCCACGGCATCACTCGCGCTCTGATGGACTACGACGAAACCCTGCGTGGCGCTCTGCGCAAAGCTGGCTTCGTTACTCGCGACGCCCGTGAAGTTGAACGTAAGAAAGTTGGTCTGCGTAAAGCGCGTAAGCGTCCGCAGTACTCGAAGCGTTAATTTCGCTTCCACGTTCAAAAAGAACGCCCGATTCCTCACGGAACCGGGCGTTTTTTTATGCCTGCGATTTATCAAAAGAATTGCGCTGTGACAACTTGCCACATTCGTAGACCCCCTATACTGCAAGGCTTGAGGGTAAGAGCTCCGGGTAATTCCCTTGTCAGAATTGGGGCTTTTCATTACCATCTCGGCAAAATTTTTATAAGTAACATTGATTTATTTAGTAGATGCCTGATTTAACAGGCCACAAAGCTGATGGGAGAGGACTGAATGAGCAATGACGGCGTGAATGCAGGCCGGCGTCGCTTCTTGGTAGCAGCCACATCCGTGGTGGGTGCTGCAGGAGCGGTGGGGGCTGCGGTCCCGTTCGTGGGGTCATGGTTTCCCAGTGCCAAGGCGAAAGCCGCCGGTGCACCGGTGAAAGTGAATGTCAGCAAAATCGAGCCAGGGCAGCAGATGATTGCTGAGTGGCGCGGCCAGCCGGTGTTCATTGTTCGTCGTACTGCGGAAATCCTGGGGAATCTCAAGAAGATCGAGGGCCAGCTCTCCGATCCAACCTCCAAAAACTCCACGCAACCTACCTATGTCGACCCTGAAGTGCGATCGATCAAGCCGGAAATTCTCCTGCTGATCGGGATCTGCACGCACCTGGGTTGCTCACCGACCTTCCGTCCCGAAGTGGCACCTGCGGATCTGGGTAAAGACTGGGTGGGCGGTTATTTCTGCCCGTGCCACGGTTCCCACTACGATCTGGCTGGCCGCGTCTACAAGTCGCAACCTGCGCCTTTGAACCTGCCAGTTCCCCCGCATTCCTATGAGACCGATGACCTGATTGTCATTGGCGTCGATACGGAGAAAGCGTGATGAGCAAGTTCATGGATTGGGTTGATGCGCGCTTCCCTGCGACCAAGATGTGGGAAGACCATCTCAGCAAGTATTACGCTCCAAAAAACTTCAACTTCTTCTATTTCTTCGGCTCGCTGGCGCTGCTGGTGCTGGTCAACCAGATTGTCACCGGTGTCTGGCTGACGATGAGCTACACGCCATCGGCAGAAGAAGCGTTCGCTTCCGTCGAATACATCATGCGCGATGTCGAGTACGGCTCGATCCTGCGTCTATTGCACTCGACCGGCGCCTCGGCGTTCTTCATCGTGGTCTATCTGCACATGTTCCGTGGCTTGCTCTACGGTTCGTACCAGAAGCCGCGTGAACTGGTCTGGGTGTTCGGCATGCTGATCTACCTGGCGCTGATGGCTGAAGCCTTCATGGGTTATCTGTTGCCTTGGGGGCAGATGTCCTACTGGGGTGCCCAGGTGATCATCTCGCTGTTCGGTGCGATTCCGGTCATCGGTAACGACCTGACTCAGTGGATTCGCGGTGACTACCTGATCTCCGGGATCACCCTGAACCGCTTCTTCGCCTTGCACGTTGTCGCTCTGCCGATCGTGATTCTCGGTCTGGTGGTGCTGCACATCCTGGCGCTGCACGAAGTCGGCTCGAACAACCCGGATGGCGTCGATATCAAGAAACACAAAGACGAAAACGGCATCCCGCTGGACGGCATTGCGTTCCACCCGTACTACACCGTGAAAGACATTGTCGGTGTCGTAGTGTTCCTGTTCATCTTCTGCTTTATCGTGTTCTTCTTCCCGGAAATGGGCGGCTACTTCCTCGAAAAACCAAACTTCGAGCAGGCTAACCCATTCAAGACGCCAGAGCACATTGCGCCGGTTTGGTACTTCACGCCGTTCTACGCGATCCTGCGGGCAATCCCGGACAAGCTCATGGGTGTTATCGCCATGGGTGCGGCAATCGCAGTGCTATTTGTCTTGCCTTGGCTCGACCGCAGTCCGGTCAAGTCGATGCGCTACAAAGGCTGGATGAGCAAAATCTGGCTGGTAGTGTTCTGCATTTCGTTCGTGATTCTCGGCATTCTGGGCGTTCTCGCTCCGACACCTGAGCGCACGCTGGTATCGCAGATCTGCACGTTCCTGTACTTCGCCTACTTCATTCTGATGCCGTTCTACACCAGGCTCGAGAAGACCAAAAAGGTTCCGGAAAGGGTGACTGGCTGATGAAAAAGTTATTTTTTGCTCTGATTTTTGCTGCTCTGCCAGTGCTGTCCTTCGCCGCTGAACATGGTGGTCCGGAGCTGGAAAAAGTCGACATCGACGTTTCCGACAAGGCTGCGTTGCAGGATGGCGCGCGTACCTTTGCCAACTATTGCATGGGTTGCCACAGTGCCAAGTTCCAGCGTTACGAGCGAGTTGCCGATGATCTCGGCGTACCTCATGAGCTGATGCTGGAGAAGCTGGTGTTCACCGGTGCCAAGATCGGTGATCACATGAGCATCGGCATGCAGCCGGCCGACGCCAAGACCTGGTTCGGCGCTGCGCCACCGGATCTGACGCTGGTCGCTCGTGTGCGTGGCACTGACTGGCTCTACGGTTACCTGAAGTCGTTCTACGAAGATCCGGCACGTCCATGGGGCGTGAACAACAAGGTTTTCCCGAACGTCGGCATGCCCAACGTACTGGTCGGCCTGCAAGGTCGTCAGGTTGTGGGCTGCAAACAGGTGCAGATCGTCGAAGACGGCAAGAAGCAATATGATCCGCTGACCGGTACGCCGCTGACTCATGAGGCGTGCGATCAGTTGACCATCGTGCCGAAGTCCGGTGCTCTGAACGAAGAGCAGTTCGATGAGAAGGTCAAGAATCTGGTAACCTTCCTGGCTTACTCGGCTAACCCGGTTAAGCTGCAACATCAGCGCATCGGTACTTACGTCTTGCTGTACCTGGCGTTCTTCTTTGTGTTCGCCTATCTGCTCAAGCGTGAATACTGGAAAGACGTGCACTGATACGCTTCAAAAGCATTGCTGTTAATCGCGCGCGCCCAAGGGCGTCTCCGATAGCGCAACGTCTGGCCAGCCAGGTGTTGCGGGAGGCGCCCTCTGGGCGCGCGCGTTTTTCCGGTTCCGATAATTTCAACAAGCGAGGAGGATCGCCATGGGCGTGACCAATCGGTTGGCCTGTTACTCCGACCCCGCCGACCACTATTCCCACCGAGTGCGCATTGTGCTCGCAGAGAAGGGTGTCAGCGCCGAGATCATTTATGTGGAAGCTGGTCGTCAGCCGCCTAAACTGATTGAGGTGAACCCTTACGGCAGTCTCCCTACGCTGGTCGATCGTGACTTGGCGTTGTGGGAGTCGACCGTGGTGATGGAATATCTGGATGAGCGTTACCCGCACCCGCCGTTGATGCCGGTTTATCCGGTGGCGCGTGCCAACAGTCGTCTGCTGATTCACCGCATTCAGCGTGACTGGTGTGGTCTGGTGGATCTGATTCTGGATCCCAAGTCCAAGGAGGCCGCGCGTGTCGTGGCGCGCAAGGAGTTGCGTGAAAGCCTGACGGGCGTGTCGCCGCTGTTTGCCGACAAGCCGTTTTTCCTCAGTGAGGAACAAAGTCTGGTGGATTGCTGCCTATTGCCAATACTCTGGCGTTTGCCGATTCTGGGTATTGAACTGCCGCGGCCAGCCAAGCCGTTGCTTGATTATATGGAGCGCTCGTTTGCGCGTGAGGCTTTCCAGGCGAGTCTGTCTGGTGTCGAACGCGATATGCGCTAAGGCTTAAGGAGCCGCTATGAACTCCAGTCGACCTTATCTGGTCCGCGCGCTCTACGAGTGGATTGTGGATAACGATTGCACCCCGCACATGCTGGTCAATTCCGAGTACCCGGCCGTGCAGGTGCCGCAGGGTTTCGCCAGTGACGGGCAGATTGTCCTGAACATCTCACCCAGTGCCGTGCGTCATCTGCACATGGACAACGACGTGGTGACCTTCGAAGGTCGCTTCGGCGGCGTCCCGCACAGTCTGTACGTGCCGATCAGCGCCATCCTGGGTATCTATGCCCGGGAAAACGGTCAGGGCATGGTGTTCGATATCGAGTCGCCGATGGATGACGAAGATGATATCGAGCAGGACGATGACCTGCCGCCACCGGACAGCGAACCGCCGCGCCCAAGCGGTCGGCCAAGTTTGAAAGTGGTGAAATAAAAAAAGGCGATCCGGATGGATCGCCTTTTTTATGATCTGCAGAGTGCGTATCAGTCGATGTACTCAAACAGTTTTACAATCTTCTGTACGCCGGAAACACCCTGTACCAGGTTGGTCGCCTGCGCCGCTTCCTGTTTGGTCAGCAGGCCCAGCAGATAAACGATACCGTTCTCGGTCACGACCTTGATGCGCGAGCCGGGAATGCTGGCGTCGGTGAGCATCTGGGTCTTGATCTTGGTGGTCAGCCACGCGTCGTTCTGACGAGCCAACAGGGAGGAGGGCTGCAGTACTTGCAGTTCGTTGTGGACCTTTTTCACGCGCTGTACGTTGGCGGCAGCCTGTTCAGCCTTGGCTTTGAGGTCTTCGCGGGGCGTCTGACCGGCCAGCAGCACGACGCCGTTGAAGCTGGTGACGACGATGTGTGAGTCGTTGTCCAGGGCCGGGTCGGCCTTGGCCACGTTCACGCCCACTTTGGTTTCGATCAGCGAATCGTCGATCTTGCTGCCGAAGGTGCGGGTGCCACGGTCGTCTTCAATCGGCGCTTCGCGGCTGGCATTCACCACCGAGGTGCAGCCACTGATGCCGAGGCACAGGGTCAAGGCCAGAAGGCCAAGGCGATTAGGGGTCATTCTTCACTCCCGAACAGTTGGCTGTCGATCAGATCGCAGAGGCAATGGATCGCCAGCAAGTGGACTTCTTGAATACGTGCAGTGACGTTGGCCGGTACGCGAATCTCGACGTCCTCGGGCAACAGCAGCGACGCCATGCCGCCGCCATCGCGTCCGGTCAAAGCTACGACAATCATTTCGCGATCATGTGCGGCCTGGATCGCTTGAATAATGTTCGCCGAGTTACCGCTGGTCGAAATCGCCAGTAATACGTCGCCTGGTTGACCGAGTGCGCGGATCTGCTTGGAGAACACTTCGTTGTAGCTGTAGTCGTTGGCGATCGAGGTAATCGTCGAGGTATCGGTGGTCAGGGCGATGGCCGGCAGGCTTGGACGCTCACGCTCGAAGCGGTTGAGCAGCTCCGAAGAGAAATGCTGGGCGTCGCCGGCAGAGCCGCCGTTGCCGCAGGAGAGCATTTTGCCTTCGTTGAGCAGGGCGTTGACCATGATCTGGCTGGCTTGCTCGATGTGCGGTGCAAGTACGTCCATCGCCTGTTGCTTGGTGTCGATACTGGCCTGGAAAAGCTGGCGAATTCGGGATTGCATGTCCATCTGTGTGACCTTAAGTAGCGCGGCTGTCCGGCACATGAATGTGCAGCCCGCAAAGCAAAGAGCAAAATTTGTCGGATGAAAAAGTCCGGGTTGGCTGCAGGTCAACTGTCGAAAGCATTCTGCAACCAGTTCAGCTGACTCGGATGGCTGTCGATGGCCACCACGTCGAAGCGGCAGGGGGAATTGGCCCAGCGCGACTCGCGCTGAAGAAAATATTGCGCAGCGAAAATCAGTTTCTGCTGCTTGCGCGCATCGATGCTAGCGAGCGCGCCACCCCATTGAGTGTTTTTTCTGTAGCGAACTTCAACGAATACTACTGTATCGCCATCAAGCATGACCAGATCAAGCTCGCCGCGTTTGCATAACCAGTTCTGCGCCAATAGGCGCAGACCTTGATCCTGCAGATGCTCGAGCGCCTGGCGCTCGGCATCTTTACCGCTTTGCGAGCGTGACCTGTCAGGCATCAGCGTGGCGTATCCGGCAGGCGTTGTACCTGACCGCTGACGAACTGCGCCCAAGGCAACTGACGCACAACGCGCTGGGTCTGGGTCATGCCGAGGCTGCCCGACTCACCATCGATGCGGCTGTCCGGCAAGGCTTTGAGTTGGCCCAGGCGTGGCGCCAGGCGGTAGGCGTCCACGCCCATCGCGTACAGACGACCGAGGCTGCCTGCCGCTTGCGGCCACTGTGCAACCACTTGCTGGCGCAGTGGATCGCTGGTTTCCAACAGCCATGGGGTTTCGCAGAAGCGAATGCCGTTCATGTCGTTGTATTGGTTGACGTCACCGCTGGCGCTGTACACGTGCGAGGTTGCATACACAGGAACGTCACCGGCGTACTGGAAGTTCAGGGTCGGCTTGATCTGCTGCGCTTGCTGCGGGGTTGCAGCGAGGAAGATGAATTCGATGTCCTGACGGCGCGAAGGCTGTGCGGCGACGTTGGTGCCGGCAGCATTTTGCAGGCTCTTGGCGCGGGCTTCACTCTGGCGCAGCTGGAACATGTCGGCGATCTGCTGGGCCAGTTGCACTGGCTGATCAACACGTTCGGTGGCAACGATGCTGCCACCATTCGCCTGCCAGTCCTGGCTGAACGCACGCAATACGCGGTCGCCCCATTCGCCTTTCGGCACCATGATTGCGGCGCGGTGCAGGCCATCGGCGCGAGCGCGACGGGACACTTCACGGGCTTCGTCTTCAGCCGCCAGACCAAACTGGAACAGCTGCGCCGGACCTTGATCGCCTTCGCTGTAGTTCAGCGCGAGGGTGGTGATCGGCAGTTGCGGACGGGTGCTCAGTTGTTTGACCAGTGGTTTTTCCAGCGGGCCGACGACCAGTTGCACGCCGTCAGCCTGAGCCTTGCGGTAGAACTCGTCCATCGAAGTCAGCTTGGAGCTGTCGTAGAACTCAATCGCTGGCGGCTTTTGCCCGGCCTGTTGAGCCTGGTAGTGCGCAGCCATGAAGCCTTCACGCAGAGCCTTGCCGACTGCGGCCAGTTGGCCGTCCTGCGGCAACAGCAGGGCGATCTTGCTCAGTGGCTGGCTGGCCAGTTCCTTGAGCTTGGTCAATGGCAGCGGCAGGTTGATGGCGGCCGGGTGCTTTGGATTCTGCGCACGCCAGGCGTCGATCGCTGCTTGCTGCTGTTCCAGGGTGCCGGCGGATTTCACTGCCATGGCCAGGCCCATCCAGCCGCCGAGATCGTCGGTGGTGTTCGGTTGCAGTTGGTCGGTTGGCAGCGAGCCAATCAGGGTCCAGATCGCTTCGTGGTTTTTGCTGGCGGCTTCGCCTTGCAGCATCGGTGCGATGAACACACGTTCACGAGCGGCAGCCAGTGTCTGGCCATCGGCTTCAAGGGCGCGGGCATGTACGGTGCCGGTGCGTACTTGTTGCTCTTCTGGCATCTCGCCCAGGTGTTGCAGGCTTGGATGGCTCAGTGCAGTCAGCGCGGCTTTCGGCTGATTGCGGGTCATGGCCAGCTCAGCATTCAAGGTGCTGGCGAAAATCTGCTGGCCTGGCTTCAGTTGCTCCATCGGCACTTGTTGCAGGATTTGCGCGGACTGTCCGGCATTGCCCTGGCGATAAGCCAGGTCCGCAGCGCTCAGGCGCAACAGGGCGGCTTTTTCCGGGGTTTTCGCCTGACTAGCCTGTTCGAGCAGTTGCTCGATGCTGGCATCCGGGGTCCGTGGAAGTTCGCCAAGGCTGGAGGAAGGGGAGCTGGCGCAAGCCGCCAACAAGGCAGCGAGGCAGAGGGCAGTGAACAGCCGCAGGCAAGCGATCATGTAAGTGTTCCTGATACTCGATCAAATTAGCGTCGAATTGTACCCAAGCACTGGCCGGGGCGCGATGTTACTGGTGTGAATCAGGCAATTTAGCTGGAGTAAATGTTGCGTCAGTGCACAACGACACGCAAAACCGAGCATGGGCGGTGCACGTCGCAAGCCTCGTGACGCGTTACAATGCCGCCTTTTATCGATCACGAGGTGTGCGCTTTGACTGCTCCAGGTCCTTTGAATTCCGCTGCTGGCTCGCTTTATGTGGTGGCGACGCCCATCGGCAACCTGGACGACATCAGCGCCCGGGCCCTGAAAATTCTCCGCGAAGTGTCGTTGATCGCTGCCGAAGACACGCGTCATTCGCAGCGACTGATGCAGCACTTCGGGATTTCCACGCCGTTGGCTGCCTGTCACGAACATAACGAACGAGATGAAGGTAGTCGCTTTATTACCCGCTTGCTGGCAGGTGACAACGTCGCGCTGATTTCGGATGCCGGTACGCCGCTGATTTCTGATCCGGGTTACCACCTGGTGCGTCAGGCCCGTGCTGCCGGGATCAATGTAGTGCCGGTTCCTGGCGCGTGTGCGTTGATCGCCGCGCTGTCGGCCGCAGGTCTGCCATCCGACCGTTTCATCTTCGAAGGTTTTCTCCCAGCCAAGTCGGTCGGCCGCAAGGCGCGCCTGGAAGCTGTCAAGGAAGAACCGCGCACGTTGATCTTCTACGAAGCTCCGCACCGTATTCTTGAATGTCTGCAGGATATGGAGGCGGTGTTCGGTGGTGAGCGTCAGGCCTTGCTCGCCCGTGAAATAACCAAAACCTTCGAAACGCTTAAAGGTTTGCCGCTGGCTGAGCTGCGCGCGTTCGTTGAATCCGACAGCAATCAGCAGCGCGGCGAATGCGTCGTGCTGGTGGCCGGCTGGAGCGCGCCAGAGTCCGAAGATGCCGTCAGCAGCGAGGCGATGCGCATCCTCAATCTGTTGCTTGAGGAGATGCCGCTCAAGCGTGCCGCCGCGCTGGCAGCGCAGATTACCGGCGAGCGTAAAAACGTGCTGTATCAGGTCGCGCTCGACAAACAAAAAGACGTGTAAGCCGTCGCCCATAACGCTCTTGGGGCTTTTAGCGCTTGTTCTTCGGCCGCTCTGCCGTTAACCTTCGCGGCGGAGAGTCGATCGGACAGTCGCTGCCCTCTATGAAAATTAGGGGGGGGAGGAAAGTCCGGGCTCCATAGGGCGAAGTGCCAGGTAATGCCTGGGAGGCGTGAGCCTACGGAAAGTGCCACAGAAAATAACCGCCTAAGCGCGCAAGCGCCGGTAAGGGTGAAAAGGTGCGGTAAGAGCGCACCGCACGTCTGGCAACAGTTCGTGGCTAGGTAAACCCCACTTGGAGCAAGACCAAATAGGGTCCCAAGGCGTGGCCCGCGCTGGGACCGGGTAGGTTGCTAAAGATGTCCAGTGATGGCCATCGTAGACGAATGACTGTTCAAGACAGAACCCGGCTTACAGATCGACTCTCCACCTTTTTCTTTCCCTGCTTGAATCAATGGCATCAGGGCTGTGTATTATCAGCAGGCCTGCGCTGAAAGTTCGGCAGCGGCAAATGCAGTAATAGCCATTTCCCACCTTGCTTCAATCAACAGCAGAAGCGCTTTTGTAATACCGAAAAAATCTTACTCTTAACAAATTACTTTAACTTTCGAGCGCAGCTTTCAGTGCTGCATCAAGTTATAGGTCAAAAGTATCCGCCAGATTCTCGTTGCTCCTCCTTTTATGCTCCTAAATCTCCGTTCTGTAAGGGTTTTCCTTTAATCCGCGCCTTGACGGTGTGGTGGGCGCATTCCTATAGTGTGCGCAAGTGGCGGAAAGTGGCATGAAGTGGGTTTTTTGAGCTCAAAACGATAAAAATTGGAGAAACGCAGACGTGTTTCGCGGAGCTAACGCTATCAGTCTCGATGCAAAGGGCCGTCTCGCCATGCCGAGCCGGTACCGTGACGAGCTCGATTCGCGCAGTTCCGGCCAGTTGATCGTGACCATTGATGCCGTTGATCCGTGTCTGTGTGTCTATCCGCTCGACGAGTGGGAAATTATTGAAACCAAGTTGCGCGCGCTTCCTTCGCTTCGCGAAGAGAGCCGTCGCCTGCAACGTTTGCTGATTGGTAATGCCGTCGACCTCGAACTCGATGGCAGTGGTCGTTTCCTGGTTCCACCGCGTCTGCGCGAGTACGCCAGGCTTGATAAGAAAGCGATGCTGGTGGGCCAACTGAACAAGTTCCAATTGTGGGACGAGGATGCCTGGAATGCGGTTTCTGCCGCTGACCTGGCTGCTATTCAACAACCGGGCGCGATGCCTGATGAACTGCGTGATTTGATCCTGTGACTATTGATAGCGGCTTTAACCACATCACCGTACTGCTTGACGAAGCCGTCGAGGCTCTCGCCGTACGTCCTGATGGCTGCTATCTGGACGGAACGTTCGGGCGCGGCGGACACAGCCGGCTGATCCTCAGCCAGCTCGGCACGGACGGTCGGCTCATCGGGTTCGACAAAGATCCACAAGCGATTGCCACCGGGCAAACGCTAGCGGCCGAAGACGGCCGCTTTGTCGTTGTGCAGCGCAGCTTTGCCGAGCTGGGTTCGGTAGTTGCCGAGCAGGGGCTGAGTGGCAAGGTCAGCGGCATTCTGCTCGACCTCGGCGTGTCTTCACCGCAGCTCGACGACGCTGAGCGTGGCTTCAGTTTCCTCAACGATGGCCCGCTGGACATGCGCATGGATCCGTCCCGTGGCATCAGTGCTGCCGAATTCGTCAACACCGCGCCGGCTGAGGAAATCGCCCGGGTGTTCAAGGAATACGGCGAAGAACGTTTCTCTGGTCGTATGGCTCGCGCCGTCGTCGAGCGTCGCGATATCAAACCGTTCGAGCGCACCGCCGATCTGGCTGAAGTGCTGAAAGTCGCCAACCCGGCGTGGGAAAAGGGCAAGAATCCGGCCACCCGTGCATTCCAGGGTTTGCGCATTCACGTCAACAACGAACTGGGCGATCTGGAAGCCGGCCTCGAAGCCGCACTCGAAGCTCTGGAAGTTGGCGGCCGTCTGGTCGTCATCAGCTTTCACTCGCTGGAAGACCGCATCGTCAAACTGTTCATGCGCAAGCTGGTGAAAGGCGAAGCCGACAACCTGCCGCGCAACCTGCCGGTTCGTCACGTAGCGTTCGAACCGAAAATCAAAGTCCATGGCAAAGCGCAGACGGCCTCCGACGCCGAACTCAAAGCCAACCCACGTTCCCGTAGCGCCGTCATGCGCGTCGCGGAGAAGCTGCGGTGAGCAAGCTTTTCGCCAAGCCACTGCCCGGCGGCAGCTTTCTGATGCTGCTGCTGTTCATCGGCGTGCTCGTGTCGGCCATCGCCGTGTCCTACAGCGCGCACTGGAACCGGCAGTTGCTCAACACCCTGTACAACGAACTCAGCGTGCGCGACAAGGCGCAGGCCGAGTGGGGCCGTTTGATTCTCGAACAAAGCACCTGGACCGCGCACAGCCGGATCGAAGTGCTGGCCACCGAACAACTGAAGATGCACATTCCCGGCGCGGCTGACGTGAAGATGGTGGCGCCATGATGAAACTCGAAGGCGCACTGTTCCCATGGCGCTTCCGCCTGATGGTGGCGCTGCTCGGCGTGATGGTTGCGGCGATCTGCTGGCGCATCATCGACCTGCAGGTGGTTGACCGTGACTTCCTCAAAGGTCAGGGCGACGCGCGCAGCCTGCGTCACATTCCAATTCCGGCTCACCGTGGTCTGATCACCGACCGTAACGGCGAGCCTTTGGCCGTGAGTACCCCGGTGACCACGCTGTGGGCCAACGCCAAGGAAATGCAGACCGCCAAAGAGAAGTGGCCGGCACTCGCCGCCGCCCTGGGTCAGGACCCGAAAGCCCTGACCGAACGCCTCGAAGCGCAAGCCAACAAAGAATTCATTTATCTGGTGCGCGGGCTGACCCCCGAGCAGGGCCAGGCTGTGCTCGATCTGAAAGTGCCGGGCGTCTACGGCATCGAAGAATTCCGCCGGTTCTACCCGGCCGGTGAAGTCACCGCGCACATGGTCGGTTTTACCGACATCGATGACCACGGTCGCGAAGGTGTCGAACTCGCTTATGACGAATGGCTCGCCGGAGTGCCGGGCAAACGACAGGTCATCAAGGATCGGCGCGGTCGGCTGATCAAGGATGTCCAGGTCACCAAAAACGCCAAGGCCGGCAAGCCCTTGGCGTTGTCCATTGACCTGCGTCTGCAATATCTGGCCAACCGCGAGCTGCGTAACGCGATCATCGAGAACGGCGCCAAGGCCGGCAGTCTGGTGATCATGGACGTGAAGACCGGCGAAATTCTCGCCATGGTCAACCAGCCGACCTACAACCCGAACAACCGTCGCAACCTGCAACCGGCGATGATGCGTAACCGCGCAATGATCGACGTGTTTGAACCGGGTTCGACCATGAAAGCCATCTCCATGAGCGCCGCGATCGAAACCGGCCGCTGGAAACCGAGCGACACCGTCGAGGTGTACCCGGGCTCCCTGCAGATCGGCAAGTACACGATCAAGGACGTTTCCAAGACCGAAGGTCCGGTACTCGACCTGACCGGCATCCTGATCAATTCCAGTAACGTCGGCATGAGTAAGGTTGCCTTCGATATCGGCGGCGAAACCATTTTCCGTCTCGCGCAGAAAGTCGGCCTTGGCCAGGACACCGGCCTCGGCTTCCCGGGCGAACGTGTCGGCAACCTGCCGAACTACCGCGAATGGCGCAAGGCTGAAACTGCCACGCTGTCTTACGGCTACGGTATTTCCGTGACCGCGATTCAGCTCGTTCACGCGTTCTCGGCGCTGGCCAACAATGGTCGTCTGGCGCCATTGACTCTGATCAAAACCGACAAGCCGCCGCAAACCACGCAAGTGCTGCCGGAGGCGGTCGCGAAAACCATGCAAGGCATGCTGACGCAAGTGATCGAAGCCCCGCGCGGCGTGTTTCGTGCACAGGTGCCGGCGTACCACGTGGCCGGCAAATCGGGTACTGCGCGCAAGACTTCGGTGGGTACCAAGGGCTACGCCGAAAACTCTTACCGTTCGCTGTTCGCCGGTTTCGGGCCGATGAGCGATCCGCGTTACGCCATCGTTGTGGTGATCGATGAACCGTCCAAGGCCGGTTACTTCGGTGGTCTGGTTTCCGCACCGGTGTTCAGCCGTGTGATGTCCGGCACCCTGCGCCTGATGAACGTGACCCCGGACAACCTGCCGACCACACAACAGGCCAACGCCACCCCGGTCGTTCCGCTGAAAGCCAATGGAGGGCGCGGCTGATGTCATTAAGTCTGAACAAGATATTCCCCCACGCCGGCCACGATCTGTTGATCCGTGAATTGGCGCTGGACAGTCGCAACGTACGCGCGGGCGACCTGTTCCTCGCGGTGCCTGGCGGCAAATTCGATGGCCGTGCGCACATTGCCGATGCTCTGGCGCGCGGCGCGGCGGCCGTGGCCTATGAAGTGGAAGGCGCCACTGTGCTGCCGATCACCGATGTGCCGCTGATTCCGGTCAAAGGTCTGGCGGCGCAGCTGTCGGATATCGCCGGGCGTTTTTACGGCGAGCCAAGCCATCACCTGAACCTGATCGGCGTGACCGGCACCAACGGCAAGACCAGCGTGACCCAATTGGTCGCGCAGGCACTGGATCTGCTTGGCCAGCATTGCGGCATCGTCGGAACCCTCGGTTCCGGCTTCTATGGCGCACTGGAAAGCGGTCTGCACACCACGCCGAATCCGATCGCCGTACAAGCGACCCTGGGCGACCTGAAAAAGGCCGGCGCCAAAGCCGTGGCCATGGAGGTCTCGTCCCACGGTCTGGATCAGGGCCGGGTCACTGCGCTGGCGTTCGACGTGGCGGTGATGACCAACCTGTCCCGCGATCATCTGGATTATCACGGCACCATGGAGGCGTACGCCGAGGCCAAGGCCAAGCTGTTCGCCTGGAATGATCTGAAGTGCCGCGTGGTCAACCTCGACGACGATTTCGGCCGGCAACTGGCCGCTGAAAAGCGTGAATCGCGCTTGATCACCTACAGCCTGCTCGACAGCAGTGCTTACCTGTTCTGCCGCGAGGCGCAGTTCGACGATCACGGCGTGCGCGCCACGCTGGTGACGCCGCAGGGCGAACATCATCTGCGCAGCACCCTGCTCGGTCGTTTCAACCTGAGCAACGTACTGGCTGCGGTCGGCGCGTTGCTCGGTCTGGACTACGCGCTCGACGAAATTCTCAAGGTCCTGCCGAAACTCGAAGGCCCGGCCGGACGCATGCAGCGTCTTGGCGGCGGCACTCAGCCGTTGGTGGTGGTCGATTACGCCCACACTCCGGATGCATTGGAAAAAGTTCTGACCGCTTTGCGCCCGCACGTCAAAGGTCAACTGCTGTGCCTGTTCGGCTGTGGCGGTGATCGCGATCGCGGCAAGCGTCCGTTGATGGCCGAAGTGGTCGAGCGTCTGGCCGATCAAGTGCTGGTCACCGACGACAACCCGCGCACTGAAGACCCGGCAGTAATTTTCGATGACATCCGCGCCGGTTTCACGGCTGTGGATAAAGTCACCTTCGTCGCCGGCCGTGGCCAGGCGATTGCGCAACTGATTGCCGGCGCTTCGGCGGATGACGTGATTGTCCTGGCCGGTAAAGGTCACGAGGACTATCAGGAAATCAACGGCGAGCGCCATGCCTTCTCTGATCTGGTCGAGGCCGATCACGCCCTGACCGCTTGGGAGGTGGCCCATGCTTAAGGCCCTGAAACTCAGCGCGTTGACCAACGCGCTCGACGCACGCCTGATCAGCGCCGATGCCAGTTTCGACGGCGTCAGCATTGACAGCCGTGCGATCAAATCCGGCCAACTGTTTATTGCCCTGACCGGCCCGCGTTTTGACGGTCATGACTATTTGAACGACGTCGCCGCCAAAGGCGCGGTGGCTGCGCTAGTCGAGCGTGAAGTCGCCGACAGCACGTTGCCGCAGTTGCTGGTCAAGGACACCCGTCAGGCCCTCGGCCAATTGGGCGCCTTGAACCGTGCCGCATTCACTCAGCCAGTCGCGGCCATCACCGGCTCCAGCGGCAAGACCACGGTCAAGGAAATGCTCGCGAGCATCCTGCGCACGCGCGGTCCGGTACTGGCGACCCGTGGCAATCTGAACAACGACCTCGGCGCGCCGCTGACCCTGCTCGAACTGGCTCCGGAACACACGGCGGCAGTGATCGAACTGGGCGCCTCGCGTCTGGGCGAAATCGCCTACACCGTTGGCCTGACCAAGCCGCATGTGGCGATCCTGAACAATGCCGGCACCGCGCACGTCGGTGAGTTCGGCGGCCCGGAAAAAATCGTCGAAGCCAAGGGCGAAATCATCGACGGGCTGGCGGCCGATGGCGTCGCCGTGCTTAACCTCGATGACAAGGCCTTCGGTATCTGGAAGATCCGTGCGGGCGCTCGCAAAGTGCTGACCTTCGCTTTGAGCAATTCGCAAGCTGACTTCTACGCCAGCGACTTGAGCACCGATGCCCGTGGTTGCCCGGCCTTCAATCTGCACACACCTGAAGGTGTCGAGCGCGTTCAACTGAACCTGCTCGGCACCCACAACGTTGCCAATGCCATGGCTGCCGCCGCCGCTGCGCACGCCCTGGGCGTGTCGCTGTTCGGCATCGCCACCGGGCTGGGCGCCGTGCAACCGGTCAAGGGTCGTACCGTTGCGCAACTGGCGAAAAACGGCATGCGCGTGATCGATGACACTTACAACGCAAACCCCACCTCGATGTGCGCGGCCGTTGATATACTCGCCGGCTTTTCCGGCCGCACCGTCCTGGTGCTCGGAGATATCGGCGAGTTGGGCGATTGGGCGGAGCAGGGGCACCGCGACGTGGGCGAATACGCCCGTGGCAAGGTTTCCGCGCTTTATGCAGTCGGGCCAAACATGGTTCACGCCGTAAACGCTTTCGGTGAGCAGGCGCATCACTTCGGCACGCAAGCCGAACTGATCCAGGCCCTCGACGCCGAGCAGGACACAAACACCACTATTTTGATCAAGGGTTCGCGCAGTGCAGCGATGGAAAACATCGTTGCGGCTCTGTGCGGGTCCAGTCTGGAGAAACATTAATGCTGCTGCTGCTAGCGGAGTATCTGCAACAGTTCTACAAAGGCTTCGCGGTCTTCCAGTACCTGACCCTGCGCGGGATCCTCGGTGTGCTGACCGCGCTGGTTTTGTCGCTGTGCTATGGCCCGTGGATGATCCGCACTTTGCAGAACCGTCAGATCGGTCAATCCGTTCGTAACGATGGTCCGCAATCGCACTTGTCGAAATCCGGTACGCCGACCATGGGTGGCGCGCTGATTCTCTCTTCGATCGGCGTCAGCACTCTGCTCTGGGCTGACCTGAGCAACCGTTACGTCTGGACTGTTTTGCTGGTGACCCTGCTGTTCGGTGCCATCGGCTGGGTCGACGATTACCGCAAAGTCATCGAGAAGAATTCGCGTGGCCTGCCGAGCCGCTGGAAGTATTTCTGGCAATCGGTGTTCGGCCTCGGCGCGGCGATCTTCCTTTATATGACCGCTTCCACCCCGGTGGAAACCACACTGATCCTGCCGATGCTCAAGGACTACAGCATTCCGCTGGGCGCCGGCTTCATCGTGCTGACCTACTTTGTGATCGTCGGTTCGAGCAACGCGGTCAACCTCACCGACGGCCTCGACGGTCTGGCAATCATGCCAACCGTGATGGTCGGCGGTGGTCTGGGCATCTTCTGCTACCTGTCGGGTAACGTGAAATTCGCTGAATACCTGCTGATCCCTTATGTGCCGGGTGCGGGTGAGCTGATCGTGTTCTGCGGTGCGCTGATCGGTGCCGGTCTGGGCTTCCTGTGGTTCAACACCTACCCGGCACAAGTGTTCATGGGCGACGTCGGTGCACTGGCACTCGGCGCAGCGTTGGGCACCATCGCGGTGATCGTCCGTCAGGAAATCGTCCTGTTCATCATGGGCGGCGTGTTCGTGATGGAAACCCTGTCAGTCGTCATTCAGGTTGCGTCCTTCAAGCTGACCGGTCGCCGTGTGTTCCGCATGGCTCCGATACACCACCACTTTGAACTCAAGGGCTGGCCCGAGCCGCGCGTGATCGTCCGTTTCTGGATCATCACCGTGATTCTCGTGCTGATCGGCCTTGCCACCCTGAAGCTGAGGTAGAACGAGTGTCTCTGATCGCTTCTGACCACTTCCGCATCGTTGTCGGCCTCGGCAAGAGCGGCATGTCCCTGGTTCGCTTCCTGGCGAACCGGGGCACGTCGTTTGCCGTGGCCGACACGCGGGAAAATCCACCGGAACTGGCCACGCTCAAGCGTGACTATCCGCACGTGGAAGTGCGTTGTGGCGAGCTGGACGTCGAATTCCTGTGCCGTGCCGACGAGCTCTACGTGAGCCCCGGTCTGGCGCTGGCGACCCCGGCCCTGCAAGCCGCCGCGGCCCGTGGCGTGAAACTGTCCGGCGACATCGAGCTGTTCGCGCGTAACGCGCAGGCGCCGATCGTGGCCATCAGCGGTTCCAACGCGAAAAGCACCGTCACCACCCTGGTCGGCGAGATGGCGGCTGCGGCCGGCAAACGCGTCGCTGTTGGCGGTAACCTCGGCACCCCGGCGCTGGACCTGCTCAGCGACGACGTCGAGCTGTACGTGATGGAGCTGTCGAGCTTCCAGCTGGAAACCACCGACCAGCTCAACGCTGAAGTGGCGACCGTGCTGAACATCAGCGAAGACCACATGGATCGCTACAGCGGTCTGCCGGCCTACCACCTCGCCAAGCACCGGATTTTCCGTGGCGCCAGGCAGTTCGTGGTCAACCGTCAGGATGCGCTGACCCGTCCGCTGATCGGCGAGGGCCAGCCATGCTGGACCTTCGGCCTGACCAAACCGGATTTCAAGGCATTCGGTATCCGCGAAGAAGATGGCGAGAAATATCTGGCCTTCGAATTCCAGAACCTGATGCCGGTGCGTGAGCTGAAGATTCGCGGCGCGCATAACCAGTCCAACGCCCTCGCGGCGCTGGCGCTCGGTCATGCGGTTGGCCTGCCGTTCGACGCCATGCTCTCGGCCTTGCGTACCTTTGCCGGTCTCGAACATCGCTGCCAGTGGGTGCGTGATCTCGACGGCGTCGCTTACTACAACGATTCCAAAGCCACCAACGTTGGCGCTGCACTGGCGGCCATCGAAGGCCTGGGCGCGGACATCGACGGCAAGGTCATCCTGATCGCCGGCGGCGATGGCAAGGGTGCCGAATTCAATGATCTGCGTGCTCCGGTGGCGGCCAACTGCCGCGCCGTGATCCTGATGGGCCGCGACTCCGACAAGATCGGCGAAGCCATCGGTGATGCCGTGCCATTGATTCGTGCGACCTCGCTGGTCGACGCCGTTGCGCAATGCCGCGCCGCCGCCCAGCCGGGTGATGTGGTGCTGTTGTCGCCGGCCTGCGCCAGTTTCGACATGTTCAAGAATTACGAAGACCGTGGTCACCAGTTCGTCCGCGCCGTGGAGGATCTGGCATGAGCCTGCGCAATATCATCAAGCCGTATCCGTCGCCGATCATCACCGGGCGCGGCATCGACCTCGACTTCCCGATGCTCGCCGGTTGTCTGGCGCTGCTCGGTCTCGGCCTGATCATGATTGCTTCGGCGTCCACCGAAGTGGGTGCGGCGCAGTCGGGCAGTGCCCTGTATTACATGACTCGCCACCTTATCTATGTGGTGTTGGGTCTGGGCGCGTGCATCGTCACCATGATGATCCCGATCGCCACCTGGCAGCGTCTGGGCTGGTTGATGCTGATCGGTGCATTCGGACTGTTGGTGATGGTAATCATCCCGGGCATTGGCCGCGAAGTGAACGGTTCGATGCGCTGGATCGGTTTCAGCTTCTTCAACGTGCAGCCGTCCGAGATCGCCAAGGTGTTCGTGGTGATCTACCTCGCCGGTTACCTGGTGCGGCGCCAGAAAGAAGTGCGCGAGAGCTGGATGGGCTTCTTCAAGCCGTTCATCGTGCTGCTGCCAATGGCCGGTCTGTTGCTGATGGAGCCGGACTTCGGTGCCACCGTCGTGATGATGGGCGCAGCAGCGGCGATGCTGTTCCTCGGCGGGGTCGGCTTGTTCCGCTTTTCGCTGATGGTGGTGTTGGCGGTCGGCGCCGTGGTCTTGCTGATTCAGATGCAGCCGTACCGGATGGCGCGTCTGACCAACTTCGCCGACCCGTGGGCCGACCAGTTCGGCGCCGGTTATCAGTTGTCGCAAGCGTTGATTGCGTTCGGTCGCGGTGAGTGGCTCGGCGTCGGTCTGGGCAACAGCGTGCAGAAGCAGTTTTACCTGCCGGAAGCGCACACCGACTTCGTGTTCTCGGTTCTGGCCGAAGAACTGGGTGCGGTCGGTTCGTTGTGCACCGTGGCGCTGTTCGTGTTCGTGTGTATTCGCGGCATGTACATCGGCTTGTGGGCCGAAAAAGCCAAGCAGTTCTTCGCCGCGTATGTGGCTTACGGTCTGTCGTTCCTGTGGATCGGTCAGTTCCTGATCAACATCGGTGTGAACGTCGGTCTGCTGCCAACCAAGGGGCTGACCTTGCCGTTCCTCAGTTACGGCGGCAGCTCGCTGGTGATCTGCTGCGCCTGTCTTGGCTTGTTGCTGAGGATCGAGTGGGAGAGCCGAACCCACCTGGGCAGTGAAGAAATGGAATTCCATGAGAGCGACTTCGCCGAGGAGCCGAATCATGGGCGCTAACGTATTGATCATGGCCGGCGGAACCGGCGGCCACGTGTTCCCGGCGCTGGCTTGTGCCCGCGAGTTTCAGGCGCGCGGCTACACCGTGCACTGGCTCGGCACGCCACGCGGTATCGAAAACGAACTGGTGCCGGCCGCAGGGCTGGAATTGCACCGGATCAACGCCACCGGCCTGCGCGGCAAGGGCAAGCTGTCGCTGCTCAAGGCGCCATTCATGCTGCTGAAATCGGTGTGGCAGGCGCGGGCGATCATTCGTCGCTTGAAGCCGGTGTGTGTGGTCGGCTTCGGTGGTTATGTGACTGGCCCCGGCGGTCTCGCCGCGAAACTGGCCGGTGTGCCGGTGATCGTTCACGAGCAGAACGCTGTGGCCGGCACCGCCAATCGGTTGCTGGTGCCGTTCGCCGCCCGGGTGTGTGAAGCGTTCCCCGACACCTTTACTCTGTCGGACACCCGCCGTACCACCGGAAACCCGGTGCGCAGCGAGCTGTTCCTCGACACATCGCGACCTGCTCTGGCCGGTCGCAAAGCGCGTTTGCTGATCCTCGGCGGAAGCCTGGGCGCAGAACCGTTGAACAAGTTGCTGCCTGAAGCCCTGGCCCAAGTCGCTGCCGATTTGCGCCCGGAAGTGTTTCATCAGGCCGGCAAAAACCACGATGAAGTGACTGCAGAGCGCTACCGCGCCGCCGGCGTGGAAGCGCAGGTGCAGCCGTTCATCAAAGACATGTCCCAGGCCTATGGCTGGGCTGACCTGGTGGTGTGCCGTGCAGGCGCGTTGACCATCAGTGAGCTGGCTGCCGCCGGTCTGCCCTCGATGCTGGTGCCTTTGCCCCACGCGATCGACGATCACCAGACCCGCAACGCCGATTATTTGGCCCGCGAAGGCGCTGCCTTCCTGATGCCGCAAAGAACGACTGGTGCCGCGGACCTTGCCGCGCGCCTGACAGAGGTCTTGATGCAACCGCAACGACTCGAAGATATGGCCCAAGCGGCCCGCCGTCTGGCGAAACCCGATGCCACCCGTAGCGTGGTCGATACCTGCCTGGAGGTGGCCCATGGTTGAGAATCAGAAAGCCATGCCGCAACCGGAAATGCGCCGCATCCGTCGCATCCACTTCGTCGGTATCGGCGGCGTGGGCATGTGCGGGATTGCCGAAGTGTTGTTGAACCTGGGCTATGAAGTGTCCGGTTCCGACCTGAAAGCGTCGCCGGTCACCGAGCGTCTGGAGTCGTTCGGCGCACACATCTACATCGGCCACCGTGCCGAAAACGCCGCGACTGCCGATGTGCTGGTGGTGTCGAGCGCTGTAAATACCTCCAACCCGGAAGTGGCGACTGCGCTTGAGCGTCGTATTCCGGTAGTGCCGCGTGCCGAGATGCTCGCCGAGCTGATGCGCTATCGCCACGGCATCGCCGTCGCCGGTACTCACGGCAAAACCACCACCACCAGCCTGATCGCTTCGGTGTTCGCCGCCGGTGGTCTGGATCCGACCTTCGTGATCGGTGGCCGTCTGAATGCGGCGGGCACCAATGCCCAGCTCGGCACCAGCCGTTACCTGATCGCCGAAGCCGACGAAAGCGATGCGAGCTTCCTGCACCTGCAACCGCTGGTGGCCGTGGTCACCAACATCGACGCCGACCACATGGCGACCTACGACGGTGACTTCAACAAACTGAAGAAAACCTTCGTCGAGTTCCTGCACAACCTGCCGTTCTACGGTTTGGCGGTGATGTGCCTGGACGATCCGGTGGTGCGTGAAATCCTTCCGCTGGTCAAGCGTCCGACCGTGACCTACGGCTTCAGCGAAGACGCCGACGTGCGCGCGATCAATGTGCGTCAGCAAGGCATGCAGACCTTCTTCACCGTGCTGCGTCCTGACCGCGAGCCGCTGGATGTGTCCGTGAACATGCCGGGCAACCACAACGTGCTCAACTCGCTGGCGACCATTTGCATCGCCACTGACGAAGGCGTCAGCGATGAAGCCATCGTTCAGGGCCTGTCGGGCTTCCAGGGTGTTGGTCGACGTTTCCAGGTCTACGGCGAATTGCCGGTGGACGGCGGCAACGTGATGCTCGTCGATGACTACGGTCACCACCCGACCGAAGTCGCCGCCGTGATCAAAGCCGTGCGCGGTGGCTGGCCGGAGCGCCGTCTGGTGATGGTTTACCAGCCGCACCGTTACAGCCGCACCCGCGATCTGTACGACGACTTCGTCAATGTACTGGCCGATGCCAACGTGCTGCTGTTGATGGAAGTCTATCCGGCGGGCGAAGAGCCGATCCCGGGTGCCGACAGCCGCAAACTGTGCAACAGCATCCGCCAGCGCGGTCAGCTCGACCCGATCTACATCGAGCGTGGCGTCGATCTGGCGCCGCTGGTCAAGCCGCTGCTGCGTGCCGGCGACATTCTGCTGTGCCAGGGCGCCGGTGATATCGGCGGCCTCGCGCCGAAGCTGCTGAAAAGTGAATTGTTCGCTGGCGCCGTGGCGGCGTCGGTCGAGGGGAAGTTGAAATGACTGCTGCCTACGCCAAGCTGTTTTCCACTGTCGCGCCGAAAGACTTCGGCCGCGTCGCCGTGCTCTTCGGCGGTCTGAGTGCCGAGCGTGAGGTGTCGCTGAAATCCGGTAACGCCGTGCTCGACGCGCTGCAAAGCGCTGGCGTGGACGCGTTCGGCATCGACGTTGGCACCGATATTCTGCAGCGTCTGCTGAGTGAAAAAATCGACCGCGCGTTCATCATTCTTCACGGCCGTGGCGGTGAAGACGGCAGCATGCAGGGCTTGCTCGAAGTCGCCGGGATTCCCTACACCGGCAGCGGCATTCTGGCCTCGGCGCTGGCGATGGACAAACTGCGCACCAAGCAGGTCTGGCACAGCCTCGGGATTCCGACGCCGCGTCACGCCGTGCTGTGCAGCGAAGCCGATTGTATTTCCGCGGCGACGGAACTGGGCTTCCCTTTGATCGTCAAACCGGCGCATGAAGGTTCAAGTATCGGGATGGCCAAAGTGAGTTCTGCGTCCGAGTTGATCGACGCATGGAAAGCGGCCAGTACCTACGATTCGCAAGTTTTGGTTGAGCAATGGATTCAAGGTCCGGAGTTCACCATCGCCACCCTGCGTGACCAGGTGTTGCCTCCGATTGCCCTGGGTACACCGCACACGTTCTACGACTACGACGCCAAGTACATCGCCAACGATACCCAGTACCGCATTCCGTGCGGGCTGGACGCGGACAAAGAACAGGAACTCATGGATCTCACGGCCAAGGCCTGTGAGGCGCTGGGTATTGCCGGTTGGGGCAGGGCGGACGTGATGCAGGACGCCGACGGGCAGTTCTGGTTCCTCGAAGTGAATACCGCCCCGGGCATGACCGATCACAGCCTGGTGCCGATGGCGGCCCGCGCGGCCGGTCTGGATTTCCAGCAACTGGTTCTGGCCATTCTGGCCGCCAGTGTTGAAGACGCTAGAGGTTAAGACGATGCAAGGCGCTCAGCTCAGACATCAGCCACCCGCACCCGGCCGCAAGCCGGTGCCGCGTGGTGCCAGCCGAATGGTGGCCAAAGAGCCGATGTCCGCGCGCCTGCCGAAAGCCAACTTCGGTTTTCTCAAAAGCCTGTTCTGGCCAGTGCTGCTGGTGGCGCTCGGGTTCGGTACTTACGAAGGCGCACAGCGTTTGCTGCCGTACGCCGACCGGCCGATCACCAAGATCGCCGTGCAGGGCGACCTGAGCTACATCAGCCAGCAAGCGGTGCAACAGCGAATCGCCCCGTACGTGGCGTCTAGCTTCTTCACCATTGACCTGGCGGGCATGCGCACCGAGCTTGAGCAAATGCCCTGGATCGCCCACGCCGAAGTGCGCCGGGTGTGGCCGGATCAAGTGGTGATCCGCCTCGAAGAGCAACTGCCGGTGGCCCGCTGGGGCGACGAGTCGTTGCTGAACAACCAGGGCCAGGCGTTTACGCCCAAGGAGCTGGCGAACTACGAACATCTGCCTCAGCTGTTCGGCCCTCAACGGGCTCAGCAGCAAGTGATGCAGCAGTATCAGGTCTTGAGCCAGATGCTGCGGCCGTTGGGCTTCTCGATCGCACGCCTGGAATTGCGTGAACGCGGAAGCTGGTTCCTGACCACCGGTGCCGGCAGCTCCGGCCCCGGCATCGAGTTGCTGCTGGGACGCGGCAACCTGGTGGAAAAGATGCGCCGCTTCATCGCCATCTATGACAAGACGCTCAAAGAACAGATTACGAACATTGCGCGCATCGATCTGCGCTACGCCAACGGCCTCGCTGTTGGCTGGCGGGAACCAGTAGCGCCGACGACAGCCCAACCCGCTGTCGCAAAGAATTAAGAAGAGGCAGGACCCATGGCAAACGTGCAAAGCGGCAAAATGATCGTCGGTCTCGATATCGGCACCTCCAAGGTGGTGGCGCTGGTCGGCGAGGTTTCCGACGACGGCTCGCTGGAAATCGTCGGGATCGGTACCCATCCGTCCCGTGGCCTGAAGAAGGGCGTGGTGGTCAACATCGAGTCCACCGTGCAATCGATCCAGCGCGCGATCGAAGAAGCCCAACTGATGGCGGGCTGCCGCATTCACTCGGCGTTCGTCGGCGTGGCGGGTAATCACATCCGCAGCCTGAACTCCCACGGCATCGTCGCGATCCGTGATCGCGAAGTCAGCTCGGCTGACCTTGAGCGTGTTCTCGACGCCGCCCAGGCCGTGGCGATCCCGGCTGACCAGCGCGTGCTGCACACCCTGCCGCAGGATTACGTGATCGATAACCAGGAAGGCGTTCGCGAGCCACTGGGCATGTCCGGCGTGCGCCTTGAAGCCAAGGTTCACGTAGTGACTTGCGCCGTCAACGCCGCGCAGAACATTGAAAAATGCGTGCGTCGCTGCGGTCTGGAAATCGACGACATCATTCTCGAGCAACTGGCCTCGGCCTACTCGGTGCTGACCGACGACGAGAAAGAACTGGGCGTGTGCCTGGTCGATATCGGTGGCGGCACCACCGACATCGCGATCTTCACCGAAGGCGCGATCCGACACACCGCGGTGATCCCGATTGCCGGTGATCAAGTGACCAACGACATCGCCATGGCGTTGCGCACCCCGACCCAGTACGCCGAAGAGATCAAAATTCGCTACGCCTGCGCACTGGCCAAACTGGCGGGTGCCGGCGAAACCATCAAGGTGCCGAGCGTTGGCGACCGTCCACCGCGCGAACTGTCGCGTCAGGCTTTGGCCGAAGTGGTCGAGCCGCGTTATGACGAACTGTTCACCCTGATTCAGGCTGAACTGCGTCGCAGCGGCTACGAAGACCTGATCCCGGCCGGCATCGTCCTGACCGGCGGCACTTCGAAGATGGAAGGTGCCACCGAGCTGGCCGAAGAGATCTTCCACATGCCGGTACGCCTTGGCGTCCCGCATGGCGTGAAAGGTCTGGATGACGTGGTACGCAACCCGATTTATTCCACTGGCGTTGGCTTGTTGATGTACGGCCTGCAAAAGCAGTCCGACGGGGTTTCGTTCTCCGGCATCGGCAGCCGCGACAGCTATAGCAGCGAAGAGCCACAGGCGCCGCTGCTCGACCGACTGAAAAAGTGGGTCCAAGGCAATTTCTAAAGATTTACCGCAGCACCGCAACAAAAAGCAGTAGGCGAAAAAACTAGAGAATGTAAGGAGAGGGAAAATGTTCGAACTCGTAGACAACATCCCCGCAAGCCCGGTAATCAAAGTTATCGGTGTTGGCGGAGGCGGCGGCAACGCTGTCAATCACATGGTCAAGAGCAACATCGAAGGCGTTGAGTTCATCTGCGCCAACACTGATGCTCAAGCGCTGAAAAACATCGGCGCGCGGACCATCCTGCAACTGGGCACCGGCGTGACCAAAGGTCTGGGCGCTGGCGCAAACCCTGAAGTAGGTCGTCAGGCCGCTCTCGAAGACCGTGAGCGCATTGCCGAAGTCCTGCAGGGCACCAACATGGTGTTCATCACCACCGGCATGGGCGGCGGTACCGGTACCGGTGCTGCGCCGATCATCGCCGAAGTGGCCAAGGAAATGGGCATCCTGACCGTTGCGGTCGTGACCCGTCCGTTCCCGTTCGAAGGCCGCAAGCGTATGCAGATCGCCGACGAAGGCATCCGCATGCTCTCCGAAAGCGTCGACTCGTTGATCACCATTCCCAACGAGAAGCTGCTGACCATCCTCGGTAAAGACGCAAGCCTGCTGTCGGCTTTCGCCAAGGCAGACGATGTACTGGCCGGTGCCGTTCGCGGTATCTCCGACATCATCAAGCGTCCGGGCATGATCAACGTCGACTTCGCCGACGTCCGTACCGTGATGAGCGAAATGGGCATGGCGATGATGGGCACTGGCTGCGCCAGCGGTCCGAACCGTGCACGTGAAGCCACTGAAGCTGCAATTCGCAACCCGCTCCTGGAAGACGTGAACCTGCAAGGTGCACGCGGCATCCTGGTGAACATCACTGCCGGTCCTGACCTGTCCCTGGGTGAGTACTCCGACGTGGGTAGCATCATCGAAGCCTTCGCTTCCGAACACGCGATGGTCAAGGTCGGTACCGTTATCGATCCGGACATGCGCGACGAGCTGCACGTGACCGTGGTTGCCACTGGTCTGGGCGCGAAAATCGAGAAGCCTGTAAAGGTCATCGACAACACCGTTCACACCTCCATGGCTTCGGCTCAGGTGCAGCAACCGGCTCCGGCCCGTCAGGAAGCGCCAGCGGTGAACTACCGTGATCTGGACCGTCCGACCGTCATGCGCAACCAGGCTCAGGCCGGTGCTGCGGCTGCCGCGAAGATGAATCCGCAAGATGACCTGGACTACCTGGACATCCCGGCATTCCTGCGTCGTCAGGCCGATTGATGGAATGTATCAGGGCTATGAAGGTGATTGGTGTTCAGCAAAGGCATGGTCTGCTATCATCGCCAGCCTTTGTTGATACCAGTTCGCAATTTGCGCTGAAGCGGCCCAAGCCATGATTAAACAACGCACACTGAAAAATATTATCCGTGCCACAGGTGTAGGCCTGCACTCCGGTGAGAAGGTCTATCTGACTCTCAAGCCTGCGCCTGTCGACACTGGCATTGTGTTTTGTCGCGCTGACCTCGACCCTGTGGTGCAGATTCCTGCCCGCGCGGAAAACGTTGGTGAAACCACTATGTCGACGACGCTGATCAATGGCGACGTCAAAGTGGACACGGTAGAGCACTTGCTCTCGGCCATGGCTGGCCTGGGCATCGATAACGCCTACGTCGAGCTCTCCGCGTCCGAAGTCCCGATCATGGATGGCAGCGCTGGACCCTTCGTATTCCTGATTCAATCGGCTGGCCTGGAAGAACAGGACGCCCCCAAGAAATTCATCCGCATCCTGCGTGAAGTGACAGTGGAAGACGGCGACAAGCGCGCCACTTTCGTCCCTTTCGAAGGATTCAAGGTGAGCTTCGAGATCGATTTCGATCACCCGGTATTCCGGGACCGCACCCAAAGTGCAAGCGTGGATTTTTCCAGCACTTCGTTCGTAAAAGAAGTCAGCCGCGCGCGTACTTTCGGCTTCATGAGTGATATCGAGTACCTGCGCAAGCACAACCTCGCACTCGGCGGCAGCGTTGAAAACGCAATCGTGGTCGATGCCGATGGTGTACTGAACGAAGACGGTCTTCGCTACGAAGACGAATTCGTGAAGCACAAGATCCTCGATGCCATTGGTGACCTGTACCTGCTGGGTAACAGCCTGATTGGTGAGTTCAAAGGCTTCAAGTCCGGTCATGCACTGAACAACCAGCTGCTGCGCAAGTTGATTGAGCAGACAGATGCGTGGGAAGTCGTGACGTTCGAAGACGCCAGCACTGCACCGATCTCTTACATGCGCCCTGTTGCGGCCGTGTAAGTAAAAAACCTCTCTAGTTTTTTGAAGGCCATCCTCGGATGGCCTTTTTTTATGCCTGCGGTTTTTGTATTGCCTCTACTGGCCCCATCGCTGGCAAGCCAGCTCCCACAGGGATTTTGAGTGTATTGAAGATCTGTGAATAACGCGCAAACCTGTGGGAGCTGGCTTGCCAGCGATGGGGCCGTTGAAGCCACTACATCAATCAGGCAGCCACCACCACCCGATTACGCCCACCTTCCTTGGCCTGATACAACGCCTTGTCCGCCGCAAACAACAACTGCTCCAGCTTCATCTCACTCGTCGCTGTCCACGTAGCGATGCCAATACTCACGGTCATCGGCAGCTCAGCCCCGTCAACCAATGGCAGTTGCTCCACCGCCTGGCGAATATGCTCGGCAATCTGCTGCGCACCGTGGCTGTCGGTCTCCGCCAGAATCACCGAAAACTCCTCACCACCATAACGTGCGACCAGATCCGCTGGTCGCCGCACATTCTCGGTAATGACCTGGGCCAGCCGCTTCAATGCTTGATCGCCGGCCTGATGCCCGTGCTGGTCGTTGAAGGCCTTGAAGTGGTCGGCGTCGATCATCATCACCGACAGCGGCTTACCCGAGCGCTGGGCGCGGAACCATTCGTGGCGCAGTGATTGATCGAGCATCCGCCGATTGGCCACGCCGGTCAGCGCATCGGTTGCCGCCAGTTGCGCCAGTTCGTGCTCGGCGCGCTGGCGCAAGCGCAGTTCCCGGGCGAGCAGCCATGTGAGCCAGAGCAGGCCGAGGCACAGCACGCCGGTCGCACCACTGATCAACAATGCCGTGCGCCGCCAGGTGCCGAACACCTCGTCGCTGGACAACGCGACGATCACCGTCAGCGGTAAGTTGCCCACCCTCGAATAGGTGTAGAGCCGTTGCTGATGATCAATGCTGGAAACGCTGTTGAAGCTGCCATTGCCATCACTGTCGCGCAGAATTCGCACCACGTTGGGCCGGTTACCGAAGCTTTTGCCAATGGAGTCGCTTTGCAGATACGGCTTCTGCGCGAGCAGGATGCCGTCGTTGTCGATGATGTTCAGGGTACTGTCGTTGCCGATATCGAGGCTGTTGAACAATTGGTCGAAGTAGTCGAGCTTCAGCGACGCAACAGCGACGCCGGCGAACTCCCCGGTTTCCGTGGATATGCGCCGGCTGAAGCTGATGCGCCACTGGTTGGCTTCATCGCAGTCGCAGCGGGTCTTGAACGGGCGGCTGATGAACATGCCGACGTCACGATTGAAGGCGTGCGCGAGAAAGTAGTCGCGGTCGGCGAAATTACCGGGTTTTGGCTCGATCCGCGAGGAGTCAGCGACCACATCGCCGTGCTTGTCGAGCAACAGGATGTCGCCCTTGAAGCGGGCGGTGGTCGAGCGGTCGAACAGCGCCAGATGGCGGATCTGTGGGGTAACGTCGCGCAAGTCATCGCGCTGCGAGGCAGCAATCAGGCCTTGCAGTGTCAGGTCGTACAGCTCGACGGTGCGCAACACGTCGGCGTCGATTAATTGCGCAATGGTGGTGGCGCTGCGGGTGGCCGACTCCTGAGCGCTGGCGTGCTCACGAATCAACAGGAAAGTGACGATGCACACGATCGCGATCACGCTCAGCAGGCTGCCGGAGATCAGCAGCAGCTCGGGGCGTCCGGTCTTGCCCGCAACAGGTGGGGTACGGCTCGCGATCATGATGGAGTTATCGGTTGGGGGATTTGTGTGGTGAGGGGATTTATCCCCGATGGGCTGGGCAGCGGCCCTGATTTTTCAGTGAAGACAGGGGGGCGCTGCGCGCCCCATCGGGGATAAATCCCCTCGCCACAGCTTAGAAGACGTTGATCGGGTAGTCGATGATCACGCGGTATTCGTCGGTGTCTGAATCGATCACACCATAACCGTTACCGCCGCGGTTGGTGGCCCATTGCAGGCGCACGGCCAGATCTTTGGCCTGACCGCTCTGCACCACGTACTTCAAGTCGAGGTCGCGTTCCCAGTGCTTGGCGTTGCGTCCATCGGCACTGTACCAGTTGGCGTAGCCCTTGCTGTCCGGGTCGACCTTGGTCAGGTCAACCGTGCCGCGCGAGTAGGACACCGCCGAGGTCAGCCCCGGTACACCTAGACCGGCAAAGTCATAGGCGTACTTGAGTTTCCACGAACGCTCGTTCGGACCGTTGAAGTCCGAGTATTGCTGCGAGTTGTCGAGGTAAACGCTGTCGCCCTGACTGATGTAGTCGAACGGTGTGTTGCCGTTGATCCGCTGGTACGCGGCGGTCACGCTGTGGCTGCCGATGCCGACGGTGAAATGCAGGCTGTAGGTGTTGTTGTCGATATTGCCCAGCAGCGCATCGCCGGTGTCCTGGGTGTGATAGAAGTGCAGGCCCGGGTTGAGGCTGATCAGGTCGTTCAACTGCCAAGTGTAGTCGAGGTCGTAGTAGTACTGGTTCCAGATGTCCTTGAGCTCGGAGGCGTAGAGGCTGCTGGTCAGACCTTCGACACCGCTCCAGGCCACGCCGGCCCAGTTCAGGTGCTGGCTCTCGTCGCCATCGGCCAACGTCCCGTACGAGGTGCCGATGCGCGTGTGACCGCTCTGGTTGTACGGCTTGGTGAAACTGGCCTGGCCGCCTTCGATCAACCAGCCGTCGAAGCTGTGGTTGGTCAGACTGACACCGCGAAAGGTCTGCGGCAGCATGCGGCTGTCACCGCCGGCGATCACCGGATTGGTCAGGAACAGGTCACCGGCCTTCAGCTCGGTGTCGAACGCACGCATTTTCAGCGTACCGCCTGCTGTCGAGAACGACCCCGGCGCTTTACCGTTGCCATCGCTGATCGGCAGGATGCTGGAGCCGTCCGTGCCGCCACCACCATCGAGTTTCAGCCCGAGCATCGCATGGGCATCAATGCCGAAACCGACCGTGCCTTCGGTGTAACCCGACTGGAAGATCCCGAGAAAACCCTGGCCCCACTCGATGTTGTCGTCCGCTTTCTGCAAGCGGTTGCGATTCATGTAGTAGTTGCGAGCGTTAAGGTTGAGGCTAGAGCCTGCGACGAAACCTTCTTGCGCCGGTTCGTCGGCGTGAACGGAAGGGGCAATCGTTGCGGCAATTGCAATGAACAGCGGAGTGAATCGGACTGGGTAACGCACGTGCTGTAAAGCTCCTTGGGTCAGCGGCGCCTCATTGGCTTGAGGCACGAGATGTTTCTTGTTGTAAAAGACGCACCAAACAGCTTTCAGACCACAACGAAAAAAGGCCGCTGAAAATCAGCGGCCTGGAATGACGACGGTTGAACGGGAAGAGCCAAACAACCGCGTCGAGGGAAACGGTGCGGGGCGTGACTCAGCTGTCTTTCTCGGACGCTTGAGCCTGGGTGGCGGCAGCTTGAGGTGCCTGCGTCGCGTCTTTGGCCTTGGCCATCATTTCAGCCTGATGCTGATCGTACGCCTGCGCCCGTGCGCTGTTTTGCGCAACGAAGGCGTGGGACTCTTCAGCCATCGCCATCGGCGACAGGAACAATGAGGACAAAACGAAAGCGCTGGCAATACCCATACTGTTGGACATTCTGAAAACCTTCTCGCTTGGCGAGTGCTGTTTGGTGCGGGCAAAGATAAGGTTGCCGGGCGTTGGGAAACAGCGTGATTTTCATAAATGACTGTTACAGCAGAAGCAAAGATCACACATTCCCGCAGGTGCAGAGACACTTTTGGCGAGGGGATTTATCTGTGGCGAGGGGATTTATCCCCGATGGACTGCGAAGCAGTCCTGAATTCTGTGTGCATGTTGTGTCAGAAAGATCGCGATCGCTGGTTTTGGGGCCGCTTCGCAGCCCATCGGGGATAAATCCCCTCACCACAAAAGCTCCCTGCCACATGGGGTTTTTGATCGTTCCCACGCTCTGCGTGGGAATGTCTCATCGGACGCTCCGCGTTCGGCTTTGGAAGGACGCAGAGCGTCCCCGGCTGCATTCCCACGCGGAGCGAGGGAACGAGCGGTGCGGGAGAGTTAGACGGGAAGGTGGATGCCGAACGTATTCATCCCCCGATCACTCTTCACAAACACATCCCCACCGTGCATCAGCGCAATCGCCTTGACGATCGCCAGCCCCAACCCATGGTTATTGCCACTGTTACTGCGCGACGCATCCACCCGATAAAACCGTTCGAACAGCCGCGGCAAATGCTCGCTGGCAATCGGCGATCCTGGGTTGGCCACGCCAATGCTGACCTGATGCTCTGCCACCTCGATCCGCACTTCGATGACCTGGCCCGGTGCCGTGTGCTGCACAGCGTTACTCAACAAATTGATTAACGCCCGGCGCAAATGCGCAACCTCGATCTGCACCTGCGCATCGCCGCTGACCTGCACCTGAACCTGCGCGTCTTCGAGAATGAAATCCAGGTATTCCAGCGTGGTTGCCACCTCATCAGCCAGCGACGTCGAGGTCAGTTTGGTGGCCTTGTTGCCCTGATCGGCACTGGCCAAAAACAGCATGTCGTTGATGATCGAACGCAGCCGTTCCAGCTCTTCGAGATTGGATTGCAGCACTTCGAAGTAGTGTTCGGCGGAACGCCCGCGCGTCAGCGCCACCTGGGTCTGGCCGATCAGATTGGTCAACGGCGAACGCAGTTCATGGGCCACATCGGCGTTGAACGATTCCAGCCGCGAATAGGCTTGTTCGACCCGCTCCAGCGTCGAGTTGAACGAGTCGACGAACTGCTCCAGCTCCGGCGGCAGCGGCGACAAACGCAAGCGCCCGGCCCGCAGCGGCGGCGCCAGGCGTTGCGCTTCGTGGGACAGTTTGATCAACGGTTTCAAGCCAATCCGCGCGACCCAATAGCCCAGCGCCGAAGCCATCAGCACACCGGCAATCGCCAGGCCGATCAGCGCGATCAGCAGATTGTGTTGAGTCTCGTGGAAGGTCTCGGTGTCGATGCCGATCATGAAACGCAGCGGTGGGCGCTGATCCTTGGCCGGCAACTCGGTCAACAACACTTTCAGCGGATAAGGATGGTCGGCCAACTGCAGGTCATGCATGCCCAGCGGGCCTTTGGCGAAGGCACGGATCGCGGCGTCCGGCTGACCATATTCGTAACCCGGATCACCACTCACCACCCAGAAACGAATGCGTTTGTCCTCTTCGCCGAGCAGCTTCAACTTGGCGTTGATCTTCACCCAATGCTCGGGTGTGCCGAAGCGATTGAGTGCTGACTCAAGCACGCTGTAGCGCGCATCAAGTTCGGCTTCCGGCAACAATCCCAAGCCTTTGTCTACCTGCTGATACAGCGCGCCGCCGATCAACAGAAACACCAGCAACGCCACCAGCGTAAACATCCCGCTGAGACGCAGCGCAATCGAATTACTGGACACCACGGCTCTCCAGCACATAACCCATGCCGCGAATGGTATGCAGCAGTTTTTCGTCGAACGGCCCGTCGAGCTTGGCGCGCAGGCGCTTGATCGCGACTTCGACTACGTTGGCGTCGCTGTCGAAATTGATGTCCCAGACCATCTCGGCGATGGCGGTTTTCGAGAGGATTTCACCCTGACGCCGCGCCAATACACTGAGCAGGGAAAACTCTTTCGCGGTCAGATCCAGCCGCGTGCCGGCGCGGGTAGCTTTACGACTGATCAAATCTATCCACAGGTCGGCAATGCTCACTTGCACCGGCTCATGGCCGCCGCTGCGCCGGGTCAGCGCTTGCAGGCGTGCGACCAGTTCAAGGAAGGAAAACGGTTTGCCGAGGTAATCGTCGGCGCCATCACGCAGGCCCTTGATCCGGTCTTCGACCCGTTCGCGGGCGGTGAGCATGATCACCGGGGTTTGCTTGCGCGCCCGCAACGCGCGCAACACGCCGAAGCCATCAAGGCCCGGCAGCATGACGTCGAGGACGATCACCGCGTAGTCGCTTTCCAGCGCCAGATGCAGGCCTTCGACACCGTCGCGGGCCAGATCCACGGTGTAACCCTGTTCCGTCAGACCACGGTGCAGATAGTCCGCGGTTTTTTCCTCGTCTTCGATAATCAGAACGCGCATGACCCGCCTCAGTCTGTGGTGGCCAGCGTCGCTACAGACGCAGGCTTAGGCCGATGGAACAGCCGCTCGAGCCACAAGTATATGACCGGAGTGGTAAACAGCGTCAGCATCTGGCTGACCAGCAAACCGCCGACCACCGCGATCCCCAGCGGCTGGCGCAGTTCGGCGCCGGTGCCATAGCCGAGCATCAGCGGCAGCGCACCGAGCAACGCGGCGAGAGTGGTCATGATGATCGGCCGGAACCGCGTCAGGCACGCTTCGAAGATTGCATCCTGTGGCGCCAACCCGCGATTGCGCTGAGCTTCCAGGGCAAAGTCGATCATCAGAATGCCGTTCTTCTTGACGATACCGATCAGCAACACCAGCCCGATCAACGCCATGATCGAAAAGTCCTGACCGCAGATCCACAGCATGATCACCGCACCGAGACCCGCCGCCGGCAGCGTCGAAATGATCGTCAGCGGATGCACGAAGCTCTCGTAAAGCACGCCGAGAATGATGTACACCGCCACCAGCGCCGCCAGAATCAGCCACGGCTGACTGGCCAGCGAACTTTGAAATGCCTGCGCCGCACCCTGGAAATTGCCGCTGATCGCGGTCGGCATGCCGATTTCGGCCTTGGCCTGATTGAGCAGAATCACCGCATCGCCCAGCGCCACGCCGGGGGCGAGGTTGAACGACAGGTTGGCGGCCGGGAACATGCCGTCGTGGGCGATGGACAATGGGCCAATGGTCGGCGCATCGAATTTGGCCAGCGCCGACAGCGGCACCATCTCGCCACTCAGCGGCGAACGCAGGTAGAAGTAGTTGAGGCTTTCGGCCTTGCCGCGCTGTTTGGTGTCCAGTTCCAGAATCACGTTGTACTGGTTGACCTGAGTCTGGAACTCGTTGATTTGCCGCTGGCCGAAGGCGTCGTACAACGCTTCATCGACATCGCTTGCCGTGAGGCCGAAACGCGCGGCGGCGCTGCGGTCGATGCTGATGTGAGTGATGCTGCCGCCCAGTTGCAGATCGTTGGAAATGTCGCGGAACGCCGGGTTGCTGCGCAGTTTTTCGGTCAGGCGTTGCGTCCAGGTGGCGAGGGTCGCGCCGTCGTTGCTCTTGAGTACGTATTGGTACTGCGCACGGCTCGGGCCGGAGCTTAAGTTGATGTCCTGACCGGCGCGCAGATAAAGCACGATGCCGGGGACTTTCATCAGCTGCGGACGAATCCGGTCAATGAACTGACTGGCGCTGACGTCGCGGTCGCCGCGCTTTTTCAGAGCGATCCAGAAACGGCCATTGGCGATGGTCTGGTTACTGCCCGACACACCCACCGAATGGGAAAACGCCTGCACGGCCGGGTCGGCGGCGACGATTTCGGCCATCGCCAAGTGTTTTTTCACCATGTCGCCGTAGGAAATGTCCGCAGCGGCTTCGGTGGTGCCGAGGACGAAACCGGTGTCCTGCACCGGGAAGAACCCTTTCGGGATAAAGATGTAACCGGTGATGGTCAACGCCAGCGACAAACCGAACACGCCGATCATCAGTTTCTGATGGGCGAGGGCGCGGCGCAGGCCTTTTTCGTACCAGCCGAGCAAGCGTTCGCTGAAGCCCGGTTTATCGCTGGCGTGATGCACCGGTTTGCGCATGAACAACGCCGCCAGCGTTGGCGCCAACGTCAGCGAAACCACCACGGAAATCATGATGGTCGAGGTCGCGGTCAGGGCGAATTCCTTGAACAACCGTCCGACCACGCCGCCCATGAACAGCAGCGGAATAAACGCTGCCACCAGCGAGAAACTGATCGAGACCACGGTGAAGCCGATTTCGCCTGCACCCTTGATCGCGGCCTCGCGCATGTCGTCGCCAGCCTCCAGATGCCGGTGGATGTTCTCCACCACCACAATCGCATCGTCGACCACAAACCCCACGGCCACCACGATGGCTACCAGCGTCAGATTGTTGAGGCTGAAGCCGAGGATATACATCAGGGCGAAACTGGCGACCAGCGATACGCCGAGCACTGCCGAGACAATCAGGGTCGCCGACAACTGACGCAGGAACAGCGCCATCACTGCCACCACCAACAGGATCGCGATCAACAGGGTGATCTCCACCTCGTGCAGCGAGGCGCGGATGGTCTGGGTGCGGTCGATCAGTGTTTTCACCTCCACCGACGCTGGCAGCATGGCTTCGAGGCCGGGCAGGGCGGCTTGAATGCGGTCTACGGTCTCGACGATGTTGGCGCCGGGCTGGCGCGAGATCACCAGGTTTACTCCGGGGCGATCACCGGCCCAGGCTTGCACGTAGGCGTCTTCTGAACCGTTGACGACTTTGGCGACATCACGCAAGTGAACCGGGGCACCGTCCTTGTAGGAAACGATGAGTTGGCTGTAGTCCTCGGGGTGGAACAATTGGTCGTTGGTCGACAGTGTCGAGATACTCGATTCGCCGTACAGCGCACCTTTGGCCAGGTTGAGGCTGGTCTGCTGGATCGCCAGACGAATGTCGGCGAGGGTCAGGCCGATGGCGGCCAGTTTGTCCGCTGAAGCCTGCACACGAATCGCCGGACGTTGCTGACCGGTGATGTTGATTTGGCCTACGCCGTCGATCTGACTGATCTGACGTGACAGCAGGGTTTCCACCAAGTCGCTGAGTTCGGTGCCGGGCATCTGCGTCGAGCTGACACTGAGGATCAGCACCGGGCTGTCGGCCGGGTTGACCTTCTTCCAGGTCGGCAGCGTCGGCATGTCTTTGGGCAGTTTGCCGGCGGCGGTGTTGATCGCCGCTTGCACTTCCTGGGCGGCGGTGTCGATGCTCTTGTCGAGGGTGAATTGCAGGGTTAGCAGGGTTGAGCCCAAGGCGCTGCTGGAGGTCATCTGGGTCATGCCGGGGATGGCGCTGAATTGCACCTCCAGCGGCGTGGCCACGGACGAGGCCATGGTGTCGGGGCTGGCGCCGGGTAACTGCGCAGAGACCTGAATCGTAGGAAATTCCGCTTCCGGCAGTGGGGCAATCGGCAAGCGCGGGAAGGCAATTGCGCCGACCAGCACCAACGCAATCGTCAGCAGAATCGTCGCGACCGGGTGATTGATGCACCAGGTGGAGACGCCTTTGTGCGCCTTCATGGTTTCGGCTCCGACTGCACCACTTGCGGCGGCTCGCTCATGACCTGCACGGTGGAACCGGGTTTGAGCCGCGACTGGCCGTCAGTGACCAGCACATCACCGGCCTTCACGCCTTTGATGATGTCCTGGCCACTGCCTTGGTAAACCATCTGCACTTGCACGGCTTCGACCTTGTCGCCGTTGACCCGGTAAACGAAGTGCTGGTCGAGGCCACGTTGTACGACAGTGGGCGGTACGACCAGCGCATCTTTGTCGAGGGCTGTCTGAATTTTTACCGTGACCAGCAGGCCGGGCCAGAGCTTTTGGCTGGCATTGTCGAATTCGGCTTTGGCGCGGATGGTGCCGGTGTTGGCGTTGATCTGGTTGTCGATCAGGGTGAGGTGGCCTTCGCCGAGCAGGTTGCCGGTTTCGCCGTCGGTGTCGGCACCGATGTAGGCTTTGACCTGTGCGCGCTGTGGGTCGTTGATCAGGCCCTGCAGGGTCGGGAGCATTTGTTGCGGCAGGGAGAATTCCACGGCGATCGGGTCGATCTGGGTGACGGTGAACAGGCCGGCGGTGTCGGTCATGCGCAGGAAGTTGCCTTCGTCGACTGTGCGAATGCCGACGCGGCCGGTGACTGGGGAGCGGATCTGCGTGTAGGAAAGTTGTACCTGTGCGGCGTCGATCGAGGCTTGGTTGCCTTGGGCGGTGGCTTTGAGTTGGTTGACCAGGGCTTGTTGCTGGTCGTAGGTCTGTTTGGATACGCCGTCGTCGACGCTGAGCAGTTTGTAGCGTTTGAGGTTGACCAGGGCGACTTGCAGTTGTGCCTGGCTTTCGCCCAGTTGCGCGCGGGTCTGGTCGAGGCTGGCGCGGATGGAGCGGTCGTCGATGGTGGCCAGCAGGTCGCCTGCTTTGACGAGCTGGCCTTCTTTGACGAGGATTTTGGTGAGGATGCCGTCGATTTGTGGGCGCACTACGACGCTGTGCAGGGAGAGTACGGAGCCTATGCCGCTGGTGTAGCGGGGGACGTCTTTTTCGCTGACCGCTATGACTCGCACGGGGATGGCGGTGGGGGTGGCGAGTTTGGTTGGGGCGGGTTTCATTGCCCACCATGTGCCGGCGGCGGCCAGGACGATCACTAGGGCTAGCAGGGCTTTGTTCTTTTGGATTCGCATGCGAAGTCGGCGCCGGACGGAATTTGGGTAGGGTTAGGGTCTTTATAAACTTGTTAGGGGGTCAGGAGGGTGACGGCTGGCTGTCAGCGCTGTCAGTTTTCTCTGTGTGTATATCCGTTTTTGCGGGTGTGGCTGATTACGGTTCCGCCCTTACGGCGGGTCACTTTTTACAAACGCCTAAAAAGTAACCAAAAACGCTTGCTCCTACGTGCGGCCCGCTCGCTGGGGCTCGGGGTTCCTTCGCTCCGGGATCGATCCGGGCGCAGCGCCTACGGTTTGCTTCGCTGCACCTCCTCTCGCTGTGTTTGGCTTCGCCAAACGGTCGCTGCGCTCCCACGCCCGAATCAATCCCTCCGCTCAGCCTTCCGACGTCGCCCGTGGATCAAGATCAAGAGCGGTACTCGAGCTAACGCTCATTGTGTTGAGTGGGGCGGCATGCGCCGCGTGCGGGTTGTACTTATCTTCCCTGGAGCTGCCGCAGGCTGCGATCTTTTGATTTTGATTTTGATTTTTATTTTGCTCTTTTGTGGGAGCTGGCTTGCCAGCGATGGCGGCCTGATAGCCGACCAGTCTCTGCCAGATGAACTCAACCCCTGTGGGAGCTGGCTTGCCAGCGATGGCGGCCTGATAGCCGACCAGTCTCTGCCAGATGAACTCAACCCCTGTGGGAGCTGGCTTGCCAGCGATGGCGGCCTGATAGCCGACCAGTCTCTGCCAGATGAACTCAACTCCTGTGGGAGCTGGCTTGCCAGCGATGGCGGCCTGATAGCCGACCAGTCTCTGCCAGATGAACGCAACCCCTGTGGGAGCTGGCTTGCCAGCGATGGCGACCTGATAGCCGACCAGTCTCTGCCAGATGAACGCAACCCCTGTGGGAGCTGGCTTGCCAGCGATGGCGGCCTGATAGCCGACCAATCTCTGCCAGATGAACGCAACCCCTGTGGGAGCTGGCTTGCCAGCGATGGCGACCTGATAGCCGACCAATCTCTGGCAGGTGTACTCAACCCTTGTGGGAGCTGGCTTGCCAGCGATGGCGACCTGATAGCCGACCAATCTCTGGCAGGTGTACTCGGTTCAGTGTGGGAGCGAGCCTGCTCGCGAAGAGGTCTGTCCAGTCAGCCGATTACTTTGGGCTGTTTAAATATGAGTCAAATAACCAGAACCTTCCCACAAGGTTTTCAGGTTGTCCGTCGGACGTGGGCTCTCTAGTCTTGGGTTGTCGCCGAAAACTCGGCGATCGGGTGTGAGAACCCGGGCTAAGTATTATTCCACCTGCAGTATCGTCATAATTGCCGCCAGTTCATCGCTGCCTGCATTTCTATGGCGGCTGTGTGCGGGCGGACTTCGGTCCGGCCGGAGGTGGTGGTTCTTGCCCGGTTTCTCACCCTGCACATAGCTGCCACCCAATTCGTCGCGTGAGAAACGGCAATTGGTTGGCTCCGATCAGTGAGAACCGATTTCATGACTAAGCCCGTACCCGATCCACCCCTCGAAACCCCAACCCCACTCGAAGACGCCATCCGCGCCGAAGATCAGATCAAAACCCGCGAAGCCATAAAACGCGCCCTCGACTTCTACCTCTGCCCCGAACCGGTCAAACCGCGTCAGCCCAGTACGATGTTCCTTATCCAGCCGAACATCGACACCGAAAGTCTGCTCGCCCACGCTTGCGAATCTCTGGCTTCTGCCAATGTCATGGCCGGTGACCTGGCCGACCAGCTCAGTCGCCCGCAGCGCAGTACAGCGCTGGCGATCCAGCAGATCGTCATACTCGCCGAGCTGGCGGTAAACAGGGCGCTGGATCGGGTTGATCCGCAAACCTGATCACGCAAGAACACCGCGTCATCGTTCTTCGCGAGCAGGCTCGCTCCTACATTTGAAATGCATTCCCCCTGTAGGAGTGAGCCTGCTCGCGATGGCGGTATAACGGTCCCCAAAAGGGACCGATCAGTCCCAATTCGGGACCCATTTGCCAACTACGCTTCTCAAGATCCGTCCCTGCTCGCGGATAAAAATTGTGTAGCCCGGGTTTTCTCTGGGCCGCTCACACCGGAGTGTCTTGAAATGAAGCTGAAAACCGCTCTGCCGTACGTGCTTCTCTTGCTTCCACTGACATCCTTTGCCGCGCCTGGCAATCAATCCGGCGAGATCCGGTTTACCGGGCAGATCGTCGATTCCGGCTGTGAAGTCGGTCGAGTCGGTGCATTGAGTTCCAGCGAATCACGCCAGGTCGAACTCAAGCCCGGCCTGAAGCTCGACATCGATGCCTATCGCAATGTGTGCAGCCATGAAACGCTGCCAATGACCATGACCTTTGAGCCACTGAAGACTTCGACCGACAAAGGCATCGTCACCATCACGTACCTGTAAACCGTTCGGCTTGTGGCTTAAATCTTCAGCTGCCGAGTTGCGGCGCACAGGTATACTGCGCGCCTTCGCGGCTCACTGTTCGGGCCCGACTTTATGCTTTCCGGAGCTTTTATGACTTCCCCGACCCAACCGCCGGTTGACGACGCCGTGAGCGATGTCGCGGCTGAAATGGCTGAAATGGCTGACGCCAACGAAACCAAAGCCGAGATCCCGGCGTTCAAGTTCCCGTTCAAACCGGGTGAACTGGCCGCTGCCAAAGGCTCGAATCAGCCGTGGTACAAGAACGGCGCCAAGAACGGCCACACCAAGACCCCGGGCATGGCGCCGCCGGGTACCCGTCGCTCGATGGGCAAGCGCTGAGTTTCATCCCGCCTTCAGCCATCTACTGCGATTTTCCGTCGCAGTGATGGCTAAGTGCTCATCCCCTGAGCCAGATCAATATTTAACCAATGAGTGCGCTTAGAGTCAGCAGCCCTGCCGACTCCTCCAATAATACGAGCGCGCTATCCATGAAGATCAATCTCCCGGTGACCGGCCGCAACGTCGATGTTGCGCTGGATGCGAATATTCTTTCGACTACTGATCTGACCAGCGCGATCACCTACGCGAACGACGACTTCATCAATATCAGCGGTTACAGCCGCGACGAATTGCTCGGTACGCCGCATAACCTGCTGCGCCATCCGGACATGCCGGCGCAGGCGTTTGCGCATATGTGGCAGACGCTCAAGGGCGGGCGATCCTGGATGGGCATGGTGAAAAATCGTTGCAAGAACGGTGATCACTATTGGGTCAGTGCCTATGTCACACCGGTGACGCAGAACGGCGCCGCCGTTGAGTATCAGTCGGTGCGCACCCGGCCGGATGCGCGGCAAGTCGCGGCAGCGGAGCGGGCGTATGCACAGTTGCGCGGCGAGGAGGTGGCGCGTTGGCGATTGCCGAATATCGGTGTGCGAGCGCGGATTACGGCGCTGGCCAGTGTGTTGCTCGGTGGGCTGTTGACGCTTGAGTCTTGGCTGCGACCGGAATTGATGGAGATTAATGCTGCGGCGTTTGTCATCGGCAGCGGCAGTTGTGCGCTGGGCGTGCGCTGGATCCTGCGGCCGCTGGAGCGCTTGACCGAGCGTGCGCGCAAGGTGGCGGACAATCCGCTGAGCCAAGGCATTTATACCGGTCGGCGCGATGAGTTTGGGCAGATCGAGTTTGCCTTGCAGATGCTCGAAGCACAGGTTGGCGCAGTGGTGGGGCGTATTGGCGACGCGTCGCAGCAGTTGGCCGGGCATGCGGCGCAACTGGTCGATCATCTGCAAAGCAGCCATAGCAGTTCACTGGCGCAGCAGGCGGAAACCGATCAGGTCGCGGCGGCGATTCATCAGATGGCCGCCAGCGTCGCGCAGGTTGCCAGCCATGCGCAGCAGGCTTCGGTGGCGGCGGACCTGGCCGGGACGGAAACCCGCGAAGGGCATTTGCTTGTAGGTGAAAGTCGCAGCGCTGTCCTGCGCCTGGCGCAAGAGCTTGGCCGGGCGACCGAGGTCATTCATCAACTCGAAGGCCACAGCAGTGAGATCTCCGGGGTGCTGGAGGTGATCCGCAGCATCGCCGAACAGACCAATTTGCTGGCGCTCAACGCGGCGATCGAAGCGGCCCGGGCGGGGGATGCCGGGCGCGGGTTTGCAGTGGTGGCCGATGAGGTGCGCGGGCTGGCGCAACGCACGCAGCAATCGACCAACGAAATTCAGCGCATGATCAGCACCCTGCAAACCGGCGCGCGCGACGCGGTGCTGGTGATGCAGCAGAGCAGCGAGCATGTGGAAAACAGCGTCGAACAAGCGCAGCGCGCGGCGCGGGCGCTGGACGGGATCAGCGAGCGGGTCGAACAGATTACCGAGATGAGTCTGCAGATTGCGGCGGCGGTGGAGCAGCAGAGTGCGGTGAGCGAGGACATCAATCGCAACATCGTCAGCATCCGCACGGCGTGCGAGGTGACGGTGGATGAGGGGCGCGAGAGTCAGCGCAATTCCGAGGATGTGGCGGGGCTGGCGGGGGACTTGCGCTTGCTGGCGCGGGAATTCTGGGGGCGGCGGCGGGTTCGGGATTGAAGTTGCCTGAACTGGCGCCATCGCTGGCAAGCCAGCTCCCACAGGTTTTGCCGGTGTTCATCTGATTGGCGCACGAGGCAAAACCTTGTGGGAGCTGGCTTGCCAGCGATGGGGCCGGTCCAGTCTCTACAAAACGCTGATCAAGCCACCCGCAACGGAATAAACGCATACGTCTGCGCCGGCTCGCTCACCACCTGCGCCCCTGCTGCCAGCACTTGCCCGGCAACATCATCCCCGGACAAATGAAACAGCCATTCACTGGCTACGTCGCTCAACGGTTGCGCACTCACCTGATCAACCACCGCCGCAAAAGCGTCCATGTTCGGCAGATATGCGGTAAACCCGTCGCCCTTGAGCGCCGTGGTACGAATCCCCAGCGCCGCACAAATTGCATCCTTGAGCCGAATGTCATCGCGATCCGCCTGCCGCGAGCGCTGGATCAGTTCGACCAGTTCCTGATCAACCAACTCGCCGCCAACAATCAACGCCGGCCCCTGTTCCCAAGACTCCGGCGGGCATTCCTTGGCAGCCGGGTTGAGCGGGATGTGCGGATTGATTTCGGCCGGATAAATGCGACACACCAATGGCCGTCGCTCGTAGATGCGACACAGCTTGTCTTCGTCAAGATTTCGACACGGCCCGACGTTGTACGCGGCAAAGGTGATTGCCACGTGCGCATCGGTTGCGCCGCTGCGCACCACCACCGATCGCCGTTCGGCGTGTTCACGCTGCTGCGCCGGCAAGCCCAGGCCATTGCCGAGAAAGGCCTCCACCAGCACGATCACCTGACCACCATCCGCCGCCCACATGCGGGCTTCGGCGAGGGTCAGGGGCACATGGTGGTCGGTGCAGCACTTGCCGCAACCGACGCAGGAAAACGTCGTATTCATGGGACGATCAATCTTCAATCAAGGTGTTAAGCAGCGACGTAAAGCCGCCATGCAGACCGGGATCGAAGCAAATTATGCGCCATTTACCGGGTCTTGGCGGTCGGGCGGATTGAGTCCCACTCGGTGACAAACGCGGTTTTCGACTGTTTGTTGAACAGGCACAGTTCGGTGCCTTGCTGGCCTTTCATGTGTTTTTGCGGGTATTGACCTTGCAGCAACACGGCGGTGTAACCGACGCGGTCATCGAATTGCGCGGGAGTGCCGATGGGTTTGGCGTTTTTCAAACCGCTGGCCTTGGTGCAACTGGCCAGGACTGTCTTGTCGTAGGCCGCCCAGGCGTCGGGGCTGGAGGCGTGGGCCTGGGAGGCGAGGGCGGTGAGGCAGAGCAGGCTAAGCAAACTGAGGGTCACGGTTTTCATGGTGGGCGTCCTTGGGTAGTGGCCAAGGTTGGAGTATGCCTCAGGGTGAAAAGTTGTCTTTGAGGTCGCCATCGCTGGCAAGCCAGCTCTCACAAGAGTTGTGAGCGGCGCCGATCTCTGTGGGAGCTGGCTTGCCAGCGATGACGGACGATCAGTCCGGCACAATCTCCCGGCGGACCACATACATTCCGGCACTTTCATACAACCGCTGCGCCCGAACGTTATCTTCCAGCACCTTTAAATCGACAAATCCTTCACGCCGCTGTTGAAACGCTATGAATGCATTCAACAGCAACGCCCGGCCCAAACCTCGACCCTGAGCGCGCGGATGCACTACCAGATTCTTGATATAGGCACTGGTCCAGCACTGCGCCACACCGACGACACCCTCGGCATCCATGGCGATGAAGCACAGTTGCGGATCGTATTCCGGATCGCGTTCAAAGCGCTGCTGCCAGACCTCGAGCGCTGGGACCCGACCGCCTCCTTGTAGGTAGCCGAGTTGCATCAGGTCATGCACGGCGGGCGCCAGTTGCGGTTGGTAAGTGCTGATCTCGATACCTTTCGGCCAGACGATATCCGGCACGGCGGTGCCCAGATCCCGCCGCATCAACAAGCAATACGTCTCGCCCAAGGCTCAGTGACCGTTGGCGGCGACGTGTTTGGCCGCTTCGATCAAGCGCTGGGTCAGTTCCGGCGACGAGAACTTGGTCAACACGGCATTGGCCCCGGCCAGTCGCGCTTTTTCGCTGTTCATCGCGCTGTCGAGCGAGGTGTGCAGCAGCACGTAAAGGTGGGAGAAATCCGGAGTCTCGCGCAAGGTGCGGGTGAAGGCGTAACCGTCCATCTCGGACATTTCGATGTCGGAGACGATCAGGTTGATCTGCTGCGCTGTGCCTTGCAGGTCGAGCAGGCAGTCGATGGCTTCCTTGGCACTGCGTGCGGTGTGGCATTGCAGGCCGAGGTTGCGCAGGGTGTGCACCGATTGCTGCAACGCCACCTGGCTGTCGTCGACCACCAGAATGCGTGCGTTGCCAAGGACGTCGGCGTCTTCCATGGAGAGGTCGGTCGGGGCCATTTCGATCTGTGCCGGGGCGATGCTGTGGATGACTTTTTCGATGTCCAGCACTTGCACCAGCGTACCGTCCACCGAGGTCACGCCGGTGATATAGGCGCGCGAACCACCGGAGCCGAACGGCGGCGGTTTGATGTCAGTGGTCAGACAGTGGACGATTTTGCTCACTGCCTGAACGTGCAGACCCTGTTTAGAACGGCTGACGTCGGTGACGATCAGGCAACCGCCGTTCGGGTCTTCCAGTGGACGCTCGCCGATGGCGCGGCTGAGGTCGATCACCGACAGTGAAGCACCACGCAACGTGGCGATGCCTTTGACGTGCGGGTGCGACTCCGGCAGCTTGGTCAGCGGCGGGCAAGGGATGATTTCACTGACTTTCAGCAGGTTGATCGCCATCAGCTTGCCGCTGCGCAAAGTGAACAGCAGAAGCGAAAGTGAATCTGCGCGGGCTTTGGTGGAAGACATATAAACCTTCTGTGGAAAAAGGTGATGGGCGAGGGTGCAAATCGCCAGAAACTATTGATGCCGGGTTATCGGCGTCAAAAGGTTGGGCTTTAGGTTGGTTGTCGGGTGGGCAGGGATGTATCTGTGGTGAGGGGATTTATCCCCGATGGGGCGCGCAGCGGCCCTGCTCCTTATTTCAAAAGAAGGGACTGCTTCGCAGTCTATCGGGGATAAATCCCCTCACCACAGGGACTCATTCGAGCAACAGGAAGTGACTATTTCATGCCCAGGCGTTTGGCCATTCTGCCGAGGTTGGCTCTATCCAGCCCCAACTCCCGCGCCGCACTCGCCCAGTTATCCTGATTGCGCTCCAGCGCCGCAGCAATTAGTCGCCGCTGATATTCCTCGGTAGCGGCGCGCAGATCCCCGCTGATCAGCGGTAACGAAGCCACCACCCCGGTAACCGGCTCCACCGGGTTATCCACAACCTCCCGCGGCAAATCGAGATCGGCGGCACTTAAACTGAGAATCTTCGGCCTTACCTTGCAGTTGCCCAGCGCCTTCAACGCACTGCGCCCGATCAAGTGCTCCAGTTCACGCACGTTGCCCGGCCAAGTGTAGGCGAGCAGCGCTTCCTGGGCGTCGCTGTTGAGGCGCAGACTGTTGAGGCCCATGCGTGAGCGGTTCTGTTCGAGGAAGAAGCCGCTGAGCAGCAACACATCACGCCCGCGATCACGCAGGGCCGGCACCCGCAGCGGGTACACGCTCAGGCGATGATAGAAGTCGGCACGATAGCGACCGCTGCGCACTTCTTCGGCCAAGTCGCGATTGGTTGCGGCGATCAGGCGTACATCGACCTGATGTTCCTTGTCCGAGCCCAGGCGCTGCAACTGGCCGCTCTGCAACACGCGCAGCAATTTGGCCTGCACGGTCAGCGACAACTCGCCGACTTCGTCGAGAAACAGCGTGCCGCCATTGGCCAGTTCGAATTTGCCGCGACGGTCGCTGGTGGCGCCGGTGAACGCGCCGCGCACGTGGCCGAACAGTTCGCTTTCCACCAGCGTGTCCGGCAGCGCGGCGCAATTGAGGCTGATGATCGGCTTGTCGGCGCGCGGTGAGGCGGCGTGAATGGCCTGAGCCACCAGTTCCTTGCCGACCCCGGTTTCGCCGGTGATCAACACGGTCAGGTCACTGCCGCCGACCAGATTGATTTCCTCCACCAAACGTTTCAGCGCTTTGCTCTGGCCGATCATTTCGCGGTTCTGCTGACCGCTGGCCTGACGGTAGACCTCGGCGCGCTGGTGTTCGTCTTCGGCACGGATTGCCAGCCGCTCGATGCGTTCGGCAGCGTTGACCGTGGCCGAGGCGAGGCTGGCGAAGGCTTGCAGGGCATCCAGTTCGATGGGTTCGAAACGCTCGGGATCAAGGGCGTCGAGGGTGATCAGGCCCCAGAGTTTTTCATCGACGAACAACGGGCAGCCGAGGCAGTCGTGGACTTCAAGGTGATCGTCGAGGCCATCAACCAGGCCGTCGTAAGGATCGGGCAAGTCGCTGTCGGCGGCGAAACGGGTTGGCCCATTCCCGGCCAGCAAAATCTCGAAACGCGGATGCTCGCTGACCTTGAAGCGCCGACCGAGGGTGTCTGCACTCAAACCATCGACCGCCAGCGGCACCAGCGATTCGCCGTCCAGGCGCAGCAGTGCGGCGGCATCGCACGGCAGCAGGGCGCGCATGGCTTCGAGCAAGCGTCGGTAACGTTCGCCCTCAGGCAATTCGCGGGACAGGTCGGAAACCAGAGGCAGCAGAGCAGTGAGCAAGGATTTGGCAGTCATGGTGTTGTAGTCAAAGAGACAAGATGTAGTCGCGATGACTATAAGGTGCTTTGAGTCGATTTGACTACGTTGTTTTTAAGCTATTGATTTTCAACGATAAATAAGTTGGCACGGAAACTGATAAACCCAAGGTAACTTTTCATCGAAGCTCAGGAGTCACCCCATGCTTAGCGTCCAGGATCGTGCCATCGTCAAATCCACCGTGCCTCTGCTGGAAAGCGGTGGTGAAGCGCTGATCACCCACTTCTACCGGATGATGCTCGCCGAATACCCGGAAGTTCGCCCATTGTTCAACCAGGCGCATCAGGCCAGCGGCGATCAGCCCCGGGCTTTGGCCAACGGCGTGTTGATGTATGCCCGTCACATCGATCAGCTCGACCAGTTGGGTGATCTGGTGGCGAAGATCATCAACAAGCACGTCGCTCTGCAAATCCTGCCGGAGCACTACCCGATCGTCGGTGCCTGCCTGTTGCGCGCCATCTCCGAAGTGCTCGGCGAAGAAATCGCCACGCCAGAAGTGATGAGTGCGTGGGGCGCGGCATACGGACAACTGGCCGATATCCTGATTGGCGCCGAAACGGCAATCTACGACCAGAAAGAACAAGCCGTCGGCGGCTGGCGCGGGGCGCGCGAGTTCATCGTCGCGGCCAAGGTCGAGGAGAGCGCGGAAATCATTTCGTTCTACTTCGAACCGGCCGACAAAGGTCCCATCCTCGCGGCTGAGCCCGGCCAGTACATCGGCATGAAACTGATTCTCGACGGCGAGGAAATCCGCCGCAACTATTCGCTGTCAGCACTGGCAAACAAAGGTCAGTACCGCATCAGCGTCAAGCGTGAACCGGGTGGCCGTGCTTCCAATCACTTGCACGATCAACTGCATGTCGGCGCAAGCATTCAGCTGTTCCCGCCATCGGGCGAATTCACCCTGACTGCCAGCGACAAGCCGTTGGTGCTGATCAGCGGCGGCGTCGGCATCACCCCGACATTGGCGATGCTGGAAGCGGCGCTGGAGACTGAACGTCCGGTGCACTTTATCCACTGCGCGCGCAATGGCAGCGTGCATGCGTTCCGCGACTGGATCGACGGCCTGGCCGAGCGTCATCCGCAACTCAAGCGCTTCTACTGCTACGCCGAAGACGATGGTGTGAGCCCAGCGGCGGACAAGGTCGGGATGTTGAGTCAGGAGTTGCTCGGCGAGTGGTTGCCCCAGCAGCGTGATGTCGACGCTTACTTCCTTGGGCCGAAGGGGTTCATGGGGGCGATCAAGCGCCATCTGAAAGCGCTGGGCGTGCCGGAGCAGCAGAGCCGTTACGAGTTCTTCGGGCCGGCTTCTGCTCTGGAATAATTCCTGAGACCGAGTCGTCTGCATCGCGGGCAAGCCCGCTCCCACAGGATTTGTGGCGTGCACAGAGTTTGTGAACGACGCTGGAACCTGTGGGAGCGGGCTTGCCCGCGATTGGCCGTTACGCGGTCTTGATTCTTAAAAAGTGTTTAAAGGTTAATCGTTTCTTAACCGGTTTATCGTTTATTCCCCGATGCTGATGATAGGCGCTCGTTCGTTTACCTGATCAGGATCGCCCTCATGTCGCACCTCACCTTGGCCCGTCGTATCAGCTTCGCTGCCCTGAGCCTGTCGGCCACTTTGCTGGCCAGCCCGTTTGCTTCTGCCGAATCTGCTTTGATCACACCGCAGACCCTGATTGTCGATCAGAGCCTGCCCAAGGCACAGGCTGCAGCCATGGAACTGGCAGCACGGCGTTACGGCAGTTTCTGGAACAGTGGCGAAGAGGCACTGGCCACGGCCGCCTTGTCGCCGCAGTTTGTCGACAAGACGCCGCCCGAAGGCCGGGTGCAGGGGCCGACGGGGCCGTTGCTGGCGTCGAAGTTCTTTCGCACGGCGGTGCCGGATTTGAGCTGCGACATCGAGCAAATGATCGTCGCCGGAGATCGCGTGGTGGTGCATCTGCACTTTCGCGGGCATTTCACTGGCACGTTCAAGGCTCTCAAAGGGCAGGGCCAGCGTGTAGACTTCCGGGCAACCGATATCTATCAGATCGACAACGGTCGCATCGCGGCCAATTGGCATATCGAAGACAGCATCAGCCTGATGGCGCAACTGCAAGCGCAGCCGCCGGCCAGCTGAACCATGGACATACAAGGGAAACGCGATGAGCGAGGAAACGATTCGATTGGGACGTGAGCGGCGCTTTCTGGTGCTGCTGGGCATTATCTGCCTGGCATTGATCGGTGGCGCGCTGTACATGCAGATCGTGCTCGGCGAGGCGCCGTGCCCGCTGTGCATCTTGCAGCGTTATGCATTGCTGCTGATCGCGCTGTTCGCCTTCATTGGCGCGGCCATGCGCACGCGGCGCAGCATCACCGTGTTTGAAGTGCTGGTGGTGATTTGTGCGATAGCTGGGGCCGGTGTGGCCGGGCATCACGTGTACACCCAGTTCTATCCGGCGGTGAGCTGCGGCATCGATGTGTTGCAGCCGATTGTCGATGATCTGCCGCTGGCGAAGATCTTCCCGCTGGGTTTCCAGGTCGACGGTTTCTGCTCGACGCCGTACCCGCCGATCCTCGGTCTGTCGTTGGCGCAATGGGCACTGGTGGCATTTGTATTGGTGGTGATCCTGGTGCCGCTGTTGACCTCGCGTAACCGAAAAGCCCTGCGCTGAATCAACTATTCGGCGCATTGGCCGATACAGAAAACGCCTCGATTTGCGTATCAGCAAATCGGGGCGTTTTGCATTTCAGAGTGTTTGTGAAAACACCGTGACGAACGGCAAGGGAGGGTGTGACAGGTGTGCGACATGTTGTCACACACGCCGTGTCGCAGGTCTCTTCAGTGACGCGGATTGGTGTGCTGTTACAAAAAAGGATTGGTCTGTTTCGGTGTTTTTGCGCTTTTGCACGTGTGTGCCAGATCAGGCAGTTTTAACAAGACCTGGCAGATGGCCAAAAGCCTTGGGGTATCGGGCTTTGCGCTGATCGGGCCTGCAGAAAATGCCGTCAGAGCTGTCTGAATTGAGGCGGCTACACCTACAAATTTTGTTGTTTTTGTTGAGAATCGATTTCGATAACATGCGGCACTTTTGCAAAAAATGGCGATGGATTGTTGCTCGAACGGATAAAAATTATTTCGGGATAAGACATGGTGTATAGGGCGCTACCTATCTACAATCGCCCGCACTGAATTCCCGGCACTGTTCAGCCTTTATTAAGGAGTGAGCAGGAAGTCGGGTGTCGAGCAAGTCGTGAGGCTTTCAAGACACCCAGGTGTCGGTGCCTTCCAACTTTCCGCACCAAATGGAATTGGTCTGTAACAAGGCCTTTGACCACGAATTCGAATAAGAACTGACCGCTGTCCCAGGTTTTGTCGAGCGTCTGACGCGCGACGGGCGGCCCTTATTCAATCCAAAGAAAATGCCAACCCTTGGCAGGGTGAAGTGTTGGCGATCAAAACCCAACTGCATTGCGCAAGCTGCTTTAGAGGTCGTGAGATGAGTAAAAACAGGTACCCCAGATTACTAGGCCTAGTGCCGCTGCTCGGCACGTTGTTGCTGGGAGGCTGCAACATGACCTTGCTCAATCCAACGGGCCAGGTCGGCCTGGAACAGCGCAACCTGATCATCACCGCCACGCTGCTGATGCTGTTGGTCGTTGTGCCGGTTATCGTCATGACCTTCCTGTTCGCCTGGAAATACCGCGCGTCGAACAAGAACGCTGTCTACACCCCGAAATGGTCGCACTCGACCAAAATCGAAGTGGCAGTCTGGACCATCCCGGTCCTGATCATCATTGCCCTGGGTTACATCACTTACATCTCGACCCACGAACTGGACCCTTATCGTCCGATTCAATCCGACGTCAAGCCTGTGACCATCGAAGTGGTCGCGCTGGACTGGAAGTGGCTGTTCATCTACCCGGAACAAGGCATCGCCACGGTCAACAAGATCGTGTTCCCGGCGCACACGCCAATCAACTTCAAGATCACCTCTGACGCTGTGATGAACTCGTTCTTCATCCCGGGTCTGGGCGGCCAGATCTACGCGATGGCGGGCATGCAGACCAAGCTGCACCTGATCGCTGACCGCAACGCTGAAATGGACGGTATCTCCGCCAACTACAGCGGCGCGGGTTTCACCGGCATGAAGTTCAAAGCTATCTCCACCACTCAGGAAGATTTCGACGCCTGGGTAAGTGAAGTCAAGAAGTCACCTAAACAGCTTGATCAAGCTGAATACGCAGCCCTTGCCAAGCCAAGCCAGAACAACCCAGTCGAGCTCTACTCCTCGGTCACGCCGAACCAGTTCCAGATCATCGTCGACAAGTACGAAGGTATGAAGCCGGGCAAGCCGCTGAAGCACGAGAAGAAAGAGAAAGAAGTGGCGGCCACGGAAATTGACTCGAGTTCGCATTCAGCTGCCGGGGCAGAGGAGTAAACGATGTTTGGTAAATTAAGTTGGGAAGCAGTCCCATTCCACGAGCCGATCGTGATGGTGACCATCGCCATGATCGCCCTCGGTGGTCTGGCGCTGTTCGCTGCAATCACCTACTTCAAGAAGTGGACTTACTTGTGGACCGAGTGGCTGACGTCGGTCGACCACAAGAAAATCGGCGTGATGTACATCATCGTCGCCATGGTCATGCTGCTGCGCGGTTTTGCCGACGCCATCATGATGCGTACCCAGCTGGCCATGGCCACCGAGGGTTCGCCTGGCTACTTGCCGCCTGAACACTATGACCAGATCTTCACCGCTCACGGTGTGATCATGATCATCTTCATGGCGATGCCATTCTTCACCGGCCTGATGAACCTTGCAGTGCCGCTGCAGATCGGCGCGCGTGACGTTGCGTTCCCGTTCCTGAACTCCCTGAGCTTCTGGCTGCTGGTGTCCGGCGTTGTGCTGATCAACCTGTCCCTGGGCGTCGGCGAATTCGCCAAGACCGGTTGGGTTGCTTATCCACCGCTGTCGGGTCTGCAATACAGCCCTGGCGTGGGGATGGACTACTACATCTGGGCGCTACAGCTATCCGGGTTGGGTACGACGCTAACGGGGGTTAACTTCCTCGCGACCGTGCTGAAAATGCGTACCCCTGGCATGAAACTGATGGACATGCCGATCTTCACCTGGACCTGCACCTGGGCAAACGTTCTGATCGTGGCTTCGTTCCCGATCCTGACCGCTACCCTGGCACTGCTGACCCTCGACCGTTACATGGATTTCCACATTTTCACCAATGAACTTGGTGGCAATCCAATGATGTACGTCAACCTGTTCTGGGCCTGGGGCCACCCTGAGGTTTACATCCTGATCCTGCCGGCATTCGGCATCTTCTCGGAAGTGATCTCGGCGTTCACCGGCAAGAAACTGTTCGGCCACCACTCGATGATCTACGCCTCGGGCGCGATCTCGGTACTGGGCTTCATGGTTTGGCTGCACCACTTCTTCACCATGGGTTCGGGTGCAAGCGTCAACGCCTTCTTCGGTCTGGCGACGATGCTGATTTCCATCCCGACGGGTGTGAAGCTATTCAACTGGCTGTTCACCATCTACCAGGGCCGTCTGCGTTTCACCAGCCAGGTTCTGTGGACTCTGGGCTTCATGGTGACTTTCGCCATCGGCGGCATGACCGGCGTACTGCTGGCCATCCCGGGTGCTGACTTCGTTCTGCACAACAGCCTGTTCGTGATCGCGCACTTCCACAACGTGATCATCGGCGGTGCGGTATTCGGTTACATCGCAGGTTTCGCGTTCTACTTCCCGAAAGCGTTCGGCTTCAAGCTGCACGAAGGCTGGGGTAAAGCAGCGTTCTGGTTCTGGATCTCGGGCTTCTTCGTCGCGTTCATGCCGCTCTATGCACTGGGCTTCATGGGCATGACCCGTCGCCTGAACGCCACCACCAACCCTGAGTGGGTACCGTACCTGTACGTTGCCATGTTCGGTGCGGTGATGATCGCTGTCGGTATCGCCTGCCAGCTGATCCAGCTGTACGTGTCGGTACGTGACCGCAACAAGCCAGAGAACGTTTGCGATCACGGTGACCCGTGGAATGCACACACCCTGGAATGGTCGACTTCGTCGCCACCTCCGTTCTACAACTTCGCTGTGCTGCCTAAGGCTGACTGCATCGACCCGTTCACCGAAGCCAAGGAAAACGGTACCGCGTACCAGCGTCCGGCCAAGTACGAGCCGATCCACATGCCGAACAACACCGCCACTGGCGTAGTGATGGGCGCACTGTTGACCGTCTTCGGTTTCGCGATGATCTGGCACATCTGGTGGTTGGCAATCGCCAGCCTGGCCGGCACTGTCATCTACTTCGTGATCCACGCTGCACGTGACGACCAGGGCTATATGGTTCCGGTTGAAACGATCGAGCGCATCGAAGCCGAGCAGCACAAGCGTCTGGTCGCGGCAGGGAAAATCCCGGCCGGTGCCACCCGTGTTGAAACCTCGTTGGAACAGGCTTAAACCATGTCGAATTTAGTGACCAATGCCGGACACGCCCATGGTGAACATGGGCACGATGACCATCACCACGATTCGGGCGAGATGACCGTATACGGTTTCTGGCTCTACCTGATGACCGACTGCATTCTGTTTGCGTCGATCTTCGCGGTGTACGCAGTACTGGTAAACAACGTAGCCGGTGGCCCGTCGGGCCACGACATCTTCGAACTGCCATACGTGCTGGGCGAAACTGCTCTGCTGTTGTTCAGTTCGATCACCTACGGCTTCGCCATGCTGGCGTTGTACAAAGGTAAAAAGCAGCAGGTTCTGGGCTGGTTGTTCATGACCTTCCTGCTCGGCGCAGGCTTTATCGCCATGGAGATCAACGAGTTCCACCTGCTGATCTCCGAGGGCTTCGGTCCTAGCCGTTCGGGCTTCCTGTCCGCGTTCTTCACCCTGGTCGGTACCCACGGTCTGCACGTGTCTGCGGGTCTGATCTGGATGGGCATCATGATGTACCAGGTCAACAAGCACGGCCTGACGGCGACCAACAAGACCCGTCTGAGCTGCCTGAGCCTGTTCTGGCACTTCCTGGACGTGGTGTGGATCTGCGTATTCACCGTTGTTTACCTGATGGGGACTCTGTAATGGCTAATGCACACTCCCATGACAGCCATGATGCTGGCCACGGCAGCGTAAAGTCGTACGCCATCGGCTTCATCCTGTCGGTGATTCTGACCGTCATCCCGTTCGGTCTGGTGATGTACCCGAGCCTGCCGAAGGCCACCACACTGGCAATCGTCCTGCTGTTCGCAGTGATCCAGGTGATCGTTCACCTGTATTACTTCCTGCACCTGGACCGTTCGGTGGCACAGCGTAACAACGTGATCGCGTTCGTCTTCACGGCCATCGTGATCCTGCTGCTGGTTGGCCTGTCGTTGTGGATCATGTTCAGCATCCACACGTTCATGATGGCGAAGTGAGGTAAGACCCGATGTCGCTCAAGCACTTTATCCAAATCACCAAACCGGGGATCATTTTCGGTAACGTGCTTTCTGTGGCAGGCGGGTTTTTCCTGGCCTCGAAAGGGCATGTCGATCTGGCGGTGTTTCTGGCTGCCATGATCGGTACATCCCTGGTTGTCGCCTCCGGTTGCGTGTTCAACAACTGCATCGACCGCGACATCGACCTGAAGATGGAACGCACCAAGAACCGGGTACTGGTGCAGGGCTTGATCTCCCTGAAACTGGCCCTGGTCTACGCGACCATCCTTGGTGTTCTCGGCGTTGCATTGTTGTACAAGGTGGCCAACCCGTTGGCCGCCCTGTTCGCGGTAATCGGCTTCGTGATCTACGTCGGCTTCTACAGCCTGTACCTCAAGCGCAAGTCGGTTCACGGCACGTTGGTGGGCAGTCTGTCGGGCGCCATGCCGCCAGTGATCGGTTACGTCGCCGTAACCAACAGCTTCGACATGGCCGCGCTGACGTTGCTGGTGATGTTCAGCCTGTGGCAGATGCCGCATTCCTACGCCATCGCGATCTTCCGCTTCAACGATTACCTGGCCGCATCGATTCCGGTGCTGCCAGTGAAGCGCGGAATTGAAGTGGCCAAGAAGCACATCCTGCTCTACATCCTGGCGTTCCTCGTGGCGACCTTGATGCTGACCTTCAGCGGTTACGCCGGCATGAGCTACCTCGCCGTCGCCGCGGCCATGGGCATGTACTGGTTGTACATGGCCTGGACCGGCTACAAGGCAGTGGATGACACGGTCTGGGCACGTAAGTTGTTCGTGTTCTCGATCTTCACCATCACCGCCCTGAGCGTCATGATGTCCCTGGACTTCAAGGTGCCAAGCGAGCTGCTGCTGACGTACGCGCCGTAAGGCTCAAAGGCTTGAAGAAAAACCCCGCACATTGAGAGATGTGCGGGGTTTTTTATTGGGTGAATTATGCTGAATCGAGGTGACACCATCGCGAGCAGGCTCGCTCCCACAGGGGATTTGTGAACGACGCCAATCGAATGTGGGAGCGAGCCTGCTCGCGATGGCGTGCGCCGCCGATTTCGAAGGTTGCGGAGTACTTTCAAAAGACCTAGATTTGGATCCAGTGATAGCGCCATGCCATTCCCTCGGCGCTCAACTGTTCTACTCCGCGATATTTCACGCATCGATTCAGAGGCTGGGCGAAATGACTGAGAGGATGACCTGCGACGAGCGCTTCATTGCCCTGGCACAAGAGCTGAATTACGACATCTATGGCGAGAACACCGCCGGTGGCAATTACGCACCGTTGATCCGTCATCATGATGAGCTGTACATCAGCGGCATGGTGCCGCGCACTAACGGCAAGATTCAGTACCCCGGTCGGGTGGGTCTGGAGTTGACCCTCAAGGATGCCCAGGCTGCTGCGAGCATCAGTGCGATGCGTTGCCTGGCGCTGATCGTCGATGCAGTCGGTTCGCTGGACAAGATCAAGGCGTTGCTACGGGTCACTGTGTACGTGAAGTCGACGCCGGACTTTGTTGACCTGAGTGAAGTGGCCAACGGTGCATCGGATGTTTTCAGCCATGTGCTCGGCGATGCCGGCCGGCACACGCGTACCACTGTCGGTGTGTATCAGTTGCCGAAGAATGCGGCGATCGAAGTCGACATGATTGCGGCATTGCACTCCGACGCATAACTCCCAAGCCGAAAACCAAAAAGCCCCGCCTGAATCTCAGTGCGGGGCTTTTTCGTCAGCGCCGAAATATTACTGCGCGGCGATGCTGTAGCCATCGAATGCGGTCTGCTGTTGCAGCGCGGTGATGATGTTCTTGCGGTTTACAGCCTGCTCGGTACCGGCGTTATCAACGAATATTTCGCTTTCCAGTTCCGCCTCTTCGCCTTCACCGACGAAGGTGAAACCGAGGAACTCCAGCGCTTCGCGGTCAACGCTCAAGCGCGAACGTGGAGTGCGCAGCGGCAAGGTCACACTGGCGCCGTCCTTGCTGATGGTGAAGATTTCGAGTTCTTTCTTCTTGGCGGCCTTGCTCTTGCCGCCGCTCGGGTTGCTGATCGCCTGATGGGTTTGATTCAGAACTTTCAGCGCGAGACCGTAAACGATTTCCTGGAAGGCCGGATCGTCCTTGAAGCAGGACAGGATGCGGCCGATCGAGAACTTGCTGCTCAGGTCTTCAAGTGCGGCGATGTCGGCGGCTTCGGCGTCTTTCAGAGCCTTGAGTTCGCCCATCAGCTCATAGGCCTTGTCGTCATCGAAGCTGTCGTGGGCCTGACGGATCGCGGCGCGCAGCTCGCGAATCTGGTCGCTTTCGCGGTTCGACTGAAAAGCGTCGAGGACCATCTCGCTGATGATTTTGGCTTGTGGCAGGTGTTGTGAAAGATTGATGGAGTTTTCGTATTCCGCTTTGGACGATTCGGTAACGACGGATTCAGCGGTGTTGAAATCGGACATTGAAATTTCACTACTTTTTAACTTGAGTGGAGATGAGAAAGCACAGGGCTTTTTCAGGCCGACTAATTTAGGGGAGCGGGGCGGCGTTGTCACGGAGCAACGGGCTGGCGGTCGAGTTTTTTACCGCTGACTCATCAAGCACCCAAAGGCGGGCGTTGCGCCTGAAGCGTTCGCAGCAGCCAATAGAACTTTAGCGAGCGGGTGCTGATCAGTCCGCAGACAAATCCCGACGCTACAGCCTTGAGCAACAACATGTCCGCTTCGGTAGTGCGGTCCGGGTGCACGTCATCCTGGTAGCCGAAGTAGTAGTTCACCGCAAAAAACAGCAGCAACAACACCAGTGCTTTCCAGGTCCCCGGCACGATTAATCCGGTTTCCGGGTCGTCGAGCTCTACGCCCTTGCGGGAAAAGATCAGCCATGCCGACAGGGCACCGAGGGTCAAAGCGATCAACCAGCCGCCCAGCGTCAAACCGGGATCAACCGACAGGTTCAGCGAAAGCAGCGACCAGACCAGCAGGACCAGCGGCGTCGACAGCAGCGAAAACCGGGTCTCGTGCTGAGGCTTGCGAGCCTTCAGGCCGAAATACACCATGATCAGAAAAACCACATAAACCCACAGTGGGGTGTTTTGCAAAATGGCGAGCATTGCGCAGCGTCCTTGCTGAAAAAAGAGGGGAGATCATAGCTGGTGTCATAGCGTTAAGGGTTACTTCAGTCGTGGGCGCTCCATCGCAATCAGCGACGTTTGAAAACCCAGGCGGGCAAAAAACGCCTCGGCGCCTTCACGGCCTGCGCGCAGCACCCAGGTGATGTCGGGGTTATCCCCCATGACGTGCTCAACCAATGCCCGGCCAATGCCTTCGCGTCGATGCTGCCCGTCGACCACGACCATCGACAGATAACCGTTGGATAAACCATCGCTGATACCGCGGGCGAAACCTGCGATGCATGTGCCTTTGAGGGCAATGGCCGTGCGTTGGGAGTTGGCGATGAGCTGTGCAAAGTCTTCGCTTGAACCGGTTCGATGGCCCCATCCATGCTGGCCGAGGAACAGGCGCACTGATTCCACTTCGGCGGGCAATAGATCGCGTACGGTCAGGTAGTTGTTCATCGGTGGGTCGACTCCTTGTCGCGGACGTGGTGAGTTAGAGGAACTAGGATCTGCCCCATGCCTGCATCGCGAAATCGACGAAGCGCCGCAGCTTGGGCAGGCGATAACGATCCGGGGCATACAACAGGTGTAGAGGTCGGCTCGGGGGTTGGTAGTCGGGGATGACCGTCACCAGTCGGCCATCGCGCAAATCCTCTTCCACCAGGGCATCGGGCAGCATCACGATGCCCATGCCCGTACGTGCCGCCTGATGCAGGCCGGCGGAGCTGTTGATCAGCATCGGCCCGCTGACGTCGACCATGATTTCGCCGTCCGGGCCGCTGAGGCGCCAGCGCTTTTCCACCGATTGCCAGTCATCGCCGGTGGGGTAGGCAAAGGACAGGCAGTCATGCTGTTGCAGGTCTTGTGGCGTCAGCGGCATGCCTCGTCTTGCGACATACTCCGGCGCCGCGCAGACGGTCAGGGTGTAGTCGATCAGGGGCCGGGCTATCAAGTTGGACTGTTCGAAGTGACCCAGGCGGAAGGCGACGTCGAGGCCGCTTTCCAGCAGATCCGGGCGGCTATTGGTCAGTACCACGTCGAGTTTGACCTTCGGCCATTGCAGGGAAAATTCACTCAGCGCTGGCGCCAGGCGCTCAACGCCGAAGGTCAGAGGAGCGGTAATACGCAGGATGCCACGAGGCTCATCAAGGGCCTGCTCGGCGAGGCGTTCAGAGTCAGCCAACAGTCCCAGCACTTCGAGGCAGCGCTGGTAATAGACGCTGCCGAACTCGGTCAGTCGCTGGCGCCGCGTGGTGCGTTGCAGCAGTTGCACGCCGAGCCGTTGCTCCAGCGCGCGCAGGTGATTGCCTACCATCGTCGTCGACATGTCGCACTGCAACGCGGCCGCCGTCATGCTCCCCGATTCGACCACTTTGACGTAGACGCTCATCGACTGAAACAGGTCCATTATCAAGTCCGGCTTTTAAATGATTGAAGTTTTACCGAGTTTATCCAGTTCTGGTGGCTAACCATACTGCGAGCACACCGACCTTCACTGGAGTTTGAAGTCATGACCGCCGCGCTGATGAACACCTACCAACCACTGGCCCTGAGTTTCACCAAAGGCTTGGGCACGCGCCTGTGGGATCAGGCCGGTCGCGAGTATCTGGACGCGGTCGCCGGGGTGGCGGTGACCAATGTCGGCCACTCGCACCCGCGCATCGTTTCGGCGATCAGCGAACAGGCGGGATTGCTGCTGCATACGTCCAATCTGTACAGCATCGATTGGCAGCAACAGTTGGCCAACCGGCTGACTGAGTTGTCGAGAATGGACAAGGCGTTCTTCAACAACTCCGGGGCCGAGGCCAACGAAACCGCTTTGAAGCTGGCGCGGTTGTACGGCTGGCGCAAGGGCATTGAGCAGCCGCTGGTGGTGGTGATGGCCAACGCGTTTCATGGCCGCACACTCGGTACGTTGTCCGCCAGTGATGGGCCGGCGGTGCGCCTGGGTTTCAACGAATTGCCGGGGGATTTCGTCAAAGTGCCGTTCGGTGATCTCGCTGCACTGGACCATGTTCAACGCAAACACGGTGAGCGGATCGTCGCGATTCTGGTGGAACCGATTCAGGGGGAAAGTGGTGTGCAACTGGCACCGCCGGGTTATCTGAAAGCCTTGCGTGAACTATGCAACCGGCATGCGTGGCTGCTGATGCTTGACGAGATTCAGACCGGTATCGGCCGCACGGGCGAGTGGTTTGCGTTTCAGCATGAAGGCATTGTCCCGGATGTCATGACCCTGGCCAAAGGACTCGGCAATGGCGTGCCGATCGGTGCATGCCTGGCGCGGGGCAGGGCGGCGGATCTGTTCACGCCCGGCAGCCATGGCAGTACGTTTGGCGGTAATCCGCTGGCCTGTCGGGTGGGCTGTACGGTGCTGGAAATCATTGATGAGCAAGGCTTGTTGGAAAATGCGCGGGTACAGGGTGAGCGTCTGTTGAGCCTGTTACGCGCAGAACTCGCGGATAACCCGAATGTGCTGGCGATTCGTGGTCAGGGTTTGATGATCGGCATCGAGTTGAAACAGCCGATTCGTGACCTGACGCTGATCGCGGCGCGGGATCATGGGCTGCTGATCAACGTCACGCGCGGCAAGACCATACGGCTGCTGCCGCCGCTGACGATTGATGAGCGGGAGGTGGGGATGATTGTCAGAGGTGTGGTGCGGGCACTGACCGCGCATTGACGGCTTGCAAGTAGCACTGTAGGAGCGAGCCTGCTCGCGAAGGCGGCCTATCAGTCGGCATCTGTGCTGGATGATTGATCGCTTTCGCGAGCAGGCTCGCTTCCGCAATCACAGTGCAAGGTCTTAGTCCGGGTATTCCGACAAATCCGGCGCCAGCATCCGTGTCTTCGCCGCTCCATTGGAGTTGTGCTGAATGATCTCGCGTGGCTGGCCTTGCTCGTTGAAAAACACCTGACCGATCCCCGCTGAGTTCCACAGTCGTTCACCTGCCTCGGCATGTTCTGGTGTGTACGGCACGATGCGCATACGTCGACGTTTGGTCAGCCAGTTCAGTGGCGAGCGCGGTGAGTAGAGCCAGCGGTTGAGACGGTCGAACCACTCCAGCAGGGTTTTCGGAAACTCGTTCTTGATCCCGCTGCTGGTGATCTGCCAGATCCGTGGGCCGGCCTTGCGGTGTCGGATAAGTACTTCGTAGACGAAGGAATAATGCACATCGCCGGACAGCACCACGTAGTTACCCGGCGTACGTGTGTGTCGGAAAATATTCAGGATCACCTGCGCGGCGCCACGATGGGCCATCCAGTTCTCGGCATCCACCAGCAGTGGGTAACCGCACCAGCTGAAGACCTTTTGCACCGTTTCAATCAGCTTCACACCAAAAATCGGCGCGGGCGAAACGATGATCGCCGACGGGTGATCGAGCAGCTCCTGCTGCAGTTCGCTCAAGGCTTCCCAGTCGAGCAGACCCGACGGTTGCTTGAGCGTCATTTCGCTGCGCCAGCGTCGGGTACGCGTGTCAAGCACGACCAGCGCCGGGCTGGTCGGCATCACGAAGTGCCAGTTCTGAAAGCGCAGCAAGTCATCGATCAGTTCGTCCTGCACCGGGCTGTCGAGGTAATGGTCATCGCCACTGGCGGCCAGGCGTCGGGTTTTCTCCAGTACATCCTTGAAGGCATCCGGGTTATTGCCCCAGCCCTGGCACAGCATGTAGGCAATCAGCGCGTTGCCGATGATGCGTTTGGAGAAAGGATGGCCGTAGGCCGTTTCCTCCCATTGCGCGGAAAGGTTCCAGTCATCGGTGATGTCGTGATCGTCGAAAATCATCAGGCTCGGCAGATGCGCCAGCGCTCGGGCGACGTTGTCCAGGCCTGCCTTGAAGGCGTCGATCCGGGTCTGTTCGAGTGCATATCGCTTGAGGCGATCCGGCGTCAGTAGCGGAGGCTGCGGATTGATCAGTGTCCACGCAACCGGTGACCACACCAGCAAGTACATCGCCATGATTTCGGCAAACGTCACCAGGTGATTGTCGGCGCTGCTGCTGGTGAAAATCGGCTTACGCGCACCGCCGAAAAATCGCTCGCGCAACGTCTCGTTGCTCTCCAGAGCCGGTAACAAATCCGCACGGTGGTAGTAACTGGCCGGGTGTTCGTAGAGTTTCGCGCTGTCGCTGACCACGGCACCTTCGAGGTGTTCGTCGAGCAGGCCGAGGCGCTCGATCAAGGCATGGATCGCCCGCAGCATCGGGCCGGCTACGTCATCGGCGTAGACCTGATCGCCACTCATCATCAACAGCGCCGGGCGTTGTTGCGGATCGGTTTGCGCCGCCAGCAGTTGATCGACACACAGCAAACCATCCGCCGCCGGGTGATGCGGTTTGCGGCAGGAGCCGTGGAGCAACTGATCTATCCGGGAGCGCAGGACAAAGTTCGGGCGGGTGGTATCGGCATAAAGCAGGTGCGGCGCCCAATCGGCTATGCCTTTCTCGCCATCGATCAGCAAGTCGTAGTCGATAAAGGTGTCGAAGGGCAGGGCGCAATCGAGAGTGATATCGATGAGGTGAACGAACGCCCGACTGCCTACGGGGATGACCGTGCACTTCGCAGAATCGAGAGGGATGTCTCCTACACCTTGCAGGCGCAAAGTCAGCGACAGTGGACGCGTACCGACCAGCCACATCACCAGTCGTGTCGGCTCCAGCCGTCGCAGTAGTGGGCCGGCCAAAACAGCAGGCAGGGAGTTCAGGTCATCAAGTGTTGGAGACATCCGGGTCAGAGCTCAAGGCGCACAGGCCGGCGATGATAGCGCAGCCGACGCCTTGATCTCTTAAACGAGGCTTAAGAGTCGCTCTTCTTCAACTTCAGATCGAGCAGTCGCCACGCAGCCTTGCCGGCATCGTTGCCGTCCAGTTGCTGCACTGAACAATCAAAATGGTAGCGGACATCGTCGCCCAACATGTTGCGGGCAGTGGCGGTACTGCTGACGGTGTAGGTCTGATCCTTGAAGCGCTGGCTGCTGGCGTCCCGGGCACTCGAGATCACCGTCGACGCTGAAAAACGCATGGCACTCTTGATGAAGGGCTCGCAAATCATGAAAGCCATCAAGGATTTGTCGGCATTTGGATTGCTGCCGGCCAATCGGCGCAAAACGGCGAAGTCGTTGCTCACGTTATCCTTGAAGTCCTTCTCGGCCAGTGCAGCGGGCAGGCGTTTGCCGAAGTTAGGCAGTAAAGCGGACTCGGGCGGCGAAGGCTCATTCTGTGGACTGCTGGCGACATAGGCCGGAAGGTTTTCAGTTGCAGTTGCAGTTGCAGTTGCAGTTGCAGTTGCAGTTGCAGTTGCAGTTGCAGGTGCAGGCGGCACGACTGTAACGGGGGGCGGCGTCGGAGCCGGTTCTGGGGCAGGTTCAGCTTCAGGCATCACTGCAACAGGCTCGACCTTTTGAGTGACAGTCTCTTGAATCTGCTTTTGCGCAGTTTTGCGCTCCGGCACGAACAGCGAGAACGTGATGGAGAACACCACAATGCCGACAATAAAACCCGCCCCCGCACCGAGAACGTTGCCGACAAACAGATTCCAGTTACCGCGGTTCTTCACCACCCAGCGCCACATGAAACCCCATGCCGCCAGAAATGCGAGTAGACACAGAAACTCCATTCGATCCTTTCCTTAACCTGCAAAAACTTTGAAACAGCGCGTGCTGATGAGCCGCGCTGAAGATGGACGGCAAGATAACAAAATAGTAGCGTCGCGCCACGCTCTTCATCGGCGTAACGGACTTTGATGAGGACGGGATCTTTCTCAACCAAAGGATGGACAGATGATCGACTTCAACAACAAAGGTTTCTTCAAACTCAAGCAGAACGACGAATACGCCGAGCGTGTGACGGCATTGCTGCTGGAAGGCGAAGAGGTGATCGATTCCTACAAAGCCATGCGCGACGGCGTGGTGTTCACCAACAAACGCATCATCGCGGTCAATGTGCAGGGCATCACCGGCAGCAAGAAGGATTTCACGTCACTGCCGTACAAGAACATCGTCGCGTACTCCGTGGAAACGTCGGGCACGTTCGATCTGGACTCGGAGCTGGAGATTTATTTTTCTTCGCTGGGAAAGGTGAAGTTCGAGTTCACCGGGAAAACGTCGATGGTGGAAATTTCGAAGTACATCTCCAGGCATTTGCTGTAAGCGCGTGGCGCGTTCAATTACAGAATGTCTTTCAAGTATCCCTTGAGCGCGAGGAGCGGCTGATCAAGCTGCTCCAACGACTGCGCCTGGCTCAAATCGGCGGATAATTTGTGCAGCTCACGGCCGAGCGGCTTCTCGACACCGCCCAAAGCATCCATCGCCAAGCCCAGGCATTCATTGATTTTGAACTGAATGGTCTGCACATCACCCCGGCGCACCAGCAGTTCGAAAATGTCTTTCTGATAGTCACCCATGACCATATCGTCCCGCAAAATCGGGCTCAGGCCTTCTTCCTCATAAGCGAGTTTGAGGGAGAAAAGGGCGACTGTTTCCAGTGACGTTTCCATGGGATGGTTCCTTCGGGGCTGATGGCCAAGAAGCGGAAGATCAAAAGATCGCAGCCTGCGGCAGCTCCTACACAAGTCAGAGCTTTATTGCAGGCGAAAAAAAAGGCCTTGCTAAGCAAGACCTTTCTTAATTTTGGTGCCCGAGGGAGACTGTAGGGCACCATATAAACCGTGGCTTGCAGCAAGGTTTTATGGTCAGGGATACATGCAGGGATACAGCCTGATGGATGCTGGCACATTTCCCATTATGGAATAATGCCTTCACCACTTAAAGGAGTATGTCCTCGATGGCTCGAGCTAAGCCCCCAGCGATGCCAACCGCTGTAAAGCCTCAACCGTCCCGTCAAAATATTGAGCGAGGAATCGATCGACTCCAAGATCGAATTTCTGAGCTTGAAGCATTTGAGGTGAACACAGTTCGTCGCGGTAATACGCCCGAGCTTGAAGGTCTAGAGATAGCCATCAAGGACACCTTGGCACGATGCTTTGGCGAAAACACATCCACCTACAACCATTTTCAAGGTGCTGCTCAACTCACGTACTACCCAAGGTTCTGGGCGGGTGACGTCTCGCCCGATTACATTGGGCCGATCGAGAAGCACATCAAGACAGCTATCGCTCTCCTAAATCAAGCCCTGCGGACGTTGAGAGAGGATCTCGCAGACTTTGAGCTCGAATCCCACGGCACTACTTCCACATTGGCCGTTTCTGAAGCGCTCTCGCGTCGCGTGTTCGTGGTTCATGGCCATGATGATGGTTCACGCGAAATGGTTGCTCGTTTTCTCGAAAGAATTGGTTTTGAAGCCGTCATTTTGCATGAGCAAGCAAACCAGGGACGAACCGTCATCGAGAAAGTAGAGGCATACGGTGATGTTGGATTTGCTGTGGTGCTGCTCACTCCTGATGATGAGGGCTGCGTTCGTGGGGGAACACCTGGGCCACGTGCTCGGCAAAATGTGATCCTAGAGCTCGGTTATTTCATTGGTCGACTTGGGCGAGGGAAAGTCTGCGCGCTCAAGCGAGGGACATTGGAAATTCCGACTGATTACGCTGGAGTGGTTTATGAATCGATGGAGGGCAATTGGAAGCAGGCGTTGGGCCGGGAACTTCAAGAAGCCGGATACGATATTGATTGGAACAAAGTAATGAAATCATGATGGTCGATTCCAATTATTAGTCTACTTTTATTAAAGCTATCAATTGAGCCTATAAGAGTGCTTAAAAAGCTGAATGTAGCCGTAAACTGGTCCACGCGCAGGATGCATGGGCAGTGGGTCCGAAAATAATCTTTAAAAGAGTGCTTTCATGAAGTTTTTTGAGCTCGACCCGGCTGATATATCTGATCTTACCGACGGCGATCTAAGAGAGTTGGTGGCGAGATTGTGTGAAGCAGAGTTGTCTCGACAAGAAATACAGCCCTCCTGTGTATTTTGGGGAGGCGCTCAAGAGGCTCCGGATGGTGGATTGGATGTATATGTCAGGGGGGCAGGAAGTCTCACGAAGCCGGGTTTTGTAGTTCGAGATAATACAGGATTTCAAGTAAAGAAAAACAGCATGGGCAAAGCTGCATGTAAGAAGGAAATGCTATACAAAGGGCAGCCAAAGGAAGTTATTAGGAGCTTGGCAGGCAAGAATGGCGCTTACATAATTGTAAGTGGGAAAGATGACTGCACCGATAAAATGCTTTCTGAACGTGTAGCAAGCATGAAGGCAGCACTTGTTGATTTAAAGGATAAAAATAATCTAGTCGTCGATTTTTACGGTAGGGATCGCTTAGCCGTTTGGCTACGGCAACATCCTGGCGTTGGTTTATGGGTTCGATCAAAATTAGGTAAACAATTATCAGGTTGGCTTCCATTTGGCCGATGGACGTCCGCTCCTGCTGGCTCTGATGATTTCCTACAGGATGAACACCCCTGCATTCTGGATAAAAGTTCTGGTATGGCGGACCCTGTGTCATTACTAGATGGGATAAATTTGGTACGTAAGCAGCTTCGCGCCGCTGGGAGCGTAGTACGTATTACTGGCCTGTCGGGAGTAGGGAAAACACGTTTTGCTCAGGCACTATTTGAGTCAAGTGTTGGCAAAGATGTGATTCCTTCGACCGATGTGATCTATGCAGATTTGGGTGATGAGATCTCTCCTTCTGCCTCAGAGTTGGTTTCCTATCTGATTGCTAATAATTTTTGCGCCTATGTTGTGCTAGATAATTGTCCTCCTGATGTTCATCGAAGGTTGCAGAAGCTGATTTTTAAAGGCGGTGTAAAACTAAGTTTATTAACTATTGAGTATGATATTTCTGATGATCATCCAGAAGAAACTATGGTGTTCCATATGGAGCCATCTAGTGAGGGAAACGTTTCAAAGTTGGTGCAGAAACGATTTCCAAATCTGGGGCCGCCTAATGCCGATAAGATATCAGAGTTTGCCGGAGGTAACGCCCGTATTGCATTAGCGTTGGCTGACCGGGTAAAGGCAGGTGAAACACTTTCAAATTTTACCGATGAGGAGCTGTTTTATCGTTTATTTACCCAGCGAAAGGAAAGCAGTGAAAATTTAATGGAGCATGCTGCGATTTTATCGCTTGTATATTCATTCAATGTGGACTCGGCGTTATTGAATAACGAGCTGGAGGTTTTGGCTTTAATTGGTGGGGCTAGTCGACGCGAGCTATATAAATCTCACGCAGAGTTGTTGAGGCGACAACTGTCACAAAAACGCGGAAATTGGCGTGCCGTGCTTCCACATGCTCTTGCCAATCGGTTGGCAAAGCGAGCTTTGGAGAATATTTCAGTAGATGAGATAAATTCTGAGTTGTTTAAACCTGAGAATTCACGGCTATTAGTGTCGTGTGCGCACAGAATTGGTTATTTGCACGATATAGACCTTGCTTATGATTTGGCGGGCTCTTGGGTTAGGCTTGGAGGGCCTTTGCAGGATGTAGCAACTTGTAACGATGAACAGTTGCAGGCTTTGGAATATGTAGCTCCGGTATTTCCTGTTGTGGTTCTTAATGCAATTGATTTGGCGTCGAATGAGAAGGGGTTTGCATCTAGAGATAATAAGTCTTTCAATCGGTTTGTGAATTTGTTATGTAAAATTGCTTATGATGAAAGTTTGTTTGATAGAGCTGTGCAGGTTATATTGAAGTTTGCTGAGTCTGAGAAGGTTGATGAGAATAATAATAGTATTGTTGGTAGGCTTGATCAGTTGTTTTCTCTTTATTTGTCAGGAACTAATGCGCCACCTTCGTTACGGCAGAAAGTTGCTGGGCAGCTAATAGTTTCGAGTAATGGTCGTCATCAGGAAATTGCAGAAAAGTTATTTGACTCTGCTTTTCAAGTTTCTAATTGGTCATCTTCAGCTAGTTTTAATTTTGGTGCGAGGACTAGAACATATGGTTGGGTCCCAGCAAATAAGAGTGAAGGCCTGGCTTGGTATAGAGGGTTTATCAAGCAACTTCACGCTTGTCTGGAATCTACAGATAAAAAAACACAGTCACTCGCGAAAACTCTAATTGCAAGGCATTTTATGGGGTTGTGGACCTTCGCGGGATGCATTGAAGAATTGGAGGAAGTGATTAAAAAGTATGGCGCTGAAGGAAAGTGGACTGAAATTTGGAGATCCATACAACGGACCATTAAGTTTCGTGGTAAAAATTTTGGCGGTGAGCTTTTACTTCGCTTGGAAGCGCTGGAAAAATTGACGGCTCCCATGGGGGTTAATGCTGAGATTGAGGCTTATGCACTAACCAATACTTGGGATCAGTCGGAAAGTTTTTCAGATAATTATACCGCGCAAGTGGATGCGATTCATGAGAGGGTTATTTTATTAGGTGTCCGCGCTGCGTCGGACTACAGGCTACTCGAATCAATCGGAGATAAGTTGTGGAGTAAACAAATCGATTCACTTCGGTTGTTTGGTAAAGGGCTTGCGCGAGGGAGTAGTGAGCCGTATGGAATGTTTGAGTATCTTCTGCAATTGATGAGAGACCAAAAGCAGGAAACTATAGAGCCAGGGTTATTCGCAGGCTTTATTAATGAGGTGTACACCGCAGATACTGAATGTGCTCGCTTCATTCTGCAATGCGTTCTTGAGGCACCTGAGCTTTCTCCTTATTTCATATTTTTGCTGTGCGCCAGCCCTATAGATGATTGGGGCATCCAAAAGCTTATTTTATTAGCTGACAGTAAAGAGGTAGATGCGTGGCGCTTTCGACAGCTTGGACATGGCCAAGCTCACAGCAATATTTCCGACTCTGATTTATGTTGCATATTAACATCCATAAATAGGTTGGATTGCGGTGTTCTGACTTCGCTGGATATCTTAGGTATGAGGTTTTTTGCTGAGAAAGGTAATAGCTATTCTCCGTCAGATGAGTTGGTATCTATAGGGACCAACTCACTCCATGTTCTTTTGACGATGCATCGAAATGAAATTAAAGGCCTCCCCAGTCATAGCATCGATTTAGTGTTGGCTGTTTGTCTTTCAGCCTCTGTGATAACTACTAAAGTTGTCGAGATCATAGATGTGCTATACGAGGGGCTGATGTCGTATCGTTTATATAATTTTGAAATTTTAAATATAATCGAAGCTGTTGTTAAAAATTTTCCAGAATTGTTGCTGGATAGAATTTTTCGAAAAGATAAGCCTGTTGAACAAGCGGTTCATGTTTTTTTTAAAGATAGGGTTTCTAGAGAGGCTTCTCCGTTAAATTCTGTGCCTGTCCATCGGCTAATTGATTGGTGTGAGAAGGATGAACAAAAACTTCAGTTTATCGCTTCTGCGTTAACTGTGTATTTGCCAGTTGCTGATAGTCTCCAAAATATTGATCCTCCAAAAGGATTTTTAATTAGCGAGCATGCGCTAGCGGTATTGGCAGCAGCTGCTAATAAAACCGACATTATAGAAGTGTTCTTTGAAAAGATTAGCCCTGACTCATGGACGAATTCATTGGCTGATATTTTAGAGTTGAGGGCGAAAGCTTTTTCAGCGCTTTTAGATTTTCCAATGGTAGAAGTGCGTGTTGTAGTGGAAGAGAAAAATATTCTTGCTGGGAAGTTCATTAAGGCTCAGCGAGAAAAAGAGGCTAGTCAAGATTTAACACGCGAGCAGCGTTTTGAGTGATTTGGTACACGTCATGCCAGCGTGGCAGTAACTCCTTTATAAAGACGGACATCTCTACGAAAGTCTCAGCTAGAGGAAAGCTGCGAGTCTGATAACCCGTGTAGGGGGCCCCCCTTAGGGAGGACCCGTAAAATCTGCCGCTCCGACTCCTTCGCCTGGGAGGAGTCAGACACAGTAGATCGGTGGATCTGGAGCGATCCGTCGCGTCCGCTCGTGCTGAAGGTTCACACCGTGAATAGGGGCGAGGGGAGGCTAATTCGTAGGTAGTGAAAACGCGGTGTTCCATGTGTTCCATGTGTTCCAGAAACGCTAGAGGCCAAGTAATTAGGGGCTTCCAGAGGTGGAACACCAAATACAAATAACCGGAACACCAGTTATACGGAACACGTTTGGTGTTCCGCGATTTGGTGATCCGGTTATGGGTGGAAAGCATCGCCGTAGGTATCGGCGATGCGGTGAGTCAGGCGGCTAGCAACTGCTCCATGGACAGCGCATGTGCTTTATCTCGGATCGTCTTCTCGCTGATGCACGAAGCCCCATACGGGGTTTGTAAAGGCACATAGAGCTCACTCAACGAGCTTCTCCATCCCAAGGCTTTCTCGGTGGCTTCCAAGTGTGCTGCGACAGCGGCAAATTCCTGAGCGGCCTTGTCCATGCGGTCAGCCCACATGATCCGCGCTACGCGTAGCTGCCGCTGACGAAGATCTTTCAAAACCTCTCTGATCTCTATGATTTCCACATCGAGCTTCTCTACTTCGTTTTTCAAGGCTTGCGCGGTCGCTGCCAATCCTCGCTTGCCACGTGTCACCGTTGCCAGTGCTTCGGAGGCGAGACGCAGCACCTTCTCCGCATGCTGCTCATCTGCATCGTCTCCATCACTGAGAGCTACCGCATAACTCGCCGCGGCTTGTTTCTCCGCATATTGGGCCTTCTCGACTTCGGCTCGTTTCTCATCCTCAAGCTTTTGCAGTTTGGTCGACAGTTTTAGGCGTTTGTCCTGCAGCTTTTGCAGGTCGCTCTGTACCTGACTGATTCCTTTCTGAGCCTTTTTGATGTTGGCGCTCGCGAACCGGGTGCCATCTTCCCAGTCGATCAGCCTTTGAATACGCTTGATCTCCGAAGCGTGACCCTCGATAGCAGATTTAGCGTTATCAAACGCATCAGTGATTTCGCGAGGATAAGGCGCTCTATTGATGCGGTTGTTTGCGTGGAAGCGTTTGGCCTCCTTTGCCGCCGCGCTAAGATTCGGTAGCGCCTTTTTGAGACGTTCCAGTTCCGCTTGATGGTGCTTGAGTTGCTTTTGAAGTTCGCTCATTAGAATTCTTCCATTTCAAAATTTGTAGTGTTTGTACGCATTATTCCGGGCGGGCCAGACCCGAAGCGGCCGGCAGCTCTCCTCGATCCGCCAATACTTCACGCGGCTTCGGTTTCAGAGGAGAGGAGGGCGTTGGCGTGAACCACGTACGCTCTCGTTTTTGCGAGCCCAGGGAGCCGCACCGATTGCGCAGCCCGACCTTCCGCGCTGGCTTCCAAAATCCCGCGCTCGATCAGTTCCCGATTGACCAAGGTGAGGCTCATGCCTTTGAACACTTCGGCCCTCCACGCAGTGGGCAGGAAGTAGTAGGTGACTAACGTGTAAACCCCATCGCCCATGCCGTGTTCAACTGTGCGCCGGAAGCCGAGGCGGTCGGTCGTCCGTGGTGCGTGATCGTCGGTTTTGGCGGCAAGACCGTCCCAGCGTGTGAAACGGCTTTCACCGAATCGCTCGATCACTTGCTGCAATCGACTCACAATGGCGTCGCCTTCCATGTTCCCGGCACCGCCGCGCTCTTCGAGCCAAGCATTGAGGCAAACCTGCGCCGCTGTGGTCGCAGCACCTTCCGGCCAGCCAGTAACGCCAAGTGCCGTCGCCAGTTCACCAGCTGCAGCGGCGAGACCGAAGCGAGCAGCGGCTCGATGCGCCTGACCGCTGGCGGATGCAGGAAGAGCTTTGGCGATAAAGCGCTCCACCGTGCGCCGCAGCATGGCTGTCCAGCCGAGCATTTCACCGGGCTTGCACAGTGCCGAAAGGAACGCGGTAAGCGGCGTACCGTAGTATTTGCCTACGCGGGCTTTGAGCGCGTCCGACAGGGCGGCGGCGTCTTCGAATCCGTTCAGCACGTCGAACATGCCCAGCCCTTTGCTCGCATCTGCAGGCACGGCGAGCATGCGGATTTCCATCCCCGCCTTTAGCTCCTTGTTTGCATCGGCCATGTGCTGTGCAAGTGTCTTTTCGCCGGTCGAAAGAAACAGCAAACGCCACTCTTGCACCTGACGGCCCGCTAGCCCTCGATCATTGGCGCGAGCTTTGCCCGTGCCGTTGCCGAGCATGTACACCGTTTCACCGATGATGCGCGGATCACACATACCGATTTCGTCGAGTACCAAGACGCCGTCCGAATGCGCGGCGGCAATCGACTCCAACGCGTTGTCGGTGGAGCGCCACGACCGGACCAATCTCGGCCCGCCGTACACCGACGCGGCAACTTGTAGGTGAGTCGTCTTGCCGCCGGAGCTGTCGCCATACAGATGGAAGCCACCTGATTCATGACCCAGCAAGTGCAGCAGCGGCCCAGCAAAAGCCGCGCTGACGACAAACGCTAAGCGGTGATTGCCTACGCAAAGTGCGCCGATTTGCTGTTGCCATTGCTTCAGTGTGCCGGCCTCGCTGATGGGAGGAAGCTGCGCCCCAGCATCACAAAAAAATAGATGCTCATGGCTATTGCCGATCTGCTGATCGGGTAGCAGGTATGCAGGTCCATGCCATCCAAGGCGAGTGACCAAGCGCGCCCGTTCGTTGCTATCGAAACCTTGCAGGTAGCTCTGAAGATCGTTGCGGGCATTGCGGCCGGAGCGCGTACCAGGCAAGCGCAATCCCATATCCACCAGCGGCCCCAATACGTCTTTGCCGAAGTCGCCGGTCATGTTGCGAGCGGGAATGTTCCAACGCTTTTTAGCGCCGTCTGGATCATCGAATTCAACCAGCAAACCCCAGTTGTGACCCTTGTCATCGCGGGTACGAGCGAGAATCTCCAAGGAGGAACAAACAGGCCGCGACTCACCATCATCGCCGGTATAGAACACTCCTTCAGGGGCCAATCGAAAACCACCGGGCAGCAAATCAGTTTTCGATTTTGCCAGTTGTTTGGCTGCTGCTTTTGGCTCTGCGGGTTCGTCAGCTTGCTCGTGTGGGAGAGGAACTAAAAGCTCACCGCTGCGCGCCAGCTCGGCGACGTGTGCTGCCGTCCAACCTTTACTGAGTGCGTCGGCGGCATCGTCCCCGTCGTCCCACTTGCCACCTTTGGCGAAGGCTGCTTGATCGTCCTTCAAAGTGGGCTTGCGTTTGAACACATTGAGCGCGACGAACCGGACCGATTCGGCGCCGATTTCGTGCAGCTTTTTGGCGACTTCTTCCATACACGACTTGCCGCTGCTGTCGTTGTCTGGCCAAAGCACAACCGAGCGCCCTTTGAGTGGTGTCAGGTCGGCCTTGTGCCAAGAGTTAGACCCGTTGGGCCAGCACATGGCCACGAAGTCCGGCATCAATTCGCTTGCCGCATCGGCGGCTTTTTCGCCCTCGCACAACACGACAGGTGCTGAATCGCGCAGTGCCAATTCTTCCAAGCGCAGGAGCGGACGCGGGTCAGGCAATCCCTGCCATCGCCATTGCGTGGTTTCGCTGTTGGAGCGCTGGCACCAAGTCAGTGGAGCGAAGACTTTTTTAGGCTTGCCGTCTTCATCTGGACCGAGATCAAAGCGGTAAAGCGCCATGAGTGGCTGACCGCTAGCGTCACGGTATATCCAGACTTTCGACGGAGCACCGTGATCTCGATGGCGGACCGGGCAACGTTGCATCGCTTCGGCCGGGATCGGCTGTATGGCGGTCCATGTTGGCGCTTTGGTTTTACCTTGAGCGGCAGCCGACCGCGCCGCACCGACGCTCACGCTCAGCAGTTCGGTGAGCTTCACGCACGCCTCGATATCTGTGCCGCCGTCCAAGTAGCGCACCAAGTCGATAAGGTCTCCGCCCTTGTCGCCAGTGGCGAAGTCAGCCCACGTGCCTTTGTTCAAATTGACCTTGAGCGAGCCGGCGCGCTTATCGGTGCGAGTCGGATTGGGGGCGGTGTATTCCTTGCCGCCGTCGACACGCTTTTCGTTGGGCAGCCAGTGCGCTAGGACACGTTCAATGTCCTTCAGCGATGCGGCTTTTACGTCGGCGAAGCTCGGACGTTTCGCTTTGCTGCTCTGGTGCTGGCTCATGTGTCGGCCCTCGGCGAGAACAGGGTGTCAGCCACGTCATCAAGCAGCGCTTTTGCCATTTCACCTAAATACAGAGCAGGCCAACTAAACCGTTCGTCTTGGTCGCTCATGGCGGCGTCGCGGTTGAGCAGATTTACGTGGTCTTGCAACTGAGAGGCTAGCTCCAGAGCATCTTCGATGGGGATGCCTGCGTTGACGCGAAATAACTTCAAGCCGCTGGCATTAGCAGGCGAAAAATCCGTGCGGCCGATCGTGGTCAACGCGTTCATAACGCACCGCCTTCCTGCTCCGCTGGAACGGAAGTGGTATCACCGTGCAGAGCGAGGGTTTTGATCAAACCGAGGGTGCCGCGAACGTCCCAAATGACGGCGGCAATAACACGGTTGGAGAGGCGCGACTCACCTTCAAAGTGGTCTTCGAGCAACGTCAGCACCGAGTCCGCGCGCTCAATTGCGCAGGCTATGGCGTCAATCGGTACACCGGTCCCGGCGCGCTGGCTGACGCTGAGAATGTCTTCGGGCAGGGCAAAACTCAGGGCGTTGTTCATTGGACACCGCCTGCGGCTTCGAGCGCGCGAGCTTTGGCCATATGTGCGTTGTAGCGGGCAAGACGTGTAGCAAGACTGGAGTTGGCGTGTAGAGCGGCGAGAGCCATTGCACGGTGTGCAGCGGCGCGATTTTTGGATGGAATGAGGGCGTGCATGGGTGAGGCTCCTACTTTCTGACTGGAGCCGCCACCGTCCTTCCTACGGGATTGGGTGGCAGCTGTGCGCGGGGTAGGAATACCGGGATAGTAGGCACCCGGCCAGGCCGAAGCCTGCCCACACACAGCCGCCATAACACGATACTGCGGGCGAAAAAAAACGCCGGCAGTTGTGATCTGGGCGCTGATGCGCCTACTAATTCTCGGGTTCCTACGCCCGGTCGTTGAATTTGCAACGACTGCGGCAGGATAACTCCGTGTTTTTACAAGCGCAACCGGCACGAAGCCTTGCGCATTATTTTGATGCGACATAAATTGATCGGGCATACAGATTGACCTCAAACGCCCCCGGTTGCCGCCGGGGGCGTTTTCGTTTCAGGCGTGGGCTTCCCAACGCAGGTTGAGCAGGGGGAGGAAGCCGTCATCGATCATGGAGCGGGCGTCTTCGTAGGCTTCCGTTTGCTGGTTTTCATCAACGATCACCGCACCAAATTTTTCGCAACGAAGCGCGAGGGCGCACCATGTACCGTCGGCCCAGCTCAGTACGCTGACCACGCGCCCCTGTCTGTCTTGTCGGCCGCGATAGCGCTCGAGGCGCTGCATCGTGGCGGCTGAAAAGCCGATGCGGCGCAGCACTGAAAAGGGATGCATCAAGGCTTGATTGGCAATTGAGCGGCTCATGCGGCCACCTCATCACGTGCTTCAATGCGACCACGTGCCCACGCTTGAACTTCCGACAAAACCCAGGCCACTGGAGCGCCGCGAGCGTTGCTGTTCGTGAGTTTTACGGTTTTAGGAAAACCGCTTTCTGGCTCATTCATCAGCTTGTAGATGGTGGGGCGCGCAAGTCCGACGATGGCCATGACCTCGGCGATGCGGATGAGCGTCAGCGACGGGTCGATTGGCGTAGAGTCGTTTGCAGAGGAGTGGAGGCGAGAGGTTTTCATTTCTCGTTCCTCGCAGTTGCGGCAGCGCTGTGCGTGCGGCTTTCGAGCCACGTCGACACATCCTTAGGCCGATATCGCACGCGGCTTCCGACTTTTACATACGGCAGCGGATTACGGCGCGAACTGCGCCAGGCGGCGAGCGTGCGATGCGACAGGCCAAGAGTGGCAGCCACTTGATCGGGGGTGAGTAAATCAGTGGCGGAAGGTGAAAGTGGAACGATGGGTCGAAGGCTTGCGGCAGTCATCGAGCGTATCCTGTAGTCGTGGAGAGTTACAGGGCCTAACGCTAGATGTGGGAGTGGAAATGAACGGTGGTTCATTTCCTTTTAATTCTGCCCATGACCGCATCTGTCTATGGTTGACTGTGTAGCAGCAGATGGGCCGACCAAACTGCGAATTGGCGAAATTTCAGGCCCGATTTATTGAATATTTGGAGGGAGTATTCCTCGTGGATTTCAGTCAATCTAAAAAGTTTGTGTTGCGCTTGGCAGCTTCTTGAGCAGCGGCGATGATTTCATCGAGAATAGGCGATTGACCAATAAATAATTTATTCATTCTGAATGAAAACGTTTTTCTTACGACGCTGAACCCTTCAGGTAAAGGCTCGCAAGGTTTGCCTGATATCTGATAAATGATAGCCAGGCCGCTAACTAAGAATACGAAGCATATCGAGTTGTTGTGTGTGAATTTCTTAAAGCTTGTTATTACGCCTCTTGTGTCGTTTTCTGCCCAAAACCACCTAGATACTCCGATCTGTAGTAACTCTGGAAGAGCATCAGTATGCCGGCCTAGCGAACCCTCGAAAAGGGAGCTTCGTATTATTTCTTCAAGTTCTGATGGTAACTCGACGGCGTCGAATATTGGTAGTGAAGATGTTGATGCGCGCCAAAATATACTTAGCCAAAATAAATAAAATTTCTCAGAGTTGAATTCAGTAATGGTTAATCGTGTCGCGTGGTTAATTTTTTTTCTTTTTAAGATGGCTATCTGTGTGGTTTCGAATTTAAGGTTGATATGGCTCTCACATTCCGAGCACAGTAAGTCCTCGGTCCAGTTTACATTGTCGTAAACGGCGGGACTGATTTTTGTGTTGTGTAAGGCAATAAGCTGGGAATTATTTCCTTTGGATATCTTAAGTAAGCCCTTGGGTATGATGTGGGAGGCACAAAGTTCTTTGTCTTTTTTGCATAGTTTGCATGTTTTGATATTTTTCATGTGGCTGATCTTAAGTTGCAAGCTAGCGTCAGCTTGGTTTCATTATGGTGCTAGTAACGGCGTGCTTGTAGCAGCTCCGCCATCAACTTGTTCTGTTGGTTGGCTTGCTAGGAGCGCATAAATTCATCGTAAGCTTTTTCAGCATCCCGGAAGTGTGACGTGCCACCCCTGATGTCCGCGGTCGCAAGAAAACTTCCTTTCGCGATTGCCGTTGCTAAGTCAGTAATAGACGCGTTCCTGAAGCGAAAATTACTCAGGGAGAAAAATGACTCATAACGACGTCTAACGTCTCCTTGCCCATCAAGGCAGATTACATCGAGGGATTTTAAATGAGGGGCGTCAACAACTGCGGATTTCAGTAGGTATTTTAAATAGGAGTCAGCGACGGGCAGTGAGTAACCAATAAAGCGAATGTGATTGGAGCTTTTTAGTATCTGATAGGCATTCTTCCATGTGTTAACAATTGATGGGTGTGTTCCCTTTGCCCAAGTTGGCGGTACGATATCTCCTTTGTGAACGGAGCCGTGCAGCTTAGCAAGATGACAATTTTTCCATTCGGGATCATAATTATTGGTTTCGAAGGAAACGTTATTCGCTTGCCTGGATTCGAAGGTCGACCTAAGAAAATCTGCGTAATTTTCGAAGACCATGTCATAGTTTAAGCTTATAACAGAGTATTTAGTATTGCTTGCAGAGTCATCAACTATTCTAGTGCCCTCGTCTGATTCAAATGCAATCCCCAATAATGAAGCTACAAAAAGTCCAAGTGCTTCAGTATCTTTACTGCCGCCGAATACATGGCTGTACCAGTTTGAGGCCCTTTGGCGTGGTAACAAATCTGGCGTGTAGGCTGAAATCGTGTCAATAATATAGCTGGTAAAGTCGTTGGAAAGTCGCCGGCCTTCTAAGAAGTCCGCCATTTCCTGAATGGATAATATTTCCTCTATATTTAGCAGGTCAGTTGCATAGTAGTTTTTTGCGTATGATAGCTCCTTTATTTGATCAAATACCTTTTTGAATACAGGGTATTTTTCAGGATTTGAAAAATAAAGGTCTTTTGATTTTGCAACAAAGTTGCTCATCACTGGCAATCCGAGAGAAGCGGAGAAACCAGCTCCAACAATATATGTAACATGCTCCATCGACTTCGTCCTTGTTATGTTGGGTGATTAGTTTACATCAGCTTCGGATATCCGACACAACCAGATTTTCAAGAGATGAGGAGATTCTCCTAGACCGATATACAAGCTTGTGAGCTGGTTTTTTCTTTGGAAGAGATGACTTGGAGCGAGCGCGAATTTTTTTGCTGAAAATTCTGTGTTCGAAATCTAATGTCGATGGTTCGACTAATCGACTTTAAATCAGAAAGGTCGCGCTCTAGTCGTTAAGCACCTCTCCTTTGATCAATATGTTGCGAATTTGCCTGGTGGAGAGCTTGGCGGTGTCCCCCGGTTTTCTTTGCGCAGAGTCCGTTCCGATGATAATGCCAATAATTTCCCTTGATGATCTTCCATCGCTTAGCAAGCGTCTGGCATGGGCGCAAATGCTTTTATCGCGATTAAGGGTGCTCTCACGACGTATGGCCCCGGAGCTCAGGCCTGCTTTGCGCGCGGTGGTACTGATGCGGATCTTATCGGCGTTACTTAGCAGTGGGGAGCAGTAGACGTCTGCCAAGGTCATGTAGTACCGGGCTTTGCCTAGCAAGTCTGCGGCCGCTTCACGTGCTTCGATTTCCAAATGAGATTGATCATGGCGTACCTCTTCCACAAACGTGCTGAAATCGTCCGATGGATCAGCTATCAGTGCGGCTAGATTTTCATGGTTTCCGCCGCATAAATCCTCGTCGAAGCCGCTCAACCATCTCTCCAGCGTCTCAATAGAACGGCAGGCGAGATCAAGCGCCAACGCGGCAATGTACTGGCCATCAGTAATAGCCGTGTTGGATGATTCCCCCACTGCCGATTGGATGCATCGAGGTAAGTCGTCTCTGGAGCGTTCAAATTGTTGGCGTATGTTGTAGGAGAGTCTTCTGGCATTAGCCAGTACTCGAACGGATTCAACAGACCATTCTCCATCGGTCAGATGGCTCGACCAATGCTCTTGGCCCTCTCGTATGAGTTCGAGAGCATCTTCGATGCGATCTCCAAATTCGTCGCACAGCGTGAATCGCTCAAACGTCTCTACAATCTCCCACTGCTCAATGTTGAGTGGAGCGCTTAAGTAAAATTTTTTGTTCAATATTCACCCCTCGCCCCGTTCCGTAATCGAAGAAACGCGAGTGCCTGCGCTTGGCAGAGCTGTGCGGCCACCACTGAGGAGAGGGGAGCGCTGCTTGCCGGTGTTACCGATCCTGGAACACTTTTTGTATGCCATCGTCCATGTGTTCCATGTGTGCGCCACCTGTGTTCCACCGTTGAAAGCCCCGAAATTAAAGGCTTCGAGTGGTTTTGGAACACATGGAACACATGGAACACATGGAACACGCGGAACACCGCTCTTTTGAGGATTCGAGATTTGCACCGTCAAATTGCCTGTCCGAATTGGCCCGGCACAACGGTCCCGTTCTGCAACTTGTCCAGATGATCGGCATACCATTGCATCATGGCTGTCCGTTGCTCGAGATACTGAGCTTTGTTATAGACCCCCGAGATACCCTCTTCTTTGTGAGCTAATTGCGCCTCCACATGCTCCTTTGGCCACCCGTGTTCACGGAGTAGGGTGCTCGCCGTGTGTCGTGTACCGTGGCCAACAAGACGTCCTTTATAGCCAATGGTCGCGAATACCTTATTTATTGTGTTTTCACTGATAGTAGGATTCTTCGCACCAACTCCAGGAAATAGCCAGCGGCTGCGCCCGGTTAAAGAGTGCAGTTCTCTAAGTGCTACCAGCGCTTGGCGTGGAAGGGGACATACGAAGTCTCGGCGCATCTTCATCTTCGACGCAGGTGTAATCCACAGAGCTTTATCGAGATCAAACTCTTTCCACTCCGCTAGGCGAACCATTCCCGGCCTTGAGGCTGTCCAGATGCAAAGCCATGCCGCCGTTCGGGCGGTGAGTCTGCTGGGGGTGTTCCTTAAGGCGATGAGAAACTCGCCGAGTTCGGGCTCTAGCAAATGAGGGTGTTGTTGAGTCTTTGGTGCTTGAGCTGCGATGTCGCGTAGACGGCTACCGGGATCGTTTTCTGTCAGTCCCAACCCGATTGCTCTGCCGAAGATCTGATTGACCCAGGTCCGGCATTTCTCAGCAACGTTATGCGCCTCCCGAGCTTCAAGGGAGGCCTGGAGATTTGCACAATCGGTTCGAGTTATTTCGTCTAGAGGTTTGTCGCCAAGCGCTGGAAGAATGTCTTTTTCGAGGTAGGTGCGGATTTTATTGAGGGTGGAGGGAGCGAGACCTTTCTCCTCCTTTGCCTTTAGCCAAGCTTCTGCAGCTGCTCTGAAGGTTCGGGTTCGAGCGGCATCGATTGCCGCTTTTGCCGAGCGCTTCTGTTCAAGAGGGTCGGCACCGCTACTGACAACCTTTCGTAGATCGGCTGCTTTCTCACGGGCAAGTGCGCCGCTGACTTCTGGATAGCCGCCGAGGCCCATCCATGCCCAGTTACCTACAGGCCGCTTGTACCTGAGTTGCCAAGACTTGCCACCGTCCGGTTTGACCCGGAAATATAAGCCGTTTCCATCCAGCTCTCGATATTCCTTTGTTTCAGGCTCAAGCCCTGCAAGCGTGGTATCGGCGAGGGGGCGGCGCTTGATGTCTGCGCGTTTCATCCTTGTATCCCAAAGTTCGGTATTTTTCTCAGGATACAAGCAGGGATACAGGGATACAACGGATAAGGGCAGACAGGGATAAACAGGCAGGCACAAAAAAACCGGCCAAGTGGCCGGTTTCTCTGGTGCTGAGAGGCTGGTAGAGACTCTCAGATACTGCTATGTGGTGCCCCGAGGGAGACTCGAACTCCCACTCCTTTCGAAAACGGATTTTGAATCCGCCGCGTCTACCAATTCCGCCATCAGGGCTCAATGGCGGCGAAGTATAGAGATGAGATTACCGTCGGTCAATCAGGTACATAGAGAATTTTCGATATTTCCGCTAGACTTTCCGGCCCTGCTAGACGAACCCCATCATGCGCGTTGCTGACTTTACTTTCGAGCTCCCTGATTCGCTGATCGCCCGCCACCCTTTGGCCGAGCGTCGCGGTAGTCGCCTGCTGACCCTTGATGGGCCGAGCGGCGCCCTCGCACACCGTCAATTCACTGACTTGCTTGAGCATTTGCGCCCGGGTGATTTGATGGTGTTCAACAATACCCGGGTGATTCCGGCGCGGCTGTTCGGGCAGAAAGCGTCCGGCGGCAAGCTGGAGATCCTCATCGAGCGAGTTCTCGATTCGCATCGCGTGCTGGCGCATGTGCGCTCCAGCAAGTCGCCGAAGCCGGGTTCGAAGATTCTTATCGACGGTGGTGGCGAGGCAGAAATGCTCGCGCGTCACGATGCGTTGTTCGAGCTGGGGTTCGCTGAAGAAGTGCTGCCGCTGCTTGATCGCGTCGGGCACATGCCGTTGCCTCCTTATATAGATCGCCCGGATGAAGGCTCGGATCGCGAGCGTTATCAGACCGTTTATGCCGAGCGTCTGGGCGCGGTGGCGGCGCCGACGGCGGGGCTGCATTTCGATCAGTCGTTGATGGAGTCGATTGCTGCCAAAGGCGTCGAGACCGCATTCGTGACGTTGCACGTGGGCGCGGGTACGTTCCAGCCAGTGCGCGTCGAGAAGATCGAAGATCACCACATGCACAGCGAGTGGCTGGAAGTCGGCCAGGATGTGGTTGATGCGGTCGCCGCGTGCCGTGCGCGCGGCGGTCGAGTGATTGCGGTCGGCACCACCAGCGTGCGTTCTCTGGAAAGTGCCGCGCGCGATGGCGTGCTCAAGCCGTTCAGTGGCGACACCGACATCTTTATCTACCCGGGCCGGCCGTTCCATGTGGTCGACGCTCTGGTGACCAATTTCCATTTGCCCGAATCCACGCTGTTGATGCTGGTTTCGGCGTTTGCCGGTTATCCCGAAACCATGGCCGCTTATAAAGCCGCTGTCGAAAACGGATACCGCTTTTTCAGCTACGGTGATGCGATGTTCATCACTCGTAATCCTGCACCTACTGCCCCTAAACAAACCGGCCCAGAGGAAACAGAATGAGTCGCGAATGTCGCATGTCCTTTGAGCTCCTGGCCACTGATGGCAAGGCCCGTCGTGGTCGTCTGACCTTCCCGCGTGGCACCGTCGAGACCCCGGCCTTCATGCCGGTCGGTACTTATGGCACGGTCAAGGGCATGTTGCCGCGTGACATCGTCGCCACCGGCGCGGAAATCATTTTGGGCAACACCTTCCACCTGTGGCTGCGCCCTGGCACCGAGGTCATCAAGGAACACGGCGACCTGCACGATTTCATGCAGTGGAAGGGTCCGATCCTGACCGACTCCGGCGGTTTCCAGGTGTTCAGCCTCGGCGCGATGCGCAAGATCAAGGAGGAGGGCGTGACCTTCGCCTCTCCGGTCGACGGCTCGAAAGTGTTCATGGGGCCGGAAGAATCGATGCAGGTTCAGCGCGATCTGGGCTCCGACATCGTGATGATCTTCGACGAATGCACGCCGTACCCGGCTGACGAAGACGTCGCTCGCGTATCGATGGAGCTGTCGCTGCGTTGGGCCCAGCGTTCGAAAAATGCCCACGGTGACAACACTGCGGCGCTGTTCGGTATCGTTCAGGGTGGCATGCACCAGGATCTGCGCATGCGCTCGCTGGAAGGCCTCGACAAAATCGGCTTTGACGGCCTGGCCATCGGCGGTCTGTCGGTGGGCGAGCCCAAGCACGAGATGATCAAGGTGCTGGATTATCTGCCGGGCATGATGCCGGCTGACAAACCTCGTTACCTTATGGGCGTTGGCAAACCGGAAGATCTGGTTGAGGGTGTGCGCCGCGGTGTGGACATGTTCGATTGCGTGATGCCAACCCGTAATGCCCGCAACGGGCATCTGTTCATTGATACCGGCGTGCTGAAGATCCGTAACGCGTTCCATCGCCATGATGATTCGCCGCTCGATCCGACCTGCGATTGCTATACCTGCCAGAACTTCTCCCGCGCTTATCTGCATCACCTGGACAAGTGCGGCGAAATGCTGGGAAGCATGCTCAATACCATCCATAACTTGCGCCATTATCAGGTGCTCATGGCTGGTTTGCGCGAGGCTATTCAACAGGGTACATTGGCCGCCTTTGTCGATGCCTTCTACGCCAAACGCGGGCTCCCCGTTCCGCCTTTGGACTGAGTTTTCTGACCCCAAGATTCAACATTTGCAACTGGAGTGCTAAATGAGCTTTTTTATCTCTAACGCCATGGCCGACGCGGCTGCACCGGCTGCTGCCGGCCCAATGGGCGGCGGTTTCGAGTGGATTTTCCTGGTCGGCTTCCTGGTCATCTTCTACCTGATGATCTGGCGTCCACAGGCCAAGCGCGCCAAAGAGCAGAAGAACCTGCTGAGCAGCCTTGCGAAGGGCGACGAAGTGGTCACCACCGGCGGCATCGCCGGCAAGATCACCAAAGTGGCCGATGACTTCGTGGTTCTGGAAGTTTCCGACACCGTGGAAATGAAGTTCCAGAAAGGCGCCATCGCCGCCACGCTGCCAAAAGGCACGCTGAAAGCGATCTAAGAGCAACAACTTCTACTCAATCGACGGGGCGCGCAAGGCGCCCCGCGTCATAACGGGCGGCGTGATGCTGAACAAATATCCTCTGTGGAAATACATTCTGATCCTGGCGGTGCTGGCGGTCGGTCTGATTTATTCCGCTCCCAATCTATACCCCGATGACCCGGCCATTCAGGTCAGCGGTGCAAGCACTGCGCTGCAAGTCAATCAGGCTGATCTGGATCGTGTGAGCACTGCGCTCAAGGAGTCCGGGATCAACGTCAAGGCAGCCACTCTGGCGGCCAACGGCAAGGGCGGTCTGATCCGTCTGACCAAGGCTGAAGACCAGCTGCCGGCCAAAGACGTTGTGCGCAAGGCGTTGGGTGATGACTACGTCGTCGCGCTGAACCTGGCACAAACCACCCCGCAATGGCTGCGCAATCTGGGCGCGCACCCGATGAAGCTGGGTCTGGACTTGTCCGGTGGTGTGCACTTCCTGCTCGAAGTGGACATGGACAAAGCCCTCGATGCACGCCTGAAAGTCTACGAAGGCGACGTCAAGAGCCTGCTGCGCAAAGAGAAGCTGCGCTATCGCAGCCTGCCGCAACTGGGCGGTGCCATTCAGTTGGGCTTCAGCGATGCTGACTCCCGCGAACAGGCCCGTGCGCTGATCCGCAAGAACTTCAACGATTTCGACATTGTTCCGGCCGACCTCAACGGTCAACCGGTGCTGCGTCTGGCGATGACCCCGGCCAAGCTGGCGGAAATCCGTGAATACTCCATCAAGCAGAACTTGACCACGGTACGTAACCGCGTCAACGAGCTGGGTGTTGCCGAACCGATCGTTCAGCGTCAGGGCGCCAACCGCATCGTGGTTGAGCTGCCGGGCGTGCAGGACACTGCCGAAGCCAAGCGTATTCTCGGCAAGACGGCCAACCTTGAGTTCCGTCTGGCAGCAGAGCCAGGTGCTTCGAAAGCCACTTCCGAGACTTTCGAGTTCCGTGAAGGCAAGCGTCCTCCTGCGCAGATCGAGCGTGGCCTGATCATCACCGGTGACCAGGTGACCGACGCCAAGGCCGGTTTCGGCGAGCACGGCACGCCTGAAGTGAACATCCGTCTGGATGGCCACGGTGGCGAGCTGATGAGCCGCGCAACCCGCTCCAACGTTGGTCGCAGCATGGCGGTGATCTTCATCGAGCAGCGTCCGATCACCACTTACACCAAGCAAGTGGTTGATGGCGTCGAGAAAGACGTTGCGGTGCAGACGTTCAAAGAAGAGAAGAAGATCATCAGTCTGGCGACCATTCAGTCGCCACTGGGTGCTCAGTTCCGCATCACTGGCCTGAACGGCCAGGGCGAATCGTCCGAACTGGCACTGCTGCTGCGTGCCGGTGGTCTGGCGGCGCCGATGTACTTCGCTGAAGAGCGCACAATCGGCCCGAGCCTGGGTGCTGACAACATCACCAAAGGTATCGATGCGTCGCTGTGGGGCATGTTGTTCGTGTCGTTGTTCATCATCGCCATCTACCGCTTCTTCGGCGTTATCGCCACCGTCGCACTGGCGGTGAACATGGTGCTGCTGCTGGCCTTGATGTCGCTGCTGGGTGCAACACTGACCCTGCCGGGTATCGCCGGTATCGTGCTGACCATGGGTATGGCGGTCGACGCCAACGTGCTGATCTTCTCGCGGATTCGTGAAGAGATCGCCGCCGGCATGACCATCCAGCGTGCAATCAACGAAGGCTTCGGCCGGGCATTCACCGCGATTCTCGACGCCAACCTGACTACCTTGTTGGTCGGCGGCATTCTCTTTGCGATGGGCACAGGCCCGGTCAAAGGTTTCGCAGTGACCATGTCCCTCGGGATCTTTACCTCGATGTTCACGGCCATCATGGTGACCCGCGCAATGGTCAACCTGATCTTTGGCGGACGTGACTTCAAGAAGTTGTGGATTTAAGGGGCTGCCATGTTACGTACAATCAACTTCATGGGCGTTCGCAACTTTGCGTTCGGCGTCACAGTGTTTCTTACGGTGCTGGCTATTTTCAGCGTCTTCCACAAGGGCATGAACTGGGGTCTGGACTTTACCGGCGGTACGCTCATCGAGCTGACCTACGAGCGTCCGGCTGACGTCACCAAGGTGCGCGAGCAACTGACCACTTCCGGTTATCACGAAGCCATCGTGCAGAACTTCGGTGCAACCACCGATTTGCTGGTGCGTATGCCGGGTGAAGACCCGCAACTGGGCCATCAGGTCGCGGAAGCGCTGCAGAAGGTCGGCGGCGACAACCCGGCGACCGTCAAACGTGTCGAGTTCGTCGGTCCGCAGGTCGGTGAAGAGCTGCGCGATCAGGGCGGCCTCGGCATGCTGCTGGCGCTCGGCGGGATCCTGATTTACCTGGCTTTCCGCTTTCAGTGGAAATTCGCGGTCGGCGCCATTGTTTCGTTGATCCACGACGTGATCGTGACCATCGGTATCCTGTCGTACTTCCAGATCACTTTCGATCTGACCGTACTGGCGGCGGTGTTGGCGATCATCGGTTATTCGCTGAACGATACCATCGTGGTATTCGACCGGGTTCGTGAGAACTTCCGTGTGCTGCGCAAGGCAACGCTGATCGAGAACATCAACATCTCGACCACCCAGACCCTGCTGCGCACCATGGCGACGTCGATCTCCACCTTGCTGGCGATCGCGGCACTGCTGTTCTTTGGTGGCGACAATCTGTTCGGTTTCTCGATCGCATTGTTCATCGGTGTTCTGGCGGGTACCTACTCGTCGATCTACATCGCCAACGTGGTGCTGATCTGGTTGAACCTGACCACTGAGGATCTGATTCCTCCGGCCAACACCGAGAAGGAAGTCGACGACCGTCCATAAACGGCCATCGTTTTCCCGGCAGTCAGGTGAAAAAGGCGCGAGTTGAACTCGCGCCTTTTTTTATGCTCCAAGGCTGGGAGAAGCGCGGGCGCGTCCCGCATGTGATGGTCAGGAGGTTCATGTGAACAAGTCGTTGCTGGTTGGTGCGGTATTGGGTGCTGTCGGTGTGACTGCCGGGGGTGCTGTTGCCACCTACAGCCTGGTTAAAAGCGGCCCTGAGTATGCGCAAGTGTTGGCCGTCGAACCGGTCAAGACACAGATAAAGACTCCACGTGAAGTGTGCAAGGACGTGACAGTGACTCGTCAGGCACCGGTAAAAGATCAGCATCAGATCGCTGGTACGGTGGTCGGTGCACTGGCAGGTGGTTTGCTGGGTAATCAGATTGGCGGCGGCACCGGCAAGAAGATTGCCACGGTGGCTGGCGCGGTCGGTGGCGGCTATGCCGGTAACAAGGTTCAAGAAGGCATGCAGAACCGCGATACCTACACCACCACGCAAACCCGCTGCAACACGGTCAATGACATCAGCGACAAGGTCGTCGGTTACGACGTGCGTTACTCGCTCGATGGCAAGGAAGGCAAAGTGCGGATGGATCGCGATCCGGGTAACCAGATTCCGGTCGACAAGGAAGGCAAGCTGATTTTGTCGCAGAATGAGCCGGGTCAGTAAAGACCGACTGTTTTAACAAGAAGCACCCTGCGGGGTGCTTTTTTGTGCCCGGAATTTCTGGCTAAACCCGGATCTCTTGTGGGAGCGAGCAGGCTCGCTCCAGTATGAAAATTTTGGTGATCTGAAGATCGAATTCCAGGCATAAAAAAAGCACCCCGTAGGGTGCTTTTTTTGTTTCGCGGGAAGCTTAGCGCTTCAGCGAAGCCGGCAGGTGCGGCTGGATCGCCGTCAGGACTGCCTTGAAGCATTTGGTGTTGCCGGCAACGATGTGGCCTTTTTCCAGGAAGTCGTGACCGCCAGTGAAGTCGCTCACCAGACCGCCTGCTTCTTGAATCAGCAGGGCGCCTGCAGCCATGTCCCACTCGGACAGGCCCGATTCCCAGAATGCGTCGAAACGACCGGCAGCCACGTAGGCCAGGTCCAGGCTCGCCGAACCGGCGCGGCGGATGCCGGCAGTCTGGCCAACCAGGGCGCGGAACATGCCCAGGTAGTTGTCGAGGTTGTCCATCTGGTCGTCACGGAACGGGAAGCCAGTACCCAGCAGAGCGCCGTCGAGGCTGGTGCGACCGCTAACGCGCAGACGACGACCGTTCAGTTGAGCGCCGCGACCACGGCTGGCGGTGAATTCTTCCTGGCGAACCGGGTCCAGAACCACTGCGTGCTCCAGGCGACCACGGTATTTACAGGCAATGCTGACAGCGAAGTGAGGAATGCCGCGCAGGAAGTTGGTGGTGCCGTCCAGCGGATCGATGATCCACAGGTACTCTTCGCCTTCGATGCCGGTGCCGGCGTGCAGGCCGGTTTCTTCACCCTGGATCGAGTGATTCGGGTAAGCCTTGCGCAGGGCATCGATGATTTTCTGTTCAGCGGCGCGATCGACCTCGGATACGTAATCCTTGGCGTCTTTTTCGTCGACCTTGATGGTATCCAGGCGCTCGATGGAGCGGAAGATCAGTTCACTGGCGCTGCGGGCGGCGCGCAGCGCGATATTCAGCATGGGCTGCATGGATGTGTCACCTAAGGTTGTTAAAGAAAGCCGCGCATTCTATCAGAACTTTTCTTCAGGTGAAGGACGCTGTTCGCTTTCATAGCTTAACGGTAGGCTGTTCTGTAAGATTTGCACCCCTTTCCTGTGTCCGAGAGCGCCTCCCTTGCTGCAGAACATTCGTGTCGTCCTGGTCAATACCAGCCACCCCGGCAACATCGGCGGGGCCGCGCGCGCCATGAAAAACATGGGTCTGTCGCGGCTGGTGCTGGTCGAACCGCGGTTGTTTCCGCATCACGAAGCCGATGCTCGCGCTTCCGGTGCCGGTGACATCCTTGAAAACGCGCAAGTCGTCGCCACCCTGGAAGATGCCTTGGTCGGCTGCAATCTGGTGCTCGGCACCAGCGCCCGCGACCGCCGCATTCCCTGGCCGCTGCTGGATCCGCGTGAATGCGGCAGCAAAGTGGTCGAGGAAGCCGGGCAGGGCGCGGAAATCGCTTTGGTGTTCGGTCGTGAAGATTCCGGCCTGACCAATGACGAGCTGCAGCGATGTCACTTTCACGTGCACATCCCCTCTGATCCTGGGTTCAGTTCACTGAATCTTGGGGCAGCGGTGCAGGTGTTGAGCTATGAAGTGCGCATGGCCTGGCTGGCCGCACAAGGTCAGCCGACCAAGATCGAGAAAGAAGAAGTGGCCTCGGTGAAAAGTGCCGAGCTGGCGACCATGGATGAGCTGGAGCGTTTCTATGAGCATCTGGAGCAGACGCTGGTTGCCATCGAATTCCTCGATCCGGAAAAGCCGCGGCACTTGATGGCGCGCCTGCGCCGGTTATACGGACGCAGCTCGGTCAGCCGGGCGGAAATGAACATTTTGCGTGGCATCCTCACGGAAACCCAAAAAGCGGCCCGTGGCGAGCTTCTGAAGCGGAAGGACTAAATGATGTTTGAGCGTTTGCGTGAAGATATCCAAAGCGTATTCCATCGAGACCCGGCGGCGCGTAACGCTTTTGAAGTCCTTACCTGCTATCCCGGCATGCATGCGATCTGGATTCATCGACTCGCGGGAATGCTGTGGCGCAACGAGCTGAAATGGCTGGCGCGGCTGGTGTCGAATTTCGGTCGCTGGCTGACCGGGATCGAGATTCATCCGGGGGCGAAAGTCGGTCGACGCTTCTTTATTGACCACGGCATGGGCATTGTCATTGGCGAAACCGCCGAAATTGGCGATGACGTGACCATTTATCAGGGTGTGACCCTGGGTGGCACCAGCTGGAATAAAGGCAAGCGCCATCCAACGCTGGGTGATGGCGTTGTCGTTGGTGCTGGCGCCAAGGTGCTGGGGCCATTCACTGTCGGTGCCGGTGCCAAGGTCGGTTCCAATGCGGTGGTGACCAAGGAAGTGCCGCCGGGCGCCACGGTCGTGGGGATTCCCGGTCGAATTATCGTCAAGTCCGATGAAGAGCAGGATGCCAAGCGCAAGGCCATGGCGGAGAAAATCGGTTTCGATGCCTACGGTGTCAGCGAGGACATGCCTGACCCGGTAGCGCGCGCGATCGGCCAATTGCTCGATCACCTGCAAGCGGTCGACGGGCGTCTGGAGGGGATGTGCGGTGCGCTGAAGGATCTGGGCAGCAATTACTGTGCGAAAGATCTGCCTGAGCTGCGTGAAGAAGACTTCGCCTGCGTAAAAGGCAAGGATCAAAGCCAGGCCAGTTAAACCGCGCCGATTTCTTCGCGGGCAGGCTCCCTCCCACATTGGAATGAGTTCTCCTGTGGGAGCGAGCCTGCTCGCGTAGAGCGATAACTCGCAATCACTGGCTGTACGCCGCCAGCCTTTGCTATGATGCGCGCGCTCTTTTGCGGGTAAACCCGACTAAAGCACTAGGTCTTATAGTTGACTTAAATGCTCGGGAATTGCATACTCCCGCCCATTCCGAACTCCGTGGTAACTGTCCATGCGACTGACTACAAAAGGCCGATACGCCGTGACCGCCATGCTTGACCTGGCGTTGCACGCGCAGCACGGGCCCGTGTCCCTGGCCGATATCTCCGAGCGCCAAGGCATCTCCCTGTCCTATCTCGAACAGCTTTTCGCCAAGCTGCGCCGCAGTAACCTGGTTTCCAGTGTTCGCGGCCCCGGTGGTGGTTACCAGCTGTCTCGCGACATGCAGGGCATCCAGGTGGCGCAAGTGATCGATGCGGTCAACGAATCGGTCGATGCGACCAAGTGCCAGGGCCAGGGCGATTGCCATTCCGGCGACACCTGCCTGACCCATCATCTGTGGTGCGACTTGAGCCTGCAGATTCACGAATTTCTAAGTGGTATCAGCTTGGCTGATCTTGTGACTCGCCGTGAGGTGCAAGAAGTAGCCCAGCGTCAGGACCAGCGCCGTTGCAACAGCAAGGCGCCACGCCTGGACAAGATTGAAGCGTCCGCCGTCGAATGACAGCCAAAGAGCTAGCGGCACGCCAGCCCTGATTTAGGAGATAGTCCATGAAATTGCCGATTTACCTTGATTACTCTGCGACCACCCCGGTCGATCCGCGCGTTGCGCAAAAAATGAGCGAATGCCTGCTGGTCGACGGAAACTTCGGTAACCCGGCGTCCCGTTCCCACGTGTTCGGCTGGAAAGCTGAAGAGTCCGTCGAAAACGCCCGTCGTCAGGTGGCCGATCTGGTCAATGCCGATCCGCGCGAAATCGTCTGGACTTCCGGTGCCACCGAGTCCGACAACCTGGCAATCAAGGGTGCGGCACATTTCTACGCCTCCAAGGGCAAACACCTGATCACCACCAAGATTGAGCACAAGGCTGTCCTCGACACCATGCGCCAACTGGAGCGTGAAGGTTTCGAAGTGACCTACCTCGAGCCTCAGACTGACGGTCTGATCACCCCGGCAATGATCGAAGCTGCACTGCGCGAAGACACCATCCTGGTGTCGGTCATGCATGTGAATAACGAAATCGGCACCGTCAACGACATCGCCGCCATCGGCGAACTGCTGCGTTCGAAAGGCATCCTGTTCCACGTCGACGCCGCTCAGTCCACTGGCAAGGTCGAGATCGACCTGCAGAAGCTGAAAGTCGACATGATGTCCTTCTCTGCTCACAAAACCTACGGCCCTAAAGGCATCGGCGCGCTGTACGTCAGCCGCAAGCCGCGTGTGCGCATCGAAGCGACCATGCACGGCGGCGGTCACGAGCGTGGCATGCGTTCCGGCACCCTGGCGACTCACCAGATCGTCGGCATGGGTGAAGCATTCCGTGTAGCCAAGGAAGACATGGCTGCCGAAAACGTCCGCATCAAAGCCTTGAGCGACCGTTTCTACAAGCAGGTCGAGCATCTGGAAGAGCTGTACGTCAACGGCAGCCTGACCGCCCGCGTTCCGCACAACCTGAACCTGAGCTTCAACTACGTTGAAGGCGAGTCGCTGATCATGGCACTCAAGGATCTGGCGGTATCGTCCGGTTCGGCGTGCACCTCGGCATCGTTGGAGCCTTCGTACGTATTGCGTGCCCTGGGCCGCAACGACGAACTGGCACACAGCTCGATCCGCTTCACCTTCGGCCGCTTCACCACCGAAGAAGAAATCGATTACGCCGCGCAGAAAGTTTGCGAGGCCGTTACCAAGCTGCGCGCTCTGTCGCCGCTGTGGGACATGTACAAAGACGGCGTCGATATCTCGAAGATCGAGTGGGCGGCACACTAAATATAGAAGCCGCCAGGTACAGATCCTGTAGCGACGCGGCGACTGACGCAGCGCAGTTGCAGGGTCTCAAGAGCGGCCCTGATGAGTGAGGATTGAGAATCATGGCTTACAGCGAAAAGGTCATCGACCACTACGAAAACCCGCGCAACGTCGGCAAGATGAACGCGGAAGATCCTGATGTTGGCACCGGCATGGTTGGCGCACCAGCGTGCGGCGACGTGATGCGTCTGCAGATCAAGGTCAATGATCAGGGCGTTATCGAAGATGCCAAGTTCAAGACCTACGGCTGTGGTTCCGCCATCGCCTCCAGCTCCCTCGCCACCGAGTGGATGAAGGGCAAGACTCTGGATGAAGCGGAAACCATCAAGAACACTCAGCTGGCCGAAGAACTGGCCTTGCCGCCAGTGAAAATTCACTGCTCGGTACTCGCTGAAGACGCTATCAAGGCGGCTGTTCGCGATTACAAGCAGAAGAAAGGCTTGATCTAAGCATTGGGCGACGAGTAAGGAGTCAACGATGGCTATCAGCATGACAGAAGCGGCTGCTCGACACGTGCGGCGCTCCCTCGACGGGCGCGGCAAAGGTGAAGGGATTCGTCTGGGTGTTCGCACCACAGGCTGTTCCGGCCTTGCCTACGTGCTGGAGTTTGTCGACGAGGTGGTTGCAGAGGATCAGGTGTTCGAGAGTCACGGCGAAAAAGTGATCATCGACCCGAAAAGCCTCGCCTACCTGGACGGCACCGAGCTCGATTTCGTCAAGGAAGGGTTGAACGAAGGCTTCAAGTTCAACAATCCCAACGTTCGCGGTGAATGTGGCTGCGGCGAAAGCTTCAATATCTGAGGCTTGTCGTGGGTATTCCTTGTCATTTCGCTTTATTCGAGCTGCAACCGAGCTTCCGTCTGGATCTCGAGCAGTTGGCCACGCGCTATCGTGAGTTGGCGCGCGGCGTTCATCCTGATCGCTTTGCCGACGCTTCAGAGCGCGAGCAGCGTTCGGCACTCGAGCAGTCTGCGCGCCTCAACGACGCTTATCAGACGCTCAAGAGCCCGGCCCAGCGCGCACGCTACCTGCTGACCATCAGCGGGCATGAAGTGCCGATGGAAGTCACGGTCCATGACCCCGAGTTTCTTCTGCAGCAGATGCAATGGCGCGAAGAGCTCGAAGACCTCCAGGACAGCGCCGATCTCGACGGTGTCGCGGTATTCAAGCGTCGCTTGAAAGTGGCTCAGGAAGAACTCAACGAAAGCTTCGCGGCCTGTTGGGATGACGCAGCGCAACGTGAACAGGCCGAACGCCTGATGCGGCGCATGCAGTTCCTCGACAAGCTCACCTACGAAGTGCGCCAGTTAGAAGAGCGCCTCGACGATTAACCCAGTGCCGCTCCGGTCGCACGCCTGATATACAGATAAGTCCTGATCACGATGGCCCTACTGCAGATCGCCGAACCCGGCCAAAGTCCTCAACCGCACCAGCGTCGTCTGGCTGTGGGGATCGACTTGGGCACTACCAATTCGCTGGTCGCTGCGTTGCGCAGTGGTCTTTCCGAACCGCTGGCCGACGCAAACGGGCAGGTCATCCTGCCGTCCGCCGTGCGTTATCACGCCGACCGCGTCGAAGTCGGTGAATCGGCCAAGCTGGCTGCGTCCTCCGATCCTTTGAACACTGTGCTCTCGGTCAAGCGCTTGATGGGTCGTGGTCTGTCCGACGTCAAGCAATTGGGCGAGCAACTGCCGTACCGCTTTGTTGGTGGCGAATCGCACATGCCGTTCATCGACACCGTGCAAGGCCCGAAAAGCCCGGTCGAAGTTTCCGCCGATATTCTCAAGGTGCTGCGTCAGCGCGCTGAGGCGACCTTGGGTGGCGAATTGGTTGGTGCGGTGATCACCGTTCCGGCGTACTTCGACGATGCTCAACGTCAGGCCACCAAAGATGCGGCCAAACTCGCCGGTCTGAACGTGTTGCGTCTGCTTAACGAGCCGACGGCGGCCGCTGTGGCTTACGGTCTGGATCAGCACGCCGAAGGGCTTGTTGCGATCTACGACCTGGGCGGCGGCACCTTCGATATTTCGATTCTGCGTCTGACTGGCGGTGTTTTCGAGGTTCTGGCCACTGGCGGCGACAGCGCGCTGGGTGGCGATGATTTCGATCACGCGATTGCCGGCTGGATCATCGAGAGCGCGGGCCTGTCCGCTGACCTCGATCCGGGCGCACAGCGTAATCTGCTGCAAACCGCATGCGCGGCCAAAGAAGCCCTGACCGATGCTGCCAGCGTTGAAGTGGCCTACGGCGACTGGAAGGCGCAACTGACCCGCGAAGCCTTCGATGCGCTGATCGAGCCGATGGTCGCGCGCAGCCTGAAAGCCTGCCGCCGCGCCGTTCGCGATTCCGGCATCGAACTGGAAGACGTGCACGCCGTGGTCATGGTCGGCGGTTCGACTCGCGTTCCACGTGTTCGCGAAGCCGTTGCCGAAGCTTTCGGTCGTCAGCCTTTGACTGAAATCGATCCGGATCAAGTGGTGGCCATCGGTGCCGCGATCCAGGCCGATACACTGGCTGGCAACAAGCGCGATGGCGGCGAACTGCTGCTGCTCGACGTGATTCCGCTGTCCCTGGGGCTGGAAACCATGGGCGGTCTGATGGAGAAGGTGATCCCGCGCAACACCACAATCCCCGTCGCTCGCGCACAAGATTTCACTACTTATAAAGATGGCCAGTCGGCCATGGCGATCCATGTACTGCAGGGTGAGCGCGAGCTGATCAGTGACTGCCGTTCGCTGGCGCGCTTCGAATTGCGTGGCATTCCAGCAATGGTGGCTGGCGCGGCGAAGATTCGCGTGACCTTCCAGGTCGATGCCGACGGTCTGCTCAGCGTTTCCGCCCGTGAACTGGGTTCGGGCGTTGAGGCGAGCATTCAGGTCAAGCCGTCCTACGGTCTGACCGACGGCGAAATCGCCAAGATGCTCAAAGATTCGTTCCAGCACGCCAATGACGACAAAGTCGCCCGCGTCCTGCGTGAGCAGCAAGTCGATGCCCAGCGCTTGATCGAAGCGGTGCAGGGCGCTCTGGAGGCTGATGGCGAGCGTTTGCTCGACGCCGAAGAACGCATGGTCATCGACCTGCAAGTGCAGGAACTCACCGAACTGATGAAAGGTACCGATGGTTACGCCATCGAGCAGCAGACCAAGCGTCTGTCGCAAGTGACCGATGCTTTTGCTGCCCGCCGCATGGATCTGACGGTGAAAGCCGCTCTGTCGGGGCGCAATCTGAATGAAATCGAGGATATCTGATGCCGCAGGTCATTTTTCTGCCCCACGAGAAGTTCTGCCCTGAAGGCATGGTGGTCGAGGCTGCGCCCGGCACATCGATTCTCGAACTGGCCCACGAACACCACATCGAGATGGAGAGCGCCTGCGGCGGCGTCTGCGCTTGCACCACTTGCCACTGCATCATCCGCGAGGGTTTCGACTCGATGGAAGAGGCTGACGAGCTGGAAGAAGACTTCCTCGATCGTGCCTGGGGTCTGGAAGCGCAATCGCGCCTGGCCTGTCAGGCTATCGTCGGTGAAGAAGACATCACCGTCGAAATTCCGAAATATTCGCTTAACCATGCGGCCGAAGCGCCGCACTGACTGGTAAGACTGTCATGAGCTACGGTTGGAATGATGTTCAACGTATTGCAGAAGAACTGGCCGAGGCCCATGCCGGCGTCGATCCGTATTCTGTAGGTTTTGTCCGTTTGCAGCAGATGATCCTGGATCTGCCTGACTTCGACAGCACTTCTGGCCGTGTCGGCGAGAAGGTGCTGGAAGCGGTTCAGGAGCTCTGGGCCAAAGAATTGGACTGATCGTCTCGCAGGTTAGGCAATACCCAAGAACCCGCGTATAATTCGCGGGTTTAATTTTTCGCAAATTACTGTTTCTGGAGTTACACCATGGCTGTTCAACGTACTTTCTCCATCATCAAGCCTGACGCCGTTGCTAAAGGCGCTGCCGGCGAAATCGTTACCCGTTTCGAAAAGGCTGGTCTGAAAGTTGTTGCTTCGAAAATGAAGCAGCTGTCCAAAGCCGAAGCTGAAGGCTTCTACGCTGAGCACAAAGAGCGCGGTTTCTTCGGTGACCTGGTTGCTTTCATGATCTCCGGTCCAGTAGTTGTTCAGGTTCTGGAAGGCGAAAACGCTATCGCTCGCAACCGTGAGCTGATGGGCGCTACCAACCCTAAAGAAGCTGCTGCTGGCACCATCCGTGCTGACTTCGCTGAGTCGATCGACGCCAACGCCGTGCACGGTTCGGACTCCGAAGCCGCTGCTGCTCGCGAAATCTCGTACTTCTTCGCAGCTACTGAAGTAACCACTCGCTAAGCATTGCTTAAAGAGTGAAGGTGAATCCATGACTACATCGACTGTTAAAACAAACCTGCTGGGTCTGACCCAGCCGGAAATGGAAAAATTCTTCGACTCAATCGGGGAGAAGCGTTTCCGTGCCGGTCAGGTAATGAAATGGATTCACCACTTTGGCGTCGATGATTTCGACGCCATGACGAACGTCAGCAAAGCCTTGCGCGACAAGCTCAAGGCGATTGCTGAGGTCCGTGGTCCGGAAGTGGTCAGCGAGGACATCTCCAGCGACGGCACCCGTAAATGGGTGGTGCGCGTGGCGTCCGGCAGCTGCGTCGAGACCGTGTACATTCCCCAGGGCAAACGCGGCACTTTGTGCGTTTCGTCCCAGGCAGGCTGTGCCCTGGATTGCAGTTTCTGCTCCACCGGCAAGCAAGGCTTCAATAGCAACCTCACCGCCGCCGAAGTCATCGGTCAGGTGTGGATTGCCAACAAATCTTTCGGCAGTGTCCCGGCCACCGTCGACCGTGCCATCACCAACGTGGTGATGATGGGTATGGGTGAGCCGCTGCTGAACTTCGACAACGTCGTCGCCGCCATGCATCTGATGATGGATGATCTGGGCTACGGGATCTCCAAGCGCCGCGTGACCCTGTCCACCTCGGGTGTGGTGCCGATGATCGATGAGCTGGCCAAGCACATCGACGTATCCCTGGCGTTGTCCCTGCATGCACCGAATGACGCATTGCGTAACCAATTGGTGCCGATCAACAAGAAGTATCCGCTTAAGATGCTGCTCGAGTCGTGCCAGCGCTACATGTCGTCCCTGGGCGAGAAACGTGTGCTGACCATCGAGTACACCTTGCTCAAGGACATCAACGACAAGGTCGAACACGCCGTTGAGATGATCGAGCTGCTGAAGAATATTCCGTGCAAGATCAACCTGATTCCGTTCAACCCGTTCCCGCACTCCGGGTACGAGCGGCCAAGCAACAACGCGATCCGTCGTTTCCAGGATCAGTTGCATCAGGCCGGTTTCAACGTCACTGTCCGCACCACCCGTGGTGAAGACATCGATGCCGCATGTGGTCAATTGGTAGGTCAGGTGCTGGATCGCACCCGTCGCAGCGAACGTTACATCGCCGTGCGTGAGTTGAGCGCCGACAGCGATCTGGCACAGAACGCCGCGAACACTAACTAAGAGAGGATCTCTATGTCCCTGCGCTTTGCGCTGCTGTTGCTGTTGGCCAGCCTGAGTGCTGGTTGTGTCCTGTCGGGTGACTACAACCCGATGAAGACCAGCAAGGGCCGCGATGAAGCGCGGGCTGCCTATGTGCAGTTGGGGCTGGGGTATTTGCAGCAGGGCATGACCGAGCGGGCCAAGGTGCCGCTGAAGAAAGCACTGGATCTGGATAGCTCCGATCCCGACGCCAATGCTGCCCTCGGTCTGGTGTTTCAGGCCGAAATGGAGCCGAATCTGGCCGACGAGCACTTCCGCAAAGCCTTGTCCTCCCGTCCCGCTGATGCGCGCATCCTCAACAACTACGGCAGTTTTCTCTACGAAGAACAGCGTTACAAGGAAGCCTACGAGCGTTTTGAACAGGCCGCCGCCGATACCCTGTATCCTGAGCGTTCGCGTGTGTTCGAGAATCTAGGCATGACCGCATCCAAGCTGGGGCAGCGTGAGTTGGCGCAGCAGCAGCTGGAAAAGGCCCTGCGTTTGAACCGTCAACAACCGCGTGCATTGCTGGAAATGGCTGAGTTGTCCTTCGAAGACAGGCATTATGTGCCCGCGCGTGACTATTACGACCGTTTCAGCCTGCTAACCGAGCAAAATGCACGTAGTCTATTGCTCGGCGTTCGGCTGGCAAAAGTGTTTGAAGATCGCGACAAGGCCGCCAGTTACGGCCTGCAATTAAAACGACTCTATCCCGGTACGCCGGAATATCAGCAATACCTGTCGGAGCAATGATGAAAGCGGCGCATCCCGAAGTTGTAGCAGCGAATCGCGTTAACCCCGGTGAGACCCTGCGCCAGGCCCGCGAAAGCAATGGCTGGTCGCTGGCCGAAGTGGCCCTCAAGCTCAACCTCACCGTGACTTCCCTGAGCAATCTTGAAGCCGGCGCTTTCGACAAGCTGCCGGGGCATACCTTCGCTCGCGGTTACATTCGCGCCTATGCCAAGTTGCTCGGTATGGATCAGACCGTTCTGGTTCAGCAATTCGACCAGTCCACCGGCACCGATTCCCAGGGCAGCAACGTCCATGCGCTGGGCCGTATCGAAGAGCCGGTGCGGGTTTCCCACACTATTTTGCGTATCGTCAGCCTGCTGTTGCTGATCGCGGTCATCGGCGGCGGTTTCGTCTGGTGGCAGGATCAGACCTCGCTGCGGAGCAAAGACTTGACCACTCTGGCCCCGGAGCACGTCGAAGTCGAAGGCGCCGATGGCACCACCCAGATTCACCCGATCGACGAGCCGGAAGATCAGGCTGTCGCTGAAGGTCAGGCCGAGGGCGCGACCGCTCTGGCCCTGCCGCAGTCGGAAACCACCGCTGAATCGACCGGTGCCGAGCCTGCTGCGCCAGCAACTGCACAGGTTGCTCCAGCTGCTCCGAGCGCAACGCCCGCAGCACCGGTTCATACGCCCGCCCCGGTTGTTGCCACGCCTGCTACTCCGGCACCAACTGTTCCGAGCACGCCAGCGCCGACTGTCACCGCGCCAGTGGCCCCGACGGTCAACGCTCCTGCCGCAGCCGCTCCGGTGGCCGGTCAAGGCCAGGTGTCGGTGCAGTTCGTCGCCGATTGCTGGACCCAGGTCAGCGACGGCAGCGGCAAAGTTCTGTTCAGTGGCCTGAAGCGTAAAGGCGACAGCCTGGCGGTTGCCGGCAAGCCACCGTTTGCCGTGCGCCTGGGCTATGCCCGTGGCGCGCAGGTCAGCTACAACGGCCAGCCGGTCGATGTCGCTCCGTTCACCAGTGGCGAGACTGCTCGCCTGAAGTTGGGTCAATAAGTCATGCACGGCGAATCTCCAATCAAACGTCGCGTTTCGCGCAAGATCTGGGTCGGCAATGTGCCGGTGGGCGGCGATGCGCCGATCGCTGTGCAGAGCATGACCAACAGCGACACCAATGATGTTGCCGCCACCGTTGCGCAGATCAATCGTCTGGAAGCCGCCGGTGTCGACATCGTCCGCGTATCGGTGCCGGACATGGACGCCGCCGAGGCGTTCGGCCGAATCAAGCAACTGGTCAAGGTGCCGTTGGTTGCCGACATTCACTTCGACTACAAGATCGCTTTGCGCGTAGCCGAACTGGGTGTGGACTGCCTGCGGATCAACCCGGGCAACATCGGTCGTGAAGACCGCGTGCGTGCCGTGGTCGATGCCGCCCGTGATCGCGGGATTCCGATCCGCATCGGCGTCAACGCCGGTTCGCTGGAAAAAGACCTGCAAAAGAAGTACGGCGAGCCAACCCCAGCCGCGCTGGTCGAGTCCGCTCTGCGCCACGTCGAGCACCTCGAACGCCTGAATTTCCAGGACTTCAAGGTCAGCGTGAAGGCCTCCGACGTGTTCATGGCCGTCGAAGCCTACCGTTTGCTGGCCAAGGAAATCGTTCAGCCGCTGCACCTGGGCATCACCGAAGCCGGTGGATTGCGTTCGGGCACAGTGAAATCCGCCGTGGGCCTAGGTATGCTGCTCGCCGAGGGGATTGGCGATACTATCCGCATCTCGCTGGCGGCCGACCCGGTCGAGGAAGTGAAGGTCGGTTACGACATTCTCAAGTCTTTGCATCTGCGTTCCCGTGGCATCAACTTCATCGCCTGCCCGAGCTGCTCGCGGCAGAACTTCGATGTGGTCAAGACCATGAACGAGCTGGAAGGGCGCCTTGAAGACCTGCTGGTGCCGCTGGATGTCGCGGTGATCGGTTGTGTGGTCAACGGCCCCGGCGAAGCCAAGGAAGCCCATATCGGCTTGACCGGCGGCACGCCAAACCTGATTTACATCGACGGCAAGCCGTCGCAGAAACTGACGAATGACAATCTGGTGGACGAGCTGGAAAGGCTGATCCGCGAGAAAGCGGCCGAAAAGGTCGAAGCTGACGCAGCGGTTATCGCGCGCGGCTGAGCCTGACTGAAAGCCGAACGAATTTAAGGATTTAAAGTGAGCAAGTCTCTGCAAGCCATTCGTGGCATGAACGACATCCTGCCCGAGCAGACCCCGCTGTGGCGCTATTTCGAGAGCACCGTTGCGCGCCTGCTGGATAACTACGGTTACAAGCAGATCCGCATGCCGATCGTCGAGTTCACCGAGCTGTTCAAGCGCTCCATCGGTGAAGTGACCGACATCGTCGAAAAGGAGATGTACACCTTCGAAGACCGCAACGGCGACTCCCTGACCCTGCGTCCGGAAGGCACTGCCGCGTGCGTGCGCGCTGTGCTCGAGCACGGCATCACCGGCGGTGGTCAGGTGCAGAAGCTTTGGTACATCGGCCCGATGTTCCGCCACGAGCGTCCGCAAAAAGGCCGTTATCGCCAGTTCCACCAGATCGGTCTTGAGGTGTTCAACCTCGACGGTCCGGACATCGATGCCGAACTGATCATCATGACCTGGCGCCTGTGGGGCGAGCTGGGCATTCGTGATGCGGTCAAACTCGAACTCAACAGCCTCGGCACCAGCGAGTCCCGTGGTCGTTATCGTGAAGCGCTGGTCGAGTACCTCTCGGCGCACCACGACAAGCTCGACGAAGACAGCCAGCGTCGTCTGAAAACCAACCCGCTGCGCGTGCTCGACACCAAAAATGCCGACACCCAGGCCGTGCTGGTCGATGCGCCGAAAATGGCCGACTACCTCGACGACGAATCCCGTGCCCACTTCGAAGGCTTGAAGGCCCGTCTGGATGCCGTCGGCATTCCTTACGTGCTCAACCCGAAGCTGGTGCGTGGCCTCGATTACTACAGCAAAACCGTTTTTGAGTGGGTCACCGACAAGCTGGGTGCCCAGGGGACTGTGTGCGCGGGCGGCCGTTATGACGGTCTGGTCGAGCAGATGGGTGGCAAGCCAACCACTGGCGTCGGTTTCGCCATGGGTATCGAGCGCCTGGTGCTGATGCTCGAAACCCTTGAGCAGATCCCGGAAGAAATCTCCCGTCAGGTCGATGTCTACCTCTGCGCCTTCGGTGAAGCGGCCGAGCTGGCCGGTCTGAAACTGGCCGAACGTGTTCGCGATCAACTTCCAAACCTGCGCCTGCAAGTCAATGCCGGCGCCGGTAGCTTCAAGAGCCAGTTCAAGAAGGCCGACAAGAGCGGTGCGCTGTACGCACTGATCCTCGGTGACGACGAAATGGCCCAGCAAGTGGTAGGTTTCAAACCCCTGCGTGGCCAGGGCGAACAACAAAGCATTGCCTGGGATGCGCTCGCCGCTCACCTGGCCACCTGCGTCGTGCAGGGTTGAAGCTGTCTAAACAGCCGATTTAGCGATTAAGGAGTATTGGGGTGTCGAGTACCGAAGACGAACAGTTGGCGGATTTGAAGGACTGGTGGACACGCAACGGCAAACCTCTGGTCACCGGCGGCCTGTTGGCGCTGGTCATCGTGTTCGGCTGGCAGGCTTATCACAAGTATCAGAGCAACCAGTCGCAAGGTGCTTCGGTGCTCTATCAGCAATTGCTGGAAACCACGCTGACGCCTGACGGCAAGCCTGATGTTGCCCGTGTTGCAGATCTGGCCGGCAAGCTCAACAGCGAGTTCGGCGGTTCTGCCTACGCACAGTACGGCAGCCTGTTCGTGGCCAAGGTTGCAGTCGACAGCGGCAAGCTGGACGACGCCGCGACCGAGCTGAAAACCATCGTCGACAAACCGGCCAACCCGGCGCTGGGCGAAATCGCCCGTCAGCGTCTGGCGCAGGTGCTCGGCGCGCAGAACAAGGCCGAAGACGCCCTGAAACTGCTCGACGGCGACGCCGACAAAGCGTTCCTGGCCACTCGCGAAGAACTCAAGGGCGACCTGCTGGTACAGCTGGGCCGTACCGATGACGCGAACAAAGCGTATCAAAAAGCCAAGGCGGCACTGTCGGATGAAGCGGCGGTCGGTGGCCTTCAAATCAAGCTTGACGACCTGGCCAAAGGGGATGCGTGACGTGATCCGTTGGAAGCATGCAGCATTGCTGGCTCTGGCCCTTCTGGCCGCGGGTTGCAGCAGCAACAGTAAAAAAGAATTGCCACCGGCTGAACTGACCGACTTCAAAGAAGAAGTGGTTCTGCACAAGCAGTGGAGTCGTTCGATCGGTGACGGTCAGGGCGAAACCTACAACATGCTGGTGCCGGCGATCGACGGTGACACCATCTACGCCGCCGATGTGACCGGCGTGGTGATGGCCATGGATCGTGGCAATGGCGACGTGAAGTGGAAGCAGGATCTTGATCTGCCTGTCTCCGGCGCCGTTGGCGTAGGTTACGGTCTGGTTCTGATCGGCACTCTGCGTGGCGAAGTGGTCGCTCTGGACACCAGCAATGGTGAAGAGAAGTGGCGTGCTCGCGTCAACAGCGAAGTCCTTGCGCCGCCGGCCAACAACGGCGACGTGGTGGTGGTTCAGACTCAGGACGATCGTCTGATCGGTCTGGATGCCTCCACCGGTACGCAACGCTGGGTGTATGACAGCACGCCTGCCGTTCTGACCCTGCGTGGCACCAGTGCACCGCTGGTGACCAACCGCCTCGCGGTGGCTGGCCTGTCGACCGGCAAAGTGGTCGCTCTGGACATCTCCAACGGCGTGCCGGTGTGGGAACAACGGATCGCGATTCCACAGGGTCGTTCGGAACTGGAGCGCGTGGTCGACATCGACGGCGGCCTGCTGCTGTCCGGCGGTACGCTGTACGTTGCCAGCTATCAGGGTCGCGTGGCGGCACTGGATCTGGAGAGCGGTCGTCAACTCTGGCAGCGCGATGCGTCGAGCTACGCCGGTATTGCCCAGGGTTTCGGCAGCGTTTACGTGAGCCTGTCCTCGGGCACCGTTGAAGGCGTCGACGAGCGTTCCACCACTGCGCTGTGGAGCAACGATTCGCTGGCTCGCCGTCAGTTGTCGGCTCCGGAAGTGTTCTCCAGCTACGTGGCAGTGGGTGACCTGGAAGGTTATCTGCACCTGCTGAGTCAGGTTGACGGTCGTTTCGTCGGCCGTGAGCGCATCGACAGCGACGGCCTGCGTGCCCGTCCGCTGGTGGTGGGTGACACGATTTATGTGTATGGCAACAGCGGCAAACTGGAAGCCCTGACCATCAAGTAACAACTATGCTTGGGGTTAATCCCCAAGCGGCCTTGTATTTACAAGGCTTGCAGCACCCATGGGTGTTGCCCCGAGCACCAGCCGCTGCCTCGCAGCGGCTTTTGTATTTTCTGAAATAACGAAGTGGAGAGCCGCATGGTTCCCGTAATCGCCCTGGTGGGCCGACCGAACGTCGGCAAATCCACCTTGTTCAACCGCCTGACCAGGACTCGCGACGCCATCGTCGGCGACTTGTCCGGTCTGACCCGTGATCGCCAGTACGGTGAGGCCAAGTGGCAAGGGCGTTCCTACATTCTGATCGACACCGGCGGTATCTCCGGTGACGAGCACGGTATGGACGAAAAAATGGCCGAGCAGTCGCTGCTGGCCATTGAAGAGGCAGATGTTGTTCTGTTCCTGGTAGATGCCAAGGCCGGTTTCACCGCCGCCGACCAGATGATCGCCGAGCACCTGCGCAAACGTAACAAGCGTTCCCACGTGGTCGCCAACAAGGTCGACAACATCGACCCGGAAATGGCTCGCGCCGAGTTCGCCCCGCTGGGCATGGGCCACGCGATCCCGATCGCCGGTGCTCACGGTCGCGGCATCACGCAATTGCTGGAAGCCGCCCTGAGCGATTTCCCGCGTGATGATGACGAGCCTGCTGAAGGCGAAGAAGAAGAGATCGTCGCCGAAGGCGAGGAAGCCAAGCGCATTCCTGGCCCGAGCGAAAAAGACGGGATCAAGATCGCCATCATCGGCCGTCCGAACGTCGGCAAATCGACGCTGGTCAACCGCATGCTTGGTGAAGACCGGGTCATCGTCTACGACCAACCCGGCACCACGCGTGACAGTATCTACATCCCGTTCGAACGGAATGAAGAGAAGTACACGCTGATCGACACCGCAGGTGTGCGCAAGCGCGGCAAGATCCACGAAGAAGTCGAAAAGTTCTCCGTGGTCAAAACCCTGCAGGCGATCAAAGACGCCAACGTGGTGATCTTCGTGATGGACGCCCGCGAAGGCGTGGTCGATCACGACCTCAACCTGTTGGGCTTCGCCATCGAATCGGGTCGTGCGCTGGTTATCGCGATCAACAAGTGGGACGGCATGACGCCGAGCGAGCGCGACTTCGTGAAGGTCGAGCTGCAACGTCGACTGTTCTTCGTTGATTACGCCGACATCCACTTCATCTCGGCCTTGCACGGTACTGGCGTGGGCAACCTCTACGCTTCCGTGCAGAACTCGTTCAAGTCGGCGGTCACCCGCTGGCCGACCAACCGTCTGACCCAGATTCTCGAAGACGCGGTTGGCGAACACGCGCCACCGATGGTCAACAACCGCCGGATCAAGCTGCGTTACGCCCACTTGGGTGGTGCGAACCCGCCGATCATCGTGATTCACGGTAACCAGATCGAGAAAGTGCCGAAGTCGTACGTGCGCTATCTGGAGAACACTTATCGCCGCGTGCTGAAGCTGGTCGGTACGCCGATTCGCATCGAGTTCAAGGGCGGCGAGAACCCGTACGAAGGCAACAAGAACACGCTGACCGACCGCCAGGTCAACAAGAAGCGTCGCTTGATGTCGCACAACAAGAAGGCCAGCAAGAAGCGCCGCGACAAGAAGTAAGGTCGCTGGCCGTTGATCGTTCCCATGCTCCGCGTGGGAATGTATCCCGTGACGCTCTGCGTCACAAAAGCTGCGGACGCAGAGCGTCCAAGGCCGCATTCCCACGCAGAGCGTGGGAACGATCGTTGAAAGAGAAGGGCGCCGGTAGGCGCCCTTTTTTTATGGGCGTCGGATGGGCTATCCTCGGGCTCTCCCGCGCCGCCGTCAGAGCCGGGTGTTGAGCAGGGAACCCCCGATGATCACCAGTAAGCTGCCGAATGTCGGCATCACTATTTTCACGCAGATGTCTCAGCTCGCGGCGCAGACCGGAGCCATCAACCTGTCCCAGGGTTTCCCTGATTTCGACGGCCCGCAGTCGTTGCGCGACGCGGTGGGACGGCATATCGCCAGTGGCCACAACCAGTATTCGCCGATGACCGGCCTGCCGGCACTGCGTGAGCAGATTGCGGCGAAGATCGCTCGCAGCTACGGCGTGAAGGTGGATGCCGACACTGAGGTGACGGTGACGCCGGGCGCCACCCAAGCGATCTTCTGTGCGATTCAGGCGGTTATCCACAACGGCGACGAAGTCATCGTGTTCGACCCTTGCTACGACAGCTACGAGCCGGCGACGGAGTTGGCAGGCGGTCGGTGTGTGCATGTGCAACTGAACCCGAACGATTTCTCCATCGATTTCGACAAGCTCGCGGCGGCCCTGAGCCCGCGCACGAAAATGATCGTCATCAACACCCCGCACAACCCCAGCGGCGCATTGATCAGCCGCGCCGAGCTGGATCAACTGGCGGCATTGATTCGCGACCGCGACATCTACCTGATCAGCGACGAAGTCTACGAACATCTGGTGTTCGACGGCGTGCCGCATGTCAGTGTGCTAGCCCATGAAGAGCTGTATCAGCGCGCGTTCGTGGTCAGCTCGTTCGGCAAGACCTACCACGTCACTGGCTGGAAAACCGGTTACGTCGTCGCGCCCCCCGCGCTGAACGCCGAGTTGCGCAAGGTGCACCAGTACGTCAGTTTCTGCGGGGTCACGCCGTTGCAATACGCCTTGGCCGATTACATGGCCGAACATCCGGAACACGTTGAAGAGCTGCCGGGGTTCTATCAGGCCAAGCGCGATCTGTTCTGCGATCTATTGGCTTCGTCGCGGTTCAGCTTCACCCGTGTTGCTGGCACCTATTTCCAGTTGGTCGACTATTCGCAGATCCGTCCCGAGCTGAACGATGTCGAGATGGCGACATGGATGACCCGCGAACACGGCGTGGCGAGTATTCCGGTGTCGGTGTTCTACCAGAACCCGCCTGAAGGCCAGCGCCTGGTGCGTCTGTGCTTTGCCAAACGCGAGGAGACGCTGCGCGAAGCGGCGGCAAAACTATGCGCGATCTGAGTACGTTGCCCGACCTCAATCTGGCGTTGATCCAGACCAGCCTGGCCTGGCACGACCGTCAGGCCAACCTTGAGCACTTCGACGCATTGCTGGAACAGGCGCGTGGGGCAGATCTGATTATCCTGCCGGAAATGTTCACCACTGGCTTCTCGATGGAGTCGGCAACCCTCGCCGAAGCCGAAAACGGCCCGACCAGCAAATGGCTCAAGGCGCAGGCGGCGAAACTCAACGCGGTGATCACCGGCAGCGTGATCATTCAGGCGGCTGACGGCAGCCATCGCAATCGTCTGCTGTGGGCACGTCCCGATGGCGAAGTGCTGCATTACGACAAGCGTCATCTGTTTCGCATGGCCGGCGAGCACAACCATTACACCCCCGGCGAGCGCCAAGTGCAGTTCGAGCTCAAGGGTTGGCGCATCCGCCCGCTGATTTGCTACGACCTGCGCTTCCCGGTATGGAGTCGCGACGCCCAGGACACCGATCTGCTGCTGTACACCGCCAACTGGCCGGGTGCCCGGCGTCTGCACTGGAACCGTTTGCTGCCAGCGCGAGCGATTGAAAACCTCTGCTACGTGGCGGCGGTGAATCGCGTGGGGACCGACGGCAAGGGCTTTGCCTACACCGGTGACAGTCAGGTACTGGATTTCCAGGGCGAGATGTTGCTGGCGGCGGGGGAGGCTGACGGCGTGTTCAAGGCAGTGTTGGAAGCGGCGCCACTGGCGGCGTACCGCGAGCGCTTTCCGGCGAATCTGGATGCGGATACCTTCGAGTTCACCTGAGTTTTGCGCCGTCTGTTCAGGTGTCACCACCCCGTTGTCGAAATGGCAGCCCTCTTCGTCACCGCTGCGATTGAGCGGCGCGNCTCTTCGCGGGCAAGCCCGCTCCCACAGGGAATTGCGTTCAAACTGTGGGAGCGGGCTTGCCCGCGAAGAGGCCTGATTGAACAACACAAAACCATCAAGCAAAAAAAGGCCCCGGAGTTCGCACTCCGGGGCCTTTTGCATTTCAACGAAGGCTTAAGCCGCTTTCGCTTCCGGCTGGCTCAACGAGCGGTTCAGTGCACTGAACAGTGCCTTGAAGCTGGCGGTGGTGATGTTTTCATCGATCCCTACGCCGTGCACCGCACGCTCACCGTTCACACGCAGTTCGATGTAGGCCGCAGCCTTGGCGTTGGTACCCGCACCAATTGCGTGTTCGTTGTAGTCCATGATCTCCACTGGAATCGGCAAGCCGGCCACCAGTGCTTCCAGCGCACCGTTGCCTTTGCCGCGCCAGTGCAGGTTGGTTTCGCCCTGACCCTTGCTCGCCACTTCCACTTCAACATTGCTGTTGCCGTTTTCTTCCTGCAGGCGATGGCTGACCAGCGCGTACGGGGTGTTGGCTTGCAGGTATTCGCTGATCAACAGCGAGTGGATCTGCTTGGCGGTCATTTCCAGGCCCAGACGGTCTGTTTCACGCTGCACGACCTGGCTGAACTCGATCTGCATGCGACGCGGCAGGCTGATGCCGTATTCCTGCTCCAGCAAGTAGGCGATGCCACCCTTGCCGGACTGGCTGTTGACGCGGATCACCGCCTCGTAGCTACGACCGATGTCGGCCGGGTCGATCGGCAAGTACGGCACTTCCCACAGGGCATCGGATTTCTGCTGGGCGAAGCCCTTGCGGATCGCGTCCTGGTGGGAGCCGGAGAATGCGGTGTGAACCAGGTCACCGACGTACGGATGACGTGGGTGAACCTGGATCTGGTTGCACTCTTCGACGACTTTGCGCACGCCGTCGATGTCGGAGAAGTCCAATTGTGGGTCGAGGCCCTGGGTGTACATGTTCAGTGCCACGGTGACGAGGTCGACGTTACCGGTGCGCTCGCCGTTGCCGAACAGGCAGCCTTCGACGCGGTCGGCGCCGGCCATCAGGCCCAACTCGGTGGCGGCCACGCCGGTGCCACGGTCGTTATGGGTGTGCAGGCTGATGAGCACGCTGTCACGACGGTTGATGTTGCGATGGAACCACTCGATCTGGTCGGCGTAGACGTTCGGCGTCGCGCATTCAACGGTGGCTGGCAGGTTGAGGATGATCTTGTGCTCAGGCGTCGGGTTCCAGACCTCGATCACCGCGTCACAGACTTCCTTGGCGAATTCCAGTTCGGTGGCGCTGAAGGTTTCCGGCGAGTATTCGAAGGTCCACTCGGTGTCTGGCTGCATCGCGGCGTATTTGACGAACAGCTTGGCGGCGTTGACCGCGATGGCCTTGATGCCGTCCTTGTCCTGGTTGAAGACAATGCGACGGAAAGACGGCGAGGTAGCGTTGTACAGGTGAACGATGGCTTTTTTCGCCCCGCGCAGGGATTCGAAGGTGCGCTCGATCAAGTCTTCACGGCCCTGGGTCAGCACCTGAATGGTGGTGTCGTCCGGGATATGGCCTTCCTCGATGAGAGTACGCACGAAGTCGAAGTCGGTTTGCGACGCTGCCGGGAACGAGGCTTCGATTTCCTTCACACCCACTTGAACGAGGGTTTTCCAGAAGCGCAGCTTTTTCACCGCGTCCATCGGCTCGATCAGCGACTGGTTGCCGTCACGCAGGTCGGAGCTGCACCAGATCGGCGCGGTGTCGATGGTTTTCGACGGCCAGGTGCGATCCGGCAAGTTGATGACGGGAAATGCGCGGTATTTCGAAGACGGATCTTTGAGCATGCTCATCGGGAAATTCCTTATTGTCTGGGCCGAAAAGAGGCGGCCTGCCGGTGGAACGAATGTTCTTGGAAAAGCGTGGGACGAGGCGCAGCGATTCAGCCCGGCAGTCGTGCGCTGACGAGGCACAGGCTGCGGTGCTGGCGAAGCTGAATAAGGGTGTGAGAGGTTTTCATGCCTTCAACCCTAACCGCGGGTGGGAAGGATGGCAAGCAGTCGGAAAAAATTGAGAGGAATACTCGGAAAGCGAGTTTTTGCGCGATTTTATTGTGCGTAATAAAGACGATTGTTTAGTTTTTTGCGCGGGGTTCGGTTGGGGCGCAATTGATTTTTTGGAGGTTCATTGAGTATTGCGGTGTTGTACAGGCCGCCTTCGCGAGCAGGCTCGCTCCCACAGGGGATCTTTGTTGTTAATAAGATCGAGTGTGGGAGCGAGCCTGCTCGCGAAGAGGCCGGTCGCCTCAACACCTATTTAAGGCTGGAATGCACCAATGAAAATCGCCGGATCCACCCGCGCATCATTCAGGCTGATATTCCAGTGCATGTGCGGCCCGGTCGCCCGGCCAGTCGAACCCACTTTGCCGACCACTGCGCCACGCGCCAGTTGATCGCCGACCTTCACATCAATCTTCGACATATGGCAGAACATGCTGATAAAGCCCTGGCCATGATCGACAAACACCGTGTTGCCGTTGAAAAAATAGTTGCCGGTCAGAATCACTTTGCCCGCCGCCGGAGTCTTGATCGGCGTGCCCGCCGGCACCGCGAAGTCCAGGCCCGCATGCGGATTGCGCTCTTCACCATTGAAGAACCGGCGCACACCAAACTTGCTCGACAGCGGCCCGTTGACCGGTTTGTCCAGCAGCAGATTGCTCGGCGTGTTCGGGCTGAAACTGCGATACGCCTTGATCTGCTCGGCCAGTTCGCCCTCGATGCGCTTGAGGTTCGACTGATCCGGATTGACTTGCTGCTTGTTCTTCAGGGTGATGCGTTGTTCAGGGTATTTCTTGTTGCCCACGGTAAACGGCAGATTGCGCCCACCACTGCTGATCTGCTGCGCGCCGGGCTTGACCGTTAGCGGCACGCCAACAATCGCCAGCCAATTGTTCTGCTCCTTCACCACCAGCACCGGTTTGCCCTGATACGTGGCTTTCGGCGCCTGAGCGGCAACGCCCAGATCAACTACCGCGACGCCGCCCGGCACCGGTTTGTTCAGCAGCCGGGTGATGTAACTGTCGGCGTGGGCGTTGAAGGTCAGACAGAGCAAAAACAATGGAGCCAGAAAACGCGGCATGGATCAGTCCAGTAAAGAGAGGGTGACAGGCGTCAGGTGATTGTCCTCGACGCGCACTTGCAGTTCGCCTTCGCCGAGTTTGGCTTTGAGGCGCTGCCCGGTGTGAGTCTGTGCGGCGTTGCGAATCGCATGACCGCGTTCGTCGAGCAGAATGCTGTAACCACGGCCGAGGGTCGCCAGCGGACTGACCACATGCAGTGTCTGCATCTGGCTATGCAATTGCAGGCGACGGTTTTTCAGACCTTCGCGCATGGCTCGCGGCAGGCGTTCGGCGAGGCTGTCCAGACGTTGGCGCAGCATCGCCAGTTGCCGTCCCGGATGCTGACCGGCGAGGCGCGTTTCCAGGCGAATCAGGCGTTCGCGGCGGGTGTTGAGGTGGCGTTCAAAGGCGCGGCGCATGCGCATGTCCAGATCGTCCAGACGCTGAGCCTGCTGGCGCAGACGTTCACCGGGATGACGCAGACGCCGGGCCATGCCTTCAAGGCGCAGGCGATCACGCATCAAACGGTCTCGCATGCGCATCACCAGACGGCGGTGCAGGCTTTCCACCTGACGGATCAGATGGCTGGAGTCTGGGGCGAGCAGTTCGGCGGCGGCGGAAGGCGTTGGTGCGCGAACGTCGGCGACAAAGTCGCTGATCGACACATCGGTTTCATGGCCGACGGCGCTGACAATCGGCGTTACGCAGGCATCGACGGCGCGGGCCACGGCTTCTTCGTTGAAGCACCAGAGGTCTTCCAGCGAGCCACCGCCACGGGCAAGGATCAACGCATCGAAGCCGCGGGCATCGGCCATTTTCAGGGCGCGGACGATTTGTGCAGTGGCTTCGCGGCCCTGTACGGCAGTCGGAATCAGCGTCAGTTGCACCTGCGGCGCACGACGGCGGAACACGCTGATGATGTCGCGGATCACCGCGCCGGTCGGCGAGCTGATAATGCCGATGCGCTGCGGATGCGCCGGCAGCGGCACTTTGCGTTCGGCGCTGAAAAGGCCTTCGGCGCTGAGCTTTTCCTTCAGTGCATCGAAGGCCAGACGCAACGCACCATCACCGGCCGGCTCCACGGTGTCGAGAATCAGCTGGTAGTCGCCACGGCCCTCGAACAGTGAAACCTTGCCGCGCACCTTCACGGCCAGGCCATCCTTCAGCGCCTGACGCACGCGCGCCGCGTTCTGGCGGAACAAGGCACAGCGCACCTGGGCGCCGCTGTCCTTGAGCGTGAAGTAAATGTGCCCCGACGCCGGGCGGGCGAGGTTGGAGATTTCGCCTTCGACCCAGATGTTGCTGAACACGTCTTCGAGCAACACCCGCGCACGGCCGTTGAGCTGGCTGACGGTCAGGACTTCACGGTCCAGGCCAAGTCTTGCAAAGGGATCTTTAATCATGGGGCGCAGTTTAAAGGCATTCGCCGTCGAATCACCACATGTCCCCTGTAGGAGTAAGCCTGCTCGCGATAGCGGTGTGTCAGGCGAAGAGGTGGTGATGGACAGATCGCTATCGCGAGCAGGCTCACTCCTACAAGGGATTTGTAAAAGTCTGGAGGAAGTGTTGGATCAGTGGAGTAGGGTTCTGGCGATAGGCGAGGGCGACGGTGCTTTGGCAGTCGGGGTCGCTCAGTGGCAAAAAGCGTACGCCGGGCGGGGCAAGGTCCTGCATCGATTCCGGCAGCAGGGCAATGCCGAATCCGGCCTGAATCAACTGCAATTGCGTGGTCTTGCGCGACATCACCCGCGCCGCTTTCGGGAAAAAGCCCTGACGCATGCACAGGTCGGCACATAAATAGCTCAGGCCGCCGCGCTGTGGATGGGGAATGGAAATGAACGGTTCATCCTTCAGTTGCGCCAGTTCGACCAGGGCCGAATCGGCCAACCGATGTTCGGCCGGAACTGCCAGCAGCAAACGCTCAGTAAACAGCGGCACAATCTGAATGCCTTCACGCTGACGAAGCACAGGCAGGCGCAGCAAGCCAATATCGAGGCGCCCCTCGGCCAGATCCTCAAGTTGCGCCTCCGAGGACAGTTTGCCGATGTCCAGCGACACGCCTTGTTGCTGATCGAGATAGCGGCTGATGTCACGCAGCAGGCGCCCACTGATCGGTACGGTGCTCGAATGACTCAGGCGCAATGTACCGAGTTGGCCGTTACCGACTTCGGTGGCCATGGCGCTGGCTTTACTCAGCTCGTTGAGCAGATTTTTCGCACGCGGTAAAAACGCTTCGCCCGCTGCGGTGAGTCGAGGCTGGCGCGCGGTGCGTTCGAACAACGGTGTTTGCAACTGGATCTCCATCTCCTTGATCTGCCGGCTCAGCGCCGATTGCGCAATGAACAATCGCTCGGCTGCAGCACTGAAACTGCCGCATTCGGCGATTTCCACGAAGTAACGCAGTTGGCGGGTAGACAGCACGAGGTATGCCTTTTCGAGATGGGTGGTCGGCTTTGAAGATATTAGTCGCAACGCTTGGCGCTGGCTAAAGTCATCGCAAGCTTATTAAGGACGCGGATCGATGAGTGTGGCAGGACTGTTGAATGAATGGGCGTGGGGCGCCGAGGGCTGGGTGGTGATCGGGCTGGCTATCGCGCTGGCTTATATCGTGTTCGGCATCGCCGGATTTGGCACGGCGCTGGTGGCGGGGCCGATTCTGATTGTGTTTATGCCGTTGTCGAAAATCGTGCCGTTGCTGGTGTTGCTGGATTTCGTTGCAGCGTTCGGCAATCTGCTGCCGTCGCGCCGCGATGTGGCCAAGCCTGAGTTGCTGCGGCTGCTGCCGTGCATGGCCGTGGGTTGCACGTTGGGGGTGATCTTCCTGCTCAACCTCAAATCGGATCTGTTGTTGCTGTTGATGGGGCTGTTCATCAGCGCCTATGCGATTTACAGCCTGTGGGTCAAAACGCGGCCGGCGCAATTGTCAGCGGCGTGGGCGGTGCCGATGGGCACGGTCGGTGGGTTGTTCGGGGCGCTATTTGGCAGTGGCGGCTTTTTATACGCGATCTATCTCAACAGCCGGTTGCCGAAAGACGCAGCGCGGGCCACGCAAAGTGCGCTGATCAGTTGCAGTACGGTGGTGCGTTTGAGCCTGTTTGCCATCGCCGGCGTGTATGCCGAGCTACCCTTGTTGATGTTGGCGCTGTGTCTGTTACCGGCCATGGCGCTGGGGTTGTGGATCGGGCGGCGGTTGACCCTGCGCTTGTCTCGCGAGGCGTTTGTACGGCTGGTGACGTGGTTGGTGCTGGCGAGCGGGATTGCGTTGATCGGGCGTTATTTCAGCACTTGACCGCATTTCGTCAGGGATTAAGCTGCCGCCCGCACTGACGCCATCGCTGGCAAGCCAGCTCCCACAGAGTTCGGTCGCTCACAAATATTGTGTACACCAGAAAAACCTGTGGGAGTTGGCTTGCCAACGATGGCGTCGGAGAGAGCACCGCAGAATTTCCATTTGACGTCACAGGCTGCACCCATGAATTCGCAAAGCATCATCGTCCCGAAAATTTCCACCCTGCCGGTCCACGAACCCCGGGCCCGGGCGATCGTGCGCTGGCTGGTGCGCAAGAACATCATCGAGGAAGAGTTGACCACCTGCGGGCGCACTGGCAACCGCATGGCCCACGCCATTGCCGATGGCGCCCGCGCCGTGGTGTTGCACCCAGAGGCGCTGCCGTTCGGCGAGCCGATCAACGGCCTGGAGATCGTCACCAAACGCTGCATCTACACTCCGGCCAAGGGCTTTCTCGAAGAAGCCGGTTGCGCCGAGTGCCGCCGCGAAGTCGGCGAAGCGCTGTTCGAAAGCCTTGAAGACTGGTTCCCAGGCCGCACCGACAACTTCACCTGCCCAGAATGCGGGCACGAAGACGACATCAACGGCTTTCTGTACCTGCAGGAGTGCGCTTTCTCCAACCTCGGTTTCATCTTCAATAACTGGCTGGAAGCAGGGTTCAAGCAGAGCTTTATCGATGAATTTGCCGATTGGCTGGATCAACCTGTCTCTTGGGTCAAGGTAGAACTGTAGAGCCGGCGATTCCCGTACATCAGCAACATTGATATTAAGCAGAGTTTTACATTGAACAGCAGGGGGTGTCTGACTATAATGGCGCGCTTCCATTTTCCCGCTCGGGAGCCCCCGCGATGCTGCGTATCAGCCAAGAAGCTCTGACATTCGACGACATTCTCCTAGTGCCTGGTTATTCCGAGGTGCTTCCTAACGAAGTCAGTCTCAAGACCCGCCTTACCCGTGGCATCGAGCTGAACATTCCTCTGGTTTCTGCCGCAATGGACACCGTCACTGAAGCCCGTCTGGCAATCGCCATGGCTCAGGAAGGTGGCATCGGCATTATCCACAAGAACATGACCATCGAGCAGCAAGCTGCCGAAGTTCGCAAGGTCAAGAAGTTCGAAGCCGGCGTCGTCAAGGATCCGATCACCATCGAGGCTGACGCCACGGTTCGTGATCTGTTCGAATTGACCCGCATGCACAACATTTCCGGCGTTCCGGTACTGCACGATGGCGACCTGGTCGGCATCGTCACTTCCCGTGACGTGCGTTTCGAAACCCGTCTGGAAGCCACCGTACGTGAAGTGATGACGCCTAAAGAGCGTCTGGTCACCGTACGCGAAGGCGCCAACAAGAACGAAGTCCGCGAGTTGCTGCACAAGCACCGTCTGGAAAAAGTTCTGATCGTCGACGACAAGTTTGCCCTCAAAGGCATGATGACCGTCAAAGACATCGAAAAAGCCAAAGCCTACCCGCTGGCCAGCAAGGACGATCAAGGTCGTCTGCGCGTTGGCGCTGCCGTCGGCACCGGTAAAGACACCGGTGATCGCGTCGCAGCCCTGGTCAATGCCGGTGTGGACGTGGTGGTGGTCGACACCGCGCACGGTCACTCCAAAGGCGTGATCGACCGCGTTCGCTGGGTCAAAGAGAATTTCCCTGAAGTGCAGGTGATCGGCGGCAACATCGCCACCGGCGCCGCTGCCAAGGCCCTGGCCGAAGCGGGCGCCGACGCAGTCAAGGTCGGTATCGGCCCTGGCTCGATCTGCACCACCCGTATCGTCGCCGGTGTCGGCGTTCCGCAAATCAGTGCCATCGCCAACGTTGCCGCTGCCCTCGAAGGCACTGGCGTGCCGTTGATCGCCGACGGCGGTATCCGTTTCTCCGGTGACCTGTCCAAGGCCATCGTAGCCGGTGCTTCCTGCGTGATGATGGGCTCGATGTTCGCCGGTACTGAAGAAGCACCGGGCGAAATCGAACTGTTCCAGGGCCGTTCGTACAAGGCTTATCGCGGCATGGGTTCGCTGGGCGCCATGTCCCAGGCTCAAGGCTCCTCCGACCGTTACTTCCAGGACTCCTCGGCCGGTGCCGAGAAACTCGTTCCGGAAGGCATCGAAGGCCGTGTGCCTTACAAAGGCACCCTGAGCGCGATCATTCACCAGTTGATGGGCGGTCTGCGTTCCTCGATGGGTTACACCGGCAGCGCCAACATCGAAGAGATGCGCACCAAGCCTGAATTCGTGCGGATCACCGGCGCCGGCATGGCCGAATCCCACGTGCACGACGTGCAGATCACCAAAGAAGCGCCAAACTACCGCGTAGGTTGAGCCTTCAAGCAACAAGCTAAGCAACCGGGGCTGTTTTATTCAGCCCCGAGTTGTTTCTGAATCACGACTGTTTCTGAATGACTTAGACGAGACTGAATCATGGCCCTCGATATTCACGCTCACCGCATCCTGATCCTCGACTTCGGCTCGCAATACACCCAACTGATCGCCCGCCGCGTGCGCGAGATCGGTGTGTACTGCGAACTGCACCCGTTCGACATGGACGAAGATGCGATCCGCGAATTCGCTCCAAAAGGCGTCATCCTCGCCGGCGGCCCAGAGTCCGTACACGAAGCCAACAGCCCGCGCTGCCCGCAGGCCGTGTTTGACCTGGGCGTGCCGGTCTTCGGTATCTGCTACGGCATGCAGACCATGGCCGAACAACTGGGCGGCAAGGTTGAAGGTTCCGAACTGCGTGAGTTCGGTTACGCCCGTGTTGACGTGGTCGGCAAGAGCCGTCTGCTCGACGGCATCGAAGACCACATCGACGCTGATGGCCTGTTCGGCCTCGACGTGTGGATGAGCCACGGTGACAAAGTCACCAGGATGCCGGAAGACTTCCACATCCTCGCCAGCACCCCGAGCTGCCCGATCGCCGGCATGTTCAACGACGAGCGTGCTTACTACGGCGTGCAGTTCCACCCGGAAGTGACCCACACCAAACAGGGCGGTCGCATCCTGTCGCGTTTCGTTCTCGACATCTGCGGCTGTGAAGCCCTGTGGACTCCATCGAAAATCGCTGAAGACGCCATCGCCAACATCCGCGCCCAGGTCGGCACCGACAACGTGCTGCTGGGTCTGTCCGGCGGCGTTGACTCCTCGGTGGTTGCGGCGCTGCTGCACAAAGCCATTGGCGACCAACTGACCTGCGTCTTCGTCGACAACGGCCTGCTGCGTCTGCACGAAGGCGAGCAAGTGATGGCCATGTTCGCCGAGAACATGGGCGTCAAAGTGATTCGCGCCAATGCTGAAGATCAGTTCCTGAACAACCTGGCCGGCGAAGCCGATCCAGAGAAGAAGCGCAAGATCATCGGTCGCACCTTCATCGACGTATTCGATGCCCAGTCCAACAAACTGGAAAACATCAAGTATCTCGCTCAGGGCACCATCTACCCGGACGTGATCGAGTCGGCTGGCGCGAAAAGCGGCAAGGCTCACGTAATCAAGTCGCACCACAACGTGGGCGGCCTGCCGGAAGAGATGAACCTGAAACTGGTCGAGCCACTGCGCGAGCTGTTCAAGGACGAAGTCCGTCGTCTGGGCCTGGAACTGGGCCTGCCGTACGACATGGTCTACCGTCACCCGTTCCCGGGCCCGGGCCTGGGCGTACGTATCCTCGGTGAAGTGAAAAAGGAATACGCCGACCTGCTGCGTCGTGCCGACCACATCTTCATCGAAGAACTGCGCAAAGCCGACTGGTACCACAAAGTCAGCCAGGCCTTCGTGGTGTTCCAGCCAGTGAAATCGGTTGGCGTGGTGGGCGATGGCCGTCGTTACGCCTGGGTCGTGGCCCTGCGTGCCGTGGAAACCATCGACTTCATGACCGCACGTTGGGCACACCTGCCTTACGAACTGCTGGAAACCGTATCCGGCCGCATCATCAATGAAATCGAAGGCATCTCCCGCGTCACTTACGACGTGTCGAGCAAGCCGCCGGCGACCATTGAGTGGGAATAATGTCACCGGCCTGAGGGCCGATTGACTGAAATAAAAAACCGTCTGGCGTACGCGTCAGGCGGTTTTTTTTTGAGTTCACCGTGTGCAATCGAAGTGGGTACTAGCACACCTGTACTATAGCTACGCGTATTTCCTCGCCCTAAGCTACAGGCAACTTCTGTTGTGGGTTGGACCGCCATCGTTCGTGGCAAAACCACTAAAAACCAGATATCTCAGATGTTTGGCCCGCCGATGCAGGAACAGGCCGACTCGGACACCATGACTAACTGGACGTACGTCAAAAGCGAAGAAGGGCTGGAGAAGTACGTGAATCTTGCCCACCGATTCGTCTCGCCGGAAACCAGCGGTGCTATTGGTACAGCAACGTCACACGTGGCCAATGCGCAGGGCACGATGAATGAAGTGACCAGCGTAACCACCGGCAAGACCACCGCCCAAGGGATCAATTTAAGGATTTTTTTCGAGAACGATATCGTCCAGAATTATTCTGTTTCGCGTTGATTACGCCTACGGATCTTCGCCAATGCCAGTCAGTTTTACTGACTGGCATTTTTGTTTCCGGGCGCAAAGCACCTTGGCAAGACTCGTCGCGCTAAATTGATCGCGAAGACTGGAGTCGTTACTAAAGAAACTGCGATCGAATCACGTCTGTATCGAACGGCGTTGTCCCTTGATCAGGCGCAAAAACCACCTGTGCCTGCTGCGGCGAAGCCACTCGTTCGCCTCGTGCTCGAACATGTAAATCGAACAGAGTTTCCAGATCCGGCCGTGGCGTATGCACCAAAGCCCGCAGCATCAACGATACCCCGCTGAGATTGTTGCCGACGTTGTTCCACCGTGGAGATGAAGTGAGCCCCAGATCGGCCCAGATCATGCGTCGTTCCTGAAGGTCCATCACGAATGGCAGACAGATCACTGTGTCGGACGCGATATCGATACGGTCGAACACGGTTCGCGGCTCGTACACTTCACCCGACGCAGTGTCAGTGCGGGCCATCCAGCCAGCGAAGCATTCCGGGAGATCGCAGTACGGCTGCTGGGTGTATGAGTTGATGGACGTGACGACATAACGGATGCCCTGCTCGACGAGCACGTCGATGTCGAGATCGATAAATTCCGAAGCCCCGTCGGGCGCATCGACGATGTCGCCGCTGTGGTAACCGCCGTAGCCCTTCAGGTTGTAGTACGCGACCGTATCCTTGAACACGAAGTCGGCATCGAAAAATGCGGCGGACAAGTCGATGTCCGTGCGTTCGCGGCCATTCTTCCACCACAGAAACAGGCGAATGAATCGTGTGTCAGGCACAGGCAATCGACTGCCCCGCACCAGTGTACGTAGTGACTTCGATGAAGCGCGCTGCGCCAGCGGCACCTTGTATTCACGTAATGCTGGATCAATGAAACAGCGACCTAATGGCGGCAGGGAGGCAAAACGCTGTACGAGTGCGTTCTCGCAGATACGGGCAGCACGCGCCAACGTTTCAGGTGTGAGAGGTTCGCGTCGATCCTTGATGGCAAAGACTTTGGCGAATGAACCTTTCGGGGTGAACGCCCGCAGGGGCAGAGGGCGCGGTGCACGTAACTGGGCCAGCAACTGCAGCAGAACGGGTGAGGAAACGTGTGCCGCAACAGCCTCGAACGCGTCGAGTACCGATTCGGTTTCCATCGCGCGGCGCAGGGTTACGTCAAGCCGTCGTGCGAACTCGCCAGGACGGCTTTGTAGTATTGGCACAAGCGTGGCGATGTCACGCTGGGCCAGCATTGTTTCGACACGTGAATTAAATGTGGCGGGCGGTTCGTTACGACGCGCTGCCGTGATGGCGGCCAGCGCTCGTGGGTACTTCTCGGCGTAGTCGCCCGGATGCAGTACTTCAGCCAGGCGTTTCCAGCGCTCAGCATGGCGCATCACGTCTTCTACAGCGTCGGGAATGTTATCGAGCAGGCGCAAAAACAGGCGGCGTATCGAGCGCTTCATCGCTTTGAAACGTGTCGAAGCGGTCGCCAGCGACACGTCTCCGCCACTCAACGCGACCGCCAGTCGTAGCACGTCAGTTGCCGTTTCGACGTTTCGCTGCAGAAATGTGTCGACCCGAGCATCGCTGGCGACATGCAGGATCAGTGCCCCGCCAACCAGTGCACGGATCTCCCGGAAGGGGATGGTCTCGGGCAGCAGACGGAACACATCGCTTTTGTATTCGCGGATAAACCAGACGACATCGGCCGTCTCCTCTTCGGAGAGCGAGGTGCGCGATGAAACCAGTGGCTCAAGCAGTGACTCGAACTCAGACACGCTTCCGGATTCGATCACCCAAGGTATGAAGTTGCCTTCAAGCAGGGGAGGTCGAGAGTGTTCAGTCGGTGGTAAACGCCGAAGCGTGAGGTAGTGCATGACGGCGTTCAGGTACAGCTCTGCCTCTGGGGCCTGCAGAACCTGCTCTGGAAAGTCAGGATAAAACGGCCGGTGGTGCACATGAGCGCCAGCCCGGCGCCGAAGCATTCCGATAATGTCGCGCAGCCAGTGCTTGAGTTCTGCGGGTGACAGCCCGCCGATTTGCTCAATCAGAGACTCCGAGAGTACGCATCGGAACGCCGCGATTTCCTGGATGGCCGACGCGACATGAGCACGCGTGGCACCGCCAGTGCCCATCGGGACGTGAACTTTGCTGCGGCGACGCAGGAACAGCTCCTGATTCATCCTTGATTTTCTCCTTTGGTCGCCGTCGTGAACGAGCAGCAGCATTGTGTCTACAGCAGATATGAAAACGCCTGCAAGCAGCAGGCGCAGTGTGGAGAGCGAAACCCCTAGGTCATAGGAGGTTTAGAAGGAAGGTGTTCCATAGCCACGGACGCATTCTACGGGAGGTTGTCCCCGTTTGTCAGGTTGCTCTGCGCGCCGACACGAACGGGGGCTGAGAGCCTGACAAGCCACCAGCGGACCATTGAACGGCAATGATCGCGCTGAACTTGCCTGCTTGCTTCAAGTGGCTGAAACCCCCGGCCCAGGCCGGATTTGGGGCATTTCAATCGCTTGCGAAAACCCTTCAGTCGGGTAGGCGACTTTGTATTTTCAGGCCTATTTCTATCAGGCGCTGCGATAACGCTGAGATATCAGGAAACAATACGCCACTGATGCGTGGCATTGATTGAAGCCAGAGGTAGGCTTGGCCGTCCAGCGTCCGATTCACGGGTGTTCGCACAATGCTGCCTGTGCTGTTGCGACGCACGAGTGTGTAATTGCCTTGCGACTTCTCGATCAAGTACATGCCATTGCGATGCAGCAGGCGGTCCAGTGTTTCGTCAGTCCATGTCACCGGCGGTGCGTCGATTTGCAGGCGCAAGTCAGCGTGCAGGTAATCGAACGAGTCGCGCGTCGATGCCCCGTTGTCAAAGGGGCCGCGAGCGACTTTGATTCCCGGGTCGATGCTGACGCCCGGATCTTCTCCGGGAAAGGCTTCTTCAATCCGCAAACCGATGCCGCCTTTGAGCTCGCTGATGCCCGGCAGATTTCTGAAGTTATTGGTGTTCTGCGCATCGACCAAGGCGATCCATTTGTCTGGGCGATTGAGGATTTCGTCGCCCCACATGATTTTGGACGTCATGCGAGCGCGCATCATCTGCTCTTCAATCGAGGTGAGCGGCACCTTCATTTTGTAACTCGCCGCACAATCGAGACTTTGAACCCGGACTCCATTTGCCTGGGCAGACTTGACCAGTTCGAGCATGTTGAACGCTTCGTTCGGATCGGTTCCGAGGCTGGTCAGATAAATCCGCAGATCCTCTGACATCTGACCGGACGTGTGGAAGCTGTTCAGGTCTGACTGGGCGAAATCACTCAGCAGGTCACGCACGTAGAGCGTCGTGGCGTGGCGCGCCAGCGCAGGCATGTTTTCGATCATGAAGCGCATGCTGGTGATGCGATCCAGGGTTTCTCCCACCACCAGACCTTTGGTTTTTTCAAAAATGCGATCAATCAATGCATCGGTCGTCATTGAGTGACTGACCTCGGGCAGAATCGGGCGTGCGGGCAGATTGGACCAGTTCAGTGCTGAGTAATACTCTCTGGCTTCGTTCAGGAGCAATGTGCGTTGGTGGTCGAAATGCAGGGTATACAGATCGTTCACAGACAAATTGCGTCTGGCCTCGCGAACCGCATCGGCGGAATCGTCAGGCAAGTTCATCGCCCACTTTCTCAGCCTGGCCATGTCCAGCCCCAAAACATCATAGAGGGTGGTCACAAGGCGCAGCGGACGGGCACTCGGCGGGACCGGTTCGACCAATGGCAGTTCCGGTGATGGCGTTGATGGGGTGGGCGGGTTTGATGAGTTGGTTGACGAGGCCGGATCAAAGTACGAATGGCACGCCGTGCCCAGACATTGACCGCCGCCGTTGAGTCGCAGCGCCAGCATGCGCTCCCACCGGCCGGCGGCACTATAGCGGACCGGCAATGAGCCGACGAACTGATTGGCGCGCTCAGGGTCGACGATAGCCCAGTGGCCACTGTCCTCGGAGGTGTCGAAATAACGTACGTAGTAGGGCTTGCCATCGAGATCAATGGCATAGGGCGGTTCGCCATCAAGGCGATAAATGCCCTGAAATTTCCCTGATTGCGTTTCTGCGCTGTAGCGATCAAGTAACTCATTGCATAGATAGCGGGCCGGAACCTTCGGTACCGATGGGGTTTGCGGCGCAGTGGGAGCGAGGACTACGGGCGAAGTGGGGGGTGTTTCGCTGGCAATGTCGTTTGCCATCTCGACAACGTCTTCATCCGTCACCACAACCTGCGCCTGATCCTGGGTTGGCAGGAAAGGTTCGTCAGCCGAGGTGAACTCGATCAACCCGGCCATCTCTTGCGCCTCGGCAAATTCAACCTGTGGCCCCACTTCCAGATGCGCTCCGGTGCCGATCAGAAACGGCACGTTGAACAGTGCTTCTATGCCATTGAGCACCGCGCCAAGGGTACCGGCCTTGCGCTCGGCGGGCGTCCTGCCGTTGACCGCTCTGTCGATGTTCAGTCCCATGTTGGCAATGCCGGCGCCAATAACCGGCAGCGCCAAAGGCCAGCCCACGGTGGCCATCGGGCCGAACACCTTGAGTCCGGCACTCAAATAACCGATCCAGAGCTTTTTGCGCAGCTCAGCATTGGACGTCAGTAACAGACTGGCTTCCTCGGACATCGAATGGCGGGCGCAAATGCGTAGCCAGGTGAACGCATCACGACCAATTTCAAGGTTGGTCTTGTTGATCAGGTAATGATCGGAATGACCCCAGGTGCTGACCAGACGATTCATCAGGTCGGTGAAGTTCTCGTTGATGGCGTGACGGTCTGCGAAAGAGAAATGGTTGAGAAAAATCTTGCAGCGCGTCTCATCATTCAATTGTTCAAGCACCCACCAGTGCAGCGCCGCTTCGTTCTCCAGCACTTGAAAGGCCTGGGCTTCGCCTGGCAGATAAAGTGTTTGCCGCCCGCTGTCTTCAACAAAGCGCAGGATATTGACGGCGATGTGACCGTCGATATCCAGCGCGCGCACCTCACTGCCGACAGGGTAAGAGGACTGCAGCATTTGCAGGGTGACGGGCCAGGTGACGGGACCGCACACCGAGTTGATCACGCGTTGAAAATCAGTGCCGTCGAGGTGACCTTTTTGCAGCGCGTTCACCGCCAGGCTGAGAAAACTGCACTTGGCCAGCGTGCGGAAATTGTCCGCTGAGTTCTGCCAGAACGTGCTCAGTTGACGGGTGTAGCGCGCGCTGAAATCGATGTTCCAGAACGCCTTCAGAACATCGCTGCCCAGCAGCTTCACTTCATTGCTCTGATTGAAGGATTCGGCCTGCGGCCCGTCCGTGTAAAAGCCGCCGTACAGGCTCAGCAGGTCTGCATTGTCCTGATCGGTGACACGAAAGCGATGGATCACCAATTGTGTGAGGGTCAACGATTCGTATGGTTTTTCCAGTGTGTGTTCCCAACCGGTAAATGTCAGAGCGCTGCTTTGCGCCGTCCTGAATCGGTGGAAATAGACATGGTCCGGATCGTTGCCCGAAAGTCCTTTGTCCGTCAGTAGCTCACTGGCGACTTCGCGGGCCGCGTCCAGCAGACTGGGACAGGTTTGTACGACGGTGGTAGCGATGGCCTTGAGGCTGGCCTTGTCTGCTGCGTTCGGCAGCAGACGGCGTTCGGGTGCGTTCATGCAGTTCTTCATCCATGAGGAAACGAAGATCGAGCATGTCCCATCGGCTCACGGGCCATGCACTATCCCTGTATTTTTCCTTTGCGGTGCGGATTCAGTCCGGCAGCCGGCTCTGCAACGTCAGCCCCATCTCGGTCAGACGATGAGACATGTCCTCGATGCTGGCAAAGCTGACATCGTTCACCAGCGGCCAAGCCGGCCGGTGCAGGGAAACCCGTCCATCGGCCAGACGCGTCACAGGTGTATGCGCGAGCATTCCTGACTTGCTGCGGTGCAGCACGGTGAAGCTGTCGCCGACTTTTCTGAACAGGTACATGCCACGTCGGTGCAGCAGGTTTTCCAGCGTCTGCTCATTCCAGTTCACCGGTTCGCTCGGCATGCGCAGGCGTAAATCGGCGCGAAGCACATCGTCATTGCCCCGCGCGGCAGCCCCATTGGCAAACGGCCCCCGGTTCACGTCGATACCCGGATCGATGTCGATTTCCATGGCGTCCGCTGCGCCGACTTCCTCGATGCGCAAACCGATGCCGCCCTTTATCTCACTGAGGCCGGTCAGCCCCCTGAGGGTGTTGGTGTTCTGCGCGCCGGTCAGTACGATCCATTTTTTCGGGCTGTTGAGGTAGGTATCGCCGGTCATGATGTCGCTCGCCAGATACGTGCCGATCATTTGCTCGTCAAAGGGCGACAGTGGAGTCTTCATCTTGTAGCTCGCTGCACAGTCGATGCCTTGGACCCGAACGCCGTTTTCCCTGGCCACTTTGACCAGTTCCAGTGCATTGAAGCGTCCCGTCGGATCGGTGCCCAGGCTGGTCAGGTAGGTTTGCAGATCGGCCGACAGGTTGCCGGTTGTGAAATAGCGGTTCAGTTCCACCTGCGCGAAATCACTGAGGATGCCGCGCATGTACAGGGTTTTTGCGTGCCGAGCCAGTGCCGGCATGTTTTCAATCAGGAAGCGCATGCTGGCAATGCGATCCAGGGTTTCCCCCACGACCAGCCCGACGGCGGATTCAAAGAGGCGGTCGATAAGCTCGGAAAGGCTGATCTGCGCATTGATCGCGGGAATGGGGGCGCGAAACGGTGGAGTGATCCACGGCAGTGAACTGAAAAATCTTTTCGCGGCGGTTTGCAGCGCAATGCGCTTGTTGACGGCGTACAGCTCAAAAGGGTCAGTCATGCCGAAGGCACCGTCGGCGTCGGGCACCAGTTGAGCGTGGGTTTCGTTCAGATTCAGTGCCCAGGCTCTTATCGAACGGCGTACCGTCGGCTCGATGTCGAAGGCAGACGTCACAATGCGCACCGGACGTGATACCGGGCTGGGCAATTCGACCTCCGTTTGCGCGGGCGCTTCGGGGGCTGGCGGTTCCTGAGGGGCGAGCGCAAGGTCGGGCGCGCACGGTTTGCCCGCGCATTGGCCGCCGCCCCGCAAGCGCAGGGCCTGCATCCGCTCCCACTGGCCCTCGGCGTTCAGGCGAACAGGCAATGAGTGGACAAATTGATTGGGCCTGTCCGGATCAACGATGGCCCAGTAGCCGCCCTCGTCGGTGTCGCCGAAATAGCGCACGTAGTATGGGTTGTCATCCAGATGGATGGCGTAGGGCGGATCGCTATCCAGGCGAAAGACCCCCTGAAATTGCCCGGGCTCGCGTTGCACATCGAGCCCGTCGAGCAGCTCGTTGCACAGGTATTTGTCAGGTATGGGCGGTGGTGCAGCGCTCTCGGTCGGCGGCAACCAAGATGTTTCCAGCGGCGGCGCAATCACGTCTGGCTCGAGCGCAACCTCGCTTTCCTGCGGTTCGACCAGCGGATCCGGCACCTCCACTGCTGCAGCCGGCTCGTTCAGTCCGGCCATTTCTGCGGCCTCCACTGCATCCACCTCGACACCCACCTCCAGCATCGGGCCGGTGCCTTTGAGAAATGGAATGTTGAACAGTGCATCAATGCCGCTCAACACGGCACCCAGCACGCCGGCCTTGCGTTCGCTGGAGGTTTTGCCGTTGACCGCCTGATCGATGTTCAGCCCCATGCTGGCAATGCTGGCGCCAATCACCGGCAGCGCGAGCGGCCAGCCGACGGCGGCCATCGGGCCAAATACCTTGAGGCCGGCGCTCAAGTAACCGATCCACAGTTTTTTGCGCAGATCGCCATTGGACGTCAGCGTCAGGCTGGCTTCGGCAAACATGGCGCTGCGGGTCGAATCGCGCAGCCAACTGAAGGCATCGCCGCTGATTACGGCGTTGGTTTTATTGATCAGATGATGATCGGAGTGTCCCCACGTGCTGACCAACCGATTCATCAGATCGGTGATGTTCGTCGTCATGTGCTGACGGTCGGCGAGTGCAAAGTGACTGAAGAAAGCCTGGCGCCGGGGCTCCAGGTTCATCTGCTCAAGCACCCACCCATGCATGTCCGCCGCGGTTTCCTGTACGACGAACGCCACCGTTTCACCCGGCAGATAGACCATCTCCCGGCCTGTGGTACTGACGATGCGCAGAAGGTTGGTCGCCATATGCCCGTCGATATCGAAGGCGCGCACGCCACTGTCTGGTGTGTGGGTTGATTGCAGCGTGGCCAGCGTCACTGGCCAGGTAACAGGCCCCATAACGGCGCTGACGATCCACTGGAAATCCGTGCCGCTCAATTGCTCGAGTTCAAGTGCCTGCACGGCACGGCTGAGGAAGTTGCACCTGGCCAACGTGCGGAAATCATCCGTGTGGGTGTTCCAGAACGTAGTCAGTGTGTCGTTGTAGCGCGAGCTGAAATCGATGTCCCAGAAGGCGTTGAGCACTTCGTTGCCATGCAGGCGAACTTCATTGCTGTGGTCGAAATCTTCGGTCTCGGGCCCGTCCGAATAGAACCCAGCGTAAAGATCCAGCAGGTCGGCGTTGTCGACGTCGGTGGCGCGAAAGCGATGGATCACCAATTGTGTGAGGGTCATCGATTCGTAGGGTTTTTCGCGGATATGTTCCCAGCCGGTAAACGACTGGCTGCTGCTCTGGGCCGCTTTGAATCGATGGAAGTAAACCCGGTCCGGATCGGTGTCTGGCAGGCCTTTGAGCCCAAGCAGCTCGCGGGCGACTTGATAGGCCGCGTCGTGCAGGCTAGGGCAGGTTTGCACGACCGTCGCGGCGATGAGCTTGAGGGCGGCGTTGTCCGCTGCGTTCGGCAGAGGATGTGTTTCGGGGGCGTTCATGCTTTCTCCATCCTTGAGAAACGAAAGCCGAGCATGGCTGATTCGCCCCGGGAGAGTGCACTACATGGATACCGCACATCGGCGGTCGAAACGTGCCGGGGTCAGCGCCGGGCTACGTCGGAGAAGTAGAACTTGTCGAGGGTGTGGCGCGATTCGGTGTACTCGAACTGCCGGCCGTCCTGCAGAAACGTCTGGTTGCTGACCACGATCACATGGCTCTGCCCGTCGAGGTCCAGGTGCAGCAGGTCATCCTTGCTGCGTGGCACGGCTTCGATGGTGCGTTGGGCATAGGCGATCTGCAGCAGCAGGGTTTGTTCGATGTAGGCGTAGATCGACTGCTCGGCGATGTCGCGAGACAGGTCGGGAATCACCTCGGTGACGAAGTGGTTGATGTCGAGAATCACCCGTTTGCCGTCGATTCGTCGCACGCGTTTGACGCGGGTGATCAGGCTGCCGGGCTCGGCATTAATGTGTTCGAGCAGGGTGCCTTCGAGCGGTATCTGGGCCAACTCGACGACTTCGGTGCGGACGTCATTGCCCAGCCGTGGATAGGTTTCCTGAAAACTGACGATGCCGCCGAGCTGGAATTCGATCGGGTTGGTCGAAAGAACGAACGTGCCTTTGCCATGAATCTTCTGCGCAAAACCACGCTCCTGAAGTAGCTCGATCGCCTTGCGCACGGTGCCCCGGCTGGCTTGATAGCTGTCCATCAGTTCGGTTTCGGACGGCAGTCGCGCGCCGCGTTCGAGGCGTTCAGTGGTGATACTGGCCAGCAGATCGCTATAGATCTGGTTGTATTTGCTCATGGATAGGCTCTGTGCCGGCTGTGCTCAAAGCCTCGAACCTTAAGGGCAGGGTAGGGCTTTGTCCATGTGGTGGATGGAAATCGCCTTAGGTTCGGGTAGGAAAATTCGCTGACGGTCTGGCGGCAATAGGCAAAAACAAACTCGTACAGACGAGTTATTGCATTAACTCGTCTGTACGAGTATTTTTCGCTTCGGCGTGCTGCCAATAACAACAATCCACAGTGGAAGAACAAGCATGAGCCACGACTATCCGAAGATCGCCAGCGAGCTGCTGCAAAGCCTCGGCGGCAGTGAAAATCTCGAACAGGCCGCCCATTGCGTCACGCGATTGCGCCTGGCCCTTAAGAATCCCGGCCTGGTCGACAGCGCCACGCTCAACCAGATCGATCTGGTCAAAGGCTCGTTCTTCACCGGCGGTCTGTATCAGGTAGTGATCGGTCCGGGCGAGGTGGAAAAGGTCTACGCCGAACTGCGTCGCCAGACCGGTCTCGCCGCGTCGACCATCGCCGACGTCAAACAGAAAAGCGCCGAAAAGATCAACGCCATGCAGCGCCTGGTGCGGGTGTTTTCCGATGTGTTCATGCCCATCCTGCCGGCGCTGATCATTGCCGGCCTGCTGATGGGCATCAACAATCTGCTCGGTGCCAAGGGCATGTTCATCGAGGGCCAGACCCTGCTGGACGCCTACCCGAAACTCGACGGGCTCTGGAGCCTGATCAATCTGATGGCCAACACCTCCTTTGTGTTTCTGCCGGCACTGGTGGGCTGGTCGGCGGCCAAGCGTTTTGGCGGCAGCGAAATCCTCGGCATCGTGCTCGGCCTGATGCTGGTTCACCCGGATCTGCTCAACGCCTGGAACTACGGCAAGGCCGTGGCCGGGCTGGACGGACAACACATGCCGTACTTCGACATCCTCGGCCTGTTTCAGGTGGAGAAAGTCGGTTATCAGGGGCAGATCCTGCCGATATTGCTGGCTGCGTACGTGATGAGCGTCATCGAGAAATGGCTGCGGGCGCGTGTGCCCAATGCGGTGCAATTGCTGGTGGTGCCGATCACCACCATCGTTGTCACGGGTGTGCTGGCACTGGCGGTGATCGGCCCGGTGACCCGTCATGTCGGCATCCTGATCACCGAAGGCGTGGTCATGCTGTTTGATCTGGCGCCGATGGTCGGCGGGGCGATTTTCGGACTGCTCTATGCACCGCTGGTGATCACCGGCATGCATCACATGTTTCTCGCGGTCGATCTGCAGTTGATCTCGACCCAGGGCGGCACATTCATCTGGCCGATGATTGTCATGTCCAACCTCGCCCAGGGCAGTGCAGCGCTGGCAGTGTTCTACATGACGCGCAATGCACGGGACAAAAGCATGGCGTCGACCTCGGCGGTTTCCGCGTATTTCGGTATCACCGAGCCTGCGATGTTCGGGGTCAACCTGCGCTACAAATTTCCGTTCTATGCCGCGCTGACCGGTTCGGCACTGGGCTGCATCTTCCTGTCGCTGAACAAGATCCAGGCTTCGGCGATCGGCGTCGGCGGCCTGCCCGGTTTCATCTCGATCATTCCGCAGTTCATTCCGATGTTCGTGATCGGAATGCTGATTGCCATGGTTGTGCCGTTTGTTCTGACCTGTGCGCTGAGCATGAAGATTGTCCGCCCCGGCTACCGGGTTGCCTGATTCCAGACCTGCAAAGGGCTACATATTCAAGAGGGAGATGCGCCATGCAAGACTGGCAGCGTTCGGTGATCTACCAGATCTACCCGAAGAGTTTTCACAGCCATGCCGGCAACCCGACCGGTGATCTGCTCGGGGTAGTAGCCAAGCTCGACTATCTGCAATGGCTGGGTGTCGATTGCCTGTGGATCACGCCGTTCCTGCGCTCGCCGCAACGTGACAACGGCTACGACATCAGCGATTACTACGCGATCGACCCGAGTTACGGCTGCATGGCCGACTGCGAACTGCTGATCGCCGAAGCCGGCAAGCGCGGGATCAAGCTGATGCTCGACATCGTGGTCAACCACACTTCGATCGAACACGTCTGGTTCCAGCAGGCGCGCAGCAGTCTCGACAATCCATATCGCGACTTCTATATCTGGCGCGATCAGCCGAACAACTGGGAATCCAAGTTCGGCGGCTCGGCCTGGGAGTATGAAGCCCAGACCGGGCAATATTACCTGCACCTGTTTGACCACACCCAGGCCGATCTGAATTGGGACAACCCCAAGGTGCGCGCCGAAGTGTTCAAGATGATGCGCTTCTGGCGTGACAAGGGTGTGGGCGGTTTCCGTCTCGATGTGATCAATCTGATCTCCAAGCCTGCAGACTTTCCCGAGGACAGCAGTGACGGTCGACGTTTTTACACCGATGGTCCGAACGTCCATGAGTACTTGCAGCAGATGCACCGCGAAGTCTTCGCCGGGCATAACCTGATCAACGTCGGCGAAATGTCATCCACTAGCCTCGAACACTGCATTCGCTACTCGAATCCGCAGTCGCAAGAGCTGTCGATGACCTTCAACTTTCATCACCTGAAAGTCGATTATCCGAACCTGCAAAAGTGGGTACGCGCCGATTTCGATTTCCTCCAGCTCAAGCGGATTCTCTCCGACTGGCAGACCGGCATGCAGGCCGGAGGTGGCTGGAATGCGCTGTTCTGGTGTAACCACGATCAGCCGCGGGTGGTCTCGCGTTTTGGCCATGACGGCGAATATCGGGAACTCTCGGCGAAGATGCTCGGCACTGCCCTGCACTTTTTACAGGGCACACCGTTCGTGTATCAGGGCGAAGAGTTGGGGATGACCAATCCGGGGTTTGAACACATCGATCAGTACCGCGATGTCGAAACCCTGAACATCTTCCGTCTCAAGCGAGAAGCGGGTAACAGCGACGCCGATAACATGGCGGCGATCATGCAGAAGTCCCGCGACAACGGACGCACGCCAATGCAGTGGAACGCTGAAGCGAACGCCGGCTTCAGCAGCGTTGAACCGTGGATCGGGGTGCCGGCGAATGCCGCGCAGATCAACGTCGACAACCAGCTCGACGATCCCGCATCGGTACTGCATCACTACCGTCGGCTGATCGCTTTGCGGCGCACCGAGACGTTGATGTCAGACGGCGTCTATCGGCAACTGTTGCCGGAGCACAAGCAAGTCTGGGCTTACCTGCGCGAAGGCACGGGCGAGCGCCTGCTGGTGGTGAACAATTTCTACGGCACACCGTGCGAAGTCGAACTGCCCATGGAGATCGACGAGTCATTGAACCAGCGTTTGCTGATCAGCAACTACCCGGACTGTCCGCGACGCAATCGACAGGTGAGTTTGCGACCTTATGAGTCGTTCGTGCTGCACCTGATCGATCCCTGATTCCTAACAGGAAAACCAGCGTTTCAAAAAACACGCAGAGCCCTGCGCGGGGGAGTTTTGCGCCGAATTCATGCAAACACACAATAAAAATAATGGGGTGGCTTATGAAAACAACAATAAATCGCAGCCTTGCAGTAGCAGGTATATGCCTCGCGTTACCACAGTCGTCGCACGGGCTGGAGTTCGGTGGCTACTTGCGCAGTGGCGTTGGCAATTCGCTCAAGGGCGGTGGCCAGTCGTGTTTCCAGTTGCCAGGGGCGCAAACCAAATATCGCTTGGGCAACGAGTGCGAGCAGTACGGCGAGCTTGAACTGCGCCAGGATCTGTACACCCTTGACGACGGCTCGGTACTCAGCGTCGACGGCATGGCCTCGCTGTACAACCGCTATAACCGCCGCCCGACGTTCAACGAAGACAACGGCTCGATTCGCCTGCCACAGGCCTACGCCCAGTGGTCGGCGATGCCGGCGCTCAATGGCGGCTCACTCTGGGCCGGCCGCCGTTACTACAAACGTAACGACATCCATATCTCCGATTTCTACTACTGGAACCAGAGCGCCACCGGTGGCGGGATCGAAGACGTGCTGATCGGCGATCTGAAATACAGCTACGCGTTCTCGCGCAAGGACAACCTCTACCAGAAGGATTACATCAACCGGCACGACTTCAATGTCGCCGGTTTCAACACCAATCCGGGCGGTGAACTTGAATTCGGCCTCAGCTACATCGATAAGCCCGACAGCCGCGATGCCCACCGTGGCTGGGCGATTACCACACAGCATGTGCAAAAGGATTTTCTTGGCGGCAAGAACAAACTGGCCCTGCAATACGGCGAAGGGCCGGGCACCGGCCTGGGCTACACCGGTAACGTCAAACTCGACGACAGCAACAAGAGTTACCGGATCGTGGAGTTTTTCGACTGGCAGGTGACGCCGCGTTTCGGCGGGCAAGTCGAGGCGGTGTATCAGAAGGACATTCGCCCGGACGGGGCTGACCAGAACTGGATTTCCCTGGGCGTGCGCCCGACCTATGCGCTCACCGAGCAGTTCAAACTGGTCACCGAACTGGGCCACGATCAAGTCGAAGCCCCGGGAGGGACGCGCAAGCTGAGCAAGTTCACTTTCGCCCCGACCTGGTCACCCAAGGGCCCGGAATTCTGGGCGCGCCCCGAGGTGCGGCTGTATTACACCTATGCCACCTGGAACGAGGCGGCCAAACGTGCGGCCAACGAACTGGCCAAAGGCTCGGCACTGTCTGATACCGGCGCCTTCGGCACTGCGCGCCACGGTGCGAACGTCGGATTGCAGGTCGAATACTGGTGGAAATAAGCGATGCTGGTGGGGCGTCGCGCTCCACGGGCACTTCAGAGAACAAAACCGCAGGTGACGTCATGGCCACATCCCAACAATTGCAACTGCTGGCGCCTCTGTCCGGCGTGCTGATACCGCTGGATCAAGTGCCTGATCCGGTGTTTTCCAGGCGCGTGATCGGCGACGGTCTGTGCATCGACCCGACTTCGTCAACGCTGTGCGCGCCGCTGGCCGGGGTGGTCAGCAACGTGCAGGCCAGTGGGCATGCCATCAGTATCACCGCCGACACGGGCGTTCAGGTATTGATGCACATCGGTCTTGATACGGTGAACCTGGGGGGGCAGGGATTCACCCGGCAGGTCGAGGAAGGCCAGCGGGTTGAAGTCGGGCAGGCGCTGATCGAGTTCGATGCCGATTACGTCGCCCTGCACGCTCGCAGCCTGATGACCCTGATGCTGGTGGTCAGCGGTGAGCCATTCAGTTGGTGCGTCTCGCCAAGCGGTCTGGTCGAAACCGGCCAGGCACTGCTGAGTCTCGCCAGCGCCACGGCGAGCAGCGAGGAACCTTTGATTGCAGAGGGCCAAAGGCTGTTTTCGCAATCGCTGAAACTGCCTAACCCGAATGGCCTGCATGCGCGTCCGGCGGCGGTGTTCGCGCAAGCGGCCAAGGCTTTTTCAGCAAAGATTTATCTGCACAAGCAGCAATCTGAAGCCAACGCCAAGTCATTGGTGGCGATCATGGCGTTGCAGACCGTTTTCGGTGACAGCGTGCAGGTCAGTGCGCTGGGCGACGATGCTGAAGACGCGATCAATACGCTCACCCGATTATTGGCCGAAGGCTGCGGCGAAGCGGTGACGACAGTGATTGCTGTGGCGCCAGTCGAGCGCGCCGAGGAAGAGGCCCTGATGGTTTTGCGTGGGGTCTGTGCGTCACCCGGTTCGGCATTGGGCACGGCGGTGCAGATCACTGAGCCGACGCTCGAGGTGAAAGAGTTCGGCGCTGGCGCACGCATCGAACGCGAAACTCTGGCTAACGCGTTGATCGAGGCCGATATGGCCTTGCAGCATCTGCGCGACATCGCCGCCAGTGAAGCTCAGGCGGAAATTTTCAAGGCGCATCAGGAACTGCTCGAAGATCCGAGTCTGTTGGATCAGGCTCAGGCGTTGATCGTTGAGGGTAAAAGCGCGGCGTTTGCCTGGCGTGCGGCTACCGAGTCGACAGCGACACTGTTCCAGCAACTGGGCAGTGCGTTGCTGGCCGAGAGGGCGGCGGATCTGGCTGACGTGGGCGTACGTGTGCTGAAACTGATCCTCGGGGTTCGCGAGCGGGCGCTGGAACTGCCCGCCGGGACGATTCTGATCGCCGATCAACTGACGCCGTCGCAGACCGCCGGCCTCGACACCGAAAAAGTGCTGGGTTTCGCCACGGTCGGTGGCGGGGCGACCAGTCACGTCGCGATTCTGGCCCGAGCCTGTGGTTTGCCGGCGATCTGCGGGATGCCTGGGCAAATGCTCGCGCTGGCCAATGGCGCCCAGGTATTGCTCGACGCCGACCGGGGCGAGTTGCACTTGCATCCGGATCCGGAGGCGATCAGCCAGTGGCAAGCCAGGCACGAGCAGCAACGCCAGCGCCATCAACACGAGCAGGCGCAGGCGACGCAAGCAGCCTGCACCCGCGACGGGCATCACATCGAAGTCACGGCCAACGTTGCCTCGCTGAGCGAAACCGAACGGGCGATGGCCGTGGGCAGCGCAGGCGTGGGGCTTTTGCGTTCGGAGTTTCTTTATCTGGATCGCAATCATGCGCCCACCCGTGATGAACAGGTGTCGACCTACAGCGCCATCGCCCGGGCGGTGGGGCCGTCGCACAATCTGGTGGTGCGTACGCTGGATGTCGGTGGCGACAAACCGCTGGCTTACGTGCCGATGGACAGCGAAACCAATCCGTTCCTCGGGCTGCGCGGAATTCGCCTGTGTCTGGCGCGGCCGGACCTGTTGCGTGAGCAGTTCCGCGCGATCCTCGGCAGTGCCGGCCTGACGCGTCTGCACATCATGTTGCCGATGGTCACTCAACTGGCGGAATTGCGTCTGGCCCGACAGATGCTGGAGGAGGAAGCGCTGGCGCTGAACCTGGGTCAACTGCCGAAACTGGGGATCATGATCGAAGTGCCGGCGGCGGCATTGATGGCCGACGTGTTTGCCCCGCACGTGGACTTCTTCTCGATCGGCACCAACGATCTGACCCAATACACCCTGGCCATGGATCGCGATCATCCGCGTCTGGCCAGTCAGGCGGACAGCTTTCATCCATCGGTACTGCGCCTGATTGCGCTGACCGTGAACGCCGCGCACGCCCATGGCAAATGGGTCGGTGTCTGTGGGGCGATGGCCTCCGAACGTCTGGCGGTGCCGCTGTTGCTGGGGCTGGGCGTGGACGAGTTGTCGGTGAGTGTGCCGCAGATTCCGGCGATCAAAGCGGCGGTACGCGAGGTGGATCTGCTCGACTGCAAGGCCATTGCCGAGCAGGTGCAGGGGCTGGAAAGCGCTGAAGAAGTACGTGAGGCGCTGCGCCTGTATCACGAAGCGACGGTCGATACTTTACCGGTTCTGGAGAACTGAACATGTTCGATAAATTGCAGCAGGCATTCTGGAAAGCCCTGACCCCGGATCTGGTGGTGGATGCACCGCCCGCGCAGGCCGAGCCTGCCGATGGATTGAGTGCCGAGATCGTCGCCGCGCTGGGTGGTGCGGATAACCTCAAATCGCAGCAACCGGTCGCGTTGACCCGGGTGCGCGTGGCGCTGGGCGATGTGTCGCTGATGGATCGCCAGGCGCTCAGCGAGGCCGGTGTCGCGGGCGTCATGCCCCTGGAGGGCGGGGTGGTGCACCTGATTACCGGCCTGCAAAGCTGAGCGCGGAGGGGATGTGCGGCCTCAGGTCACCCTTACTGTTTCTCAACCGCAGGTGTATCGTATTCGCCTTTTACGGGCCTTCAGGGTCTGTCGCTGATACGTGAGGTAGTTGAGTTCATGTCCTTTACCCGTCGCCAAATCCTCGGTGGCCTGGCCGGTCTTGTTGTCGTTGGCGTTGGAGCGGGGGGCGCGTCGCGTTACTGGCTGGGCAAGATGGCCGACGCCGAGGCGGGTCACGACTACGAGCTGATCGCCGCGCCACTGGACGTGGAACTGGTTCCCGGGCACAAGACCGAGGCGTGGGCGTTCGGCCCGTCGGCGCCGGGTACCGAATTGCGTGTGCGTCAGGGTGAATGGCTGCGGGTGCGGTTCATCAACCATCTGCCGGTCGCGACCACCATTCACTGGCACGGCATTCGCCTGCCGCTGGAAATGGACGGCGTGCCGTACGTCTCGCAACTGCCAGTGCTGCCGGGCGAATACTTCGACTACAAATTCCGTGTGCCGGACGCCGGCAGCTACTGGTATCACCCGCACGTCAGCAGCAGCGAAGAACTCGGTCGCGGACTGGTCGGGCCGCTGATCATCGAAGAGCGCGAGCCGACCGGTTTCAAGTATGAAAAGACCCTGAGCCTGAAAAACTGGCACATCGATGACGAAGGCAACTTCGTCGAGTTCAGCATTCCGCGTGAAGCTGCGCGTGGCGGCACGGCGGGGCGTCTGTCGACCATCAACGGCGTACCGTTGCCAGTGATCGAATTGCCGGCCGGGCAGATCACCCGCGTGCGCTTGCTCAATCTCGATAACACCCTGACGTATCGCATCAACATTCCTGGCGTTGAGGCAAAGATCTACGCGCTGGATGGCAACCCGGTCGAACCTCGCCCGCTGGGCAAGGAATATTGGCTTGGCCCGGGCATGCGCATTTGTCTGGCGATCAAGGCGCCGGCGGCGGGGGAAGAACTCTCGCTGCGCAACGGCCCGGTCCGACTGGGTACCTTGCGTTCGGTGGCCAACACCGATGCGCCGACGGACTGGCCGAAAGCGCTGCCCGCCAATCCGTTGGCCGAGCCGGACCTGGCCAATGCCGAGAAACTCAACTTCAATTTCGAATGGGTCGGTTCGGTGTCGGTCAACGTCGACAACGGCAAGCCGCCAAGTCTGTGGCAGATCAACGGCAAGGCCTGGGACATCACCGACAAGACTTGTGCCGACCGGCCGATCGCCAGCCTGAAACTGGGTCAAAGCTATATTTTCGAACTGAAAAACATGACCCAGTATCAGCATCCGATCCACCTGCATGGCATGAGCTTCAAGGTGATTGCGTCGAACCGGCACAAGATCATTCCGTACTTCACCGACACCTATCTGCTGGGCAAGAACGAGCGCGCACAAGTGGCGCTGGTGGCGGATAACCCGGGGGTGTGGATGTTCCACTGTCATGTGATTGATCACATGGAAACCGGCCTGATGGCCGCCATCGAGGTGAAGTGATGCGCCAGATTCGCCCCGCGGCGATCATCGACCGCAGCCGTGATCGCGATTTCATGCGCGAAGCCCTGGCCCTTGCGGCGCAAGGCGCAGCCCTCGGCGAAGTGCCGGTCGGCGCGGTGCTGGTGCAGGATGGCGAGATCATCGGTCGCGGCTTCAATTGCCCGATCAGCGCCAGCGACCCCAGCGCCCACGCGGAAATGGTCGCGATCCGCGCCGCCGCGCAAGCCGTGAACAACTATCGCCTGCCGGGCAGCACGCTGTATGTGACGCTGGAACCGTGCAGCATGTGCGCCGGTTTGATCGTACATTCGCGGGTGGCGCGGGTGGTGTATGGCGCGCTGGAGCCGAAAGCGGGGATTGTGCAGAGTCAGGGACAGTTTTTTACCCAGGGCTTTTTGAATCATCGGGTGTTGTATGAGGGCGGGGTGTTGGCGGAGGAGTGCGGGGCGGTGTTGACCGAGTTCTTCCGGGCGAAACGCGCTAAACCCGCTAGCTAAAAGACAACACAAAACCCTGTGGGAGCTGGCTTGCCAGCGATAGCATTGGTTCAGCCAACATCAATGTTTGATGTGCCGACGCCATCGCTGGCAAGCCAGCTCCCACAGGTTTGTTTGGTGGTTGTAAAAATTACTTCTTCGCGACAATCACCGCCCGCATCGGCGCCGGCAGTCCTTCAATCGTCTTGCTGTGATCCTCGGGATCAAGGAAGTCGCTCAGCGACTGATACTTCATCCACTCGGTACCACGTTGTTCCTCGACCGTCGTTGTGCTGACATCGACGCAACGAATATCGGTGAAACCTGCTCGCCGCAGCCACAACTCCAGCGCCGGCACTGACGGCAGGAACCACACGTTACGCATCTGCGCATAACGATCTTCCGGCACCAGCACTTGATGCTTGTCGCCCTCGACCACCAGCGTTTCCAGCACCAGTTCGCCGCCCTTGACCAGGCAATCCTTCAGCGCCAATAAATGCTCGATCGGCGAGCGACGGTGATAGAACACGCCCATGGAAAACACCGTGTCGAAACCTTCGAGGTTCGGCGGCAGGTCTTCGAACGGGAACGGCAGATGCCAGGCGTTCGGCTCGGACAGATAACGCTGCACCGCCTGGAACTGGCAGAAGAACAGCCAGTTCGGATCGACACCGATCACACTGTCCGCGCCGGCACCGAGCATGCGCCACATGTAGTAGCCGTTGCCGCAACCGACATCGAGGATGCGCTTGCCCTGCAGGTCCAGATGCGGTGCAACCCGCGACCATTTCCAGTCGGAACGCCATTCGGTGTCGACGTGCACGCCAAACAGATCGAACGGCCCCTTGCGCCATGGCGACAGGCCCATCAGCGCGGTGCGCATTTGCGCACGGGTTGCATCGTCGCAATCGGTGTCGAGCTTCAAGCCGTTGAGCAGATCGATTTCACTCGGCTGGATCTTCGGCAAGGCATCCAGCGCACTTTGCCAGCGCTCCAGGTCGCCGTGACCTTTCTCCATTTTCTTGTCGAGTTGCGCTTGCAGGGTGTTGGCCCAGTCGGCCAGCGGGGTGCCAGCCAGGCGGCGGGCGAGGGGAGACAGATCAATCATGGCAAGGCAATCAACGAGGCAAAGTTAAGACACTGGAACCACGGCACGACTTTCGAGAACCCGGCGGCCAACAGGCGTTCGCGGTGTTCTTCGAGGCTGTCGGGCTTCATGACGTTTTCGATGGCACTGCGCTTCTGGGCGATTTCCAGTTCGCTGTAACCGTTGGCGCGTTTGAACGCGACATGCAGGTCGGTGAGCAACTCATGTTCTTCGGCATCGTTGAAGCGCAGCTTCTCCGAGAGAATCAAGGCGCCGCCAGGCAGCAACGATTGGCGGATGCGCGAAAGCAACGCGGTGCGTTGATCCGGGGCGATGAATTGCAGCGTGAAGTTCAGTGCCACCACCGACGCGGGTTTGAAGTCCAGCGCGAGGATATCGCCCTCGATCACTTCAACCGGCAGCAACTCCTGAAACATCGAATCCTGACCGTTGAGGTACTCGCGGCAACGCTCGACCATCGCCGCCGAGTTGTCCACCGCGATCACCCGGCAGCCGTCAGTGCGCACATGGCGACGCAATGCCTGAGTCACCGCACCCAGCGACGAGCCGAGATCGTAGAGCACGCTGTTTGGCTGGGCGAACTGCGCCGCGAGCACGCCAAGGTTCTCGACGATGGTCGGGTAACCCGGCACCGAGCGCTTGATCATGTCCGGGAACACCCGCACCACGTCTTCGTTGAAGGCGAAGTCAGGCACCTTGTCCAGGGGCTGGGCGAAAATGCGATCGGGTTCTTTGCTCACGGCGGTGTCCGGCGGTGTCGGTGGAAAAGGCCGGCATTTTAGCCAAACTGGCGCGGGGATGCTTGGGTTGTCCGACGTGGCGAGGGGATTTATCCCCGATGGGCTGCGCAGCAGCCCCAAAACCTGTGCCTGCGGTCTGTCTGACACACCTGATTGACCGGTTTCGGGGCCGCTGCGCAGCCCATCGGGGATGAATCCCCTCACCACAGGGTTAGCGTTTAGTCTGGGAGAAGGCAGAGGCCGCAATGCCCCACTGTCCCAGCCAGTAGCTGAGGATGATGACGTACGGCGCAGCCTGGAACGGCGACACAAAACGATCGATACCGATCACGCTGTCCGAGAACACAAACGCCAGCGCACCGCCAGCCGCCAGCAGCGCCGAGCGCTTGGGGACGTCAGTGCCAAGACGGGCAAGGGCGCGCCAGAGCATGGCGCTTATAGCTGTGCCGTAGACAATCACTGGCACCAGCAATGGCCCAAGCCCGTTGGAAATCAGAATGCCCAACAGCGCCGCGCCGACCACGACTGCGAGCACCAGCGGCAACAGCGCCAGACGTTTGCAGTCACTCAGATAGGCCTTCAGATACGCCAGATGCGCAACCAGAAACGCACCCAGGCCAAACACGAACAAATCCCCCGGCCACGCCAGCAGCACATCGCCGAGCAGAGAGAAAATCAGACCCAGGCTGATCCAGCGCCGATAGTCGCTGGGCGGCGCATCATGCAGCCAGCCGAGCAACGCCAGCGCCGGCAGCGGTTTGACCAACAGGCAGAGCAGCGCTGCATGTGTGCTTACACCGTAGAGAAACGTCACCGCGCCCATCAGCGCCAGAATCAGCCAACCCACGATCAGTTCACCGAAATCGCGCAGTCAAAGGTTTCCACCGGCAACACCTCGGGTGCCCACGGTTGTTGCGAGGTCAGGCGCAGACGTCCGGTGCCGGGGGCGAAGGCCTGGAAGCGCCAGGTCGAAAGCCCGGCAGCGCCAACCACGCCGGCATCTTCCGGATTGCTGTAAACCTCAGGGCTGAGCGCGCGCAACACGCCACCGGCCGAGTCCTGAATGGCCCAGCGATAACCCGTGGTCGGGTTGCTCGGCAGCATGATGATGAGGTTCTGCCCCGTGGTGAGCCGCACCGGGCATTCGCTTTGTTTTTCCACGGTCACATTGTGTTTCGGCTGAGTGGCGCAAGCGGCCAGCAAGGCAAGGGCGAGGGGGAGAAACAGGCGAGTGGGGGACATAAGGTCAGCGGCTCCAGCGTTGGCGACGAACGGCGAGCATAACTGAAGATGAGACAAAGTGTGACGGTCGGGGCTGGCGTCGTCAGTCCGGGCGCCATCGCTGGCAAGCCAGCTCCCACAGGTTTCTCGGTTGAACACAGGATTTGTGATCACCAACGAACATTGTGGGAGCTGGCTTGCCAGCGATAGCGGTATATCAGGCATTACATGATTGTAAGAAGAGCACCTTTGCCACATCCGCAAACCGCTTGGATTCAGGTCCATAAGGTGAACGGGCGACTAACTCACAGTTAGATCGAAGCTGCCGAGAATGTCGACCTTTTCTATTACGTATTGGGCGACAACATGGAATGACATTTTGTAGCATCTTTTGGTCTCATCGAAATCAAATGTAAATGTCCCATCTTCTGTCTCATAGAATTTTTGTTTTTCACCCTGCTTGTCGAGATAGCCAAATTGGGCGAGTTTAAAACCGCTCACGTCTTTCTTTACAACTATGTAAATCCCTCGATAGTTTTTCAGAGGATGGGGATCACCTTCTGTGCCGTAAAAATGGAAATAGTCACTCCCTTCGGAGACGGTAAATCGGGTGGCCGCGAAGTCAGGCTGCTTTTCAATCTTGGCTGTAAATGTCCCGGTGATGGTATTTGTTACAACAGTTTTAGCGGTCATCGTGAATGATTCCATGAAGGGGTGAAGTTTTATGGTCAGCTAATTGTGTAAGCGACGAAACTGTAATGGTTGACAGGTTGTAAGAGCGATCTGGAATTAATGGCGAGTGATATAGAACGTGATCGTATTAAATATCCGAACACGCTGCAAAGCCCTTCCATTCTAGAAAATACCTACGCCACATCCGTAACCCGTTTGGAGAAATGCACGGTAATGCCGTCCTTAAAGAAGTTCGGTAGTTCTTCGAATCATTACCCAATCAAAAAACCGAAAGTGCCGCTAGCGCTGATCTCTTCACCTACCTTGTTATTGAACCTGGCACTGAATGAACCTGAGTAAACGGTCTTTTGAGTATTTACAAAAATATTCAAATCACCCGAGTGAGCGAAGTAAGTGAAATATTGATGCGTTGAGTGTTGCTGCGGGACATATTCGGTAAAGGCTATTTCGAGACCGGCAGCCAGCGGGTAGATTCCAGTTTCTATCTTGACGGGAAAGTAAAAATCAAACGATCGATCTTCCGGGGTGTATTTTTCACCGGCCTTGAAAATAGCCATGATTTCCCGGGTGCCAGCGCTGGCGAAAATTTCTGTCGCCTCAAACTCATCATCGTTGACGTGTGCATTCAGGTATTCAGTCGCGGAATTCTTGCGAAAGACCAAGCCTGTTGCGGGCACAGAGTGAAACGGTTTTCTACCTTCATGAATACTCAAGATACGAACTCCTTTTGCGCGGTAATGGGTTAACGCCACAGCGATTAACCTATCGGCAAGTTCATGGAGAGGGAACTGTAAGAGTTGACAGGTAGGCTAGATTTTTTGGTTATAAGATTTTGCGAAAACGAAACTAATTAAGCGAAAAATGGCCAGCGAAGGAGCGCTGGCCATTTTAACTACTCTCGTATTAGTTGCTCAGAACAACACCTTCGCCACATCCGCAAAACGCTTGGCGAAATGCACGGTAATGCCTTCCTTCAGATAATCCGGCAGTTCCTCGAAGTTACCCCGATTCGGCTCCGGCAAAATCAGCTCGAAAATCTTCTGTCTTCTTGCCGCAATCACCTTCTCGCGCACCCCGCCAATCGGCAGTACATGCCCGGTCAGCGTCAGTTCGCCGGTCATCGCCACACCTTTTTTCGGCGCCTGATTACGGGCGAGGGAGAGCAGGGCGCTGGCCATGGTCACGCCGGCGCTTGGGCCGTCTTTTGGTGTGGCACCTTCCGGCACGTGCAGGTGGACGAAGGCTTCGTCGAAGAACTTCGGATCGCCGCCAAACGACTTCAGGTGCGAGCTGACGTAGCTGTAAGCGATCTCCGCCGACTCCTTCATTACGTCACCCAGTTGCCCGGTAAGTTTGAAACCGCGATTGAGTGTGTGAATTCGCGTGGCTTCGATCGGCAGGGTCGCGCCGCCCATGCTGGTCCAGGCCAGGCCGGTAATCACGCCGGTACCGGACAACACTTGCTCGTTGCGGAACACCGGATGACCCAGTGAGGCCTCAAGATCTTTCGGCCCGAGTTTGATCACCGCTTTCGGATCGTCGATCAGCTTCATCACCGCTTTGCGCACCAGTTTGCCCATTTGCTTTTCGAGCTGACGCACGCCGGCTTCACGGGCGTAACCGTCGATCAAGGCTTTGAGCGCGCTGTCGCTGATGCTCAGGCTGCCTTTCGACACGCCAGCCTTCTCCAGCAGTTTTGGCCACAGGTGACGCTTGGCGATGGCGACTTTTTCTTCGGTGATGTAGCCCGACAGGCGAATCACTTCCATCCGGTCGAGCAACGGGCCGGGGATCGAATCGAGGGTGTTGGCCGTGCAGACGAACAGCACTTTCGACAGGTCCATGCGCAGGTCTAGGTAGTGATCGAGGAATTCGACGTTCTGCTCAGGATCGAGGGTTTCCAGAAGCGCCGAGGCCGGGTCGCCCTGGTAGCTCTGGCCCATCTTGTCGATCTCGTCGAGCATGATCACCGGGTTCATCACTTCGACGTCTTTCAACGCCTGCACCAGTTTGCCCGGTTGCGCGCCGATGTAGGTGCGGCGGTGGCCCTTGATCTCGGCTTCGTCGCGCATGCCGCCGAGGCTGAAGCGGTAGAACGGTCGGCCGAGGGATTCGGCGATGGATTTGCCGACGCTGGTTTTACCCACGCCCGGCGGGCCGACCAGCAGCACGATGGAGCCGCTGATTTCGCCTTTATAAGCACCGACGGCGAGGAATTCGAGGATGCGGTCCTTGATGTCGTCGAGGCCGGCGTGGTGTTTGTCGAGCACTTTGCGCGCGTGCTTGAGGTCGAGTTTGTCCTCGCCGTACACGCCCCATGGCACTGACGTTGCCCAGTCGAGGTAATTGCGGGTGACCGCGTATTCCGGCGAACCCGTTTCAAGGATCGACAGTTTGTGCATTTCTTCTTCGAGGCGCTTCTGCACCTGCGCCGGCAGGACTTTGCCTTCCAGGCGTTGTTCGAACTGTTCGAGGTCGGCGCTGCGGTCGTCCTTGGTCAGGCCGAGTTCCTGCTGGATGACTTTCAGCTGTTCCTTGAGGAAGAACTCGCGCTGATGTTCGCCGATCTTGCGGTTAACTTCCGCCGAGATCTCTTTTTGCAGGCGCGCGACTTCGACTTCCTTGCGCAGCATCGGCAGGACTTTTTCCATGCGTTTAAGCATCGGCACGCAGTCGAGCACTTCTTGCAGCTCGGGGCCGGTGGCGGAGGTCAGGGCGGCGGCGAAGTCAGTCAGCGGCGATGGGTCGTTGGGGCTGAAGCGGTTGAGGTAGTTCTTCAGCTCTTCGCTGTACAGCGGGTTGAGCGGCAGCAGTTCCTTGATCGCGTTGATCAGCGCCATGCCGTAGGCCTTGACCTCGTCGGTCGGCTCGGTGGGCTGATGCGGGTATTCGACTTCGACCAGATACGGTGGGCGGTGGTGTTTCAGCCAGGTCTTGATGCGCACGCGGCTGAGGCCTTGGGCGACGAACTGCAGTTTGCCGTTTTCGCGGCTGGCATGATGGACTTTGACCAGGGTGCCGTATTGCGGCAGGGCGTCGGTGTTGAAGTGGCGCGGGTCTTCCTGGGGGGTGTCCATGAAAAACAGGGCCAGGGAGTGGTGATCGGATTTGCTGACCAGTTCGAGGGTTTCGGCCCAGGGTTCTTCGTTGACGATGACCGGCAGGACCTGGGCCGGGAAGAACGGGCGATTGTGGATCGGGATGATGTAGACCTTGTCCGGCAGGTTCTGGCCGGGCAGGGCGAGGCCTTTGCCGGAGGAGGTGTGTTCGATGTGTTCGGCTTCGGTTTCGGTGTAGTCGTCTGGGTTTTCCGGGAATTCTTGCTGGTCGCTCATGGGGCACCTGCGCAATGGAGTATGGGTCTTAGATGGGGCAGGCTGGTGGTGGTTTCAATGGTGGGGGTGTGTTTCTGTTTGTGTGTTCAGGGTTTTGACAGGGTTCGCGCTTTGGGCTTGGCGGCCTTTGGGCCGACCATGTTCTTGGGGTTGGGGTGTATATCCGTTTTTTGAGTGATGGCGGCTTAGGGTTCCGCCCTTACGGCGGGTCACTTTTTCCAGACGCCGAAAAAGTAACCAAAAAGGCTTGCTCCTGCGTGCGGCCCGCTCGCTGGGGCTCGGGGTTCCTTCGCTGCGGGATTGATCCGGGGGGCATCGCCTCCGGTTTGCTTCGCTGCACCTCCTCTCGATGTGTTTGGCTGCGCCAAACGGTCGCTACGCTCCCACCCCCGGATCAACCCCTCCACTCAGCCTTCCGACGTCGCCCGTGGATCAAGATCAAGAGCTGCAGCCGAGCTAACGCTCATCCTGTTGAGTGGGGCGGCATGCGCCGCGTGCGGGGGTGTTCTCAATTTCTTATGGGAGCTGGCTTGCCAGCGATGGCGGCCTGATTGCTAAACAAGTCCTGGAGCCGTGGGTTTAGGTCTGCTGGCCTCCGCCCGTTTTCTGACTGGATGCGTTTAAATCTTGCTGACGGACGCGATCCGTCACTCTTCAATATGTTCGAGGTCCGAGACGTCGATATTACCTACCACTTGATGTCGGCGATTGGTATCGAAATCCGTAAAGGTAAAATTGAACGAGGCCTTGAAGGTTCCTTCGTTTATATCGAATTCTGATATTTCAAGATGACCGGCGCCTTTATCACTGTTGTAGCCTTTGGTGTGTCCACCTTCTGTATACGAGAAGGAGGGCGGAACAGGAAGATTGTTTGGGTGGAATTCATACCGGCCTTGTTTGATGTTCGCTGAAAAATTGAGCTGTATGCAAAAGGAAACGGTAGAGGAGTGCGGGTAAGTTGCATATAACGCAACCTCTTTTCCATTAGTGGTAAATATAGTGGGTTGCCCTTCGAAGTTGCTGATGATGTAGTTGTTGTTAATCGCAGCAGTCAGATCGCCAGTGCCCGGTTTCCTTGCACTGTTCAATTGCAAGTCGTTAATTGACATGTTTTTGTCCTTCATTGAGTGAGATGAGCCAGTTCGTGTCCGTTTGGCCGGGCAGAAAATGCAGGATTGACCCGACTACAAATCTGATCCGTATGTCAGACAGGCCACGTCAGTTCCTGCAGCAAAAAGAACCCGCTACCCGTGAGTTCACGCGTTTCTTCACCGTGGAGTGCCTTCCCGGATAGTTTGAATCCATCGAGCGAGTATCGGTAAAGGTTGGAGTTGAGTTGGGTCACCGCAATGGCCGAAACGGATGTCAGGTCATACTGATAAACCTGAATACCGCGTTCGGTAACGACGCTTTCAGAGTAGCCAGAGATAGTGGGGGTCAGCAGCTTGCGAAGTGAGATCGAGAAGGTTCTTTTGCCCGACAAAGTCCCGTTTTCCTGAAAAGAAAAATTGTACCCACCCAACGGGTTGAAGGACACGGAAGTGGCTGTTGTAGTGTAACTGGCCAGATTGACCGGCGTACCGCCAATGGTGCCTTTCACATCAATCATAAGAGAGCCATTTGCGAAGACTGCTGGCGATGCCTTTGGATTTGTCATGGGCGCTTCCTTTGAATAATTCAGTTGGAGAAGGAAGTCTGAGAGAGCGGGTAAAAATAGTGAACTGTCATATCTGACAGGTTTTTATATCTTTTCGCGATGGTTTTTTTTGAGAGGGGTTATATAGGGCCAGGATGATCAAGCCTGGGCATTCGTGCTCGCGAAATTGGTGTGTCAGCCACCCTGCATATTGAGCGCTACTGTGAACGAGCGCATAGAAAACCGTGCGCCTGAAATGGATGTGCGATTGCAGGTGATTGCACATCTATTTCAGGCGCAGGGCTTATCATTCTCAACTTTGTGAAGGGATTTCAAGGTTATCCAGCACACGATTGACCGCCAGTTCGGCGAGCATGATGATTTGCTGGATTGCCATAATCGTGCGCCGCTGCGGCAGGTCGATGTAGGCGGCGATGTCGCTGGTCATGAGGCTCGCTTGTGCCAGTGATTCGCAGGCGTGGACCAGCAGGCTTTCGCTGTCCTGATCGGGCGCGATCTGGAACATGGTGCTGGGTTTGTGGAAGCGCAGGGTTAACGCGTTGGGTTTGAGGTAGTGGTCGAGGGCGCGTTCGGCGGCTTCGTGGAATTTCTTCGAATCGGGGGATTCGTAGGGCGAGGTGTCGTTGTTTTCGGGCGGATTGGGTGTTGGCTTTTTCATGGTGAATACTCAGTTGGTGAAAGTGGGGCTGCCTTCGATTGCCGCGACGCAATCTGAGGTGGCAGCTGTACGCGGGTTCGCGGACCGATAACTGAGAAATCGGCATACCTCCAAGAAGGTATCCCGCGCACAGCCGCCATGACACAGACAAACAGCACCGAGGTGCCGTCAGGTTGGCGATTATGCATCAGTTATCGGGCCGCGACGCCCGTTCGCTGAATTTGCAGCGACCCCCCGAGCCTATCTAGCCGATTTCCGAGGCACAACCGACACGACTTGTCGGAAATCTCCCTGCAACTCCCTGCATCTGTAGGACAAGAACAATTCCTACAACCAACGCTGATCAAACTGTGGGAGCTGGCTTGCCAGCGATGGCGTTCTTCCAGCCGGCATATGTGCCGGCTGACCCGACGCTATCGCTGGCAAGCCAGCTCCCACAGGTTTCTCCAGAGGATTCAAAATTGGCAGGCACAAAAAAGGCGATGCCCCTTTCGGGACATCGCCTTCTTGTTACCGCCGCTGAATCTTACTCCGGCAGTTTGTACGCAATCACATAGTCACCCATCTTGGTGCCCAGCGAGCCGTGACCGCCGACAACCAGCAGCACGTATTGCTTGCCGTCCTTGCCGGTGTAGGTCATCGGAGTCGCTTGGCCACCTGCCGGCAGACGCGATTTCCACAACTCTTTACCAGAGTTCACGTCGTACGCGCGCAGGTACTGGTCGAGGGTGCCGCTGAGGAAGCCGACGCCGCCCGCAGTCACCATCGAGCCGCCCATGCTTGGCACGCCCAGGGTGAAGCCGATCGGGATTGGCGAGCTGTCGCGGCTGGTGCCGTTTTTGCGTTTCCACACGACTTTGCTGGTAGTCAGGTCGATACCGGCGACGTAGCCCCAGGCCGGGGCCTGGCACGGTACGCCGAATGGCGACATGAATGGGTGCATGATCACCGCGTATGGCGCGCCGGTGTTCGGTTGCACGCCAGCGGTTTCGCTTTCGCGTTTGCTGCCGGCGGCGACTTGCTCGCGTGGCACCATTTTCGAAACGAAGGCCATGTAGTTCGGGCTGGTAAACAGCATTTGGCGAACCGGATCGACCGAGACGCCGCCCCAGTTGAACACGCCGACGTTACCCGGGTAGATCAGGCTGCCCTGTTCCGACGGCGGGGTGTACTGGCCTTCGTAACGCAGTTCCTTGAACTGGATGCGGCACAGCATCTGGTCGAACGGGCTCGCGCCCCACATGGCTTTTTCGGTCAGTTCCGGGGCCAGCAGGTTGAGGTCCGAACGGGCCTGGGTCGGTGCGGTGTGGTCGCCTTTCACGGCGCCCTGCGGTACCGGGATTTCCTTGATCGGGATGATCGGCGTGCCGTCACGACGGTCGAGGACGTACAGGCTGCCCTGTTTGGTCGGGGCGATCAGCGCAGGTTTCACGCCGTCGGCGGTTTTCATGTCGAGCAGGGTTGGCTGGCTGCCAACGTCCATGTCCCACAGGTCGTGGTGGGTGAACTGGTAGTTCCAGCGCACTTTACCGGTGGCCAGGTCCAGGGCTACAACACCGGCGCTGAATTTCTCGGCGCCCGGGGTGCGGTCAGCGCCCCACTGGTCTGGGGTCTGGTTGCCCAGTGGCAGGTAAACCATGCCGAGTTTTTCGTCGACGCTGGCCAGCGACCACATGTTGGCCGAGTTGCGGCTGTATGTTTCGCCCGGTGCCAAAGGCTCGGTGGCGTCTGGCTTGTCGCTGTCCCAGTTCCACACGAGGTGGCCGTCGCGCACGTCGAAGGCGCGGATCACGCCCGATGGCTCGTTGGTCGATTCGTTGTCGGTCACGTGACCGCCCATGATCACCAGATCACGGGTAATCGCCGCTGGCGAGGTGGAGTAGTAACCACCGGCAGTGAACGGGCCGATGCCTTGGGTCAGGTCGACCACACCGTTTTTGCCGAAGCCTTCGCAGATCTTGCCGGTGTCGGCGTTCAGAGCGATCAGACGGGCATCAGCGGTTGGCAGGTACAGGCGACGCGGGCAAGCCTGAGCAACGGCTTTGCCGGCTTCCGAAATCACCGCGGAAGCAGCGTTTTCAGTTTTGGCGTACGCAGCTTCGTCGTAGTACGACACGCCACGGCAGGTCATGTGCGCGAAGCCTTTGAAGCCGACCGGGCTCTTGATCTGCGGGTCGAAGCGCCACAGTTCTTTGCCGGTGTCCGGGTCCAGGGCCAGCACTTTGCTGTGCGCGGTGCAGGCGTAGATCATGCCGTTGGCTTTCAGCGGAGTGTTTTCGTTGGTCAGTTCGACCGGGTCATCGGCAGTCGGCAGGTCGCCGGTCTGGATGCGCCAGGCTTCTTGCAGCTTGCCGACGTTGGCCGGGGTGATCTGCTTCAGCGGCGAGTAGCGGTCACCGAACTCGGTGCGGCCATAGGCCTGCCAGTCGCCATCCGGCATGGCTGGCGCGGTGCTGGTGGTGTCCGCAGTGTCGCGGCCCAGCTCGCCGAAGGTTTCGCCCGGGTGGGTGAACAGGCTGGCCAGTGCGGTGAGGCCGGCCAGGATCACGGCCACGGTCAAACCGCCGGTGCCCATTGGCGCAGGGCCTGCGAGCAGCAGCGGACGACGGAACCACGGCAGCAACATCACGAAGCCGAGGACGAACCACAGGGCCAGACGTGGCACCAGTTGCCACCAGTCCAGACCGACTTCCCACAGCGCCCAAACGGTGCTGGCAAACAAGACGATGGCGTACAGGCCCAGCGCCGCACGACGACGCATCAGCATCAGAATGCCGCTCAGCGCGATGCCGATACCGGCCAGCAGGTAGTACAGCGAGCCGCCGAGCATGCTCAGCTTGACCCCACCGGCCAACATGGCCAGGCCCATCAGTAGAAGCAGAATGCCGAGCAGGCTCGGTAGCAGACGGCCCCGACTCGAAGCACTTTCGGTGCTCATAGTGTGATTCTCCGTGACGTTTATGTAGTCCCGCGCTGTAGTCACTTTAGATGACGATTTGGCACAGGCATGGTTCAGATAAAAACTTGTGTAGCTAACGAATTTTCTTCGATCCCTGTGGGAGCTGCGGTGCGACGATTCGACTTGCCAGCGATGGCGGCGTGTCAGCCGACGAAGATGTCGACTGTGAAATCGCATCGCTGGCAAGCCAGCTCCCACAGGTTTTTGTGGTGTCGGTTAGAACGAGGACTGGATCTTCAGTCCTGCGATCAGCGCGTCGTCGACCTTGTCCACGCCACCGGGGTGGCGGATGTATTGCAGGTTCGGGCGCACGGTCAGCCAGTTCGTCACGTGCACGCCGTAATACAGTTCGGCGCTGTATTCGGTGTCTTGTGGCGGCAGGAAGGACGGATCGTCGTAGTCGTAAACGGCGTTGGCGCGGTTGCTTGCTTCGGCGTTTTTGCGGAAGGCCGGGTTGACGTGCACGCGGGCCAGGGCGAAACCGATGTCATCCTTGGCGCGAGCGTCGAACGGGCCTTTGTAGGTGATGCCGGCCTGCACGTAGTTGTCGATGGCGTTGGTTTTCTTGTCGTGCATCGTGCCGTTGGCGAATACGCTCAGGCCGCGCGAGTGGTCGCTGGCGACGCTGGTGATTTGCTGCTGAATGCCCAGCCACACGCCGTGTTTGCTCGACGCGCTGCGATAGGCTTCACCGCTCAACGCTGCCGGTTGGCCATTGTTGTCTTTATAGACGTCGCTGGCCTTGGCGTTGCTGTAGTAATAGCCGGCGCGGTATTCGCCCGGCAGGCCGTTGAGCTTCGGCGTCCACACCAGTTCGATTGGCAGGATTGCGCCTTGGGTGCCGCTGCCGCTGAGTTTGAAACCGTTGCCGCGATCAAGGTTCGACGGGTTCTGCTCATACGCGCCGACCTGGGCGTACAACTCCGGCGTCAGATGGTATTTGACGCGCATCGCCCACTGGCTGACCGGCCAGTTGTACCAGATGCCGCCGACCCAGTTGCCGACCTGCGAGCCGCAGAACGCCAGGTTCTGGAAGTCGCACGGGAAGCTGTTGAAGTCTTCGCCTTCGCCGAAGCGGCCGACCTTGATGTCGAGTTTCTGATCGAAGAATTTCTGCTGGTACCACATCTGCGTCAGGCGCGTGGTCTGGCCACGGCCCCAGACTTCCTGGGCCGAGGTGAAGCCGCCGACGCGTGGATCGTTGATGCGGTCGTTGCTGATGTTGTTGCCGCTGCGTTTGGTAATGGTCAGTTGAAACTCGGCATCGTCCCAGCCGAGGATCTTTTGCAGGTCCAGGTGCGTACCGAGGCCGAACTGATCGCTGTAGCGCGCGGTGCGATCGTGGTCATAGCCACCGTGCAGGTTGCTGCCCATTTCGCCGGTGTAATCGAGTTTGAAGTCGTAGCCTTTTTCCGAGAGTTGGGTGCGCGTGCCGTTCCAGTCACCGAGCATGTACGGTGATTCACTGTCGAACGCGGGAGCCGCTTGAACGCAGGTGGCGAGACCCAGAGCGGTGCAGCCGCCAAGGGTGCGCAGGGTCGAGATAGCGCTGTCTCGGGAGAAGGAAAAATCGGGCATGGAGAAGTCTTTTTTGGGTGTTTTCGGGGTGCGGACCGAGCGCTTCAAAATGTCGCAGGCAGTGAAGCGTTTCAGCCGAAGGGCGGCAGGATAATGATCTGTAACAAAAAGACAAAGGGGTTTTGCTGACATGCAGCCTTTCGGATTCGGTAACAGTGCGGCAAACGGGCGCATTGTCGGGCCGTGCGCAGGCTGCGATCTTCTCGGGTTGGCCTACATTTGAAGGAAGGCCTTCCACCCGACCACCCCCTCGGCTAAGGTGCGCGGCTTCTGCATTTTCACTTCGCCCAAAGGCCAGGCATGAACGAACAATCCCCCGATCCGCTGCACGGCGTGACCCTCGAACAGATCCTCACCGCGCTGGTGGCCCACTACGAATGGTCGGGGCTGGCCGAACGCATCGACATCCGTTGCTTCAAGAGCGATCCGAGCATCAAGTCGAGCCTGACGTTTTTGCGTAAAACCCCGTGGGCGCGGGAGAAGGTCGAACGTCTGTACGTGAAATTGATGCGCACCAAGCGCCCGGTCTGAAATGGACGCCGTGTGGCGCCGACGCCTGATCACTTGTGCAGCCGTACTGGGCTGGGCGGGGTTGGGTATTCAGCTTTACCTGATCTTCTTTGCGCGCTTGAGTGTTGGCGCCAGCCTGTTGGTCGGGGTGGTGAGCTTCTTCAGTTACTTCACGATTCTGACGAATACGCTGGTGGCGACGGTGTTGACCTGTGCCGTGACGGAGCGTGAATCCGCCGCCCGGCGCTGGTTTTTACAGCCGTGGGTGAGCAGTGGCATTGCCGTGAGCATTGTGGTGGTCGGCCTCGCCTACAGCATTTTGTTGCGGCACTTGTGGCATCCCCAAGGTTGGCAATTTATCGCCGATGAACTGCTGCACGATGTGATGCCGTTGCTGTTTCTGGGCTATTGGTGGTTTTGCGTGCCGAAAGGCACTTTGCGCCTGGGCCATCTGCCGTTGTGGCTGACTTATCCGTTGGTGTATTTCATCTATGCCTTGCTGCGCGGGCATTTGCTCGGCGCGTATGCGTATCCGTTCATTGATGTGGCGGTGCTCGGTTATCCGCAGGTGTTGATCAATGCCGGGGGGATATTGGTGGGGTTTGTGCTGATTGCGCTGGCGCTGATCGGCCTCGACCGATTGCGCGGATCGCAGTCCTGAATGCATGCAAACCTGTGGCTAGGGGATTTATCCCCGATGGGGCGCGGAGCGGCCCTGAAACCTGCCTCCGCAGATTACCTGGCTCACCGTGGTGCAGGTTCTGGGGCCGCTGCGCAGCCCATCGGGGATAAATCCCCTCGCCACAATTGAGTTCACACCTCAAAGGGAGGTGTGAATACCCAAAGAGTCATTCCTCTTCGGAAGTGCCCTCGGCGCGCCAGTAGCCGACGGCTTTGACAAGCTTTTCATCGAGCCCATGCTCATCCAGCAGCACCCGGCGAATCTGCCGTGAAACCTTGGTCTCGGTCGCCACCCACGCATACAGATTGCCTTTCGGTACCTGCAACTGCTTCACGGTGGTCAGCAGGTTGTCCTTGCCGCCCTCACGCAAGACCCAGATCACATTGACCTGCGCCGCGCTCTCCAGCACTTGTTGCTCGCGCCCGTTTTCCACTTCGATCACCACCAGCGCCTTGCGATTGGCGGCCAGGCCTTCGAGGCGGCGGGCGATGGCGGGGAGCGCGGTTTCGTCACCGATCAGCAGGTAGCTGTCGAAGATGTCCGGCACGATCATCGAACCGCGCGGCCCGCCGATGTGCAGGAATTGCCCGGGTTTGGCCTGTTCCGCCCAAGTCGAGGCCGGCCCGTCGCCGTGGAGGACGAAGTCGATGTCCAGTTCAAGCTTTTCGAGGTCGTAGCGACGCGGGGTGTAGTCGCGCATCTCGGGCATCGGGCCGTCGTTCTTGCCGCCGAGTACCATGGTTTCCAGGGCGGCGGTTTGTTCAGCGTTCTGCGGGAACAGCAATTTCACATGATCATCGGTGCCGAGGCTGATGAACCCGGCCAGCTCCGGCCCACCGAGGGTGATGCGACGCATGCGCGGGGTCAGGTCGACCACGCGCAGCACTTCGAGGCGACGGCGTTTGATTTCGTGCATCACGCGGTGAATGGTTTGGCTATCGACTGCAGTCATTCGGCTTTCTCCGGGGCAGGTTGAACGGCGGGGCCGTCGACGATGGCTTTGGCGGTGTCGTTGAGCAGGTCACGCACGCGCAGGATTTCTTCCGGGCTCCAGCGCCCGTGGTGCAGTTGCAGGGCATGGCGCAAGTTGTGCACCGCCTCGTGGATTTCCGGCGGCCGGTCATGGCCGCGCAACGAACGCTTGCTGACGTCGATGCGCATGCGCACGCCATCGAGGGCCACGGCCTGTTCACTCAAGGACAAACGGCCTGCTTCGGTGACGCTGTAGCGTTTTTTGCCGCCCTCGGCGTCGCCGCTGATCAGTTCGCTTTCTTCCAGGAAGGTCAGGGTCGGATAAATCACGCCGGGGCTCGGGCTGTACGCGCCATCGAACATGCCTTCGATCTGGCGGATCAGGTCGTAGCCGTGGCACGGCTGTTCGGCGACCAGTGCCAGCAGTAGCAATTTCAGGTCACCGGGGGCGAATACTCGCGGGCCACGGCCGCCGCGTTCACGCCCGGGGCGCTTTTCGAAGCCGTCGCGGCCATCACCGTGTTCGCGGTGGGGGGAATGATGGTCTCTCATTTCTGTCTTCTCTCGTCATGTTTAGATACAACTTAAGATATATCTTAATGCTGGCGCAAGAGGTTTTTTCCCCATCCTCAGGGCCGCTGACGAGCGGCGACCTCCTGAGAAAATGCAACAGGTCAATTTTCGCGAAGGTGTCTTGATGGATAACCTTGAAGTTAAAGTCATCACTCTATTTAATCGAGCAAGTATTCTAAAGTTTTAACTAAGTACTGCTATATCTGGGCGAAGTTGCTGTATGGTTTTTTAACTGAATCTGTATGTAGGGCATAACTTACAGTCACTGTTTTGAATATCGTTTTTTTGTTCTTTTTTCTTGCGGGTCATGAGGTTGTTGAACTACGAGGTTATCGGAAGTTACTTGCTTACTTTCCAGAGACAACAGTCGATGATGCCCCGGCATTGAGAGTTCAAGTTGACCTGGCTCAACTCCCCTGAGGGTTTTCCTGAACTTTCAATTCTTCCTTCTCATCAAGAAAACAAGGTACTGAACGATGTTCAAGAAAATCGCAATCGCTGCTCCGTTGGCTCTTCTGGCACTGGGTTCCTCGGGAGCGTTCGCCGCTGGTGAAGCCGCTCACTCCATCAACATCGTCGCCCATGTGCCGACCAACGGCTTTTACGTGGTGCCGACCGATCCTGAACTGGTCAACAAGGATCAGGACATGAGCTTCCAGCCGGGCAGCGGCAAGATGCGTGAAGTCAACGGCTTCTTCGATGTGCGCAACAACAACGGTTCGGTTCATGCCAGCCTCGACAGCGCACCAAAACTCATTTCGGGTTCAAACAGCATCGACCTGAAAGTCGAGATCAATAACAAGACCCTGACCCTGACCCCACAGGAAGTTGTCGGTGAGGAGGAGTCGAACGTCAACTTCCGTGCGCCGCTGAAGATCAGCGTTATCGGTTCGACTTTCAACCCGGGTGATTACACCGGCGTTGTCGCCATGACGTTCGACGCTGTTCCGCCGGTCGGCACGCCTTGATCGGCTGATCAGGCATTACGCGCCCATTGTTCAACGGGCGCTGCCCGCCGGGACAGGCAGCCACTGCCTGGCTCGGCGGACTTCCATTGTTCGTAATCAGAGTAAGAGTTCATGTTCCCGATGACACCCATCGCGGCTGCGCTTGCGCTGTTGTTTTGTGCCAGCGCAGCCGTGGCTTCCAACTCCGCCGGCACCACGCCGCGAAGTCTGTTGGCCCAGGCCAAAGGCCTGCCGGCGGATTTCGAGGAGCATTTCTTTGATGTGCCTCTGGCGGTTCGGGTCGAGCTCGATCATCAGCCTCTGGGCGAGGCGCTGGTGGTGTTGTCCCGCGATGATCGCATCACCCTGCTCGAGTTCACCGACACCAGCGAAAACCGCTTCGGCCCCGCCGAACGGGAAAAGTGGGCGGCCTATCTGAAGCCGGGTGTGGCCTTGGGCAACTGCACCGGTTCCTGCCCGGATCAAGTGCTGGCGGTGCACTACAACCTGGAAAACTCACAGGTGTCGATCCTCACCGAAAACGCCGAACGCGACGTTGAAGCCAAGCGTTACTACGAACAGCCCGAAGGCGGCAGCAACGGCTTGATGGTGCGCAATCAGCTCAACCTCAACGGCGGTCAGGATCAGGACCTGGGTGGCCGTTTCGGCCTCGAAGCCAGCAGCAGTCTGGGTAACTGGAGTCAGACGCTCAACCTGCAACTGTCACGTCTCGGTGGCCCGGACGACAAGCTTTACCACGCGGTACATGAATTGCACACCCAGCGCGAACTGCAAGGCAGTTTTTTCCGCCTGGGCTATTTCACCCCCAATTCCGAAGGTCTGACCCGCCAGCCGCGCACGTTCGGCACCAGCCCCGACACGGCGGTCGGCGTGATGTACGGCAGTTCCGACAGCCTCGCGATCAATAACCCCAAGCCCAGCGTGTACCCGATCTACGTCACCGCCAATCGGCAGGGCTCGGTGGAGATTTACCGCGATGGCCTGTTGATCAATACCCAATCGGTGCCCGCCGGTCTGCAGACCCTCGATACTCGACCGTTACCCGGCGGCATCTATGAAGTGGAAGTGCGCCTGATCGAAGACGGCCAGATCACTTCCACCACTCAGGAGCTGGTCTACAAGCCGAACAACTGGCGCAACCTCGACGAGCGCTGGCGCTACAACGTGTTTGCCGGCGAAGAAAGCAAATTGCTGAGCAACTGGGACACGCAGTCCAGCGGCAGCCCCACGGCCGGTGCGTCGGTCAATTACTTGATGCACCCGCGCGTGATTCTCGGCCTGTCGGCGCGGCAGGTCCGCGAAAAACTGCAATACGGCACGTCCGTCGACTGGACGCTGGCCAATCACCTCAGCCTGTTCGCCAACGTCTACAAGACCGAGGATTACGGCACCGGCCTGGACCTGCAAAGTCTTTACAACTATGGATCCGGCAGCCTGGTGATCAGCCACAACCGCAGTTGGCTCGACACCACCAACACCTACGACACCTTGCCCGACGGCACGCGTATTCGCCCGCGCAACGTGTTTATCGGCCAGACCAGTAATTCGTCGCTGGCGCTCAACCACCGGCTCAGCAGCAAGAATTCGCTCAACGCCCGGGTGTCGCACAGCGAGGGCAACGTTGAAGGTGCCGGCCTGGATCTGGGCTGGACGCAGCGCACGGTGTTGTTCGGCAGTGATGCCAGTTGGCGCTTGTCGGTGTTTGATCGGCCGGGCAGTTACAGCAGCGGCGATGCGCGCAATCGCGGGGTTGACCTGAGCGTCAATCTGGCGCTCGGTGCGCCCGGCCAGCAGATCACCGGCAGCATCGGCTCGCGCACGGCGCGCGATGGAAAACGGGACAACAACGGTTCGATCGGCTGGCGCAAGGATCTCAAGGATCATGTGCTGCAAAGCGTTTCGGTCACGGCGCTGACCGACACCTACGGCCTCGGCATGTCCAGCCTGGCGAACTTCCGTACCGATACGGTGAATGGCGACGGCTTCGTTCAGCGCTCCTCCTACAACGGCAATTTCACCGGTGGCCTCAACGTCGACAGCACCCTGGTAATCGGGGGCCAGCAGATGCTGCTGACCAGTCAGAACGAGATGCGCGGTGCCGGGTTGATTGTCGACGTCGAGTCGGACATCGAAAACATCGCCTTGCGTGCCGACGACTTCAGCGGTGGCAGCGCCGCTTTGAAACCGGGGCGCAATTTCATCCCGATCACCGCTTACCAGAACAGCTCGGTGAGTTTCGACTTTGAAGGCAACCACGTACCGGCGGCGACCATTGCCCCGGCGCGTACCCGTTATCACTTGAACAAGGGCGGGGTCGAGTACCGCAAGATTCGCGTGATGAAAACCCTCACCGTGCTTGGTCGTCTGGTTGACGCGCAAGGCCGGCCGCTCAAGGGCCACCACGTGATCAACCACGCCAGCCGTGGCGTGACCGAGGTCGACGGCTTCTTCTCGATGGAAATGAACGCGGGCTCGCCGACCCTCGAAGTGCGCCGGGATAACCAGCTGCTCTGCCAGTTCCGCCTTGTGGAGAACCAGCACCGAAGTGAAAACAACGTGCTGATGATCGGCGATCTGCGCTGCACGCCAGATACCCTGGCCGATGTCACCTCCACCGAACAGAAGGCGGGCTGATTAGATGAAAAGATTCACATGTGGTCTTGGCCTGTGCCTGGTGATGGCCACGCCGGCAATCGAAGCCGCCAGTCGCGAGATTCGCGCGTTGTTTCAGCCGGATTCGTCGCAACCGAACAAGAACGTGTTCGTCAACCAGACGCCGAACAGCGGCTACTGTGCCAACTACCCGTCCGAGTGCAGGGACAACAATATGTTCAGCATCCAGTTGCCGGTGCGCTTCGATTCCTTGCGGGCGTTAATGCCCAACGACAGCATTGATGTGCGGGTACCGGCCAATTGGCGACCGTTGACCGTGACCAATGCCGAAACCGGGGAAGCCGAAACGGTGGAAGTGCGGATCATCGGCATCGGCTCCAATTTCGTCCTGAGTCATCCAGCGGCCAATTTGGTGGGCGTCACCGACATACTTGAAGGGCATCAGAAACTCTGGACCGGCAGCAGTTGGGTATATGCGCCTGCGCCATGTCAGTACAGCGGCGTCGGCGCCTTCAATCCGTCAGCTTATTGGTTTTTCTGGAAAGCGCCGGTTGAGGCGGCGTGTAGCAAAGTCGCCGCGTACACCATTCCATCGATGTACTTCGACACCCTCGATTTCGCCTATGAACTGCGCACGCCCAATCCGCTGAGCATGTCTTCCGGTCTGTACACCGGTTCGATGACATATTCCCTGGGACCCACCGGTGACTTCAGTCTGGGCCCGTTGATGGTGCCCAATGACGGCGTTCTGAATCTGGATTTCGTGCTCGACGTGCAGCACACCCTCAAAGTCGATCTGCCGCCGGGCGGCGATCGCGTCACGCTGGAGCCCGAAGGCGGCTGGATGCGCTGGATCGCCAGCGGCCAGAAGCCGACCAAGATCTACCGTGACCAACCGTTCTACCTGTCTGCCTCGTCGCGTTTCAAGGTCATGATCCTGTGCAACTCGACCGGCGGTCCGCGCTGCAAGATGATCAGCCCGAAAGGCAACTCCACCGAAGTCATAACCCAACTCACGCTGCCCCCCGGAATCACCGGTCCGGGCGGTGGCGACGTGAAGTTGCTCCAGTTGCAATACAACCACTGGAGCGGTCCCTTCCAGCCAAGCATCTATGTAGACCGCAAGGTCGGTTCGCTGCGTTTCGAAATGCCCAAAGACGCGATCGACTTTGTTCTCCGCCCGGGGCTCAGCGACACGTTCACCGGCAATATCACGGTTATCTGGGATTCCGAAGTGTGAACGCTCCGGGCTGGACCTATTGATTTTTCATGGAGTTGAAGACGATGAAGCGTGGTTTTTTGCTGGGCGTGCTCAGTGTGTTTGGCCTGACGGCGCAGGCTGGTCCGCAGATCAATGTGGGGACGGTGTACGACTATCTGGACGCCGATAAAAGTACGTATTTGAAACGGATATTCAACAGCGGTGACGCGACGGCGTTCGTCAAGGTCAATGTCCTCGAAATCGTCTATGGCGCCGATGGCACACCGCAGGAAATTGCCGTCGAGAACGCCGCTGACGGCGCCTCACGCAACGGCGTCATGGCCAGTCCGGCGCGGTTGATCGTGCCGTCCCAAGGCATGCAGGGCACGCGTTTGCTGTACATGGGTGAGCGTGATCGCGAGCGCTATTTCCGCGTGCGTTTCGTGCCGGTGGTGCCGGAAAAGGAAGACGAGTTTGCGGTTAACAACGAGGAGCGCGAGGACTATAAAAAGGCCCTGAGCGCCGGGGTTAACGTGATGACCGGGTTCGGCACGATCTTTTTCGTGCGGCCCCGGGATGCGCGTTTTGCCACCGCGATCAATGAAACCGACAGCCGCTACGAATTGCGCAACAACGGCAACACCGTGGTGATCATTGACGAGTTCAAAAGCTGCGCGTTGACCAATGAAGCCGACTGCGGCGCAACGACCAAACACCATGTACTGGCCGGCAAGTCCTTCGCCTTCGATAAAGAGAAGGGCCGTCAGTATCGCTTCTTTCTGATCGAGGGCGCCGAGAAGAAGGTCCTGAAGGTCAGCAGTCGCTAGACCTGTTCTCCATTGACGCAACGGGTAACCCACATGATCAAGCAATGCACCGTCGCCGCTGTGATGGTCGCGGCGGCCCTGACGGCCACCGCGACATGGGCGGCCCGCGAAGAGCACACCTTCGAGGTCTCGCTGACCGTGCCCAGTCGGCCGTTTTACGTCATTCCGGCGGAGCCCGACTGGATTCACCGGCCACAGCGGCTCGACTGGAATTACGTCACCTCAAGCCTGGGCAGCGTGCACAAGAATTTCGACGTACGTCACGACACCAGTGCGATCGAAGCGCGCCTGGAAGCCGTGCCCTACCTGTCCAACGGCAGGGCTGGTGAGGATATCGAATTGCGCGTCGCCTTCAATGGCGTGCCATTGAGCGCAGAGATGCCGCCGCGCCAGGTGGTTTCCCAAGAGGAAGCGGCGGCGGGCAAACGCGTGCTGCTGGAAATCGATCCGGTCAAACCCGCCGGGGGGTATCGCCCCGGCGAGTACAGCGGCAATGTGCTGTTGTTGTTCAATGCCAGGGCGCCCGGTGCGTGAGTCGTATCTTTCAGCGCTTGTTGTCGCGCACTTTTCTGGAGAACCAACGTGAATTTCATAAGCATTCGCCGGCCATGGAGCGGCTTGCTGCTGATGCTGTTTGCCGGTGCTGTACCGGCTGAAGTGCATAACATCGAAGCGACCTTCGAACCGGACTTTGCCAACCCGCAAAGAAATCAGTTCACGAACCGCACGCCGTCGGAAGGTTTCTGTCGACAAGCGCCCTGGGCGTGTGAGCCGTCAGGTTTGTTCAGCCTGGTCGCTCGGATTCCTTTCACGGCCAATGCGCCGATCCTGGCCAACCACAGCGATCCTCGCCAGGGCGGGATGGCCAGAATTCCCTCCGACTGGCGCGACGTTACCGTGACCCATGCGTCCGGCAATACGCAGATCCTCCAGTTGAGGATTGCCGGTATCGGTCATGAAACGCGATTGCCACAGACGATTGAAGAGTTGACCGGTGGTGGCGGCTGGGATGATCTGTGGGCGGGTGGTGCATGGATGTACGCTCCGCCGCCCTGTCAGGGCATCGGTACTTTTTCGGCTGGATCGTTCGGCTACAACAGCTTCTGGAAGGTGCCGACCGGGGCCGGCGCCTGCAGCAAACAGGCAAAGTTCGACATTCCGGCGTCCATGCGCTACGTATTTTTCGTCTACGCCTACGAATTGCGTACGCCCAATCCACTGCAAATGGATGCAGGCAACTACACCGGTTCAATCAGCTACACCGTTGGCCCCAACCAGGATTTCGACATGGGCGACGTGATGATTCCATCCGACTCGTTGCTGACTTTGAATTTCCTCCTCACGGTCACCCACACGCTGAAAGTCGACCTCCCCCCGGGTGGTAACCGTGTGGTGCTGGAACCCGTCGGTGGCTGGCATTCGTGGCTCGATCAGGGGCGCAAACCGGCACGGCTGATGCGTGATCAGACGTTTCACATTTCCGCTTCAAGCCGTTTCAAGATGAACCTGACGTGCGAGTACGCCAGCGACAACAATTGTGCACTGTGGGAACCCACCGCTGGCCACGCCGTGCCACTGGAAGTCAGTGTCACGTTACCCACCGGGCTGACCGACGCAGCGGGACGTCCGGTAAATCGCCGCCGACTGTTGCGCGACGGCAGTGGCAGCGAAATGTTCCAGCCGGGTTTCTACCTCGACCGCAAGCCCGGGATCCTGCATTTCGAGGTGGCCCGGGATGCGGTAGATGAAATGCTGCAGGAAGGCTACGCGCGCAGCTACTCAGGCAACGTCACGGTTGTCTGGGATTCGGAGTTGGGCTAGACGGTTTGGGTTTCTCCTCAAGACCGGCAGTCTGCAGCGCCTTGTGGGTCAGTTGTCTGGCCAGGTCATTGCGTGTGTACGCCAGGTCGCTCAACAGCCGGCTGTAGTAGGCATCGCTCATGACTTCGCCGCTGAAGATTTCAGCTTCGCGTGCGTTCAATTGTCTGGCCAGAGCCTCCATGCGGCGGGCCAGTGGATTCAGTCGCGTGGGGTCTTTGGTGTTGACCCACTGTGTCTGTAATTCACGCAACTCTTCCAGTCGCCGATGCTGTTCTTCGAACACCTGGTCATTGGCTTCAAATTGCGTGGGATGGGTTCTGCGCAAATGGCGCTCCCAGAAGCCGTCGACATACAAGTCGAGCATGCCGTTGGCCAGCCCCTCGCCACGTTCACGCTCGATGATCGTGTCGTAGGCCCGGTCGATCATGCCCTGGTCTACGCCTGAGCGCAGTTGATACATCATGCCGTCGGACTGCCATGGCAGGCCCAGACGCTCGGCCAGTCCCGTTTCGAAGGCCAGGTGCACTTCAAATTGATCCGGTGGCAGATTGACTGAAGGGTTGATCAGGTTCCGTTGTTGCTGGCGGCTGACTTCTTCGCGGGCGATATCACCCACTCTTTCCAGGCGCGCAGCACTGCGGGCCAGCCGCACCAGGTTATCGTCCAGTGTTCTGGCCGAGGTCCGCTCGGCGTAGGCTTTGGACACCAGCACCTTCAGCCCCATGGAGTTGAACAGTTGAGCGTTGCCGTCCTGGCAGGTTTCCGGCGCACGGGCCTGTTCGAACAATTGTTCACGCAGGTCGGTGTCAAGGGCGGCGGCCTCGATCAGTTCCCAGACGCGTCGGGTGAGTCTCTTGCGTGATCGCTCGGAGCGGTAATCCTCGCTCTCTCTTTGTTCGCGGATAATCCTGAACAAATCCTCGGAGCCGGGCTCGGCCATCACGTCCTGCCAGGATTCTTCGCGCTGTCGCCTGAGCGACTGTGATGCGCTGAACGTCGTTGGCTCATCCGATGACAGCCAATGGCTGACTTCGTTTTCCACCGCTGGGGAATACGCTTGCTGGCGGCTGAACCCCGCCGACTCGCGGTAGTTGCCGTAACGAATGCGGTCGGAGTCGGCCAGCCGCTGGGTATCGAAGCGTGCGCGGGAAAGGATGAAAGCTCCATCGGAGCCGGGCGTGACCTCAGGGACGGTGGTGATCGGGGATCGGCGCATGTCCAAGGCAAAACTGCGCGGGCGATGGCGCGGTGCATTGGCGACCCGGAACAGACCGCGCGGCCAGTCGCGGATATCGCTGTTGGCCAGACTCAATTCATTCAAGCGATACATGCGCCCGACGTCCGGCGCCTGACCCAACGGGTTGCCGGTCAAGCGCAGCGATTGCAGGCGGGTGAGGCCGCTCAGACGTGCGGCCGATTCGTCATTGAGCCTGATGCGGTTATCGGTCAGGTCGAGGGTCTGCAGATCACGCATTTCGCCGATGGCTGATGGCACGTTGTTCAGGCCGCACTGGCGGGCGCTCAACTGGCGCAGTTGCGGCAGGTCATTGAGCAATTGGCTGTCCGGGGAGAAGCGTCCATTGTCGATTTTCAGTGCGGTGATCTGATCGAGGTATTTTTTCATGCCGGGTTGCCGGCGCATTTCGTTCCACCAACGGTCGTGATCCGGGCGGGAAAGGTCGGAGGATAAATCCAGCGTGTAGCCTTGATCTGGATGCTGATCGCGCTCGGCGAACGCCTCGTTCTTGCGTTCAAAGCAATCGAGCAGGCGCTCCTCCAGGTGCAGTCCGCCAGTGCGCAGGAACTCGGCCGAAACGCCATGAATCGGTTCGCCGGCACTGTCCAGTCCCACCGGCTGACTGTTGCGCCAGCGTGCCAGTGTGCTGCGCAGTTCCTTGAGTTGGTCCTTGAGTTGTTGCAGCGCCGCTTCGGGATCCGGTTTGGCGCGCAAGGCTTCGGCAAAGTTGTTCACCTGACGCTCGTTCAGCTTTGGAAACAACTGTTTGATGCGCTCCTCGAAGGTTTTTTCGCCGAACGGCCATGGCCAGCCACGCACCAGCTCGACGGTTTCAATGCTCGCCACCGGGCGCACGGGCGGCTCGGCGAGGAGTACCCGACGTTCGGCCGGTGCCGCGGTTTTGTCCATGATCCAGAGTTTGAGCAAGCGTCCCTGACCTTTCTGATAACCGATCTGCTGACGCTTGTCCTCCGGCAGGGCCTGCAGCAGCGCTTCGTAAAAGTCGGCGGGGGCCTGCAGGGTACGGTTGTCGCCGTCGAGCACTTCGTAGCGGCCGTGTTCATCGCGGATCAGGCGTCTGACGCTGGCAGGTTCGTCCGGACCGACGCTGCAACGCAACGGGCCGTCGTAAGTGCCGTCACGCACTTCCAGGCGCATCTCGCCAAAACTGTCGCTAAAAGTGCGCAGGGTGTTGAGCGCAAGCCGTTCGGTGTCCGGCACCACCCGTTCGTCATGGTAGAAACCGTCGTAGGCGCGGGCCGTGGTGGCTTCGAAGTTGGCCTCGCGGGCCTGCGTCTTGATGCGCAGGGGCAGGCGGTTTTCGCTGACAATCCGCTCCAGCTCGGCCGGTCGGGCCTGGGCCAGTGTTTTTTCGGCGAGGCTCAGAGGCATGTCCGGGAAGGTCTGGGTCATGACCCGTACGTCGGCCTTGTTGGAGCGTTCCGTACCCTGATAAATGCGCGAAGCCAAATCACCCTGAAGGTCATCTACCGCATCGGCGAGCAGATTGCGCATGGCCTGGGGACGCTGTGCTGCCGGGACTTCACGACCGGCCAAGGCGCGCATTTCGCTGTCGGTGAGAAACACCGCCGCTCGCTCGGGCAGTCGGCCGGCGGTCAGATCCGGCAGGCCGATGCTCAGGGTATCGGCCTCGGTGGCGGCCGGATTGCCGTACTGGCGCGAGTGGCCGCTGAGGTCAGCGTTTTCACACACGCGCAATGCCCGCTCGGTTGGCCAGCCGGGCAGTCGGGTGATGATCGGTTCAAACCACACCGATTGCGCGTCGATCGGCCGCCCGGCGCGAATATCGGCGATGGTGGTGTCTGCATCGTCATAGGCCTTGTAACGCTTGATCGTGTCGGCCAGTACCGGTGGCGGCGGGCTGTTGTCGATGTGCATGCGTCGCAACTCTTCAGCGTCGGTGCCGCTGGCGACGCGGATCTGCTCCAGCTCCAGCGGCGAGAAGCGTTCGACGCTGTGGCCGAGCCGGCGCATCAGGGTCGGGCCTGACCAATCCTCGGGGTTTTCCGCTTCGTGCAGCCAGGCGCCGTGATCGTTGTGCTCAAGGGTCGGCTGATAGGCGTTGGCGCGTGAGGGGTGTTCGATGCGGTGGGTCTTGTGCGCCGGTTCGGTCGTGGCTTTCTGCACCTTGTACAGCTTGCCGTCGAGCGGCAGCAGCAGGTCGTTGCCATGACGGTGCAGGCCCAGTCGGTCGGGTTTCGAAGCCACCGACAGCGCCAGATTCTTCTGTTCGTAAGGGCCAAGATCCGGATGCCAGAGGCTGGCTTTGCCACTGGGCAAACGCACGGGTTTCATGTCGTCGACCAACTTGGAAAACTTGACGCGCAAGGTTGAGCCGATGGCGGTTCCGGCACTGAAGGCCGCCAGCTGAATCACGTCGGTGACCACGCTGATCACATGCTCGGCGGCTTCCTGCCCCAGTCCCTCGGCCAGATCGACAATGCCTTCGATGACGTCGCTGGTCAGTTGGTACACGGTGTAGGCCATCATCAACTCGCCGAGAAACGGCACGAACGGCGTGGCGATCAGCAGGGCGGCATTGAAAATGTCCGAGACGATTTTCTTGAAGTTGTCCCACCAGGCCCAGCGCGTGTTGCTGTCGGTGTCGGCAGTGGACACGGCGATCTCGCGGCCATCGTTGAGGATCTTGTTGAGCTTTTGCTGGTAGACGTGTCGCCAGTAATCGGCGGGCAGCGCGACGGTATCGATTTGCAGGCGTGGTCGCGGCACCGGCTCTTTGCGCCATGTCGGGCGTTGATCCGTCGGATCCCCGGGCGGATGCCATTGCAGCTTGAACAGGCGTTGCTCGAGGCTGGCGAAAAAATGCCCGCGCTGTTGTTGATCGACAAACTGGCTGAAGAATTGTCGATAGGTCATTTGTGAGGATGCAGCGAGTTTATCCTCACGCAACTGCCGCGCCAGTTCCTCGATAAACGCATCGACCGAGGCGTACTCCTTGAGCGGGTGGTCGGGGTCGTGGGGCAGGTACACGATCAACCGATTGATGCCACGGGTGTCGGGTCTGGCGGGGATCAGCAGGGTGATGCCGGTCAGGCGGTTGTCCATCATCGAAAGATCGCAGCACTGCATTCTGCGGCCATTGAGCACCAGCCGGGGTTTGTCCTTGGTCAATTCCAGCATCAGTTTGTAGACGTCGTACTGAATGTCGCCGGTGATCAACGCCAACTGTGCCGCCACCGTGAGTGCGTCTTTCTGGCTCTCGACGACTTTGTGCTTGAGCACCGCATCGGCGACGGCGTCGCCGGACAAAAGATAGCTTTCCAGATGTTTTTTGTACTGCGCGCCAATGTCCAGTTCCCGGCACAGCGTCTGGAACTCGCTGATGCTCAGATTGGCCAGCGTAAGCACCTCGAAGTGGCCCAGCGCATCGGGTTTGCTGATGAAAGCCGAGGCGGCATCGACCTGTTCGTCTTTGGCGAAATTGTGCAGTGCGGCATCCAGCAACGACACCGTGCGGGCCGTGGCACCCCCCGAGATGTCGATGGCCCACCAGGGTTTGTCCTTGGGCATGTACAAACGCAGCCAGGTGGTTTTGACGTCGATGTCGACGCCGCAGCGCTCCTTGAGTTTCGCTTGCAACAGCGGCGTGGCAAACGTGTAGATATCGAGTTTGGCCAGCAGTACGTCGACTTTGTTCTGCGAAGCCCAGGCCTTGAGATTGGCGGCTTTGAGTTTGTCGTGCTGGAGGGTGTGCGAGGTGGCGTACCACGCTTCGGGTTTCAGCGTCGCGGCACTGAGTGCCAGTCCTCGGTTGAGGGTGGCGGACTTGAACGTGCCGTGGAGCGTGTTTTTGATGAATTCGTGGTGCCGACCCTTGTGCAGATCGTCGGCGGAGGAGGGGGACGCAGGCATGGCAATCATCCTTGAGTGCTTGGTAGGGATGATCACCTTATCGGTGAAGGCTCAAAACAAAAGACTAAAAACCCACGTGTTTAAACCGGGGTTTTCGCGGCCGACCGGTCGAAAATTCGAATCGAAAAAAATAACTCTGTACCACCCGGTGCGCCGGGTTATCTCAACCTTCCTGACGCCGAACGCTGTTCAAAGACGCTCGACGGCAGGTGCTGTGACCAGGGTGACCTGGGTGTTTTCCGCAGGCCGGCATTGCGAGTCACTACCCGGTTGCAAGTACGGTGTGAGAATCGGTGCCATGCCCTTGAGCACCTGTACCGGCAGGGCTGAGGTGAATTTGAAGTTCTCCGCAGAACGCCCCGGAACGAACGCGGTGAGGGTGCCGAAATGGTGATCGCCGATGTAGAAAACGAAGGTCGCCGTGCGGTTGATCGACTTCGAGCTGAGGATCCTTCCGCCTGAGCCGATGGCCTCGATCCGGTTGTCGCCGGTACCGGTTTTGCCACCCATGGCCAGCGGGCTGCCATCAGCCAGTTTGAAACTGCCGGAAACACGTTTTGCCGTGCCTGCGTCCACCACCTGCGACAAGGCTTCACGCATGGCTGTCGCAACTTCCGACGGCATCACCCGTTTGCCGACATGCGGGTCATTGACCAGTCGGGTTTCATAGGGGGTTCCGGCGGCGAAGTGCAGGCTGTCGATGCGTAGGGTCGGCATGCGCACGCCGTCGTTGAGGATGGTGCCGATCAGCTCTGCCAGGGCGGCCGGGCGGTCGCCGGAGCTGCCGATGGCGGTTGCCAGCGACGGCACCAGATGATCGAACGGGTAACCGACTTTCTGCCAGCGCTGATGGATTTCCAGGAACGCTTCGATCTCGAGCATGGTGCGGATGCGGCTGTCGCGCGCGCCCTTGTGCTTGCTCTTGAACAGCCAGCTGTAAACTTCCTGACGCTCGAACTGGCTGGCCTTGACCATCTGGCTAAACGTCGCGTCGGGGTTGTTCAACAGGTAACCCATCAACCACAGATCGAGCGGGTGCACCTTGGCGATGAAGCCTTGATCCGGCAGGTCGTAACTGCCCGGGCCATAGGAATCGTAGAGCCTGATCAGGCGATCATCGGTGAGTTTCTCGGTGAGCTTGGCGCCCTTGAGGTGCGAGCGCACGAAGCTGTTGAAATCTTCCTGACTGGCGTTCGGCAACAGGTAACGGTGCACGGCGGCCATGCGGATCGGGGTCGGGCGCATGCTGTCGAGGAAGGTGTCGAGGCGCGCCTGGGTGTCCTTGTTTTTGTACTTTTTCCAGAACTTGAGCAGGAACGAAGTGCCTTCGCGGTCGGCGAAATTGGCCAGGTATTCCTGACGTCGCGGGTCGCGGTCGTCCTTGAGCAGTTCGGCGCTGCTGTTGGGACCGGAGTAGGTGACGTAGCGCACCACATCGCGCATCAGGCGAATGAACGGCAGGTTGATCGACTCACGCAAGGCATCACGCAGGGTCGGCATGCGGCCGTTGTCTTCCTTGCGAAAGTTGTGGAACACGTGCAGCCCGCCACCGGTGAAAAACGCCTCGCCGGGGCTGGCCGAGTATTTGCGATCGAGGGCGGCGCCGAGCATCTTCGACAGGTCGTGATCCTTGTTCTGGATCAGATAGTCGATGACCCATTGGCTGAGGCGATCCTGATCCGGCACTTCGACTTTCTTCAGTTCCGGCACGCTCATGGCGCCGTATTTGTCGTGCAGCTCGGCGATGATTTGCAGGTAGGTGGTGAGCACGCGCATCTTCGCCGTCGAGCCCAATTCGAGTTTGCTGCCCTCGTTGATGTCGAACGGCTGATCGGTGCTGTCGGTCTGCACCCGCACCCGCGAGCCGTCCGGGGTCAGTTCGAACAGGGTGAAGCTGTAGCGCACTTGAGTGGTGCTGGTGGGGGTCAACAGGCGTTCGCCGAGCAGGCCGATTTCGCCGGCGTAGGCCGGGTCGGCGAGTTTCTTCAGATAAGCGGTGGCCTGGGTTTGCAGGTCGCCCTGCAGGGTGCTGGTGGCCGAGAGGTCGAGACGGTCGAGATCGTACAGCGGACGATTGAGCATGCTCGCCAAACGGCTGCGGGCGACGCTGATGCCTTTGTTGGTTTCAATCGGCTGAATGGTCGGTTGGGTCTGCCAGTCGCGGTAGCTGACGGTGCTGGCCAGTGCCGCGTCGGCGAGGGCGCTGTCGATCACGCCGCTCTGCTTGAGCAGGCGCAAGTGGCTGTCGGTCAGGTCGGCGAGTTCTTCGTGGCCCTTGGTCAGGTAATGCGACGGGCGCCGCTGGGCAATCATCAGCGAGAGCATTTCACGCAAGGCCAGGCCTTTTTCGGCCATGGTTTTCGGGTCGGTCGCAGGGCTGTTCAACTGTTCGTTGGCCTTGTTGAAATCCGTGCCGTACCAGACCCGCAGCCCTTCGGCCATGCCGTGCACCTCGCCGTGGCCGGGCACGGCGGACAGCGGCACGCTGTTGAGGTAGTCGCGAATGATGTTCTGCCGCGCGCCGAGGGTTTCCGGGCCGGGCTGATAGGCGCGCACGCTGGCGGAAATCATCTGGCGAATCTTCTCGGCGCCGGACACCGTCAGACCATCGGGCGAATGCCGGTATTTCTCCAGTTGCGTCGCCAGGGTACTGCCCCCGGCAGATTGCCCGGGCAGGCGCAGCAACTTCGCCACCTGTGACCACGCGGCCATGCCGAACCGTGGCCAGTCCACGGCGGGGTTGGCCAGGGGTTGCTTGGGGTCGAGCAGGAAGCGGTTTTCAATGAACAGCAGACTGTTGACCACCACTGGTGGAATCGCCGCGAAGCTCGAATACAGTTGCTGCGGATAGTTGTACTTGTACAGCGGTGCGGCGCGGCAATCGGTGATCGACAGCCCGGCCTGGATTTTCTCGGAGTAGGGCACAAACAGGCCTTTGTCGGTGTAGCTCAGCAGCGCCGGTGAAAAACGCGTCTGCTCGGTGACGACATAGTTGCGCTTGAGCAGGCGCGGCAGAAATTCATCAAGGGAGCTGTAACCCAGCCGCAGGTCGAACGGACCGTTGCCCGGATAACGAATGGCTTCACTGGGGCCCGGCTCCAGTTTGTAGGTCAGCGAGGCGGCATATTGGCTGAGCTCCCGGGATTGAAAACGCGAGGTGCGCATTTCCTTGGAGGCAGCCAGCCCCACCACCACCGCGATAATCAGCAGCAACAACCAGAAAGCCTTCCACCCGTGCCGGCTGCGGCGGGGTTTTTCAGGGACAGGCGCTTGATCATCCACACGTTCAGTCGGAACCACGGCTTTACTCGAATCGGTCTGCCACAAAGCGCCCATAGTCGATTGATCCATTCACGCAGATTGATCGGACTTGTCTGAAGCTTAGACGGTGGTTGGCGCTGGTGAAAAAATTGTGAAGGGGTGGGGGGAGGGAATTTATTGGCTCAGCAGAATTACTATGGCGAGGGGATTTAGCGAAACGTCGCACCGCCCCGATGGGCTGCGAAGCAGCCCCAAAACCAGCCCCCCCATATATACAGTTACACCTACACCGCATTCTCAGGGCTTGGGCCTGCTGCGCAGGCCATCGGGGCGGTGCGACGTTTCGCTAAATCCCCTCGCCACATTCGGGTTCACAGCCAGCAGGCATCCCAGAGTGGATAGTCGCCTATCTTTTCTACCAGTCCGGCCCGTAGTGGGTTGGCAATGATGTAGCGGGCGAACGGTTTCAGGTCTTCTCCATCGCGGATGGCGCGGTCGTGAAACCCGGTTTGCCATAACGGCCCGCGTCTCCCGGTTTTTTTGTTAACAGCGTGAGTACAGCGAGCCTTGATCCCGCCAATGACAGCGCCAAGATCGTCGCTCTTCAACTGCATCAGCCAATGAAAATGGTCGGGCATTACAACCCAGGCAATAGACTCAGCCTGGCCTTTGTCGTGTGCCTGACGAAGTTGGTCGACAAGTAGACGGCCTGTTTGCCAATCGGAAAATATGGGCTGACGATTGTGGACTACAGCGGTGATGAAATAGGCGCGACCGACCTCGGAGCTTCGGCCCAGGCGCAGACGACAGGAATTTGGATAGGCAGACACTTTCACTTCCTTGTGGTTGATCTTTTTAGGTTAGTGCCGGGTTAGCCGAGTCGGATCTGTAACGCCTGAGTGAATTTTCTGATTTCTGTGAAGGACGGAGAGAGCGATTTAATTGGAGAGGAGATTGGTGTGCAGAGGAGGTATCTGTGGTGAGGGGGGGTATCTGTGGCGAGGGGATTTATCCCCGATGGGCTGCGCAGCAGCCCCAAAACCAGCCCCCCCCATATATACAGACACACCGCATTTTCAGGGTTTGAGCCTGCTGCGCAGGCCATCGGGGATAAATCCCCTCGCCACAGATAAAGCTTTGCCATCAATTGTCTTGGAGATGAGCAGGCCAGAGCCTTTGAGGGGATCAATTCGACCTAAGCACAAGCATGACGATGCACCAATGCTGTGCAATACTCGGCGCCTTTTTCGGCGGTGAAAATTCCTACGTAATGCAGGTAATGCCTCTCCGTAAACCGGGCTTTTGCCGAGAGTTGTCGCTGAATATTGTGTTTTATAGAGTGAAAATACCTGCCCAGCGCTTTTTATACTGCACGCCCCGCTGATCTTGCAGGTTTTGTCCTACAAGACGCGTTTGCCCACGAAGCAGGCGCGGTTTTCTACAAGCCAACGCCTATCGGTCGAGGCTTCGACACTCGGTGGTCCTATCCAATAACAAGACGAGGTTGCACCCCTATGCCAGTTGGCAATCACCTGCCCCACGGCGAAACCGCTCAAGGCGGTCCGCTCAAACGCGAACTCGGCGAACGGCATATTCGCCTGATGGCGCTCGGCGCCTGTATCGGCGTCGGCCTGTTTCTAGGTTCGGCCAAAGCCATCGAAATGGCCGGCCCGGCGATCATGCTTTCCTACATTCTTGGCGGTCTGGCGATCCTGGTGATCATGCGCGCCCTCGGCGAAATGGCCGTGCACAACCCGGTGGCCGGTTCGTTCAGCCGCTACGCGCAAGACTATCTCGGGCCTTTGGCGGGTTTCCTCACAGGCTGGAACTACTGGTTCCTGTGGCTGGTGACGTGCGTCGCGGAAATCACCGCCGTCGCCGTGTACATGGGCATCTGGTTCCCCGATGTGCCGCGCTGGATCTGGGCCCTCGCGGCGCTGGTCAGCATGGGCTCGATCAACCTGATCGCGGTGAAGGCCTTCGGTGAATTCGAATTCTGGTTCGCCCTGATCAAGATCGTCACCATCATCGCCATGGTGATCGGCGGCGTTGGCATCATCGCTTTCGGTTTCGGCAACGACGGCGTGGCCCTGGGAATTTCCAACCTGTGGGCGCACGGCGGTTTCATGCCTAACGGCGTGACCGGTGTGCTGATGTCGCTGCAAATGGTCATGTTCGCCTACCTCGGTGTCGAGATGATCGGCCTGACCGCCGGTGAAGCGAAGAACCCGCAGAAGACCATCCCTAACGCCATCGGCTCGGTGTTCTGGCGGATTCTGCTGTTCTACGTCGGTGCACTGTTCGTGATCCTGTCGATCTACCCATGGAATGAAATCGGCACGCAGGGCAGCCCGTTCGTGATGACCTTCGAACGTCTGGGCATCAAGACGGCGGCCGGCATCATCAACTTCGTGGTGATCACTGCGGCCCTGTCTTCCTGCAACGGCGGCATCTTCAGCACCGGGCGCATGCTCTACAGCCTGGCGCAGAACGGTCAGGCCCCGGCCGGTTTCGCCAAGACCTCCAACGGCGTGCCACGCCGGGCGTTGCTGCTGTCGATTTTTGCCTTGCTGATCGGCGTGTTGCTCAACTACCTGGTGCCGGAAAAAGTCTTCGTCTGGGTGACCTCGATTGCCACCTTCGGCGCGATCTGGACTTGGGTGATGATCCTGCTGGCGCAATTGAAATTCCGCAAAGGCCTGAGCGCCAGCGAGCGTGCGGGTCTGAAATACAAGATGTGGCTGTATCCGCTCAGTTCGTACTGTGCGCTGGCGTTTCTGGTGCTGGTGGTCGGCTTGATGGCGTACTTCCCGGACACGCGCATCGCGCTGTACGTAGGGCCGGTATTCCTGGTGCTGCTGACCGTGTTGTTTTACGTGTTCAAGTTGCAACCGACCCAAGTGACACAAGGTGCTGCGCGTTCGGCTTCGTAAGTTGTAAAGCGCGATAGGCGAAAACAAGAGATCGCCGCCTCCAGTAGTCCCTGAAAATTATTCAAGGTGCTACCGGGGGCGGCGATCTTTTTGCGTTTTACCGTCGGCATCCAGTCCCGTTCAGTAATGTCTTCATGCATCTTTTCGAAAAGCATGTCTGCCAATATCAATAGAAAACTCATGTTGTTCATTGAATAAGATGATGAGGGGTTTTGCACAGGTTTTAATTTGAATGAATACATAGCCAGTAATATGCAATTGGTAATGCGTGTGTGGGTTTATGTATGTAATGGCTTGTGTAGTATTTGAGGTCGTCAAATTTGCAATAGATATTGGCTTCTTGTTTTGCCGGTTTGGTTATTTACTTTTGATTCTCTTTAATTCGTCAAGGATGATCGAATGTCAGTATCTAATGGTTCCTCTGTCAATGCAGCTTCTACCTCTGATAATACTCAGGCTGGCAAAATTTCAACTCACCTGAAAGTCGATAATATCGTGCCGCACAAGTTTGGAAACTTCGGTGGTGCATTGTCCTGGCCGGTACCGCTCAGTGTCGCTGAACAGAAACTGGCACGGGCCCACATCAGTAAATATGTAGAGGGTGGTATCAAACCGGGGTTTGGGATACTGGATTATTTGAACAGCGACCAGCCGCTTTCAACTGAATCATTACAGGACCCGGCTGCGGCACTGGAAGCTCTTATCACCGGTGCTCGCGGCCAGGCATTGGGGCTGGTGGTACAGACACACCTGAACGGGATCTCTACCGATGTCAGCATCAGCGAATATGCATTGGCTGCCGTCCATTGGCTGCTGGATCCAGCGTCCATGGGAAATACTCTGCGCAACCAGGTTGCCGGATTCGATCTGGCCAGCGAGAGACACTGGGGAAAATGCGCGTCGGTGGTATTCGATGATCTGCGGGCGCACTTGATTGCAGAAAGCCTGATCAGTCCAGCAATGGCCGGGCTGGCGACGTACGCATTGTTGCTGAGAAAGGCTGCTGTTTTCCTGATCAAAGATATCCCCGACAGTGTGAAATATGGCACCACTGCCTGGTTTAACCTCGCGGTTGCTGCGGCGACAATCGACGCCCAATCACCGGGAAAGCTCGCGAATATGACGTTTGCCCAAGTCATGGTCAGTGCGCAAAGTGCCGCCCTGCTTGATCCGGTAGTTACCCGGCAAGCCCATGCATCAGCGTTGGTGGATTGGGGCGTCGTCAACGGTGTGCTGGAAAGGGCCGCTGATGAGCGGTACTCCAACGAAAAACTGGACTATGCGAAAACCGCATTCAATCAGCAACTCGCCGATCGTCTAGAGACGTCGACCCTGTTGAACAGTCAGATACCCAGTCGTAAAGAAATCGCCCTGGCCAAACTAAGAGAAAAGTTTGGCGATAACGTACCCTTTGAAGAGCGAGTCTTTGAACTCGCCGACCCTCTGCAAACCATCGCTTATTCGCTCTTTTTAGGTACGGGGCCCGTCAGTAAATATTCGCTGTTGGACATGGCCATGATCGGAGGTCCGCCTTATTACCAATGGAAAACCGACAATCCACGGCTAAAGCCGCTTATCGGTGCAGTCAATGCCACTCTCGAATTCGGCGTGCCCGACACCTTCAAGACCGAGTTCGGTAGTGCTGTCCGTAACCTCAAGAAAGTTGCCGATGGCAGCGTAAGGCATCTGATATCCCAGTTGCCATTGAAGGATAGAGAAAACCTGGAATACGGAAAGGTCGATTTCTATCAGCAAAAGACCTACCGGCTCAGTACGGGCTTTGTTGGTAAAAACCACCTGTCCACCAGCCCTGCACTGATTCTGCGAGTCGAGCGAGGCGTCGAGAAAAAACTCTCGATATATCGGATGGACTTAAGCCGCAGCATGATCGACAAAACCGATATCGACCCTGCAACAGCGCAAGACGAGTACGACCTGAACATTCCGAGTATCCAGTACACCACTGAGCCTTTTCATGTCGCCGAAACGACGGCAGCGGCGCAACTCAAGCAAAAACAATCACCGAACGAACTGCCCCCGCAAAGCTACCGAAGCAGGAGAACCACAGCGATTGCCAGCGCGTTTGTGGAGCATCTTGATCTCGACAGTAAGAACATCTTGAAGGCTGCCGAAGGCATGACCACAAAAGATCGCGAGGACGCAGCCGTGGAAGCCGCCAGGGATTTTGTGCTCAATCTGATTCCGTTCAAGTCCTCTATTACTAATTTTGTGAACGGTAACCATGTTGACGGCGCAGTGGATCTGTTCCTCGATCTATTGGGATTTGTCACCGCCGGTGCAGGTGCCGTGACGAAGTTGGCGCAGATCGGTGCCAAGACCGCTTTGGCTGTCGGCAAGGCACTGAAGGCGGCGAAGATAATCGGCGCAGTGATTATTGGTGAACTCAATCCGCTGAGTGGATTGGATGATTTGGCAGTGGGAGGAGCCCGACTGCTGGGCAGGGGGCTGAAGTTTACAGGCGCCAAAGGCCTGCAGCAGATCAACAAGTTGCGTGGCGCGGCGAGCAGCTACGACTTGTTGCAGGCCCTGAGTAAAGAACACGGGCCGACGCTGATCGGTACCTGGAAGTTGGGCGAGCAAAGTGTCGAAAGCCTGGGCGTGTTGAACAACGACAAGTGGTATCACTACAACCCTGTGAACAATCGGATTTATGGTACGCCCGGCGACTTCAGGCCAACACCTGGCCGCTTCGGACTTAATGGATTCGATAACAAGGAATTGAGTCGCCTGGCTGTCAAGTCAGCGCAAATCTCCGGTCTGCAAGCCAATGCCAAAGGTATTTTTCGAAGTGTCGACGGCCAGCGCTGCTTCATTCGCAATATCGATGCAACCGGCAAATCGAAGGTGTATCTGATCAGGGACGATTTCAACGTGAACCTTGATATCACGGATGTCGCCATCGTCCACCCCGCGACCAATCGCGTGCAGGGCACCAGGCTTCGCCAAGTGGCGCCGGATCAATGGCAATCGTTGTCCGTGAAAGGCGGTGACATCACCGACGGGGTTGATGGCGCGCATTCCAGTGCATTCCCGAGGCAGAGACCTGCCCCGGCCAAACCTGTTTATACCCCGCCACCCTTTAAGCGCGAGGGTTTGCCAAACGGTCTGGAGGAGCCCGCCATTCAAGTCGTGTTGCTCAAGGACGTCCGCCATTTGTCCTACGATTGGGGCAAGTTTCAATTTGTGCCTTACGCGACCACTCCGACCAATATCCACCAGGCGCTGTCGGGCGCGGAGTTTGCCAGGCTGCCGATTATCGGCGACCTGTTCAACGCCAAGCATTGGTCAAATCCAAGCAAGGTGGATCCGCAGCTCACAAACCGGGAAGGTGGCGGAGCGATGATTTTTTCCATGCAGCGAATGACGACCTCCGGTGCAGTGAAAACCGAGTTCAATGCCTTGAAGGTGGTGGAAGTGAAGGCCGGAGAGCGGCCTGGTCAACTCGACTCGGTCCATGCTTATTGGGCGCCTCAGGGCGGGTACGTGGATATACCTGTTCATCCAGGATGGGCAGAGCCTGATCACGTATTCACACCGAATTTCAGTGGGTGTTCATTCACGGTCGATCAGATGGGGGAGAAGACTTTGCGTGTGCGGCACGTTGAAGCGGGCATGGAAGCCGCTCAATACAACGACCTTCCCGTTCATGAGCATGGCTGGGGACAAAGTGCTGCCATGGAGTTTCCGGATTATGGTTTGCGAATGGATCGGAACGGCAATGCCGACATGATCCTGACCGGGTTTTCCTTCATGAAATATGACCGGACAGCGGGCCAGTGGACAATGCACTACCAGTCTCATCACGGTGGGCCAATGATTGATCGTTTCTCCAAAAACGATCCTGGCTGGTTTGACGAACCCACACGGATTGTCAAAGCGTTTACCGAAGCTCATATCGTGAAGACCGGGGCCAAACCGGTGAAAACGGTCGCCAGCGCCACGCAGCAAAGCGGCAGCCACGCGGCCATACCGGCCTGAGTTGTCAAACATAACAAGCCTAAGAACAGCTGCCGGTTCTGCGCTACCTGCTCAACATCGACTACTGCATGCTTGCCGAAAACCTGCCGAGTGCGGGCATTACCAACGTGGTCGCCGAACGCGAACGGCGCAACGCTGCTCGCGTGGGGTACATGGGTTATCCCGCTTTGGTCGACAGCCTGTATTACCGGATCTACCTGTTGGGCGATTACGCTTTCATCGTCATCAAAGAGCCGCCGCATGGCAGGCTGCTGCAATGGTAACGGGCTCAGCCTGTGGTTACGCTGCGACCACTTCCTGCGGCTCAAAACTGTCCGCCCGCGCCATCTGCCACATCCGCGAATAAAACTCGCCGTTCACTTCGCCAGTGAGCAGTTCGCCGGGTTTGAGGAACACATGCAACTGCGAGAACAATTTGATCTCGGTCGCGGACATGCGTCGTACCAGGTGCTTGGCCGACAATTGTGATGGATGTTCGAGCCCGGCTGCGGCGAGCATTTCCGCCAGCGCCTTCAACGTGTTGCGATGGAAGTTGAATACTCGTTGCGCCTTGTCCGGCACCACCAGCGCACGCTGGCGCAGGGCATCCTGAGTGGCGACCCCGGTCGGGCATTTGTTGGTGTGGCAGCTTTGCGACTGGATGCAGCCGATGGCGAACATGAAGCCGCGCGCCGAGTTGGCCCAGTCGGCGCCGATGGCCAGCACGCTGGCGATGTCGAACGCGCTGACGATCTTGCCGCTGGCGCCGAGTTTGATCTTGTCGCGCAGATTCAGGCCGACCAGCGTGTTGTGCACGAACAGCAGGCCTTCACGCATCGGCACGCCGATGTGGTCGGTGAATTCCACGGGCGCAGCGCCGGTGCCACCTTCCTTGCCATCGACGACAATGAAGTCCGGAAGGATGCCGGTTTCCAGCATGGCTTTGGCGATGCCCATGAATTCCCATGGGTGGCCGAGGCAGAATTTGAAACCCACCGGTTTGCCGCCGGACAGTTCACGCAGTTGCTGGATGAAATGCATCATCTCGATCGGCGTGGAAAAGGCGCTGTGGCGTGATGGCGACACACAGTCTTCACCCATCATGATGCCGCGGGTTTCGGCGATTTCCTTGGTGACCTTGTGCTTGGGCAGGATGCCGCCATGGCCGGGTTTGGCACCCTGGCTCATCTTGATTTCGATCATGCGCACTTGCGGATTCTGTGCCTGGGCGGCGAAGCGTTCCGGGTCGAAACGGCCGTCGCTGGTGCGGCAGCCAAAGTAGCCGCTGCCCAGCTCCCAGGTCAGGTCGCCGCCGTGCTCGCGGTGATAGGGGCTGATGCTGCCTTCGCCGGTGTCGTGGGCGAAGTTGCCGAGTTTCGCGCCCTGGTTCAGTGCGCGAATCGCGTTGGCGCTCAGCGAGCCGAAGCTCATCGCCGAGATGTTGAACACCGACGCCGAGTATGGCTGGCTGCACTGCGGGCCGCCGACGGTAACGCGAAAGCTGCTCGGGTCACTCAGCGGTGCCGGGCGCATCGAGTGGCCGATGAATTCGAAACCCGATTGATAGACATCGATCAGCGTGCCGAAGGGTTTGTCGGCGGTTTCGTTTTTTGCCCGCGAATACACCAGCGAGCGCTGGGCGCGAGAGAAGGGCAGGGCATCGCTGTCGGATTCGAGCAGGTACTGGCGAATCTCCGGGCGAATGCCTTCGACCAGGTAGCGGATGTTGCCGAGGATCGGGTAGTTGCGGCGCACCGCGTGCGGGCTCTGCAGCAGATCGAACAGGCCGATCAGGCTTAATACGCCAGTGACGGCAGTGAACGGCCACAGCCAGTCATGTTCGAGAAAAGGCAGGCTGGCGAGGGTGAAAATCACGCAGACGGCAAAGAAGGCGTAGCGGCTCAGAAGTGACAGGCTCATACGGTTTCCTTGGTTCGGACTCAATGGGTTGCAAGCCTATGGCAGCAGGCGGGCCTGTTGATGAGATCTATTGTGGTGAGGGGATTCATCCCCTCGCCACAGGGGATATCAAGCCACTGCGTGCGTTGGCTGTTCAGGCGTTCTGTGCCTGAAGAAATATCGAAAACAGCTCCGACTGGGATTTGATCCCCAGCTTGCTGTACATGTGTTTCTTATGGACTTTCACGGTTTCTACGGAGATTTCCAGCTTACGGGCGATTTCTTTACTGGAGCAACCGCTGAGCATCAAACGGCCGACGTCCAGTTCGCGGGCGGTCAGTTGCGCGCCCTTGAGTTGTTGCACCGAGGCTTCCAGTTGCACCCGCCAATCCACCGCTGCGGGTGAGGTGGCAAGGGCCACGGTTTCGTTGATCTCATAAGGCAGACGCTGGCGCAACAGGCCCAGCACCCATGACTGGATCAATGACAGCAAAGCGATCTGCTCGCCAGTGAAACGTTTTTTACTGCCCAGCGACAGGCACAACGTGCGCTCGCCTTCGAGCTGACAATTGAACTGGATTTCGTCGGCGACCACATTCAGACGAAAGTATCGCTGGTAATACTCGGTCAGCTCGAAATGCTCCGGCGCCACCTCCGAGAGGCGATACAAACCGGTGCGCGATTGCTCGCGGCAGGCGATGTAGAACGGGTCGAGCAGATACAGACCGCGCAGATAGTCCTGAAACAGTTGATCCGGACTGCCGTCCACGCCGGGGCATTCAGCGAACACCTGCGGGTGTTGATCGGCGCTGAACAACAGCGCAACCCAGCTATCGAACGCCACGTACTGGTCGAGCAAACGCACCAGTTGCGCCCAGAAATTAGGCTTGTCCAGCGCATCGATCAACTGCCCGACGGCGCGGTGCCAGGTGATGTCGTCAAACGAAAGTGTCATCGATCTACCCCTATCGGGTTACCCCGGCCGCGTGATTCCCAGGCCAGTTGCTTGCTGCGCATACTGGCTCACAGACAGCCACCGGGCAATCTTTCAGCGCCCGGCACTCAGAACAAGGATTACCGATGAAAGTCGAACTCGCGCAACTGGCGGGCCGTGACAATGGCACCGCCTACAACCTCGAACGGGCCATTGCCGCGATTGCCGCGTGTGCGGCCGACACGCAACTGATCGTGTTCCCGGAAACTCACCTGATGGGCTTCCCGACTGCCGCGACCGTTGCGCAAACATCCGAGCCAGTGGATGGCCCGACCGTGAACGCAGTGCTGGCCGCCGCCCGCGAACGCAACATGGCGGTGGTGATCGGCATGGCCGAGAACGACAACGGTCGCTTCTTCAACACCACACTGCTGATCACCCCCGAAGGCATTGCCTTGAAATATCGCAAGACGCATTTGTGGGCTTCCGATCGCGGTGTGTTCGAGGCGGGTGATCGCTATGCGACCTGCGTGTGGAACGGCGTGCGCATCGGTCTGCTGATCTGCTACGACATCGAGTTTCCGGAAACCGCCCGTGCCTTGGCGCAACTGGGCGCCGAGTTGCTGATCGTGACCAACGGCAACATGGACCCCTATGGCCCGACCCATCGCACCGCGATCATGGCGCGGGCTCAGGAAAATCAGGCGTTCGCGCTGATGGTCAACCGCGTGGACGCGGGGGATGACGGCTTGATGTTTGCCGGTGGCAGTGCGCTGGTTGATCCGCTGGGGGCGCTGTTGTTCGAGGCGGGGCGCGAAGAAGGGACGTTCAGCGTTGAGCTGGATTTCGCCCAATTGAAGATCGCGCGCAAGGATTACCGCTATCTGGATGATCAGCGCTTGAAGTTGCCGGGGGAGGTGGTGGAGCACGCTTGCGGGCGGCGCGAGTTGCTGATCCCTTGACCCGTTGTACCCGATCGTTCCCACGCTCTGCGTGGGAATGCAGCCCGGGACGCTCCGCGTCCCAAGAGCAGACGCAGAGCGTCCATTGAGGCATTCCCACGCAGAGCGTGGGAACGATCAGCCACACCCGAAACATTCGCCGAACTCGGCTCTGCCATAAAACCAATAATTCGGAGTAAGTCGCCCATGGCTCGTTTGCAACGCACCCTTTCGCTAGGGTCGGTGGTGCTGTTCGGCATCGCCTACATGACGCCGATCATTGTCCTCGGCACCTTCGGCATCCTCGCCCAATCCACCGCTGGCATGGTGCCCGCCGCTTATCTGGCCGCACTGATTGCGATGTTTTTCACCGCGATGAGTTACGGGCGTATGGCCGCTGCGTTCCCCGTCGCCGGCTCCGCCTACAGCTACGTACGCAAGGCGATCAGCCCGAAACTCGGGTTCATTGCCGGTTGGGCGGTGCTGCTCGACTATCTGTTCCTGCCGATGGCGATCTGGCTGATCGGCGCCGCGTACCTGGCCTCGGCCTTCCCGTCAATTGCGCAATGGATCTGGGTCCTTGGGTTCATCGGCATCACCAGTGCGATCAACATCATCGGCCTGAAACTGGCCAACGGCATCAACGCCTTGCTGATGCTTGTGCAGTTTCTTGTGCTGATCGCCTTCGTCGCGTTGTGCGTGCACTACATCGGAGGCGATGCGAGCACGCCGCTGTGGTCGATCAAACCGTTCTTCAATGGCGACATGCAGATGCCGCTGATCATGAGCGGTGCGGCCATCGCCTGTTATTCGTTTCTGGGTTTTGACGCGGTCAGCACGTTGACCGAAGAAACCCGCGATCCACGTCGAACCATTCCTCGGGCGATCATGTTGATCACCTTGATCGGCGGGCTGATTTTCGTCGGTGTTTCGTACTTCGTGCAGATCGCCCACCCGTCGTTCCAGTTCGACAGCGTCGACTCGGCGGCCTACGAAATTGCGCGCAACATTGGCGGCGACATGTTCGTCTCGATCTTCCTCATCGGCCTGATCGTCGGTCAGTTTGCTTCCGGGCTTTCGGCACAGGCCAGTGGCTCGCGACTGTTGTTCGCGATGGGCCGCGACGGCGTGCTGCCGAAGTCGTTCTTCGGCACCTTGCACGCGCGCTTCGGCACACCGGTCAACAGCATTCTGCTCTGCGCGGTCGTGGCATTGCTGGCGCTGAAACTCGACGTGACCACCTCGACCTCGTTCATCAATTTCGGCGCGTTCCTGGCGTTCAGCCTGGTGAACCTGTCGGTGATCTTTCATTACTGGATAGGCGGTGAAAAGAAGGGGCTGCGCGAGCTGGTGCTGTTCCTGATTTTCCCGTTCATCGGCCTGGTGGCGGATTTGTGGCTGATGGTCAGCCTCGATCACCTGGCGGTGTATCTGGGCCTGAGCTGGCTGGCAATCGGTGTGGTGTATCTCGCGGTGCTCACCGGTGGCTTCCGTCGCCAGCCGCCGGAGATGGATTTTCAGGAAGCCACCTGAGGCGTCCTCACGCGCCGGGCCGGCTCTGGCGCAGCGGCAGTTCAACGCGAAAAGTCGTGCCCACGCCTGGCTCGCTGCGCACTGAAATGTCTCCACCGTGTTTTTTTACGATGCCGTAGGACAGGGACAAGCCCAGCCCTGTCCCCTGGCCGACCGGTTTGGTGGTGAAGAAAGGGTCGAAGATTTTTTGCAGAGTGTCCGCTGCGATGCCCGAGCCGGTATCGGCAACTTCAATCCATGCAGTGTCTTGCACCTGCCCGGTGCGCAAGGTGATGGTGCCGCGCTCGGCGCCCATGGCCTGAGCGGCGTTGACCACCAGATTCATGATGACCTGATTGATTTGCGACGGCAGGCACTCGATGTCCGGCAGCGCCTGATAATCCCTGATCACGTCGGCCTTGTATTTGAGTTCGCTGGCGACAATGTTAAGGGTCGACTCGATGCCTTGCTGCAGGTTGGCCCACTGCCATTGCTGATTGGTATCGACCCGCGAGAAATCCTTCAGATCCTTGACGATCTGTCCGACCCGGCCGATGCCTTCCTTGGATTCGCGGATCAGCACGGGAATGTCTTCAAGCAGAAAATCCAGTTCGATGTCTGTGCGCAATTGCTCCAGCCGTGCCACGGTCTCGTGGTCCTGGGTGGGGCCAAGCGTCTGGTAGGCGTCGAGCATGGTCAGCAGCTGCTTGAAGTAGCTGTCCAGAGTGCCGAGGTTGGAGGAAATGAAGCCGATCGGGTTGTTGATTTCATGGGCCACCCCGGCCGCCAGTTGCCCCAGTGACGCGAGTTTTTCCGACTGCACCAATTGCCCCTCCAATTGCTTGCGTTCGTCGATTTCTCTTTGCAGGGCTTCACTGGCCTGCTTGAACTGGGCGGTGCGTTGATCGACCAGATCCTCCAGATGATGCATTTGCAGCGAGGCGCGCTCCGTCATCTGCCATTTGGTCAACAGGGTATTGGCCATCTGCTGCACTTCGATGTTGTCGAACGGCTTCTTCAGGATCAGTAATCGATCATGGGCGTGCAGACGTTCCAGCAGTTCGTCCCAGGAATAATCCGAGTACGCCGTGCACACCACCACTTGCAGCAGCGGATCCTGTTGCCAAAGGTGTTCGATGGTTTTCGCGCCGTCCCAGCCATCGGGCATGCGCATATCCACAAAGGCCAGCGCGTAGGGGCGTTGTTCCTGCATGGCCTGCACCAGCTTGCCCAGACCTTCTTCGCCGCCATAAGCCGAATCCAGTTCAAACAGCGGACGCTCGGCATGAGCCTGAGTGCCGAACAGTGCGGCTTCCATCTCGTCCAGTTCCACCGACTGCGCTGCCGGTGGCGCAAGAATCTTGCGAAAGTCCTCATGGATCGACGGCATGTCGTCGATCAGCAGAATACGGCGGTTGGTCTGCTCGCTCATGCGTTCTCCGTGACGCTGATCAGAGGGATCTGCAGGGTGAACAGCGCGCCTTTGCCCGGTCCGTCGCTGTGGGCGGTGAGGTGGCCGTTCATCTCGATGGCCGCCAGGGCGCAGCTGTGCAGGCCGAAGCCGTGGCCTTCCTTGCGCGTAGTAAAACCGTGGGCAAAGATCCGCGTCATGTTCTCGGCGGCAATGCCTTCGCCATCGTCCCGAACGCTGATTTCGAGGAAGTGGTCATCAACGACCTTGACCCCCAGGGTCATGGTTCGTGGGCGATTGCTGAGGTCGGACATGGCGTATTTGGCATTGCTGATGAGGTTGATCAGAATCAGCAGCAAGCGGTGTTTGTCGCCCATCACCTGAGGCACATCGGCGTACTCCTTGACCACCGTGACGTGATGCCGGGTCAGGGCGCCGGCGTTCATGCGCAGCGCGTCTTCGAGCAGTTCGTTGATGAACAGCGGCTCGGTCATGCTGTTGGCCCCGGCATAGGATTGCTGGGTGGCGACAATGTCCTTGATGTGGTCGACGCTCTTGTTCATCTGGTTCAGCTCATCGACCATTTCCTGTTGTTCCTGGGCAATGGCGGCGACCAGTTGATTGAGGTAGCCGGGGAGCAATTTGCCCTTGGCATCCTCGCTGAGAAAATGGCCGAGGTCGTGGGGGTGTTCGTTGATCAACTGCATGGCCTTGCCCAAACCCTGGCTTTTGCTGGCACGCAGTTTTCGCGCGATCAGGTCGGAGGAAATGTTCACGCTGTTAAGCACATTGCCAACGTTGTGCAGCACATTGGTCGCGATCTCCGCCATGCCGGCCTGACGCGCGGCGTCGAGCAGTTCGCTCTGGGCGTTCTTCAGTTCGCGGGTGCGCTCCTCGACCCGTTGTTCCAGTGCATCGTTGGCGGCTTGCAAGGCGCTGTTGACCCGATTGATTTCGGCGAAACTGCGAATCAGGCGAACGGCCAGCCACATCAGCGACAACATCAGCAGCACGGAAAACAGCAGCAGATAGAAGTGGTATTTGCGGTCGATGATTTCGACCCGCTGCTGATCCTGGTCGAGCATGGTGGTGATGGTGTCCAGACGGTCGGCCACGGGAATCGCTTCGATACTTTCAAGCAGTTGATTGACCCGCGGCTGCTCCCGCGCAATCAGGCTGATGTGGTTACTCAAGATCCTGATCGGCGCCTGAAACTCCTGGGGCAGGCGTTGTGCATTCACCGCCAGTTTGTTCAGACCGACCTCGATGTCGGCGGCCTTTTCGGCGGAGGTGACCTGAGCAAACTCCAGGGCGCTGAGCAGCAGGTCGTAGGTATCGGTGGTGATGTTCTGCAGTTGCAATTTATCGAAATCGGCCAGGTTGGCCAGCTGCGCCTGGATGTCGTCTTCTGCCGTCGGCAGGAATGCCAGCGAGTTGCGCAGCAAGGCGTTGTGCGACTTGAACTGTTCGACCAGACGGGTCTTTTCCTGCATGGCTTGCAGGTAGGCCTCATGGGCGTCGTTCCATTGCGCCGAGTCGTTGCGCCCATGCCCGGACTCCAGAGAATCAAAGCGCTCCCAGAGCCGGCTCATCTCGTTCATCGGCGATACCAGCGGGTCATAGTTGTGGGAGATCGCCACTCTGGCCTTGAGCACCTCGTTTTCCCATAGCGCGTTCTGTTGTTTGATTTGCCGGATCAGGTCCCGGGAATCGGTGTACGTCATGGTCCGTTCGGAACTGGACTTGAGGTAAAGAAACAACAGGGTCGAGGCCAGGATCACCGCGAGCAGAGTGAGCAACAGCAGGCTGCCGCGACGTGAGATGTGGTTCATGGCGTGCCCTCCCATCGGCCGGTCAGGGTCTGCAGAAACTGAATGATCAGGGCCTTGTCTTCGTCGCTCGGCATACGCCCCAACTGGTATTGGAACATCACGTCCACGGCCCGCTCGAGGGTCGGCGCCGAGCCGTCGTGGAAGTAGGGCGCGGTCAGTGCGACATTGCGCAGACTCGGCACCTTGAACACGGCACGATCCGCTTCGTCAGCGGTGACATTGAAGCGTCCTTGGTCGGCCTCCGTCGGGTGGCCGCGATCAGCGATGTAATCACCGAACACCCCGAATTTCTGGAACATGTTGCCGCCGATGTTCACGCCTTGATGGCAGGCAATGCAGCCGTAATCCTTGAAACGCTGGTAGCCGTACTTTTCTTCCAGGGTCAGGATGTCGGTGTTGCCCGACAGGTATTGATCGAAGCGCGAGTCAGGGGTCAGCAAGGTGCGTTCGAAGCTGGCCAGCGCTTGCTGGATATTGGCCTTGCTCACGCCGCCCGGGTAGGCGGCGGCGAAGTCCCGGCGATAATCGGCGTCGCTGGCGATACGCTCGACAACGGTGCTCCAGTCACTGCCCATTTCATGCGGGCTGGTGATGACGACGTTGCTCTGCTGCTCCAGGGTCTCGACGCGGCCGTCCCAGAACTGGCGAAAGTTGAGGGCGGCGTTGAAAACGCTAGGCGTGTTGAACGCTACCGGTTTGCCGTCGAAGCCCAGTGAAAAGGCACGGCTGTCGGCACCGTTCTTGTCCAGTTGGTGGCAGCTGGCGCAGGACAGCGTGTTGTTGATCGATAACCGTGGCTCGTGGAATAACCGGCGACCGAGTTCGACACGCCGGGCATCCTGTTGCTCAACCTTGGGCAAAGGCTTGAGCGGTTCGTCCAGCGGCTCGGCGCGGGCGTTTGCGCAGAGCACGCAAAGCAGCAAAAGCATGGCGCGATGCAAAAGGTTCATCGACAAGGAACTCCCTGATTCGAGGCCGGTTTCACGGGAGGGCATCAAACCGTCCATGTCGCGGATCCGGCGCCGCTCAGCAAAGCCACAAATTCAGTGGCCGGCAGGGCTTTGCTGAAAAAGTAGCCCTGTCCTTCTTCGCAGTGGTTAGTCTTGAGAAAGGCCAGTTGTCCGGCCGTTTCGATGCCTTCGGCGATGACCTTCAGGCCCAGGCTTTTTCCCAGGCTGATGATGGCGCCGACGAGGGCGGCATCGTTGCTGTCATTGCTCAGGCTGCGAATGAACGATTGATCGATCTTCAGCACATCAATGGGAAAACGGCGCAGGTAGCTCAGGCTGGAGTAGCCGGTACCGAAGTCGTCGATGGCCAGGCGTATGCCCAATGCCTTCAGACGATTGAGCGCGCTCATCGTCGCCTCGACGTTTTGCATCAGTACGTTTTCGGTGATTTCCAGCTCCAGCCAATCGGCCGCCAGCCCCGACTGCGCCAGCGCCCGCTCGACACTGTCGACGAAATCCCGCTGACGAAAGTCGATCGGTGAAATGTTCACTGACATGCGGATCGGCGGCAGTCCGGCCACTTGCCAGGCCTGCGTCTGGCGACAGGCCTCGCCCAGCACCCATTGGGTCAGTGGCACGATCAGTCCGCTGTCTTCGGCCACAGGAATGAAGTCCGCCGGATACACCCAGCCGTGCCCGGGTTTCTGCCAGCGCACCAGTGCTTCGGCGCCGACCACCCGGCTGCTGCGCAGATCGATTTTCGGTTGATAGTGGAGGACGAATTCGTGCTGTTGCAGGGCCCGGCGAATGCCTGACTCGATGCCTTGTTGCTCACGGGCCCGCAGGTTCATGGCTTCGATGAAGAAACCGATGTCGTTGGGGCCGGTTTCCTTGACGTTGCGCATCGCGGTCTCGGCTTTCTTGATCAGCTCGATGGCATCCAGCCCGTCTTCGGGGTAGACGCTGATGCCCACGCTGGCCGTAACGCTGACGTCATGGCCGGCAATCGTCTGTGGCAGGCGGATGGCGGCAAGCACTTTTTCGGCGATGCCGCGGGTCTGCTGAGGGTGGCTGATGTCGCTGAGAATCACCACGAACTCGTCGGAGCCGTAGCGAAAGACCGAGTCCGATTCACGCACGCACAACAACAGTTGCTGGCCCACCCGTTTGAGCATCTCGTCACCCGCCGGATGCCCCAGCGCATTGTTGATGCGCTTGAACCGGTCAAGTCCCAGGAACATCACCACCAGTTGCTTGTCATGGCGCCGGCAGACGGCCAGCGCCTGACTCAAACGATCACCGAGCAGGGTGCTGTTGGGCAGGCCGGTGAGGCTGTCGTATTGCAGCAGGTGTGACACTTTCAGCAATTCGTGCACCCGCGCCTCGATGGTTCGTTCAAGGCCGAGCATCTTCAGGGCGGCGTCCTGGGCCAACTGCCATTTCCACGTCAGGGCGTTGGCCATCTGGCGGATTTCCAGGCTGTCGAACGGTTTCTTCAGGATCAGCAACTGATCGCCGAACTCCAGACGTTCGGCCATGGCTTCCCAGCTGTAGTCACTGTAGGCGGTGCACAAGGCGATTTGCAGGTCAGGATCGGCGCGCCACAATTGCTCGATGGTTTCCAGGCCGTCCCAGCCGGGCGGCATGCGCATGTCGATAAAGGCGAGGGCGTAAGGGCTGCCGGCAGCCAGTGCGCGCTGGACCAGGGTCAGGGCCTCCTGACCTTGATAGGCGGAGTCGAGCTGGAACGTCAAATGCGGCGACAGGGGGCTGCCAAACAGCGTTTGCTCAAGCTGATTCAGATCGACTTCGTCTTGCGCCTGCGGGGCGAGGATCTTGCGGAAGTCATCGTGAATTGCCGGCGTGTCGTCGATGATCAGGATGCGCCGGTTGGTTTGCGGGGAAGGCTTTTTCATCCCTCGTCTTCCTGTGTGGGCGCAGCCGATGCGTGTCCGTCCTTGAGTAATTGTCCTGCCTGCTCGGCGCTGACGGCTTCGCTGAAGTAGAGACCCTGCGCGCTGGGCAGCGGGGCAACGGCGGACGCTGCGTAATGCCGATTCTGCGGAGGCTGGCCTTCGGCGATGATGCCGATGTCCAGGTCCCGGGCGAAATTGACGATCGCTCGCAGAGCGTTGGCGCCGGCCACATCCTGAGTCGCGCTGTCGATAAAGCTCTGGGCGAGTTTGAGGTGATTGACCCGGTAGGTTTTCAGGTAATCGAACGATGAGTATTCGGTGCCGAAATCATCGATGGCGATGGTCACGCCCAGTTCGCGCAGGCGCGGCAGTACGTCGTTGTGCGTCCACTTGGTCTGGGCCAGCGTCGCCTCGGTGACATCAAAACGCAGGTCCCAGGGCGCCAGCTCCCAGCGTGCAGTGGTGCGCAGTACGTCGTAAATCAGCTCCGGGCCGCTCTTGAGTTGGGCCAATGAAAGCTTGATCGCGATCACCGGCGGTGCGACACCTTCGTCGCGCCATATCTGCATCTGGCGGCAGGCGCGATCCAGCACCCAGCGGCCCAGCGGAATGATCGCGCCGGTTCGCTCCGCCGCCGGCACAAAGGCGCCCGCCGTCAGCAGCCCGAGTCGCGGATGTTGCCAGACGATTTGTGCCTCCATGCCCAGAATCCTGCCGCTGTGCAAATCCATCTCCGGCGCGTAATGCAGCCGCAGCTCATCGCCCTCAAGCGCGGTCATCAATTCACTGACAATGGTCATGCGCTCGGCCACTTCCCGGGAGATCTCCTCCGAGTGGAAGTGGTACTGGTTGCGGCCCATTTCCTTGGCGCGATACAGCGCCATGTCGGCCTGCCCGAGCAGGCTGTCGGCATCGAGGCTGCTGGCGCTGTAGGTGCTGATGCCGATGCTCACGGAAATGTGCAACGCATTGCCGGCCAGGTTGTAGGGCGTCAGCAGTGCGTCGCGGATATTGGCCGCCATCGCGGCCGATTGGGTCGGGTCGCTGACGTCCAATTGCAGGATCGCGAACTCGTCACCCCCGAGGCGCGCGACGACATCGTTTTCGCGCACACCGGTCCTGATGCGCCGGGCCACCTCCTGCAACAGCAGATCGCCGACGGGATGGCCCAATGTGTCATTGATCCGCTTGAAGTGGTCCAGGTCCAGATAAAACACCGCGAAGGGCATGGCGCCTCGGCGTGCGGCGGCAAACGCCTGATGCAGACGCTCAATCAGCGTGGCGCGATTGGCCAGCCCCGTAAGGCCGTCGAGGCGGGCCAGCAATGCCAGTTTTTCCTCGGCGAGGCGACGCTCGGTGATGTCCAGAATAATGCCTTCGACTTCCAGCAGTCGGCCGTCGTGATCGCGTACCGGGATGTAGCGGTTTTCCACCCAGCGCCAGGTGCCCTGACCGGTGCGCAGACGAAATTCGATCGACGCCCCCGACGCGTGACGATCCAGCACCCGGGCCATGGCGGCATCGACGCAGGGCTGGTCGTCCGGGTGAATCAGTACCTGAGCCCAGTTCGCTGAGCCGACGAGGTCAGCCGCGACATGGCCGTAGCGGGTGATGTTGTGGGAGATATACATCAGCGCAAACGAAGGGTCGCCGCGCAGCCGGTAAAGGATGGTCGGGCTGTTCTGCACGATGATGTTGGCGTCGGACAGTTCCCGGGTGCGCGCCTGAACCGCTTGTTCGAGCCGGTTGAGCTTGAGTTCGGCGTCTTCGGTCATTTGCCATTTGACCGTCAGGGCACTGGCCATCTGGCGAATCTCGATCGCATCGAAGGGCTTTTTCAGAATCAGCAAGCGGTCGTTCAACGCCAGGCGCCGGTCGATGTCTTCCCAGGAATAGTCGGAATAGGCCGTGCACAGCGCGACCTGCAACCTGGGATCGACCTGCCACAGCCGTTCGATGGTCTCCAGGCCATCCCAGCCCGGTGGCATGCGCATGTCGATAAAGGCCATGGCATAAGGACGATTGTCGGCCAACGCGGCTTCGAGCTTGTCCAGGGCTTCGCGGCCCTGAAACGCCGAATCGATTTCGAATAGCTGAGGCTGGGCCACAGACGGTGTGCCGAACAACAGGCTTTCGGTTGCGTCCAGACCGTCGTCTTCGGGAGCGGCGGGGCTGAGAATCTTGGCAAAATCGCCATGAATGGCCGGGCTGTCATCGACAATGAGCACACGGCGATTGATCTGCGTCGATGGCAGGCTCATGCCGCAACGTCCATGGGGTCACATGCTGCTGTCATCGGGAGCATCCTTTCCCTCGTGTCAGGCCTGTTCGAAGGCTGACGGAGTCGTACAACGTGATGAGCATAGTTGTCCCGCCGGCATTTCGCCTGTGCAGCCGGGCCGAAGATTTGCGTGAGCGCTGCAAAAAATCATCTAGCCTTTGAGGCAGGCGCGGGGCAAGCGGGGTGGTAGGTCGGTGCGTCGATCAAGTTCACTGTCACGCTTGAGGGCACGCCATGGAAGAGCAATCCACCTCGACGCACAGCCGCCGCCCCAAGGTGCTGCTGGTCGATGACGAAGAGTCGATTCTGAACAGCTTGCGCCGCTTGTTGCGGGGACAGCCCTACGATGTTCTGTTGGCCACCAGTGGCGCGCAGGCGCTGGAGATGCTCCAGACGCAGGCGGTGGATCTGGTCATGAGTGACGCACGCATGCCCAATATGGACGGCGCCTCGTTGCTGGCCCTTGTCCGCGAACGCCATCCGGCCGCTGTGCGCATCATGCTCACCGGTTATGCCGACCCGTCCGCCATCATCAAGGCGATCAATGACGGGCAGATTCACCGCTACATCAGCAAACCGTGGAATGACGAGGAGTTGCTGCTGATCCTGCGCCAGTCCCTTGAGCATCAGCACTCCGAGCAGGAGCGCCAGCGTCTGGAGCAGGTGACGCGGGTGCAGAACGACCAGCTCAAGCTGCTCAACAGTACCCTTGAAAAGCATGTCGCCGCGCGTACGGCCGAACTGCAGCAGACCGCCGACATGCTTGATCTGGCCTACGAAGAGCTCAAGCACAGCTATGTCACCGGCACCGAAGTGTTCTCGTTGCTGGCCAATCTGCGTTTGCCCCCGGCCAAACAGACCAACCGGCAGATCATCGAACTGGTGCGCAGCTACTGCACTCAGCATGGTCTGGACGAGGCCACCAGCCGTGACCTGACCATGGCGGCGGCGCTGTACAACGTCGGCAAACTGAGCTGGACCGACGGCATGATGATCACGCCCTCGGACCTGCTACGGCATACCGATCGCGAGCGTTATCGCGCTTATCCCAAGCAGAGCGAATCACTGTTGATGACGCTGGACCCGATGAAGGATGCGGCACGCCTGATCCTGCATCATCAGGAGCGTTGGGACGGCAGCGGGTTTCCTGACCGGCTCAAGGGCGAAGCGATTCCGTTTGGTTCACGCTTGCTGAAACTGGCGGTGGACTTCGTTGAATTGCAACGTGGTTTGATTCTTGAGCGGCAGATGAACAGTGACGAAGCGCTGCTGTACCTGCGCCAGTACGCCGGGCGCTTGTACGATCCCGATCTGGTCGAAGATTTCATTCAGGTGTGTGCGGCCTTCCTCAGTGACGTCACCTTGGCGGACCCGACGGTCAAGGTACTGACCACTCGGGATCTGGCGGCGGGAATGATCCTGGCACGCAATCTGAATGCCGATAACGGCATGTTGCTGCTCAATGCCGGCAAGGTCCTCAGCGGTCTGCTGGTGGAAAAGCTGATTGCCTTCGAAGCCATGGAAGGCGCCAAGTACAGGATATTCGTCAAGGTGCCGGAGGAGGTCGAAGCCGCGCTCAAGGCTCAGGGGTGAGGCCGGGCAACGTGACGTCATCGGGCAAGCATGGGATCCTTGCGTTTTTTCAAGGCTGCTGGCTGACCCATGACCTCTGCATCCGTTGTCCCTCCACTGATTCGTATCGCCGCCGCCCTGCTGGTTCGTGCCGATGGCCAGACGTTGCTGGTACGCAAGCGCGGCACCACGGCGTTCATGCAACCGGGCGGCAAGATCGAGGCGCATGAGTTGCCGGTGCATGCGCTGGCCCGTGAGCTGGAGGAGGAGCTGGGATTGGCGATCGATCCTGCTCAGGCAACGTTCCTCGGGCAGTTCTCGGCACCCGCCGCCAACGAACCGGGGTTTATCGTTCAGGCCGAGATATTCCAGCTGAGCATCGACGCCGAGGTGTCTCCGGCCGCTGAAATCGAAGAAGTCATCTGGATCGACCCCACCACTGATCCTGCTGTGGTTCTGGCGCCATTGACACGCGACCTGATCCTGCCGTTCTATCGCCATTCGCTCACCGCCATCGCCTGATCATCCACGCAAAGGACGCCCACCATGATCCCGCTTCAAGACCTGCTGATCTTCGCTGCCGCCGCGTTGCTGATGGTACTGACGCCGGGGCCGAACATGATCTACCTGATCTCGCGTTCGATCTGCCAGGGACGCAAGGCCGGGGTCACGTCATTGCTCGGTGTGGTGGCCGGTTTCTTCGTGCATATGTTTGCCGCAGCCGCCGGTTTGACGGCGGTGTTCCTCGCGGTGCCGATGGCTTATGAAGTATTGAAGTGGGCCGGTGCGCTGTACCTGCTGTGGCTGGCCTGGCAAGCGGTGAAACCCGGCGCGCGCTCGCCGTTCGAAGCCCAGCAGTTGCCGCCGGATTCGTCGCGCAAACTGATCACCATGGGTTTTCTCACCAGCGCGCTGAACCCCAAAATCGCCGTGTTCTACCTCTCGGTGTTTCCGCAATTCATCAGCCCTGAACACGGCTCGGTGTTCACCCAAAGCATCATCCTCGGCCTGACCCAGATCAGCGTCAGCTTCTGCGTCAATCTGCTGATCGCGTTGTTTGCGGCGGGCATTGCTTCGTGGTTCGTGCGCAATCCGACGTGGCTGGCGCTGCAGCGTTATTTCATGGGGATGGTGCTCGGCGGTCTGGCTGTGCGTCTGATGCTTGAGCAACGCAGGACGGCCTGACCATGTGGATCGAACGGCTGGACGCCAGTCATGCGCTGGCCTATCGCGAGCTGATGCTCGAAGCGTATGACCGGCATCCGCAGGCGTTTACTTCCAGCGTGCGCGAGCGAGCGGTGATGCCGTTGAGTTGGTGGGAGGCGCGTCTGACCAGCAAACTCGATGCTGTGCTGGGCGCATTCGAAGCGGGTGTGCTGGCCGGCATCGTCGGCCTGGCATTTGAGCCGCGTGAGAAGGCCCGGCACAAGGTGACGCTGTTCGGCATGTACGTTTCGGCGGATTTTCGTCAACACGGTTTCGGTCAGGAACTGGTGCAAGCCGCACTCGCCGAAGCCGGCAAACATCCCGAGCTGAAGCTCATCCAGCTCACCGTCACCGCCGGCAATGACGCCGCGTTCAAGTTGTATCAGCGCTGCGGTTTCATCCAGTTCGGCCTGGAGCCACTGGCGGTTCGGGTCGGCGAAGACTACTTCGACAAGATCCACATGTGGCGTGAGCTCTGACCCTCCACTGTTCCATCCTGTAAGAGCTGCCGAAGGCTGCGATCTTTTGAGCTTCGCTTTTTGGTAATGACCGTTCGTCGAAAACCCGCCCGCACCTGTCAGATCTGACAGGTGCGCAATCCGCCAATCCCGCGTTCAATCACTCCGTCGCCCCCACCATCGACCGGAGCCCGCCACCATGACCACGTCCCAACATCCGCTAGCCCTCAAACCGCTGTACTTTCCCGCGCTGGTCGCCCTGAATCCTGCCGAGCATTACAGCGGTGGCATCCCCATCCGGGCGGTGGAGGACGACCTGCAAGGCATCATTCCCGCCTGGTTCAACATGAACATTGGCGACAAGGCCGAGGTGTTCTGGGGCAATGCCACGACGGCAATCTGGAGCAAGACCCTCGACTTCGATATCGAGCTCAACAAGGACCTGTCGTTCACCATTCCCAAGGCCCACGTGCTTGACGGCGAGGCCAAGCCGGTGTTCTACCGGATCACCTACAAGAACCAGACGTCGGAAGATTCCAAACCCGAACTGGTCCTGCTGGTCAAGCTCACGCGTCCCGGCGAATACGATGACATCGCTGGCGATGACGGCCACTCCGATCTGAAATTTTCCCTCGACCATGACGAGGTTGACCAAAACCTGCCGGCCAAGGGCGTGACGATGCGCATCGTGCCCTACCGCAACCTCACCCGCTACGATCGCATCCTCGCCCGCTGGGGCAGTCAGCAAGTCACTCACGTCGTCACGCCGGAACAGGCCCTGGACCCGGTCCGCCATCCAATCGACGTGGTGTTCAGTCGCGCCGTGATCGAGACGGCGGGTGATGGCCCGGAAGTGGCGGTGGCTTATCAGGTCGTCGATCGCTGCGGCAACTACCCCGACGAGCGCGCGCCGTGGTCGGCCATTCGCAAAGTGCTGGTGGATCTGGGCGGCAATCGACTGGACGTTCCATTGGTGCTGGTCAAAGGCCAGCCGGCCAACAGCATCAATCTCGATCAGCTCGGCGATGACGATGTGGAGGTCCTCGTCAACACGCCGGCAGCTGATTTCAAGGTCGGTGACAAGGTGTTCCTGACCTGGACAGGCACCCCGGCGCAAGGCTCGCAGATCATCGTCGGGCCACTTGAATTGCCGGTCGCGGTCGTATCGTTTCCTCTGAAATTTCCCATTCCCAATGCATCGGTCAGGGCCATCGCCAAGGGCAGCGCCTCGGTCGGCTATGTCTGTAAGCGCAGCGGTGCAGCCGACCGCCCTTCGAAGAACGCCAGCGTCCCGGTGATTGGTGACATCAGCCAACTGCGTGAACCAACCGTGGACGAGGCCCCGGGTGGGACTTTGCCGCCGGAGACACCTTGGGCGACGGTGAACATTCCCTGGTATCCCGGCCGCAACAGCAGCGACCTGATCAATCTGATCTGGCAGGCCCAGGCGCCGGGTGGTAGTACCGTCTATTACGAAGATCCGCGTCCGGTCGGCGACATCGCGGAAAACCAGCCCGTCCAACGCAACGTGAGCAATGCCGAAATCCGGCGCTTCAACGGCCTGAACGTCAAGGTCTTTTACACCGTCACCAACAGCGAAACGGCGCTGCTGAGCGTGCGCGAATCGCTGGTATTTCCGATGCAGGTCGGCGTGGCCTTGCCGACGTTTGACCGACCGGAAGTCGAGGGCGCAGACAATGACGTGCTCGATCCGGACAAAGTGCCGCCGCTCGGCGCCACGCTGGTGGTGCCGTATTTGGGCACCCGCGACAAGGACCGCGTGACCTGGCGCTGGCGCGGTTCGGCCAGCGGCGGCAGCACCAGCGGCCATATCGACCTGATCCCCGCCACCGCCGGCAAACCTGTGCGCATCACCGTAAACAAGCAATACGTGACGGCCAACCTCAACGGCACGGTGGTCGCTGATTACAGCATTCAGCGGGCGGGGGCGACGGTAGGGAACTCGCATGAATTGACGTTGCGTATTGGCGCGGCGCTGGATCTGGACGCGCCGAAGATCAAGGAGGCCAATGGCAGCACCAGTCTCAATCCGTTAGCGGCCAAGGACAGCCTGACTGCCATCGTCGACTACACCGGTATGGCCATCGGTGATGACATCATCGTCACCTGGACCGGCACGCCACCGAACGGCTCGGACACCTCCGCGAAAAAAACCGTGACCACGCTGGGGCCACAATCGATCGAGCTGAAAAAATCGGTTGTAGCCTTCAACCTGGGCAAAGCGGTGACGGTGAGTTACACCGTGACGCGTGGTGCTGCGCCGGTGCCTTCGAAGGTTTTGCCGCTGACGGTGCTGACGATCCCGCATGAACATGCCCAACTGCCCAAGGCAACCATCGATGGCGCGTCCAACGATGATCTCGATGTGATCACCCTGGCCAACAATGCGTCCACCCGCGTGGCTGCCTGGCCTTTGATTGCTGCGAATCAGAAAATCTGGCTGCGCTACAGCGGCACCAAAGCCGATGGATCGGAGTACAAAAAGACGACTTATGAGGGGGAAACACTACGCGGTGATGGCGTGATTGTAGGGCCTTACCCGGCGACACCGGTGGCCGAGTTGCGCGGTCTCAAGGACAACTCGACACTGAAAATCGAGTTCAAGGTCACTTTCGACGGCAGCCCCGATGAAGCCAAAGCCGTGACCTTCCCGTCGCGCATTTACAAAGTCAAAGCCGTGCAGGATGTGAAACCGGTGATCAGCACGGTGCAAGACTCCAAGGGTGAAGACATTCCGCATAACGGCGGCACGGTCGATCCGAAGATCAAACTGACCGGCACTGCAGCACCGCTTCAGGAAGTCGAGGTGTTCGAGGGCGCTGCCACTAAAGGTAAACACCCGGTCAATGCCGGTGGCATCTGGACCTGCGAAATCACACTGGCCGGCATTGCCACTCGCACGTTCACCGCCAAAGCGCAGTACGGTACGGGGCAGGTATCGCTCGGCAGAATCCTCACCCTTTCGAATGCCATCAAGCCAAGCATCACCTCGGTGAAAGACTCGACAGGCATTGAAATTCCCTCTAACGGCAAGACGTACGATACCTCACTCAAATTGACCGGCGGCGGTACACCGCGTCTGAAAGTCGAGATCTTTGACGGGCCGACGTCCAAAGGTATAGCGGAGGTGCGTGCCGATAACGGCCGTTGGGAACTTGAGGTGAAAGAACTGAACGCCGCGCTGCACAGTTTCACCGCCAAGGCGCTGTACGCTCCGGGGGAGACATCTGCCGCAAGGACATTAACCGTAATGACGCGTCCTGAACTTATCGTGGATCCGTCCCTGCTCAGAATCAGCGGGCACAACGTATCAATCGAAGGCTCGGGACTGCCATGGGTCCTGACTGGCGTCGATCCTATCGGAACCGCGTTCGATCGTAGTGCCAAAGGCGGGGTTCCTCCTTATATTTATGAATCCCTCGACGAGCGCATTGCTTCGGTTGATCGCCTTCTCGGTATCGTCAGAAGTCAAGGCAACGGAAGCACCACTATCAGAGTTCGAGACCAGGCGAATCAAATTAAGGAGTTCCCCGTCACCGTTTCCAATGTGGCCCATTACGTATCTTCCAATAATCAGAAATTCAATCATGAGGAATACCTCGTATGGGCGCAAAGCGTTGGTGCGGAACCAATCCCAGTTCACGAACGCTCTCATCACATGAAAGTCATGAATACAAAATTCACCGCTACCGCGCATTACCCAGAAGCCGTCTGGTGGCATGGGCCTAGTCAGACGTTTCAGGATAGAGAGCAGGCATTCTGCACAGGCTATCTTCCTTTTACAAAAGATTGGAGTCTCCAATTCAGTCGGTTGAACGACCAGAAACACGGTGTGGCCATGTACGTTCCCGATCAAAAAAAAACTACCTGATCGCATTAATAGGACAACTTTGATTTGTCCCATCCACTGCCCTTCCTAGGGCAGTGGATGAAGTTGTACCTGAAACAGTCGCTCTTTTTATGATTAGTAACCAGCATGAGTCCTATTGAGATGGGCTAACGCTTTCGATGGAGAGTCTGGTCAGTTCGATATAACGTCGGCGAAGGGCCGTGATGTCGCTGCATGATGGCTGTGTTGGCCCAGTATGTTCAGGCTCGGATCTGACGGAGAGAAAATCAAAGATCGCCGCCTTCGGCAGTTCCTACATGGATCGATGTAGACGCTGCCGAACGTTGCGATTTTTGTTTTTAAACACCTTCGTTTAAGTGACACGGCAAGACACGTAATCAGGCTACACGACCTTGCGTAATTGCCTACAGCTACGCCAGAATCCGCCGGCTTGTGCGCTTTGGGGTCGGGTTCTATTGTGGTCCGGTCGCTGACGAATCAGCGATCGGGTTTAGCGACTCGGACCAACTCAGTGCATCAGCGTTCGTGGCTTCGTTGTGGGACTCTTCGCCCGCAATTACGTTATGGCGGCTGTATGCGGGAGACCTTTGGGTCTACCGGGGTGCCTGAGACCGGTTCGCTAACCTGCGTACAGCTGCCACCTTCACCTGTTTAGCGACAGGGAAAGAGTGGCTCCATAAACTCAGGAGCTTCACCATGATCAAACCAACACCCAACCCGCCCGAAACCGATCTCACCTCCCCCTACGAATCCCTCGATTCGAAAAAGCTCAACGACGCCGCCGACCGCGCCCTCGATCACTATCTCTGCCCGCCCGGGTCCACACCACCGCCCCGCAGAACCCGCAGGATGTACGCCGTTACTGCGGACTTCAAAAACGAGGAGATGCTGGCCGATGCCTTCGAGACCCTTGCTTCGGCAAGAACCATCGCCAGTGACTTCGCTCACCTCTTGCCAGCGTCGCAGCGCAGAACGTTGTTGGGGATTGCGCAGCTGATCATGCTCGGAGAGCTTGCGGTGAATCGGGTGCTGGATAATTTGCAGGTGCCGGACTGACACCTGCCTCCTGTGGCGAGGGGATTCAGCGAACCGTCGCACCGCCCCGATCGGCTGCGCAGCAGTCGTAAATCCTGAGTACGCGGTAATTCTGAACATTCGCGGCGACTGGTTTGGGGCTGCTGCGCAGCCCATCGGGGCGGTGCGAGGGTTCGCTAAACCCTCTCATCACAATGACTATGTGGAGCGAGCCTGCTCGCGATAGCGATCTTTCAGTCTGCATCCAGGTGACTGACACACCGCTATCGCGAGCAGGCTCGCTCCTACAGGGGAGGGTGGCGTTGTTTCGATCAGCGTACGGCGCTGACGCCATCCAGGGTCGAGAACGAGGTGTCCTTGGCCGTCAGCAAAAAATCGCGCATGTACGGCGCATCGAGCATGTCCGCGCGGATCGCTGCGTACAGCGTGGCGAACAGACCTTTCTCGCCCAGCCGCTTGCCCTTCACGTAACCACGCGAGCTGTATTCATGCAGCGCCCAGTGCGGCATGCCGCAGACGCCACGGCCGCTGGCGACCAGTTGCATCATCATCACTGTCAGTTCCGAGGTGCGCACCTGAGCGGGTTCGATGTCGGCCGGTTCGAGAAAGCGCGTGAAGATGTCCAGACGATCGCGTTCCACCGGGTAGGTGATCAGCGTTTCCGTCAGCAAATCCTCAGGGACGATGTACGGTTTGCTGGCCAACGCGTGCTGATTGGCCACCGCGAGCATGGCTTCGTAAGTGAACAACGGCACGTAGGTAATGCCGGAGATGTCCAGCGGGTCGGAGGTCACTACCAAGTCCAGGTCGCCCCGGGCCAGCGCCGGCAGCGGGGCGAAGGAGAAGCCCGAAGCGAGGTCGAGTTCGACTTCCGGCCACGCATCGCGGAACTGGTCGATGGTCGGCATCAGCCACTGGAAGCAGCTGTGGCATTCGATCGCCATGTGCAAACGTCCGGCGGTGCCGCCGGCCAGGCGACCGATATCACGCTCGGCGGCGCGCAGCAGCGGCAGAGTGGCGTCGGCCAGTTGCAGCAGGCGCAGGCCGGCGCTGGTGAAGCGCACCGGTTTGGTCTTGCGCACGAACAACGGCATGCCCATGCGCTCTTCGAGTTCCTTGAACTGGTGGGACAGCGCCGATTGGGTCAGGTGCAAACGGTCGGCGGCATCGACCAGGCTGTCGGCTTCGCGCAGTGCGTGCAGGGTTTTCAGGTGACGGATTTCAAGCACCGGCTGGCTCCATGAAGAAAACTTGTGATCAACACGAAAAGGTTGAGTTTGTCTCATGTTGGTCGGGCTGTCGACAATGGCGCCATCTTTTACGCAAATGGAGCACCTTCGACATGGCCGTGGCCCACACCCTTGGTTTTCCGCGCATCGGCGCCGACCGCGAACTGAAAAAAGCCCTCGAAGCCTACTGGAAAGGCGATCTCGATCAGGCCGCGCTGAACCAGGTCGGCCGTGATCTGCGCGCCGCTCACTGGCAGTTGCAGAAAGATGCCGGCATCGACCTGCTGCCGGTCGGCGACTTCGCCTGGTATGACCAGGTGCTGACTCATTCGCTGACCTTCGGCGTGATCCCCGAGCGTTTCGACAATGTGCGCGATGAACACGGCCAGCCGAGCCTCGACACCCTGTTCGCCATGGCTCGCGGCGCGACGGCAGGCTGCTGCGGCGGCGAGCACGGCAAGACTCAGTACGCCCAAGAGCTGACCAAGTGGTTCGACACCAACTACCACTACCTCGTCCCGGAATTCACCGCTGACCAACCGTTCAAGCTGAGCTGGGAACAGCTGTTCGACGAAGTCGAAGAGGCCCGGGCACTGGGGCACAACGTCAAACCGGTGATCATCGGCCCGCTGACTTACCTGTGGCTGGGCAAGGCCAAAGGCAACGAATTCGACAAACTCGATCTGCTTGAACGCCTGCTGCCGGTGTACAACGAAATCCTCGGCCGCCTCGCTGCCCAGGGTGTGGAATGGGTGCAGATCGATGAGCCGATCCTCACCCTCGACTTGCCGCAAGCGTGGAAAAGCGCCTTCGAACGCGCTTATCACATCCTCCAGTATTCGCCGCTGAAGAAACTCGTGGCGACCTACTTCAGTGGTCTGCAAGACAACCTCGGTCTGGCCGTGGGCCTGCCGGTACAAGGCTTGCACATCGATGCGGTGCGGGCGCCGGAGCAGCTCGGTCAGGTGCTTGATCGCCTGCCGACCTACAAGATTCTCTCGGTGGGCCTGGTCAACGGGCGCAACGTCTGGCGCTGCGAACTGGAGCAGGCGCTGGCGCAACTGCAACCGGCGCAGGAGCGTTTTGGCGACAACCTGTGGGTCAGCAGTTCCTGCTCGTTGCTGCACAGCCCGGTGGATGTCGAGCGTGAAGACAAGCTCGATCCGGAACTCAAGAGCTGGCTGGCGTTTGCTGTACAGAAGTGCAGCGAAATCTCGGTGCTGCGCGATGCCTTGAACGATCCACAAGCGCCCAAAGTGCAAAACGCACTGGCTCAGAGCCGGGCGATTCAGGCCAGCCGCGCGCAGTCGTCGCGCATTCATAAACCCGAGGTTCAGGCGCGGATCAGCGCGATCAATGCTGAGGACAGTCAGCGTCATTCGCCGTTTGCCAAACGCATCGCCCGGCAACAGGCGCGCCTGCAATTGCCGACGTTCCCGACCACCACGATTGGCTCGTTCCCGCAGACCGGTGCAATCCGTCTGGCGCGTCAGGCGTTCAAGCAGGGCAAGCTGTCGGCCAACGATTATCACGACGCCATGCGCAGTGAAATCCGCCACGCCGTGCAGGTGCAGGAACGCCTCGGACTGGACGTGCTGGTGCACGGTGAAGCCGAGCGCAATGATATGGTCGAGTACTTCGCCGAGCAGCTCGACGGCTACCTGTTCACGCGTTTTGGCTGGGTGCAGAGCTACGGTTCGCGCTGTGTGAAACCGGCGGTGATTTATGGCGACCTCAGTCGTCCGCACGCCATGACCGTTGACTGGATCACCTACGCGCAGAGCCTGACCGACAAGGTCATGAAAGGCATGCTCACCGGTCCCGTGACCATGCTGATGTGGTCGTTCCCTCGCGAAGACGTGTCGCGCAAAGTCCAGGCGCAGCAATTGGCGCTGGCCCTGCGTGATGAAGTGGTGGATCTGGAACGCGCCGGGATCAAGATCGTGCAGATTGACGAAGCCGCTTTCCGCGAAGGCCTGCCGCTGCGCCGGGCGCAATGGCAGGAGTATCTGGATTGGGCGGTGGAAGCGTTCCGTCTGACGGCCTCCGGCGTCAACGATGAAACGCAGATCCACACCCACATGTGCTACAGCGAATTCAACGACGTGATCAAGGCAATTGCCGCCATGGACGCCGACGTCATCACCATCGAAACCTCGCGCTCGGACATGGAATTGCTGGAAGCCTTTGAAGCGTTCGACTACCCGAACGACATCGGCCCGGGCGTCTACGACATTCACTCGCCACGGGTGCCGGACACGGCGGAAATGGTCAAGTTGATGAGCAAGGCAGTGAAGCGGATTCCCGCCGAGCGCCTGTGGGTCAACCCCGATTGCGGCTTGAAGACGCGTGCGTGGCCGGAGACGGAAGCGGCGCTGGTGAACATGGTGGCGGCGGCGCGGCAGTTGCGCAGCCAACTGGCGTAAACCTCTGGCCTGTCCGTTGATGCAGAACACCCGCTGAGCCAAAAAGCCAGCGGGTGTTTTGTTTTAAGGGCGGCGATCAAAGCGCTTCGAAATGCGTCAACACCGCCGACTGTTTACCAATATCGGCATATGGCAGGCTGGCGTTATCGGCATGAGTCAAGAAGCGGTGTTCAGGCAGTTTCAGGTGGGCCTTTTCGAATGTGCGCATCACCGGCGTTGCGCTGGCGTAATGAAAGTGGGCATACCACAGTAGCTCATTGGGGATCAGGGTCTGATCCCAGATCTCATACTCCTGCAGGTAGTCTTTGCGCGCTTTTGGTTTGCTGAGGTTTTTCAGCAGGCTGGGTTTGCGGATCTCCACGGCGTCCTGTTCGATCAGGTCCAGCAGCATGCCGTCAGTGGGCCTTTTACTGGTCAGTGACTGGCGGGTACGCAGGTTGCGACCGGTGGCGATCAGCTCGTTGGCCTTGTTGCGTAGTTGGGGAATGACCGGATCCTGCGGCGCGACGTTCGCGATCCGGTCGGCGCGGTGTCTCAGCTCTGCGGCTTCACTGACCATCATGTGTTCAAGGTCGACCGGCAGCATGTCCTGGTCGGCGTAGGACTCGACCCGGGCCCGATAACTCGCCTGAAAGTCCAGGCGTTTGCGCGCTTCGTTTACCAGTGTCGACAGGCTCAGTTGAGGCGGCGCCGGTGGCGCAGACTCTGTCAGTCGATACTTGCCGCTTGCGGTCTGTTCCCAGACTTCGCCGCTGTTCATTTCGAACTGAAGCTTCTTGTTTTTCTTGTCCCATCGCTCTACGCCGATCAGCCATTGATCGTCTTCGGTGGGAAAGACTTTGCGATTGATACTGCCTTGCGGTGGCGTGGCATGCACCGGGGTGCCAATGTTTTTGCGCGCCTGTTCGCCGAGCTTTTCTATCCCGGAGATCAGCGGCTCTATCAGTTCTTCATGGAAATACTGCGGGTAGCTGGCGGTCCAGACTTTCATTTCACGGATAAATTGCGCGTACGTATCGACGCAGTCTTGAAGAATGGCATCGCGCTGTACGCGGGTGACGTTGGCGCTGAGCAGATCGTGATGGGTATTGAGCGCACGGGCGACCTTTTCCCGTAATCGGCGCGCCTGCCCCAGCAGATAAATCCATGAAGCGTCGCCGACGCTACCGGCACGCTGTACCGCCTCAAGGCGTTGATAGGTCTTCTGAAAGCTCAGTAGAAACGGACTGTGTTTGGCGTTCAGGTCATCGACAAGGCTGGCCACCAGTTTCTTGTCCGCCGCAACGCGAACGCGTTCATACCAATGGTTGACGTCAACCCTGAGGTCTTCCATCCGGTCCAGTTTGCGCAGGTATTCCAGCCGCAGTTGGCGGCGCTCTTCCATCAGTGTCAGGCGTTGCGCGAGAGCATCGTGCGGCAGTTCATCCAGTTGCCTGTTCAGTTGCAGGATCCGTTTTGTCAGTGGCACGGTACTGTGCGAGTTGTGAATGGCGCGGCGTGTGTATCGGTCAGCCAGCAGTGCGGCGTTTTTGCTTTGCATCTCGATCAAGGCGCGACGTTTGTTGCCGTGGGTCAGCGGTTCCAGTTCGAGCAATGCCTGATAACGTCGGGTAGCCAGTTCAATATCACCGATGGCGGCAGCTTCGGCGGCAGGCAGAAGGGGTTGGCGTGCCGCATCCGTCTTCGCGGCGCCATAACGGTTGATGGTCACGTCGCTGTTTCCGCCGCGTCTTTCCAGTTGCACGGCAAGGTCGTCGGCGAGCTCGGTCAGGTAGTGATGACGACGAAAGGTCCGGTCCGCCCACCAGCGCGGCAGGCGTTGACGAATTGCCTGCGGCCAGATCGGATCAAGCGCATCAGCCAGATGCCCAGCCACATTTCCGCCACCCAGACCACCGCCCTCGAACGTACTGCCGTAGACGCCGAACCAGGTGTCCCATTCGCCGTTTTCATTGAGTGCGACCGGTTGTTTGTAGGTGGCCTTGCGCGTGCCGCGCAAGCGCCAGTTGCGTGAATCGTTGCTGCGCTGCACCTCGAAGATCCGCCCCTGACGCAGAATGAAATCGCCGTCGGCATGCCGGTAAATGCCGCGATACACGCCATCCCGGCCCGGTTGCAGGCCGGCCAGGGAAATCGGTTTTTCATATTCGTAACCGGAGAACCGTACCGCGAGATGTCGAGCCTGACGCCGGGATGTGTTCTTTAGCGCTGCCGTGGTTCTGAGTAAAACGCGCATCTGGCGTGCGCGAGTTACTGAGCGGGCCGCACGCGACAAGGCCGAAGACGCCAGTTCACCGGGCAGCAGATCCATCGCCGCGTCGATCAATGACAGCAGGACCGATTCCAGTTCGGCCAGACCGTCACCGACCTCGCCACGCAGAAACGCGGCCACCGCCTGGTTGGCGGCCGTCCAGGCATCGTAAACGGCGATGGCGCTGCCGATGAAGGGCAGCAGGCCGATGGCCATTTTCAGGTAGTTGAACGCGCGCGGTCCCTTGAGCGCGTGGCGTTCCATGTACAGCGCATCGTTGGAGCGCGAGGTGCCGCGATGGGCTTCGATCAGCCGCCCCATGTGCGCATCCAGCAAGTGCGCGGCGAACGAGGTAGTGGCCGGCCAGCGCTCGCCGACGCCAATGATCGCGTCGAAATGCTTGAGCACGGCCTGGTTGAGCCGGCTCACGTGCGCCCGGACGTTACCCTGCAAGGCCCGGCCGGCCAGATAGCGGATCCAGGTGTCCTGTGTGCACATTCTGTACAACGCCATGCGCGCTGCTTCGAGGTTGTCGTAACGACGCAGAAAGTGGTCGTCGGGACTGTCGGGCAGGTACAGCAGAGTGATGCCGCTGACCTGCTCCTCGATGAAGGTCACACCGGACAAGGTGACCGCACCTTCATTGGGCGTGTCCGCGCCGCCGGCGCTGAGATAGGCCGGAAGAATGACCACGCGTTTGCGCTCGGATCGCCAGGCTTGCGCGGTGTTGGCGTCAGCAGCAATGGTGAGGATCTGCAATTCCTCCAGACTGATATGGTGTTGCAAACGGGCGAATTCACCTTGCAGTTTGAGCATCGCGCGCCAGGGTTCGATCAGGCATTCGCGGCGATGCTCCCTGACGAAAGCCGATTCGTCGGACGCGCCGGTGAACGCTTCGCGAATGCGTTTTTCGTAGGCCTGGGGCAGATCCAGTTCCGGCAGCACGCGTTTCAGCCAGGTCAGGGTGAGACCTTTTTTCAAGGTTTCAGCCTCGACCGCATCGCTTGCATTGACCTCCACCCGCATGTACGTCAGGCGCAATGAAAGCGGTTCGAGCTGCATCGATGGCGTGTTGTCGATGTTCAGTTGGGCCAGTTCCACCAGCGACATTTTGCTGCGGGTGGCACTGGGCTCCAGCACCAACTCATAGCCCGAGTGGCCGGGAGCGGGTTTGTAGCGTTTGACCATTTTTACCGAGTCGGGCAAGTCGAGGGTGATCTCGAAACTGCCCTTGAGTGCGAAGTCCTTGCGCAGTCGCTCATGCAGATGTGTGCGGGTGAAGTCGTCCCGTGGTTCCAGAGCGAGGGTCAGTTGCTTATGGCTGCGTTGCATCGCGAGCAGGAACGTCTCGGTCAGTTGCTTGAGCGCACTGCGCTCAGTCTTGCCGAGCCGGGCGAGCCAGTCCGGTAGCGTGTCGGCGAGCGTGCCGCTGTTTGCCTGCTCCAGCACCTGAGTGAACGCCAGGCTGCGAGCGGCGTTGACCGGCACCTGTAACGTGCCGAGGCTGCGCTGGCGCAGGTCGGCGAGTTGTTCGTCGTACTCGGCTTTTTTACTCGTGTCGGCAAGGCGCGAGCGCAGGAGGCCGGCCTGTTCGTCGAAGTCACTGGTCAGTTGGTTGAGGCCATGCTGCAGCGGATCACCGCTGATTTTTTTCAACTGCAAGGCAAGTGCCGTGTCTACCTCGGCGATCTTGAATACCTGCTGTTCCAGCGCCCGCCGATTGGCGAAACGTTGCAAACCACCGCCGGTGCCCGGCCAGTACAGCAACACGCTGTGCGCAGACGCCCGATCGAGCAATGCCTGCGGGTGGGTCATGACAAACGGGCCGTTGAGTTCAGCGGGGGCCGAGCTCTCGGCATTCGGCTCATGGGTAGACAGGATCAGGCTGGCCGCGACATGCTCGGCGCCGGGGTTTTGTGGCGTGTCGAGCAGGGCCTTGATCCGGTCTCGTTCGTCCTGGTTCAGTTCGGCCAGCAAGCCTTGTAATTCGGCTTCGGCGTGCAGACCGCTCTTGTGCGCCTGGTGCAGGGCGGTGAACTCACGGTTGAACGTCGTCAGATCGAGGACGCGCGCACGGCCGAGCAAGGCAGTCGCAGCCTTGTCAGCGGCTTGCTCGGCCGCTTCCAGTGTCTCGTGTGCCTGCTTGAAAGGTTGCAGGGCGGTGTTGGCATCGGCGCTGTCGAGCAGCGTTTCGAGCGCGTCGCGGTGCCGGTTGAGCGCTGCCTGGCGCAGGGGCCAGGGAATGTCGGCGTAGAGGCTGCCGAACAGAGCCTGCTGCTCAGGCTCGATCACTACGTTGTCGAGCGTTGGCGGCGAGGCAAACACCGCGCCGGTCTTGCGTTGATGATCGGTCTGATCGACGTTGTCGAGGGCCAGGCTGGCCTGTTCGTACAGGTCCGCTTTGCCGACGCTGCCATTGCGCAGCGCATCGAGCTGGGCTTTGTACTGGTGAGCCAGCAGATCGGTCATGCCTGCCGTCAATGGCAGGTGTCTGCCGGTGTATTCAAATTTCAGGTCGGTGTGCGGCAGACCGGCGGGTACCAACGGTTGCGTCGATAGCCAGGTCTCAAGGTCCTGACGTTGGGCAAACACCTGGAATGCTTCGGGTCGCAACGGCAAGTACAACCACTGGGTGACCGGCGCCTCGGTCCCGAAACTGATGACCCAGGCAGCGGGCAATTTGACCTTGCTGCCATTGCTCAGCACCAGTGACAGTTGCTCGGTGGTGATGGCGGGAGTGGCGGCGCTGGCCTCCTGTAGCGTGGCGAGCGCCAGCAATTGTTCGGCGCTCAGGCTGCGCCGGGCGAAGGCGAGCTGCGCGGCCGCGTCCAGATGTTCGCGGTACAACTGGCTGGCGCGCTCGCGGCGCGATACCGGGCTGCCCGGCGCGCGGGCATCCCAATAGGTGTTCCAGCGCGCCTCTAGGGCCTGTTCGAGGGGGAGTGCCTTGAGCTTCGCGAGCAATTGCAGCGGCGTGATGCCGAACAAACTGTGAGCGGTAGAAACGCCGGTGACCTGACAGGACGCATCGGCGGCAATTGTTGCCGATGGCTGCTGCAAGACAAAGGCACACACCTGCACCAGCGGGATGAACCGTTGCGGACGCGGATCCTGCGCGTCAAAGAGCAGGCCGACGCCGGTTTGTTCCAGATTCAGGTGCTGCTTGAGCACCTGTAACAGCGTGTCCCGCGCGGCAGGCACTTGGGCAAACAACTGGTGCAACGCCTCGCAGCTTTCTCGCCAGCGCTGGGCGGCATCCAGCAGCAGACCCTCGTCGTGGTGGGCCGGCAAGCGCCCTGCGGTCGACTGGGCGGGCGGCTCAAGGGTGGGGGTGTTCAACAATAATCGATCGGGCATGGTTAACGGCTCGCGGTGGGGAGCGGCGGAGGCGCTCCGGTCCTGAGCCATTCAAGGGCGAAAGTGGTCGGCCATGGCGGTAGATAGTTATCGCCGTGATGGTGACCGCTCGGCACTCTTCATCAAACTGTCATCGAACTGTGGCAGCGCGCTTGTACAAACTTCATCAGACTCGCGCTCTACTGGGGTTCTGCGTTTCGGTGTTTTTCATGGGTAAGTTTTTTCTCTCGATCGCGGCCGTGCTGGCCGCGTTTTTGTTCGGCTCGCCGGCCTACGCCGCCTCACGGTGCGACGTCAATGTGCCGACCGAACGGGTCGATCTGGCGCAGGTGAGCCTGGCCTACCAGAGCATTGGCCGGGCGTCGGACCCGGCGCTGCTGCTGGTGATGGGCTTGGGTGGGCAGTTGATTCACTGGCCGGACGAAGTGGTGGTGGCGCTGTGTCAGCAGGGCTTTCGGGTGATCCGCTATGACAACCGCGATGTCGGTCTGTCGACCTGGCGGCAGGCCCCGGTCGAGGCCAATCTGACCTTTGAAGTGTTGCGCTACAAACTCGGGTTGCCGGTGGCGGCGCCGTACACGTTGACCGACATGGCCGACGATGCGCTGGGTTTGATGGATGCGTTGCACGTCGAGCAATTCCATGTGCTGGGCGCGAGCATGGGCGGGATGATCGCCCAGCACCTGGCCGCGATGGCGCCGCAGCGGGTCGAGAGCCTGACGTTGATCATGACCAGTTCCGGTGCCGAAGGTTTGCCGGCGCCGAGTGCTGCGCTGGTGCAGTTATTGTCGCGACGCGGCGCGCCCAACCGCGAGGTGGCGCTGGAGCAACAAGCTGACTTGCTGGCCGCGCTGGGCAGCCCGGCGGTCACCGATGATCGACAGGTTTTGCTGCAACAAGCGGCGGCGTCGTATGACCGTGCGTTCAATCCCGAAGGGGTCAAACGTCAGATCATGGCGATCCTGGCGGAGCCGAGCCGGGTAGCCCTGCTCAATCAATTGCGGGTGCCGACGCTGGTGGTGCATGGCACGGCCGATCCGTTGCTGCCGGTGATGCATGGCGTGCATCTGGCGGCGCATATTCGTGGCAGCCAGTTGAAGCTGATTCCCGGGTTGGCGCATCGCTTTCAAGAGGCCTTCAAGGCACCGCTGCTGGCGGCAGTGTTGCCGTATTTGCAGGCGCACCGTGAAGACACCTCGCATTGGGCGCAGATTGAGCCGGTGGTAGGCGGGAATCTGCTGTAACCGAAATATCGTGGTGTTGCTTCTGTCCTCATCGCGGGCAAGCCACGCTCCCACAGGTTCGGTGTGATCCTTGTGGGAGCTGGCTTGCCAGCGATAGGGCCATCACTGTCGCTGCAAGACCTGACAGGTGTATCGTCTGGATTTTGCCGTGCGAGGTGAGTCATGAATTCCACTCTGAACATCGACTTCGTCAGCGACGTTTCCTGCCCCTGGTGCGTCGTCGGTCTGTACGGCTTGCTGCAGGCGCTGGAGATCCTGCGTAACGAAGTGCAGGCCAACATTCATTTCCAGCCGTTCGAACTGAACCCGAAGATGGGCCCGCAAGGGCAGAACATTACCGAGCACATCGGCGAGAAATACGGCTCGACGCCGGAGCAGTCGCAGAAGAATCGCGAGGCGATTCGTGCCCGTGGCGCCGAACTCGGGTTTGCCTTTCGCACCAACGGCAACAGTCGCATCTACAACACCTTCGATGCGCACCGCTTGCTGCATTGGGCCGGGCTTGAGGGTTTGCAGTTGCCGTTGAAGGAGGCGTTGTTCAGGGCTTATTTCAGCGATGGCGGCAATCCTTCCGATCACGGCCAACTGGTGCAGATTGCTGAAAGTGTCGGGCTGGATCGTCAGCGTGCCGAGGCGATTCTGGCGTCCGATGAATTTGCCGACCAGGTGCGCGAAGACGAGCAATTGTGGTTGCAGCGCGGGGTGAGTTCGGTGCCGACGGTGGTATTTAACGGCCAGTACGCGGTGACGGGTGGACAGCCGGTGGAGACGTTTGTCGGCGCGATTCGGCAGATTATGGCTGAGTCAAAAGGTGGCACCGTCAACTGAAAAGCTAAAAGCCCCTCACCCTCACCCTGACCCTCCCGAAACGTCGGACCGCCCAGAGGGAGAGGGGACTGATTGGGGGATGCTGGAGTGATACGCCGACCTGAGGGTGTTGTAGCGAATCCATAATCGACTGGATTTTTCAGGTCGATGTCAGACGCAAGACACCTCGATCGGCCCCCTCTCCCGGAGGGAGAGGGCTGGGGTGAGGGTCAGCTGTGCAGGCGCACCCAAACGGTCACCAACACAGTGGCGGCCATCAACCACGCTACCGCCGCCACTGCCAGCGAAGCCTCCAGCCTTAACCGGTCGACCATCACATACAACGTCGCCAGATACACAAAATACGGAATGATCGACCACATCCCGAAGACGATGGTGGTCTTCAGATCATCCACCGAGCGCCCCTTGCCAACGATGTAATGGGCGATCAGCGCAAACGTTGGAAACAGCGGCACCAGGCCCGCGATGTAATAGTTTCTGGTCTTGGCCAGTGCCGCGAGAATCACGACAACCGCGGCACCGAGTGCGGCTTTCAGCAGCAGATCCATCAGTGGCTCAACCCGTATTTTTTGACTTTGTCGAACAGCGTGGTCTTGGCCATGCCCAGCTCCAGGCTGGCCTGGGTCAGGTTGCCGCCGCTGCGGTGCAGGGCGTCGCTGAGCAGGTTGCGCTCGAAAGCTTCCACCGCTTCGGCAAACGCCAGACCCTGACCCGCACTGCCCGCGCCGGACTTCTTGAAGGCCGGCAGGCCGAGGGCGAAACGTTCGGCGACGTTGCGCAATTCACGCACGTTACCCGGCCAGTCGTGGCTCATCAGGCTCGACAGGGTCTGGTTGTCCAGTTCCGGCAAGGCGCGGTCGAAGCGCAGTGCCGACTGCTGGGTGAAGTGTTCGAACAGTTGCAGGATGTCTTCGCGGCGCTCGCGCAATGGCGGCAATTCCAGCGTGACCACGTTGAGGCGGTAATACAGGTCGCTGCGGAATTCGCCGGCCCTGCTCGACTCGTCGAGGTCGGATTTGGTCGCTGCGATCACCCGGCAATCCACCGCCACGCTCTGGTTCGAGCCGAGGCGTTCGAGGGTGCGTTCCTGCAACACGCGCAGCAGTTTGATCTGCAACGGCAGCGGCATGCTTTCCACCTCATCGAGGAACAGCGTGCCGCCGTCGGCGTGTTCGATCTTGCCGATACGGCGTTTGCCGGCGCCGGTAAAGGCGTTGGCCTCGTGGCCGAAGATCTCGCTTTCGAAAAGGTTTTCCGGCAGACCACCGCAGTTCAACGCGACGAACTGCTTGCTGTGACGGCGGCTGAAATCGTGCAGGCAACGGGCGACCAATTCCTTACCCGTGCCAGTCTCGCCTTCGATCAAGACGTTGGCCGAAGTGTCGGCGACGTTGGCGATCAGCTCGCGCAGGTTCTGCATGGCCGGCGAACGCCCGATGATCCGGCCTTCAAGGGAGTCGCGCTCGGCCAGTTGCCGACGCAACGACGAGACTTCGCGCGCGAGGCTGCGTTGCTCCAACGCACGACGGGCGACGTCGACCAGACGCTCCGGCGAGAACGGTTTTTCCATGAAGTCGTAGGCGCCTTTCTGCATCGCGCCGACCGCCATGGAGATGTCACCGTGGCCGGTGATCAGCACCACCGGCAGGCTGCGGTCGCGCTGCTTGAGGCGGGTCAGCAACTCCAGGCCATCGATGCCCGGCAGGCGAATGTCGCTGATGACAATCCCGGCAAAGTTATCGCCGACACGCTCCAGCGCCTCTTCGGCACTGCCAACGCCCACGCAGGGAATGTCTTCCAGTGTCAGCGCTTGCTGGCAGCCGAGCAGCACATGGGGGTCGTCTTCGACGATCAGCACACTAAGGTCGTGGTTCATATTGGCTCGGCAGGAGTAGGGCTTACCAACGGTAAACTGAGGACGAAGGTGGTACCACCGCCACCGGGGTGTTCGACACCCAGATGGCCACCGGTGGCGGCGGCGAGGCTGGCGGAAAGGGTCAGGCCCAGACCCAGGCCTTGCTCGCCGGGTTTGGTGGTGAAGAACGGTTCGAACAGATGCTTGCGCGCTTCGGCATCGACACCGTGGCCGTTGTCGCGCACCCGAAGGCGATATTTGCCGTTGAACTCTTCACCTTCCAGCCACAGTTGTGGCAGCGGTTGCGCTTGCATGGCGTCGAGGGCATTGCCGATCAGGTTGACCAGAATCTGTTCGAGGCGGGTCTGGTCAATGTGCAACTGCACATCAATAAATTGCCGGTGCAGTTGCAATGCCGGGTTTTCCAGCCGTGCGCCGAGCAACTGCAGCGCCGCGTCCACGGCTTTGCCGAGGCTGGCCTGGCCCTGATTGTCACCCCGTCGGGCAAACGAACGCAGGCTGGCGGTGATCCGGCCCATGCGGTCGATCAGGTCGTTGATGGTCTTGAGATTGGTGCTGGCGACATCGAGCTGCCCACGCTCCAGAAAACGTACGGTGTTACCCGACAACGTGCGCATCGCCGCCAGTGGCTGATTCAATTCGTGGGCGATGCTGGTGGACATCTGGCCAATGGCGGCCAGTTTTCCGGCCTGGACCAGTTCATCCTGGGCGCGGCGCAAAGTCTCTTCGGCCTGACGCCGTTCGCGGATCTGGCTTTTCAGTCGATCGTTGCTGGCGCGCAGGTCGGCGGTGCGTTCGGTAATCCGACGCTCCAGTTGGTTGTTGGCTTCCTGCAAGGCTTCGCGGGCGGCGAGGCGGGTGGCGATGACCTTGCGTCGCTCGTTCCAGGCGATCAGCAGAAACGCCACCAAGGCAAACGCGACGGCGACCAGAATCCCTTGGTTGATCGCTTCACGGCGCAGGTCCTGCAACGGCGTGAGCAGGGTGAAATTCCACGGCGTATCGCTCAAGGGGCGGGTCTGCGCCAGATAACTGATGTTTTCTTCGTCGGAATCAACTTCGCTGTTGGCCGGGAAGGTGAGTTTTTCTACGCCCTCGGCCAATGTTTCGCGGGCCAGCGGTTGCAGTTCGTTGAGCGGGAACCAGTAGTACTGCAGGCTGCGGGCGAGTTTCTCTTTGGTCTCGTCACTGAGCGGCACTACCGATTTGAGGCGCCGGGCCGGATCGCTGGAGAGAATGATGATGCCGTTTTCATCGCTGACAAAGGCTTCGAGACGCGCCCGTTGCCAGCGTTCTTCCATGGCTTCGAGGCGCACCTTGACCACGGCGACGCCGACGATCTTGCCGTGTTCTTCGAGACCATGGGCGAGGTAGTAGCCGGGTTCGCCGTTGGTGCTGCCAATTCCGTAGAAACGGCCGGGTTCGCCGCGTACGGCTTTTTGAAAATAGGCGCGGAAGGACAGGTCTTCACCCAGGTAACTGTCGACATCGCGCCAGTTGCTGGTGGCCATGACGCGGCCGGTGGTGTCCATCACATAGATGGCCCGACTGCGGCTGCGCCGGTTCAGGCCTTCGAGGTAGTCGTTGACCGTTTGCCGGTGTTCCGGCGTCGGCTCGGCCAGCAGTTGCGGGACACTGGTTTCCAGTTCCAGCAGGCTGGGCAGGTAGGTGTATTTGCTGATCTCGCTTTCGACCGCGCGGGCGTGCAGTTCCAACTGACGCTGGCCGTTCTCGCTAAGGCTGCGAATGCCGAAATGCTCACTGGTCCAGAAGCCGATAAAACCCAGGCCGATCATCAGCGCGATGACCAGTGGCGGCAGGAACAGATGACGAATCAGACGGGGCTTCACGGCAAGTGATGGCGGCGCGGCGCGATAGAGAGTGGGGTCGCATTTCATCACAGATGCCTTGGGTCAACCACAACACTTACCTGATAGCGAACACCGTCCCCTGTGGGAGCTGGCTTGCCAGCGATAGCGGTCTGACAGTCGACATCATGGTCGATTGACAGGGCCCCATCGCGGGCAAGCCCGCTTCCACAGGGATCGCGGTGCTTTTAGTGCTGCAGGATTTTCTCGAGGAAGTGCTGCGCGCGTTCGGAGCGGGCGTTGATGTCGCCGAAGAACTCTTCTTTCGGGCAGTCTTCGATGATCTTGCCGGCATCCATGAAAATCACGCGGTCAGCCACTTTGCGGGCGAAACCCATTTCGTGGGTCACGCACATCATGGTCATGCCTTCGTGAGCCAGTTGCACCATCACGTCGAGCACTTCGTTGACCATCTCCGGGTCGAGCGCCGAGGTCGGCTCGTCGAACAGCATGACGATCGGGTCCATCGCCAGCGCACGGGCAATCGCCACACGCTGTTGCTGACCGCCGGACAGTTGGCCCGGGTGCTTGTGGGCGTGGGCCGACAAGCCAACGCGCTCGAGCAGTTGCAGACCTTTCTTGGTCGCCTCTTCCTTGCTGCGGCCCAACACCTTGATCTGCGCGATGGTCAGGTTTTCGGTGATGGTCAGGTGCGGGAACAGTTCGAAATGCTGGAACACCATGCCCACGCGCGAACGCAGTTTCGGCAGGTTGGTCTTCGGGTCGGCAATCGAAGTGCCGTCGACGACGATGTCACCTTTCTGGAACGGTTCCAGCGCGTTGACGCATTTGATCAGGGTCGATTTGCCGGAACCCGACGGGCCGCAGACCACGATCACTTCGCCTTTTTTGACCTCGGTGCTGCAATCAGTCAGCACCTGGAAGTCCCCATACCACTTGTTGATGTTCTTGATAGAGATCATACGGCGAACCTTTTTTGCAGACGCTTGACCAACCGCGAGGCGGCGAAGCTGATGATGAAGTACACGAGCCCCGCGAAAATCAGGAACTCATTGGAGCGGCCAATGATGTCGCCACTGGCGCGGGAGGCGTTGAGGAAGTCCACCAGGCCCACGGTGTAAACCAGCGAGGTGTCCTGGAACAGGATGATCGACTGTTGCAGCAGCAACGGGGTCATCTTGCGGAACGCCTGGGGCAGGATGATCAGGCGCATCATCTGCCCGTAGCTCATGCCCAGCGCCTGCGCCGCGCCCATCTGGCCTTTCGGGATCGACTGCACGCCGGCCCGGACGATTTCGCAGAAGTACGCCGCTTCAAACATCATGAAGGCGACGATGCACGAGGTGAACGCGCCGATCGGGGTGTCTTCGCCGGTGATCCAGCGCAGCACGAACGGCACCGCCAGATAGAACCAGGTGATCACCAGCAGCAGCGGGATCGAACGGAAATAGTTGACGTACGCGCCGGCAACGTTCGACAGCAGTTTGTTATGCGACAGCCGGCACAGCGCGAGAATGGTGCCGAGAATGATCCCTCCCACCACGCCCATGGCCATCAGCTTGAGGGTCATCACCATGCCGTTCCACAAACCGGGAATGGCCGGGACGATGCCACTGAAATCGAATTCCATTATTTACCCCCCACGGAGATCAGGCCGGGCACGGCAACTTTCTTCTCGACCAGGCGCATCAGCAGCATCAGGCTCATGTTCAGGGTGAAATAGATCAGGGTCGCCAGGGTGAACGCTTCGAACAGGTTGGCCGAGAATTCGGCGGTCTGTTTGGTCTGCGCGAGCAGTTCCATCAGACCGATCAAGGACGCCACGGAGGAGTTCTTGAACACGTTCAGAAATTCCGAGGTAAGCGGCGGAATGATGATCCGGTAGGCCTGGGGCAGCAGCACGTTCCAGTAGATCTGTGGCAGCTTGAAACCCATCGCACGGGCGGCCGATTCCTGGCCACGCGGCAGCGCCTGGATGCCGGTGCGCACTTGTTCGCAGACGCGCGCGGCGGTGAACAGGCCCAGGCACACAACGACGCTCAGGTAAGCCGAGGTGGTCGGGTTGAGGTCCTGCTTGTACCACTCTTGCAGGTCCGGCGGCAGCAGATCGGGCACCAGGAAGTACCAGATGAACAGCTGAACCAGCAGCGGCACGTTACGGAACAGCTCGACGTAGCAGGTCGCAATGCCCGACACGATGCGGTTCGGCACGGTGCGCATGACACCCAGTATCGAGCCCAGCAGCAGGGCGATGATCCAGGCCACGATGGCGATGGCAATGGTCCAGCCCAGCCCGGAGATGAACCAGTCGAGATAAGTCTCGCTGCCCACGCCGGTGGACTTGAAGAACACGCCCCAGTCCCAGTTGTAATTCATTAGGGTCTCCCCTCGATTCGATCGATGTACAAGTGCCCGCTTGGGGAACTCCGTTCCCTCCCTGACCTTGACGGTCAGGCACACGCGATCGGCTCGACAGCCACCGGTTCGAGTGTTTCCAAAAAAGTGCCAGCAGGGAGTGACAAACTCCTGAAAGGGCTGCGCCCCTTCAGGAGATAAGGTTAGTCAGAAATCAGGATTTCTTGTCGTCAGCCGCTTTGTCGGTCGGATTGGCGATCAGGGCCTTGAGCTCGTCGCTCATCGGGAAGTTCAGGTTCAGGCCTTTTGGCGGGATCGGTTGCATGAACCACTTGTCGTAGATCTTGTTGATCGCGCCCGATGCGTAGGTCGCCTTGATCGCATCGTCGACAGCCTTTTTGAACGGCTCGTCGCCTTTGCGCATCATGCAGCCGTAGATTTCGTACGACTGTGGGGTGCCGGTGACGGCCCAGTCATCAGCCTTCTTGGCTTTGGCGGCTTCGCCGGCCAGCAGGGCGTCGTCCATCATGAATGCAACGGCACGACCCGATTCCAGCATCTGGAAGGATTCGCCGTGGTCTTTGGCGGAGATGACGTTCATGCCCATCTGCTTGTCGGCGTTCATCGACTTGAGGATGCGCTCGGACGTGGTACCGGCGGTGGTCACGACGTTCTTGCCTTTCAGGTCATCGAAATCCTTGTACTGGGAGCCTTTCTTGGACAGCAGGCGAGTACCGATTTCGAAGATGCCGACGGAGAAGTCAACTTGCTGCTGACGCTCGACGTTGTTGGTGGTGGAGCCGCACTCGACGTCCACGGTGCCGTTCTGCACCAGCGGGATACGGGTTTGCGAGGTCACCAGGTTGTATTTGACTTGCAGGTTTGGCAGGTCGAGGTCTTTTTTGATCGCTTCGACGATGGCCAGCTGGATGTCGTGGGAGTAGCCGACTGGCTTGCCCGACGCATCAGCGATGTAGGAAAACGGGATGGAGGCGTCGCGGTGGCCCAGGGTGATCACACCGGACTCTTTGATCTTCTTCAGGGTGCCGGTGAGTTCGGCGGCGAAAACTGGCGTGCTGATCAGAGCGGCAGCAATGGCTGCGCCCAGGATATGGGGAACGATGCGCATCAAATTTTCCTCGACATTGTTTTTTTTATGGAGCCAGTTTGTCGGCCCTTTTGTGCTTCGAATGCCTGACGGCTCCTGAAGTGTTGGCACAGCAGGCATTCGTCGAGAGAGTGTAGAGCATGAGTCGTGCCAGACCAGTCGTCGAAGGTTAACTGGCTGATTTACAAGGTGATTAAGTTTTTGTGGCGGTATTTTTCGCCACAACTGATCCGGTTAACCGAATCGACCGCAAAGTCGCGTTCGGAAAACCGAACGAGCTTTTAACCGTTAGTCGGGGTGAACGCAGTTTCATGCAGGTATTGCCACTCAACACGGTCTGCCTGGACTCGCAGAATCGCTACCGAGACGCGTGAGGTGACGTTCTCATCCTGGCGATGGGTTTCGGTATAGCTCAGCGCAATCGTCTCGCCTTCCTGCCAGACCGTGTGCAGGTCACTGATGACGATCTCAAGCCCCGGCCTGCCACCCACATTTCTCCTGAACAACTGTTCTACCTGCGCCCGATCAACCGTCACCCCCGAGGTGGCGACCATGCTGAAGTCCTTGGCGAAGGCATCCATCAGCGGTGCGATGGTGGCTGCGCCGCTGCCGTCAGTATCGGTAAACACGCGGTGAATCAGTTCATGCACGTGGTGAATGCTGTGTTGCGCTAGTTCAATCGGGTTGTTGTTCATGGTTTGCCTTTGCAGGGTTCAATTGACTCATCAAAAACAGCGGGAACAGGCCGACCAACGCCGCAATCGCAAACGTCGCGTGGTAGGCCGAGGGGGTGTCGAACGGCTTGAGCAGCAGGTTGAAAATCATCAGAAACAGCGCGGCACCGAGGCTGAATGACAGCTGCCGGTTGATGTTCCAGATCACGCTGGCCTTGTGCGTGTCGCTGCCGTTGAAATCCATCAGTGAGGTGGTTTGCGCGGTGTTCGCACCGATGCCGCCGCCAATGCCCATCAGGCTGTAGGCGATGACGATCAGCCAGAGATCGCTCGGTGCATTTACCTGTGTGAGGGTGACGATGCCGGCGCTGTGCAACAGCATGCCGAGGATGAACAGGCGCCTGGCGCCGACCCGGTTGTAGACCCGGCCGCCAATGGTCATCGCGATGAACGCGCCGATGGCGTAGACAATCATGAATGCGCCGGTCAGCCGGGCGCTGAAGTGCAGGGTGTTCTGCAGGAAGAAGATGCTCAACAGATTGACCCCGGTGAACACGCCGGGAATCGCGTAATAGATGAAGATCGACGTGCTGAGCCGCGTGCTGCTGAGCAAGCTCAGATCGATGATTGCGTGGCGCGACTGGCGGTAATGGCGCAGGTACAGCGCTATGAACAGCAGGCCCGCTGCGATGCAGGCCATGGCCAGCCAGCTCCGGGCGTCGCCGCCATACAGCGACATGCCCATCAGCAGGCTGGCGAGTGCCGTACTCACCAGCAACAGGCCTTTGATGTCCGGGCGTGAGAGGTCGCCCGGCTTCGCTTCCTTGATCCACCACCACGACAAACCGGCTGCGATCAGCGAGAACGGCACATTGCTGTAAAACACCCAGCGCCATGAACTGCTGTCGACGATGAAGCCGCCAACCGTCGGTGAAATCGCCGGGGCAATCAGCGCAACCGCCATCACCAGCGTGGAGATCTTCGCTCGTTGCTCACCCTGAAACAGATTGAACGTCAGCGCCTGCCCGACCGGTATCAACAGACCGCCACCGATGCCCTGCACGAAACGCCAGATCACCAGTTCCGCGAAACTGTTCGCCAGCCCGCACATCCACACCGCTACGCTGAACAGCAGCATTGAAGCGGTGAGCACATTCCGGCTACCGAAACGCGCGGCCAGCCAGGTGCTCAGTGGGATGATCAGGGTCAGCCCGAGAATGTAGGCGTTGGCGACCCACGCCACGGACGCGCTGCTGACGTGCAGCGTTGCCGACAGGCTGGGCAAGGCCACGGCCGACATGAAGATATTGATGCAGTCGATAAAGAAGCCGATCAGGAAGATTGACGCGACCTTGTAGCGATAACTCATGGTGTTTCCCCTTTGTCGGCGAGCTTAGGGGCGATAGACTCCGGGCGTCGATGCAATGGGGCTGAACACAATGTTTGAAGGGATTTGACAGTGAATCAGGGCGCCATGCACGGGCATTTGAATCGGGTCCAGACGTTTCTCGCGATCGTCGATCTGGGGTCTTTCACCAAGGCTGCCGATTACCTGAATATCAGCAGGGCCATGGCCAGCCTGCACATCAAGGCGCTGGAAGAGGCGTTGGCCACTACGCTGCTGATCCGCACGACCCGCACGGTAGCGCTGACTGAAACCGGTCAGAGCTTCTATAACGAGTTCAAGGAAATCGTCGCCGATATCGACAGTGCCTTTGATAACGTCCTGAAGGGCAGCAATCGGGTGTCCGGCAAGTTGCGGATCAGTTCGACCAGTGAGTACGGCGAGAAATACATCCTGCCGTTGATCCCGTTGTTTTTGCAGACCTATCCGCAGATCAGGCTGAGCTACCACGTCAACTCTTCATTGAATGATCTGGTGGCGGAGAAGCTTGATCTGGTGATTCGTCTGGGCCGCCTGGCCGACTCGGCGTTCAAGAGTCGCAAGATTGCTGACTATGAAATCGTCCTGGTCGCCACCGAGCAATTTCTCGGTCGTCATCCGGTGCGCGAGCCACAGGACCTGAGTGGTGTGCCATGGATCGCCAACAGCAATCTGCAGACGCCGACCCAGTGGTTAATGCGCGATGAGCGAGGGCAGGGCGTCGAGGTCAGCGGTGTGCATCACTTCGAAACCAATTCTTCGGCGGCAATGCGTTCGATGGCCCTGTCGTCGCTTGGGGTGTCGGTGCTGCCGAAGTGGCTGATCGAGGATGACCTTGCCAGTGGACGGTTGATTCGCTTGTTGCCGGCGTATTCGTTGCCGCAGCGGTCGATCAATGTGGTGTTTCCCAACACGGCGCACTTGCCGCACAAGTCGCGGGTGTTTATTGATTTTCTGCTGTTGCATCTGGGGAGCTGACATCGCTGGTGTCGGTGCAGCCTTGTGGCGAGGGGATTTATCCCCGATGGGCTGCTTAGCAGCCCCGCTTTTGTTTCAAGTGAGGGGCCGCTGCGCGACCCATCGGGGATAAATCCCCTCGCCACAGGTCAGCGCCTGATCCTGAGAAAAGAAAAAGCCCCTGAATCTCGCGATTCAGGGGCTTTCGTTTAAGCGCTGCTCAAGTCAGGCCGCTTCGATCTTGCGGTTCTGCTCGACCTTACCCAGATACGCCGCCAGTTTTTCCTGTTCGGCCGGGGTGGTGAACAGCCCCAGTTTGCTGCGGCGCCAGAGAATGTCGTGGGCCGTGGTCGCCCATTCTTCGCTGCACAGGTAATCGACTTCACGGGTATAGAGCCCGCCGCCGAGGTGTTCGCCCATGTCCGCCAGGGTTTCCACACCTTCAAGCATGCGCCAGGTACGGCTGCCGTAGGTAGTGGCCCAGCGCCGGGCGATCTCGGTTGGCACGAAGTCGAACTTGTCGCGGATCAGTGCGCTCAAGGCTTGCGGCGTAGTCATGTCTTCGCCGCCGGGCAGGGTGGCGGTGGCCGTCCAGCTCGGACGCATCTGGGTGAAGAACGGCAGCAACTGCGCCATCGCCGACTCGGCGAGTTTGCGGTAGGTGGTCAGCTTGCCGCCGAACACCGACAGCAGCGGCGCTTCTTCACTGCTGCCCGACAGCGCCAGGGTGTAATCGCGGGTGACGGCCGACGGGTTGTCGGATTCGTCGTTGCACAGCGGTCGTACCCCCGAGTAGCTGTGCTGGATGTCGTCGCGGCTGATTTGCTTCTTGAAGTGGGCGTTGACCACTTTCAACAGGTAATCGGTTTCGCCTTCAGTGATTGCCACTTTCGCTGGATCACCGGTGTATTCACGGTCGGTGGTGCCGATCAGGGTGAAGTGGTTCAGGTACGGAATGGTGAAAACGATGCGCTGATCTTCGTTTTGCAGAATGTGCGCGTGATCACCTTCGTACAGTTTCGGCACGATGATGTGGCTGCCCTGAATCAAGCGGATGCCGTACGGCGATTCCATTTTCAGATCGTCACGGATGAACTTGGCCACCCACGGTCCGGCGGCGTTCACCAGCGCTTTGGCGGTGATCGAAAACAGGCTGCCGTCGGCGCGTTCCAGGTTCAGGTGCCACAGGCCTTTGGCGCGACGGGCGCTGACGCAACGGGTCTGGGTGTGCACATGGGCGCCTTTTTCGCGGGCGGCCATGGCGTTCAGAACAACGAGGCGGGCGTCGTCGACCCAGCAGTCGGAGTATTCGAAGCCTTTCTTGATTTCGCTTTTCAGCGCGCTGTCGGCGCCGAATTTCAGGCTTTTCGAACCCGGCAGTTTTTCGCGCTTGCCGAGGTTGTCATACAGGAACAGCCCGGCACGAATCATCCACGCCGGACGCAGGTGCGGACGGTGCGGCAGCACGAAGCGCATCGGCTTGACGATGTGCGGCGCTTTGGCCAGCAGCACTTCGCGCTCGGCCAGGGCTTCACGCACCAGACGAAATTCGTAATGTTCCAGATAGCGCAGGCCACCGTGGATCAGCTTGCTGCTGGCTGACGACGTGTGGCTGGCCAGGTCATCCTTTTCGCAAAGGAACACCGAAAGCCCGCGACCGGCGGCATCCGCTGCGATCCCCACGCCATTGATCCCGCCGCCGATGACGGCGAGGTCGTAGATCTCGGAGATAGGGGGCGTACGCAAGGTAGATGTGGACATCGGCTGGCCTCGGGCTCTTTTGATTTTCTGTATTGGAAATCGAACATGAATGTTCATTTGCGAAAATGGTAGCCCATAAAGACGCGCACAGCCAGTCGCCTTCGATTGAAAATACTCATCGAAGATCAAAGAAAGGAAAATTTTCGAACATTCACAGGCAGATCGTTCCCATGCTCCGCGTGGGAATGCATCCATCGACGCTCTGCGTCGGCTTTTGAGATGGGACGCAGAGCGTCCCGGGCGGCATTCCCACGCAGAGCGTGGGAACGAGGGGTTAAACGACTTCCAGGCGAATCTTGTGCTGAGTCAGCAACTGCGCCAGCGCCGGCACCGGCGGCTGATCGGTCACCAGACAATCGATCAGGCTGATCGGCCCCAAACGAATCATCGCGTTACGCCCGAACTTGCTCGAGTCCGCTGCCAGGATCACCTGGCGCGCATTGGCAATGATCGCCTGGGAAACCCGCACTTCCTGATAATCGAAGTCGAGCAGGCTGCCGTCCTCGTCGATGCCACTGATACCGACCAGCGCAAAATCAACCTTGAACTGATTGATGAAGTCCACGCTCGCCTGACCCACCACACCGCCATCGCGGCGCACATTGCCGCCAGTCAACAGCACATCGAAATCATCCTTGGCACTGAGCATCGACGCCACGTGCAGGTTGTTGGTGATGATCTTCAGGTGATTGTGATTGAGCAGGGCGCGGGCAATCGATTCGGTAGTGGTACCGATGTTGATGAACAGCGAGGCGTGATCGGGAATCTGTGCGGCGATCGCTTCACCGATGCGTTGTTTTTCATCGCGCATCTGATCGGCGCGCATCGCATAGGCAGTGTTTTCGACACTGGAATCATAGGCCGCGCCGCCATGGTAGCGACGTAGCAGATTGGCTTCCGCGAGCTGATTGATGTCGCGGCGGATGGTTTGCGGGGTAACAACGAACAGCGTGGCCATCTCCTCGATGCTCACATAGCCGCGTTCGCGGACCAGCTCGAGGATTTGCTGCTGACGGGGAGGCAGATTCATGGGGCTTCCTTTGGGCTGCCGTGCAAAATTTGCCCATGATGCCGCAGGAATCCGCTCCCTACCAGTTAGATGCCTATCTGGATCTGAAGGTTGGCTTATTCAGCGTCTTCACGCGCCCAGTCACGGGTGCGGCTGACGGCTTTTTTCCAGCCTTTGTACAGCTTCTCTTTCTCCACTTCGTCCAGGCTCGGTTCGAACTCACGCTCGATCACGGCCTTGCCGCGCAGTTCGTCCAGGCTGCCCCAGAAACCGCAGGCCAGACCGGCCAGATACGCCGCGCCGAGTGCTGTGGTTTCGCGCATTTGCGGGCGTTCGACCTGGGTGCCGAGGATGTCGGCCTGGAACTGCATAAGGAAGTTGTTCGCTACCGCGCCGCCGTCCACGCGCAGGGCCTTAAGGCGTTCGCCGGAGTCCTGTTGCATGGCGTCGAGCACGTCGCGGGTCTGGTAAGCGATCGATTCCAGCGCAGCACGGATGATGTGGTCAACACGTACACCGCGCGTCAGGCCGAACAGCGCACCACGGGCATACGGGTCCCAGTACGGAGCGCCCAGACCGGTGAAGGCCGGTACCAGGTACACGCCGTTGCTGTCCTTCACTTTATTGGCGAAGTATTCGGTGTCGTGGGCGTCGTTGATGATTTTCAGTTCATCACGCAGCCACTGCACGGTCGAACCGCCGTTGAACACCGCACCTTCCAGGGCATAGGCGACTTCGCCACGCGGGCCGCAAGCGATGGTGGTGAGCATGCCGTGCTTGGATTTCACTGCTTTGTCGCCAGTGTTCATCAGCAGGAAGCAACCGGTGCCGTAGGTGTTTTTCGCCTGGCCCGGCTCGACGCACATCTGGCCGAACAGTGCTGCCTGCTGGTCGCCGGCGATCCCGCCGATGGCGATGCCGCTCTTGGTGCGGCCGTAGATTTCCGACGAGGCTTTGACTTCCGGGAGCATCTCGCGCGGGATGTCGAGGATCTCCAGCATCTTCGCGTCCCACTCCAGCGAGTGAATGTTGAAGAGCATGGTGCGCGAGGCGTTGGTGTAGTCGGTGACGTGCACCTTGCCACCGGTGAATTTCCAGATCAGCCAGCTATCGACGGTGCCGAACAGCAGTTCGCCGTTGCGCGCACGCTCGCGGCTGCCTTCGACGTTGTCGAGGATCCACTTCAGCTTGGTGCCGGAGAAGTACGGGTCGGTGACCAGACCGGTATTGTCGCGGATATAGTCTTCGTGGCCATCACGCTTGAGCTGCTGGCAGATCTCGGTGCTGCGGCGGCACTGCCAGACGATGGCGTTGTAGACCGGACGACCGGTGGTCTTGTCCCAGACCACGGTGGTTTCCCGCTGGTTGGTGATGCCGATGGCGGCCACCTGGTCGTGATGCAGGCCAGCCTGAGCCAGCGCTTCAACCATCACCGCGCTCTGGGTGGCGAAGATTTCCATCGGGTCGTGTTCGACCCAACCGGCTTGCGGGTAATGCTGAGCGAATTCACGCTGGGCGGTGCAGACCACGTTCGCGTCGCGGTCGAAAATGATCGCGCGGGAGCTGGTCGTACCCTGATCGAGGGCAATGATGTAGTTCTTATTCTGAATGTCGGTCATGTCGATTGCCTTGGACGAAATAAGGGAGAGTGGGCCGGGGCGCAGGCTCTATCTGGCAGGAGCCTGCGCCGACTGTTTCAAGAAGTTCTTGGTTTGCCGTCAATGGCCGGTTCTGCATCCTTTGTAGCAGGTGTGGCGCCAGTCAGGTGACGGGCGATGAGCCCGCGATACCCGGCAGCGCCGAGGCAGGCACCGACAATCGGTGCAAAAATCGGAATCAGGAAGTACGGAATATCGCGACCGCCAGTGAAGGAAATTTCACCCCAGCCCGCGAAGAAAGTCATCAGTTTAGGACCGAAGTCACGTGCCGGGTTCATCGCAAAACCGGTCAGTGGGCCCATCGAGCTGCCGATTACGGCGATCAGCAAACCAATCAGCAGCGGCGCCATCGGGCCTTTCGGCAAGCCGTTGTTATCGTCGGTCAGGGCCATGATCACGCCCATCAGGATGGCGGTGATGATCATCTCGACCAGAAAGGCCTGGGCGGTGGACAGCACCGGGTTCGGGAAGGTGGAGAACACCGACGCCAACTCCAGGCTGGCAGCCGAGCCGCGAACCATTTGGTGAGTTTGTTCGAAATCGAAGAACAGGTTGCTGTACAGCGTGTAAACCAACAGCGCGCCGCAGAAGGCGCCGGCAATCTGCGACAGGATGTAGAACGGCAGTTTGCGTTTTTCGAAGTCGGCGAAGATGGTCAGCGCGATGCTCACGGCCGGGTTCAGATGTGCGCCGGAAACGCCAGCGGTGAGGTAGATCGCCATGCTTACGCCGACGCCCCAGATGATGCTGATTTCCCACAGGCCGAAGCTGGCGCCCGCGACTTTGAGCGCGGCGACGCAGCCGGTACCGAAAAAGATCAGTAAGGCAGTACCCAGAAACTCGGCCAGGCATTGGCCCGAGAGCTTTGGTTGCTGTAAAGCAGTTGTCATTGAAAACCTCGATTTTTGTTGTTGTCTGGCGCTTTGCCGACAGGGCAAGGCGCGATTTTCCCCGGGGCAGGATCCCCATCCTGTTCCCGGTTTACTGCTGAGTGCTGCGGTAACCATAATTCTTACATTATTCAGATTCGAAAAAATATAGACAAGAAACAAACCTGTCAAAGGTCGAAAGTGAACTGTCGGTCACAATAAAACTATTAGCGCCATGAATGATCCTCGATGAGCGGTGTTCCCCATCGTTCTGGAAAGTCTGCAGGCCACGGGAAACGCGGCGTTGAACTAGAGCCTTTTGTGATCTGATCGCCTAGAATCCGGCGCAGGATTTTTCTGCCACTGCCAAGCCTGGAGCTGCCATGACCCCTGCGTTGGACTTGTTGAAAAAAGTTCGTGCCGAACATCGCGTGCACAGTTACGAACATGACCCGAAGGCCGCGTCCTATGGGCTGGAGGTCGCAGAAAAGCTGGGGCTTGAGCCGGCGCAGGTGTTCAAGACGCTGCTGGCTGCCAGTGAAAAGGGCGAATTGTTGGTGGCGGTGGTGCCGGTCGTCGGAAGTCTCGACCTCAAAGGTCTGGCTCATGCGGCAGGGGTGAAAAAAGTCGAGATGGCGGATCCGGCAGCGGCGCAGCGCTCCACCGGTTATCTGTTGGGTGGCATCAGTCCGCTGGGGCAGAAGAAACGCCTGCGTACCTTCATCGATAACTCGGCTCAGGCTTTTGCGACTATTTATGTCAGCGCCGGTCGGCGCGGGCTGGAAGTTGAACTGGCACCTGCCGTGCTGGCTGAACATACCCAAGCCAAATTCGCCGACATCGGTCGCGCGTAAGAGAAACCAGCGCTGTATGAAGAAAATTGGCCGGTTCTGTCACTGGCGCTGACCCGGCCAGCGCTGCATGCTCTGCCGACTGACTCAGGGAGTAGGTTATGCAGCTTGATTTTCATCAGGTCGACGCATTCAGTGATCGGCCATTCAGTGGCAACCCGGCGATGGTCTATCGGCTCGACGCGTGGCTCGCGGATGAGTTGATGCAGAAGATCGCCGCCGAACACAATCTGGCGGAAACCGCGTTTTTGGTGCGTGAAGGTTCGGCGTGGCATATCCGCTGGTTCACCCCGACCACCGAAGTACCGTTGTGCGGCCACGCGACGCTGGCCAGCGCTTATGTGCTGTTCGAGATCTACAAGGAAACTGCTGAGCGTCTGGACTTCATTTGCAAGTCCGGGCCGCTGAGTGTCAGTCGTGAGGATGGCCGCTTGTGGCTGGACTTCCCGTCAATCGTGCCTTCGGAAATTGGCGTGACGCTGGATGTCGAACGGGCGCTGGGCGTTGAAGCGGTGGATGTACTCGGCTCCAACGAGCTGTTTGTGGTACTGGAGTCGGAGCAGGCCGTGCTCGACTGCAAACCGGACATGGTCGCACTGGCCAGGCTGCCGTGGCTTGGGGCGATCGTCACCGCGCGCGGCAACCAGCACGATTTCGTCTCGCGTTACTTCGCTCCGGCAATTGGCATCAACGAAGATCCGGTCACCGGTTCGACCCATTGCAGCCTGATTCCGTATTGGTCAAAACGTCTGGGCAAGTCGAGCCTGACCGCCTGCCAGCGCTCGGCGCGGGGTGGCGAGTTGTTCTGTCGGCTTGAGGGTGAGCGGGTGAAGATCGGTGGCCATGCCACGCTCGTGGCGAGCGGCACCCTGATCCTCGGTTAACGCAACCCCCTGTAGGAGTGAGCCTGCTCGCGATCACGGTATATCAGTCAAATCTTCTGTGACGGATGTACCGCGATCGCGAGCAGGCTCACTCCTACAGGGCAATGGTGTTGGATCAGAGTGCAGTGCTGTAGCGGCGCACGCCGTTTTCCACCACCGGAATCTGCGCGGCGGTGCTGCCCGAGGCCTGGAACAACACCAGATGTTCAGCTGCAACCCGAATCCCCACTTGCGCACCCAGCTGATGGTCAGCATGACTCGGGAAAATCGACTCCAGCTGCGCACCGGTCGGCAATTGCAGGCGATACAGCGTCGAAGCACCAAGGAAAGTCTTGCCGACAATCCGTGCCTTCAGCGCGCTGTCCGGCGCATAAACAATGTCATCCGGGCGCAGCAACACATCCACTGCGCCGCCAATCGGCCAGGTATAGGCACGATTGCCACGCAGTTCGCCGAGTTCGGTCTGCACCGATTCCGGGCTGGCGAGCTGGCCGCGAATGAAATAACCCTGACCGATGAAACTTGCCACGAACGGCGTCGCCGGCTCGTGATACAGGTTGTACGGCGTGTCCCACTGCTCCAGCCGACCTTCCTTGAAGACGCCGACGTGATCGCTCACGGCAAAGGCTTCTTCCTGATCGTGGGTCACCAGAATCGCACTGGTGCCGCGAGCCTTGAGGATGTCGCGCACTTCGTGGCTGAGCTTTCGGCGCAACTCGCCGTCGAGGTTGGAAAACGGCTCATCCAGCAATAGCAGTTGCGGCTCGGGCGCCAGGGCCCGAGCGAGGGCCACGCGTTGCTGCTGGCCGCCGGACAGCTCGTGTGGGAAGCGCTTGCCGAGGTTTTTCAGGTTGACCAGTTCGAGCAATTCTTCGGTGACGCGATCTTTTTGCGGGTGTTTGCGAATGCCGAACGCGATGTTGTCCGCGACGCTCAGGTGCGGGAACAGCGCGTAGTCCTGAAACACCATGCCGATCCGGCGTTTCTCCGGCGCCAAGGTGAAACCGGCGCTGGAAATGGTTTCGCCACCCAGGGTGATTTCACCTTCGTGCACCGGCTCGAAACCGGCAATGGCGCGCAACGTGGTGGTCTTGCCGCAGCCGGACGAGCCGAGCAGGCAGCCGATGTCACCGGCATTGAGGTGCAGATTGAGGTTCTGCACCACTCGTTGATCTTGATAGCCGCAAGCGAGGTTGCGCAGGTTCAGCAGTAATTCATGGCTCATGCGTGGTGATATGCCGGTTCGACGAGGAACTCGAGCAGGGCCTTCTGTGCGTGGAGACGGTTTTCTGCCTGATCCCAGGCGACGGAGCGCGGGTCATCAAGCAGGTCGAGACTGATTTCTTCGCCACGGTGCGCCGGCAGGCAGTGCATGAACAGCACGTCCTCGGCAGCGAGGTCGAGCAGGGCACGGTTGACCTGGAACGGTGCGAACAGCTTGAGGCGTTTGGCAGTTTCCTCTTCCTGGCCCATCGAGGTCCAGACGTCGGTGCTGACCAGATGCGCGCCGCGCACGGCATCCTGCGGATCGCGGACGATGGTCACGCGATCGCCGGCCTTGGCCACGAATTCAGGATTCGGCTCGTAACCTTCCGGGCAGGCGACACGCAACTGGAAGTCGAACTGGATCGCCGCTTCTATATAGCTGTTGCACATGTTGTTGCCGTCGCCGATCCAGGCCACGGTCTTGCCCTGGATCGAGCCACGGTGTTCAAGGAAGGTCTGCATGTCGGCCAGCAACTGGCACGGGTGCAGGTCATCGGACAGGCCGTTGATCACCGGCACGCGCGAGTTGGCGGCGAATTCGGTCAGGGTGCTGTGGGCAAAGGTACGGATCATCACCGCATCGAGCATGCTCGACATGACAATGGCGCAGTCGCCGATTGGCTCGCCACGGCCCAGTTGCGTATCACGCGGCGACAGGAAGATCGCCTGACCGCCGAGCTGGATCATGCCCGCCTCGAAGGAGATCCGGGTACGGGTCGAGGATTTCTCGAAGATCATCCCCAGCACGCGGTTTTTCAGAGGCTCGAACAGTACGCCGCGGTTACGCAGGTCCTTGAGCTCAACGCCTCGACGGATCACGCTGACCAGCTCTTCGGGCGTGCAATCCATCAGGGAGAGAAAGTGCCTTGCGCTCATCATTGACTACCTTTTGCTACAAACCGCAGATGCTCAAAGCCTTGTTTAACGGAACAACGGGCGAGACCTGCGGCGTAAGCCGCACGGGGGCGACGAAATAGGGGAAGGCGCGATATTGACACTAAATGTCGCGTTTTTCCAATAGGCTACTTTTGTTGTGGGATTCGGAGGGCGGACTGCACGGTGCAGTAACGCATTTGAAGCCGGGTTCAGGACAGCAGCGAAGCACTTTGTACACTGGCGTCCCGGGGCTTGGCAATCCGGCGTGACGCGGATGCAGCGCTTTGGTCGGTTCGAGACCGAGTGGTTGCAGATTCGCTTGGTCGGATGCGCAGGCTGAAACATTTGCTAAAGCAAAGTGCTGAGTTATAACTACCTTTCGAGCGACGCAGGAAGCCTTTGAATGGAATCGAAAGAAAAACTGTTGATGGAGTTGCTGGGCCACACGGCTCGCTCCCTGACCCATCTCACCGCGTCGGTCACCTCCATGTCCTTCGAGTTGTTGCGCAGCGAAGATGACGTGGTCAAGGCTGCCAGCCGCCAGATGATCGACCGCATGGCGACGATCAGTGCCGGGCTTGACGAGCACTGGCGCCTGATCGGCGAGCTCACCGGCGTACACGTCGCTCACGAGCAGATCGAAACCATTCAGGAAATCCAGTTGCAGGCGCCGCCGCAGTTGCCGTCGAACTGATTTGACGGGCTATCGGCTCGCCTGATGGTCGTCGATTCACAAGACGAACGTCGCTGGCGCCTGGCTGGCGCACGGGCCATAGTTTTGTTCCCGCAGGCGTTGTTGCCTGCCCAGAACACAACAGAGACTGGCCATGACCAAGACTCTCCATTACCGTGCCTGCCACCTGTGCGAAGCCATTTGCGGTCTGACCATCGAAACCACTGAAACCGACGGCCATGTCGCGATCACCTCGATCAAGGGTGATGCCCTCGACACCTTCAGTCGTGGCCATATCTGTCCCAAAGCCGTCGCCCTGCAAGACATTCAGAATGATCCCGATCGCCTGCGTCAGCCAATGCGCCGGCTCGGCAGTGAATGGCTGCCAATCGAGTGGGACGAGGCATTTGCACTGGTAGCCGAGCGGCTGGCGGCGATTCAGGAGCGACATGGGCAGAATGCTGTCGCGGTGTATCAGGGCAATCCGAGCGTGCACAATTACGGGCTGATGACCCACAGCAATTACTTTCTCGGCCTGCTGAAAACCCGCAATCGCTTCTCCGCCACCTCGGTCGATCAGTTGCCGCATCACCTCAGCAGCTACCTGATGTACGGCCACGGTTTGCTGTTGCCGATCCCGGACATCGATCACACCGATTTCATGCTGATTCTCGGCGGTAATCCGCTGGCGTCCAACGGCAGCATCATGACCGTGCCAGATGTTGAAAAACGCCTGAAAGCGATCCAGGCGCGCGGCGGCAAGGTCGTGGTGGTCGATCCACGGCGCAGCGAGACGGCTGCGATGGCCGATCAGCATCTGTTCGTGCGTCCCGGTGGTGATGCTGCATTGCTGTTCGGGCTGCTCAACACGCTGTTTGACGAAGGCCTGGTCCGCGGCAGTCATTTGCCGGTCGAGGGTCTGGACGAGGTTCGCACGGCCGTGGCGTCGTTCACTGCCGAAGCCATGAGTCCATTGTGCGCCGTGCCTGCCGAGCAGATCCGTCAGCTGGCCCGCGACTTCGCTGCCGCGCCGAGTGCGGCGTGTTACGGGCGCATGGGCGTTTCCACCCAGGCATTCGGCACGCTGTGTCACTGGGTGGTGCAGTTGATCAATCTGGTCACCGGCAACCTCGACCGGGTCGGTGGTGCGCTGTGCACCGAGCCGGCGGTGGATCTGGTGGCGTCGACCTCCGGCGGGCATTTCAACAAATGGCAAAGTCGTGTGTCGGGCCGTCCCGAGTATGGCGGTGAGTTACCGGTCTCGGCGCTGGCCGAAGAGATGCTCACCGAAGGCGAGGGGCAGATCCGTGCACTGATTACCGTCGCCGGCAACCCAGTGCTGTCGACGCCGAACGGGCGGCAGTTGGAGCAAGCGCTTGATGGTCTGGAGTTCATGGTCAGCATCGACCTGTACATCAACGAGACCACGCGTTACGCCGATCTGATCCTGCCGTCGACCTCGGCGCTGGAGAACGATCACTACGACACCACGTTCAACCTGTTCGCGGTGCGCAACGTGACCCGCTTCAATCGCGCAATCCTCGCCAAGCCCGAAGGCGCGCTGCATGACTGGGAGATCTTCATCGGCCTGGCCAAGGCCTTTGCCGAGAAGACCGGCAAGGAGCTGAAGCCGACCATGCCACCGGCGAAGATGATCGACATGGGCCTGCGCATGGGTTTCTACGGCGATGCCTCCGAACACAAACTGTCGCTGGCGACACTGTTCGATCATCCCCACGGGCTAGACCTTGGAGCATTGAAGCCGAATCTGGCCAAGCGTTTAAAAACGCCTGATCAGCGCGTGCAGGCTGCGCCCCCCGAGATCCTCGCCGACCTCGCACGCTTCGCCGCCTTACGGGCGCCAGCCGCCGATGAACTGCTGATGATCGGGCGCCGCCATGTGCGCAGTAACAATTCATGGATGCATAACTATCACCGTCTGGTGAAGGGCAAGCCGCGTCATCAGTTGTTGATGCATCCGGACGATCTTGCCAGCCGAGGCCTCAACGATGGGCAGTTGGTGCGTGTGAGCTCGCGGGTCGGGCAGATCGAAGTGGAAGTGCTCGGCAGTCTGGACATGATGAAAGGCGTGGTCAGCCTGCCGCACGGTTGGGGACATGCAAGGCCGGGGGTGCAGATGGCGATTGCCAGCGGCCAGCCGGGTTCGAGCGCGAACGATCTGACCGATGAATGTCAGCTCGACGAGTTGTCCGGCAATGCCGCGCTGAATGGCGTGCCGGTGACCGTCGCGGCGGCGTGAGCATGTCTGTCGGGGAGACCGAGCAGGGCGCTCGGGATTCCGTTACAATGCGCCACCGTGCCGACCCATGAGTCGGAAAGTTCAGCCGAGGTGCTCCATGGATATCATCGAAACGATTAAAGAGCAGATTGCCAACAACACCATTCTGCTTTACATGAAAGGTTCGCCGAATGCCCCACAATGTGGCTTCTCCGCGAAAGCTGCACAGGCTGTGATGGCGTGTGGCGAAAAGTTTGCGTACGTGGACATCCTGCAGAACCCGGAAATCCGCGCCAACCTGCCGAAGTACGCCAACTGGCCGACTTTCCCACAACTGTGGGTCGGCGGTGAACTGGTCGGCGGTAGCGACATCATGACCGAGATGGCTGCTGACGGTTCGCTGCAAAGCACCATCAAGGCGGCTGTCGAAGCGGCTGCTGCGAACAAGTCGGAAGCCTGATCGGCCTCTGTGAGAGCCAGCAATCTGGCTCTCACACTGGTTTTACCCGGCACCTGCTCCCTGTAGGAGCTGTCGAGTGAAACGAGGCTGTGATCTTTTGATCTGCAGCCAATAAAAAGCCCCGCGCCTCGAAAGAGGGCGGGGCTTTTTAGTGTCTCGTGTTTAGCGGGCGCTAACTTACTCTTCGCCCATTTGCGATTGCAGATAGTTCTCAAGACCGACTTTATCGATCAGGCCCAGTTGGGTTTCCAGCCAGTCGATGTGTTCTTCTTCGGATTCGAGAATATCTTCGAGCAATTCGCGGCTGCCGAAATCGCCAACGGTTTCGCAATGAGCGATCGCGGCTTTCAGATCAGCGTGGCCGGTCTTCTCGATGCGCAGGTCGCACTCCAGCATTTCCCGGGTGTGCTCGCCGATGTGCAGCTTGCCGAGGTCCTGCACGTTCGGCAGGCCTTCGAGGAACAGGATGCGCTTGATCAGCTTGTCCGCGTGCTTCATCTCGTCGATGGATTCTTTGTACTCGTGCTTGCCCAGCTTGTTCAGGCCCCAATCTTCATACATGCGTGCATGCAGGAAGTACTGATTGATCGCGACCAGCTCATTGGCAAGGATCTTGTTGAGATGCTGGATGACTGTAATGTCGCCTTTCATGATCGGAGTCCTGCCCTGTAATAGCTGTATATAAGGCGGAGTTTGAGCTTCGTACTTATAAGTGTCAAACCTAAGTTATTGAATAATATATGAAAATTAATCGGAATAAGAATGTTTGTGTTCCGCGTCTAGACGCTAACCAATTGATTTTCAGGCATAAAAAAACCGGACATAAGTCCGGTTCTTTGAAATAGGGGTAATTTACGCAGCGGTAAATTCTACAGGATAGGGGATCGCAGCCTGGGCGGTTTGCAGCTTGGTCAGGGTTTCGCGTACGACTTCCTTGGCAAGGCAGGCACATTTGCCGCATTGGCTGGCGACGCCGGTGGCCTGGCGGACTTCTTTATAGCTGCAGCAACCTTCATAGATCGCTTCGCGGATCTGTCCGTCGGTGACGCCAGTGCAGAGACAAACATACATAAGTGAGAACCGTCGCTGGTTGTGACTCAATTGCGATGGATCTTAATGTTAACGAGAATGATTGTCAAAGTGCTTTCGGAAAGCTTTGCGCAGGATTTGCGCGTGACTGACGAGCGGTAATGACTGGCCATCTGCCTGGCCCCGTAAATGCAGCGCCGTTATCCGCCTGCTTTAAAAAACCGTTAAGGACAGGCCAAAAACGCAGTGTATGATGGTCGGCCCTTGCGAAGGGGGTTCGTGTCACAGGGCTGTCGCCTGAGGGTGGCAGGCTGGCCCGGACCCTGAACTTCAAGTTTTTACACCAGGAGATATCAATGAGCGTACTCGTAGGCAAACAAGCCCCTGACTTCACCGTCCCGGCCGTACTCGGCAATGGCGAGATCGTTGACAGCTTCACTCTGTCCTCGGCCATCAAAGGCAAATACGGCCTGGTGTTCTTCTACCCACTGGACTTCACCTTCGTCTGCCCGTCCGAGCTGATCGCTCTGGACAACCGCATGGCTGACTTCAAGGCTCGCAACGTTGAAGTGATCGCCGTGTCGATCGACTCGCACTTCACCCACAACGCCTGGCGCAACACCCCAGTGAACAATGGCGGCATCGGCCAGGTGAAATACACCATGGCTGCCGACATGAAACACGACATCGCCAAGGCCTACGACGTTGAGTCCGAAGGCGGCGTGGCTTTCCGTGGCGCATTCCTGATCGACGACAAGGGCGTTGTCCGCTCGCAGATCATCAACGACCTGCCGCTGGGCCGTAACATGGAAGAGCTGATCCGTCTGGTCGACGCTCTGCAATTCCACGAAGAGCACGGCGAAGTCTGCCCTGCCAACTGGAAAAAAGGCGACAAAGGCATGAACGCTTCGCCAGAAGGCGTTGCTGCATACCTGACCGAGAACGCTGCTGCCCTGTAAGGCGCAACGTCGAGGTACAAAAAAACCGGCCCACGTGGCCGGTTTTTTTTATGTGGAGAATTATTTGAAACAGCCTTTCGGCATCATTTGTTTCAAATGCGCGAGAAAAATACTGGATGACTGAACAGTGGTTGGATAGGGTTGTGCTCGAGCGATAACAGGTCGCCTCACTTCAGTAAGGACGGTGCAATGGATTGCATGATGCAGAAGGGGATTCAAATGCCGAGTAGCCTGGACGTTGCGGATTATTTCCTCTGCCTGGAAGGGCATGAGGGGGAGATCTCCAATCTTAAAATTCAAAAAATGGTTTATTACGCTCAAGGATTCAGTCTGGCCGTCCATGGCGAGGCTCTCTTCCCTGAAAAGCTGGAAGCGTGGATGCACGGGCCAGTGGTTCCGGATCTGTATCGAAGATTCAGCCAATTTGGATCGAGTGCCATTCCTCCTCCAAGTGATTTCAATCCAGATGTCTTCAGTGCCAAACAACAAAGTTTGCTCAACGAAGTGTTCGACGTTTATGGCCAATTCTCGGCGTGGAAACTACGTCAGCTGACACATGAAGAAGCCCCTTGGCGTAGAAACTTCAAGGAAGGGGAGTTCAGCCGAGAAATTCCCGCCTGTGAGATGCAGGAGTATTTCCGAGAGCATTTGGTGAACTGAAAAATGGCCAGGTTCAAACGCAGGGAACGCGATGCGGCGGCTGCAGTAACGGCAAGGACGTCCACCATCGAAATGGATTCATCGGAAGCACGACCTCCGGTTTTCTCATTTGAATATTTGCAGAATGGATGGTGCATTCAAGATTGCGAGGCCGTCGAACGCTCGAAAATGCTTGAGCGTCTGAGGATTCCGGGAAAAATGCCTTGGAGAGAAATGCGCAAGGAGCATAGGCATCGATATGGCTGTGAAACGATTGAGAGAAACAGCTTGAAAGTCGGGATACCTGATTTTTTAACAGGTGATGTCAGATTGTTGGTGTTTCGGGCTTTCGAGCGTGTAGCGATGGTTGGCTACAAAAACCATCGGGTTTTCTACGTCATGTGGATTGATCGAGAATTTAAGCTCTATAAGCATTAAACGAAAAACCGGCCCACGTGGCCGGTTTTTTCATGTGCAGGATTTACCCGGCGAGGATCAGTCGTCGAAGTCTTCCCAGCCCCCCATCTGTTTCCAGCGGTTGACGATGCCACAGAACAGCTCAGCGGTTTTCTCGGTGTCGTAACGCGCGGAGTGCGCCTCACGGCCGTCGAAATCGATGTCGGCGGCCTGGCAGGCTTTTGCCAGTACGGTTTGACCGTACGCCAGACCGGCCAGCGTCGCGGTGTCAAAGCTGGAGAACGGGTGGAACGGGTTGCGCTTCATGTCCAGTCGCGCAACCGCAGCGTTGAGGAAGCCGAGGTCGAAGCTGCTGTTGTGGCCGACCAGAATCGCCCTTTTGCAGCCGTTGGCCTTCAGCGCCTTGCGAATTCCGCGGAAGATGTCGGTCAGTGCCGTCTCTTCGCTGACGGCCATGCGCAGCGGATGATCGAGCTTGATCCCGGTGAACTCCAGCGCTGCCGCTTCGATGTTGGCGCCTTCAAACGGCTCAACGCGGAAGAAGTAGGTGTGATCCGGGTAGACAAAACCCTTTTCATCCATGGCGATGGTGGTCGCGGCAATCTCCAGTAACGCATCGGTGGCAGAATTGAAGCCACCGGTTTCTACGTCGACGACAACCGGCAGGTAGCCACGAAAGCGTGCTGCCATCGGGTGACGGGAACCGCCACCGCCACTTTGACCGTCCAGTTCGTCGTCGAAATGGTCTTCACTCACGCGTGTTCCTCCAGCAGGCGCCAGCGCAGTTTTTCACCGGCGCGCAGCGGGATAACGGTCAGCTCGCCGAATGGCAGGCTGGTCGGGGCGGTCCATTCTTCACGAACCAGGGTAATGCGATCGGTATTCGCCGGCAGGCCATAGAAGCGCGGGCCGTTGAGGCTGGCGAAGGCTTCGAGCTTGTCCAGCGCATTACGCTGTTCGAAGGCTTCGGCGTACATCTCAATGGCGGCGTACGCGGTGTAGCAGCCGGCGCAGCCGCAGGCGGCTTCCTTGGCGTGCTGGGCGTGCGGCGCCGAGTCGGTACCGAGGAAGAACTTCGCGCTGCCGCTGGTGGCGGCGTCGAGCAGAGCTTCCTGATGCGTATTGCGCTTGAGGATCGGCAGGCAATAGAAGTGCGGCCGAATCCCGCCAACCAGCATGTGGTTGCGGTTATAGAGCAGGTGATGTGCGGTGATGGTCGCGCCTACGTTGGCCGAGGCCTCGTTGACGAACTGCACGGCATCGCCGGTGGTGATGTGTTCGAACACCACTTTCAGGGTCGGGAAACGCTCGACCACACGACGCATGTGCTCGTCGATGAAGATCTTTTCGCGGTCGAAGACATCGACATCGCCACGGGTCACTTCGCCGTGGATCAGCAGGGGCATGCCGACTTCGGCCATGGCTTCCAGCGCCGGGAAAATCTTGTCGATGCTGGTCACCCCGGAATCGGAGTTGGTGGTCGCCCCGGCCGGGTACAGCTTGGCGGCGTGTACGAAACCGCTGGCCTTGGCTTCACGAATTTCTTCGGGCTGGGTGCGGTCGGTGAGGTACAGCACCATCAGCGGCTCAAAGCGACTGCCGGCCGGGCGGGCAGCGAGAATCCGCTGGCGATAGCCGTCGGCTTCAGCGGCGTTGCGCACTGGCGGGACCAGGTTGGGCATGATGATGGCGCGGCCAAAGGTGCGCGCAACATCGGCAACGGTATTGGTCAACACGGCACCATCGCGAAGATGAATGTGCCAGTCGTCGGGACGCAGCAGGGTCAGGCGGTCGGACATGAGGGGATTCCAGGCGGGTCAAACTGAGGCGAATGCTACCGGAAAAGACTCTTGCAGGCACTCGCTATCAAGTTTTGCGGGATGCTTCCGATATCCCGTAGGTATGCCGTAAACATAGTGTGAATCGGTCTTTGTGTTTCAGAAGCCAATGGAGCCTCCCGTGCGCCAGCGTTATTTAGCCTTGCTCAGTGTGTTTGCCAGCCTTCCCGCGATGGCGCTCACCTACCAGACTCGCCTGGAGAACATTGAGTGGACGGTCGCCGGCGACAAGTTCGAGTGCCGCCTGACACAGCCGATCACCGATTTCGGTTCGGGTGAATTCGTGCGCAAGGCTGGCGAACAGGCGATCTTTCGTCTGAATGCCTACAACGCCATGCTCGGCGGCGGTTCGGCGACTTTGCTGGCAGCCGCCGCGCCTTGGCAGCCGGGGCGCGGTGACATCAATCTGGGCAGCGTCAGGCTCGGCAGTGGCAATGTCTTGTTCAGCAGCTCGCAGTCCCAGGCCGGTGGCCTGATCAGCGGTCTGCTGGACGGTCGTAGCCCGGTCGTGCGTCGTGCTTCGGGCGATGGCCGCGTGTCGGAAGTGCGTTTGTTGCCGGTGAAATTCAGTAAGGCGTTTAACGACTATCAAACCTGTGTGGCGAAATTGCTGCCGCAGAATTTCGACCAGATCAAGCAGTCGCAGATCGGCTTCCCCGGCGAGGGCGTTGACCTGGACGCTGCCGCCAAGGCCAAGCTGCAAGTGATGCTCGAATTCATGAAGGCTGATCCGACGGTCAATCACATTGAGCTCGATGGGCATTCCGACAACAGCGGCAATCGTTTGACCAACCGTGAACTGTCGCGCCGTCGGGCGCTGGCGGTGGTCGACTTCTTCAAGGCCAACGGCATTCAGGAATCGCAGATCACCGTGCGTTTCCATGGCGAGCAATATCCCATTGTGCCGAACACCAATGCGGCTAATCGGGCGAAGAATCGTCGGGTTAACGTAAAACTCGCGCGCGTGGCTCCAGTCACGGCCCCGGCACCACAAGCGAGCACTCCAGCCAACACTGCGGCGACTTCCTGACCCGCCGGTCATCGTCGCGCTCTCGACAGATTCTGTCGCTTTGTCGTCTTAAGCTGTCGCGCCTCTGTAAATTATCGCGTTTGAGCGGTAGACTCCTCGGCTTTCCGTAGAACCCCGTGGAGTGATGGCATGGCGGACGTAAACAAGGTCGTTCTGGCGTATTCCGGCGGCCTGGACACTTCGGTGATCCTCAAGTGGCTGCAGGATACTTATAACTGTGAAGTGGTGACCTTCACCGCTGATCTCGGTCAAGGCGAAGAGGTCGAGCCGGCCCGCGCCAAGGCTCAGGCCATGGGCGTCAAAGAAATCTACATCGACGACCTGCGCGAAGAATTCGTGCGCGATTTCGTATTCCCGATGTTCCGCGCCAACACCGTTTACGAAGGCGAGTACCTGCTGGGTACCTCCATCGCACGTCCGCTGATCGCCAAACGTCTGATCGAAATCGCCAACGAAACCGGCGCTGACGCCATTTCCCATGGCGCCACCGGCAAGGGCAACGACCAGGTGCGTTTCGAACTGGGCGCCTACGCGCTCAAGCCAGGCGTGAAAGTAATTGCCCCTTGGCGTGAGTGGGACCTGCTGTCCCGCGAGAAGCTGATGGACTACGCCGAGAAGCACGCGATCCCGATCGAGCGTCATGGCAAGAAGAAGTCTCCGTACTCGATGGACGCCAACTTGCTGCACATCTCCTATGAAGGCGGCGTGCTGGAAGACACCTGGACCGAGCACGAAGAAGACATGTGGCGTTGGACCGTCTCCCCGGAGAACGCGCCTGACACCCCGCAATACCTGGAACTGACCTATCGTAACGGCGACATCGTTGCCCTGGACGGCGTCGAAATGACCCCGGCCACCGTACTGGCGACGCTGAACAAGATCGGCGGTGCTCACGGTATCGGCCGTCTCGACATCGTCGAGAACCGTTACGTCGGCATGAAGTCCCGTGGCTGCTACGAAACCCCGGGCGGCACCATCATGCTGCGCGCTCACCGCGCCATCGAATCGATCACCCTGGATCGCGAAGTCGCTCACCTCAAAGACGAGCTGATGCCGAAATACGCCAGCCTGATCTACACCGGCTACTGGTGGAGCCCTGAGCGTCTGATGCTGCAACAGATGATCGACGCTTCGCAGGTCAACGTGAACGGTGTGGTTCGCCTGAAACTGTACAAAGGTAACGTGATTGTCACTGGCCGCAAGTCCGACGATTCGCTGTTCGACGCAAACATCGCGACCTTCGAAGAAGACGGCGGTGCTTACAACCAGGCCGACGCGGCAGGCTTTATCAAGCTCAACGCGCTGCGCATGCGCATTGCTGCCAACAAGGGCCGCAAGCTGTTCTGATTTTTCAGACTGACGCGCAGTAAAAGGGCGGCCTTGTCTTCGAGACAGGGCCGCCCTTTTTTACATGATTCTTTTTTTCGGCGCTCATCGAGCAATGTCTCTGGTCTGTCCGCTTGCGCGACAACGACCCCATCCTTCAAGTCCGTCCCAACAGCGTCACCGCTTGTGAGCACAGGTTGTAAACAATACACAGTGTGGTGCCTGAGTCTTTCCTGGCGTGTTTGATCTGTAGCAGCGCACTCTTCGTCAGTGAAGCGTCTGACACATGATTGGAAAGAAACACGATGACGCGGGTGGTTTTCCTCTCGTTGAGCCGGATTCTTTGCACAATTGTGGCGAGTTCTCTCGACGCATCGATGTCACGGGCATCAATGATGTGCAGGTTGCTGACGCAAACGGGCAACTGAATATTGTGTTGGACCGTCAGGTTTGACCTCGCACGGGGGGGCGTTGGCGGATCGGGCGCGTTGTGGATTTCGCACGAGTCCGCGCATTGTGCGGCGGTATCATGAGGTACGACGCGACTCGAAATTCCGAAAGTATGGTGTGTGGTGGATCCCTCTTTGGATGTGTTGCGTTTGTTGTCGCGGTCATTGCTGTCCATGGCTTTCAAGAAAGTCGCGTCCTTACCGAAGTCGGAAGGTGAATAGAGTGAGCGATAATTGAAGTTCAAAGTTATAAAAAAAAGAAATAACAAATAGAACGGAAAGCTGATCAGGAACCATACATAGATGGCGCGATCCTCACTGTTGAGGAACGGCAAGGATATCGCTGCAGATGCTTCTGAGATGCCAGCGAATATAGCGATTACCGTCATTGGATTGGTGATTTTGTTTTTTATCTTTAACATGCTTGTGCTCTTGTGTTTGGCTTTTCTCATAGATGGGTTGTTCATGTTTTGTGAGGTTGTGATAGTTGAGAGAGTGTTGTTGTATTTATAGCAAAAGTGTTTGATTGAGTATAAATATCTTGTTTCAAGTGTTTGTGGGGCGTGGAGGTGCATGAAAGTTGTGAAAGAGAGTGTTATTGCTTGATGTTTCCAGTTTGCACGCGTGATCATTCTTGTTAGGTATATGTCGTCCATCCGTAATGGAGTCGGAGTGTGGAATGGCCGCTGCATGGCACAAGGGTCGTAATCTGTTACAAGTTAAAGTGGGGAATATAACGAGGGAGTTAGTGCGTTACAGCGTCGGATTTATAGAGTGAAAAGGATTTTTTGTAGGAATTATCTTCAATGGTTGTAGGGAATGTCTTTCGATGCAAGTGCATGAGAGCCCCGACATGCCACTGCGCAAGTGACTGGGATATGGTGCGTGTTCTAAAAATTCGAACAGCGAAACTGGACTTGCCCATGAATAAAGTGCTGATCGTGGATGACCACCCTGTCATTCGTCTTGCGGTACGTATGCTGATGGAACGTCATGGCTACGAAGTCATTGCAGAAACTGATAACGGCGTGGATGCATTGCAACTTGCGCGCGAGCAGATGCCGGATATTGTAATTCTGGATATTGGAATCCCCAAACTTGATGGACTGGAAGTTATTGCGCGTCTGACCTCGACCGCCATGCCAATTAAAGTTCTGGTACTGACCTCCCAGGCGCCTGGACATTTTTCAATGCGCTGCATGCAATCGGGAGCGGCGGGATATGTGTGTAAACAACAGGACCTGACTGAATTGCTTAGCGCAATCAAGGCCGTTTTGTCCGGCTACAGTTACTTTCCAAATCAGGCGTTGCATACAGTGCGTACCAGTCTGGGTAATGCCAGTGAAGCAGACATGGTGGATCGTCTGTCCGGGCGCGAAATGATGGTGTTGCAACAATTGGCGCGAGGCAAGACCAACAAGGAAATCGCCGACGGCATGTTTCTGAGCAACAAAACCGTGAGTACCTACAAGACCCGCTTATTGCTGAAACTCAATGCGCGTTCACTGGTTGATTTGATCGAGCTGGCGCAACGCAATGGACTCGTCTGAATGTTTTATCAGCTGACGGGGTCATGGGCCGATCGAGTTCAGCTAGCCGCAGAAAGTGAAAAGCCTCCGTTTCGGGAGGCTTTCAAGCATCAGAGATCAAAATCGTAATCGGCCAATTGCCTTTGCAGTCGGCGCTCCTCCAGCAGGTTATCGATTGTGCGACGTTTGCTGAGGTTGGTTTTGGCCACCTCGACAACCGGTTCCGGGTCATCGGTCTCAGTGGGGGTGAAATCGTCTTCTACGTCCAATCGCTCTTTTTCGGTACTCATAAAGCTGACTCCCGGCTAAGACTGCCTTTGGCGCTCCTTATATCGGTAATGCAGCGACGGGTAAAAAAGATTTTTTCAATCGATCAATCAATAAACCTAATGCTTGATCAATCGTCCGATGTTTTGGCTTTGTACTCGCACAAATCTTCGATCCTGCAGCTGCCGCACCGCGGCTTGCGTGCCAGGCACACATAGCGTCCGTGAAGAATCAGCCAGTGGTGGGAATCGAGCAGAAATTCCTTGGGGACGAACTTCATCAGTTTCATTTCCACTTCGACAACATTCTTGCCGGGAGCGATACCGGTGCGGTTGCTGACGCGGAAAATGTGGGTGTCGACGGCCATGGTCAGTTGGCGGAAAGCCGTGTTGAGCACCACGTTGGCAGTCTTTCGGCCCACGCCCGGCAAGGCTTCGAGCTCCTCACGCGTTTGCGGTACTTCACTGCCGTGGCGCTCGACCAGCAAGCGGCAAGTCTCGATCACGTTCTTGGCTTTGCTGTTGTAGAGGCCGATGGTCTTGATGTATTCGGACAGACCTTCGACGCCCAGCGCATGTATCGCCGCCGGGGTGTTGGCTACCGGGAACAGCTTCGCCGTTGCCTTGTTGACGCCCACGTCGGTCGATTGCGCCGAAAGGATCACGGCAATCAGCAGTTCGAAAGGCGAGGAGTAGGCCAGTTCGGTTTTCGGCTCGGGATTGTCTTCATGCAGTCGGCGAAAGATCTCAAGACGTTTTGCGGCATTCATGGGCGATGCGTTTCCTTGGAAATAGAGTTCGAGCGGGTCCACGCCTGTCGGGCGGCCAGCAACAGCCCCAACAGAATCAGCGCGCCCGGAACCAGAGTTGCCAGATGCAACCCTTCACTGAATAAAACAAGACCTTGCCAATGTTCGAAGATGCCTCGGCCGAGGGTCCCCTGACCGGCGAGCTCTCGCAACAAGGCGAGGATCAGCATCAAGGCACCGAACAGACCCGCGAGTTTGAAGCGCTCGATTCGCGACTGTCGGAAGAATCCATTGTGTTCCAATGCTACGCACTGCAAAGCGATCAGGCCGGCATAAAGCCCCAAGGCCTGATGCCATGGCAAAAACCAGCGTTGCGCGAGAATCTCGGCGCAACTGGTCAATGCAGATGCGAGCAGCAAGCTGGCGAGTAAAGTGTTTGTCCCCGTCAGGCGCGACCGCAGCGGGCGCATGCACATGCCGTAAGCACCCACGACCAGGACGAACATCAGTACCGTTACCAGTGCGCTGGCCAATGAGCCGGTGGTGCCCAGCAGCAACATCAGCATCAATGAGTTCGCCAGCGTCGCCGATCGGGTCATGGTTCGTTCCCCAGTAATGGCACACGATGCTCATCGAAGTAGCGCAGTGCATCATGGATTGCATTGATCACCGCGCGAGACGTAATGGTCGCGCCAGCCATCTGATCAAACTGCCCCTGATCCTTTTTCAGCGCCCAACCGGAATCCGTCGGTTGATTGCTCGATTTGCCGGTAAATACCTGCAACCACGTATTCGGCCAGTCGCCCAAATGTCCGCCCAGTGCCGGGGTTTCTGTCTGCTTGAGGGTTTTCACACCGAGCAATTTTCCTTCCGCATCGATGGCGATCAGCAACTCGATGCTGCCCGCATAGCCCTCGGTCTGGCTGCGCAGCAACACCGCGACTGACTGGCCAGCCTTGGTCGCGCGATAGCCGCCGGTCAGTGTGCTGTGGCTCAAGGCGACGTTTGCCAGGACCAGCGGCTGTTCCAGCGGTTGATTGTCATAGGTCTCTGCCGCGAGCACGTCGAGCAGTTTGCGGCTGTCGAACAGACGTTGCGCAGCGGCAATCTGCGGTGCATTGCTGCGTTGTACAAAGTACGTCGCACCGACGCCGACGACGGCCAACAGCAGCAGCGTGAGCGCGCTTGTCGTCCGATTCATGGGCTCACCTGTGCTTGTCGACTGGCGGCAAACCGTTCCAGCGCCGGCACGCAGAGATTCATCAGCAACACCGCAAACGCGACACCGTCCGGATACCCGCCCCAGGTGCGAATCAGATAAGTCAGCAAGCCGACACCGACGCCAAACAGTAAGCGGGCGAGAGGACTTTTGGCGCCGGACACCGGTTCAGTAATGATGAAGAATGCGCCAAGCATGGTGGCGCCACTGAGCAGGTGAAACAGCGGCGAGCCGTGTGAGTCCGAGCCCGAGCCGTTCCAGCACAACAGACTGACCACAAACAGGCTGGCAAGCATGCCAACCGGCGCATGCCAGCCGAACACTCGTCGTTGCAGCAGGAACAGCCCGCCCGCGAGAAATGCCAGGTTCACCCATTCCACACCCTGGCCGCCGAAGCGCCCGAATGCCGGACTGGCGGCGAACAACTCATCGATGGTCAGACTTTTATTGATGCGCAGACTGTCCAGCGCTGTGGCCTGAACCCAGGCGTCCGGCGCCTGAGCGGGATTGAACACCTGCTGCACGGCGTCGAACAGCGCCAGGCCGTGAGCCGGCCAATGTGTCATCGGCTGTGGAAACATCACGATGATCAAGGCAAATCCGAGCATGGCCGGGTTGAACGGATTTTTACCCACGCCGCCATACAGGTGCTTGCCAAACAACAGACCGAAGGCGATTGCGGTCACCGTCAGCCACCATGGGCAATACGCTGGCAACGCGACGGCCAGCAGTGTCGCGCTGACCAGCGCACTGCCGTCGCTCAGCGTCGGCTGTAACGATTGGCGGCGCAGACGCATGACGCACGCCTCAACGATCAACGCGGTGCTGACCGACAGAATCAAATTGATCAACACGCCCCAGCCGTACAGCGCGAACAAGGCCAGCAGCCCCGGCAGCGTAGCGAGCAGTACCTGTCTCATCGCCTGTTGCAGGCGATCGTCCGGCGCCTCAAGGGGCGACATGGTCTTGCACCTGGCGCTCGGCGTCTTGCAGGCGGGCGCGGGCCTTGTCGAGGGTTTCGGCGGGCGTGTCGGCGCGACGTTCGAGTTTGTTGAAGTCGGCGCGGGCGTAGGCCAATTCGGTTTTCAGCTGACGAAGCTGGGCGTCGATCGGGCGTTTTTCCACTCGCACAAGGTCAGGCACAGGCTGATCACTTGAGTTTTCGGCGGCGTGAAGGGCTTGCTCGGCTTCACGCAGTGATTGCTCCAGCGCCGTAATTTGCTCGGGTGGCGCCTCGGCAGTCTGGGCCTTTTTCAGCTCGGCGCGCCGCATGGCCAACTGGATCTTTGCTCGTTTCAGGTCGGCGTCCTTCGCCGGGACTGGCGCGACCGGAGCGGCGGGTGTGGCGCTTTCGAGTTTCGCCAGGGCCTGCTCGGCTGCTTCGAATTGTTGCTGCAGCACGATCAATTGCGACTGCTGCTCAAAGGTCGGCGGATGGCCGAAGGCTTTCAGCGATTTGTGCAATTGCGCGCGGCTCATCGCGACGTCAATCTTGGCTTTCTTCAGCGCAGCATCAGCCGTGGCGGCTTTTTGCGCGCGCACACGCTCCAGCGCAGCCTGCACGGGGTCGAGCGTTGTTACCTCAGATTGCGTGGCTTTTTTCGCCCTGGCCTCACGTTCAGCCTGTTTCTGCTGTTCTTCCCGTTGCAGGCGCGCGTTACGGCGTTCGAAACGCTGGCGAGCATGGTCGCGTTTGACGGCGCGCGCGCGTTGTTCTTCAAGACTGAATGCCAGCCCGCCCACCACCGGCAATGTGCCGAGCGGCAGTGGATGCATTTCGATGCAATCCACCGGGCACGGCGCCACGCACAGGTCGCAACCGGTGCACTCGTCGATGATCACCGTGTGCATCAATTTCGCCGCACCGACGATGGCGTCGATCGGGCAGGCCTGGATGCACTTGGTGCAACCGATGCATTCGGCTTCGCGGATGTAGGCGACTTGCGGCGGTGCCGAACCCCGGCTGATGTCCAGTTCCAGCACCGGCACTTTCAGCAACTCGGCCAATGCCGCCACCGTTTCGTCACCGCCCGGCGGGCATTTGTTGATCGGCTCGCCGGCGGCGATGCCTTCGGCGTAGGGTTTGCATCCGGGGTGGCCGCACTTGCCGCATTGGGTCTGCGGCAGCAGGGCATCGATGCGTTGAATCAGACTCATGTTTTGATCAGTCCACTGAATCCGAGAAAAATCACTGCGATCAATCCGGCGCCGATCAGGTCGATCGGCAAGCCGCGAAAGGGCAGAGGAATGTCGTTGCCGGCCGTGCGCTCGCGCAAATCGCTGAACAGGCACAGGACCAGCCAGAAGCCCAGCCCCGCGCCAAGGCTCAATGCCGTTGCAGGCAGCAGCCCTTGATCGTTTTGCGCATTGATCAGCGCCAGCCCGAGTATGCCGGCATTGCCCAGCAACAGCGGCCACAAACCCTCGAACGGCCAGTCGGGCAGCCCGCGAGCCAGCGCTTTCAGCAGCGGTGCGATCAACAGCACGCTCAACGGCAGAAAAACGAATAGACGCAGGGCTTGCAGTTGCAATGGCACCAGCAGCCAGTGCCAGATGGCCTGACTGATTACGCCTACGATCAGCATCAGGCACAACGTCGCCAGCCCTAGCGCATGCACCTGACGGCGACTGCCCGCCAGCAGCGGATCGACGCCCAGCGGCCAGTGCAACACGAAGTTGTTGAGCAGCGCGGCACTGAAAAGCGTAAGCACAAGTTCGGTCATGGTTCTGCCGGCGAAACGGGCGGGTGTCTCTTAAGGTTAGGCATTATCCGGCAGGGTGGGCCAGATATGAAAAATCCCACCGGCATGCAGGGCACGTCGGTGGGATCGATTGGTCGCCGCGTCTTACTTGATGCGTTGACCCGGCTTGGCGCCGCTGTCCGGGCTCAGCAGGTAGATTTCTTCACCGCCAGGACCTGCCGCCATCACCATGCCTTCGGAAATACCGAACTTCATTTTCCGTGGCTTGAGGTTGGCGATCATCATGGTCAGGCGACCATCGAGTTTGGACGGGTCCGGGTAAGCGCTCTTGATCCCGGAGAACACGTTGCGTTGCTCGTCACCGATGTCCAGCGTCAGGCGCAACAGCTTGTCAGCACCTTCCACGTGTTCGGCCTTGACGATCAGTGCAACGCGCAGATCAATCGCGGCAAAGGCGTCGAAGTCGATTTCCGGCGACAGCGGATCCTTGGCCAGTTCGCCGTTGCCCGCCGGTGCGGCAGCGCCGGTGTCGGTCTGGCTGGCGGTCAGGTCTTCTTTCGAGGCGTCGGTCATGGCTTGCACTTTTACCGGGTCGATGCGGGTCATCAACGGCTTGAATTCGTTGAGCTGGTGGTTGGCCAGCAGGGTGGTGTGGTCGTTCCAGGTCAGCGGGGCGACGTTGAGGAACGCCTCGGCATCGGCAGCCAGCAGCGGCAATACCGGTTTGAGGAAGATCACCAGTTGGCGGAACAGGTTGATACCGGTGGCGCAGATCGCCTGGACTTCATCCTGCTTGCCTTCCTGCTTGTTCAACGACCATGGCGCCTTGTCGGCGATCCACGCGTTGGCGCGGTCGGCCAGAGCCATGGTTTCGCGCATGGCACGGGCGAAGTCGCGGGCTTCATAGGCGTCGGCAATGCTTGGTGCGGCGGCGAGGAAAGCCTCGGTCAGTTCTGGCGCGGCATTGTTGTCGACCAGCAGGCCGGCGTTACCTTTCTGAATGAAACCGGCGCAACGGCTGGCGATGTTGACAACTTTGCCGACCAGGTCGGAGTTGACCTTCTGCACGAAGTCTTCGAGGTTCAGGTCGAGGTCATCGACGCCACGGCCCAGTTTGGCCGCGTAGTAGTAGCGCAGGTATTCCGGCGACAGGTGATCCAGGTACGTGCGGGCCTTGATGAAGGTGCCACGGGACTTGGACATCTTCTGGCCGTTGACGGTCAGGTAGCCGTGAACGTTGATCCCGGTTGGCTTGCGGTAACCCGCGCCTTCGAGCATCGCCGGCCAGAACAGGGCGTGGAAGTTGACGATGTCCTTGCCGATGAAGTGGTACAGCTCGGCGGTGGAGTCCTTGCCCCAGAACGCGTCGAAGTCCAGCTCCGGCGTGCGATCGCAAAGGTTCTTGAAGCTGGCCATGTAGCCGATCGGCGCATCCAGCCATACGTAGAAATACTTGCCCGGCTCGTCCGGGATCTCGAAGCCGAAGTACGGCGCATCGCGGGAGATGTCCCACTGTTGCAGGCCGGCGTCCAGCCATTCGGCGATCTTGTTGGCGACGGCGTCTTGCAGGGTGCCGCTGCGGGTCCAGGTTTGCAGCATCTGCTGGAAATCCGGCAGCTTGAAGAAGAAGTGCTGGGAATCCTTGAGCACCGGTGTGGCGCCAGAGATCGCCGACTTCGGATCCTTCAAATCAGTTGGCGCGTAGGTCGCGCCGCATTTTTCGCAGTTGTCGCCGTACTGGTCTTCGGTGCCGCATTTCGGGCAGGTGCCCTTGATGAAGCGGTCGGCCAGGAACATTTTCTTTTCCGGGTCGAAATACTGGGTGATCGAGCGCTGGGCAATGTGCCCGGCATCACGCAGCTTGATATAGATCTGGCTCGACAGCTCACGGTTTTCTTCGGCGTGAGTGGAGTGGAAATTGTCGAAGTCGACCAGGAACTCGGCAAAGTCGGCGCTGTGTTCAGCCTGCACGTTGGCGATCAGTTGTTCCGGGGTGATGCCTTCTTTTTCCGCGCGCAGCATGATCGCCGAACCGTGGGCGTCGTCGGCGCAGACATAGATGCATTGATTGCCGCGATGCTTCTGGAAGCGCACCCACATATCGGTCTGGATATATTCCAGCATATGGCCAAGGTGAATCGAACCGTTGGCGTAGGGCAGGGCGCTGGTGACGAGGATCTTGCGTGGTTCGGACATGTGGGGCTTCGCTACTTGATGAAACGGAGGTCGGCCACTATAAAGCGCTGGCGTATATTTTTCACCCTGTGCACCTGTTTCCGGATACGCCAGTCACTTAATTTCAGCCTATGAAACCTTTCTATGTGAATGGGCCCCTGTGGCGAGGGGATTTATCCCCGATGGGTGGCGAAGCCGCCCCTAAACCAGACAATTCGGTAAATCAGGCAGATCGCGTTCAATGGTTTCACGACTGCTGCGCAGCCGATCGGGGATAAATCCCCTCGCTACAAAGGTTTTCCAGCTCGAGCAATCTGTTCGCCTCAAATCAATGTCCAGCGTACGATACCCGCCATCTTTTCCCAGTCTTGTTATCGGAGTTGCCCATGAGTGCCGTCACTCGCGCAGCGGTGGAAGCCGTCCTCAGCCAATACACTGACCCTTACCTGAATCAGGACCCGGTCAGCGCCGGTTGCGTAAAGAACATCGAGATCCTCGGTGACCGCGTCAATGTTCAGCTGGAAATCGGTTACGCCGCCGGTCTGTTCAAGAGCGGCTGGGCGCAACTGCTGCAATTGGCCATCGAAAACATCGACGGTGTGGTTATCGCCAGGGTCGAGGTCAACAGCGTGATCGCCGCGCACAAGGCCCAGGCGCAGATTCCGGGGCTGGCCAACGTCAAGAACGTGGTCGCCGTAGCGTCGGGCAAGGGCGGTGTCGGTAAATCGACCACCGCGGCCAACCTTGCGCTGGCCCTGGCCCGCGAAGGCGCCAAGGTCGGCATTCTCGACGCCGATATCTACGGCCCGAGCCAAGGCATCATGTTCGGCATCCCCGAGCGTACCCGCCCTGAGGTCAAGGATCAGAAGTGGTTCGTGCCACTCAAGGCCCACGGCGTGGAAGTCATGTCGATGGCCTTCCTGACCGACGACAACACGCCGATGGTCTGGCGTGGTCCGATGGTTTCCGGCGCGCTGCTGCAACTGGTTACGCAAACCGCGTGGGGCGATCTGGATTATCTGGTCATCGACATGCCGCCAGGCACCGGCGACATTCAACTGACCCTGGCGCAGAAAGTCCCGGTGGCCGGTGCCGTGATCGTCACTACCCCGCAGGATCTGGCACTGCTCGATGCGCGCAAAGGCGTGGAAATGTTCCGCAAGGTCAACATTCCAGTGCTGGGCGTGGTGGAAAACATGGCCGTGCACATCTGCTCGAACTGCGGCCATGCCGAGCATCTGTTCGGTGAGGGCGGTGGCGAGAAGCTGGCGACTCAATACGGCGTCGAACTGCTGGCGTCGCTGCCGTTGTCGATGTTGATCCGCGAACAGGCCGATGGTGGCAAACCGACGGTTATCGCCGAACCGGACAGCCAGATTGCCATGGTCTATCAGGAACTGGCCCGCCATGTGGGCGCACGAATCGTGTTGCAGGAGGCGGCAACGCCGGCCATGCCGAACATCACCATCAGCGACGATTGATCCATCAGCAACACCGGTAATCCTGTAGGAGTGAGCCTGCTCGCGATAGCGGTCGATCATTCAACACTTCTGTTGAATGTTAATCCGCTATCGCGAGCGGGCTCACTCCTACAGTTGTTTTGCGGTGGATGTTAGATGCGCAACCCGCCATCCATCTCCAGAACCCGCCCGGTGTAGTAGTCGTTCTCGAAGATGTACGCCGCCGAATGGGCGATCTCTTCCGGTTTGCCCATGCGCTTGAGCGGAATACCCGACGTCATTTTCTCCAGCGCTTCCGGCTTCATGCCCAGGGTCATCTCGGTCTCGATGAAGCCCGGCGCAATGCCCGCCACGCGAATGCCATAACGCGCCAGCTCTTTTGCCCAGGTCACGGTCGCCGCCGCTACACCGGCCTTGGCGGCGGAGTAGTTGGTCTGGCCGACGTTGCCCGCGCGGGAGATCGACGAGATGTTGATGATCGCGCCGCTGTTCTTCAGCTCGACCATTTTTGCCGCCACTTCACGGGTGCACAGGAACACGCCGGTCAGGTTGACGTCGATCACCGCCTGCCACTGGGCCAGGCTCATCTTGGTCATTTCGCCGTCCTTGACCTTGAGCAGCAGGCCATCGCGCAGGATCCCGGCGTTGTTGATCAAACCGTGAATCGCGCCGAAATCTGCCGCCACTTGGGCGACCATGTGCTCGACCTGTTCTTCATTGGCGACGTTGCATAGATAGCTGCGCGCCTCGACACCTTTGGCTTTGCAGGCGGCAACCGCGTCGTCGAGTTTTTCCTGGTTCAGATCGACCAGTGCCAGCTTCGCGCCTTTACCGGCGAAATACTCAGCCATGGAGCGGCCCAAACCCTGGCAACCGCCGGTGATAATGATTACTTTGTCGTTGAGTTGCATTCGCATGCCCCGATAGCAGGTCAGAGTGGTTTTCCTTGGAGAGCCTCTCGATCTGCGCCCGATGTGGCCTGGCTGCACATGAGAGTTGCCCGAAGGTGAGCGGAACTTATCCCGCACGCCTGTCCGTTTTTTCGACGGATTCTATTTAAGGAGTCATAAATTGAGCGTTGAAGTGGCCAAGAATGCCCGAGAATTGCTTCTCAAGGAATACCGCGGAGTGCTGTCGACCCACTCCAAATCGATGCCCGGTTTTCCCTTTGGCTCCGTCGTGCCTTATTGCCTGGACGAGCAGGGTCGGCCGCTGATCCTGATCAGCCGCATCGCCCAGCACACCCATAATCTGCAAAAAGACCCGAAATGCTCGATGCTGGTGGGTGAGCGCGAGGCCGATGACGTGCAAGCCGTTGGTCGCCTGACCTATCTGGCCGAAGCCGAAAAACTCGAAGGCGCCGCTGCCATTGACGCCGCCGCCGAGCGCTACTACCGCTTTTTCCCGGATTCACAGAACTACCACAAGGCCCACGATTTCGATTTCTGGGTGTTGAAGCCTGTGCGTCATCGTTACATTGGCGGTTTCGGCGCGATTCACTGGATCGATCAGTTGACCCTGGCCAATCCGTTCGCCGGCAAAGCTGAAATCAGCATGGTCGAGCACATGAACAGCGACCATGCCAAAGCCATCGCGCATTACGTCGACCTGGCCGGCCTGCCGAAAACCGTACCGGCGCAACTGGCCGGGATCGACACCGAGGGTATGCACCTGCGCATCGGTCAGGCGCTCTACTGGTTGCCGTTTCAAGCGCCTTGTCATACGCCGATACAAGTGCGCGAAGCCTTGGTTTCTCTGGCTCACGCTGAGGTCTGGCCAAAAAAGACAGTGGCCGACGCTTGAATTCACGAAAGGGCGACGTCATCTAAGGCTTACTGCAAGGCATTTCTTGCGTTGAGGAAATTTTGATGCGCCCTTTTTTGTTGCTCTTTCTGCTGTTTCCGGTGCTGGAGCTCTTCGTATTCGTCAAAGTGGCAGGGTCTATCGGGTTTTTCCCGGCCCTGTTGCTGATCATTCTCGGCTCGATGTTCGGTGTGTTCGTGCTGCGCGTCGCCGGTCTGGCCACGGCACTGCGTGCCCGGGAAAGCCTGAACCGCGGCGAGCTGCCTGCGCAAACCATGCTTGAAGGCCTGATGCTGGCACTGGCGGGTGGCTTGCTGATCCTGCCGGGTTTCATCAGCGATGTGGTCGGTCTGGTGATGTTGCTGCCGTTCACCCGTCGTCTGCTGGCGAACAAGATGCGCCAGCGCGCCGAAGATCAGGCCATGCGCCAGCGTGCATTCGCCGACGACCTGCAACCCCGTGGCGGTCCTGCACCGCGCCAGCCTCTGGGCCGCGAGGGTGATGTGATCGAAGGTGAGTTCGAACATCGCGACAGCAAATAACCTGTTCAACGACACGGCACCTTCGGGTGCCGTGTTCGTTTATGGGCTGCTTTTGTGATCAACATTCGCGAAAAAATTTTAGCCTCGCCCTTGTAATAAGCTTATGCGCCCCTATGTAACGGTCACCGAAAGGTTTCCGACATTCGAGTCGGACAGACTTCCGCGGTTCGCTCGACGAATCGCAACCGGCGCAGGCCGGATTTGTTAAACCCGCCGGGACTACACCGGCCGATGAAAACCACAATTAGGAGAGATCGACAATGAAGCTTCGTCCTCTGCATGACCGCGTCGTTATCCGTCGCAGCGAAGAAGAAAAGAAAACCGCTGGCGGTATCGTCCTGCCAGGTTCGGCTGCTGAAAAAGCCAACCACGGTGTGATTGTCGCTGCAGGCCCAGGCAAGACTCTGGAAAACGGTGAAGTGCGTGCGCTGGCCGTTAAAGTCGGCGACAAGGTTGTGTTCGGTCCTTACTCCGGCAGCAACACTGTGAAAGTCGACGGCGAAGACCTGCTGGTAATGGCTGAGAACGAGATTCTCGCCGTACTGGAAGGCTGATTTCCCGCTCATTTTCCCGCTACTACAAAGTATTTAAGGAATATCGATCATGGCTGCTAAAGAAGTTAAATTCGGCGATTCCGCCCGCAAGAAAATGCTCACCGGTGTCAACGTCCTGGCTGACGCAGTAAAAGCGACCCTGGGCCCGAAAGGCCGTAACGTGATCATCGAGAAGAGCTTCGGCGCTCCGACCATCACCAAGGACGGCGTTTCCGTCGCCAAAGAAATCGAACTCGAAGATCGCTTCGAAAACATGGGCGCGCAGCTGGTCAAAGACGTTGCCTCCCGTGCCAACGATGACGCCGGTGACGGTACTACCACTGCTACCGTTCTGGCTCAGTCGATCGTCAACGAAGGCCTGAAAGCCGTCGCTGCCGGCATGAACCCGATGGACCTGAAGCGCGGCATCGACAAGGCGACCATCGCCATTGTCAAAGAGCTGAAAAACCTGTCCAAGCCATGCGCTGACACCAAGGCAATCGCTCAGGTTGGCACCATCTCCGCCAACTCCGACAACTCCATCGGTGACATCATTGCCGAAGCCATGGAAAAAGTCGGTAAAGAAGGCGTGATCACCGTTGAAGAAGGCACTGGCCTGGAAAACGAACTGTCGGTTGTAGAAGGCATGCAGTTCGACCGTGGCTACCTGTCCCCGTACTTCGTCAACAAGCCGGAAACCATGGTTGCCGAGCTGGACAGCCCGTTGATCCTGCTGGTCGACAAAAAGATCTCGAACATCCGCGAAATGCTGCCAGTACTGGAAGCCGTTGCCAAAGCCGGCCGTCCACTGCTGATCGTATCGGAAGACGTTGAAGGCGAAGCCCTGGCGACTCTGGTCGTGAACAACATGCGTGGCATCGTTAAAGTCGCAGCCGTCAAGGCTCCAGGCTTCGGCGACCGTCGCAAGGCCATGCTGCAGGACATCGCTGTTCTGACCGGCGGTACCGTTATCTCCGAAGAGATCGGCCTGAGCCTGGAAAGCGCCACCCTGGAAAACCTGGGCAGCGCCAAGCGTGTGACCATCTCCAAGGAAAACACCATCATCGTTGACGGTGCTGGCGTAGAAACCGACATCCAGGCGCGTATCGCTCAGATCCGTGCTCAGGTTGCCGAAACTTCGTCCGACTACGATCGTGAAAAACTGCAAGAGCGTCTGGCCAAACTGTCCGGCGGTGTTGCAGTGATCAAGGTTGGCGCTGGTTCCGAAGTCGAAATGAAAGAGAAGAAAGCCCGCGTTGAAGACGCCCTGCACGCAACCCGTGCAGCCGTTGAAGAAGGTGTGGTACCTGGCGGCGGCGTAGCGCTGATCCGTGCTCTGGAAGCTATCCTGGACCTGAAAGGCGACAACGCCGATCAGGACGTGGGTATCGCTGTTCTGCGTCGTGCTGTTGAAGCACCGATGCGTCAGATCGCTTCCAACTCCGGCGACGAGCCAAGCGTTGTGGTCAACGAAGTCAAGAACGGCAAAGGTAACTTCGGTTACAACGCTGCGACTGGCGAGTACGGCGACATGATCGAAATGGGCATCCTGGACCCAACCAAGGTGACCCGTTCGGCTCTGCAAGCTGCTTCGTCGATCGGCGGTCTGATCCTGACCACCGAAGCTGCGATTGCCGACGCACCGAAGAAAGACGGTGGCGCTGGTGGCGGCATGCCAGACATGGGCGGCATGGGTGGCATGGGCGGCATGATGTAAGCCAGCCTTACCCCCGTAACGCAAAACCCCGCTGGCGAAAGCCAGCGGGGTTTTTTATTGCCTTCGAATTGATGCTGCTCAAGACCGAGGTGCGGCCATCGCTGGCAAGCCAGGCTCCCACAGGGATTGCCAGTGATCACAGATGTTGTGGGCAGCAGTGAATCCTGTGGGAGACCGAAGTGCGGCCATCGCTGGCAAGCCAGGCTCCCACAGGGATTGGCAGTGATCATTAATGTAAAGGGCAGCAGTGAATCCTGTGGGAGTCCGAGGTACGGCCATCGCTGGCAAGCCTGGCTTTCACAGGGATTGCCAGTGATCACAGATGTTGTGGGCAGCAGTGAATCCTGTGGGAGCTGGCTTGCCAGCGATAGCGTCAGCTCAGACGCTGACTGGTTGTGCTTTTACCACCGCCTCAGCCTTCACCGCCGGGCGATACAACACCCAGTAATACGACCCCAGACAAATCAGCCAGCAGAAAATCGCCGTCCACACGTTGTGCGAAAAGAAGTGCGCACCCTGCATCATCCGGCTGATCGAAAACACCGAACCCAAGGCAAACGCAAAAACAAACGCCTGCCGCGCCAGACGCGGACGGCGATCACGCAGCACGAAAAACAGCGCAAACAACGTGAAGCCGGTCGCGGCATGACCTCCAGGCCAGCAACGGCCGGGTTTGTCGGTAGGCGGACGATGATCGAGCAGTTTGCTGTAGGTCTCATGGCCGCCGAACTGCTCAAGGCTCCATGGGCATTGCACTGCCGTCACGGCTTTGACCGGTGTAACGAACGAAGTCGCCAGCCCCAGCGACAGCACCAGGCAGCCGAGTTCGCGCTTGAACGGTTTGAGCCGGTCGATGAAGAACGCACCGATGAAACCGAGGATGGCAAACACCGAGAACGCAATCACCACCTGCTTGGCGCGGTCATGCAGGATGTCCTCCAGGAAGAAACTGTGGCGACCGATGAAGTCGCCCGCGACTGGGTCGTAAAACAGCCTGGCCAGATCCATGTCCAGATCGGTCAGTTCAAGCAGTACCAGAATGACCGCCGCGACGGCGGGAATGCCCAGGCACAACCAGAAGTTCAGCGGCCTTGAAACGGGACGGGCAGAGGTCGACGCCATGGGTAATTCCTTGGTCGGTAAGTGTGTTCGAAGAGCGTAAATGCGCGGAGTCTGCGCGCGATGGCGTCGCCGATTTGTTAACCGAAAGTGAAAAAAACGTTGGTTGGCGCAATGAACATCTTTATCGATAAACAACCCTACACACGCCTAGCCCTGAGCCACACTTGGCCGTAAGCTGCGCGGGCCATGACGGCCGTTACTGTGTACGGAAGAGGTGCCCATGCGAATTCTATTGGTCGAAGACAACCGCGATATCCTGGCCAATCTGGCCGATTACCTGGGGCTCAAGGGCTACACCGTCGATTGCGCCCAGGACGGTCTGTCGGGCCTGCATCTGGCGGCCACCGAGCATTACGACCTGATCGTGCTCGACATCATGTTGCCTGGTATTGATGGCTACACGCTGTGCAAACGCCTGCGCGAAGATGCCCGCCGCGACACCCCGGTGATCATGCTCACCGCCCGCGATCAGCTCGACGATCGCCTGCAGGGCTTCAAGTCCGGGGCTGACGATTATCTGATCAAGCCATTTGCCTTGTCCGAGCTGGCCGCGCGCATTGAAGCGGTGATGCGTCGGGCTCAGGGCGGTGGTCGACGTGCCTTGCAGGTCGGCGATCTGAGCTACGACCTCGATACCCTGGAAGTGACCCGCGAAGGCAAGCTGTTGAAACTAAACCCGGTCGGCCTGAAGTTGCTGGCCGTGTTGATGCAGAAGAGCCCACACGTGCTGCGCCGGGAAATTCTCGAAGAAGCGCTGTGGGGCGATGACTGCCCGGACAGCGACAGCCTGCGCAGCCACGTTCACCAATTGCGCCAAGTGATCGACAAACCGTTCGCCAAACCATTGCTGCACACCGTGCACGGCGTCGGTTATCGCCTGGCCGAGGGTCGTGATGGAGTTTAAGCAAAGCCTTTCCCAGCGGATCATCATTGCCTTTGCATTGATGAGCGCACTGGTGGCCGGGGCGTTCGCGATGGGCATCGTCGCAACGGTGCACCTGGTCGAGGAAAAACTGATTTCGGCAGGGCTGGGTGGCGATTTGCAGCGCCTGTTGCTGATGGACAATGTCTCCGACTGGAGTCATCGTCCGGAGCCCGATCAGTTGTTCTATTTCAGCGGCGGGCCCGGTGATTTCGAACTGCCGAAAGATTTGCGTCACCTCGATTCCGGATTCCACGAAGTCTTCCGCGAACAATTGTCGTATCACGCGATGGTCGAGATCGTCGACGGTCGGCGCTACGTGTTGCTGCAGGATCAAAGCGATTTCGAAGAGCGCGAGCGTGTGCTGTTTGCCGTGGTGCTGGTGGGCTTTGTGCTCAGTCTGGCGTTGGCGGTGTTCCTCGGCTGGGTGCTCGCGCGCAAAGTGATGGCGCCGGTGGTGCGGCTGGCACGGCAGGTGCGTCATCGCGATCAGTTACTGGGGCTGGCGCCACCGTTGGCACCGGACTACGCGGCTGACGAAGTCGGCGAACTGGCGGTGGCGTTTGACGCCACGCTGGGGCGATTGCGTCAGGCCCTGACTCGCGAGCGCTTGTTTACCAGCGACGTCAGCCACGAGTTGCGCACTCCGCTGATGGTGTTGGCCAGCTCCTGCGAGTTGCTGCTCGAGAATCCCGCGATCGATCAACGCGGTCGCTCGCAGGTCGAGCGCATTGCTCGCGCCAGTGAGGAAATGCGTGAGCTGGTGCAGACCTTCCTGATGTTGGCCCGCGCCCAACGCGAGGACTCCGGGGCATCGCCGCAACAGAATCTTGCGCAAGTGGCGGACAGCCTGCTGTGCGTATGGCGCGAACCGATCGAAAGCAAAGGCCTGACCTTGCAGTTCGAGCCCGGCAACCCTCCCGCCGACTGTTACAACGCCACGTTGCTGACGGCGGTGATGGGCAATCTGCTGCGCAATGCCTGCCATTACACCGAGCAGGGGTTCATTCGTCTGACGCTGACGGGCAATGGCTTTGTGGTCGAGGATTCGGGCGTGGGGATTCCCGAGGAGAAACGCGAGGCCATGTTCGAGCCTTTCGTGCGTGGCAGTGAAAAGCGCGGAGAAGGTCTGGGCCTCGGCTTGTCTCTTGTGCAGCGCATCTGCGAGAACCAGGGCTGGACGGTCAGCTTGAGCACGATGAAGCCCAATGGCTGCCGCTTCGAGGTGGATCTTGGCAATATCGGGCGCAAATAGTGGCTCTATGCTACTCCCGCCAACCTGTCTAAATCCTGTATAACGCTGTAATACTTTGCCGGTTTACCTGACATTTTTTTCACAACCGGATGACCTGACGCTGACACGCCGCTGCTTAAGGTGGCGTCATCAGTAACTCAGGAGTCCTGGTGATGGCCGGCCCGATCAAGCTCGATTTTTCAGAAAAGTACGACGATCAACATGCGCAGAAGTACCTGCGCAAACACAAAGAAAGTCTTGGCCGTCGCCTGTCCCACTGGCGTGACGAGCAGTTGGCCCGCAAGGCTCTGACACTCGCCGGTGAACCTGGTCTGGTGCTGGATCTACCCTGCGGTGCCGGACGCTTCTGGCCATTGCTGGCGGAAAAGCACAACCGGGTGATCATCGGTGCGGATAACTCCGAGTCGATGATCAAGACGGCATTGCAAGCTCAACCGGCCGACGTGGTGAAACGGGTACAACCCTTGCACACCTCAGCGTTCGACATCGCTTTGCCGGATAACGCCGTCGACAGCATTTTTTGCATGCGGCTGCTGCATCACATTGGTGAAGCCGAGCACCGCCGGGCGATTTTGCGCGAATTCGAGCGCGTCACCCGCGACAGCGTGATCGTTTCTTTGTGGGTCGACGGCAATTTCAAGGCCTGGAAGCGCAAACGAGCTGAGCAGGATCGTCCCAACCGCGACTACCAGAATCGCTTTGTGTTACCGGTTGCTACGGTTGAAAAAGAATTTGAACAGGCGGGTTTCCGCATTCAGGAACAACTGGACTTTATTCCGCTCTATGCGATGTGGCGGGTTTACGTATTACGCAAGAGGTAACAGGATGGCAGTGCAATTTGCAGCAGAAACGGAAGTCGCTCCCCAGGATCGCTTCGACTACTACTGGAGTCAGCGCGGTGAGTGGGTGGAAGAACCGAATGTTCGCCGTGGTGGTGAAAGTGGCGTGCAAAGGATCGTCGGCCGGGATGGCCAATTGCTCTATGCCAAACGCCAGACTGGACATATTTACCGTAGCTGGCTGCATCCGTTCGGCCGCCCGACCGTGCTGCGCGAACTCGATGCGCTGACCGGCGTCAGCAAACTCGGGGTGCGGGTCCCGCAAATCGTTTTCTGCGGCGCTCAGCCCGATCCGCAGCACAAGTGGCGGGCATTGTTGGTGACCAAGTCCCTGGACGGTTTCCAGGAACTGGAACACTGGCTGGCTGCTGCCGGTGGCCGCGATCAGTGCGGCGATGCGATCTATGAGCGTGTGCTCAAGGATCTCGCCGAAAACCTCGCGCGTATGCACAAGGGTCGCTGGCAACACAGCTGCATCTACATCAAACACGTTTTCGTACGGGTGACGGGCGAGGGCGAATCGGCAAAAGTTGAAGTGGCATTGATTGATCTGGAGAAATGCCGCCAGCGCCTGACCGCTTATCGCGCCGCCTCCCATGACATGAAACAACTGCGCCGCCATTCGTCGTTCCGCGACGCGGACTGGAAGAAACTCGTCTATTTTTACGAGACGGCGTTTGGCAGCGCTATCAAAGGTTTATAGCGATGAAACTCGAAATTGCACGAGGTTTGTTCCTGGTAGGGGCCTTGGCAGTTGCTTCACTGGCGGTGGCTGCCTGGGAGCAGCCCCGCATGCAGGTTGTTGGCGCGTCTGTAGACGATGCTCACTGCGCGGTACCACGGGTGGCGAAAGCCTCCGTGGCGACCAAACCCGACCATGATTTGTTGCTGTTCATGTTCGGACTTTCGCAAGGGATGAGGCCGCAAAGTTGAACCGATTGAAGCCCACATAAAAGGCCTCGCAGATGCGAGGCCTTTTTTTATCCTTGGGCAACGCAGATCTCTATGTAGGAGTGAGCCTGCTCGCGATAGCGGTGTGTCAGTCAATACCAGGGTGACTGGCACACCGCTTCGCGAGCAGGCTCACTCCTACAGGAATTACGCGTGTTCTTTGGGATCCGGTTTCGCCAGCAGGGTATAGATGCAAGGCAACACAAACAGCGTAAACAACGTGCCGATCGACATCCCCGTCGCAATCACCGTACCGATATCAAACCGGCTTACCGCTCCCGCGCCGGTCGCCAGAATCAGCGGTACCATGCCGAACACCATTGCCGCCGTGGTCATCAGCACCGGCCGCAGACGAATCGCGGCGGCTTCTTCCACCGCCTCACGCGCGCTCAGGCCTTTGTCCTTGCGTAACTGGTTGGCGAATTCGACGATCAGGATCCCGTGCTTACTGATCAAGCCGATCAGCGTTACCAGCCCGACCTGGGTGTAAATGTTCATGCTCGACCAGCCGAGGAACAACGGAATCAATGCGCCACAGATCGACAGTGGCACCGTCACCAGAATCACCAGCGGATCGCGGAAGCTCTCGAACTGCGCCGCCAGCACCAGAAAAATGATTGCCAGCGCCAAGGCAAACGTCACCCACAGGGCACTGCCTTCCTGCACGAACTGCCGTGACGCGCCGCCGTAATCGAACGCAAAACCGGCTGGCGCTTCTTCCCGGGCGATCTGCAATACCGTATCGATTGCTTCACCCATGCTCACCAAGGGGAAGCCGGAGATCTTCGCCGCATTGAGTTGCTGGAACTGGTTGAGCTGGCGCGGTCGTGCGCGGTCGCTGACCTTTATCAGCGTCGACAGGGGCAGCAACTCGCCCTGAGTGTTCTTGACGTAGTAATTGTTCAGCCAGCCCGGGTTGTCGCGGTAGGGACGTTCAACCTGGGCGATGACCTTGTAGCTGCGCCCTTCGATGGTGAAACGATTGATTTCCGCCTCGCCCAGCAGAGTGGCGAGAGTGCCACCGAGGTCCTGCATCGACACGCCCATCTGCGCGGCTTTGGCGCGGTCGATGTCGACCACCACTTCCGGTTTGTCGAACGCCAGATCGAGGTCGACGAAAGCGAACTTGCCCGACTCCATGGCGCGCTTCTTGATCCGGTCGGCCACTTGCAACAGCAGTTCGTAATCGTTGGCGGTGTTGACCACGAATTCGAACGGCAAACCTTCACCGGTACCGGGCAGGGAAGGCAGGTTGAATCCAAAAATCTGCAAGCCCGGGATGGCGCCCAGTTTGCCTTGCACCTCGGGAAGGATTTCCATCTGCGTGCGGCTGCGCTCGTTCCATGGCTTGAGCAGGAAGCCGCCGATCCCCGCCTGCACACCGTTGTAGCCGTTGATCTGGAACGAGGAGTAGTACTCCGGAAACTCCTTGAAGATCTTGATGAACTCGTCGGTGTAGGTGCTCAGGTAATCAAGGTTGGTTGGCTGCGGGGCGGTGGCCATCATGAAAATGATGCCCTGGTCTTCGTCGGGCGCCAGTTCCGATTTGGTGAACTTGAGGAACACCGGAATCAGACACAGCACGATCACGGCGAACACCAGCACCACCGGCCGGGTGTTCAGCGTGCCGTGCAGCATGCTTTGGTAACGCCGTTTGAGGCCGTCGAAGATGCGGTCGAGGCGATGCGCCAGCCCGCTGGAGTTTTCCTCGTGACGCAGCAAAAAGGCGCACATCATCGGCGACAGTGTCAGCGCGACGACCCCGGAAATCACCACCGCGCCGGCCAGGGTCAGGGCGAATTCCTTGAACAGCGCACCGGTCAGCCCGGTGAGGAAGCCGATTGGTGCGTAAACGGCTGCCAGGGTGATAGTCATCGACACCACCGGCATGGCGATTTCCCGAGCGCCCTCGAGTGCCGCGTCGAACGGCGTCTTGCCTTCCTCGATATGGCGGTGGATGTTCTCCACCACGACAATCGCATCGTCCACCACCAGACCGATTGCCAACACCATCGCCAGCAAGGTCAGCAGGTTGATCGAGTAGCCCATCATCTGCATGAAGAACATCACGCCGATCATCGACAGCGGAATGGTCACCACCGGGATCACCACCGAACGCAGCGCGCCGAGGAACAGGAACACCACGACGATGACGATCAGCACCGCTTCGAACAGGGTTTTCACCACTTCGTCGATGGACGCCTGAATGAACAGTGTGGCGTCGTAGGCGATCTCGCTTTTCAGGTTCGGTGGCAGTTGAGCTTCCAGCTCCGGCATCAGCTTGCGCACTTCCTTGATCACATCAAGCGGGTTGGCCCCCGGCGTAGCCTTGATGCCGATGTACACCGAGGGGGTGCCGCCGAACGAGCTGATCGAATCGTAGTTTTCCGCACCCATTTCCACCCGCGCCACATCGCTGAGCAGCACGCGACTGTCGCCACTGACCTTGAGCGGAATCGCGGCGAAAGCCTCGGCGGATTTCAGTTCGGTGTTGGCGTTGATGCTGGTGACCACGTACTCGCCTTTCACTTCGCCGGCGGCGGAGAGGAAGTTGTACTGGCGCACCGCGTTGGTCACGTCGCTGGCGCTGAGGCCGAAACCGGCGAGTTTCACCGGGTCGAGCCAGAGGCGCATGGCGAACACCTGATTGCCGAGAATCTCCGCCTCGGCCATGCCCGGCAGGGTCGCCAGTTTTGGCTGGATCACCCGTGACAGGTAGTCGGTGATCTGCGGGTTGCTCAAGTCCTTGCTGAAGAAACTGATGTACATCAGCGCCGAGGCGTCAGCGGATTCCTTGCTCAGTACCGGGTCTTCGGCGTCCTGCGGCAGTTTGTTCTTCACCTCGTTGGCCTTGGCCAGCAACTCGGTGAACAAGCGGTCGGTGTTGGAGCCGATGCGTGCGTAGATCGAGATCACCGAGAAGTTCTGCCGACTGACCGAGGTCATGTAGTCGATGCCTTCGGCACTGGCCAGGCTCTGTTGCATCGGCTGGGTGATGTAGCCCTGAATGGTCTCGGCGTTGGCCCCGGGGTACGCCGTGGTCACGGTGATCAGGGCGTTTTCCATTTGCGGATACTGGCGCAGCGGCAACTTGCTCCAGGCCTGAAAGCCCAGCAGCACAATCAGCAGGCTGACCACGGTGGCGAGCACCGGGCGGCGGATGAACGGATCAGTAAAAGCCATGGGGATTCCTTGATCAGTCGGCGCGGGGCGGACTGTTCTGCTCGCCGAGGGTCTTGTCGTCGCTGATGGCAATGTGTGCGCCGTTGTCCAGTTTGATCTGGCCGGCCGTCACCACTTGTTCGCCGCTCTGCACGCCCTTGTTGATCATCACCAGGCCATCGCGGCGTTCACCGGTTTCGATGAAGCGCCGCTCGGCGATCAGCACCGGTTGACCTTTGTCGTCTTTTTCGACGCTGCCATCCTCGGCTTTTTTCTGCCCGACCACGTACAGCGAATTGCCGTAGAGGGTGTAGGTGATCGCGCTTTCCGGCACCACGACGTGGGTCTGCGGATCCGGCAGCAAAACTTCGAGGCTGGCGAACATGCCCGGCAGCAGTTTGCCGTCGGGGTTGGCCAGGGTGGCGCGGACGAGGATATTGCGCGTTGTGCTTTCGACGATAGGGTTGATCGCGCTGATTTTGCCCGGGAAGTTCTGGCCGGGGTAAGCGCCGGCCGAGACGTTCACCGGTCGGCCGATCGCTAGTTTCGGCACCGACTGCTCGGGCAGGTAGAAGTCGGCGTAGAGGCTGCTCAGGTCCTGCAATGTGGCGATTTTGGTACCGCTGGCGAGGTAGTCGCCGACGTCGACCTGACGGATGCCGATGGTGCCGCTGAACGGGGCGAGGATGCGTTTTTTCGCCAGTGAGGCATTGAGCTGATTGACCGTGGCCCGGTTCTTTTGCAGAACAGCGGAGAGCCGGTCGTATTCGCCTTTGGAGATCGCGCGGCTGTCGACCAGTTGGCTGCCCCGGCCGAAGTCCAGTTGCGCCAGACCAAGGTCAGCCTTGGCGGTTTCCAGCAGGGCGGTTTCAACGGCGCTGTCGAGTTGCAGCAACGGTTGCCCGGCTTTGACCTTCTGCCCTGATTCGAACTTGAGCTCGGTAACGGTGCCGGCGACTTCCAGGCTCAGCTCGACGCCTTGCAACGCCTTGAGCGTGCCGACCGTGGGCAAACGCATCTGCCACGGGCGCTCGGTGGCATTGGCCACGGCGACGCTGATCGGCGGTTTCGGCTTGGAGAAGCCCTGGATCATCGTATAGATCGAAAAGGCTTTGTACCCGCCCAGAACCAGGACGATCAGCAACACAACACCCAACATGATCAGCATGCGGCGACGCAGCATATTTCCAGTTCCTTGGATAAATCAGGTGAGACAGGCGGGCACATTACTCCGAGTTCAGGGGGGATTCCAACTGGCAGTTATTACAGTGAGGACGGAGTGAAGAAGTCTGAACACAAAACCTGTGGTGAGGTGATTTATCCCCGATGGGTGGCGAAGACGCCCCAAAACCTGCAACCGCGGTCTGTCAACTGAACCGTGTGCGATGGTTTTGCGACTGCTGCGCAGCCGATCGGGGATAAATCCCCTCGCCACAGGTTATGAGTCGTACTCAGAACAGGTGGGTTATGCGATCAAATGCAGATGGTTGTCCCAGAGTCCCGCCGGCAGTTCCAGCGGCTTGGCCAGCAGCTCATCCTGGCGGCAATCGTAATACCGGCAGCGGCCCTGACCGGAGGTCACGACAAAACCGTCCTTCACCGCACCAACGCCCGCGCAATCGGCCAGCGGTGCATCGAGGCGTACTTCGCCGCTGTCCAGATCCCAGATGAAGAAGCGGTTGCCACGCGGCGCCGTCAGCGCCACCAGACGCAAATCGCTGTGTACCGCGACGCTGGCGGTGTAATGCCCCATCGACTGTAACTGATGGTCCGGCACCGGGAACGCCACGAATGGCTGCCCCGGACGCTTGATCGCCAGCAACTCCGAACGTTCGTGAGACGCGCCCATGAATTGCTGACCGGCGACGATGGTGCCGTCACTGGCGATCCCCAGATGCCGCACGCTGTTCATCTGCTGGGCGAGGGTTTCCTTGCTCAGCAAGGTGCCGTCGCGCTGCATCAGCACCAGGCTTGGCTCCATGGCGTTGAGGTTCATGTCGACGCGGCTTTCCGCCTCGGTCCGAATCCCGCCGTTGGCCACCACCAGGGTTTCGCCATCGGGCATCCACGACACTTGGTGCGGGCCGAGGCCATGGGTGGAAATCTCGCCGCTGTGCACCAGCCGCTCGCCTTCAAATTTGTACACCCCGAGCAAGCCACGACCCGGATCGGTCGTGTCGTTTTCGGTGGCGTAGAGGTACTCGCCATCCTTGTGAATCACCGCGTGGCCGTAGAAATGCCGGTTCGGCTGCGACGTCACGGTCTGCAACAACGTGCCGTCACGCAGGTCGATCAGGTAGCTCTCGGTGCCCGGCCGGCGGGCGACGAACAACGCAATCGGCAGCGTCGGGTGGTTGATGATGTCGTGGCAACGCTGGCCGACTTGCGTGGCGAACAGCCGCGTGCCGTCGAGCCGATAACCGACGGCGTAATGCTTGCCATCGGTGTCATCGCGAGCCGAGAGCAACAGCGGGCTCTGATCCTTGCGCTTGAACAGCGTCCAGCCGCCCAGTGTCACTGCTCCCAGCAGCAAACTACCTAAAGTCAGAGCCTGGCGTCGCAGCATGGCACTTGCCCTCATCAGTCACCGTCGTTGGCGTTGAAGCCCAGTTGAATGCCCAGCGCCTTGGCCAGTTCGCCTTCGTGCAGGCGATGGACGACGTTGAGGCTGTCGTAGATATCGTTGAGTTGCTGGCGACCGGCGTCGTCCTCGAGCATTTCGCCGAGCGAACGCTGGGTGCTGTCGAACAGTTTCAGCGAGGCGGCATAAGCGGCGTCGATCTTGTCCGCCAGTGGTTTTTGCTCGGCTGGCAACAGACCGCGCAGGCCTTTGTTGTCGACGCCTTCCCAAACGGTTTTGGCGGCGGCGAGGCTGGCTTCCAGCGCGGTCAGCGACGACTGGCTACGCCATGCATCGGCCTGGAACGGTTGTGGCACACCCTTGCTCTGGCGGCCCATTGGCGTGCCGAGCTTTTTCTTCAGGGTGTCGAGCGCGGTAACTTGCACACGCAGCAGATCGGCGATCGCTTCATGGGAGTCGGCGTAGCGCTGGTTCGGGAATTTGCTCATCTGCGCGAGCATGCCGTCGCTGTTGTTCCAGCTCTGCAGAATCTCTTCGGCCAGTTGCTTCTGACGTTCGCCGATGGCGATCAGCAGCGGGCAGTACTTGGCTTTCTGTTCGGCGTTGGCGACATCAGGCTTGGCGTCGAACAGGATGTATTCGTAAGCCGACAGGCCCTGAACCACTACGCTGGATTTGGCCAGGGCGGCAGCATCGATCTGCGGCTGGGCGACGACCAGTTGCTCGACCTGACGGCCGACGAGGTTTTTCTTGTCCGGCCAGAACTGCACCTGCCACGAACGGTTGCCCTCGGCCAGCGGGCCGATCAGCAATGGTTGCAGCTCGGCCCAGGCTTTCTGCGCGTGCAGGAAGTCGGCGCGAGCGGTTTCCAGGCTCTCTTTGCCCTGGCAGTAGGCGAGGGCGCTGACCGCCAGTTGCTTGTCGGCTTCGACCCAACGGGTGTAGGTCGGCAGGATCACCGATTTGGCGATGGCCGCCGAGGTTACTGCTTGCGGGTCCTGTGGCGAGCAAGCACCGAGGGCAAGCGCGGCAAGGCTGGTGAACAACAACTTGGGACGGAACATGTCGGGCTCCCGATTCTTTTAAGTGTTTAAAGTGAGTTCAGAAACGCCAGCAGCGCGGCACGCTGCTCGGCATTGAAAGCTAAAACCTGTTGCTGCGCAGCTGCAGCTTCGCCGCCGTGCCAGAGCACCGCTTCGAGCAGATTGCGTGCGCGGCCGTCATGCAAAAACTGGGTGTGGCCACTGACCGCTTGGGTCAGGCCGATCCCCCACAACGGCGGGGTGCGCCAGTCGCGGCCGGAGGCCTGGAATTCCGTGCGGTTGTCGGCCAGACCGTCGCCCATGTCGTGCAGCAGCAGATCGCTGTACGGGCGAATCACTTGATTGGCCAGTTCAGGTTCGGCCGCGTTGGCAGCGGTGGTGTATTTCGGTGTGTGACACGACTGGCAACCGGCCTGGAAGAACAGGCTCTTGCCGGCCAGCACCTGCTCATCGTTGACGCCGCGACGCGCGGGTACGGCGAGGTTGCGACTGTAGAACAGCACCAGACGCAGAATGTTGTCGCTGACTTCCGGCTCGCCTTTCGGGCCATTGCCGTTCGGCGCCTGTTTGCAGGCGGTTTGCGCGGCGGTGCAGTCATCGAACGGTCTCAGACTGGTGGTGAGGCCCATATCACCGGAAAACGCGTGAACATTCTGTTGATTGAGGTTCGGTTGTCCGGCTTTCCAGCCAAACCGGCCGATCACGGTTTTCTGTAATTCGTCATCCCAAACGCGGTTCGGCCGGCCATTGATGCCGTTTTTGTCTTTGGCCTGCGCGGTGGCATTGGCGAGGATCGCCTCTTCCGGAATCGCTTCGAGCAGGCCGAGGCCGATCATTGGCGGGGCGACGCGGGCCGAGAAACGCGTGTCCGGGTGCATCGGGCCGTAGCCGAGCTGGGTGATCTGCAACAGCGGTTTGCGCAGTTCGACTTCGCTGCCGTCCTTGAAACGGATCAGCACCGGCGTGTAATCGACACGGACCTTGCCTTCGGGGTCGACGCCGGGCACCGCCATGTCCTGGAATTGCCCGCCGTAGACTGGCTCTGGTACCACACCCACCTGCTCGATGAGTTTGGCAAACTCCGGCGCATCGGGGATCGACAGGCGCACTAGCATCGATACGGCGTTGGCGGCGTCGGGCGCTGGCGGATGACCGCGACCGTCCTTTATGTGGCAGTTCTGGCAGGCGTTGGTGTTGAACAGCGGGCCGAGGCCATCGCGGGCGGTGGTGGTCGACGGCGCGATCACCCACGGGCTGCGGAAAAAGCTGTTGCCGACGCTGAAGTCCACCCGCCGCGACGGCGGCAGGTTGGCCGAGGGCAGGGAGAATGCGTTCTGATCGGTCTTGCGCACGGTCGCCGCGCCCCCCGAGCGTGCTTCACCGGGCTCGGCCTTGGTGAAACGCGGGGCGTCATCGCAGGCACTCAGGCTCAGGGCCAGAAACAGTGCGGACAAGCGAAGAGGCAGCGAGGGCATCAGACATCCTGCGGACGGGCGAAAACAAAGGCGCAAAGTCTAACAGGGCCGGGGGGATTGAATAAGAGGAATTATCGTTTGCTTGATTTGCGGCAGGGTTTCACTCGAGACCGAGGCGCAGCCATCGCTGGCAAGCCAGCTCCCACAGGATTTGTGTTGTACCCGGAGTGTGTGAACGCCGCGAAAACTGTGGGAGCTGGCTTGCCAGCGATGAGGCCATCAGCATCACCGCAAAAAGCAGGTATGAAAAAGGCGACCCGAAGGTCGCCTTTTTTTGACGCGGACGCTGTGATCAGAATTCGTGATCAGCGTTATCCGGGTTCAGGTCGCTGATGCCCAGTTTGCCGGCAGCGGCTTCGATCGAACCGGTCTGCTTGACCAGCGAGGCGATGGCGTCGCGAACGATCTGATTGCCCGCCGTGTTGCCGGCAGCGATCAACTGGTCGTAGTGCTCACCCTTGTTGGCGTGATCGACCATGACCTGGATCTTCGCTTCGGTGGCGGCCAGATCGGCTTTCAGTGCGGTGTCGGCAGCCGGATCGGCCTTGGCCACCAGCGACGACAGGCTGGCGCCGGTCAGTTTGGTGCCATCAACACGGGTGTACTCGCCCAGGTAAACGTTACGAATGCCTTTAGCATCGTAGAAGTGCGAGTTGTGGGTGTTGTCGCTGAAGCAATCCTGCTCGTCTTCAGGGGAGTTGGCTTCCAGGGAAACCTTCATGCGCTCGCCCGCCAGTTCGCCCAGGGACAGACTGCCCATGCCGAAGAGCATTTTGCGCAGACCGGTTTCAGCCGGCTCGGCTTCCAGGGTAGCGCGATAGTTGTCAGCCACGTTCGGCTTCCAGTTACCGACCATTTCTTCCAGGTCGCTGACCAGCAGTTGAGTCACGGACTTCAGGTAGGCACGACGACGGTCGTTGTGGCCGCCAGTGGCGCCGGCGCCTTCCAGGTAGTCGGAAGCAGGACGGTTGCCAGCGCCAGGGCCGGTACCGTTCAGATCCTGGCCCCACAGGAGGAACTCGATGGCGTGGTAGCCGGTGGCGACGTTGGCTTCGGAACCGCCCAGCTCGTTGAGGCTGGCGAGTTTTTCCGGAGTGATGTCTTTAACGTCGACCTTGTCTTCGCCGACCTGTACTTCGGTGTTGGCGATGATGTTGGCAGTGGCGCCCGGGTTGCCCAGTGCGTGCTCGTAGGATTTGTCGACGTAGTCGATCAGACCCTCGTCCAGTGGCCAGGCGTTAACCTGACCTTCCCAATCGTCGATGATGGTGTTGCCGAAGCGGAACACTTCGCTCTGCAGGTAAGGCACGCGAGCGGCAACCCAGGCAGCCTTGGCGGCTTTCAGGGTGTCAGCGTTCGGCTTGGCGAGGAACGCGTCGACGGCAGTTTGCAGGGTTTTCGCGGTGGATTCGGCATCGCTGTAAACGGCGAAGACCATGTCGGCGTAGTGTGCAACCACAGCCTTGGCAGCGGCTTCGTCGACTTTACCGGCAGCGGCTGGCGCGGCCGCTGGAGCAGCGGTGCTGGCGGCTGGAGTCGGCGTGGCCGGGGCGGCAGCCTTGTCTTTGCCTTCGCCGCAACCGGCGAGGGAAATAGCGATGGCCAGCAGACTGGCGGTAGCCAGAGGCATACGAATCATGGCGAACATCCTGCTTCGGTAATTGAATGGACTCACGCGGGGGGTGCGCAAAACTGCGACATAATGCAAATCTTTCGCATTATGTGTAAAGGGTAGTGCTTGGAAATATTTCCTATTCGCACACCAGGATCAAAAGATCTCAGCCTTTGGCAGCTTCTGCAGGGGGCGCATTTCAAATGTGGGAGCTGTCGAGTGAAACGAGGCTGCGATCTTTTGATCTTCTAAAGAATGGCCGCATTACTGCGCTGCGCCTGCTTGAGATAAGCGCTCAACTCCCGCGCCGGCAGTGGTTTGCTGTAGTGGTAACCCTGACCTTCGTGGCAACCTTCGGAGATGATGTAGCTCTCCTGTTCAGCGGTTTCCACGCCCTCGGCAATCACCTGCATGCCGAGGCTTTTGCCCAGTTGGATGATCGCGCGAACGATGGTCGCATCGTCGTCGTCATCGAGCAGATCCTGGACGAAGCTCTTGTCGATCTTGATCTTGTCCAGCGGCAGACTCTTCAGATAACTGAGCGATGAATAACCGGTGCCGAAGTCGTCAATGGCAATCAACGCGCCGGAGCGACGCAGGCTCAGCAAATGCTGGGCGGCGGTGCTGATGTCTTCCATCAGGCCGGTTTCGGTGACTTCCAGTTCCAGGCTGCGCGGCGGCAGGCGATACATCTGCAGCAGGTTGTTGACCACCCGTGGCAGCTCGGCGTGGTGCAGTTGCACGGTGGACAGATTGACCGCCATGCGCAGATCGACGAAGCCCTGATCGTGCCACTCGCGTAACTGCTTGCAGGCCTGATCGAGCACCCATTCGCCGATGGCGATGATCGTGCCGTTCTGCTCGGCCAGTGGAATGAACAGATCGGGCGGCACCAGACCGTGTTCCGGGTGCTGCCAGCGAATCAGCGCCTCGACCCCGACCACGCGGTGGTCGCGGTAGCTGATCTGCGGTTGATAAACCAGGTAGAACTGATCGCGCACCAGTGCATCACGCAGGTCTTTTTCCAGTTCGCGACGGCGGCGCATCTCGCTGTCGACGCTGGCGATGTAGAACTGATAGCGATTGCGTGAGCGGGTCTTGGCCAGCGTCATGGTCTGCTCGGCTTTCTGCAACAGCTTCTCGGTGCTGTCGCCATCCTCCGGAAACAGGGTGATACCGATGGTCGCGCGCAGACGGATTTCCTGATGGTCGAGGGCGAACGGCGCCTCCAGGTCGTCGAGAATGCTCTGCGCCAGTTCCGCCGCTTCGTAAGGCTGTTCGATATCGGCCTGCACCAGCGCGAACTGGTCGCCGCCGAGCCGGGCGAGGGCGCCGAGGCGGCCGCTGTGGGCGCGCAGGCGATCAGCCAGTGCCAGCAGTAATTGGTCGCCGGTCTGATAGCTGAACTGCTCGTTGATGCCTTTGAAATCATCCAGCCCTACACACAGCACCGCGACCCGGCGTTGCAGCTTGCCGGCATCGACCAGAATCTTGTCCAGTTGCTGCTGCAATTGCTGGCGGTTCGGCAGGCCGGTGAGGAAATCGTATTGAGCCATGCGCAGCAGGCTGTTTTCCGCTTCGTGGCGCAGATGGGTATTGCGTTCGATGGATTCGAGCAACTGGTTGGCGGTGTTGATCCAGATACCCAGTTCGTTCTTTTCGTGGCCCTTGATCTGCGGAATCTTGTGTTCGCTGGGGCGATCCGGATTGATCTCGGTAAGGTGTTCGATAATCCGCGACAGCGGTTTGGTCAGCAGCCAGTGATAGACCAGATACAGCACCAGACCCATCGCCAGTGCACGCAAAACGCCGGAAATGAAAATGATCACCGAGCTGACGATAAAACTCTCGCCATAGGTGGCGGTATCGAGGGTGATGCTCAGGTCGCCGTAATACTCGCTGTAGGGGCCGCGACCCACCAACTGCGTGGTGAAGGTGCGTTCCTGACCCAGAATAAGGTCGGTCAGCCAGCGGCTGTTGGAATGCTGCAGGTCGCGGGATTTCTGCGCGAGCATGGCTTCGTTGGGGTGACCGATAGAGGCCTGGCGCACCGCGTCGTCCTGAAACAGACCTTCGATCACTTGCATGCCCATCTCACGATCCAGGCTGTAGACGGCCTGAGTGGAGGGGTCACGGAACATGTCGAGGATGCGCTCAGCGTCGTTGGCCACGGCCTGACGGGTTTTATAGGCGTCGAAAACAATTTGCGCGCAGCTCAAGACCACGCCGACGATCAATGCCGACAGGAGCACGACCCGGAGCAACTTCACCGACAAGCTGTTCTTGAGTTCCAGCTTCAAAGGGTTATTCCTTGTTCCGTGCGGGTAGCGTCAGTTTGCCATGAGTATTGGCAATCCCGTGTTGGCAGTCAAAGGGACAATCAGACCCCGGAGCATTCGCTGGTGGCCTTGGCCAGAATGCTGCTGTCTGGAGTATTAGCCCTATTTGTACTATGTCGGTAGTTTCGGTCCTCAACTTGAGCGCGGCGAGACAAATTTTCCTCTGTTTGATGTTAGCCCTCTGCGCTGCACCGGCAAGCAGTCGGTGCCAGCTTTCATCGTGAGAAAAACGCTATTCCCTACAGGAGCTGCCGCGGCCCGAGCCTGCGGCAGCCCCTACAGAAATCAAAGGCATAAAAAAACCCGGCATCAGCCGGGTTTTTTGTCTGGCGCGCAGCTTAAGCGGTGAAGGTTTTGCCTTCGAACTGCTCAGCAACGAACTTCCAGTTGACCAGGTTCCAGAACGCTTCGACATACTTTGGACGGACGTTGCGGTAGTCGATGTAGTAAGCGTGTTCCCAGACGTCGCAGGTCAGCAGCGGGGTGTCGCCGCTGGTCAGCGGGTTGCCGGCGCCGATGGTGCTGGCCAGAGCCAGGGAACCGTCAGCCTTTTTCACCAGCCAGCCCCAGCCGGAACCGAAGGTGCCGATCGAAGTTTTGCTGAACTCTTCCTTGAACTTGTCGAACGAACCGAAAGCCGCGTTGATGGCTTCAGCCAGCGCGCCGGTTGGTTGACCGCCGGCGTTTGGCGCCAGGCAGTTCCAGTAGAAAGTGTGGTTCCAGACCTGAGCGGCGTTGTTGAAGATGCCGCCCGAGGAAGTCTTGACGATTTCTTCCAGGGTCTTGCCTTCGAACTCGGTGCCTGGCACCAGGTTGTTCAGGTTCACGACGTAGGTGTTGTGGTGCTTGTCGTGGTGAAATTCCAGGGTTTCCTTGGAAATGTGCGGCTGCAGGGCATCGTGTGCGTAAGGCAGCGGCGGCAATTCGAAAGCCATGATGATTCTCCTAATCAGGTCTGTTGCGGTGAGCGCAAGGCCGATCACGGGCGGCCAGAAATGCACCGGCGAGTTTTTACTCTTTGCGGCGCAGGGTTCGGATCATAGCACCGGGGTTGCGGCTTAACCACGCAACAACTGTGTGGGATAGAGGTTCCAGAGCTGTTTGGAATAAATCATGATGCCAATATCAACTGACCCGCCACTGTGAACATCATCAGTGCGACCACCAGATCAAGAATCCGCCAGGTACTCGGCCGAGCCAGCCACGGAGCCAGCCATGCCGCGCCCAGCGCCAGGGTGAAAAACCACAACAGCGACGCACTCGCCGCGCCCACTACATAAGCGCCCGGCACCGATTGCTGGGCGCCGAGCGAGCCGATCAGCAAAACCGTATCCAGATAAACGTGCGGATTGAGAAGTGTCACTGCCAGCGCACTGAGCATCACTGCCCGCAATGAGCGCACGGTCTGGTTCTCGCCCTGATTCATACTCTGTTTCGAGCACGCCCGACGCAGCGCCTGGCTGCCGTACCAGATCAGGAACACCGCGCCACCCCAACGTGCGACCGCGAGTAAGGTCGGGTTCTGCGCCAGTACGGTCGCCAGGCCGAACACCCCGGCCGCCACGAGCAACGCATCGCAGGCCACACACAGCGCAGCGACCGGCAAGTGATGCTCACGCCGCAGACTTTGTGCCAGGACAAACGCGTTCTGGGTGCCGATCGCCATGATCAACCCGAGCGCCACCAACAGACCATTCATATAGCTTTGCCACATAACGGTTACTCCGCGTTGGCTGCGAGATCACGCAGCACTTGCATGGCGCGTTCGGCGTCGGTCTGACCGACGAATAGATGGTCGTGGTAGTAACCGGCGATCACGTTGCAACTGATCCCGGCCTTGCCCAGTGCGGTGGCGAACGCCGCCGTCAGACCGACGGCTTCCAGCGCCGAATGCACGTTCAGCGTGATCCACGCGGCGACGTAGTCGAAACTGAAACCGGCCTTTTCAGCGTGGGAACGTTCGAGAATCACTGTCAGGCCTTCCTGTTCGCGAAAACTGCCAACAATCTCCAGATCATTGGGCATCCGCCCGTCGCGCAGGGTGCAGAACACGTATTCGCCGGCATTGATCTGCGGACTCATGCTGCGCAGCAAAGTGCTGAGTGAGGTTTCGCCAGCCATTGGGGTAGTCCTTGATAAAGAGTGCTTGCTGGCTATTCTCCGGCTCAACGCGGTATAAGAAAAACCAATAGTGCTGATCGCTCATTAGGAAAACTGATGTTCGACTACAAATTGCTTTCCGCTCTGGCCGCCGTTGTCGAGCAGGCCGGATTCGAACGTGCCGCGCAGGTGCTGGGCCTGTCGCAATCGGCGATCTCGCAGCGGATCAAACTGCTGGAAGCGCGGGTCGGCCAACCGGTGCTGGTGCGCGGCACGCCACCGTCGCCGACGGACATTGGCCGGCGCCTGCTCAACCACGTTCAACAGGTGCGCCTGCTTGAGCGCGATCTGCAAACCCTCGTGCCGGCATTGGACGAAGAAGGATTGCCGGAACGCCTGCGCATTGCCCTCAATGCCGACAGCCTCGCCACTTGGTGGGCCGAGGCGGTGGGCGATTTCTGTGCCGAACAACATTTGTTGCTGGATCTGATCGTCGAGGACCAGACCGTTGGCCTCAAGCGCATGCGCGCTGGTGAAGTGGCGGCGTGTCTGTGTGCCAGTGAGCGCCCGGTGGCGGGCGCCCGTAGCGTTTTGCTTGGCGCGATGCGCTATCGGGCGTTGGCCAGTCCGGCTTTTATCGAACGGCATTTTCCCGATGGCGTGCGTGCCGAGCAGTTACCGCGTACGCCGGCGCTGGTATTCGGCCCGGACGATTTCCTCCAGCATCGGTACCTCGCATCACTGGGTGTCGACGGCGGATTCGAGCACCATTTATGCCCGTCCTCCGAAGGCTTCATCCGCCTGACCGAGGCCGGACTCGGCTGGGGCCTGGTGCCGGAACTGCAAGTGCACGATCAGTTGCAGCGCGGGGCGTTGCGCGAGTTGTTGCCAGATAAACCGATCGACGTGCCTTTGTACTGGCATCATTGGCGCAACGGCGGTCAGTTGCTGGGCTTGTTGACCGAGCAGTTGGTGCGTTCATCGGCGCAATGGCTGGTGCCTTGGAAACAGCCATAAGCGTCAAGTTGCAAGCGGCAAGCAAGCGCTGCGTACCGTTTTAAACTTACAGCTAGAGGCTTGACGCTTGAGGCTGCTTTTCTGTTGGAGTTTTGCATGAAAATTCTGGTCACCGGCGCAAGCGGCTTCATTGGCGGACGCTTTGCGCGTTTCGCCCTGGAGCAGGGCCTGGACGTGCGGGTCAACGGTCGCCGGGCCGAGAGCGTCGAGCATCTGGTGCGCCGTGGCGCCGAATTTGTCTCCGGCGACCTGACAGATCCGGATCTGGTGCGCGAACTTTGCGCCGACGTCGAAGCCGTGGTGCACTGCGCGGGCGCAGTTGGCTTGTGGGGCCGTTATCAAGACTTCCATCAGGGCAACGTGCAGGTCACCGAAAACGTTGTCGAGGCTTGCCTGAAGCAGCGAGTGCGGCGTCTTGTGCACTTGTCGTCGCCGTCGATCTACTTCGATGGCCGTGACCACTTCAACCTGACCGAAGAGCAAGTGCCCAAGCGCTTCAAGCATCACTATGCCGCGACCAAATATCTGGCCGAGCAAAAGGTCTTCGGCGCGCAGGAATTCGGTCTGGAAACCATCGCGCTGCGTCCGCGCTTCGTCACCGGTGCCGGCGACATGAGCATCTTCCCGCGTCTGCTCAACATGCAGCGCAAGGGGCGTCTGGCAATCATTGGCAACGGGTTGAACAAGGTCGATTTCACCAGCGTACACAACCTCAACGAAGCCATGCTCAGCAGTCTGCTGGCCGCCGGTTCCGCGCTCGGCAAGGCTTACAACATCAGCAACGGCGCGCCTGTGCCGTTGTGGGATGTGGTCAATTACGTGATGCGCAAAATGGAAGTCCCGCAGGTCACCAAGTACCGTTCCTATGGGCTGGCCTACAGCGTCGCGGCGCTCAACGAGGGTGCATGCAAGCTCTGGCCCGGACGTCCGGAGCCAACCCTGTCGCGTTTGGGCATGCAAGTGATGAAAAAAAATTTCACCCTCGACATCAGTCGTGCCCGGCATTATCTGGACTACGATCCGAAAGTCAGCCTGTGGACGGCCCTCGACGAGTTCTGCGGCTGGTGGAAGGCTCAGGACATTCGCTGAAACGCATTGCAACGATTCGGCCGGCCGGCAATGAACCGCACCGCAGGTTGAGGGTCAATCCCTGCGGCTGCGGCGGTTATACTTCGCAGCATTTAGCCATCACCGCGTTTCACAAAGGTTGCCTCAATGTCCATGCGTAATGATGCCCACGACGATTTCGATGATGTTCCGAGCTTGCGTGCCGACACCTTCGACGACGATGACATTCCGACCACCAGCCGCACCTCCGTGCACTCGCGCACGCCGCCTGTGGTCAAGGTCAAGGCCGCTAGCACCGGGCCGTTGTGGGCACTGGTTGGCGCGCTGTTCTTTGCGTTCATCGGTCTGGCCTGGTGGAGCTTCCAGCAGATTTCGCTGATGGAACAGCAACTGGTGGCGACCCAGGAAAGTTTTGCGCGCATCAGTGAGGAAGCGGCGGGGCGCCTGCAAGACATTTCCGGCAAGGTCGTGGCCAGCCAGAGCAATGTCACCAGCGATAGCGAAGCCTTGAAGCTGCAGATCAAGCAGCTGGAAGGCAAGTTGCTCGATCAGAGCAAGCAGCAGCAAGGCGTGGCCGGTCAGGCCAGCGATCTGGACAAGCGTCTGGCGCAGATGACCGCGCAGACCACCGAGCTGCAGACCGCCAATACCCAATTGCAGGCACAGGTCAAAGCCCTTGGCGCAGAACTGGCGACGGTGAAAAGTACGCCGGCTGATACCAGCAAGGTCGATGCGCAGCTCAAGGGCTTCGATGCCCAGTTCAAGAGCCTTGGCGCGGACATCGCGGCATTGAAGAAGCAGGGCAATCCGAGCGCGGCGATTGATCGTCTTGAGCAGGAAATCGTCGTCCTCAAAAGCGAACAGGACAACCGCCCGGCAGCGCCGCAGGGTGGCGGTAACACCGCCGAATTCGACGCTTTTCGCGCTCAGATGACCCGCAACATCAATACGCTTCAGGCGCAGATCCAGAACTTGCAACAGCAGATCAATGCCCGACCATAAGCGCCGGTTCGATGTCGAGTGGGCCTCTGTGGCGAGGGAGCTTGCTCCCGCTGGAGTGCGAAGCACTCCCCTGCATTCTTGCAGGTGAACCGAGTTAGCAGGGTTTACGACTGCTGCGCAGCCGAGCGGGAGCAAGCTCCCTCGCCACAGAGGCCGCAGCAATCTCTGGATTCAACTTCAACCTCCTTATAACCCCAACCCGTCTACGCTCTTGAAACACCAACAGGAACGAGGGATGCGTCATGGGGTTTGTGCATAAATTCGCTTGGCTCTGTTTGCTGTTATTGGTCGGATTCGGCCAGGTCAACGCGGCGACAACGGAAAAGGATGACAGCAAGGCCGCCATCGCCCTGCTGGAAAAAGCGCTGGCCTATTACCACGACAACGGTGACAAGGCACTCGCCGCGTTCAGCCGCCAAGGCGAATTCGTCGACAAGGATCGATACGTGTTCGTGGTCGACACCAAAGGCGTGATGCTCGCCAGCGGCGGGCCATCGTCAGCCTTGATTGGCCGCGACGTCAGCGAAGTGCTGCCGGCGGATTTGCAGAAAGCGTTCAAGGACGCCCTGAAAGTGCCGGAAGGCAACGGCATTCAGCAGGCCGAATACCGCTGGCAGAACTGGGCCGACGGCAAGGTCGAACGCAAGCATGTGTTTTATCAGCGCATCGGCCAGCGGATTCTCGCCGTCGGTTATTACCTGCCACGAGCCTCGGCCGAGCAAGCCAAAGCGCTGCTCGACAAAGCCGCCACTGACCTGGGTAAAAACGAGAAAGGCACGCTGACGGCAATCAACTCGCTCAAGGGCGGCTACTTGCAGGACGACCTGTACGTGTTTGTCGTGGATCTCGATACCCAGCGCTACGTCGCCCACGGCACCAATCTGCGCCTGATCAACACCGACTTCAGCAAGATCAAGGACCCGGAAGGCAAACCGGTGGGCGAGCCGATTCTGGCGCTGATCGCCAAACAGGATGACGGCGAATACGAATACCGCTGGAAGAACCCGGTCACCGGCAAGATCGAGGACAAGCATGCCTACCTGAAGAAGGTCGGGCATTTCCTTGTGGCGGTGGGTTACTACAGTCCGTGAATGATCGGCCCTTGTAGGAGTGAGCCTGCTCGCGATGAGGGTGTGTCAGTCGACGTCATTGTTGTATGACACGCCCTCATCGCGAGCAGGCTCACTCCTACAGAGTTTCGTGGTGCTTGTTTTATTTGGCGCCGTGTTCGCGGCCGCGCAGCAGGTTGTTCGGCATCGCAATCGCCGCCGCCAGGCCCAGCAGCGACACCGCCGCACTGACCCACAGCAAATGCCGGAACGTTACCGCAAGCTCTGCGCGCAAGGCGTTTTGCGCCTCTCCCGGCGCGGCATTCAAACCATCCAGCAGCACATTGCCGGAATGGCCTTCGTTGATCAGCGAACTGCTCGCCAGATGGGCGAAACTCGAATCCTGCAACAACGCCAGCAACAGCGCCGACATCAATGCCACGCCCACCGCGCCGCCCAGTGAACGGAACAGATTGGTGGTGCTCGTCGCCACACCGATGTCGCGCTGTTCCACCGAGTTCTGCGTGCCGACCAGTGAAGTCGGGAACTGCATGCCACTGGCGATGCCGCTGAGCAGCATGAACAGACCGCTCATCGAGGTTGCTTCGGGCGGACTGAAGGCCATGCCGAGAATCGAGATCGGCATCAGAATCGCGCCGGTCAGAATCTGTGGTTTGTAACGGCCGGTCACCGAGGTGCGACGCCCGGCAAAAAAAGCACCGATCGGCAGGCCCATGGCCAACGGCAGCAAATGCAATGCAGCACTGTCGGCGCCTGCGCCGGTGACCGTTTGAAAGCGCAATGGCATCAGCACGATCAGCGAAATCGCCTGGAAACTGGTGAAGAAAATCGTGCACCAGCACAGCAAGGCATTGCGATTGGCGAACAGGTGCATCGGCAGCAACGGTTCGCGCGCACGCCGTTCATACCAGACAAAAATCGCCAGCACCACTACCGCGCAAGCGAACAGCCCAAGCACTTCGCTGCTGCGCCACGAGTGGCCCTGACCGACCTCGGTGATGCCGAGCAACAACGCGGTCAGGCCGATGATCATCAGCACGGTGCCGAGGTAATCGATGATCGGTTTACGATTGGGAATCGGCAGCCCGCGCAGATTGTGATGGGCGACCCACCAGGCGCCGAGGCCCAGCGGCAGGTTGATCAGAAACACCCAGCGCCACGACAGGTATTCGGTCATGTAGCCGCCGAGCACCGGGCCGGCAACGCTGGCCATTGCATACATGCTGCTGAAGTAACCCTGATAGCGCCCGCGTTCGCGCGGCGGCACGATGTCGCCGATGATCGCCTGACTCACCGAAATCATCCCGCCGGCGCCGATGCCCTGAAGGATCCGCGCCAGCACCAGTTGCTCCATGCTCTGGGCCATGCCGCAGAACAGCGACGCCAGGGTAAACAGGCCCATGCCGAACAACATCAGTTTGCGTCGCCCGTACAAATCGCCGAGCTTGCCGTAGATCGGCACCGCCACAGTCATCGCCACCATGTACCCGGAAATCACCCAGGCCAGCAGGCTGACATCCTTGAACTGAGCGGAAATGGCCGGCATCGATACGGCGACGATGGTCTGGTCCAGCGCGCCAAGAAAGATCGCCATCATCAGCGCGACCAGCACGCTGCGAATGGCCGGTTTGGGCGTTTCGGGGTGATTGAGATTGGTCACGGGCGAACCTGCGGGCATTGATTGACCCGCAAGGCGAGGGCGAGCGGGTAAGTGCTCGCCAGTGTAAGTCGGTAGCAGGCTATTCGATAGCCTCATAAGGAAGTCCGACGTAATTTTCTGCAATGGTTTTTCGGCCCGCTTCTGAACTGACAAAGTAGTCCAGTTCCGAGGCACTGATGCGTTGGCTGAACGCATCGTGGTCATCGAAGCGATGCAGCATCGAGGTCATCCACCAGGAAAACCGCTCGGCTTTCCACACCCGGCGCAGGCAGATCTCGGAGTATTTCTCCAACAGATCGGTGCGACCGTCGCGGTAAGTCTTCAATAGAATATTGAACAACGTGCTGACGTCGCTGGCGGCCAGATTCAAACCCTTGGCGCCGGTGGGAGGGACGATATGCGCCGCGTCACCGACCAGAAACATCCGTCCGTACTGCATCGGCTCGACGACAAAACTGCGCAGCGGCGCGATGCTTTTTTCGATGGATGGGCCGGTGACCAGTTTCTCCGCCAGCTCCGCAGGCAGGCGCGTTTTCAGCTCATCCCAGAAGCGCTGATCACTCCAGTCGTCCACGTTCTCATCCGCAGGCACCTGTAGGTAGTAACGGGTGCGAACCGCCGAACGCATGCTGCACAGGGCGAAACCGCGTTCGTGGCGGGCGTAGACCAGTTCGTCGTGCACCGGTGGCGTGTCGGCCAGAATCCCCAGCCAGCCAAACGGATAAACCCGTTCGAAGACCTTCAGGCAGTCATCAGGAATCGACTGCCGAGCGACGCCATGGAAGCCGTCGCAACCGGCGATGTAATCGCAATCGACGCGCCAGGTTTCCCCGTCCTTTTCGAAGGTGACAAAGGCTTCGTCGCTTTTCATGCCGTGGGGAACGACATTGCTCACTTCATAAAACGACAGCGCTCCAGCCTCCCGACGAGCGGCCATGAGGTCGCGGGTGACTTCGGTCTGGCCGTAGATCATCACGGTCTTGCCGCCGGTCAATGCCTGCAGATCGATGTGTACCTGACGCCCCTCCAGCGCCAGATCGAAACCGCCATGCACCAGTCCTTCGGCGTCCATGCGCTGACCCACGCCTGCCTGACGCAACAGCTCTACCATGCCCTGTTCAAGCACGCCGGCACGGATTCGGCCGAGGACATAATCGGGGGTCTGACGTTCGAGGATGAGGGTGTCGATGCCAGCGTTGTGCAGCAACTGGCCGAGGAGTAATCCGGACGGGCCGGCGCCAATGATGGCGACTTGGGTTTTCAGCGTTTTCATTGTTTTTATGGCTCGCAAGCTTCACGCGACCAGGGCCGGTGAATATTTTTTATGGATCGAGTGCTTGCATTTTTCCCTTGCGGGTCTGTCAATTGAAGGTGAAAACTGAGCCGATACCTGTACATTCTGCCAATCGGTGCGATTATCGCCCGCAAGACAAGAGGCCTGGATTGAAGTGATGAACAAGCCCGAGCTGCCTTCGATTCCGGTGTTCAAGCTCTACGGTGAAAGCCTGGACTGGCCGACCCCTGACTTGCTGCACTGTGAAACCATTTCCTCACGCAGTCGCGAACATCAATGGGAAATCAAACCCCACCGCCATGCTGATCTGTGTCAGCTGCTCTTCGTTTTCAAAGGTCAGGCAGAGCTTGAGATCGAAGGCCAGCGCACACAACTGCACACCCCTGCGATTCAAGTCCTGCCACCGCTGTCGGTGCATGGCTTTCGTTTTTCCGAAGACGTCGAAGGGTTCGTCGTCACGCTGGCAACACCGCTGATCAATCACCTGCAGGCGCAACTGGGTGATGCCGTGCATGCGCTGGCCCGAGCCGAAAGCTATCCGGCGGGCAAGGACGGCGATTACTTGAACAGCCTGTTTACGGCGTTGCAGGCCGAGTACAACGGCCATCAACCGGCGCGGGAAATGCTCATGCATTCGCTGGTCAGTGTGATCATGGTCTGGGTCAGTCGTCAGGCCATCGTGCGCCATAACGCCAGCCAGCGACCACAGCGCCAGCGCGAGTACCTCAATGGGTTTATTCAACTGGTGGAAGAGACTTATCGCCAGCATGTGAAGGTAGAGGATCTCGCGCATCGACTGGGGATTTCGGTGTCGCACCTCAACGGCACCTGCCGTGAACTGGCGGGGCAACCGGCGTTGCAGATCATGCACGAGCGTCAGCTGCTGGAAGCCAAGCGCTTGCTGACGTACACCAGCATGACGATTTACGAAATGTCGGAATTGCTGGGGTTTTCCGATCCGACCAACTTCACGCGCCTGTTCCGGCGCAGGGTGGGGATATCACCGAAGGCTTTCCGCGACCGGCTGAAGGCCGAGCAGTAATTTCATAACCACCACAAAAACCTGTGAAAGCTGGCTTGCCAGCGATAGCGGTGGCCCAGTCACCTTCAATGGTGAATGTCAGACCGCAATCGCTGGCAAGCCAGCTCCCACAGGTAATGAGTCAGCCTCAGCCTCAGCCTCAGCCTCAGCGCAATGCGTTCAGCGTGGCATTGTGCGGAATGCAGCGCTCGAAGTTGCAGCTTGCATACTCGCGCGGCAGCTGTCGCAGCTGTTCGACCCGCCAGGCGGCGGTGCCGTACAGCGCCAGCGTGGCGGCGCAGGTGATGAAAATCGCGACGTACCTTCTTGTTTTGATGTTCATGGCGTAGACCTCTGAACGACATACCCTGCGGTATTACTTTCAGCATAGGTCAGCGGCGGCGAGTTGCCAGCGAGTGTGCTTGAGCTTGTAACCGGCCATTCAGCACGCTGATAGCCCCCCTGTAGGAGTGAGCCTGCTCGCGATAGCGGAGTGTCAGTCGGATAGAGGTTACCTGACACTCCGCTATCNTGAGCCTGCTCGCGATAGCGGAGTGTCAGTCGGATAGAGGTTACCTGACACTCCGCTATCGCGAGCAGGCTCACTCCTACAGGGGATCGGGTTTACAGATCAACGTCCCATTGCGGATTTTCAGGAAAGCGCTCCACGAGAAAATCCAGCATGCTGCGCAGCGCCGCCGGCATGTGCTTGCGCGAGGCATAGACCGCATAGATGTTCATCTGACGCGGCTCAGCCTGCGGCAGCAAGCGAATCAACTCTCCTGAATGAATATGCACCCCGGCCTGATACGTCGGCAGCATCGCCACGCCCGCGCCGGCCAGCGTCGCGCGCAATAAGGTGCTGGCCTCGTTGGCGCTGATATTGCCCTGCACCGGTACCGAAACGGGTTCGCCATCTTCCTCGAAATGCCACAGGCTTTTACCGAAATACGAGTGAGTCAGGCAATTGTGCCGGCTCAGTTCTTCAACTCGCTGCGGCGCCGGATGCTCTCGCAGATAGGCCGGGGAGGCGCACACCACCGAGCGGCACACGGTCAGGCGTCGGGCGATCAGGTTCGGGTCCAGGTCATTACTGGTGCGGATCGCCAGGTCGATCCGCTCATCCACCAGATTCACCGTTCGATCGAGCATTTGCATGTCGATACTCACGCCTGGCTGGCGCTTGACGTAAGCCGCCATCGCATCGGCCAGTTGCGCCTGGCCGAACGAGGTGCTGACGCTGATCCGCAGGAGTCCGCGCGGCGCATCGTGGGGTTCGCTGACGGCGGCCTGCATATCGGTCGACAGTTCAATCATCTGCCGGCAACGTGGCAGGATTTCACTGCCAGCGGCTGTCAGGCTCAATTTGCGCGTGGTGCGGTGCATCAGGCGCGCGCCGACCCAGTCCTCCAGCTCCGCCAGATAACGCGACACCACCGGGCGTGAGAGATCCAGATGATCGGCCGCCGCCGACTGGCTGCCCAGGTCCACCACCGTGACAAACACCCGCATTGCTTGGAGACGATCCATGATTTGCCCGCTTTCAGAAACAAACTATGTTCAAGCATCGCATTTTTTGTACTGAGTCAGGCAACTAAGCTCTGTCCCATCGCCAGACATGGCATTCGGACACCGGAGCAACAGATGATCGGTTTCACCACACTCAAACGCGTTCTACTCGCCACCGCTTCCCTTGGCTTTGCCGCGCATGCCGCCGCTGCCAACCTGACCCTGGATGTCTACAACCCGGGCACCAACGCCATCTTTCCGGTGACCTCGGTACTGGTCAGCGGCGCAAAAGACGCGATCCTCGTCGATGCGCAATTCGGCAAATCCCAGGCCGAGCAAGTGGTGGAAAAGATCCGCGCCAGCGGTAAGCACCTGACCACCATTTACATCAGCCACGGTGATCCGGATTACTACTTCGGCCTCGACACCCTGACCAAAGCCTTCCCCGATGCCAAGGTACTGGCCTCGCAACCGACCGTGGATCACATCACCAAAACCGTCGCAGGCAAACTGGCGTTCTGGGGTCCGAAAATGGGCACCGACGTGCCAGCGAAAACCATCGTGCCGGGCGTGCTCAAGGGCGACAGCCTGATGCTCGAAGGGCAGAAATTGCAGGTGGTCGGCCTTGACGGCAAACAACCGGATCGCAGCTTCGTGTGGATTCCATCGCTCAAGGCTGTGGTCGGTGGCGTGGTTGTCGCCGAGAACATCCATGTCTGGATGGCCGATACCCAGACCGCGCAATCCCACGCCGACTGGCTGCAAACCCTGCACTCGATCGAAACCCTCAAGCCGAAAACCGTGGTGCCGGGGCATTACCTGGGTGAAAGCAGCCGCTCGCTGGCCAGCGTGAAATTCACCGCCGACTACATTAAGGCTTTCGATCAGGAAACGGCCAAGGCCAAAGACTCCGCTGCGCTGATCGCGGCAATGAAAAAGCGCTACCCGACACTGGGCGAGGAGAGCTCGCTGGAGCTGAGCGCGAAAGTCGCCAAAGGCGAAATGCAGTGGTAAGCCGAATCTGAAAACGCAGCACTCTCAAGCCAACTGGAGAATGTCATGAGCAAGATCGCAATCATTGGTGCCACCGGCCGTGCCGGCAGCCAACTGCTGGAAGAAGCCCTGCGTCGCGGCCATAGCGTTACTGCTATCGCCCGCGATACTTCGAAGATCGGCGCCCTTGCCGGCGTGGTCAGCAAGAATGTCGATGTGCTGGATGCGGCGGCGCTGCAAGACGCGGTGGCCGGGCACGATGTCGTGATTACCGCCGCGCACTTCGCCACTGTGCCGGCCAGCGCTATCGTTGGTCCGCTCAAGCAGGCAGGTGTGCCGCGTCTGTTGGTGGTCGGCGGCGCCGGTTCGTTGTTGCTGCCGGACAACACCCGGGTGATCGACAGTGCAGGTTTCCCGGCGGAGTACAAAGCCGAAGCCAGCGCGGGTGCTGCATTTCTTGAGGCGTTGCGTCAGGAGAAGACCTTGGACTGGACCTTCCTGTCGCCCTCGGCGGAGTTTGTCGAAGGGGAGCGCAGCGGCAGGTTCCGCGTTGGCCAGGATCACTTGCTGGTGAGCGCTGAAGGGCGCAGCTGGATCACCTTTGCCGATTACGCGATTGCGCTGATCGACGAAGTGGAAACGCCGAAGCATTCGCGTCAGCGGTTTACTGTCGGGTACTGAGTGAATCCTTGCCCCTCACCCCAGCCCTCTCCCGAGGGAGAGGGAGCCAACCGAGGTGTATTGCTTCATACATCGACCTGAAAAACCGAGTCGATTATGGATTCAACACAGTAATTTCACGTCGGCGTATTTCTATAACATCCCCCAATCAGTCCCCTCTCCCTCGGGGAGTGTATGTACCGGAGACATGGTGGACACATGTTCGGAGACATGGTGGACGGTTTTAGATCTTCTTACCTGCCGNGTCATCTCCTTGGTGATGAGCAATGTGTCTATTAAAAAGTGTCCACCATGTCTCCGAACACCTGTCCACCATGTCTCCGGTACATACAGGGAGAGGGCTAGGGTGAGGGGAAAAGCCTCAGCGCAAATGGGCCTGCTCAACCAGCCAGATCATCAATTCTTCCAGCTGCGGCGATGGCTCGGTTCCCGCAGGCACCACCACGTAATACGCCAGCCCCGTCTTCACCTTCAACTCAAACGGCATCACCAGTCGTCCGGCACGCAAGTCATCGCCGATCAACGACCAGTCGCCGATCGCCACTCCCGTCCCGTGCGACGCCATCGACATCGCTTGATCCAGCGTCTCGAAATGTTGGCCCATGTTCACGTTATTGAGCTGCAACTCCGCCGCCGTCAGCCACACCTTCCAGTCCTTCGTGTCGGCAGTCGGATGTAGCAACAAGTGCTGTTGCAGATCGGCCAGCTCGGACAACGCTGGCGGGCCTTTCAACAATGCCGGTGAACAGACCGGGGTCAGTTGTTCATCGAACAGATGCAGCGCGGTCGCCGAGTTATCCGGTGGCGTTCCATAAATCACCGCCGCATCGAATTGCTCGCGTTGAAAGTCGACGCCATGCGCCAGTGTGGTGGTCAGTTTGACCGGCACATCCGGGCGCTCTTTCTGCCACTGCAGCAGGCGCGGCACCAGCCAGCGCATCACACAGCTCGGCGCCTTGAGTTGCAGGGTTTCGCGTTTGAGGCCGATCTGCTCGGTGGCTTCGCTGATCAGGCCGAACACCTTCTCCACCCGTGGCAGCCATTCGCGTCCTTCGGCCGTCAGTTCCAGACCTCGGGCCAGGCGAATGAACAGCTCATACCCCAGATGATCTTCCAGCCCGGCAATCTGCCGGCTCACCGCGCCTTGGGTGATGTGCAACTGCTCGGCGGCCCGGGTGAAGTTGCAGCACTGCGCGGTGATCAGAAACGTATGCAGGGCGGGCAGGGGTGGCAGTCGTTTCATGTGGATCCAAGGTATGACGTGAGGACATGGCTAGTATGACTTTTAATCGATTGTTGCGGCTACCTGCCCACCGTTCAATGAGCCCATTGAAGGGCCCTTTGTAGGAGTGAGCCTGCTCGCGATAGCGGTGTGTCAGTCACCGTAATGTTGAATGCGAAGACGCCTTCGCGAGCAGGCTTACTCCTACACAAAGGCCTTGTGTCTCAAATGAACAAGAAGGGCAATGACATGGCGACGTGTGGCGAAGTACTGGTCAAGTTACTCGAAGGTTATGGCGTCGAGCAGGTGTTCGGCATTCCCGGCGTGCACACCGTGGAGCTGTATCGCGGGCTGGCCCGTTCGAGCATCAACCACGTCACCCCACGGCATGAGCAAGGCGCCGGTTTCATGGCTGACGGCTACGCCCGCACCAGCGGCAAACCGGGGGTGTGCTTCATCATCACCGGGCCGGGCATGACCAATATCACCACGGCGATGGGCCAGGCCTACGCCGACTCGATCCCGATGCTGGTGATCTCCAGCGTGCAGACCCGCAACCAGTTGGGCGGCGGCCGTGGCAAGCTCCACGAGCTGCCGAACCAGAGCGCATTGGTCGGCGGCGTTGCTGCGTTTTCCCACACGCTGATGTCGGCGTCGGAGTTACCGGGCGTTCTCGCTCGCGCATTCGCTTTGTTCCAGGCCGGGCGCCCGCGTCCGGTGCACATCGAGATCCCGCTGGACGTGTTGGTGGAAGAGGCCGATGACTTGCTCGCAAGCGTCCCGGTCAACATCGACCGCGCCGGTGCCGCACCCGCTGCCGTCAGCCGCATGAGCGAGTTGCTGGCCGGCGCTCAACGCCCGCTGATCCTTGCCGGTGGCGGTGCCATCGATGCCGCTGCCGAAATCACCGAACTTGCCGAACTGCTCGATGCTCCGGTGGCGCTGACCATCAACGCCAAAGGCATGTTGCCTTCCAGCCATCCACTGCTGATCGGCTCGACGCAAAGTCTGGTTGCCACCCGTGCACTGGTGGCCGACGCCGACGTGGTGCTGGCAATCGGCACCGAACTGGCCGAGACCGATTACGACGTGACATTCGCCGGCGGTTTCGAGATTCCCGGCAAGTTGCTGCGCATCGACATCGACGCCGACCAGACCGTGCGCAACTATCCGCCGCACGTCGCCCTGGTTGCCGACTCGCGCAACGCCGCACAAGCGCTGCTCAGCGCGTTGTCGCACAAGCCGCTGGCCGAACGTCGCAACGATTGGGGCCAGGTGCGTGCCGCGTGGCTGCGTGATGATCTGGCCGCAACCTGGGATGCACCAACACTGGCGCAGACGCGTTTCCTCGAAACCGTCCTGCACGAGTTGCCCGATGCAGTGTTCGTCGGCGACTCCACGCAACCGGTGTACACCGGCAACCTCACGTTCAACCCGGAGCGGCCGCGCCGCTGGTTCAACTCGTCCACCGGTTACGGCACCCTCGGTTACGCCTTGCCGGCGGCCATCGGCGCGTGGCTCGGCGGCAGCATCGAGGGCGGCACTCGTCCGCCAGTGGTGTGCCTGATCGGCGACGGTGGTTTGCAATTCACCCTGCCGGAACTGGCCAGCGCCGTGGAGGCGCGCACCCCGGTGATCGTCCTGCTGTGGAATAACCAGGGCTACGAAGAGATCAAGAAGTACATGGTCAACCGCGCCATCGAGCCGGTCGGCGTCGACATCTACACCCCGGACTTCATTGGGGTGGCCAAGGCGCTGGGCTGCGCTGCCGAAGCGATCAGTTCGGTGGAGCAACTGCGCGGCGCGCTGCGTGCGGCGACGGATCGTCAAGGCCCGACGCTGATTGAAATCGACCAGAACCAGTGGATGCAGGCGGTGAACAAATGATCAGTTTCCCAACCACCCTCGATGGCCTCTACATCAACGGCCAATGGTCTGCTGGCCGCGAGCATTTGCGGGTGATCAACCCGGCCACTGAAGCGCTGCTGACCACGGTCAATGGCGGTGACGAACAAGCCGTACAGCAAGCCGTGACCGCTGCCACTGACGCGTTCAAGACCTGGTCACAAACCACCGGCACCGAACGCGCTGTGATCCTGCGCAACATCGCCAACGGCGTGCGCAACGGTCGTGATCACTTGATGAAGTTGCAGTCGAGCAACAATGGCAAACCGCAATTCGAAGCGGCCATCGACGTCGATGACGTGATTGCCACCTTCGAATACTACGCCGGGTTGGCCGAAGGCCTCGATGCAAAACTCGACAGCAACGTGGCGCTGCCCAGCGACGATTTCAGTGCGCGTCTGCGTCGCGAGCCGTGCGGTGTGGTCGGGCTGATCGTGCCGTGGAATTTCCCGATGGTTACCACCGCGTGGAAACTCGCCCCGGCCCTGGCCGCCGGTTGCTGCGTGGTGCTCAAACCGTCGGAAGTCACGCCGCTGCCGGAGCTGGAACTGGCGGCGATCATTGCCGAGTCCGGTCTGCCCAAAGGCGTGTTCAACGTTGTTTGTGGTACCGGTCTGGCGGTGGGCGCGCCGCTGTCCGCCGATCCGCGCATCGCCAAAATCTCTTTCACCGGCAGCAACGCTGTTGGCGTTCAGGTGATGCAGCGTGCGGCGGAAACCGTGAAGGGCGTGAGCCTCGAACTGGGTGGAAAATCGTCGTTGCTGGTGCTGGAAGATGCTGACCTGGATCTGGCCGTGGAGCTGGCCTGCGGCGGCGGTTTCTTCAACGCCGGACAGATGTGCTCGGCCACCAGCCGCGTGCTGGTCGCCGAAGAACTGGAAGAAGAATTCCTCAGCCGTCTGCAAAAGCGTGCCCAGGCGATTCGCGTGGCTGACCCGTTCGATCCCGACGTGGAGATGGGCGCACTGGTCAACCAGGCGCAATACCAGCGCGTGCTCGGCCACATCGACCGTGGTCTGAGCGCCGGAGCGAAGCTGTTGTGTGGCGGTAATCGTCCGGCGCATTTGCCACGCGGCTATTTTTTGCAGCCGACCGTGTTCACCGACGTGCCCCTCGACAGTGCGCTGTGGTGCGAAGAGATTTTCGGCCCGGTGCTGTGCGTGCGCAGTTTCCGCAACGAAGCCGAAGCGATCGCGCTGGCCAACGACAGCCAGTTCGGTCTGGTCGCCAGTGTGGTGACGCGTAACGCCGAGACCGCTGATCGTGTCGCCAACGCCCTGCAGGCGGGGCTGGTGTGGCTCAACGCGCCGCAAGTGATCTTCCCGCAGACGGCGTGGGGCGGTTACAAGCAGAGCAGCATCGGCCGCGAATTGGGGCCGTGGGGCCTGGCCGCGTTTCAGGAAATCAAACACGTGATCCGGGCGCTCTGAAACGCCCGAAAAAGGTCAGCGCATGCCTCGCAACGAGGCATGCATTGGCGTCATGGCTTCAATGAGTTTTTATCGATAGTCAGGTGTTTTGCACGACCTCAGGATGAACCCGTCGGCAGCGCTAAAGCCCTTGTAATACGGGGCCTGGCGCGGATCCGGCCGCGCGGATGCAACGGTTGCGACCAACCTCATACTTAAAAAAACAAAGGGAGTCCGTCATGGGCGAGCACGATCTGAACAGGCGTCAATTCATTAAAACCGTTGGCGTGGCGTCGGTGGCGGCAGCCGCCATGAGCATGCCCTTCATCCGGGCGAGCGCCAGCGACACGCGTTTCGCCGGCAAGACCCTGCGTTTACTGACCTGGTCGGATGACACCGGCCTCGCTGCACTGCGTAACATCGCTGCAACCTTCGAAGCCAAAACCGGCGCCAAGGTTATCGCCGACCGTACCGGCAGCACCTCGGAAATGGTCGCCAAACTCAAGGCCGGCGGTGACCGTCCGCAATACGACATCATCACCTTGGCGGGCGTCGGCGCCGAAGGCCTGGCGGCTGCCGGGCTGTTGGAAAAACCCGACCTCAACCGCATTCCCAATCTGGTCGACGTGCCGGAGAAATACCGTACCGGGGCCAACGGTCACGGCATCGGCTATCTGCTGTGGTGCAACAGTCTGGTCTACAGCACCCGCACCTTGAAAGAAGCACCGGACAGTTACGCCGCGCTGTGGGACGCCGATCTGGCACCGAACATTTTCCTGCCGCCGCCGAACTGGACCGAGGCCATGGACCTGATCATCATCGCCGCGAAACTGGCTGGCGGTGACGAGCACAACATCGAGCCGGGCTTCAAGAAACTCGCTGAACTCAAGGACCGCGTGGTGACGTTGGGCGAGAACCCGAACCAGATCGCCGAGCTGTTCCGCACCGGTTCGCTGGACATGGGCGGCTTGTACGCCCCGGCATTTTTCCCCAAGCAGATCCGCGATCCTAACTATGGCCTCGGCGCCACGTTCGGCATGAAGGAAGGTTTCTACACCGACCTGATGCTCTCGGTGATGCCGAAAAATCGTCCGGGCGACACTGATCTGGCCTACGCCTTTATCGACCACTCTCTCGACCCGCTGGTGCAGGGCAAGATGGCCGAAGACATCTTCAACGGACCGGTCAACGCCAAGGCGATCATCTCCGCCGAAGCGCGCAAGAGCCCGTTCATTCTCACGCCCGAGCAGATTGCCGAGAAGGCGATCATGCACGACAACGCCTTCCTGGCCACCGTGCATGACCAATGGATTCGTCGCTATACGGAAATCTTTTCTTCCTGATCCGAATACAAACCTTCAGAACACCGCAAATCCCTGTGGGAGCTGGCTTGCCAGCGATGACGGCCTTCCTGTCGACAATGATGTCACTGACAGATTGCTATCGCTGGCAAGCCAGCTCCCACAGGGGGCGCGGTGCTTTGGAGACCTGTGTTTGTCAGTTGTTTTCCATTGACGAGATCATTGCTATGGAACATCAATCCCTGACCCAACCGGTCGGCGCCGCTGACGTGCGCCCGGCGCGCGGTATTTCGCCGACCGCGCGGGCGTGGCTTTTCCTCACGCCTTCGATGCTGTTTCTCGGCGTGCTGATCGCCGCCAGCCTGCTGGTGTTGCGCATGAGCGTCGGCACCAAAGGCGCGGAATGGAGCGGGTTCAGCCTCGCCAGTTACGCGCAATTGCTCGAACCCTATTACCTGAAATCCTTGCTGCTGACCTTGCGTCTGGCGCTGATCAGCGCGGTGATCGCCGTGGTGCTGGCGATCCCGGTGGCGTACACCATGTCGCGTTTGACGTCGCCGTTTCTGCGGCGGATTTTCCTCGCCGCCGTGCTGCTGCCGCTGCTGGTCAATCTGTTGCTGCAAAGCTACGGCTGGCTGGTGATTCTCGGCCCCGGCGGCATGCTCAATCAGGCGCTGATGGGGCTGGGCCTGATCAAGCGGCCAATCATGTTGCTGTACAACCAGAACGGCGTATTGATGGGCCTGGTGCAGACCGCGTTTCCGCTGGCCGTGCTGCCGATCGCCAGCGCCATGCGCGGCGTCGCACGTTCATACGAAGAGGCCGCCGCGACCCTCGGCGCCAGTCGTTTTCAGGTGTTCCGTCAGGTGGTTTTACCGATGAGCCTGCCGGGGATCATCACTGGCGCGACGCTGGTGTTCGCCTACAACGCCAGCAGTTTTGTCGTGCCATTGCTGCTCGGTGGCCGGCGCGTGCCGATGCTCGCGGTGATGGTGCATGACCAGATCGCCCCGCTGATGAACTGGCCCGCCGCGTCGGCTGCCGGGGTGGTGCTGATCATCACCACGCTGGCGATCATGACCTTGTCCGAATACATCACCGGCCGCCGTCGCCGGTTGCTGGAGGCTTCGCAATGAGTGCCCTGACCAAGAAGCGCATGGCGCTGTTGCCCGGTGACACCGGCAAGTTTGCCGGGATCCTTTCCGGGTTCATCCTGCTGCTGGCGGTGCTGCCGATCCTGACCATGATCGTGATGTCGTTCAGCGGCGCGTCGAACCTCGATTTCCCGCCGAGCAGCTACAGCCTGCAATGGTACAAGGCGGCCTGGCACACCTTCGTGTCGCCGGACGCCAGTGATGTGTTGAGCCTCGGTCAGGCGATGACCACCAGCCTGCTGGTGTCGTGCCTGACCATGGTCTTCGCCACGCTGATCGCGGTGCCGGCGGCGTATGCGCTGACCCGCTGCGAGTTCCGTGGCAAAGCCGTGGCGCTGCAATTGATGTCGCTGCCGCTGGTGTTCCCGATGGTGGTGTTGGGCCTGGCGTTGCTGCTGGTGTTCGACAGCCTGCCGTTCCACATGACCACGTCGCGGCTGGTGATTGCCCACGTGATTCTGGCGCTGCCGTTCGTGGTGAAAAACTGCACGGCGGCGATGCTGTCCATCGGCAGTGAAGTCGAAGAAGCCGCGCGCATGCTCGGCGCCTCGCCATTGCGGGCGATTGTCGATGTGGTGGTGCCGTTGATGAAGTCGGGAATTCTGGCGGGCATGCTGCTGGCGTTCATCGTCTCGTTCAACGAATTCACCGTGACCTATTTCCTCTACACCATCGACGTTATGACCGTGCCGATCTGGATGTACAGCCGCACCGTGTCATCGCTCGACCCTACCGTGTTCTCGTTTGCCGTGCTGATCGTGCTGATCGACTTCGTCCTGATCTGGGCGCTGGAGAAGCTGGTGGGCGAGGGCGGCGTTTCCTTTTGATTTGAGGTGCAACATGACTGGTCTGATTCTGGAAAACGTCGAGAAATTCTACGGCTCGGCTTGCGCGGTACAAGACGTCAACCTGCATTTGCCGGAAGGCAAACTGGTGTGTTTCCTCGGCCCTTCGGGGTGTGGCAAAACCACTTTGCTGCGGATGATCGCCGGGCTGGAAACCCTCAGCGGCGGCGAAATTCGCCTGGACGGCGAAGACATCGGCCATACCCCGGCGCATCTGCGCAATTTCGGCATGGTGTTCCAGTCGCTGGCATTGTTCCCGCACATGACCGTCGGTGAGAACATCGCCTACCCGCTGAAACTGCGCGGGGTGAGCAAGGCCGATCAGCAGGCGCGGGTGGTGGAGTTACTGGAACTGATCCAGTTGCAGGCGATGATCGACCGGCCGGTGGCCAAGCTCTCCGGCGGTCAACGCCAACGCGTGGCGATTGCCCGGGCGATTGCTTCGCACCCGAAAATCCTCTTGCTCGACGAACCGCTGTCGGCGCTCGACGCCAAATTGCGCGAGTCGATGCAGGTGGAAATCCGCCAACTGCAACAACGCCTGAACATCACCACGATCATGGTTACCCACGATCAGCGTGAGGCCATGACCATGGCCGATATCGTCGTGGTGTTGGGCGAGCACAAGGTGCAGCAGGTCGGTACGCCGATTGAAATCTATCGGCATCCGGCCAACGAATTCGTCGCTGACTTCATCGGTTCGGGCAACATCTTCCCGGCCACGGTGCTGGGCGACGGCAAGGTCAGCCTGCCGGGTGGTGACGCGCTGCAAGTGCCGATCTGCAGCAGCATCGTGGTCGGGCAGAAAGTGAAAATGCTGATCCGTCCGGAAGACCTGCAACTGTCCGCGCCGCAGGCAACGGCGGGCAATCGTCTGCTCGGCAAGGTGACGTTCGTGCGTGATATCGGCGCAACTATCGAGACGACGGTGGAGTGTTCAGGGGTGACGTTTACGGCGTTGAGTACGCCGTGTCAGGGGATTGGCTTGGGGATCGGGCATCCAGTGTCGGTGACGTTGCCGGTGGAGGCGTGTCGGGTACTCGGTGCCTGATTTTGGATTGAGGTTGTCTTGACTGGCCCCATCGCTGGCAAGCCAGCTCCCACAGGTTTTTCGGGTGAGCACAAATTCTCTGTTCAGCATAAAACCCTGTGGGAGCTGGCTTGCCAGCGATGGCGTCAGTCGACACAGCGCAATGTCGGTATCAGACCGACAGCCGCAACCGTGCCAGATCCCTTAACGGTGGCGCACCAAACAAGCGGCTGTACTCGCGGCTGAACTGCGAAGGACTTTCATACCCCACCCGATACCCCGCCGCCGACGCTTCCAGCCCTTCGGCCAACATCAAACGCCGCGCCTCTTGCAAGCGCAGTTGCTTCTGATATTGCAGCGGACTCATCGCCGTCATCGCCTTGAAGCGGTGATGCAAGGTCGACACGCTGAGGTTCACTTCCTTGGCTAGATCATCAATGCGCAATGGCTGTTCGAAGTTGCCGTTGAGCCATTTGATCGCCTGGCTGATGCGGTGGCTTTGACTGTTGGCAATCGCGATCTCATACAAACGATGGCCCTGCGGACTGCGCAGCAGACGATAGAGAATCTCCCGGCGAATCAGCGGCGCGAGCATGGCGATGTCCTTCGGTGCATCGAGCAAACGCGCCAGACGCAGCACGGCATCGAGCATCGAACTGTCGATCTGTTCGACGTACAAACCCCGTCCAGTCGGCCGGGTCGGCACGCCCATGGGGCCGGCGTCGGCGATCAGTGCGGTGATTTCCGCCGGGTCGATATCCAGGCGAACCGCGAGGATCGGCTCCTGCGGCGAAACATTGACCACACGCCCACTCAACGGCATCGAAACCGATACCACCAGATAATTCAGCGGATCGTAATTGAAGTACTCATCGGCCAGACGCACTTCTTTGCGACCCTGCGCCATGATGCACAGCGCCGGTTGCGCGAGCACCGGGGCAAAGTCGTGGGATTGGGTGTGGCGCGACATGAACAGCGAGCCGATGGCGGTCTCATAGCTGCCATCGTCGGTGGTGTTGCGGCGGATGATTGCCGCCAGTTCCGCGCGCTGTTTTTCCATGTCGGCGTCGGGTGGGGCTTGAAAACGATCGAATGACGTCATGCACGGTATCCTCGGCAGGGGAGGTGGAATGGAGCAGAGCATATGTTTGTGCAAGCGAGAGCGGTAGACACATCCTGCGAAATGCTTGCCTGATTCTGCTTGGGGTTACCAGCGTGCCCAGCCATAACGGGACGCCGACCGGCAAACTTGCATGATCGGCGTATGACAGCGGTATGACACGGATTTACAGGTTGTTACACGTCCTGTTTGCAGTCTCGCAGGATTGTGCAATGCGGCGGCAGGAATCGACTAACGGCGTCGGTCATCCGGCCCTTAACCTTGGATCCTGTCGCAGCCCGTCCCCCGGCTGCCACGCGACTCCCTGGGAGGGTTGAACATGTCCAAGCAGATTCCCGTCAGTCATATGGCCTTCGTTCGAGCGCGCGCCGGGCGTTCGGCGGAACTCGGTGTACGCCTCAGCGCGTTGATCGAACCGTCCCGTGCCGCCCCCGGTTGCCTGAGCTTTGCCTTGCAGCATTCGCAGTGTGATCCCGAGTTGTGGCTGGTCTCCGGGTTCTGGAGCAATCAGCAGATGATGACCGCGTACTTCAACAGTCCGTCGATGGAAATCTTCGCCGAGCTGGTGCAGGAACTGGTGGTCAACAGTCTGGATTTCCACACGTTCAAGGATGTCTCCGCGGCGCAAGCCCTCGGTCAATGCCCGGCACCGGTACACAAACTCGCCGGTTGAGGGTTTAATGTCCGGCTTAATTGACTGAGCCAGGACTTGCGACATGGCACGTAAAGAGTTCGAACACTTCGAAGCAGTATCCGCAGTCGTCCCCGTCGAACTGGGTGGCAACAAGGGTTATCACGCGGCAATCGCGGTGAAAGCCCTGGTCGATGGCGGTGCACCGCGCTTTCACAAACTGCTGGATGATCAGGTGTTCCCCGGCGCCATCGCTGCCGACGAGGCCGCCATCAATGAGCTGGATAAACTCAAGGGCGTCACTGACGACGCCGAGTTGATCTGGTAACGCGTTACTTCGTTGCGCCCGGACGCCACATCTTGAACAGGGCCTCAGGCCCCAGCTGGAAATAATCCGCCGGCCCGCCGCCGCGCAGAATCGGTTCTGCCGCGGCGGTGTCGTAGATGCCGTCCTTCAACAGCCACTTGGCGATATGCACGGCGACCACTTCGCCGAGGATCAGCCAGCTCGGCACCGTCTCGCCGTCGGCACGCTGCAACTGAATGATCTGCGTGACCTTGCACTCGAAGGACACCGGGCTTTCGGCGACCCGTGGCACTGAAATCACTTTCGACGCCACCGTGGTCAGTCCCGCCAGCTCGAATTCGTTGACCTCAGGCGCGACCATCGCGCAGCTCTGGTTCATTTGTTCGGCGAGTGGGCGGGTGGCGAGGTTCCAGACGAATTCGCCGGTCTGCTCGATGTTGTTCAGGCTGTCTTTGCGCCCGACACTGGAGAAACCAATGATCGGCGGAATGTAGTTGAACGCATTGAAGAAACTGTACGGCGCCAGGTTCAACTGGCCATTGGCATCCTGCGAGGAAATCCAGCCGATGGGGCGTGGGCCGACGATGGCGTTGAACGGATCGTGGGGCAGGCCGTGGCCGTTGGCGGGTTCGTAGAAGTGGATGTCATCGGGCATGGCTGGGGCTCTTGGAGATGGCTGGATCAGGTGGCCAATAGTGCAAGCACGATCAAACAATTTCCAGTCAGGCACTGATATTCCATCCAATCAAAACCCTGTGGGAGCTGGCTTGCCAGCGATGGCATTTTTTCAGCCGATGTAAATGTCGACTGACAGATCGCCATCGCTGGCAAGCCAGCTCCCACAGGTCTTTGTGCTGAGCTAAAAAATATCATTCCCCCAGAAATGACTAAGCCCGGCCGAAGCCGGGCTGTGCGCTTTACAACTGCAATCAGCTGATGGCAGCGGATTGGGTGCGGTCGTAACCGTCAGCTGCGAAAGTGGCCGAGCCGGTACGGTCATAACCGTCCTCAGCGAAGGTGGCCGAGCCGGTACGGTCGAAGCCGTCTTCGGCGACCGTGGCCGATTGAGTGCGATCATAGCCATCGGCAGCCACCGCGGAGCCCGTGCGGTCGAAACCGTCGGCAGCAAAAGTGTTGGCAGCCAGTACAGACAGGGTCAGCGCGAGGATCAGTTTGGTTTTCATATTCGTTACTCCAGATTCGTTGGCGGGTGTGTCTTGCATGGGGTTCATGCTACGCCAACTATTTTGATTAAAAAGCGCAAAATAATGCTAAAAACCATCGATTAAATAGATATTAAGAGCGACGCATTGAAAGGCTTCCATCATCAGGAGCGAACGTCGCGCAGGTAATCGATCAGGTGAGCACAGGATGAAAGCTGAGCATTAAACGCTGATTAATCGCTGTTTTCGTTGTGTGACAGATTTTTCATAGATTCCCGACCGCTTTTTCACGCGCGCAACGCCAGTCTGCCCACGGCCAGAAAACCAAGAACCGGCCGTCACACACTGGAGCGTTCCCTGCGATGAATAAACTTCCTCAAATCACCTTGGCCTTCTGGGTCATGAAAATCTGCGCGACGACCCTGGGGGAAACTGCGGGGGATTTGCTGTCGATGACGCTCAACGTCGGCTATGCCATCAGCTCGCTGATTCTGATCAGCGTGTTCGTCCTGACGCTGATCAGCCAATTGATGGCCAAGACCTACAAGCCGCTGCTGTACTGGATCGTGATTTTGTCCACCAGCACCGCCGGCACCACGATGTCTGATTTCATGGACCGCACGCTGGAGCTAGGGTATGCAACGGGCTCGATGATCCTGATTGCAATTCTGCTGGCGATCTTTACGGCGTGGCGCCTGAGCGGTGATTCGCTCAACGTCAGCAAGGTGCAGAGCTTTCGCGGCGAGATGTTTTACTGGATGGCGATTCTATTCTCTAACACCCTCGGTACAGCGCTCGGCGATTACCTGGCCGATGATTCGGGGCTGGGGTTTGCCGGTGGTGCTTTGCTGATCGGCTCGACCATCGCGGTGGTCGTGCTGCTCAAGTACTTCACGAAGATTTCCACAGTGGTGTTGTTCTGGGTGGCGTTCGTGTTGACCCGGCCGTTCGGTGCGACCCTGGGGGACTTGATGACCAAGCCCCATGAGAAGGGCGGGCTGGACTTCGGCACCATCGGTTCGTCGGCGGTGCTGGCGGGGATTCTGCTGGTGATGATTGTGGGTGCATCGTATGCGCAGAAGCGCTATGGCAAGCAGCAGGCTGCCGAAATGACCTGATACCGAGTTGCCTCGATCGCTGGCAAGCCAGCTCCCACAGGGTGTTGTGCTGATCACAAAATTTGTGACCGCCCGAGAAACCTGTGGGAGCTGGCTTGCCAGCGATGGGGCCAGAACAGCCACCGTTGCAGTGGCTGTGAACACCCGATCAGTCAGTGACGATCCGCGAATGTTTCTGGGTGTCCTTCATGGTCACGTACACCAGCAGCGACACGGCAATACACGCCGTCACGTACCAGTAATAACCGGTTTCCATGCCAATGCTCTTGAACCACAGCGCGATGTATTCGGCAGTACCGCCGAAGATCGACACGGTCAGTGCATACGGCAGGCCGACGCCCAGTGCACGGATTTCAGTCGGGAACAGTTCGGCCTTCACCACCGCGTTGATCGAGGTGTAGCCGCTGACAATGATCAGCGCCGCCATGATCAGGAAGAACGCGCCCCACCAGGTCTGGATGGTGTGCAGGGTCATCAGGATCGGCACGGTGAAAATCGTCCCCAGCACGCCGAAAGCGATCAGGATCGGACGACGACCGATCTTGTCCGACAGGCCGCCGATGATCGGTTGCAGGCACATGAACAGAAACAGCGTGGCGGCAGAAATGGTGGTCGAGTCGGAGATGCTCATGCCAACGGTGTTCACCAGGTACTTCTGCATGTAAGTGGTGTAAGTGTAGAACGCCAGGGTGCCGCCCATGGTCAGGCCGACCACGGTCAACAGCTCTTTCGGATGGCGCATCAAGGTGCGCATGGCGCTTTCCTTGGACTTTTCTTTCTTGGTGAACGACTCGGTTTCTTCCATGCCGCGACGCAGGTACAGCGCCACCACTGCGCACAGTGCGCCGATGGCGAACGGGATGCGCCAGCCCCATGCATACAGCTGTTCAGTGGTCAGCACGTTCTGCAGCACGATCAGTACGCCCAGCGCGATGAGCTGACCGGAGATCAGGGTCACGTACTGGAAGCTGGAGAAGAAGCCGCGACGTTCCTTGGTCGCCATCTCCGAGAGATAGGTGGCCGAGGTGCCGTACTCGCCACCGACTGACAGGCCTTGCAGCAGACGGGCGAACACCAGCAGGATCGGCGCGCCGATGCCGATGGTCTCGTAGTTCGGGCTGAGGGCGATCAGCAGCGAGCCGAAGCACATCAGATAGACCGAGGCCATCAAGGCTTTCTTGCGACCGACCTTGTCCGCGTACAGCCCCATCAGCCAGCCACCGATCGGACGCATCAGGAAGCCCACGGCGAAGATCGCAGCGGTGTTCATCAGTTGCGCGGTGGAGGAGCCGGCGGGGAAGAATGTCTTGGCGAAGTACAGCGAGAAGGCGGCATACACATACCAGTCGTACCACTCGACCATGTTGCCGACGGAACCGCTGAAGATCGATTTGATCCGGCTGGCGGTGGTTCTTTCTTTGGCCGGCACGGCAGCCGACCCAAGTGGCAGGGCGTTGGAGTTATCCATTGAAGGATCCTTCGTTTAATTGTTTTTGTGGAGCGCGTGGGAACGCAGCCTGCTGGGGCTATAGCAGGAGGTGTGCCAACGGGGAGAGGGGCGGTCTAGAGGGGGGGACGGAATTCGGTGAGCGGATTTATGCCGATGCTGGTGTCGGGGTGAGCGGAATTCCGCTTATGGCAACTACAGTCAAAAGCCCCTCACCCTAACCCTCTCCCTGAGGGAGAGGGGACTGATCGAGTGGTTTGTTCGAGGTGCATCGACCTGAATTTGCGAGGCGAACTCAGGTTTGAAAAGCTTGAAGATCGGCTCCCTTCCCCCTCTCCCATTGGGAGAGGGCTGGGGTGAGGGGCTGGTTTTCAGCCACAGGAAACATCTCAAGTCTCACTCAAGCAAAAACATCTCCCGACTCAACCCATGCCGCTGCATCTTTTCATTGAAGGTCCGGCGCGGCAGTTGCAACTCTTCAAGCACCGCTTTCACATCGCCCTTGTGCCGGGTCAGTGCCGCGCGCAAACACTGCGCTTCAAACGCTTCCTGCTGCGCCGCCAAAGACTGGCCCGGATCAATCCCCGGCGCCGGCTCATCAAGCCCCAGCACCTGGCGTTCGGCAACGTTCGCCAGTTCGCGCACATTGCCCGGCCAGTCGTGGCTGAGCAGGTGGCTCAACTGGCCGCCCGTCAACGGTGGAAAATTACGCCCCAGACGCTGCGCCGCACTCTGGGCAAACGACTCGAACAACAACGGAATGTCTTCCCGGCGATCCCGCAACGGTGGCAGCCGCAGTTCGGCAACGTTCAAACGATACGCCAGATCTTCGCGAAAACGCCCGGCCCGCGCTTCGTCGAGCAGATCGGGTTTGGTCGCGGCGACGATGCGCAAGTCAACGCGAATGCTCTGGTTCGAGCCCAGGCGTTCGAGTTTCTGCTCCTGCAACACTCGCAACAGTTTTACTTGCTGGGCCAACGGCATGCTTTCGATTTCATCGAGAAACAGCGTGCCGCCATCGGCGTATTCCAGTTTGCCGATGCGCTTGCCGGAGGCGCCGGTAAACGCGCCGCTCTCATGGCCGAACAGCTCGGCTTCAAACAATTGTTCAGGAATCGCCGCGCAGTTCAGCGCCACGAACGGCTTGTCCGCCCGTGACCCGAAATCATGCAGGCAACGGGCAACCAGTTCCTTGCCGCTGCCGGTTTCGCCACGGATCAGCACGTTGACCGGCAACGCCGCCAGATCCAGCACCTGCCGGCGCAAGGTCTGCATGCCACGGGACACGCCGAGCAGCGTCGCATCGAGTTTCGCGCGGTTGTCGGCCTGCTCGTGCAGGGCGCGGTTTTCCAGGACCAGCCGGCGTTTTTCCAGGGCCCGGCGCAAGCTGCCGAGCAGGGTTTGCGGGCTGAACGGTTTTTCCAGAAAGTCGTAGGCGCCGTCGCGCATGGCTTCGACCGCCATCGGCACATCGCCGTGACCGGTGAGCAGAATTACCGGCAAGTCGGCGTCGCGGCGCTGCACTTCGGCCAGCAGTTGCAGACCACTGAGGCCGGGCATGCGCACGTCGCTGAGGATCACCCCGGCAAAGTGCGCGGGCAGGGCGGCAAGGCATTCTTCGGCACGGCTGAACAGCTGCACCTCGAAACCCGAGAGGCTCAGCCATTGCTCGACCGCATTGCGAATGCTGCTTTCGTCATCGACCACCATCACCGAGTTGAGCATCAGATATGCGCCTCCAGATCGATCGGCAAGGTCAGGGTGAACACCGCGCCGCTCGCGCCATTTTCCACACTCAGACGTCCGCCTGATTCATGCACGATAGCGAACGAAACCGCCAGCCCCAGCCCCAGGCCATCGCCCACAGGCTTGGTGGTGAAGAACGGATCGAACACCTGGCCCAGATGTTCGTCGGGGATGCCGCCGCCATTGTCGCTGACACTCAGGCGCCACAGTTGCTCGTCGGCTTCCAGACGGATTTCCAGACGTTTGCACGGTGTGCCCTGCATGGCATCGAGGGCGTTGCGCAGCAGGTTGATCAGCACCTGTTCCAGGCGGATTGCATCGCCGCGCACCCACGCCGGACGGGTCAGGTGCAGCACCAGACTGACCTGTTCGTCATGCAGGCGCGCGTCGAGCAAGTGCAGAGATTGATCAACCACTGTCGCCAGATCCAGGCGTTCGCGCAAACCGCCGGGGCTCTTGCGGGCGAAGGTTTTCAGGTGGCCGGTGAGGGCGGCCATGCGCGTGAGCATATCGTCCACCGGTTTCAGCGCCTTGTAGGCATCATCGACGCGGCCATGCTCGAGCAGCAGCCGCAGCGTCGCCAGTTGCATGCGTTGAGCCGTCAGCGGTTGGTTGATTTCATGGGCGAGGGCGGCGGACATCTGCCCGAGGGCGGCGAGTTTCGCCGACTGCACCAGGCCATCCTGCGCGGTGCGCAGATCGCGGGTGCGTTCCTCGACCAGCCGCTCCAGTTCTTCGCGGTTGCGCTGGCGGACTTTCGACAGGCGCCAGCGCTGATTGAGAAACAGCAGCAGAAACACCAGCGCCAGCCACACGCCGGCAGCCGCGAGCCCGGCGTTACGCAGGTCTTCGAAGGCCACTTGCGGACGGCGCAACAGATGCAGCGTCCAGCCTTCGGCCGTCAGTGGCAGCGACTCCCACAGATAATCCGCCGTACCTTGCGGGCCTTCGACGCGGCGCAGATCACTGTTGTCGTCGAAGCTGCGCAGGGACAAATGAGTCAGTTGCACCAGCGACTGTTTGTCGTACTGGCGGGTGGCTTTGATCTCGGCCATGTCGCTGGCGGTCAGCGGCCGCAAGGCGCGATAACGCCAGCCGGGCTGGTTGGCAATGAAGATGATGCCGCGCGCATCGCTGACCAGCAGGGTGTCGTTGCCCTGGCTCCATTCGCGTTCCAGCTCGGGGAATTCCAGCTTGACCACCATTGCCCCGAGGAACTGCTCGTTGTCGCCCAGCACCGCACTAGAGAGGAAGTAGCCGGGAATCCCGCTGGTCACACCCACCGCGTAAAAACGCCCGGTGCCCTGGGTGCGGGTCTGGCTGAAATACGGGCGAAAACCATAATTGTGGCCGACATAACTGCTCGGCAGACGCCAGTTGCTCGCGGCCACCGCAAGGCCGCTGTGATCGAGCAGTTCAAGGGTCGAGGACTGCGCCGCGCCGTTGATTTTTTCCAGTTTCAGATTGAGTGCGTTCTGTTGTTCGGCGTCGACCGGACCTGTCAGCGCCGAACGCAATTGCGGGTCCAGCGCCAGCACGGCGGGGAGGGCGCGATAGCGGTCGATCAGGGTGTGCAACGAATTGGCATAGAGCGCCAGTTGCTGGTTGGCGCGGGCCGCGTCTTCTTCCAGCGCCTGACGTTCGGCGTGGCGAATGGCAAGCGTGGCGGCCACAGCCGCACCGGCGATGATCAGCAGGGTATACAACGACAGACGCAAGGTACGGGAAGTCGGCAGCATGCTGGGTTAACGGTGGCAGTTCGGGCGGGCACGATAGCATGGGCGGGCGTGGCCCGGCGCTCTGTTCGGTCAGGCCACGGAGGTCAGGCGCAGGCACCCGTTCACGATTGTCTGAATGCTTTCAACCATGCTCATCTACTTCCTTGCCACTTGTCTGGCGTAACTCTTGTACATGGCCTGCCTGTCGCTAATGGTGTACAGCGCTCGCTCTGTCAGCGCTTCCAGGTTTTGATACTTGACTGAGCCGGCTTGTTGGTGGCCAACCGTGCCGCGGAACAGGTCGACAAAGTAATTTAAGTTCGAGCTGTAATATTCTTTCAAACCAAGTTCATTGAAAGCTGCAAGTCCGCGGTTGGCTACTTTGGTCGTGACCTCATGCAACTTCGCGAGCTCGTCGATATGGGCGTTTATTTCTTGAGGAAACAATCCCTCTTCTGCCCTGCTGCCATCTTCTGCGACCTTGGCAAGTTCCATCAGCTCTCCAACACCATAGAGCTGGGACCCCAGTACAGTAGGGACAATGTACTTGGCCGCTTCAATGAACTGACTCGGACCAAACGCCTGTGGGTTTGCGAATATATCTAGAGGAGAGCTCCCGGGAGCGGTTATCTGTTGCTGGATCGCTTCAGCGGAAATATCGGACTTATGCGGAATAATGCTTGCATTCAAAGCTTTGACATTGGATGCCACTTTGTCGATGCGAGCTGATATTTCGTCACCCACAATGTTGCCTATGGTCAGGCCCTTTAGTTCTCCCGGATTAAACGGGTCGCCCCCCGCAAAGTCATGAAACTTGTCAAATCCAATTGTTGTCGCGACAAAGTTGAGACCTGTTTTGACGGCCAGATCAATAAATTTCATCCCTATCATTGAGCGAAAGCGAGCCGGACTCGACAGGTTATCTATTTGCTGTTCAAGGATATCCATCTTCGAATTGACGCCGCTCAGGAACTTGATCGAAAACTCAATATCCGCCTTCAGTTCCGCGGGCGTTCTGTCCTCTCCATTGATATCGACATACCTCAGCGGATTATTCCCGACAAACCCATACAGATTCAGCCCGTCCACATCCCCTGCCGGGTCAGCACTTACCCAGCGTTGCAGCCACGGTGCGTAATAGCGCGCGCCATAGTAGTAAAGACCGCTGACGTCCATTTCCTTGCCAGAATAACGCACGAACTTATAGCTGACCTCGATCGCGGCAGCCATCCACGCCGTGGCACCGAACGGGTAATAGCCTTCTTCGCTGATCGTTTGCGCGTTGTGATCCAGTTCCATCGAACAGGATCCCAAATGATCCTCGAGGCTGTAGCGCAGTTGATTGTTGTCGATGTCGGCGGGAGGCGCTTTTGCCCAATGCAGGCAGCGCGCATTGCCGACGCTGATGACGTGCAGTTCTTCGCCGTTGTCCTTGCTGCGGATTTCCAGACCCGGCAGGTAGCGCACCTGAGCAAAATGTCCGGCGCCGCCGCTGAAGGTTTCATGGCGTTTGAACACCCGTTGACCCTGGCTGTAATGGTAATGCTCGGCATCATCCTGACCCCCTTCGCGGTGGATCAGCGTCACGTTTTGCAGTTCGTCGCGGGCGTTCCATTGCAGGGGCTGACCGGGTTGCACAGCCAGCAGGTTGCCGTGGCGGTCGAACAGTTTGTCGAAGACAGGTTCGGCGTCGCCCGGTTGCCAGCGCACGCCACGGTTGCTGGTCGGGTCAATGCGCATCTGGCGGGTGTAGCTGGCGCCGGCTCGCACATGCACCAGTTCGGTCAGGTTGCCACCGGCGTCGTAGGTGTAGGTCTGGGTGTAGTTGAGGCGGTTGTTCGGATCGGTGGGCTGCGGTAGCCCCGGAATGTCCGAGAGCGGCCCGTCGTCGTAACCGCTGGCGCTGATCAGCCGGTACAGCGAGTCGTAGCTGAAGTCGCGGTGGCCGTCGACGAGTTGGTTGGCAAACCAGATTGGCTGGAAGGCGTGGTCTTCGATACGGGTAATGTTGCCGGCCGGGTCATAAAAGTATTCGAAGTCTTGCAGAGCCTTGGCGTCTTTGTGGCTGGACTGGCTGCGCAAGCGACCATTGGCCGGATCGTAAGTCCAGCGGCTGCGCACCCCGTTGCCCGCCAGTTGTTCGATGATCTTCCCCTCGGCGTTGTACTGCGCGTCGAGCAATACCTCTTCGCTTTTGGTCTTGCCATTGACCAGCAGTTGCACCTGCCTGAGCTGCCCGGCCAAGCCATAGTTCGACTGCTGGCGATGGTCGCCCGCATCGATCTGTTCCAGCACCGCCCCCAACGGATTGAACACGCGCCGACTGGTGAAAGCTTCGCCATCGAGAAATGAACGGGTTTCGCTCAACGGCTGGCCGGACAAGGCATAGCCATTCAGGCGTAACGCGCCGGACGGATCCTTCTGCTCCAGTAATTGGCCGCGAAGATTGAGTCCGGCATCGGCGCTGGCATCGGCGTAAATGAAGCTATCGACATCGGTTGCATCACGGCCCTCGACCGCCACCACGCGCAACTGATCATCGAAGGTCGAACGCCAATGACCGCCGCGTTCGTCCCAGCGCTGCAGCGGCTCAGCGGCCAGCCCCGGCAGGCTGAGGCGCCAGCCGGCGTCGACACTGGCGACTTTCAGTGCCTCGCCGGCCAGACCGTAAACCGTTGAGAGATTGGGCGCGGGCAAACGCGGATCCCATTGCTCCACCAACCGCCCATTCACGTCGTGGCACTGACGGCTGATCAGGGCCGTTACCTCTGCGCCCGCGACACTGCGCAAATAGCCGACCTGACGAATCGGCAGGCCCCGGCCATCACTCACCGCGAGTGAGGGCGTGCGCGAATGCACGGTGGCGGTCAACGCCGTGATCTCCGTTGTGACGGCACCGCTTCAGCGGTGTCGTTGAAGTCTTCGCTGGCGTGATACCACGGATGATACGTCTCACGGGAAAAGTCACCCTTGGCGTTGAGCAGTTTGACCGCACGCCCCAGCGGGTCGTAGAACAGTTGATCGTAGTGACCCAGCGTGTGCAGCGACTGGTCATTGATATAACCGTGGGCGTTGGCAAAAAACGGTCGGAACTGACGCACCGCCAGGCCTTTGTTGTTGTATTCGATGCGCTCGCTGATGCGCCAGCGCGGATCGGCATGGACTTCAACGAACTGACCGTCCTCGACAATCAACGAGCCGTCAGCGTCCACCGCATAGGCCAGGCCCGGGTCGGCCAACTGCTGGTTTTGCAGCGCTCGACCAAAACCGTCGACGCAGGCCTTGGTGATCTGGATCTGCGCCTTCACGGGGTCATCGGGGTAACGGTCGGCGCTGAGGACAACGGTGTGCACCGGTTCGCGACGGGTCGTGACGATCACCTCGTGCAATGCCTGTTCTGCCGCCGTCAGTGGGGCGAGCCCAGTGAGTCGTCGGCGGGCGCTGGCACGAATGTAGCCGCTGGGCAGGATGTCACCGCTGGCGAGCCATTCGCCGGCGGCAGGGCTGTCGGTCGGGCTCATTCCCATCCAGCTGAACAAGTCCTTGCGCAGCGTACTGGCAGCTTTTTGCACGGCATCGTGTGGCTTTTCTATCGCTGGATCGGGGCGATGATCCTCCGGACGCACGTAGTTGCTCAACGTTTCGAAACCCGCAGCCTTGCCGTATTCAGTGCCGTGGAAACTGGTCGTCAGCGGCTGGCCGGAAGGTTCGTAGATCGCCTCCTCGATATTGTCGTTGGCATCGGTGATCGTCAGCGGTTGCAGTGCGTGATAGTCGTAGGTGACCCGGGTGGTGCAGCCATTCGGCAACACGACCTGGGTGATCGCCAGTCGGTAATCATCGTATTCGGCGGTGGTGAGCCCATGGCTGGGGGTTTCGCGGTAGCTGCGCACCTGATGAAAACCTTCGATATCGGCGTAATCGGCGAAACCGAAGGTGGATGACCACAGATTTTCTTCGGCATCGTCCGGCTCGGTCTCGAACTGCAACCGCATCGGCGTGTAACCGATATTTTTCAGTTCATCTCGGATATTGAAGGGCGGCGGCAGAACGTCGTAAGCGTCTAGCGCCGTCTTGTCAAGTTGCGCCAGTTCCAGCGGCCCCGCCAGTGCTTCGAATTCGGCGTCACCGTCGTCCAGCGGCAAACCGTCGGAGCTTAGATAACGCTGCACCGACTGCGTCGTCAGCACCCGCTGAGTGTTCCAGTGCGGCGAATCCTGATGCAGCGCGAGTTGCTCGAAACTCACTTCAACCGGGGACAATCCTTCAGGCAGGGTGCCTTTTGGCAACACCAGCGCATTGCCGCGCTGTTGCCACGGCAAGCCCAGACGCCATTGCTGGAGATTGCTGGTCAGGTTGATGTATTGCGCACGGGTTTCGCTCAGGTAGAACGATTGTTGCGCCTCGTCATGGGCGTCGCGCCACCACTGTTGTTCATCCGGGTCGCTGAACGGCGGTTGATCACGTTCAGTCAGCCTGCGCGCGTAGCTGACTGCCAATGCATGAGTCGACAGGCCGTGGTCGTTCCAGCGCAGATTGACGTCGTGGCGACACAGCGGATCGTCAATGAAACGGTCGTACTGGTAGCTGATTTTCTCCAGCACCAACGGCAGCAACACGGCGGCCGCAGAGTGATCTTGAGATCGGACTTCACGCACCAGATAGCGCCGTTCTTCCACGGCATAGGGTGTAGCCATGCCCGGCAAGTCCATGTCCGCATCGGCATAAGTTTCTATGCGCGTGATTGAGCCAACCAGCGCCCGGGCGATCTGGTACTCACTGTCGGCGTCATGGGGGGCGATCGGTTCATCTATTTCGTCACCGGCGTGGTAGCGGCTGAACAATGTTTTGCCCAGCGGCACGGCATGCGGGTCTGCATTGAAATAGCCGTCACGCTGGCGATCCAGCGCTTGCCCGGTGTGGAACCAGGTGCACACCCGCACCGGTGCGCTGAAGCCGACGTCGTCATCCGCCGTGGCGCTTTCGCTATCGGTTTGCTGCAACCGGCCGAAGCCGCGGAACTCGCGCTCCTTGCTGTCGTAAAAAGCTTCGCGCCAGGTAAACGCCTGGGTCAGACAGTTGCCAGTGATCTCATCCAGTTGCTGTTGTTTTTTGACCACTGCCACTGGGAACGGCAGGTGGGAAACCGGCAGACGTTTCAGCTTGAGGAATCGTTGTTTTTCATCCAGCCATTCCTGAGCCGAGCTGCGGTAGACCACGCTGGTACTGCAACCCATGTTGTTATTGCTGGCGGTCAGCAGATAAGGCTTGGCCGCGACAAAATCGTAGCGCCAATGCTCTGGATTGATGTGCGGCACCGTCAGGATCAGGCTGGCGCAGCCCAGACCTTGCAGGTCGGCGAAACTCACCTGGCTGAAGCGGTCGTAACGCACGCCTGCGGGCCAGGGCACGATGACCGGGATCTGCTCCAGGCCGTTGCCACCGCGATTCAGATAGATCTCGAACACATCCGACTTCAGATAGATCAAGGCGGGTGCACCGGAGCCGTCGAGGTCGGCAAGGCGTACCCGTGCCGAATCGAACTGCTCGTAGGCGAAGGGCAGGGAGCTGATCTTGCGGCCTTCGCCAAACCGGCCGTGACCCAGGTTCGGCCAGCAGGTGATTCCGTCATGGCGGATGCGGCACAGTTCGGGCATGTCGCTGCCCAGCAGATGGCCAAGCAGCACCAGCTCGGTGGGCGAATTGCTGAATAACGGCAAGCGGTCGTGGACCGGGGTATGCGGCACGTGTTCGGCGCGGGCGAACCCTTGCTCGCGCTGGTTGGCGTACAGACGCACCGCGTGCGGGCCGATCAGGGCGATGGAGCTGAGCCCGTCACCGCTGAGGTCGCCCAGTTGCGCCAGGGTATTGAAGAACTCCAGCGGGAATGCATTGAACAGCACGAAATCGGCGAACTCGCGTTGCGCATTCAGCGTACGAAAACCGCTGGCGCCCGGTTGCGCGGTGATCCAGTCGAGGCGGCCATCACCGGTCAGGTCGGTGAGCAGTTGCTGCACCGGCCGGCTGCGATCGGCAACCGGAATCCTCTCCAGCGCTGTCCACGGCCCATAACCGATCTCATCACCGCCGGCGTCGCCACGCAGCGGCTCGCGGTAGTACCAGCATTGGTCATAGCGACAGAGAAAACCTGGAACGCCCTCACCGTAGAGGTCGACGCACTGGTAGAACCCACCGTCTTCGATGCCTGGCTGTGTGTCCATGGCGAACAGGCGTGTCGGGGTTTTATTGATCTCGAACGCGGAGTAGTCGAACTCCACCGGCGGGGTATGTTCCACGGCGCCGCTGGCATCGAAGGCCTGATAGTGGGCGGCGCTGATCTGGCTCTGGGTCCATTGAGTTGCGCTTTGTGGATTTCGGTACTCCAGCAACAGGCGTCGTACCAGCACCGGTTTGCCACGCAGGCTCACCGGGAAATGGTGAAACATCAGCACTTGCCGACAAAGCCTGCGCGTGCCGACTGCAAAGCCCTGGCCAAACGTCGAAAAAGGATCCGGGCGAACTGGCCAGGGCAGCAAGGTGTCGCCGTCATACACCGGGACTTCCGTCAACGATGCGCTGCGTTGGCCGTAGTCGAAGATCAGCTGGAAATGCCAGTTCAGCTGCGCAGGCTGTTCCACTGTCCAGGCGTACAAATCCTTGCTGGCGGTGAAGTTGCCGTAACACACCCGCTCCAGATAGCGTTGGGCACGGTAGTCGTGAATCGGGTCGGAGTCCTGGTCATCGGCTTTGTAAGCGAAACAGATGTGCTCACCGTGGGTATTCATGCTTTCGCAAAGCAGCCAGCTGCTGATCCTGGTTTGATCACCCGGATCGGCACGACGTGAGTCAGGCGTCTTGCCATACAGATGCAACGAGCCGTCGGCGCCGTGGATCAGCCAGAAGGGCGGCTGATCCTTCGTCGGTTGCCATAGCTCGCGCAGGGCAAAATCGCTTTCCACCCGGGGCCAGTAACGCACCACGCGGTGTGAGCCGATGTCCTCGCCGCCGTAATGGGTTTCGAGGCGCGACTTGAGCGAACCATCAGCCTCAAGTTCGGGCATCCACTCCTCACCGTCGGCGCCGATGATTTCATCGTGTTCGGTGTAGCGTGGCACGCCTTTGTTGGTGCGCCGGCTGATCTGCCCCAGGCCGAGATTCCAGCCGATACCAAACGGGCCGTTGCCGGTCTGGCTGCTGTAGGTCAGCGACAATTGCGGATCCCAGCCACGCCCGGCGGACAGGGGAATCGGCAGCTCGAACGACGCAGCACCCGTCGGGCCGACGGCGCCCCAACTCTTGCCGATGGTAGCAATCGATGAGCTTTTGGCGATGGAAGGCGTAGTGATGCTCAGGTCTTGATCGGCCATGGTCCTGTCCGTTGCGCACGCAGTGATCGGGGGTGGACTGACGCTATCAAGAACCGGGCGGCGCGTAACCTGTCAGATCTGACAGGTGCGCAAGACCGTTTTGTATGCTTTGTCGCGGTTTTTATCGCCAAAGGGCTTATGCAAGTGCGGGCACAAAAAAGGCCGGCTCGTCGTGGGACGGGCCGGCCTTGTTTTTTACGGTTTAAGTGCTTACTGCACTTCTACCGCCAGGCTTTCGCTGATCTTCTGTTGCCAGATCGCAGGGCCGGTGATGTGTACCGATTCACCTTTGCTGTCCACCGCGACGGTGACCGGCATGTCCTTGACCTCGAACTCGTAGATCGCTTCCATACCCAGCTCGGCAAACGCCAGCACCTTGGACTTCTTGATCGCTTGCGCAACCAGGTAAGCGGCGCCGCCGACAGCCATCAGGTACACGGCCTTGTTGTCCTTGATCGCGTCGATGGCGGTCGGGCCGCGCTCGGACTTGCCGATCATGCCCAACAGGCCAGTCTGCTCAAGGATCTGCCGGGTGAACTTGTCCATTCGCGTTGCGGTGGTCGGGCCAGCCGGGCCAACCACTTCGTCACCGACCGGATCAACCGGGCCAACGTAGTAGATGAAGCGACCTTTCAGGTCGACCGGCAGGGTTTCGCCCTTGTTGAGCATCTCGACCATGCGTTTGTGCGCGGCGTCGCGACCGGTGAGCATCTTGCCGTTGAGCAGCACGGTTTCGCCCGGCTTCCAGCTCTGCACGTCTTCCGGGGTCAGGGTGTCGAGGTTGACGCGACGGGCCGACGGGCCGGCTTCCCAGACGATTTCCGGGTAGGCGTCCAGTGGTGGCGCTTCCAGCGAGGCCGGGCCGGAACCGTCGAGCACAAAGTGCGCGTGACGGGTGGCGGCGCAGTTCGGGATCATGCACACCGGCAGCGAGGCGGCGTGGGTCGGGTAGTCCATGATCTTCACGTCGAGCACGGTGGTCAGGCCACCGAGGCCCTGGGCGCCGATGCCCAACTGGTTGACCTTCTCGAACAGCTCCAGACGCATTTCTTCGATGCGGTTCTGCGGGCCACGGGCCTTCAGTTCGTGGATGTCGATGGATTCCATCAACACTTCCTTGGCCATGACCGCGGCTTTCTCGGCGGTGCCGCCGATGCCGATGCCGAGCATGCCCGGTGGGCACCAGCCGGCGCCCATGGTCGGAACGGTCTTCAGCACCCAGTCAACGATCGAGTCGGACGGGTTGAGCATGGCCATTTTCGACTTGTTCTCGGAACCGCCGCCCTTGGCCGCCACGTCCACTTCCACGGTGTTGCCCGGGACGATGGAGTAGTGAATCACGGCAGGGGTGTTGTCCTTGGTGTTTTTGCGAGCGCCCGCCGGGTCGGCGAGGATCGAGGCACGCAGGACGTTTTCCGGCAGGTTGTAGGCGCGACGCACGCCTTCGTTGATCATGTCGTCCAGGCCCATGGTGGCGCCATCCCAGCGCACGTCCATGCCGACACGCACGAACACGGTAACGATACCGGTGTCCTGGCAGATCGGGCGGTGGCCGGTGGCGCACATGCGCGAGTTGATCAGGATCTGCGCCATCGAGTCACGCGCCGCTGGCGATTCTTCGCGCAGGTAGGCTTCGTGCATCGCCTGGATGAAATCCACGGGGTGGTAATAGGAAATGAACTGCAGGGCGTCGGCAACGCTCTGAATCAGGTCGTCTTGCTTGATCACGGTCATGAGTCGCGCTCCTCTAAAAGACGGGAACATTCAATAAGGTGCCTGCGGCTTGGGTGCATCGGTCGGTCGCAAGCACCTTTCAAGGCACGCCGGGGCTGCTGGCGCGACGCTAAAAAGGCGCGGCAGTATACCGCGCATCACAGGGGCATACACGCGCCGGCAGTCATTCGTTGGTCGCATGGCTGGGCGAATATCGGACATGGGGTTTGCACTTCAAGAGCTACCCCCTCACCCCAGCCCTCCCGAAACGTCGGACCGCCCCCAAGGGGGCGAGGGGGAAAGGGAGCCGATCTTCGTGCTATTCAAAACCTGAGTTCGGCGCGATGTTTCAGGTCGGTGTACCTCAGATAAACAACTCGGTCAGTTCCCTCTACCTCCGGGAGAGGGCTAGGGTGAGGGGCTTTTAAAGGGGCTTTTTTGACGTCAAATTTCGAGCCCGAAAATCGGTGGTCATTTATCGACTACGCCACTAAAGTGGCAGCCGGTCTGTAGAGTAGGACACTCGGTCAGCCTCCAATCGCACGGTGAGTCAACGATTGACCCATAACGCCATTCAACGTCTTTTGCTCAAACGCTTTGCCCTCGCTGCAGCCACCTATGGATTGGCTTTGCTGCTGCTGTGGCTGGCGTTTTTCACCGGTCATTACGAGCAGTCCCTGAGTGCCATCGCCATCGGCAGCGCGCTGGTGGTGATCAGTCAGGCCGTCCTGTTCGTGCTGTTCTGGAGCGGGCGCAACCTGCGCTTCGCCGACCCCAGCCTGACCGAGGGGCAAGTCTTGCTCGGACTCGGCTGGCAGACCTGGCTGATCGCCCATCTGGATGAAGCGCGCAGTGCCTTCCTGGTGTTCTATGTGCTGATTCTGCTGTTCGGTCTGTTCCATCTGAGCCGGCGGGCGTTTATCCGCTGTGCGCTGCTGGTGTTCTTCAGCTTCTGCGCAATCACCCTGTGGGACGCTTATCACTACCGCTTGCGTGAGCCCGCGCTCGCCGCCTTGCAGGTGTGCATCCTCGCCATGGTGCTGGCATGGCTGGTGATTTATGCGCGTTTCGTCCAGGTGTCGCGCCAACGCATGCGCCAGCGCCGCTTTGCCTTGCAAGCACACCAAGACACGTTGCGCGGGATGATGCGCCAGCTTGAAGATCTGGTGGCCACCGACGAACTGACCGGCCTGTTCAACCGCCGGCATTTTCTGCGCCTGGCCTCGCGCGAGCTGAATGCGATGGACAGCGACATCGTGCACGGCCTGGCACTGATCGACCTCGACCATTTCAAACGCATCAACGACTTGCACGGCCACGCCGCCGGCGATCAGGTGTTGCAGGCGTTTGCCGGCGTCGCTCAGGCCTGCTTGCGCGACGGCGATGTGCTGGCACGTTATGGTGGTGAAGAATTCGTCGTGTTGCTGCCCGACTGCAATGCCGAACGGCTGACCGCTTGCTGCGAGCGTCTGCGGATCGCCTTCACCGATGTCGAACTGATCGGCCTGAATGTACGCAACCTCAGCCTGTCGGCCGGCATGACCCTGTTGGCGTTGGGCGATGATCTGGATGACGCCTTGCAGCGTGCCGATCAGGCGCTCTATCGGGCCAAGCGTGACGGACGCAATCGCTGTGCGGCCGCGTGGGAGAACGTCGATGCCTGAACTTCGTGTCGCAGAACGGCAATGGTCGGTGGCGGCGGGCAGCAATCTGCTCGACGCCCTCAATCAGAACGGTGTGGCTGTGCCTTATAGCTGTCGTGCCGGCAGTTGCCATGCGTGTCTGGTTCAGTGCGTCCAAGGCCTGCCTGCCGACAATCGCCCGGATGCCTTGAGCGCCGAGCAGCGCCAGCAGGGGTGGCGGCTGGCCTGCCAGTGTCAGGTGATCGAAGACTTGCAGGTGCACACCTTCGACCCGCTCGCCGACGGTCGCCCGGCGGTGGTCGAAGCACTGGACTGGCTCAGCGACAGTGTTCTGCGCCTGCGCCTGACCCCGCAACGGCCGCTGCGCTACAGCGCCGGGCAACATCTGGTGTTATGGATCGATCACATTGCCCGGCCGTATTCGCTGGCCAGCCTGCCGGAAGAAGACCGCTTTCTGGAGTTCCACCTCGACTGTCGCCAGCCTGGCGAATTCAGCGATGCGGCGCGGCGCTTGCAGATCGGCGACTCGATCCGTCTTGGCGAACTGCGCGGCGGCGCGCTGCATTACGACGCTGACTGGCACACCCGACCGCTGTGGCTGCTGGCTGCCGGTACGGGCCTGGGCCCATTGTTCGGCGTACTGCGCGAAGCCTTGCGGCAGGATCACCAAGGCGCCATCCGCGTCATTCACCTGGCCCATGATGCCGAAGGGCACTATCTGGCCAAACCCCTCGCGGCATTGGCCGCGCAGCGCGAAAACCTCAGCGTCGAGCTGTGGACAGCGGCCGAGTCAGCCGCCGCTTTGGCGCAACTGCGCCTTGTTTCCCGGCAAACCCTGGCCTTAGTCTGCGGCTCGACGGCCAGTGTCGACGCCTTCGCCCGACGCCTGTACCTGGCTGGACTGCCGCGCAATCAACTGCTGGCCGATGTGTTCTTGTCCCGTGGTTGAACGCTGAATTCATTTGTTCGAGAGATCCTGTGGCGAGGGGATTTAGCGAAACGTCGCACCGCCCCGATTGAGTCTGCAGCACTCACAATAGTCTGGGGCCGCTGCGCAGCCCATCGGGGATAAATCCCCTCACCACAGTGATCTTCGCTGGCCTGAACTGTCGAGAGATGTCATGACCGAAGCCATTTTGCTGGAACGCGAACGCGGTTTGTTGACCCTGCGTCTCAACCGCCCGGACAAGAAAAACGCCCTGACCCGGGCCATGTACAGCCATCTCGCCGAGGCGTTGAAACAGGCTGACAGCGATCCGCAAATAAACGCCGTGTTGATCACTGGCAGCAGCGAATGCTTCACCGCCGGCAACGATATTGCCGATTTCATCCAGCAACCGCCGAGTGATCTCGACAGCCCGGTGTTCCACTTCATGCTCAATCTGCTCGAATGCCGCAAACCGGTGATCGCCGCCGTGGCTGGGGCGGCGGTGGGGATTGGTACGACAATGTTGCTGCATTGCGATCTGGTTTACGTCAGCCGCGATGCGCGCTTGCGCATGCCGTTCGTCAACCTCGGGTTGTGCCCGGAGTTCGCTTCCAGCCTGATCTTGCCGCGCTTGCTAGGGCAGGCCAAAGCGGCAGAGTTGTTGCTGCTCGGCGAAGGTTTCAGCGGCGAACAGGCCGCCCAGTGGGGCATCGCCACAGAGGCGTTGGGCAGCGGCGAAGCTGCATTGGCCAAGGCACGGGAGATGGCGTTGCGTTTTGATGAGCTGCCGCCGGAAGCTGTCCGCATCAGCAAGCAATTGATGAAAGCACCGGACCGTGAGTTGATCCGTACAGTGATCGAGGAGGAGGGCGCGTTGTTCACTCAGCGACTGCGTTCGCCGGAGGCATTGGCGGCGTTGACCGGGTTTATCAAACGGCATTGAATCTTCGCTGACTGTGCCGGCCTCTTCGGGAGCAAGCCCCCTCCCACAGCAGAACGGATTTCAACTGTGGGAGGAGGCTTGCTCGCCAACAGGTCCGATCAAACACCACATCTTGTGGGGCAGTATCAAAAAAGCCCTGTCAACCACATGGCAGGGCAACCGGTTTTAAGTCAGCTACGCCCGTGAAAATGCAAACCAGACCTAGAAGATCCGTTATCCAAGCAGGCCCCGCGCAATGAAATGACGAATGACGATTCCGTCGGATTCAAACCCGAGAATCAAAACTTTATTATCTTTAAGCCATGCCAGCGATGAGGAGCGAAGCTCGAACATCAACCCGCCAGTGCCAGCGCCAAAGTCTGGATCAAGTTCACCGGCATCCGTAAATCGAGCGACAACGGTTGTTGTAACGTGATGTTCAGCTTCTGAATATCCATGGACAAGAATCTTGCCGTCGCTTTGAATCAGGGCGCCTCTCCATGCCAATCTTCGGTCAGCCAAATGGGTTATCAAGGGTAAGCCACGGTTGAATTGGATATTTTCGCTGCCGTCGACTTCTCGACTGATTAATAATCCTGACGACTCAGGGTGTTGAGTTGCACCGCCAAAAGCCAAAAGTCGATTATTGGTCTGTCGAATAGCTCCAGCAGTGCTCAGCCTATAATCTTGCGAACTGATAATTAAATAGCCGTTGTCGGCAAAAGAAAGGTCTGTTTTCCCATCAGGCAGTAGTCTGGTGACCATCGATAATATCTGATTATATACTGGGTGGCAGAAACCACTCACCGTATACGTCCCGTCGTTTTCCAGCAATATTGACTGCACGTATGTTTCTTTAAAACCGGCGATACCCGGTATTTTTACGAAGCCGGTTTGGTTAAAGCCGGTATCAATAGCTCCATTTTCGTGGAGCCGCGCGACAACCGTATAGATTTCTTCGCGACTCCAGATGTCTTTCCACAGCATTATCTTTCCGTCAGGAAGGGCCAAGGTACCGCTGTGCTGTTGATCTTGCGATGAGCGAGGAGAGGGAGCATTTGTTGAATCGTTGTCGGTAAAGTCGATAACAACTTTGCCCTCTTCGCCAAACCCGAGATCCAGGCTGCCATCCAGATTCAGACGTACCAGACCTCGAAGCGTCGGCGGATTATAAAGAGCAGCAGTCAGCAATATTTTGCCATCTGCGAGTATGTCTATCTTGGTAGCCGCCAAATTTTTATCGTGGTTGCCGCCGTTATAAAAACTTCCACTGGCATATCCCGCAATGCCAAAGGCAGTGTCGACGATACCCTCTGAGGTCAGTCGCAGACAAAAGTAATTATTATAATTTGGCCCGTCACCGAGTGATCCCGCAATATAAATTCGCCCCATTGGGTCAGTAATGCATGTTTCGGGGTTCAATAAAACACCGTTCGGGTCCACTTTATCCAGGCGTACAGTCCCGGCCTCGCCAAAAGACGGATCAAATTGACCATCGACCAGTACTGTATTAAGAGTCATGTTCATGTCTATTGCCTTCATGAAATATCCAGGCGCGCCCAAACTCGTACCAAACAATTGGAAGGTGGGTTCAGATATCGCCTGGGAGGGTAATGAGGGGCAGAGCCGCACTAATTGCTGGCATGGAAACGGAGCAGGAACCCCTGCGTATTTCTAGTGGTGCCCGTCTCGCCTGCAACGACTATTTTTCCATCTGCCTGCAGGACCACTGCGTGGGTGAGGGGCTCCTCGTTCACCGGTGTGCTGGTCCATCCGACGTTATTGAACGTCGAATCCAACAATCCATCGCTGAGCAAGCGCACCACCACGGCTTCGGAACGTTGATCCGGGTGCTTGATCTGGCCCGCCAAGACGATCTTGCCATCGGCCTGCATAACCCCACTTTTCCAGCGGGTAGTGGTGTTATCCAGGCGAGTGAGCAGTGGTTGGCCACGATTGAACTGAATATTCGCGCTGCCATCCGGTTCGAGGCTGACCAGTACACCTTGTTCGCCATCTTCGGTGATGCCGATCCCCAGCAATCGATTGTTCGGTTGCCCGATAACAGCCACCAGGCCTGCCTTTAACCGCGGCGCATCAGAATAAACGACAAAGCCTTTCTCGCCGAAGCTGGTATCAAGGCGACCATCGCGGGTGTATCGGGCCAACAAGGGCGTATAGGTTGACTCATCGCTGAGCATCAATCGGCCACACACCATGATGCGCCCGTTCGAGTCAGTCGACCCGCTGGCAAGTCCCACGTCCGCTGCCGTTGCACCGGGATAAAGGACTTGCACATAGCCTTTTTGATTGAAGGTTGTATCGAGCGAACCATCGCTGTTGAGCAGAAAAACGAAGGCGCGTGTAGCTGCTCCATGAGTGATGACATAGTTGCGTACTACCAGGATTTTTTCGTCTGCCAGTGGTGTCACCGTGCAAGCAGAGTCTTGACTCTCGCCTTGGATGTCGAGTGCCACCTGCTCATCAATCTCTTCCGGCAGTGGCAGGATGACGTGCCCTTCGGTGCCAAAACTGCGATCCAGCCTGCCGTCAGGGTAGTAACGCGCCAGTGCAGGACTTCTGTAGGCAACCGAGCCAGTCAGGAGCAATTTCCCGTCACTGCAAATTGCAATGGATCGACCGGTGGATGCTTGTGTGCCGCCAAAAGAAGCTCGGACAATGCCGTTCGCCCCGAAGGTGTCGTCCAACGATCCATCTGGCCACATTCGACCTAGCAGGTAGCGACTATTGAGCGGATTCAACGTGCTGGAGCCACAGAAGTACAGATGACTGGATGTCGCCATTACACCCATGATGCGGTTCAGTCCCGCCTCTTGGGTATTCAAAAGAAAGACGCCGCCGTCGGCGAAGCTCTCATCAAAGGTGCCGGCCTGGCGGGTTGGTAGAGATGTACTGTCCATGTGGCACTCCTTCAGTGAACGGGTTTACGCGAGTAGCTACTTGATAGCGACTCTGGTCAACTGTCAGAACTGACAGTTGACAAACCCCTTCACGCAAAGTGATCGCAGCCTCCGCAGCGTCTGCCTGAGAAAAACAAAAGCCCCGGCATTCACATGCCGAGGCTTTCGTTTTTCGAACCACCGATCACTCGGTCCCACGCAAAACCTGTGGGAGCGGGCTTGCCCGCGTCAGACCTGCGGGTCGCCCACGTGCAGGATCTTCATGCCGTTGGTGCCGCCGGTGGTGTGGTAGCTGTCGCCCTTGGTCAGGATGACCCAGTCGCCTTTTTCCACAACGCCGCGTTTGACCAGTTCGTCGATCGCTTTCTGGCTGACTTCGTGCGGTTCCAGCGAAGCCGGATCGAACGGGATGGTGTACACGCCACGGAACATCGCGGCGCGCGCCTGAGTCTCGCGGTGTGGCGAGTAGGCGTAGATCGGCACCGAGGAACGGATGCGCGACATGATCAGCGGGGTGTAGCCACTTTCGGTCAGGGCGATGATCGCTTTGACACCCGGGAAGTGGTTGGCGGTGTACATGGTCGCCAGCGCGATGCTTTCGTCGCAGCGGGTGAATTCCTTGCCGATGCGGTGGCTGGAGGTCTTGCCGGTCGGGTGCTTTTCAGCGCCGACGCAGATACGCGCCATCGCTTGCACAGCTTCCAGCGGGTACAGGCCAGCGGCGGATTCAGCCGAGAGCATCACGGCGTCGGTGTAGTCAAGCACGGCGTTGGCCACGTCGGACACTTCGGCGCGGGTCGGCATCGGGTTCTGGATCATCGACTCCATCATTTGGGTCGCAACGATCACAGCCTTGTTGTGGCGGCGTGCGTGCAGAATGATTTTCTTCTGAATGCCTACCAGCTCGGCGTCGCCGATTTCCACACCGAGGTCACCACGGGCAACCATCACTGCATCGGAAGCCTGGATCAGACCGTCGAGGGTTTCGTCGTCGGCCACGGCTTCGGCGCGTTCGATCTTCGCCACCAGCCAGGCAGTGCCGCCGGCCTCGTCGCGCAGTTGACGGGCGTAGTTCATGTCGGCGGCGTCACGCGGGAAGGACACCGCGAGGTAGTCGACTTCCATTTCTGCGGCGAGCTTGATGTCGGCCTTGTCTTTTTCAGTCAGGGCCGGCGCGGTCAGGCCGCCACCGCGACGGTTGATGCCTTTGTGATCGGACAGCGGGCCGCCGATGGTCACCACGCAATGCAATTCTGTGGCGGTGGCGGTTTCAACGCGCATTACCACGCGGCCGTCGTCGAGCAGCAGCTCGTCGCCCACGCCGCAGTCTTTCACCAGGTCCGGGTAGTCGATGCCGACCACTTGCTGGTTGCCTTCGGTCAACGGATGGCTGGTGGAGAAGGTGAACTTGTCACCGATCTTCAGCTCGATCTTCTTGTTGGCGAATTTGGCGATACGGATTTTCGGGCCTTGCAGGTCACCGAGCAGGGCGACGAAGCGGCCGTGCTTGGCGGCGAGGTCACGCACCAGTTTCGCGCGAGCCTTGTGCTCGTCGGGGGTGCCGTGGGAGAAGTTCAGACGGGCAACGTCCAGACCAGCCAGAATCAGCTGTTCGAGAACTTCCGGCGAGTTACTGGCCGGGCCAAGGGTAGCGACGATTTTGGTACGACGGACGGACATGCAAAGACTCCTGAGTTCAAGCGCTAGCGAAGGCTACTATGCTCGAAGGGTGTAGTCATTGTTCGTTTGCACTACTTATCGTTTTCTTTATTGAACGCGACTACCGCACCAACGCGACAATCGGCGCAAACGGTTCTGAAGATTTCCGACGATGGGTCGATACAGAGCACAAGACAGGAGAACCCTCATGCGATTCGTACCCATTGCCGCCCTTGCCCTCAGCGTCCTCGCCGTGACGGGCTGCACCCGTTGGTCGATGAACCATCATTTGAACAATGCCTACAGCGCCTACGATCGCGGCAATTGCGAGCAGGTGATGCTCGAACTGTCCAAGGTCGAACGTGCCAGCCGTGCCCGCCCGTATGTGTGGCCGGAAGTGTCGATGATGCGCGGCCAGTGCCTGGAACGGCAAAAGATGTTTGTCGATGCGGCGCAGACCTATCAATTCATCATCGCCTCGTACCCCAATAGCGAATACGCCTACCGCGCCCGCGCCCGTCTGGAAACCCTGCAGAGCCTGGGTCATTACCCGACGCGCAGCGCCGCTGCCGTGGTGCGTCCGACGCGCTTTTGATGGCAGTTGTCATACAAAAGCTGGCCGGTTGTACAGCCTGAGCTATAGTCGAATCAATCGGGTTTAGAGCCGAGTCTCTAATGTGCCCGTGCAACACCTGCGACTGGCGAGTTGTCAGGTGACGGCGATTTAGCGACCGTCACACCGGAAGCGGGGAGAGCGCGTCTGCCTAACAGGCGCGTTCCGAAGCAAAGGTGCGGCTCTGTGATGGAGCCTTGCATGGCGAACTGCGCATGTTTACCGACCGCCGAATCGAACGGCATCAGCTGCCGTATTTCCTCAGGGTATTCAACAGCGTCACCGACAAACCCATCGGCTTTCTCGGCAATGTGTCCGAAGACGGGCTGATGTTGATCAGCCAGTTGCCAATGATGATCGGGGCGGATTTCAATCTGCGTCTGAAAATCCCATGCGACGACGGCTGCCAGCAGGTGATCGACCTCACCGCGTGTTGCCTGTGGTGCCATGAAGACGCCACACCCCTGCATTACGATGCCGGCTTCAGCCTGCAACGACCGCCGCCGGAATACGGGCAACTGGTCGGGGCATTGAAGCAATACTTCAGTTTTCAGCCGTTGCCGGCTTCGGCCTGAGTGCTGCGGCGCCTTCACCATTGCTATCGCTGGCAAGCCAGCTCCCACAGAGATTGCGTCGTTCAATTATGCTGTAAACCGGTGGGAGCGGGCTTGCCCGCGATGGCGTCAGTTCCGGCGCCGCAAGGTTGACAGTCAGGTCACGGCATCGCTGGCAAGCCAGCTCCCACAGGGTTTTGCGTCGTTCACTGATGCTGTGTCCGCTCGCAGAACCTGTGGGAGCGGGCTTGCCCGCGATGGCGTCAGTTCAGGCGCCGCCGGGTTGACGATCAGGTCACGGCAATCGCTCGCTCGTTATCCAGCGCCTGCTCCGCCAGCAACAATCCCATCTCGCTCAATTGATAAATCGCCATCGCCAGATGTCGCGGCTTGTCGTCGAGGCTGTCCGCCAGATCCAGCAACAGAATGCTCACCGAGGAAAACGTTTCGTACGTCTGAATGGCCACAGCTTCGCGGTTGAGGTCGGGGGCGATCATGAACATCTGCATGCCGCGATCCACGGAATTGCGTGAGGATGAGCCGGTGGGTTTGAGGTAGTGGTCGAGGGCTTTTTCGGCGGCCTCGTGGAGTTTTTTTGATTGGGCTGATTTGTAAGGGGAAACCGAGTCGTCGGTTTCGGGGGGATTTGGCGTCTCTTTGCACATAGTCATTTCTCCGGTAATGGGCCGCCTCCGGTTCGCGACTAAACGAATGAGGGTGGCGGCTGGACGCAGGTTAGTCGACCGGTGGAGAAATGAATCCCGGCGCACCCGAAGGCGCCCTGCGTACAGCCACCATCGAGTGCGGGGATAGGGAATACCCGACTGGATGACGCTTATACACATCATTTCAACCACCGGGCGACTAAACCCGACCACTGATTGGCAGCGGCACGGATCAAGTTACGGGGCATCGGCAAAGCGCACAAGCCGGCGGATTCTGAGGGATGTGTAGGCAAAGGCGCAACCCGGCGTAGCCTGCGGATGAGGACGTTGCCGGTGGGGGCAAAACGGCTTTTTTCGTACGCGACCGTTCGTCGGGACTGTCAGATTTTACAGGTGCGCAGCGCAGGTGCGAGGGCGTATTTAATGGCTTCCGGCAAGCCATCCCGCCCCCACCCACCAGAAGGAACTGACCATGGCGACCTTTGAGGAAGAGCCTGTAAAAGGCGCATCCGATGATGCCGAAACCCTCGACTCACCGCCTTATATCCGTACACCTTCCTACGGTGAGAGCGTGAGAAACCCCGTCAAGGTCACTGGCGGTGGCCATGGTGGACGCAACGTAAAAATTATCGGGGCCTACGTAGAAACAGACTTGGGTGATGAGCGGCAAATGGACGGAAATGGGCTATTTGAACTGACGTTCAGAAATCCCCTGCCCCCCGGGAGAAACCAATTTCGGGTTCTGCAATGGGAGATGTATCCGGGCTCTTATATGTATACCGCAGTGTGGACGGTTTATAACACCTCGGCCCCCGTCATCGACCCGAAGCATGCCAACCAGGTCGTCGGGCGCACATTCCAGCTCACGGGGAGTGGTTGTGCACCTCATTCGAAGGTGGTGTGTGAGCGCCAGGATCATCAACCTATTGGTGAAGGGACCGCTGATGGCGCCGGCAGATTTTCAATACAGATCTCGACTTCAGGACAACCGAGAACTCTGAGCCTCTTCGTTTTTTGGCATCAGGACGTGAGTAGTGCTGTTTCGGAAACTATAACGGTACGGGTTTTGACCCCGCAGATTGAGCTTCCCGCTAACGAAGCGATTGTGGGAAAAACGCCGTTATTTCGGGGTAATGGTCTGGACGGTTCAAGCGTCACTCTTTTCAGTACTGAACCGGGCGGAACCAAGCAATACGGCCAAGCTAACGTTAGCAATGGTAATTGGTACAGACCACCAAATGATTATTTGCCAGAAGGTCGGGTTCGGCTGCTTGTCAAAGCGCAAATGGGGGGCATTGACGTTGAGTCCGATGCGATATGGCTTAATGTCATCCATCCCCCCTTGATTCTTTACCCTGATGCAGGCGCAGTGGTGGATACAACCTTCACAATTGAAGGTTCAAAAGGCATGCGTGGGGCTACTGTCGAGATTCTGCGCGATACGGAGGGGCACAGTGTTGTTGCCACCGGCCCGGTTATAGGGGGTACAGAAGGATGGCGTGTCACTGTCCCGGACATGACGCCGGGTCCTCTGAGTCTGAAGGCAGAACAGTTTGTTGCTGGCGTCGACGAGCACTCCGGCAGAACTGATGCGCGAGCGTTCAAAGTCCGCCCCGCCCCGGTCTCGAATGTCTCAATAAACACCCCCCTTGACGGCTCGATAAAATTTGCGGGGAGCGGATACTCGGGGGCAACAGTCGAGATCACTCGTGTCAGTGGGCCTGATGCACCTGCGATACCTTCTGTTCCAGTGGTAGATGGCAAGTGGGAGGTCACGGTGTCCAACTGGCCTTTCGGCATTTACTCGCTCAGCATCATTCAAAAGGTTGACGACGGCGCAAGCGGCTGGATCCCTTCGGCACCCATAAGACCCGGCTTCAGTAAAGTTCTGCCTGAAGTCAGCAATGTGATCTCCACCTCCAGCTATAAACCAACCATCAGCGGCACAGGCATGGACGGCGCCACGGTCAAGCTGTTGAACAGTGATGGGAGCATCACAGACCTGCCCGACGTTGTTGTGAGGAATACCCTATGGATAAGCACGGCGCCGACGGAATGGGGCCCGACGTTTGAGCGCGTCCTTCTGATCAGGCAATCAAAGGATGCACAGACCACCAAGGGCATTAATCACACCGTCACTATCCCCCCCTTGGCCCCCGGCCTGAACGACCCGGTCGAGGATGGCCTTTCACCCAGGCTCAGCGGCACGTGCTGGCCGGGAGCGGTGGTGAAGGTCAAATTCAGCGACAGCCCCGAAGAGCATCTGGCAACCGTCTCGAACGGCAACTGGGCTTTTCAGCGAACCAAGGAATTCGCTCCGGATATATTGCATACCGTCGAGGTCTTTCAGGTCGTTGGCAAGCAAACATCAGAAAAAGCGAGCAAGACCTTCACGGTTCTCGTGGCCATGCTCAAACCGACTATCACCAAGCCGGATGCCGATTCGAAAGTCGGTCGTGTGGTCACTGTCGGGGGCGAAAACGGAATGGCGGGCGCGACGCTGCAGTTGCGAGATGTCCGTTTCGACCGTCCTCTCGGTGCGCCCAAAGTACTGAGTCAGGACGGCGTCTGGTCGATTGACCTGAGCCAACTGGATTTTGCGATCTACACCATCGATGCCCGGCAAACCCTCAAGGGCCGGCCTTCGGAGCCCAGTGACCGGCACAGTTTTGAAGTGGTGCTGTTACCCCCGGAAATTACCCAGCCAACCCCCGAAGGCAAGCTGCCCCGCACGGCGACGCTTATGGGGAAGGGCATGGTGAACGGGCGCGTCGAGGTCTTTCTGGAGGGGCGCCCCGGGCCTTGGCTCACGGACATCGCGGTGGGCGGGAACGGCGAGTGGCAAGTCGACGTCACGTTGCCAGTGGGCAGCAAAACCATCTGGGCGCGGCAAACGTTTATGGATGAAGGTGGCAAGTTGCGGGAATCGGACATTACCGCGTTGTTGAACTATGACGTCGTCCCGGCCGCGCCGTTTATCGAGACGCCGGTCGCGGACGGCCACATCGGGCGGTCGACGGTGGTGTCAGGCTTCGGTGTGCCGGGCGACAGTGTCACGGTGACAGTGGCCGCCGGCGGGCGTTCGATACAGGCCAATACACGCGTGCTCGAGGATCGCACCTGGTCGGTGACGCGAGATTTCAGCTCACTCGTGGGTGGGCGGCGCACACTTGAAGCGGTGGCATCGCTGGGTGAGTTTGCCTCGCTCGCCGCAACGCGCCCCGTCGTGCTGGGGACTTATCTGCCCACCCTCGACGAGCCGGCGGCGGGCCGCTGGGTCAGTCATCCGCTGCAGTTTGCCGGCCGCGGCCGCAAGGGCAGGGGCAAGGTGGTGAGCTGGTACAACCCGGATGTGAAGTGGGTGCCGGAGGTGCCCATCGCCAGTGACAAATGGTCCGGTGAGTCGACGCAGTCCTTGCCGGGCGCGGGCAACTGGTACCGATTCCAGCAGGACATAACTGACGGTGCGGACGGCGCGACGGTTTCCGATTGGGTCGACAGCCAACGCTTTGAAGTCGAGCCCGCGCGGCCGCCTTCGGTAGATACCTGAGTCTGCGTTTCCCGACGAACGGTCTTAAAACCTGTCAGATCTGACAGTAGACGCGGACCGCGTCCAAGCGCCAAATCGTACTCACTGAAAGCACAGCCTGGCGAAGACGCCAGGCTGTTCGGGCCAGTTGTCGACTCAAGGAACCTGATCATGGCTGATTCGCGTCGTCCCGCCCTGCAACTGTTCGCTCAGTTGTTTGGTGAGGGCCAACACGTACAAGACACCGGGCTGAAAAACCTGCAGTCCTACCTTGAGCAGGAGGGGTCGATTTTTCCTCTGGTGGAGAAGGGCGTTCAGGGCCTGGTCAGGGAGCTTGAATTGCGCCCGGATGACGCAAAGCGGTTTTTGCGCAGGGCCAACAGCATGGCCACGTACGTGCGTCGCCAGTTTATCGAGCAGACCCTGACGGGCGACAAAACGGCCGCTGCACGGCCTTCGAGCGGCTTGTTGTCGATGGTTGAAGGTCCCGATTATCACAATCTGATCGGCACTGATTTTGCCGCGTTGTGCCCGGTGGATGCGCTGGAGTCGATCTTGTCGCCGGTGGCCTACCTGATCGAACTGTTGCGCTGGATTCGCGACCGCATCGAGTCTATTCCAGGGCGCGAGAAAAAATACGAACTGCATGAGCGCCGTATGGATCTGCTACCCCTGCAGGTCGACTTCAACGCGGTGTATCAGTCGATATCGTCGGTGGACATCATCATTGCGGTGCTGGAGGCGTTCATCACCAGGAACCTGCAAGAGACGTCGATCGAGGATGGCTTGATCGAAGCCCGCTACCCCAATGGCCTGCCGTATTACCAGCACTGGGTCACGATTGACGGCGTTGTGCAGTTGCACGGTCTTTCGGTCGGGGACTTCGAGCACAAAGTTGACCTGGCGTACCCCTATTTTCTGCAAGCCAATGCCCGTGGCGCCAATACCGGTCGCGGCTTCGCCAAGGCTTCAAGGCTCGGCCCTTATCAGCGGCAATTGCTGACTGAGGAACGGGTGGATTATGAAGAAGGTCGCGAAGGTTTTTACGCCCGTAACTTCGGCACGGATGATGCCAACAATAAATACGGCAATCTGAATCAGGTCGCTTTTTTCGGCGAACGCACAAAGTTGGGCAGCACACAAATCGAAGCCTTGTTGTCGATTCGCGATTTTGCTCCGGTGCGCTCGCCCAATGTGCAAACCTACCCCGGCAACATTCCGGAGGAGCCAGATGCGCGTGAAAGCGAGCGTTCGGGCTCGGTCTACATCAACAACAACACCGTACCGGCGTTGGGTATTTACGACGATGGCCAGGACCGACATCGACTGACGGCAAACCCCGACACAGTCTCCGGTTTCAATCACTACGACCGGATGAACCGGATGGTGCGTCTGGCCAACTGGACGGGATTGCCTTACGACCAGGTCGATGCGTTGCTGGTGGCGGCCATCAGGGCTGTAGAGCGTGGCAATGCACCTCCCGATGGGAGCGAGATGATTATCTCGGACGGCGTAGTTCACGCCTTCGGACTATTTCAGACCCTGAACGAGCGCTATGGCTGCACCGCCGCTGACTTTGCCGTGTTTATCGGCGAACTGTCACTGTACGGTCGCGGCGAAGCGCTCTCGCAGTTCGACCAGATCTTCAACGGTCAGAACGGTTATCTTCAACCGCTGGTGCTCGACAATGGTCCGTTTCCCCTGTTACCGGCGCCGGGCCAGGTCGATTTGACGATCAGCCAACTGTGCAGCGGTCTGGCGATCGACCTGCAGACGTATTTTTATCTGGCAACCACGGTGGCCAAGGCTCATGGATTGACCGACACGCTGAGGCGCAGTCCGGCGATCATCTCAAGCTTTTACCGTTTGGTCAGACTGCCGCGGTTGCTGAGCATCACACCGGTTGAAGGTGTGCTGATGCTGTCGGTACTCGGCGGGGATGCATGGGTCAACGGCCTGGCAGGCATTCCACTTATCCACACCGTGCCGGGCAGCGCTCCGGATGTGCTGGAACTGATCGAAGCCATGCGCAGCGGTGAACAGTGGTCGACGCAAAACAGTCCGTCGATTTTGTGGACGTTGCAACACGTGGTCGCAGCGCAACCGGCACTGGAGCCGTCCGAGCAGGATCTGCAGTTTTTTGAACAGATTCGCAACTTGTTGCCGACCGCGCTGTTATCCAACAGCACTTTTCTGATGGCGGGTGTGCCGCCGGCCGGCGCCGCTGACTGGCTCGATTTCCTGGCGACCGGCGCGGACGGTCTGGGTCCGATTGTCGATGCCGATGGCCTGCTTTTACCCTTTGACGGGACAGCGGAGCATTACTCGGCTGTTGTTCGTGAAAAAGTCACTTGGGCCGTCGAAGCCGGCTTGGGGGCGATCGATGTGCCATTGCGCCAGTCCATCATCGAAACCATGTCAGGTGTGGTTTTGCAGGTGCGGGACGCTCAGGCGTCGCTGGTCAAAGAGACGCTGGCCGTTTATGCCGGTATCGCTGTGGAACTGGCCATACCCGTTCTGAGTTGGGCCGATGCCACGGTCCATTATCTGTTGCAAGAAGTGCTTGAGCATTACGACGTGAGCGCCGAGGCATCGCGCCGACCAGCCAGCCGCAACGCCAGCCCGCTGCTTGATCTGCTGGCTGAAGTACGACGGCGCAGCGAGGTCGTAGTGACGCTGGACTTGAGCGCCACGCTGTTGCTGGACTATCTGGAGTATGGTCACTTGGCCTGGTTTGATCAGGCCGACAAACATGAGTTGTCGGTGCGCACACTGTATTACCTGACAACGTTGACCCGGGCATTCGACTTAAGCGAGCAACCGGCGCAAAAGCTGTTGGATTATCTGCGTCAGGTCAATGCATTGCCCACTGTCACGGGTGATGCGCGGAGGCTGGCGCAACAGGCCGCCGCCATCAAACTGGCCGATTTTTTTGGCTGGAGTGTGCAGGAAGTGCGCGAGTGCGTCAGCCGCATCGACACCACCGACCTCAAGATATTGAAGAACCTCAGTCAACTCGATCTGTTGATGCGCGTTCGTGTGCTATCGGCTGAAACCGGCATGGACGCGTTGACGATTTTTCTGGTCGGCAGTTTGCCCGAGAGCGGCGACAAAAGAGCCTATGCCGATGCCGCCGAACTCGTCCTGCTGGGTGAGCAACGTTCACGCGCACCCATGGTGCACGTGCCGGGTGATCTCAAGGCGCTGGTCAAGACCACGTGCACCGTAGAGGGTTCTTCCACGGTGGTGGCCAGAAAGCGTGGAGAGAAAGTCACCTTTAAGGTGACGCTCATCGATGCCGAGGGGAGGCCGTTGAGCGGCGTCAACGTTTACTGGCAAGCGGCCTTGGGCAACATCGAAACGGGCGCTACCGAGGTGAACGGTACGCTGCTGGCCACCTTCACTCCGGGAGCGATCATGGGCACGGACACGCCCGTTTACTGGCTGGATCTGTTTGAGCCTGAGTACGCGCCTTCCATCGATATCGTCGCCGAGTCCAGTACCCTGAATTTTCCGCCGGCAGAATTGTCGCCAACGCCGTTGGGGATTGTGCCAAAAGGCCAGGAAGTCGAGCTCTATGCGCTGCTTGAGGACGCCTACGGCAACCTTGGGAAAAACTCGCTCGTGGAGTGGGAATTCGAGTCCTACGAACCCGGGATATTCACCAGCGCGACTATCCGGCCAAGGCAGGGTTTCACCGACAAGCAGGGGCTGACCCGGGTCTTTGTGTCGAGCGAAACGGGGGGCACCTTTGTTTTCAGCGTCAGAACCCAGTCTGGCGAAAGTGAAACCGTCTTCGTCAAGCCCATCACCTTCGAATGAGCAGATATCGCGGTCAACGGTATCTCTTGGCGACCGCGTGTCCCCGGGGCCTACCCCAAGGAGCAGGATCATGGCATTGAATAATATTGGCGGGCTGCTGGAAAAGCGTCGTTCGGCGCTGCTGGAATACTGCATCGGCAAAGCAGGCAGTGAGAAATACACTTTTCTGAAAACACCGGCCGATCTGTTCGAACTGCTGCGCATGGATCCGCTGGACAGCTATCAGGTGCAGAGTTCCCGGGTGGCCGAAGCGATCAGCTGTACGCAGCAATTCATTCATGCGGCGTATCGCAAGCTTGAGCCGGGCCTTGATTCGCACGAGTTCGACCCGGACGATCTTGCCGCGTGGGCGCTCTACAGCAACTACCCCGATTGGGCCGCGGTGCAGCTGATTTCGTGCTACCCGGAAAACTTCATCAATCCCTTTGTGCGTCAACGCAAGACCAGCCTGTTCAAGAACCTGGAAAACAACCTCAATCAGGCGCGTCTGAACAACGATTCCGTGCAGACCGCGCTGCAAGAGTATCTGCAAGCCTTCGAGCAGACCTGCGACCTTGAGGTGATCAGTTGCTACATGGACGGCACGACGCCTGCCAACGCCAAATACTATTTTGTCGGGCGTCAACGGGTGCAGCCTTTTCAGTACTTCTGGCGCTCGGCGGATATTGAACTCGGCCCTGACAGTGTGGCGGTCAATCCGGCTGCGTGGAGCGAATGGCAAGCCATTGAAGTTCCCATCGCTGACAAGGTGCCGAACATCCGCCCGGTGGTCTGGAATGGCCGCTTGTGTCTGGTCTGGACTGAATGGCAAGACAAGGTTGCCGGCCAGGAGACGGGTGAGTACATCCCCAACAAACTGACCGTCAAGCTGGCGCTCATGATGCAAAACGGCCAGTGGCTGGCACCGCTGACGGTGTCTATCAAGGACCTTGAGCATGAGCTTCCGCCGGGCACCCGGTTGATCGCGAGCGTGCAAGTCGACACTCTTCACCCCAAGGGCAAGCTGGGCATTCTGGTGTATGGCAAGGCTACGGCTGGAGACCCGTTGAGGGTACATGCGGTCTACGACGTGCTGATGCGCCCCGTACAGCGCGATTCCGGGTTCTGGCTGGATGCAGCACTCGACCGGTTTGTCAGCAATGAAACGGTTCAACATCCATTGCTCCCTGAGGTGACGGTTGTTCCCCATCCAGCAGAGGGGGTGATAGCGCCGTATCTGGAACTGGACGTCACGGCGTTGCGGGTAGGGGACAAGGATAAGCTGACGGTCAAAGGTTATTGCTGGCCCACGGGACATCGCGGTACCGCAGACATACGTCTGGGATTGGCTTTTGACGATGAAAACGTGGTTGAGGCCAAAAACCTGTCTCTCGCGGGTGACTGGAACATCGGACCTTGGGTAGGCGAGCGAGATAAAGGCTCATGGCCCAATCCGACTATATTCTCACTGGGCCCCGTAATAACCTCACCGGAGACGCAAAGAAGTCTGTTTGACCTGACGATTGTCAACCTTACGGATTTCGTCCCGCCCAGCCTGGTGAAAAACACCGTTGATGCCGCACAGTTTCTGTCTTTCAACCAGACTGGACTGGCGTTGAAATACACCCGGCTCAATTCGTTGTTTGGTCCCGAGCTGGTGCAGCGCTCGAACTATTCCGTGGCGAGTGTGCTGGACTGGGACACTCAGTTCATCCCGGAGCCGCCGCCGACCGGCCAAGTGATCAATGAGCCCAGTGGTGCCTTCAACGGTGCCAACGGGCTGTTCTTCTGGGAGATCTTTTTCCACCTGCCACATTTGATGGCCACACGCCTGCGCGACGAAGAGCGCTTCCCGGAGGCACAGAACTGGCTGCATTACCTGTTCGATCCGCAGGCACCTGCTGATCCACCCACCCCGCCTCTGCCCAATCCCAAGCCGAAGTACTGGCGCTGCCGGCCCCTGAATATCGTCGAGGAACCGGGCGACCCTGGTTGTGAAACGCAGAACCCCACGGACCCGGATGCCATCGGTTACGCGGCGCCCGCGCACTTCCAGATCCTGGTGTTCACCGACTACGTGAAAAACCTGATGGCGTGGGGCGATTGGTATTACCGACAGCTGACCCGGGACAGCCTGGTGGCCGCCAAGCTGTGCTACGTCCAGGCCGGGTTTTTGATGGGCAAGGCACCTACGGCCAACACCGGTACTCGCTGGCAACCCGAGAAGGTTCAAGACCTTCTGGAAAAAAGCAGCACCCGGCCGAGGCTCGAGCAGTTTGAAAAAAACCTGAAGTTCAGCCTGGCGGATTTCCCGGTCGCCTCCGACGCCGCGCCAATGCTGGGGCTGCTGGCGTGCGGGCCGTTTGAAATTCCGATCAATCAGTCGTTGCTCGACTTGTTTGCAGCGCCGGATCAACGCCTGCATAACTTGCGCAACAATCTCACCCTCGACGGCAAACCGCTGGACATTCCGCTGTTCAGCCCGCCTACGGACCCCAATCAATTGCTGCGTGACCTGGCTTCCGGTGGCGTGGCCGGGCCGAGGCCGATGGGCGGGCGGCTGGTGATCAATGCTTTCCGCTGGCGAGTGATGTTCGAGGTCGCGTTGCGCGCGGTGCAAGCGTTGCAGGATAACGGCACTCAGGTGCTGAGCCTGCTTGAACGGCGCGATCGTGCCGAGCAGGAAGAGTTGCAGCAAAACCATATGGTGGAACTGGGCAGCTACGCCGAGACGGTGCAGGAGCAGTCCATCGCTCAGTTGGAAGCGAGTGTGACGGCGTTGCGGCAAAGCCGTTCGGTGGCGCAGGAACGCGCCGATGCTTACGCAAAACGCTATGACGAAAACGTTTCGACGATTGAATATCAGGTCATGGACAGCCTGCATCAGTCCAAGGTGTTCTCCCTGGTGGCCAGGTCGATCAAACCGGCGGGCGCGGTGCTGGCCTCGTTGCCGAATATTTTGGGCTTTTCCAACGGCGGGCATCGGCTCGAGAAACTGGCGGACGCGGTGATATTCGGTCTGGAAATCGCCTCGTCACTGCAGCAAATCGATGCCGACCGACAGAGCACCACGGAAGGTTACCGTCGTCGCCGCAGTGACTGGGCGTTGCAACGTGATCAGGCGCTGGCCGAGGTGCGGGCCATGGATGCGCAGATCGCTGCGCAGAATCACGCGGTCACCGCTGCCCGGTCCAATCTGGCGCAAACCCTCAGGGCCAATACTCAGGCGCTGGCGGTTTACAACTACCTGAAAAAACGTGCGAGCAATGCCGAGTTGTTCGGCTGGATGCTCGGCCAGCTCAAGGCATTGCACTATCAGGCCTACGATGCGGTGATCAGCCTGTGCCTCAGTGCCCAGGCTTCGCTGGCCGCCGAAACCGGTGATTACGATGCGCAGATCGCGTTGCCGCAGGTCTGGCTCGACCACCGTCATGGCCTGACCGCCGGTGATCAATTACGTGGGCATCTGCTACGGCTGGAACGTGAATACCTGCAACGCCACGAACGCCGGCTGGAACTGGTGAAAACCATCTCTCTGCGGCAGTTGTTCGACGACAAGGTTGAAGGTCAGGTCGGGATCGATAGTTGGGCCGATGCACTGGATCAGTTGCAAAAGACCGGCACGCTGGAATTCAAACTGACCCAACTACTGTTTGATCGTGATCATCCGGGGCATTTCTGCCGGCAGATCAGTTCGGTGGAGGTCGATCTGCCGGTTTTGACCGGGCCGTTCGAGAATGTACGGGCGACCTTGCTCCAGATCAGCAGCATGACGGCGACCCGGCCCACCACACAATCGGTCGAGTACCTGCACAATCCCGGGCTCGGGGCGCCTTCGGATGTGGTGATCAACCTGCGCGCCGCTCAGCAGATTGCATTGTCGATCGGGCTGGCCGACAACGGCCTGACGGCCATGAAACCCGATGAAGGCCTGCTCAACCCGTTCGAAAACACCGGCGCGATCTCCAGTTGGAAATTGTCTTTCCCGTGGTTCAAAAAGCCGCAGCAAACCGCGCTGCTTGAATCGATGACCGACTGCATCCTGCGCATCCGCTATACCGCCAAGGCTGGCGAACCGCCGTTTGTGCAAAAGGTTGAAGACCTGGTCACTCAGGCTGAAAACGCCAGGCTGAACCAGCAGGTCGAAGGAGTGGGCAGTCATGAGTGAGCCGGTCATCCAGGCGAAAGAAAGCCTGCTGCGCAATGGTGATTTCAACGATCTGCTTAACCACTGGATTGACAAAGGGAAAGTGGGAATACAGAAGGAGTTGTATGAGAATTTCTTAATCCCTTTTATGAATGTCGGCGTCGGCGCCTCGGCTAAACAGGATGTAATCGCCCCTAAAAAAGCCGACGTGAGCGCCAGTTACGAATTGACGTTTCTCTGCGAGCTGCGCCCTGGAGTTGAGTGGTCGGGCGATTCAGGCTGGTTGTGCATTCTTGGCGGTAGCGAAGTGTTGATGAGCATTGAACTCAAGGCCGGCGATTCACGCAGCCTTGAGCAAGATCAAGCTCGCCTGGCGGCAGGGCAGCCGCTGGAGTTCAAACCGATCCGCTATCGGGAGTCATTGGATCAACTGAGCTTCGATAGTGACGACACACTGACTTTCGAGGTTCGCGGGGTACCGAATAATCCATCAGACAGGCGCTCGTCCGTGCTTATCACCCGGATCGACCTGCAACTGAAACTGGAGCCACTGAAACTCCAGACTATGCGCCTGGATGAGCAAGACCTGGCGCCTGATCGCACGTTGTACCTGTGTCTGGGCGCAACCCTCGGCAACGGGATGGATGACCCGCTCGACATGCCGCACTACCTGTCGTTTGAACCGGGCGATGGCAATGCCTGGCAGGGCACAAAGATGGCGTTGACCAGTCCCGGCAATCCGATGGAAGCGGTCAAGGCCGCGCCAGATTGGGGTGTCGACCAGGCGCTGACATTGCCATGGTCGCTCGACTGCCCGTGGATGGCGGAAGACAAGACCTACGAGTTCTCGATCATCCTGTTCAACCAGTATGACGCCGAGCCTTATCCGATTGACGTGTCGTTGGGGCATCACCGTCTGGCGTTTGGCGACGAGCAGAAAGCGACCTTTTACCCCGTTCTTGAATATGCGCAGAGTGTGCGGCTGGGTGTGCAGGTCGTTTCCCATTACACCAGACAGGCGCTGGATGCCCGGACGGTGAACTGGACGAGTGCCGGGCAAGGTGTGATTGGCGCGGGTGTCACTGATGAGCAAGGCTGGGTTTTCTTTGATTTCGAGCCGAAGACGGCGGGTGATGTTGTCATCACGGCTTCGGTCGACAGCCCTTATTACGCTTCAGGCCAAGTGACGTGCGATTTTGCCGTGAAGGTGTTGGCGACCGATCCGTGGAAGGCTCTGCGGGCCGTTGTCGGAACGCAAGAAACAGCATGGGAGGCGACTGGCTACCCCAATCGGGGCAGCAACCATCCCGTCATCGTGCGCTTGCCGTCCGATAGTCCCTTGCGGGGAACGGAGTTTTCGCTGCACTGGAGCGGTGTAGGGCATGAGCAGCTGGGGGTCACGGTCAATCCGCCGCTCGAGGACCCGCTGCCATTCGACGGGGGCGATGTGCTCTGGACGCTGACCAGCGAGGATCGGCTCGACGGTCGTTTCGAACTGACCCTGCAGTGCTCGAAACTGTTGCTGCCATCACCGGGCAAACCCATGTCGCTGGCGCGCAATCGGCTCCGGGTGGGTGAGGTCCGTGAGGCCAACAAATTTCCGATAGTCGACGAAGAGGAAAGCGTGCTGCTGCGGGTGCAGGCGGTCCATTATCTGACCGCAGGCGATGGTGATCCCGTCAGCAATGCGCTGGTCGAATGGGTGACCCCCGACGGTGACGCTGTGCAGGACGTGACGGGGGCGGGCGGTTGGACCAGTTTGTTGTATACGCCCAAAAGCACAGGGGACAAGACCGTCACGGCGTTCCTCAAGGCGCACCCGGACGATACAGCTGTGCAACAGGATTTTACGGTCAAACCCGTTGCCACGAGCCCATGGAAAGGTGAAGTCGAAATCCGCTTGGACGCAGTAAAGGTGGAGAGTCCGCTGGGGATGCTCTGTCGACGTGGGCAGACCCATACGCTGACAGTCGTGCCGAAGGCTGGCAGTGCCTGGATCGGACGCAACATCAGCCTGCATTGGCGCGGAAACGATCCGGCCATTGGATTAACGCCCGAAGACCTGACAACGCCGAAAGCTCTGCTGGCGGGCGGGGTGGAGTGGAAACTCGTCTCGAACAAAGACGACGGCAGTAGCGGCTTGTTTGAACTGGAGCTGCGTCTGGCCGGCCTGGCCAGCGTGCGAGAACTGTCGGGACGCCTGCTGTCCGAGGATTTGACGGAAGAAGTGGCGCTGATGCTCGATCAGATTCGCGCGTCGCTGGATGCCCGAAACCTGTATCCGTGCCTGGGGGCTGTTCACCGTTTCAAGGTTTTACCCAATGCATTGAGCCCGCTGGTGGGGCTGGACGCATCACTGAAATGGTCGGGCGCTCCGGCCAACTCATTGGGGGCGACGGTTGAGCCTACGCTGGATCGCCCACAGGTGCTGAGCGACGGTGGCGCGAATTGGACGCTGGACTTTACCGCCAGTACGGCGCCTGGCGAGTTTGCCCTGAGCCTGGCGTTACCGCAGCTGAAATTCGAGGCGATCGCCAAGCCGATGACGCTGGCCCATAACCGGGTCAGGATCGAGACATGGCGGGGAGCGGCGGTCGATCCGGTCATTGGCCAGGCGCCTGCCTGGATGTGGGTTCAGGTGTATTCGCATTACACCCAACGTCCCGTGGATCAGGCGCCGGTGACCTGGACCGGCGACACCGGCCCACGCGATATCCAAACCACTGTCGATGGCTGGAGCGGTTTCGACTTTGCGCCGAAAACCGCGGGTGAGCAGCGGGTCACAGCGACTGTCATCAGTCGCTATGACGATTACCCGGATACTCGGCCGATGATGGTTAAAGCACTGGCAAGTGATCCGTGGGAGGGGGTGCTGGTCAGCTTCGACAGACAGTCGCCCCAGCCCTTGGGCACGCAGACGTTCTTCCCGCGGCGCAATACGCAGCACTGGCTGGATGTGACTGCGCCGGCCGGCAGTGTTCTGTTTGACAAGGAGATGACATTGGGCATGACCGGGACCGGTCCCGCGGAACTGGGCATTCGCTTTGAAGAGCCGAGGCTTGGGGAGCCCAGATTATTTCCTCAAGCCGGACAGACCTATTCCTTCAAGACCGGCGATTTGAAGGACGCAAGCTTTGGGTTGCGCTTCTCGTCCGCCCGGCTGGCCAGTTTGTCCCCGGTGAATGCGATGTCGCTGGGCCAGGGTGAACAGGCCTTAAAGATCGCCGAACGCCAGCGAGCCTATCAGACGTTGCTCTGGGGCACAGAGGTGTCGGAGCAGATCACTGTGATCTCGGCGATCAGCGGCCGACCGATGGTCGGGGTGACCGTGACCTGGCGCAGCCCGGATCTTGGCGTGAAGCAATCGACCAGCAATTTTTATGGGGTAGCGAAGATTGCTTTTGTGCCGACGACACCCGGGCCGCTTGAACTGACGGCGTCGGTGGGGGGAGAGCTGCATTCGGCCTCGGTGTCGTTGCCGTTTTTCCTCAATGAACCTCGGAAAATCGATTCACTGACCAGCCCGCAGCCAAGTGGACCAGAGGGCGCGTGGGTCTCAGCGACCGTTAACGTGGTGTCGGCCCTGACGGGTGAGCCATTGCAGGGTGTCGAGGTGGAATGGGAATACCCGGACCGAATACTTGATTCGACCTACACCGACGAGAACGGTAACGCCGGGGTGAGGTTCCGATTGGCCGGTATCAGACGTACCTGGCTGCAAGCAGCCGTGCGCGGCGGGTATGCGGGGTGGGATGTTCAATTTCTTGAATTTGAATTGGTGCCAGTCAATGAATAAATCAATTGAAACGGATGATTCGTCCACGCCTGATTCTCTGACCTGGAAGAAGGAATTCAGACCCCTCATCAATGGCAAGCCAGTGCGCTGGGATGACCTGAGCGTGGTGTTGATGAAGGGAGAAAAGTGCACTCTGGCGCTGGAGTATGAATACAGCTACTACATCGGCGCGCCGGAAGGATTTCTCGCCCTAAATTACAAGCCGGGCGAAGAGGGGCAGGGACTGGTTTTTGATCCGCTGTTGGGGGTGGAGTGTGAAATGGCTGAGGGAAGCCTTTCCTTGAGCTGGACTCTTTCTGCCGTAGAAGGCCCTGGCGGAGCCTTTGAACTGGTATTTACCCTTCCACGGGACCCGCAAATATCGGAATCGCCGCCTGTGCCGGGGCGAGTTATTGAAAGTTGGTCGGAGGGCTTCGTTCCCTGGGTTAACGGGCAGCGAGTCAGTTGGTCCGATGTGAAGCTGGACTTGATGCAGGGAGAGACTTGCACGTTGGCGCTGAGCTATGAAGGCAGCTCTCTGATTGGTGATCCGGCTGGTTTTCTAGCGCTTGATTACATGCCGGGTGCAGAGGGGCAGGGGCTGGTGTTTGATCCGCCATTGGGGGTGGCGTGTGAAATGGCTGAGGGAACAACTTGCTTGAGCTGGACGATCACCAGCGAGCAGGCGAGAAGGGGGCCTTTTGAACTGCAGTTTGCGCTGCCAAAGTTAGCTGATGTACCGAAGTCTCCGTCATTCCCAGGAAGATCAATCGATAGCTGGCTGGGAGGGTTTTCACCGCTCGTTAACGGACAGCCAGTCGGGTGGCCTGACATCAAACTCGATTTGATGAAGGGAGAGAGCATCACGTTGGCGCTGGAATATAAGCGCAATGGGCTGATTGGTAATCCAGGTGGTTTTCTGACTCTCGAATATACGCCGGGCGCGGAGGCGCGGGGTCTGGTGTTTGATCCGCCATTGGGTACGGCGTGTGAAATGCTTGAAGGAACAACGTCCTTGAGTTGGACGATCACCAGCGAGCAGGCGCAAAGCGGTCCTTTTGCATTGCAGTTTGCGTTGCCAAAGTTGGCCGGTGTACCGAAGTCACCGTCATCACCAGGACGATTGGTTGACAGTTGGCTGGAAGGGTTCTCACCGCTCGTGAACGGAAAGCAAGTCGAGTGGACTGACCTCAAGCTCGACTTCATGGCGGGAGAGACCATCAAGCTGGCGCTCGACTTTAAAGACAATTGGCTGATTGGTAATCCGGCTGGTTTTCTTGCACTTGAATACACACCGGGCGCAGAAGGGCAGGGACTGGTGTTTGATCCGCCATTGGGGACGGCGTGTGAAATGGCTGAAGGAACAAGCTCCTTGAGTTGGACGATTGCCAGCGAGCAGGGGCAAAGCGGTTCATTTGAATTGCAGTTTGCCCTGCCTGAATTTGCCACGATGCTGAAGTCACCCTCTTTGCCGGGGAGAAAAACAGATCTACAGCAAGAGCTAGAGCTTATGTTCGACGCGTTTTCCTTGAACTTTGGACGCGATGCCTATCCCTGTCACGGTGCGGTCCATAAAGTATCTTTGCGGCTAAAGCCGGACAGCCCACTTTCAGGCAGGCGCGTGATTTTGAAATGGGAGGGTGAAAACGCCGAGGATCTCGGCGTGGTGGTGACCCCTGCGCTGGAGTTGGAGCAGACACTTGATGGGGAATGGCTGACTTGGGAGCTGGATTTTAAACGAAGCACCAAAAACTCAGAGTTTTCATTGAAGCTGAGTACCGGGGAGCATCAATGGGTCACTTTGCCGCTAGCCATGTCGTTGGGGCATAACCTGGTAAAAGCTGAGCGCTGGACGAAAATATTTGATGGGCCAGTTTATTTTTATGAAGAGTATGGGGTCAGGGCAACTTCCACATACCTGAACACTCCAGCACCGGGTGTCAAAGTCACGGTTCTGCGTAACGAATTACTGCAATATAGAGACACCGACTCGCGTGGGGAGGTAGTTTTTCAAGTTGTCGGAGATAGCGTTAAATTTAGTGTCAACAATCCATACGATGGAAGTGTCGTCTGACCTTTGCGGATTCGTTTTTGTGTCAGTCACAAACCTCCACCCTTCTTCAGCGCCAGATACCGCGTCACCAGTTCGGCCCCCAATTCTGCGGGCCGAACATCCATCACCGGAACACCGTGGGCGACAATTCGCTCATGCAGTTCCGTGCGTTCATTGAGGTAGTTGACTGTCCCGCAATAGGCCAGCGCTTCCGGCAAGGTCTGCACCGGCACTTGGCGCAAGGTGTCGAGTGTTGTTTCGCGCAGGCTCGCCACCAGCACCCGGTGTTGCTGGCTCAGACGTTTGACGGCACCGAGCAGTTCATCATCGTCCTCATCACGCAAATTGGTCACCAACACCACCAGCGCCCGGCGTTTTTGCCGGGCCAGTAACTGGTTGATAGCGGCCTGATAGTCGGCGGGGCGCTGGGTGCTGTCGAGGTCGTATACCGCGTTGAGCAGCACGTTCAGTTGGCCGCTGCCCTTGACCGGGGCGAGGTGGCGCGGTTGATCACTGGCGAAGGTACTCAGTCCAACGGCATCGCCCTGACGTAGCGCAACGTAGCTGAGCAGCAGGCAGGCATTGAGCGCATGGTCGAAGTGCGACAGCTCATCATCCTGACTGCGCATGCGTCGGCCGCAGTCGAGCAGGAAAATGATCTGTTGATCGCGCTCGTCCTGATACTCGCGGGCAATCGGCGTGCGTTGGCGGGCGGTGGCTTTCCAGTCGATCTGGCGCAGGCTGTCGCCTTCACGAAATTCGCGCAACTGATGAAACTCCAACCCTTGCCCGCGCCGTTGCCGCTGGCGCACGCCGAGTTGGCTGAGCCAGTTGTCCACCGCCAGCAGTTCACCGCCGTAGAGACGGGCGAAATCCGGGTAGACGCGGGTGCTGTCGATCACGTTGAGCAGGCGTTTACCTGACCATAACCCCAGCGGGCTCGGCAGGTTCACTTCGCAGTGTTCGAAGCTGAAGTGGCCGCGTTTGAGCGGGCGCACGCGGTAGCTGATCAGGCTGATCTGGCCGGGCTGCAATTCGACGTCCAGTGGCAGGTTTTCAAAGCTGAGTCCCTCCGGGACATGGTCGAAAATCTGCAGGTTCAGTGGCGCGCTGAAGTCGTGTTCAACGGTTAACTGCACCTCACCCCAGCGGCCAAGCGCGAGGCTGCCGGGCATCTGCCGTTTGATCCGCACCGTCGGCAGTCGCTTGAGGCGCAACGCATCGAGCGTCGCCAGCGCCAACAGTGCCAGCAGCAATCCCCAGTTGATTGACAGCAGGCTCTCCGGGACATCGATTGCCAATGCCTGCAAGGTGCCCAGCACAAGGCCGATGCCGAGCAGGATGATCAGCCAGATCAGCAGCAGACGCGAAGGTTTCATGGCAACGCGATCCCCTGCAAGCGCTGCCGAAGGCTGCGATCTTTTGCGTTCACAGGCGCGGCACCGGAATCTGATCAAGCAACTGCTGCAGCACTTGATCGACTTGCAGGCCCTCAATATCCAGTTCCGGCGCAATGCGCACACGATGGCGCAACACCGCCAGCGCGCAGCCCTTGATGTCATCGGGAATCACGAATTCACCGCCGCGCAGCAGGGCCCGGGCGCGGGCGCAGCGCACCAGCGCAATCGAGGCCCGAGGCCCAGCGCCCAAGGTCAGGCCCGGCCAGGTGCGGGTGCTGCGCGCCAGGCGCACGGCGTAATCGAGCACCTGATCGTCCAGCGGCAAATCACTGGCGATACGCTGCAACGCCTGCACGTCCTTGGCTTGCAACACGGTGCGTAATGGCTGCACGTCGAGCATGTCAGCGCGGGTCGAACGGCTGACCTGGCGCACCATGTTCAGCTCCTGATCGGCATCGGGATAATCCATGCGCACCTTGAGCATGAAGCGATCGAGTTCGGCTTCCGGCAGTGGATACGTGCCTTCCTGCTCGATCGGGTTCTGCGTGGCGAGGACCATGAACGGCTGCGCAATCGGCAAGGCGCGGCCTTCCAGCGTGACCTGACGTTCCTGCATCGCTTCGAGCAAAGCAGCCTGGGTTTTTGCCGGGGCGCGGTTGATTTCGTCGGCCAGCAGCAGGTTGGTAAACAGCGGCCCTTTGCGCAGCTTGAACTGCTCGGTGTGCAGGTCGTACACGGCGTGGCCGGTGACGTCGCTGGGCATCAGGTCCGGGGTGAACTGAATACGTGCGAACTCGCCGCCGAAGCAACGTGCCAAGGCGCGCACCAGCAGGGTTTTGCCCAGTCCCGGAACACCCTCCAGCAACACATGGCCGCCGGCGATCAGCGCAGTCAGCACGTCGTCGATGACTGCGTCCTGGCCGATCACAGCCTTGTGTAATTCATTGCGCACGGCCTGCGCCAGTTGACTGGCACGCTGGCGCTGCTGGGCGGCGTGGCTGGCGCTGCCGGGCTCGATCTGTTCAGTCATAGCGTGTTCCTCAAGGTTTGCAGGTGGGCGACCTGGCGGCAGAAATCGGCATTGGACATCCGCCGCTTCGGCACCGGGCTCAAGGCCTGGCTAATGGCACGGGTCGGTTGCCGGGTCAGGCGCGACAACGCCAGCCATTGCTCGGCAACGTTCAATTGATCGAAGCCGGGATGGCGGCGTCGGGCGCGGCGCAACACGTCTTGTTGCAGAGCTTGCAACAGCGATTGCTGACCGTTGTGGCGCAGCATGAAATCGGCACTGGCGCGCAGGTGTTCCTGCAACTGGCGGCGACCACTCGGCACGGGCGCCTGAAGCGGGCCATGGCGCACACTGGCCTGCCACAACCACAGGCCGATCAACGCGAGCAGGGCGACGATGGCTTGCGGGAAGTAGCGCCAGAGCAGCGTCAGCAGGCCATCGTGCTCGGTGTTGTAGATCAGCGTGACGTCGGTGTCGGCGCTCAGATACCAGAGCAGCCAAGCGTTGTCGTACTGGGCAATCGCCGTGGTTTTCCACAGCTCGGCATCGGTGACCACGGTGATCGAACCGAGGCTGTAGGGCAGTTGCATCATGTGCGTGGCCTTGGCGCTGTTGGCCCAGGCATGCGCAAGATTCTTCGGGTCGTCGAGATGAAAGTCGGTATCGAAGCCTGCGTAGGCCGGTGCGTCTTCGTCTTCCAGGTACAGTTTGGTCAGGGCGGGGTACGGCTCATGGGGCAGGCCTTCGGGCGGGTCCTTCAGATCCTTGGTCAGGGCCTGATGCAGTTGCACACGATCAAGCAGCAGATCGTTGCTTTGTCTGGTCTGCGGGTCCCACAGTGCTTCGGCGACGAACACCAGCCGCCCACCGGCCCGGGTCCAGTTCAACACTTGATCGACCTGACGCGGGGGCATCCGCGATCGATCGTTGAACAGCAAGAGTGTGTGCCCGCGTGGATCGATATCCGGCAGCACCGCGAGGCTTTCGGCATGGTCAACGTGGATGCCGCGCTCACGCAGAAATATTTCTGCCGCCAGGTAGGGGTTGGCCTGCGCGACGGGTGAGGGGCCGTGATCGACTTCCTCCTGATAAGGCTTGGCGGCCATGAACAGATACACGCTCAACGCCGCCAGCAGCGCGAAGAGCAATCCGCCGAGCCACCACAGGCTGCGCCGATTCAACGCGAGACTCCGTGACCGAACAGGGCGCGCCAGCCATCGCACAGTTCCTGTTGCAGATGCGCCGCCGGTACGCGATGCCCATAGGCCATGTTCTGCCAGTGAGTGGTCAGGATGCGGCTGAAGGCGAGCAGTTCCGGTCGTTGAAGTTGTTCGACCCGCGCCAGTACCTGGTTTTCCGTGTCGGCGTCCTTGAGCGTCAGATCGAAGTCGTGGAGCAAATGGCTGAGCAGGCCTCGATAGAGCAGGCTCAGCGCGGCGCGTGGCTGACTCTGCCAGAGTTGTTCGGCGTGGGCGGCGATGTCCTCGGGCAGGGTTTCGCGGTTAAGGTCGAGACCAAAGGCCTGTTGCGGCACTGGTCTTTTCGCTCGCGCAGGCAGCGCCGGACGGCGGCTGACGAACGCTTGCAGAAACTCGCGATAGCGCCAGATCAACCAGCCGACGGTGGCAATCACTGCGCCCCACAGCACCACTTCGATGACGGTGGCCAAGGTATTGAATTGTCGGCCTTCGAGCCAGCCGAGCAGGGTTTTCAGCCATTGCGGCGCTTCACCCTCCTTGTCGGATTTGGCCGGAGTTGCCGGATCTTCGCCAAAGCGATAGCGAGTGACGGACTCCTTGTTTTTGAACGGCGGTTGTTCGAGCAAAGCCTTGATGCTGTCGTGCGAGGCCTGACTGGTCAGCGGCTGATTCAACAAGCGCGGCGTATCCGGGCTGCTGTCAGCTTCAGCGGCCCACACCGAGGGCACGTTCGGCAGTAGCAGGCACACCGCCAGCAGCACGCCGAGCACGCTGCTGTTCAACCGTTGGCGCAAGCGGCGGAACACCAGTTCGATGTCCCACGCCTCCAGTTGCGTGCGCCGGTTCAGATAGAGGCTGAAACCACAGGCCACGTAAATCGGTTCCCACACCACCAGCACCAGCGCATAGAAAGCGTTAGTCAGGTGTTCCAGCCAACGCCAGTCCTGGTCTGCCGCGAGGATCAACGATTGCCAGTCCCAGTCCGTTTCGATCTGTTGCGGCAACAGCAGGTAGAACAGCACCATAAGGCCGATCCACAACGCCGTTTCCAGGTGCATGCCAATGATGGTCAGCCATTGCGCGGCGCCGGCATTGCGTTGCAACAGCACGTGCAGTCGCTGTTGCCGTGCACTGCCATCCAGGCCTTCAAGTTGCACCACAGGCATCAGGAAACTTCGGCTCAGACTCAGCCGGCGCCAGGTCAGGCTGGCCAGGAGTTGCGGTTTGAGCAGACGTGGCCACTCGCGCAGGGCTTGCCTGAGTGTCGGGGTTTCACCGAACAGGGCTTTGGACAGGATGTACAGCGGCAGGCGTTCGTACGCCGGTTTCAGCCACCAGAAGATAAACAACGCCAGTGACGGCGAATCCCATAGCAACAGGCTGAGCAAGACGAACAGCGGCAGGGTGACGATCGCCCAACTGGTCATCAACAAGCGCCGGTGTTGCTGGCTCATGAGCACGCCCAGATCCATGGCTTCCCAGGCGGTGCGCGGACGGATCACCACCGTTGCGTCACTCAGGCGCATGACGGGACCTCCCGGCGAACAGCAAATAGCTCGCCACCAACGCCCACAGCGTGGCGCCGACCAGGTATTTGGTGAGTGGGGCAACGCTGGTTTTCGATGACCAATAAGCTTCGATAAACGCGGCGATCAACAGGAACAGCATGACCCCGCAAATCAGCAGTACGCTTTTGCGCGCGGCGCGTTTCAAGGCTTCGGCGCGGTTCAGGCGTCCCGGCGCGATCAATGCCCAGCCCAGTTCCAGGCCTGCCGCGCCGGCCAGCGCAATGGCCGTCAGTTCGAAGGCGCCGTGGGCAATCACGAATGACCAGAAGGTCTGACCGAAGCCGATTTCTGTCAGGTGCCCGGCTACCGCACCGATGACCAGACCGTTATAGAACAGGAAAAACGCACTGCCCACGCCCATCAGCAAACCGCTGGCGAAGGTCTGGAAGGCAATGCCGATGTTGTGCATCACGTAGTAACCGAACATCACCCAGTCTTCACTGGCGGCGCGATCGGCGGGGCGCCCGAGGTGGCCGGCCACCGGGTCGTACATGCCTTGCATTTCACGCACCTGATCGGCGGGGATCAGGTTGTAGACCAACTCGGGAAACACATACACCAGCACACCGACGCCGATCAGGCTGCCGAAAAACAGCAGGCACGCCACCAGCACAAAAGGCCATTCGGCGCGCACCAGTCGCGGGAAGTCGGCGAGGATGAAGCTGAGCAGGTTGGCGCCCAATCGACTGCGATGCCGGTAAAGCTGCTGATGGCCGCGCAAGACCTGCTGTTGCAGGGAATCGATGAGGAAACTGCTGTAGCCGCGCTCCTGCGCCAGTGCCAGATGCTGGCAAAGGCGTCGATAGGCTTTGGGGAAACCGGCCACTTGCGAGGTTTCCTTGCCCCGTTCGAGGCGTTCAAGGGCCAGTGCAAAACGCTCCCATTCGGCCTTGTGACGATTTTCGAAAAGGCTTTGCTTCATGTTGGCCCCAGCAGGCCGCGGGCGATACCGTTGAGTTCAGCAACGGCTTTGGGCGCGGAAATATGCAGTGGCTGAGCCAGCAGCGCCGCCAGTTCGTTAACCCGTGCCGGCGTCAGTTCGGCCTGACGTTCGGCAAAGCCGAGCAGGGCGCGTTGTTCGCTGAGGGTGAGGGCAATCGGTGCGCGACGGGGTTCCGCGGCGGGTAATTGCGGGCGGCTGACTGGCTGTTCGCTGTAGACCACCAGCGTACCGGCGGCGATATCGCCCAGCCGTTTGAAAGTCGGGTGTTGCAGGCAACTGATGGCGCCGAGAAAGTAGCCGAACGGCAGCAGATCGACAAAGCGCAGCAGGTTGCGCAGCAACGACGCCGACCAGCCGATAGGCGTGCCGTCATCGTGCACCACGCGCAGGCCCATCCATTGTTTGCCCGGCGAGCGTCCCTGGCGCAGCACTTCGAACAGCACCATGTACCACCAACTGATCGCAAACAGCAGTAACGAGCCGAGGCCCATGCCGAGCTTGCCGAGGAACGCCAGCACAATGAACAGCGCACCCATGATCAGGCCGCGCAGACCCAGATCGATCGTGAAGGCCACGGCTCGTACCATCAGCCCGGCCGGGCGCAACGGCAAGTCGATGCCTTCCGGCGTTTCGACCTGATGCCGCGTATCCAGCGGCGGGGCCAGCGGTGCTTTCCTTGGCGCTGTGGGCTCGAGCATGGGCTACCTGATGTTCGCCTGTTCGGGGTGCAAGTGGGGTCGATGCTAGCAGCCTCTCGGGGGAAAACGACATAACTATGTATTGCACAGCATGTGGCGCCAGGTGTTTGAATGACGCGAGGCTGGCCGCGACTGCGGTTGTACGCCTAGACTTCGCCGATCTTCAGTTCAGGAACCGCCCGTGACTTCCATCTTCTGGTACGACTACGAAACCACTGGCATCAATCCCCGCAGCGACCGCCCGCTGCAGGTTGCAGGGATTCGCACCGACCACGACCTCAACGAAATCGATGAGCCGGTCAATCTCTATTGCCAGCCCAGCGAAGACATCCTGCCGCATCCGGCCGCTTGCGCCATCACGGGTATCACGCCGGGCCAGCTCGCTGAAAAGGGCTTGAGCGAAGCCGATTTCATGACCCGCGTCCACGCGCAACTGGCCGCGCCCGGCACTTGCGGTGCGGGTTACAACACCTTGCGTTTCGATGACGAGATGACGCGTTACAGCTTGTATCGCAACTTCTTCGACCCGTATGCCCGCGAATGGCAGGGCGGTAACAGTCGCTGGGATCTGATCGACGTGGTGCGTGCCGCCTATGCATTGCGCCCGGACGGTCTGGTCTGGCCGACCGATGACGAAGGGCGGGTAACGCTCAAGCTCGAACGCCTGACCGCCGCCAACAACATCGATCACGGGCATGCTCACGAAGCGTTGTCGGATGTGCGTGCGACCATCGCACTGGCACGGTTGATCCGCGAGAAGCAGCCAAAGCTGTATGACTGGCTGTTCCAGTTGCGCAGCAAGCAAAAGGTCATGGACCAGATTCGCCTGTTGCAACCGCTGGTGCATATTTCCGGGCGCTTTTCGGCGGCACGCAGTTATGTCGGCGTGGTGTTGCCATTGGCCTGGCACCCGAAAAACCGTAACGCCTTGATCGTCTGCGACCTGCACCTGGATCCGCAGGGCCTGCTTGATCTGGATGCACAAACGCTGCGCCAGCGCCTCTACACCCGTCGCGACGACTTGCTCGAAGGTGAGTTGCCAGTGCCGCTCAAGCTGATTCATATCAACCGCTGCCCGGTGGTGGCGCCATTGTCGGTATTGCGTGCACCGGATCAGCAGAGACTGGGGCTGGACATGGCGCTTTATCAGGAGCGAACACTGCGACTAACTGACGCACAACAAGTTTGGAAAGATAAAGTTGCGGCCATTTATGCCAGCGAAGATTTCACCCCGAGCGAGGATCCGGAGCAACAGTTGTACGACGGATTTATCGGTGACCGCGACCGGCGTCTATGTGAGCAAGTGAGAAACGCCGATCCTGCGCAATTGGCGCAAGAGCAATGGCCTTTCGATGACGAACGTTTGCCTGAATTACTCTTTCGATATCGAGCGCGTAACTTTGCCGATACGTTGAGTTTTGAAGAGCAGGAACGCTGGCGAATATTTTGTCAGCAGCGTTTATCCGCGCCGGAATGGGGCGCGCCGAATACCTTGCAATCTTTTACAGAAGCCGCAGAGCAATGGGCGCTTAGTGCGACACCGATGCAGAAAACCGTGCTTAATGAATGGCAGAATTATGTCCAGGCATTACGCAAACGTTTGAATCTTTGAAATCGAACATGCCGGGACTAAATCCCAGGCATAAAAAAACGCCAGCATTCGCTGGCGTTTCTTTTTTCGCGGATTGCTCTGCGAAGACGTTACGGCTTAGCCCAGCAGGGTAGCCCAGCCTTCAACCACGTCACCGCCCCACTTGGCTTTCCACTCTTTCAGAGTCTTGTGGTTGCCACCTTTGGTTTCGATGACTTCGCCGTTGTGCGGGTTTTTGTATTGTTTAACTTTGCGAGCACGCTTGGTGCCGGTAGTTTTTGCTACACCGCCGCGTGGAGCTTTGGTTTTCGATTCCGGGTCCAGCAGCGCGATGATGTCACGCAGGGACTTGGAGTATTCGCCCATCAGGGTGCGCAGTTTGCCTTCGAATTCCAGCTCGGTTTGCAGTTTGTCGTCTTGCGACAGGTTCTTCAAACGGGCTTGCAGCTCTTTGATAGCTTCTTCGGTGGCGCGATATTCGTTGATCAAGGACATGATTACTACCTTAGTAGAGTGCTGGATGGCAGGGGACAGTGCCGCAATAATAGTCAGGCTGTTTCATCAAGTAAACATTTAAGCGGACTTTTTATTTAAATTAGTTACGAGAATTAGCAGCCAATTGAATGTTCAGTTAAATAGTGTGATGCAGTCATCACAGATATTCACAGTGATCTGATCAGGCACTGCCACTGCACCGCCATCACGTTGACGTTTCAGTCCGTCAAAAAGCCTGCGGCCGGGGCGATGTCCACGCCGACGTTGATCAATACTGCAGTTTTGTTGCGCAGTCGCTAGAATGGCGGCCTTTGCGAAGTTCTGGAGTTTCCCCCTCATGCGCACTTTTCGGCTGGTGATTTCTTGCCCGGACCGCGTTGGCATCGTTGCCAAAGTCAGTAATTTTCTGGCAGCCCACAATGGCTGGATCACCGAAGCGAGCCACCACTCGGATAATCAGGTTGGCTGGTTCTTCATGCGTCACGAAATTCGTGCCGACTCGCTGCCATTCGGTATCGAAGTTCTGCGTGAGAAGTTTGCGCCGATTGCCGAAGAGTTCTCGATGGACTGGCGCATCACTGACACCGAGCAGAAAAAACGCGTAGTGCTGATGGCCAGCCGCGAGTCCCATTGCCTGGCCGACCTGCTGCATCGCTGGCATAGCGATGAGCTGGATTGCGAGATCTCCTGCGTGATTTCCAACCACGACGACCTGCGCAGCATGGTCGAGTGGCATGGCATTCCTTATTACCATGTCCCGGTCAATCCGCAGGACAAGCAACCGGCCTTCGATGAAGTGTCGCGCCTGGTCAAACAGCACGACGCCGAAGTGGTGGTGCTGGCGCGCTACATGCAAATCCTGCCGCCGGACATGTGCCGCGAATACGCGCACAAAGTCATCAACATTCACCACAGCTTCCTGCCGTCGTTCGTCGGCGCCAAGCCGTACCATCAGGCGTCCCTGCGAGGCGTGAAGCTGATCGGCGCGACCTGCCACTACGTGACCGAAGAGCTGGATGCCGGCCCGATCATCGAGCAGGACGTGGTCCGTGTCAGCCACAGCGACAGCATCGAAGACATGGTGCGTTTCGGGCGTGACGTCGAGAAAATGGTGCTTGCGCGCGGCCTGCGTTATCACCTCGAAGATCGCGTGCTGGTGCATGGCAACAAGACCGTGGTGTTCTGATCGAACCCTCGCGTGCTTGAAAATCGAAGGGCCTGGGCGTTCAATCGCTCCAGGCCCTTCGCCGTTTCAGACCTGAGGAAAAGCTCATGAGCGATCCACTCGACAAAGCCACATCGAAAGCACCCGCCACCTTGGGTGAAGGCTGTTTGAGTCGTTATGACCCCGAAGACATGAGCCCTGAGGACGGCACGGAGTTTCCGGGTGCTGCCGAGTTGTGGGAGCAGGTGAAACCGGAGTCCGACGAAAGTACCGAGTCGAATTGAAAGACCGCCGTTCAATGTAGGCGCTGCCGAAGGCTGCGATCTTTCAGGCTTGACGCACCTTCATCAATTTCCTCAGCAACGGCCGCCCGAGCATCATCAAAAACACCGGCCCACCCACCACCAGATAGAAGTAGAACGTCACCACCCGCCAAATCAGAATCGCCGCTGCGGCGGTGGATTTGCCGACCATCGGCGCCAGCAGTGCCGCCGAAGTCAGTTCCGCCGCACCTGCGCCACCGGGCAACAGACTGAATTGCCCGGCGCCCAGCGAGACCATCTGCACCAGAAAGCTCCACGCCCACTGCAAATCCGCGCCCAATCCGCGTAGCGCCAGATACAGCACGCTGTAGCGCAGCAACCAGTGCACGCAGGTCAGGGCGAAGACTTTGCTCAGTGTCTGCCACGGCAGCTTCAGCGTATCGATGAACGCTGCGAGAAAGTGCAGTAGCTTGCGCGCCCAGCGGCGGCGAGTACTGGCCCGCACGTTGAGGCGGATCAGCAAGCGTCCGCTGAGTCGAATCAGTTGGCGGTGATAGCGCGCCAGCAGCACGCAACTGCACAAGCCGCCGAACAGCGAAACGGCGCTGACAATCAGCAACCCTTCCATGCGATCGCTGAGGTGCTGGAACAGCGCGTAAATCAGAATCCCGCTGAGGGCGCAGAGAAAGAACAGCAAATCACTGAGCTGATCCATGGCAAACACCGCGCTGCCCCGGGCCGGGCGCACGCCGCTTCGGGCCAGCAGCGCCATGATCGTCAGCGGGCCGCCACTGCCGCCGGGTGTCGCGCAGTAGGCGAACTCGGCGGCCATCACTACGCCGAGGCTTTTTAGCGGGGTGACTTGATCCCGTTGATCGCCCAGCAGTAGCCGCAAGCGCAGGGTATTGATGCCCCAGCACAGCAAAATCATGCCGAACATGATCAGTAGCCAGGGCAGCGGAAAGCTTTGCAGACGCGCCCAGATATCGCTGCCACCGAGCAGCAGCGGGATCAGTACGGCGGCGAGCAGGCCGACCAGCAAGACGATGCCGCGACTCATGCGGCGCGTCCCGGTTGACCGCGCTGTTGAGCGAGCCAGTTTGTTTTGGTCATTGGTACGCGTCCTTCATTCAGTAGCCGTTGCAGGGTGTTAAACCAGTAATCGCGGGAGAAGTTGTGGCGCATGTCCACCGGGTGCAAGCCTAGCCGAATCACCGGCGCCTGGCGCCAGCGTTGTTGACGCTGCTCGCTGAGGATTTTCGACAGGCCTCGACGCCAGGCGCTGCGGGCGCTCCAGACCAGCCCCGGGGCCTCGACCGGGCTAAAATCCGGCAAACGATAAAGATGTTGCGGATCGCTGGTGTAGTGCAGCGGCAGTTCGCGCAGCGCCTGGCGGGTGCCATCGCTCATCAGCCACGCCGGGGCGACGAAACCGTGCAGCGGCCAGTCGTAGCGCTGGAACACTTCGATGCCGGAACGCAGACGCGCGAGGGCGGCGCTATGGGGCAACTTATAAAACTCACCTTCATGGGTGTAAATCCGGCGCATGAACCAGTCCCGGGGCGAGCTCGGTGGCGGCCCGTCATCACTGTGAAAATAGCCGTGCAAAGCCAGTTCATCGTCACGGGCGACTCGCTCGCTGAGCATCCGGCAAAACGCGGGATGGGCGTCGAGGGCGTCGTGCCCATGAAAGTCCGGTACCACCAGCCAGGTCATGGGGATACTGCCCAGCGCATCGACGGCTTCGACAAAGGGGCGATAATCCGCCCACGTCGATGGCGCCACATCGTGCAGGACCAGCAGGATCGCGGGACGCTCGCAGGCTTCAGCCATTGGCCACCTTCGGAGTCGAATTGCCGAGTACCGCGTGATAGTGACCGAGCAGGCTGTCGACCACTGCGTCCCAGGCGTAATGGCGCTCGACATACTGGCGCGCCTGTTGGCCGAGGACGTAGCTGCCGCGACTGAACAGCTCACGCACGGCATTGGCCATCGCTTGCGGATTGTTCGGCGTGCAGAGCAGGCCGCAGCTGTCGTTGACGATTTCGGTGAACGCGCCAGCCGCCACCGCGACCACGGGAATACCGCAGGCCATGGCCTCCAGGATTACCAGCCCGAAGGTTTCCTGATCGCCGGCATGTACCAGCGCATCGGCGCTGGCCATCAAACGAGCGACGGTCGGAGCCTTGCAGAACTCATCAATGACGCTGACGTTGTCCGGCACCACGGCGGGCATCGCCGAGCCGACCAGCAGCAGGTGATAGCGAGGGCCAAGGCGTTGCATGCATTTGAGCAGGACTGGCAGGTTTTTCTCTTTTGAGCCGCGTCCGGCGAAGATCAGCAGGCGTGTGTCTTCACCGATGCCCAACTCGGCGCGCAGCCCCGGATCGCGGGCGTCGGGGTGGAAGGTTTGCAAGTCAACGCCCAGCGGCTGCACGAAAACATTACGCACGCCGAGACCGGTGAGTTTGTCGGCCATCACCTGGCTGGGCGCCAGTACCCGGTCGAAGTTGCCGTAGAGCTTGGTGACATAGGCCTCGACGTTCGGCGTAAGCCAATGGCCCATGCGGTTGCTGACCAACAGCGGCAGGTCGGAGTGATAAAAACCGATCACCGGCACATCCAGCTGCCGCCGGGCATCCAGTGCCGCCCAAGCTGTGAGGTAAGGGTCGCCGACTTCGATCAGATCCGGCTGCAAATCCTGCAGGACGTTGCGCCAAGGGGCTAGTCGGACGGGGAAGCGGTAACCCTTGCCGAAGGGCAGGGCGGGAGCGGGAACCGTGTAAATGCCATCGTGTTCACCGAAATGCGCACCAGGGATCAGCAGGCTGTGGCGGATCCCTGCCTTGACGCCCAGCCGTCGGTGCTTGGCATCCAGGTAAGTGCGTACGCCACCGCTGGCCGGGGCGTAGAACATGGTGATGTCGGCGATGTGCACGGTGATCGTCCCTCCGCTGCGTTGTTCTCCCTTGGTTGACCTTTATCCAGAATAGATGTTCGGTCGGGATTACGCGGTGGGCCCCTCACCCTAACCCTCTCCCGGGGGAGAGGGGACTGATCGAGTTGTTTTTTCGAGTTACGCCGACCTGAAATACCGAGCCGAACTCAGTTTTGAAAGGCTTGAAGATCGGCTCCCTTTCCCCCTCGCCCCCTTTGGGGGAGAGGGTTGGGTTGAGGGGGTATGCTTTTGATCTTCAGATGCGGAAACTGCCCACCAACTGCTTCAGGCGCGAAGCCTGCTGCTCCAGATCCGAACAAGCGCGCAACGTTGCCTGCAAGTTCTCCACGCCTTCCTGGTTCAGCGTATTGATCTCGGTGATATCGACGTTGATCGATTCGACCACGGCCGTCTGCTCTTCGGTCGCCGTCGCCACCGACTGGTTCATCCCGTCGATCTCGCCAATGCGTTGGGTCACGCTGTTCAAGCGTTCACCGGCCAGGTTGGCGATTTCCACGCTGTCCTGGCTGTGGCGTTGGCTGTCGCTCATGGTGCTCACCGATTCGCGGGCGCCGACTTGCAGCTCCTCGATCATGGTCTGCACTTGCTGCGCCGATTCCTGGGTGCGGTGCGCCAGATTACGCACTTCATCAGCCACCACGGCAAAACCACGGCCGGCCTCACCGGCACGCGCCGCTTCAATGGCCGCGTTGAGCGCCAGCAGGTTGGTTTGCTGGGAAATGCTGGTGATCACTTCGAGAATCTGGCCGATGTTCACGGTTTTGCTGTTCAGCGACTCGATGTTGCTGCTCGACGCGCTGAGCATGCTCGACAACTGATTCATCGCCTTGATACTGCGATCCACCACCTGCTGGCCATCTTCGGCAAGACCGCGAGCGTCGCTGGCCTGGTTCGAGGCTTGCGCGGCGTTGCGGGCGATTTCCTGAGCAGCGGCGCCGAGCTGGTTGATCGCGGCGGCAACACTGCTGGTGCGCGAAGCCTGCTGATCAGAGTTGTACATCGACGAGTTCGACGCCGCGACCACGCGCAGGGCGACTTCGTTGACCTGCCCGGTAGCCGACGACACTTCGCGGATCGAGCCGTGAATACGCTCGACGAAGCGGTTGAACGCCGTACCGAGAACACCGAATTCATCGTTATTGACGATGTTCAGACGTTTGGTCAGGTCACCTTCGCCATCGGCGATGTCTTCCATGGCGCGTGTCATGACGTGCAGCGGCTGGATCAGGATGCGGATCAGCATACCGAGCAGGGCAATGATGATTGCCACGGCAATCACCGTCGCGATCACCGCCGAGGTGCGGAACTGGCTGAGCATCGCGAAGGCCTGATCCTTGTCCACCGACAGGCCGATGTACCAGTTCACCGACGGCAGGCCCTTGATCGGGGCGAAGGTGACGATGCGGGTCTTGCCATCGACGGTGACTTCACTGAAGTCGCTGCTGATGCGCGGGGTGTCCTGCGGATACGCTTCTTTAAGCGATTTCATCACCAGCGCTTTGTCCGGGTGCACGAGGATCTTGCCGTCGGCGCTGACCAGGAACACATAACCCATGCCGTCGAAATCCCGGGCGGCGAGGGTGTCCACCAACGATTGCAGGCTCAGGTCGCCGCCGACCACGCCAACGCTCTGACCGGCCTTTTTCGAGGCTGTGGCGATGGAGATGATCAGTTGCCCGGTGGCCGCGTCGATGTACGGTTCGGTCAGGGTCGAGGTGCTGCTGGTTTCGGCGCCTTTATACCAAGGCCGTACCCGTGGATCGAAACCGTCCGGCATCTTCACGTCCGGGCGGATGGTGAAGTGGCCGGTGGCATCGCCCAGGTAGGTGGCCATGAACGTCGAGGTCAGGGTTTTCTGCTCCAGCAGGCTGGCGACGTTGGCGGGTTCGGGATTGATGGCAATGTTCTGAGCGGCGTTCTCGACCAGCAGAATGCGGCCGCTGAGCCAGGTCTGGATATTGCCGGCGGTGACCTCGCCCATCTCGTTGAGATAGTTGTTCAGGTCATCGCGAATCGCGTTGCGCTGGAGCCAGTCGTTGTACAGCGTAAACGAGGCGAAAGCGGCGATGACGATGAGGGCGGCGGCAAGCAAAATTTTATGGCTGAAGCGCAGATTTTTGTTCATGGCTTGGGGTTCCGCTAAGGTCTTAATGTCCTGGGCGTGCTTTTATAAAGACGCGCAATATGGGCAAGGGTGAATACAAGCTGATATTTCCGTCTCTCCTTAGGGAAATGTCCGACCCGACTTTTCAGTCAGGTTCTCGCCTCTATTTATCGGCCATCGCGAAATAAAGATTAACCATTGGGTGACAAAATGCCTGACTCATCGCAACTCGTAATCGGCGCCGATCTCGCGGGGCAACCGATCGCCCAGGCCATGCGCCTGGCCAACCGCCATGGACTCATCGCCGGCGCGACCGGCACCGGTAAAACCGTGACCTTGCAGCGTCTGGCCGAAGCCTTCAGCGACGCCGGTGTCGCGGTGTTCGCCGCCGACATCAAGGGCGACCTGTGCGGTCTCGGTGCCGCCGGCAATCCGCAGGGCAAGGTCGCCGAGCGCATCGCCGGCATGCCGTGGCTCAACTACCAGCCGCAGGCGTATCCAGTGACCTTGTGGGACATTCACGGTCAGTCCGGTCATCCGTTGCGGACCACGCTGAGTGAAATGGGCCCGCTGCTGATCGGCAGTCTGCTCGAACTCACTGACAGCCAGCAGTCGGCGCTGTACGCCGCGTTCAAAGTTGCCGACCGCGAAGGGCTGTTGTTATTGGATCTGAAAGATCTGAAAGCGCTGCTCAATCACCTCAAGGACAATCCGCAACTGTTGGGTGAAGACGCGGCGCTGATGACCACCGGTTCCAGTCAGGCGCTGTTGCGGCGTCTGGCGACGCTGGAGCAGCAGGGCGCCGAAGCCTTGTTTGGCGAGCCGGCATTGCAACTCGAAGACATCCTGCAACCGGCGGCTGACGGCCGTGGGCGCATTCATCTGCTCGATGCCAGTCGCCTGGTACACGAGGCACCTAAGGTCTACGCGACGTTCCTGCTGTGGCTGCTGGCCGAGTTGTTCGAGCAGTTGCCGGAGCGTGGCGATGCTGACAAACCGCTGCTGGCGCTGTTTTTCGATGAGGCGCATTTGTTGTTCGGCGATACGCCGAAGGCCTTGCAGGAGCGGTTGGAGCAGGTGGTGCGGCTGATCCGTTCGAAAGGCGTGGGTGTGTATTTCGTCACCCAGTCGCCGACCGACTTGCCGGACGATGTGCTGGCGCAACTCGGTTTGCGTGTCCAGCATGGCTTGCGCGCGTTTACCGCCAAGGAGCAGAAATCCTTACGCGCCGTGGCGGACGGGTTCCGGCCGAATCCGGCGTTCGACAGCCTGTCGGTGCTGACGGAGTTGGGGATTGGCGAGGCGCTGGTCGGCACCCTGGCGGAAAAAGGCACGCCGGAAATGGTACAGCGCGTGCTGGTCGCACCGCCGCAATCGCGGATCGGGCCGTTGACCGAAACCGAGCGCACGATGCTGATTGCCGGTTCGCCGTTCAAGGGGCGCTATGACAAGCCGATTGACCGCGAGTCGGCGTACGAAATCCTGATGGGCCGCAAAGATCTGGCGCCGGAAGCTGAAACGCCCGCAGGCAAGCCGGCGGCCGAAGAGCCAAGTCTCGCCGACAGGGCAGGGGAGTTCCTCGGTACGGCAGCAGGTCAGGCGCTGAAGTCGGCGATGCGCCAGGCTGCCAATAACCTCGGTAAACAACTGGTGCGCGGTTTGATGGGCTCATTACTCGGTGGCAGCAAACGCCGCTGATCCCATGTTGCAGGAGATCCAATTGTGGGAGCGGGCTTGCTCGCGAAGGCGCCGTGTCAGACGCCATATTCGTTGAATGACACACCGTTTTCGCGAGCAAGCCCGCTCCCACATTGGGCCGGCGCGCACATTTAGATAGATCTCAGGATTTGTCTTTGGCGTGCGCCGCCAACCGCTCTAGCGCCGCGCGCAACCCCGGATCACTGATCCCGTCTGCTGTGGCCTGGATCGTTGCCGCGGCATCCGTCGACAAATCCATCGTATTGCCGACAACCCCGCGCTGCACCGTCGGCGGCTGTACCTTGAACAGAATTCGCGTCAGGCTGGCGAACTCGTCAAACATCTGCAACTGACGTTGCAGACGCTTCTGCTGATAACGCAGACGTGTCGCCCAATGACCATCGGTGACAATCAGCAACAGGCTGCCTTCACGCCACGACGCCACATGGCAATGTTCGCGGGCGGCGGGTTGCAGTTGGCTTTCGAGCAGGCGTTGCAAATGCCCCAGCCGTTGGGCATGGCCGAGGATGGCTTTGAGCGGCTTGGCTTCGCGCAGGAGAACGGCGGGTGCTCTGGCCGTAAGAGGGCGAAATGCCATGATCGAACACCTGAAGTAACAGAAACGCCATGGTAGCAGAAAGGCCGAAATCACTCGCCCATTGCTTTTGCCCCCGCTTTACCCATTAAATCAACGACTAACTTCTGCCTTTCATGACTTGAAGTTGAGCAAAACGCCCCTATTTTAAGTGAGCCCCGTCAAAGCGCAGTGCCAGCATCGTGGAACATCGCCACTTTCCTCACTTCCGTTTCCGGGTAGAATGCTCGTTCGCATGCGGCCATGAGGGCTGCACGGGCGACGCTCACGGGGCCGCCCTCCATCCCTTTAGTGTGGAAGATCCTGCCGATATGTTTGCGCCTTTGTTAAAGAAACTTTTTGGAAGCAAGAACGAGCGTGAAGTCAAACGCATGCTCAAGACGGTGCAGCTCGTCAATGCCTTCGAAGAGCAAATGGTGGCCCTTTCGGACGATCAATTGCGCGCCAAGACCAATGAGTTCAAGGCCCGCATCGCCAAAGGGGAAACCCTCGACAAGCTGCTGCCAGAAGCCTTTGCGGTCGCCCGCGAAGCCGGCAAGCGCATCATGGGTATGCGCCACTTCGACGTGCAGCTCGTCGGTGGCATGACCTTGCACGAAGGCAAGATCGCCGAGATGCGTACCGGTGAGGGTAAAACCCTCGTGGCTACCCTGGGCGTTTACCTCAACGCACTGTCCGGCAAGGGCGTGCACGTTGTGACGGTGAACGACTACCTGGCCCGCCGTGACGCCAACTGGATGCGCCCGCTGTATGAATTCCTCGGCCTGACCGTCGGCGTCGTGACGCCGTTCCAGCCGCCGGAAGAGAAGCGCCAGGCTTACGCCGCCGACATCACCTACGGCACCAACAACGAATTCGGTTTCGACTACCTGCGCGACAACATGGCGTTCAGCATGGAAGAAAAATTCCAGCGCGAACTCAATTTTGCCGTGATCGACGAAGTCGACTCCATCCTCATCGACGAAGCGCGTACTCCGCTGATCATTTCCGGTCAGGCCGAGGACAGCTCCAAGCTGTACATGGAGATCAATAAACTGATCCCGCAGCTGGAACTGCACGTCGAAGAAGTCGAAGGCGAAGTCACCAAGGCTGGCCACTACACTGTTGACGAGAAGACCCGTCAGGTCGAACTCAACGAAGCCGGTCACCAATACATCGAAGACATGCTCACCCGCGTCGGCCTGCTGGCTGAAGGCGAGAGCCTGTACTCGGCGCACAACCTGGGCCTGCTGACCCACGTTTACGCCGGTCTGCGTGCGCACAAGCTGTTCAACCGCAACATCGAATACATTGTGCAGGACGGCCAGGTCGTGCTGGTTGACGAACACACCGGTCGTACCATGCCGGGCCGTCGTTTGTCCGAAGGCCTGCACCAGGCCATCGAAGCGAAAGAAGGTCTGAACATCCAGGCCGAGAGCCAGACGCTGGCTTCGACCACGTTCCAGAACTACTTCCGCCTGTACACCAAGCTGTCCGGCATGACCGGTACCGCTGACACCGAAGCGTTCGAATTCCACCAGATCTATGGTCTGGAAGTCATGGTCATTCCGCCGAACAAACCGTTGGCGCGTAAAGACTTCAACGACCTGGTGTTCCTCACGGCCGAAGAGAAGTACGCGGCCATCGTGGCGGACATCAAGGAAAGCATGGCCGCTGGTCGTCCGGTGCTGGTGGGTACTGCGACCATCGAAACCTCCGAGCACATGTCCAGCCTGCTCGTGAAGGAAGGCATCGAACACAAGGTTCTGAACGCCAAGTTCCACGAAAAAGAAGCCGAGATCATCGCGCAGGCCGGTCGTCCGGGCGCGCTGACCATCGCCACCAACATGGCCGGTCGTGGTACCGACATCCTGTTGGGCGGTAACTGGGAAGTGGAAGTGGCTTCGCTGGAAGACCCGACCCCTGAGCAAATCGCCCAGATCAAGGCCGACTGGCAGAAGCGTCACCAGCAAGTGCTGGAGTCCGGCGGTCTGCAGGTTATTGCTTCCGAGCGTCACGAATCCCGTCGTATCGACAACCAGCTGCGTGGCCGTGCCGGCCGTCAGGGTGACGCCGGTTCCAGCCGCTTCTATCTGTCGCTGGAAGACAGCCTGATGCGCATCTTTGCCTCTGACCGGGTGAAGAACTTCATGAAAGCTCTGGGCATGCAGCCGGGCGAAGCGATCGAACACCGCATGGTGACCAACGCGATCGAGAAGGCGCAACGCAAGGTTGAAGGCCGCAACTTCGACATTCGCAAGCAACTGCTCGAGTTCGACGACGTCAACAACGAACAGCGTAAAGTGATTTATCACATGCGTAACACGTTGCTGGCCGCTGATAACATCGGCGAAACCATCGCCGATTTCCGTCAGGACGTGCTCAACGCCACCGTCAGCGCGCACATTCCGCCGCAATCGCTGCCTGAGCAGTGGGACGTAGCCGGTCTGGAAGCGTCGATTGCCAGCGACTTCGGCGTGAAACTGCCGATCCAGCAATGGCTCGACGAAGACGATCACCTGTACGAAGAAACCCTGCGCGAGAAGCTCATGACCGAGCTGATGGCGGCGTACAACGAGAAAGAAGACCAGGCCGGTGCCGACGCACTGCGCTCCTTCGAGAAACAAATCGTTCTGCGCGTACTCGACGATCTGTGGAAAGACCACCTGTCGACCATGGACCACCTGCGTCACGGCATCCACCTGCGTGGTTATGCGCAGAAGAACCCGAAGCAGGAATACAAGCGCGAGTCGTTCACGCTGTTCTCCGAGCTGCTGGATTCGATCAAGCGCGACTCGATCCGTGTGCTGTCGCACGTTCAGGTTCGCCGCGAAGATCCGGAAGCCGAAGAGCAACGCCTGCGTCAGGAAGCCGAAGCGCTGGCCGCCCGCATGCAGTTCGAACACGCCGAAGCGCCTGGTCTGGATCAACCGGAAGCCTTGGGTGAGGAGGTCGATGTGGCCCTCGCCACTGCCCCGGTCCGCAACGAGCAGAAGCTGGGCCGCAACGAACTGTGCTACTGCGGTTCGGGCAAGAAATTCAAGCATTGCCACGGGCAGATCCAGTAAAACCCGTTTCAATCGCTGAAATACCCGCGCCGCGACCGGCTTCTGCCGTCGCGGCGTTTTGCCATTTAAACCACCGTCGCTGCGAGTGGCGGTGCTGACATCATTGAGTAAGGAGCGCATTCATGGCTGTTGGTCTTGGTCCTTTGCCAACGTTGCACCCGGTTGCCGGTTTTGAACTCGGTATCGCCTCGGCCGGCATCAAGCGCCCAGGGCGCAAGGATGTCGTGGTGATGCGCTGCGCCGAAGGCTCCACCGTCGCGGGCGTGTTCACCTTGAACGCCTTTTGTGCGGCGCCGGTAATTCTGGCGAAAAAACGCGTACACAACGCCGTGCGTTATTTGCTGACCAACACCGGCAATGCCAACGCCGGCACCGGCGAGCCTGGTTTGGCTGCTGCCGAGCGCACCACCGCGAAACTGGCCGAGCTGACGGGCGTCGATGCCAGCCAGATTCTGCCGTACTCCACCGGGGTGATCGGCGAGCCACTGCCGGTCGAGAAGATCGAAGGCGCACTGCAAGCCGCACTGGACGATCTCTCGGAAAACAACTGGGAAGCGGCCGCCACTGGCATCATGACCACCGACACCCTGCCAAAGGGTGCCAGCCGCCAGTTCGAACATGATGGCGTGACCATCACTGTCACCGGCATCAGCAAAGGCGCAGGCATGATCCGTCCGAACATGGCGACCATGCTCGGTTACATCGCCACCGACGCCAAAGTCTCCCGCGATGTGCTGCACAACCTGATGCTCGACGGCGCCAACAAGTCGTTCAACCGCATCACCATTGACGGCGACACCTCGACCAACGACTGCTGCATGCTGATTGCCACCGGCAAGGCTGCGCTGCCGGAAATCACCCGTGCCGAAGGCGAGTTGTTCGCCAAACTGAAACAAGCGGTGTTCGAAGTGTGCATGGACGTGGCCCAGGCCATCGTGCGCGACGGCGAAGGCGCAACCAAGTTCGTCACCGTTGAAGTCAATGGCGGCGGCAATCACCAGGAATGCCTGGACGTCGGCTACACCGTGGCGCACTCGCCGCTGATCAAGACTGCGTTGTTCGCCTCCGACCCGAACTGGGGCCGTATCCTCGCCGCTGTCGGCCGTGCCGGCGTGCCGGATCTGGACGTGAGCAAGATCGACGTGTTCCTCGGGGACGTGTGCATTGCCAGCCGTGGCGCGCGCGCTGCGACCTACACTGAAGCGCAGGGCTCGGCGGTGATGCAGCAGGAAGAAATCACCATCCGCATCGAATTGGGTCGTGGCGATTGCAGCGAAACCATCTGGACCACCGACCTGTCGCATGAATACGTGAAGATCAACGCCGAATACCGCACCTGATCCATAAGGTGGGAGCGGTTTCCGGCCTCATCGCTGGCAAGCCAGCTCCCACAGGGGTTTTTGTCGTTCACAAATATTGCGCACACAAAACTACCTGTGGGAGCGGGCTTGCCCGCGATGACGGACGACCAGACGCCAGACATTCTGGATTGTTTCCCTGACGAGAAGGCACCCAACCATGTCCCTGCACCTGATCATCGGCGACAAACTGCTTTCCTCCTGGTCCCTGCGCGCCGCCCTGGCCGTTGAACTGACCGGTGCGCCCTACACCGAAGAGCTGATCAAACTCGGCAAGCCCGACACCCGCGAGCAACTGCTCAAGCTTTCGCCGACCGCGAAGGTGCCACTGCTGAAAACCGCCCGCGGCACCATTGCCGACTCTTTGGCGATTGCCGAATACCTCGCCGAGCAGTTCCCGTCCGAGCAGCTCTGGCCAACCGATCTCTTCGCCCGTGCTCAGGCCCGATCCGCCTGCGCACAAATGCACAGCGGCTTCTTCGCCATGCGCAATCACATGCCGTTCAACCTCAGCCACGACGCGCCGCTGAACCCGGTGCCGCCGGAGGTGAAGGTCGATATCGAACGCATGCTCGCGCTGTGGGCCGAATGCCGTGCCGTCGCCACTGAAGAAGGGCCGTATCTGTTTGGCCGTGTGAGCCTGGCCGATGCATTCTTCGCCCCGATTGCCGTGCGTCTGCGCACCTATCAGGTGACGTTGCCGGCCACCGACGCAGCCTATGTTGAAACCGTCTACCAATGGCCGGCCTTCAAGGCCTGGCAAAAGGCTGGACTGGAGGAGTTGAATCCGTGAAACGCGTACACGTCGCCGCCGCTGTCATTCGTGACGAGGCTGGCAAAATTCTCATCGCTCGTCGTGCCGACACCCAGCATCAGGGTGGTCTGTGGGAATTTCCCGGTGGCAAGGTCGAGCCTGAAGAGTCGGTCGAAACCGCACTGGCCCGCGAGCTGCACGAAGAGTTGGGCATTGTCGTGGGTGCTGCCCGACCCTTGATCAAGGTGCGCCACGACTACCCCGACAAACAGGTATTGCTGGATGTCTGGGAAGTGTCGAGCTTCAGCGGCGAACCCCACGGCGCAGAAGGTCAACCGTTGGCCTGGGTCACCGCGAAGGAGCTGGCGAATTACGAGTTCCCGGCCGCCAATCAGCCGATTGTGGCGGCGGCGCGTTTGCCCGCTGAATACCTGATCACTCCGGAAGACCTCGAAACGCCAGCCTTGCTGCGTGGCATCCAGAAGGCAATCGCGGGCGGGATCAAATTGATCCAGCTGCGCGCGCCGAACGGTTACGACCCCAAGTATCGCGATCTGGCAGTGGACGCGGCGGGTCTGTGCGCGGGCAAGGCGCAGTTGATGATCAAGGGGCCATTCGAATGGTTGGGAGATTTCCCGTCCGCCGGTTGGCACATCACCGCCGCGCAGTTGCGTAAATATGCGGCAGCGGGGCGTCCATTGCCGGCGGAGCGCTGGTTGGCAGCGTCTTGCCACAATGCCGAAGAACTGGCGCTGGCCGAGCAGATGGGTGTGGATTTCGTGACCCTGTCGCCGGTGCAGCCGACGCTGACTCACCCGGATGCGCAGCCGCTGGGTTGGGAGCAGGCTTCGACGTTGATCGAGGGATTCAGTAAACCGGTGTTCTTGTTGGGCGGAGTTGGCCCGGCAGAGCGCGAAAAAGCCTGGAACTGCGGGGCCCAGGGTGTGGCGGGGATTCGCGCATTCTGGCCTGATTCTTTGTAAAGGCGGCTGGCCTCATCGCCGGCAAGCCAGCTCCCACAGGTTTTTGGGTTTACACAGCATTTGTGAACGACACAAAGCCCTGTGGGAGCTGGCTTGCCGGCGATGGCGTCCGTTCAGACGCTACATCTCTGTGGGTTTCGCCGCCGGCTGCCAGAGAATCTCCGCCACCCCCTGCCGCCGTGCAATCAGCCTTGCGGCTACAAACAACAAATCCGACAACCGATTGATATACGCCAGGCCAACCCCAGCCAACGGCTCAATCGCATTCAAATGCTGACAGCGTCGCTCGGCACTCCTCGCCAGGCTCCGGCACACATGGGCCTGCGCAATCAGCATCGAGCCGCCCGGCAGAATGAAATTCTCCAGCGGCCCCAACTCTTCATTCCAGACATCAATCGCCGCTTCCAGACGCTCGATTTCCGCCGCGTTCAGCGCCTGATATTCCGGCATGGCCAACTCGCCACCGAGGTCGAACAGCCGATGCTGACAAGGCGCCAGTACTTCGATCAATTCATTCAACCCGGGCGTCGCTTCACGCCCGGCAATCAATCCGGCAAGCAGTACGCCGACCTGACTGTTCAGCGTATCGACTTCGCCAATCGCCTCGATGCGCGGGTGATCCTTAGGCACGCGGCGACCATCGCCCAGGCCGGTTTCGCCTTTGTCGCCAGTGCGGGTGTAGATCTTCGACAGGCGAAAGCCCATGGGTTACCTCGTCAGTTGATTGGTTTCGGCAGCGATGGGCAGTGGCTGGGTCAGCGGCAGGCGCAAGGTGAAACAGGTGCCTTGCCCGGGCGCCGACTGCACTTCCATCTGCCCTTTGTGATTGTTGGTGATGATGAAATACGACACGGATAAACCAAGGCCCGTGCCTTGGCCGATTTCCTTGGTGGTGAAGAACGGCTCGAACGTGCGTTTGCGCACGTTCTCGCTCATGCCGATGCCGTTGTCCTCGACCTGAATCTCCGCCCACGGCGGATTAAGCTTGGTGCGCAGAATAATCCGTCCTGGCTCGCTGTCGTCTTCGCGCTGGTGAATCGCTTGCGCGGCGTTTTTCAGCAGATTGAGCAGCACTTGTTCCAGCTCGTTGGCCGTGCCTGGCACTGGCCCGAGCGCCGGGTCGAACTGGCGGATGATCGCCTGACCCTTGAAGTCGAAACCGATGGCCAGATCGAAATCATTGCCGGCGATTTCCACCGCTTGATCGATCAGTGCCGGCAGATCGCACGGCGCCATTTGCCGAGTGCTGCGGCGGCTGAAACTGAGCATGTGCGTGACGATTTTCGCCGCCCGTGCCCCAGCCTGTTGAATACCGTCGAGCAGTTGCGGGACTTCCCGCCCTTGCAGGTAACGATTGACCGTGTCCAGTTCAATGCCCAGTTGCTCGGCGGTTTCGAGGTTCTTCGGCAGTTCCGTCGACAAGCGCCGGCGGATGTTTTGCACGTTGTGCAGGATCGCGCCCAGCGGGTTGTTGATTTCGTGGGCCATGCCGGCGGCGAGGCCGCCGACCGAAAGCATTTTTTCCGACTGCACCATCATTTCTTCCAGCGACAGGCGCTGGGTGATGTCGTCGATACGGATCACCACACCACGGCCGGCACCGCCCATCAGCGGGTAGAAGGTCAGGGCGTAATGCTTGGGCTCATCATCCTTGAACCAGGTAACGCGCTCGACTTTCGCCACGGTGTGTTGTTCAACGGTTTGCTTGAGTTGCGGCAGAAATGGCTTGAGCGGTTCGAAGGCAAGAAAGATCGGCTGGTTCAGCGCTTCGTCCAGCCGCGTGCCGGAGAGCGCGCTGGCTTCCTGGTTCCATTGCGTGACGTAGAGCTGCTCATCGAGGGCGATCAGCGCGGACGGCATCGAGTCGATGATGCTGTTGAGGTAGTTCTGGAAGCCGGTGAGTTTCTTCTCGATCTTGCTGCGCACCTGCACTTCCAGTTCCAGCTTGCGATTGGTGTGACGGGTTTCTTCGGCCAGCCCTTGGGCCTGATCGTAAGCCGCTTGTGAGTCATCGCGGGCGCGTTTGAGTTGCTGCTCGCGGGCTTCGATGCGCGAGAGCATGGTGTTGAACGCCTCGGCGAGGCTGCCGATTTCGTCATGATTGCCGCGTGAGGCGCGCAGGGCGTAGTTCTCTTCGCGCGTGACCTGCCGGGACAACTCTTCAAGCTGATGGATCGGCCGGGTGATCAGGCGTTTGATCTGCCGGGCAATCACCAGCCACAACAGCACGCTGAAAATCAGGATGCCCAGGCTCGCCGTCAGCGTGCCAGTGTAGAACGCCATCGGCAGCTCACTGCTGGCCACCAGCAGCAGATGGCCCGGCGCGGTCCCGGGACGGGGCAGGGTGATCAGTTGGTTGCTGCGAAACTCGGTGAGTTGCCAGGCTTCGATGTGCCGGTAGCGTTCCGGCAGAGCGAGTTTGTCACCGTGTTGCACTTGCGCGAGCCGTTCGCCTTTGCCGTCATACAGTGCGGCGGCGCGCAGCGGCGAATAGCTGTCGAGTTCCTTGAGCAGGCGTTCGGCACTTTGTGGCGATTGCAGGGCTTCACTGACCAGACTCGGGTTGGAAATCAGCCGGCCGATGGTCTGCAAGGCCTGCGGGGCCATGCTTTCCTGGGAGATGTAATAGGCGGCGCTGATAAAGGTCAGGTTGGCGACCAGCAAGACAGTGGTCAACAGCACCAGCAGGGCAGCCAGCAGTTTCTGGCCGACCGGCAGGTTTTCGAGGCGCTGGCGCAATGGCATCAGGGTTATCGCAGCAAAGGAACAAGTGGCCAGCGTAGCCGCTGCTCAGTCGCTGGGCAATCCAAGGCTGTGCAGATGCGCCATCAGGCGTTGCTGTAATTGATTGAGGTGCGGCAGGTTCAATTGGTGGCGCTCAGCGACTTTGCAGGCGTGGCCCAATAGATAGCTGATTTCGGTGCGACGCTGGTTGGCCACGTCCTGATACATCGACGAGTAATTGGCGGCGGTGGCCTGGATTACCCGTTCGACTTCCTGTTGCAGATTGTCCGCCGCTGCCGGTTGGCCGCAACGCTCCAGCAATTCGGCCAGCTCGGCGCACAGTGTGGCGACTTCACAATGATGGGCCTGCAATCCGCCGTTACGGCAACCGTGCAACACGGTCAACGGATTGATCGCGCAGTTGAGTGCCAGTTTGCGCCACAGCCGCGTGAGGATGTCGGTGCTCCATTCATGGGGGATTTTCGCTGCCTCCAGATCGTCCAGCCAGATCGGCGCGACCGGATGCGCGACATCGCCGAGCCAGGTGAAACCGTGGCCGGCGAACACCACACGCCAGTCACCGTCGCGGAACGCGCCCTCGGTGCTGGAGGCGCTGATGCAGCGCGCCTGCGGCACTTTTGCGGCAACGGCGTCCTGACTGCCGAGACCGTTTTGCAACAGGATCAGCTCGGCATCGGTTGTCAGGCGCGGAGCGAGGAGGGCGACGGCACTTTCAGCATCGTAGGCCTTGCAGGCCACCAGCAGGCGACGGATCGGTTCGGGGCTGTCCGGGGTTTCGCCGGGAACTGCATAGGTATTCGCTTGTCCCTGTTCCACGAGCGTCAAACCGCCCGCCGCGTTGTAGCTTTGCAAGCGCACCGCGTCGCGCACGATCAGCCTGACCGGCACTCCGGCCCGAGCCAGTCGTGTAGCCCAAAGTGTGCCGAGACTGCCGGCGCCGAGAACATGCCAGGGGGTAGACATCAGTTTTTTGCTCGATTGGTTGCAGGCATGTGCGGCTCGCCGTGTCGACAGGAAAAGACCCGTTATAATGAGCCCGATTTTAACCGCAAGCCAAGCGCGCTCCATGCACATCGAGCGCGCCTTTTTTATTGGAGAGATTACATGCCGTCGTTCGACGTGGTATCCGAACTGGACAAACACGAACTCACCAACGCGGTCGAGAACGCCGTGAAGGAACTCGATCGTCGTTATGACCTGAAAGGCAAAGGCAGTTTCGAGTTCAAGGAAAAGGACCTCACCGTCAGCCTGACCGCTGAAGCCGGGTTCCAGCTGGAAGCGATGATCGAAATCCTCAAGCTGGCGCTGGTCAAGCGCAAGATCGACGTGCAGTGCCTTGAGGTCAAGGACGCTTACGCTTCGGGCAAGCTGATGAAGCAGGACGCCATCCTCAAGGAAGGTATCGACAAAGAGCTGGCGAAGAAGATCGTCGGCCACATCAAGGACGCAAAGCTCAAGGTGCAGGCCGCCATTCAGGGCGAGCAGGTACGTGTGACCGGCAAGAAGCGTGACGATCTGCAAGAAGCCATCGCCGCCCTGCGTGCCAAGGAATTCGGCATGCCGCTGCAGTTCAACAACTTCCGCGACTAAGCACCTCGTTACCCTGTGGGAGACAGCAAAGCCCCTCCCACATTGGATTTATGTACACCCCGGCGGTTTTCTGCCGTTCATCTCTCGCGTGCCGAATGGCCGGAAATCAGGAGTTAAAACATGGATTTGAATGCTGAGGTAGACAACCTGGTCAAGGCATCCCAGGCGTGGATCCCGATGATCATGGAATACGGCAGCCGCGTGCTGCTGGCGGTAATCACCCTGGCCATAGGCTGGTGGCTGATCAACAAGGTCACGCAAAAACTGGGCGGTCTGCTGGCTCTGCGTAACGCTGATCTGGCGTTGCAAGGTTTCATCAGCAGCCTGGCCAACATCATTCTCAAGGTGTTGCTGATCGTCAGCGTCGCCTCGATGATCGGTGTCGAAACCACTTCGTTCGTTGCCGCGATCGGTGCTGCCGGTCTGGCCATCGGTCTGGCCTTGCAGGGCAGCCTGGCAAACTTCGCCGGCGGTGTGCTGATTCTGTTGTTCCGCCCGTTCCGTATCGGCGACTGGATCGAAGCGCAAGGTGTGTCGGGTACCGTCGACAGCATTCAGATTTTCCACACGGTGCTGCGTACCGGCGACAACAAGACCATCATCGTGCCAAACGGCAACCTGTCCAACGGCATCATCACCAACACCAACCGTCAGCCGACCCGCAAGGTTGTGTTCGATGTGGGTGTGGATTACGAAGCCGATCTGCAAAAGGCCCGTCAAGTGTTACTGGATTTGGCCAAGGATGAGCGCGTGTTGCAGGATCCTGCGCCACAGGCAGTCATTTCGACTTTGGGCGACAGTTCGATCACGGTTTCCCTGCGTGTGTGGGTGAAAACCGCAGACTATTGGGATGTGATGTTCATGTTTAACGAACAGTCCCGCGATCGTTTAAAGACTGCCGGCATTGATATCCCGTTTCCGCAACGGGTGATTCGGGTAGTTCAGGAAACTGCGGTATAGAAACAACGTTGAGAGCTGGCCCCGCGGTCAGTTAATTAATGAAAAGCCCAAGAGTTGTTCGCACTCTTGGGTTTTTTTATGGGCAAGGTAAAAGTTTGCTGGCTAATAGATAGCTGGCTAAACGTTATTGTATAAAGGTGAGTTGCCAGAGCCATAAAAAAACCGCCCACCTGAAACAGGTGGACGGTTCTAGTTAGAGCAGCGCTCTACAGTACTTTAGCTGTGCATCCCTATTAGAGGATGTTCAGTGGGTACTCAACGATCAGACGGGTGTCGTTGTTGTCAGACGAGTAGCCGCTGTACGCGCCGTTGGAGCGGTACATGGCATAACGCAGACGGAACGAAAGGTCTTTGGCTGGACCTTCCTGGATCACGTACTTGGATTCGGCGTTCCACTCGTTCTCTTTACCTTCACCCAGACCGTTGGTGGTGATGTGATCACCCATGACGTAACGGGTCATGAAGCTCAGGCCAGGCACGCCATAGGTCTTCATGTTCAGGTCGTAGCGAGCTTGCCAGGAGCGCTCGTCGCGGCCCACGAAGTCGGAGATCTGAATGGAGTTGGCAACGAAAATGGTGCTGTTACCGTCAACGCCATAGTAGTAAGCGTTGTCGCCGCTGGAACGCTGATGCGCCAGGGTGAATTTGTGAGCACCGATGCTGTACGCAGCGGCCAGGGACCACAGATTGTTGTCTACGCCAGTAGTGCCGTCGCCGATTGCATCAACCAGATCACCACGGCTTTCGCCTTTGGTGTGATAGCCGTTGAAGTCGAAGTTCAGCGACTGTTCGTCGTTGATTGGCAAGGTGTAGTTCAGGTTGACGTAGTACTTCTTGAAGTAGTCGTCAGCGTCGGAAGCAGCCAATGCACCGGTGAAGTTATCAGTGAAGGAGTAGCTGGCACCGAAGATGTTGATGTTGGTCAGGCCTTTGCCGCCATTGCCATTTTCATCTGGCAGACCGCCGATGCTGTCACGGCCCATACCGGTTTGCTTGCTCAGGGAAGTGAAGCGACCTGCGCTCAGTTCCAGACCTTTGATCTCTTTGGAAGTGATCAGGGTACCGGTGGCGACTTCTGGCAGCAGACGGCTGTCGTCAGTGGCGAAAACCGGGCTGGCAACGAACTGCTGGCCGTATTTCAGAACAGTGTCGGATACGCGGAACTTGACTGCGCCGCCGATTTTGCCTTGAGATTTTTCCGGGTTGCCATCGCTGTCGTTGGCGAACAGGCCGTTACCACGGTGGCCCGAACCGCCGTCCAGTTTGACCGAACCCATTGCCATTGCGTCGAGACCGAAGCCAACGGTGCCTTGAGTGAAGCCCGACTCGTAAGTCAGCAGTTGGCTGACACCGGTGTCCTGACGATAGCCAGCAGTGCCGGAAGTGCTGTTGCCTGCACCGTTCTTATAGTCGCGGTTCATGTATTCCATACGAGTCTTCAGTTTCAGACTCTGGTCTTCCAGGAAACCTTTGGAATCATCCTGGGAAGACGCCATTGCGAACTGCGAGGTGCCTGCTGCAACAGCCAGGGCGATCATGCTCCACTTCATCACGCGCATCGTGATTTGCTCCTTTGGTTTTTAGAAGAGTACTGCCGTCCCACCTGTTTTATTATCTGGGCGGCTCTTTCTTTTTGTGTCGGCGCAAACTTATATCACGCCGACATTGTTGGCGATACTTGCGAATCTAACCTTTCACCTTCTTTACGACGCTGTCGCAATTGGCTGTGTAGATGTCGCAAATTCACAGTACCGATGCAATCGGACCGACAACTTTTTCGCTGTTTTTCTAGCCTTTTGCATCGCTAAAAAAGAGTCCCTGGCAAAACACTTGAATCTCCATCGGGCAACCCTGCCACTATTTTCTTCGGGCTTAAGGCTCCCACTTCCCGTGGTGCGCTTATAGTCCATATGAGTACGAATGCAACAAGCGTGCACAAACCGCAATATCGGTGCGGTTATTTTTTAGAACGCATATCTTTACCTGTAAAAGCCTCATGAATACGGGGCGCCAAGCCCCTTTCTATCAGGGCTTGACGCCATTGTTTCTATGGTGTTGCCGCACAGCTTCAAGCGCGCGACAACCAAAAACGTTACCGGTTCACCCCACCAGTGAGTATTCGGCGGATGCCCGACGCACTGAGCGTAGACGCACTGTGCGGTTTTGGTGCAAAAAAATTTACCCGCTGTACCGTATTCATACAGTTCAGGTTACGGGTGCTTTGTGCTCACCTCAGGTTTTTTCAACCATTTCAGCGTGATGCTCCCGTTTCGGGTTCCGTACTGGTGCAGGGTTTCGATAAATGTCACATCTCGGGGCGCTCAATCGGTACTGCCGTCGTGAAGGCGAGCGCTTTCGCAGGTATGCTGCCGGTCTGTCGCTTGGCGCGCCGCACTTGGGCGGGGCCGCTAAGCTCAATTATGTAGATCAGCCGGGAGTGCGCGCAGTGTTTGTTTTAGATTCACGACTTCAACAGGACACGCTGGCAATCGGCGACTTCCCGCTCTGCCGCCTGCTGCTGTCCAACGACGCCAACTACCCATGGTTCATCCTGGTGCCTCGTCGCGACGATATCAGCGAGTTGTTTCAGTTGGATGTCGCTGATCAGCAACAGCTATGGCTGGAAACCACAGCATTGGCCGAGTTGCTCAAGGACTTGTTCGATGCCGACAAAATGAACGTCGCGACTCTGGGTAACGTGGTCAGCCAGATGCACATGCATGTGATCGTTCGTAAACGTGACGACGCTGCATGGCCGGCCCCGGTCTGGGGCAGGCATCCGGCAAAGCCTTATAGCAGCGAGCAGGTGGCAGCCATTCGCGCGCGGTTGCGTGTGGTGCTGACCGAAGATTTCACCTTTGTGGAGGGCTGAATCATGAGCCTGGAACAACGTGTTACCGAACTGGAAAGCCGTCTGGCGTTTCAGGACGACACCATTCAGGCGTTGAACGACGTGCTGGTGGCGCAGCAGCGCGTGGTCGAGCGTCTGCAATTGCAGATGGCCGCGCTGCTCAAGCGTCAGGAAGAAATGGTGGGGCAGTTCGAGTCCTTCGAAGAAGAGGCGCCGCCGCCGCATTATTGAGGCGGGCACTTTCCGCCAGGCGAAAAAAAACCGCGAACAGCACGCTGCTCGCGGTTTTTTTATGCCTTGGATCAGCGACGCGGCAGAGCGGCGATCACGTCCTCGGCTTGCAGGCCTTTGTCCCGGTTCATTACCGAGAACTCCACGCGCTGGCCTTCAACCAGAACGCGGTGGCCTTCGCCACGGATTGCACGAAAGTGCACGAAAATATCATCGCCGGAATCCCGGGAGATAAAGCCGAAGCCTTTGGACGTGTTGAACCACTTGACGGTGCCGGTATCGCGGTTGGTCATGTCGTAGTTGGTTGGCGCGGCAGCCGGTGAAGATCGATAGAAGCTGACGGCCAGGTGTACAACCACGGCAACCAGGGCAATCACCAGACTGAACAACACTGCTGGCTGGCCGGCGATGACGGGCATCGGCGCGATCAGGGTCAGGGTTTGCAGGACGACGGTCAGCACCAGAAGAGCGCTGGCCAGATTTTGCAGATGCTGGCGTGGACCTTTGTTCCAGTAAGGAATTACGGGAGCAATGATCAGGTTCAGCAGGCCGAAGAAGGCCAGGTAAAGTGCATCGGGTTGTTGCAGGTAGGGAACGGCTTCGGATTTCAAGCTAGGTATGAACGACAGCAGCAAGGCCGCTGCGCCCATTAGCAGGTGGACGATTTTCAACATTTTGATTGGCTCACGTTATGACGGCTCACAAGGAAGAGCTGAAGGCGCACGGTTCGCTTCGCAACAAAATAAGAGGCGGTAGGCACGTACACGGCATCAGCCTATGCGCAACACCCCGGAAAATGGGGCATGGCGACACACTGCCTATTTAACAGCAAAGCCTGCGGCTACTCAAATCAGCCCGGCCAGCGGCAAGGCGGCCGGTCGATTTGTCGCAGGGTGTGCGCTGATTCGGGGCTGCGGGGTGTCGACAGCCTTGCTAGAGTGGGTCTGCACCTGTTGGATGAATTCAATCGCCGTTAGGGGGTAAACATGGCAATCGATATCGGTATCAGTGAAGAGGATCGCAAGTCCATCGTCGAAGGACTGTCGCGTCTGCTGTCGGACACCTATGTGCTGTATCTGAAAACCCATAACTTCCACTGGAACGTCACCGGTCCGATGTTCCGAACGCTGCACTTGATGTTCGAAGAGCAATACAACGAGTTGGCGCTGGCCGTTGACCTGATCGCCGAGCGCATTCGCGCGCTGGGTTTTCCGGCGCCGGGCGCCTATGCCACCTATGCACGTCTTTCTTCGATCAAGGAGGAGGTCGGTGTGCCGAGTGCCGAGGACATGATCAGGCAACTGGTCGACGGTCAGGAAGCGGTGACCCGCACCGCGCGCGGTATCTTCCCGCTGCTCGACAAGGTCAGCGATGAACCGACGGCTGACTTGCTGACCCAGCGCATGCAGGTCCACGAGAAAACCGCGTGGATGTTGCGCGCCTTGCTGGAAGCCTGACCCCCGGCGCGCGGGCATGCCTTGGGCGTGCCCGCGACGTCCGGAATCTTACCTCTGTCGTCGGCTTATCCTACGGTGATGGTCAATAAGTCATCTGGATATAACTTTGTGTCTGCGTTTTGATGAGGTCACAGGATGTGGCTTTGCAAACAGGTAGAGATGACAAAGGAGTGTCACCGATATGGTAGAGGGAGACAGGCGAGGCGACAGGATCGTCGGCTTGCCGCATGAGCTGAAATTCGATCCGTTCGCCAATGAATTCGACATGTCACTGATTCAGCCGTTGTCACGATCCGTGCGATTGAACGGCTACGCGACATGCCTGCGGCTGGAACAGATTTACTGGAATATCCTCGGCAACATGGCCGCAGACAATTGCTGTTCGATCAGTTCGCTGTTGTCCCACGTCGACCGTGAGGTGCATTTGCGTCACGGCGGGGTGAAAAATTTCAGCGCGCTGGTGCGAGTGGTGTGTGTCATGAATGGGGTCAGGGAAGCCAAATCGGCGAAACCAGCCTGAAACAGCGGTTGCAAAGGAGGTGGCGGCCTGTGCAGTCTTACGGCTGCACAGGCCGCATTTAATGGATATAATCCCGCTCTTTCGCCGCAAAGCCCTGCGCGCGGTGGCAATCTGATCGCCGAGACACCCCCATGCCGATGTACGATTACCAATGCGCTTCCTGTGGTCATCAGTTGGAAGCCATTCAAAAGATCAGCGAGGCTCCGCTGGTCGACTGCCCTGCCTGCCAGGCGCCAGAGCTCAAGAAACAGCTGTCCATGCCGGGCTTTCGCCTCAGCGGCAGCGGTTGGTACGAAACCGATTTCAAGACCGGAACCAAGAAGAACCTGGCCGGTGGCGACAAAGCTGACTAGGGTTCAAACCCAGGTTGAACGACACGCGTGAGTTTCCGGGCCGCTTCAGTGCGCCGGGATCTCCACCGAATATCGAATGACGAGAAGCGAACCATTATCATGATGCGCAGCCACTATTGCGGCCAACTGAACGAAAGCCTGGAAGGCCAGGAAATTACCCTTTGCGGATGGGTTCACCGTCGCCGCGACCACGGCGGGGTGATTTTCCTCGATATCCGTGATCGTGACGGTCTGGCCCAGGTGGTGTTCGATCCGGATCGCGCCGAGAGCTTCGCCGCCGCCGATCGCGTGCGCAGTGAATACGTGGTGAAGATCACCGGTAAGGTACGTCCGCGTCCGGCCGGTGCCACCAACGCCAACATGGCGTCGGGCATGATCGAAGTGCTGGGCTACGAACTGGAAGTCATGAACGAAGCGGAAACCCCGCCGTTCCCGCTCAACGAGTTCTCCGACGTGGGCGAAGAAACCCGTCTGCGCTACCGCTTCCTCGACCTGCGTCGTCCGGAAATGGCCGAGAAGCTGCGTTTGCGTTCGCGCATGACCACCAGCATCCGTCGCTTCCTCGACGAGAACGGCTTCCTCGACGTCGAAACGCCGATCCTCACCCGTGCGACTCCGGAAGGCGCTCGTGACTATCTGGTGCCGAGTCGTACCCACCCGGGTTCGTTCTTCGCGCTGCCGCAATCGCCACAGCTGTTCAAGCAACTGCTGATGGTTGCTGGCTTCGACCGTTACTACCAGATCGCCAAGTGCTTCCGCGACGAAGACCTGCGTGCCGACCGTCAGCCAGAATTCACCCAGATCGACATCGAGACCAGCTTCCTCGATGAAAAAGACATCATGGGCCTCACCGAACAAATGATCCGCAACCTGTTCAAGGAAGTGCTGGATCTGGAATTCGGCGAATTCCCGCACATGACCTTCGAAGAAGCCATGCGCCGCTACGGTTCCGACAAGCCAGACCTGCGTATTCCGCTGGAACTGGTCGACGTTGCCGACCAGCTCAAGGAAGTTGAATTCAAGGTCTTCAGTGGCCCGGCCAACGATCCGAAATGCCGTATCGCCGCACTGCGCGTTCCGGGCGGGGCGAGCATGCCGCGCAAGCAGATCGACGACTACACCAAGTTCGTCGGCATCTATGGTGCCAAGGGCCTGGCGTACATCAAGGTCAACGAGCGCGCTGCCGGTGTTGACGGTCTGCAATCGCCGATCGTGAAAAACATCCCTGAAGACAAGCTGAACGTGATCCTCGATCGCGTCGGCGCAGTCGATGGTGACATCGTGTTCTTCGGTGCCGACAAGGCCAAGATCGTCAGCGAAGCTCTGGGCGCGCTGCGTATCAAGCTCGGTCACGACCTGAACCTGCTGACCTGCAAGTGGGCGCCAATGTGGGTCGTCGACTTCCCGATGTTCGAAGAGAACGACGACGGCAGTTTCTCCGCACTGCACCACCCGTTCACCGCACCGAAGTGCACGCCGGAAGAGCTGGAAGCCAACCCGGCCGGCGCGCTGTCCCGTGCTTACGACATGGTGCTGAACGGCACTGAGCTGGGTGGCGGTTCGATCCGTATTCACCGCAAGGAAATGCAGCAAGCAGTGTTCCGCCTGTTGGGTATCAACGAAGCGGAACAGGAAGAGAAGTTCGGCTTCCTGCTCGATGCGCTGAAGTACGGTGCACCGCCGCACGGTGGTCTGGCCTTCGGTCTGGACCGTCTGGTGATGCTGATGACCGGCGCCCAGTCGATCCGTGAAGTGATCGCCTTCCCGAAAACCCAGAGCGCTGCCGACGTCATGACGCAAGCGCCGGGTGTGGTGGACGCCAAGGCGCTGCGCGAGCTGCACATTCGTTTGCGCGAAACGCCAAAGGCTGAGTAAGACGGGCCTGAAGGCGCATCTTCGGATGCGCCTTTTTTCTTTCTATAGAGATCAGGTCGAGATTTTTTTGTTTGCCGGCCGGCGCGGTTTTGCGCGGCGGGCAACGTTTCAAAGAGAATTCGGAGCGAGTTATGGCAGGTCATTCCAAGTGGGCGAACATCAAGCACCGCAAAGAACGTCAGGATGCCAAGAGAGGCAAGATCTTCACCAAGTGGATCCGTGAGCTGACCGTTGCGGCCCGTCAGGGTGGCGGCGATCCGGGTTCCAACCCGCGTTTGCGTCTGGCCCTGGACAAAGCGTTGAGCGCGAACATGAGTCGCGACATCATCGATCGCGCGGTTGCGCGCGGCGCCGGTGCAACCGAAGCGGACAACGTTGAAGAGCTGACCTACGAAGGTTACGGCCCGGGTGGCGTGGCGGTGATGGTCGAGTGCATGACCGACAACCGCAACCGTACCGCCGCCGCCGTGCGCCATGCGTTCAGCAAGTGTGGCGGCAACCTCGGCACTGACGGTTCGGTAGCGTACCTGTTCGAGCGCAAGGGCCAGATCAGCTTCGCGCCGGGTGTCGACGAAGACGCACTGACCGAAGCGGCGCTGGAAGCCGATGCCGATGACGTGGTCAGCCACGAAGACGGCTCGATCGATGTGTTTACCTCGTTCACCAGCTTCTACGCGGTACGTAATGCGCTGGAGGCCGCTGGTTTCAAAGGTGATGACGCCGAAATCGTCATGCAACCGACCACCAGCGCCGAACTGGACCTGGAGGGCGCCGAGAAGGTGCTCAAGCTGATCGATATGCTTGAGGATCTGGACGACGTGCAGAACGTCTATTCGAACGCGGATATTCCGGAAGACGTGGCCGCTCAGCTCGGTTAAGAGCGACTAGGCTTCAATGTGGGAGCTGGCTTGCCAGCGATGGCGTCGGCACATCAGACAATGATGGCGTCTGACACTCCGTCATCGCTGGCAAGCCAGCTCCCACATTTGTTTTTGTGTTATTTCGAACCCGCAGGCGTTATGACTTTAATTCTTGGTATCGACCCCGGTTCGCGTATCACCGGTTACGGCGTTGTTCGCGATACCGGGCGTGGTGGTTGCATTTACGTGGCCTCGGGCTGTATTCGCACCGGCGCCGGCGAACTGCATGAGCGTTTGCAAATCGTCTATCGCGGCGTGCGTGAAATCATTCAGACCTATGGCCCCGTGACCATGGGCATCGAAAAGGTGTTCATGGCGAAAAACGCCGATTCGGCACTCAAGCTCGGGCAGGCCCGTGGAGCTGCCATTGTCGCTGGCGCCGAAGAGTGTCTGGAAATCGCCGAATACACCGCGACTCAGGTCAAGCAAGCGGTAGTGGGCACCGGCGCGGCGAACAAAGAGCAGGTGCAGATGATGGTCATGCACATGCTCAAGCTGACCAGCAAACCGCAAATCGACGCATCCGATGCCTTGGCTATTGCCATTTGTCACGCGCATACCCGCTCCAGTCTGTTGCCGCACGGCTTGGGAACGGCACGCAGTCGTGGCGGGCGCCTGCGTCTCTGATAGCATCAGCAATCAAATTTTTCGCAAGGTGAGTTTCATGCCTGGGTCGTCGGCCTGTAGCGCACCTTTCGTCAGTCGCCAGCCCACGGCTGGCCAACGCTCAAGGATCTGAAACGTGATTGGACGCTTGCGCGGCACCCTGGCTGAAAAACAGCCGCCGCACCTGATTCTCGATGTAAACGGCCTCGGGTATGAGCTGGAAGTGCCCATGACCACGCTTTATCGGTTGCCGTCGGTCGGTGAACCACTGACCCTGCACACCCACTTGGTCGTACGCGAAGACGCGCAGTTACTCTATGGTTTTGCCGGCAAGCGTGAGCGAGACTTTTTTCGCGAGTTGATCCGTCTCAATGGTGTCGGGCCTAAATTGGCCTTGGCATTGATGTCGAGCCTGGAAGTCGACGAGCTGGTGCGCTGCGTGCAATCCCAGGACACCTCGGCGCTGACCAAGGTGCCAGGCGTGGGCAAGAAAACCGCCGAGCGTCTGCTGGTTGAACTCAAGGATCGCTTCAAGGCCTGGGAAACCTCGCCGGCCATGTTTGCCCTGGTGCCGAACCAGCCTGACGGCCCGGCGCCGGTCAACACCGCCGAGAACGATGCTGTGAGTGCGCTGATTTCCCTGGGCTACAAGCCTCAGGAAGCGAGCAAGGCGATTACCGCCATCAAGGACAAGAATTTGAGCAGTGAAGACCTGATCCGCCGCGCCCTGAAGGGAATGATTTAAGTGATTGAAGCTGATCGTCTGATCGCCGCCGCGCACAGTCCGCGCGAGCGCGAAGAAGTCCAGGACCGGGCCATTCGCCCGGTCAGCCTGGCCGACTATATCGGCCAGCCGACCGTGCGCGAGCAGATGGAACTGTTTATCCAGGCTGCCCGTGGCCGCAGTGAATCCCTTGATCACACGCTGATTTTCGGCCCGCCGGGTCTGGGTAAAACCACGCTGGCCAACATCATTGCCCAGGAAATGGGCGTGTCGATCAAGAGCACGTCGGGGCCGGTGCTGGAACGGCCGGGTGATCTGGCCGCGTTGTTGACGAACCTTGAACCGCACGACGTGTTGTTCATCGATGAAATTCATCGCCTGTCGCCGATCGTTGAAGAAGTGCTGTATCCGGCGATGGAAGATTTCCAGCTCGACATCATGATCGGCGAGGGCCCTGCGGCGCGTTCGATCAAGCTCGATCTGCCGCCGTTTACCCTGGTCGGGGCAACCACGCGCGCCGGCATGCTGACCAATCCGTTGCGTGACCGCTTCGGTATCGTCCAGCGTCTTGAGTTCTACAGCACGGCGGATCTGGCAACGATTGTCGGGCGTTCAGCGAATATTCTCGGTCTGCCGCTGGATCCGGAGGGCGCTTTCGAAATCGCTCGTCGCGCCCGTGGTACGCCGCGAATTGCCAACCGTCTGCTGCGTCGGGTGCGCGATTTTGCTGAAGTCCGCGCCAAGGGGCACATCACCAAGTCAGTGGCCGATCTGGCGCTGAACCTGCTGGATGTCGACGAGCACGGTTTCGATCACCAGGACCGGCGTCTGCTGCTGACCATGATCGAGAAGTTCGATGGCGGTCCGGTCGGGATCGACAGTCTCGCTGCGGCAATCAGTGAAGAACGCCACACCATTGAAGATGTGCTGGAACCGTACCTGATCCAGCAGGGCTACATCATGCGCACACCACGGGGCAGGGTGGTGACGCGGCATGCGTATCTGCATTTCGGTTTAAACATTCCGTCACGAATGGGTGAGATGCCCGTGGCAGACGAGTTTCTCGATGCCGTGGACGATTAATACACATTTGTTGTCGATTTATTCAGGGTTTGTACTGTCTGACGACGGTACTTTTGCGGTAAAGCCTTTGAACAATGAAAAACAGTTGCCTCGCCGGATTGGCAACCTGAGGAGTAAGCACTAGAGTATGCGCGCGCAAAACGGGCTTGAGCCGTTCGCACATCGTTGTCGCGTTTATTACGAGGACACCGATGCGGGCGGCATCGTGTATTACGTTAATTACCTCAAGTTTATGGAACGGGCTCGAACCGAGCGGCTCCGCGAGCTGGGCTTTGCTCAATCGCAGCTTGCCGGGGAGGATCTGTTGTTTGTCGTGCACTCCAGCGAAGCGCGCTACCACGCGCCGGCGCGACTGGACGACGAACTGCTGGTAAGCGCTGATGTAATCGAATTGAACCGTGCCAGCCTGCGCTTCAAACAGCAGGTCAGGCGGGCGACGGATAATGTGCTGCTCTGTGAAGGGCAGTTTTTGGTGGCCTGTGTGCGCACTAACAGTTTGAAACCCCGGGCCCTTCCCGAAGACTTGCGTGCGGCCTTCGCCGACGCGGTCGGTCCGGGTACACACTCAAAGCAGGAGATAAAGCGTGGAAGCTAACGTCGTCGACCATTCCTCCATGTGGAGCCTGGTCAGCAATGCCAGCATCGTGGTGCAGTTGGTAATGTTGACTCTGGTGGCCGCATCGGTGACCTCATGGATCATGATCTTTCAGCGCAGCAACCTGCTGCGTGCCGGTCGACGTGCCCTGGAGAGCTTCGAAGAGCGCTTCTGGTCGGGTATCGACCTGTCCAAACTGTACCGTCAGGCCGGCAGCAACCCTGACCCGGATTCGGGCGTCGAGCAGATCTTCCGTGCCGGTTTCAAAGAGTTCTCCCGTCTGCGTCAGCAGCCAGGTGTCGACCCTGAAGCGGTGATGGAAGGTGTGGCCCGGGCCATGCGCGTCGCCATCTCCCGTGAAGAAGAGAAACTGGAGCAGAGCCTGCCGTTTCTTGCCACCGTCGGTTCGGTCAGCCCGTACATCGGTCTGTTCGGTACCGTGTGGGGCATCATGAACTCCTTCCGCGGTCTGGCCAGCGCCCAGCAAGCGACCCTGGCCACCGTAGCCCCGGGGATCGCCGAAGCCCTGATCGCCACCGCGATCGGTCTGTTCGCCGCGATCCCTGCGGTCATCGCTTACAACCGTTTTGCTGCTCGCAGCGAAACCTTGCTGGGCCGTTACTACACCTTCGCCGATGAATTCCAGGCGATCCTGCACCGCAAAGTGCACACCAGCGAAGAATAAGCAGGTAATTTCCAATGGCTTTAATCGCTCGAGCTCGCAAAAAGCGCAAGCCGGTCGCCGAGATGAACGTAGTGCCTTACATCGACGTGATGTTGGTACTGCTGGTCATCTTCATGGTGACCGCGCCGATGCTCAATCAGGGCGTGAAAGTTGATCTGCCCAAGGTTTCCAGCGAAGCCTTGCCGCAGGACAACAACACTCAGGTCCTGACCATTTCGATCAAGGCTGACAAGACCTACTACTGGAACCTTGGCAGCGAAGTCGACACCGAGAAGCAGCAGGACAGGGCCATGACCCTGCCGCAAATGACCGATGCGGTGACCAAGATCATTCGCGCCGGCACCGAAGGCGGCAAGCGTACGCAGGTCTTTATCCGCGGCGACAAAACCGTTGATTATGGTTCCGTCATGGGCGCCATGGGCGGATTGCAGAAAGCCGGGGTCGGTAATGTTGGTTTGATTACCGAGGCCCCCTGATGCAGCAACTGCGAGAGCCGTCCGCCTCGGAAAGCTACTTCTGGCCTAGTGTCTGGGCGATTGTCTTGCACGTGCTGGTGTTCGGCATGCTGTTTGTCAGTTTCGCCTTCACACCAGAGCTGCCGCCGGCCAAGCCGATTGTCCAGGCGACCCTGTACCAACTGAAATCGAAAAGTCAGGCAACCACCCAGACCAATCAGAAGATTGCGGGTGAGGCGAAGAAATCCGCCGCGCGCCAGACCGAAGTCGAGCAGATGGAGCAAAAAAAGGTCGAGCAGGAAGCGGTGAAAGCTGCGGAACAAAAGAAAGAAGAAGCGGCTCAAAAGGCCGAGGAAGCCAAGAAGGCCGACGAGGCTAAAAAAGCGGACGAGGCGAAGAAGGCTGATGATGCCAAGAAAGCCGACGACGCGAAGAAAGCCGAGGCCAAGAAGGCAGAAGAGAAACAATTGGCTGATATAGCCAAGAAGAAGGCTGAAGAAGAGGCTAAGGAAGAAGCCAAGAAAGAAGCCGCTGAAGAAGCCAAGAAGAAAATCGTCGAAGACGCGAAGAAGAAAGCCGCCGAAGACGCCAAGAAGAAAGCAGAAGCTGAAGAGGCGAAGAAGAAGATCGCCGACGAAGCGAAGAAGAAAGCTGCTGCCGATGCTGCGAAGAAGAAAGCGCAGGATGCGGCACGTAAATCGACCGAAGACAAAAAGGCTCAGGCCTTGGCTGATTTGCTTTCCGACACGCCGCAGCGCCAGCAGGCCTTGGCCGATGAGCAGGGTGACGAAGTCGCGGGCAGTTTCGATGACCTGATTCGTGCGCGAGCAGCAGAAGGTTGGGCTCGTCCACCTTCGGCACGCAAAGGCATGACGGTCGTGCTGCAAATCGGCATGTTGCCGGACGGTACGGTGACTTCGGTCAGCGTGGCCAAATCCAGTGGCGACGGTCCGTTCGATGCTTCGGCAGTGGCGGCAGTGAAGAATATTGGACGTTTGACAGAAATGCAGGGAATGAAGGCGAGCGATTTCGCTCCATATCGTTCATTCAAGATGACATTCACACCTGAGGACTTAGCCTTGTGAGAAACCTTCTTCGAGGAATGCTGGTCGTGATCTGCTGCATGGCAGGGATCGCGATGGCTGATGAAAAGAACATTCTGGTCACCAGTGGTAGCGATCGGGCAACGCCGATCGCTGTTGTACCGTTCGGTTTCCAGGGCGGTGCAGTCCTGCCGGACGACATGGCTGAAATCATTGGTAACGATTTGCGCAACTCGGGCTACTACTCGCCGATTCCAAAGCAAAACATGATCAGCCAGCCAAGCCAGCCGAGCGAAATCATCTTCCGTGACTGGAAGGCGGTGGGTGCTCAATACATGATGGTTGGCAGCATCGTTCCAGCAGGCGGTCGTCTGCAGGTGCAATGGGCACTGTTCAACGTCGCCACCGAGCAGAAAGTGGCCGACGGCAGTGTCTCCGGTACTACCGAGCAGCTGCGCGACATGGCGCACTACATCTCGGACCAGTCGTTTGAAAAACTCACCGGCATCAAAGGTGCGTTTTCCACCCGTCTGCTGTACGTAACGGCTGAGCGCTTCTCCGAGAAGAACACCCGTTACACCCTGCAGCGTTCGGACTACGACGGTGCCCGCGCCGTGACTCTGCTGCAATCGCGCGAGCCGATTCTGTCGCCGCGTTTTGCACCAGATGGCAAGCGTATCGCCTACGTGTCGTTCGAACAGAAGCGTCCGCGCATCTTCATGCAGAACATCGACACCGGTCGCCGTGAGCAGATCACCAACTTCGAAGGCCTGAACGGCGCGCCAGCCTGGTCGCCGGATGGCAATCGCCTGGCGTTCGTACTGTCGAAAGACGGTAACCCGGACATCTATGTGATGAACCTCGGTTCGCGTCAGATCACCCGTGTAACCGCGGGCCCTGGCATCAACACCGAACCGTACTGGGGCAAGGATGGCTCGACCATCTACTTCACGTCCGACCGTGGCGGCAAGCCACAGATCTACAAAACCAGCGCCAGCGGTGGCGGTGCGGAGCGAGTGACCTTCATCGGTAACTACAACGCCAACCCGAAACTGTCGGCTGACGAAAAGACTCTGGTGATGATCCATCGCCAGGATGGCTTCACCAATTTCAAGGTGGCGGCCCAGGATTTGCAGCGAGGTAGTGTAAAGATCCTCACTGATAGCACTCTGGACGAGTCACCTACTGTTGCGCCCAACGGCACCATGGTAATCTACGCCACCCGCCAGCAGGGCCGGGGAGTCTTGATGCTCGTGTCCATTAATGGACGCGTGAGGCTCCCGCTTCCTACCGCTCAAGGCGAAGTCAGAGAACCGTCCTGGTCCCCTTACCTGAACTGACGCGGCGCTTTACGTTTTACTTAACACACTGGGGTTCATTAGGAGTTTCACGATGGAAATGCTGAAGTTTGGTAAATTTGCTGCGCTGGCTCTGGCCATGGCTGTAGCTGTAGGTTGCTCGTCCAAAGGCGGCGACAACGCCGGTGAAGGCGCTGTTGATCCAAACGCTGGTTACGGCGCAAACACTGGTGCCGTTGACGGTTCCCTGAGCGAAGAAGCTGCTCTGCGCGCAATCACCACCTTCTACTTCGAATACGACAGCTCGGACCTGAAGCCAGAAGCCATGCGCGCTCTGGACGTTCACGCCAAAGACCTGAAAGCTAACGGCGCTCGCGTTGTTCTGGAAGGCAACACCGACGAACGTGGTACTCGTGAGTACAACATGGCACTGGGCGAGCGTCGTGCGAAAGCCGTTCAACGCTACCTGGTACTGCAAGGTGTTTCCCCAGCTCAGCTGGAACTGGTTTCCTACGGCGAAGAGCGTCCAGTTGCTACCGGCAACGACGAGCAGTCCTGGGCTCAAAACCGTCGTGTCGAACTGCGTAAGTAATTCGATATGCGAACGTGCCGTCGTGCTGTAACTGTTCTGGCTCTCAGCCTCGCGCCGCTTGCGGCGTGGGCTGCGGTTCCTGTGGTCGATGACAACTCCGGTTATAACAATAGCGGGAGTAGTTATCCGCCTGCGGGTTACGGTACGAACGGCGCCTATGCCGGGGGAGCGGCTTCGGCCCCTGCCTCGGCACAAGGCATGCTGTTCAACCAACTGCAACAAATGCAGGATCAGATTTCGCGCCAGCAAGGCGTGATTGAAGAACTGCAGAATCAGGTTGCGCGCATGAAGCAAGAATCCCTGGAGCGATACCAGGATCTTGATCGGCGCATAGGATCCGGTGTTGCACCTGCCGCGACTCCTGAGAATTCTTCTGCCGGTGGCGATGCAAGTGCTGCTGCCGGTGCTGCCGCTGGCGCCGGGGCTGCTGCCCAGGCACCTGCTGCAAGTAGTGAACCGGGTGATCCGGCCAAGGAAAAGCTGTATTACGATGCCGCTTTCGACCTGATCAAAGCCAAGGATTTCGACAAGGCCAGTCAGGCTTTCGCCGCTTTCCTGCGCAAATACCCGAACAGCCAATACGCGGGCAATGCTCAGTACTGGTTGGGTGAAGTGAACCTGGCCAAAGGTGATCTGCAAGGTGCAGGTCAGGCGTTTGCCAAGGTATCGCAGCTGTATCCCAAGCATGCCAAAGTGCCGGATTCGCTGTACAAGCTCGCCGATGTAGAGCGCCGTCTCGGTCACACCGACAAGGTCAAAGGCATCCTGCAGCAGGTGGTGGCCCAATATCCGGGCACGTCCGCCGCGCAGTTGGCCCAGCGCGATCTGCAACGCATGTAACGCAGCTTTACCCGTTTGGAAGAAACCCGCGCTTGTCGCGGGTTTTTTCGTTAGAATTCACGCCCTTTTTCTGAAACACGCTTCTTGTGGTCTACGCGTTGGCGGGATTGCCTGAAGTGCCTGACGGAGGCGGACAGCCTGTTTAGCTGTTACGCCCGTGGCGACTATGCAAGACACATTGAGAATTACCGAAGTTTTCTACTCTTTGCAGGGGGAAACGCGGACCGCCGGGCTGCCCACGGTTTTTGTGCGCCTGACCGGTTGCCCATTGCGTTGCCAATACTGCGACAGTGCCTATGCGTTCAGTGGCGGGACAATCCGCACCCTCGACGACATCCTTGAACAAGTAGCCGGGTTTCGACCGCGCTACGTGTGCGTCACCGGCGGTGAGCCATTGGCACAGCCGAACGCCATTTCTTTGCTCAAACAGTTGTGTGATGCCGGTTACGAGGTTTCGCTGGAAACCAGCGGCGCCCTTGACGTTTCGGCTGTCGATCCGCGCGTCAGTCGCGTGGTCGACCTGAAGACGCCGGGTTCGAAAGAAGCTCACCGCAACCGTTACGAAAATATCGAACTGCTGACCCCGAACGATCAGGTGAAGTTTGTCATCTGCTCGCGGGAAGACTACGACTGGGCGGTTTCCAAGCTGATTCAGTACGGACTGGATCGACGCGCCGGCGAAGTGCTGTTCTCGCCTAGCCACCATGACCTGAATGCTCGGGATCTGGCGGACTGGGTGGTGGCAGACAATTTGCCGGTACGCCTGCAATTGCAGTTGCATAAATATCTTTGGAACGATGAGCCGGGGCGCTGACATGACCGAACAACTGAACACCACCGAAAAACGTGCGGTCATCCTGCTGTCCGGCGGCCTCGACTCGGCAACCGTCGTGGCCATGGCCCGCGCCGAAGGCTATAGCTGCTACACAATGAGTTTCGATTATGGCCAGCGCTCTCACGCAGAATTGCACGCTGCTGCCCGCGTTGCCCGGGATCTGGGTGTGGTCGAACACAAGGTGATCGGCCTCAACCTGAACGGCATGGGCGGCTCGGCACTGACTGATAGCAGCATCGACATTCCGGAGGAGCTGGGCGAGGGCATCCCGGTCACTTATGTGCCGGCGCGCAATACCGTTTTTCTGTCTCTGGCGCTGGGTTGGGCTGAAGTGCTCGGCGCTCGCGACATCTTCATCGGTGTGAACGCCGTGGACTATTCCGGTTACCCGGATTGCCGTCCCGAGTTCATCGAGTCGTTCGAGCGCATGGCGAATCTGGCGACCAAGGCCGGTGTCGAGGGCAATGGCTTCCGTATCCAGGCGCCGTTGCAGAATTTGAGCAAGGCGCAAATCGTTCAGGCAGGCGTGAAGCTTGGTGTCGATTACGGCCTGACCGTTTCCTGCTATCAGGCCGATAATGACGGCCGCGCATGCGGCAAATGCGACAGCTGCCGCCTGCGTGCAGAAGGCTTTGCGGCAGCCGGTGTGGAGGATCCAACACCTTATTTTTGATTTTTTTCAAAAAGGTGTTGAATAGTCCTTAAAAATCAGTATTATACGCGCCACCACACAGCGGGTCGTTAGCTCAGTTGGTAGAGCAGTTGGCTTTTAACCAATTGGTCGTAGGTTCGAATCCCACACGACCCACCATATTTGGCGGTTTAGAAAATCCGGAAGGCCCACGAAAGTGAGGATTTCCGGGTTTTTTTTTGCCTGCAATTCGGGCGTCTGCTCTTTCAGTGCCAGCGGCGCTGACGCAGGTCAGAATCATCTTTTGTATCAACGGGATATTCTGTAGCCTTGCGCAGCTTCAACGCTGTCCGTGCCTGATAAAACTCACTCTCCCGGCGGTACCCTCAAGCGGTCCGGAGCCGGGTGTATACTCGACTTTCGCGCGAAAGCGCCTGCAGGTCTTGCGAACATGACGCAGATTTCCGAACGCCTTCTGGTTCAAGCCCACCTCGATGCCAAACAGCCCAAACCGCTGACGGCCGAGGAAGAGGCTTATTACCGTTCTGCCATCGCCGCCGAGCTCAAGGCTCAGGACGCGGTGTTGGTTGCCCACTTTTATTGCGACCCGGTGATTCAGGCTCTGGCCGAAGAAACCGGCGGCTGTGTCTCCGACTCCCTGGAGATGGCTCGCTTCGGCAATGCTCATCCGGCCAAGACCGTAGTGGTCGCCGGCGTGAAGTTCATGGGCGAGACCGCGAAGATTCTCAATCCTGAAAAACGTGTGCTGATGCCAACTCTGGAAGCGACTTGCTCGCTCGACCTGGGTTGCCCGGTGGACGAGTTCTCGGCGTTCTGCGATCAGCATCCAGAGCGCACGGTAGTGGTTTACGCCAACACTTCCGCTGCCGTGAAGGCGCGGGCCGACTGGGTGGTGACATCGAGCTGCGCACTGGAAATCGTCGAAAGCCTGATGGACAACGGCGAGACCATCATCTGGGGGCCGGACAAGCATCTGGGCACTTATATCCAACGCAAGACCGGCGCCGATATGCTGCTCTGGGACGGTGCCTGCATCGTCCATGAAGAGTTCAAGTCCAAGCAGCTCGAAGACATGAAAGCGCTGTACCCGGACGCGGCAATTCTGGTGCACCCGGAATCGCCGACTTCGGTGATCGAACTGGCCGATGCCGTAGGCTCCACCAGTCAATTGATCGCTGCCGCGCAAAGCCTGCCGAACAAGACGCTGATTGTCGCCACCGACCGAGGCATCTTCTACAAGATGCAGCAGCTGTGCCCGGACAAGGTCTTCATCGAGGCGCCAACCGCCGGTAACGGCGCCGCGTGTCGCAGTTGCGCACATTGCCCGTGGATGGCCATGAATACCCTTGAGCGCACGCTCAAGAGCTTGAAGGAAGGGACGAACGAGATCTTTGTTGATCCGGCGTTGATTCCGCAGGCGATTCGGCCGTTGAAGCGGATGCTGGACTTTACGCAAGCGGCGCGGATGAAGCTGGCCGGTAACGCCTGAGGTCTTTCAGGCAACAAACAAACCTGTAGGAGTGAGCCTGCTTGCGATAGCGGTGTGTCAGATAGCAATTATGTTTGCTGACACACCGCTATCGCGAGCAGGCTCACTCCTACTGTGGTTTCTGGCGTCTGGAAATTACTTGGTCTTCTTCGGAATCCGCACCACGCGGGTGTCGGAATAGATGTCGTGCCACGTGCGCTTCTGCTTGTCGTACAGCGACCAGAAGAATCCGAGCCCCACACACAGCCACGAAGCAATCGACACCATGAAGCGCAGCAGCGCCTGCCACAGGCTGATCGCCTCGCCATTGGCGTTCTGTACGCGAATCCCCCACACCTGCATACCCAGTGTCTGCCCGCCATGGGTCCAGAATTTGGCGAAGAAGGCAAACAGCACCAGCAACAGCACTGTCGAGTAGAGCGGATCGCCGTCGAGTTTGCCGGCGTCGGTCATTGCGCGCAGACGTTCTTCGCCGATGATCGCCGCCTGGATCAACTTGTAAACGAAGCCGGTCACGATCAGCAGAGCGGTGCACAGCAGAAAGTCATAGAACATCGCGGCCAGACGACGGCCGAGGCCAACGGGAGGAAAGTCGCCCTCGGGGGTGAGCAGGTTTTTCGACATGGCAGCCTCTGGACGCAAAATGAAGCGCCATTTTACGGATTCGCGCGCACAAAAAAGCCCCTGATATCAATATCAGGGGCTTTTTCGTTACAGAGATCAGGCTTCTGCTTGTACTTCGTCAGCCTGCATGCCTTTCTGGCCTTGCACAGCAACGAAAGTCACTTTCTGGCCTTCTTTCAGGCTCTTGAAGCCGTTGCCCTGGATAGCGCGGAAATGCACGAACAGATCCGGACCGCTTTCAGGAGTGATAAAACCAAAACCTTTCTCGTCGTTAAACCACTTGACGGTACCGCTCTGACGTTGGGACATTTCTTATTTCCTTTGACGCAATAAATTGATGACAGTCTCTTTCTCATGAAAGAGTACTGGGGCTGGTTGCAGGAGAGTAAGAAGACGTCGAACGGGATGTAGCTAACTTGTAGGCTACTGCCCAGGTCACGATTCCAAGCTGACCCATGCAAACACAGTGGACAAACTCTACGCCAACTACGGGAGAAAAAACAAGCCCCCGCAAGGGCCCGGTTTTGCTGCACTTGCTGGCAGTTAGTCGGTCCACTAGTGCAGGCTTAGACGATTAGCTTGTTCAAATCTTTTCGAACGTTATAAGCAAAGTTCATATTCGAATCGACTGTTAGAAAATGCACTTTTTTGTGGCGATTGCGTTACACATTAGTGCACGCATAACGCAATCGCGTTACTTATAGAAACAGTCAGTCAACCACGATAGTAGCGTTGTGGAACAAATGGCATTTTGCTTACAAGCATTGGCACCTTTTTCCCACGCACGATGGCCCAAACGGTTGTATCGAGGGTGACATAAGCACTGTCGAGGTAGCCCATCGCCAATGGCCCGCCCAGGGTCGGTCCGAAACCGCCGCTGCACACGCTGCCAATGATCTCGCCCGCTTCGTTGACGATCTCCGCGCCTTCACGCACTGGCGTGCGTTCTTGCGGCAGCAGGCCGACGCGTTTACGCGCGACACCGTTCTCTTGTTGAGCAAAGACTTGTTCTGCACCCGGGAAACCGCCGGCCCGTGCGCCATCGGCGCGGCGCGGCTTGGAGATCGCCCACAACAGGCTGGCCTCGATTGGCGTGGTGGCGGTGTTCATGTCGTGGCCGTACAGGCACAGACCGGCTTCAAGGCGCAGCGAATCGCGAGCGCCAAGGCCAATGGCCTGGACTTCTGGCTCGGCGAGCAGGGCGCGAGCGAGTTTTTCCGCATCGGCGGCTGGCACCGAGATTTCGAAGCCGTCTTCACCGGTGTAACCCGAACGGCTGACGAAGCAATCCACACCCAACAGTTGCACGCGGTTGAACTGCATGAAGGTCATTTTCGCGACCTCAGGCGCGAGGCGCGCCAGCACGGTAACCGCTGCTGGACCCTGCAGAGCGAGCAGGGCACGGGCTTCGAACAGCTCCGTAATGGTGCACTGATCGCCGATGTGTTTTTGCAGATGCGCCAGATCCTGATCCTTGCACGCCGCGTTGACCACCAGGAACAGTTCGTCGTTACCGAGGTTGGCGACCATCAGGTCGTCGAGAATGCCGCCGGTTTCATTGGTGAACATCGCGTAACGCTGCATGCCCACTGGCAGGTCGATGATGTCCACCGGCACCAGGGTTTCCAGGGCTTTGGCGGCGTTGGCACCGGTCAGGCGAATCTGGCCCATGTGCGAAACGTCGAACAGCCCGGCCTGCTCACGGGTGTGCTGGTGTTCTTTCATCACGCCCAACGGGTATTGCACCGGCATGTCGTAGCCGGCGAACGGCACCATGCGGGCGCCAAGTTCGATGTGCAGAGCGTGCAGCGGGGTTTTCGACAGTTGTTCGGTGGACATGCGTGGCTCCTTGAAAATTTGAGTTTGGGATGAGGGGCAAGATTGAGATCAAGATCAAAAGCCCCTCACCCCAGCCCTCTCCCGGAGGGAGAGGGGGCTAAGTACGATCGTCTCCCTGAGGGAGGCGGAGTTAAATAAGGTTCAGCATTCGATAATGTTGACCGCCAGACCGCCGCGGGCGGTCTCTTTGTATTTGCTTTTCATGTCGGCGCCGGTCTGGCGCATGGTGCGAATGACTTTGTCGAGGGAGACGAAATGTTGACCGTCGCCACGCATGGCCATGCGCACCGCGTTGATCGCCTTCACCGAGCCCATCGCATTGCGCTCGATGCACGGCACTTGTACCAGGCCGCCAATCGGGTCGCAGGTCAGGCCCAGGTTATGTTCCATGCCGATCTCCGCAGCGTTCTCGACTTGCTGCACGCTGCCGCCGAGCACTTCACACAACGCGCCGGCCGCCATTGAGCAGGCAACGCCGACTTCACCCTGACAACCGACTTCGGCGCCGGAGATGGAGGCGTTTTCCTTGTAGAGAATGCCGATGGCCGCCGCAGTGAGCAGAAATCGCACCACGCCGTCGTCATTCGCACCGGGAATAAAGCGCATGTAGTAATGCAAAACAGCAGGAATAATCCCCGCCGCACCGTTGGTCGGCGCCGTGACCACGCGCCCGCCGTTGGCGTTTTCTTCGTTGACCGCCAAGGCGTAGAGGTTGACCCAGTCGAGCACCGACAACGGATCGCGCAGCGCTGATTCCGGGTTCTTGCACAGTTGCCGATGCAGCGCCGCCGCACGTCGTTTGACCTTCAAACCACCCGGCAAGATGCCTTCGTTACGGCAACCCGCCGCGACGCAGTCCTGCATCACCTGCCAGATCTTCAGCAGACCGGCACGGGTTTCCGCTTCCGGGCGCCAGGCGCTTTCGTTGGTCAGCATCACCTGACTGATCGACAGACCGTAGGTGGCGCAATGACTGAGCAAATCCTTGGCACTTTTGAACGGGAAGGTCAGCGGCGTGGCGTCTTCGACGATGCGATCGGCACCGGCCGCATCCTCGTCGACCACGAAACCGCCACCGACCGAGTAGTACTCGCGGCTGCGAATCTGAATGCCTGCCGCATCGAATGCACGAAAGATCATGCCGTTGGGGTGATAGGCCAGCGGCTTGCGGATCATCGCCAGGTGTTCTTTTTCGTTGAACGCAATGCTGTGCTCGCCGAGCAGATTCAGCAGGCCGTTGCCGCGAATGTCTTGCAGGCGCGCGGCGACGGTTTCGGTGTCGACGGTGTCCGGGTGTTCGCCTTCGAGGCCGAGCAGTACGGCTTTGTCGCTGCCGTGCCCCTTGCCGGTGGCGCCGAGGGATCCGTAGAGCTCAACGCGAACGCTGGCGGTGCTAGTCAGCAGGTTTTCACGTCGCAGGCCTTCAGCGAAGCGCGCAGCAGCGCGCATCGGGCCGACGGTGTGGGAGCTGGAGGGACCGATGCCAATCTTGAACAGGTCGAACACGCTTAACGACATGAGTGGTTCTCCGGTTTCTTGTTATAGGAATTGGCGGAATATCAGGCTTGATGCGTTCCTTGTGGGAGCTGGCTTGCCAGCGATGGCGGTGTGTCAGGCAATAGAAGTGGAGACTGATCCACCCTCATCGCTGGCAAGCCAGCTCCCACAGGTTTTGCGGTGTTGTCGGGAGTGGGGGCAAATGAATGCCCCCCATTCCTTTAAGCGTAGCTTTCGATCGACGGGCAGGCGCACACCAGGTTGCGGTCGCCGAACACGTTGTCGACGCGACCGACCGGCGGCCAGTATTTACCTTCGATCAACGACGCCACCGGATACACCGCTTGCTCGCGGCTGTACGGGTGGGCCCATTCGCCAACCAGCTCTGCCGCGGTGTGCGGAGCGTTTTTCAGCGGGTTGTCGTCCTTGTCCAGCGTGCCGTTTTCCACGGCGCGGATTTCTTCGCGGATGCGGATCATGGCGTCGCAGAAGCGGTCCAGTTCTTCCTTGGATTCGCTTTCGGTCGGCTCGATCATCAACGTGCCCGCCACCGGGAACGACATGGTCGGAGCGTGGAAGCCGAAGTCGATCAGACGCTTGGCGACGTCATCGACGCTGATGCCGCTGCTGTCTTTGAGCGGACGCAGATCAAGGATGCACTCGTGCGCCACCAGACCGTTGCTGCCGGTGTACAGCACTGGGTAGTGCTCTTCCAGACGACGGGAAATGTAGTTGGCGTTGAGGATCGCCAGTTGCGAAGCACGCTTCAAACCGGCGCCGCCCATCATGCGAATGTACATCCAGGTGATCGGCAGAATGCTCGCGCTGCCGAACGGTGCCGCGCACACCGCGCCTTCTTTGCGTTCCATCTGGCCATGGCCCGGCAGGAACGGTGTCAGGTGCGACTTGACGCCAATCGGGCCGACGCCCGGGCCGCCACCGCCGTGCGGAATACAAAAGGTCTTGTGCAGGTTCAAGTGCGAAACATCGCCGCCGAACTTGCCCGGTGCGCAGAGGCCGACCATCGCGTTCATGTTGGCGCCGTCGATGTACACCTGGCCGCCGTTGTCATGAATGATCCCGCAGATTTCGCGGATGCCTTCTTCAAACACGCCGTGGGTCGACGGGTAAGTGATCATCAGGGCAGCGAGGTGTTCGCGGTGCTCGATGGCCTTGGCGCGCAGGTCTTCGATGTCGACGTTGCCGCGCGCATCGCACGCAGTCACAACCACGCGCATGCCAGCCATGTTGGCGGTGGCCGGGTTGGTGCCGTGGGCGGACGACGGGATCAGGCAGATGTCGCGACGCTCATCGCCACGGCTCTGGTGGTAGGCGCGGATCGCCAGCAGGCCGGCGTACTCACCTTGCGAACCGGCGTTCGGTTGGAGCGAGATCGCGTCGTAACCGGTGGCGGCGCAGAGCATCGCTTCCAGTTCATCGGTCAGTTGCTGATAACCGGCGCTTTGCGCTGCTGGAGCGAACGGGTGCAGGGCGCCGAATTCGGCCCAGGTCACCGGGATCATTTCGCTGGCGGCGTTGAGTTTCATGGTGCACGAGCCCAGCGGGATCATGGTGCGATCCAGTGCCAGGTCCTTGTCCGCCAGTTTGCGCAGGTAGCGCATCAGCTCGGTTTCCGAGTGATAACGGTTGAACACCGGGTGGCTGAGGATTGGCGACTGACGTACCAGCGCAGCCGGGATGGTGCTGTGCACCGAAGCGGCCAGCGCAGCGAAGTCCGGCAGGGTCTTGCCGTCGGCGAACAGGCTCCACAGGGTTTCGATGTCAGCCTGGGTGGTGGTTTCGTCGACCGACAGGCCCAGACGTTCGGCATCAATCACGCGCAGGTTGATCTGCGCAGCGTGAGCCTTGTCGTGCAGCGCGGCGGTTTGCGCGCCGGTGGCCAGAGTCAGGGTGTCGAAGAAGCTTTCCTGCTCGACCTTCAGGCCCAGCGCGGTCAAGCCCTTGGCGAGAATCGCGGTCAGGTGATGCACGCGATTGGCAATCTGCGTCAGGCCTTTCGGGCCGTGGTAGACGGCGTACATGCTGGCGATGTTGGCCAGCAGCACTTGCGCGGTGCAGATGTTCGACGTGGCCTTCTCGCGGCGGATGTGTTGCTCGCGGGTCTGCATCGCCAGACGCAGCGCCGGTTTGCCGAAACGGTCAACCGAAACACCGACCAGACGGCCCGGCATGTCACGCTTGAATGCATCCTTGGTGGAGAAGTAAGCCGCGTGCGGGCCACCGAAGCCCAGCGGCACGCCGAAGCGTTGTGCCGAACCGATAGCGACGTCCGCGCCGAACTCGCCCGGGGCGGTCAGCAGGGTCAGGGCCAGCAGGTCAGCGGCGACCGCAACCAGCGCATTGGCGGCGTGGAAGCGTTCGGTCAGTTCGCGGTAGTCGAACACATCACCGTTGCTGGCCGGGTATTGCAGCAGCGCGCCAAAGAATGGCGTCACGTCGGTCAGTTCACGCTCATCGCCCACAACGACTTCGATGCCCAGCGGCTCGGCACGGGTGCGTAGCACGTCGAGGGTTTGCGGGTGGCTGTGGATCGAGGCGAAGAACTGGTGGCTGCCTTTGTTCTTGCTCAAACGTTTGCAGAAGGTCATGGCTTCGGCAGCGGCGGTGGCTTCGTCGAGCAGGGAAGCGTTGGCGATCGGCAGGCCGGTGAGGTCGCTGATCAGGGTCTGGAAGTTCAGCAGCGCTTCAAGACGGCCCTGGGAAATTTCTGGCTGGTACGGCGTGTAAGCGGTGTACCAGGCCGGGTTTTCCAGGAGGTTGCGCAGGATCGGCGACGGCGTGTGGCAGTTGTAGTAGCCCTGGCCGATGTAGGTCTTGAACAGCTGATTCTTGCCGGCGATCGATTTGATCATCGCCAGGGCATCGGCTTCGCTCAGACCGTCGTCCATGCCGAGCACGCTGGTGCCCTTGATGCTTTCCGGGATGACGCTGGCGCTCAGGGCTTCGAGCGAATCGAATCCGAGGCTGTTGAGCATGGCTTGCTCGTCACCGGCGCGCGGGCCGATGTGACGGGCGATGAATTCGTTGGCGGTGCCGAGTTGTACTTGGGTCATGTCAGGTTCCTCAGGCTTCGGCTTGGGCTTTGATCAGACGGTCGTAAGCGTCTTGATCCAGCAGTTTGCCGACAGCGGCGGCGTCGCTTGGCTGGAAGCGGAAGAACCAGCCTTGGCCCAGCGGATCTTCGTTGACCAGTTCCGGGGCGTCTTCCAGTGCCGGGTTCACTTCCAGTACGTCACCGTCCAGCGGCATGTACACGCCGCTGGCGGCTTTTACCGATTCCACGGTGGCGGCTTCAGCGCCTTTTTCATAAGCCTGCAGTTCAGGCAGTTGCACGAACACCACGTCGCCCAAGGCGTTCTGCGCGAAAGCGGTGATGCCGACAGTGACAGAGCCGTCAGCTTCGGCGCGCAGCCATTCGTGATCTTCAGTAAAACGCAACTCGCTCATGGAAACTCCTCAGGGGCCAGACTCGTCTGGTGGACGCGGTTGAAGGCGTGGGCAGGGAAGCCCTTATTTATGAAGGGTTCATTAGCAAGAACGCGGCCAAGGTTTATTTATCCATATAAATCAATGGGTTATCTATTTGGTCGAGATGATTGATTGAGTAGAGTGTAGCGAAATCGCTACAGCGTGGAGCGAGGAAAAAAGCTGAACGGGATCAAAGCCTTGCACAGCGGTGACCGGAGGAGGGTGTAGCGATATCGTTCCGCTGTAGCGCTTTCAGTACAGATGGAGGTCGTTTTTGAGCGGATTTCGAATCCGTCACATAACCCTGTGGGAGCTGGCTTGCCAGCGATAACGTCTTTACCTGTGATATTGCAGGTGACTGACGCACCGCTATCGCTGGCAAGCCAGCTCCCACAGGTTTTGCATTGTGCTCAGAGCTTGTTGGGAATGCCGTACTTGCGCAACCGATGGGCGATAGCGGTGTGCGAGGTCTGCAAGCGGCTCGCCAGTTGCCGGGTCGAGGGGTAGCTGACGTAGAGTTTTTCCAGCAGCGACTTTTCGAACGACTCGACCGCTTGTTCGAGGCTGTCGACGTCGCTGTCAGTCTGCCGTGCAACGGAGGTGCCGGCGATGTCGAGATCGCCGATGTCGACCAGGCTGCTTTCGCAGATCGCGGCGGCGCGGAAGATCACGTTCTGCAACTGGCGCACATTGCCTGGCCAGCGGTTGCCGAGCAGGGCCGGATAAGTACCGGGGGCGAGGCGGCAGACCGGGCGCTGGATCTGCGCGCAGGCCTGCTGCATGAAATATCGCGCCAGCAGCAGAATGTCCTGACCGCGTTCGCGCAGTGGCGGCACTTCAACGTTGAGCACATTGAGGCGATAGAACAGGTCTTCGCGGAACAGGCCTTCGCTGACCATTTTTTCCAGATCACGGTGAGTCGCGCTGAGGATGCGCACGTTGACCTTCACCTCACGATCGCCACCGACGCGGCGGAAGCTGCCGTCATTCAAAAAGCGCAGCAACTTGGCCTGCAAGTACGGCGACATCTCACCGATTTCGTCGAGAAACACCGTGCCCTGGTTGGCCAGTTCCATCAGCCCCGGTTTGCCTCCCCGCGCCGCGCCGGTGAAGGCGCCGGGAGCGTAGCCGAACAGTTCGCTTTCGGCGAGGTTCTCCGGCAGAGCCGCGCAGTTCAGCGCGAGAAACGGTGCGCTATGTCGCGCACTGATGGCGTGGCAGGCGCGGGCCACCAGTTCTTTACCGGTGCCGGTTTCACCCTGGATCAACAGCGGCGCATCCAGGGCTGCCACTCTTTGAGCGCGAGCCTTGAGGGTACGAATCGCCGGAGATTCGCCGAGCAGGGCATCGAAGCCTTCGGCGTGGTCATGGTGCAACGCCGAGAGCTGTTCGCCGATGCGGTTCGGTTGATACAAGGTCAGCAGGGCGCCAGCGTCGGTGATCGGCGTGGCGTCGAGCAACAGGGTCTGGCCGTTGACGGTGATCTCGCGCAGCGGCAGACGGAAGCCGTGTTCGAGCAGGGTGTCGAGCACGCCGGGATCGTTGAACAGTTCCGCGACGCTTTCGCCGGCCGGTTCGCGACCGTACAACGCGATCAACGCCGGATTGGCCAGCAAGACTTTGCCGGCACTGTCGAGCGCCAAAACGGGATCAGTCATCGCCGCGAGCAACGCGTCGAGCTGCAAGTGCCGACGCTGACCGGGGAGGATGTCGACCACGGTCACCGCTTCCACGCCGCGCACACGAAACAGCGCATCTTTGAGTTCTTCGAGTACTTGCGGGCTCAAGGTCGGCGCGTCGATGTAGACGTTGGGCGGGATCATCTCCACCGCATCCAGATTGAGATTACGCCCACCGAGGATAGCCAGGACTTCCTGGGTGATGCCGACGCGGTCGATGAAGCTGACGTGGATACGCATGGGGCGGTTTTGGGTTCTGGATTGCGGAGGGTGGCAAGTATGCCTTGGGGCGGGCTAATGGTGAAACCTGTGTCCCCGCTGATCGTTCCCATGCTCTGCGTGGGAATGCATCTCGTGACGCTCTGCGTCACAGCGGACGCGGAGCGTCCGTGGCGGCGTTCCCACGCAGAGCGTGGGAACGATCCTGTGTTCTGCGCTGATCGTTCCCATGTCGAGGCGTCGAACCGTCCGCGTGGGAACGCTCAATGGGTGGTTACTCGAAATGCTCAAGATTGACCGGATCCCCGGAATGCATATCCAGCTGCTTGCGGATGTCTTCAAACATCAAGTCGTAATGTTTGTGAACCGAGCCGATCTGGCTGTGAGTCTTGGGAATCCCGTATTTTTCGGCGATTCGTGTCACGTCGCGGGCGAAGTTGTAAGCCTCTTCCTTGGGCAGGAAAAACGTTTCCTTCATGTCCTTGCCCTGCATGTTGCCATGCAGAGTGAACTGTATCCCTTTGCCTTTCTGGGGATCAGTGAACACTTCATAGTCGAGGCACACGTTGTAATTGACGTCGTCGTCAGTCAACGCATGTCGCTCGATATGCAAATGACCGGGTTCGAACTGGGCCATGGTTTTCTCCTTTCAAGGCATGGGAGAAGGGCAGACCTCACGCCTGCCCCCGGAGTTTCTAATTATCGATAGCTGATGCCGGGCTTCGCCGTGCTGACCCGAGTACCGGCGGTGCCCTGGACGATGGCTTCGATGTCTGCCAGCGAACCGATCACCGCAACCTTGCCAGTATGGCGCGCGAATTCGCAGGCTGCCTGAACCTTTGGTCCCATGGAACCTGCGGCAAAACCCAGTCGTTCGAGTTCGTCCGGATGCGCCTCGGCGATGGCTTTCTGGCTCGTTTTGCCGAAGTCGATGAACGCGGCGTTGACGTCGGTGGCGATCACCAGCAAATCCGCTGCCAGTTGTTCAGCCAGCAGCGAGGAGCACAGGTCCTTGTCGATCACCGCCTCGATGCCCTTGAGGTTGCGGTTCTCGTCATACATGGTCGGAATGCCGCCGCCACCGGCGCAAATGACGATGCTGCCCTTGTCCAGCAGCCACTTGATCGGGCGGATTTCGAAGATGCGTTTTGGCCGTGGACTGGCGACCACACGGCGGAACTTGTCGCCGTCGGGCGCGATGGCCCAGCCTTTTTCGGCGGCGAGTTTTTCCGCTTCGGCCTTGTCGTAGACCGGGCCGATCGGCTTGGTCGGGTTCTTGAAGGCCGGGTCGTTGGCGTCGACTTCGACCTGAGTGAGCAGGGTGGCGAACGGGACCTCGAAGTCCAGCAAGTTACCCAGTTCCTGTTCGATGATGTAGCCGATCATGCCTTCGGTTTCTGCACCGAGCACGTCCAGCGGGTAGGGGGAGACGGAGGTATAGGCCGCCGCTTGCAGCGACAGCAGGCCGACTTGCGGGCCATTGCCGTGGGCGATGACCAGTTGGTTGCCGGGATGGATCTTGGCGATTTGCTCGGTGGCGATGCGGATGTTGGCGCGCTGGTTGTCAGCGGTCATCGGTTCGCCACGGCGGAGCAGGGCGTTACCGCCCAGAGCTACGACGATACGCATGGTGCATGTCCTTCTGGAAAACAGTGAGTTCGTGCAGGACGAATGCGATCCCTGTGGGAGCCGGGCTTGCCCGCGATGGCGGTGTATCCGTCAGCATTTCTGTCGGCTGACACACCGCTATCGCTGGCAAGCCAGCTCCCACAGTGACCGTGTCGATCAATTACAGATCAGCCAGGGTCGAGACCAGAATCGCCTTGATGGTGTGCATGCGGTTTTCCGCTTGCTCGAAGGCGATGCAGGCTGGCGATTCGAACACGTCGTCGGTGACTTCGATGCCGTTGGCCAGGTGCGGATACTGTTCGGCGATCTGTTTGCCGACCTTGGTATCGCTGTTGTGGAACGCCGGCAGGCAGTGCATGAACTTGGTGCGCGGGTTGCCGGTGGCTTTCATCAGCTCTTTGTTGACCTGGTACGGCAGCAATTGCTGGATACGCTCGGCCCACGCTTCCACCGGCTCGCCCATGGATACCCAAACGTCGGTGTGAATGAAGTCGACGCCTTTGACTGCGGCTTTCGGGTCTTCGGTCAGGGTGATGCGCGCACCGCTTTCTTCCGCGTATTTGTGGCAGCGCTCGACCAGATCGTCATGCGGCCACAGCGCTTTCGGCGCGCAGATGCGCACGTCCATGCCGAGTTTGGCGCCGACCAGCAGCAGCGAATTACCCATGTTGTTGCGCGCGTCGCCGAGGTAGGCGTAGCTGATCTCGTGGATTGGCTTGTCGGCGTGCTCACGCATGGTCAGCACGTCGGCGATCATCTGGGTCGGGTGATATTCGTCGGTCAGACCGTTGAACACCGGCACGCCAGCGAACTTGGCCAGCTCTTCGACGATTTCCTGTTTGAAGCCTCGGTACTCGATGGCGTCGTACATGCGACCCAGCACGCGGGCTGTGTCCTTCATGCTTTCCTTGTGGCCGATCTGCGAGGAGTTCGGGTCGATGTAAGTGACGTTGGCGCCCTGGTCATAAGCGGCGACTTCGAACGCGCAACGGGTGCGGGTCGAGGTTTTTTCGAAGATCAGGGCGATGTTGTTGCCCTTCAGGTGTTGCTGCTCGGTGCCGGTGTATTTGGCGCGCTTCAGATCGCGGGACAGGTCGAGCAGGTAACGCAGCTCACGTGGGGTGTGGTGTTCCAGGCTGAGCAGGTTACGGTTGTGAATGTTGAAAGCCATGATGGATCTCCTTCGGTATCGGTTATCCCCCTGATCGCACTGGATAAGTGCGATCAGGGCTCAGAGGTTTAGTAATCGATCGGGTCGCGGATGATCGGGCAGGTCATGCAGTGGCCGCCGCCACGGCCACGGCCGAGCTCGCCGGCGCTGATGGTGATGACCTCCACACCCGCCTTGCGCAGCAGGGTGTTGGTGTAGGTGTTGCGGTCGTAGCCGATGACCACGCCCGGTTCCACAGCCACCACGTTGTTGCCGTCGTCCCATTGCTCGCGTTCGGCGGCGAAGCTGTTGCCGCCGGTTTCCACCACGCGCAGTTTCGGCAGGTTGAGGGCTTTGGCGACGGTGTCGAGGAAGCTCGATTCTTCGCGGCGGATGTCGATGCCGCCCTGTTTGCTTTCGTCAGGGCGCAGGGTGAAGGCGACGATCTGGTTCACCACTTCCGGGAAAATCGTCACCAGGTCGCGGTCGCAGAAGCTGAACACGGTGTCCAAGTGCATTGCTGCACGGGACTTCGGCAGACCGGCGACGATGACTTTTTCCACGGCTTTGTTCTTGAACAGGTTCAGCGCCAGTTGGCCGATGGCCTGACGGGATGAGCGCTCGCCCATACCGATCAACACCACGCCGTTGCCGATCGGCATCACATCACCGCCCTCAAGGGTGGAGCTGCCGTGGTCCTTGTCCGGGTCGCCGTACCAGATCTCGAAATCGGCGTTGGTGAACTGCGGGTGGAATTTGTAGATGGCAGTGGTCAGCAGGGTTTCCTGACGACGCGCCGGCCAGTACATCGGGTTCAGCGTCACGCCGCCATAGATCCAGCAGGTGGTGTCGCGGGTGAACTGGGTGTTCGGCAGCGGCGGCAGAATGAAGCTGGAGTGGCCGAGGAAGTCGCGGAACATCTGGATGGTCTTGCCACCGAAACTGTCCGGCAGATCATCGGCGGACACGCCGCCAATCAGGAATTCGGCGATGTGTCGCGGCTCCAGGCTTTTCAGCCAGGATTTCACTTCGCTGATCAGGCCCAGGCCCACCGAGTCGGCGGTGACCTTGCGCTCGAGAATCCAGTCCAGTGCTTCCGGGATGGCGACGATGTCGGTCAGCAGGTTGTGCATTTCCAGCACGTCGATCCCGCGCTCACGCATTTTGGTGACGAAGTCGAAGTGGTCGCGTTTGGCCTGGGCAACCCACAGCACATCATCGAACAGCAGTTCATCGCAGTTGTTCGGGGTCAGCCGCTGATGGGCCAGACCAGGGGAGCAGACCATGACTTTGCGCAGTTTGCCGGCTTCGGAATGGACGCCGTACTTAACTTTTTCCGTGGTCATTGCAGTGATCCTCCAGATAACAAATCAATCAGGTGTTACAGAGTCAGGAAGCCGTCGTAGAGACCGTAGGCTGCCACCAGGGCACCGACGACCACCGCGGCGAAAATCAGCTTCTCGACGTTGGTGAAAATTGCTTGTTTGAGTTCGAGCTTGGCCTTGGCGAACAGGATCGCGCCGGGCGCATAGAGCAGGGCCGAGAGCAGCAGGTACTTGACGCCGCCGGCGTACAGCAGCCAGACCGCGTAGATCAGGGCGATGCCGCCGATGATCAGATCCTTGCGCCGCTCGGCTGCGAAGCCTTTGTAGGTTTCGCCACGTACCGCCAGCAGCAGGGCATACGCCGCCGACCACAGGTACGGCACCAGAATCATCGAGGTGGCGAGGTAGATCAGTGACAGGTAAGTGCTGGCCGAGAACAGGGTGATGATGAGGAAAATCTGCACCATCGCGTTGGTCAGCCACAGGGCGTTGACCGGTACGTGGTTGGCGTTCTCCTTGCGCAGGAACTCCGGCATGGTGTGGTCTTTGGCGGCGGCGAACATGATCTCCGCGCACAGCAGCACCCACGACAGCAGGGCCCCCAGCAACGAGATGATCAAGCCGACGCTGATCAGCACCGCACCCCAGTGACCGACCACGTGCTCAAGCACGGCGGCCATCGACGGGTTCTGCAGTTTGGCCAGTTCCGGTTGGGTCATGATGCCCAGCGACAGCACGTTCACCAGCACCAAAAACAGCAGCACAGTGATGAAACCGATGACGGTGGCCTTGCCCACGTCCGAACGTTTTTCCGCACGGGCCGAGAAGATGCTCGCGCCTTCGATGCCGATGAACACCCACACGGTGACCAGCATCATGTTGCGCACCTGGTTCATCACGCTGCCCAGATCGGGGTTTTTCACGCCCCAGATGTCGGCGGTGAAGATGTCCAGTTTGAACGCGAAGAGCGCGATCAATACAAACAGCAGCAGCGGCACGACCTTGGCCACCGTGGTCACCAGGTTGATGAAGGCCGCCTCCTTGATCCCGCGCAGCACCAGAAAGTGCACGGCCCAGAGCAGCACCGAAGCGCCGATCACCGCGGCAACGGTGTTGCCTTCACCGAAAACCGGGAAGAAATAGCCGAGGGTACTGAACAACAGAACGAAGTAACCGACGTTGCCCAGCCAGGCACTGATCCAGTAACCCCAGGCGGATGAGAAACCCATGTAGTCGCCAAAACCGGCCTTGGCGTAGGCGTAGACACCGCCGTCGAGGTCAGGCTTGCGATTGGCGAGGGTCTGGAAGACAAAAGCGAGGGTGAGCATGCCGACAGCGGTGATGGCCCAACCGATCAGCACCGCGCCGACGTCGGCGCTGGCGGCCATGTTTTGTGGCAAAGAGAATATCCCGCCACCGATCATCGAGCCGACTACCAATGCAACCAGTGCACCTAATCGTAGTTTTCCGGGAGCTTCAGACATTGCATGACTCCATTGCAGGAGAGAAGAGTTCACAGCGTAGGACTGTTGACTGTTCGAACAACTGACATAGATCAGTGCATGGCCACATTCCATTGTTAATGAATGACTTAGGTCTCGGGTGCAGGCATAAAGCTATTGTCTGGAAGCCCCGTCCTAGAAGGGTTTGCTGTAGGTTTTTGGGAATGGCTATTATTACTTTTGAATTATCACGCTAGTTCGTTTTCAGCTTTTGGCAAATTTTCGGCATCTGTTTTCAGTACAGAATTGATTTATTAGGATCAGCGCACAAAACTGTCTTAACGTGCTAGGCGTTAGCGTCATCGGCTATATATAAGTGGGCGTTTTTCGGTGTTATCCAATAAACGTTATTAGTGTTTATCCATTTAGTTAATGTTCGATGAACACGTCTATCTTGTGGCGAGGGGATTTAGCGAAACGTCGTATCGCCCCGATGGGTGGCGAAGCCGCCCCCAAACCGCGCTAACTGAATTTAAGGGCGGCTTCGCCACCCATCGGGGATAAATCCCCTCGCCACAGAGAGTCACTCTCGCCACAGGTGTAAACAGGTTCTGAGAACCAGTTGTTTGGAAAAGGGAGACTGGAATGTCGCAAACCACGCAAAAGCTGCGCCTGGGTGCGTTGATCGCCCTGGTCGTGGGTTCGATGATTGGCGGGGGGATTTTCTCGTTGCCGCAGAACATGGCGGCGCGCGCCGATGCCGGGGCGATTCTGATCGGTTGGGGCATCACTGCCATCGGCATGCTGACCCTGGCGTTCGTCTTTCAAACCCTCGCCAACCGCAAACCCGAGCTGGATTCCGGCGTGTATGCCTACGCCAAGGCCGGGTTCGGCGACTACATGGGCTTCTCGTCGGCGTGGGGTTACTGGATCAGCGCCTGGCTGGGCAACGTCGGTTATTTCGTTTTGCTGTTCAGCACCCTCGGTTACTTTTTTCCGGTGTTTGGCCAGGGCAACACGCCCGTCGCCATCGGCTGCGCCTCGGTCTTGTTGTGGGCCGTGCATTTTCTGGTGATGCGCGGGATCAAGGAGGCGGCCTTCATCAATCAAGTGACCACGGTCGCGAAGATCGTGCCGCTGATCATGTTCATTGTCATCGCCGCCGTGGCGTTCAAGGCTGACATCTTCACCCGCGACATCTGGGGCCGCAGCAACCCGAGTTTCGGCGGGGTGATGGATCAGGTGCGCAACATGATGCTGGTCACCGTGTTTGTGTTCATCGGCATCGAGGGCGCCAGCGTGTACTCGGCGCGGGCGGAGAAACGCAGCGACGTCGGCCGCGCCACCGTGATCGGCTTTATCGGTGTGCTGGCGTTGCTGGTACTGGTTAACGTGCTGTCGCTGGGGATCATGAGCCAACCGGAACTGGCCACCCTGCAGAACCCTTCGCTGGCGGCGGTGCTGGAACACATCGTCGGGCCGTGGGGCGCGCTGGCGATCAGCATTGGCCTGGCGGTTTCGTTGCTCGGTGCGTTGCTGTCCTGGGCGCTGCTGTGCGCCGAGATCCTGTTTGCCACGGCCAAGGACAAGACCATGCCGGCGTTCCTGAAAAAGGAAAACGCCAACCATGTACCGGTCAATGCGTTGTGGCTGACCAACGTGATGATCCAGATTTTCCTGCTGATCACGCTGTTCTCGGCCGGCACTTACACCAGCCTGATTTATCTGGCTTCGTCGATGATTCTGGTGCCGTACCTGTGGTCGGCGGCGTACGCAGTGCTGCTGAGCGGTCGCGGTGAAACCTACGAACACGCCTCGGCCGAACGCACCAAGGATCTGCTGATCGGCGGCATCGCCCTGTGCTATGCGGTGTGGTTGTTGTATGCCGGCGGGGTCAAGTATTTGCTGTTGTCGGCGCTGCTGTATGCGCCCGGGGTGATCCTGTTTGCCAAGGCCAAACATGAGCAGGGCGAGCCGTTGTTCACCACGGTCGAGAAAGGGATTTTTACCTGCGTGATCATCGGCGCCGGGCTGGCGGCGTATGGTTTGTACAGCGGGCTGTTGTCGTTGTGAGGTTGTCGCTTGAGTATCAGCCGCCGTATGACTGGGCGGCGATGTCGGGCTTTCTCGCCGCGCGGGCGGTGGTCGGGATGGAGACCGTGGTCGATGGCGTTTATTCACGCAGCATCGGCTTGAACGGTGTTCATGGCACGGTTTCGGTCGGCCCTGGTGCCGCTGATGCGCTGGAGGTGACGCTGGATTTTCCTGATTCAACGGTGCTGCCGGAGATCGTTGCGCGGCTGCGGCGGATGTTTGATCTGGATGCGGATCTGTCGTTGATGCAGCGGCATCTGGTGCAAGATCCGTTGCTGGCGCGGTTGCTCGCCGAGCGTCCGGGGTTGCGGGTTCCCGGTGCGTGGGACGGGCTGGAACTGGCGTTTCGCGCGGTGCTTGGGCAGCAGATTAGCGTGGTGGCGGCGATTCGGCTGGCGGGGAAACTGGTTGCGCAATATGGCGTGCCGTTGCGTTCGACGCTTGCGGGTTTGACTCACGTTTTTCCTCAGGCGGATGCTTTGGCAGCGGCGGATCTGGCCGCACTGGGCATGCCCAGAAGTCGTGGGCGAACGCTGTCGGGCGTGGCGCAGGCGTTGCTCGATGATCCGTTATTGTTTGAACCGAATCGCGATGGCGGGGTGGCGCGCTTGTTGGCCCTGCACGGCATTGGTGATTGGACGGCGCAATACATTGCGCTGCGGCAGTTGCGTGATATGGATGGGTTTCCCCATGGTGATGTGGGGTTGTTGCGGGCGCTGGAAGTACTGGAAGGGCAACGGCCGACGGCGCGGGAATTGGCCGTTCGCGCAGAGGCTTGGCGGCCTTGGCGAGGGTATGCGGCGCAGCTTTTGTGGACGTCCTTGAGCCGGGGTGACTGATCCGAAGTGTGTGCTGCCAATACTGGCCTCATCGCTGGCAAGCCAGCTCCCACAGGTTTCCGGGCGCTCACAGATTAGGGGGGCGACACGGACACTGTGGGAGCTGGCTTGCCAGCGATGGGGCCCGAGCAGTCACTACCACTGTGGGAGATGTGAACCCAATTCTGTGGCCGGCAACGCCCACTGCACCTGCGTGCCGCTGATCTGCAGCGGCGCCTGCAACCGGTGCGCCGGCCCCCACGGTGTCTGCTCAACCTGTAAACCCTGATCCTGCTCATCCTCAGCGCGCAATGCCTCACTCGTCCCCGGCCCATGCTCGATCAGCAACTTGGCAGTTCGCGCCAGTGACAAACGCGCCGAGCCACCGTTGCCAGTCTTCAAACGTTCCGTCAAAAGACGGATCGCGCTCGCCGCCATCAGATACCCGGTCGCATGATCCAGCGCCTGCACCGGCAGCGGCGTCGGTTGGTCCTCCTGCTTCCAGCGCTGCCCGGCCTCGGCGATGCCGCTGCTCATCTGCACCAGGCTGTCGAAGCCACGGCGGTTCTGCCACGGGCCGCTCCAGCCGTAGGCGTTGAGGCAGACGTCGATCAACCCCGGTGCCAGTTGCCGACGGCGCTCGGCAGCGAAACCGAGCTGCTCCAGTGCATCGGCGCGGTAGCCGTGGAGCAGAATGTCAGCGTCTTTCAGTAGCTGTTCGAACACGCTGCGATCTGTCGGATCGTGCAGATCCAGCCGCGCACAACGTTTGCCGAGGGTGACTTCCGGCACCACACCTGGCTCGTTCCAGGTTGGCGGATCGATGCGCAGCACATTGGCGCCGAGGCCGGCAAGAAAGCGGCTGGCGGTCGGGCCAGCGAGCACGCGGGTCAGATCGAGTACCTTGATTCCCGCCAGCGGTCGCGTCACCGAGCCTTGCCAGGTTTGAGGGTTTTCGTCCTGCTCCTGAGTGAACTGCACCAGTCGTTCGGCATTCACTGCCAGCCCCTGCGGGTGTTGTTGCCACTGTGCCCAACTGCGCATCTCGGCGGCACAGCCCTTGGCATCGACCACCGCTTGCTCCAGGTCTTTGCTGGCCCATTGCGCGACTTTGGCTGCCATCGCCGCGCGGTCGGTACAGGCGCCGAGTACGCTTTCAGCGGCGGCGCGGTGATGCGGGGCATTGGTGTGCAGGCGGATCCAGCCGTCCTGCGTCGCGTAGTCGCCGGCGACCGGATCCCATAGCGGCGGCAGTTGCCAGCCGATCGGGCGGATCGAGGTGGCGAACCAGAACGAGGCCAGGCGGCGATTGACTTCAAATTCGGGCAGGCGACCGGTTTGCTGATTCAAGAGTTCGCAGATGGCTTGCCCGGCGGCGGCGATGCTGGCGCAGGCCAGATCGGTGACGGCGAACGCCGAGGGCAGGGCGCCGCTGGCAGTGAACGGAATCGGCGTGCGGGGCAAGCCGAGTGCGGCTTGAATGGACGTGAGGAAATCAGTCATCAAAGGCCCTCCGGAACGAGAGGGCGATGATAGTGCAAAAACTTATCGGGTCAGATGAAATCCCCGATTCCAGAGTTGCCACTTGACCCTGTGGGAGCTGGCAAGCCAGCTCCCACAGTGATTTGTAGTGATTTTTGGTCGGCGGTTACACGCGGAACTGGTCCATGAGTTTCATCTGCTGACTGGCCAGCGCATTCAACTGGCTGCTGATCGCTGCCGACTCAGTGGCTTGTTCAGTCAGGGTTTCAGTCACCGTACGAATCGCCGAAACGTTGCGATTGACCTCTTCGGCCACCGCGCTCTGCTGTTCGGCGGCGCTGGCGATTTGCAGGTTCATGTCGCTGATCACGGTCACCGCATCGCTGATCTTGCCCAGTGCATCCACGGCCTGACGGATCTGCCCGGCGTTGTTGTGGGCCTGGGTCTGGCTCGAATGCATGGTCGCGACCACGCCGCGCGTACCAGTCTGAATCCGCTCGATGACCACACGGATTTCCTCCACCGAATCCTGCGTACGTTTGGCCAGATTGCGCACTTCGTCGGCGACCACGGCAAACCCGCGACCGCTCTCACCGGCGCGGGCCGCTTCGATGGCCGCGTTGAGCGCCAGCAGGTTGGTCTGTTCGGCGATGCTGCGGATCACCTCCAGCACCGAACCGATCTGCTCGCTGTTGACCGCCAGCGCTTCGACTTCGGTCACGGCTTTGCTGACTTCGTCGGCCAACTGATTGATGTCGCGGGTGCTGCGCTCGATGATCGACATGCCGTCCTTGGCCGATTGGTCGGCACCTTTCGCCGCGTTGGCGGCGTTCGAGGCGCTGTTGGCGACGTCGTGGGCGGTGGCGCTCATTTCGTTGGACGCGGTGGCGACCTGATCGATCTCGCGGAACTGCACTTGCATGCCTTCGCTGGTCTGACGGGCGATTTCCGAAGACTGATCGGCAGTGCCGCGCGCCTCGCTGATGCTCTGTTTGATCTGCGCGATGGTCGGTTGCAGCTTGTCGAGGAAGCGGTTGAACCAGTTCACCAGTTCGCCCAGTTCATCTTGCTTGCTGTAGTTCAAACGTTGAGTCAGGTCGCCTTCGCCGCTGGCGATGTTCTTCAGCATCTCTGCGACGCTGTTGATCGGCCGGGTGACGCCGGAAGCGGTGAGCCAGATCAGCAGCAACCCCAGCAGACCGGCAACCACAGCCACCGCCAATGCGGTGAGCACACCGGTTTCCTGAGCATCATCAAGTACGGCTTGCAGCTTGACCGAATCGGCCAGCAGCACCTGTTTCGGCAAATCGATGACCACGCCCCAGGCGCGCGAGTTGCCAATCGGATCGACCGGGTACACGGCGCGGATCAGATCGCCCTGTTCCAGAATCTTTGGCGTCCCAGTGCTGAGCAGTTGCAGCACATCCTTGCCATCGGCAGCGAGGGTGTCGCTGATTTTCTTGCCGACTTTGGCAGCGTCGGAACTGTCGGCAGCCAGCACGCCGCTGCCGGAAACGATGAGCATGTGCCCGGCGTTGTTGAACAGGTTGCGCTGCGAATCCACCGCCGCCGCTTGCAGGGCATCGAGGGCGATGTCGACGCCGACCACGCCGATGGCTTTGCCGTCGACGATCAAAGGCACGGAAATGGTCGTCATGAGCATTTCCTTGCCACCGACGGTGTCGGCATACGGGTCGAGCAGGCAGGTGCGTTTGTTGTCGCGAGGGCAGGTGTACCAGCTGTTGTACGGCGTGCCGCTGAGGCTGAGGGTGGTCTTGGTCATGTCTTCTTCGACCATGATCGTGTTCAGCGCGGAACCGGCGGCGCGGCTCCAGTACGTGGCGAAACGTCCGGCTTCGTTGGACTGGCGCGCCGCATCGTTGGCGAACTCGCTGTCCTTGCCGTCCAGGCCATTGGGTTCGAAGGCGAGCCAGATGCCGAGCACTTTGTCGTTGCGCTCGAAAGCGGTTTTCAGGCTCAGGTTCAACTCTTCGCGCAAGGCGCCAGCCTCCAGCGAACGCTTGGCCGCCATCACGCGCATGTCCTTGATCTGGTCGGCCAGCGCAGTGATCACCGTCAGGCTCTCGCCAAAGGTCTTCTGCACCCGCACCGCCTGCTCGGCGGCTTTGGCCTGCAGCAGGTTCTGCACACTGGCGGTGAGCAACTGGTTGCTGGAGTGGCTGACCAGTTCGTCGTTCTGGTTGGTCTGGTAGATGTTCATGCCGACGATCAGCGCAACCACGCCGAGCAGGCACAGACCGGAGAGCAGAACGATTTTCAGGCGAATGGAAAGAGAGTCGAACATGGGGCGATCTCGTGAATGAATAAACCGGTGGCCACGGGGTTTGGAGTTACCCGGTTCGCCAAATCCATTCAGCGCCATTCAATGCTCATCGGCGTGAGGCGAGGGCGCATGAGCTGGATGCCGACGAACGGTCATCGCTAAACGTTTGCGCAGGGGAAAGTGCTGAAAAGGGGATTAATTACAGGGAAGTTTCACGGGGATGAAAATGGTGTGTCTGGATATGGGGAGGTGAGAGCTTTTGTGGTGAGGGGATTTATCCCCGATGGCTTGCGAAGCAGGCCCAAAACCTGAGAACCGACTCTTTCTGACATATTGGGGTTGTCTGCCTGGTGGCTGCTGCGCAGCCCATCGGGGATAAATCCCCTCACCACAAAGACCCCATTCACTTGGTGATTGTGTGAGTCAGGAAGACGTGACGATAGATTCCGGGCGCGACCAGATCCACAGATTGCCCAAACCCATCCCGACAATCGCCAGATAAACCGGCCAGCCGTGATCGAGCATCACCAGCATCAGCGTTGCGCAGAGCAACATGCTCACCGTGGCACTGACCTTGGCTTTGCGCGCGATGATCTTGCCGTTACGCCAGTTACTGAGGATCGGCCCGAACAACCGATGGTTTTCCAGCCAGGCACTCAGGCGCGGCGAGCTGCGGGTGGCGGCCCAGGCGGCGAGAAGGATGAACTCGGTGGTCGGCAGGCCGGGCACGACAATGGCGATCAGACCGATGCCGAGGCTGACATAGGCGAGCAGGCCGAACAGCACACGGGCGAGTTTGGAAGAGGCGGGTTGCGGCATGGGCTCGGGATTGCTGTGAGGCGAGAAGGGGATCTTACAGACTTGTGGAGATCCCTGTGGGAGCTGGCTTGCCAGCGATAGCGGTGTATCAGTCGACATCATGTTGAATGACAGGACGCCATCGCGAGCAGGCTCACTCCTACAGGGAGGATGTGTGTTGCTTCAGGCTGGTTCGGCTTCGGTGGCGTAAGCCTGTTCCAGCAGCACCGTGAAGCGGTTGAACGCGTCAATCGCGCCTTGCTCCACTTCGGCTTCTTCTTCAGCACTGAACTGCAGCGAGTCGAGCGTACGCACGAAGCTTTTCCAGCCTTCGGCGCGGCCACCTTCCGGCTCACCCAAATGACGGGCGCCAAAGGTTTCGCTCAGCTCCAGCGCCACGGCGCGTTTGATCAGGAACGCGGCACCCAGCTTCGAACCTTCGGAGACGAAGATCCAGCCCAGGGCACGGGCCTTGCTCAGGTTCTTCACCGCCCCGGCCACCGGCGCCGGGACTTCGGTGTGCAGATCCGCCAGGTCAGCCTTGGCCGCTTCAGCGCGGCAGCGAGCCGGCAGGTCAGGCACGATCGCCGTCAGTTCGGCATCGTTGTACAGCTCGACCAGTTCCGACTGGAACAGGTATTGCGCCACGACGAAACGGGCGAAGTTGGCGCGAGTCTCGAACGGCGCGTGGGCTTTGACCAGGGCGTCGAGCTTGCTGTGCGGCTCGTGGGTGATCTGGTTCAGGCGTTGTGAACGCAGGGCTTTTTCCGAAGTGGTCATGGGGTGTCCTTGATAAAAGAGGCGCTTGATAACGAGACGAACAAGAAGACGCGTGAGCGTAAAAAAACCTCACTGCGCGGTGGCTGAACACGCGCAGTGAGGTCGACGGGATCAGATGTCCCAGATCAGATTGATCGCGAAGTTGCGGCCCGGTTGGGTCAGGCGATCGAGGTTGGCCGGTTGCGTGACCGAGGCTTCGCCGACGCTGTCGTAACCGCGCACGTCATCCCACAGCCAGTATTTCTTGTCGGTCAGGTTGTAAATGCCGCCGCTGACGGTGACGTCGTCGGTGACTTTGTAATAACCGGCCAGATCAAGAATGCCGAAGCCCGGCGTTTTGAACTGGCTGCTGACGCCGTCCGGCGACTTGAAGTTGCTGTCGTCGACGCGATCTTTTTTCTTCACCACGGTCCAGCTCAGCAGGCCGCCGTAGTTGTCCTGGTCGTAACCCAGACCGAACACGCCGGTCAGCGGGTTGACGCTGTTGATCGGCTCGCCGTTGTCGTTGTTGCGACCGTAGGCGTAGGCAATCGAACCCTGAGTGTAGAGGCCTTGCGGGGCGCCAAACGCATCCAGATTCAGACGACCTTTGACTTCCGCACCCTTGATGGTGGCGTGCTTGATGTTGGCCGACTGGAAGGTCAGCTCGTTGCGGCCCGGGGTCACAGCGTCTTCGTTGATGAAGTCGCGGTACTTGTTATAGAACACCGCCACGTCAAACGAACCTTGCTCGAAGTTACCGCGCAGACCGGTCTCATAGCTTTTGCTTTTTTCCGGTTCCAGATCCGGGTTCGGCGTCACGCTGTAGCCGGTGGTGCTGTTTTCAAAGCGGCCGTACAGCGCTTTCGCGGTCGGCGTGCGGAAGCCTTCGGCGTACTGACCGTACCAGGTGTAGTTCTCGGTCAGGGCGTAGGTCAGGCCGAATTTCGGCGAGACTTTATGCCAGGTCTTGTTCTTGTCGCTGACCGTGCCCTGGCCATCCGCCGCCACGGTGTTGAGGAACTCCTGAGTGATGTGCGGCTTGAGCTGGGTGTAGTCGTAGCGCAGGCCCGGCAGGAAGGTCCAGTCGTTCCAGCTGATCTGATCCTGAGCGAACACGCTGTAAGTGTTGATGGTCGGGTCCGGGAAGTCGGTAGCTTTGGCCAACACGTCAGCAGTACTGGTCGCACCGATGGCGGTGCAGCCACGCCCGACGGCCAGGCACTTGCCGTCGCCGCTGCGCGAACCGGTGACTTTCTGTTGCTTGAGGGTGGTGCCGTAAGTCAGCACGTGATCGGTGTCACCGATGGCAAACGCCTTGTCCAGTTGCGCATCGAACACCCACTGTTTTTCCTCGTAAATCGTGTCGCGGGTGCGCAGCACTTTACGGGTCATCGGGTAGTAGAACTCTTCGGTGCTCTGGTCGGTTTTGGCGATCTGGTGGTTCAGGCTCCACTTCACGTTGTCGACCAGCAGGCTGTCGAGGGCGAAGCGGTGCTCGATGCCGAAACGCTCACGGGTGATGGTGTCGTTGCCGGTGCGCCACTGGTACATGCCACCCGGCAACATGCTGTCCGGAATGGTCGGCGCGCCGTTGAAGAACGGGCCGCCGTAGGCGCTTTTCTGATCGGTGTCGCGATCATCCTTGTACTTTTCGTAGGTCAGGCCCAGGCGCGAATCTTCGTTGTAGTTCCAGCCGATCTTGGCCAGTACGTTGGTCGCCCGGACGTCTTCCGGGTTGGCAGCGGTGCGTTCGAGGCCGGTGCCGTTGTTGCTGCCGTAGGAATCGGTTTCGTGGCCATCGCGCTGGCTGTAGTGCAGCAAACCGTCGAACTGGTCGGCCCGGCCGGCTACGGTGGCGGACTTCAGCCAGCTGTCATCGGCCGAGCTGTAACCGGTTTTCAGGCGAGCGCCGACGTCTTTGCCGGGTTTGATGATGTCGTCGGCATCAAGGGTGTAATAGCTGACCGCGCCGCCGATGGCGTTGCTGCCGTACAGCACCGAGGCCGGGCCACGGAGGATTTCCACGCGTTTGACGATTTCCGGATCAACGTAATTGCGCTGGGTCTTGGCGTAAGGGCCGTTGAAGAACCCGTCCGGTATCTCCACGCCATCGACCTGCGTGAGGATGCGGTCGCCGTCGATGCCACGGATGTTGTAGCCGCTGATGCCGCCACGCTGGCCGGCGCCGCCGACGGACACGCCCGGTTCGTAGCGCACCAGATCCTTGATGGTGTTGACATTGTTACGGTCCAGCTCTTCGCGGGTATGCACGGTGACGGTGCTCGGCACGCTGTTCACCGACTGTTCCTGGCGAGTGGCGCTGATGGTCACCTGATCCAGATTGAGTGCGCCGCTGGTGCTGCGTTTTTCCAGCACGACGTTGTTGTTGCTCAGCTTGCGGAAGCTCAGGTTGGTCCCCACCAACAGGCGCTCGAGGGCTTTTTCCGGTGGCAGCGAACCACGCACGCCCGGCGACGATACGCCCTGACCCAGCTCCGCCGGCAAACCGACCTGCCAGCCTGTCACGGCGGTGAAGGCGTTGAGGGCCGACACCAGCGGTTGCTGGCCAATCGAGAACGAGTAATCGCCCATGTTGCGCGCCGGTTGTTCGGTGGCAGCCATCAGCGGTGCGGTACCGGCCATCAGGATGGCAGCGGTCAGCAGCGACAATACGCGGGATGGGGAAGAAGTCTGGCGGGTAAGGCGTGAGGACATCGATAGCGCTCCGTGTCGCACGAATCTTTATAGGTGCTGATCCGCTTCCGAGGATGCGAATCAATTGCATTGGCTATAACGAGACGAACGGGCTTTCGCTATCGAGTAAAAATAATTCTCATTTAGTTCAAGATCACCAGCGCGGGGAATTCCTGCAAGCGCGCCGAGGTGATGTGGGCGAGGGAGCGCACCACGTCGAGCGGTTGGTCGAGGCGATAATTACCGGTTACGGCAACGTCGGCCAACTGCTCGTTGGTGTTGATGATCCAGCCCGGATAGTAGCGGCGCAGTTCGGCCAGGACCTGATTCAACGGGCAGTTCTCGAACACCAGTCGGCCCTGTACCCAGGCAAGGTCAGTGTTGGTGTCGAGCTTGGCCGGGCGATCGAAACCGTTCGGGCCGATGCGGACACTTTCACCGGCACTCAAACGCACCCGGGCATCATTGTGAGTGGCGCGCAAATCGACGTCGCCGCGTTGCACGTTGACCTGCGCCACGCCATCCAGGTAGCGCACGGCGAACGCGGTGTCGCGCACACTCGCCCTGACCGGGCCGACATCGATTTCCAGTGGCTGATTGCGATTGGCCGCGACCTCGAAAAACGCTTCGCCCTGATACAACCGTGCGACGCGTTGTTGATCGTTGATGGTGCTGGAGAAGGCCGAATTGGTATTGAGCAGGACTTTCGAACCGTCCTCCAGTTGCAGGCGCTGACGTTCGCCGACCACGGTCAGATGATCGGCCTGAATGCGCATCGGCAGGTTACTGAAACTGAACAGACCGAGAATCAGCACGGCAGCGGTGGCCAGCGGTTTCCAGTGCGGGCGCAGACGTTTGAGGGCGGTGACTTTCGCAGGTGGCGTCGCTAGCTTCTCTGCACACTGGGCGATTTGCGGACCGTCCCAGATCGCCTGCGCCTTGGCGAAAGCCTGGGCGTTCAACGGATCAGCCGCCAGCCAGGCATGGAATTGCCGGGTCTGCTCCTCGTCCGGGCTGCCGAGCACGATGAGCCAGTCGAGTGCCTGGTCCATTGCGTTTGCAGCGTCCTGCGCCGATGAAGGCGAAGGCGAGCGGTGGGTGTCCGTCACGGTGTTTCCTCGGCAGTGTCTGCGCACGGCTGTTTTTTTAAGTGAAGCGTAAAAGTCGGGCAAGGGTAACAAAGCCCGATGACCAGTGCAGTCGATCCTGACACTTACAGAAAAGCCCTACAGCCTCAGTCGCCATTCAAGCGTTCGGCGACACCGATGCAGATCGACATGATCAGCTTGAGTTCCTTTTGCACCGTGCTGAGGGACACATTCAGTTCATCGGCGATTTCCTGATAGCTGTGCCCGTGCAGGCGGCTGAGGATGAAAATCTGCTGCTGGCGCGGGCTGAGTTGACTGAGGCTCACGTTCAAGCGCTCCAGCAGTTGTTCGGCGTGGGCGGCGTCTTCTGCGCTGCTGGCCGGGGCGGCGACGCTGTGCACGACGTCCTGCGGCACGTCATCGACCATGGTCCGCGAATGAATCTTGCGCGCGCGCAGATGATCCAGCGCCAGGTTGCGCGCAGTCTGGAAGACAAAGGGTTCGAGATGATCGATGGCCCGCTCGCTCAGCGCCCGCGTCACGCGCAGGTAGGTTTCCTGCAACAGGTCTTCAGCGGTACTGTGATTGTTGACCATCCGTTCCAGCGTGCGCAGCAGTGAAGTGCGCTGGGTGAGGAAGACGTGGTTGAAGCGCGATTGACTCACGGGAGGACCTGATCCATTTTGAGCGAATGATAATGCTTATCATCTAGCTGAATGGTCAAGTACTGATTTCAAATTGGAATAATTGACCTTGTGGGAGCTGGCTTGCCAGCGATGGCGGTGGGTCAGCAGATGGATGTGCCGACCTCATCGCTGGCAAGCCAGCTCCCACAGGAATCAGGGGCGGGGGATTATTCCGCGTTGCACAGCGCCAGGCAGTTATCCAGCATACGGTTGGAGAAGCCCCACTCGTTGTCGTACCAGGCCAGTACCTTCAGCAGTTTGCCGCTGGATTTGGTGTGGTTGGCGTCGAAGATCGACGACAGCGGGTTGTGGTTGAAGTCGCTGGAAACCAGCGGCAAAGTGTTGTAACCCAAAATTTTCGAATGCTGGCTGGCCGCTTTCAGCAGGGCATTCACTTCTTCGGCAGTGGCTTCTTTCTTCAACTGAACGGTCAGATCCACCAGCGACACATTGATCACCGGCACCCGCACGGCCATGCCGGTCAGTTTGCCCGCCAGTTCCGGCAGCACCAGGCCCACCGCTTCAGCGGCGCCGGTCTTGCTCGGGATCATGTTCTGCGTGGCCGAGCGCGCGCGGTACGGGTCGGTGTGGTAAACGTCGGTCAGGTTCTGATCGTTGGTGTAGGCATGAATGGTGGTCATCAGACCGCTTTCGATCCCCAGCTCGCGGTGCAACACCTGCGCCACCGGCGCCAGGCAGTTGGTGGTGCACGACGCGTTGGAAATGATCTGGTGCGACTGGCGCAGAATGTCGTGGTTCACACCATAAACCACGGTGGCGTCGGCACCTTTGGCCGGAGCCGAGATGATCACTTTGCGTGCGCCGGCAGTAATATGCGCAGCGGCTTTGGCACGGTCGGTGAACAGACCGGTGCACTCGAACACCACATCGATTTTTTCCGCAGCCCAGGGCAGCTCGGCCGGGTTGCGAATGGCGCTGACCGCAATGCGGTCGCCGTTGACGGTCAGGCTTTCGTTGTCATGCGCCACTTCGGCGTCGAACGTGCCATGAACGGTGTCGTATTTGAGCAGATGCGCGTTGATCGAACTGTCGCCCAGATCGTTGATGGCGACGATCTGCAAATCCTGTCGGTAGCCTTGGGTATACAGTGCGCGCAGGACATTACGGCCGATGCGGCCAAAACCATTGATTGCGATTCGAAGAGTCATGGAACAGCGCCGCCGTCGTTTTGTTGTTGGAATTACAAGATTATTCGCATAAAAATAGAAAACAAGCCTTTTTAGTGGCAATATTTTGTTTTATCTACAACGAGTGACCTGAATCAACTGGTCCGAATGGTCAAAAAAGCCGTCTGTCATTCCAACAACAACGGCGTTTGATCAGCATAGACAATCAGGTCGCCACATCCGTTAGCCTGGAGTTCTACACATGCATCCCCGCGTCCTTGAGGTCACCGAACGGCTTATCGCCCGCAGCCGCGCCACGCGTCAGGCTTACCTTGCATTGATTCGCGGAGCCGCGACGGATGGCCCGATGCGCGGCAAGCTGCAATGCGCCAACTTCGCCCACGGTGTGGCCGGGTGCGGCAGCGAAGACAAGCACAGCCTGCGGATGATGAACTCGGCGAACATCGCCATTGTTTCTTCGTATAACGACATGCTCTCGGCGCACCAGCCGTACGAAGTCTTCCCTGAACAAATCAAGAATGCCCTGCGCGAAATCGGTTCGGTCGGCCAGTTCGCGGGCGGCACTCCGGCGATGTGCGACGGTGTGACCCAAGGCGAGCCGGGCATGGAACTGAGCCTGCCGAGCCGCGAAGTGATTGCCATGTCGACGGCGGTGGCGCTGTCGCACAACATGTTCGACGGCGCGCTGATGCTGGGCATCTGCGACAAGATCGTGCCGGGCCTGATGATGGGCTCGCTGCGCTTCGGTCATCTGCCAACTATTTTCGTTCCGGGCGGGCCGATGGTCTCGGGCATTTCCAACAAGGAAAAAGCCGACGTTCGGCAGAAGTACGCCGAAGGCAAGGCGACTCGCGAAGAGCTGCTGGAATCGGAGATGAAGTCCTACCACAGCCCGGGCACCTGCACCTTCTATGGCACCGCCAACACCAACCAGTTGCTGATGGAAGTCATGGGCCTGCACTTGCCGGGCGCCTCGTTCGTCAACCCGAACACGCCGCTGCGTGATGCCCTGACTCGCGAAGCGGCGCATCAAGTCACGCGCCTGACCAAGCAAAATGGCAACTTCATGCCGATCGGCGAAATCGTCGATGAGAAGTCGCTGGTCAACTCGATCGTCGCGTTGCACGCCACCGGCGGCTCGACCAACCACACCCTGCACATGCCGGCCATCGCCATGGCCGCGGGCATTCAACTGACCTGGCAGGACATGGCCGACCTCTCCGAAGTCGTTCCGACCCTGAGCCACGTCTACCCGAACGGCAAAGCCGACATCAACCACTTCCAGGCCGCTGGCGGCATGTCGTTCCTGATCCGCGAACTGCTCGCGGCGGGCCTGCTGCACGAAGACGTCAACACCGTGCTTGGCCACGGCTTGAGCCAGTACACCAAAGAACCGTTCCTCGATAACGGTCAACTGGTGTGGCGCGAAGGCCCGGTCGACAGCCTCGACGAAAACATTCTGCGCCCGGTCGCCCGTGCGTTCTCGGCAGAGGGCGGTCTGCGCGTAATGGAAGGCAACCTCGGTCGCGGTGTGATGAAGGTTTCCGCTGTGGCGCTGGAAAACCAGATCGTCGAAGCACCGGCCATGGTCTTCCAGGATCAACAGGATCTGGCCGACGCGTTCAAGGCCGGTCTGCTGGAAAAGGATTTTGTCGCGGTGATGCGCTTCCAGGGCCCGCGCTCCAACGGCATGCCGGAGCTGCACAAGATGACGCCGTTCCTCGGCGTGCTGCAGGATCGCGGCTTCAAAGTTGCGCTGGTGACTGACGGGCGCATGTCCGGCGCCTCGGGCAAAATCCCGGCGGCGATCCACGTCAGTCCTGAAGCTTATGTCGGCGGCGCTTTGGCGCGGGTGCAAGAGGGCGATATCATCCGCGTCGATGGCGTCAAAGGTACTTTGGAACTCAAAGTGGACGCCGAAGAATTTGCCGCGCGCGAACCTGCCAAAGGCCTGTTGGGCAACAACATCGGCAGCGGTCGCGAACTGTTCGGCTTCATGCGTTTGGCCTTCAGCTCGGCGGAGCAGGGCGCCAGCGCCTTCACTTCTGCCCTGGAGACGCTTAATTGAAACTGGCTTTGGTCGGTGACATCGGAGGCACCAACGCGCGGTTTGCGTTGTGGAAAAATCAGCAACTCGAATCGATTCAAGTGCTGGCCACGGCCGACCACGCCAGCCCGGAGGAGGCGATCAGCCTCTATCTGAGCGGGCTCGGTCTGGTGCCGGGTTCGATCGGTTCGGTGTGCCTGTCGGTGGCCGGTCCCGTGAGTGGTGATGAATTCAAGTTCACCAACAACCACTGGCGCCTGAGCCGCACGGCGTTCTGCAAAACCTTGCAGGTCGAGCAGCTGTTGCTGGTCAATGACTTCTCGGCGATGGCGCTGGGCATGACCCGTTTGCAGCCCGGCGAATTCCGCGTGGTCTGCGAAGGCACGCCGGAGCCGTTGCGTCCAGCGGTGGTGATTGGCCCGGGCACAGGCTTGGGCGTCGGCACCTTGCTTGATCTGGGTGAAGGCCGGTTTGCCGCTTTGCCGGGCGAGGGCGGTCACGTTGATCTGCCGCTGAGCAGCCCGCGTGAAACACAGCTGTGGCAGCACATCCACAATGAGATCGGTCACGTCAGCGCGGAAACTGCGTTGAGTGGCGGTGGTTTGCCTCGTGTGTACCGGGCGATCTGTGCGGTGGACGGGCATGAGCCGACACTCGATACGCCGGAAGCGATTACGGCGGCAGGCCTTGCGGGTGATCCGATAGCATTGGAAGTGCTGGAACAGTTCTGCTGCTGGCTGGGGCGTGTCGCGGGCAACAACGTGCTGACCACGGGCGGGCGCGGCGGGGTTTACATCGTGGGGGGCGTGATTCCGCGCTTCGCCGATTTCTTCGTCGAAAGCGGTTTTGCTCGCAGCTTCGCTGACAAGGGCTGCATGAGCGATTATTTCAAGGGCATTCCGGTGTGGCTGGTGACGGCGCCGTATTCCGGGCTTGTCGGTGCCGGCGTGGCTCTCGAACAGGCTTGATACCGAGTCGCCTTCATCGCTGGCAAGCCAGCTCCCACAGGATTGAAGACATTCTCAGGATGTGCACAAGACCTTGTGGGAGCTGGCTTGCCAGCGATGAGGCCAGAACAGACAACAAATTTCCAAGGTTGAAGATCGTTCCCACGCTCTGCGTGGGAATGCAGCCCGTGACGCTCTGCGTCACTGGACGCGGAGCGTCCCTTGATACATTCCCACGCAGAGCGTGGGAACGATCGGTCTACACATCAGGCATAATCCGCCCCAATTCCAACAACAAGGATGCCTTCGAAGTGAGCTCAGTCAACAAGTCGATATTGTTGGTCGATGACGACCAGGAAATACGCGAGTTGCTGGAAACCTACCTGACCCGCGCCGGGTTTCAGGTGCGTGCCACGGCCGATGGCGCCAGTTTCCGCCAGGCACTCAACGAGGCGCCGAGCGATCTGGTGATCCTCGATGTCATGCTCCCCGACGAAGACGGCTTCAGCCTCTGCCGCTGGGTGCGCCAGCATCCGCGTCAGGCGCAGGTGCCAATCATCATGCTCACCGCCAGTTCCGACGAAGCCGACCGGGTCATCGGTCTGGAACTCGGCGCCGACGACTACCTCGGCAAACCCTTCAGCCCCCGCGAACTGCAAGCCCGCATCAAGGCCTTGCTGCGCCGTGCGCAGTTCGGTCAGGAGCGCAGCGGCAGTGAAGTGCTGGCCTTCGATGAGTGGCGGCTGGACATGGTCAGCCATCGGCTGTTCCACACCGACGGTGAAGAAGTGATTCTGTCCGGCGCCGACTTCGCCCTGCTGAAACTGTTCCTCGACCACCCGCAGGAAATCCTCGACCGCGACACCATCGGCAATGCCACCCGTGGCCGTGATCTGATGCCGCTCGATCGCATCGTCGACATGGCGGTCAGCCGTTTGCGTCAGCGCCTGCGCGACACCGAGAAACCGCCGCGGCTGATCCGCACCGTACGCGGCAGCGGCTACCAACTGGCAGCCAACGTGGTTGCCGGCAATGGTCACTGATTCGCTGCGCAAACTCGCGGCCAGGGTGCCGGTGCCGCGTTCGCTGCTCGGGCGGATGCTGCTGCTGACCCTGCTCGCGGTGTTGTTCGCACAGACGTTGTCCAGCGTGATCTGGGTTTCGCAACTGCGCGCCACCCAGCTTGAAGGTCTGGTCACCAGTGCCCGCAGCCTCGCCCATTCGATGACGGCCAGCGTCAGTTATTTCCGCTCGTTGCCGGTGGCTTATCGGCCGCTGGTGCTCGACCAGTTGCGCAGCATGGGCGGCACCCGGTTCGTGGTGACGCTCAACGATAAACCGCTGGGCATGGACGTGTTGCCGGTGACGCCGCGCAAGGCTGCGGTGATGAAAGCTGTGGACGAAGTGCTGCGCCAGACCCTCGGCAATGACACGGATATTTCGGTGACATTTGTCAGCCCAGAGGACCTGCGGATTTTCAACGCCGGGTTGAAGCTCGATGAACTGCCGCGCTCCTGGGCGCATTACGCGCTGACGCTGGAACCGGTAAACCCGCCGGTGCTGGTCACGCAGATCCAGATGGCGCCGGGCGAATGGCTGTACATCGCATCTTTGTTGCCGGAACCGTACACCAGTCTCGAAGAGCAAGGCCTGCCCTCGCAGCAGGTGTGGTTCATCGTTCTCACCAGTGGATTTTTGCTGCTGTTCATCGGTCTGTTGGTGCACTGGCAGAGCCGGCCGCTCAAGCGTCTGGCGCGGGCCGCACGCGACATGTCGCTGGGCGCCGACGTCGAGCCGGTGGCCGAGGGTGGCGGCAGTGAAGTGGTCGAAGTGGGCCGTGCGTTCAACACCATGCGCGAACGCATCAGCCGTTACCTGACCGAGCGCAGCCAGTTGTTCAGTGCTATCTCCCATGACCTGCGCACACCGATCACCCGCTTGCGCTTGCGCGTCGAGCTGCTGGAAGACGAAACGCTGCAAGCCAAGTTCGGCCGTGATCTGGATGAGCTGGAACTGCTGGTCAAAGGCGCGTTGCAGTGCGTGAAAGACACCGATATCCACGAGAACATCGAGCCGGTGGATTTGAACCATGTGCTCGACTGCCTCGTCGAGCCGTATCTGGCGCCCAACGGCAATGGACGCGTGACGCAGCAGGGGCGGGCGTTGGCCGCGTATCCGGGCAAGCCTTTGGCGCTGAAGCGTTGCATTGGCAACTTGATCGACAACGCGCTGAAGTACGGGCAGAACGCGCATTTGCATATCGATGACGATGAGAGTGCGTTTGTCCTGCACGTCGATGATGAAGGGCCGGGGGTGCCGGAGCAGCGGCTGGAACAGGTGTTCGAACCGCACTTTCGCTTGGCGGGGCAGCAGCAGGGGTATGGGTTGGGGCTTGGGATTGCGCGCAACATTGCCCATAGCCATGGCGGTGAGGTGACGTTGCAGAATTTGCGCGAGGGTGGGTTGCGGGTGACCCTGCAACTGCCGCGCAGCGCTGACTAGTCAGACCGCGTTATCGTTCTTCGCGAGCAGGCTCGCTCCCACATTCGACCGTGTTTTTCCTGATGGAGTGCGGGCACTTGTGGGAGCGAGCCTGCTCGCGAAGGCGTCAGATGCATCTACATAAATGTCACAGGCTGGTGACAAACCCCGCCCCCTTCGTTACAAGCCCATCCCGGCCCGTTGTTTAGACTCCCCGCAGTCATAACAACAAAAAAGGCCACTCATGGATCTCTTCCAACCCGGCTTCAGCAGTTGGCTGAACGCCCCTGCCCACCAGCAATGGCTCGCTGCCGAAGGCCTGCGTCTGCTGGATTTCGCCAAGGCATCAAAACTGCCTGAAGGCTTCGGCAACCTCGACGAACGCGGCCGTCTGCCAACCAACGCGCGAGCCGAAACCATGAACACCGCGCGCATGACCCACAGCTTCGCCATGGCTCATATTCAAGGCCTGCCGGGGTTTGCCGAACTGATCGATCACGGCATCGCCGCCCTGCGCGGGCCGTTGCGTGATGCGTTGCACGGCGGCTGGTTTGCGGTCGCCGAACACCGCGACGGCAACACCGGCAAGAACGCCTATCTGCACGCCTTCGTTGCGCTGGCCGCGAGTTCCGCAGTGGTCGCGCAGCGTCCCGGCGCCCAGGCTTTGCTGGATGACGCCATCGACATCATCGACACGTATTTCTGGAGCGAAGAAGAGGGCGCCATGCGCGAATTCTTCAATCGTGACTGGAGCGAAGAGGAAGCCTATCGCGGCGCCAACAGCAACATGCACGCCACCGAAGCGTTCCTCGCCCTGGCCGATGTCACTGAAGATCCACGCTGGCTGGTGCGCGCACAACGTATCGTCGAGCGGGTGATTCACGGTCACGCTGCCGCCAACGATTACATGGTCATCGAGCACTTCGACCGCGACTGGCAACCGCTGCGCGAGTACAACCACGACAATCCTGCCGATGGATTTCGCCCCTACGGCACCACGCCGGGCCACGGCTTCGAGTGGGCGCGGCTGTTGCTGCACCTCGAAGCGGCGCGGGTCCAGGCGGGCATGCTCACGCCGGGCTGGCTTGCCACCGACGCGCAGAAACTCTTCGAGAACAACTGCCGCAATGGCTGGAACGTCGATGGTTTGCCGGGCATCGTCTACACCCTCGACTGGAACAACAAAGCCGTCGTCCGCCACCGCTTGCACTGGACGCACGCCGAAGCCAGTGCTGCCGCCAGCGCCTTGCTCAAACGCACGGGTGATGCGCAATACGAAACCTGGTACCGACTGTTCTGGGAATTCTGCGAGGTGAATTTCATCGACCGCTGCGACGGCAGCTGGCACCACGAACTCAATCCGCAAAACCTGCCAAGTGCCGATATCTGGCCGGGCAAACCCGATCTGTATCACGCCTGGCAAGCCGTGCTGATCCCTCGTCTACCCTTGTCACCGAGTATGGCCACTGCGCTGGCGCAGCCGTCCCAGAGCGTTCCTGTGTAACCATGTGGTGACATTCGCGCGTCCCTTCGTTACCTGCGAAGGGAATCGCCCTGTTTAAACTCCTGTGCAGCGCAAGCACCAGACTTGCAATGCATAACAACAAGAAAGGTACATCTCAGATGAATGCGATTTCTCGCCTCGCTACTGTCATTTCTGTCGCCTCCCTGTTCCCGCTCGCAATTCTGCCTCTCAGTGTGTCCGCTGCCGAATCCAAAGGTTCGGTGGAAGTCGTGCACTGGTGGACGTCCGGTGGCGAAAAAGCTGCCGTTGATGTGCTCAAGGCCCAAGTCGAAAAAGACGGTTTCACCTGGAAGGACGGCGCCGTTGCCGGCGGTGGCGGTGCGACTGCAATGACCGTACTGAAAAGCCGTGCCGTGGCCGGTAACCCACCGGGCGTTGCCCAGATCAAAGGCCCGGACATTCAGGAATGGGCGTCGACCGGTCTGCTCGACACCGACGTCTTGAAAGACGTTGCCAAAGAAGAGAAGTGGGACAGCCTGCTCGACAAGAAAGTCTCCGATACCGTGAAGTTCGACGGTGATTACGTGGCCGTGCCGGTGAACATTCACCGCGTGAACTGGCTGTGGATCAACCCGGAAGTCTTCAAGAAAGCCGGCATCACCAAGAACCCGACCACCCTCGAAGAATTCTACGCCGCTGGTGACAAGCTCAAGGCTGCAGGCTTCATTGCGCTGGCTCACGGCGGTCAGCCTTGGCAGGACAGCACCGTGTTCGAAGCCGTGGTGCTTTCGGTCATGGGTGTCGATGGTTACAAGAAAGCTTTGGTCGATCTGGACAACGGTGCGCTGACCGGTCCGGAAATGGTCAAGGCCCTGACCGAGCTGAAGAAAGTCGCGACCTACATGGACGCTGACGGCAAAGGCCAGGACTGGAACCTGGAAGCGGCCAAAGTCATCAACGGCAAGGCCGGCATGCAGATCATGGGTGACTGGGCCAAATCCGAATGGACCGCCGCCAAGAAAATCGCCGGCAAGGATTACGAGTGCGTAGCCTTCCCGGGTACCGACAAGGCGTTCACCTACAACATCGACTCCCTCGCGGTGTTCAAGCAGAAAGACGCAGGCACTGCGGCCGGTCAGCAAGACATCGCCAAAGTCGTGCTGGGTGAAAACTTCCAGAAAGTCTTCAGCATCAACAAAGGCTCGATCCCGGTTCGCAACGACATGTTGAACAACATGGAGAAACTCGGTTTCGACTCCTGCGCACAAACCGCTGCCAAGGACTTCCTGGCCGACGCCAAGTCCGGCGGTCTGCAGCCAAGCATGGCGCACAACATGGCGACCACGCTGGCCGTGCAAGGCGCGTTCTTTGATGTCGTGACCAACTACATCAACGACCCGAAAGCCGACCCGGCCGACACTGCCAAGAAACTGGGTGCAGCGATCAAGTCGGCTAAATAAGCGTCGGTAGCACAGGCCCCTCCTGTGGGAGCGGGCCTTTGTGGTGAGGGGATTTATCCCCGATGGGTTGCGAAGCGACCCCGGAAAGTTGCAGCGGCGCAATATCAGACAAACCGCATGCAATGGTTTTGCGACTGCTACGCAGCCGATCGGGGATAAATCCCCTCGCCACAGGGGCCGCTCCCACAAGGGATCTCACTGTAGTTTTTATTCCCTGTACTGGATTTCCCCATGAGTTCTGTTGCTGTGTTCAGCAAAGCCTCGCCGTTCGATGCACTGCAGCGCTGGCTACCGAAACTGGTGCTGGCGCCGAGCATGTTCATCGTGCTGGTGGGCTTCTATGGCTACATCCTGTGGACGTTCGTGCTGTCGTTCACCACCTCGACCTTCCTGCCCAACTACAAGTGGGCCGGCCTTGCGCAATACGCGCGGTTGTTCGACAACGACCGCTGGTGGGTCGCGAGCAAGAACCTCGCGGTGTTCGGTGGCATGTTCATCGGCATCACGCTGGTGATCGGCGTGCTGCTGGCGGTGTTCCTCGACCAGCGCATCCGTCGCGAAGGCTTTATCCGCACCATTTACCTGTACCCGATGGCGCTCTCGATGATCGTCACCGGTACCGCATGGAAATGGTTGCTCAACCCGGGCATGGGCCTGGACAAATTATTGCGTGACTGGGGCTGGGAAGGCTTCCGTCTTGACTGGCTGATTGACCCGGATCGCGTGGTCTACTGCCTGGTGATCGCGGCGGTGTGGCAAGCCTCGGGCTTCATCATGGCGATGTTCCTCGCCGGCCTGCGTGGTGTTGATCAATCGATCATCCGTGCCGCGCAGATCGATGGCGCGAGCATGCCGACCATCTACTGGAAAGTGGTGCTGCCAAGCCTGCGTCCGGTGTTCTTCAGTGCGGTGATGATTCTGGCGCACATCGCGATCAAGAGCTTCGACCTGGTCGCAGCGATGACCGCCGGTGGCCCGGGTTATTCCTCCGACCTGCCGGCGATGTTCATGTATTCCTTCACCTTCAGTCGCGGCCAGATGGGCATGGGCTCGGCCAGTGCGATTCTGATGCTCGGTGCGATTCTCGCGATCATCGTGCCTTACCTGTACTCCGAGCTGAGGACCAAGCGTCATGACTAGTCTCGCTGCCAAACCCGCCATCAGCCTCAGTCGCATCGCGATCTACGCGGTACTGATTTTCGCCGTGTTCCTCTATCTGGTGCCGCTGGTGGTGATGTTGCTGACCAGCTTCAAGACCCCCGAAGACATCAGCACCGGCAACCTGCTGAGCTGGCCGACCGTGGTCAGCGGCATCGGCTGGGTCAAGGCCTGGGCCACGGTTGATGGCTACTTCTGGAACTCGATCAAAATCACCGTGCCGGCCGTGATCATCTCCACCGCCATCGGCGCGTTGAACGGTTATGTGTTGTCGTTCTGGCGCTTCCGCGGTTCGCAGTTGTTCTTCGGTCTGCTGTTGTTCGGCTGCTTCCTGCCGTTCCAGACCGTGCTGCTGCCAGCCTCGTTCACCCTCGGCAAGATGGGCCTGGCGAGCACCACCACTGGCCTGGTGTTCATCCATGTGGTCTACGGTCTGGCGTTCACCACGCTGTTTTTCCGTAACTACTACGTGAGCATTCCGGATGCGCTGATCAAAGCGGCACGCCTGGACGGTGCCGGGTTTTTCACCATTTTCCGCCTGATCATTCTGCCGATGTCGACACCGATCATCATGGTCTGCCTGATCTGGCAGTTCACTCAGATCTGGAACGACTTCCTCTTCGGTGTGGTGTTCTCCAGCGGCGATTCGCAACCGATCACCGTGGCGCTGAACAACCTGGTCAACACCAGCACCGGCGCCAAGGAATACAACGTGGATATGGCAGCGGCGATGATCGCCGGTCTGCCGACCCTGCTGGTCTATGTGGTCGCAGGCAAGTATTTCGTGCGCGGGCTGACGGCCGGCGCAGTCAAGGGGTAATCATGGCTACGCTCGAACTTCGCAACGTCAACAAGACCTACGGTGCCGGCCTGCCGGACACCCTGAAGAACATCGAATTGTCGATCAAGGACGGTGAGTTCCTGATCCTTGTCGGCCCGTCGGGCTGCGGCAAGTCGACCCTGATGAACTGCATTGCCGGCCTGGAAACCATCACCGGTGGCGCGATCATGATCGGCGACCAGGACGTCAGTGGCATGAGTCCGAAGGATCGCGACATCGCCATGGTGTTCCAGTCCTATGCGCTGTATCCGACCATGAGCGTGCGCGAGAACATCGAGTTCGGTCTGAAAATTCGCAAGATGCCGCAGTCGGCGATCGACGAAGAAGTCGCACGCGTGGCCAAGCTGCTGCAGATCGAACACCTGCTCAACCGCAAGCCGGGACAGCTCTCCGGTGGTCAACAACAGCGCGTGGCGATGGGCCGGGCACTGGCGCGGCGGCCGAAGATTTATCTGTTCGATGAACCGCTGTCCAACCTCGACGCCAAGCTGCGCGTCGAGATGCGTACCGAAATGAAACTGATGCACCAGCGCCTGAAAACCACCACGGTCTACGTGACCCACGACCAGATCGAAGCGATGACTCTGGGTGACAAAGTGGCGGTGATGAAGGACGGCATCATTCAGCAGTTCGGCACGCCGAAAGACATCTACAACGATCCGGCCAACCTGTTCGTGGCGAGCTTCATCGGCTCGCCGCCAATGAACTTCATTCCGCTGCGTCTGCAACGCAAGGATGGTCGTCTGCTGGCGCTGCTCGACAGTGGCCAGGCGCGTTGCGAATTGCCGATGGGCATGCAGGACGCCGGTCTCGAAGATCGCGAAGTGATCCTCGGCCTGCGCCCGGAGCAGATTGTTCTGGCGAACGGCGAGGGCAACGGCCTGCCGAGCATCAAGGCTGAAGTGCAAGTCACCGAGCCGACCGGGCCGGACACGCTGGTATTCGTCAACCTGAACGACACCAAGGTCTGCTGCCGTCTGGCGCCGGACGTGGCGCCGCAGGTGGGTGAGAGCCTGACGCTGCAATTCGATCCGTCGAAAGTGCTGTTGTTCGATGCCAAGACTGGCGAGCGTTTGGGTGTTGCGGCCCAACCACAGACCGATGCGCGGTCTGCGAACGTGGCGCAATTCAAGGGCCGCTAAGAAATCAATGCAGGAATACGGTTATGTGGGAGCTGGCTTGCCAGCGATGCAGGCCACTCGGTTTGTCGTCGAGCCGAGTCGCTGCCATCGCTGGCAAGCCAGCTCCCACAGGGATCGGATTCCATAGGGGAGCACGCGGTGGATTGCCTGTAATCCATCGCAAATTATGTAAACCACGTTGGAAAAAAACAGTTAATAACAATAAAGACGAGGATGTAGGGATGAAAAAGAAACACGTCAATGCCCGGTTGATCTGCCAAATCTCCGCCGCGGCAGCATTGGTGCTGGCTGGTAACGCGATGGCCGCGGATGCCTTCAGCTCCGATTCCAAATGGATGACCGGCGACTGGGGTGGTGAGCGGACCAAGCTGATCGAGCAGGGTATCGACATCAAGGCCGACTACGTTGGGGAAGTCGGCGGCAACCTGCACGGTGGTTACGACAACGACAAGACTGCGCGTTACGCCGACCAGTTCGGTCTGGGCGTGGCACTCGATCTGCAAAAGCTGTGGGGCTGGGATAACACTCAGGCCAAGATCCAGCTGACCAACCGTAACGGCTACAACATCTCCAACGACCGCGTTGGCGATCCGCGTGCCGGCACCTTGAGTTCGTCTCAGGAAGTCTACGGCCGTGGCCACATGGTGCGTCTGACCCAGTTGTGGATTCAGCACCAGTTCTTCGACAACAAACTCGACGTCAAGGCCGGTTACTTCGGCGAAGGCGAAGACTTCAACACCTTCCCGTGCGACTTCCAGAACCTGGCGTTCTGCGGCTCGCAAGTGGGTAACTGGGCGACCAACATCTGGTACAACTGGCCAGTCAGCCAGGCCGCGATCCGCGTCAAGTACAACATCAACGACGAGCTCTACGCGCAGATCGGTGCGTACAACCAGAACCCGTCGCAGCTGGAACACGGCAACGGCTTCAAACTCAGTGGCAGCGGCACCGCCGGTACTGTTCTGCCAGTCGAATTGGTCTGGTCGCCGAAGGTCAACAGCCTGCCGGGCGAATACCGTGTCGGTTACTACAAGAGCACCGCTGATGCCAGCGACGTCCGTGAAGACGTCAACGGTCTCAACGCGGCAGAGACTGGCGACGCCTACAAGACCCACAGCAGCAAACATGGCTACTGGTTCGTCGCGCAACAGCAACTCACCAGCCACAACGGTGATGCGACTCGCGGTCTGAACATCGCCGCCAACGCCACGTTCCACGACAAGGACACCAACTTCATCGACAACTATCAGTCGGTGATGTTCGTCTACAAAGGCCCGTTCGACGCACGTCCGAAAGATGACATCGGTATCGGCGCGGCGCGTATCCACGTCAACGATGACGTGAAGAAAAACGCCGAACTGCTGAACGCCTCCAACGGTGTTTCGGATTACGACAACCCGGTGTTCTCGCCGATTCGTGAAACCGAATACAACTACGAGCTCAACTACGGCATCCACGTTACCAATTGGCTGACCGTGCGTCCTAACCTGCAATACATCACGCATCCGGGCGGTGTGGATGCAGTGGACAACGCTTTGGTCGCTGGCCTGAAAATTCAGTCTACGTTCTAACGCGTCTGCGATAAGCTCCTCTCTATGTGCGCATATTTGCGGACAGCCAAGGCTGTCCGCTTTTTTTTGGGGCAAGCGCCGCCCTGTGAAAGTCGAGTTCAGGATCGTGGCAAATGCATGAGCATCCGCTACAACGCTTCTTCAAATCCCTGCGTGAACGACCGGTGTTCGCCTGGGAGCGCTATCAGATGCGTGACGTGTTGGTGATCGATCATCCGCTGTGTCAGGCGGTGTTCAGTCGTCAGGGCGCGCAGTTGCTGCACTTTCAACCGCGTGGGCAAAAGCCGTGGTTGTGGTGTGCGGCGAAGTGGCCGCATGTCGGCGCCATTCGTGGCGGCGTGCCGGTGTGCTGGCCGTGGTATGGCCGCCATCCGAGCGAAAACGCCTGGCCGTCCCATGGGTGGGCGCGCCTGCTCGACTGGAAATTGCTCGACAGCAGCAGCGCCGAAGATGGCGTGCGTCTGCATTGGCAATTGCAGCTGTGCGATTGGCAGGTCGACCTGCACGCACATTTGGGTGAACGCATGGAATTAAGCCTGAGCACCGAGCATCAGGACGATATGCCGTGCCAGTTGAGCCAGGCTTTGCACGCTTACTGGCGTATTGGTGATGTCAGCGAGATAGCGCTGTCTGGGCTCGAAGGCGCGCAGGGTTACGACCAGTTGAATCGTGAAGTTTGCCAGCAGGAAGGCGAGTTACGGGTCGATGGTGGTTGCCAGCGGGTGTTCCAGCATGACGGTGAATTACAGCTCAAGGATCACGCCTGGCAACGCGAGTTGTGCATTGATACTGGTGACAGCGCGGACACGGTGGTGTGGCATCCGGGCTCACGGCCATTGTTGGGCGTGAGCTGGGATGAGATCTCGGAGTTTGTGTGTGTGGAAGCGGCGGCGGGGGGCACTGATAGCCTGCACTTGGCGCCGGGGGAGAAGGCGCATTTGAGTTTGCAGGCTTGGGCTGGGGCTTAGATTATGTAGTTACTGCTGGCCCCATCGCTGGCAAGCCAGCTCCCACAGGTTTTATGGGTGTTCGCAAATTTAATGTTCGGCGCGGACACTGTGGGAGCTGGCTTGCCAGCGATGAGGCCGGACCATTCAATACAGATTCATCAGGCCTCAGTTGAACTCGTCACCCACGGGATACCGGCTCGCATTCAAACTCTCTTTGATCTTGCGCAGATGCGGCTGGAAATCCACCCCACGACGCAACGTCATCCCGGTCGCCAGCACATCCAGCACGGTCAACTGAATGATCCGCGAAGTCATCGGCATATAAATGTCGGTGTCTTCCGGCAGCGGAATGTTCAGGCTCAGCGTACTGGCCTTGGCCAGCGGCGAATTCTCCGCCGTCAGACCCAGCACCGAAGCGCCATTCTCGCGAGCGATACGCGCCACTTCCACCAGCTCACGAGTGCGCCCGGTGTAGGAAATGATCACGAACAACTCACCGGTGTGCGCCACCGAAGCAATCATCCGCTGCATCAGCACATCGGCATGCGCAGTGACCGCCAGGTTGAAGCGGAAAAACTTGTGCTGCGCATCCAGCGCCACCGGTGCCGAAGCACCGAGGCCGAAAAAGTGGATCTGCCGCGCCTGAATCAACAGGTCGACGGCGCGGCTGATCAGGTTCGGGTCCAGCGCCTGGCAAGCACTGTCCAGGGACGCGATGGCGCTGCCGAAAATCTTCTGCGTGTAGGCCTCGGGATTGTCATCGGCTTCCACCGCACGGCTGACATACGCCGCGCCGCTGGCCAGGCTCTGCGCCAGTTGCAGTTTCAGTTCGGGATAGCCGCTGACACCGAACGAACGGCAGAAGCGATTGACCGTCGGTTCGCTCACCGACGCCGCTTGGGCGAGGGCGGCGATGCTGAAACGGGTGGCCTGCTGCGGGTTGAGCAGGATCACCTGGGCGACTTTGCGTTCGGCCTTGTTCAGGTCTTCAAGGCGACTCTGGATCTGTTCCAGTAAATTTCGCACGCGGTCCATATGGAATTCCTAATTCACCTGCGCAAAGGTGCGCCGGGCTATGCAAATTGGGCCTTTGATATGGCCCGTGACGGTGGCCTATCCTACTGATGGCTCCGACCGACCACCACTCGGAATCTGTATTTTGCGAAAATGTTGTGGTTATTACTACATTTTCCCTTGAGTGATGCCTTGAAAAAAGGTATTTGTAGCTTAACTTGATAAAAGAACAAACATCATGCCTTCGATTACGGTTGAACCGTGCACCTTTGCCTTGTTCGGCGCGCTTGGCGATCTGGCCCTGCGCAAGCTGTTTCCTGCCCTTTATCACCTCGATGGCGCCGACCTGTTGCACGAGGACACGCGCATCATCGCGTTGGCCCGTGAAGAAGGCAGCGAGCAGCAGCACATGGCGTTCATCGCCGCCGAACTGCGCCGTTATGTCGGCAAGGAACTGGACGAAGCCGTCGCCGAGCGTTTTCTCGCACGCCTGACTTACCTGCACGTCGACTTCCTCAAGGCTGAAGATTACGTCGCGCTGGCCGAACTGGCCGGCAGCGCGCAACGCATGATTGCTTACTTCGCTACGCCGGCAGCGGTGTACGGCGCGATCTGCGAAAACCTGGCGAAAGTCGGTCTGGCAGAAAACACCCGCGTGGTCCTGGAAAAACCGATCGGTTCCGATCTGGAATCCTCGCGCAAAGTGAATGACGCCGTGGCGCAGTTCTTCCCGGAGAACCGTACCTACCGCATCGACCACTACCTGGGCAAAGAAACCGTTCAGAACCTGATTGCCCTGCGTTTCGCCAACAGCCTGTTCGAAACCCAGTGGAACCAGAATTACATCTCCCACGTGGAAATCACCGTGGCCGAGAAGGTTGGCATCGAGGGCCGTTGGGGTTACTTCGACAAGGCTGGCCAACTGCGCGACATGATCCAGAATCACCTGTTGCAGTTGCTCTGCCTGATCGCCATGGACCCGCCGGCCGACCTGTCCGCCGACAGCATCCGTGACGAGAAAGTAAAAGTGCTCAAGGCGCTGGCACCGATCAGCCCGGAAGGCCTGACCACTCAGGTTGTGCGCGGCCAGTACATCGCCGGCCACAGCGAAGGCAAATCCGTACCGGGTTACCTTGAAGAACCGAATTCCAACACCCAGAGCGACACCGAAACCTTCGTCGCCTTGCGTGCCGACATCCGCAACTGGCGCTGGGCCGGCGTGCCGTTCTATCTGCGCACTGGCAAGCGCATGCCGCAGAAACTGTCGCAGATCGTCATCCACTTCAAAGAACCGTCGCACTACATCTTCGCCCCTGAGCAGCGCCTGCAGATCAGCAACAAACTGATCATCCGCCTGCAACCGGACGAAGGTATTTCGCTGCGTGTGATGACCAAAGAGCAGGGCCTGGACAAAGGCATGCAACTGCGCAGCGGGCCGCTGCAACTGAATTTCTCCGACACCTGGCGTAGCGCGCGGATCCCCGATGCCTACGAGCGGTTGTTGCTGGAAGTGATGAACGGCAATCAGAACCTGTTTGTCCGTAAAGATGAAATCGAAGCCGCGTGGAAGTGGTGTGACCAGCTGATCGCCGGGTGGAAAAAATCCGGTGACGCGCCCAAGCCGTATGCGGCCGGGTCGTGGGGGCCGATGAGCTCCATTGCATTGATCACGCGGGACGGGAGGTCGTGGTATGGCGATATCTGATGTGAAACTGCCTGCGGGCGTGAATGCCCACGAATTCAAGAGCCCGGTGCTATTGGCCGAAGGTCTGGCGCTGAATGTGGCCAAGCAATTGAGCGAGGCCATTACTGCACGCGGCAACGCCGTGCTGGTGGTGTCCGGCGGTCGCAGTCCGGTGGCGTTTTTCCAGCACCTGGCCAAGCAGGAACTGGAATGGTCGAAGGTCGTCGTCACCCTCGCCGACGAACGCTGGGTACCGGTTGAACACGCCGACAGCAATGCCGGCTTGCTCAAGCAATATCTGCTCAAAGGTCCGGCAGCCAAGGCGCAGTTTCTCAGCCTTTATAGCGCGGCGGCCAACGTCGAGCAGGCTGCTGAACAGGCCGACCGTTTGCTCGCCGAATTGCCGCCGATTGATGTGCTGGTGCTGGGCATGGGCGATGACGGTCACACCGCGTCGCTGTTTCCCGACAGCCCGAACCTGACTGAAGCATTGCAGGCGGACGGCACCCGTCGCTGCTGGCCGATGCTCGCGCCGAGCGTGCCGCGTCAGCGCCTGACCATGAGCCGTGCGTTGTTGGCGTCGGCGAAGCACAAGATTCTGTCGATTTCCGGTCAATCAAAACTGACCACCCTGAATGCCGCACTGGCATCCGACGACGTCGCGGCCATGCCGGTTCGCGCGTTTCTGCAACCTACGTTAGAGATTTACTGGTGCCCATGAGCCAAGGAACAGCCGCTATGACAACCCCATCCCCGACCGTTTCCATGGCGGACAAAGTTGCCCTGATCGACAGCCTCTGCGCCAAGGCGCGGATCCTGCCGGTGATCACCATCGCTCGCGAACAGGACGTGCTGCCACTGGCCGACGCCCTCGCTGCCGGTGGCCTGACCGCGCTGGAAGTGACCCTGCGTTCGCAGTTCGGCCTCAAGGCGATCCAGATCCTGCGCGAGCAGCGTCCTGAACTGGTCACCGGTGCCGGCACCGTGCTCGATCGCAACATGCTCGCAGCGGCTGAGGCGGCGGGTTCGCAATTCATCGTCACCCCGGGCATCACCCGCGACTTGCTCGAAGCCAGTGTCGACAGCCCGATTCCGCTGTTGCCGGGTATCAGCAACGCCTCCGGCATCATGGAAGGCTATGGTCTGGGCTATCGTCGTTTCAAACTGTTCCCGGCTGAAGTCAGCGGTGGCGTGGCGGCAATCAAAGCCCTTGGCGGCCCGTTCGGTGAAGTGAAATTCTGCCCGACCGGCGGCGTCGGCCCGGCCAACATCAAGAGCTACATGGCGCTGAAAAACGTCATGTGCGTGGGCGGTAGCTGGATGCTTGATCCGGATTGGATCAAGAACGGCGACTGGGCCCGTATTCAGGAATGCACCGCCGAGGCATTGGCGCTGCTGGACTGATAGCAACCTTACACTTCGTTGTGTGTTCTACGGCTTTACGGTGCGCTTGGTCGGTGCACCGTTTTTTTTTGCCCCGAAAAAAGTGGCGAATACATCCCGCGATACATAGTTACCGCACAAGCGGTTTTTTCCGGCGCTAATCTGCGTGCTTCTTATGGAAGAGAGCACGTGTCATGGATCGAGACTTCTCCGCCTCATCGCCACAACCGGTTTATCAATTGGCCCCCGAACAAATTGCCGGGCCGTATTTTCGCAATCCCAAACTCTTGCGTCGCAACATCAGCGAAGGCGCTGAAGGCTTGCCGCTGATCCTGCGCCTGACCATTGTCGATGCGATGACCGGCGAGCCCGTCAACGGCGCTCTGGTGGACATCTGGCATTGCAATGCACGAGGCGCCTACTCCGGCTGGAGCCGGCTCGACCCGGACACCGAGGTCGATGTCGAGGCCATCGGTTCGATCCCGCGCACGGACGATGACACTTACCTGCGTGGCAGCCAGTTCTGCGATCACAAGGGGCGAGCGCGGTTTACCACCATCTATCCCGGCTTCTACGCCGGCCGCGCGCTGCACATCCATGTGGCGGTGCGCATCGTTGCCGGCAACGAATACCTGGAAGAACGCAACGTCGCCTGGGTCGGCCAATTGTTCTTTCCCGAGGTGGTTTCACGTTCCGTGCTCAACGCACAAGCCTATCGCGGGCGCGCTTCATCTCCGCTGCAAAACATCGAAGACAGCCTCTATGCCGGGCAGAACGGTGAAGCATCAATCCTGACGGTCTGGCCGATCGGCCGTGACTCGCACGAGGACGGCTACTTCGGCCATCTGACCATCGGCATCGACACCTTTGCGGCGTCGTCGCAGATCAAACCCGAGGACTTCGACAAGTACACTGTCTAACCGTCTCAGCGCAGCTCGTTCAGCGCGCGGGTCAGTAACTGCATATCGGTCGCGGTGGTGGTCAGTCCCGGGGTAATACGGATACACGGCCCGCACGCTGCACCGGTGCGCACCACGGTGAACAGGTTATGGTCTTTCAGTAGCCGCTCGGCCATCACCTGTTGGTCGTCGTGGCGAGTGAAGCGCATCGCGGTGATGCCGCAGTACAGACGCGCGTCGTCCGGAGTCATCACCTCGATGCCCGGCAAGTGCCGTACGGCGCTGACCCACAGATTGCGCAGGTAGTTGAGCCGCGCACCTTTGGCCGCCGCCCCACCCAGTGATCGGTGCTCCTCGAACACCAGCGGCAGGCTCATCAGCGCCGGAATATTGGGGGTGCTGTAGGACGTGCGAGCCCGGATGTCATTGCTCGGGTAGTGCATCTCGCCCATGTCCGGATCAATGTCGGCCAGGCGTTGCGGGGCGATATAAAGAAAGCCCAGGGTCAGCGGTGCGCCGATCCATTTGTGCAGGTTATAGCCGGCGAACGCGATGCCCATGGCTTCGAGGTCGAATTCCAACTGACCGAGGGCGTGTGCGCCGTCGAGGATGATATCGACGCCATGTTCCTTGGCCATTGCCGCAATTGCCTGCACCGGCATCACCAGACCGGTGCGGTGGGTCACATGGGTCAGCGCCATCAGCTTGAGCTGCGGATGACGGACAAAAGTCTCGCGATACGTCTCCAGCAGACTGTCGAAAGTGGCCGGATGCGTGTGAGCGATCTCGATCACCTCGACACCGCGATGTCTGGCCAGCCAGCGCATGGCGCCTTTGACCGTGTCGTATTCGAGGTCGCTGATCAGCACCTGATCGCCCGGTTGCAGGCGGTTGTAGTTACGGATCAACGATTGCAGGCCTTCAGTGGCATTGCGGGTGAAGGCAACGCTCTGCGCACGCACGCCAATCAACTCGGCCAGTTGCGCGCGGATGTCGAGGTTATCGTGCTGCTCGAAGCGTTGGCGCACATACACCGAGTTGCTGTTGTTGATCAGCTCGATGTTGCGTTGGTACTCCTCGATCACCGTGCGCGACATGCGCCCGAAGTAACCGTTTTCCAGGTTCACGGGGCCGGGGTGAGCGTCATAACGATCAGCGAACGTTCGCCAGAAGGCTTCGTCTCGGGCGCGGCGGGTGTTATCGGGCATGATCGACAGGGCTCAAATAGAGGAGGGCGCTTCAGTGGCGCGGGGCAGGTTTGCCGTGTTTGGCGCGTAGCGGTTCGAGCAAGTCGGACAGGCCGTTGTGGTCGATCTCCTGCATCAATGCCAACAAGCCACCAAGTTCGCCGTGGGGAAAACCTTCACGGGCAAACCAGTTCAGGTATGGACCCGGCAGGTCGGCAATGATCCGGCCCTTGTATTTGCCGAAGGGCATTTCACGGGTGATCAGCAGTTCGAGTTTTTCGGGATTCATCGGGTTTCGTCTGGATTCAAAATCAAACTGGAAAATACAGGCATTCTGCATGCAGGCCAAATGACAGATCATGCAAATAACCGTGATACAGATAGTTCAATTATCTATAAGTCATTGATAAATAAGGATTTAACATTAGCAAAAAAACTGGCACGCACTCTGCAATATCCCTTGCATCTTCAACCGATCGCAAGGAATTGAAAAATGACCGACGTAAACAAAGAAGCCATCTCTGTACTCAATGACCTGATTGAAACCAGCAAGGACGGTCAGGAAGGGTTCAAGACTTGCGCTGAAGACATCAAGCATCCTGAACTGAAAACCCTGTTCGTGACTCGCTCTGCCGACTGCGCCACTGCCGCTGCTGAACTGCAAGCGGAAGTTCGCAAACTGGGCGGCGATCCGGAAACTTCCACCAGCGTCAGCGGTGACCTGCACCGTCGCTGGGTCGACGTCAAAGCCATGTTCACCGGCAAAGACGAAGAAGCGGTGCTCAACGAAGCCGAGCGCGGTGAAGACCATGCGCTGAAGGCTTACAAAGAAGCGCTTGAGAAAATTTCCAAGCACAACCTGGTGGGTATTCGTGATCTGGTTGAGCGTCAGTACCACGGCGTACAACGCAACCACGATCAGGTGAAAGCCCTGCGTAACCAGGCTCGCGCCCGCTCGTAAGCGTTCGTAGCACACAAAAAACGCCAGCTAGTCTGGCGTTTTTTTATGTGTCCGGGAAAGCAGAAGCAGAAGCCCCTCATCCTGGCCCTCTCCCGGAGGGAGAGGGGACTGACCGAGGTGGATGTTGGAGATACACAGACTTGAGCGATCTGAGGTGAACTCAGGTTTTGAAAAGCACGAAGATCGGCTCCCTTTCCCCCTCACCCCACAAATCAATCAGCCAATGCTGATCGCCGGCAACGTCGGCAATGTCACGGTCTGCTGCTTGCGCGGCGCCAGAATCTCGGCCTCGCCATCCACCACCAATTCATCACGCTGGTTGAACACACGGGTGGCGATGCGCACACGAAACTTCGGCAGCTTCTCGAGAATTTCCAGGCGCACTGTCAGCGTGTCACCGATCTTCACTGGCTTCTGAAAGCTCATCTGCTGACCGATATAAATAGTGCCCGGCCCAGGCAACTCGCACGCCACCGCCGCACTGATCAGCGCACCGCTGAACATGCCGTGAGCGATACGCTCCTTGAACATGCTGGCGGCGGCGAATTCGGCGTCCAGGTGCACCGGGTTGTGGTCGCCGGACATTGCGGCGAACAACTGGATATCGCGCTCTTCGACGGTCTTGCTGTAGCTGGCGGTCTGGCCGACTTCGAGGGCTTCGTAAGGGATGTTGGTAACCTGGGTCATCGGTCTTGATTCCTGTGACGGATTAAATGAATCCACAAAAAGTTATTCGCTGCGGTGAGGGCGGGGATGGCTCAGGGCCTGGTCGATCCAGGTCAGCACATCGGCGATCACTTCGTCGCGGTTGGTTTCGTTGAACAATTCGTGCCGCGCCTGCGGGTAGATCTGCAGTTGCAGGTTTTGGCTGCCGGCCGTGCGCAAGGCATTGGCCAGATCAGTCAGACGCTTGCCTTCACTCACCGGATCACATTCGCCGCCGATTACCAGCAGCGGCAGGCCCGGGTCGATCTGGGCGAGATTGGACGCTTTGCTGATTTGCTGCAAGCCGCCGAGCAAATCGATCCACAGCTGATTGGTGCAGCGAAAGCCGCACAGCGGATCGCTGGCGTACTTGTCGACTTCGCCCGGATCGCGGCTGAGCCAGTCGAACGGCGTGCGCACCGGTTTGAATTTGTTGTTGAACGAGCCGAACGACAACCACTCGATCAACGCGCTGCGACCCTTGCCACCCTGACGCAGCTTTTCCACGCGAGCGATCTGCCGTGCGGCGCCATAGAGCGCCACCGGTTGAAAGTTCGAACCACTGAGAATCGCTCCGTGCAGGCTGGCGCTGTGGTGCAGTAGATAACCCTGGGCAAGGTAGCTGCCCATGCTGTGGCCGAGCAGGATGATCGGGACGCCGGGATGTTGCTGGCCGATGTATTGGTTGAGGCTGGCCAGGTCACCCAGCACTTTGCACCAGCCGTCGTCATCGGCGAAATGCCCGAGCGTGCCGTGATCGGCAGTTTTGCCATGTCCACGCAGATCCGGCGCGTATACGCCATAGCCTTTGTCGCAAAACGTGTCGGCGAGCCGTGCGTAACGACCGCTGTGTTCCGCCATGCCATGGGCCAGCAAAATCACCGCTTTCAATGGCGCGGCCGGCAGCCACTGATTGACGAAGAGGCGGCTGCGGTCACTCGCGTCCAGCCATAGGGTGTCGTGGATCATGGCGATTCCTTTGCTCAGAGTCGAAGCATTGTATAGCGCATCTGTTGATCGCCGTCCGATCAGCCCACGCCACGGCAGGAAGATTCACACGATCAATGACGGCTGTGCCCTTATTTGCCTGATTGGCCATAACTGCTAGTGTCCGTGAAGCTCCGCTTTTTGCTTTCTGTTTTCAATGGACGAAAGAGAAATGACAGAAACGCGGCCCCGGATCGGCTCAGGTAAAGAGGACAAGAACAATGCAACCTGATTTCTGGAATGACAAACGCCCGGCCGGCGTACCGCTGGACATCGACATGGGTGAGTTCAAGTCGGTGATCGAGGTGTTTGAGCGTTCCTGCAAGAAGTTCGCGGACCGCCCGGCCTTCAGCAACATGGGCGTGACCCTGACTTATGCCGAACTCGAACGCCAGAGCGCCGCTTTCGCCGGTTACCTGCAAACACATACCGATCTGGTGCCGGGGGATCGCATCGCGGTGCAGATGCCCAACGTTCTGCATTACCCGATTGCCGTGTTCGGCGCCTTGCGCGCCGGGCTGATCGTGGTCAACACCAACCCGCTGTATACCGCGCGGGAGATGCGCCACCAGTTCAAGGATTCCGGCGCGCGGGCGTTGGTGTACCTGAACATGTTCGGCCAGAAAGTCCAGGAAGTGCTGGCCGACACCGACATTCAATACCTGATCGAAGCGAAGATGGGCGACCTGATGCCAACCGCCAAAGGCTGGCTGGTCAACACCGTGGTCAGCAAAGTGAAAAAAATGGTCCCGGCGTATTCGCTGCCGCAGGCGATCTCCTTCAAAAGCGCATTGCGCATGGGCCGCGGCTTGGGGATCAAGCCGCTGAAGGTCAGCCTCGACGACATTGCCGTGCTGCAATACACCGGCGGCACCACGGGCCTGGCTAAAGGCGCGATGCTGACCCACGGCAACCTGGTGGCGAACATGCAGCAAGTGCGCGCCTGTCTAGCGCAACTCGGGCCGGATGGCCAACCGCTGCTGCGTGAAGGCCAGGAAGTGATGATCGCGCCGCTGCCGCTCTATCACATCTATGCGTTCACCGCGAATTGCATGTGCATGATGGTGTCCGGCAATCACAACGTGCTGATCACCAACCCGCGGGACATCGCCGGGTTCATCAAGGAGCTGAAGAACTGGAAGTTTTCGGCGCTGCTGGGGCTCAACACTCTGTTCGTCGCGCTGATGGAACATCCGGATTTCAAGACCCTGGATTTCTCCAGCCTGAAGCTCACCAACTCCGGCGGAACCGCGTTGGTCAAAGCCACGGCCGAGCGCTGGGAACAGCTCACCGGTTGCCGCATCACTGAAGGCTACGGCCTGACCGAAACCTCGCCGGTGGCCTGCACCAACCCGTACGGCGACCAGTCACGTCTGGGCACCGTCGGTTTACCCGTGCCGGGCACGCTATTGAAAGTGATCAACGATGACGGCGTCGAACAAGCGCTAGGCGAGCGTGGCGAGTTGTGCATCAAAGGCCCGCAGATCATGAAAGGCTACTGGCAAAAGCCTGAAGCCACGGCCGAAGTGCTGGATGCCGAGGGCTGGTTCAAGTCCGGCGACATTGCGGTGATCGATCCGGACGGCTTCGTGCGCATCGTCGATCGCAAGAAGGACATGATCATCGTCTCCGGTTTCAACGTGTACCCCAACGAAATCGAAGACGTGGTGATGGCCCACCCGAAAGTCGCCAACTGCGCGGTGATCGGTGTGCCGGACGAACGTTCGGGGGAGGCGGTGAAGCTGTTTGTGGTGGCGCGGGAAACCGGAGTCAGCCTTGAAGAGTTGAAGGCTTACTGCAAAGAGAACTTCACCGCGTACAAAGTACCCAAGCACATTGTGTTGCGTGAGTCGTTGCCGATGACGCCTGTAGGGAAAATTCTGCGGCGTGAGTTGCGCGATATCGCCTGATCGGTGAATGGCCGCGCTTAGCGCGGATCGCGGGCAAGCCACGCTCCCACGGGGATCTATGCAGACCTTGTGGGAACGGGCTTGCCCGCGATGCTTTTGACAGGAAAACCCCCGAAATCCGGGACTTTCAAGGTGATATAGGATTTTTGCTCTAAAATGACTGCCAGAAAGTCTTGAGTCATCAATGTGACTGTAGGGGCCGCTTTTGGCTCTAGTCGACCCTCGGCAAAGCTGCTACTCTCGGCGCGCTTTGTGACTTCTCGGCCTATGTAAAAGCCAGATTCACCAATACAAAACACACACCAATAATAATCGCATCAAATGCGGTGAAGAATTCGCGTTGCTGAGGAGTGGGCTTCCATGATCGAAGACTTTTGGAAGGATAAATACCCGGCTGGAATTGCTGCCGACATCAATCCAGACGAGTATCCGAACATTCAGGCAGTGTTGAAGCAATCCTGCCAACGCTTCGCCAACAAACCGGCTTTCAGCAACCTGGGCAAGACAATCACCTACGGTGAATTGTATGAATTGTCCGGTGCGTTTGCCGCGTATCTGCAACAGCATACCGATTTGCAGCCCGGTGATCGAATCGCCGTGCAATTGCCCAACGTTCTGCAGTACCCGGTAGCCGTCTTCGGTGCGATCCGCGCCGGGCTGATCGTGGTCAACACCAACCCGCTGTATACCGCGCGGGAAATGGAACACCAATTCAACGACTCCGGTGCAAAAGCGCTGGTGTGCCTGGCGAACATGGCGCACCTGGCCGAAACCGTGGTGCCGAAAACCGGCGTCAAGCACGTTATCGTCACCGAAGTCGCCGACCTGCTGCCGCCGATCAAGCGCCTGCTGATCAACAGCGTCATCAAGTACGTGAAGAAAATGGTCCCGGCCTATCATCTGCCCAAAGCCGTCAAGTTCAACGACGTGCTGAGCAAGGGCCAGGGCCAGCCAGTGGCCGAAGCCAACCCGGACAGCGGTGATGTTGCCGTGCTGCAATACACCGGCGGCACCACCGGCGTGGCCAAAGGTGCGATGCTGACCCACCGCAACCTCGTCGCCAACATGCTGCAGTGCAAGGCGCTGATGGGCTCCAACCTCAATGAAGGTTGCGAGATCCTGATCACGCCGCTGCCGCTGTACCACATCTATGCGTTCACCTTTCATTGCATGGCGATGATGTTGATCGGCAACCACAACATCCTGATCAGCAACCCGCGCGACCTGCCGGCGATGGTCAAGGAACTGTCGAAGTGGAAGTTCAGCGGTTTCGTCGGCCTCAACACGCTGTTCGTGGCGCTGTGCAATAACGAAAGTTTCCGCAAGCTGGATTTTTCCGCGCTGAAAGTCACCCTGTCCGGCGGCATGGCCCTGCAACTGGCTGCCGCCGAACGCTGGAAAGCCGTGACCGGTTGCCCGATCTGCGAAGGTTACGGCATGACCGAAACCAGCCCGGTGGCCACGGTCAACCCGATCCAGAACATCCAGATCGGCACCATCGGCATTCCGGTGCCATCAACCCTGTGCAAAGTCATCGACGATAACGGTGTCGAGCAGCCGCTGGGCGAAATCGGTGAGCTGTGCGTCAAGGGCCCGCAAGTGATGAAGGGCTACTGGCAGCGTCAGGAAGCCACTGATGAAATGCTCGACAGCGAAGGCTGGCTGAAAACCGGCGACATCGCGCTGATCCAGCCGGACGGCTACATGCGCATTGTCGATCGCAAGAAAGACATGATTCTGGTCTCCGGTTTCAACGTCTACCCGAACGAACTGGAAGACGTGCTGGCAACTCTGCCGGGCGTGTTGCAGTGTGCCGCGATTGGTGTGCCGGACGAGAAGTCGGGCGAGGCGATCAAGATCTTCATCGTCGCCAAGCCGGGCGTGACGCTGACCAAGGAAACGGTGATGGAGCACATGCGCGCCAACGTCACTGGCTATAAGGTGCCGCGTTCGGTGGAGTTCCGCGACGCGCTGCCGACCACCAACGTCGGCAAGATCCTGCGTCGCGAATTGCGCGACGAAGAGCTGAAGAAGATCAAGGCGAAGAACGCCGCATAAAACAAAAAGCCCCGCTGATGCGGGGCTTTTTGTTGGTGCAGAGCAGGGCTTGGATTTGATCGTTCCCACGCTCTGCGTGGTAACGCATCCCGGGACGCTCTGCGTCCCTGCAGTACTGGACGCGGAGCGTCCGGGGCGGCATTCCCACGCACAGCGTGGGAACGATCATCGTGCAAATCCTACTGACGGAACGGCGCGAAATTCACGTTGGTGCCCGCCGGACGCATGTCCTGCAAGTAAGAATCCTTGTCCGCACTCAACTCTAGGCTCAACGCCGCCTTGCGCTTGCCCTCGTTGCGAATCACCAGACCTTCAAGCTTTTCACGCAGAAACACCGTCGGCACCTTCAGGTGCAGCAGTTCGTCGGTCGCCGGCGTGTGCATCAGCAGGTGAATCCACTCGTACTGACCAACGGCCAGGCGCGACACCGGCAGGTCGAACCACCAGATGTTGCGGTTACGGTTCAGTTCGGCGAAGTGGCAGTTGTTGGTGCCGAGCACAGCACCGCCCAGTTCCTGGTTTCTACGGGCAATGGCCTGCTTTTTATCGAGTTTCATAACATTCCTGCGGGATCTGATCTTTGGCGCACGGCGCCCATAGGTGCGCATTCTCGGGGCTGGGCGGGTAAACATAAAGCCCAACCTGCGCAGAGCGACGAAAAGAACCACCGAAAAATAAATGAAACTCCGCGCAAACCCGGCCGGTCAATCATTACGTACTGACTTTTCCCCTAATTGCACCAAGGAGAAACACCATGAGTAGCACAGGCGATAAAGTAAAAGGCATGGCCAACGAAGCAGTCGGCAACGTCAAGCAAGGCGTCGGTAAAGCCACCGACAACACCAAGCTGCAAACCGAAGGCAAGATTCAAGAGAAAAAAGGCGAAGCCCAGCAAGCTGTCGGCAAAGCCAAAGACGCTGTGAAGAAAACCGTCGACAAGGCGTAATCGCGTCTTGAACGAAACAGCGAAGCGGCCATCCAAGGATGGCCGTTTTTGTGTCAAAAGCCTGCGCTGACCCCACCAAGGATCGCCAAGTAGGCTACCGTGAGGTAAAAAACGGCCCCTGAGTCGCCACGACTTCAACCTGTATTGCGGCGAAAGGAGACGCGAATGATATTTCCGGACATGAAAGGTCTGCCCCTGCACCGGGTGATGGTGCGCACGGTCACTGAATTCGTCGACGACGAGATGTCGACTTATGCCTCGGCACTGGCCTACCAGATGCTGTTCTCGCTGTTCCCGTTCATCCTGTTTCTGATTGCCCTGATCGGTTTCCTGCACCTGCCGGATTTCTTCTCCTGGCTGCGCCTGCAATCGGAACTGGTGTTGCCGCCGCAAGCGCTGGAGCAGGTCAACCCGGTGATCGACCAGTTGCAACAGTCCAAGGGCGGCTTGCTCTCGGTCGGTATCGTTATCGCCTTGTACACCGCTTCAGCGGGCGTACGCCTGATGATGAGCGCAATGAACGCCGCTTATGACGTGGTCGAAGGCCGGCCGGTCTGGAAGCGTTTTCCGCTGTCGATTTTCTATACCGTCGGCATCGCCGGCATGCTGCTGGTGGCGGCCGCACTGATGGTGCTCGGGCCGCAGGTGATGGGCTGGATTGCCGCGCAGGTTGGCCTGGAAGAAGTCATCGTCACCGTCTGGACCATCGCGCGCTGGCCGGTGATCGTGATTCTGATGATGGTCGCCGTGGCCCTGATCTATTACGTGATGCCCGACGTCAAACAGGAATTCCGTTTCATCACGCCGGGTTCGGTATTGGCCGTGGTGGTGTGGATCATCGCTTCGTTGGGTTTCGCGTTCTACGTGAAAACCTTCGCCAACTACAACGCGATGTATGGCAGCATCGGCGCGATCATCGTGCTGTTGCTGTATTTCTACATTTCCGCGGCGGTGTTGTTGCTCGGTGCGGAGATGAATGCGGTGATCGAGCACATGTCCAGCGAAGGCAAGGACGAGGGCGAGAAAGTCCCCGGCGAACTGGACGAACATCCCAAACAACACGTCTCGGGCCTGGGCCGCGATCACTCGCTCAAGCCGGACACTGACGAAGTCTGATCATGATCCGTGAAATCCTCAAAATGGGCGATGAACGCCTGCTGCGTATCGCTCCGCCCGTCCCGCCGGAAATGTTCGACAGCCCCGAGTTGTGGCAACTGATCGACGATATGTTCCAGGCCATGGAAAGCGTCGGCGGCGTCGGCCTGGCCGCACCGCAGATCGGTGTCGACCTGCAACTGGTGATCTTCGGTTTCGAGCACAGCGAACGTTACCCGGACGCCGAGGCTGTGCCGCAGACGATCCTGATCAACCCATTGATCACACCGTTGAATCCGTTGATGGAAGAGGGCTTTGAGGGGTGCCTGTCGGTGCCGGGGTTGCGTGGTGCGGTGGAGCGTTATCAACAGATTCGCTACGAGGGTTTTGATCCGAAGGGCCAGCCGATTGTGCGGGTGGCTTCGGGTTTCCACGCGCGCGTTGTGCAGCACGAATGCGATCATTTGATCGGCCGGTTATACCCGTCGCGCATCACCGACTTCAGCAAGTTCGGCTTCACCGAAGTGATGTTCCCCGACCTCGATCCAACCGCCGACGATTAACCCAGGCCAACACATTCCCTTTGTAGGAGTGAGCCTGCTCGCGATACCGGTCTGTCAGTCACCGAAAATGTCACTGACACACTGCTGTCGCGAGCAAGCTCACTCCTACAGGGTTTTGCATCAGATTGAAGGTTTGCGCTCCAACGCGATCATCGGCTTGCTCCGCGCATACCGGCTCAATCGCTCCGCCATCGCCTGCGGCAGGGCCGGGTCGACCGTGAACCCGCGCCGCTCATAAAACCCGCGCAAATCCGGATGACAGAACAGCCACACCGGCTCCGTTACATCCTGCACCGCCGCAGCGATCAACTGTGCGGCAAGCCCCTGTTCACGACACGCCGGATCAACAAACAACCCCGTCAACCATTGCCCGCCCGCCACCGGCCGCAAACACAACGCCGCGACAATGTCGCCACGCCGGGCCACCCACAAGTGTGCATCGCGCACGGCTTTCATCGAGGATTGATGGCTGCGGTAAAACTTGTTCATCAACGGCCAGAGAGACTCGTCGAGCAGGCTGAATTGGGTATCGGGCATGGGATCGGACTGTCGGTGGGCAAAGCGCCGATTATAAAAGAACGCGCGCCTCGGGATAGGTGTATACCTGAGCCTACAGCCCTGTGAGTGGAGTACCCATCATGTCCAAAGGTTTGAATTCCAAGAAAGCCGACAAGAAAAAACCGGCCAAGACCGCCATTGAAAAACGTGCGGAGAAAAAAGCCAAGAAAGTCGACATTTTCGGCCATTGATCGCACCCATCAGGAGCCCGGTTCTCGGGCTCCTGCCTGAATCCGAAAAATAATCTGCAGGATTCATCGACGTCGTTGCACAGAAGGGCAAGATCCCGTTTCGAGCAACGCCATGCCCCATTACTTCGACGCCGCCCATCGCGAGCAAATCGACACCCTGCGCCAACGCTTCACTGCGCGCACCGAGTGGCCGACCTGGCTGTTGCTGATCGGCGTGTATGGCGCCTGGTTCGCCATCGTCCTCAACAGCGATTGGCTCGGTCGTGGCTGGAGCACCGTGCTGCTGGTTCCGCTGCTGGTGCTGTGGTTGTCGGTTCAACATGAACTGCTCCACGGGCATCCGACCCGCTCGACCTTCGTCAACAAAGTCCTCGGTTATGCGCCGTTTGCGGTGTGGTATCCGTACACACTGTATCGCGACAGTCATTTGTTGCATCACCGCGATGAAGACCTGACCGTTCCCGGTGTCGATCCGGAAAGTCGTTACCTGACGGCGGCGGGCTGGCAGGGCAGTTCGTTGTTTGCGCGCGGCCTGCATTGGCTGAACAAAACCGTCCTCGGTCGATTCGTGATTGGTGCGCCGCTGGGGCTCTTGGCGCTGGCGAGTGAGGAACTGCAACGGCTGAAGAACGGCGACCGCCAAGCGTGGCTGATGTGGCTGACTCACGGCGCGTTTACGTTGTTGATGCTGTGGTTCATCGCCCGCTACAGCGCCTTGCCGGTGTGGCATTACCTGCTGCTGATCAGTGTGCCGGCGCTGTCGATTGCAATGATCCGCTCCTACTATGAACATCGTCCGCACGCGCAACCTGAGCAACGCACGGTGCTCAACGAAGCCGCATGGCCGTGGCGCTGGCTGTTTCTGAATCTGAATTTTCATCTGGTGCATCACGACTTGCCGGGGCTGGCGTGGTACGACTTGCCGCAGGCATACCGGATGCGCCGTGAGCAATGGCTGGCGCGCAGTGGCGGGTTTCTGGTGCGAGGGTATGGGCAGTTGTGGCGGCGGCATGGTTTCAAGCCGATCGACAGTCCGCAGCATCCGTTTCACTGACCGCACTGCCACCGCTAAACCCTGTGGGAGCGGGCGTGCCCGCGAAGGCGATCTGTCTGAAAACAATGATGTTGGAGGTGCTGGCCTCTTCGCGGGCAAGCCCGCTCCCACAGGGTTATTTATGGGTAGGGAAGATGTGTATGACCCAACACCACATCGAGTTCCTGATGTATGTCGCGCCTGAGCCCATCCGTGCAGCGAACGAGCGCTGGATTTCACGCATCCTCGAACACCTGGGCGTGATTCGTCTGAACGCGGAAAACCTGTCGCTGCCGGAACTATGGCTTTCGCCGGATTTGCTGCTGACCCAAACCTGCGGTTATCCCTTGATGACGGCGCTACGCGGCAAGGTCCGAATCGTCGGCCGTCCTCGTTACGAACTCCCCGACGCCAGCGCCGGCAACCATTGCAGCCTGATCCTCTGCCGCGCCGATGACCCGCGCAAAATCCTCGCGGACTTTCGCAACAGTCGCGGAGTGATCAACAGCGAGGATTCCAACAGCGGCATGAACCTGTTGCGCCAACGCCTGGCGCCGTTGCAGCAGAACGGCCAGTTTTTCGCCTCGGTCGGCGTCAGCGGCGGACACCGCGAGAGTCTTCGCTGGTTGCGCGAAAATCTCGCCGATCTGGCCGCCATCGACAGCGTGACCTACGCCTGTCTTGCACAGTACGCACCCGAGGAGGTCAGCGGATTACGGTTGGTGGCGCGCAGTGCCTTCAGCCCGACGCTGCCGTTCATTACCGTTGCCAATGCCACGGATGAGCAAGCCGAGCAGTTGCGCCGAGTAATGAATCAATCACTGCGTGAGCTTCCCGACGTCGCACAGACATTGGGGCTGGTTGAAGTGCTGTCGGCCACTGAAAGCGACTATCGGGTGATTCTCGATTATCAGCGTGAGGCTGAAGATTTGGGTTACGGCCGCTTACGCTGAAAGATCAAAAATGAATATAAAAATAAGATTTAAATATTATTAATGCATAAGGCGCCTTGCTACGATCGCGCCACCGGAACACCGGACATTCAGCGACCCTTCACCAAGGAGCCCTTATGTCCGGCGCCGATCTGTCTCACCGCCAGCAACTCGACAAACTGTTCCGTGCCCACTATCACTGGCTCTGCAGCTACCTGCGCCGGCATCTGCATGACGCAGCCAGCGTTGAGGACATCGCCGCCGAAACCTTTGCGCAACTGCTCGAAGCCCCCAGCCTGACCGCGATCCGTGAACCTCGCGCGTTGCTCACCACCGTCGCCCAACGCTTGCTATATCAACGCTGGCGCCGCGCCGACCTGGAGCGCCGTCACCAGCAGCAGATCGATGTGGATTACGCCGCCTCGCCGGAAGACATCGCGCAATTGACCCAAACCCTCAGCCGCCTCGATCACAGCCTGCAACGGTTGCCGGGCAAAGTCCGCTCGACCTTTCTGCTCGCACGCATCGATGGCCTGACCTACCCGCAAATCGCCGCCGAACTGGGCATCTCGCAGCGTTCGGTCAGCGTCTACATGAGCCGTTCCCAGGCACTTTGCGAGCGCCACAGTGCCAATCAATTCCTACAAGACAAGAGGTCTGCATGAGATCGATCAAAACCCTGCTCGGCGGTTCGCTGCTGGCACTGAGCCTGAGCGTCGGCGCCGTTTCTGCGGCGGAGCAAACCGCACCGATTCACTTCGGTGACATCACTTGGGAGAGCGGCAGCTTCATCACCGAAGTGCTGCGCCTGATTGTCGAAAAAGGCTACGGCTACTCAACGGATACGCTGCCGGGCAGCACCGTCAGTCTGGAAGCGGCGCTGGCGAAAAACGATATTCAGGTGATCGGCGAGGAATGGGCCGGGCGCAGTCCGGCGTGGGTAAAAGCGGCCAATGAGGGCAAAGTCTTTGGTCTCGGCGACACAGTCAAAGGCGCCACTGAAGGCTGGTGGGTGCCGGAGTACGTGATCAAGGGCGACCCCGAGCGCGGGATCAAGCCATTGGCGCCGGAGCTGAAATCAGTGGCGGACCTGCCGCGCTATAAAGACGTGTTCCGCGACCCGGAAGACCCGAGCCGTGGGCGCTTCCTCAACAGCCCGACCGGTTGGACTTCGGAGATCGTCAACAGCCAGAAGCTCAAGGCCTATGCCCTGAACGACAGCTTCGTCAATTTCCGCACCGGCTCCGGCGCGGCGCTGGATGCCGAAGTGGCGTCGTCGATCAAGCGCGGCAAACCGGTGCTGTTTTACTACTGGTCGCCGACGCCACTGTTGGGTCGTTTCAAACTGGTGAAGCTTGAAGAGCCGCCGTTCGATGCCGAAGCCTGGAAGACTCTGGCCGACGCGAACAACCCGAATCCGAAAGGCACGCGCTCGATGCCGGCGAGCCTGGCGATTGGCGTATCAGCACCGTTCAAGGCGCAGTATCCGGAACTGGTGAAGTTTTTTGAAAAAGTCGATTTGCCGATTGATCTGCTCAACCAGACGCTGGCCGGGATGAGTGAAAAACGCCAGCAACCACGCGTGGTGGCAGAGGCGTTTTTGCGTGATCAGCCGCAAGTCTGGAAGCCATGGGTGCCGGGTGACGTAGCTGACAAGGTGAGTGGAAGTCTGTAAGTCATTTCTGTTGTTTTTGTAGTGTTTGTAATGGCCTCTTCGCTGGCAAGCCAGCTCCCACAGAAATTGCACTCATTTGAAATAGCGCAGAACCCTGTGGGAGCTGGCTTGCCAGCGATTGTGTCCGCCTCGCCAAAACCTCCCCGCGCTGAACCGATTCTTGTGCAAAAAGTGCCAGATACTGGCCGACTAGTGGCCTTGCGCAAGGCTTTGCGCTGTCTATGCTCACACATAACTAACTATGTCGACCGTCATGCCAAACATGCCGCGCGTACAGCGTTAGCCCGTGATTCATGCTGCCAGAGTGCGCAATCCGAGGCACCGACACTGAACCAACAAGGAGCATCATTTAAATGGAAGTTCTTCAACACGTTAGGGCTGGCCCGCGAGCGGGCTATCAAGAGAAGGATGTCTTGATTAGAGCGTCGCTGCATGGACTCTCCGATTGATCATCATTTATCACCTGACAACTTCCTCCCGTGGAGGAATGCGTGTGCCTGTTCTGTGGAACGTAGTGGTGGATTCTGAAAGACCTGAACTTTCATCAAATCAAAAGACCGCGCTGAAGGTGATACAACCATGTTCAACCTACATCACAAGGCTGACCTGCAGGAAATCGAGCGATTCAGTTGTGCGCTGACTGAGGCCAACGCCAAGTTGGCCGCGATCAGCCGTTCGATGGCAATGATCGAGTTCACCCCCGAAGGCATCGTTCTGGATGCCAACGAAAACTTCTGCAAGACCATGGGCTACAGCGCTGAAGAAGTGCGCGGCAAGCATCACCGGATCTTTTGCGAGGAAGTCTTCTATCGCAGCGAGGAGTACGCCAAGTTGTGGCGCGATCTCGCTCGGGGCGAGCCGATCAGTGGGACTTTCCTGCGCTTGAACAAAAGCGGCAAGGAAGTCTGGCTCGAAGCCAGCTACATGCCGGTGTATGGCCAGGACAAGCAAGTCAGAAGTGTGATCAAAGTGGCGTCGGACATTACCGCGCGGATCAACAAGGAACATGAAGAAGAAAGCATGCTGGCGGCCATCGGTCGCTCGATGGCGGTGATCGAGTTCACCCCGGAAGGCAATGTGATCAGCGCCAACGAAAACTTTCTGAAAACCATGCAGTATTCGCTCAACGAAGTCGTCGGCCATCACCACAGCCTGTTTTGCCATCGCGCCGAGGCCGAGTCAGCGCAATACAAGGCCTTCTGGGCCTCGCTCAATCGCGGCGAATATCACTCGCACCGTTTCGAGCGCAAGAACAAGTCCGGGCAGATGGTTTACCTGGAAGCGTCGTATAACCCGCTGTTCGATGCGAAAGGGCGGCTGTACAAAGTGGTGAAGTTCGCCAGCGACATCACCCATCAAATGACCACGCTGCAAAACGCCGCGGAATCGGCCCACAGCACTTCGGTACAAAACGACGCCTGCGCGCAAAAAGGCTCACAGGTCGTGCAGCAAACCGTGCAGATCATTCAGGACATTTCCCGCGACCTCAACGAAGCCGCGGTCAGCATCGATGCGGTCAGCAAACAGTCGGACATCATCGGCACCATCGTCCAGACCATTCGCGGCATCGCCGATCAAACCAACCTGCTGGCGCTGAATGCCGCCATCGAAGCGGCTCGAGCCGGCGAGCATGGGCGTGGATTCGCGGTAGTGGCGGATGAGGTGCGCAGCCTCGCAGCCCGTACCAGCCAGGCGACGCTGGAAATTGTCGAAGTGGTGCGCAAGAACCATGATCTGTCACTGAGCGCGGTGTCGAGCATGCAATCGAGCCTGAGTCGCACCGGGCTCGGGGTGGAACTGGCGAACGAGGCGGGGGAGGTGATTCTGGAGATTCAGCAGGGGTCGCGGCATGTGGTCGATGCGATCAGCCAGTTCAATGAGACGCTGCAACTGAACTGATGAAGGTATAAGCACAGCCCCGCCAATGCGCGGGGCTGTGGGCTGACAATTTAAACAACAGGCTTAGTGTATTCCTGCAGTGAAAAAGTCCCGTGGATATCTCCACGCAACCCAGGGCTTTCAATGGGTACGGCGGTGAATCGGAAGCTGCCTTTAATGAAGTATTTTTCGAAATCCACTTCGTCTAACGTAAATTCGCCTTCCGTAGCCATCCAGGATTCATCTGATTTTCTTGGGTTATAAAATGCGTAGCCCTGTGCCAAATCATATTTGCCAACCTTGATTGGACCGCGTATGTCAATCCGGCATCCCCAAGGCAACTCGTTGGGATCATCGTAATTCCATCCTCGAAGTGTCAGAGAGTTCGAAGATAATTCCACGCTATGTATCTTGGTTGGCACCACAATCTCTTCGCCACCGTTTTCTCGCGCTCTCAAATTGAAGCGCCCACTGGCTTTGGTTTTTTCGCTCATGACCTGTCTTCCTTGTCTGTTAATCGAGGGCATTGCCCCCAGCCGGATGGCAGGTCGATGTTTACTCGGTTCACCCAGAGCGTCTACTGTCAGAAATTACAGGTGGCGGGTTTTATGCGACGAGTGGTCTACCTGCTGAAAACAAAAAAAGTCCCTTTCAGGACTTTTTTATCAAACACGTAGCGATCAAAGCGCGGCGAGAAACTTGTCCGCCAACTTGTCGCTGTCCTTCACGTCATTGACGTTTTCTTTCTCGGACTGCGCCAACTTCATCTTGTCTTGCATGCGCTCGGCGATCTCCTTGCCGATTGCCAGTTGTTTCTCTGGCGGCATGTTCTGGATGTCTTCTTCGGTAATGCCCAGATCCCGGAGGATGTTGTCGCGCAGACGCTGTTCCGGCGACTTGCTCATGTAGTCCTTGAACTCGTCAGTAGCCGAAGGAGTGGCTTTGGTCGCGTCGGAGATATCGGTGGCTTGCAGGTTGACGCGGGTCTTGGCGAACGCTTCGTCGACGTTGTCGCTGATGCGCGTCGCTTCGGCAACTTGCTGAGTAGCGATCTGCGTAGCCGAATCCTGGACCTTGGCGGTCGCGTCGGTGGCTTGCGCCTGCGTCTGGTTTTGCAGGGTCTGCAGCATGGCACCGTGCAGGCCACCTTGCAAACCGGCTGCGGCGGTGGAGGTGGCGTCGTCATTCAACTGCTTGGGCAGGTGGATGATTTGCTGATGTTTGGCGCTGACCAACATGATGAATTGACCTGTAGGTAATTGCTGACTGCCGTACAGCAGCAATTAACGTGCCCGTCCCGCAAGTGCTTGTATTTCAACAGGTTGGTCAACAAACCGGCGATGAAAAGCGGTCAGCCGTTGCCGATAGACGGCAGAAGATGACCGCCGGTCCTCAGCGATGGGCAATGTTCTCCAGCGCCAGATTGCGCGTGCGCGGGCCGAAGTAGCCGATGGTCAGCATCACGATCAACATGCTGCTGACAATGAACGCCAACACGCCGGGCGTACCGAAGTTGTCGAGAAACAGGCCGATCAACAGACTGCTGAATACCGTCGACAAGCGACTGAACGAATAGCAGAAACCCACCGCCCGGGCGCGGATATTGGTCGGGAACAATTCGCTCTGGTACGAGTGATAACTGAAGCTCAGCCAGGCGTTGCAGAAGGTGATCATCACCCCACAGAAGATCAGTCCGAACGCACTGGTCTGCAGGGCAAACAAAGTACCGAAGGTCATGGCGCCAAGGGCCGAGCCGACAATCTGCCATTTGTTCTCGAAACGGTTGGCGAACTTCACGAACAGCAACGGCCCGAGCGGGTAGGCGAGGGTGATGATGAAGGCGTACATCAGGCTGTGAGTAACGCTGACGCCCTGGCCGGAAAGCAGCGCCGGCAGCCAGTTGCCGAAGCCGAAGAAACCGATGGCCTGGAAGATGTGGAAGACGATCAGCATCAGCGCGCGACGGCGATAGGGCGGCTGCCAGATGTCGGCGAAACGGCCTTTGCCTTCAACGTCCACGGGGACGGCCTCGGGGGCATCCAGCGGTTTACCGTGATCTTTCTCGCAACGAGCTTCAATGCCGTCGAGAATCCGATTGGCCTCATCGAAACGGCCATGCTGAGCGAGCCAGCGCGGCGACTCCGGCAGACGCTTGCGCAACCACCAGATGAACAGCGCAAACACCGCGCTGGCCAACACTACCCAGCGCCAGCCACTGACGCCGAACGGCGCCTGCGGTACCAGCCACCACGACATCAACGCCACCGCCGGTACCGACAGGAACTGCACGAAAAACGCGAAGGCAAACGCCGAGCTGCGCATGCGCTTGGGCACCAGTTCCGAGAGGTAGGCGTCGATGGTCACCAGTTCGATGCCCAAGCCAATGCCCACCAGAAAACGCATGCAGATGATCCCCAGCGCCGAACTCTGAATGCCCATCAGCACCGTCGCGACCGTGTACCAGACCAGCGCGAAGGTGAAGATTGCGCGGCGACCAAAGCGATCCGCCAACGGGCTGAGCAGACTGGCGCCGAGGAACAGGCCGAGGAAGGTCGCCGAGGCAAAAGCTGCCTGATCGGAGAAACCGAACACACCCTGATTGCCGGTGGCGAAGATGCCGTCGCGTATCAGTCCGGGGCTGATGTAAGCGGTCTGGAACAGGTCGTAGAGTTCGAAAAATCCACCGATCGACAGCAGCGCCACCAGTCGCCAGATCGTCGCGACGGCCGGGAGGCGGTCGATGCGGGCGGACACCTGGGCGGCGCGAATCGGGTCGATGCCGTCGCTTTGCGCGGCGGCGGGGGCGTGAGCAGTCATGGGCTGATCCATTTTTTATTGATGGAAAAGCTTAGCCTGCTATCGGAGTTAACGGATTGTGAATATTGGCGGTTTACTCCGTTAAACCGCTGATTTTTTGCAATATCTGTTTACGAATTAACGATTTATGCCGCAGCCGTCGAATCCGGTAGCGCTGAGGCTGGCAAACCGAACACTCGATCAAACAGCCAGTTGAAGGCAAACGTGTAGCAAGGGATGAAGATGATCAACGCCAGATCCAACAGAAACGCCTGGACCAGGCTGATGTTCATCCACCAGGCGATCAACGGAATGAGGAACACGATCAGCGTCAGTTGAAACCCGATGGCGTGGGCAATCCGCCTTTTCACTGTGCGGGTGCGCGACGGTTGGCGGCTTTCCCAGTGCTCGAACAGCGAGGTGTAAATGAAATTCCAGGTCACGGCGATGGTGGTGATGATCACCGCCAAGGGCCCGGTGCTGCCCGGTGACGTCCCGGACAACAACGCCAGGCCGAGGGCGGAGAAGGTCATGCCGATCACTTCGTAGAGCGACACGTAGACCAGTTTGCGTTTGACGCCTTGCATGGGGGTTTGCCTCTTTCTTCAAATTCATTGGCCAGCGGGGCTGGCGCAGGCGACGAAAGATAGCTTCAATAGCACTGACAGAAAAAGTCAGTAGCTTTCAGTTTTATTGATAGGTGGTGGGCGTGAATTTCAACAGCGACAGCATCGAACTGTTCCTCGCGGTGATAGAGCGCGGCTCGTTTTCCGCCGCCGCCCGTGCGCTGGGCAAAGTCCCGTCAGCAGTGAGTATGGGCATCGGCAATCTTGAGGCGGAACTCGGTTATCCGTTGTTCGACCGTAGCCACCGCGAACCGCAGCCGACGGCGATGGCATTGTCATTGGTGCCGCATGCGCGGCTGATCGCCGAGCAACTCAAGCAATTGCGGGTGCACGCGGTGGAGTTGTCGTTGGGGCTGGAGAGCAAGCTGTCGATCGGTGTGGTGGCGGACATCGACCGTCGGCGCTTGCTGGCGGCGATCAAGGTGATGACCGAGCGCCATCCGCTGCTCGACATCGAAGTGCTGACTGCACCGCAGGATGACGTGCTGGCGATGCTGCACAGTGGCCGTGTCAGCGTGTGCCTGGCGTTTGCCGGGTTGAGCGTGAACGTGCTGGAGCAGTTTCAGTTTGTCGGCAGCGAGCGAATGATCGCCACACTGGCGGCGGACAGTCCGTTGTTGCAGGGGAAGGGTTTGTTTTTGGAGGATCTGGTGCACGTCCGGCAGATCTTCGTCGCCAGCCGTGATTTGCCGATCAGCGATACACGGCCGCTGGTGGCGCAATCGCACTGGCGCACCGACAGCCTTGAGACGGCGATGGAAATGGTCGAAGCGGGATTGGGCTGGGGCAACTTCCCACTGTCGGTGGTGCAGCCGTGGCTGGACAGCGGCCGCTTGAAGCGGCTGAATTTTCGCAACATCGAAAACGGCCTGGTGCTGCCGGTGCATGCCGTATGGCTCAAGAGCCAGCCGCTCCAGAAGGGCGCATTGGCACTGGTTGAATTACTCGGCCATTAGAAACAGTGAATATCCAATGTGGGAGCTGGCTTGCCAGCGATAGCAGTGGGTCAGTCAACCATTTATCGACTGACCTGACGCCATCGCTGGCAAGCCAGCTCCCACAGGGATTGCGATTGCCCCTTGGATTTGTGAGTGCCACAAAAAATGTGGGATCAGGTGCTTTCGCGGATTTTCAGTTCGAAGCCCATGTCTTCCACCGGCCGCGCCACGCTGTTGCCGGCCATCAATGTCAGCATCTGCTCGGCTGCGCGCCGGCCGATCGCCTCGCGCGGGGTGTTGATGCTGCTCAGGCGCGGCACCATGTGCTCGGACATCGGCAGATCGTTGAAGCCGAGAATCGCCACCTGCTCGGGAATCTTGATCCCGATACGCAGCGCTTCGAGCAGTGCGCCCTGCGCCAGGTCGTCGTTACCAAAGAAGATCGCATCGACATCCGGATGCGCCGCGAGCAATTGCAGGAACAACTCACCGCCTAAACCAACTGAAGAGGAGCGCGGTGTCAGCACTTCCAGATCCGGGTCGTACTTGCCGGCCTTCTGCAGGGCTTTGCGGAAACCTTCGCCGCGCAGCAACGTACGCTGATCGAGTTGTGCGCCTATATAAGCCAGACGCTTGCGCCCGCGAGAAAGCAAATGCTCGGCCGCGGTTTCACCGGCACTGAGTTGCGAGAATCCCACGCAATTCACCCCTGCCGCACTGTCCAGTTCCATCATGTAGACGCAGGGAATATTGCTGGCCTCGAGCATTCGTCGCGAACTTTCGGTGCGATCAAACCCAGTCAGCAGAAATCCGCGTGGCTGATAAGCCATGTAGTTGCGCAACAGGTTTTCTTCTTCATCGCGCGAGTAGTGGAAGTTGCCGATCAGCACTTCGAAGCCCTTGGGCGTCAACACCCGATGAATGGCTTCCAGCGTATCGATGAACAAGAGGTTGGATAACGAGGGCACCAGAACCACGACCGAATGGCTCTGCGCCGAGGCCAAAGCGCGGGCGGCGGGGTTGACCACGTAGTTGAGTTCACTGGCGGCTTTTTGCACTTTCTCCACAAGTTCAGTGGCCACGGTGCTGACCCCGCGCAAGGCGCGCGAGGCGGTAATCGGGCTGACGCCGGCCAAACGGGCAACTTCATTCAGGGTGGGACGGCCGGTGGTGCGGGTATTTTTATCGTTTTTAGGGGTGGTCATCGGGCGGCTTGCCAAACAAAAATCAAGGCACTAAGGTAGCGCTGTCCTGATGCAGCTGTAAATGCGTAAGCGAGGTCCTGCCTGATCTTCGCTTTTTGGCGCTGGGAACAAAACCTGCTGCAACCCAAAAAAACGACAAGAAGGCGTCGGCAACTTCTGCCTGTGCACTAGAGTCATAGCTAGCAAAGGTAGCGCTGTCTGCGCGCTGAGGTGTTATATGAGTCATCCCATCACCGCCCTGGTCATCATGGGCGTTGCCGGTTGCGGCAAGACGTGCGTCAGCGAGGCCCTGTGCCAATTGAGCGGCGCCACTGCCATTGAAGGCGATACTTTCCATCCGGCCGCGAACATCGAAAAGATGAGCGCGGGGATCCCCCTGAACGACGACGACCGTGCCGGCTGGCTCGACAGCCTGTGCGATGAACTGCGTCGCGTCGATGCGCTGGGCGAACGCCCGGTGCTGACCTGCTCGGCCCTTAAACACAGTTATCGCGAAGTGTTGCGCAGCGCCTTGCCGGGCCTGGGCTTCGTGTTTCTTGAGCTGACCCCTGAAGTCGCGGCCGACCGCGTGTCCCATCGTCCGGGCCACTTCATGCCGGCCACGTTGATCGAAAGCCAGTTCGCCACCCTCGAATCGCCTAAGGGCGAGCCGTTGACCCTGGCGTTGAATGCCTCGATCCACAGCGTTGAAGAACTGGCGTCCCAGGCTCATGTCTGGTGGCAGGCCCACGGTTTGAAGCAGGCGGTATGAGTGTGTTGAAAGAGCTAGCGCTGTCCTCACGAATTCTGTTTAACCCGCTTTAATAACAACAACAAGCCAGGAGACACCCCCAATGTTTGGCATGTCCCACGACGCCTACCTGCTGCTCGATGCAGTAGTGACGGTGATCGGACTTATCATCCTGATCACCAAGTTCAAGATTCATCCATTTATCTCCCTGACCATCGCGGCCGCGTTCCTCGGCCTGACGTCCGGCATGCCGATCGGCACGATCATCAAGGCGTTCCAGGACGGCTTCGGCGGCGTGCTCGGCTTCGTCGGCATCATCCTCGCGCTGGGCACCATGCTCGGCAAAATGATGGCCGAGTCTGGCGGTGCCGATCAGATCGCGCAGACCCTGATTCGCGCGTTCGGTAAAGACAAAGTCCAGTGGGCGATGATGTTCGCCGCGTTTCTGGTGGGCATTCCGTTGTTCTTCGAGATCGGCTTTGTCCTGCTGATTCCGCTGGTGTTCATCGTCGCGCGCCGCACCGGTGTGTCGATCATCAAGATCGGTATCCCGCTGCTCGCCGGTCTGTCTGCCGTACACGGTCTGGTGCCACCGCACCCGGGCCCGCTGCTGGCCATCGGCGTGTTCGGCGCCGACATCGGCAAGACCATTCTGTACGGTCTGATCGTCGCGCTGCCGACTGCAATTATCGCCGGTCCGATCTTCGGTACGTTCATCGCCAAGCACATTCCCGGTCACCCGAACCAGGAACTGGTCGATCAACTGGCCCGTGAAAACGATGACTCGGCGAAACTGCCGAGCTTCAGCATCACCCTGATCACCGTGCTGCTGCCGGTGTTCCTGATGCTGCTGAAAACCTTTGCTGACGTGGCGCTGCCGGACGGTCATTTCTTCCGCACCTGGATGGACATGATCGGTCACCCGATCTCCGCACTGCTGCTGGCGTTGCTGCTGTCGCTGTACACCTTTGGCCACAAGCAGGGCATCGGTTCTCAGCAGATGCTCAAGTGGCTCGACGCGAGCCTGGCGCCGACCGCCGCGATCATTCTGATCATCGGTGCCGGCGGCGGCTTCAAGCAGATGCTGGTGACCAGCGGCGTGGGCGACGTGATCGGCCACATGGCGGTCAGCGCGCAGATCTCGCCGATTCTGTTGGCTTGGCTGGTAGCTGCGGTGATCCGCATTGCAACCGGTTCGGCGACCGTTGCGACCATTACCGGTGCAGGCATTGTGGTGCCGGTGGTGGGGATGATTCCGGGCGTCAACCGTGAGCTGCTGGTGCTGGCTACCGGCGCCGGTTCGCTAATTCTGTCCCACGTCAACGACGCCGGTTTCTGGCTGGTGAAGCAGTACTTCAACATGACCGTGGCCGAGACGTTCAAGACCTGGACGGCGATGGAAACCATCCTGTCGGTGGTTGCGTTGGGCTTTATCCTGTTGTTGTCGCTGTTCGTTTAAGCAGCTTCTTGCAGACACAAAAAAACCGCAGCGATGCGGTTTTTTTGTGGGTGATCGTTCCCACGCTCTGCGTGGGAATGCCTCAATGGACGCTCTGCGTCCGCTTTGGGACGCAGAGCGTCCCGGGCTGCATTACCACGCGGAGCGTGGGAACGATCATGCGTTAACCAGTGGTTTTCGGGGCCAGGCCATCCGCCCGGAACATCCCGCGAATCCCGCGCACGGCCTGACGAATCCGATCCTGGTTTTCGATCAGCGCAAAACGCACGTGATCGTCGCCATACTCACCAAAACCCACCCCCGGCGAGACGCAGACCTTGGCCTCGGCCAGCAGCTTCTTGGCGAACTCCAGCGAACCCAGATGCGCATACGCCTCGGGAATCTTCGCCCAGACATACATCGACGCCTTCGGATTCTCGACCATCCAACCCAGCTCATGCAGGCCTTTCACCAGCACGTTGCGGCGCTGCCGATACTGCTCGGCAATATCGCGCACGCACTGTTGATCGCCTTCCAACGCAGCAATCGCCGCGACTTGCAGCGGGGTGAAGGTGCCGTAGTCGTGATAGCTCTTGATCCGCGCCAGAGCGTTGACCAGTTCCGGATTGCCGACCATGAAGCCGATGCGCCAGCCGGCCATGTTGTAGCTCTTGGACAGGGTGAAAAATTCCACCGCGATGTCCTTGGCGCCCGGCACCTGCATGATCGACGGGGCTTTCCAGCCGTCGTAGACGATGTCGGCGTAAGCCAGGTCGTGAATCACCAACACGTCGTACTGCTTGGCGAGGGCGATCACTCGCTCGAAGAAATCCAGCTCCACGCATTGCGCAGTCGGGTTGGACGGGAAGCCGAGGATCATCATTTTCGGCTTCGGGATGGAGCCGCGAATCGCTCGTTCCAGCTCGGCGAAGAAGTCTACACCGGGCACCAGCGGCACCGAGCGCACCTGCGCGCCGGCAATCACCGCACCGTAGATGTGAATCGGATAACTCGGGTTTGGCACCAGCACCGTATCGCCCTGATCCAGGGTCGCCAGCATCAAATGCGCCAGGCCTTCCTTGGAACCGATGGTGACAATGGCTTCGCTTTCCGGGTCGATATCGACCGCGTAGCGTTCCTTGTACCAGTTGGAAATCGCCCGGCGCAGGCGCGGAATGCCCTTGGACGTGGAGTAACCGTGGGTGTCTTCACGCTGTGCAACCTGTACGAGTTTTTCGACAATGTGCGGCGGCGTGGCCCCATCGGGGTTGCCCATGCTCAAGTCGATGATGTCTTCACCACGACGCCTGGCGGCCATCTTCAGCTCGGCGGTGATGTTGAAAACGTAAGGGGGGAGTCGATCTATGCGCGCAAAGCGGCGCGGCGAACCTTGTTCGGCCATTGTTGCCTCGGATAACGTAAGCGCCCGGAACCGTCCGAGCGACGCTGGTCACTGCGGTGACCTGTTGGCGAAGATAAGGGCTGTGATGGCAGACTGTCCAGCCTGTGCGTAAACAAATTTTCCCAAGGAAATCGGTAGATGGAATTCACCAGCGGCTTCTTGCTGAGCCTTTCGCTGTGCCTGGACATCGGCGTGGCCAACATCGCGATGATCACCCTGGCGATGCAGCGTGGTTACTTTCAGGGCTTCGCGCTCGGCCTCGGCACCTGCGTTGGTGATCTGATTTATGCGGTGCTGGCGCTGGCCGGGATGACCGTTTTGCTGCAATACGAAAGCGTGCGCTGGGTCCTGTGGATCGGCGGTTCGGCGCTGCTGATCTACTTTGCCGCGAAGATGATTTATTCGGCGATCCATCACGAGGCGCAGTTGGCGGCGACGGCCGAAGTGGGGCAGAACTCCCATCGCAAGGAGTTCTTTCGCGGGATCTTCCTCGCGATGTCCTCACCGAGCGCAATCCTCTGGTTCGCCGCCGTCGGTGGCACGCTGATCGCCCGTTCCGGTGGCGGCGGGCCATTGAGTTCGGCGTTGTTCCTTGGTGGTTTTCTCTGCGCGGGGCTGCTGTGGTCGGCCGGTTTGTGCTTCGCCGCGAGCCACGGCGGCAAGCTGTTGGGTGACAAGCTGTTGCGCTATTCCTACATGGCATCTGCGGCGATCTTCTGCTATTTCGCGGTGTACGTGATCGTATCGGGTTATAACGAGTTTGTCGGGTCCGGTGCCGTCGAGCAGTTGCATTCGCTGTAACCGTGCGAATTGGTTTTGGCTTTCTATACTCCCAGCCGAACCCCTTTTTTGTTCCAGGAGTCGAGTCATGGATGAGCAAAAACGCGTCGAAGTGGCTGAACCTCGCTTCGAACATGGACACTTTCTGCTGATTGCAGGTTTTCGCGGTCGATTTACCCAAGACACCGCAAAGGACATTCCCGCGCTGTGGGAAAAGTTCTTGCCGCACCTGGGAAAGATTCAGGGACAAAAAAACGAAGTGACCTACGGGGTTTGCAGCAACTTCGACGGCAAGGGTGGCTTCGATTACATCGCCGGGGTGGAAATCAGCAAACTCGATGACCTCGACCAGAAGGTCTACCAGTGGGTCGAAGTGCTGCCCCGGCAGTACGCGGTGTTTGAACATAAAGGGCCGCTCGATCAGTTGCCGCAGACCCTGCAATACATCTACAAAACCTGGCTGCCAAGCTCTCACTACGTGGAACTCAACGCCCCGGAGCTGGAACGCTACAGCGCCGATTTCAATCCGAAGCTGCACACCGGCAAGCTGGAAATCTGCGTGCCGGTCGACAGCAAAAGAGCCTGAGCACACAACAATGAGGCGGATCAATGATCCGCCTCATGCGTTCACCGCTGTTTACGGCGCGCCCGCAACAGGTCGATGCCCAAGGTGATAAAGCCGAACGTACTGATGCCCAACACCATCAACAGACCGATTTCAACGCTGCTCATAAACGGTTTCCCCCAAGGGTAGTCAGAGACACGCCACAGCAATAGCCGCCCCTGCACCCGAAGAAAAGCACTTATACGCAGGCTTTACGCTGCCCGCACGGATCGATATGAACACCTTATTCCTTTAAGCTGGGCGCACTTTTTCCGCTGATTTCCGAGCTGCCATGAACACCGTCATTCGCAACGTCACCGCTGCCGACCTGGACCGCTGCTACGCCATCGAAACCGTTGCCTATGAAGGCGACGAAGCCGCCACCCGCGAAAAGATCGCCACGCGCATTGCCACCTGGCCCGAGGGCTTTATCGTGGCCGACGTGGATGGCGTGGTCGCCGGTTTCGTCAACTCGGGCGCGGCGTTTGATGTGCAGATGTCGGACGAGGCGTTCAAGGAACTGATCGGCCACGATCCGGCGGGGCCGAACGTGGTGATCATGTCGGTGGTGGTGCACCCGGATTATCAGGGCCAGGGCCTGGCCAAGCGCTTGATGGCCGAATTCATCGACCGCATGCGCGGGATGGATAAAGCGACGATTCACCTGATGTGCAAGGAAAAGCACATTCCGCTGTATGCCGGGTTTGGCTTCGCCTACATCAAACCGTCCGAGTCCGACCACGGCGGCATGGCGTGGCACGAGATGATCCTGACTCTGTAAGACATCACACATAGCCTGTGGCAACACATAACCTGTGGGAGCTGGCTTGCCAGCGATAGCGGTTGGTCAGTCGACACCAATGTTTTGATGTGCCGACGCCATCGCTGGCAAGCCAGCTCCCACAGGGTTCTGCGTTGTTTGTAGTTCAGCGTTTAGTAGAGCGTGTCGAGTACCCTTTTTGGCGCTTCACGGTCGTACGTGTCGGCGTCGAACTGGCCATCGTTCAGACGTTTGTGAAAGGCGCCAGCCGTCGGCAACGCCGATCGCGGCAGGTGGGTCTCGGGGTTCCACGCATCCGAGCGCACAAACGCTTTCGAACAATGGAAAAACGCCGCTTCCACTGTCACCAGCAACACGGTTTTCGCCGGTTTGCCGTTCACCGCAAAGCTTTCCAGCAGCTCAGGATCAGCACTGATCTGCGCCGTGCCATTGACCCGCAAGGTCTCGCCAATCCCCGGAATGATGAACAGCAGCGACACCCGTGGATCGTGCAGCACATTGCGCAAGGTATCGATGCGGTTATTGCCCGGGCGGTCCGGCAGGGCCAGGGTGCGTTCGTCGATGATGCGCACAAACCCCGGCGCATCGCCACGCGGTGAATTGTCGAGGCCATCGGCGCCGACCGAGCTGACCACCACCAAGGGCGAGACGCGCACCATCGCCTGATAGTCGTCGTTGAGAAAGGTGATCTGCTTGCGCACCGCACGTTCGTGCGGCAATCCGTAAATAGCTTCCAGTGCTTCGATTGAATCGATCATCGTGCATCCCCTTGATGACTTAAAAGAACATTCCCATGCGCCGCTCGTAACCGATTCGACCTTTGTACGCTTCGCCGCTGTCGACGAAACCGTATTTGGCGTACAGCGCGATCGCCGCCTCGTTGTCGGCGTCCACCGACAATTCCAGCCCCTTGATCTCTGGCCATGCCTCGCGCGCCACTTGCGGTAGGGCTTGCAGACAGGCCTTGCCGTAGCCTTTGCCCTGGGCGCGATGATCGACCTGCAACGCATGCAGTGTGGCGCTGTGTTCGTCGGCCCAGGCGGGCAACACCGGCGGGCGCTTGAGCAACAGGAATGCCACCGGCACTTCCTCAGCCAACAGCGCAAAGCCTTTCACGCCAGGGCCGGGTTTCGACAGCAAGGTATGCAGGGCGCCATGAATGTCGCCGGAGAACTTGATCTGCTCGGGGTGGATCTCAATCGCCTCGACCTGCTGTCGCTGTAAAGCGTTCAGGCTGTCGTACGGCACGAGTTGGGCTGACACGGGAATTTCCTTTTTCCTACAAAGATGAGTCTCGGATTCTAGCGATTTTGTCTTCGGCGGAAATTTTTTGTTTCGTCTGTCGATCTGTCCAATGGCCGAACGACTAAAGGTGTCTTCACAACAAAAACACGGAGAACACCATGAGCGCACAAAGCGAAATCCAGACCCTGATCAATACCTACCGCGAAGCGGTCATGACCAAGGATGTGGAAAAGGTCATGGCGCTGTACGCCGACGACATCGTCTCTTTCGACGCGATCAAGGCCCTGCAATTCAAGGGCAAACCGGCCTACCGCGCGCACTGGGTGGCCTGCATGGAAATGTGCCCCGGCCCGCACATTTTCGAATTCCACGAAATCGCCATCGAGAGCGCCGACAACATCGCTTTCGCCCACTGGGTAGCCAATTGCGGCGGCACCAATGACAAAGGCGAAACCCAGAGCTGCTGGATGCGCGTAACCGCCTGCTATCGGCAAGTCAGTGGGCAGTGGCGGATCGTCCACGAGCACTGGTCGGCGCCGTTCGATCCGATGAGCGGCGCGACACTGTTTGATGTGCAACCCTGATCTTCAGCCATAGTTGATCCGTTCGAATCAGGAGAACGCCATGAAATATCTATGCCTGGTCTACAGCGATGAGCGCCTGTTGCATTCGTCGCCCGACAGCCCGGAAGACGCCGAATGCTGGGCCTACGCCGAGTCGATTCAGGGCAGCGGGCGGATGGTCGCGGCCGAAGCGCTGGAGTCGGTGCAGACCGCCACCACGGTGCGCATGCGTAACGGCAAACTGTCGATCACCGACGGTCCGTTCGCTGAAACCAAGGAGCAGTTGGCGGGGTTTTACCTGATCGATGCCAAGGATCTCAACGAAGCGATTCAGGTGGCCGGCAATATCCCGGCAGCGCGAGTCGGCAGCGTCGAAGTGCGCCCCGTGCGGCAGTTGAATGTCTGAGGTCCGGGCGCGGGTCGAGCAGGTCTACCGCGAAGATTCACGGCGGATCCTGGCGACGCTGATTCGCCTGCTCGGCGATTTCGACCTCGCCGAAGAAGCCTTGCATGAGGCGTTCTTCGTCGCGGTCGAGCGCTGGCAGCGCGACGGCGTACCCGACAACCCGCGCACCTGGCTGGTGTCCACCGGGCGCTTCAAGGCGATTGATGTGTTGCGCCGACGGGCGCGCTTCAAGGCTTCGCAACCGTTGTTGCTGGCGCAACTTGAAGCGTTGGAGCAGGCCGACTGGAGTGGCGAAGACGTGGAAGACGATCGTCTGCGGCTGATCTTCACTTGCTGTCACCCGGCGCTGGCGGCGGATGCGCAAGTGCCGCTGACCTTGCGTGAAGTCTGCGACCTGACCACCGAAGAAATCGCCCGGGCGTTTCTCTCGGCACCGGCGGCGATCGCCCAGCGCATCGTGCGGGCGAAAGCGAAGATTCGTGACGCGAAAATCCCCTACCAGGTTCCGAGCCTGAGCGAATTGCCCGAACGCCTCGACAGTGTGTTGCGGGTGATTTATCTGGTGTTCAACGAGGGCTATTCGGCGTCGATGGGCGCGGAAGTAACGCGTGAGGAGCTGACCCGTGAAGCGATCCGGCTGGGGCGGTTATTGATGGAGTTGTTGCCGGAACCGGAGGTGATGGGGCTCCTGGCGCTGATGCTGTTGCATGAGTCGAGACGGCCGGCGCGCACTTCGCCCAGTGGTGAACTGGTGCTGCTGGATGATCAGGATCGCGCGCAGTGGGATGCCGAGCTGATCGCCGAAGGTTGTGCGCTGGTGGAACGGGCGCTGACTACGCGGCGGTTCGGGCCGTATTGTTTGCAAGCGGCGATTGCGGCGGTGCATGCCGAAGCGCCGACGGCCGCAGAGACGGATTGGCAAGAGATCGTCGGGCTGTATGACGTGCTGCTGCGGGCGGTGCCGTCGCCGGTGATCGAGTTGAACAGGGCGGTGGCAGTGGCCAAGCGTGATGGGGCGCTGGCCGGGTTGCGATTGATCGAAGGGATTCTGGATCGCGGTGAACTGCAGGATTACCACTTGGCGCATTCGGCGCGGGCGGAGTTTTGTCGGCAGTTGGGCAGGGTGGAGGAGGCGCGGGCGGCATACCTCCGCGCTTTGGAATTAACCCGACAAGAGCCCGAGCGACGGTTTATCGAGGCGCGCCTGTCGCAATTGGATTGATCCGAAAACTTCAATGGCAGTGCCGACCCTTTCGCGAGCAGGCTCGCTCCCACATTTGGAATGCATTCTCCTGTGGGAGCGAGCCTGCTCGCGAATGGTGGCACCCTTATTCCAGCATCTTGCTCAGCAACCAGCTCCCCGCCGGCCCCGGTGGGTACAGCCGCGACCACAGCGCATCGACAAACACCGGTTTCGGCCAGCCGCGCACGTTCAATTCCACCAGCGTGTCATTGCCGAAACGCTCCACCAGCCAACGCGGCAGCGGTGCCCAGCCGAAACCCATTTCGGCCATTTCCATCAGCATCAGGTAGCTCGGCGCCGACCACACACGGCCCTTAGCGCGACTGTCGTACGGATTGATGATCGTCGCCAGGCGCAGTTCGCGATGTTGTTCCAGGATGGTTTGATCGATGTTTTCCAGTGTCGTCAGCGGATGCTCAGGGCTGACAAACAAGGCGATATCGGTGCGCTCGGCGACGGTCGATGTCACCAGGTCTGGCGGATAAATATCCTGCATTTCGGCAAAGGCCAGATGCGCCCGGCCGCGCTGGACCAGCTCGATCAAGTCATCGCACTCGGCAATCAGGCATTCCAGCTCCAGATCCGGATAACGCTGCTCGAACTCCATCAGCGCCGCTTCGAAACGCGCCGATTGGTAGGTGTCGGACAGCGCCACCGTCAGTTTCGGCTCGACGCCCTGGGACAATTGCCGCGCAGTCATTTCCAGACGGCTGTTGGCCGCGAGAATCGCCTCGGCCCGCTGCAGCATGACGTGGCCGGCCGGGGTCAGGGTCGGTTTGCGGCTGCTGCGGTCGAACAGCACCAGGTCCAGATCAATTTCCAGACTCGCCACTGCCGCACTGATGGTCGACTGACTGCGCCCCAGTTTGCGTGCCGCTGCGGAAAACGAACCTTGGGTTGCCGCTTGGACAAACGCCAACAGCACTTCTTGCGACGCCATGAACTATCGCCTTGATCGATGGTTATTGGTTATGAAGTATCGGTGTGAGGGCAGATCATGGCAACCATCTTCACTCAAGGAGTCAGGCCATGACTGCCAACAAGTCCCTCACTGAACGTATCTTCCAGGCCATCGGTTTCGAGCTGCTGGCGATCATTATCTGTACGCCGCTGCTGGCGTGGATCATGCAAAAACCGCTGCTCGACATGGGCGCGGTGACGGTGTTGATCGCGTTGCTGGCGCTGGCTTGGAACGTGGTGTTCAACCGCTTCTTCGACCGCATGCTTGAGCGCATGAACATCGCGCACAACGCTTGGGTGCGGGTGGTGCACGCGTTGCTGTTCGAGGGTGGTTTGATCGTGATGGGCGTGCCGTTGATTGCGTGGTGGCTGTCGGTCAGTCTGTGGCAGGCGTTTTTGCTCGACGTTGGTGTGCTGTTGTTCTTCCTGCCGTACACCTACGTGTATCACTGGGGCTATGACGTGCTGCGTGAGCGCTTGATGAGCCGCCACGTCTGTGAGGGTTAACTAAAACCTTTGGTGAATGTAAAACCTGTGGTGAGGGGATTTATCCCCGATGGGGCGCGTAGCGGCCCTTCTTTTGATCCAGAAAGGAGGGGCCTGCTGCGCAGTCCATCGGGGGTAAATCCCCTCGCCACAGAGGTATCACCGCGCTGGATAAGTTAGAGGAACATCCCGCCGGATGCCTCAACCCGCTGGCCGTTGATCCACTGCCCACCGTCCGACAACAGCAGCGCCAACGCCCCGCCAATGTCATCCGGCTGACCGGCCCGGCCCAGTGCTGTGTTGCTGGCAACCATCGCGTTCAATGCCGAATTGTCGCGCACCGCGCCGCCACCAAAGTCCGTCTCGATCGCACCCGGCGCCAGAATGTTCACGCCGATCTGCCGCGCGCCCAGCTCCTTGGCCTGGTATCGGGTCAGCACTTCCATCGCACCCTTCATCGCTGCGTAGGCGCCGTAACCCGGCAGGCTGAAGCGGGTCAGGCCGCTGGAGATGTTGATGATCCGCCCGCCGTCGTTGATCAGCGGCAGCAGTTGCTGGGTCAGGAAAAACGGTCCTTTCAACTGAATGTTCATCAGTAGGTCGAACTGCTCTGGCGTGGTCTCGGCAAACAGTGCATGTACGCCAATCCCGGCATTGTTGATCAGGAAATCGAAGCGCTGACGATCAAACTGCTGCAGCGCCTGTTCGACTCGCGCGGCGAAATCGGCGAAGCCTTCGCTGCGGCCGACATCCAGTTGCAGCATCACGGCTTTGCCGCCGAGTGCAGCGATTTCGCTCTCCAGCGCCTGGGCTTCATCGGCGCGGCTGTTGTAGGTGCCGATGATGTCGATGCCTTGCGCGGCGAGGTGCAGTGCGGCGTTTTTGCCCAGGCCACGACTGGCGCCGGTGATCAATGCGATTTTGCGGTTCATGGGACTTCCTCGGGTGCAGTGGAGTAGAAGGATCAAAGTTTATTTATCCGCCCCTAGGTGATAAACAGACTGAAAGCGGAATCACTGGTCGGTTAATCCGAACAATCAACAGGTGGCCCATGAACAAACTGGAACTGCTGCGCACCTTCGTTCGGGTCAGCGAGTTATCGAGTTTCACCCTCGCCGGAGAAAACCTTGGCCTGCCGCGCTCCACGGTGTCCGAACATGTGCAGGCACTGGAAGCCTTGCTCGGCACACGGCTGTTACAACGCACCACGCGCAAGGTGCAAGCGACGCAGGACGGGCTGGTGTTGTACGAGCGCAGCAAGGATTTGCTCTCGCACATGGACGAAATCGAAGGCTTGTTTCGTCAGGACGAGGCCTCACTGACCGGCCGCATTCGTGTCGACATGCCGAACATTCTCGCCCGGCGCGTGGTGATGCCACGGCTGCCGCAATTCATCGATCGCCATCCCAATCTGGAGATGGAAATCAGCAGCACCGACCGCCGCGTCGACCTGCTCAGCGAAGGTTTCGATTGCGTGCTGCGCGTCGGCGCGCAGCCGGACCAGTCAGTGGTGGCGCGGCATCTGTGCGACGTCAGCATGATCAACTGCGCCAGCCCAGCTTACCTTGAACGTTATGGCGTGCCGCAGACGCTTGAGGATCTGGCGCAGCATCGGCTGGTGCATTACGTCGGTGTGTTGGGCTCGCGTTCGGAAGGGTTTGTCTATGAGGAGGCGGGGCAGACCCGCCGCGTACCGATGGCCGGCAGTGTGACGGTCAACAGCACCGATGCTTATGAGTCGGCGTGTCTGGGCGGCTTCGGGATTGTGCAGGTGCCCAATACCGGCCTGCACTCATATCTGCAAACCGGCGAGTTGGTGGCGGTGCTGCCGCAGTTCAATGCGCCGGCGATGGGGGTTTCATTGTTGTATGCGCGGCAACGGCATTTGCCGCTGCGGGTGCGGGTGTTCATGGATTGGCTGGGCGATGTGATTCGCTCCGCTCTCTGATCGGCACCCGGAACACTGTGGGAGCGGGCTTGCCCGCGATGGCGCCGGCTCATTCAGCATTGATGTAGCTGATACACCGCAATCGCGGGCAAGCCCGCTCCCACAGGGATTTTCCTTGTTCAGAAAATCTGGGTGAACAGCCAGTAGAGGCTGCCCGACAGCAGGATCGCCGCCGGCAAGGTCAGCACCCAGGCCATCAGCAAATTGCGGATGGTCTTCATCTGCAAGCCGCCGCCATTGGCGACCATGGTCCCGGCCACGCCCGAGGACAACACATGGGTGGTCGATACCGGCAAGCCGAACATATCGGCGGCGCCAATGGTCAGCATCGCCACGGTTTCCGCCGACGCGCCCTGAGCGTAAGTCAGGTGGGTCTTGCCGATTTTTTCACCCACCGTCACCACAATCCGCTTCCAGCCGACCATGGTGCCCAACCCGAGAGCGATGGCCACGGCGATCTTCACCCACAGCGGAATAAACCGCGTGGCGTTGTCGATCTGCTGCTTGAACAGCTGCAGCTTGCTGCTGGTGTCAGCGTCGAAGTTACCGACCTTGTTCTTGTCCATCAGGCGAATGCTTTCGCTGGCCAGGTACATGTCGTTGCGCACGTTGCCCATGGCCTCAGCCGGAACTTTCGCCAGCGAGCCGTAGCCTTTGACTTCTTCGCCGATGTGCCCGGTGAGGGCGGCGAGGGCGGGGATCAGCTGCGGCGTGGCTTCCTTGCTGCGCACGTAATCGGAGAGCACTGCGCGGGGATCGGCCGGTGTCGGCAGCGGCGCACTGTTCACCAGCGCTTGCTGGGTGACTTGCGCGACGGCGGCGAACTGCAACGATTGCTCTTCTGGCATGGTGCGGTTCAACGCATAAGCCATCGGCAAAGTGCCGACCAGAATCAGCATGATCAGGCCCATGCCTTTTTGGCCGTCATTGGAGCCGTGGGCGAAAGACACACCGGTGCAAGTGAGGATCAGCAAACCGCGAATCCACCACGGCGGTGGGGTGTTGCCTTCCGGAGCCTTGTACAGCGAACGGTTCTTCACGAAGGCGCGCAGCGCCAGCAGCAACAGCGCCGCGCAACCGAAACCCACCAGTGGCGACAGCAGCAACGCGTAACCGATCTTGGTTGCCTGCGCCCAATCGACGCCGCTGGTGCCGTCGCGTCCGTGCATCAAGGCATTGGCCACGCCGACGCCGATGATCGAGCCGATCAAGGTGTGCGAAGACGAGGCCGGCAAGCCCAGCCACCAGGTGCCGAGGTTCCACAGAATCGCGGCGATCAGCAGGGCGAAAATCATTGCGAAACCGGCCGACGAACCCACCTGCAGAATCAACTCCACCGGCAGCAAAGCGATAATGCCGAACGCCACCGCGCCGCTTGAGAGCAGCACGCCGAGAAAGTTGAAGAACCCCGACCAGACCACGGCCACATTCGGCGGCAACGAGTGGGTGTAAATCACCGTGGCGACGGCGTTGGCGGTGTCGTGGAAACCGTTGACGAACTCGAAGCCCAGCGCAATCAACAGCGCCACGCCGAGCAGCAGGAATGGCGTCCAGGTGGTGACCACCGTGCCCAGTTCGTGCATGTCGTGCATCAGGCTGTAGGCGGTGAACAGCATCCCCATCGCCAGTACCGCGAAAAAGATCACGTAGGTAAACGGGCCGGTTTTCTTGTCCAGAGCCGGCCTGCCGCTGGGGGCAGACGCCTGGCGGGTGGTCAGGGAGGGAGTAGCCATGAGCGGACAATCCTGAGCGAGGGAAGGAGTGTCGCCCATGATCGTTGCTAAATATTACAGAGAGACTGCGACAGATCAGTGTTTGGATGAATAGCCCTGCCGTCGGTCTACTGCTCGTTCCCACGCTCTGCGTGGGAATGCCGCCCGGGACGCTCCGCGTCCCTGTGACGCAGAGCGTCACTTGATGCATTCCCACGCAGAGCGTGGGAACGAGCGTGTGGAGACGTCAGTAATCGCCGCGTTTACGAAACGCCCAGCGCCCGGCAATCACCGTAAACGTCGCCACCAACGCCACCAATATCCAGAACCCCTCCGGATCCTGCGACAGCGGCACCCCTCCCACATTCATCCCGAAAAAACCGGCAATGATGTTGATCGGCAGCGCCAGCACCGTTACCACGGTCAGGGTAAACAGCGTGCGGTTGCTCTGTTCGTTGAGGTTGGCGGCGATCTCTTCCTGAAGCAGTTTGATTCGTTCGCCGAGGGCGGTGAGGTCGTTGATGATCAGTGCGAACTCCTCGGTGGATTTGCGCAGCTCCTTGACGTCCTCCTTCTGCAACCACGGCGGCGGACGATTGAGCAGGCGCAGTAAGGAACCCGGCTCCAGCGCCAGCAACCGCTGCAAGCGCACCAGCACCCGGCGGTTGGCACCGAGTTCGGCGCGGTTGGTCGACAGCCGCGAGGAGAGCAATTCATCCTCGACCTGATCGACGCTCATGCTGGTCTTGCGCACGATCTGTGTCAGCACTTCGCCCTGATCGCGCAGCAAGTGCACAAGCAGTTCCGACGGCGAACGAAAGCGCTCGCCGGCCTTCACCGACGAGCGCAGTTTATCCACCGAGTGCAACGGTTGCAGGCGCGCACTGACAATCAACTTGCTGCGCACGCAGACCCACAGCGTCGACACGTCCGAGGAAACCATGCTGCTGAGGTTGAACACCACGTCGTTGACCACCGCCAGCAATGCCGAATCGACATGCTCGATGCGCGTCGAACGCGAGCCTTCGTGCAGTGCCTCGAAAAATTCTTCGGGCAGTTGCAGATGACTTTTCATCCAGCGCTCACAGGCAGCGTGCGCCAGGTTCAGGTGCAGCCAGAGGAATTCACCGCTGTCGCTGTCGTCCTGCAAACAACGCAGAGCCGTCGCCGAATCGACTTCGCGGCCACGCTCACCGGGCAGGAAACGGAAACCGTAGAGCAAGCCAAACAGGTCAGGATCGCGATGGCTGGTATCGAGGCTGTGGTTCATGAAGGCTCGCTGCGAAGAGGGCGCGTCGATCGCGGGAATGGCAGGTTCACTGAGCCGGATCATCGCAAGCGCACATGACACTTGTGTGACTGAAAAATGACGTCAGATCAATGTCTTACCGGCGGTCGGATTTTCTTCAAGAAGCGCTCTGGCACGCCGATCACGCTTAGGTTACGTTGCGCGCGCTTGGCCATCAGCCAAGGCTCGCCGACATGGATGTCCGGCAAAATCCCACGCCTCACCGGGCGTGCCTCATCCCTGTCCTGAGTATCTTGCGATGCTGCAAAAATCCCTGAGAGCGCAAATTCTCGCCCTGCTGAGCGGCAGCTTGCTGGCGATGCTGTTGATCGCGCTGGCCTGTTTCCATTTCCTGTCCAACGGCGTGCAGAGCTACAGTCAGTTGATCGCTGGCCCGTTGCACACCTCGCAACTTATCGACGAGGCCAACCTGCAATTCAAGGTGCAGGTACAGGAATGGAAAAACGTGCTGCTGCGCGGCAAGCAACCGGCAGACCTGGCCAAGTATTGGGGCCAGTTCGAAGACCGTCAGCGCGATGTGCAGAACATCCTTGGTGAACTGGCCAGCCAGAAGGGCATCGAGCCGAGCCTGAAAAACCGCATCGAGCGTTTGCGCGAAGAGCATCGTCAGCTAGGCAGCGCCTACCAGAAGGGTCGCGATGCCTATGTCGCTGCCGGTGGCGATCCAACGGCGGGCGACACCGCCGTCAAAGGCGTCGACCGTGCGGCCAGCGATCAGATGAGCGAACTGGTCAGCGAACTGCGCAAACAGGGCACCGAACAGTCGGCGCAGATCAGTGCCGAGGCCGATCGCACCGTATGGCTCGGGTTGTTGGTAATGCTTGCTTCGGGCCTGCTGATTGGCCTGCTGAGCCTGTGGCTGGTCAACCGTAATCTGGTTGAGCCGATCCGCAAACTGATTGACTACGTCACTCAACTGAGCCGCGGCAAACTCGCCGAACGCGTGGTCAGCGACCGTCAGGATGAACTCGGCAACCTCGCCGCAGCCGCCAACACCCTGCGCGATTTCCTCGCCGACACCTTCGCCCGTTTGCAGCGCAGTGCCAGTGATCTGGACAGCGCCAGCGGCGAGTTGAATGCGATCGCCACGACCATGGCCGGCGGCACCAACGAGCAGTTCAACCGCACCGATCAAGTGGCCACGGCGATGAACGAAATGTCCGCCACCGCCCAGGAAGTCGCACGTCACGCCGCCGACGCAGCGCGGGCCGCCGACGATGCCGACCAGTCCGCCCAACAGGGTGAAAAGGTCATGCAGAGCACCATCCACAGCATCACCCAGATGCGCGGCGAAATCGCCAACACCGCCACGGTGATCCGTCGTCTGGAAGCCGACAGCGGGCGCATCGGCAAGGTCCTGGAAGTGATTCGCGGCATTGCCGAGCAGACTAATCTGCTGGCGCTCAACGCGGCGATTGAAGCGGCGCGGGCGGGTGAGGCCGGGCGTGGTTTTGCCGTGGTCGCTGACGAAGTGCGCAATCTGGCGCAGCGTACCGCGGAGTCGATCATCGAGATCAATCAGATCATCCAGAGCGTGCAGACCGGCGCGGTGGACGCGGCCCAAGCCATCGACAGCGGCCAGACCCGCAGCGACGAAAGCGTCGAGCAAGTGACTCAGGCGGGCGCGATGCTTGAGCGCATCACCCATGCCGTGGAGGCGATTCGCGACATGAACCGCCAGATCGCGACGGCGGCAGAAGAACAGACGTCGGTGGCCGAAGATATTTCTCGCAACCTGACCGAAATCACCTCGATCGCCAGCACCAACCTCGACAACGTCCAGCGCACCGAAAGCGCCAGCCAGAACCTGCATGGTCTGTCCGGGCAACTGAACGAAGTCACCGCGCGCTTGAGCGCCTGACGCGACTGAGCGTGTACCGGTTCGGATACCGAGTCGGTACACAGTCGATCTCAAGTTGAGCTGACCACCGACGATGACCGGTTATTCATAACCGGCATTGGAGCCTTCCCATGGTCAGCATCACATCCGTTTCGATCACTCAACCCGTCGCTACCTCGGCCAGCAAAGCCGCAGTCAGCGACACCAGTGAAGAAAACTCCACCAGCGCAGTCGCCAGCACTGGCGCCGCCAGCGATGCACCGAAAGCGGCGGGCGGCGCAGCGCCTTCTGGCGATAGCAGTTCCAGCAGCAGCGATGAATCGGACACGGTGAAAGAACTGCGCAAGCAGATTGCCGAACTGCAGAAGCAATTGCAGGAACAGCAGCAAGCGTTGCAAGCGGCGCAGGCGAAACAGGAAAGCGCGGATGCCAAGGCGACTGAAGTGGCGGCGGCTCAGGCGCAAATCACTGCCACTTCCGCCTCCCTGTCCACCGCAACAGCCTCATTGTTGCAGGCGTTGCAGGATTCCGATTCAAGCACCTCGGGTTCGCTGGTCAGCACTTCGGCGTAAACCCTGCAGGAGCTGCGGCACGCTCGTTTCAGTCGACAGCTCCTACAGAATCTGGATCGGCCATAAATCCTCCGGCAGGCAGAAAAACCTGTAGGAGTGAGCCTGCTCGCGATGACGGTGGGTCAGCAACGGTGATGTCGACTGATCCACCGCCATCGCGAGCAGGCTCACTCCTACAAGGGATTTGTGCGGGCATGAAAAAGCCGCACGATCGATGGATCGTGCGGCTTTGGATGGGCGTTGAATCAGGTGTCTTGCTTATTGCTCAGCACCTTGCCGGTGGTGGCGTCGAAGTCGACGTCGAACTCTTTGCCGTCAGCGGTTTTCAATTCAACTTCGTACTCGTAACCATTGAAGTGGTTATCCAGATCGGTGTCGGTGATGGTCGCACCCGGATGCAGTTTCAGCGCTTCGGCGTTCATCGACTCCAGCGACTTGATCTTGCCGGACTTGACCAACTCAGGGATCTGATCGACGCGGACGTCAGCCTGGGCCAGGCCAGCGGTGAGGGTCAGGGCAGCGGCGGTAAACAGGGCAGTCAAAGTTTTCATCGGTTCAATCCTTTAGTGTTTGTCTGAGCGGGTGTGCTGTTTCAGTGAGTTCAGATTAACCAGCGCAACTTAACTCACCCTTAAAACCGCCCGTTCGATTGCGTCGTTTGTTCAATTACCCCACGCCGGGAGATTTCATGCTGTGCCTTCGATCAATGGAGGTGCACATGAAACGTTTGATGGCCGGGTTGTACGCGCCGCTGTTCTGGGGCGGCTTTATCGGACTGGGTGTGTGGCTGGCAGAGGTCTCGACGCTGTGGCTGTTGTCGCTGTTTGTTGCCGCGCTGGCGGTGTCGTTCATGGCCGAGTGGGCGCTGCCTTATGAGGTGTGCTGGAATCGTGCGGCCGGTGATCGCCGGCGCGACATCCTCCATGCGCTGGTCAACGAAGCGTTGAGTGCCTTGGGGTTGCTTGCACTACCGGGACTGGTCGTCGTGCTGGCGATTGACGGTGTGTGGCCAAGGGGCTGGCCGTTGTGGTTGCAACTGGGGCTGGCGATTGTCATTGCCGATGCCGGTATCAGCCTGATGCATTACGCCAGTCATCGCGTGTCGTGGCTGTGGCGATTACATGCCGTGCATCACAGTGTTGAACGTTTATACGGCTTCAACGGTTTGATGAAGCATCCGTTGCATCAACTGCTCGAAGCCTCGGCGGGGCTGTTGCCGTTGCTGGTGCTGGGCATTCCGTTGCAGGTCGCGACGCTCTTGGCATTCGCCATCGCGATCCAACTGTTGTTGCAACATTCGAATGTCGATATGCGCCTCGGCTTTCTGCGCTGGATCTTCGCCTGGGCACCACTGCATCGTTTCCATCACATGAAGTACGGGCGAGCCGGCGACGTTAATTTCGGGCTGTTCTTCACCGTGTGGGACTGGCTGCTGGGCACCGGTTTCTACACCGAGGATTACCGCATCGGCCAAGGCGATCTGGGGATTGGCAGCCGCCCGGATTTCCCTCGCGACTATGTGGCGCAATTGCTCGATCCGTTTGAAACAGTGACGTCGAGTCGCGAACCGCAAGTGCCCGATGCGCTGCGCCGCTGACTCAGTCGAGCAGTGTCAGGTCGATGTGTTGCAAGGCCTGGCGCGCGGTGACGCCGAAGAGTTTTTTCAGGCTGCGCGAGAAGTGCGCCGAATCGGCGAAACCTGCGTTGTGTGCAGCGGATGTCACCGACTCGCCCGCCAGAATCGAGGCCATCGCCCTGCGCAGACGCCGCCACAACACCAGCCTGCGCACCGGCAAACCGACCTGACTGACCAACAGTCGCTGCAACTGGCTCAGGGATAAATTCGCCGTATCGGCCACGGCGCGGGCGGCGACTTTATCGGTCAGTGAAGCGTCCAGCGCCGCTAGCGCACGTTCGATGCGCGGGTCACTCAGCGAACGACGCGGGCATTGGCGTATCGCCAGATCAAGCGCAGGCAACGTCAGTTCGGCGTTAAACAACGCCTCACGCAACGTGGGCGCAGCAAACAGCAACGGTTCGGCATAAACGGTAAACAGCGGGTCCGGCGCTTCAACAATCGCATGGCGCACGTTTGAGGCAATCAACAGCCGCGAGGCGCTGAGGGTTTCGCCATCGAGCCATACCGTCGCCGGTCGCTCAGGGGCAAGAATAATCTGGTGGGCATAGTGGGAATGGGGCGCCGTGCGCCCCGACACTCCGTGGATCAGGCCATAGTCGTGCCCCAGCCAGAGGCGGCCTGTCCACTCGGTGTGTGTGGTCACTCAGAAACCGTTGTTCTTCAACACCTGATCGACACTGGCAGCGGCCGGGCGTTTATAGAACTTCAACAGTTCGCTGGCGCGGTTGGTGAAAATGCCGTCCACGCCTGCAGCCATGACTTTCTCGAAGTCCACTGGCTCGTCGACGGTGTAGACGTGCACCAGCAGGCCCTGATCGTGGGTGTATTTATTCATCCACGGTTGCACCAGATCCGAATAGCTCTGATCGCCGCCCTTGGTCAGCTTCGCCGAAGGACCGGTACCGATTGCACCTTGAGCCTTGGCGTAATCCACCCATTGCTTGAATTCAGCTTCGGACTTCGGTTCCTGTTTACCGTAGAAAACGTTCTTGTCCTTCTCGCCGGACTCGGCAAAGGTCACCTTGGATTTCGGCTCGATGCTGCCTTCGCCGACCCATAGCAGTAGAATCTTCGGCACTTGCGGCATTTCCTTTTGCAGCAGTTCGAGGCTGTTTTTCTCGAAGGTTTGCAGGATCACCTTGCCTTTGCCCTGACCGACACCCAGCGCACTTTTCGCCAGTTTCGAACCGGCCGGGCTCAGCCAGCCGCGGTCCTGAAGTTTCTCTTTCAGGTCTTTCTCGATGCCTGGGAACAGTTGCGGCTCTTTGGTCTCGATGTACAGGCCCGGCTTGTGCTGCGGATTGGCCTGGGCGATGTCGATGATTTCATCGAGGGTCAGAATTTTCAGCCCGGCGTAGGACGGGCGTGCGCGATCCGGGTAGGACTTGTTGTACCAGCTACCGGCGTCGAGGGTTTTCAGTTCGGCCATGGTGAAGGCTGTGGCCGGGCTGTCCTTGCGCTCGGGGAACTTGGTCGCGACGTCGGTGGTGCGCTGCAGGTTGTTGTCGTGCAGGGCGAACAACACGCCATCCTTGCTGCGTTGCAGGTCCATTTCCAGATAATCGGCACCCAGGTCGCGCGCCAGTTTGTAGGAAGCGGCGGTGGATTCCGGAGCATCGAACGACGCGCCACGGTGGGCGATGACCGCCGGGTGCGGAATGCCGTGGGCGGCGGCCAGCGCATCGACATCGGCGGCGTGCGCCTTACCGAGACCGAGCAGCAGGCTCAGCATGAGGGCGCTTTTGGTGAAAGTGGCGGGCATGTTCGAGTTCCTTTCGCAGGGCATTTTCAAAGACGTACCTTTTAACAACTGAATCGATTGCGTGCTATCGCCAGACCGACATAAACGTATTAAAAGCGATTTTTCCTGCACTTTTGTGGCGCCGTTTGCAGTACGCTTGCCCACGGCAGACGTCCCGGCAGAGGGCGCGCCTACCGTTTCGCCCTGCGTGTAAACCATCGATCAACATTTCGTGAGGTTTACCATGCGCATCACCTCCCAACTCATCTGCCAGGCAGCCGACGACCTCAAGGGCTTTGTCGGCCTCAACCGCAAGACCGGTCAATACATCGTGCGCTTCAGCGAAGATTCGTTCGGCATGGACGTGGCGGATGACGGCATCATTGCGACCAGTGAATTTGTCTGGGCGCGGGTATCGGAAACGACCATGACCCTTAAACGTGAGCTTATTCAGTTGCTGCTGGATCAGAATATCGATGACCGTATCAACATCACCGAGCCGTTGCGGGTTTACATGAGCAAGGTTGAAGTGCCGGAGATTGTCGCGGTGCGCAGTCTGGTGCGGGGCTGAAGGTTTTTGCGGTGAAGCTTCTGGCCCCTTCGCTGGCAAGCCAGCTCCCACAGTTACAGCGCGACCTTCAGAGCCACGCAATACCTTGTGGGAGCTGGCTTGCCAGCGATGAGGGCAGTGACTGCACAGCATGCTCACTGGCCGAAGCGATACTCCCGCTCAACCCGACACACCCGCGTCTGAAACGCCGAGTACCAGACCGCCCGCCCACGTTCCTGAATCACCCGATGCTCGGGATGGTTGCGCCACGCCAGAATCGCCGACTCACTGTCCCAGTACGAAATCGTGATCCCGACCCCATCCGCCCCGCGAATCGAGTCGATGCCGAGAAATCCCGGCTGTTCGCTGACCAGTTCCATCATGCGCTCGGACGCCTCGGCGTAACCGTTGTCGCCCTCGGTGCGGGTCGAGGTGAAGATCACCGCAAAACATTCTGGTTTCATCGACTTTGCTCCGTGCAGGCTTCGATAAACGCTCGCACCAGTGGCGGCATCTGGCCCTTGAGCGCTGCGCGTTCCGGCTGGAACAGCGTGGCGACGAAAAACGGGTGGTTTGCGAGTTCGATCGCCCGCAAGTCGCCCGCCGAATCGTGCCCCACGGCTTGTAGCTGATTGTTTAACAGATCACGCTCGAACTGCGGATTCACACCGAAGCGGCAGCGATAGCCTTCACGAATCTCGGACGTTTCGTACGCCTTGGCGATCAACGAACCGCGCAGCAGATGAATGCTGTCCACGGCTTCCTCCAGCGAACAGGTCAGTGGCGTGAGCACGGCTCTTGCGGAATCGGGCGCGGTTTCGCCGTGTTCGGCATCGGCCCAGCCCAGCACATTGCGGGAAAATTCCAGAACGGCATGCTGAAAACCACCGCAGGTGCCGAGGAAAGGACGCTGTTGTTCGCGGGCAAAACGGATCGCCCGCAGCGCGCCGTCTTCGCTTTTATAGGGGCTGGCGGGGACGCACCAGAAACCGTCGAAGCCTTGCAGCGCGGTGTTGGCGTCGATTTGATCGGTGGCCAGCCAGCGGAAAGTCAGTGGACGGTCGAGGTATTCGGCCACCTGCCCGAGGGCCACTGGAATGGCTTGGTGGGCGGTGACTTGCGGGTCGTAATCGCCGATCAGGGCGATGGAAATGGCGTCCATGGGATTTCCTTTTCTAAACTCGGTGAGTTGAAACTTATCTGTGGTGAGGGGATTTAGCGAAACGTCGCACCGCCCCCGATCGGCTGCGAAGCTGTCGTCGCTCTTGAAATTATGGGGCCGCTTCGCAGCCCATCGGGGATAAATCCCCTCGCCACAGATTTTGGGTTTGGCTCAGAGAGAACATGATTGTCGGTTGTTGGTGACCACTATAGATTGGCGCTCACGCACTCAACATTGGCGTTTCCCCAAGTGATCAATGCAGCGACGCACTATCGGCTCGACTACCCGGATCTGGCGCTGATCCTTGCCCTGGTGCGCGGTGGCTCGCTGGCCCGCGCTTCGCAACTTTTAAAAGTAGACGTCTCGACCGTGTTCCGCGCCGTGCGCCGTCTCGAAGCCGCCCTCGGTCAGCAACTATTCGAAAAAAGCCGTGCCGGTTACTTGCCGACGACGCTGGCGCAGGCGCTCGCCGAGCAGGCCGAACGCGCCGAACAAGCCCTCGAAGCTGCGCGGATCGGTGTGGAGCAGGGCGGTGAAGTGGTCAGCGGCACGGTGCGCCTGACCTGCACCGACTCGGTGTTGCAGGGTTTGCTGCTGCCGGCGCTGGCGCAGTTCATGCCCAACTACCCGGCGCTGACCATCGAGTTGAGTACCTCCAACGATTTCGCCAACCTTAGCCGTCGTGACGCCGACATCGCCCTGCGCCTGACACGCACACCGCCGGAGCATTTGGTCGGACGGCAATTGGCGAAGATTTCCTACCGGGTCTGCGCCAGCGAACGCTATTTACAGCACGTCGACGCGTCAGATCTGGCCGCGCTGACCTGGATCGCCCCGGACGACTTTCTGCCCGATCACCCGACCATCGCCTGGCGTCGCCAGCAGTTGCCCGGTGTGACGCCGGGTTATCGCTGCAACAGCATGCTTTCCGTCACGGAACTGGTGCGTGCCGGCCTCGGAGTTGCGGCGTTGCCGGATTTTCTGATCACCGACGGTTTGCGGGCCTTGAGCGAACCCTTGCATGGTTACGACACCGCGCTGTGGCTATTGACACGCCCGGATTGCCGGGCATTGCGTTCGGTGGTCACGCTGTTCGATGAACTCGGGCGGGCGCTGCGTCTGCCCTGATCAGCGTTGCGGGTTCTGACACACATGCGCGTGCAGCTCGCGCGTCAGGCCTTCGATGCGTTCGGTCAGGCTCTTGGTCATCTCGGTGAGGCGCGTGTTCTGCTCCAACAACTCGAGCAATTGCGCGGAGTTTTTCGCAGCCTCCGCCTGGCGTTCGGTGTTGGCTTGCGCCAGTGCTTCGCGGTGTTGCGCATCGGCGTCCGATTGCGCCTTGTCGCGTGCAGCCTGACGGGTTTGTGCCAGCAAAATCAGCGGCGCGGCGTAGGCCGATTGCAGGCTGAACGCCAGATTCAACAGAATGAAGGGATAAACGTCGAATGTGGTCACGCCAAATACGTTGAGGCTGACCCACAACACCACGATCAGGGTTTGCGCACCGAGAAACATCGGCGTGCCGAAGAACCGCGCGAACGCCTCGGCACGCAGGGCGAAGTTGTCGTTGCCGAAGGTGGTGGCCAAATGGGCGTGCGGGCGATGGAAGCGCAGGTGATCGACAGGGGCGGGTGTTTCGGTTTTCTCGGAATTCATGGCGCTCTCGGCAGGGCATTGGGACGTCGCGTCACTATAGCCCTGCGCGCGTCGCCGAGTGACTCAACGCCACGCTGATGGTGTTGCGGCCGGTATGTTTGGCCGTGTACAGCGCCTTGTCGGCGTCATCCAGCCAGGCAATCGCATCACTGTAGTTCGGCTGAAACCGAGCCAGACCGATACTCAGGCTGACGCGCATTTCCGGCACATCCGGATCGCGGTATTGATCCAGTGCGTGACGCAGTTGCTCCATCAACGCCTCGGCCTTGTTCAACGGCATATCCGGCAGAATCACGCAAAACTCATCACCGCCGTAGCGCCCGGCCAGTTCACCGGCATCGAGCAGACGTTTAAGTTCGCGGCTCAATTGCTGCAGCACCGCATCACCGACGATATGGCCGTAGCTGTCATTGATCAGCTTGAAATGGTCGATATCGATCAGCGCCAGAATCGCCTGAGTATTGTGCTGACGGCATTGCTGAAACTTCAGGTGCAGCAGGTCTTTCCAGGCACCGTGATTGAGCAATCCGGTCAGGCTGTCGGTGCGGCTCAGGGCGCTCAACGTGCGTTTGTGCTGGGCCAGTTTGATTGCCAATTGGTAACAGACCATGCCCACGGCCAGCGGATACAGCGTGAGCATCGGCAAGCAGGCCCAGACCTGGGTTTGCGTCATCATCGGGTTGAACTTGAAGCCGAAGATCAATCCACCGAGCAGCATGCCCGCGACTTGAGTGATGGCACCCAAGACAAACAGACGTCGACCACCGGCAGCGACGTTGTTCATGGTCATCATTGACAGGATGGTCACGGCGGTCAGCGGATTGAACTGACAACACGCGGCCCAGAAACCGCCGCACAGCGAGTCATACAAGAGGTTGCGGCGTTCGGCCTGATAGGGGAATGCCGAGCGGGTCGATACTTGAAAGGCCAGATGCGGCCAGATAAAACCGTTGAACACCAACAGTAGCCACAGCCAGGTCGGCATGTTCAGCGGATACAGTGCCGCGCCGACGCTGAAAAAACCAACACCGAGACCGATGGCCCGTGGCAGATAGATGCGTCTGGCGAATGACAAGCCTTTGCCGCGTTGGTTTTCCATGATGTCCTGCGCGCAATTCATCCTGAAATACTTTGCAGTATCTTTTTCAGGTCGACCGTCCGTCGGTCGATTGTCGGACATTGTCATTTATTCCAGCGGGAATAATCAGTGTCCTTCCGAGCCATTTAATCGATGAAACGCGCAAGACAGGGCCGTTTTAGAGCTGATAGCGCGCCAGAAACATCTCCAGTGCCGATTCGGCCACCGTGTTCTGCATCTCGGCATCCAGCGGTGGCTGACCCAGCGACATCTGCGGCCAGAAGCCAAAGGTCTTGAGCAACCCCTGCACCTGATGCGCGGCAAATTGCGGATCGACCGGTTTCAACCGGCCATCGGCCTGCGCGGCGCGAATCCACACGGTCAGTGCTTCCTCGCGTTCGCCCATACGCTCGACCATGTTTTGCGCACGTTCCGGAGAATGAATCGTCGCCGCGATTGCCACCCGCGCCAGGGTCAGAAAGTTTTCATCCGCCATCATCTGCACCTTGGCCAGCAGCATCTGCCGCAACTGATCGCACAGTGGCTGTTCAGGTTCATAGGTGACCGACTGTTCCGCGCTGATCCGCGTCCACAATTGATTGAGAATTTCGGCGAACAGCTCTTCCTTGCTGGGGAAATGGTTGTACACCGTGCGCTTCGACACCCCGGCGGTGGCCGCGATCTTGTCCATGCTGGTGATCTCGAAACCGTTGGCACGAAATTCGGCAATCGCCGCCTGAATGATCGCTTCGCGTTTACGGTCGGTGAGTCGCTGTGGAGCTGTCATAAGTACGCTTCGGCAGGTCAATAATGAAATTACACTTGGCAGTTTACTTGTCGGCAGCTTTGATGCAACCTAGAAACTACACCGACCAGTGTAATGTTGCGTTAATCCTCGCAACCTAAAAAACAGAAAGTCCGGCTGATGCGTGCGTGCCTTGGCCATTTATCGTCCCACCGTGAAATACCGCGAATTGCGCGGTTTTTCTGGAGTCATTCAGTCATGGCCAATCCAGTTTCCCTCCCGGATAAAATTTCCACGCCTGAAGCCTCTCGACAGGATCAAGGGCTGTTCCGCAATCATGCGCCGGTGCAACGCGAAGGTTTGCGCAAGATGCTACGCATCATGTGGAACATGATCTTCCACAAACCGCGCAACACCCGGCCTGCCGCGCCGATTCCGGTACAACCGCTGACCCGCGAAGACCTGCTCGCGGCGCCAAACCACAGCGTCTATCGCCTCGGTCACTCGACCTTGCTGCTGAAGATGCAGGATAAATTCTGGATCACCGACCCGGTCTTCGCCGAGCGCGCCTCGCCGGTGCAATGGGCCGGCCCGAAACGCTTTCACCAACCACCGATCAGTCTCGACCAGTTGCCGCCGATCGAAGCGGTGATCCTGTCCCATAACCACTACGACCACCTCGATTACGAAGCCGTGCTCAGGCTGGCGGTCAAAACCAACCTGTTCCTGACGCCGCTGGGCGTCGGCGACACCTTGATCAAGTGGGGTATCGATGCCAACAAGGTCCGCCAGTTCGACTGGTGGCAGGGCACCGAAGTCGCCGGCATTCGCTTTATCGCTACGCCGTCGCAGCACTTCTCCGGTCGTGGTCTGTTCGACGGCAACAGCACTCTGTGGGCCTCTTGGGTGATGATCGACGGCGACACCCGGATCTTCTTCAGCGGCGACAGCGGCTACTTCGACGGCTTCAAGCGCATCGGCGAACAGTACGGCCCATTCGACCTGACCCTGATGGAAACTGGCGCCTACAACGTCGAATGGCCGCACGTGCACATGCAACCCGAACAAACCCTGCAAGCCCACCTCGACCTCAAGGGCCGCTGGCTGTTTCCGATTCACAACGGCACGTTCGATCTGGCGATGCATGCCTGGCATGAACCGTTTGACCGGATCCTGGCGCTGGCCTGGGAGCGCAGCGTTTCGATCACCACGCCGCAAATGGGTGAAGCGTTCAACATCGCTCAACCACAACGCGGGGATGCGTGGTGGTTGGGGGTTGAAGGGGAGAGTGGGGCGGTGGTGCAGAACGCCTGATTTATTGCAGCCGGTTCGCTCCTAAGGGGGTGAACCGGTTATCTCGGAGATCTTCTCCAGGTAATCAGCCATTGCATGAACGGGTTCATCCCGGAACTGTCCACGAAGAATTTCCTGAAGCTTTTCCAGCGATAACTCCAGTTTTTCAGCTACCTCAGGTTCACTGACGTCAGAGGTCTCGATCAGCAAAGCCATTTTTGCTACGTAGCTGGATTTGGTCAGCATATCGTTAGCATTCTCAAGACCTAGATCTTGGTAAACGTTACCGACGCTTTCTTCTATTTCACTCATGTCCTGTCCTTACTCCGCCATTGCATAATCCCCACGCCCCGCCGTTTCCGAAGCCATCGCGTTCAAACTCGCACTGCGTCCCGGCGCAAATCCGGGAAAGAACACCAATCCGCGCGATTCAAACCGATACGCCAGCGCCAGACGCGCCGCATCCGCCACCTCTTGCTGCGCTTCAAACCGCAGAATGTCGTCCACCGAAACCTCAGCTTCCCGCGATAGCTGATCCACGCTCCAGCCCAGCATCGCTCGGGCCTGCACGCAGTGAGTCGGGGTGAACTGGAAAAGGGCAATGCGTTCGAGGATGTGGTTCATCGCAAGAGAGGCCATGGTGTGCTCCGGGCTCAAGAGTGCTGACTGAAAATGTACTGTGTTTTTGTACAGTTGTTTTCGGCCGGGATCAAACGCATTTTTTGATTTGCGCTAATTTGCCGCCTCCAACCAGACGGACGGTGGCTGGCCGAGAATGCGCCGGAACATCGTCGAGAACGCCGCCGGGCTTTCATAGCCGAAGTCCAGCGCAATACGCGTCACCGCTTCACCCGCGGCCAGTCGCGCCAGCGCCTGCACCACACAGGCCTGTTGCCGCCATTGGCTGAAACTCAACCCGGTCTGCTGGCGAAACAGTCTGTTGAATGTGCGCAAGCTTATGTGTAACTGCTCGGCCCATTGCTGTGGCGACTGATGGGCGTTCGGCTGATGAAGAAAGTTCTGACACAGCGTGAGCAGTTTTCCGTCAGATGGCAGCGGAATATGCAGCGGTAAAGGTGCGCTGCGTTGCAGTTCATGCAGTAACAAATTCATCAACACACCATCGCGACCGCTCGGGTCATACGTCAGCGGCACCTCCACCGCCTCCATCAGCAAGTGCCGCAGTAACGGCGAGACATTGATCACCTGGCAGCGCTCCCCCAGATCCACGGCACCCGGTTCGATATACACACTGCGAGTGCTCACTCCCAGCATCAACACCTCATGCGCCACCCCCGACGGAATCCACACCGCCCGCTGTGGCGGCACGATCCAGTTGCCATCATGGGTGCTGACCTGCATCACCCCGGTCGCGCCGTACAGCAATTGCGCCCGTCGATGCGTATGAAAGGGCAGCAAGTGACCGTGGGAATAATCCGTACCAATCGCCACCACCGGGCGTGGTGTGTCATCCAGCAGATTGATCGAAACATTGCGCATCGAGTGGCATCCGGCGGTTGGCGTAAACGCAAACATTATTGGCTGACTTGCTGAAGCAGGCCAAGCGCTGCCGCTCTATCGTCGACCGCTCCCCACCCACGGACGACGCGCCATGTTCTATCTTCTGCTGACACTCTTCGGCTGCCTGACCGGCATCACCGCCGTGCTCTTCGGCTTCGGCGGCGGCTTCGTCGTCGTACCGCTGCTCTACCGCATGCTCACCGCCAGCCATGGCGCCAACGATTCCATCGGCCAATCGGCAATGCACATCGCTGTCGCCACCTCGACCTGCGTGATGATCGTCAATGCGCTCTTCGCCACCGACAAACACCGCCGCGCCGGTAACCTGATCGGTCATTACCTGTGGCCGCTCGGCGGCTTCATCGGACTGGGCGCGGTTATCGGCGCGATAGCAGCCGTGTGGGTCAGCGGTGAAGTCATCCGCTATGCCTTCATCGCCTACCTCGGCGTGACCATCATCGACTGCCTGCTCAGACGCGGATTCCTCACACACACGGAAGGCGTCATCCCACGCCGACTTGGCAATACAGAAACGTCCGGCGGCGGTGTAGGCATCGGCGCCATCGCGACGTTTCTTGGTGTAGGAGGAAGCGTCATGACCGTGCCGCTGTTGCGTCGTTGCGGGCTGAGCATGTCCCAGGCAACGTCCATGGCCAATCCGCTCAGCGTACCGGTGGCAGTGGCCGGAACGTTGACGTACATGGCAATGGCCGGTTTCAGCGAGACAGACCTCGGAACATGGTTCGTCGGGTATGTGGACTTGCTGGCGTTTGCGGTGCTGACGCTCGGCTCGTTGTTGGGGATTCGACTGGCGACGCCGTGGATCGGACGGATACCGGATCGGGTGCATGCGCGGGTCTATATTGGGTTGCTGGTTGTGGTGATGCTGAGTATGTGGACGTAATGAGTTGATGCTTTGTATCGTTGAGGCATCAGACAACACATTCGAACGTTTCAAGAAAAAGTGCAGAGGGGAACCAGTTCGATGATTGAGAGTGACTGGTAGAAGTTCAAGGAACTGCGCAAGATTGCACTTGATCGATTTTGCCAAGGCGTTCTCGCCGACACCAAAACCATTACTCAGCACGGTGCTCTTTCGGCGCATTCCCGCTACGGCATGATTTACGGACTGATCAATGATCGGAATCGCGATATGGCTCGAATGTTCGATGGTCTCGCTCGATCCTCCGCGTCATGGAAATTGACCATGATGGTCTCGCATGACCTGCTGACTGACGCGGAGTTGTCGATATTGAGCGATGATGCCCGCAGGAAGTTTTCCGATATTGAGCGCCGACCCTACGAAATTGACTGGATTGACGAAACTGCTCATCACGACTGATTGATGCGACCCACACTTACTAGAGAACCGGGATGTTGATCTTCAATTGCACCGAAGCTGCCAGCAAGTTCTTCAGCCGCATCCATAAAGGCAAAAAGATTACACCGGTGGGCAACAAACCGCCGTCGCCAGCCATCGAAGATGACGAGGTCAGCCGTTCCGTAGAGCAGTGGCTAGTCCATGCGATCACTGTGCAACGTAAGCACGTTTTGTTTGTTATGCATGTGAAAACCCGTTACTGCATGGTCTTCGCCGATGCGAAAAAGGCTGACGCAGAAGGTTTCGTTGCCTGGTTTGCTGATCGTTGGCGTGAAGGGTTGATCCACGATGCGATCAATCATGGCCTTATGGATTGGGTCGATGCCGGCATCATGCCGGAGCGCATGGACCAAGGTTGTCGCGAGTACAGCTTTTATCGGCGCAGCCATCGCAGCGCACAAAAACACATTGATGAAATCGCCTGGTATTTCCAGGGCAGTGCAGCTGAATGGGGCTGTTTACCACAGGGTGAACGTGCAGCCATTGGTTTCGATGCCGCGATGAATGACACGCCCAGAAGCAGCAAAGGTCAGAAAGATACTTACTGGCCGAATGTTGAAATGGTCGCTCATTTGTTACGGGAATATTGCGCTGTTGATGAGGCGGGTATCGAAAGAGCCCTGGAGCGGCGTCTGGCGGCGTGGCGAGAGATCGAAGCTTTTCATTAAGCGCCAGGGTGCAGCCGAAATGTGCGGTTGCACTCGATTCTCCGCTTTAGCCTCGCCATAATCCGCGGCGTTTCTTTCGGGCGCCTGCTCGCTCACTCAAGGATGAATTGATGCATCGCGGATTGTTACGTTTTTCCGGCGTTTGTGTGCTCGCCGGTTTATTGCTCTCAACCCGGATATGGGCTGACAACAGCAAGCAGGTTTACACCGGCACATTGGGTAAAGCAGCGATTGTCCTGGAACTGGACACGCGCAATGGAGAGGGTCGTTACTTCTACAAAAAGTACCGCAGAGACCTTGCGCTCGACGGTAGCCGAGAGGGCGACGTACTGGAGATGGTTGAAGGCTCTCCAATGGACAGCGATTCGCGCCCGACCCTGCGATTGCAGCCCAGGCTCAACGGCTGGACCGGTGAATGGAATAGCCCGAGCGGTAAATCCCTCAAGGTCGAATTGCACCCCGCCACGATCCCCGACGTCCCCGACGGTGCATTGCCATACTTCGCCGAACTGCACGACAACTTCCCGTACGAATACCTGCGCCTGCAAGGTCTTCAACTTAAAAAGGGCAGCACCCAGACCTTCATGGGGTACACGCTGCAATGGTGGAGCGAGCCGACATCGGAGACATCGCTGTTTGAAGTGGTCTCGGGCTACTCCCCTGAAGAGCGTCAGCGCATCAATCAACAGTTGATGGGGCGTTTATGGGGCGAAGTCGTAGCGTATTTCAGTTGCTCGGGGAGCTACTCGCAATCCAGTCAGCCACTGTGGATTGCGCCCTCTGTGATGAGTGTGCGCATTTCGACTGAATATTATTGCGGCGGCGCGTACCCGAATCAGATCAATGAATCGCTCAACCTTGATATCAAAACAGGGAAATTACTGACACTTGAAGACGTTTTTTGGGTGGGTCAGGGCAAGCCATTGCATTACGAGTCTTACGAAGGATTTGTAGGGGCTTCTTCTGAGGACTATTACAATTACCGCTCCAAAGAATTCGCCCCTTGGCTCGTCACGCAGTTATTAAAACGCTACCCCGAAGAAATGACGGTGACGGCTGAAGGTGAAAACGACTGCGGTTACAACGAGCCAGAACCCTGGCAATTTCCTTCGTGGTACTTCTCGGAAAAAGGCATCACGTTTACACCGTCGTACCCGCATGTCTCAGCGGTTTGCGGATACGTCGAGTGGGGGCTCCTGCCTTATGATCAAGTCAAACAGCACCCCGGCGGCGTCGCACTGCAATTGCCCTGAATCGATGTTTAAACAGAACCTCGATTCCTGAGTCCATCCCCGCCATAATTCGCCCCGGCGTTCAAACCCCGGCGCTGCCTCCGCCTCTTTCAAGGAACGATCAATGCTCAAGGGACTGCTGCGCCTGGCGCCATACGCCGCTGCGCTGTTCACACTGATTTCCACTGCCCAGGCCGAAGATGGCCGGCAGGTATTCACCGGCACTCTGGGCAAGACACCCATCGTGGTGGAACTCAACACCACTCAACAGGATGAAGTGACCGGTCGTTACTTCTACGAGAAATATCATCGCGACTTGCCCCTGAGTGGCGCGCTACAGGGCAATACGCTGACCCTGACCGAAGGCAATAATCGCTACGGCGACGATAAACCACTGCCCACCCTGAAACTGGAAGAAACCGGTAATGGCTGGCAAGGCGAATGGCAAAGTCCGCAGGGTAAAAAGCTTTCGGTGAAACTGACCGAGGCCAAACTCCCTGCACCGCCCGCCAACGCTTTGCCGGTTATTGCCGCGCTGCCCAAGGGCGAAGCTTATGAATACTTGCGCCTGCAAGGACTCAAGCTCAAACCCACCAAGAAAGAAAATTTCATGGGCTACGACCTGCAATGGTGGACCGAGCCTGATTCGAAGATCTCCCTGTTCAGCGTGGAATCCGGTCTGTCGAAAGATGATCAGCAACGGGTTAACCAGCAATTACTGGGCAAACTGTGGCTTGAAGTGATCAGCTATCACAGCTGCCAACTTCAGGGTGGAGAAAACGTCGAGTTCATGCAGCAGGCAGAACCCAAGATGATTTCGCCAGCTGTCGTCAGCCTGAACATCTCCACCAGTTATTACTGTGGCGGCGCACATCCGGACTTCGGCGATGCGCCGCTTAACATCGACGTGAAAACCGGCCATCCACTGTCGCTGGAAGATGTGCTGTGGGTAGGTAAGGGCACGCCTATTCTGCATGCCGAGCGCGACAGCCTGGGCGACAAGCCTTTGAGTGAAGCGGAAAGTGACGAGCGTTATCAGTATGAAAGCAAAGAGCTGGTGCCATGGATCATCAAGCAGTTCATCGCCCTGTACCCCGAGGAGATGAAGAAACCGACGCAAGAAGACGACTGCAACTTCCAGGAGGAAAGTATTTGGGGATCTTCACCTTGGTACTTCACCCCGAAGGGTTTGTACCTCGGCGCCTACTTCGCCCGCGTACAACGCTCTTGCGACAGACCCGACTGGTCGATCCTGCCGTACTCACTCGTCAAACAACACCCCGGCGCCGTCAAACTGCAACTGCCCCAGGGCTAACCCTCACTCCAGACCCGGCGCTTCACGAATAATGAAGTGATCCAGGTTCTCGATATCGGCATTGAAGACCTCGAAAGGCTTTTCGGGGTTCTTCTTGCCAGGCACCTGCTTCAACTCCGGCGTCACCCCATAGAAGAAACAGAACAACGCCTTGTCGCTATCCACCGCGTGCTTGATCTCCTCCAGAAACGCCTTGCGCTTGCGGTAGTTGTCGATCAGCTTCTTGTTCAGATAAACACTGACTGGATAAGGCTTCTTTTTGCCGTCCTCTGGCTTCTTGAACCAGACCTTGTCCACGAAATCGATGCGGAAACTGGCGCCGCTGTGGAAGTCCTCAATCTTCTTGATCCGCCCCCAGTAAATCAGCCCCTTGTTGTCCGTCAGATACTCAATCTTCTTGAAGAACGAACTGTACGGCGCCGTATGCTCGCCAACCTTCAACGGCATCCGCTTGAGCAACTCCTTGTCGGCGAAGTTCGAAACAAAACACTCCACCGGATGCGCAAACACACTGGTCTTGTCCGGCGCCGACTCACGACTCGCTGACTCTTTACCACTCACCGCCGCCACCCGCACCGGATCATCGCGCAACACATCCACCACCCCCGCTGGCGCGACAGGCTTGCGCACATACTCACGCCGGGTGAGCAACAACTCTGAAGGGAAATGCTCCTCACGCCCGTCATCCACCTCGCCATCCGCCGTCTCAACGCCAGATGTCGATGCCTTCAAACTCACATACGGACAACCCGCCACATGCTGCGTAGTGGGCAGATTCTTGAAGTGCGGCGTGCGCACGTAATTCACATTCTTGGCGTTGAACGTACCCAACTCATTGGAAGCCTCGAACGCCGAACGACAGGCATCGTTGGGGCACTGGAAGTGTTCCTTCGCGGAGTCGAAGGCAACCGTCTCATCGAAATTGAGATCGCGAACGTCATAGATCGACAACTTGTCGTCGAGGCCGAGGCAATAGGCGAGATCGAATTTCATGGTGGGGACTCATTGGGCTAGGGGGTGAAGACTGGAAGGTTGTTACGCTAATGGTTCGAACTCATTTCAAACAGACAATGCTTTTATACTATTTTACGGCATAATCGCAATGTGCCACTGCGTGCTATGGCTCAGGCACTGCCAGCAGCATATAGATTCTTAATTTACTTGAGTTTTTTTGGTGGCCGAGTTGATCTCGTAAATTTAAGCTTAATATTTTATTTTCCTGTTGGGGAGGCTCGATGCCGGCTACATTGTCAGATGCGATAAGATTTTTAGAGACTCAATGGTCTTCAATTACTGAGAATAAAGTTCTCGGGATTTTAGCTGAGCTGCGCTTCAAAGAATTCTTGAGCGCTCGTGATTATCATTTTGTTTCGGGGGGATGGATTGTTACTCCGGGACGGCCCACTTCTGGAAGTTGCGATGTGCCTGCTCTCGAGAAGATTTGTATATTGCCTAGACAACATCGGTTTACTTGGCAGAAAGATGGCTTCCAGAATAATCTTTTAACGCCGGCGGAGATGTCGGCATATAATTATTTTCGCGAAGTTCGTGTAAGAACTTTGTTCGCTAGCCCTATTGAAGTAGTCGAAGGGGATTTTATGTATCCCACCCCTTCAGATAAGAAGGCTCGTGCTCTGTATCCTAGACCTTATGAAGTGCAGTTGCAGGAGGTGTCTCCCAATGGTGCGATTACTTCAGTCGATCCGATGGAGGTGTTCCGCCTATTTCCAAGAAGAAAAGGAAATATAGGAATCCGGTGCCATAAGATTAATAGAATTGATCAAGGCGCAGTGCCATGGACTTCTGCTTCAATGGTTTCGGATCTTTTCTGGTTTGAATATGCCCGGTATTTTTTTCAAATCGATTACCTATTTTCTAATAATGACTTGGATCTTTTTGTGATCGGCCCGTCAGGGGCGTCCTATCCTGTAGAGATAAAGAGCAAAGCCGCGGCAAAAGATACCGCACTGGGTGAATGGTTCGGTATTGATATGGGGCCATTTGCCAAGCTGACATTTTTTACTGCAAATAAAAGAAATAATGATGCACTGTATGTGGTGGAAGAAGTTACAGCCCAGAAAGATCATGTTCAGTGGTTGGGGATTAGATTCTCGGATCTAGTCAAGTCGTGTTCTTGGGTTGGGCAAAGTGGTGGTAAAGGAATGATGGGGGGATCCTCCTCTACTTATAAGATTCCTAAAGCCGCTTTCATGCCATTGGCTGGTCTATTATCTAGTCTTTGATTGCTACGGCTAAAGATGGCAATTTTTAGTCTTGCATTGGTAGTTGCCTACGAACCGCCCCCTACATCGGGGCGGTTTTTCAGATTTGATTAAAATAATCTGTCTAGTATTTGCAATGCTTTTTTCCAATAAGGCCTTCGACCAATAAATGGATCGTGGGAGAGTACACACGGCATGTCCCGCAGCCGAATCCATGGCTCATCCTGCCAGTGCAGCATTCTCAGCGACATGTGTGGCCAATTCAAAATGCTCAACACGGGCCGCTCCACAAAACGCAAGGGACGAGCGTCACGCAGCGCAGGCACAACCTGAAGTGTCACCCATTCACGAAGTTGTCGGTACTCAGGGCAGTAGTGATAGATCAGCAATGCGTACACGCCGGACTCACTCACCATCCACTGTTCTTCGGTTTCGCCGAAAAGCTCCACGCACATTAACTGACGCTGATCGGCATCGAGCTTGCGTAGCTGGCGCTCATCAAGATGTTTACCCATCAATCGGCCCAGCTCCTGGACGCAGAACCACGCTTGGTTCTCCACCAGAACGGCATGCAGGTGTGTTTTGTTGCGGGTAAACCGAGTCGGTAAAAGTGGCTCAGACATGGCAGGCCTCCGGAGTCGGAAGCGACGAGGGCGTTCTACGGGTACAGCGATTCACCCTCATCATGAAGGTTTGATATGCAGGCATTTCCATTTACCTCTGGCTGCTTTCTTAGGGCATTCGTTAGGGTGTCGGGAGCTAAGAAACCCACCAGAGACGGGCCGGACATATTCCCCTTTCGGGTCTTGTATTCGCCCACTCCCGACATAACGGGATTTTTCGCAGGCGTAAGGAAACCGCAGACGAAAAAAAGCCGCATGACTGTCGGGTGCGGAGGACCGCTCTGGTTTGTAGAGTTTCTTAGGCTCGGAGCTGAGGGTAGGGGCATCAGGGATGGTCGTCAACCAGCGACTTTTCCTACTGGTCCTGAGGCGAAAGGAAACCTGGACAAAGACGCAGAGTAAATTATGCTGTGTTTATATCCAGTATTTGTGCGCCATCAAATCCAGCAGCTCCTATATCCGTTTCGCCACGACTCATGTCACGGAATCCAGGAAATTTCATTTACTTTGAAGTTTAGCGGGCTAGAATGGTGACCATTCGTCACAGCTTTGACCCAGAGGAATTTCGGGCTCATGAATCTTTTTGAAACACCGTCTTTTGAATCCTTGAGCGAAACAACCTCGGGTTCGTACGAGCCTGATACCCATCCTGTGACCGACTTGGCGCTGCTGAACAAGCTCCTGGAGATTTACGACCAAGGGCAGCTGGCCGAAATTCTCAACGACGTTAGCCCGAGCCACTGGTGCCGAGAAACCATCAATCGCTGGATCAAGGGCAAGGCCTCGCCGAAGCTCTCCCATATTGAGTTCACCCGTCTCAAGGATCTTTTGCCCAAGCGTTTGAACCACAAACCTTCATTCACCTTTATCGATCTCTTTGCCGGCATTGGTGGTATCAGGAAAGGGTTTGAAGCCATCGGTGGCGAGTGCTTGTTCACATCCGAATGGAACAAATACGCCGTTAAAACGTACAAAGCGAACCACTATTGCGATCCTGCCCGTCATCGCTTCAATCTCGATATCCGCTCGGTCACGCTTTCAGACAAGCCAGAAATCAGTGACGAGGAAGCCTACAAGAACATTGATCGCGAAATTCCTGACCACGATGTTCTGCTGGCAGGTTTCCCATGCCAGCCGTTTTCTCTTGCAGGTGTATCCAAAAAGAATTCCCTGGGGCGTAAGCACGGTTTTGAATGCGAGACCCAAGGCACTCTGTTTTTCGACGTGGCGCGCATTATTGCCGCGAAACGTCCGGCCGCATTTTTGCTCGAAAACGTGAAAAACCTGAAAAGCCATGACAAGGGCAATACTTTCCGCATCATCTGCGAAGCGTTGGATGAGCTGGGCTACGAGGTTGCAGATGTAAATGCGCCAAAGGGATCAGATCCGAAGGTCATTGATGCCAGGCATTTCGTGCCACAGCATCGTGAGCGAATCGTGCTGGTCGGTTTCCGCCGTGATCTCAATGTTCACCAGGGATTCACTCTGAGCGACATCAGCAAGCACATACCGAAGCAGCGACCTAGCTTCGGTGATCTGCTTGATAAGGAAGTGGACGAAAAATACATCCTTACACCGAAGCTTTGGGATTACCTCTACCGCTACGCTGCCAAGCATCGTGAGAAGGGCAACGGCTTTGGTTTTGGTTTGACCCGTCCTAACGACGTTGCTCGCACCCTCTCCGCGAGATATCACAAAGACGGGTCGGAAATTCTGGTTGACCGTGGATTTGTGGAAACGCTGGACTTCAACAGTGAGTTGAATCAGCTAAATCGTCCGCGTCGTCTGACTCCGCATGAGTGCTCGCGCCTGATGGGTTTCGACAAGCCGGGGGAAAGCAGGTTTGTGATTCCAGTGTCCGATACCCAGGCATATCGTCAGTTTGGAAACTCGGTTGCCGTTCCGGTTTTCGAAGCGGTGGCCCGGTTGATGAAAGAGCGCATCCTGAAAGCGAAGGAGAAAATGGCCGATACTGGGCAGCCTCAATTGGAGTTCGCCCTTCCCACTTGATGCTGGAGACGCTTCGGCCGATCTGACGAGAATATGAATGCGAAATGACTGATGTCGTGGATGTAGCTACTCGTTCAAGAATGATGGCTGGAATTCAGGGTAAAAATACCAAGCCTGAAATCCTAATCCGCAAAGCCCTGCATGCGCGGGGCTTTCGCTTTCGTCTGCACGTCAAAGATCTTCCCGGTAAACCAGATCTGGTGTTGCCGAAATATCGCGCGCTCATCTTTGTACATGGTTGTTTTTGGCACGGGCATGAGTGTAGGTACTTCAAGGTTCCTCAGACTCGCCCCGAGTTCTGGCTGGAGAAGATCGGGAAAAATCAAAGACGCGACAGCCTGCAGGAAGAAGCGCTCAAAGCGATGGGCTGGAGAGTTCTTGTCGTTTGGGAGTGTGCTGTACGGTCTATGAGAAAAGAGAAGTCCTCATTGCTTGTTGACCTGATTGCTAGCTGGCTAAAAAATGGATCGAGGTATTTTCAGATCGACGAACACATGTTGAGTCCGGGATATAGCTACTCACATTAGCGTGAGCTGGAGCTCATTGGCAGTTAGCTAAAATTGGGTTTGCGTTGCAATTGCAGTGATCCCAGTCGAGCTGTTTGAGCCTGTTAAGGTTCACCTGAATATCATAAATAAGGAATTACGATGGGTTTCCATCCTGAATGGAATGATATTTCTGCTCTGGTCAATCAAAGCGAGAGCATCTTCATTAAGAAGCTGTCCCGCAATGACACATCATGGGCAGATAGTTCCAAGAATGGGCATCAGAACGGATTTTTTATCCCTCGTCCTGTGGCTGAGTCTGACTTCTTTCCCAATTTGAGTAATTCAAATCCGGAAAAACCGCATATTTACGATGTCGAGTATCCAACGTTCTGGCCAGCCTCTGGCGAGATAAAAATATCGACAATTAAATATTTTTCGATGCGTAATCCAGCTGATAAAGAGAAAGCAAGGCCAAGGTACGAGTGGCAGCATACGGGTATACCTAAGGAGCAATTCCAGCAGCTTTCTCCAGCATCGCTGCTCGTTATTGGAAAGCTCAAACAAGCGAATTCTGGTTCAAACTATTGGTTCATCGTCGTCGATTCGGTGAGCGAAGAAGCAGAAATTATTGAGACTTCATTCGAGCTGGGTGCCGATTTTCACTATGGATTATTCGATCCGACTGCTCTTGCCAAGCCAGCTTCCGAAACCGACCAGCTCATTGCTGAATTGTCGCAGGCGATCAAGGATGGAACGTTAGAGCAATTCATCAAGAAGCAGGCTCTGCCATCTCCAGAGACACTGGCGGGAACAGCGCAGGAAAAATGGCTCGTTGAAAACGATCTGAGTGATATGAATCCGTACTGTGTCTCCGCGCCGGGTGACGCGGTAATGCGCATTAGCAGGGACATTGAATACTCTATCTATAAGCAGGCGGAACTCCGTTTTCGTGCAGCTCAGGTTGCCCGACTCCTACTTCATGGAGGAGGTGATCCTATTGGTAATCTAGTTCGGGCATTTTCTGAGCTCGACTCAATATTTCTCAGTGCGGCGCAAACCCGAAAGAGCAGGGCAGGGCTATCGTTTGAGCATCATGTAGGGAGGCTTTTCAAGGACGGCCGAATTCGCCACGAAGCGCAGGCTGTCTTTGGTGGGCGGCGCCCGGACTTTGTTTTACCGGACGTTAAGGAACTCAACATCAAGGGGGACGCTGTAATTGTTTCCTTGAAAACAACCCTGCGTGAAAGATGGAAGCAGTTGGCGTTAGAGAAACCGTTTGGAGCAATCTTTCTTGCTACTGTTGATGATCGTGTGTCAGGTGAGGCCATTACTGAGATGGATAAAAACTCAATCACCCTGATCGTTCCGGAGTCCTTGAAGAAAGCGAAGGAGTCTGCTTATGCGGGCTACGATAACGTCATTACATTCAGGCAGTTTTTCGATGATGAGGTGAAGTCGAAGCGCCCTTCGATGATTATTCCGCTGTAGCAAGACGCCCTAAGCCATACACCTGGTTCTTATTTCGCAAGCCCAATAAAAAAGCCCCGATCAGATCGGGGCTTTTTGCTTTCTCGACTTGCCGACTCAAACCGCAATCGTCAAATCTTACCGAGCGAGATTATTAATCCCAGCTCAACGCACCTCCAGTTTGGTACTCAATTACGCGAGTCTCAAAGAAATTCTTCTCTTTCTTCAAGTCCATAATCTCGCTCATCCAAGGGAACGGGTTAGTCGTCCCTGGATACTCTTCCTTCAAACCGATCTGCGACAAACGACGGTTAGCGATGAACTTCAGGTAGTCCTCCATCATCGCCGCGTTCATGCCCAGTACGCCGCGAGGCATGGTGTCGCGGGCGTATTCGATCTCCAGCTGCGTACCCTGCAGAATCATCTGGGTCGCTTCTTCCTTCATTTCGGCATCCCACAGGTGTGGGTTTTCGATTTTGATCTGGTTGATCACGTCGATGCCGAAGTTCAGGTGCATGGATTCGTCGCGCAGGATGTATTGGAACTGCTCGGCGACGCCGGTCATTTTGTTGCGGCGGCCCATGGAGAGGATCTGGGTGAAGCCGCAGTAGAAGAAGATGCCTTCCAGAACGCAGTAGTAGGCGATCAGGTTGCGCAGCAGCTCTTTGTCGGTGTCCGGGGTGCCGGTTTCGAACTTCGGATCGGAGATCGAACGGGTGTATTTCAGGCCCCAGGCTGCCTTTTTCGCGACCGATGGGATCTCGTGGTACATGTTGAAGATTTCGCCTTCATCCATGGCCAGCGATTCGATGCAGTACTGGTAGGCGTGGGTGTGGATCGCCTCTTCGAAAGCCTGGCGCAGGATGTACTGGCGGCATTCCGGGTTGGTGATCAGGCGGTACACGGCCAGTACCAGGTTGTTGGCAACCAGGGAGTCGGCGGTGGAGAAGAAGCCGAGGTTGCGCATGACGATGCGGCGCTCGTCGTCGGTCAGGCCTTCCGGGTCTTTCCAGAGGGCGATGTCGGCGGTCATGTTGACTTCTTGCGGCATCCAGTGGTTTGCGCAACCGTCCAGGTATTTCTGCCAGGCCCAGTCGTACTTGAATGGCACGAGTTGGTTGAGGTCGGCGCGGCAGTTGATCATGCGCTTTTCGTCAACGGCTACACGGGCGGAGGCGCCTTCGAGTTCGGCGAGGCCTTCGGCGACGTCGAGGGAGTTCAGTGCAGCCTTGGCGCGGGCCACGGCGGCCGAGTCGGCGGCGGTGACGGCGCGGGCTTCGAGTGCCGCGGCACCGCCGGCGTTGTCGAGGCGGTCCATGTTGGCTTCAGTAGCGTGGCCGGCGTTGGCGCCTTTCACGGTTGCTACTTCACTGTCTTCTTTGTCGAATTCGTCCCAGCTCAGCATGACGTGTCGTCTCCTGCGTGAGGGCCTGTCGCCCGTGTGAAACCTGATTGGTTGGTTTTTCACACGGTCGTACAGACCGCGTTGGATCTAAAGGAATCGTTCTTTGCAGCAGCTAAACGCAGGCATCAAACAGAATTTTGTACGGGTTTCCGAGAGCCTCTGACGGGCGCAGATCACGTTGAACGCGACTGCGGGGCTTCAGAATGGCTTTTGATCCCTGTAAGGGAATATTGCTGACCCGATTAGGGCGGCATTATAGGGAAAAAATTGTGCTCGTGGGGGAGGGCGAAAGCGCGCAGGGCGGTCGAGCGAGGGGGGGATTTGAGTCGGAGCGAGGGTTTACAGGGCTTTCGCCGATGTTGGTCTCTGAGAATTTTTTTTGATTAATTTTTTCGCCGGGCTTTGGTTGCTCAAGATTTGAGCAAAAAACTACGTTTTTCACTATATCTTGTGTTTTGCAACCCTTTTGCACGACTCCAGACACAACTGAGCCCGACCGAAGTCGGGCTGGAATCGACCCTCAATGTTGCGCTGAGAGATCCAATTCGGTGCAGTCTCAACTCATCAATTGGTGCAGCCGTTGCCCATGACGCTGTAACGCAGGATGTGCCGCTGACCCTTGGAGTCGTCGTATTCCATTTTCATCGGAACAACTTCGCAGACATTTGGCACTTCGCTCATTGATACAACGTTGGCGATGTCCAGGTGAGTCGAGTAAGTGTATTCCTCGATAGCTGGTTGTTGCTGTGCGACATCAGTCGGGACCTCGTCTGCCATGGCGGTTGCGCACAGACTGCTGAGGGCCAGAACCAATAAAGCTTTCATTTCAGATTTACCTTTTTGAGGTCGAGTGGGGTCACGCAACCTTTTTAGGGTTGCGTGTGGAACTTCATCGTTTGCAGTTATTACTTGAGAGCTGGATTAACGGCCTTCGTGGGGGCTGTAACGTTGTTAATCGCGTTTGCCTTGTCGGCGAGGTGAATTTTAGGGAGATGGGGTGGGGGTAAACAGAGCGGGTTTTGATAAACACCTTTGGCAGATTTGGTAACAATCGGTCGATAGGGCGTGGGAATCGGTTTGCTGGCGATGCGATTTGTCTGGGGAACCGAGTTGTCTGAATCGCTGGCAAGCCAGCTCCCACAGGGTTCGGGGGTGTTTTGGAGGTTGGAGTCTGGCTTGCAAAAGGGGTATCTGGATGTTTTGTAGGGGCTTGTTACTACCATCGTCGAATGGTTCTATGGGCCCGGCCCCGTTACAACAGGGTCATACAAAAACAACTATTACACCGAGGTAGGAAAGATGAGTGCGGCTTCTCTGTATCCCGTTCGTCCCGAGGTTCTGGCTAACACGCTGACTGACGAGGCGACCTACAAAGCCATGTACCAACAGTCGGTCGTCAACCCTGACGGTTTCTGGCGCGAGCAAGCCAAGCGTCTCGACTGGATCAAGCCTTTCACCACGGTGAAACAGACGTCGTTCGACGATCACCATGTCGACATCAAGTGGTTTGCCGACGGCACCCTGAACGTTTCCTACAACTGCCTCGACCGTCATCTGGCCGAGCGCGGCGACCAAGTCGCGATCATCTGGGAAGGCGACGATCCTTCCGAAAGCCGCAACATCACCTACCGCGAACTGCACGAACAAGTGTGCAAGCTGGCCAACGCCCTGCGTGGTCAGGACGTTCACCGCGGCGACGTGGTGACCATTTATATGCCGATGATTCCCGAAGCCGTGGTCGCCATGCTGGCCTGCACCCGGATCGGCGCGATTCACTCGGTGGTGTTCGGCGGTTTCTCGCCGGAAGCGCTGGCCGGTCGCATCATCGACTGCCGTTCGAAAGTGGTGATCACTGCTGACGAAGGCATTCGTGCCGGCAAGAAGATTTCCCTCAAGGCCAACGTCGACGATGCACTGACCAACCCGGAAACCAGCAGCATTCAGAAAGTCATTGTGTGCAAGCGCACCGGTGGCGACATCAAGTGGAACCAGCATCGCGACATCTGGTACGAAGACCTGATGAAAGTGGCGGGCACCGTCTGCGCGCCAAAAGAGATGGGCGCGGAAGAAGCGCTGTTCATCCTTTATACCTCCGGCTCGACCGGCAAGCCGAAGGGCGTGCAGCACACCACCGGCGGTTATCTGTTGTACGCGGCGATGACTCACGAGCGCGTGTTTGATTACCGTCCGGGCGAAGTCTACTGGTGCACCGCCGACGTCGGCTGGGTCACTGGCCACAGTTATATCGTCTACGGCCCGCTGGCTAATGGCGCGACCACGCTGCTGTTCGAAGGCGTGCCGAACTACCCGGATATCACTCGGGTGGCGAAGATCGTCGACAAGCACAAGGTCAATATCCTCTACACCGCACCGACCGCGATCCGGGCGATGATGGCCTCGGGTCAGGCTGCGGTTGAAGGCGCGGATGGCAGCAGCCTGCGTCTGCTCGGTTCGGTGGGTGAGCCGATCAACCCGGAAGCGTGGGACTGGTACTACAAGAATGTCGGCAAGTCGCGTTGCCCGATCGTTGATACCTGGTGGCAGACCGAAACCGGCGGCAACATGATGAGCCCGCTGCCGGGTGCGCATGCGCTGAAGCCGGGTTCGGCGGCGCGGCCGTTCTTCGGTGTGGTGCCGGCGCTGGTCGACAACCTCGGTAACATTATTGAGGGCGAGGCTGAAGGCAATCTGGTGATTCTCGATTCCTGGCCGGGTCAGGCGCGTACGCTGTATGGCGATCACGATCGTTTCGTTGATACCTACTTCAAGACGTTCCGGGGCATGTATTTCACCGGTGACGGCGCGCGTCGTGATGCCGATGGTTACTACTGGATCACCGGGCGTGTCGATGACGTGCTTAACGTGTCCGGGCACCGCATGGGTACGGCCGAGATCGAGAGTGCGATGGTTGCGCATCCGAAGGTTGCCGAAGCGGCGGTGGTTGGGGTGCCGCATGACATCAAGGGGCAGGGCATTTATGTCTATGTCACGTTGAAGAATGGCGAGGAGCCGAGCGAACAGCTGCGTCTGGAGTTGAAAAACTGGGTGCGTAAAGAGATCGGGCCGATTGCTTCGCCGGATGTGATCCAGTGGGCACCGGGGCTGCCGAAGACCCGTTCGGGCAAGATCATGCGGCGGATTCTGCGCAAGATTGCTACGGCGGAATACGATGGGTTGGGGGATATCTCGACCCTGGCGGATCCGGGTGTGGTGCAGCATTTGATTGATACGCATAAGACGATGAATGTTGCTTAAGCGTTAGAGCCATAGAAGCCCTGTCCGGTGATGCCGGGCGGGGCTTTTTTGTGTCTGCAGGTTTTGTGGTGGCTGGGCTGGCCTCATCGCTGGCAAGCCAGCTCCCACAGGGGGTGTGGTGTTTCGGAGATTTCAGTTTCGGCGCAAATGTGGGTTGGCTGGGTTGGCCTCATCGCCAGCAAGCCAGCTCCCACAGGGGTTGTGGTGTTTCGGAGATTTCAGTTTCGGCGCAAATGTGGGTTGGCTGGTCTGGCCTCATCGCTAGCAGGCTAGCTCCCACAGGTTTGGGATGTGTGGGAAATTTCAGTTCCAGCGCAAATCCCTGTGGGAGCTGGCTTGCCAGCGATAGCAATTTGTCAGGCGCCGGTGTAGTCAGCTGTCGGAACGCGGACTCACCCAACCAATAATTATCGATCTCCCCCGTAAGACCTTTCCCGCTGTTACCCGCCGCCATCCACGTAACCGAATGTGTAACCGCCCGCATCAAACCGGGGCAAAGGGAAACGCATCGCCCCGTTTTAGAGCCTCAAAACCCCCGGTGAAAAATAAGACACAACGCTGCGCTTGCCGGATTAGAAGGGTTTGCGAATAATAGGCCCGCAATTTGCAGCATAGATCGGTTCACAATCGTTCGCTCTTGCATGAATTTGCAAGGCTGTCAATGCGCCCAAGTCGCTTTCTCTGTGCATCTGTAATTAGTTGTCGCATTGAAGAAATATCGGCTTCGGGCCTGTCGTTAGAATGCCGATCACTCGCTCATCGTGGCTGACGTTGAAACCTCCGACGGTTTCAATGAGAAATTTCCCACCGATGCAGCAACCGATTTCCCGATTCACCCATTCGCATATTGGGCTGTCGCTCACTCTGCCGTTTTTGCCCTTTACCGATGGAGTCCCAAGATGAAGAAACTTGTGCTGCTTGGCGCCCTGGCACTGTCCTCCGTGCTGTCGCTGAATTCCTTCGCTGACGAAAAACCTCTGAAGATCGGTATCGAAGCGGCTTACCCTCCGTTCGCCTCGAAAGCGCCGGATGGCAGCATCGTCGGTTTCGACTACGACATCGGCAACGCTCTGTGCGAGCAGATGCAGGTCAAGTGTGTGTGGGTCGAGCAAGAGTTCGACGGTCTGATCCCGGCACTGAAGGTGCGCAAGATCGACGCGATCCTGTCGTCCATGTCGATCACTGAAGATCGCAAGAAGTCTGTGGACTTCACCAACAAGTACTACAACACCCCGGCACGTCTGGTCATGAAGGCCGGCACTCAGGTCAGCGAAAACCTGAGCGAGCTGAAGGGCAAGAACATCGGCGTACAACGTGGTTCGATCCACGAACGTTTCGCCCGCGAAGTCCTGGCCCCGCTGGGTGCCGAGATCAAGCCATACGGTTCGCAGAACGAAATCTACCTCGACGTGGCCGCCGGTCGCCTCGACGGTACCGTGGCTGACGCCACCCTGCTGCAAGACGGCTTCCTGAACACCGATTCCGGCAAAGGCTTTGCCTTCGTTGGCCCGCAGTTCACCGACGTCAAATACTTCGGCGACGGCGTAGGCATCGCGGTGCGCAAGGGCGACGCTCTGAAAGACAAGATCAACGCAGCCATCGCGGCCATTCGCGAAAACGGCAAATACAAAGCAATCCAGGACAAGTACTTCGCCTTCGATATCTACGGCAAGTAACACGTCTCTGCGACAAGTCCGAAATGGCGCAAGCAACAGGATCTCTGCGGTTTGCGCCATTTTTTCATCCCAACTTTCGAGGACCTGAATCATGTTGAAAGGCTACGGGGCTGTCATCCTCGATGGCGCATGGCTGACGCTTCAGCTCGCCTTGTCGTCCATGGCTCTGGCCATCGTTCTCGGGCTGATCGGTGTTGCACTGCGCCTGTCGCCGGTGCGCTGGCTGGCTTGGCTGGGCGATCTGTATTCCACGGTGATCCGCGGGATTCCCGATCTGGTGCTGATCCTGCTGATCTTCTACGGCGGTCAGGACTTGCTCAACCGTGTGGCGCCGCTGCTCGGCTATGACGACTACATCGACCTGAACCCGCTGGCCGCCGGTATCGGCACCCTCGGTTTCATCTTCGGTGCGTACCTGTCGGAAACCTTCCGGGGCGCGTTCATGGCGATCCCCAAAGGCCAGGCCGAAGCCGGCATGGCGTACGGCATGAGCAGTTTTCAGGTGTTCTTCCGGGTGATGGTGCCGCAGATGATTCGCCTGGCGATTCCCGGCTTCACCAACAACTGGCTGGTACTGACCAAGGCCACCGCGCTGATTTCCGTGGTCGGTCTGCAAGACATGATGTTCAAGGCCAAGCAGGCGGCAGATGCCACTCGCGAGCCTTTTACCTTCTTCCTCGCAGTGGCGGCGATGTACCTGGTGATCACCAGCGTGTCGTTGCTGATCCTGCGTCAACTTGAGAAGCGCTACTCGGTAGGCGTAAGGGCGGCTGATCTATGATCTTCGACTACAACGTCATTTGGGAGGCTCTGCCGCTGTACCTCGGCGGCCTGGTGACCACCCTCAAATTGCTCGCGCTGTCGCTGTTTTTCGGTTTGCTGGGGGCGCTGCCTCTGGGCCTGATGCGCGTCTCGAAGAACCCGATCGTCAATGGCGCCGCGTGGCTGTACACCTACGTGATTCGCGGCACGCCGATGCTGGTGCAACTGTTCCTGATCTACTACGGTCTGGCGCAGTTCGAAGCGGTACGCGAATGCTTCCTCTGGCCGTGGCTGTCCAGCGCAACGTTCTGTGCGTGCCTGGCCTTCGCGATCAACACCAGCGCCTACACCGCTGAAATCATCGCCGGCAGCCTCAAGGCTACGCCGAACGGTGAGATCGAAGCGGCCAAGGCCATGGGCATGTCGCGCTTCAAACTGTACAAGCGCATCCTGCTGCCATCGGCCCTGCGTCGGGCGCTGCCGCAGTACAGCAACGAAGTGATCATGATGCTGCAGACCACCAGTCTGGCGTCCATCGTGACCCTGATCGACATCACTGGCGCGGCACGTACCGTCAACGCGCAGTTCTATCTGCCGTTCGAGGCGTACATCACCGCTGGCGTGTTCTACCTGTGCCTGACCTTCATTCTGGTCAAGCTGTTCAAGCTGGCCGAGCGTCGCTGGTTGAGCTACCTCGCGCCGCGGAAGCACTGATATGGAACGCATCGACCACGTTTTGCCGTGGAGCCACCTAGGCAGCGAGCGCAAGATTTCGGTGTTCCGCTTCGGCAGTGGCGAGCGCAAGGCCTACATTCAGGCCAGCCTGCACGCTGACGAATTGCCGGGCATGCGCACCGCTTGGGAGCTGAAAAAGCGCCTTGGCGAGCTCGAAGCCAAAGGCTTGCTCAACGGTGTGATCGAGCTGGTGCCGGTGGCCAATCCGTTGGGGCTTGGGCAGTTGCTGCAAGGCAATTTCCAGGGCCGTTTCGAGGCGGGCAGCGGCAAGAATTTCAACCGTGATTTCGTTGAGCTGAGCGCGCCGGTAGCGGCGGCTTTGGCCAACAGTCTCGGTGACGACCCGCACGCAAACATTCGCCTGATCCGTCAGGCGATGGCCGATCACCTCGCGGCATTGCCCGAGGCGAGCAGCCAGTTGCAAGGCATGCAGCGTGTGCTGCTGAGCCACGCCTGCACCGCCGACGTGGTGCTCGACTTGCACTGCGATGCCGAAGCCGCGCTGCACATGTATGCGCTGCCGCAGCACTGGCCGCAGTGGCGTTCGTTATCTGCGCACCTGAATGTGAAGGTCGGTCTGCTGGCGGAAGATTCCGGCGGCAGCTCCTTCGACGAGGCTTGCTCGCTGCCGTGGCTGCGTCTGTCGCGGCAGTTCCCGGACGCACAGATTCCGCTGGCGTGCCTGGCGACGACCATTGAGCTGGGCGGTCAGGCCGACACTGGCCGCGCTGATGCCGAGGCGTATGCTGAAGGCATTCTCGCGTTCCTTGCCGAGCAAGGCCTGATCACCGGCGAGTGGCCGAATGCGGCTCACGAACCGTGCGAAGGCATGCCGTTCGAAGGCACCGAATTGCTGTTCGCGCCGCACCCGGGCGTGGTGAGTTTTCTGCGTAAACCCGGCGAATGGGTCGAGGCCGGTGACGAGATTTTTGAAGTGATCGACCCTGTGTCCGATCGGGTCAGCACGGTATGTGCTGGTACGTCCGGGGTGCTGTTTGCCATTGAACGGCTGCGCTATGCCCAACCCGGTTTCTGGCTGGCCAAGGTGGCGGGGCGCGAAGCGCTGCGTCACGGGCGCTTGCTCAACGACTGACTGACTGTTTTTGTGAGAACCGACCGCATGTACAAACTTGAAGTCCAAGACCTGCATAAACGCTATGGCAGTCACGAAGTGCTCAAGGGTGTTTCCCTGAAAGCGGCAGCCGGCGATGTGATCAGCATCATCGGCTCCAGTGGCTCCGGCAAAAGTACTTTCCTGCGCTGCATCAACCTGCTTGAGCAGCCGCACGCGGGCAAGATCCTGCTCAACAACGAAGAGCTGAAACTGGTGGCGAACAAGGACGGCGCGCTGAAAGCCGCTGATCCGAAACAGCTGCAACGCATGCGTTCGCGCCTGTCGATGGTGTTCCAGCATTTCAACCTGTGGTCGCACATGACCGCGCTGGAAAACATCATGGAAGCGCCGGTGCATGTACTGGGCGTGTCCAAGGCTGAAGCCCGCGAGAAAGCCGAGCACTACCTGAACAAGGTTGGCGTGGCTCATCGCAAAGACGCGTTCCCTGGGCACATGTCCGGTGGCGAGCAGCAGCGTGTGGCGATTGCCCGTGCGCTGGCGATGGAACCTGAGGTGATGCTGTTCGACGAACCGACTTCGGCGCTTGATCCGGAACTGGTTGGCGACGTGCTGAAGGTGATGCAGGCGCTGGCTCAGGAAGGCCGGACCATGGTTGTGGTGACCCACGAAATGGGCTTTGCCCGCGAAGTGTCGAACCAGTTGGTGTTCCTGCACAAAGGTGTTGTTGAAGAAAGCGGCAACCCGCGCGAAGTGCTGGTGAATCCGCAATCGGAGCGCCTGCAGCAGTTCCTGTCGGGCAGCCTCAAGTAAACAGAACTGCCGATATGCACCGGAATAGTGCATGCTTCGCAGCCTGAAGGCTGGCTACAATCCCTGTGGGAGCTGGCTTGCCAGCGATAGCGGTGGGCCAGATGACATTTCTGGTACAGATACACCGCCATCGCTGGCAAGCCAGCTCCCACAATGGGTCTGCGTCGGCTTTGAGATTTGTGTTCATTTCCGGGCTAGCATTGGCCCATGCCTTCATCATTGTTTTTCGTTTCGGATCGCCCGCCCATGACTGCCCATCGAATTGGTTTCCTGATTTGGCCCAGCACTAAAGCTCTGACTTTGGCGCTGGCGGAGGAGGCCTTGCGTGTTGCGCAGCGGGTGCACCCGGACGTTGTTTACGAATTGTCTTTTCTGCAGGCCGAGTCGCCGGTCGAAGGCGCCTGGCAATTGCCCGGCGAACCGTGGGCCGGCAAGCTCGAAAACTTCCAGAAACTGTTCCTGCTGGCCGATGAGCCGCCGACTGCACTGGCCTCGCCACTGAGCAGCGCGCTCAAGCAACTGGTGCGTGCCGGTTGCGTGATCGGTGGTCTGTCTGCCGGCGTGTATCCGTTGGCGCAACTGGGCTTGCTCGACGGTTATCGCGCTGCGGTGCACTGGCGCTGGCAGGACGATTTCGCCGAGCGTTTCCCGAAGGTCATCGCCACCAGTCATCTGTTCGATTGGGACCGTGATCGCCTGACCGCGTGCGGCGGCATGTCGGTGCTTGATCTGTTGCTGGCGGTGCTGGCCCGTGATCACGGCGCAGAATTGGCCGGTGCCGTCTCGGAGGAACTGGTGGTCGAACGCATCCGTGAAGGCGGCGAGCGTCAGCGCATTCCATTGCAGAACCGCCTCGGCTCCAGTCACCCGAAACTGACGCAAGCCGTGTTGCTGATGGAAGCCAACATCGAAGAGCCGCTGACCACCGACGAAATCGCCCAGCACGTGTGCGTGTCCCGCCGGCAGTTGGAGCGGATCTTCAAGCAATACCTCAACCGTGTGCCGAGCCAGTACTACCTGGAACTGCGCCTGAACAAGGCCCGGCAGATGTTGATGCAAACCAGCAAGTCGATCATTCAGATCGGCTTGTCCTGTGGCTTCTCCTCGGGGCCGCATTTCTCCAGCGCCTACCGCAATTTCTTCGGTGCCACGCCGCGGGAAGATCGCAACCAGCGGCGCAGCAGCAGCCCGTTCGAATTGTCGTCGGTGCCACCCGAGCGCGGCTGAGCCGCGTCGGGTTGGGTGCGGCCATTAATCCCCAGGCCGCGGAACCCTTAACGAACGCCAACCCGTTGTAGGCCATAAGGCCTCGAACTCGTCTTCCGTCTCGGCGATTTGCTGGCGCCAGAGTCGCGGTGCATCCAGCCTGGCTCCACGTACTTGTGCGTAGTCTGCAAGTCGTTTGCGCGCCACCTCCGATAACGGGTTGCCGCTGAAGTCGAAGTCGGCAGTCAGTCGGTGGTCACCGCGCAAAAACTCGATCGGCAACTCAATGATCGCGTTGTTGGATAGATCGGCGTGAGTGAGCGTGATCCTTTCGAACAGCGCCGGCCATGTCTCGGTGAGTCCGGTATTGCTCAGATCAAGGTGAGTCAGTTGCTGCATGCGACTGATGTCCGGCGCCCGTCCCAACGGATTGTTGCGCAAGTTCAAATTGCCCAGCTCTTCAAGGGCGCCGAGTGCGGTCGCGGCTTCTTCCGTCAGGCTGATGTTGCATTCGGGCAGATTCAGCAGCGTGAGTTGCTTCAGGCCAAAAACCTCGGCGGGAATACTGCCCAGTTCAAAGCCGCGCATTTTCAGGCTCTGCAGATTGGGGAAGTGGCCGAGCCAGCCATCGGCTTTTGGTGCAATCGCTGCGGTGCTGGTCAGATCCAGCTCGAGGATATGCCCGAAGTCTGCTTGCAAGGCTGGCAGGTCACCGATGAACGACATCTCCAGATTCAAGACGAATTCCGACTGTGTTGCTGATGACTTGCGCCGCCAGGCGTCTTCCAGGCGGCTCTTCACCTGCATTCTTTTGTACTGCTCCTGCAGCAGTGGCTCTGTCTCCAGGGGGAGCTGTGTGACGGGATCAGACACGGCGGCATTCATCCAGCTTTCAAGTTCGCTGATGAGGCTGTTCAGTTCGGTTTTTCGACGCGCCAGCTCAAGGCGTCCGTCGGCCAATGTGCTGGGCAGACCGTAGACCAGATCGCTGGCCTGGGTTTCGGACAGATGCGGGTACAGCGCTTGTGCGAGCTCAATATCTGGTTGTTCGGCCAGTACGCAAAGATCGCTGCCGGTACGTTGGTAATAGGCCTTGATCTGCTCGCGGGTCGCTGGCGACAGCGGGTTATTGTCAAGATCAATGCCTTTGCTGATGGAGTCGGGAAGGTTGAAGAGCGTGTCAGGCAGCTCGGTTATCCGGTTGTCGTTCAATAACGCGGTCTGGAGGTCAGCAAGCTGCATCAGGCCGGTTGGGACACTATCGATCCCGGTTCCGGCAAGGTCGAGGTAACTCAGCGCCTTGAGTGGGGAGAGGTCGGGCGCCACGGCAAGTGGATTGTGGTACAGGTCAAGCCCCACCAGGCGTGGCAAACCCGCCAGTGCGACTTGCGCCTGAGCGTCGAAGACCACGCCGCATTTGCTCAGCACCAGAGTCTGGAGCTGGGGCATGCGGGTCAGCGCCTGCGGCAAGCGGCCCAAGGCAAAGTCGCGCATTTCCAGGCCAGTCAAACCCGGGAAACAGTTCAAGAAGGCGTCGGGGACGTTCTGCGTCGATTTGCCCTGCAGCGACAATTGCGTGACATGGCTGAAGTCCGCCGACAACGCCGGCAGATCACCGTTGAACGTCAGATCTGCGATAAACGTATTGGAGCGCAACTCCAGATTGTCAGCTCGCCGCTGACGCCAGAACTGCTGCAGTTTGCTGCTGAACTCGTTTCTGGCGCTGCGTTCGCTGGCCATGTCGTCTGCGCTGATCGCCTGGCCGGTTTGTGGGTCATGCTCGGTAATAGCTCGCGTCCAGGCATCGAGCTCGCGGTTCATCCGGGCGATTTCACCTTCCCATTGCAGCAGTTGGGCACGACCGGCATCCAGTGTGCCCGGCAGGGAGTAGAGCATGTGGCTGGCGTCGCCATCTTGCAGTGCCGGAAAAAGTGCGCGTGCCCGGGCGAGGTCGGCGGGATCGGCCGAAACACCAAGATCGCAGGCGTGCTCAAGGTAAAACGCCTTGATCCGCTCACGACTGGCTGCCGACAGCGGGTTGCCATACAGATCGACGCCGTCGGCCAGATCGAGGTCAATCTGAAAAAATGCTGCAGGCAATTCAGTGATGCGGTTGCTGTCGAGCAGGGCGGTTCTGAGATTGGGATGATCAGCCAGACCGTTGGGCAGGTCGGCGATGCTGCAGTTGGACAGACGTACGTCATTGAGTCTCGGCATGGTCGCCAGATCGGGCGCCAGGCCCAGCGGGTTTTGACTCAGATCCAGGCGTTCAAGCTCGGTCAGCGATGTCAGCGTATTCTGGCCTTCGGCGGTCAGGGTGATCTGACAATTGTGCAGGTTCAGATCTTTGAGTTCCGTCATGCGGCCAATGGATGTGGGCAGTTCGGACAGCTCGAAATCGCGCATCTCGAGTGTTTGCGCGTTTGGAAACAGATCGAGAAACGACTCGACGCCTTGTAGCGCAGGATTGCCCCTGAGGGCCAGATCCGAGACGTGGCTGAAATCCACTGTGAGCACGGGCATCTCGCCCATGAACGGCAAAGCCGTGGATAAATCCGTATCGCGTGCCCCGGAAATAGCCGAACGATGAGCCCAGAACTCCTCCAGCTTTTGTTTGAAGTTCAAGCGGATCGCGTACTGGTCGAACACTTCAACGGCTGTGAGGACTTCGCCAGTGACGGGATTATGGATGGGAACCTGAGACGCCCATGTGGCGAGTTGGGCTTTCATTGTGTCGAATTCGGCTTGCCAGCGATCGAGATGGAGATGGCCATCGTTCAGGGTGCCGGGCAAGTCATAGATCATGTCGCTGGCCTCTTGCGCATCCAGCGAGGGGAACAGTTTTCGGGCCAGGGCAATGTCCGCCGCGTCGGCCAGCACTTCGAAGTCGTTGCCGTGCTTGCGGTAGTAGGTTTTTATCTGTTCGCGGGTTTCTGGCGTTAACGGGTTGTCGGCAAAGTCGAAGCCGTCGCTGCGATTGGAGGGTAGCTCGAACAGGGCTGCGGGCAGCTCGGTGAAGGCGTTGCCACTGAAGATCATTGTGCGCAAGTGCGGGTGATCGGTGACACCGCCGGGCAATGTCGACAGACCCGTGTTGGCCACATCGAGATAAGTCAGTTGGGGAAGCAGGTTGAGGTCGGGCAGCGTGCCTAGCGGGTTGTTGCTCAGTTCGAGTGTTTCCAGATGGGGCATGGCGCAGAGTGCGTCCTGATTTTCCGGTGTCAGCACGACGGCGCAATCTTTCAGTTCCAATGTGTTCAGGCGCGGCAGGTGGATGATCGAGGTGGACACCGGCTCCAGATCGAAATGACGCAAATGCAACGCCTCCAGGTTTTGAAAACGCTGCAGAAATGCCGTCACGGATGAAGCGCTTTTATTGCCGGTCAGGCTCAGTTTGGAGACGTGGCTGAAATCGGCGGCCAGCGTTGGCATGTCGCCGGCGAACTGGACCTGTGCTTCCAGATGACTGCTGCGGACGCTGGGCCGATGCGCGTCTCTCGTGCCCCAGAATTGTTCCAGCGTCTGAGCGAATCGCTCGCGGTGCATGACTTCGCTGGCCTGTTCGTTGAGGTTCAGCAATTGACCGTTCGAGGGATTGCGTTTGGGGGTGTCGCGGCTCCATTGCGCGAGATCAGCTTTCATCTGACTGAGTTCGGCCTCCCATTGGGTCAATTGCGTGCGCCCTTGATCCAGCGTTCCCGGCAGTTGATAGAGCACGTCGGTAGCCTCGGCAGGCTCCAGTGTCGGAAACAGGGCAACCGTGCGTGTGACGTCGGCTTCTTCAGGCAGCACGCCAAAGTGTTTTGTGGTGCGCTGATAGTGGGCTTTCACGCGCTCACGTGACGCTGCGCTCAGCGGGTTATCGGCGAAATTGAACCCGTCACTGAGCAGACTATTGAGGGTAAACAGCGCGTCCGGTATTTCGGTGATGCGGTTGCCGGCAAATTTGCCGGTGACCAGGCGCGGGTGGTGTAACAGATTGGCGGGGGGGGCGGTGATACCGGTATTGGTCAGGTTGATGAAACGCAGCGATGTCATCGGCTGGATATCGGGCGATGTGCCCAGCGGGTTGTCCTGCAGATCGAGAAAAGTCAGCTCCGGCAGTGACGCCAGGAGAGTCTGGTCGGCAGCGCCAAGGCCCAGGCTGCAATCGCGCAGAATCAGGTGCCGCAGAATCGGCATGGCGGTGATCGCGGGTGGCAGCTGTGGCAAGTTGGCGCTTTGTACGTCGAGATACATCAGTTTGGGGAAGCGTTGTAAAAACGGTTCCAGGCCTCGGGTGGCTTTACTGCCATTGATTGTCAGCGTGGTGACATGGCTGAAGTCGGCGTCGAGTGAGGGCAGATGGCCAAGAATCGGATCGGTGATCTGCAGCATGTACCCGGCGGGTCCGCGGGTCTGTTTGCGCCAGCAACGCTGGATGAGGGATCTGAGCATCGAGCGACTTTGCAGGGCGGCGCGGCGCTGAGTCGGCGTCAACGGCAGACCGGTCTGCGGGTCGGTGAGCGGCACGTCGAGCGCCCAGAGGCGCAGGTCGTCACAGAGTTTTCGGTACTCGCGATCAAGGCGTGAGAGTTCGCCGCGCACTCCGCCGGGGAGCCCTTGGTGCTCGTCAATGAATGCCTGTATTTCGGCGAGCGAATCGCTGGGGTAAATCTCGCGTACTCTCTCTTCCAGCGTGCGCGGCGCCTCTCGGAACAAGGGGCGATAACCCTCGACACCGAGCAGGCGCAATGTATCGATCAGCGGTTCCGGCAGTGGCGGCTGGGCCATCGCCACCCGCAGTTCGCCGCGCTCCAGCGGATTTGCCCGAATCGCCTGTTTCAGTCTGCCGGCGTCGCCGATGTGCAGGTCCAGCGCCTGGCGCTCGGCATCCGGCAAGGCGCGGAGGACGCTGGAAAAGAAGTCGCCGTCGGCACTCAGTTCCTGGCCGCGATCGTCAAAGGGCTGATAGCGGCCATCGGCTTTCGCACCAGTACTTTTTGCTCGCGGGCCTGGGCGGGCCCGGTGCTGTCGAGCATCGGGCCTTCATAAAAACCGTCACGTATCTCGATGCGCACTTGTCCGCTCCAGCCGGGCAAACGTTGCAGGCTGTGCAGCGCGAGGGTGTCGGTATCCGCATTGCTCACGGAGTCCAGTTCCAGGCCTTCATAGGCGCGGCTGATGCGTACTTGCTGACTGGCCTGCTGCACCAGTTGCTGCTGACGCTCGGGCAGTTGCCCTTCGCTGATGCTCAGCAGCTCTGCGGTGTTGGCGGTGTCGAGCAATTCGCGGGTGACGCTGGCCGGTAGCAGCGGCTCATAGTGGCGGATCGGTGCGGCCAGCGGATCGGCGGTGGTCTCCAGTTGCTGGTAGCGGGATTCGAACATGGCGCAGCGGTGTTGCCGCGCGAATTGACTCAGTTGTCTGCGAAGTGCCTGCGTGCGCACATCGAGCGCAAGCGTCGGGCCACCGAACGATTCTCCCAGCAGACCTTTGACGTCTTGCTCATCAAGGGACTCAAGCAAGTTCTTCAGCAAGTCAGCGTCTTGCGCGCTGTTCTGGCGAACGGTGATCGCCGGCAGCGCTTCGTCACTGGATGATTGCCAGATCAGCTCGCCCTGGCTGTTTAAGTAACACAGGCGTTTGCCGCTCGGCCATGCGCCGTGTTCTGTCAGCAGTTGCAGTTGCGTCAGGGGATCGGCATCGCGGTAATGCTCGGCGCTGTCCAGTTGCTCGATGAAGACTTGTAGATCCTGATCGATCTTGAAGCGTTTGATGGTATCGGCCAGCAGGGGCGGTACGGACTCCTGATCAATGTGCATTTTGCGCAGGGCGTCTTCGTTATAGCCGCTGACGTGCAAAATGCGTTCTTGCTGAGCCGGTTCGAAAGATTCGACCGAATGGCCGATCCGGCGCAAGGCCGTGGGTTGGTCCCAGGCTAGCGGCTGTTCGAGTTCGCTGTGCCAGGCGCCTTCGCCGTTGTGTCGCAACAACGGTTTGTAAGCCTCGGGGCGCGTAGGGTGCTCAATGCGGAACTGACCGGGAATCGAGTCTTCACTGACCGCGAAGTGTGCGTCTTCCAGCGCCAACAGGTGTTTGCCCTGATGCGGACGCAGGCCGCGCGCGTCTGGCCGTGAGTCTGGCGCGGGAGGGGCGTTGTGCTCGTAGCGGGTCAGGTCCGGCTCCCAGTAACGGGGAGGGCCGCCGGGCCGTTCCACGGGTTTGAAGCGGTCGATGAACGTGACGATTTCCTTGGGCAGAACCTTGCGGTATTCGCCCATGCCGATCATGCCGCCTGCGGCAAAGGCACCCAGTTGAACCAGGGATTCGACCGTGCCCATCAGGTGTTCGAGCGCCTCACTGGTTTTCGCCTGCGTCCAGTCGATGATGCCTTCGAACGCCTCGTTGAGCAGTTGATAGGCCATGTAACTCATCATCAACTCGCCCAGCCCGGGCACGAATGGCGCAATCACGAAAGCGGCTGTTTCGATGATGGAGGTCGCGATATTGACCAGAGAATCCCAGCGTGCCCAACGGGCTCTGCTGTCGACCGTTGCGGTGGGGATGGCGATCACTTTCGCGTCGTTGAGAATCTTGTTCAGTTTTGCCTGATACGAATGTCGCCACAGTTCAGCAGGGATCGCTGCGCTGACCAGTTGCAAGTCGGGTTGGGCGATGGGCTCCTCTCGCCACGCGGGTAGGGAGCTGCCAGGTTCGGGTTTGTGCCATTTGATGCGCACCAGGCGTTGCTGCAGGTCGGCAAAGAAGAAACCGCTGCGTTCCTGATCGATAAACCGGCTGAAGAAGCGCTGATAGTCTTTCGTACGCAACTGGCGGGTGAGTTCGGCTTCCATGGCGGCCGAGGAAGCGTACTCCTTGATCGGGTGCTCCGGGTCATCCGGGACGTAGGCAACAACCCGGCTGATGTGCCGGGGCGTGTAGGCATCCGGAGCGAAGACCAGAATCCCGGTCAGCGGTGCCGCCATCATCGACACGTCGTGACACAGCAGAGTCTGGCCGTCGAGCCGCATGCCCTGCACGCCATCGAGCAAGCCGTTGATCAGGCGAAAGCAGTTCTCGCTGAGGTCGCCACTCATGCGGGCCCATTGCAGGGCGGCTTTGAGTGCCGCTTGCTGGCTCGTGGTCACTCTCCGTTGCAGTGCCGCAGCAGTGGCCGGATCGTTGAAGCCGAGATGTTTTTTCAGATAAGTCTGGTATTGAGCGCCAATGTCCAGCGCTCTGCACAGCTTGATGAAGGCGCTGATGCTCAGCTTGCTGTTGATCGCAGGCAGCGTTTCGAACTGCCCGCTGGCGGACGGTTGGGTGATGAAGGTGGATTCGCGCTCATAGGCGTCATCTTTGGTTTCGGCGTCTTCGAAGTTGTGCAGTGCCGCGTCGAGTAACGAGACCGTCCAGGCGCGAGCTGCGCCGGTTTTGATCGCAAACCATGGCGTCGTGGCGGGAACGTAGAGGCGCAGAAAGGTCTTGCTGACATCCAGATCCAGACCGCATGCGGTTTTCAGGGCTGCTTTGAGCAGCGGTTCGGCGAAGGCGTTGACGTCTTGCAGGTGTTTGAGTTGTTGATCAACCTCACTCTGAGCGCGCCAGTGTGCGGCTCCAAGCGCCTGCAGTTGCTGGTGTTGCCCGACTGGCGCAGCCTGCAGCGAGGCCGGCAGTGCGGGCTGACTGCTGCGCAGGGCCAGGCGTACGCGGGGCGAGGCTGTGCCGAGCCAGTCGGGAATGGTATTGACCAGGTGCAAGTAGTGTTCGTCGGGATGTTGCGCGTCGCTCGTGTCGATCGGGGCTGCCGGTTGCTGTCCTTCGGGCAATTGCATGTGCCATTCCTTTAGCGTTGGAAGAGCTGACAGCAAACCAGCCAGTGGCGATCAACGTGCGGTACATATTTATGCCGGTGACAACCGGCTGAATTGATATCCTGCGCGGCCTGCCGCAAATCGCCGATGCCGGTTTAAACTGCGCCTTTGCGACGCTATATGTCGCATTGCCGTAAACCCGGGAAAATCCGGGGTTTGCGCTATAAGAAGTTGTCGCTTGGCGACAAGGCCGGGCTGAAAACTGTCCTTACAATCCCCCCATCGCTCGCCAGTTTCAGGCGGGTGGCCCTCATCAGGAGACTCCGATGTCCGTTGAGCACGCTGCGGTAGAACGCGCCGATTTCGACCAGGTTATGGTTCCCAACTACGCGCCTGCCGCTTTCATACCGGTGCGTGGCGCCGGTTCCCGTGTCTGGGACCAGAGCGGCCGCGAGCTGATCGACTTCGCCGGCGGCATCGCCGTCAACGTATTGGGCCACGCGCATCCGGCGCTGGTCGGTGCCTTGACCGAGCAAGCGAACAAGTTGTGGCACGTTTCCAACGTGTTCACCAACGAGCCGGCCCTGCGTCTGGCGCACAAGCTGATCGACGCCACGTTCGCCGAGCGCGTGTTCTTCTGCAACTCCGGCGCCGAAGCCAACGAGGCCGCGTTCAAGCTGGCCCGTCGCGTGGCGTTCGATCGTTTCGGCAGCGAGAAGTACGAAATCATCGCCGCACTGAACAGCTTCCACGGACGCACTCTGTTCACCGTTAACGTCGGTGGCCAGTCGAAGTATTCCGACGGTTTCGGTCCGAAAATCACCGGCATCACCCACGTTCCGTACAACGATCTGGCAGCACTGAAAGCCGCCGTTTCCGATAAGACTTGCGCAGTGGTTCTGGAGCCGATCCAGGGCGAGGGCGGCGTCCTGCCGGCCGAACTGGCTTACCTGCAAGGTGCCCGTGAACTGTGCGACGCGAACAACGCGTTGCTGGTGTTCGACGAAGTGCAGACCGGCATGGGGCGTACCGGCCACCTGTTCGCCTACCAGCATTACGGCGTGATCCCGGACATCCTCACCAGCGCCAAGAGCCTGGGCGGCGGTTTCCCGATCGCGGCCATGCTGACCACCGAAGCGCTGGCCAAGCATCTGGTCGTCGGCACCCACGGCACCACTTACGGCGGTAACCCGCTGGCGTGTGCCGTCGCCGAAGCGGTGATCGACGTGATCAACACCCCTGAAGTGCTGAGCGGCGTCAATGCCAAGCACGACAAATTCAAGACCCGTCTGCAGCAGATCGGCGAGAAGTACGGCCTGTTCACTCAGGTGCGTGGTCTCGGTCTGCTGATCGGTTGCGTGCTTAGCGAAGCCTGGAAAGGCAAGGCCAAGGACATCTTCAACGCCGCTGAAAAAGAAGGCCTGATGATTCTGCAGGCCGGCCCGGACGTGATCCGTTTCGCGCCGAGCCTGGTGGTGGAAGACGCCGATATCGATGCCGGTCTGGACCGCTTCGAACGCGCTGCCGCAAAACTGACGCAAGCCTGATAGACCTTTCGACGCCTGGAGTTTTTCAGGCGTCGATCAAAATTTTATGCCGGACCCGCTCAACTGTAGGAGTGAGCCTGCTCGCGATTACGGTGTGTCAGTCGACTCATTGGTTTCTGACAGACCGCAATCGCGAGCAGGCTCACTCCTACAAGGTCCGGTGTTTTTTCTTCTGCAAATTTATAAGAGAAAAGGAGTGACACCATGCTGGTGATGCGCCCTGCGCAAATGGCTGATCTGGGCGAGGTACAGCGTCTGGCTGCGGACAGCCCGATTGGTGTCACTTCCTTGCCGGATGACGTGGAACGTCTGAGCGACAAGATCGCTGCGAGCGAAGCCTCGTTTGCCGCCGAAGTGAGCTTCAATGGTGAGGAGAGCTATTTCTTTGTCCTCGAAGACACCGCCACCGGCAAACTGGTCGGTTGCTCGGCCATTGTCGCTTCGGCCGGTTATTCCGAGCCGTTCTACAGCTTCCGCAACGAGACCTTCGTCCACGCCTCCCGCGAGCTGAAGATCCACAACAAGATCCACGTGCTTTCGCAGTGCCACGACCTGACCGGCAACAGCTTGCTGACCAGTTTCTACGTGCAGCGCGAACTGGTGGGGTCGCCGTGGTCCGAGCTCAACTCCCGTGGCCGTCTGTTGTTCGTTGCCAGCCACCCCGAGCGTTTCGCCGATTCGGTGGTGACCGAGATCGTCGGTTACAGCGACGAGAATGGCGACTCGCCGTTCTGGGACGCCATCGGGCGCAACTTCTTCGACCTCAACTACGCCGCGGCCGAGCGTCTGTGCGGTCTCAAGAGCCGTACGTTCCTCGCCGAACTGATGCCGCATTACCCGATCTATGTGCCGCTGCTGCCGGATTCCGCTCAAGAAGCGATGGGCCAGGTGCACCCGCGTGCGCAGATCACCTTCGACATCCTGATGCGCGAAGGCTTCGAGACCGATCACTACATCGACATTTTCGACGGCGGTCCGACCCTGCATGCACGTGTTTCGGGGATCCGTTCGATCGCCCAGAGCCGGGTGGTGCCGGTGAAGATCGGCGAGCATGTCAAAGGTGCCGGGCGCCAGTATCTGGTGGCCAATGCGCAGTTGCAGGATTACCGCGCCGTGCTGCTTGAACTGGATTACGCGCCGGGCAAACCGGTGACTCTGGATCTGGAAGCGGCCGAAGCCCTGGGCGTCGGTGAAGGTGCCAGCGTGCGCCTGGTGGCGGTTTAACGCCTTAGCGAGTTTCACGGGTGGCGAGAGCGGCCCGTTTGAGGAGATAGCATGATTGTTCGTCCCGTACGCAGCAGCGATTTATCCGCGCTGATCGAGCTGGCCCGCAGCACCGGCACCGGCCTGACCACCTTGCCGGCCAACGAAGAACGCCTGGCGCATCGGGTCGGCTGGGCCGAGAAGACCTTTCGCGGTGAGGCCGGCCGTGGCGATACCGACTACCTGTTCGTGCTCGAAGACGACGACGGTCGCGTGGTGGGGATTTCCGCCATTGCCGGCGCAGTCGGTCTGCGTGAGCCTTGGTACAACTTCCGTGTCGGCCTGACCGTCAGCGCCTCGCAGGAGTTGAACATCTATCGCGAGATTCCGACGCTGTTCCTCGCCAACGACCTGACCGGCAACTCCGAACTGTGCTCGCTGTTCCTCCACGCCGATTACCGCAACGGCCTCAACGGCCGCATGTTGTCGAAGGCGCGGATGCTGTTCATCGCCGAGTTCCCTGAGCTGTTCGGCAACAAGATCATCGCCGAGATGCGTGGTGTGTCCGATGAAGCCGGGCGCTCGCCGTTCTGGGAAAGCCTGGGCCGGCATTTCTTCAAGATGGAATTCAGCCAGGCCGATTACCTGACCGGTGTCGGCAACAAGGCTTTCATCGCTGAACTGATGCCGAAGTTTCCGCTGTACACCTGCTTCCTGTCCGAGGATGCGCGAGGCGTGATCGGCCAGGTGCACCCGGACACCGAGCCCGCGCTGGCGATGCTCAAGAGCGAAGGTTTCAGCTATCAGGGTTACGTCGACATCTTTGACGCCGGCCCGGCCATCGAATGCGAAACCAGCAAGATCCGCGCAGTGCGTGACAGTGAAGCGCTGGTGCTGGCCGTGGGGACGCCGGGCGACGACGCCACGCCGTTCATCATCCATAACCGCAAGCGCGAAGACTGCCGCATCACTGCTGCGCCGGCCCGTCTGGCCGCCGGTACTTTGGTCGTTGATCCACTGACCGCCAAACGTCTTCAACTCAACGCGGGCGATCAAGTGCGTGCCGTAGCGTTGTCCGCTGCACGGGAGTCGAAATAATGAATTCGCTATACATCGCAGGTGAGTGGTTGGCCGGTCAGGGCGAGGCTTTTCAATCGCTGAACCCGGTGACCCAGCAAGTGCTGTGGTCGGGGGAGGGCGCCACTGCCGCTCAGGTCGAATCCGCCGTGCAAGCAGCACGTCAGGCATTTCCGGGTTGGGCACGTCGTACCCTGGAAGAACGCATCAGCGTCCTCGAAGCGTTCGCTGCCGCCCTGAAAAACCACGCCGACGAACTGGCCCGCACCATTGGCGAAGAGACCGGCAAGCCGCTGTGGGAAGCCGCGACCGAAGTGACCAGCATGGTCAACAAAATCGCGATTTCGGTGCAGAGCTACCGCGAGCGTACCGGCGAGAAGAGCGGCCCATTGGGCGACGCCACCGCCGTGTTGCGCCACAAGCCGCACGGCGTGGTGGCGGTATTCGGGCCTTATAACTTCCCTGGCCACTTGCCGAACGGTCACATCGTGCCGGCGCTGCTGGCCGGTAACAGCGTGTTGTTCAAACCAAGCGAGCTGACCCCGAAAGTCGCCGAGCTGACGGTCAAGTGCTGGATCGAGGCCGGTCTGCCGGCGGGCGTGTTGAACCTGCTGCAAGGCGCGCGTGAAACCGGTATCGCCCTGGCGGCGAACCCGGGCATCGACGGTCTGTTCTTCACCGGCTCCAGCCGTACCGGCAATCATCTGCACCAGCAATTCGCCGGGCGTCCGGACAAGATTCTGGCGTTGGAAATGGGCGGCAACAATCCGCTGGTGGTCGATCAGGTCGCTGATCTGGATGCGGCGGTCTACACGATTATTCAGTCGGCATTCATCTCGGCGGGTCAACGCTGCACCTGCGCGCGACGTCTGCTGGTGCCGCAAGGCGCGTGGGGCGACAGCTTGCTCAAGCGTCTGGTTGAGGTCTGCGCGACTATTGAAGTGGGTGCGTTCGATCAGCAACCGGCGCCATTCATGGGCTCGGTGATTTCCCTCGGCGCGGCGAAAGCGCTGATGGATGCCCAGGCGCATTTGCTGGCCAACGGCGCCGTGTCGCTGCTAGCGATGACTCAGCCGCAGGCGCAAGCCGCTCTGCTGACGCCGGGCATTGTCGATGTGACGGCGGTGGCCGAGCGCTCCGACGAAGAGCTGTTCGGGCCGTTGTTGCAAGTGTTCCGCTACGCCGATTTTGAAGCGGCGATTGTTGAAGCCAACAACACCGCTTTTGGTCTGGCCGCAGGTTTGTTGTCGGATTCCGAAGCACGTTACCAGCAGTTCTGGCTGGAAAGCCGCGCCGGCATCGTCAACTGGAACAAACAACTGACCGGTGCTGCGAGCAGCGCGCCGTTCGGCGGTGTCGGTGCTTCGGGCAACCATCGCGCCAGCGCTTACTACGCGGCGGATTACTGTGCGTACCCGGTGGCGTCGCTGGAAACGCCGAGCCTGGTGTTGCCTGCGGCTCTGACCCCAGGCGTGAAAATGGCGTGATGCCAATCGCTGGCAAGCCAGCTCCCACAGGGATTGAGGTGTACACAGAATCTGTGAACACCACCGAACTTGTGGGAGCTGGCTTGCCAGCGATGGCCGCAACGCGGTCGCACTGAACAGTTAGTTACTGAAGCCTATAACAACAGATTTTCGTGGAGCCTCGCTGATGAAATCCTATGAAGTCAATTTTGACGGTCTAGTGGGGCCGACCCATAACTACGGTGGTCTGTCCTACGGCAACGTTGCATCCCAGAGCAACAGCCAGCAGTCTTCGAATCCGAAGGAAGCGGCGCTGCAAGGTCTGGCGAAAATGAAAGCGCTGATGGAAATGGGCTTTCAGCAAGGCGTACTGGCGCCGCAAGAACGTCCGGACGTGGCCGCTCTGCGCCGTCTGGGTTTCAGTGGCACCGACGCGCAAGTGATCGAACGCGCCGCCAAAGAAGCCATGCCGCTGCTGGTCGCCAGTTGCTCGGCGTCGAGCATGTGGGTGGCCAACGCCGCCACGGTCAGCCCGAGTGCCGACACCGCTGACGGTCGCGTGCATTTCACCGCCGCCAACCTCAACTGCAAATACCACCGCAGCATCGAGCACCCGACCACCAGCCGCGTGCTCGGCGCGATGTTCGCCAATCAGCAGCACTTCGCCCACCACGCGGCATTGCCAGCGGTGGCGCAGTTCGGCGACGAAGGCGCGGCCAACCACACGCGTTTTTGCCGTGAGTACGGCGAGGCCGGCGTCGAGTTCTTCGTGTTCGGTCGCAGTGCGTTCGACAACCGTTATCCGGCGCCGCAGAAATATCCTGCGCGTCAGACCCTCGAAGCCTCGCAAGCGGTTGCCCGTCTGCACGGTCTGCGTGAGGACGGCGTGGTTTACGCCCAGCAGAACCCGGCCGTGATCGATCAGGGCGTGTTCCACAACGACGTGATCGCGGTGGGGAATGGCGAGGCGCTGTTCTATCACGAGGACGCGTTCCTCGACACCGAACAGATGCTCGCCGAACTGCAAGGCAAGCTGGCCAAGGTCGGCGGGAATTTCCAGTCGATCTGCGTGCCGCGTTCGGCGGTCACCGTGGATGACGCCGTGCGTTCGTACCTGTTCAACAGTCAGTTGCTGTCGCGCCCTGACGGTTCGATGCTGCTGATCGTGCCGCAAGAGTGCCAGGCCAACGAGCGCGTGTGGGCTTACCTGCAAAGCCTGACCAGCTCCGGCGGTCTGATCCGCGAAGTGAAGGTGTTCGACCTCAAGCAAAGCATGCAGAACGGCGGCGGCCCGGCGTGCCTGCGACTGCGCGTCGCGCTGAATGAAACGGAACTGGCGGCGGTCAACCCAGGCGTTATCATGACGGCCCCGTTATACGGTTCGTTGACCGCATGGGTTGAAAAGCACTACCGCGACCGCCTGAGCGAAACCGATCTGGCGGACCCGCAGTTGCTGCTTGAATGCCGGACGGCACTGGATGAACTGACGCAAATCCTTAAACTGGGCGCGGTTTATCCATTCCAGATCAATTGATGGCCGGCGCGCTGCCTGAACGCGGCGCACGGCTTGTCTCCCCAAGAGAGTAAAAACATGAGCGATTCCCTGCAGCTGATCCTTGAAGACACCGACGGCACGCAACTGCAAACCTCGTGCACCCGCGTCGCGGTCATGTGGCAAGGCAAAGAGCTGTGGATCCAGCAGGACGGCCGTGGCCAACTGCTGATCGGCGTGGACGTTGAAGAAGGTGACGCGGAATACGCCAACCTGCTGCTGCGCCCATTGGCGACTAATCTGGTAAGTCTGCAACTGGAAATGGAACCGGCTGACGTCGGCGACGACGAAGACCACGTGCACGGCCCGGATTGCAACCACGATCACTAAGGAAACCGCTCTATGCTCGCCCTCGGCAAACTGCTTGAACTGACCCTCGCCGGCCGCGAACCGGCGGAGAAGACTCAACTGACTGTCGAAGGCGTGCGCATGCGCTGGTTGAGCGAAGGGGCGCTGGAAGTCCGGCCCCCGGAAGCTCGCGACAATGGCCTGGATCTGCTGCTGTCGGCAGGCATTCATGGCAACGAAACAGCGCCGATCGAGTTGCTTGACCGGTTGCTGCACGACATCGCTCGTGGCGATCTGAAGCCACGCGCCCGCATTCTGTTCCTGTTCGGCAACCCCGAGGCGATTCGCAAAGGCGAGCGTTTCATCGAGCAGGACGTCAATCGGCTGTTCAATGGCCGTCATGAACAAACAAGCGGTTCTGAAGCCATACGCGCCTGTGAGCTGGAGCGGTTAGCGGCGAGTTTCTTCAGCCTGCCAAATCGCCAGCGTCTGCACTATGACTTGCACACGGCGATTCGCGGCTCGAAGATCGAACAGTTCGCCTTGTATCCGTGGAAAGAAGGTCGTCAGCATTCCCGCCGGGAACTGGCGCGTCTGCGTGCGGCGGGCATGGAAGCGGTGCTGTTGCAGAACAAGCCATCGATCGTGTTCAGCTCGTACACCTACGACAAGCTCGATGCCGAGTCCTTCACGCTGGAGTTAGGCAAGGCACGGCCGTTCGGGCAGAACGACGGGGTCAATGTATCGCTGCTGGAAACCCGTTTGAAGCAGATCATTGAAGGCAATGAGCCCGAAATGGCTGAAGCGCAGTTGGATGGTTTACAGCTATTCAGTGTGGCGCGGGAAATCATCAAGCACAGCGATGCCTTCCGCCTGAACCTGCCGCAGGATATCGAGAACTTTTCCGAGTTGGACGTGGGGTACGTGCTGGCCGAAGATCTGGCCAATACCCGTTGGGTCATTGAGGAGGAGGGCGCACGCATCATCTTCCCTAATCCCAAGGTCAAGAACGGCCTGCGCGCGGGCATCCTGATCGTGCCGACCAGCGACGAAAATCTCGCCTGAGCTGATCGCCATAAAACCCTGTGGGAGCGGGCTTGCCCGCGATGGCGTACGGTCAGTCGACATCTATCGCGACTGATACACCGCTATCGCGGGCAAGCCCGCTCCCACAGGGGATGAGTGAGACCAGAGATCTCACTCATTCTGTTTACACCGCTACAGCACGCGGCTCAGTGCGGCGCAACGCACGAACCTTCTGCAGCGTATCCGCGCACGTCTTCGCCGCTTCCTGACCCTTGTGTACAAAGTGTTCGAAGAAGAACTTCTGATGTTCTTCGCCGGCATGGAAGTGATGCGGGGTCAGGGACACCGAGAACACCGGCACTTCGGTTTCCAGCTGTACCTGCATCAGGCCACTGACCACCGATTGGGCGACGAACTCGTGACGGTAGATGCCGCCGTCCACGACGAGGGCTGCCGCGACGATACCTGCATAACGACCGGTCTTGGCCAGCAGTTTGGCGTGCAGGGGCATTTCAAAGGCGCCGCCGACTTCAAAGAAATCGATGTCCGATTCCTGATAACCCTGAACAAGCATTTCGGCGAGGAAGCCTTTGCGGCTCTGGTCGACGATTTCCTTGTGCCAGCAGGCCTGGATGAACGCAACGCGCTCGCCGTGTGGGTGTTTGCTTTTGCTGTCGATAGCGGTGGGTTGCATGTTCTGACTCCTGTTTGTGTGAAAAACAGGGCGTTATGAATCGAAAGGGATTCAAGGGTACGCACGAGCAGAAGCGCGCGGACGGCCCTTTGGCGTTAATCCCGTTCTCTCTTCATCCGGACTATGACCGTCGGCCCCGGAATCACACCGGGTCTGCTGACCTTGTCGCCGTCCACCGCCTAAGCCGTGTTCGTCACCAAGCGCTCGCGGGCTATGCGCATTGCACGCAATTACCGCCGGTGGGGAATTACACCCCGCCCTGAGAACGTTTACGCCGCCCTTTTTTCGGCGGCGCAGCGTTTTTAACACAGATTGTGTGTCTGTGCATTGCGCCTTTCTGATGATTGCTATCGAGTTTTCTGAACGCTGGTATGGTGTTTTCCTGCGCCAAGGGTTGATTAATCGGCGCAATGACCGCAGTAATTCACCTTCGTAAAGGGATTTTCCCTGCTGACTTTGAGGCCAGGTTCATGAGCGTTATCGATCTTCGCAGCGACACCGTCACTCAACCGACTCCCGCCATGCTCGACGCGATGACCGCGGCGGCCACCGGCGATGATGTGTATGGCGAAGATCCGACGGTCAATCGTCTGGAAGCCGAACTGGCAAAACGACTGGGTTTCGCCGCTGCGCTGTTCGTGCCGACCGGCACCATGAGCAACCTGCTCGGTTTGATGGCGCACTGCGAGCGCGGTGACGAGTACATCGTTGGCCAACAGGCGCACACCTATAAGTACGAGGGCGGCGGCGCAGCGGTGCTCGGTTCGATTCAGCCGCAGCCGCTGGAGGTGCAGGCCGACGGTTCGCTGGACCTGGATCAGGTTGCTGCTGCAATCAAACCGGATGACTTCCACTTCGCCCGGACTCGCCTGCTGGCGCTGGAAAACACCATGCAAGGCAAAGTGCTGCCGCTCGAATACTTGGCGCGAGCGCGCCAATTCACTCAGGACCACGGCCTGCAACTGCACTTGGACGGCGCTCGTTTGTACAACGCGGCGGTCAAGCTCGGGGTCGATGCGCGGGAAATCACCCAGTATTTCGATTCGGTGTCGGTGTGCCTGTCCAAAGGCCTTGGCGCGCCGGTTGGTTCGGTGCTGTGCGGCTCGGTCGAGTTGATCGGCAAGGCTCGCCGCCTGCGCAAAATGGTCGGCGGTGGTATGCGTCAGGCCGGTTTGCTGGCAGCAGCAGGGCTGTACGCGCTGGATCACAATATCGAGCGTCTGGCCGATGACCACGCCAACGCGCAGTTTCTGGCTGAAGGCTTGCGTGGTGCAGGCTTCAGTGTTGAGCCCGTACAGACCAACATGGTTTACGTGCAGATGGGCGACAAGGCCGAGGCGCTCAAGGCGTTTGCCGCCGAGCGCGGGATCAAATTGAGCGCTGCCGCCCGTCTGCGCATGGTCACGCACATGGACGTCAATCGCTCGCAAATCGAGCAAGTGATCGCGACATTCGTCGAGTTTTCGCGCAAGTGACAGCGTTAGCCGTCCAATTGACCGTTTCTATCGTATAAACACGCTGTACCCCGCGCGCAGGGCCGATATAATGCGGCCCTTTGCCGTCGCTTCGTCTGTTGACGTTTCGAACAGGCCTTTGGCCGCAGCCTCCGTGGAAGAACCTAATGAAAAGCGCAGAAATCCGTGAAGCCTTCCTTCGCTTCTTCGAAGAGCAAGGCCACACCCGTGTAGCCTCCAGCTCTTTGATTCCGGGCAACGACCCAACCCTGCTGTTCACTAACGCGGGGATGAACCAGTTCAAGGACTGCTTCCTGGGCCAGGAAAAACGTGCGTACACCCGTGCGACCAGCAGCCAGAAATGCGTGCGCGCCGGTGGCAAGAACAGCGACCTGGAAAACGTCGGTTATACCGCTCGTCACCACACGTTCTTCGAAATGCTCGGTAACTTCAGCTTCGGTGACTATTTCAAGCACGACGCGATCACCTTCGCCTGGACCTTCCTCACCGGCGTGCTGAAACTGCCGAAGGAAAAGCTCTGGGTTACCGTCTACGCCTCCGATGACGAAGCGTATGACATCTGGACCAAACAGATCGGTGTGCCGGTCGAGCGCATGATTCGCATCGGCGACAACAAAGGCGCGCCGTACGCTTCCGACAACTTCTGGACCATGGGCGATACCGGCCCGTGCGGCCCATGCACCGAGATTTTCTACGATCACGGCGACCACATCTGGGGTGGCCCACCGGGCTCGCCGGAAGAAGATGGCGACCGTTACATCGAGATCTGGAACAACGTGTTCATGCAGTTCAACCGCACCGCCGATGGCGTGTTGCATCCGTTGCCAGCGCCGTCGGTCGACACCGGCATGGGCCTGGAGCGGATCAGTGCGGTGATGCAGCACGTCAATTCCAACTACGACATTGACCTGTTCAAGAACCTGCTGAAGGCCTCGGCTGAAGCCATCGGTTGCGAGAATGGCGACCAGTCTTCGCTGAAAGTCGTTTCCGACCACATTCGTTCGTGCGGTTTCCTGATTGCCGACGGCGTGCTGCCGTCCAACGAAGGCCGCGGTTATGTGCTGCGCCGGATCATTCGTCGCGCCTGCCGTCACGGCAACAAACTGGGCGCCACTGGCAGCTTCTTCTACAAGATCGTTGCGGCACTGGTTGCCGAGATGGGCGAAGCCTTCCCGGAACTGAAGAAGCAGCAGAGCAACATCGAGCGCGTGCTCAAGGCCGAAGAAGAACAGTTCTCCAAGACCCTGGAGCACGGCCTGAAGATCCTCGAGCAGGATCTGGCAGAACTCAAAGGCACCGTGGTGCCAGGCGACGTGGTGTTCAAACTCTACGACACCTACGGTTTCCCGATGGACCTGACCGCGGACATCGCCCGCGAGCGCGGCCTGACCGTTGACGAAGTCGGCTTCGAGCGTGAAATGGAAGCCCAGCGTGTTCGTGCGCGTTCGGCCAGCTCGTTCGGTCTGGACTACAACACGCTGGTCAAGGTTGATGTGGCCACTGAGTTCACCGGCTACAAGGACACCAGCGGTTCGGCAAAAATTGTCGCTATCTATAAAGAAGGCAAGTCGGTCGACGTCTTGAATGAAGGCGAAGAGGCGGTGATCGTGCTGAACCAGACGCCGTTCTACGCTGAATCCGGCGGCCAGATCGGCGACTGCGGTTTCCTTCAGGCGGGCAACGCGCGCTTCGACGTGCGCGACACCACCAAGACCGGCGGCGCCTTCCTGCACCACGGTGTGCTGGACTCGGGCAGCCTGACCATTGGCGCGCCAGTGGAAACCCACGTCGATGCCGAGGTGCGTCATGCCACTTCGCTGAACCACTCGGCCACCCACTTGCTGCACGCTGCACTGCGTCAGGTTCTGGGTGAGCACGTTCAGCAGAAAGGCTCGTTGGTGGACAGCCAGCGCCTGCGTTTCGACTTCAGCCACTTTGAAGCGATCAAGCCTGAGCAAATCAAAGCGCTGGAAGACATCGTCAACGCCGAGATTCGCAAGAACTCCGCGGTTGAAACCGAAGAGACCGACATCGAAACCGCCAAGAACAAAGGCGCCATGGCGCTGTTTGGCGAGAAGTACGGCGACAACGTGCGCGTGCTGAGCATGGGCGGTGATTTCTCCGTCGAGCTGTGCGGCGGTATCCACGCCAACCGTACCGGCGACATCGGCCTGCTGAAAATCATCAGCGAAGGCGGTGTGGCTTCGGGCGTGCGTCGTATCGAGGCAGTCACCGGTGCTGCGGCACTGGCCTACTTGAACGCTGCTGAAGAACAACTCAAGGAAGCGGCCAACCTGGTCAAGGGTAGCCGCGACAACCTGATCGACAAGCTGTCTGCCGTGCTGGAGCGCAACCGCGCGCTGGAAAAGCAACTGGAGCAATTGCAGGCCAAGGCTGCCAGCGCCGCTGGCGACGATCTGTCGAACTCGGCAGTCGACGTCAAAGGCGTGAAGGTTCTGGCCGCGCGTCTGGATGGTCAGGACGGCAAGGCGCTGCTGGCGCTGGTCGATCAGCTGAAAAACAAACTCGGCCGCGCAGTGATCCTGCTCGGCAGTGTCCATGAGGAAAAGGTCGTACTGGTTGCAGGCGTAACCAAAGACCTGACTGGCCAACTCAAAGCCGGTGATTTGATGAAACAGGCTGCTGCGGCAGTGGGCGGGAAGGGCGGTGGTCGTCCGGACATGGCGCAGGGCGGCGGTATCGATGCCGGCGCGCTGGATGGCGCACTGGCGCTGACCGTTCCATTCGTCGAGCAGGCTTTATAAGACGGCCCGTCGAGCCCGCAGTCTAGTGGCGGGCCCGGCGGCTGTTCGAGTGATTATTGGGCGCCCTTCATGGGCAGAGGCGGCTTTGAAATGGCTTTGATCGTACAGAAATTTGGAGGCACCTCGGTCGGCACTGTCGAGAGAATCGAGCAGGTCGCCGACAAGGTTAAGAAATTCCGCGATGCCGGCGATGACCTGGTGGTTGTGCTGTCTGCAATGAGCGGCGAAACCAACCGTCTGATCGATCTGGCCAAGCAAATCAGTGGCGAGGCTCAACCGGTTCCGCGTGAACTGGACGTGATCGTTTCCACCGGTGAGCAGGTGACGATTGCCCTGTTGGCCATGGCGCTGATCAAGCGCGGTGTGCCGGCGGTGTCGTACACCGGTAATCAGGTGCGGATCCTGACGGACAGTGCGCACAATAAAGCGCGTATCTTGCAGATTGATGACCAGAAGATTCGCGGTGATCTGAAAGCAGGTCGCGTGGTGGTTGTCGCCGGTTTCCAGGGCGTCGACGAGCACGGCAACATTACCACCCTCGGTCGCGGCGGTTCCGACACCACGGGTGTGGCACTGGCGGCAGCGCTGAAAGCCGATGAATGCCAGATCTACACCGACGTCGATGGTGTCTACACCACCGACCCGCGTGTGGTGCCGGTCGCTCAGCGTCTGGACAAGATCACTTTCGAAGAGATGCTGGAAATGGCCAGCCTCGGTTCCAAGGTGTTGCAGATCCGTGCGGTGGAATTCGCCGGCAAGTACAACGTACCGCTGCGCGTACTGCACAGCTTCAAGGAGGGTCCGGGCACCCTCATTACTATTGATGAAGAGGAAACCATGGAACAGCCGATCATTTCCGGCATCGCTTTCAACCGCGATGAAGCCAAGCTGACCATCCGTGGCGTGCCAGACACCCCCGGTGTGGCGTTCAAGATTCTCGGCCCGATCAGTGCCGCGAACATCGAAGTCGACATGATCGTGCAGAACGTTGCGCACGATAACACCACCGACTTCACCTTCACCGTGCACCGCAACGACTACCAGGCCGCACAGACCGTGCTGGAAAACACCGCTCGCGAGATCGGTGCCCGGGAAGTGGTAGGCGACACCAAGATTGCCAAGGTCTCGATCGTCGGCGTCGGCATGCGTTCCCACGCAGGCGTGGCCAGCCGCATGTTCGAATCCCTGGCAAAGGAAAGCATCAACATCCAGATGATCTCGACTTCGGAAATCAAGGTTTCCGTGGTGATCGAAGAGAAGTACCTGGAATTGGCTGTGCGCGCGCTGCACACGGCTTTCGAACTGGATGCGCCTGCCCGTCAGGGTGAGTGATTCCGCTTCACTGAAGGGCGCGGTTTGACCGCGCCCTTTATTTTTTGAATGGCGCGAGCCCTGAACTGTTCTTTTGCTCGCGCTGGTCAATACTCAGGCATGTAGGGCTACGATCGCTCCGGTTGTAGGTCGGGTGCCTTTTTTTTGCAGACTGTTGTCCCTGAACTGAATTGCGTGAGGAGAAAGGTATGCTGATTCTGACTCGTCGGTGCGCAGAAAGCCTGATTATCGGTGATGGCGAAATCACCGTGACCGTGCTCGGCGTTAAAGGAAATCAAGTGCGCATCGGTGTGAACGCTCCGAAAGAGGTTGCTGTGCACCGTGAGGAAATTTACCTGCGTATAAAGAAAGAGAAGGACGAAGAACCAAGCCATTAATTTTTATCGATTTTTATGTTTGCAAACGGGGAAAAGGTTGGTTAAGATACGCCCCGTGTTGCGGAGAGCTGGCCGAGTGGCCGAAGGCGCTCCCCTGCTAAGGGAGTACACCTCAAAAGGGTGTCGGGGGTTCGAATCCCCCGTTCTCCGCCATTATTTGCTTAGTACGTTGTAATCTGGCTTTTTCGGTAAGTTGTTGAAATTTATAGAAAAAGTGGTTGGAATAGAGATTAGACGGGCTATAATGCGGCGCAACAAAATGCACTCGTAGCTCAGCTGGATAGAGTACTCGGCTACGAACCGAGCGGTCACAGGTTCGAATCCTGTCGAGTGCACCATTTAAGAGTTGGTTGCAGTAATGCAAGTAACTTGGCTTCAGCCAGTTGTGGTCTGGTCTAAAAACACAAAATGCACTCGTAGCTCAGCTGGATAGAGTACTCGGCTACGAACCGAGCGGTCACAGGTTCGAATCCTGTCGAGTGCACCATATACCGAAAAGCCCGCGTTTAACGCGGGCTTTTTGCTGTCCGGGATTTGGCTTTTCCTTTCACGCATCCTCTCTCATCAAAATCGACTTGAGCACTTCGGCCTCGCTTGAGGTCATACCGGTAGCTCGTGGTCGATGTCCGAATGTTGACCTTGTCCGGTTTGCCCAGCGCGCTCTCGACATCCTGCTGACTCATGCCGGCAATGATGCGGCGATTGATGATCGCTTCCCGGCGTTGCCTGGCGTCGATCAGATTTCCGCATTGATCTTCTGTGCGACCAACAACGCCTGGTTCTCGGCCATTGGTTTTCATAGCGGATATTTCTTCGTGGTTGTGCTCCGGCATGATCGCCACGACCGATCCGGGCAGGTAAGGGTGAACTTCCTGCACGGAGCGCCGTTCGCCGCTCGCGCAACTCATTGATGTGAACGTGATGCTGCCGTCAGCGGCCTCGCAGCGGTGAAGGGTGGTGGCGGCCCCGGCGGGTGGCAGGCAGAGCAGGCTACTCAATACAAAACGGGATGTTTTCGATGGCATTCGACGTCCTCCATGACGATCTATGCTCAAGGGTAGTCGCTACATTTTTCACTGCCCGTGTGTTTTCTTTTCAGGATGAGTCGTCGCATTTGCATGGATCAGGAGAGCGCTCAGGTTTGTTTCGCAAGCGCTTGTTTCGGCCACGATTTTTTAACGTTTAAAACCGTCAGGCGGTGTATCATTGCGCCCGTCAGCCCCGCCGGGGCTTATGGAAAACCTCCATGGACTTACCCAGTAGTTACTCAGTACCTCGTTTCACCAATCATGAATTGACTGATTGATCCTTCCGGCGTGCCCCGCTGCTGGGAGTGGAGTTCGCCTATGTCTGAAATCGAAGTAAAGAAAACACAGGAAAGCCTGCAGGATCGCCTGGCTCAAGTCGTTGAGCTGCTGCAGCGCCAACGGGTCGTCGAAGACCTGACTCATCGCCAGGAAGGCGCGCATCACGACCGGGTTGAAAACCTGGTTCACCGGCAAAATCTCGTCGAGCTGCAACGCAAGCTCGATGATCTGCACTCCGCCGACGTCGCCTACATTCTCGAAGCCTTGCCGCTGGACGATCGTCTGACGCTCTGGCAACTGGTCAAGGCTGACCGCGACGGCGACATTCTTCTCGAAGTATCCGATTCGGTCCGTGAAACGCTGATCGCCGACATGGACGATCACGAGCTCCTGGCGGCCGCCAGGGACATGGACGCCGACGAACTTGCTGACCTGGCCTCCGAGCTGCCGCGAGACGTCGTCCATGAGCTGATGGAGAGTCTGGATAACCAACAGCGTGAGCGCGTGCGATCGGCCTTGTCCTATGACGAGGAGCAGGTCGGTGCGCTGATGGACTTCGAGATGGTGACCATTCGTGAGGATGTCAGCCTCGAAGTGGTTCTGCGCTATCTGCGTCGTCTCAAAGAGCTTCCCGGCCATACCGACAAACTGTTTGTGGTCGACTACGACGGCGTGCTCAAGGGCGTACTGCCGATCAAGCGTTTGCTGGTCAACGACCCGGACAAACAGGTTGCTGAAGTCATGGCCAGCGATCCGGTGAGTTTCCACCCGGACGAAGATGCCTACGACGCCGCTCAGGCGTTCGAGCGTTACGACTTGATCTCCGCCCCGGTGGTCGACAAGAACGGCAAGCTTATCGGCCGTCTGACCATCGACGAAATGGTCGACCTGATTCGTGAGGAGAGCGAAAGCGAAGTCCTCAACATGGCGGGTCTGCGTGAAGAGGAAGACATCTTCGCGTCGGTGTGGAAATCGCTGCGTAACCGTTGGGCGTGGCTGGCGGTCAACCTGATTACCGCGTTCGTTGCGTCCCGGGTGATCGGCCTGTTTGAAGGTTCGATCGAGAAGCTGGTAGCGCTCGCGGCGCTCATGCCGATCGTGGCGGGTATCGGTGGCAACTCCGGTAACCAGACGATCACCATGATCGTGCGTGCCATGGCGCTCGACCAGGTCAGCACCGGCAACACGTCGCGTCTGATGCGCAAAGAGTTGGCGGTCGGGCTGATCAATGGTCTGGTCTGGGGCGGGGTCATCGGTGTGGTCGCCTACCTGCTTTACGGCAGCTGGTCGCTGGGCGTCGTGATGACTGCGGCAATGACCCTCAACCTGTTGCTGGCGGCGTTGATGGGGGTATTGATCCCGATGACGCTGGCGAAGATGGGGCGCGACCCGGCAATGGGGGCCAGCGTCATGATCACTGCAATGACCGACAGCGGTGGTTTCTTCATCTTCCTGGGGTTGGCGACGATCTTCCTGCTCTGATTCGCTGCAATGCAAAAGCCCGCCGAATGGCGGGCTTTTTTGTGCCTGTCTGATGGGTGATTGGTAACCTGTGGCGAGGGGGTTTATCCCCGATGGACTGCGCAGCAGTCCCTTTTTTTGGGCCGCTTCGCAGTCCATCGGGGGATAAATCCCCTCACCACGAATGTGTGCCTGGCGGCTAACGTGTCAAATCGCAGGCAAAAAAAAGCCAGCACTTATGCTGGCTTGAGCTGTTCGGTGTGGCTCAGGACGCGTCTGCGGCCATTTCAGCGTCGTGGGCGATCAAGGACACCAACGCGTTCTGCTGACGGTGAGACAGTTGACGGAAGCGTTGCAGCAGCTCGCGCTCGTGCAACGACAGCTCCGGGCTGTCCAGACGCATGCTCAGCTCTTCGCCCAGTGCGCCTTCCTGAATAAGACTCTGCTCAAGGCGCGCAATGATCTCGGAGTTCATGCTGCGATGATGATTGCGAGCCACCTCGGCAATGCGTTCACGCATTCCGTCTGGCAGACGTACGACAAACTTGTCAGCCGTACGGCTGGAATAAATTGCCTGTTTCAATGGGCGCATATATTTAACCGGTTAGTTCAGGGGAGCGGTTCTCGGAATTGGCCGCAGGATGTGTGGTAGGACAAGCATCCGCGCCAAATGGTTCAACCTGAATTGTTAAGAGGCCGGCATCATGCCTCAAAATTGCCAGATCATTGGCGTCAATTCTGTGACAAATATTGAGCCGGGTAAAGGCGTAATGCCAGCACCAATTATCAGAAATGCGGACTGGTTTGAAAACTTTGCCTTCACCCGCATGACTGACCGCTTCCAAGTGCACATCAGTTGATGTCCGAAGACCTCAGAACGTGCATGCTATGCGGCTTTCGATCCTTGTTCCTTACCTGTACAGGATAGTGGCAATTTGCCGATTTACTAGCGCTGAAGCATGCCGGAGGGCGTTTTCAAGATGGATGGCAGGCTTATTTATCTGATGGGACCGTCCGGCTCAGGCAAGGACAGCCTGATTGAGGCCGCCCGTGAGCCACTTCGTGCGTTGAACTGCGAAGTGATGCGTCGAGTGATCACGCGCTCAGCGGAATCGGTGGGCGAGGACGCAATTGGCGTGACGCCAGAAGAGTTCGAACAGTGCCAGCGGGCAGGCGATTTTTCCCTCGCCTGGCAGGCCAATGGCCTCGCCTATGGCATTCCCGCACAAATGGACGAGTGGTTGAAATCCGGGCGACATGTGTTGGTGAATGGTTCTCGCGCCAACCTGCGGCAGGCACTTGAGCGCTATCCGACACTGCTGCCGGTTTTATTGACGGTGAAGGATGAGGTCTTGCGTGAGCGACTGCTCAGACGGGGCCGCGAGACGCTGGAGCAAATCGACGCGAGACTGGCCCGCAATACGCTGTTCAAGGACAGACGATCAAGTGATGAGCCCGTCCACCTGATCGATAACTCGGGCGCCCTGGCAGACGCCGTCAATCAACTGCTGGAATGGATAAAAATCAACGCAACACCGGATCAAATTTGATCTTGCGCCCGGCGACCAGCGCCAGCACGAACAACACCGCAAACACGCCACAACCAACCAGGGGCAGGGTGATTTCGGTTTCCTCGAACAGCGAAAAATGCACAACGCCACTCAATAAGGCGAGGATCAGAAATCCTGCTGCTGATTTGGACATGCTGTACTCCTGAAAATATTTCAAAAAACCAGACGTTCGGAAACGTGTGCTGACATTGCCTGCTGCGGCTCGCTGACCGCTTGAGGCGCGAAGCTCCGCTCGTTCAACACCGCCAACTGCGGCGCTCGTTGTACCTGCAAGTAATGCGGCATGCGTTGGGCGACCGGCTCGGCGCGCTCTGGAACAAAGTGAGTACCGACCAAAACCGTCAATGCGATTGCGTTTGCAAGCAAGAGAGTGCTGTTCATGGCGCGGTGCTCCGATTGTTCTTCTATGGAACAGACAAAGCAGCCGTCGTGCCAACAGTCTAACCGCTGTTAAGTCCTTTAAAAACAAGCATTTGGCAGGGTTTTTCGGATTGACGAGGTTGCACTCTGCAATGATGGCGTTTTGCGGTAGTGCAAAATGCACGGTAAAACTTCCCGCAGCATTGCAGGGCGCCTGCCTACACTTAAAAAGCCCTACGGACGACATGACAAATCGGGGCCCTGCCGTTAACATGCACGCCGTCCGTCGCGTGGCGTTCAGCCGCGACAACCCCGTGTCTCAGTAGCTCAATTGGATAGAGCATCCCCCTCCTAAGGGGAAGGTTGGCAGTTCGAACCTGCCCTGGGACACCATATTATTCCGGCCTTGTCTGGCCATTCTTCTGACGGCTACTGATCTGCAACAGCAGCGTGGCTGCAGAAGGAACAAATAAAGCCTCTTTCAGGATGATCCGGAAGGGGCTTTTTCGTATTCGCGGCTTAAGGATGATGCCAATGGATGGCCTGAAAATATTCTTCGTTGCGTCGCTAGGGTTTTTATCGCTGAGCCAGACGCCGCTATCCTTCGCGGATAACGTCAACGGAAAGAATCTTTATTCGCAGCGATGCGCCATGTGCCACGGCGGCGATCTCAAGGCATCAGGCCCCTTGGCGAAAAAAAGCAATCCACCGACGCCCGATCTGACAACCTCGGCTTTCAAACAACGCCTGAAGGGTTATCCGGGCGTTATCGTGTCATCCGTCATTCTTCGCCCAAACGGGGACTTGATCCCCAGAACATTGCGCGAGAACGCTGTGAAGGTGCCGCCGCACGTTTGGACGGTTGAGGATTTTCGCGATCTGAATCAATACATGACGGCTGTGATTGCAAAAAGTCGATGACGTTCAGATGAAAAGAGCCCCGCACGGATTCATCTGTCGGGGCTTTTTCATGGGGCAGGCGTCAGGGCTATTCCTCAGCACCACCTCCGGGTTTGCTGATGGACGTGCTGATCGTGGTCATGCGCCGACGTCCATTGACCTTGTAATCGCGCTCCTGGTCTATCGCGCCTGGCTTGCGCAGAGTCACTTGCGCATACAGGCCATCCTTTGCGCTGTAGGTGCCGAACCAGTTATTCAGTCGCGCAATAAAGCATTCGCTACCGATGATCACCGGGAAGTCGGCGACTTGCTCGATGGCGTAATAGCCTGCGCCGTAACCGTAATATTCCTCGCTGTCGGTGGCGGACGGAGGAATCGGGCACATGGGCTTTCGCTCTTGCCCGGTGTCGGAGGTTTCTTCCTCGACTGTAGCCAAGCCTTGGGTGAGTGCCCGGTGTAGGTCTGGTTTCAGTTTATAAGTGCTTTTGTGCTGATCATCAGGCTGAGTGCGAGGGATGCTGAGTTGATAGCGATAACGAACCGTCAGCTTGGGCACCAAGTGATTCGGTTGCCACGGACTGAGCAGGTAGATGTTATCGACGCCGTACCAGCTGTCACGATAGGCGGCGTAGACCTTGCCGCGAAGGCTGATCCAGTTCACAGACTGGTTGGAGCCACGCTCGTTGAGGGAGTAGAGGGAGCCGCCAATGGATTCGCCGTCGGACGCCTGGGTTCTGCGGGTGAACCGGTCGCCATCACGGTGAAAGATTTCCACGAACGTGAACAGGCCGGTGCCACCGGTGTAGGTCTGAACGATAAGGTCGCGTTGCCCGTCATTGTCCAGATCCAGCAGGGTGAACGACGTTGGGCCCTGAGCAGTTTCAGCCTCGAAGTCCGTGGCGCTCAAAGCTTTCCACTCGTCGGGGGAAACACCCTTGGGGATGCGCTTAGGGATGTGGGTTTTATCAGAGAACTGATCGTCGTCAGGCTCTGAGGAAAACAGCGTCTCAGGGCTTTTTATCGTCAGTGAAGCGAGCGTCCGTTCCAGAGCAAACTCCGGATCATTTTGACTGGCCGCCTGAATACGCTTTTGCAGATCATCCAGTACCTCTTTGTCGACGCCGGTCGGCTGCTGGGCGACAACTTCAGCCCACTGCGCCTGCAAACTTTTCAGCTGTTCGCGATAACGCTGATCCAGGCACGAAACATCCTCAGCGCACTCATTTCGCGTTTTCAACCAAAGCCGTTGCGTGCTCTTCAGTTGCGCTCGAGTCTCGACGGAAGCCTTCATCAGATCCCGATAAACCTCGCCCATCTGCGTATCCAGTTCATACAAAGCGGTATTGGCACAAATAGTCTTTTCGACGGCGTTCGCCGCTTTTGTGCAGTCCATTCCGGTCGCCATGGCGTGCTGGATAAACAGCAGCGCACAAGCGGACACGATGTAGCGTCCTTTGAGGTACACGAGGTCAGCCTTGTAGTGGGAAGTTGCCAGGCGCGCAGGGTAATCGCTGCGCAAGGAATCTTGAAGCGTGCGCTTCAGGGATCGGCACTTCTGGCCGATAACCCGAACGGCTCTTGCAATCTCATCGGCCGCGTGTGAAATCGCTTGATAGCATTTGGCCTCCAGCTATCATCTGCGCGCCTGAAAGTTGCCTCGGTTCATCTACTTCAATTGCCTGGAAATCCTCGATGCTGTCGTATCACCAAAAGAGTTTTCTGATCGTCGATGATTTCTCGGATTTCCGCAGTTCCGTGCGCTCGATGCTGCGTGAGCTTGGGGTCAAGGACGTGGACACCGCCGACACCGGCGAGCAGGCGCTGAAGATGTGCGCGCAGAAGTCCTACGATTTCATCCTGCAGGATTTCCACCTCGGCGACGGCAAGAAGAACGGTCAGCAGGTGCTGGAAGACCTGATGCTGGAAAAGCTCATCAGCCATGAAGCGGTGTTTGTCATGGTCACCGCCGAAACCAGTCAGGCGATGGTGCTCAGTGCCCTGGAACACGAGCCGGATGCCTACCTGACCAAACCGTTCAACCGCTCAGGCCTGGCTCAGCGGCTGGAGCGTCTGGAGCAGCGCAAGACGTTGCTCAAACCGATTCTGCAAGCCCTCGACCGTGGCAAACCGGTCGAGGTGCTCAACGCCTGCATCGCCCTGTGCAAACAGGACATTCGCTATTCGCCGCTGTGCCTGCGCTATCGCGCCGATGCCTTGCGCGATTTGAATCAGAACGAAGCGCTGGAACGCCTCTACGACAGCATCATTGCTGATCGGCCATTGCCGTGGGCGTTTGCCGGGTTGGGCAAGTTGCTGTTCAAGCGCGGACAAGTGGCGCAGGCCAAGGGCGTTTATGAGAAGGCGCTGAAGGTGTTCCCGATGATGCCGGCGCTGTACGACGGCATGGCCGATGTGCTGGTTTCCGAGGGCGATACCAAAGGCGCGCAACGGGTGCTGGAAGAGGCGATTCGGTTGTCGCCGCTGGCGGTGCGCCGGCAGGCGTTGCTCGGTAAGCTGGCGATGGCCAACGAAGATTTCGACACCGCTTCGCGGGCTTACCGCCAGGCTGTATCGCAGGGCGCTCAGTCGCGTTTCAAGGACCCGGAAAGCAACTTGGGCCTGGCCCATGCGCTGATCAGCAAGGGCAGCGAGCGCGGTCTCGATACGCGCACGCGGCTGGAGATCAACACCACCCTCAGTGCGGTGGCCAAAGAGAACCCGAGCGACCCTGGTTTGCAGATTCGCGCGCGTTTGATGAAGGCCACCAGCCTGTTGCTCAACGACGCCGAAACCGCCGACAAGCTCACCGAGCAGGCGCTGATGCGTCTCGACGGCATGGAGCAGTTCATGAGCCCGGAAGCGGCGCTGTTGGTCGCCAAGCAATTGCAGATGCTCGGTCAGGCCGAGGCGGGCACTTCGATGCTCAAGAGCTGCGCGGAAATTTACGGCGACGATCCGGCGGTGATGAAAGACATCGCCAAGCTCACCGATGACCCGACTATCCTCAGTTCCAGCAACGCTGCCGCCGACCTCAACCGTCAGGGCGTGCGCGTGTACAAGACCGGCAACCTGGTGGAGGCCCGCGAGGTGTTCCGCAAGGCGCTGAAGATGCAACCGAAGAACATCAGTATCGCGCTGAACATGGCCCAGTCGCTGCTGCACGGCACCGACACCAGTGTGCCGTCGGCGGAGCTGGAAGAATGTCGGGCCTGCCTGAAAATGGTCGGCCTGATGCCCGACACCGACGCGCGTTTTGCGCGTTATCAGAAGCTGAAAAGCAAGGCGTTTGGCGAATGAACCAAGACGAGCAATCTCTGGATTTTTCCACGGTGATCGCCTCCACCGTCCACGACATGAAGAACTCCCTGGCCATGCTGATGCAGGCCCACAGTCAATGGCTGGCGCGTTTGCCCGAGGGGCAGCGCAATGGCGCGGAGCAGGGCGTGATCGACTTCGAATTTGCCCACCTCAACGGCATGCTGGTGCAGTTGCTCGGGCTGTATAAGCTCGGCGTCAACCAGATGCCGTTGCAGCCGGCGTATCACGAACTGGATGATTTCATCGAAGCGCAACTGGCGGCGCATCAAGAGGTGTTCGCCAGTCGCGGGATCATTGCCACTTATGAAGTTGATCCGCTGAGTCCGCTGGGATTCTTTGATCGCGAACTGATCGCCTCGGTGCTCGGTAACTGCATCAACAACGCGATTCGTTATGCTCGCGAATCGTTGCTGATTACCGTCAGCGACGAAGCCGGGCAACTTGTGCTGAGCATCAATGATGATGGCGACGGTTATCCGCCCGAGATGCTCGAACGTCAGGCCGATTACGTGCAAGGCATCAATCACAGCAGTGGCAGCACGGGTCTGGGCTTGTATTTCGCCCACCGCATCGCCGCACTGCATCAACGCAATGGCGTCGAAGGGCGTACCGAAATCAGCAATGGCGGCCCGTTGGGCGGCGGGGTGTTTAGCCTTTATTTACCGTGACGCGGGATTTTGTTTGACGCTGCTTGATATTCCGAACAGCCGGAGCCTATTTTGTACGGGTCGCCGTTCGCGGCTCGCACAATAACAAGGATTGCGTCATGACAACCGATGGCCAGCGTTCACTCGCACAGCGACTGACCGGCATTGATGAGATTGAATGTGTTACGCCGGATTTGAACGGCGTACCACGGGGCAAGGTGATGACCGCCGAGGGTTTCCTCGAAGGGCGGCGTTTGCAGTTGGCGCGGGGTGTGCTGCTGCAATGCATCATGGGCGGTTATCCGGCAGCGCGGTTTTACGGCAGCGATGACGGCGATCTCGCTCTGATTGCCGAACCGACCCAGATCCATCGTTTGCCGTGGAGTGATGACCCGCGTGCCCTGGCCATTTGCGACGCCGATGAATTGACTGGCGAAAGCTCCAATCTGTCGACCCGTGGTCAACTCAAGAAAGTCATCGCCCGTTATGCCGAGCGAGGCCTGGCACCGGTGGTGGCGACCGAGCTGGAATTCTTTGTCTTCGCGCCGAATACCGATCCGACTCAACCGTTCCGTCCACCAGTGGGCCTCGATGGTCGTCGCGAGGATGGCCAGTCGGCCTTCAGTGTCAGTTCCAACAACGGACTGCGGCCGTTCTTCAACGAAGTCTATAAATGCATGGCGGCCCTCGGCCTGCCGCGCGATACCTTCATGCACGAAATGGGCGTCAGCCAGTTCGAGATCAACCTGTTGCACGGTGATCCCCTGTTGCTGGCCGACCAGACTTTTTTGTTCAAGCACCTACTCAAAGAAGTTGCGCTCAAACATGGCCTGACCGTGGTGTGCATGGCCAAGCCACTGGCGCACACGCCGGGCAGTTCGATGCACATTCACCAGAGCCTGGTCGACATCGCGACCGGCAAGAATGTCTTCAGCGATGAGCGTGGCGAACCGACCGCAATGTTCCGCCACTTCATCGGCGGACAGCAGGCCGGCATGGCGGATTTCACCGCGCTGTTCGCCCCGAATGTGAACTCCTACCAGCGCCTGTGCCATCCGTATGCGTCGCCGAACAATGCTTGCTGGTCCCACGATAACCGTGCGGCGGGATTGCGGATTCCTGCGAGTTCGCCGGTTGCCCGTCGGGTCGAAAACCGTTTGCCGGGCGCCGATGCCAATCCGTATCTGGCCATCGCCGCCAGTCTGGCCGCCGGTTTGCATGGCATCGAACATGAGCTTGAGCCGAGCGAAGCGATTCAGGGTGAATTCGAGGTGCCGGACAATCTTGCACTGCCGTGTACCTTGCATGCCGCGCTCGAGCGTCTGAAACGTAGCCAATTGGCGAGGGAACTGTTCGGGCAGGAGTTCATCGAAGGCTACATCGCTTCGAAGACCATGGAGTTGACCAGCTTCTTTGATGAAATCACTCCCTGGGAACGACGTGTTCTAGCAGCCCAGGCCTGACGTAACGTCGCCATCGGGCTATCGTTCTGGTAGCCCGATATTTACTGCAAGGAGCCGCTCGGAACGCCGATGCGCCAAATCTGGAAATCCTTTCGAGCGCTGTATTTCGCCTCGCTGATGATGTTGATCGGCTCGGGCCTTCTATCTACTTACCTGGCGTTGCGCCTGGCCGCTGACCATGTTGACGGACTGTGGGTCGGTGCGCTGATGGCGGCCAACTATTTCGGTCTGGTGCTGGGCGGCAAGATCGGCCACCGGTTGATCGCCCGGGTCGGGCATATCCGCGCGTATTCGGCGTGTGCCGGGATTGTCGGCGCGGCGGTGCTTGGCCATGGTCTGGTGGATTGGTTGCCAGCGTGGCTGGTGCTGCGGACCATTGTCGGTCTGGGCATGATGTGCCAATACATGGTGATCGAGAGCTGGCTCAATGAGCAGGCTGACGCCAACCAGCGCGGCCTGGTGTTCAGTGGCTACATGATCGCTTCGTATCTGGGGCTGGTGTTGGGTCAGTTGATTCTGGTCATGCATCCCGGCCTAGGGCTGGAACTGCTGATGCTGGTCGCGCTGTGCTTTGCGCTGTGTCTGGTGCCGGTGACGCTGACCCGGCGTATTCACCCGGCACCGTTGCATCCGGCGCCAATGGAGCCGCGCTTCTTTATCAAGCGCGTGCCGCAATCGTTGAGCACGGTGCTCGGTGCGGGGCTGATCATTGGCTCGTTTTATGGTCTGGCACCGTTGTATGCCTCGCAGCAAGGTTTGTCGACCGAGCAGGTCGGTCTGTTCATGGGTAGCTGCATTTTTGCCGGACTGCTGGTGCAGTGGCCTCTGGGCTGGTTGTCAGACCGTTACGACCGCGCGCTGCTGATCCGCTGCTTTGCCGGGTTCCTCGCAGTGGCGGCGTTGCCATTGGCGATCCTGCCGCAGGTGCCGCTGGAAGTGCTGTTTGTGGTCGGCTTCCTCTGTTCGCTGGTGCAGTTCTGTTTGTATCCGCTGGCCGTGGCATTTTCCAACGACCACGTCGAAGGGGATCGCCGAGTGTCGCTGACGGCGATGCTGCTGGTGACGTACGGAGTCGGTGCCAGTATCGGTCCGCTACTGGCGGGTGTGCTGATGAAGTTTCTCGGCAGCCAGAGCCTGTACGCGTTCTTCAGCTTCTTCGCGCTGGTGCTGGTGTGGCGGATCCGTCCGAAAGCCGTTACCAACCTGCATCAGGTCGACGATGCACCGCTGCATCACGTCGCGATGCCGGACAGCATGTCGAGTTCGCCGCTGGTGGCTGCGCTGGATCCGCGTGTTGATGAGCAGGTGGTGCAGGAGCAGATGCAGAATACGGTGACGCCGGAACCTGAGCCCGAGCCAGAACCTGAGAAAGAACCTGAGTCTGAGGTGGTAGCAGGCCCGGATGACGATAGCGAAAAAACCGCGCCGGATATCAGTGGTGCCAGGCCTTAACGAGCGCCGACGGAATTCCCCTGTGGTGAGGGGATTTATCCCCGATGGGACACGAAGTGGCCCCGACCCGGGCTACCGGATTTCACTGATACAGCGCATTGAATGGTTTTGAGGGCGCTTCGCACCCTATCGGGGATAAATCCCCTCGCCACAAGTAATCATTCGGAATCGGGTATTTTGTTGGAAATAAAAAGGGCTGTCCCGCCAAGGACTGCCCTTTCTATTTATGCCGATGCGTTCGATTCAGAGATCGTCTTTATCGAAGCGCCGGGCTTCACGCTGCAACTGATAAACGAAACGCTCAACGTTGCGTGCAGCCTGGCCGCTGATGTTGTGGAAGCGCAGGCCGGCGAAGGTGATGTTGAGTTTTTCTTCGAAGTGCAGATACCGCAGTTCAACCGAAGCCGGCTGGTTGCCGAACAGCGGCGGGGCGATCATGCGGTCGTAGACCTGGCCCAGTTGCAGGCGGTCAGTGATGTCGCCTTCGAAACGCAACTTGCAGCCAGTGGCGGAAATATCCAGCAACTTGCCGTTGATCGGCGCCTTGAGCTTCTCGCCGCCCAGTTCGACGCTGACCAGATCGGTCAGTTTCAGTGCGGCGCGGAAAGCGTTACGGCGCTGGTGGTAAACCACCTCGGTCGGTAGCTCGCCGGTATAAAAGCGGTCACCGTCGGACTCTTCGATGTTCAGCGTGCCGGTGCATTCCCAGGCAATGCGTACGCCTTCATGGAAACCTTCGACCCTGAACGGTTCGCCGGCGAGCAGGAAGCGTTCGCCATCGCGCGGGATCATTTCGTCGAGGGCAATCGAGGCGCTGTCGCGGTCGACTTTGATCAGGTAGCTCTGGAAGCGCTGGCTGCGTTCGTGGAACGTGATGATCAGCGGGTCGTGGCTATCTTGCAGTTGGCGCAGGTTGCTGGAGATTTCCAGTGGCGTGGTGAGCACCTTTGGTGGCTGCGGAGCATCATCCGCGCTTAGGGCGTTTGGCACGTTTTCTCAATCTCCAGACAAAATTTGACGATGGCTAGCCAGCATTTTGCCAGCATGTTTCACGGGTTGGTAGTGCGGGCCCGTCGAATGGCTCACGCCTGGCTGAGCGTACGTGGCTTGGCAGGTTTGGCGAAAGTGCCGCTGGCGTCATACAGCGCTGGCGGTTCGCCGCCGGTGAGGATTTTCAGCTGATTGGCCGTGGTGGCCTGCTGGATCTGGATCGATTGGCCATTCTTGACGTTGGCGGCCTGGCACTGAGCGATAAGATCGGTCAATGCGTCACCTTGCGTCAGCAACTGCGCGCCGATGCTCGACTGGCTGGCCAGTTGCTCGAGACCTTGGCGATCCGTCGACAGGCCAAGGCTGGCGAGAATTTCGCTGCGTTTGCGGCCATGCTGTTCAAGCAGAATGATCAACGCCTGTTTGCGCGCCAGAATTTCTTCCAGCAGTGGCATGTCACGACCGTGCAAGGCGAGGGACTCGGTTTGCAGTAACTCCAGCAAATCTTGAGCTGGAGCAAAGTCGTCGTTGATCAGTTGCAGTAAGTTAGTGTCGTGCATGGCTGGCCTTGGGTTTTAAGCGTCCAAAAGCCTGGCGCCGGCGAAAGCCTAGCGCTGGGCTTCGAAGTTGAGCAGTTTGCTGGCTACACGGTTGCTGTCGACTTTATAGCTGCCATCGGCAATCGCGGCTTTCAACTCAGCCACACGGGCTTTGTCGACAGCAGGCTGATCGCGCAGCTTGTCAGTGACCTTCTGCAACTGTTGAGCCTCATTACTGAGGTGTACCGATTCCCCGCTTTTTACGGTGCTGGCCGTTTCGGCCGGGGTATTCAGCGGCGCCGAAGTGCCGGTTTCGGCGGTTTCCTTGGCGTTGCTGGTACGTGTACTGCCCGTAAGGGACGAGGAGCTGTTCAAACGGCTGAAATCGATGACCATGATAAAAAACCTCTGGGAATTTGGACGCTTGCCATGTTTTCGGCCATCCCCTGGAAAACTTTAGGCTCATTTGCCAATGAGTCTGCATGCGCCGTCGCGTGTCCTGCTGCGGCACAGTTTAGGGAAGCGACGGGGTCCGCGCCAGTTTTCTCATGAGTGTTTTACATGGCGACTTCCACCTGGCCCGGCGCGGTGACTTGCGCCTTGATGACGCGTTGGGAGTTGAGGTTTTTCACCCGTATCTGTTCTTTCAAACCGCCATTGGCCAGTGCTTCGCCGGGCATGCGCACGGCAAGCGTGCCGCTGCGGGCGGTGATGACCACTTGATCGCCCTTGCGCACGACTTCTGCCTGTTCGAGGTGGACCAGGGTAATGACCTGATCGGCGACCGTTGGTCGGGTTAATTTTTGCCCGATCGCTTCGTCTACCGAGGTCAGAAAACCTTGATTGATCACGCTGATGTCGCGTTCACGCAAGGTCACATCCTGCGGCTCGATAATCCCGGCGCGTTTGAGTGGTCGGGTGGTGGTCACAATCTCGCGAAACAGGCGGACTTGAGCGGGCACGAACACGGTCCAGGGCGAGCTGCCTTCACAGCGAACCTTGACGGTTACCCGGCCCAGCGGACGTGCCGGACTCTCCAGCGACGCTGTCAATTCCTTGTCGCACATAGGCATGCGCATACGGGGGTCGAGCTGGTTGACTTCGATTTCGTAACGGCCTTCCGTTTGACTGGTAGCCAGATAGTCTTCTACGGTGAACTCAAGAAAGCCCTGAGTGACGCCGATAAGCATGTCAGGCAAGGTAACCGCATCAGCAATGGCAGGGCTGCCAGCGAAAAAGAAGCAAACGGCGGACACCGCGCAAAGCCCTCTGCGAAGGGGAGATGTCAGGCGTCGAAAAAATGTCGTTTGAGCGTTCATACGAGTTAAAAAGCAAGCGCCGTGCCGTTTAGCAATGAATGTGCGTCGCAACAACACTTGGCGTTGGTGTAGGAGTCTGGGCATGGCTGGTGTAATGGATTCGGTGAACCAGCGCACGCAACTGGTAGGGCAGAATCGCCTGGAGCTGTTGTTGTTCCGTCTCGACGGTCAGCAGCTCTACGGCATCAACGTGTTCAAGGTGCGGGAAGTGCTGCAATGCCCGTCACTGACGTTGATGCCCAAGTCCAGTCCTGTCGTGTGCGGGGTGGCGAATATCCGGGGGGCGACCATTCCGATCCTTGATCTGGCAATGGCCACCGGCTCGGGTGCGTTGAAAGACAAGAAAAACCCGTTCGTGATCATCACGGAGTACAACACCAAGACCCAGGGTTTCCTGGTCCGCTCGGTGGAGCGCATCGTCAACATGAACTGGGAAGAGATTCATCCACCACCCAAGGGTACCGGTCGCGATCATTACCTGACCGCTGTGACTCGGGTGGACAATCAGTTAGTCGAAATCATCGACGTCGAGAAAGTGCTGGCGGAAGTCGCACCGACGCCGGAAGCGATTTCGGTCGGCGTGGTCGATGTCGAGACCCAGACCAAGGCGTTGTCGCTGCGGGTGCTGACGGTCGATGACTCGTCGGTGGCGCGCAAGCAGGTCACGCGTTGCCTGCAGACGATCGGCGTCGAAGTGGTGGCGTTGAACGACGGCAAGCAGGCGCTGGATTACCTGCGCAAGCTGGTCGACGAGGGCAAGAAGCCGGAAGAAGAGTTCCTGATGATGATCTCCGACATCGAGATGCCGGAGATGGACGGGTACACCCTGACGGCGGAGATCCGCGGCGACGCGCGCATGCAAAAGCTTCATATCATCCTGCATACTTCGTTGTCCGGGGTATTCAATCAGGCGATGGTCAAGAAAGTCGGTGCTGATGACTTCCTGGCCAAATTCCGTCCTGATGACCTGGCATCCCGGGTAGTCGACCGGATCAAAGCAGCAGATATCAGCTAGGGGCCTTTTGCCCCTGGCGGTCAACACGATTTAAGAGGCGGCATCATTGTCTACGGGTAATTTGGATTTCGAACAGTTCCGGGTATTCCTGGAAAAAGCCTGTGGCATTTTGCTCGGTGAAAACAAGCAGTACCTGGTCTCGAGCCGTCTCAACAAACTGATGGAGCAGCAAGGCATCAAATCCCTGGGTGAGCTGGTACAGCGCATCCAGACCCAGCCGCGCAGCGGTTTGCGCGAGCAGGTGGTCGATGCCATGACGACCAACGAAACCCTGTGGTTTCGTGACACCTATCCGTTTGAAGTCTTGAAGAACAAGGTGCTGCCCGAGGCGATCAAGGCCAGTCCCAACCAGCGTCTGCGGATCTGGTCGGCGGCGTGCTCGTCGGGTCAGGAACCGTATTCGCTGTCGATGTCGATCGACGAGTTCGAGCGCAGCAACCTCGGTCAGTTGAAGATGGGCGTGCAGATTGTTGCGACTGACCTGTCCGGCCTCATGCTGACCAACTGCAAGACTGGCGAGTACGACAGCCTGGCGATCGGTCGCGGTTTGTCGCCGGAACGCCTGCAGCGTTACTTCGACCCGAAAGGGCCGGGGCGCTGGGTGATCAAGGCGCCGATCAAGAATCGGGTGGAATTCCGCTCGTTCAACCTGCTCGACAGCTACGCAAGCCTGGGCAAGTTCGACATCGTGTTCTGCCGCAACGTGCTGATCTACTTCTCCGCCGAGGTGAAGAAAGACATCCTGTTGCGCATTCACAGTACGTTGAAGCCGGGCGGTTATCTGTTCCTTGGCGCTTCCGAAGCGCTGAACGGTTTGCCGGATCATTACCAGATGGTCCAGTGCAGCCCGGGGATCATTTACCAGGCGAAGTGATTGCATCGGCAACACAAAAAAACGGGAAGCTCTAAAGGCTTCCCTTTTTTTATGCCTGGCGTTCAAGCTGGAATCACCGCAAAACCCTGTGGGAGCGGGCTTGCCCGCGATAGCGCCATGTCAGTCGATTTAAATTAACCAGACATACCGCCATCGCGGGCAAGCCCGCTCCCACAGGGTTCAGTGTTGGCTGATAGAACGCAGGCAAGCGGCAGAAAAGCGGCATGCGGCGGAAACCGGTTGCCGCTTTTCTGGCATTGCCGCTTTGCCGGCACGGCGCAAGCCCCCGGTTTTCGGGCGTTTCTCGCATTGGCACGGCGCTTGCTAAAGCTCAGTTACGAAAAACCGGTCACCCGAAGGTTCCCGACATGAGCATCAGCTTCGATAAAGCGCTCGGCATTCACGAAAAGGCTCTTGGCTTCCGCGCCCAGCGTGCCGAAGTCCTGGCGAACAACATCGCCAACGCCGATACCCCGAACTACAAGGCTCGGGATCTGGACTTCTCCAAAGTGCTTGAAGCACAGACCCAGAAGAACGCCAACGGCACCATCGCCCTGAACATGACCAACAGCCGTCACATCGAGGCTGAAGGTCTGGGCAATGGCGACGAATCGCTGCTGTATCGCACGCCGATGCAACCGTCGATCGACCAGAACACCGTGGACGCTCAACTGGAACAGTCGAACTACGCGGAAAACGCCGTTGGCTTCCAGGCCAGCTTCACCCTGCTCAACAGCAAATTCAAAGGGCTGGTGTCAGCCCTGCGCGGAGAGTAATCCATGTCCCTGTCCAGCGTTTTCAACATTGCCGGCAGCGGCATGAGCGCACAGACCACGCGTCTGAACACCGTGGCCTCGAACATCGCCAACGCCGAGACCGTCTCGTCGAGCATCGACCAGACCTATCGCGCCCGTCACCCGGTGTTCGCCACCATGTTCCAGGGTGGCCAGAACAGCGGCAGCAACTCGCTGTTCCAGAGCCAGGATGCCGCCGGTCAAGGCGTGCAGGTGCTCGGCGTGGTCGAAGACCAGAGCAATCTCGAAGCGCGTTACGAGCCGAACCATCCGGCCGCCGACGCCAAGGGCTACGTCTACTACCCGAACGTCAACGTGGTGGAAGAAATGGCTGACATGATTTCCGCGAGCCGGTCGTTCCAGACCAACGCCGAAATGATGAACACCGCCAAAACCATGATGCAGAAGGTGCTGACCCTCGGTCAGTAATAAGGGGCGACTGTCATGAGTGTTACCGATTCCACCGGCTCCCTGAGCCTGAAGGACATCCTGGCGAACTCCTCGAAAAAAACGAGCAGTACGACCACGGGTGGCATCGCCTCGGCCACCAACAGCGCCACTGGCGGCAAGGCGCTGGGCAAGGATGCGTTCCTGCAACTGCTGGTTACCCAGCTGAAAAACCAGAACCCGCTCGATCCGCAAGACAACAGCGCGTTCGTTGCGCAGTTGGCGCAGTTCAGCAGCCTGGAAGGCATCACCACGCTGAACTCCACCGTGAGTGGCCTGGCCGGCAACTACAACTCTTCGCAAGCGTTGCAGGCATCTTCGCTGGTGGGTCGCAACGTGATCGTGCAGACCAATAGCGCGCAACTCGATGATCCGAGCAAAGGCCTTACCGGTTCGTTGAACCTGTCGACGTCCATCGCTGGCGGCACCGTGACCGTTACCGACAAGGATGGCAAAGCCGTACGCGTCATCGATCTGGGCAGTCGCGCGGCCGGCAACGCCAGCTTCACCTGGGATGGCAAGGACAAGGACGGCGCGCTGGTGCCTGCCGGAACTTACACCTTCAAGGCCAGTGCGCCGATCAATGGCACCGCGACGGACCTGGCGACCTATCTGCCAGCCACGGTCAGCAGCGTGACCATCAGCCAGACCGGTGGCGAGCTGATGCTCAACCTCGCTGGCAAGGGCACCGTTGCCCTGTCCAAAGTACAAACCATTGGTATATAGAGCCGATTAACCGGCACAAAGGAGTGGAATATGTCTTTCAATATCGGCCTTAGCGGTCTCTATGCAGCCAACAAGCAACTGGACGTGACCGGCAACAACATCGCCAACGTCGCGACCGCCGGTTTCAAATCGTCCCGTGCAGAATTCGAAGACGTTTACTCGGCCACTCGCCTGGGTAGCGGCAGCAAAGTGATCGGTAACGGCGTGCGCCTGGCCAACGTTTCTCAGCAGTTCACCCAGGGTGACATCAACAACACCGGTAACGTGCTGGACATGGGCATCAACGGTTCCGGCTTCTTCACCATGAGCAACAACGGTTCGATTTCCTATACCCGTGCCGGTACGTTCAAGGTCGACAACGCCGGTTACATCACCAACACCGACTACACCTCGCGTCTGCAGGGTTACGGTGTGGATGCCAACGGCAAGATCATCAACGGCGTATTGACCGACCTGAAGATCGATACCTCGAACCTGGCGCCGAAGTCGACTTCCCTGGTGACTTCGAGCATCAACCTGAACTCGAAGGCACCGGTGATCGTTGATACGGGCGCCACCGCCGTCAAGTTTGATCCGAGCAAGCTTGAGACATACACCAAGAGCTTCAGCACCCCGATCTATGACACGCAGGGCAACTCGCACGTCATGGATCAGTACATGGTCAAGACTGGCGAGAACACCTGGAAGGTTTACACGTTGGTAGATGGTCGTAACCCGGATGCAGCCGGTAGCGATCCAACCAAGGTCGATCCGGTTGCTTCGACACTGACATTCGATTCGTCCGGCAACTTGCTTCAGGTCAGCACGCCAAATCCGGCGGATGCCACGAAGCCGATCATCAGCAGCGACCTGACGCTCAAAGGCTGGGTACCGGGCAACGTGATCAACGGCGCCTTTGTGCCTAACGGCGCAGCGGCGAACACGAAGGGCGTGACCATTTCGATGGCCAAGACCACTCAGTACAACGCTGACACCGCGCGTTCGATCCCGACTCAGGATGGTTACGCCACTGGCCAGATCACCAACCTGACCATCGACGGCACCGGTACGTTGTTCGCCAACTTCAGCAACAACCAGAGCAAGGCCATCGGCCAGGTTGCGTTGGCGAGCTTCACCAACGAACAGGGCTTGCAGGCGATTGGCGGTACCAGTTGGAAGGAGACTTTCGCTTCGGGTATCCCGGGTTACGATGCGCCGGAAACCGGTACTTTGGGTTCGATCGCGTCTAACTCGCTGGAAGAGTCGAACGTTAACCTGACCAATGAGCTGGTTGATCTGATCAAGGGTCAGAGCAACTATCAGGCGAACGCGAAGACTATTTCGACTCAGAGCACCATCATGCAGACCATCATTCAGATGACCTGAGTCGGGTTTTTGGTTGTTCAAGGAGCCCCTCTTTTTGAGGGGCTTTTTTTTGGGGTGGGTTTTGGGTTTTGGGGGTATATCCGTTGCTGCGGGTGTTGCTGATTAGGGTTCCGCCCTTACGGCGGGTCACTTTTTCCAGACGCCGAAAAAGTAACCAAAAAGGCTTTACCCTGACGTACGGCCCTCGCTGTGGCTCGGGTTCCTTCGCTGCGGGATCGATCCGGGGGGCATCGCCTCCGGTTTGCTTCGCTGCACCTCCTCTCGATGTGTTTGGCTTCGCCAAACGGTCGCTGCGCTCCCACCCCCGGATCAATCCCTCCGCTCAGCCTGCCGACGGGCGCTTGAGATCAAGAGCGGTACTCGAGCTAACGCTCATTGTGTTGAGTGGGGCGGCATGCGCCGCGTGCGGGGGTGTACTCATTTTTTTGTGGGAGCTGGCTTGCCAGTGATGGCGGCCTGACAGCCGACCTGTTTCTGTCGGTTGTACTCCACCCCTGTGGGAGCTGGCTTGCCAGCGATGGCGACCTGACAGTCGACCAAGCTCTGGCGGTTGTACTTATGCCTTGTAGGCACTGCCGAAGGCTGCAATCTTTTGATTGGCTTTGGCTTTGGCTTTGGCTTTGGCTTTGGCTTTGGCTTTGGCTTTGGCTTTGGCTTTGGCTTTGGCTTTGGCTTTGGCTTTGGCTTTTGATCTTGATCTTGATCTTGATCTTGATCTTGATCTTGATCTTGATCTTCAGGCCCATCGGCAGGCCGAGCGGAGGTGTTCATCCGGGGTAGGCGCGCAGCGCCGTGCGGCGAAGCCGCATTCATCGAGAGGAGGTGCAGCGAAGCAAACCGGAGGCGATGCCCCCGGATGGACGCCGTAGCGAGGGAACACTGAGCCTAGGCGAAGTGCCGTACGTCAGGGAGCAGCCCTTTTGGTTACTTTTGGGGCGTTTGCCAAAAGTGACCCGCCGTAAGGGCGGAACCCTAATCAGCAACACCCGCAGCAACGGATATGCTCACAACCCCCAAACCCCAATCCCCTAAACGGCCTCTAATATCAAGAGCTGCTGTCGAGCCGACGCTCATCCCGTCGAGTGGTGGACAGCAGAAGGGGGGGCTTTGCTCTTGCCAGCAACGGCGGCCAGTCAGCCAACCCAGATCTATCTGGCTCAACACTGATGCAAAAAAAAGCCCCCGACAAACCAGAGGTCTGTCAGGGGCTTTTTTCATTCAGGTGTCTTTCGGCACCTGAACGTGCTCAGCTTATTGGCAAGCTTCGCAATCCGGCTCGTCAATCGCACAAGCCTTTGGCACTGGCGCCGGACCGGCTGGAGCGGCCAGAACCGAATCGTCACCGTGGTTGCCGCCGCTGGAAACAGCGTTCAGCTTGCCGGTGTTGATGGTCGACTTCTCGGTGCTGGTCGCGGCCAGGGCACGGAGGTAGTAAGTGGTTTTCAGACCACGGTACCAAGCCATGCGGTAGGTCACGTCGAGTTTCTTGCCCGAGGCGCCAGCGATGTACAGGTTCAGCGATTGAGCCTGGTCGATCCACTTCTGACGACGGCTGGCGGCGTCAACGATCCACTTGGTGTCCACTTCGAAGGCAGTCGCGTAGAGCTCTTTGAGTTCTTGCGGGATGCGCTCGATCTGCTGAACCGAACCGTCGTAGTACTTCAGGTCGTTGATCATGACCGAGTCCCACAGACCGCGAGCCTTGAGGTCGCGAACCAGGTACGGGTTGATCACGGTGAATTCGCCCGACAGGTTCGATTTCACATACAGGTTCTGGTAGGTCGGTTCGATCGACTGCGATACGCCAGTGATGTTGGCGATGGTCGCGGTCGGTGCGATGGCCATGATGTTGGAGTTACGAATGCCTTTCTGTACACGGGCGCGAACCGGTGCCCAGTCGAGGGTTTCGTTCAGGTCAACGTCGATGTACTTCTGGCCGCGTTGTTCGATCAGGATCTGTTGCGAGTCCAGTGGCAGGATGCCTTTGGACCACAGCGAGCCGTTGAACGTCTCGTACGCGCCACGCTCGTCAGCCAGGTCGCAGGACGCCTGGATCGCGAAGTAGCTGACCGCTTCCATCGACTTGTCGGCGAACTCGACGGCAGCGTCGGAACCGTAGGCGATGTGTTGCAGGTACAAGGCGTCCTGGAAGCCCATGATGCCCAGACCCACCGGACGGTGGCGGAAGTTGGAGTTCTTCGCTTGCGGCACCGAGTAGTAGTTGATGTCGATCACGTTGTCGAGCATGCGCACGGCAGTGTTCACGGTGCGTTGCAGCTTGGCGGTGTCCAGCTTGCCATCCACGATGTGGTTTGGCAGGTTGATCGAGCCCAGGTTGCAAACGGCGATCTCGTCCTTGTTGGTGTTCAAGGTGATCTCGGTGCACAGGTTCGAGCTGTGAACCACGCCGACGTGCTGCTGCGGGCTACGCAGGTTGCACGGGTCTTTGAAAGTCAGCCATGGGTGGCCGGTTTCGAACAGCATGGAGAGCATTTTGCGCCACAGGTCTTTGGCCTGGATGGTCTTGAACAGCTTGACCTTGCCCGGGTACTCGGTCAGGGCTTCGTAGTACTCGTAGCGCTCTTCGAAGGCTTTACCGGTCAGGTCGTGCAGGTCCGGAACTTCGGATGGCGAGAACAGGGTCCACTTGCCGTCATCGAAGACACGCTTCATGAACAGGTCAGGGATCCAGTTGGCAGTGTTCATGTCGTGGGTACGACGACGATCATCACCGGTGTTCTTGCGCAGCTCGATGAACTCTTCGATGTCCATGTGCCAGGTTTCCAGGTAGGCACAGACAGCGCCTTTGCGCTTGCCACCCTGGTTAACGGCGACGGCCGTGTCGTTCACGACTTTGAGGAACGGAACCACACCTTGCGACTTGCCGTTGGTGCCTTTGATGTACGAGCCCAGTGCACGTACCGGCGTCCAGTCGTTGCCCAGGCCGCCAGCGAATTTCGACAGCATGGCGTTGTCGTGGATCGCGTGGTAGATGCCCGACAGGTCGTCCGGAACGGTGGTCAGGTAGCAGCTCGACAGCTGTGGACGCAGGGTACCGGCGTTGAACAGTGTCGGGGTCGAAGCCATGTAGTCGAACGACGACAACAAGTTATAGAACTCGATCGCACGATCTTCTTTCTGCTTCTCTTCGATCGCCAGGCCCATGGCCACACGCATGAAGAAGATCTGTGGCAGCTCGAAACGCACGCCATCCTTGTGGATGAAGTAGCGGTCGTACAGGGTTTGCAGGCCCAGGTAGGTGAATTGCTGATCGCGCTCGTGGTTGATCGCCTTGCCCAGTTTTTCCAGGTCGAAGGTGGCCAGCACAGGGTTCAGCAGTTCGAACTCGATACCTTTGGCGATGTAAGCCGGCAGCGCCTTGGCGTACAGGTCGGCCATTTCGTGATGGGTGGCGCTTTCGGCGACTTCGAGGAAGTTCAGGCCTTCGGCACGCAGGGTGTCCATCAGCAGGCGGGCGGTCACGAACGAGTAGTTCGGCTCGCGCTCAACCAAAGTACGGGCAGTCATCACCAGGGCGGTGTTGACGTCGGTCAGGGCCACGCCGTCGTACAGGTTTTTCAGGGTTTCGCGCTGGATCAGGTCGCCGTCGACTTCTTCCAGACCTTCGCAGGCCTCGGTGACGATGGTGTTCAGGCGGCCCATGTCGAGCGGTGCCAGGCTGCCGTCGGCGCGGGTGATGCGGATCGACGGATGCGCGTTGACCGCTTCTTCGGCCGGGGCGTGGGCGGCGCGTTCTTTCGAACGACCGTCACGATAGATCACGTAGTCGCGAGCAACTTTCTGCTCGCCGGCACGCATCAGGGCCAGTTCGACCTGGTCCTGGATTTCTTCGATGTGGATGGTGCCGCCCGATGGCATGCGACGCTTGAAGGTCGCGGTGACCTGTTCGGTCAGGCGGGCAACGGTGTCGTGGATTCGCGACGAAGCGGCAGCGGTGCCGCCCTCAACTGCGAGAAACGCTTTGGTGATAGCGACGGTGATCTTGTCATCGGTGTAAGGAACGACAGTGCCATTACGCTTGATCACGCGCAGTTGACCAGGCGCGGTGGCTGCCAGATCCGAAGTCGAATCGGCGGCCTGCGGCAAGGTGCCCTGCGGGTTCTCGCGAGTTGTGTCGGTTTGCATGGGTGTCTCCACGTTCTCTATGTTTGTTTGGGCACCATCACGGTGCCCACCGTTCCGTCCTGAAGCACTACAACCGGCACGCGCCGGGCATAACGACTTCGGGACAGTTCAGGAAGGGGGCCTTGTGGGCGCCGCTTCCATGCCGAAGTCTTCGGTTCGCGCGATCCGCGTCAAACCGCATTCCTTTCGGGGCGCAGTTTCAGACTGCAACACCCGTACCGTTATCGTCGTTGCCGACTGAAAAACGGTAGCCATCCGCAGGCGCGGTTTGGGCTTGTGAAAATACGTTTGGTTCAACCCGACAATGGCAATAAAAAGCCTTGAATTCACTGTCCGGTTTGTGTTTGGTTTTTTGTCTCAACCCCTACATGTAGGGTTTTTTTGAGCGCGGGCTACAAGATAATGCGTTTTGGGGGGCTATTGCAATGTATAGCCTGTGGATAAACCTGTGCGTAAATTGTGTGCGAAACGGCGAAGTCGCGTGTAGGCCGCGAACCTGCTGAGCTAGACCGTTTGTCACTGTTTTTTCGCCGGGAAAAACGCTTCAGCGGATTTTTAAGGGCGCGAACCCTATCACAAAAAACCGCCTTGTCCGAACGCATTTACCGACTTGTGTTCTGGCTGTACGCCGTTTATACAATCGGGCCATGCGCAGGCATATTTTTCCTCCAGAAACATGACAAATGATCAGGATGATCTGGCACCACGCATGCTTTTGCAGGAGCTGATCCAAGCGATCCCTTCTATTAATAAAAACAGCAAGCAGAGGTCACCGGTGGAGCAACAAGCCTTTCAGGTATTGATAGTCGAGGATGATCAGCGTCTGGCCGAACTCACTCGCGACTACCTGCAAGCCAATGGACTGCGCGTCGAAATCGAAGGCAACGGTGCACTGGCGGCGGCGCGGATCATCAAGGAGCAACCGGATCTGGTCATCCTCGATCTGATGCTGCCCGGTGAAGATGGCCTGAGTATCTGCCGCAAGGTGCGCGACCGTTATGACGGGCCGATCCTGATGCTCACGGCGCGTACCGACGATGCCGATCAGATTCAGGGGCTTGATCTTGGTGCCGACGATTACGTCTGCAAACCGGTGCGCCCACGCCTGTTGCTGGCGCGGATTCAGGCGCTGCTGCGACGCAGTGACACACCGGAGCCCGTCGCGGAAAAAAGCCGTCGACTGCAATTCGGCCCACTGGTGGTGGACGACGCTTTGCGCGAAGCCTGGTTGAGCGACAACGGCATCGAGTTGACCAGCGCCGAATTCGATCTGCTCTGGCTGTTGGTGTCCAATGCCGGGCGAATTCTGTCCCGGGAGGAAATCTTCACCGCGCTGCGTGGCATCGGCTATGACGGCCAGGATCGCTCGATCGATGTACGCATCTCGCGCATCCGCCCGAAAATCGGCGATGACCCCGATCACCCGCGCCTGATCAAGACCATCCGCAGCAAGGGCTATCTGTTTGTCCCCGAAGCCTGCGTAGACCTGCCGCTGTGAACTCGATCTTCCTGCGCATTTACGGCGGCATGTGCGCCGCGCTGATTCTGGTGGCGGTGCTCGGCGTGCTCGCGCTGAACCTGCTTAACCAGGTGCGCAGCGAGCAATACCGCGAGCGCCTGGCCCATGGCACGTTCTCGCTGATGGCCGACAATCTGCAACCGATGAACGAAACCGAGCGCCATCGCGCGCTGCTGGTGTGGGAGCGTTTGCTCGGGATTCCACTGGCGCTGAAAAAGTTTGCCGAGACCGATCTCGACCTGACCCAGCGCACCCGGGTCCAGCGCGGTCAGGCGCTGGTAGAGCAGACCGGCCCGCATGCGGCAAAGGTTTACCGGCTGGTCAGCGACAAGGAGCAACTTGTGCTGGTAGGAGAGGTGCAGCAGATCAGCGAGCAACTGGCCCGCGCGACGATTTACCTGTTGGCCGATGAGCTGGTGCGCGTGCCCGTGGGCGAGCAGCCCAAGCGGTTGGCGCAAATAAAGGAAGAGAAGGGCTTCGGATTCGATCTGCGCCTGGTCACGGTGAACGACGCCGACATGGATGAGGATCAGAGTCGTCGCGTGGCTGAGGGCGACACGGTGATGGCGTTGGGCAAGGGTGGCGATTCGATCCGCGTGTTTGCCGGCATGGTCGGCACGCCGTGGGTACTGGAAATCGGCCCGCTGTATCAGATGAATCCGTATCCGCCGGAGTGGCTGGTGTTGATCGCCGCGCTCGGCCTGAGTTTGATCGGCCTTATCGTTTATCTGTTGGTGCGCCAGCTCGAACGGCGTTTGCGCGGCCTTGAAGCGGCGGCCACACGTATCGCCAAGGGCAGCCTGGAAACCCGTGTGCCGGCGCGCGGTGCCGACTCGGTCGGACGCCTCGCCTCGGCGTTCAACAAAATGGCTGAGCACTTGCAGCAGTTGCTGGCGATCCAGCGCGAACTGGTGCGCGCGGTATCCCACGAGTTGCGCACGCCGGTGGCGCGCTTGCGTTTCGGTCTGGAGATGATCGGTTCGGCGACCACCCCGCAAGCGCTGGAAAAGTACCGTGAGGGCATGGATCACGACATCGAAGACCTCGATAAGCTGGTCGATGAAATGCTCACCTATGCCCGGCTGGAGCAGGGCTCGCCGGCGCTGACGTTCCAGCGCATTGATCTCGACGCGCTGGTCAATCAGGTCATTGAAGAACTGGCGCCGCTGCGCGCCGAGGTCACGGTGCAGCGCGGCTTGTGCCTGTCTGCAGCCGATAACGACGACGCCTGGGTCGAGGCCGAGCCGCGTTATCTGCACCGGGCATTGCAGAATCTGGTGAGCAACGCCATGCGCCATGCGCGCTCCAACGTTACGGTGAGTTACCAGGTCGGGCAGCTGCGTTGTCGGGTGGACGTCGAGGACGACGGGCCGGGTGTGCCGGAGGTGGCGTGGGAGCGAATCTTCACGCCGTTCCTGCGTCTGGATGACAGCCGTACCCGGGCGTCAGGCGGACATGGCTTGGGCTTGTCGATTGTGCGGCGGATCATCCACTGGCATGACGGCCGCGCAATCATTGGCAAGAGCAAGAGTCTGGGTGGGGCTTGCTTCAGCCTGAGCTGGCCGAGGAATCAGGAGCGCCGCTGAATCGTGGATAGTAGTGCTGGCCCCATCGCTGGCAAGCCAGCTCCCACAGGTTTCAGGGCGTACATCAAGTCTGTGTCCATCACCGGCACTGTGGGAGTTGGCTTGCCAGCGATGAGGCCCCGACAGACGATAAAGATTTCAGGCCGCAATGCTGACCAGACTCAACAACTGCCCATCCTGCACACCGAACTGCGCATCCAGCTCGGTGCCGTTGCGCCATTCGTTCGACAAGTCCGTCAACAAGCGCAAGCGCACGTGGCCTTGTTCCGTCCACTCCAGCACTTCCGCGTGCTCGAAGTAAAAGCGCTTCTGCACGATCGGGTAAAGCGCCTTGAACAGGCTTTCTTTCACCGAAAACGTCAGCGTCACCCACAGTGCCAGTTGCTCCCTCTCACCGGCGGCCATGCGCCGCATTTCTGCCGGTATGAGGATTTCCCCGGCGAGACGCTCGGCGCGTTCGGTGTTGAGCAGGTTTTCCAGATCCATGCCCAGACCGCGCCAATGCTGCTTGTTGGCGACAATCGCTGCCGCACGACCGGTGCTGTGGGTGATCGAACCGCAGATATGTGCCGGCCACACCGGCGCGCGATCTTCGCCGATCGCCGGGACCACTGCAGTGCCTTCCAATTGCTGTAACGCCGCGCGGGCACAGATGCGCCCGGCGAGAAACTCCGCCTGGCGCTTGGCCACCGAGCGTTGAATGCTTGGCGGTGGCTCGATAGCGCTGCGCCGGAAATCATCGCCGAGCAGTTGTGACGGATCGAAGTGAGTGCTGAGCAGCACGGTGTCAGGCAACACCGTCGGCATTGGCCAGTGGGTATCGAGCGGGGTGCAGCAAGCGGGCAGGGCGGGGGTAGGATTCATGGCAGGCATTTTGCCGTTTGGCAGTCAAACTGGGTAGAGGCACTGATCGTTCCGATGCTCTGTGTGGGAACACCTCAATGGACGCTCTGCGTCCGCTTTGGGACCCAGAGCGTCCCGGGCTGCATCCCCACGCGGAGCGTGGGAACGATCAGGTGCGGGCGGGTCAGCTGAAGATTTTCTGGAAGAACGCTTTCATGTCCGCCCAGGATTTTTCATCGGCAGCCTTGTTGTAGCCGATATCCGGGCCACCGTGCTCGCCGTGGCTCAAGCGATCGGCATCCGGATTGGTAAAGCCATGCTTGGCACCGTCAAGACTGACGAATTTATAGTCAGCACCGGCCTTGTCCATTTCCGCTTTGAAGGCGCTGACGTTGTCCGGCGTGACCATGCTGTCCAAGGCGCCATGTTCCACCAGAATCTTCGCCTTCACACTGCCGGGTGTGGCCGGGGTCTTGGTCGCCAGTGCACCGTGGAAACTCACCACACCGGCTAGCGGTTCACCCTGGCGCGCCGCATTCAGCACCACGCCACCGCCGAAGCAGTAACCAATGGCCGCGAGTTTGTTCGCGTCGGTCTGCGGTTGTTTCTTCAGCAGGTTCAGCCCGGCCTCAAAACGTTTGCTGGAGGCCGCCGCATCCTGAGTTGCCGCCTGCATGAACGCCATGGCGTCTTTCGGGTGCTCGGTGTTCTTGCCCTCGCCGTACATATCAATCGCCAGCGCGCTATATCCCAGCTCAGCCAGGTCCCGTGCGCGGCGCTTGGCGTACTCGTTCAAGCCCCACCACTCATGTACCACGACAATTCCCGGGCGTTTGCCTTTGATGGCGTCGTCGTAGGCGTAGTAGCCAATCAGCTGTGTGCCGTCGGCACTTTGATAGGGGATTTCTGCGGTCTTGATCGCAGCCTGAGTGAGGCTGCTGACAGCGAGGAACGTGAGGGCGAGGAACAGGCGCATATCGGTCTCCTTGGCGAAAAGTGCTCAGAACAGCCTAGTCGATTTGGTTCAGGTCAGGTTCAGAGAGTGTTCAGGGGCGGTACAGGGGAGGGTCAGTAACCTTGCGCCATACCCAAACAGCACTGTGAAAGAGGAAATCCCATGACTCGTTTTAATAAACTGCTGCTGGCATTGACCGTAATGAGCGCCAGCGTCGCGGCCCAGGCCGACACCACTTCGAACTTCGCCGGTCTGACCTTCGGCCAGACCAGTGACAAGATCGACAAATCCCATGCTCTGAACAACAACCTCGATCACCCTAACGCCACCGGCGCGATCGACGGCAACAACACTTACGGCGTACGCCTCGGCCAGCAAAACTCGCAGGGCCGCTACTACGCGACTTACGACAACGTGTCCGGTTCGCACAATGGCATTAAACTGCGCCAGGAAAACCTGCTGGGCAGCTACGATCTGTTCTACCCGGTGGGCAGCACCACCAAATTGTTCGGCGGCGCGACGGCGGGTTTGACCAAGTTGACCCAGGAGTCGCCAGGCTATAGCCGCGACAGTGACATCGGTTACGCGGTCGGCGGCCAGTTCGGTGTGATGCAGCAAGTTTCGCAAAACACTTCGGTGGAACTCGGTTACCGTTACCTGCGCAGCAATGCCAGCACCGAGATGAGCGAACGCGGTGGCAGCAAGCAAGGCTCGCTGGACCTGACCAGTAGCGCGCAGACTTACCTGTCAGCCAACTACTTTTTCTAAAGTGTTGCCGCCAGGCTAAATGTGGGAGCGAGCCTGCTCGCGAAGGCGATGTGTCAGTCGACATCTTCATTGACTGATCCACCGATTTCGCGAGCAGGCTCGCTCCCACAGGTGTGTTTTTGGAGATTCTGATTTGCCCGGGAGAGCGATATGAAACTGTTGGTCGTCGAAGATGAAGCGCTGTTGCGCCATCACCTGCAAACCCGTCTGACGGAGAGCGGCCACGTGGTTGAGTCCGTGGCCAATGCCGAGGAGGCGTTGTACCAGACCGGACAGTTCAACTTTGACCTGGCGGTGATCGATCTCGGTCTGCCGGGCATGGGCGGTCTCGACCTGATCCGGCAGTTGCGCTCGGGCGGCAAGACCTTCCCGATCCTGATCCTCACCGCACGTGGCAACTGGCAGGACAAGGTCGAAGGCCTCGCTGCCGGCGCCGACGACTACGTGGTCAAACCCTTCCAGTTCGAAGAACTCGACGCGCGCCTGAATGCCTTGCTGCGCCGCTCCAGCGGTTTTACCCAGTCGACCATCGTCGCCGGCCCGCTGTTGCTCGACCTCAATCGCAAGCAGGCGACCCTCGACGAGCAACCGCTGGCGCTGACCGCGTACGAGTACCGCATCCTCGAATACCTCATGCGCCATCACCAGCAAGTGGTGCCCAAGGATCGCCTGATGGAGCAACTCTATCCGGACGACGACGAGCGCGATCCGAACGTCATCGAAGTGCTGGTCGGCCGCTTGCGCCGCAAACTCGAAGGCCCGGCCGGGTTCAAGCCGATCGACACCGTGCGCGGCCTCGGCTACCTGTTCAATGAGCGCTGCACTTGATTCGTTCTCTTCGCGTCCGGTTGATGCTCGCCGCCACCACGTTGGCGGTGTTGTTCATGCTCGCCTTGCTGCCGGCCATGCAGGGCGCATTCAGCCTCGCGTTGCAGGACTCGATCGAGCAGCGCCTGGCTTCGGACGTCACCACGCTGATCTCGGCTGCGCGCATTGAAAACGGCAAACTGGTCATGCCTTCGCAGTTGCCGGATGAGCGTTTCAACCTCACCGACTTCCGGCTGCTCGGCTATATCTACGACCGTGAGGGGCATCTGGTCTGGCGCTCGAAAGCCACTCAAGAGGAACAGATCAACTACAAGCCGCGTTACGACGGCCTCGGTAACGAATTCGCGCGAATTCGCGAGGCCAGCGGTCAGGAGTTCTTCGTCTACGACGTTGAAGTGAAACTGCTTGGCGGTAAAAGTGCGGCGTTCAGCATCGTCGCCCTGCAACCAGTGCGTGAGTACGAAACTACCCTTGAAGGCTTGCGCGAAAATCTTTATCTGGGCTTCGGCGCAGCGTTGCTCGTTTTGCTGGCGCTGTTGTGGATCGGCTTGACCTGGGGCCTCAAGGCCTTGCGTCAACTCAGTCAGGAGCTGGATGAGATCGAGGGCGGCACGCGTGAAAGTCTCACTGAGCAACACCCGCGCGAGCTGTTGCGTCTGACGGGCTCGCTGAACCGATTGCTGCTGAGCGAGCGGCAGCAGCGTAGTCGTTATCGCGATTCTCTGGATGATTTGGCGCACAGTCTGAAAACGCCGTTGGCGGTGTTGCAGGGGGTCAGTGAGGACATGGCGCAACGGCCCAAGGATCTGGATCAGGCCTGGGTGCTGCAGAGCCAGATCGAGCGTATGAGTCAGCAGATCAGTTATCAGTTGCAGCGGGCGAGTTTGCGTAAAAGCGGTCTGGTGCGGCATCAGGTGCGCTTGCAACCGGTGCTTAAAAGTCTGTGCGATACGTTGGACAAGGTGTATCGCGACAAGCAGGTGCGGGTGGCGTTTGATTTGCCGGAGCATTGTTATGTGCCGATCGAGCAGGGCGCTTTGTTGGAAATGATGGGGAATTTGCTGGAGAACGCGTATCGGCTGTGTCTGGGTGAGGTGCGTATCAGTGTGCGTGAGAGCCTGGCCGGGATTGATTTGTGTGTCGAGGATGATGGGCCGGGGGTGCCGCCGGATCAGCGGGCGCGGATTCTGGAGCGTGGGGAGCGGTTGGATCGGCAGCATCCGGGGCAGGGGATCGGGTTGGCTGTGGTCAAGGATATTATCGAGAGTTATAACGCGAAGTTGATGTTGGGAAATTCGCCGATGGGGGGGGCGGCGTTTCGGATTCATTTTCCTGCGGTTTGAGGGGGGGGGGGGCTGGGTTTTGGGGGGCATATCCGTTGCTGCGGTAACGGCTTCCTATGGTTCCGCCCTTACGGCGGGTCACTTTTTCCAGACGCCGAAAAAGTAACCAAAAAGGCTTTACCCTGACGTACGGCCCTCGCTGTGGCTCGGGTTCCTTCGCTGCGGGATCGATCCGGGGGTCATCGCCTCCGGTTTGCTGCGCTGCACCTCCTCTCGATGTGTTTGGCTTCGCCAAACGGTCGCTGCGCTCCCACCCCGGATCAATCCCTCCGCTCAGCCTTCCGACGGGCGTTGAGATCAAGAGCGGTACTCGAGCTAACGCTCATTGTGTTGATTGGTGAAGATCAAGAGCGGTACTCGAGCTAACGCTCATTGTGTTGATTGGTGAAGATCAAGAGCGGTACTTGAGCTAGCGCTCATTGTGTTGATTGGTGAAGGTCAAGAGCGGTACTTGAGCTGACGCTCATTGTGTTGATTGGTGAAGGTCAAGAGCGGTACTTGAGCTGACGCTCATTGTGTTGATTGGTGAAGGTCAAGAGCGGTACTTGAGCTGACGCTCATTGTGTTGAGTGGTGAAAAGCGTGTGGTCGGCTTTGGTTTTGTGTTGGGTTTGCCCCTCACCCCAGCCCTCTCCCCAAGGAGAGGGCGCCGATTTGTGAGCCTTTCGAATCCGAGTTCGACTCGGTATTTCATGTCGGCGTAGCTCTCCCAAACACCTCGGTCAGTCCCCTCTCCCTCCGGGAGAGGGCTAGGGTGAGGGGCTCTTGATTTGGCTGTTGATCTGGCTTTTGATCTGGCTGTTGATCCTGCTCTTGATCTTCAGCCCCATCGGCAGGCCGAGCGGAGGTGTTCATCCGGGGCAGGCGCGCAGCGCCGTTTGGCGAAGCCAAACACATCGAGAGGAGGTGCAGCGCAGCAAACCGGAGGCGATGCCCCCGGATGGACGCCGTAGCGAGGGAACACTGAGCCTAAGCGAAGTGCCGTACGTCAGGGAGCAGCCCTTTTGGTTACTTTTGGGGCGTTTGCCAAAAGTGACCCGCCGTAAGGGCGGAACCCTAAGCAGCCGTTACCGCAGCAACGGATATGCTCCCAAATCCCAAACCCCAAACCCCAAACCCCAAACCCCAAACCCCCAGAAATCCCAGACAAACAAACCCACCTCCGAAATCCACGGTATTTCAGAAGGCGAGATCTCGAAGACACCTCACTGCTCCTGCGCCCGATAAGCCCCCGGCGTCACCCCCGTCCACTTCTTGAAAGCCCGATGAAACGCCGACGGCTCGGAAAACCCCAGCTGCTCGGCAATCTGTTGCAACGACAGATCCGCCCGCCCCAAATGATAAATGGCGATATCCCGCCGCAACTGATCCTTCAACTCCTGAAAACTCGTGCCTTCCTCACGCAAATGCCGGCGCAGCGTTTGCGGGCTGATGTGCAAGTGCGCCGCCACCGCTTCCAGATCCGGCCAGTGCGCACTGTCGCGGCTGAGCAAGCGGCGCAGGCGACTGCTGAGACTGTCGCCATCATCCGGACGAGACAGCAAGTCAGCGGGGGAGCGTTCGAGGAAGTGTTTGAGGGTGCGTTCATCCTGCAAAAGTGGCATGTGCAGGTAACGGCTGTGAAACAGCAGACTGCTTTGATCCGCTGAAAACACCAACGGGCAGGGAAACAGCAGGTCGTATTCAGCGCCGTGCGCAGGTTTCGCGTAGCTGAACGTCGCCTGCTCCAGGCGGATGCGCTGGCCGATCAGCCAACTGCCGAGGCGATGCCAGATCACCAGCAGGCTTTCGGTGAGGAAGTGATCCGGGTCCCACAACTGTGAATCGTCGAGGCTCAGGCGCACCCATTCGTCTTCGCGGCTCAGGGTCAGACGCGGGGCGTCGGGGAATAGGCTATAAAACAATAAGCCGCGTTGCAGGGCTTTTTCCAGATTGCGGCAATGAATCGAGGCGTGGCACATCATGGCGAAGCTGCCGGGTTTGCTCGGTGCCTTGCCGAAGCCCAGGTATTCGTCGTCCAGTGCCAGCCACAGGCTCTGGATCAACTGGGTGAACTGCTCCGGGGCGATGCGCGCACGGGGCTCGTCGAGCAATTCAGGGCTGATCCCCAGTTCCAGCAGCAGGCCCGAATAATCGAATCCGAGGCGGCGCGCACCACCGAGGGCGGCACGGGCGAAATGACTGGCGATGGTGCGTTCGCGCATAAGCGACAAATCCTTCCTCTGGCGCCGGATGGTAGCTGGGGGTGAATCTGGCAACAAGGCGGATTTCCGCCAAATTGTAGGACGAGATCGGGCGAGTTGGCGGAAATCCGCCACACTGGAGTAACCAGACGGTGACAAAAACGACCCTGTAATCCCTGATATCAAAAGGCTTGCTACGAAACGCACCAAAGTGGCACGACGTTTGCGATAAGAGCGACAGAAGCGTGCGTTGATCCGGCAGGAAAAAGCGTCGCTCGACACAACAAATCCCTCCAGTGCAGGAGGGTTCGCAATTCAGGTTTCGCGGTCAGCAGATGGATGCTGCCACGCGGGACGCTTGAGGAATCTTGCAATGACGACTCGTCAGCCACTGTACAAATCCCTGTATTTCCAGGTGATCGTCGCAATTTGTATCGGTATCGCGCTCGGCCACTACTACCCGCAATTCGGCGTGGCGGTGAAGCCGCTGGGTGACGGGTTCATCAAGCTGATCAAAATGATCATCGCCCCCATCATTTTCTGCACCGTGGTCAGCGGCATCGCCGGCATGCAGAACATGAAGTCGGTCGGCAAGACCGGTGGTTACGCACTTCTGTACTTTGAAATTGTTTCGACCATCGCTCTGCTGGTCGGTCTGGTCGTGGTCAACATCGTGCAGCCGGGCGCCGGCATGCACATCGACGTGAGCACCCTGGACGCCTCGAAAGTCGCGACTTATGTGGCACAAGGCGCTGATCAAAGCGTTGTCGGCTTCCTGCTCAACGTGATCCCGACCACCATCGTCGGCGCGTTCGCTACCGGTGACATCCTGCAAGTGCTGATGTTCTCGGTGATCTTCGGTTTCGCCCTGCATCGCCTGGGCGACTATGGCCGTCCGATCCTCGACTTCATCGATCGCTTCGCTCACGTGATGTTCAACATCATCAACATGATCATGAAGCTCGCGCCAATCGGTGCCTTCGGTGCGATGGCATTCACCATCGGTGCCTACGGTGTCGGCTCGCTGGTGCAGTTGGGTCAGTTGATGATCTGCTTCTACATCACTTGCCTGGCGTTCATTCTGATCGTGCTCGGCGGTATCGCGCGCATGCACGGTTTCAGCGTGCTGAAGATGATCCGCTACATCCGTGAAGAGCTGCTGATCGTACTCGGCACCTCGTCGTCGGAATCGGTACTGCCACGCATGCTGATCAAGATGGAGCGTCTGGGCGCGAAGAAATCGGTCGTGGGTCTGGTGATCCCGACGGGCTACTCGTTCAACCTCGACGGTACTGCGATCTACCTGACCATGGCGGCGGTGTTCATTGCTCAGGCAACTGACACGCACATGGACATCACCCATCAGATCACGCTGCTGGTGGTGTTGCTGCTGTCTTCCAAAGGCGCTGCCGGTGTGACCGGTTCGGGCTTCATCGTGCTGGCGGCCACGCTGTCGGCGGTGGGTCACCTGCCGGTGGCCGGTCTGGCGCTGATCCTCGGTATCGACCGTTTCATGTCCGAAGCGCGCGCACTGACCAACCTGGTGGGTAACGCTGTTGCGACCATCGTGGTTGCCAAGTGGGTGAAAGAGCTGGACACCGATACCCTGCAAGCCGAGCTGGCTTCGGGTGGTCGCGGTATCGCTGATACCCGTCCTGAAGACGACCTGGGTGTGGCTGAAGGCCCGACGCCGAGCAACGTCAAGTAAGTAAAAAACCGGCATCACTGCGATGCCGGATTGTGAAGAGCCCTTGTGGTGAGGGGATTTATCCCCGATGAATTGCGCAGCGGCCCCTTCTTTGACTGAAAAGAAGGGAATACTGCGCAGTCCATCGGGGATGAATCCCCTCGGCACAGGGGTTTTTTCTTGCCTGCTGTTTGAGCGTAACGGTCACACTCGCTGACATTTCCGGTGATTGCCGTACGCGGTATCGCTGCCTAGGCTGAGTGCATCGCCCAAGGAGTTCGCCCATGTCTGCACCGCTGGCCTCACTGAAAATCCTCGACTTCTCGACGCTGCTACCGGGGCCGTTCGCCTCGCTGTTGCTGGCCGACATGGGCGCCGAAGTGTTGCGGATCGAGTCGCCGACCCGTCTGGATCTGCTGCGGGTGTTGCCGCCTCACGATCAGGGTATGTCGGCTAGCCACGCCTATCTCAATCGCAACAAACGCAGCCTCGCACTGGATCTGAAACAGCCCGAGGCACTGGAGGTGGTCAAGCAACTGCTGGCCGACTACGACATCGTCCTCGAGCAGTTTCGCCCCGGCGTGATGGAGCGCCTGGGCCTGGGTTATGAAGCGCTGAAGGCGATCAACCCGAAGCTGATCTACGTGTCGATCACCGGCTACGGCCAGACCGGGCCGTACAAGGATCGCGCCGGGCACGACATCAATTATCTGGCGCTGGCGGGGTTATCGAGTTACACCGGCCGCGCCGACAGCGGGCCGTTGCCGCTGGGCATGCAGGTGGCGGATATTGCCGGTGGTTCGCTGCACGGGGTGATCGGTTTGCTGGCGGCGGTGATTGCCCGCCAGCACACCGGGCAGGGCACGCACCTGGACGTGAGCATGACCGACTGCGCGTTCAGCCTGAACGCCATGGCCGGTGCCGGGTATCTGGCTTGCGGCGAGTCGCCGGGTCGGGAAGATCAGATGCTCAACGGGGGCAGCTTTTACGACTACTACCGCTCTCGCGACGGGCGCTGGATGTCGGTAGGCAGTCTCGAGCCTGGGTTCATGCAGCAATTGTGCACGGCGCTGGGTCGCCCGGAGTTGGCGGCGCAAGGCTTGTCGCCCAAGCCTGAGCAGCAGCGGGCGTTGAAATACGCGCTGACGGTCGAATTCGAAAAGCATGACTTTGCCGAACTGTGCGAGATGTTTGCCGGGATCGATGCGTGTGTCGAGCCAGTGTTGAGTCTGGGGGAGGCGGTGCGCCATCCACAGTTACAGGCTCGGGAACTGGTGACCCAGGTGCCGCGCGGGGATGGCACGACCCAGGCGCAAATGGCGTGTCCGTTGAAATTTTCCGAGGCGTTGCCGGCGCCACGGCATGTTGGCGCGGGGTTGGGGCAGCATACGGATCAAGTGTTGGGGGAGTTGGGGTTCAGTCCCGAGCGGATTGCCGAGCTGCGTGCATCCAAGGTGATTCTTTAGCGTCTGTGTTGGCCCTATCGCTGGCAAGCCAGCTCCCACAGGTTTTGTGTCGGACATGGTTTATGTGGCCACCTCGGACACTGTGGGAGCTGGCTGTCAGCGATGGGGCCAGTCAGGTCACTGCAAAACTGACTATTCCACGCGCATCTCACCACTGAACACCAAAGTGCTCCGACACCGCCGGCACAAATACCGCCGCCCCTGCCGCACCAGGCTATGGCGCTGCGCCGAAAACGGAAAATCACTGTCGGCACACGGGCACTTATAGATATAGCGGGTCACGCTGCGGCGTTTGATTGCATACGTGTGGCAGCGATCCGGCGGCAGTTCGTAGACGCCACGCATGATCAGTTGCCACTCCTCACCATGGGGCTGGATGCGGTCGCCGAACAGTTGATGGGCGATCAGGTGCGCGACTTCGTGGGCCACGGTCTGTTTGAGGAAGTGTTCGGTGTTTTCCCGGTACAACTGCGGGTTGAAGCGCAGCAGGTTCTCGTGCAGATGCGCGACCCCGGCTTTTTGCCCGCGCAGCTTGAGGCTCACCACGGGGCGTTGGAAATGACGTTTGAAAAAGGATTCAGCGAGTTGGTAACAGTCTTCGACGCGGGTATTGAGTTGCTCGGGCATGCTTGATGGATCTCCAGAGGCGTCGAGTATGCCGCAACCCTGTGGACTTGCGAATCGCCGAACTGCCGAATGGTCATCAGCGATACGAGAAGGCCGCCTTGCGGCGGCCTGTATTGGCAGATCTTGTTTTTCTCGGAGAGTCATTGCGTCAGTTGGTGTACACGGGCCCCACGCCCAGGCCCCAGACGATCACGGTGAACGCCATGATGGCCACCAGCACCACCAGACCCACCGCCAGCACCGAGCTGGAAAACAGAAAACCTTCGTCCGACGGAATATTCATGAAGGTCGGCAGCCCCACATACAGCAGATACACCGTGTAGCAGATGGCCGCCGTGCCGACGATCATCCCCAGCCACATATGCGGATACAGCGCCGCCAGCCCGCCGACAAACAACGGTGTCGCGGTGTAGGTGGCAAACGCCACGCAACGGGCCAGACTCGGGTTGGCGTCGTAGGTGCGGGCCATCCAGTGCACAAACGCGCCCATCACCGCGACCCCGCCGAGCATCGCCAGATACGACATGACCGTCATCCAGATGGCGCTTTCGACCGTGAGCATGACCGGCGCGCGATTGCCGATCACCCAACCGACCTGCGTGGTGCCGATGAACGCCGAGACAGCGGGGATCGCCGCCAGAATCAGCGTGTGTGTCAGGTACATGTGGCTGATGCTTTCCTCTTGGTCGCCACGGATTTCCTTCCATTCCTGATCGGGGTGGGTAAAAAGTCCCACTACGTGATGGATCATGCCAGTCACTCCTCTTGTTATTGCCATCGCCCCCCAACGGAGCGCCTACGGGCCAATGAGGCCGAGCAAATTCAGGTCTTCAGATGTGTGCGACCTTATGTCGCAGTATAGAAAGGACTTAACCGCACAGGGACTAGGGGCTTAGAGCAAATCGCGCTGTAAACAGGGGGCTTAATCGCCGCAGGCTCTTGGTATCAACTCTTGGTTATCCTGGAAATACATTTGTTGTGAGGGGATTCATCCCCGATGGGGTGCGAAGCAGCCCCAAAACCTCAGAACTCTATTTTCCCGATACTTCGCGGTGGATGGCTTGACGACTGCTGCGCAGCCGATCGGGGATGAATCCCCTCGCCACAGAGGGCAATGCAGACCTCGGAAGAATGGGACAGACCCACGGCCCTTCGCCCCCACGACGTTTTTGCGTAAAATGCCGGCCCTTCGTCACACCTCACGGATTTCGCGTCATGGGCACTCTTACGGTCAACCAGAACAAACTGCAAAAGCGCCTGCGCCGCCTGGCCGGGGAAGCGGTCGCCGACTTCAACATGATTGAAGACGGCGACAAGGTCATGGTCTGCCTGTCCGGGGGCAAGGACAGCTACACCATGCTCGACGTGCTGATGCACCTGCAGAAGGTTGCACCGATCAAGTTCGAGATCGTCGCGGTGAACATGGACCAGAAGCAGCCGGGCTTCCCCGAGCACGTGCTGCCGGCCTACCTCAAAGAGCTGGGCATCGAGTACCACATCGTCGAGAAAGACACTTACTCGGTGGTCAAAGAGCTGATCCCGGAAGGCAAGACCACCTGTTCGCTGTGCTCGCGCCTGCGTCGTGGCACGCTGTATACCTTTGCCGACGAAATCGGCGCGACCAAAATGGCCCTCGGTCATCATCGCGACGACATCGTCGAGACGTTCTTCCTCAACATGTTCTTCAACGGCACCCTCAAGGCGATGCCGCCGAAGTTGCGCGCCGATGACGGCCGCAACGTGGTGATCCGTCCGCTGGCGTACTGCAACGAGAAGGACATCCAGGCCTACTCGGACCTCAAGGAATTCCCGATCATCCCGTGCAACCTCTGCGGTTCGCAGGAAAACCTGCAGCGTCAGGTGGTCAAGGAAATGCTTCAGGACTGGGACCGCAAGACCCCGGGGCGAACTGAAAGCATCTTCCGCAGTCTGCAGAATGTGGTGCCGTCGCAACTGGCCGACCGCAACCTGTTCGACTTCACCAGCCTGAAGATCGATGAGACGGCGGCTTCGCGCTTCGTCAATGTCGTAAACCTTTAAACACAAACTGTAGGAGTGAGCCCTGTGGTGAGGGGATTTAGCGAAACGTCGCACCGCCCCGATGGACTGCGCAGCAGACCCAAGCTCTTCTGGGGGCGCTTCGCGCCCCATCGGGGATAAATCCCCTCACCACAGGGCTCACTCCTACATTGGATTTTCGTTTCATTTCCCAGGAGAGGGCATGCGCGATTACAAGTGGCTGCACGAATACTGTCTGAACCGCTTTGGTTCGGCGGCTGAACTGGAAGCCCATCTGCCCGTTCCCAAGACCCCGGCGCAATTGCGCAAAATCAGCGACGATCGTTACCTCTCGACCATGGCCCTGCGCGTGTTTCGTGCCGGGCTCAAGCACAGTCTGGTGGATGCCAAATGGCCGGCCTTCGAAGAAGTGTTCTTCAAGTTCGATCCGGAAAAAGTCGTGCTGATGAGTGCCGAACATCTTGAACGGCTGATGCAGGACGCACGGATCATCCGTCACCTGGGCAAGCTCAAGAGCGTGCCGCGCAATGCGCAGTTCATTCTGGATGTCGAGAAAGACAAGGGCAGCTTCGGCGCGCTGATCGCCGACTGGCCGGTGACCGACATTGTCGGCCTGTGGACCTACCTGAAAAAACACGGCCATCAACTGGGCGGACTATCGGCCCCACGGTTTTTGCGCATGGTCGGCAAGGATACCTTTGTGCCGAGCTATGACGTGGTCGCGGCGCTGAATGCGCAGAAGATCGTCGACAAGGTGCCGACCAGTCTGCGCGATCTGGCGATTGTGCAGGATGCATTCAACCAGTGGCATGAACAGAGCGGCGGGCGGGCGATGAGCCAGATTTCGATGATGCTCGCGTACACCGTGAATCATTAAGACCGCGTCGCTCTAATCGCTGGCAAGCCAGCTCCCACAGTTTTTGTATTGATCACATTATTGTGTTTCAACACAGATCCTGTGGGAGCTGCGGTGCGACGATTCGACTTGCCAGCGATGGCGTCGGCTTAGGCGACGCTGATCTCTCCCTCGCCAGCCAGTTTGCGATTCAACTGATACCGCCACCGCACATACAGCAGCGCTGAGCAGAACACCGCCAGGCTCGCGACCATCTCCAGCACACCAAACACCTGCCGGTTCGGGTCATACGCCGCCAGTGCGCCTTTGATGAAATACAGATTCACCACAAAACACATCCACGAATGCCCACGGGCGCTGCCCATGATCATCGCCGGTGCGAGGACCAGCCACGGGATCAGCTCGACCAGCAGAATCACCCACGGTCGGGCGCCATGCAGGTCGGCGAATACCAGATAGTAGGCGGCGAGCAGCCCGGCCAACGCAAAAAAGGTCAGCAGGCTGATCACCCGCATCGCCTTCACTCGCGGCTCAAGCCACTCGACGGAGGGCAGGATTTTCGGCTTCTTCGCCACCGTCAGTCCTCCAGTTTCTGCGCGGTCTTGGCCAGACGCAGGCCCAGCGCCCGGCACAGTGCGACTTCGTGCTGATCAAGACCACTTTTACCATCCGCCCCGGCGTGATGGCTGGCGCCGTACGGTGTGCCGCCGCCCTGGGTTTCCAGGAGCGCCGATTCGCTGTAGGGCAGGCCGGTGATCAGCATGCCGTGGTGCAGCAACGGCAGCATCATCGACAGCAGCGTGGTTTCCTGGCCGCCATGCAGGCTGGCGGTGGAGGTGAACACGCCGGCCGGTTTGCCGACGAGGGCGCCGGTCAGCCAGAGGTTGCTGGTGCCGTCGAGGAAGTATTTGAGCGGTGCAGCCATGTTGCCGAACCGGGTCGGACTGCCGAGGGCCAGACCGGCGCAGTTCTTCAGGTCATCGAGGGTCGCGTAGAGCGCGCCTTCGTCCGGGATGTCCGGGGCCACGGCTTCGCACTCGGTGGAGATCGCCGGCACAGTGCGCAAACGCGCTTCGAGGCCGGCCTGCTCGACACCACGGGCAATCTGCCGGGCCATCTCGTTGGTCGAGCCGCTGCGGCTGTAATACAGAACCAGAATGTACGGCGCGCTCACGGCAGCAACTCCAGGACCTGCTCCGGTGGACGGCCGATGACGGCTTTGTCGCCGACTTCCAGAATCGGTCGTTCCATCAGCTTGGGACGGGCCGCGATCGCTTCGATCAATTGTTTCTCGGTGAGACTGGCGTCGGCCAGGTTCAGGGTTTTGTATTCATCTTCCCCGGTGCGCAGCAGTTGCCGTGCGCTGATCCCGAGCTTGCCGAGCAGGGCCTTGATCTGTGCGGCGTCCAGCGGCGTTTCGAGATAGCGCACGACGTTTGGAGTCAGGCCGCGGGCTTCAAGCAGTTCCAGCGCGCCGCGGGATTTCGAGCAGCGCGGATTGTGATAAAGCGTCAGATCGGTCATGGCGGGTCGCTTCTGGCGTAAAGTGGCGGCTATTCTAACTGTGCAACGCGCAATCCAGAACCTCGGGAGGCGATGGGTCGCAGGCGTATTCAAATTTTCACAAGGAACAGGACATGACACGGCGATTGGCAGCGGCATTGACGATAATCGGGGCGTTGATGCTGGGGGGCTGCGGTAATGACTATGGTATCGACCAGAACGGTCAGAAAGTGGCGTCCGAGCGCCTCGACAAACAATGGGTGGTGATCAACTACTGGGCTGAATGGTGTGGCCCGTGCCGCACGGAAATCCCTGAACTCAACCATTTGGCGGATGAACTCAAGAGCAAGAATGTCGGTGTATTCGGGGTCAACTTCGACAACGTGCAGGGTGTAGAACTGAAAGACGCCAGTGAAAAACTCGGCATCAAGTTCACTGTACTGGCGCAGGATCCGGCGGAGTTGTTCGACTTGCCGCGCAGTGAGGCCTTGCCGGTGACGTACATCATCGACAACAAGGGCAAGGTACGGGAGCAGTTGCTGGGGGAGCAGACAGCGGCGGGGGTGATGGCCAGGCTTGAGGCGTTGCAGGCGAACAAATAGCCTTCAAAAGCCCCTCACCCCAGCCCTCTCCCGGTGTATGTACCGGAGACATGGTGGACAGGTGTTCGGAGACATGGTGGACACTTTTTAATAGACACATTGCTCATCACCAAGGAGATGACCTGTGTCCTGGGAAGAGGTGTCCACCGTGCAGCTTCGTTCAGAGTTTGTGCATTTGGCTCGGCAAGAAGGAGCCAATGTCCGGCAGCTTTGCCGCCGATTCAATATCAGCCCAAGCACTGCCTACAAATGGCTCAACAGGTTTGAAACTTCAGGTGCAGAGGGCTTGATCGATCAGTCTCGACGACCGAAGACGTCACCCAAACGCTGCGCTGAAGAGGTTGAGCAGCAGATTCTGACCGTGAGTGAGGAATACGCGGCTTGGGGCGCTCGCAAGCTCAAACGTGTGCTGGAAGACAGCGGCGCAGTAATGCCTTCGGTCAGTACCGTGCATGCGGTTTTACAGCGTCATTCACGCGTTGATTCAAAGGCCGCTGAGATTAAACCGTTTATCCGCTTCGAGCATGAAGCGCCCAACGATCTTTGGCAGATGGACTTCAAGGGCCATATCAGCCTGGCTCAGGGACGTTGCCATCCGTTGACGATACTGGACGATCATTCGCGGTTTTCGCTGTGTATCGCGGCCTGCCTCGATGAGCGACGTGAAACCGTTCAGGAGCATCTAATCCGGGTCTTTCGGCGTCATGGTCTGCCTTTGCGCATGACGATGGACAACGGTTCACCCTGGGGTGACCAGACTGGCGTTTATACCGCGCTGGAGGTCTGGCTGATGAGTCAGGGCATCAAGGTCGGGCACTCTCGACCTTATCATCCGCAAACCCAAGGAAAGCTGGAACGCTTCCACCGCAGCCTGAAAAATGAAGTCCTGCGAGACCGACATTTTATTGATCTCAACGGTGCACAACGGGCGTTTGATATCTGGCGTGATATCTACAACCAGAAGCGTCCACATCAAGCGTTGGACATGCAGGTGCCTGCTACTCGCTACAGCAGCAGCCCACGGGAATATCAGGAGCAGCCCGCGGCGCCGGAGTACGACGATGGGGATGTGGTCAGGAAGGTTCAGGTGAAGGGCGAGATCTACTGGCGGAACCGTGAATACACAGTCGGAAAAGCTTTTTATGGGAGGTCAGTAGCTATCCGGGAAACGACGGAAGATGGCATCCACGATGTCTACTGGAGTAGACATCGTATTGCCCGAATCGACTTGAACTTGCAGATCGTTACGGCAGGTAAGAAGATCTAAAACCGTCCACCATGTCTCCGAACATGTGTCCACCATGTCTCCGGTACATACACCCGGAGGGAGAGGGGGCCGACCGAGGTGTCTTGCGACCTACATCGACCTGAAAGACCCAGTCGATCAGGTCATCGGTGAGGCTGCATCAAGTCGATTATGGATTCACCGACACAGGATCAGGTCGGCGTACCTCTCCAATATTCCCCAATCAGTCCCCTCTCCCTCTGGGAGAGGGCTAGGCGGGCGGCGTTCCGATGAGGGCTTCGGCTGTCTGAGGGTCAACCCTCTTCCAGCCACCAGCGCAGCGGCTTGCCTTGCGCCGGCCAGAAGCGCATCTGTTCGATCGGCGAAATATCCCAGCGCTCGACCTGCTCCAGTGCCTGAAGGAAGCGTTGTTCCTGCTCCATCAGTGCCGGCGCGCACAGTTTGCGGGTCTTGCCGATCTTGCCGAAGCTCAGCTTGTCGCCATCGAGGGTGTACGGCGCAAACCAATGGTTGCAGCCGCCGTTGCCGTAGGCGCGGCCATCATCGCCGAGGGTCACGGTCAGATGGCTGTAATCCATCAATGGCCGTTCGCCGATCCACTCCAGAATGTAGCTGCGGTTCTGTTGCAGTTGCACAGGCTCCGCGGCGCAGCCCGCCAGACCAACACCGACCAGAGCGGTCAGGGCAAGGCGTTTCATCACGCAGGCTCCTGGCAGTTCGGGCACAGATGTTTCTCGCCAACGGCTTTCCAGCCCAACTCGGCAATGCGCGCCGTGGCGGCCGGTTTTTCTGCGGCTTTGCCCAGCTTGGCGTCTACTGCGAACTCGAAGCTCAGCTCTTTGGCGCAGCTGTCGCAGTTGACCTGCCAGGTGTGAATCGCCAGTTCGCCGAACACCGGGCCCGTGGTCATCGCAGTCCATTGGCCTGGCGGGTTGATCAGGTGGCGGACGGTTTCGACGGTCAGGCGCATGGACAAGTCCTTGCTGCCTTTGAGGGTGACCAACAGGGCATCACCGATACGGATCGAGCCACCGTTGCCGGTGACCTGATAGCGGCCCGGTACAAGGGCGCGGCATTCGGTGAGGGTGTGTTGCGGGTTCATCAGGTTGTAGCGGAAATCGTGTTCGACCATGGGTCCTCCAAATATGCGCGACATGCTAGCACGGGCCACGTTGCAAATTGACGTGCGCTTGCGACCTTCGATCAGGTTCAAATCGACCTTGGCCCATGGCAAACTGCCGCCCTCGACTCTGAAGGAACGGAACATGGCGCTGATCGAATGTTATGAATGTAAGCGCAGCATCAGCTCGCAAGCCTCGGCGTGCATTCATTGCGGGGCGCCGATGGCGCAACAACAGGCCGACGCGCAGAGCGCCGGGGCACCGGCTAAGCCTGCGACGATTTCTTTCGGCAGTCTGCCGCGCAACAGGACTGTGGCCGAGGCTGCTGTCATCGCGCCTGAAAGTCCAGAGCCGTTACCGAACATCATGCCGGCAGCGGCGGGGCAACGGCGTCAGCAACCGGCCGCGCAAGCGGCGGTGACGCATATCAATGAGGATGGCAGCCGCCCGGTGGAAGGCTGGCTGAAGATCATGGTGTTCCTGTTGCCGATGGTGTTTGTCTGGTTCCTGCTGCGCAATGGCCACTCGGCAAAACAACGCCTGTTTGGTTTTGGCTGGCTGGCGCTGCTGATTCTGGCGTCCTCCCTTAAGTAAGCGCTAAAGCGCCTAGCCCTCGACCTGGTTCTGCGGTGACCCCGCAACCCAGGTCGCGATATTGTCCAGGGTCGTCGCGGCAATCGCGCCCAGCGCCTCGCGTGTCAGAAACGCCTGATGCGCGGTGATGATCACATTCGGAAAGGTCAGCAAGCGCGCCAGCACGTCGTCCTGCAACGGCAGGTCGGAGCGGTCCTCGAAAAACAGCTGCGCCTCTTCCTCATACACATCCAGACCCAGATAACCCAGTTGCCCGTCCTTCAAGGCATCGATCAGCGCCGGGGTGTCCACCAGACCGCCGCGACCGGTGTTGATGAGCATCGCCCCCGCCTGCATGTGCGCCAGTGAGTCGCGGTTGATCAGGTGTTTGCTCTGCTCGTTGAGCGGGCAGTGCAGGCTGATGATTCGCGACTGCGCGAGTAACTCCGGCAGGCTCAGATAACGGGCACCCAAGGCCAGCACCTGAGGATTCGGGTACGGGTCGTACGCGAGCAATTCACAACCGAAACCGTGCATGATTTTCGCGAAGGTGGCGCCGATCTGCCCGGTGCCGACGATGCCGACCGTCTTGCCGACCAGATCGAAACCGGTCAGGCCATGCAGACTGAAATCGCCTTCACGGGTGCGGTTGTAGGCGCGGTGCAAGCGCCGGTTGAGGGCGAGGATCAGGGCCACGGCATGCTCGGCCACCGCATGCGGCGAGTAGGCCGGGACACGCACGACGTCAAGGCCCAGGCGTTTCGCCGCGGCCAGATCGACATGGTTGTAACCGGCCGAGCGCAGGGCGATCAGGCGTGTGCCGCCGGCCGCCAGACGCTCCAGCACGGCGGCGCTGAGGTCGTCGTTGATAAAGGCGCAAACCACTTCGTGCTGTTCGGCCAGTGCGGCAGTGTCGAGACTCAGCCGCGCCGGTTGAAAATGCAGTTCGATGCCCGCCGGGCAATCGGCATCAAGGAAACTGTCGCGGTCGTAGGTCTGGCTGCTGAAAACGATCGTGCGCATGAAATCCTCCTGGAGCATCGACTCGGGTGGCATAAACCAAGTCAACTTTATCGGTGTTCGCGCTGGCCGGTATTGCGCTGGGTCAGGCGCTGATCTTCGCTTGCGCGGCGAGGCGGTTGATCGCCCGTTCCAGCTCATCCAGCGCCGTCGACGCTTTCGGGTCGTCCTGTTTGAGCAGGGTTTCGCTGCGCTGACAGGCGGCGCGCAATTGCGGGACGCCGCAATAACGCGTGGCGCCGTGCAGGCGATGTACACGTTCAATCAGGGCATTCTGGTCGTGGCTGTCGCGTGCCGTGCGAATGGCTTCGCGGTCGGCTTCCAGCGAGGCCAGCAGCATCGCCAGCATGTCCGCCGCGAGGTCCGCCTTGCCAGCGGCCAGACGCAAGCCTTCCTCGTGATCGAGCACCGGCAATTCGTGATTGCCCGCCGCGCTGTCACTGACCCGCTCCGGCGCCTGATTGCGCAGGGCCAGACCGGTCCATTTCAGCACCACCTGCGCCAGTTGCCGCTCGCTGATCGGTTTGGTCAGGTAGTCGTCCATGCCGCTTTGCAGCAACGCACGTTTTTCGTTGGCCATAGCATGCGCGGTGAGCGCGACGATCGGCAGGGGTGTGCAATGCCGTTCGCTTTCCCACTGGCGAATGGTTTCGGTGCTTTGACGCCCGTCCATGCCGGGCATCTGGACGTCCATCAACACCAGGTCGAAGGATTCGGTCTGCACCGCTTTGACCGCTGCATAACCGCTTTCCACCGCGAGAACCTTGGCGCCCATGTCTTCGAGCAGCGTTTGCACCAGCAACAGATTGGCCGGGTTGTCATCGACACACAGCACCTTTGGTGCGCGACTCGACAATGGTTCGTTCGGCTCGTTGCGTGGTTGGCGCGGGTTGGCCAGATCCGACAGGGCGCGGCGCAATTTGCGCGTACAGGCCGGTTTGGCTTGCAGCTGGCTGTGCGGGTTGGGCACCGATAGATGGAACAGTGTCTGTTCGGTGGTCGGGCACAGCACCAGCACTTTGCAGCCGAGGTGTTCGAGGTCCCAGATGTGCTGGTTCAGGCGCTCCGGCAGTATGTCGTTGCTGGTGATGCCGATTACCGCCAGATCAATAGCCTGATCGGTCTGATGCGCGCCGGTGACGCCATTGGTCAGGCTTTCCAGGGTGTTGAACGGCGTGACATTGAGGCCGCAGTCTTCCAGTTGATGCTGCAAGGCCTGACGCGCCAGTTCGTGGTTTTCCAGCACCGCTACACGGCGTCCGAGCAACGGCGCCGAGGGCAGGTCTTCGGCGTCGTCACGGGTTTTCGGCAGGCTCAGGCTGATCCAGAATTCCGAGCCTTCGCCCGGTGTGCTGTCGACGCCGATCTCGCCGCCCATCTGTTCGATCAGGCGCTTGGAAATCACCAGCCCCAGCCCTGTACCGCCGGGCTGACGCGACAGCGAGTTGTCGGCCTGACTGAACGCCTGGAACAACGCGCGCACGTCCTGATTCGACAGGCCGATGCCGGTGTCCTGAATACTGATGCGCAGTTGCACGCTGTCTTCGTGTTCTTCTTCGAGCATCGCCCGGGCGACGATGGTGCCTTCGCGGGTGAACTTGATCGCGTTGCTCACCAGGTTGGTGAGGATCTGCTTCAGGCGTAACGGATCACCGACCAGCGACAGCGGCGTATCGCGATAAACCAGGCTGACCAGCTCCAACTGCTTGGCGTGAGCGGCGGGGGCGAGGATGGTCAGGGTGTCCTGCAACAGATCGCGCAAGTTGAACGGAATGTGGTCGAGTACCAGTTTGCCCGCCTCGATTTTCGAGAAGTCGAGGATCTCGTTGATGATCCCGAGCAGGCTGTCGGCGGATTTTTCGATGGTGCCCAGGTAGTCGAGCTGGCGCGGGGTCAGCTCGCTTTTTTGCAGCAGATGCGTGAAGCCGAGAATGCCATTGAGCGGCGTGCGGATCTCGTGACTCATGTTGGCCAGGAATTCGGATTTGATCCGGCTCGCTTCCAGCGCTTCTTTACGGGCCAGATCCAGTTCGATGTTCTGGATCTCGATGGTTTCCAGGTTCTGCCGGACGTCTTCGGTGGCCTGATCGACGCTGTGCTGCAGTTCTTCGCGGGCGTTCTGCAAGGTGCCGGCCATGCGATTGATGCCCGACGCCAGTTCATCCAGCTCCTGACTGCCGAGCGGTGGCAGGCGGGTTTCCAGGTGGCCATCCTTGAGTTGCGCGACAGCCTGTTTGATCTGGCTCAGCGGACGATTGATGGTGCGGCCCATGCGCAAGGCGAGCAGCGCAGCACCGGCAAGCCCGGCGGCAATCAGCAACAGGCTGGCGAACAGGCTGCGATAACCGCGCAGCAGCATGCCGTTGTGTGACAGTTCCAGTTCGACCCAGCCGAGCAGACGGTCGGATTCTTCGGGGATCAACTCGCCAGCGAGGTTGCGGTGCTTGCCGAACACCGGCATCAGGTAGCGGGTCGCGTCATTGCCGCTGCGCCGTTGCAAGTGCGCGCTGTCACCGCTCGGTGCCTGATTGAGCATGGTCGGGCCGGCGTGGGCCAGCGGCGAGCGGTCCGGTGCGAGGAAGGTCACTGCGCGCACATCGGGTTGTTCGAGGGACTGAGTGGCGATGCGCTCCAGCAAGTCGCTGTTGCCATGACCCATGGCGGGTGCCACTAACGGTGCGAGTTGCTCGGCGATCATTTCGCCGCGCTGCATTAATTGGGTCTGCAGGTCGGACTGCTGCGTCCAGGTGAAATAACCACCCAACACCAGCGCCATCAGGCTGGTCGGCAACAAGGTCAGCAACAACACGCGACCTTTGATTCCCAGTTTCTTGAGCACGCCTATCTCCTGCATCCCGCTGATCCGTTGACTCATGCGTGCATCCGGCACGCGACATTGGCGCAGTGTAGCGATTTGCTCGCGGGCAATCTCCGGAAAAATACTCTCGTCTGCTGTCCGCCAGCGCAGGCGCGTTCGTCCGACGGCGCAACCTTGAGTTGCCCGCTGCCCGGCAATCTTGAATAATCGCGCTCAACTGAGAATTACTTGCAGATACTCATGACTCCTGTTTCCGTTGGCCAACCACGCATACTTTCCATCGAGGACGATCCGGTTCTGGGTGCCTATGTTCACGAACATCTGGGCCGCAGCGGCTTTCAGGTGACCTGGTGTCAGAACGGTCAGGAAGGCTTGAACATCGCCAGGCGCCAGGTATTCGACGTGGTGTTGATGGACATTCTGTTACCGGGGCTGGATGGCCTGAACCTGCTGACTCAACTGCGCCAGAGCCACTCGACGCCGGTGCTGCTGATGTCGGCCCTCGGTGCCGAGGCCGATCGCATCAGTGGTTTCCGTCTGGGCGCCGACGATTACCTGCCCAAGCCGTTCAGCATGGCCGAACTGCATGTGCGCATCGAAGCGATCCTGCGGCGGGTGGCCCTTGATCGTCGTCCCGCGGCGCTGGCTGTGCCGGTGGCTACGGGCACGCTGCACTTTGACGATGAGCAATGCGATGTGTTCTTCCGCGAGCAAGCGGCCGGTCTGACCCGCAGCGAATTCCGCCTGTTGGAAACCCTCAACCGTAATGATGAAGAAGTGCTGAGCAAGGCTTTCCTTTACCAGCACGTCCTGCAACGCGGCTACGCCGCGCACGACCGCAGTCTCGACATGCACATCAGCCAGATCCGCCGCAAACTCAAAGCCATCGGCTACACCGAGCGGGAAGTGCGCACGGTGTGGGGCAAGGGTTACGTGTTGAGTGCTGCTGATGAAAATGTCTGAGCTGCCGGGACGGCACTCGTTGTTCTGGAAACTGGCCTGTCTGCTGGTCGCGTTCTGCCTGTTGATGATCTGGCTCAGTTGGTCGTGGGGCCGGTACATGGAGCAGCGCAACCAGTTCCTCTCGGACGAGGCGCGCGGCACGCTGGCCCGTTATGCCGCGCAAGCCGAGCAGGCGTGGCAGCGAGGCGGGCGCAGCGGCGTCGATGACTGGTTGCAGAGCATGGAGTTGCGCGAGGCCAGTTGGGTCGGCGTCATCGGCGGCAATTTGCAGTCGCTTAGCAGTGACCCATTGAATGAACAGGAAATACAGCACCTGACCTTCTTGCGCGGCCTCGACTGGCCGATCCACAAGCAAGGCCGGCCGTGGTTGCGTATCCCGTTTCCCAAGGATCCGTCCGTCGGCAGTCTGGTGATCGAATTACCCGAACGCTTTGTGCCGGGTAAATACCGGGTGTTCTGGCGGGTCATCACCAATGGCGTGATTCCCGGGCTGTTCACTTTATTGTTGTGCGTCGGGCTGTACCGCTTGCTGGTGGTGCCGCTGAACAACCTGCGGGAGCAGGCCAATGCCTGGCGCGCCGATCAATTGAATGTACGGCTGTCGAGCGGCATCACCCAGAGGCCGGACGAACTCGGCGAACTGGCCCGGGCGTTCGACTCGATGTCCGAACGCCTGCAAACCACCGTCGCCGTGCAGCAGCAATTGCTGCGCGACCTGTCCCATGAACTGCGAACCCCGCTGAGCCGGCTGCGCGTGGCCAGCGAAAGTGAACAGGCTTTGCCGCAATTGCGCGAACGCATCGGCCGCGAAGTCGACGGCATGCAACGGTTGGTCGAAGACACGTTGCAACTGGCCTGGCTCGATACCGACCGTTCGCCACTGCCAGACGAAGCGATTCAGATCCAGGCCTTGTGGGAGATGCTCACCGACAACGCCTGTTATGAAAGCGGCTGGCCGAGTCTGCAATTGCAGTGCGCGGTGGAAGCGTCGTGCTGGGTGCGGGGCAACTTGAATACGCTGGCGCAGGCGTTGGAGAACATTTTGCGCAACGCCATTCGACATTCGCCGGCAGGCGGGATCGTACGGCTCGATGGGCGACGGGATGGCGAGTACTGGCACCTGTGGCTGGAGGATCAGGGCGGCGGCGTGGCCGAAGCAGATCTTGAACGGATCTTTTCGCCGTTTACCCGGCTCGACGGTTCGCGGCCGGGGGATGGCGGGTTTGGCTTGGGTTTGAGCATTGCGCGGAATGCGGTGCAGCGCCAGGGTGGGCGTCTTTGGGCGCAGAACAGCGGTTCGGGGTTGCGGCTGAATCTGCGGTTGGTGGCTGATGATGGCGCTGTCAGTCCCGACGCCATCGCTGGCAAGCCAGCTCCCACAGGTTCCAGCAGCGTGCCACCAATCTTCGCCCAACACCAAACTCTGTAGGAGCTGTCGAGTGAAACGAGTTTGCGATCTTTTGATGTTGTTAAGGGGCAAGATCAAAAGATCGCAGCGGTCCGCAGTTCCTACATGAATGCCTATCACCCTGTAAGAGCGAGCTTGCTCGCGATGTAGTCCGTTGGCGGAGGCCAATCCTGCGAGTATGCAGGAGCGCTCGCCTTCTTTTGTACGACATTTCCCAAGCTGTATCAGCGGTCATTTTTAGCGTCCTGAACGGTTTAGGCTCGTGCCTCAGCTGATCTCCAAGGAATTGCGCATGACTGTATCCAGCCTTACTGGCAGCCCGGATGGCGAACGCTTCAACGAAGTGCTCGCGCTGATTCACAGTTCCAGGCATAAGGCCATGCAAGCGGTCAATACACAGCTGATTGAGCTTTATTGGCAGGTGGGGGCGCACATCAGTCGCAAGATTGAGCAGGCGGAGTGGGGGGATTCGGTGGTGGGGCAATTGGCCGATCATCTGGCTCTGACACAACCGGGGTTGCGAGGGTTCACTCGGCGCAATTTGTTTCGGATGCGCCAGTTCTATGAGATTTATCGAGGCGATCAGAAAGTGTCAGCACTGCTGACACAATTGCCTTGGACTCATAATTTACTCATTTTTACTCAGAGTAAGCTCTCTGAAGAGCGCGAGTTTTATCTGCGGATGGCCATTCAGGAGAAGTGGTCTACAAGAGAGTTGGAGCGCCAATTCAAAACGGCTCTGTTCGAACGAAGCGTCACCAACCCGGCGAAAGCTTCCGCGGCACTGAAACAAGCCCATCCCGCAGCACTCGAGATTTTCCGTGATACCTACATGGTCGAGTTCCTCGATCTGCCCTCTGCTCATTCCGAAACCAATTTGCACCAAGGCCTGCTATCACGCCTCAGGATCTTCTTGATCGAACTTGGTCGCGACTTCTGCTTTGTCGGTTCCGAATATCCATTGCAAGTCGGTGGCCGGGATTTCTCTCTCGATCTTCTGTTTTTCCACCGGGGGCTTAACTGTCTGGTGGCCATTGAACTCAAGGTCGGGCGCTTTGAACCGGAGTACCTCGGCAAGATGGATTTCTATCTTGAGGCACTGGATCGCAATGTCCGCAAGCCCCACGAAAACCGGGCCATCGGTTTACTGCTGTGCGCCAGCAAGGAGGACGAGGTCGTCGAGTACTCTCTCAATCGCAGTCTTTCCCCGGCATTGATCGCGCAATATCAAACCTGCTTGCCGGATAAACAACTGCTTCAAGCCAAACTACATGAGTTTTACGCGTTGGATACCGCGCACCCGGAAAACGTTGGCTAGCCTCTCCTTATTCCCATAAACCATAAGCACCGCACTTTGCGTGATATGGCCTGCGCGGGTTTGCCGGTATGATAGGCGCCCCCGCACGTCTGGATTGCGAATACGCCATGACCCTGCAGTACCCAACCATCGCCGATTGCGTCGGCAACACTCCGCTGGTGCGTTTGCAGCGCCTGCCCGGTGCCACCAGCAACACCCTATTGCTCAAGCTCGAAGGGAACAACCCGGCGGGTTCGGTCAAGGATCGTCCGGCGCTGTCGATGATCACCCGTGCCGAACTGCGCGGGCAGATCCACGTGGGCGATACGCTGATCGAAGCGACCTCGGGCAACACCGGCATCGCCCTGGCCATGGCCGCCGCGATCAAGGGTTACAAGATGATCCTGATCATGCCGGACAACTCCAGCGCCGAGCGTAAAGCGGCGATGACCGCGTACGGTGCCGAGTTGATTCTGGTCAGCCAGGAAGAGGGCATGGAAGGCGCGCGCGATCTCGCGCAGCGCATGGAAGCCGAAGGCCGTGGCAAGGTGCTCGATCAGTTCGCCAATGGCGATAACCCTGAAGCGCACTACACCACCACCGGCCCGGAAATCTGGCGTCAGACCCAGGGCACCATCACTCATTTCGTCAGCTCGATGGGTACTACCGGCACCATCATGGGCGTGTCGCGCTACCTGAAAGAGCAGAGCGACAACGTGCAGATCGTCGGTCTGCAACCGATGGAAGGCTCGGCCATTCCCGGCATCCGTCGCTGGCCGCAGGAATACCTGCCGAAGATCTACCAGGCCGACCGCGTCGACCGCATCGTCGACATGGCGCAAAGCGAAGCCGAGGACGTCACCCGTCGTCTGGCCCGCGAAGAAGGCATTTTCTGTGGCGTGTCCTCGGGCGGTGCGGTGGCAGCGATGCTGCGCCTGTCCAAAGAAGTTGAAAACGCGGTGATCGTTGCGATCATCTGCGACCGTGGCGACCGTTATCTGTCGACCGGCATTTTCGACGCGCCCAACTGATGGCCAAGCACGAGAGAGGCCTGCGCTTCCAGCCCACCGGCGGCAGCAAGGCCCCGCAAATCCCGACCGGCAAAAAACAGCGCTTGACCATCGAGCGTCTGGCCAATGACGGTCGCGGTATCGCGTTTTTCGAAGGGAAAACCTGGTTCGTCCTCGGCGCCCTCGCCGGTGAAGAGGTCGAAGCGCGGGTGCTCGGCGCCCACGGCAAAGTGGTCGAGGCGCGCACCGAACGGGTGTTCAAGGCCAGTGAGCTGCGCCGCCCGGCACCGTGTCAGCACGCCGGCCGCTGTGGCGGTTGCAGTGTTCAGCATTTGCCCCACAGCGAACAGCTTGCCCTGAAACAGCGCATGCTCGCCGAGCAATTGGCGAAGGTTGCCGGTGTCGAACCGCAAGAGTGGGCAGCGCCGTTGACCGGCCCTGAGTTCGGCTATCGCCGTCGTGCCCGCATTGCGGTGCGCTGGGACATCAAGGCGAAAAAGCTCGATGTCGGTTTCCGCGCTGCCGGCAGTCAGGACATCGTCGCCATCAGCGAATGCCCGGTGCTGGTACAGCCCTTGCAACCGATCATGACCCGTCTGCCGGAGATGCTTCGTCGCCTGAGCAAACCGCAGGCTCTGGGCCATGTCGAGTTGTTCAGCGGTTCATCGCTGGCGGTGCTGTTGCGGCACATGGCGCCGTTGTCCGAAGCGGATCTGACGATTCTCAAGGACTTCTGCCAGTTCCATGAAGCGCAACTGTGGCTGCATGGCGAAGGCGAACCGCAACCGGTCGACATCACCCAGTCGCTGGGCTATCGCCTGGAGCAGTGGGGGCTGGATCTGGCCTGGCGGCCGGGAGATTTCATTCAGGTCAACGCCGGGGTCAACGAAGCGATGGTCGCGCAAGCGCTGGACTGGCTGAAGCCGACCCGCGATGAGCGTGTACTCGACCTGTTCTGCGGCTTGGGCAACTTCGCCTTGCCGCTGGCCCAAAGCGTGCGCGAAGTGGTGGCGGTGGAGGGCGTGCAGACCATGGTCGATCGCGCCGCCGCGAACGCCGCTAGCAACAATTTGCATAACACAAAGTTTTTTCAAGCCGATTTATCCCAGCCTTTGACCGATGCCCAGTGGATCGGAAACGGCTTTTCTGCGGTACTCTTGGACCCACCGCGTGACGGTGCTTTCGAGGTGGTGCGCAAGCTTGCGACCTTGGGTGCCAAGCGGTTGGTGTATGTGTCGTGCAACCCTGCAACTCTGGCGCGCGATACGGTCGAATTGATCAAGCAGGGCTACCGGTTAAAACGTGCCGGGATTCTCGATATGTTTCCTCAGACGGCACATGTCGAGGCCATGGCGTTATTTGAAGCGAGCCAGGATGGCTCGTCTGAATCCGTCTGATCTGTCCGCGCAGCGCTCGCTTTAGCCCCGCGAGCGCAAACGGGCAACGAAGGTCAGCGATTTGACGCATTGAATCTGCGTCGTAGGGAAGGTAAAGCAAGATGGTACAGGTGAGAGCACACCAGCCGATCAACACTGACGGCAGTATCAATCTCGAGGCTTGGCTCGATCACGCGGTCAGTGTCGATCTGGCACTGGATCGCGAAGCCTTGAAAGAAGCCTGCGAGTTCGCTCGCGAGGCCGAACAACAGTCCAATGCCAAGAAGAATCTGTGGGCCGAAGGCTCCGGCAGTTTCAGCACGGGACTCGAGATCGCCGAGATTCTCGCCGACCTCAAGCTCGATCAGGATTCGCTGGTCGCCGCCGTTCTTTATCGCGGTGTCCGTGAAGGCCAGATCGAACTCGCGGCCGTCGGCCAGCGCTTCGGCCCGGTGGTGGCCAAACTGATCGACGGCGTGCAGCGCATGGCCGCGATCAGTGCCAGCCTCAGCCCGCGCCAGTCGATGGTCATGGGTACGCAAGGGCAGGTGGAAAACCTGCGCAAGATGCTCGTGGCGATGGTCGACGACGTGCGTGTCGCGCTGATCAAACTGGCCGAACGTACCTGCGCCATTCGTGCGGTGAAAACTGCCGACGACGAAAAGCGTAACCGCGTCGCCCGCGAAGTCTTCGACATCTATGCGCCGCTCGCGCACCGCCTCGGCATCGGCCATATCAAATGGGAACTGGAGGACTTGTCCTTCCGTTATCTCGAGCCTGATCAATACAAACAGATCGCCAAGTTGCTCCACGAGCGACGGCTGGATCGTGAGCGTTTCATCGCCGACGTGATGACCCAGCTCAAGGACGAACTGCAGGCCACCGGTGTCGACGCCGACATCAGCGGGCGGGCCAAACACATTTATTCGATCTGGCGCAAAATGCAGCGCAAGGGTCTGGAATTCAGCCAGATCTACGACGTTCGCGCCGTGCGAGTGCTGGTGCCGGAAATGCGCGACTGCTACACCGCGCTTGGCATCGTCCACACGTTGTGGCGGCACATCCCGAAAGAATTCGACGACTACATCGCCAACCCGAAAGAGAACGGCTACCGCTCGCTGCACACCGCGGTGATCGGCCCGGAAGGCAAAGTGCTGGAGGTGCAGATCCGCACCCACTCCATGCACGAAGAAGCCGAACTTGGCGTTTGCGCGCACTGGCGCTACAAGGGCACCGACGTCAAATCCGGTTCCAACCACTACGAAGAGAAAATCTCCTGGCTGCGTCAGGTCCTCGAGTGGCACGAAGAGCTGGGCGACATCGGCGGTCTGGCTGAACAGCTGCGGGTCGATATCGAGCCGGATCGGGTGTACATCTTTACCCCCGACGGTCATGCCATCGACTTGCCGAAAGGCGCGACGCCGCTGGACTTTGCCTACCGCGTGCACACCGAGATCGGCCACAACTGCCGTGGCGCGAAGATCAACGGGCGCATCGTGCCGCTCAACTACAGCCTGCAGACCGGTGAGCAGGTCGAGATCATCACCAGCAAACACGGCACACCGAGCCGTGACTGGCTGAACTCCAACCTGGGTTACGTCACCACCTCGCGGGCACGGGCGAAGATCGTTCACTGGTTCAAATTGCAGGCCCGCGACCAGAACGTCGCCGCCGGTAAAACCCTGATCGAGCGCGAACTGACGCGTCTCGGTCTGCCTGCGGTGGATTTCGACAAGCTGGCCGACAAGGCCAACATGAAAACCGCCGAGGACATGTTCGCCGCCCTCGGTGCCGGCGACCTGCGTCTTGCGCAACTGGTCAACCTGGCGCAGCAACTGGTCGAGCCGGAACGCGGCAACGAACAGCTGGAACTGATTCCGCGCAAAGCCACCGGGTACAAACCGGGCAAGCGTGGCGACATTCAGATCCAGGGCGTCGGCAACCTGATGACCCAGATGGCGGGTTGCTGCCAGCCGCTGCCGGGCGACGCGATTGTCGGTTACATCACCCAGGGCCGTGGCGTGAGCATTCACCGTCAGGACTGCGCCTCGGTGCTGCAACTGGGCGGGCGTGAGCCGGAGCGGATCATTCAGGTCAGCTGGGGCCCGGTGCCGGTGCTCACCTATCCGGTGGACATCGTCATCCGCGCCTACGACCGTTCCGGTCTGCTGCGCGACGTCTCGCAGGTGCTGCTCAACGAGCGGATCAACGTGCTGGCGGTCAACACCCGCTCGAACAAGGAAGACAACACCGCGCTGATGTCGCTGACCATCGAGATCCCGGGGCTGGACGCGCTGGGACGCTTGCTGGGGCGGATTTCGCAGTTGCCGAACATCATCGAAACGCGGCGTAACCGCACCCCGTGAACATGGCTTCGACCCAATGTGGGAGCTGGCTTGCCAGCGATGCAGGCAACTCGGTCTTTCAGCAGAACCGAGCTGACGCTATCGCTGGCAAGCCAGCTCCCACAGGGTTTTGTGGTGAGAAAGAAAAATGATGTACAGCCTTGAAGACCTGCTGCACTTGATGAGCCGCCTGCGCGATCCGCAGTACGGTTGCCCGTGGGACATCAAGCAAACCTACGCAACCATCGTCCCGCACACTCTCGAAGAAGCCTACGAAGTGGCCGATGCCATCGAGCGTGGTGATTTCGATCACTTGCAGGGCGAGCTTGGTGACCTGCTGTTTCAGGTCGTCTATTACAGTCAGTTGGCCCGGGAAGAAGGGCGTTTCGAATTTGCCGGGGTGATCGACAGCATCACCCGCAAGCTGATTCGTCGGCATCCGCATGTGTTCCCGACCGGCGATCTCTACGCGCCGCTGGATGTGCCGCGATTGACTGAGGAGCAGGTCAAGCAGCGCTGGGAGGAGATCAAGGCCGAAGAACGCGCCGAGAAATCCGCCGCGCCCGAGCAACTGTCGTTGCTCGATGATGTGCCCGCAACGCTGCCGGCATTGTCCCGTTCAGCCAAATTGCAGAAGCGCGCCGGGCAGGTCGGTTTCGACTGGCCGGATGCCTTGCCCGTGCTCGACAAAGTCCGCGAAGAGCTCGATGAAGTGCTCGAAGCCATGTCCGAAAACGATCCCCAAGCGGTGGCGGAGGAGATCGGCGACCTGCTGTTTTCCGTGGTCAATCTGGCTCGGCATCTGAAGGTCGATCCGGAAACTGCCCTGCGTGGCGCCAATGGCAAATTCGAAAGACGTTTCCGTTTTATCGAACAGGCATTGCGCGACACCCACCGTCCCATAGAAGATTGCACCCTCGAAGAGTTGGACGCCCTGTGGGGTGAAGCCAAACGTCAGGAAAAGAATTTGCCTAGCTGCGGCTGAGCAACTGCCCAAGTGAGTAAGCACATGAGTATTTCCCTTCGCGATCAGTTGCTCAAAGCAGGTCTGGTCAACCAAAAGCAGGCCAAGCAGGTCAGCAAGGACAAGCAGAAGCAGCAGCGTCTGGCCCACAAAGGCCAGATCGAACTGGATGACTCGCAGCAGCGCGCCGCGCAGGAAGCCATGGCCGAGAAGGTCAAGCGCGACCAGGAGCTGAACCGTCAGCAGAAAGAAAAAGCCGAGGCCAAGGCCCGGACTGCGCAGGTCAAGCAGTTGATCGAAGTCTCGCGTCTGCCGAAGCTGACCACCGAGGACTACTACAACTTCGTCGACGACAAGAAGGTCAAGCGCATCTCGGTCAACACGCTGATGCGCAACAAGCTCAGCAGCGGTTCGCTGGCGATCGTCCACCATGCCGGTGGTTACGAAGTGATCCCGCGTGAAGCGGCCCTGAAGATTCAGGAACGCGATCCACAGCGCATCGTGCAACTCAATGTGCAGACCGAAGAGGTCAGCACCGAGGACGATCCGTACGCGGCCTATCAGATCCCTGACGATCTGATGTGGTAAATCGATAAAGCTGTAACAACGAAAAACCCCGCTCATGGCGGGGTTTTTCGTTTTCAATGCTGTGGTTGAATCAGGCGGATTTCAGATCCCGTTGCTGCTCTTGCACTTCCAGTTCGGCCTTGTAGTTGTGGGCGTCGATTTCGTTGTGGAACATCCCGACCAGCAAGTCTTGTTGATGCACATCCCAGATACGGATACCGGCGGCTACGCCTTCGTGGGACATGTGTGAATCGTCGCGTTCAGTTACTTTTACAGTCATCTGCTAGCTCCAAATCTCAAGTTATCTGCAGCAAGGCGTGTGCAGGACTCTTTTATATGATTTGTTAGCTTGCTAAGTAAACGCTTGATTCGTGCAACGTATTCTTGCGTAAAACGCAACAGTGCTGCAGGCCGCGTAATCCGCGACATTCGGTCGCAGGGCGGTAAGTTTCATGACAGAAGTTTCATTTTCAGAACACCCCGAGAACCCTGTGGGAGCTGGCTTGCCAGCGATAGCGGAGTGTCAGACAACATAGATATTGCCCGTGCTGACGCCATCGCTGGCAAGCCAGCTCCCACAGGGATCGGTGGTGTTCCCGCTACTTTCTGCAGGCGAAAAAAAACGCCCCGAACCAGTCGGGGCGTTTTCATGTGTGGCTCAAGCCTGGGGAATTACTTGCCTTCCCAGCGCTTCAGTACCAGCGTGGCGTTGGTGCCGCCGAAGCCGAAGCTGTTGCTCATCACGGTGTTGATGGTGGCGTTCTCGCGGGTCTTGGTCAGCACCGGCAGATCGGCCACTTCAGGGTCCAGCTCGTCGATGTTGGCGGAACCGGCAATGAAGTTGCCTTCCATCATCAGCATGCAGTAGATCGCTTCGTGAACGCCGGCGGCGCCCAGGGAGTGACCGGACAGGCTCTTGGTCGAGCTGATCGCTGGAGCCTTGTCGCCGAACACTTCACGCACACCTTTCATTTCCGCAACGTCGCCGACCGGAGTCGAAGTGCCGTGGGTGTTCAGGTAGTCGATCGGGGTATCAACGGTGGACATCGCCATCTGCATGCAGCGGATCGCGCCTTCGCCACTCGGGGCAACCATGTCGTAGCCGTCGGAGGTCGCGCCGTAGCCAACGATTTCCGCATAGATCTTCGCACCACGGGCCAGAGCGTGTTCCAGCTCTTCAACCACGACCATGCCGCCACCGCCAGCAATGACGAAACCGTCACGGTCAGCGTCGTAGGCGCGGGAAGCCTGTTCCGGGGTGTCGTTACGCTTGCTGGACAGGGCGCCCATCGCGTCGAACAGGAACGACTGGCTCCAGTGCTCTTCTTCACCGCCACCGGCGAAGACGATGTCCTGTTTGCCCATCTGGATCTGTTCCATGGCGGTACCGATGCAGTGAGCACTGGTGGCGCAGGCAGAAGCGATGGAGTAGTTCAGGCCCTTGATCTTGAACGGCGTGGCCAGGCAAGCGGAAACGGTGCTGCTCATGGTCCGCGTGACGCGGTATGGGCCGACGCGTTTCACGCCTTTCTCGCGCAGGATGTCCAGCGCTTCCATCTGGTTCAAGGTGGACGCACCACCCGAGCCGGCAATCAGACCGGTACGCGGGTTGGACACTTGCTCTTCGGTCAGGCCGGAGTCAGTGATGGCGTCTTTCATGGCCAGGTAGGCGTAAGCCGCTGCGTGGCCGACGAAACGATAGATCTTGCGATCGATCAGTTCTTCAAGGTTGAGGTCGATGGAGCCGGAAACCTGGCTACGCAGACCCATTTCAGCATATTCCGGGTTGAACCGGATGCCAGGGCGGCTTGCACGCAGGTTAGCGGAGACGGTCTCTTTGTCATTGCCCAGGCACGAAACGATGCCCAGACCAGTGATAACGACGCGGCGCATGCGAATAACCCTTAGAAGTTGTCAGTGGAGGTGAACACGCCGACGCGAAGGCCTTCGGCGGTGTAGATTTCGCGACCGTCGACAGTCACCGAACCATCGGCGATGGCCAGGTTCAGCTTGCCCTTGAGGACGCGTTTGATATGAATGTTGTAGGTGACTTTCTTGGCGGTCGGCAGGACCTGGCCGAAGAATTTCACTTCGCCCGAACCCAGCGCACGGCCACGGCCCGGCAAGCCTTGCCAGCCGAGGAAGAAGCCAACCAGTTGCCACATGGCGTCCAGGCCCAGGCAGCCCGGCATCACCGGATCGCCCTCGAAGTGGCACGCGAAGAACCACAGATCAGGGTTGATATCCAGCTCGGCGACCAATTCACCTTTGCCGTACTTGCCGCCTTCTTCGCTGATCAGAGTGATGCGATCGACCATCAGCATGTTCGGGGCGGGCAGTTGCGCGTTACCTGGGCCGAACAGCTCACCGCGACTGCAGCGCAGCAGATCTTCCCGAGTAAAGGCGTTTTGTTTGGTCATGCGAGCTCCTCAATAATCCCATGCGGCAGGTGGGGCAAATCTTCCCGACCGTTCGAAGCGTTCATGCCTCGAACCGGCAGCCTACTCATAGACTATTGCGTTGTGGTGAAAGTCACAGCACCAAGGACATGAATGTACACTTGTGCACTGAAATTTTTATTCAAGCCCCTTTTGAGGCTCATTCGGGTGCCTAAGACTGCCGCACTTTCGCTTTTCACGCCAGTCGCAGATGGTGGAAAGACCATCACTACGACACCCACCGCTGCAGAATCTGCTGCAGATCATTACGTTTGAACGGCTTCGCCAGATAATCGTTCATCCCTGCCGACAGACAGGTTTCGCGGTCTCCCTGCAAAGCATTGGCAGTCAGCGCGATGATCGGCACGTCGTTGCGCCCGGCCAGCTGGCGAATCTGCCGGGTGGCCTCATAGCCATCGATGATCGGCAAACGACAGTCCATCAAAATCACTTCGAAATCATTGCCCTCGGCACTGCGCACTGCCTGCGCGCCGTCGGTGGCGACACTGACAGTAAAGCCCAGGCTGCGCAGCATTGCTTCAATCACGGTCTGGTTGACCGGGTTGTCTTCCACCAGCAACACATTGCGCCCCTCGCCGTGGCCATTGCCGTTCAGCGCACGGGGGGCGGCCAGTTGTGGCAACGCCTGCTTATAAAGAGCCAACGGAATTTCCAGGGTGAACACCGAGCCGCGACCTTCCTCGCTCTGGGCGCGCAAGGTGCCGCCCATGCGTTCGGCGAGGGTGCGGGCGATCGGCAGGCCGAGCCCGGTGCCGCCGTAGCGCCGCGAAATCGAGCTGTCGGCCTGCTGGAATGCGTTGAACATCGATTCCAGGCTCTCGGGCGAAATACCGATGCCGCTGTCGCGCACCGAGCAGGTGAACCACAGCAGTTCGTGATCCAGTGACTGCCACTGCGCCTCGATGCTGACCCGGCCCTGTTCGGTGAACTTCAGAGCATTGCCGACCAGGTTGACCAGAATCTGCCGGATCCGCGTCGGATCGCCCTGTACCTGCAAACCGCGCATGTCCTCGGGAATCCGCAGATTGAGGGCCAGGCCACGTTGCACTGCGCTGTGCTGGAACGACTGCGCGCAGGCGCCGATCAGTTCGGCGAGGTTGAACGGAATGTGCTCAAGCTCCAGCTCCGAACGCTCGATGCGCGAGAAGTCGAGAATATCGTTGATCACCTTGAGCAGATGCTCGGTGGACTCGGAGGCGAGGGCGGCGTATTCGATCTGCTCCTCGGTCATCTCCGTGGTTTCGAGTAATTGCAGCATGCCCAGCACACCGTTCATGGGCGTGCGCAATTCATGGCTCATCATCGCCAGAAAGTCGGATTTGGCGTTGTTGGCCTTTTCTGCTTCTTCGCGGGTCTGGATCAATTGCGCCATGGCCTGCTGCTGTTCACGGCTGGCCTGTTCCAGCGCCTGGGCGAGGTTGTTGATGTGCTGCGACAGCGCACCGAGTTCGGTGTCATCGACGATCGGCAGCGGGGTTTTATAGTCGCCGTCCTGAATCGCCTTGACCGCGTTGCCGATATCGCGAATCGGCTGCGAGAGACTGCCGGCCAGACGTCGCGCCAGCACAAAGGTGAAGAGCAGGGCGAACAACGCCAGAATCCCTGCCTTGAGCAGGATTTCCTGCTGACGCTGACTGAACGCATCGTTGGACAGACCGACGATCACCCGCCCCAGATAGTCCTCGCTGGCCCCGCCATTGCTGACTTTGGCGTCCTGGAAGAAGTCATTCTGCAAGGCAATCCGTTGCAAGCGCACCGGCGCTTGAAACACTTCAACCTGATGCGGTCGGCTGTGGGCGTTCGCGGGTTGTTCGACATACACCAGAATGCGGTTGGCGCTGTCCTGCACTTCCAGAAAACGCACATTGGGCGTCGCCAACGTAGCCTTGAGCAGACTTTCCAGGACTTCGTTGTTACCGGAAATCACCCCGTACTCGGTGGCGGGCGCCAGTTGGTTGGCGATCAGTTGGCCGGTGTGATTCAGCTCCTGGCGCAAATCCTGAATGCGCACAAAGGTAAAGAAACTGATCAACAACAAGGTCAGCAACAGCGCCGGGCCCAGGCTTATCAGCTGGGTGCGGGTGTTGATGTCCCAACGACGACGGAAACTCATGGGCGGCTTTCTCCTTCAGCCAACGCGCTGGCAACAGACGCTTCATTCAGTGGTTCGATTCCAAGAGAACGAGCCACCTGGGCATTACTTGAGACTTTGAAAGATGCGGGATAAAGCGTGCGCGGCCAGTTGGCGGGTGGCTGGTCGAGCAAATGGTCGAGCACACTCAGCCAATCGTTCTGGTCGCTGTAAGTGCTGGCCAGGCTGCCGGCTCGGACAAACGCGGCGTTCGGGCCGATCAGCGCCAATTGTCGCGAGTAGCTGCTGAGCAGCAGGTTTTTCGCGGTTTTCGGGTTGTACAGATCGGGATCGTCAAGGCCCAGCAGCACGTCGCTGTTTTTCAGCACCGTTTGCAAGGGGCGACTGTCGTGGGTGTTGTCCCAGCGCTGGCTGACGATTTCCAGATTCAGTGGCTGCGCCGCCAGAAGCAGCTCTTTAAGGAGAAACTCGCTGTGCTGGTCGAACAAAACGCCAACTCGACGCGCCTGCGGCAGGATTCGCCGGATCAATTGCAGTTGTCGGCCCAGCGGTGGATCGCTCCACAACAGGCTCAAGCGGGATGGCTGAGCCGAGCCGAAACGTTGACGGGCTTGCAGGCGACTGATGCGCAACACCAGCGTCGCCGGGCCCTGGGATTCTTGCAGGCGCCAGTCGAGGCTCGGCAGATCGAGCAGGATCAGGCGCAGGCTGGCCGGCAATTTACCCGGCGCCGGCAGGCTGGCCAGTGGCTGGAAGCGGACGGTGTCGGTCGGGCGCAGCTCACTCAGCGCCTGCACGAAAGCTTGCACACCGGGGCTTTCTTCGGCGCCGGTCAACAGAATGTCGGCGGCCTGCACCGCCACACCGTGCAGCCACGCAGTCAGAAACAGACACAACCCGGCCAGCCATTGAGCCAGAGTTGGCGTCTTGCGCGGCATGCCGTAGCGCACCTTAGAATTCCAGCTCGGCGCTGAAGTACAGCACGCGGCGCTCGTCGTAATTGTTGTCGACGAAAGTGGTCGGCTCATGGTCGAGACGTTGTTGCAGCACGCCGGCCAATTGCACTTGAGCCTTGCCCAGCGCAATGCGCTTGGCGATCCGCGTGTCGACCCGCTCGAAGCGGTAGCCGTTGAGCGCATTGTCGCCGTAATAGAAGAGGGCACTGTTCCAGCCATGGCCCCAGTCGCGCAGCCAGCCGGCGGAACCGCTGTTGCTGGCGGTGAATTGCTGATCCAGCGGATTGCTCGCCTCGGCATCGACGTAGGCGTAGGTCAAACGCAGGCGGTCGACGGTGCTCAGGCGCCAGTCGAGTTGGGTTTCGGTGCCGCGAAAGCGTGAGCTGTTGGCGTTGCTGGCGATGTATTGGTTGTTGCGCAGCGGTTCGCTGATCATCCCGGTGATCTCGTCGTAGAACAGCTTCACGTCGAGCGCCAGACCTAGATTGGCGAAATAGCCGTTGTAGCCCAGCTCCCGCGAGCGCATGTGTTCCTGATCGAGATCGCCCGGGCCGCGAGTCTTGACGAAGTAACGCGCCGAAGACTGGCCGTAGGCCGAGGGCCGCAGCTTGCTGACCTGGTAGCTCCAGTTGACGTTGTTCTCGAACATGTCGGGCGAGCGAATCGCCTCCGAATACACCGCGCGCAGGCCGTGGCGCGGATTGATCAGGTAATTGACCGCGAAGCGTGGCGTCAGCGAACTGCCGATCAGTTGCGTGTCTTCGAACATCGCACCGCCCTGCAACAGCCAGTGTTCACTGGCGCGCCATTCCAGTTGGCCGAACGCGCGCCAGGTGGTGTCGTCCAGCGTGCCGTTGAAGTAAGTCTCGGAATCAGCCCGGTCGTAACGATAGTTCATGCCGCTGACCAGACGCACGCTGTCGGACAGGCTGAGGGTGTCTTGCAGTTCGAGGTCGTAGCGCGATTCGCGGGCGCTCTGGTCGATCTCGCCGCACAGAGTCTGGCTGGCGCCGTTGCGCCATTGATCGAGTACGCGGTTGGCCAACGCCATTTCCTGTGGCGTACCGGGCGCGGCGCCCGGGCCGGTGAAGCGGGTGATGTTGCGTGCCAGACGTTCGGTGTAATTCGGGTTGAGCTGCCACAGTTGCGTCAACTCAGGGCTGAACGACACCTCGGCGTCGCAGGCACGCCAGGTTTGCTGACGATCCCAATGTTGCGCCGAGCCTTGGATATAAAGGCTGTGCTCCGGGTTGATGTCGAGATTCCAGCGCACCGAGCCGGCGTAGTCCTTGGCCACCACGTCGGAATTGTTCCCGGCGGCGGTAATCCCCGAGAACACAGGGCGGTAGGTGTAGGGCCGCTGGTTGCTGCCATCCTTGGCATTGACCTGCCAGTCGAGGCTTTGGTTGTCGCTGAGGGTCTGGCTGACGGCGAGGCTGAAGCGGTTCAAGCGGCGGCTGTCACGGTAATCGGCACCGCTGCGGTCGCGGTCGAATCCATCGTCTTCCTGGCCGGACAGCGACAGGCGCAGGTCGCCGCCATTCCATCCGCTGCTCTGGCTGGCATAGAAGTCATTGATGCCGCGTTGGCCACGGGTGTACTTCAGGCGCGTGCCGTGGCTGTCCGCCGGGTTGCGGGTGATGATGTTGACCACCGCCATCAGTGCGTTGGCGCCGTAGCTGACGGTGTTCGGGCCGCGAAAGACTTCGATGCGCTCGATATCCTCGATGGCCACCGGAATGTCGCTCCAGTCCACCGTCGCCAGGCCTGCGCGATAAACCGAGCGGCCATCGATCAACACCTGCATGCGCCGCGCTTCGGTGGCGTTGGTGCCGTGGTAATTGACCGCCGCCTGATTGCCGCTGATGTTGCCGACCATCATCCCCGGCACCAGCCGCAGCAGTTCACTGATGTCGCGGGCACCGCTGGCGTTGATCAATTCGCTGTCGAGTACGGTCATGCTCCCCGGCACTTCTGCGGGCGTCTGCTTCAGACGCGTGGCGGTCAACACCTGCGGCAGCGCTTCGCTGTCCATGAACAGGTCGTCCGCCTGCAACACCGGGCTGAACAACAGCGCGAGCAGCAGGGAGGAACGCGGTGGGAGAGCGGCAAAAAACACGACACAGCCTATAGAGCGAAGAATTGGCGCGCATGTTAACCGAGGGCAGCGACTTTTCCAGTCACGTTAGAGGCATTTTCCTAGGTTTTATTGGTCTTCTTCCTACAAGTGTCGGTAATTGACGCGGGGGCTGGCCGCGACCGGGTCGCCCCGTATAATGCCGGCATCGCCACTGGTATGGATTAACGGATTGCATATGACTGAACAGCGCCCGATTGCGGTCCTGGGAGGCGGAAGTTTTGGAACCGCCGTGGCCAATCTTTTGGCCGAGAACGGCCATCAAGTCCGGCAGTGGATGCGTGACCCCGAGCAGGCCGAGGCCATCCGGGTCAATCGCGAAAACCCGCGTTACCTCAAAGGCATCAAGATTCTGCCGGGGGTGACCGCCGTCACTGACCTGCAGGAAACCCTCGACGCCTGCGACTTGTGCTTTGTCGCGCTGCCGTCCAGTGCCTTGCGCACGGTGCTGGCGGCTCACGCCGAGCGCTTGCGCGGCAAGATGCTGGTCAGCCTGACCAAAGGCATTGAAGCCCACACCTTCAAACTGATGAGCCAGATCCTCGAGGAGATTGCCCCGCAAGCGCGCATCGGCGTGTTGTCCGGACCGAATCTTGCGCGGGAAATCGCCGAGCATGCGCTGACCGCCACGGTGGTCGCCAGTGAAGACGAAGAACTGTGCAAACAGGTGCAGGCCGCATTGCATGGCCGCACCTTCCGCGTGTACGCCAGTGCTGATCGTTTCGGTGTCGAGCTGGGCGGGGCGCTGAAAAACGTTTACGCGATCATTGCCGGCATGGCGGTGGCGCTGGAGATGGGCGAAAACACCAAGAGCATGCTGATCACTCGCGCCTTGGCCGAAATGACCCGGTTTGCGGTGAATCAGGGCGCCAACCCGATGACCTTCCTCGGTCTGGCCGGTGTTGGCGACTTGATCGTGACGTGCTCGTCGCCGAAGAGCCGCAACTATCAGGTCGGCTTCGCCTTGGGCCAGGGCCTGAGTCTTGAGGACGCGGTGTCGCGCCTCGGTGAAGTCGCCGAAGGGGTCAACACCCTGAAAGTGCTCAAGGCCAAATCCCAGGAGGTGGGCGTGTACATGCCGCTGGTCGCCGGGCTGCACGCGATCCTGTTTGAGGGGCGCACGCTGGAACAGGTCATCGGTCTGCTGATGCGGGCCGAGCCGAAAACCGACGTCGACTTTATTTCCACCAGTGGTTTCAACTGATTCAGCAGGGAGTGAGCCATGAACGATCCGAAAACCGAAGCCAAGTACGAATCCATCCTGCTGCGGGTGTTGTGGATGATCGTCTACATATTGGTCTGGCAGGTGGCGCAGTTCATCCTCGGCGCGGTGGTGCTGGTGCAGCTTGTATATAGACTGATCTACGGCGCCCCGAGCGCCAGCCTGATGAATTTCGGCGACAGCCTGAGCCAGTTTCTGGCGCAGATCGGCCGCTTCGGCAGCTTCCACAGCGACCAGAAACCCTGGCCGTTCGCCGACTGGCCAACGCCGCGTACGCCCGAAGGTGAGGCGCCACACGCCGTGCCGCCAGCACCGCATCCGGCCCGCGATGAGGAGCCCAAGCTATGAAACTCTGGGTGTTGCGTCACGGTGAGGCCGTGCCTTACGGCTCGTGTCCTGACTCCGAGCGGGAACTGACTGATCACGGTCGCAAAGAAGCCTTGAGCAGCGCCGCTCACCTGATCGGCCAGCCGCTGACGGCGATCTACGCCAGCCCCTATCTGCGCGCGCAACAGACCGCGCAGATTGTTCGCGAGGCGCTGGGTTTTGACCCGGAGATCCGCACGGTCGAGTGGCTGACGCCGGAGGTCGATCCGGACCGGGTGGCCGAACAACTGGTGTCGGTGAGCAATGTGCTACTGGTCAGCCACAACCCTTTGGTGGGCAATCTGCTCAGCTATCTGCAGCATGGCGCCGGGTATCCGCCGGAGAAGGTCAGCACCGCTGGCCTGGCTGAGCTGGAACACAGCGAGTTGCTGATCGGTTCGATGAAGCTCAACAGCCTCAAGCACCCCTGAGATCGAGTCGCCTTCATCGCTGGCAAGCCAGCTTCCACAGGATCTTTTGTGAACTTGAATTGAAAGATCACACTGAATCTGGGGGAGCTGGCTCGCCAGCGATGAGGCCTGCAAATCCGTTGAAATTATTTGTTTGAATTTTCCAACCAAGCACTTGCTTGGTTGACTACGCTTGCTCCAGACCCAAAAAACAGGAGCGAGTCGCATGTCTGCCGCATTCCGTTTGCCGCTGGACGTGTTTTACGAACGCGAGGCCCGGCATCCGCGCCAACGCTTTCTCGTACAGCCCATCGGTGGCGGGCAGGTCGAGACCCTGACCTGGGCCGACGTCGGCCATCAGGCCCGGTGCGCCGCGCACTGGCTGCGCGCGCGGGAGTTGCCGCCCGGCAGCCACATCGCTCTGATCTCGAAAAACTGCGCACACTGGATCATCGCCGACCTCGCCATCTGGATGGCCGGGCATGTTTCGGTGCCGCTGTATCCCAATCTCACCGCCGACTCGGTGGCCCAAGTGCTCAAGCATTCGGAAAGCGTGCTGGCGTTTATCGGCAAACTCGATGACTGGCCCGGAATGGCGAAAGGCGTGCCCGCCGATTTGCCGACCATCAGCTTGCCGCTGCATCCACCAAGCGAGTTCGATTTCAACTGGGCGGACTTGCAGCGTTGCTCGCCGATTCAGGACGATCCGCGTCCTGCCGCTGAACAACTGGCGACGATCATCTATACCTCCGGCACCACCGGCCTGCCCAAAGGCGTAATGCACAGCTTTGCCAATCTCGGTTTCGCCACGACCCGTGGCACTCAACTGTTCGGGCTCAATGAGAACGACCGGCTGCTGTCGTACCTGCCGCTGTGCCACGTTGCCGAGCGCATGTTCGTTGAACTGGCATCGATCTACACCGGGCAGACAGTGTTCTTTGCCGAAAGCCTCGACACCTTCATCACCGATCTCAAGCGCGCGCGGCCAACCGCGATGTTTGGTGTGCCACGGATCTGGACCAAATTTCAGATGGGCGTCTACAGCAAGATCCCGGCGAAGCGTCTGGATTTTCTCCTTGGCCTGCCGTTCATTGGCAAGCGGATAGGGCACAAAGTGCTGGCGGGGTTGGGTCTGGATGCCTTGCGCGTCGCTTTGTCCGGCGCGGCGCCGGTGCCACAGACCTTGCTTACCTGGTATCAGAAACTCGGCCTCGATGTGCTGGAGGTCTACGGTATGACCGAGAGTTGCGGTTATTCGCATATCTGCCTGCCGGGCCAATACAAACAGGGCTGGATCGGTAAACCGTGCCCGGATGTCGAGGTGCGTATCGACGCGTCGGGCGAGGTGCAGGTGCGCAGTCAGGCGAACATGCTGGGCTACTTCAAAGAACCACAGAAGACCGCTGAGACGCTGACCGAGGAAGGCTTTCTGCGTACCGGCGACAAGGGCGAACAGGATGCCGAAGGACGTTTGCGCCTGACCGGTCGGCTCAAGGAAATCTTCAAGACCAGCAAAGGCAAATACGTCGCTCCGGCACCCATTGAAAACCGTCTGGCGGTGCATTCGCGGATCGAGCAGGTATGTGTGGTCGGTGATGGCTTGAGTGCGCCGTTGGGTTTGTGTGTGCTGTCGACGGTCAATCAGGAGGAGGGCCGGGCGAGTCTGCATTCGAGCCTGGAGAAACTGCTGGAGGAGGTCAACGCCGTGCTCGACAAGCACGAGCGTCTGCGCCGACTGGTGGTGGTCAAGGACAGTTGGGCGGTGGAAAACGGCTTTCTCACGCCGACCCTGAAAATCAAGCGCAACGTTATCGAAGACACCTACGGCGCGCGCTTCGAAGAATGGAGCGAGCGCAGCGAGGCGGTGCTGTGGCAGGATTGAGCGTCGACCAAAACAACAAAGGAAGTCTGCGATGAGCCTGTGGCGTACCACTCCCGACATCGAGCAGTTGAACGCAATCCAGAAAAACACCATCGGCGAAGTGCTGGATATTCGCTTTGAAGCGTTCGACGAAGAGTCGCTGACCGCGAGCATGGTCATCGACCATCGCACTCATCAGCCTTACGGCTTGCTGCATGGCGGCGCGTCGGTGGTGCTGGCGGAAACCGTCGGTTCGATGGCCAGTTATCTGTGCATCGATGCCAGCAAGTTTTACTGCGTGGGGCTGGAAATCAACGCCAACCATCTGCGTGGTTTGCGCAGTGGCCGGGTGACAGCGGTGGCCAAGCCGATTCATATCGGCCGTACGACGCACGTCTGGGATATCCGTTTGACCAGTGATGAAGGCAAGGCCAGCTGTGTGTCACGCCTGACCATGGCGGTGGTACCGCTGGGTGAGCAGCCGCCGGCACGGTAATTGTCGATTTGCCCATGGCGTTGACCTGACTGTCATCATTCCTGGCAGTTACGGTCATTGCCGCAGAACGTGGTCTTGCGGACAATCAACGCCACGTTTCCCGTTCATGGATTTGCCTGTATGTCGCAACCTATCTTTTTCGCCCACGCCAACGGGTTCCCTTCGGGCACCTATGGCAAGTTGTTCGCGGCGCTGGCGCCCGAGTATCGGGTTGCGCATCTGCAACAGCATGCGCATGACCCGCGTTTCCCGGCGGATGACAACTGGTACAACCTGGTCGACGAGTTGATCCACCATTTGCAGCAGCAGGATCAACCGGTGTGGGGTGTCGGTCATTCATTTGGCGGCGTTCTGCACCTGCACGCGGCGCTGCGTTGCCCTGAGTTGTATCGCGGTGTGGTGATGCTCGATTCCCCTGTACTGACCCGCAGTGATCAGTGGGTCATTCGCGCCGCCAAACGCTTTGGTTTCATCGACAGGCTGACCCCGGCCGGGCGCACGCTGGGGCGCCGTGAGGAGTTTGCCGACCTCGACAGTGCGCGCAGTTACTTCGCCGGCAAGTCGCTTTTTCGCGGTTTCGATCCGGAATGCTTCGACGCTTACCTGCAACATGGTTTGCATCCGGTGGGCGACAAGCTGCGCCTGCGTTTCGACCCAGCCACCGAGATCAGCATCTATCGCGGCGTGCCGCACACCAGCCCCGGCCGTACCCGGCAATTGAAAGTGCCGCTGGCGGTGGTGCGCGGGCACAAAAGCAACGTGGTCATGCGCCATCACACCCGTTTCGTTTCGCGCATGCCGCAAGGTGAGGCGCTGAGCATGCCCGGCGGGCACATGTTTCCCCTTGAGCGCCCGCAAGACACCGCACGGTTGCTGAAAAACCTGTTCACCCGCTGGGAAAACCGTCACAAGGATTGCGCATGAGCCCTGTTTTCGAAGAAGTGCGCTTGAGCCTGCCGCATATCGAACTGGCGGCGCATTTGTTCGGACCCGAGGACGGCTTGCCGGTGATCGCCCTGCATGGCTGGCTCGACAACGCCAACAGCTTTGCGCGGCTGGCACCGAAGCTCAAAGGCTTGCGCATCATTGCGCTGGACATGGCCGGGCACGGGCACTCCGGGCATCGGCCCAATGGCGCTGGCTATGCGCTGTGGGACTACGCGCATGATGTGCTGCAAGTCGCCGAGCAACTGGGCTGGACGCGTTTCGGCCTGCTCGGGCACTCGATGGGTGCGATTGTCTCGCTGGTGCTGGCGGGATCGTTGCCCGAGCGGATCACGCATCTGGCGTTGATCGATGGGGTGATTCCTCCTACAGATAAAGGCGAAAACGCTGCCGAGCGCATGGGCATGGCTCTGCAGGCACAGCTGGATCTGCGCGAGAAGCGCAAACCGGTCTACAACACCCTCGACCGCGCCATCGAAGCGCGGATGAAAGGCCTGGTGGCGGTCAGTCGTGAAGCCGCCGAGTTGTTGGCTCAGCGCGGCTTGATGCCGGTGCCCGGGGGTTACACCTGGCGGACCGACAACCGCCTGACCCTGCCATCACCGCTGCGCCTGACCCAGGAGCAGGCCATGGCCTTCGTTCAGCGCATCACTTGCCCGGCGCAATTGATCGTCGCCGCCGACGGCATGCTGGCCAAACACTCTGAACTGCTGGAGCGTCTACCCTTTAGCCGGGAACAGCTGGCAGGTGGGCACCATTTGCACCTGAACGATGAGGCCGGCGCGGATCTTGTCGCAGACTGTTTCAATCGCTTCTTCGCCATTCCTTGACTTGCCGCGGGCAACTGTCGAGGCTGGGCGGGTTGAAATGGGAGACAACCACGATGGATTTCTATACCGCTACGACCCCGAACCGCCAAGCCATGCCGATCCGATGAGCCTGACCAAGCGATCACTCAGTCTGCTGGCACTGTGCTGTTTCAGTTCCGTTTCGTTCGCCGCCGATGTGCCGGGCAGTCAGGATCTGCAGATCGTGCCGCGCCTGGCCGATGCGCAAATCGTCGACTATCGCCCGCCGGTGGAACTGGAGCGGATCTACCCGTTGGGCGCGATCCGCAAGATCAGTGGCCAATTGCGTTTCGACGGTCAGGTGACTGCCCGTGGCCAGACCACTTCGGTGACCTACGAGTTGCCGCCCGAACATTCCGCCACCGAAGCCTTCACCGCCGCCCGCGAAGCCCTGCAAAAGCAGGACGCCGAGTTGCTGTTCTGGTGTCAGGCTCGGGACTGCGGCGAAAGCAGCCTGTGGGCCAACGAGGTGTTCGGTAATTCCAAGTTGTACGGGGCTGACGAGCAACAGGCCTATCTGTTGCTGAGGCTGGCGGCACCGAAGGACAACACGCTGGTGGCGCTTTACAGCATTACCCGCGGCAATCGCAAAGCCTATCTGCATGTCGAACAGTTCGAGGCCGTTGCGCCGCTGGGTGAGTTGCTGCCGACGTCGGCGACTTTGTTGCGCCAACTGAAAAGCACCGGTGAACTGGATTTCCCTGATCGCGTGAATGATCCGGATGACACCTGGCTACGCCTGATTTCCCGTGGCCTTAATCTCGATACGACGTTGCGCGTGACGGTGTCCGGGCCGAAAGCCGAGGCCTGGCGACAGGCCCTGATCAATCAGGGCGTGCGCGCGGCGCGGATGGAAACCGGCAGTGTCGACGGCTCTGGCTTACGCATCGATCTGTTGCGATAAGCTCTATCGGGCGAACACGCGCGCTGTGTTCGCCTATTCTTGGCCTGACTGATTTTTTCGAGACTCTACATGCTCAATAACGATCGACTGCTGGTGCAGATCCTGCTGCTGGTGTTGTTTGGTGCCAGCCTTTGGGTGATGGCGCCGTTCTGGTCGGCGCTGTTCTGGGGCGCGGTGCTGGCGTTTGCCAGTTGGCCGCTGATGCGGCTTCTGACCCGGCTGCTCAATGGCCGAGAGTCGCTGGCCGCGGCGATCCTGACCCTGGGCTGGATGTTGTTGGTGGCGGCGCCATTGGTCTGGCTGGGGTTCAACCTCGCCGATCATGTGCGCGATGCCACCGCCTTCATCAAAGACGTGCAGGTCGATGGATTGCCGGAAGCGCCGGCCTGGCTCGGTACCTTGCCGTTGGTGGGCGAGCGATTGGTCGGGATCTGGAACAGCATCGATCAGCAGGGCGCGGCACTGATGGTGTCGATCAAGCCTTATCTGGGGCAGGTCGGTAACTGGTTGCTGGCGCGCAGTGCGCAGATCGGCGGCGGGATTCTCGAGCTGACGCTGAGCATTGTCTTTGTGTTCTTTTTCTATCGCGACGGGCCGCGTCTGGCGGCGTTTGCTCATCGGTTGCTGGAGCGTTTGATTGGCGAGCGCGCCGGGTATTACATCGAGTTGGTGGCTGGCACGGTGCAGCGGGTGGTGAACGGGGTGATCGGTACGGCGGCGGCGCAGGCGGTTCTGGCGTTGATCGGGTTTTTGATTGCCGGGGTGCCGGGGGCGCTGGTGTTGGGGATCGTCACGTTTCTGCTGAGTCTGATTCCGATGGGGCCACCGTTGGTGTGGGTGCCGGCTACGGCTTGGCTGGCCTGGAAGGGTGAGTATGGGATGGCGGTGTTTTTGGGGATTTGGGGGACGTTTATCATCAGTGGCGTGGATAACGTTCTGAAGCCGTATCTGATCAGCCGGGGCGGGAATCTGCCGTTGGTGATTGTGTTGCTTGGGGTGTTTGGCGGGTTGATTGCGTTTGGGTTTATCGGGTTGTTTATCGGGCCTACGCTTTTGGCTGTTGCTTATAGTTTGTTGACGGATTGGAGTAAGAGTCAGGCTCGGGTTTAGGTGGGGTTTTTTTGGGGGGTTGTGAGCATATCCGTTGCTGCGGGTGTTGCTGATTAGGGTTCCGCCCTTACGGCGGGTCACTTTTTCCAGACGCCGAAAAAGTAACCAAAAAGGCTTTACCCTGACGTACGGCCCTCGCTGTGGCTCGGGTTCCTTCGCTGCGGGATCGATCCGGGGGGCATCGCCTCCGGTTTGCTTCGCTGCACCTCCTCTCGATGTGTTTGGCTTCGCCAAACGGTCGCTGCGCTCCCACCCCCGGATCAATCCCTCCGCTCAGCCTGCCGACGGGCGCTTGAGATCAAGAGCGGTACTCGAGCTAACGCTCATTGTGTTGAGTGGGGCGGCATGCGCCGCGTGCGGGGGTGTACTCATTTTTTTGTGGGAGCTGGCTTGCCAGTGATGGCGGCCTGACAGCCGACCTGTTTCTGTCGGTTGTACTCCACCCCTGTGGGAGCTGGCTTGCCAGCGATGGCGACCTGACAGTCGACCAAGCTCTGGCGGTTGTACTTATGCCTTGTAGGCACTGCCGAAGGCTGCAATCTTTTGATTGGCTTTGGCTTTGGCTTTGGCTTTGGCTTTGGCTTTGGCTTTGGCTTTGGCTTTGGCTTTGGCTTTGGCTTTGGCTTTGGCTTTGGCTTTTGATCTTGATCTTGATCTTGATCTTGATCTTGATCTTGATCTTGATCTTCAGGCCCATCGGCAGGCCGAGCGGAGGTGTTCATCCGGGGTAGGCGCGCAGCGCCGTGCGGCGAAGCCGCATTCATCGAGAGGAGGTGCAGCGAAGCAAACCGGAGGCGATGCCCCCGGATGGACACCGTAGCGAGGGAACACTGAGCCACAGCGAAGTGCCGTACGTCCGGGAGCAGCCTTTTTGGTTACTTTTTCGGCGTCTGGAAAAAGTGACCCGCCGTAAGGGCGGAACCCCAAGCAGCCATCACCGCAGCAACGGATATGCCCCCAAACCTGAAGTTTTCGGTGTCTGCAAAAAAGTGACCCGCCGTAAGGGCGGAACCCTAAGCAGCCATCACCGCAGCAACGGATATGCCCCCTAAACCCAAATTTTTCGTCGTCTGCAAAAAGTGACCCGCCGTAAGGGCGGAACCCTAATCAGCCATCACCGCAGCAACGGATATGCTCCCCAAACCCAGATGCATACCAATTCCCATGAGGAGCAGCCTCCAGCGGCTCCTACACGAGGTTCATTTACGTAGCAACATTGAGATATTTGCCCACCGGCGCGGCGCTGGTAAGCGAATACTGCCTACTCAGATTAGCAATCATGCGGTTCAGCGCTTCAGCCGTGGTCTGCGCACTGGCCGTCTCTTCATCCGACGGACGCTCACGCCCCGCCTGTAACGCGGCCTTCAATTCATCACTGCTCACACCACCACTACTGTCGCTATCCAAAACCTTGAGCAGCGCCGCACTGGTATCAGTGCTGGTTGTCGAGGTGCTGTCACTAACCTGCAACGCGCTACTCAATTCGCTGGCGGTGACGCTGCCATCACCATCGGCATCAAGCTGGCTGAACAGTTCGTCGCTGTTGACTTGTGGTGGAGGCGGCGGTGGCGTCAGGCTGGCGGTGAGTTCGTCCTGACTGACGGTGCCGTCCTTGTTTTTGTCCAGCGCCGAGAAGATTTCGTTGCTGTCGGCGGTGCTGCCGGCGCTGGTGAGGCCGCTGCTCAGTTCGTCGCCGCTGATGGCGCCGTCGCCATCGGTGTCGAGGGCGCTGATCAGGGCGTCGGCGAGGTCGGTGTTCGGGGCCTGATCTCGTGGCGGTGGCGGCGCCATGGCGGTCATTTCTTCGGCGCTGAGGTTGCCGCTGCCGTCGCTGTCCAGATCGCCGAATTGTTTGCTCAGGTTGACCAGCAGACCATCGTCGGACTTTTGCGACAAGGCGCTGTTGAGTTCGTCTTGATCCACCGCGCCGTCGCCGTTGCTGTCGAGCTTGGCGAACAGTTGTTTTTGCAGTTGCTGGCTGCGGGCGTTTTGCGTGGTGGTGCTGCTGGTGCTGGTATAGCTCGTGTAGTTGCTGACGCTACCGATCATCGGGCTCACTCCTTGGACGGTAAACCGGTGGGCGTACCGGCTTATGCAGCCTCAAGGGGCAAGTTGTCGTGGGTATGTGGGGTTTGTACCGGTGGGTACACAGATCTTTAGATTCTTGGCAGGCGGATGATGGCGGTCAGGCCGCCGCCCGGGGTTTCTTCCAGATTCAATTGCCCACCCAGACGCTGAGCCGCTTCCCGGGCGATGGTCATGCCCAATCCCACACCGCCGGAATTGCGGTTGCGCGAACCTTCCAGGCGATAGAACGGCTCAAACACCGCCTCACGTTTGTCCTCGGCAATCCCTGGCCCATGATCGATCACACGGATCAGCAGTTGCTCGCGCTGATCCTGCAGTTCGATGCGTGCCTGGCCGGCATAGCGCAGGGCGTTGTCCATCAGGTTGTTGATACACGAGCGCAGTGCCATCGGTTGCACTGGCAGTGGCGCGCAATGGCCGCTGACTTGCACGTCTGCGCCTTGATCCTGGGCGTTTTCGCACAGCGATTCGACCAGCGCCTGCACGTCCATCAGTTGCAGCGCTTCGCTGGTACGTTGTTCGTGCAGGTAGGTGAGGGTGGCGTCGAGCATGCCGATCATGTCGTTGAGGTCCTGACGCATCTGACTTTGCAGCTTGTCGTCGCTGATATTTTCCAGACGCAGTTTCAGCCGCGACAGCGGTGTGCGCAGATCGTGGGACACCGCGCCGAGCATGCGCGCGCGTTGCTGCACCTGTTCTTGAATGCGTTGTTGCATCAGGTTGAAGGTATGCGCGGCTCGCCTTGCTTCCCTTGGGCCGGACTCGTCGAGAGGGGGGCTGTCGAGGTCTTCGCTGAGGCGCTCGGCGGCGTCGCTGAGGCGCTGGATCGGTCGGCTGAGCAGTTTGGCGCCGTACCAGGCAGCGATCATCAACGAGACAAATTGAAAGGTCAGCGGCACGATCGGCCCGCCAAACCAGGGGCGCGGCGGGCGTGGTGGATAACGTGGATCCGGGGGCGGCCGCTGCCCCTCGGCGGTTTGCGAAAACTCCGGCGGAGGTGGTGGCGGAGGCGGGCCGTAGTGGTGGAACCAGGCGAAGGCCAGCAGGTGCGCGAGGACGATCGCCACGAACAGCACGCCAAACAGGCGGCCGAACAGCGTGTCGAAGCGCGCCCGCATCAGCCGATGTCCCGCGCGTCGAACAGGTAACCCTCACCGCGTACGGTTTTGATCAGTTGCGGAGCCTTCGGATCGTCGCCAAGTTTTTGCCGCAGTCGCGAGACGAGCAGGTCGATGCTGCGGTCGAAGGCTTCGATCGAGCGGCCACGGGCGGCGTCGAGCAACTGTTCGCGGCTGAGCACCCGGCGCGGGCGTTCGATGAATACCCAGAGCAGGCGGAATTCGGCGTTGGACAGTGGCACGACGAGGCCATCGTCAGCGATCAACTGGCGAAGGACGCTGTTCAAGCGCCAGTTATCGAAGCGAATGTTGGCCCGTTGCTCGGTGCGATCGTCGCGTACCCGACGCAGGATGGTCTGGATGCGAGCGACCAGTTCACGGGGTTCGAACGGTTTGGCCATGTAATCATCGGCGCCCAGTTCCAGACCGATGATGCGGTCGGTGGGTTCGCAACGGGCAGTCAGCATCAGGATCGGGATGTCCGATTCGGCGCGCAGCCAGCGGCACAGCGACAAGCCGTCTTCGCCGGGCAGCATCAGATCGAGCACGACGACGTCGAAGTGCTCGGCCTGCATCGCCTGACGCATCGCCGCGCCGTCAGTGACGCCGCTGGCGTGGATGTTGAAACGCGCGAGGTAATCGATCATCAGCTCACGGATCGGCACGTCATCGTCGACGATCAGGGCACGGATGCTCCAGCGCTTGTCATCTTTGGGCTCATCAGTTGCGGTCGTTTGGGTGTTGTGCATGGGGTTGTTCATCTGCCAGTTGGCCGCCAACCACAAAGATGGGCTGCGAGGTGGTGGTTTCAGCATAGGCGTCCAGCCGAGGGGCGGGAAGTGCTGATGTAAGGACGTGTTGCGGCTGGCGAGGCTAGCGTGGGCGCTTGTTGGCGGCGTGTCGGTTGTGTATCGGGTTCGACACAATAGCAGCGAGCGCTATGCTGATCACGGCCGGGGCGACGATTTACCGATCATCGGGTGCCGCGCCGCCGCCGGTTCCGCTACAATGCGCGCCGATTTCGACTTGCCTGAGAGCCCATCCATGTCCGCCTGCCAGACTCCTATCATCGTCGCCCTGGATTTTCCCACCCGTGACGCCGCACTGAAGCTGGCCGACCAGTTGGACCCGAAACTGTGCCGGGTCAAAGTGGGCAAGGAATTGTTCACCAGTTGCGCCGCCGAAATTGTCGGCACCCTGCGTGACAAGGGTTTTGAAGTGTTCCTCGACCTGAAATTCCACGACATTCCCAACACCACCGCGATGGCTGTGAAAGCTGCCGCTGAAATGGGCGTGTGGATGGTCAACGTGCACTGCTCCGGCGGCATGCGCATGATGGCGGCCTGCCGTGAAGAGCTGGACAAGCGCACCGGCCCGCAACCGCTGCTGATCGGCGTGACCGTGCTGACCAGCATGGAGCGTGAGGATCTGGCGGGTATCGGCCTGGATATCGAGCCGCAAGAGCAGGTGCTGCGTCTGGCGGCACTGGCCGAGAAAGCCGGGATGGACGGTCTGGTGTGCTCCGCGCTGGAAGCCCAGGCCCTGAAAACCGCCCACCCGTCGTTGCAATTGGTGACCCCGGGGATTCGTCCGGCGGGCAGCGCGCAGGACGATCAACGCCGCATCCTGACCCCGCGTCAGGCGCTGGATGCAGGTTCCGACTATCTGGTGATCGGCCGTCCGATCAGCCAGGCCGCTGACCCGGCCAAGGCATTGGCTTCGGTAGTCGCCGAAATCGCCTAAGCAAACACCGCAACACCCTGTAGGAGTGAGCCTGCTCGCGATAGCGGTCTGTCGGTCAACATTACCGTTGTTTGACAGATCGCTATCGCGAGCAGGCTCACTCCTACATTTGTTTTGTGGTGGCCTTAAACTTTGAGCACCAACTTGCCAAAGTTCTCGCCGCTGAACAATTTCATCAGCGTCTCCGGGAAGGTCTCCAGTCCTTCGACGATGTCTTCCTTGCTCTTGAGTTGCCCCTTGGCCATCCACCCGGCCATCTCCTGCGCGGCACTTGCGTACTGCGCCGCATAGTCCATCACCACAAAACCTTCCATTCGCGCGCGATTGACCAGTAGCGACAGATAGTTGGCCGGGCCTTTGACCGCTTCCTTGTTGTTGTACTGGCTGATGGCACCGCAGATCACCACCCGCGCTTTCGGCGCCAGGCGACTCAGCACGGCGTCGAGAATCTCACCGCCCACGTTATCGAAATACACGTCCACGCCTTTCGGGCATTCACGCTTGAGCCCGGCCAACAGGTCTTCGTTTTTGTAATCGATGGCGCCGTCGAAGCCCAGTTCATCAATCAGGTATTTGCACTTGTCAGCGCCGCCGGCGATGCCGACCACGCGGCAGCCTTTGATCTTGGCGATCTGCCCGGCAATGCTGCCCACCGCACCGGCTGCACCGGAGAGCACCACGGTGTCACCCGCCTTCGGTGCGCCGACATCGAGCAAAGCGAAGTAGGCGGTCATGCCGGTCATGCCCAGCGCGGACAAATAGACCGGCAGCGGCGCCAGTTTCGGATCGACTTTGTAGAAACCTCTGGGCTCACCGAGGAAATAATCCTGCACGCCAATGGCACCGTTGACGTAGTCCCCGACCGCAAACCCCGGATTGTTCGACGCGACGACTTTGCCTACGCCCAGGGCGCGCATGACTTCGCCGATGCCGACCGGCGGGATGTAGGATTTTCCCTCGTTCATCCAGCCGCGCATGGCCGGATCGAGGGACAGATATTCGTTCTTGACCAGAATCTGTCCCGCCGTTGGCTCGCCCACCGGTACTTCCTGATAAGTGAAGGTCTCGCGGGTCGCAGCGCCCACCGGGCGCTTGGCGAGCAGGAACTGGCGATTGGTCTGGTTGGTCATGGCAGGCACTCGAATTGAATGAAGCCTTGTTGATAGACCTTCATTGACGATGCCGCAAGGTTGGCTGATGCGGCGAATGCACGTCGATCCAGTGCAGTGATAGTCACCGGCATGGGTTTATCACTGCGGCGCATGGGCGCCTAGACAGCCCTCTGATAGTGCTGACGCCCTACGGACCCCTGTGGCTATGCTGTGTTGCATAAAAGCTCCCCTGCATCTATCCGTTCGAGGACATAACAATGAGCATGACGTTTTCCGGTCAGGTTGCCGTAGTCACCGGCGCCGCCAACGGCATTGGCCGGGCGACCGCCCAGGCATTTGCCGCCGAAGGCTTGAAAGTCGTGGTGGCGGATCTGGACGCTGCCGGGGGCGAAGGTACGGTGGCGCTGATTCGTACAGCCGGTGGCGAAGCGACCTTCGTGCGTTGCAACGTCACCGTCGAAAGCGAGGTGAAAAATCTGATGGACGAGGTAATCAATACCTACGGCCGTCTCGACTATGCCTTCAACAATGCCGGGATCGAAATCGAGAAAGGCAAATTGGCCGAAGGCTCGATGGACGAGTTCGACGCGATCATGGGCGTCAATGTCAAAGGCGTCTGGCTGTGCATGAAATACCAGCTGCCACTGTTGCTGGCGCAGGGCGGCGGGGCGATCGTCAACACCGCCTCGGTGGCCGGGCTCGGTGCGGCGCCGAAAATGAGTATTTACGCGGCATCGAAGCACGCGGTGATCGGCCTGACCAAATCGGCGGCCATTGAATACGCGAAGAAGAAAATCCGTGTCAACGCAGTGTGTCCGGCGGTGATCGACACGGACATGTTCCGCAGGGCCTACGAGGCCGATCCGAAGAAGGGCGAGTTCGCCAACGCCATGCACCCGGTCGGGCGTATCGGCAAGGTCGAGGAGATCGCCAGCGCCGTGCTGTACCTGTGCAGCGACGGTGCGGCATTCACCACCGGTCATTCGCTGGCGGTGGACGGCGGCGTTACCGCGTTCTGAACCCTGTCGCTGGAAGAAGCCCGCATTCGTGCGGGCTTTTTTATGGGCCGCGTTCAGTTCCCTTAAACGCCTAAACAATGTGAATCAAATGATTAGATCGGTCGCTTTTGGCGGCGTTGTCGCACAGCCTGTGCGGCGCGGCTGTGATTAACTGCCGCCAGCAAAACGGACAGGAGTTTGCTTGCTCATGGAATTGAGAATTGATCGACAGGCAATGGTGCCGGTCGTGCAGCAGATTGTTGACGGATTGACTGAATGGATCTTGCAAAGCGGGGTACCGCCGGCCACTCGCTTGCCCTCCGTTCGGCAAATTGCCAAGGGTAATCTGCTCAGTCAGTCATGTGTCGTCGAGGCCTGCGAGCGGTTGGTATCGCAGGGCGTTCTGACCACGCGCCAAGGCGCAGGTTTTATCGTCGCAGCATCGCCATCGAAGCAGAGCGAAGAGGAAGAATCGTTGCCGTTCGAGGGACGCCATGCCTGGTGCGATGTGGTGTGCGGCGCTGCCGGCGGCTTGAAACTGGGTGCTGGCGGCTTACCGGAGAGCTGGCGCGAGCCCGACGATCTCAGTTACGCGTTGCGTGAAGTGGCGCGCACCGACATGGCCAGTCTGTTCAACTACAGCACGCCCCTGGGCCTGCCGGCCTTGCGCGAGCAGATTGTCAAACGCTTGAAGCTATTCGGCATCGAAGCGCGCAGCACGCAGTTGCTCAGCACCGGCGGCGCCAGTCACGCGCTGGATCTGATCGTTCGCACCCTGTTCAAGGCCGGCGACTGTGTGGTCGTTGAATCCCCGGGTTATGCGCCACTGTTCGACCTGTTGCGCCTGCATGGCATCCGCATGCTTGAAGTGCGTCGCACACCGAGCGGGCCGGATATCGAGGCGCTTGAAGCGCTGCTGCGGCAATTTCGGCCCGTCGCGTTGTTCATCAACAGCCACCATCACAATCCCACTGGCAGTTGCCTGACACCGGCGGTGGCCCAGCGCATCGTGCAATTGAGCAAGACCTACGATTTGCGCCTGATTGAAGACGACGTCTACGCGGACTTGCACACGGGCAATGGCACGCGTCTGGCCGCGCTGGATGATGAGGGGCGGGTGATTTACGTGGGCAGCTTTTCCAAGACGTTGAGCAGCTCGTTGCGAGTCGGGTTCGTGTACGCCGACAGCGAGTTGGTTGCGCGACTGGCTCAGGTCAAGATGGTCAGTGGTCTGGGTGGCTCAAGGTTTGCCGAGGCCGTGCTGGCCAGCCTGATGGCGACGGGTGCCTACCGCAAACTGGTGCAGCGCCAGCGCCAGCGCCTGAATGCCGATCGCGCTGCGGCGTTGCAGGCACTGGAGGATGCCGATTGGGAGATATTCGGCAAACCCTGCGGTGGCTTGTTTATCTGGGCGCGTTCGCGGATGGCCGATCAGGCCGGGGTGCGCAGACAGGCTCAACGCTGCGGCGTACAGCTATCGGCCCCGGATGCGTTCAGTCCCAGTGGCGAGGCCGGCGAGTGGTGCCGTATCAACGTGGCTTACGCCTGTGATCCGCGGGCTCGACTGTTTTTTCGCAATACCGGTGTGGATCGACCTCAAGTGTTCTGAAAACGACGCGGGCGTAGCTTTTTGCCATTATTCCGACGCCAGAGACTTGTGCTGGTTCATGGCCATTGCGACTCTTCGTCAACTGACTATGGCAGGGGACTACGCGCAATGATTTCGGCCGTGCAAGGACGTTTTGCCAACCTCGGTATGGCGAAAAAACTGGGTATCGGGTTTGTACTGGTGCTGCTGTTGACCGCGCTGGTCGCCGCCATTGGCGTCTGGTCCCTGCAGACCATCAGTCAGCGCTTCGACGGGCTCAAGCAGATGTCATCGCTCAATAGCGGTCTGCTCAAGGTGCGCCTGCTCGAACAGGAATACGCCTTGCGCGGTAACCCGAAAACCGCGGATGCCTTGCGCGAAGGGGTCGATGGGCTCATCGCCAAGGCCAACGAACTCAAAGCGCAGTCGCCGGCCAATGTGCCGGTCATGACCGATGTCGAACAGTCCCTGGGTGCCTATCGCAAGGCGTTCGATGAGTTCGTCTCCTTGACCCAGGCCAAGGATCTGGCGCTGGAAATGGCCAGTTGGTCGGTATCCAGCGTAGCCAACAACCTCGACGTGTTGCAGGCCGGGCTGGCCGATGACGGTGCGTATACCTTGAAGGACACTGAGGGCAAGGACGGCGCGCAGTTCATCGAACAGGCCAGTCAGGTCAGTCAGGTGTCGAGGCTGATGCTGCAAGCGATGAATGAAGCGCGGATCCGTCTCGATCAAAGCCGCAAGGGCGATGCCGACAGTGCCGGTAAGGGCAATATCGAACAGGCCGCGCAGGCCCAGGCCCAGGCCGAGGCGCTGAAATCCACGGTCAAGGACGAGGGTTATCTAACGGTGCTCAATGAAGTCTCCGGGCACATCGCCGGGTTCAACGACAAACTGGCCGAGTACACCGGACTGCTGGCTCAGGAAAAGACTGTTTACGAACAGCTGCATCAGCGCGCTGCACAAGTGATGGACCGGGTGGATCAGGCTTACGTCGCCGAAGACGGGGCCATGCAGGCAGAGCTGAAAAAGAACTCGGTGCTGATTCTCGGTTCTTCGGCGCTGGCGCTGCTGGTCGGGCTGCTGGCCGCGTGGGTGATCACGCGTTTGATCGTCGCGCCGTTGCGCAGCGTGATCGAAGTCGCGCAACGGATTGCTGCGGGTGATTTGAGTGCCACAGTAGACGTCAGCCGACGTGACGAAATTGGCCAGTTGATGTTGGCGATGCAGCAGATGGGGGCGGGGTTGAGCACGATTGTCAGCGGGTTGCAGGCCGGCATTGAACAACTGGCCAGTTCCGCGCAATCGTTATCGGCGGTGACCGAGCAGACCAATCTTGAGGTCAGCAGTCAGAAGGAAGAAACCGAGCAGGTGGCCACGGCCATGAACCAGATGACCGCTACCGTCCACGATGTTGCGCGCAATGCTGAAGAAGCGGCGTTGGCGGCGCAGACGGCGGACGGCAAGGTCGAGAGTGGTCAGCAGGTGGTGCGCCAGAGCATGGCGCGGATCGAGCAATTGGCGGATTCGGCGACGTCGGCCAGTTCCAGCATCGAAAGCCTCAGTGCCGAAATCCAGAATATCGGTACGGTGCTGGAGGTGATCAAAAGCGTGGCCGAGCAGACCAACTTGCTGGCGTTGAATGCGGCGATCGAGGCTGCGCGGGCCGGGGAGCAGGGCAGGGGGTTTGCGGTGGTGGCCGATGAGGTGCGTGCGTTGGCGCGGCGTACGCAGCAATCGACCGAGGAGATCGAGCGGTTGGTCAGTGCCTTGCGTGCGGCGGCGCATTCGTCGGTGCAGCAGATTCAGAGCAGTGGTGAGTTGGTGAAGCTGGCGGTGAGTGATGCGCTGCAGACGGAAAGCGCTTTGGGGAGTATTGCGGCGGCGGTGTCGTTGATTCAGCAGATGAATCAGCAGATTGCGGCGGCGGCCGAGGAGCAGAGTTCGGTGGCTGAGGAGATCAATCGCAGTGTGACGAGTATTCGCGCGAGTGCTGATCAGTCTTCGTTGGCGATGCGCGGGAATGCGGCTTCGAGTATTGAGCTGGCGCAGTTGGGGAGTGAGTTGCGCGGGATGGTTGGGCATTTTCGGCTTTGACTTGGCGGCCTTTGGGCCGACCATGTTCTTGGGGTTTGGGGGGGATATCCGTTTTTTGGGTGATGGCGGCTTAGGGTTCCGCCCTTACGGCGGGTCACCTTTTCCAAACGCCGAAAAGGTAACCCAAAAGGCTTTGCCCTGACGTTCGGCCCTCGCTGTGGCTCGGGTTCCTTCGCTCCGGGATTGTTCCGGGCGCATCGCCTCCGGTTTGCTTCGCTGCACCTCCTCTCGATGTGTTCGACTTCGTCGAACGGTCGCTGCGCTCCCACCCCCGGATCAATCCCTCCACTCAGCCTGCCGACGGGCGTTGAGATCAAGAGCGGTACTCGAGCTAACGCTCATTGTGTTGAGTGGTGAAGGTCAAAAGCGGTACTCGAGCTAACGCTCATTGTGTTGGGTGGTGAAGGTCAAAAGCGGTACTCGAGCTAACGCTCATTGTGTTGGGTGGGGTGGCATGCGCCGCGTTTGGGGTGTACTCATTTCATTGTGGGAGCTGGCTTGCCAGCGATGGCGGCCTGATAGCCGACCAAGCTCTGGCGGGTGAGCTGGCTTCAAATTGTGGGAGGGGGCTTGCTTCCGAAGACGGCGGTTTGGTCAGCGAGGGTCTGGCGGTCGGAACTTTCAGTGCACAAAAAAGCCACCTTTCGGTGGCTTCTCTTCAGCATCTGTAATCAGTCGTAGATCACTTTCTTTTTCCAGTCTGCATCCGCCTCAACATCTTTGAGGCCGGCTGTCAGTTGGTTCTCTTCACCTTCTACCGGTGCAATTTTGTCCATCACTTGGGCGTTGGCGCGGGCGAGGAGTTTTTCCAGGTATTGCAGTTGTTCGGAGTAGATCTGCGGGTTCTGCTGTTTGCGCAGGTACTGCACGCCGCGTTCGAAGGCGAGGCGGGCCTGGCCGGGCTGGTTTTGTTGCAGGGACTGTTGGCCGAGGTTGTTGAAGAACTCGATGTGCAGCAGGACCAGAATGTGGCGGACTTCGCGCACCCAGTGTTTGGCTTCGTTCGGTGGCAGGAAGCCGTCATGGGCGGCGCGGGTGATCTGGCCGTGCAGGGCTTCGAGGAGGAAGCGTACGTCTTTGGCTTTGGCTTCGGTCAGGATCGGCGCGGGCGGGTTGTTCACGGGGATCGATTCACCCTGGGCGACCAGTGCGCTGAGTTCGCCGATGCGTGCCTTGGTGGTTGCGCTGGTTTTCTCAAGGTTCAGCAGGCGCTGGCAGACGTTGAGTTCCAGGCGGGTCAGCAGCAGCTTGAGTGCCGGGGTCATGAACTGGCCGGGAAAGGTTTCGGTCAGTTCGCCGCAGCGGCGCAAGCGGTCGTTGAGTTCGACTTTGGTGCGGGCCTTCTCCAGTTTGTTGTTTTCCACCACATGGTTCATGTAGCCAATGGCGATCAGAATTGCGATCCCGGCTATGACTAGCAGGGTGATCATGAGTGGTGTCACCGGTAAGACCTCTTTATAGGGTTCGCATGCGAGTGTAGTGGCTGGGCATTTAGGCGCCTAGCACCGCTCGACGAGTTGGATCGGCTGGTCAATCTGTATCGGCCGCGTGCTGCTTATATGAATGCTGGCGCTTGATATGCAGATTGCCATCACTGTGCGCGGACTATAACGTCTTGGCGACTGCCGGAATATAGGCGTCAATCGTCGGTCGACGGAAAAGCCTGCCTGGCCCCGTAAAGCAGGTCGAAGTCATTGATTTAAATAAATTTATATCTGGGGGTTGACGACCTCCCAATCCATCCATAGAATGCGCGCCACTTGCAGCGTAAAGCACACAGCGAAGCGCAGCAGGGAGTGAATGTTGTAGTGTGTCCCCTTCGTCTAGTGGCCTAGGACACCGCCCTTTCACGGCGGTAACAGGGGTTCGAGTCCCCTAGGGGACGCCAATGCGGGAATAGCTCAGTTGGTAGAGCACGACCTTGCCAAGGTCGGGGTCGCGAGTTCGAGTCTCGTTTCCCGCTCCAATTTTAAACAGCAGTGCTTTCGGGCGGTGCTGAGTGAAACCAGAACCAAGTCTTCGGATACGGATCTGGACACCGAAACACACACCATGTGTTCCGGGTAGCGTGTCCCCTTCGTCTAGTGGCCTAGGACACCGCCCTTTCACGGCGGTAACAGGGGTTCGAGTCCCCTAGGGGACGCCATTGCGGGAATAGCTCAGTTGGTAGAGCACGACCTTGCCAAGGTCGGGGTCGCGAGTTCGAGTCTCGTTTCCCGCTCCAAATTCACAAAAACGCCGCTTAGTGATGAGCGGCGTTTTTGTTTGTGCGTTTTTTGTATTTCTGCCCTCTGTTACAAATCTCCTACAGCGAAAACGAAAAATCCGGAAGCGTCCGACAGCCAGCGCAAGGTTGATTCTGGGATAACGATCCCGTCGTCGGCTCCCGTGGCCGATCCCGTTTATCGCCTCTCAGGATCTTCTCTTAATGTCATTGATATCTGCATCTCGTGGCGCTCTGCCCGAGGTTCGTGCAACGGCGCTTCTGGCGCTGCCGTTGGTCGTGGGGCACGTGTGTGCCGGATTGATTGCCTTCGTTGACAATCTCATTGCCGGCAATCACGGCACAGACACCTTGGCCGCCGTGACGCTTGGCACCGCGCTGCTGTGGCTGCCGATGCTGGTGCCGATTGGCACGTTGATCGCGCTGACGGCGTCGGTGGCGCGCTTGTCTGGCGCTGATCGCCTGTCCGAGATTGGCCCGATTTTTCGCCAGGCTTTGTGGCTGGCGTTGTCGATGGGCCTGCTGATGTTTGTCTTCCTGAGTATCGCGCCGGTGCTGCTGGAGCCTGCCGGCATCGCCGAGGAGATGATTCCCGGGGCGCAGGCCTTTTTGCACGCGGTGCGTTGGGGGAGTCCGGCGCTGACGTTGTTTTTCTGCATGCGCTATTTATGCGAAGGGATGCACTGGATGCGCCCGACGATGATTTTCAGCTTCGGCGGGCTGTTGGTCCTGGCACCTCTGGGGTATGTGCTGACCAACGGCAAGCTCGGGTTTCCCGAGTTGGGCGCGCAAGGTCTGGGCATCGCGTCGGCGATCATGATGTGGCTTCAGGCACTGCTGTTTGCCGGGTATCTTTGGTACGGCAAACGTCTTGCGCATTTGCAGCTGTTCGCCCGTTTCGATCCGCCATGCCGTGCGGCAATCGCCGATTTGTTGAGGACGGGCATGCCGATTGGCATTGCCATCCTGATGCAGGGCAGTCTGTTTATTGTCACGTCGTTGTTGATCGGGCGGCTGGGATCGACTTTTCTTGCAGCTCATCAGATTGCGGTGAACCTGGCTCAGTTGTGTTTCATGATCCCGGTCGCCGTGGCCGAGGCGACGACAGTACGCGTCGGGCATGCATTGGGGCGCGGTGATTTCAAGGGTGTCAGGCAGGCCGCATGGGCGGGGTGTGTCATCGTCCTCGCGGCCCAAAGTGTGTCGGTGCTGATACTGCTGTTGGGCAATGAAGCGATCGCCAGTTTGTACAGTTCGGACATCGCCGTGACCGCGTTGGCCTCGACGCTGTTGTTATACGCCGCAGCACTGCAATTTCCCGACGGTTTGCAGATGTTGTCCGCCGGCGCGTTGCGCGGTTTGCAGGACACTCGCATACCCATGTGGATCGCGATCTTTTGCTATTGGGGAGTGGGCGTACCGCTGGGTGTCGGATTGGCCTTTGGCCTGGAGTGGGGTCCGCAAGGCATCTGGTCAGGTCTGATTACCGCGTTGACGCTGGCAACAGTGTTGATGGGCTCGCGGTTTATTCATAGCAGTCGAGTCAGGTTAGCGCCCGGCAGTTGAAATGAAAAAGGCCCGCCGATGAAAGTCGGCGGGCCTTTTGCGTTGCAGGGCAAATTACCAGGACAGCATCAGTCGACCGGCAAACAGAATCAGCACCACGCCCATCGTGCGTTCGAACCAGTGGCCCATGCGCATGAACAGCAAGCGCACTTTGTTGCTGGAGAAAAACAGCGCGACGATCACGAACCACAACGCGTTCACAAAGCACATCCACAAGCCATAAAACGCCTGGATCTGCAGCGGCGTACTGGCGCTGATGATCGTGGTGAAGATCGCCAGAAAAAACAGCGTGGCTTTGGGGTTGGTGGCATTGGTCAGAAAACCGGTGCTGAAGGCTTTGAACAAGGTTTGTTCAGCGACCGGCTCATCGGTGCCTTTGTCACCTTCAAGTGTCGATTTCGGTTTGCTGCGCAACAGGCTGACACCCAGATACAGGATGTAGGCACCGCCAATCACTTTGGCGACCGTCAGCAACCACGGGGTGGTATGCATCAATGCGCCAACGCCGAGCAACGTATAGAGAACGTGTACGGAAATTCCCGCACCGATGCCCAGCGCCGTGCAGATTCCCACCAGTCGGCCAAAGCGCACGCTCTGGCGAATGGTCACGGCGAAGTCCGGGCCGGGAGCGACCACAGCGAGGAAATGAATGGTGGCCAGCGCCAGAAACTCGCCCAGGTAATTCGATAACATCTCAGCTCCAGAAAGTCAGGGGTGAAGCATTGCCGCGATAGCCGACAAAGAAGGACAGGCTCAGGCGCGGATCCGCCACACCCGGCGTCACCGAGTGCATGCAGCGCGAATTGAACATGATGAAATCGCCGGGTTCGGGGCGCACCTCAAGGGTGGGCGGGCCGAGCAGCGCCGGGTCGATGCCGTAACTGTCGCCACGCATTTCGTCAAACTGATCCGGGGTAATGTCGTCGTCCCACATTTGCAACGCACCGCCCTCGGTCGGCATGTTCAGATAGACGTTGCAGGCGAACTGCGCTTCGAGGCTGCGCGCCTGAAAGCTCTCCGGCGCGTCCTTGGCGAAAATGTCGTGATGGGCGAGGAAGCACACGCCGGGTTTCACCACGCGAGACAGGCCGACATACATTTTGCGCCCGTAGAGGTTTTCCAGATGCGCACCGGCCGGCCAGGATTCGTCGAGCATGCAGCGCAGCGTGTCGACCGGCGAGGAGTAGGGCGCACAGCGATTGCGCAGTTCGGCGATGTTGCTGGTAGCGCGTTCGAAGTAATCCTCGATCAACAGCGGCTGGTTTTCCGCCTCATAAAACGCCATGCCGATACGGCCGATACTCGGTGCGTTGATGTAGCCCTCAAAGCCTGGAGCGAGAATCTTGTCGCCAATCTGGATCGCCAGCGGTTCGGGCAAAAAGCCTTTGACGCGGATGGCGAGGACTTCTTCGTTGGCCAGTTTTTTTATGCACGTCTCATCGAGACGCTCGACGTCTAGCATCATGTTATTTAGGTCCATCTATCGATAGTCAACGGAACCGGCGAGCGCGGTTCCCCGGCGCCGGACGCTGCGCGGGCAGCGTCCGAAATGCTCAATCCACGCTGTAGTGGACGGACAACGTGCCTTTCTTCTGCGAAAGGGACGCGATCGTGACTGTGCCCAGATCCTTCAGGCTACGTACATGGGTGCCACCGCAGCCGTATGCAGGCAGATCACCAAAGCCGATTTCCCGCGCGCCTTCGCGCAGCGAAGTCAGGCGCGGCAGATCGTGCTCAATCCACTGGCCGATGCCGTGTTGAACGCTGTCTGCGTCAACTTCCTGAGCGGCGTCACCCGGTTTGAATTGCACCCGGCCCTCGTCCGGCCAGTGGTGTGCCTTGATCGGCGTCCAGCCCAGCGCTTGCACGAAATGCCCGATCAGGTGCCCGGCCGAGTGCATGCGCGTGTTGAAGCAGCGACGCTGTTCATCGATGCGGATCATGGTCATGCCGAGTTTCACCGGACGATCAACGTAATGAATGATCCGATCGGGTTCCTGGACGACGCGCAGTACCTGGCTTTCGCCGATCCAGCCGGTATCGCAGGGTTGGCCGCCACCTTGCGGATGAAACAGCGTGGCGCGCAGCACTACGGCAAATTCGTTCTCCTGGGGCGTGCAGTCGAGGACTTCCACATTGGCCTTGAGGTCATCACTATGGAAAAAGAGGCGAAGCGTCATATTCCATGCCCTTATTAAAGTTTCTATTTTTATTATATGAATCGTGTAATAACGTGATAATCCGTTCAAACATCAAAGGACTTGTGCGCTGTGAGCATAAATCTCCCGTTACCCCTGCTCGGCGAGATGGCGATATTCGTCAAGGTCGTGGAGACCGGCAGCTTCTCTGAAGCGGCACGGCAGCTCGGATCTTCACCGTCGGCGGTGAGTCGCAGCATTTCGCGATTGGAAAAGGCCTTGGCCACGCGCTTGCTGCAGCGCACCACGCGCAAGCTGCGCCTGAGTGATGGCGGTGAAGAGGTGTTCAAGCGCTGTCAGGAGATGGTCAGTGCGGCCAAGTCAGTGATGGAGATCAGTGGCCAATTCACCCATGAAGCCGAAGGACTGGTGCGGGTCAGTGTGCCGAAGGCGGTGGGACGATTTGTCATTCATCCGCATATGCCTGAATTTTTGCGCCGTTATCCAAAGGTCGATGTCGAGCTGCTGCTGGAAGATCGGCAGGTCGATCTGATCGACGATCATGTCGATCTGGCGATCCGTATTACTGATCGCCCTCCGGCCGGGCTGGTCGGGCGGCAACTGCTGACCATCGATCATTTGCTCTGCGCCACCCCGCAATACCTCGCCGAACACGGCACGCCGACGCATCCACATGATTTGCTCAATCACAGCTGCATCTATCTGGGCGAAACCCCGAGCGATGCGCGCTGGAAATTCAAAAAGGGCAGCAAAGTGGTGACGGTTGGGGTGCGCGGGCGGTATGCGGCCAACCACACGGGCGTGCGTCTGGGCGCGGTGCTGCAGCACATCGGTATTGGCAGTCTGCCGTATTTCACCGCGCGCTATGCGCTGGAGCAGAAGTTGGTGGTGCAGGTGCTGCCGGACTGGACGTTTCTGGCGTCCTACCACGGAGGGCTCTGGTTGCTGCATTCGCCGACGCGTTACCTGCCGCCGAAGCTGCGGGTATTTATCGATTATCTGGTGGAGTGCCTGGAGAAAGAACCGACCCTGAGCAAGCCAGGCAAGTCGGGTGGCGTGATCAACGCCGCGATGGCTTATGAGTTGCCGGAGAGTGAGGGGCTGCTTTAACCGCGCAGATAAAAAAGGCCCGCATGGACAACTATGCGGGCCTTTTCATGAGCAGTTGAAAATCAGTGCTTGCTGTCCTGAGCGGACATGGCCATCAACTGTTTTTCCTGATTCCAGTCGAACGGCTCATCGTTCTGTTCGGCTTCGTAGCGGCGTTCTTCCAGTGCCTGATACATGTCGATCTCTTCATCGGACAGGTAGTGCAGGCAGTCGCCAGCGAAGAACCACAGCAGATCCCGCGGGATCAGGTGAGCAATTTGCGGGTAACGGGTAATCACTTGAGTCAGGATGTCCTGGCCCAGGTATTGGCTTTCGATCGGGTCGATCGGCAGGGACGCCAGCAGTTCATCGAAGCGCTCGAGGAACAAGGCATGGCTTTCTTCGGGAACCTGTTCGGCCTCACCTACGGCGACCAGGATACTGCGCAGATGGTCGAGCAAAACCAGATGATCGGCAACGACGTTGGACACGAGATAAGTCCTCAAGAGCAAAACGGGCGCAGGAGTATAAAGCTCCCGCGCCCATTTTTCACAAATAACAGCTACGTGGCTGTCGGGATCAGCGGACTTTACCCTCCGCCTGTTTCAGCTCTTCCTTGTCGAAGTCATCGACATCGATCACCTTGCGTCGCGCCGCTTCGGCTTCGCGCAGGTTCTGCGCTTCTCCGGGTTGCAACACCCCGGCTTCCAGCGCCGCGTCGATGGCATGCTCGCCTGCGACCGGTTTGACCTGACCGCTTTTCAGCGAGGTGTGCAGCTTTTTATGCAGCGGTTGCGCAGCGTTCAGCAGATCGCTGGCGTGTTGCAGCGCACCCACCGCATCGTCTGGCGATTGCGGGCGATAGCAGCCAGCGAGCAGTTCTTCCAGCGCCGGATCACCTTTGGCCCGGCCGATAACGCCGGCCACTTCGGCACCGAGTTTGTCCGATGGTCCTTTGTGACGACGGCCGAACGGGAACACGATCACCCGTAGCAGACAGCCGAACACCTTGTTCGGGAAGTTGCTCAGCAGTTCATCCAGCGCGCGCTCCGACTGGCCGAGGCTTTCCTCCATGGCCCAGCGGAACAACGGCTCCATGTACGCCGGCGAATCCAGGTCGTGGTAGCGCTTGAGCGCGGCAGAGGCCAGATACAGGTTGCTCAACACATCGCCCAGGCGGGCTGACAGACGTTCGCGACGTTTCAGTTCGCCACCCAGCAGCATCATGCTGAAGTCGGCCAGCATCGCGAAAGCCGCAGCCTGGCGATTGAGTGCGCGGAAGTAGCCCTGGCTGATCTTGTCCCCCGGCGCATGTTCGAAGTGGCCGAAACCAAGGTTCAGCACCAGCGTGCTGGCCGCGTTACTGACGGCAAAACCAATGTGTTTGAGTAGCAGGCCATCGAATTCTTTCAGCGCCTGATCCTTGTCTTCCCGACCGGCCAAGGCCATTTCCTTGAGCACGAACGGATGGCAACGAATCGCGCCCTGACCGAAGATCATCAGGTTGCGCGAGAGAATGTTCGCGCCTTCCACGGTGATGAAGATCGGCGCACCGTTCCAGCTGCGTCCCAGGTAGTTATTCGGACCCATGATGATCGCCTTGCCACCGTGTACATCCATGGCGTGGCTGATGCACTCGCGACCGCGTTCGGTGAGGTGGTACTTGAGGATCGCCGACAACACCGACGGTTTCTCGCCCAGATCCACCGCATTGGCGGTCAGCATGCGCGCGGCGTCCATCATCCAGGCGTTGCCGCCGATGCGCGCCATCGCTTCCTGAATCCCTTCGAAGGCCGACAACGGTACGTTGAACTGCTCACGAATCTGCGCGTACTGTCCGGTGACCAGGCTGGTGAACTTGGCGGCACCCGTGCCAACGGCCGGGAGCGAAATCGAACGCCCGACCGACAGGCAGTTCATCAGCATCATCCAGCCTTTGCCGAGCATTTCCTGACCGCCGATGAGGAAGTCCAGCGGGATGAACACATCCTTGCCGGAGTTCGGGCCGTTCATGAAGGCTGCGCCCAATGGCAAATGCCGACGGCCGATTTCCACGCCTGCGGTATCGGTCGGGATCAGCGCGAGGCTGATGCCGAGGTCTTCCTTGTCGCCCAACAGGTGATCCGGGTCATAGGCCTTGAAGGCCAAGCCGAGAAGGGTGGCTACCGGGCCAAGGGTGATGTAACGCTTTTCCCAGTTCAGACGCAGACCAATGACTTCCTGTCCCTCCCACTGGCCTTTGCAGATGATCCCGGTGTCGGGCATCGCGCCGGCATCGGAACCGGCGAGCGGGCCGGTGAGGGCGAAGCAGGGAATATCATCGCCGCGGGCCAGACGCGGCAGGTAGTGATTGCGTTGTTCGTCGGTGCCGTAGTGCAGCAGCAACTCAGCCGGGCCCAGAGAGTTGGGCACCATGACAGTGGAGGCGAGATCGCCACTGCGGGTCGCGAGTTTCATCGCTACTTGCGAGTGAGCGTAGGCCGAGAAACCTTTGCCGCCGAACTCCTTGGGAATGATCAGGGCGAAGAAGCCGTGTTCCTTGATATGGGTCCACGCTTCGGGCGGCAAATCCATCGACTGGCCAATCTGCCAGTCAGTGACCATCGCGCAGAGTTCTTCGGTCGGGCCATCAATGAACGCCTGCTCCTCTTCGCTCAATTGCACCTTGGGATAGGCGAGCAGCTTGTCCCAGTCCGGCCGGCCGCTGAACAGTTCTCCGTCCCACCACACCGTGCCGGCATCGATCGCGTCGCGTTCGGTCTGCGACATCGGCGGCAGGGTTTTCTGGAACCAGTTGAACAGCGGGGCGGTGAAATGTTTGCGGCGCAGGTCAGGCAGCAGCAACGGTGCTGCGACCACCGCCAGCACAATCCAGAAAATCAGCAGCAGCCAGCCCGGTGCGTGACTGAATATACCCATCGCCAGCAGGTAAACGGCAACGATGCCCAGCGCGGGCAGCGGGGCGATACGCCGGTGGGCGAGGTACGCCACACCAATGATCAAAACCAGTATCCACAACAACAGCATATTCAGTCCTCCGTGAACCAAGGCAAATCGACCCTCCAGAGCTTAGACGGCATCTGCAAAACCGGGTGGTCAGAGCAAGGTGATTGAAATCGTGGGAAACCCCGGATGGTTTTCGTAGGTTCAGTGGGCAACACGTGTGGGAAATCGTTCGCCGATCCCGCGTCTTTGCGTCCAAGTTTGGCCGAAACGTCGTTATCTCTGTGCTTGAGCTGTCGCTAGACTCGGGACTCACCCAGGAGATCTGTCGTCATGCGCGAGTATCTGAGTCCCGGCCGCTTCATCGATAGTGACCACCCGGCGGTGGTGGAGTTCGCCGAACAACATCGTGGTGCCAGCCGCGATCCGCTCGAGCAGGCGATCAATCTGTATTACGCCGTGCGCGAGGCGGTGCGATACAACATGTACACCTTCAGCCGCGACCCGCAGACCTTGCGCGGCAGCTACGCGCTGGCAGCCGGTGAGAGTTATTGCGTGCCCAAAGCCACGCTGCTGGCCGGTTGTGCGCGGCATTGCGGGATCCCGGCGCGCATCGGTCTGGCGGACGTGAAAAACCATCTGTCGACGCCGCGCCTGCTGGAGCTGCTGAGAAGCGAAGTGTTCGCCATGCACGGTTACACCGAGCTGTTTCTGAATGATCGCTGGGTAAAAGCCACACCCGCGTTCAACCAGAAACTCTGCGAAATGTTCAACGTTGCGCCGCTGGAATTCGACGGCATCCACGACAGCGTTTTCCACCCGTACAACAGCGATGGCGCGTTGCTGATGGAGTACCTGGTCGATCACGGCCAGTTCGCCGATGTACCGGAAACCTTGTTCTTCGAGCATCTGCAAAAATGCTATCCGCACCTGTTCAACGACCAGCAGACGCCGCTGTCGGGTGAAATGCGCAGTGATTTCGGCGGTCGCTGATCCGGCGTATGCTGCTTGGCCACTTGATTTGAAAAGAGGCGGTCATGCTGAAAATCTGGGGACGTAAAAACTCATCGAATGTCAGGAAACCACTGTGGGCTGCCGAGGAGCTTGGCCTGGCCTACGAGGCGATCGATGCCGGTGGTGCGTTCGGTGTGGTCGACACGCCCGAGTATCGGGCGATGAACCCGAACGGGCGGGTGCCGGTCATCGAAGATGACGGTTTCGTGCTCTGGGAATCCAACGCCATCGTCCGCTATCTGCTGGCCAGGCATGCGCCGAACACGGCGTGGTATCCCGCCGATCCGCAAGCGCGGGCCATCGCTGACAAGTGGATGGACTGGACCACCTCAAGTTTTGCAGGGCCTTTTCGCACCGTGTTCTGGGGCGTTCTGCGCACCCCGGCCGACAAGCAGGACTGGCCGGCAATCAACGCCGCCATCAAAGAATGCAATGAGTTGCTGAACATGGCCGATCAGGCTCTGGCCAGTCAGCCATACTTGTCCGGCAGCGAAATCGGCATGGGCGACATTCCCCTCGGCAGTTTCATTTATGCCTGGTTCGAGATGCCCATCGAGCGCGCCCCGCAACCGCACTTACACGCCTGGTACGAGCGGCTGAAGCGGCGTGCGGCGTATCAAAAAGCGGTCATGACCGCGTTGACTTGATAATAACTATCGACACACTTGACTGTACTTGTGTGGCGAGGCCAAGCACCATTGCGTTCATGCGCCGCGGTTGCATCCCTCGCCGCCCGCCCTTGTTTATCCCTTCCTTTCCTTCATGGTGCGTAAATCAGATATGAGTTCCGCTCTGTCCATCCGGCAGCTAACCAAAACCTACGGCAACGGGTTCCAGGCCTTGAGTGGTATCGATCTGGACGTCGCCGAAGGTGACTTTTTCGCCTTGCTCGGCCCCAACGGTGCCGGCAAATCCACGACCATCGGCATTCTCTCCACCCTGGTCAACAAGACCAGCGGCACGGTGAATATCTTCGGCAACGACCTGGACAAGAGTCCGGCAGCGCTCAAGCGCTCGATCGGCGTGGTGCCCCAGGAATTCAACTTCAATCAGTTCGAAAAGACCTTCGACATCGTCGTGACCCAGGCCGGTTACTACGGCATTCCGGCGAAGATCGCCAAGGAACGCGCCGAGCAGTACCTGACTCAGTTGGGCCTGTGGGACAAGCGTGATGTGCCGTCACGGTCGCTGTCCGGCGGCATGAAGCGGCGGCTGATGATCGCCCGTGCACTGGTGCATGAACCGCGCCTGCTGATCCTCGACGAACCGACTGCCGGGGTGGACATCGAATTGCGCCGTTCGATGTGGACATTCCTCACCGAGCTGAACCAGAAAGGCATCACCATCATTCTCACCACGCACTATCTGGAAGAGGCTGAGCAGCTGTGCCGCAACATCGGCATCATCGACCACGGCACGATTGTCGAAAACACCAGCATGCGTCAGCTGCTTGGTCAGTTGCATGTGGAAACTTTCCTGCTCGACCTGAAAGGTGATCTGGCTACCGCGCCGCAACTGGTCGGCTATCCGTCGCGCCTGGTGGATGCGCACACGCTGGAAGTGCAGGTCGACAAGTCGATGGGCATCACCGCACTGTTCGGTCAGTTGGCGTTGCAGAACATCGAAGTGCTGAGCCTGCGCAACAAAACCAATCGCCTCGAGGAGCTATTCGTGTCCCTGGTGGAGAAAAATCTGTCGAAGGTGGCGGTATGAGTTCCGAATTCCGTCCCAATCTCGTCGCGCTCCAGACCATCGTTTACCGCGAGGTCAAACGCTTCACGCGGATCTGGCCGCAGACCCTGCTGCCACCTGCGATCACCATGGTTCTGTACTTCGTGATCTTCGGCAACCTGATTGGCCGACAGATCGGCGACATGGGTGGCTTCACTTACATGGAGTACATCGTGCCGGGGCTGATCATGATGTCGGTGATCACCAACTCCTATGGCAACGTGGTGTCGAGTTTCTTCGGCAGCAAGTTCCAGCGCTCGATTGAAGAGTTGATGGTTTCACCGGTGTCGCCGCATACGATATTGATCGGCTACGTCTGTGGTGGCGTGCTGCGTGGTTTGATGGTCGGCGTGATCGTGACGATTCTGTCGCTGTTCTTCACCCATTTGCAGGTGCATCACCTTGGCGTGACCATTCTGGTGGTGGTGCTGACAGCGACGATCTTCTCGCTGCTGGGCTTCATCAATGCTGTGTTTGCACGCAACTTCGATGACATCTCGATCATCCCGACCTTCGTGCTGACGCCGCTGACCTATCTGGGTGGCGTGTTCTATTCGATCACGTTGCTGCCACCGTTCTGGCAGACCGTGTCGCTGGCCAACCCGGTGCTGCATATGGTCAATGCCTTCCGTTACGGCATTCTGGGCGTGTCGGATATTCGCATCGGTATTGCGATCACCTTCATGCTGGTGGCGACGGTGGTGTTGTATTTCGGCTGCGCGCGCTTGCTGGTGAGCGGGCGCGGGATGCGTACCTGATACCCAAACCGCGGCGCTGCTATCGCGGGCAAGTCCGCTCCCACAGGGTTTAGTGTCGGTCACAAAAAATCGAGCAACCCGGATCATGTGGGAGCGGGCTTGCCCGCGATGGCGTCTTACCAGACGCCACACAGTAAAACGGCCTCCCATTGCGGAGGCCGTTTTGCATTCAAGACATTCGTTTCTTCTTGCGCCGCGCCCACTGCCGCGCCACCCACCAGCGCCAGTACATCATCACCACGAAGTAGGCGAGGGCGCCAAGCACCAGCCCGACGACTACGGAACCCAACAAGAACGGTTGCCACAACGTCGACAGTTCGCCGCTGATCCATTCCCACGTCAGTTCATCCGGCAGATGTCGCGCTGGCACATCCATCAACCACGCTCCGGCCTGATACGTACAGAAAAATACCGCCGGCATGGTGATCGGATTGGTCAGCCACACCAGGCTGACAGCGATCGGCATATTGCCCCGAACGATGATGGCCAATGCGGCCGCCACCAGCATCTGCGCCGGAATCGGCAGGAATGCCGCAAACAAACCGACCGCCATCGCACGGGCAACCGAGTGGCGATTGAGGTGCCAGAGGTTCGGGTCATGCAGCAACTTGCCGAGAAAGCGTAAGGATTTGTGTTCCCTGATGCTCGTCGGGTCGGGCATGTAACGTTTGAATAAGCGCCGGGGCATAAGGCTTCTCGGTCGGTTAAGGCGGCAAGTATGTCTGGATTCTATGAACCGCCCATTCAGACTTTGTGACAATTGTTGACGACGCTCGTGCCCGACACCCGCTATGCCTAATGCAGGGACTCTCAAGGACGGGCTTATGCGCACAGGGATGATGGCGCTGGCGGTCGGTCTGCTGGCTCCGGTTTTTATGTCGGCGTTACCGCCGGTCTGGTTGATGGTGTTGCTGCCGATCGTGGGTTTGATGTTGTTGCCGTTTCGCAGCTACCCACTGGCGTTTTTGCTGTTCGGCTTTACTTGGGCCTGTATCAGCGCGCAATGGGCCTTGAATGACCGGTTGTCCGTTGAGCTGGATGGAGAAACCCGCTGGGTCGAAGGGCGGGTGATCGGTCTGCCGCAGCACAGCGATGGCGTGGTGCGATTCGAATTGGCAGATGCACGCTCGCGTCACGAAAAACTGCCGACATTGATGCGCCTGGCCTGGTACGCCGGGCCGCCGGTCAACAGCGGCGAGCGCTGGCGTCTGGCCGTCAAACTCAAACGCCCGGTGGGTTTGCTCAATCCTGATGCGTTCGACTACGAAGCCTGGCTGCTCGCGCAACGCATCGGCGCAACCGGCACGATCAAGGATGGCGAACGTCTGACAGCCGCGCGCGGGGCCTGGCGCGATGGCATTCGCCAGCGCTTGTTGACGGCGGACGCGCAAGGCCGGGCCGGGGCGCTGGCCGCGTTAGTGCTGGGTGATGGCTCAGGACTCAGTCGCGAGGACTGGCAGATTCTGCAAGACACCGGCACCGTGCATTTGCTGGTCATTTCCGGTCAGCACATCGGGATGCTCGCGGCGGTGATGTACTTGCTGGTCGCAGGTCTTGCCCGTTATGGGCTGTGGCCGCTGCGCTGGCCGTGGCTGCCGTGGGCTTGTGGTCTGGCATTCGCGGCGGCTCTCGGTTACGGACTGCTCGCCGGGTTCGATGTGCCGGTGCGACGCGCCTGCGTGATGGTCGGCCTGGTACTGTTGTGGCGCCTGCGCTTTCGCCATCTCGGTGCGTGGTGGCCGCTGTTATTGGCATTCGACGGCGTGCTGTTGCTTGAGCCGCTGGCCAGTCTACGTCCTGGTTTCTGGTTGTCCTTCGCCGCGGTGGCGGTGCTGATTTTCACCTTTGGCGGGCGCCTCGGGGCATGGCGCTGGTGGCAGACATGGACACGAGCGCAGTGGCTGATTGCGATCGGTCTCTGTCCTGTGTTGTTGGCGCTTCACTTGCCAATCAGCCTGAGCGGGCCGTTGGCGAATTTGTTGGCGGTGCCCTGGATCAGTCTGCTGGTGCTGCCGCCGGCATTGCTCGGGACTTTGCTGTTACCGGTGCCGTATGTCGGCGAATGGCTGCTGTGGCTGGCGGGTGGTTTGATCGATTGGCTGTTTCAGGGTTTGGCCGTGATCGCCGGGCAATGGCCCGCGTGGATTGCACCGTCAATTCCCGAGTGGGCGTTGCTGATGGGCAGCCTCGGCGCCGTGCTGTTGCTATTGCCGCGTGGTGTGCCGATGCGTCCGTTGGGCTGGCCCCTGCTGCTGGTGCTGGTAGCGCCGCCACGCGAGAAACCGGGCGAAGGATTGGCCGACATCTGGCAACTCGATGTCGGCCAGGGCCTGGCGATTGTGGTCCGTACCCGGCATCACGTTTTGCTCTATGACGCCGGGCCGCGTTTCGGGGATTTCGATCTCGGTGAGCGCATGGTGCTGCCAGCCTTGCGCAAGCTGAATGTCGAGAAACTTGACCTTATGCTGCTCAGTCACGCGGATGCCGATCACGCCGGCGGCGCATTGGCCGTGGCGCGTGGTTTGAAAGTGAATAGAGTCATCAGCGGCGATCCACCGGGACTGTCTGCTGAACTGAACGCCGAAACGTGTGAAAGTGGCCAGCAATGGCAGTGGGACGGTGTCAGTTTTCAACTCTGGCAATGGACAGATGCCCATGACAGCAACCAGCGTTCCTGCGTGTTGCAGATCGAAGCCAATGGCGAGCGCCTGTTGCTGACGGGCGATATCGACACTCGCGCCGAACGTGTTTTTCTGCAAAGCCCTCTGGCTGTTGAAACGCAATGGCTGCAAGCACCGCACCATGGCAGCCGCAGTTCCTCATCCATGGCCCTGCTCAAGACATTGAAACCTCAGGCAGTGCTGATTTCTCGCGGTCACGGCAACTCGTTCGGCCATCCGCACCCGACGGTTCTGGCGCGGTATCGCAAACAAGGCCTGCGCATTTACGACAGTGCCGAGCAGGGTGCCATTCATCTGCAATTGGGTACCTTCAAAGCGCCATGGGCGATGCGCCAGCAGCCGCGTTTCTGGCGCGATCCGCCCGCACTGGCCCGTTGATCGGGCGCACGCGACTGCGACATCACGGTCGTCGGGGCGGCGGGTCCTGATCGCGAACCGGTATGGTAAAGTGGCGCACTTTTTCGAGGGGACTGTCACTGTGTGGGAATTGGTCAAATCCGGCGGCTGGATGATGTTGCCGATCATTCTGAGTTCCATCGCTGCCATGGCGATTGTCGCCGAGCGTCTGTGGACCCTGCGCGCCAGTCGCGTCACCCCCGAGCATCTGCTGGGCCAGGTCTGGGTCTGGATCAAGGACAAACAGCTCAATAAAGAGAAGCTCAAGGAATTGCGCGCCAATTCGCCGCTGGGGGAAATCCTCGCTGCCGGTCTGGCCAACTCCAAGCATGGTCGCGAGATCATGAAAGAGTGCATCGAAGAGGCCGCCGCTCGGGTCATTCACGAGCTCGAGCGCTACGTCAATGCTCTGGGCACCATCGCCGCGATGTCACCGTTGCTCGGTCTGCTGGGTACGGTGCTGGGCATGATCGATATTTTCAGCGCCTTCACCGGTTCCGGCATGACCACCAATGCTTCGGTCCTGGCCGGTGGTATCTCCAAGGCGTTGATCACCACAGCCGCAGGCCTGATGGTCGGTATTCCGGCGGTGTTCTTCCACCGTTTCCTGCAACGCCGCATCGACGAGTTGGTGGTGGGCATGGAGCAGGAAGCGATCAAACTGGTTGAAGTGGTGCAGGGCGACCGTGACGTCGATCTGGCTGAGGGCCGCGCGTGAAATTCCGTCGCAAGCCTCGGGAAACGATCGACATCAACCTCGCGTCGCTGATCGATGTGGTGTTCATCCTGCTGCTGTTTTTCGTCGTGACCACTACGTTTACCCGCGAAACCCAGTTGCGCGTTGATCTGCCGGAAGCCGTCAGCGGCTCGCCGGCCGAAGATCAGCAGCTCAAGCAGATCGACGTGGCCATCAGCGCCGAAGGGGTGTTTTCGGTGAACAACAAGGTTCTGCCGAAAAACGATCTGGCGACTCTGATGGACGCCATGCAGAAAGAATCCAACGGTGATACCAACATGCCGTTGTCGATCAGTGCCGACGGCAAGACTCAGCATCAATCGGTGATCACCGCCATGGACGCGGCCGGCAAGCTCGGTTTCAGCCATTTGCGCATGACCACGGTCGAGGCGGCGCCCAAGTCCTGATGAGCCTGTCCGATCGTTTGCTCGCCGCGTGGTATCAGGGGCACCCGGCCCTGACGCTGCTGCGGCCGCTGGAAATGCTCTATCGCCGCGTCGTGGTGGGCAAACGCCAGCGCTTTCTTGATGGCCAGGGCGAGATCTATCAGCCGCCAGTGCCGCTCATTGTGGTCGGTAACATCACTGTCGGCGGTACTGGCAAGACGCCGATGATCCTCTGGCTGATCGAGCATTGCCGCCGCAGCGGTTTGCGTGTCGGCGTGGTCAGTCGTGGCTACGGTGCCAAACCGCCGCAGTTGCCTTGGCGAGTGGAGGCCGAGCAGAGCGCTGATATTGCCGGCGACGAACCCCTGTTGATCGTCCAGCGCACCGGCGTGCCGCTGATGATCGACCCCGATCGCAGCGCAGCGGTCAAAGCCTTGCTCGCCAGCGAACCGCTGGATCTGATTCTTTCCGACGACGGCATGCAGCATTACCGCCTCGCACGGGATCTGGAGCTGGTGCTGATCGATGCCGCCCGTGGCCTCGGTAATAAACGTTGCCTGCCGGCTGGGCCGTTGCGCGAGCCGATCGAGCGCCTGCAAAGTGTCGACGGCGTGCTGTTCAATGGCGCGACGGCTGATCGTGAAGACGGTTTCGCCTTTCGTCTGCAACCCACGGCGCTGGTCAATCTGCGCAGCGGCGAGCGCCAGTCGCTCAAGCATTTTGCGCCGGGGCAGAGCGTGCACGCGGTGGCCGGGATCGGCAATCCGCAACGTTTCTTCAATACCCTCGAAGCGCTAGACTGGCGAGCAATCCCGCATGCGTTTGCCGACCACGCCGAATACAGCGTTCAGGCCTTGAATTTCACACCGTCATTGCCAGTGGTGATGACCGAAAAGGACGCGGTGAAGTGCCGTGCCTTTGCTGCTGCCGACTGGTGGTATCTGGCGGTCGATGCCGTGCCGTCGCCGGCCTTCGTGGTCTGGTTCGACACGCAGCTGATGCGCCTGTTGCCGGATCGTCTTTTGCCTTAACTCTTCTATCCAGGGAATGTTCATGGACACCAAATTGCTCGACATCCTCGCGTGCCCGATCTGCAAAGGCCCGCTCAAGCTCAGCGCCGACAAGACCGAGCTGATCAGCAAAGGCGCCGGCCTGGCCTATCCGATCCGTGACGGCATCCCGGTGATGCTCGAAAGCGAGGCCCGTACCCTGACCACTGACGAGCGTCTGGATAAATGACCACTGCCTTCACCGTTGTCATTCCGTCGCGTTTCGCCTCGACCCGCCTGCCGGGCAAGCCGCTGCTGGACATCGCCGGCAAACCGATGATCCAGCACGTCTGGGAACAGGCGAGCAAAAGCAGCGCCGCCCGCGTGGTGGTTGCGACTGACGATGCGCGCATTGTCGAGGCCTGCAAGGCCTTTGGCGCCGAAGTGGTGCTGACCCGTGAAGATCACAACTCCGGCACCGATCGTCTGGCTGAAGTTGCGGCGAAACTGGGCCTTGAACCCGACGCAATCGTGGTCAACGTGCAGGGCGACGAGCCGCTGATTCCGCCAAGCGTGATCGATCAGGTCGCCGCCAACCTGGCTGTCCACATCGAAGCGCGCATGGCCACCCTGGCCGAGCCGATCGAAGATGTGGAAACCCTGTTCAACCCGAACGTGGTCAAGGTCGTCAGCGACATCAATGGGCTGGCGCTGACTTTCAGCCGAGCCACCTTGCCGTGGGCTCGCGACGCGTTCGCCAAGAGCCAAGAGCAATTGCCCGAAGGCGTGCCGTACCGTCGTCACATCGGCATTTATGCCTACCGCGCCGGTTTCCTTCAGGACTTCGTCAACTGGGGTCCGTGCTGGCTGGAAAACACCGAATCCCTCGAGCAGCTGCGTGCCCTGTGGCATGGCGTGCGCATTCATGTGGCTGATGCCTTGATCGCGCCGCCAACCGGCGTCGACACCGTCGAAGACCTTGAGCGCGTTCGACGCCTGCTGGAGGCCTGATGCGCGTTCTGTTCGTGTGCCTGGGCAACATTTGCCGTTCGCCCACCGCCGAAGGCGTATTGCGCCACAAACTGCGGGAAGCAGGGCTGGCGGATCAGGTCGAAGTGGCCTCTGCTGGCACCGGCGACTGGCACGTCGGCAATCCACCGGACAAACGCAGTCAGGCTGCGGCCAAACTGCGCGGTTATGATTTGTCGGCGCAGCGCGCCCAGCAGGTCAGCCGCGCCGACTTCGCCAGCTACGACCTGATTCTGGCCATGGACAACAGCAACCTGCGCAATCTCAAGGCGTTGCAACCGTCCACCGGCAAAGCCGAGCTGGACCTGTTCCTGCGACGCTATGCCGGGCTGGTCGATGAAGTGCCGGATCCGTACTACGACGGTGATCAGGGCTTTGAGCAGGTGCTGGACCTGATTGAAGCAGCGTGTGACCAATTGCTGATCGAAGTGAAGGGCCGGTTATGAGTTTGCAGGTACAAGCGCAGGTTTCGCTGAAACCGTTCAACAGTTTTGGCGTCGACGTTAACGCACAACTGTTCGCCGAGGCCCACAGCGACGCAGATGTACGTGAAGCGCTGGCTTATGCCACAGCGCACGACGTGCCATTGCTGGTGATCGGCGGTGGCAGCAACTTGCTGCTGACCGCAGATATTCCCGCGCTGGTGCTGCGCATGGCCACTCGCGGAATCCGCGTGATCAGTGATGACGGCAGTCGCGTGGTGATCGAAGCCGAGGCCGGTGAACCTTGGCATGCCTTTGTGCAGCACACCTTGGCGTCGGGTTTTTCCGGTCTGGAAAACCTCAGTTTGATTCCCGGCACCGTCGGCGCCGCGCCGATGCAGAACATCGGTGCCTACGGGGTCGAGATCAAGGATGTGTTCGCCGGGCTTACCGCGCTGGATCGCCAGACTGGCGAGCTGCGTGATTTCAGCCTGGAAGAATGCAACTTCGCCTACCGCGACAGCCTGTTCAAGCAGCAGCCGGGACGCTGGTTGATTCTGCGGGTGCGGTTTGCGCTCGACCGCGTCGCTCATTTGCATCTGGAATATGGCCCGGTGCGTCAGCGCCTGACCGAGCAAGGCATTGAACAGCCAACACCCACCGACGTCAGCCGCGCCATCTGCAGCATCCGCAGTGAAAAACTGCCGGACCCGGCGGTGCTCGGCAATGCCGGCAGCTTCTTCAAGAATCCGTTGGTGTCGGCGGCACTGGTCGCGCAGATCAAGGAGCAGCATCCGGATCTGGTCGCCTACGCGCAACCGGATGGGCAGATGAAACTGGCGGCGGGTTGGCTGATCGAGCGTGCTGGCTGGAAAGGTTTCCGTGAGGCCGATGCCGGCGTGCATAAATTGCAGGCGCTGGTGCTGGTCAACTACGGCGCAGCCACCGGCCTGCAACTGCTGGATCTGGCGCAACGCATCCAGAAAGATATTGCCGAACGTTTCAATGTCGAGCTGGAGATGGAGCCCAATCGTTATTGAGACTACGCTTCAGGTCGGTATCCAAAGCCCTGCACTGATAAAAAAGTGCAGGGCTTTTTTGTTAATCGCGGGTTAACGTAGCCAGCTAACGATAACCGTCATTTGCTCCATCAAAGGCCCGGTGCAGACGTCGCCGTCAGCACGAGAGAGCCTGTGCCAACCACATATCAGTCAGCGATGACCCCTGTGGCGAGGGAGCAAGCTCCCTCGCCACAGGATCAGTGTTCAGCTTCACTGATGTGTATCGGCCGATTAGCCTGAGTCGATCTGCGCGAACCACACCGCTGATTTCCGGCGGCAGATTGCTCGACCCCATAACCACTAGAAATATGCGGGCGTGCCCATGATTACCCTGAAACTCAACGGTCAAGACCATCCCCTCGATGTCACCGAAGACATGCCACTGTTGTGGGCGATTCGTGATGTCGCCGGTTACAACGGCACCAAATTCGGCTGCGGCATGGGCCTGTGCGGCGCCTGCACCATTCATATCGATGGGTTGCCTGCACGCAGTTGCATCACGCCGATTGGCTCAGTGGTCGGGCAAAACGTCACCACCATCGACAATCTTCACGCTGACCCGGTCGGGCAAATCGTTCAGCAAGCCTGGCTCGACACGGCTGTCGCGCAATGCGGTTTCTGTCAGGGCGGGCAGATCATGTCCGCCACGGCGCTGCTCAAGACCAACCCCAACCCGAGCGACGAGCAGATCGAAGAAGCGATGGTCGGCAATATTTGCCGTTGCGGCACCTACAACCGGATCAAAACCGCGATCCGTCAGGCCTCCACTCATCTGAAGGAGGTCAAGGCATGAGCCGTCTTCCGAACGATTTCGCCCTGAGCAATCTCAGTCGCCGAGGCTTTCTCAAAGGTGTCGGCGCAACCGGTGCGCTGGTGCTGGCCGCCAGTTGGGGCTGGCAGGATGCGCTGGCCGACGAGAAGGAAAAGAAATTCGGCGCCGATGGCATGCCCAACGGCTGGATCGATGATCCGAAGGTCTACGTCAGCATTGCGGCCGACGGTACGGTGACGGTGGTGTGCAACCGTTCGGAAATGGGCCAGGGCGTGCGCACCAGTCTGACCATGGTGGTTGCCGACGAACTTGAGGCTGACTGGGCTCACGTCAAAGTGCAGCAGGCCCCGGGCGATGAAGTACGTTTCGGCAACCAGGACACCGACGGTTCACGCAGCATGCGCCACTGGTACGAGCCGATGCGTCGCTGCGGCGCCGCTGCCCGGACCATGCTTGAGCAAGCCGCCGCCGACCAATGGAAAGTGCCAGTCGGCGAGTGTCACGCGCAGTTGCACAAAGTCGTTCATAAACCGTCCGGTCGCGAGCTGGGTTATGGCGAACTCGCCGCCGCGGCCAGTGCGTTGACGGTGCCGGCGCGTGACAGCCTGCGGCTCAAGCAGCCGTCGGAATTTCGCTACATCGGCAAAGAAGGCAACAAAGCCATCGACGGTGACGACATCGTCAACGGCCGTGCGGTGTACGGTGCCGATGTGCATTTCGACGGCATGCTCTACGCGACCATCGCTCGTCCGGCGGTGTACGGCGGCAAGGTCAAATCGCTGGACGACAGCGCCGCGCTGAAAGTGCCCGGTGTGCTTAAAGTGATCCAGATCGAAAACCGTCCGTTGCCTTCGGAGTTCCAGCCATTGGGCGGCGTGGCGGTCGTTGCGAGCAACACCTGGGCGGCGATCAAGGGCCGCGAGGCGCTGAAGATCGAGTGGGACGATGGCCCGAACGCCAGTTACGACTCGATTGCCTACCGCAAGGAGTTGGAAGCCGCATCGCTGAAGCCCGGCAAAGTGGTACGCAACACCGGCGATATCGACAAGGCCTTGAGCGGTGCTGCCAGCAGCCTTGAGGCTTCTTATTACCTGCCGCATCTGGCGCAGGCACCGATGGAGCCGATGGTTGCCATTGCCCGTTATAACAACGGGGTTTGCGAAGCCTGGGCGCCGAGTCAGGCGCCACAGGTGACCCGTGAGCGCATCGCCGAACGTCTCGGTCTGCCGTTCGATAACGTCACCTTCAATGTCACGCTGCTGGGTGGCGGTTTCGGGCGCAAGTCGAAGCCTGACTTCGTCGTTGAAGCCGCGATCCTCGCCAAGGAATTTCCCGGCAAAGCGCTGCGGGTGCAGTGGACGCGCGAAGATGACATCCACAATTCGTATTTCCACACCGTGTCCGCCGAATACCTGAAGGCCGGGATCGGCAAGGACGGCATGCCGTCCGGTTGGCTGCATCGCACCGTCGCGCCAAGCATTACCGCACTGTTTGCCCCGGGCATGAACCATGAGGCAGCGTTCGAGCTGGGCATGGGTTTCACCAACATGGCTTATGCCATCCCCAACGTGCGTCTGGAAAATCCCGAAGCCACTGTACACACGCGGGTCGGCTGGTATCGCTCGGTGTCGAACATCCCCCACGGTTTTGCGATCCAGAGTTTTGTCGATGAACTGGCGCACAAGGCCGGTGTTGATCCGTTGAAGTACCAGATCAAACTGCTCGGCCCGGATCGACAGATCGATCCGCGCACCCTGAGCGAAGAGTGGAACTACGGCGAATCCCCCGAGCGTTATCCGATCGACACCGGGCGTATGCGCACCGTGCTGGAAACCGCGGCCAAGGCAGCCGGTTGGGGACGTCAATTGCCCAAGGGGCGCGGCCTCGGTCTGGCGGTGCATTACAGTTTCGTCACCTATGTGGCGGCGGTCATTGAAGTCGAGGTCAAAGACGATGGCACGCTGATCGTGCACAAGGCGGACATCGCCGTGGATTGCGGGCCGCAGATCAACCCTGAGCGCATCCGTTCGCAGTTCGAGGGGGCCTGTGTCATGGGGCTCGGGAATGCGGTGCTGGGTGAGATCAGCTTCAAGGACGGCAAGGTGCAGCAGGATAACTTCCATATGTACGAAGTCGCGCGCATGTCGCTCGCGCCGAAAGAGGTTGCGGTGCATCTGGTGACGCCGCCGGGCGATGTGCCGTTGGGCGGTGTCGGTGAGCCGGGTGTGCCGCCGATTGCGCCGGCGCTGTGCAATGCGATCTTCGCGGCCACCGGTCAGCGTATTCGCAATCTGCCGGTGCGTTATCAGTTGCAGGGCTGGCAGAAGGCCAAAGCCTGATGGACAGCGCTGATCTCAATGTTCTGCGCAGCGTGCTCGAATGGCGCCGCGCCGGTCAGCGGGTGGTGTTGTTCAGTGTGGTGCAGACCTGGGGCACCGCGCCCCGGGCTCCCGGCGCCATGCTGGCGTTGCGCGAGGACGGCGTGGTGATCGGCTCGGTGTCGGGCGGGTGTGTCGAGGATGACTTGATTGCCCGCCTGCACGACGGACGGATTGCCGCTGACGGGCCGCCGGTGCAATTGATCACCTATGGCGTCACGCGGGAAGAGGCGGCGCGCTTCGGCTTGCCGTGCGGCGGTACGTTGCGTCTGACTGAGGAGCGGGTCGGTGATCCGGCCTGGGTCGCCGAGCTGTTGGCGCGTTGCGAAGCCCATGAGATCGTCGCCCGTGAGCTGAATATCGAAACCGGTGAAGTGGTTCTGACTGCCGCGAGCAAATCCGACTCGCTGGAATTCGACGGCAAGACCCTGCGCGCGATTTATGGCCCGCGCTGGCGGCTGCTGTTGATCGGTGCCGGTCAGTTGTCGCGGTACGTGGCGGACATGGCGCGGTTGCTGGATTTCGAGGTGCTGATCTGCGATCCACGCACCGAATTCGTCTACGGTTGGGAAGCGCACCACGGTCGTTTCGTCCCCGGCATGCCGGATGATGCGGTGCTGAGTATCCAGACCGATGAGCGCACGGCGATTGTCGCGCTGACTCACGACCCACGGCTGGATGACATGGCGTTACTCACAGCGCTGGATTCGCCGGCCTTTTATGTTGGAGCGCTGGGCTCGCGGGTCAACAGTCAAAAACGCCGGGAGAATCTGGCTCAGCTAGGCTTGTCGGAACAAGCCATCGCTCGTTTGCACGGGCCGATCGGCTTGCACATCGGCAGTCACTCGCCGGCAGAAATCGCTTTGTCCTTGCTGGCGGAAATCGTCGCGATCAAGAACGGGGTCGAGTTGAAACAGAAGAAAACAGTGGAGGGCGCATGAGTCGATCGATCGGCGTGGTGGTGCTGGCAGCGGGCGAGGGCAGCCGCTTCCGCCAGGTTGCCGGTGCAGACAAGGACAAGTTGCTGGCCGATTGCACCGGCCGCGATGGCGCCGTGCGTTCGGTGATCGAGCAGGTGTTGGTGAATCTGCCGGCCAGTCTCGACAAGCGCGTGCTGGTGACCACTGAAGCGCGGCCGCAGGCAATGCGCATGGCTCAGGCGTATGGGTGTGAGGTGGTTTCGATCGAGTCTACCGGGATGGGCGACAGCATTGCAGCCGGTGTGGCGGCGTGCCCGGAAGTGGATGGCTGGTTGATCGTGCTGGGGGATATGCCGTTTATCCTGCCGTCGAGTATCGAGCGGGTGGCGGCGGCAATGGCTGACGATGCGGTGAGCGTGCCGGTGCAGGCTGGCGAGTTTGGGCATCCGGTGGGGTTTGGGCGTTCGTTTGGTCCGGGCTTGCTTGCGTTGAACGGTGATCGCGGGGCCAGGCCGTTGTTCAAGCAGGGGCGGGTGGTTGAGGTTGCAGTGGATGATCCCGGAGTGTTGTGGGATATCGATGTGCCTGAAGCGCTGGTGTTCGCTCGATAGCCCTCACCCTAACCCTCTCCCGGAGGGTAAGGGGACTGACCGAGGTGTTCTTTGGAGAGATACCGACTAAACATCAAGTCGAACTCAGGTTTTGAACAGCACGAAAATCGGCTCCCTTTCCCCCTCTCCCTCTGGGAGAGGGTTGGGGTGAGGGGGATAGATCTGCAATACGCTCCAAAAGCTGAGGTATAAAAAAGCCCCGCCTGAATTATCAGGCGGGGCTTTTTATTGGCTTTTGGAATCAGACGAGAGGTTTAGGCTCGTGTTCTTTTTCCTGGGCCTCTTCGTGTTGCTCTACCGCGTCCTGAACGGAGCGTGGAGCTTCAGCGATGACCGATTCAACAACGGCTTCTTCAGCAACCGGGGCAGGCGCTGCCTCGACCACTTCAGCAACAACGGCTGGCTCGGCAGCAACCGGAGCAGCAGCGGCCGCCAGTTCGGCTTCTTTCGCCAGACGCTCTTCTTCACGCTTGCGACGACGCACTTCACGTGGATCGTTTGGCGCGCGACCATTTGGCGTCAGGGCGCTGGCTGGAGCTGGCTCAGCCACCGGGGCTGGAGCTTCGGCAGCCACTGGCGCTTCGACCACCGGTGCTTCAACGACTGGCGCTGGAGCAGGTTCGGCAACCTTGGCTTCTTCAACCACTGGCGCTTCGAATGCAGGCGCTGGTGTTTCAGCGACGGCAGGCTCGGCAACCCAGTTGAATGCGGTTTGCTCTTCGCGAACTTCACGCACGGTTTCGGTCACGGTTTCAGCGACGGTTTCGACAACCGGCTCTGCAACAACGACTGGTGCCCCGGCGACTTCAGCAGCAGGTTGAGCGAACGCTTCAAACTGCGACTGGGCTTCGCGAACCGGAGCCACTTCAACCTCTGGAGCAGCAGTCACTTCTACTGGAGTGGTTGCTTCAACAGCGGGAGCTTCAACAACCGGTGCTTCAACTGGAGCGGTTTCCAGCGTCGCAGCAGTAGCGCGTTCAGCTTGCTCGTGAGCTTGGGCTTCTGCCGGAGCGCTGATCACGGTGCTGGCAACAGCAGCGGTAACAGCGAGGCCAGCAGCCAGATCGGCAGTGCTTGGCGCTTCAGCGTTTTCGCCGGTTTCGGATTCGGACTCTTCCGAACCTTCGATCACGTTGCCGTTGGCATCACGCTGACGCTCACGACGGTTGCTGCGACGACGCTGGCCGCGGGAGCGACGACGTGGACGATCGCCTTCGGCGTTCTCCGAACCGTCTTCCGGCAGTTGCTCTTCATTGCTGATGACTTCTTCTTCAGCAACGACAGCAGCGGCTTGCTCAGGACGCGGTTGACGCTCTTCACGCGGCGGACGCGGTGCGCGTTCTTCACGTGGCTGACGGGCCGGACGCTCTTCAGCGGTCACGGCTGCAGCGGTGGCAGCAACTGGAGCAGCGTCCAGAGGTTCGCGCAGTTCACGTACACGTTCTTCACGCTCGCCACGAGGCTTGCGATCTTCGCGCGGAGCGCGCGGTGCACGTTCTTCACGCGGAGCACGTGGCGCGCGTTCTTCGCGGGCTACTGGCGCTTCGGTGCGGGCTTCACGAGGCTCGCGGACTTCACGGGCTTCGCGTGGCGCACGCTCTTCACGCGGCTCGCGTGGGGCGCGTTCTTCACGTGGAGCGCGCTCTTCGCGCGGCTTGCGTTCTTCATCGCGACGACCGTTACGGTTGCGGCTCTGTTGACGACCGTTGCGACGCTCTTCGTTGCGGGCCGGACGTTCGGCGGCTGGTTTTTCAACCACAACCGGAGCGGCTGGTTCTTCTTTGGTCGCGAACAGGCTGACCAGCGATTTCACCAGACCTTTGAACAGGCTTGGTTCTGGCGCGGCAACCGGAGCAGGCGCTGGGGCAACAGGTGCGGCAGCTTCGGTCGGAACCGGAGCGTTGGCACGGGCCGGAGCGGTCTTGACCGCGGCTTCCTGACGAACCAGGGTACGGGTCGCAGCGGCTGGCTGGACTTCTTCGACTTCGGCAGCGGCGGCTGCGATTTCGTAGCTGGACTGGTTCGTCGCGGCTTCCGGGCTGTCGTCACGCAGACGCTGAACTTCGAAGTGCGGGGTTTCCAGGTGATCGTTCGGCAGAATGACGATGCGAGCACGGGTGCGCAGTTCGATCTTGGTGATCGAGTTACGTTTTTCGTTGAGCAGGAACGCCGCCACCGGGATCGGCACTTGAGCGCGAACTTCGGCAGTGCGGTCTTTCAGGGCTTCTTCTTCGATCAGACGCAGGATCGCCAGCGACAGCGATTCAACGTCACGGATGATGCCGGTGCCGTTGCAACGCGGGCAGACGATGCCACTGCTTTCGCCCAGCGATGGACGCAGGCGCTGACGGGACATTTCCAGCAGGCCGAAGCGCGAGATGCGGCCGATCTGCACGCGAGCGCGGTCGGCTTCCAGGCATTCGCGGACTTTCTCTTCCACGGCGCGCTGGTTCTTGGCAGGGGTCATGTCGATGAAGTCGATGACGATCAGGCCGCCGATGTCGCGCAGGCGCAACTGGCGAGCGATTTCTTCAGCCGCTTCAAGGTTGGTCTGCAGGGCGGTTTCTTCGATGTCGCTGCCTTTGGTGGCGCGCGCCGAGTTGATGTCGATGGACACCAGGGCTTCGGTCGGGTCGATGACGATGGAGCCGCCGGAAGGCAGTTCAACGACGCGCTGGAAAGCGGTCTCGATCTGGCTTTCGATCTGGAAACGGTTGAACAGCGGAACGCTGTCTTCGTACAGCTTGATCTTGCTGGCGTACTGCGGCATCACCTGGCGGATGAAGGTCAGGGCTTCGTCCTGAGCTTCAACGCTGTCGATCAGCACTTCGCCGATGTCCTGGCGCAGGTAATCGCGAATGGCGCGGATGATCACGTTGCTTTCCTGGTAGATCAGGAATGGCGCGGAGCGATCCAGCGAGGCTTCTTTGATGGCGGTCCACAGTTGCAGCAGGTAGTCGAGGTCCCACTGCATTTCTTCGCTGCTGCGGCCCAGGCCGGCAGTGCGCACGATCAGACCCATGTCGGCCGGTGCAACCAGGCCGTTCAGCGCTTCACGCAGTTCATTGCGCTCTTCGCCTTCGATGCGGCGGGAAATGCCGCCGGCTCGCGGGTTGTTCGGCATCAGCACGAGGTAACGACCGGCCAGGCTGATGAAGGTGGTCAGGGCGGCGCCCTTGTTGCCACGTTCTTCTTTTTCGACCTGAACGATAACTTCCTGGCCTTCGCTCAGGACGTCCTTGATGTTGACGCGGCCTTCAGGGGCTTTCTTGAAGTATTCGCGCGAGATTTCTTTGAGGGGCAGGAAGCCGTGGCGCTCGGAGCCGAAATCGACAAAGGCAGCCTCAAGGCTTGGTTCGATGCGAGTGATACGGCCTTTATAGATGTTGGCCTTTTTCTGCTCGCGTGCACCGGATTCGATGTCCAGGTCGTAGAGGCGTTGGCCATCTACCAGTGCAACACGCAACTCTTCGGGTTGAGTTGCGTTAATCAGCATTCTTTTCATGTAGTACCGTCGGTTTCCGGGCTGCCGGAAACGGCGTTCGGCACACACGACTTCTCACGGTCGGTGTCAGGTGCGTCGGGAGTGGTTGGCCATTCCCGTGTCCAGCGATGTACGACCAATTGGGCCGATACCGCGACGTACGCGTCCTGCTTGCTGTGGCTACTTAAGCACTCAGTCAGGAGGAGGAATCAACCGTGGCTGTGGACGAGATGAAGCGTCTTGATAAAGCCTATTGCTACACAGTCCAGCGGTTGTGCATCTCCACCCTACACGTATCCCTGATAATTCGGGTGCTGCCGCGCGCAGAATCCGCAGCGGGTTGGCATTTACCGTGAGCTCCGAAAGGGGAGGTCACGCATCATGGCTAATTCAGGCGGTGTTTCCGAAGCGTTCGCTCGGGGTCATCTGCAGCTGACTGCACTTTGTGAACTGGCCTCGAATATTTGCCTGCCGGGCGAGTAGAAACTCTGCTCGGCGGTGTGATTCAGGCCTCATGTCACCTGCGCTTGTTACAACCGCAAACTCCACCGTTACGTAGCGAAAGCCCCGTAGGACGGCCTCGCGTCCTGGTGAATTGCGTTGGTCAGGGCCGGTTTTTGACCGTGGTGCCGCTGTCCAGGCCGCTTTTGGCGGCGTTCGCGACTATAGCAGCAATGATTAAGTGCTTCAATTCCATAAAAATTGTTATCATCCGCGGCATGACAACTACTGCCCCTTCGACTCCAGGCGTTCAATTGCTTGAAGTCTCGCCGGAGTATGCCGGCCAACGAATCGACAATTTCCTCCTCGCCCGGCTCAAAGGCGTGCCCAAGACCTTGATTTACCGCATTTTGCGTAAAGGCGAAGTGCGTGTGAACAAAGGTCGGATCAAGCCCGAATACAAGCTGCAGGCCGGCGATATCGTGCGCGTGCCGCCGGTCCGCGTGCCTGAGCGCGACGAGCCGGTGCCTTTGGCGCAAGGTCTGTTGCAACGCCTGGAAGCCTCGATTGTCTACGAAGACAAAGCCCTGATCGTGATCAACAAGCCCGCCGGCATTGCTGTTCACGGTGGCAGTGGCCTGAATTTCGGTGTGATCGAAGCCTTTCGTCAGTTGCGTCCCGATGCCAAGGAACTGGAACTCGTTCATCGCCTCGACCGCGACACCTCCGGCCTGCTGATGATCGCCAAGAAACGCAGCATGCTGCGTCACTTGCACGAAAAGCTGCGTGGCGACGGCGTCGACAAGCGCTACATGGCGCTGGTTCGCGGTAACTGGGCGACCTCGATCAAGCAGGTCAGTGCGCCGTTGCTCAAGAGCAATCTGCGTTCCGGCGAACGCATGGTCGAAGTCAACGATGAAGGCAAAGAAGCCCTGACCGTGTTCAAGGTGCTGCGCCGCTTCGGCGACTTCGCGACTATGGTCGAGGCCAAGCCTGTCACCGGCCGGACCCACCAGATTCGTGTGCACACCCTGCACGCCGGACATTGCATCGCCGGTGACAGCAAGTACGGCGACGACGATTTCACCAAGGAAATCCGTGATCTGGGTGGCAAGCGCCTGTTCCTGCACGCCTACATGCTGACCGTGCCGCTGCCCGATGGCGGCAAGCTGACCTTGCAGGCGCCGGTCGATGAAATGTGGGCCAAGACAGTGGAGCGATTGAGTGCGCCCATCTGATTACAAACTGCTGATTTTCGATTGGGATGGCACGCTGGCTGATTCCATTCATCGGATCGTCGAGGCGATGCATTCGGCGTCCGAGCGTTCCGGTTTCGAGTTGCGCGACGATTTTGCCGTCAAAGGCATCATCGGTCTGGGCTTGCCCGAGGCAATTCGCACGTTGTATCCCGAGATCAGTGATGCGGAAATGATCGCGTTCCGCGAGTATTACGCCGATCACTACATCGCTGCAGAGGCTGTGCCTTCGCCGTTGTTCGAGGGTGTCGTTGAGTCGATGGCATCCTTTCGTGAGCAGGGCTATCACCTGGCCGTCGCGACCGGCAAGAATCGGCGTGGACTGGATCGGGTGCTCAAGGCCAATGGCTGGGAAGATTATTTCGATATCACCCGCGCTGCCGATGAAACTGCCAGCAAGCCACACCCTCTGATGCTGGAGCAGATCCTTGCGCATTGTGGTGTGCGTGCCGATCAGGCGCTGATGGTAGGGGATTCGTCCTTCGATCTGCTGATGGCGCGCAATGCGGGCATGGCATCTGTGGCGGTCAGTTATGGCGCGCAATCGATCGAATCGCTGCAGCAGTACGAGCCGCGCCTGTCGATCGACCGTTTTTCCGAATTGCATGCCTGGCTGGGTCAGCGGGCTTAATACGATTTTGCTGGGGTGGATGGCATGACCGATGAATGGAAGGCGCCGGCCAAGGCAGAGGCCGACGGCGGTGACGAGAAAAGCTGGAAGCTGTTGGAAAAGACCCTGCTGGCCGGCGTCCAGGAGCAGCGTCGTTCGCGGCGTTGGGGGATCTTCTTCAAGCTGCTGACGTTTATTTATCTGTTTGTTGCGCTGATCCTGTTCACGCCGTTGATGGACATGGAAAAGAGCGCCACCCGTGGCCCGAACTACACCGCGCTGATCGACGTTACCGGCATGATCGCCGACAAAGAACCGGCCAGTGCCGACAACGTCGTCGGCAGCCTGCGTGCGGCGTTCGAGGACAAGAAGGTCAAGGGTGTGATCCTGCGCATTAACAGCCCGGGTGGCAGTCCGGTGCAGTCGGGTTATGTCTACGACGAGATCAAGCGTTTGCGCGGTCTGCATCCGGATACCAAGGTCTATGCGGTGATTTCCGATCTCGGTGCGTCCGGTGCGTATTACATCGCCAGCGCGGCAGATCAGATTTACGCCGACAAGGCGAGCCTGGTCGGTTCCATCGGCGTGACAGCGGCGGGTTATGGTTTTGTCGGCACCATGGAGAAGCTGGGTGTCGAGCGCCGTACGTACACGTCGGGTGAGCACAAATCGTTCCTTGATCCGTTTCAGCCGCAAAAACCGGAGGAAACTGCGTTCTGGCAAAGCGTGCTGGATACCACGCACAAGCAGTTCATCAATAGCGTCAAGCAGGGGCGTGGTGATCGTCTGAAAGACAAAGAGCATCCGGAGCTGTTCTCCGGACTGGTCTGGTCGGGCGAGCAGGCGCTGCCGCTGGGGTTGATCGATGGTCTGGGTAACGCCAGCTCTGTTGCGCGTGATGTGATTGGCGAGAAAGAGCTGGTGGACTTCACTGTTCAGGAGTCGCCATTCGATCGCTTCTCGAAGAAGCTTGGTGCAAGCGTGGCTGAGCAGTTGGCGATGTGGATGGGTTTCCACGGGCCTTCGCTGCGCTAAGAAATCGCGGCATGGAAAAACCGGCCTTGATGGCCGGTTTTTTGTGGCTCAGGGAATCTGCACGCCTTCAACCAGCAGCATGTCGATCAGGCGAATCAGCGGTAGGCCGATCAGGCTGGTGGCGTCAGGGCCTTCGGTGGATTGAAACAGGCTTACGCCGAGGCCTTCAGCTTTGAAGCTGCCAGCGCAGTCGTAAGGTTGCTCGATGCGCAGGTAGCGCTCGATGCGCGTCTCGTCGAGCTGGCGCATGTGCACGGTGAAGGGCACGCAGTCGATCTGACATTGGCCAGTCTGGCTGTTGAGCAGCGCCAGGCCGGTCAGGAAGGTCACGCTGGCACCGCTGGCGGCCAAAAGCTGTTCGCGGGCCTTCTCGAAGGTGTGCGGCTTGCCGATGATCTGCTCGCCGAGCACTGCCACCTGGTCCGAGCCGATAATCAGATGAGCGGGGTGGCTGTCAGCCAGCGCCCGGGCTTTCTGTTCGGCGAGACGTTTGACCAGTTCGATGGCCGACTCGCCCGGGCGGTGACTTTCATCGATATCCGGTGAACTGCAGACGAACGGCAGGTGCAGACGGGCGAGCAGTTCCCGGCGATAAGTCGAGCTTGAAGCAAGTAATAAAGGCAGCATTCGCGTCTCCTGAGGCAGGTGCGAATTCTAACGGAGGCACGCAAGTGACGGACAGGGCACAATTTCCTTTGACATGGGTGGGTGCATCCCTATAATGCTGCGCCTATGTTGAATGACCCGATTCCACCTCACGTTGACCCGCGCAAATTGGCTGACCGTGGCACCACCCTTCAAGGTGAACTGCTGCTGGCCGATTTGAAGAGACTCTGCGACCCGCTTTCCGACGATGTCGGTACGGTGCAGGCGAAATTCGTTTTTGAACGAGATGAACGTAAATCTGTGGTGATCCACAGCTTTATCGACACCGAAGTCAAAATGATTTGCCAGCGTTGTCTTGAGCTGGTCACCCTGCCGATCCATAGCGAATGCAGTTACGCTGTGGTGAAGGAGGGTGCGAATACCCAGTCGTTACCGAAAGGTTATGACGTGCTGGAACTGGGCGAAGATCCATTGGATCTGCAGTCACTGGTCGAGGAAGAGCTTCTGCTTGCCTTGCCTATTGTGCCTGCTCATCATCCGGAAGAATGCCAGCAGCCGGCGGGAGCAGATGAGCCCGAACCGAGCGAGGACGAGGTAACGCGGTCCAACCCGTTCAGTGTATTGGCGCAGTTAAAGCGTGACCCAAACGTTTAGGAGTTAATCAATTATGGCTGTTCAGCAGAACAAAAAATCCCGCTCTGCCCGTGACATGCGCCGTTCGCACGACGCTCTCGAGGCTAGCACTCTGTCTGTAGAAAAAACCACTGGTGAAGTTCACCTGCGTCACCACGTATCGCCAGAAGGCGTATACCGTGGCCGTAAAGTGATCGACAAGGGCGCTGACGAGTAATCACTTGTCCGCTCAAGTCATCGCGATTGACGCAATGGGCGGGGACTTCGGTCCCCGCAGCATTGTTCAGGCCAGCCTTGCTTGCCTTTCTGCTACGCCCTCGCTGCACCTGACCCTTGTCGGTCAACCCTCCCTTCTTGAAGAATTGATCAATGGCCAATCGGCTGTCGATCGCGCGCGCCTGACGATTGTTGCGGCGAGCGAAGTCATCACCATGGACGAAAAACCGACCCAGGCGCTGCGTGGCAAGCCGGATTCGTCGATGCGTGTCGCCCTTGAGCTGGTGCGCGATGGCAAGGCGCAAGCCTGCGTCAGTGCCGGCAATACCGGTGCGTTGATGGCTTTGTCGCGGTTCGTTTTGAAAACTCTGCCGGGTATTGATCGTCCCGCCATGGTTGCCGCGATCCCGACGCAAAAGGGTTATTGCCAGTTGCTCGACCTTGGCGCCAACGTCGATTGCAGTGCTGAGCATTTATTGCAGTTCGCGGTGATGGGCTCGGTGGCAGCGCAAACGCTGGGTATCGCTCGTCCGCGCGTGGCGTTGCTGAATATCGGCACCGAAGACATCAAGGGTAATCAGCAGGTAAAACTGGCGGCAACGCTGCTGCAGGCTGCTCGTGGCATCAACTACATCGGGTTTGTCGAGGGCGATGGTCTGTATCGCGGCGAAGCGGATGTGGTGGTCTGTGACGGTTTTGTCGGCAATATCCTGCTCAAGTCCAGCGAAGGGTTGGCAACGATGATTGCTGCACGGATCGAAGCGCTGTTCAAAAAGAACTTTGCCTCGCGTGCGGTCGGCGCCTTGGCGTTGCCGCTGATGAAACGCTTGCAGGCTGATCTGGCGCCGGCGCGACATAATGGCGCAAGCTTCCTCGGCTTGCAGGGTATCGTCGTGAAAAGTCACGGTTCGGCCGGGGTTCAGGGCTTTCAGAGTGCGATTCAGCGCGCATTGATCGAGATTCAGGAGAATCTTCCCGAGCGCCTCCACGGTCGTCTGGAGGATTTGTTGTCTTAGGCGTTTTCGTCCGACAATGCTTAAATGTGACCGCCCGGTTCACAGGGCCATCCAACTGTCAGTTTCTTGCGTCCCCAAGCGGGGCGTCATTTTCCGACGACAAGATCATTAGGGGCTTGTTACATGTCTGCTTCCCTCGCATTCGTCTTTCCAGGACAGGGTTCGCAGTCCCTCGGCATGCTGGCCGAGCTGGGCGCGCAACATCCACTGATCCTCGAAACTTTCCAAGAAGCCTCTGCTGCTCTGGGCTATGACCTGTGGGCGTTGACCCAGCAGGGCCCGGAAGAGCTGCTCAATCAAACCGATAAAACCCAACCGGCCATTCTGACCGCCTCGATTGCCCTGTGGCGTCTGTGGCTGGCGGAAGGTGGCGCGCGTCCGGCATTTGTTGCCGGTCACAGCCTTGGTGAATACAGTGCACTGGTCGCTGCCGGCAGCCTGACGTTGGCTGACGCGGTCAAGCTCGTTGAGCGCCGTGGTCAACTGATGCAGGAAGCGGTTCCAGCGGGGCAGGGCGGCATGGCTGCCATTCTCGGTCTGGAGGACGCTGATGTGCTGGCAGCCTGCGCTGAAGCGGCGCAGGGTGAAGTGGTCAGCGCCGTCAACTTCAACTCGCCGGGCCAAGTGGTCATCGCCGGTGCCAAGGCTGCCGTTGAGCGCGCCATCGAAGGCTGCAAGGCCCGTGGCGCCAAACGTGCCATGCCGTTGCCAGTGAGCGTGCCATCGCACTGCGAACTGATGCGTCCGGCTGCCGAGCGCTTTGCCGAATCCATCGCCGCCATCGACTGGCAGGCGCCGCAGATCCCGGTGGTACAGAACGTCAGCGCGCAAGTGCCGGCCGATCTGGAAACCCTCAAGCGTGATCTGCTCGAACAACTCTACAAACCAGTACGCTGGGTCGAATCCGTTCAGTCCCTTGCAGCCAAGGGCGCGACCAATCTGGTCGAGTGCGGCCCGGGCAAAGTCCTGGCCGGCCTGAACAAGCGTTGCGCCGAAGGCGTTGCGACTTCCAACCTCAATACCCCAGACGCTTTCGCTGCCGCTCGCGCAGCGCAAGCCTGAATCAGGAGAAACTTGCATGAGTCTGCAAGGTAAAGTTGCACTGGTCACCGGTGCAAGCCGCGGTATCGGCCAGGCTATCGCACTGGAGCTGGGCCGTCAGGGCGCCATCGTGGTTGGCACCGCGACCTCCGCCAAGGGCGCCGAGGCGATTGCTGCCACGCTGAAAGAGCATGGCATTCAGGGTACTGGTCTGGAACTCAATGTCACCAGCGACGAGTCGGTCAGCAAAGTCATCGCGAGCATTCAGGAGCAGTTCGGCGCGCCGGCAATTCTGGTCAATAATGCCGGCATCACCCGCGATAACCTGATGATGCGCATGAAAGATGACGAATGGTATGACGTCATCGATACCAACCTGAACAGTCTGTATCGCCTGTCCAAGGGCGTTCTGCGCGGTATGACCAAGGCCCGTTGGGGTCGAATTATCAGTATTGGCTCGGTGGTGGGTGCCATGGGCAACGCAGGCCAAGTAAACTATGCAGCCGCCAAGGCCGGTCTGGAAGGTTTCAGCCGTGCAATGGCGCGTGAAGTCGGTTCGCGTTCGATTACGGTCAACTCGGTAACCCCAGGGTTTATCGACACTGATATGACGCGCGAGCTGCCTGAAGCACAGCGTGAAGCCTTGCAGACGCAGATTCCGCTGGGTCGTCTGGGACAAGCTCAAGAGATCGCGTCTGTGGTCGCTTTTCTTGCATCCGACGGTGCGGCATACGTCACTGGGGCTACAATCCCGGTGAACGGTGGGATGTACATGTAAGTAAAATGTGACGGATTGCTTCAAAAAAATGTCATACGAGCTGTCTAAAATCCGTTATAAAGCTGCAATCTATTTATAGGCAGAGGGCCGTAGGGTTTGAGGAGTGAAGCTTTCAGTTGAAAAGCTGAAAAGTCTTTCTATACACTTACCCACTGGCCAGCTGCCTGAATTTGTCCATTAGGAGTGAAAACAAGGTATGAGCACCATCGAAGAGCGCGTCAAGAAAATCGTTGCCGAGCAACTGGGTGTTAAAGAAGAAGAAGTGGTTAACACTGCTTCCTTCGTAGAAGACCTGGGTGCCGACTCCCTTGACACCGTTGAGCTGGTGATGGCTCTGGAAGAGGAATTCGAGACCGAAATCCCTGACGAAGAAGCTGAGAAGATCACTACTGTACAAGCTGCAATCGACTACGTTACTAGCCACCAGGCGTAATAGTTTGTAATCGTTGCTTGCTGTCATGGAAAAACCGCACTGCCATCATGGCGTGCGGTTTTTTCTTTAGGCCTGATGCAAAATCGTCATTTGAAAAAGGAGAGTGCTGTGTCGCGTAGACGCGTCGTAGTCACCGGTATGGGTATGTTGTCGCCACTGGGCACGGATGTGCCGAGCAGTTGGCAGGGCATTCTGGCTGGCCGCAGTGGCATTGGTCTGATCGAACACACCGACCTTTCTGCCTATTCCACCCGCTTTGGCGGCTCGGTAAAGGGCTTCAATGTCGAGGAATACCTGTCGGTCAAGGAAGCGCGCAAGCTCGACCTGTTCATTCAGTACGGCCTCGCCGCCGGCTTTCAAGCCGTGCGCAATGCCGGACTCGAAGTCACCGACGCCAACCGTGAACGCATTGGCGTGGCCATGGGTTCGGGGATCGGCGGTCTGACCAACATCGAAGAAACCAGCCGAACTCTGCATGAGACGGGCCCGCGTCGAATCTCGCCATTCTTCGTGCCAGGCTCGATCATCAATATGATTTCCGGTTTCCTGTCCATCCACCTGGGGGCACAGGGACCTAACTACGCCATCGCCACGGCGTGTACCACCGGTACGCACTGCATCGGCATGGCGGCGCGCAACATCATGTACGACGAAGCCGACGTGATGATTGCCGGCGGTGCCGAAATGGCCGCGTGCGGTCTGGGCATGGGCGGCTTTGGTGCTTCCCGTGCACTTTCGACACGCAACGACGAGCCAACCCGCGCCAGCCGTCCATGGGACAAGGGCCGTGACGGTTTCGTGCTGTCCGACGGCGCCGGGGCACTGGTGCTCGAAGAGCTTGAACACGCCAAAGCGCGCGGTGCGACCATCTACGCCGAGTTGATCGGTTTCGGCACCAGTGGCGATGCGTTCCACATGACCTCGCCTCCTGCCGACGGTGCCGGTGCTGCACGCTGCATCACCAATGCGCTGCGTGATGCGAAGATCAACGTTGATCAGGTGCAATACATCAACGCCCACGGCACCTCGACCCCGGCCGGCGACCTTGCCGAAGCCAACGCGATCAAGTCGGTGTTCGGTGAGCACGCCTACAAACTGGCGGTCAGCTCCACCAAATCGATGACCGGTCACCTGCTGGGTGCGGCGGGCGCGGTCGAGGCGATCTTCAGTGTGCTGGCGATCAACAGCCAGGTGGCACCGCCGACCATCAACCTTGATGAGCCGGACGAAGGCTGCGATCTCGATTTCGTGCCGCACACGGCGCGCAACATGGACATCGATGTCGTGCTGTCCAACTCCTTCGGTTTTGGCGGTACCAACGGTACCTTGGCATTCCGCCGGTTCGCGGGCTGATGGACAGCTGGGTCGACGGTCAACCGGCTGACGCTCTGTCGCTGAAAGATCGCGGCCTGGCTTACGGCGATGGTCTGTTCGAGACCATCGCCGTGCATTGCGGTCAGCCAGTGCTGTTGGATCGACACCTGACACGTTTGGCTGAAGGCTGTACGCGTCTGGCCATCACGACTGATATCGAGCTGGTTCGCCATGATCTGCTGAACTACGCGGCCGCGATGGGCGAGGGCGTGCTCAAGCTCATCCTTACCCGCGGCGACGGCCTGCGTGGTTATGCGCCCGATCCTGCGGCGCAGGCCCGACGTATTCTGCAAGGCAATCCGCCTGCGGTTTATCCCGCTGTTCATGCTGAACAAGGCATTCGCCTGTTTCCGTGCAGCACGCGTTTGTCCAAACAGCCATTGCTCGCCGGGCTCAAACACCTCAATCGCCTTGAACAGGTTCTCGCCCGTGCCGAATGGCAGGACAGCGAGCATGCCGAAGGCTTGATGCTCGATCAGGCCGGTCGGGTCATTGAAGGCGTATTCAGCAATCTGTTCCTGGTGCGTGACGGTGTGTTGATTACCCCTGATCTGAAACGCTGCGGCGTGGCCGGGGTGATGCGTGCCGAAATATTGTTTCAGGCCGAGTCATTGGCCATCCCCACTCAAATGGCCGACATCAGCCTTGAACAGCTGCAATGGGCCGATGAAGTCTTCGTCTGTAACAGCGTGTATGGCGTCTGGCCGGTACGCGCCTACGCTGCACTGAGCTGGCCGGTTGGCCCGCTCACCCGTAAACTGCAAACCATTGCCCGCGCCCTACTGGATGCCTGATTTGTGAGACGTAAACTTTTGCTGCTGCTGGAAACCGGACTGGTTCTGGCAGGGCTGCTGTTGGGCGCCAGCGCCTGGAAGATTCACAGTGCACTGGAACAGCCTCTGAACATCACGCAGGAAGAGCTGCTGGATGTGCCGAAAGGCTCTACACCGACTCGTACATTCCTTTCGCTCGAAACCGATGGCGTCATCAAGGACGCGTTCTGGCTGCGGATTTACTGGCGCTTCAATCTCGCCGGTACGCCGATTCATACCGGCGAATACCGCATGCAGCCGGGCATGACCGTTAACGGTCTGATCGACTTGTGGAAGCGTGGCGAAGTGGTTCAGTACAGCCTGACGCTGGTCGAGGGCTGGAATTTCCATCAGGTGCGCGCCGCGCTGGCGAAAGACGAGAAAATCGAACAGACCCTCAATGGTCTGAGCGACAGCGAAGTGATGGCGAAGATTGGCCACAAGGGCCTGTTCCCGGAAGGCCGCTTCTTCCCCGATACCTACCGCTTTGTGCGCGGGGTCTCCGATACCGAGCTGCTGAAAAAGGCCTTTGACCGTCTCGATGAGGTGCTGGCCAAGGAGTGGGAAAAACGCTCCGTCGACGCGCCTTACAAGGAACCTTATCAAGCGCTGATCATGGCCTCGCTGGTCGAGAAAGAAACCGGTGTGCCACAGGAGCGCGGCGAGATTGCCGGGGTCTTCGTGCGCCGCATGGCGCTGGGGATGCAGTTGCAGACTGACCCGACGGTGATCTACGGTTTGGGCGATCGCTACACCGGCAAACTGACCCGCGCTCATCTCAAGGAGCCGACGCCGTACAACACTTATGTGATTCCCGGTTTGCCGCCGACGCCGATTGCGATGGTCGGGCGTGAAGCGATTCACGCGGCGCTGAACCCGGTGGAAGGCACCAGCCTGTATTTTGTCGCCCGCGGCGATGGTAGCCATGTGTTCTCGGATGATCTGGATGCGCACAACAGTGCGGTGCGTGAATTCCAGCTCAAACGACGTGCGGATTACCGCTCCAGCCCGGCACCGGTCACGACGCCCGAAGCGGCTCCGGCGACTGATGAAGCAATTCCCGCGGCATCCCCGGACACCGCGCCGGAAGCGCTGCCACAGGTTGCGCCGCAGGAGTCTGCACCGACTCCGGAAGCCGCTGCTCCACAAAACGCGCAATGACTTTGAATTAAGGACTGCCTGTGACTGGCTTGTTTATTACCCTGGAAGGCCCGGAAGGCGCCGGCAAAAGTACCAATCGCGAATACCTCGCCGAGCGCCTGCGCGCCGCTGGTATCGAAGTGGTGCTGACCCGCGAGCCCGGCGGCACGCCGCTGGCCGAACGCATTCGCGACGTGCTGCTGGCGCCGGCCGAGGAAGTCATGAACCCGGACACCGAGCTGTTGCTGGTATTTGCCGCACGCGCCCAGCATCTGGCCGAAGTGATTCGTCCGGCACTGGCCCGTGGCGCTGTCGTACTCTGCGACCGTTTCACTGATTCGACCTATGCCTATCAGGGCGGCGGCCGTGGTTTGTCGCTGGAGCGTATCGCCGCACTGGAAGCCTTCGTACAGGGCGATCTGCGACCGGACCTCACACTGATTTTTGATCTGCCGGTGGAAATCGGCCTGGCCCGTGCCAGTGCTCGTGGTCGCCTCGACCGCTTCGAACTGGAAGGCCGGGCATTTTTCGAAGCGGTGCGCAGTGCGTTCCTCAGGCGTGCTGAAGCCGATCCTGCGCGCTATGTGCGCATCGATGCCGGTCAGCCGTTGGTCAAGGTTCAGCAATCGCTGGATACCTTGCTCCCGAACTTGCTGGAGCTGGCCCGTGGCTGAGGCCTATCCATGGCAGGACAGTCTCTGGCAGCAACTGGCCGGACGTAGCCAGCACGCGCACGCGTATCTGATGCACGGCCCGGCGGGAATTGGTAAACGCGCGCTGGCCGAGCGACTGATGGCCAGCCTGTTGTGCCAGCGCCCGACACCCGAAGCGTGCGGCGAGTGCAAATCCTGTCTGCTGCTCAAGGCCGGCAGTCACCCGGACAATTACATCCTCGAACCGGAAGAGGCCGACAAGGCCATCAAGGTCGATCAGGTGCGCGATCTGGTCAGTTTCGTGGTGCAGACCGCGCAACTGGGTGGGCGAAAAGTGGTCTTGATCGAGCCGGTCGAGTCGATGAACATCAACGCCGCCAACGCCTTGCTCAAGAGCCTGGAAGAGCCTTCGGGCGATACCGTTCTGCTGTTGGTCAGCCACCAGCCAAGCCGTTTGTTGCCGACCATCAAGAGCCGTTGTGTGCAGCAGGCCTGTCCGTTGCCGGGTGAGGCGATGAGCCTGCAGTGGCTGGCGCAGGCGCTGCCGGATTGTTCCGAAGAGGAGCGTGTCGAACTGCTGACGCTGGCCGCCGGTTCGCCGTTGATGGCGGTCAGTCTTCAGTCCCAGGGCGTCCGCGAGCAGCGCGCGCAAGTGGTTGAAGGGGTGAAGAAGTTGCTCAAGCAGCAGCAGTCGCCGACGCAACTGGCCGAGGAGTGGAAGAGCATTCCGATGCTGCGGCTGTTCGACTGGTTCTGTGACTGGTCGAGCCTGATCCTGCGCTATCAACTGACTCAGGACGAAGCTGGCCTCGGTCTGACTGACATGCGTAAAGTCGTGCAGTACCTGGCGCAGAAGAGTGCGCAGGGTAAAGTCCTCGAGATTCAGGACTGGATTCTCGCCCAGCGGCAGAAAGTCCTGAGCAAGGCCAACCTCAATCCGGCGCTGCTGCTGGAAGCATTGCTGGTGCAATGGGCGGGATTGCCTGGTCAAAGATAGGAATGTGTACCTAGACTCTGAACATCAGCAGTGGAGGTCAACATGAATGAACCGATAAGCCCCGGGCCGCGCAACGGCATTTTGTCCCTGACCATCAAGGACAAGTCGGTGCTTTACGCCGCTTACATGCCGTTCATCAAGAACGGTGGCCTGTTCATCCCGACCAACAAGAGCTACAAGTTGGGCGACGAGGTGTTCATGCTGCTGAACCTCATGGAGGAGGCGGAGAAGATTCCGGTGGCCGGCAAAGTCGCCTGGATCACCCCGAAAGGTGCGCAAGGTAACCGCGCTGCGGGTGTCGGCGTGCAGTTCAACGATGGCGACAACACCGCCCGCAGTCGCATCGAAACCCACCTGGCCGGAGCCCTCAAGTCCGACCGTCCTACTCATACGATGTAAGTTGCAGTCTTTTTTATGCTCGTAGATTCCCATTGTCACCTTGATCGCCTCGACCTCGCCGCCCACGACGGCTCGCTGGATGCCGCACTCGATGCAGCCCGGCAGCGCGGAGTAGGGCACTTTCTGTGCATCGGCGTCAGCGCCGACAACGCCGCCGATGTCAAAGCCCTGGCTGAGCGTTATGCCGATGTTGATTGCTCGGTCGGCGTGCATCCACTGGACGTGCAGCCGGGCGCAGCCCCTGCACTGGATTGGTTGCTGCACGAACTCAATCACCCGAAAGTGGTGGCGATCGGTGAAACCGGTCTGGACTATCACTACGAACCGGAAGCCGCCGAACTGCAGCAGGAGTCTTTTCGTCTGCACCTGCAAGCGGCGCAACAGACCGGCAAACCGGTGATCATCCACACCCGGGGCGCCCGCGCCGATACCCTCGAACTGCTGCGTGAGGCGGCTTTGCCTCAGGCCGGTGTGCTGCACTGCTTCACGGAAGACTGGGACATGGCCAAGGCTGCGCTGGATATGGGTTATTACATTTCCCTGTCGGGCATTGTCACTTTCCGCAATGCCGACGCGCTGCGTGATGTGGCGAGCAAGGTCCCGGCGGATCGCCTGCTGGTGGAAACCGATTCGCCGTATCTGGCGCCGATCCCTTATCGCGGCAAACCCAACCTGCCGCAGTACGTACGTGAAGTAGCGGAGTTTCTGGCGATGTTGCGTGGGGAAAACTACGAGCGTTTTGCCCAGCAGACCACCGAGAACTTCAAGCGGTTGTTCCCATTGGCTCATGTAAAAGCCTGAATCGCAGGCAAAAAAAACCCGGGTTCTGGGGGGTGAATCCGGGTTAAGACCATTAGGAGTAAAACAAAGGCACGCGGTCCCTTGGTACCTTTATCGGCGCGGCACTTGGGGGAGATGCCGCCCGACAGTTGAAGTATTGATCAGTCTGGCGTGCAGTCCAGTGAGGCGGTCGGGGTTTTTAAACAAATTTGGAATACGTTCGCTTCAGTTGAGTTCTCATTGCGCCCAAAACGTTCTCAAAACGAACAAGAAACACAGATATGGTCGGATGATCCGTGCATTTTTGCGCAAGTTAGGCATAATACGCGGCTTCGAATTTTGACCCTTCAGACCTTTTCTTATGCACAAAGAACCTCGTAAGGTCCGTGAGTTTCGTCGCCGCGAGCAAGAAATTCTCGATACCGCGCTCAAGCTGTTCCTCGACCAAGGTGAAGACAGTGTCACCGTCGAGATGATTGCTGATGCCGTGGGTATCGGCAAAGGCACGATCTACAAGCACTTCAAATCCAAGGCCGAGATCTATCTGCGCCTGATGCTCGATTACGAGCGCGATTTGAACGAGCTGCTGCATTCGGCCGATGTCGACAAGGACAAGGAAGCGCTGTCCCGTGCCTACTTCGAATTCCGCATGCGCGACCCGCAGCGCTATCGCCTGTTCGACCGCCTCGAAGAGAAGGTGGTCAAGGGCAATCAGGTGCCGGAAATGGTCGAGGAGCTGCACAAGATCCGTGCCTCGAACTTCGAACGCCTGACCCTGTTGATCAAGGGCCGCATCAGCGAAGGCAAGCTCGAAGATGTTCCACCGTACTTCCACTACTGCGCGTCCTGGGCGCTGGTGCACGGCGCCGTGGCGCTGTATCACTCGCCGTTCTGGAGCAACGTGCTGGAAGATCAGGAAGGTTTCTTCCAGTTCTTGATGGACATCGGCGTGCGCATGGGCAACAAGCGCAAGCGTGATCCGGAAACGCCGAGCAGCTGAATCATTCAGCAGCCTTATTGCGCCATGATTTCGCTACATGGCGCAGTACCGCAGGAATATACTCAGGCATAGGGCTTGCTAAAACTTGAATTCTGAGTCAAGTTTTAGCCGCTCGATTTTCCATCGCCGGAGTGATCATGATCGTTGACCGTCAAGGCAGGCGTTTTCGCAATTTGCGCATCAGCCTGACCTCAGCCTGCAATTACGCGTGTACCTACTGCGTGCCCAATGGCAAGCGGCTGGTCGCTGCGCAGGATGAACTGTCGGCCGAGGCCATGGCGCGCGGCGTGGCGTATCTGATCGAAGCCGCTGGCATCGAGCGACTGCGCATTACCGGTGGCGAGCCACTGGTCAGCCCCAAACTCGAATCGTTCATGACCGCCGTCGGCAAGATGGGTCTGGACGACATCAGCCTGACCACCAACGGTCAACTCCTCGCGAAAAAACTGCCGCTGCTGGTCGATGCCGGTTTGCGCCGGATCAACGTATCCCTCGATACCCTGGATGCGAATGCATTCCGCAGCATCGCCCGTGGCGGTGATCTGGCCACCGTGCTCGATGGCATGGACCAGGCAGCGGCGGCGGGGATGAAGATCAAGGTCAACATGGTGCCGTTGCGTGGGCAGAACCTCGATCAGGTGATGCCGCTGCTTGATTACTGCTTGGCGCGTGGCTATGAGCTGCGTTTCATCGAGCTGATGCGCATGGGCCATCTGGCTAAGGACTCCAATGCTTTCCTGCAGCAGTTCGTCAGCCTGCAACAATTGCTGGAGCTGATCGGCGAGCGCTATGAGTACGCGCAAACCGACGCACCGGTGGACGCCACCGCCGTGCGTTACGCCATTCCCGGGTTGGGCAACTTCGGTGTGATCGCCAACGAAAGTGTGCCGTTCTGCCGGACCTGCTCGCGACTGCGTCTTTCGTCGACCGGTTGGCTGCATGGCTGCCTGTCGTCGAGCAACCGTCACTATGTCGGGGATCTGCTGGACAAGCCGCGTCATCAGGCTTTGCCGGCGCTCCAGCGTCTGCTGGTCAAAGCCTTGGGCGACAAGCAGGAAGTGGCGTTCTCTGGCGGCGCGACTGTCATGAAGATCATCGGCGGCTGATTGTGGTGAGGGGATTTACCCCCGATGGGTTGCGGAGCGACCCCAAAACCATCCTCCTGATTCTGTCTGGCTCACCATAGATACCGAAATCACGACGGCTGCGCCGCCGAGCGGGAGCAAGCTCCCTCGCCACAAAGGCTTCATTTCAGGCCTTTGGGGCGTCATTTCAAATTCGATACCTGCACATTTTCAAGGACTGGCGCAAAAGCTGCATCCAACGGCCATTCGCCGGTTTTCCGTCACCGGCCACTGGAGGAATAGGATGCGTAGCCTGGTTTTGCTGCTGGCCGTTTTGGCGCTTGGCGGCTGTATGACTGTCAGCGATATGGCCGAAGGCACCCGCTATCAGATGAGCGATGCGGGGCTGCTCGATCATAGCGACAGTCGCCGCGTGAACAACTTCCGCATTCAACCGGATTCATTTATCTACATCGCCCAAGGCGCGTTCGCACCGCCGGGTGGTTCGTATCCGCGACCGAACGTGGTGGCTGAAGAGGCCTTCAAGGGCTTCGTCGAATACTTTCCGATGGTCCGCCGCGCTCGTGCGCCGGAAGGCCTTGATCAGGCCATGGGCGAAGCTCGCGATGCCGGTGCGCACTACCTGCTGTACACGCGTTTCGCCAAGGCTGACGACCGCATCGGCAACTCCGATGAGTGGCTCGACGAGGAAGCTGTGGATCGCCTCGGTATCGATGGCGGCGTGATTCAGATCATGTTGATCGAGACCAGCACCCAGTATTTGATTGATACTGCACGGATCAAGAGTCGTGGCGGTTTACTGACGTTCCACGACAACAAGCCCGAAGACCTGATCGGCCCGCCGCTGGCTCAATACGCGCGCAGCCTGCTGGGAGTCGGCGACCAATAATTCAAGGAGTACGCCATGAGTGGCCCGCAAAAAGCCAATGACCTGTTGGGACAGATCCCCAAAACCAAAGGCCTGCCGCCGGTGCACTTGTGGAACCCGGACTTCTGCGGCGATATAGACATGCGCATCGCCCGGGACGGCACCTGGTATTACCTGGGCACGCCGATCGGGCGCAAACCGATCGTCAAGTTGTTCTCGACGATCATTCGCCGCGATGGCGATGATTACTTCCTGATCACCCCGGTCGAGAAGGTCGGGATCAAAGTCGACGATGCGCCGTTTGTGGCCATTGCCGTCGAGGTTGAAGGCGAGGGTGAGGCGCAGCTTTTGCGCTTCACCACCAACGTTGATGAAACTGCCGAGGCCGGGCCCGAGCACCCGATCCGGGTAGAGATTGATCCGACGACGCAAGAGCCGGCGCCTTACGTGCATGTACGCACTAACCTCGAAGCGCTGATTCACCGCAACGTGTTCTATCAACTGGTGGAACTGGCGGTGAGCCGTGAAATCGATGGCCAGCGCTGGCTCGGGGTGTGGAGTGGCGGCGAGTTCTTCCGCATCGGCCTTGAGCCCTGACAAACGCACAACCCCCTGTAGGAGTGAGCCTGCTCGCGATAGCGGTGTATCAGTCAGCATAAATACCGACTGATCTACCGCTATCGCGAGCAAGCTCACTCCTACAGGGGGTTTGTGTTTCAGCTGAAAATCCCGATTGACTGTTATTCGTATGATGATTAGCTTGATGACCCATCGCAAACAGCTTTGAGGTATCCATGTCCAGCAGCTTTCATGCCTCAACGGTCGACTGGCTCGGCAGCTGGATTGCCGCCGGGCAGGTCAAACCGGGCCAGACCATGAAGGTCGAGGCCGATCTGGGCGAGCAGCTTGGCGTCAGCCGCACGGTCATTCGCGAAGCGATCAAAACTCTCGTTGCCAAAGGCATGCTCGAAGTCGGGCCAAAGGTCGGCACCCGCGTGTTGCCGGTGCGGCGCTGGAACCTGTTCGATCCGCAAGTCGTCGGTTGGCTGTCACGTAATGGCTTACCGGAAAATTTTGTCGATGACTTGCTCGATCTGCGTCGCACCATTGAACCGATGGCCGTGCGCTGGGCTTGTGAGCGCGCGACGCTGGAACAGATTGAAGCGGTGCAACTGGCTTACAACGCCCTTGAGCGCGCCGTCGACAGCGGCATCGATTACAACCGCGCCGATCAGGCCTTCCACGAATGCATCCTTGCCGCCAGCCACAATCAGTTCATCGAACAAATGGTCCCGGCCCTCGGTGCGTTGCTAGCGGTGTCGTTCGAAGTTTCTGCCGCCGATCCCGATGAACTGCGCCGCACCCTGCCGATCCACAAAGACATGGCCGACGCAATCGCCGCCCGGGATGCCGCGCGAGGCGTGTGGGCGTGCATGACCCTGATCGACAACGCAGACCTGGCAATCAAACGCTTTTACCCGAAAGTCATGGCCGATAAAAAAGCCAGTTAATGCAAATTCGGCTGTGGGAGTGAGCCTGCTCGCGATAGCGTCGTATCAGGCAAAGCTGCTTCGACTGATCCGCCGCGATCGCGAGCAGGCTCACTCCTACAGTAAAAACAAGAAAAATGGAGACAGTTATATGCCGTGGACCGCCGTCACCCAGCACCGCGCCCAACTTGGCGAAGGCCCGTTCTGGGACGCACCAACCCAAGCGCTGTACTGGGTCGATATCGCCGGTAGACAGGCCCTGCGCCTGATCGGCCAGAACGTGCAGATCTGGCAAATGCCCGAGCATGTTTCCGCGTTCATTCCATGCAACGGTGGCGATGCGCTGGTGACCCTGAGCAGTGGCGTTTACCGCCTCGATCTCGACTCCCCTGGACTCGAACCGCGCCTGACCCTGTTCTGCGTCGCCGACCCGCAACCGGGCAATCGTCCCAACGAAGCTCGCTGCGACGCGCAAGGCCGGTTATGGCTGGGCACCATGCAAAACAACATCGGCGAGCAGGGCGAAGATCTGCCGATCACACGCCGTTCCGGTGGATTGTTCCGTGTCGACCCCGATAAACGTGTCACGCCGTTGCTGCGCGGTCTGGGGATTCCCAACACGCTGCTGTGGAGCGACGACGGCACCACGCTGCTTTTTGGTGACAGCCTCGACGGCACGCTCCATTGCTACTTCATTCACGCCGACGGCAATCTCGATGCCGCACAAGTCTGGTACGGCCCGGATCAGCAGGGCGGCCCGGACGGTTCGGCGCTGGATGCGGAGGGCTATGTGTGGAATGCCCGTTGGGACGGCAGTTGCCTGCTGCGCCTGACGCCTGAAGGCAAGGTCGACCGCAGGATCGATCTGCCAGTCAGCCGCCCGACCAGTTGCGTGTTCGGCGGTGAAGACCTGAAAACCCTGTACATCACCAGTGCCAAGAGTCCGCACAACCATCCACTGGATGGCGCGGTGCTGTCGATGCGCGTGGATATTGCCGGAAAACTCTGTACGCGATTCGCTGGATAAATCCCAAAATATGGGATGCAAAATTATATATTGAGATTATTTGGCGGTCGGGTTTATAGTCGGCTCCAGCAGTAACACGCACTCACACTTAAAAAGAACAAAACAGGTGAAGTGATGCAGCGAATGTCTATCGCACTCCCCAATGGAGTCCGCGTCTCGCAACGGTTCGATGCCGTCAGCGACGCCTGCCTGTTTTGTTTCAAACGCCTTCCAGACCGGACATCGGCAGATGCCCGGTTTTTTTGCGCTTGCGAACAGGAGTCCTGATCCATGGCTGAACCACTTTCCCTGCCGCCGGTGCCCGCACCGCCGAAGGGTGAGCGTCTGCAAAACAAGGTCGTGCTGTTGACCGGTGCTGCCCAAGGCATCGGTGAAGCCATCGTTGCAGCCTTCGCCGCGCAACAAGCCAAACTGGTGATCAGCGACATTCAGGCGGAAAAGGTCGAGAAAGTCGCCGCCCAATGGCGCGAACAGGGCTTTGACGTGCAGGCACTCAAGACTGATGTGTCACGTCAGCAGGATCTTCACGCTATGGCCAGACGTGCAGTCGAACTGCATGGCCGCATCGACGTGCTGGTCAACTGCGCCGGGGTCAATGTGTTCCGTGATCCACTGCAAATGACCGAAGAAGACTGGCATCGTTGCTTCGCCATCGACCTCGACGGCGCCTGGTATGGCTGCAAAGCAGTGCTGCCGCAGATGATCGAGCAGGGCGTCGGCAGCATCATCAACATTGCCTCGACCCATTCCAGCCACATCATCCCCGGTTGCTTCCCGTATCCGGTGGCCAAGCACGGCTTGCTTGGACTGACCCGCGCACTCGGCATCGAATATGCGGCCAAGGGCATTCGCGTCAACGCCATCGCCCCGGGCTACATCGAAACGCAACTGAACGTCGATTACTGGAACGGCTTTGCCGACCCGCACGCCGAACGCCAACGCGCCTTTGATCTGCATCCGCCAAAACGCATCGGTCAGCCGCTGGAAGTGGCGATGACGGCAGTGTTTCTGGCTAGCGACGAAGCGCCGTTTATCAATGCTTCATGTATCACCATCGATGGTGGTCGTTCGGTGATGTACCACGACTGAACACTGCGGCTTCCATGCGGATAAATCCGCTTGAAATCCAATCATCATACGATATGACTATTTTCAACAGGCTTTGCAGAACCTTGCTTTAACGCTTTTCAAAATTTGGTCAAAAAAATAACAAGGAGTCAGCTTATGAAACGTCGTTTCGGGATTCGTACCCTGTGCAGTGCCGCCCTGGCGGTCACCGCGTTCAGCCTGAGCAGTGCGCTGCTCGCTGCCGATACCGTGAAAATCGGTTTTCTGGTCAAGCAGGCGGAAGAGCCGTGGTTCCAGACCGAATGGGCTTTCGCCGAGAAAGCCGCCAAGGACAAGGGCTTTGAACTGATCAAGATCGCTGTACCGGACGGCGAGAAAACCCTCTCGGCTATCGACAGCCTCGCGGCCAACGGTGCCAAGGGCTTCGTGATCTGCCCGCCGGACGTGTCGCTCGGCCCGGCCATCATGGCCAAAGCCAAGCTCAATGACCTCAAAGTCATCGCCGTCGATGACCGTTTCGTCGACGCCAACGGCAAGTTCATGGAAGACGTGCCGTACCTCGGCATGGCCGCGTTCGAAGTCGGCCAGAAGCAGGGCAACGCGATGGTCGCCGAAGCGAAAAAACGTAACTGGGACTGGAAAGACACCTACGCGGTGGTCAACACCTACAACGAACTCGACACCGGCAAGAAGCGCACCGACGGCTCGGTGAAATCCCTCGAAGACGCCGGCATGCCGAAAGACCACATTCTGTTCGCCGCACTGAAAACCCTCGACGTGCCAGGCAGCATGGACGCGACCAACTCGGCGCTGGTGAAACTGCCGAGTGCGGCGAAGAACCTGATCATCGGCGGCATGAACGACAACACCGTGCTCGGCGGCGTGCGCGCCACCGAAGCCGCCGGTTTTGCCGCGACCAATGTGATCGGCATCGGCATCAATGGCACTGACGCCATCGGCGAACTGAAAAAGCCCAACAGCGGCTTCTTCGGGTCGATGCTGCCAAGCCCGCACATCGAAGGCTACAAGACCGCCGAGATGATGTACGAGTGGGTCACCACCGGCAAAGAACCCCCGAAGTACACGGCCATGGACGACGTCACCCTGATCACCCGCGAGAACTTCAAGCAAGAGCTGGAAAAAATCGGCTTGTGGAACTGACGTCGCAACGGCCCGGACAGCCGGGCCGTCTGATCGTGTGAAGAGGTGTTTCAAATGCACGCGCAAGTACAGACAAATGACAACGGCGGCGGCAGCCTGCGCTTCAACGGGATCGGTAAAACCTTCCCCGGTGTGAAGGCGCTGGACGGCATCAGCTTCGTCGCCCATCCAGGACAAGTCCATGCACTGATGGGTGAAAACGGCGCCGGCAAATCGACCCTGCTGAAAATCCTCGGCGGCGCCTACATTCCGAGCAGCGGCGAGTTGCAGATCGGCGAGCGGACGATGGCCTTCAAATCCACCGCCGACAGCATCGGCAGCGGCGTCGCGGTGATTCACCAGGAGTTGCATCTGGTGCCGGAAATGACCGTGGCCGAGAACCTGTTTCTCGGTCACCTGCCGGCCAGCTTCGGCCTGATCAATCGCAGTACGTTACGCCAGCAAGCGTTGGACTGCCTCAAAGGCCTGGCCGATGAGATCGATCCGCAGACCAAGGTCGGCCGTTTGTCGCTCGGCCAGCGACAACTGGTAGAAATCGCCAAGGCGTTGTCGCGTGGCGCGCATGTGATTGCCTTCGACGAACCGACCAGCAGCCTCTCGGCCCGCGAAATCGATCGGTTGATGGCGATCATCGGGCGCTTGCGTGACGAAGGCAAAGTGGTGCTTTACGTTTCCCATCGCATGGAAGAAGTGTTCCGTATCTGCGACGCCGTCACGGTGTTCAAGGACGGCCGTTTCGTGCGTACTTTCGACGACATGAGCCAGTTGACCCACGATCAACTGGTGACCTGCATGGTCGGCCGTGACATTCAGGACATCTACGATTACCGCCATCGCCCACGCGGCGCAGTGGCGCTGAAAGTCGACGGCCTGCTCGGCCCGGGCCTGCGTGAGCCGATCAGTTTCGAGGCGCATAAAGGCGAGATTCTCGGGCTGTTCGGATTGGTCGGGGCAGGGCGCACCGAATTGTTTCGTCTGCTCAGTGGTCTGGAGCGCAACACTGCTGGACGCCTTGAATTGCGTGGTCATGAACTGAAACTGCGCTCACCGCGCGATGCGATTGCCGCCGGGATTCTGCTGTGCCCCGAGGACCGTAAAAAGGAAGGGATCATTCCGCTCGCCAGCGTTGCCGAGAACATCAACATCAGTGCGCGTGGCGCCAACTCCGGCCTCGGCTGCCTGATTCGCGGGCTGTGGGAAAAGGGCAACGCCGACAAGCAAATCAAGGCGTTGAAAGTGAAAACCCCGCACGCCGGGCAGCAGATCAAATTCCTTTCCGGCGGCAATCAGCAGAAGGCCATTCTCGGTCGCTGGTTGTCGATGCCGATGAAGGTTTTGCTGCTCGACGAACCGACTCGCGGCATCGACATCGGTGCCAAAGCGGAGATCTACCAGATCATCCATAACCTCGCCGCCGAGGGTATTTCGGTGATCGTGGTGTCCAGCGACCTGATGGAAGTGATGGGCATTTCCGACCGCATTCTGGTGCTCTGCGAAGGCGCCCTGCGCGGCGAAGTCAGCCGTGACCAGGCCAATGAATCCAACTTGCTGCAACTGGCTTTGCCGCGCCACCGCGCTGACGGCGTGGCGAACTGAGAGGTGACTATGATGACAACCCAGAAAGAAACCCTGCCGACCGAGCGCAAACCTTTGGATATGCGGCGCTTCCTCGATGACTGGGTCATGCTGTTGGCAGCCGTCGGCATCTTCGTGGCCTGCACGCTGCTGATCGACAACTTCCTTTCGCCGTTGAACATGCGTGGTTTGGGCCTGGCGATTTCCACCACCGGGATTGCCGCGTGCACGATGTTGTACTGCCTGGCGTCGGGGCATTTTGACCTTTCGGTGGGTTCGGTGATTGCTTGCGCCGGCGTGGTCGCGGCGGTGGTGATGCGTGACACCAACAGCGTGTTTCTCGGCGTCAGCGCAGCGTTGGTGATGGGTCTGATTGTCGGGCTGATCAACGGGATTGTGATTGCAAAATTGCGCGTCAATGCGTTGATCACTACGTTGGCGACCATGCAGATTGTTCGTGGCCTGGCGTACATTTTTGCCAACGGCAAAGCGGTGGGCGTGTCGCAGGAATCGTTCTTCGTCTTCGGTAATGGTCAGTTGTTTGGTGTGCCGGTGCCGATTCTGATTACTATCGTCTGCTTCCTGTTTTTCGGCTGGCTGCTGAATTACACCACTTACGGGCGCAACACCATGGCCATTGGTGGCAACCAGGAAGCGGCGCTGCTGGCGGGCGTTAACGTCGATCGCACCAAGATCATCATCTTTGCCGTGCACGGTGTGATTGGTGCGCTGGCCGGGGTGATTCTGGCGTCGCGGATGACGTCCGGGCAGCCGATGATCGGCCAGGGTTTCGAGCTGACGGTGATTTCGGCTTGCGTGTTGGGCGGGGTGTCGCTGAGCGGCGGGATCGGGATGATTCGGCATGTGATTGCCGGGGTGTTGATTCTGGCGATTATCGAGAATGCGATGAACCTGAAGAACATCGACACGTTTTATCAGTATGTGATTCGTGGTTCGATTTTGCTGTTGGCTGTGGTCATCGATCGACTGAAACAGCGCTGAGATCAAAAGCCCCTCACCCTAACCCTCTCCCGGAGGGAGAGGGGACTGACCGAGGTGTCTTGCGCTCTACATCGACCTGAAAAATCCCGTCGATTATGGATTCGGCAAAGCCTTTTCAGGTCGACGTACCTCCCCAATATCCCCCATTCAGTCCCCTCTCCCTTTGGGAGTGTATGTACCGGAGACATGGTGGACAGGTGTTCGGAGACATGGTGGACACTTTTTAATAGACACATTGCTCATCACCAAGGAGATGACCTGTGTCCTGGGAAGAGGTGTCCACCGTGCAGCTTCGTTCAGAGTTTGTGCATTTGGCTCGGCAAGAAGGAGCCAATGTCCGGCAGCTTTGCCGCCGATTCAATATCAGCCCAAGCACTGCCTACAAATGGCTCAACAGGTTTGAAACTTCAGGTGCAGAGGGCTTGATCGATCAGTCTCGACGACCGAAGACGTCACCCAAACGCTGCGCTGAAGAGGTTGAGCAGCAGATTCTGACCGTGAGTGAGGAATACGCGGCTTGGGGCGCTCGCAAGCTCAAACGTGTGCTGGAAGACAGCGGCGCAGTAATGCCTTCGGTCAGTACCGTGCATGCGGTTTTACAGCGTCATTCACGCGTTGATTCAAAGGCCGCTGAGATTAAACCGTTTATCCGCTTCGAGCATGAAGCGCCCAACGATCTTTGGCAGATGGACTTCAAGGGCCATATCAGCCTGGCTCAGGGACGTTGCCATCCGTTGACGATACTGGACGATCATTCGCGGTTTTCGCTGTGTATCGCGGCCTGCCTCGATGAGCGACGTGAAACCGTTCAGGAGCATCTAATCCGGGTCTTTCGGCGTCATGGTCTGCCTTTGCGCATGACGATGGACAACGGTTCACCCTGGGGTGACCAGACTGGCGTTTATACCGCGCTGGAGGTCTGGCTGATGAGTCAGGGCATCAAGGTCGGGCACTCTCGACCTTATCATCCGCAAACCCAAGGAAAGCTGGAACGCTTCCACCGCAGCCTGAAAAATGAAGTCCTGCGAGACCGACATTTTATTGATCTCAACGGTGCACAACGGGCGTTTGATATCTGGCGTGATATCTACAACCAGAAGCGTCCACATCAAGCGTTGGACATGCAGGTGCCTGCTACTCGCTACAGCAGCAGCCCACGGGAATATCAGGAGCAGCCCGCGGCGCCGGAGTACGACGATGGGGATGTGGTCAGGAAGGTTCAGGTGAAGGGCGAGATCTACTGGCGGAACCGTGAATACACAGTCGGAAAAGCTTTTTATGGGAGGTCAGTAGCTATCCGGGAAACGACGGAAGATGGCATCCACGATGTCTACTGGAGTAGACATCGTATTGCCCGAATCGACTTGAACTTGCAGATCGTTACGGCAGGTAAGAAGATCTAAAACCGTCCACCATGTCTCCGAACATGTGTCCACCATGTCTCCGGTACATACAGGGAGAGGGCTAGGGTGAGGGTGCTGTTGATCTTCTCGCCTTCTGTCCGATCCGCCAAATATTCCTTGCCCGTTCAAGTCTGTTTCGGTTATCACTTTGTACATGATTAGACAGGTACGATTTGACAAGAAACAACGGGTGGTCGACGAACTCGTCCGGCGCATCGAAAGCGGCCTCATGGAGGACGGCTTTCTATTGCCCGGCGAGCATCAGTTGGCTCAGGAATTCAAGGTCAGCCGCGGCACGCTGCGCGAAGCGCTGGCCGAATTGAAGCGGCGCAATTACATCGCCACGCAAAGCGGTGTCGGTTCCATCGTCACGTTCGACGGTGTCGTACTCGACCAGCGTAGCGGCTGGGCGCAGGCGCTGGCCGACAGTGGGGCGCTGATCAACACCGAAGTGCTGCGTCTGGAAGCCGTGACCCGGCCCGATCTGCTGGCCGTTTTCGGCACTGAGAAATTCATTACCCTCGACCGTCGCCGCCGTGCCAATGACGGCACGCTGGTGTCCCTCGAACGCTCATTGATGCCGGCCACCGGCGGCCTGGAAAGCCTGCCGCGCGTCGGTCTGATCGACAACTCCCTGACCATCACCCTGGCCGCCTACGGCTACATCGGCGAGCGCGGCGATCAGTGGATCGGCGCTGAACCGCTCAATGCCGAAGACGCTGAACTGCTCGGCCGCCCGCTCGGCACAGTGTTTCTCAAGGCTCTGCGCACCACTTACGACCGACAGAACCGCTTCATGGAGCAGGTCGAAAGCCTGCTCGACCCGGTGCACTTCCGTCTGCACCTGCAATTTGGAGAATCGAAATGACCGCGCTCAACCGTGCCCTCGGTGCGTTTTATGGCCTGGCCCTCGGTGATGCGCTGGGCATGCCGACGCAATCGCTGAACCGCGAAACGATCAAGACCCGCTTCGGCCAGATTACTGATCTGCAGGACGCCGGCCCGCTGCAACCGATTGCCGCAAACATGCCCAAAGGCTCGATTACCGACGACACCGAGCAGGCAATCCTGGTCGGCGAGTTGCTGGTCGAAGGCAAGGGCCGTATCGAACCGGCAATCCTCGCGCAACGCCTGATCGAATGGGAAGCGGCGATGCAGGCCAAGGGCTCGCAGGACTTGCTCGGGCCGTCGACCAAACGTGCCATCGAAATGATCCTCGCCGGTCATTCGCCGGAAGAGGCCGGGCGTTACGGCACCACCAACGGCGCGGCGATGCGCATTACTCCGGTGGGAATCGCGGCAGATGTGGCTGATCCCGAGCGCTTTATTGCGGCGGTGGTGCAGGCCTGTCAGGTGACCCACAACACCACGCTGGGGATTTCCAGTGCGGCGGCAGTGGCGGCGGTGGTCTCTGCCGGGATCAATGGCGTGGATCTGGGCGAGGCGTTGAACCTCGGTCAGCAAATCGCCCAGCAAGCGGAAGCGTACGGGCACTGGGTGGCCGGTGGACGTATTGCTTCGCGCATCAGTTGGGCGCGCACCATCAGCGTCGACAGCGACAAAGCGCTGCTGGCGGATCTGCTCTACGACGTGATCGGCACTTCAGTGGCGTCGCAGGAGTCGGTGGTGGTCTCGTTTGCGCTGGCGCAGCAAGTGGCGGTCGGTGAGATGACCGCGTTCGAAGCGTTGTGCATGGCGGCGAGTCTGGGTGGCGACACCGACACCATCGCGGCGATTCTCGGGGCAATGCTCGGGGCCTGCCTGGGCCTTGAGAGTTGGCCTGCACCGATGATTGAAACGGTGAAAGCGGTCAATCATCTGGAGCTTGAACCGTTGGTGCAGGGGCTGCTGGCTTTGCGCTGATTGAACTCACGCCATCGCTGGCAAGCCAGCTCCCACAGGGATAGTGCATACCTTAAGGTTCACTCTGGACCTGTGGGAGCTGGCTTGCCAGCGATAGGCGCACCGCAAATCTTGAATATCACCCGCAATGGATCGCACAGACAGGCCCAGGATGGGCGGAATGTCTTGTCGTCATGCGTCATTGCCACAACCACAAAAAAGGCAAACAGGAGCATTTTTCATGAGTTCATCAAACACCGGGCAAAGCGCCGGGCAACTGGAAACCCGCGGCATCGAACCGGTGCCGGAAGCTGAGTGCAACGGTCATCCGCTGCAACTGTTCTGGGTCTGGTTCGCCGCCAACATTTCCATTCTCGGTTTGCCGCTGGGCGCCACGCTGGTCGCGTTTCGCGGGCTGGCGATCTGGCAGGCGATCATCGTCGCGATCATCGGCGCCGCCGGTTCGTTCGCCGTGGTCGGGATCATCTCGATTGCCGGCCGTCGTGGCCGGGCGCCGAGCCTGACGTTGTCGCGCGCAATCTTCGGCGTACGCGGCAATATCGGCCCGACGCTGGTCTCGCTGATGTCGCGACTGGGCTGGGAAACCGTCAACACCACCACCGCCGCCTTCGTGCTGCTGTCGCTGTGCTCAATCCTGTTCGGCTCGCCGGTCGAGGCGAAAAGTGCGCCGCTGCTGACGCTGATCTTCATCGCGATTTTTGTGCTGCTGACCTTGGCGGTTTCCGGCCTTGGCCACGCCACGTTGCTGGTGATCCAGAAGTGGGCCACCTACGTGTTCGGCGCGCTGAATATTCTGGTCGGCGGTTTCCTCTGCGCCACCATCGACTGGAGCGCGGTGTTCAACGCCACGCCCGCACCGATGAGCGCGATGATCATCGGCATCGGCACCATGGCCGCTGGCACCGGGATCGGCTGGGCCAACGCCGGTGCCGACATGTCGCGCTATCAACACCGCAGCGTCAAAGCCGTGCGTCTGGTGGCGTCGGCGGCGTTCGGTGCGGGCATCCCGCTGGTGCTGCTGATCACCCTCGGTGGCTTGCTGTCGGTCGGCAACAATGATCTGGCCTCGGCGACTGATCCGATCGTGGCGATCCGCGACATGCTGCCAACGTGGATGGCCGTGCCGTATCTGATCACCGCGTTCGGTGGCCTGCTGCTGTCGAACAACCTGTCCGTCTACTCCGCCGGTTTGACCACGCTGACCCTCGGTCTGAAGGTCAAACGCGTCTACGCCGTGGTGGTCGACATCGTCGCGATCTTCGCCGGTTCGATCTACTTCATGCTGATCGCCGACAGCTTCTACGGCCCTTTCATCACCTTCATTTCCCTGCTGGCGGTGCCTATCACTGCGTGGGTCGGGATCTTCGTCGTCGACCTGATTCATCGTCACTACTACAGCCCCAAAGACCTTCTAGATGTCAGCCCGAGCAGCGCTTACTGGTATCGCGGCGGTATCGAATGGCGCGCGTTCGGCGCGTGGGCGATTGCCATCGTGCTCGGTTTCAGCTTCACCACCATTGGCACCACCGCTGAAAACGTCTGGTTCAAGGGCTTTCTGTCCGACTCGTGGCTGGGCCACAACGGCCTCGGCTGGATCGTGACGTTCGTGGTCGCCGGTGGCATTTATCTAGTCCTCGGCGGGGCGAAAGATCGCCGTGCCGCGCAAGTCGAGAATGCCCATGCCTAAGATGTTGCACACCGGCCAGGTCATCATCGACCTGGTCATGGCCGTGGAAAAACTGCCGCAGATTGGCGGTGATGTGCTGGCGCAATCCGCCGGTTTCGAGGCCGGCGGCGGCTTCAACGTGATGGCGGCGGCCGTGCGTAATGGTTTGCCTGTCGTCTACCTGGGCCGTCACGGCAGCGGCCGTTTCGGTGATCTGGCGCGGCAGGCGATGAACGCTGAGGGCATTCACATCGGCATCGCTGAGCCTGCGCAGCGCGACACCGGTTTGTGTGTGGCGCTGACCGATGCATCGGCCGAGCGCAGTTTCATTTCTTACATCGGCGCCGAAGGTGAGGTGACCGAGGCGGATCTGAACAGCGTCGCGGCCGAAGCTGGCGATTACGTTTATCTCAGCGGCTACAGCCTGTTGCATGAGGGCAAGGCGCAGGCGCTGCTTGACTGGACGCTGGCGTTGCCGGACTCGATCAACGTGGTGTTCGATCCGGGCCCGCTGGTGGAATCGCCGGATTCGCCAATGATGCAGGAATTGCTGCCGCGCATTGATGTGTGGACCAGCAACAGTGTCGAGGCGTTGCGCTTTACCGGGACTGAGGATATCGGTGCGGCGCTGGATCGTCTCGCCGAACATCTGCCCGCCGATGTGCTGATGGTGGTGCGCGACGGCCCGCAGGGCTGCTGGATTCACCAGGCCGGCGAGCGCCAGCATGTACCGGGATTTGCCGTAAAAGCAGTAGACAGCAATGGTGCCGGGGATGCGCATGCCGGGGTATTTGTGGCCGGGTTGGCGCAGGGTTTGTCCGCCCTTGAAGCGGCGCGTCGGGCGAATGCGGCGGCGGCTTTGGCGGTAACGCGTTGGGGGCCGGCGACTTCGCCGGGGAGCGCTGAGGTTGATGCGTTAATCAGCAAGACTTTCGGCGACTGAACCGCCGCTATCGCTGGCAAGCCAGCTCCCACAGGTTTTTGTGGTGAACTCAGTATTTGTGTACAGCCGTACTCCCAGTGGGAGCTGGCTTGCCAGCGATGGGGCCGACAGCGGCACTGCAAAATTCTGATCTGGCCAGCCCTGCCCAAAGATCTGGCCGTCCGCCGCACGCGCGGCGAACGGCCCGGGTACTACTGCAGATCGAGCTTGCGCGCCGCTTCAACGCCGGCGGCGCTGAGCTTGATCGGCAGGTTCAACGAATGTTCGCCGGCCTCGTTGCAGGTCACGTGTCCGTGATGAATCAGTCCGCGATCCTGTAAGGCGGCGAGGGCACTGGCCACGACTTTCTCGCCCCGATAATTGTCCAGCACCTCCTTGCCCAAGCCGCTCGGGTGGGCGTGCAGCAGACGAGTGAGGACTTCTTTTTCCAGGTTTTTATCGACGTTCATGGTTACCTCTTCATTGGATTGAATAGGACGCTCGCGTCGGCGAACTACTGGCCGGACCCTTCGGAACCCGAGCCACCGGTGGTGGTTTTCGAGCCGATGCCGGGACCGGCGTTATCCGGTGCTGCTGGGGAATCAGGGGTGTTCATGCCGCCCTGGCGACCCGGGTCGCTGCCTTGCGTGCGCGGATCGGTACCGGTGGCGGGGGGCTGGTTGATCAATGGCACGCCCGAGCCATCGGTGTTCATGCCGGGGGCACTGTTGATGGCGGGGGCTCGTGGCGGGGTCGGGTCGGTAGGGCCGGTGCCCGCTGCCGTCGTGGTGGCGGCGAAAACTGCGGGGCAGAGCAGGGCGCTGAATACGAAAGCGGTCAACCTTGACGGGATCATAGGGCTTCTCCAGTGATTGGAATCCTTACCCTCCGTTGGTCTGCTCTCGTTATGGATTGGTGCCTCATGAACGACGAACGGTCTGACTCGCGGCCACGGTTTTGACGTTGATCCGCCGCCAGTACAAACGCCCGACGGTGATCAGCCAGTTCGCCAGCGCAACCAGCAGCACGGTCAACAGCAACGTCGGCATGCCATGTTCAACAATGATTTTCCCCGCCAGTAAGGGAAAGCCGAATACGCCGATGAAGTACGACAGACTGAACAGCAGCAAGGCCTGCGACGTGGTGCCGGTTGGCGCTTCGTTGGCGGCGAGGCCATTGATCACTGAATAGGTGAGGCCGTAACCGACGCCGAGCATCAGCGCTGCCAGCAGATAACTGAAACCGCTGTGTACGCCAAAAGCGAACAGCACAATCGATGCCAGCATCAACCCCGACAACAGGCACGATGCACGCAGCGGATCACGCTTGACCACGAAGCCTGCGATCAGCATCCGGCTGCTGATCGCCGCGCTCATGAACCCGAGGAAGAACAGCGAATAATCCAGCGAGCGGGCGGCGGCGTAACTGGTCTGGAAACTCGACAGACCACCGAACACGCAGCCACCCAGGCCCACCATGATGATCGGGAACAGTGCGCGTGACCCGAGCACTTGCGTGGTTGCGCGCCAGGTGATTTTTGCCGCGCTGCTGGCTTGAGTACTATGCAATCTCGACCCGAGCAGCCAGAACAGCAGCACGCCAATCAGACTCGCCAACGCGGCCAGATAAAACGCTGATGTCACCGGCAGCCCCATGGCACTGGCCGCACGTCCGAGCAACGGGCCGCTGCCGATACCGGTCATCATGCTGCCCGACAGCAAAGCGAAATATCTGGCCCGCTGCGCCGGACTCACCAGGCTCGCGACAATGATCGGCCCCAAGGTGTAAAACACGCCCCAGCCCAGACCCAGCAGCAAGCCGAAAAACAACAACAGCTGGCCAAACCCCGGCGTCAGCGCAAAGCCCAGACTGGCCGCCACCAACAGCACGCCAAACAACGCAATCGAACGCGCCGCACCGAGCAGATCCGACAAATGTCCGGACACCAGCACCGCCACAAACGTGCTGAGCATCGCCGCCGAAATCACACTGCCGGCGTCGTGTTCGTTACCGCCGCGAGAGCTGATCAACAACGACAGCAAAAACGTCGAGCCGTAGGACAGCGACAACAGATAACTGGCGAGACAGAACAGGCCAAACAGCTTGCCTGAGACCTGAGGTGTGGCTGGCGACATGACGCGGTTCCTTGAGCGGCAAAATTCAGCGTCATCTAGATAACACGTCAGGCGCAGGGCTTAGGTCCGAGGTTGCTGAAGTCAGGATCGTCGTGCGCCGGAGTAACGCGCTAGACGATGCCGATCTCTTCCTTGAACTGCTCCATGAAACCTTTCAGGCGTTGATGCCGGTCTTGCGCCAGGCGCTGGCCGGCGACCGTCTGGAAACCATCGGCGAGGTGCAGCAGTTTGGTCTGGAAATGATCGAGGCAAAAACGCTTGTCATCGTAGTCGCGTTGTTTCGCTTCAGGATCCACCGGGTCGTAAAGCGCAGAACCCATGCGCCCGGCGACGTAGAACGTGCGGGCAACGCCGAGCATGCCCAGCGAGTCGAGACGGTCGGCGTCCTGGACGATTTTTGCTTCGAGGGTCAACGGGGTGATGTTGGCGGAGAAACTGTGGGCTTCGATGGCGTGGGCGACGGTGGCGATTTTTTCTTCCGGCCAGTTCATTTCTGCCAATACCGCCGCAGCTTTTTCTGCCGCCAGACGTGAGGCTTGTGAACGCAGCGGCGCGTTCTTTTCTACGGCGACGCAATCGTGGAGCAGCACGGCCGCCAGCAACACCTCCAGGTCGCCGCCTTCCTCAGCGTGCAAAGTACGCACGTTGTGCCAAACACGCTGGAGATGTGCGAGGTCGTGAGCGCCGTCGTCTGAGGGTTCCAGAGCGTGGGGCAGCAATTCGGCGGCGAGATCCATCAAAGGCGCAAAAGCTGTAGCTGACATAGACATCCTGTTTATCGTCTGAGTAAAGGAGCTTGCTCCCGCTGGGTTGCGTAGCGGCCCCGGATCCCATCGATGTGGAGGATCAGGCAGATCGCATTTCCTGGATTATGCCTGCTTCGCAGCCAAGCGCGAGCAAGCTCCCTCGCCACAAAAGCAATGCGGCCTTAGTATGGCGTTTTCCTATTCCGACAAGGCCCGTCCATGACGATCGAAATCCGCCCGGCGACCCCCAGCGATGCACCGCAAATCCTCGCCTTCATCACTGAACTTGCGGATTTCGAAAAGGCCCGTCACGAAGTCATCGCCAGCGTCGCCGACATCGAACGCAGCCTGTTCGGCGAAGGCGCCACCGCCCACGGCCTGATCTGCCTGCGCGACGGTCTGCCGATCGGCTTCGCCGTATTTTTCTTCAGCTATTCGACTTGGTTGGGCAGCAATTGCCTGTACCTGGAAGACCTCTACATCACCCCCGAGCAACGCGGTGGCGGCGCCGGTAAAACCCTGCTGCGGCACCTGGCGAAAATCGCCTGCGACAACGACTGCGGGCGCTTCGAGTGGAGCGTGCTGGAGTGGAACACCCCTGCCATCGATTTCTACAAATCCCTCGGCGCGCAGCCGCAGGAAGAGTGGGTGCGCTATCGCATGGATGGCAAAGTGCTGCGCGAGTTTGCCGAGGGCTAAAGTGCCGCAATGGCAATCCGCTATTGATTCGATTGTCGCCAGTGCTCTGGTCCGGCATTCTACGCGCGCATTTTTGCGCGCTCACGGACGACACCTGCAATGCTTCTGGAACCCTTTCTACACGCCCGTGGAGCCTTCGCTGGGTCAATGAGTGACCGGCAATATGCGGACATACAGGGAGTGATGCCATGAAGTGGTTACTGGTGAGCGTTGTGTTCCTGTTCTGCGTGTCCTGCGCCCGATCCCATGATATTCGGCCGGCGGTGTTAGCATTCGACTCGATCAGTAGCGGCCACACCATCAGTGGTTACTACCTTGTGCGCTTTCATTCGGATACGGAACTGCTTGAACTGTTCGCCCGCGAAAAGAATGCCCGCAGTTTCGACCAGGTATTTGTTTGTGCACTGGCCGATGATACGGATTTTTCCGTTGGACACACGATGGCTCAAGCGGCGATGGGATTGATCGAAGAAAACCGGCAATCAACGCCAGGATCCGGCTTTGATTATCTGGCGCGTGTTTCTTTCAGAAGTCATACCGACAGATACCGCAGTTCAGAGTATCTGAGTAAGAGTGCCTTGAAAGGGTTGTTGCAAGGCAAACAAAGTATCCCTTGCAAGGTGGTCGTTATGGCAACCGGTTACAAAGCGTATTACACACGGTCGTTGTTTATGCCGGTGGCAGAAATATTGTCTGTTTTGAAGGCTGATGGAGCCGAGTGAGTAATTACTGCGCGCTTATCTGCAATCGTCGTAGTCAGGTATTTCAGGTGTTCATTTAATTGACAGGATGTTGGGTTGAAAAGGTATTTAGGGATTTGTTTTTTGCTTTGCAGTGCCTGCGCCGAAAGACCAGAGATTGCGCGATCCGACATCGAGTTTGTTGCCATGGCGTATGTGCCCGGGAATGGCACCATTGAAGTTCGATTTGCTTCAGAGGCGGACTTGATGAATATCCTCAAGGGTGATTCGAGGACGATTCAGGACGACAACACGTTGACGTGTTATCTGGATGCAAGACTCGATTTTCATGAGAGACACGGTCAGTCGAACTTTCTAATCGGTGCCGTGGATGAACTGGATCGCCAGGGTGCACTTGGCAAACATCAATATTCGGCCCGTCTGGCATCGGTGCACAGCGATCATGAGGACGGCTCGAATACGTTTCTTTCACAGGAACAGCTCTTGGCTTTTTTACGAGAGCGCAATGCCTTGGCCTGCCGGTTCAGTGCCTCGGGGTATTTTTCCGAGTCTTACCAATCCCATCCTGTCGGTATTGCAAGTTCCGAGTTTGCGCGTGTTATGGAACAGAGGGTCAAACATTGAATTTGCGTATCGCGAAGTGGCTGTTGATGGGTGGTTTTTTATTGTGTTCATCGTGCCTGCACCTCAATGTCCCCCCCGCCAGGCTTGAGTTTGTCTCGATCAATCACGAGAATTATTCCTCCTATGACCTGCGTTTCACCTCAGACCGAAACCTGATTGATTTGTATGAGGATCATGGCCGACGAGGGCAGATCGGCACCTGGATTAAATGCTCCTTGAATGGTGATCCAGACTTTTCCGTCGAACATGAAATCGTTTTGGAAGCGTCGGGAATCGTCAGTGGCATGCGCCTGATCGAGGGCGATCGTCGGTACGAGATGTTCGCCAATATCAGCGTCGAGAATCACGCCATCAATGACGGCCGCAACTACATCAGACCGGTCGAGTTGGTGCAGATCCTCAAGCCGCAGGAATACATTCCGTGCAAGGTAGCTATCACAGCATTTCCGTTCGTGGCGTATTACTCGAAAGTCATGTACATGCCTACGTCGCGGTTCATTGCTGCAATAGAAAATCCCCGTGTGGCACCACCGCGTATTTCCCTCAAACAGTCTGACCGACCGAGGTCATTGCTGCCGCTTGCATCCGTGTGCATCGTGCGCTGGCGTTATGAACTGGCGCTGGGATATGACCAGATTGATCGCCTCGGGCTCTGTAGCGATGTGCCCTACGCCGGCATGCTCGCCTCGTTCGCACCGAGCAAGACGAAGTTGCGGATTGTTTCAGGTTCAGAGGAAACCCCGGCACCCTTTGCGGCATACACCATCATCCGCGGTGACGGACGTCTGGAGCCTGGAATAACTGACGAGAAAGGCCGTACGCATGAGGTTGGATCCATTGAGAACGAAACGTTGAGGGTCATCATCAACAAGAATCTCGACGTTGTTGAGCGATGGACTCCCTGGACCGATTCAGTCCCATAATATGGGATGCAAAATTACATATTGAGATTTTACGTTTAGGAGGTCTATAGTCCGTCGCACTCACTGCCAAAAACAAAACAGGTGAAGCGATGCTGGCGCAATTGATCGCGCTCGATTGGGGGACGACCTCATTACGTGCTTACAAACTCGCGGCGGACGGCTTGGTGCTGGAACAGCGCGCGCTGTCCTGCGGGATCATGCAACTGCCCAAGACCCCGCGAGTCATCAACGGTCGCGAATGCACCGACGGTTTTGAACTGGCCTTTGATGAGGTGTGTGGCGACTGGCTCGATGCGCAGCCGGATCTGCCGGTGATCGCTTGCGGCATGGTCGGCAGCGCGCAGGGCTGGCGTGAAGCGGTCTACTGCGAGACGCCGGCAAACGTCGCCAATCTCGGAAACTCCCTACAAACCGTGGTCAGTCTGCGCGGCACCCGCGTGCACATCGTGCCGGGTGTGATTCAGCGTTCGCGTTTGCCCAATGTGATGCGCGGTGAAGAAACCCAGGTCCTCGGTGTTCTGCAGAATCTTCCGGTCGAGGCGGGCAGCGACTTGTTGATCGGCCTGCCGGGCAGCCATTCGAAATGGGTGGAAGTGGTCGATGGCCGCATCACGCATTTCGACACCTTCATGACCGGCGAAGTGTTCGCCGTGCTCAGCGAACACAGCATTCTCGGCCGTACCCAACAGCAAGGCGCGACGTTCGATGGTCAGGCGTTTGACCGGGGCGTGCAGGTTGCGCTGTCGGCGGACGGTGAACTCGGCGTGCTCTCGAATTTATTCAGTGCGCGAACGCTGGGCCTGACCGGTGAACTCAGCCCGACGGCGCAAGCGGATTACCTGTCCGGCCTCATGATTGGTCATGAACTGGCGGCACTCGCCACGGTTCAGCGGCATCGACGCAACAGCGTGCATCTTCCTTCGATCATCCTCATCGGTAACGCGCAACTCTGCGCGCGCTATAGCCGTGCCCTTGATGCTTGCGGTTTCGCCAAGGTGACGCTGGCCGAGCAGGCCACCGAGCGTGGACTGTGGCAACTGGCGCTGGCCGCCGGACTGATCGATTCCTCATCCCGTTAACCCTGACTGGAGGCCTGACATGCTCAAGCAAGCACTGGCACAAAACGGTCTGATCGCGATCTTGCGTGGCCTGCACCCGCAGGAAGCCGCCGCTGTCGGAGAAGTCCTTTACGCAGCCGGATTTCGCGTCATCGAAGTACCGCTCAATTCCCCTTCGCCGTACGAAAGTATCCGCATCCTGCGCAAGACCTTGCCCGCCGATTGCCTGATCGGTGCCGGCACGGTGTTGACCGCGCAACAGGTCGAGCAAGTGAAAGAGGCCGGCGGCCAGGTAATCGTCATGCCGCACAGCGATGCCAAGGTCTTGCGCGCGGCGAAAGCGGCGGGCTTGTACCTGTCGCCGGGTGTTGCCACGCCGACGGAGGCGTTCGCGGCGCTGGAGGAGGGCGCGGACATTCTCAAGTTGTTCCCGGCCGAGCAGATGGGCCCGGCGGTCGTCAAAGCCTGGCTCGCGGTGTTGCCGTCCGGAACGGTGCTGGCGCCGGTCGGCGGGATCACACCGGACAACATGCAGGCGTTTATCGACGCCGGGGTGAAAGGCTTCGGACTGGGTTCCGGGCTGTTCAAACCGGGCATGACGCCGGAGCAGGTTGCGGTCAATGCCAAGGCCTACGTGGCCGCGTGGAAGGCTCTTCGCTAAGACTTTTTTGGCGCTGCGTGCGCTGCATCCAAATAAGAGAGACAAGCAGATGAAAATCACCAAACTCACCACTTTCATCGTCCCGCCGCGCTGGTGCTTCCTCAAGGTCGAAACCGACGAGGGCGTCACCGGTTGGGGCGAGCCTGTGGTTGAAGGTCGCGCGCACACCGTTGCTGCTGCCGTTGAGGAATTGTCCGACTACCTGATCGGCAAAGACCCACGCAACATCGAGGACATCTGGACGGTGTTGTATCGCGGCGGTTTCTACCGTGGCGGCGCCATCCACATGAGCGCGCTGGCCGGTATCGACCAGGCGCTGTGGGACATCAAGGGCAAGGCCCTCGGTGTCTCGGTCAGTGATCTGCTCGGTGGTCAGGTGCGCGACAAGATCCGCGTGTATTCGTGGATCGGTGGTGACCGCCCGGCCGACACCGCACGTGCGGCGAAAGAGGCGGTGAGTCGTGGTTTCACTGCGGTGAAAATGAACGGCACTGAAGAGCTGCAGTTCCTCGATACCTTCGAAAAAGTCGACCTCGCCTTGGCCAACGTTGCCGCCGTGCGCGACGCAGTGGGACCGAACGTCGGCATCGGTGTCGATTTCCATGGTCGAGTGCACAAGCCGATGGCCAAAGTGCTGATGAAGGAACTCGACCCGTACAAACTGATGTTCATCGAAGAGCCTGTGCTCAGCGAAAACTACGAAGCGCTTAAAGAGCTGGCACCGTTGACCAGCACACCGATTGCCCTCGGCGAGCGGCTGTTCTCGCGTTGGGACTTTAAACGCGTGTTGAGCGAAGGCTACGTCGACATCATCCAGCCGGACGCCTCCCACGCGGGCGGCATTACCGAAACCCGCAAGATCGCCAACATGGCCGAAGCCTATGACGTGGCGCTGGCGCTGCATTGCCCGCTGGGGCCGATTGCGCTGGCGGCGTGTTTGCAGCTGGACGCAGCTTGTTACAACGCGTTTATCCAGGAGCAAAGCCTGGGCATCCATTACAACGAGAGCAACGACTTGCTCGACTACGTGAAGGATCCGCGCGTGTTCGATTACGACAAAGGCTTCGTGAAGATCCCGAACGGCCCGGGCTTGGGCATCGAGATCAACGAGGAATACGTGATTGAGCGCGCGGCGGTCGGCCACCGCTGGCGTAACCCGATCTGGCGCCATGCCGATGGCAGCTTTGCCGAGTGGTGAGTCTGCCCTGATACACCGAAAGTCTTTGTGGGAGCTGGCTTGCCAGCGATGACGGCGGCACATCCAGCATTGATGTGACAGTTACATCGCCATCGCTGGCAAGCCAGCTCCCACAGTTTGATCTCCATGGATGGGTGATTTGCGTCATGACCTCAAATAAACATAAGAAGAGGCATCTCTCATGCAACCGCAAACCCTCACCGGGCAGGCGTCTTTAGTCACGCCCAGCCGCAAGCGGTTTTTCATCATGGTGTTGCTGTTTATCACCGTGGTCATCAACTACCTCGACCGCAGCAACCTGTCGATTGCCGCGCCGGCCCTGACCAGTGAGCTGGGTATCGATCCGATCCATGTCGGTCTGATCTTTTCCGCGTTCGGCTGGACTTACGCGGCCATGCAGATCCCCGGCGGCTGGCTGGTCGACCGGGTGCCGCCGCGCATTCTTTACAGTGTCGCGTTGTTGCTGTGGTCGCTGGCCACCGTGATGCTCGGTTTTGCTGCCAGTTTCATCGCGCTGTTTGTGCTGCGCATGGCGGTCGGGGCGCTGGAAGCACCGGCGTATCCGATCAACAGCCGCGTGGTGACGACGTGGTTTCCTGAGCGTGAACGCGCCACGGCGATTGGTTTTTACACGTCGGGGCAATTTGTCGGTCTGGCGTTTCTCACCCCGGTGCTGGCTTGGCTGCAACATGAATTTGGCTGGCACATGGTGTTCGTCGCGACCGGTGCAGTGGGCATCATCTGGGCGGTGATCTGGTACGCGGCGTATCGCGAGCCGCGGGATTTCAAGGGCGCCAACGATGCAGAAATCGATCTGATCCGCGAGGGAGGCGGCCTGGTGGATATCCAGGCTGAGACCGCCAAGGTCAAAGCCAAATTCAGCTGGACCGACCTCGGCATCGTCCTCACTAAACGCAAGTTGTGGGGCATCTACCTCGGCCAGTTCTGCCTGAACTCGACACTGTGGTTTTTCCTGACGTGGTTCCCGACCTATCTGGTGAAATATCGCGGCATGGACTTCATCAAGTCCGGCCTGCTGGCGTCGCTGCCGTTTCTTGCCGCGTTTGTTGGCGTGTTGTGTTCGGGGTTCTTTTCCGACTTGCTGATTCGTCGCGGCTGCACCGTGGGTTTTGCGCGCAAGTTGCCGATCATTGGCGGATTGCTGATTTCCACGTCGATCATCGGTGCCAACTTTGTTGAGTCGACACCGCTTGTGATTGCGTTTCTGGCCCTGGCGTTTTTCGGTAACGGTCTGGCCTCGATCACCTGGTCACTGGTCTCGACACTGGCGCCGGCGCGTCTGCTCGGGCTGACTGGTGGGGTGTTCAATTTCATCGGTAACTTGTCTGCAATTGCTACGCCGATCGTGATCGGTTTCCTCGCCAGTGGTGATTCCTTTGCCCCGGCGATCACCTATATCGCGGTTCTCGCACTGATCGGTGCTTTGTCCTACGTGCTGCTGGTGGGCAAGGTCGAGCGTATCGAGTTGTAGTGGTCAGCGTCGGGCGACCATAATGCCGCCCGTTCCCTCGCTCAACGGTAAAGGCTGGATATGCAGGAAGACGCCCCGGAAAAAACCAAGGACGCCGCGCCCACCGGCACCCAGACGCTATTGCGCGGACTGGGTGTGGTGCAGGCAGTGGCGAGTGGCGCCCGTGATCTCAAAGAAATTGCCCGACTGATCGGTACCACGCGCAGCACCACCCATCGTCTGGCCAGTTGCCTGGTCGACGAGCGCTACCTGCGCGTGGTGCCGCAAGTCGGTTATCTGCTCGGGCCGAAGCTGATCGAGCTGGGTTTCCAGGCGCGCGAAGAGTTGCCGCTGGTGAGTCTGGCCGGGCCGTATCTGGACGAGTTGTCGGCGTTGACCGGCGACACGGTGCACTTGGGCATTCGTGAAGGCGACGAAGTGCTGTATCTGCTGAAGAATCCGGGGCGCAACGGCCCGGAAATGCGTTCGCGGGTCGGCCATCGCATGCCGCTGGCACGCACCGGTATCGGTAAGGCGTTGATGCTCGATGACTCGCCGAAAGATTGGCAGCGTCTGTACGACATCAGCCTGCCGGCGGGTGGGAAAAGTCAGTTCTGGCCGCAGCATCCCCAGCAGTCGTGGGAACAGCTTGAGCAGCGCATGATCGAGTATGTCGCGGGTGGCTACGCGTTCGATCTGGAGGACAACGAACCGTCGATCCGCTGCGTGGCGGCGCCGATTCGGGATGCGAGCAAGGGCATCGTGGCGGCGATCAGTATCGCCAGCACCGTGCCGTACATGCCGCTGGAAAAAATGGCCGAGCTGATCCCCCTGATCAAAGGGGTCACAGCCCGGCTCTCGGCGGAACTCGGTCTGAAGATTTAAACCTTGAGCGTCGCCATGTCGATCACGAAACGGTACTTCACGTCACCGGCGATCATTCGGGCGTAAGCCTCGTTGATCTGGCGGATGTCGAGCATTTCGATATCGCAGGTGATGTTGTGTTCAGCGCAGAAATCCAGCACTTCCTGGGTTTCTGCGATGCCGCCGATCAAGGAACCTGCCAGCACTCGGCGGCTCATCACCAGTTTGCCAGCGTGTACCGGCGGATCAACCGGCTCGATCAGGCCGACCAGAATGTGCACGCCGTCGAAACGCAGGGTGTCGAGGTACGGGTTGAGATCATGCTGCACCGGAATGGTATCGAGCAGGAAGTCGAAGTAACCGGCAGCGGCTTTCATTTGCTCGGCATCGGTGGAGACGATCACATGATCGGCACCCTGACGGCGACCTTCTTCAGCCTTGCTCGCTGAACGGGTGAACAGCGTGACTTCGGCGCCCATGGCCTTGGCGAACTTGATGCCCATGTGGCCGAGGCCGCCCATGCCGAGAATCCCGACCTTGTCGCCGGCCTTGACGCCGTAGTGCTTGAGCGGCGAGTAGGTAGTGATGCCGGCGCAGAGAATCGGTGCGGCGCTGGCCAAAGCCAGTTTTTCAGGAATGCGCACGACGAAGTGCTCGCTGACCACGATGCTGTCGGAGTAGCCGCCCATGGTGTTGCTGCCATCGACCCGATCCGGGGTGGCGTAAGTCATGGTCGGACCTTCGAGGCAGTATTGCTCAAGGTTCGATTGGCAGGCTTCGCAGGTGCGGCAGGAGTCGACCATGCAGCCAACGCCGACCAGATCGCCTACCTTGTGTTGTGTGACATTCGCACCGATCGCGGTGACTTTACCGACGATCTCATGGCCTGGCATCAACGGGTAAACTGCGATGCCCCATTCGTTGCGCGCCTGGTGGATGTCGGAATGGCAGACGCCGCAGTAGAGGATTTCGATGGCGACGTCGTCGGCCCGTGGGCTGCGGCGTTCGAACTTCATCGGGGCGAGGGGCGTGGTGGCCGATTGGGCGGCATAGCCGATGGCGGTGTACATGTGGAACCTCGCAAAAGCAGTGACAAGTGAGGCGGCGCATTCTGGGCGCCGACTGACGGTCCGGCCATGACGATTCCTCCGGGTCTCATGCCTAATCCTCCGGCATGCGGGTTTGCTCGGTCGCATTGGCAAGAGGATCTGCGATGATGCTTTCATCCCTTTTTCCGTGATTTTTGTGAAGAACATGTCGATGCAATTGACCCGCCACCTTGATGCCAATGCCACGCTGGTTTCGCTGATCGAACCGCTGGCGCTGCGCGATGGTTACAGCCAGACCGGGTTGCCGGGAGTGCAGGTGCTGCGTGCCAGTTGCGACGTTGCCCGTGGCCCGCACATTTACGAGCCGAGCCTGATGATCATCGCCCAGGGCAGCAAACTGGCGTTTCTCGGGCCTCGGACGATGGAGTACGGTGCCGGGCATTATCTGATTCAGGCGCTGCCGGTGCCGTTCGAGTGCGAAACCTTTGCCTTGCCGGATGCGCCGTTGCTGGGTGTTTCGGTGGCGATTGACCGGGTGTTGCTCGGTGAGTTGGTGCTGGCCATGGGGCTGGCGCCGGGGCGACACATCCCGGCGCAAACGCCGGAGTCGATGACTTCGGTGGTGCTCGACGATGACATGCGCGGCTGTGTCGAGCGCTTGCTGAGTTGTCTGCACGATCCGCTGGAATGCCAGATTCTTGGGCCGGCGCGAGTGCGTGAGTTGCTGTTTACGGCATTGCGTGGGCCGCAGGCCGATGTGTTGCGTGCGCTGGTCGAGCAGCAGGGGCAGTTTGCGCGGGTCGCAGCGTCGATCAGTCATCTGCATGCGCATTACACCGAGCCGTTGAACGTCGAGACCCTGGCCGGTTGCGCGAACATGAGTATTTCGACGTTTCATGAGCATTTCAAACGCAGCACGTTGTTGTCGCCGGTGCAGTATCTGAAGCGTTTGCGGTTGTTGAAAGCGCAGACGTTGTTGGTAGCGGAAGGACTCGGTGTGGCGCAGGTGGCGCACCGTGTGGGGTATCAGAGTACGTCGCAGTTCAGTCGCGAGTACAAGCGCTATTTCGAGCGCAGTCCGGGTGATGAGCGCGCTGCTTGAGGATTTACACAGTCCGTGTGGGAGCTGGCTTGCCAGCGATGAGGTCGGCACATTCAACATAGATGTCGCTTGATCCACCGCCATCGCTGGCAAGCCAGCTCCCACAGGTGTTGATGTGATGCACTGAACCGCAGGCAACAAAAAGGCCCCCATTTCGGGAGCCTTGATGTTCAGCGCTTCGACTTACATGTTTGGATAAGTCGGGCCGCCGGCGCCTTCCGGCGTGACCCAGGTGATGTTCTGCGAAGGGTCCTTGATGTCACAGGTCTTGCAGTGCACGCAGTTCTGGGCGTTGATCTGGAAGCGTTTCTCGCCATCTTCCTTGGTGATCACTTCGTAGACGCCGGCCGGGCAGTAGCGCTGCGCCGGTTCGTCGTACAGCGGCAGGTTCTTGCTGATCGGGATGCTCGGGTCGGTCAGCTTCAAGTGGCACGGCTGCTCTTCTTCGTGGTTGGTACCGGAGATGAACACCGAGCTGAGTTTGTCGAAGCTGAGTTTGCCGTCGGGTTTCGGGTAGTCGATCTTTTTGCAGTCGGCTGCCAGCTTCAGGCAAGCGTAGTCCGGCTTGGTGTCATGCAGGGTGAACGGCAGTTTACCGCCGAAGATGTTCTGGTCCAGCCAGTTGAAACCACCGCCGACGATGGCGCCGAACTTGTGGATCGCCGGGCCGAAGTTGCGGCTGGCGAACAGTTCGTCGTAGAGCCAGCTCTTCTTGAACGCGTCGACGTAAGTGGTCAGCTCTTCTGTGCCATCCTTTTCGGCGAACAGCGCGTCGGCCACAGATTCTGCGGCGAGCATGCCCGACTTCATTGCGGTGTGGCTGCCTTTGATCTTGGCGAAGTTCAGAGTGCCCAGGTCGCAACCGATCAGCGCACCGCCCTTGAAGACCATTTTCGGCAGCGAGTTCAGGCCACCTTTGCAGATCGCGCGGGCGCCGTAGCTGACGCGCTTGCCGCCCTCCAGGTACTGAGCCAGCACCGGGTGATGCTTGAGGCGCTGGAATTCGTCGAACGGCGACAGGTAGGTGTTGCTGTAGGACAAATCAACGATCAGACCGACCACCACCTGATTGTTTTCCAGGTGATAGAGGAACGAGCCGCCGGTGTTTTCAGTGCCCATGATGTCCAGCGGCCAGCCGGCGGTGTGTACCACCAGACCTGGCTGATGTTTGGCCGGGTCGATTTCCCAGATTTCTTTCAGGCCGATGCCGTAGTGCTGAGCGTCGGCATCGCTGTCGAGGTTGAAGCGCTTGATCAGTTGTTTGCCGATGTGGCCACGGCAGCCTTCGGCGAACAGCGTGTATTTGCCACGCAGTTCCATGCCCGGGGTGTACAGGCCTTCTTTCGGATTACCTTCACGGTCGACACCCAGATCACCGGTGATGATCCCGCGCACGATGCCGCTTTCGTCGATCAATGCTTCCTGAGCGGCGAAGCCCGGGTAGATTTCCACGCCGAGGTTCTCGGCCTGCTGGGCCAGCCAGCGGCACAGGTTGCCGAGGGAGATAATGTAGTTGCCTTCGTTGTGCATGGTCTTGGGCACAAAGAAGTCAGGAATCTTTTGCGCACTGTCGGCGTTTTTCAGCACGAAAATGTCGTCGCGGGTGACCGGGGTGTTCAGCGGGGCGCCGAGTTCTTTCCAGTCCGGGAACAACTCGTTCAGGGCACGAGGTTCGAATACAGCACCGGACAGGATGTGTGCGCCGACTTCGGAGCCTTTTTCGACCACGCAGACGCTGATTTCCTTACCGGCTTCGGCGGCCTTCTGCTTCAGACGGCAGGCGGCGGACAGGCCAGCGGGGCCGGCACCGACGATGACCACGTCGAATTCCATGTATTCGCGTTCCACAGGCTATCTCCTACTCAAGGCTCAACAGTTTTTTTTCTAATTTGGAGGTTTGATGTCGCATCCGTTATGCCTTTACGTTAACGTCAAGGGGGATAAAGGAGAAGCCACCTTTCTCTCTAGGGGGCGCATTATATCTACACCACTCCGAGCGTCCAATACAAACGTTTGTTTGAATTGGCTCCAGCCCAGAGAAATCAAAGAAGCGCGGCTTATGAACGACCATTTTGCCGTATTGACCGGAATAGGCGTTCCGGTCAAGATACGGGCGGTTTTGCGCTCGTCGTAGGCAGACTGGCGGTTTCAAGAGCACCTCTAAAGACAGGGCACAGGCAGTAGAAGGTGATGCGCAGCGCAGGTCCGGCGCGCAGTTTACACAGCGTGAAGATCCATGACTTGTCAGTCACCACTGACGAACGGTCACAGCTCCTCTCACCGTGAATCACCCCGCACCCATGTCGGCGTTTTTAGAGGTGCCCTTTTAGCCTGATGAGCATCAACCGCCAGGTTCGCCTAGGCGACTTTCTTTTCACCGGAGAGTAACGAGGAATCCATGAAGGTTCTTGTAGCTGTCAAACGCGTTGTGGATTACAACGTCAAGGTTCGCGTCAAGGCGGACAATTCCGGCGTCGATCTCGCCAACGTCAAGATGTCGATGAACCCGTTCTGCGAAATCGCAGTGGAAGAAGCCGTACGCCTGAAAGAGAAAGGTGTTGCGACTGAAATCGTCGTCGTCTCCATCGGCCCGACCACCGCTCAGGAGCAGCTGCGTACCGCACTGGCTCTGGGTGCCGACCGTGCCATCCTCGTCGAATCCGCTGAAGATCTGACCTCGCTCGCCGTGGCCAAGCTGCTCAAGGCTGTGGTCGACAAGGAACAGCCTCAGCTGGTGATCCTTGGTAAACAGGCCATCGACAGCGACAACAACCAGACCGGCCAGATGCTCGCTGCACTGAGCGGCTACGGTCAGGGCACGTTCGCTTCGAAAGTCGAAGTCTCGGGCGACAGCGTTGCCGTGACCCGCGAAATCGACGGCGGCGCGCAGACTGTTTCGCTGAAACTGCCAGCGATCGTCACCACCGACCTGCGTTTGAACGAGCCGCGCTACGCGTCTCTGCCAAACATCATGAAAGCCAAGAAGAAGCCTCTCGAAGTGCTGACTCCAGACGCTTTGGGCGTTTCCACCGCCTCCACCAACAAGACCCTGAAAGTCGAAGCGCCGGCTGCACGCAGCGCAGGTATCAAGGTCAAGTCGGTGGCTGAACTGGTCGAGAAACTGAAAAACGAAGCGAAGGTAATCTGATCATGACTATCTTGGTAATCGCTGAACACGACAACAAGGTGCTGGCTCCGGCCACACTGAACACCGTGGCTGCTGCTGCCAAAATCGGCGGCGACATCCACGTTCTGGTTGCAGGTCTTGGCGCTGGCGCCGTGGCTGAAGCTGCTGCGAAAATCGCTGGTGTGAGCAAAGTCCTGAACGCTGACAATGCCGCTTACGCGCATCAGCTGCCGGAAAACGTTGCTCCTCTGGTTGCTGAGTTGGGCAAGGGCTACAGCCACATCCTGGCTGCCGCGACCTCTAACGGCAAAAACATCCTGCCGCGCGTTGCCGCTGCGCTGGACGTTGACCAGATCTCCGAGATTATCTCGGTAGAAAGTGCTGACACCTTCAAGCGCCCGATCTACGCCGGTAACGCCATTGCTACCGTGCAATCGACCGCTGCGATCAAGGTGATCACCGTGCGTGCCACCGGTTTCGACCCGGTTGCCGCTGAAGGTGGTTCGGCTGCTGTTGAAGCCGTTGGCGCTGCGCACGACGCTGGTATCTCCAGCTTCGTCGGCGAAGAACTGGCCAAGTCCGATCGTCCGGAACTGACCGCTGCCAAGATCGTCGTTTCCGGCGGCCGCGGCATGCAGAACGGCGACAACTTCAAACACCTGTACGCTCTGGCCGACAAGCTGGGCGCTGCCGTGGGTGCTTCGCGCGCCGCGGTCGACGCAGGTTTCGTACCGAACGACATGCAGGTCGGTCAGACCGGCAAGATCGTTGCGCCACAGCTGTACATCGCCGTCGGTATCTCCGGCGCGATCCAGCACCTGGCCGGCATGAAAGACTCCAAAGTGATCGTTGCGATCAACAAGGACGAAGAAGCGCCGATCTTCCAGGTGGCCGATTACGGTCTCGTGGCTGATCTGTTCGAAGCGGTACCTGAGCTGGAGAAGCTGGTCTAATCCAGCGGCTTCACTTATAAAGAGCCCGACCTTTTGGTCGGGCTTTTTTTTGACTCGGATTTGAGCGGGAGCGTTTTGCCATGGATCTGCGCCGCAGGTTGTTATTAGGATTGATCCTCTTGCCGGGGATGGCTGCGGCTGCCGGCAAGTGCGAGCGCCTCGTCGTCACCGGCAGCCCGGACGCGCCGCCGTACCTGTGGCAGGATCCGCAGAACCCCAAACAACTGATCGGTGCGAGCGCCGACCTGTTGCAACAAGTCGCCAAAGACCTCGGCATAAAGGTCGAGTTGCTTTACGCCGGCAAACGCTCGCAAGCCCTCGACGAAGTGCGCAGCGGGCGCATGGACATGCTGGCTGATGCGCCGCTGGCCTTCACCGAGCTGGAAAATCTCGACTACATCCATCCGCCACTGCTGGAAAACGACTATCTGGTGTGGACCCGCAAGGGCTCGACGCTGGCTTACAGTGAAGCCCGCGACCTGCACGGTCATACGGGTGGCTTGTCGGAAAAGTCTCGTATGACCCAGGCATTCGGCACTTTCGCCGAGCAGAATCTGACCCTGACCCGGACAGCAAACCTCACTCAGGCCTTTCAGAAATTGCTGTTGGGTGAAGTGGAATATGTACTCGCTGGCCGCTACTCCGGCATGGCCGCCGCGCAGGCGCTGGGTATGGCCAATGACCTGCTGGCGTTTGAGCAACCCATCGATCGGCCGGGGCTGTTCCTCGCGGTTTCCCATAACTCGGCGTGCAACGATCCGTGGTTGCGCGGACAGTTGGCCAAAAAGATGACAGAATTGCCCGCGTCCGGACTGACGGAAGCCGCGCTGCAACGCAATATCGAGCGCTGGAAGGCGCAGCAGCAACAGCCGCAACAACCTGTCAGTGCCCCAAAACAGTAGGGATTCTTAGTGAGTATTCGACCTCTTTTCGCGGCTGTGGCCGTTCTGGCCCTGGCCGGTTGCGCGACCGATCCGGCACCCGTTGAACAAATGCGCCTGACCGAACAGACCATTGCCCAGGCCAAGGCCGTAGGCGCCACCGCTGATGACGTGCCGGAAATGAAACTGGCCGAAACCAAATACAACCGCGCCAAAGGCAACATGGCTGACGAGTCCTACCGCAATGCGCGCATGCGCGCGGAACAGGCCGAACTGGATGCGCGTCTGGCCGAAGCCAAAGTGCTGACCCAAAAGAGCGAAGAACAGGTGAATGTGCTCAACACTCGCATCGCCCGTTTGCGCAAGCAGTTGGGAGACGCCCAATGAGCCTCAAGCCCAGAGTTCTCGGTGGTCTGATCCTCGCCGGTTGCGCCAGCCTTTACGGCTGCGCCGGGCAACACAGCGAATCCGCTTTGCAAGAAGCTGGCGCCGATTTCCAGAAGGTCAAGGAAGACTCCAACGTGCTGCGTATTGCGCCGAAAGACGTGATTCGCGCTGGTGAGTCCCTGGCCCGTGCCGATCGCCTGTCCACTTACTGGGGCAGTGGTTCGGACGTGGTGCATTACGCCTACCTGAGCCAGCGCTACAGCGAAATCGCCCGCGAGCATACCAATCAGGTGCTTAACGAGGAGCGCGCTGCCAAGCTCGAACTGGAGCGTCAGCGTCTGCAACTGGCCCTGCGTGAATCGAAACTGCTAAGCGTGCAGCAACAGGGCAAATGGCTCGAAGAACAAATCGTCGCGCTGGCCACCACGCAGACCGATCGTGGTCTGGTGATGACCCTCGGTGATGTGTTGTTCGACACGGGTGAGGCGGAGCTGAAAAACTCGGCCAATCGTGTCGTCCTGAAAATCGTGCAGTTCCTGCAGTTGAACCCGAAGCGTGTGGTACGCATCGAGGGCTATACCGACAGCACCGGCGGCAAACAGGAAAACCTCAAACTGTCCCGCGACCGCGCGCAATCGGTGGCCGATGTGCTGATGGATCTGGGCATCGACGACAAACGCATTCAAGTCGAAGGTTACGGCGACGAATACCCGGTGGACGCCAACGCTTCCGAGCGTGGACGCGCACAGAACCGTCGCGTTGAAATTGTTTTCTCCGACGAAAAAGGCCAGCTCGGCGCCGCCCGCTAAGGGTTGCGTCTCTGGAAAGCCCGGGCTGTCATGCAGTACCGGGCTTTTTTACGTCTGTCGAATAGCTCGCAAATCGATACAGTTGTGGCAGACACTGCACTGTATGGTCGACTAGAGTGACAACTGTCCCAGTACACTTCTAAACTGTTCCGGTATTGTTTCACACAAGAATAAAATGCCCGTGAAATCGAGTGCTGCGTCATGACCAATCTCTTGCTCTACCAACGTATTGCTCAGCAACTGGCCGGAGACATTCGCCGTGGTGTCTATCAACCGGGGGAGCGCGTGCCTTCGGTGCGCAAAATGAGTTCGCAGCTCAACGTCAGCCATGCGACGGTGTTGCAGGCATACGCCAACCTCGAGGATCAGGGGCTGATTCGTGCGCGGCCGCAGTCCGGTTATTACGTGCACCAGACGCCTGCGCTGACGGCACCGACGCCGGATATCGCCCGGGTCGAGCGCCCCGGGCTGGTTACGCGCAGCAGCATCATTCAACAGGTGCTGGTCGAGTCGCGCCGCGAAGGTGTCTTCCCGTTGGGCGCCGCCGTACCGAGTGTTGATTACTTGCCGGTGCGGGCATTGCATCAGCAATTGGCCAAAGTCACGCGCTTCCACAGTCCGCGTGCGTTCAGCTACATGTTCAGCCCGGGTTTCGAACCGCTACGTCGACAAGTGGCGATCCGCATGCGCGACGCCGGAGTGGTGGTTGATCCCTCGGAAGTGGTGATCACCCACGGCTGCGTCGATGCCTTGCAGATGTCGTTGCGAGTGCTGACCCGTCCGGGCGATCTGATCGCCGCCGAATCACCGACCTATTACGGTCTGCTGCAACTGGCCGACCTGTTGGGCCTGAAAGTCATCGAAATCCCCAGCGATCCTGCCACCGGTATGAGCCTCGAAGCCCTGCAACTGGCGGCCAATCAATGGTCGATCAAAGCGCTGGTGCTCACCACTCGCCTGAGCAATCCGCTGGGCGGCACCATGCCCGAAGAGCGTCAGAAACAACTGCTGCGCCTGGCCTCGGATTTCGATATCCAGATCGTCGAGGACGACATCTATGGCGAGTTGATGTTCGAACAGGGGCGCACCAAAGCGCTCAAGGCCTACGACCGGCTGGACCGGGTGATCTACTGCTCGAGTTTCTCGAAAACCCTGTCGCCCGGTGTGCGCATCGGCTGGATGATTGCTGGCAAGTATCAGCAGGAAATTCAGCGTTTGCAGACCTTCAGCACGCATTCGGCGTGTAGCGTTACGCAGATGGCGATTGCCGCCTATCTGGAAAACGGTGGTTATGACCGGCATTTACGGTACATCCGCCAGGAATACCGGAAAAACCTCAGTGCCTTCCAGTTGGCGGTGCAGCAGTACTTCCCCGAAGGTACGCAAATGACCCGGCCCACGGGCGGTTTCATCCTTTGGGTGAGTCTGCCGGGGCGAGTCAATACGCAAGAATTGCATGTCCGCGCATTGCAGCAGGGCATCAGCATCGCACCGGGACTGATTTTCAGTAACACCGAGCAATTCAACCACTGTATCCGCCTGAACTGCGGCATTCCGTGGAACCGTGAGGCGGAGCGGGCGTTGATGACGCTGGGCCTGCTGGCGACCCAACTGTGTCAGGAAACGGCCGGCGGATTCTGAACGAGCGGTCGGACATGCTTGTCTTGTGGCGTCCAACAAGCGAGCATATGGCCCTCTGCCGTTAGTGTCGTTGGGTCCATGAAAGCGATTTTTTCTGCCGCTGGGGTTTTGTTCTGTTTGCTGATGATCAGTCATGCGCCTGGTGTCATGGCGGCTGCGGCTCAGGAAAAACCGGCAGCGACGACCACAGCAAAAAAATCGGCGGCAGTTGAAAAGGCTGCGCCTGCGAAGAAGTCGCAGCAAAAAGCCGTTAAAAAACGCACCCCGATTGCCTCCAAGTCGAAACCTGCCAGCGAAGTGGTGAAAACCAAATTGCCGCCAGCCAAACTGGACTTGAGCCTGCCCAAGGACATGGTCCAGGAGCTGAAACCGCCTGGTACCGTCGTCCTGCCCAAACGCGAGCCGATCCTGCCGCAGTTTTTTGGCGAGAAAAACAGTGGGTTCCAGCTCAATGGCCGTTTGCTCAGCAACGAAATGCAGTTGCAACTGCGCAACGAAGAGCGCCGGGAAGTGGAAGGTGCGGCGCTGGATTTTGAATTCAAGCAGTAAATGCCATGCATCTGTGACCCGCGAACCAGACGCTTTGTCGGAGACTGGTCAGTCACATTCACTTATCCGTAAAAACCCCGGTTCAGGGAATTTTAAACAGCCGTTTTAGCGGTTACTCTGTTCCGCGTGCCTTTTACACATCGCCCGTCGCGAGGAATTGTTCGTCATGAAATGCCGTGAAGGCTGTGGCGCTTGCTGCATTGCCCCTTCCATCAGCTCGCCGATTCCCGGCATGCCTGATGGCAAACCTGCCGGCGAACGTTGCGTGCAACTCTCGGTCGAAAACCTGTGCAGCATTTTCGGCCGCCCGGAGCGCCCGGCAGTCTGTTCCGGCTTCGCTGCTGATGTCGAAGTCTGTGGCAGCAGTTCGGAAGAAGCGATCAGATTGATCGGCTGGTGGGAGCAAATGACGGCGGCGTGATGTGTCAAACGAACGGAACTTCAACAATAAGGAATAAGACTATGGGTTCGCTGCATCGTATCGCTGTGTTGTGTGGTTTGACTGCTGTGCTGGCGACGTCCGTCGCTCAGGCTGAGGACTGGAAGGTCGCCAAGGAGCAGGATGGCATCAAGGTCTCGCTGGCCGAAGTGCCGGGTTCTGATTACAAGTCCTACCAGGGTGTAACCCTGATGAAGACCACCATTGCCAAACTGCGCGCCTTGCAGGAAGACGTCTCCGGCGCCTGCGCCTGGATCTACGAATGCAAGTCGCAGAAGCTGCTCAAGCACGAAGGCGATCAAAGCTGGACCTACACTCAGTTCAACACGCCGTGGCCAGTGACCTCGCGTGATTCGGTGCTGCACATCACCACGGTTGAAGGTGCTGATGGCAGTCTCACTCGTAACCTCGAAGGTCTGCCGAAGTACATTCCGGAAGAGAAAGGTTTTGTCCGTGTCACTCAGGTCAAAGGCTTCTGGAAGTTTGTACCGAAAGGCGATCAGGTCGAAGTGACCTATCAAGTGCACACCGAGCCAGGCGGCAGTGTCCCGGCGATGGTCGCCAACAAGTTTGTGGTTGATGCGCCGTTCAACACACTGAAAGCCCTGAAAGAACGCGCGGAAAAGTAATCGTCGCGCAGACAGCACAACGCCCCGATCAAGTCGGGGCGTTTTGCTTTGTATCTATATTGTGTTTCCAGATATGCGTTGCACGAAATTTTCACAACCTGTTCAAGACAATTCGCCCGCGCTGTTTGCACGCTGTTCCGGTCTGCCGCCGCTTTAAATGAAAGTGTCGGATGGCGGGGCAGTAATCAATGGCAATGGTGCGAGTGATCGTGCAACATTTGCGCACCGCGCACGCCCCGGGGTCTGGAATGACCAACAGAGGGCATGGCGCCGCTGTATTTTTGCAACTTCAACTTCCAATGGGTCCTAAAACGACATGGCAAACCCGGACGCCCTGAATCAGCAGCGATCTTCTGCTCGCCTGCTGCAACCGACCGTCAAATCGCATCTGGCCTACACGCTGCTGTGTGCATTGGTCATGATGGTGATGTTTTCCGTGCTGCGCCTCGCGCTGCTGGTCTACAACCGCGAGATGATCCTCGACACCCCGGCCTCGACCTTCCTCGAAGCTTTCGCCAATGGCCTGCGTTTCGACCTGCGCCTGGTGGTCTACGTCTGCATTCCGCTGGTGTTGGCACTGTTCAGTGCCAGGGCGATGGCTGCACGTGGTTTCTTCCGTCTGTGGCTGACGATCGCCTCGAGCATCGCGCTGTTCCTCGGCCTGATGGAGATGGACTTCTATCGCGAGTTCCACCAGCGCCTCAACGGCTTGGTGTTCCAGTACGTGAAAGAAGACCCGAAAACCGTGATGAGCATGCTCTGGTACGGTTTTCCGGTGGTTCGCTATCTGCTGGCCTGGGTGATTGGCACCGTTATTCTGACTCTGGCATTCAAAGGTGCCGACCGTGCCACGCGTCCACGCGGGCCGTTCAGCGGTGGCAGCGTTAGCACCCGTCAGGTGGCGCCGTGGTACACACGCCTTGCGGTATTCGTGGTCTGCCTGCTGATCTGCGTGGTCGCGGCCCGTGGCACTCTGCGCCAAGGCCCGCCAATGCGCTGGGGCGACGTCTACACCACCGACTCGAACTTCGCCAACCAGCTCGGCCTCAACGGTACGCTGTCGCTGATCGCCGCCGCCAAGGACCGCATGGGCGAAGATCGCGACAACATCTGGAAAGCCACGCTGCCGCAAGAACAAGCGCAGAAAGTCGTGCGCGACATGCTACTGATGCCGGACGACAAACTGGTCGATGCCGACATCGCCGCCGTGCGCCGCGAGTACACGCCGCCGGCCGACAAGACCCTGCCGATCAAGAACGTCGTGGTGATCCTGATGGAAAGCATGGCCGGTCATTCGGTCGGCGCATTGGGGGCACCGGGCAACATCACGCCGTATCTGGACAAGTTGTCGAAGGAAGGCCTGCTGTTCGACCGCTTCTTCTCCAACGGTACGCACACCCACCAGGGTATGTTCGCGACCATGGCCTGCTTCCCCAACCTGCCAGGTTTCGAATACCTGATGCAGACCCCGGAAGGCAGCCACAAACTGTCCGGTCTGCCGCAGTTGCTCAGTGCCCGTGACTACGACGACGTGTACGTCTACAACGGTGACTTCGCCTGGGACAACCAGTCGGGTTTCTTCAGCAACCAGGGCATGACCAACTTCGTTGGCCGTAACGACTTCGTCAACCCGGTGTTCTCCGATCCGACGTGGGGCGTATCCGACCAGGACATGTTCGACCGTGGTCTGGTCGAGCTCAAGGCGCGGGAAAACGGCAAGCCTTTCTACGCATTGCTGCAAACCCTGTCCAACCACACGCCATATGCGCTGCCGACGCCATTGCCGGTCGAGCGCGTAACTGATCGCGGTTCGCTCAACGAACACTTGACCGCCATGCGTTACGCCGACTGGGCACTGGGTCAGTTCTTCGAGAAGGCGCGCAAAGAGCCGTACTTCAAGGAAACCCTGTTCGTCATCGTCGGCGACCACGGTTTTGGCAACGAACGCCAGATCACCGAAATGGACCTGGGCCGCTTCAACGTGCCGATGCTGATGATTGCCCCGGGCATTCAGGAGAAGTTCGGTACGCGTGACCACACCGTGGGTACGCAGATCGACATCGTGCCGACCATCATGGGTCGTCTGGGTGGCGAAGTGCGTCATCAGTGCTGGGGCCGTGACCTGCTCAACCTGCCGGAAGGCGACACCGGTTTCGGTGTGATCAAGCCGTCGGGCAGTGAGCAGACCACCGCCATCGTCACCGCTGACCAGATCCTCGTGCTGCCGAAAGACAAGGAAATGGGGCCGAAGATGTGGCAGTACCAGTTGGGTGCCAATCCACACGCCGAGATCGTGCCGAATGCACCGCGCACCGAAGAGTTGAAACTCAAGCTGGAGTCGTTCCTGCAAACGGCGACCAAGAGCCTGATGGACAACACCGCCGGTGTGATTAACGGCAAGCCGGACTGATTGCTCGTTAGCGCAAAATCCGCGCAATAAAAAAGAGGCCCTGAACAGGGCCTCTTTTTTTATGCCTGAATCTTTATATCCTGCCGAGTAACAACAGTACCAACAGCACGACCAACACCACGCCGATAATGCCCGAAGGACCGTAACCCCAACTTCTGGAGTGCGGGAAGACCGGCAGACCACCGATCAGCAACAGGATCAGGATAATGATAAGAATTGTGCCCATGTCGATTTCCTTGTTGATTGTGTTCGAGAAGTCTTGCTGTTCAAGGGGCGACTGGAGACTAAGTAATTCCAGACGGCTTATAAATTCCGACCGGTGCGGATGAAATAAAATTCAATGTTTTTTTAAGGTATTTGGATTACTCGCTTATTTCCTTTACAGCGAATGATCAAAAGATCGCAGCCTGCGGCAACTCGTGCAGGAATCGATGTAGGAGCTGCTGCAGGCTGCGATCTTTTGATCCTCCATTCAGCAACTTGATGGAGCGTGGGCCCACACAGTTCCTTCGCTACACTCGGCGCATCTTTCCCGGAACAACAAGGCTGTCCGCTATGCAAAATCGCATGATGATCACTGGTGCAGGCTCGGGCCTGGGTCGCGAAATCGCGCTGCGCTGGGCGCGTGAAGGCTGGCGACTGGCCTTGTCCGACGTCAGCGAACCCGGTCTGCAGGAAACCCTGAAAATGGTCCGCGAGGCGGGCGGCGACGGTTTTATCCAGCGCTGCGATGTGCGTGATTACAGCCAGCTCACCGCGTTCGCTCAGGCCTGCGAAGAGAAACTCGGCGGCATCGACATCATCGTCAATAACGCCGGTGTCGCCTCGGGCGGGTTCTTCAGCGAGCTGTCGCTGGAAGACTGGGACTGGCAGATCGCGATCAACCTGATGGGCGTGGTCAAGGGCTGTAAAGCGTTCCTGCCGCTGCTTGAACAAAGCAAAGGCAAGATCATCAACATCGCCTCCATGGCCGCGCTGATGCAAGGCCCGGCGATGAGCAACTACAACGTGGCCAAGGCTGGCGTGGTGGCGTTGTCGGAAAGTCTGTTGATCGAACTGGCGCAACAGGAAGTCGGTGTGCATGTGGTTTGCCCGTCGTTCTTCCAGACCAATCTGCTCGATTCTTTCCGTGGCCCGACCCCGGCCATGAAAGCTCAGGTCGGCAAGTTGCTGGAAAGTTCGCCGATTACTGCTGCGGACATCGCCGACTACATCTATCAGCAAGTGGCGGCCGGCGAGTTCATGATTTTGCCTCACGAGCAGGGCCGCATGGCCTGGGCGATCAAACAGAAGAATCCGCAACTGCTCTACAACGAAATGACCGCCATGGCCGAAAAGATGCGTGCCAAGGCCAAGCAGAACAACGGCTGAACTTGCCCCCGCCGTTTGGCGTCGATAGGGTGGCCGCAATGGTCACCCTGTCTGGACGTGCAAATGCTCAATTACCTGTGGTTCTTCCTCGCGGCGCTGTTTGAAATTGCCGGTTGTTTCGCCTTCTTCATGTGGCTGCGTCAGGGCAAAAGCGCCTTGTGGGTGATTCCTGCGCTGCTCAGTTTGACCCTGTTCGCGCTGTTGTTGACGCGCGTCGAGGCGGCCTATGCCGGTCGCGCCTACGCCGCTTATGGCGGGATCTACATCGTGGCTTCGATTGGCTGGCTGGCGGTGGTCGAGCGGGTTCGGCCGCTGGGCTCAGACTGGATCGGCGTGGCGTTGTGCGTGATCGGTGCCAGCGTGATTCTATTTGGTCCGCGCTTTTCCGCCGCGTGAGAAAACGCGTGTTTAACGATTTGCAGGAAATGTCTGAAGGGCGGCCGCGCTGCACGGCGTAGGGCATTACTGATTTGCTCGCCACGCATTGTAGAGCCGCCGCAAGCCGCGCATCTTCAGGGCTCGTTAACCCTGAAGGACGAATCTCATGCTTGTGCTCAGCCGTGTCGTTGGTGAGTTGATTTCAATCGGTGATGACATCACCTTGCGCGTTCTGTCCGTGAACGGTTCCAGTGTGCGCTTTGGCGTCGAAGCGCCACAAAAAGTCAATGTGCATCGCTCGGAGGTCTATGAGCGGATCCAGCGCAAACAAGCCACGGAAAAGCTTCGCTGAGGCTTTCAGTCGAACAGGTGCTTGGGCACGTCGTGTTTGAGCATCAGTTGGCACTGCTCGCTTTCCGGATCGAAGACGATCAGTGCCTGGCCTTTGGTCAGCGCCTGGCGCACGCGCAATACGCGGGTTTCCAACGGGGTGTCGTCGCCGTTGTCGGTGCCGTCGCGGGTGACGAAATCCTCGATCAGGCGGGTGAGGGTGTCGACTTCAAGGGCGTCGTAAGGAATGAGCATGGGCACCTCGGCTAAATCAATGGCGGGATGCTACGGCGATTGATGTTGGGCTGCCAGTTTTTGTGTTGCCTGTGCCGGCCTCATCGCTGGCAAGCCAGCTCCCACAGTATTTGTGGGGTACACAAATACTGTGTTCCAGCCTGAACCTGTGGGAGCCAGCTCCCACAGTATTTGAGGGGTACACAAATACTGTGTTCCAGCCTGAACCTGTGGGAGCCAGCTCCCACAGTATTTGAGGGGTACACAAATACTGTGTTCCACCCTGAACCTGTTGGAGCCAGCTCTCACAGTATTTGTGGGGTACACACATACTGTGTTCCAGCCTGAACCTGTGGGAGCC
>NZ_CM149552.1:4477583-4737379 GCF_056155105.1 Pseudomonas trutticola BRTCR10 | reverse complement strand
GTACCACAAATACTGTGTTCCACCCTGAACCTGTTGGAGCCAGCTCTCACAGTATTTGTGGGGTACACACATACTGTGTTCCAGCCTGAACCTGTGGGAGCCAGCTCCCACAGTATTTGAGGGGTACACAAATACTGTGTTCCACCCTGAACCTGTTGGAGCCAGCTCTCACAGTATTTGTGGGGTACACACATACTGTGTTCCACCCTGAACCTGTGGGAGCTGGCTTGCCAGCGATGGGGCCGGTCCTGTCACCGCAGAAAATGGATCAGCTATCGGAACGCTGCCCCACCAGACTGTCCACCGACGGCACGCGCGTATCGCTTTCCATCTGCGTGTCATGCTCGATCTGATGACTGAAGCGGTCCAGTGACGCATTGGCTGGCGCCGCATCGCTGGCGAATACCGGCGGACTCAGAATGTAGGCCCCGAGCAAGCGACTGAGCGCCGCGAGGCTGTCGATGTGCGTGCGCTCGTAACCGTGAGTCGCGTCGCAACCGAAGGCGAGCAGGGCGGTGCGGATGTCGTGGCCGGCGGTCACCGCCGAGTGTGCATCGCTGAAGTAGTAGCGGAACAGGTCGCGGCGCACCGGTAGCTCGTTTTCACCGGCCAGACGCAGCAAGTGCCGCGACAGGTGATAGTCGTAGGGCCCGCCGGAATCCTGCATGGCCACGCTCACCGCGTGTTCGCTGGAGTGCTGCCCCGGCGCGACCGGTGCAATGTCGATGCCGACGAACTCGCTGACGTCCCACGGCAATGCCGCCGCCGCGCCGCTGCCGGTTTCCTCGGTGATGGTGAACAGCGGATGACAGTCGATCATCAGTTCCTGGCCGCTGTCGACGATGGCTTTGAGCGATGCCAGCAACGCGGCAACGCCGGCCTTGTCGTCGAGATGGCGGGCGCTGATGTGGCCGCTTTCGGTGAACTCCGGCAGCGGATCGAACGCCACCACATCGCCGACGCTGATGCCCAGCGAATCGCAATCGGCCTTGGTCGCGCAGTAGGCGTCCAGACGCAGTTCGACGTGATCCCAACTGATCGGCATCTCATCCACGGCGGTGTTGAAGGCATGCCCGGAGGCCATCAGCGGCAACACGCTGCCGCGAATCACGCCGTTGTCGGTAAACAGGCTGACGCGACTGCCCTCGGCAAAGCGGCTCGACCAGCAGCCGACTGGGGCGAGGGTCAGGCGACCGTTGTCTTTGACTGCGCGCACAGCGGCGCCGATGGTGTCCAGATGCGCGGAGACGGCGCGGTCGGGGCTGTTTTTCTTGCCCTTGAGCGTGGCGCGAATGGTCCCGCGGCGGGTCATTTCGAAGGGAATGCCGAGTTCTTCAAGACGTTCGGCGACATAGCGCACGATGGTGTCGGTGAACCCGGTGGGGCTGGGAATGGCGAGCATTTCCAGCAGGACTTTTTGCAGGTAGTTGAGATCTGGTTCAGGGATTTGTGTGGTCATGGAAACTCCTGATGGGTTGAGCACATCGATGGTTTCGATGAGAGGAAATTTTGTGTTGCCTGATCGGGCCTCATCGCTGGCAAGCCAGCTCCCACACGTTTCATGGTGCACACAAAAACTGTGGGAGCTGGCTCGCCAGCGATGGCGTCAGCCCGGATAACAGAGATTCAAGAAACCGCCGGCTGACTGTGCGGAAACAACAGATCGACAAAGCGCTCCGCCGTCGGCTGCGGCTCATGGTTGGCCAGCCCTGCGCGTTCATTGGCCTCAATAAACACGTACTCCGGCTGATCCGCCGCCGGCACCATCAGGTCGAGGCCGACCATCGGGATATCCAGCGCCCGCGCCGCCCGCACGGCCGCATCGACCAGGGTCGGATGCAGAATCGCCGTGACATCTTCCAGGGTGCCGCCGGTGTGCAGATTCGCCGTGCGCCGGACGAACAGATGCTCACCGGCCGGCAGAATGCTGCTGTAGTCGTAACCGGCCGCATGCAAAGTGCGCTGGGTTTCATGATCCAGCGGGATTTTGCTTTCGCCGCCCGTAGCGGCTTGCCGACGGCGGCTCTGGGCTTCGATCAGCGCACCAATCGAATGCTGACCATCGCCAATCACTTCCGCCGGACGACGAATCGCTGCCGCCACCACTTCAAAGCCGATCACCAGAATTCGCAGATCGAGCCCTTCATGAAAGCTCTCCAGCAGCACGCGGCTGTCGAACTGCTTCGCCGTTTCGATGGCCTGCTGCACCTCTTCGATGCTTTGCAAATCCACCGCCACGCCTTGGCCCTGTTCACCGTCGAGCGGTTTGACCACCACGCGCTGATGCTCATCGAGAAACGCTAGATTGTCGTCAGCGTTGCCGGCCAATTGTTGCGAGGGCAATTTCAGCCCTGCGGCTTTCAGCGCTTTGTGGGTCAGGCTTTTGTCCTGACACAGGCTCATGCTGATCGCACTGGTCAAATCGCTCAGCGATTCACGGCAACGCACGCGGCGCCCGCCATGGCTGAGGGTGAACAATCCGGCCTCGGCATCATCGACTTGCACGTCGATCCCGCGCCGGTGAGCCTCCTCGACGATGATCCGTGCATAGGGATTGAAATTGGCTTCCGGTCCCGGACCGAGAAACAGCGTCTGATTGATACCGTTCTTGCGCTTGATCGCGAAGGTCGAGAGATTGCGGAAACCAAGCTTGGCGTAGAGGTTTTTCGCCTGCCGGTTGTTGTGCAGCACGGACAGATCCAGATAGCTCAGACCGCGACTCATGAAGTGTTCGATCAGGTGGCGCACCAGCACTTCGCCGACACCGGGACGCGAGCACTGCGGATCAACCGCGAGGCACCACAGGCTGCTGCCGTTTTCCGGATCATTGAAGGCCTTGTGATGATTCAGGCCCATGACGCTGCCAATCACCGCGCCGCTATCGTCATCCTCGGCGAGCCAGTACACCGGGCCGCCCTGATGATGCGGGGTGAGCAGCGTGGCATCGATCGGCAGCATGCCGCGCGCCTGATACAGCTGATTGATCGCCTGCCAGTCCGCCTCGCTTTGCGCACGTCGAATGCGGAAGCCGCGAAACACGCGGGTGGCCTGACGGTAATCGCTGAACCACAGGCGCAGCGTGTCGGACGGATCGAGGAACAATTGCGTCGGTTCAAGACCGAGAATCTGCTGCGGCGCGGCAACGTACAGGGCGATATCACGCTCGCCCGGCTGCTCGTTGAGCAGTTCCTGAGCGAGCGTTGCCGGGTCGGGAAAGGTGTGGCCGATCAGCAACCGGCCCCAGCCGCAATGCACGGCAATCGGGGCGGTCGCAAGTTCGTTGCCGTCTTCGGCCAGACGCGCCTGCAAACGTTCATACGACGGCGTCTGGCCGCGAATCAGGCGTTGGTTGATGGCCGTGGCGTGGGGTTTCATCAATCAGATTCCTTGTTCACTGAGCCACAGGTTCAGGGCTGCCAGTTGCCACAGCTTCGAGCCGCGCAACGGCGTCAGTTGGCCTTGCGGATCAGTCAGCAGTTTGTCGAGCATGGCCGGGTTGAACAGGCCACGATCCTGACTCGGATCGAGCAGCAGTTCGCGCACCCAGTTCAGCGTGTCGCCTTGCAAATGCTTGAGGCCCGGCACCGGGAAGTAACCTTTTTTGCGGTCAATGACTTCACTCGGAATGACCCGGCGTGCCGCTTCTTTCAGCACTTGTTTGCCACCATCCGGGAGTTTGAACTTGCCCGGCACTCGCGCCGACAGTTCGACCAGGCGATAGTCGAGAAACGGTGTGCGCGCTTCCAGGCCCCAGGCCATGGTCATGTTGTCGACGCGTTTGACCGGGTCGTCCACCAGCATCACCGTGCTGTCCAGACGCAAGGCTTTGTCGACTGCCGCCTCGGCGCCGGGTTGTGCGAAATGTTCCTTCACGAAGTCGCCGGCAGCGTCATTGGCGGTCAGCCATTTCGGTTGCACGGTGGCGGCATAGTCGTCGTAGCTGCGGTCGAAAAACGCCTGGCGATACGCCGCGTAAGGATCGGTCGCGCCGTCCACTTGCGGGTACCAGTGATAGCCGGCGAACAACTCGTCGGCGCCCTGGCCGCTCTGCACCACTTTGCAGTGCTTGGCCACCTCGCGAGACAGCAGATAGAACGCGATGCAGTCATGACTGACCATCGGCTCGCTCATCGCGCGGAACGCGGCGGGCAGTTGCTCGATGATCTCTTTCTCGTCGATGCGCAGTTGGTGGTGCTGGGTGCCGTAGTGCTTGGCGATCAGGTCGGAATACTGAAACTCGTCGCCGCGCTCGCCGCCGGCATCCTGAAAACCGATGGAAAAAGTCGACAGGTCTTGCACACCGACTTCACGCAACAGCCCGACCAGCATGCTCGAATCGACACCGCCGGACAGCAACACGCCGACATCCACGGCAGCCCGTTGGCGAATCGCCACGGCTTCGCGGGTACTGTCGAGTACGCGGTCGACCCAGTCTTCGAGGGTCAGATTTTTCTCGTCGTCGTGTGGGCCGTAGGGCAGGGTCCACCAGGTTTTCTGCTCGGTGGTGCCATCGGCTTCAATGCGCATCCAGCTCGCGGGTGGCAGCTTTTCAATACCGGCCAGCAAGGTGCGCGGCGCAGGCACCACGGCGTGAAAGTTCAGGTAATGGTTGAGCGCCACCGGATCGAGGATCGGGTTGATATCGCCACCCTTGAGCAGCGCCGGCAAAGCCGAGGCAAAACGCAAACGCTGGCCGGTGCGCGACAGGTACAACGGCTTCACGCCGAGACGGTCGCGGGCGATGAACAGGCGCTGGGCGTCGCGTTCCCAAATGGCGAAGGCAAACATGCCGTTGAGTTTCGGCAGCAGCGCTTCACCCCAGGCGTGATAACCCTTGAGCAGCACTTCGGTGTCGCCACCGGAATAGAACGCGTAACCGAGCGCTTCGAGCTCGGCGCGCAGTTCCGGGAAGTTGTAGATCGCACCGTTGAAGGCCAGTGACAGGCCCAACTGACTGTCGATCATCGGCTGCGCCGAGCCGTCCGACAGGTCCATGATTTTCAGGCGACGATGGCCCAGGGCAATCGGCCCTTGGGCATGGAAGCCCCAGGCGTCCGGGCCGCGAGGGGCCAGGTGATGGGTAATTCGTTCAACGGCTGCAAGGTCTGCAGGTTGATGATCAAAACGTAACTCGCCAGCTAATCCGCACATAAGGTCCTTACCGGTTTTTCCGTTGGGGAGGGGTCAAACACTACCTCGCCAAAAGGGCGGGTACTCAGAAACTGACCCGCCTCGGTAAGTGGAGTTTTAGAACGATAAGTTATAAGACCGCTGGCAGTGTCGCTGCGGGGAGTGAGCTGACCGGTTCTGCTGCCACTTGGGTTTCAGCCTTTTTTGCTGCTCCGGTGACGGAGCGTTTGTGCTGCAAGTTCCAGCCGCTGCCAGGGGAATAGACCACCGGCGGGCGGTAGGCCGCTTCATTCAGTGGATGACGAATGCGCCAGGCCAAGGGGTTTGGCTCGACTTCATAGACACTGCCAGCAACCCGGATGAAGTGCCGTCCGCTGTAGTTGCGAACTCGCTGATCATCGTCATCGGGATACGCCTGATCCATGATCCGGTTGGCGGCGTGGGCTTTTTGTTCGTATCCGGACAGAGCCCGTTTCCACAGCAAAGCGTTTTTTTGCGGATTGGAATGGTCTTGCAGCTCAAACTTTTTGAAGAAAACAGCTGCCAACTCGCTGGACGAATCGGGGCTTTGGGCATGGGCGCTTTGACTATTGGCCTGCGCAGGGGAGAGTTTTTCCTTCAGGTCCAACAGGGCGTTGAGTCCCTGCAGCTTTTCGCTGAACGTCCAGTCTTCGACACCGATAAACACTTCGCTCAGCAGAGTATCTGGCGTACCGGCGCGGATACGTCTGCTGAAATCGTAGATCAAGGTTTCGGAGAGTGACGGGCGTTGCTGCAATGCGCGATTTTCACGTCGTTTGTCATGCATCGACTGGTTGACCTCGGCGACGGGTACAGCCAGTTGCTTGACGTCGGAGGCGAATTTATCCAGTTGCCGTTTAAACAGGTATTCGAATAGCCCATGACTCAACGGGGCGAAATTTATGTCTTTTGAAAATGACACGACCGCCAGTTTTTCATTGAGGAAATCCTCCTGATCGCTGCTGTTCAGTTGAGAGGCGAATACGTTCCGCAGCGGCGATTGGCCAAGCAAACTGGCGGCCAGACGGATCCGGCAGTTGTCTTCATTGTCGTCCTGGTAAAAACTGCTGCCTTTGTCTTCAGGCACATAAAGGATGTAACGATCCTGAGTGGATTCATGAGTCAGGCGACAGATAATCAGCACAGCATTTACCAGATACTTGCCAAAGAGTTGCACTGAACAAAGTTGGATCGGCGCGTTATTGAAGCACTCACCATTGAATATATCGTCATTGCCCTCGGTAAATTGAGTCAGCATGAATAACTGCGATAGGTGAATGTCTTTACTGAAGTACCGGTTGTAAGCAGCCAGCCTCATATTGAGTTTGCCAAGCCGCATGGCTTGCAACTGGACATCTGGCCCTGCAAATGTTTGCGCAATCAGTTTCTGGTATTGATCACCGAGATCGAGTTTACGACTCAACGCTGCAAACGCCTGCGCGGTAAGTCTTGAGTCTGCGGCGCCTTCGGCGGGTGCATCCTGAGCATCGGATAGCGTTGCGCTATCGGCGGAAAAGTAATCAGCAGCGGCCTCGGTCTCGGTGAAATTGAGCATCGCTCCCCGCAGCAAGGTACAGGCGTGCCTGTCCTTTTCCGAACCTGCCTTGGGTACAAGCTTGATGAGGTCCTGGACCCTGAACCGGGGGCCGTAGGTGGTACGCAACTCGTCTCGAAGTATCCGTCCGCAAAACTTGTTGGGGCTATCCAGTGTGTGCAGCAATGTTTCAAAAAAGGTCTGGAGCGGCAGTGCCTTTTTCAGTTCGGATCGATAGTCGGCAATTCTCGTTTTGTCGGCGTTCGGCAGCTTGTCAGTGAGGAATTTTTCGACAATTTTTGCTTTGTCCCAGTCATTGATCTCATTGAAGACCTGAGTCAGTAAGTTGTCGTTTCTTGGTGGGGCAGGTTGTTGCTCCAATGGCAAAGTCATACAAACACTCTCATCGCGGAAGGAACCCTGATGTTAGGCGCAGTGGCTGCGAAAAAATAACGCCATTAATGAATGGTTTGGTGCGTGAGTTCAGCGAGATTTTGAACGTTTGATATACGTATATACCGCACGCTTATTGGCCGAATATGTCTATTGCATCTGCATTGAAAACTATCGGTTTTTGTATTTCCTGTTTTTGTTTTAAATCGATAAGGTCAATGGCTCATACCTGCAATAAAGGACTATTGCGATGACAACCACCCAGAACAAACCCGAGCTGCGGGCGCCGACGCAGACCGAGATACTCGGCACCTTGCTCGAAGCCACCGGCGATCTGGACAGTGCCGAAACGCTGCAAAAGAGCCTGCCCGAGATACTCCTGAAAAGCTCGATTGCCACACTGGCCGCGCTGGATCAGATCGCGCGTGACCTGCATGCCATTCAGCTCAAGGTTGAAAAGGATCTGCTCCCGCTCAAACCCTTGAACACCTTCTGTATCACCGAATTGACCCTTGCGTTGAAGGGCAAGTGGTCAGCGGTGTTTGATGTTGAACAGGATCTTCTGAGTCTGCCGGGGCCCGATTGCGGTTGTGCGCCGACATCGACCGACGACAAGGGCATTGAAACCGTCCCGCATGCCACCCAGTCCCTGCTGCAAGCCGCCATGCAGAATTTCAGTGAAGACGAGGCGGCCGACGGTTTCCCCGAGGGCAGTCTGGTGCGGGTGAATAGTGCGCCGTCTGGTGTTGAGGGATTGACCCCGGCCGCGTTCGCCAAATTCTGTCGTGAACTGGATCTGGGCAAGCGGTATCAGGAACACCTTCAAAAGGTGTTCAGCATCGTCGAAAGCGACGGCAGGATTACGGCCAGCAGCGGCATGACCCGCGACATCGCCACGATGAAAAAATACCTGCTGCAACTGGATATGCATCTGGCCGGGCTCAGGTCTCACATCACGCCGGAAGGCGTGCGCATGCTGCGACAATTGGCGGCCGCTGACGGCAAGCCCTCCGCACAAACCCTGCGATACGGGCAAAGCCCGATGATCATGCAAGGCATCGAAATCCTCGACAGTTGCATCTGGGGCGTCGTGGTGTTTTCCGCACGGTCGGTCGAGTCGTACCCGGACGAATGGTGCCTTGTGTACATGGCCGGCGAGCCCGAACGGCCGCTGTACGAATACCCCAGTTTTACCGCGTTCAAACAGTACCTCACGCAGAAGCTGAGCGTGAAAAGCTACAAGGACTACTTCACCCACAGTCTCGATGAAGATGACAAGGCAGACTTCTTCAAAACTTTCGCCAGCACCTCCGATATAGGGCACATCCGGCAATTGCCGATCAGCGTGCCGTTGTTCGAATTCATGCTGCAGAGTCATGTCGGCAAGCTGCAGATCGACGCGCGCAAACTGGCCGTGCCGACCGCCGATATCGATGAAGAGGTGCGAGACAAACGCCTGCTCGATTTCCTTGAGCTGGGTGTGACGATTGCGACGGTGGCGGGTTTTTTCGTGCCGGTCGTCGGGCAGTTGATGATGGGCGTCGCGGCCGGGCAACTGCTCGCCGAAGTGTACGAAGGTGTCGAGGATTGGCGCCGGGGCGATCATCAGGAGGCACTCTCGCATCTGTTCAGTGTCGCGGAAAACATCGCCTTGATGGGCCTGTTGGCCGGTGGGCAGAAAGCGGCGGGGTTGCTGGGCAACAAACTGCTCAGTGCTCATCCGGAGTTCTTTGGGCAGTTCACTGCTATTACCAATCCGGCCGGACATCCACGGCTGTGGAAGCCTGACTTCACGATGTATGAGCATCGACTGCCGGAGGGGTTCACGGTGGCCGCCGATTCCGAAGAAATGTACGAGATCAGGGGCAAGATGGTCGGTCGCGTCGACCATCGGATCGTCTCCGGCTTCGTCGATGCGCAGACCCGGCGCTGGCGTCTCGACCATCCGCAGCGCCCGCAAGCCTATGCCCCTGAGCTGGAGCGCCATGTCGAGGGTGGCTGGCGATTGGCGAGCGAACATCCCGAGCTGGGGACCAGCACGCCCTATACCCTCAAGCGCATGGACCCGCATCTGAGCGAGTTCGTCGACAGCGATCTGGACATGATGCGCCGACTCAGCGGCGTTACCGAGGATGAGTTGCAGCGTGCCTTTATCGACAACCTCGCGTTGCCTGTTCGGTTGCGCGATACCGTGGAACGAGTGCGCATCGAGCGGCAGTTGCGCCAGCTCATCCGCGAGCTGGGCTTGGGTGAAATCCACTCGGATCAGCCAGTGCAGGAACAACTGCACGGTTTACCGAAGTTGTCAGGTTGGCCGACGGACCGTTACATCGAAGTCCAAGATAGCGAAGGAGCCGTCAGTGCCAGGTATCCCGCGCCCAGCACCCCTGACGACACACTCAGTGTGGTGGTCAGCGAGGATGAGCTGGATTCCGGGCAATTGCTGCAAACGGTGATCGACGGCCTGTATCAAAAGGAGGTTGATACGTTGCTGGGCAGCAAGGCGAATGCCGAAGGCGAAAGTCATGCACTGGCGAAGAAGCTGGGCGCGGCACTCAAGGCTGATCGTCGTGCGGTGTTCGAGCGCATGTATCAGCGCTATGAACAGAGTGAGGTCGACGAGGTGAAGAAGTTGCGCAGCGTGTTTGCCGACATTCCTGCGCGTTACGCTCAGCAGTTGATCGAACAGGCGTCGAGCGTCGAGCGTGTGCATTTGCGCGCGACCGGGCGGGTGCCCCTGGGGCTGGCGCAGAAAGTCTGTGATGCCAGCGCCGCTGTGCGCCTGGATCGGGCGTTGAGCGGGTTTCACCTGCCGCGGATTGCCAATCCGGATAACGAAAAACTCGCCATCCAGTTGCTGCCCCGTTTGAGTGGTTGGGATCCGGCTCTGCGTCTGACCGTGCGGGAGAAGTCACTGACCGGACCAATACTGGAAGCCATCGGCGAGACGACGGCGACCCCCTCGAATACCTGCACGCTGGTCAAATCCAGTGACGGTTATGAGGTATTCGCCGGCGACGAAATATCTCTCGGATGCGTGGCGGCGGGCCCGGACAGCCTCTACACCGCGATCCTCAAGGCTCTGTCGCCGCGCCAGCGTCTGGCCGCCGGTTTTCCCGATCCTGTTGACGCCGACAGTGCACGGCTGCGCAGCAAGCTGCTCGATGTGGCACTGGATGAGCGTGAAGCCAGTGCGCGGATTCTGACCGATGGCAAGCCTGAACCTCTGGTCGCTGAGCCTGCCTGCCTTCAGGCCGATCAAGCACTGGCAGCGACGAGCCATCCCCGGACGTTACTGCGCAAGGTCAAAAAGCTCTATCCACGGTTTTCCGAGACGCAGGCCAGTGAGTTTATTGACGGCCTGGGAACTGACTCGCTGACCCGCGCAACCCAGGTCAGAACGTTGCGCCGCGACCTTGAACACTTGCGCGAGGTGCTGGATAAATGGAGCGAGGACAAGGACGCCATCAAAGCGGTGGGCGGCGATTCGGCTGAAGTGCAGCACAGTCGCAAGTGGGCCGCCGAGCAGATCGAGAACAGCTTTCGACGGATTCTGCTGACTACCGATGAGAGTGGAAAATCAGTCTGCACCTTGAATCTGGACGGCATGCGGGTCGGCAAACTGCCAACGTTACCCTCCGGATTGAATTTCGATCACATACAACAGTTGTCGCTGAAGAATATGGCGCAGGACGACGACCTCGTGTATTTCCTCAAGGCCTTCAAGCAGGTCGAATACCTTGAACTCGACAGCAATACTCTGACCCGGCTACCTGAAGTGCTGTCGCACATGCCCAAGCTTGCCCGGTTGAGCCTGGCCGGCAACCAGATCAAGCTGACCGAACACACCCTGGCCAAACTGAGCCAATTGCGGACACTGCGCCGCCTGAACCTGAGCGGTAATCCGCTGGGCGTGACCCCGGACGTGAGCAAACTGTTTGACTTGCGTGCCTTGGCCCTGAACGACACCCGCGCCACCGAATTGCCCAAAGGCCTTGCACGCCTGCCGTATCTGGATTGGGTCGATTTGCGCGGTAACGAGATCAAGGACCTGCCGGCGTGGCTGTTCAAGGCTCCGAAACATTTCACTCAGGCACTCAATCTGCGTGGCAATCCGTTGTCGCTGAGCAGCCGCACCCATCTGGCCGACTATCGAAAAAACATCGGCATCGGCATGGGCTATCTGGAAGACGACATCGCCCGCCTCGATGAGCAGCAGGCGCGCTCGTTGTGGTTCAAGGATGGGGCTGGCGCGGATTGGGGGCGGCGTAACCGGATCTGGACGGCCTTCAAGGATGATCCGAGGGCCGAGGGCTTGTTTCATCTGCTCGCGGAACTGGGTAATACGGCCGACTCTGAAAAGGTGAGTGAGGACATGCATCGACGAGTCTGGTCGGTGCTTGAAACGGCCGAACCCGATGTGATCCTGAGTGAGCAGGTGCTGAACCTGGCCGCCAACCCGATCAACTGCACCGACAGTGCAGCCATGAACTTCAGTCATCTCGAAGTCGCGGTGGAAGTCAACAGAGTGACGCGAATTGCGAGCGGCCAAAGCAGCAGCGCGAAACCGCTGCTCATGCTTGGCCGAGGTCTGTTCCGGCTGGATCAGCTTGATCGGATTGCGCTTAAGCATGCCAGCCAAAATCCGGCGGCTGATCAGCTGGAAGTGAACCTCGCCTATCGCATTGGCTTGGCCGATGCGCTCAATCTGCCGGGGCAGCCACGGCATATGAAGTTTGCCGTGTTGGGCGGAGTGACCGCGGCGGATCTGGAAACGGCTACAAACACGGTCAAAGCGGCGGAGCTGTCTTCCGAATGGCTGACGTTCATGCAGCGTCAACCATTCTGGGGTGACTACCTCAAGCGCACGTTTGCACGAAAATTCACCGCCATTGATGAGAAATTCGCGCCGCAGATGAACACGGTTTTCGAACAGGCAACCCAACTGACCACGGCGGATTATCTGAGCCAGATGGATGCCATACAGTCAAAGCGAGAGAAGGCGGTACAAGCCGAACTCTCACGCCTGACCGACGATGCGATACGCCTCGTCGATCTGGGCATCTGTGCGTTGCCCGATGCGTGAAATCTACCTGCCGCGAATCAGCTGGCGCAGCGCGAAACGGTTCGGATGACAGGCCTCCGCCACGCTTCTTGGCAGCGGCAACGGCTCGTTGTCCAGCCAGGCGGCGAGCAGTTCGCCGGACAATGGCGCGGTAATCAGGCCGCGCGAGCCATGGCCACTGTTGACGTATAAACCGTCGAGCCATGGGCAGGCGATGTCCGGCACTTGCCGGGCATCCTTGCTCAGCGCGGCATAGGCTTGAATGAACGCTTCGCGGTCGGCAAGGGGGCCGACGATCGGCAGGTAGTCCGGGCTGGTGCAACGGAAGGCCGCTCGGCCCTGGAGGTCTTCAGGCGCCTGTTGAGCGATTTGCAGACGCGCCACCAGATCGCAGGAAATCTCCTCGAGCATGGCCAGATTGCCCAAGTGTTCGGCGATGGTCGGAGTCAGTTCGTTGCTGTTGAAATCGAAGCTGGCGCCCAGGGTGTGTTCGCCCAAGCGTGCGGGTGCGACGTAACCTTCGGCGCACACCACCGTGGCCAGTGTCTGGCTGTGTTCAGTCTGCGCCAGCCGGGTGATCTGTCCGCGAATGCGCTTGAGTGGCAGCTCGGCGCTTTGCGCAAAACGCTTGATCTCGGCAGCGCCGGCCAATACCACGACCGGCGCGCTGGCGAGCAGACGGTCGCCGTCGAAGGCCTGCCACTGGTCATCGACCTTGCGCAGATCAAGCACTTCGCGATGGCTGAGCAGTTCGACATTCGTTTGCGCGGCTTGCGCCTGACACAACGCGGGTGGATGCACCCAACCGCCTTCGGGATAGTACAAACCGCCGTGGGCCACACCGACTCCTGCGCGGGCCTGTGCCTCGGGCTGGTCGAGCCACTGCAGCAGGTCTGGCGGGAATGCTTCTGCCAATTGCGCGTGGCGCTCGGCTTCCTTGGCGTTGAACGCCAGTTGCAGCACGCCGCAATCGTCCCAGTCGCTGCCGCGTTGCAGGGTTTCCAGCAGGCGTCGGGTGTAGCCGAAGCCGCTGACAATCAGTTGCGACAACGCCGTGCCATGGGCTGACAGTTTCAGGTACAGCACGCCTTGCGGGTTGCCGGACGCTTCTTGCGCAACGGCTGCGTGGCGCTCCAGCAAACTCACTTGCCAGCCGCGTGCCGCAAGGCTGGCTGCCGTGGCGCAACCGGCCAGACCGGCGCCGATCACCAGCGCCCGCCGGTCACCGTTCAGCGGTGCAGGGCGCGCGAACCAGGGTTTTTCCGCTGGCGGCGGGGCGACGTCCTCGGGCCAGCCGAGGAATTCGCCACGGAGAATTTCCCATTTGTGGCCGATGCCCGGCGTGCGTTTCATCTTGAACCCGGCGGCGTTGAGCAAACGCCGCACCCAGCCGGTGCTGGTAAAGGTGCTGATGGTCGAGCCGGGTGCCGCCAGGCGGGCCAGTTCGACGAACAGTTCGGCGGTCCACATGTCGGGGTTCTTCGCCGGGGCAAAGCCGTCGAGGAACCACGCGTCGATTTGCGCGTCCAGCTGCGGCAACTGCTCCAAGGCATCACCGATCAACAGCGTCAGCGTCACTCGACCGTTGGCCAGGGTGATGCGCTGGAAGCCTTGATGGATGGCCACGTAATGCTTGAGCAATTGATCGGCGAGCGGTTTCAGCGCCGGCCATAACGCCAGTGCGCGTTGCAGGTCGGCAGGGCTCAACGGGTACTTTTCGACACTGACAAAATGCAGTCGCGCACTGGCCGTCGCGTGTTGTTCAAACAGTTGCCAGGCACAGAGGAAATTCAACCCGGTGCCGAATCCTGTTTCACCGATGACCAGTCGCCCGCCCGCCGGCAATGCCGCAAAGCGCTCGGCCAGACGGTTCTGTTCAAGGAACACATAACGGGTTTCCTCCAGCCCCGACTGGTCGGAAAAATACACGTCATCGAACACTCGCGAACGCGGGCGTCCCTGGTCATCCCAGTCGAGTTGGGCGTGGGGCATTACAGGTTTCATGGCAGGCTCGGCAGCAACAAGGCCGCCATTCTAGCCGATCGCGCTGGGGCTGCTTGATCCATGGCAAGGCTTGGGTTTGCAAGCTCAAGGACAATGGGTGATTCAAGACCTGAACCGATAACCCTGTGGCGAGGGGATTTATCCCCGATGGGCAGCGAAGCGGCCCCAAAACCATTCAACCCTGCTGCCTCAGTCAAACCGCGTCTAATGGCTTTACGACTGCTACGCAGCCGGTCGGGGATAAATCCCCTCACCACAAGGGTTTCCATGCACGTCAGGTTTGGCACGCAATTCAAGGGTTGCCATTGCGCACAAAATCAGGGGAATTTCTCCTCCTTGCCCGTGCCCAATCCGCTAGTCTTGCTGAACCCTGGAAGGAGCCGTCCCATGTTTGAATCCGCTGAAATCGGTCACGCCATCGACAAAGACACTTATGAGGCTGCCGTCCCGGCACTGCGTGAAGCACTGCTGGAAGCGCAGTTCGAGTTGCAGCAGCAGAAGCGCTTCCCGGTGATCATTTTGATCAACGGTATCGAGGGCGCGGGCAAGGGCGAGACGGTCAAATTGCTCAACGAGTGGATGGACCCGCGCCTGATCGAGGTGCGCACTTTCGATCAGCAGACCGACGAAGAACTGGCGCGGCCACCGGCCTGGCGCTACTGGCGGATGCTGCCGGCCAAGGGGCGGATGGGGATTTTCTTCGGCAACTGGTACAGCCAGATGCTCCAGGGCCGGGTGCACGGATTGTTCAAGGACCCGCGCCTGGATCAAGCGATCAATGCGGCCGAGCGCCTGGAAAAAATGCTCTGCGATGAAGGCGCGCTGATCTTCAAGTTCTGGTTCCACCTGTCCAAGAAACAGATGAAGGCGCGGCTCAAGGCCCTCGCTGACGACCCGTTGCACAGCTGGCGCATCAGCCCGCTGGACTGGCAGCAATCGGAGACTTACGACAAGTTCGTCAAGTACGGCGAGCGCGTGCTGCGCCGGACCAGTCGCGACTACGCGCCGTGGCACATTATCGAAGGCGTGGATGCGCATTACCGCAGTCTGGCGGTCGGCAAGATTCTGCTTGAGGGTTTGCAGAACGCCCTGAAGCGTCCGGACGTGCATCCCCACGATGTCAGTGCTGCGCCATTGGGCACGGCGGTTGATCAGTTGAACCTGCTCGACAGCCTTGATCTGACCCAGCGTCTGGACAAGAAAGACTACGAAGAGCAACTGATCACCGAGCAGGCGCGGCTGTCCGGGCTGATGCGTGACAAACGCATGCGCCGCCACGCCTTGGTCGCCGTCTTCGAAGGTAATGATGCGGCAGGCAAGGGTGGGGCGATTCGCCGGGTGGCGGCGGCGCTCGATCCGCGTCAGTACAGCATCGTGCCGATTGCCGCGCCGACCGAAGAGGAGCGGGCGCAACCGTACCTGTGGCGGTTCTGGCGGCATATTCCGGCGCGGGGCAAGTTCACCGTGTTTGACCGTTCCTGGTATGGCCGGGTGCTGGTGGAACGGGTCGAAGGCTTTTGCAGCACCGCCGACTGGATGCGTGCCTACGGCGAGATCAATGACTTCGAGGAGCAGGTCGCCGACGCTGGGGTGATCGTGGTCAAGTTCTGGCTGGCCATCGACAAGGACACGCAAATGGAGCGTTTCCAGGAGCGCGAGGAAATCCCGTTCAAGCGCTTCAAGATCACCGAAGACGACTGGCGTAACCGCGACAAGTGGGACGATTACCGCGCCGCCGTTGGCGACATGGTCGACCGCACCAGCACCGAGATCTCGCCATGGACGCTGATTGAGGCCAACGACAAGCGCTGGGCCCGGGTCAAGGTCTTGCGCACGATCAACCGGGCTCTGGAAGAGGCGTTCGAAAAGTCCGACAAGAAGGCCAAAAAGCACAAGGACTGAGCCGATGAACACGCATACGCGGGGTGAATGATTGTCGCGGTCGGTAATCGGGTGGACTTATGCTCAGGTCCACTCTCAACCGACAACATCAATGAGGTATGCCATGCGTGAAGTGGTGATCGTCGACAGCGTCCGGACGGGCCTGGCCAAGTCCTTTCGCGGCAAGTTCAACCAGACCCGCCCTGACGACATGGCGGCGCACTGCGTCAACGCGCTGCTGTCGCGCAATGACATCGACCCGGCGAGCATCGAAGATTGCATCGTCGGCGCCGGCTCCAACGAAGGCGCGCAGGGCTACAACATCGGTCGTAACGTCGCGGTGCTCTCGCAACTGGGCACGGGCGTGGCCGGCATGACCCTCAATCGATTCTGTTCGTCGGGTTTGCAGGCGATCGCGATTGCTGCCAATCAGATCGCCTCGGGCTGCAGCGACATCATCGTCGCCGGCGGCGTCGAGTCGATCAGCCTGACCCTGAAAAGCGTCAACACCGATCACCTGATCAACCCGCTGCTCAAACAGCAGGCGCCGGGCATCTATTACACGATGGGGCAGACCGCCGAAGTCGTGGCGCGGCGTTATGGCGTCAGCCGTGAGGCGCAGGATCGCTATTCCCTGCAAAGCCAGATTCGTACCGCACAGGCGCAGGCCGCCGGCTTGTTCAACGATGAAATCGTGCCGATGGCGGTGAAGTATCGCGTCGAGGACAAGAACAGCGGAGCCGTGCAGATTCTCGAAGGCATCGTTGATCGTGACGATTGCAACCGCCCGGACACCACTTACGAAAGCCTCGCCGGGTTGAAACCGGTGTTTGCCGAAGACGGTTCGGTGACGGCGGGCAACTCGTCACAACTGTCGGACGGTGCGTCGATGACGCTGGTGATGAGCCTGGAGAAAGCCCTGCAACTCGGTCTCAAGCCGAAAGCTTTTTTCCGCGGTTTCACCGTCGCCGGTTGCGAGCCGGACGAAATGGGCATCGGTCCGGTGTTTTCTGTGCCGAAACTGCTCAAGGCCAAGGGCTTGCAGGTGGCGGATATCGATTTGTGGGAACTGAACGAGGCGTTCGCCTCGCAGTGCCTGTACAGCCGGGATCGGCTGGAGATCGACAACGAGAAGTACAACGTCAATGGCGGCTCTATCTCCATCGGGCACCCGTTCGGGATGACCGGGTCGCGTCAGGTCGGGCATCTGGTGCGGGAGTTGCAGCGGCGCAATCTGCGTTACGGCATCGTCACCATGTGTGTTGGTGGGGGGATGGGCGCGACGGGGTTGTTTGAGGCGGTGCGTTAAATAGGCAGGATTTGTGTTGTCTGATCTGGCCTCTTCGCGGGCAAGCCCGCTCCCACAGGTTTTGTGGTGTTCGCCACTGATCCTGTGGGAGCTGGCTTGCCAGCGATTGGATCACCCTTGATTACCGGTTTGAATCCAGAAGCTGCATCCGCGCGATATAGGCTTTTATCTCCAGCTCAGCTTTCTCGGGACTGTCAAACGGCCCCTCAAGGGTATTTTCCCGCGTGCTGAAAAACAGTTCGCCATTGACCCGACACACCCGGTCGCTGCGAAAGTGCGTGGCGGGGGCGGGGTCCTGGCGGCGCATGCCTAACATGGTCGGTCTCCTTTTTATGATGCGCTGAAACGGATCCAATGAGCTTATGCCTGAAGCACTTACCCTGCTTGCTCTGCCGATCAACGGCGCCGCGTCAATTTAATGCTGCGACCTGCACAGTTTCATTCGCGGCGTGTCCTGAACTGTCCCTGTGTTGCGTCCATTGCCAAGCCTAGAATGAGCGCACTTGTCGGCAGGCTTCGGGGTTCGCATGCACATTTCATCGGGTCGCTGGGTGTACGGCTTGTTCCTGGCGCTGCTGACGGCGTTTTTGTGGGGCATCCTGCCGATCAAGCTCAAACAGGTCTTGCTGGTGATGGACCCGATCACGGTGACCTGGTTTCGCCTGACGGTGTCCGGCGGCTGTCTGTTCATTTACCTGGCGGCGGTCAAACGCCTTCCGAGCCGCAAAGTGCTTGGGCCCAAGGGCGGCTGGCTGGTGTTGATGGCCGTGCTCGGGCTCGTCGGTAACTACGTTTTGTACCTGATGGGCCTGAACCTGCTGAGTCCCGGCACTGCGCAACTGGTGGTGCAGATGGGGCCGATCATGTTGCTGATCGCCAGTCTGTTTGTGTTCAAGGAGCGCTTCAGCATCGGCCAGGGCATTGGCCTGGCGGTGTTGCTGATCGGGTTTGTGCTGTTTTTCAATCAGCGTCTGGCGGAGTTGCTGACCTCGCTGTCGGATTACACCGCCGGGGTGTTGCTGGTGCTGCTGGCGTCGACGGTCTGGACCTTTTATGCGCTGGGTCAGAAGCAATTGCTGACGGTGTGGAATTCGCTGCAAGTGATGATGGTGATCTACCTGTTCTGCGCCTTGTTGCTGACGCCTTGGGTGCATCCGCTCGAAGCGCTTGAGTTGAGCCCGTTGCAGGGCTGGCTGCTGCTGGCGTGCTGCATGAACACGTTGATTGCCTATGGCGCGTTTGCCGAAGCGTTGGCGCATTGGGAGGCATCGCGGGTCAGTGCGACGTTGGCGATCACGCCGTTGGTGACGTTCGGGGCGGTGGCAATTGCGGCCGGGGTCTGGCCGGAATATGTGCATGCCGAGCAGATCAATGCGCTCGGTTATGGCGGCGCAGTGCTGGTGGTGCTGGGGTCGGCGCTGGTGGCGTTGGGGCCTTCGTTGATTGCCGGGCTGAGGGCGCGGCGGCTGAAGGTGGCAGCGAGTTGAACCGCGTCATCGTTCATCGCGGGAAGCCCGCTCCCACAGGTATGCACATAACCCTGTGGGAGCGGGCTTGCCCGCGATGGCGGACGTTCAGGTGCTGAAGGACTTAGCCCTTGGCGCCAGCCTCGATCATGTTTTCCGGCCGCACCCACGCATCAAACTCTTCATCAGTCAGATAGCCCAGTTCCAGCGCGGCCTCACGCAAGGTCAGCCCTTCGCCGTAAGCCTTCTTGGCGATTTCCGCTGACTTGTCGTAACCGATGTGCGGGTTCAGCGCCGTCACCAGCATCAACCCACGTTCCAGATGTTTCGCCATGACTTCGGCGTCCGGCTCAAGACCGGCAATGCAGTGCTGCTGGAAGTTGCTGCAGCCGTCGCCGAGCAGGCGGATCGATTGCAGCAGGTTGTGGATGATCACCGGTTTGAACACGTTCAACTGCAAGTGACCCTGACTGGCGGCAATGCCGATTGCCACGTCGTTGCCCAACACCTGGCAGGCGAGCATCGACAGCGCTTCGCACTGGGTCGGGTTGACCTTGCCGGGCATGATCGAGCTGCCCGGCTCGTTGGCCGGCAAGCGCACTTCGGCAAAACCTGCGCGTGGGCCGGAGCCGAGCAGGCGCAGGTCGTTGGCGATTTTCATCAGCGCCACGGCGAGGGTCTTCAGCGCGCCGGACAGGCTGGTCAGCGGTTCGTGGCCGGCCAGTGCGGCGAACTTGTTCGGTGCGGTGACGAACGGCAGGCCCGACAGCGCGGCCAGTTCCGCCGCAATTGCCTCGCCAAAACCGTGCGGCGAGTTCAGCCCGGTACCGACCGCGGTGCCGCCCTGCGCCAGTTCACACACCGCCGGCAGCGCGGCGCGGATCGCCCGTTCGGCGTAATCCAGCTGCGCGATGAAACCGGACAATTCCTGACCGAAGGTGATCGGCGTCGCATCCATCATGTGCGTGCGACCGGTTTTCACCAGTTTCATGTGCCGGGCGGCCAATTCGGCGAGGCCACCGGACAGTTCGGCAATCGCCGGCAGCAGTTGCTCCTGCACGGCTTTGACGGTGGCGATGCTCATGGCGGTGGGGAAGCAGTCATTGGAGCTTTGCGAGCGGTTGACGTGATCGTTCGGGTGCACCGGCGTCTTGCCGCCGCGCGGGTTGCCGGCCAGTTCGTTGGCGCGACCGGCGATCACTTCGTTGACGTTCATGTTGCTCTGCGTGCCGCTGCCGGTCTGCCAGACCACCAGTGGAAACTGGTCGTCATGCTGGCCGTCGAGGACTTCGTCGGCGGCTTGTTCGATCAGGCGGGCGATGTCGGCTGGCAGGTCGCCGTTGCGGTCGTTGACCCGTGCGGCGGCTTTCTTGATCAGGGCCAGGGCATGCAATACCGGCAGCGGCATGCGTTCCTGACCAATGGCGAAGTTGATCAGCGAGCGTTGCGTCTGAGCACCCCAGTAGGCGTCGTCCGGGACATCGATCTGGCCCAGGCTGTCGGTTTCGATACGGCTCATCGTGCACACTCCTGTTGGTCTGTTTGCGCAGTTTAGGCCGGTGTCGGCCCAGGTGGTTCCCTCGATCCGATTGTTGACCGGCAAATCCCCGTCAATCAAGCGCGGCAAGGCCCGGGGGTTGAGCCGCAGCGATTTTTAGGCGCAGAATGGTCGCCCTTGGGGTTTTACCTCGCTTTGCTTAAAAGGAAACTCGATGACTCGTCTTCGTGCCATCTGTACCGCGGTTGCACTGGTTTGCGCCAGCGGCCAGGTGCTTGCCGATACCGCCAGCCACAACGCCAGTGCCGAAGCTTTCCTGACCCTGGCGCACGCTGACAAACTGGGTACCCCGGTGTACATGCAAGTGCAGCAAATGTTCGCCCAGCGTTTTGAACAGACCAAAGCCCCGGAATCCAAGAAAGCCACCCTGGAAACCTATCAGGCCAAGGCCAATGCCGCTCTGGACCAGGCCATTGGCTGGAACAAGCTGAAGCCGGACATGGTCAAGCTCTACACCACCAACTTCAGCGAATCCGAGCTCAAGGACCTGGTTGCGTTCTACCAGTCGCCACTGGGCAAGAAAGTCCTGGAAAAAATGCCGCAGCTGACCCAGCAATCGGCCCAGATGACCCAGGCCAAGCTGGAAAGCGCAGTACCGGTGGTCAACAAGCTGCTGGAAGACATGACCAACGAGCTGGCCCCGAAAGGCGCTGCTCCGGCCAAGAAAAAGCCGTAAGCGGAGTTCGTGATGACCATGCAACAACGCATCGAATCGACGCTGGGTCTGCTTCAGCCCGAGCATCTGCAAGTGCTGGATGAAAGCCACATGCACAGTCGCGGGTTACAGACCCACTTCAAGGCTGTGGTGGTCAGCGCGCAGTTCGACGGCCTGAACCGGGTCAAGCGCCACCAGAAGGTCTACGGCACGCTCGGCGAGCTGATGGGTGAGTTCCATGCGTTGGCGCTGCACACCTACACCCCGCAGGAATGGGCAGAGATCGGCGCCGCCCCGGCGTCGCCGACCTGTGCCGGCGGTAGCAAACACTGATATTGGACGGTTTTGTTCGTGGTGCTTTTGTGATGAGGGAATTTTTGTGGCGAGGGGATTTATCCCCGATGGGTTGCGCAGCAGCCCCAAAACCACAGAACTCGATATGCCTGAAATACGCATTATCAGGGGTTGGGGCCGCTTCGCGCCCCATCGGGGATAAATCCCCTCGCCACAGAGACATCAGCAGATCCTAAAACCACAGTGTTTTTGCTAGAATCCGCAACGCGCCGCTTAGTCGGCGCGTTTTTTTTGAATCCGGTTCACCCTTTACGAGGGTAGCCACCTGGAGAAATACCCATGACACAACCGATTGTCGTGGCGGCACTGTATAAGTTCGTCACCCTCGAAGATTACGTCAACCTGCGCGAGCCACTGCTGCAAGCGATGGTCGACAACGGCATCAAAGGCACCCTGCTGATCGCCGAAGAAGGCATCAACGGCACGGTTTCCGGCACGCGCGAAGGCATCGACGGCCTGCTCGTTTGGTTGAAGAACGACCCGCGCATGGTCGACATCGACCACAAGGAATCGTACTGCGACGAGCAGCCGTTCTACCGCACCAAGGTCAAACTCAAGAAAGAGATCGTCACCCTCGGTGTCGAAGGCGTCGACCCGAACAAAAAGGTTGGCACCTACGTTGATCCGCAAGACTGGAACGCGTTGATCAGCGACCCGGAAGTGCTGTTGATCGACACGCGCAACGATTACGAAGTGTCGATCGGCACCTTCGAGGGCGCCATCGATCCGAAAACCACCAGTTTTCGTGAATTCCCCGACTACATCAAAGAACACTTCAACCCGGCCGTGCACAAGAAGGTCGCGATGTTCTGCACCGGTGGCATTCGTTGCGAGAAAGCGTCGAGCTACATGCTCGGTGAAGGCTACGAAGAGGTTTACCACCTCAAGGGCGGCATCCTGAAGTACCTCGAAGAGGTGCCGCAGGAAGAAACCAAGTGGCAGGGCGACTGCTTTGTGTTCGACAACCGCGTGACCGTGCGCCACGACCTCAGCGAAGGCGACTACGATCAATGTCATGCCTGCCGCACGCCGGTCAGCGTTGAAGATCGCGCCTCCGAACATTACGTCGCCGGTATCAGCTGCCCGCACTGCTGGAACAGCCTGAGCGAGAAAACCCGTCGCAGCGCCACCGATCGGCAGAAGCAGATCGAACTGGCCAAGGCGCGCAACCAGCCGCACCCGATCGGCTACAACTATAAGCAAGCATCCACCGAGGCTTAACCATGTCTGCGCGCCTGCTCTATGTGATGGATCCGATGTGTTCGTGGTGCTGGGGGTTCGCTCCGGTGGCCAAGGCACTGGTCGAGCAGGCGCAGGCAGCCGGGGTGGAGTTGCATCTGGTGGTCGGTGGTTTGCGCACCGGCAGCGGTTCGGCGCTGGAACCGACCACGCGTCGTTACATCCTTGAGCACTGGCAAGCGGTCACCGAGGCCACCGGCCAGCCGTTCAAGTTCGACGGCGCGCTGCCCGATGGTTTTGTTTACGACACCGAACCTGCCTGCCGCGCGATCGTCACCGCGCGCAGCCTTGCGCCCGATTGTGCGTGGACGCTGGTTGGGCTGATTCAGCAGGCGTTTTACGCTGAAGGTCGCGATGTCACTCAGGCCAGCGTACTGGTGGAACTGGCCGAACAGGCCGGTGTGCCGCGTATCGAATTCGCCGCGCTGTTCGATCATGCCGATCAACACAAAGCGACTCAGGCCGATTTCAGTTGGGTACAGGATCTCGGCATCGCCGGTTTCCCGACCTTGCTCGCCGAACGCAATGGCCAACTGGCGTTGCTCACCAACGGCTATCAACCGCTCAGCGAATTGTCGCCCTTGCTCGGCCGCTGGCTGGAGCGCGCTGCCTGTGCCTGATCGGGCCGATGACACGCCAGCCGTAAAGCGTGTCGACCGGCTGAGCTGGGCAGAAGTCCGGCGCTTGGCACTGCATCACAAAAAATCCCTGTGGATCGCCAACGGCGTGGCCGTGCTGGCGACGCTGTGCAGCGTGCCGATTCCGCTACTGCTGCCATTGCTGGTCGACGAGGTGTTGCTCGGCCACGGCGACGCCGCGCTGAAAGTCATGAACCATGTGCTGCCGACGATGTGGCAGCAAGCGGCGGGTTATATCGGCCTCATGCTGGTGGTCACCCTGACACTGCGATGCAGCGCGTTGTGTTTTGGCGTGTTGCAGTCGCGGCTGTTCGCACGGCTGGCCAAGGACATCGTCTATCGCATCCGCGTGCGCCTGATTGATCGGCTCAAACGTATTTCCCTCGGCGAGTACGAAAGTCTCGGCAGCGGCACGGTGACCACGCATCTGGTCACGGACCTGGACACCCTCGACAAGTTTGTCGGTGAAACCCTCAGCCGTTTTCTGGTGGCGATGCTGACCTTGGTCGGCACCGCGAGCATTCTCATGTGGATGCACTGGAAACTGGCCTTGCTGATTCTGCTGTTCAACCCGCTGGTGATTTACGCCACGGTGCAGTTGGGCAAACGGGTCAAGCATCTGAAGAAACTCGAGAACGACAGCACGGCGCGTTTCACCCAGGCGCTGAGCGAAACCCTCGATTCGATTCAGGAAGTGCGTGCGGGCAACCGTCAGGGTTACTTCCTTGGCCGGCTCGGCTTGCGCGCGCAGGAAGTGCGTAATTACGCAGTCAACTCCCAGTGGAAAACCGACGCCTCCAACCGCGCCAGTGGCCTGCTGTTCCAGTTCGGTATCGATATATTCCGTGCGGCGGCGATGCTCACCGTGCTGTTTTCCGACCTGTCGATCGGTCAGATGCTCGCGGTGTTCAGTTACCTGTGGTTCATGATCGGCCCGGTGGAACAGCTGCTGAATCTGCAATACGCCTACTACGCGGCCGGCGGTGCGCTGGCGCGGATCAACGAGTTGCTGGCACGCGCCGATGAGCCGCAGTACCCGGGCGGTGTCGATCCGTTCAAGGGCCGCGACACCGTGGGCATTCAGGTGCAAGGCCTGAGCTTCGGTTATGGCGACGAATTGGTGCTGAACAAGCTGGACCTGTCCATCGCGCCCGGTGAGAAGGTGGCCATCGTCGGCGCCAGCGGCGGCGGCAAAAGTACCCTGGTGCAGTTGCTGTTGGGACTGTACACGCCGCTCGCCGGGACCATCCGTTTCGGCGGTTCGACCCAACAGGAAATCGGCCTGGAGACGGTTCGCGAAAACGTCGCTGTGGTGTTGCAACACCCGGCGCTGTTCAACGATACCGTGCGCGCCAACCTGACCATGGGCCGCACCCGCAGCGACGAAGCCTGTTGGCAGGCGCTGGAAATCGCCCAGCTCGAACCCGCTATCCGCGCCTTGCCGGACGGCCTCGACAGCATCGTCGGGCGCTCCGGTGTGCGTCTGTCTGGCGGCCAGCGCCAGCGTTTGGCGATTGCGCGAATGATCCTCGCCGAGCCGAAAGTGGTGATCCTCGACGAAGCCACCTCGGCCCTCGACGCCGCCACCGAATACAACTTGCACCAAGCCATGGCGCGCTTTCTCAACGGCCGCACGACGCTGATCATTGCCCACCGCCTGTCGGCTGTGAAGCAGGCTGATCGGGTGCTGGTCTTCGATGGCGGGCAGGTTGCCGAAGATGGCGATCATCAGCAGTTGATTGCCGACGGCGGGCTGTACGCCAAACTCTATGGCCACCTGCAACAAATCCAGCGCCCTTGAGTTTTGTCGGCGTTTCTGTGCTTAGTGCTTGAATTGCTTTGACTAAAGACGCCCGGAATACCTCCGCGGACAGCAACGTTGCACGATCGACATAGAGGACGGCAAAGCTGTCCCTTTGACATGTCGAAAATTAGCCTAGGCTGAGCTGTCAGGAGCGGTATTTTCCGGTGTTCATCTGGCAGTGCTTGCGCAAGGGATCTCATGAAGCAAAAGCGGACTCTCGGAACGCCACGGTTGTTGGGCATCGTCTGGCCATTTATTGCCGTCGTGTTATTTCAGGCCCTGTTGGGGGGCGTGAGTCTTTACGTGCTGTCGGCCGTTCGCGGGTATGTGGCGGGGGAGAGTCTTTGGTCCAAGGGCCAGAAAGACGCCATCTACTACCTCAATCTGTACGCCGACAGTCGTGACGAGTCGATTTTCCTCAAATACCAGAATGCGATTGCCGTGCCTCAGGGCGGCCATCAGTTACGCCTCGCGCTGGATCGCCAGCCGCCGGATCTGGCTGCTGCGCGCGAAGGCATTCTCAAGGGCGGCAATCACCCCGATGACGTCTCCAGCCTGATCTGGCTGTACCTCAACTTCCGTCATTTCAGTTACCTGGAAACCGCCATCGACCGCTGGACCGTGGGTGACGCCTATCTGGTCGAGCTCAATGACGTGGCGCGCGAGATGCATCGGAGCATTGCGCAGAACAGCGCCAGCAGCGCCGACATCCAGGGCTGGAAGGCGCGGATCTTTGCCATCAATGACGGCGTGACACCGGCGGCGAAAGCGTTCAGCGATGCCCTGGGCGAAGGCTCGCGGATGATCCTGCGGCTGCTGCTGTTCACCAACCTGGCCACGGCGCTGGGCTTGATCGTGCTGGCCTTGTTACGCACGCACAAACTGCTCAAGCAGCGTCATGCCTTCGCCGAAGCGCTGCAACTGGAGAAGGACCGCGCGCATGTCACGTTGCAATCGATTGGCGATGGCGTCATCACCACTGACGTGAGCGGCGCTATCGATTACATGAACCCCGCCGCCGAAGCCATGACCCACTGGAAGGCCGAGCAGGCCGCAGGATTGCCGCTGGCGGCGTTGTTCAACTTGCTCGACGACAACGCCCAGACCGAAGGCCTGACCCTGATCGAGCACATACTCAGCGGCCAGCTCAGTGGTGGCAGCGAGCACTCCAAGCTGATCCAGCGTCTGGATGGCAGCACGGTTTCGGTGACGCTGGTTGGCGCGCCGATCCGTAATAGCGGCAAGGTCATTGGCACGGTGCTGGTGCTGCACGACATGACCCAGGAGCGGCAATACATCGCCAATCTGTCGTGGCAGGCCACCCATGATGCGCTGACCGGGCTGGCCAACCGCCGCGAGTTCGAATATCGCCTGGAACAGGCATTGCACAACCTCACGCGCCAGTCCGGGCGGCATGCGCTGATGTTCCTCGATCTGGATCAGTTCAAACTGGTCAACGACACCTGCGGGCATGCCGCCGGCGATGAACTGTTGCGGCACATCTGCACGTTGTTGCAATCAGGCCTGCGCGAGGGCGACACGCTGGCGCGCCTGGGCGGTGACGAGTTCGGCATTCTGCTGGAGAACTGCGCGCCGGAAGCGGCTGAGAAGATCGCCGAGTCGCTGCGCCAGACCGTGCAGAATCTGCATTTTGTCTGGAAAGGGCGGCCCTTCCTGACCACCGTGAGTATCGGCCTGGTCCATGTCGCGCAAACGCCGACAACCCTCGAAGCCTCGCTGCGTGCTGCCGACATGGCCTGCTACATGGCCAAGGAGAAGGGGCGCAACCGCGTGCAGGTCTACCATGCCGACGATTCCGAGCTGTCGCTGCGCTTCGGCGAAATGGCCTGGGTGCAACGACTGCACATGGCGCTGGAAGAGAACCGCTTCTGCCTCTATGCCCAGGAAATCTCGCCGCTGAAACCGAGCGACGGCAAGGGTGGGCACATCGAGATTCTGCTGCGTCTGCACGATGAAGCCGGTCGGATGATTCTGCCGGACAGTTTCATTCCGGCCGCCGAACGTTATGGTTTGATGAGTCAGTTGGATCGCTGGGTAGTGCAAAACGTATTTAAGGTTATTGCTCAATGTATTGCACAAGAACATAAAGGCCCATTAGCAATATGTGCGATTAATCTGTCAGGCATTACTATCGGAGATGACGCGTTTTTGCACTTCCTGCGGGAACAGTTTGTTATTTATTCGATTCCGCCTGAAATGATTTGTTTTGAAATTACTGAAACCAGTGCAATTTCAAACTTGGGTAGTGCAATCAGATTTATTAATGAACTCAAAGGCTTGGGCTGCTATTTCTCGCTTGATGACTTTTGTGCCGGAATGTCTTCATTCGCTTATCTGAAACATTTGCCTGTAGACTTCCTGAAGATCGATGGGAGTTTCGTAAAGGATATGCTGGACGACCCGATTAACCGCGCAATGGTCGAAGTGATCAATCACATCGGCCATGTCATGGGTAAGCAGACAATTGCCGAGTTTGTTGAAACAACCCAGATCGAGCAGGCATTGCTTGAGATTGGTGTGGATTACGCTCAGGGTTATGTTATTGAACGCCCGCAATTGTTTACCTGCGACAGTTTGCTAAGTCGCCCCGCCAGACCGCAGCCGCTGTTATTCAAAGCGCCTGGCACGTTCCGTTGAAATCTCTCGCCGATCCTTACAATCACAAATCAAAAGGAGCCGAACAGTGATCGACACATTCAACCGAACCGGACCACTCATGGAAGCTGCAAGTTATCCCGGCTGGGCACAACAGCTGATCGAGGATTGCAGCGAGAGCAAGCGCCGGGTTGTCGAACATGAGTTGTATCTGCGCATGCGCGATAACAAGCTCAGCGCCAAAACCATGCGCCAGTACCTGATCGGGGGCTGGCCGGTGGTTGAGCAATTTGCCTTGTACATGGCGCAGAATCTCACCAAAACCAAATTTGCCCGTCACCCGGGCGAAGACATGGCGCGGCGCTGGTTGATGCGCAACATCCGCGTTGAACTCAATCACGCCGATTACTGGGTGCACTGGAGTCGCGCGCACGGCGTCAGTCTGGAAGATCTCCAAGCCCAGCACGTGCCGCCCGAACTGCATGCGCTGAGTCATTGGTGCTGGCACACCAGTTCTGCCGATTCGCTGATCGTGGCCATCGCCGCGACCAATTACGCTATCGAAGGCGCGACCGGGGAGTGGTCGGCGCTGGTCTGTTCTACCGGGGTTTACGCCGCTGCGTTCCCCGAAGAAGACCGAAAGCGGGCGATGAAGTGGCTGAAGATGCACGCCCAATACGATGATGCTCATCCGTGGGAGGCGCTGGAAATCATCTGCACCCTGGCGGGCATGAACCCGAGCAAGGCTTTGCAGGCCGAGCTGCGTCAGGCGATCTGCAAGAGCTATGACTACATGTACCTGTTCCTGGAACGCTGCATGCAGCTCGAAACGTCGGAGCGTTTGCTGGTAAGTCGTGAGCGCAGGGCCGTGGTCGAGAGCTGATATTCGGCTAAACGCAAAACCAAATGTGGGAGCGAGCCTGCTCGCGAAAACGGTGTGTCAGTCAACTCATTGTTGAATGTCAGATCGCATTCGCGAGCAGGCTCGCTCCCACACTGTTTTGTGGTGTATGGAGGGACTCAGCCCGCCATCGCCAAGCGATTACGCCCTTCGCGTTTGGCCACGTATAGCGCACTGTCCGCGCGGCGCAACAGGCTTTCTACCGATTCGCCCGGAAGCAGGGTCGAGCAACCGAGGCTGACCGTCAATTCGATCAACTGCCCATCCGCGTAATACTCCGCCGCCTGCGCCGCATAGCGCAGACGCTCGCCGACCATCGCCGCCGCTTCCCGGCTGGTGTTGGACAGCAGGATCAGAAACTCTTCCCCGCCATAGCGAAACACCATGTCGACGTTGCGCAACTGTCCCTTGATCGATGCGGCCACGGCTTTGAGCACGGTGTCGCCAGCGCTGTGTCCATGACTGTCATTGACGCGTTTGAAGTGGTCGATATCGAGCATCAGCACGGATAAAGGTTGCAGATGCCGACGCGACATTTCGATCTCGCGTTGCAGCGTTTGCTCCATGGCGATGCGGTTGCCGGCGCCGGTCAACGGATCACGCAATGCGCTTTGCGTCGCGGCGCGATAGAGCAGGGCATTGCGCATCGGAAACAGCAACGACGACAGCAGCGATTCGAGATTGCCCTGATCCTGTTCGTTGAAACGTTGATTGCGCCGGAACACCAGTTCGCCCATGTGCTCGCCTTCGTGGCTCAAGCTATAGCTGACCGAATGATGGCCTCGGGCGCCGAATTCCAGGCGCAGGTCACTGCCCTGATGCGCGTAGCTCAAGGCATCCAGCGGCACAAGACGTTGTACTTCGCGGAAGAACAGACCGAGGATCCGTTGCGGTTCAAGACTGGTTTGCAGTTGCAGGCTCATTTGCTGGCGCAGTTGCGCCAGGCTGGTCGGTCGCTCCAGAAGGGGAGGCAGTTGACCAAAGCCCAGGCGTTGCAATTTGGCACTGTCAAAGTCAATTGCATTGGTCTGGGAGGGTGATTTCATATGGCGTGAGCCCCTAAGCAGTAAGTCTGTCTTACAGGCTGGGTGAGAGCGGCTATGGGCTGCGCGTCATACTGATCCATCAGTCCCGTAGGACATTTGGCGTAAGTTTAGTCTGCCTGATGACGATTAGTCAGCTATCGAATCAGGCCTTGCCCCATTGCCTTCACACGGCATGCTTTGAGGAAAATTAGAGCGAAAGTCGTGCCATTCGGTTCGGTTTTATTTAACCCGTTATAAATCAACGACTTGATATGAAAGGTAAGGAGGTCGTGCTGGATATTTGACTGTTATGTGACGGCAGGCAGCGGCAAATGCGTGCCGCGACGGTAATCCGCCACGGCAACAAATGCGACGTATGGCATTACTGTGCGTTGAATGCCTGGCCGTTGATGCCGGTACTGTCCGGGCCCATCAAGTACAGATAGACCGGCATGATTTCCTCCGGAGTCGGATTGTTCAGCGGGTTTTCTCCCGGGTAAGCCTGCGCGCGCATGCTGGTGCGAGTGCCGCCCGGGTTGATGCTGTTGGCGCGTACTGGCGCCACGCCGTCGACTTCATCGGCGAGGGTTTGCATCAGGCCTTCGGTGGCGAACTTCGACACGCCGTAAGCGCCCCAGTAGGCACGACCCTTGCGCCCGACGCTGCTGGAGGTGAACACCACCGAAGCATCCTGCGACAGCTTGAGCAGCGGCAGCAGAGTGCTGGTGAGCATGAACATGGCGTTGACGTTGACCTGCATGACGCGCATGAAGTTTTCGCCGGACAACTGCTCGATCGGCGTGCGTGGGCCAATGATCGAGGCGTTGTGCAGCAGACCGTCAAGATGACCGAATTCACTTTCGATCATCGCTGCCAGCTCATCGTACTGATGGGGCAGGGCGGTTTCGAGGTTGAACGGAATCACCGCCGGTTGCGGATGGCCCGCCGCTTCGATCTCGTCGTAAACCTGGGTCAGATTCGCTTCAGTCTTGCCCAGCAGCAGCACGGTAGCGCCATGCGCGGCGTAGGTCTTGGCGGCAGCCGCGCCAATGCCGCGCCCGGCACCGGTGACCAGAATGACCCGATCCTTGAGCAATTCGGGACGAGCGGAGTAATCGAACATAAAAACCTCACAATCCATTCATGAAGACCTGCTTCACCCTTTGTGGTGAGGGGATTTGTCCCCGATGGGTTGCGCAGCAGCCCAGCATTCTTTCAGGTCGATTTGACGTGCAGGTTTAACGACGGCTTCGCCATCGATCGGGGATAAATCCCCTCGCCACAAACGGCTCCTGCAAACAGTCGGGTCAGCAGCTGCAAAGCGCGCTATCGAGCACCTTGCGCAACTCCGACGGATGATCCACCACAACATCCGCACCCCAGTGCCGTGGGTTGTCATCCGGATGAATGTAGCCAAACGTCACCGCTGCCGTTTTTGTACCGGCATCGCGGCCCGACTCGATATCGCGTAGATCATCGCCTACAAACAGAACCGTCGACGGATCCAGATCAAGCATCTTGCACGCAAGGATCAACGGCTCCGGATCCGGCTTGCTGTTTTTCACGTGATCGGGGCAGATCAGCAGCGCCGAGCGCTCGGCCAGCCCCAGTTGTTGCATGATCGGCTCGGCGAAGCGCAGCGGCTTGTTGGTCACCACGCCCCAGAGCAGATTGGCTTTCTCGATGTCGGCCAGCAGTTCTCCCATGCCGTCGAACAGCTTGCTGTGCACTGCGCAGCCAACCAGATAGCGTTCGAGGAATTCCAGACGCAATTGCTCGAAGCCCGGCGATTCCGGGTCCATCGAGAAAGTCACCGCGACCATCGCTTTGGCGCCGCCGGAGATTTCATCGCGGATGTGCTTGTCGTTCATCGGCGGCAAGCCGCGATCCGCGCGCATCGCCTGACAAATGGCGATGAAGTCCGGCGCGGTGTCGAGCAGGGTGCCGTCCATGTCGAAAAGGACTGCTCTGATGGCCATCGGCTTACTCCTCGCGCAGGGTCTGGATCATGTAGTTGACGTCAACGTCGTTGGCCAGTTTGTAGTGCTTGGTCAACGGGTTGTAGGTCAGGCCGATGATGTCCTTGACGGTCAGGCCGGCCATGCGGCTCCAGGCGCCCAGCTCGGACGGGCGGATGAATTTCTTGAAGTCGTGGGTGCCGCGCGGCAGCAGCTTCATGATGTATTCGGCGCCGACGATGGCAAACAGGTACGCCTTCGGGTTGCGGTTGATGGTCGAGAAGAACACCTGGCCGCCCGGTTTGACCATGCGGAAGCAGGCGCGGATCACCGACGATGGGTCGGGCACGTGCTCAAGCATCTCAAGGCAAGTTACTACGTCGAACTGCTCGGGCATTTCTTCGGCCAAAGCTTCGGCGGTGATCTGCCGGTATTCGACACTGACGCCGGATTCCAGCTGATGCAGTTGCGCCACCGCCAATGGCGCTTCGCCCATGTCGATGCCCATCACGGTGGCGCCGCGCTGGGCCATGGCTTCGCTGAGAATGCCGCCGCCGCAACCGACGTCGAGGACCTTCTTGCCAGCCAGATTGACCCGCTCGTCAATCCAGTTGACCCGCAGCGGATTGATGTCGTGTAGCGGTTTGAATTCGCTTTCACGATCCCACCAGCGATGGGCCAGGGCTTCGAATTTGGCGATTTCGGCGTGGTCGACGTTGCTCATGTTCAATTCCTCGAAAAACTTGAAAAAGGCTGTAGCCGCGGATTGTGTTCCGCGGTGTTTACGATTCGGTGTGGCCGCTGATGCGCTGGCCCCAGGCGCGGGCGGTGGCGCCCAGCTGTTGTTCGTCCATGCGCGTCAGGCGCCGGTCGTCGAGCAATTGTTTGCCGGCGACCCACAGATGTTTCACGCAATCGCGACCGGTGGCATATATAAGCTGCGAAACCGGGTCATAGACCGGCTGCTGGGCCAGGCCGGAGAGGTCGAAGGCGACGATGTCGGCGGCTTTGCCGATTTCCAGCGAGCCGACCTGCGATTCTATGCCCAGCGCCCGCGCGCCGTTGAGAGTGGCCATGCGCAGGGCGCGGTGGGCATCGAGCGCGGTGGCCGAGCCGGCGACGGCTTTGGCCAGCAGTGCGGCGGTGCGGGTTTCACCCAGCAGGTCGAGGTCGTTGTTGCTCGCTGCACCATCAGTACCGACGGCGACATTCACCCCGGCCTGCCACAAACGCTCCACCGGGCAGAAACCGCTAGCCAGTTTGAGGTTCGATTCCGGGCAATGGATCACGCTGGTGTTGCTTTCTACCAGCAACGCCAGGTCGTCATCGCTGATCTGCGTCATGTGCACCGCCTGGAAGCGCGGGCCGAGCAAACCGAGTCGACCGAGGCGGGCCAGCGGCCGTTCGCCGCGCTGCTCGAGCGCTTGCTGGACTTCAAAGGCAGTTTCATGGACGTGCATGTGAATCGAGGCGTCGAGCTCCTCGGCGATCACGCGGATTTTCTCGAGGTTCTCGTCGCCGACGGTGTAGGGTGCATGAGGGCCGAAAGTGATCTTGATCCGCTCATGATGCTTGAGGTCGCCAAACAGCTCGACGCCCTGACGAATGGCTTCATCGGCGCTGCTGGCGCCGGGAATCGGGAAGTCGAGGATCGGAATGGCGATTTGTGCACGGATACCGCTGTTGTGTACACGCTCACAGGCAACCTTCGGGAAGAAATACATGTCCGAGAAGCAGGTGATGCCGCCCTTGATCTGCTCGGCGATGGCCAGATCGGTGCCGTCACGGACGAAGTCTTCATCGACCCATTTGGCCTCGGCCGGCCAGATGTGGTTTTCCAGCCAGGTCATCAGCGGCAGATCGTCGGCCATGCCACGGAACAGCGTCATCGCCGCGTGGCCGTGCGCATTGATCAGGCCGGGAGCGAGCAGCACATCCGGCAGCTCGCGGATTTCCGTGGCGTTACATTTCAACGCTTCGGCGCGCGGTCCGATAAACACGATGCGACCGTCGCGGATGCCCAGGCCGTGCTCCTTGAGCACAACGCCTGCAGGTTCGACGGGTACCAGCCAGGTCGGCAGCAATAATAAGTCGAGCGCAATGGCAGGTTTCGGCATCGAGGGTCGGTTCCAGTGCTTTTATAAAGGATGGCGAAGTATACCCGAGCGTCTTCGCGGGGGGATCGCTATAATCGGCGGCTTTTGTTCATGAGTGCGGGGTGAGGGATGCGCGATCGACTGTTGGCTGCGGAGAAAGTAAAGGCCATCGATTGGCGAGATGGCGCGCTCCACCTGCTGGATCAGCGTATTTTGCCGTTCGAGGAAACCTGGATTGCCTACACCAGCGCCGCCGGCGTGGCTGAAGCGATTCGCTCGATGGTGGTGCGCGGCGCGCCGGCCATCGGCATCAGTGCGGCGTATGGCATTGTGCTTGCGGCCCGTGCGCGGGTTGCCGAAGGTGGCGACTGGTACGCGGCGCTGGAAGAGGATTTCGCACTTCTGGCCGATTCTCGTCCGACCGCGGTCAACCTGTTTTGGGCGCTGGGTCGCATGCACGATCGGCTTGATCGGCTGAAGGACAATGCCGATCCGCTCGCCGCGCTGGAAGCGGAAGCCATCGCCATTCATGAAAGCGACCGCGAAGCCAATCTGACTATGGCGCAGCTGGGCGTCGACCTGATCCGTAAGCATCAGGGCAATGCCCAGGCGATCCTGACCCATTGCAATACCGGCGCACTCGCCACGGGTGGTTTCGGTACGGCGCTGGGCGTGATCCGCGCGGCGTTCCTTGAGGGCATGGTCGAGCGTGTTTATGCCGACGAAACCCGTCCATGGCTACAGGGCTCGCGCTTGACGGCGTGGGAGCTGGCCAACGAAGGCATCCCTGTCACCCTGAATGCCGACTCCGCCGCCGCGCACATCATGAAGACCAAAGGCGTGACCTGGGTGATCGTCGGTGCTGATCGGATCACGGCCAATGGTGACGTGGCGAACAAGATCGGCACCTATCAACTGGCCGTCAATGCGATGCACCACGGGGTGCGCTTCATGGTGGTGGCGCCGAGTTCGACCATCGACATGAATCTGGCCAGCGGCGATGACATCCCGATCGAGGAGCGTGACGGTGCCGAGTTGCTCGAAGTCGGCGGCAAACGTGTCGGCGCCGATGTTGAGGCGTTCAATCCGGTGTTTGATGTGACGCCGGCGGACCTGATCGATGCAATCGTCACGGAGAAAGGCATCGTCGAGCGCCCGGATACCGCGAAGATGGCCCAGTTGATGTGCCGCAAACGCCTGCATTGATGGGGTATGGCGTCTGTGAAGACGGCATCGCTGGCAAGCCAGCTCCCACAGGTTTTGTGCTTGCCACCGATTCTGTGGGAGCTGGCTTGCCAGCGATGAGGCCTTAAAAGTCAATAAACATCCGCAATCCACGCCCCAATTCTGCATTCAAAGAAGCTCTGAGCCTCTCTCGTCCCCGTTAAGCCTGTCACCGGTCAACTAACTATGCTCCATGCGCATCTGGGGGATAGGTGCGTGGCGGCCTTTGTGATAACATCCGGCGTTTTCCGAGGCAGCTCCGCGGAGCTGTCTTTACTGCGCAAATCCACTCTCCAGATTGTTGATTTGTCGTAAGTCGGTGCATGGCACTCAGCCTGCCCCGACGAGCTTCGTTGCTCCCACATGGATATGACGAAGTTTCACCAGAAAAAGGAATCAGGCTTCTCATGGGCGAACTGGCCAAAGAAATCCTCCCGGTCAATATCGAAGACGAGCTGAAACAGTCCTATCTCGACTACGCGATGAGCGTAATCGTCGGCCGTGCACTGCCGGATGCGCGCGATGGCCTCAAGCCCGTGCACCGTCGCGTACTGTTCGCGATGAGCGAGCTGGGCAACGACTTCAACAAGCCGTACAAGAAATCTGCCCGTGTTGTCGGCGACGTGATCGGTAAGTATCACCCGCACGGTGATACCGCGGTGTACGACACCATCGTCCGCATGGCTCAGCCTTTCTCCCTGCGCTACCTGCTGGTCGACGGTCAGGGCAACTTCGGTTCGGTCGACGGCGACAACGCTGCGGCCATGCGATACACCGAAGTGCGCATGACCAAGCTGGCGCACGAACTGCTGGCTGACCTGCATAAAGAAACCGTGGACTGGGTGCCAAACTACGACGGCACCGAACTGATCCCGGCGGTCATGCCGACTCGCGTACCGAACCTGCTGGTCAACGGTTCCAGCGGTATCGCCGTGGGCATGGCGACCAACATTCCGCCGCACAACCTCGGTGAAGTCATCGACGGTTGCCTGGCACTCATCGACAACCCTGAGCTGACCGTCGATGAGCTGATGCAATACATCCCCGGTCCGGACTTCCCGACTGCCGCGATCATCAACGGTCGCGCCGGCATCATCGAAGCCTACCGCACCGGTCGCGGGCGCATTTACATGCGTGCCCGTTCGATCATTGAAGACATCGACAAGGTCGGTGGCCGTCAGCAGATCGTCATCACCGAACTGCCGTACCAGCTGAACAAGGCGCGTCTGATCGAGAAGATCGCCGAGCTGGTCAAAGAGAAGAAGCTGGAAGGCATCACCGAACTGCGCGACGAGTCCGACAAGGACGGTATGCGCGTCGTGATCGAACTGCGTCGCGGCGAAGTGCCTGAGGTGATCCTCAATAACCTGTACGCCCAGACCCAGTTGCAATCGGTATTCGGCATCAACATCGTTGCGCTGATCGATGGCCGCCCACGCATCCTTAACCTCAAGGATCTGCTGGAAGCCTTCGTTCGTCACCGTCGCGAAGTCGTCACCCGTCGTACCGTGTTCGAACTGCGCAAGGCGCGTGAGCGTGGCCACATCCTCGAAGGCCAGGCCGTCGCCCTGTCGAACATCGACCCGGTTATCGCTCTGATCAAGGCTTCGCCGACTCCTTCGGAAGCCAAGGAAGCGCTGATCAGCACGCCTTGGGAATCCTCCGCCGTAGTGGCGATGGTTGAACGAGCCGGTGCCGATTCGTGCCGTCCGGAAAACCTCGATCCGCAATACGGTCTGCGCGAAGGCAAATACTTCCTTTCGCCAGAGCAGGCGCAAGCCATTCTGGAACTGCGCCTGCACCGTCTGACCGGTCTGGAGCACGAGAAGCTGCTGGCCGAGTATCAAGAGATCCTCAACCAGATCGGCGAGCTGATCCGCATCCTCAACAGCGCCGTGCGCCTGATGGAAGTGATCCGCGAAGAGCTGGAAGTGATCCGTGCCGAATATGGCGATCAGCGTCGCACCGAGATTCTCGATGCCCGTCTCGACCTGACCCTGGGTGACATGATCCCGGAAGAAGAGCGCGTCGTGACCATTTCCCACGGTGGCTACGCCAAGACTCAGCCATTGGCTGCGTACCAGGCTCAGCGTCGTGGCGGTAAGGGCAAGTCGGCTACCGGCGTCAAGGATGAGGACTACATCGCTCACCTGCTGGTTGCCAACAGCCACACCACGCTGCTGCTGTTCTCCAGCAAGGGCAAGGTGTACTGGCTCAAGACCTACGAGATTCCGGAAGCGTCCCGCGCCGCCCGTGGTCGTCCGCTGGTCAACCTCTTGCCGTTGAGCGAGGGCGAATACATCACCACCATGCTGCCGGTCGATCTCGAAGCCATGAAGCGTCAGGCTGACGAAGAAGAAGCCGAAGGCGTTGAAGCTGATGTAGAAGACCTCGAAAACAGCAACGAAACCGACGAAGAGCGCCGCGCGCGCATCAAGGCTGCCGACCGCAAGAAGGCGCCGTTCATCTTCATGTCGACCGCCAACGGTACGGTCAAGAAGACTCCGCTGGTGGCCTTCAGCCGTCAGCGCAGCGTCGGTCTGATCGCCCTGGAACTGGACGAAGGCGACATTCTGATCTCCGCTGCCATCACCGATGGCGAGCAGGAAATCATGCTGTTCTCCGACGGCGGCAAAGTGACCCGCTTCAAGGAATCCGAAGTTCGCGCCATGGGCCGTACCGCCCGCGGTGTGCGTGGCATGCGTCTGCCGGAAGGGCAGAAGCTGATCTCCATGCTGATTCCGGAAGAAGGCAGCGAGATCCTCACTGCTTCCGAGCGTGGTTATGGCAAGCGTACTGCCATCACCGAGTTCCCTGAGTACAAGCGTGGCGGCCAAGGCGTTATCGCCATGGTCAGCAACGAGCGTAACGGCCGTCTGGTCGGCGCGGTTCAGGTGCAGGATGGCGAAGAAATCATGCTGATCTCCGATCAGGGCACTCTGGTGCGTACCCGTGTCGACGAAGTGTCGAGCCTGGGTCGTAACACGCAGGGCGTCACCCTGATCAAACTGGCCAAGGATGAAACCCTGGTCGGTCTGGAGCGGGTTCAGGAGCCTTCGGAAGTCGAAGGTGAAGAGCTTGAAGGTGAAGAGGGCGAGGAGTTCGAGGGCAACGTCGTGATCGACGATGCCGCCGAAGACCAGCAGCTCGACGCCGCAGCAGACGAAGAACCGCAAGAATAAGCGGACAAGCGAGGGGGCGGATGAAAATTCGCCCCCTTGTTATTTGTCCGGTATGAAATTTCGACATCATGGAGATTCCCTGTGGGAGCGAGCCTGCTCGCGAATGCAGACGCTGCGGTACCTCTGACACACCGCGGTGATGCATTCGCGAGCAGGCTCGCTCCCACAGGGCCGTGTTGATCGGTAGTGTGATTTTTTGCGTGATATCACCAAATCAGAGCGAGACTGGATGTGAGCAAGCGAGCCTATAACTTCTGCGCCGGCCCTGCGGCGCTTCCCGAAGCTGTCCTGCAACGCGCCCAAGGTGAACTCCTTGACTGGCACGGCAAGGGCCTGTCGGTCATGGAAATGAGCCATCGCAGCGATGAGTTCGTGTCCATCGCGACCCAGGCCGAGCAGGATTTGCGTGACCTGCTGAATATCCCTTCGAACTACAAAGTGCTGTTTCTGCAAGGTGGTGCCAGCCAGCAATTCGCGCAGATTCCACTGAACCTGTTGCCTGAAGGCGGCTCTGCCGACTACATCGACACCGGTATCTGGTCGCAGAAAGCCATCGAAGAAGCGTCGCGCTACGGCCACGTCAATGTTGCCGCCACCGCCAAGCCTTACGACTATTTCGCCATTCCGGGTCAGAACGAGTGGAACCTGTCGAAAGACGCCGCTTACGTTCACTACGCGCCGAACGAAACCATCGGCGGTCTGGAATTCCAGTGGATCCCGGAAACCGGCGACGTACCGCTGGTGGCTGACATGTCCTCGGACATTCTGTCGCGCCCGGTCGACATCTCGCGTTTCGGCATGATCTACGCGGGTGCGCAGAAAAACATCGGCCCGAGCGGCATCGTCGTCAACATCATCCGCGAAGACTTGCTCGGCAAGGCCCGTGCCCTGTGCCCGACCATGCTCGACTACAAGGTCGCGGCCGATAACGGCTCTATGTACAACACCCCGCCGACCCTGGCCTGGTACCTGTCCGGTCTGGTGTTCCAGTGGCTGAAAGAGCAGGGTGGCGTCGAAGCCATCGCCAAGCTCAACGACGTCAAGCAGCGCACGCTGTATGACTTCATCGATGCCAGTGGTCTCTACAGCAACCCGATCAACAAGTCCGACCGCTCGTGGATGAACGTGCCGTTCCGTCTGGCTGATGATCGTCTGGACAAGCCGTTCCTCGCCGGCGCCGACGCACGCGGTCTGCTCAACCTCAAGGGCCACCGCTCCGTGGGCGGCATGCGCGCCTCCATCTACAACGCCGTCGACATCACCGCCGTCAATGCGCTGGTGGCGTACATGGCTGAATTCGAGAAGGAACACGGCTGATGTCCGAGCAAGAACTCAAGGCGCTGCGCGTTCGCATTGACGCTCTGGACACCAAAGTCATGGAGCTGATCAGTGAGCGTGCGCGTTGCGCCCAGGAAGTCGCACGAGTAAAGATGGCTTCGCTGGCCGAAGGCGAAGTGCCGGTGTTCTATCGTCCCGAGCGTGAAGCTCAGGTGCTCAAGCGCGTGATGGAGCGCAATCAGGGACCGTTGGGCAACGAAGAGATGGCGCGGTTGTTCCGCGAAATCATGTCTTCCTGCCTGGCGCTGGAGCAGCCACTGAAGGTGGCTTATCTCGGCCCTGAAGGCACCTTCACTCAAGCGGCGGCCATGAAGCACTTTGGTCATGCGGTGATCAGCAAGCCAATGGCGGCGATCGACGAAGTGTTCCGTGAAGTGGCTGCCGGTGCGGTGAACTTTGGTGTTGTGCCGGTGGAAAACTCCACCGAAGGCGCGGTCAACCACACGCTGGACAGCTTCCTCGAGCACGACATGGTGATCTGTGGCGAAGTCGAGCTGCGTATCCACCATCACCTGTTGGTCGGTGAAAATACCAAGACCGACAGCATCAGCCGCATCTATTCCCATGCGCAGTCGCTGGCCCAGTGCCGCAAGTGGCTGGATGCGCATTACCCGAATGTCGAGCGCGTGGCGGTGTCGAGCAACGCCGAAGCGGCCAAGCGGGTCAAGGGCGAGTGGAATTCGGCGGCAATCGCTGGCGACATGGCGGCCGGGCTGTATGGCCTGACTCGTCTGGCCGAGAAGATCGAAGACCGTCCGGACAACTCGACGCGCTTCCTGATGATCGGTAACCAGGAAGTGCCGCCGACCGGCGACGACAAGACCTCGATCATCGTGTCGATGAGCAACAAACCCGGCGCGCTTCACGAGTTGCTGGTGCCGTTCCATGACAACGGGATCGACCTGACCCGCATCGAAACCCGTCCGTCGCGCAGCGGCAAATGGACTTACGTGTTCTTCATCGACTTCGTCGGCCACCACCGTGATCCGTTGATCAAGGGTGTATTGGAGAAGATCAGTCAGGAAGCAGTGGCACTCAAAGTGCTGGGTTCCTACCCGAAAGCAGTTCTGTAAGGGGCGGTAGTAATGAGTGGCAATTTCCTCGCTCTGGCACAGCCGGGCGTGCAACAACTTTCGCCGTACGTTCCGGGCAAGCCTGTGGATGAACTGGCGCGTGAGCTGGACCTTGATCCGGCCAAAATCGTCAAACTGGCAAGCAACGAAAACCCGCTGGGCGCCAGCCCGAAAGCGCTGGCGGCGATCCGCGAAGAACTGGCCGAGCTGACCCGTTACCCGGATGGTAATGGTTTCGCGCTGAAATCCCTGCTGGCCGAGCAGTGCCGTGTCGACCTGAACCAGGTCACCCTGGGCAATGGCTCGAACGACATTCTCGAACTGGTCGCGCGCGCCTATCTTGCGCCGGGCCTGAATGCCGTGTTCAGCGAGCACGCGTTCGCTGTGTATCCGATTGCCACTCAGGCGGTCGGTGCCGAGGCCAAAGTCGTCCCAGCCAAAGATTGGGGGCACGATTTGCCGGCGATGCTCGCGGCCATCGATGCCAACACCCGCGTAGTATTCATCGCCAACCCGAACAACCCGACCGGCACATGGTTCGGCGCCGAAGCGCTGGACGAATTCCTGCAGGACGTACCGGAGCATGTGCTGGTGGTGCTGGACGAGGCGTACATCGAGTACGCCGAAGGCAGCGATCTGCCGGACGGTCTGGACTTCCTCGCTGCGTACCCGAATCTGCTGGTTTCGCGCACGTTCTCCAAGGCCTATGGTCTGGCGGCGTTGCGCGTTGGTTATGGCCTGTCCACTCCGGTAGTGGCGGACGTGCTGAACCGTGTTCGCCAGCCGTTCAACGTCAACAGCCTGGCTTTGGCTGCGGCGTGTGCGGCGTTGAAAGATGAAGAGTATCTGGCGCAAAGCCGTCAGCTCAACGAGTCAGGCATGCAGCAACTGCAAGCCGGTTTCCGGGAGCTGGACTTGGGCTGGATCGAGTCCAAGGGTAACTTCATTTGCGTCGATCTCGGTCAGGTGGCGGCTCCGGTGTTCCAGGGCTTGCTGCGCGAAGGCGTAATTGTGCGTCCAGTGGCCAATTACGGCATGCCGAACCACCTGCGGGTGACCATCGGTCTGCCGGCGGAAAACAGCCGCTTCCTCGAAGCGCTGCGCAAGGTTCTGGCTCGTGGGTGATGTCACTGCTCTGCAATCTGCTGCACCTATGATCGGTCGCCTTGTAGTGGTCGGTCTGGGGTTGATCGGTGGTTCGTTTGCCAAGGGCTTGCGTGAAAGCGGCGTGTGCCGCGAAGTGGTTGGGGTCGATCTCGATCCGCAATCGCGCAAGCTGGCGGTCGAGTTGGGTGTGGTGGATCGCTGCGAAGATGACCTGGCGGCTGCATGCCAGGGCGCGGACGTGATTCAGTTGGCGGTGCCGATTCTGGCGATGGAGAAAGTGCTCGCGCGATTGGCGAGCATGGATCTGGGTCAGGCGATTCTGACCGATGTCGGCAGCGCCAAAGGCAATGTCGTGCGCGCGGCAACCGAAGCGTTTGGTGCTATGCCGGCGCGCTTCGTGCCGGGCCATCCGATTGCCGGTTCCGAGCAGAGCGGGGTGGAAGCCTCCAATGCCGAGCTGTTCCGCCGCCATAAAGTGATCCTCACGCCGCTTGAGCAAACCGATCCGGCTGCGCTGGCGGTGGTTGATCGTCTGTGGCGCGAACTGGGCGCCGATGTCGAGCACATGCAGGTCGAGCGTCACGATGAAGTGTTGGCTGCAACCAGTCATCTGCCGCACCTGCTGGCGTTCGGTCTGGTCGATTCGTTGGCCAAGCGCAATGAAAATCTTGAGATCTTCCGTTACGCTGCGGGCGGTTTCCGCGATTTCACAAGAATCGCCGGAAGCGACCCGGTGATGTGGCACGACATCTTCCTCGCCAACCGCGAGGCTGTCCTGCGCACACTCGATACATTTCGCAGCGACCTCGACGCCTTGCGCGACGCGGTCGATGCAGGGGATGGGCACCAATTGTTGGGCGTTTTCACTCGCGCCCGGGTTGCCCGCGAGCATTTCAGTAAAATCCTGGCCCGCAGGGCCTATGTGGACGCTATGAATTCCAACGATCTGATCTTCCTGGCTCAACCTGGTGGCCGCCTGTCCGGTCGGATTCGCGTACCGGGTGACAAATCCATTTCCCACCGTTCGATCATGCTCGGCTCGCTGGCCGAAGGCGTCACCGAAGTCGAAGGTTTCCTTGAGGGCGAAGACGCCCTGGCAACCTTGCAGGCATTCCGCGACATGGGCGTGGTCATCGAAGGCCCGCACCACGGCCGCGTGACCATTCACGGTGTTGGCCTGCACGGCCTGAAACCTGCGCCGGGCCCGATCTATCTGGGCAACTCCGGTACCTCGATGCGTCTGCTGTCCGGTCTGTTGGCCGCGCAGAACTTCGACAGCACCCTGACCGGTGATGCTTCGCTGTCCAAGCGTCCGATGAATCGCGTGGCCAATCCACTGCGTGAAATGGGCGCCGTGATCGAAACTGCCGCTGAAGGTCGTCCGCCGATGATCATTCGTGGTGGCCACAAGCTCAAAGGTCTGACCTACACCATGCCGATGGCCAGTGCTCAGGTGAAATCCTGCCTGCTGCTCGCCGGTCTGTACGCTGAAGGCAAGACCACGGTTACCGAGCCTGCGCCGACCCGCGACCATACCGAGCGCATGCTGCGTGGCTTTGGCTACCCGGTGAGCGTTGATGGTGCGACGGCTTCGGTCGAGTCCGGCGGCAAGCTGACCGCTACTCATATCGAAGTACCAGGCGACATCTCGTCGTCGGCGTTCTTCCTGGTGGCTGCTTCGATTGCCGAAGGTTCGGAGTTGGTGCTTGAACACGTCGGCATCAACCCGACCCGTACCGGCGTCATCGACATCCTCCGTCTGATGGGCGCGGACATCACTCTGGAAAACCAGCGTGAAGTCGGCGGCGAACCTGTGGCTGACCTGCGCGTGCGGGCAGCTAAACTCAAGGGTATCGAGATTCCCGAAGCGCTGGTTCCGCTGGCCATCGATGAATTCCCGGTACTGTTCGTGGCCGCTGCCTGTGCCGAAGGGCGCACCGTGCTGACTGGTGCCGAAGAGCTGCGGGTCAAGGAATCGGATCGCATTCAGGTGATGGCGGACGGTTTGCTGGCGCTGGGCGTCAAATGTCAGCCAACTCCGGACGGCATCATCATCGACGGCGGCCAGATTGGCGGCGGCGAAGTGCATGGTCACGGCGATCACCGTATCGCGATGGCCTTCAGCGTTGCATCCTTGCGCGCCACTGCACCGATCCGCATCCATGATTGCGCCAACGTCGCGACGTCGTTCCCGAACTTCCTCGCATTGTGCGGTCAGGTCGGTATTCGTGTGGCACAAGAGGCTCAGTCGTGAAGAACATTGCACCGGTCATCACCATCGATGGGCCAAGCGGCTCGGGCAAAGGCACCGTTGCCGGGATTCTGGCCAAGCGTCTTGGCTGGAATCTGCTGGATTCCGGTGCGCTTTACCGTTTGCTGGCGTTCGCTGCGCACAACCATGGTGTCGACCTGACCAATGAAGAGCTGTTGAAGAAACTTGCCGCTCATCTGGATGTTCAGTTCATTGCGGCGACCGACGGTCAATTGCAACGGATCATTCTGGAAGGGGACGAGGTCAGCGATGTCATTCGCACCGAAAGCGTCGGCTCCGGCGCTTCGCAAGTGGCTGCATTGCCGGCTGTGCGCGAGGCGCTGCTGCAGCGCCAGCGTGCTTTCCAGGAAGCGCCGGGCCTTGTAGCCGACGGTCGCGACATGGGTACGGTGGTTTTCCCCGATGCACCGCTGAAGATTTTCCTGACTGCCAGTGCCGAGGAACGGGCGCGCCGTCGATATTTGCAGTTGAAGGGCAAAGTCGAGGGTGTTAGTCTGTCGAGTCTGCTAGATGAGATCCGTGCACGCGACGAGCGTGACACCCAGCGCGCAGTGGCCCCGCTCAAACCGGCGGCCGACGCGATACAGCTGGATTCCACGGAGTTGTCCATCGATCAGGTGCTTGAACGCATCATGAGCGAGATCGCCATTCGCGATATCGCCGGGTGACCAAGAAGGCCGCAGGGGACCAGTCATAGTCCTGCAGCGCTTCTTTTAAATGAAACTAACCCACACCGTCTGGGGTGTGGAGATGGGCGTATTCTTCGCCCTCATCTACAGGAATTAAAATGAGCGAAAGCTTTGCGGAACTCTTTGAAGAAAGCCTAAAAACCCTGAACCTTCAGGCAGGCTCCATCATCACCGGTGTTATCGTTGATATCGATTACCAAGCTCGCTGGGTAACCGTTCACGCTGGCCTGAAGTCTGAAGCACTCATCCCGCTTGAGCAGTTCTACAACGACGCTGGCGATCTGACTATCAATGTCGGTGACGAAGTTCACGTTGCTCTGGACTCGGTTGAAGACGGTTTCGGTGAAACCAAGCTGTCCCGTGAAAAAGCCAAGCGCGCCGAGTGCTGGATCGTTCTGGAAGCAGCCTTCGCAGCTGAGGAAGTGGTCAAGGGCGTTATCAACGGTAAGGTTAAAGGCGGCTTCACTGTCGACGTTAACGGCATCCGTGCGTTCCTGCCAGGTTCCCTGGTTGACGTCCGTCCAGTGCGCGACACCACGCACCTGGAAGGCAAAGAGCTGGAATTCAAGGTCATCAAGCTGGACCAGAAGCGCAACAACGTTGTCGTTTCCCGTCGCAGCGTCCTGGAAGCCGAGAACTCCGCCGAGCGTGAAGCTCTGCTGGAATCCCTGCAGGAAGGCCAGCAAGTCAAAGGTATCGTCAAAAACCTCACCGATTACGGCGCATTCGTCGATCTGGGTGGCGTGGACGGCCTGCTGCACATCACCGACATGGCCTGGAAGCGCATCAAGCATCCTTCCGAGATCGTCAACGTTGGTGACGAAATCGACGTCAAGGTTCTGAAATACGATCGCGAACGCAACCGTGTTTCCCTGGGCCTGAAGCAACTGGGCGAAGATCCATGGGTTGCTATCAAAGCCCGTTACCCAGAAAGCACTCGCGTTACCGCTCGTGTAACCAATCTGACCGACTACGGCTGCTTCGCTGAGCTGGAAGAAGGCGTTGAAGGTCTGGTACACGTTTCGGAAATGGACTGGACCAACAAGAACATCCACCCTTCGAAAGTCGTACAAGTCGGCGACGAAGTGGAAGTTATGGTTCTGGACATCGACGAAGAGCGTCGTCGTATCTCCCTGGGCATCAAGCAGTGCAAATCTAACCCATGGGAAGATTTCTCTGGCCAGTTCAACAAGGGCGATAAAATCTCCGGCACCATCAAGTCGATCACCGATTTCGGTATCTTCATTGGTCTGGACGGCGGCATCGACGGTCTGGTTCACCTGTCCGACATCTCCTGGAACGAAGTTGGCGAAGAAGCTGTTCGTCGTTTCAAGAAGGGCGACGAGCTGGACACCGTTATCCTGTCGGTTGACCCAGAGCGCGAGCGTATCTCCCTGGGTATCAAGCAACTGGAAAGCGATCCGTTCTCCGAGTACGTCTCGGTTAACGACAAAGGCGCAATCGTTACTGGCACCGTGAAAGAAGTTGACGCCAAAGGCGCCATCATCGTTCTGGCCGACGATATCGAAGCGACTCTGAAAGCCTCCGAAATCAGCCGTGACCGCGTTGAAGACGCGCGCAACGTTCTGAAAGAAGGCCAGGAAGTAGAAGCCAAGATCATCAGCGTTGATCGTAAGAGCCGCGTGATCCAACTCTCCATCAAGTCGAAAGATGATGCTGAAGAGAAAGAAGCTATCCAGAGCCTGAAAGAAACTGCTCCGGAAGAAAAAGGCGACACCACCATGGCGGCACTGCTGCGCCAGGCAATGGCCAAACAGAACTAAGTTCTGCTTGATCATGAAAAAGGGCGACTTCGGTCGCCCTTTTTTGTGCGTGCGATTTGGTGCTTCCAGGTTTTCGCCAGTGTTTCGGTGAAACCAATTCCACTTCGGGCTGGTCTGTTTCTTTAATCGGATCAATCGTCTATTCACGTCTAAGCTTGGTCTTAAGCGTGTAGTCGTCGGGCATTTGCCTGGCATAAGGAAGTGGATGAACAAGTTTATTGTCCTCATGGCTGTACTGGTTCTGGCTGGCTGTACGACCAGTGCCAAGACCCATGCCGTGCGTGGTGTCAGTGGTATAGAGGTCGACTGCTCTGGGTTGGGCTCTGGCTGGGAGAAATGCCAGAAGCGCGCGGCAAAGGAGTGCAAGGGCGCGGGGTACAAAGTGATCACGCGTTCAGATGATGCCAAGGATGAGGATGAGTTTCCTTTTGGCTTCAATCCGGCGGGCTACGTGACGCGTACCATGCTGGTGATCTGCCGTTAAGCATGCCGTGCCCTGTTTGTTGCTGTGATGCCCTGAAAACGGGCGTTTCGACGCGGTGGAAGATATGTCAATCCCTGGGCTGTTCAAAATCTTGCGGGCGTGCTAAAACCTTTCAAGCGCTGATCTAGCTGCTTGAAAAAGAAGGGAAAAATATGACGAAGTCGGAGTTGATCGAACGAATTGTCACCCATCAAGGGCTGCTCTCATCCAAGGATGTGGAGTTGGCCATCAAGACCATGCTTGAACAAATGTCCCAGTGCCTGGCTACCGGAGATCGCATCGAGATCCGTGGGTTTGGCAGTTTCTCTCTGCATTATCGTGCGCCGCGCGTTGGGCGCAATCCGAAGACCGGTCAGTCGGTCAGTCTGGATGGCAAGTTCGTTCCGCATTTCAAGCCAGGTAAAGAGCTGCGTGATCGAGTGAACGAGGAAGAGGAGGAGGGGGTTTGACAATCGCTATTTTTCCTGGGGTGGCTCATGCGTAACCTCAAGCGTATCTTTCTTGGCGTTTTCATTCTTTTATTGGTGCTATTGATTCTGGCATTTGTGCTGGAGAACCAGCAGTCGGTATCGTTAGTGTTTCTGGGTTTGTCTGGTCCGCAGTTGCCGGTTTCGCTTGTTGCGGTTTTGGCGTTGCTCATCGGCATGCTGATTGGTCCGATTCTCGGCTGGTTTCTAGGACGTTCGTCCAAAGCAGCGCGCAAACGTCTTACTTGAAACGATAGATGCAGGGCATCTGTCGAATTGCGTCTCTACCTGCCTATATCCATTCGTAAAACGTCCGTTAAGCTGTAAAATGCAGCCCTTGTTCGACAACGCCTTTAACGCACGTCGATTCAGACTGACTTTGACGGAGGCCATAATTGATGGCTTCTGAATTCATGGATTAGATGGTGCTCGTTGATGGCACTGTCCGCAGCTCAAGGGTATGGTTTCGCGTGAAAATTTTAGTTACCGGCGGCGCCGGGTTCATCGGCTCGGCAGTCATCCGTCATATCATCTCCAATACAACCGACTCAGTCGTTAACGTCGATAAACTGACTTACGCCGGTAATCTGGAATCCCTGGCAGAGGTTAGCCAGGACGCGCGTTATGCATTTGAGCACGTTGATATCTGCAATCGCGATCAAATCGACCGTGTTCTGCATGAACATCAACCAGATGCGATCATGCATCTGGCCGCAGAGTCTCATGTCGATCGCTCGATTTCCGGACCATCCGAGTTCATTCAAACCAATATCATCGGTACTTACACCCTGCTGGAAGCCGCGCGCCACTATTGGGCTGCATTGGAGGATGGGCGTAAAGCCAACTTCCGCTTTCACCACATTTCTACTGATGAGGTTTACGGTGATCTTGAAGGTCCGGAAGACCTCTTCACCGAAACTACGCCTTATCAGCCAAGCTCGCCTTACTCGGCAAGCAAGGCAAGTTCCGACCATCTGGTTCGCGCTTGGGCCCGTACTTATGGCCTGCCTACTCTGGTCACCAATTGCTCGAACAATTACGGCCCCTGTCATTTTCCTGAGAAATTGATTCCTCTGATCATTCTCAATGCACTTGAAGGCAAGCCGCTGCCGGTCTATGGCAAGGGCAATCAGGTTCGTGACTGGCTGTACGTAGAGGATCACGCTCGTGCGTTATACAAGGTCGTGACGGAGGGGGACATCGGTGAGACCTACAACATTGGTGGTCATAATGAGAAGCAGAATATCGAAGTGGTGCATACCCTATGTGCATTGCTGGACGAGCTGCGCCCTGACTCCGCTCACCGTCCGCACGCAAGTTTGATCACTTATGTTCAGGATCGCCCTGGTCACGATCAACGCTACGCAATCGATGCGAGCAAGATCCAGCGCGAGCTGGGGTGGACTCCCCAGGAAACTTTTGAAACCGGTATTCGCAAGACCGTCGAATGGTACTTGAGTAACACCGAATGGGTAGAGCACGTAAAGAGTGGTAGCTACCTGCAATGGATTGATCAGAATTACGCAGGTCGCTCGAACAAGGTATGAAAATTCTCTTGTTGGGAAAAAATGGCCAGGTTGGTTGGGAGCTGCAGCGCTCCTTGGCGCCGCTTGGTGAGTTGATTTCCCTTGATCGCGATACGGTCGATGGCTTGTGCGGCGACGTGTCTGACCTGGACGCGTTACGCGCCACCATTCGTCAGGTAGCCCCGAATGTTATCGTCAACGCCGCTGCATATACTGCCGTGGATAAGGCAGAGTCTGAGCCGCAACTCGCTGAGCGAGTAAATGGTCGGGCACTTTGTGTGATGGCAGAGGAAGCGCTGTCCTGCGATGCATGGCTGATTCATTACTCGACTGATTATGTATTCAGTGGGGATGGTTCTGCACCTTGGCGGGAAGATGATCCGGTCGCTCCCCTGAATCAGTACGGTGCCAGCAAGCTTCTAGGCGAGCAGGCGATTGTCGATTCGGGGTGTAAGCATCTGATTTTTCGTACCTGTTGGGTATATGCTGCTCGCGGCAACAACTTCGCGAAAACCATGTTGCGACTGGCGAAAGATCGTGAGTCTCTCGATGTTATTGCCGATCAGGTAGGCGCGCCAACCGGTGCTGATCTGATTGCCGACGTGACTGCTTTTGCAATTCTCAAAGTGATGCAGCGTCCCGAATTGGCGGGTGTTTATCACTTGGCCGCCCGTGGAGAGGTTTCATGGCATGGGTATGCAACCCAAGTCATCGATTTCGCCAAAGACAACGGCGAAGCGCTCGCCGTGACGTCTGTAAACGAGATAGCCACGACTGCTTATCCAACGCCTGCACGTCGCCCACTCAATTCACGGCTGAATACTCAGAAGTTGCGCGACAATTTTTCTCTGCACTTGCCGGATTGGCAAAGTGGTGTAACCCGAATGCTTAGGGAAGTTTTGAACAAATGACCACGACAAATCGTAAAGGCATCATCCTCGCCGGTGGCTCCGGCACTCGTCTGCATCCTCTGACTCTTGGGGTGTCCAAGCAGATGTTGCCGATTTACGACAAGCCGATGATATTTTATCCGCTGTCGGTGCTGATGCTGGCGGGCATGCGTGAAGTCCTGATTATTTCCACGCCTGAAGATTTGCCATGTTTCCGTAAACTGTTGGGTGATGGCAGCCTGTATGGCATCAAGCTGACGTACGCCGAGCAACCAAGTCCGGATGGCCTGGCACAGGCTTTTATTATTGGTGAAGAGTTCATCGGCGAATCCCCTTGCTGCCTGATCCTCGGTGATAATATTTTCTACGGTCAGCACTTCTCGGATAATTTGCGCTCTGCCAGCTCTCAGCAGCATGGTGCGACCGTATTTGGTTATCACGTCTCCGATCCCGAGCGTTTTGGTGTTGTAGAGTTCGACAAAACCGGTCGGGCGCTAAGTATTGAAGAAAAACCGCTGAAGCCAAAATCCAACTATGCAGTTACCGGGCTGTATTTCTACGACAACGATGTTGTCGAGATCGCTAAAAATATCAAACCCTCCGATCGTGGCGAACTTGAAATCACCGATGTTAACCGTGCGTACCTCGAGCGCAAGACACTCAATGTTGAAATGCTAGGGCGTGGTTTCGCCTGGCTCGATACCGGGACCCATGATTCTCTACTCGAAGCGAGCCACTTTGTGCACACCATTGAGCAACGCCAAGGCCTGAAAGTGGCTTGTCTTGAAGAGATTGCCTATCACAATGGTTGGATTACCGCCGAGCAGTTGGGCGCTCAAGCTGATGCACTAAAGAAGACCGGGTACGGTCAGTACCTGCAGAAGCTGCTGGATTCACCATCTCGCTGATTCGAGCGCCGAGCCTTTTCGAGTCGAAGCGTTTTAACCGGTGCAAGCAGGAATGGCATGCCAGTAAAACATCCCAAGGTCGCGGTTTTGCTGGCTGCCTACAATGGTATGCAGTGGATCGAGGAGCAATTGGCCTCGATCCTCGGCCAGTTAGCTATCGACGTAACTATTTATATCAGTATTGATCCCTCCACTGATGGTACCGAAGGGTGGTGTGCTGCTTACGCCGCTGAGCATCCTGAAGTTTTAGTCTTGCCGGCTGCCGGCAGCTTCGGTGGAGCATCTCGAAATTTCTTTCGACTCATACGCGATGTTAACTTTGACGGTTACGATTTTGTTGCCTTCGCTGATCAGGATGACATCTGGCACACGAACAAGCTTCAGCGTGCGACGCATGTCCTCCAAACCCGTGAGGTGGATGCCTACTCCAGTAACGTCACGGCTTTCTGGCCAAATGGCAAAACTCATTTTCTGGACAAGGCACAACCTCAGGTTGCCTGGGATTTTCTTTTCGAGGCTGCGGGGCCCGGCTGTACGTACGTAATGAGTAAGCGCCTCGCGGATTCTCTAAAAAAATCGATGCTCGATAATTGGCGGCTTTTACAAGATGTCAGTTTGCATGACTGGTATTGCTATGCATTTGCCCGCAGCCATGATTATCGTTGGTACATCGATCCTGAACCATCCATGAACTACCGCCAACACGAGCGTAACCAAGTGGGCGCCAACAAGGGTTTAAGCCCACTGGTTGCCCGCTACAAAACCATTCACGATGGTTGGTGGTTTAATCAGGTGCAACTGATTGCGCACTTGATCGGGCATGACTCACACCCCTTTGTACGAACCTGGCTGAAATTGCGGCGCAGGCACCTTTTGAGGCTGTCCTTCAGCGCCTGCCATTGTCGACGCCGGATGCGCGATAAGATTTTTTTCTTTTGCATTTGCTGGGTTACTGCGTTGATAGGGAAGATGACTAGATGATGGCCCCGAAGGTATTAGTTACAGGGGGGGCTGGTTTTGTTGGCGAAGCGGTAGTTTTCAAGCTGTTAGTGGACAAGAAGTTCTCCCCAATTGCATCTGCGCGCGGTATCACGCGCCTGAATGGACTGTGCCCGACCCAAATCTTCGACTTGACCCGCGTCGATGCCTTGCCCGTCCTTGATGATGTACAAGTTGTCATTCATGCCGCTGCTCGAGTGCATGTCATGAATGAGGCCTCAATGGACGCTTTGGCCGAGTTCCGTAAAGTAAATGTGATCGGCACCCTCAGGTTGGCGGAGCATGCTGCTGCATCAGGGGTTAAACGCTTCATCTTCGTTAGTTCAATTAAGGTCAATGGCGAAAGTACATGCTTGGGTATGCCGTTCAAAGCCGATGATCGACCCGATCCGCAGGATCCATACGGCGTATCCAAATACGAGGCTGAGGAGGGATTAAAGCAATTAAGTCGAGACACCGGCATGGAAGTGGTGATCATTCGCCCTCCACTGGTCTATGGTCCAGGGGTGAAAGCAAACTTTCGCAGCATGCTGAGTTGGCTGGCCAGACGTATCCCTTTGCCTCTAGGTGCTATCAGCAATCAACGAAGTCTGGTTTCGATCGGAAATCTGGTGAGTCTTATTGTTACGTGCATTGATCATCCCGCAGCCGCCAATCAGATCTTTCTGGTGAGCGACGGTGAAGACTTGTCTACAACTGAACTGCTCCGTCGGCTTTCTAAGGCGTTGGGTAACTCCGCGCGGCTTGTGCCATTCCCTGAGACGTTATTAACGCTAATGGCATCAGCGCTGGGGAGGAAGGCTATCGCGCAGAGAGTCTGCGGTTCCCTCCAAGTCGATATTAGTAAAAATCGTGATTTATTGGGATGGAGTCCTTCCGTCAATATGGACAAAGCCATGCGTCAGACCGCTGGCTATTATCTGGATGAACAATCGAAATGACTGTTTGGTGGCTTCTATTCGCAGTTTTCGCCATTTCATGGGCATCGACGTTTGTCTTGCGCCGTTATGCGCTGACGAAGAGTTTGATGGATATACCTAACGAGCGTAGCTCTCATTCGGTCCCTACGCCGCGCGGGGGCGGGGTGGCCATTGTAGTTTCCTTCCTTCTAGCGCTTCCCGTGCTTGCGGGTCTTAATCTGATAAGCGCCTCTACGCTGTATGGGGTCTTTGGCTCGGGTCTACTCGTCGCGTTGATAGGGTTCGCTGATGATCATGGCCATATTGCCGCCAGGTGGCGTTTGTTGGGTCATTTCATTGCGGCGGGATGGGCTCTGTTCTGGTTTAACGGTTTCCCCACAATCGATTTATTTGGCGTCGTTATAAATCTGGGGTGGTTTGGTGACATCCTGGGTGTGGTGTATTTGGTTTGGATGTTGAATCTGTATAACTTCATGGACGGGATTGATGGTTTGGCCAGCGCCGAGGCTATCAGTGTTTGCCTTGGAATGGGGTTGGTTTGTTGGATCAGCGGGAGCAGTGACTTGGCTTGGATGCCCTTGATTCTGGCAGGGGCAGTAGCAGGTTTTCTATGGTGGAATTTTCCACCCGCACGGATTTTTATGGGAGATGCAGGAAGTGGTTTTCTGGGGTTGGTGCTTGGGGGGGTGGCAATCCAGTCTTCGGGAAATTCACCGGAAATGCTGTGGAGTTGGATGATTATGCTCGGCGTTTTTATTGTCGATGCAACCTGGACTTTAATTCAGCGTCTCTTGCGCGGCGACAAAGTATACGAAGCCCATCGTAGTCACGGATATCAGCATGCAACTGATCGGTGGGGTAGTCATGGACTGGTAACGGCGGGGGTCGTGATAATAAATGTGTGTTACTTGTTTCCACTGGCATTGATGGTCGGAAACAATTGGTTAAATGGTGCTTTCGGTGCGCTCTTGGCCTATTCCCCGCTAATGGTGCTGGCATGGAAGTTTAATGCTGGAGTGGCGGCATCCAAGTAGTCGGAGATATTTGAAGGGATATTAAAATTTTCGAGGAAAAGAGAGTTTCCAGGGCTTCCTTTTAATAAGCCTATCTGTCGATGTTTTGCGAGCTAGCCAGTCCGCGATCAAGGTGGCTGAGATCTTATAGTTAACAGCCCGCTGTTTTTTGAAAGCAACTTCGTAGGCGTTCAAAAAACGGCGGGCTGTTTAGATTACATTGGGCTCAATTCAGTTGAGTTGTTTTCCTGTTAGGCGCCGGCTCATCCTCTGAGTCGGCGGCCCAGATGAGCCAGTTTGCGTAAGATTTTCCACCCGGTACGCCCACATTTTCTTACTGCATCAAACAACGCAGGGTATTGTGCGAGCCGGTTGGCCAGGCTGCGCACCGCTCTGACTCCGCCTCTGTTTAGCTCCTGGCGACTAGAGTTAATCTCTTGCTGAAGGATACTGAACTCTAGCTGAAGTGCAGCTAAGCGATGTCGAGATTCCGCTTCCTGCGCTGTGACGTCGCGATAGCTACGGAGCATTGCCTGCAGGCGGAAATTTTCATATCTAGGCAGCCCGAGCATGTTGTTCGCCAGTCGACGCATCGCAGGCCAGGTCTTATATGTACGCAGCATTGACTGTGGGCGGACACGATAAAGGCAACCAATCTTTGGAATGATCGCAATTTTTCGACCCGCTGCCGTCAACTTCAAGTAAAGCGCCCAATCTTCCCACATGGCCTTGCTGGATTCGTCCCATCCACCAAACTCTCTCAGCGTGGATGTTCTAAACCCTGCGTTCGCATGCCCAAGCTGGTTATCCAGTTGCGACGCAATTACACCGTCGCCAAGAGGGCGGTACACATACATGCCAGATCGCACGATGTTGAAATCAGTACCGTCATCAAAAGCACAAAGATAAGGAACGGCCGCGGCGTGCTGCGGATTTGATCTGAGAGAGAAAACGATATCTCTTACAAAATCATTCAACGGTACATCATCTGAGTCGATATTGATGATGAAATCAGTTTGTGCGGCCGCGAGGCCCGTATTTCGCGCCCCAGCCAAGCCCTTGTTCTGGGGGTGCCGTATTATCCGGTATGGTAATAGCAGATGTTCTTTTACCAGACTTTGCAATCCATCAACGTAATCTTCCTCTGACGCGTCATCGACGAAAACAACTTCTGCTGGTTTCAGGCTTTGATTGTTGATTCCGAAAATGAGGTCTTCGATGTAATCAAGCGGTGTATTAAATACAGGAACAATTATCGTGGCTTCGCCTGTGTTCCCTGCAAGTAGCTTGGGCTGCTGATCTCCAGGGAACGCCTTGACCAACTCATTGATATCATTTTGAGTTTGAGCCATCGTCGAAACGAAGGACTCTCGCAAATCATGAAATGCAGCTGACGACAATGAGAGGAGGCCATGAATTCGCGCGCGGAAGCTCAAAGCATTGGGGTCGGCTAAACAAATGCTTCGGAATTCCTCGGGGATCATTTCAGGAACCCCGCCGGCGTTGGCCATCAACGGGACAGTTGTGGAGAAGGCAACATCAAGTAGTGCGTAGGGATGATTGTCACCAAGATAGGGCATCAGGCAAATCGCGCGGTGCGCTCGCTCGTGTAAAGTATCAATCGCCTGCTGCCGACTTAAATTACAAAATTCCTCAACCTGATAATGCTCTCGCAATACCTCAAGCATGGAATCTGTTTGTGGGTTGCCATGAACTTTAGGCCCGATCAGGCAAATGGTGGTAATCCCGGCTTTTTTCCATTGCTCTACATCCACGCCAGCAAGGGAGTCCAGGAGCAAGTCATAGCCTTTCATACGGGAACGTTTCCCGTAAAAAATCAACGTATCAATCTTGGTCGATGCGTCAAGCTCAGAGACTGGGCTATGAAGAGGGTAGCGCAGCAGGACATTGTTTTCCGCTGGGACGTTAATGCCGGCTTCAGCATAAAGCTCGCGCAGGAAGGTAGTAGGGAAGACTGCTAAGTCAGCACCTTCCACAGAAATTTTTTCTTTTTCGGCCGTACCCGAATGGGATAGTCCGAGCCACGATTCATGCGCATTCTCAAGATAATGGGTTATGCCATGGCAGTGGGCGATAATTCTGATCGTTTGCGGCAGCAACCCTGTTTGTTTCGCCTGAGCGATTCGGCAGCCGATACCTTGATAATCGCCATATTGAATTGTCGAAATATCAGGAAAATAAAATAGAAATTGCTGCACTGCTTTTAGAAATTGATCTTCTAAAGGTAAGGACTGTATGTCGGATTCAACCAATAACATTGAAGTGGACACAAGTTTTTCAGCACGCAGAATTTCCTGGGTGAGTCCGTTAGCTACGCCGCCGAACAAGCAAAGTGATTTGTCGTAGCCGTAAGACTCTCGTTGCTCTCGAACGAATGTACCAATTCCTCCAGTGTTGTGAATTCCGGCGTATTCCGTAGTCACTAGAAGATGCTGTGGCCACTCATCGCCATGCAGTAAGCCAACGTCGATAAGGAATTCTTTGTAGAACTCTTCGGAGCAAGCGCATTCAATGAAAATCGTAGAGATAACCGGATCGTATTGATTCGCACGAGTATGCCCTGATCGGATGATCTCCAAGCCACTTGAGACGAAATAACGTTCAAGTTCCGTAAAGGACCATTCCCGGACGTGTGATTTGTTCTCAGGTCGGCTATTTACGTCTTCATAATCGAGAAGTGTACGATCAGGAGTTGATACAACTAGACGGCTGCCAGGGCGCGCGATTAATTGCGCGCGCATCCATGCGACCAGAGGTCTTGGGTCGGTCAAATGTTCGATTACATCTGACAAAATCATGACGACTGGAGCTGTATTCGTCAGTTCCAGTGAGATTCGGGAAAGATCATCCCAGGATGTCAGGTCACATTCTACCCATTGCCATTCAGGATAGGCGGCGCGGCTTAGGGATAGGGAACCATGATAGTCGATCCCCATGACGTCATATCCGCCACCCTGGAAATAGTGAACGAGCTTATGGCCGCCACCGCACCCGATATCGATCACATGGGTGATTCCCTGGCGATCAGCTATATTTCTCGCCTCCCAGAGAACATCCGGTTGCCAGACTACGTCGTTATTCTGGGCGTCTTCGTAAATGACGTTAACGGAGCGTGCCTCACCTTCGGAGGAAAAATTACGCTCAGGCGTTGTAAAATGCAGACCAATCGCTGGTAATTCATGCTCTTGCGTGGCGATTAGTTCGTTTTCGAAGTTAAATTTTGACATAGGCCTGAAAAATATCTCTACGAATGTAAGGTACGATGTTTTTAAACGATATTTACACAGTTGATTCGGGCGAGGAGGTCGGCTCGCCTTCGTCTGCCGTGCTGCTTGGCAGCGCGACCTCTCCCCAGAACTTCTTGTTGCCAGTCACGCTGATAGCGCAAAAATCGTAGAGTCCATAGCACTCTTGGTAAACTTGCAGGGAGTCGTGTCGCGCTATTCCTGCGATTAGCAAGTATTCGCGTGGTGCCACGTCAAGCTTGATCTTGGTTAAAAGGCAGCGTCGTTCTCCAGCTTTTATTGGGCCAATCGATGAGTTTTCATACATTGAGTGTGCCCCCCCAATCAATGTGCCCGACTGGTCGCGAATGCCGACACCGAAATCCACCGAGTCAAAGGCTGCATTAAACTTCACGACCAGGCGAACGGTCATCCATTCCCCTATACCAAAATTCGAGCGCTGAACGCCTTCATCATCGGTTATATACACTTCTTCAATGAGCGCGCTGTGATCACCCACGACATGGTCTCGCCGAATGTCAATAGACTCAAGTTCGGCCAGCTGGGAGTGCTTTTCCTCTGATTGAGCAGTTGTTACGGTACTCGAATCGACCTGCTTGGTCGGGGCTTTTGCCTCTTCCCGGCTCATTTTGTAGTACACCGTCACGCCATCGGCCGTACCGCCCTCGAACACTTTCTTCCCGTGACTGAGAACGATGGCTCGTGTACATACTCGCTCGACCGCATGGGTGTCGTGAGTAACGAAGAACACAGTACCCCCGTTTTCTCGGAACTCATCTAGCTTGCGCATGCAGCGGGCTTGAAAAAATACGTCACCGACCGACAGGATTTCATCGACGATTAAAATTTCAGGCTCGAAGGATATTGCGACAGCGAAAGCAAGACGTGCGTACATCCCGCTACTGTATGTCTTCACTGGCTGCTCGAGAAAATCTCCGATGTCGGCAAATGCAGCGATTTCATCGAATTTGTTCTCTACGACTTCTTGCGAAACGCCCAGGATTGTAGCGTTCAGAAAGATATTTTCACGGCCTGTAAATTCAGGGTTGAAACCTGAGCCCAACTCTAGAAGAGCAGTTACGCGTCCGTTGATAGCTACCTTACCTGATGTGGGTGTCAAGGTGCCCGCCAGGATTTGGAGTAACGTTGATTTTCCTGACCCATTACGTCCAATCACGCCAATTGTTTCGCCGCGTCGAACTTCGAAACTAACGTCGTTAAGAGCCCAGAACTCCTTATACAGTTGGCGATGACCGCGATAGATCATTTGCATCATCCGATCGCTCGGCTTGCTGTACACCTGGTACATCTTGGAAACGTTTTCTACAGAAATTACGACATCAGAGGACATCAGCAAATCCTTTTCTCGTTTTTTGGAACCAGGCGTAGCCCAGGCAAGCAATGGCGATCGCCACTAGCGTATATATTCCTAACCCATACCAGTCCGGCATTTGCCCAAAAATCAACACCGCCCTTTGCTGTTCGATGATCATCGTTAATGGGTTGGCGTTCATTATAGGTCGGAGGTTTTCAGGCAAGGCGCTGACAGGATAAAAAACCGGGGCAAGAAAGGTCATAACCGTCATTAGTACGCCGATGGTTTGCCCAATGTCGCGTAGGAAAACTCCGAGCGACGCCAGCATCCATGCAAACCCTAGTGTCATGATTATCAATGGCACGATAATGAGTGGTGCAAAAATAGCTGTCCAATGTAAAAAGCCGTTCAAAATAACAAAGGCTCCCAACAGCACAATGAAACTAACTGCGCAGTGGAACAGTGCGGCCCCCAAGCTGATCACCGGAAGTATCTCCAGAGGAAACACTACTTTTTTTACATAATTAGTATTGCCGATAATTAACCCTGGTGCTCGATTCAGTACTTCGGCAAACAGGCTTTGTACAATCATTCCGACAAACAAGACGACAGCAAACTGAGTTTTTGTTTCCCCAGTGTCAACATTCCAGCGTGCTTTAAATACTACCGAAAAAACGAAGGTATATATAAGCAACATGAAAACAGGGTTCAAAAATGACCAAAGCAGGCCCATCATAGACCCTTTGTAGCGTCCTACCACCTCCCGCTTGATCATCTGCATGATCAACCGACGATTGGTACAAAGGCTTCGGGTCAACGCGAAGATGGAGGTAGGTTGATTGGCGTGTGGGTTCATTGGTATCCCTCTGGGTTTCGTTCTTGCCAGCGCCAACTGTCTGCGCACATCTGCTCTAGGTCACGGCTCGTCTTCCAGCCCCAAACACTTTCTGCATGGGAGGAGCCAAGGTGCTGCTTGAAAACACTCTCCAGCAAAACACTATTCCGGATGTCACCTCCGATGAAGTTCGGACGGGGTTCCAGTATGTCGTGAGCAGAGTGATGGCTGTCGGAAAAATTGTCTGGAATCAGCGTTTTACAGCTCGCCTGAGCAAGAGCTATGACAGTGTGCGAGCCAATGTAGCCTGCTCCACCTGTAACTAAAATCATAGATATACCTCTTTGTGTGTCCACGCTGTGCTCGCTAGTTTGCGTGCGGTAACGTCATGTTTAAGTATGCGAGGAGGTGTCACATCGCCTTCCTCAAGGGCAAAATCACATCTGGCTGGTCATCTCTGGTCCGAGGCAGTCTGGCTGCAGCCGCGAATGTTGATAGCCAAATGTGTTTCAGGGGGTGAGAGGCGCTTTAGCCTCTTGAGGTGCGGGCCGCGGTCACAGGTAGACTGGGCCTGCATTAGATGTGGCTCGCTAAGTGCTGATCAAGGCGCTTACGACAATCTGTATTTGCCAAGGAGTCGGAAAGCGTGGCGAGAGGTCCAGGTTTTCCATCCTGAGATTTTCGCAAGGCGCTGTTGCCCTGCACATGGCTAAGGAAATCAGCCTGCGCGCGGTCAGGAATAGCAGAAACAAACAGGGAGTAATTGATCAAAATTCGCATGAAAAAACGTGCTTCATCCCGATGTTGTGGGAGTGCGTTCTTGCGTTTATCCGAATAGTTAACTTCCTTGATGAATTTGACCATTCGATCAGATACAGGCTGAAAGTCCTGCATAAGTTTTGCATTTATCAACCCTCCACCGCCTGTGACCGACGTCATTCTCTATTCCTGAAACTTGGCTTACTCCCCTAAAGTGTTATCTAAGGGTAGGGTTGTGTTTTCATTTTCGTATTCATTGAATCCGATCCGGCGCTCGCCTTTGACTCCTGTAAAGTAGCTGCTGGCCATAGCGCCGCAGATTGTAATCTAGAGTGGGTGAATTTTCTATTGCCATCAGTTCGGCGCGGCTGCCTGTCCACATTGATTGGCGTGGGCACCCCCCTGGATGGCACGCGGCAGCTTCAAGAAGCCTGGTTTTGGGCTTTCAGCTGGGACGGAAGGGGTATTCCCCCCAGGCTGAACCTCAAATGCCAATGGCGGGCGAGGCACCCATTGCGCTACGACGGCATGCTTGACTCCAAAAAAGTGATGATCAGTTCGCAAAGCAGACTTTACCGATGCCTCGGTTTGGCTAAATCAATGGGAAGCAAATATCCGCTTCGACCTCCGTCATCGCTAGGGTTACAATGGGCAATTTGCTAGCGAATAAATCTTTGAAAATCCAGCTTACAGAAAAAGATAAGGGTCGCGGCGTTGGGTTGGTAAGCGACTTACCTGAGTTGCAGGGCGCAGGTGCTGATGAAGAGCGCGCCGATGTCGCAATACTGATGTGCACCTACAACGGCTCTTCATTCCTGCGGGAGCAGTTAGACTCTTTCGGTCGGCAGTCCTATCGTGACTGGACGCTTTACGTTTCGGACGATTCGTCTGCTGATTCGACGCGCGATATACTTGATGAATATCAGCGTCGCTGGGGGAGCGGCAAGCTATTCGTTTTTGACGGGCCTTGCCAAGGCTTCGCAAAGAACTTCATGTCGCTCCTCAAAAGACCTGAGGTGCAAGCGCGTTATTACGCGTTTAGCGATCAGGATGATGTCTGGTTCGATGACAAGCTTGAGCGCAGCGTGGTCCGTTTGGCGTCCATGCCAGAGCAGAAGCCGGCATTATATTGTTCAAGAACCAGGCTGACTGATGCCGAGGGTAGTCCGATCGGATTCTCCCCTCTTTTCGCTCGTCCGCCATCTTTTCAGAACGCACTCGTCCAGAGCCTTGCGGGTGCGAATACCATGCTGATCAATCAGGCTGCTCGGGAAGTCCTTTTGAGCGTTCCTGAGGATTCCACGGTGGTAGCGCATGATTGGCTTGCGTATTTATTGGTCACTGCGTGCGGTGGCTGCACGTTCTACGACTCTGGAGCAACTCTGGACTATCGGCAGCATGGGGGTAACATTATCGGGGCGAATGCGAGCTACAAAGATCGCCTCTTTAGGGTCCGCAATATGCTCTCGGGGCGATTTGTCGAGTGGAATGACGCGAATCTCGAAATTCTCAGGGCCTTTTATCCATTGATGACTCAAGAAGCCCGAGCAACGCTTGAACACTTTGAAGCCGGGCGTACCCTGGGCTTCAAAGGGCGGCTATGTGAGTTCTACAGGGCTGGTATCTATCGTCAGACGCACGCGGCCAACATCAGCTTGATCGTCGCGGCCTGCCTCGGGAAAATATGAAGGCTCAAGAGTTTGCGCTGCGCCAAACACGGGAATGGCTGTCTCGCCGAGCTGCTGCATGCCCTCACCGAATGCCTCTCTGGCCTGCGTATGATAATGTACAAGCGTTTTCAATAGTTTTCTGCTCATGAGGGCGGCCATTAATGTCAGGTTATGCCAGTCAACCGCGGCGGCACCCACTGGATCGCTCAGCATTGGCGCGAGGATCTGAGCAAATTGATTGTTCGCCTGTACCAGGGTACGTCTCGGCGAATCCTTTTCTGCGCATACCGTTGCCACAATGAACCTGCTGGAATCTTCTCATTGTGTTCGTCAAATATGGGGCGCTGAAAAATCCATAGATTTTTTGGCTCAATCATATGGAAACAACTTCGTTTTTGCCCTGGGCGGAGTACAAATTGTTGGATGGCCGTATTCAGGTGTGCATTTCCCGGAAAATGGTCGAAAACTGATACAAATACGTAATGCACGGATGAAAATTAACTGAATAGCATGTCCGTTGCTATTAGAGCCTAATATGAACACCATAAAAGCCTCCGTCATAATACCTACAAAGAACCCTGGGATGATTTTTCAGGACGTTCTCAGCGCGGTTGTTGCGCAAAAAACCGATTGGCCATTTGAAATAATAGTTATCGATTCCGGTTCTAAAGATGGCACGGTTGAGTTTGTACGAAGTTTTCCTCAGGCGTCGCTAATCGAGATTCCTTCCATTGAGTTTGGCCATGGCCGCACACGCAATCTTGCTATCTCGAAATCCAGGGGTGAGTTTGTCGCGGTTATTACTCATGACGCCAAGCCTGTTAATCATGACTGGTTGGCTAACTTGGTCTCTTGCGCAGAAAGCGACGAAAGAATTGCTGGAGTATTTGGTCGTCATATAGCTTACCCAAACGCGTCAATTTTCACAAAAAGAGAACTGGAACTTCATTTCGGCGGTTTTGACTCCTTTCCGATCGTTCATATGGAAGATGAAAGTCGTTATGCCAATGATGTTGGATACAGGCAGTTTTTACATTTTTTTTCGGACAATAATGCGTTGATCAGGCGCTCGGTATGGGAGTCCATACCCTATCCGGATGTTGACTTTGCTGAGGATCAGGCATGGGCCAAGCTTATTATCGAGGCTGGGTATCGCAAAGCGTACTCCGAAGCTGGCGCGGTTTATCATTCTCATGACTACACGTTGTTCGAGCGCTTCCAGCGCAGCTTCGATGAGAGCTATGCGTTTCGGCGTTTTTTCGGCTACGTTCTTTCTCCAGATCTCAAGTCCATGATCCGTTCTGTTGCCGCACTGAGTCGGAGAGACATCAGCTTCGCCAAAAAAACAGGATTACTGAAAGGCTCCCCCGGAATCGTCCTTCACGCGTTGGTGGATAATGTGATGCGGGTTTTGGGACATTACTTGGGAGCACGAGGTGACAGAATACCCGCCGCAATTGTCAGCCGTATATCTCGCGATAAAAAGTTATTTGCTCAGTAGGGATTTCCATGAATTTTACAGTCGCGAAGAACAAAGCCAAGCAAGCGATAAGCTATTATCGTACGCACGGACTGCTGCCCCTGGTAAAGAAAACGATTGAAAGCATCGAGTCAAACAAGTCGGCGATTTTTACAAAGAATGATGTTCTTGGTTTTTATGATTTTGCACTCTACCAACCTTCAGGTGTGACCTATGTGGAAGGGAGTGCTGAAGCAAACACGGTTACATGGGTTGTACCTGCTTATGGCAAAGGATCAGGCGGGCACCTCAATATTTTCCGTTTTGTGTTCCTGCTAGAGAAGCTCGGCTACGAGTGTCGGGTTGTAATCGTCGGGTCTCACCCGGAATACGACATTAAACAAGCAAAGAGACAGATTTCTGACTGGTTTTTCCCATTAAAAGCTCAAGTGTATGATGGTCTGGCTTCTGTTCCGGCTTCTTACTACATGATGGCAACATCCTGGCAGACCGCTTACTATGTTCGCAACTTTCAAAATGCCAAGCATAAATGTTATTTTGTTCAGGATTTTGAGCCCTATTTTTATGCTGTCGGATCGGAGTCTGCGCTGGCCGAAGCTACATATTCTTTCGGATTCAACTGTATAACTGCCGGAGATTGGCTGGCAAACAAGCTTCGAGCGGAATATGGGGCTGATGCATATCCTATTGGTTTTTCATATGATCGTGCTTTGTATAAAGTCAAAGAGGCGAAAAGAACAACTGGGAAAAAGGTCTTCTTCTATGCCCGTCCTCCTACTCCGCGGCGCGCCTTTGAGCTTGGGTTGATTACGTTGAATGAAGTAGTCAAGCGAATTCCCGATGTGGAGGTTATATTTGCCGGTTGGGACGTTTCGTCCTTTAAAATACCGTTCGCTCACGTGAATGCCGGGACCATGAAAGTTAGTGATCTACCCGATCTCTACAACCAGTGCGATGTGGCTCTTGTGCTCTCGTTTACGAATCTGTCGCTCCTTCCGCTAGAGTTGATGGCGTGTGGGGTGCCTGTTGTCAGCAATCGTGCTCCTTGCACTGAGTGGCTGTTGAATGATCGTAATTCCATCCTGACTGAAGCAGTACCTGAACGTCTCGCTGACGCAATTTGTGAGCTGTTACAGAGCCCAGAGACGCATGCTGCAATTCGCTCTGAGGGACTGGAGACTGCGAATTTTTCCAGTTGGGAATTAGAAGCTGAAAAGCTCAAGAATGCGTTAATTGAAATTGATAACTAATTTGCAGGGCCCGGTAATGCATAACAATCCTCGTTGTATAGTCTTAGGCGCCAGCGGATTTATTGGTTCCCGTCTTTGCGAAAAGCTTGGGGAGAAATACCCCAATGTCAAAGCCTTCGGTCGAAATCCCATGTATAAGGATGCATTCAAGAAATGCAAGTGGATTGAGGGTGATTTTGCCGACGCCAACCAGATTGCGAACGCAATTGGTGATTGCGATACAGTGATTCATCTGGTTAACGCTTCTACGCCAGCAAGTGCAAATATTAATCGTGTTGCTGATCTTCAGGCGAATGTTGTATCGACGCTGAATCTGTTAGATGCATGCGTAAATTCCGGGGTGAAGAAGATAGTATTTTTATCTTCGGGTGGAACGGTGTATGGCGTTCCATCAGTCATTCCGACTCCCGAAGCCTCCGAAAACAACCCAATAACCGCCTATGGCGTCAGCAAGCTCACCATTGAGAAGTACCTTTCTCTATATTATCATCTGTACAAACTTGACTATTGTGTTCTGCGTGTTGCCAATCCATATGGACCGTATCAGACCAACAAAAAGAATCAGGGTGTCATTTCGGCGTTTTTTCAACACGCCATACACGATGAGCCGATAGATGTTTGGGGGGATGGTGGAGTTGTAAGGGATTACGTATTCATTGATGACGTTGTCAATGCTATTGAACTGGCACTTAGTAATAGTAGTCCTTATAAGGTCTTCAATATTGGTTCTGGCGCGGGTATCAGTATCAATGAGATTATCTCGACACTAGAACATACGGTCGGAAAGTCGATCGCCGTTAATTATTTGCCTGGCCGGAATATGGATATTCCTGTAAGCATTTTGGACATTAATCGCGCCAAAACCCATTTGGGGTGGAGTCCTCAGGTTGCTTGGCAGGATGGAATACTTGAAACCTATAACTGGATAAAGTCCTCGGGGCTGTAGTTTTGGGTTAAATGTTTTTTGGCTTTGGTCTATCCGGGGTGATCTCATCATCCCGATTGATTTTTTGTTTCTTTAGTTACAGTGAGCTTTACCGCATTTATTAAGTTTCATGCAAGGCTTTTGCGTCATTGGCTAATTTTCTTCGATATCTGAGGCTGGGCGTAAAACTCTAAGAATATAATGCGGTGAGTCGCGAATAGAGCGCGTCGCTTCCGATGATAACGTTCTGGTTTCTTCTCGATGAAGTGGTGTTGACCGGGTTAATGCCGAATCGATTATTTCCTGAACACACATCAGATATTTCGAATAAACAGCAACAAACGTATTTTGACAGCCCGAATGGTGCGATACCGTACCAATCGATTTGTTGTGTACGCTTGGCTTTCACCTCTACCGTGAGCCTCCACTTCGGTTCACCATAAGGAAGGTTCATACGTTTGCATTTCCCACACCTTTTCTGCGTCAATCTACCTTTCTTTGTAGGATTTAAGGCTGCTCACTTGCTCAGATTCGATCGGATGGCCGGGGGCATTTGCCAATGAATTTTTATTTTGGGTGTGGCGAGGATCGGGTTCTGAAGGGACGACGGTGATGCTGACGAAAAAAGACGGGTCACCAAATCTGTTTTTTTGGTTTTAAAGTGAGTGGGATGGGCTTATAAGGTTTCACTAGCTTGAGCGCAGCTGAAGGGAGAATTCTGAGGTGTTTGAAGAGTTTATGGACAAGGTCAGAGAGCGTCTGTTAGCGCTCCCCCGGCGTCAGAAACGATTGATTCAGGTCGGCACAGACATTTTTTTGGTCTGGACTGCCTTGTGGTTGGCGTTCATCGTTCGTCTGGGTATTGATGATATGTACAACCCGTTCAGGGTGCATTTCTGGCTTTTTGTCTGCGCTCCTGTCGTCGCAATTCCTCTTTTTATCCGCTTCGGCATGTATCGGGCGGTCATGCGTTACTTCGGTAACGATGCCTTGATCGCCATTATCAAGGCTGTCAGTTTGTCTTCGCTGATTCTGGCGCTCGTGGTGTATTGGTACAGCAATCATGAGTCTGTGGTACCGCGCTCCATCGTGTTCAACTACTGGTGGCTCAGCCTGGTCATTATCGGTGGATTGCGACTGTGCATGCGCCAGTATTTTATGGGCGATTGGTTCAGTGCGGCTCAGCACGTGCCGTTTGCCAACCGTGACAACGGGTTGACCAAAGTTGCGATTTACGGGGCCGGTGTTGCTGGCAACCAGCTTGTGGCAGCACTGCGTATGGGCAAGGTGATGCGCCCGGTGGCTTTTATCGACGACGATGCCAGCATTGCCGACCGATCAATTTCGGGTCTTCAAGTGTACAAGCCCAAACATATCCAGCAGATGATCGACGTGACGGGCGCGCAGGAAATTCTCTTGGCTTTACCTTCATCTACCCGTGCGCGACGTAGAGAAATCCTCACTATTCTGGAGCGTTTCCCGCTGCACGTCAGAAGCGTACCCAACTTCACCGACCTTGCCAGCGGTCGAGTAAAGGTCGAAGACATTCAGGAAGTAGATATTGCTGACCTTCTGGGACGCGATTCGGTACCAGCGCAAGCGGACTTGCTTGAACGGTGTATCAAAGGCAAGACAGTGATGGTCACTGGCGCTGGCGGTTCGATTGGTGCAGAGCTTTGCCGACAGATTTTCTCACTTGGTCCGACAACACTTCTGTTGTTCGAGCACAGCGAATTCAATCTCTATAGCATTCTGTCTGAATTGGAGCAGCGGGGCTGTCGGGAGTCGGTGACTGTCCGTCTGTTGCCGATCCTGGGCTCCATTCGGCACCAGGACAAACTTCTGGATGTAATGAAGACCTGGAAAGTTGAAACGGTCTACCATGCGGCGGCTTACAAGCACGTGCCCATGGTTGAACACAATATTGCCGAAGGTGTGCTCAATAATGTTATCGGGACGCTTAATACTGCTCAGGCAGCGTTGCAGTCCGGGGTTTCCAATTTTGTCTTGATATCCACGGACAAGGCCGTACGTCCGACCAATGTCATGGGCAGCACGAAGCGGTTGGCCGAGATGACCCTGCAAGCTCTCAGCCGTGAAATTGCCCCCGTGTTGTTTGGCGATAACGACAAAGTATCTCGGGTCAACAAGACGCGTTTTACCATGGTGCGCTTTGGCAATGTGCTGGGGTCATCTGGTTCGGTGATCCCGCTATTTCACAGTCAAATCAAATCCGGTGGCCCTCTCACGGTCACTCACCCGAAGATCACCCGCTATTTCATGACCATTCCTGAAGCTGCGCAACTGGTCATCCAGGCTGGCTCAATGGGTCAGGGCGGCGATGTGTTTGTTCTGGATATGGGAGAACCTGTGAGAATCGTCGAATTGGCAGAGAAGATGATTCATCTTTCCGGTCTGAGCATTCGTTCTGAACGTAATCCTCAAGGCGATATCTCCATTGCGTTCACCGGTTTGCGCCCAGGCGAAAAGCTCTACGAGGAATTGTTGATCGGCGATAACGTAGCCGCTACACCACACCCGATGATCATGACGGCCAACGAGGATCATCTGCCTTGGGATGTGTTGAAAATCAGATTGAGCGATCTGCTTTTTGCCGTTGAGAAAGACGATTATTCCCGCGTTCGCCAACTCCTGCGCGAAACTGTCAGCGGCTACACCCCCGACGGCGAGATCGTCGACTGGATCTACCAGCAACGCCGTCTCGAACCCTGATTGTTTCACATCCTGTAACGCACGCATTTTTGACATGCTCCATCCATGACCTACTTTTGAATAGCAGCTTGGGAAAAGCTGCTTTCTCAAATGATGATGGAGCGTCACTTATGCGTACCGGTTACTTCTACTCCCTGATATTCGCTTTCCTGACCAGCGCGTCGATTGCAGCAATTGCGGCACCTGCCACACCCCCCGAGCCAGCGAAGGCGCCGATGGTGATGGACGCTGCGACACCTTCTCAAAGTGCAAAAGTCGATCTCAATGGTGCCGACGCAGCAACGCTGCAAAAGGAGCTGTCCGGTGTAGGCGAGGCGAAGGCCAAAGCGATTGTTGCTTATCGTGAAACAAACGGGCCGTTCGCATCGGTGGATGAGTTGCTGGAAGTGAAGGGGATCGGCAAGGCGATCCTGGATCGCAATCGCGATAAGCTGGAAGTGAACTAAGCTGATTGTTCAACGCCAAGGGGCCGGTCATTGACCGGCCTTTTTGTTTTCAGGTGAACAAGGCTAGGCGGAGACGGTGTTGAGGCGTTTATCGGAAAACTGAGAATTACGGCTATCATATTACGTAAAAATTATGCCTATAATAATTTCCGTTGCCTTCGATCAAACAGGAGGCCATGTCCCTTATGCATGTCAGGAGCACGTTCATGAATTCTGTTCAGTCCCAAGGTACAGCGCTCGTCACTGGCGCATCGTCCGGTATTGGTGCGATTTACGCGCAGCGACTGGCGGCTCGCGGTTTTGATTTGCTATTGGTCGCCCGTGACCAGGTGCGTCTGGAAAGTGCAGCGAGCAAGTTGCGTGATGCCCATGGCGTTCAGGTCGAGGTACTGAAGGCGGATCTGACGCAGAAAGATGATGTGCTGAAACTCCAGCAACGACTGCGCAGTGACTCAAGCATCAGTTTGCTGGTGAACAACGCCGGTGTGGCGGCGGACGGGTTGTTAGCCAACTCCGATGCGGAACAGCTGGAGCGTCTGATCCAGTTGAATATTACCGCCGTCACGTTGCTGGCCTCTGCGGCCGCAGCGAGTTTCGCCAAGGCCGGTCGCGGCACGATCATCAATATTGCCTCGGTGGTGGCGCTGTTTCCGGAGCGTTTCAATGCGACCTACAGCGCCAGCAAAGCTTACGTGCTGAGCCTCACACAATCGTTGAATGCCGAGCTCGATGGCACCGGCGTCAAAGTGCAAGCGGTGCTGCCCGGTGTTACCCGTACGGAAATCTGGGAGCGATCAGGGATCGACGCCAGCGCTATCCCGGCCGAAATGGTGATGGAGGCCGGCGAGATGGTCGATGCCGCGCTGGCAGGTCTGGATCAGGGGGAACTCATTACTATCCCGTCCCTGCCGGATGCGGGCGAGTGGCAAGCCTTTGTCGCTGCGCGGCACGTCATGGTACCGAACCTTTCCCGTAGCTCGGCAGCCAATCGTTACAAGTAAGTTTTCCTCAATCGGTCAGAGGTACACGCGGTATGGATCAGCGTCGAATAGTCGTCACAGGCATGGGCCTGGTTTCACCCTTGGGCAGCGGTGTCGAAGTTGTCTGGCAGCGTTTGCTGGAAGGGCGTTCGGGCCTGCGCAATTTGCCTGAAGCTGTGGTCGCTGACTTGCCCACCAGTGTCGGCGGCAGGGTGCCAACCGTGGAAGAGGATGCCGAGGCCGGTTTCGATCCGGATCGCGCCACGCCGCCCAAAGAACAGAAGAAGATGGATCGCTTCATTCTGTTTGCCATGGAGGCCGCCCGGCAGGCGCTGGAGCAGGCTGGGTGGCATCCGTCTGAAGAGAAAAGCCGCGAGCGCACCGCGACGATTATCGGCTCGGGTGTGGGCGGGTTCGGGGCGATTGCCGATGCCGTACGTACGACAGACAGCCGAGGCCCGCGTCGTTTGTCGCCTTTCACCATTCCTTCTTTTCTGGTCAATCTGGCGGCCGGTCACGTATCGATCCAGCATGGCCTCAAAGGTCCGCTGGGCGCGCCGGTGACGGCGTGTGCCGCCGGAGTTCAAGCGATTGGTGACGCTGCGCGATTGATTCGTGCCGGTGAAGCCGACATCGCTGTATGCGGTGGAGCGGAAGCTTCGATCGATCGGGTCAGCCTTGCCGGTTTCGCGGCAGCTCGGGCGCTGTCCAGTGGCTACAACGCCACCCCACAGCGCGCCTCGCGACCGTTCGACAGCGGTCGTGATGGCTTTGTCATGGGCGAGGGCGCGGGCCTGCTGGTGATCGAATCTCTGGAGCACGCCTTGGCCCGTGGCGCGAAACCCTTGGCGGAGTTGGTAGGTTACGGCACCACGGCCGATGCCTATCACCTGACAGCGGGTCCTGAAGACGGCAGCGGTGCAGGGCGCGCAATGGAGTTGGCGCTGGCTCAGGCCGGCGTTAAGCCGGCTCAGGTGCAGCATCTTAATGCTCACGCCACGTCCACACCGGTGGGTGATCTGGGGGAACTGGCGGCGATTAAAAGCGTATTCGGCAAGGAAAACAAAATCGCTGTGACCTCAACCAAGTCCGCCACCGGACATTTGCTTGGCGCTGCCGGCGGGCTTGAAGCGATCTTCACATTACTGGCAATTCGTGATCAGGTCGTACCGCCAACGCTCAACTTTGAAAACCCCGACCCTGCGAGCGAAGGGGTAGACATTGTCCATGGCCAGGCCCGGGTGATGCCGATCGAATATGCCTTGTCCAATGGCTTCGGTTTCGGCGGGGTAAACGCCAGCGTGCTATTCAAGCGTTGGCAGGATTAGTCTTCCGACTGTTTGAGATGGTCGCGGGTGACGTCAAGAATGCGCTGCGCAAACTCGGCATCCGCGACACTGCGTGACAGCAACAGAGCGCCGACCAGGGTCGACATGATGACGATGGCGCGGTCGGCACGATTGTCACCTTCAAGGGTGTTATCGATCTGCCCCAGTCGCGCGTTGAGTACGGCATCGCTGGTCGGGCTGGGTTGTCCGCGCAGACCCAGTTCCGAGGAGATGGTCAGGAGAGGACAGCCTTCCTGCGGGGAGGTCTGATGCCATTCGGACAGATAGGTGTCGATAAACACGTGCAGCGGATTTTCTTGCGCAAAGATTTCCGCGCAAAGCCCATCAACCTGATCACTCGCTTCCTGCAGTGCCTTTTCGACCAACTCATCCTTGGATTTGAAGTGCGAGTAGAAACCGCCGTGGGTCAAACCCAATGCCTTCATAAGTGGCTGCAGACCGGTCGCGCCGATGCCGTCCTTGCGAAATCGTGCCGAGGCTTCCTTGATGATGCGCTGATGGGTCTGGGCTTTGTGGTCTTGCGAGTAACGCATTTGGAGCTCTCCGCAACAATGCCCCCATCTTAACCAAGGAAAATTAGATGGTGACTGTACTTCTACTTCTAAAAAGCATGCAGGCAGGTCCGAACGGATCTGAAAAAACAAACCCCGCCATTCAGGCGGGGTTTTCTTTAGCGGTCTTGCGCTTCTTTCGCGTCCATTTCCGCGTTGCGTTGCGCGACGCGCTTGCGTTCTTCATCGGTCAGTTCGACCTTGTTGGCGGTGTCTCGCAACATCATCAACCCGCCAACGATCGAGCCGATTGCAACGACCAGAATCAACCAGGCATACCAAGGCATAACGGCTCTCCTTAAAGGCAGATCGGTGGGCGAGGATTTCGCCGTGAACCGCTGCATATAACTTTTGAGCGAGATCAGTTCGCAGTGGTTCCATTCTAGGCCCGTTATGCCTGTTGCATGCGATCAAATCCTAAAGACCGGTGAGCATGGCATCGGCTGGTGCGTTGGCGCGCAGTTGGCCGGTAAGAAGGAAGTAGCCGAAGCCTACGGCCATGAAGCCGAGGAAAATCAGCCCGATCAATGCGTTGAACCAGGCCATCGCCACCAGACAAACCACCGCCAGCACCAATGCAATCATTGGAATCAACGGATAGCACGGCGCGCGGAAAGTACGCTCCAGATTCGGTTCCGATTTACGCAGTTTGAACAGGCTGAGCATGCTCATGATGTACATCACGATGGCGCCGAACACGGCCATGGTGATCATCGCCGCCGTGAGGGTCATACCGCCGAGATTGATCAGGCCGTCACTATAGATGGCGGCGATGCCGATGATGCCGCCGACAATGATTGCGCGGTGCGGGGTCTGGAAGCGCGACAGCTTGGCCAGTGAGGCCGGCAGGTAACCGGCGCGGGCGAGGGCGAAGAATTGGCGCGAGTAACCGAGGATGATCCCGTGGAAACTTGCCACCAGGCCGAACAGGCCGATCCACACCAGCATGTGCAGCCAGCCGGAGTTGTCGCCGACCACGGTTTTCATGGCTTGCGGCAGTGGGTCATTGATGTTGGCCAGGGTGCGCCAGTCGCCAACGCCGCCGGCAAAGAACATCACGCCCATCGCCAGCAACACCAGGGTCAGGATGCCGCTGATATAGGCCTTGGGAATCGTGCGTTTTGGATCCTTGGCTTCTTCGGCGGCCATGGCTGCGCCTTCGATGGCGAGGAAGAACCAGATGGCAAACGGAATCGCCGCGAACATTCCGGCAATCGCCGGCGCCCCGAACACATCTGAACCCGCCCAGCCATTGAGGGCGAAGTTGCTGAAGCTGAACGCCGGTGCGACGACGCCCATGAAGACCAACAACTCGGCGACGGCCAGAACACAGACAATCAACTCGAAGGTTGCCGCCAGCTTCACGCCGAGGATGTTCAACCCCATGAACACGATGTAAGCACCGACCGCCGCGTGTTTCGGATCAAGAGCGGGGAATTGCACATTCAGGTAAGCGCCGATGGCCAGGGCAATGGCCGGCGGCGCGAAAACGAATTCGATCAGCGTTGCCAGCCCGGCAATCAATCCACCTTTTTCACCGAAAGCGCGGCGGCTGTAGGCGAACGGTCCACCCGCGTGAGGGATCGCCGTGGTCAGTTCGGTGAAGCTGAAAATGAAGCAGGTGTACATGGTCGCGACCATGAACGAAGTCACCAGAAATCCCAGTGTTCCGGCGACGCCCCAGCCATAACTCCAGCCGAAGTATTCCCCGGAAATCACCAGCCCGACAGCGATGCCCCACAGATGCAAGGTGCCCAGGGTAGGTTTGAGTTGTGTGTTCATGTGTTTGCTCCCTGAAGGTTTGGAAAGCTCGGGGGAGGCTGTGTGCAGCGGGCGTGCCATTGCGGGGAATCAGGTCGTAATGTGCTGAAAGCTGTCGTATCGAGGATGTTCGCCGCCTGACCAGCACATTTCTGTGCGCCAGTTGAGTGCGATGTTGTCTGTACTGCCGCCATCGCGGGCAAACCCGCTCCCACAGGGTTTTGTGCCGATCGCAGAATCTGCTTTCACTGCGAAACCTGTGGGAGCCGGGCTTGCCCGCGATGAGGCCGGCCCAGCCAGCGCAAAACCTGGCTGTAACGAACGCATAAACCGACTCTTTACGCTTTCTTTATGCCCAGCCAATCCCCTCGGTCTCGTTCCTTTACAGCCTCCTTTCCGACAATGCCTCCACACGCGGCAATACGCCGTAACACGGAGATCTTCCATGAGCGTTCTGGACGGGGTGTCCCTGCTGCTGGCAGTGGGACTGTTCATTTATCTGTTGGTTGCGCTGTTGCGCGCGGACCGGAACTAGGAGCGGCTATGCACAGTTATGACTATTGGCTGATCCTCGCGTTCTTCGCGGTGGTCTTGCTGCCGGCGCCTTTCCTCGGGCGCTTCTACTACAAAGTGATGGAAGGTCAGCGCACCTGGCTGACGCCGATTCTCGGCCCGGTCGAGCGCGGCTGTTATCGCATTGCCGGGGTCGATCCGCAGGCTGAACAGAGCTGGCAGAAATACACGCTGGCGCTGCTGGCGTTCAACCTCGCCGGTTTCCTGCTGCTGTTTGCGATCCTGTTGTTCCAGGATCATCTGCCGCTCAACCCGCAAAACCTGCCGGGCCAGGAGTGGACGCAAGCGTTCAACACCGCCGTCAGTTTCATGACCAACACCAACTGGCAGTCCTACAGCGGCGAGGCGACCCTCAGCTACCTGAGTCAGATGGTCGGCCTCACCGTGCAGAACTTCGTCAGCGCCGCGACTGGCCTGGCTGTGCTGGTTGCGCTGTGCCGTGGTATTGGTCGCAAGTCGGCCAAGACCCTTGGCAACTTCTGGGTCGACATGACCCGCGCCACCCTCTACGGCTTGTTGCCACTGTGCCTGCTGCTGGCGCTGTATCTGGTCTGGCAGGGCGTGCCGCAAACTTTCGCGCAATATGTGAATGCCGTGACGATGCAGGGCGTTGATCAAGTGATCCCGCTGGGTCCTGCGGCCAGCCAGATTGCGATCAAGCAACTGGGCACCAACGGTGGTGGTTTCTTCGGCGTCAACTCGGCGCACCCGTTCGAAAACCCGACCGCGTGGAGCAACCTGTTCGAAGTCACTTCGATCATTCTGATCCCGGTAGCGCTGGTGTTCACCTTCGGCCATTACGTCAAAGACCTGCGTCAGAGCCGCGCGATCATCGCCTGCATGCTCGCGCTGTTCCTGATCGGTGGCGCGACTTCGCTGTGGGCCGAATATCAACCGAATCCAACCCTGAACAACGCCGCTGTCGAACAGACTGCGCCGCTGGAAGGCAAGGAAGCGCGCTTTGGCACCACCGCCACTGTGCTGTGGTCGGTGACCACCACGGCGGCGTCGAACGGTTCGGTCAACGGCATGCATGACAGCCTCAACCCGCTCAGCGGCATGGTGGCGCTGGTCAACATGATGGTCGGCGAAGTGATCTTCGGCGGCGTCGGTGCCGGGCTCTACGGCATGTTGCTCAACGTACTCATCGCGGTGTTCCTCGCCGGCCTGATGATCGGCCGCACCCCGGAATACCTCGGCAAGAAACTGCAGGCGCGGGAAGTGCAATTGCTGGTCGTCACGCTCCTGGTGATGCCGGTTGGCGTGCTGGTGCTCGGTGCGATTGCCGCCGTTCTGCCAGGCCCTGCGGCAACCATCAGCAACCCCGGCCCGCACGGTTTCAGCCAATTGCTCTACGCCTATACCTCGGCCAGCGCGAACAACGGTTCGGCGTTCGGTGGCCTGAGCGCCAATACACCGTTCCACAACCTGATGCTCGGTCTGGGCATGTTGATCGGGCGCTTCGGTTACATCCTTCCGGTACTGGCACTGGCCGGCAGCTTGGCGATGAAGAAAACCGCACCGATCGGCCAGAACAGCTTCCCGACCCACGGCCCGCTGTTCGTGACCCTGTTGACCGTGACCATTTTGCTGGTGGGCGGCCTGACCTTCTTGCCGACCCTGGCGCTCGGCCCTATCGCCGAACATCTGAGCATGGGCTTCTGAGGACTGAATGATGAATATGCCCGCAATCAAACCCGTTGCCGCCAAGGCACCGGAACAAGCGAAAACCGCGATCTCGGCCCTGTGGCGACCGGCGCTGGTGCAAGCCTTCGTCAAGCTCGACCCTCGGCAACTGGTGCGCTCGCCAGTGATGCTGGTGGTTGAACTGACCGCGATCTTCACCACCGTGTTGTGCTTCATTCCGGACAATGTCGTACCGACGTTCGTCGCCGCACAAATCGCCCTGTGGCTGTGGTTCACGGTGCTGTTCGCCAACTTCGCCGAAGCCTTGGCCGAAGGTCGCGGCAAGGCCCGCGCCGACAGCCTCAAGGCCGGCAGCGAAGGCCTCAGCGCTCGACGCAAACAGGCCAATGGCAGCTTCCAGGTTGTGCCCGCAGCCAGCTTGCGTAAAGGCGATATCGTGCGCGTCGAAGCGGGGGAAATGATCCCCGGTGACGGCGAAGTCATCGAGGGTATTGCGGCGGTCAACGAAGCGGCAATCACTGGTGAATCCGCTCCAGTGATTCGTGAGTCCGGCGGCGATCGCTCGGCGGTCACCGGCAACACCCGACTAGTCTCCGACTGGCTGCTGGTGAAGATCACCGCCAACCCCGGTGAGTCGACCCTCGACCGCATGATCGCGCTGGTCGAAGGCGCCAAACGCCAGAAAACCCCGAACGAAGTGGCGCTGGATATCCTGCTGATCGGCCTGACCCTGATCTTCCTGCTGGTGGTCGTGACCCTGCAACCGTTCGCCCACTTCGCCAATGGCAGCTTGCCGCTGGTGTTCCTGGTGGCGCTGCTGGTCACGTTGATTCCGACCACCATCGGTGGCTTGCTGTCGGCCATTGGTATCGCCGGGATGGATCGTCTGGTGCGCCTGAACGTGATCGCCAAATCCGGACGTGCGGTGGAAGCGGCGGGTGATGTGCATGTGTTGTTGTTGGACAAGACCGGCACCATTACTTTCGGCAACCGTCGTTGCAGCGCGGTGTACGCCGCGCCGGGTGTCAGTGGTCGTGATCTGGCCGAGGGGGCGTTGTTTGCCTCGCTGGCAGATGACACCGCCGAAGGTAAATCCATCGTCGAGTACCTGCGCGGTCTGCATCCGCAACCTGAGCCGTCGCTGGACACTTTGACCGCTGTGCCGTTCAGCGCCGAAACCCGCTTGTCCGGTGTCGACTATCAGGGCCGCGTGTATCGCAAGGGCGCGGTGGATTCGCTGTTGAATTTCCTCGGCCAGAAACGCGCCGATCTGGCCCCGGCGCTGTCGCGGGAAATCGACAAGATCGCGCAGAGCGGTGGCACGCCGTTGCTGGTGTGTGCCGACGGTAAATTGCTCGGCGCGATCCATCTCAAGGACGTGGTCAAGCCAGGTATCCGCGAGCGTTTTGCCGAACTGCGCAAACTGGGGATTCGCACGGTGATGGTCACCGGCGACAACCCGCTGACCGCTGCCGCGATTGCTGCCGAGGCAGGCGTCGATGACGTCCTTGCCGAAGCGACCCCGGAGAAAAAACTTGCGCGTATTCGTCATGAGCAGAACGACGGTCGCCTGGTCGCGATGTGCGGCGACGGCGCCAACGATGCTCCGGCGCTGGCTCAGGCTGACGTCGGCATGGCGATGAACGACGGTACGCAAGCGGCACGCGAGGCGGCCAACATGGTCGACCTCGACAGCGACCCGACCAAGCTGTTGGACGTGGTGCAGATCGGCAAGGAATTGCTGGTGACACGCGGTGCGTTGACGACCTTTTCCATTGCCAACGACGTGGCCAAATACTTCGCGATTCTGCCGGCGCTGTTTGCCTCGATCTATCCGCAACTGGGCGTGCTGAACATCATGCACTTGACCAGCCCGCAGAGCGCGATTCTGTCGGCCATCGTCTTTAACGCGCTGATCATTGTCGTGCTGATTCCGTTGGCATTGCGTGGCGTGCGAGTGCAGGCGGCGAGTGCGGCGGCGTTGTTGCGACGCAATCTGCTGATCTATGGATTGGGCGGGATTGTGGTGCCGTTCGTGGGGATCAAGGCGATCGACATGCTGCTGACGGCGTTGCATCTGGTGTGAGGCTGCAAAGAGCCCCTCACCCTGACCCTCCCGAAACGTCGGACCGCCCGGAGGGAGAGGGGACTGACCGAGGTGTTTTTTGGGGCTGCACCGACCTGAGAGATCGAGTCGAACTGAGGTTTTGAACAATGCGATGTTCGGCTCCCTTTCCCCCTCGCCCCCTTGGGGGAGAGGGCTGGGGTGAGGGGGAAAAGAATTCCCTGACACTCCACCAAAGTTTGCCCAACGAATTCGAGGATTCTGAAATGTCCACAATGATACGTCCGGCCCTGAGCCTGCTGGTGCTGATGACCCTGGTCACCGGCGTTGCCTATCCACTGGTGGTGACTGGCGTCGCGCAAGTCGCGTTCCCCGCACAGGCCAACGGCAGTCTGGTTCACGACGCCGATGGCAAGGTTCGCGGCTCGTCTCTGATCGCCCAGGATTTTGTCGGCGATGCCTGGTTCCACCCACGGCCATCGGCCGGTGCGTTTGCGACGGTTTCCAGCAGCGCGAGCAACCTGGCGCCGAGCAATCCGGCACTGGCCACACGGGTGATCGACGACGCCAACAAATTGCAGGTTCCCGGGCAAGGTCCAGTGCCATTGGCGCTGCTGACCACTTCCGGCAGCGGCCTCGATCCGCACTTGCCTCCAGCGGCAATTGCCTATCAACTGGCGCGTGTCGCGCAAGCGCGCAATCTGCCGGTGTCGACCTTGCAGCAACTGCTCGATGCGCACATCGAACAGCCGTTGGTAGGGCCGCCGGTGGTGAATGTGCTTGAGCTGAACATGGCACTGGAAAAACTGTAGAAGATGATCGTTCCCACGCTCTGCGTGGGAATGCATCAATGGACGCTCCGCGTCTGCATTAGTGGGACGCAGAGCGTCCCGGCTGCATTCCCACGCAGAGCGTGGGAACGATCAACATCTGACTGAAGAGATCAAGCATGAGCGACTCCGGCCGCGCCGACGCACTGTTAGCTGACCTGCCCCGCGACGGCCGTGGCCGACTCAAGGTTTTTCTCGGCGCCGCTCCCGGCGTCGGCAAGACCTATGCGATGCTCCAGGCTGCCCACACCCAACTGCGCCAGGGCGTAAAAGTCATCGCCGGGGTCGTCGAGACCCATGGCCGCGCCGAAACCGAAGCGCTGCTCGGCGGCCTGCCGCAGCAGCCATTGGTGCGCTCGGAATACCGTGGTGTGATGCTGGAAGAAATGGACCTCGACGGCATCCTCGCCGCCAAACCGAAACTGGTGCTGGTCGATGAGCTGGCACACAGCAACGCTCCCGGCAGTCGCCACACCAAACGCTGGCAAGACATTCAGGAACTGCTCGCCGCCGGCATCGACGTGTTCACCACGGTCAACGTCCAGCACCTCGAAAGCCTCAACGATCAGGTGCGCGGCATCACCGGTGTGCAAGTGCGCGAAACCCTGCCCGACTGGGTGCTGCAGGAAGCCTACGAACTGCTGCTGATCGACTTGCCACCGCGCGAATTGCTTGAGCGACTGCGCGAAGGCAAGGTCTACGTGCCGGAGCAGGCCCGCGCTGCGATCGATGCATTTTTCACCCAGACCAATCTCACCGCACTGCGCGAGCTGGCGATGCAAACCGCTGCCGCACAGGTCGATAACGATCTCGCTCAGGGCTATCGGCAACTCGGTCAGGCCGCGCCGGCGGTGCGCGGACGTTTGCTGGTCGGTGTCGATGGCGATGCGCAGGCCGAACGCCTTGTGCGTCACGCCAGTCGGGTGGCGCAGCGTCGGCATTTGCCGTGGAGTCTGGTGCACGTCGACAACGGCACGGTGCGCGATGAGCAATCGCGTCTGCGTCTGCAAAGTGCCCAGCAACTCGCCGAACGCCTCGGCGGCGAAGTGGTGTTGCTGCGTGCCGGCGAAGTGGCGAAAACCCTGATCCAGCATGCCGCTGAACGCCGGGCGAGTCTGGTGCTGGTCGGCCAATCGCGACCGCGTCTGCGTCGTCGCTTGTTCGGTGGCGGCTTGGCTGCACGCTTGTTGCGTCAGGCTCATGGTCTGGAAATCAACGTCCTCGACAGCGATCAGGAGCAGCATCAACCGCGCCCCCGATCAGCGCCGACACTGGTGTGGTTCGACTACGCGCTCGCGCTGGTCGCCACGGTGTTGGCCAGTGCCCTGGCGTGGGCGGTGTCGAGTGTGTTGCCGCTGCCGAATATCTCGCTGGTGTTCCTCGCGGCAGTGTTGCTGGTGGCGGTGCGCAGCAGTCTTGGCCCGGCGCTGGCCTGCGCGGCGTTGTCGTTTCTGACCTACGACTTTCTGTTCATCCCACCGAATTTTTCCTTCAGCATCCAGCGCGAAGAAGACGTGCTGACCTTGCTGTTCTTCCTGTTGATGGCGGCGCTCACCGGCAATCTCGCGGCACGTCAGCGTCGGCAATTGCAGGCGTTGCGCGACACCCAGGAAGAAACCAGCGAGCTGCTCGATCTGTCGCGCAAACTCACCGCTGCTACTGATCGGCAAGCGGTAGTCAGCGCCGCCGCGCAGCACCTCAATGGCTGGAGCGATCTGCAGTTGTGTCTGCTCAATCGCGACGGCCAGGGTGGCTGGAAAGTCGAGACCGGCGGGCCACTGGAATTCACCGAGTCCGAACGCGCCGCCGCCGACTGGGCCTGGCAGCACGATCAACCGGCCGGCATGGGCACGGGCACGTTGCCGTTCGGTCGCTGGTGGTGGTGGCCGCTGTCGGTCGAAGACGGGCCGTTGGCCTTGCTCGGTGTTTGCGCCAAAGAGGGCCAGACTCTGAGTGGCCAGCGTCGTCGTTTGCTCACCGCGCTCAGTCAGCCATTGGCGCAAGCACTGGCCCGCGCGCAACTGGCGGACGATCTGGAAGCGGCGCGCCTGCACGGCGAAACCGAGCAACTGCGCAGCGCCTTGCTCGCCTCGGTATCCCACGATTTGCGCACACCGCTGACCTCCATGCGCGGCAGCATTGACAGTCTGTTGGCCCTCGGCGAAGCGATCCCGCTGGAGGATCGTCGTGAGCTGCTCGAAGGCACACGCGATGAGGCCGAACGTCTTGATCGTTATATCCAGAATCTGCTCGACATGACCCGGCTCGGCCATGGCGCGCTGAAGTTGGCGCGGGATTGGGTGTCGCCGGCCGACATCGTCGGCAGTTCACTCAATCGCCTGCGCGCGGTGCTCGCACCGTTGCAGGTCAGCACCGATGTGCCGGCCGAGTTGCCATTGTTGTTCGTGCATGCGGCGCTGATCGAGCAGGCGTTGGTCAATGTGCTGGAAAACGCTGCGCGCTTCTCGCCCCCTCACGGTCGTTTGCAATTGAACGCGGGAGCGAATGATCAAGAGATTTTCTTCTCGGTCAGTGACGAAGGACCGGGGATTCCCGAGGACGAGCGAGCGAAGATTTTCGACATGTTCTACACCGCTGCACGCGGGGATCGCGGCGGCCAGGGCACGGGGCTGGGCCTGGCGATCTGTCAGGGCATGGTCGGTGCGCATGGCGGACGGATCAGCGTTGCCGACGGCATCGACGGGCGCGGCACCTGCATCACCCTGCACCTGCCGTTGCAGGCGCAACCGGGGATGGACGATGAAGCCTGAATCCGTGTGCGCTACTCTCTTGCCAATCTTTTCTGTTGATGTGAATTCATGAGCCAGACTGCGACCATTTTGGTAATCGACGACGAACCGCAGATCCGCAAGTTCTTGCGCATCAGCCTCGCTTCACAAGGCTACAAAGTGCTCGAGGCCGGTACCGGTGCCGAGGGTTTGGCGCAAGCGGCGCTGAACAAACCGGACTTGCTGGTGCTTGACCTGGGCCTGCCGGACATGGACGGTCAGCAGGTGCTGCGCGAGTTCCGCGAGTGGGCCACGGCGCCGGTGCTGGTGCTGTCGGTGCGCGCCAGCGAAGGGCAGAAAGTCCAGGCGCTGGATGGTGGCGCCAATGATTACGTGACCAAGCCGTTCGGCATTCAGGAGTTTCTTGCCCGGGTGCGCGCCTTGTTGCGCCAGGCACCGGCGGGCGAGGCGCAGCAGGCAGCGCTGAATTTCGGCCCGCTGACGGTGGATCTGGCGTATCGGCGCGTATTGCTGGACGGCGCCGAAGTGGCGCTGACCCGCAAGGAATATGCGGTGCTGGCGCAACTGGCGCGGCATCCTGGGCGGGTGATCACGCAGCAGCAATTGCTCAAGGATATCTGGGGGCCGACGCATACCGAGGACAGTCACTATCTGCGGATTGTGGTGGGGCATTTACGCCAGAAACTGGCGGATGATCCAACGCAGCCGCGGTTTATCGTGACGGAGGCGGGGGTCGGGTATCGACTGATCAGTGACAACAATCTTTGAATGTTGTGTTGTCTTTTCCGGCCTCATCGCTGGCAAGCCAGCTCCCACAGTTGTCGATGTGATGCACAGATTTGAGCCACACTCGTGAAACCTGTGGGAGCTGGCTTGCCAGCGATGGGGCCGCTGAAGTCAGCGGAAAACTTCAGGGCTCTCTGCTCTGTTCGCTGTCATACCGATCCAGCGTATCCCGCGCAATCTCGCGTCCCAACGCGATCAACTCCGGCGCCTTGTAGAACTCGAAAAACCGGCAAACCCGCTTCGGCACATTGATCAGGATATCTGGCGGGTATCCGGCAATCTTGTACTGCGCCAGCGAGGTCTGCATCACCTCGAAACTCTGGTGGATCAAATCCAGCAGCGAGGCCGGGCCGACGTTATCGATGATGAATGATCCGGTGGCGGATTTCGGCGCGCCTTCGCGTTCGGGCGCGGCGGCGGGTTGCTGGGCTTCGGGTTCGGCGCCTTCGAGCCACGGGTTGATGTCGGCGGCCTCGGCGCGCAAGGCTTCCTGTTCCAGTCGCAGTAACTGTTCAGCTTGTGTCCGGCGGAACGGCATCTTCGAACCCAGCGAACTGATCAGGCTGTCGAACCGGCTGCGAAATGCCGCAGGACGCTGGATCACCGGCAATTTGTAATGGCGCTGGTTGGTCGAGTTGAGATTGACCGCGATAATCAGATCGCAGTGACTCGACACCACCGGCACGATTGGCAGCGGGTTGAGGATGCCGCCGTCGACCAACATCCGATTGCCCTGCATGACCGGAGTAAACAGACTGGGAATCGCCGCCGAGGCACGCATCGCCTGATGCAGGCAGCCTTCCTGAAACCAGATTTCTTGCTGATTGGTGAGATCCGCGGCGACGGCTGTATAGGGAATGCGCAAGTCCTCAATGTTGATCTCGCCAACGATCTTGCGGATCTGGCCGAAGACCTTTTCGCCACGAATCGCGCCGAGGCGGAAGCTCACGTCGACCAGGCGCAGCACATCCAGATAATCGAGACTTTCGATCCAGTTTTTGTAAACGTCGAGTTTGCCGGCGGCGTAGATCCCGCCGACAACCGCGCCCATCGAACACCCGGCAATGCAGGCAATTTCGTAACCGCGTTTCTCGATCTCTTCAATGACTCCGATATGGGCATAACCCCGGGCGCCACCGGAGCCCAGCACCAGTGCGACTCGTTTTTTCATCCAGCTTCCTCCCGACAAGGTTCCACAATGCACCCATCGCCGGGCTGGCTCAATCGCCGAAGTCGTTGAGTGCGCCGCTGACGTCGTTTTTTCGATACTGCATGACCCTTCAGCGCTATCCTTCTCAGTTGCGCGGATTCAAGCGCCGGCAAGGCACTTTTTCGCCGCCTGACCGTCTTACCCGCACGACTGTTGACCTATTTTGAGGTGTAAGTGATGAAAGCCTGGATCTGTGTGCCGTTGATGGCTCTGGCATTGGCCGGTTGCGCCGGTAAAACCGCTTACCGCGACAGCTGTGGCAGCCAGCTCGATGCGGCGTGGCATGAACTGGATCTGGCCAAGGCCGAAGGTTTCGCCGGTACGGTCAGCTACTCCAAGGCCCTGTCGTTGCTGACGGCCGCCAAGACCCAACAGCAATTCGAGGGTTTCGAAGGGTGCAGCAACAAGGCCGAGAAGGCGCGTTTCTACATTCGCGAATCCCGCGCCGGACGCTAAGCTGCTGACGTAGCGCAAGGATGCGGCTGCGACACAACGGCAGACTCATCCGCAAAGCCATTTGAATCAGGAGCAAGTGATGTCTGCATTGGTTGATCGTCTGGTGGCCCATGTCCTGAGCCTGGAAGTGCGGCTGCTGGCCTGTCAGGCGCGATTGACTGCACGTACCGACCCCGAAGCGCTGCACGATCTGCGCACTACGGTACGGCGCTTGCGCAGCCTGTTGCGGCCGTTGCGTGGTTTGCCGGGTGTCGAGCAGTTGGAGGGCGCGGCATCGGCGGTCGGCCAGTTGACCACGCCGTGGCGTGATCGCGAAGTGCTCGCGGCGTATCTGCTTCAACACGATCAGCCTGAAGCCGCGCAACGGCGTCTGGTGCAAATGGCCGAGGCCTATCCGGCACTGGCGGCGAGTCAGGAGGTGGCTTCGCTGTTGATGATGCTCGATGCGTTCCCGCGTTTTCTGCGCGCATCCCAGCGTCAAGGCTTGCTCAAGGGGCTGGATAAACGCATCGAAAAACGCCTCGGCAAACAATGGCAGAAACTCGACGAGGCGCTGCACGATCCGGCCCATGACCGCCATCGTCTGCGTCTGCTGATCAAGCGCGTGCGCTATGGCATCGAAGCCTATCCCGAACTGGATCGCTTGCCGCAACCGGCGCTGGAGCGTTTGAAGTCAGCCCAAGGCGCGCTCGGTGACTGGCACGATTGCTGGCAGTGGCTGGCGAAAGCCGAGCAGGAAGCGGACTTGCAGCCCTGCGTCGCGACGTGGCAAGCGACCATGATCAAGGCCGAAAGCAAAGCCGATCGCGTCCTCGAAAAACTCAGTTCGACTTGCTTCAAATAATCCTGAATCAACCCAAAACCCCTGTAGGAGTGAGCCTGCTCGCGATAGCGGTCTGACAGCCAACACAGTTGTTGAATGTCAGACCGCTATCGNATGAGCCAGACTGCGACCATTTTGGTAATCGACGACGAACCGCAGATCCGCAAGTTCTTGCGCATCAGCCTCGCTTCACAAGGCTACAAAGTGCTCGAGGCCGGTACCGGTGCCGAGGGTTTGGCGCAAGCGGCGCTGAACAAACCGGACTTGCTGGTGCTTGACCTGGGCCTGCCGGACATGGACGGTCAGCAGGTGCTGCGCGAGTTCCGCGAGTGGGCCACGGCGCCGGTGCTGGTGCTGTCGGTGCGCGCCAGCGAAGGGCAGAAAGTCCAGGCGCTGGATGGTGGCGCCAATGATTACGTGACCAAGCCGTTCGGCATTCAGGAGTTTCTTGCCCGGGTGCGCGCCTTGTTGCGCCAGGCACCGGCGGGCGAGGCGCAGCAGGCAGCGCTGAATTTCGGCCCGCTGACGGTGGATCTGGCGTATCGGCGCGTATTGCTGGACGGCGCCGAAGTGGCGCTGACCCGCAAGGAATATGCGGTGCTGGCGCAACTGGCGCGGCATCCTGGGCGGGTGATCACGCAGCAGCAATTGCTCAAGGATATCTGGGGGCCGACGCATACCGAGGACAGTCACTATCTGCGGATTGTGGTGGGGCATTTACGCCAGAAACTGGCGGATGATCCAACGCAGCCGCGGTTTATCGTGACGGAGGCGGGGGTCGGGTATCGACTGATCAGTGACAACAATCTTTGAATGTTGTGTTGTCTTTTCCGGCCTCATCGCTGGCAAGCCAGCTCCCACAGTTGTCGATGTGATGCACAGATTTGAGCCACACTCGTGAAACCTGTGGGAGCTGGCTTGCCAGCGATGGGGCCGCTGAAGTCAGCGGAAAACTTCAGGGCTCTCTGCTCTGTTCGCTGTCATACCGATCCAGCGTATCCCGCGCAATCTCGCGTCCCAACGCGATCAACTCCGGCGCCTTGTAGAACTCGAAAAACCGGCAAACCCGCTTCGGCACATTGATCAGGATATCTGGCGGGTATCCGGCAATCTTGTACTGCGCCAGCGAGGTCTGCATCACCTCGAAACTCTGGTGGATCAAATCCAGCAGCGAGGCCGGGCCGACGTTATCGATGATGAATGATCCGGTGGCGGATTTCGGCGCGCCTTCGCGTTCGGGCGCGGCGGCGGGTTGCTGGGCTTCGGGTTCGGCGCCTTCGAGCCACGGGTTGATGTCGGCGGCCTCGGCGCGCAAGGCTTCCTGTTCCAGTCGCAGTAACTGTTCAGCTTGTGTCCGGCGGAACGGCATCTTCGAACCCAGCGAACTGATCAGGCTGTCGAACCGGCTGCGAAATGCCGCAGGACGCTGGATCACCGGCAATTTGTAATGGCGCTGGTTGGTCGAGTTGAGATTGACCGCGATAATCAGATCGCAGTGACTCGACACCACCGGCACGATTGGCAGCGGGTTGAGGATGCCGCCGTCGACCAACATCCGATTGCCCTGCATGACCGGAGTAAACAGACTGGGAATCGCCGCCGAGGCACGCATCGCCTGATGCAGGCAGCCTTCCTGAAACCAGATTTCTTGCTGATTGGTGAGATCCGCGGCGACGGCTGTATAGGGAATGCGCAAGTCCTCAATGTTGATCTCGCCAACGATCTTGCGGATCTGGCCGAAGACCTTTTCGCCACGAATCGCGCCGAGGCGGAAGCTCACGTCGACCAGGCGCAGCACATCCAGATAATCGAGACTTTCGATCCAGTTTTTGTAAACGTCGAGTTTGCCGGCGGCGTAGATCCCGCCGACAACCGCGCCCATCGAACACCCGGCAATGCAGGCAATTTCGTAACCGCGTTTCTCGATCTCTTCAATGACTCCGATATGGGCATAACCCCGGGCGCCACCGGAGCCCAGCACCAGTGCGACTCGTTTTTTCATCCAGCTTCCTCCCGACAAGGTTCCACAATGCACCCATCGCCGGGCTGGCTCAATCGCCGAAGTCGTTGAGTGCGCCGCTGACGTCGTTTTTTCGATACTGCATGACCCTTCAGCGCTATCCTTCTCAGTTGCGCGGATTCAAGCGCCGGCAAGGCACTTTTTCGCCGCCTGACCGTCTTACCCGCACGACTGTTGACCTATTTTGAGGTGTAAGTGATGAAAGCCTGGATCTGTGTGCCGTTGATGGCTCTGGCATTGGCCGGTTGCGCCGGTAAAACCGCTTACCGCGACAGCTGTGGCAGCCAGCTCGATGCGGCGTGGCATGAACTGGATCTGGCCAAGGCCGAAGGTTTCGCCGGTACGGTCAGCTACTCCAAGGCCCTGTCGTTGCTGACGGCCGCCAAGACCCAACAGCAATTCGAGGGTTTCGAAGGGTGCAGCAACAAGGCCGAGAAGGCGCGTTTCTACATTCGCGAATCCCGCGCCGGACGCTAAGCTGCTGACGTAGCGCAAGGATGCGGCTGCGACACAACGGCAGACTCATCCGCAAAGCCATTTGAATCAGGAGCAAGTGATGTCTGCATTGGTTGATCGTCTGGTGGCCCATGTCCTGAGCCTGGAAGTGCGGCTGCTGGCCTGTCAGGCGCGATTGACTGCACGTACCGACCCCGAAGCGCTGCACGATCTGCGCACTACGGTACGGCGCTTGCGCAGCCTGTTGCGGCCGTTGCGTGGTTTGCCGGGTGTCGAGCAGTTGGAGGGCGCGGCATCGGCGGTCGGCCAGTTGACCACGCCGTGGCGTGATCGCGAAGTGCTCGCGGCGTATCTGCTTCAACACGATCAGCCTGAAGCCGCGCAACGGCGTCTGGTGCAAATGGCCGAGGCCTATCCGGCACTGGCGGCGAGTCAGGAGGTGGCTTCGCTGTTGATGATGCTCGATGCGTTCCCGCGTTTTCTGCGCGCATCCCAGCGTCAAGGCTTGCTCAAGGGGCTGGATAAACGCATCGAAAAACGCCTCGGCAAACAATGGCAGAAACTCGACGAGGCGCTGCACGATCCGGCCCATGACCGCCATCGTCTGCGTCTGCTGATCAAGCGCGTGCGCTATGGCATCGAAGCCTATCCCGAACTGGATCGCTTGCCGCAACCGGCGCTGGAGCGTTTGAAGTCAGCCCAAGGCGCGCTCGGTGACTGGCACGATTGCTGGCAGTGGCTGGCGAAAGCCGAGCAGGAAGCGGACTTGCAGCCCTGCGTCGCGACGTGGCAAGCGACCATGATCAAGGCCGAAAGCAAAGCCGATCGCGTCCTCGAAAAACTCAGTTCGACTTGCTTCAAATAATCCTGAATCAACCCAAAACCCCTGTAGGAGTGAGCCTGCTCGCGATAGCGGTCTGACATTCAACAACTGTGTTGGCTGTCAGACCGCTATCGCGAGCAGGCTCACTCCTACAAGGGATTTCAGTGTGGCTGATATGGGTTTAAGGCCTTTCTGTCAGCGCATTTGACCGGAATAGACGATGCGGCGCTTTCTTTGGCTGGTTAAGATCCCCGCATTCACTTTTCGCTTTCCGAGGTTGCCATGCGCTTTTGTGATCTGCTCGAGGCGGTCCGCCGCAATCCGCAACTGACCATTCCCGCCGAATGGGGTCAGGGTCGCGCCAGTTTTGGTGGTCTGGTGGCTGCGCTGCAATACGAAGCCATGCGCGCCAGGGTGCCGGCAGATCGCCCGGTGCGTTCGCTGGCGATCACCTTTGTCGGCCCGGTCGAACCTGAAGTCCCGGTGAGCTTCGAGGTGGATGTGCTGCGTGAAGGCAAAGCGGTCAGCCAAGTGCTGGGGCGCGCCATGCAGAACGGTCAGGTGGTGACGATAGTGCAAGGCAGCTTCGGTGCATCGCGGCCTTCGGAAGTGACGGTTGAAGCCTATCCGGCAGCAGAAATGAAACACTGGGACGAATGTCCGGAGTTGCCCTACATCAAAGGCGTAACGCCTGAGTTCATGCGCCATCTGGCAATGCGCTGGACTGTAGGCGGCATGCCGTTCACCGGTACTCCATCACGGCTGATGGGCGGCTGGGTGCGGTTGCGCGGGGATGTGAGGGAAGAGCCGGTCAGTGAGGCGCATCTGCTGGCGCTGGTCGATGCGTGGCCACCGGCGTTGCTGCCGTACCTGAAGAAGCCGGCACCGGGTAGCACGTTGACCTGGACCATTGAGTTTGTTCAGCCGTTACATGATCTGAGCACGCTGGACTGGTGCAAATACCTCGCCGACATCGAATACGCCGCCGACGGTTACGGCCACGTCGCCGCCAAGTTGTGGAGCGCGCAAGGTCAGTTGATTGCGATGAGCCGCCAGACCGTCGCGATCTTCGCCTGACTCAATGCCGACGGTGGCGCTCACGCCAGGCGCGCCACCAGCCTCCACTGAAAAAGAAGCGCGGAAAAGTCAGAAACTGTTCAACCAACAACCGTGACACGGCATCTTTGCGATCACTGAACGGCTCGGAGGCTTGCGCCTCCAGGCTGTGACCGTGACGCTGCAAACCCAGCGCCGCGACGATACCGATCACGCCGATGGCCACGCTGGCCAGACTCAGGCTGAACACCCCGGACACGATCAGCAGAAACGCAACGATGAACAACGGCACGGCAATCAGGTGCAGCACCAGATTGGTCGGGTGCTGATGATTGCCCGGGTAAGCGCGCCATTGCCACGCGGGAAGGTTGGGGTGACGTTTGCCCATGTTGACTACTCCTCGATCCATGTTGAACACATGGGTTGAAGAATAGGCCGGGGCGGGGAGGGCGGCGAATCAAGCTTGGCTATTGCAGTGATAGGGACAATGGTCATATTTGATGCTGGTTTGGCTGACACCATCGCGGGCAAGCCTGCTCCCACAGGGATCTCCACCGAACACAGATTCCGTGCACACCAGTGATTCTGTGGGAGCGGGCTTGCCCGCGATAGGGCCCTTAAAGTTTCAACTGCCCGATAGCCTTGCTCAATTCCCCGGCCAACGTCGCCAACTCATTACTGGTCGTCGCCGAATCCACCGTCTGTTGCACGGTGTTCTCGGTCACATCGCGAATGCTCACCACCGCGCGATTCATCTCTTCGGCCACCTGACTCTGCTGCTCCGCCGCCACGGCAATTTGCGTGTTGCTCTCACGCATCTGCGCCACCGCTCCGGTGATCTCCGCGAGTGCTTCGCCAGCCTCTTGCGCCTGCTGCACGCAGTCGTCAGCCTTGTACGAACTCTCCTGCATGAAATCCACCGCATCGCGCGTGCCGGCCTGCAACGCCGAAACCATGGTGGTGATCTCATCGGTGGAGGTCTGTACGCGCTTGGCGAGGTTGCGCACTTCATCGGCAACCACCGCAAAACCGCGGCCCATCTCGCCGGCCCGGGCCGCTTCAATGGCGGCGTTGAGCGCGAGCAGATTGGTCTGTTCGGCGATGCTGTGGATCACGCTGACCACGCCGTTGATCTTCTGGCTGTCCTCGGCCAGACGCTGGATCATCTCGGCGGTCTGCTGCACGCCGCTCGATAACCCGGCAATCGAATGCTGCACCCGGGCCACCACTTGCTGACCACTGCCCGCCAGACCGTCGGCGGTCTGCGACAGATCGCGGGTGGCGCCGGCGTGTTGGGCAATGTGATAAACCGTGGCGGTCATCTCGTTGATCGCCGTGGCGGCCTGATCGGTTTCGCTTTGCTGACCGAGCATGCCGTGACGCACTTCGTTCATGCTTAATGCCAGGCGCGCGGCACCGACATCCAGTTGCTGCGCGGTGTTGGCGACAGTGGTGACTACGCGTTGATAACCAGCCTGCATCGCGTTGAAGGCATTGGCCATCTGCCCGACTTCGTCTTTGCAGGCCAGCGGCACCCGGGCGGAAAGGTCACCGCTTTTTTCGACATGCAACATCACATCTTTCAACGTGTTGAGCTGGCTGAGCAGGAAGCGGATCAACAGTTGCGAAGCGCCGAGCATCGCCAGCATCAGGATGAGCACGGCCACCGCGTAATTGGCGAAACGTTCGCTGAATACCTGCGTCAGGCTTGGGCCATAGGCGATCACCGCGACTTGCTCACCATCGGCGCGACTGAAAACTTCGGCGCCCATCAACGGGTTATCGCCGAACAGTGGCATCTGATTGATCTCGTTCCAGCCGTGGTTGTCGGTGATCTCCAGCAGCGGTTGATCGTTGAGGCGTGGCGCTTCTCCACGTTTGAAAGTCAGCACCTGATCGGCCTTGGGCAAGGCTTGGCCGACTGGCCAGGCCTTTAGCAATTGCGCCTGAGCCTGAGCGGACGCCCGCGCCGCGTGGCTGCGGGCCTGCTGTTCAAGTTGCACGGCGTACAACACCAGCAGCAGGGTGGTGACGAAGGCGACCGCGTTGACCGCCCAGAATTTGTATTTCAGCGAGATATTGCTAAGCCAGGCACCCATGGAGGTCTTCTCTGATAGCGGAAACAGTTTTGGCAAGGTGCCAGCATTGTGCCGCTACGCAGGTCTGCAGATCTTGATATGGGTCAACAGACGATGGGGTCCCACCTTTGTAGGAGTGAGCCTGCTCGCGATGGCGGTGTGTCAGTCGCCTCAAAGTTGAATGAGCTGCCGCCATCGCGAGCAGGCTCACTCCTGCAGGGGGAATTCTGGTGTGTCAGGAGAGACTGGGGAGCTTGAAGAATGCGCGGGCGCACGCAGTGCTATGCGCCGCCAGATCTTCCTCGGTCTCACCCCGATGCAACGCCACCTCGCGCAGCACTTCGGTCAGATACGCCGGTTCATTGCGACCATTCTTCGGCTTCGGGCGCAAGGTGCGCGGCAACAGATACGGCGCATCGCTCTCTAGCATCAGCCGTCCGCGTTTGATCTCTTTGACCAGCGGATGCAAGTGCGTGCCCCGGCGTTCGTCGCAGATCCAGCCGGTAATGCCGATGTGCAGGTCCAGGTCGAGATAACTGAACAGCGCCTTTTGCTCGCCTGTGAAGCAATGCACCACGGCGGCGGGAAGGTGATCGCGGAAGTCTTTCAAGATTTCCAGCAGGCGCTGACTGGCGTCACGTTCATGCAGGAACACTGGAAGTTGCAGTTCGACGGCCAGCGCCAGATGTTCTTCCAGGACTTTTTCCTGCTGCGGGCGCGGCGAGAAATCACGGTTGAAATCCAGTCCGCATTCACCCACCGCCACCACGTTGGTTTCCTTCAGCAAACTGCGCAGACGGCGGGCGCTGTCAGCATTCCAGTCACTGGCCGAATGCGGATGAATCCCTGCGGTGGCGAACAGGCGTTGCCCGCCGTCATCCAGTTGCTGGCACAGCTCCAGTGCTTGCTCGCTACCCTCGACGCTGGTGCCGGTCAGCACCAATTGGCAGACCCCGGCCGCATAGGCGCGGTCGAGGACGGCCTGGTGTTTGTCGGCGAAACTTGGGTTGGTCAGGTTGACGCCGATATCGATGAGTTGCATGGTTGCTACCTCGGGCCGAAGGCCGGAAAGCATACCAGAGCTGTAGATTCATAAGAAAAGCCAAGAACTACAACGAGTTATAGCTGTCTTTTGATGCCGCGACGCAGCCCGGTTTGGCAAAGTTGCCACTACTGTGCCAGTCTCTCGCACTTTGCCAGCGCTCATGGCGCTCTGTTTTCGTCGGTGATTTCGACCGTTCAGCGGTGAAATCGCCCCGTATTCTTTTCGGAGAGTGGATGGTTCGTCCCTCGGTTTTGTTGCTGTTGTGTGGATCGTTGCTACTGCCGATGACGGCGGTTGCGCGCCTGCCCGGGCCGCTACAAGCCGTGCCGGCAGCGAAAGTCCGCGATCTGGCGGAAATTCGCAGCAGTCGCGTGCTGCGGGTGCTGGTCAACCAGAGCCGCAACAGCTCCGGCGAAGTCCAGGGTCAGTCCATCGGTATCGAATACCATCGCCTGCGCGCCTTCGAGCAATACCTCAACGGTCATGCCCGTGACGGTCAGGAAATCACTCTCAAGATCATTCCCAAAGCCAAGGATCAATTGCTCGGTGCATTGCAGCGCGGCGAAGGCGATCTGGTCGCGCCGGGTGAATTGCTTGAGCTGCAACCGGGGCACGCGGTAGCCAGCAGTGAGCCGATCGCCAGCAACGTGCCGCTGGTGCTGGTTGGCATCAAGGGCGAGCGGCGCTACACCAAGGTCGAGCAACTGTCCGGTAAAACCCTCGCGTTGCCCACCGGCAGTGCGGCGGGCGAAGCGGTCAGCCAGCTCAATCAGAAACTGGCCTTGCACAAACTGGCGCCGATCAAGATCGAATGGGTCGACCCGACACTGGCGGTCGAAGACGTGCTGGAAATGGTCCAGGGCGGAATCTTTCACCTGACTATCGTCGAGCAACCGATTGCCGAGCGCTGGGGCAAGATCCTGCCAAAACTGCGATTTGATCGACAGGTGATGATCAGCGAACCGGGCGAGGAATACTGGTTCGTGCGCCGGGATGCTTCGATGCTGCGCGCGAGCATTGATCGCTTCCTCACCGGTTACAAGAAACCGGCGAACGAAGACGCGGCGTTCCTGCGCATCTATCGCCGTCTCTATCAAGTTCACTATCCATTGGCCAAGGCTGATCGCCAGCGTCTGGAAAAACTGCGGCCAACCCTGCAAAAGCATGCCGAAGCACAGCGCATGGATTGGCTGAATCTGGCAGCACTGGCGTTCAAGGAATCGGCGCTGCAACCCAATGCCCGCAGCGGCAGTGGCCCGACCGGCCTGATGCAGATCACCCCGTCCGCCGCGCAACGGGTCGGCGTCAACAATATTCAGAATCTCGATGCAAACGTGCAGGCCGGAGCCAAGTACCTGGCAATGATCCGTCGCAAATTCTTCAACAGCCCAAAACTCAATGAGCGCGAGCGCATGGCGTTCACGCTGGCGGCCTACAACATCGGCCCCGAGCGAGTGCAGGGCATGCGTGCCGAGGCCCGCCGGCGTGGGTTGAATCCCAACCAGTGGTTCTTCCAGGTCGAGCGCATCGCCATGGAGCAGGTGGGAATGGGGCCCGTCAGCTATGTTAATAGCGTGAACAAGTATTACTTGGCGTTCGACCGGGAGCGGGAGTCGTTGGAGCCCGGGGCGCAGAAAGTCGTCTCACGAAAATGATCGAATAATTTGATTGTTATGGCGGAATATTTGCGCTTTTAACATGAAATTAACTGATTAATATAGCGGCCAACCAACACACACAACTTCTCGCAAAAACAAGGAACGCCCCATGAGCTCTCTGATCAACAAAGTACTGTTCACCCGCGCTGGTTACGGTCTGACCATTCTGCGCATTGCTGTCGGCGTGATCTTCGCCGCCCACGGTTCGCAGAAGCTTTTCGGTCTGTTCGGTGGTTACGGTCTGGCGGGCACCGCGCAGTACATGGACAGCATTGGCCTGCACCCGGGCTACGTGATGGCTACGCTGGCTGGCGGCACTGAATTCTTCGCTGGCCTGGCATTGATCATCGGCCTGCTGGTGCGTCCGGCCGCGCTGGGTCTGACCTTCCTGTCGCTGGTGGCAATCTTCACCGTGCACATCAGCAACGGCTTGTTCATGGCCAACAACGGCTACGAGTTCGCACTGGCCCTGCTCGGTGGCAGCCTCGCCGTACTGATCGAAGGTGCCGGCAAGCTTTCGGTGGATCGCGCCATCGCCGGTTGAGCGCTCTAGGTCAAGCCAAAAGGCCCGCATTGTGCGGGCCTTTTTTGTTGCGGCTGATTCTTGACACTGATCGGTCACGTTCTCTAGGATGTTGCCCATGCGCCGATTTAAACAGCTACTTGCGGGGCGCCAGGTGACTTCAACAGTTGCCGTCAGAAGCCGGAACAGGGCTTCGAAATACCGCTAAAGCGCTGGTTCGGTGTTGCCTCTCACCTGCCATGCAGACTTTTGAGGCAGAGACACGACACGATGAATGCACTACGCCCTCCAGCACGTCCCGCGCCGATCACGGCACACATCACCCAGCGCAACCCGAAAATCCTCCTTGGCGGTAAACATCAGCCGACGCTGTTGCGTTATCTCGATGGCTGGCCACGTCGCAGTGGTGGTCCTGCCGCGTTCCTGATCCAGTTTGTTGAAGACGGCGAGTCGCTGGCGCGCTTTGCCAGTGACAGTTTTGATCTGGCGGTGATTCAGGCGCCGTGTGCGCAAGATGCGCCGGAGATGATCAAGCAACTGACCCGCGTTGCACGACAGGGCCTGATCACTCGCCGCTGATACGCCTTACAGGTATTCGATCGCCACGATATAGACGAATTGCTCGCCCGTCGGCGTCTGCACCCGCACTTCCGCATCCAGCGCCTTGCCGATCAAGGCGCGGGCCAATGGCGAGTCGATGCTGATCAGGCCCAGTTTCAGATCCAGTTCATCCGGGCCGACGATGCGGTAGCGCGATTGCTTGCCGTCCTCGTCTTCGATGGTCACCCAGGCGCCGAAGTAGACCTTGTTCGGATCGCTGGGTTTTTCACTGACGACTTTCAATGCTTCCAGGCGTTTGGTCAGAAAGCGCACGCGACTGTCGATCTCGCGCAGCATCTTCTTCCCGTAGGTGTATTCGGCGTTTTCCGAGCGATCGCCCTGCGCCGCCGCCTCGCTGACCGATTGCGTCACCTGCGGGCGGCGCACATGCCACAACTCATGGAATTCAGCACGCATCCGCGCTTCACCTTCAGGGGTGATCAGCGCGGTGCCGGCGGTGCGGGGAGGGCGATAACGGCTCATGGCAACTTCTTGTGATTAAGACGGCTGGAGTCTATCAACCCTCGCGCAACACTGTCAGCGGACTTGCGTTGAGTGCCCGACGCGTGCCGAACACCCCGGCACCGCCAATCAGCGCCGCGCCAATCAGCGGCAGCACCAGCAGCCACGGATGCGGGTGCCACGGCAGGTCGAACGCGTAGCGATACAGCACCAGACTCACGACTTCCGAACCGATGGCCGCAAGCAAACCGCTGACCGCGCCGAGCAGGCCGAACTCGATGCGTCGGGCCTTGATCAGCAACTTGCGCTCGGCGCCGAGTGCCCGCAACAGCGCGCCCTGGCGAATGCGTTCATCCAACGTTGCCTGCAAGCCGGAAAACAGCACCGCCATGCCGGCCGCCAAGACAAACAACAATACATATTCCACCGCCAGAGTGACCTGAGCGAGGATGCTGCGCAGCTGTTCGAGCAGCGCCTCGACCTGAAGAATGGTCACCGCCGGGAAGGCCCGCGACAGCTCGACAATCTGCTGATCATGACCGGGCGCCAGATAGAAACTGGTCAGGTAGGTTGCCGGCAGATCCTTCAAGGTGCCGGGCTGGAAGATCATGAAGAAGTTCGGCTGGAAGTTGTCCCAGTTGATCTCGCGCAGGCTGGTGACCTTTGCTTCACGATTGACGCCGCCAACACTGAACACCATGTGATCGCCGAGCTTGAGCTTGAGGCTTTCCGCTACTTTGCCTTCCACCGAAACGCCCGGCACATCGTCGGTTGGCTGATCTTGCCACCATTGGCCGGCAGTGAGCTTGTTGCCCGCCGGCAAATCCGCCGCCCAGGTCAGACTCAAGTCGCGCTGTACCGCACGGTCGCCCGCCGAATCCTTGCTGACGATTTGCTGCACCGGTTCGCCGTTGATGCTGATCAGTCGCCCTGGAACCACCGGGTACAGCGGCGCTGCTTGCGCCGATACCTTGATCAGATGATCGGTGAACGCCTGTTTGTCCGCCGGCAGGATGTTCAGGGCGAAGTAGTTCGGCGCGTTTTTCGGCAACTGGTTTTGCCAGGTGTCGAGCAATTCGCCGCGCAGCAGGGCGATCAACGCCATCGACAATAGAATCAGACCAAACGCCAACGATTGCCCGGCGGCCGCCAATGGATGGCGCAACAGTTGGCCAAGACCCAGACGCCATGGCAGCGAAGCGCGGGCCAACAGGCGGCGCAAGCTGTTCAGCAGCAACAGCAGCAGTCCGCCGAGGATGACCGCGGCGACAACACCGCCACCGAGCAGGGCAAACGTCAGCAGCAGATCAAGACTCAAGCGCCACATGATCAGACCGAGCGCGCCCAATGCGGCGCCGTAAACCATCCAGGTGCTCGATGGAATCGGTAGCATGTCCCGACGCAATACGCGCAACGGCGGTACCCGACCCAGCGCGGCGAGCGGCGGCAGGGCGAAACCTGCCAGGGCCACCAGCCCGGTGCCGATCCCGGCAATCGCCGGAAACACACCACCCGGTGGAACATCGCTGGGCAGCAGATCATGCAGCAGCGCGAACAATCCCAGTTGTGCCAGCCAGCCGAGCAACGCGCCACTGAGTGCGGCGAACAGCCCCAGCACGGTCAGTTGCACACTGAACAGCAGCATGGTTTCCCGGCGTGACAAACCAAGGCAACGCAACAAGGCACTGGCGTCGAAACGCCGACTGGCAAAACGATTCGCCGACAACGCCACGGCCACACCGGCCAACAGAACCGCGACCAGACTGGCCATGTTCAGGTAGCGCTCAGCCTTGCCCAACGCGCCGCCAATCTGCCGATTGCCGTCGCGGGCATCCTGAATTCGCTGGTTCGCCGCCAGGCCCGGTTTGATCAATTGCCGATAGGTTTCCAGCGCCTGTGGTTCGCCACGCCACAGTTCGCGAAAACTCACGCGGCTGCCGGGCTGCACCACGCCAGTGGCGGCAAGGTCATCGAGATTGATCATCACCCGAGGTGTCAGGCTATAGAAGTTGCCGGCGCGATCCGGTTCATAAGTCAGCACGCGAGTCAGTTTCAACGTCTTCATGCCGACATCGATGCTGTCGCCGATCTTCAGATCCAGCGCTGTCAGCAGGCGTGCTTCGACCCAGGCTTCGCCGGGTTGTGGTTCACCGCCGGATTGTTCTGCGGCAAAGGGCGCTGGCGCACTTTTAAGTTCGCCGCGCAATGGATAGGCACGGTCGACGGCTTTGATGCTCGACAACTGAATGCCATTGTCGGTGGCGATGACGCTGGAGAATTCCACCACTTGCGCATGCTTCAGGCGCAGCTCGGTGCCACTCCTGATCTGCTCGTCACGGGCCGGCGAGCTGCCTTCCAGCACCAGATCGGCGCCGAGAAACTCGGTTGCGCGCAGCATCATCGCGCCGTTGAGGCGGGCGCCGAAGTAACCGATGGCAGTGCTCGCCGCCACCGCCACGACCAACGCGAAGAACAACACCCGCAATTCCCCGGCGCGGGCGTCGCGCAGCAGTTGGCGAATGGCGAGGCTGAACAGACGCAACAGCGGCAAACGTGCCATCAAGGCTCCAGAGGGGCAACCAACAGCCCGGCTTCAAGACGGATCAGGCACCGGCAGCGATGGGCCAGGCGTTCGTCGTGGGTCACCAGCACCAGGGTGGTGCCGCGTTCCTTGTTCAACTCGAACAGCAAGTCGCTGATGCGCTCGCCGGTATGGCTGTCGAGATTGCCGGTGGGCTCGTCGGCGAACAGCACGTCAGGCTCGGCGGCAAACGCACGGGCAATCGCCACACGTTGCTGCTCGCCGCCGGAGAGCTGGCGCGGCGAATGCGTCAGGCGCTGGCCAAGGCCGACGCGCTGGAGCAATTCGGTGGCACGCTCGCGGGCGTCTTTGCGGCCATCGAGTTCCAGCGGCAGCATGACGTTTTCCAAAGCGTTAAGACTGTCGAGCAACTGGAACGACTGAAAGACAAAACCGACATGCTCGGCACGGATACGTGCGCGCTGATCTTCATCGAGGTTGCTCAGGCTCTGGCCAGCGAGGGTGACTTCGCCGCTGCTGGGCAGGTCGAGGCCGGCGAGCAGGCCGAGGAGGGTGGATTTGCCGGAACCGGACGCGCCGACGATGGCCAGGCTGTCGCCCTTGTTCAGTTCCAGGCTGAGTTGGTGCAGGATAGTCAGTTCACCTTCCGCGCTGGGAACCACTTTGCTGAGGTTCTTCGCGGTGAGAATGCTTGCGCCCATGGAGAATCCGATGCGTGTGTGGTTTTTGAGTGCTGGCCTGGCCTTGACGTGCATGGCCCAGAACGCAGCGGCGGGTACTGTCCTGATCGTTGGCGATAGTATCAGCGCCGGTTTCGGACTGGATACCCGCTTGGGATGGGTGTCGTTGCTCGAACAACGGCTCAAGAAGGAGGGTTTTGACGACAAAGTGGTCAATGCCTCCATCAGTGGCGACACCAGTGCCGGGGGCCAGGCGCGGCTGCCGGCGCTGCTTGCAGAGCATAAGCCGGAACTGGTGATCCTCGAATTGGGCGGCAACGATGGCCTGCGCGGAATGCCGCCCATTCAATTGCAACAAAACCTTGCGGCGATGATCGACAGCTCCCGCCAGAGCGGCGCCAAGGTACTGTTGCTCGGCATGCAATTGCCGCCCAACTATGGCAAGCGCTACACCGACGCCTTCGCCGAGGTCTACGGCAAACTCGCCAACGACAAAAAGATCCCGCTGGTGCCGTTTTTCCTCGACGGCGTGGGCGGTCATCCGGACTTGATGCAGGCCGATGGTCTGCACCCGGCGGCCGGGGCTCAGGGCAAGTTGCTGGAAAATGTCTGGCCGACGCTAAAACCGCTGTTATGAGGCTTTTCTAAGGGCAGGCTTTCGGCTAATGTGGCGCCCCCTTATTTGGAGCCCCCGATGTCGCGTTCTGCCTGGTCCCTGTTTGCCTACCAACTGATCGAGCCTGACGAGCAGCTGGATCTGTTCGCCTGCCAGGAAGTGCGGGTGCATCTGGTGACCCGTCAACTCGAACTCGGCGGCTCGGCCGATCGCACCCTCTGCGGCAGTCTGCTGCCGGCGCAGCCGCGCTGGTCGAGCGTGGATCGCCGGGTGTTTCAGGATCAGCGCCTATGCTCGCTGTGCCGGGCGATTCTGGAGTCGCAGAAGCGCGGCACGTCGCCGATCTGGCCTGAGTTGCGATTCGAGCTTTAAGATCAAAAGATCGTCCGATCGCGGCCCGAGCCTGCGGTAGCTCCTGCATGAAGAGTTCTGGCTGCCCATCGGCGTGTCTCCCCGAATATTCAAAGTGCGGTGTACAATCGCGCTCTTATACCCTTGTTGATCATGCGAAGGATTTTCCGGATGTTGCCGCGCTTTCCTGCCGTCACCCGCTGCCTGTCACTTGCCGCCCTGTGTGTGGCCGGTCCCGTTGCTGCATTGGAGTTTCCCCTGCCACCACCCGGTGAAGACATCATCGGCCAGGTGCAGGTGATCAAAGCCAAGTACGAAGACACCTTCGCCGACCTGGGCACAAAGTACGATCTGGGCTATTCGGAAATGGTCGCGGCCAACCCGGGCGTCGATGCCTGGTTGCCCGGTGCCGGCACCGAAATCGTTCTGCCGACGCGCTTCATTCTGCCGCCGGGCCCGCGCGAAGGCATCGTGATCAACCTTGCCGAATACCGCCTCTACTATTTCCCGAAAGGCCGGAACGTGGTGTACACCTTCCCCCTGGGTATCGGCCGTGAAGGGTGGGGTTCGCCGATTGCGCACACCTCGATCACTGCCAAGACACCGAACCCGACCTGGACTCCGCCAGCCTCGATCAAGGCTGAACACGCCGCCGACGGTGATCCGCTGCCGAACGTGGTGCCGGCCGGTCCCGACAATCCGCTGGGGCCGTTCAAGTTCACCCTCGGCACGCCGGGCTACCTGATCCACGGTTCGAACAAGAAGTTCGGCATCGGCATGCGCACCAGCCACGGCTGCTTCCGCATGTTCAACAACAACGTGCTGGAGATGGCCGGCATGGTCCCGGTCGGTACCTCGGTGCGCATCCTCAACGATGCTTACAAGTTCGGGCGCAGTGGCGGCAAGGTCTATCTGGAAGCGCACACGCCGATCGACGACAAGGGCAACCCTTCGGTAGTCGACAAGCACACCGCGGTGATCAACGCGATGCTCAAGCGTGAGGACATCACCAACAACCTGCGCATGAACTGGGACGTGGTGCGTGACGTGGTTGCGGCCGAGGATGGCCTGCCAACGGAAATCGGCACGCCGGGCACCTCGGCGCCGATTGTCTCGAGCGCACCGATCGACCTGCAGCAGTAAGCTGAGAAACAAAACCCGCCGGTGTCAGCATCGGCGGGTTTTTTAATGCCCGGACAAAAGCATCGCGCATAAAAAAGCCGACCCAAAAAATGGGTCGGCTTGATAACAATCCCGAGGGATTATTACTTGCGGCTAGCTTTGTCCAGCATGCGCAGAGCACGCTCGTTAGCTTCGTCAGCAGTCTGTTGTGCTTTTTGAGCAGCAGCCAGAGCTTCATCAGCTTTACGGTAAGCTTCGTCTGCACGAGCCTGGGAGCGAGCAGCTGCGTCTTCAGTAGCGGTCAGACGTGCTTCGGTTTCTTTCGATGCGCTGCTGCAACCGGTAGCCAGAACTGCGGCCAGAGCCAGAGCAGAGAATTTCAGAACGTTGTTCATCGTGTTCCCCTTCAAGGACTTTCAATTAAGTGGCTGTCTCCTCCGATTGAGGAAATAGCCGGCGTACATACTACCCATTACTTGTAGTAAGTAAACTGACGTAAGGCAAGAAGCAAAAAAAATTGTAGGCGTTGATTCTTTTTCGAGCAACTTTTAACTGCGTTGTTTAAAAAATATCCAGCTGCAAGCCCCGAGATGAGCGAGTTAATGAGAAAAAGTTCCCGTTGCTCCGTGCTGTTTTTGCAGTCTTGGCTAAAGTCTGTCTAGATGAATACGTCCATACTTTTGTTCCGATTTTGCGCACTGCTTCGCGTATCTTTCTGCATGTTGAGGTGACTTTAAAAAAGGCCGCACGTCTTAAGTCTCAACATCCGGCAATGTTCAGGTGAGCAGCCCGGGAAGATCTTTTCCCAGGCCCACCCTGCGTCCATCGGAGCAACCCCCGTCAACTCGCTTGATGACGAGCGTACCTTGAGCATTTTTGCCAATGGTGCCTACTATTTATCAGGTGCCAGGTTGCGCGAGATCGGTGTGGCTCTTCTCGGTGTCCATCAGGCACGGGGTGGCGTAGATGTTCCTTCGCCGGAAAAACATCGGTAAGGTAGGGGTCAGAATTCAAGACCCGCGAGGAGTAGTGATGAGCGAGGCGTTGTCCATCCACCATGACCAGGCTGGTCATCAGTTCGAGACCAATGTGGACGGTCATCGTGCCTACCTGACCTATATGGATCTGGGGAAACAGACCCTGGATATCTATCGCACCTTCGTGCCCAACGCCCTGCGTGGCCGTGGCATCGCCGCGGCGCTGACTGAAAGCGCGCTGCAATACGCCGAAGAAATGGGCTACACGGTGATCCCGTCGTGCTCCTACGTCGAGCGCTACATGGAACGCCATCAGAAGCGCGCCGCGAAAATCTGAATCGCACACACAAAAACGCCGGGCATTGCCCGGCGTTTTTTTATGCCTGTAAAACGCGTATCAGCTGCGCTGGCGTTTCGGCAGAACATCCTTGAGCTTGGCGTGCATGCTGCGCAGGGTGTTCTCGGTGGCGGACCAGTCGATGCACGCATCGGTGATCGACACGCCGTATTGCAGGTCGGCGAGATCTTTCGGAATCGCCTGGCAGCCCCAGTTCAGATGACTCTCGACCATCAGGCCGATGATCGACTGGTTGCCTTCGAGGATCTGGTTGGCAACGTTTTCCATCACCAGCGGTTGCAGGGCCGGGTCCTTGTTGGAGTTGGCGTGGCTGCAATCGACCATGATGTTCGGCTTGATCTTCGCTTTGTTCAGCGCCTGCTCGCACAGGGCAACGCTGACCGAATCATAGTTCGGCTTGCCATTACCACCGCGCAGCACCACATGACCGTAGGCGTTGCCTTTGGTAGTGACGATCGACACGCCACCTTCCTGGTTGATACCGAGGAAACGGTGCGGGCTGGAAACCGACTGCAAGGCGTTGATCGCCACGGTCAGGCCGCCGTCGGTGCCGTTCTTGAAGCCTACCGCCGAGGACAGGCCGGAAGCCATTTCGCGGTGAGTCTGGGATTCGGTGGTACGTGCGCCGATGGCCGACCAGCTGATCAGGTCCTGCAGGTATTGCGGGGAGATCGGGTCGAGGGCTTCAGTGGCGGTTGGCAGGCCTTTTTCGGCCAGATCCAGCAGCAACTGGCGACCGATGTGCAGACCGTCCTGAATCTTGAACGAGTCGTCCAGATACGGATCGTTGATCAGGCCTTTCCAGCCGACCGTGGTGCGTGGCTTTTCGAAATACACGCGCATGACCAGATACAAGGTATCGGAGACTTCCGCAGCCAGCACCTTCAAACGGTCGGCGTATTCGTGGGCAGCCTTGATGTCGTGGATCGAGCACGGGCCGATCACGACGAACAGACGGTGGTCAGTGCCATCAAGAATGTTGCGAATGACTTCACGGCCCTTGGTGACGGTGCGCAAGGCAGCACCGCTCAGAGGGATATCACGCTTGAGCTGATCGGGAGTGATCAGGGTCTCGTTAGAGGCGACGTTTAGGTCGTTGATCGGTAAATCAGCCATCGTTTACTCGTCAGGTCACGGGTGCCGGCCGCCAGCGATCCCCGCGCGGCGGAGCACAGCAGATTTAAGCGCGTCGGGGAGCGGAACCTTAGCGCGTTACGCGCCTGCTCGACAATGGGCAAACGCCGCTTTAATCCAGCACTGGCTGGGCAAAAGCCTTGCGAACGCTGTCGTGGGAGAACTCATCGGCATGTTGTTCGACCCATTGCAGGGCCAGCGCCTGGATATCCTGCAGGTCATCGTGGGCATCGTTCATGCGGCAGTAGCGTTCGATCTGACACACCTGCTCACCCATTCGCGCGCTGAACAGCGTTTGTTCGTCGGTGAACGCGATCCCCACCAGATAACCTTTTTTACGACGCAGACACCACGCCACATAGCCCGGATAACAGATGTCGGCATTGAGCGTCGGCATGCGCACTTGCAGGGCCGTGCCATGGCGCCAGGCACGGTGGTAATTGCAAGCGATGCCGCCGAGGCTGATAGTGTGCAGCTGTTGCCTGGAGATGCACTCAGGCGTGAGCAAGGTTAATTCAACCGGCACCTCGTCCGGATGAGGAATGAAACGTCCCATGAGCACAGACTCCCTGTGTCGGCCATTTGACATTGTTTCCCCCAGTATAGTGGTCGAATCCGAACTGACCGATTTCGACGCCGACCAACGGCTTTTGGCGATGAGCGGCGTTTCGCTGGTGATTTTCACCAGCGTCGGCTGCGCCAGTTGCCGTTATGCCCGCGAAGTGTTGCCGGATATGGCGCTGGCGATTGATCGCCTTTGCTGGATCGACGCTGGCAACAACGGCGGGTTGGTGGAGCGGTATCAGGTCTTTCATTTGCCGGCGCTGTTTGTCGTGCGCGACGGCGAGTTCTTTGGGGCATTGCACACGCGCCTGACGGCCGATGCGCTGAACGCAGCGCTGGCGCAGGCACTGAGTCGAATTGCAGAGGAGTTGCCATAAATGGGGACAATCAACAAACCGGTCGTGGGGATTATCGGCACCGGTGCCATCGGCGGGTTTTACGGCCTGATGCTGGCGCGTGCCGGTTTCGATGTGCATTTTCTGCTGCGCAGCGAGTTTTCCGCGGTGGCCGAGCACGGCCTGCAGGTGGATAGCGCGGTGCATGGTCTGCTGACGCTCAACCCGGTGCAGGCCTACTCTTCGGCTGAAGACATGCCCAAGTGCGACTGGCTGCTGGTGGGCGCCAAGACCACCAGCAATGCCAGCCTTGCGCCGTCGATCATTCAAGCGGCAAAACCCGATGCGAAAGTGCTGGTGCTGCAAAACGGCCTCGACGTCGAGGACAGCCTGCGTGAACGGCTGCCTGAGTCGCTGCATCTGCTCGGTGGTCTGTGCCTGATCTGCGTGCATCGCGAGGGCCCCGGGCAGGTGACCCACCAAGCACTTGGCGCGGTGAACGTCGGCTACCACAGTGGCCCGGCGGCTGATGACATTGCGCGTATGGCGCTTATCGAGGAAGGTTCGGAACTGTTCCACGCCGCCGGCATCGATTCCCAGGCGATGCCCAATCTGCATCAGGCACGCTGGCAGAAACTGATCTGGAACATCCCCTATAACGGTCTTTCGGTATTGCTCGGCGCCAGCACTACGCCGCTGATGGCCGATGCCGACAGCCGCGCATTGATTCAGGCGTTGATGGCCGAAGTGGTGCAGGGCGCCAAGGCGTGCGGTGTGGAAGTGCCAGCCGGGTATGCCGATTTCCTGTTTACGATGACCGAGAAAATGGCCGATTACTGGCCGAGCATGCATCACGACTTTTTGCATAAACGACCGCTGGAGCTGGAGGCAATCTACGCCCGACCACTGGCGGCCGCCAAAGCGGCGGGGTGTGAACTGCCGCGAATCGAGGCGCTGTATCGAACATTGAGCTTTATTGATCGACGCAACACTTGAGTCGTTTTTTTGCGGGTGCTGGGGGAAAACATGGCGAAAAACATTGATGACAAACTGGTGCTGGCGATCTCGTCGCGCGCTTTGTTCGACCTGAGCGAGAGCCACAAGGTCTACCTGTCGAGCGGCGTCGAAGCCTATCGGCAATATCAGATCGAGCACGAAGACGAGATCCTCGCGCCCGGCGATGCCTTCCCCCTGGTGGAAAAACTCCTGAGCCTGAACAGTCGCCTCGGCCGCGCCCGGGTCGAGGTGATTCTGGTGTCGCGCAACAGCGCCGACACCGGGTTGCGCGTGTTCAACTCGATTCATCACTACGGCCTGGCGATTTCCCGCGCAGCGTTTGTGGGCGGGCGCAGTCCTTATCCGTATCTCAAAGCCTTTGGCTGCGACCTGTTTCTTTCGACCCACGCCGAGGATGTACGCGCAGCGCTGGATGCAGGTTTTGCCGCTGCGACGATTCTGTCCGGGGGCGCCAGCCGAGCGGCCAGCGATGAGTTGCGCATCGCCTTCGACGGCGACGCGGTGATTTTTTCCGACGAATCGGAACGGATCTATCAGTCCGGCGGACTCGAAGCGTTTCAGGCCAAGGAGCGTGAGGCCGCACGCGAGCCATTGCGCGGTGGGCCGTTCAAGGGCTTTTTGGCGGCGCTCAATCTGTTGCAACGCGAGTTCCCCGACGACGACTGCCCGATCCGCACGGCACTGGTCACCGCACGTTCGGCGCCGGCGCATGAGCGAGTGATCCGTACGCTGCGGGAATGGGACATTCGCCTCGACGAATCACTGTTCCTCGGTGGCCTGACCAAATCGGCGTTTCTCGAAGCGTTTGCCGCCGACGTGTTCTTCGACGATCAGGCCGGCCACTGCGAACTTGCCCGCGAAGTGGTCGCCACCGGCCACGTGCCCCACGGCATCAGCAACGAACCGTCGATCTAAAGCCCCTGTGCTTCAAGACGTTGCGTCGCACGTCGTACTCGTCAAGGCACTGCTAAGCTGAATCAAATCTCCGCCATGTTGGCTTGCGAGGAGGTCATATGATTCGTTCGATGCTGTATGCCACTGACCTCGGTCTGTACGCACCGTTAGTGATGCAGCATGCCCTGGCTTTGGCGCGAACGTTCAATGCCGACTTGTATGTGGTGCACGCGGTGGAGCCGATGGGATTGTTTGCCGAGTCGGTGTTGCAGAGTTATCTCGACGAGCAGGCATTGAACGAATTTCACAGTCAGGGTCTGAAAACAGTCATCGCCAACATCGAACAGCGGGTACTGGAGAGCTTTCGCGAAGAACTGGGGGACGAGGGCGAGCAGGATCTGCAGCGCATTCGCGCGGTACGCGTGGTGCAGGGCGATCCGTCGCAGGTGATTCTTGACCAGGTGCAGAAACTCTCTGTCGATTTGCTGATCGTAGGAAGTCACAGCCACGGGGTGGGCGCGGAAACGCCGTTGGGCCGTACGGCGGCGCGGGTCCTGCAGTTGGCCAAGGTCCCGGTTTATCTGGTGCCACTGGTGGAGCGTCGGCGGCGGGAGGATCGCTGAGTCAGGATTAATGGCACTTTGATAAAAAAGTTCTAGATTTATTATTCAAACCATTAATATAGTTATATACCGTCGCTGATGCCCGTGGCGTCTACCTGCTTTGAGGGATACATATGAAGCTTCAACAATTGCGCTACATCTGGGAAGTGGCGCACCACGACCTCAACGTTTCCGCTACAGCCCAAAGCCTTTACACCTCGCAACCGGGTATCAGTAAACAAATCCGCCTGCTGGAAGATGAACTCGGCGTTGAAGTGTTCGCCCGCAGCGGCAAGCACCTGACCCGCGTCACCCCGGCGGGCGAGCGCATCATCACCACTGCCGGTGAGATTCTGCGCAAGGTCGAAAGCATCAAGCAGATTGCCCAGGAATTCTCCAACGAGAAGAAAGGCACCCTGTCGATCGCCACCACTCACACCCAGGCACGTTATGCGCTGCCGCCAGTGATCAGCAATTTCATCAAGCAATATCCGGACGTGGCACTGCACATGCACCAGGGTTCGCCGATGCAGATCGCCGAGATGGCCGCTGACGGCACCGTCGATTTCGCCATCGCCACCGAAGCGCTGGAGTTGTTCGGCGACCTGGTGATGATGCCATGCTATCGCTGGAACCGCTGTGTGGTCGTGCCGCAGGGGCACCCGCTGACCAAGCTGCCTAAGCTGACCCTCGAAGCGCTCGCCGAATATCCGATCGTGACGTACGTGTTCGGCTTCACCGGTCGTTCGAAACTCGACGAAGCGTTCAGCCATCGTGGCCTGACGCCGAAAGTGGTTTTCACCGCTGCTGACGCCGATGTGATCAAAACCTACGTGCGTCTGGGTCTGGGTGTGGGCATCGTCGCCAAAATGGCCGTCGATACCAAACTCGACAACGATCTGGTGGTGCTGGATGCCAGCGAGCTCTTCGAATCGAGCATCACCAAGATCGGTTTCCGTCGCGGTACGTTCCTGCGTGGTTTCATGTGCGACTTCATCGAGAAGTTTGCCCCGCACCTGACCCGCGAAGTGATGGCCAAAGCCATTCAGTGTCACAACAAGCAAGAGCTGGAAGAGCTGTTCGACGGCGTCGAGCTGCCTGTCCACTAAGTCCCCGCGTCAAAGCACCTCGGTGACAGCAAATTGTTGCCGGGTGCCTGCCACCAGAATCTCCACCTCGTCCCCCTCGAACTTGCCCAGCAGGCTTTTGCCCAGCGGCGAGCGCGGGGTGATGACGGTAATCGGCTGACCGACCACGTCGACTTTCAGTCCCGCCGCATCCGGCGCCAGAAACAGCCATTGCTCGCGACCCTTTTCGTCTTCCAGACCGAGCAGGGCGCCGATTTCTATGCCTCGGTTCTCGTCGTAGGCGCGCAGCGTCAGCGCCTGGCACAGCGCCAGTGACTGACGAATTTCATCGACGCGTTTTGCTTGCCCGGCCGCCAGATAAGACGCCTCAAGTCCCAAGGTGTCGTACTTGTTTTCGGCGATGTTCTCTTCGTGGGTCGCGGTTTCGTAAGCGGTCTGCGCGGCGCGTTCGGCGATATCGAGGTCGATGCGCAGTTTGTCGAGAATCAATTGGTGGACCGTGGGTTTGTTCATGATCAGTCGCAGAATTGCAAAACGTTGGCGCGGCTCTTTTCGCTGGGCGCATTCTGGTCCTGTTGCAGCCAGAACTGGCATTTCGGATTCGCCTGATTACGGCTGCTGCTGCGCGCCTGATCGAGCCGATTCTGTTGCTCGTTCTTGCGCAGGTTTTCCTCGTATTGATCGAACAACGGGCTCTGCGGCGGAATATTCGGCACCGGTTGGGCCGCCGGCGGGTTGGCCAGATGCTGCACGGTCTGGGCCACCGGCGCCAGTTGCTCGTTGAACAAAAAGCGCGAGAGCAGCCAGCAGGTCAGCGCGATCGCCAGAAAGCCCAGCCACATGCCCAAGGCAATGCTGCCGGTCAAATGCAGCGCGCTGAGTTGAACAGGCAAGGGACGACGCGGATTGGGACGATAGGGCATGGCTGCCTCCTGGCGGATGGTTGCGGGCAAGTCGCGATTGTCGCACGAAGATTAATCGGCGTCGGCTCTTCTGCACGGGGTCATTTATGCGGACAATCGGTGCTTTTGCCAACGGGAGTCTTGAATGTCGAAACTGAAAACCCGCTGGGATATTTTTTGCACTGTCGTCGATAACTATGGCGATATCGGCGTGACCTGGCGCCTGGCCCGGCAATTGGTGGCGGAGCATTCACTGGCGGTGCGACTGTGGGTCGATGATCTGCGTGCGTTCGAACGCATCTGTCCAGAGATCGACAGCACCGCCACACAACAATGGCAGCAGGGCGTGGAGGCGCGGCACTGGCCAAGCGAGTGGCCGCAGACAGAAGCCGCTGATGTGGTGATCGCCGCGTTCGCCTGTCAGTTGCCCGGCGATTACATGGACGCCATGGCCGAGCGCGAAAAGCCGCCTCTGTGGATGAACCTCGACTATCTCAGCGCCGAGGAGTGGGTGATTGGCTGCCACGGATTGCCGTCGGTGAAATACAAGTCAGTGCAGAAGTTCTTCTTCTTTCCGGGATTTCAGCCGGGCACGGGCGGACTGCTGCGTGAGCGAGGATTACTCGAGCAGCGTCGGCAATTTCAGCAGGATCCCCAAGCTCAGCGACAATTCCTGCAAGGTTTGGGGATCGAGCGCGCGGCGGGCGCTCAGCTGATTTCGCTGTTTGCCTACGAGAATGCCGGGCTGGCCAGCTGGCTGGATGTACTCGCAGCCGACGCGACACCGACTCACTTGCTGGTGCCGGAAGGGCGGATTCTCGGTGACGTCGCGTGTTGGCTCGGGGTCGAGACTCTCAGCGTCGGGGCAATACATGTGCGTCAGGCGCTGACCGTGCAGGTGCTGCCGTTCGTCCGTCAGGATCAATACGATCATCTGCTCTGGTGCTGCGATTTCAATGCGGTGCGCGGCGAAGACTCGTTCGTCCGGGCGCAGTGGGCGGGGCGACCGATGCTCTGGCACATCTACCAGCAGGACGAAGACATCCATCTGGACAAGCTCGATGCCTTCCTCGCGTTGTATTCGAAAGGTCTTTCGCCAGCAGCGGCTCAGGCGATGAACGGTCTATGGCAGGCGTGGAGCGCTGGTCAGCCGATCGGCGGACATTGGCTCGAGGCCCGTAAACATTGGCCAGAACTAAAGGAAAATGCCGAAGCATGGTGTCTGGAACAAGGCTTGCAGGCGGATCTTGCCACGGCGCTGGTACAGTTTTACCTAAATTGGTGAGGCAGTGAGGAAACCCAATGGATACATGGTGGAATCCTCAATGAGCGCCAAGCGAGACACAACACTGTTACAAACTGTCCTTGCCCGTCCCTATCTGTATAGGCGGGAAGGGGTCTACTACCTGCGTATGCGCCCTGTAGGGTCCACAAAGAACCTCTTCACGGTATCCTTACGCACCACAGAGCGCACACGAGCCACAGAGTTGAGTAAAGACATCCTTGCAGCCCTTGCAGTATTCCATTTGGGCAACCCTGAGACATCATGGGCAGACATCCACACACGTCTCTCGGTTGTCGCTCAAGAGGCCCTAACCGCTGCTCATACCGATAAGTCCTTGGTGGCCTACGAGACTATCTACACGGACCTAAGTGTGAGCCTAAGCAATGCGGCCTCAACTCTTCCCTTGACCATGAATCAACACAGAGGGGTCGTCGGAGCTAAGCGTGTTCTCGAAGCAGCCACCAAGAGACTCTATGGCGACTCAGCGGACCTCGTAGACATTGTTGATAGCCTCGATGGGATCGTAGGCGCTGGACCGGCAGAATCTCTTAAAGCTACTCGTGAAGCTCTCCATTGGGACGACCTATGGCCTGTTTACCTGAAGGAGAAAGAAGGGGACGTTAAGAAGTCCACTATTGATGGTTACAAAACCAATTACAAACAGGTTAGCGAGGCGTTTGAGGTGACTGGGACGTCGGACCTTAGGAGGCATTCGCGAGCTGACCTCGTAGCTATGCGTGATGAGCTGTTAGAGAGCCGTAAGGCCTCGACAGTGAACAATCTAATCACTCAGTTTACGACGGTGATGACGTGGGCAGTCGATAACGACTATCTCTCAAAGGCTTACACCTCCAAGCTCAAGCTCACGAAGGGCGCTGAAAGCTCTCGGATCCCTTTTGAGCGCTCCCAAGTAGAAAGCCTAATGGCTCACGCTAATACTCTCCCTAACGATAGTTGGGAGCGGTGGGGCCTCTCATTGCTGGCCATCACAGGCGCTCGGGCTCGTGAAATTACCCAACTGACGCGCAATGACTTCCCTGAGGTTGATGGACATCTCTGCATAAGCATTCGAGAGGAGGAAGAGGGGCAGTCCGTTAAGAACAAATACAGCGTCCGTGTAGTGCCCTTGGTGGATGGCGTGTTGGGCTTCGACCTTAAGGCGTTCTCTGAGGCCTTGAAGGGCCCGAAGCCGCCTCTACCTGTCTATGCCGAGGTCAACAACATCCAGGCACGCAAAGCTCTCGGTGTGATGGTTCGCGAGGTCCTCCCTAACAAGTCAGAGAATCAGACCCTGCATTCTCTCCGTCACCACATGGCCTCATCCTTCAAGGTTGCAGGCGTTCCCGTAGCATTCGCACAGGCTCTCTTAGGTCATTCGAGTGGCACATTGGCATACGATACCTACGGAGGATCTGCTATTCCGGTAGGGACTCTGGCGGATGTCATTGAGGGAGTATTTAAGCCCGTCGCACCTCTCAGTGCCTGACTGATATCATCCGAGGCTTTCTAATTAGGGAGCTTCATTTGATGCGCTTATCTGCTGTTGGCCTTGCTGCTTTAGTAATTGGCCTACTACAAGGATGCGGAAGCCACTCCTCTAATCTGCAAGTCGGCAATGAGCAATCGTATGCGAGCCTGAAGGATCAGAGAGAGGCGGTCCGAACCGTTAAGGTCTACGACGCTCTGCCTACAGGCGCCCAAGTGGTGAATGAGGTCTCAGCGGGGAGATGTCACAGGAGTTTTGTGGAGGAGGCACCTAATGAGGCTGCTGTCCTAACAGATCTTAAGATCGCAGCTTACGCACAAGGCGCTGATGGCATCACAGCCGTGAAGATTTCCAAAGAGTCAGGCCTTAACCGAAATTGTTGGTACGTGCTGGGCGGTACTGCTCAAGCATTCACATTGCACCAAGAGTGACCCATGGATAGAGCACTTACAGTCGCCGCATGGGTCCTCAGTGCCGCTGTCCTCTACGGGGTCATTAAGCTCGTTCAAGCTTTCCCACGGATGACAGCTCTATTAGGATTTTGAAGACATGCAAGCACCTCAACCCATACTGCACATGGACTCACTGACACTTCATGAACGCTCACCAAGTGTTAGGACCCATTCCGATCTCTTGAGGACTATCGACAAGGCTTTAGACGACCTCGTGCATGGTGGTGTGCTTCACGAAATGGGCGGGACTTGGATGGCTGGGCGTGTGATGGTCGCTAAGCGTTTCAGCTACCAAGACGCGTACGGGAGGGCCTATCGGGCCATTGAGTTTGGCTCGTGGCTTTGCTTGGCGTTATCCATGAGGGTGACCCGTGAGGAGACCCGTTTAGCGCTCTGTGCTGCCTTAGAAAAGCACCCAATCTACTGATGCTGATTTAAAAACCCCCACTAAAAGCAGCGTAAAAACCCACCGAAACCCTGTAGGAGTCGAGCGGGTTTTATTTTATGTAGATAAACACGTTTTGTGCGTTGACATAAACACGTTTCGTGCGTACATTGGCGGCTCACCACGCAAGTGGCCCGCTTACTACATTTAGATAAACACGTTTTGTGCGTGTATTGAGGGTTAGTCCATGCAAGCAATCACTACCAAATTCGTTTCGCCAACCAACACAAAGGCCTCCCGCATCAAAGCAACCGCCGAGGCTGGCTCTGTGGTCGTAACTTGGAATAACGGCCTTAGCATCAAGGGCAACCACATCGCAGCCGCCAAGGCTCTGTGCGCCAAACTTGGTTGGGTTCCTGCCTCTGACAACCGCTACACAGAAACCGTAGCTGGGTACCTCAAAGACGGCCTTTACGTCCACGTTTTCCTGCCTTACAGCACCAATAAAACTCAGTAAGCCACAGCCACCTTTAAATACAGAATCGCGCCGGGAAACCGGGATAGCTACGCCCTGATAAACACGTTTGATGCGTTGATCGGGGCCTCTTAGGAGCAATACCCATGCAGATTTACAACCTGACCAACTTCACCAGCGCCAAAGTCGCCAACAACATCCTCGGGGCCATGCAGGACGCCTTGAAGACCGGCCTCGCTCAGTACGTCACTAATCGCCGTGACCGTCAGTGGTTGCGCGTGGACATCAAGCGGGACGACGACAACCGTCTCTATTTTCAGTTCCTCACGGACACCATGCAGGAGATTGGTCACCACCTTTTGAAAGCGGCGCTGTTCCATTGGTCGCGTGCTGATGAACGTGAGTTTTCTGGACTCAATGCCGCTCTGTATCGCCTGCCAGCTCATCCACTGGACATCATCCTGGACGCTCGCGAAGCGGAAGCAAAACGCAAAGCCTCAACATTTTTTCAGCGCGCCTGTAACTGGCTGGGGTTTCCGCTAAAGGGCTTCGTAGGGGATCGGGCCGAGGGCTTTGATCGAAAATATGCATAAGTGCATAAATTCATTGCGTAAATGCATTAACATGTACGTTCATACAGCAGAGAGGATCACATGCACCACGGACAAAACCATGTACTGAGCAAGGCCCTGACGGCCTATTCATCGCTCGACAAGTATCACAAAGATCTTCGAGACGTTCTCGACATCATCAAGGAGATGGCTGACCACGCTGAAGAGGTTGAGCCTCTGAGCGCTGCTGATTACTCGGCGACTTCTGCATGGGCCCAAGCGTTAAACGTGGTCACCCATCACGGCCACGGCATCTACTCCTTTCCGTACCTCTCTGAGGCGTTCTGCAAGGACCTCATGCTTGAGCTGGATTGCATGGAGTACAGCGTGAACGAGGAGGAGCCAGTAGAGGCACAGATTCCTGAAGTCACCTTTCTGACTGAGTGCCGCCCCCTGTTTGACTGCCTGTACAGCCTCTGGGCAAACGCGGCGATTCCTTTAGCCAAGGTTCTGATGGGTCAAGACCCGAGCGTTATCAAGACCATTCAGGCAGCGCAGTACACGACTGAGAACACTCCGCGTGGCCACTGGCACAACGATAAAGACTCGGACGTAACTCTGGTGGTTGCACTAACAGCAACTCACGAGGGCGGCGGAACTTTGGTTCATACAGGTCCCTTTACGGAAAACATCATGGTCCCGCAGTTGCCTGTAGGTCATGGGATGTTCTTTAACGGTAAAGCTAATCGGCACTACGGAATGCCTGTAACGGCAGGTGAGCGGAACTTGTTGGTTCATTGGAGCGAAGTTAAATGAATCCTTCTTTTGTCTCGGGAAGCTTCATCAAGACGCACCAGTGCAACACCCAACTAAGAGCGGAGCAAACAGTGACGAAACCAAAGGGTAGCATAGCGCCACCATTTGGCAAGCCTGTAATTAAACTTCGTTTCTTGGCGGCAATACCTCGATACCAAGAATGTCGTGGGGAGTTCGCTTCGCGTGTAGAGCGTTGTGAGTTCAAGTTGGGAGTAGGTCCGTGTGGTCGTTATGTAACGCGTCTCTGGTGTGAGATGTCGCCAAACTTTCTGACGATTTCCCAAGAGAGCTACGCAGTGCAAGCCTTAACTCCATACGGCGAACCCGAGTTCAAAGAGTTCATCTACTTAATCACTGACATCACTGGTCGCATCGAGGCAGTTTCTATCTGATCCAATCCCGCCGGTTTAAAAACCCCCACTAAAACCGCTGTCCCTCTATGAGCCTTAACCCTTAGAGACTTCTTTAAGTCCTCTTTGCGGACCTCTGCGCTCTCGATTCAGCAAAACACCTAACTAATTAGTTGGAGGCCTTAAAGGGCCTCTAAGGGATCTCCATGTCCGCAGAAAGCCAAATTCAACCAACTAAACACGACTTCAGTGATATTAAAGACAAGGCTTCATGGGCTTTTGAAACTCTTTCAGGGATGTACGGGCCTGAACTTGCTGCAACCCAGCTCTCTCTTGAGCATGAAGCCTACACGCTTGGCGAAGACCGCTTTCATAAAGCACTTGAGCGTCAGATTGATCGCGGTGAGTTTGCAGATAACGCGACCGCAAAACACGTATTGACCTCGCTTGTTCCCATGATGATGACTGCCTTTGATAACTGGGTTGAACACCAAGTAACGAAGGTTCGCCGTAAGCATGTAGGTCTTCAGTTCTTCCAAATGGTCAAGTCGGAAAACGTCGCGGCCATCACTGTGAAAATCGTGCTGAACACCGTGGCTAAGAAGGGCCCTCAAAGCGTGCAGAGTCTGGCCGTAGCGCTGGGTCGTGGTCTTGAGGAGGAAGCCCGCTTTGGCCGAATCCGTGAGCAGGAGGCCGAACACTTCAACAAGAACATCCGCAAGGCTCTCAACAAGCGCAACGGCCACACCTACAAGGTCAAATTCCTTGAGAAGGTTGAGGCGCACATGCAGGAGGCTAACGAGATTGAATCGTCGTGGACCTCATGGGACTCCGTTGACAATGACGTGGCGTACCACATGGGCATCCGCCTGTTAGAGCTGCTCATTGAGTCCACTCAGCTGGTCGAGATGAAGCGTGAAAACGCCGGCAACATAAAGCTGGACGGGGAGTTCATCTACCTGACCCAAGCGTGGGCCGACAAGCTGTGCAACCGGGCCTTCTCTCTGGCCGGAATTACTCCACGTCACCAGCCAATGATTGTCCCACCAAAAGAGTGGACCAAGATGATTGGGGGGGGCTACTGGGCCAAGGGCCGCAAGCCTATCCCACTGATTCGTGTCCGCTCGAAGCGTGCCCTTCAGCGTTACCGTGACGTGTCCATGCCCGAGGTCTATAAGGCGGTCAACATCGCGCAGGCCTCTGCATGGAAGGTCAACACGAAGGTTCTTGAAGTCGCCAAAGCGGTCATGAAGTGGAAACACGTCCCTATCGACAAGTTCCCAACTGCTGACCGTGAAGAACTGCCGATCCAGCCTGAGGGCATGGGCGATGACCCTGTGGTTCTGAAGGCGTGGAAGAAAGAAGCAGCCGGTGTCTATCGCCGTGACCGTGCCCGTGTAAGCCGTCGCCTGTCTTATGAGTTCATCATTGAGCAGGCCGAGAAGTTTGCTGATTACGAGGCCATCTACTTCCCGTACAACCTCGATTGGCGTGGCCGTGTTTACGCAATCCCGTCGTTCAACCCCCAGGGCAACGATATGACGAAGGGGATGCTCATGGCTTCCGTTGCGGAGCCTGTAGGCAAGGATGGGATCGAGTGGCTCAAGATCCACGGAGCCAACTGTGCGGGCGTCGATAAGGTTGATTTCAGTCAGCGGAAGAAGTGGGTTGAGGACAACGAAGAGCTGATTCTTGAGATTGCTCGGGACCCGCTTGGCCAGCCTGAGTGGACCAAGATGGATTCCCCGTTCTGCTTCTTGGCGTTCTGCTTTGAGTGGGCTGGTGTGGTCGAGCATGGTGAACTCTGGGAGTCGGCTCTACCGATTGCGTTTGATGGCTCCTGCTCGGGAATTCAACACTTCTCGGCAATGTTGCGAGACGAGCGGGGCGGTCGCGCGGTGAACCTGCTTCCTTCTGATGAAGTGCAGGACATCTATCGGCTGGTGGCTGAGGAGGTCATTGAGAAGGTCAAAAAGGACCTGATCGAAGGCACCGAAGACAGTGTGCAGCTCATCACCAACGAAAAGACCGGTGAGATTACAGAGCGCCGCATTCTGGGTGCTCGGACACTTGCACAGGGCTGGATGGGCTACGGGATCAGCCGCAAGGTGACCAAGCGTTCTGTGATGACACTGGCGTATGGCTCAAAGGCCTTCGGGTTCACCGATCAGGTCCGCGACGACATTATTCAGCCAGCGATTGACGAAGGTGACGGCGCTCAGTGGTTCCCTGATGCACAGCAGTGTGCACGCTACATGGCCAATATGATTTGGGACTCTGTGAGTGTGGTCGTGGTGAAGGCCGTTGAGGCCATGCTGTGGCTACAGAAAGCGGCAAAGCTACTGGCTACTGAGGTTACTGCGACCAAGAAGACCAAGAAGAACCCTGAGCCGGAAATCCTGAAGCCTTGCATGCCTGTTTACTGGGTGACGCCCGACGGGTTCCCTGTGTGGCAGGAGTACATGAAGCCAATCCAACGCCGGGTTGAGCTGATGTTTCTCGGGACAATCCGCCTGCGCTCCACTGTGAATATTAAGGACTCGGACGTAATCGACGGGCCTAAGCAGGAGTCGGGTATCTCTCCGAACTTCGTACACAGCCAAGACGGGTCCCACCTTCGCAAGACAGTCGTAAAGGCTTCGGAGTGCTACGGCGTAGAGTTCTTCGCGTTGATCCATGACAGCTTCGGCACCATCCCAGCGAAGGCCGGGAAGATGTTCAAGGCCGTACGGGAAACGATGGTTGAGACGTACACCGAAAACGATGTCCTCGACGACTTCCGTGAACAGTTCATGGAGCAGCTACACGAAACACAATTGGACAAAATGCCGCCGCTGCCAACCAAAGGGACCTTGGACATCTCCAAGATTCTGGAGAGCGAATTTGCGTTCGCCTAATTAAAAACCCCCACTAAAAGCACAACAGAGCCTCACTGAGATTAACCGTCTCGTGAGGCTTTTTAGTGCCTGAAATTTAAAAACCCCCACTTAAAGCACAACCAACCTTTCCCTATTTCAGGAGTTTTTTCGATGCAGTCCACTCAAGCCGTTCAACGCAATGCCCGCACCTCTAAGCGCCGTCCAGAAGAAGAGATGGAAGCAGTACGGAGCCGTCGCGGTAAGTTGAACAAAGTGCAGCGTCAAGCCCGCCATAACTGGGAGTCGGCAGAATGAGCCAAATCACTGTCCGCACTTCGTATTCAAAGCTCGACAAGAAAACCTTCCGCTTCGACACGGTTATCACTGTTCAAGGTGCGCAAGGTGTCCCGCAGACACAGCTTGTCGATAAGCGTGAACTTCGTTCCCTTCGATTTATTACAGCCAAGAACGACGCTAACCGCTGCGAGCAGTTTGCAAAGTTTCTGAATGACACCGTTGAGATGAAAGTTAAACGCGCCATCTCGAACACCATCACGAAGGTTCAACTCCTCAGCAAGGAAGCTAAATAATGGCCGCTCAAGAAGTAATCATTGCAACTAATCCACATCGTCCAGTGGACTTCAACGAAAAGGCGCTTTTGAAGATTCTCGAAGAAACCTATTTGATCGCTGATGTAAAAGAAGATGGGGTCAGGTTGAACTTGTGTGTTCGCCCTGATATTGACGGTTACTGGGGTACGGACTGGCTCTCTCGTGAGGGTAAACACTTCCCAGCGTTACTCGCTGAAAACCATCATCAGCCGTTGTCGTTCGACGAGCGTTGGGGCCAGTTCTTTGAGTTCGACGAGGCGCTATTTCCTGAAGGTTTCATGCTGGACGCTGAGTTGCGTATTGATGACTTGCCCTGCAAAGACATCTCCGGGACTTTGCGCCGTCATGAAGACATCAGTCTGAGCCGCTTGAAAGTTATCGTTTTCGGGATCGTCCCGATGTCTGTAATTCGCTCCGGTGAAACTTACGACGTGACGCACAGCGTCATGAAGTACCACGTTGAGTATCAAGTGAAGCTGCTTCAAGAGCGCTTCCCTGAAATCGCGTGGTCAGTCGTTGAGTCCCTCGATTGCTTCAGCATGGTCGAGGTCGAGGCGTTCTATGGCGCAGTCCGTGAGCGGAAGCTTGAAGGGATCGTGTTGAAGGACCCTAACGGTGTCTGGAAGCGCTCGAAGGTTAACGGCATGTGGAAGATGACCCCGAACGATAACGAAGACGGAAAGGTGGTTGGTCTGGTCTGGGGCTCTGAAGGCCTGGCTAATGAGGGCAAGGTGATCGGCTTCGAGGTTCTCCTTGAGTCTGGGCACGTTGTGAATGCCTGCAAGATCAGCAAGAAGCTCATGGAGGAGTTCACAGCGGCAGTGATTGCGGCCACTTGGAACAACCCGACGCAATACGAAGCGGTTTTCCGAGAAGCCCAGCCTCATGTCTTAAACCCCTACGAAGGCCACACCGTAAAGGTGACCTTTATGGAGCGCTACCCGGACGGTTCTCTGCGTCACCCATCTTTCGATTCTTTCCGGGGCATCTCGGACCCAAGAATCAAGGAGTGACTATGTACGACATCGGCGGTATCGCTCTTGGCTCATTTCTGTTCTACGGCCTGATCGTGCAGTGCATTGCGTTCAGTACGGATGATCGGAAAGACCCGCGCCGTAACTGAATCAACTTAAAGCACCCAACCACATCACCTACCCGAAGGAGGTCCCTGCGTGGCCGAAACATTCCTGCACCACAACAAAGGCGTTAAAGCGCTGGCCTATACGGTCCGCATCAACCGGGCAATCAACCATGTGGCCTTGAAGCCATACAACAAGGTCCTCAAGGACGCGAGCGACGGCGATACGTTCCTCGTGACCAAAGCGACTTGTGCGAACGCCCGTAAGTTGGGCCGAGTGAAGCTAACGCCGTACACAGGTAATTGGGCCCGCTGTGCGCTGGTCTGGAAGGTCATTAAGGAGGTCGTGAATGACTGACTTACTGGCCTTGAACAGCATCCGTGGGAAGTCCGGCAAGGACACCCTAATTGGTCTGCTGGAGTCCGAAGGTCGCACGGTCTTTCGGGTTGCCTTTGCGGACATCCTGAAGAAGCAATGTGCGGCCGTTCTGGCAGGTTCCGAAGAGTCCCTCGCCGTGGTCTATGAGAAGGCCATGCACAAGAGCCTTAAGGACAAACCTCAAGAACAACTTCGCATCCACTCCCTACCACCAAGCGACTACCGGAACTTCCTACACGCTGAAGACTGTGATGCTCCAAGGTCACTTCGCTGGCACCTTCAAAAGTACGGAACCGAGTTTTGCCGTGAGTTCTGCAAGGAACCGAACGTCTGGCTTGACCTTGGCATGAGTGAGGTTCGCAAAGGCCTCGACCTCGGTGTGGATCATGTAGTGGTTACTGATTTGCGTTTGCCGAACGAATTTGAGGCGCTAACGAAAGGCCCGCATACCAAGCAGCCAAATCCTCATGCGTTCTCTTGGAGTATTCCCAAGGTGCGCACAGTGCGAATTGTCCGCGACTGGTTCATCCCCGGCGTTGACGATCCGACCTATCACATTTCTGACATCGCCCTGATGGCGCATCCCTTCGACGCTCTTGTAGTGAATCGCCTCGGAGAGCCGTGGGCAATGCTCGACCAACTTAAAGAACAGGGAGTAATCAACTAATGGAACAAGCTATGAAGACCTTTAAGGCCACTGTGCAGATTGACGACCATGTAGATGAAGTAACTGTCTATGCGGTTAGCCTGGACTCTGCATGGGCCCAAACCGAAACTATGTTTACCAACGCGAAAGTAACACGTATTCGCCCTGTAGTAGCGCCTGATACTTCACGCTTCACGGTGACGCTGTGAGGCTGGCCCAAGGTAACACCCGCTCAAAGCCGGATGGCTTCTTGCACCTCAATAACTACAGTCATGTTCGCCAAAGTGGTCTGGCTGGTGTTCTATATGAACGCCTGATGACCGATAAGCAACGTGAGTTAGTAGAGCTGACCCTGTTGGAACTTGCCCAAGTGTCACAGATTCAACCTCATTTTAAGCACGATGTATGGAGGTTTCCTAAACCCTTCCTCAACTTGCACTTCAAGTCGGTCGTGTACTCCGTGTATCGATCTATCAAAAAGTCCCCGGCTCAAGAAATCTCAATGGCGATCAGCCGAGAAGAACTCCAAGAGCAGACGGTAGGCATCAAGCGCCCATCGTTCCGGTAACAACAAAAACCCCCACTTAAAGCAGACCATTCCGAGACTTAGTTTGTCTCGGTGGATTTCTGTGTTCTTAATTTAACAAGGAGGCATAACTCTATGGCAGGTCCACGCAAAGAAATTCTCACAACTCCAAAGGGTATCGCAGAACCATACTGCGCCATTCAAAAGCCCGACTACGGCAATCCTGATCGTGGTTTCGCTAATCCTCGTGGCGAGTGGAAAGTTAACTTGACTGTTCCGTCTCGTGACGCTCAACCATTGATCGACAGGATCATTAAGGCTCACGAAGTTAACTATGCTGCCCTCGTAAAGAAATTCGAGGAAGAACGTCCTGAACTGGAAAAGAAACTTCAGCGCGGCAAGAAACTGCTGGAACCATATGAAGGTGACATGCCGTTCTCCGAAAATAATGACGGCACAGTGACCTTCAAGATTAAAGGTTACGCCTCGTATCTGGACAAGAAAACTGAGCCCCCACAATCCAAAGCGCTTCCGCTTAAAGTTGTGGACGCAAAAGGCAAACGTATCGACAACGTTCCCGCCATTGCAGGTGGCTCTGAGCTGAAAGTAAAGCTCTCTCTGCTCCCTTATGGCTGGTCGAACGTGGCCGGTGCTTCCGTCAAGCTGCAAATTGACAGCGTGATGCTGATTACTCTGAAGGAATACGCAGGTGGAGACGACTGGGGCGATGAGGCTGAGGAGGGTGGCTATTCGAGTGATGACTCTGGTGAGTGGCAAGAAGATCGGTCAGAAGGCCCTCGCGGTCACGTCGATGAAGATATCCCAGACAACGACGGCGACTTCTAATAGTGGCCGGTTGTGGCCGCTATGCCGGACCCCGGAGGGCTTCACAAGCGGCCTTCCGTTCGGGTCTGGAAGAGAAGAACAGCGAATTGATGGACAAGCACGGTATTCCCTACACCTTTGAACAACATTGGATCAATTACACGATCCCCGCCAGAACTGCTAAGTACCTACCGGACTTCATTCTGGGTAACGGAATAATCATTGAGTGCAAGGGCATATGGGAAGTTGATGACCGCAAGAAACACTTGTTGCTTCGTGAACAGTATCCCGAGCTTGATATCCGTCTGGTCTTCTCGTCGAGCAGGGCCAAGCTCTACAAGGGTTCACCTACTACCTACGGTGCGTGGTGTGAGAAACATGGTATTCAATTCGCAGACAAGTTAGTTCCATTGGCTTGGATGAAGGAGAAGAAGAAACAGATTCCTGAAGGGGTTCTGAAAGAGAAAGGAGCGTAAGTATGGCTCGTGTCCAATTCAATAAGCGGGAGGTGACGAACCTTATCGTTATTCACTGCGCAGCAACCAAGCCTTCTATGAATATTGGTCTGCGTGAGATTCGCCAATGGCATGTGCAACAAGGTTGGCTTGATGTTGGCTATCACTACATCATTCGACGCGACGGCACTGTAGAAACTTGCCGTCCTCATGATGTCGTTGGGTCCCATGTAAAGGGGCACAATTTTGAATCTCTGGGAATCTGCATGGTTGGTGGTATTGACGATGTAGGTACACCGCAAAATAACTTCACGGACGCCCAATGGGTAGCCCTTGAAGGCCTCGTCTCGGAAGTTTCCACCGTCCTGTATCCGAATGCTCGTATTTGCGGACATCGCGATCTTGATAGCGGTAAAGCCTGCCCGTCTTTTGACGTTGCAACTTGGCTCAAGTCCCGCACTAAGCATTAAACACAATTGTTAGGCGGGCCTCTTGGCTCGCTTTAACAGCAATTTCACCTCTTAAGTTAGGAGGATTATCTATGTCTGTTAATCGGGCAACTTTGCAAGGGGCTTTCGATATCGTCCAACTGCTTCACTCTCACGGAGTCTCCGCGATTATCGCTGGCGGTGCTGCTCGTGACATCTTCTTTGGAGTTGCCCCAAAGGATGTCGACGTAATTTGCGCAGGTGTCGACCACGAGAAAGTAACTGAAGTTCTCGAAGGTGCGGCTCTCGACTTCAAGAAATTCCCCAAGTACCACACAGGCTCCGACTCGGACCGTCTGGCGGGTGTTTGGAAGATCGAAGGTTGTGACATCGACGTGATTCTGTACGACACCGACTGTGTGTCTGAGGCAATCCAAAAGTTTGATTACAACCTGAATCAGTTCGCCATCGTTGGGATTCACCGGGGGATCGAGGCGGCATATGTGCGTTTCATGGGCGACCATCACTGGTCCAATCTGGTCCGTCTACGGGATGACGCTCGTGGTCAGCGTGCGGCCAAGATGGAAGAGAAGTGGTTTGACCTTGCTTGGCGGCGGGCCACCGGGGAGTCCTTAGACGCGCCTGTCGGTGGTCCTGATGGACTCTACTGAATACCCCGAAAGCGAGCTGCTGCACAAAGGCCCCTGCACGAATATTGAGGAGTGTTCATCCAGTGACGGCATGGCCACTTACTCGGACGGCCACACGTATTGCTTTGTGTGCCAACACCGCACGCCGGGCGATGGCTCCGAGGGGCACAGTACCCGAGCGAACACCAAGCGCGCTGACGGCACGATGTCCATGCAGGATCATCAAGGACGCTTCCAAGACTTGCCGAAGCGGGGCCTTCAACAGGCTATCTGCAAACAGTATGGATACTGGGTAGGCAAGACCCACAGCGGGAAGAATATTCAGGTTGCCGACTACCGCGACGAACACGGGAACTTGGTCGGCCAGAAGATTCGAGACGCTGACAAGAACTTTTCGTCTACCGGCAAACACGGTGCTGACTGCCTCTTCGGCAAGCATCTGTGGTCGGGTGGCAAGAAGATCATCATCACGGAAGGGGAGATTGACTGCCTCACCGTGGCCCAGTTGCAGGGCGGGAAATACCCCGTTGTGTCGCTGCCGACTGGCGCTCCTTCAGCTCGTAAATCTTGCGCGAAAAACTACGAGTACCTCGATACGTTCGACGAAATCATTCTGATGTTCGACATGGATGATGTAGGCCGAGCGGCTGCAATGGATGCGGCTGAGGTTCTTCCGGCTGGCAAAGTAAAAATTGCTGTGTTGCCCATGAAGGACCCCAATGAGTGCGTCATGAACGGCCAGGCTAAGGCTGTGATGGATGCCATGTGGAACGCTGCTCCATTCATCCCTGACGGTGTGGTCTCAGCGAAGTCCTTGAAGGACCGCATCAAGAACAAGCAGGACATTCCCCGGATTCCATTGGCGGGCCCTACCGAACTGCGCCGCATGACCAAGGATTCCCGAGCTGGCGAAGTGCTGATGGTGACCTCCGGGTCGGGCATGGGCAAGTCAACATTCGTTAGGCAGAACGTCTACAACTGGTTCCAAGCGCACGGCCTTGAAGTCGGCGTTGCGATGCTCGAAGAGTCCGTTGAGGAAACCGTTGAGGACCTTGTGGGCCTGCACCTTCGCCGTCGTTATCGCCAGAACCCTGATGGTACGACTGAGGAGGAGTTTGACGCGGCCTTTGACGCCATCTTCGAGACGGACAAGCTGTTCCTCTATGACTCCTTCGCGGAATCCGTAGAAGACCGTTTGATGTCGAAGCTGCATTACATGGTCAAGGGGCAGGGCTGCAAAGTGATCGTGCTGGACCACATCTCAATTGTGGTTTCGGGCATGGATGACAACGGCGATGAGCGTAAAACCATCGACCGCCTTATGACCAAGCTGAAGACCTTCGCCAAGACCAACGACATCCTCATGGTCGTTATCTGTCACCTGAAGAACCCCGAGAAAGGTAAGGCTCACGAAGAAGGCCGTCAGGTCTCCATCACGGACCTGCGTGGCTCTGGGTCTCTGCGTCAACTCAGCGACACCATCATTGCCATGGAGCGAAACCAGCAAGGGGACTTCCCCAACGTGGTCACGATCAGGGTCTTGAAGTGCCGCTTCACTGGGGACACAGGCGTAGCCGGTTACCTCATTTACAACAAAGAAACTGGATGGCTCGACGAGACCCCCGATGGCTGGACACCTGAGGGTGAGACCGGCTGGGCGGGCGAAGAGAAAGAGCTATCAACCCCAACCGACTATTAAGGAGAACCTCTATGCCCATTATCAAACTGTACAAATTCGCCCTGTCGAAACTGGCCGCTGCTCTGACTAAGACTTCGACATTGAAGGCCAAAGAGTCCACCAAGCTGTTCCAACGGGCCGCTGCTTCCTACAAGAGCGGCGAGGCTGCACTTGCTGAGTCCAACAAGCTGGCCGAAGAGGCCCGCAAAGTTTCCGCTCTGATCTAAGAGTGACTCAAGGGTCTCCGTTCTGGGGACCCTTCGTTCAACCTTACTTCAAACACCCAACCCGTCACCAATTCTTTTGGAGGATTCACTGTGGACAATCAAAAAGTACGCGCACACCTGCGCAAAGGTGAACTGGCTGTAACGCTGCTGGAATCGCTCGGGTATCGCTATGAACAAGAAGCTGGCACGCCGACCTTTTGGCTTGCCCCAGCTAAAAGCGAATTGCAGTTGTTCAAAGAGCAGCTTCAAGAACTCATTACGCCTCCTGAGAAACGGGAATGTCCTGTGCGTAAGGGCGCCCGTTTCAGCGTCACCTCGTTGCCTGCGGGACACTTCCTTCAAGCGTATATGTACCGTCACATGAGTTTCAGGGCGACATCCGCTGAATGGATCGCGGAAAAATCCCCTCAGTCCGAGAAGCTGAAAGGGTTTTCGGGTTGGGCTGTTCACTTCTACTTCGACGTCGGGTCACGTCCACAAGGTTTGTGGCTGCCGCTGAGCTGCATCAAGGTAACGTCCAATGCTGACTTCTGACATTGAGACGGATGGTCTCTTAGAGGATGTCAGCAAGTTCCACTGTGGTGTCAGCAAGGACTACTTCACCGGCGAGGTCTTCGAGTACGGGCCTAATGACCTCAAGGCATACATCGCTCAGCTCGAAGCCGAAGCAGCCAAGCCCGATGGCCTGCTCGTGTTTCACAACGGGATCAAGTACGACATCCCGGTACTCGACAAGCTGAAGCGCAAGTACTTCGGCAAGCGCTTGAATATCCCCCGCAAGAAAGTAATGGACACCCTTGTCCTGTCCCGTCTGATCCACGCAAACCTTCGCGACACTGACGGTGGCCTTCTCCGAACAGGGAAGCTCCCCGGCAACCGTTTTGGGTCCCATGCGTTGGAAGCTTGGGGTTACCGACTGGGTGAGATGAAGGGCGAGTACACGACCGACTTCAAAGCCCACTGTCTGGCCGATGGCACGACCTACGTGAAGGGCATGGAGTGGCTCAACTGGTCACAGGCCATGCAGGACTATTGCGTCCAGGACGTAGTTGTGACGACGAAGCTCGTAACAAAGCTGATGTCCGATCCTTACTACTTCCCGTCTGGTCTGGCTCCAAATGGTGAGCATTGGATGCAGTCCATCCGTGCAGTCCACCTTGAGCATGACACCGCGTGGGCTTTGGCCCAGATGGAGCGCAACGGTTTCCCGTTCGATTCTGACGGCGCCGAGCGGCTCTATGCGGACCTTGCAGGACAACGCTCTGACCTCTTGGTAAAGCTCATTCAGACCTTCGGGTCTTGGTATCAAGCCAAGGGCGGCACCGAGCTATTCCGCAATCCGAAGACCGGCAAGCCTCTCGAAAAGTGGTCTGACGGGCGCCCTATGCCTCGGGTCAAATATCCGAAGGTTGGTGGCATCTTCCTGAAGAACGGCAAGACGCGGGACACACGGGAAACCTTCGTGGGCGCACCGTACACGCCTGTCGAATTCGTCACGTTTAACCCTGCGTCGGGCCAGCACCTCATCAAGGTCCTCAAAGAGGCAGGGTGGGAACCCACTGAGTTCACCGATAAGGGTGCCCCGAAGGTCGATGACGAGACCCTTGAAGGCGTGACCGTCGATGACCCCAACGCTCAGGCATGCATTGCGCTGGTTCGTGACTACCTGATGATCCAAAAGAGAATCGGGATGTTGGCTGAGGGTGATAACGCGTGGATGCGTTTGGTCCATTCAGACGGCTCTATGCATGGTTCGATCAACCCTAACGGAGCGGTTACCGGGCGAGCTACGCACAGCTATCCAAACATGGGCCAAGTGCCCAGCGCGAAGAGTCCTTATGGTCCTGAATGTCGCGCTCTGTTTGGCGCTGTGTTCGCACAGAAGCGGTTCAAAGGCTGGGAAAACTGCGTTCAAGTCGGTGTCGATGCGAGTGGCCTTGAGCTGCGTTGTTTGGGCCACTTCGGCGCCAAATATGACGAAGGCGCTTATGCCGATCAGGTCCTTAACGGTGACGTGCATTGGGCCAACGGTGTCGCTGCTGGCATCTGTCAGGCGACCATCCGGGACAAGGCGAATCACGAACACGACCGTTGGCGCGACATGGCCAAGACGTTCATCTATGCGTTTCTGTACGGAGCAGGTGACGCCAAGATTGGATCGATCGTTGGTGGTGGCGCGAAGCGGGGCAAGGAGCTGAAGAAAGCCTTCTTGGAAGGTACGCCGGTCATTAAATCCCTGCGTGAAGCCCTCGAAGAATCGCTCATCTCCTCCCAGAAGTGGAACCAAGCGCTTAAGAAGTTCGACATCAAATGGAAGCGCCGTTGGATCAAAGGTCTCGATGGCCGAAAGATCCACGTCCGCTCGCCGCACTCCGCACTTAACACACTCCTTCAGTCAGCCGGTGCGCTCATCTGCAAGGCGTGGGTAGTGGAAACCGAAAGGCTCCTTATGGATGACCACGGCCTTATCCACGGCTGGGACGGCGACTTCTGCTTCATGGCATGGGTCCACGACGAACTCCAAATTGCAGCCCGCACCCAAGCGATTGGGGAAATCTGCGTGGCCGCTGCTCAACAAGCCATTCGCAACGTAGGCGAGTCGTTCGACTTCCGCTGTGTCCTCGACACAGAAGGAAAGATTGGCCCTACATGGCGTGAATGTCACTAATTTAACCTGGCCCTTCGGGGCCTCTAAAAGGAGGCCATATGGCTATCACACTGAATCTGCACCACACCTTCAACACTCGCGCTGTGCTTTCCACTCAGGACATTTTGGACATTCGCGAAGGCCTTCACGACCAACTCGGTAGCCTCAAACTGCTGTCCGCAAGTAAGGACGCGAAGAAAGCGGCGCTGGCCCGAGCGGGTTTGCGGCTGGTCGAACTCATGCTGTACCTGCCTGATGAAGAAATGTGCGTTTTCCTGCTGAAAGAATCTTTCAAGAACGCCGTTAAGGAAGAACTGCAAGGCTCTCTGAAAAATCTTTTCGTCACCCGCATGTCCCCAGTACGCACCCAAGTGGTGGCCTGATGGGTGAATACATTCGGATGCTTTACGCCATCAAAAAGGAAGCCCGTACGTTTCAATCTGACTTCTACCGCAAGAACGCTCACGGGGTCTCCGAAGCTGCCTCCCGAGGCCATATTTCTTGTGTGTCTACTGATGGCCGCAACATGGGCGTTTGGTCGCTGACCACTGCCGGTCAACTGTTCCTCAAGAAACACGGAGGTGCTGTATGACCGCTCGTATCGGCGTAGCGCTCGACATGGACTTCCTGATCTTCTCCGCGATGTCCGCAAGTGAAACTGAGATGGACTGGGGGAACGACATTTGGACCCTTGAGTGTGACCACGCGAAAGCTCGGGACATTCTTGGTGGGACCATTAAGTCGATCCTCGCGGATATCGAAGCGGACATCCGCAAGAAGAACAAGAAGCCGTTTGAGTTGGTGCCGTTGTGCATCATTTCGGGCGATAACAACTTCCGTAAGGAGGTCCTTGAGACCTACAAAGCAAATCGCAAAGGCAAGCGTAAGCCTGTGGGATACCCGGCCTTCGTTGAGTCCTGCATGCAGTATTACGGCGACCGCTCGTATCGGTGGGATGGCGTTGAAGGGGACGACGTTTGCGGGATCTTGATGACCAATCCCGGTCTTGCTGACTGCACCGTTGTGGTCTCCGCGAGCTGTGATAAAGACTTCAACACAGTTCCCGGAATGTTCATGTGGCTGACCCCTAACAAGGTCGTCAGGAACACCCTCGAGACTGCCGACCGTTATCACATGTACCAAACCCTGATCGGTGATACGACTGACGGGTACACCGGGATTCCGGGGATTGGTCCTGTGGAGGCTGAGAAATTCTTGGAGGCTCCACGGTTCTGCTTTGAAACTACGAAGGTAATGAAATCGGGCCCACGGAAGGGGCAGGAAGTCGCTTATTGGACATCCCGAGAGCCTACCGAGGAGGAGACGCTGTGGGACTGCATGGTCTCGCTGGCTGCTTCTAAAGGCATGTCCGAGGCTGAGCTATTGCAGCAGGCCCAAGTCGCTCGCATTCTTCGCTGGTCCGACTGGGACTACGAGGCAAAGAGCCCAATCCTTTGGAAGCCGTAAAGGGTATCTGCTCGCTAATTACGTTGAGCATTCTCGTCGCTGCTGTCGTCTGGCCGTAGCTTTAAAACCCCCCACTATAACCATTGGAGACTGAAAGTTTCTTCTCCGTAAGGGACCTCTTCGTCTCCATTAATTGGAGGTGTGATTGTTAAACGATATTCAAGCGGTAATCAGTGATCCTGAAAACATTCCTGATATCCCGAACGCTTCTGCGCAATACCTCAAAGTCCGCTGTAACGCTGCCTATCTAATCCGAACTGGTGCTATCGACGATCTCCGTAAGGCTGGTTTCTCTGAAAACCACATTCTCGGATTCATCGATGGTCTCAACGCGGCTACAGAAATCGTGGAGCTGATGCAGGAGCAGCGGAACACGCCAACCGATGACGACTGATAGGAGGCCTCATGTGCTTCAGCAGCAAAGCAAAACAGCCAAAAGTTAATCCCCAGACCATCGCCGCACCTGCTCCCGTAATGGAGGACGCCCCGAAAGGCGTTGAGTTTGGTGACGACAGTAATAGCGATGGCTCGGATACCACAGACGGCCTTAAGGATCTGAAGATCAAGAAGGAAGAACAGGGTGAGGGTACGCAGTCGGCATCGGTCGCTGTGGATACCGGAATCACCCCTAAGAAAAAGACACAAAACGCGTCCGTTAAGCGCGCCATCAAACGAAAAATGTAAGGAGGACCTATGGGTTTCTTTAAGAAAGCATTCAAGAAAGTAACGAAGGTCATTAGCAAGGCTGGGGGTGACCCGTTGGGCGTGCTGGGTGGTGACAAGGATGAAAAGCCGAAAGAGGCCGCACCTGTAGCCGCCCCGGTGAACGCACCACCTCCAGCCAGCGCAGCCGCTCAGGTCGAAGCCCCGAAAGAGGACACCACTACCGACGAGGACAGTGACAGCGAAGCAGCAAAACGCGCCGCTAAGGCCAAGGGAAAGCGTGGTCTTTCAGTCGCTCGCAGCTCGGGGACCGGTCTGAACATCTAAGGAGGTCTAAATGGCCTCAACGGCTCGAACAGGGCTTGGAGAGGAATCGGCTAAAGCAGTCTACGACCGCCTAAAGAATGACCGTGTTCCCTACGAGACCCGCGCTGAAAACTGCGCAAAAGTAACAATCCCCTCGCTGTTTCCTAAATCCTCTGACAACGCCTCAACTGACTACACGACTCCGTGGCAGGCAGTGGGTGCGCGTGGCTTAAACAACCTGTCCGCCAAGGTGATGCTCGCCCTGTTCCCGCTGCAAAGCTGGATGAAGCTGAAGGTGTCTGAGTGGCAGGCCAAGCAGTTGGTCACGGACCCAGAACAGCTCGCGATTGTAGACCAAGGCTTAGGCATGGTTGAGCGAATCATGATGTCCTTCATGGAGGCTAACAGCTACCGAGTGACGCTCTTTGAGCTGATCCGACAGTTGGCCCTTGCCGGCAATGGATGCCTACACCTACCGCAACCTGATGCCAGCTCAACGGGATACAACCCGATGAAGCTTTACCCCCTCAGCTCCTACGTGGTGCAGCGAGATTCCTTCGGGAACGTCTTGCAGATAATCACACTGGACAAGGTGGCTTTCGCCGCTCTCCCTGAGGACGTGCGCAACTCAATCAGCGACGGGGGTGACAAGAAGCCGGATGAACAAGTTGAGGTCTACACCCACGTTTACCTTGACGATGAGTCCGGGGATTTTCTGAGTTATCAGGAAGTGGACGGTGAGGAAGTGGAGGGCACTGACGGGCAATATCCGCCAGATGCTGTTCCGTGGATCGCGGTACGGTGGACCAAGCGCGACGGTGAGAACTATGGCCGCTCGCACTGTGAGGAATACATAGGCGACTTGACGTCCCTTGAGAACCTCCATGAGTCGATGATTAAGTTTTCCATGATCGCCTCGAAGGTGGTTGGCTTAGTGAACCCTAACGGGATGACCCAAGTACGTCGACTGACCAAAGCACAGACAGGCGACTTCGTTGCAGGCCGTAAGCAGGACATCGAATTCCTTCAGCTCGAAAAGACAGCAGACTTCTCAGTCGCTAAGTCCGTGGCTGATGCAATCGAAGGGCGCCTTGCCTACGTCTTCATGTTGAACTCAGCCGTGCAGCGGTCGGGTGAACGTGTGACTGCTGAAGAAATTCGGTACGTGGCGAGCGAGCTTGAGGACACCCTTGGCGGTGTCTACTCGATCCTTTCGCAGGAGCTGCAATTACCCCTTGTACGCATCCTGCTCAATCAGCTTCAAGCCACCTCTCAGATTCCAGACATGCCCAAGGAAGCCGTTGAGCCGACTGTAAGCACTGGCTTGGAAGCACTGGGCCGTGGGCAAGACCTCGATAAGTTGACCCAGTTCTTCAATGGTCTGCAAGCGATTGCACCACTGATGCAAGACCCGGATATCAACATGAGCAACCTGAAGATTCGCCTTGCGAACGCCATTGGTATGGACACCGCTGGGCTACTGCTCACCGATGCCGACAAGGCCAAGAAGCAGGCCGAAGCGATGGTCGCTCAGGGCGGTCAAGCCGCTGCTGCTGGACTTGGTGCAGGTGCTGCCGCTCAGGCCACTGCAAGCCCCGAGAACATGCAAGCGGCAATGGATACCGCTGGCGTACAAGCAGGCCCAATCGCCGCCTGACAGAAACACCCACTAAAAGCAGGCCCACACGGAACCTTAGCGAATAGCTGAGACGACTCCGTGTGCCTGCTCATTTCAATTCAGAAAGGAGACTCTATGCGACTCAACATGCTGGCCTTGGCTATCGGCCACGTTTACCAATCCGCCGACGTCTATGCATCCTTTGGCGTAAATAGCGCCGTGATGTCGTCCAGTGACCCCGCTGAACACGAGCAGAACATGCTTGAGCTGAACGTTGCGACTCGCGACGGTGATGCCTCGATTGACCTTGTGGACCCTGCTGACCTCCCAAACGAAGAGCAGGAAGGGGAAACCAATCAGGACGAAGAGGCTGACAACGACGAATCTGAAAGTGACCTGGAGGATGTCGGCGAGGGCGAAGAATTCAAACCTCTCGGTGAGCCTGATGAAGAGCTGACCAAAGCCTCTCAGCAGCTTGACGATTACGCCTCGGGCTTTGATGAGATGCGCAATCAGGCCATCAAGGCCGGTCTTCCTGAAGCTGTAGCTTCCCGCATCGAAGCAGAATACGAAGCTGATGGTCACCTCTCGGATGACTCCTACGCGCAGCTCGCCAAGGCTGGCTATTCGGCTGGCTTCGTCAATTCTTTCCTCCAAGGTCAAGAAGCCGTCGCCGAGGCTTACATCACGAAGATCGTTGGTTATGCAGGCGGCAAGGAACAATTTGACCGAGTCGTTGCGCACCTCAAAGCAAACTCCCCGAACTCTATGGATGCTCTTTATGACGCCATGGAGCGCCAAGACCTGAACACCGTGCGAACCGTTATCAATCTGGGAATGGCAAGCCAAACCAAGAAGTTCGGTAAGCAGCCTGAGCGGACTTTAAACCGCCGTGGTGCTGTTCCAGCCGGTCGCACTACTCCGGCCAAAGTTCAGGGCTTCGAGTCTCAAAACGAGATGGTGAAGGCAATGAGCGATAAACGCTACGGCCGTGATAAAGCATATACCGCTGAAGTTGAAGCGAAAGTTCATAACGCTAACTGGTAACGCTTAGCGACCCCGAATTTAAAAACCCCCACTATAACAGGAAGATACTTTCGGACATTCCGTCTGAGGTTTTCCTGTGCCCGGAGATAACTGCATAAGGAGAACTATTACATGGCAAACGCACAAGGTGGTCAACAAATCGGCAAGAACCAAGGTAAGGGTCAAACCGATGCCGACAAGCTTGCTAACTTTCTGAAAGTTTTCGGTGGTGAAGTTCTGACTGCTTTCATGCGTCGTGCTGTAACCATGGACAAACACATGGTTCGTACCATCCAAAACGGCAAGTCCGCCTCTTTCCCAGTAATGGGCCGAACTGCGGGTTACTACCTCGCAGCCGGTGAGAGCTTGGATGACAAGCGTGGTGAAATCAAACACTCTGAGAAAGTTATTCAGATTGATGGCTTGTTGGCTTCCGATGTATTGATTTACGACATCGAAGATGCGATGGTCCACTACGATGTTCGAGCTGAATACTCTGCGCAACTTGGCGAGGCTCTGGCGATTGCTGCTGACGGTGCTGTTCTGGCCGAGATGGCAAAGCTGTGCAACATGCCAGCCGCTGCAAACGAAAACATTGCCGGTCTGGGTACTGCGACTGTTCTGCCAATCGGCACAAAGGCTGCACTTGAAGCTGATGCGGAAGCGATGGGTAAAGCGATTCTGAAAGGTCTTACTACTGCTCGCGGTAAGTTGACCCGTAATTATGTGCCCTCGACTGATCGTAAGTTCTACACGACTCCTGAGAACTACAGCGCGGTTCTGGCTGCTCTGTTGCCGAACGCTGCGAACTTCTCGGCGCTGACTGATCCTGAAACTGGCAACATCAAGAACGTTATGGGCTTTGAAGTAATCGAAGTTCCGCACTTGACCGCTGGCGGTGCTGGTGATGACCTCGCTGGTACTAACCGTAAGCACGCCTTTCCTGCGACTGCTACTGGTGATGTCCGTGTGGCCTTGGACAACGTAGTGGGGCTGTTCAACCACCGTTCTGCCGTGGGTACAGTGAAACTGCGTGATATGGCTCTGGAGCGTGCGCGCCGTCCTGAGTACCAAGCGGACCAAATCATCGGTCGCTACGCAATGGGTCACGGTGGCCTTCGTATGGAAGCTGCGGGCGCATTGGTTTTCACAGCGGCCTGACCTCAGTAACTGGCGTAACACTCAGCCAAGCAACTATGAGTCTCCAAATCGGAAACACTAAGACGCTGACCGCTACTGTTGCGCCTGCTGAGGCCACTAATACCTCCGTTACATGGACGTCCAGCAATACCGCTGTGGCGACTGTGAGTTCTGCGGGAGTAGTTACGGCCGTTGCACAAGGAACTTCTACTGTCACCGCCACAACTGTCGATGGTTCTTTTGCCAAGACATGTGCAGTGACTGTCCCAGCTCCATAACCACTTAAAACCCCTCATCCCGTTTCTTTATGGGGCGAGGGGTTTTTTGCTTTCTATTCACCCAATTTAATGGAGGCCTAATGGCAGACTTTGAATCCAGCATTGAGTCCGATCAGGAACTACAGGCCGTTAATGACATGCTCGCCTCTATTGGTGAGTCCCCTGTAAGTTCCCTTGAAGGCGACCCTAATGCTGACGTGGCTAATTGCCGTCGTTTGCTCAATCAAGTGAATCGTGAAGTCCAATCAAAAGGATGGGCCTTCAATCTCGAAGAGGATGCTTCGCTTGTTCCTGATAGTTTTTCGGGTCTTATTAACTACCAAACTGATTACCTCAAGATAACTACCGGGACCTATTCAAATCGTGGTGGGTTTCTCTACGACCGCACGGCCAAGACAGACGTATTTACTCAGCCAGTAACAGTAACTCTTGTGCGTCTTCGGGAATACCAAGAGATGCCTGAGTGTTTCCGTTCTTACATCGTCGCCAAGGCATCACGACGTTTCAATATCCGGTTCTTCGGGGCTGGCGAAATTGAAGGTTCCTTGCAGGAGCAAGAAGAGACTGCGTGGGCCGAGTGCCAAGAATACGAACTTGATTACGGTAACTACAACATGCTCGATGGTGATGCATGGACCGGTGGCCGAATCTCCCGTTAATTAAACCAAGGAGGGTCCTATGGGTCTTGTTTCGCAATCAGTTAAAAACCTCAAAGGAGGTATTTCACAACAACCGGACATTCTTCGTTTCAGTAATCAGGGCGAAGCACAAATCAATGGTTGGTCCTCAGAAACTGAAGGACTTCAAAAGCGCTCTCCGACGACTTTTGTGAAACGGTTGGGTGGTGTAGGCATGTATGGCGCAAAGCCTCTTATTCACCTTGTTAATCGGGATAGCGCCGAGCAGTACTACATGGTGTTTACAGGGCAAGGTGTCGCCGTGGTTGACCTTAAAGGTAACTCCTACGCAGTCCGGGGATACAACGGTTACGCAAATTGCGCAAACCCGCGCACTGACCTACGGCTTATCACTGTAGCCGACTACACGTTTGTCACGAACCGCAGCAGGGTCACCGCGATGCAATCCACACTGACACAAGCCGGATACCCACGCTTGAATGGACGCTGCATCATCAACGTGCGAGGTGGTCAGTACGGGCGCACCCTGAAGATCATCTTGAACGGTGGCGCGGTGTTCACCTTGAAGATGCCAATTGGCGACGCAACTGCGACCAATCCGCCGCAGGTAGAACAGACAGACGCTGGCTGGATTGCCGCTCAGTTCGCGAACCAGATCAATACACAACTCGGGCCTTCCGGCTGGTATGCGCAAGCCGGTCAAGGCTGGATCATGCTGACCGCTCCATGGAATGACACGATTAGAACCATTGCCACCGAAGACGGTTATGCCAATCAGCTTCTTAACTCTTTCGTTTACCAAGTACAGACATTCTCGAAGCTTCCAGCGCAATGTGCCGATGGGTATTTGGTGGAGGTAACGGGAGAGGCTTCACGCTCTGGGGACAACTATTGGGTCCGCTACGACGCGGCTGGTCTGGTGTGGCGGGAGACAGTCAAACCGGGGATCATCACCGGGATCGAGCCTACATCAATGCCGCATGCCCTCGTTCGGGCCGCTGATGGCCAGTTTGATTGGACGCCTCTGACATGGGCCGAACGGACCTGTGGGGACGACAACACGAACCCTATGCCGTCCTTTATCGGGGACAAGATCAACGACATCTTCTTCTTTCGGAACCGCCTCGGCTTTCTCTCAGGGGAAAACGTGGTGATGTCCCGGACCTCCAAGTATTTCAATTTCTTCCCTGCGTCTGTGAGCGCGATCAGTGATGACGATCCGATTGACGTAGCGATCAGCCACAACCGGGTAAGTATCCTCAAGTACGCCGTACCATTCTCTGAGCAGTTGTTGCTGTGGTCCGACCAAGCTCAGTTCGTGTTGTCTTCTCAGGGCATCCTTTCGAGCAAGACAATTCAATTGGACCTCACTACAGAGTTCGACGTGAGCGACGGCGCGCGCCCTTTCGGGATCGGTCGGGGGGTCTATTTTGCAGCGCCTCGGGCCAGCTATACGAGTCTGAAGCGTTACTACGCAGTGCAGGACGTGAGCGACGTTAAGTCCGCTGAGGATGTCTCGGCGCACGTTCCGAGCTACTTGCAGAACACCATCTACCACATTCACGGTTCGGGTACGGAGAACTTCGTTTCGCTGCTTTCTGACCATGCCGAGAATCAGGTCTACATCTACAAATTCCTTTATCTGAAAGAAGAACTGGTACAGCAGTCGTGGTCCCACTGGGAATTCGGACTGAATAACCGAGTCCTCGCGGCTGACTGCATTGGGTCCTACATGTACCTGCTTAATGAGCGTCTGGGAGTCGGCTTGTGCCTGGAGCGCATTGAGTTCACAGCCGACACCGTGGATTACGTGCAGGAGCCTTATCGCGCCTACATGGACATGAAAAAGCTGATGGCTCCATCGAGTTACAACGAGGACCTCAATGAATCCTATGTGAGCTTGAGTGCTGTATATGGCGGCGTGCCTGACTCGGCCTCTGTGTTCTATACGCTGGACCCTCAAGGAGTTCTTGAGCGGCACGAGTCAGCCAACTGGAACGTGGACGACCGTATCAAATTCGTTGGAAATCGGATGGGCACGACGTTCGTTATTGGTCGTGAATACGGCTTCCAATATGAGTTTTCCAAGTTCCTCATCAAGCAAACGGCCGACGACGGAACAACCTCGACGGAGGACATCGGGCGCCTTCAGCTTCGCCGTGCATGGGTCAATTACGACACCTCGGGCGCCTTCGAAATCAACGTCAATAACGGCTCAACTGAGTACGTCTATGTGATGGCAGGAGGGCGCCTCGGAACTGAGGTGATGATGGGTGAGCTGACTCTTGGGACAGGCCAATACAAATTCCCCGTAACAGGCAACGCCAAGGCACAGCGGGTCACCGTTTCGTCTTACTCGCCGGTCCCTCTGAACATTATCGGGTGTGGCTGGGAAGGTAACTATCTGAGGCGCTCAAGCGGCGTGTGAGTCAACTGGTGGGGACGTCAAAACCCCCCACTATAACTATGACTCATGCGGAGGATTTAAAACGCTATGCACCTAATCAAGGCCACGGAGGCTCACTTGAAGGCCGCTGCTGACGACCTATGCGCGTCGGACCTCCAAGAATTTCACTGCATGAAAACTGGAAGAAACCCACGCGATGTCTTACCAGCGGCTCTTGATGAGAACGCTCAGGCCATCGTTGTTGGCTCTCTGGTTCTCGCCGTGGGAGGCCATACAAATTTGGGTATCTGGTTTGTCACCACGAACGTGGTTCACATGCTGACCAAAGCCGAGCGCTTCCAGTTCTATCGGTTACTCAAAGACAACTTGGAGTGGGTCAAGCGCCGCTCACCAAGCCCTAAAACAAACTGGGTTTCAGTAGACAACCACGCGCATATCCGACTGCTGACAAAGTTGGGGGCCTCTTTCGATGAGGGTCTCTTTATGTCACCTGCCGGATTTGCGTTTAAACAATTCTGGCTATAGGAGGAATCGCCCCATGTGCGAACCCGTAAGCATCGGCATGGCTATCGTAGCCGTCGCAGGTGCAGCTATGAGTGCATCTGAAGGGGCCAAGGCCAAGGGTCAGATGACCGACAACGAGCGCAAGCAACAGAACGAAATCGTCAAGCAAGCAAACTTCGCCGAGAACGATCAAAAGCTTGCCACTGTAGATAAGAACGATGAGGCCCGGCGCCAGCTCACGGAGGTCAATCTACAGGCCATGCGGAACCAAGGGACTATTAACACGGCCGTCGGTGAGTCTGGCCTTGCAGGCAACTCGATGGACCGCCTGAAGAACTCAGTGGCAAATGACGCGTCCGCTCAGAAGATGAACATCACGGACAACTACACACGCGACTATCAAGCCATCTTCGCGAATCGCGTGGGCAGCTCCGAGAATTCCAAGGCCGCTGTACGTGGTCTGGGCGGTAATAAATACAAGGTGAACAACATCGCGAACGCTCTCAACATCGTGTCGGCTGGCGGTGCTGGCTACGCGGCTGGCGAAAGCATGACCTCGGCTAATACAGCGAAGAACGTTAAAGGAGGTAAATGATGGCCAATGAGATTGCAAAAGCGCTAAACCAATCCGCTCAGTCCACAGGTGGCCGTCAAGGTTTCAAAGCTGGGCAAGGGGCAGGTTACCAAGCGGCTCGTATCAAGGCAGAGACCACGGACAACTCTCTTGGCGATGCCATGCGGAACTTCGTGAAGGCAGGTGCGGGGGCCTACGGCACTTACGCAGAAAAGCGACAGGCACAGGCGGACGAACGCTCTAACGAGATTATCCGCAAGCTGACTCCCGAGCAGCGCCGTCAAGCTATCGGAGAGGGTACTTTGCTCTACGCAGATGACCCGGACGCAATGCAGCAACTGCGCCTAAAGTCTGGCCGTAATGCTGCCTATGAGGTGGATAACGAGGTCCAGACGGAAATCCAGAAAGGGTCATTCCGATCCCGTCAGGAGCTGGACGAATGGCGTCAAGCCCGCATGGAGCAGAAGGCGAAAAGCTATGCGGAGATGGCGGGCATTGATCCAAATGACACCACGTATCAGCAAGGTTTCAACGCGGACATCACAAGGCGCAACGCTGCCGTCTACGACCTGCACTCACAATACCTCTCGAAAAACCTTGAAACGCAGGCGGTCCTTGAAACGCAAGCTGACCTTCAACCGATGCTTGATGACCCGAAGACCCTCAGTAATCCGGCATCGGCGGACCACTTCACGAGCTACTTCAACAACGGACTGAAGACAGGCATCTTCCCGAGCGATGGCCATGCGGTCCAAGCGCTCCAACGTGTGGCTTCTGCCGCCGTGGACAAAGAGGGCGGTGTGACGCTTCTGGACAATCTCGGAGACAAAACCCTCAACGTTTACGGCGGGCAACGCCGCGTGGCGGACTTGTTGGGTCCTGAGATGCTGGACAACCTGAAGATGAAGGCCGCGACATCTGCATACACTCGGAACTCCAAGCGTAACGAAACGTTTGAGCTTGGCCTGGCTAACGCTGTGAGTGATGCAGACCCTGCAAGCGGCTGGCAGAAACTAAATAAGCTTGAGCAGGGCAACGACTGGATTCAGACAGGTGAGCAGATGACGCCGCAACGGCAGAAACTCATCGCTGCCAAAGCTCAGATGATCGCCAAGGTTTCCCAGCAATCTCAAGCAGGGCTCCTCAAGTTGCAGCAGTCGGCTCAGGCAGACAACCGGCAAGCTGTCATTGATGACGCCTATTCGCGTCGGATGGCAAAAGAGAACGTGGCGGTTTCCCCTAAGTTTCTCCCAGTGAATGACAGCACAGGCGAATTCAAAGAAAGCGACATGGCGACCTATGCGGCCAACAAGCTGAATCAGATCAACGCCATGGACATTCCTGAGTCGAATAAGTCCGAGATGAAGACGGCTTTGCTGCGAGCGGATTACGACAAGGGACCCTTTCAAGAGAACTTCAGGGCGCTCCTTACAGACGCCTCGCGGGAGTGGCAGGGCGCTTTGCTCAACCCTGAGCCGACCCAAGAAATGCCCCGCCTGAAGGAGCTTCAAGCCGCCTATCAGCAAGACCCTTCAACCATCGCTCAGCTCTTCCCCGATCAAGCTGGGCTTCTTGAGAAGCTTCGTTATTCCGCTGAGTCAGGGATTGACCCGCAGATTCTCATTGATGACGAAAAGTCGAAGAGGGGAATTAGTCAAGACGAACAGAAAGCGCGGGACCTCGATTGGGCTTCGGTGAAGAACGACAGCGGCTATAAGGAGCTGAAGTACCTCCCGAATCAATTTGAGGCCCAAGCACGTCAGGTCTACAACGCTATGAATTTTCGATCAGGGGATTCTCCCAACGCCGCAAAGGCCGTCTCTGATTATCTCTCGAAGACCGCTGTGTCCTTCACAGATTCAGGCGGCTGGACCGATTCAACGAGCTTCCACGGGATGGTGAGTAAGCGGGACCTTATGACTGACGTCAACGATGTCAACTCATGGGAGACCGGCAAGTCCATCGTTGACGAAACGATGCAGGGTCTCAAGAAGGATGCCGATTGGGGGGCTGGTGGCCTCACGGTTACTTCAACCCAAGGGAACATCATCATTCAGTCACTCACCGGGCGCCGTCTCCGGCTCAGCAAGGAGGCTCTCGGAAACCTTGCACGCGACCGTGCAGCCCAGCAGCAGCAAGCACTCTTCGATAAGAACGTTGAGGCCGCTCAGAAAACTCAAGAAATCCACGAGCGTTACATCCTCGGAGGAGCCCGCAAACAATGACCTAATAGGAGAAACGAATGACTGATTACGCATCGGTGAAGGCCAAAGGCACGCCATATGACAGCCTGATTCGACAAGAAGCTGACCGCAACAACATCCCCTTCGACTTCATGCATAAGCTGATTTTTAACGAATCCAGCTTTGAGCCAACCGCCAAATCTCCTAAAGGCCCTTTGGGTCTCGGACAGTTCACAGAGCTGACCGGTAAAGCCTACGGTTTGATGACTCCTGAAGATCGTATGGACCCGCAGAAAGCAGTCCCCGCAATTGCACGTCACCTCAAAGACCTCAGTGGTGCCTATAAGGGCGACTTGCTGAAAACCGCATTGGCCTACAACCAAGGTCAGGGCCGTTTAGGTTCTCCGCAATTGGCTGCGCTGGACACAGGTGACTTCACGAAGATCAGTCCAGAAGGGCAGAACTACATGCGCAAGCTGCTGGACGTTTCCGGTGATTCGCCATCTCGTCAGTGGTTCGATGCGCAGGAGGTGACCAATCCCGGCATCAACCCAAAGGCTCAAGCCGTCACCTTTGAGGAAGCAACTCAGGGTGTGGCGGCAACCTCGAAGGTTCGTGTAGGTGAAAACCTGCCCCAACTGGGGAACATGAATCTTGATGGTGGTACAGCGCCGCAAACGCAACAGGATTACATCACGCTCAAAGACCACATTGGGAAGCCCGATAAGGACACCTTTGAGGGCTTGGGTGATGCTACTGCTGCCGCACTGGCGACTTCTCCAATGGCCTCGATTTTCCGCTATGCCACACAGGAAGATCATGACCCGCTCGAATGGGTTAGCTCTACAGACAACTCTCAGTGGACCGCTGAGGATTACGACACGATCCGCAAGGAAGGTGTAGATCCTCAATACTTCAGCTTCGTGCAGGACTACGCCAAAGGCAATCGGGCCAATCTGCCAAGCGCCATCGCCATGGCAAAGGAAAACATGGAGTACGAGCGGCGCATCTACGCGACAGGTACGGGCTCGCAAATTGTGAGCGGGTTTGCAGGAGCTGGCCTCGACCCAATGACCTACGTGCCGCTGCCTGGGACTTCAGGTCTCCGTCTCATCTCCCGTGTTGCGCAAGGTGCAATGTATTCAGGCGCTGCCGCCGTGGCGTCTGAGCGTCTTCGAGAAAACATGACGGGTATTGAGGGCCACTATGGAACCGCATTGGTTGGTGGGGCCCTATTTGGTGCAGGCGCTACAGTTCTCTTTGATAAAGCTTTTAGAGCCGCGTCTAAAAGTGCCCCACGTCCTGAGATGGCTGACGGGGATCTTGAAGCGATTCTTGCGCGGCATGGCGAGTCTGCTTTACCGAACGAACGCGTTAGTCTGCATCCTGAGATGGAGCCTGACTTTAACGATTTTGCAGCTCAGAGCATGCGCTTGGAGGCCCGCGAGACAGCCCGTCAGTTGGGTCAGGAAGATCCTTCACGGTTCCCATGGCTGGCCGGTGAGGAGCCGAAAGAAGCGTTTGGTGTGAACTACGTGGAACACCCCCATGAACCGGGCGCTGTCCGCTTACAAGATGGTTCCATTCTGTCGGCCACTAACCCGCTCAATCCAAAGCTACTGGCTGAGGCCGCTGAGGTCATGCCTGACCGTGCCGCTAAAGGTGTTTCGATGGGTGGCTTTACAGAGATCGGCTACACGCTCAATCGCTCGGAAAGCCCGGAAGTCTTGGCGATTGGTAGTCAGTTGTTCCGCTCGCCTACAGGGACCGTCACCGGATCTAACGGGAAATTCGGGGCAACCGCGTCGGACATCATTGAGCGCATCCAAGGTCAGGACCATGTGACCTACAACAAGATGTCGGAAGAGGTCTTGGAGGCCATTAAAGACCCGAGCTATGCGATGACCGATGGAGGCCGTCAGGCTCACATTGAGCGTGCATTTCGCCGTGTCGCTGAGGCTATTGAGGAGGTGTCGGGTAACAAGCTGACTCAACTCACAGCAGGCGAGCGAAAGCTTATGGACACCGTTAAGAGCCACTACGATCTCAAGGGTGACTATCTGGCCGCACCGGCTCAGTTTGGCAACCGCAAGGCTCGCCCTGTGTTGCCCGAGACGCGTCATGCTGGTTCCTACATTCCTAACATTTATTCGAGCGCCGCCAAGAACCTTCACCTTCAAAAGTTTGGCGGTCAGGACGGCCTTCAGAACGCCATTAAGGAATCGTGGTTGGCCAGCTATGCGGCTCGTCCCCATGTCAAATCTCGTGTCGATAACTACCTGAAGGCTGCTGTTGAGAAAGAGCTGAAGGTGCGGATGCCCAAGCCGGTCGGTAAGAAGCCTCCGGTGCCGGTGGACGCCGTGAAGCTTCGTGAAGAAATCTTGGATGAGCTGGTAGAGGACTACGCCACTCGGAAGGCTTTCGGTGTCGCTAAGTCGGAAGACTTCGATGCGTCGAACCTTCTATCCCTGAGTGACCAAGGAAGCATCCCCGGTTCTATGGGACTGGCCTCCAACAACTTCCTCGAAGGACGCCACCTGTTTGATTCAGACATGGCCGTACCTTTGTCGGATGGTTCTCAGTTCGCCGTTAATGACCTTCGTGAGTTCGATCTATCGCGCATCACTCCAAGCTATGACCGCCGTGTTAATGGTGACATTGGGATCATGGGCGCTACAGGGAGAACCACAGCGGAACTCCTCCACGACATCACTAAGGTGAAAACCCCTGTGGTATCCGAGCGTAAGGCCCTCGAAGAGTCCGTAAAGATTCTGACAGGGCGGGCACGTCGAGTCCCTGAAGGCGCGCTTGCAACTGCGGCTCGCTCCCTGACAGACATGAGTTTCTTCGCGAAGAACGCGTACATGGGTGTGCAGTCCATCACTGAGGTTGCTGCAATGGTGACCAAGGGGCATACCCGAATGCTTCTAAAGGGCGTTCCACTCCTGAAGGACATGACCACATGGGGCTCCAAGATCAAAGCTAACGACCTTGAGGACATGCACCTGATGGTCTTCGGGCGGGAGCTTGATAACCACATTCGCCCATCGCGGCAGGACATCATCCAGCGTCTTCGGGACCATGCTGAAACTAACCCGACGCTCGCTCAGATCGTGGGCACGATCAAGTACGGCACTCAGGAATTGGCGGCGCGTTCGCCGTTCACCAAGTTCCTCACTGAGTCGTCCAACTACATTGCTGACGCTGGGCGGCAAGGTGTCTTGTCGGACTTCGTTAACCACGTTGTAGCGGGCCGCAGCTCAAAGCTGTTTGAACCTGAGCGGTTGAAGTCTATGTCTGTAACCCCTGAGCAGTTCGCGGGGATGAAGGACCTCATTTCGACTTACGTTAAGAAGCAACCTGACGGGTCCTATAAGGTCACCGACCGTGCAGCTTTCCAGCGTGATCCCCGAACAATGGACCTGTGGCGAATGGGCGATAAGATCGCTGACGAAACCATTCTCCGACCTCACAAGTTCTCATCGACGGACACTGAGGCCTATGGCGCTGGCGTGAAGATGGCTATGCAGTTCAAGAACTTCACGATGCGCTCAGTCAACTCCAGGCTCATCCGTGGCTATTACGACGCGACGAAAAATGGGCGAGCGATTGACCAAACTGTGCAAGCCGTCCTTTCGACTGGTTTGGCTATGTCTGGCTATGTCGCAATGAAGTACAGCCAAGCCTCCGGGATGCCTAAGGACCAGCGTGAGAAATTTCTACAGCAATCCCTTGATCCCAATATGTTGGCTTATGCGGCTGTTTCGCGTAGTTCCCATATAGGCGCTCCTCTGGGCTTGGCGAACATCGTAGCGGCACCTTTAGGATTCGATCAGGCCGCAATGGTCCGTTCCTCGATTCTCCCACGAGGGCCTAAAGAGCAACGCCCACAAGGCGCCATGAAGTACACCGCTACGAAGGACGACCGAACTACAGCGGTACTCGGTCGATTAGCTGAACAGGTTCCCGCTTACGGGGTTCTCTCCAGTGCTGGGCAGGTTGGCTACAACGCGTTTGGGGCATCTGGTACGGATTCCCGGCGCGCTGACCAAGAGTACATGACAGGCATTTTCAACGGTCTTCGTGGGCTCGTGCCGAACGATCCAGTCAGCCAGAAGTTGTTGCTGATGATGATGGAAGGGCAGGGCGTAGAGATTCGTTAAAACCACCCACTATAAGCAGGACAGAAACCTTACGGGGTCACTTTGTCCTGCTTTCTATTATCTGAAAGGAGGTATTAATGGCCGCACCTAAAACCGTCCTCACGTATCCCCTTAATGGGGCCTTGAAGGACTTTCCTATTCCGTTTGAGTATCTCGCAAGAAAATTCGTGGTCGTGACATTGATCGGCGCTACCCGAAAGGTACTGACGCTCAACACGGACTACCGTTTTTCAACCCGCAAAATGATCACGACGAATGCCGCGCTGGGGCCCGCCCAAGGGTTTGACCTTATCGAAGTTCGACGTGTGACATCTGCCACCGAACGCCTCGTTGATTTTAGCGATGGCTCGATTCTGCGGGCTTACGATTTGAACACGTCTCAGGTCCAGTCTCTCCACATTGCTGAGGAGGCGAGAGACCTCACCGCTGACACCATCGGCGTGAACAACAACGGTGACCTCGATGCACGAGGCCGGAAGATCGTGAATTTAGCTGACGGTGTTCTTGATGGTGACGCCGTGAACTTGCGGCAACAGAAGACATGGGCAGGGTCCGCACTGAACCAAGCTTTGGCCTCAGCAGAGAGTGCCAGGCAGGCGGCGATAAGCGCCTTACAGTCCCAACAATCTGCCGTTAACTCCCAGAACTCTGCGGCTGCTTCTGCGAACTCTGCGGCTGCTTCCGAGGCTTCGAATAAGGCTTCCCGCACGAACAACGAGCAGTCCTACCAGAACCTCGTTGCGGCGCAACAACAGGCAACCAACTCGGCAAATTCCGCGAGCGCCTCTGAAGTTTCGCGGCAAGCGGCGGCGGCAAGCCAAGGAGCGGCGGCAAGTTCCGCGAGCACCGCAACGGCTCAGGCTGACCGTGCCAAAACGGAGGCTGACAAGCTTGGGAACATAAACAGCTTTGCGGGGACCATTGAGTCGATAAGTTTGGACAATGCGGTTCAATTTAAGGCTGCGGTCTGCGCTCGGGGCGCCTTCGCGGTGCGTTCCGATGGGGATGCCAATATGTTCTTTACCGCCGCAAACGGTACGAACACCATGCGCTGGACACGAAACGCGGCCCGTCAGATGCTCCTAATTGACGACGTGTCGAACACACTCCGCGCTAACTTTGGCACAGGTGGGACACTGGATATCCCAAGTACGCTCACTGCGGGCGGGGCTGTTCGTTCGAATTCGGGGTTGATAGCCGTCCAAGCGACGAGCCCCACGGCAAATACCCATACTTGGCATTACCACTCCGATGGATCTAATCGGGGCATTCTGTACATGGACAATGCGTGCAACTACCACATCCAGTTAGCAGGCCGCGAACATGTCGTGTTCTACGCTGCGGGCAACACAGGCTACAACGGCCACATTATGGCACCGTCAGCAGGTTTCACGGGACGGATTACAGCCAACGATATTGTCGTGGCGGGTAATGTCCACTCAGGAAATGGCGGGGCCTACCTCGCTACAGACGGGAACCTCTACGGTGGCGTTTGGGGCGGTTGGCTATCGAACTGGGTAAACAACAACTTCATCTCTCTGGGCAGCTTCCGAGCGCGCTCCGCTGAATACTTTTCGGCAAACCAGATTGGCTCTTATTGCTTCCTTCAAAACGTTTCGGGCACCAACGTGGGCCAAAACGGATTGCTTAGCGGCGGGCAATTGCGCCTCTCTTCTCATAACAACGTATCCGGCACTGCCCCCGAGGGGACATGGCGACAGCTCGGCTGGGCGAATAACCAAGGCGTATCCGTTTGGATTCGTGTTGCATAAGGAGGACTCAATGAAATTTCCAACCACTTGGGATAACGGCATCACGCTGCTATCCCTTGCGGGGGCCCACTGGGCTAACCGCGAACAGACCCTAATCAATGTCACGGCTACCTTTGAAGCTCTCGGTGACGTGCCCTTCACGGCAAGCCCCAGCGACGTAGAGGAGCACGGTCGAGACATCTTCAAGCATCTCGCTGCTGAACCAGTGGGGCCTTGGGTGAGACCCGAGGTGACCCCTGAAGACCTACAAGCCGAGCTGGATAAGCTCATGCCGGATGTTCTCTTGGGCCTCGCAACGCCTGACGAAATGTCCTTGGCTAAATCCCTGCGACTGCAAATCAAGGAGATGACCGGATGAGCATTGAAATGGACTTTCAAAATGGGGTCGTCAAGTACGTCCCTGTGGCCGCTGGCGCAGGTGCTGACGTTGCAAGTCGCTTTGCTGGCCTTTCCCTGAGTGACTGGTTCTATGTCGCTCTTATCACTTACACAGTCGCTCAAACCGTTGTCATGGTCTTCAGGACCGTCATGGAGGAGAAGCGCAAAAACAAGGAGTAACCAATGAGTGAAGACGTACTTCGCCAGCTTCTAACGGCCATCGACACGGTGACCGCAAAGAGCCTCTTAGAGGATCTTCAAGACGAAGCGAAGCGAACCCCTCAACTGTACAACGCTGTCGGCAAGTTCCTCGAACGACACAAGTTCACCATCGCCAAGCTGCAACCCGATGCCTCGCTTTTGGGTGACCTCGCAGCCGCACTCAATGAAGTCCCCGAGTTGACCGACGAAGAACTCTACGGTCCCGGCGAAACCCACCACTAAGGAGCCCACCATGAACACCCTAACCAAGGGTCTCTTGGGGCTTCTGTGTGCCTGTCTACTTTTCCTCGGGATTTACTTCAAGGGATATAGCGACTCGGATCAGAAACACCTCAACGAGGCCAACAAGACCGCTTTGGTCTTCCGGCAAAAACAGGAGGAAGAACGTGAGCAATCTCAAAAAGCTTTGGCAGATATCTCGCAGCAATGGCAAGCGTATCTCGCTACGAAGTCTTCATTGTCTCAAGGGACTATTGATCGGCTGCGCAATGACGGTATCCGCCTGTCAGTCGAACTTGCCGACGCCCGCGTGTGTGCAGTCACAGGTAGTTGTGGACCCGTCCCTAATGGCCGCGCCGAGCTATCAGACAACACTTCTCGATTCCTTATCGAGCAAGCCCAGCGGGCAGACGCCCAAGTAACTGGCCTTCAGAAAGCCGTAAAGGAGCTTCAAGGTGGTGGTATTAAATGACCAAACCTGTTCGCACTGGCGAGCAGGACATAGCATTAATGAAAAGGTCCTTTGTGGCCTTTTTGTTTGTCCTGTGGCGCGCCCTAAACCTCCCTAAACCCACCAAGTGCCAGATAGACATGGCACGCACGTTAAGCGATGGCAAACAGCGTCGCTTTATTCTTCAAGCCTTTCGGGGCATCGGGAAGTCTTTCATCACCTGCGCCTTCGTGGTGTGGAAGTTATGGAACAACCCCCAACTCAAGTTCCTCATCGTGTCCGCTTCAAAAGAGCGTGCAGATGCCAACTCGATCTTCATCAAGAGGATCATCGACCTCTTACCCTTCCTTTCAGAGCTGAAGACAGGTCCCGGCCAGCGTGACAGCTCCCTGAGCTTTGACGTGGGGCCAGCTAAGCCCGACCACTCTCCCTCTGTGAAATCTGTGGGTATCACCGGCCAACTGGCAGGTTCCCGTGCAGACATCCTTATTGCGGATGACGTGGAGGTTCCAAACAACTCAGCCACTCAAGTTGCCCGTGAACACCTGGGCGAACTCGTGAAGGAGTTCGATGCGATCCTAAAGCCGGGTGATGCCTCCACGATTATCTATCTGGGCACGCCTCAGACTGAAATGACGCTGTATCGCGAGCTTGAGAAGCGTGGCTATGTGACGACTATCTGGCCTGCACGCTATCCGAAGGACTTGAAGGATCGCGAAAGTTACGGCCATCGCCTTGCTCCGATGATTGCCGGCGAGCTGGATGCAGATGGCACGCTGTATTGGCAACCCACTGACCCTGTGCGCTTCGATGATACGGACCTGCGTGAACGGGAACTGTCATACGGCAAGGGCGGCTTTGCCCTACAGTTCATGCTCAACCCAAACCTGAGTGATGCCGAAAAGTATCCTCTCAAGCTTCGGGACTTCATCGTTGGTCGCTTCAGTCTCGACACGGCTCCTACCACCTTCCAGTGGCTGCCTAACGGCAACAACGAAGCCAAGGGCCTTCCTAACGTGGGCCTCAAAGGTGACCGGTTCCACCGATACGAGACTGTAGGCAATGCCTCGGCGCCATATACAGCCAAGATTCTCGTAATCGACCCAAGCGGGCGAGGGAAGGACGAAACAGGTTACGCCGTCCTTTATATGCTCAACGGCTACATCTTCCTGATGGACTGGGGCGGATTCCGTGGTGGCTACGATGACAAGACCTTGCAGTCCCTTGCCGACATCGGGAAGAAGTTCAAGGTCAACGAGGTCGTCATTGAAGGTAACTTCGGTGATGGCATGTACGTCAAGCTGTTCACCCCTGTGATGACCCGCACGCACCGCTGCGCCGTCACTGAGGTTAAGTCTAAAGGTCAAAAGGAACTCCGTATCTGCGACGTGCTGGAGCCGGTGCTGGGTAGTCACAAGCTCGTTGTCTCGGAGGATGTCGTAGCGAAGGACTATGAGACCGCCCTGAACATCGACGGTACGACTGACGTGCAGTACAGCGGCTTTTACCAGCTCACACGCATCACAAAAGATCGGGGCTCACTGGCTCACGATGACCGACTTGATGCCTTAGCAATTGGTGTGCAGTTCTTCACTGACGCCATGGAGAAGGATTCCGACGTGGGCGCCTCAGAGATGCTCGAAGAATTCTTGATGTCCCACATGGAAAACCCACTGATGGGCTTCGAGGATCATCGCCAGATGGTCATGGGAGACGTAACGATGCAGTACGAAGAAGACGGCACAACCACCAACTATATGGGTTGGTAACTCAAAGGGGACCTTAACGGGTTCCCTTATTTTTCAAAATGGCCACCTCTGAGAGGCCCGGTCTACAAGGCCTCCAAATACCCCCACTATAAGCAGAGGGGACTTAAGGTTACTTGTAAGGTGATTCCCCCCCCCCGGGGGGGGGCCCCCCCCTGATACAGAGAGGCCTTAAAGGGCCTTTATAGATGGTGGTTATCATCCACCTAACCCTACAGCTCAAGGAGGGCTATGCGATGAATACACGGTGGAAGACCTGTGTTGCTGTAATCCGCACTCTGGCTACCCAACGTGTCACCTACCGATTTCTTGGTTTACTCCTTGTCACTCTTGGAGCTGCTCAGGGAGGTCCCCTCTTCGAAGGTTTTGGGAAGGTCGTGTGCGTTTTACTGGAAGGTTGTGCTGAGTGATCGTGCTGCGGCTATGATGCCACTCTGGTTAAGGCGGCTTGGGTGATTTGAATGGCAGTGTTTGATTTGTACTCTAAGCGTCAAAGACGTTCACGCGGTGAAGTGAATGATGTCTACACCTATGACGCCTTTCCTGACACCTTTCGAGTCCAGCTGACTTATATGATCCAAGATTTATTGGGGGACATGGACAGCTACAACAGTAACTTTCCACCACGAGATGCCTATAGGGAAATCGTGAGGATACTGCGGAAAGAGTACGGCCGGCAGCGCTTAGTCAAGATTCATCATACTGACCCGCTCACGGAGCTGCATAATTTCCTACTCCAAGAGCCGGACATCGAAAAATGTCTTGATGCCATCGAGCTATGTTACGGAGTCGCCGATGGGGTGGCACGCACGCGTACCTATGCGGGTCGAGCAAACGCGAGCACACATGTTGATGCATGTGTAGAAGAGTTGAACGAGAGATTCAAAGAGGCGGGATTAGGGTACGAATTGATTGACTGGCGAATCGTGCGTATAGATTCGCAGCTTCTTCATTCAGAAGTCGTGAAGCCCGCCATTGGGTTCCTCAATGCTGAAAAGTTTTCAGGCCCACGCGAGGAATTCTTGGGGGCATATGATCATTACCGCCACGGCAACCACGAAGAAGCATTGGTCGACGCGCTCAAGGCCTTTGAGAGCACCATGAAGGTCATATTGACCACCAACCAAAAACCCTATGGTGCTGGTGACACCGCTTCGAAGTTGATCTTAGCGTGCAGGGATGCTGAACTCATGCCCGCTTACAACGAAGCCCAACTCCAAGCATTGGTCAATGTTCTCACCAGCGGAATACCTACGCTGAGAAACAAGAACGGTGGACACGGCCAGGGTGAAGAGATTAGGACTGTCGATCCAGAGATTGTCGCCTATGGGTTGCATTTAACGGCTTCCGCAATAGTCATGCTGGCGGGGCTTGAGGCAAAACGCAGGGCCAGTCCTTGAGAATCTGACAGAAAAATCTGAATGACCACCTCAATGTCTTTACAGCCCACAGCTCCCCCCGTGCCACCCTCGCGCCTGAGCCTTATCGTGCGCCCGCATGGGTCCTTATCGCGCACATGCGGGCGCCTCTGGTAGTCGGGCACAAGGTAGCGACAAGGCCTGCACCAAGGCTGTTACAAGGGCCTTTACGACGCCCAATGATCCCGATAGGATGCCCGCTCAGTCTTCATTGCCCACTTTTATGTAAACTTTTACCTAAATTGGATATGATACGCGGCCTAGATTTTTGTAAATCCCATCCAAATTCGGATATTCGCAATGAAAACTGGTAAAGAACTCAAACCCGGTACCGTGATCCGTATCGACAACGATCCTTGGCTGGTTCAGAAAGCTGAATTCACCAAGTCGGGCCGTAACAGCGCGATCATGAAGACCAAGCTGAAGAACCTGCTGACCGGTTACAAGACCGAAACCGTTTACGGTGCGGACGACAAGCTGGACGACGTGATCCTCGACCGCAAAGAAGCGACCCTGTCCTTCATCAGCGGCGACACCTACACGTTCATGGACACCACTGACTACACCATGTACGAACTGAACGCCGAAGACATCGAAAGCGTTCTGCCTTTCGTTGAAGAAGGCATGACCGACGTTTGCGAAGCCGTGTTCTTCGAAGAGCGTCTGGTTTCCGTAGAGCTGCCGACCACCATCGTGCGCGTAGTTGACTACACCGAAGGTTCGGCTCGCGGCGACACTTCCGGCAAAGTCATGAAGCCAGCCAAGCTGAGCAACGGTACCGAGCTGCAAGTTGCTGACTTCATCGAAATCGGTGACAAGATCGAGATCGACACCCGCGAAGGCGGTTCCTACAAAGGCCGTGCCAAATAAGCACTGCTTTTTGCGGAAAGAAAAAGCCCGACCATTGAGTCGGGCTTTTTTGTGCCTGCAATTTCACCTTCAACACCTATCCCCTGTGGGAGCGAGCCTGCTCGCGAATGCGGTGTGACATCCAATGAAGCGTTGTCTGACAGAACGCCTTCGCGAGCAGGGGTTTTGCATTTATCTCAAACGGTGGTGTGCAGGCGCACGTCAACGTTGCCACGGGTGGCGTTGGAGTACGGGCAAACCTGATGCGCCGCTTCAACCAGGCTCTGTGCATCGGCTTGTTCCAGACCCGGCAGGCTGATGTGCAGGTCGATGTCCAGACCAAAGCCGCCAGGGATTTGGCCGATGCCGACGTGAGCAGTGATCGAAGCATCGTCCGGGATTTTACGTTTGGTCTGGCTGGCAACGAATTTCAGCGCGCCGATGAAGCAGGCCGAGTACCCAGCCGCGAACAGTTGCTCAGGGTTGGTCGCCGCGCCGCCAGCACCACCGAGTTCTTTCGGGGTGGCCAGTTTGACGTCGAGGATGTTGTCGCTGGAGATCGCACGACCGTCACGGCCGCCAGTGGACGTTGCGATTGCGGTGTAAAGAGTTTGCATGGTGTGGGCCTCGTAGAGTGTTATGTGTCGCGCTAATTGTTTGCGCGCTAAGTAAGTGCGAGCTGAATGTAGCTCGCTAATATTTTGCGCGCAAGATAAATTTCGGAGAAAAGTGAGAATGCATGACGCGGCGTGGTGCATTACTGCACTGCAAGCATTGATCTAGAGCGCTGTACGGAAAGGAGGCTGACTGTAAAAAAATTCAGTCGGACAAGCATTCATCAGCAAATGAGGACCCTGTGGCAGCCGGGCTTGCTCGCGATAACGGCGTGTCAGTCGAAATCATGACGGCTGACAGGACGCCATCGCGGGCAAGCCCGGCTCCCACAGGTTTTTGTAGGGCAACTGGAATTGAGGGCTCAGACCAGACTGTCTTGCAGGTGGCTGCGCAGGGCTTGCAGTTCTGATTGCAGGTTTTGCAAACGCTCGATCGTGAAGCCGCTGGCACCGAGAATGCATTGCGGGATGCTTCGGGCTTTGGTTTGCAAAGCGCGGCCCTGTTCAGTCAATTCGACAATCACCACTCGCTCATCCTCGCGGCTGCGGGTCCGGCTGAGCAAACCTTCGCCTTCCAGGCGCTTGAGCAGTGGTGTCAGTGATCCCGGATCCGTCAGCAGTCGTGTGCTGATTTCTCCCACGGTCAAACCATCTTTCTCCCACAACACCATAATCGCCAGATACTGCGGATAGGTCAGGCCAATGGCTTGCAGCATCGGTTTGTAGACTTTGGTCATCATCAGCGAAGTGGAATGCAAGGCGAAGCAGGCCTGGTTGTCCAGGAGCAAGTCATCGCAGGTGTCGCGTTCGGAAGTCATGTCAAAGCCTTGATCGGTGATGGGCATGAATCTAGCGCCCGAATGTTTAATGCGCCAGACAATTATCTGGGGCTAGTGCCGGCCAAAATCCCGCTGTAACGCCAGATCCCACGGCGGAACCGGGCTAAAGCGGGTTTTCAGATACTCCAGCAGCAAGCGGCTGCGCGAATTCGTCTGCTGTTCCATCCGCAACGCATAGATCCCGGTGGTCTCTGGTTTCGGCAGGCCGTTTTCGCAAAACAGCGGCAGCAGTTCGCCACGCAGCAGATATTCACTGGCCAACCAGGTCGGCAGATGCGCAATCCCCAGCCCCGCCAACGCGCCGCAGACCAAGGCTTCGGCATTATTGGCGCTCATGCGGATGCGGGCCGGACGGTGCAGTTGCATCTGGCCATCCAGCTCGAAACGCCAAGCGAAGGGCGGGGCGAGGCCGTCCCAGTCCAGACCGTCGTGTTCACTCAATTGCGCGGGATGGCTGGGTACACCGCGATGTTTGAGATAGTCAGGACTCGCGCAGGCGATGCGCACCATGCTCGCCAGTGGCGTGGCAACCAATCGAGTGTCGGCCAGTTGACCGGCGCGCAACACCAGATCGACCTTGCCCAGATTCGAGCCGTGCATGTCGACAAAGCTGTCGATCAGATGCAACTGCACGTCCAATCCCGGATACAAAACCAGAAAATCGGCAATCACCGGTGCCAGGTGTCTGCGTCCGAACGCTGCCGGGGCATCGATGCGAATCAAGCCTTCCGGCGCATTGCTCAGGGAAACCGCTTCGGCTCGGGCCAGTTGCAACTCGGCGACGATCCGCCGTGCCCGCTCGGCAAACGCGAGCCCCGCAGGCGTGGCCAGTACCGCGTGGGTGCTGCGAATAAATAGCTGGCTGCCGACAGCATTTTCCAGGCTATCGATGCGCCGCGCGACCGCCGAAGGCGTCAACGGATGGCGACGAGACGCTGCGGAAAAACTGCCGCTTTCCAGCACATCGAGAAACAGCCCGAGTTGTTCGGTCAATTGATTGGGATTCATGTCATTTCAATGCTTGTGCGAATTCGGCACAGCCATTGTGCGTTGCTGTGCGTTTCCCCACCAGCCGTGACTGCGTAGGATGAATCGCCTGACGTAAGAGGAATTCGGCTGTGATGGAGTTTTTGTTGTATCTGGTTTTCGGCGCCGCCCTTGGCACACTCGGTGGCATCTTCGGCATCGGTGGTGGCTTGATCGCCATTCCACTGCTCGGCGTGTGGTTCGGGCTCGATCAGCAGATTGCCCAAGGCACGGCGCTGGTGATGGTGGTGCCAAACGTGATGCTGGCGCTGTGGCGTTATCACCAACGCAATCGTATTGAATTGCGTCATGCGTTGCCGTTGGCGTCGATGGGATTCTGCTTTGCGTGGATCGGTTCGATCTGGGCTGTGGGTATCGATGCGCAAACCATGCGCATCGGATTTGTCGCGTTTCTCGTTGTGCTGTCGGCCTACAACCTGCTGAAAATGTTCGGCAAGCGCCCGGCACCGACCTCCGAGATGCGTTATTCGTGGCCGTGGCTGGGTGTTCTCGGCGCGGCGTCGGGAACCATGGGCGGGTTGTTCGGTGTTGGTGGGGCAGTGGTCGCGACGCCAGTCTTGACCAGCCTGTTCGGCACCAGCCAAGTCGTTGCCCAAGGTCTGTCGCTGGCGCTGGCACTGCCGAGCACCGGGGTGACGTTGGTGACCTACGCGGTGCATCACGAAGTGGACTGGATGATCGGCCTGCCGCTGGCCATCGGCGGCCTGGCCAGCATCAGTTGGGGTGTGAAAGTCGCCCACGCGATGCCGGAAAAACTTTTGCGTGGGCTGTTCTGCGGGTTTCTGGTGCTGTGTGCAGTGATGCTCGCGTTTAAAGTTTGAAACCTTCGACGATGTGCTCGGCTAGGCATTCGGTGATCGGCGACGGATTGTTCAGGTTGCGGATCAGCATGATGCTGGCCTCGGGCAGCAGTGGCAGATCTTCATCGGCGCCGAGAATGCGCATGTCCGGGGTGATCAGGCTTTCCAGTTGCGCGGTGATCGCCAGACCCGCGCTCACCACCGCCATCAGCGCCGAAAGGCTGGTGCTGTTGTAGGCGATGCGGTATTCGCGGCCCATGGCGTCCAGCGCATTGCAGGCCCACAAGCGGCAGAAACAGTCACTGTTGAACATCGCCAAGGGCAACGGCGTCTGCTCGTGGGCGCTGAAGTTTTGCGCCTCGGCCCAGACGAAGCGCTCCTTGCGCAGCAACTGGCCAATCTCGTTGCCCGGTTCGCGGGTGACAATCGACAGGTCCAGATCGGTACGCTGCAACAACTGTTTGGTCGATTCGCAATGCACTTCGATCTGGATCAGCGGATAGAACTGCGCAAATCGCGACAAGATCCCCGGCAGAAAGCGCATCACGTAATCATCCGGCGTACCGATCTTCACGGTGCCGACCATGTGCGGTTCGCGCAGGGTGTTGAACACTTCGCTGTGCAGCTTGAGGATGCGTCGCGCGTATCCCAGCAGCACCTGGCCTTCAGCGGTCAGGCGCACCTGACGCCCGTCGCGTTCAAACAATTGGCGCTGCAACACGTCTTCTTCCAGACGCTTCATCTGCATGCTCACCGCCGATTGGGTGCGGTTGACCATTTCACCGGCGCGGGTGAAACCGCCCTGATCGGCAATCGCCACAAAGGTGCGCAAGACATCGGTATCGATACTGGGGTAGGCCGACAATTGATGAATCTCCGTGATGCATGCCATCAGAAACATTCGTTGGATTGATCTTAGCGCTGGCGCGAGACTTGAGCCATCCACAACGGAGGTCAACACGATGAAAGGTCAAAGAGAGTATGTAGACGAAGAAAAATTTTCCGGCCATGGCCATATGGTTTCCGACTTGCTGCACAAGTTTAGCCGCTGGTACGAACTTCACCGCGAACGCGAGATGCTCGCCAGTCTGAGCGACGAAGCGTTGAAGGACATCGGGGTCAGTCGTGCCGACGTCGAGCACGAGTCGGTTCGGCCATTCTGGGATGATCCGATGCACAAATGATGAGGCCATCGCTACACAAAACCTTCTGGACTGAGGTAGGTTGCGAGCAGACAAGGAGATGCTCATGCCCGCGACACTGTCCTTTTCCCTCAAACAGGCTCGACGTCTGGCGCTGGCTGCCCAAGGGTTCAACGGGCGCCAGCCGCCGACCGTCAAGGCAACGCACGTCAACCGGCTGATCGAACGGCTGGGCCTGCTGCAAATCGACTCCGTCAACGCTGTGGTGCGCTCGCACTACCTGCCGCTGTTTTCCCGTCTGGGCTCCTATTCTTCCGAATTGCTCGACCAGGCTGCCTGGAGTTCGGGGCGACGTCGCACCTTGTTTGAATATTGGGGCCACGAAGCGTCGCTGTTGCCGTTGTCGATGTATCCGTTGATGAACTGGCGCATGCAGCGAGCCAGACATGGCAGAGGCATCTATCAGCAATTGGCAAAGTTTGGTCTGGAGCAGCAGGATGTTGTTCGCCGGGTGTTGAGTGCGGTCGAAGAGCGCGGCGCAGTGGGTGCGGGCAGTTTGTCGACCCGTGAAGACAAGCCCGGGCAATGGTGGGACTGGAGCGCAGAAAAGCATGCGCTGGAGTGGCTGTTTGCCGCCGGTGAAGTGACCGTGGCCGGGCGCCGTGGGTTTGAGCGTTTGTACGATTTGCCGGAGCGGGTGATTCCTTCCACGATCCTGCAGCAGACATTGCCGGATGAGGCCGAGGCGCAGCGTGGACTGTTAGTGCATGCGGCTGAGGCGTTGGGGGTTGGCACGGAAAAGGATCTGCGCGATTACTTCCGTTTGAGTCCGGCTGACGCGCGTCCGCGTCTGGCCGAGTTGGTCGAGGCCGGGCAGTTGTTGCTGTGCGAGGTCGCCGACTGGCGACAGATCGCCTATTGCCTGCCGGAGCCCAAGGTCCCGCGCAAGGTCACGGCCAGTGCGCTGTTGTCGCCGTTTGACTCACTGATCTGGGAGCGCAGCCGCACTGAGCGATTGTTTGATTTTCGCTATCGGCTGGAGATCTACACGCCGCAGGACAAGCGGGTTTACGGCTATTACGTGTTGCCGTTTCTGCACAATGAGCGGATTGCGGCGCGAGTGGATTTGCGCGCCGAGCGGGCGTCGGGACGGTTGGCGGTACATGCGGTGCATGAGGAGGAGTCGGGGCTGGATGAGGAGGGGATGCTGGCGTTGGCCGTGAATTTGCGGCAGATGGCGAGTTGGTTGGGGCTTGAGCGGGTGCAGTTGAATTGTCAGCGCGAGAGTGCGGGGCGGTTGCGGGTGGCATTGACGCAGATCGGGAGCGACTGAGCGGACGCCATCGCTGGCAAGCCAGGCTCCCACAGTGATCGGTTCGGTCACAGAATCTGTGTACGACGCAAATCCTGTGGGAGCCTGGCTTGCCAGCGATGGGGTCAGGTCAGGCGATAAAGATGTCCAACCTCAGCGGCGGACTTGCTTCAGGGTTTCAGCAATCAGGAATGCCAGTTCCAGCGACTGATCGGCATTCATCCGCGGATCGCAGTGGGTGTGATAGCGATCCGACAAACCATCTTCAGTAATCGGTCGCGCTCCACCAATGCACTCGGTGACGTTCTGTCCGGTCATTTCGATGTGGATCCCGCCGGCATAAGTGCCTTCCGCTTCGTGCACCTGGAAGAACTGCTTCACCTCGCCGAGGATCTGCGCAAAGTCGCGAGTCTTGTAGCCGCTGCTGGCCTTGATGGTGTTGCCGTGCATCGGGTCGGAGCTCCACAGCACTTGCTTGCCTTCACGCTGCACGGCGCGAATCAGTGCTGGCAGGTGATCGCCCACCTTGTTCGCGCCCATCCGTGCGATCAGGTTCAGACGCCCAGGATCGTTGCTGGGATTGAGCACATCGATCAGGCGAATCAGATCGTCGGGGTTCATGCTCGGGCCGACTTTGACGCCGATCGGGTTGTTGACCCCACGCAGGAATTCGACGTGAGCGCCGTCGAGCTGACGGGTGCGGTCGCCGATCCACAGCATGTGCGCCGAGCAATCGTAGTAATCGTTGGTCAGGCTGTCGCGGCGCACAAAGGCTTCTTCGTAGTTCAGCAGCAGCGCTTCGTGGGCGGTGAAGAAACTGGTTTCGCGCAGTTGCGGCGAGCTGTCCATGCCGCAGGCGCGCATGAACGCCAGGGTTTCATCGATGCGGTCGGCGAGGTGGCTGTACTTCTCGGCCAGCGCCGAGTTGGCGATGAAATCGAGGTTCCACTTGTGCACTTGATGCAGATCGGCAAAGCCGCCCTGAGCGAAGGCGCGCAAGAGGTTCAGCGTCGCGGTGGACTGGTGATAGGACTGCAGCAGACGCTCGGGATCCGGTACGCGGCTCTTTTCGTCGAAGCCGATACCGTTGACGATGTCGCCACGATAGGCGGGCAGGGTCACGCCATCGATGGTCTCGTCATTGGCCGAACGTGGTTTGGCGAATTGACCGGCCATGCGCCCGACCTTGACCACCGGGCAACCGGCAGCGAAGGTCATGACAATCGCCATTTGCAGCAACACTTTAAAGGTGTCGCGAATCTTTGCTGCGGAGAATTCGGCGAAGCTTTCCGCGCAATCGCCGCCCTGCAGCAGAAACGCCCGGCCCTGAGTCACTTCGGCAAACTGACGGCGCAGTTCACGCGCCTCGCCGGCAAACACCAATGGCGGGTAGCTGGCCAGGGTTTGCTCGACTTGGCGCAGATGCGCGGCGTCGGGGTATTGGGGTTGTTGCTGGATCGGCAGGGCACGCCAGCTGTCAGGGCTCCACGGTTGGCTCATCACGGTCTCGAGTTTTCTACGCACGGAAGGCCATGGTATCAGCAAATTAGTGCGTGACCTGTTCCTGCCCCATCGCCGACAATTGCCGCTTTGCCACGGCGCCATAGCGGCGTCATCGCGTCACCGCGCCCGGTGACCACCAGGAGACGAAATGACTGAGGAGCGCGTCGAGCTATTGCTCGCCGAAGTACAGGATGAGTTCGGCGTGATTCGCGTGCTGGAAGTGGCCGATTACCGCTTTCTGGAGTTCGGCGATGCCATCGAGCAGAGCTGCGTGTTCACCGCCGACCCGAGCTGGCTGGAGTACGACTACACCCGGGCGATGCTGATTGGTGCGTTGTGTCATGAACAACCGGAGAGTGCGCTGTTCCTCGGGCTGGGTGCCGGTACGCTGACGCAGGCCTGCCTCAGGTTTCTGCCGCTGGAAGATGTCGAAGCCATCGAGTTGCGTCCCGACGTGCCGCGTCTGGCCATCGAATACCTTGGGCTGGATGACGATCCGCGCCTGTACATCCGCGTCGGCGATGCGCTGGAGCTGCTGCCGACGGCGGAGCCAGCGGATCTGATCTTCGTCGACCTGTACACCGACGTCGGCCCGGGAGTCGGGCATCTGGCCTGGAGCTTTCTCGGCGATTGCCAGAAGCGCCTGAATCCGGGTGGCTGGCTGGTGATCAATCAATGGGCCACGGATGACGGCAAGCCGCTCGGTGCCGCGTTGTTGCGCGGGCTCTATCACCGGCATTACTGGGAGCTGCCGGTGAAGGAGGGCAATGTGATTCTGATTGTACCGGCGGATCTGGATCAGGCACTGGACATGCAGGCGTTGACCGCCCGGGCCGAGGCGCTGGCGCCGCAGTTGGGTTATTCGTTGCAGTCGTTGATCAAGGCGATTCGCCCGGCGACTTGAGTCGCCAATAATGCCCCCTTCGCTGGCAAGCCCCACAGAGTTCGCGCCGTACACAAAATGTGTGAACAACTCGGTCACTGTGGGAGCGGGCTTGCCCGCGAAGGCGTCCTGATAGTCACAACATTTTTCAGATCCCTTTGAAGATGCCCGGGCGCCGCTCCACCAACGAGCGCACTCCTTCCTTGGCATCCTCACTGCCCAGCAACCTCTTCACCAGCGCCGGTAACGCCTGCGCCGCCGCCGTCTCGCCCTCATAACGCGCCTGTCGCGCCGACATCAGCGTCGCCTGCACGCCCAGCGGTGCCTGGCGCGCAATGCGCTCGGCCAGTTCAACCGCCCGTGGCAGCAAGTCCTCGCTGGCCATCACCTCCTGCACCAGGCCCAGTCGCAACGCATCGTGCGCGTCGAACTCATCCCCGGTCAGCAACCAGCGCATGGCATTGCCCCATCCCGCCACTTGATGAAAGCGTAAAGTCGCGCCACCAAAAGGAAAGATCCCACGCTGTACTTCCATTTGTGCGAAGCGGGTATTGCTGGCACACAGGTTGATGTCGGCGGCGAGCATCAGCTCGATGCCGATGGTCAGGCAGTAACCCTGCGCCGCAACAATCACCGGTTTGCTCACCCGTGGCCCGACGAAAACACCCCACGGATCGCAACCGCCGGTCGGAACCTGCCAGCCTTGAGCAAGTGCGGTGCTGGCATTCACCAGATCCAGGCCGGCGGTAAAGTGCTCGCCATGGCCGAACACCACCGCTACCCGCGCCTCGCTGTCGGCCTCGAACTCGCCATAGGCCAGGCTCAGGTCATTGAGCAGGTCGAGGTCGAAAGCATTGCGTTTGGCCGCTCGGTCCAGACCGATCAGATGGACATGACCACGACGTTCACGGCTGACGCGGCCGGGGCAGGGCTGATTCATGGATAAATCCTCGGGCGGGAAGGGCGGGTGCAGCGACGGTATGCCGCACATCGGTGAATCGTTTAAGCGTCATCACCCGCAGGGCGGGGCCTTTGAAAAATAGACCTTCGCACGATTATGCGCAAAACCCCGTTACACAGCGGTGACACACGCATTCAGACGATAAAAAAAGCTCCCTTTTTGGGCAAAATCCGGTATAGTGCGCGCCGGCCTTTAACCGGGCCGCGTTTAGGTAGCGCAATTTCCCGAAGTCAGCTTCGGCTGCACGTCCGCATTGCGGGCTCTTCCCGGACGATTCTTTTTTTCATTCATACGTTTTCGCAAATCCCCGCCGACAAAGCTGCCAGGGCGACTCTTGAGTCTCAACACGGCATGCGCAGCTTTGGAGCATGGGTCTTTGCGGATGCACTTAGAGGCAGACCCATGACCCAGGAAACCGGCGGATTCGCCGCTTTTAATCTTAACCCGAATATTCTTGCAGCCGTCGCAGCGACCGGCTACGAAGAGCCTTCGGCGATTCAGCAGCAATCGATCCCGATCATCATGGCCGGCCAGGACATGATTGGCCAGGCGCAAACCGGTACCGGTAAAACCGCCGCGTTCGCACTGCCTATTCTGCACCGCATCGATCCTGCCAAGCGCGAACCGCAAGCCCTGATCCTGGCGCCAACCCGAGAGTTGGCGCTGCAAGTAGCAACCGCTTTTGAAACCTACGCCAAGCAAATGCCAGGCGTTACCGTTGTCGCCGTTTACGGCGGCGCGCCGATGGGCCCGCAGCTCAAGGCTATCCGTAACGGCGCACAGATTGTTGTCGCCACTCCGGGTCGTCTGTGTGACCACCTGCGTCGCGACGAGAAAGTCCTGTCGACCGTGAACCACCTGGTTCTCGACGAAGCTGACGAAATGTTGAAGCTCGGCTTCATGGATGACCTGGAAGTCATCTTCAAGGCTCTGCCAGCGACCCGTCAGACCGTTTTGTTCTCGGCTACCCTGCCGCAGTCGATCCGCGCCATTGCCGAACGCCACCTGCGCGATCCGCAACACGTCAAGATCCAGACCAAGACTCAAACCGTTACCGCGATCGAACAGGCTCACCTGTTGGTTCACGCTGACCAGAAGACTTCGGCCGTTCTCAGCTTGCTGGAAGTGGAAGACTTCGACGCGCTGATCATGTTCGTGCGCACCAAGCAAGCAACTCTGGACCTGGCCAGTGCCCTCGACGCCAAAGGCTACAAAGCCGCTGCGCTGAACGGTGACATCGCCCAGAACCAGCGTGAGCGCGTCATCGACTCGCTGAAAGATGGCCGTCTGGACATTGTTGTGGCGACCGACGTAGCTGCTCGTGGTCTGGACGTTCCGCGTATCACTCACGTGTTCAACGTGGACATGCCGTACGATCCTGAGTCCTACGTGCACCGTATCGGCCGTACCGGCCGTGCCGGTCGCGAAGGTCGAGCACTGCTGCTGGTGACTCCGCGTGAGCGCCGCATGCTGCAAGTGATCGAGCGTGTAACCGGTCAGAAGGTTGCTGAAGTTCGCCTGCCGGACGCTCAGGCCGTTCTCGATGCGCGCATCAAGAAGCTGACCAACAGCCTGTCGCCGCTGGTTGCTGATGCCGAATCGACTCACGGTGAGTTGCTCGATCGTCTGACCGCTGACATCGGCTGCTCGCCGCGTGCTCTGGCTGCTGCGCTGCTGCGCAAGGCTACCAACGGTCAAGCGCTGAACCTGGCAGCGATCGAGAAGGAGCGTCCACTGGTGCCGAACAACGCACCGCGTGGCGACCGTCCTGAGCGTTCCGGTGATCGTCCGGATCGTGGTGATCGCGAGCGTCGTGCGCCAATGCCTTTGGGCGAAGGTCGTGCTCGTTGCCGTACCGCGCTGGGTGCGCGTGACGGTATCGCTGCGAAAAACCTGCTGGGCGCCATCCTCAACGAAGGCGGTCTGGCCCGTGAAGCGATCGGTCGCATCCAGGTGCGTGACAGCTTCAGCCTTGTCGAGCTGCCGGAAGATGGTCTGGACAAACTCCTGACCAAGCTGAAGGACACTCGCGTTGCTGGCAAGCAGTTGAAGCTGCGTCGCTATCGCGAAGATTGATCGGCCCTTGGGCTGATTGATCGAACATAAAAAATCCCCGACTGGTTCGGGGATTTTTTTTGCCTGCTGTTTGGGTTTATACAAAACCCTGTGGGAGCTGGTTTGCCAGCGATCGCGTTAGCCGAAACGATAAATATCCATGCCCAGCGCACCCATGGTGAAGCCTGTATGCGCCACGCTGAACTCGCCTCCCGCACCCCGCGCAAAATACAACGGCAACAAATGCTCATCACTCGGATGGCTACGCACTGCATTTGGTGCCTGCTGGCGGTAATCATGCAGGGCTGCTTCGTCATCGGCCGCAAGCTTGTCGATCACCCAGTCACGGAAGTCCCGCGCCCACGGCTCGACGCTCTCTGGACCGGCGTGCCAGTCCAGCTCGCGCAGATTATGGGTGATGCTGCCGGACCCGATCAGCAGAATCCCTTGTTCGCGCAGGCCGGCCAACGCACGGCCAACCCGGGTTTGCAGCGCGGGGCCACCGCGACTCGGCAGCGAAACCTGTACCACCGGAATATCCGCCTGCGGGTACATCAGCGACAACGGCACCCACACGCCGTGATCGAACGGTCGTTGCGGATCAAGACGTGCCGGCAGGTTGCTGGCGCTCAGCAGATGGGCGACTTCAGCAGCCAGTTGTGGATCACCCGGCGCCGGGTACTGCACTTCGAACAGTGCCCGGGGGAAGCCGCCGAAATCGTGCCAGGTCTCGGGTTGCGGATGGCTGCTGACCAATAGTTCGTGGCTCTCCCAGTGTGCGGAGACAATCACGATGGCTTTCGGCCTGGGCAGTTCGGCAGCCAGTCGCGTCAATGCCGGGCCGCTGGCGCCGGGTTCCAGCGCAAGCATGGGTGAACCATGAGAAATAAACAGGCTGGGAAACATGATGGGTTCCTGAGCGTTAAGATGGCCCATCTTCAGTCAGATCATTGATCTAAATCTAATATAAGTTTTAACGCTTTTTGATCGATTTTTTGGGAGTGATACATGCAGCCTGAGTTTTGGCACAAGAAGTGGGAATCGAACCAGATCGGCTTTCATCAGCCCGAGGTCAACCCGTATTTGCAGCGGCACTGGCCGGATCTGGCGGTTGCAGCGCAGGCTCGCGTGCTGGTGCCGTTGTGTGGGAAAAGTCTGGATTTGCTGTGGCTGGCCGGGCGCGGCCATCAGGTGCTGGGCATCGAACTGTCGGAAAAGGCCGTCGAGGATTTTTTCAGCGAGCAGCATTTGCAACCTGAAGTCAGCGAAGACGGCGCGTTCAAGGTCTATCGCGCGGGAGCTATCGAGTTGTGGTGCGGTGATGTCTTTGCGTTAAAGGCCGAGGATGTCGCTGATTGCACGGCGCTGTACGACCGCGCCGCGTTGATCGCGTTGCCGCCAGCGATGCGTGAGCAATACGCGGCGCATTTGCTGAGTATCTTGCCGGAAGGCTTGCAGGGTTTGCTGATTACGCTGGACTACGATCAGGCGCAGATGCCCGGGCCACCGTTTGCCGTGCCGGATGCTGAGGCGCAGCGCTTGCTGGGGAATGACTGGCAGGTCCAGAAGCTGGAAGATCAGGATGTGCTGGGCGAGAGCTGGAAGTTCTTGCAGGCTGGCGTGACGCGGCTGGAGGAGCGGGTTTATCGGGTTTCCGGGCGGTAGAATTTTACTGGAATTGCCGGCCCCATCGCTGGCAAGCCAGCTCCCACAGTGATCTGTGGTGTATCGGAAATACTGAAAACCTCCTGGACCCTGTGGGAGCTGGCTAACCAGCGATGGGGCCATCAGGAACATCCCGTTAATCAAGCCAACAAAAAAGGCCCGCATCACTGCGGGCCTTTTTCATTGTTTCATCGGTTGAATCAACCGCGACGACGCAAGGCGTCAATACGCTCTTCCAGCGGTGGGTGGCTCATGAACATGCGGGCGAAGCCCTGTTTGATGCCACCGTTGATGCCAAACGCATTCAGGGTGTCCGGCATGTGTACCGGCAGGCCCTGTTCGGCGCGCAGACGCTGCAGAGCGCCAATCATTGCGCTGGTACCGGCCAGGCGAGCACCGGCTTCGTCGGCGCGGAATTCGCGTTTGCGCGAGAACCACATGACGATCGCGCTGGCCAGGATGCCCAAGACCAGTTCAGCGAAAATGGTTGCCACGTAATAGGCGATGCCCTGACCTTCTTCGTTCTTGAAGATCACCTTGTCGACGAAGTTGCCGATGATCCGCGCAAAGAACATCACGAAGGTGTTCACCACGCCCTGGATCAGCGCCAGAGTGACCATGTCACCGTTGGCCACGTGACCGATTTCGTGGGCCAGCACGGCTTTCACTTCGTCTGGCGAAAAGCGTTCGAGCAGGCCCTGGCTGACCGCGACCAGTGCGTCGTTCTTGTTCCAGCCGGTGGCGAAGGCATTTGCTTCGTAGGCCGGGAATATACCGACTTCGGGCATCTTGATCCCGGCTTCGCGGGACAGTTGCTCGACAGTTTGCAGCAGCCATTGCTCATGCCGGGTACGTGGCTGGCTGATGATCTGGGTGCCGGTGCTCATCTTCGCCATCCACTTGGAGATGAACAGCGAGAACAGCGAGCCGGCGAAACCAAAGACCGCACAGAAAACCAGCAGCTGACTGAGGTCGAGATCAACCCCGTTGGCCGCCATGAACCCGTTGAAGCCGAACAGGCTCAGGGTGATGCTGGCTATCAGCACGACCGCCAGGTTAGTGGCCAAAAACAGCAGGATGCGCATCATGGTTGTAGAAATCTCCTCAAGCTAAAGATGTAGCGTACTGCGGGGTATATAAGGTGCTGCACCGGGCTATTCAACCGAGTGACTATTTCAAACTGTGTCCTACAGCGGTTTCCTCGGCGCACGACCCATTTCCCACGACAGACTCCGACACGGACGACGGACAGCCGCGACCCGTCGCCATTGCGTCAGACGCAAGTGACGGGTACGAATCGCAAGTGTAGAAGGCGCGCGGAGGCGGGGAACGCAGAAGTGTTGCTGAATCAGACAGTGCGCAACGTTCGGGCCGTTGCGCACTGATGGGCAGTTACTGGCGGTAGGACTTGAGGAAGTTGCCGATACGACCGATAGCCATTTCCAGATCATCGACGCGGGGCAGGGTGACGACGCGGAAGTGGTCTGGCCACGGCCAGTTGAACGCGGTGCCCTGCACCACCAGCAATTTCTCGGAGAGCAGCAGGTCGAGGACGAATTTCTCGTCGTTGTGGATCGGGCAGACCTTCGGGTCGATCTTCGGGAATGCATACAGCGCGCCCATCGGCTTGACGCAGCTCACGCCCGGAATGTCGTTGAGCAGCTCCCAGGTGCGATTGCGCTGTTCCAGCAGGCGGCCCTGCGGCAACACCAGATCGTTGATGCTCTGATAACCGCCAAGCGCGGTCTGGATCGCATGCTGGCTCGGCACGTTGGCACACAGGCGCATGTTGGCGAGCATGTCGATGCCTTCGATGTAGCTCTGGGCATTGTGTTTCGGCCCGGAAATCGCGATCCAGCCGGAGCGGAAACCGGCCACGCGATAGGACTTCGACAGACCGTTGAAGGTCAGGCAGAGCAGGTCCGGGGCCAGCGAAGCGGTGCAGATGTGTACGGCGTCGTCATACAGAATCTTGTCGTAGATCTCGTCGGAGAACACCACCAGATTGTGCTGACGGGCCAGTTCCAGCATGCCCAGCAACACTTCCTTCGAATACACCGCGCCGGTCGGGTTGTTCGGGTTGATGATCACCATCGCCTTGGTGTTCGGAGTGATCTTGGCCTTGATGTCGGCCAGGTCCGGGAACCAGTCGGCGCCTTCGTCGCACAGGTAATGCACGGCGTTACCACCGGCCAGACTCACGGCAGCGGTCCATAGCGGATAATCCGGGGCCGGCACCAGCACTTCGTCGCCGTTGTTGAGCAGGGCCTGCAACGACATCACGATCAGCTCGGACACGCCGTTACCCAGGTAGATGTCTTCGATGCCGACACCTTCAACATTTTTTTGCTGGTAGTACTGCATCACCGCCTTACGCGCGCTGAACAGGCCTTTGGAGTCGCTGTAGCCTTGCGCGGTCGGCAGGTTGCGGATCACATCCTGAAGGATTTCGTCCGGCGCTTCGAAACCAAACGGCGCGGGGTTGCCGATGTTCAGCTTGAGGATGCGCTGACCTTCCTCCTCCAGACGTTTGGCGTGCTTGAGCACCGGGCCGCGAATGTCGTAGCAGACGTTGGCGAGCTTGTTCGATTTGCTGAACTGCATGGCGATGTGATCCCGAAAATGAACGATCCAGGCGGCGGATGGACAACCGTACTGGGATTCCTGCGTCTTCACACAGGCGAAGTCTTGCGCCTTGGCGCCGAGAATCCGTTTGAATGCGCCCGGTCTGGCTGCCAGACTGGCGCGTGACGAGGCGCAATCATACGTGCCGCCCGATCCGTGGAAAAGGTACAGATCGGGCTTTTTCAGCCGCTGAGGTGTGATGATGGAAAAGTTGCAAAAAACCCTGGAAGAATGGAAAGCCATGCTCGACCCCGAGCAGTACAACGTGTGCCGTCTGAGCGCCACCGAGCGACCGTTCTCCGGCAAATACAACGACACCAAGACCGATGGTGTCTATCACTGTGTCTGCTGCAACGAAGCGCTGTTCGATTCCAAGACCAAATTCGATTCCGGCTGCGGCTGGCCGAGCTTCTACGCGCCGATCGGTGAAAGTGCCATGACCGAGATCCGCGACACCAGCCACGGCATGATCCGTACCGAAGTGAAATGCGCCCGCTGCGATGCACACTTGGGGCACGTGTTCCCGGACGGCCCGGCGCCGACCGGTTTGCGCTATTGCATCAATTCGGTGTGCCTGAATCTCGAACCACGCGAGTAATTGAGTGGGCGACCTGCGGGTCGCCTTTCGGATAATTAAATTGCGCACAATTTAATTGCTCGCTATGTTTGGCCTTTCCCGATAACCCGCGGAGCCGACCCATGAGCGACAACCTGCTGAATATCCCTGTCACCAATATCAAGGGCGAGCAAAAGACCCTCGCCGATTACGCTGGCAAAGCGGTGCTGGTGGTCAACACCGCCAGCAAGTGCGGTTTCACTCCGCAATACAAAGGTCTGGAAGAGTTGTGGCAGACCTACAAGGATCAGGGCCTGGTGGTGCTGGGTTTCCCGTGCAACCAGTTCGGCAAACAGGAGCCGGGCAACGAGGGCGCGATCAGCGAGTTCTGTGAGCTGAACTACGGCGTCAGCTTCCCGCTGTTCAAGAAGATCGAAGTCAACGGTGCAGGCGCCCATCCGCTGTTCGTACAACTGAAAAAACGTGCTCCGGGCGTGCTCGGCTCGCAAGGCATCAAGTGGAACTTCACCAAGTTCCTGATCGGCAAGGATGGCCAGTTGGTCAAGCGCTTTGCCCCTGCTACCAAGCCGCAGGATCTGAGCCGCGAGATCGAAGCTCTGCTCAAATGAATAAACTGTCGGTTGATTCGCTGAAGCTCGACAGTCAGTTGTGCTTCAAGTTGTACGCCGCTTCGCGGGCGGTGATTCGTGGCTACAAGCCGATGCTCGATCAGCTCGGCCTGACGTACCCGCAATACCTGGCCATGCTGGTGTTGTGGGAGTGGCAGGACAGTGCGCCGGAGCAGCCGACGGTCAAGGCCTTGGGTGAGCGTCTGGCGCTGGACTCCGGCACGCTGACGCCGTTGCTCAAGCGCCTGGAGCAGTTGCAACTGGTTCAGCGTCAGCGTTCGGCGCGTGATGAGCGTGAAGTGCATCTGAGTCTGACACCTGCCGGGCTGGCACTTCGCGAACAGGTCGGGCCGCTCAAGGCGCGATTGCTTTGCGACAGCGGGGTGGACCTGGACCAGCTCAATGCCTTGCGCGACGGTCTCGATCAACTGCTCGGGCAGATCAAGGCGCTGTCGTAGGCGCAATCCACTGATCCAGCAGGGCCGCCAATTCTTCACGGCGGAACGGCTTGGCCAGATAGTCGCTCATGCCCGCCGCCCGGCAGCGCTCGCGTTCTTCGGACATGGCGTTGGCGGTCAGGGCAACGATCGGCAGGTTTGGCCAGCGTCCGCTCTGGCGGATTTGCCGGCTCGCTTCGTAGCCGTCCATCACCGGCATATTGCAGTCCATCAGCACCAGATCGAAGGCGTGATACTCCAGTTGATCCAGCGCTTCGGCGCCATGGGCGGCGACGACGACATCACAGCCGAGTTTACCGAGCATGCCTTTGGCCACCAGTTGATTGACCGGGTTGTCCTCGACCAGCAGCACTTTTCCGCGGCGTACCAATGGCGTCGTTTCCAACTGCGTATCGTTGATGGTGGCGACCTCGGGATGCAGGGTCCGTCGCAGATTCTGGTAGAGCGCATTACGCGCCAACGGTCGCGCCTGTTGCTGCAGAGGGGCGAGCGCCGCCGCTTCTTCGCTGGGCAGAAAACTGCCATAGGCAGTTACCAGCAAGATGGGCGCGGTGAGGGTTGGACGCAGCCCGAACAGGCACTCCGGACAATCGGTAATCAGCACATCTGGCGTCAGCCCCAACAGCGAGTCGTCGATCGTGCGTTGTTCGTATTCAAGTCCCCAGACCGGCAGCAGACTGCGGAGCAACTCCGCCAGACCGCTGCTGGCTGCGGTAATGGCGAGAACTTTGCCGTGCAGCTGCGTCGGCGGCAGAGCGCGGGTATGGCAGGGCAGTGGCAGTTCGGCGCAGAACTGGCTGCCGAAGCCGGTCTCGGAGCTGATGGTCAGGCGCCCCTGCATCGCTTCGCAAAGGTTGTAAGTCAGCGCCAGTCCCAGCCCGGTGCCGCCGTACTGGCGGGTGATGCCGGCACCCGCCTGGGTGAACGGCTGGAAGATTTTCACCTGGGCTTCCTGCGCGATGCCGATACCGGTGTCGCAGACCTCGATTCGTACGCCATCCTTGTAGGTCGACAAGCGCACATCCACCCGGCCGAAACGGGTGAATTTCAGGGCGTTGGACAGCAGATTGCTGACGATCTGCCGAACCCGGGTCGGATCGCCCAGCACCAGCGCCGGAAAGTGCGGATCGATCAGGCAGGTCAACTCGACGCTGGGCGCCGCGTTCTGCGACAGCAGGTTGGCGGTGTCTTCGATCAATGAGCCGAGATCGAAGGGAATGTGCTCAAGCTCCAGTTGCCCTGCGTCGAATTTCGACAGGTCGAGAATGTCGTTGAGCAACTCCACCAGCACCTTGCCTGAGTCGTGGGCGATCGACAGTTGTTGCTGCTGTTCGGCATTCAGTGGCCCGTCGAGCGACAGCGCGATCATCCCCAGCAGACCGTTGAGCGGTGTACGGATCTCGTGACTCATGTTGGCGAGAAATGCCGAGCGTGCTTCAGCCATTTCCAGCGCGGTGCTGCGGGCGACTTCGAGTTCCTGATTGGATTGGCTGAGCCGGGCGTTGATCGCCTTGAGTTCGGCGGTTCGCGCCGAAACGATGTTTTCCAGTTGGCCGAGGTAGTCGGTCAGACGGTTTTCGGCATTGCGTCGCTGCTGGATCTCGGTGGCGATGTTCTCGAATTGCTGATTGGCGACTTTGACCAGTACGCCGATTTCATCATTGCCGTGGCCGCTCGGGCATTCCAGCGTGGTCGGTTCGGCGCTGCGCGGATCACGCCCGCTGAGTTCGCGGATCACCCGCACCAGCGGTTTGGTCAACATCACGTAGAACAGCGCCAACAGGATGCCGGTGAGGATCAGGCTGCGGGCGAAACCGTTGAGCAGGGTGACTTCGGCGCGACGCAGAAAGCGGCTGCCGAACGCATAGGTGTCAACCTCAAGGCTCAGGACTCCCAGCGATTCATTGGGCAGATGATCCAGATACAGGCGATCTTCGAATTGGCGCTTGGCGCCGAACAGGAAGTCGCTGATCAGCCGATAGCCGCTTTGCAGCTCGGGACGTTTGACGCTGGCCAGCACGGTATTGTTGTTGTCGGTCAGTTGCGCAGAAATGATGGCCGGGGAACGTAACAGGCCCAACGTGAGTTCTTGAGCCAGTTCGGCATCGATGTTGTAGGCGATGCGTGATGCCGGGTTATGGCTGATTTCCAGCAAAGACAGGATTTCACGGTTGATGGAGGCGTCTTCACTGGCATAATCGATGCCGATTTGCAGCAGGCTGAGCAGCGTGCCCAGAATGAACCCGACCAGCACAGTAAGCCTGGCTTGCTTGTACGACAGCCGGTGGGTGAATTTGATATCCATGGGGTGTTGAACCACTTCCGTTTCCCTTCGCTGCTCAAGCATAGTCGATCATGTATCGATACCGAGGTTCCCGAATCGCCTTGTAACAAGGCGCGGGGCGAGAATTTTGATCTGCGTGTCGTCGCTGGATCGTCATCATTACTGTGAACGTGCCCGAGGAGAAGACGTGGATTCCCGATTGAATGCTTTTCTTGAACGCGCCGAGTCGGTTCTGGCGCGGATCGAACCGCTGTTGCCGGCACCGCGCCCGGTGATCGACTGGGGCACTTGCCTGGCCGCGCGTTGGCAGCGTGACGGCCGCAGCGGGTACCTGCTGCCACTGGAAGTCAGCCTCGACATGCGCCTGTCCGACCTGATCGGCGTTGATCGGCAACTGGAGCAACTGGGCCGCAATACCCAGCAGTTTCTCGATGGCATGCCGGCGAACCACGCGTTGCTCTGGGGTTCGCGCGGTACCGGCAAATCCTCGCTGGTACGCGCATTGCTCGCGGAACATGCCGGCGCAGGCCTGCGGCTGATCGAGATCGAGCGCGATCACCTGGCCGACTTGCCGCGAGTGGTCGAGCAGATCGCCAAACTGCCGCAACGTTTTGTGTTGTTCTGCGACGACCTGTCGTTCGAATCCGGGGAAGGCGATTACCGTGTGCTCAAAAGCGTGCTCGACGGCTCGCTGGAGCAGGCACCGGACAACGTTTTGCTGTACGCCACTTCCAACCGTCGCCATCTGGTGCCGGAGAAGGAAAGCGACAACGAGAACTGGAAGCGCGTCGATGGCGAACTGCATCCCAGCGAAGCGGTGGAAGACAAGATCGCGTTGTCGGACCGCTTTGGTCTGTGGTTGTCGTTTTACCCGTTTACTCAAGAGCACTTCCTGAATGTCGTCGAGCACTGGATCGGCCAGCTGGCCGCCAAGGCCGGCCTGAGCTGGCAGCGTGACGAAGCACTGGATATCCTCGCCGTACGTTGGGCCACCGGCCGCGGTAATCGCAACGGACGTTGCGCGTATCAATTCGCCCGTTACTGGGTGGGACTGAAATTGTTGGAGCACAAGGCATGATTGATTTGCAACAAAGCGGCCAGGGCCTCGAAGGCTATGGCATGTTGGCCGCACAACTGGAATCGCTGTTGGCGGACGAGCGCGATTTCATCGCCAACGCCGCGCAGTTTTCGGCATTCCTGTTCAACCAGCTCGATGATCTGAACTGGGCCGGTTTTTACCTCAATCGCAACGAAGAGCTGGTGCTCGGCCCGTTCCAGGGCCAGATCGCTTGTGTGCGCATTCCGTTCGGTCGCGGTGTCTGTGGCGCTGCCGCGGCCAGCCTGCAGACGCAGCGGGTTGAAGACGTGCATGCGTTTCCCGGTCATATCGCCTGCGACAGTGCCTCGAACAGTGAACTGGTGGTGCCGTTGGTCAAAGAGGGGCGTCTGATCGGCGTGCTCGATCTCGACAGCCCGAAGCTCGCCCGTTTCGGCGCGGATGATCAGGCCGGTATCGAGCAACTTGCGGCGATTTTCCTGCGTCTGACCGATTGCTGATCACGCGGCAAGGCCAGCCTTGTGCAGCAGGCTGGCCGGGTCCACGGCATCGATCTGCCGGGGATCGAGAAAACGCACGGCGTACTGCATGTACACGCCATCGCTGATGAACAGTCCGAACAGCTGCGCGTCGATGTGCGCCTCGCGGCACATGGTCGCCATGATCCCCAACGCTTCGCTCAATGTCTTGGCTTTCTTGTACGGGCGATCGGCCGCGGTCAGTGCCTCGAAAATATCGGCAATCGCCATCATCCGCGCCGGCAGGCTCATTTCTTCGCGCTTGAGGCGTTTCGGGTAACCGGTGCCGTCCATTTTTTCATGATGACCACCGGCGATCTCGGCAATGCTGTCGAGGTGGCCGGGGAAGGGCAGGTGGCTGAGCATCATGATCGTCTGCACCATATGGTGATTGATGATGTAGCGCTCTTCGCGGGTCAGCGTGCCGCGGGTGATGCTCAGGTTGTACAACTCACCGCGATTATATTTGTAACGCGGCACGTCCAGCTTGAACCCCCACGGATTGTCTTCCGGGATCAACTCGTTTTTGTCACGTTCAAGCAGATGTTCGGGCTTGTCTGCGAGCAGCTTTTCGCTGACTGGCAAGGTCGGCGCGGGTGTTAGCGCCTGACGCCGGTTTTCTTCCCACGACACGCCCTGGCGGTCATCCAGGGTGCGCATCCAGGTGCGCTGGGACAGATCATTCAGTCGTTGCAGATCGGCCTCGGCCATCGCTTCACTGCCCAGGTTGCAACGGGCAACAAAGGCAAAGTCCTCGTCCAGTGCCGTCAGGGTCGCATCGCGCAATGCGGCAATTGACAGTTCGTCTCCACCCAGAGCCAGTGCCTGCCAGTAACTGATCCAGGCATCGCGCTTGAGCACTTCGAAACGCGTGCGGATCTCGTGGATGCGGTCGTTGATGGTTTCCAGTTTGGTCGCCTTGTCGACCACATACTCCGGCGTCGTGACCTTGCCGCAATCATGCAACCACGCGGCAATGTGGAGGGCCTCCCACTCGTCTTCGGTGGGCTGATAGGCACTGAAGGCGGGCGCCTGACTCGCCGCAGCTGCCTGGGCGAGCATCAGGGTCAGTTCCGGCACGCGCTGGCAATGCCCGCCGGTATACGGGCTCTTGGCGTCGATGGCGCCGGCGAGCAACTGAATGAAAGCATCGAGCAGTTGCTTCTGCCGGGCTTGCAGGCGCTGGCTCTCGATGCTGACTGCGGCGGCGCCGGACACTGCTTGCAGGAAAGCGATGCGGTCGGGTCGCAGTTTTTCCAGATCGGCCGCGGTGCCGCTGTCGTTGACCAGCAGGATCAGCAGGCCGATGGTTTGGTCATGGCGGTTGTGCAGGCGAATGCCGATCAGATGTACGCGGGGTGAGGCCATCGCGAACAAGACTTTCTGCAGGTCACCGGCCTGATCAACGCCAAAGTTGCTGACTACATTGTTGCTGCCGACCAACTGCTCGAACCACACCGGGCCTTTGCTGTTTTGCAGATCGTGACCCTGGATCTCGAACGCCTCCGGTGCATGCGGTATGCCATCGATCACCAGACCGTAAGGTTCCATGCGCGTACCGTCGTTTTCTCGCAGATAAATCAGTCCGGCCTGTGCCTGGGCAATCTGCACCGTTTCGAACAGCACCCGTTGCAGCAGCGGGGCGAATCGGGTTTCGGCGCCGAGGGTGTCAGTGATGCGGAAGAAACTCGCCAGCGTGTCTTTCATGCGCGCCATCGACACGCTCAATTGGTCGACTTCCAGCACCGGCGAGCGTCGGGTCAGCGGGAAATTGAAGTCGAAACTGCGGATTGCGTCGGCTTCCTTGACCAATGCGTGCAACGGCTTGACCAGAATCCGCGAGATCACCCAGCCCAATGGCAGGCACAGCAGTAAGGTGGCCAAGGTGATCAGCGCGCCCTGCCAGCGCATGCGATAGGCGTCGACCAGCAGTTCGTCCTCCGGCACCAGCAACGCCAATTGCAGGCCTTTCGGACCGCCTTCGGCAATGCTGCTGCGGGCCACAATCCACTGGCGGCCAGCCGCTTCAAGGCGATTGCCCGTGCGTGCACCGGACAGCAGCGCGTGCAGACTCGGGCTCAAGTCGGCCGCTTTGGCCAGATGCGCGGTGCTGTCATCGACGATCAGACGGCGACTGTCGGGGTAGGCCACGGCATTGCCGTCGGCATCGAACAGGGCGATTTCGGTGGACGGCGTCACCACATGTTTGCTCAAGGTGGCAGACAGGGTGGCCAGTGTCAGGTCGGCGCCGATCACCGCATTCTCGCCACTGCGCCGGGCCAGGGTCGTACCGACATTGTGGGTGGAGAAAAACACGTAGGGTTCGGTGGTGATCTGTTCGCTGTGCTGACGGGCATTGACGAACCAGGCGCGGCTGCGCGGATCGTAGGGTTCCTCGGGATTGTCCTGGCGGCTGATCAGCGTCAGTGCCTGATCGAAGAACAGCGATTGCGAGCGCAGGTTGCCTTGCGGGCCATGCTCGATGCTCCAGACCTGATACGCCGCTGCGTCCGGAGCTTTGAGCAGCGTCTTCAGGGCGGTGCTGCGCAATGGGCGGACCATGAAGAAATCGCCATTGGCATACCCCAGGTACAACGAGGCGAGGTTCGGGTTGTCCGTGAGCGACTGGCTGAACGGCCTGAGCAACGGCAAGCGTTGTTCGAGGCGCTCAGCCTGGGTCGCGGGGTTGTCTGCCAGCAGGCTGAGCAAGTGCCGGATCGGTTGATAGGTCGCGGACATGTCCAGGCGCACGTCCTGTTCGATCCTGTCGAACAGCTTCTCGCTGCTCGACAGGATGATCTGCGTTGTCTGGCGGTAATTGAACAGTCCCAGCACCACGCCCGTGAGCAGCAGGAGAAAGGTGAACATGACACTGATGTGCGCGTGCAGCGGGAACCGGCGTTGTTCCGGGCGCAGTGGGCTGGGCATTTCCGGTTCTCCATGATGGTTTAACTCACTGCTCAGCGCCAAAGCATAGTTAAGGCAAGCTCATTGCGCCTCGATCAGACGATGCCAATTGTTGCTGCAAGGCTTGCTCCAGTTCGACCATCGCCCGGTTGCTCGCCTCGCAACGGCGATTGATCTCATCGGTGTCCATTGCCTGTGCACAGGCTTGTTCAAGGGCCTCGCAACATTCGATCACGCGCACTGCCTGGGCGATGCGCGCCGCCCCCTTGATCTTGTGGGCGACCACCGCCAACGCGCCGCGATCCTGCTGTGGCGACAGTCCCAGCAGTTCCTGGCGATCGAGACGGCTGCTTTTGAGCAGTTCAACCAACAGTCGTTTGGCCTGCGCAGGACTGCCGCCGGTCAACATGTTCAGGCTTTGCAGGTTGAAAACGGGGGGGCGAGACGCCGGGGTGATGCCATCGACCCACTGGCTAAGCAGACTCAGGCTCAAGGGTTTGAACAGGCAATCGTTCATGCCGGCCTGTTTGCAACGCTGGATTTCCTCGGGTTGGGCGTTGGCCGTGAAGCCCAGCACGATGCAGGGTGGGCAGCGGTTCTGCAGCTCCTGCTGGCGAATGGCGCGAGTCAGTTCATAGCCATTCATCAACGGCATGTTGCAGTCGACAATCACCAGATCGAAGCCACCTTCCTGCCACAGTTTCAGCCCGCTGCGGCCGTTTTCGGCGATGCTGAAGTGATGGCCGAGGAACTCCAGTTGTTGGCACATCAACAACCGGTTGGCCGGATGGTCGTCCACCACCAGCACGCGCAGGGGCGTCTGGGAGGTCTTTATCGAGGGCTCGTCCTTGGCTGTGCTGGCTTGTGCAGGCAAGGTTTCCAGCGGCAGCGAAACACAGACTTGCGTGCCTATGCCGGGCTGGCTGCTCAACTGCAACTGACCTCCCATCATTTCGCACAGGTTGCGACTGATGACCAGCCCCAGCCCTGCGCCGCTGCGGGCCTGCTGATGGCTGTTTTCCGCTTGGGCGAAGGGTTCGAACAAGCGCTGCTGATCCTCTGCGGCGATCCCGATACCGCTGTCCTGAACGCTCAGTTGCATCAGCGCGCGCTCAGTCATGTCGGTGGTCATGAGATCCACGGTAATCCTGATGTGGCCTTGTTCGGTGAATTTGATGGCATTGCTCACCAGGTTCGACAGCACTTGCTTGAAGCGCAACGGATCAAGATGAACATCGACCGCCATATCCGGCGGATTGAAGATGACTTGCAGGGCGAGATTCTTCTGCCGGGCGAGGCCGTCGAAGATCCTCGCGACGGACGTCACCGTGTCGACCAGATTGACTCGTTCCGGGCACAGGCTCAGGCGACCGGACTCGATCCGTGCGATGTCGAGAATATCGCCGATCAGCCCGAGCAGATCCTTGGCCGAATGGTAGGCGGTGTCGATCGAGGAGCGATCCGGATGCTGTTGATCCATGCGTCTCAGAGTCAGTTCGAGCATGCCGATCACGGCATTCATCGGAGTGCGGATTTCGTGGCTCATGGTGGCCAGGAACGTGCTTTTCGCGCGATTGGCCTCGTCGGCCTGCTCCTTGGCGGTGCGTAACTCTTCGAACAGCTGACGGCGTTCGCTGATGTCGATCCAGCCACCGATGATGCCTTGCACATCGCCGCTGGAATCGCGATAGGGAAGTATCCAGTGATAGATCGTCAGGCGCCGGTTGCCGATGTGCAGCGGTCGGTCGAGCAGCAGCGGCGTGCCTTCGGCAACCACTCGCTGATAATCGGCGTGGAAGGCGTGAGCTTCGAAGGCGTTGCTCAAGGTGCCTTGAATGACGCTTTTGCCGATAACGTCCTCACGCTTGGCATTGAACGCTTCGAGGTAGCTGTCGTTGCAGCTTTGCAGCAGACCCTGGCGGTCGCGGACGTAAATCGGATGCGGCGTTCCGTTGACCAGCGAGCGCATGAATTCGAACTGGTCGTTCAAGGCCCGTTCGGCGGCCTTGCGTTGCTTGATCTGGTGTCGCATGTAGGCATTCCAGGCCAGCAAGAGCAGCAGGAGCAGGCAGGCGCCGATAATCACTTGATAGAACTGGCGCTGGTAATTGCGCCAGATGTTTTGCGAAGCGGTGGAGTAACCGCGCCAGCGGCCATTGATCACGCCCAGTTCTTCCGGGGAAATGCTCAGTAACGCTTTGTTGATGATCGAACCCAGGTCGGTGTTGTCCCGTGCGGTGACCAGAGAAAAAGCAGCCTGACCGGTGCCAATGGTGGTAGTGATCTGGAGCGCTCGCTCGAAGATCCGCGAAGAAATGAAGTAGTTGGCGATCACCAGTGAATTCACCGCGCCGTCGACATGACCTTCGGCAAGGAGCGAGACAGCGCTGAAGGTGTCTGCTGTTTCGATCAACTGGATCCGTGGAAACTCGCGTCGCAGGTATTCGACCATCGGGTTGCCTTGGGCGATTGCCAGTTGTTTGCCTTTGAGCTGACCCAGGTTTGTCGGGCTGTCGGCGCTCTTGCGCGTCAGCAGGACATAAGAGTTTTCCAGATAGGGTCGACTGAAATCGAGGGTTTTCTCCCGCTCGGCAGTGGGTAGCAAAGCAGCGATGAGATCGGCCTGATGGCTGTCTATCTGTCTGATCATTTCGGCGTCGTTTCGACTGCGATGGATCTCGAAACGCAGGCCGGTGCGCAGGCGGATCAGTTCAAGCAGATCGGCGCTGATCCCGCGAAAATTGCCGCCACTGTCGAAGAACGTCAGCGGCGCATAAGCCTCGTTCACGACCACTTTCACCACGGGGTGCTTTTTGAGCCAGGTTTCTTCACGTTCGGTCAGTTGCAGCTTTTGATCGGTCAGCAGCAGATCGCTGCCAGCGCTCCAGCGTTTGGCAATGTTCTCGCGTTCGCTGCGTGGCACGGCTTTGAGCACGGTGTCGACGATGTCGAGCAACTGCGGGTTGTTGCGACGTATGGCGAAACTGAATCCGTGAGCGTCCTGCTTGCCGAAATTGGCCATGCGCACGTTGTTCAGGTAGCCCTTGTTGATCATGTAGTGGGTGGAAATGGTGTCGCCGAGAAACACATCGGCCTGATCGAACGCGACGGCGTTGATTGCATTCTGGTAGGAGGGGTAGCAAGTAATGAGCGCTTTGGGATACAGCGCCTTGACCTCGTGCAAGGGCAGGTAGTGATACACCATGCTCAAGCGCAATCCAGCGAGCCCATTCGTCAGGGAGCGGGTATCGTCTTCGCGGGTGACGAGCACGGGCTGATCATTGGCGTAGGGTGCGGAAAGCGCGAGGTTGGCGTTATTCGCTTCATAGCCGTTCGCCGTACCGAGAAGGTCAACCTGACCGTCGACCAGTGCGCGAATCGCGGCATCGCGCGAGGGAAAGCGTTTGACCCGGATCGGCAAACCGGTGCTTTGACTGAGCAGGCCGACATAGTCGGCGGTCAGGCCCTCATAATCGTGTCCGCTGACGGTCATGTCGAAGGGGGGATAGTCCGGCGCGGAAGTGCCCAATATCAGCTCACTACGGGTTTGCAGCCACTGTCGTTGAGACTGTTCGAACGCGACGGGCACTGACTCGCTCGCCGATCGGCTGAGCAAGGCATAGCCCGGTGAAGCAACCGGCATGGCGAACACATTGGCGCTCAGGCACAGGCCGGCGATCAATGTCATTAAATAGTCCTTTAAACGACTGGGCATGCGGGGTCTCACACGAGTGCGTTGCGTTTGGCCATCTCGATAAGTTCTACAAGGGATTTGGCTTTGAGTTTTTGCATCAGGCGTTTTTTATAGGTGCTGACGGTTTTATTGCTGAGAAACATGCCCTTGGCGATTTCCTTGTTGGTACGACCCTGGGCAAACAATTGCAAAACCATCAATTCGCGATCATTGACGGACTTGAAGAGCTCCAGCTCCGTATAACGAATGTCGTCACTGCGAACCGGATTCAATGCCTGACTTGGGAAATAGTTGTAACCGGAAAGTACCGCTTTTATCGCACTGACCAACTCGCTCAAGTCTTCCTGCTTGCAGACATAACCGGAAGCGCCGGATTGCATGCAGCGAATACCGAACAAGGTCGGGCATTGGGCCGTCAGCACCAGGGTTTTCAATGGCGAACTCATTGCGTTGAAGCGAGCCAACACTTCCAGGCCGTCGAGTTTGGGGATGCTGATATCGAGAATGATCAGGTCTGGCATGCACTCGCGCACCATCTGCATGGCATCGACCCCATTATCGGTTTCACCGACGACCTTATAACCTTCATGTTCGAGCAGCATGCGAACGGCGAGACGGATGACCGGGTGATCGTCGACAATAAAAACGGAGTTCATAATCAAATCCCATACAAGCACGAATAAAGCGCGCACCTTAGCTCAGATGAATGAGCACTCGCATGAACTGACATCGCTTCAGTCGTGCTATCGGATTAATCCTACAATTAATGAGGAAAGGGACTACGGTCAAACTAGGTTCGACGTAAGGAAGTGCGGGATTTGCAGCGGTTTATAGTTTGCTTTGAATGTTTTGCAAATGCTGGCTATGACAGACTTTTTTGTAGGTGTTTAAAGCTTGTGGCTGCTGAAAAGTTGGTTGTTTGTATCATGTAGTTACATTGCGTCATCAAATCGCTGAAAACGCGAGCGGCGACTCTAATATCGGACGTTGCAAGTGATTGTAATGTAGTCAACTGGCCGATCTTGCCGGCCAGTTGAATATTGTGTGATCAGTGACTGGAGCGACCGGTCATTTCCAGCGCCATGTCGCTGGCGTAACTGTCGGTCATGCCGGCAATGAAATCGATCATGCGCAAAAAGGACGTGTGCAATGAACCCTGTGGATCCGGTGCGTTGTTGCCAAGCAAATCGAGGATACGACGGCTCTTGAACGATGGGGTGCGCCCGTTGTGTTGTTCCAGCGCAGCACCGCAGAACGAATTGAGCAGAATCTCCAGCGTCGTGTAGGCGCCGATTTCGTGCAGGGTTTTGCGTTTGTCCTGAAAGATTTTCTTGCGGGCGATGTCTTTGGCGTTCAGCACGCAGCGTTTGGCCGGGCCATGCATATGCTCGACCAGATCCCCCTGCAAGGTGCCAGCGAGCAGTGCGTCCTGTTGCTCGACGAAGGCTCGCGCCGCCGCATTGGTCAGATGCTCAATGGCCTTGCCGCGCAGGATCGCCAGTTTGCGCCGCCGCGAATCCTGCGGACCCAGTTGACGATAGGTTTCCGGCAAGTCATCGCCGACCAGCCCGAGCAGCAGCGATTCGACTTCGGCGTACTCCAGCAACTCCATCTCGAGACCATCTTCGAGGTCGATCAGCGCATAGCAGATATCGTCGGCAGCCTCCATCAGGTACACCAACGGGTGACGCGCCCAGCGCTGGTCTTCCAGTTGTGGCAGACCCAGTTTGTGAGCGATCTGCTCAAGCAATGGCAGTTCGCTCTGATAGCAGCCGAACTTGTGTTTCTTGTAGCCGAGAGAGTCGGCGTGACGGGCGGTCCACGGGTATTTCAGATAAGTGCCGAGGGTGGCGTAGGTCAGGCGGGTACCGCCGTCGAACTGATGATACTCAAGCTGAGTGAGCACCCGAAAACCCTGGGCATTGCCTTCGAAATTGAGGAAGTCACCGCGCTCGGCTTCGCTCATGCCGTCCAGCCAGCCGCGCCCGGCGGCCTGTTGAAACCAGTGGCGAATGGCGTCTTCACCGGAATGGCCGAATGGTGGGTTGCCGATGTCGTGAGCCAGACATGCCGATTGCACGACCATGCCCAGATCGCTGGGGTCGCACCATTCCGGCAGGGCGCCGCGCAGGGTTTCACCAACGCGCATGCCCAGTGAACGGCCGACACAACTGACTTCCAGCGAATGGGTCAGACGCGTGTGGATGTGATCGTTGCTGGTCACCGGGTGGACTTGTGTCTTGCGTCCCAGGCGACGGAAAGCGCCGGAGAAGATGATGCGGTCGTGATCTTTGTGAAAAGGGCTGCGGCCGAGTTCTTGCGGGCTGTGCAGCGGCTTTCCGAGGCGTTCGCGGTTGAGCAGGGTATGCCAATCCAAGGCTGATTCTCTCCGTCTGATGGCTGAATTGCCCTAGCTTCCGGGTTCGGCCTTGCACCTGCAAGCGGAACTACAATCCCGCTGCATCAATGTCGATCAGCAGCAGCCGTTCGCCATTGTCGAAGAACTGCCCGGCCGTCAGGCAATACTGGTTGCTGGTGGCATCGCGGTAGGTGTTTGAGAGGGTCAGGCGACGCTCTTCCCAGCCTTCGGCGAGCAAATGGTAGAAGTACGGCCGCCATGACCAGTTGTGCCCCAGATAGCGGTCATCGGCGATCCAGCCGTTATGGCGCCATTCCAGGTTAGGCGTCAGTTGCGTACCGTGGCGGTCGCACTGATAAAACCGCAGCAGCCATGGGAAGGCCTCCAGTTGTGGCAATGCGCTGAGCGGCGCACGGGCTTGGGCCCAACTTTGCAGGATCGTCATCAACTCGCCGAGTTGCTGGCGCATTTGCATCAAACGCCCGCGTTCTGCCAGTTTCTGCCGGACATAGCGTTGGCGCAGTTCGGCGAAGCGGTGCACGAACGCGTCAGTGGGGTAAAACGCCTCTTGTGCCCGGGCGAACAGAAAACCCTGCACATAACGCGACCCGCACTCCAGCGCGAAATTCAGTTGGGCCTCGGTCTCGACCCCTTCGGCAATGATCCAGCAGCCGGTCTTCTCGGCCATCTGCGCCAGGGCCTTGACCACGTCGCTGCTCGGTCCGCCGAGGGCTGCGGCCTGAAACAGGCGCATGTCGAGTTTGAGGATGTCCGGTTGCAGCGCCAGCACGCGATCCAGTTGCGAATAACCGGCACCAAAATCATCAATGGCGATTCGCGCACCAGCCTCGCGATACCGCGCCACCACTTCGGCCAGGCGTTGGCTGTTGCCGCCCAGTTCAGTGATTTCAAACACGATGCGTTGTGGATCGACGCCGTGCCGCGCCATCTGCTTGAGGCTGGGCAGGGCTTGGTCGGAACGCAGGCGGCTGATCCAGCGCGGCGACATGTTCAAACTGAGAAACCAGTCCGCCGGGGCTTCGTGCAAACGGCCGAGGGCGTTGTCACGAATCTGCCGGTCGAGGCGACGCAAAGCGATGGCCGGCGTGCGCGGGTCGGCAAACAGCGGCCCGACTGACGTCAGTTGCCCATCGGCCTGGCGCAGGCGGCCCAACGCTTCGACGCCAGCAATGCGTCCGGTGGCGGTATCTATAAAAGGTTGAAAGCAGGCGAGCGGTTGCCCGTCGATCACGGGGCCTCCTTAGTCGTTCTTGTTCTGACTGAACCCCGTCGACCGGGTAGGCGCACGGGATTGAACCTCTGGATAAAGAGGTTCATCCCGCCGTCATTGCAAGAATGTAGCCAGATGCGTCAGGTCAGCGCTTGCCCGAACTCTGCATGACCAATCTGATCAGCGGCCCGAGGCTGGTGCCGAGACGAACCAACCGCGTCAGGCCACCGACACCGCCACTTTTCGCGCCCTTACCGGTGATAAAACCTAGCAGCGTGACAGCGGCCACTCCCCACAACGGGGCGTGTTTGATGCCGAAACCACCTTGCAGGTTTTGCGTCATGCCGCGCATGCGCTGCAGGGGTTGCAGCACTTGCCCGGCTTCATGACGAATTTCCTGCCGATGCATTTCCATGCGCAGACGAATCAGCGCCTTGCGCATTTCCCGGCGTGAGCTGTTGTGTGGAAGTTCAGGCAGGCTCATGGCAGCAGGCGCTCCCGATCATTGGCCAATTCTTCCAGAGTGCCATGGAAGGGCGAGGATTCATCGAAAACCGCAGCCTTCAAACGCAAGCCGCAGAAGGCCGCCGCCAGGGTATAGAACACGCACAGGCCGATGATCGCGGGCAGGCGATAGGTGTCCCAGAACACGATCAGTACCAAGGTCGACAAACCGACCAGCAACAGCAGGGCAAACACCAGCGCCAGACCCGCAAACAGCAACAGGCTGACAGTGCGTGCTTTCTGCTCCTGCAACTCGATGCCGAACAACTCGACATGGCTGTGCAACAAGCCAAGAACGGCGGCGCCCAGACGCCGCGTGGAGGATGCGGTGCCCGCAGTCGGGCCGGATTCACCGATCGACATGATCAGCGCCGAGTAGCCAGCAGGCCAATCAGGAAGCCGACACCGGCCGCGATGCCGACGGACTGCCAAGGGTTGGCCGATACGTAATCTTCGGTGGCGGTGACCGCAGCCTGACCGCGTTCGCGTACGGTTTCTTCGGTCAGCTTCAGGGTTTCCCGTGCCCGCAACAGGCTTTCGTGGATCTGCTCACGCAGCTCATCCGCCTGATCACCGGCCAGAGTGGCGGTGTGTTCGAGCAACCGTTCGGTGTCGGCAACCAGTGTCTGGAAATCGTTCATCAGAATGTCTTGAGCAGTCTTTGCCTTGATGCTGGCCATGTTTGGATCTCCGTAAGTGGCGTCTGAAGCGTTCGAGTATGAGCCTTGTGCGAAGGTTCAGTACAAATGACTGGTACAGCTTTTGCTATGTCGTGGTGCGTTGCCCGGTAGTCGTGCGCTGTTGCCGGGCGTGCAAGCCGCAAAACCTTAACTCAAATAATCCCGGTTCGTGTCAGGACATCGACCTTGTGCGCCAAAGCGGTTCATCGGACCTGCGGATCCGTGACTGCTTGGTCGCATCTTGGTGCATGAAATGCCCGCATGAACTGCTTTGGTGCTTTTTTACCTTTCAGGTCTGCCTCTTTATGGAAAATCTGCAAAGCGCTGTGGAGACTCTGGTTCACAGCTCCAATACGTTGTTCATCTTGATCGGCGCGGTGATGGTGCTGGCGATGCACGCCGGCTTCGCCTTCCTCGAAGTCGGCACGGTTCGGCAGAAAAATCAGGTCAACGCGTTGTCGAAAATCCTCAGCGATTTTGCCGTCTCGACCCTGGCCTATTTCTTTATAGGCTACTGGATCTCCTACGGCGTGACCTTCATGCAGCCGGCTGCCGTCCTGAGCGCCGATCATGGCTATGGTCTGGTGAAGTTTTTCTTCCTGCTGACTTTTGCCGCAGCGATCCCGGCGATCATTTCCGGCGGCATTGCCGAACGTGCGCGTTTCGTTCCGCAGTTGTGCGCGACGGCATTGATCGTGGCATTCATCTATCCGTTTTTCGAAGGGATCATCTGGAACGGCAACTTCGGCCTGCAAGCCTGGCTGACGGCGCAGTTCGGGGCGGCGTTCCATGACTTCGCCGGTTCCGTAGTGGTACACGCCATGGGCGGCTGGCTGGCGCTGGCGGCGGTGTTGTTGCTCGGCCCGCGTAACGGGCGTTATCGCGATGGCCGGTTGGTGGCCTTCGCGCCGTCGAGTATTCCTTTTCTGGCGCTGGGTTCGTGGATTCTGATTGTCGGCTGGTTTGGCTTCAACGTCATGAGCGCGCAGACCTTGCAAGGTGTCAGCGGCCTGGTAGCGGTCAACTCGTTGATGGCGATGGTTGGCGGCACGGTGGCGGCGTTGATCGTCGGGCGCAACGACCCGGGGTTTCTGCATAACGGCCCCTTGGCCGGTCTGGTGGCGATCTGCGCCGGTTCCGATCTGATGCATCCTGTCGGCGCTCTGGTGACCGGGAGCATCGCCGGTGCGCTGTTTGTCTGGTGCTTCACCGCGGCGCAGGTCAAATGGCGCATCGATGATGTATTGGGTGTGTGGCCGTTGCACGGCTTGTGCGGTGTGTGGGGCGGGATCGCCTGCGGTATTTTCGGCAAGACCGCACTTGGCGGCCTCGGCGGCGTCAGCCTGATCAGCCAGTTGATCGGCACCGCGCTCGGCGTCGCGGTAGCGCTGATCGGTGGCTTTGTGGTTTACGGTGTGATCAAGGCGCTGCATGGGCTGCGCCTGAGTCAGGAACAAGAGTATTACGGCGCTGACCTTTCGCTGCACAAGATCGGCGCCGTGAGTCAGGATTAGGTTTCCTCATCGTCGGCCCCCGGATAAAAACCGTGCAGCAGACGATAGCGATCGATGCGCACCTGATCGACTTTCTCCTGCACTTGATGCGCCGGCAGACCGAGCATGATCAGCGCGTGCGAGGCGAGCATCAGACTCGATTCCAACAGCTCCGGTACCACTTCGGTGGCGCCGGCGGCTTTCAGTTCGGCCCATTGGCTGTCGTCGCGGGTGCGCACCAGGATCGGCACATGCGCATTGAGGCGGCGGGCTTCCTTGAGGATGCGCAAGGCGATGTCGCTCTGGTCCACGGCGATCACCAGCAAACGTGCGCGCAAGAGGCCGACGGCGGTGAGCAGATCGGCGCGTGAAGAGTCGCCGTAATGCACGTCACTTTCCCCGGCGGCCGCTTCCTGAACTCGCACCGGGTCGTTGTCCAGGGCGATATAAGGCTGCTTCGCGTTACGCATGAAGCGCCCGATGGATTGACCGACGCGCCCGTATCCGCAAATCACCACATGCTTGTCGAGGTCGGCGTTCAGCGCGCTGATCTCCTCGATCTGTGCTTCCTGATTGGGCTTGCGGTGCAGGGCCAAAGCAATGCGTGGCGCCGCGCGCAGTAATAGCGGTGTCAGCAGCATCGAGCAGAATGTCGCCGCGAGCAACAGAGCGCCCAACTCGGCAGGCATCAGATTGTTTTGCTGCATCTGCGCCATCAGCGCAAAACAGAATTCGCCACCCTGAGCCAAGGCCAGACCGCTGCGCCATGCCGTTTCACTGTCACTGCCGCGCCACTTCACCAGCAGCGCCACCATGATGCCCTTTATCACCATCAGACCGAGGGTGAGGCCGAGGATCAAGAGGCTGTGACTGACGAACAATTGCAGGTCGATCAGCATGCCAATGCTGACAAAAAACACCCCGAGCAGAATGTCGCGGAAGGGCCGGATATCGGCTTCGATCTGATGCCGGTAATGGCTTTCGCCAAGCAGCATCCCAGCGAGAAATGCGCCCAGTGCAGGGGACAAGCCGAGCAGGTGGGTGAGCCATGCGGTCAGCAGCACAATCACCAGCGCCAATAGCACAAACAGTTCTGCCGAGCGCGAGGCGGCGACTTCATGGAACAGCCGAGGCAACAGCCAGCGACTGGCGAGCAGCAGCCCGACAAACAGCACCACGGTTTTCGCCAGGGTCAGTGGCAGTGCCCAGTACCAGGCCTGATCACTGCTTCCGGCGAACACCGGCACCAGGGTCAGCAGCAGTACCGCAACCACGTCCTGGAACAGCAAAACGCCGACGGCATTCTGGCCGTGGCTGCTGAACACCTCACCGAGGCTGCCCAACTCTTTGGTGACGATCGCCGTGGACGACAACGACAGTCCGGCACCGAGCAAAAGAGCGGGCGTCATCGGCATCCCCAGCAGCATCAACAGCAGACCCAACAGCACCGCTGTGATCAGTACCTGCTGACTGCCCAGGCGAAACACCACCTGGCGCAGCGCAATCATTTTCGACAGGGAAAACTCCAGACCCAGCGAAAACAGCAGGAACACCACGCCCAGTTCAGCCACATCGGGCAGATGTTCGCTCTCGTTGACCCAATCGAATGCACTTGGCCCGACCAGCAATCCCACGCACAGGTAACCCAATACCGGTGGCAGTCGCAGGCGACGGAACAGGGCAATCACCACAAGGGACGAGGCGAGGATGATCAACAGGTTGGCAAACACTAGACACTCCGATGTCAGGCTCTGGCTTCTCAAGCGTAGAGGCAAAAAGTCGGGGAGCATCGCGTAATTGGTATTTGACCGGACTGATTTGCGTCAGGGTTTTGCGAGTGAGACGCCACAAATGCGCTGCAGCCTTTTGGCGGCGCTGGCTCGACGGGTTTTCTGCGGCGGCCTAGAATAGGCGCACTATTTTTTTGGTCGAGCAATCATGCTGCCTGAATGTCAGTTGTTCGGTACTTTGGGGTGTCATCTGTGTGAAGTCGCGGAAGCCATGCTGATGGAGTTCGTCGAGCGCGGCTTGCTCGTCGAGCTGGTGGATATCGCTGATGACGAGTCCTGGTACGAGGCTTACAGCCTGCGGATTCCAGTCCTGCGCCGAGTCGATACCGGGGCGGAACTGGGTTGGCCGTTCAGTGCCGATCAGGTTGTGGCATTTCTTGGTTGATGCGATTTCTGCCTCATTCCGCTGGTCGCCACTGCCAATCCATCCCTTGGCACTTTGCGGTTTATTCGGTTACTGTATGTTCATACAGTAATTGGGTCAGAGGGATGAACCGTGGTCAATGTCGAACAGTTGAAGAACAGCGTGAACCGGATGTCGGTTGACGTGGTGCGCGAGGCCGTTCTCGAATTGCGCCTGGACGGGCTGGTCACGGAAGGCAAGACGCCATTCAACAAACTGCATTTCAACACCTGCTTTGCCGAGATCGAAGCCTTGTTTCAGCGCGCCGGCTATCACCGGCAACTGGATGTGGTCGGTTATCAGGGGCTGCTTTACGCCTTGTATGACCCGGGCCGCTGGGAGGCTGTCGACGTCTTGCGCTGGCTCAAGGAATTCACTGAAGCGGCGGCGCTCAAATCGATTCCTGCCTGAAGACTAGGTTCGTTCTCGGCAGTGTTGGATAATGCCGGCCTGCCTTGAGGGTTCGAATTTCCGTATGTCCATATCAACATTTTCTGCTGCACAGAGTCAGGCCAGTACGCTTTATCTGCCGCCGGGGCCTTGGCTGACCGTACTCGACTGCCTGTGCGAGCATTTCAGTGCCATTGGCCGCGAACAATGGCTGGACCGAATCGCTCGGGGCCGGGTGCTGGATGGTCAGGGGCAGCCGATTGCGCTGGACCTGGCCTACAAGGAAGGCCTGCGGATTCACTATTTTCGTGAAGTGCCGGATGAAAAACCGATTCCGGTGGTCGAGTCGATCCTCTATGCCGATGAGCATCTGGTGGTGGCGGACAAACCGCATTTCCTGCCGGTGACGCCGGCCGGCGAATATGTCGAGCAGACCTTGCTGCGCAGACTTATCCGTCGCCTCGACAATCCCCATCTGGTGCCCCTGCACCGAATTGACCGGCATACGGCGGGGCTGGTGATTTTCTCGGCCAATCCGCAAACCCGTTCCGCCTATCAGTCGCTGTTTCCGACGCGGCAGATCGACAAGCGCTATGAAGCGATTGCCCCGGCATTGCCTGGGCTGGAATTCCCTTTGGTCCACAAGAGTCGTCTGGTCGATGGCGAGCCGTTTTTCCGCATGCAGGAAGGCCCGGGTGTCAGCAATACCGAAACGGCCGTGGAGGTTCGAGAGAAGAACGGCGATCTCTGGCGCTATGGCCTCTATCCGGTGACCGGCAAGAAGCATCAACTGCGTGTCCATATGACTGCGTTGGGGGCGAGTATCTGCAACGATCCGTTTTATCCGGATGCGCTGAAAGACGTCGAGGATGATTACGCCAATCCGCTGAAACTGCTCGCACAGGGACTGCGTTTTATCGACCCGGTCACCGGCGAGGCGCGCGAATTCGAAAGCCGCATCACCTTGCAGTGGTGACATTGCAGCCTTTTGGAATGCCCATGAAAAAGCCCGCATTAATGCGGGCTTTTCTGTATCTGGCGTCGACCCAGAGCTTACAGCTCTTTAACGGTACGAACCTGATCCTTGTTGATGCGAGTTTCTTTGCCGTCCAGCTGTTTGAACTCGTAGAAGCCCGAATCGTCATCGTATTTCGGGGTGTCGACGGCCTGGATTTCGCGACCATCATTCAAGGTGATCACTGTTGGCGAGGAGCAACCAGCGAGGGTAGCCAGGCCCAGTGCGAGCATGAAAGTGGCGAGGGTCCGTTGAGTCATGAGTGTGTCTCCGAATGGGAATTCTTTTGGTTACTGAGCTTGAGACGTATACAAGGCGTGAGAGTTCCTTGAATGGTGTCAGTCTGACACAGTGTTATGCGAATTTAACAGTTCGGGGGTGTTGAGGTTGGCCAGTCGCGGGTCATTGTCGGGACATTGCAGTGCCGTGGCGCCGAGGTTGCGCATGATCCGTCCGGGGCTGCGCTCACCGGCGTTCCAGGCGTCTTCGAATGCCGCAAGCAGGGCGACCGGAATCACGCACAACAGAGGTTCCCAATGCCCGTCATGACGCAACATTAAAGGTTTTTCAGGATTCTGTCGGGCGGCTTCACGCATGTCCTGCAGCAGGGCGCCGTCGATTCGCGGGACGTCGCAGGGCAATACCAGCAGATGCCCATGGCGAGCGGCTTTCAGGCCTGCACGAATGCCGGCCAACGGCCCTGGAAAATCGTCCTGGTCATCCACTACCAACTGATCGGCATACGGCGCGTAACGCTCTCGATTGCGATTGCACGAGATGATCAAGTCATCGGTCAGAGGGCGCGCCTTGCGCTGTAAATGTGCAATCAGCGGTTCGCCCTGCCATTCCACCAGACCTTTGTCCTGACCGCCCATGCGTTGGCCGCGTCCGCCTGCCAAAAGCAGAATGGAGCAGGGCGGCAATTGCGTATTCAAGGTCATGGCACTCTCCAGAGGGGCGGCGAAAAAATGGGGCGCTGTGATATAACACCGGGCTGTTTCTCCTACAACTGGACGAGCCTATGAAAGCCAAGGCTGATGTACCTTTCGTGCCGCTGAATATTGCGGTGCTGACTGTCAGTGATACCCGAACCCTGGAAACCGATACCTCAGGCCAGGTCTTCGTCGACCGTTTGGCGGCTGCCGGCCACCATCTGGCGGCGCGGGTACTGCTCAAAGATGATCTCTACAAAATTCGTGCGCAAGTCGCCAACTGGATCGCCGACGATGTCGTGCAGGTTGTGCTGATCACCGGTGGCACCGGGTTCACCGGTCGCGACAGCACGCCGGAAGCGGTGGCCTGTCTGCTCGACAAGCAAGTGGATGGGTTTGGCGAGTTGTTCCGGCAGATTTCGGTGGCCGATATCGGTACTTCGACTGTGCAATCCCGTGCGCTGGCCGGTTTGGCCAATGGCACGCTGGTTTGCTGTTTGCCGGGCTCGACCAACGCCGTGCGCACCGGTTGGGATGGCATTCTTGGAGAGCAACTGGACGCACGCCACCGCCCGTGCAATTTCGTGCCTCATCTGAAACAGGCGGCGCCTTGTGAATCCCGTGGGTAAGCCGGGCAAGACAGGCTCGCTGATGCCGGTAGAAGTTGCGCTCGCGCGTCTGCTGGAAATGGCCGAAGCCACGCCCATTGTCGAGCGCGAGTATTTGCCGCTGGCTCAAGTCGAGGGCCGAGTGCTGGCAGAAGATCTGATTTCGACTCTGGATCTGCCGCCATGGCCCAATAGCGCCATGGATGGATATGCCCTGAACTTGTCTGACTGGAAGGGCGAACCGCTGCCAGTCAGTCAAAAGGTGTTCGCCGGGCAATCGCCCGAGCCCTTGCAACCGAGTACCTGTGCGCGGATTTTCACGGGAGCGCCGGTGCCAGCGGGCGCCGATTGCGTGGAAATGCAGGAAAACGCCGATGTTCAGGCCGATGGGCGTGTGCGCTTCATCGAACCGATGAAGATCGGTCAGAACATTCGCCCGCAAGGCCAGGAAACAAAGGTCGGCGAGCTGATTCTGCCGGCCGGCACCCGACTTGGTCCGATTGAGCAAGGCTTGTCCGCATCGCTGGGCTGCGCCGGGCTGAATGTTGTTCGCAGGGTACGAGTGGCAGTGATTTCCACCGGCGACGAATTGGTCGAGCCAGGTCAGGCTCTGGGCCCGGGGCAGATTTACAACAGCAATCGGGTGGTGTTGTGCAGTTGGTTGCAGCGTCTGGGCTGTGAAGTGATCGATGCCGGTATTCTTCCGGACGACCTGGCCACCACTCGCGCCCGTTTGGGTGACTTGCAGGATGTTGACCTGATTCTTTCCACCGGTGGCGTATCGGTGGGTGAAGCGGATTTCCTCGGTATCGCTCTGCGCGAAGAGGGCGAACTGGCGCTGTGGAAACTGGCTATCAAACCCGGAAAGCCGCTGACATTCGGCCATTTCCGCAATGTACCGGTCATTGGCTTGCCAGGTAATCCGGCTTCAACATTGGTGACCTTTGCCTTGCTGACCCGGCCTTACCTGTTGCGCCGTCAGGGCGTAAAGGACGTCGAACCTCTGAGGTTCAGGGTGCCGGCAGGATTCACCTGGCCTGTTGCCGGAAATCGGCGTGAATACTTGCGCGGACGTCTTGAGCAAGGGCGGGCGACGATCTACCGCAACCAGAGCTCGGGTGTGCTGCGCAGTGCTGCGTGGGCTGACGGTCTGGTGGAAGTGCTGGAGGGCAGGACGCTGCTTGAAGGTGAGGAGGTGGTTTTCATTCCTCTGAGTGATCTTCTGGGCTGAGTCCTGTCTTGCAAACGCAGGCGTCGGCTGATCCGGTCGATGCCTGCGCGGTTTCATTCGATCAGTTGCTGATCAGCGCTACCAACTGGTCGAATCGGCTGTTGGCTACCCAACCCAGCAGAACCAGCACTACCGCTGTTGCACCCGCCGAATAGGCGAGGCGGTGTTTGATCGTCTTGACGTCACTTCGGACTTCATCCATGTCTCTTCGAATGTATTTGAGGTGAGCCTCCAATTCGATAACACGAGGTTCCATATCAACTTCTCCAGTGGTCTTGGCGCTGTTCCTGAATTCGGACTTGTGATTCGCACGATTCTCGGCGAGAGGGGCAACCGGACTCACTGGCATTCTGGCTTCATGGCTTTGCATGGAAGTACCCACCGGTATTTTCCAAAGTACGTTGGTGACCTGTTGCATCTTTTGGGCTTTTAAAAGCCTTCGGGGTGTATCCACTCATTACATGCACGTCCTTGTGGTGTTGGATTGATGATTGATACCGCCAGCGCACGGTGACCCAATGATCGTGCAGGGTCAATTAAGCCGATTCCGCATGTTTTGTAAGAAAAAATACCGGTGTGTAGGACGCGTCGATCAGGCGCTTGAATTAATTGTCATTTTTTGCGGCTTTTTTGCGTGCCGCAGTGGTCAAGATGAATCAACCGATTCAATTCAGGGAGTGACGCTATGAGTGAGCGCCGAGCGCTGTTGATTCTGCATGGCAAGCAAGCCGCGAACGAGGAGGTTCGCACTGCGGTCGAGGACAAACGCAAGCAAGGCTGGGAGCTGGCGGTGCGCCTGACCTGGGAGGCGGGAGATGCTCAGCGTTGGGTGGAGCAAGCGTTGGCGGATGGCTATACGAAGATTATTGCCGGCGGCGGCGACGGTACTTTGCGCGATATCGCCGAAGCCCTCGCGGCACATCCGAGGAAAGCCAGTCTGATCCTTTTGCCATTGGGAACCGCTAACGATTTTTCCCGCGCGGCGGGAGTGCCGCTGGAACCGGCAGCAGCGCTCGAGCTGCTGGACGTACCTGCGTGTGACATTGATTTGGGTGAGGTAGGCGGGCAGATTTTCCTCAACATGGCCACCGGCGGCTTCGGCAGTCAGGTCACGGCCAATACGTCGGAGGATCTGAAAAAGGTTTTGGGCGGTGCGGCCTATCTGTTCACTGGCCTGTCCCGATTCAGCGAACTGCATGCCGCTTATGGCGAGTTGCAAGGGCCGGATTTCCACTGGCGCGGCGAGCTGCTGGCATTGGGCATTGGCAATGGCCGTCAGGCTGGCGGCGGGCATGTTTTGTGTCCGCAGGCACTGGCTGACGACGGTTTGCTGGATATCAGTATCCTGCCGGCGCCCCAGGAGCTGGTCGGCACCTTGAAGAGTCTGCTGAGCGATGGTTTTGGCATCGACAACATGTTTGTCCGGACCCGTTTGCCTTGGGTCGAAATCAAAGTCGCGGAGGGGCTTTATATCAATCTTGATGGTGAACCGCTGGAAGGCGACAGCATGCGGTTTGAGGCGAGGCCGGCGGCGCTGCAGATCCATCTGCCGAAAGACTCGCCACTGTTGAGCGTTAAATCGGCTGTCAATCGTCCAGACTGATGATCTGTTCGCGCACGGCGAACAGCACCAGGCCCGCCACATCGTAGATCTGTAGACGTTTCATGATCTGCGAGCGGTGGGTCTCGACGGTCTTGATGCTCAAGCCCAGGCCATTGGCGATTTCCCGGGTGGATTTCCCGCGCACGATCAAGCGCAGGATTTCCAGCTGGCGTGCGGTCAGGTTGTGCGAGTCGGCGATTTCCGGCTGCTGCTTCTGGTTACGCGTCAGTGCCTGGTTGATCACTGTGTGGGCGATGGCCGGACTCAAGTAGCGCTCGTTGTTGCGCAGGGCTTCGAGTGCGTGTTCGAGTTCGGTGGCTGTGGTGTCCTTGAGCAGATAACCGTGCGCGCCGGACTCCAGCGCTTGCATGATCAGCGCCGGGTCGGTGTGCATCGACAGGATCAGTACTTTGCTCTGCGGACGTACGCGCTTGAGACGTTGCAGCGCTTCGAGGCCGCCGGTTTCTTTCATGGAAATATCCAGCAGCACGATGTCGGGGTTCAGTTGCTCGACCATTTCGAGCAGCTGCGAGCCGTCATTGGCCTCGCCAATCACCGCGTAACCGGGAATATCCAGTACCAGAGCGCGCACGCCGGCCCTGATCAGCGAGTGGTCATCCACCAGGAGTAAGTTACAAGTCAACGCATAACCTTATTCGTACTGGCCCGCTCGAGTGCACGGGGCGCCCAGGGGAAAAGTGCTTCGATTTGTGTGCCTTTGCCCGGCTCGCTGATAACGCTCAGGGTGCCGCCCAATTGTTCGATTCGTTCAGCCATCCCGGCCATGCCACGTTGTCCTTCGCGACCCGGATTAGCCGCCGGGGCAAATCCCTGCCCGTCGTCGCTGATGAGCAATGTCAGGCCCTTTGGCAGGCGTTGCACGCGTATCAGCAGATTCTTCGCCTGCGCGTGACGCAGGATATTGGTAACGGCCTCCTGAGTAATACGAAAGGCGGCGACCGCCATTTCTTCCGGGAGGCCGTTGAGGCGCTGCTGGCAATCGAGGCTCCAGTGCACGCTGGTGTTGGTCAATGTCTTGAGCAGATGCGCACGCAGGCTGGCTTCAAGACCCAGGCTGGTCAACTGGCGTGGATTGAGGATGGCTGAAACGTCGCGCACCTTGTTCAGCGTTTCTTCAAGTGTTTCGCACAGCGCCGTGCAGTGTTCCTGCAGATCTTCCGGCATGCGTCGCTTGAGCCAGTCGCTCTGCAGCTTGGCCGCCGTCAGCAATTGACCGATATCGTCGTGCAACTCGCGGCTGAGTCGATGGCGCTCGTTTTCCTGAACTTCCAGCAAACGGTCAGCGAGTTCCTGTGGCTGGAACTTGATCGATTTGCGCGACAACCGATATTGCACCCAGACGCAGGCAGTGGCGGCGATGTTCAACAGCAGCAACCCGAGGCAAAGCTGCGCGGAAAAACCATAGGTCAGCAAGCTGCCAAGCGTTGCCGCGACACACATTATGAGTGTGAACCGGCGTGCGTTTTCCCGGGAGGGTGGCCATGTAGTGATTGACTTGAGGCTGGCGTACATAACGGATGGAGCCAATGGATGTTCGCTGCGGGCAGACCGGCCGGTGGCAGGCGAGTCTCTGTCTGAAAATGCTGTCAATTATGTTATTGGTTTCAACGTGGTTCAGTGAATGTATTCCACCGCCAACTTCAACCGATGCCTATGTCTGAAATCACTGTGCCATTAATATGAGAGCAATTAGTGGGCGGCATAATACCACTTAAGATACCGTTGGTCGCGTTTGCTATATATGTCCAGTGGGTCAGGACTCAAGCCATATTGGACGTGAGTTCCATAATGGAAAAAAGTCGATTTATTGTGTTCGACAGATATCGACATTGCCTGAAGTTGTACTCTTTGGACACAGGCAAACCCTGAGCCCGGCTGGAAATATCCGTTGCTGTCAGGTGAGATTATTTAATTCGATTTGTCGCTGGCAGGTATGAACTATTCAAATACGACATGCAGTGGTGGTGTTTCGCGCCCCTCGATACGTGCCGATTCAGGCCTGCCGTTCCGAAGGGTAGGACAGCAGTGGCAAACGTTTGGGTGTGAGCGCAGGCTGAAACTGAGGCTGACCAACCTGAAAGGCGAAGGCTTCGATCAGCGAGGTCTGTTCACTGTCATCCAGGCTTAATTGTCCGGTGCTCTGATCCACCAGCTCAAGTTGCCAGGCCATCAGTGTGAAGCAGTCCTTCAAGGCAGTCAGGGCCTGTTCATGCAGGTCGACGTGATCCTGTGCCAGATTGAGCAAGCCGTAAATGTGCAGGGAGAACTCGGAAATCGCCTCCAGCGCCAGGGCTTCAGCCCGGCTTGCAAGCTTGAGGAGGGTGCTGAGCATGCAGTCGATGGCGTCCTTGTCGTTGCTGATCAACTGCAGATGGCTGAGGCATTCTTCGGACTTCGCCAGGAGCGTTTCAGCCTCGACAAGAAATTCGGGGAAGCGTTGCGCCCACTCTTTACGGTCGATTGGCATGCTTATCTCCACACCGTCATGTCTGATGAGGGAATGCCGTGTGTGGCGACGATCATGGATCGACGGGAGATCGCGCCCAGGCGTGCAGGTGCACAGGCTGAGGGGTTGCAGAGGGTTTGGTTCCGCTGAACTGCGATCGCACACAATAGCCTGACTCCGTTCATGCAATGAGAATGGCGTCACATTAATGGCTATTGGATATTGCGAATATCAGGTTGGGCCTGATTGTTACTAGGGGAATCCCTTAGACGCGGGAACCTACCGTGCAAACCGAGGTCGCGCCGCAAAGACTGTAGCAGATGAAAATCACGGGGCCAGTAAAGCATGATGTTAATGTGACATCAATGCCCGCATATGGCATTTTGATCGCGAACTTTGCGGGGATCAAGATTCGCTACGCGCAGCCGATAACCCTTTCTAGTGAATTCATCAGAACAAGCCCAGGAGTCATTGATGGCCGGCATTCTCGACACGGTAGACCAACGCACGCAACTGGTGGGTGAGAATCGCCTGGAAATTCTCATGTTCCGACTGGCCGGGCGCCAATTGTTCGCGATCAACGTGTTCAAGGTTCAGGAAGTGCTGCAACTGCCGAAGTTGACCCTGATGCCTCAGCGTCACCCGTTTGTCTGCGGTGTGGTCAATTTGCGCGGGCAGACCTTGCCGGTGATCGATCTGTCCCAGGCAATCGGCATGCGTCCGCTGGTGCCGGGCCCGAACAGCACCATCATCGTCACTGAATACAACCGTTCGGTGCAGGCATTCCTCGTCGGCGGCGTAGACCGCATCGTCAACATGAACTGGGAAGCCATTCTGCCGCCGCCGACCAGCGCTGGCCGCCAGCACTACCTGACGGCCATCAGCAAAGTCGACGATCAATTGGTGGAAATCATCGACGTCGAGAAAGTCCTCGCCGAAATCGTCCCGTACAACGCCAAGGTCTCGCGCGACAAGCTGGATGATCCGGTGCTGGAGCGCGCCCGTGGTCGCGAGGTGTTGCTGGTGGATGACTCCAATGTGGCACTGTCGCAATTGCGCGACACCCTCGGCCAGCTCGGCGTGAAAATGCACATTGCCAGCGATGGTCTGAAGGCGCTGAACATGCTCAAGGCCTGGGCCGACACCGGCGTGAACATGACCGACAAACTGCTGATGGTGTTCACCGACGCGGAAATGCCGGAAATGGATGGCTACCGCCTGACCACCGAAATCCGTAACGACCCGCGCCTGCGTGGTTTGTACGTGGTACTGCACACTTCGTTGTCCGGCAGCTTCAACGACTCGATGGTGAAGAAGGTCGGTTGTGACAACTTCCTCTCCAAATTCCAGCCGGACAAACTGGTCGACGTGGTGCGTCAGCGTCTGATGCTCGACGAAGTGCCGGCCTGATACCTGCTGCAATTACCTTGTGGTGAGGGGATTTATCCCCGATGCGCTACGGAGTGGTCCCTTTCTTGAAATCGAAAGAGGGGCTGCTCCGCAACCCATTGGGGGTTAAATCCCCTCGCCACGGGTGTTCATCTTCTAGTGGATTCACTCAGCCTTTGATTCGCCGATAAAGCTCGTATAGGGTGGCGTTTTTGTCCGTCAGGGAGCTGGCCATGCTGCGTCTGAGCGCGCTTTATCGTTACCCGTTGAAATCCGGCAAAGGCGAGGTTCTGCAAGGCATCGGCCTGGACAAGCTGGGGCTTGAGGGCGATCGACGCTGGATGCTGGTGGATGAAGCCAGTGGCCGTTTTCTGACCCAACGCGCCGAAGCGAAAATGAGCCAGTTATCGGCGCTGTGGAATGCTCAGGGCGGTTTGACTCTGAGCGCACCGGAACAGGCTTCAATCGAAATCGCCTTGCCCGGCGACGATGCCGAACTGCGTGGCGTGACCATTTGGCGTGACACCTTGCGTGTCCCTGACGCTGGCGATGAAGCGGCCCGTTGGGTCAGCGACTTCATCGGTAAACCGACCCGCCTGGTGCAAGTGCCGCTGGATCGTGCGCGTATGACTCAAGCGGGTTACGGAAACGATGACGATCAGGTCGCGTTCGCCGATGGGTTCCCATTGCTGTTGATTGGTGAGGCGTCGCTACAGGATCTTTCGCAAAAGGTCGGACGTCCTTTGGAAATGCTGCGTTTCCGCCCGAATCTGGTCATAGAGGGCAGCGAGGCCTACGCCGAGGATGGCTGGAAGCGTATTCGCATTGGCGATGTCGAGTTCCGCGTGGTCAAGTCGTGCTCACGCTGCATTCTCACCACCATCGACCCGCAAACCGGTGAGCGCAGTGCGGATCGCGAACCGCTGGCGACGTTGCAGAAGACGCGCGCCCAAGCGGACGGGGCGATGTTCGGGCAGAACCTGGTGAACGACCGCAACGGTCGTCTTGAGGTCGGGATGCCGGTAGAAATTCTCGAGTAAGCCGTCGCTCAAACAAAAAATGCCCGTGTCGTTGGACACGGGCATTTTTTTTGGTGCGATGAAAGCCGTGGGTTTAGCCGCGGTACTCGCACAGGTAAGCGGTGTCGACGGCGACTTTCAGCTGAAACTTGCTGTTGGCCGGGACGTTGAACTGGCTGCCGGCGGCGAAGGTTTCCCAGTCGCTGCTGTCCGGCAGTTTGACGGTCAGGGCGCCGGACACCACATGCATGATTTCACGCTGGCTGGTGCCGAATTCGTATTCGCCCGGGGCCATGACGCCGATGGTTGCCGGACCTTCAGGCGTGCCAAAGGCGATCGACTTGACGGTGCCGTCGAAGTACTCGTTGACTTTAAACATGGGCGATTCCTCGAAAAGGGCTAAAAAGTGGGGCGGCCAGTATGCACAAGGCTTTTGGCGCCGTCACGCCCCTAAAGCGGCAGAACCAGCGGCAGCAACCGCGCGGTATTGCGGGCATCCTCCAGCGCTCGATGTTGCTGACCGCTGAACTGCATCCCCGCCAGTTGCAGTGCGCCGTTGAGCCCCAGCGGCCGCTCCAGGCGCCGGGCCTTGGCGAAACGTTGCTTGAGGTTCATGTGGGGCACTCGACTCAGTGCGCTGTCGAGTTGCAGCCGCTGCCATTCCTGAAGTAACTGCCTGCGGTCGTAATCGCCCCAACTGGCCCAGCCCTCAAGGCGCGTCTGATGTTGAGCGAGCCAGCGCTCGAATGCCGGCCAGACTTCGCTCAAGGGCTGCGCCGTATCGATATTGGCCTGGGTAATGTGCGTCAGCTCGCGACAGAAGGGCGTCAGCAACGGCCGTCGTGTCGGTTTGACGAAACGTTGAAAGTGGTCCTGCTCGCGTCCGGCGCGATCGACCAGCGTGGCACCGATCTCGATAATTTCCATTTCCGTGACCGGCCAGCCACCCTCGTCGGTGGTGGCTTCCAGATCAATGACCAGCCAGTGGGGCATCGCAGGGTTCCTGATTTCCGCGTTCTGATTATTCAGAGCGTAGTCAAACCCTGCGTTTGCGCCTGGATGACTACTCGACCTGCAACAGAACCTGACGATTTTTTACCTGATCGCCGACCTTGACCTGCACCCGCTTGAGTACGCCGTCGATGCCGGCCTTGAGCGGGTGCTCCATTTTCATTGCCTCCAGCACCACCAGCAACTGACCTTTGCTGACCGGACTGCCTTCGCTGACCAGTACATCAACGATGGCACCGTCCATCGGCGCCTTCAAGGTGCCGGAGCTGACGCTGGTCTGACTGCCGATCACGGCATGAGTTCGATCCTCCAGGCGCAGGCTGCCGGGATGGGTAAACAGCCACAGGTGCCCGCCGTCGTGGCGATAGGCATGACGTTGGCGCAGGCTGTCTATTTCCAGCGTTACCGAGGTGGCGTTGTGATCGATGAGCTTCAATTCGAAGGTGCGGCCAGCGATTTGCACCTGAATCAGATCGCCCGGGCACTTGAGCAGTTGCACACTCCAGTTTTGTTCATCAACACCAAGCCGATAGTGCAGCGGCACGCTGGCGTTGTTGCGCCAGTGGCTCAACGGCGCGCGATGCTGTTGCGCGGAGGCCAGATAAAACAGCGCAGCGGCGATGGCCAGCTCTTCAGCGCTCGGCGTGTAGGTGTGCAGGCACGGGTGATCGCTGAAATGCTGGGCGATGAACCCGGTGTTGAAATCGCCGCTGATGAACTGCGGATGTTGCAGCAGGCTTTCGAGTAGTCGCTGATTGCTTTGCACACCAAGCAACACGGTGTCTTGCACCGCGCGCAGCAGTTTGCGCCGCGCCTCTTCACGGGTGGCACCGTGGGCGATCAGTTTGCCGAGCATCGGGTCGTAAAACGGGCTGACCGATTGACCTTCGCACAGGCCATGATCGATACGCGCACCGTGCGCGAACGCCGGTTCCCAGGCCTCGATGCGGCCGGTTTGCGGCAGAAAGTCGTGCGTCGGATCTTCGGCATACAGCCGCACCTCCATGGCATGACCGGTGAGCTGGACTTGCTCCTGGGTCAGGGGCAGAGGCAAGCCCTCGGCAACCGATATTTGCCACGCGACCAGATCGAGCCCGGTAATCAGCTCGGTCACCGGATGCTCCACTTGCAGGCGGGTATTCATCTCCAGAAAGTAGAACTGCCCACGCGCATCGAGCAGAAACTCCACGGTGCCGGCGCCGACGTAATTCACCGCGCGCCCGGCCTTGAGCGCGGCTTCACCCATGGCTTGGCGCAACTCGGCCGTCATCACCGGGCAGGGCGCCTCTTCGATGACTTTCTGATGGCGGCGCTGGATCGAGCAGTCGCGTTCGCCGAGGTAGATCAGGTGGCCGTGGTGGTCGCCGAACAACTGCACTTCGACATGGCGCGGCTCGACCAGTGCCTGTTCGAGGATCAATTCGTCACTGCCAAAGCCGTTCAGTGCTTCAGAACGTGCGGTGCGCAACTGCGCTGGCAATTCAGCCGCGTTGTGCACCAGACGCATGCCGCGACCGCCGCCCCCGGCGCTGGCCTTGATCATCAACGGATAACCGATGCGTTCGGCCTCGCGCAGCAATGTCGCGTCGTCCTGCGCTGCACCTTGATAGCCGGCGATGCAGGGCACGCCGGCGTCGAGCATGGCGATTTTCGACAGGCGTTTGCTGCCCATCAGTTCGATCGCGTCGGGGCTCGGGCCAATGAAGGTCAGGCCGGCCTGTTCGCAGGCGCGGGCAAACTCGGCGTTTTCCGAAAGAAAGCCGTAGCCGGGATGGATTGCATCGGCGCCGCTGCGGCAGGCGGCGTCGAGGATATTCGGGATACTCAGGTAGGACTGCTGCACCGGCGCGGCGCCGATGTGCACGGCTTGATCGGCCATTTGTACGTGCAGAGCATCGGCATCGGCGTCGCTGAAAACGGCGACGGTGCGGTAGCCCAAAGCCTGGGCGGTGCGCTGGATGCGGCAGGCGATTTCACCGCGGTTGGCGATCAGGATTTTGTGGATGGCGGGCATGGTGATCTTCCTGAAGTTTTAACGGTGAATGTGCTGGCCTCATCGCGGGCAAGCCCGCTCCCACAGGGTCAGGTGGCCCACCCGGGTTTGCGTTTTTGCATGAACGCCAGGGTCCCCTCGATGCCCTCCGCACCGGTCACCGCTTCGCTGAACCATTGCGCTGCCTCATCGAGCAGCTCACTCGACGGCTGCCCGGCACTCGCCAGCAGCAACTGCTTGGTCAGCGCATTCGCCTGTGGCGCGCAACACAGGACATGTTGCAGCACTTCATCCAGCCGTTCGGCCAGCGCCTGCGCGTCCTGCTCGACAAAATGCACCAGCCCCAGACGCCGCGCCTGATGGCCGTCGAAACGTGCGGCGGTCAGGGCCAGTCGGCGGGTTTCGGTGAGGCCGATACGCTGCACTACAAATGGCGTGATCTGCGCCGGCAACAGGCCGAGACTGGTTTCCGGCAGACCGAATTGCGCCTGGTGATCGGCAATCGCAATGTCGCTGACGCAGGCCAAACCAAACCCGCCGCCCATCACCGCACCTTGCATCAGACAGATCAGCACTTGCGGCGTGTGCTGGGCTTCTTGCAGAAGCGCGCCGAACGTCCGGTTCAAATCACGGTAAGCCTCGGCCCCTTGGGCGCGGGCGTTGGCCATGTCCTTGATGTCGCCACCGGCGCAGAAATGGCCGCCACTGCCGCTGAGCACCAAGGCCCGCACGGCGCGGTCATCGCGAACGGCGGCCAACACGGCGCGCAACTCGCCGACCATCTGCAGGCTCATCGCATTACGGCTTTGCGGGCGATTGAGGGTGATGTGCAGCACGCCGCCATGCAGTTCCAGCAACAGCGTCTGGCAATCGGGCAGCCTGCTCATTTCTTTTTCCCCGGCAGGATGCCCATCAGTTTGCAGATGATCCCCAGCATGATTTCGTCGGCGCCGCCACCAATCGACACCAGCCGCACATCGCGATAGGCGCGGGCCACCGGGTTGTCCCACATGAAGCCCATGCCGCCCCAATATTGCAGACAACTGTCGCTGACCTCACGGCCAAGGCGCCCGGCCTTGAGTTTGGCCATCGACGCCAGGCGGGTGACGTCCTGACCTTTCACGTACTGCTCGGTGGCCTGATAGACCAGCGCCCGCAGGCATTCGATTTCGGTCTGTAATTCGGCGAGGCGGAAGTGGATCACCTGATTGTCGATCAGCGCATTGCCGAAGGTCTTGCGCTCCTTGCAGTACTCGATGGTGCTGTCGATGCAGTATTCCAGGCCCTTGATCATGTTCGCCGCACCGAACAGGCGTTCCTCCTGAAACTGCAGCATCTGCATCATGAAACCCGCGCCTTCGTGGCCGATGCGATTGCGTTGTGGCACGCGCACGTTGTCGAAAAACACCTGGGCGGTTTCCGAACTGCGCATGCCGAGCTTGTCCAGATTCGAGCTGAGGCTGATGCCGGGTGTGTTCATCGGCACCATGATCAGCGACTTGTTGATGTGTGGCTTGTCGTCGGAGGTGTTGGCCAGCAGGCAGATGAAGTCGGCGCTCGGCGAGTTGGTGATCCACATCTTGCTGCCGTTGATCACGTAGTCGTCGCCGTCCTTGCGTGCGGTGGTTTTCAGCCCGGCGACGTCCGAGCCGGCGCCGACTTCGGAGACGCCGATACAGCCGACCTGCTCGCCGGTAATCGCCGGACGGAGGAATTCTTCGCGCAGCTCATCGGAGCCGAAACGGGCCAGTGCCGGGGTGCACATGTCGGTCTGCACGCCAATCGACATCGGAATCCCGCCGCAGTGGATGGTGCCAAATTCTTCGGCGGCGACGATCGAGTAGCTGTAGTCGAGGCCCATGCCACCGAATTTTTCCGGTTTTGAAATCCCCAGCAGACCAAGGTCGCCGGCCTTGCGGAAAATCTCGTGGATCGGAAAGCGGCCGGCCTTTTCCCATGCCTCGACGTGCGGGTTGATCTCATGTTCGACGAATTGGCGGACGGTGCGACGCAGTGCTTCGTGTTCCGGGGTGAAGATCATTTTTATTGTTCTCCTTTCAATCCGTGGCAGTCAGAACCGGCTGACGCCGAAGCTGTTGGGTTGCAATGCGCGAATGTCGGCTTCGTGGCAGATATCCAGCAGATAGCCGAGCAGGGTGCGGGTGTCACGCGGATCGATCAGCCCGTCGTCCCAAAGATTGGCGCTGCCGTAGAGTGCGGTGGACTGGCTGTCGAGTTTCTGCGCGGTGACCTGTTCGAGCATGTCGAGCATTTTCGGGTCTGGTACGAGGCCGTCCTTGAGCTGCTTGGCTTCGGTAACGATGCGCAGCACTTTGCCGGCCTGCGCCCCGCCCATCACCGCGGTGCGGCTGTTGGGCCAGGCGAAGATGAAGCGTGGGTCGAGACCGCGCCCGCACATGGCGTAGTTGCCGGCACCGTAGGAACCACCGACGACAATGGTCAGCTTGGGCACCCGCGCATTGGCCACCGCTTGAATCAGTTTCGAGCCGTGTTTGATCACGCCTTGCTGCTCCGATTCGGTGCCGACCATGAAGCCCGTGGTGTTGTGGAAGAACAGCAGCGGCGTTTGGCTCTGATCACACAGTTGAATGAACTGCGCAGCCTTGCTCGCACCGTTGGGCGTGATCGGGCCGTTGTTGCCGATGAAGCCGCAGGCGCGCCCCTGAATCTTCAACTGACCGCAAACGGTCTGCTGATCGAACTCGCTCTTGAATTCGAGAAACTCCGATTCATCGGCAATGCGTGCAATGATTTCGCGCACGTCGTAGGGCTTTTTCGGATCGTCCGGGATCAGCCCCAGCAGTTCGTCGATGGGGTAGAGCGGCTCTTTGTATTGCGGTTCCGGCAGCCACGGCAGTTGTTCGTTCCACGGCAACATGCGCAGGATCTCGCGCACCGTGCGCACGCCGTCGGCATCGTTCTCGGCAAGGTATTCGGCGGTCCCGGCAACCTGTGCGTGCATCTCGGCGCCACCCAGTTCTTCATCGGTGGCCACTTCGCCCGTCGCGGCTTTGAGCAGCGGCGGACCGGCGAGAAACAGCTTGGCCTTGCCACGCACCACCACCACGTAATCGGAAAGCCCCGGTTGATAGGCGCCGCCCGCGGTGGCCGAGCCATGCACCACGGTGATCTGCGGTAAGCCCATCGCCGACATCCGCGCCTGATTGGCAAAGCTGCGCGCTCCTTCGACGAAAATCTCTGCGGCATAGTTGAGATTGGCGCCGCCGCTTTCGGCGAGGGTGATCACCGGCAATTTGTTCTCTTGGGCGATCTGTTGCAGGCGCAGGGATTTTTTCAGGCCGCTGGGCGAAATCGTGCCGCCCTTGATCGCACTGTTGTTCGCCACCACCATCGCGCGAATGCCCGAGACGTAGCCAATACCCGCGATCAGCCCGCCACCGGCCGCGCTGCCGTCCTTGTCGTCATGCAACTTGTAGCCAGCGAGGCTGGCCAGTTCGAGAAACGGTGCGCCGGGGTCGAGCAACAGGTTCAGGCGCTCGCGGGGTAGCAGTTGCCCGCGCTGGTCGAATTTCGCCTTGGCCTCGGCAGCCTTGTTCAGCAGGTTTTGTTCCAGTTGCTGCACATGCTCGATGGCTGCGAGCATCGCCGCACGATTTCGGGCGAAGGCTTCGCTGTGCGGATCGAGTTGGGACTGGATCTGCGCCATGACTTACTCCTTGTCCTTGAGGACATCTGGCAAGTAGGCCCGATGAAAACCATTGAACGACTCGCTGTGCGTCGCCTTGTGCAACGGCCACGCACGACTGCCGAGGCTGGCCGCGCCATCGATTTTCAGCGTGCTGCCGCTGATAAATGCCGCCGCCGGACTGAGCAGAAACACGATCGCGGCACTGACTTCCGATTCGGTGCCAATGCGCTTTAGCGGCACGTGTTCACGCAGGGTCGGGATCACCGCTTTGAACGCGCCGTCGTAGGTGTCCATGCCGCTGGAAGCGATCCAGCCAGGCGCCACTGCGTTGACCCGCACCCCGGCATAACCCCACTCGAACGCCGCCGTTTTAGTGAAGTTGTCCATGCCCGAGCGCGCCGCGCCGGAGTGGCCCATGCCGGGCATGCCGCCCCACATGTCGGCGAGCATGTTGACGATATTGCCGCCGTGCTTGCTCATCGACTGGTTGAACACTTCCCGGGCCATCAGGAAACCGCCGACCAGATTGGTGCGCAGCACGGTTTCGAAACCTTTCTGATTGATCGAGGCCAGTGGCGACGGGTACTGACCCCCAGCATTGTTGACCAGCCCGTGAATCGGCCCCTGTTCGTCGATCAATTCGCTGACCAGTTGTTTCACCGCGTCTTCATCGCGGATATCGCACGCCTTCCAGTGCGCACGACCACCGTCTTCGGCAATTTCTGCCGCGACCTTTTGCAACTTTTCCGGCTTGCGCCCGACCAGCAGCACATTGGCGCCGAGCGCGGCGAGTTCATGCGCGGTGCAGCGGCCGATGCCGCTGCCGCCGCCGGTGACAATGATGGTCTGGCCGCTGAACAGATCGGCTTTGAATATCGACGCGTAAGCCATGCACACCATCCTCTAATCGAGCTGCTCGGCGATGCTCTGCGGCACCGGGATCTGGATTTCCAGCAATTGCTGGGCGAAGGCCTTGCCTTGCGGATCAATGCGCAGACTGGCCACGCCACCGCCGCCGAGGGCGTTTTCCAAAAGGAAATTCAAGCTGTGGGTGCCGGGCAGATACCAGCGTTCGACCCGGCCGTGAATCGGGTCGAGGACGTGGCTCATCCAGTCGACAATCACCGCCGGGGTCAGCGCTTCGGCGATCCACGGCAGGTATTCGGGCTTGCGCGCCAGCACACCGATGTTGCTGTGATTGCCCTTGTCGCCGGAGCGCGCCACGGCCAGTTTTACCAACGCCACGCTGGCATCGGCACGGCCCTGAGGTTTCGGCGGTTGCTGGGCAATCGGCAAATCTTCGCTGTCGAGCGCTGCCAATGAGGGCAGGGTGCAGGGATGACGCTCACCGGCCAGATCGATGTGCAGCGTGCAGGCGCTTTTGTCGATGAGGAAGGAGAACAGCTGGATCACTGGGTAAACCGTCGGCCGCCCGCCGACGATCCCGGTCAATCCCGGCGCCATGCCGGTAGCGGCCTGGGCGATCTCCCGGGAGAACAGGACCAGCGCCTGTTTACTCTGATGGCGCACGGCGATTTTGATCACCACTTCGCGGCTGTCGCGGCGCTGGCCGTGAGGGCCGTAAGTGGCTTCGCTGCCGAGCAGCTCGATGTGGGTTTCGCTGTAGGGCGCCCAGCCGCGCTGGCTGAACATCTCCGAGGTCTTGTCGAGGATCGCCTGGCTGACGCGCTGGGCCTTTTCTACTGCATCGATGCCGGCGATGAGGCAGCTGGCGGTGCAGCGAAAGCCGTCCGGGCAGGTGGCGCTGACCTTGTATTTGTCGCTGGGCGGCAGGCCTTTGGCGCCGTGCACCTGCACAGCGTTCTTGCCTTGTTGGCGGAGTGTGACCTGGCTGAAATCGCAGATCACATCGGGCAGCAGATACGCCTGCGGATCGCCGATTTCATAGAGCAACTGTTCGCCGACGGTCAGCGGCGTGACCAGTCCGCCGGAGCCTTCGGGCTTGCTGACGATGAAGTGGCTGTCGGCGCTGACTTCAACGATCGGAAAGCCGATGTGCTCGTAATCCGGCACGTCGCGCCAGTCGGTGAAGTTACCGCCGGTGCATTGCGCGCCGCACTCGATGATGTGCCCGGCCAGCGCGGCCTGAGCGAGTTTGTCGTAGTCGTGCCACGACCAGCCGAATTCGTGCACCAGTGCCGCGCTGACCACCGCACTGTCGACCACGCGACCGGTGATAACGATATCGGCGCCCAGGCGCAGCGCTTCGACAATACCCGGCGCGCCGAGGTAGGCATTGGTCGAAACGCACACTGGTGGCAATGGGGCGCCGCTGAACATCTCGCGGATGCCGCTGAGTTGTTTGACTTGCGGTTGCAGATCATCACCCAGCAACACGGCGATTTTCAGCGCGACGCCAACCTTGTTGCACGCCGCTGCCAGCGCGGCGGCACAGGCCTGTGGATTGACCCCGCCGGCGTTGCTGATGACGCGGATATTCTGCTCGGCCAGTTGCGGCAGCAGCGGCGTGAGCACTTCGATGAAGTCACTGGCGAATCCGGCCTGCGGGTCCTTCATGCGTGCGCCGGCCATGATCGACATCGTGATCTCGGCGAGGTAATCGAACACCAGATAATCCAGGCGTCCGCCGTCCACCAGTTGCGCGGCGGCGGTCGACGTGTCACCCCAGAAAGCACTGGCGCATCCGATGCGGACGGTGGTTGGCATTTTTATCTCCGACTCAGGAACCTGCGACAGAAGTGTCTGGAGGCTACCAAGCAAGCGCTTGGTTTGTAAACAGCTGAAATATCTTCTGCCCAAGCGCTTGCTTGGTCGCTGTCGGCGGCTTAAATTGCGCGCAACCCTGCGGTTTCAGGGGGCAACAGACTGATCGACTGTAGGAGAGAACGGGTGGACGAGCAAAAAGCCCTGAGGGTCATGCGCGAATTGGTCGACGACGGCCAGTTGACCGACCCGGACAGCGCCCGCGGCAAACTGCTGCAAGTGGCGGCTCACCTGTTTCGCAACAAAGGCTATGAGCGCACTACGGTGCGTGATCTGGCCGGTGCGGTGGGCATTCAGTCGGGGAGCATTTTTCATCACTTCAAGAGCAAGGATGAAATCCTCCGTGCCGTGATGGAAGAAACCATCCGTTACAACACCGCATTGATGCGCGCAGCACTGGCCGATGCCGGCAATGTGCGTGAGCGGGTGCTGGCGCTGATTCGCTGTGAATTGCAGTCGATCATGGGCGGCAGCGGCGAGGCGATGGCGGTGCTGGTCTACGAATGGCGCTCGTTGTCCGAAGAGGGCCAGGCCAGGGTTCTCGCCCTGCGCGATGTCTATGAAGACATCTGGCTACAGGTGCTCGGTGAGGCCAAGGACGCCGGATTTATCCGCGGAGATGTATTTATTACCCGACGTTTCCTCACTGGCGCATTGTCCTGGACCACCACCTGGTTCCGTGCGGGCGGCAGTTTGAGCCTTGATCAGTTGGCTGACGAGGCGTTGATTCTGGTCCTGGAAGAGCGTTGAAGCGCTTTCTATCGAGTCGGGAAACTGGCTAACTGGGCGAAACCGCCTAGCTTGAATGCATTGATCGGTATTTTTTCGGGGAGTGGGGTGTTTTGAAGTCTTCGCCAATTCGGACGGCCGCGGGTTTATTGCTCGCAGCGCTGGCTGCAATATGGGTATTGCCCGCTCAGGCAGCGCAACTGGTTCGGGTCGGTGCGGCGCATTTTCCGCCTTACACCGTTCGCCCGGAAAACGGTGCCGACACGGGTCTGTTGCCGCAGTTGGTCGAGGCGTTGAACCGCCTGCAAAGCGACTATCAATTTGTCTTGGTTCCGACCTCGATTCCTCGCCGGTTCGGTGATTTCAAGCAGGGCCGCATCGACATGGCGATCTTCGAAAACCCTGAGTGGGGCTGGAAGGAAATTCCCCACAGCGATGTCGATATGGGTCTGGAGGACGCTGAAATATTCGTCGCGCAACGCGAGGACGGCCGCCAGCAGAGTTACTTTGCCGACCTCACCGGCAAGCGTCTGGCGCTGTTCAGCGGTTATCACTACGAATTCGCCAGCTTCAATGCCGATCCAAAATTTCTCGCGCAGAATTTCAATGCCACGCTGACCTATTCCCATGACAGCAACCTGTTGATGGTGCTGCGCGGGCGCGCGGACATTGCGCTGGTGACCCGTTCCTATCTGAGTGATTACCTGCTGCGAAACGAAAAAGTGCGCGATGAGTTGCTGGTATCGCAGCGCATTGATCAGATCTATCACCACTACGCTATCTTGCGTCCGACCGCGCCGATCAGCGGTGACGCATTCGGCAAATTGCTGCAAGGTCTGCGCGACAACGGCGAGATGCTGAAGATTTTCGAGCCGTACCGGATTGCCGTGGTGCCGGTGCCTCACCATTGAGGCACTGATTTGCCGCTGAGGCTAAATTTCCCCGCTCGGCTCACGTCCCATCGTTGAACTGTCGACGATTATCGTGAGCCCGACCCATGTCCAATCTGAATGACCTGACTGCCTTGGCCTTGCCTTCGGGCAGCCACTTGGTAGCCGATGCAACCGAAAGCCGTCTGAGCCTGAGCCTGGACGGGCAACCGCTGATTCGCCTACGTCTTGATCGCGAGGCCCAAGGGCCGATCCAGATCGATGAGCGGTTTGCCCTGCCGCCTGTCCAGGCGCTGTGGGCGGCCTGTTATTGGCTGTTTGCGCGCGATCCCGAGTGCCGGCAATTGACCTGGCAACTCGACGAGCCGCCGAGCGAAGCCTTGCTCAGCGGTTTGTTGGTGAGCACTGAAGTGGCCGGTGAATACCGCTGTGAGCGCGGCTTGTTCTGGCAATTGCCACAACCGTGGCTCGGTACTTCGCTGACCGGCAGCTATCCGCAGCAAATGGTCATCAGCAGTGGCAAACGCCATCCGCTGCGCCCGGTCAAACCGCGCGGTGAAGTCTATCGGCGTTTTGATGCGCGGCTGGGGGCGTGGATTTCCTTGCGTACGGTCGAAATCGAAGCAGACCTGCCGCGCTTCAATCGCTGGCAGAACAGCCCGCGAGTGGCCAGTTTCTGGCAAGAAGAGGGCAGCCTCGAAAAGCATCGCGAATACCTGAGCAAACTCGACGCCGATCCGCACACGCTGACCTTGATCGGCTGTTTCGATGATCAGCCATTTGCCTATTTCGAAGCCTATTGGGCCAAGGAAGATCGCATCGCGCCGTTTTACGACGCGGACAATTACGACCGCGGCATTCACATGTTGGTGGGGGAAGAGGATCACCGCGGTCCGCACAAGGTGGCGAGCTGGCTGTCGGCGCTGGTGCATTACCTGTTTCTGGATGACCCGCGTACTCAGCGGGTGGTCGCCGAACCGCGTGCCGACAACGCGAAGATGATCGGCCACATGCAAAATCAGTGCTTCCATTGCGAGAAAGAGTTCGATTTCCCGCACAAGCGTGCGGCGCTGATGATTCTGGGGCGCGAGCGGTTTTTTGATCGCTGCAAACTGGCTTGATGACCAGGCCTCAGGATCTCTGTGATCCTGAGGCCGCCTTCGCGAGCAGGCTCGCTCCCACATTTAACCGCGTTCTTTCAGGAGAAATGCAGTCGTATGTGGGAGCGAGCCTGCTCGCGAATGAGGGCGCCACAACTTCTCTGATTAACGACGACCCATCACCACCGCATCCCGACGACTGCCCGACACCTTGCGGCAGTGCACCAGTGCATCGCGAATCATGAAGTTGACCAGCGTCGGCGAAACCCCCAGTTCCTTGGCGATGTCCTTTTGCGGCACGCCATGCAGGCGGTACATCTCGAACGCATAGCGAGTGCGGCTGGGCAGCTCGGTCAGGGCGTCAGCGATGTTTTCGAGGGTCGAGAAGTTGATGTGCGAGGTTTCTGGTGACGCGCCTTGAATGACCACGTTCAGCCCTTCCTCTTCAGGGCCGGAATACTTCTGTTCCAGCGCCTGTTTGCGGTAGTGATCGATGGCGAGGTTGCGCACGATCTGGAACAGATAACTCAATTGAGCCTTGATCGACGACGTGATCGGTGGCGCCGATTGCAGTCGGAAAAACGCATCCTGCACCACATCTTCGGCGCGTGACCGGCAGCCGGTAATGCGGGCTGCAATCTTGACCAGAATCAGTCGATTGTCGACGAATGCCTGAAGTAGCGGTGAATCGCACCTGCTTGTGGATACTTGTTCCGTCATGGAAATCACCTTGCTGCCAATAGGTTAGTGGGACGCCTGGGGGACGGGGCCGTCCTACACATCGAGCGACAAATTATGTTGAATGATAATGATTGTCAATTGAGAAAGAGAACTAATGCGTCAAATCGGTGCGATGTGAGAACTGCGACACGCCGCCGCACCCCGGCCCCATTGGCGATCCAGCCTGCGGACTAATTATTTCAAGACGTCATCCGTTCTCATTGGTGAATGGTTCCGGCTATAGAGCCCCGGCCAGACAGCATTCCCATGCCTTGCGCGGTCGGCGTAGACCGCGTCCTGCATGCGCTCCACGCCCCTGGATGGGCGTGACGCAGCACCCCGATTCCACTAGCAAGCCGAATTCAGGCAGGAAACCAAATGACCGACGCGTTCGAACTCCCCAGCACCCTGGTCCAAGCCCTCCAGCGCCGCGCGGCCCTGACCCCGGACCGGCTGGCCTTGCGTTTTCTTGCCGAGAACGCAGAGCAGGCTGTGGTACTCAGCTATCGCGAACTGGATCAGCGAGCGCGCACTATCGCCGCCGCGTTGCAGGCCGAAGCCGAATTCGGAGATCGCGCGGTTTTACTGTTCCCCAGCGGTCCGGACTACGTCTCGGCATTCTTCGGTTGCCTGTATGCGGGCGTGATTGCGGTGCCGGCTTATCCGCCGGAATCGGCGCGCCGTCATCACCAGGAGCGTCTGCTGTCGATCATCGCCGACGCCGAACCGCGCCTGCTGCTGACCAGCGCCGACCTGCGCGATGCGTTGCAGCAGATCGAAGGCGCGCCGCCGCTGTTGTGCGTCGACACCCTCGACAACGCACTGGCCGAGCGCTGGATTGAGCCGAGCCTGCCGGCAGAGCACATTGCCTTCCTGCAATACACCTCCGGCTCCACCGCGTTGCCCAAAGGCGTGCAGGTCAGCCACGGCAATCTGGTCGCCAACGAACTGCTGATCCGCCACGGCTTCGGCATCGACGTAAACCCGGATGACGTGATCGTCAGCTGGCTGCCGCTGTACCACGACATGGGTTTGATCGGCGGCCTGCTGCAACCGATTTTCAGCGGCGTGCCGTGCATTCTCATGTCGCCGGCGTACTTCCTTGGCCGGCCGTTGCGCTGGCTCGAAGCAATCAGCCAATACGGCGGCACCATCAGCGGCGGGCCGGATTTCGCTTATCGCTTGTGCAGCGAACGGGTCAGCGAGTCGGCCATGGAGCGTCTCGACCTGAGCCGCTGGCGCGTGGCGTATTCCGGCTCGGAGCCGATTCGTCTGGATACCAATGAGCGTTTCGCCGAAAAATTCGCCGCGTGTGGCTTCAGCGCAGACAGTTTCATGGCGTCCTACGGTTTGGCCGAGGCCACGTTGTTCGTCGCCGGCACGCCACGCGGCAAGGGCATTCCAGCCCTGCGCGTGGACGATCAGGCGCTGGCGCAGAACCGCGCCGAACCCGGCGACGGCAGCCCGATCATGAGTTGCGGCATCAGCCAGCCAGATCACGCGGTGCTGATCGTCGAGCCCGGCAGTCTTGCCGAACTCGCCGACAATGCCGTCGGTGAAGTCTGGGCCAGCGGGCCGAGCATCGCCCTCGGTTACTGGCGCAATCCCGCAGCCAGCGCCAAGACCTTCGTCCAGCACGCCGGCCGTACCTGGCTGCGCACTGGCGACCTGGGGTTCATGCGCGAGGGTGAACTGTTCATCACTGGCCGCCTGAAAGACATGCTCATCGTGCGCGGCCACAACCTGTATCCGCAGGACATCGAGAAGACAGTCGAGAGCGAAGTGGAAGTGGTGCGCAAGGGTCGCGTCGCCGCGTTCGCCGTCACTCAAAACGGCGAAGAGGGCATCGGCATCGCGGCGGAAATCAGCCGCAGCGTGCAGAAAATCCTTGCGCCCGAAGCGTTGATCAAAGCCATCCGTCAGGCAGTCGCCGAGGCATATCAGGAAGCACCGAGCGTCGTGGTGCTGCTCAACCCGGGCGCGTTGCCGAAGACGTCCAGCGGCAAACTGCAGCGTTCGGCCTGCCGCAATCGCCTGGCCGACGGCAGCCTCGACAGCTACGCGGTGTTCCCGAGCGCAGAAGCCACAAGCACCGATTCGACCCTTGAAGCCTCCGAGCTCGAAGCACTGATCGCGAGGATCTGGGCCGAGCAACTCAACGTCAAACAAATCAACGCCGACGATCACTTCTTCCTGCTCGGCGGCAACTCGATCGCCGCCACGCAAGTGATCGCTCGGGTGCGTGAAGAACTCGGTCTGGAGTTGAGCCTGCGTCTGCTGTTCGAGGCTCCGACCCTGTCCGCATTCGCCGCTGCGGTGGCGCAACAGCAACAGGATGGCGGCACTGCCCAAGGCGAGATCAACGCGTTGTCGCGCACGCAAGCGCTGCCGCAATCGCTGGCGCAAAACCGCTTGTGGATCACCTGGCAGCTAGATCCGCAGAGCAGCGCCTACAACATCCCCGGTGGCCTGCGTCTGCGTGGCGAACTGGACGAAGACGCCGTGCGCGCCAGCTTCCAGCAACTGATCGAGCGCCACGAGTCCCTGCGTACGCGCTTCGTCGAACGCGACGGCGTGGCCCTGCAACAGATCGACGCGGCGGCTGAATTCAACCTGCAACTGATCGACATCAGCGACCTGCCGGCCCATGAACGTGAAGCCCGCGCCCAGCAGATTCGCGAGGACGAAGCGCGCACCCAGTTCGACCTGGAAAAAGGCCCGTTGCTGTGGGTGACGCTGATTCGCCTCGACGACGAAGATCATCAACTGTTGGTGACGATGCACCACATCATCGCTGACGGCTGGTCGCTGAACGTATTGATCGACGAGTTCTCGCGTCTGTACGCCGCAGCCTCCCAGGGGCAGCGCGCCGAACTCGCAGCGTTGCCCACCCAGTACGCCGACTACGGCAGTTGGCAGCGCCAATGGCTGGCGCAAGGCGAGGGCGAGCGACAACTGGCGTACTGGAAAGCGCAGTTGGGCGAGGAGCATCCGACGCTGGAACTGGCCACCGATCATCCACGTTCAGCTCAACATAATCACAGCGCCGCACGCCACAGCGTGCGTCTGAGCGTCAGCCTCAGCGAAGCGATCCGCAACACCGCGCAGGCGCATCAAGCCACGCCGTTCATGCTGTTGCTCTCGGCGTTGCAGAGCCTGTTGCACCGCTATAGCGGTCAGCGCGATATCCGCATCGGCGTGCCGAATGCCAACCGTCCGCGCCTGGAAACCCAGGGCCTGATCGGCTTCTTCATCAACACCCAGGTGCTGCGTGCCGACGTCGATGCTCGCCTGCCCTTTGTCGAGCTGCTTGCCCAGACGCGTCAAGCCGCACTCGGCGCCCAGGCCAATCAGGACCTGCCGTTCGAACAGTTGCTCGAAGCGTTCCCGCAGGCCCGCGAACAGGGTCTGTTCCAGGTCATGTTCAACCACCAGCAACGGGACCTGAGTGCGCTCAAGCGCCTGCCGGGTCTGCTCGCCGAAGAACTGCCGTGGCACAGCCGCGAGGCCAAGTTCGACTTGCAATTGCACAGCGAGGAAGATCGCAACGGTCGCCTGACGCTGTCCTTTGACTACGCCGATGAGCTTTTTGATGGAGCGACCATCGAGCGTCTGGCCGAACATTTCAGCAACCTGCTGCGCGATATTTGCGAGCAACCGCAACGTGCCATCGGCGATCTGCAAATACTCACCGCCATCGAGCACGATCAGCAGAAAGACTGGAGCGTCGCCCCGTGCGCGAAAGCTGAGCAATGGCTGCCGGAGCTGCTCAACGAACAAGTCCGCCAGACCCCGGAGCGCACCGCGCTGGTGTGGGCGGGCGGCAGTCTCGATTTCGCCGAATTGCATGCTCAAGCCAACCGTCTGGCGCATTACCTGCGCGACAAAGGCGTCGGCCCGGATGTCTGTGTGGCCATCGCCGCCGAGCGTTCGCCGCAACTGTTGATCGGTTTGCTGGCGATCATCAAGGCTGGCGGCGCTTACGTGCCGCTCGATCCGGATTACCCGGCCGATCGCCTGGCCTACATGCTCAGCGACAGCGGCGTCGAACTGCTGCTGACCCAGACCGAATTGCTCGAGCGCTTGCCGGCCAGTGAAGGCGTCAGCGTTATCGCCATGGACGCGCTGCACCTGGAAAACTGGCCAAGCCAGGCGCCGGGGTTGCACCTGCACGGCGACAACCTCGCCTACGTGATTTACACCTCCGGCTCCACCGGCCAGCCGAAAGGCGTCGGCAACACCCACGCGGCACTGGCCGAGCGTTTGCAATGGATGCAGAACGCTTACCGCCTCGATGAAACCGATGTGCTCATGCAAAAGGCGCCGATCAGTTTCGACGTGTCGGTATGGGAATGCTTCTGGCCGCTGATCACTGGCGCGCGTCTGTTGATTGCCGGTCCCGGTGAACACCGTGATCCGCATCGCATTGCTCAACTGGTTGAGGAATATGGCGTGACCACGCTGCACTTTGTTCCGCCGTTGCTCTCGCTGCTCATCGACGAGCCACTGAGTGCCGAATGCACCAGCCTGCGCCGGGTTTTCTCCGGCGGCGAAGCGTTGCCTGCCGAACTGCGCAACCGCGTGTTGGCGCAACTGCCAGCAGCGCAACTGCACAACCGCTACGGCCCGACCGAAACGGCGATCAACGTCACCCACTGGCAATGCACCAACGCCGATGGCGAACGCTCGCCAATTGGCCGGCCGCTGGGCAACGTGATCTGCCGGGTGCTCGACGCCGATCTCAATCCTGTCCCGGCCGGTGTGCCGGGGGAACTGTGCATCAGCGGTATCGGCCTCGCTCGTGGCTACCTAGGTCGCCCTGCGCTGACCGCCGAACGTTTCGTCGTCGATCCACTGGGCGAGCAGGGCGCGCGTCTGTACCGCACCGGTGACCGTGCGCGCTGGACAGCCGACGGCGTGATCGAATACCTCGGCCGTCTCGATCAGCAGGTCAAACTGCGTGGCTTTCGCGTAGAACCGGAAGAAATCGAAGCGCGCCTGCTGGCTCAGGACGGCGTTGCCCAAGCCGTGGTGCTGGTGCGCGAAACCGCCGCTGGCGCACAACTGATCGGTTACTTCACCGCGACCGATGTCAGCGAAGATCATGACGCGCAAATCGCCCGACTGAAAACCGCACTGGCCGCCGAGCTGCCGGAATACATGGTCCCGGCGCAGCTGATGCGCCTCGACGAAATGCCGCTCAGCCCCAGCGGCAAACTCGACCGTCGCGCTTTGCCCGAGCCGCAATGGCAAGTACGTGAGCACGTCGAACCGGTTAGCGAACTTGAGCAGCAGATCGCCGCGATCTGGCGCGAAGTGCTGGGCCTGGCGCAAGTCGGCCTGCGCGACGACTTCTTCGCCCTTGGCGGCCACTCACTGCTGGCCACGCAAATCATCTCGCGCACCCGCCAGGCTTGCGACGTTGAGCTGCCGTTGCGCGCCCTGTTCGAGCACAGCGAACTCGGTGATTTCGCTGAACAGATCCGTCTGATTCAGGCCAGCGGAAAAACCAACAAGCAGCCACCGATTGAAAAAGTCGACCGCAGCAAACCGGTGCCGCTGTCTTATTCGCAACAACGCATGTGGTTCCTCTGGCAGATGGAACCGGACAGCCCGGCGTACAACGTCGGCGGCATGGCGCGCTTGCGTGGCGTGTTGCATGTCGAGCGTTTCGAGGCGGCGCTGCAAGCGCTGATCCTGCGTCACGAAACCCTGCGCACCACGTTCCCGAGCGTCGACGGCGTTGCCCGTCAGCAGGTGCATGCCGAGACCGGCGTGCGCATGGACTGGAAGGATTTCTCGAAACTGCCGGCCGATCAGCGTGAGCAAAACGTCCAGCAACTGGCCGATGCAGAAGCGCACCTGCCATTCGATCTGGAAACCGGTCCGCTGCTGCGCGCCTGTCTGGTCAAGACTGCCGAGCATGAGCATTACTTTGTCCTGACCCTGCATCACATCGTCACCGAAGGCTGGGCGATGGACATCTTCGCCCGTGAACTCAGCGCGCTCTATGAAGCCTTTGTCGACGACCGCGATTCGCCGCTGGAACCGTTGCCGGTGCAGTACCTCGACTACAGCGTCTGGCAGCGCAACTGGCTGGAATCCGGCGAGCGTCAACGTCAACTCGACTACTGGACCGCGCAACTCGGTCGCGAACATCCGCTGCTGGAATTGCCGGGCGACCGTCCGCGTCCGCCGGTGCAAAGCCATCAGGGCGAACTGTTCCGTTTCGACCTCAGCGATGATCTCGCCGCCCGCGTTCGTGCGTTCAACGCGCAAAACGGTCTGACCCTGTTCATGACCATGACCGCCGCGCTCGCGACCTTGCTTTACCGCTACAGTGGCCAGACCGATCTGCGCATCGGCGCGCCAGTAGCCAACCGGATCCGTCCGGAAAGTGAAGGGCTGATCGGTGCGTTCCTCAATACCCAGGTGCTGCGTTGCCAGCTCGACGGGATGATGTCGGTTGGCGAATTGTTCGAGCAGGTACGTCACACGGTTATCGAAGGCCAGTCTCACCAGGATCTGCCGTTCGATCATCTGGTTGAAGCCTTGCAGCCACCGCGCAGTGCCGCGTACAACCCGTTGTTCCAGGTGATGTGCAACGTGCAGCGCTGGGAGTTCCAGCAGAGCCGCATGCTCGCCGGCATGACCGTCGAGTACCTGGCCAACGATGCGCGGGCGACCAAGTTCGACCTCAACCTGGAAGTCACCGACCTCGACCATCGCCTCGGTTGCTGCCTGACGTACAGCACCGATCTGTTCGACGAACCAACCATCGCACGCATGGCGCGGCATTGGCGCAACTTGCTCGAAGCGTTGATCGCCGATCCGCAGCAGCGCCTCAGCGAACTGCCGCTGCTCGATGCGCCAGAGCAACAACAACTGCTCGACAGCCTCGGCGTCGAACCGGGCGAGCATCGTCTCGATCAGTGCATTCATCACCTGTTTGCCGAGCAAGCACTGGTGCGCAAAGATGCGCCGGCCCTGACCTTCGCTGGCCATACCCTGAGCTACGCCGAACTCGACGCCCGCGCCAATCGTCTGGCCTGGGCTCTGCGTCAGCGTGGCGTCGGCCCGCAAGTGCGGGTCGGACTGGCGTTGGAGCGTTCGCTGGAAATGGTTATCGGCCTGTTGGCGATTCTCAAGGCCGGTGGCGCCTATGTGCCGCTGGACCCGGAATATCCGCTCGACCGTCTGCATTACATGATCGAAGACAGCCGCATCGGTCTGCTGCTCAGTGATCGCGCAATGTTCAAAGCGCTTGGAGACTTGCCGGCAAGCGTGGCGCGCTGGTGCCTGGAGGATGACAGCGCGACACTGGCCGATCACCCAGCCACTGAGCTGCCGTTTATCAGCCTGCCGCAGCATCAGGCCTACCTGATTTACACCTCGGGATCGACTGGCAAACCGAAAGGCGTGGTGGTCTCCCACGGCGAAATTGCCATGCACTGCCAAGCCGTGATCGAGCGTTTCGGCATGCGCCCGGACGACTGCGAACTGCACTTCTATTCGATCAACTTCGATGCCGCGACAGAACGTCTGTTGGTGCCGCTGCTCAGCGGTGCGCAGGTTGTGCTGCGTGCGCAAGGGCAGTGGGACGCGGAAGAAATCTGCGGCTTGATCCGCAACCATCGAATCAATGTGCTCGGCTTCACCCCGAGCTACGGCAGCCAGTTGGCGCAGTTCCTCGCGACGCAAAACGAAATCCTGCCAGTGCGGATGATCATCACCGGCGGCGAAGCGCTGACCGGCGAACATCTGCATCGGATTCGTGCAGCCTTCAAGCCAAGCCTGTTCTTCAACGCCTACGGCCCGACCGAAACCGTGGTCATGCCGCTGGCCAGTCTGGCCCCGGACGTGCTGGAGGAGGGCGCCGGCAGCGTGCCGATCGGCAGCGTGATCGGCGACCGGGTGGCGTACATCCTCGACGCCGACCTGGCGCTGGTCCCGCAAGGTGCGACCGGTGAATTGTTCGTTGGCGGCGCCGGTCTGGCGCAGGCCTACCACGACCGTCCGGGCATTACCGCCGAGCGTTTTGTCGCTGACCCGTTCGCCACCGATGGCGGGCGCATGTACCGCACCGGCGACCTGGTGCGCCAGCGTGCCGATGGCCTGGTGGAATATCTGGGGCGGATCGACCATCAGGTGAAAATCCGTGGCTTCCGTATCGAGTTGGGCGAAATCGAAACTCGTTTGCTCGATCACGCTTCAATCCGCGAAGCCGTGGTGCTGGCGCTGGATGCGCCGAGCGGCAAGCAATTGGTTGGCTACCTCGTCACCGAGATCGCCGAACAAGACGAAACCAGACAAGCCGAACTGCGCGAAGCGCTGAAGTCGCATCTCAAGAGCCAACTGCCGGACTATATGGTGCCGACGCACCTGATCCTGCTGGCGAGCATGCCGCTGACCGCCAACGGCAAACTCGACCGCCGCGCCTTGCCGGCGCCGGATCCGGAGCTCAATCGTCAGGATTACGTGGCACCGAGCAACGAGCTGGAGCAGACCCTGGCACAGATCTGGTGCGAAGTGCTCAACGTCGAGCAGGTCGGCCTCAACGACAATTTCTTCGAACTCGGTGGCGATTCGATTCTGTCGATTCAAGTGGTCAGCCGGGCGCGGCAGCAGGGCATTCATTTCAGCCCGCGTGACCTGTTCCAGCATCAGACGGTGCAGACCCTGGCGGCGGTGGCGAGCCGCAGTGAACAAGTAACGGCCGAGCAAGGACTGGTTGCGGGTGAGTCGCGTCTGACGCCGATCCAGCACTGGTTCTTCGACACTGAAATCCCTGAGCGCCAGCACTGGAATCAGGCGTTGTTGCTGGAGCCGAACGTGGCGCTGGAGCCGCATCGTCTGGAGCAAGCGCTGCTGGCCGTGATTGAACAGCACGACGCCTTGCGTCTGCGCTTCAGCGAGGTCGGCGGAGCATGGCAAGCGACGCATCAACCGCTGTCCGATGCGCCCGTGTTGTGTCAAGTGCGCGTGACCTCGATGGACAAGTGCGAGGCGCTGTTTGCCGATGCTCAACGCAGTCTCGATCTGGAAAACGGCCCGCTGCTGCGTGCCTTGCTGGTCGATGGTCCTGAAGCTCAGCAACGTCTGTTCATCGCCATCCACCACTTGGTGGTCGACGGTGTGTCGTGGCGGGTCTTGCTCGATGATTTGCAAACGGTGTATCGCCAGCTCGACGCCGAACAATCGGTGAAACTGCCGGCGAAAACCAGTGCCTTCAAGGACTGGGCGGCGCGTTTGCAGGCATACGCCGGCAGCGAATCCCTGCGTGAAGAGCTGAGCTGGTGGCAGACGCAACTGGCCGGTCCGAACGCTGATCTGCCTTGCGCAAATTCGCAGGGCGGCCAGCAGAACCGTCACGCGCAAACCGTCAGCGTGCGCCTCGATGCCGAGCGCACCCGACAACTGCTGCAACAGGCGCCGAGCGCTTATCGCACCCAGGTCAACGATCTGTTGCTGACGGCGCTGGCCCGCGTGTTGTGCCGCTGGAGCGGCCGGCCGTCGGCGCTGATTCAACTGGAAGGTCACGGCCGCGAAACCCTGTTCGACGAGATCGACCTGACTCGCACTGTCGGCTGGTTCACCAGCGCTTATCCACTGCGCCTGACCCCGCACAACATCGAAGAAGCCGCCGGGCAGGGCGCTTCGATCAAGGCGATCAAGGAGCAACTGCGCGCGGTGCCGCACAAAGGTCTGGGCTACGGCGTGCTGCGTTATCTGGCCGATGACCTCAGCCGACACAGCATGGCTGCGCTGCCGCATGCGCCGATCACCTTCAACTACCTTGGCCAGTTCGACCAGAGCTTCGGCAGTGATGCGCTGTTCCGTCCGCTCGACGAACCGGTCGGCGCGGCACACGATCCGCAAGCGCCACTGCCAAACGAATTGAGTGTCGACAGTCAGGTCTACGGCGGTGAGCTGCTGCTGCGCTGGACCTTCAGCGCCGAGCGTTATGACACGCAGACCATTAACGATCTGGCCGATGCCTACCTCGGCGAATTGCAGAGCTTGATCGAGCATTGCCTGCAAGATGCGGCCGGTGGTCTGACGCCGTCGGACTTCCCGCTGGCGAAACTGACACAGGCGCAACTCGATGCCTTGCCGGTGCCCGCCGCGCACATCGAGGACGTCTATCCGCTGACGCCGATGCAGGAAGGCATGTTGCTGCACACCTTGCTCGAACCGGGCACAGGCTTGTACTACATGCAGGATCGCTACCGCATCAACAGCGAACTCGACCCCGAGCGTTTCGCTCAGGCGTGGCAAGCGGTGGTCGCCCGTCATGAAGCACTGCGTGCCTCGTTCTGCTGGAACGTTGGCGAAGACATGCTGCAAGTGATTCACACGCCGGGTCGCACGCCGATCGAGTATCTCGACTGGAGCAACGTCAGCGAAGCCGAGCAGGAACCGAAACTGCAAGCATTGCTGAAAAGCGAACGTGAGGCCGGTTTCGATCTGCTCAATCAGGCACCGTTCCACCTGCGTCTGATCAAGGTCGGCGCGGCGCGCTACTGGTTCATGATGAGCAACCACCACATCCTTATCGATGCCTGGTGCCGTTCGCTGCTGATGAACGATTTCTTCGAGATCTACACCGCGCTCGGCGAAGATCGCGAAGCTCAATTGGCCGTACCGCCGCGTTACCGCGATTACATCGGCTGGCTGCAACGCCAGAGCCTGGCCGAGGCGCGTCAGTGGTGGCAGCAGAACCTGCAAGGCTTTGAGCGCACCACGCCGATTCCGAGTGATCGACCGTTCCTGCGTGAACACGCCGGTGAAAGCGGCGGCATGGTCGTCGGCGACCGTTACACCCGACTCAATGTCGAGGACGGCGCCCGTCTGCGCGAACTGGCCCAGGCTCATCAACTGACCATCAACACCTTCGCCCAAGCGGCGTGGGCCTTGGTGCTGCGACGCCTGAGCGGTGATCGCGACGTGCTCTTCGGCGTGACCGTGGCCGGGCGTCCGGTGGAAATGCCGGAGATGCAACGCACCGTCGGCCTGTTCATCAACAGCATTGCGCTGCGAGTGCAGATCCCGGCAGACGATCAGCGCGCCAGTGTGCGGCAGTGGCTCAGTGGTTTGCTCGACAGCAACATGCAACTGCGCGAGTACGAATACCTGCCGCTGGTGAACATCCAGGAACAAAGCGAATTGCCCAAGGGCCAGCCGCTGTTCGACAGCCTGTTCGTGTTCGAAAACGCTCCGGTGGAAGTCTCGGTACTGGACCGTGCGCAAAGCCTTAACGCCACCTCGGATTCGGGCCGTACGCATACCAACTTCCCACTGACGGCGGTGTGCTACCCCGGCGATGACCTCGGTCTGCATCTGTCGTATGACCAGCGTTATTTCGACGAATCGACCATCGAGCGCATGCTCGGCGAGTTCAAGCGCCTGCTGCTGGCGCTGGTCGATGGTTTCCATGGCGACATGGCTGACCTGCCGTTGCTGGGCAGCGAGGAACAGGACTTCCTGCTGCACGGTTGCAATCAGAGTGAGCACGAATATCCGCTGGAGCAGAGCTACGTTGCGCTGTTCGAAGCACAGGTTGCAGCGCATCCGCAACGCATCGCGGCCAGTTGCCTCGATCAGCAACTGAGCTATGCCGAGCTGAATCAAAAAGCCAACCGTCTCGGCCATGCGCTGGTTGCGGCCGGGGTGGAGATGGATCAACCGGTGGCGTTGCTGGCCGAGCGTAACCTCGACCTGCTGGGCATGATCATCGGCAGCTTCAAGGCTGGCGCCGGTTACTTGCCGCTCGATCCGGGGCTGCCGAGTCAGCGTCTGCAACGCATCATCGAGCTGAGTCGCACGCCGGTGCTGGTGTGCAGCGAGGCGTGCCGTGACCAGGCGCAGGCGTTGCTCGATGAGTTCAGCTGTGCCAATCGGCCACGCTTGCTGGTGTGGGAAGAGGTTCAAGCGCAGGCGATCTCGATGCAAAACCCGGGCATCTACAGCGGCCCGGATAACCTCGCCTACGTTATTTACACCTCGGGGTCGACCGGCCTGCCGAAAGGCGTGATGGTCGAGCAGCGCGGCATGCTCAATAACCAGTTGAGCAAAGTGCCGTACCTGAATCTGACGGACGCCGATGTGATCGCGCAGACCGCGTCGCAAAGCTTCGACATTTCGGTCTGGCAGTTCCTCGCCGCGCCGCTGTTTGGTGCGCGGGTCGACATCGTGCCGAACACTATCGCCCACGATCCGCAAGGTCTGCTGGTGCATGTGCAGACCCAAGGCATCACGGTGCTGGAAAGCGTGCCGTCGCTGATTCAAGGCATGCTGGCCTCGGATCGCCTGAGCCTCGACGGTCTGCGCTGGATGTTGCCAACCGGTGAAGCGATGCCGCCGGAACTGGCGCACCAATGGTTGCTGCGTTACCCGGACATCGGTCTGGTCAACGCTTACGGCCCGGCGGAATGTTCGGATGACGTAGCGTTCTACCGTGTCGACATGGCCTCGACGCGCGGCAGCTATCTGCCAATCGGTACGCCGACCGACAACAACTTGCTGTACTTGCTCGATGGCGCGCTGGAACTGGTGCCGTTGGGGGCCGTGGGTGAGTTGTGTGTGGCCGGTACTGGCGTCGGTCGCGGTTATGTCAGCGATCCGTTGCGCACGGCGCCGGTGTTTGTGCCGAACCCGTTCGGTGCGCCGGGCGAGCGTCTCTATCGCACTGGTGACCTGGCGCGTCGCCGTAGCGATGGCGTGCTGGAATACGTCGGTCGGGTCGACCATCAGGTGAAGATTCGCGGTTACCGGATTGAACTGGGTGAAATCGAGGCGCGCCTGCACGAGCAAGCGGAAGTCCGTGATGCCGCGGTCGGTGTTCAGGAGGGCGCCAACGGCAAGCACCTGGTGGGGTATCTGGTCGCCGCTGATTCGGCATTGAATCCAGGTGAACGGCTGGAACGGATCAAGCAGCGCCTGCGCAGCGAATTGCCGGAATACATGGTGCCGCTGCACTGGCTGTGGCTGGATCAGTTGCCGCATAACGCCAACGGCAAACTGGACCGCAAGGCCTTGCCGGTGCTGGAGATCGGTCAGTTGCAGAGCCAGGATTACCTGGCTCCGCGCAACGATCTGGAGCAGACCCTGGCGGGTATCTGGGCCGAGGTTCTGAAAGTCGAGAAAGTCGGTGTGCGCGACAACTTCTTCGAACTGGGCGGACATTCGCTGCTAGCCACACAGATTGCCTCGCGGGTGCAGAAAACCCTGCAACGCGACGTGCCGCTGCGAGCGATGTTCGAGTGCAGCACGGTGGAAGAACTGGCCGAGTACATCAATGGCCTGGCGGCCAGTGATATCACCGAGGAGAAGGTAGATCGCTTGAATGACCTGATGGCGGAGCTGGAGGGCTTGTAATCTCCAGGGTCTTTTCCGGCCGCATCGCTGGCAAGCCAGCTCTCACAGGGATTGAGTGTGTGCACAAATTTTTTGTTTACCGCTGAACCTGTGGGAGGTAGATCGCTTGAATGACCTGATGGCGGAGCTGGAGGGCTTGTAATCTCTAGCGTCTTTTCCGGCCTCATCGCTGGCAAGCCAGCTCCCACAGGGATTGAGTGTGTGCACAAATTTTTTGTTTACCGCTGAACCTGTGGGAGCTGGCTTGCCAGCGATGGCGTCAGTGCGTTCAACACAATTCAACCGGTACATTCACGTACATTTCCAAGGTTGACGATCCAGAACCGGCAGCTCAGTCTGCCGGTTCTCTTTTTTTGTCGCGGGGGTGGTCGATGCCTTTCTTCACGGTGGACGGACAAGCGCTTCATTACATTGATCAAGGCACCGGCCCGGCCGTGCTGCTGGCCGGTAGTTATCTGTGGGATCAGGCCATGTGGGCGCCGCAAATCGCCGCGTTGTCACCGCACTACCGGGTGATTGCGCTGGATCTCTGGGGCCATGGCGAGTCCGCACGCTTGCCGGATGGCACGACATCACTGAATGACATCGCCCGGCAGGCCGAGGCGTTGCTCGATCATCTGGAGATCGACCAGGTCACTCTGGTCGGCCTGTCGGTCGGCGGCATGTGGGGCGTGCGTCTGGCACTCTCGGCTCCACAGCGGGTCAACGGTCTGCTGTTGATGGACACCTATGTCGGCGTAGAGCCCGAACCCACGCGTCAGTATTACTTCTCGCTGTTCAAGCAAATCGAAGAAAGCGGTGAGATCAGCGAGCAGTTGCTCGACATTGTCGTGCCGATTTTCTTCCGCCCGGGCATTGATCCACAGTCGGCGCTTTATCAGGACTTCCGCGCAAAACTGGCGGGTTATTCCGCCGATCGACTGCGTCAAAGCATCGTGCCGATGGGGCGCATCACGTTTGGCCGTGATGATCTGTTGTCGCGTCTGGGCGAGCTGAATGCGGCCACCACGCTAGTGCTGTGCGGTGATCAGGACAAACCACGACCACCGTCGGAGACACAGGAAATGGCGGAGTTGATTGGCTGTCCGTGGGCATTGGTGCCGGAGGCGGGGCATATCTCCAATCTGGAGAATCCGCAGTTTGTGAATGAGGTATTGCTGAAGTTTTTGGCGGACCGCAATCAATAAACTCTTCAGGCACTGCGGCACGCTGCGATCTCTTGATCTTGCTTTTTACGATTAAAAATCAAAAAATCGCAGCCTCGTTTCACTCGACAGCTCCTACAGCGGACTTGTGAACGACGATGAAAACTTGTGGGGCTTTGCCCGCAATGATGTTCGTAAAGGATCTGCTGTGAAGCAATTTTACTGGCGGGATCTCAAGGATCTTGAGGAAAACTGGGTCGGGCTGAGCGTTGAGGTCAAACGCTCGAAGTCGAGCAAACCGCCACTGCATTTGCTCAGTGGCAACAATGCTCGAATGAGGTTGATGCTCAATGACGTCCCGTTGTTCTGGGGCACTATCGCCACTTCGTATTACGGCGCGTGGTTGGTGCGCAACCCTCAGCCCATTCAAGCGGATTCGCCATCCGTCCCCGCTATTGGCTCGGCTGACGTTCAGGAACACTTTGAGTTACCTCCCGACCAGCGCATACGCGGCTGGTGTCGCTACTTCATTAACGAGCTGATGGAGAATCAGGCCGATTTTCTCTACCCCGGCCATTGGGTGGCGCGACCAATGTTGCCCCATGCCGGGCGCAGTAAATCCGGCGATGGCTCAAGTGGCTGGTATTTCTCCACACTACCTGATGCATCCAGTCATTTGCCGAACTGGTACGCACGTGGTGAGGGCATTCTCGATAACGTGCAAGCGCAAACCGTGCATTGGCTCGATTGGGATCTGGGCCATATTATCGGCGTGCATGCGGTGGACCCGCTGGCAGGTCGTCTCAAGTGGTGGCGTAAGAAAGCCAGAGAGGGCAGTTTGCCGCCGGTATTGCTGTGGTACGTGGGAGGGTTGTGCTCATACGTGATTATCGATGGGCACTATCGGTTGCAGGCAGCGCTCGATGAGGATGTCCAACCCACTTTTATTGTCGTGAGCTCCACTGACGCTCGGCAGGTCAAATTGTGCGAAGAGACGCAACAGCGGGTGTTCAGCTCACTGATGATGCAGAACGCGAAAAATCCGGACTTTGATGTACGAACATTGAATCAGGCACTGATCAACACGTTTGACGATCGCCCCTACCATCGCGCGGGCACCCACGCTTGGGCTGGCATTGCGTCAGATCAGCAGTGGGTCGCCGAGGTCACGTCATTCTTGAAGGAACAGGGGACGGCAGACAATCTGGATGACATCGTCGGCCGATGCGAGTGGTAATGGCTCCCGCACCTGATGCAGGAGCCCGTGATCTTTACTTAGGCCCGAGAATCTTTGCCAACTTGTCCGGCGAAGGCGCGCCTTGCTGTTGTTGCAGTTCACCCTTGTCATCCATGTAGAAAATCGCCGGCGTCGCCTGCAATTCCAGGTCTTCCATCAACTGCATGTTTACCGCCAGTTTGCTCTGCACCGCTGCTGGAATGTCCTTCAAGGCTTTGAGCGAACTGCCCTTGCCGGCCTTTTCGTGATCTTCCAGGGCTTTGCTCGGATCCTTGGCCGCCAGCAGTGCGGCGGATTTGCCCGGGCTGTCTTCGCGGATGATGCCCACCATGATGTGCCGCAACTGCACCTTGCCGGATTTGACCCAAGGGCGGGCCTGTTCCCAGAACATGTTGCAATACGGACAGTTCGGATCGCTGAACAGATACACGGTGCGTGGCGCATCCTTATTGCCGTCCTGAATCCAGTTGCTCGCCTCGAACTTGGCCCAGACTTCCTTGGCCAGCGGTGCGTAGACCAGTTTTTGCAACGGCTCGCTGCTCAAGTCTTTGCCGTCGGCATCGTACAGATTGCCCAGTAGCACGTGTTTACCGTCCGGGGTCAGGTACAGCGCCATGCCGCGGTTCTGGTATTGCGCGGCATAACCGCGCAAACCATCCGGTGCGTCGAACTGGCCGACGATTTTTGCGCCCTTGGCTTCGATCTGCTTGATCGCAGCGGGCAGTTCTTCGGCGGCCTGAACCGACGGCAGTTGCAGCAGGGCAGTGCCCAGGGTCAGCGTCAGCAGGTGGCGGAGGCGGGGCATGGCAGTTTCCTTGCAGAGGTGGCCGGTACGGCAGTCGAATCAGGATTCGGGACGTCGAAGTTTTCCAGGGCGCGGGCCAGGCTCGCGTTGGACAACTCGCCCAGGTGGCTGGCCAACAGGCGACCATCAGGGTTATAGAACAGGGTAGTCGGCAATGCCATGGAACCCACGGCCTGGCCCAGTCGACCGCCGCGATCAAACAACACGTTGTTCAGGCTCAGGCCTTGGGTTTCGAGAAAAGTCGCCACGCTCTGCATGCTTTCGGCCTGGTTGACGAACAGGAAGGTCAGGTCCGGGCGTTGCTGCTGGGCATTTTCCAGTACCGGCATTTCACGCCGGCACGGTGGGCACCAGGTCGCCCAAAGGTTGATCACCAGCGGGCCGCCCTGATAGTCGCTGAGCTTGATCGTCTCCCCGGCAGCGTTGCGCAGGTCGATGTTCGGCAGCCGAGTGCCTTGTTCGTAGATGTTCAGCGACAGCGTCGCCAGCAACCAGAACACCACACCACTGGCCACGCCAAACCCCAACGGCCGACGCAAACCCGGACGACGCCAGCCGCGATACAGGGCGGCGAGCAGCAAGACAATCACCCCCGGCCAGGCGAGAAAACCGCCATCGCGCAGGTCAACGATTTGCCATGGATCATTGCGATAGTGGCTCCAGTACAGAGCGACAAACGCAACGCGGGCGGCGAGCATGCCCAGCAGAAACAGGCTGAACAGCGCCGACTCGGGATTATCGCCGCCGCGTTTGGCCACCCGCCAGCCGACGAAGGTCGCCAGTGCCAATGCACTGATCAGCAGCAGGTGGTTAAGCGCGATGGCAAAGGTGCCGAGGGTGAATGTCAGCATCAGTTGGCGTCTCGGGTGGTGGTCCAGCGTTGCAGAAACGTCTCGGCATCGACTTCACCGGTAATGCGCTGGCTGCGTCGTTCCTCGCCGTTGGCGCCGATCCAGACAAAGCTCGGCGGCCCCGGCACTTTGTAACGGCCGAGCAGTTCACGGCTGGCGGCATTGTCGGCGGTGACATCCAGGCGTAGCAGGCGTACGTCGCTCAACGCCTGCATCACCTGGTCCTTGCCGAACACCTGCTTCTCCATGACTTTGCACGACACGCACCAGTCGGCGTAGTAATCGAGCAGGACCCATTGGCCCTGTGCCTTGGCGGTATCGAGTTCGCGTTGCAGCGCTGCGGGGTCGTTGATCGTGATGAACGCGTCATGACCACTGGGTGCAGCGCTGGCGACACGGCCGCCGCTGTAAACCTGCAATGGCTGATACGGATCGTCGCTGCCGCCTGCCGCGCCAATGACAAGCAAGCTGCCCCACAAGCCAAGCAGCAATCCCGTAGCACCGAACAACTGTGCAACACGACCAAAGCCTTCCGACTGTTTCCAGGCGCAATAAGCCGCGATCAACAGCAGGGCGCCGCACAGACCGAGCCACAACGATGGATCGAGCACCGGGCGCAGCATCAGCAAGGCCGTGGCGAGGAAGAGGAAACCGAACACGCCTTTGAGCAGGTTCATCCACTCGCCGGGTTTTGGCAGGAAGCGATTACCGACGGTCACCAGCAACAACAACGGCACACCGATGCCGATCCCCAGCGAGAACAGAATCAACCCGCCGTGCAGGGCGTTGCCACTCTGTGCGATGTACAGCAACGCGCCGGCCAGTGGCGCGGTCATGCACGGGCCGACCAACAGGCCCGACAGCGCGCCGAGTACGCCGGCGCCAATCAGGCTGCCGCCGCTGCGACTGCGCGAGGCATGTTCCAGCCGATCTCGCAGCGCCACCGGCAATTGCAATTCAAAGAAGCCGAACATCGGCAACGCCAGCACCACGAACACGGCCGCGAAGGCACCCAGCAGCCACGGATTTTGCAACCACGCCTGAAGATTGGCTCCAAGCAGCGCGGCAATCACGCCCATCGCCGCATAGACCAGCGCCATACAGATCACATAACTGCCAGCCAAGGCGAAACCTCGGCGAGGCGTCGCGCCACTCCCCACAATCATCCCGGCCAGAATCGGCAGCATCGGCAACGTGCAGGGGGTGAAGGCCAACAGCAGGCCGAGGCCGAAAAACACCAGCAGGCTCCAGCCCAGCGCCCGTTGCTGCAGGCTGCTGGCCAGCGCTTGATCCGGTGCTTCGGCGCCGGCAGCCGGGGTCGCTTTACCGCCCAGGTCAATCACCCGGGTTTGCGGCGGATAACACAGGCCAGCATCGGCGCAGCCTTGATAACTGACTTTGATCTGACCGGTGGCCGCCGCCGGGATTTTCACTTCCAGGCCTTGGCGATAGACCGGTTGTTCGCCGAAAAACTCGTCGCTGTGGGATTCGCCTTCGGGCAAGGCTGGCTGCTGCTCAGCGGCCAGTCCATCGAATTTCAGGCGTTTCTGATACAGGTAATAACCGTCGGCAATCTGCCAGAACAGCTGATTCTCACCGGACTCCAGACGTTCAGAGGTGAGGACGAACGCCTTATCGACCGGCAAGAATTCCGGTTTCGTTTCGAAAGGATTACTTCCCGCCTGGGCCAGGCCCGAGATCAGCAGAGCAAACAAAAGAAAAAAATGACGCATGGAGGAGCCTTGTCCCTGTGCAAGTGAGATGCAGAATGGGTGGCGTCGATTAACCGATAATTAACCCTATCCTACAAGCCCCTCCATGATTGGCCAATCAGTCGCGCAACAAGCCTGGCCAGCGCCCTTCATCAACCTCGTAGGGGCCATGTACACTTGTACCTGAATAGGTCAAGTACTCATTGTTGGTAAGGAAGAAATAGATCCTTGTGGGGTCTGTCACATCATTTGTGACCATTGAGATAATTCGATCTTTAAAACGCGATAAACCGGGCCAGTTGTTTTGGTTGATAGTGTCGCGTGAGATCTTGCCGGTCGTCAGGTTCAGAGAGAGACAATGGCCATCATTCAGAATGAATTGAAACTTTTCGCCTGAAATAGTGGACCCCAGCCAGAAACCTCCGATGATGCGATCGAAATAAGGTAGCAGGCGATACCATATTGATTCTTCAACGCGTTGGAAACCCATGTTCTTGTCGGTGTCCTGGTTGTACCAGTTCACTGTCGGAATTCCATCCTGATAAGAAAACAACCAGAGGATGTCACGATCGTCGAAGAACACGTCTTGCCTGGGGATTCCGGTCGTAGTAAAGCCGAAACGCAAGGTCGTCATATCAGTGAGGGTATCCCAGCCTCCGGCAACCGGTCTCGGATAACCGGAGGGAACTTCATTATCGCCGATATTGAATCGAGAGTAAGTGTTGGTGTCTTTGAAGAAAAAATAGATCCGGTCCTTTCCGGAACGCCAATCCACGGCGACAAAATTTTTTAATGCGGGCATATCTTGATCCTTTAATTTAAATAGGGTGAATGTGTTGCTTTGAGTTGCTCTGCGCTAGCTCTTTCATGAAGTGATTAAGTTGCGCATAATTTCGAGTCAATGGCTGTTATCGATTTTTTTTCGGGCCGGGGAGCCAGTCAATAGAGACGATTTGTTATAGTTTGGATATGTTCTACATATCAATTTTGTGGCTGTTTAAGTTGTCGGTTTTAAATTAATTGATTGGGCTGTTTATATATAGGCGAAAAGTGTTTCTTTATTAGTGAGAGAGGATTGAACGCCCGGTGACTGTGGCTTTTCGCGCCAGGTTTTATGCAGCGGTTTTTATCCCGCCTTCCCGGGAACCTCGGTGACGGCCATAATTGCCGCTTAATCCTCGCCTGCTTCACTCGCCTTTTTATTCACGGAGCACCCATGCACGTACTGGTTTGCGAAGACGACGAGCTGATCGCCAGCGGCATCGTTGCCGGTCTCACGGCTCAGGGGCTGACCGTCGAACACGTCAACACCGCGTCCAAGGCGCGGGCGATGCTCAAGGTTGCCGAGTTTGATGTCATGGTGCTTGATCTCGGCCTGCCCGACGAAGATGGTCTCAAACTGTTGCAGCAGCTGCGCCAGCACGGTCTGGAAATTCCGGTGCTGATTCTGACCGCGCGCGATTCGGTCACCGACCGGGTCGATGGCTTGCAGGCCGGCGCGGATGATTACCTGCTTAAACCGTTCGATCTGCGCGAGCTGTTCGCGCGTCTGCAGACCTTGTTGCGGCGAGTGGCCGGGCGCAGTGTCAACCTGATCGAACACGGCGCGCTGACCTACGATCCGAGCAGCCGCGAAACCACCCTGGCCGGACAACCGGTGGATTTGTCGCGACGTGAGCAATCACTGTTGCAGGCCTTGTTGCACAATCGCGGCCGGGTGCTGTCGACCGAGCAGTTGAAGGACAGCGTCTACGGTTTCAACGATGAGCTGGAAAGCAACGCGTTGAATGTGCATATCCATCACCTGCGCAGCAAACTCGGCAAAGGCATCGTCGAAACCGTACGCGGTCTGGGCTATCGCTTGGGCCCGGCCGATGGTGGAGATCAAGGCAAGTGATGAGCCTGCGACTGCGCCTGAGCCTGACCCTCGGCGCTGCGTTCGCGCTGATCTGGGCGCTGGCGGCAGCCTGGATGCTCAGCGATCTGCGCAACCAGATGATGTTCTCCCTCGACCAGCGTCTGGTGGCGTCGGCGCGCATGGTCGCCGGGCTGCTGGAGCAACTGCCGGCGCTGCCGAGCAAGGGCGAGGGCACCCATTTCAGTGCCGAGCAACTGAACATTCCCGGCGGCATGGCGTGTCAGGTCAGTTCGCTGCGCGGGGAAATTCTTGCCCGCAGTCACAACCATCCCGAACAAGCACTGGAGGCCGAAAAAATGGGCTTTCACGACCAGATGATCGATGGAGCGCCATGGCGCAGCTTCACCCTGGCTCGCGGCGATGTGCGGATCACCACGGCGGATCGGCAAATCGAGCGCGAAGCCCTGAACATGTCGATCCTGCTGGCGGCTTCGGTGCCTGTCGGTGTGGCGCTGCTCGGCTGTCTGTGCCTGCTGTGGCTGGGCATCGGCCAGGGGCTGGCACCGCTCAACCGCCTGCGCGAAGCCTTGATGCGGCGCAATGCCGACTCGCTTGAGCCGTTGCAATTGCAGTCGTTTCCCAGCGAATTGAAGCCGTTGCTCGACACCCAGAATCAACTGTTCCAGCGCATCGGCAAGACCCTTGAACGTGAACGTCGATTGACCGGTGATGCCGCCCACGAATTGCGCAGCCCGCTGACAGCGATCAAGACGCACCTGCAAGTGGCGCGGATGACCGACGGCAGTGCCCGCGATCAGTCGCTGGCGCGGGCCGAGGAAGGCGCCGACCGGCTGCATCGCACGCTTGAACAATTGCTGTTGCTGGCGCGGGTGGAGGGCAGCCTGTCGTTCGACGATGGCTCGCAATGCAGCGCCGAGCAAGTGGCCAGGCTGGCGATTGCCGATGCCACGGGCGGTGAGCGTCTGCGGATCAAGTTGCACCTGCCGCCCGAGCTTTCCACAGCGCCGTTGCACATGCCTGCGGTGCTGTCGATTGCTGCGTTGCGCAATCTGCTTGATAACGCTTTGCGCCATACCCCTGAGGACTGTGCGGTGGAGTTACGTCTGGAAACCATTGGCAACCGCGTACGTTTCGTCGTGCGTGACCATGGCCCGGGCATTGCGCAGGATGATCTGCAGCATCTGACCCAGCGCTTCTGGCGCAACGGCCAGAGCACCGGCTGCGGCCTCGGCCTGGCGATTGTCCAGGCGATCGTCCAGCGTTGCGACTGTGCTCTGCATTTCGACAGCCGCCCGGATGGCTTGCGCGTCGAGCTGACCATGCCGTTGCAAGCCGTCTGAATTCACCACTTTCCCTTGTAGGAGTGAGCCTGCTCGCGATAGCAATCGTTCAGTCCCATGAGTGGGGAATGAACGGACGCTATCGCGAGCAGGCTCACTCCTACAGGGGGGCGCACATCAAATGTAACTTCTCTCCATTGGTTATTCGCTGGCGGTGACGCTAAGGTCAGCGCAGCTTTGACTCAATGGATTGAGGGGACAGCGCCATGGAAGCACCCATCTGTATTCGTCCGGCCGTTCTGGCCGACGTCGGAATCATCAGCCGTATCATCGAACGCTCGATCCGCTTCGGTTGCGCGCTCGATCATCGCAATGACCCCCAACTTGTCAGCGACTGGATCGGTCAGCAGTCCGCCGATTACATCAGTGCCCGGCTGGCCGATCCGCGCTTCTACCTGAGTATCGCCTTGCTGGCGGACAAACCGGTCGGTGTCGGCATGGCTCAGGCCAGTGGTGACATTGTGCTCTGCCACGTTCAACCGGAATTCTTTCGCCGGGGCGCAGGGCGAGCGCTGATGAGCGATCTGCAAGGCTGGCTGCGAGGGCGTGGTGTGTTCCATGCGCACCTGAACAGCACGCGCACCGGGGAAGCGTTTTATCGCCATCTCGGCTACCGCGAATCTGCCCCACGCCTCGTCCATAAAGGCTTGCAGATCCTGCCCATGTCCACGCCACTGGCAATGTCCGGATGATCAGTCGCTCAAGGGGCTAAATCCTCGCCTCGCTTAAGCGTTTCCAGAACAGGAAAACCTGCAAGTGCGCCCCGCAACCGGAATGCGCACCTGTCCGGTGTGCTGTTTTGGTCACAATCCATAGCGAATTGAGGGGTCGAGAGATGTCAGTCGCCACCAGCCTTATCGAAGAGTCATCGGCCCGGGTCAGCTCGGCGCCAGCAGAAACGTTGTACCAGTTCAACGAATCGCCACTGCTGGCCCGTCAGGCCCGGCAGGAATCCAATGCCCGCAGCTATCCGCGCCGCATCCCGCTGGCACTCAAACGCGCCAAGGGTCTGTACGTCGAGGACGTTGAGGGCCGGACCTTCATCGATTGCCTGGCCGGGGCTGGCACGCTGGCACTGGGGCATAACCACCCGGTGGTGATCGAGGCGATCCAGCAGGTGCTGGCCGATGAACTGCCGCTGCACACGCTGGACCTGACCACGCCGGTCAAGGATCAATTTGTCCAGGATCTGTTCGGCCTGCTGCCGCCGGCACTGGCGGCGCAGGCGAAAATCCAGTTCTGTGGCCCGACCGGCACCGATGCTGTCGAAGCCGCGCTGAAACTGGTGCGCACCGCCACCGGGCGCAGCACCGTGCTGTCGTTCTCCGGCGGTTATCACGGCATGAGCCAGGGGGCGTTGAGCCTGATGGGCAGCCTGGGGCCGAAAAAGCCGCTGGGCGCCTTGCTCAGCAGCGGCGTGCAATTCATGCCGTTCCCGTATGACTACCGTTGCCCGTTCGGACTCGGTGGCGAGGCGGGTGTGAAAGCTAACCTGAGCTATCTGGACAACCTGCTCAACGATCCCGAAGCCGGCGTGCAATTGCCGGCGGCGGTGATCGTCGAGGCGGTGCAGGGCGAGGGCGGTGTGATTCCAGCCGACATCGAATGGCTGCGCGGCTTGCGCCGCATCACCGAGAAAGCTGGCGTAGCCTTGATCGTCGATGAGATCCAGAGTGGGTTTGCCCGCACCGGCAAAATGTTCGCCTTTGAGCACGCCGGTATTACGCCGGACGTGGTGGTGCTGTCCAAAGCCATTGGCGGCAGTCTGCCGCTGGCGGTGGTGGTTTATCGCGACTGGCTCGACACCTGGCAACCGGGTGCCCACGCCGGCACGTTCCGTGGCAACCAGATGGCGATGGCCGCCGGTTCCGCCGTGATGCGTTATCTGGTGGAGCACAAGGTTTGCGAGCACGCCGCTGCCATGGGCGAGCGCCTGAGCGAACACCTGTACATCCTGCAGCGCGATTTCCCGCAACTCGGTGATATTCGAGGCCGTGGTTTGATGCTCGGCGTTGAGCTGGTCGATCCAACGGGCACGCCGGATACGCTCGGCCATCCCCCCGCGTTTGCGCGTCTGGCGCCACTGGTGCAGCGCGAATGTCTCAAGCGCGGTCTGATTCTGGAGCTGGGCGGTCGTCATGGTGCTGTGGTGCGATTCCTGCCACCGCTGGTGATCACCGCAGCGGAAATCGACCGCGTCGCCGAGATTTTCGGCCGTGCGTTGGCTGCCGCCACCGCCGCTGTGTAAATTTTTCGCCGCGCCGAACGTTCTTTCTACATACCCGGCTGCATCCGATGTGCAGCCCACCCTTACAACGATGGAGAACCAGCATGACGTCAGTTTTCGACCGCGAGGACATCCTCTTTCAGGTCGTGGTCAACCACGAAGAGCAGTACTCGATCTGGCCGGACTACAAAGCCGTGCCTGAAGGTTGGCGCACCGTGGGCAAAAGCGGCCTGAAGAAGGAGTGCCTGGCCTATATCGAAGAAGTCTGGACCGACATGCGCCCACTGAGCCTGCGCCAGAAAATGGAAGCACAGGCTGCAGTTCAATAAGCTGACCGGCAAAAAGAAACCCGCTGGACTGGTGACAGTCAGCGGGTTTTTTCATGGCTGGAACTTGTGGTGCCTTTTAACCCCCCATCGCTGGCAAGCCTGCTCCCACAGTGATTTGCGGTGTGTACACCATTTGTGGAACACAACAAACCCTTGTGGGAGCTGGCTTGCCATCGATGAACGATGACTCGGTCTCCAGTGCGATTACGCGCCGCTCAATCCCTTGAGCAGCAGATCCACATTCCCCTCAAGCTCAGCCACCGGATCCGCCGCATCGGCACTCAGCACCAGCAGACGACTACCCGACTCGGCAATCGCCGCTTTCACCGCGTCCGAAGGCTGCCGGTGATGCAACACCACCGCCACATCATTGTCCTTGAGCGTCGCCGTCAAATGCTTCAGATCCTCCGGCGTCCACTCGCTATCAGGACGTGGATCCTGTCCGATCAGCTCCAGGTTCAGGCTGCCGATCAGATAACCGAAGTGATCGCTCAGACTCATCACACTCAGGTTATCGGCACTGGCCAGACGCGCCTCACTGTCGGCACTGAGTTTGAGCAGGCGCTGTTTCAACGCCGCCAGATTCGCTTCGATCTTCGGTTTGGCAGCCGGTGCCAGACGCACCAGATCCGCCGCCATCACGTCGGCCATGCGTCCCATATTGTTGCTCGCCAGCCACGGCTGACTGTTCAAGCCATCGACCTTCGAGCCCGGTTGCACGGCGATGCCGGGCAGGGCGCCATCAACCGGGCGTGCGGCATCGACCTCGACGATACGGATGTTGCTGCGCCGGGCGATCGGATACAGCGGATCATCGGCCCACAGCGAACGCACGCCGATCACCGCGTCAGCCCCGGTCGCCAGTTTGCTCAGCGCCGGGGCGCCGCGACCGGTGAAATAGGCGGTCTGTCGGCTACCCGGCAAATTTGCCGGCGCGGCGCGTTCGAGGCTGACGTCAGTACCCTTGAGCAGCACTTCGCCCAAGCCGTAGGTGATCGGTAGCGAGGCCAGCACCCGCAAGGGCTTGCTGCTTTCAGCGGCCATCAGCGGTGTGCAGACCACGCCGCACAGGGCCATGGCCAGGGTCAGGTTGCGCAATGAAAACGTCATTTATCCAAGATTCCCTTTCAGACTCGGGACAACCCCGCGCGCGATGGCGGCGAGGGCGAAAGCAATGCCGGCGACCAGAATGATCGCGGCGCCGGACGGGATCGGCAGATCGAATACGATGGGGGCGAGAATTCCGCACAGCGTGCTGACGGTGGCGATCAGCACCGAACACCAGAAAAAGCCCTTGAGCGACTGACTGAGCAAGCGCGCCGCCGCTGCCGGAATCACCAGCAACGCGCCGACCAGAATCGCGCCGATGACTTTTACCGCCGCCACAGTGATCAGCGTGACCAGAATCACGAACAGGTAATCCAGGGTCTTCACCGCCACGCCGCGCACGGCGGCCAACTGAGGGTTGAAGCTGGCCAGCATGATGCGGTTGTACAGCGGCAGCGCCAGAGCCATGACCAGTGAACCGACGATGGCCAGCACCGCCAGATCATTGCCATTGACGGTCAGGACTGAACCGAACAGCACGTTTTCCAGAATGTGCACGTTGATCTTGCCCGCCAGAATCAGTAGCAGACTCGCGCCCAGCGCCAGCGATACCGACAGGAACACGCCGATCAGAGTGTCCGGCGCCAGGCCGGTGCGGTTGCGCAGGTAATTGAGCAGAATGCCGAACAGCAGGCAGTAGCCGAACAGGCTGCCATACGGTCCGGTGTAAGGTTCGCCGAGCAGAATGCCGATGGCCACCCCGGTCAAGGCGGCGTGGCCGACCGCTTCGGAGAAAAACGCAAAGCGTTTCACCACCACCAGCGTACCGAGTCCGCCCAGTACCGGGCCGATCAACAGACCGGCAAGCAGCGCGTTGACCACAAAACCATAGGCCAGCGCTTCCGGCAGGTAACCGGAGGACGCCCAGCCCTGAACCATCAAGCGAAAGGCTTCATAACTCATCAGACAGCGCTCCGTGGATGGGTTGAAAACAGGCTCAGCAGACGTTCCGGGGTCAGCGCCTGTTGTGGCGTGGCATCGAACAGCACGCGACGGTTGAGGCCGGTGACGCGATTGGCCAGACGCCCGACTGCTTCCAGATCATGCTCGATCCACAGCACGGTGATGCCCGCCGCGCGCCAGTCGCCGAGCAGGCGCTCGAACACCTGGATCCCGGCCTCATCGAGGGCCGACATCGGCTCATCCAGCACCAGCAATTGCGGGGCAGGGATCAGACCCTGGGCGAGCAACACGCGTTGACGTTCGCCGCCGGACAGTGCGCCCATGCGCCGTTTGCGTTTGTCCTGCATGCCGACCCGTTCCAGCGCCTCGCCGATGGCGCCGGCGTAGTGCTTGCTCAAACCGAGAAACGCCGGGCGGCGCTGACACATCGCAGCCATGAAATCGTCGACGGTCATCGGCAAGCCGCGATCAAACTCCAGCGCCTGCGGCACGTAGCCGATGGTGCCGGGCTCGCCGGGCCATTGCAGGCTGAGCTGGCCTTGGTGCGGCATCTGTCCGAGCAGGGTCTTGATCAGCGAACTCTTGCCGCCACCGTTGGGACCGACCAGTGCATGGACGCTGCCGGGCTGAACCTGAAAGGTGACGTTGTCGAGAATCGTGGTGCGGCCCAGCGTCAGGCAAACCCCCGCAAAATCCAGCGTCGGCCCGAAACCCTGTAGGAGTGAGCCTGCTCGCGATAGCGGTGCGTCATTCGATAAAAATGTTGGCTGATCGGGCGCCTTCGCGAGCAGGCTCGCTCCCTCAGGGGATTTGGAGGTGTCAGAAAGGGTTTCTTTTCCAGTCATGCCCCCGACTCCTGAATCGCCCGCACCACGGTGTCGAGGTTGCCGGTCATTTCCTTTTCGTACTTGTCGGCGGTGTATTCGCCGTAGGAAATGTGCGACAGCGGGTACAGCTTCACACCCGACTCACGCTGAATGGTTTCGACGTACGTGGACGGGAAATCCATTTCCGAGAAAATCACCTTAACGTCCAGTTCGCGCAGGTGGTCGATGGTTTTCTTCAACTGGCTGGGGCTCGGTTCGATCCCGTGTGCAGGTTCGACCACGGCCGTCACTTCCAGGCCGAATTCGCGCAGCAGATAGTCGTAAGCCGCGTGGACGGTGGCGACACGCAGTTCGGCGTTCGGCGCCTGGGTCAGTTTGGCCAACGCATCGGCACGCATCTGCCGCAGGCGTTTGCCGTAGGCGCGAGCGTTCTGGGTGTAGGTCTTGGCATTGTCCGGATCAATTTTGCCCAACTCCCGGGCGATGTTGTTGACCTGCGCGATGGAGGCGCTGATCGACAGGAAGGTGTGCGGGTTGACCACTTTGCCGGCACCGCGTGCGGCGACTCCTGTGGCGGCCAGCAGCGGCACGTTTTCGTTGGCCTCGATGGTTTTGATCTTCGGTGTTTCGCTGGCGGCGATCATGCGGTCGGCGAAGTCATCATGGCCCACGCCATTAAGCACGATCACGTCGAGGCCGCTGATGCGCTTGATGTCTTCGGCGCGCGGCTCGTAGGCGTGCGGGTTGAAACCGGCCGGGATCAACGGGACGACTTCGGCCTTGTCGCCGACGATGTTCGCCACATAGCTGTAATAAGGATGCAGGGTAATGCCGATGCGCAGGCGCTTGGCCTCATCGGCGCTGGCCAACGGGCTCAGCAGACAGGCGCAAAGGCCAAACAGAAACAGACGCAATAAAGGACGACGAGGCGATGAACTGGACATGGGCAAACGGTCTTCTCTCGGTTGAGGGCGAGGAATCAATGGCGATGTTCGCGGGTAACCCCGGCATCGTATTGCGTGACGATCTGTTTCCAGCCAGCGACAGACAGCGCAGCGTCGGTCAGATCCTGCGGCGCCGTGAGAGCGGCGTCACGGTTGAGCCAGATATCCGGCGCAGCCTTGTCGTCGCTGTCGATGCGCATCAGAAACGAACCGGCAACGGCAGGCGTCTGGCTGTGGCCGAAGTAGGCGGTGTCTGCCTGCATTTGCCAGGCATGACCGCCACGGCTGACGGAACTCGCGTCCTGCGCAAACGGCGCAAAGCCTTCATCCGCGAGGTTTTGTGGCGTCGGCAGGGTTTTCTGCTCTTCACGCAGCAAGCGAATTTCGTCCAGGGTCACGCGCAGGTCGGCATAAATGCCTTGCTCGGCGGCACTCAGGTCGCGGCGAGCATCGAGTTGATCGCTCGCGACCGGTTCCGGGTCATGGGACACCCCGCGCCACGCCACCACGGAACCGGCCAGCGCGAGGATCAGCAGGCACAGCAGCAGAACGTTGAGGGTTTCATGACCGGCACCGGCCGGGCGCACGATTTGTGTGGTGGGCGTGGTCATGGGGCTTCGATATCCGCTTGGTCGATTTCGACGACGTGGCCGGGGCCGGCGTCGAACAGCACGTAGAACTCGGCGCCGGGTTTCTTGAAGGTCAGCGTCGAATCACTACCAAGCTTGCCCGGCACCAGAATGGTTTCGTCGTAGCCGATCACGTCAAGGGTCACCCCCGGTGCGCCACTGCCGTCGGAAAAACCACCGGTGCATTTGATCTGCTCGGCGTCGATGGCTTTGCATTCGCACATCGGGTTGTGCGCCAGGGCGTTGGCACTGAAACCGGCGCACAGGACCAGCAGCGCGGCGCCCAGCCGCAGGCGGGAAGGATGTTTGGCAGGGCTCATGGTTTGGCTCCTTGTTTATTCAGCCAGGCGACAGTGGCGGGGGAGGCCTGGCTCAGGGGAATCGAGGCCTGATGCATGCTGCCGTCCCAGCCTTCCATGGTGATCCACAGTTCTGCGTCGGTTTTGGTCTTTTCCGGGATCGGCATTTGTGTGCCCATGCGGTAGGGCGTGCCAAAGAAGATGGTTCCGGCTGCGCGCAGGCTGCGCGGCTTGCCGATGCGCAGGTAGGTGGCTTTGACCTGTTCGACACAGGTATCGCACAGGGCTGCGCTGAAGTCTTTCATGTAGCCGGCCGGGCCCGTGAGGATGGGGGCCTGGTCACGCAGTTCGGCCAGGCGCAGACTCCATGGCCCGACCTGGATATTGCCGATTTCATGTTGTCCCAGGCCGCTGTCGCCGCGAAACAGCGAAGCGTCGGCGAAGTATTTGGGCATGAAGCCCAGCGGGATCAACAGCAACAGGATGTTGATATGAAACCGCCATTTGCGCCAGAAACGCGCCAGTGGCGAGGGCGCCGCGGTCGTTTTGGACTTGTTCATTGGGTGGCCTCCGAAGGTTCACGGCTCATGACCGCTTGTGCCTTTGTGCGGTTTTTTTTGTCCTCGCGTTTGAGCGCGTTCGCGGTAGCGAGGGCAGTGCGTTTGGTCCAGATCAGCAAGCCGCTGAGCACCATCATGCTCAGCAGCAGGCCGAAGAAAAACCAGATCAGCTTGATCCAGATACCGCCGAAGTCACCGGTGTGCAGCGGGCGCATGGATTCCGTGACGAACTCCAGCGAGGAGCGATCGGAGAGCAAACGTGAAGCGGCCATATCACCGTTGTACGGATTGAGTGTCGCGGTCTGGAACATCAACGGATACCAGCCGCGACCACCGACACTCATGTGGCTGTAAGCGTTACCCGGCAGGCTGACGAAACTGGCTTCCAGTCCCGGAATCTCCTGCTGAGCGATTTCGACGGCGCGATCCAGGCTGATGCGCGGGGGCGGCGTGCCGGCTGCGGAAATCGGCACGCTTTCACGGGACATGGCCGGAATGATCGGTTCACTCGAGATTGAAATCTGGTTGTCGAACAGGAACGCCCGAATCAGGAACCAGATGCCGGTGATGGAGATCACCGCAATGAACCAGATTGACCAGATACCGGACAGTCGATGGAAGTCGCCCCAGAAAATCCGTGCGCCGTGGCGCACGCGCAGGGTCGGGCGCAGAAAGCCTTTCCAGAAGCGTTTGTAGACCACCAGGCCGGTAATCAATGACACCAGCATCGGCACGCCGAGAAACGACACCAGGTACCAGCCCCAGCTGTAGCCGTTGGTGAACGGCACCAGCCACCAGCCGTGCAGGGCGCGGGTGAAAGCCTTGAAGTCGAAGGTGGGCGCGGTGCCCTGGATGACGCCGGTGTACGGGTTGACGTAGACCGTCAGCGAGCGCCCGTCGGGGTAGCTGACTTCGACATCGAGGGCAAAGTGCGACTCGTCCGGACGACTGATGCTTTCGACGATTGTCTGTGGCTCGGCTTTTTTGATCGCCGCCAGCACCTGATCGTAACTGAGCAGCGGGGCGTCATCCGACGGCTGGCTGGCGCGCATTTGCGGGTTGGCCAGCCAGACGATTTCCTGGCTGACCACCGCCAGTGTCCCGGTCACGCAGACGATCAGGACAAAAAACCAGATCGGCAACGCCAGCCAGCTATGCACCAGGAACCATAGTTTTGAACGGGATTTCTTCGACATGATTGCGCGTCTTGTTTTCGGTGGAAGGGAGCGGGCTACGGGCTTCGCAGCACGGGAATCCCCGAAAGGCGCTCGTGGCTTTTGCCTACGCGAACGGCCTGCATCTCTATAGGACGAATGAGCGTGGTAAATCCCGAAAAGCGATATGAAAGCAAATGTTTCGCAATTCGCTTGGTCAGCACAATTACCGCAGGGGACGGGACCTCGGTGCCCGGCAGATCAAACACGATTCATGGACGACGCGATCACTGTCTGCCGATTGATGGCAACTCGCCGCTGCCTATGATGGAGCTCACCCGGATTCCCTGCGTGAGTGCTGTTCATGACCCCCAGAACCCTTTACGACAAACACATCGATTCGCACACGGTGTGTCGCCTCGACGATCAGGGCCACGTCCTGTTGTACATAGATCGTCAGGTGATCAACGAATACACCAGTCCACAGGCCTTCAGCGGTTTGCGTGATGCCGGGCGCGAGGTATGGCGCCCGGGGACGGCGCTGGCGGTGGTCGACCACGTCAACCCGACCACACCGCAGCGGGTCGCGGCGATGCCCGACGCGGGTGGCGCCCGGCAAGTGTCATATCTGGCGGAAAACTGTCGGGACTTCGGTATCGAATTGCTCGACATTCTCGACAAGCGCCAGGGCATCGAACATGTGATCGCCCCCGAGCAGGGTTTTATTCTGCCGGGCATGGTGATCGCCGCCGGCGACAGCCACACCACCACCTATGGCGCGCTCGGCGCTTTCGGTTTCGGCATTGGTACCTCGGAAATCGAGCATCTGCTGGCCTCGCAGACGCTGGTGTACAAACGCCTGAAAAGCCTGCGCGTGACGGTCGATGGCGAACTGGCGCCGGGGCTCACGTCCAAGGATGTGATCATGGCGCTGATCGCCCGGATCGGCGCGTCCGGGGCTACCGGCTACGCCATCGAGTTCTGCGGTTCGACCATTGCTGCCCTGAGTGTCGAAGCGCGCATGACCATCTGCAACATGGCGGTCGAGGCCGGTGCACGCGGTGCGTTCATGGCGCCGGACGACAAAGTATTCGCCTATCTCAAAGGCAAACCGCGTGCGCCTGAAGGTGAACTGTGGGAACTCGGAGTGGCAACGTGGCGTGAATTGCGCAGTGATCCGGGTGCGCGGTTTGACCGGGAAATTCATCTTGATGCGGGTCTGCTGGAACCGATGGTCACCTGGGGCACCAGCCCGGATCAGGCCGCCGCCATCGGTGCGCGAGTACCGGACCCACAAGACATCGACGACCCGATCCTGCGCCAGGACATGCGTCGCGCGCTCAATTACATGGGCCTTGAAGCGGGTATGGCGCTAGGCGATATCGTCATCAGCCATGCCTTTATCGGCTCCTGCACCAATGCCCGGATCGAAGATTTGCGTGACGCCGCCAGCGTCGTGCGCGGGCAACAGGTGGCCGCGCATGTGCGGGCGATGATCGTGCCGGGCTCCAGCGAAGTCCGCGCTCAGGCTGAGGCCGAAGGGTTGGCGCAGATCTTTATCGACGCCGGTTTCGAATGGCGTCAGTCCGGTTGCTCGATGTGCCTGGCGATGAACGACGACGTCCTGGCCCCCGGCGACCGCTGTGCCTCCAGCACCAATCGCAATTTCGAGGGCCGTCAGGGCGCCGGCGCGCGCACCCATCTGATGAGCCCGGCGATGGTCGCCGCCGCTGCGATCAGCGGTCGACTCACCGACATCCGCCACTTTGGAGAACGCCCATGAGCCTGCAACCCTTCACCCAGGTCAGCGGCCAGGCCGCAGCGCTGCTGGCGGCCAACGTCGACACTGACGTGATCATGCCCAAGCAGTTTCTCAAGGGCATCGATCGTCAGGGGCTGGATCGTGGCGTGTTTTTCGATTTGCGTTTTCTCGCCGATGGCACGCCCAATCCTGCGTTCGTGTTGAACCAGCCGGCGTGGCAGGGCGCGAGTTTTCTGCTGGTCGGGGCGAATTTCGGTTGCGGCTCCAGCCGTGAACATGCGGTGTGGGGCTTGCAGCAGATGGGCATTCGCGCGTTGATCGGCAGCAGTTTTGCCGGGATTTTTTATGACAACTGCCAACGCAACGGGGTGTTGTTGATTACCCTGGAAGAGGCGCAGGTCCAGCGGATCGCACAACTGGTCAGTCAGCCTGACCGAGCGCGTATCAGTATCGACCTGGAGGCACAGCAGATCGGTCTGGCCGGTGGCTCGGTGATCGACTTTCAGATTGATACGCTGCGCAAGACGGCGTTGTTGCTGGGGCTGGATGCCATCGGCAGCACCTTGCAGCGCCGCGAGCAAATCAAGGCTTTTGAACGCGAGCATCTGGCCGCCAATCCCTGGCTGAATTGAAAGCGTAACTTGTGGGAGCCGGCTTGCCAGTGATGAGGCCGGCACATCTTGCATTTGTATTGGCTTAACCGACGCCATCGCTGGCAAGCCAGCTCCCACAGGGTTTTATGGTGGTTGGGCTACAGGGACAGATCCCGGAAATGCGCCTGAAAAAACTCCACACACGCACGCAATTTCCCCGAATGCGCCAGTCGCGTCGGGTACACCGCCCAGACGTTGGCACTTTGACGGTAATCCTCGAGCACTTGAACCAGACGTCCGTCATCCAGCAGCGGCTTCACATCCCACAACGAGCGCAGCAAGATCCCACGCCCATCGAGCGCCCATTGCATGACAATCTCGCCGTTGTTCGACGATAAAGGCCCGCTGACCCGCACGCTTTCCTGCGTGCCGTCGCGATCCAGATTCCAGATGCCGAACGCGTTGTCGCGCTCCTTGATCACCAGGCAATCGTGTTGCTGCAACTCATCAAGCGTCTGCGGTGTGCCGCGTCGCTGCAGATAGCTCGGTGCCGCACACAGCACTCGCCGGTTGCTGACCAGGCGCCGGCCGATGTGCTGGCCAGGAATATCGTCGCCCACACGGATTTCCAGATCGAACCCTTCATGGATGATGTCCACCACCCGATCAAACAGGTCCAGGCGAATCTCCAGCGCCGGATAACGTTCGGCAAGCAATGAAACGGCAGGCGCCACGTGATTGCGGCCAAAACCGAAACTGCTACAGATGTGCAGACGCCCACGCGGGCTGTCGTGGGCGTCGGCAAGTTCGTCGTGCAGTTGCTGGAAATCATCGAGAATGCGCAACGCCCAGCGCTGCACGCGCTCGCCGTCCTCGGTCAGCGAGACGCGGCGGCTGGTGCGATGCAGCAGGCGCGCGCCGAGGGTGCTTTCGAGAATCTGGATGCGCTTGCTGACGTAGGCCGGGGATAGCCCCAACTCATCGGCCGCGGCGGCGAAGCCGTTCTTGCGGATCACGGTGAGCAGTACGCGCAGGTCTTCGGGCAGGGGCACGGCGTCTTTCTTCTGGGTCATGTCAAAACGAGCACTGGCAGCAGAAGCCGCCAGCATAGCATCGACATTGGCCGGCTCCGTTCAGCGCAGAAAATCCAGCGCTTGCGCGAGCAGTAGTTGCGGGACTTCTTCGGCGAGATAGTGGCCGGCGGGCAGCGCCTGGCCTGTTACGTTCATCGCCACTTGCTGCCATTCCCCGAGCGGATCGAAGCAGCGTCCGACAACACCTTCAGCCCCCCAAAGCACCCGCAGCGGCAGATTCAGATGCTGGCCTGCGGCAATGTCGGCGCGATCATGCTCCAGATCGATGCTGGCGCTGGCGCGGTAATCTTCGCAGATCCCCCGAGCGCTGCCCGGTTGCTGCAAGCAACGCAGGTATTCACCGAACGCCTGTTCTGTGAACGGCTTGAGCCCGGCGCTGCGACTGCCCATCACGCTGCGCAGGTACGATTCGGGATCGGCCTCGATCAAGGTTTCCGGCAGCGGCGCCGGGCGGATCAGGAAAAACCAGTGCCAGTAGGCCCGGGCGAAGGCTTCGTTGGTTTGTGCGTACATCGCCAGGGTCGGGGCGATGTCCAGCAGCATCATGCGTTGCACGGCGGCGGGGTGATCGAGGGCCAGGCGATGGGCGACCCGAGCGCCACGGTCGTGGGCGAGGATCGAAAACTGCTCGAAACCCAGCGCCTTCATCAGTTCGACGTTGTCCCGGGCCATTTCGCGTTTTGAATAATTGCGGTGCAGCGCATCGGCGGCGGGTCGACTGCTGTCGCCGTAACCGCGCAGGTCGGCGGCGACCACGGTGAAGTGTTCGGCCAGTTGTTCGGCGATTTTGTGCCAGATCACGTGGGTCTGCGGATGGCCGTGCAGCAGCAACAGGCCCGGCCCGCTACCGCCGAGACGGTAAGCAATGTCGACGCCGTTGACGTGGCGCTGGTCTTTGAGAAATCCGGCAAACATCGGGCTGATCCTTTTTCAGGGTGCTTGTGAGATGCATCCTGAAATTATCCGGGGTTCGGGGCAAGGGGCTAAATGTGGTGTAGCCGGTCATGAAGTGTGTTGTCAGTGATGGCGCCTTCGCGGGCAAGCCCGCTCCCACAGGTAACTTTAGTGTGACCACTATCTATGTCACCCCGCAAAATCCTGTGGGAGCGGGCTTGCCCGCGAAGAGGCCAGTGATCACACAGCAAATCTCAACCCTGCTGGAACATCTCCATCGCCCGCTGCCTGATCTGCTCCTCGGTCAAATCCTCCTTGCGCGAGGCAAGAAACCACAGATGCCCGTACGGATCTTTCAATGTCCCGCTGCGATCACCGTAAAACTGATCCTTGACCTCGGACACCGTCGTCGCCCCGGCATCCAGTGCCCGTTGAAATGATTTGTCGACATCCGTCACATACAGATGCAAACCGACCGAAACCGCTTTGTCCGGGCCGCTCAAGGGGCCCTGATCGCACGGCGTACCGAGCATGATCGCGCTGTCACCGATGCGCAGTTCGGCGTGGCCGACGCGGCCATCAGGCATGTCCAAGCGCATGACTTCGTTGGCGCCAAAGGCTTTCTTGTAAAAGTCGATGGCCTCGGCGGCTTTTTCGATGCCGAGATATGGGGTGATGCTGTGATACCCCTCGGGAATGGGTTTTACGCTCATGACGTTCTCCCTGATTGTTGTTTTACGAAATGCGGCTGTACCGCATCGGCGGAAGAATCACTATAGAACTGTCTTCACGGCCAGGAATTTCGCCCGACGAGCAGTCACTTCACTTTGAACAGTTATATAACTGTGGCGAGGGGATGTATCCCCGATGGGTTGCGAAGCAGCCCTAAAACCTGCCGATTCATTCTTTCAGGATTACCGCGCTGGGAGGCTTAGGGGCTGCTTCGCAACCCATCGGGGATAAATCCCCTCGCCACAAGTTTTGTATCCACCCAAGGATATTCATCAGGAATATTCAGGTTGGAAAGTGCGCTCCCGGCCCTTGTTCGCCCAGCACATCGCCCTGATTGCGCAACGGGCACGCCTCCATCGACAGACAACCACAACCGATGCAGCCGGTGAGCCGGTCACGCAGCAACGTCAGTTGATTGATCCGTTCATCCAGTTCTCGCCGCCATCGCTCCGAGAGCATCTTCCAGTCCGCCGCCGTCGGTGCGCGATCGTCCGGGAGGGTTTTCAGCGCCTCGCCAATTTCCGCCAGCGGAATACCCAAACGTTGTGCGACCTTGATCAGCGCCACACGGCGCAACACGGCTCGCGCATAACGGCGCTGATTGCCGGCATTGCGCTGGCTCTTGATCAAACCCTTGGACTCATAAAAGTGCAGGGCTGTGACCGCGACACCGCTGCGCGCCGCGACCTCGCCAACAGTGAGTGGCTTGTGCACGTTTTCCTTGCTGATCATGCTGAAAAGCCCTTGACCTTGACTTAACTAGAGGTTTTACCCTGCAGGCCTTCGAGTCGCAAGACTCGTCTTACGATGAGTGGGGACTTTTCATGCAAGCATCAGCGAAGAACCGCAGCTTTACCCAATTGATCGAATTCGAGATCGAGCCACGCCAGCAATGGGCGCTGGTCTCGGCGCTGTCGGTGCAGACTGAGCGCCTGGCGCAACGCTACGACGGTTTTGTCAGTGCCAGCGTGCAAGCCAGCGACGATGGCCGGCGGGTCTTGAGCTTTTTGCAATGGCAGACGCGCGAGGCCGGGGAGGCCGCGTTTCGCAGTTTCGAAAGCGGCGAGCAGGACTTCTGGCAGTTGATCCGCGCCCATCAGGCGAAAACCGTCACCTTCAACTCGTTCCAGGTGCTGAGCAGCATCGCCCGTAGTCACGACGATGCACTGCAATGCACCCTGGTCGGTTAGATCGACAACTGGATCAGCCGCTCACCTTGCAGGTTTTCCGTCATACGCCGCTTGTTCACCGCCAGTTCGCCGATCTTGATCAACCGCGTGCGGGTGACATTGCGGCTCAGACCAAGCAACGCAGCGGTGTGCACCTGGTTGTAATGGCAGAAGCGATAGGCGGCGCGTAGCAAAGCGTCTTCGACTTTTTCATGCAACGCCCCGGCCTGTTGGGCGAAGAGTTTCTGGAAGGCTTGTTCCAGCAACGCTTCCGGTGAATCGTCGGCGCTGGCGTGGTGATCGTCCGGGCGTTCGATACGCAGGTTCGACAGACGCAAGTCATCGCGTTCGATCACACCGTTGCGGCAGATCAGCAGTGTATGATGGATGACGTTTTCCAGTTCGCGAATATTGCCCGGCCAACTGTAGCTGCGCAGCTTGTTTTCCGCGCCGGGACTGATGCTGACCCGGCCGTACCCCAGACGCTGACTGTAGGCTTCGATAAAGTGCCGGGTCAGCGGCAGGATATCGCCGGGCCGTTCGCGCAATGGGTTCAATTCCAGATTGACCACGTTGAGCCGGTAATACAGATCCTCGCGAAAATTCCCGGCATTGATCGCTTTCTCCAGCTGCACGTTGGTCGCCGCCAGCACTCGCACGTCGATGGGAATGCTTTTGCGCGACCCTAGCCGCACCACTTCGCGCTCCTGCAGTACCCGCAACAACTTCACCTGAATCGCCATCGGCAAATCGCCGATTTCATCGAGAAATAGCGTGCCGCCATCCGCTTCCTCAAACCACCCGGCCTTGGCGCTCAACGCACCGGTGAACGCGCCTTTTTCGTGGCCGAACAGTTCAGCTTCCACCAGTGACTCGGAAAACGCTCCGCAATTGACCGCGATGAATGGCCGATGACGGCGGTTGCTCAGGTTATGAATGTGCCGCGCTACCAGCTCTTTGCCGGTGCCGGTCTCACCGATGATCAGCACGCTGGCTTCACTCGGTGCGACCTGTTGCAAATGCGCGAGCAGGGCCTGGGACTTCGGGTCTTCGAACACCTGCGCGGTGGCGCGGATCGACGTGGCCAGGGCGGGTGAGGGCGGTAGAGTCAGCAGTTGCATGGGCTCGTCCTTCTTTTTAGTTCAAATGCAGGCAGGTCAGGAATAGAAGGTCGGTACCGGCAGCGCCTGATTCAGCGCCCAGTCGCCCAGCTCATGGAGTTTGTAATCCAGCGGATCGTGCAGGGTTTGCGTGCGCAGGTTGCGCCAGTGTCGATCCAGGCGCAGCGAGGCGTGAGTCGCCCGTGCGCCGGTGACTTCAAACAGGCGGCTGCAAATGTCGAGGCCCTGACGGCTGGCGGCGACTTTGGCGGTGGCAATCGCCGTGGCCAGATGTCCGCGTTCTTCGGCGCTGAGGTTCGGACCTTTGGCCCACGCCTGATCAAGCAGCGCTGCTGCGCGCTCGACCAGCAGGCGAATGCCTTCCAGTGCAACCCAGAACTCGCCGTAATGCGCGAGCACGTAAGGATCTTCACGCACATCGCGCGCGGCGGATTTGTGCCAGAGGCGGGTTTCGCTCAGGGTGTAATTCCGCGCTTCTTCAAAAGCCCCTTCGGCAATCCCGAGAAACATATGCGTGAAGGTCAGTTGCGCGATCAGCGGGCGCAAGCAGGCGAACGGTGTGCTCAGCGGGCCGGGATCGAGCAGCAGTTCCGATTCCTCGACCCGCACCCGTTCGAAGGTGGCGCTGCCGCTGTCGGTCTGGCGCTGGCCGATGTTGTTCCAGTCATCATGTAAGGTGATGCCACTGCGGCCCGTAGGGATCGCGGCGATGAGCAATTTGCCGCCAGCACTTTCATCCACTGCCGAGGCGATGAGCATCTGCGAGTCGGTGGCGCCGGAGCAGAAGCTTTTCTTGCCGGAAAACTCACGCCAGCCACCGAAGTCCTTGACCACCGTGCGGGTGTCGAGCGGATTCAAGGCGTTACCCCAAAACCAGTTCTGGCGGGCGGTCTGTTCGAACCATGGCTGCCATTGCTCGGTGCGAGAAAACAGGCGCACGGTGGCGAGCATCAGGTGATGAAAACCGAAGACGTGGGCGATGGAACTGTCGACTTTGGCGAACTCGCGGACGATCTGCAGGGTTTCACTCCAGCTCGCGCCGAGACCGCCGTAGCGGGTCGGAATGCTCAGGGCCAGCAGGCCGCTGTCACGCAGGGCATCTCGCTGGGCTTTCGGGGTGCCACCGCGCTCGTCGCGTTCGACGGCGGTCAGGGCAAATTCGGCGGCCAGTTGACGGGCAGTCAGCAGCGGGGAGAGCAGGGTGCTTTGTGGTTTGGCGGTCACGCGGTGTTCCTCATCAAATCGACGCGATTATCTGTAGGAGTGAGCCTGCTCGCGATGAGGTCAGCACAGTCGACATCACCGGCGCAGACACACCGCTTTCGCGAGCAGGCTCACTCCTACAGTGGGCGTTTTCAGGCCTTGGCTTGGGCGGGCAACACATCGTTGGCGATCATTTCGCCAAACGGCCCGGTGAGGTTGGTCACGCCGCGCCCGGCCAGGCTCGCGTATGGCTCCGGCAACAGCGGAAACACCAGTTCGGCAAACCGGTAAGCCTCTTCCAGATGCGGATAGCCGGAGAAAATGAAGCTCTCGATGCCCAGGTCCGCGTACTCCTTGATCCGCGCCGCGACTTGCTGCGGATCGCCGACCAGTGCAGTGCCGGCGCCGCCACGTACCAGGCCGACGCCAGCCCACAGGTTGGGTGCGATTTCCAGGTTGTCGCGACGGCCATCGTGCAATGCCGCCATGCGTCGTTGACCTTCGGAGTCGAAACGCGAAAACGATTTCTGCGCCGCCTCAATGGTTTCATCACTGATGTGTTCGATCAGTTTGTCCGCGGCTTTCCACGCTTCTTCGGCGGTCTCGCGGACGATCACATGCAAGCGAATGCCGAATTTGACCTTGCGACCATGACGCGCCGCACGTTCACGCACATCGGCGAGTTTCTCGGCGACGGCAGCCGGCGGTTCACCCCATGTCAGATAGACGTCGACTTGTTCAGCGGCGAGATCATGTGCCGCGTCGGACGAACCACCGAAGTACAGCGGCGGATAAGGCTTCTGCACCGGCGGGTACAACGCCTTGGCGTTCTGCACTTTGAGATGCTTGCCTTCAAAATCCACTGATTCGCCTTGCAACACCCGGCGCCAGATCCTGAGGAATTCGTCGGTGACTTCGTAGCGTTCGCTGTGGCTGAGGAAACTGCCATCGCCTCGGTTCTCGTCCGGATCGCCGCCGGTCACCACGTTGATCAACAAGCGGCCGTTGGACAGTCGATCCAGCGTCGCCGCCATGCGCGCCGACACCGTCGGCGAAATGATCCCCGGGCGAATCGCCACCAGATAACGCAGGCGTTCTGTCAACGGCACCAGCGCCGAGGCGATCACCCACGAGTCCTCGCAGGAGCGTCCGGTGGGAATCAGCACACCGTGATAACCGAGACTGTCCGCGGCTTGCGCGACTTGTTTCAAATAATTGAGCGTGACCGGGCGCGCACCTTGAGTGGTACCCAGATAGTGGCCGTCGCCGTGGGTCGGCAGGAACCAGAAAACATCCATGAACAGCTCCTTAAGCGATCTTCAGCAACGGTTTGATTTGCGTCGCGAACAACGGCGCGGCACGCTCGGCGGCCAAGCGGATCCGCGCTTTCAATGGCTCGCTGGTGATCTGGTAATCGGCGAAATCGGCCTCGGTGGCGTACACGCCGATCGGCAGCGTCACGGCCTGGAAGAAACTGAACAGCGGGCGAAGCTGGTGATCGAGTACCAGCGCATGGCGTTCACTGCCGCCAGTAGCCGCCAGCAACACCGGTGTATCGATCAGCGCATTGAGGTCTATCAGGTCGAACAAATGCTTGAGCAGGCCCGGATAGGAACCGCGATAAACCGGTGCGGCCACGATCAGCAGGTCGGCCTGTTCGATGGCTTGCAGCTCGGCTTCGACTTCCGCACTCAACTCTTGGCGCGAAAGGGCACCACCCAGCGGACGGGCGATGTCACCGAGTTCGATCAGATGGCTCTCGATTGGCAAGTGCCCGGCCAATTCGCTCAGTAGGGCTTGGGTCAGCACCAACGTGCGCGATGGACGCCAGGTTCCGCCGGACAGGGCGACGACTTTCAGGGGACGCGACATGATCAGTTCCTTTTTCAACAGTTGCTCAGCGAGCAGTGAGTAAGTCACTGGGCTTGAGCAAGTGCTGTACCAATTCCTGGAGGGCCCGGTTTACGGGGCGTTGAGCGTTTCGGTCGGGGTCGGCTATGTGCATTAGCGGCCGGATTGTTGATCCACTGTTGCCAGTGCAACAGTTGCTGGAGCAACAGTGGAGAATGCATGCAGGGATTTATAAAGGTTGATTGATATTCCGTAAAAGAACGTTAATTGATATTTATAGATCATTAGGAGATATAGGCCGGTGATGCTGATTTTCTGATAGCCACTATTGAGAGCGATGATTTTTGCGCGAGTGTGCCCGGGCGTAGCCTTTGTCCATCGACCCCCACATTGCTCGCCAGGACGCTCCCATGAATCGTTTATTGACTGTCTCCCTATTGCTCGCTGTCTCCGTTCTCGCCGGTTGCGCCAGCCATGTTTCCCCGGAATTGCGCCCCTACACCGCAGAAGAATCCCGCGAACTGGCGATGGAAGCGCTGAACCGCAGCGGTTTGTCCTTCGACGAATACCACGCGAAGAAAGCCCAATTGCTGGGTCAGTCGCAATTCGACAAGCAAGCCGAAATGAGCGCAGAACGTGCGGTACAGCTGCACGGTCGTCCAAGCTAGAAGAAAACTGTACTGCTCGAAGTTTTTCCCAACTGTCCGTGGGTTTGCCGGGCCGCGTGGGATAGGGTCAACATCTGAATGACCCTGACGGATTGAACCCATGACGCTCTCGCTTGATCTTTTGCTGGGCTTTGCCCTGTTTGCCCTTGTCACCTCGATTACACCGGGACCGAACAACACAATGTTGCTCGCATCGGGGGTTAATTTCGGGTTCAACCGAACCATCCCGCACATGCTCGGCATTACCTGCGGTTTCTTCGTGTTGGTTGTCGCCGTAGGCTTTGGCCTGGGTGCGGTATTTCAGACTTACCCGCTGCTCTACACGGTTCTGCGCTATGTCGGCGCGGCGTACCTGTTGTATCTGGCGTGGAAAATCGCGCACTCGGGGCCTGTCGGTGACAACGTCGAAGGCGACGCCAAACCGATCAGTTACCTTGGCGCTGCGGCGTTCCAGTGGGTCAACCCCAAGGCGTGGATCATGGCCATCGGTGCTATCAGCACCTATACGCCGATGCAGGGCTACTTCACCAATGTGGTCGTGATCGCCGCGGTGTTCGCCATCATCAACTTGCCGAGCGTCGGCGTCTGGGCCGCGTGCGGCACGCTGTTGCGCAATGTGTTGAAAGATCCGCGCTGGCTGCGCGTGTTCAACTGGGGCATGGCGGCGTTACTGGTGATTTCGTTATACCCGTTACTTCTCGAAAGCTTTAGCTGACGCATTGCTTCAACCGCCCGCCCGATGCCTGTTAAGCTCGGCTTCAGGAGCGTTCCTACGCACTTTTAAATGAAGTTGTTCTTCTTTAACGGCATCCGATCAGGTATTGATGACGCTCTCGAACCGACGCGCAGCTCACAAGGCTGCGCAGTGCCGTTTGCAGACACGAGCCTCCTGATCCCGGAACACGCTCTGCGAGTCTTTTATGAACATACGTCCGTTGTATTTCGATTACGCCGCCACCACCCCGGTGGACGAGCGGGTCATCCAGGTGATGATCGAATGTCTGGGGTTTCACGGTAATTTCGGCAACCCGGCCTCCAGCTCCCACGCGTTCGGCCAGCAAGCCCGGCAAACGGTCGAGCAGGCCCGCCGGCAAGTCGCCGAACTGGTCGGCGCGCAAGCCGAACAGATCGTCTGGACCTCCGGTGCCACCGAGTCCAACAACCTCGCCCTCAAAGGCGTCGCCCAGGCGCGCGGTGTGCCCGGCGGCCACATCATTACCAGCCAGATCGAACACAAAGCCATCCTCGATACCGCCCGCCAGTTGCAAGACGCCGGCATTGCCGTGACCTACCTGGTGCCGGACGCCGATGGCTTGATTACCCCGCAAGCGGTCAGCGAAGCCATGCGTGACGACACTTTTCTGGTGTCGCTGATGCTGGTCAACAACGAACTCGGCACTGTCAACGACATCCCGGCCATCGGTGAAATCGTCCGTGGTCGCGCGGCGTTGTTCCATGTCGACGCGGCGCAAGGCGCAGGTAAGGTGGCGATTGATCTGGCGCAGTGGCGGGTCGACCTGATGTCGTTTTCAGCACACAAGCTCTACGGTCCCAAAGGGATCGGCGCGCTGTACGTCGGTCCCCGGGCGCAGCAGCGCGTGCAAGCGCAGATTCACGGCGGCGGACACGAGAGCGGTTTGCGCTCGGGCACCTTGGCGACCCACCAGATCGCCGCAATGGGCGCCGCATTTGCCTTGGCCGCCGCTGCATTCGATGAAGAGAAAAAAACCATTGTCGCGTTGCGCGAACGCTTGCTTGAACAACTGCTGAGCCTGCCGGGCATGCGCCTCAATGGCAGTGCCACCCAGCGCATTCCGCATACCTTGAGCCTGACCTTCAGCGAGGGCGAATTCAACAGCGCGGCTTTGAGCCATTCGATGGCGTTTTCCGCGACTTCGGCGTGCAATTCCGCGAGCAACACGCCGTCGCATGTGCTGTTGGCCCTGGGGCATGATGCGCGTCTGGCCGGGCGTACCATCCGCTTGAGCCTCGGCCGTTTCACCACCGCCGAAGATATCGACAAGGCCGCGCAACTGATCAAGACCGCCTGCGCCAGTGCTCCGGCATTCTGGGCGACAGGGCTTTAACGAGCCGGTTGTTCCGGTGACGAACAATAACGATGAAGTGATTGGCAGGAGACATGATGAGTACCCAGACTTTGACCGAAGGATCGGTTCCCCAGCGCCTGGCGCACACCCGTGAACTGATGCGCCGCGAAGGCATTCATGCGCTGTTGGTGCCGTCCGCCGACCCGCATCTGTCGGAATACCTGCCGGGTTACTGGCAAGGTCGGCAGTGGCTCTCGGGTTTCCATGGTTCGGTCGGGACTTTGATTGTTACTGACGATTTCGCCGGTGTCTGGGCTGACAGTCGTTATTGGGAACAGGCGACCAAGGAGCTCAAAGGCAGCGGTATCGAACTGGTCAAGCTGCAACCGGGTCAACCGAGCCCGCTGGATTGGCTGGCTGAGCAAACACCGGAAGGTGGTGTGGTTGCGGTCGATGGCGCGGTGATGGCGGTGGCTTTCGCCCGCACGTTGGGCAGCAAGCTCGAAGCACGCGGCGCACGTCTGCGCACCGATATCGATCTGCTCAAGGAAGTCTGGAGCGATCGCCCAAGCCTGCCGAATGCGCCGATCTATCAGCATTTGCCGCCGCAAGCGACTGTCAGTCGCGGCGAGAAGCTCGCCAAACTGCGCGAGACGTTGCAGGAGCGCGGCGCCGATTGGCACTTCATCGCCACCCTCGACGACATCGCGTGGTTGTTCAATTTGCGTGGCGGTGACGTGTCGTTCAACCCGGTGTTTGTTTCGTTCGCGTTGATCAATCAACAGCAAGCCACGCTGTTCGTGGCGTTGAGCAAGGTTGATGCTGATTTGCGGGCAGTGCTGGAGAAAGACGGCGTAACGCTGCGTGATTACCGCGAAGTGTCCGACGCTCTGCGTGCCGTACCGAGTGGCGCGAGCCTGCTGGTGGACCCCGCGCGCGTAACCAGTGGTCTGCTGGATAACCTCGATAGCGGCGTGAAACTGGTCGAAGGCTTGAACCCGACCACGCTGGCCAAATCGCAAAAAAGTGAAGCTGACGCCCAGCACATCCGTAAAGCCATGGAACAGGACGGCGCGGCACTCTGCGAGTTTTTCGCCTGGCTGGAGTCGGCCTGGGGCCGCGAACGCATTACCGAACTGACCATCGACGAAAAACTCACCGCTGCCCGTGAGCGTCGCCCGGATTATGTTTCGCTGAGTTTCAACACCATCGCTGCATTCAACGCCAATGGCGCGATGCCGCACTATCACGCCACCGAAGAAGAGCACGCGGTGATCGAGGGTGATGGTCTGCTGCTGATCGACTCCGGTGGTCAATACCTGGGCGGCACCACTGATATCACACGTATGGTGCCAGTCGGCACACCGACCGAAGAGCAGAAGCGCGATTGCACGCGCGTGTTGAAAGGGGTGATTGCACTGTCACGGGCACAGTTCCCCAAAGGCATTCTGTCGCCGCTGCTCGACGCTATCGCACGCGCGCCGATCTGGGCCGAAAGCGTCGATTACGGTCACGGCACCGGTCACGGCGTGGGGTATTTCCTCAACGTGCACGAGGGCCCGCAGGTGATTGCCTACCAGGCAGTGGCGGCACCGCAAACCGCGATGCAACCGGGGATGATCACCTCCATTGAGCCGGGCACTTATCGTCCGGGCCGTTGGGGCGTGCGCATCGAGAACCTGGCGATGAATCAGGTGGCGGGGAGTAGCGAATTCGGTGAGTTCCTCAAATTCGAAACCTTGACCCTGTGTCCGATCGATACACGCTGCCTGCTGCCATCGTTGCTGACTCAGGAAGAGAAACAGTGGTTCAACGCATACCACGCTGAAGTGCGCGAGCGCTTGAGCCCGTTGCTCGAAGGTGCAGCGTTGGAATGGCTGAATACGCGTACTGCTGCAATCTGATCGTGTACAACTCAGGCGCTGAAATCAGCGCCTGATTTTTTTGTCGATTCAGGATTGGCGTAACGCTTCCTCGACGAAGTCGAGACGATCCTGGCCGAAGAACATCTGATTGCCGATAAACATGGTTGGGGCACCGAAAACACCACGTTTAACGGCCGTCTCGGTATTGTCTTTCAATGCAGCCTTGACGGTTTCGTCGCTGGTCAACGCCAGGACTTCATCGGGATCAAAGCCGTGTTCGCTCAACACAGCGGCGACTGTAGCCGGTTCGTCCAGGCTTCGGCTTTCTACCCACAATGCGCTGAACAAGCAGTCGATAAACGCTTGAAAGCGTTCCGGCTGGCGCAGCTGTATGCCGGTGACGGCACGCATCAGTATCAGCGTATTGATCGGGAAGTGCGGATTGAACCTGAGGGGCACGCCATAGCGTTTTGCGTAGCGATCCAGGTCTTGAAACATGTACCGACCCTTGGCCGGAATCATTGCCGGAGAAGCGTTGCCGGTTGCCTTGAATACGCCGCCGAGCAACATCGGGATATAGATCAGCTCGCTGCCGGTATCGGCGCAGATTTTCGGCAGCTGGGTGTAGGCCAGGTACGTGGCAGGGCTGCCAAGGTCGAAATAGAACTCCACGGTTTTCGTCATTATCGCTGCTCTCTACTTATTGTTATGGGCGGTGGATTTACCAGCGTTCGTTCCAGGGGCGCAGATCCAGTTCGAATGTCCATGCGTCCCGTGGCTGACTGTGCAGATACCAATAGTTTTCGGCGATGTGTTCGGGATTGAGGATGCCGTCCTGATCCTTGGTGGCGTACTTCTCAGGGAAACTGGTGCGGATGAAGTCGGTATCAATAGCACCATCGACCACGACATGGGCGACATGAATGTTCATTGGTCCCAACTCGCGCGCCATGCTTTGCGCCAAGGCGCGGATGCCGTGTTTGGCTCCGGCGAATGCAGCGAAACCCGACGCACCACGCAATCCGGCAGTGGCCCCGGTGAAAAGTATCGTGCCGCGTTTGCGGGTGACCATGCGTTTGGCCACCTCACGGGCGTTGAGAAAGCCGGAGAAACAAGCCATTTCCCAGATCTTGAAATACTTGCGAGCGGTTTCTTCTAGGATGCTGCAGGGCACGTTGGCGCCGATGTTGAAGACAAACGCTTCAATCGGGCCGAGGCGGGTTTCAATGTCTTCGATCAAGGCAATGACGTCTTCTTCCTTACGCGCATCGCAGGCAAAACCGTGGGCTTCGCCGCCCTCGGCCTGAATCGCCTCCACCAGTGGCTGCAATTTATCGACGCTGCGCCGGGTGACGCAGGCGACGAATCCTTCTTTGGCAAAACGCTTGGCAATCGCTCCTCCCGTCGCATCGCCTGCGCCAACCACCAATACGACCTTCTTGTTATTCATGGGTGTACCCCTTTAGTAAACGATCGTTAAGTGAACGAACGTTATGCTAGGATCCGAGTAACGTCAAGGCGGCCAATTCGAGGATCAACACATGCGTTATTCCGCCAGTCACAAACTGGAAACCCGTGAAAAGCTATTGCAGAGCAGCGCGTTGTCTGCCAAACAAAACGGGTTTTCCACGGTCGGCGTCGATGGTTTGATGAAAGCCATTGGCCTGAGCGGAGCGGCGTTTTACAGTCACTTTTCGTCGAAAGATGCGCTGTTCACGGCTATCGTCGAGCGAGAGTTGGGGCAAAGCCTGGCGCGATTGGGCGGGCAGGGCGAACAGGATCGTGAACGGCTGGAACGCTGTCTCAAACACTATTTGAGCATGGCTCACGTTGAACAGCCTGAATCCGGCTGTGCTCTGCCGGCGCTGGGTGCGGAAATCGCCCGTTCGGAAATTCAGGTTCGTGAGCAGGCCGAGCTGTGGATCTGTCGGCTTCAAGAGAGTTGGGCGCGGATACTGGAGAGCGACAGCCTGGCGTGGTCGGTTCTATCGCAGTGCGTTGGAGCTCTGGTGGTGGCGCGGATGCTGGCCACGCCGGACATTCAGCGAGCGGTGCTGAAGTCCAGTCATGACGAGATTGGTCGCCAGATCGCCAGTCTGCCGTGATCTATTTACAGATGACGATCATGCTGCGGCTGGTGTAACCGGCGGGATTGAGACCGAATGGATAATCGCCAGGCTCCTCCACGGAGTCTCCCGACTTGGCGATGACCTTATAACCTTTCGGAGCGCAGGAGTTGGCTGCGCTGGTATAGCACTTGTCCCAAGAGGACGAGAGCCCCGAACAGTTGATGTGCAGCCCTTTCTTGCCGTGCTTTACCTGGGTTTTCGAGGTCGCCGCACAGCCCGCGATTGCGAGTACGGCGATCAGTATCAAAATTCGTTTCATTACCGTCCTTATAGCGGCCGCGAGTCTGACGCTCGGGTCTGCCTGTATTCGCCTGCGCTGTAAGCGTTGTGAAATCCCTGTCCGAAAAAAATCCATGTCTGGCATTGGGTTACGGGCCTAAACATGGCCTATATGAGCTCCAATTGCCAGACCTTCGTCAAATCCTGTTTCAATCTGCCGCAATGGCGGGCTTGGCGGCACTGCCCATGGTCATGGTGGCGCCGACGGAAGCCAGGATGATGCACAGGATTGCCATCCATTGTGACAGCGTGAGGTATTCCTGCAGAAACAGCAGACCTGACAGCGCACCGAACGCGGGCTCAATGCTCATCAATGTTCCGAAGGTGCGCGCGGGAATACGCGTGAGCGCGACCATTTCCAAGGTATATGGAAGGGCGGTAGAGAGGATGGCAACGCCAATTGCCACCGGGATCAGTGATGGCGTCAGTAGCGCGGCACCCGCATGGACGATGCCTATGGGGGCGACAAACAACGCCGCGATCATCACGCCCAGTGCTGCGGTGGTGACTCCGTTATCTGCACCGGCCTTCTGCCCGAACAGAATGTACAGCGCCCAGCAGGCACCGGCCCCCAAAGCGTAGCCGGCACCGACCAAATCGATTCCGGCGGTTGTTGCCCCCGTCGGTATCAATAGCAGCAGTCCGGTTGCAGCCAGTCCGATCCATAGAAAGTCGATTGCACGACGAGATGCATAGATGGCTACGGCCAGTGGTCCGGTGAATTCGAGGGCAACGGCGATCCCCAAAGGCACTGTGCGCAATGACATATAGAAGAGAAAGTTCATTCCACCTAGCGCCATGCCGTA
>NZ_CM149552.1:2932583-4475083 GCF_056155105.1 Pseudomonas trutticola BRTCR10 | reverse complement strand
AGAAGCAGCCCGAAATTGGGTCTGTAGCTCAGTTGGTTAGAGCGCACCCCTGATAAGGGTGAGGTCGGCAGTTCGAATCTGCCCAGACCCACCAATTTTGTGTGGGAAACGCCTGTAGAAATACGGGGCCATAGCTCAGCTGGGAGAGCGCCTGCCTTGCACGCAGGAGGTCAGCGGTTCGATCCCGCTTGGCTCCACCACTACTGCTTCTGAAGTTTGAAAGCTTAGAAATGAGCATTCCATCGTTGAGATGATGAATGTTGATTTCTAGTCTTTGACTAGTTCGTTCTTTAAAAATTTGGGTATGTGATAGAAAGATAGACTGAACGTTACTTTCACTGGTAACGGATCAGGCTAAGGTAAAATTTGTGAGTTCTCTTAGTTGAGAAATTCGAATTTTCGGCGAATGTCGTCTTCACAGTATAACCAGATTGCTTGGGGTTATATGGTCAAGTGAAGAAGCGCATACGGTGGATGCCTTGGCAGTCAGAGGCGATGAAAGACGTGGTAGCCTGCGAAAAGCTTCGGGGAGTCGGCAAACAGACTTTGATCCGGAGATGTCTGAATGGGGGAACCCAGCCATCATAAGATGGTTATCTTGTACTGAATACATAGGTGCAAGAGGCGAACCAGGGGAACTGAAACATCTAAGTACCCTGAGGAAAAGAAATCAACCGAGATTCCCTTAGTAGTGGCGAGCGAACGGGGACTAGCCCTTAAGTGGCTTTGAGATTAGCGGAACGCTCTGGAAAGTGCGGCCATAGTGGGTGATAGCCCTGTACGCGAAAATCTCTTGGTCATGAAATCGAGTAGGACGGAGCACGAGAAACTTTGTCTGAATATGGGGGGACCATCCTCCAAGGCTAAATACTACTGACTGACCGATAGTGAACTAGTACCGTGAGGGAAAGGCGAAAAGAACCCCGGAGAGGGGAGTGAAATAGATCCTGAAACCGTATGCGTACAAGCAGTGGGAGCAGACTTTGTTCTGTGACTGCGTACCTTTTGTATAATGGGTCAGCGACTTATTTTCAGTGGCGAGCTTAACCGAATAGGGGAGGCGTAGCGAAAGCGAGTCTTAATAGGGCGTCTAGTCGCTGGGAATAGACCCGAAACCGGGCGATCTATCCATGGGCAGGTTGAAGGTTGGGTAACACTAACTGGAGGACCGAACCGACTACCGTTGAAAAGTTAGCGGATGACCTGTGGATCGGAGTGAAAGGCTAATCAAGCTCGGAGATAGCTGGTTCTCCTCGAAAGCTATTTAGGTAGCGCCTCATGTATCACTGTAGGGGGTAGAGCACTGTTTCGGCTAGGGGGTCATCCCGACTTACCAAACCGATGCAAACTCCGAATACCTACAAGTGCCGAGCATGGGAGACACACGGCGGGTGCTAACGTCCGTCGTGAAAAGGGAAACAACCCAGACCGTCAGCTAAGGTCCCAAAGTTATGGTTAAGTGGGAAACGATGTGGGAAGGCTTAGACAGCTAGGAGGTTGGCTTAGAAGCAGCCACCCTTTAAAGAAAGCGTAATAGCTCACTAGTCGAGTCGGCCTGCGCGGAAGATGTAACGGGGCTCAAACCATACACCGAAGCTACGGGTATCATCTTCGGATGATGCGGTAGAGGAGCGTTCTGTAAGCCTGTGAAGGTGAGTTGAGAAGCTTGCTGGAGGTATCAGAAGTGCGAATGCTGACATGAGTAACGACAATGGGTGTGAAAAACACCCACGCCGAAAGACCAAGGTTTCCTGCGCAACGTTAATCGACGCAGGGTTAGTCGGTCCCTAAGGCGAGGCTGAAAAGCGTAGTCGATGGAAAACAGGTTAATATTCCTGTACTTCTGGTTATTGCGATGGAGGGACGGAGAAGGCTAGGCCAGCTTGGCGTTGGTTGTCCAAGTTTAAGGTGGTAGGCTGAGATCTTAGGTAAATCCGGGATCTTAAGGCCGAGAGCTGATGACGAGTTATCTTTTAGATGACGAAGTGGTTGATGCCATGCTTCCAAGAAAAGCTTCTAAGCTTCAGGTAACCAGGAACCGTACCCCAAACCGACACAGGTGGTTGGGTAGAGAATACCAAGGCGCTTGAGAGAACTCGGGTGAAGGAACTAGGCAAAATGGCACCGTAACTTCGGGAGAAGGTGCGCCGGTGAGGGTGAAGGACTTGCTCCGTAAGCTCATGCCGGTCGAAGATACCAGGCCGCTGCGACTGTTTATTAAAAACACAGCACTCTGCAAACACGAAAGTGGACGTATAGGGTGTGACGCCTGCCCGGTGCCGGAAGGTTAATTGATGGGGTTAGCTAACGCGAAGCTCTTGATCGAAGCCCCGGTAAACGGCGGCCGTAACTATAACGGTCCTAAGGTAGCGAAATTCCTTGTCGGGTAAGTTCCGACCTGCACGAATGGCGTAACGATGGCGGCGCTGTCTCCACCCGAGACTCAGTGAAATTGAAATCGCTGTGAAGATGCAGTGTATCCGCGGCTAGACGGAAAGACCCCGTGAACCTTTACTATAGCTTTGCACTGGACTTTGAATTTGCTTGTGTAGGATAGGTGGGAGGCTTTGAAGCGTGGACGCCAGTTCGCGTGGAGCCATCCTTGAAATACCACCCTGGCAACTTTGAGGTTCTAACTCAGGTCCGTTATCCGGATCGAGGACAGTGTATGGTGGGTAGTTTGACTGGGGCGGTCTCCTCCTAAAGAGTAACGGAGGAGTACGAAGGTGCGCTCAGACCGGTCGGAAATCGGTCGTAGAGTATAAAGGCAAAAGCGCGCTTGACTGCGAGACAGACACGTCGAGCAGGTACGAAAGTAGGTCTTAGTGATCCGGTGGTTCTGTATGGAAGGGCCATCGCTCAACGGATAAAAGGTACTCCGGGGATAACAGGCTGATACCGCCCAAGAGTTCATATCGACGGCGGTGTTTGGCACCTCGATGTCGGCTCATCACATCCTGGGGCTGAAGCCGGTCCCAAGGGTATGGCTGTTCGCCATTTAAAGTGGTACGCGAGCTGGGTTTAGAACGTCGTGAGACAGTTCGGTCCCTATCTGCCGTGGACGTTTGAGATTTGAGAGGGGCTGCTCCTAGTACGAGAGGACCGGAGTGGACGAACCTCTGGTGTTCCGGTTGTCACGCCAGTGGCATTGCCGGGTAGCTATGTTCGGGAAAGATAACCGCTGAAAGCATCTAAGCGGGAAACTTGCCTCAAGATGAGATCTCACTGGAACCTTGAGTTCCCTGAAGGGCCGTCGAAGACTACGACGTTGATAGGTTGGGTGTGTAAGCGCTGTGAGGCGTTGAGCTAACCAATACTAATTGCCCGTGAGGCTTGACCATATAACACCCAAGCAATCTGTAGACTCGAAAGAGACCAGATTGCGGTGTGTGAAGACGAAACGAACCGAAAGTTCGATGTTCACAAACACCGACAGCTGTCACATACCCAATTTGCTGAAGCGAGGCCATCTGGTCACGACTCAGTACCCGAATTTCTTGACGACCATAGAGCGTTGGAACCACCTGATCCCATCCCGAACTCAGAAGTGAAACGATGCATCGCCGATGGTAGTGTGGGGTTTCCCCATGTGAGAGTAGGTCATCGTCAAGATTAAATTCCGAAACCCCAATTGCGAAAGCAGTTGGGGTTTTGTTTTGCCCGCAGGAAAGTTTTTCCCTCATTCCCGGAGGGTCCAGTCGTCACCAGAGCTGCCATTGGGGAAAAACGTTCTGAAGTGACCGGGCAGTTTTTGGTATGGTGCAGCTCGTTTTTTCACGGACGGATGTCATGCCTATGGATTGGCACTCATTTATGTCAAAGAGTTGCTGTAGAAATGCCTGAGCCAATCCCGATCAAGGATCACGAAAAAGAGACGCGTCTGGTCAACAAGCGGTTGATCGCCTGCGCCTTGTTTGTCTTCGCTATCAGCTGTGCCCTGGTGGTGCGGTTGTACATCCTGCAAGTGGTAGAGTTCGACTACCACTCGACCATCTCTGAAAACAATCGCGTACATGTCTTGCCGATCCCGCCGACACGCGGACTGATCTACGACCGCAACGGCGTGCTATTGGCCGATAACCGTCCCAGCTACAATCTGACCATCACTCGCGAGCGCGCAACCGACGTCAATCAGGAACTGGACGAGGTCATCAACCTTCTCCACTTGCCTGCCGAAGATCGCGCAGTCTTCGATAAGGCCATGAAACAGTCCCGCCATCCGTTCACGCCGGTGACGCTGTTCTATGAACTGACCGAGGAGCAGATTGCCGTATTAGCGGTCAATGAGTTTCGTCTACCAGGTCTAGATGTTGAACCGCAGTTCGTCCGCGATTACCCACTCGGTGCGCACTTTGCCCATTCAATCGGTTATGTCGGCCGAATCAACGAGAAAGAATCCAAGACGCTCGATTCGGTTGAATATCGCGGTACCCAGTCCATCGGTAAAACCGGCATCGAGCGTTTTTACGAAGCGCAGTTGCACGGTCACGTCGGTTACGAAGAAGTGGAAACCAATGCCCAGGGCCGTGTGTTGCGAGTGCTTAAACACACTGACCCGGTGCCGGGTAAAAACATTGTCCTGAGTCTCGACGTCAAACTGCAGGAAGCGGCCGAGGCTGCTCTCGGTGATCGTCGTGGTTCAGTCGTGGCGCTCGATCCGTCCACCGGGGAAGTGCTGGCAATGGTCAGCAACCCGAGTTTTGACCCGAATCTGTTTGTCACCGGTATCAGTTCCAAGGAATATTCGGCGCTGCGCGACTCCATCGACCGGCCACTCTTCAATCGCGTGCTGCGCGGCTTGTACGCACCGGGCTCGACGATCAAACCGGAAGTGGCCATTGCCGGGCTCGATGCCGGAGTTGTCACGCCGCAGACCCGAGTGTTCGACCCGGGCTACTACCAACTCCCGGACTTCGATCACAAGTACCGCAACTGGAACCACAGTGGCGATGGCTGGGTAGACATGGACGCGGCGATCATGCGCTCCAACGATACGTACTTCTACGACCTGGCGCACAAACTGGGCATTGATCGGCTGCATGACTACATGGCCATGTTCGGCCTTGGCGAAAAGGTCTCGCTGGACATGTTCGAAGAATCCCCCGGCCTGATGCCATCCCAGGCCTGGAAGCGTGCGACGCGGCGACAGGCGTGGTTCCCGGGCGAGACAGTGATTCTCGGCATCGGTCAGGGCTACATGCAGGTGACACCGCTGCAACTGGCACAGGCCACTGCCTTGATCGCCAACAAAGGCGTGTGGAACCGTCCGCACCTGGCCAAGACCGTCGATGGCATCGCACCGGTCGACGAGCACCCGATGCCAAATATCCTCCTCAAGGATCCGCGCGACTGGGAGCAGGTCAACCATGGTATGCAGATGGTGATGCACGATGCCCGTGGCATTGCTCGTGCGGCAGCGGCAGGGGCGCAATATCGCATCGCCGGCAAGAGCGGCACGGCGCAGGTCGTCGCGATCAAGCAGGGTGAGCGCTACAACCGCGAGAAAACGCTTGAGCGCCACCGCGACAACGCCTTGTTCGTCGGCTTCGCACCGGCTGAACATCCGAAGATCGCGATTTCGGTGATGATCGAGAATGGTGAAGCGGGCGGTCGGGTGGCCGGCCCCGTCGTGCGGCAGATCATGGATGCCTGGTTGCTCGATCCGGATGGCCATCTCAAGCCGCAATACGCGGCGCCGACCAAAGCGCCGGGTGATCCGCACGTTTAGCCAGCAACCGCTTCCCGCCACAGGTTGCGCCTGTGCCGGGAAGTGGCCATCGGGCTACTTGCAGCTATAACCTTCGGGCATCGTCACCGTATAGTTGCGTTGCACACGGTCGTGGAAGTCGAGGTTCTGCAGGCCTTGTTCCACCAGAAAGGCTTCGACTTTGGCCGCCTGGCAGTCATCGTTGTAGGACGAAGCCCGGAGGAGGTAGACCGCGCGCTTGCTCACTTCATCCCGGGCAGTGGCGGTGAAGGTGCTGAGGGTGGTGTAACCGGTTCGCTCCGAGGTTCCAACAGGGCCATAAGTGGTATTTGGCTTGCTGGTACAGATCAGTCGATCTTCTTTTTTCTTGATGTTCTTGCACACCGTCGAGGTACTGGTTGGCACTTGCCCGTAGTCAGTGGCGGTGTAGCGGTAAGTCACCTGTCGACTGCCAACATCAAGGCTGACTGTCATTTTGATCGGTGCATGGTTCCTCGGCAGGCTGGCGTCGGTATACACCTCCAGAAACCCCCTGTCTTTCAGCGCGTTGACCATATCGCGAAGATAGTAACGGGCATTAAGTGCGTTTTCATCGCTGCCGCCTGCAGAGGTCACCAGTACAGTGGCCTTGCGGTCGAATTGATAATCCGGATCGGGTGTTGCGTTGAGTGCCACGTCTATTTGTGTGGCGCAGCCGCTGAGTAACGCCGTCAGCAACAACAGCGCGAAGAAGAAATAACGGGACATGCAATAGCCGCCTTGCTAATAAGGAATGAATAAGGATTAAACGGTTGGAACCCGCAATAAACTAATCGCAGGTAGAAACGAAGACTCAGTCTTTTTGATATTCCAGCAGATCGCCCGGCTGGCAATCGAGCGCAGCGCAGAGCTTGTCCAGGGTTGCCATCTTCACCCCCTTGACCTTGCCATTTTTCAGTAATGACAGATTAGCTTCGGTGATGCCCAGTAGAGCGGCTAACTCTTTGGAGCGAATTTTTTGCGTGGCCATGACAACGTCAAGGCGGACGATAATGGTCATTATATTGTTCTATATGTATTGACTTTGCTCATCGCTGAGGACTTTTGCATCGCGCATGATAATTGAAAACAAACAGAGCAAAACGCCTTTGATAATTTCGTAGGCGGAAGTGGAAGACAGGCCGATCGAGAATTTGAAAATGCGCTCTCCCGCAGGCAAGTCTATGGACAGCGCCAAACCTTGCAAGGTTTCTACGAGTGGATAGGTTGCCGGAGAAACGATGCACAGCACACCCACGCGCCACAGGACTCTGATATTGCGATCGGTCCAGGTTTCACCACGCGACAGGCGCAGGAAAAACAGACCGGTCAGCCATAAGGCGTAGACCGATAGCAGAACGGGCAGGAAGTCCAAAATGACGATCAGGGCAGTGGCCAGTGGCGATAGCCAAGTGGCGGGATCGAGCAGCGCGCCTTCGACAAACGGATCAAGCAATTGCGGCGAGCCTTCAGCGAACGCGTAGAGCAGGGCCGCGAGCATTTCATCCATTTTGAACATCCAGAGCGTTGCGCTACCGCCGACCTCAGTGACGCCCAGAAACCAGACGAGAATCGCCGCCAGCAATCCAACCCAGTGCATGCGCTGCAACGCCGCGCCATCGATGCGAGTACTCATGAAAATTCCTTGCCATGTCAGTTCAAATAACTGATTCTCGATGTTTAATTATCGAATTGCAATAAATTATTATGATTGTACTCCGTCGACAAGGTCGACGTGCTGATCCCGGTCGCCACTTGAAACGCACCAACTACCGCGCGCCAGAGTGGAATCAACAGACTTACCGCGATGATTTTTCACTGCTCTACACTGCGGCGAAATTCATAGACAAGAAGCAGGACTCGGCGACTGCCGAATGCCTGTATGACCTGTTCAACATTGACCTGGTGACGCCGAGACGATGAAGCAGACGGGGAGTATCAAGCTGCCAGGGGGGATGGCGATTACCACGGCGCAGATTTTATCCGGCAATTTGCGGCGTCCAGGCTGATGCCATCGCTGGCTTGCCAGCGATGAGGTCTTTGAATTCAACGAAAATTCAGGCCCCGGGTACCGGGCAACTCATGTCACCTTCCTCACACTTCAAATACTGCTTCAGCGCCTCAACCCGCACCTTGGTCACCCCGGTCAGGCAACTGCTGTAAACCAACGGATAAACACTCCCGCCCGTCACCCCCGATGACGAAAACGTGCACTCGGCGTCGCGAAATCCGACCCACGCCCGCTGCGCATCAACCAGCAGTTTTGTGGCCTCGGCATTGTCCTTCAAGCGCTCTTTGATTTGCTTGTACACCGCGTTCAACTCGTTGTCGGCCGCCTTGTAATCCTGCCCGGCGCACTGGTTCATCGTTGCCTGATCGCTGGCATTCGCGCAGTCGACGGCGGCGTGGGCGATGGGGGTAAACAGAAAAGGCGTCAGGGCCAGAAGCAGGCGTGGGGACATGGACAATCTCGCTGTGTCGGATGAAAGTGCAGAACAGTGTAGCGATTAAGCGCGGCTATTCCGGCGCTCGTAATCGCGAGGCTTCCAGCAGACGATCTGCGGTCGCAGTGATTTCTTCGCCCTCATGCAACTTCTCCAGCCAGTGGGCAGGAATGGCACGCACGCCGTAATGAGCACCGGCCAATTGGCCAACGATCGCAGCGGTGGTGTCGGCGTCATCACCCAGATTCGCCGCTTGCAGGATGGCCTCAGCAAAGTTTCCGGTGTGATGAAAGCACCACAACGCCGCTTCCAGCGATTGCGCGCTATAGCCGCTGCCGCGGATCTCACTGGCTGATTTGCTGAGGTAATCACCACGGGCAATCGCCGCGACTTTCGGTTGAGTGAACGCCGACACTGATGAATGGCGTAATTCTGTCTTGGAGGCGCCCTGCAGTGCCTTGCCGATCAGCTCGGCGAAAAGTTGGCAGCACTCGATGGCTTCAGGGGCGGCGTGGGTCGTCCGTGAGCTGTCAGCGGCAAAACGCTGAATCAGTTGGGGATCAGGAAAGTAAAACAGCACCACCGGCACCAATCGCATGAGCGAGCCGTTGCCAGCGGTGTACGGGTCGATCGAGCCGGCAAAGGGCTCGCCGGTTTGCTGGTAGTGCGACAGCGCGTGACTGACGGTCATGCCGATATCGAAGCATTCGCCGGTGGAGCTCAGATACCCCCATTTCCACCAGTTGAGGTAGCGCCCCATCTGGTCGGCAGCATCGAAGCCGTTCTTGTTCAGCAGACTTTCCGCCAGACACAGCGCCATCGAAGTGTCGTCCGTCCATTGCCCGGGCTTCAAGTGGAATGGGCCACCTCCGACCATGTCCGATAACGGCTGAAATGAGCCTCGCGGCTGGAATTCGACCGTGGTGCCGACCGCGTCGCCGCAGGCCAGGCCAAGCAGGGCGCCGCGATAACGCTCGGGGAGTGATGGCTGCATGATTCATCCTTGTCTGGTTCTGTATCGCGGGAAAAGGTAACAGTTTCATCCGCAGGTCTGCCCTCGAATTCGCACAATTGACCCAGGCAAGATGCCGCCGGATGTTTCCTCGCGATGACCTGCTGCACCGCTTTGATACAACTTCAGGTTGGACATGTGGTCATACAGGCCTAGTGTTCAGAACAGGAGGTGACGTATGAAACCAGTACCCAATAGTTTCGAACGCAAAATCACGCTCAAGGTGCCGCGTTCACATGTCTGGCGTGCATTGGTCGATGCCGAGGCATTTGGTCAGTGGTTTGGTGTGGCGCTGGAGGGCAGGCGTTTTATTGCCGGCGAATGGACGCAAGGGCAGGTCACGTATCCGGGTTATGAACATGTGTTGTGGAATGTGCTGATCGAACGGGTCGAGCCGCAGCAGTTGTTCTCGTTCCGTTGGCATCCGTATGCGGTCAACCCGAAGATCGATTATTCCCAGGAGCCGACCACCCTGGTCAGGTTCGAACTGGAAGACTTCGAGAGTGGCACGCTGCTGAAAGTGTCCGAATCAGGCTTCGCGCACATTCCCGATATCCGCCAGAAAGAGGCGTATTACATGGACAGCCGTGGCTGGGAAGAACAGTTGAGCCGGCTCGAACAGTTCCTCGTCGAAAGTGCCAAGGCTCGCGAGCGTCAAGGTGGCTGACAGCGCAATGTTCGAACCCTGGCTCAAGCGCTGGTCACTGGTGCCGGACGGGCCACCGATCATCACGCCCGGCAGCCGGCTGTTGCCGGTGCGTCTGGGTGACACCCCGGCGATGCTGAAACTGGCCGACGACGCCGAGGAAAAGTATGGCAATCGGCTGATGGTCTGGTGGAACGGCGAGGGCGCGGCTCGGGTGTTGGCGCACCATGAGGATGGCTTGCTGATGGAGCGGGCCATGGGGCAGCGTTCGCTGATGCACATGGCGCTCAATGGTCAGGATGATGAGGCCAGCCGCATTCTGTGCACCGCGCTGGCGCGACTGCATGCCCCGCGCGCCACGTTGCCCCCGCCGCTGGTAGAGCTGGGGCCGTGGTTCGTTTCGCTGCGAATGGCTGCCGCACTGCATGGCGGGCCCTATGCCCTGAGCCTGCAAACCGCCGAAGCCTTGCTCGCTGATCCGCAGGAAGTGGTGGTGCTGCACGGTGACATGCACCACGACAACGTCCTCGATTTCGGCCCGCGCGGCTGGTTGGCGATTGATCCGAAGCGAGTAAGGGGCGAACGCGGTTTTGACTACGCCAATCTGATCTGCAACCCGGACCTGCCGACGGCGGGCAACCCCGAGCGATTTCTCCGGCAGGTAGAGGTTATTGTTGCGGCTGCTAGCCTGGATCGTCGTCGCCTGCTGCAATGGGTGCTGGCGTTTGCCGGGTTGTCTGCCGCATGGTTTCTGGAGGATGACCTGCAGGAACAGGCCTCAGGGCAGCTGAAAGTCGCGCAAATCGCGGCGTCCATGCTCAACACCTGACATGGCTAAGGGTTTTCGGAAGGGGCGCTATGGCGAATGTCTTACACGCGATGGTAGCTATGTCGACTATTGCCGATTGGATCCAGCGCGTAATCTACACCCATCAACTGAAGCACAGGGAGTGCTTCAGGATCACGGATGATCGACCATTGCAAGGATCGCTGCCGACAGGGAGTCGATAATGGTCTTGGGAAAAACCCGCTTCGGCGGGTTTTTTTTCGCCTGTCGAAAAGTGCTCGACTATCGGGCGAACTACCTGTGGCGAGGGGAGCTTGCTCCCGCTAGGGCGCGAAGCGACCCACTTTCTAATACCGCGCTCTTTCAGCAAGAACGCGGTGTCGATTTTCAGGGCTGCTGCGCAGCCCATCGGGGATAAATCCCCTCGCCACAGGGGATCCAAGCGCTAGGAGCCGATCAGCTGACGCAACACATAATGCAGAATCCCGCCCGACTTGAAGTACTCCACCTCGTTCAGGGTGTCGATGCGGCACAGCACTTCGATTTTCTCCTGACGTCCGTCCTCACGGGTGATCACCAGGGGCAGGTTCATCCTCGGCGTCAGTTCGACACCGGTCAGGCCCTGAATTTCGAAGGTTTCCTTGCCGGTCAGATTCAGACTCTTGCGGTTCTGATCGAGCTTGAACTGCAACGGCAACACACCCATGCCCACCAGGTTGGAACGGTGAATGCGCTCGAAGCTCTCGGCAATCACCGCTTTTACGCCCAGCAGGTTGGTGCCTTTAGCCGCCCAGTCACGACTGGACCCTGTGCCATATTCCTGCCCGGCAATCACCACCAGCGGTGTGCCCGAAGCCTGGTAGCGCATGGCCGCGTCGTAGATCGGCAATTTCTCGCCGCTCGGAATGTAGATCGTATTGCCACCTTCTTCACCGCCGAGCATCTCGTTACGGATTCGAATGTTGGCAAAGGTGCCGCGCATCATCACTTCGTGGTTGCCGCGACGCGAGCCGTAGGAGTTGAAGTCTCGCGGCTCCACGCCTTTGTCGCGCAGGTAACGTCCGGCCGGGCTGTCAGCCTTGATATTGCCGGCAGGGGAAATGTGGTCGGTGGTCACCGAGTCGCCGAGCAAGGCCAGCACGCGCGCGCCCTTCACATCCTTGATCTCAGGCAGCGGGCCGCCTATGTCATCGAAGAACGGCGGATGCTGGATGTAAGTCGAATCGTCCTGCCACACGTAAGTCGCCGCTTGCGGCACCTCGATGGCCTGCCACTGCTCATCACCGGCAAACACTTCGGCGTATTCCTTGTGAAACATCGCCGTGCTGACCTGACTCACCGCGTCGGCGATTTCCTGGCTGCTTGGCCAGATGTCACGCAGATAAACCGGGTTGCCCTGTTGATCGTTACCCAGCGGTTCGCTGCTGATATCGGTACGAACAGTGCCGGCCAGCGCATAGGCCACCACTAGTGGTGGCGAGGCCAGCCAGTTGGTTTTCACCAGCGGATGCACCCGACCTTCGAAGTTGCGGTTGCCAGACAGCACCGAGGCGACGGCAAGGTCGGCTTTCTGGATGGCTTTCTCGATCGGCTCAGGCAGTGGCCCGGAGTTGCCGATGCAAGTGGTGCAGCCATACCCGACCAGCGAAAACCCGAGCTGGTCGAGGTATTGCGTCAGCCCCGCCGCCTTGTAGTAATCGGTGACCACTTTCGAGCCCGGCGCCAGTGAACTCTTGACCCACGGTTTGCGCGTCAGGCCTTTCTCCACGGCTTTTTTCGCCAGGAGCCCGGCGGCCATCATCACGCTCGGGTTGGACGTATTGGTGCAAGAGGTGATCGCGGCAATGACCACGGCGCCGTTTTTCAGGCGATAGGTATGGCCCTCGTATTCGTATTCGGTTTCGCCGATCAGATCGGCGTTGCCCACCGCCACGCCGCCGCCCCCTTCGCTTTCCAGGCGACCTTCTTCTTTGCTGGTGGGTTTGAATTGCAAATCGAGGAAGTCGCTGAAGGCTTGCGCGACATTAGGCAGTGAAACCCGATCCTGCGGGCGTTTCGGCCCGGCCAGACTGGCTTCGACGCTGCCCATGTCCAGCGCCAGGCTGTCGGTGAACACCGGTTCCTGGCCCGGAAGACGCCAGAGCCCTTGAGCCTTGGTGTAGGCCTCGACCAGTTTCACCACTTGCGCCGGGCGCCCGGACAAGCGCAGGTAATCCAGCGTTACCTCATCGACCGGGAAGAAGCCGCACGTCGCGCCATATTCCGGGGCCATGTTGGCGATGGTTGCGCGGTCAGCCAGCGGCAGTTCGGCGAGGCCGTCGCCATAAAACTCGACGAATTTGCCGACCACGCCTTTCTTGCGCAGCATCTGCGTGACGGTCAGCACCAGGTCAGTGGCAGTGATGCCTTCCTTGAGCTTGCCGGTGAGTTTGAAGCCGATTACTTCCGGAATCAGCATCGACACCGGTTGCCCGAGCATCGCCGCTTCCGCTTCGATGCCGCCGACACCCCAGCCGAGGACGCCGAGACCGTTGATCATGGTGGTGTGGGAGGCGGTGCCGACCAGCGTGTCGGGGAAGGCGTAGGTACGGCCGTCTTCATCCTTGGTCCACACCGTGCGGCCGAGGTATTCGAGGTTGACCTGGTGGCAGATACCGGTGCCCGGTGGCACCACGCTGAAGTTATCGAAAGCACTTTGGCCCCAGCGCAGAAAGGCGTAACGCTCGCCGTTACGCTGCATTTCGATGTCGACGTTCTGTTCGAAGGCGCTGGCGGTGGCGAATTTGTCGACCATCACCGAGTGGTCGATCACCAGGTCGACAGGCGACAACGGATTGATTCGCTGCGGATCGCCGCCGGCCTTGGCCATCGCGGCGCGCATCGCGGCGAGGTCGACCACGGCCGGTACGCCGGTAAAGTCCTGCATCAATACTCGGGCAGGGCGGTACTGGATTTCCCGGTCAGAGCGGCGCTCCTTGAGCCACGCGGCGATGGCCTTGAGGTCGGCGCCGGTAACGGTTTTTTCATCTTCCCAGCGCAGCAGGTTTTCCAGCAGGACTTTCAGCGACATCGGCAGCTTGTCGATATTGCCAAGGGTCTTGGCGGCATCAGGCAAGCTGAAATAGTGGTAGGTCTTGTCGTCGATTTGTAGAGTTTTAAGGGTCTTCAGACTATCGAGGGACGGCATTACGATCACTCCTTTGAATCCGCACGGCTACGGATTGAGGGGACGAATAGAGCTTTAAACCTAGCCCTGTTTTAGGTAGCTGGCTAATAACTGGACTCTATGAGCGGAACCAAGGTTCCGACATCGGCTATCATGCGCCGGTTTTCGTGACAGGCATTGCTGCAACGCAACGCTTGAGCATCGCGCAGTGGCCGAATGATCGCCCGCTGCCCAGGAGTAAGAATGAACACCCTATTCATGCATTGCCGGCCAGGCTTCGAAGGCGAAGTCTGTTCGGAGATTTCCGACCTCGCCGCGCAACTCAACGTGTCCGGTTACGCCAAGGCCAAAGCCGCTTCGGCGTACGCCGAGTTTGTCTGCACCGAAGAAGACGGTGCCGAGCGCCTGATGCGCGGTCAGCGTTTCGCCGAACTGATCTTTCCGCGCCAATGGGCGCGTGGCGTCTTCATCGATTTGCCAGAGAACGATCGCATCAGCGTGATCCTCGCAAACATGGCCGATTTCCCTGTGTGCGGCAGCCTGTGGCTGGAAGTCGTCGACACCAATGACGGCAAGGAACTGTCGAACTTCTGCAAGAAATTCGAAGGCCCGCTGCGCAAGGCCCTGACCGCTGCCGGAAAACTGGTGGATGACGCTAGCAAGCCGCGTCTGTTGCTGACCTTCAAAAGTGGTCGTGAAGTGTTTCTCGGCATGGCCGATGCCGGTAACTCGGCGATGTGGCCGATGGGCATTCCGCGCCTGAAGTTTCCCCGTGAAGCGCCGAGCCGTTCGACGCTGAAGCTGGAAGAGGCCTGGCACCACTTTATTCCGCGTGATCAGTGGGAAGATCGCCTGCACAGCGACATGACCGGGGTTGATCTCGGTGCAGCGCCGGGCGGCTGGACCTGGCAACTGGTTAACCGCGGCATGCTGGTAACCGCCATCGACAACGGCCCGATGGCTGAAAGCCTGATGGACACCGGGCTCGTGCAGCACTTGATGGCTGACGGTTTCACCTTCAAGCCCAAGCAACCGGTGGACTGGATGGTCTGCGACATCGTCGAGAAACCGGCGCGTAACGCCTCGATGCTCGAAGAGTGGATCGGCGAAGGGCATTGCCGCGAGGCGGTGGTCAACCTGAAACTGCCGATGAAGCAGCGTTATGCCGAGGTGAAGCGCTTGCTCGAGCGCATCGCCGATGGTTTCAAGGCTCGTGGGATCAAGGTCGATATCGGCTGCAAACAGCTGTATCACGATCGCGAGGAAGTGACCTGCCATCTGCGCCGGCACGACACCAAGAAAGCCAAATCCCGCTGATTGAAGTGAACTGCTTTTGTGGCGAGGGAGCTTGCTCCCGCTGGGCTGCGAAGCGGCCCCGAATTCGGCGCCGTTGTTCCTTCAGGCACACCGGGCCAACAGATTTTGCGACGGCTACGCCGCCGAGCGGGAGCAAGCTCCCTCGCCACAAACCCGGCAATGCGCGACAATGCCGGCCAGTTTCAGGAGTGAATCATGAGTGAAATGATCGACACGCCGGTCGACGGCACCCTCGACGCCACCGGCCTCAATTGCCCGGAGCCGGTGATGATGCTGCACCAGCACATCCGTGACCTGGTGCCCGGCGGCCTGCTCAAGGTGATCGCCACCGATCCCTCGACCCGTCGCGACATTCCCAAGTTCTGCGTGTTTCTCGACCATGAACTGGTCGGCCAGCACGAAGAGGCCGGGACTTATCTGTACTGGATTCGCAAGAAATCCGATTGAGTCCGGGCAAAAAAAAGACCTGCATGTGCAGGTCTTTTTTTATGGGTGCCTTTTTGAGTATTCAGCCCATCGAACGGCTGATCCGAATGCGCTTGCGCGCACTGCGCGTCAAACGTATCGACAGCATCAGCGCCGCGCAGCTCAAGCCGACAATCAAACCCTGCCACAAACCGCTCGGGCCCCGAGGCTCGCCGAGCCAGTCGGTCAGACCGAGGGCATAACCCACCGGCAAGCCAATGCCCCAGTAGGCGAACAGAGTCAGGATCATCGTCACGCGGGTGTCCTGATAACCGCGCAGGGCGCCAGCCGCGGTGACCTGAATCGCATCGGAAAACTGGAACAGCGCCGAGTACACGATCAGCATCGCCGCGATGTGAATCACTGTCGGGTCAGCGGTGTAGATGGCCGCAATCTGTTCGCGCAGCAGCAACATCATGCTCGCCGACAGGCAGGCGTAGGCCAGCGCGGTGCCCATGCCGACGCCAGCGGCAAAACGCGCTTCACGCGGTTCCTCACGGCCCAGTGCCTGACCGACGCGCACAGTCACGGCCATGCCCAACGAGTACGGAATCATGAACACCAGCGAACTGACGTTCAGCGCAATCTGGTGCCCAGCCACGACGGTGGCGCCGAGGCTGCCGATCAGCAGGGCGATCACGGCAAAAATGCTCGACTCGGCAAACACGGCGATGCCGATTGGCAGGCCGATGGCCAGCAGACGCTTGATCACCGCCCATTGCGGCCAGTCGAAACGGCTGAAAATTTCGCTCGAACGGTAGGCCGGTGCCCAGCGCTCATAACCGGCCAGACCCAGCGCCATCACCCACATCACGATGGCTGTGGCCCAGCCGCAGCCGACGCCGCCCATGGCCGGCACACCGAAGTGACCATAAATGAAGACGTAGTTCAGCGGTATGTTCAGCGCCAGACCGCACAGGCCCAATACCATTGCCGGGCGGGTACGACCGATGCCGTCACTGGTGCAGCGCAGGACGTGATAGAACGCTACCGCCGGCAGACCGCTGGCGATGCCATGCAGGTATTGCATGCACGGGCCGATCAGCTCCGGATCAACCTTCATCAGGTGCAGCACCGGCTCGGCGGCGACCAGCATCGCCGTGGCGATCAGGCCGACCACCAGCGCCAGCCACAACGCTTGACGGACAATCGGGCCGATCTCGCTGTGGGTGCCAGCGCCGAAGCGCTGAGCGACTTTCGGCGTGGTTGCCAACAGGGTGCCGGTCATCAGCAGAAACACCGGCACCCAGATCGAGTTGCCAAGAGCCACGGCCGCCAGATCTTTTGGCCCGACGCGCCCGGCCATTACCGCATCGACGAAGCCCATGGCCGTGGTCGCCAGTTGCGCGATGATGATCGGCAAGGCCAGGGCGAGCAGGTTCTTGAACTCCAGACGAATCCGCGCGGGGCGGGTCAGGGAGACGGCGACAGGTTGGTCAGTTACAGAATTCACAGGCAAAGCGTCCACAGAGGTTGATGCGCAAGGCGCCGCATTCTACGCCGCTGACGCTTTGGTCAGGAAAAATCCTCTGTTGCGGATTTGTAATCTACTGGAAGGCGATTGCTCCCTCGCCACAGGGGCAGTGCTGTTCTTGCGCCTGCAATCAAAGCCCGCTGGCTCGGCGACCGATCTGCACCTAAACTGCCGATCCGCCCAAGGAGCCCGCCATGCTGATTGTTGCTGACGAAAATATCCCGCTGCTCGATGCCTTTTTTGCCGGTTTCGGTGAGATCCGCCGGGTCCCGGGCCGTTCCATAAACCGTGCGACGGTGGAGCAGGCCGACGTGTTGCTGGTGCGTTCGGTGACCAACGTCAACCGCGCGTTGCTGGAAGGCAGCAAGGTTCGCTTTGTCGGCACCTGCACCATCGGTACTGATCATCTGGATCTTGAATACTTCGCCGAGGCCGGCATTACCTGGTCAAGCGCGCCCGGCTGCAATGCCCGTGGCGTGGTCGATTACGTACTGGGCAGTCTGATGACGCTCGCCGAAATCGAAGGTGTCGATCTGACTCAGCGGACTTACGGTGTCGTCGGCGCCGGTGAGGTGGGTGGGCGACTGATCAAGGTCCTCAAGGGGTTGGGCTGGAACGTCAAAGTCTGCGATCCACCGCGCCAGGCCACCGAGGGGGGCGATTACGTCAGCCTCGAGCAGATCATTGAGCAATGCGATGTGATCAGTCTGCACACGCCGCTGACCAGAAGCGGCGCAGGCGCGACCTGGCATCTGTTCGATCAGCAACGTTTGCAACAGCTCAAGCCCGGTGCCTGGCTGATCAACGCGGCGCGCGGTCCTGTGGTGGATAACGCCGCACTGCGCAAAGTGCTGCTGCATCGTGAAGACTTGCAAGCCGTTCTCGATGTCTGGGAAGCCGAGCCCGAAGTCGATGTCGAACTGGCCGAACTCTGCGTACTGGCCACGCCACACATTGCCGGTTACAGCCTTGACGGTAAACAGCGCGGGACGGCGCAGATCTATCAGGCGTATTGCGAATTCACCGGCCAGCCCGCGAGCATCCAGCTCAGCGAGCTTTTGCCAGCACCGTGGCTGTCGGAAGTCACCTTGCATGCCGACAGCGATCCGGCCTGGGCGCTGGCGATGTTGTGCCGTGGCGTGTACGACCCCCGCCGGGATGACGCGGATTTCCGCCGCAGCCTTGTAGGCAATGTCGGCGAGCAGCGTGCGGCGTTCGATGTGTTGCGCAAGCAGTATCCGGTGCGGCGCGAGATTGAAGGGCTGAAGGTGCGGATTGAAGGGGAGTCGCCCGTGTTGCGGCAGATTGTGGCGGCGCTTGGAGCGGTGGCCGTTTAGAGATCCGGGTGGCTTCATCGCTGGCAAGCCAGCTCCCACTGGATTTTCGTCATACTCCGAACGTGAGTACCACGCGAAACCTGTGGGAGCTGGCTTGCCAGCGATAGCTTCACCACAATCCCGGATTTACAGACAGAAAAAACCCGGCCAAAGGGGCCGGGTCAGGAAGACGGTGGCTATATCACTTTTGTTCGGCAGGCTTGACCAATCGCTTCTCCAGGTCGCGGCAAGCGTCCTGGATCATGTCTTCAGTGATCGGTACTTCACGCCCGTCCTTATCGATAATCGAGCAACCCAGAGTCTGGCCGGGCTTGGTGCGGATCACTTCAATCTTGTCTTCGCTGCGGTGTTGCAAGGACATGGCCTGTCTCCTCATCAGGTTGTGCGCCTAGGTTAAAACCCCCACGTGACCGGGCTGTGACAACTCCCTGCGGTCTGTCGGCGGCGGCATCTCCACTCAAACAGAAATGACCGTTCGTCTCAACTGCGACGTTAGACCAATAGCAACTATGGCCTAGTCTTTGGGGGCATATTTAACCTGACTCATTGTGATTTACAGAGTTCCACCCCAAAGAAGGTTTACGCTAGCCCTTTCATCACCATGGATGCGTACCTGAATGACCCCGAAGCTTTCTTCAAGGCACCGTCGCGCGCTGCGTCTGACCAGTCGATTTCTGGCCCCTTACCGCTGGCAAGTCATCGGTGCGCTGCTGGCGCTGATCGTCACCGCCGCCGTCACGTTGTCGATGGGGCAGGGGATCAAACTGCTGGTCGATCGGGGCTTCATGACCCAGTCTCCGCACCAGCTCAATCAGAGCATCGGCATTTTCATGTTGATGGTGCTGGGTCTGGCCGTCGGTACGTTTGCGCGGTTTTACTGGGTGTCCTGGATTGGCGAACGCGTCGTGGCCGATATTCGCCGCGAGGTGTTCAACCATCTGGTTTATCTGCACCCAGGCTTCTACGAGAACAACCGCAGTTCGGAGATCCAGTCGCGGCTGACCGCCGACACGACGTTGCTGCAATCGGTGATCGGTTCGTCGCTGTCGATGTTCCTGCGTAATCTGCTCATGGTCATCGGTGGCGTCATCCTGCTGTTCGTGACCAACGCAAAACTCACCAGCATCGTGGTGATTGCCTTGCCGTTCGTGGTGGCGCCGATTCTGATTTTCGGTCGGCGTGTACGAAACCTGTCGCGGTTGAGTCAGGACCGGGTTGCCGATATCGGCAGCTACGTTTCCGAAACTCTCGGCCAGATCAAAACCGTGCAGGCCTACAACCATCAGGTGCAGGACGAACAGCGCTTTTCGGCGACGGTGGAGGACGCTTTCGACACCGCGCGCAAACGCATTTTCCAGCGCTCATGGATGATCACCATGGTGATCGTGCTGGTGCTGGGCGCGGTGGCGGTGATGTTGTGGGTCGGTGGCATGGACGTGATCGCCGGGCGAATCACCGGGGGCGAACTGGCGGCGTTTGTCTTTTACAGCCTGATCGTGGGCAGTGCGATCGGTACTTTGAGCGAAGTGATCGGCGAACTGCAACGCGCTGCCGGCGCTGCTGAGCGCATCGCTGAATTGCTGCGTTCGGAGAACATCATCCAGTCGCCAACCACGGGCCTTGTGACCTTGCCGGCGCGGGTGCGCGGTGAGCTGCAATTGCAGGATGTGCGTTTTTCCTACCCCTCGCGTCCTGAAAGCTACGCCGTCAACGGCTTGAATCTGACTATCCGCGCCGGAGAGACGCTGGCGCTGGTGGGGCCGTCCGGTGCTGGCAAGTCCACGGTGTATGACTTGCTGCTGCGCTTTTATGACCCGCTGGAAGGACGGATCCTCATCGATGGCGTACCGCTGACCCGTCTCGACCCGTTGGACCTGCGCCGCCACTTCGCCTTGGTGTCACAGTCGCCAGCACTGTTTTTTGGCAGCGTTGAAGAGAACATTCGCTACGGCAACCCGGGGGCGACGCTGGACCAGGTCAAGCAAGCGGCAAGAATTGCCCATGCCCACGACTTCATCGAGAAAATGCCCAACGGTTACCAGACCCATCTCGGCGATGGTGGTCTCGGCCTTTCCGGCGGCCAGCGGCAACGTTTGGCGATTGCCCGTGCGTTGCTGGTCGACGCGCCGATCCTGCTGCTGGATGAAGCCACCAGCGCCCTCGATGCGCAAAGCGAGCATCTGATCCAGGAAGCTCTGCCAAGCCTGATGGAGAACCGCACCACGCTGGTGATCGCGCATCGACTGGCCACGGTGAAAAACGCTGACCGGATTGCGGTGATGGACCAGGGCAAACTTGTGGCCATTGGCACCCATCAGGAACTCATCGTCAGCAATCCGCTGTATGCGCGGCTGGCGTCATTGCAGTTCAACGATGGAAAAGTAACGGTTGATCAAGTCTGATGGACACTGCTCGCATCGGGCATTATGGCGGCCTGTTTGGAATGCCTGGATGAGGACATGAGCCGTTACCAACCGCCGTTGACCCTAACCACACGAATGATTGCGTTGATCGCCGAAATCAGCGAGCAAATCGGTCAGCTTTCGGCTGGGGGCGATAGTCGGCAGACGCCTCATCTGCGTCGAGGCAATCGTATTCGTACGATTCAGGCCTCTTTGGCAATCGAAAACAATACATTGAGTGTCGAGCAGGTAACCGCAGTGCTCGCCGGGCAACGGGTTTTAGGTTTGCCCAAGGAAATTCAAGAAGTGCGCAATGCGTTTACAGCGTATGAAACCATGCCGCAATGGCAGCCTGACAGCAGGGCTGACCTGCTTCAAGCGCATGAGATGTTGATGCATGGGCTGATTGATGAGTGCGGGCACTTTCGTCGAGCGGGTGTGGGGATTTATCGCGGAGAACAACTGGTTCATATGGCGCCGCCTCCGAGCCGCATATCACCGTTGATGGATGACTTACTGGCATGGCTTGTGCGCTCTGAATGGCATCCGCTGATCATCAGTTGCGTATTCCACTATGAATTTGAGTTCATCCATCCGTTTGCTGATGGAAACGGTCGAATGGGACGGCTGTGGCAAACATTGATATTGAGCCAATGGCGCCCGGTCCTGGCGTATTTGCCGGTCGAAGCGGTTATTCGAGAGGAGCAGGATGCCTATTACTCTGCCTTGTCTGCTTCTGACCGGCAGGGAGAGTCAACGCCTTTCGTCGAGTACATGTTGCATGCGCTAAATGTTTCGTTGCGAGAAGCCATCGCTAATGAGTCAGCAAGTGACCCAGTAACCGACCCAGTAACCGACCTAGTAGCAAGATTATTGTTAACTCTGGGACCCCGTTCTTTGAGGATCAGTGATGTGATGGCAGAGATGAGTCTGGCTCACAAGCCTACGTTCAGATCCAACTATCTCAAGCCGGCCTTAACCGCTGGAATGATCGAAATGACAGATCCTCAATCGCCCAAGAATCCAACCCAGAAATATCGGCTTACTCAACTTGGCAAAATGATGGTTAAAAAGTTGAAGTGTTAAGTCCGCAGCCGATAGCTCAATAAAAAATGCCCGTATCTCGCGATACGGGCATCTTTCGTTATCTGGCACTAAGCGCTGGATTACTGATCATCAAAATACCGCTCGTGCCAATCCACCAGTGGCTGTGGTGAATTGAGCTTCTGGCCGTAGATCACCGAATAAGACAGCACGTTCTGCACGTACTGACGGGTTTCGTCGAACGGAATGCTTTCCACCCAGACGTCGAAACTCAAGTGATCAGCGCCGCGCAGCCATTGGCGTACGCGACCGGGCCCGGCGTTATAGGCGGCGGAAGCGAGGACGCGGTTGCCGTTGAACTGGCTATGGACCTGGCTCAGGTAAGCGGCGCCGAGCTGGATGTTCTTGTCGGGATCGAGCACCTGCTGTGGCGAGGCCAGCGGGATGCTGAACTTGCGCGCGGTTTCCTTGGCGGTGCCGGGCATCAACTGCATCAGGCCACTGGCGCCGACGCCGGAGCGAGCGTCGTCCATAAACGCACTTTCCTGACGGGTGATCGCGAACACCCAGCTCGAATGCAGCCCACGTACCTTGGCTTCACGCACGAGGGTTTCGCGGTGGGCCATCGGGAAGCGGATATCCAGATCGTCCCAGTATTGCGCCTGACTGATCGTGCGGATCGCCGGGAAATACCATTTCAGGTCGTAGGCGAGTTTGGCCTGGGCCACCATTTCGTCGCGATTGAAGTGGCGGCTGACGTGATACCACTCGCGGCGACCGTCGACGATCTGCCCGCGGGCATGGAATTCCAGCGCACGGCGCACGCCCGGCGTGTTGCGCACTTTGTTGATTAGCGCCTGGCTCAGCACCAATGGCTTGTTGTTGAGCGAGTAGGGCGACTGCGAGCGGTCAGCGGCGAGGAAACCGTAGAAGTCCCGTTCCCGCGCCAGATTTTTGTACAGGGTTTGTGCTTGCGGGTTCTGCGGCTGGGCCAGTTCAAGGCTACGCGCCTGCCAGTAGCGCCAGCGGTTGGTGGTGGCCAGGTCTTGCGGAAGACGCTTGGTCAGTTCGTATGCGTCGTCCCAGCGAGCGAGGCGCAGCAATAGGCGCAAACGCCATTCCGAGACGGTGTTGTCGCGCAACTCCGGGTCGTATTTGGTCATCACGTCCAGCGCGCGGCTGTCGAAACGCCGAGCGAGGGTCAGACCGATTTCCCGGGCAATCGCGACTTTTTCATCGCGGGAGAAATGCATGCTGCTGGCGTAACCGTCGAGCAACGCCATGGCCTTGTCCGGATCCTGACGTGCCAGTCGGCGCAAGCCGAGGCTGACCACATCGGACATCGGCTCATCGGCCGGGGTGAAGCGCGAAGGTTGATTGAGCAACTCCGGTTTTTGCGCCACATCCACCAGCAAACGACCGCGCGGGGCGAGGGTGGTCAGGCCGTTGACCAGACTGTTGGCCAGTGGATAGTTGCGTGCCTGGGCGGCGAGCTTGGTGCGTTCCCAGCGTTTCTGTTCGGTGAGCTGGCCATCGGCGGCCCAGATGCCGAACAGCGCGTCGCAGGCCGCCGGTTGCGATTTGCCGGTCAGCCACAGTTTGTCGGCATTGGCATAGCCTTCGCCCTTGTGGCCGCTACTGATCTGGTACTGCGCATTGAGGCAGTCGAGTTCAGTGAAGTTGAGTTTCGGGTCGTAATATTTGACGAAGGTGGCCCAGTCGCCACGGTCGGCGAGCCAGCGCAACCAGCGCAGCTTCATCCAGTTGGCCTGGGGCAGGTCGCCGTGCTCGGCGAGGAATTTCTCGATTTCGGCGTTGCTCGCGGTTTTCAGGCGCGCGGTCAGTTCGTCGTAAGCGAGGTATGGTTCCAGCGGATAATCGGCCAAGGCCTGGCTGTAGCGGAAATACGGCCCGGTATCGCCCTTGGCCAGCGCGCGTTTGGCTTCATCGTAATACTGGCGTTGGGTGGACAGGTCCACCGCCTGGGCGGATTGAGCGGCAGCGGCGGTAAGTAGCAAACAGGACAAAACACTGAGAAGGCGACTGCGCATGAGACATCCGGGCAGAGAAATCATGACAAGTGCCGACCTGAATCAGCACTGAATTGTCTGTAGCTTAGCCTTTTGCCAGCAAGCGGCGAAAGCTTTGCGGGCCTCACAGCACAAGTTCGCAACAAATGTTGTGCAGAGTGCTTCGACAGACAAATTGCCGGCCTGCTGAAGCCCTAAGTCAGGTAGAATGCGCGCCCGGTTTTTGGAGAAGCTCATGACCCTGCTCAAATTCAGCGATGTGTCCCTTGCATTCGGCGCGATGCCGTTGTTGGACAAGGTGTCCTGGCAGATCGCCCGTGGTGAGCGGGTGTGCATCATCGGCCGCAACGGCACCGGCAAGTCCAGCATGATGAAACTGGTCAAGGGCGACCAGAAGCCCGATGACGGCTCGGTGTGGCGTGCCCCCGGTCTGAAAATCGGCGAATTGCCGCAAGAATTGCCAGTGGCCGACGATCGGACTGTGTTCGACGTGGTTGCCGAAGGCCTCGATGGTGTGGGCGCGTTGCTCGCCGAGTACCATCACCTTGCGCAGAACTGCGTCACTGAAGAAGACCTCAACAAGCTGATGCACGTTCAGCAAGACCTCGAAGCCCGTGATGGCTGGCGCTTGCAGACCCTGGTCGAAAGTACCCTGAGCCGCCTGCAACTGCCGGCCGACAAGACCCTCGCCCAGTTGTCCGGCGGCTGGCGTCGTCGCGTGCTGCTGGCGCAGGCGCTGGTGTCCGAGCCGGATCTGCTGCTGCTCGACGAACCGACCAACCACCTGGACATCGGTGCGATTGCCTGGCTTGAAGAAGCGCTGAAAGATTTCCAGGGCGCCGTGCTGTTCATCACGCACGACCGTTCCTTCCTGCAAAACCTTGCCACGCGCATCCTTGAACTGGATCGCGGCGGTCTGATCGACTGGAACGGCGACTACGCCAGTTTCCTCGTGCACAAAGAGGCTGCGCTGGCGGCCGAAGAAACCGCGAACGCGTTGTTCGACAAGAAACTGGCTCAGGAAGAAGTCTGGATTCGCCAGGGCATCAAGGCCCGTCGCACCCGTAACGAAGGCCGCGTCCGTGCTCTTAAAGCCCTGCGTGTTGAGCGCAGCGAGCGTCGTGAGCGCACCGGCAAGGCCAACATTCAGCTGGACACTGCCGACAAATCCGGCAAGCAGGTGATGGTGCTCGAGAACGTGAGTTTCGCTCACCCGGGCGGCCCGTTCCTGATCAAGGATTTCTCGATGGTCCTGACGCGCGGCGACCGTATCGGTTTGCTCGGCGCCAACGGTACCGGCAAGACCACTCTGTTGAAGCTGATGCTCAGCGGTCTGCAACCGACCAGCGGCACAGTGGAGGAGGGTACGCGGATCGACGTGGCTTACTTCGACCAGTTGCGCCATCAACTGGATCTGGAAAAAACCGTTATCGATAACGTTGCCGAAGGTCGCGACTTCATCGATATCGACGGTCAGAGCCGTCACGTACTGAGCTACCTTGGCGACTTCCTGTTCAGCCCGCAGCGTGCCCGCACGCCGGTCAAGGCGCTGTCGGGTGGTGAGCGTGCGCGTCTTTTGCTGGCCAAACTGTTCAGCAAACCGGCGAACCTGCTGGTCCTCGACGAACCGACCAACGACCTCGACGTGGAAACCCTCGAGCTGCTCGAAGAAGTGCTGCTGACCTTCAACGGCACCGTGCTGATGGTCAGTCACGACCGGGCATTCCTCGACAACGTGGTCACCAGTACGCTGGTCTTCGAAGGTGAAGGCAAGGTGCGTGAATACGTCGGTGGCTATCAGGACTGGATCCGTCAGGGCGGCTCGCCGCGCCTGCTGGGCGTGACCGAAAGCAAGTCGGGCAAGGCTGACCTGAATTCGGCGGTGGTCACTGCCGAACCTGCTGTAGTCGCAACGCCTGCGCCAACTGCTCCGGCAGCCAAGAAGAAGCTGAGCTACAAATTGCAGCGTGAGCTGGAAGCGTTGCCGGGCGACATTGATGCCAAGGAACAGCAGATCGCTGCTGTTGAGGCTGAGATGGCTGAAGCCGGTTTCTACCAGCGTCCGGCGGCTGAAACGGCCAAGGTGATTGCTTCGCTGGAGCAGTTGCAGGCTGAGCTGGATGCGTTGGTGGAGCGTTGGGCCGAGCTGGATGCCTGATTGTCTCTGATGTGAAAAAGCCCGGCGTTCAGTGATGAACGCCGGGCTTTTCATATGCGATGCGAGCTACAGGTCGATGCGGATCCATTGTTGGGGCGGGCTGCTCGCTCCGACAGGTTATGTATCTCAGCGTTTGACCAGGTGCACCGCCAGCACATCGCAAGGTGCGCCGTGCAGTACATCGTTGGCGGTCGAGCCGAGCAGCAATGCCAGACCGTGACGACCATGGCTGCCGACAACGATCAGATCGCACGCCTGTTCCTTGGCGAAATGATGGATTTCCTGGCGTGGCTGGCCGTAGGTCAAGTGGCAGTTGGCGCCTTCGAGTTCGGAGTACTTGAGTTTCAAGCGCTCAAGCCGCTCTTTGGCCTGATCGAACTGTTGCTGTTGCAGTTGTGACAGGTCCATTGGCACGTCGCCACCGAACGCCATGGCCATCGGCTCGACGATATGCACCAGCGACAGCTTTGCGCCGTTGCTCACCGACAGCTCTCGAGCGCGGTGGATGACAGGGTCGCACTCTTCAGTCAGGTCTACGGCGACCAGGATGTGGTGGTAGGGCATGAGGTGCTCCTCGTGAGGGTTCAATATTGTTAAGTATGGCTGGTTTCAAGCGCATTGGTTCCAAAGTGACGCAATGGGCTCATCAAGATTCGGGAGTACAGATATGACGGTCTGGATAGTGGTGTCAATCCTGCTGGTGGTATTGAGTCCGCTGGCATGGTTGCGTCCATCGCGCGCGCAGAGCGGGCGCATCGCCCTGCGTATGGAGGCGCGGCGCATCGGGCTGGCCATGCAACTGGCGCCTCAGGAGTGGCCGCATTGGCTCTCGCAAGAGCCGCCAAGCCCCTGCGCGCAGTACCATCGCCCGCGGCGTGGCAATCAGCCGGCGTGCTGGACTTACTGGCAAAAATCGCCGGGTGTCTGGGTCAATCAGTGGCAGGAGGTCTGCGAGGATCGGGCACTGCTCAATCATTTCGAAAAATTGCCGGACAATGTCTACAAGGTCGAGGCGGATAAACAGATGATCGCCTTGTATTGGGGCGAGAAGGGCGAAGCAACGGTTCTGCAGGATATCGACGCCACACTGAAAGCGCTGGCATGACGCGCGGACTTTTCGCACTGCAATGGTGTGAAGCGTCCGGCAGACGAGCAATAAAAAGCCCGACATGATTCATCGGGCTGGGTTGGCCAGGCAGGCCGGAAAATTTTTTTGATGCCGGTCGCGTCGAGCGGCACACGCACTTTCTCTGTAGTCCCAGCCAGCGTAGCCTTTTAAACAGGGCTCGTTGCGAATTAGGGCGAATTTTCTAACTATTGATTCTATGAATGGCTTCACATGCAGACGCGTGTTGCCGGTCTTCGTGGTACGGAAATGACCGCAAAGTCGCATTTCAACCCGTATTTTGGGCGATTGACAATTGTCGGAAATTCCGTGAAGGTGACGTACCCAAATCAAACGGGCGTATGAATTGAGCGTTTGTCTTACAGACCGCTCCTACAGAATCCCGACTATCGCGTTGGCGGGTGTGCCGGGTGGATTGGCGTCAGCATCGACGAAAAAGCGTCTTGCCAAGCCATTCGCCTGCGTCCGACGTGTACTGTTCAGCTTCCATATCGTGGAGATCAGTTGATGATTTACGAAGGTAAAGCCATCACGGTTAAAGCTCTTGAAAGTGGCATCGTCGAATTGAAATTCGACCTCAAGGGTGAGTCCGTCAACAAGTTCAACCGTCTAACCCTGAACGAACTGCGTCAGGCCGTAGACACCATCAAGGCAGATGCTTCGATCAAGGGCGTGATCGTCAGCAGTGGCAAGGACGTGTTCATCGTCGGCGCCGACATCACCGAATTTGTCGACAACTTCAAGCTGCCGGATGCCGAGCTGGTTGCTGGCAATCTCGAAGCCAACAAGATCTTCAGCGATTTCGAAGACCTCAACGTTCCGACAGTAGCCGCGATCAACGGCATTGCTCTCGGTGGTGGTCTGGAAATGTGCCTGGCGGCTGACTATCGCGTCATGTCAACCAAGGCCAAGATCGGTCTGCCGGAAGTCAAACTGGGCATCTACCCAGGCTTCGGCGGCACCGTGCGTCTACCGCGTCTGATTGGTGTCGACAACGCCATCGAATGGATTGCCGCCGGCAAGGAAAACCGCCCTGAAGACGCCCTGAAAGTCAGCGCCGTCGACGCCGTGGTTGCTCCTGAGAAGCTGCAGGAAGCTGCCCTGGAACTGATCAAGCGCGCTATCTCCGGCGAGTTCGACTTCAAGGCCAAGCGTCAGCCGAAACTTGAAAAACTCAAGCTGAACGCCATTGAACAGATGATGGCTTTCGAAACCGCCAAAGGTTTCGTCGCCGGTCAAGCTGGCCCGAACTACCCGGCGCCGGTTGAAGCAATCAAGACCATCCAGAAAGCCGCGAACTTCGGTCGTGACAAGGCGCTGGAAATCGAAGCTGCAGGTTTCGTCAAGTTGGCCAAGACCTCTGCCGCGCAAAGCTTGATCGGCCTGTTCCTGAATGATCAGGAGCTGAAGAAAAAGGCCAAGGCCTACGACGAAATCGCCAAAGACGTGAAGCAGGCCGCTGTGCTTGGTGCTGGCATCATGGGTGGCGGTATCGCCTACCAGTCGGCCTCCAAAGGCACGCCGATCCTGATGAAGGACATCAACGAACACGGTATCGAACAGGGGCTGGCCGAAGCCGCCAAGCTGCTGGTTGGCCGCGTTGATAAAGGTCGCATGACCGCTGCGAAAATGGCTGAAGTGCTCAACGGCATTCGTCCGACCCTGTCCTACGGCGACTTCGGTCACGTTGATCTGGTTGTCGAAGCTGTGGTCGAGAACCCGAAGGTAAAGCAAGCCGTACTGGCTGAAGTCGAAGCCCAGGTCAAAGAGGACACCATCCTCGCGTCCAACACCTCGACCATTTCCATCAGCTTGCTGGCCAAGGCCCTCAAGCGTCCGGAAAACTTCGTCGGCATGCACTTCTTCAACCCGGTGCACATGATGCCGCTGGTGGAAGTGATCCGTGGCGAGAAGTCCAGCGAGCTGGCCGTTGCCACCACTGTTGCTTACGCCAAGAAAATGGGCAAGAACCCGATCGTCGTCAATGACTGCCCGGGCTTCCTGGTCAACCGCGTGCTGTTCCCGTACTTCGGCGGTTTCGCCAAACTGGTCAGCGCCGGTGTCGACTTCGTCCGTATCGACAAGGTCATGGAAAAATTCGGCTGGCCAATGGGCCCGGCATACCTGATGGACGTAGTCGGCATCGACACCGGTCACCACGGTCGTGACGTGATGGCTGAAGGCTTCCCGGATCGCATGAAAGATGACCGTCGCTCGGCCATCGACGTGCTTTACGAAGCCAAGCGCCTGGGCCAGAAGAACGGCAAGGGCTTCTATGCCTACGAGGCCGACAAGAAAGGCAAGCAGAAGAAGGTCGCCGATCCGTCGGTACTGGAAGTGCTCAAGCCGATCGTTTACGAGCAACGCGAAGTCACCGACGAAGACATCATCAACTGGATGATGATCCCGCTGTGCCTGGAAACCGTGCGTTGCCTGGAAGACGGCATCGTTGAAACTGCCGCCGAAGCCGACATGGGTCTGGTCTACGGTATCGGTTTCCCTCCATTCCGTGGCGGTGCACTGCGCTACATCGATTCGATCGGTGTTGCCGAGTTCGTTGCCCTGGCTGACCAGTACGCTGATTTGGGCGCGCTGTACCACCCGACCGCGAAGCTGCGCGAAATGGCCAAAAACGGCCAGAGCTTCTTCGGTTAAGCGCCCCCAACTAGAGTGAGAGTGAACTTATGAGCTTGAATCCTAGAGACGTCGTGATTGTCGACTTCGGTCGTACTCCGATGGGCCGCTCCAAGGGCGGCATGCACCGCAACACCCGCGCCGAAGACATGTCGGCGCACCTGATCAGCAAATTGCTGGAACGCAACAGCAAGGTCGATCCTGCTGAAGTCGAAGACGTGATCTGGGGCTGCGTCAACCAGACCCTGGAGCAGGGCTGGAACATCGCGCGCATGGCGTCGCTGATGACCCAGATTCCGCACACTTCGGCTGGCCAGACCGTCAGCCGTCTGTGTGGCTCGTCGATGAGCGCGCTGCACACCGCTGCACAAGCGATCATGACTGGCAACGGTGACGTATTCGTGGTTGGCGGCGTCGAGCATATGGGCCACGTGAGCATGATGCACGGTGTCGATCCGAACCCGCACATGTCGCTGTACGCGGCGAAAGCCTCGGGCATGATGGGCCTGACCGCTGAAATGCTCGGCAAAATGCACGGCATCACTCGCGAACAACAGGACGCTTTCGGCGTGCGTTCCCACCAGCTGGCCCACAAGGCAACTGTGGAAGGCAAGTTCAAAGACGAAATCATCCCGATGCAGGGCTACGACGAGAACGGTTTCCTGAAACTGTTCGACTACGACGAAACCATTCGTCCGGAAACCACCCTGGAAAGTCTGGCGGCCCTCAAGCCTGCCTTCAATCCAAAGGGCGGCACCGTGACTGCCGGTACTTCGTCGCAGATCACCGATGGTGCTTCGTGCATGATCGTGATGTCGGCGCAGCGTGCGCAGGATCTGGGTATCCAGCCGATGGCAGTTATCCGTTCGATGGCAGTGGCGGGTGTGGATCCGGCGATCATGGGCTATGGTCCAGTTCCGGCAACACAAAAAGCCCTGAAGCGTGCGGGCCTTGGCATCAACGATATCGACTTCTTCGAGCTCAACGAAGCTTTCGCTGCACAGGCTCTGCCAGTGCTGAAAGATCTGAAAGTGCTCGACAAGATGAACGAGAAGGTTAACCTGCACGGCGGCGCGATCGCCCTGGGTCACCCGTTCGGTTGCTCCGGTGCCCGTATTTCCGGCACCTTGCTGAACGTGATGAAGCAGAATAGCGGCACCTTCGGGGTGGCCACTATGTGCATTGGTCTCGGCCAAGGCATCTCCACCGTCTTCGAACGCGTTTAAGCGTCTCGTCGATGGAAGCCGGGGCCAAGTGCCCCGGTTTTTGTTTTTGTGGATTTATTTTGTTTTTATTTTGAAAAAATTTGAGTGAGGGCCGAAGCGTGCCGATACAACCTGGGCTCTACCAACATTACAAAGGTCCGCAGTACCGCGTATTCAGTGTTGCGCGGCATTCCGAAACCGAAGAAGAAGTGGTGTTTTACCAAGCCCTGTATGGCGATTACGGCTTTTGGGTTCGCCCCTTGAGCATGTTTCTCGAGTCGGTCGAGGTTGACGGCGAGCAGGTGCCACGCTTTGCTTTGGTGCAAGCCGAACCGAGCCTTTTTTCCAGGGCATAAGGCGAGTTCGCACAGAACCCTGTGCTTGACCTCACCTTGTATCAACTATATATAGCGGTGCCGCGTCAGGCGCCAACCGCCTTTCACTTCTAGAATTCAGGAATTTTCTGATCCATGGGCAAATCGCTGGTCATTGTGGAATCCCCGGCTAAGGCCAAGACCATCAACAAGTATCTGGGTAACCAATACGTGGTGAAGTCGAGTATCGGCCATATCCGAGACCTGCCCACCAGCGGTTCGGCTAGCGCCAGCAAAGAGCCAGCCGCCAAGCGCGGCAAGGCTGCTGCGGGCGAAGGTCCGGTGCTCTCGCCGAAAGAGAAAGCGCGCAAGCAGCTCGTCTCGCGTATGGGGGTCGATCCCGATCATGGGTGGAAAGCCCAGTACGAGATCCTCCCGGGCAAAGAGAAGGTCATCGAAGAGCTGCGCCGGCTCGCCAAAGATGCTGACACCATCTATCTCGCAACCGACTTGGATCGCGAGGGGGAAGCCATTGCCTGGCACCTGCGCGAAGCCATCGGTGGTGACGACAGCCGCTACAAGCGCGTGGTGTTCAACGAAATCACCAAGAAGGCGATTCAGGAAGCCTTCTCGGAACCGGGCGAGCTGGATATCGATCGCGTCAACGCACAACAGGCGCGTCGTTTCCTCGATCGCGTTGTGGGTTACATGGTTTCGCCGCTGCTGTGGGCGAAGATCGCCCGTGGCCTGTCCGCCGGTCGCGTGCAATCGGTTGCCGTGAAGCTGGTGGTCGAGCGTGAGCGCGAAATTCGTGCTTTCAACCCGGAAGAGTACTGGGAAGTGCATGCCGATCTCGGCACCACCAAAGGCTCGACCGTGCGTTTCGAAGTCGCTCGCGAAAAGGGCGAAGCCTTCAAGCCGCTGAACGAAGCTCAGGCCATGGCCGCGCTGGAGAAGCTCAAGGCTTCCAGCTACAGCATCGTCAAGCGCGAAGACAAACCGACCAGCAGCAAGCCGTCGGCGCCGTTCATCACGTCCACTTTGCAACAGGCTGCGAGCAATCGCCTGGGCTTCGGCGTGAAGAAAACCATGATGATGGCCCAGCGTCTGTACGAAGCCGGCTACATCACTTATATGCGTACCGACTCGACCAACCTCTCGGCCGATGCCGTGACGATGGCACGTGCTTACATCGAAGACGAATTCGGCAAGAAGTACCTGCCGGAAACGCCGAATGTCTACAGCAGCAAAGAAGGCGCGCAAGAGGCTCACGAAGCGATTCGTCCGTCTGACGCCAACACCATCCCGAGCAAGCTGACGGGCATGGAGCGTGATGCTGAGCGTCTCTACGAGCTGATCTGGCGTCAGTTCCTGGCGTGCCAGATGCTACCGGCGCAATACCTGTCGACCACGGTCAGCGTCGGCGCTGGTGACTTCGAGCTGCGTGCCAAAGGCCGTATCCTCAAGTTCGACGGTTACACCCGCGTGATGCCGCAGATTGCCAAGCCTGGCGATGACGACGTTCTGCCAGACATGGCGCAGGGCGACGTGATGAAGCTGATCAAGCTTGATCCGTCCCAGCACTTTACCAAGCCGCCGGCCCGTTACTCCGAAGCCAGCCTGGTCAAGGAAATGGAGAAACGCGGCATCGGTCGTCCTTCGACCTACGCAGCGATCATTTCGACCATCCAGGATCGCGGCTACGTGACCCTGCACAACCGCCGTTTCTACTCGGAAAAGATGGGCGACATCGTTACCGAGCGTCTGTCGGAGAGCTTCTCGAACCTCATGGACTACGGTTTCACCGCCGGCATGGAAGAGAACCTCGATGACGTGGCTCAGGGCGAGCGCGACTGGAAAAACGTGCTGGACGAGTTTTACGGCGATTTCAAAAAGAAACTCGAAGTAGCCGAAAATCCGGAAAATGGCATGCGTGCCAACCAGCCGGTCATGACCGATATTCCGTGCACCACTTGCGGTCGTCCGATGCAGATCCGTACTGCTTCGACCGGCGTTTTCCTCGGTTGCTCGGGCTACAGCCTGCCGCCGAAAGAGCGCTGCAAGGCCACGGTCAACCTGGTGCCGGGCGACGAAATCGCGGCGGACGACGAAGGTGAGTCGGAATCGTTGGTACTGCGTGGCAAGCATCGCTGCCCGATCTGCAGCACGGCGATGGACGCCTACCTGCTCGACGAGAAGCGCAAGCTGCACATCTGCGGTAACAACCCGGATTGCGCTGGCTACGAAATCGAAGAGGGCAGCTATCGCATCAAGGGCTACGAAGGTCCGAGCCTGGAGTGCGACAAGTGCGGCAGCGAGATGCAGCTCAAGACTGGCCGCTTCGGCAAGTTCTTCGGCTGCACCAACCCGACGTGCAAAAACACCCGCAAACTGCTGAAGAGTGGTGATGCGGCGCCGCCGAAGATGGATCCGGTGAAGATGCCTGAGCTGAAATGCGAAAAGGTCAACGACACCTATATCCTGCGTGACGGTGCGTCCGGCCTGTTCCTGGCGGCCAGTCAGTTCCCGAAAAACCGTGAGACCCGTGCTCCACTGGTGATCGAGATTCTGCCGCACAAGGATGAGATCGATCCGAAGTACCACTTCCTGTGCGATGCGCCGCAGAAGGATCCTGATGGTTTGCCAGCAGTGATCCGCTACAGCCGCAAGACCAAGGAGCAGTACGTGCAGACTGAAGTCGACGGCAAGCCTACCGGTTGGAAGGCGTATTTCGACGGTGGCAAGTGGACGGTTGAAGACAAGCGCAGTGCGAAGGCCAAGGCCGAGTAAGCGTTAGTCAGGTACTGAAAAGGCCGTATGACAACCTTCGGGTTTTCATGCGGCCTTTTTGTTTTGTGCTTGCGGTGGGATCGGCTGATCCATGACACTGTCCGGCCTGTGTGAAGCAATTATTTCGTTGTGGAGAGCGCCGTCATGGCTCACGAACTCTATACCCGTACCAATCAGAAGATCTATTTCGCTGGCCTGTCGCTCGAAGCCTTGGCTCGCGCTGAAGAGGGGCGGGCGATGAATTCTCTGGCGTTGATTCAGGCCGGGCGTGAATCGGCGCTGTTTCACCTGTACGGCGCCTTGCTGGGTCTTTGCCATGAGATCGCGGGTTTTTATCGTCTGCCGCAAGCCAATGCGCCACGGGCCGAGATGCTGCTGACGCGTGAAGTGCTGGAGTCGATTGCGATTCCAGAACTGGCCGAAATGGTTGAGTTGGCGGGCAACTCTGAAACCTGGCTGGCAAAACTGCTGGCTGCACACTCGGCAATGTTTCAGCCACCACGGGTGCCACACAAACCAAAGGGCGACGTCACGCAGCCGTTGATTCAGGCAGTCAATCTGGATGAAGAAGAGGCGCCGCAAGAGCTGAGTCGAGAGGAACTGGAGAGCTGGCGGCAGAACTTGAAAGGTCTGGCGATACGTTTCCGCGAAGGCTTGAACGAGTGCTGAGGGCGATTGACACGGTGGCAATCTGAAACATGCTGCTGGTCAAGATCCCGAGCGAAGCCTGAATGATGTCTATATAATCCCTGCCTTTCGTGGAGAACAGACCTATATGCCAACGTCCTTTCTAGAAATTGTCGAGTTACCCGACGGCCGAATCGAACTGCGCAGGGCTGAGGACGAGGGTTCTCTGGTGACTCTGGATTTCTCCGAGGATGCCAAGACATTCCTGCAGGGTCAGCATGTGGAAATCGCCAAGGCGATGCTGAGCGTCGGCGTGCAGATGGCAGGCCGGATGATCGAGGGTGAGTTCGATAAAGAAGAGGGGCCGCGGGTTCTTCACTGATTCCCGGCTGCTTCAGGTTTATGTCGATACCGCTTCAGATCGGCTTCTCTGTCCTTGGAGAAGCCCTGCGCTTCACACAGCGCGCTTAACTTGTAATCAACCCAATCGAATGTTCAGGCTTTGAGCGTCGCCCATGCGTGCAGCGCTGATCAGTTGTTGCCGTGAACTTGTGTTCAACGGGTTTAGCCAGGTGACCACTGTGTGGCTGCGACCCAGTCGCAAGGCTTCGCAAGCGAGTTGCTGAGCGCTTTGAATGCCTCGCGGTTGCAGCAGCAAAATGCGTTCGCGGTTAAGGCCAGCATCGCGCAGCCACGATTGGGTCAGGCTGGCAGGCGGCGCGATCAGTGTCAGCCAGCGTGCGTCCTGATCGTCGCTCAATTCACGAAGGATCGGGGCCAGCAGGTTCAAACAGTTCCCGGTCGCACCGCGCAGTGACAGCTCACTGAATACTTCAGGTTCGGCATTCCAGGGGCGTTCGACCACATCTTTCAGGATCGGCGCCATCGGTTGCGCCAGAAACGCTTCGAATAAAGGCAGTTGTGTTTGCTGAGGGGTGTGTGGGAACTGCATAAAGCCTCCTTTAGCGGCGGATTACGCCGACACTCAAGCCTTCGATCACCAGTTCCTGATCTTTCAGGTCGACTTCGATAGGGGCGAACTCAGGGTTTTCGGCAATCAGCCAGACTTTGCTACCTTCACGCTTGAAGCGTTTGACGGTCACTTCATCGCCGATACGGGCGACGACAACCTGACCATTACGTGCTTCGCGAGTGGTATGAACAGCGAGCAGGTCGCCGTCGAAAATGCCGATGTCCTTCATGCTCATGCCGTGCACGCGCAGCAGGTAGTCGGCGCGAGGGTGGAAGAACGCTGGATTGATGTTGCAGGATTCCTCGATGTGCTGCTGGGCGAGGATCGGTGCACCGGCAGCGACCCGGCCAATGATTGGCAGGGTAGAGTCGTCGGGCTTGGCTTCAAAGCCGGGGATGCGAATGCCGCGAGAAGCGCCAGGGGTCATTTCGATGGCGCCCTTGCGGGCCAGTGCCTTGAGGTGTTCTTCCGCCGCGTTGGGCGACTTGAAACCCAGCTCCTGAGCGATTTCCGCGCGGGTTGGCGGGTAGCCGTTGTCTTCGAGGCAACGTTTGATGAAGGCCAGAATCTCGGCTTGGCGTGGCGTCAGCTTTAGCATAATGATCGCTCTGTCTTTTTATACAGTGACTGGGATTATATACAGTGAAGCGGTCTTGGCAATGCTCGTTTTTTTGCACGCCGCCGGACGGTCGACCTATCGGCTTATTAATGCGTTGACCTTGTGTGGTTAAATAGCTGACCGACCATTCCCAAAACGAACCGGCAGGCTTGACAACGCACAGGCTGAAACGTATGTTTCAAACAAGTGTTTGTCAGGCGGAGTAGCCATGGCCCAGTCGGAAACCGTTGAACGCATTCTTGATGCTGCCGAGCAGTTGTTCGCGGAGAAAGGTTTCGCTGAAACCTCATTGCGTTTGATCACCAGCAAGGCTGGCGTCAACCTGGCAGCGGTTAACTATCACTTCGGCTCCAAGAAAGCGCTGATTCAGGCGGTTTTTTCGCGGTTCCTCGGGCCGTTCTGCATCAGCCTCGACAAAGAGCTGGAGCGCCGTCAGGCCAAGCCTGAAAACAAGCCGACGCTCGAAGAGCTGTTGGAAATCCTCGTCGAACAGGCCCTCGTGGTTCAACCACGCAGCGGCAACGATCTGTCGATTTTCATGCGCTTGCTGGGCCTCGCGTTCAGCCAGAGCCAGGGCCACTTGCGCCGTTATCTGGAAGACATGTACGGCAAGGTGTTTCGTCGCTACATGCTGCTGGTCAACGAAGCGGCACCCCGCATTCCTCCTATCGAATTGTTCTGGCGCGTGCATTTCATGCTCGGCGCCGCAGCGTTCAGCATGTCCGGCATCAAGGCCTTGCGTGCGATTGCCGAGACCGATTTCGGCGTCAACACCTCCATTGAGCAGGTCATGCGCCTGATGGTGCCGTTCCTCGCTGCGGGCATGCGAGCCGAAACCGGTGTCACTGATGCGGCCATGGCGACTGCGCAACTGCGACCCCGCAGCAAGTCAACGCCGGTAGCCGCCAAGGTTTAACCGCGCACGGGTGGGCGCGGCAGCTTGTATCCGCTAAGCTAGCCGCCCATGCCGACTCTCGTTCTGAACCCGTTCTCCATCGATATCGCCGACCTGCCGGGCACCGCCCTCGGTGGCGATTTCGTGCGGATCGGGTTTTTAGTTTTCAAGGAATCTCTATGACTGCTGGCCTGCAAGGCTCGTTGATGGTGGACGTCGCCGGTACCTGGCTGACGGCTGAAGATCGCCAATTGTTGCGTCAGCCCGAAGTGGGTGGCCTGATCATTTTTGCCCGCAACATCGAGCACCCACGCCAGGTGCGTGAGCTGAGCGCGGCGATCCGCGCGGTTCGCCCGGACCTTCTGCTGGCGGTGGATCAAGAGGGCGGTCGCGTGCAGCGTCTGCTTCAGGGCTTTGTACGTCTGCCGGCCATGCGCGCCATCGCCGACAATCCGAATGCTGAGTATCTGGCCGAGCAATGTGGCTGGATCATGGCCACCGAAGTGCTGGCAGTCGGGCTCGATCTGAGCTTCGCACCTGTGCTGGATCTCGATTACCAGCGTAGCGCCGTGGTCGGCACCCGTTCCTTTGAGGGCGATCCCGAACGTGCCGCGCTGCTCGCCGGGGCGTTCATTCGCGGCATGAACAGCGCAGGAATGGCTGCCACCGGCAAGCACTTCCCGGGTCATGGCTGGGCCGAGGCCGATTCCCACGTCGCCATCCCCAACGACGAGCGCAGTCTCGAAGAGATCCGCGCCAACGACCTCGTGCCGTTCGCCAGGCTCAGCAAGCAACTGGCCGCCGTCATGCCGGCTCACGTCATTTACCCGCAAGTCGATTCGCAGCCAGCCGGCTTCTCCCGGCGCTGGTTGCAGGACATCCTGCGTGGCGAATTGCAGTTTGACGGTGTGATCTTCAGCGATGACCTGTCGATGGCTGGCGCCCATGTGGTCGGCGATGCTGCCAGCCGCATCGAGGCGGCGCTCAGCGCCGGTTGCGATATGGGCCTGGTGTGCAACGACCGCGCCACTGCCGAACTGGCCCTGAGCGCCGTGCAACGCATGAAAGTCAAGCCGTCTGCGCGTATCGCGCGGATGCGCGGCCAGTCGTTTGCCAGCACCGATTACCGTCAGGATCCGCGCTGGCTCACCGCCATCGGCGCGCTCAAAGACGCTCAACTGATTGATTAAGGATTTTTCGCTATGACGGTTTACGCAATCATCGGTGGCACCGGCCTGACTCAGCTTGAGGGCTTGAGCATTCGCCAATCGCTGGCGGTAGATACGCCTTATGGCGCACCCTCCGCCGAAGTGCAGATTGGCGAATACGCCGGCAAGGAAGTGCTGTTCCTCGCCCGTCACGGTCACCCGCATCGCTTCCCGCCGCACAAGGTCAACTACCGCGCCAACCTGTGGGCGTTGAAGCAGGCCGGCGCCGAAGCGATTATCGCGGTGAATGCCGTCGGTGGCATTCACTCAGCCATGGGCACCGGGCATTTTTGCGTGCCACATCAGATCGTCGACTACACCAGCGGTCGCGAGCACACCTATTTCGCCGATGATCTGGAACACGTCACTCACATCGACTTCAGCTTTCCCTACAGCGAGCCGCTGCGTCAGCAGTTGATCGCCGCCGTGGCTGCTGAAGGCTGCGAGTACAGCGATCAGGGCGTTTATGCCTGCACCCAGGGCCCACGCCTGGAAACGGTCGCCGAAATCATGCGTCTGGAACGAGATGGCTGCGACATCGTCGGCATGACCGGCATGCCGGAAGCAGCGCTGGCCCGAGAGCTGGATCTGGATTATGCGTGTCTGGCGCTGGTGGTGAATCCGGCAGCGGGCAAGACCACGGAAGTGATCACCATGGCCGAAATCGAGCAGGCGTTGCATGACGGAATGGGCAAGGTGAAGTCGACGTTGGCGCGGGTGCTGGCTGGCTAGGGACTGCCCATGAGCATTCTCATCGAACAGCTTAAGTCGTTGGCCTGGGCTCGGGCATTCACTAGCAATGCCCTGGTCAAGGCTCGGGCTTATGCCGCCGGTGATCGGGTAGAGATCATCGAGATCGATGACAGGAAGATCGAGGCTTTCTGCGTCGGCTCGGAAGATCAGGCGTATGAACAAACCATTTACCTGTCCGAAGATCGGCGGGGTTCCGTCAACTTGCGTTGCCTGTGCACCTGTCCTGTCGCAATCGACTGCAAGCACTGCGCTGCGGTGCTTTATCACCTGCAGGGCAGTGATCATGAGGCGTCTGAAAATGACGCACAGATCCAGTTGGGGCGGGCGCTGGAACATTGGCTTTCGACCATCCCCGTGCCGGCCAAGCCCGCTGAAGAAGGCGCGCAAACCGCAGGCACGCGCCTGTTTTACAAGCTCAAGCCAACGTCAGTGAGCGGCAAGTGGCTGCTCGATATTTTCAAGGTCTCCCAGCTTAAGAGCGGCGAGTTACGCGAAGTCAAACCGATGTATTCGCTGGCGGAAATGCTCACGCGTCAGCCCGGCTACCTGTCCGAGCTGGATCTGCGCGTCGCCAGGCTGCTGGTTGCCATGCACTCGCACCACGCCTATTACAGCGGCTATCCGCTGGAAGGCAGCAGCGGTGCCGAACTGCTGGAAATGCTCCTGCGCACCTCGCGGCTTTTCCTCGATTTCGTGGATTTGCGACCGTTGGTGCCGGGCGCGAAACGCATAGGCCAGTTCGCCTGGGCCGAGCAGGCCGACGGCGGGTTCCGCGCGCAGTGGAGCAGTGCCGAGGCAGCGCAGGAAACCGTGCTGGCGCTGGAGCCGCTTTATTACCTGGATCGTGAACAGCGGCAGATTGGCCCTCTGTTCAATGAGCTGGAAGAAAAACTGGCCAGTCATTTGACTCTGGCGCCTGACATCCCGGCGCGTCAGGCCATGCAGTTCAGCCATCGCATGAGCGCCGCAACGAGAATCCCGCCGCCCCACCAACTGACCGAACGAGTCATCGACGACGTACTTCCGCAGCCGCAACTCACTCTCGTCAGCGGTTGGGAGCGCTCGCGCTGGGAATACGTTCTTGAGCACCGCGCCGCTCTGGTGTTTACCTACAACGGCCAGCCGACGGTGGATCGCAACCCGGAAGTAATGATCCTCAACGGTACCGAAACCCAGCGCATTCAACGCCAGCCTGCGGTGGAAAAGAAACTGCGCCAGATTCTGCAAAAGCACGGCTTCAAGAAAGCCACCCGCAAGAGTTCGCTGGATCGTCCCGGCGAGATGTTCACGTTGCCGGATGATTCCGCCTGGCTCGGGTTTATGCACGAAGGGCTTGCCACGCTGTGCGCCTTGAACTGGGAAGTCGAGATCAGTCCCGGCTTTCATTTCAATGTGCAGCCAGTCGAGCATTGGTACGCCGAGGTCGAGGAAGAGGCTGGCCATCAGTGGTTTGATTTGCAGTTGGGTATTGTCGTCAATGGCCAGCGCTACAGTTTGCTACCGATCCTTCTGCACTTGTTGCGCACCCAGCCACGCTTGCTTGACCCGGCCAATCTGGCACAACGCAGCGATGACGAAAAACTCCTGATCGAACTGAAGCCCAGCGGTTTTGGCGACCCATCGGGCGCCAAGGTCGCGCTGCCGCTGAGTCGGGTCAAACCGCTGATGGCCACGCTGGGCGAGTTGTACCTGGGCGGTCATCAGGGCGATGCACTGCGCTTGAGTGTCCCGGACGCCGCGCGCTTGAGTATGCTCGATGGCGTACCGCTGGATTGGCAGGGTGGCGAGCGGCTGCGCACCTTTGCCAAGCGCCTGCAGAACGCCAGTCACACCCACGTCGCTGCGCCGGCCGGCCTTAACGCGCAACTGCGCCCGTATCAGCTCGAAGGTCTGAACTGGATGCAAACCCTACGCGAGCTTGAAGTAGGCGGCATTCTGGGCGATGACATGGGTCTGGGCAAAACGCTGCAAACCTTGGCGCATCTGCTCACGGAAAAACACGCCGGACGCCTCGATTGCCCGGCACTGGCGGTGATGCCGACCAGCCTTATTCCCAACTGGCTCGACGAGGCCGAGCGTTTCACCCCCCAGTTGAAAGTATTGGCGCTGCACGGCTCGGGGCGGCAAAAGGATTTCGCTGATCTGGCTGAGTACGATTTGGTACTGACCACTTACGCGTTGTTGCCGAGGGATCTGGAGGCCTTGCAGCCGCAGACGTGGAGCGTGCTGATTCTCGACGAAGCGCAGAACATCAAGAACCCGCTCAGCAAAGCCGCGCAGGCCGCGCGCGACTTGCAGGCCCGCCAGCGCTTGTGCCTGAGCGGCACGCCATTGGAAAACCACTTGGGCGAGCTTTGGTCGCAGTTTCATTTCCTCATGCCCGGTTGGCTCGGCGACAGCAAGTCCTTCAATCGCGATTACCGCACGCCAATCGAGAAGCACGGCAATGTTCAGCGCATGCAGCACCTGACAGCGCGCATCAAGCCGTTTTTGCTGCGCCGCAAAAAGGATCAGGTCGCCACTGAATTGCCACCGAAAACCGAAATTGTCCATTGGGTCGATCTCAGCGACGGCCAGCGCGACGTCTATGAAACCGTTCGTGTGGCGATGGACAAAAAAGTGCGCGACGAAATTGCCCGCAGTGGCGTGGCGCGCAGTCAGATCATCATTCTTGATGCATTGCTCAAGCTGCGTCAGGTCTGTTGCGACTCGCGCCTGATCAACATGCCGCTGACGGCGAAGGCGCTGCGCTCCGGCAGTGGCAAGTTGGTCAGCTTGATGGAAATGCTTGAAGAGCTGCTCAGCGAAGGTCGCCGGATCCTGTTGTTTTCGCAGTTCACCTCGATGCTCGCCTTGATCGAGGAAGAATTGCAGCAACGTGACATTGGCTATTCGCTGCTGACCGGCGAAACCACGGATCGACGCACGCCGGTGAAGGATTTTCAGGGCGGCAAGGTGCCGCTGTTTCTGATCAGTTTGAAGGCCGGAGGTACCGGTTTGAACCTGACCGCTGCGGACACGGTGATTCACTTCGACCCTTGGTGGAATCCGGCGGTGGAAAATCAGGCCACTGATCGGGCGTATCGAATCGGGCAAAACAACCCGGTGTTCGTTTACAAACTGATCGCTCGCGGCACGGTGGAGGAAAAAATACAGGCGCTGCAACAGGAGAAAGCGGCGTTGGCCGGAGCGGTGCTTGAGGGCGGAACGACGGGCGGCTGGAAGCTGGAGCAGAGTGATATCGAAGCACTGTTTGCGCCATTACCTGTTTCCAGGGAGTGATAGCCTGAATCGGAGGGCAGTATCGGATGGCCCCATTGCTGGCAAGCCAGCTCCCACAGGTTTCGTATTGTTCACAAAATAGTGTTCAACCCTAAATCACTGTGGGAGCTGGCTTGCCAGCGATGGCTATTTATCTGAAAAAGCAGATCTCAGCGCTTGTCGAGCTTATCCGGCAACGGCGCAAACAATGCTTCGATATCGTCGTTCTGCAGCTTCCAGTCTCCAGCCTTGCGCCCGTCCAGCACGCCGGCTGCGAGGTCGGACTTTTCCCTTTGTAGATGCTGAATCTTCTCTTCCACCGTGCCCCGGGCAATCATCTTGTAGACGAAAACCGGCTTTTCCTGGCCGATCCGATACGCGCGATCGGTGGCCTGATTCTCGGTCGCCGGATTCCACCACGGGTCGTAGTGAATCACCGTGTCCGCTTCGGTCAGGTTCAGGCCGACACCGCCAGCCTTCAGACTGATCAGAAAGATCTGACGCTTGCCGCTCTGGAATTCCTTCACCGGTGTGCGCCGATCACGGGTCTGGCCCGTCAACAGCGCGTAGGCGACATTGCGTTTTTTCAGCTCGTTTTCGATCAGTGACAGCATCGACGTGAACTGCGAAAACAGCAGAATCCGCCGACCTTCCTCGAACAATTCTTCCAGCATTTCCATCAAGCTATCGAGCTTGCCCGACGTGCTGCCGCGGGCGGGCAGCGTGGCGTCGTTGACCAGGCGCAAATCACAGCAAACCTGACGCAGCTTCAGCAAGGCTTCGAGAATGATGATCTGACTGCGCGCCACGCCTTTGCGGGTGATCTCGTCGCGGACTTTCTTGTCCATCGCCAGGCGCATGGTTTCGTACACATCGCGCTGGGCTTCGTTGAGATCGACCCAGTGGATGATTTCCGTCTTCGGCGGCAGTTCAGTCGCAACCTGTTCCTTGGTGCGGCGCAGCAGAAACGGTTTTATCCGACCATTGAGGTGCTGAAGTCTGACTTCGCTGCCGCGCTTTTCGATGGGCACACGGTAATCGGCGTTGAAGCTTTTGACGTCACCGAGCCAGCCCGGCAGTAGGAAGTGAAACAGTGACCACAATTCACCGAGGTGATTTTCCAGCGGTGTACCGCTCAGGCACAGGCGCTGGCGGGCATTCAGTTCGCGAGCTGCCTGCGCCGCTTTGCTGTTCGGATTCTTGATGTATTGCGCTTCATCCAGCACCAGTACGTGCAGCGGCTGTTGCGCCAGACGCTCGACATCCTTGGGCAGCAAAGCGTAGGTGGTGAGGATCAGATCAAAATCAGCCAGATTGTCGAAGTGCTTTTTGCGGCTGGCGCCGTATAGCGCGACCACTTTCAACTGAGGCGTAAAATGCGCTGCTTCATCGAGCCAATTCGGAATCAGGCTGGTGGGCATCACCACCATGCATGGCCGATCAAGTCGTCCGGCGTTTTTCTCACTGAGAATATGCGCCAGGGTCTGTAGGGTTTTACCCAGGCCCATGTCGTCCGCGAGAATCCCGCCGACTTCCAGTTGTCGCAGTGATTGCATCCAGCTCAAGCCTTCGAGCTGATAGGGGCGCAGCGTCGCGTTCAAGCCTTCTGGCGCTTCTGTGCTGAAGTCGCGGATGTCGCGCAGACGTTGCGCAAATGTGCGGATCTGCTCGCCGCCCTCCCACAGCAGCGGAATGCCCTCCAGCGAGTTAAGGCGCGTTGCGTCGGCCCTGCTCAGGCGCAGGGTGGTTTCACCCGGTTCCTGCAAGTAGAACTCGCCCAGAGTTGCCAATACCGGCTTCAATCGCCCGAGTGGCAGCGCCACTTGCAGCGGCCCGTGCTCGCTGTTGCGCTGCGGAATATTGACCAGAATCAGCTCGTCATCGCGACGGCGCGCAAGGCGTTCCGGGTTGAGGATTTCCGCGTGCGAACGCATCAGATTGAGCAGGATTGGCAACAGGCTCAAGCGCTCGCCGTTGACGATGATGCCCAGTTCCAGATCAAACCAGTCGCGTTCCGGCGCCTGCTCGACCGTGGCGTACCAGTCATCCACCGCCGTCAGATCAAAGCCGAATTCCTCATCGATCTGCAATTCCCAGCCATGGGTGCGCAGCTTCGGCAAATCGTTAAGGGTAAAGGTCAGCCACGCGCTGTCATTGACCATCTCATACAGTTCGCCGGCACTTTCCGGTAGTGCCTTGCTCTGACGGGTGGCGATACGGAAGCCGAGGATTCGTAACTGCTCCCGGTAGGACTGTTCGACTTCCGGATGGCGTTTTATCCGCAGTGTCTGGGTTTCCTGGCGAATCAGGATATCGCTGTTCTTCTGCCCGCTGACGTACTCATCCAGATAGCTGAACGACAGCGCTGCGCGATGTTGAATGTAGCGCTGCATCTTGCCGTTGCGCGGCTCGAAGGCGCTGAACTCGACACTGGCCAGCCACAGGCGTGGCACCGGCTGCACGTTGTCCACCAGCACTTGTGGTGGCGCTTTCGGGCTGCGGTTTTCCAGTACGGCCTGGAGTTTTTCCAGCAGTTCGGCGTCTTTCGCGGCGGCGGGGTAGTCGAGGGTTTCCTGGATTTGCAGCAATACTGCTGCGCAATGTTTGCAGTTGGTGCGTACCGGGCAGGTGCAGGCGGCGTCGACCAGCAGCAAAGTGCTTTTGGCTGACTCGCGCAGGTGAATGGTCTGACGGTAGACGTTACCGCCAGAGCCTTCGCAACTGGCGGTGATGGTTGCATCGCCGACCTGGGCGATGCGTACCCGGTTTTCCAGGGCGTAGCGGCGGCCACGCTCCAGGCTCTGTTCCTTGAATCGGCTGACCCAGGAGGGTGCCAACGGTTTACTCAGGGGCGCGGACATAAGGACTTCGATCAGTCCGGAATGGCTTCAGGCGCTTCCCGTGGCGCAGGCGCCGTCAGGGAAGTGATCTTGATCAGCAGGGCCAGGTGACCGTTATCGAGGTAGTTGAGTTGACCGTTTTTGGTGTGGCTGTCCTGTTTCAGGCGTTCGCTGGCGGTGACCATGCCGTTGGCGTCGATCTGGTTCACCCAGAAGTCGGCATTCACATCGGTGAAGCGCCCGAGTTTCATTTCCAGGGTGCCCTCGATCGGGAACTGGCCGAACTGTTCCCTGCCATCGCTGACGGCCACCTTGGTCGGTGTCTCGCCGAGGGTCTGTTGCCAGGCCTTGTGCAGCAACACGCTGTATTCGCCGCTGGCGGTGAGTTTGTTGGCGACGTCGTTCAGCGCCGGAGTGCGCTGGCTGTCATCGGCCAGGCGCTGAGCGCCGGCAGCCCAGTCTTCCGGCGCAGCGCGGCTGACAATGGCCGGAACTGCGTTCTGACGGACCAGAATCATTTCGACCTGATACAGGTCATCGGCAAACGCCATCGGTGCTACGAAAGTGAGTAGCAGGGTCAGTGAGCGAAACAGGCGCATGCGGCGTCCTTCAAGCAGTTTTCGGGATGAGGCGCTCGAACAGCGCCTCTACAGTATTAAAGCGCTCTTCCGGGCGCTCCATCGGCACCTGGAACTTGAACATGGTGGCGCCTTCGAATTTGTAGCGTTTCGGCTGACTCTGGATCAGTTTGATCAGGGTCATCGGGTCGACCGGCGTCTGCGCGGCGAACTCGATGCGTCCACCCTGCGGGCCGCCGTCGACCTTCTTGATGCCCAGCTGTTCGGCCTGCAACTTCAAGGCCGTGATGCGCACAAGATTCTTGGTCGGCTCCGGCAGCAGGCCGAAACGGTCGATCATCTCGACTTGCAGATCCTTCAAACCTTCCTCGTCGGTGGCCGACGCGATGCGCTTGTACAGAATCAGCCGCGCATGCACATCGGGCAGATAGTCTTCCGGAATCAGCGCCGGCACCCGCAGGTTGACTTCCGGGCCGCCGCCGAGTGGTTGATCAAGGTTCGGTTGCTCGCCCTTGCGGATCGACTTCACCGCACGTTCAAGCATTTCCATGTACAGCGTGAAGCCCACGGCTTGAATCTGCCCGCTCTGGCCATCGCCGAGCAATTCGCCGGCGCCACGGATTTCCAGGTCGTTGGTCGCCAGGACGAAACCGGCACCGAGATCCTGGGTGTTGGCAATCGCCTCCAGACGTTTTTCCGCGTCCGAGGTGATTTGCTGGCGTGGCGGTGTCAGCAGGTAAGCGTAAGCCTGGTGGTGACTACGGCCGACACGGCCGCGCAACTGGTGCAGTTGCGCCAGGCCGAACTTGTCGGCGCGCTCGATGATGATGGTGTTGGCGCTCGGCACGTCGATGCCGGTCTCGATGATGGTCGAGGCGATCAGCACGTTGAAGCGCTTGTGGTAGAAGTCGCTCATCACCTGTTCGAGTTCGCGCTCGCGCATCTGCCCATGGCCGACGCCGATTCGTGCTTCCGGGACCAGTTCGGCGAGGTCGGCGGCGCATTTCTCGATGGTCTTCACATCGTTGTGCAGGTAATAAACCTGACCGCCGCGCAGCAGTTCACGCAGCAAAGCTTCTTTGACCGTGCTCTTGTTCTGCTCCATGACGAAGGTGCGCACTGACAGGCGGCGCGCCGGCGGCGTGGCGATGATCGACAGGTCACGCATGCCCGACACCGCCATGTTCAGCGTGCGCGGAATCGGCGTGGCAGTCAGCGTGAGAATGTCGACTTCGCTGCGCAGGGCCTTGAGCTGTTCTTTCTGACGCACCCCGAAACGGTGTTCTTCGTCGATGATCACCAGGCCGAGGTTTTTGATTTTGACGTCATCGGACAGCAGCTTGTGCGTGCCGATAACGATGTCGATCTTGCCTTCCGCCAGATCGGCGATCGCAGCATTCACTTCCTTGGCGGATTTGAAGCGGCTCATCACTTCCACAGTCACTGGCCAGTCGGCGAAACGGTCGCGGAAGCTGTTGTAATGCTGCTGGGCGAGCAGGGTGGTCGGCACCAGAATCGCCACCTGACGGCCGCCGTGCACGGCGATGAACGCCGCGCGCATGGCCACTTCGGTCTTGCCGAAACCGACGTCGCCGCAGACCAGTCGATCCATCGGTTTCGGCGCGAGCATGTCTTCGCGCACGGCTTCGATGGTCGACTGCTGATCCGGCGTTTCTTCGAACGGGAAACCGGCGCTGAAGGTCGCGTAATCGGCTTTCGGGTCGGCAAACGCGTAGCCTTCGCGAGCGGCGCGGCGGGCATAGATGTCGAGCAGTTCGGCGGCGACATCGCGCACTTGTTCAGCGGCTTTGCGCTTGGCTTTCTGCCAGGTTTCCGAGCCGAGACGGTGCAGCGGGGCCAGCGAATCGTCGCTACCGGTGTAGCGGGCGATCAGGTGCAGGTTGGCCACCGGCACGTAGAGCTTGGCGTTCTCGGCGTATTCGAGGGTGAGGAACTCGGCAGCCTGATTGTCGATTTCCAGAATCGTCAGGCCCAGGTAGCGGCCGACACCGTGGTCGATATGCACCACCGGCGCGCCTTCACGCAACTCGGTGAGGTTCTTGATCACCGCGTCGTTGTTGGCATCCGCGCGCTTTTCACGACGGCGACGCTGCATCACGCGTTGCCCGAACAGCGGACTTTCCGCGACCAGCGCCAGCGCCGGATCGTCGAGCATCAAGCCTTCATCGAGCGGCGCGATGGTGATCGCCAGGCGATCCTTGCTCGCAACGAAGTCCGGCCAGCTGTCGACGGTTTTTGGTCGCAGCTTCAGGCGTTCGAGCAGCTCCAGCAAGACTTCGCGACGCCCCGCCGATTCGGCGGTGAACAGCACGCGTCCGGGGAATTCATCAAGGAAGTTCGACAGCGCTGCCAGCGGTTGAGTGGCTTTGGCTTCGATGGCCAGATTCGGCAGTGCCTGGGCCGGAAAGCGTTCGCGACCGACGCCGGTTTCCACGTCCTGCTGGCTGGCGACCACTCGCGGCCAGCTCTTCAGGCGGGCGAAGCAGTCCTCCACCGGCAGGAACAATTCGGCTGGCGGCAATAGAGGGCGCGATGGATCGACGCGGCGCTCCTCATAGCGATTGCGCACGTCGTTCCAGAAGTTTTCCGCCGCCTGCTCGATGCCTGGCAGCGAGAACACTTGCGTGTCCTGCGGCAGGTAATCGAACAGGGTCGAGGTTTCGTCGAAAAACAGCGGCAGGTAGTACTCGATGCCGGCGGGCGTGATACCGCTGCTCAAGTCCTGAAAAATCGGGCAGCGCCGGAAGTCGACGTCGAAGCGCTCACGGAACCGCGCCTTGAAGCGGGTGACCGCATCTTTTTGCAGCGGGAATTCACGGGCCGGCAGCAGCTTGACCGAATCGACCTTGTCGATGGAGCGTTGGTTTTCCGGATCGAAGGTGCGCAAGGTTTCGATTTCGTCGTCGAACAAGTCGATGCGGTACGGCAGTTTGCTGCCCATCGGGAACAGGTCGATCAGCGCCCCGCGCACGGTGAATTCGCCGTGCTCGTACACCGTGTCGACGTAGCGATAGCCGCTGGCTTCTAGCCGCGTGCGCATCTGTTCGACGTCGAGCTTCTGACCGACATCCAGCACCAGACTGCTGCCGAGCAGGAATTTGGTCGGCGCCAGTCGATGCAGGGCCGTAGTGATCGGCACCACCAGCACGCCATGTTCCAGCTCCGGCAGTCTATAAAGGCTGGCGATGCGCTGGGAAATGATGTCCTGGTGCGGCGAAAACAGGTCGTACGGCAGGGTTTCCCAGTCGGGGAAATGCAGAACGGGCAAATCCGGGGCGAAGAAACTCAGCTCCTGTTCCAGCCGTTCGGCACTCTGGCTGTCGGCGGTCAGTAGCAGGGTGAAGCGCTTGGCAGCGCTGGCAGCCTCGGCAATCGCCAGGCTCAGGGCGGCACCGGGCAAGTTGCCCCAATGCTGTTTACCTGCCGCGGCAGGGAGAAGCGGTAGACGCAGAACAGGCACGGAAGGTTGAGCTCCAGGCGTTGCGACAAAGTCGGTAATTGTAGCGGCGTCCGGTGCTGCCTGTCAGTTGCAGACTGCGTCTATCTTCGCTGTTTGCACGAAATGTAGTGGTAACCATAAAAAAGAGCACTTTTTTGAGGGTTATGTAGTGCCGAAATCGAGTGGTGTTACGGAGGGTTACAGACATCGTCTAACACTTGTCGAAAAATTGACTGTGCTGGAGGCCCCGGTTTTACTGGGCTGGAGAGCGGCGTTATTTTTTGTGACGGAATTTTGTTACCGATTGCGCGACAAGCGCGCATTGCTACAAGAGGTTCTGGGCGGCATAATGTAGCCCCTTTTTTCTGCCCCTACATGTGGAAGGTTCCCGTGACTCAGAAGCCCGACCAGTGTCTTGGTGAATGGATCGACCGTGAAGCACTCGCAGAAGCGATGATTCCGCTTATCGGTCAGCTCTACCGCAATAACAACGTGGTGAGCTCGATCTATGGCCGCAGCCTGATCAACCAGTCTGTCATCGCGATTCTCAAAGCTCATCGCTTTGCTCGCCATCGTTCTGCCGACGACAGCGAACTCTCCGTCCACGAAACATTCCCACTGCTCAAGGCCATGAGCGAGCTCAAGCTCGGCGCGGCTTCGGTGGATCTGGGCAAGTTGGCGTTCAAATTCCGCAGCGAAGGCAATGGCCGCACCGCCGAGCAATTCGTTCGTGAAGAAATGGCTGACGTGGTTGGCCAGCAAAACGCTTCGGCCCGCAAAGGCACTGATGTTGTGCTGTACGGTTTCGGTCGTATCGGCCGTCTGCTGGCGCGCATCCTGATCGAGAAAACCGGTGGGGGCGACGGTCTGCGTCTGCGTGCCATCGTCGTGCGCAAAGGCGCCGACAACGACCTGACCAAGCGCGCCAGCCTGCTGCGTCGCGATTCGGTACATGGTTCGTTCAACGGCACCATCACCATCGACGAAGAAAACAACACCATCACCGCCAACGGTAACCTGATCCAGGTGATCTACGCGAAGAACCCGACCGAGGTTGATTACACCCAGTACGGCATCAAAGACGCGCTGCTGGTGGACAACACCGGTGTATGGCGTGATGCGGATGGCCTGGGTCAGCACCTGGCCTGCCCGGGTATCGACCGCGTTGTTCTGACCGCGCCTGGCAAAGGCAAGCTGAAGAACATCGTTCACGGCATCAACCACGGTGAAATCACCGCTGACGACAAGATCGTGTCCGCCGCTTCCTGCACCACCAACGCCATCGTGCCGGTGCTGAAAGCGGTGAATGACAAGTTCGGCATCATCAACGGTCACGTCGAAACCGTTCACTCGTACACCAACGACCAGAACCTGATCGACAACTTCCACAAAGGCGATCGCCGTGGTCGTTCCGCTGCGCTGAACATGGTAATCACCGAGACCGGTGCTGCCACTGCTGCTGCCAAGGCTCTGCCTGAACTGGCTGGCAAGCTGACCGGTAACGCGATCCGCGTTCCGACGCCAAACGTGTCGATGGCCATTCTCAACCTCAACCTTGAGAAAGCCGCCACCCGTGAAGAGATGAACGAGTACCTGCGCTACATGGCGCTGCACTCCGATCTGCACAAGCAAATCGACTTCGTCAACTCGCAGGAAGTGGTTTCGACCGACTTCGTTGGCTCGCGCCACGCCGGTGTGGTCGACGCTGAAGCGACCATCGTTCAGGACAACCGCGTTGTTCTGTACGTCTGGTACGACAACGAGTTCGGTTACAGCTGCCAGGTTGTTCGCGTGATGGAAGACATGGCCGGGGTAAACCCGCCAGCGTTCCCGCGCTAAGCCTTAGCTGCAAATGAAAACGCCCCGACTTTGGTCGGGGCGTTTTTTTATGCCTGGTAAATATCTGTTGCCTGTTGCGGCCTCATCGCTGGCAAGCCAGCTCCCACAGTGGTTTAGGTCGTTCACAAAGGTTGTGTACACCAAAGAAACCTGTGGGAGCTGGCTTGCCAGCGATGGCGTCCTATCGGGCGCCGCCAGGTACAGCCGCTTGCGCCGTGCGCAGCTCATGTTTGTTACCCCGGAACAACACCAGCGTCGCAATCAACCCCAGCACGGCCGCGCCACTGAGCCAGATCCCCGGCGCAGCCTTGTTATCCAGTACATGAATCAGATAAGTGCACGCTGCCGGTGTAAAGCCGCCGAAGGTCGCTGTCGCCAGGCTGTAGGCCAGCGAAAACCCGGTCGTCCGCACTTCCACCGGCATGATCTCGGTCAGCGCCACGACCATCGCGCCGTTGTACGAGCCGTACAGGAACGACAGCCACAACTCGACGATCAGCAAATGGCTGAAACTCGGGTTCGCCACCAGCCACGACAGGGCAGGGTAGGCCGTCAGAATCGCCAGAATCGTCGCCGCGAGCAGTAGGGGTTTACGGCCGATCTTGTCGGACACCGAGCCCATCACCGGCAGCCAGAAGAAGTTCGACAGGCCGATACACACCGTTACCAGCAGCGCATCGAAATCCGACAGGTGCAGCTCAGCCTTGCCGAACGTCGGGGTGTATGCGGTGATCAAGTAAAAAGACACCGTAGTCATCACCACAAGCGCCATGCCGGCGATGACGATGCCAAAGTTCTGTCCGATCGAACGGACGATTTCCCGCAGGGTAGGGCGATGCTTGCGTGCCTGGAATTCCGGGGTTTCTTCCAGTGAGCGACGGATCACGAAAATGACCGGCACAATCATGCAACCGATCAGAAACGGCACACGCCAGCCCCAGTCACCCATTTGTTCCGGGCTCAGCCAATGGTTGAGAGCAACACCCAGCAGTCCGGCAAAGACCACCGCCGCTTGTTGGCTCGCGGATTGCCAGCTGACGAAGAAGCCCTTGCGCCCCGGTGTGGCGATTTCTGCCAGATAAACCGACACACCACCCAACTCGACGCCAGCGGAGAAGCCTTGCAGCAAGCGGCCGAACAACACGATCAGCGGCGCGGCGACGCCGAGTGTGGCGTATCCCGGAACGCAGGCAATCAGCACCGTGCCGGCAGCCATCAGGGCCAGCGTGATGATCAGGCCCTGGCGGCGACCATGCCGGTCAATGTAGGCACCGAGGAAAATAGCCCCCAGCGGACGCATCAGGAACCCGGCACCGAAGGTCGCGAGCGAGAGCATCAGAGAAGCGAAGGCGCTGTCGGCCGGGAAGAAGGTCTTGGCGATGGCCGTGGCATAGAAGCCGTAGACCATGAAGTCGAACATTTCGAGGAAGTTGCCGCTGACAACGCGGAAAATCGCTTTGCCTTTGCCCGTGGTGGTGGACATGTTCAGTTACTCATTATTGGATTTTATAAACGCGTAGCATCCGTTGGGAGCGAGCGGGCCCTTTAATCCATAATGGCTGTCGCGGTTTTGCAGGGAGATGAATAATTGTTCACTGGACGGTGGTTTGGACTTGTGATTTTGGCTGGCATATTGGCCGGCTGCGGCAATGGCGACTCCATGGACAGCTTCGCGGGCCAGACGATGGGCAGCACGTATTCGATCAAGTACGTGCGCCACGCAGGCCTTGCTGACCCCGCGCAAGTGCGCCACGAAGTGGAGGGCATCCTCGGCGAAGTCGACCGACAGATGTCTACTTATCGCAGCGACTCCGACATCGAACGCTTCAATGCATTGCCCGCTGGCCGCTGTCAGACCATGCCTGCGCCAATCCTCGAATTGATCCGCGTGGGCGAGCAACTGTCAGAGCAAAGCGAAGGTTCCTACGACCTCACTGTCGAGCCGCTGATGAACCTCTGGGGTTTTGGCCCACAAGGTCGCGAAGAAAAGGTCCCGAGCGCTGCCGCACTGGCAGAGGTGTTGCAGAAAGTCGGCCATCAACATCTGCACATCGACGGCGATCAGCTGTGCAAGGACGCCGCTGTCGAAGTCGACTTCAATAGCATGGCCGCCGGTTACGCTGTTGACACGATCGCCGCCAGGCTGGATGCCATGGGCATCCACGATTACCTCGCTGAAGCTACGGGCGAGCTGAAAGCCAAGGGCAAGAAACTCGACGGCTCGCCGTGGCGCATTGCTCTGGAAGAGCCTCGCGATGATCAGCAAGTCGCCGAGCGGGTGATTAATGTCGACGGCTACGGTGTTTCCACTTCCGGCGACTACCGCAACTATTTCCTTCAGGACGGCCGGCGCTATTCCCACACTTTCGATGCGCGTAGCGGCGCACCTGTCCTACACAACCTGGCGTCAGTCACGGTGATTCATCCTTCAGCGTTGATGGCCGATGGACTATCGACGCTGTTGCTGATTCTTGGGCCTGAAAGGGCTTGGGACTATGCCGAAAAGCATGACATTGGTGCATTCTTTGTAATTCGTGCCGATACAGGTTTTGTCGTCCGCACCAGCAAGGCTTTCGAGCGCCTCAGTGGCGCAAAAATTGACTGAGAGCAGTACGAAAGCTGGCGTTGTAGTGCAGGCAAAAGTAGCCTACGACGCGACCAAGGGTTAATGTGCGCGGCGTTGACGCTTCTATAGACTGTGTCCGGGTTCTTTACTGGCCCCCAATTGTTCCTTCGCGCCGCCGTTCGGCGTGATTTAGCCGCCGGTGCTGCTGGCACCGCGGCCTGTTCTGAGGAGTACGCATGGCTGTCTACAACTACGACGTGGTGGTGCTGGGTTCCGGCCCGGCGGGAGAAGGCGCGGCAATGAACGCCGCCAAAGCAGGGCGCAAGGTCGCGATGGTCGACAGCCGTCGCCAGGTCGGCGGCAACTGCACCCACCTCGGCACCATCCCGTCCAAGGCACTGCGTCACTCGGTGCGGCAGATCATGCAGTTCAACACCAATCCGATGTTCCGGGCGATCGGCGAGCCACGCTGGTTCTCCTTCCCGGACGTGTTGAAAAGCGCCGAGAAAGTCATTTCCAAACAAGTCGCTTCGCGTACCGGCTACTACGCCCGTAACCGCGTCGACGTGTTCTTCGGCACCGGCAGCTTCGCCGACGAGCAAACCATCGAAGTGGTTTGCGCCAACGGTGTGGTCGAAAAACTGGTGGCCAAGCACATCATCATCGCCACCGGCTCGCGCCCGTATCGTCCGGCTGACATCGATTTCCACCACCCGCGCATCTACGATAGCGACACCATCCTCAGTCTCGGCCACACCCCGCGTAAGCTGATCGTTTACGGCGCCGGCGTAATCGGTTGCGAATATGCTTCGATCTTCAGTGGTCTGGGTGTATTGGTCGAGTTGGTCGACAACCGCGGTCAGCTGCTGAGCTTCCTCGACTCGGAAATCTCCCAGGCGTTGAGCTACCACTTCAGCAACAACAACATCACCGTGCGCCATAACGAAGACTACGATCGTGTCGAAGGCGTGGACAACGGCGTGATCCTGCACCTCAAGTCCGGCAAGAAGATCAAGGCTGACGCCTTGCTCTGGTGCAATGGCCGTACCGGTAACACCGACCAGTTGGGTCTGGAAAACATCGGCGTCAAGGTCAACAGCCGCGGTCAGATCGAAGTCGACGAGAACTACCGCACCTGCGTGCCGAACATTTATGGCGCAGGCGACGTGATCGGCTGGCCGAGCCTGGCCAGTGCTGCCCACGACCAGGGTCGTTCGGCCGCTGGCAGCATCGTCGACAACGGTAGCTGGCGTTTTGTGAATGACGTGCCGACCGGCATCTACACCATTCCGGAGATCAGCTCGATCGGCAAGAACGAGCAGGAGCTGACCCAGGCCAAAGTGCCGTACGAAGTCGGCAAGGCGTTCTTCAAGAGCATGGCGCGAGCGCAGATCGCCGGCGAGCCGCAAGGCATGCTGAAGATCCTGTTCCACCGTGAAACCCTGGAAGTGTTGGGCGTTCACTGCTTCGGTTATCAGGCGTCGGAGATCGTCCACATCGGTCAGGCGATCATGAGCCAGCCGGGCGAACTGAACACCCTGAAATACTTCGTCAACACCACGTTCAACTACCCGACCATGGCCGAAGCCTATCGTGTAGCGGCGTACGACGGCCTCAACCGGCTTTTTTGACGGGCTCCGGCCGGTGGCCTGAGCCGGCCGGGGAGACCGATTTCAGCAATTCTCGAGGGTGGCAGTGGCCAAACCGGGAAAGTCTGTAATCAGGCTGTCAACGCCGAAGTCGGCGAGTCTGCGCATCAGCGCAGGCTCGTTGACGGTCCACACCGACACATGCAGCCCCTGACGCTGTGCCTTCTGAAGGCGTTCCGGCGTACACAGCGTCCAGTTCAGCGCCAGAATCTCGCAGCCATAGCTTGCCGCGACCTTCAACGGGTCGAGCCAGGCGTATTCGGCCACCAGTCCCCGTGACACATCCGGCACCAGATCCAGCGCCGCTTTCAAGACTTCCCGCGAACTCGAGGTGATTGTCACCTTGTCCAGCAGGCCATGTCGCTGCGCCATCTCACGAATGGCCAGCACGGTGGTTGCCGCGCGAGTACGCGAAGCGCTTTTGACTTCAAGCTGCCAGTGCTCGAAATCACACTTCTCGAACAACTCCTCCAGTGTTGGAATCGGGCAGGGCTTGATCCAGCCCGGGCCGCCCTTGCGTGCGTCGTAGGTCACCAGTTCGGCGGCGGTATGCTCGACGACTTTGCCGCGGCGGTCGGTGGTGCGCTTGAGGGTCGGGTCGTGAATGACCATCAACTCGCCGTCCTTGGACAGGTGCAGATCGAGTTCGCAACGGCGCACGCCGTGCTTGAGACATTCCTGAAAACTGCTCAGGGTATTTTCCGGTGCTTCGCCCTTGGCGCCGCGGTGGCCGTAGATGAGGGTCACGGTTCTTCCTTAATTTAAATGCCTGATTCGTTCTGTTCGCGGGCCAGACGTCGTTCCTGGGCCTGCTTCTGCAAGATATAGCGGGCGAGCAACTGGCGCTGGGCATCGGTCAAGTGTTCGAACTCGGTGCCGACGTCATAACCCTCGCCCTTGCGGTCGCAATGGGTGACGCGGGCGCGCAGCAACAGGCCCAGTGCCTGCGGCATGAGCACCAGTTTCACTGACAGGTGTGCACCCGTGGCAATCGGCGTCGGGTACTGAAAGTCGATCCCGCCTTCGGAGATGATCACCGGTTGCGGCTCGCCGATATGGCCGAGCACGGTCAGGGCGACCACCTGACTGAGCAGGTCGATGCGTTTGTTCTGGGATTTCAGAAACGCGGCGATGGCCCGGTCGCGTTCACTGATCTGGCGCAGCAGGTGCTGCGACTCGAATTCGCTCAGGTGCAGTTCGCTGAGCAGGTTGAACAGCGGGGAAGCATCCTGCAACACTTCCTGGCCTGCGGCTTCGGGAGCGGACAGGGGCCGAATTTCCAGTGCGATCGTGTCCTCGATACGGTAGTATTCGCGGCGATCTTCTTCATCTAATGTCGACATGGCGAACCCATGGTAGCGGCGGTGGTCTGAGTGTAAAGCTGGTTATCGACCCCCGCCACAAGGACGTTCCTTTTCCCTCCGAACAAGCCCCGACATGTTCAGACCTCTCTTCGTATTTATCGGCACGCGTTATACCCGTGCAAAGCGTCGCAATCATTTTGTGTCATTCATTTCCCTGACTTCGATGATCGGGCTCGCGCTTGGCGTGGTCGTGATGATCGTCGTGCTCTCGGTGATGAATGGCTTCGATCATGAGATGCGCACCCGCGTGCTGGGCATGGTGCCCCACGCGACCATCGAATCCACCGAGCCGATCAGCGATTGGCAAAGCCTGGCCACCCAGGTCAAGCAGAACCCGCAGGTGACGGCGGTTGCGCCGTTCACTCAAATGCAGGGGCTGCTGACCAATAACGGTCAGGTGTCCAAGGTGTTGCTCAACGCCATCGACCCTGCGCTTGAGCGCAATGTGTCGATCATCGACAACTTCATGAAGCAGGGCAAACTCGACGATTTGACGCCGGGCAGCTTCGGCATCGTGATTGGCGATAAAGCCGCGACCAAGCTCGGCGTGGGCATCGGTGACAAGATCACCTTCGTCGCGCCGGAGGTCAGCGTGACCCCGGCCGGGATGTTCCCGCGCATGAAACGCTTCACCGTGGTCGGCATTTTCCATGTCGGTGCCGGCGAGCTCGATGGTTATCTGGGCGTTACCAACCTGCAGGATCTGGCGAAAATGCATCGCTGGAAGCCTGATCAGGTGCAGGGCATTCGCCTGAAGTTCGACGATCTGTTCCAGGCACCGCGCGTGGCATGGAACATCGCCCAGCAGCTTGGCGAAGACCATTACTACGCCCGCGACTGGACGCGCACGCACGGCAATCTGTATCAGGCGATCCGCATGGAAAAAGCCATGATCGGCCTGCTGTTGCTGCTGATTGTTGCCGTCGCGGCGTTCAACATCATTTCCACACTGGTGATGGTGGTGAATGACAAGAAAGGCGACATCGCCATTCTGCGCACATTGGGCGCAACACCGGGCACGATCATGCGCACCTTCATGGTCCAGGGCACGGTCATCGGCGTGGTCGGCACGGCGATTGGCGCAGTGGTCGGGATCTTCGCCGCGCTTAATGTCAGCGCCGCGATTTCCGCCCTCGAAGGGCTGATCGGCCACAAATTCCTTAATGCTGACGTGTATTTCATTGATTATCTTCCGTCGCAGGTGCAGAGCCAGGATGTCGTAATGGTCTGCGCCGCGGCGTTGGTCTTGAGTTTCCTCGCCACCCTGTATCCCGCCTGGCGTGCCGCGCGCACCCAGCCGGCGGAGGCGCTACGTTATGAGTGAGTCGGGCATGAGTGAAAAAGCAATCTTGAGCTGCCGCAACCTGGGCAAATCCTACGAGGAAGGCCCGGAGTCGGTAGAAGTGCTGGCCGGTCTGCAACTGGAGTTGCACCCGGGCGAGCGAGTGGCGATTGTCGGCACCTCGGGTTCGGGCAAAAGTACCTTGCTCAACCTGTTGGGCGGCCTCGACACGCCAACCAAGGGCAGTGTCTGGCTCGACGGTGAAGAACTGTCGGCGCTGAGTGAGAAAAAGCGCGGTCTGCTGCGCAATCGCGCGCTGGGTTTCGTTTACCAGTTCCACCACTTGCTGCCGGAATTCACCGCGCTGGAAAACGTCTGCATGCCGTTGCTGATTGGCAAGACGCCGATCCCGGAAGCCCGTCAGCGTGCTACCGCGTTGCTGGAGCGGGTAGGGCTGGGCCATCGCCTTGAGCACAAACCGGCGGAACTGTCCGGTGGCGAGCGTCAGCGTGTCGCCATCGCCCGCGCGCTGGTGAACAAGCCGGGTCTGGTGATGCTCGATGAGCCGACCGGCAACCTCGACTCCCACACCGCCCAGGGCATTCAGGATTTGATGCTGGAACTCAGCACCTCGATGCGCACGGCGTTCCTGGTGGTGACCCACGACATGAACCTGGCTCGCCAGATGGATCGCGTTCTGCACCTGCAAAACGGTTGCCTGACGCCCATCTGATGAGTTGAAACCCGGCGTCTGAAAAGACGTCGGGTCTTTTATTTTTATACGGTGCCCCAGCGAATGTTCAGACCGTTATCGATCTTTATCGGCACGCGCTATACCCGCGCCAAGCGCCGCAATCGCTTTGTTTCGTTCATTTCGATGACCTCGATGATCGGCCTCGCCCTCGGCGTGTTGGCGATGATCGTGGTGTTGTCGGTGATGAACGGCTTCCAGCGCGAAATGAGCTCGCGCATCCTCGGCATGGTGCCGCACGCGACCATCGTTGGCGTGAAGCCGATTGATGACTGGCAGCCCGTGGCCGCCGCCGCGATGAAAAATCCCGAAGTAACCGCCGCCGTGCCGTTCACCGAAATGGAAGGCATGCTGTCTTACAAAGGCTTGATGCAGCCGATCCAGATCAGCGGTGTCGATCCGGCCCAGGAAGGCAAAGTCTCGATCGTCGCCCAGCACATCGTCCAGGGCCGGCTCGATGCCTTGAAGCCCGGTGAGTTTGGCGTGGTCATCGGTGAGATCACCGCCCGCCGTTTCCGTTTGAATGTCGGCGACAAGATCACCCTGATAGTGCCGGAAGTCAGCACCGCACCGGGTGGTATCACCCCGCGTATGCAGCGGTTGAACGTGGTGGGTGTGTTCAAGGTTGGCGCGGAACTGGACGGCTCGATGGGTCTGATTCATGTGGCCGATGCGGCGACCATGCAGCACTGGGAGCCGAATCAGGTGCAAAGCGTGCGTCTGGCGGTGAAAGACCTGTACGCCGCGCCGAAAGTCTCCTCGGACATCGCCGCCGCCCTAGGTGCCGATTTCAAGGCTGACGACTGGACCCACACCCAGGGCAGCCTGTTCAGTGCGATGAAAATGGAAAAAACCATGATCGGCCTGCTATTGCTGATGATCGTCGCGGTGGCGGCATTCAACATCATCGCGACGCTGATCATGGTGGTGAACGACAAAGGCGCGGACATTGCGATCCTGCGCACCATTGGTGCCACGCCCCGGCAGATCATGGCGATCTTCATGGTGCAGGGCACGGTGATCGGCATTGTCGGCACCTTGATTGGTGGCGTGCTGGGTGTGATCGCGGCGCTGAACGTCAGCGAACTGGTCGGCTGGGTCGAGCGGGTGAGCGGGCAGCACATTTTCAGTTCCGATGTGTATTTCGTCAGCAACTTGCCTTCCGAATTGCAGGGCGGGGACGTGCTGTTGATCTGCTCTGCCGGGTTCATCTTGAGCTTCCTGGCGACGGTGTATCCGGCGTGGCGGGCGGCGAAGATCGAGCCGGCTCATGCGCTGAGATACTCGTAAGCTTTGAATTTGCTATCGCGGGCAAGTCCGCTCCCACAGGGTTTTGAGTCGGGCACGAATTTTTAAAACGACTCGGAACCTGTGGGAGCGGGCTTGCCCGCGATGGGGCCGGAACGGCGAGCCTCAATCCTTCTTCGGCAACTCAATCACAAACCGTGTCCATCCAGTTTCTGATTCGCAATGAATCTGCCCACTATGGGCGCGGACTATCGATTGAGTAATCGCCAACCCCAACCCCGCATGCTCACTGCTGCCTTCCTGCCGCGCCGGATCGGCCCGATAAAACCGGTCGAACAGCCGTGGCAACAACTCCGCAGAAATCCCCTCGCCACTGTTCTCGACTGAAATGCGCACAGCGCTCGGTTGATCAACGATCCGCAAACTTACGTAGCCCTCAACCGGAGTAAAGCGCAGCGCGTTATCCAGCAAATTCGACAACGCCCGACGCAACATACTGCGATCACCTTCGATCCGCGCATGGCCCTCGCGCGTCAGCTTGACCCCGACGTCCTCCGCCAGCGGCGCAAAAAACTCCAAAAGCACATCCGTTTCATCCGCCAGTTCCAGCGCCTCACGCTTGGGCATCAACAATCCGTGGTCAGCCTTGGCCAGATACAGCATGTCGTTGACCAGTTGCGCCATCCATTGCAGTTCTTCGAGGTTGCTGTGCAGTGCTTCGCGGTAGTCTTCCAGCGGTCGCGGGCGGGTGAGGGTGACCTGGGTGTGGGTCAGCAGGTTCGACAGCGGTGTGCGCAGTTCATGGGCGATGTCGGCAGAAAACGCAGACAGCCGTTGAAACGAGTCGTCGAGTCGTCCGAGCATGGCGTTAAAGCTGTGGGCCAATTCCGTTAGCTCTGGCGGCATTTGCGCTTCCGGCAGTCGGGCATTGAGCGATTGGGCAGAAATCCCACGGGCCACAGCACTCATGCGCCGCAGTGGACGCAAGCCACTGCGGGAGGCCCAGGCACCGAGTAACGCGGTAGCCAGTGCGGAAAGGCCAACGGTCAGCCAGATCAAATGCTGCATGCGTTGCAGGAAATGCTGGTGATGGGTGATGTCCAGCAACAGGGTCAATTGTGGCGAGTCGCTTTTGTCCGGGTAGAGCGGGGCGTTGAGCACACGATAATCGGTGCCCGCGTCACTGATGGTCGACAAATCGCTTGTTTGCGGCAGATCGCGCGGTACATGGATCGAGCTGTCGTACCAACGTTGGCCGTCACCGCCAGTGATGCGCAGTGACAGATCGGCCTGGCGACTCAGTTCATCCGCCAGCCGCGCCTCACTTTCATTGGCCTGAACATCCTGCAAGGCGCGGCGCAGGCCGATCAGTTTGCCGTCGAGCAATTGCTGGTCGAGCTCAATGAAGTGCGCCTCGCTGGCGCGGCTGAACAACACCCCGGCCAACAGTGAAACCACTGCGGTGCAAGCGGCAAACAGCAGGGCCAGACGCGAACTCAAAGACAAGCGGCGCATCAGACTGGACGCTCTTCAAGCACGTAACCCATGCCGCGTACGGTGTGGATCAGTTTGTTGGGGAATTCGTCATCGACCTTCAAGCGCAAACGACGGATCGCCACTTCAATCACGTTGGTGTCGCTGTCGAAATTCATGTCCCACACCTGCGAGGCGATCAACGACTTTGGCAGCACTTCGCCCTGACGGCGCAGGAGCATTTCCAGCAAGGCGAATTCCTTGGCGGTCAGGTCGATGCGTTGACCGCTGCGCTCTACCCGGCGGCGGATCAGGTCCAGGCGCAGGTCGGCCAGTTGCAGGCTGGTTTCCTGCGGTGTGGCGCTGCCGCGACGCAGCAGACTGCGCACCCGGGCCAGTAACTCAGAGAAGGCGAAGGGTTTGACCAGATAGTCGTCGGCGCCGAGTTCGAGGCCGTGAACCCTGTCCTCTATCGCGTCTTTGGCCGTCAGAAATAGTACCGGCGTGTCGAGACCGGCACTGCGCACCGCGTGCAGGATCTGCCAGCCACTGCGCCCGGGCAGCATCACGTCGAGGATCAACAGCGCGTAGTCGCCGCTCAAGGCCAGTTGCTGCCCGCTGTTGCCGTCGGCCACCAGCTCGGTGTTGAAGCCGGCTTCGGTCAGGCCTTGGCGCAGGTATTGGCCGGTTTTCGCTTGGTCTTCGACGATCAACAGTTTCATGGGTAACTCGGGTGGGTTCGGTTGTAATAACGAAAGCTTTATACCGTGAGAGCAGGCGATAACCGCCAACCTGACAAAGTTGTAATCTGCCTGTCAGGCAGATGCCAGCGCAGGCCGGCTAAAGTTTCCCACAGGCTGAACCTTATCTTGTTGGAGTACGACGATGTTTTTGCGCAACTCTTTGGCCGTGGCGGCCTGTTTGCTGGCGCTGAGTTCACCGGTCTGGGCCGGACCTGCGCACAGCTACGATTTCGGCCAGCCGGCGCCGGCCGCGAAGGCTACACGCAGCGTCGAGGTGGTGCTGAACGACATGTCGTTTGATCCGAAGGCGATTCAAGTCAAAGCGGGTGAGACGATTCGCTTTGTACTGGTGAATAAAGGCCAGTTGCTGCACGAATTCAACCTCGGTGACGCGGCAATGCACGCCGCACACCAGCAGGAAATGTTGCAGATGCAGCAAAGCGGCATGCTCACGCCTACTGGCATGAAAGAAATGTCCCACGACATGGCGGGCATGGATCACGCTGCGATGGGCCATGGCATGAAGCATGACGATCCCAACAGTGTGCTGGTGGAGCCGGGCGAAACCGCCGAGCTGACCTGGACCTTCAGCAAGGCCACCAGCCTGGAGTTCGCCTGCAATATTCCCGGGCATTATCAGGCCGGCATGGTCGGCAAACTGACTGTCAGTCAGTAAGCACTCAAAGGCGCGAGCAAAGGCTGGTAGAATCCGCTGATTCTTCAGTCAGGTTTCCGCCATGCATCCCGCAGCCGAACATTCGCCGCTGGGCAAGTCCAGCGAATACATCGCCACCTACACGCCGTCCCTGCTGTTCCCGATTCCGCGTACCGCGAAATGGGCCGAATTGGGCCTGACCGCCGAAACCCTGCCGTATAAAGGCGTGGATTTCTGGAACTGCTTCGAATTGTCGTGGCTGCTGCCGTCGGGCAAGCCGGTGGTAGCGATCGGTGAGTTCAGCATACCGGCGGATTCGCCGAACATCATCGAATCGAAGTCGTTCAAGCTGTACCTGAACTCGCTGAACCAGACCGCGTTTGCCGATATCGCGACGTTGGAAGCGACGCTGGTCAAAGACCTGTCTACCGCTGCCGGCAAGCCGGTCGGTGTGCGGGTTCGCAGCCTGAAAGACGTTGAGGCGGAAGGCGTCGTGGCACTGCCCGGCGTGTGCATCGACGATCTGGATATCAGCGTCAGCAACTACGAGCACCCGCGTCCGGAATTGCTGCGCTGCGATGATTCGCGCATCGTCGAGGAGAGCGTGCACAGCCATTTGCTCAAGTCCAATTGCCCGGTGACCAGTCAGCCGGACTGGGGCAGTGTGGTGGTGGAATATCGCGGCTCGGCGCTGGATCACGCCAGTCTGCTGGAATATATCGTCAGCTTCCGCCAGCACTCGGACTTCCATGAGCAGTGCGTGGAGCGGATCTTTCTTGATCTGCAGCGGTTGCTGAAGCCGGAGAAATTGACGGTGTTTGCGCGTTATGTGCGTCGCGGTGGGCTGGATATCAACCCGTATCGCAGCACCGAAAGTGTACAACTGCCGAACCATCGCTTGGTGCGTCAATAAATTAATCAATGTAGGAGTGAGCCTGCTCGCGATAGCGGTGCAGCAGTCGACATCAACGTTGAATGTCAGTCAGCTATCGCGAGCAGGCTCACTCCTACAGGGTATTGCATTGCCACAGTAGAAATGAAAAAGCCCTGCCAGAAATGGCAGGGCTTTTTTGCATGCGAGGGAATCAGATCCCCATGCTGCCCAGCGCATTGACGATGTTGCGCAAGGTGCCGGCAATGGCCGGGTGTTCGAGTTCGAAGCGATCAACTGCCAGATTCACGCCATCGGCGATGCTGGCGTCCTGAGTAGCCGACTCCAGTTTGATTTCAGATTCAATCTGCGCCATCAGCGCATGCAAATCTTCACGTTCGACTTCCGACAGCGGCGGATTCTGCTCCAGCTGCTCGCGCAGGGTGTCGAGCTGTTTTTGCAGTTCTTGGGCGGGCATGGTGTTTTCCTTTTATCGAGAGGCACTGGCATTGACCGCAGCCGCGCGCCAAAGGTCTATGGCTGACCTTTAGATTAATCCACTCTCGTACAACCTGCATGATCCCGATCAGGGCTTTTCGCCTTTGAGACGGCGCAGGCTGATGTCCGCCAGACAGGTTTCCAGCTCGCCCAGATGATCGATCACCGAGTGCACGCCGAGCCCGAACAACTGCATCGTCGCCTTGCCGCGCAGTTGTTCGCGTTCCTTCTGGCTCAAGGCCTGCCACTCGCCCGGTGCCAGGCCGCAGAGCGAACCGCAGGACGCAAGGCCAATGGTCCATAACCCGGCATTCAGCCCCGATTGCAGCAGACGTGGTTCGCCGCTGACCAGGACGCAACCGTCCAGGCTGCCGACGTTCAGGTCCATCAGTGCCTGCCAGCACGCGTTGGGAGCGGGCCACGGATTGATTGTTGCCGAATGTTGCGCAGGCTTGATCCACGCCGGCAAAGTCGCCGACAGCGGCAGTGCAAGGGCAGGGGGCAACTCATCGATCCAGGCGCAGGGAATCTGCTGGCGCTGCAAGTTGTGCAGGCTCTCAAGTGCGCCCGGTGTGGCTTCGGCCTGTTCGGGCAGGGAAATGGTCTGTTGCCGGGCGCGAGCACCGAAATCCACCAGGCATCCGCTGAGACCGAACAATACGGCGGTCAGGCCGGGTGCAGCGAGGGGCAAGGTTTCGGCATGTGACATGGCAGCGTCCCTGAAATAACCATAAGGCTAGGGCGCGCCGGTGACAGTTGGATGACAGGCTTGTGAACAGGGCGCTGGAAACGTCCTACAAGTAGCTTCATTCCCAGACTGCCCAAAAGACCTTTTGCGCTTATACTAGCGGCCTTACGCCCGGGCGAAGCTGCTCGCGCCAGTACAAATCCAAGGAGTTTTTCTATGCGCTGGAGCCCTTCGCTCGCTCAGCTTTGTGTATATGCCGGCTTGTTGCTGGCGCCGTTCGCCACTCAAGCGGCAACGGAAGAAGACCCTTGGGAGAGCGTCAACCGTCCGATCTTCGAGTTCAACGACTTCGTCGACACCTACGCGCTGAAGCCGCTGGCGCAAGGCTACGAGTTTGTGACGCCGCAATTTCTCGAAGATGGCATCCACAACATGTTCCGCAACGTCGGTGATGTCACCAACCTGGCGAACAACATCCTGCAGGCCAAACCGGCTGCGGCTGGCGTCGACACCGCACGCTTGATCTTCAACACCACGTTCGGTCTGCTCGGCTTCTTCGATGTCGGCACCAAAATGGGCCTCAATCGCAGCGATGAAGACTTCGGCCAGACCCTCGGCTACTGGGGCGTCGGCAGTGGTCCATACGTGATGCTGCCGCTGATGGGCCCAAGCACCCTGCGTGATGCGCCGTCGAAATACGTCGACAGCTACACCGGTCCTTACCGCTACATCAACGACGTGCCGGTGCGTAACTCGGTGTTCGGCCTGAACATCGTCGACACCCGCGCCAGCCTGCTGTCGAGCGAGAAGTTGATCAGCGGCGACAAATACACCTTCATCCGCAACGCCTACTTGCAGAACCGTGAGTTCAAGGTGAAGGATGGTCAGGTCGAAGACGATTTTTGATTTCGACCGATAGAATGAAGAAGGCGACCTCCGGGTCGCCTTTTTTGTGTGCGCTTATGTCATCTGCAGAATGGTCAGGCCGAGGCGCTGAGTCTTGTCATCCTGCGCCTTGACCCAGACGACTTCGGTCTCGGCCTCAAGGCCGCTGAGTGCCGCATGCTCGGAGTCGATGCGTACGCTCAAGCGGTCGCCAACCGCGAACTGACGCGGCGCCTCGACCTGCATGCCACTGCTCGAGAGGTCGATGCACACCGCTGAAACCTCATCACCTGCATGAATCAACACGACATCGGCATCGACCCGCATGCGGATGAAATCGCGCTTTTCGCTGTAGTCCCGACCGGTTTGACTCATGGTTTCGTCCTTCCATTGGGTTACGGTTTGAGCTGTTCTTATAACTCTCGGTGATTTGACAAGTAAAGTCGTCAAGCGACCATCGGCGCATGCTTGAAACGCCCCGCGGATGGGAGTACCGTCTGCGCCTTAGAAGGGCACCTCTGGTGCAACCGTGTACGGAGCTAACGCTCGAAAGCGGTGCAGCAGAGAGGCTAGAAAGCGAATCCAGTAGTCAGTGCAGGGCCTGTCGCCCCGCCAACTACGCCAACCTAATTCTGGCGCCGTTTGCCCACATGCCAAAAACCAGTGCCACGCTGCTGATAATCGATGATGACGAAGTAGTGCGCGCGAGCCTCGCGGCCTATTTGGAAGACAGTGGTTTCAGCGTCCTGCAGGCCAGCAACGGCCAACAGGGTCTTCAGGTATTCGAGCAAGACAAGCCCGACTTGGTCATCTGCGATCTGCGCATGCCGCAGATGGGCGGTCTCGAACTCATCCGTCAGGTCACCGAGCTGTCGCCGCAAACTCCGGTGATCGTGGTTTCGGGTGCCGGCGTGATGAACGACGCGGTCGAGGCCCTGCGCCTGGGCGCGGCGGATTACCTGATCAAGCCTCTCGAAGATCTGGCTGTGCTCGAGCACTCCGTGCGCCGGGCCCTGGATCGTGCGCGCCTGCTGCTGGAAAACCAGCGCTATCGCGAGAAGCTGGAAAAGGCCAACCGCGAGCTCGAAGCCAGCCTGAACCTGCTCCAGGAAGACCAGAACGCCGGTCGCCAGGTGCAGATGAACATGCTGCCGGAAAGCCCGTGGAGCATCGACGAGTTCAAGTTTGCCCACCAGATCATCCCGTCGTTGTACCTGTCGGGTGATTTTGTCGACTATTTCCGTGTCGACGAGCGCCGGGTTGCGTTCTACCTGGCGGATGTATCCGGTCATGGTGCCTCATCAGCCTTTGTCACCGTGCTGCTGAAGTTCATGACCACGCGCTTGCTGTTCGAGTCCAAGCGCAACGGCACCTTGCCGGAATTCAAGCCTTCGGAAGTCCTTGGTCATATCAACCGGGGGCTGATCAGTTGTAAGCTGGGCAAACACGTCACAATGGTCGGTGGAGTCATCGACGAGGAGACCGGTTTGTTGACCTATAGCATCGGCGGCCATCTGCCTTTGCCCGTGTTGTACACACCTGACAGTGTTCGTTATCTGGAAGGACGTGGTCTGCCGGTGGGGCTTTTCAATGAAGCCACTTACGAAGATCACGTGCTTGAGCTGCCGCCGACGTTCAGCCTGACGCTGATGTCTGATGGCATTCTGGATCTATTGCCAGAACCTACGCTCAAAGAAAAAGAAGCGGCTTTGCCCCAGCGGGTGAAGTCAGCGGGCGGCAGCCTGGATGGTCTGCGGCAAGTGTTTGGATTGGCCACGCTAGGGGAGATGCCGGATGATATCGCCCTGTTGGTGTTGAGCAGGAATCTTTAATGAGTACCGGTAGAATCCAGTTCGCCGAGCAGGATGGCACCTTCGTCCTGAAGTTCGTCGGTGAAGTTCGCCTGACCCTGTGTTCGGCGTTGGATGCGACTATTGAGAAAATCTTCACCGCGCTGAATTTCAACGCGATCGTGATCGATTTGACCGAAACCCGCAGCATCGACAGCACCACGCTGGGCCTGTTGGCCAAGCTGTCGATCCTGTCGCGGCAGAAGGTCGGCCTGCTGCCGACCGTCGTTACCACCCACGATGACATCACCCGTCTCCTGCAATCGATGGGCTTCGAGCAGGTGTTCAACATCGTCAACCATCCCGTGCCGTGCCCGGAATGCCTGGACGACCTGCCTGATCAGGATCAGTCGGAAGAAGTGGTGCGGATCAAAGTGCTGGAAGCGCACAAGATCCTCATGGGGCTGAATGATTCCAACCGTGAAGCCTTCCATGATCTGGTGAATGCCCTCGAAAGACACTGATCTGTTGAGAGAAAAGGTGTTTGAGCCGGCCTTATCGCTGGCAAGCCAGCTCCCACAGTGATTGAGTGACCCCGGAGTCTCTGTTCCACACATGACCCTGTGGGAGCGGGCTTGCCCGCGAAGGCGTCAGTTCAGACAATGCATCTTCCGGCACTGCATAAAAAAGGGCGAACCCAACCGGGTTCGCCCTTTTTGCATTCCTGCGACTCAGATCACAGCTTGGCCTGCAACAGCGCCTCAAGCTTCTCCTGGTCACGGGCAAACTGACGAATGCCTTCGGCCAGTTTCTCGGTGGCCATCGCGTCTTCGTTGGACAACCAGCGGAACTGCGCTTCGTTCAAGCTCAGGCGCGCTTCACCGGCATGACCCGGGGCGAGTTTGCGCTCCAGCTTGCCAGTGTCCGCTGCCAGCTTGTCGATCAGGTCCGGGCTGATGGTCAGGCGATCGCAGCCGGCCAGTTGCTCGATCTGGTTCAGGTTACGGAAGCTCGCGCCCATGACCACGGTCTTGTAGTCATTGGCCTTGTAGTAGTTGTAGATGCGCGTTACCGACTGCACGCCCGGATCATCGGCGCCGGTGTAGTCGTTGCCGTTGGCCTTCTTGTACCAGTCGTAGATACGGCCCACGAACGGCGAGATCAGGAATACGCCGGCATCGGCGCAGGCTGCCGCTTGCGCGAAGGAGAACAGCAGGGTCAGGTTGGTCTGGATGCCTTCCTTCTCCAGCACTTCGGCAGCGCGAATGCCTTCCCATGTCGAAGCGATCTTGATCAGTACGCGGTCGCGGCCAATGCCGGCCTTGTCATACAGTTCGATCAGGCGATGCGCACGCTTGAGCACGGCGTCTTTGTCGAACGACAGGCGCGCATCCACTTCGGTGGAGATGCGGCCCGGGATCACTTTGAGAATTTCCTGACCCACGGCGACGCCGAAACGGTCGCTGGCCAGGCCGACGTCGCCCTTGCAGTCGCTGACGCAGGCGTTCAGCAGCTCGGAGTAACCAGAAATGGCCGCGGCTTTAAGTAGCAGGGAAGGGTTGGTGGTGGCGTCGACCGGTTTCACCCGGGCGATCGCTTCGAAGTCGCCAGTGTCGGCAACCACGGTGGTCATTTGTTTGAGTTGTTCCAGCTTGGAAGTCATGTGTGTGCTCTGTCCTGTGGGTTTGACGACATTACCCGAGCGCTGACAGCCACTCAAGGGCGCGTACGTGTATCGATAGCCCTCGCGGCAACAACCTGAAAACGATTGTTTGAATGGTGGGGGCGCGGTATCGATGAATACGATGCCAAAACGGCTCACAGGTTCAAAGCAACTGACCTGCGTACAGGTCAGTCGCACGCGGACTACTGGGCATTCAATTGAGTTGCGGCGGCTATTTTCGCGGGCTTCGGTTGGCCGTCAGAGGTCAGCAGGCCGAAGTTCTTTTCGCGCTCGTTACTCCCCGAGTCGCTGTTTCGCCATTCATAGAGGGATGTCAGCGGGATACCGAGCTTTTTCACATCGGCGATGAAGGCGCCGACTTTGCTGGCCTGGCCGTCGTTGCCGCCATTGGAGCTGAGCGCCGATATGCCCCATTCACTGATGACCCCCGGCAGATGGAAGTTTTGCTGAATAAACGCCTGCGCGTTGCTGATCTGCGTGGCTGTCATGCCGTAAGGGTGGTAGGAAATCGCGCTCAGGCATTTGGGGTATTCGCTGACGATGCGGTTGAGTGCCACGGTTGAAGCAGAGCCGGCAGTCGGTGGCCGGGCGAAACCGTAGCCGACCAGCGGCGTCGATTGCGCTGAGCCCTGCAGCGACTTGCACACAGCGCTCATGAACGGCACGAACGTCGTGTCGAAATGACGCGTCGGCCAATAGGTCTCAAGATCTGGCTCATTCCAGATCTCAATCGCCACCAGTTGTGTGCTGTAGGAGTTTTCCAGACCCGACAGCGCATTGGCAAACGATTCGCCGGCGGTTGCCAGATCGGTGGCTGAGGTGGCGGGCAAAGGCTTGATGGCACGCACGGTCAGCAACACCGGCAGGCCCGCAGATTTAGCCGCGGCGAAGGCATCGCTGACCTGTTTTTGATAAGCCTTGGCAGTCAGGCTGTCGCTCCACACACCGAAGCGCACAAAACTGAATCCGGCGTCTTTGATGTGCGCGGCGTCCTCGGCGGTGAAGTTCTGGATCTTCACCTGGACACCGATGGTCTTGGCGGGGAGGTTGGGGAAGAGCTCACTGGCGTGAACTTGAGTGAGGGCACTGAGTGCCAGCAACGCAGGGGCGAGCCGTTTGAGATGGGCTGGTTTCATGTCTGTTCTCCCGATGGGAATGACAACGGCGAATAGTTATCTCGTTACATGAATTACGAAACTAACAATGGCACTAAGTGCATGAATGTTATTTTTTGTCAGGAAGTGATTGGCTGAAAATCACAGTTATTTTTAGTCCGTTAATTCCGATTGGGGTGCTTTTGGGGGTGTGGTACTTAATACGCTGCTACTAACAGGGTCAATCTATTTCCGAGTGCAGGAAGATCTTGCGGGTTCATTAAAAAACCGCTCTGGATGTTGGCAGTTTGATATTACACAGGAAAGAAAACCTTGTTCAAAAACATCCTTGTCGTCTGCGTTGGCAATATATGCCGAAGTCCGACAGCAGAACTTCTGTTGCGCAAAGCGCTGGCGCCGGCAGACATCTCGGTGACCTCCGCAGGCCTCTCGGCGCGCGTCGGTGAAGGCGTGGAGGCGTCGGCCCGGCAGGTTCTGCAAGACCACGGGCATAACCCCGAAGGTTTCAAGGCGCGGCAACTGACGCCGGATATCGTCAATGAATCAGATCTGATTCTGGTCATGGAAAAACAGCACGTTAATCAAGTATTGAAGATTGCCTCTCACGCGCGGGGCAAAGTGTTTTTGCTCGGCAAATGGCGGAGCGAGCGAGAAATACAAGATCCCTATCGTCAAGGCAAGGCCGCTTTTATTCATGCCCATGCATTGATTGAAGATGCTGTCAGCTCATGGGCACAACGTCTCGCACGTTGATGAATATTCTTCAGATCAGTGAATGGTAAGAACAGACTTATGCAGTTACCGTCAGTAATCGCCAACCGTGATAACGATCAAGACAGTATTGATCTGCTCGGCATATTCGGCAGTTTGATCGACCAGAAATGGTTGATCGGTGCGTTTACCGGTGCCTTCATGGCTGCCGGCGTTGCCTATGCCGTTTTGGCCACGCCGGTGTACCTGGCGAACGCGCTGGTTCAGGTCGAACCGAAAAAGAACGACATGCTCGGTTTTTCCGATCTCAACAGCATGCTCGGGGGGCAATCGCCGTCGGTGACCGAAATCGGCATCATCAAATCCCGCGCGGTGATCGGCAAAACCGTCGATGACTTGCGTCTGGACATCGACGTCACCCCAAACACCTTCCCGCTGATCGGCGGTTTTCTCGCCCGTCGTTATCGTGGCGAAACCGAGTTCAGCGTGGCGCCGCCACGTTTCGGCCTGAACAGCTACGCGTGGGGCGGCGAGAGGCTGGAGATCACCCGGCTCGACCTGCCGAAAGAACTGCTCGGCAAGAAACTCTCGCTGATCGCTGGCGAGCAGCATCACTTCCAGTTGTTCGATGAAAACGACAACGTGCTGGTTGACGGCGTCACCGGTGAAGCCTTCGCGCAAGACGGCGTAGAAGGGCTGATCACGCAGCTGTCGGCCAACCCGGGCACTCGCTTTGAAGTGGTGCGCAATCCACGGATCGTGACCATCCAGGGCTACCAGGATGCGCTGGATATTTCCGAGCAAGGCAAGGAGTCGGGGATTATTCGCCTGGCACTGGCCAGTTCCGACGCTGCCGAGGCGGTGAAGATTCTCAACAAGATTGCTGCGCTGTACGTGGAACAAAACGTGCGCCGCACCTCGGCGGAAGCCGCGCAGAGTCTGGCCTTCCTGCAAAGCCAGTTACCGCAGGTCAAACGTGATCTGGCCAAGGCCAGCGATGCGCTCAATGCCTACCAGACTCACGGCAAGACCGTGAACATCTCCCTGGAAACCCAGTCGGTGCTCGGTCAGTCCGTAGCGCTCGAAACGCGGATTTCCGAACTGAAAATGCAACAAGCGGAGATGGACCGCAAATTCACCCGACAACACCCGGCCTATCGCGCATTGATGAGCCAGATCGGCGAATTGACCCAGCAACAGAAGTCGCTGGAAGGCAAAGTCCAGGACCTGCCGGCCACGCAGCAAGAGCTGCTCAACCTGACCCGCGATGTCGAAGTCGCCTCGCAGATTTACACGCAACTGCTGAACAAATCCCAGGAGCTAGACATCATCCGCGCCGGTGCCGTCGGCAACGTGCGCCTGGTCGACACGGCGGATGTCGACCTGACCAGTCCGGTCAAACCGAAAAAAGCCCTGATTGTGCTGATTGCGACCTTTCTCGGCGGGTTCCTCGGTGTGGCTCTGGTGTTATTGCGTAAATCCCTGAGTCGCGGTCTGGAGGGTCCGGAAGCCATCGAGCAACTCGGTTTGCCGGTGTACGCCTCGATTCCTTACAGCGCACTGCAACAGGAAGAGGACGGCAAAAAAGGTCGCGCCCGCGATGGCGTCGACAAACCGGCGTACCTGTTGGCATTGCGCAACCCGACGGATCTGTCCATCGAATCGATCCGCAGCCTGCGCACTTGCCTGCACTTCGCCGCCCTGGACTCGACCAACAACCGCATCATGATTTCCGGGCCGAGCCCGCAGGTCGGCAAGACGTTTGTGTCTTCCAACCTGGCTGCGGTCATGGCGCAAAGTGGTCAGCGCGTGGTGCTGATCGATGCCGATATGCGCAAAGGGCATTTGCACAAAACTCTGAATGTACCGATCGCCAATGGTCTGTCAGACCTGTTGGTCAAGCGCTGCACCATTGAGCAGGCGATCAATAAAGTCGAAGGCGCCGACCTGCACTTCATCAGTCGTGGTCAGGTGCCGCCCAATCCTTCCGAGCTGCTGATGCATGCCAACTTCCGCGAGCTGCTGGCAGAACTCAGCGAGCTGTACGACGTGGTGATCATCGATACGCCGCCTCTGCTGGCAGTGACCGATGCAGCGATTGTCGGCCGTGAAGCCGGCATCAGCCTGATCGTCACGCGCTTCGGGGTGAACCCGGCCAAAGAGATCGAACTGACCATTCGCCGCTTCGCGCAGAACGGCATCGAGTTGAAAGGCGCGGTGTTCAACGGCGTCGAGAAGCGCGCAGCCAGTTATTACGGCAATGGCGGCTACGGCTATTACAACTACGAATACGCCTCCGACAAGTCCTGAGTCAGCGATCGTTCTTACATGTTTGAAGTGGGTGAGTTGTGAAAAAAATACTGCACGTGGCTGAAACGATCAAAGGTGGCGTCGCGACGGTGATCCGCACGATTTCGACGTCACCCGAAGACGACGCTGCCAGCTATGAGCTGGTCTATCTGGTCCCGCAGGATCAGGAAAAAGAGCTGCACGGCATTCCGGCGCAGCAGATCCGCACCTTCGCTCGAACCGGGCGCAATGTGCCGTCGCTGCTGCGTTTCGCCTGGCGTCTGATCCAGGTGATGCTCAAGGAAAAGCCTGATGTGGTGCATTTGCACAGCACCTTTTCCGGGGTGATCGGCCGTTGCGTGTGCGTGCTGTTGCGACCGTGGCGCAAGCCGAAAATCGTCTACTGCCCGCATGCCTTTTCGTTCCTGATGGAAAGCTCGCCGACCAAGCAGAAAGCTTATGCGTGGATCGAGCGGGTCTTGCAGAAAGTCACCGACGTGATCATTTGCGTCAGCCAGTACGAGCTCGACAAAGCCGCGAAGTTTGGCATCGAGCGCAAGCGCATGAAGCTGATCTACAACGGCATTCATCGCAAGGAAGACGCGCCGAAAACCAACACCCCCGAGCCGATTCATCTGCTGTTTGTCGGCCGTCTCGACTACCAGAAAGGCTTCGATGTGCTGCTCAAGGCCTACGCCAAAGTGCAGCGCAACGACCTCAAGCTGACGGTGGTCGGCAGTGCGGTCAACGAGGATGCGGTCGAGTGCCCGCCAATGGCTGGCGTCGAATATTTGCCATGGGTGACGCCGACCGAAGTGCACGCGCTGTATCAAAAAGCCGATGCGCTGATTGTGCCGAGTCGCTGGGAAGGCTTTGCGATGGTGCCGCTGGAAGGCATGGCGATGGGCTTGCCGGTGATCGCCAGTAACTGCACCTCGCTGCCGGAGCTGGTCACCCATGAAGTGTCCGGCTACGTCTTCCCCTCCGGCGATCATCAGGCCCTGGCCGATGTGCTGACGATCATTCAGAAGCCGCGTTTGCTCGACCTCGGCAACGAAGGTCGCAGCATCGTCCGCGAGCGCTTCAGCGCTGCCTTGATGATCCGCCAGACCTACGACCTGTATTGCGCTCCCACTTATTAAGTAGAACTCAGCTTATGAACGTAACGATTTTGCATGGCTACAGTGCGTCCAACTCCGGTGACGGTCTGCTGGTCGATCTGGCAATTGCGCTGGTGCAGCGCAACTTTGGTGAAGACACGTCGATCAGCGTCGTGGCTTCCGATCCCGAGTCCTTCAACTATCTGCCGCACCCGCGTTTTGACGCGCCGGTGATGGCCGCCAAGGGTTTGGGCCGGGTCAAGCAAGCGGTGTTTCTCAATCAGTCCTACGCCGGGCTCGCCGATCTGTTGAAGAAAACCGACTTGATCGTCGGCGTCGGCGGCGGCTACATGCGTTCGAAGAGTGCCTTCGAACACATCAAACTCAAGCTGGGCCACGCCAAGCAACTGGAAACCGCGATCCTCAGCAAAGTGCCGTCGGTGTACCTGCCGCAAAGCATCGGCCCGTTCCATGGCGAGAGCAGCAAGATCGTCGAGCACTACGCCAGCGCCGACGCGGTGTTCGTGCGCGACAACCGCTCCTCGGCGATCTTCGATGCTTGCGAAAACGTCTATCGCGCGCCGGATCTCGCAGTGCAGTCGCTGGCCGGCAAGATTCTTCAGCAACCCAAGTTCACCCGTTGCGCGGCATCGCCGGCCACGGTCTGCGTGGTGCTGCGCAAGCCGCCGGAGTGGAGCAAGGAAAAGAAGCTCGCCTACGTCGCCAATCTGAAGTTGCTGCTGCAGCGTTTGAAGAACAAAAGCAAAGTGGTCTGCGCGGTGCAAAGCGCGGTGCGCGGTAACGATGACGGCGCGTTCTATCGCGAACTGGGCATTACTGAAGACTTGCTGTCGTTGAAGGCGACCATCGCCAAATACCAACCGGACCTGGTGATTTCCGTGCGTCTGCACGGCGCCATCGAGTCGCTGCTCTCCGGCGTGCCGGCGTATCACATCAGCTACGAGCGCAAAGGTTTTGGCGCCTATCAGGACATGGGTGTCGAGGACTGGGTGATCAATGGCGGCGACATCAATGTCGACACCATCATCGACACGGTCTACGCGCCGAATGCACTGTCGAACTTCGGCAAACGCCTGACCGACACCTGCCGCGAGATCGAGGCGAAAACCGTGGCCATGGACGAGATCATCAAAGGGATCGTTCGATGATATTTCGGCTATTGCTTCGCGGCGGAGCCTTGGGCGCGAAGTTTTTGCTGGTGTTGGCGATCACTCATTACCTCGGTTATGAGGCCTTGGGTTTCTATGGCGTGGTGGTCGCGGCGTCGTTGATCGCCTCGAAGTTTTACAGTGTCGGTTTCAGTTCGGAGATCAATCGGCTGATCAGCGTCGGTGGCAGTTCGCGCCGGGTGGTCGACAAGGTGTTGCTGTTGTACCTCGCTGTCGGATTGCTGTTGTCGGTGGCGACGGTGCTGATTTATTCGCTGTTCCAGCAGGTCGATGCGACAACCGCGCTGATCCTCTGCGTGACGCTGGTTTTGCTCAGCGAGCACCTGTCGTTCGAGATCAACTCGTTCGTGTTCTCCGCGCAGAAAGCCACGGCGGGCGCCCTGTTGTTCTTCATCAAGACCGGCCTGTGGGCGTTGTTGGCCGTCGGCGGGATGATGCTCGGTTGGGTGTCGGAAATCGCCAGTGTGTTGTGGTTGTGGGTGGTCGCCAACGTGCTGGTGATCATCGCCGGTTACTGGATCGTGGTGAACGTTCATCACGGCCGGGAAGACGGGTCACTGGCCACGGCCACCGTGTGGAAAGCCGGGTTGCCGTTCTACTTCGGCACCGGGTTGATCGCGCTGAGTCAGTACGCCGAACGCTTTCTGATCGCCGACCTCGAACCCTACGCCAGGCTCGGTCAATACGTGTACGCGTGGTCGGCGGCCAACACGTTGCAGGCGCTGTCGTACGCGGTGGTGGCGGTGGTGGGCATTCCAGTACTCGCCAAGCGTTTCCAGGCTGATCAACAGGCGTTCACGGTCAGGCAACTGTTCGTGAACAAATGGGTCATGCGCTCGCTGGTGGTCTCGGCTGCAGTGGCGGTGGCGATTTATCTGTTCTTCAACGTGGTGCTCGATTACGTCGCCACCAGCGTGCCGCGCCCGGACAACGCGATCCTCGGCGTGCTGATTTTCTCCTTCGCCCTGCGTGCGATTGGCGACATCGTCTGGGGTGGTTTGATTGCCTCGAAAAACAGTCGGGTATCTCTCGCCAGCGCGGCGATCTGCCTGCTGGTTTCAGTGCCGGTCAGCTACGTACTGATCAAGCACTATTCGATCTATGGCGCGGCTTGGGGCAACGTCTTCGCGATCATCGTGCAGCTAGGTGTGATTGCCCTGTTGACCCGCGTGACCGCTGCGAAAAAGGCTGCTGTGTCATGGGCCTGAAGCTGCCGTGCATCGAGTTTCGCGGCAAGAAACTCGATTCGTACGTCTCGTTCCTGATCCTCTTCACCGGGCTGTTTCTGTCGGTGGCGATGCCGCTGCTGATCCCCCGCGATCCGGGCCCGGATGCGATGACGTTGTGGTCGTCCTATGCGCGTGCCGACAACTGCAATTTCTGGAACCCGTTCTCGCCGGATCGTTCTTCTTACGAGTGTTCGGCGTTCCTGCTGCGACCCACCGGGATCAACCTGACCAACGCCTGGGCCTACGGGATGTTCTGCAACTTTTTCCTCACGGCGATTCCGGTGGTGGTCTTTCGGCGTATGCCGCTGGCGATCTTCGGCACCTTGTGTCTGTGGGGCATCGTGCGCTCGTTCTTCCTGGAAAACCTGACCAAGGAAATCATTGTGTCGGTGGCGGTGCTGAGCATTTTGCTCAGCTCGTTGACACGCAAATATCGCGGCGGCTTCTTCCTCTCGGCGGTGATCTACGGCGTGCTGATCCGGCCCTACTGGATTCTGTTTTCGCTGTCGTGGGTTGGCGTCTGCGTGATGAAGAAGTACGTGTCGCGCACGACGTTTTTTTTGATGCTGTTCCTGTTCTACCTGGCGGTGGCGATGTCGATCCAGGTGGCGCTGGGTTTTCCGGTGTCGTCGATTCGCGCCAGCAACAACGAGTTGCGTACGGCGGGCGAGGAGGGTTCCAAATCGCTGATCGTGTCGTGGCTCAGCGGCAGTGACTTCGTCTCGCAGGCGCTGGACTCGATGATCATCTTCTTTCGGCTGTCGTTCCCCGTGGAACTGATTCTGCTCTCCGGGCCGGGTCAGGTGATCTTCGTCGCGTTGATGATCATGACCGCGTTGCTGCTGTTCAAAGTCATCACCTCGACCGACTACAAGGGCGCGCCGATCCAGACCAAACCCAAGGAACTGATCGCGATTCCGCTGGCGTTTTTGCTGGTGCAAGGCTTGTTCGAGCCGGACTTCGGCTCCTTCGCCCGACACTTTTCCATGGTCGTGCCGGTGCTGTTTGTCGGTTTGGGTTTGATGCTGCGGGCGAACAAACCGGTGCAGGTTGAATCAAGAATTCTGAATTGAGGCAGGTGCTTTATGTCGAGCAAGAAAAAGTCCCTGGAGATCGAAACCCTGCGCGGCCTGGCGTGCCTGCTGCTGGTGCTCTATCACGTCATCGGGCCGTTGGGCGGTGGTCTGAAGATCGATATCGGCTCGCCGTTCCGGGTGATTGCCGATTCGATGGTGTACGTGCGCATGCCGCTGTTCACCTTTATTTCCGGGTACATCTATTCGATCTACAAAATCCGCGGCAATGACTTTTCCGCATTCTTCAGCGGCAAGGTACGGCGGTTGATCGTGCCGCTGTTTTGCGTCGGCGTGCCGTTCTCGGTGCTGCAAGCGGTGGGGCCGGGGGTGAACAAGGATGTCGGGGTGATCGACGCGTTGCTGTCGTTCTGGGTGCCGATCAATCACTTCTGGTTCTTGCAGGCGGTGTTCATCATTTTCATGTTCGTCGGCTTGCTGGAGTGGCGGGGCTTGCTGCGTTCTCCGGCGCGGTTGTTCGGTCTGTTCGCGTTTGCAGCGGTGTTGTTTCTGCTGCCGCCGTTCAAGCTCGATGCGTTTGGCATCAATGGCGCGATTTACCTGCTACCGTTTTTTGTCGCGGGGATGATCGGGCAGGAAAATGTCGACCGGTTGAAGCAGACGTTCAAGGTGATCGGCCCATTGGTGTTCGTGGTGATTTCGCTGACGCTGTTGTACGTGGCGGCGATTGATCGTGAGTTGATTGTTGATCGCCGTAGTCTGATCGGTCTGACCGTCGGTTGCGTGTCCTGCATCGCGTTGCTGTCGAGTGATATGCGCTCGAAGTGGCTGACCTGGCTGGGTGGTTACTCCTACGCGATTTTCCTGTTTCATGTGTTGTTCGCGGCCACGTCGCGGTTTGTGCTGGGGCGGTTGGGTGTGAAGGATGAAAGCCTGCTGGTATTCGGTGGCGTGGCGTGCGGCTTGCTCGGGCCGGTGGTGTTGTCGATGATTTTCAGTCGGTTCAATTTCACCTCTGTGTTGTTCCTCGGTGAGCGCGCAGCGAAGAAGAAACCGTTGGCGCCCATCACTCCGGTGGTGCCAACCCAATCATCCCTGTAAGTCACACGATCACCTGTGGGAGCTGGCTTGCCAGCGATGGGGTCGAGTCAGGTACAGATCATTACCTGATCCACCGCCATCGCTGGCAAGCCAGCTCCCACAGGTTTATTGGTATGCACAGATTTAATGGATGACCGCAAACCCTGTGGGAGCGAGCCTCCACTACGGATTTAAGGAAATTTTGCATGTTGGCAGTAGATGACGCGCAACCCGTCGCAGCGTCGGTGGTTGAGGTGGGCGATGCGCGTGAGCGCTTTGCTCAGTGGCGCGAAGGCCAGGCCGGCAAGGTGTTGGCGGTCTCGGTAATCGGCGATAGCTACAGCGCCGGGCAGGATTTCTATCTGAACAAACTGGTGCAACGCGTGGCCGGGGAGGTCGGTTTCGCCGGGCCCGGTTACGTTGGCTTCAACCATGGCGCGGCGTTGGGTGGCACGCATTTCAAATACACCCGCAGCAACGAGAAGTACTTTGGTGGCGGCTGGGATGTGTCCGGCCTCGGCCAGGCCAGTCCTGACAGCCGCACGGTGACAGGGCAGCCCGGCGCCTGGCTACAGATCGATGCCAACCCGACACCTCGGATCAACACGGCGGTCACCCAGGCGAAGTTGCTTTATCGGGGCAATGGCGAACCCAGTGAGGTGCGCTATCGCTGGGCGCCGTCGGAAGACTGGAAACCATTGACGCTTGCAGGCTCAGGCGTTCAGGAAGTGCCATTGCCGAGCACACCGCCAGCGGCGGATTGGTCATTCAAACTGGAAGTGGTGAAAGGCTCGCCGACGTTGTTCGGCCTGTGGATGAGCAATGATCAGCACGGCATTCGGGTGTCCAAACTCGCGGCGTCTGGCGCGGCATCCGCTGACTTCTACCACAAGGATCTGCAGTGGCAGACGCAGTGGAAAGCCGCCGTCTCAAAGATCCCCGCCGACGTTTACCTGATCATGCTCGGTGGCAACGATCAGGGTTTTGGGGTGAAACCCGAAGCATATCTGCACAACGTCCAGGGTCTGGTGGGAATGATCCGCGAGATCCAGCCAGCGGCGAGCATCAACCTGATCATGCGTCAGGACACCACGCGCTCCAGCGCCTATCCGATGTCGGCGTATGCGCAGGTATTGCAGCCTTGGGCCCACGAGCAGCATCTGGGTTACGCCAATCTGCAATGCGCCTTTGGCTCCGACGTCAAACGCTATGCTGGCGCGATGATCGGCCCGGACAAGATCCATCCGCTCCCGGCTACGGGGGGAAAGTTGATTGCTGATTATTTTTACCGCTGGATAGTGGGCGCGGACGATAACTGCTCCGCATCCCGGCAGTGATCGTTCCCACGCAGAGCGTGGGAACGATCAGGTGAGGGGCATTATTCGAAGGCGTCGATTTGATCGAGCAATTCCGTAACCTTCTGCGGCATCAATCGCGTATCACAACGGGTTTCGACGTTGATGATGATCGCCGGGTCGTTGCAGCAGATGCGCACGCGAAAGCGCCAGTCACCGAAAATCACCTTCAGCCCATCACTGTCATCCATTTCCAGCGCCTGCTCGCCATACAGTTTTTTCAGATGGGCGAGCAGGGGATAGGGATCGGCCATCGTCCGGCGAATGTCGCCAGACGAAGGAAACATGCCAATCCGCTCCACCAGCAAAATCGTGCCCAGCCAGGACTCGTTGGCGCTGGGCAACGGCTGATGGCGGGACAACCAACTCATCACCCCGAGGTTATCCACCTCGCGTTCAATCTCTACGGAATGTTGTGCAATGTTCATGGTGGCCTCGCTGGGAGAAGGGAGCCGTCTCAGCGGCCCTTGAGGTAGACGTTTTCGTAGCAGAAATTGGTCGCTTGCAGATAACCCTCGGCGTCGCCGCAGTCGAAGCGCAGGCCCTTGAACTTGTAGGCCAGCACGCAACCGTTCTGCGCCTGTTTCATCAGCGCGTCGGTGATCTGGATTTCACCGCCCTTGCCCGGTTGGGTGTCGGCGATCAGGTCGAAAATGTCCGGGGTCAAGATGTAGCGACCGATGATCGCCAGGTTCGACGGCGCATCCTGCGGGGCGGGTTTTTCCACCATGTTGTTGACGCGGTAGATGCCGTCGGACATCAGTTCGCCGGCGATCACGCCGTACTTGTGCGTCTGGTCAGCCGGGACTTCCTGGATGGCGACGATCGAGCAGCGGAATTTCTTGTAGAGCTCGATCATCTGCGTGAGCACGCCGTCACCTTCCAGGTTCAGGCACAGGTCATCGGCCAGCACCACGGCGAAGGGTTCGTCGCCGATCAAGGGGCGACCGCTGAGGATCGCGTGGCCAAGGCCTTTCATTTCCACCTGACGGGTGTAGGAGAAGGTGCAGGTATCGATCAGCTCGCGGGTGCCGGCGAGGAACTTCTCTTTCTCGGTGCCGCGAATCTGGTGTTCCAGTTCATAGCTGATGTCGAAATGGTCTTCCAGCGCACGCTTGCCGCGACCGGTGACGATGGCCATGTGTTGCAGGCCGGCGTCCCGCGCTTCTTCAACGGCGTATTCGATCAACGGCTTGTTGACGATCGGCAGCATCTCTTTAGGCATGGCTTTGGTGGCCGGCAAGAAACGCGTGCCATAGCCGGCAGCGGGGAACAAACATTTACGAATCATAAAAGTATCCTGGACAGTCATGGAACACAGGCAACGGTTGCGGGCCATAACAAATGGCTGCAAGTTTCAATGAGTATTGAAGACTTACTTTAATACCCGAGTCAGGTTATTAATGGCAATTGGCGACGGCGGTAAAACGCGACAATGTTATTAGATGTCGGTTAGAGCGTTATTAGTTATTTTTAGTCGGTATCTGTTGATAGTGGTGTTTGCACTTGCAGTGCTAATAAGTAGCGGGCGATACAGTGTGACTTGCAAAAATATTTATTGCCAGTCATTGAACTGAATTTGTTTTTTGTTGTTGTCGCCTTATTTGTGTGGATTGCGACACATCTGCACAACAACAGGCTTGACAACCTACCGGCTACTTATCCACTAACGGACCGCGCTATGAAGATTCTGGTAACCGGTGGCGCCGGCTATATCGGCTCGCACACCACACTTGCTTTGCTTGAAGCGGGTTATGAAGTTGTCGTGCTGGATAATCTTTGCAACAGCAGCGATGCGGCATTGCATGCGGTAGAAGCCATCTGCGGCAAGAGCGCGTTGATGATTCGCGGCGACGTCTGCGACCGCGCGCTGCTGGATCGGATTTTCCAGGAGCACGCCATCGAAGCCGTGCTGCATTTTGCCGGGCTCAAGGCCGTCGGCGAGAGCGTGCGCCAGCCTTTGGCGTATTACGAAACCAATGTCAGCGGCAGCATCACGCTGTGTCAGGCGATGGCAGCGGCGGGGGTGTTCCGGCTGGTGTTCAGCTCATCGGCCACCGTTTACGGTGAGCCTGAGCAGATGCCGATCCGTGAAGACTTCCCGACCGGCAACCCGACCAACCCCTACGGTCAATCCAAGCTGATCGTCGAGAACGTGCTGCGCGATCTGTGTCAGTCCGAACCGCGCTGGAGCATCGCTTTGCTGCGTTACTTCAACCCGATCGGCGCGCATCACAGCGGCCAGATGGGCGAGGATCCCAACGGCATCCCCAACAACCTGCTGCCTTACATCAGTCAGGTCGCGGTCGGTAGCCTGCCGGAGCTGTCGATCTTCGGCGACGATTACCCGACAGTCGATGGCACCGGTGTGCGCGACTACATCCACGTCGTCGACCTGGCGGAGGGGCACTTGAAGGCCTTGCAGTCGATCAGCGGGCGCAGCGGCATTCATACCTGGAACCTTGGCACCGGCGATGGCTACAGCGTGTTGCAAGTGCTGCGCGCTTTCGAACAGGCCAGCGGACAACCGGTGCCTTATCGGGTGATGCCACGTCGTTCGGGGGATATCGCCGAGAGTTGGGCCGACGCTTCCAAAGCTGCGAAAGAGTTGGGCTGGAAAGCCACGCGAAACTTGCAGGACATGGTCACCGACACTTGGCGCTGGCAATCGAGTCATCCAAACGGCTATCTCGGATAATGTCGTTTTGATACCGAATGTTAGTTTCGGTCAGGTGTTAGATATCGTCTGGAAAATACGCTGGAAATGCCTTTTGCAAGTCCGTAGATATAAACCTGCCGTTCGACTTTTATCAGTTGGGTAAGACTGTGAAAGAACAACGGATCTTGTTCGCATTTTTCGCGGACTTGAACTCTACCACCTCTAACACACGCCGGTTTTTAACAGGATGAATGTTAGAAAGGAGTTGATATGAAAAAAGTGATGGCAGTTGCCCTGTTGACGATGTTGAGCAACTGGGCTGCCGCAGCTGAAGCGCCGCTGACAGCGGTAACCAATGTAGGTGGCAATGTAGCGGCTTCTCAAGCGCCTGCAGCCAGTACTGCAATGGTTGCCAGTGCTGTAGCGGCGTCCAACAGCGGTGGCAGTGCCAACGGCGGTACCACCGGTACGACGGGTACCACCGGTACAACCGGCACGCATAACTAACAGACGTTTTTGTTAGTGCAGTAAGGGTCGCCCGACGCAAGTCGGGTGACTTCTTTTTAGATTCGCCCTTGAATAGCGTAGTGCCATTATGACTCGTAGTTTTTCTCTTTTAATGTTGGCAAGTCTCGCTTTACAAGGTTGCATGTTTTCCCCGGGCCAATACCTGAGCACCAGTGACATCACCCGCCAAGGGGCCAGTGAAAGCAGCCGGGTCGAGCTGATCCCGATCACCCCCAAGCTGATTTCCACCACTCGCGCCACGCAAAAGCGCACGTCGGTGCCGAAGGAGCTGTTGGCGACCCCGGCCGAATATCGCATCGGCAATAACGATGTGTTGTACATCACGGTCTGGGATCACCCCGAACTGACGGCCCCGTCCGGCGCGCAACAACAGATCGATGCCAACGGCCGTCTGGTGCGTTCCGATGGCACGCTGTATTACCCGTTCATCAAGGAAGTCCAGGCCGCCGGCCGGACCATCCAGCAACTGCGCGCGGACATCGAACAGCGCCTGTCGGCGTTTATCGCCGAGCCGCAGGTAGACGTCGCCGTGCTGCGTTTCGCCAGTCAGAAAGTCGTGGTCACCGGCGCGGTCGGCAAGGCCGGCCCGCAAGCTATTTCGACCAATCCGCTGAGCGTGGTCGAGGCCCTCGGCACGGCCGGTATCGACACCAACAATGCTGACCTGTCGGGCCTGACACTGACGCGCAACGGGCGGGTCTATCCGCTCAATCTCGACTCGCTCAACCAGCAGGATTCCGAGTTGCAGGGTGTCTACCTCAAGGGCGGCGACCAGTTGTATCTGCCGTACAACGACAACAAGCGCATCTATGTGATGGGCGAGGTCAATCAGCCGCGCGCATTGAGCTTCAAGACCGCGACCATGAACCTTTCCGATGTGCTTGGTTCGGTCGGCGGCTTGAGCCAGACCACCTCCAACGGCAACGCGGTGTACGTCATTCGCGGTGTGGAAAACCTCGATGTCGAGCCGGCGAAGATCTACCAGTTGAACGCCGAATCGCCGACCGCCATGGCCCTCGCCACGCACTTTGAAGTACGCCCACAGGACGTCGTGTATGTCGGGCCTGCCAACGTGACGCGCTGGAACCGCTTCATCAGCCAATTGGTGCCGTCGGCATCGATTGTCGGAACCGGGGCTTCCGCAGCGAAGAACTGGAGCGAATTCAGTAACAACAGCAAATAAGGTCGCCGACTGTGAACACGTTGAAAGTTGGCGTCTGCCTGATGGCGGCCCTGTTGTTGTGTGGCTGTAACCCGCTGATGAGCGCGTCGCTGAACAACCTCAAATCGGCAGTGATCGGCCCGGATGAAGTGCACGTGACGCCGGCCCAGGTGGCCGAGGTCAATTACCCGCAACTCAAGCTGACCACGCCATCGGGCTCCGGGGTGCTGGCGCTGGTGCGCGAGCGTGAGGACCTGCAGTTCTGGGTCGCCTCCGGCAAACAGGTTTTGCTCCTGCGCAATGGTCTCGCCGTGCGCAGCATTGGCCTGGGCCTTGAGGGCGATCTCGACGGCACGCGACTGGCGGATGACTCGCCGTTCAAATCAGGTCTGCATCAAGTTGCCGATGGCTTTACCAGTCGGCGCTGGATCGATCTCTACAAGGGTCAGGAAGTCGGGGTGATCGTCAACAGCCGCTTCATCCGTCGCGCCACGGAAACCCTGGACATTCTCGATAAGGAATACACCGTGCTGCGTGTCGATGAGCAGATTGACGCCCCGGCCATCGGTCTGAGTGCGACCAATCGTTATTGGGTCGATCCGCGTGACGGATTCATCGTCAAGAGTGAGCAGCAACTGACCGCGCAATTGCGCGTGAAGATTGTGCAACTGACCCCTGATCGCAGGCACCTGCCGTGAAGCGGTTCAGAATGCTGTCGGCGTGCCTGTTGTTGATCAGCGGCATCAGCCAGGCCGCCGTCACCGTCAGCGGTGATGTCGCCAACCCCGGGCCGGTCAAGCTGCCCGCGGGCGGGCGCCTGCTCGATGTGATCAACGAAGCTGTCCCGAATGCCGAAGGTTATTGGCTGGCGGGTGTCTTGTTGCGTCAGTCATTGCTGGAAGAGCAGACGCGGCTCAAGGCCGGCGTGTTGTTTGATCTGGACGTGTTGCAACGCATGGCGGCGCTCTTCGATAGACCGAGTCGGGTGGCGCTGGCGCAGCGCTTGGCCGAGCAGGTGCGGCAGATGCCGGTGACCGGACGGCAGATCGCCGATCTCGATCCGGTGGCGATCGAAGTCGGCTTCGCCCGCAACATTCGGCTGGACGATGGCGATCGCCTGATCTACCCGAAACGCGTCGACGAAGTTGAGGTGCTCGGCGCTGTCGCCGAAACCTGCCATTTGCCTTATCAGCCCTTGCTGGAAGCCCGTGAATATCTGGAAAGCTGCCCGCCGCTGGACGATGCCGAGGCCGATTACCTGTGGCTGATCCAGCCCAACGGTGTCTCGCGACGCGTCGGCATTGCCCACTGGAATCGCGAGAGCGGGCAGTTTCCGGTGGCAGGCAGCAAGATTCTGGTGCCGGTGAAAAATGATGATCTGGATCCGCCTGTCCCTGAGTTGAATCAGCAGTTGGCCGAATTGATTGCCACGCAGCTGGCCGAGGTGGTTCGTTGAAGTTACGTTTTGCAGCTGTGTTGTTATTGCCTTGTGGTCTGGCGCATGCCGAGCCGCGCATTACTCAGAATGACTTTGGTGGCACCGGTCTGTTGCAGACGCCGACCGCGCGCATGGCCCCGGCCGGCGAGTTGAGCGTCAACGCCAACCGCACCGAGCCCTACAGTCGCTACAGCGTTTCGTTGCAGCCACTGGACTGGCTCGAAGGTTCCTTCCGTTACACCGCGATCACCAACCGGCCGTACGGCTCCGAGGCCCTCAGCGGCAGCCAGAGCTATAAGGATAAGGCGGTCGACGTCAAAGTCCGGCTGTGGCAGGAGAGCCATTGGTTGCCCGATGTCGCACTGGGTTTCCGAGACGTCGGTGGTACGGGTTTGTTCTCCAGTGAGTTTTTTGTCGCCAACAAGCGCTACGACAATTTCGATTTCAGCGCCGGCATTGCCTGGGGTTATCTGGGCAACCGAGGCGACATGGATAACCCGCTGGGCTATGTCAGTGATCGCTTCGATACCCGGCCCGCGCTCGAAGGCACCGGTGACGTCAACTCAGGTTCGTACTTTCGCGGCAGGCCTTCGTTGTTTGGTGGCGTGAGTTATCAGACTCCCTGGGATCGCCTGAGCCTGAAACTCGAATACGAAGGCAACGATTACAAGCACGAACCGAAGGACAACATCATCAAGCAGGACTCGCCGATCAACTTCGGCGCGGTGTTCAAGGTGGCGGATTCGGTCGACGTCAGCGCGGCGTGGGAGCGTGGTAATACGGCGATGTTCGGCATCACCTTCCACACCAACTTCGTCAGCCGCAAGGCGCCGGCGAAGACTTACGATCCAACGCCTGAGCCTTTGCCAGCGAAGATGCCGACCACCGCGATGGAGCAGGTTGACTGGGCCAACGTCTCGCAACGTTTGCAGCAGAATGCCGGCTACAAGGTCGAGCGCATCAGCCAGCGCGATTCCGAATTGATCGTGTATGGCGAGCAACAGCGTTACTTTCATTCGTCCAAGGCTGTCGGGCGGGCGAGCCGGATTCTCGATAACAGCGTCAACGACGACATCAACTGGTTCACCGTGGTCAACAAGCGTTACGACTTGCCGCTGGAAGAAACCAGCGTGCCGCGCCAGACCTTCCGCGAAGTGATCAACAACGAGGAGCCGCTACAATCGCTGCACCGCACCACCGAAGTCAATCCGGCGATGCCGCACAACGAGAAAACCCTCTACACCGAAGCGCCGCAGCATTTCAGTTATGGCGTCGGTCTGGGCTTCAAGCAGAACGTCGGCGGCCCGGAAGGTTTGCTCTATCAATTCAGTGCCGATGCGGATGCCGAATACCGCTTCAATCGCAGCACCTGGTGGAGTGGCATGCTCAGCGCCAACCTGAAGAACAACTTCGACAAATTCACCTATGACGCACCCAGCGGTTTGCCGCGTGTGCGTACGGATTTGCGTCAGTACCTGACCGAATCCGAAGTGACCATGCCGATGTTCCAGCTCAGCCACACCGAGCAGTTGGATAAAGATCTGTATGGCATGGTTTATGGCGGTTATCTGGAATCGATGTTTGCCGGGGTCGGGGGCGAGGTGCTGTTCCGCCCGACGGGCGAGCGCTGGTCGGTGGGTGCGGATCTGAACTACGTGCGTCAGCGGGAATTCGATCAGGGGTTTGGTTTGCGCGATTACTCGGTGGTGACCGGGCATATCACCGGTTACACCGATTTGCCGTATGACACACTCGCCGCTGTCAGTGTCGGCAGGTATCTGGCCGGTGACTGGGGCGGTACGCTGGACATCTCTCGCGAGTTCTCCAACGGCGTGCGCTTCGGAGCCTGGGCGACCATCACCACGGCCGGCAGTGCCGAGTACGGGGAGGGTAGCTTCGACAAGGGGATCTACCTGTCCATCCCGTTCGACGAAATGATGAGCATGTCGACCATGCGCCGCGCCAACCTCGTGTGGGCACCGCTGACCCGTGACGGTGGCGCAAGGCTTAATCGGGGTTATCAACTGCATTCGATGACCGATAGCCGGGATGACGACATGTTCTATCGCAACTTCGAGAAGATCACCGAGTAATCCCTGTACCAAATCCAATCCCTGTGGGAGCTGGCTTGCCAGCGATGACGACGGTCCATTCGGCATCAATGTTGACTGGGCGGACGCAATCGCGGGCAAGTCGGCCCCCACAGGGGGTTTGTGACTGGTCCAAAATTCCGGCTTATCTGCAGCTCCTTTTGTGAGCTGTGCTTTCGCCAAATCCTGGGCCACCATCAATCCCCTGTGGGAGCTGGCTTGCCAGCGATGACGGCGGTCCATTCGGCATCAATGTTGAATGGGCGGACGCAATCGCGGGCAAGCCTGCTCCCACAGTGGGGGTGTGTGGAGTCCGAAATCCCGGCTTATCTGCAGCTCCTTTTGTGAGCTGTGCTGTCGCCAAATCCTGGGCCACCATCAATCCCCTGTGGGAGCTGGCTTGCCAGCGATGACGGCGGTCCATTCGGCATTAATGTTGACTGACCTGACGCCATCGCGGGCAAGCCACGCTCCCACAGTGGTGTTGTATCGAATCCAAAATCATGGCCAAGACACGATCCCCGTAGGAGTGAGCCTGCTCGCGATAGCGCCCGACCAGTCGCCATCTGCATGCCTGACACACCGCCATCGCGAGCAGGCTCACTCCTACATGGCGTACCGCGAACCCCAAATCAGGGGCACAAAAAAGGGGACTTTCGTCCCCTTGCGGTCTTGCCTTGCGCAGCGCTGAATCTCAGTAGATATCCTTCGACAACAGCGTAAGCGGTGTCTTCACCAGGATCTTCAGGTCGAGCCACAACGACCAGTTGTTGATGTACTGCAGGTCGATCTCTACACGCTTTTGCATCTTGTCGAGGGTATCCGTTTCACCCCGGCAGCCGCTGATTTGCGCCAGTCCGGTAATGCCCGGTTTAATCCGGTGACGCGCCATGTAGGCGAGGATTTTCCCCGAGTAGAAATGGTTGTGCGCGACGGCGTGTGGACGCGGGCCAACCAGTGCCATATGCCCCTGCAGCACGTTGAACAGTTGCGGCAACTCGTCCAGCGATGTGCGGCGGATAAAGCGTCCGACGGCGGTGATGCGCGAGTCGTTGCGGCTGGCCTGTTTGACATCGCGGTCATCGTGGACACGCATCGAGCGGAACTTCCAGACCTTGATCACCTTGCCGTTCCAGCCATGGCGATCCTGCTTGAAGAACACCGGGCCAGGCGAGTTCAGTTTTACCGCCAGAGCAATGATCAGCAGCACCGGGCTCAGCAGAAGGATGGCCAGCAGCGCCACGCTTTTTTCCGCCAGGCTTTTGCTTAGTGCTGCGGTCGGTCGGCTGGTCAGCGGGCTCTCGTTCAAGTAGATCGCCGGCAGACCGTCCACGACTTTCACCGAGTGATTGAGCAGGGTCAGACTGTTCAGGTCCGGCACCCAGACAACATCCACGTTGGCACCCAGCAAGTCGACATACATGGCTTCGATTTTCGCCGCTTCCGACAGCGGCAGGGTGATGTACAAGCGGCGGATGTCGTGGGCCTTGATCAGCTCCAGCAACTGTTCCTGAGCGCCGACAACGCGTGGAGCATCAGAATCCAGAGTGGGCAGGCTACCGTTGCTGACCAATCCCACCAGCGGCAGGTTTTCGATCTGGCTGAGCTTTTTCGCCAGGCCCAATGCCAGTTCACCTGTCCCCACAATCAGGGTCTTGTGCTCGCTTTTGCGTGAACGCTGATAGAACTTCGAGAACGCATGCAGCGGCGCGTACAGCAACGCCTGACCAAGGAAGCCATAAACCGCCCAGCTCAAGATCACCTGCCGGGAAAACAGCTCATCGGCCTTGCAGACAAATGCGATGAACGCCAGCGCCGCCATGGTCATCGACCAACCCATGAACAGCCGACCCAGTCCGGTCAGGTAGTTGTCGCGTTTGCGATAAACGCCACTGAACGTATAGGCCGGTACTGAGGCCAGTACCGCTAGCGTTGCGCACATTCGGTAATAGAACGCGACGGTTCCGGTGTGCTGTTCGGCCAGTACAAACAGCAGAGCAACAATAAACCCCTGCGCCAGCGCCCATTGGCCCCAAAAGGTCAGTCCCTTGAGGCCCGTGCTTCGATTGATACTGAGAGAAAGATCCATACGATATCCCCAAAAGACGTCCATTCAGGTTTCAACAGTTGAAAGCCGAGTTGTTAGTCAGATTTATTGTTTTTGTTTTAACGAGTGTTCTGAGGTAACAACGTCGATATGCCGAACTGTCGTCAGTCAATAGACTAAGTTATTGTCGGAGAATGGTGTCTGACGAGTTTTAACAAGATGGCACATTGCCAACTTTTTAATAATTAAATATAAGTCTGTTAGAAAAGGTCGTAGAGAAGGAGGTGAATAAGTGATGTTGTATTTGTTACTGTTGAAAGGGTGGAGGCAGGGAGTGTCAATCTATCAAGGGAGGTGAGTTCAAACAGAGTGCTCTTGTTGTTTTTGTAATCGCACTGTTATCTGTTTGTTTTGTTCGCGGTGGTCGCAGTGTTTACGCGACGATGTCCTGAATGAGGCAATAACCGCGGTTTCTTACGGCACGAAATAGCCGCTCACCATTACTGGCGCTTTTGAATTTGTCTTGCAGGCGACTCAGGCACATTTCCAGACCGCGATACTGTTCGGGCTCTCGGCCAATGCTGAGGATCAAGTCATCTCGACTGACAACGCGCTCTTCATGATGGAGCATTTTCCTGACCAATGCGGTTTCCAGTCCGGTAAGACTGATCTGCACATCTTCCTTGACCAGTGCGCCTTGATCATTATCCAGGTGCCAGGTTTCGGTGCCAGGTGTATCGCCTGTTATAGCTTGAGGCAAGTTGCTGGTTTCCCCAGTCATTGCCGGAACGCTTTGAAATGGATTCGTCGATTGTGCGGCGCGCCATTCAGACTCGAGCGTGGCCAGTATTCGCTGGGTGTCGTGTTCAATGGTGCGGGCGACGTTCTTTCGGGTGCCGCTTGGGTAAGTGAACTCCATCAGCATCGGAGTGGAAGAGGGTGAAGTAGCACCTTCAATAAACATTTGCGCCTGAGACGTGCCAAACGAATTGAAACGCTCGCTGGACAGAATGCTCTCAAGTTCACGCTGCGACGTTGTACTGTGAGTCACGACGACAAAATATTTTCTGGGGAGGGTTGTACTAGTTTCCATGTCTCTCTCCTTAACTGCGTACCAAAATTGGCTAAAAGGTCATTCGGCAGGCGAGCAATGACTTCCTTGGAAGTAATCGACAGGCAGGGTCTGGGCCCGAAAATGGCCCTCGATAAGTTCCACTCGATCTGCTGCTATGTTGTTGAGTTTATTGTTATGGTGTCGCGCTCATTCAAGTGCTTTGTTATAGGTAGATATGAAATACAACGAGAGCTATATGGTTGCATCAGACGATCCTTCGTTCGTATGCAAAAGGGTGGCTGCCCTTGATCAGGCAGTCGATATCAGGCCCCGCATCAGGCGATAGCCATAGCCGCGGATACTCTGAATCGCGTTTGTACCATACATGTCCTTGATTTTTCCACGCAAGCGGCTGATCGATTTCTCCAGCGCCCTCGGGTCGTAGAAATTGGTATTGAGCCCCATGATGGAGGCGATTTCATCATGGCTGAGAATGTGATTACTGGTTTGCGCAAACGCCTCGAGAATCTTCATTTCAGCAAACGAGATGTCGAGTTTCTGGCTAGTGCCCAACAGGCAAATGCGCGTGGGATCAAGCGTCAGACTGATATCGCGCTGCCATTCTTCACTGCTGAAGAACTCGCCCAGCAACTCGGCACTGTCGTCGGATAAGGTATTGAACTTGATACAGAAGTCCGCCCCGGCAAGATAGTATTTGATCTTGTTGAAGGCGCCCCGGCCAGTAATGACCGTGCAGATAATCGGTTTCAAGTTGTCGGTGCGCAGGTTCTCCACCAGCGCGAGATTATCTTCGAGGGCCTGTGGGCTGTCGATGACAATGAAGATGGCGCGATACGAACCAGCGCGTTCATTCTGCTTATATGAACTAGTGAACGAATCGACTTCAAGTGCCATATCGGTTCGCACGTGCTTGGCGAGTAGCGACCTGAAATGTTCAGCCACGCCACGGGTACGGCCCAGAGTGAGAACACCTGGTTCGTCGTTTGTCGGGCGCGGACTACTAGTCGCCAAGTTCCCTGAGAGCATCATGCATTGACTCGAATTAGGTGCTGACATCTGGATGTTAAAGCACCGGTTCTCATCTGTGACTGACAATTGGTAACATTCAAGCGGATTTTAGACGTGGCTCCCGAGTTTTCTAACAATAATTAAGCAATTCAAGCTTTTAGTTGATTTTTTCGGGAGTGTGAACTAGTCGTTAGATGGTGGCAATATGAAATTGTGCCACTATTTTGAACTCAATGCGACAGCTTTATTTGTGTCCATTGGCCACTGTCTGGCCATCCCGCATAGTGTGAGCCAGATCACACTTTATTGTCTAGATGAACTTTTTACTACTAAGTGCCTAAATTTTTTCACATTAGTTCGTAGGCGGACGTTTATTAACATGGCTTGAGTGTGTCTTTTGATAAGACGTAATCTCCTCGGCCAATAAGAACAAAAGCTCGAAGCCTTTGTATTTTTTCAGATACTCAATCCCTGAGTGTTATAAACCAGTCGCCCGCCAAGAGCGCTCTGACGGAGGATTAATGGATTTCTGGACCCTTTTCCAGGTGTTGATTTTAGGCGCGGTTGAAGGCCTCACCGAATTCTTGCCGATCTCCAGTACCGGTCACCAGATCATCGTCGCCGACCTCCTGGAGTTCGGCGGCGAACGCGCCATGGCGTTCAACATCATTATTCAACTGGGTGCCATTCTTGCCGTCGTCTGGGAGTTCCGGCCAAAGATCTGCGAAATCGTCAAAGGCCTGCCGACTCAGCGCAATGCTCAGCGTTTCACCCTCAACTTGTTGATCGCTTTTCTCCCAGCAGTGGTATTGGGCGTGTTATTCGCTGACGCGATTCATCACTACCTGTTCAACCCGATCACTGTAGCCGTCGCACTCGTCGTCGGCGGCATCATCATGTTGTGGGCCGAACAGCGTAACCATGTGATCAGCGTCGAGCATGTCGACGACATGCGCTGGTCTGACGCGTTGAAGGTCGGTTTCGTACAATGCCTGGCGATGATTCCCGGAACCTCGCGCTCCGGCTCGACCATCATCGGCGGCCTGCTGTTCGGCCTCTCGCGCAAAGCCGCCACCGAGTTCTCGTTCTTCCTGGCCATGCCGACGATGGTTGGTGCGGCGGTCTACTCCGGCTACAAGTACCGAGACCTGTTCCAGCAAAGCGACCTGCCGGTCTTCGCCTTGGGTTTTGTCACCGCATTCATCTTTGCCATGATCGCCGTGCGCGGTTTGCTCAAGTTCATCGCCAACCACAGCTACGCCGCGTTCGCCTGGTACCGGATCGCGTTTGGCTTGCTGATACTGGCGACGTGGGCTTTCGGCTGGGTGAACTGGACCGCCGCAGCGGCAAGCTGATCACTGAGTGCTGATCAGTGCCGCGACGGCGAGGTCATTCAATTCCGAGTCGGGCAAATCCTGACGAAATTGCTGTAAGGCCGAGGTGAAATACGCGGCCTGCAGCATGCCGTCGCTGGCGAGGAAATACCGCGCCGCTTCGATTTCCTCTACCGAATACACACGTTTTTTCAGTCCGGACATGTCCGACATCCCATCGACCGTGATCATCGTCGTCGTGAAAACCAGAAAGCCGGACATCTGGGTTGATTCAAAAGGGCCATCTTCCCCATCACCGCACCCTTTCAAAAAATCGCAACTGGCGCAGGCGGTGGCAGGGACGGTAAGGAGTAAAGCGAGGAGGGTGAATCGCTTGAATAAAACACAGCTAAACGCGGGCATAAACAAAAGACATCCTGTCGGTACAACAACACTCCGGGCAACGCTCATTCGTTGCCCGCACATACAACGCGTCGATCAACGACCCGCCAACAACTCCGCCGCCTGATCCAGCAACGCCAACGGATCCTTGGCCTTGTGAATATCCACCGACAACAATTGCCGAAACTTGCGCGCCCCCGGAAACCCGGTGCCCAAGCCCAACACATGGCGCGTGATGTGATGCATCGCCCCGCCCGCCAGCAAATGCTCGGCAATGTAAGGCCGCAACTGCGCCAACGCCTCAGCCCGGCTGATCACCGGCGCCGAACTGCCGAACAACTGCTGATCCACCTCCGCCAGCAAATACGGATTGTGATAAGCCTCACGCCCCAACATCACACCGTCGAACGTCTGCAAATGCTCATGGCAAGCCTCCATCGTCTTGATCCCGCCGTTCAGCACAATCTCCAACTCCGGAAAATCCGCCTTCAGCTGCGCCGCCACGTCATAACGCAACGGCGGAATGTCGCGATTCTCCTTCGGCGACAACCCCTCCAGAATCGCAATTCGCGCATGCACGGTGAAGCTCGTACACCCGGCATCGCGCACTGTGCCGACGAAATCACACAACTCCTCGTAACTGTCCCGACCGTTGATGCCGATGCGGTGCTTTACCGTCACCGGAATCGACACCGCGTCACGCATCGCCTTCACACAATCCGCCACCAGTTGCGGGTGCCCCATCAGGCACGCGCCGATCATGTTGTTTTGCACACGATCGCTTGGGCAGCCGACGTTTAGGTTCACCTCGTCGTAACCGTGTTCCTGGGCCATGCGGGCGCAGGCGGCCAGATCCAGCGGAACGCTACCGCCTAACTGCAGCGCGAGAGGGTGCTCGGCTTCGTTGTGACGGAGGAAACGTTCGTGATCGCCGTTGAGCAGGGCGCCAGTGGTGACCATTTCGGTGTAGAGCAGGGCGGTCTTCGACAGGAGGCGTAGGAAGAAACGGCAATGGCGGTCAGTCCAATCCATCATCGGGGCGACGGAGAAGCGGCGGAAGAGTGGGGCGGGTTGTAGAGGCATTTGGGGGGATCTGGATCAAAGGGGTGAAGGTGGGGAGAGTTTATCAGGAATAGGTTGGGACAGAATTCCAAGTGCCTTACCTGCCTGTGCCGTTCGCTGATGAGGGCTTGAACGAATGGACTGAGTATTTTGAGCTGTGCCTGATTTCTCGTGCGGAAGAGTTAGTTTGCTAAGAATTAATCGCAATTGTATGTCAGATGTCGGTTGGTTTCTGTCTTGACTCGGTTGAGATAAACCATAGACATGGTGGTGGCATTTTAGTAGCGTCACATCTTCCATGGACGACTGTCCCAATCAATATCGAGCTGGATCAAAATGGATGCTGCAGCAAATTTTACTCAGTTGTTAGGTGGAGGGCTCGTCGGTTTTGCCTTGGTTTCAGCCACTCTTTCTTTGTGTGAAAATTTGAGGGCCCACACGCTGCGTCTTCTAGCTATTTTTTTTGTGGCTGCGCTTGCTCTATTTTCTAATGACGTGACTACATATTTTGTAGCAATATTTATAGTTGCGACTGCGGTTACGGAACTCGAGTTTCTGCAGAACTTGGCTGCAATTATTAGAGGTAATAAAGAATATTTTGATTATAAAAAAGAGGCTTTATCTAAAGAAAGGAAGTTAGATATCCTGGCAAACGAGGCCGCACAGTCTGCAGTTGTGGTTGAAAGTGGCTTGAGTGCAACTGCGGAAAGCGAGTTAGATAACTCCAGAGCTACAGAGGAATCTAATGATGCACCTAGTCAGATTTCTGTGCAGACTGTTTCCTTAGAAAATGATAGCGATGTTGAAAAAGCTCCCTCATCTCCTCCGAACGCTGAGTATGACGCTGGGAGTATGCAACCTGATCTGAATCAAGAAGTTCCCATTGCCCCCCTCCCTAAGAATCCACCTCTTCCTCGCGTAGGTGGGAATGTAAAAACTTCCAGCGATATTCGGCGAATTTACGAATATGAGGCCAAAGCATTTGATAGCTTAGAACTTCTGTATGGAAAAGCTATAGAGCGTGGTGTTCGGTTTCGTGGTGACAAAAGTGTGATAGAGGTTGATGGTCTTATTGCAAATTTTGATGGCGAAACTGACTTGGTTGTTGAGGTTAAGTATTTGAGTTCCGGTAGAAATTTTATCTCATGGGTCGAATTGATAGGTTTGCAACTAAAGAAGATCGGGTCTCAATATAAACAAATTACTAGAAGGTCTGCGATTATTCATTTTGTTTTGATTTTGGAGGCCGGTGTCGTTCTAACAAATCGTCAAAAAAATGCATTGAATACTTTAGAGGTAAAACATGTATCTGTGTTTACTACGGACTACCTCGAAAAAATTTAGGGGTGAGGAGACAGTTTTTTTGGATCTAGGGTATAAAAATAAATCCGATCTAATTTTCTGAGAAGTAATAAGTGAAAGAGCTAGTCTATGGCGAAGGAAGTAGAATATTAAGAAGGCCACGGTTACATTTGAAAGAGATGAGGCTATTCGGGATGAGGTGGTTAAAAAAGAAATATAACTCCTCAAATACATTTATGTTTACATGGGAACGGTATAGTTAGGTCCTGCGGTGAAGGCCGTGTACATGATTTGGCTTGTTTCGTTCTCGACTTCGGGGGGGAGAATCGAAGAGAAATAGGTAGGGAGTATTTTATGAGTTTGAGTAATAAAGACCGTGGTAGTTTTTTGCCGTTTTGTTAGCTGGTATTAAATGATATGGGGGGCGAAAATGGCCAGAACTGCAAGATGGACTTTGAGGAGGTATAAGAATGGTGTTGCGGAATATACATTGAGTTCGTGGAAGTATTTTTCTGATTTTGTAAGTCAGGAGATGCTTAATTTTACAACATATGTTTATCGTGGGCATGGAGATAGTTCTTGGAAACTTGAGCCAACTCTCGATAGGTTAATAAAGGAACCGACTTCCTATAAGCGCGGCTCCCACTTGGAACGCTTTAAATTTGAGACAAGAGGACGCAGGGGGGCTTCTCCAATTAAGCTGGAGGATGACAACGATTGGTGGGCGTTAGGTCAGCATCATGGACTTGCCACACCTCTGCTTGACTGGACTGAGTCACCTTTTGTTGCCCTTTTTTTTGCAGCAAGTAATGCGAGTGCCTTGGGTTCAGACTGCTTTAGCATTCATGCGATTTCGCAAGGCTCGATAAAAAAAATAAATGAAAAAATAAGCAGTGATAGCAGTATTCCCTTGGTTAATGGGCGAAAGCAAACTGTGAAGATCGTGAAACCGCTGAGCGATGAAAATAAAAGACTTGTTAGTCAGCGAGGGCTATTCACTAGGGGGCCGAATAATGTTGATCTTGAAACGTGGGTTGAGAAGAATTCAGAAGGCGTCGAGCGAGATATTAGGGTTATGAAAGTCGTGATTCCGAATAAGGATGCAAAAGAGTGCTTGCGCTACCTTAATCGAATGAATATAAGTCATTCGACCCTTTTTCCGGATTTGCCTGGTGCGTCAGAGTTTTGTAATCTGCATTTGAATATCGAAAAATATTGAATGTTGGGGGTTTTTGTACGGTGCTGGTTATGTTGGTGTATCTAGTGGAGTAGGCTGAGATTTTTTTTTGAGAGTAGGGGGTAGTTATTGGAATGATGCAGGCTTCAATCGAAAACCTCGGCCTTTGCGTGTTTGCACCTCAGCAGTTGGACTACTGGTGATACCCGTCGTGAACACTTTCCCTTTTTCGAACGTGAAGGCTATTTTGTTTAACTAATTATTAGTGCGGTTTTTAACTTGGTCGAGCGAACCTCAACAGCAAAATTGACATTTGTTTAAATACCGCCACACATTGTCATCCATGCCCTACACCACCTTGCGCCTCCCCCTACACCTAAGACAGAATCCCCCGGCTTGTGCGTCTAGCCCGCAGGTTCTATCGTCCCTACGTCACTGAAAACCAGTGATCGGGTTTGGTAGCCCGTCTCCGTCAGAAGCACAAGACTACTGTCTTGCGACGACGTTTTTCGTCTTCGTTTTATGGTGGTCATGCGCGGGGCGTCTTCGGATGCGCCGGGGTTCCTGACGACCGGTCTACCAACCTGCGTATGGCCTCCACCCTTCGTTTGGTAGCGAGAGTGATGGCTCCTATTCGTTAATCCGTCAGGAGTTACACCATGTTCAAACCAACACCGAATCCGCCGGAAACCGATCCGGCATCCCCGTACCAATCCCCCAATTCCAAAAAACTCCACGAAGCCGCCGAGCGCGCGCTTGATCATTATCTGCTGCCCGCCAGCCACATCATGTCCAGCGTCAACGAGCCTGAGCGCATGTACCTCGCCAACCCGAAGTACGACTCGGAATCCCTGCTAGCCAACGCCAGTGAAACACTCAGTTCTGCCTCGGAAATGCTCAACAACTTCGCCGCAGTGCTCGACCCTTCGCATCGCAAAACCGCGCTGGGCATTGCGCAGGTGGTGATGCTGGGTGAGTTGGCGGTGAATCAGGCGTTGGATAACGTTGAGGTGAAAGCGTAAATCACTCCCCTTTGTGGCGAACGGCTCAGCCGTTGCCACGGAGGGGCTGTTGGCGCTGAGTAAAGCCGCCGGGAGGAGGGCGGGCAAATGGACAGGGTGATGGCTATTTAGTAGCATGCCGCGCCTTTACTCAGGAGTCGCCGCACCATGGAAGCTACATCGTCCCAAGCTTGGTACAACACGCGTCCCGCCGTTGTCTTCATGGCCGTTTTTTATTGCTTTGTCGTATTGATTCAGGCCGGCCTGTGGGTGGCTCATGACGGGTTTCAGCAAGCGCGGGAAGGGGATATTTCGTTTCTGATGCTGTTGAATATTTGTGTAGTGGCGTTGTTGATGTTTGTCGGCGGCTTATTGCTGCTGGCGAGAAAGAAGATCAGTTCTCTGTGCTTTATTCTCGCGTTGATTCTGGGGATTGCCTTTTCTCTGTCGCAAATGAACAGCGGTTCGGTTGTGCATCTGCTTACCCTGCCAATGTTCAAAGAATATGCACTGGTGTTTGGTATCTGGGTGTACAGCCTGCAATTGCGTACGACGGGTTATTTTTCCGCTCAATAAAGCTATTCCAATCGCCCGTAGTGCCCTGTTGGTTGAATAGGCCCGGCGTTTGATTGTCAGCTATTTACGTGAAGAGAATTTATGTCTGCTCCTGATAAGCCGAAGCTGCCGCTGCAAGCATTCGTGATGTCGTGCCTGGTGGCAGACTGGGGTCTGGAGTATGCCGGTCAGGTGAAGTGGGCGGTGCGTGTTGCCGCTTTGCTTTATCTGGGGGTGATTCTACTCGGTGTCTGCGGGGTGCCTGCCACGCCATTTGGCCTGTATGTCTTCGCTACGTTTATTGTCGTGGTGAAACTCGGCTCGGCCGCGGCAGCAGCAATATCGGTACGCAGAAGCGACCGTTCGGCGGCGAGTCCCAGCACCCGTTTCCATGTGCTTTACGTGGTGGCGCTGGTCATTCTCACGCTGGTTCTTTTCGGGCCATTGCGAGGCCCGACACTGGGGTTCAAAACTTACTTCATCCCTTCCGGCTCGATGGTTCCGACCCTTTCGATCGGTGACTATATCGTCACCAAAATGCGCATCGACGCGCCGCAGGTGGGCGACATTGTGACTTATCGCTACAACGGTTCGGAGGCGGTCAAACGTGTGGCGGCTGTGGGTGGCGATACCTTGTCGATTGTTGACGGTAAGGTCATTCGCAACGGCGAAAACATGGGGCTGTTCTTTGCGCCGCCAGAGCGCGTGAAGGATCCTCGTTATCTGCAAACGCCGCAGACTGTGGTCGAGAAAGACCATGTTTATCTGCTCGGTGATAACCGCGATGTCAGTAACGACAGCCGCTTCATGGGCCAGGTCGCAGTCGAAGACATTACTGGCAAAGTCACCGGAATCTGGTTTTCATCCGATCGTTCGAGGATTGGCACAGTCTTTCACTGAGAACAAAAGCCGTCACTTTCAGGTGACGGCTTTCGCCTGCAGATTCAGCCAAACTGACTCGCCGACTCAACCGCAGATTTCGGCTTCCTCAACCGCGTCAACTGGTAAGCAATCGCCAACCAGACAAACCACCCCGGCATGACCATCAACGCAATCCGCGTGTCAGGCCGCAACGCCAGCAACGCCAGCACAAACCCCAAAAACGCCAACGAGAACCAAGCCATCGGTACACCGCCGGGCATCTTGTAGGTCGACTTCGCATGCAGGTCCGGACGTTTTTTCCGGTAGGCGATGTAAGACGCAAGAATGGTCGACCAAGTGAAAATCACCAGAATCGCCGACACGGTGGAGACGATGGTGAACGCGGTCATGACTTCCGGAACGATAAACAGCACCAATACACCCACCAGCATCAACAGCGTGGTGAATGCCAGGCTCAGCAGCGGCACGCTGTTGCTCGACAGTCGGCGGAATATACCCGGAGCGTTGTCCTGATTGGCCAGCCCGAACAGCATGCGACTCGATGAAAACACGCCGCTGTTGGCCGAGGAGGCCGCTGAGGTCAGGACCACGAAATTGACGATACCGGCCGCTGCGGGAAACCCGGCGACGAGGAACAGTTCGACAAAGGGGCTCTTGACCGGAGAAACCTGCTGCCACGAGGTCACGGCAATAATGCAGGTCAGCGCCAGCACGTAGAACAGGATGATCCGCAGCGGAATGGAGTTGATTGCTTTGGGCAGGGTTTTCTCCGGCGATCGGGTTTCAGCGGCGGCGGTGCCGATCAGCTCGGTGCCGGCGAAGGAGAAAATCGCCATTTGAAATCCGGCGAAGAAACCGAACAAGCCGTTAGGGAACGCAGCCTGTTTGTCCACCAGGTGACTCAGGGACGCGGTGACGCCACTGGGCGAGACGAAGGAGCTGGCGATCAGCACGGTGCTGACGCCGATCAGGGTCACGACGGCAATGATCTTGATGATCGCGAACCAGAATTCCACCTCACCGAACAGTCTGACCGTCAGCACGTTTAGCGCGAACAGGGTTGCCAGCATGCCGACGGCGGGTATCCACGCCGGTACGTCGGGGAACCAGTACTGGAAGAATCCACCGACCACGACGGCGTCGCCGATCACCGCCACGCTCCAGCTCAGCCAGTACGACCAGCCGAGGAAGAACGCCGCGCGCGGGCCGAGGTAGGCACCGGCGAAGTCGGCGAAGGTTTTGAAGTTGAGGTTGGACAGGAGCATTTCGCCCATGGCGCGCATGACGAAAAACACGAACAGTCCGATGATCATGTAGATGAGTATGATCGACGTCCCGGAGAGGGCGATGATCTTCCCGGAGCCCATGAACAGGCCGGTCCCGATGGCGCCGCCCATGGCCATTAACTGGATGTGACGATTGCTCAGCGTGCGCTGCAGCGCGGGCTGTTCAAGCAGCCCGGAAGGGTTCGATTTCATTGCAAAACCTCTTGATTTTATGTTTTTGAGTTTTGGCAGAAAGTAGGTGTCGAGGGTTCTTGTTAGAGAGGCAGCGGCTAATCACAGCTGTGCCTGGAGGGTGAATGGCCGCCTCGTAAATGAGGCGGCGATTACCAATCAACCGACGGTACGCAGACGCGAGGTTTTGGCCGGTTGTGGATCGAGCAGTTGGAAAAGGTTTTTGATGTTGGCCGGCGTCGGCACCAGGTGGATGCGTTGGCCGATTTGCTGCGCCTGAGCCAGGTCGTTGAGGTAGCGCAGTGATGAAAAATCTTCCAGGGCAAAACCCACCGAATCGAACACCGTCACCTGCGTATCGTTTTCGCGTCCGGCCACTTCGCCCTGCACAATCCGGAAGAATTCGATCACCGGGGAATTGGCTTCCAGTTGCTGAATGTCGCCTTCAATGCGGGTTTGCGGCTCGAACTCGATGATGACCCGGGCGTTGCGCAGGATGTCGGCGTGCAGTTCGGTTTTGCCCGGACAGTCACCGCCGACCGCGTTGATGTGCATGCCGGGCTCGATCATTTCGGGCGTCAGAATGGTTGCGTAGGCTTTGTCGGCGGTGACCGTGGTGACGATGTCCGCACCCTTGACCGCGTCCTTCACCGAGCTGGCCAGAATGACCTCGATGTCCGGGAACGCCGCGAGGTTGTGCTTCAACTTGAGTGACGCATCGCGATCAATATCGAAGATGCGGATTTCGCTGATGCCCAACATTTCATGAAAGGCCAGTGCCTGGAATTCACTTTGCGCTCCATTGCCGATGAGGGCCATCGAGGTCGCACCGGGGCGAGCCAGCGATTTCGCGACTAGCGCGGAGGTTGCGGCGGTGCGCACGGCGGTGGTCAGGGTCAGTTCGCTGAGCAGGGTGGGGTAGCCGCTCTGCACATCCGCCAGAAGCCCGAAGGCCATGACCGTGAGCAAATTCTGCTGGCCGTTGTTCGGGTGGCCATTGACGTATTTGAACGAGTACTGCTGGCCGTCGTCGGTGGGCATCAATTCGATCACGCCGTCTGCCGAGTGATTGGCCGTGCGCGGCGATTTATCAAACTGCGCCCAGCGTGCGTAATCCGCCTCGATGTAGCCGGCCATTTCGCGGAGGGCGCGGCGGATACCGACTTGGGTGAAAAGGCGTGCAGCATCATCGACATCAATAAAAAGCGTCATGTTTTTGTTCTCCGATCCAGACATTGAAAGGCTGTAGAGCGCGGGGTGGCTCAGCTGCGTTTGCTCTCGAAACCGTGCAGCACGTTGACCGCATTGATGCCGATTTCATCGACCATGTAGCCGCCCTCCATGACGAACAGGGTCGGGCAGCCGACGCTGGCGATCAGTTCACCGATGCCGATGAAATCCTCGCTTTCCAGCAGGAAGTGGCTGATGGGGTCGTCCTTGAACGTGTCGACACCGAGGGAAATCACCAGCACTTCAGGCGCGAACTGCTGGAGTTTTTTGCAGGCGTGGAGCAGGGCGTTGCGGTAACTCTCCCAAGTGGTGTTTTTCGGCAGGGGATAGTTGAGGTTGTAACCCTCGCCGACACCCGCGCCGACTTCGTGGCTGTACCCGGAGAAATACGGGTAGGACACCGCCGGTTCGCCGTGCAGCGACACGAACATGACGTCGCTGCGCTGGTAAAAGATGTTTTGCGTGCCGTTGCCGTGATGGAAGTCGACGTCCAGCACCGCGACACGTTTGGCGCCTTGGGTGATGGCTTGTTGCGCGGCAATGGCGGCGTTGTTGAGGTAGCAATAACCGCCCATGTATTCGCGCGCGGCGTGATGACCGGGCGGGCGGCACAGGGCGAAGGCGCTGTCGTGGCCTTCATCAAGCAGGGCCAGGCCAGTGAGGGCGATATCGGCGCTGGTTTTCACCGCTTGCCAGGTCGTCGCGGTGATCGGCGAACCGGCGTCCATGGCATAGAAACCGAGCTTGCCGTCGATGAATGTTGGCACGTCCTCGTTGGCCAGATCGCGCACCGGCCAGACCAGTGGCAAGGCGTCGTGAGTGCGACCGGTTGCGCACCATTCGCTCCAGGCAGTTTCCAGAAAACTGACGTAGCGCTCGCTGTGCGCGTTGACGTAGCACGAGCGATCAAACGCGCGCGGTTCGACGATCTGGCCAAGGCCGACCTGTTTGACGCGGTTGTGCACGGTGTCGGCGCGACTCGGTTGTTCGAACGAGGGCTTGAGCACGCCGTCTTTCAATTCGGTGCCGTGGTGCAAACGGTGGGAATCACTGAAAACTGTAAACATTCTGCGCATCCGTTAATGTGAGCCAGTGCAAATATTCTGTTCCGGCCGGGCTGCGCTTTCTTTGCTTTGTGTTCGTTATTCAGTCGATTATTCGGGCGTTTTTACTCAGGAATGGCGTCATGCAGAAAAAAATATCCAAGCGCATCAGCCTCGACGAGACCGACCTGGCGATTCTTGAGTTATTGCAGGAGGACGCCAGTATTTCCAACGCTGAACTCAGTGAGCGGCTTTCGCTGAGCCTTACGCCGTGCTGGCGGCGGCGCAAGCGCATGGAGGAGGCCGGGGTCATCAAGGGCTATCAGGCCAATCTGGATCGGCGAATGCTCGGGCTGGATATCATGGCGTTCGTGCACATTCGTTTTTCCACCCACGCCGATCACGCGCCTGACGCCTTCGAGGCGGTGATTGCGCAATTGCCGGAGGTGGTGGCCTGTCACAAGATCACTGGCGATGCCGATTATGTGTTGCAGGTATTGGCGGAGGATCTTGATAGTTACAGCGACTTTATCGAGCAGGTGCTCCGGCGTCAGGTGGGGATTGCTTCCATTCAGTCCAGCCTGGCATTGCGCGAGGTCAAGACCGGTAGTCGTATCGCGATTCCCAAGCCGGCAAAGGATTGAGTCGCCAGGCTTTTGAATCCGCATTTTCAGCTGCGTTTCGCGCCAGTAGCGATGTGCCATAAATCGTGATGGCAATGCGTCATCACGCTGCTCAAAAAGTTCAACGCTTATACAAAAATATAAAGTTGTACAAGTTTTCGTAAAATTTATAGCATCCCTCCAGACACCTTTGCTGAATCGATAAATCCCGCGTGCAGACGCCGTTTGCGACGTGATGGATTTGTCTGCCGATGCTCGCGTCGGATTTTTCTTCGACGCATCAACAGCATCGCTTTTTGCATTTCCGGGACAGCTGGAGCGTCCCGTATTACGCCTTGGATGACGACCCCCGAATGTCTGGACGGTGACTGTGGTTACCGGAGATCAATTTTTTGTGCCTGGCGTTTCACGTCAGGGCGTTTGAGGCTGAATATGGCAGTAGCATCGAATTTCCTGGGTGACATCAAAGTTTCCCGCAAGCTGGGAACCGGTTTCGGCATTCTTTTGCTGGCTGTTTTGGCGGTTGCCTTTATTGGCTATAACAGCAACAGCGTGCTGGTTGATCGCTTGAGTACGACGCGCCTTATCGGCAAGTTGAATGACGCTACGCAAGATATGCGTTTGTCCGAGAAACAGTACGAAGCCGCCGCTGACGCCGCATTCGCTGAATCCTATAACGCTCAGTTGAACGTCTTGCAGGGCCTTGTGAGCAAGGCGCTGGACACCTTGACCCGCGCTGAGAACCAGCAAGCCTTGAAGGCTTTGCAAACCACGATTGTTGCCTACGACCAGAAGGTCAAGCGGCTGATCGCTGCCGATCAGTCGACCACGGATGCCCTGAAACCGCTGGGTGCGCTGTCGGACAAGTACGCACAGACCTTTGCCGGCATGCTTGAAGGCACCACCACCAGTGCACTGGCGTCTGCCGATGGCGAGCGCGTTCGGGAGCTGCGCACGGTGGCCGACTTGCGCAATGGCATGACCCTGTTTCGCCTGATGCTGCGTCGTTACATTGCGGTGCCCAACGACGTGAACAAAAACCTGCTGATGGAGACCATCGATACCTTCTTGAGTGATATCACCAAGGCGCGTACCAGCCTGCCGACGGGCCTGTCGAGCCAACTGGAAGAAGCGCACGCCGGCATGCGGCGTTATCGCGAAGTATTGGTGGAAGTGGCCGCGCTGTTTGAGCAGAAGCAGAACATGCGCGAGCAGGTCGACCAGGAAAGCAAGGCCATGGACAAGATCATGAATGGCCTGATGGACACCCAGCAGCGTCTGGCGCTTGAAGATCAGCACTCAGCCTTTGTTCAGATCGCCGTATTGACCGTGTTGGCGCTGGTGATCGGGCTGATTGCTTCGGTGGTCATTTCGCGGCAGATCACTGCGCCGCTGGCGCTGACAGTTGAACTGGCTCGACGTATTGCCAAAGGCGATCTGACGGTACAGGCCAAGTCTGCGCGCAAGGATGAGTTGGGCGATCTGCAAAACGCGATGCAGGACATGGCGCAGAACCTCAATACGCTGGTGCAAGGTATCGGCCATGGCGTCACGCATATTTCCACCTCTGCGGAAAAGCTCTCAGCTATGAGCGAACAGACCAGCGCGGGTGTACGTCAGCAAAAAAGCGAAGTGGATCAAGTTGCCACGGCGATGCATGAAATGGCTTCGACCGTGCAGGAAGTTGCGCGTAACACGACTGACGCGTCCGCTGCCGCGACCTTGGCTGATCAACAGGCGCGCCACGGCAGTACGGTGGTGAAACAGGCGACGGTGCAGATCAGTGAGCTCGCTGTGGCCATTGAAGAGTTAGGCGGCGCGATGAACGTGCTGTCGCAGGACAGTGAGCAGATCGGCAAAGTGATCGATGTGATCAAAGCCGTCGCGGAGCAGACCAATTTGCTCGCGTTGAACGCCGCTATCGAAGCGGCGCGGGCGGGTGAGCAGGGGCGTGGTTTTGCCGTGGTGGCAGACGAAGTGCGTTCGCTGGCTCAGCGCACGCAAGACTCGACCAAGGAAATCGAAGCGCTGATCGTCACCTTGCAACAACGCACGCAAGCAGCCTCTACGCTGATGACCTCCAGCCGCGAGCGCACCCTCGATACGGTGGTGTTGGCGCAGAAAGCCGAATTGGCAATTACCGAGATCAACCAGTCCATCGGTACGATCCAGGAAATGAGCCTGCAGATCTCGGCCGCAGCCGAGCAGCAAAGCGCCGTGGCCGACGAAATCAATCGCAGCATCGTCAGTGTGCGTGATGTGGCCGACCAGTCGGCTGTCGCCAGCGAAGAAAGTGCGGCAGCGACGATTGAGTTGGCGTCGCTGGGGCAGGACTTGCAACGCATGACCGCGCATTTCCGCACCTGATTAGCGGATGAGCCCGCGGCGCCCGCGCCGTTGGGCTTTAGCCGTAACAGCAGTTTCTTTATTGATAACCAAGGAAGGTTGATATCCCGTTATCGGGGGTGTCATGACCTATTTTGCAAAATCATTCTCCGCTCCCGAGGCGTGTCAGGGCTGTAAAAACAAAGGCATGCCGGATATGGATTTCGCCTTCGCCTTTCAGCCTATTGTGGACTTGCGCGATCAAACGACCTTTGCCCATGAAGCGCTGGTTCGCGGCGTGAATGGCGAAGGCGCATTGTCTGTTCTGGAGCGGATCGACGATCAAAACCGTTATCGATTCGATCAACTGTGTCGTGTGCGGGCTATTTCATCGGCTGCGAGTTAGGGCGGCTCAGCTCAATTGTTTAAGGTGGGCCGAAAGCTCTTTCCACGCGTCCCCATAGTTAAACCGCAACCAAGCGGTGTGCAGTCGATGGAGCTGCCGTCGCATCCAGCTGTTTTTCTTCGCCAGCAGCATGTCCTCGATGTCCTGATTCAACTCATCGGCTTTGAATCCTGTCCAGATCGGCGGCAGTGGGCCGGCGAGGTTCCAGGCGCAGATGACGGCGACTTCTGAATAGAGGATGTCTTTGATCTGTTCCGGGTCGTAGCCTTCGACTTGTCTGGCGATGTAGGGGTAATCCACGGCGGTGTCGACAAAGATCCACGACAGGGCGTCGCGGATTTTGTAGAGCTCGGCTGGGCTCAGTTCGCGTCGCAAAATCGGGCGGTCCATGCGCTAAACGTTATTTAGACGTTCGATAACAGGTGCCAGAGCCGGGCGCTTGTTCTGCCATTCAGCTTTGGTAATCCCCAACAAAACTACGTCAATCCGAACGCCTTCCTTGACCACGTTCTGCCGCCGAACACCTTCCACTTCAAACCCGAATTTCTGATGCATCTTGACCACCGCCGAATTCACTGCCAGCACTTCGCAATTCAGCTTCTCCAACCCCGCCACATCAAACGCGTAATCGAGCATCCAGAACTCGACCAAACTGCCCAGCCCCTTACCCTGCAACCCAACGTCCAGATAAAATGCCCAGTCCGCCGTTTTATGCAGTTCGTTGATCGCGTTCAACGAAACAACCCCAACCGCTTGTTCATCCTTGATCACCACAAACACTTGCTGCCGTGGATTGCCCTGTAAAGAAGTCAGCCAGTTCGCATGTTCCTGTTCGGTGATTTCATGGGAGGTGTACATGAACTTGCGCACGTCTTCCTGGTTGCGAAGTGTGCGCACATGGGCCTGGATGGCGGGGCTGGCGTCGGTGAGGGGGAGGAATTGCATGGGGATGTCCTTGTCTGGCGGTCTGGCGATTCTGAACCGGCGCTGTCGATCAGGAAAGTTTCATGTTGCGGTGTGTGGGGCAGGCCTAGGATGTTGGCACAAGATCGTCGCTTTTTATCCCGAGGGGAATCGTGCCATGCGCCTGAATATCGTCAAAGTGCTGTTGATTGCTGCTGCGGTGTCGGTGTTGAGTGCTTGTTCGGGGGCGGGCGGGTTGACGACGACCAGTTGTTTTTCGGCGGATTGTCAGTCGCTGGACGGGCGTAGTAATGCGACGACGCTGAAGTTCGGCGGGAACAGTATTGGCAGCAGTCTCAATCAGTACAGCTCCGGGATGCTGCATGACGATTGAAGTAGACGGATGAATTGTGGCGAGGGAGCAAGCTCCCTCGCCACAGTTTCGGTGGCTTCACTGAAAAAAAGGGGGGGGCGCTTCGCGACCCATCGGGGATAAATCCCCTCGCCACAGGTTCAGTGTTCTTACAGACAGTGTTTGAAGAAACCTGCCATTTTCTCTATCGCCGGGCAGCGAGGCCAGTGAATCGCTGAAAAAGCTCACTGAGGCAGCGCAATCCATTCGCTCAGGGTTTTCTGATATTTCCCGGTGACCTTGCTCAGGTGCAGCCACTGATCGACGTAGAGTTTCCAGCTGATGTCATCGCGTGGCAGCAGATAGGCCTTTTCGCCGTACTGCATGTATTGGTGCGGATTCACTGCGCACAAACCGGGTTTGAGCTTCTGCTGATACAGCGCTTCCGAGGCGTCGGTGATCATCACGTCAGCCTTGTTGTCGAGCAGTTGCTGGAAGATCGTCACGTTGTCGTGCAGGGCCAGTTGCGCTTTGGGCAGGAAGGCGTGGACGAAGGCTTCGTTGGTGCCGCCGGCCGGTTCGACCAGGCGCACGTTGGGCTGGTTGATTTGTTCAATCGTCTGGTACTTGGACTGATCGGCGCAGCGTACCAGCGGGATTTTGCCGTCGGTGTCGAGGGTGTTGCTGAAGTAGGCCTTTTTCTGCCGCTCCAGCGTCACCGAAATCCCGCCCATGCCGATGTCGCACTTGCCGGCCTGCATGTCCGGCATCAGGGTTTTCCAAGTGGTCTGCACCCATTCGACTTTGACGCCGAGGCTGTCGGCCAGCGAGCGGGCCATGGCGATGTCGATACCTTCGAAATCACCGTCGTCGCGTTTGAAGGTGTAGGGCTTGTAGTCGCCAGTGGTGCAGACGCGCAATTGGCCTTGTTGCTGGATGCTGTCGAGGTGTGAGGTCTGTTCTGCTGCCTGAACGCTGAAGGTCAGGGGCAGGGCCAGCAGAGTACCGAGCAAGAGTGTGGTTTTTGTCATGTCCGTCGGGCTTCAAAGGGATCGGAGCGAGAAGTTAACCACGTTCTCGGCGCTGATCCCTATCGGCGAAGTGCGCCTACAAGCCCAAACCTTCCTGCACCACCTGCAGCAGATTGTTTTCCGTCAGCGCAATCGCATCCAGTTCCTGCCCGGTTTCAACGGTCTGCAGCCACCAATGGCTTTCGCCGTGTTCATCGACGGTGCGCAGCAGGTAAGTGTTTCTGTCTGGCAGGGTGATTTGCACGCGTCCGGCGCCATCTTCGGTAAAGCGGGCGATGGGATCAAATGTCAGGCTTTGGTTGTTCGCATCTATGACCAGTTGGTCGATGGCGTAGTCGTGGGATTCGCCATCCGGGGAGGTTTCGCATATGTGCGTAGGATTGCGTCGAATCTTCAGGCCGACTTCGGTCACCGGTTGCAGCCATGCTTCGATGCGGTGGTACAGGTCGTAGACCTGCGCCGGCCAGCAATCGATCTCCAGTTCCGCGCAGGTGATGTCGTCCGCGTGGGTGTGCCGGGTTTGCTTGAGCTTCGCGGCGAGTTCGTCTGCTTTACTCATTTCAGATCCCTGTGTTTGATGTCTGCCTGTTAATCGTAGACGTTTCAACGGGGTAGGGCGTTGCCTTGCGTCATGCGCCTGCAACACAAGCGTGTCCAAATCACCGCTGACCACGTCTGGTCAGCAACGAAAACCACGGACGCAGGCGTCCCAAGGAGCGGGTACATGAAAAAGCTGTTTACAATTTTGGCGGTGATTGCGCTGACGGCCGGTAGTATCGGCCTGAGTTCGGCGCGGCAATCGCAGTCGAGCAAAGCGCAGGCGGAATCGGTGGCGGGGGTGTTCGATTACTACCTGCTGACGTTGTCCTGGTCGCCGACCTTTTGCCTCACCCACAAGGACGATGTGCAATGTTCCGGCAAGGGTTACGGCTTTGTCCTGCACGGTTTGTGGCCGCAATACGCCAAGGGTGGCTGGCCGGAATCCTGCCCGCCGCTGACCACGCTGTCAGCGGCAGAAAGCAGCAAAGGCCTGACGCTGTTCCCGACCAAGAAGCTGCTCGATCACGAATGGTCGAAGCACGGCACTTGCAGCGGCCTCGGTGCGATGGGCTATCTGGATGCGGCGGATAAAGCCGTGGGCGCGGTGAAAATTCCTCAAGAGCTGCAACCGTTCAGCACTTCGTATTACTTCGAGGCGCAGGAAATTTCCGATCTGTTCCGCAAAGCCAATCCGGGGATACCGGCGGACGGCATTGCAGTCATTTGCAGTGGTCCGGAGTTGTCGGAAGTGCGCGTGTGCATGGGCAAGGATTTGCAGTTTGGCGCGTGCGGCAAGGGTGTGAAGACTCAGTGCCGGGCGGGGGATATTCGAGTGCCGCCGTCGCGTTGATTTGACTCAAAGTCGAGAAGACAAGCACTAAACCTGTGGCGAGGGAGCAAGCTCCCTCGCCACAGGGTTTTGGTATACCGGAGTATTTTGCCGCTCTTAACGCTGTTTACAGGCGTCCAGCGCTTGCTGATCTTTCAGGTCAGTGGCAATGCCTAACCGATATTTGCAGTAATCAATAACCTGGCGCTTCTCTTCGTCGTCAAGCTCGGACAAATGCTTGTCGTCCCTTTCATACGCAAAAATGTTCACAAAGTGCATTTTCAGTGTCGGGTGTTTCTTGAGAAAGAAGACCTTTTCGGGATCGGCATCTTCCATCTTTTCGTAATAACCTACGAACAGTGCCGCAGCCAGTGCGAGCGCTGCAAAAAATATCAGAGACCTCATAAGCAGGGCGGCCGTAGTGTGCTGAACAAGGGGCGCCTTGAAGTGGTTATCGCGGCAAGAAGCCAAAACTCTATCAGTGTTTGCTCCGGGTTTTCGCGAGCCTGACGGCATACGTTCAAAAAAAAGTTGTTCAAAACAATCATCCAAATGCTCACCGCGCCGATAGGTATGGAATTGGGCGTGTGCCGATGCCACTTGTTTGCCGTGTACATCCGCGTGAACTACGCTCACAAAAATAAGGGTTTCGGGCTCACGCCCTTGTCGTACCTGCCCAGGACACGGTTTTGCCTATCCCCATTCACGATCCACATCAGGCTCCCGGCACGCTTAAACGTCTGCCGCTACGCAAAGCGGCGGCGCTGTTTATCGTTGCGGTGTGTCTGTGCCTGTTCGGTTTGCTGTATCTGCAACTGGAGCAGTCGCGGCGCCAGGATCTGGCGGTGGCGCAAATGGCTTCGAGCAATCTGACCCGGGCGATGGCGCAGCAGGCCGAGGACACGTTCCTGGCGGCGGATCTGGTGATGACCAGCCTGGTCGACTGGATTCAGGACGACGGTTACGGCGCGGCGCAGCGCCCGCGTCTGCAGAAGACCCTTGCCCGTCGCGTGCAGCAATTGAATCAGTTGCACGGCATGTTTCTGTTCGACCGTCAGGGTCAGTGGGTGATTACCTCATTTGCCGATCTGCCCCGTGGCAATGGCGTGGCTGATCGCGAGTACTTCAAGTTTCACCAGCAGAATGCCTCGACGGTGGCGCACATCGGCCCGGCGATTCGCAGCCGCGAGAACGGTGAGTGGATCATCCCGATCTCCAAACGCGTCAATGACCGCGCCGGCAATTTCCAGGGCGTGCTGATGGCCGGGATCAAGATGGCGTACTTCGACCAGTTCTTCGAAAGCTTCAGCCTTGACGACAACGGCATCATGTTCCTTGGTTTGACTGACGGTACATTGCTCGCGCGGCGGCCGTTTGATGAGTCATTGATTGGCACGTCACTGAGCCAGGGCGAGATCTATAAAAAGCTGTTGCCCAACGCCGCGGCCGGTACGGCGATGATCAATTCGGTGGTCGATGGCATCACTCGTTTGTATGGCTATCGGCAACTGGCGTCGTACCCGCTGGTGGTGTCTGCCGCGACTTCGCGGGACACGATTCTCAAGGGTTGGTACGAGCGTGCGTTCCAGTCCTGCGTGCTGGTGGCGCTGGTGATTCTTGGCGTCGGGCTGTTCGGCTGGGTGTTCATCCATCAGGTGCGCGATGGCGAACGGATCGAAAAGAATTTACGCAAGGCGCAACGGGCGCTGGAACAGATCGCGACCCACGACAGCCTCACCGGGCTGGCCAATCGGCGCCTGTTCGAACGCTCGCTGGAGATCGAGTTTGCCCGGGGCGCACGGCAGGTCAGCCCGGTCAGCCTGATCATGCTCGATATCGATTTTTTCAAGCGTTACAACGACGCCTATGGGCATGTGGCCGGCGATCAGTGCCTGACTCAGGTTGCGCAAGTTCTGAGGAATTGCTGTCAACGCAAGTCGGATCTGGCAGTGCGCTATGGCGGCGAGGAGTTTGCGGTGTTGTTGCCCGATACCGACATCAACGGCGCGCTGGCGATTGCCGGGCAGATTCGCCGCAGTGTGATCGACAAACGCATTACCCACAGCGGCTCACCCACCGGTTATCTCACCGTAAGCCTGGGCTGCTATGCGTTTATCCCCAATGGCAATGACAACCCGGAGGTGTTTATCCAACGGGCGGATGCGGCGTTGTACCAGGCGAAAAATGCCGGGCGCAATCGGGCTGCGGTGCTGTCGCTGGATGGCGGCATCGGGGAATTGATGCGCTCTGACCGCTGAATGACAAACCAGCACAAACACTGTGGGAGCTGGCTTGCCAGCGATAGCGGTGGGTCACAATAAGAAGAGGCTGGCTGAGCCGACGCCATCGCTGGCAAGCCAGCTCCCACAGGGGTTTTCATTGAGTCCGGATTGGTAACTCAGAAACTTGTGGGAGATTTCACCACGGATGGCTCTTGTTCGTTCAGCCGCCCGTGCCACCGCCTGCGCCGCCCGTGCCGCCACCCGCCGAACCGGTGCCACCACCTGCACCCGAGCCCGAACCGCTGGCGCCGCCATTGGTGCCGGTGCCGCCGCTTCCACTGTTACCGCCAGAAGGCGCGCCCGGGGTGTTGTCCGGTGGCATGGTCGAGCCGCTGGTGGCGCCGGATTTGGTGCCGGTGGCATCAGCGCCGTCGTTGGCCGCGAAGGTAGCGGCGGAGGCCGTGGCCAGCAGGCCGGCGAGCAATAACGAAGTAAGTTTGCGCGTGATCATGGTGCGTCTCCAAAAAGGGGATTTACCTGATATTGGTCTGACGCGCCGAGGACTTGGTGCCGACAGGGTGACGAGCGGTCAATCGAGTGGCCTCCTGATCTTCTGGAATATTGGCTATTTGCCGAACCACTCGCCGGGACTAACGTAGTCACACATTCACTTGCCCCGGAAACCCGCCATGAAAGCTCGCACCGATTTCTACACCGCTTCCCCGGACGCCATGAAAGCGATGATTGCCCTGGAAACCGCCGTCTCCAAGCTGCCGCTGGAAAAGACTCTGATCGAACTGGTCAAACTGCGTGCCTCGCAAATCAATGGCTGCGCCTTCTGCATCGACATGCACACGGCTGACGCGATCAAGGGCGGTGAAACCCCACGTCGTCTGTTCGCGGTGACTGCCTGGCGTGAAGCGCCGTTCTTCAGCGAGCGTGAACGCGCCGCGCTGCTCTGGACCGAATCGCTGACCCAACTGAGCCTGACCCACGCCCCGGATGAAGACTACGACGTCGTCGCCGCGCAGTTCACGCCGAAAGAAATGGTCGACCTGACCGTCGCGATCAGCACCATCAACAGCTGGAACCGTCTGGCGGTAGGCTTCCGCAAAACCCCACAGATCTGACGCCAAACCGCAAAACAAAACTGTGGGAGCAAGCCCGCTCCCACAGGGTCAAGCAGCTTCGCGATTCAAGTTAATGTGCGTCGGCACTCGGCGCGGCCGGTGGTTGTACCTTGCGCATCAAGGGCACCATCGCCGTGGCGATGACGAAGCACACCATAATCATCAGAAAGGTGTCGCCGTAGGTTTGCGTTTGCGCCTCGCGGTAGGTCAGCAGCCATAACTGGCGCAGGCTGGCGGTGACGCCAATATCACCGCTCTGGCCCAGCGCCGCGAGGTTGCCGCCGACCTGCGTCAGCCACTGATTCAGCGCCTCATTGCTGCTGTTCAGGTGTTCGGCCAACCGAGTGAAATGCAGGTTGGTGCGATCATTGAGAATGGTTGCGCACGCCGCAATCCCGATCGCACCACCGAGGTTGCGCATCAGGTTGAACAAGCCCGACGCATGCTTCAGACGGGCTGGCGCCAACCCACCCAACGTCAACGTCACGGCCGGCGGCACCGCCAATTGCTGGGCAATCCCGCGCAAGGCTTGCGGCAGCATCAATTGCCCCGCGCCCCAGTCATGGGTGATCGGGCTGAACTCCCACATCGACACCGCGAACAGACCCAGGCCGATCATCATGATCCAGCGCAAATCCATGCGATTGGCCAGAAAGGCATACAGCGGAATCGCCATGATCTGGAACACCCCGGTGGAGAAAACCGCGAGACCAATGTCCAGCGCGCTGTAGCCGCGCACCCGCCCGAGAAACAGCGGCGTCAGATAAATCGTCGCGAACAGGCCAATCCCGGTGACGAACGAAAAGAAGCAGCCGAGGGCGAAATTGCGGTCCTTCAATGCGCGTAGATCGACGATCGGATTGGCCACGTGCAAGGTGCGGCCGATAAAAGCCAATCCCGCCAGGCCGCTGATCCACGCCGTGGTCAGGATGGTCTGGTCACTGAACCAGTTCCAGCGCGGGCCTTCTTCGAGGGTGTATTCCAGGCAGCCGAGAAACAGTGCGAGAAACACCATGCTCAGGTAATCCGCGCCCTTGAGCAGCGACAGTTCCGGCTGATCGATTTTCACCAGCATCGGCACCGCCACGGCGACGAAAATCCCTGGCACCATGTTGATGTAGAACAGCCAGTGCCACGAGGAAATATCGGTGATCCAGCCGCCGATCACCGGGCCCAGTGTCGGTGCCAACGACGCCACCGCGCCGATGGTCGCGGCGGCAATCACCCGTTGTTTGCCGGTGAAGAAAAAGAATGCCGTGGTGAACACCAGCGGAATCATCGAACCGCCGAGAAAACCTTGCAGTGCGCGGAAGGCGATCATGCTCTGGATGTTCCAGGCCACGCCGCAGAGCAGGCTGGCGAGGGTGAAACCCACCGCTGAAGCGCAGAACAACCAGCGCGTGGAGAACACCCGTGACAACCAGCCCGACAGCGGAATCACGATGATTTCGGCGATCAGGTAACTGGTCTGCACCCACGCGGTTTCGTCGGTGCCGGCGGAGAGGCCGCCGCCGATATCACGCAACGACGCCGAGACAATCTGGATATCCAGCAGCGCAATGAACATGCCGATGCACATCGTCGCGAAGGCGAACACCTTGGTCACGGTGGTCATGTCCGCCGCGTTGAACGGCTGCGCGGGAGCGGCGAGGGTAGCGCTCATGGTGCGACGGCCACGGCGCTGTTTTCAGGCTGGGCGCGGGTGTCGACTTCGGCGGTCACCGACAGGCCCGGACGCAAGTGGCCGAGCACGCCATCGGCCGGGTCGAGGAGGATGCGCACGGGTACGCGCTGGACGATTTTGGTGAAGTTGCCGGTGGCGTTTTCTGGCGGCAGTACGCTGAACTGCGAGCCGGTGGCCGGGGCGAGGCTGTCGAGTCGGCCATGGAATTCCTGACCGGACAGCACGTCGGCGCGGATGCTCACGCGCTGGCCGGGTTTCATCCGCGCCAATTGGTCTTCCTTGAAGTTGGCATCGACCCACAAACCGCTGGCCGGCACCACCGACAGTTGTTGCGAGCCGGCCTGCGCGTAGGCGCCGACCCGTGCGCGGCGGTTGCCGATCACGCCGTCAACCGGCGCGCGCAGTTCGGTGTAGCCGAGGTTCAACTGCGCCAGATCGCGTTCGGCGCGCGCTTGCTGGAGGGCGGCGCGGGCCTGTTGTTTTTGCGTATCGATCACTGCGAGTTGGCGTTGTGCGGCGAGCAATTCAGCCTGGGCACGGGCGCTCAAGGCTTGGGCGGTTTTGAAAGTGGCGTCGGCGCGCTGGGCGCTTTCTACCGAGACGGCATTGGTGGTCACCAGACGTTTGTAGCGAGCGTTGTCGTCCCGCGAGCGAGCGGTTTCGGCACTTGCCGCATCGATGCCGGCGCGGGCCTGACCGATCACCGCTTGCTGAAGTTGCTCGGTGGCGTCGAGGTTGGCCAGCAGCGCCTCTTCGGCAGCCACCGCGCCCTCGGCTTTGGCGAGGTTGGCGCGATAGTCGCGGGCGTCGAGGCGGATCAAAACATCGCCAGCCTTGACGTGTTGGTTGTCGCTGACCAGCACCTCTTCGATGTAACCGGCGACTTTCGGCCCGATCACTGTGACGTCGCCACCGATGTAGGCATCGTCGGTTTCCTCGAGAAAACGCCCGGCGCCCCACCAGTGCACGGCATACACCGTGGCAAACACCAGCGCGATCAAACCGATGCCGGGAATCAACAAGCGTTTAAGCAGCGGCGGTTTAGTCTTGACCGGGACAGCGAGGTCAGGTTCGAGGGTGGGCATGTTGGTCATGGCGTAATACCTGCGGAAACGGGTCGTTATTACGGCTGTAATATGACGTAGGTAATATTTGGTGGCAATTTATTTTTGGCACCGATCGTCAGATGGCTCGCTGCGCCTTTTACCTAGCGCAAATTCAATTCATAGGGGAAACCCTGAGACGCGCCTAGCCCCTGTTTAATCAATTGTTTAAGAAGTGTAAGCACGGTAGGAAGCGTCTTGCATTTGTGAATAAGGGCTCCGACTATCACGATCATTGATAGGGTGGCATTACGCCATTTGATGATCGCAAGGATATTGCGTGCCGTATTCGCTTTGCGCTGCTTCTCGTCGTCGTTCCACGCGTTGCCCGCTGTTGTCGGCCTTTGTGTTGAGTGTGTGTGCCTCCTCGCTTGAAGCTGCCGAACCTGTCGCGCCGGGCCAGGAAGTGTTGCGCCAGCAGCAACAGCAACAGCGCGATCTGCAACAACTGCAACTGGAACAAAGAAAGCGCCAACTGGAACGCGGCTCGTTCGGTCCGGCACCCGCCACGCCGACGATGCCGCAAACCGTCACCCCCGATGAACGCTGCTGGCCGTTGAGCGGCACGCGTATCGGCGGCGTGACGCTGATCGACAGCGACAAACTCAACGCACGCATCAAACCGCTGCTGGCACCGTGCATGGGCGTCGGCCAGATCAATCATCTGCTCGCCACCATCACCGCGATCTACGTGGAGAAGGGCTACATCGCCAGCCGCCCGTATCTGGCAAGCGCTCCGGCGGCAGGGCAGTCGCTCGACATCATGGTCGACGAGGGCTACATCGAGTCCATCGAACTGGCCGATCAGAGTCTGCCGGTGTCGCTGGGCGGTGCGTTTCCGGGGATGCTTGGCGGGCCGCTGAACCTGCGTGATCTGGAGCAAGGTCTCGACCAGTTGAACCGCCTGCGTTCTGTCGATCTGACCGCCGACATCGCCCCCGGCAGTCAGCCCGGCGCCTCGCGGATCATTCTGCGTTCACGCACCTCCGGGCAGTCGCGCTGGGCCTTGAATACGGGGTTCGACAACCTCGGCAGCGCCAGCACCGGGCGCGACCGCGATACGCTCAGCCTGAGCCTCGACAGCCCGCTGGAACTCAACGACCTGTTGAGCCTCAGCGCCAGTGACACCTTGAATCAGGGTGATCGTTACAGTCGCAACGCCAGCCTGTATTACGCGATTCCCTACGGCTACTGGACCTACAGCGTGTTCGCCAGCCACGCCGAATACCGCGCGCCGTTCAAACTGCCAAGCACGACTTTTCACAGCACCGGCATCACCGACCAGGTCAGCCTGCGCGCCGACCGTGTGTTGTGGCGCGACCAGAGCCGGCAGCTCAGCGCCAACCTGCAATTGGCGCACAAGGACGTCGACAGCTATTTGGAAAACGTGCGGCTGGGCATTCAGAGCCCGACCCTGACCGTGGCCGAAGCCGGGCTCAATCTGTTCTGGCTCGACCGTGCGGTGTGGAACCTCGACGTCAACTACGCCCAGGGCCTGCGCTGGTTCGGCGCCGATGACGACTCGCGGCAGCAGATCAACAACCTGCCCAAGGCGCAGTTCCACAAGTACCGCGCCAGCCTCAGTCAGTGGCGCAATGGTCAGTTCGGCGCGCAGACCTGGCAGTGGCAGAGCCAACTGAATTTGCAGTACAGCCCGGACCCGTTGCCGGCCATCGAACAACTGCTCGGCACCGACGATTCGGCAGTACGCGGCTATCGCGTCAGCAGCGCGTCCGGGGCCAGCGGCGCGATCTGGCGCAACACCTTGCGGCTGCCGTTGCGCAGCGAATGGCCTGTGCAGATGACGCCGCGTATCGGCCTCGACCACGGCTATATCAAGGCCGATCACGGCGCTCAGGGCCAACGCCTGAGCAGTGCCAGTGTCGGGCTGAATCTGGGCTGGAAAAACTTCAGTGTCGATGTCGATTACCAGCGCGCACTTAACACGCCGAACGGTCTGCAACATGAGCCTGAAACCTGGCTGATGCGGGTCGGTTTGCAAATATGAGCGCTACATAAACCAAGAATGCAGTGAACAAACAGCCGTTGGATCTGAGCGTGACAGCCACGGCCAAGACTAAATCGCGCGACGTGATGCCGTACTCACATGGAGACGTTTTTATGCCAGCACACACCTTTGCATTTCATCTTTCGCCTCGGGGCAAATTGCGCTGGGCAATTGCCAGCCTGTTCTTCGCCGTGCACCTGCCGAACGCGATGGCCGGCGGTGTCGTGGTCGCGCCGGGCCCCGGCGGCACCGCGCAATTGCAGACCCAGGGCGGTGTGCCCATCGTCAACATCGTCGCGCCCAACGGCTCGGGCCTGTCGCATAACCAGTTCCTCGACTACAACGTCGACCGTCAGGGGCTGGTGCTGAACAACGCCTTGCAGGCCGGGCAATCGCAACTTGCCGGGCAACTGGCGGCCAACCCGCAACTGCAAGGGCAAGCCGCGAGCGTGATCCTCAACGAAGTGATCAGCCGCAACCCGTCGGCGATCAACGGCGCACAGGAAATCTTCGGTCGTCCTGCCGATTACGTGCTGGCCAACCCTAACGGCATTTCGGTCAATGGCGGCAGTTTCATCAACACGCCGAACGCCAATCTGGTGGTCGGGCGCCCGGAATTGAACGACGGCAAACTGCAAGGTTTGAACACCCGTGACGCCAGTGGTCAGTTGCAAATCCAGAGCGGTGGCCTGCGTAACGCCGAGGGCTCGATCAACCTGATCGCCCCGCGTATCGACAGCCAGGGCGCGCTTACTGCCCGTGATCAACTGAACATCACGGTCGGTCGCAATCAGGTTGATTACGCCAGCGGCCAAGTGAAAACCGTGGACCCGGCGGGCAACACTGGCGATCAGCGCATCGACGCCAGCCTGTTCGGCGCGATGCAGGCCGGACGCATCAACATCGTCAGCACCGCTGAAGGGGCAGGCGTGCGGGTTGGCGCAGTGCAAGTGGCCGGGCGTGATGGCGTGCAGATTCGTTCCGCCGGTGACCTCAATGTCAGTGGTGAGGCCGTGGCCAACAGCCTCGACGTAACCCGTGCAGGCATCCGCAGCAGCCAGGGCGATGTCGGTTTGCACAGCGGCAAGGACCTGACCCTGGCGGCCACCGATGTCAGTGGCCGCGACGTCTCCGTCGATGCCAAACGCAACCTGACCCTGAGCACGGTCGATAGCCGCAAGCTCCAGGAGAAGCGCGAGAACTGGAACAACAGCACCATCGGCATCACTTGGGAAACCTACGACCGCACCCAGACCGACAGCGAATCGCGTCAGCACGGCAGCCAGATTATCGCCAGCCGCGACGCGACACTGTCCGCCGGCAAGGATGCCGAACTCAAGGCCGCCAAGGTTGAAGCAGCGAAGAATCTTGAGGTGAAAAGCGGCGGCGATCTGCGCCTGACTGCCGCCACCGAAAGCCACACCCAGACTGATCAGGGCAATCACCGCAAGCACCTGTGGAAAGCCGACTGGAACACCAGCAGCGAAGAGCAGCGCAGCATCAGCAGCCAGTTGAAGGCCGGCAACATCGCCCTGCAAACCGCCGCTTTGTTGCGCTCCGAAGGCGCCGAGCTGAACAGCTCGGGCGACCTGCAACTGGCCGGCAAACAGGTGGAAATCAGCACCGCCACGCGCACTAATCGCAGCAGCGACAACCGCTATTCCGGTGATCTGGTCGGCGGTGGTTTCTTCGGCAAGACCGGCGATGCCGACAAGGGCCAGACCCAGCATCAGGGCAGCAAGATCAACGCCGCCGGCAAATTGCTCGTCAAGGCTGACGATGTGCGCATCAGTGGCAGCCAGGTCCGGGGCGGCACCGAAGCGAGTGTCATCAGTGACAAGGGTTCGCTGGTCATCGACGGCGTGCAGGACACCTCGCACAGCAACAACCATGACAAGGACAGCAAGTTCTTCGGCATCACCAAGGACGAGTCACGCCAGAACGCCAAGGACAGCACCACGGTGCGCAGCGAACTGGTGTCCGACAGCAACCTCAAGCTCAAGAGCGCCAAGGACATTGAGGTCGCCGGCTCGACGGTCAAGGCGGGCGGCGCGCTGACGGCGGACGCGGCGGGTGACGTCAACGTGCATTCGGCGCAGAACAGCCACGACAGTACTGACAACACGCAGACACGCGGCTTCGATGCTTACGCCAAAGAGCAAACGCCGGAGCAATATCGCGCGGGGATTCATTACGAAGACAAGCAGCAAACCGTCACTAAAAACGATGTCACTCAGCAGGGCTCAAGCCTCAGCGGCGGCACTGTACAGGTGAAGGCCGGCGGCGATCTGACCATCAAGGGCGGCGAGGTGAAATCCACCGCTGGCGATACCAGCCTGAGTGGCAAGAATGTCTCGTTGCTGGCGGAAGAAGACAGCCACAAATCCTCCACCGACAAGACCAGCACCGGCGGCGGTTTCTACTACACCGGCGGCCTCGACCGCGCCGGCAGTGGCGTCGATTTCGCCCACGGCACTTCGCAGGACACCACGAGCAAAACCACTGCGCAAACCAGCAGTGTGCAGAGTGCCGGTGGCCTGACCATCAATGCTGACAAACTTGCCACCGAAGGTGCGCAGGTCAAGGCTGGCAACGGTCTGAACATCGCGGCCAACGAGGTTGACAACCGCGCGGCGAGCAACACTGAAAGCAGCACTCACACCGAGAGTAACTGGTCGGCCGACATCGGTGCCAACGTCGAGTACAAAGACATCGCCCGACCGATTGCCGGTGTCGTCAAAGAGGTGTTGAACGGCAAGGTGCCGGACAAGGATGCGCTGAGCGATCTGGGTCAACCGAACGTCGGTATTGACGTTGCGATCGGCCATGGCAGCGCTGATAAAACCGAGCAAAGCAGCAACGCGGTGGTCAGCCGTTTCGACGGCGGCAGCGTCGATGTGAAAGCCACCGGCACCCTGCACGACCAAGGCACTCAGTACAACGCCAGCGCCGGCAAAGTGAACATCAGCGCCGACAAACTGGTCGCCGATGCTGCCAACAATACGCGCAAGAACACTGATAACGCGGTGGACGCGAAGGTCGACGTGCGGGTCTACACCAAAACCGGTGAAGACGTGAACGTCGCCGGCAGCGGTGCGGGTGGCAGTAGCCAGTCCTCCAAGGACAGTTCCAGTGCAGTGGTCGGCGGGTATGCCGGCAGCCAGGGTGTGACCATCAAAACTGCCGGTGACGCACAGTTCGAAGGCAGCCGATTCGACGGCGGGCAGGGCGGTGTCAACATCAAGACCGGCGGCGATCTGGCGCTGAATCAGGCCACCGACCGTCAGCACAGCAACGAGTCCAGCCTGCGCGGCAATGCCTCGCTCACAGTCGGCACCTTGCCGGGCACCGACGGCACCAACGTCGACCTCGGCGCTGGCTTCCAGCTCGATCACACGGGCAAGCAATCCACTGACACTCAGGCGCATGTCGCGAGCATCAGCGGTAACGGCGTGCAACTGAGCAGCGGCGGCAATCAGGTTCAACAAGGCACGAAGATCGACAGCGCTGGCGCCATCGATTTGCACGCCGACGGCAAACTCGATCTGCAAGCCGCCACCGACACTCATGACGCCACCGGCAGCAATCTCGGCGGCGGCTTGAAGGGCGGCGGCAGCAAAACCAGCAGCGAGAAGAGCCGAGATCAGGGCGGCAATCTGAGTGGCAACTTCAACATCGGTCGAGTCAACGAGCACGCGCAAACCCTCACCGGTGGCCAACTCAGCAGCCAGAACGGTATCGCCCTGAGTGGTGATGCGGTTCATCTGCAAGGCACTCAAGTCGCAGCGCCAAGCGTAAACGTTGATGCGCAGAAGGGCGGCTACGTTCAGGAATCGGCGCAGTCCACCGACAACCGCAACAACTGGAATGTGGCGCTGAATGCCGGTGGCAACCTGAGCAGCAAAACTCCGACCGCGGCCGATGAAAAGGCCAGCAGCGACCACGGTTTCAATGCCGGAGCCAGGGTGGGGGTGGACTACCTGCAGGGCACCACACAGCAGAACAGCCAGATCAAGGCTGACACGGTGGTGCTGAACAGCGCGGGTGATGCACAGCTGTCGGGTGCGCGGATCGAGGCGCAGAATGTCGGCGGCAAGGTTGCCGGTGACATGACTGTCGAAAGTCGTCAGGACTCGCAGACCCATGCCAAGGTCGACGTCGATCTGGGCCTGACCGCGAAGAAAAATCCACCGAGCGACAAGGAAAAACTCGCCGGCACCGATTACAAGCCAACTCTGAAAGCGCAGGGCGAATACGCGCACAAGGACAGCGTCAAGCACGCCTCCGGCATCAGTGCCAGCCAGGGCGTGAACCTCAACGTCGGCGGCGCCACGCAACTGACCGGCGCGCGGATTTCCTCGTCCGAAGGCAAGGTTGATCTCGGTGGTTCGAAGGTCGGCAGCACTGATCTGAGCAACCTCGATTACGGTGTAAAAGCCGGGCTTGATCTGCCGCAGAAGAAGGAGGAAAACGCACCCAAGGTTTCCTTTGAAGACGGCAACCTGAAAGTCGGCCCGGTCACCCTGAGCGGCCATCTGAATGGCCAGCCTCTGCAAGCCGGGATCGACGAGAAAGGCTAAAAACCATCGGTGGTGGCTGCACCCGAATCTGCATCCACCACCAACCAACCCTGTGGGAGCGGGCTTGCTCGCGAAGGCGTCGTGTCAGTCACCAGAGATGTCGACTGACCCAGCGCTTTCGCGGGCAAGCCCGCTCCCACATTTGTCTGTGGTCATTCACTCGTCCCTGTTCGACCCTTTACGCCTCGCGATGGAAAACCCGCCGGAGGCCGACTAGGGTGAGAGAGCGGGCGCTAACCACAATGGACTGACAGGGGCATGCTCATGGGCGATCGGAAAGGAAACTGGTGGATCGACAAAGGTGTATTGATGTCGGACGAGCGCGCTGAGGAACTGGCCGCGGCCGCCGAGCAATTTCCGGATGAGTATGACCCGATGATTTTTCTCACCGGGGATGCTCACCGTGAGCCGCCTTTTCAATGGGCGGCTCGCGGTGTCTGGGCGAATTTCTTCCAGCCGCTGATTGAGGCCAACAAGATTGTCTGCCATGTCGAGCAGTATCCGCGCGCGGTCTCGCTGCAATCGGTACCGCCGCTGTTCGGGCCCGTGTTCACAAATGGCAAGGTCTTCGGTTGGGAGCATGAAGTTTTTCCGATCATCGAAAACCTGATGAAAAATTACATGAACAACGCCAATTGCTTTCCCAGTGCGGTGTCCGTCGGTTTGATCAAGGGCGTGCTGGGGGACAGCGCACGAGTGGCCGAAATGGGTTTTCTCAAAGCCGAGTACCAGGCCATCGTCGATTTCGCCAAGCCTTTTGTCGGGGAAAAATCCGCGTTCGAGAAATTCCAGGCGTTTGTCAGTTCCTCCTCGACGGTCAAGCCGATTCCCTCCACCGACGGTGCCAAATTCAAGGAGCTCTACTCGACGTACTACCGCGCCGGGATGGAATTGCGTACGGGTATTCATCAGTACATCGCCCCGAGAATCCAGCACCTGATCAACACCTACAGCGACCACATGCACCTGATCACCTGCGGTGATGCGCACTTGTTGGTCAATCCGCTTTATTTGTATTTGCAGCCGCCGACTGGCTGTTTCGGCGTTGTCGATCCTGATCAGGACAAATGAGCGGCGATCTGTTCTCGTTGCGGTGCGCCAAGGAATAAATTGCCGGCCTTAATAGGAAGCATTACTATTCACGCCCTTTCCTCAGCACGCCACTCATACCCCCATGCGTCCCCGCAGACCCGGCTTTTTCGAGCATTACGAAGAGTTGATCGGCACCTGGACTCGTCGCCTGCGCAATCGCGCGCAGGCCGAGGATCTGGCGCACGACACCTTTGTGCGGGTGCTTGAGTCCGATTCGACAGCGGTGCAGCAGCCCCGGGCGTATTTGCATCAGACCGCACGCAATATTGCGGTCGATGGCTATCGGCGCGAGGATCGGCGCGGTGCCATGGAGTCGGAGGCAATCGATCACGGTCAGTCGTCGTCCGGCGACCCGGAGCATTACATGCATGCGATCCAGCTGGCCGACTCCATCGAACGGGCGCTCGCCGAGCTGCCGGTCAATTGCCGGAAAATTTTCGTCTGGCAGAAGATCGAGGGCCTGACCCAGGCAGAAATCGCCGAACGCCTGGGGCTGTCCAAGAACATGGTCGAAAAGTATATGATCCGCACCCTGCGGCATCTGCGTGATCGCCTCGACGGGTTGCAGTCATGAGCGGCCGTGCTTTTTCATCCCCAGCCAAACAGGACATTCCATGATGGATACTCGTGATTGCGCGTGCGGGCAAACAACGGTGCGCGATGATGCGGCTCGCTGGTTTGTGCGTTTGCAGGAGTCGGCTGTCAGTGCCGACGAGCAGCAGCGCTTCGATGCCTGGCTGAATGAACATCCGCAGCACCGTGCCGAATTTCAGTTGTTGCAGGGCTTGTGGTCAGCGGCGGATCTGCTGCCGGCGCCACGGCTCAAAGCTCTTATCGATACGCCACCGAGCCGTCGCGAACGGCGTCCGCTGCTGCGCTACGCAATGGCGGCCAGTGTGCTGGCGGTGGCGCTTGGGCTCGGGCTGTTCAGCGGTTTGAATCATCCGTCGGGCTACAGCGCCGAGTTCGCCACGGCGCTGGGTGAGCGCAAGCATGTGGCGCTGCCGGATGGCTCGGTGATCGATCTGAACAGTCGCAGCCGCTTGCAGGTGCGCTTTGAGAAGGATCGCCGGCTGATCGAGCTGACTGAAGGCGAGGCGATGTTCAGCGTCCAGCACGACAGCGCCCGGCCCTTCGTGGTCGAGGCCGGCAGCGGCAAGGTCACGGTCACCGGCACGCGCTTCGATGTGCGCCGCGATGTCACGCAAACCCGTGTCGCGGTGGAGCAGGGCACGGTCAAGGTGCAGGGGCGTCATGCGCCGGACAATGAGTTCATCAGCCTGACTGCGGGCCTTGGCAGTTACGTCGATGCGCAGGGCAAAGTCGCGGCGGCCTATGCGGTCAATCCGGCCGAACTGACGGCTTGGCGCGGCGGCAAACTGGTGTTCAACAACGCCAGCCTCAGCGAAGTCGCCGCCGAAGTGTCGCGTTATCGCGAAAAACCATTGACCGTCGCCAACCCGACCGTGGCCAATCTGCGCCTGACCAGCGTGTTCAAATCCGACAACACCGACGCCTTGCTCAAGGCCTTGCCGAGCATCCTGCCGGTGGCCGTTCGCACCCTCGCCGATGGCAGTCAGGAAATAATTTCAAAATAAAATTCAGGTTTTTTTCGAGTTCATCGTCTTCCTGTTCAACTGCAACTGGTTTGCATTAACAGCCGCACACTCTTGCGATCCACAGGACTACGTTCGACGTGAAGACCACCACCGCCAACAACAAAAAATCCCCTTGGTTGCCGCTGGCCCTTGCGCTGGCGGTCAACGCTGCCATGCCTCTGGCATACGCTGCCGACGCCATTCATATCCGCGCCCAGCCACTGGGCCAGGCCCTGAGCGAACTGGGTCAGCAGACTTCGCTGCAAGTGTTTTTCAGTCCCGATCTGGTCGCCGGTAAACAAGCCCCAGCGGTGGATGGCGACATCTCTCCGGAACAGGCGCTGCGCCAATTGCTGCAAGGCAGCGGTCTGGATTATCAGATCAACGAAGGGTCGGTGACCCTGTCGCCCGCGGCGACTTCCGCTGCCAGCAATGGCCCGCTGGAACTGGGCGTGACCGACATCAAAGTGGTCGGCGACTGGCTGGGCGACGCCAACGCCGCCGTGGTGCAGAACCACCCTGGCGCACGCACGGTGATCCGCCGCGAAGCGATGGTCGAGCAGGGCGCGATGAACGTCAGTGATGTGTTAAAGCGGGTGCCAGGTGTGCAGGTGCAGGACTCCAACGGCACCGGTGGCAGCGACATTTCCCTCAACGTTGGTGTGCGCGGCCTGACTTCGCGCCTGTCGCCACGCTCGACTGTGCTGATCGACGGCGTGCCGGCGGCGTTTGCCCCATACGGTCAACCACAACTGTCGATGGCGCCGATTTCCTCCGGCAACCTCGACAGCATCGACGTGGTCCGCGGCGCCGGGTCCGTGCGTTACGGGCCGCAAAACGTCGGCGGCGTGATCAACTTCGTCACTCGGGCCATTCCGGAAGAAACCACCGGTGAAATCGGCACCACGCTGGAAACCACTCAGTACGGCGGCTGGAAGCACATCGACACCGCATTCCTCGGCGGCACTGCCGATAACGGCATGGGCGTGGCGTTGCTGTACTCGGGCGTCAACGGCAACGGTTATCGCGAGCGCAATAACGGTAACGACATCGACGACGTACTGCTCAAGACCCATTGGGCTCCGACCGATCAGGACGATTTCAGCCTCAATTTCCATTACTACGACGCCAGCGCCGACATGCCCGGCGGTCTCACGCAAAAGCAGTACGACGACAACCCGTACGACTCGGTGCGTGACTACGACCAATTCACGGGGCGGCGCAAAGACGTGTCGTTCAAGTGGATCCGCCAGATCGACGAACGCACTCAGGCAGAAATCCTCACCTACTACACCGACAGCTTCCGTGGCAGCACGATCGCCGCCCGCGACCAGAAAACCCTCAGCTCGTACCCACGTTCGTACTACACGCTGGGTATCGAGCCGCGCGTATCGCGTGTCTTTGATGTCGGCCCGACCACGCAGGAAGTCAGCGTCGGTTATCGCTATCTGAAAGAGGCGATGCACGAGCAGTCGAGCCGTGTGGCGCTGGTCAACAATCAGCCGGTGCTCACACCAACGTCCGATGGCCATGTGTTCCAGGACCGCACGGGCGGCACCGAAGCCAACTCGGTCTACATCGACAACAAGATCGACGTCGGCAACTGGACGATCACCCCGGGTATTCGCTTTGAACACATCAGCACTGACTGGCACGATCGCGCCGTGCTCGATACGGCGGGCAAACCAGTGCAGGAGAAAAACCGCAGCATCGAAAGCAACGAACCGCTGCCGGCGCTGAGCGTGATGTATCACTTGTCGGATGCGTGGAAGCTGTTCGCCAACTACGAAACGTCGTTTGGCAGCCTGCAGTATTTCCAACTGGGGCAGGGCGGCTCGGGCGACCAGACGGCCAACGGTCTTGAGCCGGAAAAGGCCAAGACTTACGAGATCGGTACGCGCTACAACGATGACGTGTGGGGCGGGGAAGTGACGCTGTTCTACATCGACTTCGACGACGAACTGCAGTACATCAGTAACGATGTGGGTTGGACCAATCTGGGTGCGACCAAGCACCAGGGGATTGAGGCGTCGGTGCATTACGATATGGCGGCGTTGGATCCGCGTCTGGATGGCTTGACTGCTAATGCCGGGTTTACTTACACCCGCGCGACGTATGAAGGCGAGATTCCGGGGTTCAAGGGGCGTGATCTGCCGTTTTATTCGCGTCAGGTGGCGACGGTTGGTTTGCGGTATGACGTGAATCGCTGGACTTACAACATTGATGGGTTTGCCCAGTCGAAACAGCGTTCGCCGGGTACCGGGGTGAATGCTGATGGCAGCTTTAACGGCAATTACATCACTGACGGCACGGCGGATGGGCAGTACGGCGATATTCCGGGGTATGTGACCTGGAATGTGCGTGGGGGGTATGACTTTGGGCCTCAGGTTTCTAACTTGAAGTTGGGGGCGGGGGTGAAGAACGTTTTTGACAAGCAGTACTTTACGCGTTCGAGCGATAACAATTCGGGGATGTATGTGGGGGCGCCTCGGACGTTCTTTGTTCAGGCTAGTGTTGGGTTTTGATTGGGGGCATATCCGTTGCTGCGGTTATGGCGGCTTAGGGTTCCGCCCTTACGGCGGGTCACTTTTTCCAGACGCCGAAAAAGTAACCAAAAAGGCTTTACCCTGACGTACGGCCCTCGCTGTGGCTCGGGTTCCTTCGCTGCGGGATTGATCCGGGGGTCATCGCCTCCGGTTTGCTGCGCTGCACCTCCTCTCGATGTGTTTGGCTGCGCCAAACGGTCGCTGCGCTCCCACCCCGGATCAATCCCTCCGCTCAGCCTTCCGACGGGCGCTGAGATCAAGAGCGGTACTCGAGCTAACGCTCATTGTGTTGAGTGGTGAAGATCAAGAGCGGTACTTGAGCTAACGCTCATTGTGGTGAGTGGTGAGAAGCGTGCGGTTGGCTTTGGTTTTGTGGTGGGTTTGCCCCTCACCCCAGCCCTCTCCCCTAGGAGAGGGAGCCGATTTGTGAATCTTTCAGAATTTGAGTTCGACTCGGTATTTCATGTCGGTGTAGCTCTCCCAAACACCTCGGTCAGTCCCCTCTCCCTCCGGGAGAGGGCTAGGGTGAGGGGCTTTTGATCTGGCTGTTGATCTGGCTGTTGATCTGGCTGTTGATCTGGCTGTTGATCTGGCTGTTGATCTGGCTGTTGATCTGGCTGTTGATCTGGCCTTTGATCTGGCTCTTGATCTTGATCCTCAGGCCCATCGGCAGGCCGAGCGGAGGTGTTCATCCGGGGTAGGCGCGCAGCGCCGTTTGGCGAAGCCAAACACATCGAGAGGAGGTGCAGCGAAGCAAACCGGAGGCGATGCCCCCGGATGGACGCCGTAGCGAGGGAACACTGAGCCTAAGCGAAGTGCCGTACGTCAGGGAGCAGCCCTTTTGGTTACTTTTGGGGCGTTTGCCAAAAGTGACCCGCCGTAAGGGCGGAACCCTAATCAGCAACACCCGCAGCACCGGATATGCTCACAACCCCAAACCCCAACCCCCCCAACGATTCAGACCCTCAACACCTTCCCACCAATAGCCACCGCCACCAGCAACACCGCCATCAGCCCGAAAGCAAAACTCAAACTGCTCGCATGCGCAACAAACCCAATCACCGCCGGCCCCGCCAGAATCCCCGCATAACCCAACGTCGTAATCGCCGGCACCGCAATACTCTCCGGCATCACCGTCTGCTTGCCCACTGCCGTATACAGCACCGGCACGATATTCGAGCATCCCGCACCGACCAGCGCATAACCGACCAGCGCGGCTTCCCAGCTCGGCGCGAACGTCGCCAGAAACAGCCCGGCCGCGGCCAACAGACCGCCAAACAAAATGATCCGCGTCGCACCGACAATCCGCACAATCCGGTCACCCATCAAGCGCCCAGCCGTCATGGTCAGGGCAAATGCCGCGTAACCCAACCCCGCATACGCCGTGTCGATCCCACGTTCCTGCGCCAGAAACACCGCACTCCAGTCCAGCGCGGCGCCTTCGGTGAGGAACACGATGAAGCACATCCCACCGATAAACAGCACGATGCCGTGAGGCACCGCGAACGCCGGGCCCGAGCTTTCACTGCCGTAGGGCAACATGTGCGGCACGCATTTGAACAACGCGGCAATCAGCACGGCCACCACCACCAGCATCGCACCCAGCGGTGACAGGCCGAGGCCGAGCAGGGCACTCACGCCCGCCGCGCCGACAATCCCACCCAGACTGAACAAGCCGTGAAAGCCCGACATCATGTTCTTGCCGCTGGCGCGCTCGACGATCACCGCTTGCAGGTTCACCGTCGAATCCACCGTGCCGAGCCCGGCGCCGAACATGAACAGCGTGGCGATCAGCGCCGGGATCGACGACACCGTCGCCAGCAATGGCAACGCCGCGCAGATCAGCAAGGTGCCACCGGTGGCGACCCGACGACAGCCGAACCGGGTCGCAAGAATCCCCGCCATGGGCATCGCCAGAATCGAACCGACCCCCAGACACAAAAGCAACAGACCCAACGTGCCCTCATCGAGCCCGGCCCGGGCCTTGGCGTACGGCACCAGTGGCGCCCACGCGGCAATGCCGAGTCCAGCGATGAAGAAGGCGATGCGCGTAGACATCTGTTGCAGGCGTCCGGGGACGAAGGTGTCTTGGGAGGTGAGGCTGGTCATATCAATCCTTGGCAAAAAACATCGCGTCCCCGAAGGACAGTGATTGTGCGTCGAGGTTCGATCGCAGGTCTCGGGGCTGTGCAGTCGACATCCTAACCTGTGGGAGCGAGCCTGCTCGCGAAAGCGGTATTTCAGTCAGAAAAAATGTTGCCTGACCCCGCGCTTTCGCGAGCAGGCTCGCTCCCACAAGGGATTGCGTTTTACAGTGGCGCCTTTGGATATTCGAAAACGAGAGCCGGTTCATGACGCAGTTCTACAACGCACGGGGCAATATCTATGGCGTGGTTTCGCCCGAAGCGCTGCGCGGGGCAGGTATCGATCTGGCCGCGAGTGCCACTGCTTGCGCAGCGTCGCGTCAGTCGTGGAGCAGGGCTGCAATCAAACTCTGCTGTGACTGGCCCGAAGGTCAACGGCCCGCGAACAGCAAATCCCACCGCAGTGACGGCCTGCTGATCGGCCCTTTCCAGACCTCGCCGCCCTTTGATGTGTTGATCGTCAACACCGACGGCACGCTTGCCGAGCGCAGTGGCAACGGCCTGACGATTTTTTCTCAGGCGCTGACCGAGCAAGGTTTACTGCCGGAGGAGGGCGCACTGTTGCGCGTGCATCATGACAAGGGTCAACCGGTGGAGACCTCGGTGAAACCTGCCGAGGTAGAAGGGATGAAAGGTTTTTGGCTGGATCTCGGTCAGCCCGGTTTCGGGCCGTTTTGCGTGGGCGCGCAGAACGTCGAAAGTGTCGACTTAAACGGTCGGGAGGTGAGTCATGTGCAAGCCTTGGCGCAACTCGATCCCGCATGGACCCACAGCCAGTTCGTACGCATCGGCAATCCGCATTGCGTGACACTGCTCGGCGACAAGACCGCGTTGCCCACTAACGAGAGAATGCGTGAATCACCACTGAACGAAGACCTGACCCGAATCGCCTACGCCATGCCGACCGGCGCCGGACAACCCTGCCCGGCGGGCATCAATCTGCAATGGGCCGTGCGCGAATCAAAGCAACGTATCGTCGCGCGTGTGTTTGAGCGCGGCGAAGGCCCGACGGCGTCCTCCGGCACCAGCGCCAGCGCAGTGGCCTCGGCCGCGTGGCGGGTCGGTTGGGTCGATGCAGGAGAGGTGCAGGTTGTAATGCCCGGTGGCACTGCGCCGATTTTGCTTGAGGAAGAGCAGGGAGAATTAGTGCGAGTCAGATTATTCGGTACGGCTCAGCTCATGAGCTGAACTCCAGGCCGCCATCGCTGGCAAGCCAGCTCCCACAGGGTTTGTATTGAACATGGGCTTCCTGTCCATCACAAATCATTGTGGGAGCTGGCTTGCCGGCGATAAGGCCGTAAGCCCCGACAACATTTTCAGCTCAGATTGGTACTGAACTCCACCACCGGCATCTGCCGTTTCATCAACACCTCACCACCACGAATCGAATACAGCGGCAGGCCCTGGCTGCGGATCACCTCGTAATCGCTGTCCGCCGACAGAATCAGCAGGTTCGCCGGGCGGCCTTGTTCCAGCCCGTAACGCTCGCCCAGGTGCATGGCTTTGGCGCTGTTGTCGGTCACCAGATCCAGCGCACTTTGCAGGTTGCGGTAGCCGAGCATGTGGCAGATGTGCAGCCCGGCTTCGAGCACGCGCAGGATGTTGCCGTTGCCCAGCGGGTACCACGGATCGACGATGGAATCCTGGCCGAAACACACGTTCATCCCGGCTTCGAGCAGCTCGTTGACGCGGGTCACGCCACGGCGTTTCGGAAAGTTGTCGAAGCGTCCTTGCAGGTGAATGCTCTCGGTCGGGCAGGACACAAAACTGATCCCGGAATGGCCGAGAAGACGGAACAGTTTGGCGCAGTAGGCGTTGTCGTAAGAGCCCATCGCCGTGGTGTGGCTGGCGGTGACGAGGGCGCCCATGTCACGGCTGCGCGCTTCTTCGGCGAGCACCTCGAGAAAGCGTGAATGCGGATCATCGGTTTCGTCGCAATGCACATCGACCAGGCAACCGGTGCGTTCGGCCAGGTCCATCAGGAACTTCACCGAGCTGACGCCTTGATCACGGGTGTATTCGAAATGCGGGATCCCGCCAACCACGTCGGCGCCCATGCGGATCGCTTCTTCCATCAGCTCACGGCCGTTGCGGAACGACTCGATGCCTTCCTGCGGGAACGCGACGATTTGCAGGTCGATCAGGTGACGGCTCTCCTCGCGCACTTCGAGCATGGCTTTGAGTGCGGTGAGTTGCGGGTCGGTGACATCGACATGCGTGCGCACATGCTGGATACCGTGGGCGGCCAGGGTCTGAATGGTTTTCTTGGCGCGGGTCTTGGTGTCTTCTTCGGTGATGGTGACCTTGCGCTCGCCCCAGCACTCGATGCCTTCGAACAGCGTGCCGCTCATGTTCCAGCGCGGCTCGCCGGCGGTGAGGGTGGCGTCGAGGTGGATGTGCGGTTCGACGAAGGGCGGCACTACCAGGTTGCCGCTGGCGTCGAGGTCGTCTGGGCCCAGGGTAGGGGCCTCGGTCTGGCGGGCGATGCTGCGGATCAGCCCGTCTTCAAGGTGCAATTCGTGCAAACCGTCCTGGTTGCGCAGTCGGGCGTTGATGATGTGCATCAGGCGAATCCTTCTTATAGGTCTTGTAGTGGCGCGCTGGCGCGGCGGGCGCCGAGCAGGCCGGTGACGATGACATACGTTAGCGCGGCAGCGGCAATACCTACCAGCGGCGCGACCCACGGCGAACTGAACGCGGCAACCGTGCCGACCCCGTAAGCCCCGAGCCCCGGCCAGTTGAACGCCGGCAGCCGTGCGTCGGCCAGGCGTGGGTAGTGGCCGCGCCAGCGATAGAAAAAGTCGGCCATGATCACCCCGCCAATCGGTGGAATCACCGTGCCCAGCAAAATCAGATACGGCACCAGCATGTCGTACATGCCCAACAGCGCGAGCAGGGTGCCGATCACTGCGCCGGCGAGGGTCACGGTTTTGCGTCGGCTGGTGCGCAGCAGATTGCAGCCAGCGACGGCGAAGTTGTAGATGGTGTTGTCCTGGGTGCTCCAGATGTTCAGCAACAGCATGGCCATCGCGGCCATGGCGAAACCTTGCAGCAGCAGCACTTCAACCACGTCCGGCTGCTGATAGACGATGGCGCCGTACGCGCCGATCAGTACCATCAGACCGTTGCCGATGAAAAAACCGATCAGGCTGGCCAGCACCGCCACCCGCGCCGAACGGGAAAACCGCGTCCAGTTGGTCGCTTGCGTGGCGCCACTGACGAAGGTGCCGAACACCAATGTGATCGCGGTCGACCAGTCCAGCGAACCGCTCGGCACGACGCTGAGCAAACCTTCGAAGCCACCGACCTTCACCGTCGCCACCCACATCGACAGCATCAGCAGCAACATCATCGCTGGTACCGCGATATACGACAGAATCTCCAAACCACGATAACCGACGTACGCCGTGGCGCAGAACACCAGGCCAAAGAGCACCATCAGGCCGAGCACGGTGCCTTCATCCAGATCAAAATATTTGCCGAGCACGACCGCTGCCGTCGCAGTGCCCCAAGCGTACCAGCCGATCTGGGTGAAGCCGAGGATCAGGTCACTGAGCTTGCTGCCGACTTCTCCAAAGCAGAAACGCCCCATCAGCACTGAGTTGAGGCCACTTTTGAAAGCGATGTAACCCAAACCTGCCGCGTACAAACCTAGCAGCAGATTGCCGACGATGATCACCGCCATCATCTCGCCGAAACTGAAGGCCACGCCGAGCTTGCCGCCGGCAAACATGGTCGCGGTGAAAAACGTGAATCCCAGTAACACCATGGCGGTCGAGGCCAGGCCTTTTCGCGCGTGCATCGGGACTTCGCTGAGGGGGTAATCGTTGCCGGGATCGTTCTGCGTCATGGGGCGGTCCTTTGCGGGAGAGGGAAGACGCGGGGGAGGTTGCAGTGGTCGTGCCAAACCGGGAGTTGCGGGTATGTATAGACGAGACAGCGATATTCGGCCCGAAAGCGGTGCACTTGAACACACCGAAGCCCCATGCAGGAGCTGCCGAAGGCTGCGATCTTTTGATTGATCGTTCCCACGCTCCGCGTGGGGATGCAGCCCGGGACGCTCCGCGTCCCACTCCAAAGCCGAACGCGGAGCGTCCGTTGAGGCATTCCCACGCAGAGCGTGGGAATGATCGGTGTCAGGGGCGTTTGGGAGCTGTCAGAGAAAGCGCAGCAGGGCGGCGACGATCGCTTCGGGGGCGTCTTCCTGGACGAGGTGCCCGGCGTTGGCGATGGGGTGGAACTGTGATCCGGGGATCATCTGATGCAAGGCACGACCCCGTTCGATGGGAATCCACTGATCGTCTTCACCCCAGAGAATCTGCACCGGGCATCGGATGCTCGGGTACAGGGTTTCGGCCTCACGGGTATAACGCTCGTCCATCTGCGCAATCTGCCGATAGAACGCCGCTTGCCCCGGATCGCCGAGCCACGGCTGTACGTAGGGTGCCAGTTCTTCATCGGGAATGTCGCGATGAATCGCCCCGCGAATGTAGGTCGGTACGATGGCGCGCTGGATGTAGTCGGGCAATCCACTGAACGCCGCTTCATGCTGGCGTACATGCTGCACGAATGGTGAGCCCCAGGGTGTCAGCGCCACCGGATCGATCAGCGTCAGGCTGCGGTAATCCTTGCCGTTGAGCAGGTGCGTGCGCAGTGCCGTGGCACCACCAAAATCATGGGCGACGACATCGGGGGTCTGGATATTCCAATGATCGAGGAACTGCGCCAACAGCTCGTTCTGCACGCCGAGGGACACGTCGGCGTCCGGTTGTTCAGAACGCCCGTAGCCGAGCAGATCAAAATAATGCACTCGGTGTGTGGCGAAAAAGTGCGGGGCGATGCGGTGCCACACATACGACGAAAACGGCGTGCCATGTACAAACACCAGCGGTGGACCGTCGCCGCGCACGGCATGGCGTACTTGTCGCCCGTTGAAGGCAAAGACCTGATCCAGCAGCCAGTCCGTCATGGGCCTGTCCTCTTGGCGGGTGGAGAGCCAAAAAGCATAGGCATAAAAAAACAGCCGTGAAGGCTGTTCTCTGGCAAAACACCAATCCCTTGTAGGAGTGAGCCTGCTCGCGATAGCGGTGTATCAGCCGACATCCATGTTGAATGTCAATCCGCTATCGCGAGCAGGCTCACTCCTACAATGGGTATTAGCGTTGCGTTATTCGCCGCGATAGATGCAACCGCTGGTGCAAGTCTCGTGAATGCGGATTGCGCTCAGTTCTGGCAACAGCGGCTTCATTTCATTCCAGATGAATTTGGCCAGCACTTCGCTGGTCGGGTTTTCCAGGCCGGGAATGTCGTTCAGGTAGTTGTGATCCAGACGCTCGTACAGCGGCTTGAAAATCGCCTTGATCTCGGAGAAGTCACGGATCCAGCCGGTGTGCGGATCGAGGTCGCCGCTTAGGTGAATCGCCACTTTGAACGAGTGACCGTGCAAACGCCCGCACTTGTGGCCGTCCGGGACGTGCGGCAGGCGGTGGGCGGATTCGAAAGTAAACTCTTTGAAGATTTCCACAGTGATTTCGGCTCTGTTCAGATGGCGTTCGCCGCAGCGATTCGGGCAGGCGGCGAGTTTACCAGAGCTCTGCGCAAAACACTGACTAAAGGGTCAGCAAGCGCTCGGCGAGGCGACCGTTGGCAGCCAGTTCCAAAAACTCATCGCCCAGTCGGCGGCTCTCGTCCATCGCCGCGTGCCAGTATTTCTGTCGGCTCGGCGCATCGCCCATGAAACGCTTGAAGTCGTTACGGTCGGGCAGTTTGCCGTAGGGCAGGCGCGCCAGATATTCCTTCGACGGCGCGAGCAGCAGCACATCCTGCAAGCGCTCGGTCGAGGCGCGGCGCCACGGCAGGGTTTTGTCGAACCAGCCCGGAATCACCCGATCGGTGAAATGCGGATAGAGCACGATGCCGTCGCCGCTGTAGGGCAGGTCGAGGTGATAGTCGAGCAGACCGCCATCGCGGAACGTCCCGGCACCAGCGCCGGGCAAGTCGCGCACGCCTTCCATGACCATAGGAATCGAGCCCGAGGCCAACAGCGCCTGACGCAGATTGCCGGCATTCAGGGCAACGAAGCGCGACGGGAAGTCGTTCAACGCATGCACCGGCGGCGCCAGGCGCGGATCGTGGATGATCAGCCGTTCGAAGTGCCGCGACAGCCGCGCGCGGCCCCGCAGGTTGTCGGCGATCACCGATCCCAGCGCCAGCCCGAGGCGACCGCGATGATCGTCAGCGAGGCGGCCCTGGCTTTTGACCACCATGATGTTCAACCGGTAATCGGCGTTGCTCAGGATGCTCGCGTCGCGGCCATCGAGCAGGTCATTGAGCATGCGCTGCGAGCTCTGGCTGATCTCGGCCATGGTCACGCCTTTGTTGAAATTCTGCTCGGCATACAAGTGCCCGAGACGACGGATGCCTTCGGCGGCGTCCGGCAGGCAGGCGCTGGCGAAGCGCCAGGAACCGACCGACGCACCGATCAGCGAACGCTCGCGCGGCGCGCTCGGCAGCCATTCACCGAACAGTGCCAGATCCAGCCCCTGAATCCCCAACGCCTTCGGCCCACCGGCCGCGCCGGGCAAGGTGCCGACATCGGCAGCGTTGAGGCCTTGGGCACGAATCCGCGCCATGGCCCGCGGGCCGGCCTTGAGGGTGAGGGCAGGGAACTTGATGTGGATGGCGGTCATACCGGTCTCGATCGTTAGCAAGCGAACAATTATAAGCACATGTTGCAAAACCTTGTAGGAGTGAGCCTGCTCGCGATAGCGGTGTGTCATTGAGCAATGATGCGTCTGATACACCGCCATCGCGAGCAGGCTCGCTCCTACAGAGGGCATATGTATTGAGGCAGAGCAATGATGGCCATTCAGTTTCAGTTAAGTTCATCCCGTTAAGGTGCCCACCGTACGCAACACATAAAAATTACGGAGACACCATGAAAACCCTGACTGCCCTGTCCCTCGCCTCGATCATCGGCCTGACCGCCAGCCTCGCCCATGCACGCGATCTGGGGCCGGATGAAGCCCTGCGTCTGCGCGACGCTGGTACTATCGTCTCCTTCGAGAAGCTCAATGCCACGGCACTGGCCAGACACCCGGGTTCGACGATTACCGAAACCGAGCTGGAAGAGGAGTACGGCAAGTACATCTACCAGGTCGAAATGCGTGATCCGCAGGGGCTGGAGTGGGATCTGGAATTAGACGCGGTCAGCGGGCAGGTTCTCAAGGATCATCAGGATACGTAATGAAGGTTAATGTTCGCGCCACCAGCTCTACTGCGTTGGCGTTCGTGATTTTTTGCTCGGCGGCGATGGCCCGCGACCTCGATCAGGACGAAGCCCTGAAGCTGCGTGAGCGCGGAGTGATTTTGCCGCTGGAGCAAGTGCTGCAGCAGGCCATGGATCGCTATCCGGGTGCAAAACTGCTGGAAGTCGAGCTGGAAGAAAAACACGACGTCTACATTTATGAAGTCGAGTTGCTGACCGTCGAAGGTGTCGCCCGTGAGCTGCATCTTAAGGCCGATACCGGTGAACTCGTAAAAGACAAGGAAGATTGATCGATGCGCTTGCTTCTGGTGGAAGACCACGTGCCGCTGGCTGACGAATTGATCGCCGGCCTGCAACGCCAAGGCTACGCGGTGGATTGGCTGGCCGACGGTCGTGATGCGGTGTATCAGGGCAGCAGCGAGCCCTATGACCTGATCATCCTCGACCTCGGCTTGCCCGGCGTGCCGGGGCTTGAGGTGCTGGCGCAGTGGCGTGCGGGCGGTCTGGCGATTCCGGTGCTGATCCTCACCGCACGCGATTCCTGGGCCGAGCGCATCGAAGGTTTGAAGGCCGGCGCCGATGATTACCTGACCAAACCGTTCCACCCCGAAGAACTGCACTTGCGGGTTCAGTCGCTGCTGCGCCGCTCCAAGGGCCAGGCCAATCAACCGACGCTCAAGGCTGCCGGCCTGCATCTGGACGAGGGCCGTCAGTGCGTGACCCGCGACGGCGCCGACATTCAACTGACCGCCGCCGAATTCCGTCTGTTGCGTTATTTCATGCTCCATCCGGAGCAGATCCTCTCCAAAAGCCACCTCGCCGAACACCTCTACGACGGCGAGACCGAACGTGACTCCAACGTCCTCGAAGTCCACGTCAATCACCTGCGCCGCAAGCTCGGCAAAAGCGTGATCGAAACCCGTCGCGGCCAGGGTTACCTGTTCGGCGGGCAAGCTTCGTGAGGTCAATCCAGCGCCGTTTGAGCCTGGGGTTGATCAGCGTGATGGTGGTCGTCGGCGTGGTGCTGGCGCAAACCAGCCTGTGGTTGTTCGAAGTGGGCCTGCAGCGCTACCTCGAAGCCGGCTTGCGCAACGACAGCGAAAGCCTGCTGGTGGCACTGGTGCGCGGCCCGCAGGGTTTGCAACTGGATGAGCGACACCTGTCGCCGGCCTACCAGCGGCCGTTTTCCGGGCATTACTTCCGTATAGATTTTGCTGAAAGCCACTGGCGTTCGCGTTCGTTGTGGGATCAGGATCTGCCATTGCTGGAAACGCCCGGCCTGCACAGCAATCTGCAATTGGGCCCGGACGGTCAGCAGTTGCTGGTGCTGCGTTCGGATTATCGACGCTTGGGCCAGTCAATTTCGATCAGCGTTGCGCAGGATTACACCCCGGTGCGCGAGAGTTTCCAGCGTATGCGCCAGCTCGGCCTCGGTCTCGGTCTGGCCGGATTGCTGCTGATTCTGTTTTTGCAACGGCTGACCGTGCGCCGCGCGTTGAAACCGCTGGAAAAGGCCCGCGAGCAGATTGCGCAATTGCAGCAGGGCCAGCGTTCGCAACTGGATGATCAAGTACCGGTGGAGCTGGAGCCGCTGGTGGCGCAGATCAACCATCTGCTCGCACACACTGAAGACAGCCTCAAGCGTTCGCGCAATGCGCTGGGCAATCTGGGGCACGCGTTGAAAACGCCGTTGGCGGTGTTGCTGAGTCTGGCGTCGAGCGAAAAACTCGAAGGCCATCCCGAGCTGCGCAAGATCCTCAAAGAACAACTGGAGCAAGTGCAGCAACGGCTCAATCGCGAACTGAACCGTGCGCGACTGTCCGGTGATGCGCTGCCCGGTGCATTGTTTGACTGCGATGCAGAACTGCCGGGATTGCTGGCGACGCTGAACATGATCCATGGCGAACACCTGGCGCTGAGTTACGTCGCGCCGACAGGTCTGCAGTTGCCATGGGATCGTGAGGATTTGCTGGAGCTTTTGGGCAACCTGCTGGACAACGCCTGCAAATGGGCAGATGCCGAGGTGCGCTTGAGTGTGATTGAGCGAACCGACGGCTATGCCCTGAGCGTTGAGGATGACGGGCCGGGGATTCCCGCGGATCAGCGCGCTCAGGTGTTCAGTCGTGGGACGCGGCTGGATGAGCAGACCCATGGACATGGTTTGGGATTGGGGATTGTGCGCGACATTGTCGACACGTGGGGCGGGTTGCTGGTGTTGGGCGAGAGTGAGTGGGGCGGGTTGAAGGTGGTGATTGAGCTGCCCAAACGCTGATCACCCAAACACCACCAATCCCTTTTGGGAGCGAGCCTGCTCGCGAATGCGGCGGGTCAGACACATCATCGTTTACTGACACACCGCTTTCGCGAGCAGGCTCGCTCCCACATTGGGTTTTGCAATGGGCCGTCAGACCCGAAACTGATCCATCAGACTCTGCTGCTGATTTGCCAGACTGTTCAGCGACTGACTCACCCGCGCCGATTCATTCGCCTGCCCGGACAACGACTCCGTCACATCACGGATCGTCGCCACGTTGTTATTGATCTCCTCAGCCACCGCGCTCTGTTCTTCAGCCGCACTGGCGATCTGCAGGTTCATGTCGCTGATCACCGTCACCGCATCGCCGATCTGCCGCAGTGCAGTGACTGCCTGACCAACCTGTTCGACGCTGCCCTGCGCCTGACGATGGCTGTTGCCCATCGAGCCAACCACATCCTGCGTGCCGTTTTGCAGTTGCTCGATCACCTGACGGGTTTCCTCCACCGACTCTTGCGTGCGGCGGGCAAGGTTACGCACTTCGTCGGCAACCACAGCAAACCCGCGTCCGGCTTCACCGGCACGCGCCGCTTCAATCGCGGCGTTGAGCGCCAGCAGGTTGGTCTGCTCGGCGATGGCGCGGATGGTTTCCAGCACGGCGCCGATCTTCTCGCTGTTGGCGGCCAGGCCTTCGACCTGGATCATCGCCGCGCTCATGTCGGCGGCGAGGGTGTCGATGCTGGCGGTGGTGCGGTCGATCACGGTCAGGCCCTGACGGGTGGCGCGGTCGGCATCCTTGGCCGCTTCGGCAGCTTGGGCGGCGCTGCGGGCGACGTCCTGCGCGGTGGCGCTCATCTCGTGTGAGGCAGTAGCGACCTGGTCGACCTGGCGGTATTGCTGTTCCATGCCGGCGCTGGTCTGGGTGGCGATGGCCGAGGACTGATCGGCCGTGTTGCGCGCATCCTGCACTGAGCGTTTCACCTCAGCGATGATCGGCTGCAACTTGTCGAGGAACTTGTTGAACCAGCCGGCCAGTTGCCCGAGCTCGTCCTTTTTGTCGTAGGCCAGACGGCGAGTCAGATCACCTTCACCGCTGGCGATGTCTTCCAGCATGTTGGCCACGCCGAGGATCGGTCTGGTCACGCTGCGCGCCATCAGCCACACCAGCAACAGGCCGATCAGCGCGGCCAGCACGCCCAGGCTCAGTTCGATGATGGTGCCCGAGTTGTTGCTCGCATCCAGTTGCTGCTTGAGCGCTTCGGCGCGTGCCACCAGGACTTTTTCCGGCACATCGAGCAACACCGCCCACGACGGACCGCCGGGAATCGGCTGGAACGGCGACAGCACCTTCAACTGGCCGTTGCTGTGCAGGCTGGAAACGCTGGTGCTGGAGGTCAGTTGACGCAGCAGTTCGGCGCCGCTGGTGGTGTCGACGGTGTCCAGACGCTTGCTCAGTTTGCTCGCGTCCGGGCTGTAGCCGGCGAGCAGGCCGACCGGGCTGATGATGCTCACGGCGGTCTGGCCGTCGTAGAGCTTTTTGCTCGCGTTCTGGCTGATTGATTGCAGGCTGTTGAGGTTGATGTCGACCGACAGCGAGGCAATCACTTTGCCGTTGACCATCAGCGGGAAGACGATGCTGGTCATCAGCACGTTCTGGCCGTCGATCACGTAGAAGTACGGTTCGATTACGCACGGTTTGAGCGTGGTGCGCGGGCAGGTGAACCAGGCGTTGGCCGCCTGACCGCTGGGGCCGGTGCTGGTGTCGGCCATGTCGCTTTCCGGCAGGGCCATCGAGGTGATTTTGCCAGGGGTCGGTTGCGACCAGTACAGGGCGAAACGGCCCTTGTCGTTGCTGCCGAGCTCCGCTTGCCCGGCGAACAGTTCGTCCTTGCCGTCCAGTGCGTTGGCTTCAAACACCAGCGACAGGCCGAGCAGGTCGGGGTTGGCTTGCAGCGCGGACTTGACCTGACGGGTCATGTCTTCGCGCAGGTCGAAGGCGTCGAGGAAGCGTTTCTCGGCCTGTTCACGCAGGAACAGCACCTGACGCGAGAAACCGTGACCGTACTGGTAGGCGTCCATGAACTGCTGACGAATGCCGGCGGCTTGCACTTCGCCCTGGGATTCGATGCGCGCCTGCGCCGATTCGGTGAGCATCTCCATGCTGGAGGCCTTCACCAGCTCGGAGCTGTGCTCCATGCGGTACAGCGAAAGACCCACCAACAGGGTCACGATACCGGCCAGGCAAAGCCCGGCGAGCAGGGTGATTTTCCATTGGATGGAAAGTTGTCTGAGCGACATGGAGACGTCCTTATTCGATAAATATCTGAGACTTTGCACTGTAACGGCCGCGTTTCGGCTTTCTTTATCTTTGAAACACAATATGGCGAATTGCCGCATGCGCAGGCTGGAAACCCTGTTTGGGGTAAACACAAAACCTGTGGTGAGGGGATTTATCCCCGACCGGCTGCGCAGCAGTCGCAAAACCCGCCAATGCGGTGCGTCTGTGAGAATGTTTGATCGTTCCCACGCTCCGCGTGGGAATGCAGCCCCGGACGCTCTGCGTCCAATGGAACGCGGAGCGTCCCTTGAGGCATTCCCACGCAGAGCGTGGGAACGATCAAAGTTACATTTCAGTTCAGCCACTCGCTTTGACACCGCCGCCACTCTGCGGCACAGTGCGCGCCCTTCTAATAAGACCCTCTTTGCAAATCCGCCGGTGAACCGTTGGCGGACTCATCCTGTCTGGCGGTGATTTTTCCACCGCAGTGTTTTTGAGGTAGTGAAATGAATGCAGTGATTGCAGCGGTCGGCGTCATGCTGATCCTCAGCCTGTCCCGCGTGCACGTGGTGATCGCCTTGATCGTCGGTGCATTGGTCGGCGGCCTGACCGGTGGCCTGGGCATCGACGCCACGCTCAAGGCGTTCAACAGCGGCCTGGGCGGCGGCGCGACGGTGGCGTTGTCCTACGCGTTGCTCGGCGCTTTCGCCGTGGCGATTGCCAAGTCGGGTTTGGCCCACGCGCTGGCCGACAAGGCCCTGGCGATGGTCGATCGTCAGCACAGCACCGGTGGCGGCAGCGTCAAATGGCTGCTGATCGGTCTGTTGTGGGTGGTGGCGATTGCCTCGCAGAACATCCTGCCGATCCACATTGCGTTCATTCCGCTGCTGGTACCGCCGCTTCTCTATGTGCTGACCAAGCTGCAACTGGACCGTCGCTTGATTGCCTGTGTCATGACCTTTGGCCTGATAACGCCGTACATGGTGTTCCCGGTTGGCTTCGGCAATATCTTCCTCAACCAGATTTTGCTGGCAAACGTCAGCAAGGCTGGCGTCGACATCAGTCATATCAACGTCATGCACGCCATGGCGATTCCTGCGCTGGGCATGGTCTTCGGCCTGTTGATGGCGGTGTTCTTCAGCTATCGCAAGAAGCGCGTTTACGATCTGGAGAAGATCGAGCAGGTCGAGCAAGTCAGCGTGGCCTACAACCCGCGCACCATCGGCATTGCCGGTCTGGCTATCGCCGCGGCGTTCATTATTCAGTTGCTGCTGGACTCGATGATTATCGGTGCGCTGGCCGGTTTCCTGATTTTCTCGGCGTCGGGCATCGTCAAATGGCGCGAGACGGATGACCTGTTCACCGAAGGCATGAAAATGATGGCGATGATCGGCTTCATCATGATCTCCGCCTCGGGTTTCGCCGAAGTGCTCAAGGCCACCGGTGAAGTGCGTTCGCTGGTCGAAAGCGCGGCGGCGTGGATCGATCACAGCCAGGCGATCGGTGCACTGTTGATGTTGCTGGTGGGGTTGATGGTGACCATCGGCATCGGCTCGTCGTTTTCCACGGTGCCAATTCTGGCGGCGATTTTTGTGCCGCTGTGCGTGCAACTGGGTTTCAGTCCGATGGCCATCGTGTGCATCGTCGGCACTGCCGGGGCGTTGGGCGACACCGGTTCGCCGGCCTCGGATTCGACCCTGGGCCCGACCTCCGGTTTGAACGTTGACGGCCAGCATCACCACATCTGGGACACCGTCGTGCCGACCTTCCTGCACTACAACCTGCCGCTGCTGGCATTCGGCTGGGTGGCCGCGATGGTCCTCTAAACACCGCAACCTGTGGGAGCTGCGGTGCGACGATTCGACTTGCCAACGATGGCGTCGGAACAGGCAATATCCATGTGTCTGACACACCGCCATCGCGGGCAAGCCCGCTCCCACAGGGTCATGAGGTGTCCGCTCGACTCAACTTTTGCTTTGGTGTGCCGTTAAAGCCTTTAACCACGCCAATAAAACCAAAAGAGTGAGCCCCCGAAATGCGCTTGAGTCTCAAGGCCAAAGTCCTTTCCCTTGCCGTCCTCCCGGTATTGCTCTTCGCGCTGGTCATCAGCCTGACCACGCTGTTCATCCTCCAGGAACAGGCGCACAAAGAGGTCGAACAGACCCGCGAACGCCTGCTCGGCGACGCCAAAGCCACGCTGCAAAGTTACGTCGCCGTGGCCATGACCACGATCAAACCACTTTACGATGCCGCCGCCCCCGGTGACGCCGAGGCGCGTGCGCAAGCGATCAAGTTGCTCTCGGGCATTCGTTATGGCAAGGACGGCTACTTCTTCGGCTACGACTCCGAGACCGTGCGCCTGTTCAAGGCCAATGACCCTGAAGGCGTGGGCAAAAGCTTCAAGGACAACCGCGACCCGAACGGCGTTTACGTCAATCGCGGTCTGGTCAGCGTGGCCAAGGACGGCACTCACTATCTGCAATACAGCTCGCCGTTGCCGGGCAACGCGCAGGTGCTGGTGCCGAAACTCGGTTACACCGAATACCTGGCGAAGTGGGACATGGCTGTCGGTACGTCGGTGATTCTCGACGGCATCGAAGCGCAAGTCGCGCTGGTGGAAGCGCAGGTACAGGAACGCATGCAAGGCGTGGTGCTGAGCATCGTCGGTGTGGCCGTGGTGGTGCTGTTGGTGATTGCAGCGGCGGGCATGTTGCTGGCCAATACCATCCTGCGTCCACTGACCCTGATGAAAGCCAACCTCGATGACATCGCAGCAGGCGAGGGCGATCTGACCCGGCGTCTGAACATCACCAGCCAGGACGAACTCGGCGAACTGGCCGGCTCGTTCAACCGTTTCGTCGACAAGATTCACGGTCTGGTGCGGCAGATCACCGAGATGACCACGCAACTGACCGGGTTGGTGACGCAGGTGTCGGATCAGGCCCAGCGTTCGGATCAGGCCATGGAGCGTCAACGCCACGAGACCGATCAGGTGGCCACGGCGATCAACGAAATGTCCGCCGCCGCCCAGGAAGTCGCCAAGAGCGCACAGAACGCCGCCGTCGCTGCCCAGCAGACCGATGAAGAAGGGCAGAGCGCGAAACGTGTGGTAGCCGGCAGCATCAAACAGATTCATGCGCTGGTCGATGACATCCGCAGCAGCGGTGTGTCGCTGGACAGTTTGCAGCAGGACGTCAGCTCGATTGTCGGCGTGCTCGGGGTGATTCGTTCGATTGCCGAGCAGACCAATCTGCTGGCACTGAACGCGGCGATCGAAGCGGCACGGGCCGGTGAAGCCGGGCGCGGGTTTGCGGTGGTGGCCGATGAGGTGCGGGCGCTGGCCAGTCGTACGCAGATCAGCACTCAGGAAATTCAGGGGATGATCGATCGCTTGCAGGCGGGCACGCAGTCGGCGGTCGAGGCGATGCGTCGGTCCAGTGAGGCGGGTGACGGGACGTCGGCGCAGGCCAATCAGGCAGGGGCGTCGCTGGATGCGATGGCGGAATTGATTGCGACGATCAACTCGATGAACGCGCAGATTGCCAGCGCGGCGGAAGAGCAGACGGCGGTGGCCGAAGAGATCAATCGCAGCGTGCATCAGATTGCGGTGGCGGTCGACAGCGTGGCGGATGAGACGCAACAGGGCGCGCAGACGTCGCGTAGCCTGGCGGAGCTGGGGCAACGACTTGGCAAACTGGTGGGGCAGTTCCGGATCTGACGCGATTTGTCGCCTTCACAAAACCCCTGTGGGAGCTGCGGTGATTGTTGCGCTCGATCCATTACGGTCTGTCCCAATAGGGCACTTCGCCAAAGCATTCGATAAAGAAATCAATCACCGTCCTTACCTTCACCGACAACCGCCGGCTCCCCGGCCACAACACCGCAATTTGCTGTGGCTCCAGACTGTTCGATACCTGATAGTCCCCCAGCACCGGCACCAGCGTGCCTTCGCGCACCGCCTCACCAATCAGCCACGACGGAAACATCACCAGCCCCAGGCCTTGCTCGGCGGCTTGGGTGAGGGTGTCGGCGTGGTTGCCGGTGATCGGGCCTCGCACCGAATACGGCGTCCAGTCTTCCTGACCCCGACGGAAAAACCAGCGCTGCTGGCCGGTCGCACCTTTGTAGGCCAGGCACTGATGTTGCGCCAGCTCTGCGGGGTGTTGCGGCGTGCCGTGACGTTTCAGGTACGCCGGGCTTGCCGCGACCTGAAAGCGGTGCGGCGCCAGGATCCGCGCCTGCATGCTCGAATCGTGCAACGGGCCGATGCGAAACAGCAGATCCGCGCCTTCCTGTAGCGGATCGACGTAATGGTCGGTCTGCTGAATATCCAGTTGCAGCTTCGGATAACGTGCGCACAGCTTACCCAGCCATGGCGTCAGATGCCGTTGACCGAACACCACCGGCGCGTTGATGCGTACGAGCCCCGTGGGTTCACTTTGCTGTTCCTGCAACGCCTGTTCGGCTTCCTCCAATTGCACCAGCACCAGCCGCGCATGGTGACCGAGCATGCGCCCGGCTTCGGTGGGCGTCACGGCGCGGGTGTGGCGGTAGAGCAATTGCTGGTTCAGCGCCTGCTCCATCAACTGGATCTGCCGGGAAATCGAAGAGGGCGCGACACCTTCGCGGCGGGCGACTTCGGAAAAGCTTCCGTGGTCGAGCACCGCCACAAACAGCCTGAGTGCCTTGAATCCGAGTTCGTTGAGCCCGTGCATTAACCATCCTGCTGTGCAAGTTGCGCAAAAGTGTTGTCCGGATGCTCCCATTTATCGCACAGCTGCGCCAGTCGATAATCCGCGCCATCGTTTACTTGAGTGGAATGTTGTTTATGCAGACGTTGGATGAGGTGAGTGTCAGCGCACCGGTTTCGAAATCGGGATTGCGCCTGTTGTTGCTGCCGCTGGTGATTCTGGCGGGCATGGGCTTGTCGGTTGAGGCGGGGTTGCTCGGGCCGTTGGGTGTGCAGGTCGGGCATCTGTGGGCGACCTTGAGCATCTTTGGGGTCGGCTCGGCGATTCTGTTTTTGCTGTTGTTGTTCGCTGGCCCGCAAAAAGGCCCGGCACTGACTGATCTGCCGCGTTGGCAGTTGATCGGTGGGTTTCTCGGGCCGATGTATGTGGTGGTGCTGACGTTGGCGACGCCGCATATCGGCATTGCGATGACGATGATCGCGATTCTTTCCGGGCAGGTTGGCAAGAGTGTGTTGATTGACCATTTCGGCTGGTTCGGCGCGACGCGCAAGAAGGTCAATGCTGAGCGGTGGCTGGCGTTGGCGTTGATTGTGGCGGCACTTGTTTTGATTGCGCGGAGTTGAGTGATGAGTCTGGTTATTTTGTTGGCGGTGGTGGTGTTGGCTGGCGCGGTGTTGAGTGTGCAGGCGGCGATCAATGGGCGGTTGGGTGAGAGCGTTGGGGTGTTGCGCAGTAGTTTGTTGACGTTTGTCGTGGGGGCGGTGACCACCGGGTTGTTGATTTTGTTTTTTGAGCCGGCGCATGCGGTAAGTTTGTTGGATGTGCCGAAGTGGCAGCTGACTGGGGCGTTATTTGGGGTGGTGTACATGATGGTGATGGTGGGGGCGGTGCCTGTGGTGGGGACGGCTGTGGCGACGGTGGCGGTAATTGTCGGGCAGTTGGGGATGGGGATGTTGATTGATAATTTTGGTTGGTTGGGGAATCCGGCGATTGAGCTTTCCTCTAGTCGGGTTTTGGCGATGGGGTGTTTGGGGTTGGCTTTGGTTTTTATGTATCGCAGTAGTTCGCGTGCTGCTGAGTGATTTGGGATTTGGGATTTGGGGGCATATCCGTTGCTGCGGTAACGGCCTCCTAGGGTTCCGCCCTTACGGCGGGTCACTTTTTCCAGACGCCGAAAAAGTAACCAAAAAGGCTTTACCCTGACGTACGGCCCTCGCTGTGGCTCGGGTTCCTTCGCTGCGGGATTGATCCGGGGGTCATCGCCTCCGGTTTGCTTCGCTGCACCTCCTCTCGATGTGTTTGGCTGCGCCAAACGGTCGCTGCGCTCCCACCCCGGATCAATCCCTCCGCTCAGCCTTCCGACGGGCGCTTGAGATCAAGAGCGGTACTCGAGCTAACGCTCATTGTGTTGAGTGGGGCGGCATGCGCCGCGTGCGGGGGTGTGGCTTGAACAGCGATGGCGGCCTGACAGCCGACCAGTCTCTGGCAGACTGCATACGATCCAATTGTAGGAGTGAGCCTGCTCGCGATGACGGCCTGACAGTCGACCTGTTTCTGCCGGTTGTACTCCACCCTTGTGGGAGCTGGCTTGCCAGCGATGGCGACCTGACAGTCGACCAAGCTCTGGCGGTTGTACTCACGCCTTGTAGGCACTGCCGAAGGCTGCAATTTTTTGATCTGCTTTGGCTTTGGCTTTGGCTTTGGCTTTTGATCCTGCTCTTGATCTTCAGGCCCATCGGCAGGCCGAGCGGAGGTGTTCATCCGGGGTAGGCGCGCAGCGCCGTTTGGCGAAGCCAAACACATCGAGAGGAGGTGCAGCGAAGCAAACCGGAGGCGATGCCCCCGGATGGACACCGTAGCGAGGGAACACTGAGTCTAAGCGAAGTGCCGTACGTCAGGGAGCAGCCCTTTTGGTTACTTTTGGGGCGTTTGCCAAAAGTGACCCGCCGTAAGGGCGGAACCCTAATCAGCAACACCCGCAGCAACGGATATGCCCCCAACCCCCCCCAAAAAAAAACAAAAGATCGCACCCTTCGGCAACTCCTACACTGGTTCCTACGGCTTGCCCTTCAAGCCCCAGACCACCACCACCCAAGGAGTCTGTCCCATGCCCGATAGAAAATGCGATTGTCCAGGATGCAAATGCACAATCAAGGAAGGCGACCATTCCTACGCCGTGCACGGCAAGCACTACTGCTGCGAAGCCTGCGCCCATCACCACAAGAGCGGTGAAGAGTGCTCAAGCAAAGGCTGCCATTGCGCGCATCCCAAATAACGGCATGCAAAAAAAGTGGAGCCTAATCAGGCTCCACTTCCAGTTTCAGACTCTCATCATCCAGCCGCTCGGCATGCCGCACAGTGCCTTGCAGCCGCCTGCCTTCAACCCACACCACCACGGTTTTCGCCTGGTCGAGGTTTTCCGGTAACGGTGCGGGCACCCGCAGGGCGAAACGATAAGGATCATCTTCGACCGCCTCCAGACCCACCCGACACTCCACGCTCTTGGTGATGCGCCCAAACAACGTGTCCAGGCCATATTCAAGTTGCGCCGGACTGCTGATGCTGGTCATTGTGCACTCCCCCGAATGATCCTGATGGCCACGCAGAGCTTAGCTTGCGGGTCGCCAGATAACATTTTCGACGCCGAATTTTTCCGCCATCGGTTTGCTGGTCTTCTGCACTTTTTCGCGGCCAAAGCGCGGGATTCGACCCACGCCCGCGTCGCAACTCGCCCAGTGCCACGCCTCGGCGTTGTCCATTTTGTCCGAGCGGATAATGAACGATTTGGGCGTGCCGTGAAGGGTGTATTCAATGACGAAAAGTTTTGCGTTGTTCATAAAGCCCGTATTCCTCCCTGTGGTAATAGAAGGATCGCAGCGCGCGTGGAAAATTCACTCGGATTGTCCGACGGTTTTCGCCATTGGCGACGAAATGGCGCACTGGTTACCATGGCGCTTCCGCCAACCCCAATGAATGCTCGCCATGGCCCTCGCCGCACCCCCCGATCTGAGTGACACCGATGTGCCCATGCAACCGCTGGCGCGAACCTATCCGCGTGGCCTGTTTATCGAGCCGCATGAGCATGTCTGGGGGCAGTTGTTGTATGCGATGAGCGGAGTGATGTGGGTCGAGACGCCGCACGAGGCATTGGTGGTGCCACCGCAGCGGGCGGTGTGGTTGCCGCCGGGTGTGCCGCACGGGATTCGCGTGGTGTCGGATCTGCAGATGCGCAATATCTACCTGCGCCCGGCGCTGGCGGCGACGCTGGATGAGACGGTGCAGGTCATTGAGGTCGGCGGGCTGTTGCGCGAATTGATCGTCGGGTTGGTGGAGCAGGGCGACAGTGGGGATCCGGCGTATTACGAGGCGTTGGTCGGGCTGGCGTTGCTGGAGTTGAAACGCGCCCGGCGTTCGCCGTTGAAGATTCCGCTGCCGGATGATTCCGATCGGCGCCTGATGAATCTTTGTCAGGCGGTGATCGCGTCACCGTCGCTGGCAATTCCCTTCGAACAGCACGCGGAAAACGCCGGCGCCAGCGTGCGCACGCTGGCGCGATTGTTCAAGGACAGTCTCGGCATGGGCTTCGCTGAATGGCGGCGGCAGGTGCAACTGGCGACGGCGGTGGCGGAGCTGATCCAGGGCGTGGCGGTGAGTGTGATTGCCCGTGAACTGGGTTATTCGCCGAGCAGTTTCAGCGACATGTTCCGCCGTGAGCTGGGCGTCGCCCCCTCGCAATTCACTGTGTAACGACGCTATTTCCTCAACCTGCACCGAATCTGTGGGAGCTGGCTTGCCAGCGATGGCGCCCGCACATCCAGCATTTTCGTGACAGACATACCGCTATCGCTGGCAAGCCAGCTCCCACAGGGTTTTCGCTGATTTCGGCAGATTTGGCCGAAATTCAGAAGTCCTTGGCCGATGCCTTTGCGGCCGATTCCCTAGACTCTGCCCATTCCCTTCACGCGGCAGAGTTCTCCCATGAACTACCTGATTTCTCTGGCCATCGGCCTCGGCGTCGGCCTGCTCTACGGCGCGTTGGATTTCCGTTCTCCAGCCCCTCCGGCAATCGCGCTGGTCGGTCTGCTCGGCATGTTGGCCGGTGAGCAGTTGTGGCCGATGGGCCGGCAACTGGTCGCGGGCTGGCTGTCCTGAGTTTTCTCTTTCCCATTCTGTGGATGTATCCATGAAAGCACTGCAATTCGATAAAACCGGCGACTTGTCTTCCCTGCGTTACGTCGAGGTGCCAACGCCGGTGCCGGGCGCCGATGAGGTGCTGGTGCAGATCAAGGCGGCGGGCCTGAACCCCAGCGACGTGAAAAACGTACTCGGGCGTTTCCCCTACACCACGTTGCCGCGGATTCCCGGTCGCGATTTCGCCGGTGTCGTGGTCGAAGGTCCGCAGGCCTTGATCGGCCAGGAAGTCTGGGGTACCGGGCGTGAATTGGGCTTTTTCGCCGACGGCTCCCATGCGCAATTCGTCAAACTGCCGGCCAACGGCGTGGCCCACAAACCGTCGCACCTGAGTTTCACCCAGGCCGCCAGCCTCGGCGTGCCGTACACCACGGCATGGGATGCGCTGGAACGTAGCCTCGTAACCGCTGAAACCCGCTTGCTGGTGATCGGTGGCGGTGCAGTGGCCACGGCAGCCTTGGCGCTGGCCAAAGTGCGCGGCGCGCAGTTGCTGGCAGCGGCGCGCCGGCCCGAACAAGTCAAAGACTTGCAGGCGCAGGGTTATCAGACGATTCAACTGGATAAACCCGAAGACCTCGGCGCGCAGGTCAACGCGGTATATCGCGGCGGTGCGGATGTGATCTTCGACACTACCGGTTTCTGGTTGCCGGCCTCGGTGGCGGCATTGGCCACATTCGGTCGCATCGCGATCATCGCTGCGCCGGTGGATGGCCACGTGCAGTTGCCGGCACTGGCGCTGTACCGCAAGGGCGGTTCGGTGGTCGGGATCAACTCGCTGCTGTACGGCGTCGAAGCCTGTGCGGTGATGCTGGAACAGTTCGGGCGATTCTTCGATGAAGGCCTGCTGCCGTTGCCGCAAGGCCTGGTCGAAGCACCGCTGGCCGAAGGCTTACAGCGTTATGCCGATGTGAATCAGGGCAGCGGCGACAAAGTCATCCTCATTCCCTGATACACCTTAATCTCCTCAACACCCCGCAACCTGTGGGAGCTGGCTTGCCAGCGATAGCGTCAATTCAGGCAATCTCCTCTGCGCCTGATCCACCGCCATCGCTGGCAAGCCAGCTCCCACAGGGATCCGCGTTGTTCTTAAGAGGCAGGAACGCCGTTTTCCCATGCCGACCAGTTCTTGAGGATGTCCTGCACCAGCGGATTACCCGTGCGATAGAGGTTTTCCAGCGCCGGCACAAAACCGCCCTGATCGGCGTACTTGAGCAAATTATCGACTTCACTCCCGCCCGGTTCAGGACGGTCGAAATCGGAACCGGCGCGCACCACTGCGAGGCGTTGCACATCCACCAGACCCTCACGACTGGCGCGTAACAGCGCTTCGTATGTCGAGTTGTCTTCCTGTTGGGTCGTGCAGTATTCACCCTTGTTGTCGGTGAGCAGTCGGGTCCAGACTTCGGCCCGTTCGCTCAGGCGTGTGCCGGAGAACCAGGTGTTGCCAGCCAATGTGTCGCAGCGGGTGACCACCGGTGGCTGGTTGGCTGGCGCTGACGGGTATCTCAGGCGCCACGCCGCCGATTCCTTGCTCTCGCTCAGTTTGACCTTGTGGCTCAGGGCGAAGGCCTTGGCCTGCAGTTTCGGGTTGAGTTCGAAGACTTCGGTCTTGTAGTCCAGCGGCGGTTTTTCGTTGGGGCCTTTGGTGTTGATGCCCAGGTATCCGGTCGGCCAACTCGACGGCGCGTCACGGGAATCCAGCTCCCATTGTGTGCCGAACTCCACCAGATAATGCGCCCACGCAGCGGTGCCGATGGTCCCGTGCTTCGGGCTGATCCCGGCGATACCCGCGATCAGGAAGTAGCTTTTGCGCAGATCGAATTTCGGCGACAGGGCCAGGGCCAGGGTCGAGGCGGCAGCGTTGGTCTGGCCCATGCCGGTGGTCAGCAGGCATACCTGCTGCGTGTTGCAGCGAATGGACGGGTACTCGGCGGACAGCCCCGGTACGCGGACTTCCTGCTTGAGCTCAAGGCGATCAATCCAGTGCTGCGCCTCGGGGGCGAACATGGTGATCAGCACGACTTTCGGCTGGATCGGCGCTTCGACCGCCCATGCGGTAGAAGAGAGCAGGGCTGCACCGGCCAGGGTCAAACGCATCATTGCTTGCATGAAAATCTCCTTGATTCAGAACTGATAACCGACGCCCGCGTAGTAACCCCAACCATTCGAGCGCGCGCGGAAATTGCCGTCGCCGAAGTTCAGCTCGCTGCCGTCCTCCCAGTTGCCGCCGTTGTGGAAATAGCGCCCGACCAGGGTGAAGCGCAAATGGGTGAACGAGTAGAGCAACACGTTGGTCGCCACCGTCGCGTTGGCGGTGCGCGCCGGGTTGTCCTTGTGGATGTCGGAGCCGAAATCGAAGTTGGTGAAGCCGATGTAGGTCAGCGATGCGCCGTTGCTGAATTTGTCGATCGGCACGATGTATTTGAGCTGGGCACGGTAGCCGTCCCACGAATATTCATTGCTCGCGCCGTAGTTTTCCCACTGGTAGCGCCCGTACAGGTTGGCCGACAGGTTGACCCGCGAATGGGTGTCGATGTCAGTGCCGAAGCCGCTGTACAGGGTATTGGCGCGGTTCTCCTTGCGGCTGCCGTGGTCGTAGATCCAGTCGAACGCGACGTACCATTCCTTGAACGGGCCAATAGCCAGGCTGCGGCCAGCGAGGTAGTCGATGGAAATGCGCGGCTCGTGCTCCATGAACACCGGCGAGCCGTGATCCCACACGCCTTTGTCGTGGCTGTTGCCGATGTTGAAGATCTTCGGGATGTCGATGTAGCCGTACAGTTCGAACGGCCCCTTGCGGCCGAAGTACTCGTATTCCAGGTAGATATCGTCGGCCGGCTGCGGGCCGAAGCTGATGTCTTTGCTGCCGATCAGCATCAAGTCCTGGTTGTACCAGTCCGACAGGTACGCGCCTTTTTTCGGTGGACTGGCTTCGGGGCTGAGGGCTTCGCCTTGAGCGGACTCTTGCGGCAATGCGGGTTGGGCGAGGGCGCTGTGGCTGAGAAGTCCGGTAACGCCGGTCAGTAGCATGGAAACAGCAAACGTGCGCGCTAACGGGGCGCAAAGCGAGGAAGCGGGGCGCATTCAAAGTCCTTTTTTGCGGATCGAGGCCCGAATTCTGCGGACCTGTAGGGGGTTGTCGGGAAAATGCCGGGATTGACGCTTCGCAAACGTTTGCACAAGCCGTACCAATGTTTTCAATTCGCTGATATTTCGTCGATTTCAACGATTTTTCTGACAGAACGATCACATTTTTCAAAAGCGCAAAAAATGCCGGCGGGTATGACTCCTGTGGCGAGGGGATTTATCCCCGATGGGGCGCGTAGCGGCCCTTGAAAGCGGGGCCTGCTGCGCGTCCATCGGGGATAAATTCCCTCGCCACAAAAGCCATGTCAGGCCCGTCGGTACGGGCTGAAACGCTTATTCCAGACGGGCCTAGTATTAAAGTATTAACACCATTTAATCCGTGCCCCAATGCTGGGCGTCTACTAGCTTTGTCCCCAATCAACGGTTTTGTGATGACCGTCGAAGTCTTGAGTCGCGTGTGGAATAAGCAGCGGTTCACACGCTTTCAAGGAAGAAATTGGCCACGACAAGGAGTAGCCCGTGGAAGCAAGGTTCGGTGTCGCCCTCGTATCGCGTTTTTCTCCTCTTTCCCTTGCTGTGCACTTGAGCGTCGCCGGGCTTCTGTTCGGCGGGGTCAGCGAGCAGGCGTTTGCGACCTGCTCGGCGGCGGGCTCGACGATTACCTGTTCGGGCGTCCCGACGCTGCCGCTGTTTCTCAATGATTACAGCAGTGCCACCAGCGGCCTGACGGTCAACGTCGCCTCCGGCGCGCAAATGAATGCGACGCTGGGCAGCAAGGTCATCAACCTGACCGGGGCCAATATCAACCTGAACAACTCCGGCACTCTCGACCCGGCCTTGCTGGGCCTGGTTTCGATCCTCAGTGGCGGCGCATTCATCGGCACCGGCGCGACCAGCACGGTGAGCATCGTCAACAACACTACCGGGCTCATTCGCGGCACCGGCATGTTGCTCGGCCTCAACCTGACCAGCATCAACGGTCTGGGGATTGGCGTGAACAACGCGGTATCGGGCACCACGACCATTACCAACGACGGCACGATTACCTCGACCGGGCTGTCGGTCGGCGGGATCACCCTGGCCGATACGCCAGTGGTCGGGGTGTATGGCGGTTCGCAAGTCAATATGACCAACAATGCCAGCGGTACGATCAACGGCCGGATCGCGTTCGAGACGTCGGTGGCGGGCAACACGTTCACCAACGCCGGTAACATCACCGGCGGCGTGTCGATGGGCGCGGGCAGTACCAACACCTTCTACGCGATCACCGGTTCCAGCGTTAACGTCGGTGACGGCGTGCAAGTGTCCGTCGGCCTTGGTGGCCTGATCGGCATCAACCTGACCTTCGCCCCGACCGGGACGATCGATGGCGGCGCGGCTGGCACCAACACGCTGATCCTGCAAAACCCGATCGGCCTTGGCGGTGGCACCACCGGGACCGGTACGGCGTCCAGCGCGACCTACGTCAACTTCAACAACCTGACCCTCAACAGCGGCACCTGGACCTTGCAGGGACCACTGGTCAGCGGCGCGACCACGCTCAATGGCGGTGTTGCACAGTTCAACGATAACGCGGCATTCGGTAGCGGTGTGCTGACGTCCAACGGCGGGATTCTCCAGGCCAGTAACGCCGGATTGTCGCTGGCCAACCAGATTAACCTCGGTGCCGGCGGCCTGACCCTGCAGGGCATCAACGGCACGACCCTGAACGGTGTGATTTCCGGTACGGGCGGCCTGACCAAAATTGGCAGCGGCCAGCTCAACCTCAACGGCATCAACACTTACAGCGGCAACACCGTGCTCAACGGCGGTGTGGTGCTGGTGGGCAACAATCAGGCGTTCAGCAATGGCGGCATCACCGTTGGCGGCTCCTCGAGCATTTCGGCGACGGCGCCGATTTCGCTGGCTAACGCGATCACTCTCAACAGCACCCTGACCGCGACCGGCACCGGTGCGCTGACCCTAGGTGGGGTGATCAGTGGCGCCGCCAACCTGACCAAAACCGGCAGTGGTAGCCTGACCCTCAACGGCATCAACACCTACACCGGGATTACCAGCCTCAGCGCCGGCACCTTGCGTGTCGGCAATAACAACGCGTTGGGCACTGGCGTGCTCAACACCAGCACCGGCACCAGCCTCGACAGCACCGGCAACGTGACCCTGGCCAACAACGTCGGCGTCACCGGTGCGTTGAACGTGCTCGGCAGCAATGCGCTGACTCTGGCCGGCATCGTCTCCGGCACCGGCGCGATCACCAAAAGCGGCAGCGCGAGCCTGACCCTGACCGGCAACAACACCAACAGTGGCACCACTGCGCTCAACGGCGGCAGCTTGCTCGTCGGCAGCAACACCGCACTCGGCACAGGCGCGCTGAATGCGGCGAACGGCACCACGCTGGATGCGACCACGGCGGTAACGCTGGCGAATGCTGTCGCACTGGCGGGAGGGGTGACCATCGGCGGCACTCAGGCATTGGGTCTGGGCGGTGTCGTCAGTGGCACCGGCAACCTGCTCAAAACCGGCACGGCCAACCTGACCCTCAGTGGCAACAACACCTTCTCTGGCGGTACAGCGCTGAATAACGGCACGCTGATCGTCGGCTCCAACACCGCGCTCGGTACCGGTGCACTGACTACGGCGGCGGGCACTACCCTTGATGCCAGCACCACCGTGGCGCTGAGCAACGCCGTCGCCCTCGGTGGCAATCTGAACGTCGCCGGCAACGCCAATCTGACCCTCGGCGGTGTGGTCAGCGGCAGCGGCGGTTTGACCAAGAACGGCGCGGCCAACCTGATTCTCAACGGTGCCAACACCTTCCTCGGCGGCACCACCCTGAACGCCGGCACCCTGACCGTCGGTAACGCCGCCGCACTGGGCAGCGGCAGCCTGAATGTCGCCAGTGCCGCGACCCTCGACAGCAACACCTCGGTCATCCTCAACAACAACGTTGCGCTCAACGGCAACCTGGCCATTGGCGGCAGCAACGACATGATCCTGGGCGGCGTGCTCAGCGGTGCCAGTCAGTTGATCAAGAACGGCACCGCCAACCTGACACTCAATGGCGCCAACACCTTCACCGGCGGCACGGCGCTCAATGCCGGCAGCCTCACCGTCGGCAATGACGCCGCGCTCGGCACTGGCACGCTGACCGTCGGTGGTGCGGGCGGCACGCTCAACAGCAGCGCCGACGTAACGCTGAACAATGCGATTGCCCTTAACGCCAACCTTACGGCGGGCGGCACCAATCCGTTGACCCTTGGTGGCGTCATCAGTGGCGCGAGCAGCCTGATCAAGACCGGCGCCTCGACCCTGACTCTTACGGGCAACAACACCTACACCGGTGCCACGTCGCTGAATGCGGGAACACTGATCGTCGGTTCCAGCACCGCCCTCGGCACCGGTGTCGTCAATGCGGCGAACGGCACTACGCTGGACGCTTCCACCGCAACAAGCCTGGCCAACAACGTCAACCTCGGCGGTAACTTGACCATTGGTGGCAGCAACGCGCTGACCCTCAGCGGTGTGGTCGCCGGCGTCGGCGGTCTGACCAAAAACGGTCCCGCCGACCTGATCCTCAACGGCGCCAACACCTACTTCGGCAACACCGCACTCAACGTCGGCAAACTGATTGTCGGCAGCAATACCGCAATCGGCAGCGGCGCATTGAACGCAGCAGCTGGCACTACGCTGGACACCAACACCGCCGTCACCCTGGGCAATCAGGTCAACCTCGCCGGCGCGCTCAATGTCGGTGGCAGTGCGGATCTGACCCTTACCGGTACCGTCGCCGGTGCCGGCAGCCTGGTGAAAAACGGTGCGGCCAATCTCAATCTGAATGGCACCAATACCTACGTCGGCGGCACCACGCTTAACGCCGGTACGGTGACAGTCGGCAACAGTTCGGCACTCGGTACCGGTGCCTTGACGGTTGGCGGCGCAGCAACGCTCGACAGCAGTTCGCCGCTGGCCAGTCTGGCCAACGCGGTGGTGCTCAATGCGGCACTGAGCGTCGGCGGCACGCAGGACCTGACCCTCGGCGGTGTGATCAGCGGCGCTGGTCAGTTGATCAAGAACGGTGCGGCCAACCTGACCGTTAACGGTACCAACACCTATAGCGGTGGCACCACACTCAACGCGGGCACGCTGACCCTCGGGGCGCCCGGTTCGCTGGGCAGCGGCGGCTTGACCGTCGGCGGCGCCGCGACGCTGGATAACAGCACCGGGATGACCGTCGGTAACAACATCACCCTCAACGCCGGCCTGACCCTGGCCGGCAGCAACACCCTGGACCTCAGCGGTGTGATTGATGGCGCCGGCAGCCTGACCAAGGATGGCCTTGGCGATCTGACGCTCAGCGGCAACAACACTTTCACCGGCGCGCTGAACATCGCCTCCGGCAGCCTTACCACCGTGAGCAGTGGGGCGCTGGGCAATACCTCCGGCGCCAACATCAGCGCTGGTGCCAGTCTCTATCTCAACAGCAGCGCCAGCCTCAACGGGCTGAGCGGTAGCGGCAGTGTGCAACTCGCCGGCGGTAATACTCTGACCGTGGGCGGTGTGAGCGATACCAGCACCTTCGACGGCGACCTCGGTGGCAGCGGTGCGTTGACCAAAGTCGGCACCGGCACGCTGAACCTCACCGGCATCAACGGCATTACCGGCAACACCAACGTCAACGGCGGTACGCTGAATCTCACCGGTTCACTCGCCAGCACCCAGCTCAACGTCAACAACGGCGCCACCCTCACAGGTACCGGTTCGGCGCTTGGCTTCATCACCATCAACAGCGGTGGTCATCTGGCGCTGTCCTCGGGCAATACCCTGTCAACCTCGTCGCTGATCCTCACGGCCAACAGTAATGTCGACGCAAGCCTCGCCACGCCATCGACCACTTCGCTGATGAACATTGGCGGCAACCTGACCCTCGACGGCAATCTCAACGTCACCGATGCCGGCGGTTTCGGTGTCGGGGTCTACCGCTTGTTCAACTACATCGGTGCGCTGACCGACAACGGTCTGACCGTGGCCGGTGTGCCGGTGGGCTACGGCCTCGGCGACATCCTCGTGCAGACCCTGGGCAATCAAATCAACCTGGTGGTGTCGGCGCCGAACACCAACCTGCGTTTCTGGGACGGCAGCCAGACAATTCCCAACGGCACAGTGGATGGCGGCAGCGGTACATGGAATGCCGGCGGCACCAACTGGACCAATTCCAACGGCACGCTGAACCAGACCTGGGCCGGCGACTTCGCGGTGTTCCAGGGCACGGCCGGTACGGTGTCGGTCAACGGCACGCAACTGTTCACCGGGATGCAATTCCTCACCGATGGCTACAATGTGGTGAACGGCACGGCGGGGCTGCTCACTGCGGTCAACGGCACGGGCGGCACCACGGCGATGCGCGTTGATCCGGGCGTGACCGCCACGGTCGGTGTAAACATCGACGGAAGCGGCATCCTCAGCAAACTCGACGCGGGCACCTTGGTGCTTAACGGCGCCAACAGTTACAGCGGTGGGACGCAACTGGATGGCGGTACGCTGGTGGTCGGCAGCAACACCGCGCTGGGCACTGGCGCGTTGATCGCCAATGCCGGTACGCAACTGGACAGCAACACCGCCGTGACACTGGCCAACGCGGCCACCCTGAACGGCAATCTGACCGTGCTCGGCAGCAACGCCTTGACCCTTAACGGTGTCATTTCCGGCACCGGCGGCTTGATCAAGAACGGTTCAGCCAACCTGACCCTCGGCGGCAATAACGCCTTCCTCGGGCCGGTAGCACTGAACGCGGGTGGACTGATTCTGGCGTCGAACTCGGCACTGGGTTCCGGCACATTGAACGCGGCGAATGGCACCACGCTGGATGCCAGCGGCGTCGTCAGTGTGAACAACGCGATCAATCTGGCGGGCAACCTCGGCATCGTCGGCAGCAACGATCTGACGTTGAGCGGGGCCATCAACGGCGCCGGCAGCCTGACCAAGAATGGCGCGGCCAACCTGATCCTGTCCGGGGCCAACAACTTCCTCGGCGGCGTTACCCTGAATGCCGGCACCCTGACCGCTGGCAGCAACGGCGCTCTCGGTCTGGGCAACCTGACCGTGGCCGGTGCTTCGGCACTGGACAGCAGCAGTGCGGTGTCCCTTGGCAATAACGTGGTTCTCAACGCCAACTTGACCAACACCGGCGATAACAACCTGACTCTCGCCGGTGTGGTCAGCGGTGCTGGCGGACTGGTCAAGAACGGCGCGTCGAACCTGACGCTCAACGGCATCAATACTTACTCGGGCGGCACCACGCTGAACGCCGGCACACTGACGCTCGGTACGGGCTCCGCGCTGGGTTCCGGCGCACTGACCGTAGCGGGTGCAGCGTCCCTCGACAACGCCGCACCGCTGGCGCTGGCCAACAACCTCAACGTCAATGCCAATCTGAGCCTCACAGGTAACAGTGGCCTGACGCTGGGCGGTGTGATCGCCGGCGCTGGTACGTTGACCAAGAACGGTCTGGCGGTCCTGACGCTCAGCGGCAATAACACGTTCAGCGGTCTGATCGATGTTGTGGCCGGCAGCCTGAACACCGTCGGCAGCACCGCGCTGGGCAATAACGCCAGCGTCAATCTCGCCGCCGGTACCACGCTCAACATCGGCGATTCGACCAGCATCGGCAGCCTGACCGGTGACGGTACGGTTGGCATCGGTGACTTTGACATCCTGAGCATCGGAGGCAACAACCAGAGCAGCACATTCGCTGGCGTCCTCAGGGATGGCATCGATCCGGGCGGTTTGACCAAGCTCGGTAGCGGCACATTGACCCTGACCGGCAACAACACCCTCACTGGTGACACCAACGTCAACGCCGGCACCTTGCAAGTCAACGGTTCACTGGCCAGCGGCAATGTACTGGTCAACAGCGGCGGCACCCTCGGTGGCGGCGGCACGCTGACCGGAGCCGTGACCGTGGCCGATGGCGGGCATCTGGCCGGGCTCACTGGCAGCACCTTGTCGGTGAATTCGCTGGTGTTCAACGGCAACTCCAACTTCGATGTCGGCCTCGGCACCCCGGTGTCTGGTGGCGGCAATGCGTTGGTGAATGTCGGCGGCAATCTGACCCTCGACGGCACGCTGAATGTCAGCGACATCGGCGGTTTCGGCAGCGGCGTGTATCGGCTGATCAACTACACCGGTGGCCTCACCGACAACGGCATGCTGATCGGCACGGTACCGGGCAGCGTCACCCCGGGCGACCTGACCCTGCAAACCGCGCTGGCCAACCAGATCAATCTGCTGGTTACCGCACCGGGCGTTACTGTGCAATTCTGGGACGGCAATCAACTGATCGCCAACGGTTCGGTGGACGGCGGCAGTGGCACCTGGGGCACCGGCACCACCAACTGGACCGACGTCAACGGCACCACCAATCAGGCCTGGACCAACAACTTCGCAGTGTTCCAGGGCACGGCGGGCACGGTCACGGTCAACGGCGCGCAAACCATCACCGGCATGCAGTTCGTCACCGATGGCTACAGCCTGCAAAACGGCACGGCGGGGTCGCTGAATCTGGTCAACGGTTCGCTGGGTAACGCCTCGGTGCGCGTCGATCCGAACACAACGGCGACCATCGGTGTGGCACTCAACGGCGCCGGCACCCTCGGCAAATACGACACCGGCACGCTGGTGCTCAACGCCGCCAACGGTTACACCGGCGGCACCGCGCTCAATGGCGGCAAGATTGTGGTCGGCAACAACGCGGCGCTCGGCACTGGCGTGTTGACGGCGGCCAACGGCACCGCGCTGGACAGCAACACCGCCGTCAGCCTCGGCAACGACGTGGTCCTCAACGGTGGCCTGAACGTTGCCGGCTCCAATGCCTTGACCCTCGGCGGCGTGGTCAGCGGCAGCGGCAGTCTGATCAAGACCGGCGCTTCCAGCCTGACCCTCAACGGCAGCAACACCTACAGCGGCGGCACCCAACTGGGGGGAGGCACGCTGATCCTCGGCAATAACAGCGCACTGAGCAGCGGTGCGTTGAGTGTGAGCGGCAACGGCAGCCTCGACAGTGCCTCGGCGCTGCAACTGGCCAACGCCATCAACCTCGGCGCGCAACTGACGCTCGCCGGTAACCAGAACACCACCCTGATCGGCGCGATTACCGGCAGCGGCAGTCTGCTGAAAAACGGCACGGGTGATCTGGTGCTCAGCGGCGCGAATACCTACAGCGGTGGCACCACGCTGAACGGCGGCAGCACGCGCGGCGACACCAGCAGCCTGCAAGGCGCAATCGTCAACAACGCGGCGCTGACCTTCGAGCAGAACGCTGACGGCAGCTACACCGGCAACCTCACCGGTAGCGGCACGCTGAACAAAACCGGCAGCGGTCAATTGCTGTTGACCGGCAACAATACGTTCACCGGCAACACGTCGGTGCAGGCCGGCAATCTGCTCGTCAACGGTGTACTCAACAGCGCCAACGTCAACGTCGCCAGCGGTGCGAAAATCGGTGGCGGCGGTCAGTTCGGCGGGGCGGTGCGACTGGCCGACGGCGCGACCTTGCTCGGTGGCGGCACGGCGACGCCGTTGTCGGTCGGTTCGCTGGCGTTGTCCTCGGGCACGAATCTTGACTTCAGTCTCGGCTCGGCGGCCAGCTCCACCACAGTGGTCAACGTCGCTGGCAACCTGACCCTCGACGGCACGCTGAACATCAGCAACGCCGGCGGCTTCGGCACCGGGGTCTACCAACTGTTCAGCTACGGCGGCAGCCTGACTGACAACGGGCTGGTTTACGGCAGCCTGCCGGTGTCGACGGCCAATCTGACCCTGCAAACCGCCATCGCCAACCAGATCAATCTGCTGGTGCAAGGCACGCCGGGAGAGGTGCAGTTCTGGAACGGCGGCACCACCAATCCTGATGGCAGCATCGATGGTGGTAGCGGTGTGTGGGGGCCGAATACCAACTGGACCGATCCGAGCGGCACGCAAGCGTTGGCCTCCAACGGTCAGTTCGCCGTATTTGGCGGGCAGAGCGGCACGGTGACTGTGCAGGGCAATCAGAACTTCACCGGCCTGCAATTCCTCACCAGCGGCTACAGCCTGGTGCCAGGGGCGGGCGGCACCCTGACGCCGGTCAACGGTGCTGACGGCAGCCTTGCGCCGGTGCGCGTCAACGCCGGGGCCAGTGCGGAGATTTCCACACCACTGGTCGGGACTGGCGGCATCGAAAAACTCGACGCCGGCACCCTGGTGCTGAGCGGCGCCAACACCTACAGCGGTGGCACCACGGTCAGCGGCGGTACGCTGATCGGCAACACCACCAGCCTGCAAGGCAACATCCTCAACAACGCTTCGCTGGTGTTCCAGCAGAACGCCAATGGCCAGTTCAACGGTTCGCTGCGTGGACTGGGCGCAATGCTTAAACGTGGCGCCGGGACATTGCTGTTGACCGGTGACAATCCATTCAGCGGCACCGTGTCGGTGGATCAAGGCGTGCTGCAAGTCGGCAGCCGCGCCGCGCGAGCTTCGTTGGGTGGGCAAGTCACCGTGGCCAACGGCGCCGGTCTGAGCGGTAACGGCAGCGTCGGTTCGCTGGTCAACCACGGTGTGGTGGCTTCGGGGGCCGAGGCTGGCACTCTGAGCGTGGCCGGCAACCTGACCAATGCCGCCGACGGTGTGCTGGCGTTGACCATCAGTTCGCCAACCGCGACACCGTTGGCGGTCGGCGGTACCGCAGCGCTAGGCGGTGGTTTGCAGGTCAATTCGCTGGCACCGTTCACTGGCAATGCCGTGTACTCGCTGATCACGGCGGGTGGCGGTGTCACCGGTACCTTCAGCAGCGCCGATCTGCCGCAGTATGCCTTCCTCGACAGCTCGCTGGTTTACGGTGCCGATTCGGTGACCCTGGCCGTCAGCCGCAACGACAACTCGTTCGCCGATGTCGCTGCGACCGGCAACCAGAGCGCTACCGCTTCGGCGTTGTCGCGTAACGGTGCAGCGGGTACGGCGTTGCAGAACCAGATCGTCAACCTCAGTGTGGCCGGTGCGCGCAGTGCCTTCGACAGCCTGTCCGGCGAAATCCACGCCAGCACCGCCAGCGCGATTCTCGAAGATTCGCGTTACGTGCGCGAAGCCGTCAACGATCGCATGCGCCAGCCTTCGTGCAGCGCGCCGGATGATCCACGCCGTGCCCTGGCACCCAGTGACAACCAGTTGAGCAGCAACGGTTGCCACGGCGAAATGGTCGGCTGGGCGCGTGCACTCGGCGCCTGGGGTGAATCGGATGGCGACAGCAACAGCGCCAAACTCGATCGCAACCTCAGCGGCTTCCTGCTCGGCACCGACAAGCAGATCGATGACCAATGGCGCGTGGGCATGGCCGCCGGCTACACCCGCAGCGATCTCGACGCCCATGATCGTCGCTCGGATGCCACGGTCGAAAGCTACCACCTGGCGGCGTACCTCAACTCGCAGTTCGATGCACTGGCCGTGCGCCTCGGCGCGGCTTACAGCTGGCACGACATCGAGACCAAACGCGACGTCAGCGTCGGTACTTACAACGATCGCTTGAAAGCCAACTACGACGCACGCAGCGCACAGGTCTTCGGCGAAGTCGGTTACACCATTGACGCCGCCGGTATCGCTCTGGAGCCGTTCGCCGGTCTGGCCTACGTCAACTACGACACCGACAAGGCCAAGGAAAAGGGCGGAGTAGGGCGCCTGAAGGCCGATGCCGATCAGGACATCACCTTCTCGACCCTCGGCCTGCGCGCCGGCAAAGTCATCACCCTGAGCAACGGCGGGCAATTTACCCCGCGCGCGGCTGTGGGCTGGCGGCATGCGTTCGGCGACACCAAGCCTGACGCCGACCTGACCTTCATCGACGGCGGCGCCTCGTTCAGCACTCAAGGTGTGCCGATTGCCAAGGACAGCGCCATCGTTGAAGCGGGCGTGGACTTCCAGATCAGCCCGACCGGCAAGCTCGGGGTCGGCTATTCGGGGCAACTGTCGAACGACAACAACGATCACGCGATGACCATCAGCTTCAGCCTTGGCTTCTGAATTAGGGTCGAAGCACTTTTAGCCGCCCGCGAGGGCGGTTTTTTTTTGCCGGAGCAAAGGTCTCAGTAACTTCTGTAGGAAATTCGTTTTGGAACCGTCCGCTTTTTCCCAAATGGAAACGCCCTACATCAAACATCGATTCATCTGACTTCACCGATTTAGCCATCACGCCTCACAGTCCTGTGCCTTAAACAGACACAGGGATATGTGGATGCTTACCGCCGGCCGCTCCGTTGTTTTCAGACTCGATATCGAAGGTTTTCCCCACGATCTGCAGGTAGCCGAATTCCGGGCTACCGAGGCGCTCAACCAAACCTACAAGATCGACCTTGAACTGGTCAGCGAACGCCGTGACCTGGATCTCGAGTCCTTGCTGCACCGTCCGGCATTTCTCTCGTTTTGTGCGAACGGCGCCGGTCTTCACGGGCAGATTTATCGAATCGCCCAAGGTGATTCCGGTTCCCGTCTGACGCGCTATCAGATCGTTCTGGTGCCCTGTCTGGCTTACCTTGCGCATCGCCATAATCAACGGATCTTCCAGCACCAGAGCGTGCCGCAAATCATCGCCAGCGTGTTGAGTGACCACGGCATGCAGCCCGATGCCTGGCGTTTTCAACTCAGTGCCGAGTACCCGCCGCGCCTGTATTGCGTGCAGTTCGACGAGTCGGATCTGCACTTCATCCAGCGTTTGTGCGAGGAAGAAGGCCTGCACTTTCATTTCCAGCACCGTAACGATGGGCATCTGTTGGTGTTTGGCGACGACCAGACGGTCTTCCCCACACCTGACGTGCCGACAGCCTATGCACAAGGCAGCGGCATGGTCGCCGAAGCGGCGGTGATCGACCGCTTCAAGGTTCGTCTCGAAACCCGCACCAGCCACGTCAGTCGCCGCGACTATCACTTTGAAAAACCCACGGTGCAACTCGACGCCGAGGCCAAAGAAAACCGGCTTCCAGCGCTTGAGGATTACCGCTTTCCGGGACAGTTCAGCCACCGTGATCACGGTAGACATTTGAGCCAGCGCGCCCTTGAGCGGCATCGTGCCGATTATCGTCAAGCCCATGGGCGCAGCGACCAAAGCCTGATGCGCAGTGGCAGTTTCGTCGACATGAGCGAGCACCCGCGCGCCGACTGCAATGGCCTGTGGCTGCTGACCCGCGTTGAGCACATCGGCCTGCAACCGCAAGTGCTGGAGGAATCGTCAAGCGTCCCGGCTACCGACGATGGTTTCAGTCAGGGCTATCGCAATCACTTCGTCGCGACGCCTTGGGAGGTGAATTTTCGCCCCGCGCTGGAGCATCCGAAAATACGCATGACCGGCAACCAGCATGCCGTGGTGACGGGGCCGCCCGGCGAGGAAATCTACTGCGACGCCTATGGTCGGGTGAAAGTACAACTGCTGTGGGATCGCGACGGTCAGCTCAACGAGCAATCCAGTTGCTGGCTGCGCGTGGCCACGGGCTGGGCCCATGACCGTTACGGCAGCGTGCAGATTCCGCGCGTCGGCATGGAAGTGCTGGTGGGGTTTACCGAGGGCGATCCGGACAAACCGTTCGTGGCCGGCTGCTTGCCCAACGCGGCGACGCCGGTGCCACTGGCCCTGCCGGCCGAACACACGCGCAGTATCTTTCGCAGCCAGAGCAGTCCGGGCGGTGGCGGCTATAACGAGTTGCGCATCGAGGACAGAAAAGGCGCTGAAGAAATTGCCATTCGCGCCCAGCGTGACTTCGCTCAACTGGTGCTCAATGACCAACGCGTGCAGGTCGACCACCAACACACAATGGTCGTCGGCGGTCTATGCAGTCTTGATCTGCGCAGTGATGAGCATCATCTGACCCACGGCAATCGCCTGACCGAACTCAAGCAGGACGACCACCTGTGGGTGCAAGGCGACCGGCACATCCGGGTCGCCAGTCAGCGACTCAGCGCCGGCCAGCAAATCCACCTCGGCGCCGGTCAGCAAGTGGTTATCGATGGCGGCACCCATGTGACGATCATGGCCGGCGGGCACTGGTTGACGCTGGGGCCGGAGGGCATCTGCAGCAGCGTGCCGATCGTTCAGGGTGGCGCGCCTGCGGTTGGCCTGGCAGCAGAACCGTTGGTGCCGGGAGCGTTGCCGTCGTTGAAAGTGGCGTCTGATCCGCTTCAGCAACGCCATGCGTTGGCTGCCAACCGTGACGCGCGGTGCCTGGTCTGCGAGGCGGCCCAAGCATGAGCGTTCTGACTTCTTTTCCCGATGATTTGCCTTGGAGCGAGCAACGGGCCTTGCTGTTGCTGGATGGCGCAACGATCAGCGATTTGCCAGCGCGGGTCAGGCAGCTCAGCCCGGCGGCCAATACGTTTGCCTTGTTCGACCAGACGTCCTTTTCTGCATTGCGCGACATCTCGCCGTTGCTGGTGGAGATCCAGCAGGCGGACGATCCGCTGGCGCTGTTCTATCTGCAACACGCGGCTGAGGAGTGGGGCGTGTTGTTGTTCAGCGCGGCGCCTGCGCACAGCGTGGCCGAGCACTTGCGCAAACTGGTCAGCGTCGAGTTGCCGGCCGGCCAGTCGGCCATGCTGCGGCTGGCCGATGCGGCGGTTGCTCATGCCCTGTTTGCCAGTGGCGATCAGTGTTTGTTCGGGCCTTTGAGTTGCGTGGTGACTGCCGATTGCGTCAACGCGGTCTGGCACAGCCATCGACCGCGACGGGCGGAGTGCCCGGTGCTTGGCGTTCCTTATTGCCTGAGCCCTGAACTGGACGCAGCGCTGGACCGGGTTGATCGGCGTCGCGCCTTGCTGGAACTCAATGCGCATCTGTTGAAGCACTTTCCCGGATTTCCTCTCGAAGGAGCGCTGAGTCAGCGCTGGCCAACCCTTGAGCAGATTGATAGCCAAGCCCGCGCGCTTGGCCTGAGCAGCCAATCCGAGTTGTTCAACTACGCCAACCTGATGGTGTGGCTTGACGGCAGCGATATCGACCAACACCCAAAAATCCATCACTTGCTGCATTCGCCCTCACTGCAATCACCGGGCGAGCGCGTTGCGTTGGCCGCTGATCTGGCGCAGCGCTGGGCCAGCCAGAAGGAATGCCCATGACCCATCCCGCCATCCTTGATGCCGCAGCGGCTTCGAAAGCCCCAATTGCTACTCCCACGGCGTGCCCGCTGCGACAAACCCACGTGCAACTGCTGCCGCTGAGTTACGGCCTGGTGGAAAGAGAGCACGATCCCGGCGCCGAGCTGAATTTGCCGTACACCCTGAGCGCGCGCCCGATGGGCATCCGCCGGTTGCGCGACGGCTGGCTGTACATCATCGACGGCCTCAGTGGCGACTTGTACGAATACCGGGTACTCGACGGCATCATCACGGCGTTGTTGCATCAGGGTAAAACGGTCAGCGAGGATCAGCGCGGCGCCATTGAAGAGCGCCCGGCACTGATCTTTTCGCGCAAAAGCACGCTGTACGTGAGCTTCGCCGAGGTGCAGTGGACGGCCCGCAAATGCTCTCAGGTGCTGGATAGCGCTGAGGAGCGTGAGCATTTCATGCAGGCAGTCGATCTGGGGCCGGTGAATTGTCTGGTCGGTGGCGAACATTTGCTGACGGTTGCTCAGGCGAAAAAATGGCTGGCGGAAGTGGCGACTGGCGCTGAGCCGGTCGCTGAAGAGGGCGCGACGCGGATGCCGACCGTGCACGTCAGCGATGCCCCCGAGCATGAACGCGAACCTTATCTATGGGAGCAACCGAAGCGTTTTCGTGCCGCACACATCGGTGAGTTTCTCGGTCGGGTACGCGGGCCTTATCAGGACGACACGCTGTTTCTGCTGGTCAACGACGATCTGGGCGTGCTGCGCGATCTGGCCGAGTATCAGGACCGCGTGGTCGGCTGGGTCGAGGCGTGGAGCAACACTGATAACAACGAGCGTGATTATCTGCTGGCCAGTTACATCGAATCGCTCAGCCAGCTCAACGACAAAGATTTCGACAGTCTGGCCAACGCCAGTGACCAACCGCAGGCCAAAGCCCTGTTTGCCGATATCGAGCAGTTGCCAGAACCGGATCGTGAGAACACGCGCAAGGCGTTGCTCGATTATTTGAACAAGGGTGGCAGCATCGAGCCGACCTCTACAGACGCGACGCCGGAACTGAATCAACTGCGTGAAAAGGCCCTCGATCAGTCGCTGGCCCTGAACCGTTTCGACGGCGTCGCGCCAGATTTCACCGCCCATGATCGCGCCACCGCCGAGGCGGATCGCCGTTACTACACGCGTCAGTATTTCGAGGCAGTCGCCCCCGAAGATTTCGTCGAGCGACACCTGTCAACGCTGGTCGATCTGGGCAAGGATCAGGATCGGCGCATGCGCGATGTGCTCGACGGCCCGGTGCTCAGCGGCAAACGCGGGGTCAACGACCTGATCGACCGTCCAGCGATGGACAAGCGACTGAATCTGCTGCGCGACGACCTCGGCCGCTGGAACCGCCTGCTCGAACGCATCACCGCCGACCGCACGCAACTGCTGGTCGCCGGCCGCTTCCACCGCGCGGCGTGGTACTACGACGCACAAGAGGCGACGCAACTGCACCAGGCCCTCAGCACCGAATACGCCTGTCTCAAGGACCTCTGCCGCAGCGACGCGGCGAGCGAACAAATGCTCGGTTATCTGGAACAGCACCCGGAATTGACCCGGACGCTGTTCTACACCTTGCCGCTGCGCCTGCAAGCCGAGCAGGCCGGGCAATATGCGTTCCTGTTCAACGCCGGCATGGCCACGTTCAACAACCTGCCGGATTGGCTGGCGAAACTGAAGAAGATCGAGCAACCGCACCTGCCGGCCCTCGACGACATGCCCGAACACAGCCGCACGGTCGCGGCCGCTGTGCAGGACACCTACAGCCCGGCACTGAACCTAGGCCTGAACCGCGTGCTAGAAGGCTTCGACTTATCGGGCGAGAAAATTCCTGATCTCGATGAGCTGTTCCAGCGCCTGCCCAAAGGGCTGAAATTGCGCCTCTTCGATGCCGCCAAAACCAGCGGCGTGACCTTCACCGTCGCCAGCCCCGCAGAACAATCCGCCCTGCAAACCGCAATCAAGGAACTGCTGCGCGAACGCGACTACCTGAAAACCCTCAACCGCGAACGCAACCAGATCACCCACAACAAGAACCGCCAAGGCCACAAAACGCCGAGAGCGCTGGAGTTGCAGGAAGAGATCCTGCGCGTGCGGGCGCAGTTGACGGTGATTGAAGGGCGACTGGCGGCGGCGCTGAGCCCGATTGAGGAAGTGCCGGATCGCTCGGCCCGCTTGTACGGCGCCACGCCCGCGCGGGCAGGGGTGACGGTAGTGTTTCCGCCGGCACAGCAGGGGGAGTTAAGGAGTTTGCTGGGGAATATTCGGCTGGGGGTGGGTGGGATTTCGGCGGGGAGTCTGGTGAAGACGGAGGGGATGGGGTTGGTGGTGGTTTTGGTGCAGGTGGTGAATTTGGTGGGGGTTTATGGGGAATTGATGAAGCAGACCCGGGACAAGAAGAAGCGGGCGGATTTTTTTGCTGCTTTGGCTGTGACGGGAGCGGCCGGTTTCACTGCAGCGCAAAGCCTTGCGGATACGGCGATGAAGGCTCGTAGTACAGCGCTTGTGGCAAGTCTGCAGCTTGAGACGTTGCAACATGTGCAAGTTCAGATCGGGAAATTGCATGTAGGGCTAGGTTTCTTTACTTATATCTTGGGTTTCAGAGCGTCTGTTGCCAACTTCGCAAACCAACGTCGAAACTGGCAAGAGGCGATCCGCAGCGGGAGTCAGTCTGAGCAGAGAATGGCCGCATTGGCGACCTTGGGCGCGGGAGGAATGGTGACAACTAACGCTTACGGAGTAGGTAATACTGTCTACGCCTCTTTCAAGGTATTGGCTGCACCTAATAGCGCGGCACGAACAGCTGCCTGGGCCGCCGCTGGTACACGTCTTTCCACCATATTCTTCCGCTTCAACTTGGCTGGCGCTTTGTTCACCGTGCTGGAATTCGTGGGTACTTGGCTGTTCAATCGCTACAACCTCTCAGCCCACGACAAATGGTTGAAAATCACGCCTTGGAGTCGTGATGCGGAAATGCGCGGCGATCATTCACTGGAAGACTTTCAGAGTTATCTGGCTTTTCTGATCCATGCACCTTACGCCCAACTTGGCCCAAACCCGCACGACTCCTGGCTGAAAAACCTGTTGTTCAAAGCCAAACCCAGCGATATCCATCTGGTGCTGCCAAGGCTGACGCTGGGCGATCTATTATTTCCTTTAAACGGTAAGCAAACTCATCGATTGGGCATCGGCGCCCATAGCGTTTTGATGCCGTTGCATGCTCAAGGTGCGCCGCGAGAACGCAAGGAAGTTATCAGCGAGGAGATACTGAGCAGCTTGCGTATTGTGAGGTCATCGCCAGAAGGATTGGTGTTTTGTCTTCAATACCCTGTTGCGACCCACTCTGAATACACGCCTGCAAAGGAAACGTTAGAACTGGCGGTCTGTGTTCAAGCTCTGAATGGCAAAGGGGAATGGGCATCTCGAACTCGAGTAATTCATATGGATCCTCGGGCAGAGGGGCATTTTGCCGTGGTCGCTCCTAAGTTTGTCAAAGAAAACCCTCCTATGTTGCTAGTAGAAACCCAATATCTTGAGTGGGCTGATCATGCTGAGTGATCACGGCAAGCCCATTGCTACCTCGAAAATTGAGCAACATAGGAAGGCAGGATATATCGAGCCATTTTCAGGTGGAAAAATTACCTACCTCGCACCGTTGCCACTTCCTACGACGATTCCACCTCATGGGCCGCACATTGGAAAGTTAAATGACGCGTATATGGACTTTGGTCTCGGGTCACCGCAGGTATTTTCCTGGCAACTAATGCTAGGAGGGGCATTCACAGGCGCTATCATTGTCACGGTCTTATTCCCGTTATTTACTGGTCTTTTGGGCATTATTTTTGGCTACGGACATGAAGCAATCCGCGAGTCAGTAATTGGTATGTTCGAAGTGGGCTATGAGAACGAGTTGATTGCCGGCCCTTTAATCGTGCTTATTTGCTTAGCCGTCTGGTACCACAACCACAAAAAACGCGCTTCAATCATCCCGACCCGCTTCAACCGTCAACGCCGCGAAGTCTGCTTCATGCCCGAAGGCGAAACCGACCCCGTCTTCGTCCCCTGGGAATCCCTCTCCGCCTGGATCATCGAAGCCCAAGGCGTGACCCAATATGGCATCCACCGCCAATACGGCATGGGCATCGGTTTCTACCACGGCGAAACCCTCACCAGCCTCGAATTCCCCTGCGCCGGCCTGCCACTCGCCATCAGCCATTGGGAAGCCATTCGCGGCTACATGGAATACGAGGTCAACGACCTCAAATCGATTCAGGACCTACAAGACCTCCAAGGCCCCGACGACCCGCCCCACGAAGGCCTGCACACCTTTCGCAACGCCCGCGCCCGCATGCACCAGCAGATCCGCGACGGTTCACGCACTCGGCTGTCAGGGTTTTTCTGGTACCTGTACCACGTCATGACCCTGTGGACGATTCCCAACCACCTCGTTGAATGGGAAGTGCGGCGCCTCGAAAGGACTGGCAAACAGACGTTGCCTGAATCCATGCGCGAGTGGTCCGAGCCTTTACCGGAAGATCAATGGGCCAAGCCGAGTGAGGAGTTGCTGCGGCTAAGTGAGCAGGTGCGGCAGATTCAAAAGCGTCAGCCTCACCGGCCGATTACCGAGATCTTTGCCGAGGTGCAACACTCGGCTGCGACTGGTAAGCGTCGCGCATGAGTGATTCCCCCGTACTGCTCACTGACGTTGAATTCACTCCGGCGAAAGAAACACTTGAACTGGCAGTTTGTATTCAAAGAATGAACGCCAAAGGTGAGTGGGCATCGAGAACTCAAGTCATCCATCTGGATCCTCGAAAAGAAGGTCATTTCTCTGTAGTCGTTCCTCAGTTGGTAAAAGAAAATCCACCGCTATTGCTTGTTGAAACCCAGTTCTTGGAGCAAGCCGATCATGCCGAATAGTCTCGACAAGCCAACAGGTACAACGCAGCTTGAACAGCCACGAAAAACAGGCAATATCGAGCCGTTTTCAGGTGGAAAAATTACCTATCTCGCGCCACTGCCATTGCCCACAGCAACACCACCCTATGGGCCACATATCGGAGAACTGAACGATGTGTATATGGACTTTGGGTTCGGATCACCGCAGGTGTTCTCATGGCAAGTGATATTGGGCGGGCCATTCACTGGCACCGTCATGATCGCACTCCTATATCCACTTGTCGGAGGATTGCTTGCGCTCCTGTTCGGGGACGGATGGGAGTTCATCAGAGAAGTTATTGAGGGCGTTTTTCTCGCGTCATACGAACTAGCGTTAATAACGGGCTTTCTTGCCTTACTCATCGGCCTTTGCGTCTGGCACCACAACCACAAAAAACGCGCTTCAATCATCCCGACCCGCTTCAACCGCCAACGCCGCGAAGTCTGCTTCATGCCCGAAGGCGAAACCGACCCCGTCTTCGTCCCCTGGGAATCTCTTTCCGCCTGAATCATCGAAGCCCAAGGCGCGACCCAATATGGCATCCACCGCCAATACGGCATGGGCATCGGCTTCTACCACGGCGAAACCCTCACCAGCCTCGAATTCCCCTGCGCCGGGCTGCCGCTCGCCATCAGCCATTGGGAAGCCATTCGCGGCTACATGGAATACGAGGTCAACGACCTCAAGTCGATTCAGGACCTACAAGACCTCCAAGGCCCCGACGACCCGCCCCACGAAGGCCTGCACACGTTTCGCAACGCCCGCGCACGCATGCACCAGCAGATACGCGATGGCTCGCGCACTCGGCTGTCAGGGTTTTTCTGGTACCTGTACCACGTCATGACTCTGTGGACGATTCCCAACCGTCTCGTCGAATGGGAAGTGCGGCGCCTCGAAAGGATTGGCAAACATACATTGCCCGAAGCCATGCGCGAGTGGTCCGAGCCTTTACCGGAAGATCAATGGGCCAAGCCGAGTGAGGAGTTGCTGCGGCTAAGTGAGCAGGTGCGCCAGATACAAAAACGCCAGCCGCGACGACCCATTACCGAGATCTTTGCCGAGGTCCAAAAAACATCATCAACCGGCAAGCGTCGTGCATGAAAGTTATGCAGCTCAGTGAGCGATAGGGCAGCCAGTTGCTAGCGAAGGGGCCTTGGCATTCAGCGCAAAAATCAGCTTTCCTGCGCTCTGCTAGAATTCGCCCCATTCCCCAGCCTGAGACTGCCCCCATGAGCGAGCCGATTCGTCTGACCCAATACAGCCACGGTGCCGGTTGCGGCTGCAAGATTTCCCCGCAGGTGCTGGAGGTGATTCTGGCCGGTAGCGGGGCGCAGAATCTTGATCCGAAACTGTGGGTCGGCAATGCCTCGCGTGATGACGCGGCGGTCTACGAGATCGATGCCGAGCGTGGCGTGGTGTCGACCACCGATTTCTTTATGCCGATCGTCGACGAACCGTTCGACTTCGGCCGCATCGCTGCGACCAACGCGATCAGCGACATTTACGCCATGGGCGGCGACCCGTTGATGGCGATTGCGATCCTCGGCTGGCCGGTCAATGTGCTGGCGCCGGAGGTGGCGCGGGAAGTGATTCGTGGCGGTCGCGCGGTGTGTGATGCGGCGGGCATTCCGCTGGCGGGAGGGCACTCGATCGATGCACCGGAACCGATTTTCGGCCTCGCCGTCACCGGTCTGGTGGAAAAGCGCCACATGAAACGCAATGACACTGCGACCGCTGGTTGCCTGTTGTACCTCACCAAACCGCTGGGCATCGGCATCCTCACCACGGCGGAGAAAAAGGGCAAATTGCGCCACAGCGATGTTGGCGTCGCTCGCGACTGGATGTGCACCCTGAACAAACCCGGCAGTCGCTTCGGCAAACTCGCCGGCGTCACTGCAATGACCGACGTCACCGGTTTCGGCCTGCTCGGGCACCTGGTGGAAATGGCGGACGGCAGCAAACTAACTGCCCGTATTGCTTACGACCGTGTGCCGCGTCTGGACAGCGTCGAGTACTACCTCGATCAGGGCTGTGTGCCTGGCGGTACGTTGCGCAATTTCGACAGTTATTCGTCCAAGGTCGGTCGCGTGCAAGAACTGCACAAACGCGTGCTCTGCGACCCGCAAACCAGTGGCGGTCTGCTCATTGCTGTTACCCCAGAAGGCAATGACGAGTTTCTTGCCCTGGCCGAAGAACTGGGCCTGAACCTTGCGCCAATCGGTGATCTGGTCGAGCGACAGACGAACGCAGTCGAGGTGATTTGATGTTCCGCGACTGCACCGATTACCGCGATATTTTCCTCAACGACCGACCGCTGATGGACGCCCGCGCGCCGGTCGAGTTTCACAAAGGCGCGTTCCCCGGCGTGGTCAATCTGCCGCTGATGAATGACAGCGAGCGGCAGAAGATTGGTACTTGTTACAAGCAGCACGGGCAGCACGCCGCCATCGAACTGGGGCATCAACTGGTGTCCGGCACGGTGAAAACCGAGCGCATTCAGGCGTGGGCCGAGTTCGCCCGGGCTCACCCAGAGGGCTTCATTTATTGTTTTCGTGGCGGCTTGCGTTCGCAGATCACTCAACAGTGGCTGCGTGACGAGGCGGGCATCGATTACCCGCGCATCGGCGGTGGTTACAAGGCGATGCGCAGCTTCCTGATCGACACGCTTGAGGAGGCCATCGCCCAGTGCGATTTCGTCTTGCTGGGCGGCATGACCGGCACGGGCAAGACCGAAGTGCTGGTGCAATTGCGCAACGGGCTGGACCTGGAAGGTCACGCCAATCATCGCGGCTCAAGCTTCGGCAAACGTGCCACCGGGCAGCCGTCTAACATCGATTTTGAAAACCGCCTGGCCATCGACATTCTGAAGAAGCGCCATGCCGGTATCGGGCAGTTCGTGTTGGAGGACGAGAGCCGGGTCGTCGGTAGTTGTGCCTTGCCGTTGCCGCTGTATCAGGGCATGCAGCAGTACCCGATGGTCTGGCTGGAGGATCGCTTTGAAGATCGTGTCGAGCGGATCCTGCGTGATTATGTGGTGGATCTGTCTGCGGAGTTTTCGCTGGTGCATGGCGAGCAGGGTTTTGCCCTGTTTGCCGAGCGCTTGCTGGACAGTTTGAACAACGTGCAGAAACGTCTCGGCGGCGAGCGCCATCGACGGATGCTGATCCTGATGGAAGACGCTCTGGCCGAGCAGGGCCGCAGTGGTGCTGTGGATTTGCACCGGGGCTGGATCGAAGGCTTGCTGCGCGAATATTACGACCCGATGTATGCGTTTCAACGCGAGAAGAAGGGTGGGCGGATCGAGCTCGCGGGGGAGCGCGGGGCGGTACTTGAGTACCTGCGGGAGCGGCTGAGTCAGCCGGGTTGATGGCGTATTGACTGGCCCTTCGCTGGCAAGCCAGCTCCCACAGGTCTTGAGTGATGCCCATAGTGGCGGTCACCACAAAACACTGTGGGAGCTGGCTTGCCAGCGATGAGGCCCTGACTGACAGCAAAAAACTCAGGTCGGGCAGGTCGCCTTGCCATTATCCAGCCCCTGCTTGTAGCTGTGGCTTTGCAGGCTGGCCTTGCCGTTGTGCCACGTCAGGGTCAGCACATACAGCGAATCGAAGTCGTTGCCCGCCCAGTCATCGGTGATGTTCTGTTTCTTGCCGACCGCGTTACCTGCAATCTTGTTGATCAGTTCCGGCAGGTAGCCGTGAGACCAGGCAGTGTAGATCGTCGAGTTGTGGTACTTGTCTTCGAGCAGTTCGCGCGCCAGATCGCTGGTGTCGTTGGCCGAGAACTCGATATTCACCGGCAGGCCGAGCTTGATCGCGGCCGGGCTGATGGTCATCAGCGGGCGAATATAGCTGTAGGAATTGTCCAGCTCGCCTTCCTCGACATTGCGTGTCGGGTTGGCGGCGAACACATAATCGGCCTTGCCGAATTTTTCCGGCAGCAGCGTCGACAGGTCGATGGCCCGGTTCAGGCCTTGGCAATTGAGCTGGCCGAGACCGCCTTCGGGTTTTTCCGCGTGACGCAGGAACACCAACGTCTGGGTGCCGTCCACCGTTTGGGCACGGCTTTCGCTGGATTCCAGCGACAGGAACAGCGCGCTGACCGCCAACAGGGAGGGCAGGGCCACATACGCGCGATGTTTGAAACGTTTGGCGAAACGCATAAGGTTCGTCATGAAATAAAAAAGTCTTCAGCGTGTTCGATTAAGGCTGACAAACCTTTGCACCACGGGCTCCCAGCACCGGGTGGTTTCCATGTCGTGAAGCGCTTCCTCTGCAACAAGGGCATAGCTCAGAGTCCCCTGAGGCCCTTTTGGTTCGATCCGCAAGCGTGCGCGGCACTCTAACGGCAACCTGGATCGGCTTGCGGAGGAGATTAATCACTGAATGTTACGGTTCCTGTAGACGCTGCCGCAGGCTGCGACCTTTTGATCTTGCTTCAAAGGTCAAAATCAAAAGATCGCAGCCTTCGGCAGCCCCTACATTATGATCAGCCTTTAATTTGTGACTGGATGCTTCCCATGACCGATCTGTCCGCGTTCCCGATCACCCAGAAATGGCCGGCGCAGTACCCTGACTGGATTCAGCTCTATTCCCTGCCGACCCCCAACGGCGTCAAGGTCTCGATCATGCTTGAAGAGATCGGCCTGCCGTACGAGCCGCACCGTGTCGGTTTCGACACCAATGACCAGTTGTCCCCGGAATTCCTGTCGCTGAACCCGAACAACAAGATCCCGGCGATCCTCGACCCTCATGGCCCTGAAGATCAGCCGCTGCCGCTGTTCGAGTCCGGCGCGATCCTGATTTACCTGGCGGACAAAAGCGGCCAGTTGCTGGCCCAGGAGGGGGCGCTGCGTTACGAAACCATTCAGTGGCTGATGTTCCAGATGGGCGGTATCGGCCCGATGTTCGGCCAGCTCGGTTTCTTCAACAAATTCGCTGGTAAGGACTACGAGGACAAGCGCCCGCGTGACCGCTACGTCGACGAAAGCAAACGTCTGCTGAAGGTGCTCGACACACGTCTGGAAGGCCGCGACTGGATCATGGGCGAGCGTTACACCATTGCCGACATCGCGACGTTCCCTTGGGTGCGCAATTTGATTGGTTTTTATGAAGCGGGCGATCTGGTGGGCATCAGCAACTTCCCCAATGTGACTCGTGTGCTCGAGCGCTTCCTGGCGCGGCCGGCGGTCACCCGAGGCCTGACCATTCCTGCTTGAATGACACATGACTCTGTGGGAGCTGGCTTGCCAGCGATGAGGCCGGCAAGTCGACATCCATGTTGACTGACCCACCGCCATCGCTGGCAAGCCAGCTCCCACAGGGTTTTATGGTGGTCTGGAGGATTGTTGCGCGCTCAGTAATGCACTCTTGATTGATCCAGGTTTGTACGCCAACCCTCGCAAGGCATAAGCTTCGCCCCCTACGACTTTCGTCTCATCTTGCGTTTTCAGGAAAGCCCCATGTCCAGTCAGTTCCCCGAAGCACGTCCCCGCCGTCTGCGCCGCAATGCGAGCCTGCGCAGTCTGTTCCAGGAAACCGAGTTCAGCCTGAACGATCTGGTGCTGCCGATTTTCGTCGAAGAAGAGATCGATGACTTCGTGCCGATCAAGAGCATGCCCGGCGTGATGCGCATTCCCGAGCGCAAACTGGCCAGTGAGATCGAGCGTTATGCTCGCGCCGGCATCAAGTCGGTGATGACCTTCGGCGTGTCCCATCATCTGGACAGCAATGGCAGCGACACTTGGCGTGAAAACGGCCTGGTTTCGCGCATGTCGCGGATCGCCAAGGATGCCGTGCCGGAAATGATCGTGATGTCCGACACCTGCTTCTGCGAGTACACCGATCATGGCCATTGCGGCGTGATGCACAACCATGAAGTCGACAACGACCAGACTCTGATCAATCTCGGCAAACAGGCTGTGGCAGCGGCTCGTGCCGGCGCTGACGTGATTGCGCCGTCGGCGGCAATGGACGGTCAGGTACGGGCGATTCGTCAGGCACTCGATGCGGCCGGTTTTACCCAGATTCCGATCATGGCCTATTCGACCAAGTTCGCTTCGGCGCTCTACGGCCCGTTCCGCGAGGCCGGTGGCAGCGCGCTGAAGGGCGACCGCAAAAGCTATCAGATGAACCCGATGAACCGCCGTGAAGCCTTGCGCGAATCGCTGCTGGACGAACAGGAAGGCGCCGATGCGCTGATGGTCAAACCGGCCGGCGCCTACCTCGACATCATCCGCGATATTCGCGAGGCCTCGAACCTGCCGCTGGCGGCGTACCAGGTCAGCGGCGAATACGCGATGATCAAGTTCGGCGCACAGGCCGGGGCGATTGATGAGGATCGCGTGGTGCGTGAAAGCCTGGGCGCGATCAAGCGTGCGGGCGCGGATCTGATCTTCACTTACTTTGCGATGGATCTGGCCTTGGCCGGGATCTAGGCCACACAGCAAATCCAAATGTAGGAGTGAGCCTGCTCGCGATTGCGGTGTGTCAGTCGAATCATTGGTGAATGACACACCGCAATCGCGAGCAGGCTCACTCCTACAGAGGATTGTGGTGTGTCAGGAGCAATTGAAGAACGGCCGGATGCCGTGATCACGGAAGTAGCGCTCGATTACCTTCGGATCCGCGCTGTTATCGGCAATCGCCACGTAGGTATCCGGGCGCAGCAGGTAGAAGCCGTTGCGCCCCAATCCTGCCGTCTCAAACGCCGGTCGCCAGTCGAACACATGCAGCGGCAGGTGATGTTCGTTGCACCATTGGATCATCTCGTCGCTGGTGTCGCCGTATACATGCACTTGCCAGCAAGGCTGGCGCAGTGGCTCGTAGTTATCCCCTTCACCGTCATGCGCCCACGGCAGGCGATCACCGCCGTGGACGTGTCCGGCCACGCCTTGGCTGAGCGACATGCCGCGATAGTTGAGGGTGACTTGCGACACCGTGCGGAAGAGGAATTCGCGACTCGCTTCGAATGAGGCCATTTTCGGGATCAGAAACGGTGCCACACGCATGCGCAGCAGATCAGCCATGCGCCCCTCTGCGGTGACGAAACTGAAGACTTTGTCGGTGGTGGAGACCAACCGCCGGGCGAAGGCGATGCGTTCGGTTTCGTAGCTGTCGAGCAGTCGGGTCTCGGCGCCACCGCTGATAACCGCGGCGAGTTTCCACGCCAGATTGATCGCATCGCCGATGCCGGTATTCATGCCCTGACCACCCGCCGGGCTGTGCACGTGGGCCGCGTCGCCGAGCAGGAACGCGCGACCACTGCGAAAATGCTCCGCCACTCGGTGATGCACGCGATAGGTGGAGAACCAGTTGACCTCTTCGATGTGCACTTTCAGGTGCTCGATGGCGCGGCTGCTGACGTCGGAAAACTCCAGTGTGTCGACGCGTTCCGCACGTTCGTCGCGTACGGTGCCGATCAGCCGTGCGCGGCCTGCTCCGGCCAGCGGGAACACCGCGAGAAAGTCCGCTTCGTCCAGATCCAGATGCAACTCGCCATTCATCGCCGGCCCGCTGGCCTGCACATCTGCCACGTAGAAAATCTGTTGATAGGTGCCACCGGGGAAACCGGTGTCGAGGGTTTTGCGCACCACCGATCGCGCGCCGTCACAACCGGCCAGATAGCAGGCCTGGCAGATTTCCTGTTCGCCATCGGGCAGGCGTAAATGCACGGTGAGACCGTCGCCGGTTTCCTCGAAACTCTCCAGCGTCGTGTTGCGTTCGACGCTTACGCCATAGTCTTCGAGCCGATCAATCAGCAGCCGTTCGTGCTCGTCCTGCGGGAAGATTTCGATGAACGCATAAGGTGTCAGGCCCTCGCCGATGCGATTGAGCGGCAGTTGCGCGACCGGTTTACCGTTGACCCAGAAATTGGCTGCCGCAACGCGATGGCCGCTGCGCACGATGGTGTCGGCCAGATCCAGTTGCCGGTACAGCTCCAGCGTGCGCGCCTGCACCGCCAGCGCCCGGGAGGTGGTGCCGGGGGCGGAGGTTTTGTCGATGATGCGCACCTGCACGCCCAGTTTGCTCAGCCACAGGGCGAGCACCAGGCCGGTCGGGCCGGCGCCAATGATCAGGACGTCGCTGCGGTTCATGGGCCTGTTCTCCGTTTGCTGTGCAGCAAGTATGGATCAGAAGGAGAGGGTGGCCAGTTGATCAGCCAGACGGAAAAAGGCCCCGCAGCGTTGGGGCGGCGGGGCCTTTTTGATTTCTGGCAGAGATTCTGTGGCGAGGGCGCTTGCTCCCGCCGGACTGCGCAGTAGTCCGCTTCTGTCAAAGAAGCGGGGGCCGCTTCGCGACCCAGCGGGAGCAAGCTCCCTGGCCACAGGTGTGTGTTCGACAGCGGTTTAGAAGTCGATAGTCCCCGACAACTTCGCCACTCGCGGCTCACCCTGCGTCAGATATCCACCCTGAGCCGATTCCCAGTACTTCTTGTTCGCCAGATTCTCGACGCCCAGACGCACGGTCACGTCCTTCTCCGACACCTTGAACGCATAACGCGCACCGGCATCGAAACGGTTCCACGTCGGCAGGCTGAGGTTGTTCGCTGCGTCGGCATATTGGCCGCCAGTACGCAGCATCCGCGCATTCAGCGCTACACCTTGCAGGCCCGGTACATCCCAGTCGGCACCAGCGTTGAACTGGAAGGTCGGTACGCCAATCGCACGGTTGCCGTCGTTGGCGCCATTGAGGGTGTTTTTCAGTTCGGTGTCCATCAACGTCAGGCCGCTGATCAGGCGCAGACCATTGATCGGCTCGCCGAACACGTTCAGTTCCACGCCTTTGTTGACCTGCTCGCCTTCACGCACGTAGGTGCAGGTGGTGGCGCTGTTGATTTCACAGTAACCGTCACTCGGTTGCTCGATGCGATACACCCCCAGGCTCGCGCCGTAGGTGCCCATGTCGACTTTCACCCCGGCTTCGGTCTGCTTGGAACGTGCCGGTGCGTAGACTTCGTTGCCATTGGTCACACGAAAGCCGCCGCTGCTGGTCGGCGAAGTCGGGCCCTGGGCCAGACCTTCAATGTGGTTGGCATAGAACGACACGTGCTCCCACGGCTTGAACACCAGGCCGTAGACCGGTGTGGTGATCGACTCGTCGTAGCTCGATTTACGGCCGCCGCTGCCCCAACTGGCGTAGTTGTAGCCTTGCACCACCATTTGCTGACGACGCAGGCCGGCGGTTATCAGCAGACGATCATCGAAGAAGCCGAGGGTGTCGGAAATCGCCAGGCTGCGGTTGAAGGTTTTGCCGACGATGCCCGGGTCATTGAGGTCGCCGCCGGAAAAGTTGCCGACCGGCGCCGGGGTTTCCACCGGGTGGTAGATGTTGTTGGCGTACTTGGTCAGGTCGAAATCATAGGCGCTGCGCTGTTCGGCCCAGATGCCGGTCAGACCGAAGTTCAGCTTGTGGCTGACAGGGCCGGTGTTGAACTTGCCGTTGAGGCCGGCCATCACGCTGGTGTTGTCTTCATCGTGAGGGATGAACGAACCAGTGGTGAACGATGCGCCGCTGTTGCCGACCAGCGTGGTCGAGTTGTAGCGCCCGACTTCACGGGTGTGTTTGGCGCCACCGGCCGCGTAAGCGGTCCAGTTGTCGTTGAGGTCATATTCGGCACGAAGCATGCCGAAGGTGTCTTCGATATCGGTGTAGCCCCACTTCGGCGCGTAGTTGGTGTCGGCCGATGGCGCGTCCGGAATATGCGTGGCGGTGCCGAGGTTGACCGAGTTGCGACCACCGTTGACGCGTTCTTTCTGATAGGCGAAGTCGCCGGAAATCCGCAGCGCATCTCCGCGATAGTCGAGGCCGATGGCGAACAGTTTCGAGCGTTGGTTTTCGTGATCGATGCCGGTATCGCCTTCACGTTGCGACAGGTTGATCCGCGCGCCGAAGCGGTTGTCTTCACCGAAACGCTGGCCGATATCGAAATGATGCCCGACGCGACCTTCACTGTTGATGTCGGTGGTATAGCGGCGCAGCGGCACGTCGCCGGCGCGTTTTGGCTGCAGGTTGACGCCGCCGCCGATGCCGGAACCGGTCGGGGTCACGCCGTTGATAAAGGCGTTCGGGCCTTTGAACACTTCCACGCGCTCCAGGGCGTCGGTGGAGATGATCTGCCGAGGCAGTACGCCGTAGAGGCCGTTATAGGAAATATCGTCGCCGTTCAGCGGCAGACCGCGAATCATGAAGACCTGCGCCTGGTTGGAGAAACCGGAAGCCTGGCGCACCGAGGAATCGTTGAGCAGCACATCGGCGACGTCCTCGGCTTGCTGATCCTGGATCAGTTGCTCGGTGTAGGAGGCCGCGCTGAACGGCACGTCCATCATGTCCTGATTGCCCAGCACGCCAAGTTGGCCGCCGCGTGCGACCTGACCACCGGAGTAGACCGGGGGCAGGGCGTTGGGTGTCGGGGCTTGAGCGTTGACGTTGACGTCGTCCAGCACCAGCGCTTTGTTGTCTTTTTCAGCAGCGTGGGCGGTGATGGTCAGGGAGCACAGCAGGGCGAGAAGCGTCGGGCGAAAGGGCACGGCAAGTCGAGCTGGAGCGGGCATTTTTGTACCTGGAGGCGCACGGCCAGTGAGAAAAGTAAGGGCGGCGCGGGAACTCCTTGCGCAAATGCGACTCCAGGCACAAATGATAGTTTTTCTCAGTAACGTTTTGCAATCAGTTTGTCATTACGGCTGAAACCTCTAATCCACGGCTTGATTTGCGTCCTTGTGGCGAGGGGATTTATCCCCGATGGACTGCGCAGCAGTCCCCTTGGAAATCAAAAACGGGGCCGCTTCGCGCCCCATCGGGGATAAATCCCCTCGCCACAAGGTCTGTGTAAGTCTGGTTTGTGGAACCCCATTGATCGTATGGTGAACCCGCCTCAACGGACTGGATGAAGCTTCATGCACAACTCTCGATTATTTATCACCCTCGCCGCGCTGCTGGTGCTGGCCGGTTGTGCCGGTCAGCGCAGCAGCGAGCCTGCACCCCGTGCCCCCGCCGAAGTGAAGGCCGAGATCGTGCGGCTGATGCCCGCCAAAACCGCCGACCGCCAGGGCTGGGCCACGGATATCTATGCCGCGTTCGCCGCGCAGAACATCAGCCCGACCACACAGAATCTCTGTTCGGTGCTCGCCGTGGCCGAACAGGAATCCACCTTTCAAGCCGACCCGACAGTGCCCGGCCTCGGCAAAATTGCCCGTGACGAAATGGACCGCCGCGCCGCCAAAGTGCATATCCCCAGCCTGCTGGTCAGCGGCGCCCTGCAAGTGCGTTCGACCAACGGCAAAACCTACAGCGAACGCCTGAGCGCGGCGCGCAGCGAAAAAGAGTTGAGTGCCATTTTCGATGACTTCATTGGCCGAGTGCCGATGGGCCGCACGTTGTTCGGCGGCTTCAACCCGGTGCACACCGGCGGGCCGATGCAGGTCAGCATCGAATTTGCCGAACAGCACGCCAAGGATTATCCGTACCCGGTGGACGGCACCATCCGCCGCGAGGTGTTCAGCCGGCGCGGTGGCATGTATTTCGGCATCGCGCATTTGCTCGGTTATCCGGTCAGCTATCGCGAGCCGCTGTACCGCTTCGCCGACTTCAATGCCGGGTGGTACGCCAGTCGCAACGCCGCGTTCCAGAACGCGGTGAGCCGTGCTTCGGGCATCCCGCTGGCGCTGGACGGCGACTTGATCCGCTACGACTCGATCATGCCCGGCGGCACGGAACTGGCGGTACGCACCCTCGGCAAATCGCTGGGCATGCGCAACCCGACCATTCGCGATCAATTGGAGAAGGGCAAAACCCTGGAGTTCGAAGAGACCAGACTCTATCAACGCGTGTTCGAGCTGGCGGAGAAGGCAGAAGGTAAACCACTGCCGCGTGCGGTGTTGCCGGGGATCGTGCTGCAGAGCCCGAAAATCACCCGAAAATTGACCACTGCCTGGTTCGCCAAGCGCGTGGATGAACGTTACAAGCGCTGCATGGCCAAGGGCGGCTGATTCACGCAGACGTAAAAAACCCGGCTGACGGGAGCCGGGTTTCTCTGGGTTGTTGCGGTAACGCCATTCATTCAAACAGCGCGACGTTCGTTCAGACGATCCGAACCACCTTCGGCAACTGTGTTGCCTTGCAGACGATCGGAACCATCAGCGGCGACGGTGTTGCCTTGCAGACGATCGGAACCATCAGCGGCAACGGTGTTGCCTTGCAGACGATCGGAACCATCAGCGGCGACGGTGTTGCCTTGCAGACGATCGGAACCATCAGCGGCGACGGTGTTGCCTTGCAGACGATCCGAGCCATCGGCGGCGACGGTGTTGCCTTGCAGGCGATCAGAACCATCAGCGGCGACGGTGTTGCCTTGCAGACGATCGGAACCATCAGCGGCGACGGTGTTGCCTTGCAGGCGATCCGAGCCATCGGCGGCAACGGTGTTGCCTTGCAGACGATCGGAACCATCAGCCGCAACAGCGTTTTGATACAGACGATCCGAGCCATCAGCGGCGATCATCGTGTGAGCTGGCGTGGCGGCGAAAGCGTTTACTGCGAAAACCGAGAAAGCGATGCTGAGAAGAGTCTGGCGTTTCATGATGGTGTGCTCCGGGGTGTTGTTGGTTGGTATGGAGCGGATGTTACGCCGGGGATTTTTTATGAGAACTTCATTGATGTAATGGTGAACATCGACGCCAATGATGATTGCCAGAACCCCCGCGCCAGAGCCTTACAACACCTTCACCGCGCGCCCGATCGCCTGAATCGGCCCGGTCGGCTTGCCGATTGGCGAGCCGTTGGCGCCCTCCAGCGTCAGCTCGAATAGCTGGTTGGGTTGCAGTGGCGGCAACTTGTCCAGCGGTACCGACAGCGCCTGCCCCGGCTTGACCAGACCCAGTGACACCGGCCCTTGCCAGCCGTCAGCCTTGGTCCAGAACTCCAGTGCCTTGTCCGCCGGCACCTCGACCACACCCAGTGGAATCAACTGAATCTCGTGTGCATTGCTGGCCTGGATCACCCAGCCCGGCGCCTTGTCCTGCGGCGCGACCAAAACCACCAGATAACTCGGTTTCGGTGTGGTCTGGGTCAGCAGGATCGCGCCCAGAATCAAGGTCGCGGTCAGCCCGGCAGCGCTCAGCCCGCGCCACAATGGCAGCAGATTCCACCAGGAAGTTGAGGGCGCTTTGTGCGTCGAGCGCTCGACACTGCGTTCAATTCGTGGCCATAACTGCGCCGACGGTTGCTGCGATTCGGCATAGTCCGTCAACTCCAGCAGCCGTCGCTCCCAGGCATCCACTGCCGCACGCAGTGGCGGCTCATGCGCCAGACGTTTCTGCACCTCGCGCCGCTGTTCGGCAGAGAGCGTGCCGAGCACGTATTCGCCGGCCAGTTCATCGCGTTCCTGAGCCGATTCGGTGGTCATCCCATGCACTCCCGCAACGCGTTAAGGCTGCGCTTGATCCAGGCTTTGACGGTGCCCAGCGGTGTGTCGAGGCGCGCCGATATTTGCGCGTGGCTGTAGCCGTCGACATAGGCGTGGAGGATGCAGCGTCGACGTTGCGCATCGAGCTGTTCGAGACAGCGATGGATGCGCGCCGAGTGTGAGTGCGCATCGAAGGCATCATCGTCGTGTGTCGGCACTTCATGGTCTTCGCTGAACGGCGTTTCCCGACCCTGATCACGCAGCAGATTGAGCGCCAGATGCCGGGTCACGCTGAACATCCAGCCCCGCGCCGAACCGCGCGCCGGGTCAAACCGGGCGGCACCGTTCCAGATCTTGATGAATGCCTCATGCACGATGTCCTCCGCCAGCGCGGTGTCGCGCACCAGTCGCCTGGCCACGCCGAGCAGGCGTGGGCCTTCCTGCAGATACAAATCGCGCAGGGCCGACTGCTCGCCGCGGGCACAGGCAGCGAGACGGGCTTCATAATCGAACACCGATTCAGGCAAAGACATGTCGTGCAATCTAGCTCACATTTAACTTCAGCACACAGAACCCCTGTGGGAGCGGGCTTGCCCGCGATGGCGTCGGGTCAGCCAACTTCTACTTCACTGATCTACCGCTATCGCGGGCAAGCCCGCTCCCACAGGTTTTGTGTTGGGCCTGTGACTTCAGTTCGCCGCCCAGAAAATGTAATCGGCCTGGTACTTCACCACTTCCTGCTTGCCCTTGTTCGCCGCGGTGCATTCGCTCGCCGGCGCCACGCCGCCCTTGAGCGCAACGCGCTGGACGTAACTCACGCCACTCATCGCGCCCTTACCTTCGGCCGGGTTGGCCTTGACCAGTTGATAAGGCAGGTTACCCGGGCTCGACGGCGCCACGGCCAACTGCGTGCCGGTGATTTTCGAACCGTCCTTGGCCTGCCAAGTGGCGGGCGGGCCGAAGTAGGTGCCGACCTGTTTACCGCTGCGGTCATTGAGCACCGCTTTCGGACCGACAAAGGTCCACTCGGTCTGTCCGGCCATATTGGGCTTGTCGCGGCACTCATAGGTGATCTCGCCGACCCCGGTGGTTTCCATCGCGATCTTGTGGCCATCCGGGACTTTGATCGCATCGGGGTAACTGCTTTGGGCGAAGGTTGTCGAGGAGAGGGCGAGCAAACCGGTGAGGCCAATCAGCTGGGTGATGTTCATCAGTGTTTCTCCGAAAAAGGTAGACCGCTGGCAGCCGAGGAGGGCTGTTACAGGGACTACCCGTGGCGGAGACATTTGGATGCAGTACCCGACAAATATTTTTCAATCACCTCGTTACTTGTGGTAGCTGGCAAACCAGCTCCCACGCGTTCTTGATGCACTTGGTGCGGGATGGGCACCGCCAGCGCTGTCTTGCGAGGTTTGAATTCGCAAGTCGCGAGTGCATGGGAAAACGTGCCAATACCGATACAACTGCTGACAAATTCGCTCTTGTGGCGAGGGAGCTTGTCGGAATGCCGCCCGTCCCGCCGGGCTGCGAAGCAGGCCCAAACCCGGTAAATGCACTACAACTGATACACCGCAGTCTCTGATTTTATGACTGCTGCGCAGCCAAGCGGGACGGGCGGCGTTCCGACAAGCTCCCTCGCCACAGGGGATGGGTAGCCAGTAGAAGGGGGGATTTATGTATCAACTGTATGGGCACAGAAATTCAGGCGCAGCCGCCATCGAAGCGGCGTTGGAGTTGTGTCAGATCGCTTATCGCTTCATTGATGTCGAAGCCAGTACCGAAGCCGCCGAGGCGTTGGCGCAGCTCAATCCACTGAAGCAGATTCCGACTCTGCAACTGCCCGATGGCAGCGCCATCACCGAAAGCGCGGCGATTCTGATTCATCTGGGCCTGACCTTTCCCAAGTCCGGTTTATTGCCGGTCAAGGCGGAGGATCGCGATCAGGCGATTCGTGGTCTGGTCTACATCGTCAGCAATTGTTACTCGGCGATCGGCGTCATCGATTACCCCGAGCGCTGGCTGGTGATGCCCGACGAAGCGTCGCGGCAAAACCTGATTGCCGGCGCTCGAGAACGTTTGCATTGGAGTTGGGAGGTGTTTGCTGATCAGTTTTCAGCGGAGTTGTATCTGGATGACGAAACGCCGGGGGCGCTGGATGTGCTGGCGGCGGTGGTGACGCGCTGGGCCGGGAGCCGCGAGCATTTGCGTCAGACTCGGCCGGGGTTTTATGCGTGGTTACAGCGGATCGACCGGCACCCGGTGCTGGCGCCAGTCTTCGCCCGGCATTGGCCAGCCTGACTCAAGAGGATCGTTCCCACGCTCTGCGTGGTAACGCAGCCCGGGACGCTCTGCGTCCCAAAGCGTGACGCAGAGCGTCACCGGAGGCATGCCCACGCGGAGCGTGGGAACGATCATGAGGAGGACGAGGGTCACTCCCCGCGAATGTACTGCTCCAGCTGCTTGATCAGCTCAGCCTGTTCGGCAATCGCTTCCTTGACCAGGTCACCAATCGACAGCAAGCCGATCAGCTTGCCGTTCTCCACCACCGGCAAGTGGCGCAGACGTTTGTCGGACATGATGCCCAGGCAGGTATCGACAGTCTGGTGGGTATCCACGGTGATCACGTTCGCCACCATGATGTCGCGAACCGGCGTGCCCACCGATGAGCGGCCATGCAGCACCAGTTTGCGCGCGTAATCGCGTTCGCTGATGATGCCGACCACTTCGTCGTTTTCCACCACCAGCAAGGCGCCGACGTTTTTCTCGGCCATCTTCATCAGCGCTTCGAGCACCATGTGATCAGGCTTGATCTGGTGTACTTCCTGATTTTTCTGATCTTTGAGCTTGAGCAGTTGGGCGACGGTCTTCATGGCGGTTACTCAGGTGTTGTCGTTGTTATCCAAGCATCGTAGACGCAAGCGCGCAGAGCAAGGTGGCAAAGCGGCAGATAACACGCAAAAAACGTCATTTACTCGATTTTCTCAACCTGCAAAGAGGCTTTGTGGCCAGTGGAGCCTTGTGGCGAGGGGATTCATCCCCGATGGCCTGCGCAGCAGGCCCAGAATCAGCCCGCCGGACTTGCCTGACACACCGTGTCGGATGGTTTTGGGGCTGCTTTGCAACCCATCGGGGCGGTGCGACGTTGCGCTAAATCCCCTCACCACAGGGGATGGGGTTATCTCAGGAAGGGCAGCGTAGAATGCCCCTCTGTTTCAATTCCTGAGGTCGCAGTGGTGGATTTACAGCAGGGCTTCGTCCTGACCCGGCATTGGCGCGATACCCCGGCCGGCACCGAAGTCGAGTTCTGGCTGGCGACCGACGCCGGGCCGCGCCGTGTGCGCTTGCCGCATCAGCCGTCGGTGGCGTTTATCCCCGCCGAACAGCGCGAGGCGGCCGAACGCCTGCTGCACGACGAAAAGAATGTCGAACTGCGCCCGTTGGCCCTGCAGGATTTCGAGCATCGCCCGGTGCTTGGCCTGTATTGCCAGCAACACGGCCAGTTGATGCGCCTGGAAACCGCGCTCAATCGTGCCGGTGTCGATGTCTTCGAAGCTGATGTGCGCCCGCCGGAACGCTATCTGATGGAGCGTTTCATCACCGCGCCGGTACTGTTCAACGGTACCGCCGATACCGACGGCGTATTGCTCAACGCGCAATTGAAACCCGATCCCAAGTACCGGCCGACACTGCGCCTGGTCTCGCTGGACATCGAAACCACCGAAACCGGTGAGTTGTATTCCATCGCCCTGGAAGGCTGCGGCGAGCGCCAGGTGTACATGCTCGGTGCGCCGAACGGTGACGCCAGCATCGTCGACTTCGACCTCGAATACTGCGACTCGCGCACGCTCATCCTGAAGAAACTCAACGACTGGTTTGCGCGGCACGACCCCGACGCGATCATTGGCTGGAACGTCGTCCAGTTCGATCTGCGCATCCTCCACGAACACGCGCGACGCCTCGGCGTGCCGCTGAAAATCGGCCGTGGCGGCGAAGAGATGCAGTGGCGCGAACACGGCAGTCGCAATCACTACTTCGCCTCGGCGGCGGGGCGGCTGATCATCGATGGCATCGAATCGCTGCGCTCGGCGACCTGGAGTTTTCCTTCGTTCAGCCTCGAGAACGTCGCGCAGACCCTGCTTGGCGAAGGCAAGTCCATCGACAATCCGTACCAGCGCATGGACGAAATCAACCGCATGTTCGCCGAGGACAAACCGGCGCTGGCCAAATACAACCTCAAGGACTGCGAACTGGTCACGCGGATCTTCGCCAAGACTGAACTGCTGACCTTTTTGCTGGAGCGCGCCAGCGTCACCGGGCTACCGGCGGATCGCAGCGGCGGTTCGGTGGCGGCGTTCACCCATTTGTATATGCCGCTGATGCATCGACAGGGGTTTGTTGCGCCGAACCTCGGCACCAATCCGCCGCAGGCCAGCCCGGGCGGATTTGTCATGGACTCGCAACCGGGCCTGTATGAATCGGTGCTGGTGCTCGATTACAAGAGTTTGTATCCGTCGATCATCCGCACCTTTCTGATCGACCCGGTGGGGCTGATCGAAGGTTTGCAGCACCCCGACGACGCCGACTCGGTGCCGGGCTTCCGTGGCGCACGTTTCTCGCGCACCCGCCATTGCCTGCCGTCGATCGTCTCGCGGGTCGCCGAGGGCCGCGAGACGGCCAAGCGCGAGCACAACGCGCCGTTGTCGCAGGCGCTGAAAATCATCATGAACGCCTTCTACGGCGTGCTCGGCTCCAGCGGCTGCCGCTTCTTCGATACGCGGCTGGCCTCGTCAATCACCCTGCGCGGCCACGAGATCATGCTGCGCACGCGCAAGCTGATCGAAGAGCAGGGCCACGCGGTGATCTATGGCGATACCGACTCAACCTTCGTCTGGCTGCGTCGCCCGCACGGGCAAGAAGAAGCGGCAACCATCGGCCATGCGCTGGTCAAACACGTCAACGACTGGTGGCGTGCGCATGTACGTGATGAGTACGGTCTGGAAAGCGCCCTCGAACTGCAATTCGAAATTCACTACAAACGCTTTCTGATGCCGACCATTCGCGGCGCGGAGGAGGGCAGCAAGAAGCGCTACGCCGGTCTCGTCACCCGCGCCGACGGTACTGAGGAAATGGTCTACAAAGGCCTGGAAACCGTGCGCACCGACTGGTCGCTATTGGCCCGGCAATTTCAGCAGGAACTCTACGAGCGGATCTTCCAGCGCAAGCCGTATCAAGACTACGTACGCGACTACGTGCGCAAAACCCTCGCCGGTGAATTCGACGAGCGACTGGTCTACCGCAAGCGCCTGCGCCGCACCCTCGACGACTACGAGCGCAACGTCCCGCCGCACGTGCGCGCGGCGCGCCTGGCCGACGATTACAACGCCCAGCACGGGCGCCCTCGGCAATACCAGAACGGTGGCTGGATCAGCTACGTCATCTCCCTGGCCGGCCCCGAGCCGCTGGAAGTGCGCCGCGCCGCCATCGACTACGACCACTACATCACCCGGCAACTGCAACCGGTGGCGGATGCGATTCTGCCGTTTGTCGACGACGATTTCTCAACCCTGATCGGGGGGCAACTGGGCCTGTTTTGAGTCGAGCAGCTGCAGCGTCCATTCATCGAGAATGCCGTGGAAATAGCGTTCCAGCGCCTGATTGAACAAGCTGTCGTCAGCGGTGAACTGGGCGAATAGCGTCATCGAGGAGTGAAATTTCAAGTCATCGGGATGGCCGAAAATCTCGGCGATCGAGCGTTGCTGAACATTCAATACATGTTGCGTGCAGGTGCGCAGCCGCGCCCCGAGCAACGGATGATCCAGATAGGCTCGGGCCTCTTCGGCCGAACCGATGGCATAGCGTCGGGACATTTCGCTGCCGCCCAGCCCGGCGAACTGCGGGAAGACAAACCACATCCAGTGGCTGCGTTTGCGGCCCTCGTCGAGTTCACGCTGGACCCGTTCGAACACTGGGTCCTGGGCCTGGACAAATCGTTGCAGGTTGCAGGGGTCGTACTGATCAGTGCTTCTCATCGCGAAGCCCTCGCCAGTCGCTGGCTCAGACCATGGCCAGTCGCTGCTTGCGTTGTGGCGCTTGAAACACCTGGTCCAGCGCCGCCAGATCCCCGGCCTCCAGTTGCAGCTGCGCCGCTTGTGCATTGAGTTGCACATGTTCCGGTCGCACAGCCTTGGGAATCGCAATCACACTATCCTGACGCAGAATCCACGCCAGCGAAACCTGTGCGGGAGTGACGCCATGACGAGTGGCGATCTGCTTCAGCAACGGTTCAGCCAGCATCGCGCCACCCTGGCCAATCGGACAGTAGGCCATCAACGGCATGCGCTGGTGTTGGCACCACGGCAGCAGATCGAATTCGATGCCACGCTCTTCCAGGTTGTAGAGCACCTGATTGGTCGCACAGGCTGAACTGGAGAGTTCTTCGAGGTCGTCGACATCGAAATTCGACACACCCCAGCGGCCGATCTTGCCTTCTTCGCGCAGGCGTTCGAACGCTTCGACGGTTTCTTCCAGCGGATACTGGCCGCGCCAATGCAACAGATAGAGGTCGATGTAATCGGTGTCGAGCCGACGCAGGCTGCGCTCGCAAGCCTGTGGGATGCCTGTGCGGCTGGCGTTGTGCGGGTAGACCTTGCTCACCAGAAACACCTGATCGCGCAGCCCGGCGATGGCCTCGCCGACGACTGTTTCGGCACCGCCCTCGGCGTACATCTCCGCTGTATCGATCAGGGTCATGCCCAACTCAATACCCGTGCGCAGCGCCGCCACTTCACGCGTGTGCGCCGAACGGTCTTCGCCCATGCGCCAGGTGCCCTGGCCAATCACCGGCACCTGCACACCGGCCAACTCGAGAGTACGCATGCAATCCTCCTTTCTGAACGTGTCGATACCTTTTAGTGGGCAGCAGGATAGCGCAGGGGTTCCATGAGGCTCAAAACGCAAAAGATCGCAGCCTTCGGCAGCTCCTGGCCGAACGCTGCGATCTTTCGATCTTGCGCTTTTCATTTAACAATTTTTCGTTAAACACCTGCCCGGGCAAGTGCGCAAGAAGTTGCGCACTTTTCATTGTTGATTCGGTTCAAGTGACGCAGGAAGACGGTAGGTTTCGCTCAGGACCTTGATTTGCAGGGGGTTTGTGATATCTGGCATGAAGTTTGATCACTCATCGCCATTCTGACCGGCAATAGCGTTAGCCTGCTAGTGTGTTTTAAGATGCCTCGATAAAACGATGAGTGTGGATCGGCTCAAGAAATCCGCAGGAGCGGGCATCGATTCAGATCCAGGCTCTTCGCGTGTGCCTGAACTGAAACAGCTGGGAGCCATTGTTAGTAAGGAGCATGCCGCGGGTACGAACGCCGGTAGCGCGTAATAAGGGAATATGTGATTTCTACTGATTTTCATCAGCTTGTTCAGTTGTTTATAGAGAGGGCGGGTAATCTTCAGCCAGGTATTTTTGGGTTGAGCGGCTTCTCCGGGGCGGATTTGATAAGTGCCGATTTTGAACTGATCGGCGATCCGAATGGTTTTCATTCTTTCGAGAAAGCATACGAAGTTCCTTATTTTCGTAGAAAAATAATGGTTGTTTTCAAGCAGTATTTTTTCGCGAGTGAGAGTCTGGGGGGAGGTCTTGGTATTGCAGGTGGGGTAAGGCTGACTTCTCTTTTAAGAAAGCAGCCATTTGCTACATCAACGGGGCATGTCGATACGAATCGTAAGGAGTTCTTCTTTTTTGAGGATAAAAGTGATGGGGCACTGATTTTTGACGAAAAAATCGTAATACGATTCGATCAGTGGTCCAAGCGCAATTCTTATAGGGTTTCAACGCTGGAGTGTGATTTTGATAATGCACACTTCAATGCAATAGCTAAGAAAGCGGTTCGCGAAACGCTTGAACCGTTCACTCACGATTCGATGATTAGAGATGCAAAACAACGAGGCTGCGCACGTGCATTTAATCGTTTGATTGCAGCGCTTTAATCCGCACTGCCGGTCAGGCCTGCCATGAAGCAGTTTACGGATGACGTACCTGGTGGTGACTGTGCATAAGGTCACTGCAATGAATGTAAGGAAGCAATATGATTACCTCTGCTGAAGAGTTTGTGGCGCTGCGTGGCAGTGAAGTAAAAGACGAGTACGATCGAGCCGCTATGGAAGAGGCTCCGATTTCGGTATGGCGTGAGGTGATCGAGAAATTCCCCGAGTACAGAAGATGGGTTGCGCACAATAAAACGGTGCCGGTGGAAATTCTTGAAGAGCTGTGTGTATTCGATGACGTCCGGTATTTTGTTGCTTCAAAGCGAAAGTTATCGCAAACATTGTTTGAGCGTCTTTCTCAAGACCCCAATTCTCTTGTCAGGGGGGCAATAGCTGCAAATAGAAAAGCGCCTATTGCAATCCTGGAGAAGCTGCTTGAGGACGAGAGTGAAAGCGTTGTCAGTATGGCGAGATATAATTTCGCAAGTAGGAAGCCTCAGTCATAGTTCTGTATTCAACAACCCGCCTCATCTTTAAAGGAATAAACATGAAAAAAGCCGCTTTCATTTTTGCAATCACCGCCGCTTTCGGCACCGTCAATGTTGCCCACGCGGAGGGGCCGGACGCTGCCACGCTGAAGGGGATTTACGACATGGGGCGTAACACGGCCGGCCTGATCAAGCATTGCGTTGACAAGGGCTTGCTGAAAGCTGACAGCGTGGATAACGCCAATAAAATGGTGGGGTTTGTCTCCGAGATGCCGGGTGAGATGGACAAGAGCGAGGGCGACAAGAGCGAAGCCAACGGTCGTAAGGGGGAAGTGCTGACGGAAGGTAAATACCAGAAGCTGGAAGCCAACCTGCCATCGGGTCTGACGCTCAAGCAGTGGTGCGAACAGGCGGATCAGGGCATGCGCGAGGGCTTGAAAAGCGCCGGGCTGATCGAGGGGTGATCTGACAGGTCAGATACAACAGACGCTCGCTGAACGCGAGCGTCTGTGATTTAAAGGCCCAGTAAAGAGTGGGGCTTTTTCTGTAACAGTCGACAACTGCGTCTGCGCTAGCCACGGATCGGTCAGGAATGGAAGAAGCATTTTATGATGCTGGATAGTTTGGAAAATAATGAGTTTGATCGCCTGGAAGAACAGCTGCTTGAGGCGAGTGTGTCTTTTGGAGAAATGACCTGTGAGTACACTCGTTATCTATTGGGTCTTATCCAGAGAGGCAAGCTTGACGCTATTTCCAGTGCCAAATTGGAGTTGTTGCTTCCCTATCTGAAGGCAGGCCTCTCGCGGGAAAGAATAGAAAGTGATGAGGCATTCCGAAAGAAGCTCAAGGTTGAACTCTGGCAGATGGAGCAGCAGTACCGTAAGACGGATGAGTGTTTTGCAAATTTTATTCGGGCTGTGCTCTATTGCTTTGGGACAGAGGAAATCTGGGAAGAGGAAGGGGATGGCGGCACACCGGTCTATCTTTATTTCCTGATCTTGAAGAGGATACTGCCGGGTCTACGGAGAGACTTCATCAGCAATTTCTACAGCTTTCTTGAGCACCGCATGTGATCCTCGCTTTGTGTGTACAGGGTCTGATTTTGCTTTAGAGCACCAGGTTAGGAGTATTGGATGGTAGACGAAGGATCTGTAGAACATATTCGCGTGTATGCCGGAAAGAACTCCAAAGGGGCGGTGTTTGAATCTTTACCCGCGAGAAAACTGGCTGAGCATACCTATGAATTGCTTTCATCACCGGGGCTGGCGTTGAATCTGGCCAGAGGCGATGTGGTTTCCCTGGTAAATTCTCAGACACACGCCGAGGTACTGAGAAGGGGAGGTAATTTCTGTATTCACATCTATTCCAGCCACATTTCGCCAGAACGTCTGGTGAGGCTGGAGGCGGACGTTGCCAACCATCTCAACGGTACCTTGGACGGCGTATACAAAGGGAATTTGACTTTGGCCATTCCCGCGAAGACCGGAATGGATAACATCGCACTGTTCTTCGACGCGTTCCGCGAGGAGACCGGGCTTCAATGGTATTACGCGAACGTTTACAAGAATATCGATGATATAGAAGACGAAACGCTTCTCTACTGGTGGCTGGGCGATGGCGCGAACAGCACGAAAAATTAATCGGCCCAGCATTGCACAGCGGACAGTAGAGGGTTTTGAGATCTGATGGAATGTTCGGGAAGATGAAGCTGACAGACTTTTACAGCAAGGTGATTAGCCAGGAACCCTATAACGATATGGGGGTGTTCTTTTCAAGCTATGAGAGTTTTGAAGAGATACCGCTTGTTTCACGATACAGCCGATTGGCGTTTTTGCAGGCGCAGATGAGCAGTGACCGAGTCTCCGATTTTCTGACCGGTCTCGCCGTGTTTCTTCTGAACTCAATAAAGGCGTTGACTGCGACGGGCACTGATAACAAGCACTTTTATGCTGTGAGTTACACCGATTTCGAAGCTCTGAAGGAGCAGGGTGTAGCGATCCCCAATATCTTTGTTTATCCAAAACCAACCTCTATTGGTTTTGTGGAGAAATTAAAGAGTGACCCCGTCGCAACGGTGTCGCGAGAGATGGAAGAAGTCAGAAGGCATTTTTCCAACTGCGGTGTAGAGACGCTCTTTGATTTTTACGAAAGCAGGTTTTATGACGTTGCCTGTGGTGAGGATATTGTCAGGGTTTTTGCCGTTCCCAAGAGCTTCGAAAACGATAGATGACGGGGGCCGCTTAGCGGCCCGGCGGGAGCAAGCTCCCTCGCCACAGATCCAGTGTGGATCTATTTTGCGGAGAACTTCAGCACCACGCTTTGGGTGTAAGTCTGCCCTGGGTCCAGACGCGTACTCGGGAAGTCCGGCTGGTTCGGCGAGTCAGGATAGTGCTGCGTCTCCAGAGTAAACGCCCCCCAATGCGGATACACCTTGCCACCCTTGCCCTTGACCGTGCCGTCGAGGAAGTTGCTGGTGTAGAACTGCACGCCCGGTTCGTTGGTAAACAGTTGCAGATGCCGGCCTGACTGCGGATCGCTGACTTCAGCGGCGACCTTGTTTACATCACCCTTGGTATCCAGCGCCCAATTGAAATCGAAGCCGCCCTGTTTTGGTTCGGCGAATTTCAACTGCGGATGATCAGCTTTTATATGCGTGCCAATCGCTGTCGGTTTGCTGAAATCCATCGGCGTGCCGGCTACCGGCGCCAGTTCGCCGGTCGGGATCAACTTGGCCGTGACGGGGGTGTAATGACTGGCATGCAGGGTCGCGACCTGTTTGAGAATGTCGCCATTTCCCGCGCCGGCCAAATTGAAGTAACTGTGGTTGGTCAGGTTGAGCACCGTCGGTTTGTCGGTGCTGGCCTTGTAGTCGATGCGCAGTTCGTTGTTGTCGGTGAGGCGATAGGTCACCTCAGTGGTGAGGTTGCCTGGAAAGCCCATTTCGCCGTCCGGCGACAGATAGGTCAGGGTCACGCCGACCGAATCCTTGTCCTTGGTTTCCTGCGCTTTCCAGACCTTTTTATCGAAGCCTGATGTGCCGCCGTGCAGCGCGTTGGTCTTGTCGTTCTGTGGCACTTGATAGCGCTTGCCATCGAGTTCGAACGCGCCCTCGGCGAGGCGATTGCCGAAGCGGCCGATGGTCGCGCCGAAATACGCGGTGCCTTTCTGATAGCCCTGCACATCATCGAAGCCGAGCACCACGTCGTCGAACTTGCCGTGCTTGTCCGCCACTTTCAGCGATTGCAGGGTCGCGCCGTAGGTGATGACGGTGGCTTGCATGCCATGGCTGTTGCGCAGGATGTATTGCTCGACGGGCGTGCCGTCATTGGTTTTGCCGAAGGCTTTGTGTTCGGCGCTGAGGCCCGCCGCGTTGGCGGAAAGGGTGGCGATCATCAGAGAGAGTCCGAGGCCGGAGAGCAGGTGACGGGATTGAAGCATGGTTGACCTTCCTTTTTGTTGTTGTTTTCAAATCCCGGTATAGGAGCTGCCGCAGGCCGTTCCTACATAGGGATGGTAATAGTCATGCTATTTAAGATTTGAGTGAAAATTTATAGCCGATTAAGCGTTTATTGCAATGATAAAGTCGGACTAAATGGTTGCCGAAGGTCGGGAAACACTGTGAGCACTGCACTTTTTTGCAATCGGCGGCTCTATCCATGGCCAGGATGCGGTGACTCCCGCCGCACAGGAATGTGCCTGTTCGAGAATTCATGCCGAGCGTTTTTGACCTGATCACCATATTTTTTCGCCGACCGTGCTTGCTGCTGGTGTGTCTGTCGTCGCTGTTGTTCAGCGGTTGCAGCCATCAGGACGGCAACGGTTTCTTCAATCAGATGCGTGAAGGTCAGCCGCAGGAATTCCTGCAGACCAGCGTCGATCGCATGGCCACGATGGCGATGCGCGACAACCTCAACAGCCTCTACCGCTTGATGGGCAAGCTGTACCTGCGTAACCCCGAAGAGCTGCGCAAATCCGGTTTCCTCAATATCAACACCGCGGTGAAACAGGTGCGCCTGGCGATCGAGCAGCAACAGCCGTTGCCGGTGCTCGGCGGTCGCAAGGATCTGGCCGCGCTCAGCTATGCGATGAGCCCGGAGTTTCTCGGTGACCGGGTCGGTGCGTTCATCTATGCCATTGGCAGCATGCTGGTGACTGCCCATGGCAATCGCACCGAGTTCTACATGACCGACGCGATCAATCCGACGTTTGTGCACAACTCGGCGCGCAATATTGAGAAGGCCATGTGGATTCTGTCGCAACGGCAGAACAAGGAAGGCCAGCCGTTGTTGTTCTCCAATGAGATCTCGGAGGAGGGCAGCAACCTGAGCTTCGCCACCGAGTTCAGCAAAATCGTCGCGCGCCTGGATTTGCTGACGCAAATGCTCGATGAGCGCTACCGGCGGATCGGTCTGAACTACGCGCAGAGTCTGCTGTTCCTGAATTTCTTGCCGGTGCAGTGAGTTCGGTTGGGGTGGCGATGCTGATCAATGCAGCACAAAACCCTGTGGGAGCTGGCTTGCCAGCGATGGCGGTGGGTCAGCCAACCCAACGCCGGCTGACCCGACCTTATCGCTGGCAAGCCAGCTCCCACATTGACGGATAGCCAGTGCGGTTTTTTGTATACAATCCATCGCCGCTATTGATCAAAATGGAGCCGCACCCCTCATGACCGATCCTGCAAGCGCCGATTTCAGCCGTGTCGATCGCACCGCCCGTGCCGACAAACTGCCCTATGCCGCGTTGCTGGCGTTCGCCATGACCGGTTTCATCGCCATCCTCACCGAAACCCTGCCAGCCGGGCTGCTGCCACAGATCGGCGCAGGGCTGAACGTCAGCGAAGTGCTCGCCGGACAACTAGTGACGCTGTATGCGCTGGGCTCGATTGTCGCGGCGATTCCCCTGACCGTTGCCACGCGTGGCTGGCCTCGGCGTCGAGTGTTGTTGATGACGGTGGGCGGGTTTCTGCTGTTCAACACCATCACCACGTTTTCCAGCCATTACGGTTTGACCCTGGCTTCGCGCTTTCTCGCCGGGATGGCGGCGGGGCTGTCGTGGGGGATCATGGCCGGGTATGCACGCGGGATCGTGCCGGTGCATCAACAGGGGCGGGCGCTGGCGATTGCCATGCTCGGCACCCCGGTTGCGTTGTCGTTGGGCACGCCGGCGGGGACATGGCTGGGCAATCTGATCGGCTGGCGTGCCTCGTTCGGGATCATGTCGGCGCTGGCCCTGGTGCTGGCGGCGTGGATTGTCATTGCGGTGCCGGATCGACCGGGGCAGGCCAGTGACGAGCGTCTGCCATTGCTCGAATCGTTGCGTCTGCCGGGTGTGCGGCCGGTGCTGTTTGTGGTGCTGACGTGGATGCTCGGGCACAACATTCTCTACACCTACATCTCACCGTTTCTGCTGCAGGCCGGTCTCGCGGACCGGGTCGATCTGGTGTTGCTGGTGTTTGGCCTGTGCTCGCTGGTGGGGATCTGGATCATCGGCTTTTTGGTGGATCGCTGGTTGCGCTGGCTGACGCTGATCAGCCTCGCGGTGTTTGCTCTGACGGCACTGGTGTTGGCGCTGATTACACCGTCAGCATTGCTCATTTTTGCCTGCATGGCGGTGTGGGGCTTGTCATTTGGCGGCTCGGCCACCTTGCTACTGACCTCGGCGGCGGACTCGGCCGGTGAGCATGTCGACGTGGTGCAAGCGATGCTCACCACCTCCTGGAACGTAGCGATTGCCGGCGGCGGATTGTTTGGCGGCCTGTTGCTGGATCGGGCAGGGGCGATGTCGTTTCCGTGGGCGCTGTTGATCCTTTCGCTGATCGCCTTGGCGACGGTGTGGATCAACAAAACCCACAGCTTCAAACCGGGTCGGCGAGTGCACTAATCTGCGGCTCACCAGAATACCCCCTGTAGGAGTGAGCCTGCTCGCGATAGCGTTGGGTCAGTCACTGAATCGGTCACTGATAAACCGCTATCGCGAGCAGGCTCACTCCTACAGTAGAGCGATTGCGAGTTCTATATGGCATAACGATAGACCGCATCGATATATGTGGTTATAAGAAAAATCGCTATGCTGCGGGCCAGTTTTTTCCTGTCGTTTTTCTGGACGTCTTAATGGATTTGGCAAATTTCGGCCTGGTGATTGCCGGGCTGGTGGTAGGTTTTATCGTCGGCATGACCGGTATCGGCGGCGGTTCCTTGATGACGCCGATCCTGCTGTGGTTCGGCATCAACCCGGCGACAGCGGTGGGCACCGACCTGCTGTACGCGGCCATCACCAAATCCAGTGGTGTGCTCGTCCATAGAAAGAACAAGAACATCGATTGGGCCATTACCGGCTGGCTGACCCTCGGCAGCGTGCCGGCGGTGGCCATGACCCTGTGGTTCCTCAGCACCCTGCACACCGCGCCGGACGCGATGAACGCCATCATCAAGCAGGCGTTGGGTTTTGTACTCTTCGCGACGGCGCTGGCGATTTTTTTCAAGAAGCGCCTGCTCGAATTCGCCCACAAACGCGCGGGTGGCAACTACAACCCCAGCGGTTCGCGGCTGAACGTGATGACGGTGATCACCGGTCTGATCCTCGGCACCATGGTTGCCCTGACCTCGATCGGCGCTGGCGCGCTGGGAACGGTCGCGCTGTTCATCCTCTATCCGCTGTTGCCAACGCGCCGTCTGGTCGGCACCGAAATCGCTCACGCCGTGCCGCTGACACTTGTGGCAGGTCTTGGCCACGCGAGCATGGGCAACATGGATTGGGGCGTGCTGGGCTTTTTGCTGGTGGGTTCGTTGCCGGGCATCTGGCTTGGCAGTCACCTGACCGGGCGCATCTCCGATGAAGTGCTGCGCCCGTGCCTGGCGACGATGCTGGTGTTGATCGGTTACAAATTGGCGTTTTGATGAAAGACCATGAGTGAAACCACCTTTCATTGCGATGGCCGCATCGCAATTACCGTCGAACCGCGAGAAATGCGCATGAGCCATTGGCTGTATGCGCCGCTTGTGGTTGATCAGCAGCGTCAGCAGGTGTTGCTGGATCTTGGCGACAGCCTATGGGATTTGATCGGCACGGCGGACGAGACAGCCAGTGGCATCGACTTGCTCCTGCGCAAATATCCTGGAGATCGCGCATCGGTAATGCTGAGCGTTGATCTCGACGGCGGGGTACTCAGACTCGGCGAGCACTGCATTGAACCGTAACAATTACTGGCGGCACTCGATTTGGCACTGGGCTGAGACAAGCACCCACGCCACAGGGATTGTCTCAGTCGGCGAAAGTGTACTTCATGATCGTCACCGGCAAATCTTCGTAGACCAGATCCTCGACCACCTCCCAACCCAGCCGCGCATAAAGTGATTGCGCTGCGTCGGTGTACAGATACAACTCCCGCACACCCAGCCCCGCAGCCTCTTCAACGATTCGATTGACCAGTTGCGAAGCGATCCCGCGCCCACGTTCTTCGGCTTTCACATAAACACCGGCCAGCCACGGCGTCAGGTCCGGGCGGGTTTTCATATCGCTGTCGATCAGCAGCGCGCCACCGAGTAACTTGCCGTCTTCGATCGCCACCACGACGCTGGGAATCGCACCCTTGCCGCATGCCGCGCGCATGCGTTCGGTGCGCGCCTCAAGGGTGTCACCTGTGCGGAACTCACCCCACTCCTTGAAGTTGAGTTCGGCCAGTTCTTCAATCAATTCGGGGTGATCGCAAAGGTAATCGATGTGCATGCGGGTGAACTCCGTTTCGTCGGCAGAACTGCCACCCTAATGCGCTCATGCAAGGTAATCAAATCCACGTCACGATTGCGCGCATCCGGTTGCGCAATGTCCGGGCTGACCTAAGCTTCTGACAAGGCGAAACATATTTGCCGGCTCACCCCGGAACAATCGCCACGATGCGCAATCATTAGAGCGTGGATATCAAAAGGAGATGCGCATGCTCATCAGGTCAATGACCCTGACACTCTTGCTGGCGATTGCCGGCCCCTTGTTCGCCGCTGACAACGATTCGCCGACTGCTGGAGACTTGGGCCGCGCCCGACCGCTGATCGTCATCGCGCAAAGCACCGTTGACCCCGTGTGGGTGAGCCTGAAAAAGTCGCTGGAGGACCCTGCCAACAAAAAAGGTGTGGCCGACCGCAACATCAAGGTCTACACCATCCTCAACATGACCGGTCAGCTCGACGGCAAGGATCTCGGCCAGCAGGACACGATGGCGTTATTGCGTTCGCTGAAACTCGGCGCCGGGGCCTATCCGAAAGTGTTCCTGGTGGGCAAGGACGGTGAGACCAAACTCTCGGCATCGGGGGACGAAGCGAAGTCAGTGGACCTGAAGAAAATCTTCGACACCATCGACGCCATGCCAATGGCCGAGAAGGAAGCGGCCGCTGCAGCCGCCGCACAGGCCCCGGCCGCCGCCGTGCCGGAACCGGCCAAAGGTGCAAAAGGCGCCAAGCCGACCAAGCCTGCAAAAGCGGCCAAGCCGCCGGAAATGCCGGATGATTGAAGGCATGGCCTGAATCAAAAAAAGTGGGCGACCTCAGCAGGTCGCCCATTTTTATTGCCCGCGAAAAGATCGCAGCCTGCGGCAGCTCCTACGCAGATCTAATGTAGGAGCTGCCGCAGGCTGCGATCTTTTGATCTTCAAGTTTTGTCGCTAACTGTGCATCAAGGCAGAATCTGGCGGATTACATTGACCAGCACGGGTGAAAAGGGCTGGAGCTGGCCGTCCTCAGGTTTCTCCAACTCTTCCAGGAGCAAGCTCAGAAGGTCTTCCTCTTCCAGGATCAACTCGTTGGGTTGCAGTCCTTTGGAGTAAATAAGGTCATCGACCATTCGCTTTCGTTTTTCGATCAGTCCCCGATTACTTTCTTCGGTATCACCCAGATTCAGCGTCTTGATTGATTCCGTGGCACGGTCGGTTTTGCCGACCACTCGCCCGGACAAATAAAACTTGAGCTCGGTTTCGCACTCAGTCATGAGCGGTGTCACTTTGAGCGGCTGAGTCTTTCGACCATGCCCACAGTGATGACGGTTGTCGCAACTGGCAACGATATTGCTGAAATCCAGAGTGCGCGCAGGGAATCGATCCTGGGCTGCGACGTGTTCGTTGTGTGCGGCGCCAACGGAGATGGACTGGCAGCAATAAGCACAGAGCCCGAACTGTTCGGTGATACAAGCCGTGCGAACGGATTGACGTTCTTCGGCAGGTAGATCGCGGTAAGTAGCGGTGTTGTTTCTGACCTTCCATTGGCTCAGCGATGCTGGCTCAGTTCCTTTGAGAATCTTACGCACTGCGCAACTCCAGTTTGCGGATCAGCAAAGCGGCTTTCGCCAGCTCGATATGTCCCTCGGGGAGATCCTTGGAAAGCTCGGCGAAAAGCTTATTGGCTTTTTTCAGCTCACCGTCCTGCAAACATTCCATCAATCGATTGAGGCGTTTCTGCACGTCGCTGTTACGGATGTCGGTGTCCATGACTTCCAGCAAAACCTGATTGGCATCCAGTCCATACAGGCCGTTGTGTTCGTGGATTTCGCCGTCATTGAGTACGTAAACCAGCACATCCTTGGCGTCGCTGATCACTAGCGGTGAATGGGTGGTCAGGACAAACTGGCAGTTCGGGAAGGTTTCGCTCAACTGCCGAATGAGGCTGCGCTGCCATCTCGGGTGCAGGTGCAAATCGACCTCGTCGATCAGCACAATGCCGTCACCGTGCAGCGGGTTGTCCAGCGACTGGTTCATCATCGCCAAACGTCGCGCGATGTCGCCGACCAGCGCCATCATCGACTTTTCACCTTGGGAGAGTTGGGCGACGTTGAGGGTGACGCCGTCCTTGTCGATGGCCATGTGCAGGCGCGGTTTGCGTTGCACACGCAGGTTGGTGAAACCGGGCATGAACGCGGCGATGGCCGAGCGCACGGCGGTCAACTGGCGGTCGCGGGAGGAGGCTTTCAGGTTGGCGAGGGTTTTCCAGACGTCGCTGTCGGTGCCGAATTTTTCGGAGATTTCGGCCAGTGCGATGTCGGAAATGCCGGTCTCGTTCTCGCTGTCTTCGCGCTCGCGGAACCATTCGAAGAAACGGCGGAAGTCGACGCCTCGGTTGAGCGAGTTGTCGTAACCGTCGAGTTGGTCGAAAGTGTGTTTGGTGCGGATTTTTAGCGGGATTTCGAGGACGGAGCGTTCGACCGGGTAGTAGGCAATCAGGGGGAGGGAGGCTTTGTTACTGGCGGTAAGTTGGGTACGGTAGTGGTCTGCGAGCAGTGTTACCTCGCCTAAAGAGCTATGGTAAGAAGCCTTGCGTCCTTGTTTGGCACGAGCAATACCCCATACAAACACTTCGCTTTCTGAGTCGCCGTCCGCAGCAAGTACCCTTGGATGGGTAACGTCCGCTACACCAATAGTTATTACGCCCCCGGGGGCACCGTTTCGAATGTCCTCATCAATGAGGTGGTTACCATTGCCTTTTTCAGTGCGAATTCTTGCGATGAGCCAGCTCAGCGAGGTGGCAAGTGATCGTAAAAGGGTGGTTTTTCCGGCGCCATTGTTGCCTACCAGAACCGTAATTTTCGAGTGATGTTTTAGGGTAGGGGCAAATGCCGCGCTCAAATCGGAAAATGGTCCGACATCGGTGAGCTTGAATCCTTTAATTTCCATTACAACGCCCTTTGCCGCTCAGTCGGTTTGTATGCTTTGGCGCGCATTATGTCACTCGTGGCCACGGATTGATTCGATGCAGTGTAGATACAACAAATTCAGTCGCTCCTCAAAATTCGTTGCAGCATATTCCTACAGAAATGTCTGAGGCAAAGGCCTGCGTCTACAGCGGATATTTCCTGCAAGTCGCGGCGGCGTTGGTGAACTGGTGCGTTGTGGGGCAGGGGAATACCCTTCTTTGGCCGCTGAAAAAAACAGTGGTCGGATGTGGAAGTCCGGTGATTTCCCGAGAGCGCATATGCGCCCGTAAACACATGTCGGCGATTTATATGCCAACATTGTGGCTTATGGCAGCTATGCGCAGGAGCACTCTCGAGTGCACCGGGTTCCTCGGGTTGTCCCGGACTTCCACACCTGCGCAAAGCTGCCACCCTCTCGTGGAAGTGAGTTCGGCAGTTTTTTCGTTAAATGTCCCGAGGGTTTAATTTATGAAAAAACACACACCCAATCCTCCTGAATCTCCCATGACTTCAGGATCCTTCGACTCCCGCAACAATCGCCTCCGCGCCCCCAATCACCCCGATCCTGTCAGCTACGTCTTCACCCTCCGCCCCGATATCGACACCCCCACGCTACTCACCCACGCTTGCGAAACCCTCGCCTCACTCAATGTTCTGACCACCGACATGGCCTGCAAGCTGGACTATTCCCAGCGCAGCCTCGCCTTGGCGATTCAGCAGTTGGCCGTGATCGGCGAGTTGCTGGTCAACCGCGCACTGGACAATCTCGACCCACAGCGCTTCGCAACTCAACATTGAACACGGAGGTTCAACATGGCGCGCTACATCCCTATCACCGGTATCGACTGCAAGATTCCATGTTTGCTGATCGACAGCGAAGCCCCCATCGACGTGTTGCACGGCACCGCTGCGTATCGCTTGCGCTGCGTGACGCAGTTGATGGAAACCCTGTCGCTGGAAGAGGGCAAGGGACACGATGCGCTGCTGTTGCAGGATTTCGCCCGGGTGTTGGCGATTCCGTTGCGTGACAGTTGTGACTTGATGGATGTCATCGGGTGGCGGTTGCAGGCGCAGCTTTAAGCGCTGAAACAAAATGGGCGACCTCAAGAGGTCGCCCATTTTTTTTGTGAGTAGAGAACCCTGTGGTGAGGGTCAGTCCTTCAGAGCGCTGAAGATTTCATGCGCAATCTTCACCCGTTCCGCATTCGGGTAATTCTTGTTGGCCAGGATCACGATGCCCAGATCCTTCGACGGCACAAACGCCACGTACGCGCCAAAACCTCCGGTCGCGCCGGTTTTGTTGTACAGCACATTGGCCGGTTCAGGCTGTGGCGGATTCAGCCAATTGGCCTTGTGCGCGTCCGTCACCATCTTTGTCGAGTTGCCGGCCTGCAGTTTGCTCAGGCTGATCGGGTAGGCATAGCGCTCCCAGCCCAGGCCTTGGGTCATGTCGCCCACGCTGTAGTAACCGGTGTGGGTCGCGGCGACGGCGTTTTGCAGCGGCTGTTGCAGGCTCGCGGGTTTCAGGTTGGCTTCGACGTAACGGAGCATGTCCGCCGCGCTGGTTTTGATGCCGTAGGCTTCGGAATCCAATGCTCCCGGACTCACGCGAACCGGTTGATCCTGCTTGTCATATCCCTTGGCATACAGGTGCTCTTCGGACGCGGGCACTTGAATGTAGGTGTGCTTGAGGCCCAGTTTCGGCAGCAGGGTTTCGCTCATGGCCTGATCAAATGGCTGGCCAAGGCTCTTCGCCGTCAGGTAACCGAACAAACCCAGGCTCGGATTGGAATACTGACGATGACTGCCGGGCGGATAAGCCGGTTTCCATTGTTGGTAATAGCCGAGCATCTTGTCCGCCGAATCCGCCTCTGCGGGGAATTGCAGCGGCAAACCGCCGGCGCTGTAGGTGCCCAGTTGCAGCACGCTGATGTTGTCGAAGGCACTGTCTTTGAGTTCCGGCCAGAGTTGGCTGGCCTTGGTCGACAGGTCCAGTTTGCCCGTCGCCTGGGCGTATCCGGCGAGCGTTGCGGTGAAGGTTTTGCTCACCGAGCCAATTTCAAACAGGGTGTTTTCGCTGACTTTCTGCCCGGTGTCCTTGGCGGCGACGCCGTAGTTAAAGTAATGCGCCTTACCGTTGACGGTCAGGGCGATGGCCAGGCCAGGAATGTTCTGTTGTTGCATCACGGGCGTGACAGCAGCGTTGACCACTGCTTGCAGTTGTTCGTCGGTTTGCGGTGCGGCAACGCAGGCAGCGGCGCCGAAGAACAGGCCGAAAGCGCTGCGGGAAATGACTTTGCTTGGGTTGATGAATGACATGAGTAAACCACTCTCCATGAGTGTTGATGGCGTTATCCCGCTAGACTGCGGGCAATTGAAACGTCAGGTGGCTGATCAGCGCCGACAATTTAGGCAGTCTGGCATTCATCGACAAACGATGAAAACTCGGATGAGCCATTAGAAAAATTGAGGGCTGGGCATGATTCGACCGCAATTGCCGCTCAACGCACTGCGCGCTTTCGAGGCGTCGGCGCGTCATTTGAGCTTCACCCGTGCTGCCGTGGAGCTGTGCGTGACCCAGGCCGCCGTCAGCCATCAGGTCAAAAGCCTTGAAGCGCAGCTCAGCGTAACCCTGTTCAAACGCTTGCCCCGCGGGCTGATGCTGACCAGTGAAGGCGAAACCTTGCTGCCGGTGTTGAGCACTTCGTTTGACCACATCGCGCAGATTCTTGAGCGCCTTGCCGGGGGACAGTACCGCGAGATGTTGACTGTTGGCGCGGTCGGCACGTTCGCCGTGGGTTGGCTGTTGCCGAGGCTGGCGGACTTTCGATTGAAACATCCGCTCATAGATTTGCGGCTGTCGACTAATAACAACCGGGTGGATGTTGCCGCTGAAGGGCTGGATTACGCGATCCGCTTCGGCGCTGGCGCCTGGCATGGTATCGAAGCGACGCGGTTGCTCGACGCGCCGTTGTCGGTGTTGTGCGTGCCGGAAATCGCCCGGCAATTACATACGCCCGGGGACCTATTGCAGCAGACCTTGCTGCGTTCCTATCGCACCGATGAATGGCCGGAGTGGTTTCAGGCGGCGGGTTTGGCGACCCAGGCGGCGCCGCCGCAGAGCATCGTCTTCGACTCGTCACTGGCAATGATGGAAGCGGCGTTGCAGGGCGGCGGGGTGGCATTGGCGCCGCCGCTGATGTTCGCCCGGCAATTGGCGGCCGATGCGATTTGCCAGCCGTTTGCCATCGAGATCACCACTGGCAGTTATTGGCTGACACGGTTGCAGTCGCGGCCGGAGAGCGCGGCGATGCTCGCGTTCAAAAACTGGCTGCTACAAATCTCAGGGCAGCCCTGAACCCTGTGGGAGCGGGCTTGCCCGCGATGGCGTCAGGTCTGTCGACATTTATTCGGCTGATCCACCGCCATCGCTGGCAAGCCAGCTCCCACAGGGACGGTGGAGTTAGCATTGCAGCGTCAGCGCACCAGACACGGCCGCTTGTTATCGAACTTCCACCCGGGAATCAAAAACTGCATCGCCACGCTGTCATCCCGCGCGCCCAGGCCCATGCCTTTATACAGTTCGTGGGCCTTGGCCAACTGATCCATGTCCAGTTCTACGCCCAGCCCCGGTTTTTGCGGCACTTGCACGCAACCGTCGACGATTTGCAGCGGTGCTTTGGTCAGGCGCTGGCCGTCTTGCCAGATCCAGTGGGTGTCGATGGCGGTGATGTCGCCCGGTGCTGCGGCAGCTACATGAGTGAACATTGCCAGGGAAATATCGAAATGATTATTGGAATGCGAGCCCCAGGTCAGGCCCCACTCATGGCACATCTGCGCCACGCGCACCGACCCCTGCATGGTCCAGAAGTGCGGGTCGGCCAACGGGATGTCGACAGACTGCAACTGGATCGCGTGACCGATCTCGCGCCAGTCGGTGGCGATCATGTTGGTGGCGGTTTTCAGCCCGGTGGCGCGGCGGAATTCGGCCATCACTTCGCGGCCGGAATAACCGTTTTCCGCACCGCACGGGTCTTCTGCGTAAGCCAGCACATGATGCTGATCACGGCACAGACGAATCGCTTCTTTCAGTGACCATGCGCCGTTCGGATCGAGGGTGATTCGCGCCTCCGGGAAGCGCTCGGCCAGTGCCGTCACCGCTTCGATTTCGGCATCGCCACTGAGGACGCCGCCCTTGAGCTTGAAGTCCTTGAATCCGTACTTCGCATGCGCGGCTTCAGCCAGACGTACCACGGCTTCGGCGGTCATGGCCTTCTCGTGACGCAGGCGAAACCAGTCATTATCCGCATCCGGTTCGCTGCGATAGGCGAGGTCGGTTTCGCGCTGATCGCCGACATAAAACAGGTAGCCGAGCATCTTCACTTGATCACGCTGCTGACCTTCGCCGAGCAGCGCCGCGACCGGTACGTCGAGGTGCTGGCCGAGCAGGTCGAGCAGGGCGGCTTCGAGGCCGGTGACCGCGTGGATGGTGATGCGCAGGTCGAAGGTTTGCAGACCACGGCCGCCGGCGTCGCGGTCGGCGAAGGTCTGACGCACTTGGTTGAGGATCTTTTGATACGTGCCGATCGGGCTGCCGATCACCAGGCTGCGTGCGTCTTCCAGGGTCTGGCGAATGCGTTCGCCTCCGGGCACCTCGCCGACGCCGGTGTGGCCGGCGTTGTCCTTGAGAATGACAATGTTGCGGGTGAAGAAAGGTCCGTGGGCGCCGCTGAGGTTGAGCAGCATGCCGTCGTGACCGGCCACCGGGACGACTTGCATGGCGGTAATGATCGGGGCTTTGGCGGTGTCGTGTGCGTTCATTGTTTTTTTTCCTGGAAACGGAAAGTCAGGCGTGTTTCGGCGCGGCGTCGGCCACGGCGATGGCCGGTGCGGGTTTCGCTGTAGTCCGTGCGAAGAACACGATGATTGCAGCGATGATCGAGGTCGCGGCCAGGCCATAGAGCCCACCCTGAATCGAGCCGGTGTGTTGTTCGAGCAGGCCGAACGTGGTCGGCGCAACGAAGCCGCCGAGGTTGCCCACCGAGTTGATCAAGGCGATGACTGCGGCGGCGATGCGCGCATCCAGATACGCCTGGGGAATCGGCCAGAACAGCGACGAGGCGGATTTGAAACCCAGCGCCGCAAAGCAGATCGCGACGAAGGCGAAGATCGGCCCGCCGGTGGTGGACATGAACATCCCCGCCGCAGCGATCAACAGGGCGGTGGCGACCCATGCCTGCTGGTGTTTCCACTTGGCCGAGAACGTGGCGAAGGCATACATGCCGACAATCGACAGCAGCCACGGGATCGAATTGAACAAGCCGACCTGGAAGTCGCTCATCTCGCCCATCTTCTTGATGATGCTCGGCAGCCAGAAGGTCGCGGCGTAGATCGTCAGTTGAATGAAGAAGTAGATCAGGCAGAACAGAATGATCTGGCGGTCCTTGAGCAGTTTGCCCATCGATGGCCGGATCGGTGTGGCGGCCTCGCGGGCCTTCTGTTCGTCGTCGATGGCCGTGACCAGCGCATCCTGTTCGGCGCGGGTCAGCCATTTCGCGTCGTGGGGTTTGGCGTCGAGCCAGAACCAGACGAACACGCACAGGCACACCGAAAACATCCCCTCAATGAAATACATCCATTGCCAGCCGTGCAGGCCCAGACCTTCGATTTGCAGGAGCAGCCCGGACAGCGGGCCCGAGATCAGCGACGCCACGGCCGAACCACTGAGGAAGATCGCAATGGCTTTGCCGCGTTCCACGCCTGGCAGCCAACGGGTGAAGTAATAAATCACCCCGGGAAAGAACCCGGCTTCGGCCACGCCGAGCAGAAAGCGCAGAACGTAGAAGTGGGTTTCGTTCTGAATGAACGCCATGCCGGCGGCGATCAGTCCCCAGGTGAGCATGATGCGAGTCAGCCAGATGCGCGCGCCGACTTTCTGCAAAAGCATGTTGGAGGGCACTTCGAACAGCGCGTAACCGATGAAGAACAGGCCGGCGCCGAAGCCGTAAGCGGCGGCGCCGATGCCCAGGTCGTGTTCCATGTGGGTGCGGACGAAGCCGATGTTCACCCGGTCAATGTAATTGACGATGAACATGATCACGAAGAGCGGCAGGACGTGGCGTTTCACTTTCGAGATGGCGGACGCCAGCGTTGAATCAACGCCCTCGTTCATCCCGGAGACGGAGGTTTTCACTTGGTTTTCTCCCACTGATTATTTTTATGCGGGGTAGGTCTGTGTGTTGCGATGTTGATAGACATCATACAACCTGATTTTTTTGTCCTACAAGTGGGGAGGACCGATTAATTTCCTCTGATGGGAATTGTTTTTATGCTATTTCAGGTTTTATTCCCGGTTTTATTGGTCAGAATAGCGAGGTGATGTAGTTGCTTATCGCTTGGTTCTCGCTGTTTTGAATTGGAGGGCGTACTGAGGAAATCGATAAGCATTGAGTGTTGTCATACAAGTTCAATGACGTTCCGAGCTAGAATCAAGCTTGTCAGCCACCCGCTCAGTGCTACGATCCGCAAGCCCCCTCAGCGGAACCGACCATGCAAGAAGACCTCGACGCTCCCGCCCGAAAACGCGTGCACAACCTCGCGCATGATCTGGTGGAAAAACTCACTCAAAGCATCCTGCTCGGGCAGATGTCGCCCGGCGACAAGCTGCCGTCGGAAAACGCCATCGTTCAGGAGCACGGAGTCAGCCGCACGGTGGTGCGCGAGGCGATTTCCAAATTGCAGGCTTCGGGGTTGGTCGAGACGCGCCACGGCATCGGCACGTTCGTCATTGAGCGTGCACCGGAGCAGGGGCTACGTCTGAATGTGGATACGGCGCTGGGGGTGCGCAGCATTCTCGAATTGCGCATGGGCCTGGAAACGCAGGCCGCTGCACTGGCTGCACAGCGACGCAGCGAACAGCAATTGCTGCAGATGCGTCAGGCGCTCGACGACTATCAACGGCTGCTGGCCAACAACGACAGTTGCGTCGAGGCGGACCGGCGCTTTCATCTGCTGATCGCTGAGGCCACCGGCAACGTCTGCTTCAGCGAGATCATGCAGCAACTGGGCAGCGCGATGATTCCCCGTGCACGGGTCAATGCCGCCGAACGGGGCGCGGCGGATTTGAGCAAACTGGGGCAATTGGCGAACCTTGAGCACGAGGCGATTCTGAATGCGATCAAGCGCCAGGATCCGGATGCGGCGCGTGCCGCCATGTGGCTGCACCTGAGCAACAGCCGTGACCGCTTCATTGCACAAGGCTGATCGCCGTTGGTCCGTTCGATAGCACGGCTCACACAGGCGGGATTCCAACCTGTACGGCCCGGGTTTTCCGGACCTCCCTGGTGAGGTGCGTCATGGCTAACGATTTGCTGTTTCAGGGTGGGGTTCTCCCCACCGACCCGACCCGCCCGATGCCCGGTACCGATGAACCGACCCTGGCCGATCACGATTCACCGATGGGAATGCCCCCAGGGCGAGATCCGTTGAGTGATGCTGACCGGCCGGACGACTGGAAGGATCCGGCGGCGGATGACGATGTGCCGCCGGCAGATGAACCGACGCCGTTGTCGGATGATATGCGCTGATCAGCATCTGGCTTGCCTGATGTGTTGGCTATGGCGGCCCCATCGCTGGCAAGCCAGCTCCCACACTTATGCGGGAGTACTCGGCAGTTATATACACTCCTGAACTCTCTGGGTGTACATGACTGCCATGTATACCTTTGAACCCTGTGGGAGCTGGCTTGCCAGCGATGGCGGCATCAGCCTCGGCACAGTCCTGGATCAAACTCCAGCCGTCCGCCCCAGCGAAATCCGTTGTTCCAGATTCAACGCCAGCACACTGATCAGCACCACCGCGGAGCCGACCAGCACCAGCATGCTCGGCCGCTCGCCCAATCCCATCGAAGCAATAGCCATCGCCGTCGGCGGTATTAGATACAGCGTCATCGTCGCCCGACTCAAATCCACGTGCCTGAGCACAAAACCCCACGCCAGATAAGCCAGTGCACTGGGAAAAATCCCCAGCGCCAACACCGCCCATTGCACTCGCAACGGGGCTTTCATCACGGTCTCGCTCAATCCCGGTAAATAAACCATCAGCAACAACGTCCCTGACCACACCGCGTAGCACACCAGGCTCAAGCCGTCATAACGGCGGGCATGATGCTTTTGCAGGGCGAAATAAATGCTCCACGACAGCGCCGCCAGCAGGATCAACAAGCCATGCGCGTCCATTTCGCCGAGGCCGCTATCGCCACTGACCACAATCACCACGCCGACAAGCCCGAGCAACACACAACTCCAACGCCAGGCGCTGATCTGATCCTTGAACACGAACCGCGCGAGCAACGTGCTGAACAACGGACTCGATTGCGCCAGCACACTCGACGCCCCGGCACTGACACTTTGCTGGCCGATGTTCAGCGCGACGTGATGCAGGCTGACCGCAAAAAAGCCCAAGGCGAACAGCAGCGGCACATCGTTCAGGCGCGGCAAGCGAATGCCTTTGAATGCGGCGATGACCGCCATGAACACGGATGCCAGCAGAAACCTCATCAGCGCCAGATGCCCGGGATCGTAGGCTTGCAGGCCGACGTGAATGCCGGTCGGCGAATAGGCCCAGCAGCCGACGACGAAAGCCATGGCCAGAACAATTTTCACGGAAGAGGGAGGCTGCATGATTGAGGCACCGAGGGGTTGATGCGCCGAGTATCCGGGCGGCCGATCATTCGCCACAACTGACTTATACTGCGCTGAATGTTCACTCAGAGTGATGGGTATGGAGCTGGCACAAATCCGTATGTTCAAGACCGTGGCCGAGGTTGGCAGCATTGCGCGAGCGGCAGAAAAGCTGTTTTGTGTACCGTCGAACATCACCGCGCGAATCAAGGCGCTGGAGGCCGAGTTGGGTGTGGCGCTGTTTTTGCGTGAGGGCCGTGGGCTGCGGATCAGTCCGGCGGGGCAGACGTTTCTCGCCTATGCCGAAAAGATTCTCGCACTGACGGCAGAAGCCAAACGCGCCGTCGATCCATCGGCCGAACCCTCGGGGCCGCTGCGCATCGGCGCGATCGAGTCGTCAGCCACTGGGCGCTTGCCACGGCTGCTGGCGAAGTTTCACAAGCGTTATCCGCAGGTGGCGCTGGAACTCACCACCGGCACTTGGGGGCAGTTGCTCGACGACACGGTCAGTCATCGTCTCGACGGGGCGATTGTCGCGGTGGACGTCGAACGCTCGCAGCTCAAACGCACGCCGATGTATCGCGAAGAGTTGCTGCTGATCGCCTCTACCTCGTTTGGGCCGGTGCGCGATATCAATGATCTGCAAGACAAAACCGTGTTCATGTGGCCGCAAGGTTGTCCGTATCGGGCGGCGCTGGAGCATTGGTTGTTGCGTCAGGGGCAGGCGCTGCCGATAGTCAGCCTGGCCAGTTACGGTGCGATTGTCGGCTGCGTGAGTGCGGGGGCTGGCGTGGCGCTGGTGCCCAAAGGCGTATTCGAGCAATACGCCAAAGGCGCGGGGTGCGTGGGCTTTGAGTTTCCTGAACTGACCGCCATCGAAAACCTGTTTTATTGGCATGAAAACGCCGGGGTACACCCGGCGCGCGAGGCGTTTGTGGCGATGTTGCGTGAAGAGTTTGTGGCGTAAGAAAAGCTGCCTTCATCGGAAGGCCGCCCGTGCCGCCCGAGGTGTCTGACGCTGTACATCGACCTGAGTAAGCGAGTCGATTATGGATTCACCGCTGCGCGTCCAGGTCGGCGTACCTCTGCAATATCCCCCAATCAATCCCCTCTCCCTCGGGGAGAGGGTTAGGGTGAGGGGCTTTTCAGGCATCACGCAAATCGCGCATCAACAACCCGAACCGCAAATCCACCGCATCCGGAATCGGCACATACACCGTATGCCCATCCCCCTGCGCCACCTCGATCGCTGCACCCTTGAGGTTGTGCAGTTCATGCAGATCAAAGTGAAAGTTACCCATGGGCGTCATCAATTCCAGATGATCGCCCAAGGCAAAACGGTTCTTCACCTTGACCTCGGCCAGACGATCACGCCGCTCGCCGGTCAGCTCGCCAACAAATTGCTGGCGCTCCGACACGGAGCTGCCGTGCTGATAATTCTGGTACTCGTCATGCACATGACGGCGCAGGAAACCTTCGGTGTAACCGCGCTGGGCCAGCGATTCCAGATCAAGCATCAAACTTCGATCAAACTCGCGCCCGGCCACTGCATCATCGATGGCCCGCCGATAGACCTGAGTGGTGCGCGCGCAATAGAAGTGCGATTTGGTCCGGCCCTCGATCTTCAATGAGTGCACGCCCATGCGTGTCAGGCGTTCGACGTGCTGCACTGCGCGCAGGTCCTTGGCGTTCATGATGTAGGTGCCGTGCTCGTCTTCGAAGGCCGGCATCAGTTCGTCGGGGCGGTTGGCTTCCTGCAACAGGAACACCTGGTCGGTTGGCGCGCCGAGGCCCAGGGTCGGTTCGGGCTGGAAGGTCTGGACGATCTCGCCGAGCTGGTTTTCCGTGGCCTCCTGGGCCGAGTATTTCCAGCGGCAGGCGTTGGTGCAGGTGCCCTGATTGGCATCGCGCTTGTTCATGTATCCCGACAGCAGGCAGCGCCCGGAATAGGCCATGCACAGCGCGCCGTGGACAAACACTTCCAGCTCCATGCCCGGCACCTGTTCGCGGATTTCGCCTATTTCCTCCAGCGACAATTCCCGCGACAGGATGATCCGGCTCAGACCCTGTAACTGCCAGAACTCGACGCTGGCCCAGTTCACCGTGTTGGCCTGCACCGAGAGGTGAATCGGCATCTGCGGGAAATGCCGGCGCACCAGCATGATCAGCCCCGGGTCAGACATGATCAGCGCATCCGGCGCCATCTCGATGACCGGTGCCAAGTCCTTGAGAAAGGTCTTCAGTTTGGCGTTGTGCGGGGCGATGTTGACCACCACATAGAAACGCTTGCCCTGCCTCTGCGCCTCGCGAATGCCCAGTGCCAGATTGGCGTGATCGAACTCATTGTTGCGCACTCGCAGGCTGTAACGGGGCTGGCCGGCGTAGACCGCATCGGCGCCGTAGGCGAAGGCATAACGCATGTTTTTCAGGGTGCCGGCGGGGGCGAGCAGTTCCGGGGCGGCGAGGGCAGGCGTGGGGTTCATGGCGGCGTCGATCGCAAAAGCGCGGCAGGGTAATGCGCTTGCAGATCGGCTTTGTTGATCTGGATCTATGTTTCAGCGAGTGGCGGGAATCTGTGCAAAAACAGCACAGATCATGTGCCGGTTGCGCTGTGTTCGATGGGGCGATGCGCGCTAACCTTTGCCCACCCACTCGATAGCAAAAGGAAAGTCCCATGCAACGTTTTACCCGTCGTTTTCTTGCCGCTTGTGCATTTTCCGGTGTGTTGGCCAGCACCGCCGCTGTGGCGGACAGCCAGCCGACCATCCGGGCAATGTCCGGCGCCACGCCGACCGATCATTTGCCAGCGGGTAAATCCGCACTGTTGGTGATCGATTTCCAGAACGAATACTTCACCGGCAAGATGCCAATCCCCGACGGTGCCGCCGCACTGGCGAAAACCCGCGAGCTGATTGCCTTCGCCGATCGCCACAAGATCCCGGTCTACCACGTTCAGCATGTCGCCCCGGCCGGTTCGGCGGTGTTTGCGATCGATGGCGAAACGGTGAAGTTTCATAAGGACATGCAGCCACGCGCCAACGATGTTGTGCTGCAAAAGACCACGGTCAGCGTGTTCGGCAGCACCGATCTCAACGAGGGCCTGAAGAAATCCGGAATTGAAACCGTAATCATCGCCGGCCTGATGACCCACGCCTGCGTCGCCGGTGCCGCGCGTGATGCCGCGCCGCTGGGTTACAACGTGATCGTCGCGTCCGATGCCTCGGCGACCCGCGCAATCACTCGTGCCAATGGTGCTTCCATCGACAAGGATTCACTGCACAACGCAGCGCTGACGGAAGTCGAAGACACCTTCGGTGACGTGCTGAGCACCGCGCAGATCATCAAACTGCCGGTTCGCTAATCAGCCTGCGCTGATCCGCAACTATGCTCCATGAATAAAGATGGCACTCGTGCACGCTCCGGCTGACTAACAACCGGGGCGTGCATGACGCCTGACTGACATGGACCGGACATGAACGTAAAAAGTCTTCAATTCAAATCCCTGACCGTGCTGCTGGTGCTGGTCACGGTGGCCTTCATCTGGATTCTGCTGCCGTTTTACGGTGCGGTGTTCTGGGCGGTAATCCTCGGCATTCTGTTTGCGCCGATGCAACGCCGCTTGCAGATGAAATTCGGCTGGCAACGCAACCTGACCTCGCTGTGTACGTTAAGCATCTGCCTGGTGATTGCGATTTTGCCGGTGATCATTCTCAGTGTGCTGCTGGTGCAGGAAGGCGCGACGCTCTACAGCAATATTGAAAGCGGCAAACTTGATATCGCAGCGTATCTGGCGCAGTTCAAACACAGCCTGCCGCATTACTTCCAGAATCTGCTCGACCGCTTCGGCATGGGCGAACTCAACGGCGTGCGCGAGAAAATCGTCAAAGCAGCGATGCAGGGCAGCCAGGTGCTGGCGAGTCAGGCGTTCAGTTTTGGCCAGGGCACGTTCGAGTTTGTGGTGAGCTTTTTCATCATGCTGTATCTGCTGTTTTTCTTTCTGCGCGATGGCGCGGAGTTGGTGCGCAAGATACGCATCGCGGTGCCGTTGGAAGAGCATCACAAACGTCGCCTGCAACTGAAGTTCAACCGGGTGGTGCGGGCGACGGTCAAGGGCAACCTGGTCGTGGCGATCACGCAAGGCGCACTGGGTGGGGCGATTTTCTGGTTTCTCGATATCCCCAGCGCATTGCTCTGGGCGGTGTTGATGGCGTTTCTATCGCTGTTGCCAGCGGTGGGGGCGGGGATTGTCTGGGCGCCGGTGGCGGTGTACTTCCTGCTCAGCGGGATGATCTGGCAGGGCGTGGTGCTGGGCTTGTTCGGGGTGTTCGTGATCGGTTTGGTGGACAACGTGCTGCGCCCGATTCTGGTGGGCAAGGACACGCGCATGCCTGATTACCTGATTCTGATCTCGACCTTGGGCGGGCTGGCGGTGTTCGGCTTGAACGGCTTTGTCATCGGGCCGTTGATTGCCGCGCTGTTCATGTCGAGCTGGGCCTTGTTCATCGAGACAAAACCCAAAGTCCAGCTGCCTTAGGCGTGAAACGCTCTGCCGACGATCTTTTGCGACAGCGCCTGAGCGGCCGGCAAGGAAGTCAACGGGCCGCTGATCGCCTCGCCGTCACGCACTACGTACCAACAGGCGAGCAATCCCAGCTCCCTGAGTGGTGCGGGAACGGCGCTACCGATCACTGACATGATTTGAACCTGAGCCATGACGCGTACCTCCATCAAACGATGGGGCTACCTTAGGGGCTCGCCGTTCTCAGGGACAATCAACGCTTTCGATAGTGGTCATTGATAACAGTGAGGGCTGTTTCAATCGACAACCTGGTCAAGCATGTGCACCACTTCGTGCTCATTGAGCAGGCCCTTGTGCACCAGATTTTCCGCCAGCAGCGAAAGTAACTTGGCGCAGCGGTGACCTTCCAGGTGCTTGAGCTCGGTCAAAACGTTGTACACCTTGCTTGAGGTGCACAAGCCGACGATGCGGTGCGGATTTTGTGTAGGCATGGAGTCGTCCTTGTTGTTATCAACCTGTTGTTTACGGACGGATTCAGAGTGCGGTTCCGTCATGACAAAAAAATGACCGTTTCAAGCGAAAGATGCGAACGGTCGACTCAATCATGCCGACTTTAACGGTTGAAACTGTCCTCACAGCGACCTTTGCGAGATTTTTTCAGACGTTGGCCGACCGACGGTCACAAAAAAGCCCCGCTATAAAAGCGGGGCTTTGTTTTCGATTACCAGCGTGGGCCGCCGTAGTAGCCGTGCGGATGGCCGTAGTAACCACGCGGAGGGCCGTAGTAAACCGGGGCCGGTTGCACATACACCGGTTGTTGCACATAAACCGGGGCTGGCTGGTAGTAGACCGGTGGAGGCGGTTGCTGCACGTAGACCGGTTGTGGCTGAACGTAAACCGGCTGTTGCTGCACGTACACCGGCCGGTCCTGGTTGATCAGCGCCGAGCCGATGATGGCCGAGCCGACGATCGCACCAAACACCGCAGGGCCTTGCCAGCCATGGCCACCACCGGCTTCTGCCTGGCCTGTGACCGCGAGTGCGCCAATCAGTAAGGCCATAATGGGGAGTTTACGAATCATGATAAATCCTCGGTTCTTCGACCCGGCGTCCGGGCCTGCACCAGGCCCACAGTTGTCGCGGGGATACTTCTAAGACAGCAACATTTTGAAAAACAGCACGGTCACTGAGTAAATTTTGTGTAAGGTCTGTACCGGCTTCTTTACCGGGCCATGCCATGGCCGCTCAGCACCGTGCAGACAGGCCGCTATGATCGTTCAGAACCCGATGGGCTGGCTAATCCCGTCCATCCGAAAGTGCGTTTGAAGGAGAAGTTTCATGCAGATGAATCCGAACAAAGACACCCAGCTGTGCATGTCCCTGTCGGGGCGCCCGGGGAATTTTGGTCTGCGTTTTCATAACCATTTGTATGAGCAGTTGGGCCTGAATTTCTACTACAAGGCCTTCAGCAGCCAGGATCTGACCGGTGCGGTCGGCGGGATTCGGGCGTTGGGCATTCGTGGCTGCGGCGTGTCGATGCCGTTCAAGGAAGCCTGCATCGCGCTGGTCGATGAGCTGGATGCCTCGGCGGCGGCGATCCAGTCGATCAACACCATCGTCAACACAAAGGGCCATCTCAAGGCCTACAACACCGATTACATCGCCGTCGCGCAGTTGCTGGAAACCCATGCGGTGCCCAAGACATCGACTTTCGCTCTGCGCGGCAGCGGCGGCATGGCCAAAGCGGTGGCCAGTGCCTTGCGCGATGGTGGCTATAAAAACGGTTTGATCATCGCCCGCAACGAGCGCGCCGGGCGTGCGCTGGCGGACTCGCTGGGCTATCGCTGGCAGGCTGAACTGGGCGATGAACGTGTGCAGATGCTGATCAACGTTACCCCGGTTGGTATGGATGGCGGCCCGGAAGCGGGGCAGTTGGCGTTTGAGCCTGAGGTGATCGCGGCCGCAGAGACGGTGTTCGATGTGGTGGCGATTCCGTCGGAAACACCGCTGATCGTGCGTGGCCGGGCCGAAGGCAAGCGGGTGATTACCGGACTTGAGGTGATTGCGATCCAGGCGCTGGAGCAGTTTGTGTTGTACACCGGGGTGCGGCCGACCGAGGAGCAGTTTCAGGCAGCGGTGAATTTCGCACGTAGCTGATGCTGCAGATTCTGTGGTGAACGAGCGGGCCCCATCGCTGGCAAGCCAGCTCCCACAATGCCGGGGACTGTTCACATACTTGTATTCCACCCCGATACCTGTGAGAGCTGGCAAGCCAGCTCCACAATGCCGGGGACTGTTCACATATTTGTATTCCAGCCCGATACCTGTGGGAGCTGGCTTGCCAGCGATGAAGTCACCGCGGTTTATCGGTTGCCTACACTGAATCTCCCAGCAAGCACAGACTTGCCCACACGCAAAAAACCGAGGTCAGCATGCATCCGCCCATCCTCAACCTGCATCAGGTCGAACTCGAACCGCTTCCCGCAGCCCTGGCGCCAGAAGGCGAAACCGCCGGGCGCTACCAGCAGCGCATGGCCCGAATCGGTCAGCAACTCGGTGCGCAGAAGCTCGGTTATCGTTTGTATGCGTTGCCGCCGGGCATGCGCGGCAGCCCGTTTCACAGTCATCGGGTCAATGAAGAGATGTTTTACGTGGTGGCCGGGGAGGGCGAGGTGCGCCTCGGCGCCGAGCGCTTCCCGATCCGCGCCGGAGACGTGATCGCTTGCCCGGCGGGTGGCCCGGAAAAGGCGCATCAGATCATCAATACCAGCCAGGCTGAATTACGTTATCTGGCACTCAGCACCCAGCAGCAACCGGACATCTGTGAATACCCGGATTCGAACAAGTACGCAGTGATGGACAACTTCAGTGTCGATGCCGAGGGCAACGCCTCAGGCTTTGTCGCCGTGGCACGGCAGGCGGATGGCGTTGATTACTGGGATGGGGAATAAAACGTAGAACCCCTGTAGGAGTGAGCCTGCTCGCGATGGCGTCGTGCCAGTCACATCATCTTTGGATGACACTCCGCTATCGCGAGCAGGCTCACTCCTGCCTTGGATTTGTGGTGGTTATTCGAGGCGCGCCAGGCGTTCTTCCAGCGCTGCAATCCGCGCTTCCAGCTCTTCGATGCGCTCGACCGAAACACCGCCGCTCGCACGTTCCCCCGGATTCTGCCGAGCCGCCAGAATCGCCTCGATATCCGCCGGATCACCCAGCGCATGGGTATAGCGATCCTCGCGCTGCCCCGCCTGACGCGGAATCAACACCGCCAGCCCGCGCGCAATCAAGCGCTCCAGCTGATGCACCACCTGCTCGGCATCTTCAAAATCATGCATGCGTCCGCTGCGGGTGAGCAATTCGTTGATGGTTTGCGGGCCGCGCAGAAACATCAAACCACTCAGAATCACCTGCGCCGGCACCAGTTCCAGCGCCTTGTCGACCTTGTGCTCCCAGCGGTCGGCGCGGCTGCCCATGACCAGTTTGGCGAAACCACGCCCTTCGAGGGCGCGCAGGCTCTGGCCGACCTGGCCTTGGGTGAGGTTCATCACCGGTTCGCGGCTGGTTTTCTGATTGCAGGCCGTTACCAGCGCGTTGAGGGTCAGCGGATAGGTTTCCGGGCTGGTCGCCTGTTTCTCGATCAGCGAACCCAGAATACGGATTTCCGTGGCGTTGAGCCGTGGCTCGTCAAAGGTGGATTCTTGTTCGGTGGTCATCGCGCGTTCCCTTTGCAGTCGAAGGCGCTTAGCCTAATCCTTGCCAAACAAAAGGCAAGCCGTGTGGTCATCAAGCATGGCTATAATCGCCCCCACGATCCACCCAGCCACTACACGAGACTGCCATGACCATTTCCCTGTACGCCGCATCCGTCCCGGTTTTTCAACAAATGCTCAACGCCCTGAGCGATGTGCTGAAAAAGGCTGAAGCCCACGCCACCGAGAAAAACATCGACCCGAACGCCTTCCTGCAAGCACGCCTGTACCCGGACATGTTCCCGCTGGTGCGTCAGGTACAGATCGCGGTCGACTTCGCCAAGGGCGTTTCCTCGCGTCTGGCTGAAGTCGAAGTGCCGAAGTACGACGACACTGAAACCACTTTCGCCGAGCTGCAAGCGCTGATTGCCAAGGTTCTCGCCTACATCGGCGAGATCAAGCCTGAGCAGATCAATGGCAAGGAAGGTATCGAAATCGTCACCCGTCCGGGCACGCCGAAAGAGAAGCGCTTCAGCGGCCAGGCTTACCTGCTGACCTACGGTCTGCCGCAGTTCTTCTTCCACGTCACCACCACCTACGCGCTGCTGCGCCATAACGGTGTTGAAGTGGGCAAGCGTGATTACATGGGCGCGTTCTAAATCGCCAAGAGCCCCTAATCGGAACGCCGCCCGCCTAACCCTCTCCCGGAGGGAGAGGGGACTGATCGCTGTGTTCTTGCGTCCTGCATCGACCTGATCCATCGAGTCGAACTCAGAATCTGAACAGCCCCCGATCAGCTCCCTTTCCCCCTCGCCCCCTTGGGGGAGAGGGTTGGGGTGAGGGGGTAAAGATCTCAGCCACAAAAAAGCCCGCCCAGGTTCACACCTCGGCGGGCTTTTCATTGCAGCGATTATTACGCGGCGCGTTGGGCCTTCTCTTCCTCACCCAGACAGGCTGCTGCGGTAAACAAAACATCAGTCGACGAATTCAACGCCGTCTCCGCCGAATCCTGCAACACCCCAATAATGAAACCAACCGCGACCACCTGCATGGCGATCTCGCTCGGAATACCGAACAGGCTGCACGCCAGCGGGATCAGCAGCAGCGAACCCCCGGCTACGCCCGACGCACCGCACGCGCAGATCGCCGCTACGACGCTGAGCAGGATTGCGGTCGGGATATCCACGGCAATGCCCAACGTGTGCACGGCCGCCAGGGTCAGCACAGTGATAGTAATCGCCGCACCGGCCATGTTGATGGTCGCGCCCAGCGGGATCGACACCGAATACGTATCTTCATGCAGGCCCAGACGCTTGCTCAATTCCAGGTTGACCGGAATGTTCGCCGCCGAACTGCGGGTGAAGAACGCGGTGATGCCGCTTTCGCGCAGGCACTGGAGGGTCAGCGGGTAGGGGTTGCGACGCAGTTTCCAGAACACGATCATCGGATTCATCACCAGCGCCACGAACAGCATGCAGCCGAGCAGCACGGCCAGCAGATGCGCGTAACCGATCAGCGCGCCGAAGCCCGAGGTGGCGAGGGTCGAGGCGACCAGGCCGAAAATGCCCAGCGGCGCGAAGCGAATCACCACGCGTACAATCAGGGTCACGCCATTGGACAGGTCACCCAGCACTTCGCGGGTGGTGTCACCGGCATGCCGGATCGCGACCCCCATGCCGATCGCCCACGCCAGAATGCCGATGAAGTTGGCGTTCATCAGCGCGGTCACCGGGTTGTCGACCACGCTCAGCAGCAGGCTTTGCAGCACTTCGGCGATGCCGCCCGGTGCGGTCACGGCAATATTGTCGGTCGACAGCACCAAGTGCGACGGAAACGCCATGCTGGCAACCACCGCGACTACCGCCGCAGCGAACGTGCCCAGCAGATACAGAAACAGAATCGGCCGAATATGGGTTTCCTGGCCGTGTTTGTGATTGGCAATCGAGGCCATCACCAGCACAAACACCAGAATCGGTGCCACGGCTTTCAGCGCCGAGACAAATACCTTGCCGATAAATGCAGTGCTTTTCGCCGCATCCGGGGCGAACATCGCCAGGGCGATACCGGCAATCAGACCGATCAGGATCTGCGTGACCAGGCTCAGGTTCTTGAGGCGGTGCAATAGAGAAGGGGAAGAAGCGGTCATAACGGCATCTCTGATTTTTTATAGGGTGCAAGGCTGCGCGAAAACGGTGGCAATATCAGGGGCAGGCCACCGTCACGAGCCGAAAGGTCTGACGCGACATCAGCGCTTTTAAACACGACGCTGAATAGGCTGTTCGTTTTTCAGGGCGCGGACTTTATCACAGCGTAGGCTTTATCCTTCAGGCCTGTGACGATCTGCCACCCGACTGACCTTCAAGATCGGCAGGTTTGTGCAAGTCAGTCTCGAAACACTCTGTTAAGATTCTCCATCCTCATTTTCAAGTTCTGCCAGCGGGCCTTACGGTCAACGCTGGTGTCGTCGTTTTGCTGGAGTTCCCCATGTTGTTGCCCATCCTTCTGTTGTCTGCCGCCGGCTTCACGGTGCTGACCACGGAGTTCGTCATCGTCGGCCTGCTGCCGTCGATTGCCCGCGACCTTGAAGTCACGATCCCGCAGGCCGGTCTGCTGGTGACTCTATTCGCTTTTACCGTGGCGATGTTCGGCCCATTCTTGACTGCGTATTTCGCCCGCTTCGAACGACGCAAACTGTTTATCACCATCCTGATCATGTTCGGCCTGGCCAATACCGTGGCCGCGCTGGCGCCGAACATTTGGGTGATGGCGATTGCCCGCTTGATCCCGGCACTGGGGCTGCCGGTGTTCTGGGCGCTTGCCAGTGAAACGGCGGTGGACATCGTCGGCCCGGACTATGCCGGTCGCGCCATCGCCAAGATCGGCTTCGGCATTGTCTGCGCCACGGTGTTCGGCATTCCGGTCGGCACGCTGATTTCCGACGCATTCGGCTGGCGCAGTGCTTTCGGCATTCTCGCGGTTATCGCGTTTGCCAAGGCGCTGTTGTTGTTTGTCTACCTGCCAAAAACCGATCTGCACCAGCACCAGGTCAGCTTCCGCTCACAGTTCAAGATCCTGCGCAGCCCGTTGATGATCGGCCACATCCTGCTGTCGATTCTGGTGTTCAGCGGCATGTTTACCGCTTACACCTATCTGGCCGACATTCTTGAACGCCTGGCCGGATTCAACGGCACGGTGGTCGGCTGGTGCCTGATGGGCTTCGGCGCGGTCGGGCTAATCGGCAACTCCTTGGGCGGGCGTGCCGTGGACCGCCATCCGCTGGGGGCGTCGGTGTTGTTCTGTGCGTTCATGATTGCCGGCATGGTGTCGCTGGTGCCGAACATTCATTCGCCGTTGGGCCTGGCCGTGGCGATGGGCATCTGGGGCGTGACCCAGGCGGCGCTGTTCCTGGTCAGCCATGTGCGTCTGATGAAAGCCGCGCCAGAAGCGCCAGCCTTTGCCGCCTCGTTGAATATCGCCGGGGCCAATCTGGGGATTGGCCTGGGCGCCATGGTCGGTGGCCGGGTCATCGACAGCGCAGGTCTAGGCTTCCTTGGCTTTGCTGCCGCCGGGTTCATTCTGCTGTCAGTATTCCTCGCCATGGTCTTGATGACACTCAAGCCGCGCGAAATGTGCGCAGAGGCCTCATAACGCGGTAAACAGCTCGCGTCGGGCACCTTCGGTAATCGCAACGATGCCGGGGTGCTTGACCTTGCGCTCCACCGAAATGGCGTAAAACGACTCGGTCACGGCATCGGTCTGGCCAATCAGCTCGACGCCGTACTGGCGCTTCACCTCCTCGGCAATCACGCTCGGGCCGATGAAAATCCCGCTGCCGGATTGGCCGAATGCCTGCATCAAGGCACTGTCATCGAACTCCCCAACGATTTGCGGCTGAATCTGCTGTTCGGCAAACCAGCGCTGCAAACGGCTGCGCACCACGGTTTCCGCCCCGGGAATCAACAGTGGCGCGCCGTGCAGGCTGCGCGGAAAGTCCTGCCCGTAACGCTCGGCGAGTTCGGCGGTGGCGAAGAAACTGATCCCGCACTCGCCGAGCTTCTGGCTGTAGCCCTTGATGTCGAGGTGCGACGGCATCGGACTGTCGGAGATCACCAGATCGAGACGTTGAATCGCCAGATCCGCCAGCAAGCGTTCGAGTTTGTCCTCGCGACAGGTGATGCGCAGCGGCTCGTTCAGCTCCATGGTCGGCGCGATCAGGCGATAAACGATGGATTTTGGCACCACATCGGCAACGCCGACGCGGAACAGGATCTGCTGTTCGTTGGGCTGGGCGCGCAGCATCAACTCCAGTTCGCCGCCCAACTGAAACATCTGCTCGGCGTAGGGCAGGGCCTGGCGCCCGGCTTCGGTGAGTTCGAGCTGCCGGCCCACCCGTTTAAACAAATCGATGCCGTAAGTTTGTTCGAGCAGGGAGATCTGTCCGCTGATGGTCTGCGGTGTCAGGTTCAGTTGCTCGCAGGCACGCACGATGCTGCCAGTCTTGGCCACCACCCAGAAGTAATGCAGTTGTCGGTAATTGAGCATCGGCGCGTCCCTGGTGTTCGGATTCGTAAAAACCGAAGTATAGCCGCTGAAAATACGAATTTTACTGAAGTGTTTGTCTCCCTAGAATGCCCAGCCATCGACGGCCGGTCTGTGACCCTGTCTGTTCATTCGAAGGAAGCCCCATGAAATACACACTCCCAGCGTTGTTGTTTACGTCTTTACTGGTTCTGACCGGTTGCGATCAGGCCGAGAAAAGCGCCCAGCAGTTGATGGGCAAAGCCGCCGAAAGTGCCAAACAGGCCATCGACGACACCCACAAAGCTGCCGAGCAAGCGCTCAGCGACGCCACCGGCGGGCTGATCGAGAAAAAAGAAACCCCGGAAAAAGATTCGGAAAAATCCGAATCTTCCTCCAAGACCATCTAATTCGTCTTACACAGAGTCAGGACTGACCCATGGAATATCTGTTAGAACTCGCCGCCAGCCCCACCGCCTGGGTTGCTTTGGCCACACTGGTGGTGATGGAGATCGTGCTCGGCATCGATAACCTGATCTTTATCTCGATCCTGACCAACAAGCTGCCCGAACAGCACCGGCAGAAAGCGCGCCGCATCGGTATTGGCATGGCGTTGATCCTGCGACTGGCGCTGTTGAGCACCATCGCATTCATCGTGCAGTTGACTGCGCCGGTGATCGAAATCCTTGGCCAGGCCTTCTCCTGGAAGGACATGATCCTGATTGCCGGTGGTCTGTTCCTGGTGTGGAAGGCAACGACGGAAATCCATCACAGCATGGATCCGGCGCCGGAAGATCCGAAGTCGGCCACGTCGACGGTGACCCTGGGCTTCGCGGCCGCTATCGGCCAGATCCTGATGCTCGACATGGTGTTCTCGATCGACAGCATCATTACCGCGGTCGGCATGACCGAACATTTGCCGATCATGATCATCGCGGTGGTGGTCTCGGTGCTGGTGATGTTGCTGGCGGCTGACCCGCTGGCCAAGTTCATCAACGACAACCCGACGGTGGTGATGCTGGCCCTGGGCTTCCTGATCATGATCGGCATGACGCTGATCGCCGAAGGCTTCGGTGCCCACGTACCGAAAGGTTATGTGTATGCCGCGATGGCGTTCTCGGCGGCGATTGAAGTGTTGAACATGATGTCGCGCCGGGCTCGGCAGAAGAAAGTGGCTGAGCAGGTGTAAACGCTGAAAATGCAAAAACCGCCTGAGCTATTGAAGTTCAGGCGGTTTTTTTTTCTCAGGAGTTGTGCTGCGCATCGGAGCCAACCCCTCACCCCAGCCCTCTCCCCAGGGAGAGGGAGCCGATCCTTTGTTGTTTTCAAACCTGAGTTCGACTCGATATTTCAGGTCGATGTACTTCGGATGAGCAACCCGGTCAACTCCCTCTCCTTCTGGCAGAGGGCTAGGGTGAGGGGCTATCGCTTCAGTGCGCAGTCGCGTGGCGAACGCGTTGCTTTTCAACTTTTTCAATGGGCGTGGTGTGAACCGGAGGGTGATGACGCCGCGCAATCCGCAACACCCCCCAAAGCATGGCGGCGGCAACAGCCAGCCAGCCGGCAATCAACATTACGATGGTCATGGTCAGGCTCATCAGTGCCTCCTCTTCGCCCTGCATCGGGCGCACACTTTTCAATTCGCTCTGTTTCAGTGACAGTCTAGTCAACGCCGTGTTTCAGGCTATTGACCAAAGGTCGGTGGTGACCAATCAGTTCGCTCTATGCAATCGATGCGTCTACGGTTTAGAGCTATACCGCAGCCGTTCGCGGCCCTATGATCGCTGGCGTTGCCGGAACACGATGACCGGTGTCTGAACAGAGAGTGACGATGGTCCAGGTATTTTCTCGAATGCGTGCGGCGTTGCTGGTCGCTGGCTGCGTGGCGGTGTTGGCCGGGTGTGCGGGCAGTGTGGCGCCAGAGGTCAAGCGCCTGCCGGAGCGGGTCGAGCTCAGTGGCACGTTCTATAGGGGTGAGGCCAACCATTCCGGGCCGCAGGTGCTCGCCAGCCTGTTGTCGCAGCAAGGGATCGTGATCACCCCGGGGCTGCTGGAGAAACCACTGCACCTGCCCGGTGCCGAAGACAAGCTGCAAGAGAACATGCAGAACCTTGCCCGGGAATACGGCATGGTTGTCTATCCGCTGGACAAGAATCTGCCAGCCTTGCTGACACAGGTCGCCGCCGGGTATCCGGTGATGGTGCGCTTTAGCGAAGGCTCGGCATTCTGGGCCGAACCGCGTTACGCAATTCTTTCAGGCTACGACCGCAACAAACAGAAAGTGCTCCTTCGTGCCGGTATGAATCGCCGCGAATTGATGGGGTTCAGTGCCTTCGAGTCGGCTTTCGAAAAGTCTGGCGGGTGGGCCATCCTGATCCAGAAGCCCTCGCAGATCCCGGCAGCCGTTGATAGTCAGCGATGGCTGAAAGCGGCCGATGAGTTGTCCCGTGCCGGTCAGGAACCGGAAGCGGCGCAGGCGCGCAAGGCGCTGGCTGCGCACTGACGTTCCGTTCGTCATTTGCCGGGCACGACTGCGCCCGGCAAGCCTCCTACGCTTATAGCCCGTTGTTCGCGGGTGAATCAGGAGGCGACATGACAGATTCCCCATCTCCGCAAGGCCCGCATTCTTCCGAGCATTCCTCAGGCGATGATCTCGGATTCGACCCGGACTCCCCGGATCTCGATGATCCGCAAGTCGATCCTGTGGGGCCCGCCAAGGCGCCCAAGGATGTACAGCCCGGTGAGGACAACAAGAAACCGTCCAAACCCTACGATCCGTTAGCCAATCTCAAACCTTGAGGTGAGGTGCGTATGAGTACCGATTCAAGCTTCGATGACCAAAAGCCCGATAGTGTGCCGACCACGCCGGAAGAGGGCGTCGATCCGGTGCTGGACCCGGACAGTCCGATGCGCGATCCATTGGCTCGGCCTCTGGTAGCACCAGGGCTTGCGCCGGATCCGAGCAAGGGCGATGGCATTCCTGATGACGACAAGATGCCACTGCCCAACGACTGATTACAGACGAAAAAAAGCCCCGAAGATTCGGGGCTTTTTCTTATGCTGCGATTTACTTGGACGCTTCAACCACGCCGCTCTGGCGCGCCTTGAGGTTTTTCTCGGCTTTGTATTGCTGAGCCACCGCCGGAACACTGGCGCTCTTGCCGGTTTCCATCCAGCTGCGAATGCGGCTGGCATCGGCAAAATGCGTGTACTTGCCAAACGCGTCGAGAATCACCAGCGCAACCGGACGGTTGCCCATCTTAGTCACCAATACCAGGCAATGGCCGGCGGGATTGGTGAAGCCGGTTTTGGTGATCTTGATATCCCAGTCGGCCTTGTTGACCAAGTGATCGGTATTGCGAAAACCCAGGGTGTAATTGGGTTTGCGGAAAGAAACAGTTTTTTCCTTGGTGGTGGTTAGTTCGCTGAGGATCGGATATTTGCTCGCGGCCACCAGCAACTTGCTCAGATCGCGGGCAGTGGAAACGTTGCGCTCCGACAGACCGGTCGGCTCGACGTAGTGGGTGTTGGTCATGCCCAGTGCCCTGGCCTTGGCGTTCATCGCCGCGATAAAGGCGACATATCCACCCGGGTAATGATGCGCGAGGCTGGCGGCCGCACGGTTTTCCGAGGACATCAGGGCAATCAGCAGCATCTCGCGGCGCGGCAGCTCACTCTTGAGTTTGACTCGGGAAAACACGCCCTTCATTTCCGGCGTGTGGCTGATATCGACATCGATCCATTCGTCCATGTTCTGTCGGGCTTCAACCACTACCAATCCAGTCATCAGCTTACTGACGGAAGCGATCGGCACGATCACGTCAGGGTTGCTGGAGTAGATGACTTTGTTGGTCTGCATATCCATGAGCAGGGCGCTGCCGGAAGCGATCTTCAATGTCGAAGCGTCACGTGGGGCAGCGGTGGTTTCCGCAGCGTTGATCGTTGGCGTGATGAATGTGCCTGTAAAAGCAAAAAACAGGCTCAGAATCGAAAGACGAATTTTCACGCTGGCAAACTCATAAAGGTTGGATATTCCGTTAGTTTGTAACGGGTTATTTCTTAAAACCGGCGCATTTTAGGAGTATGGCTGAAGAACTGTCGATGGTTGTTTGGAAGACCTGAAAATCTCGTGAAAAGGCCTGAAAAAAGAGGGGTTTCCGGCGAACGGTTAGTGTTTTTTCTCAGGCATGAAAAACCCCGCACGGGGCGGGGTTTCGGTACTGCGAAAAATACGGTTTAAGCGTGCAGGGTTTCCGCTGCATAAAGCGTATTTTCCAGCAGGCAGGCGCGGGTCATCGGGCCTACACCGCCCGGAACCGGAGTAATCCAGCCGGCGCGCGGCAGGGCGGTTTCGTAGACAACGTCACCGACCAGTTTGCCGTCGTCCTGACGGTTGATACCGACGTCGATGACGATCGCGCCTTCCTTGATCCACTCGCCTTTGACCAGCCCCGGCTTGCCGGCGGCCACGACCACCAGGTCAGCACGGCCGACGTGGCCAGCCAGATCCTTGGTGAAGCGGTGGGTCACGGTCACGGTGCAACCGGCCAGCAGCAGCTCCATCGCCATCGGGCGACCGACGATGTTGGACGCGCCGACAACGACGGCGTCCATGCCATAAAGATCAGCACCCGTGCTTTCCAGCAAGGTCATGATGCCTTTAGGCGTGCACGGGCGTAGCAGCGGAATGCGCTGGGCCAGGCGACCGACGTTATAAGGATGGAAACCGTCAACGTCTTTGTCCGGGCGGATGCGCTCCAGCAGTTTGGAAGCGTCCAGGTGCTCGGGCAGCGGCAGCTGAAGCAGGATGCCGTCGATCGCCGGGTCGTCATTGAGACGATCGATCAGATCGGTCAGCGCCTGCTGAGTGGTTTCAGAGGGCAGGTCGTAGGCTTGAGAGAGGAAGCCGACCTCTTCACAGTCTTTACGCTTGTGCGAGACATAAACCTGAGAGGCAGGATCGCTGCCGACCAGGATCACCGCGAGGCCGGGAGTGCGCAGGCCTTGCTGGCGACGCTCGGCAACTCGTTGGGCGATCTGCTGGCGCAGGCTGGCGGCGATCGATTTGCCGTCGATTAGTTGTGCAGTCATTGCGCGTGATTAACCATCGAGAGGGGAAAAAAAGAGAACGCATTCTCGCATGTCGAGCGGTGAGGGCAAAGGCGCTTGGTCAGCAAATTCCCCTAACTCCTTTAATTAAATGAATTTTTTTCAAAAATGATTTGACGACCTTCGGAGCGCTCTATACTATTCGTCGCACTTGTCGGGCACAGCCTAGCACTGGTTAAGAAGGTGAAGCGGAATCAAGGTTCTGCAACACTGGAAAGCACTTAGTTTGTAGTCCTTTAAGAGTACAGATTAATAAGGCGCCCGTAGCTCAGCTGGATAGAGCATCCGCCTTCTAAGCGGATGGTCGCAGGTTCGAGTCCTGCCGGGTGCGCCATTAGGCAGCTTTGGCACAAGTAGCGTTATATGGTGGGCGTAGCTCAGTTGGTAGAGCACGGGATTGTGACTCCCGTTGTCGTGGGTTCGATCCCCATCGTCCACCCCATATTTCGAAAGGCGCCAGATGTAACAGTCTGGCGCCTTTGCTTTAAAAAGCTTCATCCGCGGATGTGGTGGAATTGGTAGACACACTGGATTTAGGTTCCAGCGCCGCGAGGCGTAAGAGTTCGAGTCTCTTCATCCGCACCAATTAAAGCTTCATCCATGTCTTCGGGCTGGTGAGGTTCAACAAAGAAGTTGTTTGGCTTTTTTGTTACGCAATATGGTGGGCGTAGCTCAGTTGGTAGAGCACGGGATTGTGACTCCCGTTGTCGTGGGTTCGATCCCCATCGTCCACCCCATATTTCGAAAGGCGCCAGATTTAACAGTCTGGCGCCTTTTTTGTTTTTGCGGTTTCAAAAACTGGCGCTTGCCGGTTTTCGGTCGCAGGGGCAGGGCGCTTCGTCGTATTTATGTTGCTCGATGATGCTGCACTGCTCGCCGGGCTTGCTTGCAAGAGCGGCCGTCAAGGAGTGATGGGCAGTCCCTTCTATATATAGAAGAGGTCGGCGCAGAGCCTTGGCGTGATTGGTTGTATTCGCCTGTGGGACGCGCTGCATCTGTGCATCTATCCCTATAAATTGCCCGCTGTTTTTTTACCCGTTTTCAGTAGGGTGACTTCTTGAGTTTGACCCACTAGAATGCATGCCCTTGATTCTGGGGTCGGAAACGGCCGGCTAACGTCTGTGCAACGAGGAATATCCATGCAAGTTTCTGTTGAAAATACTACTGCTCTCGAGCGCCGCATGAGCGTCACCGTGCCGGCAGAGCGCATCGAGACTCAGGTCAACAAGCGTCTGCAGCAGACTGCCCAAAAGGCCAAGATTGCTGGCTTCCGTCCAGGCAAAGTGCCAATGAGCGAAATCAAGCGCCGTTTCGGTGCTGATGCTCGTCAGGAAGCTGTTGGTGATGTCATCCAGTCCTCCTTCTATGAAGCAGTGGTTGAGCAAAAGCTGAACCCGGCAGGTTCGCCATCGATCGAGCCTAAGTCGCTCGAAGCTGGCAAGGATCTGGAATACGTTGCTGTATTCGAAGTGTTCCCTGAGTTCACCGTTGCCGGCTTCGAAGGCATCACCGTTGAGCGCCTGAGCGCTGACGTGGCTGACGCTGATCTGGACAAGATGCTCGACATCCTGCGCAAGCAGAACACCCGTTTCGAAGTGGCCGATCGCGCTGCCCAGAACGAAGACCAACTGAACATCGATTTCGTTGGCAAGGTTGACGGCGAAGCATTCGCTGGCGGCTCCGCCAAGGGCACTCAGCTGGTGCTGGGTTCCGGCCGCATGATCCCGGGCTTCGAAGAAGGTCTGGTAGGTGCTAAAGCTGGCGAAGAACGCGTTCTGAACCTGACTTTCCCTGAGGACTATCAGAACCTGGACCTGGCTGGCAAAACCGCCGAGTTCACCGTCACTGTAAACACCGTTTCCGAGCCAAAACTGCCTGAGCTGAACGAAGAGTTCTTCGCTCAATTCGGCATCAAGGAAAGCGGCATCGACGGTTTCCGCACCGAAGTTCGCAAGAACATGGAGCGTGAACTGCGTCAGGCGATCAAATCCAAGGTCAAGAATCAGGTAATGGACGGTCTGCTGGCCACCAACCCGATCGAAGTGCCTAAGGCTCTGCTGTCCAACGAAGTTGACCGTCTGCGCGTGCAGGCTGTTCAGCAGTTCGGTGGCAACATCAAGCCTGATCAACTGCCGGCCGAGCTGTTCGAAGAGCAAGCCAAGCGTCGCGTAGTGCTGGGTCTGATCGTGGCTGAAGTGGTCAAGCAGTTCGACCTGAAGCCTGACGAAGCCCGCGTTCGCGAAATGATTCAGGAAATGGCTTCGGCTTACCAGGAGCCTGAGCAGGTCGTGTCGTGGTACTACAAAAACGAGCAACAACTGAACGAAGTGCGTTCGGTTGTGCTGGAAGAACAAGTTGTGGATACTGTTCTGCAGAAAGCTAGCGTGACCGACAAATCGGTCTCTTACGAAGAAGCGGTCAAGCCGGTAGAAGCTCCAAAAGCCGACTGATTGTTTTTGCGTTAAGAAGTACACACATAAGCCAGCCTTCGAGCTGGCTTATGCGTATTCAAGACATAACTATTTGGGAGTGACTGCAGAGCATGTTCCGTAATTCGTATATTCAGCAGAACTCTGATATCCAGGCCGCAGGCGGCCTGGTCCCGATGGTTGTCGAGCAATCTGCTCGTGGCGAACGCGCCTATGACATCTACTCGCGCCTGCTCAAGGAGCGAGTGATCTTTCTGGTTGGTCCGGTAGAGGACTACATGGCCAACCTGATCTGCGCGCAACTGCTGTTCCTTGAAGCGGAAAACCCGGACAAGGACATCCATCTCTATATCAACTCCCCGGGCGGTTCGGTGACTGCAGGCATGTCGATCTACGACACCATGCAGTTCATCAAACCCAACGTATCAACCACTTGCATCGGCCAGGCCTGCAGCATGGGCGCATTCCTGCTGACCGCAGGTGCTCCAGGCAAGCGTTTCTGCCTGCCTAACTCGCGTGTGATGATTCACCAGCCTTTGGGCGGTTTCCAGGGCCAGGCGTCGGACATCGAAATCCACGCCAAGGAAATCCTCTTCATTCGCGAGCGTCTGAACACGCTGATGGCCAAACACAGCGGTCGCACTCTGGAAGAAATCGAGCGCGATACCAACCGCGACAACTTCATGAGTGCGGAAGCTGCGAAGGAATACGGCTTGATCGACGAAGTGATCAACCAGCGCCCAGCTTAAAATAAGCAGCTCAAAATAGGCTTGGTCGGCTGGTCTGATCAGCGGCGGGCTTGAAAAAGCCCGCAATAGCCTTCATCTTGTGTTGCAAGCCTATCGGATTTGGATCGAACGAATGACTGACACCCGCAACGGCGAGGACAACGGCAAGCTGCTCTATTGCTCCTTCTGTGGCAAAAGCCAGCATGAAGTGCGCAAATTGATTGCCGGCCCCTCGGTCTTTATCTGCGACGAGTGCGTCGACCTGTGCAATGACATCATCCGCGAGGAGGTGCAGGAAGCCCAGGCCGAAAGCAGCGCGCATAAATTGCCTTCGCCTAAAGAAATTAGCGGCATCCTTGATCAGTATGTGATTGGTCAGGAGCGTGCGAAAAAGGTTTTGGCCGTAGCGGTGTACAACCACTACAAGCGCCTGAACCAGCGTGACAAAAAGGCTGACGACGTCGAACTCGGCAAGAGCAACATCCTGCTGATCGGCCCGACAGGCTCCGGTAAAACCCTGCTGGCCGAAACACTGGCCCGCCTGCTGAACGTTCCGTTCACCATCGCTGACGCAACCACCCTCACCGAGGCGGGTTACGTAGGTGAAGATGTCGAGAACATCATTCAGAAACTGCTGCAGAAGTGCGATTACGACGTAGAAAAAGCCCAGATGGGTATTGTCTACATCGACGAAATCGACAAGATTTCCCGCAAGTCCGATAACCCGTCGATCACCCGCGATGTTTCCGGTGAAGGCGTGCAGCAGGCCTTGCTCAAGTTGATCGAAGGCACGGTCGCTTCCGTTCCGCCGCAAGGTGGTCGCAAGCATCCGCAGCAGGAATTCCTGCAGGTCGACACTCGTAACATCCTGTTCATCTGCGGTGGTGCTTTCTCGGGTCTCGAGAAGGTTATCCAGAACCGTTCCACCAAAGGTGGCATCGGCTTCAACGCGGAAGTGCGCAGCAAGGAAGAAGGCAAGAAAGTCGGCGAATCCCTGCGTGAAGTCGAGCCTGACGATCTGGTCAAGTTCGGTCTGATCCCTGAGTTTGTCGGTCGTCTGCCAGTCCTCGCGACGCTGGACGAGCTGGATGAGGCTGCGTTGATGCAGATCCTCACCGAGCCGAAAAATGCTCTGACCAAACAGTATGCCAAGCTGTTCGAGATGGAAGGCGTGGATCTGGAATTCCGTTCCGACGCACTGAAATCTGTCGCCAAGCGTGCTCTGGAGCGTAAAACCGGTGCCCGTGGGTTGCGCTCGATTCTCGAAGGTGTGCTGCTCGACACGATGTACGAAATCCCCTCGCAGTCCGAGGTGAGTAAAGTCGTGATCGACGAGAGTGTGATCGAAGGCAAGTCCAAGCCACTGTATATCTACGAAAACAGTGAGCCGACGGCCAAGGCAGCGCCGGACGCGTAAGCGTCCACCGCGTCGCAACAAAGAAGGGGCCTTCGGGCCTCTTTTTTTTTATGTCGTTTTTTACATCCGCTTTGCGCTTGTTTTTTTTCAAGGCAGCCCCCATCTTGGTTTCAAGCTTAATTCCATCTGATTACGGCCATATGGCCGCCGTAGAGGCGAAATCATGAAGACAACCATCGAATTGCCTCTCCTGCCATTGCGTGATGTCGTGGTTTATCCGCACATGGTTATCCCGCTGTTCGTGGGGCGCGAGAAATCCATCGAAGCCCTCGAGGCAGCGATGACGGGCGACAAGCAGATCCTGCTGCTGGCCCAGAGAAACCCGGCTGACGATGATCCCGGTGAAGACGCTCTCTATCGCGTAGGTACCATCGCCACTGTTCTACAGCTGCTCAAGCTGCCTGACGGCACCGTCAAGGTTCTGGTCGAGGGTGAGCAGCGCGGCACCGTCGAGCGCTTCAGCGAAGTCGACGGCCACTGCCGTGCCGAGGTCTCGCTGATCGAAGAAGTCGACGCCGCCGAGCGCGAATCCGAAGTGTTCGTGCGCACGCTGCTGTCGCAGTTCGAACAATATGTACAGTTGGGCAAGAAAGTCCCGGCTGAAGTCCTGTCTTCGCTCAACAGCATCGATGAGCCGGGCCGCCTGGTCGACACCATGGCTGCGCACATGGCGTTGAAGATCGAGCAGAAGCAGGAAATCCTCGAAATCATCGATTTGTCTGCCCGGGTCGAGCACGTTCTGGCGTTGCTGGATGCCGAGATCGATCTGCTGCAAGTCGAAAAACGTATTCGTGGTCGCGTCAAAAAACAAATGGAGCGCAGTCAGCGCGAGTACTACCTGAACGAGCAGATGAAGGCCATTCAGAAAGAACTCGGCGACAGCGACGAAGGCCACAACGAAATCGAAGACCTGAAAAAGCGTATCGACGCTGCCGGTCTGCCGAAAGACGCGTTGGCCAAGGCCACTGCCGAGCTGAACAAGCTCAAGCAAATGTCGCCGATGTCCGCTGAGGCCACCGTGGTGCGCTCGTACATCGACTGGCTGGTGCAGGTGCCTTGGAAGGCCCAGAGCAAGGTACGTCTGGACCTGGCGCGCGCTGAAGACATTCTCGATGCCGATCACTACGGCCTCGAAGAGGTCAAGGAACGTATCCTTGAATACCTCGCCGTACAAAAACGCGTGAAGAAAATCCGTGGTCCGGTGTTGTGCCTGGTCGGTCCTCCGGGCGTGGGTAAAACCTCGCTGGCAGAGTCGATTGCCCACGCCACCAACCGTAAATTCGTGCGCATGGCCTTGGGTGGCGTACGTGATGAAGCGGAAATTCGTGGTCATCGCCGGACTTACATCGGTTCGATGCCGGGAAGATTGATTCAAAAGATGACAAAGGTTGGCGTACGCAACCCGCTGTTCCTGCTCGATGAAATCGACAAGATGGGTAGCGACATGCGTGGCGATCCGGCGTCGGCGTTGCTGGAAGTGCTCGATCCCGAGCAAAACCACAACTTCAACGATCACTATCTTGAAGTCGATTACGACCTGTCGGATGTGATGTTCCTCTGCACCTCGAACTCGATGAACATCCCGCCGGCGCTGCTCGACCGGATGGAAGTGATCCGTCTGCCGGGCTACACCGAAGACGAGAAAATCAACATCGCAGTCAAATACCTGTCGCCGAAACAGATTGCCGCCAATGGTCTGAAGAAGGGCGAGCTGGAATTCGACGCAGAAGCGATCCGCGACATCATTCGTTACTACACCCGTGAAGCGGGTGTGCGTGGCCTTGAACGTCAGATCGCCAAGGTCTGCCGCAAGGCTGTGAAAGAGCACGCGCTGGAAAAACGCTTCTCGGTGAAAGTGACAGCTGATCTGCTGGAGCATTTCCTCGGTGTGCGCAAATTCCGCTACGGTCTGGCTGAGCAACAAGATCAGATCGGTCAGGTGACCGGGCTTGCCTGGACTCAGGTTGGGGGCGAACTGCTGACCATCGAAGCGGCGGTCGTACCGGGCAAGGGACAGTTGATCAAGACCGGTTCGCTGGGTGATGTGATGGTCGAATCGATCACTGCGGCCCTGACCGTGGTGCGCAGCCGTGCGAAGAGCCTGGGTATTCCTCTGGACTTCCACGAGAAGCGCGACACGCACATTCACATGCCGGAAGGGGCGACGCCGAAAGACGGTCCTAGCGCCGGTGTGGGCATGTGCACGGCGCTGGTGTCGGCATTGACCGGCATCCCGGTGCGCGCCGATGTTGCCATGACCGGTGAAATCACTCTGCGTGGTCAGGTGCTGGCAATTGGTGGTTTGAAGGAAAAACTGCTAGCGGCCCACCGCGGTGGAATCAAGATTGTGATTATTCCGGAAGAGAACGTGCGCGATCTGAAGGAGATTCCTGACAATATCAAGCAGGATCTGCAGATTAAGCCGGTTAAATGGATTGACGAGGTCCTGCAAATTGCGCTGCAATACGCGCCGGAGCCCTTGCCGGATGTGGCTCCGGAGATAGTTGCCAAGGACGAAAAACGCGAGTCTGACTCTAAGGAAAGAATTAGCACGCATTAATACGTTTTTGCCTGGGTGGCTTCCTTGACAGCTTTTTAGAGCCCTTGTTATAAAGCGGCTCTTAAGTGTCTGTAGGCCATTCAGCACTCGTTTTTGCTTTCACCAAAAAACTTAGAATCATCTCAAAATAGATATAAGGGGACTTAGAGTGAACAAGTCGGAACTGATTGATGCTATCGCTGCATCCGCTGATATCCCGAAAGCTGCTGCTGGCCGTGCGCTGGACGCTGTAATCGAATCCGTCACTGGCGCTCTGAAGGCTGGCGACTCCGTTGTTCTGGTTGGTTTCGGTACTTTCTCCGTGACTGACCGTCCGGCTCGTACCGGTCGTAACCCTCAGACCGGCAAGACTCTGGAAATCCCGGCTGCCAAGAAGCCAGGTTTCAAAGCCGGTAAAGCATTGAAAGAAGCTGTTAACTAAGTTTCAGGTTTTTACCCATCCGGGTCGGGGTCATGCCTGACTTGGCAGCGGAGCGGTAGCGCAGGTCGCTGAAACAGCTGCCTGTAACGCCGGGATCGAGGGTTCGAGCCCTGTCCGCTCCGCCAGTTACGAGAAGGCGCATCCTCGGATGCGCCTTTCTTCTATCCGGATTCTACCCACGCTCCACGGTTGCCTAATTTTGAAGTTCAACCGTTTCTGGGGGACGCATGCTGCAGAATATCAGGGACAATTCACAAGGCTGGATTGCCAAGACCATTATCGGAGCCATCATTTTGCTGATGGCGTTGACCGGTTTCGACGCCATTTTCCAGGCCGCCACTCACAAGAATGAGGCGGCCAAGGTCAACGGTGAAGAAATCAGCCAGAACGAGCTGAGCCAGGCCGTTGATATGCAACGCCGTCAGCTGATGCAACAGTTGGGCAAGGACTTCGATGCTTCTTTGCTTGACGAGAAAATGCTCCGCGAATCGGCCCTCAAGGGGCTGATCGATCGCAAGCTGCTGCTGCAAGGCGCAGAACAATCGAAATTCGCTTTCTCCGAAGGCGCGCTGGATCAAGTGATTCTGCAGACACCTGAATTCCAGGTCGACGGCAAGTTCAGCTCCGAGCGTTTCGACCAGGTGATCCGTCAACTGGGTTACAGCCGTATGCAGTTCCGCCAGATGCTGGCTCAGGAAATGCTGATCGGCCAACTGCGCGCCGGTGTGGCGGGCAGCGGTTTTGTCACTGACGCCGAAGTGATGGCATTCGCCCGTCTGGAAAAACAGACCCGTGATTTCGCTACGCTGAACATCAAGGCTGACCCGGCTGCGGTCAAACTGACCGACGACGAAGTCAAGGCTTACTACGATGAACACGCCAAGGAGTTCATGACTCCGGATCAGGTGATCATCGACTATGTAGAGCTGAAGAAGTCTTCGTTCTTCGATCAGGTCGCCGTCAAGGACGAAGACCTGCAGGCGGCGTATCAAAAAGAGATCGCCAACCTGTCGGAGCAGCGTCGTGCCGCGCACATTCTGATCGAAGTGAACGACAAGATCACCGAAGCTCAGGCCAAAGCGAAGATCGAAGAAGTCCAGGCGCGTCTGGCCAAGGGCGAGAAGTTCGAAGCGCTGGCCAAGGAGTTCTCGCAGGACCCGGGTTCGGCCAACAATGGTGGCGACCTCGGTTATGCCGGTCCTGGCGTCTATGACCCTGCCTTCGAAAAAGCTTTGTACTCTTTGGCCAAAGATCAGGTGTCGGAGCCGGTGCGCACCGACTTCGGTTACCACTTGATCAAACTGTTGGGTGTGGAAGCGCCTGAAGTGCCAACGCTGGCCAGCCTGAAAGACAAGCTGACCCGCGAGTTGAAAGCAGCGCAGGTCGAGCAACGTTTCGTCGAAGCGACCAAGCAACTGGAAGACTCCGCGTTCGAAGCATCTGACCTGGCTCAGCCCGCGGCAGATCTGAAGCTGACCGTGCACACCTCCAAGCCGTTTGGCCGTGAAGGTGGTGAAGGTGTTGCCGCTAACCGTGCCGTGGTCACTGCCGCATTCAGCACTGAAGTGATTGATGAAGGTGCCAACAGCACCGCCATCGAACTGGATCCGGAAACTGTGATTGTGCTGCGCTCCAAAGAGCATCTGAAGCCTGCGCAACTGCCTCTGGAAAGCGTGAGTGCGGCTATCCGTACTCAGCTGACCAAAGAGCACGCCAGTGCTGCTGCCAAGACCAAGGCTGAGAAGCTGATTGCTGATCTGCGCGATGGCAAGGCTCCGCTGGACAAGGCTGTTGAAGGGCTGAACTGGAAAACCACTGAAGCGGCCACTCGTGGTCAGGAAGGGGTTGATCCTGCTGTGTTGCAAGCGCTGTTCCGTATGCCGAAACCGGCTGCCAAGGACAAGCCGACGTTCAGCAGCGTGACTCTGCCGGATGGCAGTCTGATGATCGTGCGTCTGAATGGCGTTAACGAAGCGGCTGCGCCGACGGATGAAGAGAAGGTTCAGTACCGTCGCTTCCTGGCGTCGCGTGAAGGTCAGCAGGACTTTGCGGCGTATCGCAAGCAGTTGGAGAGTCAGGCTGACATCAAGAAGTTCTGATGTTTGACTGAGATTTGATAAGGGAGCCCCGGCCGATTGGTCGGGGCTTTTTTATTGGGCGGGTGATTGTTGGTGGATCCGTTGCTGTGGGTGTGGCTGATTAGGGTTCCGCCCTTACGGCGGGTCACTTTTTCCAGACGCCGAAAAAGTAACCAAAAAGGCTTTACCCTGACGTACGGCCCTCGCTGTGGCTCGGGTTCCTTCGCTCCGGGGTTCATCCGGGGCATCGCCTCCGGTTTGCTTCGCTGCACCTCCTTTCGATGTCCTCCCCGGATGAACCCCTCCGCTCAGCCTGCCGACGGGCCTTTTAAGATCAAGAGCGGTACTCGAGCTAACGCTCATTGTGTTGAGTGGGGCGGCATGCGCCGCGTTTGGAGTCTACGCATTTCTTTGTGGGAGCTGGCTTGCCAGCGATGGCGGGCTGACAGCCGACCAATCTCTGGCTGGTGAACCTGTTTCAAACTGTGGGAGGGGGGCTTGCTTCCGAAGGCAGTGTTACGGCCACTAATTTCTGGCGGGTATTCTCATGCTCTCTAGGAGCTGCCGAAGGCTGCGATCTTTTGACTTTGACGTTGTGATGATCAAAGGATCGTGGCCTGCGGCAGCCCTACACAGGGAATCTCGGCATCGCCGGGGGATATCCGGTCGGGTGTTGCGAGGGTATTTAAACCATTGAGCATTATGCCGCTCGTGGAAATCCATGGTGTCGGGCATTGGTAGCGGCATAGAAGGTCGAGACCAGCAGCACCGCGACGATCAACGGAAAGTGCTCGACCCCCACGCTGTCCAGCAGCAGTCCACCCGCCAGTCCCCCTCCGGCTATGCCGACATTCCACAGCGTGACCAGCATCGACTGGGCGGTGTCGGCGGCGTCCTTCGCGGCTTTCGCTGAAGCGGTTTGCAGCAGCGAGGGCATGGCGCCGAATGCCAGTCCCCACACGGCTGTGGCGATGTAGACCACGCTTGGCGATTCGCGCCAGATGCCCAGGGCGATGGCTGCAAGCATGAAGAGGATTGCGCTGATCAGCACCAGTTCGCGCAGCCAGCGGTCGATCAGGCTGCCGACGATCCACAGGCTCAGTACTGACGCCACGCCGAATGCCAGCAACACCCGGTCGATTTCACCGCCCAATCCTGACGGTTGCAGGAATGGCGCGATGTAGGTGTACAGAAGATTGTGTGCAACCACGTAGGACAGGGTTACGAACAGCACCGGCCGCACGCCTGGCAGGGTGAAGACCTGACGCAGTGGCAGGCGTTTGCCGGCACGCTCGCCTGGGAAGTCTGGCACTTGCAAGCGTACCCAGATCACCAGCAGCACGGTCAATGCGGTCATGATTGCGAAGCTCAGACGCCAGCCAATCAGGGTGCCGAGCAGGGTGCCGGCGGGGATTCCCAGGGACAGTGCAATCGGTGCGCCGAGCATGGCCACGGTGATCGCGCGACCTTGCAGGTGTGGGGCGACCATTCGGCTTGCGTATCCGGCGAGCAGGGCCCAGAGCAGGCCGGCAAACACGCCGGCGATGAACCGTGCAGTCAGGGTCAGCCAGTACAGCTCAGACACGGCGGTAATGCTGTTGGCAATGGCAAAGCCGCCGATGGCGGACAGCAGCAGTGGTCGGCGACGCCAGCCGCGAGTGGCGATGGTCAGCGGTATGGCGGCGACGATCGAGCCGATGGCGTAGAGCGTGACCAGTTGCCCGATCAGCGCTTGAGAGACACTCAGGCCACTGCTCATTTGTGGCAACAGGCCGGCCGGCATGGCTTCGGTCATTACTGTGATGAAACCGGCGGTCGCCAGCGCCAGTAACGCGGCGAGCGGTAAGCGTTCGGCGGTTGCGGGTGGATTATCGAGCGTAGTGCAGGTGAGTGGTGTGTCGTTCATGAGCCAGCATCCCTGTGCAGAGTTGACGAGGGACACAGGGTAGAGCGCTGCGCATTGGCGAAAAACAGGTTATGGTTCCGAACATATCGGACATGGATGTCGTCAATGGAGGGTTGGTATGGATAGCCTGGGCAGTATTTCGGTGTTTGTTCAGGTCGCCGAAACGCGCAGTTTTACTGAGGCTGGCCGGTTGCAAGGGGTGTCGTCTTCGGCGGTGGGTAAAAGCATTGCGCGACTTGAGGCGCGGCTGAACGTACGGCTGTTTCATCGCACCACACGCAGTGTCACGCTGACCAGCGAGGGCGCACTGTTTCTCGAGCGTTGCCGCAAGATCCTCGCCGAGGTCGAGGCGGCTGAGTTCGAGCTGTGCGATGCCGCTTCGCAGCCCCACGGCAAGTTGCGGATCAGCCTGCCGCAGGTGCATGGGCTGGTGATGCCGGTCATGAACGAATTCATGACGCAGTATCCACAGATCGAACTGGATCTGGATCTGACCGATCGCATGGTCGACGTGGTGGAGGAGGGTTTCGATGCCGTCATCCGTACCGGCAAACCGCGTGATTCACGGCTGATGGCACGACCGTTGGGCGAGTTTCATATGGTGTTGGTGGCCAGCCCGGCTTATTTGCGGCAACGCGGTGTGCCACAAACCCCCACCGAGCTGGCGACTCACGCGTGTTTACGCCACACCTTCCATGCCACCGGCAAACTGGAGCCGTGGCCCTTGCGTAGAGAACCCTTCACCGCAGAGCCGATATTGCCGGCGCGGCTGGTCAGCACGTCCATTGAGGCCGTTGCCCACGCGGCATTCGCCGGCATGGGCATTGCCTGCCTGCCGGATTTCATGACCCATGAAGCCGTCGCGCAGGGACGCCTGCAGCGGGTGCTGGACGCGTATCTGGAGCACACCGGGCAGTTTTGGGTCTTGTGGCCGTCGAGCCGCCATGCCACCGCCAAATTGCGGGTTTTCATCGATCATTTATCGAGGCGACTTTTTCCCGACGCCGAAGGTCGATAGAGTTGTAACCGTTTTAAGACACTAATCCATACGCCGCGGGGTCACGATCTGTTGCACAATACGCCCCGGACTGTTTTCCCTCAGGATGTTCAATGTTGATTTCCACTCCCATGCGTGTTGTCGGGTTGGCGCTGTTGTTGACCGCTGTTGCCGGCTGTTCGAAAGACAAGCCGATGTATGAGCATGAAAACTTCGATGACTCCGGTACGTTCTCGCGCAATTATCCGGTGACCGACACCGCCAGTTGCGAAGCGGCACGTCGCGCGTTGCTCAGCCAGGGCTACATCATCACCAGCAGCGACCCTAAACTGGTCAGCGGCCACAAGAGCTTCCAGCAGACCGGCGAAACGCACCTGGAAATCAGTTTCAACGTGGTCTGTGCCGAAGATGCCAGTGGCAAGCATCACGCCACGGTGTTCGCCAACGCCCTGCAGGATCGCTACGCACTGAAGAAGACCAACAATTCGGCCAGCCTGGGTGTCGGTGTGCTCGGCTCGGTGTCGATGCCGATTGGCTCGTCGGATGATTCGATGGTCAAGGTCGCCAGCGAAACAGTGACGGCGCAGAAGTTCTACGAGCGTTTCTTTACTCTGGTCGAGCAGTTCCTGCCGGCAGAGACGAAGAAGGCAGCGCACATCGAAGAGAAACCCAAGACCGACCTGGGCGTACCTGAGCCGAAAGCGGCTCCGGCGAATCTGGCGCCGGCTGCTGAAACCGCTCCTGCACCGGCAGCCCCGGCCGTGACCGCACCAGCTCCCGTCGAGACCGCCCCGGTCAGTTCCGAACCGGTTGCGCCGCCAGTGGACGCTACGCCGATCACTCCGGCACCAAGCGCAGAACCTGCGCCGACCACGGAAACCATCACGCCACCGGCTAATCCGACGAACATCCCACCGCCGTCCGAGCCGATTCCGGCGTTGCCTGCCAACGGCCAATAAGCTAACGCCGGGCACCCTCCTGTGGGAGCGGGCTTGCTCGCGAAAGCGTCGGCACATCCGACATCGATGTGACTGATCAACCGCTTTCGCGAACAAGCCCGCTCCCACAGTGGTTTCAGGTCTTCTTGAAAAATCCCATGATAAATTCCTGACCGCCTGCTACGTTTTATCCATGAAGGTCGTGTTTCACTTTTCCTTCACACAGGCGCGATATGCTCGGGACACAAACGAAGAGAGCAGTAGGGGATTACACAATGGACGACTATCAAGAAGAACTGCTCGAATACCAGGCCTTTGAGCTGGACCCGCCAGAGCCTGCGGAAGACGCGACCGAGCTTTGATCTTTTGCCTGCAGCTAGCCGCTAGTAACTCGCAGCTTCACGCTGTTTTGCGATGACTGCGGCGGAATTCACCAGGCGTCTGGCTGCTCCAGCGCTTGAACGCTCGCTGGAACGCTTCGGCTGAAGCAAACCCCAGCAGGTAAGCGATCTCGCCGAACGCCAGTTCTGTGTCGCGGATGTAGGTCATCGCCAGATCACGCCGAGTGTCATTGAGGATCGCGCGAAACTGTGTGCCTTCCTCGGCCAGTTTGCGCCGCAAGGTCCAGGTCGGCAGCTTCAGGCGTGCCGCCACTTCTTCCAGATCCGGTTCCCGCCCACCGTTGAGCAACGGCCCGAGCAATTGCGTGATGCGTTCGCGCAGGCTGCGGGTGCGGGTCAGTTGTTCCAGTTCCCGTTCACATAGTTGCAGCAAGTGCCGCCAGGTACTCGGGCAGTGCTCGGGGTTGCGCTGGGCGAGGCTGCTCAGGCTCAGGCGCAATTGGTTACGTTCGGCGCCGAACTGAATCGGGTTATCTCCCAGGGTTGCATAGGCATCGCGATAATCCGGTTCATCGAATTCGATGTCGATGCGCTCGGCGCGCAATGGTTCGCGACCGACGCTGGATAACTGGTGCAGCCAGCCAGCGATGATCGAGTCCACCACAAAGCGGTTGTAGGCGTTGTACGGGCTGATCGAATAGAAGCGCAACCACGCACCGTCGGCGTCTTCGTGGAAACTCGACTGGCCACGATAATTGGAACCGTACAACGGCTCGAAACGGATCAGGCAACGGGCTGCTTCACGTACGGTCGGCGCCTGCGCGGCGGTCACACCGGCCAGTCCCGCCTGGCTCAGGCGACTGAGCTGGCCCATGCGCAGGCCCAATGCCGGATCGTCGGTCAGTTGAATCGCGCTATGGCCCAGACGCATATAACGCGGAATCGACAGCCGTGCTCCGGCCTCGGCCAGACGAGCGGCATCCAGACCGTATTGCTCAAGCAGCGGCTGGGGATCGGCACCATGACTGCGCACGGCATCGGCGAGGCTATGCACGAAGCCCACCGACAGATCCCCGAGGCGCATCGGTAGCGGCTTCATCATTTACAACCAGATATTCAGCAAACGGGCGCCACGGGCTTCGCCATCGGCGAACTGCTGACCGTTGCTGCTGAGAAAACTTTGACCTGAGCTCGACAGGTCCCAGAACTGCCCGCGCAGAAACACGCTCATGCCGGCAATGGCCCGGCTGCTGGGCGGTTGCGCGGTCAGGGTCAGGCGATGCCATGCCTGACCTTCGCTGACCTCTCCGGGCTTGAGGCTGATCGAACTCGGTGTGCTTGAACCCTTGTAGCCACGCCACGGCTTGTCCCACGTGCCATGGCCGAACACCTGCGCCGGCACCGCAACCAATTGCGCGCCTTGCTCGTCGAGTTTGCGATAGTTGTCCGGATACCAGCTGTCGCTGCCGATCAGCACGCCGAGGCGCCCGGCCGGGGTGTCGACGACGTTGATTGTCTGTTCACCGGCCTGAATCACATCACGCTGATCGAACACCGAATGCATCTGCCGTTGCGGTTGGCCGAGGGGCACACCGTCGCGACCGAATACCACGCTGCTGTTATAGAGCGCACCGCTGCCGGGTTTTAGCTGACCATCACGGATACTGGGCTCGGGCAGCACGATCGAGCCGGCTACCAGCGTCACCTGAAATTCCTTGGCCAGACCACCGAACAGGGCCTGGTAATCCTTGGCCATGGAGCGCGACTTCATGCGCAGGTGCGCGTCGTTGACGCGGTCGCTGCCCTTGGCGCTGAGCCAGGCGCGGGCGAATAACAGAGGATTGCTCGCCGCCAGCCAGTTCATCGCTTCGGCGAGGTTCGGCGCCTGATACAGCTCGTCTTTCTCGCCGCTGAGCATCAGCCAGGTGCCGATATTCTCCGGCAGCACTACGACGGTCTTGTCGTTCACTAGGCCCTGATCCTGCGCTTGCTGCAGATAGGCCGCGAGTTTGCGGTGCAGGCGCTCGGGGCTCTGATAATCGGTAGGGAACAGTTCGGGCTGGATGCCCAGCAGATTGCCACGGTCGGCCGGTGTGCCTTGGTCGACCGCCAGTTTGATGCGCAAGTCCGACAGGTAATGGCCCAGGGGCCGGTCCGCCGCCCACATGGCGTAGGTGGTCAGGGCGGCCACGATGGCCATGGAGAAAAACAGGTACAGAAGTTTGCGCATGAAAACCAACAACAGCCGGGTACAGAGTGTGGCGACTAGGGTAGGGCCCATGGCGCTGGTTGCCAAGGGGTGCTGCGCATTTTGATCATTAACTTGTCAGTTACGGTCATTGAGTGACAGCGATGCGACTCTTAGTCTGTCGAACATGACTGACGGGGGACGCAGAGCTCCCGCAATTTTTCCGTGATCGCTCGTTGTGGAGTTACCGATGACCGCCGCTCATTACCCGCACCTGTTGGCCCCGCTGGACCTGGGATTCACCACGCTGCGCAACCGCACCCTGATGGGCTCGATGCACACTGGTCTTGAAGAGAAACCGGGCGGCTTCGAGCGCATGGCGGCGTACTTTGCCGAACGCGCCCGTGGCGGCGTCGGCCTGATGGTGACTGGCGGTATCGGCCCGAACGATGAGGGCGGCGTGTATTCCGGCGCGGCCAAGCTGACTACCGAGGAAGAAGCGCTCAAGCACCGCATCGTCACCCGCGCGGTGCATGAAGCGGGCGGCAAGATTTGTATGCAGATCCTCCACGCCGGACGTTATGCCTACAGCCCGAAACAAGTTGCGCCAAGTGCGATTCAGGCGCCGATCAACCCGTTCAAGCCCAAAGAGCTGGACGAGGAAGGTATCGAAAAGCAGATCAGCGATTTCGTCACCTGTTCGGTACTGGCGCAGACCGCCGAGTACGACGGCGTCGAGATCATGGGTTCGGAAGGTTATTTCATTAACCAGTTCCTCGCCGCGCACACCAACCACCGCACCGACCGTTGGGGCGGCAGCTACGAAAACCGTATGCGCCTGCCGGTGGAAATCGTGCGTCGCGTCCGCGAAGCGGTCGGCCCGAATTTCATCATCATCTTCCGTCTGTCGATGCTCGATCTGGTCGAGGGCGGCAGCACCTGGGACGAGATCGTCACCCTGGCCAAAGCCATCGAGCAGGCAGGCGCGACCATCATCAACACCGGTATCGGCTGGCACGAGGCGCGGATCCCGACCATCGCCACCAAAGTGCCGCGTGCGGCATTCAGCAAGGTCACGGCCAAGCTGCGCGGTTCGGTGAACATTCCGCTGATCACCACCAACCGCATCAACACCCCGGAAATCGCCGAGCAGATTCTGGCCGAGGGCGATGCCGATATGGTTTCGATGGCGCGGCCGTTCCTCGCCGACCCGGACTTCGTCAACAAGGCTGCCGAAGGCCGTGCCGACGAAATCAATACGTGCATCGGCTGCAACCAGGCGTGCCTCGACCACACCTTCGGCGGCAAGCTCACCAGTTGCCTGGTCAACCCGCGTGCCTGCCACGAAACCGAGCTTAACTATTTGCCGGTGCAGCAGATCAAGAAAATCGCCGTGGTCGGTGCCGGCCCTGCCGGGTTGTCCGCCGCCACCGTGGCGGCCGAGCGCGGCCATCAGGTGACCTTGTTCGATTCGGCCAGTGAGATTGGCGGCCAGTTCAACATCGCCAAGCGTGTGCCGGGCAAAGAGGAATTTTTTGAAACCCTGCGTTACTTCAAACGCAAGTTGCAGACCACCCATGTCGAGGTGTGCCTGAACACCCGCGTCGATGTGGCGAAACTGGTGGAAGGCGGTTACGACGAGATCATCCTCGCCACCGGTATTGCGCCGCGTGTGCCGGCGATTCCGGGCGTCGAGAATGCCAAGGTATTGAGCTATCTCGACGTGATCCTTGAGCGCAAGCCGGTCGGCAAGCGTGTCGCGGTGATTGGCGCTGGCGGTATCGGTTTCGACGTGTCGGAATTCCTTGTCCATCAAGGTGTGGCCACCAGCCAGGATCGCGCCGCGTTCTGGAAGGAGTGGGGCATCGACACTCACCTTGAGGCACGGGGTGGTGTCGCCGGGATCAAACCTGAGCCACATGCACCGGCCCGCGAAGTGTTCCTGTTGCAGCGCAAGAAAACCAAGGTCGGCGACGGTCTGGGCAAGACCACCGGCTGGATTCATCGCACAGGTCTGAAGAACAAGCAGGTGCAGATGCTCAACAGCGTTGAATACCTGAGCATCGACGACGAAGGCCTGCACATCCGCATTGGTGAAACCGGTGAGCCGCAGGTGTTGGCGGTGGACAACATCGTGATCTGCGCGGGCCAGGATCCGTTGCGTGAGCTGCACGACGGGCTGGTGGAGGCCGGGCAGAACGTGCACCTGATCGGCGGTGCGGATGTCGCGGCCGAGCTGGATGCCAAACGGGCGATCAACCAGGGCTCGCGTCTGGCGGCCGAACTCTGATTTCCCAGGCCTAGCGTGCCAATGGCTATCGCGAGCAGGCTCACTCCTACAGGTGGACGCATTTCAAATGCAGGAGTGAGCCTGCTCGCGATGGCTGCTTATGAGCGACTAGAATGCTGGCTCTGTCTAGATCGAATCGCCGCTCATGTTTTTGCCTCCCTCCGATTGGCTACACCAAGCCCCCCTCGAACCACTTCATCTGGACTGGCTCACTGCCGCCAATGTTGAAGTGGCGATCCTGCGCCTGGATCAGATCGATCCGCTGATCAGCGGCAACAAGTGGTTCAAGCTCACCGAGCATCTCAAGGCTGCCGAACGGGCCGGTGCCGAAGGCATCATCAGCCTCGGCGGCGCGCACTCCAATCATCTGCATGCGCTAGCGGCGGCGGGCAAACGGCTGGGCTTCAAAACGGTCGGGCTGTTGCGTGGGCACGCGCAGGAAACACCCACGGTGAGTGATTTACAGGCGTTCGGCATGCAGTTGCATTGGCTGGGTTACGGCGGTTATCGGGCGCGGCATGAACCGGGGTTCTGGGCACCGTGGCAGGCGCAATATCCGACGCTGTTTGCGGTGCCGGAGGGCGGTGGTGGATTGCCTGGGGCGTTGGGCTGCGCGGCGCTGAAGCTTCAGGTGGACGCGCAATTGGCGAATCTCGGCTGGAGCGATTACCACGGATGGTGGCTCGCATGTGGCACCGGAACCACTTTGGCGGGGCTGGTGCTGGCGGAGGCGGGTGCGCATCCGGTGTATGGCGCGCTGGCGGTGCCGGAGGATCATGGGGTGGCGCCTCAGATCAAGGCAGTCCTCCACGAAGCTGGAATGGCCAATACAGGGTATGAATTGATTGATGCCAGTCGTGGCGGTTTTGCCAGGGTCGATGCTGGGCTGCTTGAGTTTATCGACCGTAGCCAGCAGGCGAGCGGTATGCTGCTGGAGCCGCTTTACACCGGCAAGGCGTTGCTGGCGCTAAAGAGCCACGTCGAGGCGGGTAGATTTGCCAGCGGCACTCGGCTGATTTTCGTGCATACCGGCGGATTGCAGGGGCGACGGGGATTCGACCGCGTCCCCTGATTGCAGCGTATCTCTGTCATGAGGGGATCTATTGTGGCGAGGGGATAAATCCCCTCGCCACAGAGAATCCAGCATGCCTCCAAAAGCGTTTCAGCCGCGTTTGGGCATCATCCGCAACAACGTGTTATCCCTGACCACGTAATGGTGATAGATCCCCGCCAGCGCGTGCAGCCCGATCAGCCAGTAACCGATAGTGGCGATCAGCACGTGCCAGCCTTCCACTTGTTTGGCGAACGCTTTGTCCTCACCCACCAGCAACGGCAGATCAAACCCGTAGAACATCACCTGATGCCCTTCGGCGCTGGTGATCAACCAGCCGAGAATCGGCATGCTGATCATGAACAGGTACAGCGCCCAGTGCATCAGCCGCGCCAGCACGGTTTGCCATTGCGGCGAAGCAGGAAAAATCTGCGGGGCGGGGCCGACGCTGCGGGCCAGCAGGCGAAACCACACTAGCACGAACACGGTCAGGCCGAGCATGTAGTGGGCTTCCTTGATGAGCGTGCGCCCTCCACTGCCCTTGGGGAACAGGCCGCGCAATTCCATGCTGGCGTACACCAGCACCAACAACACCAGCATCAGCCAGTGCAGCAGAACCGATACGGTGCTGTAGCGAGATTCGGAGCTTGTCCACGGCATACGGTGTTTCCTCACAGATCAGCGTCGAAAACGGCCGTTCTTGAACGACGGCATGCTTTAACTGTAAACCCGATGGGTGGTTTTTGCCTTGAATGAACGATTTTTTAATTGTGCGTTGCCGGGCGATGTATTTGGGGTGTGGCTGAGAGAAGGTGAAGGGGCACTTAATTAATACCAAGTATCATTGGTTGTGTCTGTGTGGATAAGTTGGGTGTAACGGTGTGTTGTTTATATTCTGTATTTGACTTTGTCTTGTGTGATTTTAGTGTGCTGGTTAATGTTGTTTTCAGTTCCTGGGTGTTGTTGGTTTGCCAGGGAATTTATTGTTTGTTAATTATTTATTTAATTAGGTGCGCCATGTTTACGAGCAAAAATCAAAACGCATATGTTGTAAAGAAGGCAATGGCCAGGAAGCCTGTTCCCAAGCCGCAGCCCGGTCTCAAGCCAAGCCCGATCAGCAAACCGGCGCCGGTCAAACCCGTTTCGCCAGTCACATCACCGGTGAAACCAGTAGCGCCAGTGAAGCCGCCAGTAAAGCCCGTCGCACCGGTCAAGCCTGTTGCACCGGTCAAGCCGCCGGTCAAGCCTGTTGCGCCGGTCAAGCCGCCGGTCAAGCCTGTTGCGCCGGTCAAACCACCGGTCAAACCTGATGCGCCGACCAAGCCACCGGTCAAGCCAGTCGATACCGTTACGCCGACCAAGCCAGTAGCGCCCGGCGAGACTACCGCGCCTGTAAAAGTGGAAAGGCCGCCAATGCCATGGCCGACCATCAACTTCAGTATTGACCCCATTGCTCTGGCGACACTTGTGATCAATCTGGGTGGAGTCCTTAACAAGGATGGCTCGACCTCGCTGCCCGATGGCAGCCTGATCGATGCGAATCAAACTTCGCTGAAGGGCCCGGACGGTGTTATTCACCATCAGGATGGTCGCGTCGAGTTTCCCGATGGCCGGATTGTCTGGTCGGATAATACGACTGAATACCCGGATGGGCGTGTTGTTTGGGAAGATGGAACAGTGAGATTTCCGGATGGCAGTAAACGGTATCCGGACGGCCTGGCTTTCGATGCAAATAATAAATTGATCTCGGAATAAGCTAACGGAAATTGACGTGTAATAAGTCGTGACTGCTTACGTAGTCACTAAAAACACCGCGGACTTGATTTGAAGTCGGCGGTGTTTTTTATTTGGCACTTACACGGTTTGTGGCATTTCGCCCCGAGCCAGACGCTTGTTGATGTCCGCGATTACTTCCGGCAGATCGCTGATGGTGTCGATCATGTAATGCGGGCGCGACCCCTCGAACAGGGCGTGGATGCGCTTGCGCTCGCTGGCCAGTTCGTCGCAGCCCAGTGCACGGAAACCGGCGTAATCGAGCCCCAACGCGTTGCCGGAACAGATCAGCGCCACGGTCCACATCCCGGCGCGACGGCCTTCGAGGATGCCCGGTACGGTGTCGTCGATCTTCACGCAAGCGGCGACATCGTCAATACCCAGGGCAATCACGTTGGCCAGTGCCTGCGCCGGCCATGGGCGACCATTGGGTACTTCGTCGGTGGCGACTACGTGATCGGCGACGTAGCCGTTGCTGGCGGCCAGCGCCACGACTTTGTCCATCACCTGTTTCGGGTAGCCGGAGCAGGAACCGATCTTGATGCCCTGTTGGCGCAGGTTGGCAATGGTCTCCAGCGCGCCGGGAATCAGCGCCGAGTGCTCGGCGATTTTCTCGATTTGCAGGGGCATGAAGCGGTTGTAGATGGCGGTGACGTCATCGTCGGTCGGGGTGCGGCCGAACGCTTTGCGATAACGCTCGGCGACTTGTGGCTGATCGCACAGAGTGCGGATGTGATCCCACTTGCCCATGCCCATTGGCCCGCGGGCTTCTTCGATGGAGACTTGGACGTCGAACTCGGCAAAGGCTTCGACGAAAATCTGCGTGGGTGCGAACGAGCCGAAATCGACCACGGTGCCGGCCCAGTCGAGGATGGCGGCTTGCAGCTGGGTTGGGTTGGTGTAGTTCATGGCAAAGATTCCTATGAGAACAAGCTATTCAAAAGGTTCGGCGATCCTGTGGGGAGCGGGCTTGCCCGCGATGGGGCACTTTCAGTCGACATTTATGCTGAATGTCATACCGCTATCGCGGGCAAGCCCGATCCCACAGGGATCAAGTCGGATCAGATGTCGAGGACTTCCATCTCGCGCAGTACTTCGCCCACGGCCGCGACGGCCTGGCGCATTTCGTCCGGGCTGACGTGACCAATGCAGCCAACGCGGAAGGTTTCGACCTGGGTCAGTTTGCCGGGGTAGAGGATGTAACCCTTGGCCTTGACCCGTTCGTAGAAATCCTTGAACTGGTAACGCGGATCTTTCGGTGCATGAAACGTGGCGATGATCGGCGCCTGAATGGCCGCCGGCAGGAAGCTGCGCAAACCCAGCTTGCCCATCTCTTCCATCAGGGCCTGACAGTTGGCGACGTAGCGCGCGTGCCGTGCCGGCAGGCCGCCTTCTTCGTTGTATTGCAGCAGGGCTTCGTGCAGCGCCGCGACCACGTGGGTCGGCGGGGTGAAGCGCCACTGGCCGGTTTTTTTCATGTAGGCGTGCTGGTCGAACAGGTCCATCGCCAGCGAATGCGAATTGCCGGCCGCCGCAGCCAGCGACTCTTTGCGAGCGAAAACAAAACCCATCCCCGGCACGCCTTCCAGGCATTTGCCGGACGCGGCGATCAGCGCATCGAACGGCACGTGCTGCGCATCCACCGGCAGTGCGCCGAAGGAACTCATGGCATCGATGATCAGACGTTTGCCGTGTTGCTGAACCACCTGGGCGATCTCTGGCAACGGATTGAGGATGCCGGTGCTGGTTTCGCAGTGAATCAAGGCGACGTGGGTGATGGAGACGTCGGCGCGCAGCAGACGATCGACGTCAGCAGCGGTGGTCGGTTCGTCTTCAGCGGTTTCGAAGGTACTGAAAGATCGGCCGAGGACTTCGCAGATCTTCGCCAGACGCTTGCCATAAGCGCCGTTGATCAGCACCAGCACTTTGCCGTCGCGTGGCACCAGTGTGCCGATGGCCGCTTCAACCGCGAAGGTGCCGCTGCCTTGCAGGGGCACGCATTCATGGGTCGCGGCGCCATTGAGGATCGCCAGCAGTTGTTCGCAAAGGCTGGCGGTCAGTTGATTGAAGCGGTCATCCCATGACCCCCAGTCGACCATCATCGCCTGGCGGGTGCGGGCCGAAGTGGTCAACGGGCCGGGAGTGAGCAGGATGGGTTCGGCGATACTCATTCGTGTGTCCTCGGATTGCGCTGGGGGATGAAGCTACGGGGCATACGTTGCAATTCGCCGTTGCATCAATCAAATTGTTTGTTGTTATGCCAGCCATCAGTGAGATTTATTCATGAATCTGTTCCAGCTTCGCGCCTTTGATGCCGTGGCCCGTGAGGGCAGCTTCACCCGTGCCGCCGCGCGCCTGTTTATCAGCCAACCGGCGGTCACCGGACACATCAAGGCGCTGGAGGAGCACTACCAGATCACCTTGCTGCGACGCACTGCGCGACGGGTGGAACTGACGGAGGAGGGCACCAAACTGGCGGCCATTACCCGGGCGATGTTCGGGCTGGCGGAAGAAGCGCAGACGATGCTCGAAGCCAACCGGCAATTGCTCACCGGGCGGCTGGAAGTGGCGGCGGATGGCCCGCACATGGTGATGCCGATGCTTGCCAGTCTGCGTGCGCGCTATCCGGGGATCACAGTCAATCTGCGCTTGGGCAATGCGCAGGAAACCCTGACGGCGCTGTTATCCGAACACGCCGACGTAGCCGTGCTGACCGAAGTCGAACCGCGTAAAGGCCTGCATTTGCAGGCGCTGAGCGAGTCGCGGATTTGCGCGTTGGTGCCGGCAGGGCATCCGTGGGCGGCGCGCGCTTCAGACGTGAAACTCAAAGAGCTGGATCAAGTGATCATGGTGCTGCGTGAGCCGAGTTCGATTACCCGGCGCACGTTTGACCAGGCCTGTACGCAGGCGTCGATCCAGCCACGGGTGTTGCTGGAACTGGACAGCCGCGAGGCAGTAACGGAAGCGGTGGCGGCGGAACTGGGGGTGGGCGTGGTGTCCTCGGTGGAAGTCAGCCATGACCCGCGAGTGGTAGCGATTCCGATTGTTGGCGAGGGACTGGTCAATCGGCACATGATCGGCTGCATGGAGCGGCGACGGGAGTTGCGCTTGATTCAGGCGTTTTTCGGTCTTGCACCAGACTGATAAACCGCGGCGCATTCATCGCTGGCAAGCCAGCTCCCATAGGTATTTCTGGTGTACACAAAATGTGTGAACGGGCTGAATCCCTGTGGGGGCTGGTAAGCCAGCTCCTACAGGTTTTTCTGGTGTACACAAAATGTGTGAACGGCTGAATCCCTGTGGGAGCTGGCTTGCCAGCGATGGGGCAGGTTCTGATTACACAAGACTCTCGCGGACCATCTCCAGGAAAGTCGCCACCACCCGCCGCGAACTCTGCTCGCGCAAACACACCAGTGTCTCGGTCAAGCGCCGGGTGCAATCGATGATCGGCAATGCGCACACCCGCGAATCCGCACCAAACTCCGCCGCCGACACCACCCCGACACCAATCCCCACCACCACCGCCTCGCGTGCCGCTTCCCGGCCTTCGACCTGAATGGCCGGGCGTATGCGAAATCCGGCCCGGGCCATTTCCTCTTCCAGCGTCTGCCGCGTCACCGAACCATGTTCGCGCAACACCAGCGGCGTGTCGTCGAGGTCCGCCAGACAGATCGACTCGCGTTCGGCCCACGGATGATTGCGCGACACGAACGCCACCATCGGATCGTTGCGCAGTGGCACGCAGAGCAAGCGCTCATCACTGACATCGCGGCCCAGCAGCGCCAGATCGGCCTGATAGTTGAACAGTCGAAACAGTGATTCATCGGTGTTGCCGGTCTCGATCTTCACGCTGATCCCCGGATAGCGCTCGCAAAATCGCGCGATCTGCGGCAGCACATGCACCGGCGCATCCACCGCCAGAATCAGGCTGCCGGTCTGCAAGGCCTGGGACTCCTGCAACAATTCCTGTGCTTCGGCTTCAATCACAAACAGGCGCTGGGTGATCGCCAGCAAGCGCTCGCCCAGATCCGTCAGGCGTACCGAACGTTTATTGCGATGAAACAGCAGAACGCCGAAGCGTTCTTCCAGTTTGCGCACCTGGTCGGAAATCGCCGGTTGCGTGAGGAAAAGCCGCTCGGCGGCTTTGGTGAAGCTTCCGTGTACGGCCACGGCATGAAACGCTTTGAGCTGAGCGTGGGAGACAGACATGGTGGCTCCTGATTAAACGGTCAGTAACAAGCTGAGCTTATGTGTGAAATACGATAAATCGATTTTATTTATTAAACAGTAATTGCTTTGATCCGCTCACGCCATCGCTGACTGCCCGCTCGGACAGCAGGGTTGGCGATGAGCCTGCGTGTGCAAAAGCAGGACTCATCTGACCGGTATCGCCATAGGGATGGGGTGATATCGCAGTGCTCAACAATAAAAAACACAGGCGTTTACTCAACGATTCTGCCGGCACACTCACACCCTGAGGTCAGAACCACCATGAACAAGCACATCGGCACCATTGCGCGTTGGCGCATGCAGATTTTCGCGATCACCTGGCTTGCATACGCCGCTTTCTACTTCACTCGCAAAGCGTTCTCGGTGGCCAAACTGGGCATCGGCGAAGACCCGACGTTCATGCTCGACAAGATGGCCATGGCCAACCTCGATGCGATCTATCTGGCGGCATACGCCATCGGCCAATTCACCTGGGGCATGCTCGCCGACCGCTTTGGCCCACGGGTCGTGGTGCTCGGTGGCTTGCTGATCTCCGCGGCGGCGGCGCTGGTGATGGGCAGTTTTGCGACGTTGCCGATTTTCGCCACCTGCATGTTGATCCAGGGGTTGGCGCAGTCCACCGGATGGTCGGGCTTGTGTAAAAACCTGGGCAGTTTTTTCCCTTCCGAGCAGCGCGGGCGCGTGCTCGGGTTGTGGAGTTCCTGCTACGCCTTTGGCGGTCTGGTGGCGTCGCCATTCGCCGGTTGGTGGGCGTACACGCTGGTCGGTACCTGGCACGCGGCGTTTATCTCCAGCGCGGTGGTGGTGGCGGTGGTGGCTGTTCTGTTCTTTATCTTCCAGCGCGACAAACCGGAAGACGTCGGCCTGCCAGCGGTGGAACCGGAGCCGGAACTGAGTGCTGAAGAGGCCGAAGCCAACAGTAAACTCAGTGTGTGGGAGCCGTTGAAGGAGATCCTGCGCAACCGCACGGTGCTGGTGCTCGGTCTTGCGTATTTCATGCTGAAACCGGCGCGTTACGCGATTCTGTTGTGGGGGCCTGTGATCGTTTTCGAGCAAATGCCCAGCGTCGGCAAGGTTGGCGCGGCGATCATTCCCACGTCTTTTGAACTGGCCGGGTTGCTCGGGCCAATCATGATCGGTCTGGCTTCGGACAAACTTTTCGGCGCCCGGCGCATGCCGGCCTGCGTGCTGAGTCTGTTGGCACTGACCGTGACGCTGGCGTTGTTCATGGGCGCGTTACACACCGGCAGCGTGTTGCTGGTGGTGGCGCTGCTATTTGTCATGGGCCTGACCCTCTACGGCCCGGATTCGATGATCAGCGGCGCGGCTGCCATCGACTTCGGCAAAGCCAAGGCGGGCGCCACAGCGGCCGGATTCGTCAACGGCTGCGGCTCGGTCGGCGCGGTGCTCGGTGGCTTGCTGCCTGGGTACTTCGATTCGGTGACGGTGTTCATCGTCTTCGCCGGTTGCGCGCTGTTCTCGGCGCTGGTGCTGATTCCACACTGGAACAGCCGCCCGGTTGGCCTGATGGAGCCGCGCGCCTCAATTCCCAATTGCCGGCTGACGATCAAACCGCTGCGTACCTGAAAACCCTTGCCTCGTGGCCTGCTGCGGCGTTCGCGGCAGGCTGTGCCGTGGCCCACTGACTGGAGAAAACCCATGAGACCGTTTTGGCTGGAGCAGGCCTTGCAGGCCGATACGTCGGCGACTTGCCCACCGCTGCAAGGCGAAGTCCGCACCGATGTGTGCATCGTCGGCGGTGGTTACACCGGGTTGTGGACGGCAATCATGCTCAAGCAACAGAACCCCGAACTCGATGTGCTGTTGATCGAGGCCGACATCTGCGGCGCCGGCGCCAGTGGCCGCAATGGCGGCTGTGCGCTGTCGTGGTCGGCCAAGTATTTCACCCTCGAGCGCTTGTTCGGTGTCGAGGAAGCAGTGCGGCTGGTCAAGGAGTCCGAGCGCAGCATTCACGCCATCGGCGAGTTCTGCGAGCAGTACGGTGTCGATGCCGAATACCGTCTCGACGGCACCTTGTACACCGCGACCAATCAGGCGCAGGTCGGCTCGACAGATGCAGTGATCGCGGCGCTTGAGCGCAACGGCATCAACTCGTTCAGCCAACGTCCGGTCGCCGATGTGCAGCGCATGGCCGGGTCGAGCAAGCATCTGGAAGGCTGGTTTTCGCCAGCGGCGGCCAGTGTGCAACCGGGCAAACTGGTGCGCGGATTGCGCCGGGTGGCGTTGCAATTGGGGGTGAAAATCCACGAAAACACGGCGATGACCGGCCTCGAAGAAGGGCGCCCGGCGCGGATCCAGACGGCGAACGGCAACGTCATCGCCGACCGTGTGGTGCTGGCGATGAACGCGTGGATGGCGCGTGCCTTTCCACAGTTCGAACGCAGTGTGGCGATTGTCTCCAGCGACATGCTGATCACCGAACCGCGTCCGGATCTGTTGCAGGACATCGGTTTGACCAGTGGCGTCACCGTGCTCGACTCGCGGATTTTCGTGCACTACTACCACAACACCGCTGACGGCCGGATCATGCTCGGCAAGGGCGGCAACACCTTTGCCTATGGCGGGCGAATGCTACCGGTGTTCGATCAGCCATCGCCGTATGCGGGCTTGCTCAAGCGCAGTCTCGGCGACTTTTTCCCGGCGTTTGCCGAAGTAAAAATCGATGCGACGTGGAATGGGCCCTCGGATCGCTCGGTCACCGGTTTGCCGTTCTTTGGCCAGATGAGCAATAGCGGCAATGTGTTTTACGGCTTTGGTTACTCCGGCAGTGGTGTCGGCCCGTGTCACATGGGCGGGCAGATTCTCGCGTCGCTGGTGCAGGGCCTGGATAACCCGTGGACCCGCTCGCCACTGGTCAACGGGCCGCTGGGGTATTTTCCGCCGGAGCCGATCCGCTACCTCGGCTCGCTGATGGTGCGCAACGCCATCCGCCGCAAGGAGCGCGCTGAAGATCACGGCCGGCGCCCCCGGCATCTGGACGTACGCCTGGCGAAATTTGCAGCGGCGGCGGGCAAGGCCGACAAGGGCTGACGGCGCCTACAGGGAGTGCGGCTGATTAAGCAGCCAGTCGAGCAACAAGCTGTCGTCGTGCAGGGGCGGTGTTTTGTGCGGCGGCGGATTGCGCTGGGTGCCCAGGCATAGAATCGGTCGGTCCGGATCGCCATCAAGAAAACTCACCCATACCTCACTGCCTGCACAAGGCAAGTCATCGGGCGCGACTCGGCCGTTGGCTCGGGTCATGGCGACAGGTAGCCAGATTGCATCGCTATCGGCGGTTGACGATGGTTGCGCAGGCCACAATCTGACGGCGACGCGCCCTTGTTCATCGAGTCGCGCCGGATGCCCCGTTGCGCCAAGCACTTGCGCCAGATGATAGCCGGCGATGCCGGGGCGCGGTTGTTTGAGCGGCGGGCGGAAGTCGCTTGACCAGGGTTGAGCGGTGAAGTCGTTGTGATAGCGATGTTCGCTCGGACGCGGGTCAAGAATCGATGGGTGCTGACCCTGGTGGCGGATGGAGGTGATCCGCCATTGTTCGTTGAAGCTGTTGATCGGGTGCTCCGTCACCTGCAGCAAATGTCCGCTGAGTAAACCGATGCAGTCGCTGCGACCATTGATCGAACGGTGCTGACAACGTTGGCGCTCCAGGTGGCGACGACTGCGTTGTTCACTGTGGCGTTGTTCCAGTGACGGCAGGGTTGCTTGCGCATTGGCCGGGGTCTGATTGGCGGCCGCTTCTCTGCTTGCCTGCGGCCCTCGATTGCGCACGGCATGCAGCGTCGCAATGGGCGCGGCGTGGTGATGCTGGTACAGCGCGCTGACACTGGGCAACGGCACTTGCGCATCATCGGTGAACGGCAGCAGCGCCGGTTCCTGCGGCAGGCTCAAGCTGTCATCGGCGAACACGACAATGTGACTGTCCGCCCGGTGTTCAAAGTGATAGTGGATGCCTTCCTCTTCGCAAAGCCTGTGCAGCAGCGCCAGATCGCTTTCGTCGAACTGGATGCAGAACGGCCTTTCCGGGTAGTGGCCCACGGTCATTTCAATCCGATAGCCATCGTCAGGCAGGGTATTTTCATCGAGCAACTGCTGCAGGATCTGCGGCACGCTCAGTTGCACGAACACACGCCGTTTGCTCGGTTGCGCCAACTTTTGCAGGGCTGGCACCACGACAAGTCGGTAGCCGATCCGGTGAGTACCGCGGTGTTCGCAACTGGCACTGTGGACCACGCCGTGAATCCCATGCTGGTCGTCCAGGCGCAGAAACACGGGTTGCTGCAACAATGCGCCCGGCGTCACGGCGGGCGCCAGGCCAATCAGTTCGATGTCGAAGCGATAGGGCTGGTTGAGCGCTTCCTCGCCGTGAAAGCGCAATACCGGCAGGCACAATCCGCTATCAGTCAGGGTGAGGGTGAACGGACTTTCCTTGTCATTGAGCATTCGCACAGGCTCTGTCAGGCAATACGGGTCTCAGAGGGTACGAAACCCCAGCGCTGAATGGTTATGTCAAAGGGGTTTTTCAGAATCGCCCTACAAGCTCTGGTGAAGAAGTCGATTCCACATAGGATTTTTTTGGTCGATTGCCGACTTTAGGCCGTATAAACTGGCCGGCACGCGTCGGCCAATAGATGTCTCGGCGCCACAGATCAAGAGAGTGAGTAATGGGCGCACAGTGGAAGGTTAAACACAAAGAAGCGGCAGCCAACGCCAAGGGCAAAATCTTCGGCAAACTGGTGAAAGAAATCACCATTGCTGCCCGCAACGGTGCCGATACCACCACCAACGCACACCTGCGTCTGGTGGTCGAACAGGCCAAGAAAGCCTCGATGCCGAAGGAAACCCTGGATCGCGCCATCAAGAAAGGCGCCGGTCTGTTGGGCGAAACCGTGCAATACCATCGCGTGACCTACGAAGGTTTTGCCCCGCACCAGGTGCCGCTGATCGTCGAGTGCGTGACCGACAACATCAACCGCACCGTCGCGGAAATCCGCGTGGCGTTCCGCAAGGGCCAGTTGGGGGCTTCGGGCTCGGTGGCCTGGGACTTCAACCATGTGGGCATGATCGAAGCGTCGCCGGACACCCCGGACGCCGATCCGGAAATGGCCGCGATCGAAGCCGGTGCCCAGGATTTTGAACCCGGTGAAGAGGGCGCGACCCTGTTCCTGACCGATCCGACCGACCTCGATTCGGTGCAGAAAGCCCTGCCGGAACAAGGTTTCACCGTGCTGTCGGCCAAGCTGGGCTACCAGCCGAAGAACCCGGTCAGCGGCTTGAGCGATGAGCAGATGGCTGAAGTTGAAGCGTTCCTTGAAGGCCTCGACAACCATGACGACGTGCAGGATATGTTCGTCGGTCTGGCTGGCTGATTTGTTTCAAAACTGACCTGTGGCGAGGGAGCTTGCTCCCGCTGGGTGGCGAAGCCGTCCCAAAGCGACGACTGCTGCGCAGCCGAGCGGGAGCAAGCTCCCTCGCCACAGGTGTTGTATTAATCAGAGATTTTGCAATTGCTGCACGACCTCACTGAACCCCGGCCGCGCCAGCACATCCGCCTGACAGCAGCGCTGCTCCAGTACTTCCAGCACCGCACGCCGCTCATCGCTCAGCCCTGAGTCGATCCGCGCCAGCAGTTCCCCGAGCAAAACCCCGAATGCCCTTACTTCGATGCGTTGCAGAGCGCGCGTTTCGAGGTTGTCCGTGGTGGCATGAAACGACGCCGCGCCGAAATCCCCCAGTAAACACTCACCCTGATCGTTCAACAGAATGTTGTGCCCATAGAGATCGCCGTGGGTGATGCCTTGCTGATGCAGATGCTCGGCCGCCGCAGCGATGCCCTTGGCAATGCTCAGCGCCACCTCGGCGGTGAAGCGGCAATCCTCGGCATAGACATCCCGCGAGCATGACACCAAGCTCGGCAATGCCGCGAGGTTGCGAAAGCTCGGATCAATCAGTTGCATCACCAGACCCTGTTGGCCGTCGGGATGGCCATGAATACGACCTTCCACGCGAATCAGATTCGGGTGCAATCCTGCGGTGATGCAGGCGTTCATTTCATGCAGCGGTGAGCCGTCGCTGGTCATCTCGCCTTTGTACAGTTTCACCGCGACCGGCTGCTGCGAGCCGTCGGCGCGTTGCCAGATCGCCCGGGAAATCACCCCGGAGGCGCCTTCGCCCAGTTGTTGCTCCAGACGCAGCGCCGACCAGTCGATCAGCGGTGTGGCTTCAAGGGCGGCGGCATCGGCCTCGGTTTCCAGCGGATTACCCGCGTAGGCCAGCCACGTCAGGCTCGGCAATGTCAGCAGCGCCGGGGGCAACTCGGTGAGACGGTTGGCGGCGATGCGGATCAGTTCCAGGCGACGACAACCGCTTAAAGATGCGGGCAGCGATTGCAGGCGATTGCCCGCCAGCATGAGTTTTTGCAGGTAAGGGCGCTCGCCGAGTTCGTCCGGCAGGGTTTCGATGCAGTTGTCGGTGAGGATCAGCCAGCGCAGTAACGGCGGCAGCGCTGCGCCGGGCACCTCGACGATGCGGTTGGCCTTGAAGCCGATCATGCTCAGCGCTGCGCATTGGCCGAGGCAGGCGGGCAGTTCGGTGAACTGGTTGTCGGAGCAGAACAGCACACGCAGCCGGGTCAGGCGGTGCAGATCATCCGGCAGGCTGCTCAAGGCGTTGCCGCTGAGATTGAGCACCTCAAGGGTGTCGGCCAGGTCGAATATCTGCGACGGGAACTCGGTCAGGCCACAGGCCAGATCCAGCCGTGTAATGCCCGACAATTCGCCGGCGCGCAATTGAGCAAGGGTATGCATGAAGGTATTCGCAATAGAGGGTCGCTGAGAATGGGCGACATGATAACGGCAGATGCCTGCCCCGCGCAGACCCGAGTGCGAAACTGCGCTGAAACCCTACAAGTAGTGTGCGGTGGTTGTCAGGTGCTGCAACTGGCCCAGTCGGCTGCGGGTGCGGGCCAGGTCGATGGCGTCGCCCGCCAGGCTTTCGTGCAACGGCAGTCGACTCAGCAATGTCAGGTGTTTGTCCTGGTCGTACAGCACGTCGATCAGGTTGATGAAGCGTTGTTGTGTGGCGATCGAGCACCCGTCCAGTAGCGGCAGGTGGTCGATGATCCAGTGGTCGAAACGCCGACACAACTCCAGATAATCCATCACGGCCGTCGGCTGTTCGCACAGATCGGCGAAGGTAAAAACCACACGTCGATCGTCATGCAGCCGCGCCTGAAACGGCCGATTGCCGACCATTAACGAAATGGCTGGCGCATTCTCTGCTGGCAGATTCAAGGCCTGACGCTGCGCTGACGTGGCTGGCCACACGTACTGACCCTGAGTGAATAGTTGATGCGCATGGTTGTGCGCCAGAGTGCGGTAGTCGTGCGGACCGCCCACTTCCATGACCTGCATGCGTGCGTTGATCAGCTCGATCACCGGTTTGAAACGCGCGTGATAGAGCGGATTGGGCAGCAAGCCTTGAGGCGGATAGTTGGAGGTCAGCAACAGCAGAATGCCGCGCTGGAACAACGCCTTGAACAACCGCGTGATGAGCATCGCATCGCCAATGTCATGCACGTGAAACTCGTCGAAACACAGCACCCGACAGTCCCGCAACAGCTCGTCGAGGGTGATGGCCAAGGCATCGTCCTCCCGGCGATGGCGGAACATGCCCTGATGCAGTTGCGCAAAGAATTCATGGAAATGCAGGCGCCGCTTCTGCGTGATCGGCAGTACCTGAAAAAAGCCATCCAGTAACCAGCTCTTGCCGCGTCCGACCGCTCCGTGCAGATAAAGGCTCGGCGGGGTGTGCGTTGACGCGCCGAACAGCAGGCTGGCCTGCTGCGCCATGCAATCGATCACTCGCTGCTGGGCATGGCTGAGGGTATAGCCCTGGCTGCGGGCCTTGTTGCCGAAGTAATCGCGGATCGACTGCGCACTGGCGTCATGCCCCGCGCTGGCGGGCAGGCCTCTGCCGAACAGGCGGCGCAACGCCGGCCAGCGCTGGGTCAGTGGTGATCGTTTCGGCGGTTGGGCGGGCACGCTGCGTCACTCCGAGTCATCAATCCGGCGCCCGGGAGCGCGGCGGCACAGTGTAACCAGACGTGCAACGGACGCTCCAGTGCCGCCGCTGGAAAGTGGGCGGTCAGTGAACAATATTGTGCGGCGCGTACAGCTATTTTCAGCGAGATAATTCGGCCTGTTGCCAATCTTTCGAAACATATCCCGCTCTGTCCATGGATCCAATCGACTGGCGCAATCGCCGTCCGTTGCTAACCTGAAGCACAGTAACGACAACGCAAGCGATCGCTGACGAGGAACCGGGCAGTGAATCTACGGGTGGTCATGGGCCTGCTGGGTGCGTGTGTTGCACCCGTGTACGCGGCGGATCTTCAGGTCGAGGTACGTGTCGATGTGCAGCGCGGCTGCCAGTTGATCGGCCAGCAGCGCGAGGCCGGTATCGAGCAGCTCGGCGTGCTTGATTTCGGCAGTACCGCGCGCCTCGACGACCCGGCCGGGCCACTCGGAGCGGCCTTGACCAATCAACGGCTGCCGCGCCTGGAATGCAACCCGGACACGCCTTATCAGTTGCGCGTCGATGGCGGTTTGCACGGCGGTGTCGGGGAAGTCCGTTACATGGCCGGGGCGGCTGACAGCAAGCCGATTCCGTACCGCTTGTATCAGGACGCCGCGCGTCGTGTGCCACTGGTGGTGGATGTACCCGTCAGCGGTCGAGTGCCGGACACGGGCACCGTGGAGCTGCCGTTGTATGCGCGGATCGAGCGCCTGGCGGAGGTTCCGAAGGTCAGTCGTTATTCGGACCTGGTCAAGGTGACGGTGACCTGGTGATCGCCAGGTTGTGATTGGCAATCCGCCGGATGCGGATTGTGCAAGGAAGGTGTTCAGCAATGAACGTGGTGGTTGAGCCATTCCTCAAGGAGCAGGGACGGACACAATGACAGGCAAGTACTGGATGGTCGTGGCGGCAGGTACGCTCGCGTTACTCGCTGACGACGCACAAGCGGCGGTGAGCGGGCAGATTCATGCGCGGCTGATCCTCATTGCCGGCTGCGAAGTGACCAACACCAGCGACCCCGCCAGCCCGGTCAGCGATCTGGGCAAGCTTGACTTCGGACTTCAGGGCCCGACCTGGAACGCACCGATCAAGGCCAGCCTCGATGGTGACAGCAGTGGCAGACTGAATGTCGCCTGCAACCCTTCGGTCACCGGTTTCACCGTCAGCATCGACGGTGGCGCCCATGGTGACGGCAACACCCGGCGCCTGAGCAACGGCCGCCAGACCATTCCCTATCAGTTGTTTCTCGATGCCTCCGGCAGTCAGAGCTACAGCATCGGTCAACAACACAATTTCGCTGTCACCAGCGGTGCGCAGATACCGATCCCGGTATTTGGCTCGGTGGTGGCGAATACCCGCGCGGTCCCGGCAGGTGTCTATACCGACACCCTGACGGTGACGCTCGACTGGTAACCCCGTAGAGGACGGAAACCATGCGTATGTATGCATCAAGGATAGGTTTGTCGTTGCTTGGTCTGGCACTGGTTTCCAGTGCCCATGCCGCCACCACTGTCACCGGTCAGATCACCTCGAGCCTGATCCTGACCAGCAGCTGTCAGGTCAACGGCGCCGGAGGCTCCACCGGTCTGAACTTCGGTGCGTTGAACTTCGGCACCGCCAACAGCCTGTTCACCACAGCCACCGGGCAAGTGCTGGGCGGTGGTGGCGGGGCGTTGTCGATTCTCTGCTCCAGTGGCACCACACCGACGGTCAAGGTCCGGGCGGGCTCCCATGACGGCATGTCACCGGGGGGGACGCGCGCGCTGTACGACGGCGTCGCCAATTATGTGCCGTACGACTTGTACACCGACGCCGGGCATTCGCAGCTGTTGGCGATTGACGGCACGATCAATCTGGCCGCCAGCACCGGCGTGGCGCAAACGGTGAATATCTACGGTCAAGCGGTGGGTAAGGCCGGTTTGCCGGCAGGGACCTACACCGACACTGTCGCTGTTGAACTGACGTTCTGATGCCATGCGCCGTCAAGGCTGCATCGCGCTGCTCCTGCTTTGTGCGGGCAGTGCGCCGCTGCCGCTGACCGCTGCGACCAGTCAGAGCTTTCAGGTCAGCGCCACGGTCACGGCGGGGTGTCTGGTGGTCGGTGGGGTGTCGAACTATGGCGGGCTGAATTTCGGTTCACGTTCGGCCCTGGCCACCGGCACGGTGCAGGTCGCGCTGACCGGCGGTGTGCAATTGCAATGCACACCGGGGGTGACACTGAACATGAGCGTCGATGGCGGTCAGTACAACAGCAGCGGCCGGCACATGCAGATCAACAGTGGCAGCGCGCGGGTGGCGTATACGCTGTTTCGCGATGCGGCGTACAGCCAGAGCCTGGGCATCGGCCAGAGCGTGGCGGTGGCCTATAGCGATGCGAACAACATCAGCCTGCCGATTTACGGTCAGGTGCAATTGCCGGGCAATCAGCCTGGGGGGACGTACAGCGACGTGTTGCAGGTGCAACTGTCGTGGTGAGGCGAAGGCTGGATTGCCGACAAGGAGCAGGTCTATGGGGTCAGTTACATCACGGCATTCGTTGGTTCAGTGCGCGATGTTGGCGCTGGTCATGCTTGGGGCCGGCAACGCGCTAGCGGCCAGTTCGGTATTGATCTGGCCGATTGACCCGGTGCTGGAGGCCGATCAGCAGGCCAGTGCGTTATGGCTGGAGAACCGCGGCAACGAAACCGCCAATCTGCAGATTCGTGTGTTCAGTTGGAGCCAGAGCGGGTTCGAGGAGCAATACCAGAATCAACGCGACGTGATCGGCAGTCCGCCGGTGGCGAAGATCGAGCCGGGGCAAAAACAACTGGTGCGCCTGACCCGCACCAAAGACGTGCCGCCGGGGCAGGAACTGGCTTATCGAATCATCATCGACGAAATCCCGTCCGCACAACCGGCCTCCGCTGACGGCGGCAAGACCGCCGCTGCCATCCGCTTCCAGATGCGCTATTCGGTGCCGCTGTTTGCCTACGGCGCGGGGCTGTGGAGCAAGGAGGACAGCACTCGCCCGCGAGATCCCAAAGGCATCGGCCTGCCGCAGTTGAGCTGGCGCACGGTGGCCGTGGAGGGGCGGCCATATGTAGAGGTGCGCAATCAGGGCGCGGTGCATGCGCGATTGACCGACGTGGCGATCAAGCAGGGCGGGCAGAGCAAGCCATTGGCCGAGGGACTGCTCGGTTACGTGTTGCCGGGCGCGGTGATGCGCTGGCCGGCACCGGGTGCTGCGGCGGCTGATTCGGCGTTGCAGGTACGGGTCAATGGGGCGCCGCAGGTGCAGAGCATCAGCCCGGCACGGTAGCCGGACGAAGATTTTTTAGCTGTGCTTTTTGTGGTGAGGGAGCTTGCTCCCGCTGGGCTGCGAAGCAGCCCCAAAACAGATGACTGCAGTGTCTCAGTTAAATTTGGGTGACTGGTTTACGACGGCTGCGCCGCCGAGCGGGAGCAAGCTCTCTCGCCACATGGGTTGGGTAGTGTCACTGAGATATGAGTCTGGCTAGGGAAGTATCAGGAGGAATCAGTCCATTGACGGACGTAAAGCGCGTATGAGCCCAGGATGGGCTCGCCGTATTCAGCGTCCGTTGTGGCTCATGACCGGCGCGTGTTGCCTGGTGTTCGTTCAACCATCCGGGGCCGGTGAATTGCCGCCGCCTCCCAGCGGCATGGAGGCCGTCAGCGATGCACAGCTGTTTCTCGAACTGGTGGTCAACCAGATGAATACCGGACGTGTGGTGGCGGTGGATCAGCGCGGTGGGCGGCTGTTTCTGCCGAGCACGGCGTTACGCGAAACCGGCATGAAACTGCCCGACGGTGTTGGCGCCGAAGTCGACCTCGACAGCCTGCCGGGGCTGCACAGCGATTACGACAGTGTCGGCCAGCGCCTGCTGCTGGATGTGCCGCCGGAATGGTTGCCGGAGCAGTTCATCGGCAATCGTCAGAACTACCCGCGCACGCCGGCACTGAGCAGTTTCGGCGCGCTGTTCAACTATGACCTGTACCTCAACGACACCGACGATGCCGGCACCTACCTGGCGGCGTGGAACGAGGTGCGGCTGTTCGACAGTTGGGGCACGTTGTCCAATACCGGGCAATACCGGCGCACCTTGTCCGGTGATTCGCTCAACACGATGAACAACGGCTACCTGCGTTACGACACCACGTGGCGTTACTCCGATGACGAGCGAATGCTCACCTACGAGGCGGGCGACGTGATCAGCGGCGCGTTGCCCTGGAGCAGTTCGGTGCGTCTGGGGGGCGTGCAATTCTCCCGCGACTTTGCCGTGCGCCCGGATCTGGTGACCTATCCGCTGCCACAGTTTGCCGGGGAGGCGGCAGTGCCATCCTCGGTGGATCTGTTCATCAATGGCTACAAATCCAGCAGCGCCGATCTGCAACCGGGGCCGTATACGCTGACCAACATTCCGTTCATCAACGGTGCCGGCGAAGCGGTGGTGGTGACCACGGATGCACTGGGGCGGCAGGTGTCGACCACGGTGCCGTTTTATGTGACCAGCAGTTTGCTGCAAAAGGGCCTGAGCGACTTTTCTGTGGCGGCCGGTACATTGCGTCGCGACTACGCGCTGAAGGATTTCAACTATGGGCCGGGCGTCACTTCCGGCAGCCTGCGTTACGGCGTCAGCGACAGTTTTACCCTGGAAAGCCATGCTGAAGCCGCGCAAAACCTGACCCTCGGCGGGCTCGGCGGTAACCTGCGCCTGGGCAATTTCGGCGTGCTCAACAGTGCCATCAGTCAGAGCCGTTTCGACGGAGACGGCGGCGAGCAATTGAGCCTCGGTTATCAGTACAGCAATCAGCGTTTCAGCTTTTCTTACCAGCGCCTGCAACGCCACGATCAATACGCTGACCTGACCGTGGTCGACAGCCCCTATATCAGCCTCAGCCGCCGCAGCGAACAGGCCACGCTGAGCCTCAACCTGGATCGCTGGGGCAGTCTCGGTGCCGGGTATTTCGATGTGCGTGCCGCCGACGATTCCCGTACGCGCCTGCTCAACCTGAGCTGGAGCAAACCGTTGTGGCGCAACAGCAGTTTTTATCTGTCGGCCAACCGCGAGATCGGCGACAGCAACTGGGCTGTGCAGGCGCAACTGGTGATCCCGTTCGATCTGCGTGGCAGCCTGGCGATCAGCAGCGAGCGCAGCAAGACCGGGCAAACCCAGCAGCGCGTCAACTACAGTCGCTCGGTGCCGACCGAGGGCGGGGTCGGCTTCAATCTGGGGTACGCCAAGGGTGATGGCGCCGATTATCGCCAGGCCGACGTGACCTGGCGCCTGCAATCGGTGCAGTTGCAGGCCGGTGTGTACGGCACGTCCGACGCCGAAACCCGTTGGGCCGATGCCAGTGGATCGCTGGTGTGGATGGACCGGCAGGTGTTCGCCGCCAACCGCATCGACGATGCCTTTGTGGTGGTCAGCACCGATGGTTTTGCCGACATTCCGGTGCGTTACGAAAACCAGCAGGTGGGCCAGACCGATAAAAACGGTCATCTCCTGGTGCCGTGGAGCAGCGCTTACTACCGTGGCAAGTACGAAATCGATCCGCTGAACCTGCCGCCGAATGTGCGCAGCCCCAATGTTGAACAGCGCATCGCGGTACGCCGTGGTAGCGGTTATCTGCTGGAGTTTCCGCTGAGCAAAATCATTGCCGCGAGTATCGTCCTGGTCGATGCGCAGCAACGTGAGCTGCCGTTGGGCGCAGGCGTGCTGCATGAAGAGAGCGGCGCACGCACCGTGGTCGGTTGGGATGGCCTGGTCTATCTGGAAAACCTGCAAGCGCAAAACTCGCTACAAGTAACGCTGGCGGATGGCAAAACCTGCAAGGCGCAGTTCAATGTCGACATGAACCAGAATCAGGTGCCGCTGATCGGCCCGCTGGTGTGCCAATGATCGGCGCACGCTGGCTGTTGTGGTTGGCGCTGTTGTCGCCGGGGGCGGCGCAGGCCGCTTGCTCGGTGGTCAGTACCACGCCGGCGGCCTTCGGAACGCTCAGTTCGATTGCCGTTCGCACTACATCGCAACCCAGCTCCACGCTCAATGGCGGGCTGAGTTGCACCGGCTCTTTGCTGTCACTGCTCACCAGCAATGACCACTTCTGGGGCACCGTTTCGTCGACCCAGAGCGGACTGCTCGGGCCCACTGGCGATGTCATCAGTTACACGGTCTACGCCAACAACAGCACCAGTTACCCGCTGACTCGCGGCACGGCGTATGACTTCGCCCGCAATGGCATCATCGATGCCTTGGGACTGCTGGGCGGTACGACGCCGAAAACCGTGCCGCTCTACCTGGGGACGACCATCGGCAGCAACGTCGCAGCGGGGGTGTATACCGAAACCCTGAGCATCTTCTGGAACTGGAATTACTGTTCGGGTATCGGCATCGGCGCCATTTGCCTTGGGCGCGACATCAACAGCGGCACTACCACGTTGACCGTGAACCTGACCGTCTCCAACGACTGCACGATCACGGCGCCAAACATCGCGTTCGGCAGCGCACCGGTGGTCAGCGCCTTCACACCGGTCACCGGGCAGACCATCAACCTGGCCTGCACCAAGGGCAGCGCCTACACCGTGGGCCTGAGCGACGGGCAAAACCCGGTCAGCGCGGGTGGGCGACGACGGATGATTTCCGGGAGCAACTATCTGGCCTATGACATTTTCAAAAGTGCCGGCACGACGCGCTGGGGCAGTGTCGGGGCCGCGCGTCGGGCGAGTACCGATGCCGAGGTCAATCCGGGCAATGGACTCGGGACTGGCAGCCAGATTTTCAATTACAACGCGAAGATCTACACCGACCAGACCACACCGCCGGCAGGGACGTATCTGGACAATGTGGTGCTGGATGTGGGGTTCTGAACCTTGCGCCGACCCCTTGTGGGAGCGGGCTTGCCCGCGATGGCGTCAGATCAGGCGACACGTGTATTGGACATGCCGGCCCCATCGCGGGCAAGCCCGCTCCCACAGGGTCATGCAGTGTTTCAAAACTGTTTCAGCAGGGGGGCAGCCGGTGTATCAACCGGGCTGACCATCGCATAGTTGTAACCACCACCCGACCAGTATTCGGCCTGCAAATCCCCGTCACTGCGGGTGCCGCGTGGCAAAAAGGTGTTTTTCGGGCCGGGTGGGCGAACGTAAAAGCTCACCTTGTGCCCACTCGCATCCTCATACATCACCATCGCCGCTGGCCCCTCATCGGTGCTGAGCAGACGGCCGCTGACCGGTTGGAACCCGGCCGCCGTCAGATCCGGCAAGCGACGGGCCTGAGTGAAATAACGGTCGAGCCAGCGCTGCATATCGCCATCGCCTGCCATTTGGTAATCCGCCGGCAGCATGCCTTGCTGGGCAATCAGCCGATAAGCCTGCAAGGCGTCGGTCATGGGTAATACAGAGGAGCGCACCAAGGTCATTTCCCGAGCCTGCCAACCGCTGAAACCGCCGACGCTCACCGCGATCAGCAACACCGCGGCGCTGGCCAGATGACGGCGTGACTGACGTTTCTGGCGCTGGCGAATCATCGCCGGATCAAGCGCTGGATTCATCGGTTGCTGCAACGCGCCACTCAACGCCGCGCGCAGTTGCTGGGCATCCTGTTGCCAGGCGCGAACCTGCGCGGCGTCATCCGGGTGGCTGGCCAGCCAGGTCTCCAGCACACGCCGATCGGCATCGCTGAGCTGGTGGTCGACATAAGCGTGCAGGTCACGCTCGTTGGGAGGCATGCTGATCATTTGAGTATCCGCAAAGAAGGGCTGCTGATTTCGCCGTCGCTGAGTTGGCGCAAGGCCTGGCGGGCGCGGGACAGGCGCGACATCACGGTGCCGATCGGGGCGCCAAGGATCTCGGCGACCTCTTTGTAGGAAAGGCCTTCGACCGAGACCATCAGCAGCAGGGCGCGCTGCTCGGTGGGCAGACGGTCAAAGGCTTGCAGGGTCGATTGCGCAATCACGGTGCGTTCCACCGACGGCTCGGTATCGTCGCGGCCGGTGAAAAACTCGAGCATCCGCGCATAGCGGCGCGAACGACGATGGGCATCGAGAAACTGGCGGTACAGGATCGCGAACAGCCATGCACGCAAATCGCCGTCGGCGCGCTTGTCGCCCCAACCCGACAGGGCGCGCTCCAGACTCGCCTGCACCAGATCGTCGGCGCTGCTGCTGTTGCGTGTCAGTGACACGGCAAAGCGGCGCAATCTGGGGATCAGCTCACGCAGTTGTTCATCGAGTGCGTTCATGCCGAAGTTTTCATCGAAGGCAATACCCTGAGCCAGAAAGACAGTGTTGAGAAGGAAGACGCCCCTCAGCGAAGCTTATTCCATCCTCGTAGCTGTAAGTTTTTATCCTTCGTTTTGTATGACGGCTCTCCGCGAGTTGTAGTCCATGTAATGGATTTCAATTTCCCTGCTCAACACATTTGAAAGGCGCGTTTTTCTACCGGTGCAGCCAAGGCCACCGATGACGGACGTGACCAGAAAATGGTTGAAATCAGAAAAGGGAATTTCCAATGAATGCGTTCGCGATAACTAACCGGTCGACACGGGGCTTCGATTCCCGGTTGAAAGTTCAGTCCACCCCATGGCAGCGCTTTGGCTGCGGCCCAAAAGTCGAGCCTGACGCGAGGTTGATTCATCGCGCAATCGAAGCACAAGCCCTTGCCCGGCCTCAGGCTGTCGCCGCTCGGCATCAGGGCCATTCCATCACCTACGGCGAACTGAACCGCCAGGCTAATCGACTTGCCGCAGTGTTGCTCAAACAAGGCGTGTTACCGGGCGACCATTTGGCACTGTTCATCGAAAGGTCGATTCCGATGCTGGTGGGCATGCTGGCCACGCTGAAAGTCGGGGCCGCCTATATTCCGCAGCATGTGGGTATTACCCCCGCTGCGCAATTACGCCACATCATGGACGTCGCCCAGGTGCGGGTAGTCCTGACGCTATCCGAACTGGCGCCGGCGATTCCGCTGGCCGCGGCACAACACTGCATCCACCTGGATGAATTCATCCGTGTCGCCAGTGTCGCCGCGGACGAACTGAATACCTTTGGCGCAACATCATCAGCTGACTCACTGTGTTTTGTATTGTTTACGTCGGGCACCACCGGACTGCCCAACGGCGTACGTGTGACTCAGCGCAACGTCTGCAACATTCTGCTGACCGAGCCCGGCAATCTCGGCATGCGACCGGGGTTGAAAGTCGGTCAGATCCTCAACATCGCGTTCGATATGGCGGCCTGGGAAGTGCTGGGGTGTCTGGCCCACGGTGCGACGCTTATGATCCGAGGCAAAGACATCGCGCAGACCGCTGAACAGTGTGACGTGTTAATCGCGACTCCGTCGATTCTTGCCACGCTTGACCCCGCTCGTTGTGGCCAAGTGAAAGTGGTCGCTTTGGCGGGTGAGCCTTGCCCACAGCCGTTGGCGGATCGCTGGGCAGCGATTTGCACGTTTTACAATGCGTGTGGGCCGACGGAAACCACGATCGTCAATACCATGCAGCACTATCGGGGCTCGGGAGCACTGACGATTGGCAAGCCGACGCCCAACAACACCGTGTATGTGCTCGATGAAGCAGGGCAACTTTGCGAGCCGGGTGAGCAGGGCGAGATGTGGGCGGGCGGCGATTGCGTGACGGCGGGTTATCTGGGCAATGCTCAACTGACCCGTGAGCGTTATCGGCCCGACCCATTTCTGGGCCAGGGGCGCATGATGTTCCGGACCCGCGATCTGGGGCGTTGGACGGCAGACGGTGAGCTTGAGCACCTGGGACGTGTCGATGATCAGGTAAAGGTCAGGGGCTTTCGGGTTGAGCTCGACTCGGTGTCTGCGGTCCTGGAGTCTGCGCCGAACTGTGAACGCGCGGTCACACTGAAGCTCGATAATCGTCATCTGGTAGCCTTCGTCTATCCCGCCAGAACTGACGTCGATGCGGCGCGAGTCTGCTGTGAAGCACGGCTTGCCTATTATTGTGTGCCCTCGCTGATTCTCGCTGTGGATGAGATTCCGCTGACGTCCAGGGGCAAAATCGACAAGCGATTACTGCTCGAGTGGGCTGTGGCGCATCAGACGTCAAATGCGGGCGTCGATGCTCAGGTGAAGGCATGAGCGGGCCTGATTTGAACATCGTTTTACCTGCTCGACGGGTGCTCTGGCGGCGCCTGGGAACGCTGCCGATGTTCTCGCATTACAATCGTCTGGTGGTGCTGGTGCTGGCCTGCAACATCGCCGTGCTGGTTTACGGCATCAAGGTCGGACAATGGTGGTCGACCGCCGGTGCGGATTTGCAGACGCTGTCCGGGCTGGTGGTGGCTAACCTGTCGTTGGCCATACTGATTCGTCAGCAGTACCTCATCAATCTGTTGTTCTGGCTGGCTACCCGGGCGCCCACCAGCTGGCCGCTGGCGATTCGGCGAACGCTGGCCAAGGTCTTCCACTTCGGCGGGCTGCACAGCGGTGGGGCGATGGCTGCGATTGCGTGGTTTGCGTTGTTGTTCAGTTCGATGCTCTGGCAGCGTTTCCAGGGGCCGGGCGGTGTTTCGCTGACCTTGATCGGAGTGAGTGGCGGGCTGCTAGGGTTAATGTTGCTGGTGGCAATCATGGCCATGCCGGCCATTCGCGGGCGATTCCACAATGCATTCGAACGAACTCACCGTTTTGCCGGATGGGCTGCGCTCGCGATGTTCTGGGCGATGACGCTGGTGTCTGCCCGAGAGCAGAATCCGACGGCGGCGATGATGGACGTTCTTTCTGTGTCTGCCTCGTTCTGGGTGTTGCTGCTGGTGACGTTCAGCATCGCGTTGCCCTGGCTGCATTTGCGAAAAGTGCCGGTCAGTCTGGTTCGGCCTTCGTCACATGCAGTGATTGCCCACTTCAATCACCACACGCCGTTTGCCGGGTCCGCGACGGCCATCAGCCGTAATCCGCTGTGGGAATGGCATTCCTTCGCCAATATTCCTGCGCCGGGGCAGGACGGTTTCCGACTGATTATTTCCCGTGCCGGCGACTGGACCGGTGCTTTTATCGAGCAGGCGCCAACGCATGTTTGGGTCAAGGGCATTACCACCGCCGGCGTGGCGCACATTGAAACGCTGTTCAAATCGGTGGTGTATATCGCCACCGGCAGCGGTATCGGGCCGGTGCTGCCACATCTGTTGGCCAGACAAGTGCCCATACGCTTGATCTGGTCGACTCGGAGTCCGAGAGCCACCTACGGCGATCCGCTGGTGGACGAAATCCTCGAAGCCCAGCCTGACGCCCTGATCTGGGACACGGAGGTGCGGGGAAAACCCGATCTGGTGACCCTGGCTTATACCGCCGTACAGTCGTTCGGCGCTGAAGCGGTCATTTGCATCTCCAATCAGACATTGACTGAGCGCGTGGTCGAGGAAATGGAAGCTCGGGGCATACCGGCCTACGGCGCTATCTGGGATTCCTGACAGGCTGCGAAGTTTTTCTGACAGGCACTTTTTTCAAGGAATGAAATGAACATGAATCTACTGATTGAACGACTGGGCCGGGTTGTGCTGATCCGGCTGAATCGCCCGCAAGCCCGAAATGCCCTGAGTACGCAGATGATGCAGGAGCTGTTGGATACGCTTCGTGGGCTGGATGCTGATCCGGATGTGGGTTGTTTCGTGATTACCGGTACGAAGGAGTACTTTGCCGCGGGCGCCGATATCAAGGAAATGTATGCGAAATCCTGCGTGGAAATGATCCAGGAGGATTACTTTGCCGGCTGGGATGCTTTCACCGGATTCCGGACGCCGAAGGTGGCAGCCGTCGCGGGTTTTGCCTATGGCGGTGGCTGTGAGTTGGCGATGATGTGTGATGTGATCATCGCGGCTGAATCGGCGAAGTTTGCGTTGCCGGAAATTACCCTGGGTGTAATGCCGGGCATGGGCGGAACTCAACGGTTGACGCGCGCAATAGGTCGGGCAAAAGCCATGGACATGATTCTCACCGGACGTTCTATCAACGCCAGGGAGGCCGAACAGGCGGGACTGGTGTCGCGTGTAACGGCCACCGATCAATTGCTCGAACAGGCACTGGCGGTTGCGCAGCGGATTGCCGGATTTTCAGGCGCGGCGACAGCTGCTGCCCGCGAAGCGGTAGATCGTGCGCAGGAATTAGCACTGCGCGAAGGCATATTGTTTGAGCGTCGGGTATTTCATGGCTTGTTTGCCACCCCCGGGCAGAAAGAGGGAATGCAGGCGTTTCTGGAGAAGCGTGAACCCCGATTCGAGCATGTTTAAATTACTCAAACGCAGCGTCACACGTAGTGCGGTGAAAGAAACTACAGTTCAAAGGGAATAAACCTACGAGGCGTGCGTCTCATAGCACCTTTCCCTATGGCCATTGGCCCTGGAGTCTTTCATGGTTGATCGCATCTCACCCGATATCAAGAGGCCCGGCGGGCCGAAACGCCCGCCATTGAGTGCGGCGAGCCTGATTCTGCGTCTGGGCGGCATTGCTGTGGTAGTCGCTGCGGTGGCCGGAGCGTTTGCCTACGTTCACGGTAACTTTGACCCACAGCGTCTGACGCCCAAGGCGCTGGTCGATGTACTGGAAAAGAACAACGGCGTGCACCCGGGCTTTCGCCGCAATCACGCCAAAGGTGTGTGCGTGATCGGGCATTTCGAGAGCAGTGGCGAGGCGCGGGTGTTCTCCACCGCGCAGGTGTTCAACGAGCCACGCACTCCGGTGGTCGGGCGTTTTGCGTTGCCGGCGGGCAATCCTTATGCGCCGGACAGCAGCGTGCCGATCCGCAGTCTGGCGCTGCGATTTACCCAGGCCAATGGGCAGCAATGGCGCACCGGGATGAACAGCATGCCGGTGTTCCCGGTTGGCACGCCTGAGGCGTTCTATCAATTGCAGCAGGCGCAGTCGCCGGATCCGGCCACGGGTAAGCCTGACCCGGCGAAGGTTCCGGCGTTCTTCGCCTCTCACCCGGAAGCCGTGCCGTTTCTGACGTGGGTCAAGACTGCAAAACCGTCCGCCAGTTATGCCACCGAAACCTATAACAGCGTCAACGCGTTCTACCTGGTCGACGCCAGCGGCAAAAAGCAGGCGGTGCGCTGGAGCATGACGCCGTTGGCGCAAGACACGGCCGGTGCCAGTGCACCTGAGGGCGCAGATTTTCTGGAAAAAGACTTGGTGCAACGCTTGGCCGCTGCGCCGCTGCGTTTTCAGCTGAACATCACCCTGGCGAACGCCGATGACCCGGTAAACGATGCCAGCAAAACCTGGCCCGCGGGGCGCAAGGTGTTGAACGCCGGCACGTTGGTGCTGGAAAAGACCCAACCGCAACTCAGTGGCGAATGCCGCGACATCAACTATGACCCGCTGGTGCTGCCAGCCGGGATTCAAGGTACCGACGACCCGTTGCTCGCCGCGCGTTCGGCCGGTTACGCCGATTCCTATCTGCGCCGCACCAGCGAAGTCAGCCAGTTGCCCGCCGCCAAACAGGAGGCTCGTCAATGAGAACTCAACCGACTCATTTCGCGCTGCTGGCGCGTTTGCTGCACTGGCTGATGGCGCTGATGATCATTGCGATGCTGTTCATCGGGGCCGGAATGGTCACCTCGGTGTCAGAACGGCATGAGTGGCTGATCCACCTGCACAAGCCGTTGGGGATTGCGATTCTCGCGCTGGTGATCGTGCGCCTGCTGGTGCGTTTCTCGACTCGCCAGCCACCGCTGCCGGCAGATCTGCCGGACTGGCAGGTACTGGCGGCGAAGGCTTCGCACGTCTTGCTCTACGCGCTGATGCTGGCGCTGCCGTTGCTCGGCTGGGCGATGATCAGCGCGTCGGGCGAGCCCGTCATGCTCAGCAGTTCGCTGCAGTTGCCGTCGATTGTGCCGGCGGATGCGCAGCTGTTTGCGCTGCTGCGTAAGGCTCATGGTTATCTGGCCTACCTGTTGTTCCTGACGGTGCTGCTGCACTTGGCGGCGGCGCTGTTTCACGGCTGGGTGCGCCGCGACGAAGTGCTCGACAGCATGTTGCGCGGGCGTGATCGCGATTAACGCCGGGCCTCTGTGGTCAGGGAGCAAGCTCCCTCGCCACGAGGTTGTGGCGCCAGGGTTTTCCACCAGTAGAGCAGGGCGACGGTGTTGATTGCGGCACCGAGCAGGCACACGGCGGTCCAGCCGGCCCACGCATACATGGCGGTCGAGCCGATTGAGCCCAGGGCGCTACCGATCGAGTAGAACAGCATATATCCGGCGGTGAGGCGGCTTTGCGCTTCGGGGCGCACGCTGTAGATCATGCTTTGACTGGTCACGTGAACGGCTTGCAGGCCCAGATCGAGGGTGATCACGCCGAGCAGCAGCGCCCATAGCGAAGACTGGGTGAGGGCGATCGGCAGCCACGAACCGAGCATCAGCAACAACGACAGTCCGCTGACCCATTGGCCCAGACCACGATCAGCCAGGTGCCCGGCGCGCGCCGCAGCCAGTGCACCGGCTGCACCGGCAAGGCCAAACAGGCCGATTTCGCTGTGCGACAGCGAGAGCGGTGGCGCTGCGAGCGGCAGGACCATCGGCGTCCACAGCACCATGGCGCTGGCGAATGTCAGCAGGGCGAGCAGCGCGCGTTGGCGCAGAACCGGTTCTTCCTTGAACAGGACGAATACCGAGGTGATCAATGCGCGATAGGTCGACGCCGGTTGTGGGTCTTCATGCTTGGGCAATACGCGAAGCAACAGCAACGCCATCAACAACGTCAGGCCCGCCGACAGCCAATAGATTGCGCACCATCCGGCCAGATCAGCCATTCCTCCTGCAACGGTACGCGCCAGCAGGATGCCGACGACGATGCCGCTGGTGACCACACCCACCACTCGGCCCCGTTGTGCCGGGATCGCCAGGGTCGCGGCATAGGCCACCAGCACTTGCGTCACCACGGCGAGTAAACCGGTCAGTGTCATGCCCAGCAGCAACCAGACGCTGTTGGGGGCCAGTCCGATCATTAACAGGGCCACGGCGGATAGCAGCGTCTGGCTGACGATCAATCGCCGTCGGTTGAGCAAATCGCCGAGTGGCACCAGCAGGACCAATCCGACGCCGTAACCCACCTGTGTCAGGGTGATAACGATACCGATGGTTGCCGGCGACAAAGCGAATGCGTCGGCCATGGCATCCAGCAATGGCTGCGCGTAATACACATTGCCCACTGCCAGACCACAGGCCACGGCGAAGAGCAGCACCACGCTGCTACTGAGTGATTGAGGTTTCATACCCGGATCCTTTTTAGGTTTCAAATTAAAACCAGAATCACGGTAGGTAATTCGGTTTCATTTTGCAACCTGATTAATCGAATCCGTGGACCACACAAAGCAAAAGATCGCAGACAAGCTGCGATCTTTTGTAGGCGCGAGGGGAGCGGATCAGCGCAGGGTATCGACCATATCGGCGATTGTGGTCAGCACGTCCTTGCCCAGTTGTTTCGAGCGTTTGCCCGACCAGCCGGTTTGCGGGTTCGGCGCGTCGTCGTGATCCTTGAACGGCATTTCCAGGGTCAGCGACAGGCAGTCATACTTCTGGCCGACGCTATTGCACGCCAGGGTCATGTTGGCCTGGCCCGGCTCGTCGCGGGTGTAGCCGTACTGGGTCTGGAAGTCCTTGGTGGTGCGCTTGAGGTGGCTGCGGAAATGCTCTTCGAGCTTCTCGATCCGTGGCGTGTAACCCGGATTGCCCTCGCAACCAGCGGTGAATACATGAGGGATTTCTTCATCGCCGTGTACGTCAAGGAACAGATCGACGCCGTACTTTTCCATCTGCTGCTGTACGAACAATACCTCGGGGCTCACTTCGTGGCTGGCATTCTGCCAGGCGCGGTTCAGATCCTGACCCATTGCATTGGTGCGCAGATGACCATGGAAAGCGCCGTCCGGGTTCATGTTCGGTACAAGGTAAAGGTCGGCGCTGGCGAGCAGTTTGTTCAAGACCGGATCGTCGTGTTTTTCCAGACGCTCGATCACGCCTTCCATGAACCATTCGGCCATGTGCTCGCCCGGATGCTGTTGGGCGATGATCCAGACTTTGCGCTGGCCTTCGGCGCCGCTGCCTTTGCGCAGCAGTTGAATGTCGCGGCCCTCGACGCTCTTGCCGGTCGCCAGCAACTCGGTGCCGGCCTTGGTCAGTGCCTGCTCGATCAGCCAGTCGTGGCGGCCACGGCTATAGGGTTCGAAGTAGGCGAACCAGGCGTGGGTCTGCTCGGCTTCGAGGCAGAAGCGCAGGCTGTCACCTTCGAATTGGGTGGGTATGCGGAACCAGTTGACGTGGTCGTAGGACGCAACGGCCTGGTAGCCGGTCCAGGCTTTGTTGTAGGAGGACTGGCTGGCGTTGACCAGGCGAAACCAGTGTTCCTGATGGACATGCAGGCCGCTGGCCTTGAAGTGGAACCACTGGAAATGCGCGCTGCGGGTGTCTGGGCGAATAGCCAGAACCGGGTTGAGCGGATTACTGATGTCGATGACTTGGATGTTGCCGCTGTCGAAGTTGGCGCTGATGTCGAACGAAGATTTGGCCACGGTCATAATCGGTTCCTGAATATGATTTTTATGGCGGCTACTTTACACGCAAGACAGCGGTGAAACCGAGGGAAATTGCGGGGTGTGGCGGGGGGCGTCTTCCATGACGCGGACGCAGCTTAGGGGCTATGCGATTGATTCTCAAGTGCTAATTGCTATTAGTTTGGCCCAATGTGGCCGGGCCTGGCTTGCCAACCGATATTCTTTTGATATTATCCGCGCCATCGAATTTGCAGTACATAAAGACTTCATTAGCCTGAAGCCACAAGCCCGAAAAACGGGCAAAAAAAAGACCCGGCAAAAAGCCGGGTCAAAAACCGTGATTAGCCTGATGAGGAGATAGTCCAGAAGACCGACCTAAGGTCTCTGGTCCATCGACTGATCTCGCGACCAGCTGCTTGCAATAATAATCATTATCATTTGCAAGTCAAATGTTTTTATCTGCGCGATTGGAAAATTCTTTCCTGTCCGTCCCAATTCCGTTCCTCAGACTTCCTCGCTATCGAGCGAATGGTCGACCATCGCCCGCGCCATATCCACCATGTGCACCACCGAAAAGGCCAGGTCGCGACTCGCGCCTTGCAAATTTTCCGCTGCCTTGAAGGCGGTCGCCGCCGCACATCGCAGCAAATCCGAGGCGTGCACCAGGGCCTCTTCGCCACTGAGATGGCGTCTGACGTCGAAAAATCGTTCATCGACTTCGGGTTCTGATACAGCAGGTTTCAAGTAATAGTCCAGGGCACGTTGTGCCGCTGCGTTGCCTTGGGGAGAGGTGAACGTGGTGTCCATTTGCAGATCTGGCAAGTCTTTGCTGCTGATATTCATGATAAGGGCCACTCCTTGTTCGATTGAAAATCCGTGGCTTCAGAATAGTACGATGCGTAGTTGTGACTAGAATTTAAATACTACAATATGTGTTTTGTCGGCCGAAGGCGTCAGCGTAAGGTGCCGCACATGGATAAATGGATTGAGTTGGTCAAGGCCAAGATGAGTGAACTCAAAATCACTCAAACAGAGCTCGGAGAGCGCGTCGGCATGTCCCAAGGCGGGATCGGCCATTGGCTGAACAAACGCCGGGAGCCTGGTATCACGCAAATGAACCGCGTGCTGCAGGCACTGGGCATGGACTTCCTTGAGGTGGTCCTGGTGATTCGCGAACCGCAAGTCACGCCGGACGACGACATGCCGCTGGCGCAGAAGTACAACCCGTACTTCCGCTACCCGGTCAGCGATTGGCGAACACCGTGCGAAGTGCGCGAAAACGGTCAGCCGGCCTATGTCTCGTCGACAGACAAGCAGGTTTTCCAACTGACGGACTACCATGCCCGAGGGGCAGCGTTCTGGCTGACGGTGGCTGGAGACTCGATGACCGCACCCCGCGGCCCGAGCATTGCCGAAGGCATGCTGATCCTGGTGGATCCGGAGGCGGAAGCGGTGCCTGGCAAACTGGTGATTGCGCGGTGGGCCGACAGCGAAGAGGCGATCTTCCGCAAGCTGGACGAAGAGGGCGGCCAGCGTTACCTGGTGCCGCTCAATCCGACCTGGCCGAAAGCCTTGTTTACCGATGACTGTCGAATCATCGGCGTAGTGGTTCAGGCAACGGCGCGTTACTAGTCAGATCGATCCTCGCTTGGCGTAGGATCGATCTTCGTCATTTACACTTCTTCCAATTCAACCAGAGCGCTGCCTTCGCCAACCATTTCACCTTCCTGGCAATACAACGCTTTGATCACCCCGGCATGCGGCGCGCGGATACTGTGTTCCATCTTCATGGCTTCCAGCACCACCAGTTGCGCACCGGCCTCTACTGATTGCCCGGCCTCGACCAGAACACGCACGATGCTGCCGTTCATGGGCGCCGTCAGGCCACCCTGATGACTATGGCTGGCTTCTACGGCGCTGATCGGGTCAAAGGCCTGAATACGCCGCAACTCACCTTCCCATTGCAGAAACAACGAATCGCCCTGGCGAATCGCGCGCAAGGAACGACGCACGCCGTCGTGTTCGACAACCAGCGCTTCACCGGCAAGCTTCGCGTCGCCACTGGCACCCAGCGTCAGCGCTCGATCCTGGCCTTCGCAGCTCAAATGCACAGTGATTTCCTGCGGCAGACCTGCACGCAAACCACTGTTCAATGCCCATGGCGAACTCGGGTCATCCTTGCGCGCAAGCGCCGGCAAAGTCTGCACGAACGCCTGCACCCCGGCATTCCAGAACGCATCACTCAACTCGCCCGGAACCGGCAACAGTTGCTCCTGATAACGCGGAATAAACCCGGTATCCAGTTCCGCAGCGGCAAACGCCGGATGCGCGATGATTCGGCGCAGAAAATTGATGTTGGTCTTCAGTCCGCCAATCGCGAATTCATCGAGCATGCCCAACAACCGCAGTCGCGCCTGTTCACGATCCTCGCCCCAGGCAATCAGCTTGCCGAGCATCGGGTCGTAGAATGGCGAAATCTCGTCACCTTCTGCAACGCCGCTATCCACCCGCCGTCCCGGCCCCTCAGCCGATTCGCGATATAACTCCAGACGCCCGGTGGCTGGCAGGAAATCGTTCGACGGATCTTCGGCATACAGCCGCACTTCAATCGCATGCCCGTTGAGCGGCACTTGCGCTTGTGTGATCGGCAGCGCTTCCCCACGGGCCACGCGAATCTGCCACGCCACCAGATCCAGTCCGGTGATGGCTTCGGTGACTGGATGCTCGACCTGCAGCCGCGTATTCATCTCCATGAAGAAGAACTCGCCGCGTGCATCCAGCAAGAACTCCACGGTGCCGGCGCCGACATAGCCGATCGCCTGCGCCGAACGAACCGCTGCCTCGCCCATGGCGCGACGCAGCTCCGGTGTCAGGCCAGGTGCCGGTGCTTCCTCGACGACTTTCTGGTGGCGGCGCTGAATCGAGCAGTCACGCTCGTTGAGGTAAAGGCAATTGCCATGCTGGTCGGCAAACACCTGGATCTCCACATGGCGCGGCTTGAGCAGGTATTTCTCCACCAGCATCCGCGAATCACCGAACGACGACTGCGCCTCACGCTGAGCCGAGGCCAGCGCTTCGGCCAATTGACTGACGTCCTCGACGACTTTCATGCCCTTGCCGCCGCCACCGGCAGTGGCCTTGAGCAACACGGGATAACCAATCCGCTCGCAGGCATCACGGAAGGTATCCAGATCCTGGGCTTCGCCGTGATAACCCGGCACCAGCGGCACGCCAGCCGTTTCCATCAACGCCTTGGCGGCGGATTTGCTGCCCATGGCGTCGATGGCCGAGGCGGGTGGGCCGAGGAAAATCAGGCCCGCCGCTTCAATGGCGCGAGCAAACCCGGCGTTCTCGGAAAGAAAGCCATAACCCGGGTGAATCGCCTGCGCGCCGCTGGCTTTCGCTGCAGCGATCAGTTTGTCGATTTGCAGATAGCTGTCGGCGGCTTTGCTGCCACCGAGATCAACGCGGATATCCGCTTCACGGCTGTGCCGCGCGTCGCGGTCGGTGGCGCTGTGCACAGCGACGGTGGTCAGGCCCAGAGCCTTGGCGGTGCGCATCACGCGGCAAGCGATTTCGCCACGGTTGGCCACCAGCAGGGTGGTGAGAACAGGTGCGCTCATCAACGCGGCTCCTTGGTGGTGGTTGCGGCTTGCCAGCCCGGTGGGCGTTTTTGCAGAAAGGCGCGCAAGCCTTCCTGGCCTTCGGGGCTGACGCGGATGCGCGCGATGGCGTTTTCGGTGTAGCGGCGCAGCGCCGGGGTCAGTGCACCGTTGCCGACCTCGCGCAGCAAGTCTTTGCTGGCGCGCATGGCAGCGGGGCTGTTGAGCAGCAGGTTGTTGATCCATTGTTCAACTTGCCCATCAAGTTCGGTCGCCGGATAGCTCTCGGACAACAAACCGATTTCCCGAGCACGCTGGCCACCAAAGCGTTCGGCGCTCAGGGCATATCGACGTGCGGCACGTTCGCCGATGGCCTGCACCACGAACGGGCTGATCACCGCAGGTGCTAAACCGATGCGCACTTCCGACAGGCAGAACTGCGCGTCATCCGCACCAATCGCCATGTCGCAGCAACTGATCAGGCCCAGTGCGCCACCGAACGCCGCGCCCTGGACCACAGCCAGGGTCGGGATTTTCAGCTTGGCGAGGTTGTACATCAACTCTGCCAGTTCGCGGGCGTCGTCGAGGTTGGTGTGGTAATCGAGTTCGGCCGATTGCTGCATCCAGGCCAGATCGGCACCGGCGCTGAAATGTTTACCGCGCCCGCGCACCAGGAGGAAACGCAGGCTGGCGTCGCTGGCCACCTTGTCGAGGGCGAGGATCAGCTCGCGGATCATCTCGGCATTGAACGCGTTGTTCTTTTCGGCGCGGTTGAGCCACAGCGTGGCGAAACCGCGTGGGTCAGTCTGCAGTTCAAGGGTGTTGAAATCGCTCATGAGATTCTCCCGATCACATCCGGAACACGCCGAAGCGGCTCGGTTCGATTGGCGCGTTCAGCGACGCGGACAAGGCCAGGGCCAGCACATCGCGGGTCTGCGCCGGGTCGATGACGCCGTCGTCCCACAGCCGCGCACTGGAATAGTAGGGATGACCCTGTTCTTCGTACTGGTCGAGGATCGGCTGCTTGATGTCGGCTTCCTGCTCGGCACTGAAGTCCTGGCCGCTACGCTCGGCCTGTTCGCGTTTGACCTGCACCAGCACGCCCGCTGCCTGTTCGGCGCCCATCACGCCAATTCGCGCGTTCGGCCACATCCACAGAAAACGCGGATCGTAGGCCCGGCCGCACATGCCGTAGTTACCGGCGCCGAAGCTGCCGCCGATGATCACGGTGAATTTCGGCACCTTGGCACAGGCCACGGCGGTCACCAGTTTCGCGCCGTGCTTGGCGATGCCGCCGGCCTCGTATTTCTGCCCGACCATGAAGCCGGTAATGTTCTGCAGGAACAGCAATGGAATGCCACGCTGGCAGGCCAGTTCGATGAAGTGCGCGCCTTTCTGCGCGGCTTCAGCGAAGAGGATGCCGTTGTTGGCGAGGATCGCAATCGGATAGCCGTGCAGATGAGCAAAACCGCACACCAGCGTGGTACCGAACAGCGCTTTGAACTCATCGAACACCGATCCGTCGACCAGTCGCGCAATCACTTCGTGCACATCGAACGGTTGCTTGGCGTCGGCCGAGACCACGCCATATAGCTCGTCACTGGCGTACAGCGGTGCAATCGGCGCGCGCTGCTGCACTTCGCCGAGCTTGCGCCAGTTGAGGTTGGCAACGCTGCGGCGGGCGAGGGCGAGGGCGTGCTCGTCGCTCTCGGCATAATGGTCGGCCACCCCGGAAATCTTGCAGTGCACATCGGCGCCACCAAGGTCCTCGGCGCTGACCACTTCTCCGGTCGCGGCTTTCACCAACGGCGGGCCGGCGAGGAAAATCGTCGCCTGATTGCGCACCATGATCGCTTCGTCAGCCATCGCTGGCACGTACGCACCACCAGCGGTGCACGAGCCCATGACCACGGCGATCTGCGGGATGCCCATGGCGCTCATGTTGGCCTGGTTGAAAAAGATCCGCCCGAAGTGCTCGCGATCCGGGAACACTTCATCCTGACGCGGCAGGTTGGCGCCGCCGGAGTCCACCAGATAAATGCACGGCAGGCGGTTTTGCTGGGCGATGGTCTGCGCGCGCAGGTGTTTCTTCACGGTCAGCGGATAATACGAGCCACCTTTCACGGTCGCGTCGTTGGCGACGATCATGCATTCGACGCCTTCAACCCGACCGATCCCGGCAATCACGCCAGCGGCGGGCACGTCTTCGCCATAAACGGCGTGCGCGGCCAACTGACTGATTTCCAGAAATGGCGAGCCCGGATCGAGCAAGCGATTGATGCGCTCACGCGGCAGCAGTTTGCCCCGTGAGGTGTGGCGTTCCTGAGCCTTTGCGCCGCCACCCTGCGCCACTTGGGCAAGCAGGGTATGCAAGGCGTCGACTTGCTTGAGCATCGCTGCGCTGTTGGCGGCGAACTCCGCTGATCGAGGATTGAGCTGAGTGTGCAAAATAGCCATGGCCAGCTCCGTTTTAGCGGGTTTCGTTGAACAGTTCGCGACCGATCAGCATGCGACGGATCTCACTGGTGCCGGCGCCGATTTCGTACAGCTTGGCGTCACGCAACAGACGCCCGGCCGGGAACTCGTTGATGTAGCCGTTGCCGCCAAGAATCTGGATCGCGTCGAGGGCCATTTGCGTGGCGCGTTCGGCGGTATAGAGGATCACGCCGGCGGCGTCCTTGCGCGTGGTTTCGCCGCGCTCGCAGGCCTGGGCGACGGCGTAGAGATAGGCGCGGCTGGCGTTGAGCTGGGTGTACATGTCGGCGACTTTGCCCTGGATAAGCTGGAATTCGCCGATGCTCTGGCCGAACTGTTTGCGGTCGTGGATGTACGGCACGATCAGGTCCATGCACGACTGCATGATGCCTGTTGGGCCGCCGGAGAGCACGACACGCTCGTAATCGAGGCCGCTCATCAAGACTTTTACGCCGCCGTTGAGCACGCCGAGAATGTTCTCTTCCGGCACTTCAACGTCATCGAAAAACAGCTCGCAAGTGTTGGAGCCGCGCATGCCGAGCTTGTCGAACTTGTTGCTGCGGCTGAAGCCTTTCCAGTCGCGCTCGACGATGAATGCGGTGATGCCGTGCGGGCCTTTTTCCAGATCAGTCTTGGCGTAGATCACGTAGGTGTTGGCGTCGGGGCCGTTGGTGATCCAGGTCTTGCTGCCGTTGAGGACAAAGCGATCACCGCGTCTGTCGGCGCGCAGTTTCATCGAAACCACGTCGGAGCCGGCGTTAGGCTCGCTCATCGCGAGGGCGCCGACGTGTTCGCCGCTGATCAGCTTCGGCAGGTATTTGCTTTTCTGTTCGTGGTTGCCGTTGCGGTTGATCTGGTTGACGCAGAGGTTGGAGTGCGCGCCGTAGGACAACGCCACCGACGCCGAGCCGCGACTGATTTCTTCCATCGCCACCACGTGCGCCAGGTAACCCAGGCCAGCACCGCCGTACTCTTCCGGCACGGTGATGCCGAGCAGGCCCATGTCACCGAATTTGCGCCACATGTCGGCGGGGAACAGGTTGTCGCTGTCGATCTGCGCCGCACGCGGAGCGATCTCTTTAGCGACGAAGGACTGAACCTGATCGCGCAGCATGTCGATGGTTTCACCGAGGGCGAAATTCAGGGATGGATAGCTCATGAGGCACCTTTTGGCTTTTTTGTAGGGTGGGGAGAGTGGCGTTTCAGTTCTCACCTTTACGTTAACGTAAGCCTGCGGCGAATGGCTGTCAATCACCCTTTACGTTAACGTCAACTTGAGCGAGAGTAGGGGCAGTTCAAGATTGAAAGCGGACCGGTTCTGTAGGACTGAGCCTTTGTGGTGAGGGGATTTATCCCCGATGGGGCGCGTAGCGGCCTTGAAACCTGTGATCGCGTCAAAAACGCATTCGCCGGGTACTCGTCTGCTTGGCAGCCGATCGGGGATAAATCCTCTCGCCACTAAGCTCAATCCTGCAAGTGACTGTCGGCAACCCATAAATAAAGACAATAGGGGTCGTCATGGATCAACCCAGTGCAAACCCGCAGCGCAGCTATAGCCGCGGTTCTCAGGACAAGGCCTTGCTGGCGACGACCATCGGGCAGAAGTTCGACGAGACCGTCACGCAGTACGCGGACGGCGAGGCGCTGGTGGTGCGCCATCAGCAGTTGCGCTACTCATGGCGACAACTGGCCGACGCCGTGGATGTGCATGCCAGAGCCTTGCTCGCATTGGGTTTGCAGGCTGGCGACCGGCTCGGCATCTGGGCACCGAATTGCGCGCAGTGGTGCATCACGCAAATCGCCACGGCGAAAATCGGCGTGATCCTGGTCAACATCAATCCGGCTTACCGCAGCTCCGAACTGGAATACGTGCTCAAGCAGTCCGGCTGTCAGTGGCTGGTCTGTGCGGGGGCGTTCAAGTCTTCCGACTATCACGGCATGTTGCAGGGCCTGGTACCGGAGCTGGCCGAGCAATCCATCGGTCAGTTGCGGAGCGAGCGTCTGCCGGATTTGCGCGGAGTGATCAGTCTCGACAAACAGCCGCCTTCAGGTTTCCTGCCATGGTCACAATTGGCCGATCTGGCCATCAATGCCTCCCCAGAGCAATTACGTGAGCGCAGCAACAGCCTGCACTTTGATCAACCCGTGAACATCCAGTACACCTCCGGCACAACCGGTTTCCCCAAGGGCGCGACCCTCAGTCACTACAACATCCTCAACAACGGTTACATGGTCGGCGAAAGCATTGGCCTGACCCCGACTGATCGCCTGGTGATCCCGGTGCCCCTGTATCACTGCTTCGGCATGGTCATGGGCAACCTTGGTTGCATTACCCACGGCAGCACGATGGTTTACCCCAACGATGCCTTCGATCCGTTGCTGACCCTGCAAACCGTCGCCGAGGAAAAGGCCACCGGGCTGTATGGCGTGCCGACCATGTTCATCGCCATGCTCGATCAGCCGCAACGCGCCGAATTCGATCTGTCGAGCCTGCGCACCGGGATCATGGCTGGCGCTACCTGCCCGATCGAAGTGATGCGCCGGGTCATCAGCGAGATGCACATGAACGAAGTGCAGATCGCTTACGGCATGACTGAAACGAGCCCGGTGTCGTTGCAAACCGGCCCGAATGACGAGCTTGAGTTGCGTGTGACCACCGTCGGCCGCACTCAGCCGCAACTGGAAAGCAAGATCATTGATGAAGCCGGCAACCCGGTACCACGCGGCACCATCGGCGAGCTGTGCACCCGCGGTTACAGCGTGATGCTCGGTTACTGGAGCAATCCGCAAGCCACGGCAGAGGCTATCGATGAGGCGGGCTGGATGCACACCGGCGATCTGGCGAGCATGAATGAGGAGGGTTACGTCAACATCGCCGGGCGCAACAAGGACATGATCATCCGTGGCGGCGAGAACATTTATCCGCGTGAGCTGGAAGAATTCTTCTTCACTCACCCGGCGGTAGCGGACGTGCAGGTGATCGGCATTCCGTGTTCGCGTTACGGTGAAGAGATCGTCGCCTGGATCAAGTTTCACCCCGGCCACAACGCTTCCGAGCTGGAGCTGCAAACCTGGTGCAAGGAGCGCATCGCGCACTTCAAGACGCCACGGCACTTCAAGTTCGTCGAAGAGTTTCCGATGACGGTGACGGGCAAGATTCAGAAGTTCAGGATGCGGGAAATAAGCATCGAAGAGCTGAAAACAATCAAGCGGTGAACACAAACACTGTGGGAGCTGGCTTGCCAGCGATGGCGTCGAATCAGCCAGCATCAATGTTGAATGATCTACCGCAATCGCTGGCAAGCCAGCTCCCACAGGGATTTGAGGGATTTGAGGGAATTCAGGAATCACAGAAAGCACAAAGGGGAGCCGAGGCTCCCCTTTAATTTTGTCGTCGCGTGCTCTTTTTTATTATTGAGGGTCGGTCTGTTGTTGTTTTTGGCAACCGTGGCCCTTTACCGCTGTTTTTGGCGACCCCCATCCGGGGTCAAGAGCAAACGTATTTTTTTGAGCGCTGATCTGCTTTCTCGTTAAACGATCCAACCGATTCGGGAGCTACCTGAAGGTAGTTTTATTGTTCTCTGCCCGGTTGCGGGTCACTCCTGAGAGCACCCTGAAAAGCACACCTTCTCCAAAAAAATCTGTTAGCTGCGTCTCTGCCGTGTTGTTTTTGTTATGTCAGAGTCGGTACGTCTTATTTTTATTGTGGTTTGCTGCTTTTTATTCTTGTTATGCCATAGAGATAGCAGAACGCGTGCCAACTTTTAAAAACCCTTATAAATCAACAATATATGATTTTCGGGGATTTTTCGTTCCGGCAAAGCCAGACAATTTGTTTCCGTGTTACTCGCTTATGCCCACGTTTTCGACTCCGCGGTAACACCGTGGTCCCTCACTGTGCGCTGCGAGCCTTGGCCACGCGCGAACCGCTCGGCCGACCGAGCACCGCGCTGATCTGCTGACCCGCGGTAATCAAGGCGTCCAGGTCGATACCGGTGTCGATCCTCAGGCCATTGAGCAGGTACACAACGTCTTCGGTGGCGACGTTACCGCTCGCACCTTTTGCGTACGGGCAGCCGCCAAGCCCCGCGATAGAGCTGTCGAACACGGAAATGCCTTCGAGCAGGCTGGCGTAGATATTGGCCATCGCCTGGCCATAGGTGTCGTGGAAATGCCCGGCGAGCTTGTCGCGTGGTACTTGCGCCGACACCACTTCAAACAGCCGGCGGGTGGCGCCAGCGGTGCCGGTGCCGATGGTGTCGCCCAGCGAAACCTCGTAGCAGCCCATCGCGTACAACTCGCGCGCGACCATCGCCACCTGCTCCGGCGCGACCGTGCCTTCATACGGGCAGCCGAGCACGCAAGACACGTAACCGCGCACGGTAACGCCATGCTGTTGCGCCGCTTCCATGATCGGCGCAAAGCGCGCAAGGCTTTCGCTGATCGAGCAGTTGATGTTGCGCTGCGAGAAGGCTTCGGACGCGGCGGCGAACACCGCGACTTCCTTCACACCGGCAGCAATCGCATCTTCAAAGCCACGCAGGTTCGGCGCCAGTGCACCGTAGGTGACGCCGGGTTTGCGCTGGATCTGCGCGAACACTTCGGCGGAACCGGCCATTTGCGGCACCCATTTCGGTGAAACGAAACTGCCGACTTCTATATAGCCAAGACCGGCGGCGCTCAAGGCGTCGACCAATTGCACCTTGTCGGCAACGCTGATCGGTTGGGCTTCGTTCTGCAGGCCATCGCGTGGGCCGACTTCGATCAGGCGTACTTGGGAGGGGAGGGACATAGGCTGACCTGCTCATTTTCTGAAATACATGAGGTCCCCTGTGGGAGCGGGCTTGCCCGCGATGGCGTCGGGTCAGTCAGCATATTTGCTGGAGGTGCCGGCCTCATCGCGGGCAAGCCCGCTCCCACAGGGGTTTGATTACTGCGCCGCTTGCTGGCTTTTAAGCGTCTGCTCCAGCGCCTGCACACAGCGTTCTTCGGCGGTGTCGAGTTCCAGTTTCATCTGCTCGATGTCGAGCAACTGCTGCTCCAGCTGTTCCCGACGTTCGCTGATTTTCGCCAGCATGCTGTTGAGTTGTTTGGTGTTACCGCTCGACGGGTCGTAGAGCTCGATCAGTTCGCGGCATTCGGCCAGTGAGAAACCGATGCGCTTGCCGCGCAGGATCAGCTTCAGGCTGACCTTGTCGCGTGGCGAATAGATGCGTTCCTGGCCACGACGCTCGGGGCTGAGCAGGCCTTGTTCTTCATAAAAACGGATCGCCCGGGTGGTGATGTCCAGCTCGCGGGCGAGGTCGGAAATGCTGTAAGTCTGGCTGCTCATGAAAGCGCTCGAAAAAAGGTCTTGGCGCTAAGCTAATGGCAGGTTGACGTTTACGTCAAGCGGGATGATCTGTGGTGTTCATGCTGGCCTCATCGCGAGCAGGCTCACTCCTACAATTGGTTGCATTTCTTCAGATGAAACACGGTCAACTGTAGGAGTGAGCCTGCTCGCGATGGCAGCGCCGCGGTAAAAAGCCCTACACCTTATCCAGCTTCTTCTCATGCGCCGTCACCTGCTGGCACAACTCGATCATCTGTTCGCGCATCCAGCGATTCGCCGGGTCCTGGTCAGTGCTTTCATGCCAGTACAAATGCGTCTCCACCGGCGGCACATCGTTGACCGGCAGGTTAAAGGCATGCAGTTCATGCCGCCGGGCAAAGCGCTCCGGCACGGTCATGACCATATCGGTTTGCTGCATCACCTGCGACGCCATCAGGTAATGCTGCGAGCGCAGGGCGATCTTGCGCTGAATGCCCATTTTGCCCAGCGCCAGATCGACATAACCCAGACCACTGCGGCGGCTGGAAATGTGGATATGGGTCAGCGACAGATAATCATCGAGCGACAGTTTTTCCTTGCCTGCCATCGGATGGCCCTTGCGCATCGCACAGACGTAACGGTCTTCCATCAGCTTGACGTGACGCACCTGCGGGTCAGTGTTGAGCGGTGCATCCACGGCAAAATCCAGGCGTCCGGCCGCCAGTTCCTTGGTGGTCTCGCGGCGTTTCGACAGAAAGCTTTCGATGATCACCGTCGGCGCCAGACGGCGCAGACGCTGGAACAGCGGCGGCAAAATCACCGCTTCGGTGAGGTCGGTCATGCTGATGCGATAGGTCTTGACCGCTTGTGCCGGGTTGAAAATCCGGCTTTCCTGAACCGACACGCGCAACAGCGACAGCGCGTTACGCACCGGGCCGATGATGTTCTGCGCCATCGGCGTCGGCACCATGCCTTGGGCGGTGCGCACGAACAGCGGGTCGTTGAAGGTCTCGCGCAGTCGCGCCAGTGCGTTGGACACCGCTGGCTGAGTGATCCCGACGATCTGCCCGGCGCGGGTCAGGTTGGCTTCGGTATAGATCGCGTCAAAGACGATGAAAAGGTTGAGGTCGACCTTGCTCAGATTCATAACGCGGCTTCTCTTGTTATTCAGGGCGGTGTTTTAAGGGCTGACGATCACTGGATCATATATCGGTGATGAATGTTTATACACGCCGAGAATAGGCTAGGTAAATTATCAGCGCTGTTCTAGCATCGATTGCATGCCTTAAACAACCTCTGCTGAAGAACTGCCAACCATCGGGAGCTGCTCATGGATTTCGCTTATTCGCCCAAGGTGCAAGAACTGCGTGAGCGCGTAACCGCGTTCATGGACACTTACGTTTATCCGGCTGAAGCGGTGTTCGAACGCCAGGTTGCCGAAGGCGATCGCTGGCAGCCGACAGCGATCATGGAAGAGCTCAAAGCCAAGGCGAAGGCCGAGGGCTTGTGGAATTTGTTTCTGCCAGAGTCGGAACTCGGTGCCGGCCTGAGCAACCTTGAATACGCGCCACTGGCGGAAATCATGGGCCGCTCGCTGCTCGGCCCTGAGCCGTTCAACTGCTCGGCACCGGACACCGGCAACATGGAGGTGCTGGTGCGTTACGCCAGCGAAGAACAGAAACAGCGCTGGCTCGAACCGCTGCTGCGCGGCGAGATCCGTTCGGCATTCGCCATGACCGAGCCGGACGTGGCCTCATCCGACGCCACCAACATGGCCGCCCGTGCCGTGCGCGATGGTGACGAGTGGGTGATCAACGGCAAGAAGTGGTGGACTTCCGGCGCCTGCGACCCGCGCTGCAAAATCCTCATCTTCATGGGCCTCAGCAATCCTGATGCACCCCGTCACGCCCAGCACTCGATGATCCTCGTGCCGGTTGATACCCCCGGGGTGAAAATCGTCCGCCCGCTGCCGGTGTTCGGCTACGACGACGCGCCGCACGGTCACGCCGAAGTGCTGTTCGACAATGTGCGGGTGCCTTACGAAAACGTCCTGTTGGGTGAAGGACGCGGCTTCGAGATCGCGCAGGGTCGCCTTGGCCCAGGGCGGATTCACCACTGCATGCGTTCGATCGGCATGGCCGAGCGTGCACTGGAACTGATGTGCAAACGCTCGGTGAGCCGTACCGCGTTCGGCAAACCGCTGGCGCGTTTGGGCGGTAACGTCGACAAGATCGCCGACTCGCGGATGGAAATCGATATGGCGCGCCTGCTGACGCTGAAAGCGGCATACATGATGGACACCGTGGGAAACAAGGTGGCGAAGAGCGAGATTGCGCAGATCAAAGTCGTTGCGCCCAATGTTGCGCTGCGCGTGATCGATCGGGCGATCCAGATCCATGGCGGGGCAGGGGTTTCCAACGATTTCCCACTGGCCTACATGTACGCCATGCAACGCACGCTGCGCCTGGCTGATGGCCCGGACGAAGTGCACCGTGCGGCGATCGGCAAGTTCGAGATCGGCAAGTATGTGCCGAAGGAAATGTTGCGTAGCGAGCGCTGAGCCAGAACTTCACCCCTGATCATTCCCACGCTCTGCGTGGGAATGCATCCCGTGACGCTCCGCGTCACAGCGGACGCGGAGCGTCCATGGCGGCGTTACCACGCGGAGAGTGGGAACGATCAGGCGCAAGTCAATACACCCAAACCTCAACCCGCCGATTCTTGATCCGCCCTTCATCCGCATTGTTCGCCGCCACCGGCATCAGCGCCCCAAAGCCGCGGACCTCACGCAACACCACCCCGTTCTTCACCAACTCGCGCCGCACCGCCATCGCCCGCAGCTTCGACAGCAAATCTGCCCGCGCCGGATCGTCCTTGGCATCGCCAAATCCGACCAATGTCACTGCGCGTTCGGTCTTGTCATGGCGCTTTATATAGTCGAGTACCCGTGCCAGATCCTGATGCGCCTTGTTATCCAGGGTCGCGCTGCCTTCTTCAAAACGGAAATTCACTGTCAGACGCTGGGCATGCCGGCTGAGGGATTGATAACCCTCTGGCATCAGCGCATTCGGTGCGACCGTCATGGCCTGCACGGTCTGGCTGATAAAACCGTTGGCCGCGACAATCGCCTGACCCTGAGGACTTTGCGCAAACGTCACCAACGCCTTGGCCCATGGGTTCTTGCTGTCCGGTGGCAGATAGAAGAACAGCCTTCGCGACAGTGGATAGTCTTCGGTGGCGATCAGGCTGTTGAGCGGCAGCATCGATTGCGACGCGCCATCGGCAATCGCCACGGCTTTGGCTTGACGCACGTAGGGCAAACCGATGAAACCAATACCTTGCGGATCGGTGCTGACGGCGTCGGACAATTGCTCGCTGGATTCGAACCTTTTCGCTGAAGTACTCAGACTTTTCCCACGACGACTCAGGACCAGTTCCTTAAACGTGTCGTACGTGCCGGACTGATCATCCCGGGCATATAAATGAATCGGCCCGCCACGCCCGCCGAGGTCTTCCCAGGTCTTCACCTCGCCGCTGAAGATCCGCGCCAGTTGCTCGGTATCCAGTTGCTGCAATGGGTTATCGGGGTGAAGGATGATCGCCAGGCCATCGATGGCGATGACTTGCTCGGCGCTGGGACTTTTCAGATCGCCGAGCGCTTGCAGGCCGAGCAACTCGCTGTCTTTGATCTCGCGGGAAGAGGCGGCCACATCGGCGCTTGCGTTTTTCAACGCGGTGAAACCGGTGCTGGAACCGTGGGCGGTGACGTCGACGACCACGCGTTTGCCGTCGGCAGTCTGCCCAACGACGCGTAGTTCGTTGGCGGTGTCCGGGGTTTCGCGATGGACCTTCAGCAAGCCTTGCTCTTGCAGCAAGCCTTCGACCAGCGCCGGGCCGAGTTCCGCGCCAATCGTGTTGGAGCCCTGAATGCGCAGCGCCGGGCCGTTTTCGGGTATCGGCAGGGCCGCGGCAGAGACCGACAGCCATGCACTGAATAGAAAAACGCACAGAACACGCAGGGTCATGCCGGCACCGAATCAAGCCAAGGGGATTGCCGGGGAGATTAAGTCAGGCGTATGACCAAAACGTGACAGCCATTCAATGTAGAGGAGCCTTTGTGGCGAGGGGATTTATCCCCGATGGTTGGCGAAGCCGACCCAAAACTTGTGAATGCGGTTTAACAGGAAAAATTTTGGGGGCGCTTCGCACCCCATCGGGGATAAATCCCCTCGCCACAGGTCAGCCGACCACAGAACCTCATTGTCAAATGTGATTCTGTGGTGGCTTCAATGTCAGGCCAGTTCAAGCCAGATCGGCGCATGGTCCGAAGGCTTTTCCATGCCGCGCAGTTCATAATCCACGCCCGCCGCTTTCACCCGTGGCAACAAACCGTGCGACGCCAGAATCACATCGATGCGCAGTCCACGCTTGGGCTCATCTTCAAAGCCACGGCTGCGGTAGTCGAACCAACTGAACATGTCAGTCACGTCCGGGTTCAGGTGACGATAGCTGTCGGTCAGGCCCCAATTTTTCAGGCGGGCCATCCACTCGCGCTCTTCCGGCAGGAAGCTGCATTTGCCGGTTTTCAGCCAGCGCTTCATGTTGTCCGGGCCGATGCCGATGTCGCAGTCTTCCGGAGAAATGTTCACATCGCCCATCACCACCAGTGGCTGTTCGTTGTGGAACTGGCTTTCCAGCAGCGCTTGCAGGTCGCTGTAGAAACGCTGTTTGGCGGGGAATTTGGTCGGGTGGTCGCGGCTTTCGCCCTGTGGGAAATAGCCGTTCATGATTGTCACCGGCACACCATTGGCGTCGGCAAAAGTGCCCCAGATGAAGCGGCGCTGGGCGTCTTCTTCGTCAGTGGCGAAACCTTTGTGGATCGCGATCGGTTCCTGGCGCGAGAGCAGGGCAACGCCGTAATGACCTTTCTGACCGTGGAAATACACGTGGTAGCCGAGGGCGCGGACTTCTTCCAGCGGGAACTGATCGTCGTGGACTTTGGTTTCTTGCAGGCCGATCACGTCTGGCTGGTGTTTTTCGATCAGCGCTGCCAGCTGATGCGGACGGGCGCGCAGTCCGTTGATGTTGAAGGAAACGATCTTCATGGTCGGCAGTCCTGGCAAAAGGGCGATGCTAGCTGACATGGGGGATGGGGGCCAGTGTGGGAGAAATCATTTTGGCCTGTGGGATGTGTGGTGCCGGAAATGGCCCCATCGCTGGCAAGCCAGCTCCCACAAGTTTCTCGGGTGTACAGGAATGTTGTGTACGACGCGGACCATGTGGGAGCTGGCTTGCCAGCGATAGGGCCAGTCCAGTCGATGAAGATCCATGGTTGGTCTATACCTGTGGGGAACTGTGCCAACGCCAAAGGGTTCGTACCAACAAGAGCGCAGCCAATTGAGCCGTGCCCCGGGGAGAATCATCGTCATGCCTGAAACCCAGACCGCCATCGCCGACATCCATATGCTTGATCGCGGCTACTCCCGCGAAGCCCGATCCTTGCTATATCAGGCTTATCGCCACGAGCCGACCTTCGGTTACCTGTTCGAGGCCGAGCGTCCCGGCTATGAGCAGCGTGTGCGGGCGACAGTGCGCGAGTTGGTGAAACAACATTTCCTTCAGGATTTGCCGGCCATCGGCCTGCTGGTCAACGACCGCTTGATCGGCATCGCCCTGATCGCACCGCCGCAACGTCGGCTGGGCATCACCGAAAGTTGGGCGTGGCGCTTGCGCATGGTGCTCAGCACCGGTTTTCGCTGCACCCGGCGCTATCTGGAATATCACGATGCCGTGGCCGCGTGTGTGCCCAGCGATTCGGTGCACATGCTGCCGCTGCTTGGTGTACACCCGCAGTTCCAGGGCAAACACTTCGGCGAGCAACTGCTGACCGCCGTGCACAACTGGTGCGCGGTGGATGAAACCTCACAAGGCGTGGTGCTCGACACCGGTAACCCGCGTTACCTGGAATTTTATAAACGTCAGGGTTACGAGGAGATTGGCGAAGTTGCCGTCGGCCCAGTGCGAGAACACGTATTTTTTCACGCCAATCCACAAGTGTTACAAACTGCAACGGCTTAGAGGTCGAACTTTACCGGCACCCCAGGCTCTATCACGCTCCCAAGCTCGTGATAGCATCCGCGCCTATGAAGTTTCCAGGAAGATTTACCAGTGGCGTGCTCATGCTGTTAACCAGCTGTGCGGCACTGGCGCAAAGTGAATTGGATGTGCGGATCAAACCGTCCAACGATGAACTCAAGGCCAATATAGAAGGCTATATCGGCAGCCTCGGCGATCGCGACGAAGAAGCCTTGCTGCGCTTCAGTCGCGGCGCCGAAGAGCAGGCGCGCAAGGCGGCTCAGGCGTTGGGCTACTATCAGCCGCAGATCGAAAGCGACGTCAAGGGCGGGGACAAACCGCGTCTAGTCCTGAAAATCGATCCCGGCGAACCGATTCGCCTGCGCAACGTCACCATTCGCGTCGACGGCCCGGCTGCTTCCCTCAAATCCTTTCGTGTGCCGAACAGCGACGTGCTCAAATCCGGCGCGGTGCTCAACCATGGTCGCTACGAGGACGCCAAACGCCTGATCCAGAATCAGGCTTCGCGCTTCGGTTATTTCAGCGGCCACTTCACCAGTCAAAAACTTTTGGTCGACCCACGTGCCGGCGTCGCCGATGTCGAATTGATCTACGAAAGCGGCCCGCGCTATGCGCTGGGTAAAGTCAAATTCGAGGGTGACACGCCGTTCGACGAAGACCTGCTGCAACGCATGGTGCCGTTCAAGGAAGGCGAGCCCTACGACTCCGAGCTGATCGCCGAACTCAATCGCGACCTGCAATCGAGCGGCTATTTTGAAGGCATACGCGTCGATGCCGCACCGACCGCGGCGAAAAACGACGTGATCCCGGTGGACGTCAAACTCGACACGCGCAAGCCGCGCACCATGGGCCTGGGCCTCGGGTATTCCACCGACGTCGGGCCGCGGGTCAAAGCCAACTGGACACGCCACTGGGTCAACCCGCAAGGCGACAGTTATGGCTGGGAAGCGGAAATCTCTGCGCCACGGCAAAACGTCGGGCTGTTCTATGACATTCCGCTCGACCCGCCACTGACTGACAAATTGCGTTGGGCCGGCGGCTATCAATTTGAAGATATCGACGGCTCCGACACGGTGAGCAAACTGCTGACCTTCGGCCCGGAATGGCACAGCAAGTTGCCCAGCGGCTGGCAGCGCGTGATCTCGCTGAAATGGCAGCGCGAAGAATATGAACTCGGCGACGACTCCGGCCTGAGTACTTTGCTGATGCCCGGCATCAGCTATTCCTACCTGAAAAGCGACAACCGCATCGACCCGCACAACGGCTATCGCCTGACTTTTGAAAGCAAAGTGGCGAAGGAGGGCGTCGGTTCCGACAACAACCTGCTGTATGGCACCGCGCTGGTTAAAGGCCTGACCACGGTATTCGACAAACACCGTTTCCTCGGCCGTGTGCAGGTCGGCGGCAGCGCCACCAACGGTTACAACTCGGTGCCGCCGTCGCTGCGCTTCTTCGCCGGTGGCGATCAGAGCGTGCGTGGTTACGACTACCAGAGCCTGTCGCCGAAAAACTCCGACGGCGACCGCATCGGTGGCCGCTACATGGTTGCCGGCAGCGTCGAGTATCAATACTCGGTTGCCGAGAAATGGCGTGTCGCGACCTTTGTCGACCAGGGCAACTCATTCAACAAACTCGAACTGCCGAACCTCAAGACCGGGGTCGGTATTGGTGTGCGCTGGGTCTCGCCGGTAGGGCCGATCCGCCTCGACCTGGCCCATGCGCTGGACGACGATGGCGGCATCCGGCTGCACTTTTCCATGGGGCCTGAGCTGTGAAGCGTGGTTTGAAAATTGCGGCACTGGCGCTGTTGATGCTGGTGCTTTTTGTTGTCTTGAGCATCGCCACCGTGCTCGGCACCCAGGCAGGCAGCCGTTGGGTGTTGGGTCTGGTGCCGGGCTTGAGCGTGGAGAATTTCCAGGGCCGGCTCGCTGGGCAGTGGAGCGCCGATCATCTGTTGTGGCAGCAGGACAGCAGCCGCGTCGAATTGAACAAGGCGATTTTCGCCTGGTCACCGCTGTGCCTGACCCGCATGACACTGTGCATCGAACAGCTCAAGGCTGATCAGGTCATCCTGCAATTCCCGCCGAGTGAAGAAAGCACTGAAAGCGGTCCGATCAAACTGCCGGATCTGCAACTGCCCGTAGCGATCGAACTCGGCGACGTGCAGGTGGGCAGCTTGCTGTTCAACGGCAGCGAGCAGCTCAAGGGCCTGCAACTGGCGGCGCACTGGACGGCCCAGGGCATGCAGATCGACAGCGTGAAATTGCAGCGCGACGAGCTCAGCCTGAACCTGTCCGGAACACTCACGCCGACCGGCAACTGGCCGCTGAGCATCGCCGGGGATCTGACCCTGCCGTCTCCCGGCACCGGTCCCTGGACGCTGGCGTTGAAAATCGACGGCGATCTATTGAAAACCCTCAACTTGCACGCCGACAGCCATGGCTACCTCGACGGTCAACTGACTGGCGAGCTGCAACCGCTGGCGGAAAACCTCCCGGCCAAGGTGCGCATCACCAGCGAGGCCTTCAAACCGAGCGTCGATCTTCCCGACACCCTGCAACTCAATCAATTGCTGCTGACCGGCGAAGGCGATCTGAACAACGGTTACCAGCTCAACGGCACCGCCACGCTGCCGGCGGATAAAGGCCCGGTGGCGCTGCTGCTCACCGGCAAAGTCGACGCCAGCGGCGCGCAGATCGCCGGCCTCGATTTGACAGCCAACGACAAGCAAAGCCTCAAACTCACCGGCAGCGTCGATTGGAGCAAAGGCCTCACGGCGCAAGCCAACATCAATTGGCAGGACTTCCCGTGGCATCGGCTCTATAACGAAATCGACGAGCCGCAGGTTGCCTTGCGTACCTTCACTGGCGAAGTCTCCTACACCGATGGTCAATACATCGGTAACTTCGCCGCCGCCCTCGACGGCCCGGCGGGGGCATTCAGTCTGAGCAGTCCGTTCAGTGGCAACCTCAAACAGATCGCTTTTCCGCAACTGCAAATGCAAGCCGGGCAGGGCAAGGCTGAAGGCCACGTCAATGTGCAGTTCGCCGACGGCATCGCCTGGGACACCGCGTTGGACTTGTCGGCGCTCAACCCGGCGTACTGGGTCGCCGAGCTGCCGGGCACTTTAGCCGGCCCGCTGAAAAGCCAGGGCGAAATGAAAAACGAACGCCTGAGCCTGACCGCCGATCTCGACCTGAAGGGCAAACTGCGCGGCCAACCGGCGATTCTGCAAGCCAAGGCTGATGGTGCTGGCGAACAGTGGAACCTCAATGCCCTGCAAATCCGCCTCGGCGACAACAGCATCAATGGCAAAGGCAGCTTGCAACAGAAACTCACCGGGCAGATCGACATCAAGCTGGCGCGTCTGGCCCAGCTGTGGCCAGAACTGCGCGGGCAGATCAACGGTCAGGTCAACGTCGCCGGTACGCTGAAGGCGCCGCAAGGCAAACTCGGTCTGCAAGGTTCGCAACTGGCGTTTCAGGACAATCGCCTGCAAAGCCTCAACCTCGACGCCACGCTCGACAGTGCGCAACGAGCCAAGATCGATCTGAAGGGCAGCGGGATTCAGGCCGGCGATACCAATCTGGGCGTGTTGACCGCCAGCGCTCAGGGCGACATCAAGAACCAGAAACTCAGTCTCGACCTGCTCGGGCCGAAGCTCAAACTGGCTCTGGGTCTGGACGGCAATCTGGACAAGGGCAACTGGCGCGGGCGCTTGGCCAGCGGTGATATTCAGGCCGGCGGTCAGGACTGGAAGCTGCAAAACCCGGCGAAACTCGAACGTCTGGCTGACGGCAAAATCAACTTCGGCGCCCATTGCTGGATGTCCGGCAGCGCCAGCCTGTGTGGTGAGGATCAACGGCTGATGCCCGATCCGAAACTGCGTTACCACCTCAAGCAATTCCCGATCGAAAGCCTGGCGCAATGGCTGCCCAAGGATTTCGCCTGGCAGGGCAAGCTTAACGCTGACCTGCAACTGGATCTGCCGGCCAGCGGCCCCAACGGTGTGATCAGCATCGACGCCAGCGGCGGCACCTTGCGCATGAAGGAAAAGGATCAGTGGCTGGATTTCCCTTACCAGACCCTGAAACTCACCAGCAAACTGACGCCCAAGCGTGTCGATACCGAACTGAATTTCGTCGGCGGCAAACTCGGTGAACTGATGGTGCAGGCGCAGCTCAATCCGCTGCCGAAAAACAAACCGCTAAGCGGCTCGTTCCGTCTCACCGGGCTCGACCTGTCGGTGGCGCGGCCGTTTGTGCCGATGGTCGAAAAGCTCACTGGACGCCTCAACGGTAGCGGCACGATTTCTGGCGGGCTGCTGGCGCCGTTGGTCAACGGCACCGTGCAACTCAGCGATGGCGAGGTATCGGGCGCCGAATTGCCGACGGAGCTGCAGGACCTGCAACTCAAAGCGGTGATTGCCGGTGAGTCGGTGCGTCTGGACGGCGGCTGGAAGAGCGGCAAGACCGGGCAGGGCAGCCTCAGCGGTAACGTCGCCTGGGGCCAGGCGCTGATGGTCGATCTGGCGCTCAAAGGCACGCAACTGCCGGTCACCGTCGAGCCTTACGCCAAGCTGGAAGTGGCGCCGGATCTGAAAATCTCCATGGCCGGCGACGAGCTGAAGATCGCCGGCAAAGTGCTGGTGCCCAAAGGTGAAATCACCGTGCGTGAATTGCCGCCCTCGACGGTGAAAGTCTCCGACGACACGATCATCGTCGGTGCGCAGACCGAAGAGGGCAAGCCGCCGATGGCCATGAAAATGGACATCGATGTGGTGGTCGGCGAGGACCGACTCAGCTTCGCCGGGTTCGGCCTGACCGCCAACCTGCAAGGGCATGTGCACATCGGCGACAACATGGACACCCGTGGCGAGCTGTGGCTCAACGACGGCAAATACCGCGCCTACGGCCAACGCCTGACGGTGCGGCGTGCGCGCCTGCTGTTTGCCGGGCCCATCGATCAACCGTATCTGGACATCGAAGCGATCCGCCAGACCGACGACGTCATCGCCGGTATTCGCCTCAGTGGCAGCGCCGAGCAACCGACCACGCAGATCTTCTCCGAGCCGGCGATGAGCCAGGAGCAGGCGTTGTCCTATCTGGTCTTGGGCCGCCCTCTGAGCACCAACGGCGAAGACAACAACATGCTCGCGCAAGCGGCGTTGGGTCTGGGTTTGATGGGCAGTTCCGGGGTGACCAGCAGCCTGGCCAAAGATCTGGGGATTCAGGACTTCCAGCTCGACACCCAGGGCAGCGGCAACACCACCAGCGTAGTCGCCAGCGGCAACATCTCCGAGAAACTCAGTTTGCGTTATGGCGTCGGCGTGTTTGAGCCGGCCAACACCATCGCGCTGCGTTACAAACTGAGCAAGAAGGTTTATGTCGAGGCGGCCAGTGGCGTCGCCAGCTCGCTGGATATCTTCTACAAGCGCGATTTCTAGGTCGCGCTCCCCATCGCCGGATCGCACCGCAGCGATCCGGCATTGCCCGAATGTATTAGACTCAGCGCAGCTCGAAAGCTGCGCGGTTTGCGGCTGCCCGAAGAAAACAGGGAAGCCTATGGTTCGCTTGAGTATGGTTTTGCTCGGTAACGATTTTGTCCGCAAGCGTTGGTCGGCGCTGGCGCTGACGGGCATCGTCTGGGGGGCGGCCGGCGTGGCCATCTTCATCGATGCGCTGGACGGCGTGCTGTATTTTCCGCTGCATGTGTTCGGCTATCTGTTGTTGCTCGAAGCTCTGATCATTCTGCTGGTGCCGGCACCGCAAACCGGCACCGCCACTGCTACTGCTCTGCGCAAAGTGCGAGGTCTGGCTTTCCTGATACTTGGACTGCTGATCGTCGACAGGCAACATGCTGCCAGCCTGATTCTGGCAGTGCTGTGTGGTGTGGCGTTTCTACTCGATGGCGGCTTTCGGCTGGCGGCGGCGGTAGTGGTGCGCTTTGTCGGTTGGCAAGTGTCATTGCTCACGGGGTTGTTCGAAATCGGCTTTGGCCTGTTCATCCTCGAACCGTACCCGACGCTTTATAAGGGCACTGTGCCGTTCTGCATTGGCATGAGCCTCTTTCTCTCGGGCGGCGCTTTGCTGCGGCAGTCTTTGCGCTTCAAAAACTGGCAGTCGCCGTTAAGCCCTTTCTCGGTCAGCGCGCCGGCACCCAGCACCGCGCTGGTGATCCACGTCTGGACACCGAGTGGCACGGTTGACGACACCTTGGTACGCAACCGCCTGCTCAACCGCTATATCGCGGCGGTCGACATCAACGGCGTGATCTCTGCCGGCCACGCGGCACTGGCATGTGGCCCGGACATCTACATCAGCCATTACCCGCTGGACGACATTGATCGATCGGCGGGGGATTTCGTCCGGTTGTTGCGGGCGACGCCGAACAATGATGTGGCCGGCAGGTTTCTGCCTGACTATGCCGGCGAGGTGGCGGACTGGTGTCCGTCATCGGTGCAGGTCAGTTTTGCCCATTACGATGCCCGGCGGCTGGCGGCGTTCTGGGCGGATTATCGGCAGAACACCACGTATAACCTCACTAGCCGCAATTGTTCCAGTGCCGTCGCCCATAGCCTCGAAGCGGCCCTTGAGGGGGCGATGAATCGGGGCCAGTCGAGCATGCTTGATTTCGCCCGGATCATTACCAGCCCCGAGTTCTGGGTGGCGGCGCAAGTGCGCAAACGCGCCGAGGCGATGGCCTGGACGCCGGGGCTGGTGCTTGATTATGCGCGGGCATTGCATGCGGCCATCGAGCCGGCGCCACCGGGCTGGCATGGCCTTTACGCGGGGGCGAAGCGCGCCTGCGGGTATGTCGCCACGGCCCTGCGTGGGCGTGAGGTGCATCCGGTGCAGCCGCCACCTGCGAACCCTTCTGACAAGTCCTGACCGGCATTCCACCGAGTCGCCTCAATCGCTGGCTTGCCAGCGATGACGTCCGCCTGTGCAACACAAAACCCCAGTCCACTGGTCAACTAATTACCAAGCCTCCTAACTATTCCATTGACATTCGCTGCCTAGGCAGTAACATCTCGACATACATTCACTGCCTAGGCAGTTATTAGGTGAGCAAATGAAGCATTTCACCCCGGACGAATTCAAACACTGCCACCTCGGCCTGTTGCTTGGCCGTGCTGCGCTGCTCAAAGACAAGATCATCGACACCCACATGGAACCCCACGGCATCACCGCCGCGCAGTTCAAGGTGTTGATCATCATGGCCCAATTCGGCGTCGACACTCCGGCCGAGCTGTGCCGGCACCTGTCGCTGGACAGCGGTTCGATGACGCGCATGCTCGATCGTCTGGAGCAGAAAGGCTTTCTGGCTCGCCAACGCAGCGAAGGCGATCGCCGTCAGGTGCAGCTCAAGCTCACCGAACAGGGCCAGCAACTGGCCGATCGCCTGCCGCACATTGGTGCCGACGCCATGAATGAACTGGCCGGCGCCGTGACCCCGGACGAGTTGAAAACCCTGGAATACATTCTCAAGAAAATCCTGCTGGCAGCCGGTGACCCGATCACTATCCAGCGGTTAGGTGAACACAATGAGCGGTAAAACCTTGCGCAGCAGCCTGACGCTGGTGCTGTCGGCGATGATCCTCGCCGGTTGCGCCAACTACAGCGGCCTCGATACCCACGGCCAGAACCTTGATGCGAAAAGCCTGAAAGTCGGCCAGTCGCTGAACGGCGTGACCCTGTCGCCGGCCGCCTGGCCAAAAAGCGACTGGTGGACCAGCCTCGGCGATCCGCAACTCGACGGTCTGATCCGCGATGCCCTGCACGACAGCCCGGACATGCAGATCGCCGCAGCCCGCGCTCATCAGGCCAGCGCCGCCGCGTATGCCGCCGATGCCGAGCGCTATCCGACCCTAGACGCCAGCGCCGGCATCAGCCGTTCGCGCCTGGCCAAGGATCAGGACCCGCGAGGGCAGGGCGATGCCTACGCCACCGTGCGTAATGTCAGCGCCGGTTTCAACTACAACTTTGACCTGTGGGGTGGCCAGCGCGATGCGTGGGAAGCTGCACTCGGTCAGGCCCGCGCTGCTGAAGTCGACCGTCAGGCCGCGCAGTTGACGCTGGCTGCCGACGTCGCCCGTGCCTACAGCGATCTCGGTCAGGCGCACATCGTTTATGACCTGGCCAACGACGACCTCAAGCGCACCAGACAAATGCTCGACCTGAGCCAGCGTCGCCTGAGTTCGGGGATCGACAGTCAGTACCAGTTCCAGCAAACCCAGAGTCTGGAAGCCAGCTCCGAAGCCAGCCTGATCGACGCCGAAAAGCGCCTGAACAGCGCGAAGATCGCCTTGGCCGTGTTGCTCGGCAAAGGCCCGGATCGCGGCAACGAAATTGCCCGGCCGAAAGTCCTGCAAGCCAGCGCTGTCGCGGTGCCGTCGGTCTTGCCGGCAGAACTGCTCGGTCGTCGCCCGGATCTGGTTGCTGCCCGCTGGCGCGTCGAAGCGGCGAGCAAAGACATCGATTCGGCCAAGACTCAGTTCTATCCCAACTTGAACCTCACGGCCTCGGCCGGTGCCGAATCTTTGTTGGGTGACGCGATGTTCGGTTCGGCCAGTCGCTTCTTCAACATTGCCCCGACCATTTCGGTGCCGATCTTCGACGGCGGGCGCCTGCGCGCCAACCTCGATGCGCGCGACGCCGATTACGATCTGGCGGTGGCGCAGTACAACAAAAGTCTGGTGAAAGCACTGGGCGATGTCAGCGACACGATCAATCAGTTGCGTGACATCGGCCGGCAGATCGGTGCGCAGCAACACGCCACCGAGATTGCTCAGGACTCTTACAACACCGTCGTCCAGCGTTACGGTTCCGGCATCGGCAACTACCTGGACGTGCTCAGCATCGAGCAGCAATTGCTGCAGGCCCAGCGTCAATTGGCCAACCTCAATGCCGAGCAGATCGACCTGTCGATTCAACTGATGCAAGCGCTGGGCGGCGGCTTCCAGGGAGAAACCCTGACCGCAGCCAACGCCAACCCAGCCACGCCGCACAACTAATTCAAGGTATTTGTCATGGCCACTGCCGAAAACACTCAAGCTCAAGACAACACCCCCGACACCGGCAATCCGCGCAAACGCAAAGTCATGCTGGTGGTGCTGGCCGTTGTCGTCCTTCTCTCCTGCGCTGGCGTCTGGGCCTATCACGAGTTCATCGGGCGCTTTAACGAAAGCACCGACGACGCCTACGTCAACGGCAACGTCGTGGAAATCACTCCGTTGGTGACCGGTACCGTGGTCAGCATTGGTGCTGACGATGGTGATCTGGTTCACGAAGGTCAGGTGCTGATCAACTTCGACCCGAATGACGCCGAAGTCGGCCTGCAAAGCGCGCAGGCGAAATTGGCGCGCACCGTGCGTCAGGTGCGCGGTCTGTATAGCAACGTCGACGGCATGAAAGCCCAGGTCAACGCGCAACAGGCCGAAGTGCAGAAAGCCCAGGACAACTACAACCGCCGGAAAAACCTGGCGCAGGGCGGGGCGATTTCCCAGGAAGAACTGTCCCACGCCCGCGACGACCTGACCTCGGCGCAAAACGCCCTGGCCAACGCCAAGCAGCAACTGAAAACCACCAGCGCATTGGTTGATGACACCGTGGTGTCGTCGCACCCGGACGTGATGTCGGCCGCCGCCGATTTGCGTCAGGCTTACCTGACCAACGCGCGCAGCACCTTGATCGCGCCGGTCACCGGTTACGTGGCCAAACGTACCGTGCAGCTCGGTCAGCGCGTACAGCCGGGCACCGCGCTGATGGCGGTGATTCCGCTGGATCAGTTGTGGATCGACGCCAACTTCAAGGAAACCCAACTGCGTGACATGCGCATCGGTCAGCCGGTCGACATCGAGTCCGACATCTACGGCAGCGACGTGAAATACAGCGGCACCGTCGACAGCCTCGGTGCCGGTACTGGCAGCGCGTTTGCCTTGCTGCCGGCGCAGAACGCCACCGGTAACTGGATCAAGATTGTTCAGCGTGTGCCAGTGCGCATTCACATCAACGCCGAAGAGTTGGCCAAGCATCCGCTGCGCGTCGGCCTGTCGACCAACGTTGAAGTGAACCTGCATGACCAGAGCGGCCCGGTCCTGGCTCAGCAGCCACCGCAAAAAGCTTCGTTCAGCACCAACGTCTACGACCGCCAGTTGGCCGAAGCCGACGCGATGATTGCCCAACTGATCCACGACAACAGCGCTGCGGTCAGCAAAACCGCGCAACGCTGAATTTATCCCCTGTGGGAGTGAGCCTTGTGGTGAGGGGATTTATCCCCGATGGACTGCGCAGCAGGCCCGGCTTTTTCCATCAAAAGAGGGGCCGCTTCGCGACCCATCGGGGATAAATCCCCTCACCACAGGATTCACTCCTACAAGTGCTGCTGTGTCTTTAACAGACGCGGCGCCAACCCTGCTTCATAGGATTCACAATGAGCAATAACGCCTCTTTCACGCCGCCCAGCCTGTTGCTCAGCACCATCGGCCTGTCGCTGGCGACCTTCATGCAAGTGCTCGACACCACCATCGCCAACGTGGCGCTGCCGACGATATCCGGCAACCTTGGGGTGAGTTCGGAGCAGGGCACCTGGGTCATTACGTCATTTGCCGTGAGCAACGCGATTGCGCTGCCGTTGACCGGTTGGCTCAGCCGCCGTTTCGGTGAGGTGAAGCTGTTTCTCTGGGCGACCATGCTGTTCGTACTGGCCTCGTTCCTCTGTGGTATTTCCACCTCGATGCCTGAGCTGATCGGCTTCCGTGTCCTGCAAGGTCTGGTGGCCGGGCCGCTGTACCCGATGACGCAAACCCTGTTGATCGCCGTGTATCCTCCCGCGAGGCGCGGCATGGCGTTGGCGTTACTGGCGATGGTCACGGTGGTCGCGCCGATTGCGGGGCCGATTCTCGGTGGCTGGATTACCGACAGCTACAGCTGGCCGTGGATCTTCTTCATCAACGTGCCGATCGGCATCTTCGCGGTGATGGTGGTGCGTTCGCAACTGGCCAAACGGCCGGTGGAAACCAGCCGTCAGCCGATGGATTACGTTGGCCTGATCTCCCTGATCATCGGCGTCGGCGCTTTGCAAGTGATCCTCGACAAGGGCAATGACCTGGACTGGTTCGAGTCGAACTTCATCATCATCGGCGCGGCGATTTCGGTGATCGCGCTGGCGGTGTTCATCATCTGGGAAATGACCGATCAGCACCCGGTGGTGAATCTGCGCCTGTTCGCCCATCGCAACTTCCGCATCGGCACGCTGGTGTTGGTGTTGGGTTACGCCGGGTTCTTCGGCATCAACCTGATCCTGCCGCAGTGGTTGCAAACGCAGATGGGCTACACCGCGACCTGGGCGGGGCTGGCGGTGGCGCCAATCGGTATCTTGCCGGTGCTGCTGTCGCCGTTTGTCGGCAAGTACGCGAACAAGTTCGACCTGCGTTTGCTGGCCGGTCTGGCGTTTCTGGCGATTGGCTTGAGCTGCTTCATGCGCGCCGGGTTCACTAATGAAGTGGACTTCCAGCACATCGCTTTGGTGCAGCTGTTCATGGGCATTGGCGTGGCGCTGTTCTTCATGCCGACCCTGAGCATCCTGATGTCGGACTTGCCGCCAAGCCAGATCGCTGACGGTGCCGGGCTTGCGACTTTTCTGCGAACGCTGGGCGGTAGCTTTGCGGCATCGCTGACCACGTGGATCTGGATTCGTCGGGCTGATCAGCATCATGCGTACATGAGTGAAAGCATCAGCACCTATGAGCCGGCGACCCGCGAGACCTTGAACCATTTAGGCGGCGCGAGCCAATCGGCTTACGCGCAGATGGATCAGATTTTGACCAGCCAGGCGTACATGCTCTCCACCGTGGATTACTTCACGTTGCTGGGTTGGGGGTTTATGGGGTTGATTCTGATTGTGTGGCTGGCGAAACCGCCGTTTGCGGCGAAGGCCGGTCCGGCCGCTTCTGGACATTAAGGCAATACATAACCTGTGGGAGCGGGCTTGCCCGCGATGGCGGATTTTCAGTCAACAGAGGTGTTGAATGTGATGGCCTCATCGCGGGCAAGCCCGCTCCCACAGGGATAGTAGTGATCTTTAGAGGGCGGGGGCGGGCAGGGCTGGCGGCGGGGCGAAGTCGAACGGCGCCAAGGCATACCCGCTCTCATCGACCTGCAACGCCCAACCCTGACGATCCCAGTCCCCCAGCACAATCCGTTTCGCCGCCTGCTCACCGAGCTGCAACTTGTGGATCGCCGGGCGATGGGTGTGCCCGTGGATCAAGGTTTTCACGCCGAACTCCTGCATGATCCGCGGGATTTCCTCAGGCGTGACATCAACAATGTCATTGGCCTTCATCCGCGTCTGCGCCCGGCTTTCGCTACGCAGTTTGCGCGCCAGTTTGTGCCGGGTGCTCAGCGGCAGGTGCCGCAGGATAAACAGGGTGATCGGGTTGCGCAGATAGCGCCGCAGCTTCATATAGCCAACGTCGCGAGTGCACAGGCTGTCGCCGTGCATCAACAGCACTGGCTCGCCGTAAAACTGCACGACACTCGGGTCCTTCAACAGTGTGCAGCCGGCCTGTTTACAAAAGGCCTTGCCGAGCATGAAGTCGCGATTACCGTGCATCAGAAAGATCGCCGTGCCGCTGTCGCTCAATTGGCGCAGGGCCTGGCAGATGGAACGCTGAAAGGGCGTCATGGCATCGTCGCCAATCCACGCCTCGAAAAAGTCGCCCAGAATGTACAACGCACTCGCCGAGCGGGCGCGTCCGGCGAGCAAATCCAGAAACGCCCGGGTAATGTCCGGGCGCTCCTCTTCCAGATGCAAGTCTGAAATCAGCAATATCACGCTTCGATGATCTCGGCTTTCTCGATGATCACGTCGTCTGCTGGTACGTCCTGGTGGCCTGCTTTGGACGTGGTGGAAACGCCTTCGATCTTGTCGACAACGTCAGTGCCTGCAACCACTTTGCCGAATACGGCATAACCCCAACCCTGAGCGGTTTTGGCGGTGTGGTTGAGGAAGCTGTTGTCGGTGGCGTTGATGAAGAACTGCGCCGATGCCGAATGCGGCTCCATGGTGCGAGCCATGGCCAGGGTGTACTTCTCGTTCTTCAGACCGTTGTCAGCTTCGTTCTGAATGCTTGGGCTCTTGTCTTTCTTTTCCTTCATGCCAGGCTCGAAACCGCCGCCCTGGATCATGAAACCCTTGATCACACGGTGGAACACAACGTTCTCGTAGTGACCCTTTTTGACGTACTCGATGAAGTTGGCCACGGTGATCGGGGCTTTCTCGGCGTTCAGTTCGATGACGATGTCACCGAAGTTGGTGGTCAGTTTGACTTGAGTCATGGTCATTACTCTTTATAAGGAATTCGTGGTTTTGGAGCGCCAGGCCCCGCAACCGGTTCAGCCTGCATCGGCCAAGGTGCGCAGTTTAGCGTGACAGGCGCGAATTTCGAGGCTGTTTTTCAAATCCCGGCGATTAAATGCGCTCCTTTATAGGCCGTGCTCTGTCAGCCCCTTGACAGCATCGGCTATGATAGCGGCTTTGTTTTGTCTGGCCCCCCTTTGCGGCCGCGCACATGTAAGTCAAGGATCCTATGAGCAAGCCCACTGTCGACCCTACCTCGAATGCCAAGTCCGGCCCTGCCGTGCCGGTCAATTTCCTGCGGCCGATCATCCAGGCAGACCTGGACTCGGGCAAGCACACCCAGATCGTCACCCGTTTCCCGCCTGAGCCAAACGGCTATCTGCACATCGGCCACGCCAAGTCGATCTGCGTGAACTTCGGCCTGGCCCAGGAGTTCGGCGGCGTCACGCACCTGCGTTTCGACGACACCAACCCGGCCAAGGAAGACCAGGAATACATCGACGCGATCGAAAGCGACGTCAAATGGCTGGGCTTCGAATGGTCCGGCGAAGTGCGCTACGCCTCGCAGTATTTCGACCAGTTGCACGACTGGGCGGTGGAGTTGATCAAGGCTGGCAAGGCCTACGTCGACGACCTGACTCCGGAGCAGGCCAAGGAATACCGTGGCAGCCTGACCGAGCCGGGCAAGAACAGCCCGTTCCGCGACCGTTCGGTGGAAGAGAACCTCGACTGGTTCGCCCGCATGCGCGCCGGTGAGTTCCCGGACGGCGCCCGCGTGCTGCGCGCGAAGATCGACATGGCCTCGCCGAACATGAACCTGCGCGACCCGATCATGTACCGCATTCGCCACGCCCATCACCACCAGACCGATGACAAGTGGTGCATCTACCCGAACTACGACTTCACCCACGGTCAGTCGGACGCCATCGAAGGCATCACCCATTCGATCTGCACCCTGGAGTTCGAAAGCCATCGTCCGCTGTACGAGTGGTTCCTCGACGCACTGCCAGTGCCGGCGCACCCGCGTCAGTATGAGTTCAGCCGTCTGAACCTCAACTACACCATCACCAGCAAGCGCAAGCTCAAACAGCTTGTGGACGAGAAACACGTCAATGGCTGGGACGACCCGCGCATGTCGACGCTGTCGGGCTTCCGCCGCCGTGGCTACACGCCGGCGTCGATCCGCAACTTCTGCGACATGATCGGCACCAACCGTTCCGACGGCGTGGTCGACTTCGGCATGCTCGAGTTCAGCATCCGTCAGGACCTGGACGCGAACGCCCCGCGCGCCATGTGCGTGCTGCGTCCGTTGAAAGTCGTGATCACCAACTACCCGGAAGATAAGGTCGACAACCTCGAACTGCCACGTCATCCGCAGAAAGAAGAACTCGGCGTGCGCAAGCTGCCGTTCGCCCGTGAAATCTACATCGACCGCGATGACTTCATGGAAGAGCCGCCAAAGGGCTACAAGCGTCTGGAGCCGAATGGCGAAGTGCGTCTGCGCGGCAGCTACGTGATCCGTGCCGACGAAGCGATCAAGGACACCGACGGCAACATCGTCGAACTGCGTTGCTCGTACGACCCGGACACCCTCGGCAAGAACCCTGAAGGCCGCAAGGTCAAAGGCGTGATCCACTGGGTGCCGGCCGCCGCCAGCGTCGAGTGCGAAGTGCGCCTGTACGATCGCCTGTTCCGTTCTCCGAACCCGGAGAAGGCCGAAGACAGCGCCAGTTTCCTCGACAACATCAACCCTGACTCACTGCAAGTGCTGACCGGTTGTCGTGCAGAACCCTCGCTGGGCAATGCACAGCCGGAAGACCGTTTCCAGTTCGAGCGCGAAGGCTACTTCGTTGCGGATATCAAGGACTCGAAACCAGGTCAGCCGGTATTCAACCGTACCGTGACCCTGCGTGATTCGTGGGGCCAGTGATTCAGCGTCAAGGAAATTAAAAGTGCTGACGATTTACAACACGCTCACCAAGAGCAAAGAAGTCTTCAAGCCGCTCGATGGCAACAATGTGCGCATGTACGTCTGCGGGATGACCGTGTACGACTACTGCCACATTGGCCACGGCCGCAGCATGGTTGCGTTCGACCTGGTGACCCGCTGGTTGCGGTTCAGCGGTTACAACCTGACCTACGTGCGCAACATCACCGATATTGAAGACAAGATCATCAATCGCGCCCGCGAAAACGGCGAGCCGTACGACGCACTGACCGAGCGCATGATCACGGCGATGCACGAGGACGAGGCGCGCCTCAACATCCTCAAGCCGGACATGGAACCGCGTGCCACCGACCATATTCCGGGCATGCTGAACATGATCCAGACGCTGATCGACAAGGGTTACGCCTACGCCCCGGGCAATGGCGACGTGTACTACCGCGTCGCCAAGTTCATGGGCTACGGCAAACTGTCGCGCAAGAAGATCGAAGACCTGCGCATCGGTGCGCGGATCGAAGTCGACGAAGCCAAGCAGGATCCGTTGGACTTCGTGCTGTGGAAAGCCACCAAGCCGGGCGAGCCAAGCTGGGAATCGCCATGGGGCGCCGGGCGTCCGGGCTGGCACATCGAGTGCTCGGTGATGTCCACCTGCTGCCTCGGCGAGACCTTCGATATTCATGGCGGCGGCAGCGATCTGGAATTCCCGCACCACGAAAACGAAATCGCCCAGAGCGAAGCGGCCACCGGCAAGACCTACGCCAACGCGTGGATGCATTGCGGCATGATCCGTATCAATGGCGAGAAGATGTCCAAGTCCCTGAACAACTTCTTCACCATTCGCGACGTGCTCGACAAGTACCACCCGGAAGTCGTGCGTTACCTGCTGGTGTCGAGCCACTACCGCAGCGCGATCAACTACTCGGAAGACAACCTCAAGGACGCCAAAGGCGCACTCGAGCGTTTCTACCACGCGTTGAAAGGCCTGCCGACTGTGGCGCCGGCTGGTGGCGAAGCGTTCGTCGAGCGTTTCACCACGGTGATGAACGACGACTTCGGCACGCCGGAAGCCTGCGCCGTGCTGTTTGAGATGGTGCGTGAGATCAACCGTCTGCGTGAGAGCGATCTCGATGCGGCGGCCGGTTTGGCGGCACGTCTGAAAGAGTTGGCGAGCGTGTTGGGTGTGTTGCAGCTCGAAGCCGATGACTTCCTGCAAGCGGGCGCTGAAGGGCGTGTCGATGCGGCTGAGGTTGATGCGCTGATTGCTGCGCGTCTGGCAGCACGTGCCGGCAAGGACTGGGCCGAATCCGACCGCATCCGCGACCAGCTCACCGCCATGGGCGTGGTGCTGGAAGACGGCAAGGGCGGCACGACCTGGCGTCTGGCTGACTGATCGCTGTACCTGCTGGAGACATCCGCCGCGATGATCGTTCCCACGCTCTGCGTGGGAATGCCTCTTCGGACGCTCCGCGTTCGGCTTTGCAGGGACGCAGAGCGTCCCGGGCTGCATGCCCACGCGGAGCGTGGGAACGATCAAAACAAAACCCGCCCTGCGCGGGTTTTTGTTTTTCTGCCGCATAGCCGAGGTTGCTTTTGACGTTCGCCTAGGTCTTGATGTCTGACGCGGCAGCGGGATGCTGCTCAGCGACGAATAGAGGGAGGAATCATGGCTAATCACTATCGCGAACTGCTGACAACCCCTGGTGCCACGGGGTTAGTGCTCGCGAGCTCCATCGCCCGCTTGCCGCAGGCAATGATCGGCATTGGCATCATCACCATGTTGGTGGAGCAGACAGGTGTTTACTGGCTGGCCGGGGCAGTCGCCGGTACGTTCACCCTGGCCAACGCATTGCTTGGCCCACGTATCTCGAAACTGGTTGATCAACGTGGTCAGAGTCGAGTGCTACCCGTGGTGACGGCATTCAGCATCGTCATGTTGCTGGCGCTGATCTTCGCCGTTCACTTGAGGGCGCCCGCCGCGTTGTTTTTTGTGCTGGCTGCCCTGGCAGGAACAATGCCGAGCATGCCGTCCATGATCAGGGCACGCTGGTCGCAGTTATTCCGGGGCAAGCCGCAACTGCACACCGCGTTCTCTCTGGATACGGTCCTGACCGAACTCGCCTACATCATCGGCCCGCCACTGGCGATCGGCTTGAGCGTGAGCTTTTTCGCCGAAGCCGGACCGCTGGTGGCGGTGGCGTTGCTGGCTGTCGGGGTGACGGCGTTCCTTTTGCAACGCCAGACTGAACCTAAAGTGGTCGTGGGCCATGTCAGCAATACCGGCTCAACCCTGCTGATTCCCGGTGTTCGCACGATTGTCCTGGCGCTGTTGGCGATGGGCGCTATTGGCGGTTCAATCGATGTTGCTGTCGTGGCGTTCGCCAATGCACAAGGCTGGCCAGCGTCCGCCACTTTCATCCTTGCAGCCTATGCCTTCGGTTCGCTGGTGTCGGGCCTGACGTTCGGTGCGTTGCGGGTTTCGCTGGCGATTGAAAAACAGTTTTTTATCGGGATTTTGGTCACGGCAGTCACCGGCGTACTGCCGGTTTTCTCTCCGGACGTTTATGTCCTTTCCGCGATGCTGTTTATCGCTGGCATCTCGTTTGCGCCCACCATGGTTGTGGTAATGAAACTGGGGACGATCATCATCCCGCCGTCTAGGATCACCGAAGGACTGACTTGGATGACCACGGGCATCAGCATCGGCGTGGCGCTTGGGGGCATGCTGGCGGGGGTGGTGATTGATGCATTTGGTGCACGGGCGGGGTTCGGCGTGGCGATTTGCGCGGGGTTGATGATGATGGTGGTGGTTCTGGTGGGACTTCGCACCTTGGCGGCTGTTTCCACTGCGCGTGTTGAGCCGGTCTTTTCGCCCTCACCCTAACCCTCTTCCCCAGGAGAGGGGACTGATTGGGGGATATTCACGAGATACGCTGACCTGAACGATGTGTGCCGAATCCATAATCAACCCGTTTTTTCAGGTCGATGTATAACGCCAGACATCTCGGTCGGCTCCCTCTACCTCCGGGAGAGGGCTGGGCTGGCGGCGTTCCGATGAGGGATCGGGATTCACTCAACCCTCAATCTGCCGCAGCCGCTTATAAAGCGTGTTTCGACTAACGCCCAGCCTTCTGGCCAGATGGGAAATATTCCCCCCGGAAGCCTTCAACTCCCGGTTCAACGCCTCCACATCATTCAGATCAACCCCCAACGGCTGTGCGCTCTCAACCGGCTCCATCTCCAGATCAACAAAAAAGTCATCCGGCAAATGCTCCGGCCGCACTGGTTGTTCCTCGGCCATGGCCAGCGCCACCTGCATCACGCTGCTGACTTGGCGCAGATTCCCAGGCCACGGATGACGGCCAAACAGCTCCAGCACTTCACGGCTCAACCCTGCCCATTGCGTCGGTTCACGATGCTGTTCCCACAGTCGTTTAAACAACGCTTCTTTATCACTGCGCTCCCTAAGCGGCGGCAGTTCCAGAGTCAGTCCGCCAATGCGGTAATAAAGATCCTCACGAAACCGCCCCAATTGCACCTGTTCCCTCAAAGAGCGGTTGGTCGCCGAGATAATCCGCAAATCCACCGCGAACAACTCGCTGCTGCCTACCGGTTGCACGCAACGTTCCTGCAGCACCCGCAATAACCGCGCCTGGGTCGGCAACGGCATGTCGCCGATTTCATCGAGGAACAGCGTGCCTTTGTCAGCCTTGCGAATCAGGCCGATGCTGCCTTTCTGATTGGCGCCGGTGAATGCGCCTTTCTCGTAGCCAAATAGCTCAGACTCCACCAGTTCAGCGGGGATCGCCGCGCAATTGACGGCGATAAATGCCTGTTTGCTCCGTGAGCTGGCCTGATGCAGGGCTTTGACGAACACTTCCTTGCCGACCCCGGTTTCGCCGTGAATCAACAGGGGAATGTCTTTCTCCAGTAAGCGCTCAGCCTGGCGCACGGCTTTTTCCACGCGGCTGTCGCCAAAGTGCAGGGTATTGAGGCTGATCGCCGTCGGTGCGGCGGGTTTGGCCTCAGTAACAAATACTCGCGCTTGAATCGGCGCCTGTTTCGGCCGCTTCAACAGACACTGAAAGCGGTTACGACCGGAGGTCTGCAAGGCAAACGGCAAACCGTCCGGCTGATTGATCAACTCCAGCAACGACACCTTGAACAGACTCTCGACGCTGACCCGCGACAAGCGCACACCGAGCAAATTGTCCGCCCGCCGATTCGCCGACAGCACCTGACCGCTCTCATCAAAGATCAGCAATCCGGCCCACTGACTGTCGAGGTTGTTCAACCCGGTGTTGAAGGTCAGTTGAAAATGTTGGCCATGGAACAGGTTGAGGATCAGCCGGTTTTCTACGGTCTGGCTCATCATCTTGACCATGCCCAAAGTGTGCGAGGGCGGCAGATAGCTGTCGCTGGACACATCAAGCACCGCAATCACCTTGCGCTCGGCGTCGAAAATCGGCGCGGCGGAGCCGGTCATGAAGCGGTTGGCCTTGAGGAAATGCTCATCGTGTTCAATGTGTACCGCCTGCTCACAGGCCAGCGCAGTGCCGATGGCATTGGTACCGCTGGCGCGTTCGATCCAGCTCGCCCCCGGCTGAAAACCCCGGGCCAGACTCGGCTCGATAAAGCGTTGTGTGCCCCATGAGGTCAACACCTGGCCCTGATTGTCGGCGAGCATGATCAGGCAGTTGGAATTGCTCAGGATGTTTTCGTAGTAGGGCAGGACTTCCTGGTGGGTGGTCTGCACCAGCGAGTGATGGCTATCGAGCAGGTGCGCGATGCCGGCGGCGGGCAGTTGATCAAAGGCCGGAGTGCTTTGGTGGTCGAGGCCGAACGCGCGGCAACGTTGCCAGGAACTCTGGACGAGGGCGTCGTGGGACAGCGGCGGGGCAGGTGCGGCCATGGCAATGGGCCTCTGATGCAGCGATTTTTATTGTTGTTATGGGCCCAATCTTTGAAACCTGCACAGATCAATTGTAGGAGTGAGCCTGCTCGCGATAGCGGTCTATCAGACACATTCGCATTGACTGACACACCGCTATCGCTAGCAGGCTCACTCCTACAGAGATCTTCGTGTTCACGAAATCGGGCAAAAAGCGTTCATAGAGTGTTGTTCACTATTGTTCATTGTCAATCGCCCGACTGTTCAAATGTGTTCAGCATTGAACGCCGTTTCCCTGCGCTTTCAGCGATTTTTACGACAAATCAACAGCTTGCCATTTCTGGCACGAAAGTCGCTCCAGTGCACAGGTCGCTTGACTCCAATAATAAAAAGGCCGAGCCATGTCACTCACCCTGGAGCACGTCTGCCGTACCGTCGAAGGCCAGACCTGGATCGACGATGCATGCCTGAAATTCGAACCCGGTTCCTTCAACGTTTTGCTCGGCCGCACCCTGTCCGGCAAAACCAGCCTGATGCGTTTGATGGCCGGTCTGGACAAACCCGACAGCGGCCGCATCCTGATGAACGGCGTCGACGTTACCCAGCGCCCGGTGCGTTTGCGCAACGTGTCGATGGTCTATCAGCAGTTCATCAATTACCCGACCATGACCGTGTTCGAGAACATCGCCTCGCCGTTGCGTCAGGCCGGTGTCTCAAAAGAGATTATCCATAGCAAGGTGCAGGAAACCGCGAAGATGCTGCGCATCGAGAAGTTTCTGCAACGCTATCCGCTGGAACTCTCCGGCGGCCAGCAACAGCGCACCGCCATGGCCCGCGCGCTGGTCAAGGATGCCGAACTGATCCTGTTCGACGAGCCGCTGGTCAACCTCGATTACAAACTGCGCGAAGAACTGCGCCAGGAAATGCGCGAGCTGTTCAAGCTGCGCCACACCATCGCCATCTACGCCACCACGGAACCTAACGAAGCCTTGGCGCTGGGCGGCACCACGACCATTCTTCATGAAGGGCGGGTGATCCAGAGCGGCCCGTCGACCGAGGTTTATCACCAGCCGCAATCGGTACTGGCGGCGGAATTGTTCTCCGAGCCACCGATCAACTTGATGCCCGGGCGCATCGCAGGCAATGAAGTCAGCTTCGCCAATTTTGTGCACTTCCCGTTGAACGTCGATTTGCGTCCGGTGGGCGAGGGCGAGTTCCGTTTCGGCGTACGCCCGAGCCACATCTCGCTGGTGCCGAGCAACGATGACGATCTGGAATTGGCGGTGACCGTTGAAGTCGCCGAGATCAGCGGATCGGAAACTTTCCTGCACGTGCGCAACGAGCATTTCCTGCTGGTGCTGCACCTGCCCGGTGTTCACGAATACGACGTCGATGCGCCGATCCGCATTTACATCCCGACCCACAAACTGTTCGTTTTCGATGCGCAGGGCCGTCTGGTGCAAGCACCGGGCCGGCGCGTCGCGAGGGTTGCCTGATGGCCGAAATCCGTTTGCAGCACCTCGCCCACAGCTACAGCAAAACCCCGAGCGGCGCGGAGGATTACGCGATCCGCGAGATGGACCACGTCTGGGAGCAGGGCGGCGCCTATGCCTTGCTCGGCCCGTCGGGTTGCGGCAAGTCGACCTTGCTCAACATCATTTCCGGCCTGCTCAGCCCCTCGCAGGGGCACGTGTTGTTCGACGGTAAAGCGGTCAACGACCTGACGCCGGAGAAGCGCAACATCGCCCAGGTTTTCCAGTTTCCGGTGGTCTACGACACCATGACCGTGTTCGACAACCTCGCCTTCCCTCTGAGAAATCAGGGCATGGCCGAGGCGAAAGTGCACAGCAAGGTGCAGGAAATTGCCGAAGTCCTCGACCTGCAAAACCTCCTGAGCAAGAAGGCGCGCAATCTTACCGCCGACGAAAAACAGAAAGTCTCGATGGGCCGTGGTCTGGTCCGTGACGACGTATCGGCAATCCTCTTCGACGAGCCGCTGACGGTGATCGACCCACACCTGAAGTGGAAGCTGCGGCGCAAACTCAAGCAGATCCACGAGCAGTTCAACATCACCATGGTCTACGTCACCCACGATCAGCTGGAAGCCTCGACCTTCGCCGACAAGATCGCGGTGATGTACGGCGGCCAGATCGTCCAGTTCGGCACGCCACGGGAATTGTTCGAGCGGCCCAGCCACACCTTCGTCGGCTATTTCATTGGCAGCCCCGGGATGAACCTGATCGAGGTGCAGCCACAGCCCGGCGGCGTCGGTTTTGCCTCGACGCACCTGCCGTTGTCCGACGCCATGCAGCGACATATCGAACACGGCCAGTGGAAAAATCTGAAGGTCGGCATCCGCCCCGAGTTCATTCACGTGTGGGACGAGCCATTTGACGACGCGATGCAGGCACACGTCGTACACGTCGAAGACCTTGGCACCTACAAGATCATGACTCTCGACCTCGACGGCGCGCCGCTGAAAGTGCGTCTGGCCGAAGACAAACCGGTGCCCCAAGGCACCGCGTACATCAGTTTTCCGGCGCAGTGGCTGATGGTTTATGCCGATGAGTTTCTGCTTGAAGCCGATGATGAGGTGCAGCCATGAACAAGGTGCAGAACAACAAGGCCTGGTGGCTGGTATTGCCGGTGTTCCTGCTGGTGGCGTTCAGTGCGGTGATCCCGATGATGACCGTGGTCAACTATTCGGTGCAGGACATCTTCGACCAGTCCAGCCGCTACTTCGTCGGTGCCGACTGGTACAAGCAGGTGCTGCTTGATCCGCGTCTGCACGACTCGTTGCTGCGCCAGTTCATCTACTCGGCGTGCGTGTTGTTGATCGAGATCCCGCTGGGCATAGCGGTCGCCCTGACCATGCCGACCAAGGGCCGTTGGTCGTCGCTGGTGCTGATCATTCTGGCGATTCCGTTGCTGATTCCGTGGAACGTGGTTGGCACCATTTGGCAGATCTTTGGCCGCGCTGACATCGGCCTGCTCGGTTCCAGCCTCAACGCCATGGGCATCAGCTACAACTACGCGGCCAACACCATGGACGCCTGGGTCACGGTGCTGGTGATGGACGTCTGGCACTGGACTTCACTGGTGGCGCTGCTGTGCTTCTCCGGGCTACGGGCGATTCCCGACGTGTATTACCAGGCCGCGCGGATTGATCGGGCCTCGGCCTGGGCGGTGTTCCGGCACATTCAGTTGCCCAAGTTGAAGAGCGTGCTGCTGATCGCGGTGATGCTGCGCTTCATGGACAGTTTCATGATCTACACCGAGCCGTTCGTGCTCACCGGCGGCGGGCCGGGCAATGCCACGACCTTCTTGAGTCAGACGTTGACGCAGATGGCTGTAGGGCAATTCGACCTCGGGCCGGCAGCGGCGTTTTCGCTGGTGTACTTCCTGATCATCCTGTTGGTGTCCTGGCTGTTCTACACCGCCATGACGCACTCCGACACCAACCGCTGAGGCCCGGCCATGAGCAAAAGAAAGCTGATTCCGTTGCTGGTGTACATCCTGTTCCTGCTGGTGCCGATCTACTGGCTGCTGAACATGTCCTTCAAGAGCAACACCGAAATCCTCGGCGGCCTGACGCTGTTTCCGCAGGATTTCACGCTGGCGAACTACAAAGTGATCTTCACCGATCCGAGCTGGTACACCGGTTATCTGAACTCGCTGTATTACGTCAGCCTGAACACGGTGATTTCCCTGAGTGTGGCGTTGCCGGCAGCCTATGCGTTTTCCCGCTATCGTTTTCTCGGCGACAAGCATTTGTTCTTCTGGCTGCTGACCAACCGCATGGCGCCACCGGCGGTGTTTCTGCTGCCGTTTTTCCAGTTGTATTCGTCGATTGGTCTGTTCGACACGCACATCGCCGTTGCGCTGGCGCACTGCCTGTTCAACGTGCCGTTGGCGGTGTGGATTCTCGAAGGTTTCATGTCCGGGGTGCCGAAGGAAATTGACGAAACTGCCTACATTGATGGCTACAGTTTCCCCAAGTTCTTCGTGAAGATTTTCATCCCGCTGATCGGTTCCGGCATCGGTGTGACGGCGTTTTTCTGCTTCATGTTTTCCTGGGTCGAACTGCTGCTGGCACGCACGTTGACCTCGGTCAACGCCAAACCGATTGCTGCGGTGATGACTCGTACGGTGTCGGCGTCGGGGATCGACTGGGGCGTGCTGGCGGCAGCGGGGGTGTTGACCATCCTGCCGGGCATGCTGGTGATCTGGTTTGTGCGCAACCACGTAGCCAAGGGCTTTGCCCTCGGTCGAGTCTGAGGAACTGATGATGGAATGGATGAGCTGGACCACCCCGACAGCGGGGTTCTTCATCGCCATTGGTCTGCTGCTGGTGGGCATGACCACATGGGAATTGCGCTCGCCGAGCATCCTGCGGCGAGGTTTTCTGCCGATTGCCACCACCCGTGGCGATCGCTTGTTTATCGGTCTTCTCGGCAGCGCCTACCTGCATTTGCTGGTCATCGGCGCCACCGACTGGAGCATCTGGGTGGCGTCCGCGTTGTCCCTGGTGTGGCTGTTGGCTGTGATGCGTTGGGGCTAGTCGAATCGATCGGCAACCGTGCTCCGAAATCCTAAACAGGAGGTCTCTATGTTCGACAAAAACAATAAGCTGCGACATAGCATTTCATTGGCAGCCATGCTGGCACTCAGCGGTTTGAGCGCCGCCGCGTGGGCCGATGCCTACGAAGACGCGGCAAAAAAATGGATCGGCAGTGAATTCAAACCGTCGACCCTGACGGCCGATCAGCAACTCGAAGAATTGAAGTGGTTCATCAAGGCTGCCGAGCCGTTTCGCGGCATGGAAATCAAGGTCGTTTCCGAGACCCTGACCACCCACGAATACGAGTCGAAAGTGCTGGCCAAGGCCTTCACCGAAATCACCGGGATCAAGCTCACCCACGACCTGCTGCAAGAAGGCGACGTGGTGGAAAAAATGCAGACGGTGATGCAGTCCGACAAGAATATCTATGACGGCTGGGTCAACGACTCGGACCTGATCGGTACGCACTTTCGCTACGGCAAGACCGAATCGATCACCGACCTGATGGCCAACGAAGGCAAGAACTTCACCTCACCGACCCTCGATATCAAGGACTTCATCGGTATCTCGTTCACCACCGCGCCGGACGGCAAGATCTATCAACTGCCCGATCAGCAGTTCGCCAACCTCTACTGGTTCCGCGCCGACTGGTTCGAGCGCGCCGACCTGAAAGCCAAGTTCAAGGAAAAGTACGGCTACGAATTGGGCGTGCCAGTGAACTGGTCGGCCTATGAAGACATCGCCAAATTCTTCAGCGAAGACGTCAAGGAAATCGACGGCAAGCGCGTCTACGGGCACATGGACTATGGCAAAAAAGACCCGTCGCTGGGTTGGCGCTTCACCGATGCTTGGTTCTCCATGGCCGGTGGCGGCGACAAAGGTCTGCCCAACGGTTTGCCGGTGGACGAGTGGGGGATTCGCGTCGAGGACTGCCACCCGGTCGGCTCCAGCGTGACCCGCGGTGGTGACACCAACGGCCCGGCGGCAGTGTTTGCCACGCAGAAATACGTCGACTGGCTCAAGGCCTACGCGCCACCGGAAGCGGCGGGCATGACCTTCTCCGAATCCGGGCCGGTGCCGTCGCAAGGCAACATCGCTCAGCAGATCTTCTGGTACACCGCGTTCACCGCCGACATGACCAAACCGGGCCTGCCGGTGGTCAACGCCGACGGCACGCCGAAATGGCGCATGGCGCCGTCGCCGCGCGGGCCGTATTGGGAAGAGGGCATGAAGCTCGGCTATCAGGACGTGGGTTCGTGGACGTTCATGAAGTCCACGCCTGAGAAACAGAAATTGGCGGCGTGGTTGTATGCGCAGTTTGTGACGTCGAAAACCGTATCGCTGAAGAAAACCATCGTCGGTCTGACGCCGATTCGCGAGTCGGACATCAATTCGCAGGCGATGACCGATCTGGCGCCGAAACTCGGTGGTCTGGTCGAGTTCTACCGCAGCCCGGCCCGCGTGCAATGGACCCCGACCGGGACCAACGTGCCGGACTATCCGCGTCTGGCGCAACTGTGGTGGAGCCACATCGCCGAAGCGGCCAGCGGCGAGAAAACCCCGCAACAGGCGCTGGATGGCTTGGCCAAGGATCAGGACGCGATCATGACGCGCCTCGAACGCTCCAAGGCTCAGGCCACTTGTGCGCCGAAGATGAACCCGGAACGCGATGCGCAATACTGGTTTGACCAGCCGGGTGCACCGAAACCGAAACTGGCGAATGAGAAGCCGAAGGGCGAGACCGTCAGCTACAACGAACTGCTGAAATCGTGGGCGGATGCGCGTAAGTAAACGCTGAAATGTGAAAGGCAAACGGCACCGCGAGGTGCCGTTTTTTTTGGCGCCTGATCTACCGCTTTCGCTTGCAGGCAAGCTCCCACAGGTTTCTGAGTCACTCACATATTCCGAGTGCACCCGAAACCACTGTGGGAGCTTGCCTGCAAGCGATTCGATCTGACATTCAACATTGATATCGACTGACCCGCCGCCATCGTCAACAGGCTGGCTCCCACAGGTTCAGGGGCGGTGGTTAGACTAAAACAGCCAGATCGGTGTACCGAGCAACCAAAGGATCAGCCGTGAGCAACTTCATCGGTTCGGTCATTGCTGTGGCCACGATAATGCGGTCAAACGGATCCCGGTGATGGTGCTCAAGATCCTTAACGGCGATGGCGTGCTCTGCAGTCACTGGCAGTTCGATAAAGCCACTGTCGAGACAATATTGGCGGATTTCTTCCAGATCAACTTTCAGCTTGCCGAGCCCGACCTTGATCGCCATTTCCCAGAAGGTGGCGGCGCTGATGTAGATTTCGGTGGCGTTCTCAATCAGTTTTCTGGCTTTGCCGGACAGTCTGGCGTCATCACTGAGCGTCCAGAGCAAAATGTGCGTGTCGAGCAGAAGCCTCATGCCTGAGTGCCCTCGAATGCATCAAGCATGTCATCGGGCAATGGTGAGTCGAAATCGTCGGGCAACACCAGTTTGCCCTTCATTGCGCCAATACGCTGAGCGCTGGGTTTTCCTACGGGAACGAGGCGAGCCATCGCCCGGCCATGCTTGGCAATCGTGATGACTTGGCCAGCAGCGGCATCATCGACGAGTTTGGATAAATTGTTTTTGGCTTCAGCCAGCGGAACGATGATCATCAGCTCACCCCTGTATTCTGGACAAATATAGCCAGAATATTTCAGCGCTGCCAAACCATAGGCTTCTTCAGCCCATTCGCAAACGATTTCCCTGTTCATTTTTTGCCTCTCGTCGGTATTCCATCTGCCATGCCTCCACCATAGAGCTATGTACTCAAACTGGCTGTAGGACAAAACGGAGGTTGCGGCGAGAGCTTTCGGCGTTTGTGTGGGGACGGGAGCAAATCGGTAAAAAATCGTACGAAAATATCGACTGACCCAGCGCCATCGCCACCGCTGGCAAGCCAGCTCCCATAGGTTTCTGTGGTGCTCACAAATTCCGGGTACACCCGAAATCACTGTGGGAGCTGGCTTGCCAGCGATGGGGTCGTTGGAGTCACCGCAGGAAATTCAAGTCTGAACACGGTCATCGCGCCAGGCAGGCTTTTTACGTCGGCCATACCCTGATGCAGGCTCATGATCGAGCGCACAATCGCCAGCCCCAACCCGGTACTGCCTTGTGAGCGCGAGCGGCTGCTGTCGACACGGTAGAAGCGGTCGAACAGATGCGGTAGATGTTGCGCTTCAATCCCGGCCCCGGGATTGCTGACCAGCAGCGAGCTTTGCGTGGCACCTTGTTCGATCAACAACGTCACGGTTTTCCCGGACGGGCAATGGCGCAACGCGTTCGACAGCAAATTGGAAATCGCCCGCTGAATCATCAACCGATCGCCCATCACCGAGGCGCTGCCGAGCACATTCAAATGAATCTGCTTGTCCTGCGCTGACAGCGAAAACATCTCGGCGACTTTCGACGCTTCCTCTTCCAAAGCAATCTGTTCAAAAGGCGCCAGCGCCGACGGATGACTGACCTGCGCCAGAAACAACATGTCCGAAACAATCCGCGCCACGCGCTCCAGCTCTTCGGTGCACGACACCAGCACATCCTTGTACTCCTCCACGCTGCGTTCGCGCGAAAGCGTCACCTGCGCCTTGCCCATCAGGTTGTTGATCGGCGTGCGCAACTCATGTGCCAGATCATCAGAGAACTGCGACAGCTGCTGCACGCCGGCATCGAGGCGGTGCAACATGAAGTTGATGCCCTGCGCCAGTTCGCTCAGTTCCTGCGGCATGTTCACCGCTGACAACCGATGCTCCAGATCCTGGGTCGAGACCATCGCCGCCACTTTGCGAAACTCGCGCATCGGCGCCAGCCCGCGCTGCACCGCGCCCCAGGCCGTCAGGCCAATGAAGATCAGCAGCAACGGCAAGGCCATCAGCGTCGAACGCAAATAGGCGCTGAGCAAGGCCTGATCGTGCGCGTTGTCCATCGACAGCAGCACCGGTACTCGGGTGCCGTCCTTGAGGCTGATCAGCTTCGAGACGGTGAGGAATTTAGCGCCATCGGCGTCGGTGCTGGTCGAGTAGGCGAGGTCATCGGTGATCGCCCGCACGACCTTCAATTCAAGCCGCGGATCAGCCAGGCCGGTGCCGGACTTGAGCAGCGGCGTGCGCAAATTGCGACGGTCGTAGATCGTCAGCGTCAGGTTGTCGTGCCCCATCACCTGATCGAGAAGAATGTGTGGTTTTCCGCTGATTTCGTTGGCATCGGCGTACAGCGACAGGCTGTGCTCAACTTGCGCCATTTTCTTTTCCAGACTGTCTCTGGAAAGGGCATTCAGCTCATGGGTCAGCGCGAAATACGCGAGGATCGCCAGAAACACCACCAACAGCGCGCCGAGAATACTCACCGTCAAACCCAGGCGCATCGACAGGCTGGCCGGCTTCATTCCCGCGCCTCCAGCACATAGCCGACGCCGCGCAGGGTGTGGATCAACTTATTGTCGAACGGCTCATCGATCTTCGCCCGTAACCGGCGGATCGACACCTCGACCACATTGGTGTCGCAATCGAAATTCATGTCCCATACCAGCGAAATGATCTGTGTGCGGGTCAGCACCTCGCCGGACTGGCGCATCAGCAGGTGCAGCAGGGCGAACTCCTTGGTGGTCAGGTCGATGCGCTGCGCGCCGCGAAACGCGCGATGACGGCCCGGGTCGAGTTCCAGATCGGCGACTTTCAGCACTTGCGGTACCGGGATGTTTTCGCTGCGCCGCATCAACGTGCGCACCCGCGCCAGCAACTCGGGAAACTCGAACGGCTTGACCAGATAATCGTCGGCGCCCAGGTCGAGGCCGCGAATCTTGTCGGCCAGACGCCCGCGCGCGGTGAGCATCATCACCCGCGTCGAATGCGTGCGGCGCAGTTGCTCCAGTACGCCCCAACCGTCGAGTTCGGGCAGATTGACGTCGAGAATGATCAGGTCATAAACCTGTTGTTGCGCCAGGTGCAAACCATCGGCGCCGGTGGCCGCGTGGTCAACGATATAGCCACTTTCGGTTAAACCCTGATGCAAGTATTCGGCAGCTTTAAGCTCGTCCTCGATCACAAGGATTCGCATGATCTATCACCACTTCTATTTAATGGATATTTAATTAAGGGTGGCCGGGAAAGTTGTTGTTTTTGTAGGGGCTTCCGGGTGCAGTAAATAACTGAGTGAGGTGCACGGTAAACGCTGTAGTGGCTACAGGGTCAACGTTTGACCCCTTTAATTCGGCCATCTGCGACAGCCTGTCGCAGCAGGAAGGTGCAAATAGCTATGTATTGCGTTCAGGCAAGTGCTGTTGGGCAGATAACTTCGGCGTATTTGTTTCCATGTATTGCATAGTTGCGTTGCGCACTCCGCATGCTAGAGCAAAACAACTTCCTGCAACCGTGGATAACGGATTTGTAATCTTCCAGTCACCTTGTCGATAAGTTCAAAACCCTACCGTGGCGCCATCAAAGATTCTTGAATAAAGGAAGTCTTCCATTGCCCGGTTTAACAGAATTGACGGCGCGATCACGCCTGAAAAAAATAGCCAGCGGCATTCTGTTGCTGGCCGGTACCAGCCTTGCGCACGCATCGACCCTGACCCTCGATCAAGCCCTGCAAAGCGCCTTCGCCGGCAATCCGGATCTGGCCGCCGCCCAATGGGAAATCGGTATCGCCGAGGGTGACCGCCAGCAGGCCGGGCTGATCCCCAATCCCGAGGTCTCGTGGGAGGCCGAAGACACCCGTCGCGAATCCCGCACCACCACAGTGAAGCTCAGCCAGCCGATCGAACTGGGTGGCAAACGCGGCGCGCGCATTGACGTCGCCAGCCGTGCGCAGGATGCCGCCGGAATCGAGCTTGAACGCAAGCGCAACACCTTGCGCGCCGATGTCATTCAGGCGTTCAACGGCGCCCAGACCGCGCAGCAACGCTTGCAGTTGTCGCGCCAGTCACTGCAACTGGCCGAGCATGGCTTGCGCGTCGCGCAAGGGCGGATCGAGGCCGGTAAATCATCGCCGGTCGAAGGTACAAGGGCGCAGGTGCAGCTCTCCGAAGTGCGCCTGGAGTTGAGCCGCGCCGAACGCGATCAGGCCAATGCCTACCAACAACTGGCGCAGGTCATGGGCGCACCGTTGACGAGCTCGACTACGGTGCAAACCGCCACGCAAAACCTCGCCAGCGCGCCACCGCCGAATCGTTTGCTTGAGCGTCTGAACGAGACCGCCGAGTTGCGTCTGGCCAAACTACAGATCGATCAGCGCGAAGCGTCGTTGGGCCTGGAAAAGTCCCAGCGTATCCCCGATCTGACCGTAAGCCTCGGCAGTCAATACAGCGAAACCGAGCGCGAGCGGGTCAACGTGGTCGGGCTGTCGATGCCGATTCCGCTGTTCAATCGCAATCAGGGCAACGTCCTCGCGGCGGCGCGGCGCACCGATCAGGCGCGGGATCTGCGCAACGCCACCGAACTGCGTTTGCGCACGGAAATCCAGACCAGCCTTGCGCAATGGCAGACCGCCAACGGCGAAGTCACAGCGTTCAACCAGACCATCCTCCCCGCCGCGCAAAGTGCGGTGGACAGCGCCACGCGCGGTTTCGAAATGGGCAAGTTCGGCTTCCTCGACGTGCTTGATGCTCAGCGCACTCTGATCAGTGCGCGCAGCCAATACATCCAGGCTGTCAGCGAAGCCACCGATGCCCGCGTGCGCATCGAACGAATCTTCGGCGACCTCGCCGTCAGCCCTTGAATTTCATCTTTTTGATCACTGCGCGATGGTTTGGCGCAGAGGAGTTTCCATGGAAAAAAAACTGATTGTGGTCGCTGCGGCGACGTTGGCGCTGGGCATCGGCATCGGCTCGATGTGGCCGGGCAACGCGTCCATCGACGCCCACGCTGATGAAGCGGCCGAACATGCCGATCACGCCGAAGAAGGCGCAGCCGCCGACGGCGAACATGACGAAGAAGGGCATATCGAGTTGAGCGCCGAGCAGATCGCTGCGGCGGGCATTCAACTGGCCCGGGCACAGGCGCAGAACATCAGCCTCGGCCTGCCGTTCCCCGGCGAAGTGCGTTTCGACGAAGACCGCACCGCCCACGTCGTGCCGCGTGTTCCCGGTGTGGTCGAGTCGGTGGCAGTCAACCTCGGCCAATCGGTGAAGAAGGGCCAGTTGCTGGCTGTCATCGCCAGTCAGCAGATCTCCGATCAGCGCAGCGAGCAGGCGGCAGCGCAACGCCGTTTGGCCTTGGCGCGCACCACCTATGAGCGCGAAAAGAAGCTGTGGCAGGACAAGATCTCCGCCGAGCAGGATTTCCTTCAGGCGCGCCAAGCGCTGGAAGAAGCCGAAATCGCCGTCAGCAACGCCCGGCAAAAAATCAGCGTGCTCAGCGGCAGCGTGGTCGCTACCGGCGGCAATCGCTATGAACTGCGGGCGCCGTTCGACGGTGTCGTGGTGGAAAAACACCTGACGCCCGGGGAGGTGGTTGATGAAACCACAGCGGCCTTCACGCTCTCGGATTTGTCGCGGGTGTGGGTGACGTTCGGCGTGTCACCCAAGGATTTGACCAAGGTGCAAGTGGGCAAATTGGTCACCGTCAGCGCGCCGGAATTGAATGCGCAAGTCACCGGCAGCGTGGCCTACGTCGGCAGTCTGCTTGGCGAACAAACCCGCACGGCGACTGTGCGCGTCGCCCTGGAAAACCCGCAGGGCTCGTGGCGTCCGGGGCTGTTCGTGACCGCGCTGGTGGCCACCGACAGCCGTCAGGCGCAAGTCGCGGTGCCGGAAACCGCGATCCAGACCGTCGAGGACAAACCCACGGTGTTCGTGCGCACCGACGACGGCTTCAAGGCGCAAGCGGTGGAGCTGGGCAGTCGCGCGGCGGGGCAGGTGGAAATTACCCAAGGCCTGGAGGCCGGCGCGCAAGTCGCCAGCGCCGGCAGCTTTGTCCTCAAATCGGAACTGGGCAAAGCCTCAGCCGAGCACAGTCATTAATCCTGGAAGGTCCTCATGTTCGAACGCCTGATCCAGTTTGCCATCGAGCAGCGCATCATCGTCCTGCTCGCCGTTCTGCTCATGGCCGGCCTCGGCATCGCCAGTTATCAGAAACTGCCGATCGACGCCGTGCCCGATATCACCAATGTTCAAGTGCAGATCAACACCGGCGCCGCCGGGTTCTCGCCGCTGGAAACCGAGCAGCGCATCACTTTCCCGATTGAAACCGCCATGGCCGGTTTGCCGGCACTGGAGCAGACCCGTTCGTTGTCGCGCTCAGGGCTGTCGCAGGTCACGGTGATCTTCAAGGACGGCACCGACCTGTTCTTTGCCCGCCAATTGGTCAACGAGCGTTTGCAAATCGCCAAGGAGCAATTGCCCGAAGGTGCAGAAGCGGTCATGGGGCCGATCTCCACCGGTCTTGGCGAGATTTTCCTGTGGACGGTTGAAGCCAAGGAAGGCGCGCTGAAGGACGACGGCACGCCGTACACGCCAACCGATCTGCGGGTGATTCAGGACTGGATCATCAAGCCGCAATTGCGCAACGTCCCGGGCGTGGCCGAGATCAACACCATCGGCGGCTTCGCCAAGGAATATCAGATTGCGCCGGACCCGAAACGCCTGGCCGCGTACAAGCTGACACTGACTGATCTGGTCACTGCACTGGAGCGCAACAACGCCAACGTCGGCGCCGGTTACATCGAGCGCAGCGGCGAGCAATTGCTGATCCGTGCGCCGGGGCAAGTGGCGAGCACCGAGGACATCGCCAACATCGTCATGGCCAATGTCGACGGCACGCCGATCCGCATCAAGAACGTCGCCACCGTGGACATCGGCCGCGAATTGCGCAGTGGTGCGGCCACGGAAAATGGTCGCGAAGTGGTACTCGGTACGGTGTTCATGTTAATCGGCGAGAACAGCCGTACCGTCTCGCAAGCGGTCGCGAGCAAGCTTGAACAGATCAATAAATCCCTGCCTGTCGGGGTGATCGCCGTGCCGGTTTACGACCGTACGCACCTGGTCGACAAAGCCATCGCTACGGTGAAGAAAAACCTCATTGAAGGCGCGATTCTGGTGATCGCGATTCTGTTCCTGTTCCTCGGCAACATTCGTGCGGCGCTGATTACCGCGATGGTGATTCCGCTGTCGATGCTGTTCACCTTCACCGGGATGTTCAGCAACAAGGTCAGCGCCAACCTTATGAGTCTCGGCGCCCTGGACTTCGGCATCATCGTCGATGGCGCGGTGGTGATCGTCGAAAACACCCTGCGTCGTCTGGCTCACGCGCAGCAGCACCATGGGCGCTTGCTGACGCGAAGCGAGCGATTCAAGGAAGTGTTTGCGGCAGCCAAAGAAGCACGGCGGCCGCTGATTTTTGGCCAGTTGATCATCATGGTCGTGTACCTGCCGATCTTCGCCCTGAGCGGCGTTGAAGGGAAAATGTTCCACCCGATGGCGTTCACTGTGGTGATTGCGTTGCTCGGTGCCATGTTGCTTTCGGTGACTTTTGTTCCAGCGGCGATTGCGCTGTTCGTGACTGGCAAGGTCAAGGAAGAAGAGGGCGCAGTCATGCGCGGCGCGCGTCGCGTCTATGCGCCGGCATTGGCGTGGGTGATGTCGCATCGCACCGTCGCTGTGGGTGCGGCGGTGGGCGTGATTGTGCTCAGCGGCGTGATGACCAGCCGCATGGGCAGCGAGTTTGTGCCGAGCCTGAGTGAAGGCGATTTCGCCTTGCAAGCGTTGCGCGTGCCCGGCACCAGCCTGACGCAATCGGTGGACATGCAGCAGCGCCTGGAAACCTTGATTCTGGCCAAGGTGCCTGAAGTCGAGCGCGTGTTCGCCCGCACCGGCACTGCTGAAATCGCCTCCGACCCGATGCCACCGAACATCTCCGACAGCTACGTGATGCTCAAGCCGAAAGAGCAATGGCCGGATCCAGGCAAGTCCCGCGAAACCCTGATGGCCGAACTGCAAGTGGCGGCCGCGACATTGCCAGGCAGCAACTACGAGCTGTCGCAGCCGATTCAGTTGCGCTTCAACGAACTGATTTCCGGCGTGCGCAGTGACGTGGCAGTGAAGGTGTTTGGCGATGACATGGACGTGCTCAACGCCACGGCGACGAAGATTGCAGCGGCCATGCAGAAGGTCAACGGCGCGTCCGAGGTCAAGGTCGAGCAGACCACCGGGTTGCCGGTGCTGACCATCAACATTGATCGCGACAAGGCGGCGCGTTACGGGCTCAACGTCGGTGATGTGCAGGACACCATTGCCGTGGCGGTGGGTGGTCGCAAGGCCGGGACGTTGTATGAGGGCGATCGGCGTTTCGACATGGTCGTGCGGTTGTCCGATGCCATGCGCAAGGACATCGATGGCTTGTCGGCGCTGCTGATCCCGGTGCCTGCGGTGAACGGTACGGCCAACCAGATCGGCTTCATCGCACTGCAAGACGTCGCCAGCCTCGACCTGGTGCTCGGGCCGAATCAGGTCAGCCGCGAAAACGGCAAGCGTCTGGTGATCGTCAGCGCCAACGTGCGGGGGCGTGATATTGGTTCGTTCGTTGAAGAGGCGGGCGAAGTGATCGAACGTGAGGTGCAGGTGCCGGCCGGTTACTGGACCAGTTGGGGTGGGCAGTTTGAGCAACTGCAATCAGCGGCCAAGCGGTTGCAGATTGTGGTGCCGGTGGCGTTGCTGCTGGTGTTCGGGTTGTTGTTCATGATGTTCAACAATCTCAAGGATGGCTTGCTGGTGTTTACCGGGATTCCTTTTGCCTTGACCGGTGGGGTCATGGCGCTGTGGTTGCGCGATATTCCGTTGTCTATTTCTGCCGGCGTGGGGTTCATCGCGCTGTCCGGGGTGGCGGTGCTTAACGGCTTGGTGATGATTGCGTTTATCCGCAATCTGCGCGAGGAGGGGCGGTCGCTTGCGGATGCGATCAACCTCGGTGCGCTGACACGCCTGAGGCCGGTCTTGATGACGGCGCTGGTGGCTTCTCTGGGGTTCATTCCGATGGCGCTCGCGACCGGCACCGGTGCAGAAGTGCAACGGCCATTGGCGACGGTGGTAATTGGCGGAATTCTGTCTTCGACCATTCTCACGCTGCTGATCTTGCCGGCGCTGTACCAACTCGCCCATCGCCGGGATGAGGACTCAATGCCCACCTGATTGTGAACACAACCCTGTGGCGAGGGGATTTATCCCCGATGGGTCGCGCAGCGGCCCCAAAAAAGCAGGCCTGCTGCGCAGTCCATCGGGGATAAATCCCCTCGCCACAGGTATTGCGCAGGCTGCTCAGTGGTGGGGTAAGGCCAGATAACGGATATGTAATTTCCCCGCCACCGTCCCGATAGGTTCGCCTTGTTACCTTGATCCCGTCAGCTACTTAAACGAGGAATCAAACATGAAATTCGCCCAAATCAGTGCCTTCACCGCAGCTTTGGCGTTGTCTTCCCTGGCCATGGCCGAAGGTGGCGGCGACCGTACTTTTGAAAAAATGATGGCCGCCAGCGACCGCTCGGTAGAGCTGTTTGTCGCCAAGGAAAAGGCTGCAGGCAATCCGGTGGTCGTCAATGAAAAGAAAGACGACAAAACCCAGGATCTGTAACCACACCGTGCTGGAACAAGCCTGTCATCGCGCATCGATGCCGGGCTTTTTTATGGAGGAGTTGAAGATGAAGTTGATCAAGTCGTTGACCCTCGCCGGCGTCATGGCGATGTCCATGAATGTGCTGGCCGAGGGCGGGGGTGACCGCACGTTCGAGCGCGCATTCAGCGCCAACGCCAAAGCCATGGCGCAATACGCCGCCAACCAGGGCAAAGCGCCGCCGGTGGTGAGGGATTACGAATACGGGATGAAGCTGGACGTGGTGAAAATCGTCAGCGTGGTGAAGCCGCAGCCTGCCTGCTCGGTCGTCCCCACCGCCATGACCTATGAAGATTCGCAAGGGCAGCTCAACACCCTCAAATACAGCGTGGCGGGTGTTTGCCGGAACAGCGGTGGATAGCCGACACCGGGGGTATTGCAATATCACGATCTGTATTTCGCTTCGGGATGTTTAAGGGTGTAGGTCAATCGCAGAACCTTCCCACAATGTTTTCAGGTTGTCCGTCGGACGTCGGCTCTCTAGTGTGTGGATGTCGCTGCCAAATCAGCGATCGGGATTGGAACCCCGGACCACCCGAAAGCGCAAAATTGGCTTTCATAACGTATGCTTGCGCACCTTGATGGTGTGCACTCCGTTATGGCGGCTGTGCGCGGGAGACTTCGAGTCTGTCGGGTTTTGTCTGGTGGCCCGGGTTCCAACCTGCGTACAGCTGCCACCCTTCGATTGGAACCGAATGGGCCAGCTCCATTGCCACACCGGAGTTTCATCATGAAAAAGCCAACGCCCAATCCGCCTGAAACAACCGTTCCAGCGGACGCCGACACAACATCCCCCTACGTCTCCGCCGATATTCGAAAACTCCACAAAGCCGCCGACCGCGCCCTCGACTTTTACCTCAAACCCAGCGCCGCGATCATGGCCACGCCCTACACCCCCAACCAGATGTTCCTGGCCAATCCCAAAGCCGACACCGAATCCCTGCTGGCCAACGCCTGCGAATCCCTGGCCTCCGCCTCCGTCATGCTCGGCGACTTCGCCGCGCTGCTGGAAGGCACGCATCGTAAGACGATTCTGGGCATCGCCCAAGTCGTCATGCTCGGCGAACTGGCGGTGAACAGGGCTTTGGATAACGTCGAGCCTGCTGGCTGATCAATCTGCCGAGAGGGGTGAAAAAACGCGGCGCTATCCAGGCCGCGTTTTATTGAAAGACTGATCGTCAGGCGAACACTGCGAAGATCCACGCCGTGCAGTAAACCGCGACAAAACCCGGAACAGAGTAGCCAAACATCCGGGCCGGAATATTGACCCAGTTCCGCAGAGGCAACGGAAAACGGTCAATCTCGGGAATGGCATCGGGATCACTGGCCTGCAGATAGCCATAGTCCAGGAACAGAATGTTCGAGATGTGGTACAGGCGGCAGGAGCGGCCATAAACACTGTCACCCAGCACCCGCCTGTTTCGTTCGACGAAGTAGGACTCTTTCAGAAAAGACTCGATCTCAGTCAGTTTGAAAAAGCTGACGTACGTCCGCACGAGCAACGCCACAGCGGCCACCAGTACACAGGCGATCAAGGCTGCCACGTACAGCAGCTTCGCGTCGCTCGCCGGTGTGGAAAGCGTCGTACATAACCGCTCGAAACCGAGCCAAAGCAACAGTAGACAGGCCCCCATCAGAGCCATTCGCAGAAGGCATCGTGGCATCGCCAGCCACTTTTTCAGATGCGCCGGTAAGCGCTCGGCCTCCGTGACCGCGTGGCGCTCCAGCATAAGGGGGTAAGTGATTCGGCCGGTGAGTGTGCGAATCTGCCTGACTCTCTTCATTCGCCCCAACGGGCCATTGCCCAGTCTTTTTCGTTCAGTGCCGACAAAGTCAGACTCGATGAGGTGGCGTTCCATCTGATCGAGCCGGAACCCGGCGGCAAACAGCGTTATTGCTTCGCTGAGGAAAATCAGCAGCAGTACAACGCCCCATGAAGCGCGGTAAATGAGGTCAAGCACAATTGATCCTTGGAATTGATCCACCTGACTCCGATTCAGGTGTAGGGAACGTCGGAACGCCACTCTTTACCTGATAGTTCTTGGGGTCACAAGCGCTCTCGCCACTCTGTCTGTTAAACACCGGGCATAAAAAAGGCGCCCCGAAGGACGCCAAAAGATTCACCTCTTACCAAAGGAGCAAGGAGCTTCTAAAGGTGAATGTGTTGTGCTCGTGAACTCAGAGAATCGCCAATGGGTATTCGACAATCACCCGAACTTCATCCAGATCGGACTCAAACGCCGTGGCGCGGGTTGTGGCCTGGCGCAAGCGTAATGACAGGTCTTTCATCGAACCACTCTGCACCACGTATTTGACTTCGATGTCGCGCTCCCAACGCTTCTGATCGGTCAGCGGGTTACCTTCGGCATCACGGCGCATGTACACCGCGTTGGCGTTGGAATAATCGGCATCGGTGCCGCGCGCGTAACGGGTCATGAACGACAGGCCGGGCACGCCGTAGGTAGTCATGTCGAGGTCATAACGCACCATCCACGAACGTTCTTTCGGTGAGTTGAAGTCGCTGTACTGGATGGAGTTGTCGAGGAAGATCGAGTCGGACTGGCGCAGGTAATCGAAGTCGTCATTACCATTGTTGCGCTGGTGGGAGAGGGCGACGGAGTGGGCGCCGAACTTCACGCCGGCACGGCCGCTCCAGATGTTGTTGTCGAACTCGCCGAGCAGTTGTTTGCCCTCATCGACAGCCTTGTAATAGTTCAGGCCACCGAACAGCGACAGGTCGTCAGACAGTGGATACGTCCACGAGGTGCCGGCGTAGTACTGATTCCAGGCATCCTTGAGGCGACTGGAGTAGAGGCTGAAACTGAGGTTTTTGTTAATCGCATAATCGCCGCCGCCGTAAGCGATCCACGGCGAATTGACCGGGCCTGCATAGAAGGTCGCGAAGTTCTCGCGCGTGTCGCTGGACACCGGTTGGCTCATCGCGTGCAGTCGACCGCCCTGCACCGACAGACCTTCGATGCTGGTGTTGGTCGCTGTCACGCCGCGAAAGCTTTCTGGCAGCAAACGAGAGTCACCCGCCGCCACGACCGGGTTTGCCGGGAATACATCACCGACCCTGACCACCGTATCGAATGCCCGCACTTTCGCCGCGCCACCGACCTTGGTGTATTCGTCCCGCGCCTCGCCGTCACTGTTGACCGGCAACACATCAAACGAACTGCGCCCACCGTTGCGCCCGTCACCGGTGTCGAGTTTCAAACCGATCATCGCAAACGCATCAACACCCACCCCGACGGTGCCTTGGGTAAAGCCGGATTCGAACTTGCTGATCACCGCGTGCGACCAGGCTTCGGAATAACCGTTGCCGGTAGGGCTGGACTGGCCGTTGCGGTGATCACGATTGAAGTAAAAGTTGCGGTTGAGCACCGTCAGGCTGCTGCCTTCGACAAAACCCTCAGGCTTGTCTTCTGCAAACACCATGGACGGCCCGGAGCCGACCACCACCGCTAAAGCGGCCATCGATATTTTTGTATTGTTAACCATCAAACACTCCTTGGGTTCGGCAGAACGGGAACGTGCTTCGGCGTGGGTTTTATTGTTCGACGGGCATGGGGCTCGTCGGCATGGTCGCCGGGGGACATCGTTGCAAGCTGCGGATAACGCCAAGGTGATGAGGGAATTACAATTTCGTCATGTGGCTGTAACGCCAAGCCATGCGGGTGTACCTGGATTTATGAACACCACTGAAACCTGTGGGAGCGGGCTTGCCCGCGAAAGCGTTGGGTCAGGCAATGATGATGCTGAATGTGCCGGCGTCATCGCGGGCAAGCCACGCTCCCACATGAGTTTAGGGGAAACTTCGCGATTGACGTGTCGGAACAATCCACAGCACTATCCGACCATGACTGCCCAACACCGAATGAACATGATGTGCTCCTCTATGACCGCTTCCGGCGGGCCATAAGGTCATACGTGTTTGTCATTTGACGTGTACCCAAAGCCCCACCAGAAATGGACGGGGCTTTTTCATTGCCCATCCGCACATGGCTCATGGAGAGAGAAATGTTCGAAATCAGAAGAGCGACCCCGGACGATGCCCAGATTGCCTTCGATATCCGGCGACTAGCGATTCGGCATCAGTGCATCGGTGCCTACAGCGAGCAGCAAATGCTCGATTGGACGAGAGGTTCGGCCGAGGACGGTTACGACACACTCATGGCAAAGCATTTCTATTTGGGGTGCGTGGACGGTGAAGCGGTAGCGACCGGGATGCTTGATCTACAGCATCGTGAAATCGGTGCGATCTTTATTCTTCCTGATTTCATGCAGCGGGGGTTGGGTCAGCGTGTCCTGTATTTTCTTGAGAGCCTAGCGCGAGAGCTGGGGCTGACAGAGGTGTGTCTGGACGCAACGTTGAACGCTGCCGACTTTTACCGGCGTTGCGGTTACATCGGGGAGGGGAGTGCGATTTACCAATCACCTTCAGGGCTGCAACTGGCGTGTGTACCGATGGTGAAGAAACTTTGATGCAATTGTGGCGAGGGAGCTTGCTCCCGCTGGACTGCGTAGCAGGCCCCGCTTCTCAGATGAACAGCGGGGGCCGCTTCGCGTCCCGCTGGGAGCAAGCTCCCTCGCCATAGGTTATTTGTTGCTAGAAGAATTGCGTAAACAAAAACGGCACCCGAAGGTGCCGTTTTCATTTCTAGCCAGCCAAGCAATCAGCCCGCCAGACCCGCCTGCTGAACCAGAGTCAGCAATGGCTGCGGGTACACACCCAGGAAGAACGCGACCAGGGCGATCGCCAGCAGCATCACGCCGCCTGCCTTCTGTTCCCAGTGCAGTTGCGCATCGTGGCGGCGCAGGTTTGGTTCGATCAGGTACAGGGTGACCATCACGCGCAGGTAGTAGAAGACGCCGATGGCGCTGCCCAGAACCAGCGAACCGACCAGCCACCATTGGTGCGACTCGACACCGGTAGCGATGATATAGAACTTGCCGATGAAGCCTGCGGTTAGCGGGATACCGGCCAGGGACAGCATCATCACGGTCAGTACGGCGGTCAGGTACGGACGGCGCCAGAACAGGCCGCGATACTCGTACAGGGCATCTGCGTCACGGCCGTTGTACGGCGAGGACATCAGAGTGATCACGCCGAACGCGCCAAGGCTGGTGATCACGTAGGTGACCAGGTAGACGCCGATGGCTTCCACCGCCAGACCCTTGCTCGCCACCAGTGCGATCAGCAGGTAGCCGAAGTGCGCGATGGACGAGTAACCGAGCAGACGCTTGAGGTTGCTCTGGGTCAGGGCCAGCAGGTTACCGAACAGGATCGAGGCGATGGCGATGACAGTCAGCACGTCGCTCAGTACACCGCTGCTGGCAGCAGGGGAGATCTGGAACAGACGCACCATCACCGCAAACACGGCAACCTTCGAAGCGGTCGCGAGGAACGCGGCGACCGGCGCCGGAGCACCTTCGTAGACGTCCGGCGTCCACAGGTGGAACGGTACCAGCGACAGCTTGAACGCCAGACCGATCAGCATCATGCCCAGGCCCAGTTGCGCCAGCGAGCTAGGCAGGCCAGTTGCAGCCAGTGCCTGACCGATACCGACGAAGCTCAGCGAACCCGAATCGGCGTACAGCAGCGCCATACCGAACAACAGGAACGCCGAACCGGCAGCCGACAACACCATGTACTTGATGCCGGCTTCCAGCGAACGCTTGTTGAAGAAGGCGTAAGCCACCAGACCGTAAACCGGCACCGACAGCAGTTCCAGACCGATGAACAAACCGGCCAGGTGCTGCGCGCTGACCAGAACCAGACCACCGGCGGCGGCCATCAGGATCAGCAGGTAGAGTTCTTCACGGTTGCCCGGGTAACCCGAACCGCCATCGCCGAGGTAGGCGTGGGCGAGGGTGACGCAAGCGAGGGTGGCGACCAGGATCAGCGCCATGTACAGGCAGGCGAAGGTGTCGATCTGCAGCAATGGGGTCACGGCCAGAGGCGCGACTTTCAGGGCTGGCAGGATCGACAGCAAAGCCAGGTTCAGACCGGCGACCGAGATCAGGAAGGTCTGCGAGTGGTTGCGGCGCCAGGCGATTGCCAGCATCACCACGATAATGGTGAGGCTGGTGATCAACAGTGGCGCAAGCGCAATAAAGTGTTGAATCGTGAATTCCATAGCGCTCTTACCGGGCCGAAGCGAGTTGAGTGAAGGCGGTGCCGAGCCACTGCTGCACGCCATGCATCGTGGCGGCAGAAGTATCGAGGAACGGTTGCGGGTAAACGCCGAGGTAAATCAGCAGCACCGCAAGGCCCAGCACCATGATCAGTTCGCGACCGTCCATGCCGTGCAGGATCGAATCCGATTTGGCCGGACCGAAGTAAGCACGGTGGATCATGATCAGCGAGTAGACCGAACCGAACACCAGACCGGAGGTGGCAATCGCAGTGATCCATGGAGCGCTGGCGAAAGTACCGATCAGGATCAGGAACTCGCCGACAAAGTTACCGGTACCCGGCAGACCCAAGGACGCGGCTGCAAAGAACAGGCTGATCGCCGGCAGGTAAGCGATACGCGACCACAGACCGCCCATCTCACGCATGTCACGAGTGTGCAAGCGCTCGTACAACTGACCGCTGAGGATAAACAGTGCCGCCGCCGACAGACCGTGCGCGAGCATCTGGATGACTGCACCTTGCAGTGCCAGTTGGCTGCCGGAGTAGATGCCGATCAGTACGAAGCCCATGTGGGAAACGGACGAGAAGGCGATCAGACGCTTGATGTCGGTTTGCGCGAACGCGAGGAACGCACCGTAGAAGATCCCGATCAGACCGAGGGTCATGGCGATCGGCGCGAACTCGGCCGAGGCATTCGGGAACAGCGGCAGGGCGAAACGCAGCAGGCCGTAAGCAGCGGTTTTCAGCAGGATACCGGCGAGGTCGACGGAACCAGCAGTCGGCGCCTGGGCGTGAGCGTCAGGCAACCAGGAGTGGAACGGTACGACGGGCAGCTTGACCGCGAAGGCGATGAAGAAGCCGAGCATCAGAATGTACTCGGTGGTCATCGACATCTTGGTTTTCAACAGGTCGGCGTAGTTGAAGGTAATCACGCCGGTGTTGTTGAAGTTGACCAGCACCAGACCGAGGATCGCCACCAGCATGATCAGGCCGGAAGCCTGAGTGAAGATGAAGAACTTGGTCGCTGCGTAGATCCGGGTTTTCTTGCCGTCCGAAGAACTGTGACCCCAGAGCGCGATGAGGAAGTACATCGGCACCAGCATCATTTCCCAGAAGAAGAAGAACATGAACAGGTCGAGGGCGAGGAACACGCCGACAACGCCGCCCAGGATCCACATCAGGTTCAGGTGGAAGAAGCCAACGTGACGTTGGATCTCTTTCCACGAGCACAGTACCGAGAGGATACCCAGCAGGCCGGTCAGCAGGATCATCAACAGCGACAGGCCGTCGAGGGCCAGGTGCACGTTGATGCCGAAGCGCTGGATCCAGACGTGCTTGAACTCAAGCGCCCAGGTCGGATCGGCGCCAGGCGCCGGAGCAAATGAATAGTCACCGTGGGCCCACAGCCAGAGGCCGAGGGCGAGTTCCAGGGTCATGGTCAACAGCGCAATCCAGCGGGGGAGGGTAGCGCCGAAGCGCTCACCCATCCAGCACAGCAGGCCGCCGATGAAGGGGATCAGGATTAGCCAAGGCAGAATCATGACGGGCTCGTTTCCTTTCGCAAATTCGCAAGGTTCATATCAGACCGCTACCAGCACGATGGCGCCGATTACCAGCACGGCACCAGCAGCCATCGAGGCGGCATACCAACGCAGTTGACCGGTCTCGGTACGGCTCAGGGCGGTGTGACCCCCCTTGGCCATACGCGGGATCAGACCGATGGTCTGGTCGAGCGGGTCTTTGCGCAGTACATGGCTGATCGCAAGGTACGGCTTGACGAACAGTTTGTCGTAGATCCAGTCGAAGCCCCAGGCAGCGAACCACCAGGCCGAAAGGAAACGGCCGATGCCGCTGTTGGCGATTGCCGTCACGAAGCGACGCTTGCCAAGGAACAGCAGGGCCGCCAGCAGGATACCGGCCAGGGCGATGGCGCCCGAAGCGATTTCCAGACTGTGCTTGGCTTCGCCACCGGCATGCCCAACGCTTTCCGGCAGGACGCCGTGCAGCGGTGGAACGATCATCGCGCCGATGAAGGTCGACAGCACGATCAGCACCGACAGTGGCAGCCAGTGAGCGATGCCGTGACCGGCGTGGGCTTCGGTCTTGGCTTCACCGTGGAACGTGATGAAGATCAGGCGGAAGGTGTACAGCGAAGTCATGAACGCGCCGACCAGACCTGCGTAGAGCAGACCGTGGTTGCCGCTGGCAAACGCTTCCCAAAGGATTTCGTCCTTGGAGTAGAAGCCTGCGGTAACCAGTGGCAGGGCAGCCAGGGCCGCGCCGCCGACGATGAAGCTGGCGTAGGCCAGTGGCAGTTTTTTCCACAGACCGCCCATCTTGAAGATGTTCTGCTCGTGGTGGCAGGCAACGATCACCGCACCGGAAGCAAGGAACAGCAGGGCCTTGAAGAAGGCGTGGGTCATCAGGTGGAAAATCGCGCCATCCCATGCACCAACGCCCAGCGCCAGGAACATGTAGCCGATCTGGCTCATGGTCGAGTAGGCGAGGATACGTTTGATGTCGGTTTGTACCAGTGCGGCGAAACCGGCCAGAACCAGAGTCACGCCGCCGACGATGCCGACCAGGTGCAGGATGTCCGGCGCCAGGGTGAACAGACCGTGGGTACGGGCGATGAGGTAGACACCGGCGGTCACCATGGTGGCGGCGTGGATCAGTGCCGAAACCGGGGTAGGGCCGGCCATCGCGTCCGCGAGCCAGGTTTGTAGCGGCAGTTGTGCCGATTTACCGACTGCGCCACCCAGCAGCATCAGAGTCGCCAGGGTGATCCAGAAGTCACCGACCTGGAATTTCTGTGGTGCCAGCACCAGCAGTTCCTGGATGTTCAGCGTGCCCACTTGCTGGAACAGGATGAACAGGCCGATGGCCATGAACACGTCGCCGATCCGGGTCACGATGAAGGCCTTGAGTGCGGCGTTACCGTTGTTGCGGTTGCTGTAGTAGAAACCGATCAACAGGTACGAGCACAGGCCCACGCCTTCCCAGCCGAAGTACAGGAACAACAGGTTATCGCCCAGGACGAGGAACAGCATGCTGGCGATAAACAGGTTGGTGTACGAGAAGAAGCGCGAGTAACCCGCTTCACCGCGCATGTACCAGGAGGCGAACAGGTGGATCAGGAAACCGACGCCCACCACCACGCCGAGCATGGTGATCGACAGGCCGTCGACGTAGAGGGCGAAGTCAGGCTTGAAGCCTTCGACCGCCATCCACTGCCAGAGCACCAGGGTGTAGTGACCGCCTTCGGGTGGCGCGACGTTGAATTGCCAGATGACGTAAGCGGCGACAATCGCCGACAAGCCAATGGAACCCACGCCGATCAGCGCCGAGAGGTTTTCCGACCAGCGTCCACGGGAGAACGACAGCAGCAGGAAACCGATCAGAGGGAATACGAAAGTCAGAAAGATCAGGTTCATCCGCGCATCTCACTGGCAGCGTCGATATCGAGCGTGTGGAAGCGGCGATACAGTTGCAGCAGGATCGCCAGACCAATACTGGCCTCGGCAGCTGCAAGGCTGATCACCAGGATGAACATGATCTGTCCATCCGGCTGCGCCCAGCGGGCGCCCGCGACGATGAAGGCCAGTGCAGAGGCGTTCATCATCACTTCCAGACTCATCAACACGAACAAAATGTTGCGGCGGACCATCAGGCCGACCAGACCAAGGCAGAACAGGATGCCGGCAACGGCCAATCCATGTTCGAGAGGGATAGCAGGCATGTCTTACTCCTTCGCCTCGTTACGGCCCAAATGGAACGCCGTGACGGCTGCGGCAAGCAGCAGCATCGAGGCGAGTTCGACCACCAGCAGGTACGGGCCGAACAGGCTGATGCCCACGGCTTTCGCGTCTACGGTGGTGTGGCCGATGGCCTGACCGCTCTGGTGAGCGAACAGCACATACAGCAATTCGGCCAGCAGCAGCGCGGCGAGAATCACCGGCCCGGCCCAGATGCCAGGCTTGAGCCAGCTGCGTTCTTGCTGAACCGAGGCGGGCCCCAGGTTCAGCATCATCACCACGAACACGAACAGCACCATGATGGCGCCGGCGTAGGCGATCACTTCCAGCACGCCGGCGAACGGTGCGCCGAGTGCGAAGAAGGTCATGGCCACGGCGATCAACGAGATGATCAGGTAGAGCAGGGCGTGCACAGGGTTGGTGTTGGTGACCACGCGAAGCGTGGACACAACAGCGATACCCGATGCGAAATAGAAAGCGAATTCCATCGTTCTTCCTTAAGGCAGCAAGCTCTTCACGTTGATCGGTTCGGCTTCGTTCTGCGCGGCGCCTTTCGGCTTGCCAGCGATTGCCATACCTGCAACACGATAGAAGTTGTAATCAGGGTTTTTGCCGGGGCCGGAGATCAGCAGATCTTCTTTCTCGTACACCAGGTCCTGACGTTTGAACTCGGCCATCTCGAAATCCGGAGTCAACTGGATTGCGGTGGTCGGACAGGCTTCCTCGCAGAGACCGCAGAAAATGCAGCGCGAGAAGTTGATACGGAAGAAGTCCGGGTACCAGCGACCGTCTTCGGTTTCAGCTTTCTGCAGCGAGATGCAACCCACCGGGCAGGCCACGGCGCACAGGTTGCAGGCTACGCAACGCTCTTCGCCATCGGGGTCGCGGGTCAGGACGATACGGCCACGGTAGCGTGGTGGCAGGTAGACCGCTTCTTCCGGGTATTGCAGGGTGTCGCGCTTGCGGAAGCCATGGCCGAAGACCATGACCAGGCTGCGCAACTGGGTACCAGTACCCTTAACGATGTCGCCAATATATTTGAACATGGGTCAAATCCTCACTGAACCGCAACCGCAGGTGTGTTCCACAACACAACCGCAGCGGTTATCAGCAAATTGATCAGGGTCAGTGGCAGGCAGAATTTCCAGCTGAAATCCATCACCTGGTCATAACGCGGACGCGGGATGGAAGCGCGCAGCAGGATGAACAGCATGATGAAGAACGCGGTCTTCAGTGCGAACCAGACGAAGGACAGTTGCGGCAGGATGCCGAACGGACCGTGCCAGCCACCGAAGAACAGGGTGACCAACAGCGCCGAGATCAGGATGATGCCGATGTATTCACCGACGAAGAACATGCCCCATTTCATACCGGCGTATTCAATGTGGTAACCGTCGGCCAGTTCCTGTTCCGCTTCCGGCTGGTCGAACGGGTGACGGTGAGTCACGGCGACGCCAGCGATGAAGAAGGTACAGAAGCCGAAGAACTGCGGAATGATGAACCACAGGTTCTGCGCCTGGTACTCGACGATGTCGCGCATGTTGAACGAGCCGACCTGCACCACGATGCCCATCAGGGCCAGGCCCATGAACACTTCGTAGGACACGGTCTGCGCCGAGGCACGCAAGCTGCCGAGCAGGGCGAACTTGTTGTTACTCGACCAGCCGGCGAACAACACCGCGTAGACCGACAGACCGGCCATGGCGAAGAAGAACAGCAGGCCGATGTTCAGATCCGCCACACCCCAGGTCGGGGTGATCGGGATGATCGCAAACGCGATCAGCAGGGCGGACATGGCCACCACCGGTGCCAAAGTGAAGATCACTTTATCGGCGAACGGCGGGGTCCAGTCTTCCTTGAAGAACATCTTCAGCATGTCGGCGGCGATCTGGAACATACCAAACGGGCCAACGCGGTTCGGACCGTAACGGTCCTGCCACCAGCCCAGCAGGCGACGTTCGACAAAGCTGAGCAACGCGCCTGCGACCACAACGGCCAGCAGAATCACGATGGCTTTGATGACCGTCAGGATCACATCGATCACTTCAGGGGTGAACCAGGTCATTGTGCTGCCTCCTGCAGACCGTCGACGGATACGCCGGCGAATGCCGGTGGAATGCCGGCGATGCCCGCAGGCAATGCCACCAGACCTGCGCCCAGTTCTTCATTGATGCGCAGCGGCAGACGCAGGGTCTGGCCGGCGACGTTCAGGCTCAGCAGGGCACCGTCGTTGACGCCCAGACGATCCGCTTCGGATTTGGCCAGAGCAACATACGGAGCCGGAATGCGCTCTTGCACCGGCGCGGCTTTCGACGAGTTCTCGTCGCTGCCGAACAGGTGATAGAACGGCACGGCTTGCCAGGTGCCCGGCGCCGGGTTGAACGCACGCGGAGCGGCAGCGAACCAGTTCAGCGAATCGCCAGTGCTTTCGATCAGGCGGGTGCCCGGGTCGCCAGCGCGCAGGTGACCACCGACTTCGTCCTGGAACTTGTTCCACGCTTGTGGCGAGTTCCAGCCCGGCGACCAGGCGAATGGCACTTGCTGACGTGGCTCAGCCGAACCCGAGTAACCTTCCATGGAGAAGGCGAACGCGGTGTCTTTGTCTTGCGGGGTGCGTGGTTCGTGAACGCTGATGTCGGCGCGCATCGCGGTGCGACCGGAATAACGCAGCGGCTCACGCGCCAGTTTCAGACCCTTGATGCGGAACGCGGCGGACGGTGCAGCGTCGACGATACGCGCCAGTTGCTCGGTGCTCGAAGCCACGGCAGCGGTGACGTGGTCGAGTTGCGTCCAGTCGATCGGCTGGTTCAGCAGAGTGGCGCGCAGGGCGTGCAGCCAACGCCAGCCTTCGTGAACAAGAATGCTTGCGTCCAGGTATTGCGGATCGAAAACCTGGAAGAAGCGCTGGGCGCGACCTTCCTGGCTGACCAGCGTACCGTCGCCTTCAGCGAAGCTGGCGGCTGGCAGAACCAGATGTGCGCGGTCGCTGGTGGCGGTCTTCTGATGGTCGGCAACGATCACTACTTTCGCAGCGTTCAATGCCGCATCGACCTTGGCTTTCGAGGTGCGGGTGTACAGATCGTTTTCCAGCACGACGATAGCGTCGGCCTTGCCGTCGATGACTGCTTGCAGCGCAGCATCCACCGATTCGCCACCGAGCATGGCCAAGCCGAGGCTGTTGGCTTCCGGCACGATCAGGCTGATCGAACCGTTCTTCTCGCGCAGCTTCAGGGCTTTGGCGATGTTCGCAGCGGCTTCGATCAGCGCTTTGGAGCCCAGCGAAGTACCGGCGATGATCAGCGGACGTTTGGCCGCGAGCAGGGCATCAGCAATGCGCTTGGCCAGTTCCAGTGCTTCGGCGTCCAGACCTTCAACGGCCGGCGCGCTGGCATCCAGAGCGTGAGCCACGGCGAAACCGATGCGCGCCAGATCGTCTGGAGCGGCGTGTACGCATTCTTCGGCAACGTCGTCGAGCTTGGTTTCCGCCAGGCTGGCGATGAACAGCGGGTTCAGCGCGTGCTGACCGATGTTCTTCACTGCAGCGTCGAGCCAAGGCTGAACGCGCATGGCTTCAGCCATGTCTTCAGCTTTGCCTTTGACCGATTGACGCAGGGCCAGGGCCATACGGGCGGCGGTCTGGGTCAGGTCTTCACCGAGGACGAAAATGGCGTCGTGGTCTTCGATGTCGCGCATGTTCGGCACTGGCAGCGGGCTGTCTTTGAGCACTTGCAGGACCAGACGGATGCGCTCCAGCTCGGAGGCTTCGATACCGGAGTAGAAGTGCTCGGCGCCGACCAGTTCGCGCAACGCGTAGTTGCTTTCGAGGCTGGCACGCGGCGAACCGATACCGACGATATTGCGACCGCGGAGCAGATCAGCGGCTTTATCCAGTGCGGCGTCGAGGCCCAGCTTGGTGCCGTCGGCCAGCAGCGGCTGACGTGGACGGTCGGTGCGGTTGACGTAGCCATAACCGAAACGGCCACGGTCGCACAGGAAATACTGGTTCACCGAACCGTTGAAACGGTTCTCGATGCGACGCAGTTCGCCGTAACGCTCGCCCGGGGAGATGTTGCAACCGCTGGAGCAGCCATGGCAGATGCTCGGCGAGAACTGCATGTCCCACTTACGGTTGTAGCGCTCGGAGTGAGTCTTGTCGGTGAACACACCGGTCGGGCAGACCTCGGTGAGGTTGCCGGAGAACTCGCTTTCGAGGGTGCCGTCTTCAACGCGACCGAAGTACACGTTGTCGTGGGCGCCGAACACACCGAGGTCGGTGCCGCCGGCGTAATCCTTGTAGAAACGCACGCAGCGATAGCAAGCGATGCAGCGGTTCATTTCGTGGGAAATGAACGGGCCCAGTTGCTGGTTCTGGTGGGTGCGTTTGGTGAAGCGATAACGGCGCTCGTTGTGGCCGGTCATCACGGTCATGTCTTGCAGGTGGCAGTGACCGCCTTCTTCGCACACAGGGCAGTCGTGCGGGTGGTTGGTCATCAGCCATTCGACAACACTGGCGCGGAACGCCTTGGATTCTTCATCGTCGATGGAGATCCAGGTGTTATCGGTGGCCGGGGTCATGCAGGACATGACGATGCGACCACGGGTGTCGTTCTCGTCGGTGTACTGCTTGACCGCGCACTGGCGGCAAGCCCCGACGCTACCAAGCGCGGGGTGCCAGCAAAAATAAGGGATGTCGAGGCCCAGCGACAGACATGCCTGTAACAGGTTGTCTGCCCCGTCGACTTCGAGCGCTTTGCCGTCTACGTGGATAGTGGCCATGGTTCAAAGGTCTTCGTTGGCCCGGTGTCAGCGGGCGTGGCTAATGGAATCTTGTTATCCGTCCGAATCCAGTCAGCCCCGAAAGGCGTCATCGGACGAAAGGCGAAGGGCACGGACCCTTCGCCTTTTAAGCGTTTACGCGCCGATTACGATCGGCCTTGCCAGAGGCGGGACGGCGGCGCTTGCAGGCGCGATACCGGCTTCGAACTCTGGACGGAAGTATTTGATGGCACTGCCCAACGGCTCCACGGCACCCGGTGCGTGAGCACAGAAGGTCTTGCCCGGGCCGAGGAAGTTGACCAGACCCAGCAGGGTCTCGATGTCGCCTGGCTGACCGCGGCCTTCTTCGATGGCCATCAAGAGCTTGACGCTCCATGGCAAACCATCACGGCACGGGGTGCAGAAGCCGCAGGACTCGCGAGCAAAGAACTGCTCCATGTTGCGCAGCAGGGAAACCATGTTGACACTGTCATCCACCGCCATGGCCAGGCCGGTACCCATACGGGTGCCCACTTTGGCGATGCCGCCGGCGTACATTTGTGCGTCGAGGTGTTCTGGCAAGAGGAAACCGGTACCGGCGCCACCTGGCTGCCAGGCCTTGAGCTTGAAGCCGTCGCGCATGCCGCCGGCGTAGTCTTCGAACAGCTCGCGACCGGTGACGCCGAATGGCAGTTCCCACAGGCCCGGGTTTTTCACTTTGCCGGAGAAGCCCATGAGCTTGGTGCCCATGTCTTCGCTGCCTTCGCGGGCCAACGATTTGTACCAGTCAACGCCGTCGGCAATGATCGCCGGAACGTTGCACAGGGTTTCCACGTTGTTCACGCAAGTCGGCTTGCCCCACACGCCGACGGCGGCAGGGAAGGGCGGCTTGGAGCGCGGGTTGGCGCGGCGGCCTTCGAGGGAGTTGATCAGTGCGGTTTCTTCACCGCAGATGTAACGCCCGGCGCCGGTGTGGACGAACAGTTCGAAATCAAAACCGCTGCCCAGGATGTTTTTGCCCAGCAGGCCCGCTGCCTTGGCTTCTTCCACGGCACGGTTGAGGTGCTTGGCGGCGGTGGTGTATTCGCCACGCAGGAAGATGTAGCCACGGTAGGTTTTCAGTGCGCGGGCACTGATCAGCATGCCTTCGATCAGCAGATGGGGCAGTTGCTCCATCAGCATGCGGTCTTTCCAGGTGTTCGGCTCCATCTCGTCCGCGTTGCACAGCAGGTAGCGGATGTTGATGGATTCGTCTTTGGGCATCAGGCCCCACTTCACACCCGTGGGGAAGCCTGCACCACCGCGACCTTTCAAACCTGCGTCTTTCACGGTCTGGACGATGGCGTCCTGATCCATGTCGGCGAAGGCTTTGCGTGCTGCGGCGTAACCGTTCTTGGCCTGGTATTCGTCGAGCCACACGGCGTCGCCGTCGTCACGCAGACGCCAGGTCAGCGGGTGAGTCTCGGCCGAACGCTGAATGCGGTTGGCAGGACCGAAAGATGTCAGGGTCATACGTAGCCCTCGAGCAGTTTGGCGACGCCAGCAGGCTGCACATCACCAAAGGTGTCGTCGTCGATCATCAGCGCCGGAGCCTTGTCGCAGTTGCCGAGGCAGCAGACAGGCAGCAGGGTGAAACGACCGTCGGTGGTGGTCTGACCCAGGCCGATGCCCAGATTGTTCTGGATTTCGCTGACCACCGACTCGTGGCCGCCGATGTAGCAGACCATGCTGTCGCAGACGCGAATGATGTGACGGCCAACCGGTTGACGGAAGATCTGGCTATAGAACGTCGCCACACCTTCAACGTCGCTGGCCGGGATGCCGAGGATCTCGCCGATCGCGTACAAGGCGCCATCCGGCACCCAGCCGCGTTCTTTCTGAACGATCTTCAGGGCTTCGATCGACGCCGCGCGCGGGTCTTCGTAGTGATGCAGCTCGTGCTCGATGGCCGAGCGCTCGGTTTCACTCAGGGTGAAACGGTCTGTCTGGATAAGCGTGCTGTTCATGCTTAGCGGTCCACGTCGGCCATAACGAAGTCGATACTACCCAGGTACGCAATCAAGTCCGCGACCATGCTGCCTTTGATCACCGAAGGGATCTGTTGCAGATGCGGGAAGCTCGGAGTACGGATCCGGGTACGGTAGCTCATGGTGCCGCCGTCGCTCGTCAGGTAATAACTGTTGATGCCCTTGGTCGCTTCGATCATCTGGAAGGATTCGTTGGCCGGCATGACCGGGCCCCACGAAACTTGCAGGAAGTGCGTGATCAAGGTTTCGATGTGCTGCAGCGTGCGCTCTTTCGGCGGCGGCGTGGTCAGCGGGTGATCCGCCTTGTACGGGCCTTCCGGCATGTTGCGCATGCACTGGTCGATGATCTTGATGCTCTGACGCATCTCTTCGACGCGGACCATGCAGCGGTCGTAGGCATCGCCGTGGGCGGCCAGCGGCACTTCGAACTCGAAGTTCTCGTAGCCAGAGTACGGACGCGCTTTACGCAGGTCGAAGTCGCAACCGGTCGAACGCAGGCCAGCACCGGTGACACCCCATTCCAGGGCTTCCTTGGTGTTGTACTGGGCGACGCCGATGGTACGGCCCTTGAGGATGCTGTTCTGCAGGGCAGCCTTGGTGTATTCGTCGAGGCGTTTTGGCAGCCATTCAACGAAGTCTTTCACCAGTTTGTCCCAGCCGCGCGGCAGGTCGTGGGCGACGCCACCGATGCGGTACCAGGCCGGGTGCAGACGGAAACCGGTAATGGCTTCGATCACCGTGTACGCCTTCTGGCGGTCGGTGAAGGTGAAGAACACCGGGGTCATGGCGCCGACGTCCTGGATGTAAGTACCCAGGAACAGCAGGTGGCTGGTGATCCGGAAGAACTCGGCCATCATGATGCGGATGACGTCGACTTTCTCCGGCACCTTGATGCCGGCCAGCTTCTCGACCGAGAGCACGTATGGCAGGTTGTTCATCACGCCGCCGAGGTAGTCGATACGGTCGGTGTACGGGATGAAGCTGTGCCAGGACTGACGTTCGGCCATTTTCTCGGCACCACGGTGGTGGTAACCGATGTCCGGCACGCAGTCGACGATCTCTTCGCCGTCCAGTTGCAGGATGATGCGGAACGCACCGTGAGCCGAAGGGTGGTTCGGACCCAGGTTGAGGAACATGTAGTCCTCGTTGGCCCCGGAGCGCTTCATGCCCCAGTCTTCAGGACGGAAGCGCGCGGCTTCTTCCTCAAGCTGTTGCTTGGCGAGGTTGAGGCTGTACGGATCGAATTCGGTGGCGCGCGCCGGGAAGTCCTTGCGCAGCGGGTGACCTTCCCAGGTCGGCGGCATCATGATGCGCGACAGGTGCGGGTGGCCTTTGAAGTCGATGCCGAACATGTCCCAGACTTCACGCTCGTACCAGTTGGCGTTCGGCCAGATACCGGTCACGGTCGGCAAGCTCAGGTCGCTCTCGGACAAGGCGACCTTGATCATCACGTCACTGTTACGCTCAAGCGACATGAGGTGATAGAACACGGTGAACTCGGCGTCCGACGGCAGCCCTTGACGCTTGGTACGCAGACGCTCGTCCACGCCGTGCAGGTCATAGAGCATGACGTACGGCTTGGGCATGTTGCGCAGGAAAGTCAGGACTTCAACGAGCCTGGCGCGAGCGACCCACAGTACCGGCATACCGGTGCGGGTCGACTGAGCGGTGAACGCTTCGGCGCCAAAACGGTTGTTCAATTCAACGACCACATCCTGGTCGTCTGCCTTATAAGGCGGGATGTACAGAGCGCTGCCTGTAGTCATGGTTATTTTTTCGCTTTCGGTCAACGTAAAGAATGAAGCCAGCTTCTCGTTTCTTTGTAAGAACAGATCTGGATCAGACTTCGTCAGGGCTGCGCAGGTTTGTGACTGCGATTCGCTGTTCGCGGCGCTGTTCTTTCTGCGAAGGCATGTCGGCGCGATAAACGCCTTGATCACCAACGACCCAGGACAGTGGGCGACGCTCCTGGCCAATCGATTCCTGCAACAGCATCAAGCCTTGCAGAAATGCTTCTGGACGGGGCGGGCAGCCAGGTACGTAGACGTCCACGGGCAAGAACTTGTCCACCCCTTGAACCACAGAGTAGATGTCGTACATGCCACCGGAGTTGGCGCACGAACCCATGGAGATAACCCATTTCGGTTCGAGCATTTGCTCGTAGAGACGCTGAATGATCGGCGCCATCTTGATGAAGCAGGTACCGGCGATAACCATGAAGTCGGCCTGACGCGGTGATGCCCGGATAACTTCGGCGCCAAAGCGCGCGATGTCGTGGGGCGCCGTGAAGGCGGTGGTCATTTCCACGTAGCAGCACGACAAGCCGAAGTTGTACGGCCACAGGGAGTTCTTACGTCCCCAGTTGACCGCACCGTTCAGCACGTCTTCCAGCTTGCCCATGAAAATGTTTTTGTGAACTTGATCTTCTAACGGATCGGAAACGGTTTCCCGTTCGCCAATCGGATACTGCTCGTTAGGAGCATCGGGGTCGATTCTGGTGAGATTGTATTGCATTGCCAAAGCCTCATTGTTTCAGCTTCGCCTGCCGCTTGCGACGAGCTTCCGGAGCCCAGTCAAGGGCGCCCACTCGGAACAGGTAGACAAGACCTGCCAACAGAATTGCTATGAAAACGAGAGCTTCGACGAATCCGGTCCAGCCGCTTTCGCGGACGGACACAGACCATGCAAAGAGAAAGAGGGCTTCGATATCGAAGATCACGAACAGCATCGCGACCAGATAGAATTTGGCTGAGAGCCGTAAGCGGGCGCCACCGGTAGGTAGCATGCCGGACTCGAACGGTTCGTTTTTGCTGCGGCCCCAGGCTTTTGACCCGAGGAGGCTGGAGACGCCGAGCATGAAGGCACACAGGCCGACTACACCCAGAAGGAAAATGGCAAAGCCCCAGTTGTGGGCCATGAGTCCTGTCGCTTCGGGCATGCTGGTAATCCTTAACAGAGAGCAAAGGTCTCTGAGCTTGATAAAGAAATAAGGCAGTGACGATATGTCGCAGCAATCAATCGCGCTGATTTTATGGCTAAACACCCTGCAAGTAAAATTCCTATAGCGAAATTATTTATTGGAATAAGGACATAGCACACCTCCGATGCCCTGCAGCCCATGCGTTGCGGGCATTAGCCGGTTTTGCGTGAATTATGTTTTGTGGGAAATGTAACGAACATAGTTGCGGCTAAATGATAATTAATATCGTTTGAGGTGGTTTTGTAACTGTTTAGCGGTGCAGTAACCAGGAAGTTGTCTTATATGCCTGTTACTGCAAGTAGCGGTGGCGCCCGTTTTAACCGATTTTTCTGATGTCGATACCGCTCTGGGTCAATGTTTTTGTCCGGGCTAACCCGATCCCTGTAGGAGTGAGCCTGCTCGCGATAGCGGTGTGTCAGCTTGCGCATGCGGTGACTGACCCATCGCTATCGCGAGCAGGCTCACTCCTACAGAGATTTGTGGTGTTCATTAAAACCTAGTCAAAAAAAACGCCCCGAACCAGTCGGGGCGTCAGTTTTGCAGCTCTGCGGTTAGCTTTCTATACGATCCGCAGAGGCCGTTTGCTCAGGCGAAGCAGAATCAGTGGAACTGTTCTTCTTCAGTCGAACCGGTCAGTGCGGTTACCGAGGACGAGCCACCCTGAATCACGGTGGTCATGTCGTCGAAGTAGCCGGTGCCCACTTCCTGCTGGTGAGCCACGAAGGTGTAACCCTTGGCAGCGTCAGCAAATTCCTGCTCTTGCAGCTTCACGTAGGCAGTCATGTCGTTGCGGGCGTAGTCGTGCGCCAGGTTGAACATGCTGTGCCACATGTTGTGAATGCCGGCCAGGGTGATGAACTGGTGCTTGTAGCCCATGGCGGACAGTTCGCGCTGGAACTTGGCGATGGTCGCGTCGTCCAGGTTTTTCTTCCAGTTGAAGGAAGGCGAGCAGTTGTACGACAGCAGTTGGTCCGGGTATTCCTTTTTGATCGCTTCAGCGAAGCGACGTGCCTCGTCCAGATCCGGCTTGGCGGTTTCGCACCAGATCAGGTCGGCGTACGGCGCGTAAGCCAGGCCACGAGCGATCGCTTGATCCAGACCGGCACGAACCTTGTAGAAACCTTCCTGAGTGCGCTCGCCAGTCACGAACGGCTGGTCGTACGGGTCGCAATCGGAAGTCAGCAGGTCAGCCGCGTTGGCGTCGGTGCGGGCCAGGATGATGGTCGGCGTACCGGCAACGTCTGCAGCCAAGCGAGCAGCGGTCAGTTTCTGCACGGCTTCCTGAGTAGGCACCAGTACTTTACCGCCCATGTGACCGCACTTCTTCACGGAAGCCAGCTGGTCTTCGAAGTGAACGCCGGCGGCGCCTGCTTCGATCATGCTCTTCATCAGCTCATAGGCGTTCAGAACGCCGCCGAAACCGGCTTCAGCGTCAGCCACGATTGGCGCGAAGTAGTCGATGTAGCCTTCGTCGCCCGGGTTCTTGCCGGCTTTCCACTGGATCTGATCAGCACGACGGAACGAGTTGTTGATGCGCTTGACCACGGTTGGCACCGAGTCCACCGGGTACAGCGATTGGTCCGGGTACATGGATTCTGCGGAGTTGTTGTCCGCAGCCACTTGCCAGCCCGACAGGTAGATCGCCTGGATACCGGCTTTAACCTGTTGCACAGCCTGGCCGCCGGTCAGGGCGCCCATGCAGTTGACGAAATCTTTCTCAGGACGGAAGGACGGCTTGGCACCCTGGGTGACCAGGTTCCACAGCTTCTCGGCGCCCATTTTTGCGAAGGTGTGCTCAGGTTGAACCGAGCCACGCAGACGGACGACGTCAGCAGCGGAGTAAGTGCGTGTCACGCCTTTCCAGCGCGGGTTTTCAGCCCAGTCTTTTTCGAGGGCTGCAATTTGCTGTTCGCGTGTCAGTGCCATGGAGATAAACCTCGTCGCGTCTTTATGAAAAGTTGTTCTGCGGTGGAAAATTCCTGCGCTCGCTGACCAGAAGCTTAGGTGGTCAAGTCGGATTCGGCGGGGTAGGCGACGGGATGAACGATGGGCTCGAGGGGAAGTGAGCAGGTAAGGGCGAAACTGGCGGGCGCATTCGGGCGTCGTGGGCCTTTATACGAACTACAGTGTGATGCCGGGTTACCTAAATTACGCTTCCGTCCCTCGGGACAACTTCGTTCCAGTCGGCAACCTCGTCAAACACGCCTTGTGGGCGGTACAGACACGAAGCGGTTCGCGGGGTAGGTGCGAACATCGCTTCGAAGGCCCTTGCCAGGGCCTCTGATTAGCGGGAGCGAGGCCATCATGCCTTCGCTTTTTTAACCCGTCAAACATTTTGTAGTGCTTTTTTTCAAGCACTACATCTTTCGTCTAATACGACTAATCAGTCAGTTTTCGGTGCTTTAGTCCAAGGCGTCGACTTTGACCTTCAGGGTCATGTCATCCCGGCCTTGAGTCGAGTAGCTGCGGGTCAGGCCCTGTTTATCAGCCTGAGTCTGGCGATTCACGCCCGCCAGCGTGATCCATTCACCCAGGCGTCCGCTGACCGTTGTGTCGGTGCTTTGCACGTTCACTACATCGGGACGTTCCTGGCTCATGCGGTCACGGTTGGTACTGATCGCCAGATGAACGATGTCGCCGGTGACGCTGGCGGTGACATAGAAACCCTGGGTGACGTTGCGATATTGGGTCTGGCTGCTGTAGTCGCCGTAGGAATTGCTCTGGCTGCTGGTGATCGGCACGCTCTGGCCAACCTGAATCAGTGCGGGCATGCCGTCGGTGGCCTGCACCTGCTGCACGCCGCCGTCGCGGCTGGCGGTGCTGCGACTGATGATGCGCGTTTGCGCGCCGTTGACTGAATAACCTTCGTCGCCACGACCATTGTTTTCATTGGTGTCGACTGTGATCAGCAGGCGCTTCGGCGCGGTGTCGAGCTGGGTGATCAGTGCCTTGAGTTCCTGGATCTTGTCCGGCTCGGCCTTGATGATCAGTTGATTGCCATAGGCACTGACCTGGCCGTCCTTGCCGAGAAAGTCTTGCGCCATCGGCAGCATGTCGGCGCTGGTGCGGTAATTGAGTGGCACGATTTCTGTGGCTGCCATCACCGAGAAACTGCAACCAAGCAGCAGGGTGGTGAGCAGGGTGCGTAGGGACATGTCCGTTATCTCCGCTTTCGAAAGGCTTGATATTGCCAGTTTGTCGGCCCGGGGTGGGGCAAGTTGAATCGTAGACAGCAAAACGCCCCGGCATCCGAAAATGGCGGGGCGTTTTGAGAGCTGCTCTTGTGGTGATCGTTCCCACGCTCGGCGTGGGAATGCAGCCAGTGACGCTCTGCGTCACATGTCGCAAGGGACGCGGAGCGTCCCGAGAGGCATTCCCACGCAGAGCGTGGGAACGATCAGGGCAGCGTTCAGGCCGAATGGCGAACCATGTCGACATGCGGAATTCCTGCTTCCAGGAACTCCTCACTGACCAGGCTGAAACCCAGGCGCTCATAAAACGCCGTGGCCTGCACCTGAGCGCTGAGCATCTGCTGTTCCAGACCGCGCGCTTCCGCTTCGGCAATCACCGCTTGCATCAGCGCATCGCCGACCTTCATCCCGCGCCAGTCCTTCAGCACCGAAACCCGGCCGATGTGTCCATCGGGCAACAGGCGGGCAGTACCGATCGGAAAGTCGCCTTCGAACGCCAGAAAATGCACTGCAGTCGCGTCATCCGCGTCCCATTCCAGCTCAGGGGGTACCGATTGTTCGGCGATGAACACCGTTTCACGAATGCGCCGGATCTCGGCGATGTCCTTTTGCCAGTCTGCGACACGTACGCGAATCTTATTCATCGGCGAACCCCAGGCTGCCTTGCTTGACCAGTTCGCACAGCAGGCCGCGACCGTCTTCATCGTTCAGCCACTCACCGAGGTTGTCGGTGTGCAGGGCGTCGGCGGCGCAGATCAGCTTCAGCAGCTCGCGCAGTTTGCCCGGCAAATAACGGCTCTGGCCGCTGGCGAACAGCAGCAGATCGTCATCGACTTCCGACCAGGCCAGGCGCGCGCTCGGGTTGCGGATTAGTATCGCGCCATCTTGCAGGGCGCTGAGGAAGTCTTCTTCTTCGACTTCTTCCGGGCCAACCACCAGTTCCGGGTAGCGCGGCTCGGTCATGTACTGGCCGAACCAGGTCAGCAGCAGGCGCTCGTCGCTCATGTGCTCGGCGAGCAGGCTCTTCAGGCGATCCAGTGCGTCATGTTGAATCTGGTGTGGATCGGCCGCTGGCTGCGCGTCGGCATCGGTGTAACGTTCTTCGTCGGTCAGGAACTGGCTGAGGAAGTCGGTGAAGTGGGTCAGTACTTCGGAGGCGCTCGGTGCGCGGAAGCCAACCGAATAGGTCATGCAGTTGTCGACCGCGACACCGCAGTGGGCCAGGCGTGGCGGCAGGTAGAGCATGTCGCCCGGTTCCAGCACCCACTCTTCGGTCTCATGGAATTCGGCGAGGATGCGCAGGTCCGCGTGTTGCAGCAGCGGGCTCTCGGAATCGCACATCTGGCCGATTTTCCAGTTGCGCTTGCCGTGACCTTGCAGCAGGAACACGTCGTAGTTGTCGAAGTGCGGACCAACGCTGCCACCCGGGGCGGCGAAGCTGATCATCACGTCGTCGACGCGCCAGCTCGGCAGGAAGCGGAAGTTTTCCAGCAGCTCGCTGACTTCCGGTACGAATTGATCGACTGCCTGAACGAGCAGGGTCCACTCTTTTTCCGGCAGCTTGCTGAATTCGTCTTCAGCGAACGGGCCGCGACGCAGTTCCCATGGGCGCTCGCCGTGTTCGATCACCAGACGCGATTCGACTTCTTCTTCCAGGGCCAGGCCGGCCAGTTCGTCGGCGTCGATCGGGCTTTCGAAGTCAGGAATCGCCTGGCGGATCAGCAGTGGCTTTTTCTGCCAGTAGTCGCGCAGGAATTCGCGCGCCGTGAGACCGCCCAGAAGTTGAAGAGGAATATCGGAATTCATATGTAACCTATTGAAAAAAAGCACTTTTCAGACGGGAATAAAAACGCCCGGCGCGGCCGGGCGTCTCAAACGGGTCAAGCGGTCGATCAGATGCGTTTGGCTTGCGCTACAGCGTTGCCGATGTAGTTGGCCGGGGTCAGCTGTTTCAGCTCGGCTTTCGCTTCGGCTGGCATGTCCAGGCCGTCGATGAAAGTCTGCAACGCTTCAGGGCTGATGCCCTTGCCGCGGGTCAGTTCTTTCAGCTTCTCGTACGGGTTTTCGATGTTGTAACGACGCATCACGGTCTGGATCGGCTCAGCCAAAACTTCCCAGCAAGCGTCGAGGTCAGCGGCAATCTTTTGCTCGTTGAGCTCCAGTTTGCTGATGCCTTTGAGGCTGGCTTCGTAAGCGATCACGCTGTGGGCGAAGCCGACACCGAGGTTGCGCAGTACGGTGGAGTCGGTCAGGTCGCGCTGCCAGCGGGAGATTGGCAGTTTGCTCGCCAGATGCTGGAACAGTGCGTTGGCGATGCCCAGGTTGCCTTCGGAGTTTTCGAAGTCGATCGGGTTGACCTTGTGCGGCATGGTCGACGAACCGATTTCACCAGCGATGGTGCGCTGCTTGAAGTAACCCAGGGAAATGTAGCCCCAGATGTCACGGTCGAAGTCGATCAGGATGGTGTTGAAGCGCGCAATGGCGTCGAACAGCTCGGCAATGTAGTCGTGCGGTTCGATCTGCGTGGTGTACGGGTTGAAGCCCAGACCCAGTTCGTCTTCGATGAAAGCGCGAGCGTTGGCTTCCCAGTCGATCTGCGGGTAGGCCGACAGGTGCGCGTTGTAGTTGCCGACAGCACCGTTGATCTTGCCCAGCAGCGGCACGGCAGCGACTTGAGCGATCTGGCGCTCGAGACGGTAGACCACGTTCGCCAGCTCTTTACCCAGAGTGGTCGGAGAGGCTGGTTGGCCGTGGGTACGCGACAGCATTGGCACGTCGGCAAAACGGATGGCCAGTTCGCGGATGGCGTTGGCAGTCTGGCGCATCAGCGGCAGCATCACGTCGTCACGGCCTTCGCGCAGCATCAGGGCGTGGGACAGGTTGTTGATGTCTTCGCTGGTGCAGGCAAAGTGGATGAACTCGCTGACCTTGGCCAGCTCCGGCAGCTTGGCCGCCTGCTCTTTGAGCAGGTATTCGATCGCCTTGACGTCGTGGTTGGTGGTGCGCTCGATTTCTTTGACGCGCTCGGCGTGCTCCAGCGAGAAGTTTTCAGCCAGTTCATTGAGAACGGCGTTGGCCTCGGCGGAGAAGGCTGGCACTTCCGGGATACCGGCGTGGGCGGCGAGGCGCTGGAGCCAGCGCACTTCAACCAGAACGCGGGCACGGATCAGGCCGTACTCGCTGAAAATCGGGCGCAGGGCCTGGGTTTTGCCGGCGTAGCGGCCGTCAACAGGGGAAACCGCAGTGAGCGAAGAAAGCTGCATGGGGTGTTCTCGGACAGTCGGGCAACGAAATGGGGCGCGTATCATACATGAAAAAATCCGCCGGTCCGTTGCCAACTGACCGGCGTATTACGCGTTACAGGCTACAAAACTTTTATTGCGTGGCGTTTACTCGCTGCGCAGCAACGGATACAGCTCTTTGAGCAATTTGCGACGGCTGATCACCAATTGCCAGCGGTGGCCGCCGAGCTGTCGCCACAGGCGCGCTGAACGGATACCGGCGAGCAGCAGGGCGCGGATCTTCGAGGCGTTGCTCGGCTGCTGCAGGTTGCGCATGTCGCCATGCACCTGAATGCGTTGGCGCAGGGTGCTCAGGGTGTCCTGATACAGCGCACCGCAAGCGGCGACGACGTTTTCGTGGGCCGGGCCGAAGTGTTCGACCTGCGACTGAATTTGCGGCAGGCGCTTGCCGATGGTGTCGAGCATGTCGTCACGCTTGGCCAGCTGACGTTCCAGACCGAGCATCGACAGGGCATAACGCAACGGCTCGCGCTGCAAGGTGCTCGGATCGCGCTCCAATGCGCCGATCAGCGCTCGATAGCCTTCGCGCAGATTGAGGTCGTCGCCGCCGTAAACATCCAGTGTGTCTTTCGGATCGCGTACCAATAGGCTGCCGAGCATGCAGCTCAGGCCGGCCTCGCTGGTCTGGCCGGTCTTGGCGATCCGGTCGACCAAAACAGCGGCGAGAAACACACCGCCGAGCGCCGTCAGTTGCTCCTGAGTCGGGCTCATGCCTGACCGCTCCACGGCTCGGCGACTTCGATCACGCCGCCACCGAGGCAGATTTCACCGTCATAGAACACCACGGACTGGCCCGGCGTCACTGCGCGTTGCGGTTCGTCGAACACGGCGCGGTAGCCGCTGGCGGTTTTTTCCAGGGTGCAGGCCTGATCGCTCTGGCGATAACGCACTTTCGCGGTCAGGCGCAGCGGCTGGCTCAGGTCGATCGGGTTGACCCAATAGATTTCCGACGCGAGCAGGGCGCCGGAGAACAGCCACGGGTGGTTGTTGCCCTGGCCGACGATCAGCTCGTTGGTGTCGAGATCCTTGTGCAGCACGTACCACGGCTCGTCGCCGGCATCTTTCAGACCACCGATGCCGAGGCCCTGGCGCTGGCCGATGGTGTGGTACATCAAGCCGTGGTGGCGGCCGATGACTTCGCCTTCGGTGGTCTTGATCTCGCCCGGTTGCGCCGGCAGATATTGCTTGAGGAAATCGCTGAAACGACGCTCGCCGATGAAGCAGATCCCGGTGGAATCCTTCTTCTTGGCGGTCGCCAGCTCGTATTTCTCGGCAATGGCGCGCACTTGCGGCTTTTCCAGTTCGCCGACCGGGAACAGCGTCTTGGCGATCTGTTCGCCGCCGACGGCGTGGAGGAAGTAGCTCTGATCCTTGTTCGGATCGAGGCCCTTGAGCAGTTCGGTGCGGCCATCGATATCGCGACGACGCACGTAGTGGCCGGTGGCGATCAGGTCGGCGCCGAGCATCATGGCGTAGTCGAGGAACGCCTTGAACTTGATCTCGCGGTTGCACAGGATGTCCGGGTTCGGTGTACGCCCGGCCTTGTATTCGGCGAGGAAGTGCTCGAACACGTTGTCCCAGTACTCGGCGGCGAAGTTGGCAGTGTGCAGCTTGATGCCGATTTTGTCGCACACGGCCTGGGCGTCCGCCAGGTCGTCCATGGCGGTGCAGTATTCCGTTCCGTCGTCTTCTTCCCAGTTCTTCATGAACAGGCCTTCCACCTCATAACCCTGCTCGATCAGCAGGAGAGCGGAAACGGAAGAGTCCACGCCGCCGGACATGCCGACAATGACGCGCTTCTTGGATGTGTCAGAAGGGGCTGGATCACGCATAGGGATTCAATGAGTGTCTTGAAAAAGGACGCGATTCTATCAGGCTCACGTCCTCAAGGCTAAAGAGAAGGGCGGATCAGTTCGAGGCTGAAGTGATGACCGGCCAGATAATCGTCGATGCAACGGATGATCAGCTCGCTGCGCCAGTTGTCGCGTTGGGCGATTAATTCGTCGCGGCTCAGCCACTTGGCGCCGACGATGCCGTCGTCGAGTTGATAATCCGGGTGGTGTTTGACGGCTTTGGCGCTGAAGCACACGCGCTGGTATGTCACGCCGTTGCTCGGGGCGGTGTACAGATAAATGCCGACGACGCCGATGGGTTCGACGTCCCAGCCGGTTTCTTCGAGGGTTTCGCGGATGGCGGCTTCGATCAGGGTTTCGTTCGGGTCGAGATGGCCGGCCGGCTGGTTGAGTACGTTACGCCCGGCTTTGTGCTCTTCGACCATCAGGAAACGGCCGTTGTCCTCGACGATAGTGGCGACGGTGATGTGGGGGAGCCATTCCATACGGTGTCCTCGTTTTTGAATATTGGAACCCGATCCCTGTGGGAGCTGGCTTGCCAGCGATGGCGGCCTATCATTCAGCATTGAAGGTGACTGATCCACCGCTATCGCTGGCAAGCCAGCTCCCACAGGGTTTTGTGGTGATCATAAAACCCGGAAACACAAACCCCGGCGCTGGGCCGGGGTCTGTGATGTTCCCTTTACAACCTTAAACCAGCGCAGCAATCGCCGCGTTGAAGGTTGCGCTTGGACGCATGGCCTTGCTGATCAGCTCGGCGTCGGCGTGGTAGTAACCGCCGATGTCCACTGGCTTGCCCTGAACGGCATTGAGCTCGGCAACGATGGTTGCTTCGTTCTCGGTCAGGGTTTTGGCCAGGGTCGCGAACTGCGCTTGCAGTGCAGCGTCTTCGGTCTGGGCGGCCAGGGCCTGAGCCCAGTACAGCGCCAGGTAGAAGTGGCTGCCGCGGTTGTCGATGTTGCCGACTTTGCGCGATGGCGACTTGTTGTTGTCGAGGAACTGGCCGGTAGCCTGATCCAGGGTCTTGGACAGAACCAGTGCTTTCGGGTTGTTGTAGTTCACACCCAAATGCTCAAGGGACGCCGCCAGTGCGAGGAACTCGCCCAGCGAATCCCAGCGCAGGAAGTTCTCTTCAACCAGTTGCTGCACGTGCTTCGGAGCCGAACCGCCGGCACCGGTTTCGAACAAGCCACCGCCGTTCATCAGCGGCACGATCGACAGCATCTTGGCGCTGGTGCCCAGTTCCATGATCGGGAACAGGTCGGTCAGGTAGTCGCGCAGTACGTTGCCGGTCACCGAGATGGTGTCCTTGCCTTCGCGGGTGCGCTGCAGGGTGTATTTCATGGCGTCGACCGGCGCCATGATCTGGATGTCCAGACCGGCAGTGTCGTGATCCTTCAGGTAAGCCTGAACTTTCTCGATCACTACGCCGTCGTGAGCGCGCATCGGGTCCAGCCAGAAAATAGCCGGGGTGCTGCTTGCGCGGGCACGGTTGACGGCCAGTTTGACCCAGTCCTGGATCGGCGCGTCTTTGGTCTGGCACATGCGGAAGATGTCGCCGGCTTCAACGGCCTGTTCCATCAGCAGGGTGCCTTTGCTGTCGGTCACGCGAACCACGCCGTCAGCCTTGATCTGGAAGGTCTTGTCGTGCGAGCCGTACTCTTCGGCTTTCTTCGCCATCAGACCAACGTTTGGCACGCTGCCCATAGTGGTCGGATCGAAAGCGCCGTTGGCTTTGCAATCTTCGATCACAGCCTGGTAGATGGTCGCGTAGCAACGATCCGGGATCACAGCCTTGGTGTCGTGCAACTGACCGTCGGTGCCCCACATCTTGCCGGAGTCACGGATCATCGCTGGCATCGAGGCGTCGACGATAACGTCGCTCGGCACGTGCAGGTTGGTGATGCCTTTGTCGGAGTTGACCATCGCCAGCGACGGACGAGCGGCGTAGACCGCGGCCATATCAGCTTCGATCTGTGCTTGCTGCTCGGCCGGCAGGGCCTTGATGCGCGCGTACAGATCGCCTATGCCGTTGTTCAGGTTGAAGCCGATCTGGGCCAGCACGTCAGCGTGCTTGGTCAGTGCGTCTTTATAGAACTCGGCAACGATCTGGCCGAACATGATCGGGTCGGAGACCTTCATCATGGTCGCTTTCAGGTGCACCGACAGCAGCACGCCTTGCGCCTTGGCGCTGTCGATTTCAGCAGCGATGAACGCGCGCAGAGCGTTTTTGCTCATCACGGCGCAGTCGAGGATCTCGCCAGCCTGAACGGTGGTTTTTTCTTTCAGGACGGTCGCGGTGCCGTCTTTGGCGATCAGCTCGATCTTCACAGCGTCAGCGGCGTCGATCAGGGCAGCTTTTTCGCTACCGTAGAAATCGCCGGTGCTCATGTGAGCGACGTGGGACTTGGAGTCTTTGGCCCAGGCGCCCATTTTGTGCGGGTGCTTGCGAGCATAGTTTTTAACCGACAGCGGAGCGCGACGGTCGGAGTTGCCTTCACGCAGAACCGGGTTCACGGCGCTGCCCTTGACCTTGTCGTAACGCGCCTTGGCGTCTTTGTCGGCGTCGCTGGTCACGGTTTCCGGGTAGTCCGGCAGGTTGTAACCCTGAGCTTGCAGCTCTTTGATCGCGGCTTGCAGCTGTGGCACCGAAGCACTGATGTTCGGCAGCTTGATGATGTTGGCTTCAGGCGTAACGGCCAGGTCGCCCAGTTCGGCGAGGTGGTCGGCTACGGCTTTGTCACCCAGTTGCTCGGGGAAGCTGGCCAGAATGCGCGCTGCAAGAGAGATATCGCGGGTTTCCACGGCGATATCGGCCGAGGCGGTGTAAGCCTCGATGATCGGCAGCAGGGAATAGGTGGCGAGGGCTGGAGCTTCGTCGGTGAAGGTATAGATGATCTTCGAGCGGGTGGGCATATTCGGATTAACTCTCTCTTCTTTGCTAAAGCGTGCGCAGAAACTCGAGGGGCGCCGGGTAAGCGCGTTCGTTCAAAGTCATCCATGAACCGAATGTCGAGATTCTTCGCGGTGATGTTGGGTGCATCAGTAGAGCGTCAAGCAGTCGGACTGCGGTAACAACCCGACCAATCAGGCGGAAAGTCTCGTGCTAGAGAGGCCAGCCGTCGTGACCCTGTGGTCAGCGGGCGGCATTATACATAGGTAGCTGGCAATCTGCCGATGGTTCATATGCAACGAATCTCGTCCATTGGTCTAAAGGTCGCAGGGCGGGGTGGGGCGTAGAGTCGTCGCGAATGCTTGAGTTTGGCGCTTTTCCCTTTGCTTTCAGGCTTGTACGAAACCAGATGTGCTCGCGCCGTGAACAGAGGGTTTGCGTGTTGATTTAACTGGGTTACGCTCGAACCAAGCCAGATGTTCAATCCAAACAATGGAGTTCAGCATGGGTTACAAGAAGATTCAGGTTCCAGCCGTCGGCGACAAAATCACCGTCAATGCAGACCATTCTCTCAATGTTCCTGATAACCCGATCATCCCCTTCATTGAAGGTGACGGCATTGGCGTCGACGTCAGCCCTGTGATGATCAAAGTGGTTGATGCTGCCGTAGAGAAAGCCTACGGAGGCAAGCGCAAGATTTCCTGGATGGAAGTCTACGCTGGCGAAAAAGCGACTCAGGTCTATGACCAGGACACCTGGCTGCCCCAGGAAACACTGGACGCGGTCAAGGATTACGTGGTTTCCATCAAAGGCCCGCTGACCACGCCGGTCGGTGGCGGTATCCGCTCGCTGAACGTGGCCCTGCGTCAGCAACTCGATCTCTATGTATGCCTGCGCCCGGTGGTGTGGTTCGAAGGTGTGCCAAGCCCGGTGAAAAAGCCCGGCGACGTCGACATGGTGATCTTCCGCGAGAACTCCGAAGACATTTATGCCGGGATCGAATGGAAGGCCGGCTCCCCTGAAGCCACCAAGGTCATCAAGTTCCTCAAAGAAGAAATGGGCGTCACCAAGATCCGTTTCGACCAGGATTGCGGCATCGGCATCAAGCCGGTTTCCAAAGAAGGCACCAAGCGCCTGGTGCGCAAGGCCCTGCAATATGTCGTGGACAACGATCGCAAGTCGCTGACCATCGTGCACAAGGGCAACATCATGAAGTTCACCGAAGGTGCCTTCAAGGACTGGGGCTACGAGGTGGCTAAGGAAGAATTCGGTGCCGAGTTGCTCGATGGCGGCCCGTGGATGAAGTTCAAGAACCCGAAAACCGGGCGTGAAGTCATCGTCAAGGATGCCATCGCCGACGCCATGCTCCAGCAGATCCTGCTGCGCCCGGCCGAATACGATGTGATCGCCACCCTGAACCTCAACGGTGACTACCTCTCCGACGCGCTGGCGGCGGAAGTGGGCGGTATCGGTATCGCGCCGGGCGCCAACCTGTCCGACACCGTGGCCATGTTCGAGGCCACCCACGGCACTGCGCCGAAATATGCCGGCAAGGACCAGGTCAACCCGGGTTCGGTGATTCTGTCGGCCGAGATGATGCTGCGCCACTTGGGCTGGACCGAGGCGGCAGACCTGATCATCAAAGGCACCAACGGCGCGATCAAGGCCAAGACCGTGACCTACGACTTCGAACGTCTGATGGAAGGCGCCACGCTGGTGTCTTCTTCGGGCTTCGGTGAGGCGCTGATCAAACACATGTAAGCATCGCAGGCATGCGAAAACCGCCCGACTCGAATGATCGAGTCGGGCGGTTTTTTTCTGGCAGGCGATAAACTGGTTTTAGCTGGTGACCGATTGCGCCAGAGCGGCGGCCGAGGCTGCATCTGTTGCGGCTGGCTCGTTTTGAATTTTTATCGCATGCAGGCCTTTCGGGCCTTGCACGATGTCGAATTTCACCTGCTGTCCCGCTTTCAGGGTTTTATACCCGTCCATCTCAATGGCGGAGTAGTGCGCAAAGAAATCGATCTCTTTGCCATCCTCATCGCGACCCTCATGGGTATCGGTGTTGATGAAACCGAACCCCTTGGCATTGTTGAACCATTTCACCTTGCCGACAGCCATGCTCAAATCCCTCTGCAACAGACTCCATCGCTGGAGTATCATCCAAGTCATCCGCAATCTAATCCGTTAAAAGGATTGACTCCGCGGATCTTTTTTACCCACTGTGGGCTCTATTGGTTGTAACACCGTTTTCCCGATAGTCAAGGTGACCGGGCAGTCGGAGTTGAAAACGTGAACAACCGCCCCCACCACTGTATTTGCACAACTGACGAACCTTTCTTTCCATGCATGCAATCAGCCAGATTCGACTAACATTCAATCAGGATCGCCCGCTTCTCCAAAAGGATCTTCCACAGGAGCACGACGACGATTCGGCAGGCGTTGCTGTTCAGGAAGCAAAGCCTGCGTTACAGGCGCCGCCGATGTACAAGGTGGTTTTGTTCAACGATGACTACACACCGATGGATTTCGTCGTCGAAGTGCTCGAGGTGTTTTTTAACCTGAATCGCGAGCTGGCGACCAAGGTCATGCTGGCCGTCCACACAGAAGGGCGGGCAGTATGTGGAGTGTTTACCCGCGACATCGCCGAGACAAAGGCCATGCAGGTCAACCAGTACGCCAGGGAAAGCCAGCATCCGCTACTCTGTGAAATCGAGAAGGACGGTTAATCGCCGACCACTTGGGTATGAGGTGAAGCTATGTTAAACCGCGAGCTCGAAGTCACCCTCAATCTAGCCTTCAAGGAGGCTCGTTCGAAACGTCATGAATTCATGACCGTCGAACACCTGCTGCTGGCCCTATTGGACAATGAGGCTGCCGCCACCGTTTTGCGTGCCTGCGGCGCAAACCTCGACAAACTCAAGCATGACCTGCAGGAGTTCATCGACTCCACCACGCCATTGATCCCCGTTCATGACGAAGATCGCGAAACCCAGCCAACCCTGGGCTTCCAGCGTGTACTGCAACGTGCTGTTTTCCACGTACAGAGCTCGGGCAAACGCGAAGTAACTGGCGCCAATGTGCTGGTTGCAATCTTCAGTGAGCAAGAGAGTCAGGCAGTGTTCCTGCTGAAACAGCAGAGCGTTGCGCGCATCGATGTCGTCAATTACATCGCACACGGCATTTCCAAAGTGCCGGGGCATGGCGATCACTCTGAAGGTGAACAAGATATGCAGGACGACGAGGGCGGTGAGTCTTCTTCCTCAGGCAATCCTCTGGATGCTTATGCCAGCAACCTCAACGAACTCGCGCGCCAGGGTCGCATCGATCCGTTGGTCGGCCGCGAATCGGAAGTCGAGCGTGTCGCGCAGATTCTTGCGCGTCGGCGCAAAAACAATCCGCTGCTGGTCGGTGAGGCAGGTGTGGGTAAAACCGCGATTGCCGAAGGTCTGGCCAAGCGCATTGTCGACAACCAGGTGCCGGATCTGCTGGCCAACAGCGTCGTTTACTCGCTCGACCTTGGTGCTTTGCTCGCGGGCACCAAGTATCGCGGTGATTTCGAGAAGCGCTTCAAGGCGCTGCTCAATGAACTGAAAAAGCGTCCGCAGGCGATCCTGTTCATCGACGAGATCCACACCATTATTGGTGCCGGCGCTGCGTCCGGTGGCGTCATGGATGCCTCGAATCTGCTCAAGCCGCTGCTGTCGTCTGGCGACATTCGTTGCATCGGTTCGACTACGTTCCAGGAATTCCGTGGCATCTTCGAGAAGGATCGTGCCTTGGCACGGCGCTTCCAGAAAGTCGATGTCGTCGAGCCGTCGGTGGAAGACACTATCGGCATCCTGCGCGGCCTGAAAGGGCGTTTTGAAGCGCACCACAACATCGAATATAGCGATGAGTCGTTGCGCGCCGCTGCTGAACTGGCGTCGCGCTACATCAATGACCGGCATATGCCGGACAAGGCCATCGACGTGATCGACGAGGCGGGCGCCTACCAGCGTCTGCAGCCGGTCGAAAAACGTGTGAAGCGCATTGAAGTGCCACAGGTCGAAGACATCGTGGCGAAGATTGCGCGGATTCCGCCGAAGCACGTCACCAGTTCCGACAAGGAACTGCTGCGTAATCTGGAGCGTGACCTGAAGCTGACGGTGTTTGGTCAGGACGCCGCGATCGATTCGCTGTCGACTGCGATCAAGCTGTCCCGTGCCGGCCTCAAGTCGCCGGACAAGCCAGTCGGTTCGTTCCTGTTCGCAGGTCCGACCGGTGTCGGTAAAACCGAGGCCGCGCGGCAATTGGCCAAGGCCTTGGGGATCGAGCTGGTTCGCTTCGACATGTCCGAGTACATGGAGCGCCACACCGTATCGCGTCTGATTGGTGCGCCTCCAGGCTATGTCGGTTTTGATCAGGGCGGTCTGTTGACCGAAGCGATCACCAAGCAACCGCATTGCGTATTGCTGCTCGATGAAATCGAGAAGGCGCATCCGGAAGTCTTCAACCTGCTGCTGCAGGTCATGGATCACGGCACGCTGACCGATAACAACGGGCGCAAGGCGGATTTCCGCAATGTGATCGTGATCATGACGACCAACGCCGGTGCCGAAACGGCGGCGCGTGCTTCGATCGGTTTCACTCATCAGGACCACTCGTCTGATGCGATGGAAGTGATCAAGAAGAGCTTCACGCCGGAGTTCCGTAACCGTCTGGACACCATTATCCAGTTTGGTCGCCTCAGTCATGAGGTCATCAAAAGTGTGGTGGACAAGTTCCTTACCGAGCTTCAGGCGCAGCTGGAAGACAAGCGTGTGTTGCTTGAGGTTACTGATGCGGCGCGCAGTTGGTTGGCGGCGGGTGGTTATGACTCGGCGATGGGTGCGCGTCCGATGGCGCGTCTGATTCAGGACAAGATCAAGCGTCCGTTGGCGGAGGAGATTCTGTTTGGCGAGCTGGCCGAGCATGGCGGTGTGGTTCACATCGACATCAAGGATGGTGAGTTGACCTTTGACTTTGAGACTACCGCTGAGATGGCCTGACGGCCTGTTGTAAGCGAAAGGCGCCTTCGGGCGCCTTTTTGTTGTCTGGAGTTTTTGGGTTTTGGGTGTATATCCGTTGCTGCGGTGATGGCGGCTTAGGGTTCCGCCCTTACGGCGGGTCACTTTTTCCAGACGCCGAAAAAGTAACCAAAAAGGCTTTACCCTGACGTACGGCCCTCGCTGTGGCTCGGGTTCCTTCGCTGCGGGATCGATCCGGGGGTCATCGCCTCCGGTTTGCTTCGCTGCACCTCCTCTCGATGTGTTTGGCTGCGCCAAACGGTCGCTGCACCTCCTCTCGATGTGTTTGGCTGCGCCAAACGGTCGCTGCGCTCCCACCCCGGATCAACCCCTCCGCTCAGCCTTCCGACGGGCGTTGAGATCAAAAGCGGTACTCGAGCTAACGCTCATTGTGTTGAGTGGTGAAGATCAGGAGCGGTACTTGAGCTAACGCTCATTGTGTTGAGTGGTGAAGATCAAGAGCGGTACTTGAGCTAGCGCTCATTGTGTTGAGTGGTGAAGGTCAAGAGCGGTACTTGAGCTAACGCTCATTGTGTTGATTGGTGAAGGTCAAGAGCGGTACTTGAGCTGACGCTCATTGTGTTGAGTGGTGAGAAGCGTGTGGTCGGCTTTGGTTTTGTGTTGGGTTTGCCCCTCACCCCAGCCCTCTCCCCAAGGAGAGGGAGCCGATTTGTGAGCCTTTCGAATCCGAGTTCGACTCGGTATTTCATGTCGGCGTAGCTCTCTCAAACACCTAGGCCAGTCCTCTCTCCCTCCGGGAGAGGGCTATGGTCCAAGGAGAGGGAGCCGATTTGCGAGCCTTTCAGAATCTGAATTCGACTCGGTATTTCATGTCGGCGTAGCTCTCTCAAACACCTCGGTCAGTCCCCTCTCCCTCCGGGAGAGGGCTAGGGTGAGGGGCTTTTGATTTGGCTGTTGATCCTGCTCTTGATCTTCAGGCCCATCGGCAGGCCGAGCGGAGGTGTTCATCCGGGGTAGGCGCGCAGCGCCGTTTGGCGAAGCCAAACACATCGAGAGGAGGTGCAGCGCAGCAAACCGGAGGCGATGCCCCCGGATGGACACCGTAGCGAGGGAACACTGAGCCTAGGCGAAGTGCCGTACGTCCGGGAGCAGCCCTTTTGGTTACTTTTGGGGCGTTTGCCAAAAGTGACCCGCCGTAAGGGCGGAACCCTAATCAGCCGTTACCGCAGCAACGGATATGCTCCCAAACCCCAAACCCCAAACCCAAAGACCCCAAGACCCCAAGACCCCAAGCAAATCGCAGACAAACAAAAACGCCCGGCATAAACCGGGCGTTCTGTATTGACTTGATTAACGAGCGCGGTAAGTAATGCGCCCTTTGCTCAAATCATAGGGCGTCAGCTCGACGCGCACTTTGTCACCGGTAAGAATACGAATGTAGTTCTTGCGCATCTTGCCGGAAATATGCGCGGTTACGACGTGCCCATTTTCCAACTCCACACGAAACATGGTGTTGGGCAGGGTGTCGACGACAGTGCCTTCCATTTCGAAGCTGTCTTCTTTCGACATGCAGTAAAGCCCTCGGTATCCAATGAATGGCCCGGTGCAACTGCGCCAGGCAAAAGCGGCGTGCATTGTGCCCGAAAAATGGTGTTTACGCCAAGGGGTTTACGGCTTGTGTTCAGTTCAAGATGACCCAGCGCTGATTAATCAGCAGTTCGATAGGGCGATATTGGGTCTTGTAGTTCATCTTTTTGCAGTTTTTGATCCAGTAACCCAAGTACACCGCCTCAAGCCCCAGGCGCTGGCTCTCGGCGATTTGCCACAGGATGGCGAAACGGCCAAGGCTGCGGCGTTCTTCGGCCGGTTCGTAAAACGTGTACACCGCTGACAGGCCGTTAGGCAGCAAATCAGTCACCGCGACAGCCAGCAACCGTCCGTCGAGACGAAACTCGTAAAAACGCGAGAAGGGCAGATCGCGCACCAGAAAAGTCGAGAATTGATCACGGCTCGGTGGGTACATGTCGCCGTCGGCGTGACGCTGTTCGATGTAGCGCTGATACAGATCGAAGTATTCTTCACTGAACTGGGGTTTGGCCGGGCGCACCTGCAAATCGGCGTTGCGCTTGAAAATCCGTTTCTGCTGACGGTTGGGGGTGAACGGCGCCACGGGAATGCGCGCAGGCACGCACGCATTGCAATTCTGGCAATGGGGGCGATACAAGTGATCGCCGCTGCGACGAAAGCCCATTTCCGACAGGTCTGCGTAGACATGCACATCCATGGGCTGACTTGGGTCGAGAAACAGGGTCGTGGCCTGCTCCTCAGGCAGATAACTGCAAGAGTGAGGCTGAGTGGCATAGAACTTCAAGCGCGCCAACTCGGTCATGATCAACCCTCGGGATAAGCTGGTGAATTAAGTGTAAGCCACGCGCGCAAAAGTCGCTCAGCAAACCCAGGTGGCGTGATTGGGTTGATCCAGATGTCGGGCCAGATAGTTGGCGAATTCGAGGCGGGGAATCGCCCGAGCGCCGAGGCTGTGCAGATGGTCGGTTGGCATCTGACAGTCGATCAGCACAAAACCCGAGTCCTTCAGATGCCGCACCAGTGTGGCAAAGCCATATTTGGAGGCATTGTCGGCGCGGCTGAACATCGACTCACCAAAAAACAGCTGCCCCATCGCCAGCCCGTACAGACCGCCGACCAATTCGCCCTGATCCCGGACTTCGACAGAATGGGCGAAGCCGCGACGATGCAGTTCAACGTAGGCGTTCTGCATGGCTTCGGTGATCCAGGTGCCGTCGGCGTAATCCCTGGGCGCAGCGCAGGCACGGATCACCGCTTCAAAGTCCTGATCGAAGGTGACTTGGTAGCGCTCCTTGCGCAGCAGTTTGCTCAGGCTGCGTGAGACGTGCAGTTCGTCGGGAAACAAAACCGTGCGGGGATCCGGCGACCACCAGAGAATTGGCTGGCCTTCGGAAAACCACGGAAAGCAGCCATGGCGATAAGCCTGAATCAGACGATCGGCGGACAGATCGCCACCTGCGGCGAGCAATCCGTTGGGGTCGCGCATGGCCTTTTCCAGTGGAGGAAAAGTCAGGGAGTTGCGTTGTAACCAAGTCAGCATGGCATCCAGGCTTGCAGAAGGGGAGGGCGGTGCGGGCTGTTTGCCCGCGATAAAGTGTGCCGTTAAATGACCGGAATGTCGTCCAGATACTTCTCTGCATCCAGCGCCGCCATGCAGCCGGCACCGGCTGAGGTCACTGCCTGGCGATAAACATGGTCGGCGACGTCGCCGGCGGCAAACACGCCGAGGATCGCGGTGGACGTGGCGTCGCCGTCGCTGCCGCCCTTGATCAGCAGATAGCCGTCGCGCATCGGTAACTGGCCCTCGAACAGGTCGGTGTTGGGTTTGTGACCGATGGCGATGAACACGCCGGCCAGCGCCAGTTCACGGGTTTCGCCGGTGTGGCTGTCACGCAAACGCGCGCCAGTGACGCCGCTGGCATCGCCAAGCACTTCATCGAGATTCTGGTTCCAGTGCAGGCGCACATTGCCGGTGGCGGCTTTCTCGAAGAGTTTGTCCTGAAGGATTTTCTCCGAACGTAATTTGTCGCGGCGATGGATCAGGTGGACTTCTTTGGCGATGTTGGACAAGTACAGTGCTTCCTCGACGGCAGTGTTGCCGCCGCCGACCACCGCGACCACCTGATTGCGGTAAAAGAAGCCGTCACAGGTCGCACAGGCGGAAACGCCTTTGCCGGCGAAGGCTTCCTCCGATGGCAGGCCGAGGTATTGCGCCGAAGCACCGGTGGCAATGATCAGGGCATCGCAGGTGTAAGTGCCGCTGTCGCCAATGAGTTCGAACGGGCGCTGCTGCAACTTGGCGGTGTGGATGTGGTCGTAAACGATCTCTGTGGCAAAGCGTTCAGCGTGTTTCTGCATGCGTTCCATCAGCACCGGGCCCGTGAGGCCTTCGACGTCGCCGGGCCAGTTGTCGACTTCGACCGTGGTGGTGAGCTGGCCGCCGGCCTGCAACCCGGTAATCACCACGGGTTTGAGGTTGGCGCGGGCGGCGTATACGGCGGCGCTGTAACCGGCCGGGCCGGAGCCGAGAATGATCAGGCGTGAATGCTTCGCTGCGTTCATCAAATACACCTCATAAGCCTTTGTCACAAAAGGTAATGCATGCTCAAATTGAACCGCAGGTCTTGTCGGCTTGGCTATGCTCAACACTGGGGTTTGAAGCATGGCATCAAGCGCACAAACCCGTACAATGCCGGGCTGTTACAGAATATTCGCCGCGCGCCGTGTTTATAAAACCCTGAGCGCAGTGTTAAAAGTAGTCTCAGTTGCACCCGTTAACTTTTTTACCTGCCTGGATTGGGCAGTTTTTTATCGTCATTCAATAGATGGACGCGCCTCGGCGCAGGAAAAGTAGCGTTTTGAAGAAATCCACCGAAGCACCAAAAACAGTCGTTCCGCTCTGGCGCCAACAGTTGCACTACCGGCTCAAGGAAGGTGCATTGATCGCCATCGGCGCTCTGTGCCTGTTCCTGATGATGGCGTTGCTGACCTACGGCAAGGACGATCCGGGCTGGAGCCATAACAGTAAGATCGACGACGTGCAGAATTTCGGCGGCCCGGCGGGCTCCTACAGCGCCGATATCCTGTTCATGGTGCTCGGCTACTTCGCCTACATTTTCCCGTTGCTGCTGGCGATCAAGGCGTATCAGATCTTCCGTCAGCGCCACGAGCCGTGGCAGTGGAGCGGCTGGCTGTTCTCCTGGCGCCTGATCGGTCTGGTGTTTCTGGTGCTCTCCGGTGCCGCGCTGGCGCACATTCATTTTCATGCCGCGACCGGTCTGCCGGCCGGTGCCGGTGGCGCACTGGGCGAAAGCCTTGGCGATCTGGCGAAAAACGCCCTGAACATTCAGGGCAGCACGCTGCTGTTCATCGCCCTGTTCCTGTTCGGCCTGACCGTGTTCACCGACCTGTCGTGGTTCAAGGTGATGGACATCACCGGCAAAATCACCCTCGACCTGTTCGAGTTGTTCCAGGGCGCGCTCAACCGCTGGTGGTCGGCGCGTACCGAACGCAAGCAACTGGTGGCGCAACTGCGTGAAGTCGATGACCGCGTGCACGATGTGGTCGCCCCGACGGTGACTGACAAGCGTGAGCAGGCCAAAGTCAAAGAACGCCTGATTGAACGTGAGCAAGCGCTGAGCAAGCACATGTCCGACCGCGAGAAGCAGGTCCCGCCGGTCATCGCTCCGGCACCGGCCAAGGCTCCCGAGCCGAGCAAGCGCGTGCAGAAAGAGAAACAGGCACCGTTGTTCGTCGACAGCGCCGTGGAAGGCACCTTGCCGCCGATCTCGATTCTTGATCCTGCGGAAAAGAAACAACTCAATTACTCGCCGGAATCCCTGGCTGCGGTCGGCCACTTGCTGGAGATCAAGCTCAAGGAGTTCGGCGTCGAGGTCACGGTGGATTCGATCCACCCGGGCCCGGTCATTACCCGTTACGAAATCCAGCCTGCGGCCGGCGTCAAGGTCAGTCGCATCGCCAACCTCGCCAAAGACCTTGCACGTTCTCTGGCCGTGACCAGCGTGCGAGTGGTCGAGGTGATTCCGGGCAAGACCACCGTCGGTATCGAGATCCCCAACGAAGACCGGCAGATCGTGCGCTTCTCCGAAGTGCTGTCGACGCCCGAGTACGACAACTTCAAATCGCCGGTCACTCTGGCGCTGGGCCACGACATCGGCGGCAAACCGGTCATCACCGACCTGGCGAAGATGCCGCACTTGCTGGTGGCCGGTACGACCGGTTCCGGTAAGTCGGTCGGTGTGAACGCGATGATCCTGTCGATCCTGTTTAAGTCTGGCCCGGAAGACGCCAAGCTGATCATGATCGACCCGAAAATGCTTGAACTGTCGATCTACGAAGGCATTCCGCACTTGCTCTGCCCGGTTGTGACCGACATGAAGGACGCCGCCAACGCCTTGCGCTGGAGCGTTGCCGAGATGGAACGTCGCTACAAACTGATGGCGAAGATGGGCGTGCGTAACCTGTCCGGCTTCAACGCCAAGGTCAAGGAAGCCCAGGACGCCGGCGAGCCGTTGAGCGATCCGCTGTACAAGCGCGAAAGCATTCACGACGAAGCACCGCTGCTGCAGAAGCTGCCGACCATCGTCGTGGTGGTCGACGAATTCGCCGACATGATGATGATCGTCGGCAAGAAGGTTGAAGAACTGATCGCCCGTATCGCGCAAAAGGCGCGGGCGGCGGGTATTCACTTGATCCTCGCGACCCAACGACCTTCGGTGGACGTGATCACCGGTCTGATCAAGGCCAACATTCCGACGCGTATGGCGTTCCAGGTGTCGAGCAAGATCGACTCGCGGACCATCATCGACCAGGGTGGCGCCGAACAACTGCTCGGTCACGGTGACATGCTCTACATGCCACCGGGCACCAGCCTGCCGATCCGCGTTCACGGCGCGTTCGTTTCCGACGATGAAGTCCACCGTGTGGTCGAAGCGTGGAAACTGCGCGGCGCGCCGGAATACAACGATGACATCCTCAACGGTGTCGAAGAGGCGGGCAGCGGCTTTGAAGGCAGCAGCGGCGGTGGTGATGGTGATGATCCGGAAGCCGACGCACTGTATGACGAAGCCGTACAGTTCGTGCTGGAAAGCCGCCGTGCCTCGATTTCCGCCGTACAGCGCAAGCTGAAGATCGGCTACAACCGCGCCGCCCGGATGATCGAAGCCATGGAAATGGCTGGCGTCGTCACCTCGATGAACACCAACGGTTCCCGTGAAGTCCTGGCCCCGGGCCCGGTGCGCGACTGATTGCAAAAGCAAGAGGCGGGACAATGATGTCCCGCCGCTCTCCCAACGAGTATTCAAGAGGACTCCCATGCGTCTTATCCGCATGCTGCTGCCAGTACTGGCTTTGACCACACTCACGGCCCACGCCGATGACAAGGACGTGGCTCGTTTGACCCAATTGCTGGAAACATCCAAGACCCTGAGCGCGAACTTCTCGCAACTGACCCTCGACGGCAGCGGCACTCAGTTGCAGGAAACCACCGGCGACATGACCCTGCAGCGTCCGGGCCTGTTCTACTGGCACACCAATGCGCCGGCCGAGCAGACCATGGTTTCCGACGGCAAGAAAGTCACCCTGTGGGACCCGGATCTTGAGCAAGCCACCATCAAGAAGCTCGACGAGCGCCTGACCCAGACCCCGGCACTGCTGTTGTCCGGTGACGTATCGAAGATCAGCCAGAGCTTCGACATCAGCGCGAAAGAGGCGGGCGGTGTAATCGACTTCACCCTCAAGCCAAAAACCAAGGACACCCTGTTCGACAACCTGCGCCTGTCGTTCCGCAACGGTCTGCTCAACGACATGCAACTGATCGACAGCGTCGGCCAGCGCACCAACATCCTGTTTACCGGGGTCAAGGCCAACGAGCCGGTGCCAGCGTCGAAGTTCAAGTTCGACATCCCGAAGGGTGCGGACGTGATTCAGGAATAAACATATGATTTGTGGGGTCGAGCCTTTGTGGTGAGGGGATTCATCCCCGATTGACTGCGCAGCAGTCACCTTTTTTGGGGCCGCTTCGCAGCCCATCGGGGATGAATCCCCTCGCCACAGGGTTTTCCACAAAATTCGAAATTCGAGGTTTCAACGGTACGTGATGGATTTGTTTCGCAGTGCACCGATTGCTCAGCCACTGGCCGCGCGTTTGCGTGCGACCAATCTGGATGAGTACGTCGGTCAGGAGCACGTGCTCGCTCGCGGCAAGCCTCTGCGTGAAGCGCTGGAGCAGGGTGCCCTGCATTCGATGATCTTCTGGGGCCCGCCGGGTGTGGGCAAGACCACACTGGCGCGGTTGCTCGCGGAAGTCTCGGATGCACACTTTGAAACGGTCTCGGCGGTGCTCGCCGGGGTCAAGGAGATCCGTCAGGCCGTTGAAATCGCCAAGCAGCAGGCCGGCCAGTACGGCAAGCGTACGATTCTGTTTGTCGATGAAGTACACCGCTTCAACAAGTCTCAGCAGGATGCGTTCCTGCCCTACGTTGAAGACGGCACGCTGATCTTCATCGGCGCCACCACCGAAAACCCTTCGTTTGAACTGAACAACGCGCTGTTGTCGCGGGCTCGCGTCTATGTGCTGAAGAGCCTCGACGAGGCGGCGCTGCGCAAACTCGTGCACCGCGCCCTCACCGAAGAGCGCGGCTTAGGCAAGCGCAACCTGACGCTCAACGACGAAGGCTTCCAAATGCTGCTGTCGGCCGCCGATGGCGACGGCCGGCGTCTGCTCAATCTGCTGGAGAACGCGTCGGACCTGGCCGAAGACAACAGCCAGATCGGTACCGAGCTGCTGCAAAGCCTGCTCGGCGACACACGTCGGCGTTTCGACAAGGGTGGCGAAGCGTTCTACGACCAGATCTCCGCACTGCACAAGTCGGTGCGCGGCTCCAACCCCGACGGTGCGCTGTACTGGTTTGCGCGGATGATCGACGGCGGCTGCGATCCGCTTTATCTGGCCCGACGCGTGGTGCGCATGGCCAGCGAAGACATCGGCAATGCCGATCCGCGCGCCCTCAGCCTGTGCCTGGCCGCATGGGAAGTGCAGGAACGTCTCGGTAGCCCGGAAGGCGAGTTGGCGGTGGCGCAGGCCATTACCTATCTGGCCTGCGCGCCGAAAAGCAACGCGGTGTACATGGGCTTCAAAACGGCCCTGCGTGCCGCCGCTGAAAACGGCTCACTGGAAGTACCGTTGCACCTGCGCAACGCGCCGACCAAGCTAATGAAACAATTGGGCTACGGCGACGAATACCGCTACGCCCACGACGAACCGGATGCGTATGCCGCCGGCGAAGATTATTTTCCGGAAGAACTCGAGCCGATTCCGTTCTACCAACCGGTGCCCCGAGGCCTTGAGTTGAAGATCGGCGAGAAGCTCAACCACCTCGCGCAACTCGACCGTTTAAGCCCAAGACAGCGGAGAAAATAGTGCTTCCATTGATCATAGCGGTCTCCGTCGGCGGGATTGCCGGCACATTATTGCGCTTCGCCACTGGCAATTGGGTCAACGCCAATTGGCCGCGGCACTTCTATACCGCGACGCTGGCCGTTAATATCGTGGGCTGCCTGCTGATTGGCGTGTTGTACGGCCTGTTTTTGATACGCCCGGAAGTGCCGATCGAGGTGCGTGCCGGGTTGATGGTCGGCTTCCTCGGGGGGCTGACGACTTTTTCATCCTTTTCACTGGATACGGTGCGCCTGCTGGAAAGCGGGCAAGTGTTGCTGGCCCTCGGCTATGCGGCACTCAGCGTATTCGGCGGGCTGCTCGCGACGTGGGCTGGCCTGTCCCTGACCAAACTTTGATAACGAGAAACCGACATGCTCGATTCCAAACTGTTACGTAGCAACCTTCAGGACGTAGCGGACCGCCTGGCTTCCCGTGGCTTTGCCCTGGATACCGCGCGCATCGAAGCGCTGGAAGAACAGCGCAAGACCGTCCAGACCCGCACCGAAGCACTGCAGGCTGAGCGTAATGCGCGTTCCAAATCCATCGGTCAGGCCAAGCAGCGCGGCGAAGACATCGCGCCGCTGATGGCGGACGTCGAGCGCATGGCGGGTGAGTTGAGCGCCGGTAAAGTCGAGCTGGACGCGATCCAGACCGAACTGGACTCGATCCTGTTGGGCATCCCGAACCTGCCGCACGAATCCGTTCCGGTCGGTAAAGATGAAGACGACAACGTCGAAGTGCGCCGCTGGGGCACCCCGACGACCTTCGACTTCGAAGTCAAAGATCACGTTGCACTTGGCGAGAAGTTCGGCTGGCTGGATTTTGAAACCGCCGCCAAGCTCTCCGGCGCACGTTTCGCGCTGTTGCGTGGCCCGATCGCCCGTCTGCACCGCGCTTTGGCGCAGTTCATGATCAACCTGCACGTCAACGAGCACGGCTACGAAGAGGCTTACACGCCTTATCTGGTTCAGGCCCCGGCGCTGCAAGGCACCGGTCAATTGCCGAAGTTCGAAGAAGACCTGTTCAAGATCGCCCGCGAAGGCGAAGCCGATCTGTACCTGATCCCGACTGCCGAAGTGTCGCTGACCAACATCGTTGCCGGCGAAATCGTCGACTCGAAACTGCTGCCGATCAAGTTCGTGGCGCACACGCCGTGCTTCCGTAGCGAAGCCGGTGCGTCGGGCCGTGACACGCGCGGCATGATCCGTCAGCACCAGTTCGACAAGGTTGAAATGGTCCAGATCGTTGAGCCATCGACTTCGATGGAAGCGCTGGAAGGCCTGACCGCCAACGCCGAGAAAGTCCTGCAACTGCTGGGTCTGCCTTACCGCACCCTGGCACTGTGCACCGGCGACATGGGCTTCGGCGCGGTCAAGACTTACGATCTGGAAGTGTGGATTCCGAGCCAGGACAAGTACCGCGAAATCTCGTCGTGCTCCAACTGCGGCGACTTCCAGGCCCGCCGTATGCAGGCGCGTTTCCGCAACCCGGAAACCGGCAAGCCTGAACTGGTGCACACCCTGAACGGTTCCGGCCTGGCGGTGGGCCGTACCCTCGTTGCCGTGCTGGAAAACTACCAGCAGGCCGACGGTTCGATCCGTGTGCCGGACGTACTGAAGCCGTACATGGGTGGCCTTGAGGTCATCGGCTAAATGAAATATCTGCCGCTGTTTCACAACCTGCGCGGCAGTCGTGTGTTGGTCGTCGGTGGGGGGGAGATTGCCTTGCGCAAATCCCGCCTGCTGGCCGATGCCGGTGCGCTGCTGCGGGTGGTCGCACCTGAAATTGAAACGCAACTGCGCGAACTGGTCGCCGCCTCAGGTGGTGAATGCGTGTTGCGCGGTTACGTCGAAGCGGATCTGGACGGTTGCGGGCTGATCATTGCCGCCACCGACGATGAAACGCTGAATGCGCAAGTCTCCAGTGATGCCCATCGGCGCTGCGTGCCGGTCAACGTGGTCGACGCGCCGCAGTTGTGCAGCGTGATCTTCCCGGCGATCGTCGACCGTTCGCCGCTGATCATTGCGGTGTCCAGCGGTGGCGATGCGCCGGTGCTGGCGCGGCTGATTCGCGCCAAGATCGAAACCTGGATTCCGTCGACCTACGGTCAGTTGGCCGGGCTCGCCGCACGTTTCCGCAATCAGGTTAAAAACCTGTTTCCGGATGTGCAGCAGCGTCGCGGGTTCTGGGAAGACGTTTTTCAGGGGCCGATTGCTGACCGGCAACTGGCCGGGCAGGGCACCGAAGCCGAGCGTCTGCTGCAAGCCAAGATCGATGGCGAAGCGACAATCACCACCGGTGAGGTGTATCTGGTCGGCGCCGGCCCGGGTGATCCTGATCTGCTGACGTTCCGTGCTCTGCGGCTGATGCAGCAAGCCGACGTGGTGCTGTACGACCGCTTGGTGGCGCCAGCGATTCTTGAGTTGTGCCGTCGCGATGCCGAGCGGGTTTACGTCGGCAAGCGTCGCGCCGATCACGCGGTGCCGCAGGATCAGATCAACCAGCAACTGGTCGATCTGGCCAAGGCCGGCAAGCGTGTGGTGCGGTTGAAGGGTGGTGATCCGTTTATTTTCGGCCGTGGCGGCGAAGAGATTGAAGAGTTGGCCGCGCATGGGATTCCATTCCAGGTGGTGCCGGGGATTACGGCGGCCAGCGGTTGCGCGGCGTATGCCGGAATTCCGCTGACCCATCGTGATTACGCGCAGTCCGTGCGCTTCGTTACCGGGCATTTGAAGGACGGTTCCACCGATCTGCCATGGGCCGACCTTGTCGCCCCGGCGCAGACGCTGGTGTTCTACATGGGCCTGGTGGGGTTGCCGGTGATTTGCGAGCAGTTGATCAAGCACGGTCGTGCGGCGAATACCCCGGCGGCGCTGATTCAGCAGGGAACCACGGTCAATCAGAGGGTCTTTACCGGCACGCTGGCGGATTTGCCGCGACTGGTGGCGGAGCATGAAGTGCATGCGCCGACGCTGGTGATCGTTGGGGAAGTGGTGCAACTGCGCGAAAAACTGGCTTGGTTTGAAGGGGCTCAGGCGCAAGTCTGAAAACCGGGTTGAACGCAATCGCTGGCAAGCCAGCTCCCACAGGTTTTATGTTGAAGCTGCAATCATCAGCATCACGCAAATCCCTGTGGGAGCTGCGGTGCGACGATTCGACCTGCCAGCGATTGGGCCTTCAAAAACGGTACAAATCTCAGCCCCGGCGCCAAACCCCTTTGCCAGCCAACCGCGCCCGATCATGGGCAACGCTGAAATCCTGCTCCGGCCCCTTCGGCACAATGCCCGTCGGATTGATGGTCTTGTGGCTGCCGTAGTAGTGATTTTTGATGTGCTGGAAATCCACCGTCTCGCCAATCCCCGGCATCTGATACAGCTCACGCAGCCAGTTCGACAGATTCGGATAGTCGGCAATCCGCCGCAGGTTGCACTTGAAGTGGCCGTGATACACCGCGTCAAAACGGATGATCGTGGTGAACAGGCGAATATCCGCTTCAGTCAGGTACTCACCACTTAAATAACGGTTGGCACCAAGCACCCGCTCCAGATGATCCAGTTCGGCAAACACTTCGTCGAAGGCTTCTTCATAAGCCTGTTGCGAAGTCGCAAAGCCTGCGCGATACACGCCGTTGTTCACCGCCGGATAAATCCGCTCGTTCAACGCGTCGATCTCACCGCGCAGCGGCGCCGGGTAGAAATCCAGATCGTTGCCGGTCAAGTCATCGAACGCGCTGTTGAACATGCGGATGATCTCCGCTGATTCATTGCTGACGATGCGTTTGAGCTGCTTGTCCCACAACACCGGCACCGTCACGCGACCGGTGTAATCGGCCGTGTCAGCGGTGTAGCGCTGATGCATGAAGTCAAAACCGTCGAGCTTGTCACCGGTCGAGCCGAGCGCCGTGTCGAAGGTCCAGCCGTTTTCCAGCATCAGCCAACTGACCACCGACACGTCGATCAGACTTTCCAGGCCTTTGAGTTTGCGCAGGATCAACGTGCGGTGCGCCCACGGGCAGGCGAGGGAAACATAAAGGTGATAGCGCCCGGCCTCGGCGGCAAAACCGCCTTCGCCACTCGGGCCGGGCTGGCCGTCAGCGGTCACCCAGTGGCGACGCTTCGCCTGTTCGCGCTGGAACGCTCCATCCTTGCTGCTTTCGTACCACTTGTCCTGCCAGCGGCCATCGACTAACAAACCCATGTTCAAGACTCCTGAGAACCAATAATCATTGGAGCCGAGTCTATTCCGATGAGTTCGAACAAAAAGCGCAAAGATCGGGCGCGAATGATCGGTTAAATCGATTTGTCCCGCGCGGCCCAGTATTGCTCGGCGGTTTCGAAAGCCTGTTCACGGCTTTGCCCCAGACCTCGCAGCGCCAGCGCCATGGTCGAGATCAGCGCCATTTGCGGATAGCTGTCGACTACCTCGCCGCGCCACACCGCTTTCAAATGCTCGATGTCCAGCGAGGCTGGTTTGACGTGGCGTTGTGCCGACAGCTGTGGCCATTCTTCGTCCCAGCTTTCGCCGCCGCGAGTACCGTAGAGATGGCTGTCGGCATCCGGGTTGATCTCGATTTCGCCGCCATCGCCTTTCACCACAATCGCGGTATCGCCCAGCAAGCCGCTGGCATCACGGTGCACGGCCTGATAGCCGGGATGGAAGATGCTTTGCAGCCCACAGCGGGCGCCCAACGGGTTGAGAATCCGCGCCAGCGAGTGGATCGGCGAGCGCAAACCCATGGTGTTGCGCAGGTCGATCATCTTTTGCAGCTGTGGCGCCCAGTCCATCAGCGGCATAAACGCGAGGCCACCGTTGTCCAGCGCGTCGCCGACCTGCTGCCAGGTGCGGCACAACGGGATGTTCAGCTCTCCCAGCAACTGTTCCGTGTACAGGCGCCCGGCGGTGTGCGCGCCGCCGCCGTGCATGAAAATGCGCACGCCGTTCTGTGCCAGGCATTTCGCCGCCAGCAGATACCACGGCAGATGGCGCTTTTTGCCGGCATAGGTCGGCCAGTCCAGATCGACGTTCAGTGCCGGCGCCTGCAAACGAGCGCGCAGGGCCTCGGTGAAACCGGCCATTTCCTCGGCGCTTTCTTCCTTGTGCCGCAGCAGCATCAGGAAGGCGCCGAGCTGGGTGTCCTCGACTTTGTCGTCGAGCACCATGCCCATGGCTTCGCGGGCCTCTTCTCGGGTCAGATCGCGGGCGCCGCGCTTGCCTTTGCCAAGGATTCGCACGAATTGGGCGAACGGATGTTCGGCAGGCGTTTCGAGGGTCAGCGCTGGGAAGTCGGTCATAAGCAATTCGTCGGTTTGGGCAGGCCCGCCAGTTTCGCGGCGAGTTTGGCAGGGGTGCCTTTGAACAGTCGGTTCAGGTGCAGGCTGTTGCCTTTGTCCGGGCCGAGTTTCAGCGCGGTGTACTTGATCAGCGGGCGGGTCGCCGGGGACAGCTGGAACTCTGCGTAAAAGCTGCGCAGCAGTTCGAGGATTTCCCAGTGGTCGGCAGTCAGTTCGATATCTTCGGCGGCAGCGAGGGCGCTGGCGACGTCAGGCGACCAATCGCTCAGCTCAACCAGAAAGCCATCCTTGTCCAGCTCGATGGCGCGGGCGCCGACGGTCATGGAATTCATAGCCAGCTGTTGACCTTGTCGTGGTGGATCGTCAGTTCGACGAAGGCCGGGTAATCGATGGCTTCAGCCCAGTCCGGAATCGACACGGCGCGGGCCTGCACGTCTTCCTCCAGCACGAACAGTTTTATCTGGCGGCTTTGCAACGCCGCAAACGGCGCGGTATCCGGTTGCAGTGCGTAAACCGCGTCACCGCTCAGCAGCAAAGCATCAGCGCTACCGATCAAACGCAGGCAACTGGTCAGGCGATCGTCGCCGAACGGGGAATGAGACAACACATGCAAAGTCGGCATCAGAGGGTGATCACCTGGTCGTAACGGTCAATAAGGGCGGTGATTTGCTCGGCGGCGAGCGGTTGTGCTTCCTCCAGCGAGAGGTTTTTCAGCCCTCGATCGCTGGCGCTGTCGGCGCAGTAAAACAGCTCTTCGACACCGAACATCGGCAGTGCTTGCAGGTTGGCGCTGAGGTCTTTCTGCTGCAAGGCCTTGGCGTTCTGCCCAGCGGCCAGTTGCAGCACGCCGTCATCCATAAACAGCAGACCGATCGGCAGATCGAAGGCGCCGCCGGCCAGCACGATGTCCAGCGCTTCGCGGGCACCGGGGCCGGACCATGGCGATTGACGGCTGATGATCAACAGGGATTTGGCCATCTCACGCACCTCCGAAACAGATCAGGCGATCGGCGTCTTGCACCGCATCATGCAACTGACCGAGGCCGGACAATTCCCACGGCGCACTGACCGACACGGCCTCACGCTGATAGCGTTTGGCTTCTTCGTCGTTGAGCACACCTCGGCGCAGGGCCGCGGCGATGCACACCACGCCATCCAGCTTCTGCTCGCTGATGAACGTGCGCCATTGCTTGGGCAAGTCCAGTTCATCCTGCGGGGTGACCACCGCGTCGGAGGCGTTGTAGACGCCATCCTGATAGAAAAACAGCCGGACAATCTCATGCCCGCCGGCCAGCGCAGCTTGCGCAAACAGCAGGGCACGGCGCGAGGAGGGCGCATGGGCGGCGGAAAACAACGCGATGGCGAACTTCATGACGGACTCGATCAGCAAAACTGCGGCCATGATAAAGCTTTATCGGGGTAGCGGCGAAACCCAAGTTGTGTACGCGCGCCCACAGTGAATTAATCTCGGTAACAGTCAGCGTGGCATATAGCCGAGTTGCCAGCGCCGCGGGATTTTCAGAGAGAGCAGTCCGATGATCGCCGCCAGCACACCACTGACGAACATCGCCTTGAGCCCCAAGTGATGTTCCAGCACGGCGCCAAGAATCGCGCCGATAAACATCCCGCTCCACGGCACCAGTTGCACGCGCCAGCCACTGCGCCGCTCGCCGAGCATCCACCGGCCCAGTCCACGACCAAACCGCGACAACGCCCCGGTGACATAGGTCAGCCCGACCGGCAGACCATTCACCTCTTCGACCGACGCATTGAGCATGCCCATGGCGATGATCGCCGCCAGCAGTGCCGGTAGTTGCGAGTCAAACGGCCAGGCTGCCGCCGCGCAGAGCAGGGTGGCGATGCACAGCAGCAGCGGCAGCGCCCGTCGTCCGCCGAGGCGCGCGACAAGCACGCCCAAGGCATTACCGGCAATAAAAGTCGCGACAAGAATCACCAGACGCACGGTCAGCCCGAGGTCGCCATCACTGATCGCCACCGCCAGCCGCGTGGTGTTGCCACTCATGAACGAGACGAAATCACCGCTGGCCATAAAGCCGATGGCGTCGGTCATCCCGGCCAGTACCGACAGGCTGGCCACCAGCGCCAGACCCACGCGGCCACGCCATTTCTGCGTGTGCAGATGGCCGGGGCTGGCCCGGTGAGTCGAGGCGGAAGGCAGCATCGTCGATTGTTTCCTTGAGCGGCGGTTACGGTTCTATTCCATACAGATCGCAGTATTCCAGCCACTCCATGCCGGCCATTTCCGCTACTTCGCGGTGCACCTCAAGACGCTGGGCCTGATATTCCTCGGGCGAATCGGCCGTCAGTTTCAAAGTCAGTTCCCAGGCGAATAACCCGAGGCTTTCTGCTTCCTCCTCAAAGGCTTCGTGCAGACGCTCTTCGCGATACTGCGCCTGGGTTTCACCCTTGGCTTGGGCCAAAAGCGGATTGAGATGATCAAGCGTTTCGCGCAATTCGGGGCGTTGATCGAGAAACAGTTTCAGAGCGTGTTCATGTCGCTGATCGGTAGGCGCCATGGGTTTTCCTTGTGAGGCTGATGACCTTAGGTTGCCGCAGCGGCCTGCGCGTGTCGCGCTATAAATGCAGTAAAGCAGAACGATTTCTGCTGCTGCGGTGATACAGTCCGCTTTTTTCTGAATGAGCGAATGCAATGCGAATTCTGATGGTGGCGCTGGCCGCGACGGTGCTGGCCGGTTGCGCGGGTTCGGTGATGGACGATGCTCGCACTAAAACTCCCTACAAAACCCTGACCTCGGACAAGCCTGAGAAAGTCGTCGCCCAGTGCGTGCAATTCGCGTGGCAGGACGAAGCGGTGTTCGGTGTGGATGCCGGGGCTTATCTGCAACCGGGCAAAAAGGGCGGTTCGACGGTCTACACGCGTTCGGCGGAGTCGTTTGTCGATGTCAGCACGCAGGCGTCGGGCACGGCGTTGAGTTACTACGCGCAGAAGGATGATTTCGTGGCCAAGCGTCGTTTGGCGGCGTTGGCGACTTGCCTTTGATGATGCGTTGAGGCGGCTTGCGTCTTCGCGAGCAGGCTCGCTCCCACAGCAATGCATTTCAAGGTGGGAGCAAGCCTGCTCGCGAAGGGGCCGTCAAATTCAATCCATCAAGCGCTTCTGGAAAAAATGCCGCTTGTGCCCCGGCGGATAATCGACGATTTCACCAAACTGGCTGAACCCCAGCTTCTGATAAAACCCCGGCGCCTGAAAGTCGAAGGTGTCCAGCCACATGCCCAGGCAATTCTTCTCTCTGGCCAACGCTTCGGCCATGGCCATCAGTTCCGAGCCAATGCCCCGTCCCCGGCCCTGTTCGGGCACTGACAGCAACTCAATGAACATCCACTGAAAAATCACACGGCCATACAAGCCGCCAAGGATCACGTCGTGGTCATCGCGCACCATGAGGGCGAACGGTTCTGACTTTGAGCCCCCCGTTTTGGCATCGTTATACGCAATCAGGGGCAGGAGAATGGCTTGGCGTTGTTCGTCGGTGGGGTTTTGCGACAGCTCTATGCGCAAGTTCATGCATGACTTCCTTGTGGTGAGAATCCGCAGCCTATCCTGTGCAGGGGGCGTCTTCCAAGCCCCGCTGCAACCCGGTGGAACCGCCGCGCACGCGCTGCGGTCTAGCCTTAACAGCGTCATTCCAGAACGCGGTTGATGAGGACACCCCATGAACATTTTCGAAGCCCTTCGCGAAAGCCATGATCGCCAGCGCACCTACGCCAAAGCCCTGATCGAGACCAGTGGCGATACGCCGGAGCGCGTCGAGGCCTACAAGCAGCTCAAAGCCGAACTGCAAGCCCACGAAACCGCCGAAGAACGTCACTTCTATATCCCGCTGATGGAGTTCGACAACGGTGTCGATCTCAGCCGTCACGCCATTTCCGAGCACCACGAAATGGACGAGATGATGGAAGAGCTGGACGAGACCGAGATGTCCAGTCCGGCGTGGCTCGCCACGGCGAAAAAGCTTTCGGACAAGGTCCACCACCACCTCAAGGAAGAAGAGCAGAAGTTCTTCCAGATGGCCGGCAAATTGCTCAACGAAAAACAGAAAGTGCAGCTGGCCGGTCAGTACGAAAAGGAGTTTCAAGCACAACTGCCATGAGTAGACAATGCGGGATTTCACAACTTCGACGTGTACGTCTTTGGCTATACGTCGAGTGCGAGCTGTCGCAATAAGCTGTATATCCATCCAGTATTTTCGGTGTTTTGCGAATTGTGACCGGGCAGACTGCGACAAAACCGCCGATGGACAAAAAATCCCCCTCCGTTAGCTTGAAGGCCTCTCCTCGGGAAGGAGAGTTCTTAAATCAACGGAGTGAAAAACATGAATCAGGCAAATCTGGAAACCCAACTGCGACATGGTCGCGTCACCTCTCCAGCGAGCCGTGGCTCGGTGGCCATCGATCTCGGGTTGCTGGCCGGTTGGCAGGTCAACGAAATGGAAGGCGGCAAGAACTTTCCGGCACTGGCGGCCGGGCCGTTCCCGGCGCCCTATGGCAGCGACAGTGACAGCGTCACGCCGCCCACTGACGGCTACATTCTCAGTGGCGGCAAGTCCGACGCTCGCGATTGCGTGAACTTCACCAGTGAGGAAATGAGCAAGAAGCTCAATCGTCCGTTCGCCTGGCCGTTGCTCAACGTCACCGCGGGCCAGACCCTCAAGGTCAACTGGGTGTACACCGCGGCGCATACCACCCGTGGCTACCGCTGGCTGATCACCAAGGATGGCTGGGATCCGCAGCAGCGCATCACCCGTGCGCAACTGGAGGCGCAACCGTTTTTCGAAGACTTCTACACTCAGGTTCCGTACTACAGCCACGCGGGTGAGATGAAGGCCAAGGTCGATCACGAAGTGAAACTACCGGCCAACAAGAAGGGGCATCACGTCATCGTACTGATGTGGATCGTTGCCAACACCGGTAACGCCTTCTATCAGGCCTTCGACGTCGACTTCAAATAACGGCGCAGCGTCGCCCAATCCACACGTTCTGAAGGATTAGAACATGTCAAAAATCGACTTCACTTTATTGCAGAATGCGGCGACCGATGCGGCTTCGCTGATGCCGAGCATCGCCGGCAAAAAGATCCTCATGGGCTTCTGGCACAACTGGCCGGCGGGACCCAGCGACGGCTATCGGCAGGGCCGGTTTGCCAGCATCGCGCTGGAGGATGTACCCAAGGAATACAACGTCGTCGCCGTGGCCTTCATGAAAGGCAGCGGGATTCCGACCTTCAAGCCGTTCAACGTTTCCGATGCCGAGTTTCGCCGCCAGGTCGGCGTGCTCAACAGTCAGGGGCGGGCGGTGCTGATTTCCCTGGGGGGCGCCGATGCGCACATCGAGTTGCGCAGCGGTCAGGAGCAACCACTGGCCAATGAAATCATCCGCCTGGTGGAAACCTACGGCTTCGATGGTCTGGACATCGATCTTGAACAGAGCGCGATTGATTTCGCCGCCAACAAGACCGTGCTCCCGGCTGCGCTGAAACTGGTCAAGGATCACTACGCCGGCCAGGGCAAGCACTTCATCATCAGCATGGCCCCGGAGTTTCCGTACCTCACCAGCAACGGCAAGTACGTCGGTTACCTGCAAGCGCTGGAAGGCTACTACGATTTCATCGCACCGCAGTTCTACAATCAGGGTGGCGACGGGGTCTGGGTGCCGGAGGCCAACAACGGCGCCGGCGCGTGGATCGCGCAGAACAACGATGCGCTGAAAGAGGATTTCCTCTATTACCTGACCGAAAGTCTGGTGACCGGCACTCGAGGGTTCACGAAGATCGCGGCGGACAAGTTCGTCATCGGCCTGCCCGCCAACGTCGACGCTGCCGCCACCGGTTATGTGATCGACAAGACCGTCGTCGGCAATGTGCTCAAACGGCTGGCGATCAAAGGGCACCTGATCAAAGGCCTGATGACCTGGTCGGTGAACTGGGACAACGGCGTCAGCAAGGATCGTGTGCCGTACAACTGGGAGTTCAGTCGGCGCTACGGCCCGCTGATCACGGGCGTGCAGGCAAGCACGCCAGCAGTGGATGAAACGCTGTCGCACATGGCCCGTTAATCGCCAATAAAAAGCCCGGTAGCGCTGCCGGGCTTTTTTTGTGGGTTCGATTGATCGACTATGGACGCTTTCTGATGACAAAAGGATCAGGCGTCATGTCCAACACAGCCGAGCGGGTCAACATCATCGATACCGAGGTGTTGTCCCACGACTGGTATCTGTTGAAGAAAGTCACCTTTGACTATCACCGCAATAACGGCGAGTGGCAGCGCCAGACCCGCGAGGTGTATGACCGAGGCAATGGCGCGGCGATTCTGCTGTTCAATCGCGAAAAGCGTTCAGTGGTGCTGACCCGCCAGTTCCGCCTGCCGGTGTTCGTCAATGGCCATGACGGCCTGTTGATCGAAGTGGCGGCGGGGTTGCTGGAAGGTGCTGCGCCGGAGCAACGTATTCGTGATGAAGCCGAAGAGGAAACCGGCTATCGCGTGCACGACGTCAAGAAGGTGTTCGAGGCTTACATGAGCCCCGGTTCGGTCACTGAGAAACTGCACTTCTTCATTGCCGAGTACGACTCGGCGTCGAAAGTCGGCAACGGTGGCGGTCTGGAAGAAGAGACTGAAGAGCTGGAAGTGCTGGAGTGGGGGTTTGACGAGGCATTGGCGGCGTTCCAGCGCGGTGAGATCTGCGATGCCAAGACCATCATGCTGCTGCAATACGCGGCGATGAATAATCTGTTTACCGACTGAATATCATTGTGCCGAGGGAGCTTGCTCCCGCTGGGCTGCGCAGCGGCCCCAAGATTTTGCCAGTGCTGCGCACTGGAGCGGGAGCAAGCTCCCTCGCCACAAACGCGGAGGCTAAAACAGATCCCCCGTTCGACCTACCTCCGACCACTGGCTACCCTCTAGCCTCAACAACCGCTCCTTCGCTTCAAGCCCCCCGGCAAACCCGGTCAATTTCCCCGACGCCCCGATGACCCGATGGCACGGCGCGACTATCGAAATCGGATTCCGTCCGTTCGCCGCTCCCACTGCGCGCACCGCACTCGGATTGCCGATCTGCTCGGCAATCTGGCTGTATGTGCGAGTCTCCCCAAAAGGAATGGTCAGCAACGCCGCCCACACCTTTTTCTGAAAATCGGTGCCGGCAAAATCCAGTTCCAGATCGAAGCAATTGCGCGTCCCGGCAAAATATTCTTCCAGCTGTCGTGCTGTGTTGATCAGGACCGGATTATCCGGTGCCTCACTCATCGGCCCCAGACGCACGCGGTTCGGTTTGTCGTTTTCCCAGAGGATGGCCGCCAGTCGTGAACCGTTCGCGACCAGCTTCAGCTCGCCGACCGGCGAGGGCAGGGTGATGAACGTGTAGGGCATCGGGAAGAACTCCGGATCGGCACGGTAACGACGCCCAGCATACTGGCTGATCGGGGAGGCGCAAACCGTAAAGCCGACCATACTGCTTGTTGCTCTTGAAGCGTTCCCCTCTGTTTTGCACAGACCCTGAAAACAAAAAAAAGAGATCGACTCATGAAGTACGAACCTTTGGCCAAATCGCTGATAGCGACCTCACTGGCACTCAGCTGTCTCATGGCTCACGCTGCCTCGGTGGCACCGGTTGCGGCGGAAAACGGCATGGTGGTCACCGCGCAACATCTGGCCACGCATGTGGGCGTCGATGTGTTGAAACACGGCGGTAACGCCGTCGATGCGGCGGTCGCGGTGGGTTATGCGCTGGCGGTGGTTTATCCCGCAGCGGGCAACCTGGGTGGCGGCGGATTCATGACCATTCAACTGGCAGACGGGCGCAAGACCTTCCTCGACTTCCGTGAAAAAGCCCCGCTGGCCGCGACGGCCAACATGTACCTCGACAAGGACGGCAACGTCATACCGGACCTCAGCACCCGTGGCCATCTGGCGGTTGGCGTGCCGGGCACCGTGTCCGGCATGGAACTGGCGCTGAGCAAGTACGGCACCAAACAGCGCAAGGAGATGATCGCCCCGGCGATCAAATTGGCTGAAGACGGTTTCGAGTTGCAGCAGGGGGATGTCGAACTGCTCGAATACGCTACGGATGTGTTCAAAAAGGACATCCGCGATTCCGGTTCGATCTTCCTGAGTAATGGTGAGCCAATGCAGGTCGGGCAGAAACTGGTGCAGAAAGACCTGGCAAAAACCCTGCGCACCATCTCTGAAAAAGGTGCCGACGGTTTCTACAAAGGCTGGGTCGCCGACGCCATCGTCACCTCCAGTCAGGCCAACAAAGGCATCATCACCCAGGCCGACCTCGACAAATACAAAACCCGTGAACTGGCCCCGGTGGAATGCGATTACCGTGGCTACCACGTAGTTTCCGCACCACCGCCAAGCTCCGGCGGGGTGGTGATCTGTCAGATCATGAACATCCTTGAAGGCTATCCGATGAAGGATCTGGGCTTCCATTCGGCCCAGGGCATGCACTACCAGATCGAAGCGATGCGTCACGCTTATGTCGATCGCAACAGCTATCTCGGCGATCCGGATTTTGTGAAAAACCCGATCGAGCACCTGCTCGACAAGAACTACGCGACCAAGCTGCGTGACGCGATCCAGCCACAAAAGGCTGGCGTCTCGGCCGAGCTGAAACCCGGCGTCGCGCCCCACGAAGGCAGCAACACCACGCACTATTCGATCGTTGACAAGTGGGGCAATGCAGTCTCCGTCACCTACACCCTCAACGACTGGTTCGGCGCAGGCGTGATGGCGAGCAAGACCGGGGTGATCCTCAATGACGAAATGGACGACTTCACCTCCAAGGTCGGCGTGCCGAACATGTACGGGCTGGTGCAAGGCGAAGCCAATGCCATTGCTCCGGGCAAGGCGCCGCTGTCGTCGATGAGCCCGACCATCGTCACCAAGGACGGCAAAGTGGTCATGGTAGTCGGCACCCCGGGCGGTAGCCGCATCATCACCGCCACCTTGCTGACCATGCTCAATGTCATCGACTACGGCATGGGCTTGCAGGAAGCGGTCGATGCGCCACGCTTCCACCAACAGTGGATGCCGGAAGAAACCAACCTAGAAGACTTCGCCGCCAGCCCGGATACCCGGAAGATCCTCGAAAGCTGGGGCCACAAGTTCGCCGGTCCGCAGGACGCCAACCACATTGCCGCGATCCTGGTGGGCGCGCCGTCGCTGGGGGGTAAACCGGTCGGCAAAAACCGTTTCTACGGCGCCAACGATCCACGGCGCAATACCGGGTTGTCATTGGGTTACTGAGAGGCGTAAAAAAGGGGGCGGACGCCAGTCCGTCCCTGTCTCAAGGAATGATCAAGGAAGGCTCATCATGACCACCGCATTACTGATCATCGACGTCCAGCGCGCCCTGTGCTCGGGCGAATACCAGTGTCACGACATCCACCGTGTGATCGACACCATCAACGACCTCAGCACCCGCGCACGCAAGGCCGGGGTTCCGGTGGTGCTGATTCAGCATGAGGAAAAAGATAGCCCGCTGGCTCATGGTGCCGATGGCTGGCAACTGGCCGTAGGTTTGGAGACATCCCCGCAAGATCTGCGCGTAAGCAAAACCACCCCGGATTCGTTCTACCAGACCGACCTGCGCAAATTGCTGCCGACCGAAGATTTCGAGCGATTGGTGATCTGCGGTCTGCAAACCGATTATTGCGTCAACGCCACCGTGCGTCAGGCCCATCAGTTGGGGTACGACGTGGTGCTCGTCGCGGATGCGCATTCCACCCTCGACAACGGCAACATGAGTGCCGAAGACATCATCGCCGAACACAACAAGGATCTGGCACACCTCACCGGCTCTGTGGCGCGGATCGATGTCAAACCTGGCGCAGACATTGCGTTCTAACCCCCGATTGCCTGTGGGAGTGGGCTTGCTCACGGAGGCGGAGTGCCAGTTACCGAGGATTTGCCTGACCGGACGTCTTCGCGGGCAAGCCCGCTCCCACAGGGATCTGCGGCGGCTGAAACCTTTGTGTCCAGCGAGGATTTTCGTCAGCAGCACTGGCATACTGCCCGCCGTTTGAAGAATGGATTCTGTCGATGCCCGTTTTCACCCTCCGTCATGCCTTGGCGCTGACCACCCTCGCGTTTGCCTGCGCCACCCACGCCAGCAGTTTCGATTGCGCCAGTGCTTCGAGTAAAACCGAAAAAGCCATTTGCGCCGATCCATATCTGTCGCAACTGGATGAGCAACTCGCCGAACGCTGGGGTTCTACTCTGGCCAAGGTTCCCGATGCCAAGGCGCTCAAGACTGATCAACGGCAGTGGCTGAAGAGCCGCAACGCCTGTGGCGCGCTGACTGCCTGTTTGCGCCGTCAGTATGTGATGCGTCTGGCCGAACTGGAGCATGCTGTTCAGCCGTTCAGTTGGGATGCGACCTGGCAACTCATTCCTTCTCGAACATCAACGGCAGCCACGCTGACCACGCATCGCCGCGACGCTGCGCACATTACGTTTGATATCGCGGCGGGAGAGGGGGCCAACTCCGGCGACCTCGACGGCACCGCTGAACTCAAGGACGGCGAAGCACATTACGTAGAAGGCGAGTGCGCGTTGAGTTTCACCCCCCTGAACGGCGTACTGAACATCTCGCAAGCCGGCTCCGATGCCGACTGCGGCGCCGGAATGGGCGTGTTTTACGCCGGCACTTACGTCGCCTCGGAGCAACCACTGACGCTCGATTACGACATGCTCAGCCTTGGTCTGGCGCGCAACCCTGAAGAAAATCAGATCCTGCACGCTTTGCTCAAGGATGATTATCAAAAGCTGGTGGAGTTCTCCGGCAATTTGCATATCGGTGATCCCTCAACCGATATACCGGGCAGTCAGGTCGTGGAAATGTGGATGCGAGGCCTGGGCGGCACCGGCATCATGATGAGCACAACCGATCAGCGTTTCTGGATCATCATGCTGACCTACGGAGCAAACGGTCAGGAGCGAATGCGCTATTACACCAACGCTGCGAAATGGAAAGGACGTCTGCCCGACGTTTTGCAAGCCTGGTACCAACGCACCAACGGCAATCGTGGGATTCCTTTGGACCACATGCCCTGACGCTGTGGCGAGGGGATTTAGCGGAACGTCGCACCGCCCGATGGCTACGCAGCAGTCCCCAATCCCCTCAAGTAGCAAACAAAACCCCACGAATTTCCCCAACCCGCGGTGTCACCACCACACCCTCCAGCACCATTCGCGTAATCGTCTCTGCCGCTGTTTGATAGTCCTCATCCAGCGGCACCTCGCGCTGCATGATCCGGCCCATCTGCCAGCCGATATTGGTATACGTGCGGGTCGCCGACCAAATGAACAGCATCAAATGTTCAGGATCCACCGGCGCCAGCAAGCCACGGTCGATCCAGCTGCGCAGGCACTCGACATTGCGCCGCGCTTCAGCGTGCAACAGATCGCGGCACTCATCCGGCAACTGCCGCCCCCCGAGCAACAATTCACCGCTGAACACCTTGGCAATCGACGGGTGCTCGCGGGCGATACGAATCCGCGCAGCGACATAGGCACGCAAGCCAATCAGCGGATCGTCGCTTTCACGCAGCACCGCCGACGCCTCCAGCAGCGGCTCGACAAAACCCAACAGCACCTTGCTGTAAAGGTTTTCCTTGGACTGGAAGTAGTAATACAGATTGGCCTTGGGCACCCCGGCACGGGCCGCGATGTCGCGGGTCTGGGTGGCGTCGAAGCCCTTGGCGGCGAACTCTTCACTGGCAGCGGCAAGGATCAACTGTTCGTTGCGGACTCGAATAGCGCTCATGGACACACGAAAGTAAAAGACGACATAAACAGATTCTGGCGATTTCGGTTTCGCAATATACAAAACTATATAGCGGTGAAGCCAGCACACTCGACAGACAGCGCTATGCTGGTTCGATCATTTATGCAGGCGAGGAGGGGATATGACTATTCGGGCACTGCGGGCGAACGCGACTCATCTGGATGCGGTGGCGCCGTTGTTCGACGCCTACCGGGGGTTCTATGAACAACCGTCGAACCTTGAGCAATCGCGCGCCTTTATCGCCGAGCGTATGGCGGGCAACGAATCAGTGATTTTTCTCGCTGAGGATGAACACGGTGAAGGGCTGGGATTCGTGCAGTTGTACCCGACGTTTTCGTCCATCGACGCCCACCGCACTTGGTTGCTCAGCGATCTGTTCACCGCGCCTTCCGCCCGTGGGCGTGGCGTCGGCAGGTTATTGATGAACACAGCCCGCGACTTTGCCCTGGAGACGGGCGCCAAGGGACTGGTGCTGGAAACGGCGATCGACAACTTCACCGCCCAGGGTTTGTACGAGTCGCTGGGCTATGTGCGAGACACCGGCTACTACACCTACCTGCTCGATTTGCGCCGAGGCTGAGTCGAAATTTTTGTCTTTTTCTCTTTCCCCCGACGCCGGCTCTCTCTAGAATCCGCCCGGCCTCCGCAATGGAGGCTCATTGCCATCATTTGGCGTTGTTCAAATAGGGACGGACATCATGCAATTCGGGAAAATCCTGGCGCTGGGCCTGGTAATGGCGCTCGGCGGTTGTGCCAGTTTCACTAAAGACGAAGTGGCGCCGGTGACAATGCCGTCGATGGCCAGTTACGCCAACAAGCCTAACGTCTATGTCGATTTCGACTTCTATCAGGGCGAGCCGAAAAGCGCCTCAGCCGTAGAAGTGCCGCAGGCACGTGACCAGCTCAAGCCGGAGCTGCAAAAGATTCTGACGGATTCCGGTCTGTTCGGTCGTGTCACGCTGGATGAGTTCCAGAAGCAACCAGGCGACTACAGCCTGCGTCTGAAAATGTACAACCATCCGCCGAATGCCGGTTCGATGGTGCTGGGCTTCATCAGTGGTTTCAGCCTGGGGGTGATCCCGGCGTACGGCACCGATCAGTACACCATGAGCCTGGAAGCCGTGGACGGAACAGGTCAGGCCCTGACCACCGCCAGCAACCACGATGCGATCGGCACCTGGGTCGGTATCTGGTTCATTCCGCTGATGGGCAATACCCCGAAGGCGGCGGTCAACGACACGTTCGCCCGTCAGGTCAACGCGCTGCTCAAGCAAATGATCGACAACAAGAACCTGAAATACTCAGCGCTCGACTCCCGTATTCCACGGGCGTGACGCAAAAAAAAGAGCCGCAATCGCGGCTCTTTTTTTACCCTTATTTCAGGGCCTGGATGAACTGCGGATCGCTGTACAGATCTTTCAGCAAATCACGCAACATCGGGTTGTAAGCGTTGACCGCGTTCGGGATCGCAATGAAACCGAAGAAGCTGCTGCTCCACTGGCTGCTGACATCCTTGGTCGCGTCGTACACCACATCATTGCCATTGAGCAGGGTGAAACGTGCAGCAAGCTTGCCGCTACCTGTGCCCATGCCAGCGGTCATTTCATTCTTCACCACCAGCACTTTCAATTGTCGCTGGGCGTTAGGATCCAGCAAACCAGCCTTGCGCAGCTCTTCGGTGATTGCGTCCTGAATGTGCGCCGGGATGCTCCCGGACGGCGAGCGGATCGGGTTGGCGCGGACCATCAGCGAACCTTCACCGGTTTCGGCGGTGACTTGAGGATTGCTGATCGCGTGCAGCGGTGGGGTTTGCTTGAGCTTCTGCACGTTTTCGTAACTCGGCTCGTAGCGGGTCATGGTCATGCCACAGCCTTGCAGCAACAACGCCAGCATCGGGATCAACAACAGCGACTTCTTCACGGCAGTTCCTTGCGTGGGAATGTAGGGGGCGCGAATTATGGGCAGAGTGCCATCATCGAGCAACCGTGTTTACTCACTCGCAAGAAACATTTTCTCGCTGGGCAATATCAGCCTCGCTCAGCCAGCAAGTTTTCGATCTGCGCCAGTTCCCAGGTGCTGAGCAAACTCACCGGATCGGTACCGTAACGCTGCCAGGTGTCGAGCGCGCCTTCGTGGCCATTGTCGTCACGAGCGAATTCACAGTGATGCAACCGTTTACCTTCAAAATCCAGCAGCAAATGCCAGCCTTCGATCTCGACCGCGACAAGTCCGGCCTCGGCAGGCGCCGCGGACACCTGCAACGCAAGCACGCCAAGTGCGGCATCGCGCAGTCGTTGGCAAACCTCACGGGCGCTTAGAAACTCAGACATGTTTGAACTCGATGGATGCACAAGCGCGCCAGCATAAAGCGCATGTCGACGAGTGTCAGCGATCACTGGCCCCAACCCGGACAATTCCGTAACATCCGCCACCCTCTTTTTTGTGAACATCGCAGGCCGTGCTCAGCGGCCGCTCAATCAGGTAAGCCATGAAACCGATCCGTCTGCGCGCTGATGTCCTGGCCGGACTCACCACCTCGTTTGCCCTGTTGCCCGAATGCATTGCGTTTGCGCTGGTGGCGCACCTCAATCCGCTGATGGGCCTGTATGGCGCCTTCATCATTTGTACGCTGACCGCGTTGTTTGGCGGTCGGCCGGGCATGGTGTCCGGCGCGGCGGGATCAATGGCGGTGGTGATCGTCGCACTGGTGGTGCAGCACGGCGTGCAATATCTGCTGGCAACCGTGCTGTCGGGCGGGCTGATCATGATGGCCTTCGGGCTGTTGCGGCTGGGCAAACTGGTGCGCATGGTGCCGCACCCGGTGATGCTCGGCTTCGTTAACGGCCTGGCGATCATCATTGCCCTGGCACAACTGGAACATTTCAAAAGTGATGAGCACTGGCTCAGCGGCACGCCGCTGTACCTGATGACCGGCCTGGTGCTGCTGACCATGGCCATCGTCTACATCCTGCCGCGTCTGACCCGCGCTGTGCCGCCGGCGCTGGTGGCCATTCTCGGTGTGGGCCTGCTGGTTTATCTGTTCGGTCTGCCGACCCGCACCCTCGGCGACATGGCGCACATCGCCGGTGGCCTGCCGACTTTCGCACTGCCGGACATACCGTGGAACCTGCAAACCCTGAGCATCATCGCCCCGTACGCGATCCTGATGGCGCTGGTCGGCTTGCTGGAAACCCTGCTGACGCTGAACCTCACCGACGAAATCACCGAAACCCGTGGCTACCCGGATCGCGAGTGTGTGGCGCTGGGCGCGGCGAACATGGTCTCGGGCGCATTCGGCGGCATGGGCGGCTGCGCGATGATCGGCCAGACCGTGATCAACCTCAGCTCCGGCGGGCGCGGGCGTTTGTCTGGCGTGGTGGCGGGCGTGCTGATTCTGTTGTTCATCCTGTTTCTGTCACCGTTGATCGAGCGCATTCCGCTGGCGGCGTTGGTGGGCGTGATGTTCGTGGTGTCGCAGCAGACTTTCGCCTGGGCCTCGTTGCGGGTGGTGAACAAGGTGCCGCTCAACGATGTGCTGGTGATCATCGCCGTGACCACCATCACCGTATTCACCGATCTGGCCACGGCGGTGCTGTGCGGCATCATCATCGCTGCACTGAATTTCGCCTGGCAGCAGGCGCGCGAGTTGTACGCCGATGAACATCTGGAGGCCGACGGCAGCAAACTCTATCGCCTGCACGGCACGTTGTTCTTTGCCTCGACTACACCGTTCCTCAACCAGTTCGACCCGGCCAATGATCCCGCCAGGGTCACGCTGGATTGCCGGCATTTGAGCTTCGTCGATTACTCGGCGATCGCCGCGCTGAAAACCCTGCGCGAACGCTATGAGAAGGCCGGCAAGCATCTGCAGGTTTTTCATTTGTCGGAGCGCTGCAAGAAACTGCTCAAACGCGCCGGTGTCGATCACGACTGAACACCTCGTCTCCTGTAGGAACTGCCGAAGGCTGCGATCAGTTGATCTGAAAAGTCTCAAGATCAAAAGATCGCAGCCTCGTTCCACTCGACAGCTCCTACACGAGAAGGAGCCAGTTTCAGATCGCCGGGAAATCGATATCGGTCAGCGCTGTGTTGTTCAGGTAATTGGTCAGGGTCTGCACCGCCACCAGCGCAATCACTTCAATAATTTTGCTGTCGTCGATCCCGGCGGCGCGGGCGGCGGCGATGTGCTCGTCGCTCAAGTGGCCGCGAGTTTGCGTCAGTTGATAGGCGAGGGCGGCGTAGGCGTTGAGTTCGCCTTGACGCGCCGCGACGATGTCCTGCGCTGACAGCCCGGATTTACCGGCAAACAGGGTGTGCGCCGCCAGGCAATAATCGCAACCGTTGACCTGCGACGTGGCGAGGTACACCGCTTCTTTTTCCTTGGCACTCAGCGACGACTTGCCGAGGAGCGCCGAGGCTTGCACGTAGGTATCAAGGGCCACCGGGGCCTTGGCCAAAGTAGCGAACACGTTCGGCAGAAAACCGATTTTCTTCTTCACGCCTTCCAGTATCGGGCGAGTGGCGTCGGTGGCGGTGTCGAGGCTGATGGCGTTGATGCGGCTCATGATGACTCTCCGAAAGTCCGGTGCGAAGTGCGCCGGCGATGGAGTTGATGTTATTGAACGCGGCTGGTGCTTTGGCGGCAAATCGTCGAGGATATGCGACAGATCGTCCAGAACTGCTCCGGGAGTCGCCATGGATCGCCTGTCTACACTGCTCAGTCATTTCGGCGTCAATGCCGGCACCTTCCACAGCGGCGAGTTCTGCGGTATCAGCGTGCACGGGGGCGAGCCGAGTGGGCATGTGCACCTGTTGCAGGCGGGTGAGCTGCTGCTCCAGCCCGGAAATGAACGCGAGATTAGCCTGACCGAGCCTTCGCTGATTTTCTTCCCCCGACCGTTAGCTCACCGAATGTCGGCCGACGAGGCCATGGACACGAAACTGGTGTGCGCGACGCTGACATTCGACGGCGGCTCCGGCAATGCCTTGGCGGCGGCGTTGCCGGATTATCTGGTGCTTAAACTGACCGACATTCCGCAGTTGGGCGATACGCTGGAATGGCTGTTCAAGGAAGCTTTCGAAGGTCATTGCGGGCGTATGGCGGTGATGGATCGTTTGTTCGAATTGCTGGTGATTCTGTTGTTGCGGCATCTCATCAGCAGCCGCAATCAACAACCGGGGATGATGGCCGGGCTGGCTGATCCGCGCTTGTCCCGGGCCTTGAACCTGATCCACGAGCAACCGGCGAAATCCTGGAGCGTGGCGGATCTGGCCAGCGCCGCCAACCTCTCGCGCGCCGGGTTTGCCGAGCAGTTCCGCCGCGTCGTCGGCCAGACGCCGGCCGATTACCTGCTGAGCTGGCGGGTCAGTCTGGCGCAGAAACGCCTGCGCGAAGGCAAGCCGATTGCGTTGATTGCCGATGAAGTCGGTTATGAAAGTCCCTCGGCGCTGGCCCGGGCCTTTCGGCGCAAAACCGGGCTCAGTCCTCGGGAGTGGAAGGCAGGACTTTGACACTTATCTGGCAAATTTCTTCGCCCCGGCCACGCATAGAATCACGCCCAATGTCACTGCAAGCATGCCGACGCTGACGTGTTCATGCAGCAGTGTGGCGGCCAGTGCCAAGCCGAAAAACGGTTGCAGCAACTGCAACTGCCCAACCGCCGCAATCCCGCCTTGCGCGAGTCCGCGATACCAGAACACAAAGCCGATCAGCATGCTGAACAGCGCCACGTAGGCCAGACACAACCATGCCGTCAGGCTGATGTTGGCGAACGAGGCGGGCGCCAGCCACAGACTCGATAGCGCCATCACCGGCAATGACAGCACCAGCGCCCAGCAGATCACCTGCCAGCCACCGAGGGTCCGTGACAGCTTCGCGCCTTCAGCGTAACCGAGGCCGCAGACCAGGATCGCTGCGAGCATCAACAAGTCTCCGGTGGGTGACGCGGTCAGACCCTGAGACAGGGCGAAACCGACCACCAAGGCACTGCCCAGCAGCGAGAAAAACCAGAACACCGGTCGCGGACGTTCACCGCCACGCAACACGCCGAAAATCGCCGTCGCCAACGGCAGCAGTCCGACAAAGACAATCGAATGTGCCGACGTCACGTGTTGCAGCGCCAGCGCCGTCAGCAACGGAAAACCGAGCACCACACCCAGTGCGACAATGAACAGCGACAGCCACTGATGCCTTGCCGGAGGTCGTTCCCGAAACAACCCAAGTAACCCCACCGCCAACAGCCCGGCAATCGCCGCGCGCAACACGGTGAGAAACACCGGTTCGAATTCCAGCACCGCCAGCCGCGTGGCCGGCAGCGAGCCGCTGAAGATCACCACGCCAATGAAACCGTTGATCCAGCCGCTGGTTTTTTCCAGGGCCGGGGTGCCCAGGTTTGCAGTCCGTTCCATAAAAAGTCGCGCTCAAGGTGGGGTTGCTTTTGAAGCATCCTGGAGCCGAGAATCGGGACAATCAAATAATTGTCATGGATACATCCCACCATGCCGCGCTCGCGCTACAAGACTCTCGTTGACACGTTCGCGGCTGACATTCGCTCGGGGCGCCTGGTGCCCGGTACGCGATTGCCGACACACCGGCAACTGGCCGTCAGCGAAGGGCTGGCGCTGGTCACGGCCTCGCGGGTCTACGCTGAACTGGAGGCGATGGGCCTGGTCAGCGGCGAAACCGGGCGCGGCACCTTCGTGCGGGAAACCTCACTGGGGCCGGGGCAGGGTATCGATCAGAAGGACGTGGCGGTGGGCATGATCGACCTCAACTTCAACTACCCGTCATTGCCGGGGCAAGCGGATCTGTTGCGCACGGCGTTGCGGCAATTGGCGTTATCCGGGGATCTGGAGTCGCTGCTGCGTTATCAGCCGCACGCCGGTCGCCAGCATGAACGAGCCTCGGTCGCGCGACATCTATTGGCCCGTGGCGTAAAAGTCGAGGCCGAGCAAGTGCTGATCGTCAACGGCGCCCAGCAAGGGCTGGCGGTGACATTGATGGCGTTGCTCAAACCGGGTGATGTGATTGCGGCGGATGCGCTGACGTATTCCGGGTTCAAGGTCTTGGCCGAGGCACTGCATCTGGAGGTGGTGGCCATTGCGGTCAACGACCACGGGCCGGATCTGGCGGCGCTGGAAAAGCTTTGCCAAACCCGCCCGGTGCGCGCCGTGTACAGCATGCCGACGCTGCACAATCCGCTGGGTTGGGTGATGCCTTTAGAGCAGCGCGAGCAACTGGTAGCGATTGCCCGTCGGCATGATCTGACGATCATCGAAGATGCGGCCTACGCCTTTCTGGTGGAAAACCCACCGCGAACGCTGATCGACATGGCGCCGGAGCGAACGGTGTATGTCTCAGGTCTTTCCAAGAACATCGCCACCGGCCTGCGCGTCGGTTTCATCGCAGCGCCCGCACCCAGAGTACCGGCACTGGAGCGCATCATTCGCGCCACCACCTGGAACACGCCGGGCGTGATGACGGCGATTGCTTGCGGCTGGCTTGATGACGGCACCGTCACGCTGCTTGAAGAGCAGAAACGTCACGATGCCAAAGCTCGCCATGCGTTGGCCGCCGAGTTGTTGCAAGGGCTGACGTGCATCGGCCATCCGTTCTCGTATTTCCTGTGGCTACCGCTGCCGGAAGACGTGCGCGCCGATCAGATCGTCGTGGAACTGATGCACGAACAGATTTCAGTGACCACCGCCGAACCGTTTTCAGTGGCGCCGCACGTCCCGCATGCGATTCGTCTGGCACTCGGCTCGGTGGACATGGCGGTGTTGCGCCAGGCATTGATCACCGTCAGAAAGGTCATCGCCGCTTACCTGTAAAAAACAAACCTGTGGCAAGGCAGCAAGCTCTCTTGCCACAAAGTGTTAGCCTTTGCCCCAATTGCAATACATCGCTCTGGATCGCTAGATGAAAAACACCGCTTCACTGTCCCTCGCCTTGATCCTCACTGCTGGCCTGCTCACCACCACCGCCCATGCAGCGGGCGATCCCGAAGCCGGCGCGAAAATCTTCCCGCGCCTGTGCGGCGGTTGCCATCAAGTCGGCGAATCCGCCCGCCCTGGATTCGGCCCGCAACTCAACGGCATCATCGGCCGGCCCGCCGGGACCTCGGCGAACTACGTGTATTCCGATGCGATGAAAAACTCCGGCGTGACCTGGGATCCCGAAACATTGAAGGCCTATCTGAAAGATCCGAAAGGCGTGGTGCCCGGGACGCGGATGATTTTCTGGGGGCTGAGTGATGAGGAAAAACTCGAAAACCTGCTGGCATATCTCCAGACTTTCCCTTAAGTAACGATCCTGCGACAACTCCTACACGGGAATCGGGTTGATGGCCTGTTCAGCAAACCAACTCATGATCAATGCGCATTGGGGGTGCGAAACCGCGGAGGATTGTGGGCAAAGCGAGTAGATCCCCCCGGTTTTTAATGGCTGCCCAAACGGCACCACCAACACCCCGCGCTCGATCGACTCCGCCGCCAGCGTCATGTCCGTCACTGCCACGCCCAATCCCCGCGCCGCCGCATCCAGTGCCAGCTCATCGAGGTTGAACGGGATGTGCCGGTAATCCTCCAGCGGTTTTCCCTCATTCGCCGCCAGCCATTCGATCCAGGCTTGCCGGTCCGCCGAACGATGCAGCAAGGCGAAGCGCGACAATTCGTCGACCGAACGCGGGGCGTTTTTCAGGTTGGGTGAACACACCGGCACCAGCATTTCCTCGAACAGCGTCAGGCACTCCGCATCACTCGACGGCTGCGGCAGATAAACAATGTACGCATCACTGTCGTTGCCCGGCTCGACGACTTCGGTTGCGACCGTCTCGATCGCCAGCGACACCTGCGGATGACTCAGATAGAAGTCGCTGAGTTTGGGCAGTAGCCAGCGCACAGCCAGCGATACGTGCATGCGGATACGGAACGGACGCTTCTGCGGGGCGAGGCGTTCTTCGAGGGTTTTCAGTTGTTCAAGGATGCTGCGGGCGCTGGCCAGCACCTGTTCGCCCTCGGGAGTCAGGCGCAGGTTGCGACTGGTCCTGATGAACAGCGCGACGTTGAAGTGGCTTTCCAGTTGCTGGATTTGTCGGCTGACAGCGCTTTGGGTCAGGCACAACGTCTGCGCAGCGCTGGTGAAGCTGCCGCAGCGGGCCACTTCGACCAAGGCTTGCATGGCTTGCAGAGAGGGTACGTGGCGAATGTTATCCATGCGTTTTCAGAATGGCTCGATGATTTTATAGCGTTGGTCGGTCGTGCGAAGACCTAATAGATTCTAGCTCTGGCGGTGATCTTCTCAAGTTGCCCATGCGATTCACGCATGTCATCGAATCAGAAGCAAGCCGCAGAACGACAGTCGAACGAGGTGGTGCATGGAAAACGTAGGTGGCTGGATCGCGCAGGCTGGCAGCTCGCCGGAACGCGGTCGCCTGAGTGGCGTGCAAAAAGCCGACTGGCTGGTGATCGGCGCCGGGATCACCGGACTCAGCGCCGCACACACCCTTGCTGAAATGCACCCTCAGGCGCGCATTGTGGTGGTTGATCGACAACGCGCAGCGCAAGGTGCTTCGGCGCGCAATTCAGGTTTTGTTGTGGCCCATGAACATCCGGCGCACAGCGAGTTGATAGGTGCGCAGGGCTTTGCCGGGTTTGAAGTCGACACAATGATTTCCCGTGCCGCCAGCGAAGAAGTACGCCAGCGCATCGCTCGCCATGCCATCGACTGTAACTTTCGCGACAGCGGCTATTACTTCGCCGTCAGCGACCGGGCCAAGCTCGATCACGTCGACGCCAAACTGGCGACGCTACGCGCCCTCGGCGCCCGTGCCGAGTTTGTGCAAGGCACGGCCCTTGCGCAGAAACTCGGCACCCGCCATTACCAAGCGGCGATCTGGTGCGGCCAAGGCAACGCACTGCTGCAACCGGCCCAATACGTGAAAGGTTTGCTCAACGCATTGCCGGGCTCTATCACCGTTTATGAGAACACTGACATCACCGGTATCGAGCGCCTGAGCCAGGGACGGCTGAGAGCGAGTGCGGCGGATGGCAGCATCGAAACCAAGCAGATTCTGGTGTGCCTGAACGCGTTCATTCCTCGGGTCGGGATTGCCGATAGCGCCACATTCCCGATGGAACTCAGCGCCAGCCTCACGCGCCCGCTCAGCGATCAGGAATTTCAGGCCATCGGCGCGGTGGAACCCTGGGGCGTGCTGTCGACCCGGCCACTCGGCGCCACGGTGCGGTTGACCCCGGACCGTCGGGTGATGATCCGCAACACCGCCGAATATCGCACGCGTGACCTGTCCAACAGCGAACTGGCGCTACGCCGGCAACACCATGTTCGTGGCTTGCAGCGGCGTTTTCCGTTCCTCGGCGAGCAAGACATTCAATACACCTGGACCGGCCATTTAAGCGCAAGCCGCAGCGGCCAGGCGTTTTTCGACCGGGTCGAGGAGGGCGTGTTTGCCGTGGCCGGCTGCAATGGTTCGGGCGTGGCGCGCGGGACTTTGTGGGGACGGTTGCTGGCCGAACTGGCCTCGGGCGTTGATTCGCCGCTGTTGCAATCGGTGATGGACAGGGCCGAACCCGGCTGGCTGCCACCGCGGCCATTCTTCGACATCGGTGCCATGCTTCGCATGCGCGTGGAGGCGGTCAGGGCCAGAACAGAGATCTGAAATTCCCGCAAATCGCACAAGAACAAAAGCCACTTAATACAGGTGATAGAACATGCGCATCCAGCCACTTTCCCTGGCGATCGTACTCGCTGCCGGTTCGGCGACCGCTTACGCCGATGAAACGGTCAACATTTCCAACTGGAACAGTTACATCGCACCAGACACCTTGGCCAACTTCACCCAGACCAGCGGTATCAAGACCACTTACGACATTCATGACAGTAACGAAGTGCTCGAATCGAAGTTGATGACCGGCAATACCGGTTATGACGTCGTCAGCCCGTCGAACCACTTTCTGTCGCGGCTGATCAAGGCCGGGGCGATTCAGAAGCTGGACAAGTCGCAACTGCCGAACTGGAAAAACCTCGATCCGCTGTTGATGCAGAAACTTGAAGTCAACGACCCCGGCAACCAGTACGGCTATCCCTACATGTGGGGCACCGCCGGCATCGGTTACAACGTCGAGAAGATCAAGGCAATCTTCGGCAATACCGATGTCACGCGCTCGTGGAAGATGCTGTTCGACGAGGAGAACATCAAGAAGCTCAGCCAGTGCGGCGTGGCGTTCATTGATAACCCGACTCAGGTCTTGCCGATTACCCTCAACTATCTGGGCCTGCCGCCGCACAGCCACGAACCGGCGGATTACAAGAAAGCCGAGCAGTCCTTGTTGAAAATTCGCCCGTACATCCAATACTTTCACGCTTCGAAATACATCAGTGATCTGGCCAACGGCAACGTATGCGCGGTGATCGGCTTCAACGGCGATATCGTTCAGGCGGCGGCCAGTGCCAAGGAAGCGAAAAACGGTATCGATATCGCTTACTCGATCCCGGACGAAGGCACGACCTTGTGGTTCGACATGCTGGTCATGCCGAAAAGCGCGCCCCATGCAAAGAACGGCTACGCCTACATGAACTACCTTCTCGAACCCAAGGTGATCGCCAACATCAGTAACAGCATTCACTACGCCAACCCCAATGCGGCGGCCAATGAGTTTCTGAACCCGGATGTGAAAGAGGATGCAGCGATTTATCCGCCGAAAAGCGTGATGGAAAAGTTGTTCACCGTAGAAGAGTTGCCGGCGGCGATTGCACGACTGACCACGCGGTTGTGGACCAAACTCAAAACCAACACTTGATCCATACCGGTAACAACAGACGTGAAAAAGCCCGGCTGATCAGGCCGGGCTTTTTCCGTTAACTGCGGTGCGGCTATTGATTCATGCAACGCGACGTTCGATCAGACGATCCGAGCCACCTTCAGCAACGCGGCGTTCGAGCAGACGATCCGAGCCACCTTCAGCAACGCGGCGTTCGAGCAGACGATCCGAACCACCTTCGGCAACGCGGCGTTCGAGCAGACGATCCGAGCCACCTTCGGCAACGCGGCGTTCGAGCAGACGATCCGAACCACCTTCGGCAACACGACGTTCGAGCAGACGATCCGAGCCACCTTCAGCAACGCGACGTTCGATCAGTTGATCCGAGCCACCTTCAGCAACGCGGCGTTCGAGCAGACGATCCGAACCACCTTCGGCAACACGACTTTCAATCAACCGATCCGAACCGCCTTCAGCGATCATGGTGTGAGCCGGTGTTGCGGCAAAAGCGTTAACTGCGAAAACCGAGAAAGCGATGCTGAGTAAGGTTTGGCGTTTCATGATCGTGTGCTCCAGGGGTGTTGTTGGTTGGTATGGAGGCGATCTTACGCCGCGGATTTTTTATGAGAACTTCATTGCCGTGATGGTGAACATCGACGCCGATGATGGTTACCAGACCCGCCGCCTATCCCTGTAGGCTTTGACCTTCACCCCGCACTCAAAGCCCCTCGACCGCTCGTACACACAACTCGCCAGTGGCGCGGACCAGCGCCAACTCATGCAACGCATCATGTGCCAGACCGTTACGAGCCTCAGCCAGCCACACCGAACAATTCGGATCACGGCGATAAGGCGCAAAGTCCGCGTACTGCTGCAACAACCGGTTTTGCAGCTCATCCAGACGCGGACGAATCTGCTTGCCCAGATCCGGGCGCGGCGTGTCCGGTGCCTTGCCGGCTGCTTGCCATTGCGCGAGCAAACCGTACTGCACCAGTTTATTGGCCTCCATTTGCGCCGCGAGCAACTGCGCCACCGCGTCCGGATCGAGCTTGCGCTCAGCCGCCAGTGTGCGGGCGTTGGTGATGACTTGAGCCTCACGCGGGCTGTCCTGAATCGGCTTGCCACTGTCCCATTTGGTCAGCGCGACGAGATCGCCGATGTTCAGGCGTTCGTTCAATGTCATCAGTAGCGGCTTCAGGGATTGAGGTGGCGCGGGAAGCGTGGCGGCCTGGGCGCAAGTGGCGGACAGGGCGAGAAGGGTGCAGGTCAGCAGGTTTGGAAAGTAGGGCATGAGCCGAGCCTCGATGGCTGAATTCTGGGAGGGGGGTGTTTATCACAACCCGGAAACGGCACCGAGAATAAACAACCTGAAATGTTAATTGCACCTCGCATCGAACTCACCGAAGCTATCCTCCATCAGCCTCCGCCGTCGAGATGGACCTCCAGTCAATGCAAACCCCCAGCGTCACCAAACCCCTCTGGCAAACCTATCTGCTGTTCCTGGCGCCAATGGTGCTGTCCAATTTTCTGCAATCGATGTCGGGCACAGTCAACAGCATCTACATCGGCCAGATGCTCGGTACTCAGGCATTGGCGGCGGTGTCGGGCATGTTTCCCGTGGTGTTTTTCTTTATCGCGCTGGTGATCGGCCTCGGCGCGGGTGCGGGCGTGTTGATCGGTCAGGCGTGGGGCGCGCGCGAGCCGCACATGGTCAAGGCGATTGCCGGGGCGACGCTGTTGCTGGGGGTGTTGATCGGTCTGGTGGCGGCGGTGTTGGGCAGTGTGTTTGCGCGGCAGGCGCTGGCGGGATTGGGGACGCCGGCGGATGTACTGGATGATGCGGTGGCGTATGCCCATGTGATGATGTGGATCTTGCCATCGCTGCTGGTGTTCGTGCTGTTCACGCAGTTGCTGCGCGGTGTGAGTGACACGCTGTCGCCATTGCTGGCGCTGATGGTGTCGACCTGTGTCGGGCTGGCGCTGACACCGGCGTTGATTCGTGGCTGGTTCGGTCTGCCGCAATTGGGCATTCAGAGCGCCGCGTATGCAGGGCTCGCGGGTAACCTGGCGGCGATGGCTTGGCTTTCGTGGCGGCTGATTCGCAAGGGCCATCCGCTGGCGCCGGACTGGGAGTTCTTTGCGGCGCTGCGGCTCGACGGGGCGATTCTTGGCAAGGTCCTGCGCATCGGTTTGCCGACCGGCGTGCAGATGATTGTGTTGTCACTGTCGGAGTTGGTGATTCTGGCGCTGGTCAACCAGCACGGATCGCAAGCGACAGCGGCCTATGGTGCAGTGACGCAGATCGTCAATTACGTGCAGTTCCCGGCGTTGTCGATTGCGATCACCGCGTCGATCCTGGGCGCACAGGCCATTGGCGCCGGGCGACTGGAGCGGATGGGGCCGATTCTGCGCACCGGTCTGTTGATCAACGTGTGTCTGACCGGTGGCTTGATTGTGCTGGGTTATCTGCTTTCGCACTGGCTGCTCGGGTTGTTCCTGACCGAGGACTCGACCCGGGCGATGGCCGAGCACCTATTGCATATCATGCTGTGGAGCCTGTTGGTATTCGGCTTCCAGGCGATCATCGGCGGGATCATGCGCGCCAGCGGCACGGTGCTGGTGCCGGTCGCGATTGCGATTGTCTGTGTGGTCGGCGTGCAGTTGCCGGCGGCGTATTGGCTGGACGGGCAGTTTGGTTTGCAAGGGGTGTGGATGGCGTTTCCGGTGGCGTATCTCGGGATGCTGGTGTTGCAGACGCTGTATTACAAACTTGTCTGGCAGCACCAGAAAATCGAACGACTGGTTTGATCCCTGCGGGCTGGCGTAACGGCAGGTTGTTTGCTTAAGTCAAACGAGTCCCTCGACGGCAAGCGCTGCCCGGAGAATCCCATGTCGATCCGATTGCTGCTGGCTGCCGCGTTTTGCCTGTGCACGCTGCCCGCCGCACAGGCTGTCGAGTACACCCGGGTCAACACCACCGCCAGTCAGATCAGTTTCACCTACAACCAGATGGGCTCGCGAATGTACGGCACCTTCGGCAAGTTCGAGGCGACGCTGGACTTCAACACCGATGACCTCGCCCGCGCCCATACCACCTTGCACATCGACCTCACCAGCATCGACGCGGGCAGCGAAGACGCCAATACCGAACTGGTGAAACCCGCATGGTTCGACACGGCGAAATATCCCGTCGCGGTATTCGAGTCGAGCCATTTCACGCGGGTGGGCGAAAACCATTATCTGATCGCCGGCCAGCTCACGCTCAAAGGCATTACCCGCGAAGTTCAGGTGCCGGTGGAATTGAAACCGGACAACGCCATCGGGATTTTCGACGGTGAGCTGGTGCTCAAGCGCGACGAGTTCGGCTTGGGCGCGGGGGAGTGGGCGGACACCGTGGTGTCGAAAGATATCGCGATCAAGTTCAAAGTGGTGGCGCCACAGCAGTGACGCCACCCGACCGGATCAATAGGCGCGCCAGTGCCCCGGCACCCAGCGCCATTGATTACCGCCCCAGCGGTAGTGACCGGCGACCCAGTGATAACCCGGCGCCGGCATCACCGGCACCACTTCAACTGGCGGCGGCGGGCGGTGGGGGCGAGCCGGTGCGACGACGCAGCCGGAGAGGGTTATCGCGACCAGCGTGGCGGCAAGCAGGGATTTAACGGTTTTCGACATGGTGATATTCCCGGAAAGTAACGTTTGCAGGCGGGCTAATGATCAACGCACCCAATGCCCTTCAACCCAGAACCAGTTCGGCCCGCGTGCCTGCCAGTGCCCCGGTTTCCAGCGGGCGCCGTGTCTCACCGGCTGCCAATGGCCGGGCATCCACACGTAACCACGACCTTCCCAGCGCCAATGGCCTTGGTCCCAGACATAGCCGGGGCGCGGGCCGGGCATCACTTCCATGCGCATCGGTGGCGGGGCTTGCTGAACGATCACCACTTGTTGAGCAAACACTGGCGCGCTGGCCAGCGCCGCCAGCGTCAACGGCACCAGCAGCAAGGTTTTTCGCCATTTGGACAGCGAACGCAAAACGCTCATGACAACTCCTCGAGGCCTGTGTTGGAAAATCAACGCAGCTGAAGAATTGGACGTTGAAACGGCGAAAGATCCTGTTGGCGGCGGATGAAATTTTCTTCAGCTATTCGGCCTTCGCACCCAGGCGCAATTAACGCAGCAGGCTGTTCAGCCGGCACACCTACAGGCAGATCTGGCCTACAAGGTATGATGTCGCAGTTTTCCGCCAGAGTTCACCCGCCATGCCACGCATCACCCACTACAAAACCCCATGCCCCGAAGGCGTCAACAGCCAGATTCTGCAAATGGTCGTCGACTACCTGACCGACATCAGTGCAGTGGGGCTCGGCCCGAGCAACCTGTTGTACAACGTCTATCAGTACGCGGTGGGCTATGAGGTCCATCTGTATCTGGAAGCGTTGAACGGCGAGAAGGGCACCGAGGTTGAGTTGCTGGTTGCCACCGACGAGGAGGATCCGGAACAGGTCATCGGTTTCCTCTTGTATCTACCGGTGCAGGGCGATTGGGAAGCCTGCAGCGTTGCCTATATGGCGGTGCGTGAAGGGCATCGGCGTCAGGGCGTGGCGCGCGCGATGATCGGCGAAATGCTTGGGCGTTATCCCCACGCCGAACTGGCTTGTACGGTAGGCAAAGTCCCGTATTTCGAGGCGTTGGGCTTTGAGGTGATCGGTCAGCGTGAAACGCAGGTGCTGATGAGTACCCGACATCACCGCAGCAATGGCTTGCGTGGATTTATCGACACGACGCCGATCTACCGTTCGCTGGAGGTGCAGCAGATTCATACCTATCTGCTGCAGAAGAACGGCAAGCGCGCCATGCTCGACGCCGAGAAACAGCGTGACCGGCATCTTGATCAGACGACCCGTCATACCGGGGAATTTGTCCGTCAACGGCTCACCGTTCACTGATCAAGCGAAGCCGGATTTGCGCAGACAAAAAAAGAGCCTCAAAGCTCTTTGATGGGGAGGAAGTGGAGCCCGTGAGGCTCAAGGTGCGCATGAAACAAAGGCGCGGGCTTGATTGGGGTTCAGAGCACCCGCGCCTACGCAGCGCTCGATGATCAAAGCCGCTGCGTAATTTCATCCTAGAAGTCTGCGCGGGTGTGCTCAAGTACCGCCAGTCGCGCGGGCGGCGGCTCTTTCGACCATCGCCATGATGGTTTCATACAGTTCGTCACTGGCCTGTTCGGCGCTGATTTCGTCGTTGGCTGCGGCATGCGACAAGGCTTCCGCCGCGCCAAGCATGGCGCGCAAAGCCGCTTGAGTGATCTGCCCGCCGCTGGCATAGGGCGCCAGATCCGCGCGGCATTTTTCGAGGAAGATCGCCTCGTACTCACGCTTGATCTTCTCCAGTTCCGGCGTGCTCGCCAAGGCCGCAATCACTCCGGGAATCTCGTTGCCTTGCAGCAACACACAATCGACGTACGCCTTGGCAATTACCGACGCGGTGCTGATCAATGTCGGCTCGCAATTGGCGATCGCGGCGTCCATCACCAGCGTCTGTCGCGCATCGAAATCCCGGTACAGCGCCGCCAGCAATCCGGCGCGAGTGACGAAGTGGTCGTAGACCACCGGTTTGGTCACGCCAGCCTTTTCCGCGAGGTAGCCGAGGGTCAGAGCGTCGGTGCCTTCGGCGCGGATGATTTGCCAGGCGACGTCGAGCAACTGGCGCAGGCGGTCTTCACGGGACAGTCTTCGGCGGGGTTGAGCGGGAGCGTTCTGTTCGGAAATTTCAGTGGTTGACATCGTTATATACCAAACGTAACTTAGTGTTCGTAACTTACCAAGAGTATATAAGCCTTGGTTGGCAATCACCAACAGGAGATTTCCCATGCACACTTTGATTGTTGTCGCGCATCACGATCCTCGTTCATTGACCCACGGCGTGGCAGCGCAGATCGCCGCAGGTCTGACGCAGGCCGATCCGCACAATACCGTTGAGATCGCCGATCTTTACGCCGAAGGGTTCGAGCCGCGTTTCGGCGCTGCCGATTTCGCCGTGCATCACCGCGAGGCGCAACCGCCTGCGGATGTGCTGGCGGAGCAGGCCCGCATCGATCGCGCCGATACGTTGGTGCTGGTGTATCCGGTGTACTGGTGGTCGATGCCGGCGCTGCTCAAAGGCTGGATCGACCGGGTCTTCAGCAATGGCTGGGCGTTCGATTTCAGCGGCGACCTCAAGCATGTGAAGTTGCTGCAGTGTATGCGCGTGCACTTGGTCCAGCTCGCCGGGGCGGATACGCGCACCTACCAGCGCCATGGCTATGGCGCGGCGATGAAGGCGCAGATCGAACACGGGATTTTCGATTACAGCGGGGCGACGGTGCTGAGTTCGACGTTGCTGCCGGAGTCGGAGTTGCGAGACCCCGCACAGCAACTGCGTGTCGCCCGAGAGCTCGGCACCCAAATGGCCAGGTAATCCCGTGTATAAACGTGCGTTAGCGCGAGCCCGGCCAGCCGGCCTTGTCGAGGGCAGCGAGCAGGGTCTCGGCGTCCAGTCCCGGCACCGAGTGGCCATTACCGTCGGTGCTGTTGCTGGCGAGCAGGGCATTGATGATCGCTTCTTCAACCGCCTCGGTGGCCGCCAGAAACAGCTCGCTGATGTGGTCGTTGTTGACCATGCGCAAGCCCCCACAGGCCGGTGCGCCTTTGCCCTCATAGGCCGCGGGCGGCACGTGATCGTTGCCGGTGGCGAAGGCGATAAAGATGTCGCCGCTGTGGTCTTCATTGCCGCCGCCGGTCCGCGCCAGACCAAGGCTGGCGCGCTGCGCCAGACGCGTGCATTGGTGCGGCAACAGCGGCGCGTCAGTCGCCAGGCACACGACGATCGAGCCCATGCCCGGATGCGGCAACGACGCTCGCAGAAACGGCGAATCCACCTGTTCCATGTAGCGCCCGACCGGATAGCCATCAACGCGCAACTCACTGCGAATGCCGTGGTTGGCCTGCACGATTGCCCCTACGGTCCAGCCACCTTGTGCGGTACTCAATTTGCGCGAAGCGGTGCCGATGCCCCCCTTGAACTCATGGCAGATCATGCCGCTGCCACCGCCGACGGCACCTTCCTGTACCGGCCCCCCGACAGCGCTGTGCAGGGCTTCGGCGACATGCTCGGGCCTGACGTGAAACCCATTGATGTCGTTGAGCAAACCGTCGAAGGTCTCCAGCACCACCGGCATGTTCCAGTAGAGGCGGCCGTCGTCCGGTTGCTGCTGGCGATCCAGTGCAATCAGCGCATCACGCACCACGCCGAGGCTGTGAGTGTTGGTAAAGGCAATCGGACTGGTCAGCAACCCGGCCTCACGAATCCACTCAAGTCCGGTGGCATCGCCGTTACCGTTGAGCACATGGACACCGGCGAAGCACGGTTGCTGGTTGGTCGAGCCGTGGCGTGGTTCGATCAGGGTGACGCCGGTGCAGATGTCGCGACCGGCACTGCTGCGGCCACGCACATTGCTGTGGCCGACGCGAACGCCGGGGACATCGGTGATGGCGTTGAGCGGGCCGGTCGGCAGTTGGCCGATGCGGATGTTCAGATCTCGGGCGCGAGGTTTCATGGATGTTGTCTCTCTCAGGCAGAAATAAGGAAGGCAGGTTGATCACAAAACCTGTGGGAGCCGGGCTTGCCCGCGATGGTGTCCATTCAGTCAATACATTCGTTGTCTGACACACCATCATCGCGGGCAAGCCCGCTCCCACAGGTCTTATGGTGTTTTTAGGGGGGTTATTGGCCGTTCTTGACCTTGCTCCACACCCGCGTACGCACGCGCTCGGTGGCTTTGGGCAAGGGCTCAAGGGTGTACAGCGTGGCCATTGCGGCGGCAGATGGATAAACCGCCGGGTTGTCCCGTGTCGCCTCAGCCACCAGCGGCGTGGCTGCGCGATTGCCGTTCGGATACGACAGATGATCACTGACCGGCGCGATCACCTCGGGGCGCAACAGGTAATCGATGAACGCCAGACCTTGAGCCCGATTCGGCGCATCCTTGAGCAGCACCAGCGTGTCGAACCACACCGGCGCGCCTTCCTTCGGCAGGCTGTAGGCGATCTTCACGCCGTTGTGGGCTTGCTCGGCATTGGTCTTGGCTTCAAGCATCGCCCCCGACCAGCCGACCGCCACGCAGATGTTGCCGTTGGACAGGTCGCTGATGAATTTCGACGAATTGAAATAGGCAATGTGCGGACGCAGCTTCAGCAGCAGTGCCTCGGCTTTTTTATAGTCTTCGGCATTCGTGCTGTTCGGTGGCAGCCCCAGGTAGTGCAGGGCAACCGGGAGCATTTCCGACGGCGAATCGAGCATCGCCACGCCGCACTGACCGAGCTTGGCGAGGTTCTCTTCGTTGAACACCAGATCCCAGGAATCCACCGGCGCCTTGTCGCCCAACTCAGCCCGGACCTTGTCGACGTTGTAACCGATGCCGTTGGTGCCCCACAGGTAGGGCACCGCGTATTGATTGCCGGGATCGTTGTTGGCCAGTTTGCTCAGCAGATCGTTGTCGAGGTTCTTCCAGCCCGGCAATTGATCGCGCGGCAGCGGGGCGAGGGCGCCCGCCTTGATCAGCGTTGGCAGGCTGAAGTTACTCGCCACCACCACGTCGTAACCGCTGCGGCTGGTCATCAGTTTGCCTTCAAGCACCTCGGCACTGTCGAAGGTGTCGTACACCGGCGCAATACCACTGTCGCGCTGAAAATCGTGCAGCGTGTTCGGGCCGATGTAGTCGTACCAGTTGTAGACATGCACGCTCGGCGCATCGACTGCATTGGCGGCGGATGTCACGCCCAGACAGGCGAGCAGGCTCAAGTTGATATAGCCACGATGACGACGCATGATGCGGCACTCCTGGCCTGTGCAGGCCGGTGATGAACAGGAGCGGTCAGCCTATCGGGCCGATCTCGCCTGACCCATTCCCATCATGGGTTACTCAAAAGGGGTAGTGCGTGGACGCGTTGTTGCAGGAATTGCCAGTGCATCAAAGTCTGGCGCGGGTGTTTGCCGCTGTCGGGCAGGACGGTTTCTGGCGCGCTCTGGTGGACACCTTGCGCTTGCTGGTGCCGTTGGATAACGCGTTGGTAGCGCTGATGAAACCCGGCCAGGCGCCGCAACTGTTGATTGATTTCGACAGCAAGGGCCGCGCCGACGAACAGGAGGAACTGGCGGATTACACCGCAGGGATGTACCTGCTCGACCCGTTTTATCAAGCCGCCTCGACCGGCATCAACGACGGTTTGCACAGCCTGGCCTCGGTGGCGCCGGATCAGTTCCTGCACAGCGAGTATTACCAGAGTTATTTTCGTTCGGTGGTGGGCGAGGACGAGTTGCAGTTCATGATCAACGTCGAAGGCGGCGTGCTCGGTTTGTCACTGGGCCGATCGACGACGTTCGAATTGGCGGAGCAGGGGCGACTGCTGTGCGTGCGCGATTGGGTGCTGGCAGCGATGCGTCGGCATGTGCAGTTGTTGCCGCCGCAAGGTCCGGTCGCTGAAGCGGTGGCTGGAGATCTGGCGACGTTGCTTGATCGTTTCGATGCGCGGCTGACGGTGCGCGAGGTCGACACGGCGCGGCTGATTCTGCAGGGCTTCTCCAGCAAGGCGATGGCTCAGCAGATGGGGATTTCGCCGGAGACCGTCAAAGTCCATCGGCGCAATCTCTATCACAAGCTCAACGTGAACGGGCATGGCGAGTTGTTTGCGCTGGTGCTGAGACCCTTGTGACTTTTGGTCTTACACAAAACCTGTGGAGCTGGCTTGCCGGCGATGACGGTGGTCCAGTCAACCTTAATTCCGACTGACACACCGGCATCGCGGGCAAGTCGAATCGTCGCACCGCCCCTCCCACAGGGATTTGTGTTGTTCCGAGAGTTTTGTCCGTCAATCGATGCGTTGGAAAACCAAGGCTTTTAGGCCGCTTTGCGGATCGATATCGGGAAACTCCGGCGGATTTTCCAGGCGCTGCTCAAAGCGCAAACTCGGCGCCTCCTGCGTCACCCCGTCAATCAAAAAGTCCGAACCGAACGCCGGGTCATTCATGCACGCCAGCACCACGCCGTCAGCCGTCAGCAGTTCCGGCAAACGGCGCAGCACCCGCTGGTAGTCTTTGGTCAGCAGGAAACTGCCTTTCTGGAACGACGGCGGATCGATGATCACCAGGTCATACGGGCCGCTGTTGATCACCTTGCCCCAGGACTTGAACAGGTCGTGGCCGAGGAAGCTGACCTTGCTCAGGTCATGGCCGTTCAGCCGATGGTTGTCGCGGCCGCGGCTCAAGGCTGCGCGGGACATGTCCAGGTTGACCACATGACTGGCACCACCCTCGATGGCCACCACGGAAAAGCCACAGGTGTAGGCGAACAGGTTCAATACACGTTTGCCCGTGGCTTGCTCGCGCACCCAGTTGCGCCCGTAACGCATGTCGAGAAACAGCCCGGCGTTTTGTTTGCGGCCCAGGTCGACGCGATATTGCAGACCGCCCTCGACAATGGTCATCTCGTCGATTTCGCCGCCGACCAGCCATTCGGCAGTGCTTTGCGGCAGATAGCGATGCTGGATCAACAGCGTATGCGCGCCGCTCTGCTGCCACTCGGCCGAACCGCTGATGTTGAGCAGCAAATGCTTGAGATCTTCAAGCTGTTCAGGCACCGGTTCCTTGAACAGCGACACCAGCACCACGCCTTGCAGCCAATCCACGGTCAATTGCTCCAGACCCGGCCAGCAACGCCCGCGCCCGTGGAACAGACGACGGGTTTCGCTCGGTGCCGCCGCGAGCGCGGGCAGCAAATGGGCGTGGAGGGTGGCGAGGGCTTCAGGGTTCATCGGTCACGGTCGGCAAGCAAAAGGGCCGGCATTTTAACCACAAATACAGCCGTGCGAACGTCTGTCGCGACCGGGTAAATACGGCCGTTGAGAAAAGACCTGTATCAAAAATGAATTTCTGCAAAGACCGCCGCTCATACCAGATAAGCAGCGGTTTCAAGCCGCTAAATCGTTAATGCAATTCAGGGAGTGCAGTTTCATGTGCCCAACACCGACGGCGGACACGCACCTTCCTGACGGATTGATTCTGGTGGTTGAGGATGATCCGTTGATTCTGGAGTTTCTCTGCGAAATTCTTCAGGAGGAAGGTTTCAAGGTTGAGCCGCAAACCAGCGCAGACGCGGCATCGATCTATCTGGAGCATCACGCGCAGCAAGTCGCGTTGCTGCTGACTGATATCACCATGCCCGGCACCCTCAATGGCGCCGATCTGGCTAATCTGGTCGGTGATCGCTGGCCGGAAAAACCGGTGATGGTGATGTCGGGCTATGAAACGCCGGAGACGTCCGGGGTCAAGCATCCGGTGGTGTTCATCAAAAAGCCTTGGGCCATCGGCCAGTTGCTCGATTGCGTCGCCAGCGCGTTCAAGCCCAAGGCTCCGCGCCTGCACTGACAAGTGCTACATTGCCGGGCACATTTGCCCGGCCCCTTGCCAGAGGAAGCGACTTTTGTCTGCTCACGATTGTGTTTTCGACCGCGCGTTCGGCGCGTTCCTGTTCGACATGGACGGCACCGTCCTCAATTCCATCGCCGCCGCCGAGCGCATCTGGTCAGCCTGGGCCGTGCGTCACGGGGTGGACGTCGCCTCGTTCTTGCCGACCATTCACGGCGCCCGAGCCATCGATACCATCAATCGGCTGAACCTGCCGGGCGTGGACGCCGAGGCGCAAGCCGCGTTTATCACCGAGGCGGAAATCGGCGATGTGGAAGGCATCGTCGAGATTCCGGGCGCGGCGGCATTTCTCAACAGTTTGCCCGTCGAGCGCTGGGCCATGGTCACTTCGGCACCGCGTGATCTGGCCCTGCGCCGGATGGCCGCAGCGGGCATTCCGACGCCAGCGGTGATGATCACGGCGGAGGATGTCAAGGCCGGCAAACCTGATCCGGCCGGTTACCTCCTCGCTGCCAAGCGCCTGGGATTTGAACCCCGCGACTGCCTGATCTTCGAAGACGCCACCGTCGGCATTCAGGCCGCCGAAGCTGCCGGCGCAGCGCTGATGATCATCACCACAACGCACCAGCACACGTTGGAAACGTCCCACGCGACATTGGCCGGTTACGCTGAGGTCAGCGTCAACATCGACAACACCGGCCAGCTTCACCTGCATAAGAACTGATACAACGCAGACCCTGTGGGAGCTGGCTTGCCAGCGATTGCAGTGTGTCAGTCACTTGAAGAACTGGCTGTGCTGGCCTCATCGCTGGCAAGCCAGCTCCCACAGGTTTATCGGTGATTCTGGGATCAGTAGACACCAGGCAACATGCGCCAACTCCGCGCGCAGTAGGCGTCGTACTCGGCGCCAAACTGGCCGCGCAACAAGGCTTCCTCCGAATGAATCCGGGCAATCAGCGGGATCAATGTCAGCGCCGCCAGCAGCAATCCGAGCACCGATCGAAACGCCAGCGCCCAACCCACGGCATTCACCACCAGCCCCAGATAACTCGGATTGCGCAGGTGCTGGTAGATGCCGTCAGTGACCAGTCGATGCCCCGGCTGAATCGCCACCAACCCGCTGAATCGCCGCCCCAGCACAAACACCGGCCACAAGCGCAATGCACCGCCGATGATAAACAGCAGAGCCCCGAGCCAGCGCACCCCCTCGCCGCCAAACGTCCAGAAGTCGACGCGGTCGCAATACGCCGGCAAGAAGCCACTGAGCAAACCAATGACGCCGAACGCTGGCAGCACCCAGCGATTGGCGCGGTCCTCACGCTCGCCGGAACTCATGTTGACGTCGGTAAACAGCGACGCCACCACCATGGCCACCGTCGCCAGCGCGACCACCACCAGCGAGCCGTGGGCGAAAAACACCGCCACGCCGCCGATCCCCCAGACCGCCAGGCCGAGGTAGGCGAGGGTGGCGAGTACCGCCACCACGGTCATTTGCGCAGACATTTTCATGGTCACCTCATCGAGGGAACTGATGAGTGAAGTGTAGTGCGTGTCACCGAAGAACTGTGGGAGGGGGCTTGCTCCCGAATGCGACGGGTCAGTCGACAGCGATGCGGGACGGTGCGGTACTTTCGCGATCAAGCTCGCTGCCACGGGGGACGGGGTCGGTGAGGACTTTTCTGAAGGTCTCCACCAGCGGCCGCAAATTGATCCGGTGCCAGGCTGCCCACAGCGGCGTGGTAAACGTCAGCCACGGCACCTCGCGCAAGACCACGCCCGGCGGCGCGTTATGGCTCAAGCCTTTCTGGATCATCGCAATGCCCAATCCAGACGCCACCAGTCCCAGCGCGGTAAACGGCTCGGTCGCCTGCATGCGCACATCCGGGGTGAAGCCTGCGCGGATGCACGCGCTGACGAACTCGTCGCTGGCATCCTGCCGAGGCTGCACGCCGATCCATTCCTGATCGGCCAGATCCTGCAGGCTCAACGATGCCGCGTAGGCCAATGGATGCTGCTCGGGCAACGCCAGCAGCATCGGATCATCAAGCACTTGAAAGCCGAGCAAATCGGGATCGTCATCGGTCGGCGGCTCGCTCACCAGGGCGATATCGAGACTACGCTGTCGCAGGCCTTCCAGTTGTTCGGCGGAACTGAGGTTGTACAGCGCGACATGCACATTGGGCCGGTCCACTCGCAATACGCGCAGGGCATTGGGCAGAACGCCGGCGTGCATGGCGTTTTCGATATAGCCGATGCACAACCCGCCTTCTTCGCCCCGGCCCAGCCGCTTGCCCAAGGATTCGAGGCGATTGGCGTGGGTCAGCAAGGCGCGGGTTTCGGCGAGGAACGTCTGGCCATCACGGGTCAGGCGAATACGCTGCTGGCTGCGTTCGAACAGCGTCAACCCGAGGCGTTCTTCCAGTTGGGCGATCTGCCGACTCAGCGGCGACTGGGAAATATGCAGGCGTTCGGCGGCACGGCCTACGTGCTCTTCTTCGGCGACGGCGACGAAGTAGCGCAATTGGCGGATGTCGATCATGTCAGACCTCTGAGGACTCAAGTGCTGCACATTATGTCTTGGACGGTCTCGGCGTCGCAATCTAGGATTTGCTCAACGGTCACACAGACCACGAACGAATGAGGACAATCCAATGAGTTTGAAAGACAAACTGCCCGGTCAACTGGGCTTCGGCACCGCGCCACTGGGCAACATGTTCCGCGCCATTCCCGAAGACGAAGCGCAGGCCACCGTGCATGCTGCGTGGGATGCTGGCGTGCGTTACTTCGACACGGCGCCGTTCTATGGCTCGGGCCTGTCGGAAATCCGCCTCGGTGAAGCGCTGAAGAAGTACAACCGCGACGACTATGTCCTGAGCAGCAAAGTCGGCCGGGTGATTCTCGATGAAGTCGAAGACGCGGCGGCCCGCGATCTCGGCGAAAAGAGCGGGGTGTTTGAACACGGCCGCCCGAACAAGATCGTCAACGACTACAGCGCCGACGCGACCCTGCGCTCGATTGAAGACAGCCTCAAGCGCCTGCAAACCGATCGCCTCGACATCGTCTGGGTGCACGACATCGCTCAGGACTTTTACGGCGATCAGTGGCTGGAATACTTCAATCAGGCCCGCACCGGCGCGTTCAAAGTGCTGACGCGTCTGCGTGAGGAGGGCGTGATCAAGGGCTGGGGCCTGGGTGTCAACAAGGTCGAGCCCTGTGAACTGACGCTGGATCTGACCGAAGCACAGCCCGATGGCTTCCTGCTCGCCGGTCGCTACACGCTGCTCGACCATGAACGCCCGTTGCAACGCTTGATGGAGTCGGCGCGGGCGCAAAACGTCGAAATCGTCGTCGGCGGTCCTTACAGTTCGGGGATTCTGGCCGGTGGTGCGCACTTCGAATACCAGAAAGCCAGCCCTGAAGTCATCGCCAAAGTCGGGCAGATCCAGCGCATCGCCGCTACTTTTAACGTCGATGTAAAAGCCGCCGCACTGCAATTCTCATTGGCCAACCCGGCGGTCGCCGCTGTCATTCCCGGTGCGAGCAAACCGGGCCGCATCGCCGAAGACGTCGCGGCGCTGTCAGCCACTATTCCCGCCGGTTTCTGGCAGGCCATGCGGGAGGCAAAACTGGTCTCCGAACGCGCACCATTACCCATCGATGAGGTGAAAGCATGAAGATTGATCTGAGTGGAAAACTGGCCATCGTCAGCGGCAGCACCGCGGGCATTGGTTTGGGCATCAGCCAGTCGCTGGCCGAATCCGGCGCCACGGTGGTGGTGATCGGCCGCGACACGGCCAAGGTCGAGCAGGCACTGGCGAGCATTCGCCAGAAAGTGCCGGGCGCACAATTGCGTGGTTTGACCGCCGATCTCGGTACCGCCGAAGGCGCGCAGACGCTGTTCGCTGCCGAGCCGAAAGCCGACATCCTGGTGAACAACCTCGGCATCTACAACAACGTGGATTTCTTCGACGCAGCCGACGAGGAGTGGACGCGCTTCTATGAAGTCAACGTGATCTCCGGCGTGCGCCTGTCGCGGCATTACGTGCCGGCGATGGTCGAGCAGGGTTGGGGGCGGGTGATCTTCCTGTCTTCGGAATCCGGCGTGGCGACACCGGCCGACATGATCAACTACGGCGTGACAAAAAGCGCCAATCTGGCGGTGTCCCATGGTCTGGCCAAACGTCTGGCGGGCACCGGGGTTACGGTCAATTCGATCCTGCCGGGGCCGACCTACACCGACGGTGTCGAGGCGATGCTCAAGGACGCCGCCGCCGAGTCTGGCCGCAGCTTGCGCGACGAGGCTGACGCGTTTGTGCGCAGGGCGCGGCCGACCTCGATCATTCAGCGCGTGGCGGATGTCGAAGAGGTTGCGCATCTGGTGACCTACATTGCTTCGCCGCTGTCCTCGGCCACCACTGGCGCTGCTTTGCGCGTTGATGGCGGTGTGGTAGACAGCCTGACCATTTGAGTATTTGAAGAGAGATTTTTATGGCAACTGCATCCGCAACTATCGACATTCCGGCTTCGGCCGATCAGGTCTGGCAATTGATCGGCGGCTTCAACACGCTGCCTGACTGGCTGCCGTTCATTCCCCACAGCGAGCTGAGCGACGGCGGCCGCGTGCGTACTTTGCAAACCGCCGATGGCGGCGTGGTGATCGAGCGCCTGCAAGCGTTCGACAACGCAGCGAAGAGCTACAGCTATTCGATTGAACAGGCACCGTTTCCGGCCACTGACTATCTGGCGACGATCAAGGTTGAAGCCCAGGGGCAGGGCGCACGCGTAACGTGGTCGGGGCGCTTCACGGCCAACGGCGTGAGCGATGAAGAAGTGGTGGCGCTGTTCAACGGCATCTACCAGGGCGGCCTCGAAGCACTGCGCGCCAATTATCCGGCTTAATCACCCAACACAAAAAACTGTGGGAGCTGGCTTGCCAGCGATGACGGTGGTCCAGTCAACATTTATACCGACTGACCCACCGCCATCGCTGGCGAGCCAGCTCCCACAGGGTTCCGCGTTGTTTTCAAGATTGCGAGATCAAACTCTGCCGACAATCCAGCACCAGTTTCGCCCCACCCAGGTCACTGCTGCTCACTTCAAGCGTGAAGCCATGCAGGCTGACAATCGCCGCGACAATCGACAACCCTAGGCCAAACCCGCTGTGCGGCTGTCCGCCCTCGGCCCGATAGAAACGCTGAAACACCGCTTCACGTTCGGATTCCGGAATGCCCGGCCCGGAGTCGTGCACTTCAATCCGCGTATGCCCCGCGTCATTCACCCCGCGCAAGATCACCGTGCCGCCGGGTGGGGTGAATTTGATCGAGTTGCTCAGCAGATTCGCCAGCGCTTCAAACAGCAAGGCCCGATCGCCATTGAGCGGCGGCAATGTCTCCGGCATGTTCAACTCGAAACGCAGTTCGCCTTCCTCGGCCAGCGGCAGGTAAAACTCGTGCAATTCCTGTAGCAACAACACCGGATCAAGCTCGACAAACCCCGAGCGACGCTGGCGATCCTCCAGCTCGGAAATCCGCAACAAGCCGCGAAACCGCGCCATCAGCGTATCCGCCTCGGCCAGCACCAGATCCAGTTGCGCCGCCTCTTGCGAGCCTTCGCCCGCCTGCTGCTGCATGCGATACAGCTGCGCACGCAGACGGGTCAGCGGTGTGCGCAAGTCATGGGCGATGTTGTCGCACACGCCTTTGACTTCATTCATCAAACGCTCGATGCGCTCGAGCATGGCGTTGACGATGGCGGCGAGCATGTCCAGTTCATCGCGGCGATTGGACAGCGGCAATCGGTGAGTCAGGTCGCCGGCGACAATCGACTGCGCACTGGCCTGAATCGCGCGGATGCGCCGCAACGGCCGGCGCCGCAGCAAATGCCAACCGGCAATGCCTGGCAGAATCGTCAGCGACACCCCCCAGAACAGCGCATGCAAAATGATTCGCGTCACCGCGAACAGTGAACCGTTGTCACGCAGCAACACCAGCCAGCGCCCATCGCGGGTCTGCGTGGCGACGGCGTCGCAGCTGTCATTGGGCAAGGTCGGGTCATCGGAGTTGGCGCAGTCGGCGAGCATGTGAATCTTGCCGTCCAGCGGCAGGCCATCGGGGATCTGCTGGAGTGCGCCGCCGAGGTAAACGCCCTCGGCATCGAACAGGCCATAGGCGTCGATGCCGCGAATATCGAAGGTCATGCTGGCGGCGAGGGCTTCTTCCAGTTGCTCGCCACGAAAGTGCGAAAACAGATGCTGACGTTGCATCAGCGAATGCTTGGCGAGGTTGTCGAGGTAGCCGGAGACCTCGTAATACATGACCCCCATGAGGATCGCGCTCCAGGCCACAAACAACGAACTGTACAGCGCCAGCAAACGGCTGCTGGAGGAACGCCAACCGTCAGACGGGTTCGGCAATGACATAACCCGAGCCCCGTACCGTGCGAATCAGCGGCACGTTGCCCGCCGCGTCGATTTTCTTGCGCAGACGCCCGATGTGTACGTCTATCAGATTGGTGCCAGGGTCGAAGTGATAGCCCCAGACCTCTTCGAAAATCATCATCCGAGAGAGGATCTGGCCGCTGTTGCGCATGAGGAATTCCAGCAGTTTGTACTCGGTCGGCAGCAGCGTCAGCACCTGTTCGGCGCGGCGTGCTTCATGGCTGATCAAGTCCAGTTGCAGATCCGCCACCTGCAACGTGGTGGCCTGGGTGGCGCCGCTGTTCTGCCGGCGCAGCAACACTTCGACCCGTGCGGCCATCTCGTCGGTGGCAAACGGTTTGGTCAGGTAATCATCGCCGCCTGCGCGCAAGCCGCGTACGCGCTCGTCGACATCGGAAAGGGCGCTGATCATCAGAATCGGCGTAGCCACGCCCATGGTGCGCAGCGTGGTAACGATGGCAAGACCGTCCAGTTCCGGCAACATGCGGTCGAGGGTAATCAGGTCGTAATTGCCGCTCACGGCACGGTCGAGGCCTTCGCGGCCATTGTCGACCCAATCCACGTCGAGGCCGTGGCTGCTCAGTTCGGCGACGATTTCGCGGGCGGTCACGGCGTCGTCTTCAATGGTCAAAATACGCGTCATAGGGCTGGCCTTGATCGGTTCAAACGGAATGGCAGCATTTTGCCAAGAAATTTCCGTGACGCTTTAAATTAACTTTCATGTTGTAGCTGGCATTCACCTGACCTGGAAATAAATTTGTCGAAACATTGATATCATCTGGCCATAACTTCAAGCAGGAGTGGTTCCGTGCGTATCTTGATTCGCCGTGGCTGGATGCCGATCACCGCTTTATTACTGGCTCTGCTGAGCGTTTCGACCTTTGCCGCCAATACGCCCTGTTCCGGAAAAAAGCGCGGTATTGCTCGCTGCGACGGCGATCTGTTCCTGTGCAATGACGGGTCCATCAGCGGGTCGAAGAAAAGCTGCGCAGCCATGTTCGGCAACGAGCGTCAGGTTCGCCCGCAAAACCTTCTTCAAAGCAACGATGGCTGTGCCTGTGGCACGGGCTCGTTTTGCACTGGCCCACGGGGTGGCGTCTATTGCCTGACACCCAGCGGTAACAAGAGCTACAGGCGTAAGTGATCGGCTTTGTGCCAATGCATAAAACCCGCTGCAAAACGCCTCTTGTTGCAATTTGCAATGTCCTAAGAAGTTCATCTTTTCTAATTGATTGAAAAATAACGATTTATTAAATGTTGGCGACTGGCACGGTCACTGCAATTCATCTTGCGACGAGTTGTAACACCATTTTTCATGCCTGGAGCACTACAACAATGAATAGATCCTCTGATGGGTTTTATCCTGCCTACGTAGGAGAGTCGAGCAACGTCTCAGGCGTGTCCTGGGGCGCGATCTTCGCCGGTGCGGCGGCCGCCGCTGCCTTGTCGATGATTCTGGTGCTGCTTGGCTTCGGTCTGGGTTTCTCTGCCGTTTCGCCATGGGCCGGGGAGGGCATCAGCGCCAAGGGCCTGGGCATTTCGACGATTGTCTGGCTGGCGGCGACGCAAATCATCGCTTCCGGGCTGGGTGGCTACATTGCCGGTCGCCTGCGAGTGAAGTGGGCGAACATGCACGGTGATGAAGTGTATTTCCGTGATACCGCCCATGGCTTCCTTGCCTGGTGCGTGGCCACACTGGTCACCGCGATTCTGGTGGTCGGTTCGGTCAGCAGCGTCATCAGCGGTGGCGTTCAGGCTGGTGCCAGTGTTGCCGGCGGTGCAGCCAGTGCTGTGACACAAGCAGCCGGTACCGCAGCGGCCAACACCGACAGCAACCAGTACGGTTACTACATCGACAACCTGTTCCGTGATGATCGTCCAGCGTCCGTCAGCGATGACGCGGCCCATGGCGCAGTGGCGCGGATCTTTGCTCAGAGCCTGGCCAACGGTCAGCTCAGCGCTGAAGACCGCACCTACCTCGCTCAGCTCGTCGCGCAACGGACCAACCTGAGCCAGGCCGATGCCGAACGCCGTGTCGATGAGATTTACGCCCGCACTCAGAAAGCCATCGCCGACGCCAAGCTGAAAGCCCAGCAAGCGGCCGATACCGCTGCGAAAATCGCTGCCTGGACCTCGCTGTGGATGTTCATCGCGCTTCTGGCCGGTGCGTTCTTTGCCAGCCTCGCCGCTACTTTCGGCGGTCGTCGTCGCGATGCGGTCGAGTACGTCGAAGTCGAAACCTATACCGCTACCACCACACTGCCTCCAGTCCGTTAAATAGGGAGAATCACCATGCGCTCATTACTGCTGTTTTTCCTCGGCGTACCGATCCCGATCATCATCCTGATCGCCCTGTTCGTGCACTGATTGCTCTATTGGGGCCTCTTGCCTCGGCCGCTTCCACCTTCGGGTGGAAGCGGCTTTTTCATGTATGGCTCGGCGGGTCATCAATTTGGCTTCAACGGGTAGTCGAACTAGTATTTCTGACAGGTGTTGTTGCGTGAGGGTACTGCTGCAATCGAGGCATGAATGAACACGACGTTTATTCAGATTCTGCTTCGAGGAACTGGACATGAATACGCGGTTGAGACCTGAAAGCGCAGGAACGCTTGATCCTGCTTTTGCTGATGCGGGGGTTTTAACGTTTCCATTGAACGGATTGCCTGATCTTGAGGCGGTAGCCGTTTTGGCACTGCCGGACAAAAAGACTCTGGTTGGGTTTTACCCGTTTGAATTGTATGGCCCGGCCACCGTTGCCCGATTCCACGAGGACGGAACGCTGGACACTCAATTCGGCGGGGGAAAGGGGTTTATAGAAATCGCTCTGGAAAACGCAATCATGGCGCATGTTATCGGGCTCAGCCTCCTGGAGGATGGCGCATGGCTGTTGCGGGGCACCTATGAGCGAGAAGACGTTGGTGTAGAGGGTATTGCGCTTGTACGCTGTCTTTCTGACGGGCAGCAAGATCAGTCTTTCGCTGAAAAAGGTGTTCGTTACCTACGTTTCGATCAAATGGATAAGCCTGATTCAGGTACATCCACTCATCTGAAATCACGCTCGCAGCATTGGAAGAAAGCCTTTTCTTCGCAGGCGAATGCGGCATCAAGCGTTTCCATGGCCCAGCAGTCCGACGGCAAAATTGTCGTGGTCTTCTATCTCTATAACTATGAGACCGAGAAGTGGCGTGGCATTGTTCTGCGACTCAACGCTGACGGGTCCAGCGACAAGACATTCAATGACCACGGATTTGCCCTGATCGAGTTCGGCAACAGTTCCAATTTTGCCTTGGGTGTCGCCATTCAGTCAGACGGAAAGATTCTCGTCTGTGGCCGATATAACGACGACCAACCGGGACTTCAAGGTGGATATCTGACGCGTTTCGATGCGTTCGGGCGTATCGATAGCACATTCAATGGCGGTGAGGTTTTCAAACTGAAAACCCGCTGGGAGGAACTCAACGCTGTATCGGTCAGGGAAAGCGATGGCCTGATCGTCGCCGCCGGTGCCGCATCCCCCATGGGCGTCGTGCAAGGGGCGCTGGTAGTGCTCAATGCCAATGGCCACTTCAATCTGGTTTTTAACGGCGGGAAACCGTTGTATTCGCCATTGCTGGAGTCGGGTACTCATTGGAAAAACTGCGTGGCGCACACAGATGGATCAATTGTCGTCGGGGGACATGGTAGCGGTGGACTTATCAACGGTGGTGACAGCTGCGTAGTTGCTCGCTATCGGGCTGACGGATCTCTGGATCCAGCATTTAATGGAACAGGGTTTGCCGTTTTCGCCGATAAAGCAAAGACGAGCTATTACAAGAGCATGAGCGTGATGGAGGATGGACGAATCATTGCGTGTGGTTTTCACGAACTCGATCCTTGGTTGGGACCTTTGATTGGGGGCTGGGTCATACGCTATCTGGTTTGACGCAGTACGATGCCGGGTGTGTGCTCTGGCCGCTTTCGCTCTGGTGGAAGCGGCTTTTTGATTTTTGCCGGAGCAGCGGCGAGAATCGCCAGCGAAAGTGGATGGGCCGCTTTCGCTGGTAGTTAAGGATGAGCACGTTGGACAAGAAGGACATCAAGCGGCGACTGGTAGAAATGCTCGACGCTGGCCGCTCGAAGAGCGAAACCTTCAAGGTGCTGTCGGGGGGCAAGGTCAAGGATCGCGTGCTGGCGGCCTGGATCGGTAGTCGTCTGGATCCGGCCCTGAGAAAACGCCATTCGCTCAAAGTCACTGTCCTGGTGGTGCTGACGGCTATTCTCGCGCTGCTCGGGATGCTCGCCGGGCTGGTGCAAATCAACGAGGGCGGCGTCGCAATGGCGGTGGCCATCGTGCTGATTGCCGGTGCCATTCCGCTGTTTTTTGCATGGGGCTTCTACAAAGGGATCGCGTTGGTTTACACGATCTACATAACTTTCACGATGAGTCAGGTTCCGCGCCTGTTTGTCGGCTACAGCGAAGAACCCGTGTCGACGGTGGTCGGCGTGGCCTTCACGCTGGCCATGATGTTCTACGCCGCGTGGGTCAAATCGCTGCTGTTCCCGGACCTCGCCCTTATTGGGCCCAAAAAGATCAAGGGCCAGTTTGTCTTTTCCAACTGATCGTTGAACAATCCGACCGTTTCACTGGCCTGGATCAATATTTCCGTTGGCAATCTCGCCTAACGTAAATGATCCAAGCCTTTGCCGGGACATGAACTACATTGTCCTCGCGCGCATCTTGTAGCGCTGACGGAGTACCCCGCGAGCCCGCCCGATCGAAGAATTAAACGGGCCGCAAGGTGTAGTGCAGCAAGGAGCTGACGCGACACTCCCCTGAACCTTTTCACGGATGAACACCGCAATGCACTGCCTAGAAAGAACCTTCGATATCCAGCCGTTGGCGCAGGCGGATATGACTGTCCATATCAACGGTCAACCGGTCACCGCCGCCATTGGCGAAACCGTCCTCAGCGTGATTCAGTCCCTCGGCGTGCGCCAGATCGCCCGCAACGATCATGACCAGATCAGCGGCGCCTACTGCGGCATGGGCGTGTGCCAGTGCTGCCTGGTGAAAATCAACGGCCGGCACAAACGCCGCGCCTGCCAGACCGTGGTGCGCGACGGCATGCACATCGAAACCCAGGTCAACCGCATCGCCGGGCAGGAGGTCGTATGAGCCTGCAACCGGTAATCGTCGGCGGTGGCCCGGCGGGCATGGCGGCGGCCATCGAACTGGCCCGCCACGGCGTGCGCTGCACGTTGTTGGAAGAGGCTTCGCGCCTGGGCGGTGTGGTCTATCGCGGCCCGCTGCGTGACGGCGTGCAACTGGATTATCTCGGGCCGCGTTATTCCGAAGCGCTGGGCAAACTGCACGGCGAATTCCAGGAGCAATCCGGCCTGATCGACGTGCACCTCAATCATCGCGTGGTCGGCGCCGAAGGCACCCGTGCCCTGGTGGTGCTGGACGGCGACGAGCAACTGCACGAGTACGAATATTCGCAACTGCTGTTGTCCGCCGGGTGTCACGAACGCAGCGTACCCTTTCCCGGCTGGACGTTGCCCGGGGTGATTCTGCTCGGCGGTCTGCAATTGCAAATCAAGAGTGGCGTGGTCAAGCCGCAAGGGCCGGTGATCATCGCCGGCACCGGCCCGTTGCTGCCGCTGGTGGCGACGCAACTGCATGCATCCGGCGTCAAGGTTGCGGGCGTGTATGAAGCCTGTGCGTTCGGCAAGATTGCCCGCGAAAGCCTGGCGCTGCTGAACAAGCCGCAATTGTTCCTCGATGGCTTGAGCATGCTCGCCTACCTGAAACTGCACGGCATCCCGATGAACTACGGCTGGGGCGTGGTCGAGGCGCATGGCGAGGGTGAACTGAAAAGCGTCAGCGTCGCACCGTATTCCGACACCTGGGAGCCGGACATGACCCGCGTCGAGCGTTTTGAAGCGCAGACATTGGCCGTCGGTTACGGCTTTATTCCGCGCACCCAGCTCAGTCAGCAAATGGGCCTCGATCACGGCTTCAGCGACGACGGCTATCTGCGCGCCAACGCGAACATCTGGCAGCAAAGCAACGAACCTCACGTGCATCTGGCCGGTGACATGGGCGGGATACGCGGCGGTGAAGCAGCGATGCTGGCCGGCAAGATCGCCGCGACCTCGATCCTGCTGCAACGCGGTGTGCTGGAAGAAGACCTGGCCCGCGTTCGCCGCGACCGCTATCTGGGCAAACTGAAAGCCATCGTGCGTTTCCGCGCAGCCGTGGACCGCTACACCGAACGCGGCGTCGGCCAGACCGCATTGCCGGCCGCCGACACGGTAATCTGCCGCTGCGAACACGCGACCCGCGCCGACATTGACCGGGCGCTGGAGCAGGGCGTGCAAGACATCGCCAGCCTGAAAATGCGCACCCGCGTAAGCATGGGCGATTGTCAGGGGCGGATGTGCGTCGGCTATTGCAGCGACCGTCTGCGTCAGGCCACCGGACGCAAGGACGTCGGTTGGCTGCGCCCGCGTTTCCCGATTGATCCGATCCCTTTTTCCGCGTTCCAGTCCATCGGCACGGAGGCCGCTTCCCATGAGTAAGTTCTACGACGTGGTCATCGCCGGCGGCGGCGTGATCGGGGCGTCCTGCGCCTATCAATTGTCCAAACGCAAAAACCTCAAGGTCGCGCTGATCGACGCCAAGCGCCCGGGCAACGCCACCCGCGCATCGGCCGGCGGTTTGTGGGCGATCGGCGAGTCGGTCGGCCTCGGCTGCGGGGTGATTTTCTTCCGCATGATGTCCGCCAACCGCAAGCGCGAAACCCAGGGCGCGGCGGTGGCGGTAGACGCCAGCACACCGCACATCCTGCCGGAGTCATTCTTCGATTTCGCCTTGCAGTCCAACGCGCTGTACCCAGAGCTGCACCGGGAGTTGCATGACAACCACGGCATGGATTTCAAGTTCGAAAAGACCGGGCTGAAATTCGTGATTTATGACGACGAGGATCGGCTCTACGCCGAGCACATCGTCGGCTGCATCCCGCACCTCGCCGATCAGGTGCGCTGGCTCGATCAGGCCGCGTTGCGCGAATCCGAACCGAGCGTCAGCCATGAAGCCCGAGGGGCGCTGGAGTTTCTCTGCGACCATCAGGTCAGCCCGTTCCGCCTCGCCGACGCCTACATGGAAGGCGCGCGGCAGAATGGCGTGGATATCTTCGTCAACACCAACGTCACCGGCGTGTTGCATCACGGCACACGGGTGACCGGCGTACAGACGGCCGAGGAGGGCGTGTTCCACTGCAAGACACTGATCAACGCCGGCGGTGCCTGGGCCGCAGACTTGAGCGAGTGGGCGACCGGCATCCGCATTCCGGTGAAACCGGTCAAAGGCCAGATCCTGCTGACCGAGCGCATGCCGAAAATCCTCAACGGCTGTCTGACCACCAGTGACTGCTACGTGGCGCAAAAGGACAACGGCGAGATCCTGATCGGCAGCACCACCGAAGACAAAGGCTTCGACGTCACCACCACCTACCCGGAAATCGCCGGGCTGGTGCAGGGCGCGGTGCGCTGCTTGCCGGAGCTCAAAGACGTCAACCTCAAACGCACCTGGGCCGGCCTGCGCCCGGGCTCGCCGGATGAATTGCCGATTCTGGGGCCGATGCGTGGCGTGGAGGGCTATTTGAATGCCTGCGGGCACTTCCGCACCGGCATTCTGACCTCGGCGATTACCGGTGTGCTGCTGGACAAACTGGTCAATGACGAACCGCTGCCGCTGGATATCACGCCATTCCTCGCAGACCGCTTCGAGAAGGCCCCGGTCAAGCTAGCACCCGAGCTAGAACCAGCCTGACCAACCCCCTGTGCCCCCCCTGTAGCTGCCGAAGGCTGCGATCTTTTGATCCTGATCTCCAAAATCAAAAGATCGCAGCCTCCGGCAGTTCCTACACAGTCATCGTGGTGAGCAGATCTGGCAAACCGCCGCACCGACCTGACAATCTGCACAGCAGCCCAAAAAACCACGACTTCGATCCTTCAGAAACACCGCGTGCCTGTGGTGAGGGAGCTTGCTCCCGCTGGGCTGTGAAGCGGACCCTAAACATGCGACCTCGATCTTTCAGAATTACCGCGTACCTGTGGTGAGGGGATTTATCCCCGATGGGCTGCGCAGCAGGCCCAAAATCTGAGAATTCAAACCCACAGGAATACCGCGTACTCAGGATTTACGACTGCTGCGCAGTCGAGCGGGACGGTGCGACGATTCGACAAGCTCCCTCGCCACAGGGGGCCTGTCGTCAGTCCGGCACCTGCAAATTATCCAACACCCGATTCACCGCCAACTCCCCGAGCATGATCAGCTGCGCAATCCCCAACAACGTCCGGCGCTGCGACGCTGGCAAGAGGTGGGCGAAGTCACTGGCAATGGTTCTTGCAGAAGCGAGGGTCTCAAAGGCATCAGCCAGCATCTCCTCGTTTTTGAAGTCGGCGGTAACGGCGTACATCCTGCGGGTTCTGCGGGGCGGTGGTGTGGACCCGGGCGGGCAGAGGTAGTGATCGAGCGCGCGGTCGGCGGCTTCGTTGAGCTTTTTCGAATCGAGGGATTCGTAGGGGGAGGTGGGATCGGTTTCGGGTGGGTTGGGCGTTGGTTTGATCATGGTGAAACTCCTTGATTGTCGGAGCCGCCACATTTCGCTGCGAAACGAAGAGAGGTGGCAGCTGTACGCAGGTTCGCAGACCGGGAATCAAGGAACCCGGCATACCCGAAGGTATCCCGCGCACAGCCACCATGAAGCACCGTTGCAATAAATCTTGAGAGCAACGATTGGGAGCGCTGTGCGCCTTGATTGATCCGGGCTGCGAAACCCGATCGCTGATTCGTCAGCGACCGGACCACAATAGAACCCGACCCCAAAGCGCACAAGCCGGCGGATTCTGGCGTAGCTGTAGGCAATTACGCAAGGTCGTGTAGCCTGATTACGTGACTTGGCGTTTCATTTAAACGTGACTGTTTAAAAGCAAAATCGCAGCTTTAAGCAGCGCCTACACCGATCCATGGAGCTGCCGAAGGCTGCCATCTTTTGATTTTTCTCTCCTTCAGACCCGCGCCTGGACCTACTAACCCAACACACCCATCACGGAGGAGCATCGCCGCCGCGTCGGCCATTTACTGCACATCGACGCGCTTGGCTGAGGTGATATCGAAACTGCCGAGACTCCCATCATCTGCCATCCCGATGAAACCTCTTTCGAGCTTATTGAAAGGGGCTTCGCATTCCTGTGAAGTGTTACCGACTGCAATAGCCTCTTAAGTTGTTTCTTTCAGCGAAAATACTCCGGACTTAGAAGTAGACCTCAGCAAATTTCCAAGGTGGGACAATGCTTGGGGTAGATTAAAGTTTTTCGTATTAACGCTCCATTTAGGACGCTAAAATGTGGAGTAATTCCTGTTAAGTGTTGAGCCAGTATACACCATTTGCAACTTTCCTAGTGTCATCGGAAGTGACGCTGAAATTATATTGCCATGAGATTTGATGCGCATGGCTCGGTGAGTTTGATAACACGGGGCCCCACCAGGAGAAGACAGGAAAGTCGCCTTGCATATAAAATTTTGTGTTGAGTACTTTTAGGTGGGCATCCTGCTCGCTATTCTGAACTAATTTCCCTCCCAATCTGTTCACCTCACTTAAATATTCGGCATAGCTTACTTGTGAAAGGAATCGATATGTGATGACGTTAGTTGAAGTAACGGGGATGTTCCTGATTTGCCCCACGCCGTCTTCAACAGTTACCATTGCTTCCCCGTTTCCTGTGCTTCTGATATTGCCCTTATTATCAACAGAGGCAACGGATGGTGCGGAAGATTTGTAGGTGTAAGGGAGAACACCTCCTTTAGCGCCGCGATTTGCTGCTGTGCCAGCGGGGTCCCTGCCGCTTGAGAAGAATCCTGCCACTATATTAAACCCATTAAGGATGAGTGGTGACGTATCCACGATGAGTGCGGGCGGTGCTTTAACGGTGTAATTCCGCAACTGAAAACTCACTGCCTTGTTTTCATCGGTGTTGCCATCAAAGGTCACCTTGAACTCGATCCGCAGCCGGGAACCATTAGCCTGTTCTCGCAGGACAGCTACTGGTGTATTCGGGTACATGCCACTTGATTCCACTCCCGCAGGCACAGCGTCACCTTCAAAGGTCGTGCTGATTGCCGTTGGATTGTCATCCACAAAATAACGTAACCAGAGCTTCTGCCCCTGTTTGATGAACGGCCAGGCGGCGATGCGTGTCTTGGCGTCGGCCGGCAGTTTGGTGACGTCCAGCTCATTACTGGTATTGCCATCGACGATCGGACTGGGTAGCTGTGCATCCCCATCTGCAATTGGCAGCACCGGCAGCGTCAAAACATCCGAAGACACCGGCGTACCACCACGCGTCACGGTATAACTCACCGTCACCGATTTGCCCAAGTTGAAGGCCACCACCGTATTGGGAATCTCAATTTCTTTCTGGCCAACGGTGCCCACGGGAAACGCCGTCGAGGTGTGCGACCCACCCGGCAAGGTGTTGGCGGCGCCAGTCCAGGTCACGGTGAGCTGGTCGTTGCTGTCCATGCCGGTGTATTGCGGCACCACCACGGTCAAGCGCTCCTTTGCAGCGATCGGGTTCAGATTGCTGCTGCCGGCAGCTTCCTTGATGGAAGGTTTGATCGGTGTGGCCATGCCGACGGTCAGCGTCCTGGCGGCGGAACTCTCCCCAGGTACGTACAGCGCCTTGGCGGTAAAACTGTGCAACGTGGCGCTCAGTTCTTTCACCTCAAGTTCCCACATCCCACCATTGGCGCGCACCTCCGCTATACCTTTGGACGTCACACCGTCAAAGATCTCGACTTTCAGACGCGGTGTGCCGCCACCGGTCAATTTGACGGTGGTATCGGGCGTGTTGCCTTTATCGGGAATCTCCACGCCCTTGGAGTCTTTCACCGAGGTGATGCTTGGCTTGATGGCATTCGAAAGGGTGAGGACTCTGCCGAGCGATACCTGCCCCGTACCGTACAGCGCCTTGGCAGTGAGCGTGCGAGTACCAATGCCGGTCAGCGTGGTTTCGCAGGTCCAGATGCCAGCGTCATTGGCGGTGTATTTACCTTTTGAAGCCCCATTGTCGAACACTTCGACTTCCTGAAGCGGTGCTGCGGTGCCGGTCAGTTTGATCTTCGGATCGACTGTGCCACCGTTATGCGGAATGTCTTCACCCTTGGAATCCTTCACCGTGCTGATCACCGGTTTCAAATCCTCGACAGCACGCCCGACCCTGAAATCCTGCGGATTGGAATAACTCGTCCCCCCCGCCGCACGCTTGATGAAATACGACGCCGATACGGTGCCGCCTTCGTTGTCCTTGATCACCTTGGCGTCGATGGTGAACGCAACCGGTTTGCCGGCGGTGAACGAGCTCAGGATGAGCGAGTCGATGGTCTTGCCGGTTTTTGAACCGAACCATTCGTAAACCACTTCGTCATCCTTGACGGTATTCAGGTACACCACGGTGAGGGTGGTGCCTTGGGTGTCGGCGGGCAGCACGCCGTCGACTACGCCGGCCACTTTCGGCTCCGGCAGTTCCAGGCGCGGTTCGCCGATTTGCAGGATGTCGGCGTGGATCGATTCGCGGATGGCGTGGGTGGCGTTGACCCGGTTCATCGTGCCCAGAACAGCGTCTTCGATGAGCAACTGGTAATACAGCTCAAGCTTGCCGCCGTTGATCGGAGCCAGGTGCGTGCCGGGGACGATGATTCGCAGCGGCAGCTTTTTGTCGATATCGCCGCTGGTGATCGTGCGCAGCGGCAGGTCGGGCAGGTACGGAGTCAGTTCGGGGCGGGTGCCGAGCCAGAACAGCTTGATTGACTGGCCGGCGGCGAAGGAGTTGTCGAACGGGATGTCGATCAGCACCTGCGGCAGCGTCGGGTCGAGTGCGCCCGACACCACGCCATGCGCCACGGGGGCCAGGAGCCGTTGCACCTCGCCGATGGCACTGATGAACTGGGTCTTGGCGCGCAGGTCGGCAGAATTGTCGGCCTTTTCCAGATGATAGGACAGGGCGATCTGCGACTTGGCCAGCTGGCGCAGCACGGCGTTGGGGATTTTTGTTTCATGGGTGGTCGGCACGCTGATCAGCGCCGTGCCCCTGATCTGCACATCAATGGGCGCGCCTTCGACCGGGGTGCCTTTGATCCGCAGGACCGGCGTGTCGCCGACCTTGAACGAAGCACCGGCCACCCAGACTTGCGCGGTGCCATCGGCGTCGCCCAGTTTGTCGACGTCGAGCACGTTGTTCTGCGCTTCTTTGAGCAACGGTGCTACCAGTCGGGTGGCGTCGATTGCCACCACCACCCGTTGCTCGGCGCTCCAGCTCCTGGAGCGGTTGTCGACCACGTCATAGACCTCGAAGGCCACGGCCAGCCCCGCGTCGTCCGAGTCATCGGCTTCACGGATGGTGGCCTCACCGACATGCACAATAACCGGTGTCTTACCGTCCGCCTGATCCTGGGTCAGCGGGTTGCTGAGCACGAAGACGCCGCCCCAGCTCACGTGAACCACGTCGCCAGCGGCGGCATTTTGATAAGGGGCCGCGCCAGCGGCGCCGATGGTGATCGGCACGCCGTCGGCGACATTGTCCTGATCGATACCGCCGTCGATGATCTCTTTGGGCAGGGTCATGAGCAGCTTCGGCTCATCACCGCCGGGGCGGGTGAGTTTGACCCGCACGGTCATCACTTCCGATGGTTCTGGCGTCTGGTTCAGGCGGGTCACGCTGTAGGAAACCGGGAACGTACCGTCGGTAATGCGGGCCGAGGGCACAAACATCTGCAACTGTGTGTTGACTTCGTTTTTGTCGATGGTTTCCTGCAGCACCTGTTGCCCGCTGCCCCAAAAAATCACCAACTTGTCGCCAACACCCATCGGGCTCCACGGCCCGGCCCGGCATAACAGGCCCTGCCGGGGGAAATTGTCCCGAGCCGCCGCAAGGTTGATGCCCCAGACTTTGGGTGAATCGGACACTGGCCCGGTGCGACCGGGGATGTCGAGTTCATTGAAAATCAGGGTGCTGTTTTCGGGCAGATCGTTGGCGGACATGGGCGCGAACTCCGGTCGGGAAGGTGACGGAGTGATTGAACGCGGGATTTAGGAAAAGCGCACCTGTCAGATCTGACAGGTGCGGGCGGGTTTTCGACGAACGGTCATTACCAAAAAGCGAAGGTTAAAAGATCGCAGCCTTCACAGCAGCTCTTACATGGAGCTGGCCCGGGAAGGGCTCAGATTTTGCGCGATTCCTCTTCCAGTTGATCCGATTCAAACAACCGCGCCAGCTCCGCCCGGGCTTCCTGGGCGGTTTGCAGGACTTTGGCGGCGTCGTCGTACACCGCGTGTTGCGCCTCCAGCACTTGTTCGTCGTGGTGCTTGAAGCGCTTGATCCGCGCATCGGCCTGCGCCTGGGTCAAGCCGAGACCGACCAGCGTGCGTCGGCTCATTTCCAGGCTCGAATAATAGGTTTCCCTAATCGCCTCCGCGCCGACATCGACCAAGCGGTGGACGTGTTGACGGTTGCGCGCCCGGGCGATGATTTTCATGTGCGGGTAGAGCTTGCGCACCACCTCGGCGGTTTTGATGTTGGTCTCCGGGTCATCCGTGGCAATCACGAAATATTCCGCTTCGCCGACCTTGGCCGCATTGAGGATTTCCGGGCGCATCGGGTCGCCATAGAACACCGGCACCCCGCCGAAGCTGCGCGACAGTTCGATGGTCTCCACCGAGGTGTCCAGCGCGACGAACCTGATGTTCTGTGCGCGCAGAATCCGCGCGACGATCTGGCCCATCCGGCCCATGCCGGCGATGACCACACGCGGGGTTTCGGTGTCGATCTCGCGGAATTTCTCGGGCACTTCCACGGGCTGCACCTTGGGGCTGACCAGCCGCGCGCAAATCAACAGCAACAACGGCGTCAGCGCCATCGACAGGGTGATGGTCAGCACCAGCAAGTCGTACAGGCGCGGTTCGAACAGACCCTGATCGCGACCGATCTTGAACACCACAAAAGCAAACTCACCGCCCGCTGCGAGGACGATGCCGAGGCGAATTGCGCTGATTCTGTTCAAGCCGCCGGCCAGGCGTCCCACCACAAACAACAGCGGCAGTTTCAGACCGATCAACAGCAGCGTCAGCCCCAACACGGTGATCGGTGCACTGAGCAGCAGACTCAGATTGGCGCCCATGCCGACACTGATGAAAAACAACCCCAGCAGCAGGCCCTTGAACGGCTCGATCTGCGCTTCCAGTTCATGGCGGTATTCCGAGTCCGCCAGCAGCAGCCCGGCAAGAAACGCCCCGAGCGCCATCGACACACCGACCAGATCCATCAACCACGCCGTGCCGATCACCACCAGCAACGCCGTGGCCGTGGACACTTCCGGCAGGCCGGTTTTCGCCACCACGCGGAACACCGGGCGCAACAGATAACGCCCGCCGACCACCACCACGGCGATCCCGCCGAGTACCTGCAAACCGTGATTCAGACTCTCGGCATTGCTGGTGGTGTGATCACCGCCGGCAAGCATCGGCACCAACGCAATCAAGGGGATCGCGGCGATGTCCTGAAACAGCAGAATGGCGAACGCCAGGCGCCCGTGGGGGCTGGTCAGTTCCTTGCGTTCGGCAAGGCTTTGCAGGCCAAACGCGGTGGACGACAGCGCCAGACCCAACCCCAATACGATCGCACTGTTCAGCGGCTGGCCGAACACCGACAACGCCAGCACGCCAATTACCGAAGCCGTCAATAACACCTGAGCCAGACCGACGCCAAACACCGATTTGCGCATCACCCACAAGCGTCGCGGCGACAGCTCAAGGCCGATGATAAACAGCAGCAACACCACGCCCAGTTCGGAAATATGCGCGACGCTTTGCGGATTGCCGATCAGGCCCAGCACCGACGGGCCGATGATCACCCCGGCAAACAGATAACCCAGCACCGCGCCCAATTGCAGACGTTTGGCCAAAGGCACGGTGAGCACCGCGGCGAACAGAAATACGACAGCGGCTTGCAACAGATTGCCTTCATGGGGCATGGATTGACTCCTGACAGCGGTACGGCGGGGGCGACAAGGATAAGGGCTGAATCGATTCAAGATCCACAGAAGATCCCGCCGCAGAACGGGTTGTACTGATCACGCGGCGCACGTCCGATGGTATCGTGCGGGCCCCGACGCAAGGTGCAGCCGAAGCGTCAGGTTCATCTCGATACTTCGTGACGTTACAAGGAGCTTCTCCGGAATGGATTTTAGAACCCTGCTGTGTGCCGGGCTTGTATGTATGACCGCAATTGACGCCAACGCCGAATCCTCGACACTGCCCGGGCATTACTACCTGTCCGGCGTCATGGAAATGGGCGCCGAATTGCTGTTGCAGGCAGACGGCACGTTCAAGGCCGGCGTTGAATATGGTTCCGCCAGCGGCATGGCCAGCGGCAAGTGGTACGTCGAGGACGACGTCGTGACGCTGGAAAGCCAGGCCAGTACGCAACCCGCCGAGGCGCTGGCCTTTGAAGATCCCGGGGAAATCAGCCTGGCGCAGCTGGAAGAGAATGCCACGCACTATCCGGATGAGCGCGCTGGCGTATGGCGCGATCACTATCTTTTAGAGATGCGCCATGCCCGTTTGCGTGAGGCGCCAAAGGTCCAACCGGGGTTTGTCTACGTTCAGTTCGACCATGGCGTCAGCGGTCCTTTGCCGTTGGAACCCGGCATCCCGGCCAGACTCTGGCTGCCTTACGATCCACAGAAAACCATCCGCAAAATCGGCTTCAGTGCCCTGAAAGACACCGCGCCCAAACAATGGCTGGAGGTCTCGCCCGACACGCGTCTGTTCAGCTTCAACTGGAAAAAACCCAAGCTTCAATCCATTGTGGTCGACACGCCGCAGGAAGATAAATTGGCCGATGCGCAACGATTTTTACCCGAGGATGAGCAAGGCCGTATCCAGAATCACTACCTGATCGAGCTGTTCCATTACGATCCGATCCCCGCGCCGCCGATAAAACCGGTCGACGTGTATTGGCAGTTTGCCGATGGATCGACTCAGCAGCAAAGCTGGACCGACTCGAGTCAGGCGCGGTTGACGCTGCCTTATACCGGCGCCAGTCCCTTGCAGAAGCTTGGCCTGCGCACGCATGGATCGGCTGAGGAAATTCAGTGGTTCGACGTCGCCCCTGACACGCGTTTACTGAAGGTGCAGTGGCAGGCCGAGCACGGTCCCGGAGAGTTGGCGGCGATGTTCGAGGATCTGCAATTGCAGGTCGAGCCAAACTGTCTGGCGGTGAGTGGCTGGAGTGACAGAGCCTGTTTCCGGCGTCGCTGATGGCCTGACGCGGCATGACCCAAACCCGCCCTTGTGGCGGGTTTTTACTGCGCGGCGAGGCTGTAACAAGTTGCATCAATTGGTTACATTTATAACCTCTGCGAATCAATCTCCGAGTCCGCCCATGGCCATCAACTTCGACCTCAACGACCTGCAAGCCTTTCGCGCAGTGGTCGAGCAGGGCAGTTTCCGCAAGGCCGCCGACACGGTGCGCCTGTCGCAACCGGCGCTGAGCCGACGCATCGAAAAGCTCGAAGACGCCCTCGGCGTGAAACTGTTCGAGCGCACCACGCGCAAAGTCAGCCTGACCCAGGCCGGACGTGCTTTCATGCCCAGCGTCGAACGACTGCTCGATGACCTCGACGTGGCGCTGCTCGGCATCAGCGAAGTCGCCTCGACCCGCTTGGGCCACGTCACCGTCGCTTGCGTGCCGTCCGCCGCGTACTACTTCATGCCCCGCGTCGTTGCGCGTTATCACCAGCAATTTCCACGAATCAAAGTCAAAGTGCTCGACTCCAGCGCGCACGACGTCTTGAGTGCGGTGGTCAATGGCGAAGCCGATTTCGGCTTGAGTTTCATGGGCACTCAGGAAGCCAAAGTCGAATTCGAGCCGCTGGTGCAGGAAAGCTACGTGGTCGCCTGTCGCCGTGATCATCCGCTGGCCGGGCGCAGCAGCGTGACGTGGGACGAGTTTTATCAGCAGGATTACATCTCGCTGGACAAGACTTCCGGCAACCGTTTTCTGCTCGATCAGGCCTTGAGCAGCGTGGTGCCGCAGCGTCCGAGTATCTGCGAAACCCGCCACGTCACAACGATGATCGGTCTGGTGGAGGCGGGGTTGGGTGTGGCAGCGGTGCCGTTGATGGCAATGCCGGGGCCGGATCATCCGATCCTGACGCGGGTGCCGTTGATCGATCCGCAGGTGATGCGCAGTGTCGGCATCATCAAGCGCCGGGATCGCACGTTGACCCCGGCGGCATTGGAACTGGAGCGGCTGGTGGTGGCCATGAAAGTCCAGCCGCCGACTCTTAGCGCTTGACCGAATCCAGCCCGGTGGCTTGCACGTCCGTCTGGGCGGCAGGCGCCGCGAGGTAAGCGAGCAGCGCCTTGGCTTCTTGTGGATGTTGCGCACCCACCGGAATCCCGGCCGCGAACCGCGTCACCGACTGCACCGACTCCGGAATCTTCGCGACAAAACTCACCCCCGGCACCGGCAGCAACTCGCTGACTTGCTGAAAGCCCAACTGATAGTCGCCCGTGGCGACCACCGAGCCGACCGGGATTTTCGGGATCATTTTGGCCTTCGGTTTCAGCTGATCTTCGATCCCCAGTTTCTTGAACAACTGCTGCTCGATGTACACGCCGCTGGCGCTGTCGGAGTAAGCCACCGACTGTGCGTTGAGCAGAGTTTTCTTCAGGCCGTCGACGCTGCTGATGTCCGGTTTCGGCGCGCCTTCACGCACCACCAGACCGATCCGCGAATCTGCCAGTTCAACCCGCGAGGCCGGGTCGACCTTGCCCTGTTTGATCAAGTCATCGAGGGCGTAGCCGACCATGATCACCACGTCGGCGTGTTCACCGCGCGCGAGACGATTGGGGATCGCTTCGGGGGCTTTGCCCATCGACGGGCCGAGGCTGGTAGTCAGTGTGTTGCCGGTGCTGGCGGCGAATTTGGGTCCGAGAATCTTGTAGGCGGCAGTGAAGCCCCCGGAGGTCATCACGCTCAATTCTTCGGCCTGGGCCGCGAGGTTGAACGCCAGACCGGCGAGCAGGGCGGTGACAGTAAACAGTTTTTTCATGGCGAGTTTTCCTCAGGCCGCGACAGGTTGCAGACGACCACCGGCACGGCGGTACAGATAAAGAGTGGCGCACAAGGCACACAGCGCACCGACACTCATCCAGTAACCCGGCGCGGCTTTGTCGCCGGTGTACTGGATCAGGAAGGTCGACATTGCCGGCGTGAAACCGCCGAAAATTGCGGTGGCCAGGCTGTAGGCGAGGGAGAAACCGGCGACCCGGACTTCCACCGGCATGATTTCGGTGAGCGCCGGAATCATCGCGCCGTTGTACAAGCCGTAGATAAATGACAGCCACAACAGCGACAGCAGCATGTGGCTGAAGCTCGGCGCCTGCACCAGGTACGATAGCGCCGGATAGGTCGTGGCCAACGCCAGCAGCGACATGGCGATCAGTACCGGACGACGCCCGACACGGTCGGACAGCATGCCGCCAATCGGCAGCCAGAAGAAGTTCGACACACCGACCAACAGCGTCACCAGCAACGCGTCAGAAGTGCTCAGGTGCAGCACGGTTTTGCCGAAGGTCGGCGCGTACACGGTGATCAGGTAGAACGCGGTCGTGGTCAGGGCGACCATCAACATCCCGCCGAGCACCACCACCCAGTTCTGGCCAAGGGTGCGGAACACTTCCTTCATGCTCGGGCGATGTTTGCGTGCGGCAAACTCTTCGGTTTCCGCCAGATTGCGCCGCAGGAAAAAGATGAACGGCACGATCATGCAACCGACGAAAAACGGAATCCGCCAGCCCCAGTCGGCTATCACATCCGGCGCCATCCACGCATTCAGGGCATAGCCCAGCGCCGCTGCAACGATGATTGCCACTTGCTGACTGGCCGACTGCCAGGCGGTGAAGAAACCTTTGCGGCCCGGCGTGGCGATCTCCGAGAGATACACCGACACCCCACCCAATTCCGCGCCGGCGGAGAAGCCTTGCAGCAAGCGCCCGATCAGCACCAGCGCCGGGGCCAACAGACCGATGGACTCGTAACCGGGCACCAGCACAATCAATATCGTGCCGCTGGCCATGATCGACAGGGTGACGATCAGCCCTTTGCGCCGGCCGACGTCGTCGATGTACGCACCGAGCACGATGGCCCCGAGTGGACGCATCAAAAAGCCTGCGCCGAACACGGCAAAGGTCATCATCAGGGAGGCGAATTCACTGCTCGCCGGAAAGAACACCGCCGCGATTTGCGTGGCGTAAAAGCCGAACAGAAAGAAGTCGAACTGTTCGAGGAAGTTGCCCGAGGTCACCCGGAAAATGGCGCCGGCCCGCGAGCCGCCGTGTGGGATTGAGGCTGTCATAGAAAAGTACTCCACCGCTTTTATGACGTGCGCTACGGGAGGGCGGCGCACGGTTTTTATTGAGGCGGATGGTGGCGCAGATGTAACAATCTGTTAATTGCATTGTTGGTATGGATTGATGTGCAAAGTGAATCAATCCAGCGCGGCAGCACTAAACCGGTGGGAGGGAGCCTGCTCGCGAAAGCGGTGAGTCTGGCAATGAAGATGTCGACTGAGCTGGCCCCATCGCTGGCAAGCCAGCTCCCACAGGTTTCTTTGGTGTACACAACCTTTGTAAACGAGCTGATCCACTGTGGGAGCTCGCTTGCCAGCGATAGCGGCCTTACAGGCAACTACAATCCCCCAGCCAGCCTGCTCCCACAATTTGCGCAGTGTCCTCACTGCTCTTGCAAACACCAAAAAACCTGTGGGAGCTGGCTTGCCAGCGATGGCGGCCTCACCGGCAACTACAATCCCTGGCCAGCCCAAGCAAAAAACAAGGAATGATTCCCGTACCCGGCAGTCCGAGTTCAGGTATCACACACCACAGGAGGTTCACCGATGAACAGCAAAACCCTAATCGCCAGCCTGGCCCTCGTCGCCGGCATTGCCGGGATCAGCCCACTTGTTCAAGCGGCGCAAACCTCAAGCGAACCCGCCGTTCAATCCCCGGTCAGCGACCGTCAATTGAAGGTCAACGACCGCGCTCCGGATGTTTATCAGCGCAGCGACAAAGCGTTGAAAAACTGGAAGCAGAAAGGCTTGAAAGCACCAATCGAACAGGCGCAGTGGGTGCAGATCAACGACAAGTACGTAATGGTGATGATCACCAACGGGACGATTGTCGAGATGCAACCGGTCGAGCGTTAAGCCTGCGTTTCAAAAGCCTTGCGTCTGCACGCGCGCAGGGCTTTCCCCGCCCAATCGATACTGATTATTACCACTGCGCTTGGCCTCATACATCGCCAGATCGGCAATGTGCAGCAGGCGATCCATGGCTGCCGCGTGATCCGGAAATACCGCCACCCCAAGGCTGCTACCCATGTGCCGCTGGTCGTTGCCGATGCTGATCGGGGGCGACAGTTCGATGAAGATTTTCTGGCAGATGCTGCGGGCTTCGTCCTGTAGGTCGAGGCCCGGTGCCAGGCCTTGCAGGATTACCACGAACTCGTCACCGCCAATGCGCGCAACGGTGTCGGTGACGCGCAGGATACGTTTCAGCCGCGTGGCCGTGGTGATCAACACCCGGTCGCCGGCGGCATGGCCGTAGTGGTCGTTGATGGTTTTGAAGCCGTTGAGGTCGATAAATACCAGGGCTACGCGCGTGTCAGTCTGCCGCGCGTGATCCAGTGCTTCTGACAGTTTTTGTTCCAGCACCAGACGATTGGGCAGACCGGTCAGCGGATCGAAATGGGCGAGGTGTTGCAGGTAGCTGGCCGAGGCTTTTTCTTCGGTGATGTCGCGCACCACGCCCATCATCTTGATCACCGCGTCGTGGTCATTGCGCACCACGTTGCCGGTTTCCCGCAGCCAGCGAATCGTGCCGTCGGGCCAGACCACGCGGTATTCCTCATCGTGATTTTCACCGGTTTCCAGGCAACGCAGTTCACCGGCGCGCACCCTGACGCGATCGTCCGGGTGTACGCAGGAACAGAACAGCGCATAGGACGGTGTGATTTCGCCGATCCTGAAGCCGAACATGCCGTAGATCGCGTCTGACCAGTACAGCCGGTCCGTGTCTACTTCCCAATCCCAGGTGCCGATGCGCGCAAAATACTGGCTGCGCTTGAAACGCTCGACGTCGCCGTCCTGATGAATGTTCTGACCCTCTGCGGCCCGGGTCAGCAGTTCACGGTATTCGGCAAGCTGCTTGCGCAAACCGCGCTGACGCCAGCTCAGCAAGGCAATAACAGCCAGCATGACTCCAGCGATGGCGAGGCTGATCCAGAGCTGAATCATTGAGGAGCTGCCAGCATGGCGAGTCGATCCGAGAAGTAATGGCGGTTGGCTATCTTAATTGTTCCGCACTCGCTTCGGATACCACGTTGATCTGCGCTTACGGGTTGCCATCGACTGGCAATTCTGGGAAAACGGCGGCGAGCCGAACAATAGAGTGAATGTCATGAATGATGAACTGCAGGTAATCGATCTTCAGGTGGGCGAGGGCAAAGCCGCCGTCAAAGGCGCGCTGATCACCACCCACTACACCGGTTGGCTGGAAGACGGCAGCGAGTTCGATTCTTCCCACAGTCGCGGCAAACCGTTTCAGTGCGTGATTGGCACGGGGCGGGTGATCAAGGGTTGGGATCAGGGCTTGATGGGCATGCAAGTCGGCGGCAAACGCAAACTGCTGGTGCCGGCGCACCTGGGTTACGGCGAGAGAACGATGGGCAAGATCCCGCCGAATTCGAATCTGGTGTTTGAGATTGAGTTGTTGGAAGTGCTGACGCGGGATGATTGAGGTGGGTGGCGATCGCTTTGGGCGTGAGAGGGGCGATGCCCCTCATCATTTGTCTGGACAGTGGATTGGTGGCGGGTCAGCTTTCTTTCAAGCCCATTTCCACGGTTGACCCAGCGGGAAGCAGATGTCTACCTCCAGTTTTGCTGCGGCTGACAGATTGACCAACGCATCCAAAGAGAACTTGTCGATTTTTCCATTGAGCACATCGTTGAGTCGCGGCTGGGTGATCCCCAAGCGTTTGGCTGCTTCTTGCTGAGGAAGCTCCCAAGCTCGGATGGTCTTGCAAAGCGTGCGCATCAGCTTGGCCCGCAGACGCATATTGGCGGCGTCCTGCGGCGTGTCTTCGAGTGCATCCCAGACACTTGAGTAGCGCGGGTGATGTTCCTTCATGACTTGGGCCTTCCTGGGGTTTGGCTTTCAGATATTTGTCGGCAGAAAGAAAGCTTTCGCGAGCAGGCTCACTCCTACAGGTGATTGCGGTGGCTCATGGGATTTGAGTGCACTGCAGATCCCGTGTGGGAGCGAGCCTGCTCGCGAAGAGCTGTCACTCGGTCAATCAGGCTGCATGCGCCATCTCGGCCAAGGTGTCGGCCACCGTCCTTTGCAGTGAAGGGAATCGGCGGCTGACTCGGCGCAGCGCCGGCAGGACGGCGTCGATTTCCAGTTCATCGAGTTGGGCGAGGACGGTGACGGCGGAGGCGACGATGGTTTCTCGTTCGCTTTCGAAGAGCACCAGGCAGGTGTTCTGTGCCCAGCGTCTGTCCCGTTCATTGAAGCCCATGGCCACCAATGCCGCGACGACTTGTGCATCTGTTTTGTGGGTCATGGTCATTGCCTCAGGTCGGGGTCGAGTTTGTCGAGGGCGCGGTTGACCGCGAGTTCGCCGAGCATGACCACTTGTTGAATACCGAGCACGGTGTTGCGGTAGGGCGAGTCGAGCAGGGCGGCGAAGTCGCTGAGCATGATGCTGGCCGAGGCCATCGATTCGCAGGCGTGGGCCATGAGGTCTTCGGTGCCGGTGTTCGGGTCAACGAGGAACATCGTGCTGGGTTTGCGCGGTGGCGAAGGCGGTGTGGGTTTCAGATAGTGATCGAGGGCGCGTTCGGCGGCTTCGTGGAGTTTTCTGGAGCCCGGCGTGGAATAGGGGGACGTAGGATTTGGATCGATTTCTGCGCCTGTTTCGGGCGGATTTGGCGTGATTTTGAACATGGTGTGGTTTTCCAAAGTGATGCTGACACCACCTCGCGACTAAACGATAAGGTGGCAGCTATACGCAGGTTAGTCGACCGGAAATCCACACCAAAACCGGCGCACCCGAAGGCGCCCTGCGCACAGCTACCATTGAGTGAAGTATCGAAATACCTACTGTCTGGAGCGTTGTGCGGTTTAAGTAGATTACCGAGCGACTAAACCCGATCACTGAACATTCAGTGACGCGAACCAAGTTACCGGCACCCCTCAAGCCGCACAAGCCGGCGGATTCTGGCGTAGTTGTAGGCAAAGGCGCAAGGCGCTGTAGCCTCATGGCTGATGTCTAAATGATGCTGCGTTTTTCCTGACGCCTTCGCGAGCAAGCTCGCTCCCACAGGGGCAATGCATTCCAAACTGTAGGAGCGAGCCTGCTCGCGATGGGGCCTTCAAAATTCACTCAAGAACTGACCTTCACCCCACGCCCAAACCGCTCCCGATACACCGACGGCGGCACCCCCACCACCCCGCGAAACGCCACGCGAAAACTCTCCACCGAGCGATAACCACAACGCTCGGCAATCTGCTCGGTGTTATGCGGCGTGCTCTCAAGCAGCTCCCGCGCCCGCGCCAGCCGTTCATGCTGCAGCCACGCCTTGGGCGACTGGCCACTGGCCTCGGTAAATCGCCGCAAAAACGTACGTTCGCTCATCGCCGCTTCACTGGCCAGATCGCGCACTTCCAGCGGTTCATGCAAACGCTCGCGCGCCCACTGCATCACCCGTGACAGATCGTTGCGCGGCGTCGGGCTGACCGGCGTCGGAATGAACTGCGCCTGCCCGCCGGTACGCTGCGGCGACATCACCAGTCGCCGCGCCACCGAGTTGGCGACTTGCGTGCCGAAGTCCCGCGCCACCAGATGCAGGCAGGCGTCAATGCCGGCCGCGCTGCCCGCCGAAGTAATCAACTGGCCAGCGTCGACGTAAAGCACATCCGCATCGACCGCAATCGCCGGAAAGCGCTGCGCCAGTTCCGTGGCGTAGCGCCAATGCGTGGTGGCGCCGTGGCCGTCGAGCAGGCCGCTGGCCGCCAGCACAAACACACCCGAGCAGATCGACAACAACCGTGCGCCACGGGCATGGGCCTGACGCAGTGCATCGAGCAGCGCTTGCGGCACCTCGGCATTTCGATCACGCCAGCCGGGAATGATGATGGTGCGCGCCTCGGCGAGCAGTTCCAGACCGCCATCAGCCAATACCTGAATGCCACCCAAGGCACGCATCGGGCCTTGATCGACCGCCGCAATGGCGTGGGTGTACCACGGGAAATCGAACTCCGGCCGGGCCAGGCCGAAGATCTCCACGGCGATGCCGAACTCGAAAGTACAGAGGCCGTCGTAGGCCAGAATTGCGACGAGACCTGGTGATGTCGGCATTTGGCGGAAAATTCCCGGTGAGTGTCTTGTGCGCCACTGTAGCCGCAAGCGGCCGCTCGATAAAGTCTGTTCACACCCCTACAGACAAAGGAGCAACACCCATGACAAGCCTCGTTCGCGAGATCCCTGCCGCTCCGTCGGCGATCGCCCTGATGCACTTCAGCAATCGTCTGACCTTCGAAACCGATTGTTCCGACGTGTTCAGCAGCCAAGAGGCTGGGGAGATTGATTTTGTTCTGGTCGACGTGCGCGGCCCGCTGGCTTTTGAGCGCGGGCATGTGCCGGGCGCGATCAATATCCCGAACCGGCTGCTGACGGCGGCGGAACTGGCGGGCTATCCGAAAACCACGCTGTTCGTGGTCTATTGCGCCGGCCCGCACTGCAACGGCGCGAACAAGGCGGCGGTGAAACTGGCGGCGCTGGGTTACCCGGTCAAGGAGATGATCGGCGGCGTTACCGGATGGCTTGATGAAGGCTTTCAACTGAGTGTTGAGCCAGTCGGCAAAACCGCAATCGGCTGTGAATGCTGATCCCTCGCCACAAAGGGTACTCATCGCAGATTTCCTGCGCGAAATAAGGTTCTGTCCTACAGCCTTTGCACCACAACGGCGCACCGTTGACCCCGGTCAATCGGTGCGCCGATTTTTCGTAAGTATTTGTCGCTTAAACACAATTTACCCTGTGCGCGCCGCCATAGACTGCCGGCCACTTCGGTTTTTATAGCCAATTGGCCATGACCGAACGCTGAATCGAAAGCTGCCAATAAAAGCCTCCGCACACAGGAGTAATAAATGAAGAAGCTAGTGATGTTCGGTGCCCTGGCACTGTCGATGTTGTCCCTGACCGCTGTGGCCGAAGACGCCAAGCCGATCCGCATCGGTATCGAAGCCGGTTACCCGCCGTTCTCGATGAAAACCCCGGACGGCAAACTGGCCGGGTTTGACGTGGACATCGGCGATGCGTTGTGTGAGCAGATGAAAGTCAAATGTACCTGGGTCGAGCAGGAATTCGATGGCCTGATCCCGGCGCTGAAAGTGAAGAAAATCGACGCCATCCTGTCCTCGATGACAATCACCGACGACCGCAAGAAAAACGTCGACTTCACCATCAAGTACTACCACACCCCGGCGCGCTTCGTGATGAAGGCCGGCTCCAACATCACTGACCCGCTGACCCAGCTCAAAGGCAAGAAAGTCGGCGTGCTGCGTGCCAGTACCCACGACCGTTTCGCCACTGAAGTGCTGGTGCCGGCCGGGATCGATCTGGTCCGTTACGGCTCGCAGCAGGAAGCCAACCTCGACATGACCTCCGGTCGTCTCGACGCGATGCTGGCCGACTCGGTCAACCTCAGTGACGGCTTCCTGAAAACCGACGCTGGCAAAGGCTTCGAATTCGTCGGTCCGACCTACGAAGACGCCAAATACTTCGGCGGCGGCGCCGGCATTGCAGTGCGCAAGGGCGATACCGCGCTGGCTGAGCAGTTCAACAAGGCCATCACCGAAATCCGCGCCAACGGCAAGTACAAACAAGTGCAAGACAAGTACTTCGACTTTGACGTGTACGGCCATTAATACGCCGTAAAAAAAGTGGCCCCGTTAGCGCGGTGGCCACTTTTTTTGCGCTCTAATTGTGGTGAGACCTTTGTAGGAGTGAGCCTGCTCGCGATAGCGGAGTATCAGACGACGATGATGTTGAATGTTAAACCGCTATCGCGAGCAGGCTCACTCCTACAGGGGATCTTTGTGATCCAGATATTGAGGAGTTACCCATGCAACGCATCGACCACGTTCTGCCCTGGAGCCACTTGGGCAGCGAACGTTCACTCAGCGTGTTCCGCTATGGCGCGGGCACTCGCAAGGTGTACATCCAGGCCAGCCTGCATGCCGATGAACTGCCGGGCATGCGCACCGCATGGGAACTCAAGCAACGCCTCAACGAACTAGAAGCGCAGGGCCGCTTGCAAGGTGTGATCGAACTGGTGCCGGTCGCCAACCCGATCGGGCTCGACCAGCATCTGCAAGGCAATCACATGGGCCGCTTCGAGTTGGGCAGCGGCAAGAATTTCAACCGGGCCTTCGTTGAACTCAGCGCACCGGTGGCGGCATTGATCGGCGATCAATTGGGCGCTGATGCCGAAGCCAACATCGCGCTGATCCGCCAAGCCATGGGCCAGGTCTTCGATGAACTGCCGCCAGCGGCGTCGCAACTGGAGGCACTGCATCGCTTGCTGCTGCGTCATGCCTGCGACGCCGACATCACCCTCGATCTGCATTGCGATTTCGAGGCGGCGATTCACCTGTATGCGTTGCCGCAACACTGGCCGCAGTGGCAATCCCTGGCGGCGCGGCTGAAGGCTGGCGTTGCGCTGCTGTGTGAAGACTCCGGCGGCAGCTCGTTCGATGAATCCTGCTCGACGCCGTGGTTGCGTCTGGCGCGAGCCTTCCCGAATGCGGCGATTCCAGCGGCCAACCTCGCCACCACGCTGGAGCTGGGCAGTATGGGCGACACCCGGGTCGATCAGGCTCAAGCCAACTGCGAGGCGATTCTGGGTTTTCTGGCGGAACAGGGTTTCATCAGCGGCGAATGGCCGACGGCGCCGAGCGAGTGCTGCGAAGGGATGCCTTTTGCGGGCACCGAATACCTGTTTGCGCCGCACCATGGCGTGGTGAGTTTCCTGCGCAATGCGGGCGAGTGGGTGGAGGAGGGCGATGCGTTGTTTGAAGTGGTTGATCCGCTGCAGGACCGCGTGAGCACTGTGCGTGCCGGCACCAGTGGCGTGTTGTTTGCGATTGATCGCGGGCGTTACACCGAACCGGGAATCTGGCAGGCGAAAGTGGCGGGGCGGGTGCCGTTTCGTACGGGCAAACTGACCAACGACTGACGGATTTTCGTCGCATCTAAAGGCCTCATCGCGAGCAGGCTCACTCCTACAGGGGAACGCATTCCAAATGTAGGAGTGAGCCTGCTCGCGAAGGGGACATCAACAACACCCAATTCATAGCCCTTCATTGGATTTGATGGCCTCATCGCTGGCAAGCCAGCTCCCACAGTGGTTGAGGGTGTTTACAACTATTGGATTTACACAAATTTATTGTGAGCTGACAGCCAGCTCCACAGTGGTTGAAGGTGTTCACACATATTGTATTCACACAAATCCTGTGGGAGCTGGCTTGCCAGCGATGGCGGTTTGGACAACGCCACAGAATTTGGATCCGTGACCCGGGATGTTAGGCTCCCCCCGAACCCGACACTCTGTGAAAGGAAGGCTCTATGTTGAAGGTCTTTGCCCTGTTGACTCTCTTGGCGTCCACCGCCGTCCATGCTCAAACCACCCTGCAATCCGATCTGCCGCTCAAGTACATCGAGCAGGTCCACGCCGACGCCGATCCGCGTCCGCTGGTGATTTTCCTGCATGGTTACGGCAGCAATGAGGCCGATCTGATCGGCATGAAATTCCAGTTGCCGGCGCAATACAACTACCTGTCGGTGCAGGCACCGTTGGCATTGGGCGAAGGGCGTTTCCAATGGTTTCGCAAGAAAGGCGAAGGTGCCTACAACGGCGAAACCGATGATCTGAAGGCCAGCGGCCAGAAGCTACGGGACTTTATCGCGCAAGCGGCGAAGAAGTATCACGCCGCACCGGACAAGGTGTACCTGATCGGCTTCAGCCAAGGCGCGATGATGACCTACGAGGTGGGGCTGCGGCCGCCCGTGATCGTGGGTGGTATCGCGGCGTTGAGCGGGCGTTTATTGCCAGTGTTGAAAGCTGAACTGAAGACCGCGCAACCACCGCTGCCACTGAGCATCTTCATCGGTCACGGCACCGCCGATGATCGTGTGCCGTACCACGACGGCACAGCGGCCAACGAACTGTTGCAGAAACTCGCCTACAAACCGCAGTTTCACGCCTATCCCGGCGTCGGCCACAGCATCAGTGCGGCCGAATTGCGCGACTTGAACGCCTGGTTGCAGCAGCTCAATCCTTGAGGATGGTTTTCACCAGTGCGTCGTGACCTTTCTTGTCGCTGACCCGGGAAATCACCTGGACCAGCGCCATACGCGTACCGGAGCCGGCCATCAACGTCGTGTTGAGCGTCTGCCCGCCGCCCTGAGTGGCGGTGCTGTCGACCTGACGCAGACCCAGGCCGGTGCCTTTCTGGGTCAGGCTTTTTTCGCTGAGCTTGTTGAAGTCCGGCAGCGCCTTGCGCTGGGCATCAATGAAATCAGCGACGGTGCCGTCGAGGAACTCACTGTCGTTGTCCTTGACGTTGTTGCCTTCGGGAATCTGGTTTTCGGCGGCAATCACTACGGTTTTGGTCGCCTGGTTGGTGTACATCGTGCCCTTGGCGCCCGTCGAACTGGCCGGCAGCGGATCGGCAACGAAGCCTTTTGGCAGCGTGAAGGTGAATTTACCATTGAGCATCGAGACCTTCTCGGTGTCGGCTTTTTCCTTGGCCTTGGCGGCTTGAGCGTTGATGGCGCCGAGGCCGGCGACTGCCGCCAGCAACAGGACGACGGCTTTTTTGCTCAACAATGTCATTCGAATCTCCGGGAAGTGGTCGTGCCAGGCGGGCGATCATCCCACGCAGCGCCTTGGCACTCCAGCCCGGCTCGTCCGGACTTATTGATAGAAGCGCTTCAGGCGTCAGACGTTCGCGTCGATCTCACCGGCGCCGGTTTGGCCAGCAACTTGCGCGTCACGCCAAGCATGGCCACCGATACAGCCACGCCAATGGCAAAGCCACTCAGACCCAGGCTCGGCAAGGTCAGCGCCGAGACCAGGCAAAATGCCGAAAACGAGTACATACCGGTCGCCGTCGCCCGTAACAATGCCGCGGTAAACGCCGGGCCGCGCGTCTGCTGGGAAAACACCGCCATGACACTGCCCAGCACCGGAAACACTGCCAACAGCCCGCTCCAGCGTTCGCCGACGGTGCTGGCCAGCATCGTCACCACAAGGGTCAACGCAGCGCCGGCGATCATCCGCCAGATCAGTTTGTCCGACTTCGGCGCCGGGCCGTTGAGCATCGGTTGCACCGTAGGAAACAGGTACGGCGATGCCAACAACGCAACCGCCGCCGCTGCCACTGAAAACGGCAGTGACGCCGGGATCAGCGACAACACCCAAGCAATCACGGCCCACACCGACAGCGACACCGTCAGCGCTAACGGCCAGTTCGCGCGTTGGGCGACCTGCGCGTAGGTGATGCAGAAGGCAATCATCGCGAACATCGCCGACAACGCAGCCACCGCCGAATGCGCGGCAAACTGCGGCCCTTGTTCAATGGCGAGGAAAAACAGAATCGGCCCGACCACCACCGGCAAGCCCGACAGCCACCCGGCCACGCTCGGCCCCCAACGCTTGCCGGCCAGCGAAATCAGCAGCAGAAAACCGGGAATCAGCAGCAGTTTGAGGATCAGCACGCAGGTGTCTCCGTCGGGTGAGAGTGGGCCACGTTAGCATTGGCGCTGATGGATTGCTGCATTGTTATACAGAAACTGTATACAAAGTTGCGTTGGCGATTCGTGGCTATGCTCTGATTATCAGGGTTTTGCCGGAGTCGATGCCGCGATGAACAGAACTCCAAAGGTGTTGCGTGGATGCTGCGGCATCGGTTTGTGGGCTTTGCTGCTGACCCCGACCTGGGCCAATTGGCAGGACGCGGTGCCGGGCGCGCAGATTATTGGCACCGGCGACTTCAGCGTATGGGGTTTTGATGTGTACAACGCTCGCTTGTGGAGCGCCGCGCGACCGTTGGCGCCGGACCAACCGTTTGCTCTGGAGCTGATCTACCGCCGCACCATCTCTCGCGACGACCTGGTGAAAGCCAGCGTCGATGAAATCAAACGTCTGGCTGGCAGCAACATCAGCGCCGCGCAACTTGCAGGCTGGCAGATGCAGATGCAGCAGTCGTTTGTCGATGTACAGGCCGGCACGCGCATTACCGGGGTTTATCTGCCGGGGCAGGGCGCGCGTTTTTTTGTCGGGCAGCAGTTGCAACATGAGATTGATGATCCGCAGTTTGCCCGGGCATTTTTTGATATCTGGCTGGATCCGCGAACGCGCAGCCCCGAGCTGCGTCAGCAGTTGCTGGGGATGACTCGGTAAATCGGTAGGAGCTGCCGAAGGCTGCGATCTTTTGCTCTTCATGGCGCAGCCCGAAACGTCTAAGCTGCGTCTTTCGACTTGTTTCTGGATGTGTGCGTGAAATTCAGTTTGCCCAAAATCGCCACCGCGCCGTTTTGCCCGCCGGAAGTGGCCGGCAGCGTCACGGTTGATCCCAATGCCGCGTTTTTCAAGCGGGTGCTGCGCTTCGCCGGCCCCGGTTTGCTGGTGTCGATCGGCTATATGGATCCGGGCAACTGGGCGACGGCCATCGAAGCCGGATCGCGCTTTGGCTACAGCCTGCTGTTCGTGGTGTTGCTGGCGAGTCTGGCGGGCATGGTCGTGCAGTGCCTGTGTTCGCGGCTGGGTATCGCCACCGGGCGCGATCTGGCGCAATTGTCCCGCGAGCGTTACAGCACGCCGACGGCGCGCCTGCAATGGGTGTTGGCGGAGATCTCGATCATCGCCACCGACCTCGCCGAAGTCCTCGGCTGCGCGCTGGCGTTTCATTTGCTGCTCGGTTGTTCGCTGACCTTCGGCATTGCCCTGACGGCGTTCGATACGCTGTTGGTGCTGGCCTTGCAGAACCGTGGATTCCGCCGACTGGAAGCGATCATGCTGGTGCTGGTCGCCACCATTGGTGTGTGTTTCTTCGTTGAACTGGTGCTGATCAAACCGTACTGGCCGGATGTCTTTCAGGGTTTCAAACCGTCCTTGTCGGCCTTCAGCAATGCAGCGCCGTTGTATCTGGCGATCGGCATTCTGGGCGCCACGGTGATGCCGCATAACCTCTATCTGCATACCTCCATCGTGCAGACGCGGATGATCGGCAAGGATCTGGCGAGCAAACAGGACGCGGTAAAACTGGCACGCATCGACACGATTGGCTCGCTGGCGCTGGCGCTGCTGGTCAACGCGGCGATCCTGATTCTCGCCGCGGCGGCGTTTCACCAGTCCGGGCACACCGACGTGGTGGACATTCAGGATGCCTATCACTTGCTCGATCCGTTGGTTGGCGGCGCGCTCGCCAGTGTGTTGTTTGGCGTGGCGCTGCTCGCGTCCGGCCAGAGTTCGACCTTCACCGGCACCATCGCCGGGCAGGTGATCATGGAGGGCTATCTGAACCTGCGGATTCCCTGCTGGCAACGGCGTCTGATCACCCGAGGCCTGGCGTTGATCCCGGCGTTTATCGGTGTGTGGCTGATGGGCGATAACGCGGTGGGCAAGTTGCTGGTGATGAGCCAGGTGGTGTTGAGCCTGCAACTGCCGTTTGCCTTGTACCCCTTGATCCGCATGACCAATGACAAGCAGCTCATGGGGCCGTTTGTGAACCGCTGGCCGACCCGCGTGCTGGCGTGGGGGTTATTTGTGCTGATCAGCGGGGCCAATAGCTGGTTGATTCTGCAATTGGCGGTCTGACCGTCAATTGTGTGGTGACTGACCTGACGTCTTCGTGAGCAAGCCCACTCCCACCTCTGGAATGCAATTCCCAGTTTGCTCGCGAAGACGTCCATTCAGGCGCCGACAAAACCGAACATTGGAATACGCCCATTGAGCGAAGGCCGGTAATGCCAGCTCAGGCGATCCAGTTCCACGCCATGATCGAGAATCTGCCTCAGCGTCGCACTGGCAATGCCCATCGCCAACGCTTGCCCAGGACACTGATGCCGACCGCTGCCAAAACTGAAACTGCGGCGGTTCGTCCGGTCCGGCAGAAACAGGTCAGGGTTTTCGTTCAGCGCCGGATCGCGATTGGCCGAGGCCAGCAGCACCAGAATCACATCGCCAGCCTCCAGGCGCACGCCATCGATTTCGCAGGGCGCCGCGACAAAGCGCCGGGTGTTCTGTACTGAAGGGTCGAAGCGCTGGACTTCGCTCAGCAGGGCTTCAACGGGGTAAGTGCATAGCTGAGGATTGCGCCGCAACGCCACCAGCGCATTGCCGATCAGTCCGGCGGTGGCTTCAAACGTCTGCGAGCAGAGGCCGATCAGGTTGGCGATCAGGGTTTCTTCATCGCCATTGAAGCGTTGCCGGATTCGCGCGAGCAAAGCGCTGTGCCCTTCAGATTCGGCCAGCAACTCGATGAAGTAACCCCGCAGCTGTTCCGCCGCGCGGTGGGCCGCCGCCAGTTGCAGGTCATTGCTCAACGGCGACAGACAGGCGGCGAAGTCGGCAGTCAGGTCACTGATTGCCCGACCCTGCGCCGGGCTGAAGCCGAGTAATGCCGCGACCACGCACACCGGGCCACGGAACATGGCTTTGTAGAGACCGTCGGCGTCTGTGCTGATCAGGCGTGCGCTCACTCTTGCGCGGACCTCGTCGTGATCGATCCACTCCAAAGCAGGCTCGAAGGCCGAACGCGGGCAGCGCTGGCGTTCGCCGTCGTTCATCCGCATTAACTGGCCGAAGACATTGCCGGCCATGCCCTCGACGATCGCTTTGGGCACGGGTTCCAGCGCTGGACGCACCCGGCACTCGGCATGTGCCAGTACGGCGCAAACCGCGCGAGCGCTGCTGGCGACCCACAATTTCAGGCCAGGATGAAACGTCAGCCCACCTTCGGCGCGCAGTGAGGCGTAGTAGGGATAGGGATCGGCATGAGTCGCAGCGATGATCGGGTCCATGGTTCGCAGCCTTGTCGTGGGGAAAAGTGTTGCTACTATCTCCACTCCTTAACGGCGATGATTCGTCCGGGAGCGAACCATGCATGCAGAACATCAAGACATCGGCGTCTCGCAGGTGGCCGCCGCCATCGCCGAGCCGGCGCGCACGAAAATCCTCTGCTCGTTGATGGACGGCCACGCCCGCACTGCCACCGAGTTGGCGGCCATCGCTGAAGTTGGCGCGTCCACCGCCAGCGCACACTTGGCCAAACTCAAGGAGCTGGCGCTGGTGCGTCTGCATGTCCAGGGGCGCCACCGTTATTACAGCCTGGCCGACAAACGTGTCGCCCAAGCGCTGGAAGCGTTGATGGTGATCGGCCAGAACGCCACGCCGGCCTTCAAGCCGCACACGCCGGATCGCCTGCAATTTGCTCGCACCTGTTACGACCACATGGCCGGGACGCTGGCGGTGCTGCTGCATGACCGCTTTATTGACGCGGGGTGGCTGGTGGCAACCGATGAGCAGGCGTATCGCTTGAGCGCCAGTGGCGCAGGGTTGTTTGCCGGGTTGGGTATTGAGGTCGGCGATCTGTCGACGATGCGTCGCAAATTCGCATGCCCATGTCTGGACTGGAGCATGCGCCGGCCGCATCTCGGGGGTTCGCTGGGGGCTGCGGTGTTGCAGATGGCGTTGAAGCGCAAATGGCTGACACAGGATCTGGACAGTCGGGCGTTGGCGCTGACGGCGGTGGGGCGCAGGGAAATCCGCGCGCGATTCGGTGTCGAGTTGCCGGTCGAGGCGGAGATCAAAAGATCGCAACCTGCGGCAGCTGCTGCAGGGACTGCATATACCTGAATCGTATAGGTGCTGCTGAAGGCTGTGATCTTTTGATCTGGTCTTGCAAATTGAACTCACTCATCGGACTCGATACTGTACGCATAACCAGTATTGAGTCGTAGCCATGCAAATCATCGACAAGCTCAGCATCCTCGCCGACGCCGCCAAGTACGACGCCTCCTGCGCGAGCAGCGGTGCGCCCAAGCGCAGTTCCGAAGGCAAGAGCGGCTTGGGCTCGACCGATGGCATGGGCATTTGCCACAGCTACACGCCGGACGGGCGCTGTGTCTCGCTGTTGAAAATTCTGCTGACCAATTTCTGTCTCTACGACTGCCAATACTGCGTCAATCGCCGTTCCAGCGATGTACCGCGTGCTCGCTTCACGCCCGGAGAAGTCGTGGCGCTGACCATGGATTTCTACCGGCGCAACTGCGTCAGCGGGCTGTTTCTAAGTTCCGGCATCATCCGCTCGGCGGACTACACGATGGAGCAGCTTGTCCGCGTGGCGAAGCTGCTGCGTGAAGAGCACGAATTTCGCGGGTACATTCATCTCAAGACCATTCCCGATGCCGACCCCGCGCTGATCGCCGAGGCCGGGCGCTACGCCGATCGCTTGAGCGTCAATATCGAATTGCCCACCGATGCCAGCCTGCAAACCTTGGCGCCGGAGAAAAACATCGGCTCGATCAAGCAGGCGATGCAAACCATCTACACCGGTGAGCAGACTGTACTCAACGAACCTCGCGCGCCAAAATTTGCTCCGGCGGGGCAAAGCACGCAGTTGATTGTCGGCGCCGATGACACGGACGACAGCACAATTCTTCACGGCGCTCAGGCCCTATACGGCAACTTCCGGCTGCGCCGGGTTTATTACTCGGCGTTCAGTCCGATCCCCGACAGCCCGAAAAGCGTGCCGCTGGCCGCGCCGCCATTGATGCGCGAGCATCGTTTGTATCAGGCGGATTTTCTCTTGCGCAGCTACGGCTACAGCGCCGGGGAGTTGCTCGACGGTCCGGGTAATCTGGCGTTGGACATCGATCCGAAACTGGCGTGGGCGTTGCAGAACCGCGAGGTGTTCCCACTGGACCTGAACCGTGCCGAGCCAGCGTTGATCGCGCGCATTCCCGGCATTGGCCTGCGCACCACCGAACGGCTGGTGGAGTTGCGTCGTCAGCGGCGGATCCGCTACGAGGATGTGGCGCGCATGCGCTGCGTGCTGGCCAAGGCCAAGCCGTTCATGATCACCAGCGATTACCACCCGCAGCAGGGCGAGGTCACCAGCCATTTGCTCTACCAGCAATTGCGCGACCGGCCAATGCCACAGCAGATGGGGTTGTGGGGATGATCAATCTCGATTGCGATGACCTGTTCGACACCTGGCGCCAGCAGGCGCGCTGGCTGCTCAGTCATGAAATCGATCCGAGCGTGGTGAGTTGGGCCTCGGAAGGCGTGGCCGATCTGTTTGCCAGTGATGATCACGTGCCTGAGGGCCAGGGGCCATTTCAGGCACGGATTCCGCGTGCGCTGCTCGACACACTGGAACAGGCCGCGCAATACCGGGGCGATCAACGCTGGAGCCTGCTGTATGAAGTGCTATGGCGAGTCAGCCACGGTGATCGTACGGCAATGATGGCCGGTGACAAGCTTGGTAGCGAGTTGCAGAGACGGATCAAGCAAGTGAGCCGTGAAGCCCATCATTTGCATGCGTTCGTGCGTTTCATCGAACGCCCGAAAGATTTACCAGGCCCACAATATGTCGCCTGGCACGAACCTGCTCACGACATCCTGCACAGCGCCAGTGAGCATTTCGTTGCACGTATGGGACGGCACCGCTGGCTGATTGCGACACCACGCGATGGCGTTTACTACGATGGCGAACAACTGATTCATCAGCGCCAATGCCCGGTTGAATGGCAGCAAATGGCGCAGAACGTCGACGATCCCCATGGCGAGTTGTGGTTGACCTATTACAGCCACATCTTCAACCCGGCGCGGTTGAACCCGAAGGTCATGCAGGGGCATTTGCCGGTGCGGTTCTGGAAGAACCTGCCGGAGGGAGAGTTGATTCCCGGATTGATCAGCCAGGCGCGGATGGGCAAGCAACAGAACGGGCAGGCCAGCGGAATCGCCTCGCGGGCGGGCAAGCGCATCGCATTGAAATAGTCTGGATGCAGTCGTCAGCTCAGCGAGTTGCCGAAGCCATCAGCAGACCAAAACCGGCAAAGGTCACGCCCGAGACTTTCGCCGCGAGCCACGATCCTTTCGGGCTCGACAGCCAACCTTTGGCGGCATTGGCAAGCAGGGCGTAGCTGCCATGCACCATAATCACCAGTACCGCGTAAGAAGTCACCAGTTTGAAGAATTGCGGGTAAAAGGCCTGTTCCGTGTCGATGAACTGCGGGAACACCGCCAGAAAGAAGAAGATGGCTTTGGGATTGAGAAACTGCAAAGACGCTGCTTCCAGAAAGCGGTAGCCCGCACGAGAAGGGCGAACCGCTTGCAGGGGACGGAAACGGTCCGAACGCCAGCTCTTGAAACCGAGGTACAACAGGTAAGCAGCCCCAGCGTATTTCAGCACACTGAAGGCCGTCGCCGAGGCGCTGAGGATCAGGCCGAGGCTGGTGGCACTGAGAGCAGCAACCACAAAAGCCCCCGAGGCGATCCCCAGAATCCCCGGCACTGCGCCGGTCCAGCCCAGGCGCACGGCATTGGAAAGCGTCAGGATCACACCCGGACCGGGGCTTAGGATGGTCAGGGTGGCGAACAGGACAAAGAGTCCGTAGCTGTGCATGGTGTTGCTCCGTCGAATCGCGTGTCTGCGTGCAGGCAGATTGGCGTGACGACAAAACGCTGACAAACGCTTTAAATGCAGCCTACATGTAACTAAATTAGACGCATGAAAAATCCACTTCCCCCGCTAAACGCGGTTCGTGCCTTCGCTGTGGCCGCGCGTCACCAGAGCTTCACCCTGGCGGCCGATGAACTGCATGTCAGTCACAGTGCGGTCAGCCGCCACGTCAAACTGCTGGAAGAACACTTGGGTGTTCTGCTGTTTGAACGGCGTGTCAGGCAGTCGCTGCTGACGCCGGCCGGTCAGCGTTTTTATCAGCAAGTCAGCGCTGGTCTGGCGCAGATCGCCGACGCCGCTGCCGAATTGAAACAGCAGGCGGCGCGACCGACGATCAAGATCAATGTCCGGCCGTCCTTCGCGCTGTTATGGCTGACGCCTCGGTTGGCGGACTTCGCGGCGCAGCATCCGCATATCGACGCCCAGGTCGTCACGCAGACGCAATCGCCGGATCCGGCCCGCGATGATTTCGACATTGTCATCCGTCGTGGCCGCGACGACTGGGCGCCGGCGCTCGAGGCGCACGCATTGTTCGAGGATGAGTTGGTCCTGGTCGCGGCGCCTGGATTGATTGAACGGCAACCGCTGGCGAACCTCGCAGGCCTCAGCGCACATACCTTGTTGACCGTCAGGGCGCGTCGCGAGGACTGGCACCACTGGGCCATGCACTTCGGGCAAAGTCAAAGCACTACGCAGGTGATCCGGCAATTCGATTACATGCACCGGGTGCTGGAGGCAGCGGTGGCGGGCGATGGGCTGGCGCTGTGTCCGACCACATTGCTTGGCACGCATTTGTCGAGCAGTCGGTTGATCTGCCCGTTGCCGGACTTGCGCATGCCACTGCCGCGCTATTACTACGGTGTGGCGCCGCAAGCGTCTGCGTACAGCAACGTGTTCATCGAGTGGTTGCACAAACAGCGGCCATGAAAAAGCCCCCAGCGATCACTCGATGGGGGCTTTATGCATCAGCAGTCGTCAGATCAAACCTTGACCATCCAGCCCGCTGGCGCTTCGATGTCGCCGGTCTGCACGCCAGTCAGCTCTTTGTAGAGCTTCTGGGTAACAGGGCCGACTTCGGTTTCGCTGTGGAAAACGTGCAGGTGATCGTTGTAGCTGATACCGCCGATCGGGGTGATGACCGCAGCGGTACCGCAGGCGCCGGCTTCCTTGAAGTCCGACAGTTTGTCGATCAGCACGTCGCCTTCAACCACTTCCAGGCCCAGACGTGATTTCGCCAGTTCAATCAGCGACAGACGGGTGATACCCGGCAGTACCGACGGCGAGTTCGGGGTGACGAACTTGTTGTCGTGGGTGATCCCGAAGAAGTTGGCCGAACCCACTTCCTCGATTTTGGTGTGGGTCATCGGGTCAAGATAGATCGCGTCGGCGAAGTTGGCTTTTTTCGCTTTCGAGCCCGGCATCAGGCTGGCGGCGTAGTTGCCACCGACCTTGGCTGCGCCGGTGCCTTGTGGGGCCGCGCGGTCGTAGCTGGAAATCTGGAAGTTGTGCGGAGTCAGGCCACCCTTGAAGTAGGCGCCGACCGGAATGCAGAAGATCGAGAAGATGAACTCGGGAGCGGTGCGCACGCCGATGTTGTCACCCACGCCGATCACGAACGGACGCAGGTACAGCGCGCCGCCGGTGCCGTAGGGCGGAATGAAACGCTCGTTGGCACGAACCACGGCTTTACAGGCTTCGATGAACTGCTCGGTGTCGACCGTCGGCATCAGCAGACGCGCACAGCTGCGTTGCATGCGCAGGGCGTTCTGGTCTGGGCGGAACAGGTTGATCGAGCCGTCCTTGCAACGATAGGCCTTCATGCCTTCGAAGCACTGCTGGCCATAGTGAAGGGCAGTCGAGCCTTCGCTGATGTGCAGCACGTTATCTTCGGTCAGGGTGCCTTTGTCCCACTCGCCATCGCGAAAGTACGACAGATAGCGTTTGTCGGTCTTGATGTAGTCAAAACCCAGCTTGTCCCAATTGATGCTTTCGTTACCCATGACACCCTCTATCACTGAACAACCGTCGAAACGGTTCAAGGCTTCTGACGTTTTTTGGATGGGCACAACAATACTTCATTCTTGCGCGGTTTCGCAGCCCGGACGATGGAGGGATTGGCAAAAATATTAGCTTGCTTACTAAATCCCCATCATTCCTGCATGCCCCAGCTCTTTTGTGGCGAGGGAGCTTGCTCCCGCTCCAGTGCGCAGCACTGGCAAAACCGGACACTGCGGTGCAACAGATGCACGGTGGTGGCGGGGTTTGGGGCCGCTTCGCAGCCCAGCGGGAGCAAGCTCCCTCGCCACAGATTTTTGTGTCACAGGTGCAGCGCATGCCCCAGAGCACGCAGCGCCGCTTCCTGCACCGCTTCGCCCAAGGTTGGATGCGCATGAATGGTGCCGCCGATGTCTTCCAGTCGCGCACCCATTTCCAGGCTTTGCGCAAACGCCGTGGACAGTTCCGAAACCCCGACGCCCACCGCTTGCCAGCCGACAATCAGATGATTGTCGCGACGAGCGACCACCCGCACGAAACCGCTTTTCGATTCCAGGGTCATCGCCCGGCCATTGGCGGCGAACGGGAAACTGGACACGATGCAGTCCAGTCCGGCAGCCTTGGCCTCGTCCGGCGTCTTGCCGACCACCACCAGTTCCGGATCGGTGAAGCACACGGCGGCAATGGCGGTCGGATTGAATTCGCGGGTTTTGCCGCTGATCAACTCGGCAACCATTTCGCCTTGAGCCATGGCACGGTGAGCCAGCATCGGCTCGCCGGAGAGGTCGCCGATGGCGTAGACGTTGCGCATACTGGTCTGGCAGCGGCTGTCGATCTTGATTGCCGAGCCGTTCATCTCAAGATTCAGCGTTTCGAGGTTCCAGCCTTGAGTATTCGGTTTGCGCCCGACGGCCACCAGCACCTGATCGGTTTCCAGATTCAAAGTGTCGCCATTCGGATCGCGCACTTGCAACGTGCCGTCGAAGCCTAAAACGCTGTGCTTGAGATACAGCTTCACGCCCAGTTGCTTCAGCGCGTCATGCACCGGTTGTGTCAGTTCCGCGTCATAGGCCGGCAGGATGCGATCCTGGGCCTCGACCACACTGACCTCGGCACCCAGCTTGCGATAGGCAATGCCCAACTCCAGACCGATATAACCACCGCCGACCACCACCAGGCGTTTGGGTACCGACTTCGGTGCCAGTGCTTCGGTGGAGGAGATGATCGGCCCGCCAATCGGCAGGATCGGCAGGTTGACGCTGGTGGACCCGGTGGCCAGCACCAGATGCTCGCACTGGATACGGGTGTCGCCGACTTCGACGGTTTTGCCATCGATAATTTTGGCCCAGCCATTGATGACCTGGACTTTGTTCTTTTTCAGCAGTGCGGCGACGCCAGTAGTCAGGCGATCAACAATGCCGTCCTTCCATTCGACGCTTTTAGTAATGTCGAGGGTAGGGGCGGAAACACTGATACCCAGCGCCGAATGCTGGTTGTGGTGTTGAGTCTGGTGAAACTGCTCGGCCACATGAATCAGCGCTTTCGACGGGATGCAGCCGATGTTCAGGCACGTTCCACCCAGCGATTGGCCTTCGACCAGAATCGTCGGAATGCCCAGTTGTCCGGCGCGAATAGCTGTGACGTAACCGCCGGGGCCGCCGCCGATAATCAGCAGCGTGGTGTTCAAGGATTGCATGGGTGCCTTACTCCACAAACAAAGTGGCGGGTTGTTCGAGCAAACCGCGAATGGCCTGAATGAACAGCGCCGCGTCCATGCCGTCGACCACCCGGTGATCGAAGGAGCTGGAGAGGTTCATCATCTTGCGAATCACTACCTGGCCTTTGACGACCATCGGGCGTTCGACGATTTTGTTCACGCCGACGATCGCCACTTCCGGCAGGTTCAGCACCGGCGTGCTGACAATGCCGCCCAGTGCACCGAGGCTGGTAAGGGTGATGGTCGAGCCCGACAGTTCATCACGGCTGGCCTTGCCATTGCGTGCGGCATTGGCCAGACGCGAGATCTCCGCCGCGTTGTCCCACAGACTGCGCGCCTCGGCGTGACGCACCACCGGCACCATCAGGCCGACATCGCTTTGTGTAGCGACGCCAACATGCACCGCGCCGAGGCGGGTGATGACCTGGGCTTCGTCGTCGTAGCGAGCGTTCATTTGCGGGAAGTCACGCAGGGCAACGACCAATGCACGTACGAGGAACGGCAACAAGGTCAACTTGCCACGGCTGACGCCGTGTTTTTCGTTGAGGTGCGCGCGCAGTTCTTCGATCGCGGTGACGTCGATTTCTTCGACGTAGCTGAAGTGTGCTGCACGCTGGGTGGCGTCCTGCATGCGTTGGGCGATCTTGCGGCGCATGCCGATCACTTGGATCTGTTCTTCATCGTTGCGCTGGGCGTAAGTGGCAGATGCAGGTGCCGATGCATTCGACTGACCTTGCGCCAGATAGGCGTCGAGGTCTTCGTGCAGCACGCGACCGGCCGGGCCGGAACCACGCACCAGACGCAATTGGATGCCCAGATCCAGCGCATGCTTGCGCACTGCCGGCGAGGCCAATGGGCGTTCGTCCGCTTCGCGAGCCACCATCGGACCTTGGCAAACAGCAGCCGGACGCGGTGCGGCGGCTGGAGCAGGTTTGTTCTCGACGACGGTTTCGACTTTCGGTGCAACAGGTTCTTTCGCCGCAACTGGAGCCGGTTTGTCGGACTCCTTCAGATTGCCCGCGCCTTCCACTTCAATACTGATCAGCACACTGCCGACCGCCATCACTTCGCCCGGCTGACCGCCGAGGGCAATGACTTTACCGTGCACGGGCGACGGAATATCGACCATCGCCTTATCCGTCATCACGTCCGCCAGTACCTGATCTTCCACGACCAGATCGCCAACCTTGACGTGCCACTGCGACAGTTCTACTTCTGCGATGCCTTCGCCGATGTCCGGCATCTTGATAACGTGCGTGCCCATTCAGACCTCCATGACCCGTTTCAACGCCGCGCCCACTCGGGACGGCCCAGGGAAATACGCCCACTCTTGCGCGTGCGGGTAGGGGGTGTCCCAACCGGTGACGCGTTCGATCGGCGCTTCCAGGTGATGGAAGCAATGCTCTTGCACCAGCGACACCAGTTCGGCGCCGAAACCGCAGGTGCGGGTGGCTTCGTGAACCACCACGCAACGGCCGGTTTTCTTCACCGATTTGACGATGGTTTCCAGATCCAGCGGCCACAGGCTGCGCAGGTCGATGACTTCGGCATCGACGCCGGACTCTTCGGCGGCAACTTGCGAGACGTACACGGTGGTGCCGTAAGTCAGCACGGTCACGTCTTTACCCGGACGGGTGATCGCCGCGACGTCCAGCGGCACGGTGTAGTAACCATCCGGGACCTGGGCTTGCGGGTGTTTCGACCACGGGGTTACCGGGCGGTCGTGGTGGCCGTCAAACGGACCGTTGTACAGACGTTTCGGCTCAAGAAAGATCACCGGGTCATCGTTTTCGATGGAGGCGATCAGCAGGCCTTTAGCGTCGTACGGGTTGGAGGGCATGACGGTGCGCAGGCCACAGACCTGAGTGAACATCGCCTCGATGCTCTGGCTGTGGGTCTGGCCACCATAGATGCCGCCACCGCAGGGCATGCGCAGGGTCATCGGAGCGGTGAATTCGCCGGCCGAGCGATAACGCAGGCGGGCGGCTTCGGAAATGATCTGGTCGGAAGCAGGGTAGACGTAGTCGGCGAACTGGATTTCCGCTACCGGGCGCAGACCATAAGCGCCCATGCCGACGGCAACGCCGACAATGCCGCTCTCGGAGATCGGTGCGTCGAACACCCGCGAAGTGCCGTACTTGGTTTGCAGCCCCTCGGTGCAACGGAACACGCCGCCGAAGTAACCGACGTCCTGACCGAACACCACCACATTGTCGTCACGCTCAAGCATCACATCCATGGCCGAGCGCAGGGCCTGGATCATGGTCATGGTGGTCGTGGTCATGGCGGTTTCCAACTGAATATTGTTGTTGTGATCGTTCATGTCAGATCCCCAACTGCTGACGCTGGCGCTTCAAGTGCTCCGGCATCTCTTTGTAGACGTCTTCGAACATGGTCGCGGCGCTTGGAATCTGGCCGCCGGCGAGGGTGCCGTACTGTTCGGCCTGTTTCTGTGCGGCAATCACTTCGGCTTCGAGTTCGGCGCTGACGGCACTGTGCTCTTCTTCCGACCAGTGGCCGACCTTGATCAGGTGCTGCTTCAGGCGGGCGATCGGGTCGCCCAGAGGGAAGTGGCTCCAGTCATCGGCGGGACGGTATTTGGATGGGTCGTCGGAGGTCGAATGCGGGCCGGCGCGGTAGGTGACCCATTCGATCATGGTCGGGCCGAGGTTGCGGCGGGCGCGTTCGGCAGCCCAGGCAGATGCCGCGTAAACAGCATAGAAGTCGTTGCCATCAACCCGCAGCGAGGCGATGCCGCAACCGACGCCGCGTCCGGCAAACGTGGTGGCTTCACCACCGGCAATCGCCTGGAAGGTCGAAATCGCCCACTGGTTGTTGACCACGTTGAGGATGACCGGCGCACGGTAGACGTGGGCAAAGGTGAGGGCGGTGTGGAAGTCCGATTCGGCGGTGGCGCCGTCACCGATCCACGCCGAGGCGATTTTGGTGTCGCCCTTGATCGCCGAGGCCATGCCCCAACCGACGGCCTGGATGAACTGGGTGGCAAGGTTGCCGGAAATGGTGAAGAAACCGGCGTCCTTGACCGAGTACATGATCGGCAATTGGCGGCCCTTGAGCGGATCGCGCTCGTTGGACAGCAGTTGGCAGATCAGGTCGACCAGGGGCACATCGCGGGCCATCAGGATGCTTTGCTGACGGTAGGTCGGGAAGCACATGTCGTCGATGTTCAAGGCCAATGCCTGGGCGCTGCCGATGGCTTCTTCGCCAAGGCTCTGCATGTAGAACGACATTTTTTTCTGACGCTGGGCGACCACCATGCGGTTGTCGTAGATCCGCGTCTTGAGCATGGCGCGCATGCCTTTGCGGAGGATCTCGACCGGTACGTTTTCGGCCCATGGGCCGAGGGCATTGCCCTGATCGTCGAGCACACGGATCAGGCCACGGGCGAGGTCGGCAGTGTCGGCAGGTTCTACGTCGATGGGAGGTTTGCGCACCGTGCCGGCATCGGTCAGATGCAGGTAGGAGAAGTCGGTTTTGCAGCCTGGACGGCCCGATGGTTCGGGAACGTGCAGACGCAGCGGTTCATACGCTTGGGTCATGGCTTCTACGCTCGATCTTGTGAATTTCTTGTAGTGAGCTGGCAATCATTCTTGGGTGAAAGAAATCTTGTCCTACAACAATCATAGGCCCGGGCAAGAAGAATATTTCTCTCTGTTTCGTTGCGCTGAAGATCATTTGCAGATAGAAACTCTGCATAAACATAAAAAACAGGTGGTTTTGTCTCATGCGCAAACTGGACCGTACCGATATCGGCATTCTCAACAGCCTGCAGGAGAACGCTCGCATCACCAACGCCGACCTCGCCCGCTCGGTCAATCTGTCGCCGACACCGTGCTTCAATCGGGTCAAGGCCATGGAGGAATTAGGGTTGATTCGCGAACAGGTGACACTGCTGGATGCCGATCTGCTGGGCCTGCACGTGAACGTGTTCATTCACGTCAGTCTGGAGAAACAGGTCGAGGAAGCGTTGCAGCATTTCGAGGAAGCCATTTCCGATCGTCCCGAGGTGATGGAGTGCTATCTGATGGCCGGCGACCCGGACTATCTGATCCGGGTGCTGGTGCCGACCATTCAGTCTTTGGAGCGGTTCATGATGGACTTCCTGACCAAGGTGCCGGGCGTGGCGAATATCCGGTCAAGCTTTGCGCTGAAGCAGGTGCGCTACAAGACCGCGTTGCCGCTGCCGGTCAACGGTCTGATTCTGGGCGCCTGATTGCGGCGGCGTCATTGAAGTCATACCGATATTCAAGTGCCGCCGTGTCGATGACTTGTCCAGCCTTCCACATTCTTTGCCAAGGTGCAGGCTCGATGTCCGGATGAAAGATCAGGGTGGCATCGAGCATGTCCCGGGGGGCGTCATCGGCAAACGAGATCGCGGGTTCGGCCGGGTGCTGACGCTTCCACATTTCCCACAGGTAATCGAGGTGACAGTGGTGCAGAAAGAATATCGGGTCGTTCGGCGAGGCGGCGCTGGCCATGTTGCCGCCGACCCACGAATGCACTCTATTGTGCATCTGCTCCATCTGGTTTTCCCAACCTTCGGGTTCGGACCAGTAGGGTGTTCGGTTCATGGCCGACTCGATCTCTGGCGCGGTAGGCAGTGGCGAACCGGCTGCACCAAAGTTGCGCCTCAGCATCGGAATCCCTTCGTCACCATCCCAGATCCTGACGCCGAAGATGCCACTCTCGAAAGCAAATGGCCCGAGGGTTACACGCTGGTCTAACTGGGGATCGCCATCTCTGCCCATGAAGTCATCCATGAAGGGATTGTCTGCGCCGCTCATGCTCCAGTTCCAGTAAGGCAGGGTAATGCCGGGGTCATTGGCCACGACTTGCAGTTCCCACTCGAATTGGCGAATCAGGATCCGGTGCCAGGGAAAAAACAGGGGGCTGCGATGGGGATTGGGGGAAATCGGATGGCCCAGCCCCATGGAATTCTTGTGAATCTGTACAAAATCATCATAGCGATACTGCTGGCCAGGTCGCAGGATGCTGGGGGTTTGATTCTTCAAAATCAGGATGGCGCTGATGAACGCGTCTTTCTGTGCCGCTGACATGTCACGGTGATTACGACGAATATCCATATTGCGAAAACTCCATTGAATGTTTGCCCAATGAAGTCTGGCTGCTGACAGGATTTTATCCAGTTCACCTCTATCGCCAGAGAGCGTAGGAAATATTTATTTTTCAGCGAGTTGAGCGACTTTTCCTATAAGGAGTTCAGAGGGATCTTCAGGTAGACCACGCCATTGTCCTCGGCCGCCGGAAAATTCCCCGCCCGCACATTCACCTGAATCGCCGGCAGCAACAGCGTCGGCATGCCCAGCCCGGCATCACGCTTGGTGCGCATCTCGACGAACGCCGCCTCATCAATCCCGTCATGCACATGGATGTTGCTCTTGCGCTGCTCACCGACAGTGGTCTGGCACTGCGATTGCCGACCTTCGGGCGGGTAGTCGTGACAGACATAGAGTTTCACGCCGGCAGGGAACGCCAACAGCTTGTGGATCGAGTTGAACAACTGATGCGCGTTACCGCCGGGAAAGTCGCACCGGGCAGTGCCGACGTCGGGCATGAACAGCGTGTCGCCGACCAGAATCTGCTCGCCGTCGATCAGGTAGGCCATGTCCGCTGGCGTGTGACCGGGCACGTGCAGGGCGGTAGCCTTGAGGTTGCCGATCAGGAACGACTCGTTGGGCGCGAACAGGTGATCGAATTGCGAGCCGTCAACGCAGAAATCCGGCTCCAGATTGAACAGCGCCTTGAACACGTTTTGCACTTTGCTGATGGATTCGCCAATGGCGATCTTGCCGCCCAGTTCCCGGCGCAGGTACGGCGCGGCAGACAGGTGATCGGCGTGGGCATGGGTCTCCAGCAGCCATTGCACTTGCAGGTTATGCGCGCGGACGAAGGTGATGATTTTGTCCGCCTGCGCGGTGCAGGTGCGGCCGGCGGCACCGTCATAATCGAGCACCGGATCGACGATTGCGCACTGCCCGCCATCGGCTTCGTAGACCACATAGGTGTAGGTCGAGGAGGCGGGGTCGAGGAAAGCTTGAATCAGCGCGGGCATGGACACGAACCTGTGCAAGAGGATGAAAAGTCAGTCATGGGTTGCAACACTTTATGTAAAAACATAATGTTCGCAGCTTAAGTGACGTTGAAGGCTTCCTGCAAATGCAATCCAGTCTGACCGAATGTGAAGTCGCCCAATTGCGCGCCTCGGCCTCCAAGGCCTGTGCGTTGCTCAAGGCGTTGGCCAATGAGGACCGTCTGCTGATCCTGTGCCAGTTGACCCAGGGCGAACGCAACGTCGGCGAGCTGGAAAAAATGACCGGCGTGCGCCAGCCGACGCTGTCTCAGCAACTGGGCATTCTGCGTGATGAAGGGTTGGTCGCGACCCGTCGTGAAGGCAAGTACATTTTTTACGGCCTCGCCAGCCCTGAAGTCATCCTGGTGATGAAAACCCTGTCCGGGCTCTACTGTGGAGCCGTAATGAAAAGCCTCGGCCACTCATAATGTCAGCCAACAGCACAAAAAACCTGTGGGAGCTGGCTTGCCAGCGATGAGGCCTCGTCAGCCGACATTGATGGCGACTGAAACTCCGCCATCGCTGGCAAGCCAGCTCCTACAGGTTTTGTGTATGACTGATACTCCTTGCGTGCAGCAATAAGGAACTAGCAATGAACGATCAACACTGGGGCCCATCCATCAGTGCAGATATCGTGGTCATCGGCGGTGGTACGGCCGGCATCGGTTTCGTCGCCAGCCTGCTCAAGCGCGATCCGCAGTTGAACATCACCGTGATCGAGCCAAGTGCCCAGCATTACTATCAACCGGCGTGGACACTGGTGGGCGGTGGCGCTTTCGACGTGAAAGACACCGTCCGACCAATGTCCAGGGTGATGCCGCGTCAGGCCACCTGGATTCAGGCGGCGGTGACGGCGATCGACCCCGAGCAGCGCCAACTCACCCTGAGCGACGAGCGCACGGTCAGCTATCAGAACCTGATCGTCTGCCCCGGCCTGCGTCTGGCCTGGGAAAAAATCGAAGGCTTGCAGCAAAGTCTTGGCCAGCACGGCGTGACATCCAACTACAGCTATCAGCACGCGCAATACACTTGGGATCAGGTGCAGAAACTGCGCGGCGGCAAGGCACTGTTCACGCAGCCGGCGATGCCGATCAAATGCGCCGGTGCGCCGCAAAAAGCGCTTTATCTGTCGTGCGATTACTGGCGCAAGCATGCCGTGCTGAACAAGATCGAAGTCGAATTCAATCTGGCCGGCGCCGCGCTGTTCGGCGTGGCGACGTTCGTGCCGCCACTGATGAAGTACATCGAAAAATACAACGCGCAATTGGCTTTCAATTCAAACCTGGTCAAGGTCGACGGCCCGGCGAAAACGGCTTGGTTCGAGCGCAAGGACGCGGACGGCAACGTTGTCCGTGAGGCGAAAACCTTCGATCTGCTGCACGTCGTGCCGCCGCAGGTCGCGCCGGATTTCATCGCGCAAAGTCTGCTGGCAGACCCCGCTGGCTGGTGCGAAGTGAATCCGCACAGCCTGCAGCATCCGCGTTATCCCGAAGTGTTCGCGCTTGGCGACATCTGCGGCACGAGCAATGCGAAAACCGCTGCAGCGGTGCGCAAGCAAGTCGTGGTCGTGGCGGAAAACCTGCTAGCCCTGCGCAAACAACAACCGCTGCCACTGAAGTACGACGGCTATGGCTCCTGCCCGCTGACGGTGGAGAAGGGCAAAGTGATCCTCGCCGAGTTCGGTTATGCCGGGAAGTTGCTGCCGACCTTTGCGCTGGACCCCACCGTGCCGCGCCGCTCGGCATGGTTTCTCAAGGCGACGCTGCTGCCGTGGTTCTACTGGAACGGCATGCTCAAGGGGCGCGAGTGGCTGACGCGTCTGTCCAAAGTCGACTGAGAAATCACTATGTTGCTGGCAAGTCTGTTTGGCGTAGTGATGGGGCTGGTCCTCGGTCTGACCGGGGCGGGCGGCGGCATTCTCGCGGTGCCAGCGCTGGTGCTCGGGCTCGGCTGGACGATGACCCAGGCCGCGCCCGTGGCGTTGTTCGCTGTGGGCAGTGCGGCGGCGGTGGGAGCCATCGATGGTTTGCGTCATGGTCTGGTGCGGTATCGCGCGGCGTTGTTGATTGCGGCGCTCGGCGCGGTGTTTTCGCCGCTGGGGATCTACTTCGCGCACCAGTTGCCGGAGAAAATCCTGATGATTCTGTTCAGCCTGCTGATGGTCATGGTGGCCTGGCGCATGCTGCGCCGCGAGCGTCAGGAAGCAGGCCCGAGCGACCACGGCCACGGCAGTTGGGGGCAGAAAAACTGCATGCTTGATGAAGAAACCGGACGCTTCGACTGGACCGCCAAATGCACGGCGACCCTCGCAGCGCTGGGGGCGGTCACCGGGGTGGTTTCCGGACTGCTCGGTGTCGGTGGCGGCTTTCTGATCGTGCCGGCGTTCAAGCAACTGACCGACGTACAGATGCGCGGCATCGTCGCCACGTCGTTGATGGTGATCAGTCTGATCTCGGCGATTGGTGTGATCGGCGCGTTCCATGCCGGGGTACGCATCGACAGCCTCGGCGCGGCGTTCATCGTCGCCAGCATTATCGGCATGATCATCGGTCGCAGGCTCTGCGCACGGGTGCCGGCGCGGGCGTTGCAGGTGGGATTTGCCAGTGTGTGTCTGGTGGTCGCGGCTTACATGTTGTTGCGTGCCTGAGTCTTGATCCGTGGTGAGGGAGCAAGCTCCCTCACCAATGGTGCTGCGTCCAATTACTGGTTATAAGCCGCTTCACTGTTATCGATCAGCGGATTTTTCTCGGTCAGCACGATCTGCGCAATCCGATCCTTGCGCATGAAACTCACCTTCGGGTGCGACTGGGCGTAACGGATGAACCGCTCCATCGCCTCGACCATCGCCGGCGTACCGCCGATGCGGTCGTGCAGACTCACCGACATCATCCGACGCTTGCTTGCACCTTCGGTATAGAGCCGGTCGAACTCCAGCACCAGTTGCTGATAAAACTGGTCGGCGGAAAAATGCCGGCCCTCGACCAAAACGATGTCGTTGTTGCGCAGGGTGTACGGCACCACGGCGAACTTACGCCCGCGCACCATCGTCACGAAGGGCTCGTCGCGGCTGACGTCGTCAATGTGATAAGTGAAGTTGAGATCTTGCAGCACCTTCAGCGTATTGGGACTGCGCCGCAGCCAATTGGCGTTGTAGCCGACCGAACGCTGGCCGGTGAGTTTTTCCACCGCCGCCACTCCGTCGCCGATGAATTGTTTTTCCTGCGCGTAATTCATGTTGTAGGAGTCGGCCCAGCGCATACCGTGCGCTGCGAGTTCATGGCCGCGTTCGGCAATCGCCTTGGCCAGCTCCGGGTGTTTGAGCGCGGCTTCGCCGACCACGTGGGAGGTGACTTTGATCCCGGTGCGATCCCACAGATCGAGCATGCGCCACAAACCTTCCTTGTAACCGTAATCGAACCAGGTCTGCGCCGGCAGATCCGGGTAGCCTTTGGGTAAAGGGCTGCCGGAGAACGGACTTTCTGCACCGTCGGGTTGGCCACCGGTCTCGAACTGCATTGATACCGAGATCACCAGTTGTGAACCATCCGGCCATGGCCGTTCCTGGGCAAAGGCGAGGGCGGGCAGCAATAGCGCGGCGGCCAGCAGGTTTTTCAGCAGGTGCGGGGAGCGTTGTCGGTGTGAAGTGGTCATATCGGTCACCTTGAGGTTTGAGAAGTGGCTCAAGGGTGGCACCCGCTACGCTGGGGAAAAATCCGCTGCGGACGAGATGACTTTTAAACAAATTTTACGAATCCCGGATTCACAAAAATCCTTTGTGGGAGCGAGCTTGTTCGCGAAAGCGGTGTATCAGTCAACATAGTCATCGAATGACGTAGCGCATTCGCGGGCAAGCCCGCTCCCACAGGGATCTCTGTGTACACAGGGGATATGGGTTTGCAGGACGATTTGCGGCAAACTTCAGCAACTTCCAGCACAAGGCCTCTGAATGGATCGATACGCCCCGCGCAACTGGCAGCCTCACGAGAAGCCCAGTCTGCCCGGTTCCCCATCGACACCGCTGCACTCCAACCCCAAGCGCCTGGCCTATGCGCTGGTCGGGTTGCTGGTGGCGTTGACCGGTGGTTTGGGCAATTCGCTGGTGGTCGCCAACCTGGTTTACCTGCAAGGTGCACTCGGCGCGACCACGGCGGAAATGGCCTGGTTGCCGGCGGCGTACGTGATGACCAACGTGTCGATGAACCTGCTGCTGGTGAAGTTTCGTCAGCAGTTCGGTTTGCGTGCGTTTACCGAGGTGTTTCTGGTGCTGTATGCGCTGGTGACCTTTGGTCATTTGTTCGTCAACGACCTGAATTCGGCAGTGGCGGTGCGCGCCGCCCACGGCATGGTCGGCGCCGCGCTGAGTTCCTTGGGCCTGTATTACATGGTGCAGGCATTCCCGGCTAAATGGCGGATGAAGGCGCTGGTGCTGGGGCTCGGCACCTCGCAATTGGCGTTGCCGCTGGCGCGCCTGTTCTCCGAAGACTTGCTGCAGATTGCCGAATGGCGTGGCTTGTACCTGTTCGAATTGGGCATGGCGTTGCTATCGCTGGGCTGCGTGTTGATGCTCAAGTTGCCGCCGGGCGACCGCTTCAAGACTTTCGAAAAACTCGACTTCCTGACTTTCGCCATTCTTGCCAGCGGCGTGGCGTTGCTCTGTGCGGTACTGTCGCTGGGGCGGATTGACTGGTGGCTCGAAGCCGACTGGATCGGCGTTGCGCTCGCTGCCTCGATTGCGTTGATCCTCACGGGTCTGGCCATCGAGCACAATCGCAGCAACCCGATGCTGATGACCCGCTGGCTGGGCAGCGGGGTGATGATCCGGCTGGCGCTGGCGGTGATTCTGATCCGCATGGTGACGTCGGAGCAATCCACCGGCGCCGTCGGCTTCATGCAGTACCTCAACATGAGCAATCAGCAGTTACACAGCCTGTACGTGGTGATGCTGATCGGCAGCGTCGCCGGGCTGCTCACCAGTGCGCTGACCATTGACCCGAAACACTTGCTCATGCCGCTGATCATCTCGCTGGCGCTGATGGCGACGGGCTCGGTGATGGACAGCTATTCGAACAACCTGACGCGTCCCGAGAATCTGTATTTCAGTCAGTTCCTGCTGGCGTTCGGCAGTACGTTTTTCCTCGGTCCGACCATGGTCCTCGGCACGCGTAACGTGTTGACCAATCCGCGCAATCTGGTGAGCTTTTCCGTGCTGTTCGGGATCTGCAACAACCTCGGCGGGCTGATCGGTGCGGCGTTGCTCGGCACCTTTCAGATCGTCCGGGAGAAGTTTCACTCCAGTCACATCGTCGAACACCTGGTGATGTCAGATCCATTAGTCGCCGCACGGGTGGCGAGCGGCGGATCGGCTTACGGCTCGCTGCTGGCCGATCCGAGCCTGCGCAATCTTGCCGGTATTCGCAGTCTGGCCAACGCCGCGACTCGCGAAGCCAACGTACTGGCCTATAACGATGTGTTCATGCTCATCGCGGTGATCGCGGTGCTGACCATGATCTGGATTTCCATTCGTGCGCTGTGGCTGATGAGCACCACCAAAAGCGTCGCCCCAGCGCCTTCCGTACCAACCAGCGGTGCCACTTCTTCATGACCGAACCGACCACCACAACCACCAATGCCATTGCCGCCACGCCTGAAGGTGTGGCGCCGCCGTCATCGCCGAACACCGAGCCGCGCTCGTTGCGGGTGCGGATCATCTCTTCGCTGGGCTTTGCCGCGATTGCCATCGTCGGCGTGTTGATCGTGCTGTACGCCTGGCAATTGCCACCGTTCAGCAGCGCGGTCGAAACCACCGAAAACGCGCTGATTCGCGGGCAGGTGACGATCATCGGCCCGCAGCTCGCCGGTTATGTCTATGAAGTGCCGGTGCAGGATTTCCAGTATGTGAAGGCCGGCGATTTGCTGGTGCGTCTGGACGACCGCATCTACCAGCAACGCCTCGACCAGTCGCTGGCACAACTGGCCGTGCAGAAAGCCGCATTGGCTAACGTCGTGCAGCAACGCAACAGTGCCGAAGCGACGATCAAGCTGCGTCAGGCGGTGGTCGCTGACAGCGAAGCGCAGTTACGCAAGAGCGAAGCGGATTTGCGCCGCAACAGGGAGCTGGTGAGTGACGGCTCGGTGTCCAAGCGCGAGATGGACGTGGCCCTCGCGGCAAATGCACAGGGCATTGCGGCGGTGGCGCAGGCCAAGGCCAATCTGGAAATAGCCCGTCAGGATCTGCAAACGGTGATCGTCAATCGCGGCTCGCAAGAGGCGGCGGTGGCCAGTGCCGAAGCGGCCGTGCAACTGGCGCGCATCGACTTGTCGAACACGCGCATCGTCGCCCCGCGCGACGGCCAGCTCGGGCAGATCGGCGTGCGCCTCGGTGCCTACGTCAACTCCGGTGCGCAGTTGATGGCGTTGGTGCCGAACCAGAAATGGGTGATCGCCAACATGAAGGAAACGCAGATGGACAATGTGCGGGTCGGGCAACCGGTACGGTTCACCGTCGATGCGTTGAACCACAAGAAATTCACCGGGCATGTGCAGCATATTTCGCCGGGCACGGGTTCTGAATTTGCCTTGCTGCAGGCTGACAACGCCACCGGCAACTTCGTCAAGATCGCCCAGCGCGTGCCTGTGCGCATCACCATTGATGAGGGGCAGCAGGAAGAGGAACGGTTGCGGCCGGGGATGTCGGTGGTGGTGAGTATCGACACCGCTGCGGGCGATACCCAGCCGCACTGATCAACTTATAACTTTGTGGGAGCTGGCTTGCCAGCGATGATGTCGGCACATCCGAAATATCTGTTCCTGACACACCGTCATCGCTGGCAAGCCAGCTCCCACAGGGGAAGTGCGTTCAGGTTGAGATCATCGGGGGCAGGGTGCCGAGCAGTGAGACGGCGGCGACTGCGCCGATGCCGAGCAGCCATTCCAGCATCACGCTGCGCTTGAGCGCACCGATGCGCTGTTCGCAATCAGCAATGCGCAAGCGATTGAACAGCGCCAACCCCAACATCCCCAGCACGATCATTGCCTTGATCAGCAGAATCAGTGCGAAGCCTGTGAACAGCGGCGTCGGCCACCACTGACCGGTCAGCACGCGCACGTTGATCAATCCGCTGATCAGCAGCCCCGCCACCAGCGCATAACCGACACCGCTGAAACGCTGCAGAATCTGCTTCAGCGGCTCACTCGGCTGGCGCAGGATCAGCACCAGCAACAACAATCCGCCAAGCCACGCCGCCACGCAGGTCAGATGAATGATCTGGTTGAGAATCAGCAGTTGCCCGCTCAAGCCATCCAGCATTGCGCCGTGCCCGACCGGGGCCAGGGTCGCCAACAGCAAGCCACTCAAGCCCAGCCGCAGCGGCATGCTTGAGCGCCACGGCGTGAACAGTAATGCCAGCAGCACAGCGTTGATCAGCAAATGCCAAAGCCACACCTGACCAAAAAAGGTCTTGCCCAACACCAGCGCAAGCGTGTCGGGATCGAACGCGGCCGCTGTTGAGCCGGCCATGCTCGCCGTGATCAACAGCGCCCAGATCACGCCGCTGACCAGCGCAATTGCCGCCAGCCAACGCGCCAGCCGCGCCTGGTGCCGATCCACCGCCGGCGCTTCACCCTCGAGTAACAAGGGCCTGAACAGCCAGGCCCCGAACAGCATCAACACCACGGTGAAATGCACAAAGCGACACAGCACCAGCGCTTCACTCATGAATTACTGGCCAACCTTGAACTGATAGGCGCCTTCGCTTTTGTGCGTGTCGACCGACACGGCGTGCCATTCGACTTTGTACTCACCCGCCGTCAGCGGTGCGGCCGGGGTGACGATCAGGGTTTTCTTGTCGCCTTCGGTGGTCAGTGCTTTGACCGCGACGGGGGCACCGTCCTTGGTCACCGTGACTTTGGTGAAGCTGGCCTCAACGCCTTCGGAAAAAGTCAGGCGCAGATCGGCCGGGGCGGCGACGGTGCTGTCGGCGGCCGGGGTCTGGCTTTTCAGGTGGGCGTGGGCGAATACCGACGAGGCGGCGAACAGCGAGGCGAGCAGGGCAGTGGTGGTCAGGATGTTCTTGAACAGCATCGCGGGTACCTCTGAGGCAGGATCGAAGAAGCCGTCAGTTTAGCCATCCACTCGCCGCTGTACGAAGTTTTGTTTTCAGCGGTCGCCCGCGCACCAGAGCGGATGCTAGTCTTGGGCAACGCTGTTGTCAGGGAGCCCTTATGGGCAATCACAAGATCGAGATCCGCCGCAGTAACGTCGAAAAAATCCTCCTGGCGGCGGAAAAAGTCTTCGCCGAAAAAGGCTTCGGCAGCACCGCCATGGCTGACATTGCTGCTGAGGTGCAGCTGCCGCGTTCCAACCTGCATTACTACTTTTCAACCAAAAGCGAACTGTACAGCGCCGTGCTGTTCGACCTGCTGGAAGTGTGGAAACAGGATGCGTTGTGCTTCGAGATGTTCGACGACCCGCGTGTGGTGCTCAGCAGCTACATCCGCGCCAAGATGAACCACTCACGCAGTCGGCCATACGGTTCGAAAGTCTGGGCCAACGAAATCATCCACGGTGCGCCGACGTTGGGCGAGGCGCTGGATGTCAGCCTGTATGACTGGGCGAAAATGAAGGAAGCGAAGATCCGCCAGTGGGTAGAAGACAAGCGGATTCTGCCGGTGGAACCGTCGAGCCTGCTGTACATGATCTGGGCTTCGACCCAGCATTACGCTGACTTTGATCATCAGGTGAACATACTCAATGATCACCAGCCGCTGTCGGACATGCAGTTCGAACGGGCGGTGCAGACGGTGACCAGCGTGATCCTGCGCGGGATCGGGCTGGAGCCCTGAGTCTTGCGGTGAGCAGACTGGCCTCTTCGCGAGCAGGCTCGCTCCCACAGGGGAATGCATTCCAACTGTGGGAGCGAGCCTGCTCGCGAAAGCGTCAGTTCAGACGCTACCTGCCTTAAGGTGAGACATGGTACGGATTCCTCGGATCATGATTCCAGTCGAGAAACGGCTTGCCCGTCTCCATCGGCACCATCTCGATACAGTCCTGCACCGGGCAAGTGATCTGGCACAGATTGCAGCCCACACATTCATCGTCGATCACTTCATATTTATGCGTGCCGTCCGCCTGCTTGAGACTGCTGATCGCCTGGTGTGAAGTGTCCTCGCAAGCAATGTGGCAGCGCCCGCAACCAATGCACGCTTCCTGGTCAATCTTCGCAATCACCTGATAGTTGATATCGAGATACTTCCAGTCGGTGGTATTGCCCACCGCGCGCCCGGAAAACTCGGCGATGTTGGCGTAGCCCTGACTGTCCATCCACCGTGACAAGCCGTCCTTCATCTCCTCGACAATCCGAAACCCATGCAGCATCGCCGCCGTGCATACCTGTACCGCGCCGCTGCCCAGCGCCATGAATTCCGCCGCATCGCGCCAACTGCCGATGCCGCCAATGCCGCAGATCGGCAGGCCCTGGGTCTGCGGGTCGCGGGCGATCTCGGCGACCATGTTCAGCGCAATCGGCTTGACCGCCGAACCGCAATAACCGCCGTGGGTGCTTTTGCTGCCGACGGTGGGCAGGGCGACCATGTGTTCGAGGTCGACGCTGGTGATCGAGTTGATCGTATTGATCAGCGACACCGCATCGGCGCCACCGCGATGCGCAGCACGGGCGGCGACGCGGATGTCGGTGATGTTCGGCGTCAGTTTGACAATCACCGGTAGCGAGCAGTAAGTCTTGCACCAACGCGTGACCTGCTCGACGTACTCCGGCACCTGGCCGACCGCCGCGCCCATGCCACGCTCGGGCATGCCGTGGGGGCAGCCGAAATTCAGTTCGATGCCGTCGGCACCTGTCGCTTCCACCAGCGGCAGGATGTGTTTCCACGACTCCTCGACGCACGGCACCATCAGCGAGACGATCAGCGCGCGGTCCGGCCAGTCTTTCTTGACCTGGGTGATCTCGCGCAGGTTGATCTCCAGCGAGCGGTCGGTGATCAGCTCGATGTTGTTGATGCCCAGCACTTCGCGGTTGTTGCCGTAATGCGCCGAGTAACGCGACGAGACGTTGACCGCCGCCGGGTCCTCACCGAGGGTTTTCCAGACCACACCACCCCAGCCAGCCTCGAAGGCGCGGACCACGTTGTAGGCCTTGTCGGTCGGCGGCGCGGACGCCAGCCAGAACGGATTAGGGGCTTTGATGCCGGCGAAGACTATCGAGAGATCGGCCATTTACGCAGCCTCCACGTTGAGCATCAGTTGAGCGTTGATCGCTTCGGCGGCACGTTTGCCGTGTTGCACCGCTTGTACGGTGAGGTCCTGATCGAGGCTGGTGCAGTCGCCACCGGCATACACACCGGGGATGCTGGTGCGCAGGTTTTCATCAACCTGAATGCGCTCGCCCTGACGCTGGAGTTCGCGGGCCAGCGGGTCGACGAGGGCGCTGCCGTCGAAGGCCTGGCCGATGGCCTTGAAGATTGCGTCGGCGGCCAGCTCGAAGGTTTCTCCGGTGGTTTGCAGACGGCCGTCGACCAGATCGGTGCGGGCGAAACGCATGCCACGCACGTGGCCCTGCTCGTCGAGCAGCACTTCTTCCGGTTGCGCCCAGGTCAGCAGGCGCACCTGATTGGCCTTGGCGATGTCCTGTTCGTGGCCGGTCGCGCCCATGTCGGCGGCGCCACGGCGATACACCAGATTGACATCGCGAGCACCGAGGCGGGCCATTTGCACGGCCATGTCGATGGCGGTGTTGCCCGCGCCGAGGACGATGCAGCGCTCGGCCAGCGGCAGTTGCGTGAGGTCATCGGTCTGGCGCAGTTCGCGGATGTAATCGGTGGCGGCGAGCAGGCCGGGAGCGTCCTCGTGGGCCAGGCCGAGCTGTTTGCTGGCGTTAAGGCCGAGGCCGAGGAACACCGCGTCGAACTGTTGATGCAGCTCGCTGAGGGTCAGATTCTCACCGAGTTTCTGCCCGTGACGGATCTCGATGCCGCCAATCTGCAGGAGGAAATCCAGCTCTTTCTGCGCGTAGTTATCGACCAGTTTGTACTTGGCGATCCCGTATTCGTTGAGGCCGCCAGCCTTCTCCCGCGCTTCGAAAATCACCACGTCATGCCCGTGCATGGCGCTGCGATGCGCGCAGGAGAGACCCGCCGGCCCGGCACCGACCACGGCGATGCGCTTACCGGTGCTGGCGGCACGCTGGAATGGGTGCTCGGTGAAATGCGCGTTGTCCACGGCGTAACGTTGCAGCAGGCCGATCAATACCGGCGCGCATTCGTGGGCGTTGTTGCGCACGCAGGCCTGCTGGCAGAGGATTTCGGTCGGGCAGACCCGTGCGCAACTGCCGCCAAGGATGTTCGCCGAAAGGATTTTCTGCGCGGCCCCGGGCACGTTGTCCTGATGGATGTTGCGGATGAACGACGGAATGTCGATTTCGCTCGGGCACGCATTGACGCACGGCGCGTCGTAGCAGTACAGGCAGCGTGAGGCTTCCAGATGCGCCTGGCGATCATTGAGCGGCGGCGCCAGATCGCTGAAATGGCCGGCGAGGGCGGCCGCGCTTTCGTGCGGGTGCGGGAGATGGTTCAGGGTCTCGATCACGGTTTTGTGCCTCACGGTTATTTGAGGTTTTCTGCCTCTGATGGGCAGTGGGTTTTGCGTTTGATCGTTCCCACGCTCCGCGTGGGAATGCCTCCAGGGACGCTCCGCGTTCCAATGGGACGCAGAGCGTCCCGGGCTGCATTCCCACGCAGAGCGTGGGAACGATCATGTTCGGGGATCAGCGTTTCACGGCAACTGGCTTATGTTGCTCGGCCCGCTTGCTCAGCAAATCAAACACCGCCGGATACGCCGGCCGTTCGATGTACCGCCCGGCCCCGCGTTCGGCACGCAGGTCGCCATCGGCCCAGACCAACCGGCCCTGGCTGACGGTATGGCTCGGCACACCGTGCACGGTCTTGCCTTCGAAGATGTTGAAGTCCACTTGCTGATGGTGGGTCTTGGCGGAGATGGTGCGCGTGCCTTGCGGGTCCCACAGCACCAGGTCGGCATCGGCGCCGACGCGGATCGCACCTTTTCGTGGATAGAGGTTGAAGATTTTTGCGGTGTTGGTGGAGGTGAGGGCGACGAAGTCCTGCATCGACAAACGTCCGCTGTTGACCCCTTCATCCCAAAGCACCGCCATGCGATCTTCTATGCCGGCGGTGCCATTGGGGATCTTGCTGAAATCGTCGCGCCCGGCGGCTTTTTGTTCGGCACAGAAACAGCAATGGTCGGTGGCGGTGGTGTGCAGATTGCCGCTCTGCAAGCCATGCCACAGCGCCTCTTGATGACCGCGCGGACGGAACGGCGGGCTCATCACGTAACCGGCGGCGGTCTGCCAGTCTGGGTGTTGGTAGACACTGTCATCGAGTAGCAGATGCCCGGCGAGCACCTCGCCGTAAACCGGTTGGCCTTTGCTGCGCGCATAGGTGATTTCGTCGAGGGCTTCCTTGGTCGAGACATGCACCAGATACAAGGGCGTGCCGATGGTTTCGGCAATGCGAATCGCCCGGCTCGCGGCTTCACCTTCGACCTGCGACGGACGCGACAGTGGGTGCGCTTCCGGCCCTGTGATGCCTTGGGCCATCAACTTGCGTTGCAGGTGATACACCAGCTCGCCGTTTTCCGCGTGCACGGTTGGCACCGCGCCGAGTTCCAGGCAGCGCTCGAAACTCGCCACCAAGGTGTCGTCGGCGGCCATGATCGCGTTCTTGTAGGCCATGAAATGCTTGAAGCTGTTGATGCCGTGATGGCTGACCAGTTCGGCCATTTCCTCGCGGACCTGCTCGCTCCACCAAGTGATCGCGACATGGAAACCATAGTCCGACGCCGACTTCTCGGCCCAGCCGCGCCATTGATGAAAAGCTTCCATCAATGATTGCTGCGGATTGGGAATAACGAAGTCGATGATCGACGTGGTGCCGCCGGCCAGACCCGCTGCCGTGCCGCTGTAGAAGTCCTCACTGGCGACGGTGCCCATGAACGGTAGTTGCATGTGCGTGTGCGGGTCTATGCCGCCGGGCATCAGGTATTGGCCGCTGCCGTCGAGTACTTCGGCGCCGGCGGGAATATCAAGATTTTCACCAATGGCTTTGATCACGCCGTCAGCGCAATAGACGTCGGCGCGATAACTTTCATCATGGGTAATAACGGTGGCGCCACGGATCAACAGAGACATTCCGAGTTCCTCGCAGGCATGACCGACTTGTGTCGGTTCTAAATGTTTTATTGATGTACAGCGGTGAGGGGCGTATTCCTGTCAGCGCTGTCAGGAATAGAAGCTAGTCGCAGATTTGCAATAGATCAAGATTATTTTTTATAAGCTTATGACTGTTTTAAGCTACTGAAAAATAAGGATAAAAATACAAAATCACCAAAATGGTGAGGCTGTTCACCATTTTGACGCACTTGACAGGTTGGAAATATGAGCAAGATTTCCTATGTGAAATCAGCCGCTTGAAGTTGAGCTGCGGTTGCTCGTTCACAATGAAAATAAATCCAGTGCACCAGATTGAGTCCTGTCTGTTCGGACAACTTGCCAAGTGTTTAGCCTGAGCACCCAGACAAGTTTGCGCGAACTCATCCGGTGAATAATTAAAACTGATGAATATCAGAAAGTTGCAAAGCGTTTGAAACACCGCCCGATGCGTAAGCGGGGCACCCGGCACGTTTATTGATGCCGCCGCTGACACCGTGGCCGGTGCATGAAAGTTGTCAGTTCCTCCGGCCATCGTCCGGCTTGCACCTATGTGTGCAGCCGCCTGATGAGCAAAAAAATAATCAGAAGAACAGTGGAGCGGCCATGCAACAGAACAGATCGCAAGTGACCGAGCGCGACGGCTTGTTCGAACTCGAAGCCGGCAGCGACGTCCTCGACAGTCCCCGTTACAACCACGACATGGCACCGACCAAGGTGCGCGAACGAACCTGGAACAAATGGCACATCACCGCGCTGTGGGTCGGCATGTCGATCTGCGTGCCGACCTATACCCTCGGCGGTGTGCTCACTGCGTACTTCGGCCTGACTGTTGGCGAAGCGCTGTTGGCCATTCTGTTCGCCAATATCATCGTGTTGATACCGCTCACGCTCAACGCGTTTCCCGGCACCAAGTACGGCATTCCGTTTCCGGTGTTGCTGCGCTCGTCGTTCGGGATTCTCGGTTCCAATGTGCCGTGCCTGATTCGCGCGCTGGTGGCGTGCGGCTGGTTCGGTATTCAGACGATGTTCGGCGGCTTGGCCATTCACCTGTTTCTCGGCTCGATTTTCGACGGCTGGAAATCCCTCGGCGGGACCGGGGAGGTGATCGGCTTCATGATTTTCTGGGCGCTGAACCTGTGGGTGGTGATTCGCGGCGCCGAGTCGATCAAGTGGCTGGAAACCTTATCGGCACCGCTGCTGGTGGCGGTCGGGATCGGCTTGCTGGTGTGGGCGATGCCCAATGTGTCGATGACCGAGCTGCTGGCAATCCCGCCGAAACGTCCGGAAGGCGCGAGTGTGGTCAGTTACTTTGCTGCCGGGCTGACGGCGATGGTCGGCTTCTGGGCCACATTGTCGCTGAACATTCCCGACTTCAGTCGTTACGCCAAGAGCCAGAAGGACCAGATCCTCGGGCAGATATTCGGCTTGCCGCTGACCATGTTTCTGTTCGCCTCCCTCGGCGTGATCATGACGGCGGCGTCGGTGAAACTGGTCGGTGTCACGGTGTCTGATCCGGTCAGCCTGATCGGCCATATCCAGAGCCCGGTGTGGGTTGCGGTGGCGATGGCGTTGATCATCATCGCCACGCTGTCGACCAATACCGCCGCCAACATTGTGTCGCCGACCAACGACTTCCAGAACATTGCGCCCAAGGTCATCAATCGCACCAAAGCGGTGTTGCTCACCGGTTTTGTCGGGCTGTTGCTGATGGGCCATGAGTTGCTGAAAAAACTTGGGCTGATCGTTTCCGATGTCAGCCTGGAGACCGTGTATTCCAACTGGCTGCTGGGCTATTCGAGCCTGCTCGGGCCGATCGCCGGGATCATGGTGGTGGACTATTTCCTGATCAAGAAACAGCAACTGGACCTGGCCGGGTTGTACCGCGACGACGTGTATCCGGCGTGGAACTGGGCCGGGTTCGTCGCGTTCGGCGTGCCGGTGGTGTTGACCTTGTTGTCGCTGGGCAGCGATGCGTTCAGCTGGTTTTACAGCTACGGCTGGTTTACCGGTTCGGCGCTGGGCGGGGTGATTTATTACGGGTTGTGCGTGATGCGTGCGCAGCCTTCGGTCGTGAAATCAGCGGTGTGAGGGCGGGCCTTATCGCTGGCAAGCCAGCTCCCACAGTGGACCGCATTCCAAATTCAAATATGGAGCGCATTCCCCTGTGGGAGCTGGCTTGCCAGCGATGGCTGTCTCACAAGCACCACAGCAACATCCATAAGAAAAGCAGCCTGAGGAGATCCCCATGAACGCAGCCGTAGACGTTCTGCAATCCACCCATCAGCACATCAACCGCGACCGCCTCTGGGCCTCGCTTATGGAACTGGCCAAACTCGGCGCCACGGTCAAGGGCGGGGTCTGTCGCCTGGCCCTGACTGACCTCGATCGCCAGGCCCGCGACCTGTTCGTGCAATGGTGCGAGGACGCCGGATGCAGCGTCACGGTCGATGAAGTCGGCAACATCTTCGCCCGCCGCCCGGGCCGCAATCCGAACCTGGCGCCGGTGATGACCGGTAGCCACATCGACACCCAACCCACCGGGGGCAAGTTCGACGGTTGCTTCGGCGTGCTCGCCGGCGTCGAAGTCCTGCGCACCCTCAACGACCTCGGCGTGGAAACCGAAGCGCCACTGGAGGTGGTGGTCTGGACCAACGAAGAAGGTTCGCGCTTCGCTCCGTGCATGATGGGCTCCGGCGTGTTCGCCGAGAAATTCACCCTTGAAGAAACCCTCGCCAAAGTCGATGCCGAAGGTGTCACCGTCGGCGAAGCGCTCAACGCCATCGGCTATGCCGGCCCGCGCAAAGTCAGCGGCCACAAGGTCGGCGCCTATTTCGAGGCACACATCGAACAAGGCCCGATCCTCGAAGACGAACAGAAAACCATCGGCGTGGTCCTCGGTGCGCTGGGGCAGAAGTGGTTCGACCTGAAGCTGCGCGGAGTCGAAGCGCACGCCGGCCCGACGCCGATGCACCTGCGCAAAGATGCCCTGGTCGGCGCCTCGGTGATCGTCGGCGCCGTCAACCGCGCCGCCCTCGGCCATCAACCCCATGCCTGCGGCACCGTGGGTTGCCTGCAAGCCTATCCCGGCTCGCGCAACGTCATCCCCGGCGAGGTGCGCATGACCCTCGATTTCCGCCATCTGGAACCGGCACGCCTGGACTCGATGATCGCTGAGGTGAAGCAAGTCATCGACGCCACGTGCGAAGAACATGGCCTCACTTATGAGCTGACCCCGACAGCCGATTTTCCTCCGCTGTACTTCGAAAAGGGCTGCGTGGACGCTGTGCGTAGTGCCGCGAAAGGTTTGGGCCTGTCGCACATGGACATTGTCAGCGGCGCCGGCCACGACGCGATCTTCCTCGCGGAACTTGGGCCTGCCGGGATGATTTTTGTGCCGTGCGAGGGCGGCATCAGCCACAACGAAATCGAAAATGCTGCGCCGGATGATCTGGCGGCGGGGTGTGCGGTGTTGTTGCGCGCAATGTTGGCGGCTTCGGCGATGGTCGCGGGCGGTAAAGCTGCGGCATAAAAAACAGGAGATCGCAGCCCTGCAGGCGCTGTCGAGTGCAACGCGGCTGCGATCTTTTCCTGTCACCCAAACGTCATGATTTCGTGCGATGTTGCCGCCCATGAAAATCATCACCTCCGGCGCGGCCTATCTGGATATCGACGCCTACGCCTGCTGCATCGCCTACGCCGAACTGCTCAACCTGCAAGGCATTCCTGCTCGCGCCGTCAGCAGCACACGACCTAACGCCAGCGTCTCGAAAACCGTGCTCGCCTGGGGCAACGGTCTTAGCGACTACACCCCGAAAACGAACGACCAATTCATCCTGGTCGACGTTTCCGACTATCACCATTTTGACCCGATCGTGATGCTCGACCAGGTGGTGGAAGTCATTGACCATCACCCGGGTTACGAACACTACTGGGCGGAAAAACTGGGATCGACCGCCGATATCCGCCCGATCGGCGCTGCCGCCACTCAGGTTTTCCAGCGCTGGCAGACGGCGGGTCTGTTGCCGCAGATCAGCGAGCAAAGCGCCGCGTTACTGGCCACGGCGATTCTGGATAACACGCTGAATTTCACCGGGCAGATGACCACGGCAGCCGATATCGAGGCCTACTCCGAACTCGCGCCTCTGGGAAAACTGCACGTGAGCTGGCCACAAACGTATTTCCTTGAGTGCCAGGCCAGCATCGAAGCAGACCTCGCTGCCGCACTGGCAGCCGATTTGAAACGCATGCAGCCCGAGAGCCATCTGCCGCACGTGTTCGCGCAAATGACGGTATGGGATGCCGATGCCTTATTACAAAAGCACCTTTCGACGATCAATGGCTGGATGGCCGGGCAGGGCGAAGACTGGTTGCTGAATGTAATCGGCATCCGCGACGGTAAAAGCGCTCTGCTGGCTCAATCCAGCGTCAGCCAAGACAAACTGAATAATCTCTTGCCGCTCGACTGGCAGGCTGGAATAGCAATCCTGAAGCCCTCCATGCTGCGCAAGGAGTTGCTAAGGATTGATCTCGACCGGACTAACAAACCCGGCTCCCACAAGGTTCCGTGCGGCACAAAAATGTCGTGAACGACCCCGATCCTGTGGGAGCTGGCTTGCCAGCGATGAGGCCCATCCAGCCAGGAAAAAATCCCAGGCAATCAACTGTCAGCGATTCAAAACATCCCCCATCCACTGCAAATACTCCGCTCGCTCGGAAATCGAGTTATGCCCCGAATCCGGCACCACCTTGAGCACCGCCACGCCCTTGGGAAAATTGGCCAGTAACCGCTGCGTACTGGCCCGGGGAATCACCTCGTCATCACTCGCTGCCAGCAACAACGTCGGCACGCGAAGATGTGCTGCGTACTTGCCCGACTCGAAGCGATCCGTGAGCAACCACTTCACCGGCACCCACGGATATTGCCGCGCGGCGATTTCTTCGAGGTTGTTGTACGGCGTCACCAGAATCAACCGCTGCACCGGCCGTTGACTGGCCAGACGCACGGCGACACCCGAGCCCAGACTGCGCCCGATCACGGCGACTTGCGGATGGCTGGCATATACCTGATCGAACAGCGCCAGCGCATCCTCGGCAATCGCCTCTTCGGACGGTGAGCCGCCGCTGCCACCGAAGCCGCGATAATTCAGCAGGTACAGCGCGTGATCGGGAAATGCCTCGGTAAATTCCGGCAGGTTGCGCGACACGTCCTCCGCATTTCCACCGAAATAGATCAGCGCCCGCGGTCCGACACGCTCGCGGGTGATCACCGAAACCTGCGCGTCCGGCATCGACAGGGTCAGTTGTGAGTCGGCACTGTTGACGGCGTTGGATTGGGGAAACCAGATCAGCGAGCGCTGAAAAAAGAACAGCGCTGCGCACAGCACCAGGTACACGGCGATGATCAAAACGACGAGTGACATCAGGGTTCGGGACATTCGGCTACTTTTAACGGGGTATGGGGGTTCGCTGTCGCAGTGTAGTCCAGCGGTTCGATCCGGCCGCCTTCGCACACAACGTGCAACAGATCCACGCAGCAGGGGAACCAGCATGAGCCACACTGAGGGTTACTCCCGTCGCCGATTGCTCACGCTGGCTGCCGGGGTTTCGGCGGTCTTCACCTTTGATCGGGCGTTGGCCACTGCCACATCGTCCGCCGCGCCCGGAGGCCAAGCCATGCAGACCCGCGTCATCCCATCCAGCTCCGAGCCGCTGCCCATGGTCGGGCTGGGCACCTATCGCGGTTTCGACGTCGGCCCCGGCGATCCGGCCTACAAGCAACTGCCGGCGGTGCTCGACGAACTGTTCGCCAAGGGCGGCACGGTTGTCGACAGCTCGCCCATGTACGGCCGCGCTGAAGCGACCACGGGCGAACTGTTGTCGATCCATCAGCCGCGCTCGCCAGCGTTTCTGGCGACCAAGGTGTGGACGCGGGGACGTGAGGAGGGTATTGCGCAGATGGAGCAGTCGTTCAGCCTGCTGCGCACCGAATGCATCGATCTGATGCAGATCCACAATCTGCTGGACTGGCAAACTCATCTGCCAACCCTGCGTGAATGGAAAGCGCAGGGGCGCATTCGCTACATCGGCATCACCCACTACACGCCTTCGGCCTATGACGAAGTCGAAGCGGTGTTGCAGGCCGAGCCGCTGGATTTTCTGCAAATCAACTACGCCCTCGACGACCGGGGCGTGGAAAAGCGCATTCTGCCGCTGTGCCGCGAGCGCGGTGTGGCAGTGATCTGCAACCGGCCGTTTGGCGGCGGTGGCTTGCTCGCCCGGCTCAAGGGCAAACCGCTGCCGGCGTGGGTGTCGGACGTGCAGGTCAACAGTTGGCCGCAACTGGCGCTGAAGTTTCTGCTGGCGCACCCGGCGGTGACTTGCGTGATTCCCGGCACCGGCAATCCACGCTACATGGCTGATAACGTCAGGGCGGGATTCGGGCCGATGCTCACCGATGCGCAGCGCCATCAGTTGATTGCGCTGGTGGGGTAGGCCGAATCACTCGCGATAGCGCAGCGCCTCCAGCAACAAGGCAAACGCCGGTGCCGCCTGGCGTCGGCTCGGGTAGTAAAGGTGATAACCGGCGAAGGTCGGGCACCAGTCTTCGAGCACTTGCAGCAAGCGGCCATCGGCCAGGTACGGCGCGACGATGTTTTCCGGGATATAGCTCAGGCCGAAACCGTCCAGGGCCGCATCAAGCAGCGGGTAGACGCCGTTCAGCGTGACTTGTCCGGAAACCCGCACCTTGAGGCTCTCGCCATCTTTTTCGAATTCCCAGGTATAGAGCCCGCCGTTAGTGGGCAGGCGCAAATTGTTGCAGGCGTGTTCGGTGAGCGCGCGTGGCGTTTGCGGCACTGAGCGGCTGGCGAAATACGCGGGCGACCCGACCACCGCCATGCGCATGTCCGGGCCGATGCGCGTCGCGATCATGCCTTGCGCCACGTCCTCGCCCAGGCGCACGCCCGCGTCGAAACCTTGCCCGGCGATGTCGACGAAACCGTAATCGCAGCAGACTTCGACGGCGATATCCGGGAAGTGCGGCAAAAACTTCTTGAGCACCGGGCGCAGCAGCCAGTCCAGCGAATGGTCGGTGGCGTTGATACGGATCTTGCCGGCCGGGGTTTCGCGCAGATTACTCAGAGCAGCGAGTTCTACTTCGATCTCTTCAAAGCGCGGGCCAACAGTTTGCAAAAGGTGTTCACCAGCCTCGGTGGGGGAGACGCTACGGGTGGTGCGGGTCAGCAGGCGCAGGCCCAATCGCGCTTCGAGGGCACGGATGGTATGACTGAGCGCCGATTGCGAGACGCCGAGTTTGGCCGCAGCCTTGGTGAAACTGCGCTCACGTGCCACGGCGAGAAAGGCGAGCAGGTCAGTGGCGTTTTCACGAAGCATTGATGAGTGTCCCGCATAAGTTTTTTCGAATTCTAGTCGATTATCTAAAGAGTACAGCCCGATAAAGTGAACGCATGTCCCGTGTTGGCAGTGCCGCAGGGGTTTGTCGAAATTCTGGAGGGCTGGTCATGAATCCGATTACTGCATCTGCTTTGACTCTTTCGTTGTTGGCTGCGGATGTTCAGGCCAATGAACATCCACGGGTGACGGTAACGCCCAATGGATCACAACCATCGGCTAAAGGGCCGGCTGACTGGTTTGCCGGCGCCGTGCGGATTGATGCGCCATTCAAAGGCAGCGATGACGCGCGAGTCAGCGGCGCCACGGTGACATTCGAGCCCGGAGCAAGGACGGCGTGGCACACCCATCCGTTGGGTCAGACGCTGATCGTTACTGCTGGTTCAGGTTTTGTGCAGGAGTGGGGGCAACCTGTTCGGCAGATTCGTCCTGGCGACACGGTGTGGATCGCGCCCGGTGCCAAGCATTGGCATGGCGCGGCACCAACCACGGCGATGACGCACATCGCTATTGCCGAAGTGCTGGATGGCAATGTGGTGGAGTGGATGGAGCAGGTGAGCGAAGCGCAGTATCCGCACCGCGAATAAATAACGTACTAGCACCCCATGCTAGTGCGTTACCGTGGCCTTTTATAACTCATACACCCATTTCCCTCACCCCAGCCCTCTCCCGACGGGAGAGGGAGCCGACCGAGGTGTCTAACGCTATCCATCGACCTGAAAAATCATATCGATCATGGATTCACAGCCGCACGTTCAAATCGGTGCAGCCCTTGAATATCCCCCAATCGGTCCCCTCTCCCTTCGGGAGAGGGTTAGGGTGAGGGGCTTTTAGCTTTTCAATGCATCAAATCATTTCCGGCAACGACGAGAGAATCTTGTCCAGGGTAATCGGATACTCCCGCACCCGTGCCCCGGTCGCGTTGTAGATCGCATTCGCCACCGCCGCACTCACCCCGCAAATCCCCAACTCACCGACACCCTTGGCCTTCATCGGCGAAGAAATCGGATCGGTCTCATCAAGAAAAATCACCTCCTGATGCGGAATGTCGGCGTGCACCGGAACTTCATATCCCGCCAGATCATGGTTGACGAAAAAGCCAAGCTTCTTGTCGACCGCCAATTCCTCCATCAACGCCGCGCCCACGCCCATGGTCATCGCCCCGATAACCTGACTGCGCGCGGCTTTCGGGTTAAGAATCCGTCCGGCAGAACACACGGCGAGCATGCGCCGCACGCGAACTTCGCCAGTCGCCGCATCCACCGCGACTTCAACAAAGTGCGCACCAAACGTCGACTGCTGATACTGCTTGGCAAGGTCGGCGAACTCAATGCTGTCCTCTGCTTCAACAACGCCGTTCTGCGCCGCATTGCGCAGCGGCAAGGTTTTGCCGCCGGCTCGCACCTGACCGTCAGTAAACTCGACTTCGCCATTCATGCCCAGTTTTGCCGCGACCGCTTCACGCAGTTTTACGCACGCGGCATAGACCCCGGCCGTCGAGCAGTTGGCGCCGAACTGGCCACCGGAGCCCGCTGACACGGGGAAGTTCGAATCGCCCAACCGCACCACGACATCGTCGATACCCACGCCCATCATCTCGGCAGCGGTCTGCGCGATGATCGTGTAACTGCCGGTGCCGATGTCGGTCATGTCGGTTTCCACCGTGACCTTGCCGTCGCGCTCCAGTCGGACCCGTGCGCCGGACTCCACCAGCAGGTTATTACGGATTGCTGCACCGACGCCCATGCCGATCAGCCAGCGACCCTCGCGGCGACTGCCGGGCTTGGCGTTGCGCTGGTCCCAGCCGAATTTATCGGCACCGGTTTGCAGGCATTCGATCAAACGCCGCTGGGAGAATGGCCGCTCGGTTTTCACCGGGTCGACCTGAGTGTCATTGAGGATGCGGAACTGGATCGGATCGAGTTTGAGCTGCTCGGCCATTTCATCCATGGCGATTTCCAGCGCCATCAACCCCGGTGTTTCACCCGGCGCACGCATGGCGTTGCCTTCGGGCAGATCGAGCGGCGCCAGACGCATGCTGACCAAACGATTTTGTGCGGCGTAGAGCAACTGACTCGGTTGCGCCGCGACCTCGACCTTGCCGTCCTCAAGGTTGCCCGACCAGCCTTCGTGAGCGATGGCGGTGAGTTTGCCGTCCGCCGTCGCCCCCATACGGATGCGCTGGATAGTCGCTGGACGGTGGGTGGTGTTGTTGGCGATCTGTGGGCGGGCGAGGGCGACTTTCACCGGTCTGCTCGCCATGCGCGCGCCGAGGGCGGCGAGTATCGCGTCGGCGCGAATAAACAGCTTGCCGCCAAAACCGCCGCCAATGTACGGCGAGATCAAGCGGACTTTTTCCTCGGGCAAGCCAAGGGTAGTGGCGATGTCGCCGACGCTCCAGGCGATCATCTGGTTGGACGTCCACAAGGTCAGCTGATCGCCTTTCCACGCGGCCAATGTTGCGTGCGGTTCCATCATTGCGTGGGACTGATCCGGGGTGGTGTAGGTCTGGTCGAACTGCACCGGCGCGGCGGTAAAAGCGGCGGCAAAATCGCCGTGTTTTACGTCTGGCAGTTCGTCTTTCGGTTCAACGCCTTGATCGCGCACGCTGGCCAGATCGAACTCGCCTTTGGCCGCGACATAATCGACTTTTACCAACTGCGCAGCGGCGCGGGCCTGCTCGAAAGTCTCGGCGACCACCAGCGCGACAGCCTGGTGATAATGCTGCACCTCAGGGCCGGCCAGCAGGTGCGCCGAGTTGTATTTGCCCTTGCCGAGTTTGCCGGCGTTGGCGGCGGTAACGATCGCCAGAACACCGGGCGCGGCTTTGGCTGCTTCCAGATCGATGTTGGTAATGCGGCCCTTGGCGATGGCCGAGCCGACCATGAAACCGTAGGCCTGATTTGCCACCGCCTCATGTTGCTCGTAGGCGTACGGCGCCTGGCCGCAGGTTTTCAGTTTGCCTTCGATGCGGTCGGTGGGTTTGCCGATGACCTTCAATTGATCAATCGGGTTGGTGGTGGCGGGCGTGTCGAATTTCATGCTTCATCCCTCGCTTGCGCCAACACCGAGCCAAGCGTGCGCTCGACCAGGGTCAGTTTGAATTGGTTGTCGTCGGTTGGCGTGGCGCCTTCGAGCAATCGGTCGCTGACGGCTTTCGCACCCTTGGGCAGCAGCGCTTCAGCCGCTTCGACGCGCCACGGTTTCGGCGCAATGCCGCCGACGGCGATGCGGCCGCTGCCGTCCTTTTGCAGGATCAGGCCAACCGACACCAGCGCAAACGCGTAGGACGAACGATCACGTACCTTGTGATAAACGTGGGTGCCGCCGACAGGCGCAGGCAACGTTACAGCGGTGATGAACTCGCCAACGGTCAGGCTGGTTTCAATGTTCGGCGTGTTGCCGGGCAACTGATGGAAATCCGCCATGGCAATGCTGCGCGTGCTGCCGTCGGGTTTGACCGTTTCAATCTGCGCATCGAGGGCGCGCATCGCAATCGCCATGTCGCTCGGGTGCGTGGCGATGCACGCCGCGCTGACACCGATGATTCCCAACTGCCGACTGACCCCGCCAATCGCCGCACAGCCACTGCCGGGGTTGCGCTTATTGCAGGCCTGATTAGTGTCGTAGAAATACGGGCAGCGCGTGCGTTGCAGCAGGTTGCCGGCGGTGGTCGCCATGTTGCGCAACTGCCCCGAAGCGCCGGCGAGCAGAGCGCGCGACAGCAGCGCGTAGTCCTTGCGCACGCGGGCGTCGGCAGCCAGATCAGTGTTGCGCACCAGCGCACCGATGCGCAGACCGCCCTCGGGCGTGGCTTCGATCTGATCCAGGCCGAGGTGATTGACGTCGATAAGGTGCAGCGGGGTTTCGATGTCGAGCTTCATCAGATCGAGCAGATTGGTGCCGCCGGCGATGAATTTCGCGCCTTCGATCTGCGCCGCTTGTGCCGCGGCGGCGGGGGAGTCGGCGCGGCTGTAATTGAACGGTCTCATGCCGGCACCTCCGCGACTTCGCTGATCGCCTCGATGATGTTCGAGTAGGCGCCGCAACGGCAGATATTGCCGCTCATGCGTTCCTGGAATTCTGATGCGATCAGTTGTGGTTGCTCGGTCAGGCTGGGACTGACATGGCTGGGAATGCCGTCGCGGATTTCCTTGATGACCGCCACCGCCGAGCAAATCTGCCCCGGCGTGCAATAGCCGCACTGATAGCCGTCGTGTTTGATGAACGCGGCTTGCATCGGGTGCAGGTTGTCCGGCATGCCGAGGCCTTCGATGGTGGTGATCTCTGAGCCTTCGTGCATGACCGCCAGGGTCAGGCAGGAATTGATCCGTCGACCATCGGCGATCACCGTGCACGCGCCGCACTGGCCGTGGTCGCAGCCTTTTTTGCTGCCGGTCAGGTGCAGGTGTTCACGCAGGGCGTCGAGCAGGGTGGTGCGGTTGTCGACCTCAAGGGCGCGGGGCTTGCCATTGATTTGAATCGTCACTTTGTTCATGGCCGGTTGCTCCAGATTGGCGGCGTAGGCCTTGAGGCTGATAAAGGGTGGCATCGCAAACGCGGTCGCGGTCACAGCGCCGAGGATCAAAAATTTGCGTCGGGAAATCGGCATGGTTCGATTCCTTTTTCTCTCAATCAGGCGGCAGGGTTGCGAATGGCCCATGGGGGCACGCCGGCATGCTTGCCAGTCTCGTTCTAGGAATGACCGCCGGGGATAGGAAAAGGTTTTTGCGGATTTACGCTATAGAGTTATGCGCACAGTTCATCAATGGTCTGGCCGACACAGATTCAATGTAGGTCTTCGCCTGCTCGCGATGGCGGGGTGTCAGCCAATATAGGTGTTGAATGACAGGGCCTCATCGCTGGCAAGCCAGCTCCCACAGGGACTTATGCCGTAAACACAATTTGATTCACAACATAGAAACCTGTGGGAGCTGGCTTGCCAGCGATGAGGCCAGATCATCCAGTCTCAATGCCCGCCAACCACCATATGGGTAAACGGCGCCACATACGCCTGCAACGTCACCAACCCGCCAACCAGAATCGCCAGCACAATCGAGTGAAAGAACACATAGCGCAAAATCTCACCCTCATGTCCATACCAGCGCGTCGCCGTGGAGGCCACCACAATCGATTGCGCATCGACCATCTTGCCCATTACCCCGCCCGAACTGTTCGCCGCCGCCATCAGGATCGGACTGATCCCGAGCTGCTCCGACGTCACCCGTTGCAGCCCGCCAAACAGCACGTTCGAAGCGGTATCCGAGCCCGTCAACGCCACGCCCAGCCACCCGAGCAAGGTGCCGAACATCGGATAGAAAATCCCCGTCGCCGCAAACGCCAGGCCCATGGTCGCGTCGAGTCCCGAGTAACGCGTGAGGAACCCCAGCGCCAGCATCGCCGCAATGGTGATCAACGAAAACCGCACCACCCAGAGCGTGCGCAGGTACTGCTTGAACAGTTGCGGAATCGAGTAGCCCATCAGCAGACCGCCGACGATCGCCGCGAGCAAAATCCCGCTGCCGGTGGCGGTGAACCAGGTGAATTTGTACACCGCTTCCTCGGCTTTCGGCGCGGGTACCACTGGCGGGACTTTCTCGATTTGCAGGTGCAGCGTGGTGAAGGTCACGGCCGGAGCGAAAATCGGGTTGGCCTCGTTGACCGGTTTGCCTTGCGGATCAAGTTTCGCCGAATGCGTGACCGGATCGATTGCCGGGCGCACGTCGAACATGTTCTTGAAGCCCTGGGTGCCCCAGGCAAACACAAACACGGTGAGGATGATCCACGGCATCCACGCGCGCATCACCGCCGGGCGCGCCTGATCGCTGAACGCGGCGCTGGCGGTGACTTTTTCTTCCTCGACTTTCGAGTTGTCGACTCGCCCTGACAGCGCCGCCGAGGTATGAATCGTCGCCGGTTTCCACACCTTCAAGAACAGCGTCAGGCATGCCATGGAAATCAGCGCGGCGATCACGTCCACCAGCATTGGTCCGTGAAAGTTCGACACGAGGAATTGCGGCACGGCGAAGCTGACCCCGGCCACCAGAATCGCCGGCCAGATCTCCAGCATCTTGCGCCACCCGGCGAACGCCCAGATCAACCAGAACGGCACCAGCACGGAAAAGAACGGCAGTTGCCGACCGACCATCATCGACAGTTCCATCTCATCCAGTCCGGTGACTTTGGCCAGGGTGATGATCGGCGTACCGAGCGCACCGAAGGCCACTGGCGCGGTGTTGGCGATCAAGGCCAGACCGGACGCGGCCAACGGTGAAAAACCGAGGCCGATCAAAATCGCCCCGGTCACCGCTACCGGCGTGCCGAAGCCCGCCGCGCCTTCGAAAAACGCCCCGAAGCAGAAGGCGATCAACAGCAACTGCAAACGTCGATCGTCAGTGATCCGCGCCAGTGAATCCTGCAGCACCTTGAACGAACCGTTCTCGGTGGTCAGGCGATGCAGGAAGATGATGTTGAGCACGATCCAGCCAATCGGCAACAAGCCGTTGGCTGCGCCGAACAGCGCCGCAGAACCGGCCATGCTCGCCGGCATGCCGAAGGCGAAGATCGAAATCAGCAGCGCCGAAGCGAGGGCGAGCAGGGCGGCCAGATGCGCCTTGACGTGGAAGAAGGCCAGCGCCGCGAGCATCACCACCACCGGTACGGCGGCCATGAGCGTGGAGATCACCGGGTTGCCGAACGGATCATAGATTTGCTGCCAGACCATGGTGCACCTCTGCTTTTTATTCTTGAGGGCGCAGGTCCGTTGCGTGGGTATCGTCAAGAAGCAGTATAGGTGGCATTACGCCGCTGTTCGGCCAGGGCGATTGAGGCGATAAACGGTCGTTGCTGGCCACTGAATCAAAGTGTTTTTGCCCGGTCGTATGGGCGGCTGCGCGCACTGCGTCCTGAAGATGCAGGCAGCGTTAGCCGTTCCGTCGTCAAGACCTTGGTTTTAGGGAAGTGTTGAATGAAGCGCACTACAACGATTTTGCTGACCGTAACCGCCGCCGTAATGCTCGGTGGCTGTGTGGCGGATTTTGATGATGACCACCGCCACGGTCGGCATTACGACCGCGATCATGGGCGCAATTACGACCATGACCGGCGCTGGGATGACCGCGATGACGACCGCCGTGACGGGCGTCGCTACTACCGTGATCGCGATGATGACTGACTGAGTTCTGCGCGTCGGGCATGAAAAAGAGTTACGCAGACATGAGGGGATGGACTCGATGATGGCGATTCAGTAGCATCGCCGTCTTTTTGCCTTTCTCACCCAAGGATGATCATGTCTGTCTCTCCTCTGTTGCGCTGCTCGCCCGCTGTAATCTGCGCAGCGCTGTCGGGGCTCTTGCTTTCGGGATGCTCTGTGACGGGCACTTATCAGGATGCTACCGACAGCAATGCCGCCAAGTTGCGTTTTGTCGCCAATACCGATAACGCAACGATGGACTACTACGATGCAGAGCATTGCGATGGTCTGACGACGGGCCTGCTCAACAATCTGTTCATCCCCGACAGCAACCGCCGGGCCGGCATGATGGTCGCCCCACCGGAAAAGGCCAGGGGCTATCTGGAAATCAAACTGCCGCCCGAAAAAGACATGTACCTGAGTGTCAACACCCAAGTGGGTTATGCCGTTTGCGGATACGGTTTCAACTTCAAACCTGAGCGTGGTTCAGAGTACGAATTGACCCTCAGCGTCAAGGGCCGGCAATGTTCGACATTGTTGCAGCAGGTGCAGCGTATTGACGGCAAGGACCTGCGCACGCCCATTCCAATGAAACGAGAGGGACTGGAGGCATGTGCCGGGCGTGGGATCTTTCCGAAAACACTGGTGCAGTTGCCGGATACGCCGGAGCGCACCGCCATGATCGATCGCATCGTCGAGGCGAGTCTTTTCGTGGCGATCAAATCTGATCTGAAAACGCCGACGTCGACGAGCTTTTCCCCGGACAAAATCGATTCGATGGTCAGCGAGCGCAAGGGCAAAATCCGCTTCGAATTGCCGGATGAGTACTGGACGCTTTATCGCCAGAATCTGTTCGAGTTCACCCATGAAAGCGATGCCATTGCCAGCGAGGCGATGGCACGTACCAGCGATGAGTACCGCAAGCGTTTGCGCAGTATCGACGACCAGCAGTTGAAGGCATGGTCCGCCATTGACGGTACTTCCGGTAAGCGCGGCAACGTGGCGCCGACGGAGATGGAGACGGCCATGATCCAGTTTTACTATCAGTCGGCCAAAGAGGAGATGGCCGAAGCCAGCAGACGCCATCTCGACCGCATGGCTAGATTGGAAGCGCAATACGACGTGTGCTCGCGTTATCGCGATTGCTGGACACGCTGAGCAGCGTTATTGCGTTGTAAAAAAAGCCCACTGCGCCGAAACGGCCAGTGGGCTTTTTTGTGCGTGTTGCAATTAAAAGTGAGCGCTCGCCCGGACGCTGGTATGCGCAGGCACTGAGGCCTCGAGATCCAGCAAATGGGTGGCGAGAATGTCGCTCAGAAAGCGGAACTGATCGTTGATGCCAACCACTTCATTGCTGAAATGATTGGTCGCGGCGGGCATCAGCAGATCTTCGAAATCTTCGTTGAACACCAGCGTCTGCGCCTTGCAGTTGACGACGTGTTGTTCGTAGTAGTTGCTGCCGAACACCGGGAAACTCACGGAGAGTGCGATGGTGTGAATCATGATGTGAACTCCTCGTTGTGTCTCGGATGGGGGCAATCGTGCCTTCGCCGGACGGCGGGCGGAAGGCAATCATCGCGATGGTGAATATCGACGGCATTGATGGTTGGGAATTCGGTGGTGGGTTTGCTGGCCCCATCGCCGGCAAGCCAGCTCCCACGGGAATCGCGGGTGCTCACAAAATCCAAGTTCGCTGGAGATCACTGTGGGAGCTGGCTTGCCAGCGATAGGGCCAGCACCTCCACCATCAGGCTCTACTGATCCACCTATACTCAAATCTGCCTATCTCCTTATTTGAAGGAAACCGCCACCGTGACCCTGCGTGCGCTGGCCCTTGTCGCACTGTTTCTGCTGGCCGGCTGCGCCTCTTCGGTGCGGGCCCCTGCACCCGCGCCGGCAGTGGTTGTGTCACCCGCGACCTGGCAGCAAGTCGACCGCGAGATCGTCAGTGCTTCGCAACAGGCCACCGAGCAGGTCAAGCTGTTCGCCCGTGGCTCGATGGAACATTGGCGCACTCGCGTCTATCAGCAAACTGAAGAAAATTTCATCCCGTGGTTCAGCAGCTATTGGACCCAGGAATGGCTGTCGATGAAGGTCAGTTGGTACACGATCAGCGCCGGCGGCGAGCAGGACGCATCGGCCAAGCGACTGGCGACGTATCTGCTTGAGCAATATCAGGAAAGGGTCCTTGCGCCGGTGGCGGTGGAGATCGATCCCGACGCCATTCTGGGACAGGCCACGGCGTTCTATGCGCAACTGATGGCGCAACAGATGCCGCTCATCGCCCAGCGTCACGGTGTGCCTGTCGCTCAGCTATACGGGCGTTTGCAGAAGATACCGGCGATCGCACTTGGCCCGCCGCCTGCTCGCGATGCCTCGTTGTACAAGGTCATCAGTACCGAACCGTTGAACACGCTGCCGGCCTACGCGGCGCTGATCGACAAGATTCACACCGACGGCGGCGCTAAGGGCATTGCCTCGACCGACGCCGGTATGGCACCCGTGGCCAAACGCGCCAGCCAGCGCATGGAAGCGGAAATGGCCCCGCGTGGCGCCGCCAGCGCCGTCGCAGCAGCGGCCGGCAAACTGGCTGGGGCGATGATCTCGGTGGGAGTGATGGGGATCCGGGCGATCCTCCAGGCCAACGACCGGCCTGACAGCGAGGCGCTGATCCGCAGCAGCCTGGGCAACACCTTTGACAAGGCCTGGCTGAAACTGGTGCAGAACCCGACCACCGGCGTCATGGCCGGCACGTTGCACATGGCCGGGCAGGTCGAGCGCAATCTGGGTGGGGGCGAGGAGCCGTCGGTCGGGTTGGGCGTGAATCGTGTCGAATGGCAGCCGCCACAATCGACCATTCAACAGAACGAACCCACCGTACAAGGAGAATAGCCATGGCTTACATCGATATTTTTGTTGCCCCGGTCCCGACTGCCAATCGTGAACAGTACAAAAAACATGCCGAAATCGCCGCGGTACTCTTTAAGGAATACGGCGCTCTGAGCGTGGCCGAATGCTGGGGTGACGACGTGCCGGACGGCAAGCTCACGTCGTTCCCGATGGCAGTGAAACTCAAGGAGGGTGAAACCGTGGCGTCTGGCTGGCTGATCTGGCCAGACAAAGCCACCCGCGACGCCGGTATGGCGAAAATGATGGAAGACCCGCGCATGAAACCCGACGTCAACCCGATGCCGTTTGACGGGCAGCGCATGATTTATGGCGGCTTCCAGTACCTCATCGAGCCCTGAAGCCTGAAACTTTCGGGAACTCGAATAACTCTGTGAGAGCTGGTTTGCCAGCGATCGGGCCAGCCTGTTCAGCATCAGTGTTGACGGGGCTATCGCCATCGCTGGCAAGCCAGCTCCCACAGGGATTTGCGCTGGATGGACGATCGTGGCATCCCGCAGGTTTTGTATCTCATTCTGCTGAAGGGGTGATCCGGCAGCTTTTGCGGTGGCGGATCTGTTCGTCCGTCGGCCGCTCACGGATGAATTCGAAACGTGGCTCGCCCTCGCTGTAATGCACCAGCCAGCCCCATTCCAGTTCTTGTTCATCCTGTCCGGGATTCGGTGGCCGGGCCCACCACGGCTCTTTGCTGAGGATCTCGCGCATGGCGACCTCCGGTTGATGGCAATCCTTGAACTATAGACCTGCGCTGCGAGTCGTCAGATCAGGCTGTGTAGAATCTGCCGTTCACCAGTGAAGGAGCAGGCCATGACCGATGAAGCGCACAGGGATGAGCCGTTCAAGCGGCTGTTTTTTGCACTGGACTGCCCACCGGCGCAGCGCAAGGCGATAGCTCAGTGGCGTGCGGAGTTGGGTTTGCGGGCCGGCAAAGCTGTACCGGCGGATAATTTTCACCTGACCCTGTTGTTCCTCGGCGCCGTGCCGCTGGCGCAGATCGGCGAGGTCTGCGAAGCCGCTGGCAAAGTGCGCACGCCGGGGCAGGCGTTGCGCATTTCATTGGATCGCTTGCAGGTCTGGCACCGCGCCGGGGTGTTGTCACTGGCGCCCGAGCAAGCGCCGCCGGAGTTGCTGCGCCTGGTCTACGGCCTGGAACAGGCCATGCTGCCATTCGGCTTTGAAGAGACAGCCCGAGAGTTTCGCCCGCACCTGACGCTGGCTCGGGATTACCGTGCGCCAGAGCCGGAATACACTACGCCGCCGGAATTCTTCCTGCGTGCCGAACGTTTTGCCTTGTTCGAATCGCACAAGGGCCGTTACCGCGTTCTGCAGGATTGGCCGCTGATCTGAAGAGACAAAAAAAGGCGCCCAAGGGCGCCTGAAATTCACCTGAGCCGAGGGAGCCAGGTGAGGCCGTTCATTGCAGGGTGCAGCGGTGGTAAGGCGCTGCGTGAACGGAAAAGCACTGAATTATTTAAGCTAAGAAAATCCTGGGCCTGGCACTGTCTGAATGTGATCTCAAAACCCTGTGGGAGCTGGCTTGCCAGCGATGGGGTCAGCACATCCGAATCACCTTTGCCTGACCCACCGTCATCGCTGGCAAGCCAGCTCCCACATGTTCATCAGTGTTGTTGGAACTCCAACTCCGTAGGGTTACTTGCCGAGTTTCACTCGGGTCCAGCCACGGGTCATGATCCGCTGGGTGGCGATCGGCTGATCCGGTACCGCATACAAAGTCGCCATCACCGCCTGCGACGGATAAGAGCCCGGGTCGTTGCGGATCGCTTCGTCCACCAGCGGTGTAGCGGCCGAGTTGGCATTGCTGTAGCCGTTGCTGTTGGTGATCTCGGCAATGATGTCCGGGCGCATCAGGAAGTCCATGAACAAGTAAGCGTTCTCGACGTTCGCCGCATCGCGCGGGATGGCGACCATGTCGTAGAAACTGCCGGCGCCTTCCTTGGGGATGCTGTAGTCGATCTTCACCTTGTTGCCCGATTCCACGGCGCGGGCCTTGGCCTGCAGCACGTCACCGGAATAACCGACGGCCACGCAGATGTTGCCGTTGGCCAGATCCGAGATGTACTTCGAAGAATGGAAGTACGCCACGTACGGGCGGATTTTCATGAACAGTGCTTCGGCTTCGAGGATGTGCGCCTTGTCCTTGTCGTTCACCGGATAACCCAGATAGTGCAGGGCGGCCGGGATCATTTCGGTCGGCGAGTCGAGGAAGCTGATGCCGCAGGCTTTGAGCTTTTCAGCGTTTTCCGGCTTGAACAGCAAGTCCCAGGAGTTGGTCGGGGCATTGGCGCCGAGCACTTCCTTGACCTTGGCCGGGTTGAAACCGATGCCGATCGAACCCCACATGTACGGGAACGCGTGGGCGTTGTCCGGATCACTGGCGGCAGCGTTTTTCAGCAGCACCGGGTTGAGATTCTTCCAGTTCGGCAGCTTTGATTTATCCAGCGTCTGATAGACGCCGGCCTTGATCTGCTTGGCCAGGAAACTGTTGGACGGCACGACCAGGTCGTAACCGGATTTGCCCGCCAGCAAACGCGCCTCAAGGGTCTCGTTGCTGTCGAAGACGTCGTAGGTCACGCGGATACCGGTCTCGTCTTCGAACTTCTTGACGGTGTCCGGCGCGATGTAATCGGACCAGTTGTAAACACGCAGCACCTTGTCGTTGGCCTGGGCGCCCATGACGATTGCGCCCATTAAGGACAGTGTCAGCAGAGTCCTGCCAAACATTTTCATCGGTGAAACTCCATTCTTCTTATTCAAAAACGCAAACCGGGTGTACATAAAACCTTGGGAGAGAGCTTCTGTGGTGAGGGGATAAATCCCCTCGCCACAATGGATCTCCATCAAGCTGTCAGGCTGTGGTGGCGGCTCTTTGCGGCTGCCACGACTCATTCGCCGTCTGATCCATCGCTTCCTGAATCGCCTTCTTGCGGCTGGCCTCTGCCTTGCGGCCGAAGTACCAGACCAGGAAAGTCACCAGCGACACCGCCAGCAGAATCAAGCTCGCCACCGCGTTGATCTCAGGCTTCACGCCCAGACGCACCGCCGAGAACACTTCCATCGGCAGGGTGGTGGAGCCCGGCCCGGACACGAAGCTCGCCAGCACCAGGTCATCCAGCGACAAGGCGAACGACATCATCCCGCCCGCTGCCAGCGACGGCGCGATCATCGGAATCGTGATCAGGAAAAACACCTTGAACGGCTTCGCGCCCAGATCCATCGCCGCTTCTTCGATCGACAGGTCCAGTTCACGCAGGCGGGCGGAGACTACCACCGCCACATAGGCTGCACAAAACGTGGTGTGGGCGATCCAGATCGTCACGATGCCACGTTCCTGCGGCCAGCCGATCAGTTGCGCCATCGCCACGAACAGCAGCAACAGCGACAGACCGGTGATCACTTCCGGCATCACCAACGGCGCTGTGACCAGGCCACCAAACAGCGTGCGGCCCTTGAAGCGGGTGACGCGCGTCAGCACGAAGGCGGCGAGGGTGCCCAAGGCCACCGCAGCAATCGCGGTGTAGCAGGCGATTTCCAGCGAGCGCACCACCGAGCCCATCAGTTGCGTGTTGTCGAGCAAGCCGACGTACCACTTCACCGACCAGCCGCCCCACACCGTCACCAGTTTCGAGGCGTTAAACGAGTAGATCACCAGAATCAGCATCGGCAGATAGATGAACATCAGGCCGAAGATCAACATGAACTTGGAAAAACCGAAGCGTTTCATCCCCGTGCCTCCATCTCTTTGGCCTGGCTGCGGTTGAACAGCAGAATTGGCACAATCAGGATCAACAGCATCACCACCGCCAGGGCAGACGCCACCGGCCAGTCGCGGTTATTGAAGAACTCTTGCCACAGCACGCGACCGATCATCAGGGTCTCCGGGCCGCCCAACAGTTCCGGAATCACGAACTCACCGACCACCGGAATGAACACCAGCATGCAGCCGGCAATAATCCCGTTCTTGGCCAGCGGCACGGTGATTTTCCAGAAGTTGTTGAAGTTGCTCGAACCCAGATCCGAAGCGGCTTCCAGCAGGCTGCCGTCGTGCTTCACCAGGTTGGCGTACAGCGGCAGCACCATGAACGGCAGATACGCGTAGACCACGCCGATGTACACAGCCGTGTTGGTGTTGAGGATCTCGATCGGGTGATCGGTGAGCCCCGTCCACATCAGAAACGCGTTGAGCAGACCGTTGTTGCTGAGAATGCCCATCCACGCGTAAACGCGGATCAGGATTGCGGTCCAGGTCGGCATCATGATCAACAGCAGCAGGACGTTTTGCGTTTCCTTGCCGGTTTTGGTGATCGCGTAGGCCATCGGGAAACCGATCAGCAGGCACATCATCGTGCTCAGTGCCGCGACCTTCAGCGAACCGAGGTAAGCCGACAGGTACAACTCGTCTTCGCCGAGCATGCTGTAGTTGCCGATGTTCAGCAGCAGCTGGAATTTCTGTTCGGCGTAGGTGTAGATCTCCGAGTACGGCGGGATCGACAGTGCGGCTTCCGAAAAGCTGATCTTCATCACCAGAAAAAACGGCAGCATGAAGAACAGGAACAGCCAGATGAACGGAATGCCGATCACCAGTTTTCGTCCGCTGGGCACCAGGCGCAGGAATTGCTGATTGAAGGTTCTCATGAGCGCAGCACCACGCCGCTGTCGTCTTCCCACCAGACGTAAACCTTGTCGTCCCAGGTCGGACGCGCACCACGGCGTTCGGCGTTGGCCATGAACGACTGGACGATTTTGCCGCCGGGCAATTCGACGTAGAACACCGAGTGACCGCCGAGGTAAGCAATGTCATGCACCTTGCCTTCGGACCAGTTGTAGCGGACTTCCGGTTTGATGGTGCTGACGAGCATTTTTTCCGGGCGGATCGCGTAGGTGATCGACTTGTCCTGCACCGAAGTGCTGACGCCGTGACCGACGTAGATCTTCTGCTGCAAATCCGGGCTGTGGATGATCGCGTGACCTTCAAGGTCTTCCACCACGGTGCCGTCGAAGGCGTTCACGTTGCCGATGAACTCGCAGACCATGCGGCTGACCGGGGCTTCATAAATGTCGACCGGGCTGCCGATCTGGGCGATCCAGCCCAGGTGCATGATCGCAATGCGCTCGGCCATGGTCATGGCCTCTTCCTGGTCGTGGGTCACCATCACGCAAGTCACGCCGACGCGCTCGATGATCTCTACCAGCTCAAGCTGCATCTGCGAACGCAGCTTTTTATCCAGCGCGCCCATTGGTTCGTCGAGCAGCAACAGCTTCGGCCGCTTGGCCAGCGAGCGGGCGAGGGCGACGCGCTGGCGCTGACCGCCGGAGAGTTGATGCGGCTTGCGTTTGGCGTATTGGGTCATGTGCACCAGGCGCAGCATTTCTTCGACGCGGGCGTCGATTTCGCTGGCCGGCAAACGGTCCTGTTTCAAGCCGAAGGCGATGTTCTGCGCGACGGTCATGTGTGGGAACAGCGCGTAGGACTGGAACATCATGTTGATCGGCCGCTCGTACGGCGGCATGTCGGTGATGTCCACGCCGTCGAGCAGAATCCGCCCTTCAGTCGGCCGCTCGAAACCGGCGAGCATGCGCAGCAGGGTCGATTTGCCCGAACCGGAGCCGCCAAGCAAGGCAAAGATTTCGCCCTGATGGATCTCCAGGGACACGTCGTCCACTGCCGTGGTTTCGTCGAACTTCTTGGTGACACGATCGACTTTCACCAACACCTTTTTCGGTTGCTGATGACCTTCAAGTGCCTTCCTGTAAGTGCTGGAGGCGTTTGCCATGTGAAACTCCCAACAGGTTTCAGTCGCCGGGCCAACGTGGCCTGGCTTAAGAGTGGATTGCAGATCTGTAAGTGCATTCCCGGTCGGATCACATCCCCCTGTGGGAGCTGGCTTGCCAGCGATGGCGGAGGGTCAGTCACCCATTATGTTGAAGGTGATGGCCTCATCGCTGGCAAGCCAGCTCCCACAGGGTTTTGCATTGATCTGACGGGGACAGCTCATACCGATCCGGCTTGGTCGGCGCCGCCGTCCTGGCTGCCTGGGTCGTACTTGTTGTTATTACGGTTTGTTGTTTTCACGGATGACGGATACGCACACGCGCAACCGCCGACCCCGTGGGGGCAGTAAACAGTTTTGAAATCCCGGGGTGTGTCAGCGCTGGTTGCGTCGCGCCGCCCGTTGCCGGCAAGCCTCGCCGAATGCCTGGAAAATCTTCAGGTAGTTCGGGTTGTCGAGCACTTGCCATTCCGGGTGCCATTGCACGCCGAGGGCAAACGACGGGCTGTGCTCGACCGAGATCGCCTCGATCAGACCGTCCGGCGCCACCGCTTCGGCGCGCAGGCCGGGGCCGAGGCGGTCGATGCCCTGACTGTGGATCGAGTTGACCTGGAACTCGCCCGGCAACTCCAGCGCTTCGAACACGCCGCCATCCAGCACGGTCACGGCGTGAGCCAGTGCGTATTGCACGGCCACGTCCGGACTATCGGCTTCGCGGTGATCGAGCATGCCCGGCAACTCGTGCACTTTCTGATGCAGGCTGCCGCCGAACGCCACGTTCATTTCCTGGAAACCACGGCAGATGCCGAGCACCGGAACGCCCGCCGCGATGGCTGCACGCAATAAAGGAAGGGTGGTGGCATCCCGCGCCGGATCGTGATCCGTGCCGGGGGCGCTGGCCGGGCCTTGATAGTGGAAAGGTTCCACATTCGAGGGCGAACCGGTCAGCAGCAGACCGTCGAGTTGACCGAGCAGGTCCTCGATTTCAGTCAGGTTGCCAAGGGAAGGAATGACCACTGGCAACCCCAGCGCCGCAACGCTGACAGCGCGAACGTATTTGTCGCCGCTGATGTGATAGGGGTGCAGGCCAATCTGTTTGACGCACGCAGTAACGCCGATCAATGGCTTGAATGCCATTTTTATTCACCTCGAAGTTTGACACTTGAACGAGCTTTTCCGGAGCTTAGCCTCGTTGATTTTAATTAACAACTGCCATGTAAAAAATTCTAAACGCCGCTCATCAAATCTTCATGATTTCCGGGCCTCTGGCACCTGTATTGGCACGAGAGTGTTAAAAAAGGCCCTAAAAATAAAGGCTGAGCGGCCAGCTGTTCGCTATTGACTTCACTTTGCCGTTCGGGTTGACTGGCTCGGCGAAACAGCAGTGAACATAATAATTAACAGCTAAATAGGTGCATCATGTCGGTCCCTCTGCGTACCGTTCAACTCAACGAAGCAAACGCATTCCTTAAGAAATATCCTGAGGTTTTGTACGTCGACCTTCTGATTGCGGATATGAACGGTGTGGTGCGCGGCAAGCGCATCGAACGCACCAGTCTTCATAAGGTTTACGAGAAAGGCATCAACCTGCCGGCCTCGCTCTTCGCCCTCGACATCAATGGCTCCACGGTGGAAAGCACCGGCCTGGGTCTGGACATCGGCGACGCTGACCGCATCTGCTACCCGATCCCCGGCACCCTGAGCATCGAGCCGTGGCAGAAGCGCCCAACCGCCCAATTGCTGATGACCATGCACGAGCTCGAAGGCGAGCCGTTCTTCGCCGACCCGCGTGAAGTGCTGGCCAACGTCGTGCGCAAGTTCGATGACATGGGCCTGACCATCTGCGCCGCGTTCGAACTCGAGTTCTACCTGATCGATCAGGACAACGTGAACGGTCGTCCGCAGTCGCCACGTTCGCCGGTATCGGGCAAGCGTCCGGTGTCGACTCAGGTCTACCTGATCGACGACCTCGACGAATACGTCGACTGCCTGCAAGACATCCTCGAAGGCGCGAAAGAGCAGGGCATCCCCGCTGACGCCATCGTCAAGGAAAGCGCCCCGGCGCAGTTCGAAGTCAACCTGCATCACGTCTCCGACCCGATCAAGGCGTGCGACTACGCCGTCCTGCTCAAGCGTCTGGTGAAAAACATCGCCTACGACCACGAGATGGATACCACCTTCATGGCCAAGCCGTATCCGGGCCAGGCGGGCAACGGTCTGCACGTACACATTTCGATTCTGGACAAAGAAGGCAACAACATCTTTGCCAGCGAGGATCCCGAGCAGAACGCCGCGCTGCGTCACGCGATCGGCGGTGTGCTGGAGACCCTGCCTGCGCAAATGGCGTTCCTGTGTCCGAACGTCAACTCGTACCGCCGCTTCGGCGCGCAGTTCTACGTACCGAACTCGCCGAGCTGGGGCATCGACAACCGCACCGTGGCCGTGCGCGTACCGACCGGTTCCGCCGACGCCGTGCGCATCGAGCATCGTGTTGCCGGTGCCGACGCCAACCCGTACCTGTTGATGGCATCGGTACTGGCCGGTATTCACCACGGTCTGACCAATCAGATCGAACCGGGCGCCCCGGTGGAAGGCAACAGCTACGAGCAGAACGAGCAGAGCCTGCCGAACAACCTGCGCGACGCACTGCGCGAACTGGACGACAGCGAAGTCATGGCCCGCTACATCGACCCTCTGTACATCGACGTGTTCGTCGCTTGTAAAGAAAGCGAGCTGGCCGAGTTCGAGAACTCGATCTCTGACCTTGAGTACAACTGGTATCTGCATACGGTCTAAAGACCTATAGCGATTCCTGATGCACACCACCAACCCCTGTGGGAGCGGGCTTGCCCGCGATGAGGCCGTCACCTTCAGCATTGAAGGCGACTGACCCACCGCTATCGCGGGCAAGCCCGCTCCCACAGGGTTTTGGTCAGGTCGTGAAGATTGTCGGCATTTCGGCAATCACCCAATTCCCCCTTGTCGAGCCACAACAATGACTACAACCCGCAACGACTGGGAACAACGCTTCCAGTCCCTGACCATCGAATCCCGCGCCTTTATCAACGGCGAATACCGCCCGGCGATCAGCGGCGACACCTTCGAATGCCTGAGCCCCGTTGACGGCCGTTTCCTCGCCTCCGTGGCCAGCACCGACGAAGCCGACGCCAACCTCGCCGTGGAAGTCGCGCGCCAGTCTTTCGAGTCCGGCGTGTGGGCGAAAAAAGCCCCGGCCGAGCGCAAACGCATCCTGATCCGCTTCGCTGATCTGATCCTGCAGCACCAGGAAGAACTGGCGCTGCTGGAAACCCTCGACATGGGCAAACCGATCAGCGACTCGATGAGCATCGACATCCCGGCGACCGCCAACGCGATTCGCTGGAGCGCCGAAGCCATCGACAAGATCTACGACGAAGTGGCGGCCACCCCGCACGATCAACTCGGCCTCGTCACTCGCGAGCCTTCCGGTGTCGTCGCGGCCATCGTGCCGTGGAACTTCCCGTTGATCATGGCCAGCTGGAAATTCGCTCCAGCGTTGGCAGCTGGCAACTCGTTCATTCTCAAACCTTCGGAAAAGTCGCCGCTGACCGCCATCCGCATCGCGCAGTTGGCGTTGGATGCCGGCATTCCAAAAGGCGTGTTCAACGTTCTGCCAGGCTTCGGTCACACCGTCGGCAAGGCGTTGGCGTTGCACATGGACGTCGACGTGCTGGCCTTCACCGGCTCCACGGCGATTGCCAAACAGCTGATGATTTATGCCGGCCAAAGCAACATGAAACGCGTCTGGCTCGAAGCGGGGGGCAAGAGCCCGAACGTGGTGTTTGCCGACGCACCGGACTTGCGCGCAGCAGCCCAGGCCGCCGCCGGCGCCATCGCCTTCAACCAGGGCGAAGTGTGCACCGCCGGTTCGCGTCTGCTGGTCGAGCGTTCGATCCGCGAGCAGTTCATCCCGTTGCTGGTGGAAGCACTGCAAGCGTGGAAGCCGGGTCACGCACTGGACCCGGCGACCACCGTGGGTGCCGTGGTCGATCAGCGTCAACTGGACAACGTGCTGCGCTACATCAGCATCGGACGTGAGGAGGGCGCCGAGCTGATTGCTGGCGGCCAACGCGCTCTCGAAGAAACCGGTGGCCTCTATGTGCAGCCGGCGATCTTCGATGGCGTGACCAATGCGATGACCATCGCCCGCGAAGAAATCTTCGGCCCGGTGCTGTCGCTGATCACCTTCGACACCGCTGAAGAAGCGCTGCAGATCGCCAACGACAGCATCTTCGGCCTCGCCGCCGGTGTGTGGACCAGCAACCTGAGCAAGGCGCACACCTTCGCCCGGGGCCTGCGCGCCGGTAGCGTCTGGGTCAACCAGTACGACGGCGGCGACATGACCGCGCCGTTCGGTGGCTTCAAGCAGTCGGGCAACGGTCGCGACAAATCGCTGCACGCGTTCGACAAGTACACCGAGCTGAAAGCGACCTGGATCAAGCTCTAACTCTTTTACAACGGTGGTCGCTTTAACCGGCGACCCTCGGAGAACAATAAAATGAAACAACAACACGTCAACAGCTACTACGCCGCCACCCGCAACGAAGTCATCGACTTCCCGACTCTTGAAGAGTCGGTCGAGTGCGACGTCTGCATCATCGGCGCCGGCTACACCGGTCTGTCCTCGGCGCTGTTCCTGACCGAAGCCGGCTACAAGGTGACCGTACTGGAAGCGGCAAAAGTCGGCTACGGCGCCAGCGGTCGCAACGGCGGGCAACTGGTCAACTCCTACAGTCGCGACGTCGATGTGATCGAAGAACGCTACGGCGACAAGATTGCGGAAATCCTCGGCAGCATGATCTTCGAAGGCGCCGACATCATCCGTTCGCGCATCAAGGACTACGACATCAAATGCGATTACCGCCCGGGCGGCATCTTCGCAGCGATGAACAAGAAACAACTCAACGGTCTGGCAGAGCAAAAGCGCAGCTGGGAACGTTACGGCAACCGCAATCTGAAGATGCTTGACGCTGCGGATATTCGTCGTGAAGTCGGTTCCGATGCCTACGTCGGCGGCTTGCTGGACATGCAGGGCGGCCACGTTCACCCGTTGAACCTGGCCCTCGGTGAAGCGGCGGCCATTGTGCGTCTGGGCGGCAAGATCTACGAGCAATCGGCGGCCGTCGAAATCAAGTACGGCGAGCCAAACGTCGTACGCACCGCCAAAGGCCAAGTGCGCGCCAAGTACTTGCTGATCGCCGGCAACGCCTACCTGCCGCAAGGTCTGGACAACCGCGTGACCGCGAAAAGCATGCCGTGCGGCTCGCAGATCGTCGTCACCGAACCGTTGACTGAAAAACAGGCGCGCAGCCTGATCACCAACAACTACTGCGTCGAAGACTGCAACTATCTGCTCGACTACTACCGTCTGACTGCCGACAACCGCCTGCTGTACGGCGGCGGCGTGGTCTACGGTGCGCGTGAACCGGACGACATCGAACAACTGATCCGCCCGAAGATTCTCAAGACTTTCCCGCAGCTCAAAGACGTCAAAATCGACTACCGCTGGACCGGCAACTTCTTGCTGACCATGTCGCGTATGCCGCAATTCGGCCGCATCGAGAAAAACGCCTACTACATGCAAGGCTACAGCGGCCACGGCGTCACTTGCTCGCACCTGGCCGGCAAACTGATCTCGGAAATGATCCGTGGCGACGCCGAACGCTTCGATGCGTTCGCCTCGCTGCCGCACATGCCGATGCTCGGCGGCCGCACGTTCTCGGCGCCGTTGACTGCCCTCGGCGCGGTGTACTACTCGCTGCGTGACCGCTTCGGCATCTAGGTTACCTCCCCGGCGGCGGCCCCCAAGACCCCGCCGGTTTTTTATCTGATACACCAAAGATCAAAATGTAGGAGTGAGCCTGCTCGCGACGAGGCCAGCAAGGGCATCATCACTCCAACAGAAACACCACCAACCCTGTGGGAGTCTGGCTTGCCAGCGATGACGGCCTGACAACCTCCACAAAGCCAACTGACACAAAAGAGATCCAACTGTGGGAGCGAGCCTGCTCGCGAAGAGGTCATATCAGCCAACATCCATGGCGCCTGACGCACCGCTTTCGCGAGCAGGCTCGCTCCCACAGGCACTGTATTACCAAGGCAAGAAGGACTTTTGCCGCACCGTCCATCGAACCTGCTGAGCAACATCAGCAAACGTGATTTAATAGCCGCCTTTCACGGTTCCGGGACACGGGAGCAACGTGATCCGCGCCCCGGCGCGTCACCCGCCACCCACCCCCATTACCCTTAAGTACCTCAACATAAGGCTGTCATGGATACGGGTTCTCGACTCAAACTAGTACGCGAAAGCTACAAACTCTCCCAGCGCGAGCTGGCCCGGCGTAGCGGCGTGACCAATGCCACCATTTCCCTGATCGAACAGAATCGCGTCAGTCCCTCGGTCAGCTCCCTGAAAAAGCTGCTCGAAGGCATCCCGATGTCCCTGGCCGACTTCTTCACCTTCGACCAACCGCCGCGCGAGCATCAATACGTCTTCCGCGCCAACGAACAGCCCGATCTTGGCCGCCATGGCCTGCGTCTGCTACTGATCGGCGCCTCAGTGCCAAGCCGCCAGATGCGCTTGCTGCGCGAGCAATACGCACCGGGCGCGAGCTCCGGGGAAGAGCCGATTGTGCATGCGGAAGGTGAGGAGTGCGGGCTGGTGACGCGTGGGACGGTTGAGTTGACCGTGGATGGGTCGGTGAGTGTTTTGAATGCGGGGGATGGGTATTACTTTCCGACAACGTTGCCGCACAAGTTCCGCAATATCGGGGCGGATGAGGCTGAGATTATTAGTGCGAATACGCCCGCCAACTTCTGATTACTGACCGATGCCAGAAGCGGCGGATGGCCGCTTCATGCGCATTCAATGACAGCGCCCTCAGGGCGTTGGCATGCTTAACCGATCCAGAGCACAGTTGTTGGCCGGTGTCTGCTCAGCCAGAACCAGTCGAGCTCCGGAATCCAGATCAACGATGTTGATCTGGCAGCTACTGATGACAGTCGGGCCATCGCTGATTCCACCTTTGACCACATATCGTGCGCCCGGCTTGAACTCGGTGACAAATTCGACCGAGCACCTGCGTTGCGCTGTGGCCGCACCCTCAAGCACCAGGCGGATCGGCTTGCCGGCCTCAATGGCTCGAAAACCCTGATGCTCCGTTGGATATCCCCCTCTGACCGAAAATAATTGCCGCTCGGGTGTCACCGGGACTGATCTGCCGTACTTACAGGCAATGGTCGGCGCTGCGCTGAGGGCGATGTAGTTGTGACGGCTGAGCAATGCGTCCATCTCACTGCGAATCTGCGCTTGAGGTCCGTTGGCCGGGGGCTCGTATTGCGGCATTGGCGCGCAACCTGCGATCAAAAGCAGGGCCGAGCCTGCGTACAACAGTTTCATGGCATTTCTGTCCGTAGTGGTTTGAGGTGGGTCATGAAGGTGACGGGATTACTTGCAGGGGGCTGCCTGACAGAATGACTTCTTTTGAGCACGTCTGCGTCATCTGGTCATTCGAGGCTCATCCAGCGGTCGGTGGCAGGATAATCGGCGCTGAAGCTATCAAATTGACACTATTTATTCCAGAGCCATTTTCGAGATGCGCAAGGTAGTTTTTTTGCGCCGTAGCGGAGATTCGTCAAGTAGCGTGGAGTGCGGGATTCCTTTTGGGGGGCGTAATTTCTTGATGGAAGGAAAAGTTTGTAGGCTCGATAGTATTGCTTTGTAAGAAAGCTCTGAGCAAGTACCTGATGACGCGGCATCCATGAAGCTATTGTTCTTCTGGCATGTTTGAATTGCATGACAGATATTCTTTATAGTTGGCAGGGCGTGAGGGGGAGTAGAAGTTCTCGTGATGTGTGTCTTGTGAGTGTGGGCTCTATATGTTGATTCGAGAGTTTTGTGTAGTTGTTGGTCTTTTTATCCTAACTATTCTTCTCAGTGCGTTGTATGGTGCGCTACTGGTACATAACCTTGGTAAGGTTTTTCCTTTGGATGGAGTTGTCAAAAAGGTTGTTTTGGGTTTTGTTTTTTTGGGGATGTTGTTTGTTAATTTTCGTTATTTCTTTGTTGAGCAGCTTGCGGAGTCGCTTGGTCGAGATACCAAGGTAGAAAAAACTCCAGTGATTGTCGGTTATCTTTATATCTTTATTTCTGCATTGTTTTGCGCTGAGGTTATCGTTCAATTCATCGCTCAGATTGTTGGTGAAGGATTCGGTTTTACCGATCTTTATCGGGGTGTTATAGGTGTGGTAGCGTTTGTGATAATTTCTATATGGTTTTGGTTGCGTACAGAATTGTGATACAACTAATTTGATGTTGGATTATTTGTGTCGTCTTTGTCTGTCATGCTTTTTATTGTAAATGAGTTAACCAGGGCTTCAAATGCTAAAGCCGCTTTTCCCATCTGATGGTAGACGTGCTCATAGTTTATCGGATCTCGAATAAACAGTTCGGTTGAGTCGGTTTTGCGAGTCAGTCTAAAGATGCCAATGATAGAAAGGCTTAAGTCGGCTGAGTAATAACTTATATTTCCATCGCTTTCTCCTAAAAAAACTTGGTAGAGCTGTCTAGTAGGGCCGGTGATACCTTCTTTGCCTGGGCCGTTGTAAATATTCCCTAGACCCTCGTAAATATTGTTAACGCCATGGGCGTAGTACGCTACCCCCAGTGGCAGATTAATACCTCTCCGTTGCCCTATTAATATCGTACCTGTTTGTGCCTGCATTACTCCCGCCGCTACGCCAACGCCATTTTGCGCATAGAACAATACTTTTTCCGATAAGTCAGCGTACTCATCTTTCAGTGCCAGCAACCCTTGCTTCGCACTAATGACACCTTCATCCACCGCCCGAATAATCTCATTCGCATAAGACGAAACGATCTCGCTAAATCGAAGTTGGCTGAAGCTGTCATACAACTGAGTCGCGCCAATCTGGCAGCCGAAGGCGACCAGATCAGCAGCAGCCCGTGTGACATCGTTAATGTCACACGAATCCTCATTCATCCTCGTTGCCCCAAGTGCTGTAGCCGCAGGTGCCCGCCTGAATGTGCGTCCAACTGATCTCTCGGTAAGTGAATGACACCAGTTCCTGTGGCTGTGCGTCGTTCAAATGGATGGCGTGGGGGACCTGGAGGTTGATGTGGGCGACTTTTGCACCGGCGATGTGGATTTTGAAGTATTTGTCCTGAGTACCAGCGGGAGAGGTTCGGTAGAAGAAAATGGTGCAGTCGAGCACTTCGCGTTCGTGAAGTGCGGAGGACAGGAGGGGGGAGGATTTGTCGATGTTCTTGGTGATCATGATCGGTAAGTGCTTGCCACGGTCGGCGGTGACGCCGCCGTTATTGTCGGTAGTCATGTTGTGGGAGTAGGCCAGGACCATGATTTCGTCGAGGTGACCCAGTTGGCATTTGTTGCCGATCGAATTTGTGTCGGAGCAACCGGCCGAGATCAGACCTTGTCGGTTTCCAGTAATGCTCATATAGCTGTGGTTGGCCATGGATGCTCTGCTTTATTGAATGGAGAACTCTTGTTTGAAGAGTAACCGTCGACTAAAGCCGGAACAGTGAGGTGCGGGTTCTCTGTGGGTGATGTTCAGACGTGTCTTACAAGGGGCGCGGAAGTCAGGAGATGATTATTCCGAAGTGCCAACGACGTTATCGCTGATTGGGTGACCGGGCTTTTATGAAGTTGGCACTTTTTGCAGTGTGTTGGTTATGAGGTCGGCGCTTCGAAACCTCGCTGCTCGATCACCCGAAACACGTCACTGACATCCTGGACCATGATTCGGGCGATGTTGGTGACGGTGTTGTTGTCGTGCTCGGCGTAATCGGGGAGGCTGGTGCAGGCGATGAGGTCGAGGTATTTGAGGACGGCGTTGAGGCGTTCGGCGAGGCAGGCTTCGTAATCCGTGGCGTGCGGCGTATCTGGAGAAATGAGCTCGCTGGTTTGGGGTCACTTCGTAGCCCATCGGGGATGAATCCCCTCGCCGCAAGGGGTGTTTTCCTACGCGTTTTTCAGACTTCAAATTTGGTCGAATCTCAAATCATGGCTTTGCGTGCCGTTGGGAACTTTCCTTTAAATTGATGTCAATTTGATGGCGTGTCGCGACGCTCATTTCGAACGGATCAAGCAGTGCCAGGCTGTTTCCTGGCAACCCAAGGAAGTGTGAGATGAAATTGATTCTTGCGATGTTGTTGCTGTTCAGCGGTTACGTTTCCGCCAGTTGTGCCAGCATCAGTGATCCTGTCAAACGCAACTATTGCCAGGCCACGCAGGAAGGCAGCAGTTGTTATTCCATCGACAATTACGATTTGCGCACGGCCTGCGAAGCGGAGAGGGGCGGTTCATGCGCCAGTATCGAGGATCGTGACCAGCGCGCCTATTGTGACGCCAAGAAAGGCGCTAGTTGTTCTTCCATCGACAATTACGATTTGCGCACGGCCTGCGAAGCAGAGAAAGGCGGTTCATGTGCCAGCATCGGGGATCGTGATCAGCGTGCCTTCTGCGAGGCGAAGCAGGGCAGTAGCTGTGCGAGCATCGGCGATGGGGACCTGCGCAACCAGTGTGAAGCCATGAAACGTTGATTGATCTGCTTGCCCCAAAGGCAAAAAAGGGACACCCAATGGCGTCCCTTTTTCATGTGCGTGATTCTTCAACGTCAATCGACGTAGACGAACGCCGATGCCCAGGCGGGCATCGGCGTTTTTGCATTGGAAACGTCAGGCAGCCTTGCTCAGCAGCGCTGCAAACTTGCGCTTGGCATCTTCCACGGCATCGGCAATGTCACGGGCGGCATTGCTTGATTCGGCGCGGTAGCTGTCGGTCAGGCTCTGCATGTCGGTCTGGAAGCTCAGGGTCGCATCGGCAAGCGCACGAACCGAATCGACCTTGATGGTCGAGCCGTAGCTGGCTTTGACCGCCGCCTCAATCTGTTGATTGCCGGCAGAGCCCAACGCTTCGAGCCCTTTGCTGATGCCTTCGGTCGTGGCATTGAGTGTGTGGGTCGCTTCGGCCAGGCCGCTGTTGCTGATGAAGGATACGGCGAGGCCGGTGAGTACCACTTCGTTGGTGGAGAAGAACGAGACCATGCGCTGATACTGGCGCTCCTTGATCACGTGCACCTGATTGATTCGGGCAAATATCATTTCGGCGGTGTTGTACCCGACCTTGAGGTCATCGGCGATGTCCTTGACGATCTGGTAGCGCTTGTCTTCATCCTGCAGGGCACGCACGGCTTCATCGCGTTGCAGCTCCAGGCTGGCGCGCCGGGCCGGTTCGGAAGTCTCGGCAGCGCTGACCTGAGCACTGGCGTCGTTCAGCGCCTGAGTGCGTTGTTCCAGCGCTTGGCCGGCCACTGCGAGAACTTGCTGGGCGTCGACTTCTGCGGCTTTCATCGCCATCCGGAAGTCCATGTACGCCTCAAGCACCACGCTTTCCCGGGCAATCTGGTCATTGGCCGACTTGCACACCTGCAAGTAGCTTTCGCGGATGTCATTGAAGCGGCTGGGAATCGAGCCGCGACGCAGGTTCATCCAGCTCAGCTTGAGTTTTTCCAACGTGTCGAGGCGACCGTCGTCCATCCATTCGGCCATGGCCGAAGCGTCTTCACGGATCGAGGTGAAGCGCTGGGTGATGTCCATGAAGCGCGTGGAAATGTCCATGCCTTCAGTCTGCTCGCGGACCATGCTGTTGAACGCGGTCGACTGCTGCAGTACCGAAGCGATGGCGGTAACTTTGCTGTTGTCGTACTGAGCGACGCGGTCGAGCAGTACCATCACCGGTGCATCATGAACGGGTTGAAACAGGTTGATGCCGATCGTGCGCAGACCAGTGAGTGCCCGTTCGAGGTAGTTGGTCATCGAGTGTCCTTACGTGGTGTCGTCTGTTCTGGGTGTGGGCAAGCATTAACCCTCAGCGGGCAGGCTTGCCGTACAGCTCTTCATTGCGCGCCTGCATCGCCAGCAGCATCAACTCGTTCTGGCGATTGCCAGCGTAGTTGATGCGCTTGGCCAGCAGGCCGTCGAGCCAACGCTGGAAAAAACCGAACGCGTATTGGTCGGTGCCATAGGCCCGATCACGCAGGAAGACATAGGCTTCGTTTTCACTGTAGGCGCGCAGTTTTTCCCTGCATTCCTGGCGGATGTCTTCGTAGTCTTTGGCACTGTGCGCCGGCTTCTGTCTGGCGGTCGATTGACTGGGCGATGACGCCTGGTTCTGGGAGGTTGAGGTCATTGCAGTACCTGTTTTTGATGAGAGCCATTACCGCCATTTGCTCGGAGAGTGGAATGCTGCGCATCAGGTGTCCTTTCGTGCGGCTGGCCAGGCAGTCGGTGGTTTATTGACCGATGCCAAACAGCTCGTCGTCGATATCACGGAACGTGGAGAACGCGTCGTCGTGAGTCGTCTCGTTATCGATGCGATCAAGCTGTTGCCCGAGCAGGGTCATTTGCTGTTTCAGACTGCCGGATTGTTCGATCCTGGCGGTACTCTTCGGATCTTCGCTGATGTCACGCAGGCTCTGGCGCATCCAGATGATTGCACCGGCGTACTTCATGTCGTTGTAGATTTGGTTAGAGTCGGTTTCGAACCGCAGTTGCTGGGCTTTGAGTGTCATGACTTGCAGTTCCACCGAGTCCAGATTGTCTTTGGTGATTTTTAAATCCACACCAAGATCCGTGCGAAAAGCGCTGGTTGGCATTCTGGATTGCGCACGCTGGAGCAAACGGCCGACGTTCGCGTTCGGGTGCTCCGCGTTACTCTTGCCCAACGCCGCGAGACGTTTGGTTATTGACTGCACTTGCTCGTTCAACGTGAAGCTTTTGTCGCGTATCGGCCAGGCATTTTTGACGAGGTAGTCAACTCTCCCGGCATCCTTGTTGTGGTGAGTCGCCCACAGAATTAGCGCACTGAATAACAGGATCAGCAGAATGAGTGGCGACAGGCGTATGGTTCCCGGTTTGTCGCTCGCCGGCGAAGCGCCACGGCGGCTGAGCCACTTGACCAGCCACGTATCGAATCCATTGAGTGCCGGGGTCTCCAGCTTCAGGCGATGGGCGAAAAACTGCCGCACACCTTGTTCTATCAGGTTGTCATCGAACTCGATGGCGTTACCGATGTAGTAGGCGCGGATGCGCTCGGCGATGTCCGCGCGACGGCGGGGCAGGTCCAGATGATCCTGAATCTGCTTTTGCTCATGGCGCAGTTTGTCGATGAACGCCATCGCCGTCAGTTGATCGGAGAGTGCGGTGCTGCTCATGGGGGGCGTCCTTCTCAATCTGTCATTCTCCCGAACCACCCCAGCGGCGCCAGTAGCCTGCATCTTTCATCGAGCTGATCAGATGATTGATTTTTCGTTCGGCGGCCGCCGAGTCACCGGCTTCAAGGAACTGGTGGATGACTTCGACTTTTCTGCGCAGTTGGGGTCGGATTTCATCCGGTACCCTGCGGGAGGTGATGCGCTCTTTCAGCGAGCGGTAGCGCATGGACTGCAGTTCGAGCATGTCTTGTTCATAGTTCCAGAGATCGCCACGCAGATCGTTGTACGCCGTTGAAGCATCCTGGGCACTGTCGTAGTCGGTGACTTGCTTGAGCAACTGGTCGACTTCCGCCAGACGCTGGTCCAGATTGCTGGAGTGGGCAATCCCGAGGGCAAACTTCGGGTCTTGCAGCATTTCTTTGAGTTGATTACGAGTGTCGAGGATACGTCCGGCATACTTCACATTGCCTTCAACATCGTACAGAGACCGGTTGACTGCATACCGGCCCTCTTCGAGTTCTTTGACCCGACCTTCGATCGCGGCTGCGTTTGCCGATGTGACGGGCTCGGAAAGACCGATAGACGTGCGTACGTCGGTAGCCGGCAGCGCGCTCCGGGCGCGCTGCAGCAATACGCTGGCCTGCGGGTCCGGTTGTTCGGCCAGCCTGCGAGCCAGGGCCTCCACGGCGCCACGCTGCTTGTCCACCTCCCGGAACAGCTTTTTGCGATCATCGCGGACAATCGCGGCGTCAGTGCTGATCTCGCTCACTTCGGCTGGGCTGTAAACCGTCGGGCTAGTGAATTTGTAGACCACGAAGGCAATGCCCAATAGCACCATGGCAGAGGTTCGCAGCGTTTTGATCACACCGGAGCGCCGGACTAACGTGTTGATCAGCCAGGTGTCGATTGCACCCACGGGCGGCATTTCCAGCAGCAGGCGACGCGCGAACACCTGACGCACGCCTTGTTCGATCAGGTTGTCGTCGAATGCGATGTTGTGGTTCTGGTAATAGCTGCGAATGAGCTCGGCAATTTCGGCTCGGCGTCGCGGCAGATCGAGGTGTTCCTGAACCTGTTTCTGCTGATGGCGCAACTCATCGACCAAGGCCATTGCGCCCATCTGTTCGGAGAGTGGAATACTGCTCATCGGTGTCCTTTCCAGGTTGAGGCGTGATGCGGGGCAAGCATGGCGGGGGGAGTATACCGAACGGTCAATCCCGAGTGCCCGCCTCGTGCCAGAGGCGGGCAAACATTATTCGCGAGATGGCCGGGCCGAAACGACTCTTGGGGACAGTGGCGTCGGTGGCACCCATCAGCCATTGGTCGTGGCTCTGCAGTCCCTGCGCATGTCATCGTTTTTGATGTTTTCACAACCGGCGTGCGCGTAGCCGCTCAACATCAATAACATCAAGAGAATCAGTCTCATCGGGGGTACTTCCATGATTGTCAGGAAACAGCCTGACGCTGAGTGATGCCGCATGACTAAAGACAATTAGCGATATCGCATTGACATCACTTTAAAGAAAAGTTCATGGCCGGCCTATGCGCAGGACAAAAATTCGAAGTGTCTTCGGATGTTGATTGGTGCGATTCAGTTGATTTTTGATTTGCCATGGTTGGGTGAATCCGTGATGGTATGCATGAAACAGTTTGTAACGCCTCGCCACGGACGGACCCACACATGATCGAAATCGGCGGTCGCAATAACGCCCCCACGCCGCAGCACAAGACCCACGACGTCTACTTCTTCAGCATCGACTTGACCCGAGCGGCCACGCCTTTTTGTTTCGAACAATCGATTGGTGGCGGGCATGCCGAGCAGGGCGGCGCGATCTGGTTGGCGCTGGATGAGCTGGAGGCCTGGCCCGGTGAGTGGCGTGAGCATTTGAAGAAGTCTGATTGTGCCTGGGTCGCTGAGTTGATCGATGCACATCCTGGTGTGGATCAAGTGACATTGGTGTCGATGATTCTCAAGCGTCACTCCGAGCCAGCGAAGCCAGTCGGTCGCTTGAAGGCCATTGGCGCTTGGCTCAAACGCAATATCCACGTTGGCGGCCGGTATGGCATTTAACTTGGGGAGATTCTCATGACTCAGACGCTTGAACGCGCAATCGCCATCGCCGCTGCGGCCCACGCTGGGCAGGTGGACAAGGGCGGAGCGCCGTACATTTTGCATCCGCTGAAGGTGATGCTGCGCATGACCACGCTGGAGGAGCGCATCGTCGCGGTGCTGCACGATGTGGTCGAGGATTGCGCTATCAGTCTCGACGACTTGCGCAAGGAAGGCTTCAGCGAAGAGGTGCTGACGGCCATCGCATCGGTGACCAAAGTGCCCGGCGAGTCCTACGAGGATTTCGTCGTACGCGCCGCACAGAACCCGATCGGTCGCGTGGTCAAACTCGCAGATCTGGAAGAAAACAGCGACCTGTCACGGATCGCCTCGCCGAGTTGGGAGGATCTGGAACGGGTCGAAAAATACCGACGCGCGATCGGACGGTTGCGCGCTTAAGTCATTCGAATAGCCAGGAAGGCGAATATGAAATCCATTCTGTGTCTGTTGATCGCCGCCGGGTTTGGCGTTGCGTTGCAATCCCTCGGCGTGCCTCACGGCTTGTTGCTGGGTTCGATCCTTGTCACGGCACTGGTCGTGACGAAGTCAGGTTTCGCACCCGCAACGCCTTATGGGCTGGGTTATATCCAGGTCTCGCTGGGCATCGCCACCGGGCTGATGTTTGAGGCGTGGGACAGTGCGACGGCGTCGACCATGCTCCCAAGCCTTGGCGTTTTGCTGCTGTGTCTGACGGTGCAGATTGCCCTGGCCGGTTGGTGGCTGACGCGTGGGGCAGGGTGGAACCGCACGGATGCGCTACTCGCGGTGTATCCGGGGGCACTGGCGGCGGTGTTTGATTTGCTCGAGTCGGAGAAGGCGTCGAGCAAAGTCATCATCGTGCATCTGATGCGGTTACTGCTGATCACGGTGTTGGTGAGTTTTTTGATTCCGGGGCAGGTTTCAGTGGCTGCTGTTGAAAGCGATCCGTTGACCACCGGCATGGCGCTGACGGTTTTCTCGGTAATCGGCTTGAGCGTCGTGCTCGGTCGATTGCTGCTGGTGATTGGCGTGCCGGCGCCCTTCATGCTCACGGCGATCATCATCACCGCAGTCTGTGTAAAAACAGGCTGGTTGCACGGTTTTCACATGCCCGACTGGAGCTTGAATCTGGCGGCGCTGATTCTCGGCGTGCGCATCGGCTCGCGGTTCCAGGGTTTGGGCTTCAAGGAATTGGGCCTGCATGGCCGCACGGCGCTGATCTCGGTCGGGTTGATGATCGTAGTCGCGGCGGCATTTGCCGAAGTGGCGGCGCGATTCCTCGGGAGTGATCCGTTGTCGTTATGGCTGGCGTACATGCCGGGGGCGATCGAGACGATTGCGATTGTCGCGTTTGCCGGTGGGCTGAACGTGGTGTTTATCCTGACTCACCACTTGGCGCGGATGGTGCTGCTGCATTTTGCGCCGGCGTTGTTGGTGCAGGTGCGGCGGGTGCGGGAGGGGGCCTGACTACGCATCATCCGTCGTGGTGAGGGAGTTTGCTCCTTCACCACGCAAATGAGATTGCTGCTGTTGAACTACACTTCCCGATTACCCCGCCTCACAGCCAATCCAGGCCCCGCCGGAGGTAATCATGAACCGTTTATCGTCCACCGCTCTCTTGATCGCCGCTCTTTGCGCCACGCAAGCCAATGCGCAAACCGTCGTCCCGCTCAAGGGCCAGACCTCGCAACAAACCCAGATCGACATCAACGACTGCCACTCGGTCGCCGCCAGTTCCACCACATCAACCCCGCAAACCGGCGGTCGCCTGAAGGGCGCTGCCGTGGGTGCTGCGGCCGGTGCAACAGCGGCTGAGGTGCGCGGTCGCCAGCACGACGAGTTGTACGATGCGGTCGACGATGACCGTAAGCAGGATTACCGGCAGAACCGCGCCAGACAGACGGCAACCGCCGGCGCTGTAGTCGGTGGCGCACGGCAGCGGCAGGAGCGACGCGCGCAGAGCAAAACCGATGCGGCAGCCAGTTCCAGTGCCTACACCGGGTGTCTGCAAGGGCGCGGCTATCAGGTCACGCCTTGACGCTGGGGTTTGTGCGCTTCGAGCAGGTGCATCATCAGTGCGCTGTAGAGCGTCACCAGAATGAACAGGCCCATGCGCACGGCGAATGCGGTGTAGACGTCTTTGCCGGCGGCGCTGTCCTGCACTGATTGGCCGAGCAGGATGATCATCGTCACCAGGGTGTTGAGCCAGAAGCCCGGACTGAACCGCGTCGGACTGAGGCGATAGAGTTTGCGCGCCAGCCATAACCCGAACAGCAGCATCCACAGAAAGAACATCCACAGGTGCACGAACAGGCTCAATCCGCACCACAGCAGTACCGCCAGTACACCCGCGAGCAGGGTCGAGCCGAGCAATTCGCGCCCGGCGTGGTGGGTGTGAGTGGTGGAGCTTTGCTGGCCGAGGCTGACAGCTTTGAGGATGATCGGCAGGTAACTCGCCGGGTCATTCAGGGCCAGCAAAAAGGTTGGCAGCACGATCAGCGTGGCGCGCAAGGCCACACGCGGGACTTCGTCGGCGGGCATCGCGGGCGGCTTCGGGGGCACAGGGCTGTCGGGCCGTTCCGGAAACAGTGCGTGACTGATACCGACCACCGCGACCGCCAGTAACAGGCCTTTGACCAACGCGCCAATCACCGCCATCGCCAGATCAAACTCGGCGAACCCGGCGGCAGAAATCATGGTCATGCCGATCATCAGAAACGTCACGATCAACGGATTGCCGCCACGCAGGCCAAAGCGAAACACCACAAACAAACCGGTGCCGATCAACAACACGCCGCTCACCGGGTAATAACGCAGCAACGGCACCAACAGCAGGCCAATGCTCGTGGTGAGCGCCGCCGCCAGCGCCAATACCAACGCACCTTTGAGCGGTAATGGCCGGGGCAGACTGGCCAGCAGCAACACCGCCAACACCGGCGAAATAAACGCCAGCGGCAATGCCAAGGCATAACTGGCAGCGGTGCACAGCGCCGTGCCGAACGCCAGGCGCAAGGCCCGTTGCGTCGGGACGCTGCGCTCAGTAGGCATACGACAGCCAGCTCATCAGGCTGACAAACAACCGTCCCAACGGGTTGAGCGGATTGCCTTCGCTGGGGAACGCCATGACTTCAGCCTGACCGCCAGCACGGATGGCGCGGCTGTCTATCAGGCGTTTCTTTGCCTCTTCCGTGAACTCGATGATCACCGGAAAACGCTGCGCCGGACGCAACCAGTCGCGGCTGTTCTGGATGCTCGGCAGGGTGCCCGGCGCCGGGGTCTGGCCGACGCTGACGCCGTAACCGACGCTGCGCACCCGGCCCTCAAGCACCTCACCGGGTAGGGCGTCGAGGACGATGGCCACCGCCGTTCCGGGTTGCACGCGGCCGAGGTTGTTTTCGGTGAGGTCGGCGCTGATCCACACGTCATGAATCGCGATCAAGGTCATCACCGGGCTGCCCGCGGCGGTGAACTGGCCGACGTCGGTGCGCAGGTCGGTGATCAACCCGGCCGAACGCGCGCCGATGCGGGTGTTGGCCAGATCCAGTTCGGCTTTGGCCAGTGCCGAGGCAGCGCTGCGCAACTGGGCGTTGGTGTCGGTGTTGCCGCCTTCCTGCTCTTGTGCGCGCTGTACTTCGGCGCGGGCAGCGGCGACTTGGGCGACCGCTTGTTCGCGGTTGGCTCGCGATACCTCAAGAAGACGGACAGAGACCGTGCCAGGGTCCTGTTTATACAAACCTTCAAGCCGCTGATTGTCCTGCCGCGCCTTGAGTTCGTTGGCTTGGGCTGCGCGTAATGAAGCTTGCGCCGAAGCGATTCCGGCAGTGCTCGCACCGACCTGACGGCGGGTCGATTCCAGATCGGCTTTCGCCCGATCGACCGCTATTTGCAGTGGCTGTGGGTCGAGTTCAAAGAGGACATCGCCAGCCTTTACATCCTGATTGTTGCGCACGTTGACGCGGATCACCCGACCCGCAACTTCCGCCGCCACCGGAATCACGAATGCGCCGACCCGCGCTTGTTGGGTATAGGGCGTGTAGCGGTCGGCGAGCAGGTACCAGGCCAGGCTCAGTACGATCAGCAAAAGCACCCAGCGGATGCCTTTTTTTGCAGGATCGGGCTGGGCAGGCGCGGGGGCCGGGGCGGGTGGCGCGGCTTCAGTCATGACGGGTTACCTGCGATGGGAGGGGATACGCCGGTTGGGCGGGCGGCGCGCTGAGCAAATCGCCCCAATTAGTGCGTTGTTGCATTTGTTGCCGTGTCGGCTCATCGACCTGCGGCGCGTTGCTTTGCCAGCCGCCGCCGAGGGCTTTGTACAGGGCGATCAGGTTGCTCACGGCGTTGCTACGGCTGACCAGATAGTTATCTTGCAATTCGAGCAGGGCGCGTTGCGCGTCGAGCACCCGCTGAAAGTCGGAATAACCTTCGCGGTATTGCGTGTTGGCCAGCACCAGCGAACGTCGCGCAGCGCCTTCGGCCTCGCGCAGAATGCGTTCGCGCTCCAGCGCTTTGCTCAAGCCGCTGGCGGCATCGTCGGCTTCGCGCGCAGCTTGGCGGACCTTGTCGCGATAGGCTTCGATCAGTTGCTGCAAACGCGCGTCCTGCACCCGTATGTTGTTGCGGATACGGCCGTAATCGAAGATGTTCCAGCGCAGGCTCGGGCCTCCGATCAGATCGAGGCTGCGCGGCGTCGCGCCAAGGGAATCGCTGGACCAGACGATGCTGCCAAGCAAGGTCAGCGACGGATACAGATCGGTTTCGGCGACGCCGACCAGCGCCGATTGCGCGGCAACATTCAGTTCTGCCGCGCGTATATCCGGGCGACGCAACAGCAGGTTGGCCGGGACGTCTTGCAGCACGGCGCGATCGAGCAATGGAATCAAACCTGTTTGCTCGGCCAGCAAGGCCGCGCCACCGGGTGGCTGGCCGACTAAAACTGCCAAAGCGTTGCGGGTGCGCAGGACTTGATCTTCGAATGCGGGGAGGCTGCTGAGCGTGCCGAGGTATTGGGTTTTCGCCTGTTGCAGGTCGAGTTCGGCCGTCTGGCCGCTGTTGAAGAGTTTTTCGGTGATTTCGAAATTGCGCTTCTGCTGGACGGCGTTCTCCCGGGCGACGCGCAGGCGTGCTTCGGTGGTACGCAGGGAGAAATAGGTGTCGGCGACTTGCGCGCGCAGCAGCACGAGGGCGTCTTCGTAATTGGCCTGCGCGGCAAAGTAGCTGGCGTCGGACGACTCGATGGCACGGCTGAAACGACCCCAGAAATCCAGCTCCCAACCGACATCGAACGCGGCGCTGTGTTGCCAGAAATGCAGATCCTGCGGGTTGTTGCCGCCAGATTGATGGCGATCAACGTACAGGCTGTCGACACCGAGCTGTTGCAGTTGCGGATAGCGCCCGCTTTCAGCTATGCCCAATTGGGCGCGAGCTTCAAGCACTCGCAGCCCGGCGATTTTCAGGCTGCTGTTGTGCGCATCGGCTTCGCTGATCAGGCGATCGAGTACCGGGTCGGCGAACACCTGCCACCACTGGCGCAGATCCGGCTGGGCGGCACGTTCGCTGGCCTGTTCCAGCGCCACGCTGTTCCATTGCTTGCTCCACGTCTCGGCGGGCGGCTGAAAATCCGGCCCCAGGCGCACGCAGCCGCTGAAACTCAAGGCGACAAGCAACAACAGATGACCGGGCCGCGTCAGCAGGGCTGTTGTCGAAGGCATTGCGTTATGTCCCTGACCCGCAAATATCAGTGGAGCATAGACGGCGAATTGCAAATTGTTCGGGCGAATCTGCTGCTACGCTTTTCAGGCATCAGCCCCCACCCAAACAGGTACGAGACCATGGAAACTGCTCAAGATCCGGTGACACCGGCCCCCGCTGCCACCTGGCGCTTCAAGGTCGGTGTGGCGATCATCTGCCTGATGCTTGGCTCGTGGCTAATGGTGCCGTTGGCCGCCGCTCTCGATGTACCCGGCTCGAAAGTCGCGGCGCTGACGGGGGTGCTGTTTATCAGTAACAAAGTGCTGTTGCTGCTGGTGATCGCGGTGATGGGCAAGGCCGGATTCGCTGAACTGAAACGCACGATTGGCCGACATGTCTCGGGGATGCTTCCGACCCCTGTCGCCGAAGTCTCGCCGCTGCGGCATCGGGTGGGCGTGGTGATGTTTTGCCTGCCGTTGCTGACGTCGTTTCTGGAGCCGTATTTTGATAACTTCTGGCCGGGGTTGCGGCCCAATTTGTGGCAGTTGCAATTGCTTGGGGATTTGATGTTTGTGGGCAGCTTTTTTGTGCTCGGCGGCAACTTTTGGGACAAGGCCCACGCGTTGTTTGTGCGCAAGGCGCGGGTGGTGGTTGCTGATTAAGATCAAAAGATCGCAGCCTGCGGCAACTCCTGCGTTGGGATTGCGTACCCCCGGTAAGAGCTAATGCAGGCTGCGATCTTTTTGGGCTTAACGAATGTGTGCGGCGAAACCTTCACTGTCCGGGGCAATGGCATCTTTGAGCGTCAACGCCGGAATCTCGTAATCCCCTGCATTCTGATGTCGAAACGCAATTGGCCGCGTGCTCCACAACTCATCCAGACGCCGTCCCAGTTCATCAGTCGTCTGGGCATACCGCGCTTCATCCATGCGACTGGTGCGGTAAATCAGGAACGGCGGCAGCACCTCAAAACCGGGGTAGTGCAGAATCCCGTGCTGGATCGGAAACAGCAGATCATCCATCGGCCCATTGATCCCGCGCGGGCTGTAATGCGATTCCCAGCCACCGGTGGTGACCATCAACATCGCCCGTTTGCCTTTCATCTTCCCTTCGCCATAACGCTCGCCCCAACGACTGTCGGAGTGTTCACCCACACCGTAGGCAAACCCGTAGGCGTAAACCCGATCGACCCAGCCCTTGAGGATCGCCGGCATCGTGAACCACCACAGCGGGAATTGCAGGATCAGCGCGTCGGCCCACAGCAATTTTTCCTGCTCGCGGGCGATGTCGGCGGCTTGTGTGCCTTGGGCGTAGGCGCATTTCGAATCGAGGGAGGCGTGGAACGGCTGGTTTTTATCGCGCTCGGGGGCGTCGTCGGCGTCGAGGGTGGTTTTCCAGTTCATCGCGTAAAGGTCGGAAACCTGCACGCTGTGACCGGCGGCTTCGAGGCGCTGGACGGTGAAGTCCCTGAGCGAGCCATTGAGGGAGGTGGGTTCGGGATGGGCGTAAACCAATAGCACTTTCATGGGGGAACTCCGTGGCTGAATGGCAGCAGGATCGGCGCTCCACAGGTATATTGGAAATGAATGTCTGATATGTCTGGTATAGCCATGAATAATTTGAGACGGCTGGATATCAATCTGCTGTTGACCCTCGACGTGTTGCTGTCCGAGCACAACGTCACCCGCGCGGCGCAACGGTTGAACCTCTCGCAGCCTTCGGTGAGCGTTCATTTGGCCAGGCTTCGTGACATCTTTGGCGATCCGCTGTTGCTCCCCGGCCCACGCGGCATGCGTCCGACGGCGCGGGCCGATGAGTTGCGCGAGCCTTTGCGCGAGGCGCTGCAAGCACTGGAACGGGCGGTGGCGCCGGCTGCTGCGTTCGACCCCGCACTGGCGACCCAGACCTGGAAAGTCGCGGCGACGGATTACGGCGAATCTACCGTTCTCCTGCCAGCCCTGAGTGGTTTGCGTACGCAGGCACCGGGCACTCGGTTGGCGGTTATCGACCTGATGCCAGCGCAATTGGTCAAGCAAGCGGAGCAGGGTGTGTTCGATCTGGCGCTGCACATCACCGAAGACGCGCCGCTGGACCTGCATCAACGGGTGCTGTTTACCGAGCGCTATGTGTTGGCCGGGCGTCTCGGGCATCCGGATTTGACGGGCAAACCGAGCCGCGAGGAATTCTGCGCACTGGAACACGTGATGGTGTCGCGTGAAGGCGGGGGCTTTTTCGGGGTGACAGACAAGGTGCTGGCCGACGTGGGGCTGTCGCGCAAAGTGGTGCTGTCGGTGCCGCACTTTTTGATGGTCATGTCGGTGCTGGCGAGCACCGATCTGGTGGCGATGCTGCCGTCACGGCTGGTGCGCGGTAACCCGGCGTTGCAAGTGGTCGAGGCACCGCTGCAGGTGCCGGGCTACGAAATGGCGATGTTCTGGGGCGAGCGACTGCACCGTGATCCCGCGCACAAGTGGTTTCGCGAGCATCTGGCAGCGTCGGTTTGATGCCTCAGGCGTGGCCCAAGGCAATCGCGAACGACACGACGATCATGCAAGCGAAAGCGAAATTGAGATTCATAAGGTGTTCATCCTGAAGCCTGTTGAGAGTGGGGCCATTCTGAACAGGCTGAATGCAAAGGAAAAATTCCCCTTGCTGATTCCAATGATCGAGACAATTGATGCCCGCCTGTTTGTGTTTGCCCGAGGTTTTGGCTAATCTCGGCGAAAACCTGCAATTACAAGCATAAACAGGCATAACCATGCACGATCATTCGGTTACCGAGCTCCCATCCCTGCGTCGGCAGAAAATCCTCCTGATCCTCGAACGCGACGGCAAGGTCATGGCGTCCGAGTTGAGCCAGCATTTTGCCGTGTCCGAAGACACCATCCGCCGCGACCTCGCCGAACTGGACAACGCCGGCCTGGTGCAGCGGGTTCACGGTGGTGCGTTGCCGCGACCGAAAGACACCGGCAAGGATTACTTCACCCGCATCAGTGAAACCGATGAGGTGAAGACACGCCTGGCGCAACTCGCCGCCGGGCGGGTGAAGGATGGCCAGATCGTGCTGTTCGATTCCGGCACCACCACGCTGCAGATTGCGCGTTCGCTACCAGCGGATATCAAGCTCACTGCCGTGACCACCTCGCCGATGACCGCGATCACCCTCGCCGAGTACAAGGGCATCAAGGTGATTCTGGCGGGCGGGCAGTTGAACCTGGCGACCATGTCGGTCAGCGGTCACGAAACGGTGCGTCTGCTGCAAAGCATCAAGGCTGACCTGCTGTTTACCGGGGTGTGCGCGATTCATCCGGAGGTGGGATTGAGTTCGCTGTATTTCGATGAAGTGCCAGTGAAGCAGGCGCTGTTCGAAAGTGCTGCGCAGGTGATCGCGGTGACCACGGCGGACAAGCTTGGCGCGGTCGAGCCGTTCGTGGTGACGCCGTGCACGCGGGTGCATACGCTGATTACCGAGCGACATCTGGCGTCGGGTAATGTTGAGGATTACCGGCGGTTGGGGATTGAGGTGGAGCAGTTGCCTGATTGAGTCTTGTGTTGAGGCTGATGGCCCCATCGCTGGCAAGCCAGCTCCCACAGGTTGAGTAGCGTACGACGCAGTCACTGTGGGAGCTGGCTTGCCAGCGATGGGGTCAGTCCAGTCAACGCAATTTTTCAAGCATCTGGTAATACCACATCCCCGCCGCCAGCAATGGATTGCCCAGCAAGTCCCCCATCGGCACGCGAATGTGCTGGCACGCCGCAAACGTATCGAACTGCTCCATCTGCCCGGTGATCGCCCGGCTCATGATTTCGCCCATGATGTGGGTGGTGGCGATGCCATGCCCTGAGTAGCCCTGGCAATACCAGACGTTGTCCGAGAGCTTGCCCAGTTGCGGGATGCGGTTGATGACGATGCCCATCGCGCAGCTCCACTGGTAATCGATCTGCACGCCTTTGAGCACCGGGAAGGTCTGTTCGATGCACGGGCGCAATTCGGCGGCGATGTCGCGCGAGTCCTTGCCGCTGTAGTTGGCGCCGCCGCCGAACAGCAGGCGTCCGTCGGCGGTGAGGCGGTAGTAGTCGAGGACGAAGCGGCAGTCATAGACGGCGAGGTCTTCGGGGTTGATCTGCTTCGCCAGATCGCCGAGCGGCGCGGTGGTGACGATGCCGCCCATGGCCGGGAAAATCTTGCCCTTGAGCTGGCCCGGTTCGAGCTTGTGATAAACGTCGCCGGCGAGCATCACCTGATTGGCATCGATCTGGCCGTGGGCAGTGCGCACACCCGGTGTGTCGCCATGGATGATTTCCAGCACTTCGCTGTTTTCGAAGATCAGGGCGCCGAGACTTTCCGCCGCCCGCGCTTCGCCGATACATAGATTGAGCGGGTGCAGGTGCATATTGCGGGTGTTCTTGATCGCGCCGTGATAGAGATCGCTTTGCAGCAAATCGCGCACCTGGCTGCGGTCGAGCAGACTGACTTCATCGCCCATGCCTCGGCGCACGGCTTCTTCGTAATCGTTGCGCAAATCAGTCATGTGGCTGGGCTTGTACGCGGCATGCAGGTGACCGTGTTTGAGGTCGCATTGGATGGCGTATTTTTCCACGCGCTGCTTGATGATCTCGTGCCCGCGCCAGCGCAAGTGCCAGATGAAATCATCGACCTCGTCGCCGAGTTTCGGGCGCATCTGTTTGCGCATCGCAGCGTCGCCGGAGAGGCTGCCGGTGACCTGGCCGCCATTGCGCCCGGTGGCGCCCCAGCCGATTTTATGGCTTTCGACGATGGCGACTTTCAGGCCTTTTTCGGCCAGTTCGACGGCGGTGGCGACGCCAGTGAAGCCGCCGCCGATGATCACCACGTCGACTTTGTGCCGGCCTTGCAGGGTCGGGTAGTCGGTGTCCTGGTTGAGGGTGGCGGTGTAGTAGGAATTGCAGCGTTCAGTCATGTCGGTGTCCACACAAAATTCGGGAGGCTAATCGGGATCCCTGTGGGAGCTGGCTTGCCAGCGATGGCGGAGTGTCAGTCACCAGAGATGCTGAGTGTCCCGGCCCCATCGCTGGCAAGCCAGCTCCCACAGGGTTTAGCGGTGGGGTTCTTAGGCTTCGGTGAGATACCAGCGCCAATCCTGCTCACCCACTTCAGCCATGAACTGCCGGTATTCGGCACGCTTGACCGCCAGATACACCCCCAGAAATTCCTGCCCCAAGGCATCGCGCGCCCACGCTGAATTTTCCAATGCCTGCAGCGATGTCAGCCAATCTGTCGGCAGCAACTCCTTCGCCTGCGCATAACCATTGCCCTCGACCGGGGCGCCCGGATCAAGGTCCTCACGAATGCCCCGATGAATGCCGGCGAGGATTGCTGCTGCCGCCAGATAAGGATTGGCATCGGCGCCGCAAATGCGGTGTTCGATGTGCCGGGTGTTGGCCGGGCCGCCCGGTACGCGCAGGCTGACGGTGCGGTTGTCGACACCCCAGGTCGGCGCCAGTGGCGCATAGCTGTTGGCCTGAAAACGGCGATAAGAGTTGGCATTGGGGCAGAACAGCAGCAGCGAATCGAGCAAGGACGCGAGCATGCCGCCAATCGCCGTGCGCAGCAGCGGCGTGCCGGCCGGGTCTTCGGAGGCAAACAGATTGCGCCCCTCGGCGTCGGCGAGGCTGACATGCATGTGCATGCCGGTGCCGGCCAGATCATCGAACGGCTTGGCCATGAACGTCGCTTGCATGCCGTGCTTGTGCGCGATCGCTTTGACCAGCCGTTTGTAACGTACGGCCTGATCCATCGCTTGCAGCGCATCGCCGTGTTCGAGGGTGATTTCCACTTGCCCCGGCGCGTATTCCGAGATCGCCGTGCGCGCCGGAATGCCGTGCAGTTTGCAGGCGCTGTAGAGGTCGGCGAGGAACGGTTCGATTTGCTCCAGCTCGCGCAAACCGTAGACCTGAGTATGTCGCGGTCGCCCACCATCGGCATCCAGCGCCGGTTGCGGTCGGCCGTTGTGATCGCGTTTGGCGTCGAGCAGATAGAACTCCAGTTCGCACGCCATGACCGGGTGATAGCCCTCGGCCTTGAGGCCGTCAATGATCTTGATCAGCAGGTGACGCGGGTCGGCGATGCTCGCTGGCAGGCCTTCGGTCGGGTGCATGCTGACCTGCACCGCTGCGGTCGGAATCTGCCGCCACGGCAGGCGCACCAGACTGCCTTCGAGCGGGTAGGCGCGGCAGTCGATATCACCGACGTCCCAAACCAGACCTGAGTTTTCCACGTCTTCGCCCTGCACGGTCAGACCAAGGATGGTGCTGGGCAGCGGGCGGCCGCTTTGGTAAACGGCGAGCAGTTCTTCGCGGTGCAACAACTTGCCGCGTGGCACTCCGTTGGCGTCGAGGATGAACAGTTCGATCATGTCGATATCGGGGTTCTGTTCAAGGAACAGGCGTGCGTCTTCGATGGCTGCGAATTTCATAATCAATCACTCACGATGGCGCCGTGCAGGCGCGCAGATTCGGGCCGGACGCAGCTATGGGCGTCCCGGCAGGAATATCAAATGGAGATCAGTCCGACGAGATACAAAACCTGTGGCGAGGGGATTCATCCTCGATGGACTGCGCAGCAGTCCTGACTTTTGGGGCCGCTTCGCGCCCCAGCGGGAGCAAGCTCCCTCGCCACAAATGGATCTTTTCCGGCTGACAGAAATCAGCAGGCGATATCCGGCGGGCGTGCGGAGTGACGCAGCTTGGAACGGCGCAGGGCCATGGGGAGATTGACGATACGATTCATACGCCGCCCCCGGGAGAGAGGGTGCGCAGTGCAGAGACGTTCAACGTTTTTCGTTGTTGTGGTGACGTACTCATAACGCGTGTTTCCGTTGGCGGAAAGCGTCGGTGGCGGGGCAGGCCCGCCGACCGGTGTGCCCGGATAGTAAGGGGCAATCCTTGAGCGTGTAAACGACTGATTCAGTCTCAGAGCTGCGGCCAGTCCTCAGCGCAGCAGATGAAAGCCCAGCCCGACAAGGGCGCAAACGATCAACACTGCAATCACGCCGCGCTTGAAAACGAACAGCGCCAGCGCCGCCATGACCGCCAGCACAATCGAGAAAACATCGGGTTGTCCCGCGAAACCTGTCGGCCAGAACACGTGATAAGCGAAGAAACACGCCAGATTGAGGATCACCCCGACCACCGCAGCGGTGATCGCGGTGAGCGGTGCGGTGAACTTCAATTCGTTGTGGGTCGATTCCACCAACGGCCCACCGGCGAGGATGAACAGAAACGAAGGCAGAAAGGTGAACCACGTCACCAGCGTCGCCGCCACTGCGCCAGCGGCGAACGCATGCTCAGCGCCGAACGCCGGTTGCACATAACCGCCTATGAAGCCGACAAACGCCACCACCATGATCAGCGGCCCCGGCGTGGTTTCGCCAAGCGCCAGACCATCAATCATCTGTGTCGGCGTCAGCCAGCCGTAATGCCCGACCGCGCCTTGGTAGACATAGGGCAGCACGGCGTAAGCACCGCCGAAGGTGAGCAGCGCGGCTTTGGTGAAGAACCAGGCCATTTGCGTGAAGGTGCCATCCCAGCCGAACAGGGCTGTCAGCAGTGCCAAGGGCAGACACCACAGCGCTGCGCCAATCAATAGCAGCCACCACAACTTCGGCAGACTGAATCGTGCATGTTCGGGAGTTGGCGTGTCGTCATCGATCAATGCCGGGCCGAAGGATTTTTCGCTGCTGCGCTGCCCGCTATTGTTGAAGCGCTGCGGGGCCAGTCGCCCACCGAAATAACCGAGCAATGCCGCGCCGAGCACGATCAGCGGGAACGGCAGATTGAAGGCAAAAATCGCCACGAATGACGCACCGGCGATGGCCCACAGCCAACTGTTTTTCAGCGCCCGCGAGCCGATGCGGTGGGCCGCGTGCAAGACAATCGCGGTCACCGCCGGTTTGATCCCGTAGAAGATCCCGGCCACCACTGGCACGTCGCCGAACGCGATATACATCCACGACAGCGCGATCAGGATGAACAGCGAGGGCAACACAAACAGCGCACCGGCGATCACACCGCCCCAGGTGCGATGCATCAGCCAGCCGATGTACGTCGCCAACTGTTGAGCCTCGGGGCCGGGCAGCAACATGCAGTAGTTGAGGGCGTGGAGAAAGCGTCGTTCCGAGATCCAGCGCCGGCGCTCGACCAGCTCCTGATGCATGATCGCGATTTGCCCGGCCGGGCCGCCAAAGCCGATACAGCCCAGTTTCAGCCAGAAACGCCAGGCCTGTCGCAGGCTGACGGGCTCGGGGCGGGATAGATCATTCGGCGTTGTGCTCAAGTGCGGCTCCTGAGTCGAATCATGGCGGAGCCACTATCTAATCAGGCTTTTGTTCAATGCAATAGCGTTCAGGTGAGGCTGTGAATAACGGATCAACTCAAGACGTAATCGACGGGCATCAACGCCGGTGGCAGTTGCGCAACACCTAGTTCAGCCAGGATGTCGCGTTCGATCGTGCGTACCAAGGCATCGGTTGGCAGGTCGTTTTCATCGCGGCCGAATGGGTCTTCCAACTCATCGGCAATCGCATCCAGTCCGAAAAAGGTATAGCTGACAATCGCGGTGAACAACGGCGTCAACCAGCCCAGCGGTTCGGCCATGGCGAACGGTAGCAGAATGCAGAACAGGTAGATCGTGCGGTGCAGCAGCAACGTGTAGGGGAAGGGCAGTGGTGTGTTTTTGATCCGCTCGCACACGGCTTGCGCTTGCGTAAGGCTGGTCAGGTGATTGGCCAGCAGCATGTAGCGCCATTCGGTCAGTGCTCCGGCCTGTTGCAGATCGGAGCACTGTTCGCCGATCCGGTGCAGGATCCGGGCGCTGTAGTCCGGCACTTGTGCGTCGGGTTTCGGGTTGACCCACGCGCTGCTGGCCGCCGCTTCATCTTCACGTCGCAGCCGCGCGTTGAGGGCATGGGCGAAGCCGCACAGGTTGAACAGTAAGTGCCGGCGTTGAGGCGATTCACGGATGATGTGGGTTTCACGAAGGATCGAGCGAATATGCACGATCACTTCGCCCCAGGCCTTGCGCGCCTCGTACCAGCGGTCATAGCAGGCGTTGTTACGGAAACTCATGAAAATCGACAGCGACAAACCCAGCAGCGTGAACGGCGTGGCGTTGACCTTGGTAAAGCTGCTGGGATGGAGGATTTCCACCAGCACGATGGCCGACGCCAGCAGGGTAACCATCAGAGTGCGCAAGGCGATTCGCTTGGCAATCGAACCCTTGAGGGTAAACAGGATGGCGAACTGACTGACCTTGGGTCTGATAATCATGCTGGGTGATCCCGATTACGTGTGGACGTGACGCATCAACCGCCGGTCATGTTCATGAATCGCACGACCTGCACGTCGTCGCTCACTTCGAAGTTGTGCCTGTAGGGCTTGAGCTTCATTGCTTCGATGATGGATTTTTCCAGACGTTGCGGTTGCCCCGGATGCGCGCGCAGCAGCGCTTTCAAGTCCATCGAATGCTCGTTACCCAGACACAGTAGCAAACGCCCTTCGACGGTCAGCCGCACCCGGTTGCAGGTGCCGCAGAAATTGTGGCTGTGCGGCGAGATAAAACCGAGGCGAATATCCGGTGCTTCGGCCAGCCGCCAGTAGCGCGACGGGCCTTGAGTCGATTCGGCAGAGTCGATCAGGGTGTAGCGCTCGGCGATCTTTTCCCGTACCTGCGCGCTTGAGAAAAATGACTCGGCGCGGCTGTGCTCATTGATGATCCCCAGCGGCATTTCTTCGATGAAGGCGATGTCGAGCTGGCGGTCGATGGCAAAACTCACCAGATCGTTGATCTCCTGATCGTTGCGACCCTGCATCACCACGACGTTGAGTTTGGTGCGGGTAAATCCGGCCTTGTGCGCGGCATCGATGCCGTTGATCACCAGCGCCAGATCGCCGGTGCGGGTCATCTGCTTGAAGCGCTCAGGGTCGAGGCTGTCGAGGCTGACGTTGAGGCGCTTGACCCCGGCGTCGAACAACGGCGCGGCAAATTTGCCGAGCTGCGAGCCGTTGGTGGTCATGCACAGCTCACGCAAGCCGGGCAGGGCGGCGATCTGCTCGCACAGCTTGACCACGCCGGGGCGAATCAACGGCTCGCCGCCGGTCAGGCGGATCTTGCGCGTGCCCAGTGCGACGAAGCTCTGCGCCAGTTGATAGATCTCTTCTAGCGTCAGCACTTGTTGGCGTGGCAGAAACTGCATGTCTTCAGCCATGCAATAGACACAGCGAAAGTCGCAACGATCGGTCACCGACATGCGCAGGTAGTCAACGCGGCGGTTGAAGCCATCGATCAAGATGCGCTCTGACATGACAGCCTCGCTGTGGGGAAAACCGCTGACAGCGGATCTGGACGGCGCAGGGTAGGGGCAATGTCGGGCACCGTCCAATCACTCTTAATGACCGGTTGATTGATGCCGTCGATGATCAGCAGAATGACGGCTATCGCTGGCAAGCCAGCTCCCACAGGTCTAGTGGTGAGCTTGAGATTTACTGCGCACCAAACATCGCCGTCCAATAGATCCCCGCGCTGCTTTTCGGGTCAGTCGCGTACGCGGCGCCGAGTTCCTTGTATTGCGGGTTCATCAGGTTGGCGCAGTGGCCGGGGCTGGCGAGCCAGCCTTCGACGACTTTGTGTACGGTGTCTTGCCCGGCGGCGATGTTTTCGCCTACCAGTTGTCCGCTATAGCCGGCGAGTTCAGCGCGATCGCCCGGGGTGCGGCCGTCGCGGTCCTTGTGGTCGAAGTAATTGTTGTTGGCCATGTCGCGGCTGTGATCCTGGGAGATGGTGCCCAGGCTCGCGTTCCAGGCCAGCGGTGCTGCGGCGGCGAAGGCCTGGCCGCCACATTGACGCGGCTGGCTGCGGGCGATATTGAGTTCACTCAGCAGCTTCTGCCCCTCACTTTGCGCATCACCAAGTTTCGCCGTCAGCAACGGCCGCGCCAGCACAATGCGCCAGTCGCGGTCGTCACGGCTGACACCGACATCGACGAACTGCGGATCGAGCACCACCTGACAGAAACTTTCCTGAATCGCTTTCATCGCCGACGCCGCATCACGCGGGCCGTTGAGCGTAATCGCCTGGACATTGACCATCGGGTAACTGGCGCTGGCCATGGCCTGTTGCAGATCGACAGCGCCAGTTGCCCGTAACCTCAGCCGAGGATCAGCTGATAGCGGTGCCAGTTCATTCGACGCTTGAGTGCCGCAGCGCTGCGGTTGGCTGCGGTAACTGTTGATCGACTCGATCAGTTGCGACTCATCGCCGGCCATGGCCGGGATAGCCAGCAACACGCCTGCGGACAACGCGGCGCAACGCAAGACGGATGGCATGAAGCGCATGGAAATCTCCCTTGAGCTGAATGCGCCCATGATGCGCGAAAGGCCCCCGGTGAGCGCAATGCCTTTTTCTTTATCAGGCGTTTTTTCTGCGCAACTTTTTGCCCGGATTTGCCGTCTACACTCACCGAAGACCCCCGGAATCCGGGTGTTTCCCCGACGTAACACTTTGCCCGCATCGGGCCCTGCCGGAAGAACAGACATGGGATTGAAGTGGTTGGCTGGCTGTTTCGCATTAACCCTGTTGGCCAGCGCTGCGCTGGCCACCGATCAAGCACCGATCAAGGCCAAGGCTGAAGAGAAAGCCCAGGTGCTGGAAGAGAAAGCGGCGGACAAAGTCAGCACGGCCCCGGCGCCCAAGTCCGAGGCGATTACCCCGACCGAAGTGCAAGCCGTGGACCCGGCCGGCGCCGCGCCGCTGGATGATCCGATCACTTGCCTGGCGCGGAGTATCTACTGGGAAGCCAAAGGCAAGGACACCCCGGAAATGGAAGCCGTGGCCAGCGTGGTGATGAATCGCCTCGGCCATGAAGGTTTCCCGGACACGGTGTGTGCCGTGGTCAAACAGGGTTCTGAAAGCAAAAGCTGCCAGTTTTCCTGGTGGTGTGACGGGCGTCCGGATCAGGTCAAGGAAGACGCTGAGTACGCGCTGGCCAAGGAAATCGCCGGCAAGGCGTTGAACCGCCAGCTCAAGGATCGCACCAACGGCGCGTTGTATTTCCATGACCGCAACGTGCATCCGAGTTGGGCCAGGGAATACCGGAAAACCGCCGAGACGAAAAAATTCCTCTTCTATAAACCTGCCGGCGGCGATGCGCGCTAGGCGCAGACTTCCCGCACGCAATTGCGCAACCAGCGATGCGCGGGGTCGGCGTCCATGCGCGGATGCCAGAGCATGGACACGCTGATCGCCGGCATCTCGAAGGGCAGGGCAAAACTGTGCAGGCCCGTGCGCAGCTTGCTGGTATGACGTTCGGGAACGGTGGCGATCAGGTCGGATTCACGCACCAGCGTCAGCGCCGCCGAAAACCCGCCGAATGAAGTGACGATGTCCCGCGTCAGCCCCACGGCGAGTAACGCTTCGTCCACCGGGCCGCTGCTGCGTCCGCGTCGTGAGATGAGAATGTGCTGGCCGCCGGCGAAGCGTTTGCCAGTGACTTTCCCCGTGCTCAACGGATGCCCCTCACGCACCACGCCAATCCACTGATCCTGAAACAGGATGCGGCTGTGCAGCGCCGGATCGGTGCTGTCATCGACCACCCCGGTTTCCAGATCGACGCGGCCTTCGCGCAGCGGCGTGCTGTCCTTGTCGGCCTTTTGCACAAAGCGCAGGCGCACGCCGGGCGCCTCTTCAGCGATGCGCGCGAGCAGGGCGGCGGCGAAGGTTTCGACAAAACCGTCGGTGTTGCGCAGGGTGAACGTACGGTGCAACTGGCGAGGATCGAGCACTTCGGCGGGACGCAAAACCGCCTCGGCTTCCTGCACCAGATGGCTGACGCGCTCGCGCAGTTCCAGCGCTCGCGGCGTCGGCACCAGACCCCGACCGGCCCGGACCAGCAAAGGATCTCCGGTGGTTTCGCGCAAACGGGCCAGCGCGCGACTCATCGCCGAGGGGCTCAGGCGTAGAGATTTGGCGGCGCGGGCAACGCTGCCTTCGCGCAGCAACACGTCGAGGGTGATCAGCAGATTCAGATCCGGTACAGACATGACATGGCGTTCCGTGCAGGTATCAAGTGCAAAGCATGCGTCTTGCGCCTTGTGTTGTCGAGACTCAAGCTATGGCGCATGAACTTGCAGCGTGAGCGCCCCATGTCCCGAGAATCCTTGAGCACCACCGCCCGCTGGGCTTTGACCAGTCTGGCGCTGTCGATGTTGATGCCGTCACTGGACACCAGCATTGCCAACGCCGGGTTGCCCGTACTGGCGGCGGCGTTTGAGGCGACGTTTCAGCAGGTGCAGTGGATTGTCCTGGCCTACCTGTTGGCGATCACCACGTTGATTGTCAGCGTCGGGCGTCTGGGTGATGGCTTCGGTCGGCGCCGCCTGCTGTTGATCGGGATCGGCATTTTCACCAGCGCTTCGTTGGCTTGTGCGCTGGCCCCGGGACTGGCTTGGCTGATCGGCGCACGGGCGGTGCAAGGCGTGGGAGCGGCCATCATGTTCGCGTTAACGGTGGCATTGGTCTCCGATGCAGTGCCCAAAACGCGGGCGGGCAGTGCGATGGGGTTGCTGGCGACGATGTCAGCCACCGGCACCACCCTCGGGCCGTCGTTGGGTGGGCTGCTGATGGCGCATGTCGGTTGGCAGTCGATATTTCTGCTCAACGTGCCATTGGGTTTGCTCAATGCGTGGCTGGTGTATCGCTATCTGCCGGCAGATCGAACGGCACGCACGAGGGTTGCATTTGATTATCTCGGTTCCGGGGTGCTGGTGTTGACGCTGGCCGCCTATGCACTGGCGATGACGCTAGAAGGTTTCACGTTGGCGTTGCTGCTGGTCAGTCTGTGCGGTGTGGGAGTGTTCGTGATTGTCGAGATGAGAGCCAAGGCGCCGCTGATTCGTCTGTCCTTGTTCGCCGATCTGCGCCTGAGCGGCAGTCTGCTGCTGACGTTGCTGGTGACGACCGTGATGATGACCACACTGGTAGTCGGGCCGTTTTACCTGAGTCGCGGATTGGGTCTGAGCAGTGCCATGGTCGGGGTGGCGTTGTCGGCGGGGCCGTTGTTGTCGGCGTTCAGCGGCATGCCCGCCGGTCGTCTGGTGGATCGCTTTGGCGCGCGGCGGGTGGTGCCTGGGGCCTTGCTCGGGTTGATTGGCGGCTGCGGATTGCTGGCGTTATTGCCGATGAGTTTCGGGCTGCCTGCTTATTTATTGCCAGTGGCGGTGGTCGCCATCAGCTACGCGCTGTTCCAGGCGGCCAACAATACCGGGTTGATGGCAGGGGTGGCGCAGGAGCAGCGCGGCGTGGTGTCGGCGCTGCTCGGATTGGCGCGTAATCTGGGCCTGATCACGGGGGCGGCGGCGATGGGCGCGGTGTTTGCCGTGGCCACCGGGGGGCCGACTCAGGCCCCGGCCGATGTCATTGCCAGCGGATTGCACATCACCTTCGGCGTCGCCACGGCGCTGATGATCATGGCACTGATCATCAGCCGAACCCAGATCAACAGTGGGAGCTGCTTGCCTGCGATGAGGCCGGCAGACATCGATATTGATGTTGACTGACCCACCGCCATCGCTGGCAAGCCAGCTCCCACAGTTTTTACAGTGTGCGTGCAGATTTCGGGAACACCAGGAAACCCTGTGGGAGCTGGCTTGCCTGCGATGAGGCCGGCAGACATCGATATTGATGTTGACTGACCCACCGTCATCGCTGGCAAGCCAGCTCCCACAGTTTTTACAGTGTGCGTGCAGATTTCGGGAACATCACGAAACCCTGTGGGAGCTGGCTTGCCAGCGATGGCGGCGGGGCAGTCGATGAAGAATCCACTGTGCCGACCCTTCGCTGGCAAGCCAGCTCTCAGTGTGTCTTGCGCCTTAGCTGGCGTGGGTACTCAGGATGCTCGCTACTTGCTGCGGCTGGCAGTTCAGGTACGGCGACTTTTTCAGCCAGCGCTGATCCGGGTACCACGAGAACATGAACTGACCGTCCTTGAGCTTATCGATCACCTGCTTCGCAATCTGTGGCCGAACGGCCGGGCAACCCTGGCTGCGACCGATGCGGCCCTGGCGTTTGCTCCATAACGGGTTCACATAGCTGGCGGCATGAATGACGATGGCGCGATCGCGAGCCATGTCATTGAAGCCCGGTTCCAGACCGTCCATGCGCAACGAATAACCGTGGGTGCCGCTGTAGCTTTCCTGAGTGCGGAAAAGGCCGAGACTGGACTGATAACTGCCTTCGACATTGGAAAACTGCGTGGCGAAGTTTTCCCCGGAGTTGGAGCCGTGGGCGACCAGATCGCGCAGCACCAGTTTTTTCCGGTTGAGGTCGAAGATCCACAGGCGACGTTCGGTGGACGGTTGCGAATAATCGATGATTGCCAGATGACGGGACGGCTTCGCGCCGTTGTTGACCGCACATTGCATGGCACTCAAGGCACCTTTCAGCGCCTGGGGATTGAGTTCTGGCGCGGCGTGCGCGAGGCTGGTGAAGAGAACCGGCGATGGTTTGCCGGCGGCGAAAGCTGGACTGGTCACCGCGACGAGGGTCGCGGTGGTCAGCAGAAGTCGGCGCAAAAACGTCAACATTTAAAAAGTGTCCTCACTTGCTACTTAATTGGCACTTTGGCTTCTGACTCCCAGTCGTAACCTGCAAGCTCGCAGATCGAGCCTGACTGTTCAGCGCACCTGATGTAAGGTTGGCCATCATCAAGAAGGCCATGGATTGGAGTAAAGCAGTTGTTCAAAAAGTACGCATGCTACTTGAGCATTTGTTTGCTCGCTGCGCCGTTTGTCGCTTGTGCCGATGAACCGCTGCCGCCGTTGCAGACACTGCCGACGCCGCCGGCAGAAATGCCAGTCGAGCCGCAAAGCCCTTTGCAGGCCGTGCTGATCAGTCTGCCGCAGGCCTGTCCGGCGATTGCCGCGCACCTGGCTGGCCCGGCGCTGGAACAGTTGCAAGCGTTTTACCAACAGCAGGACTGGATGCCGGTGTGGGCCCGCGAGTCCGGACGATTGCAAGCCTTGCAGGGGCAGTTGCAGCTGTTGGCCGATGATGGCCTCAGTCCGAAACGCTACCCGGTTGCGACGAATCCGCCGCAGGACGGCGAGCTGTGCGCCGATATCGACATCAGCCGCTATTACCTGCAAGCCCTGCAGGATCTGCATTACGGACGCCTGTTGCAATCGCACTTCGAACCGCTGTGGCACGCCGACGAGGCACCGCGCGACCGTCAGGCCGAACTGCTCGCCATTGCTGTGCCGGGCATGCATGACATCCCCGCCGCATTCGACCTGGCCCGCCCGCGCCTGGCGCAGTATCAGAACCTGCGTCAGCTCTACGCCACGCAACGGCTGAAGGCCTTGCCGCAATGGCAATCGGTGGGCAACGGGCCGCTGCTGCGCCCGTCGATGGAAGACAGACGCGTGCCGGAACTGGCGCAACGTCTGTACAGCGAAGGCTATCTGACCCACGCCGCCGGCGCGCCCGGCAATGCCTACGAGGGCGTGCTGGTGGACGCGGTGAAAAGCTTTCAGGCCAACCATTCGTTGCAAGCGGATGGCGTGGTCGGGCCGGGAACGATTGCCGAACTCAACATCAGCCCGCTGACCCGCCGCGAACAACTGCGGGTCAATCTCGAGCGCTTCCGTTGGCTGGCCCAGGACATGGAACCCGATGGTTTGCTGGTCAACGTCGCCGCCGCCGAACTGACCCTGTATCAACGCGGCGAGCCGGTGTGGCAGACCCGTACCCAGGTTGGCCGTGCCGAGCGCCAGACACCGTTGCTCAAATCCCGTGTCACGCGATTGACCCTCAACCCGACCTGGACCGTGCCGCCGACCATCTGGAAGGAAGACAAGTTGCCGGCGATCCGCAAGGACCAGACCTTCCTCAGTCGGCAGAATTTGCAAGTGCTTGACGCCAACGGGCAACCGCTGGCGGCGGCGGATATCGACTGGGACAACCCGGGCAACATCCTCCTGCGTCAGGACGCCGGGCCGCGCAATCCGCTGGGGCAAATGGTCATCCGCTTCCCCAATCCGTTTTCGGTGTACCTGCACGACACGCCGAGCAAAGCGTTATTCGACAAGGGGCCACGGGCGTTCAGCTCGGGCTGTGTGCGGGTCGAGCACCCGATGCAACTGCGCGACTTGTTGCTGAGCCCGGCAGAAAAGGCCCGAACCGAGACGTTGCTCGCCACCGGCACCACCCATGAATTTCGCTTGTCGGCGCCAGTGCCGATCCTGATGACTTACTGGACCGTGCAAGTCGACAACGCCGGCCACGTGCGTTACTCGCCAGACATCTACAGCCGTGACAACGCGTTGTTGGCCGGACTCGATCGGGCACATTGAGCCTCAACGGGCGCGGCGATTCCAGAACCGCCGCGCCAGCCACGCATCGACGCTCAATTTGCCCGCCCCGGCGAATACCAGCGGCACCAAGGCTGCCAGGTAAATCGCCGGCAACTTGAAGTTGCCGAAGCCCTTGTTGGTGATCGCGTAACCCTGGGCCAGCTCGCTCAGCGATGACCAGTCGGCGGGCCAGTGCACGGCAGCGGTGGCGACCACGGTTACCACGATCAGCGACACCGCCGAGATCCGCGTGCCGAGGCCGACCAGAATCGCCAGCGCGCCGATCAGCTCGGCCCACATCGACAGTTCCCAGTTCAACGTTGCCGGCAAGTGATCGAAGGGAAACGGGAACCGGCTCTGAATGTCCTCGAACCAGTTCTGGCCGTTGAATTTTTCCAATCCTGATTCGAAAAACTCCCAGGCGATGAACAGGCGCAGGGTCAGTGGTGCGAGCCAGGTGCCGGCGCGGTCGAGGTTCAGGTGTACGGCTTGGGTGGCGGTTGAAAGGTTGGTGGTCATGATGAGTCTCCGGACGATGGGGGAATTGAATCGACCGGGTTATTTGAGCTTTGGGGTGTATCGACGATGTGTCGCGGGCGGGTGGAATTGTGAGCTTGGTGTGTCTGCGGTGGGGCGATATACAGTGCGATACAGTCGACCAAACTGGACGCACGCCCTCGGCCCAGTCAGCATGGCCCAAAAAAAGCGGATCCCCCTCATGCGAAGACTTCCCTCACTGCCCGCCCTGCGCACCTTTGAATGTGCCGCCCGCCACGCGCATTTCGGCCGGGCCGCCGCCGAGTTGTGTGTCACCGACAGTGCCGTCAGTCATCAAATCCGCCAGCTCGAAGAACAACTCGGCGTCCCGCTGTTCATCCGTGAAGGCCGACAAGTTCGCCCGACCATCGCCGCCGGACGCCTGATGCAAAGCCTGCAACAGGCCTTCGAACTGATCGGCGAGGCTTGCGATGAACTGCGCGACCCGTCTTCGCTTGCCGTGTTGCGTCTGGCCGTCACCGCTGAGCTTGCGCAGAAGTGGTTGATGAGTCGCCTCAGTGATTTCTATGCGCGCTATCCGCACATCACCTTGCACCTTTACGAACAACCCATCGACGCCAGCGCGCCGGGCGAAGACATCGATCTGGCCATCACCTACGGCACCGGCCCGGCGGACAGCAGCGCCTACTTCGTCCGGCCGTTGCCAGCCCTGCAATTCTTTCCGGTGTGCAGCCCCGGCCTGTTCAACCAGGGCACGTTGAAAACGCCGAAGGATCTCGCCCGACACTGTCTGCTGCACGACGATCAGGACGGCAAGACCTGGACCGCCTGGCTGACCAGCCACGCCGGAGATCAACGCCCGCAGCGCCAGTTGTATTTCGCTCACGCCGGGTTGGCGCTGGAAGCGGCTGTGCAAGGGCAGGGCGTGGCGATGGGCGACAACCTGACCGCGCAGGAAGACTTGCAGAGCGGCCGGCTGGTGCGGCCGTTCACCGCAAGCATGACCGCGCTGGGTCAATACGCGCTGGTCTGCGAGCGTGTGCGCCTGGAGCGCCCGGCCGTGGCGCAAATGCTGGAATGGTTCAACGATCAGCTGGCCGATTGATGAGTTGAATTCAACTGTTCCGCAATATTCATCGTTGGCGAGCGTGAGGCCTGCGACCGTACCTTGTAGTCATTCCCATCGCGAAGACGAGGTTTGACCATGGCACGTTTGCTCGACTCCACCCCGAAATACGACGGCTTCCGTCTGCCCGGCGAATTCGAAGCCAAGTCCGGTTGCTGGCTCGGCTGGCCTGAGCGCACCGATGTCTGGCGCAACGGCGCCAAGCCTGCGCAGAAAGTCTGGGTGCAGATTGTCACCGCCATCTCCCACAGTGAACCGGTCACCGTGTGCGCCTCCGCCGCGCAATTCGCCACCGCCCGCCGCCAGTTGCCGGCGCAAGTGCGCGTGGTGGAAATGACCTGCAACGACACCTGGTTTCGCGACAGCGGCCCGTGTTTTGTGGTCAACGATCAGAGCGGTGAAGTGCGCGGTGTCGACTTTGAATTCAACGCCTATGGCGGACTCGACGGCGGACTGTATTACCCGTGGGACAAGGACGATCAGATCGCCAGCAAGATCCTTGAGATCGAACGTTTCGACCGTTATCGCGCACCGTTGATTGCCGAGCTCGGTGGCATCCAGAGTGACGGTCAGGGCAGCATTCTCACCACCGAGCAGTGCCTGCTCAACCGTAATCGCAACCAGCATCTGGGCAAGCAAGAAGTCACTCGCAGGCTCACCGACTACCTCGGCGCCGAGCAAGTGATCTGGTTGCCTCGGGGCTGCAAGTTCGACGAAACCGATGGTCACGTCGATGATCTGGCGTGCTTTGTCCGCCCCGGCGAAGTGGTGTTGCAATGGACCGAAAACCGCGACGATCCGCAGTGGGAGATCTATCAAGAGGCCTACGACATCCTGCGCAGCACTCGCGACAGTCGTGGCCGCGAGTTGATCGTGCACAAACTGCCGCAACCGGATGTGCTGGAGTGGACCGCCGAAGAAGCCGAAGGCCTCGACCAGCAGGACAGCACCCACACCCGTCAGGCCGGCACGAAAATCTGTGCGTCGTACATCAATTACTACGCCGGTAACAGCTCGATCGTGGTGCCGCTGTTTGGTGATCGCAACGACAAGGTGGCCATGGCGACCCTGGCCGAGCTGTTTCCGCAACACAAAATCGTCGGCATCGAAAACTCCCGGGAAATCCTCCTCGGCGGTGGCAATGTCGCGTGCATCACCATGCCGCAATACGCCGGCACGCCTGACCACAAAAAGGGAGTGTGATGATGGGCCTGCACAAACTGACTCAAGCGTTGTTGCTGGTGCTTGCACCCTTGTGTGTGCAGGCCGCCGACACCGCGCAACCGGTGGTCAATCTGTACATCTGGGGTGAGTATCTGGCGCCGGATACCTTGAAGAATTTCGAGGCGAAAACCGGTATTCATGTGGTCGCCGATCACTTCGATTCACTGGAAACGGTGGAGACCAAACTGCTCACCGGGCGCAGCGGATATGACCTGGTGCTGACCGCCGGCCAGCATCTGTCGCGCGCCATCGAGAGCGGTGCGATTCAGCCGCTGGACAAGGCGCGAGTGCCGCATTTTGCTGGCGTGGGTGAGGAGTTTCGTCAGCACATGGCGGTGTTCGATCCGGGTAACCGTTATGCCGGAATTTATGCGTGGGGCACCACCGGTGTGGGCTATCAGGAAGAGGCGATCAAGCAGCGCCTGCCGAATGCGCCGACCGACAGCTGGGCGATGTTGTTCGATCCGGCAGTGGTGTCGAAATTCGCCGATTGTGGGGTGAGCCTGCTCAACGATCCCAACGAAGTGTTTGCCGCCGTCATGAAGTACATGGGGCTGGATATCAACCGGCAGAACCTCGATGACCTGAAACTCGCCGAGCAGCAACTGGCGAAGATCCGTCCGTACATTCGCTACTTCGACAACGACCTGAACATCAGCGATCTGGCCAACGGCAACACCTGCGTGGCGATGTCGTGGAACGGCAACGTTGCCATCGCTGCCGGGCAGGCGCAGGCGGCTAACAAACCATTCAGGCTCAGTTACCGGATTCCGAAAGAGGGCACGTTGATCTGGTTCGACGCCATGGTCATTCCCAAGGATGCCCCGCACCCGCAGGCCGGGCTGGCGTTGATGGATTACCTGATGACGCCGGAGGTGATTGCGCCGATCACTGACACCATCCACTACGCCAATGCGATCACGGCGGCGGACGGGTTGGTGGATGCGGCGATTCGCAATGATCCGGGGACGTATCCGTCCGAGCCGGTGCGGACCTCGCTGTACAGCAAGAATGACAATGGCAAGGCGTTCAATCGGGCGTTGATCCGTGCGTTCAGCCGGTTGAAATCCGGCCTTTGAAAGGGTGTTGAATCGAATGACGCCTTCGCGAGCAGGCTCGCTCCCACAGGGGAATCGATTCCAAAGGTGGGGAGCGAGCCTGCTCGCGAAGGCGTCGGCGCAGCTTGAATCAATGTCATCTGACCCACCGCCATCGCTGGCAAGCCAGCTCCCACAGGACTTGTATTGCTTGAGGACTCTATATTCACCACCGACCTTGTGGGAGCTGGCTTGCCAGCGATGAACGATAACGCGGTCTAAACCTTAGGTACCCGCCACAAATACCAGGCCGCCACCGTCCGATACGGACTCCACGCCAACCCGATCTCTACCATTTGCCTGCGCGTCGGTTGCACCGCCAACCCCTTCAACCGGCGATAGCCCTCACGCACGCCAAAATCATCCGCCGGCAAGATATCCATCCGCTCCAGGCTGTAGATCAACAACATCTCCACGGTCCAGCGGCCAACCCCGCGCAGGCTGACCAACCGCTCGATCAGCGCTTCATCCGCCATCGCCAGCGCTGTCGCATAATCCGGCACCACACCGTCCAGCGTCGCTTGAGCGATCCCCTGAATGGTCGCGATCTTGCCCGCCGAAAACCCGCAGCTGCGCATTCGATCAAAATCCGTCGCGAGGATTTGTTCAGGTCGCGGAAACGATTGCCCGGGAAACAGGCCCACCAGTCGCCCGACAATTGCATCGCCAGCCTTGGCATGCAGCTGCTGATAGGCAATCGCCCGCACCAGCGACTCATACGGATCGCGCGCCGGGTGCGGCTGATGCAGGCAAGGGCCGACAGCGGCGACATGCTGTTGCCAATCGGCATCGAGCGCGGCCAGAAAAGTGCTGGCCGCTTGATAAGTGTCGGCCATGCTATTTCAGCAAGCCGTTGACTTCGCCGTAGGTGAACGCCTTCAAGTCGTGGGTATCGAGCTTGCCCGTGGCGAGAAAGCTTTTCACCAGTCCGTCCATCGCGCCATAGAGGAACTCGGCGATGCCGGAACCGGCGCTCAAGCGGCGTACGCCCAACGCTTGCAGCTCGGCAGGCGAGGGCAGGCAGGCGAAGCCCAGCACGTTGACCGGCATCGAAGTGCCTTTGCAGATGGCTTCGATCTCGTAGGCGGCGGTGACACCGGCGGCGAACAAGCCATCGGCACCGGCAGCCTGATAAATCGCCGCGCGGCGCAGGGTTTCGGCGACGCGATCCTCGGCCGGTACCAGGCTCTTCAGATAGACATCAGTGCGGGCGTTGATGAACAGCTGGATATTGCGTTTGTCGGCCACTTGTCGCGCCACTTCGATCTTGCGCGCCAGCAGCTCGGGATCCGCGGAACCGTCCTCGATATTGATCCCGACAGCGCCGGCGGCGATCACCGCATCCAGCACTTCGGCCACGTGCCCGAGATCATCGGAATAACCAGCCTCGACGTCGACGGTCAGGGGAATACTGATCACCCGGGCAATCGATTCCACCGTCGAAACCAGACGTTCGAGGGGCAGGGTGTTGCCGTCCGGGTAGCCGTGCGCCCAGGCCACCGCAGCGCTGCTGGTGGCAACGGCTTTGCCGCCCAGATGTTCGACCAGTCGCGCGCCGGTGGCGTCAGCGACGTTGGTCAGGATCAGCAAGTCTTGCTGGTGCAATTGGTGGAACCGAGTGTCGAGCGCGTCCATCGAAATCCCTTCTTGTGGTTTGAATCAAATCGTCAGAAAGCCAGTTGTTGGGTGAGCTGCACCGCAGCGTTTTCCAGTCTCAACAGAAACGCCTTGCGCGGCTGTCCTCCACCATAGCCGGTGAGCGAACCATCCGCGCCGATCACCCGATGACAAGGCACCACAATCGCCAGACGGTTGTGCCCGTTGGCCAGGCCCACCGCACGACTGGCGCCGGGTTTGCCCAGACCGGCAGCAATGGCGCCGTAGCTGCGGGTCTGTCCATAAGGGATGTGCAACAGTGCCGACCAGACCTGCCGGGCGAACTCGCTGCCGGGCAGGTGCAAAGCCACCGTGAACCGCGTCAAGCGGCCGGCGAAATACTCCACCAGTTCGCGCTCGATCTGCTGCAGGTGTGCGTTGTGCCCCGGCGCGACCACGTAACCGTAACGGTTCTGCAACTCCTCGATTTCCCGGGTCAACGCCGGCCGATCAAGAAACTCCAGCAACACCAGTCCACGCCGTTCAGCCATGGCGATCATCGGCCCCAGCGGCGTGGTCAACCGGGTGAACAACAGCGGTTCACTGTTGGCGGCGCGGCCGGGGGTGATGTGGAATGACTTCTGGAACGCATCGCGAAAGCCGCTGAGGGATTCGTAGCCGGAATCGAACGCCGCATGATCGATTGAGGCGCCTTGCTTGATCCCGCCCAGCGCCATGCCGAGCCTGCGGGTGCGCAGCCACGCGTGGAAGGTCATGCCGAAATGCTGCTTGAACCAGCGCCGCAGTTTCAGTGGCTCGATGCCTTTGGTCAGCAACTGCGCGTCACTCCAGCGGATTTCCGGATCCGCTTCGACTGCCGCGAGTAACCGTTGCACCCAATCCGGCGCAATCGCCGCAGCGTCCAGCGGTTTGCAGCGCAGACAGGCGCGATAACCGGCAGACATGCACTCGTCGGCATGGGCGAAGAATTCGACATTCTCCGGTTTCGGCTTGCGCGCGGTGCAGCTCGGGCGGCAGAAGATCCCGGTGGTTTTCACGGCCGTGAAGAACACGCCTTCATAGGCAGTATCGCGTTCGAGCATGGCGCGAACCATCTCGGCATGGGGCGGCAGGACAGCGGTTTGTATGTTCATGAGCTGAGAGTAAAACCAGATTCTCGATGGCTCCACCGAAAAATCGACAATGAATTTCGCAGTCCCTTGGACTACGGTGTTGAAGCTGCCGAATGTGTGAGGAGGTGGGTTTATGCATCCGTTTTCGATTCAACATATTGATCACATCGTGCTGCGCGTTGCGGACCTGCAACGCAGCATCGACTTTTACGCCAAGGTGTTTGGCGCCGAAGTGGTCAAGCACAACGAACCGCTGGGTCTGGTGCACTTGCGCGCCGGGACGTCGATGATCGATCTCGTCGACCTGGCGGGCGAACTCGGCCGCAAGGGCGGCGGGGCGGCCGGTGTCGAGCGGCGCAATGTCGATCACTTCTGTCTGCGCATCGAACCGTTCGATGAGGGGGCGTTGACCGCGCACTTGCAGTCGCACGGCCTCAACGTCGAAAAAGCCGCCACCCGCTTCGGTGCCGAGGGCTACGGCCTGTCGCTGTACTGCTTTGATCCGGACGGCAATCAGGTCGAGCTCAAAGGCCCGTCTGCGGCTTAGGCCCGCTTCGCCATCAACAACACCGAAGCCGCCGCCGACAACAACCCCGCGCAGCAACGATTGAACAAGCGTTTACCGCGCGGTTCGGCAAACCAGCGGCGCATGTGCAGGCCCATCCACGCGTAGGCGCTGATGGCGATCCATTCCAGCAGCAGAAACAGTACGCCGAGCACGGCGAATTGCGCCGGCACCGGCCGGGCAGGGTCAACGAACTGCGGCAGAAACGCGGTGAACAGCAGGATCGCTTTCGGATTCCCTGCTGCGACGAGGAACTCCTGTCGGGCCAACGCGAAGAAGCCGACCGCCGCGCCCGTCACCTGTTGCTCGGCTTCGGTATTGGCCCGCCACAATTGCCACGCCAGGTACAACAGATACGCCGCGCCAATGATCTTGATCGCATGGAACAGCCATTCCGAGGTTTGCAGCACCACCGACAACCCGGCACCGGCGAGGGCGATCATCCCGGCGAACGCCAGAATCCGCCCGATCCCCGCCGAGCAGGCGCGACGAAAGCCATAACGGGTGGCGTTGCTGACCGATAGCAGGTTGTTCGGCCCGGGGGCCATGTTCAAGGCGAAACAGGCCGGAAGAAACAGCGAAAGCGTGGCGAGATCCATGTGGCGGGCTCCGGTGACGGGAGACGTATTTTTATCACGGGCCTACGGCGCCTGACCCGTACAGTCATGCAGCGCTGTCGCGGTACAGCAGCCGTAGGTGATTGGGCAATCAGATCGAACTTTTTGTGCAGCGCTGAACTCTGAAAAGTCCGAGGGCAATGGTTTCGTCAGAAAAAACCATCCATACGGTCAGAAATGTCGTTTGCCGTGTAACATTCACCCGACATTCAACCGACCCCGAATGGCCCCAGGCGGCCCCACCAAGAGCGATATACATGCAAGCAAAGGCCCGTGAAGTTTATGTGCCACCGGTGCTTCAGGATTTGCGAGCCGGCACTGCCGAACTGCACATCGCACTGGAAAAACGCCTTCCTTTTTTCTCCGATATCCTCGATACACCCGCCTTCGTGCGCTTGATGCAGGCTTATTACGGCTTCTATCAGCCGCTGGAAAACGCCTTGCAGCGCAGTGGTTCAGTCCCCGACGATTTCGACCTGACGCCACGCCTCAAGACCCAGACTTTGCGCAGCGATCTGCAAACACTGGGCGTTACCCCTCAAGTCCTCGAAAACCAGCCGTTCTGCGATCAACTGCCGCTGATTGACTCGAGCGCTGCCTGCCTGGGTGTGCTGTACGTGCTCGAAGGTGCAACGCTGGGCGGGCAAATTCTGCGCCGGGAAATCTCCGCACGCCTGGGCCTGGAAGCCGACAACGGTGCGGCATTTCTCGACATCTACGGTGCCGCCACCGGCCGCCGCTGGCGTGATTTCATCGAATACCTGGGCAATCGTCCAATGGCCGCCACCGAACGCGAAGCCGTCGTGCAAGCTGCACAAACCACATTCAGCTGTTTCGAGCGCTGGCTCGAGAGCCGGGAGGTACTGGCATGACCCCGCAAGACAAAGAAGCGTTTGAAGAGTTGCTGGCCAACTGTGCCGACGAGCCGATTCGGTTTCCCGGCGCGATTCAGCCGCACGGCTTGTTATTGACCCTGAGCGAGCCTGCGCTCGCGATCATTCAGGTCAGCGCCAACGTCGAAACCCTGCTGGGCCGTACGCCAGAGGCGCTGATCGGCCAACCGCTGCAAAGCCTGCTCGGCGACGAGCACACCGGCCAGGTGCGTGAGGCCTTGCAGCAACCGGCGTTTTTCGATGCGCCGCCGCTGCATTTCCATCTCAACGGCTGCGCGTTCGAAGGCTTGCTGCACCGGCATCAGGGTGTACTGATTCTGGAGCTGGAGATCCACGTCGAGAACTTCCAGCCGCGCAATGTCGCCGGCAACCAGACGAATCTGGGGCGGATGCTCCAGCGTCTGCAAGCGGCCACGTCGCTGCAAGCGCTGTACGACATCAGCGTCAAGGAAATCCAGGCCATGACCGGGTATGACCGCGTGCTGATCTATCGTTTCGAGGAGGAGGGCCACGGCCAGGTCATCGCCGAAGCGTCCGATCCGTCGATGGAAGTGTTCAATGGCTTGTTCTTCCCGGCCTCGGACATTCCCGAGCAGGCCCGCGAGTTGTACCGCACCAATTGGCTGCGGATCATTCCCAACGCCGACTATCAACCGGTGCCGCTGCTGCCGAAGCTGCGTCCGGACACGCAAACGCCGCTGGATCTGAGCTTTGCGACCCTGCGCAGCGTTTCGCCGATCCACTGCCAGTACATGAAAAACATGGGCGTGTTGTCGTCGATGAGCATTTCCCTGCTCAAGGGCGACAAACTCTGGGGCCTGATCAGTTGCGGCAATCGTCAGCCGCTGCATGTGCCGCATGAACTGCGCACCGCGTGCCAGACCATCGGCCAGGTACTGTCGCTGCAGATCAGCGCGATGGAGGCACTGGAAGTCAGTCGTCAGCGCGAGGAAAAAGTCGAGGCACTGGCGCTGCTCAATCAGGCGATGATCGATTCGCCGCAGAATGTTTTCGATGGTCTGGCCAATCAGCCGCAAGTGTTGATGGCGCTGGCCAATGCCGGCGGTATCGCGATCATCGAAGACAAGCAGTTGCACCGTTACGGCAACTGCCCCGAGCCGGATGAGATCCGCGCACTGCACAAATGGTTGCAGGAAAGCGGCGAGGCGGTTTTTGCCAGTCATCATCTGGCCAGTGTGTTCCCACCTGCCGCGCAATATCAGCAAGTCGCCAGCGGCGTGCTTGCCATGAGCCTGCCCAAACCGGTGGACAACGGCGTGCTGTGGTTCCGTCCGGAAGTGAAGGAAAACATCAACTGGAGCGGTGATCCGCGCAAGCCGCTGGATCTGGAAAACTCCGATGCCGGCCTGCGCCTGCGTCCGCGTACGTCGTTCGAAATCTGGAAAGTCGAGATGGCCGGGATCTCCACCAAGTGGAGCCATGGCGATGTGTTTGCGGCCAATGACTTGCGCCGCTCAGCGCTGGAAAACGACCTGGCGCGTCAGGTGCGCCGCGAGCAGGAGGCGGTGCGCGCCCGTGACGAACTGGTGGCGGTGGTTTCCCACGACCTGCGCAATCCGATGACGGTCATTTCGATGCTCTGCGGCATGATGCAGAAGGCCTTCAGCTCCGACGGCCCGCACACCTCGCGGCGCATCTCCACGGCCATCGACACCATGCAACAGGCCGCCGGGCGCATGAACACGCTGCTGGAAGACCTCCTCGACACCTCGAAAATCGACGCCGGGCGCTACAGCATCACGCCGCAGAAGCTCGACGTCAGCCAGATGTTCGAAGAAGCGCAGGCGCTGCTCGCGCCGCTGGCGGTGGATAAGGACATCAGCATTTCCTTCGCGGCTGACCCGGATCTGCGCATCCATGCCGACCCGGAACGGCTGTTTCAGGTGCTGTCGAATCTGGTTGGCAATGCCATCAAGTTCACCCCGCGCCTGGGCACGGTCGGCGTGTATGCCACGTCCGTTGGCGATGAAATCGTCTTCACCGTGCGTGACAGCGGCGAGGGCATTCCCAAGGAGCACCTGCCGCACGTGTTCGACCGTTACTGGACGGTGAAGGAAGGCAACCCGACCGGCACCGGCCTCGGCTTGTACATCACCCAAGGTATTGTCGAGGCTCACGGCGGACAAATCGTCGCCGAAAGCGAGCCGGGGCAGGGCAGCGAGTTCCGCTTCACCGTGCCGCGACTGGACTGATCGTCAGTCAGAGGGCGGCACATTCAGCATGGATGTGCCTGCCCCGACGTCTTCGCGAGCAGTCTCAAACGTGTCATTGCGTGTTGCGTTGTGCGTTTTTGCTCACCATCAGGCTTAACAGCACCGAGCCGAGAATCACGCTTCCCACCACCGCCAGCGACCACTCCACCGGCAGGTGAAACCACGGCATCAGCGTCATCTTGCCGCCAATGAACACCAGCACAATCGCCAATCCGTACTTGAGCAAATGAAAGCGCTCAGCCATGTCCGCCAGCAGGAAGTACAGCGCCCGCAGGCCCATGATCGCGAAGATATTCGAGGTGAACACGATGAACGGGTCGGTGGTTACCGCGAAGATCGCCGGGATGCTGTCCACCGCAAACATCAGGTCGCTCGCCTCGATCAGCACCAGCACCAGAAACATCGGCGTGGCCCAGCGCACGCCGTTTTGCCGGACGAAAAACCGTTCGCCATGAAAACCGCCGGTAATGCGTAAACGCCCGCGCACCCAGCGCAGTAACGGGTTGTTGTCCAGATCCGGTTGCTGATCGGCAAACACCAGCATCTTGATCCCGGTGATGATCAGGAATACGCCGAAGGCATACAGCAGCCATTCGAACCGGGAGACCAGCCAGACGCCGGCGAAAATCATCACCGCGCGCATCACGATCGCCCCGAGCACCCCGTACAGCAGCACTCGACGCTGTAACTCCGGTGGCACGGCGAAGTAGCTGAAGATCATCACGAAGATAAACATGTTGTCGATAGACAGTGACTGCTCGATCAGATAACCGGTGAGAAATTCCAGGGTTTTCTGCTGCGCGATTTCACCGCCAAACGTACCGTTCAGGTACCACCAGAGCAACGCCGCAAAACTCAATGCCAACAGGCACCATGCAATGACCCAGGACAAGGCTTCGCGCACTGACACCCGATGCGCCTTGCGTCCGCCGAACACAAACAGGTCCAATGCCAGCATGGCCAGAACGAAAACGATGAAGGCGCCCCACATCCATGGTTCGCCGATATTGATGTGGGTGGCTGGCATGTTCGCGCTCCCTGTCTTGTTTGATGAGGGTCAGACGAAGCCATGCTAGCGACGGGTTCGCGGCAAAGAAAAATCGTTTATTTCTGGGGCAGAGTTCGTTAAAAACGAAGTGTCGGCCGCCAGCGGCAATCCGACCCATCCTCTTTCACCGGGGTGAGCCCTTGGCGCACCCCTTGCGCAGCGGTACTTTCAGCGATGACCGATGACACTCTGGAACCTCAAGCGGTGTGCAGCCCGATCACCAGTAGCGCGATTTTTATCGTCGCGACGCTCAATGCCGGCACCGCAGCGAACGACACCGTAAAAGGCTGGTGCGCTGATCTCGCGGGGCTGGTGCGCTCGGTGGGCAAACGCGTACCGGCAGGCAATCTGTCCTGCGTCTGCGGGTTTTCCTCGAATGCCTGGGATCGTCTGTTCGGCAGCCCGCGACCGGCGTCACTGCACGGTTTCCGCGAATTTGGCGCGGCCGGGCGCCACGCCCCGGCGACCCCCGGCGATTTGCTGCTGCACATCCGCGCTGATCAAATGGATCTGTGTTTCGAGTTGGCCACGCAGATCATGGCAGCGCTGGGCGATGCCGTGACCGTGGTCGATGAGGTCCAGGGTTTCCGCTATTTCGACATGCGCAGCATCATCGGTTTTGTCGACGGTACGGAAAACCCGGTCGGGCGCAAAGCCGTGAACTTCACCATCGTCGGCGATGAGGATCCGGACTTCAGTGGCGGCAGTTACGTGCTGGTGCAGAAGTATCTGCACAACATGAGTGCGTGGAATGAACTGAGTGTCGAGGCGCAAGAGCGCGTGATCGGGCGCAAGAAATTGTCCGATATCGAACTGGATGACTCGGTCAAACCGAGCAACTCCCACAGTGCGCTGACGACAATCACCACAGCGGACGGCGAGGAGGTGAAGATCCTCCGTGACAACATGCCGTTCGGCCGGCCGGGAGCCGGGGAGTTCGGTACGTTCTTTATCGGTTATGCGCGTTCGCCAGCGCCAATGGAACAGATGCTGGAAAACATGTTCGTCGGCAAACCACCGGGCAACTACGACAAGCTGCTGGATTTCAGCACGGCGGTGACCGGTAGCCTGTACTTCGTGCCATCAGCCGATTTATTGGAAGAGCTGGCAGCCAGGTGCTCTAAGGAAGAGTGCTAAAGAGGGCCGGTAGCGACGACGAATAGCTCCCCGTTTACTTTATATGTGTCACCTGCGTAGGTGATGTCGAAGTTGAAAGTTGCGTGGGCTGTATTTCGTTTTTTATCTTGAGTTATCGTCAGTTCTCCGTCGCGACCGTCGTACGGCACGGTACTTGTCGCAACCAGGGCGCTTACTCCGCCTTCGCCCCATTGGACGATTGGGTGTGTTCCATTTTTCAGGTCTCGGGGTAGAACAAATGAGAGGAAATCCATGGATTCGTCGAAAACGTGGCGGCCGATGATGCTGATTGTATCTTCACTCAAAGAGCCATAGATAAATCTGTTGGCGTTGAACTTATCTATTGCAGGCAGGGGGGGCGTGAATGTTGCGTTGAAATACACGTCTTCTGTAGTGTGTTTTTCTGTGAGCGGCAGTCGGCGCATGTCTTTATCAACGCCGAGCGTAATATGTTTATTGGAATTGTTCATGTTACGAACTCCTGAGGATTCGGTAAGCGTTCGGAGATACAACTGCATGACATTTAGAATTTAGGCATGCAGTTAAAAACTACTTTCTGCCGATTCATTGCACAACTGTCAGTTATGACAGTTGTATTTTGGTGGTCGGTGTGTAGGCACCGAGGTATTAAGGGGCAGTCTTGATAAAAGAATATCGATCAAACCCTGAATGGGCTTGATTTAACGAGGTTGAAGGAGGCTAGAAAGAAGTGCCTTGAATATTCAACGGAAAAACTCCCCCGGCGTTTCCCCAAACTGTTGGCGAAACGCCGCGATAAACGCCGACGTCGAATCGTAACCGCAGGCCAGCGCGACGTCGGTGACGCGTTCGCCTTTCTCCAGTGGCGTCAGCGCACCGAGCAGGCGCAAGCGCTGGCGCCAGGCACGGAAGGTCAGGCCGGTATCGCGCAGAAACAGACGCGTGAGGGTCTTTTCGGTGACGCCGAATTTCTCGCTCCAGTGGCTCAGCGTGGTCTGTTGTTCCGGGTGTTGCTCCAGGCTCTGGTAGATCTGGCGCAAACGGGCGTCCTGGGGCAGCGGCAGCATCAGGTCGATGTGTGGTGCGTCGGCCAGTTGATCGAGGATCACTTGAGCGAGGCGCCCGTGAGCGCCGCGCTCATCGTATTCCACCGGCACCTGGCTGAAGGCGCGGATCAGCTCCCTGAGCAGATCGCTGACGCCGAGCACATGACAGCGCTCGATCTGTCGCGAGGCGACGTTGCAATCGATGTACAGGCTGCGCATCTCGGTGTGCGGCGAACTGAATACCCGATGCGGTACGCCGGCCGGAATCCACACCGCGCGTTCCGGCGGCGCAACGAAACGCCCGGCGCTGGTCTGCACCTCAAGTACGCCTTGAATCGCATAGGACAATTGCACCCACGGATGGCTGTGACGCCGGGTCAGTGCGCGATTGGGCAGCGATTCGGTGCGCCCGTACAGCGCGCGCGGCAGGCTGGGCAGCCCGGGAATGCTGCGTCGAAAGCTTTTGTCCTGTCCTTTAGGCGGCATCTGCAGGCTCTTCGGCGTTAGTCGGTAATTCCTTGTCACGTTAAAGTCGCTGGCACGCCCTGGCAACCCCGGATGAACACATCATGACGCGCCCAAGATTTCTTCCCGATAACTTCACCCTGACGCTGATCGGCGTTGTGCTGCTGGCCAGTTTTCTGCCAGCCAGCGGCCAGGTCGCGGTCGGCTTCGGCTGGCTGACCAACATCGCCATCGCGCTGCTGTTTTTCCTCCACGGCGCCAAGCTCTCCCGAGAGTCGATCATCGCCGGTGCCGGCCACTGGCGCCTGCATCTGCTGGTGTTCGGCCTGACCTTTGTCTTGTTCCCGCTACTGGGGCTGGCGCTGAAACCACTGCTGTCGCCGTTGATCGGCGACAAGCTGTACATGGGCATGCTCTACCTGTGCGCATTGCCCGCCACCGTGCAATCGGCGATTGCCTTCACCTCGCTGGCGCGGGGCAATATCCCGGCGGCGATTTGCAGCGCTGCGGCGTCCAGCCTGTTCGGAATTTTCCTCACGCCGTTGCTGGTGACCCTACTGCTCAACGTGCATGGCGACGGCGGCTCGACCCTCGATGCGATCCTGAAAATCAGCGTGCAACTGCTGCTGCCATTTATCGCCGGGCAGATCGCCCGGCGCTGGATCGGTGCGTGGGTAGGGCGCAACAAGAACTGGCTGAAATTTGTCGATCAGGGCTCGATTCTACTGGTGGTCTACGGCGCGTTCAGTGAGGCGGTCAACGAAGGCATCTGGCATCAGATTCCGCTCATCGAGTTGCTGGGGCTGGTGGTGGTCTGTTGTATCTTGCTGGCGCTGGTGTTGCTCGCGTCGACCCTGCTGGGCAAGGCGTTTGGTTTCAACCAGGAAGACCGCATCACCATCCTGTTCTGCGGCTCGAAAAAGAGCCTGGCGACCGGCGTGCCGATGGCGCAGGTGTTGTTTGCCGGCAGCACCATTGGTGTGTTGATCCTGCCGTTGATGTTGTTCCATCAGATTCAGTTGATGGTGTGTGCGGTGCTTGCGCAGCGCTACGCGAAACGTCCGGAGTCGGTGCCTGAGTTGATGGCGCAAGTCGATCCATAACGCTGACTTGCAGGAGCTGCCGCAGGCTGCGGCAGCTCCTACAGAGAGCGACTCTTCACGGCTGCGGCAGCGCGTGAGGGTACGTTCAGTATGCGCAGCAATGAAGACACATGAATCCGCACCGTAAACGGCGAAATATCCAGTTCACGGGCGATTTCCTTGTTGGTCTTGCCTTGCGCGATCAGCCGCAACACCTCTTGCTGACGGGGCGTGAGCGCCGCACCGGTCTCCAGCGGCAATAAGCCCGACGGTGCAAACTTCACCAGCACTTCACCTTCGCGAATTGCCAGGATCGCCTGACCGATTTCGTCCGGTGCGATGTTTTTGCCGATGAAGCCATCGATGCCTGCTGCCATGACGTCGCTGATCAACGCCTCGTCATCAACCATCGACACCACGATCAGCGTGGTGCGCGGCAAGCGGCGACGCAGTTCGGCGAGCTGACTGACGCAGGTCAGGCCGGGAAAGCGCAGGTCCAGAATCAGGCTATCCGGCTCGTCGCCACACGGCAGCAGCGCCAGTACGGCGTCGAGGTCGCCAGCCTGTTCAATATTTGCGTCGGGGAGCAGGCGCTGCACCGTGCGCAGCATTGCTTCGCGAAACATCGGGTGATCGTCGGCTATGATAATTCGGCATGTCATGGCGTGACCCTCCCTGGGCCGGGTGTTGCTGATGGCATGCACCTTAGCACCCGGTGCGGGCATTGCCTGTCGGTTTGTGCTGAATATGACGATTGCGGCACAAGGACGTTCACCATGAAGTTCGAGAAAAACACCGAGCTCGATCAGGCCAATCTGCGCATTATCATCGCCAGCATCGCGTTGGTTTACATCGGCGTACTGGGCGTCTTACCGGCCCAGCGCTTCGATACCTATCTGCCGGTGGTCACCTATATCTGCCTGTTCTTGCTGGCCTCGATTGTGCTGCGCCAGACGATTGTGCGCTGGCCGGGGCATTATTCGGCACGGCGGATTTTCGCCATGGTCCACGATTACACCGGCACCTGCTTCGGGCTGGTGGTCGGTGGCGAAGCGGCATTGCCGCTGTATGCGGTGATCATCTGGGTCAACCTCGGCAACGGCATGCGTTACGGCTCGCGTTATCTGGCAATTGCCACGGTGTTGGCATTGCTGGCGTTGCTCGCGGTTTATCGGCTGACGCCCGTGTGGCAGGCGCAACCGTTCATGGTGTTGATGCTGATGATCACCAGCACGGTGATTCCGTTTTATGCGCACTTGTTGCTTGAACGCACGCGCAAGGCGTCCGAAGAAGCGGTCGCGGCCAATCTGGAGAAGTCGCGGTTTCTCGCTCAGGCCAGCCATGACCTGCGCCAGCCGATCCATTCCATCGGCCTATTTACTGCGTGCTTGCGTGAGTCGCGATTGGGTGAGGAAGAGCGACGCTTGGTCGACAACATCGACCGTTCACTGCTCAACGTGTCGCAGTTGTTCCGTTCGATTCTCGACTTGTACACCCTCGATAACGGACGGATCCTGCCGAAATTGCAAATCGTGCATCTGGGCGAATGGCTCGCGGAGCTGATTCGGCAGAACGCCGAAGCGGCACGCTGGGCGGGCGTGGAGTTGCGTTTGCGACCTTGTGAATACTGGGTGCGCACCGATCCGGCGCTGCTGGCGACCATGGTGCAGAACGTGCTTTCCAACTGCTTCAAGTACGGCGCGCAGCGACCGGTGCTGATCGGTGTGCGCAGGCGCGCAGCCGGGCTGGCTATCGTCATTTACGATCAGGGCAATGGCATCGCCGAGGAGCATCTGCCGAAGGTATTCGAGGAGTTTTACCGGGTTCGCCAGCTACGTGACAAAGACGTCGAGGGTGTGGGGCTGGGCCTGTCGATCGTCAAGCGTCTGGGGCAATTGATCGGGTTGGAGGTCGCGCTGCGCTCACGGCTGGGGCGCGGGACGGCGGTCACTTTGTCCGGACTTCCCATGGCTGCTGCGCCGCAACAATCAGTCATTCGCGATGATGCGCGCCAGGTCGGTCTGCTGACCGGGCTGAAGGTGTGTCTGGTGGAGGATGATCGCAACGTGCTGATGGCCACGTCGGCGTTGCTGGAGCGTTGGGGCTGTGTGGTGCAGGCCGAACTGACGGGGCGCGACCTGGTCACCGATTGCGACATCATCGTCGCCGACTATGATCTCGGTACCCATGCCACGGGCATCGAATGCATTGACGATGTGCGGCGCCAGCGCGGCTGGGCGGTGCCGGCGATGATCATCACCGGGCATGACATCGAAAAAATACAGGCGGCCTTGCACGACCGCCAAATTGCCATCCTGTCCAAACCGGTACGCCCGGCCGAGCTGCGCACGACCTTGCGAACCCTGCGCGACCGGCATGCAGCGCCTGTCGCGGAAACTCTGTAGGCGCTGCGGCACGCTGCGCCTACATGGGCCGGGCGTCAGCGTTTGCAGAGATAGTCCTGAGTGATGGTGGTTTGCAGGCAGTTGTACTGGCCCATGGTGCGGCAGATGTTTTTCTCCGAGCCGGTGACCTCGGCGTTTTTGTAGCCCCAGGTCTTGCAGCGTTGTGCGGCGACGGTCAGGCCTTGTTCGGCGCTGGTCTGGCCGCTTTCGAATTGACCCAGCTCATAGGAGACCTGGACGACGCCATCGTTTTTGCTGCCGCCGGTGGCTTCCCATTGTTTCGGGGTGGCGCAGCCGGTGAGGAACAGGGTGGCGAGGGTGAGTGTTGCGATCAGGGTTTTCATGATGGAACGCAGTCCTTTACCGAGGAAGTGGGATTATTGGAATGGAATCGGCGAGGCGCCTTTGGGCAGGCATGACAGCGGCGGCGTCATGATGCCCATGCTCGCGACCGCGATGATGGCGCCACTGGGCAATTCACAGTTGTACTCACCGGCCGGGGTGTAGGCGGTGTAGTAGGTGAGGGTGCTGTCGCTGCGGACGTTGTCGATTTTCGACACTGGTTTGCCGATGACGGTCTGAGCGCGCTCTTTCATGCTGGCTTCGCTGGGCTTGACGGTCTGGCAACCGCCGACGCCGATCAGGAGGGCGCCGACAACGGCGACTTTGCAGAGCTGGGTATGCAGTTTCATGGTGTTTCTTCCTTGGTGTTGTTCTGATTTCCAGGCACAACGATCCCGCACGCTGCGAGAGGGCAACGTTGGGGAACATCGGGGGTTGCAGGGGAATATAGCGTCGGGTGGCGCAGCGGTCGATTAGCACAAATGTGCTACTGCGGCGCCGAACAGACGGCAAGTCGAAGCCGTCCGTTGGGCCGAAAGAGGTATTACTGAGTGCTGTTGGACTGGTCGGAATAACTGCCGGTCATCAATGCCGAGGCGACTCGATCAGAGCCGACGCCTACGCGGGAGTAAGCGAGGCGGTTGGCCTTAACCCGATCAGCACCGTCCGCTGCGACGGCGCCTGCGATCAAGCTCTTTGGCAATTGGCACGGGTGCACCCTTCAGTGCACGGGTGTCGACGATTTCGATGACACTGGGAAACGCGACTGAAGCAGTATGGATCGGCATCGACTGCCCATCCTGCCGGGGGACGAAGGGACAATCAGCGATTAGTCGTTTCACTTCCTTGCAGGCAGGGGCAAGAAGGAAATCGGTCTAAAAACGCCAGCCCGGACCTCCGGCCTTTTGCTAGGCTCAAGAATGTAGGCGAAGACGCAGACTGATGCGCAAACGGATAGCAAGGGGACGTGGGGCGCGTTCCGAAGGGTACACGGTTAGAAAGATCTCCGCGCTGAGATCCAGCCCTTACGCCGTGTGAAGCAGCCGAGGCACTACTTTTTCAATTTCGCCCGGTACTGTGAGAAGCCTGATAAACCTTGTAAGCCAGAGACCAGCACTGGCCGCCTGCTCAAACAACCAAAGCCCGCATCGTGCGGGCTTTGTCGTTCTTACCGGACTAGATTTTCGTCAGTGCATGCGCCAGATCGGCGCGCAGGTCTTCGACGTCTTCGACGCCCACCGACAGCCGCACCAAACCATCGCCGATACCCAGTATGGCGCGGGTTTCAGGTGGAATGGTCGCGTGCGTCATGATCGCCGGATGCTCGATCAGACTCTCGACACCGCCGAGGCTTTCAGCCAGAGCGAAGATCTTCACGTTCTCCAGGAAACGCCGTGCGCCGGCCAGATCAGTGTTCAGATCCACCGAAATCATCCCGCCGAAACCGCGCATCTGCCGCTTGGCCAATTCATGCTGCGGATGCGACGCGAGGCCCGGGTAGTAGACGCGTTTGACCTGCGGCTGCTGCTCCAGCCACTGCGCCAGATCCAGTGCGTTGCTGCAATGCCGCTCCATGCGCAGCGCCAGGGTTTTCACCCCGCGCAAGGTCAGGAATGCATCGAACGGCCCGGAAATAGCGCCGACCGCGTTCTGCAAAAAGCCCAGGCGTTCGGCCAGTTCGGCGTTCTGCCCGACCACGGCAATACCGCCAATGACGTCGGAGTGACCGTTGAGGTATTTGGTGGTCGAGTGCAGCACGATGTCGAAACCCAGCTCCAGCGGCCGCTGGATGTACGGGCTGGCAAACGTGTTGTCGGCCACGCTGATGATCCCGCGTGCGCGGCAGATCCGCGCGATGGCCGCCAGATCTGACAGGCTCAGCAGCGGGTTGGTCGGCGACTCGACGATGACCAGGCGCGTGTCGTCCTGCAGCGCCGCTTCGAACGCCGACAGGTCAGTCAGGTCGACGTAGCTGAAACGATGCCCGGCGCTGCGTTGGCGCACCTTGTCGAACAGGCGGAAGGTGCCGCCGTACAGGTCGTTGCCGGAGATGATGTGCGAACCGGCATCGATCAGTTCGAGGACGGTGGAAATCGTCGCCAGCCCGGAAGCGAAAGCAAACGCCTGGGTGCCACCTTCCAGATCCGCCACGCAACGCTCAAGGGCAAAACGCGTCGGGTTGTGCGAGCGGCCGTAGTCGAAGCCTTTGTGCACGCCGGGGCTGTCTTGCAGATAAGTCGAGTTGGCATAGATCGGCGGCATCAGCGCGCCGGTGGTCGGGTCAGGCTCTTGCCCGGCGTGGATCACCCGGGTCGCGAAGCCTTGGGAATTCTTGTCGTGCTGACTCATGCGAGGGATCTCCGTAATTGGTTGAGCATGTCGGTGCGGGTGATCAGGCCATGGAAGCCCGACGCGTCGGCGACGATGGCCACGAGGCCACGGCTGAGCACCGATTCCAGTTCCGCAAGGGTAGCGCCTGGTGCCAGCGTTTGCAGTTTATCGGTCATCACGCTGGAAACTGATTGGCTGAAGCGTGCAGCGTCTTCGTGAACGGCCAGCAGGATGTCGGATTCATCGATAACGCCAACCAGCTCCTTGCCTTCAACCAGCACCGGCAGTTGCGAAACGTCTGCCAGACGCATGCGCTGGAACGCGGTCAGCAAGGTGTCGTCGGGGCCGACGCTGATCACCCGGCCATCCTCGAAGCGACGGGCAATCAGGTCGCGCAAGTCGCCATAACCCTTGCGTTGCAACAGGCCCTGATCGGTCATCCACTGGTCGTTGTAGACCTTCGACAAATAGCGAGTGCCGGTGTCGCAGACAAAACTGACGACGCGTTTCGGCTCGGTCTGTTCGCGGCAATAACGCAGCGCAGCAGCGAGCAAAGTGCCGGTCGACGAGCCGCCGAGAATACCTTCGGCCTTGAGCAGTTGGCGGGCGTGATCGAAGCTTTCTTCATCGCTGATCGAATAGGCGTGACGCACACTGGAGAGATCGGTGATCGACGGAATGAAGTCTTCGCCGATGCCTTCGACCGCCCACGAACCAGGCGTCAGCATCGAGCCGTCACGGCTGTATTGCGCCATGACCGAGCCGACCGGGTCGGCCAGGACCATTTCCAGATCCGGTTGCACGCGCTTGAAGAAACGGGTCAGCCCGGTCAGGGTCCCGGCCGAACCGACGCCGACGACGATGGCATCCAGGTCGTGTTCGGTCTGCGCCCAGATCTCCGGTGCGGTACTGCATTCATGGGCCAGCGGGTTGGCCGGGTTGTTGAACTGGTCAGCGAAAAATGCGCCGGGAATGTCTTTCGCCAAACGTGCGGCGACGTCCTGGTAATACTCGGGATGGCCCTTGCCGACATCGGAGCGGGTGATATGCACCTCGGCGCCCATGGCTTTCAGGTGCAGGACTTTTTCCGTGGACATCTTGTCCGGCACCACCAGCACCACGCGGTAGCCTTTGGCGCGCCCGACCAGTGCCAGACCCAGGCCGGTGTTGCCGGCAGTGGCCTCGACGATGGTGCCGCCGGGTTTGAGGCGACCATCACGTTCAGCCGCATCGATCATTGCCAGACCGATACGATCCTTGATTGAACCGCCGGGGTTTTGCGATTCGAGTTTGAGAAACAGTGTGCACAGGCCGGTATCGAAGCGGGTCACTTGTACCAGCGGCGTATTGCCGATCAGCCCAAGTACGGCAGGGCGTGAATCCTTTGACATCTCTTCACCTCTTTGTGGTGTTGATCGCGTTCCATTCGCGGGGAATAAGCTCGCGTGCAACATAGGCTCAGACAGGGGGCGTCGCAACCTTTAGTCGGCCGGAAATGCTGCCATTTCGATCTAACGATAGAACGAAAACCGCGAGGAGGTGGGAGGCATTTATCAGCTTTTACAGGAAGGCGTCATTGAGGTTTGAAAGGGCGTCCTCGCTATCAGGAAAGCCTTGATTAGCGAGTGAATCTGCTGCAATGCGCAGAGGTCAGTGATTGCTCATCAGCCCGTGCAGAACACCCAGCCTCAATCCCGGTTCGGAGGGCACCATCTGCGAGATGCCAAACACCTTGAATGCCGCCAGCATCAACACCAGTCCGCCGGGCAGGATGCTCTGGCGATGAGGTTGCAGACCGGCGAGCTTCAACTGTTGGACGTTGCTGACCTTCAGCAACAGCAAGGAAAGACGCAACAGGCCAGCGTAGGTAATACCGTCCTGAGCGAAATCGTTAAGTCGATTGGCCTTGAGCACTTTGGCGAGCATGCGCGCAGTGCCCGAAGAGCCAATGGTCTGCTGCCAACCCTGAGCGCGATAGCGGCGGGCGACTTTTTCGAATTGCAGGATGGCCACGCGTTCGGCTTCTTGCAGGGCGCCGGCAGAAATGGCGCCACCGCGAAAGAATCGCGTACTTAACGTGCCGCTGCCGACGGCGATGCTTTCGGTCAGCAGCGGTTGCGAGCCCTGGCCGAGAATCAGTTCGGTGGAGCCGCCGCCGATATCGACCACCAGACGCATGTCTTCGACGCCCGGTAACGTGTGCGCCACGCCGGCGTAGACCAGACGAGCCTCTTCATGGCCGGAAATGACGTCGATGCGAAAACCCAGATGCCGCTCGGCACTGGCCAGAAACAGCGGCGCGTTATCGGCCTCGCGCACTGCGCTGGTCGCCACTGCCCGCACTCGACCCGGGTCGAACCCGCGCAGTTTCTTGCCGAATCGCGCCAACGCCTGCCAGCCTCGATCCAGCGCCATCGTATCCAGTGCGCCACCGTCAAAGCCCTCGGACAAACGCACCGGCTCGCGCAAGGTTTTGACTTCCTGAATCATCAGGCCTTTGCGACTGCGTACCGACTGGCCGATCATCATGCGAAATGCATTTGAGCCCAGGTCGATGGCGGCGAACAGCGAGGCGTCTTCTTTCATGGGAGTCCTTGCAAAGCATCCGTCGAAGGCTCAAGACGGTTTGCGAGGATTCTGCCTTTGGCTTGATGACATCCTGATGATGACGCAGGGGCGATTGAATGAATTTGCCGCTGTCATGACACTGTCATTTTCCGGCGCCTACACTTTGCTCAATACATCGCGTGTTCTTGAAGTTTTTGCTGCCATTTCCGGCAGCTTTTTTTTGCCTGAAATTCGTCACCCCATTACCCGTCACAGGTCTTGGTTTGCAATTCCTCATAGAGCTTGGCTAATATACGATCCATATACACATCGTATTGGATTCATATATGGGCATCGTAAAGATTTCAGAGGACATGCACGAGAATCTGCGCATCTCCAGTAACGCCCTCAGCCGCTCGATCAACGCGCAGGCCGAGCACTGGATGCGCATCGGCATGCTCGCCGAGCTGCATCCCAACCTCGACCACAGCGCCATTTGCCGCTTGCTGATCCGCGCCGAGCAGAACGGTGGGCTGGATCTGCAACAACTGACTCAGGAAGCCGTCAGCGCATGAGAAACCAGATCAAGATCAACACCCCGGCCGATATCGCCCAATCGCGTGCCGCAGGCAAACTCGCTGCAGAAGTACTGGCAATGCTGGTGCCGCACGTCAAGGCTGGCGTCACCACCGATGAGCTGGATCGGCTGTGCAACGACTACATCGTCAACGTGCAGAAAGCCGTGCCGGCCAACGTCGGTTATCACGGTTTTCCGAAAACCGTCTGCGCCTCGGTCAACGATGTGGTCTGTCATGGCATCCCTTCGGGCACGCCGTTGAAGGATGGTGACATCGTCAACCTCGACATCGCGGTGATCAAGGACGGCTGGTTCGGCGACACCAGTCGCATGTACGTGGTCGGCGAGGCAACGCCTGAGGCGCAGCATCTGATCAAGACCACTTACGAGGCGATGTGTGCGGGAATTCGCGTGGTCAAGCCGGGTGCGACTTTGGGCGATATCGGCCACGCGATCCAGACGCTGGCGGAGAAGGAGGGCTTTAGCGTGGTGCGCGAGTATTGCGGGCATGGGATCGGCAAGGTGTATCACGACGAGCCGCAGATCCTGCATTACGGTTTTCCGAATCAGGGAATGAAGTTGAAGGCGGGAATGATATTTACCGTTGAACCGATGCTCAATGCCGGCAAGCGTCATGTGAAGAACATGCCGGATGGCTGGACCGTGCTGACCAAGGATGGCTCGTTGTCGGCGCAGTGGGAGCATATGGTCGCGGTGACTGAGACCGGGTTTGAAATTCTTACGGCGTGGCCGGATGAGATTGAAGGGTTTGCGCCCATCGTCTGAAAAAAAGGGCCACCGCAGCCCGACGCTGTGATGACCCGAGGGGTACACGCAGTTCAACTGTAGGAGTTGTGTGTTGCCAGTAAAGCTCAGTGAGAACCGGCAGCCTTGTTGAGATCGCTTTCGGTCCATTCGGTGTAGACGCACGCATCGGCAGTGGCCCAGCGTACTTGCACCGGATCGCCGGCCTTGAGCGGCATGCCGGCCGCGGACAATGCCTTGACCGTCATCGAGGTGCCGCCCGAGGTGACCACGCTGCAAGTCTGGCTTTCCCCGAGAAACAACACTTCCACGACCTTCGCTGACACCTCGTTCCAACCCGACGGCAGCGGTTCGCTGAGCGCCTGCGGCACGCTCAAGGCCAAGGCTTTTTCCGGCCGCACCATCAGCAATACATCCTGATCGGTGTGCAATCCCGCCGTCAGCCGAATCGACAACGACTGCCCTTCAAAACTCGCCGCTGCATTGCCCTGGGCCTTGAGTTTGAGGAAGTTCGAGTTCCCCAGAAACGAGGCGACAAAGGCATTCGGCGGATTCTGATAAAGGTCATATCCGCTGCCCAGACCGACAATCTTGCCGTGACTGAAAATTGCAATGCGTTGCGACAAGCGCATGGCTTCTTCCTGGTCGTGGGTCACGTAAACAATGGTGATGCCCAGGCGCCGATGCAGTTGGCGCAATTCGTCCTGCAAGTCTTCACGCAGTTTTTTATCCAGGGCACCGAGCGGTTCGTCCATCAGCAGAATGCGCGGTTCGTAAACCAGCGCCCGGGCGATGGCGACACGCTGTTGCTGGCCGCCAGACAATTGCGAAGGGCGGCGATGGGCGAACTGCTCAAGTTGCACCAGTTTCAACATCGCGTCGACACGCTTGTCACGTTCGGCTGCGGCAAGTTTGCGAATCGCCAAGGGAAACGCGATGTTGTCGCGCACCGACAGATGCGGGAACAGCGAATAACGCTGAAACACCATGCCGATGTCACGCTTGTGCGGCGGCACGTTCACCAGCGACTGACCGTTGACGAGGATCTCGCCACTGCTCGGCGTTTCGAACCCGGCAAGCATCGACAGCGTGGTGCTTTTGCCCGAGCCGCTGGAGCCAAGGAAGGTCAGGAACTCGCCGTCCTTGATGTCCAGCGAGATGTTGTCGACGGCGGCAAAGTCGCCGTAATGCTTGTTCAGGTTGCGCAGGCTGACCAGGGGTTTGTCGTTCTGCTGGGATGCGTCTTTGATCACGGCACTCATGTCGTACTCCTGGGCGCTCAGGCGCTGATTTCGTTGCGCCGGCGCAGCGCGGCGGCGATCACCATGACCAACACTGACAAGCCGATCAGCAGCGTCGAAGCGACGGCGATCACCGGTGTCAGGTCCTGGCGCAGGGTGGTCCACATTTTCACGGGAAGGGTTTGCAGGGTCGGGCTGGCCATCATCACGCTGAGCACCACTTCGTCCCACGAAACCAGAAAGGCGAAGAGGGCGCCGGCGACCATGCCCGGACGAATCGCCGGGAAGGTCACCTTGAACACTGCTTGCAGACGCGAGGCTCCGCAGATCACTGCCGCGTCTTCAATCGACTGATCGAACAGCTTCAGCGAGTTGATGATCGAGATGATGGTGAATGGCAGCGCAACAATCACATGGCTGACCACGAAGGCGAACATCGTCCCGGTGTAACCAAGCTTGAGGAACAGCGCGTACACCGCCACGGCGATGATCACCAGTGGCACGATCATCGGCAGGGTGAACAGGCCGTAGAGCATTTCCCGGCCGGGAAAGCGCCCGCGCACCAGTGCAAACGCGGTCGGCAAACCGAGGGTCACGGCGCAGATTGTGGTCAGCACGGCGACCTTGAGGCTGGCCGCTGCGGCGTTCATCCAGTCCGGGTTGGAGAAGAACTGGCCGTACCATTTCAGCGTCCAGCCCGGTGGCGGAAACACCAGCCACTGCGACGAGCCGAACGACAACAGCACGATGAAGACGATCGGCAACAGCAGGAACAGACCGATCAGCCCGGTGGTGGCGTAGAGGCCGAAACGCATGCGCCGGCTCATCGCATTGGGAGTCAGGAGCATGTCGGCTTACCTCGCGTTACTGGCGCCAACCGGGGATTCCGGCTGAAGCTTCAGGTAGAAGTAGAACAGCACCAAAGTGATCGCGATCAGCAACGCAGCGCCGGCACTGGCCAGACCCCAGTTGAGGAACGATTGCACCTGCTGAATGATGAACTCCGGCAGCATCATGTTCTGCGCGCCGCCGAGCAGTGCCGGGGTGACGTAGTAACCGAGCGACATCACGAACACCATCAAGCCGCCGGAGGCCAGACCCGGCCGGCACAGCGGCAGGAACACCCGGAAGAAGTTGGTCCACGGACTGGCACCACAGATCGAGCCGGCCTGCAGAATCATCGGGTCGATGGCCTGCATGGTCGCCTGCAGCGGCAGCACGATGAACGGGATCATGATGTAGCTCATGCCGATCACCACACCGGTGAGGTTGTGCACCATCTCCAGCGGCTGATCGATGATGCCCATCGCCATCAGCGCTTTGTTGATCACGCCCGAGGCTTGCAGCAGCACCAGCCATGAATAGGTGCGGGCGAGCAGGCTGGTCCACATCGACAGCAGCACGATGTTGAGGATCCAGCGACCCCAGCCACGCGGCACCAGGGTGATCGCCCAGGCCAGCGGAAAGCCCAGCAGCAGGCTGAACAGCGTCACCAGCCCGGCCACCGAAAAGGTGTTGAGCAGCACTCGTGCATACGCCGAGTTGGCGAACAGTTGTTCGTAGTTGCCAAGGCCCGGGGTCGGTTCGAGCACGCCGCGCAACAGCAGGCCAATCAACGGCGCGAGAAAGAACAGGCCGATGAACAGCAGCGCCGGTGCGAGGTTGCCGGCGCCGCGCCAGCGTTGTCTGAGGGACGGGGCTTGCTGCATCGCAACCGCCTGTTTTCCGTGGGCCGAGCCGGCAGCGCTCGCGGCGCTCCCGGTGGCAGTGGAGGGACGGGACGCGGTGGCCGCCATTTTCATTTGACCAGCCATTCGTTCCACCGTGTCGCGATGGCCTGGCCGTTTTTGGCCCAGTACGCGAAATCAAGAGTGATCTGATCCTTAGCGTAGGCAGTCGGCAGGTTGGGGGCTAGCGTCGAATCCAGACGCTCCACACTGTCGAGGTTGACCGGGGCGTAGGCGGTCAGGTTGGAGAAGTCGGCCTGGCCTTTGGCGCTGCTGGCATTGGCCAGAAACTTCATCGCCGCGTCCTTGTTTTTCGAGCCTTTTGGAATCACCAGAATGTCGGCCATGACCAGGTTCTGTTTCCAGCTCACGCCAACCGGCGCGCCGTCTTCTTGCAGGGCGTGAATGCGGCCGTTCCAGAACTGACCCATGCTCGCTTCGCCAGAGGCCAGCAGTTGCTGCGACTGCGCGCCGCCGCCCCACCAGACGATGTCTTTCTTGATGGTGTCGAGTTTCTTGAAGGCGCGATCCAGATCCAGCGGGTAGAGCTTGTCGGCCGCGACGCCGTCGGCCAGCAGCGCCAGTTCGAGCACGCCGGGGCTTGGCCATTTGTACAGGGCGCGTTTGCCGGGGTAGGTCTTGGTGTCGAACAGTGCCGTCCAGTCTTGCGGCTTGGCAGCGCCGAGTTTGCCCTCGTTGTAGCCGAGGACGAAGGAGAAGAAGAACGAGCCGACGCCGTAATCGCTGACGAAACGCGGGTCGATCTTGTCGCGCTGAATCACTTTGAAATCGAGGGGTTCGAGCAGGCCTTCAGCGGCGGCACGCAGGGCGAAATCGGCTTCGACATCGACCACGTCCCACTGCACGTTGCCGCTCTCGACCATGGCTTTGAGTTTGCCGTAGTCGGTCGGCCCGTCCTGCACCACGGTGATGCCGCTGGCCTTGCTGAACGGATCGGCCCAGGCCTGTTTCTGCGCATCCTGGGTGCTTCCACCCCAGCTGACAAAATTCACGCTTTCGGCAGCCATTGCAGCCTGGCCGGTGACGCTGAGCAGTCCCGCAAAAAAGATCGCGGTTGCAGCTTTGTTCAACACCATTTTTACGCCCTCATTGTTGTGTTTTTGAGCGGGCTTGCGTTGTTGCCCGCCTATCGGGAGCAGTAGATGGACGTTCGTTGGAGTGTCCGGTCTATGGAATATCATATTATGGTATTCCAAACTTTGTGCAAGCACTTTGCCTTACCGGTTATCTGGCGAATCTGTTTTTTGGAAGCTCAGAGGAATCAGTTTGAAATGGAAAACCCTGTAGGAGTGAGCCTGCTCGCGATAGCGGTGTATCAGTCAACATCATTGCTGAATGTCACACCGCTATCGCGAGCAGGCTCACTCCTACATTTGGATTTGTGCTCGACGTGAGTTATTCGGTGAACGGAATACTCTCGACCACTTCCAGGTCATACCCGGTCAGGCCAGCGTATTTCAGAGGAGGGCCCAGGTGACGCAGCTTGCCAACCCCCAGATTCTGCAGAATCTGCGCCCCAGTCCCCACCTCGGAATAAATCCGCGATTGCGAGCGACTGAACTGCCGTGGCGGTTGGGTCAATTGCGGTACGCGCTCAAGTAGCGCCTGCGACGACTCATGATTGGCCAGTACCACCACAACCCCATGCCCTTCAGCCGCCACCCGTTGCAACGCCGCCCACAGCGTCCAGTTCGTCGGTCCGCTGTACTCGGCACCGACCAGATCACGCAGCGGATCAATCACATGCACGCGCACCAGCGTCGGCTCTTCGCGGCGCAGATCGCCCATGACCATGGCCATGTGCACGCCGCCCTCGATGCGATCCTCAAAAGTGATCAAGCGGAACGTGCCGTGCACCGTCGGCAGCTCACGTTCGCCAATCCGTTCGATGGTGTGTTCGGTGCTGAGTCGATAGTGGATCAGGTCGGCGATGGTGCCGATCTTGATCCCGTGCTTGCGTGCAAACACTTCCAGATCCGGGCGACGGGCCATGGTGCCGTCGTCGTTCATCACCTCGACGATGACCGAGGCCGGTGTGAAACCGGCGAGACGCGCTAAATCGCAACCCGCCTCGGTATGACCGGCGCGGGTCAGCACGCCACCTTCCTTGGCACGCAACGGAAAGATATGGCCCGGCTGTACCAGGTCTTCGGCGCGAGCGTCTTTGGCTACGGCGGCGGCAACCGTGCAGGCGCGGTCGGCGGCGGATATGCCGGTGGTGACGCCAACCGCCGCTTCAATCGACACCGTGAAGGCTGTGCTGAACACGCTCCCATTGGCCGGCACCATTTGCTCAAGGCCCAAACGCTGGCAATGTTCGTCAGTCAGCGTCAGGCAGATCAGCCCCCGCGCTTCACGCGCCATGAAGCTGATCGCCTCGGGCGTGCAGCAGTCGGCGGCCAGCAGCAGGTCGCCCTCGTTTTCGCGATCTTCGTCATCGACCAGCAGGACCATTTTGCCGAGACGATAATCTTCGATGATTTCTTCGATGCTGTTGAAGGCCATGCTGGACTCTCAGGGTTCGTTGGAAATATATTGGTATACCATAATACAAAATCAACAAAGAGGTCACTATGAAGGCGTACTGGATTGCTCACGTGGATATCGCCGATGCCGATCACTACAGCCAATACACCCAGCGCGCGCCGGCGGCCTTCGCCGAGTTCGGCGCGAAGTTTCTCGCGAGAGGCGGGCGCAGCGAGGCGATGGAAGGGCGCAGGACGCCGCAACGCAGTGTGGTGATCGAGTTTGAAAGCTACGAAAAAGCCGTGGCGTGCTACCAATCGGCGGCGTACCAGGAGGCGAAAAGTTACCGCGAGGAATGGGCGAAGGCGGAAATCATCATCGTCGAAGGCATCGCCCCACTCTGAACCCCGCGGAAGTGATCGTTCCCACGCAATGATCGTTCCCACGCTCCGCGTGGGAATGCCTCTTCGGACGCTCCGCGTTCGGCTTTTGAAGGGACGCGGAGCGTCCCGGGCTGCATTCCCACGCGGAGTGTGGGAACGATCAGGCAGGGGGGAATGCGGTCTTCAGCGGATAAAGTGGATCTTGCCGCTATCGTCATTACCCATGTAAATCCCATACACCCCAGCCTGGCGCTCCTCGATATAGCGCTCGAGAATCTGCCGGATCGCCGGGTAATAGATCTGTTCCCACGGGATGTCTTCAGGCGCAAAGAACTTGTAGTCCAGCGTTTCCGGCCCGTACTGCCCGGTGATCTCCAGCGCAATGGCGCGGAAGATGATGTACACCTCGCTGATCTTCGGCACGCTGAAAATCGAATAGGGCGAGAGAATCTCCGCACGCACGCCGCTTTCTTCCCAGACTTCACGCAGCGCCGCCTGCTCGGTGGTCTCGCCGCTTTCCATGAAGCCGGCCGGCAGCGTCCAGGTGCCCGGGCGCGGGGGAATCGCCCGTTGGCACAAGAGGTATTTGCCGTCCTGCTCGATGATGCAGCCGGCAATGATCTTCGGATTGACGTAGTGGATGTAGCCGCAGCCGCGGCACATCAGGCGCTCGTGCGTATCGCCCGGCGGCACCTGCTGACCAAGGTCAGGGCCACCGCATTTCGGGCAATAGCTCGGGCTGAACATATCAGTGACCTATACGGGGTTCTTTCAGCGCGATGGGCAGGGTGATTGGCGGGGTAGCCCCGGTCTCTTCCTGCTTGCGCTTGAGATAGTCGAGTGCCACCGCAGCGGCAGCGCGAACGTGATCAACACAGGCCTGATGCGCCGCCAGCGGATCGCCGCTCTTGATCGCCGCGACCATTTTTTCCATTTCCTGATTACTCGCGCCGCGACGGTTTTCCTGGGAAACCGAAGTCGCGCGCAAGTAGCTGATGCGAGCCTGCAACTGACGCAGCTGAGTCGCCGCAACATGGTTGCCCGAACCTTCCAGCAGCACGTCGTAGAAGCCCTGCACCGAGTCGATCACCTGTTGCAGTTCGCCGTCCTTGAGTGCCTTGCGGTTCTCGTCGAGGGCTTTTTCCAGGGCTTTGATGTCCTTGGCCTTGGCGCGCAGCGTGAACAGCTGGACGATCAAACCTTCGAGCACGCAACGCAGCTCATAGATATCGACGGCATCGGCGAGGGTGATGATTGCCACGCGCGGGCCTTTGGCATCGGCGAACTCGACCAGGCCTTCAGATTCAAGGTGACGCAAGGCTTCGCGCACCGATGTGCGGCTGACGCCAAGGCGATCGCACAGATCGCGCTCCACCAGACGATCGCCCGGCATGAGCTGGAAATTCATGATCGCGCTACGCAGTTTATCCAGCACGATTTCGCGCAGGGTAACGGGGTTGCGATTGACCTTGAAGCTGTCGTCGAGTGGCTGGCGTTTCATGGGGTCCGCTCTTTACTGTGGCTGTCCATGCCAGACGGGCATCAAAACAGCCGAGGGGTTAACTGGAGGCCTCGGCGTCGGCTTCGGCGAAGGCTTCACGGGCGAGCCGGAAACTGTCCACGGCCGCCGGGACGCCGCAATAAATGCCGACCTGAAGCAGAATTTCGCGTATTTGCTCACGACTAAGGCCGTTACGCAAGGCGCCGCGCACATGCAGCTTGAGTTCGTGCGGACGGTTGAGCGCCGAGATCATCGCCAGGTTGATCATGCTGCGCTCCTTGAGCGACAAGCCTTCGCGGCCCCAGACATGACCCCAACAGTATTCGGTGACCATTTCCTGCAGGGGGCGGGTGAAGTCGTCGGCGTTGTCGATCGAGCGCTGCACATAGGCTTCGCCGAGCACCTGGGTGCGAATCTTCAGGCCTTTTTCGTACTTCTCGTTATTCATATTCTTTGCCTCACCTCAATCCCTGTGGGAGCTGGCTTGCCAGCGATAGCGGACTATCAGCCAACATCGATGTTGAATGTTAAGTCCTCATCGCTGGCAAGCCAGCTCCCACAGGATTTTGCATTGTTCTGTCAGGCCAGTGTCGGCAATGGCCCGAGCTTGCCTTTGTGGTAGATCATCGGCGTCACCGGTTGCGCCGGCAGGATCAGGTTCTTCACCGCGCCCACGATGATCGCGTGATCACCGCCGTCGTATTCCCGCCACAGCTCGCACTCGATGATCGCCGTCGCTTTGGCCAGAATCGGGTTACCGAGTTCGCTCAGATGCCACTCGATATCCTTGGCCTTGTCCTTGCCTTTACCAGCAAACGCATAGGCCTCGGCGGTCTGCTCGGCGGACAGCAAATGGATTGCGAATTTCTTGCTGTCGCGCAAAACCGGATAGGTGTCGGAAGCGTAGTTGGGACAGAACAGCACCAGCGCCGGGTCAATCGACAGCGCGCTAAAGGCGCTGGCGGTGATGCCGACGATGCCGCCATCCGGATCGAGGGTGGTGACCACCGTGACGCCAGACGGAAACGAACTCATCACGTCTTTGTAAATGCCGGGTTCGATCATTTCGCAGGACTCCTAGCGCATCACAAACGGATCAGGCATCGGTGCCTGAGAGAGGTTGATCCACACCGTTTTCAGTTCGGTGTAAGCCAGCACCGAGTCGATGCCGCTTTCGCGTCCATAGCCACTGTTCTTGAAGCCGCCAATCGGCGCCATCGCCGACACCGCACGGTAGGTGTTGACCCAGATGATCCCCGAACGTACATCCCGGGCGAGGCGATGGGCGCGACCGAGATCGCGGGTCCAGATGCCGGCGGCGAGGCCGAACTGCGAGTCGTTGGCGATCGCCAGCGCTTCAGCTTCATCTTTGAATCGAATCACCGAAGCCACCGGGCCGAACACTTCTTCCTGCATGATCTTCATCGAATTGCGGTCGCATTCGAACAGCGTCGGCTCGTAGAACCAGCCTTCACCAAGACCCGCCGGACGCTTGCCGCCGGTACGCAAACGCGCACCTTCTGCGATGGCATCAGCCACAAGACCTTCGACCACCGCCAGTTGCTGCGCGGTGGCCATCGGGCCCATCTCACTGTTGTCTTCCTGTGGGTTGCCGATGCGGATGCGTTGAGCGCGCTCGACAAGCCGATTGACGAACTCGTCGTAGATTTCGTCCTGCACCAACAGGCGGGAGCCGGACACGCAGCTCTGACCGGATGCCGCGTAGATCCCGGCAATCGCGCCGTTGATCGCGCTGTCCAGATCGGCATCGGCGAAGATGATGTTCGGCGACTTGCCGCCCAGTTCCAGCGACAGCTTGGCGAAGTTCTCGGCGCTGCTGCGCACCACATGCCGCGCCGTCGCCGCGCCGCCAGTGAAGGCGATCTTGCGGATCAGCGGATGACGGGTGAGGGCGGCGCCGGTGCTCGGGCCATACCCGGTGACGACGTTGACCACGCCCGGCGGAATCCCGGCTTCGAGGGCCAGACGCGCCAGCTCCAGAATCGTCGCCGAAGCGTGCTCGGACGGCTTGATCACAATCGTGTTGCCGGCGGCGAGGGCCGGGGCGAGTTTGATTGCAGTCAGGTACAGCGGGCTGTTCCACGGAATGATCGCGGCGACCACACCCATCGCTTCGTGCACGGTGTAGGCGAACAGGTCGGGCTTATCCAGCGGCAGCGTGCCGCCTTCGAGCTTGTCGGCGAGGCCTGCGGTGTAGTGGAAGAACTCCGGCAGATAACCGACCTGACCCCGGGTTTCGCGGATCAGTTTGCCGTTGTCGCGGCTTTCCAGCTGCGCCAGTTGTTCCTTGTTTTCCGCAATCAGGTCACCGAGGCGACGCAGCAGTTTGCCCCGTGCAGTGGCGGTGAGGCCACGCCAGGCCGGGCTGTCGAACGCGGCCTGCGCTGATTGCACGGCGCGTTCGACGTCCGCTTCATCGGCGTCGGGCAGTTCGGCCCAGGCTTGTGCGGAGGCCGGATTGAGGCTTTCGAAAGTCTTGCCGGAGAGGGCGTCGACCCATTCTCCGCCGATGCACATCTGGAAGCGTGCGAGTGTCATGCAACGATCCCCTTTATTTGGTTTTGTCGGGAGTGTGCGAATTGGAGAAATTCCAGCAGCGTCTGGTTGACCAGTCGCGGCGACTCTACGGGCATCATATGCCGTTGCTCGGGCAGCACGGCAACCTTCGCGCCGGGGATGCGCCGGGCCAGTTGCTCGGCCATTTCCGGGGTCGAACCCGGGTCGAGTTCGCCGGTGGCAATCAGCGTCGGCGCCTGAATGCTGCCCAGGTCGTCGGCGCGGTACATGTCTTGGGTGGCGAACAGCTCATAAGTGGTCAGATAGCCTTGCGGATCATTGCCGGCGAGGGTCTGGCGGATCGCGGCGATCTGCGCCGGGTTAGCCGCCTGATATTCACGGCTGAACCAGCGTGACAGCGCCGCTTCGGCATTGGCGTCCGGCCCATGTTCGGCAGCCTGAGCGGTGCGGGCGATAACGCCGGCACGCTGCTCTTCGCTGCGGTTGAACACGCTGTTCAACACCACAAGGCTTTGCAGGCGCTGCGGGTAATGCAAGGCAAACGCCCGCGCCACCAGCCCGCCCATGGAAAAACCGATCACCGCTGCCTCAGGCAGGTTCAAGTGATCGAGCAGTTCCAGCAACTGATCAGCGTACCCGAGCAGGTCGGTGCCGCTGGCCGGTCGCGGGCTGGCGCCGTGGCCGAGCATGTCGTAGGCGATCACCTGATATTGGGCCGACAGGCCAACGATCTGGCCGCCCCACATTTCTTTGTTCAGGCCCACGCCGTGGATCAAGACCACGGGCTGGCCTTGGCCGGTCGCCAGGTAACTGGTGCCAGCCGGGGTGAGTTCAGCGGTGAGCCGAATCATGGAGCGCTCCTGCAATGCCTTTTTATTGTGATTACTGGGCTTTTTCGGCGGCCAGTTCTTCCAGATCGATGTAACGGTTGCCGATGCGCGGATGCAGGCGACCACCGTCGGCGCAACCGAGCACCACGACGATTTCGTCGGCACGCGGCGCGTCTTCGATCTGCATTTCCAGGGTGATGTAGTGCGAACGCTGGCCTTCGTCGTCCTTGTGCATCATCGGGATCTGGATCGAGGTGCCCGGGCCGCCGCGCTTGTTGGTGAAGCTCAGATAGCTCTTGGCGTTGACCGCTTCGCGATAGTGATTGCCAAAGCGCAGGGTGTGGATCACGGCGGAGGCGTGTTCGATCTCGCCATCGGCGCCGACCACGGCCGCTTTGCCGTACGCCTCGATCTTCTCGGCGCCGCCGATGATGCCAACCAGACGCTCGACCATCAGTGCACCGAGGTCGGAGCAATTGGCGCGGATCTGCGGCTTGAGGTCTTCAACGAAACCGTTATCCACCCACGGGTTTTTCATCACCACGGCGAGGCCGACCATGGTCACTGGCTTGTCAGCGGCCTTGCCGCCTTCGATGAAGGTCTCTTCGACATAGCTGACGATCTTGCGAATTTCGAAACTCATGAGCTGCTCCGTTGGGGGATTGAGAGTGTCTGTGCGTCTGATGGTATACCATAATACTGATCGTGCAAGTCCTCTCACAAGATTTGCCGCATCACTCCGGCGAATGGTCATGCATTCAAATCCCTAAGCCCCCACGATCCCTTGTAGGAGTGAGCCTGCTCGCGATAGCGGTGTGTCAACTGAACAATTGCTAAGTGACACACCGCTATCGCGAGCAGGCTCACTCCTACAAGGGGAATATCTCGGCAATAGCGGGCCGCTTTTGGTTAACAAAAGATAACGTGGCGCCGATTGTCAGACGTTTCTAAAGCCCGATAGGATGGGCCAGCTTCCGAAGTGGCTCTGGATTGCGGGTTTCAGGACTATGCTTCTGACCAGCCATCACTGGAGCACACTTGCGGCGCCCTTGAAGGCCAGATGGCCTAACAATAATAAATAGGGGAAGGTCTATGAGTCGTTGCCGCCCGCCGGCGTTACGCAACACCGCGTTGCTGGCCACAGCACTCTCTCTGCTGGGCTTCGCCACGTTGTCGGCACCTGTGATCGCCGCCGAGGCCCCGGCCGACGTGGTGTACGCCACCGAATCCGCCAAAGCCACGAAAAGCCTGATTCTCGATGTTGTCCACGCCGGAACGCGGCTGGTGGCGGTCGGAGATCGCGGGCACATCGTCTATTCCGATGACCAGGGCAAGACCTGGACTCAAGCCAAGGTGCCGAGCCGGCAACTGCTCACGGCGGTGTACTTTGTCGACGACAAACACGGCTGGGCGGTCGGCCATGACGCGCAGATTCTCGCCAGTGAAGACGGCGGTCTGACCTGGACCAAGCAATTCGAAGACCTCAAACGTGAATCGCCGCTGCTCGACGTCTGGTTCAAGGACGTCGACAGCGGCCTCGCCGTGGGCGCGTATGGCGCGCTGCTGGAAACCACCGACGGCGGCAAACACTGGGAAGACGTCAGCGACCGCCTCGACAATGAAGACCAGTTCCACCTCAACGCCATCGCGGCGGTGAAAGACGCCGGGCTGTTCATCGTCGGCGAATCCGGCAGCATGTTCCGCTCCGCCGACTGGGGCCAGACCTGGGAAAAACTCGAAGGCCCGTACGAGGGCTCGCTGTTCGGCGTGATAGGCACCGCGCAAGCGCAGACCCTGCTGGCCTACGGTCTGCGCGGCAACCTTTACCGCTCCACCGATTTCGGCAGCACCTGGGAACAGGTCGAACTGAAAGCCGCGCGCGGTGCGCTGGAGTTCGGCCTGTCCGGCGCCACGCTGCTGGCGGACGGCTCCATCGTCATCGTCGGCAACGGCGGTTCGGTGATCAGCAGTAGCGACAATGGCGAAACCTTCAGCGTGTTCAACCGCCCGGATCGCATTTCGCTGTCCTCGGTCACTGCGGCTGGCGACGGCAACCTGATTCTGACCGGGCAGGGCGGTGTGCACACCACACTGCCAAACGGCGCCGAGATCAATAATAAGAAGGCGGGGCTATGACTTCCTTGATCACTCCTCAGCAGGACAAGGCGACGTTCCTCGAACGTCTGATTTTCAACAACCGCCCGGCCGTGATCCTTATCTGTCTGGTGGTCAGTATTTTCCTGTTCTGGCAGGCCACGCTGATCCGGCCGTCGACCAGCTTCGAAAAAATGATCCCGCTCAAGCATCCGTTCATCGAGAAGATGATGGAGCACCGCAACGATCTGGCGAACCTGGGCAACACCGTGCGGATTTCGGTGGAAGCCACCGACGGCGACATCTTCTCCAAGGAGTACATGGAGACCCTGCGTCAGATCAACGACGAGGTGTTCTACATCTCCGGCGTCGACCGTTCCGGCCTCAAGTCGCTGTGGAGCCCGAGCGTACGCTGGACCGAAGTGACCGAAGAAGGTTTTGCCGGCGGCGAAGTGATCCCGCAGAGCTACAACGGCTCGCAGGACAGCCTCGATCTGCTGCGCAACAACGTGCTCAAGTCCGGTCAGGTCGGGCGTCTGGTGGCCAACGACTTCAAGTCGAGCATTGTCGACATCCCGTTGCTGGAGTCCTATCCGGACCCGGATGACCAGGGCAAGTTGCTGGCGCTGGACTACCGCAAGTTCTCCCATGAACTCGAAGACAAGATCCGCAACAAGTTCGAAGCGCAGAACCCTAACGTCAAGATCCACATCGTCGGTTTCGCCAAGAAGGTCGGTGACCTGATCGACGGTCTGGTGATGGTGGTGATGTTCTTCGGCATCGCCTTCGTCATCACCCTGATCCTGCTGTTGTGGTTCACCAATTGCTTGCGCAGCACCATTGCGGTGTTGAGCACGACACTGGTGGCGGTGGTCTGGCAGCTCGGATTAATGCACTTCTTCGGCTTCGGGCTCGATCCGTATTCGATGCTGGTGCCGTTCCTGATCTTCGCCATCGGTATTTCCCACGGCGTACAAAAGATCAACGGTATCGCCCTGCAATCCAGCGAGGCCGACAACGCCCTGACCGCAGCGCGGCGCACCTTCCGGCAACTGTTCCTGCCGGGGATGATCGCGATTCTCGCGGATGCGGTCGGGTTTATTACGCTGCTGATCATCGACATCGGCGTGATCCGTGAACTGGCCATCGGCGCGTCGATCGGCGTGGCAGTGATCGTGTTCACCAACCTGATCCTGCTGCCGGTAGCGATTTCCTATGTCGGCATCAGCAAGCGGGCGATTGCCAAGAGCAAGAAGGACGCGAACCGCGAACACCCGTTCTGGCGCCTGCTGTCGAACTTCGCCAACCCGAAAGTCGCACGCATCTCGGTAGTGCTGGCGCTGATCGCCTTCGGCGGCGGCCTCTGGTACAGCCAGAACCTGAAAATCGGCGACCTCGACCAGGGCGCGCCGGAGCTGCGTCCGGACTCGCGTTACAACAAGGACAACAACTTCATCATCAACAACTATTCGACCAGTTCCGATGTGCTGGTGGTGATGGTCAAGACCAAGGCTGAAGGCTGTTCACGCTTTGAGGCCATGGCGCCAATCGACGAACTGATGTGGAAGATGCAGAACACCGAGGGCGTGCAGTCGGCGATCTCGCTGGTGACTGTGTCCAAGCAGATGATCAAGGGCATGAACGAGGGCAACCTGAAATGGGAAACCCTGTCGCGTAACCCGGATGTGCTGAACAACTCGATTGCCCGCGCTGACGGTCTGTACAACAACAGTTGCTCGCTCGCGCCGGTGCTGGTGTTCCTCAACGATCACAAGGCCGAAACCCTCGATCGTGCGGTGCATGCGGTGCAGGAATTCGCCAAGGACAACAACAAGGACGGTCTGGAATTCATCCTCGCAGCGGGTAACGCCGGGATCGAAGCGGCCACCAACGAAGTCATCAAACAGGCTGAGCTGACCATCCTGATTCTGGTGTACATCTGCGTGGCGGTGATGTGCATGATCACCTTCCGCTCGTGGGCGGCGACCTTGTGCATCGTCCTGCCGCTGGTGCTGACCTCGGTACTCGGCAACGCGCTGATGGCGTTCATGGGCATCGGCGTGAAAGTCGCGACGCTGCCAGTAGTGGCGCTGGGGGTGGGGATTGGCGTCGACTACGGCATCTACATCTACAGCCGCCTGGAAAGTTTCCTGCGTGCCGGTCTGCCGTTGCAGGAAGCTTATTACCAAACCCTGAAATCCACCGGTAAAGCGGTGCTGTTCACCGGTCTCTGCCTGGCCATCGGCGTGTGCACCTGGATCTTCTCGGCGATCAAGTTCCAGGCCGACATGGGCCTGATGCTGACCTTCATGCTGCTGTGGAACATGTTCGGTGCGCTGTGGCTGTTGCCTGCACTGGCGAAGTTCCTGATCAAACCGGAGAAGCTGGCGGGGCAGAAGGGCAACTCGTTGTTTGCTCACTGATCTGCAAGGCTGAAACGACAAAGCCGCAACCTCAGGGTTGCGGCTTTTTTTATCCCGCGAATTTCACACAATCCCCTTGTAGGAGTGAGCCTGCTCGCGATAGCGGTGTGTCAGTCAGCGATTCTTTACCTGACATACCGCTATCGCGAGCAGGCTCACTCCTACATGGGGGATTGGGGTGTGTCAGGAAAGTTCTGTGCCTAGCACGACGCTGAGCGCACTTCGGGCATCATCCAACTGCACCAACGTCGCATGCCGTGCCCCCAACGCATCGCGATTTTCGATCGCGGTGAGAATCGCCTTGTGCCGAGGCAACGCCAATTCATGCAGATTCGGCCGTTGATTCGAATGCTTCAACGCTTCGGCAATCGCCACCGACAGCATGTTGCACAGGTTCGCCAGCAAATCATTGTGCGTCGCATCGGCAATCCGGCTATGAAAGTCCAGATCCGGTTGCAACAGGGCTTCCGGCGTCGGCGCCGCTTCCATGCGTTGGTAGGCTTCGCCGATGAGGGCAATGTCGGCCTCGGTCGCATGTTGGGCGGCGAGGGCGGCGGCGGCGGGTTCGATGATGCTGCGCACGCTGGTCAGCACGTTGAAAAACTCATTCTGCGGGCTGCTTTGCATCAGCCAGTGCAGCACATCCGGATCGAGCATGTGCCACTCGCGCCGAGCCTTGACCACCGTGCCGACACGCGGTTTGGAATACACCAGCCCCTTGGCCACCAGCACCCGCGTGGCTTCACGCAACACCGGCCGACTGACCGCGTACTCCTCGCAGAGCAAGGCTTCGGCGGGCAGTTTGTCATCGGGCAAAAAGCGTCCGGAGACGATCTGCATGCCCAGTTCCTGGACGATGCGCGAGTGCATGCTTTTACGGTCGGAAGGTTTGCGGTAATCCATGGGGAACGGCGCGATCCTGAGCGATGGAGATGGCGCGCATCATAGCAGGCACGACACAATCTTGAGGCGTATACAAAAAGCAAATGTGGGAGCTGGCTTGCCAGCGATGGCGGAGTGTCAGTCAACATGAATGTCAGCTGAAAGACCGTAATCGCTGGCAAGCCAGCTCCCACAGGGGACGGCGGTGTTAGTGGGAATGGCGGGGGACTTCAGCCCCTCGGCACCCGACCAGGAAGTCAAAATCACAGCCCTGATCCGCCTGTAGCACATGGTCGATGTACAACTGACGATAGCCACCCACCAACAATTGCTGCGGTGGTTGCAGATCGGCCATACGCGCTGCCAGCTCGGCATCCGGAATATCCAGATGCAAACGTCCGGTCGCGCAATCCAGCTCGATCCAGTCGCCTTCCTTGACCGTTGCCAAAGGCCCACCAGCCGCTGCTTCCGGCGCTACGTGCAAAACCACGGTGCCGTACGCCGTGCCGCTCATCCGCGCGTCAGAAATGCGCACCATGTCGGTCACACCCTGCGCCAACAGCTTGGCCGGCAAACCCATGTTGCCGACTTCGGCCATGCCCGGATAACCCTTTGGCCCGCAGTTCTTCATCACGAGAATGGAATCTTTATCGACATCCAGCTCCGGATCATTGATCCGCGCCTTGTACATGTCGAAGTTCTCGAACACCACCGCACGGCCACGATGCTGCATCAGTTCCGGGGTGGCGGCGGACGGCTTGAGCACCGCGCCGAGTGGCGCCAGGTTGCCGCGCAACACGCAAATTCCACCGTCGGCGCGGATCGGATTGTCGAGCGTGCGGATCACTTCGTCCTCGCCATAGATCGGCGCGTCCTTGGTGTTCTCGCCGATGGACTTGCCATTGACGGTCAATGCGTGCGGATTAGGGATCAGATTGGCTTCACCGAGACGGCGCAGCACCGCTGGCAAACCACCGGCGTAATAGAACTCTTCCATCAGGAAACGCCCGGAAGGTTGCAGGTCGACGATGGTCGGCATGCCGCGCCCGATGCGGGTCCAGTCGTCCAGATCCAGCTCGACGCCGATGCGTCCGGCGATGGCTTTCAAGTGAATCACCGCGTTGGTCGAACCACCGATGGCTGCGTTGACCCGAATAGCGTTCTCGAAGGCTTCCTTGGTCAGAATCTTCGACAGTTTCAGATCCTCGCGAACCATCTCCACCGCACGCATACCGGACATGTGTGCCAACACATAACGCCGCGCATCCACCGCCGGAATCGCCGCGTTGTGCGGCAGGGAAGTGCCGAGTGCTTCCGCCATGCAGGCCATGGTCGACGCGGTGCCCATGGTGTTGCAGGTGCCCGCGGAACGCGACATGCCGCCCTCGGCCGCCAGAAAATCGTCGATGGTGATGGTGCCGGCCTTGACCTGTTCGCTGAGCTGCCAGACCACAGTGCCGGAGCCGATGTCCTTGCCTTTGTGCTTGCCGTTGAGCATCGGCCCGCCGGTCACGACGATGGCTGGCACGTCGCAACTGGCCGCGCCCATCAGCAGCGCCGGGGTGGTTTTGTCGCAACCGGTCAGCAGCACCACGCCGTCAATCGGGTTGCCGCGAATCGCTTCTTCAACGTCCATGCTCGCCAGGTTGCGCGTCAGCATCGCGGTCGGGCGCAGGTTCGATTCGCCATTGGAGAACACCGGGAATTCCACCGGGAAACCACCGGCCTCGATCACCCCGCGTTTGACGTGCTCCGCGATCTGGCGGAAGTGCGCGTTGCACGGGGTCAGTTCCGACCAGGTGTTGCAGATGCCGATGATCGGCTTGCCATGAAACTGGTGGTCGGCGATGCCCTGATTCTTCATCCAGCTGCGGTACATGAAGCCGTTCTTGTCGGCCGTGCCAAACCATTGGGCGGAGCGCAGGGTGGGTTTCTTATCAGACATGATCGATTCTCTTATTGTATGACTATAGTGTTCGAGCTACGGCCTAACATAAGCGCAAAATCGACGGTTTGGAAGTGTTGTTGGGTAATTAGTATTACTATATAGTCGTTTTCGACGGAGGGATGGCCCTGGCGGTTTTTCGTGAGAGGCGTCCCCCGAGGTTCTATAAAAACAACAATCGGAGACCGATCTCATGAGCCAGGAACTGCGGCTGATCCGGCGCATTACGCTGAAACTGATTCCCTTCCTGATCCTGCTGTACCTGATCGCCTATGTGGATCGCTCCGCCGTCGGCTTCGCCAAGCTGCACATGGGCGCCGACATCGGCATCGGCGACGCCGCCTACGGTCTCGGCGCCGGGCTGTTTTTCATCGGCTACTTTCTCCTCGAAATCCCCAGCAACCTGATGCTCGAACGCTTCGGTGCGCGGCGCTGGTTTGCGCGGATCATGATTACCTGGGGCGCCATTACCATCGGCATGGCGTTCGTCCAGGGGCCGCACAGTTTCTACGTGATGCGCTTTCTGCTCGGCGCGGCGGAGGCGGGGTTCTTCCCCGGCGTTCTGTACTACATCACCCAATGGTTCCCGGTGCGCCATCGCGGCAAGATCCTTGGCCTGTTCATCCTCTCGCAACCCATCGCGATGATGATTACCGGCCCGGTGTCCGGCGGCCTGCTGGGCATGGACGGCATCCTTGGGCTGCATGGCTGGCAGTGGCTGTTCATCGTCATCGGCACCCCGGCGATCCTGCTGACCTGGCCGGTACTGCGCTGGTTGCCGGATGGCCCGCAACAAGTGAAATGGATGGATCAGGCCGAGAAAGACTGGCTGACCGGCGAGCTGAAAAAGGATTTGCAGGCATACGGTCAGACCCGTCACGGCAATCCGCTGCATGCGCTGAAAGACAAGCGAGTGTTGCTGCTGGCGCTGTTTTATCTGCCGGTGACGTTGAGCATTTATGGGCTCGGTTTGTGGCTACCGACGCTTATCAAGCAGTTCGGTGGCAGCGATCTGGTCACCGGTTTTGTATCGTCGGTGCCATACATCTTCGGGATCATCGGCTTGCTGATCGTGCCGCGCAGTTCCGACCGTATGAATGATCGCTACGGCCATCTCGCCGTGCTCTACGTGCTCGGTGCGATTGGCCTGTTCATGAGCGCGTGGCTGTCGTTACCGGTAGCGCAACTGGCGGCGCTGTGTCTGGTCGCTTTCGCGCTGTTTTCCTGCACGGCGGTGTTCTGGACTTTGCCAGGGCGGTTCTTTGCTGGCGCGAGTGCGGCGGCGGGGATCGCACTGATCAACTCGGTGGGGAATCTTGGCGGGTACATCGGACCGTTCGTGATTGGCGCGTTGAAGGAGTACACCGGGAATCTGGCTTCAGGTCTGTACTTCCTCTCCGGGGTGATGGTGTTCGGGTTGATCCTGACCGGAATCGTCTACCGCGTGCTGGAACGTAAACACGTCCTGCCAGTCGACCAGTTTGCTGCCAGCGCCCGTGGTGCCACGCGAACCTGATATCAAACGATCCATCACCGCAAACCCTGTGGGAGCTGGCTTGCCAGCGATAGCAATCTGTCAGTCACATCAATGCTGAATGTGCCGCCGCCATCGCTGGCAAGCCAGCTCCCACAGGGATCAGCGGTGTTTTCGAAGGAATAGGAGAAGAACATGCATCTGGTTCAATTCGAATTAAGCAACGGCGAGCGCCGCGTCGGCGTGGTCGAGGACGGTCTCGTGCGCGAAGTGCAAGACGCCCGCAGCACCCGCGATCTGGCGCTGGCCGCCATCGAGGCCGGCAGCACCCTCGAACAGCAAGTGCACACCCTCGGCCTGGGTATCAGCCACGACTATGCGCAGTTGCTCAAAGACCTGCGCATCCTGCCGCCGCTCGATCATCCGGACCCGGCGCACACGCTGGTCAGTGGCACCGGTCTGACGCATTTGGGCAGTGCTTCGGCCCGGGACAAAATGCATCAGCAAGCGGGCGACGAAGCGACGATGACCGACACCATGCGCATCTTCAAATGGGGCGTGGAGGGTGGCAAACCGGCGGCGGGGCAGGCCGGTGTGCAGCCGGAATGGTTCTACAAGGGCGACGGCAGCATTGTCGTGCGTCCGGGCCAACCGTTCCCGCTGCCGCCGTTCGCCGAGGACGCCGGCGAGGAACCGGAGATGGCCGGCCTCTACGTCATCGGTCATGACGGCAAGCCCTATCGGCTGGGTTTCGCGGTCGGCAACGAGTTTTCCGACCACATCATGGAACGCAAGAATTACCTGTACCTCGCGCACTCGAAACTGCGCAGTTGCAGTTATGGTCCGGAACTTCGCGTCGGCGGACTACCTCAACACCTGGCGGGCAGCAGTCGCATTCTGCGCGACGGCGAAGTGCTCTGGCAGAACGAGTTTCTCAGCGGCGAGGCGAACATGTGCCACAGCCTCGCCAACCTCGAATACCACCACTTCAAATACAGCCAGTTCCTGCGTCCTGGCGACGTGCACATTCACTTCTTCGGCACCGCGACCCTGTCGTTTGCCGACGGCATCCGCACGCGACCGGGCGATGTATTCGAGATCAGCCAGGCCGAATTCGGCGCCCCGCTGGTCAATGGCATCGCCCCGGTTGCAGCGGCTTTTGAACCGGACAGCATCGGCACCCTTTAAGGAGATCCCATGACTCAGATTCTCGGTCACAACTACATCGGCGGGCAGCGCAGCGCAGCTGGCGACGTCAAACTGCAATCCGTCGATGCAACGACGGGCGAGCAATTGCCTCACGATTTCATCCAGGCCACGGAGCAGGAAGTCGACGCCGCCGCCAAAGCCGCCGCTGCCGCGTACCCGGCTTATCGCAGCCTCAGCGCTGAACGCCGCGCACAGTTTCTCGATGCGATCGCCGATGAACTGGACGCGCTCGGCGATGACTTCGTTGCCGTGGTCTGCCGCGAAACGGCATTGCCAGCCGGGCGTATTCAAGGTGAGCGCGGGCGTACCAGCGGGCAGATGCGCCTGTTCGCCAAAGTGCTGCGCCGTGGTGATTTTTATGGGGCGCGGATCGATCTGCCGCTGCCGGATCGTCAACCGTTGCCGCGTCCCGATTTGCGCCAGTACCGCATCGGCCTCGGCCCGGTGGCGGTGTTCGGCGCCAGCAACTTTCCGCTGGCATTTTCCACCGCTGGCGGTGACACCGCGTCGGCCCTGGCCGCCGGTTGCCCGGTGGTGTTCAAGGCACACAGCGGCCATATGGCGACAGCGGAACTGGTCGCCGATGCGCTGATTCGTGCGGCGGAAAAAACCGCGATGCCAGCCGGCGTATTCAACATGGTTTATGGCGGCGGCGTCGGTGAATGGCTGGTCAAACATCCGGCGATCCAGGCTGTCGGCTTCACTGGCTCGCTCAAGGGCGGGCGTGCCTTGTGCGACATGGCGGCTGCACGCCCGCAACCGATCCCGGTGTTCGCCGAGATGTCGAGCATCAATCCAGTGATCGTTCTGCCGCAGGCGCTGGCCGAGCGCTCGGAAACCGTGGCCCGCGACCTCACTGCGTCGGTGGTGCAGGGCTGCGGTCAGTTCTGCACCAATCCGGGCTTGGTCATCGGGATCCGCTCGCCGCAGTTCAGCGCGTTCGTGCAGCAGGTTGCCGGGCTGATTGGCGATCAACCGGCGCAAACCATGCTCAACGCTGGCACCCTCGGCAGCTACGGCAAAGGTTTGCAGAAGCTGCTGGCGCATCCTGGCGTCGAGCATCTGGCCGGCAATCCACAGCAGGGCAATCAGGCGCAGCCGCAGTTGTTCAAGGCTGATGCAAGCCTGCTGATTGATGGCGATGAAGTGCTGCAGGAAGAAGTGTTCGGCCCGACCACAGTGATTGTCGAAGTCGCGGACAAGGCGCAACTCAGCGCGGCGTTGACGGGGCTGCACGGCCAACTCACCGCGACGATCATTGGCGAGCAGGCGGACTTCGAACGCTTCCCGGAACTGACACCGCTGCTGGAACAGAAGGTCGGACGGATCCTGCTCAACGGCTATCCCACCGGCGTCGAAGTGTGCGATTCGATGGTACACGGCGGGCCGTATCCGGCGACGTCCGATGCGCGGGGCACCTCCGTCGGCACGCTCGCCATCGATCGCTTCCTGCGCCCGGTGTGCTTCCAGAATTACCCGGACAGCATGCTGCCCGAGCCGCTGAAGAATGCCAACCCGTTGCGCATCCAGCGACTGGTCGACGGCAAGCCATCGCGCGACGCGCTCTAAACCACACCACAAACCTGTGGGAGCTGGCTTGCCAGCGATGACTGCGGCACATCCAACATTGTTGTGTCAGACAGATTGCTATCGCTGGCAAGTCGAATCGTCGCACCGCAGCTCCCACAGGGTTCTGCGTCGCCAATGAGCTATCATTGGCCCTTTCCCCCCTAGAAAGACTGTTTGCCATGACTGCCCAAACCCTTCTCGACGTCCTCGAACACTCCGATATGGTCGAAATCGACGGCTTGCATGCCTTCGAATTTTCTCTCGACGAAGACGACAACCTGCACATCGAATGCATGGATGGCCGAGCGGCCAAGCACTGGGAGTTCACGCCGGCGCAGGTCGCAGCAGCAACCTTTGATAATGACCTGCAAAGCTGGGTGATCGTTGGTGATTCCGGTGAGCACCGCTTGGTCTGCAGCGAAGCCTTCGGCGGCAGCGACGATGAGGATGAAACCGATGAAAATGCGTAAATTCTGGCCGCTGCTGATGGCCGGCAGCGTCGGCGCGATGGGCCTTTCCAGCGCCAGCGCGGAAAACTTCCAGTTGCTGGTTGGCTCCTACACCGCAGGCACCAGCCAGGGCATCTATCGAATGAACTTCGACAGCGCCACCGGCCAGATCGCCACCAAACCGCTGCAAGTGATCAAGAGTGAAAACCCGTCGTGGCTGACCCTTTCCAAAGACCAGAAACGCCTGTTCGTGGTCAATGAAAACGGCCCTGGCCAGAAAGACCCGGTCGGTCGCGTCAGCAGCTATGCGATCGATCCGAAGACCCACGCGCTGAGCCTGATCAACCAAGTGCAAAGCCTGGGCAACGAACCCACCCATTCGAGCCTCAGCGCGGACGCCAGCCATCTGTTCGTCAGCAACTATTCGGTGATGGAAGATCCGGGCGGAACGCTGGCGGTATTGCCGGTCGGCGCCGACGGCAAGTTGAAACCGGTGGTGCAGATGAGCGCGCACCCGGCGAGCCGGGTCAATCCCGAGCGTCAGGCCTCGAACCACGTGCACTCGACGGTATCTTCGCCGGACGGCCGCTATGTGTTCTCCAACGACCTCGGTGCGGACAAAGTCTTCATCTATAAATTCGACCCGAAAGCCAATCCTGACTTGCCGCTGACCCCGGCCAAAACCGCCTCGGTGACTTTGCCGGCAGGCAGTGGCCCGCGTCATCTGCTGTTCAGCGCTGACGGCAAACACGCCTGGCTGACCATGGAGATGAGCGCGCAGGTTGCGGTGTTCGACTACAACGACGGCGTGCTGACCCAGACGCAACTGGTCGATCTGGCCGCTGGCCAACCGACATCGGACAAGGCCGGGGCGGCGCTGCATGCTTCCGCTGACGGCAAATTCCTCTACGTCAGCAACCGTGGCACCGCTAATCAACTGCTGGTGTTCAGCATTGATCCGGCGACCGGCCAGCTCAAAGAGCTGCAAAAACGTGCGGTGGAAGGTGATCACCCGCGCGAATTCAGCCTCGATCCGAGTGGCAGATTCCTGCTGATCGCCAACCAGAAAAGCAACGAAATTGTCGTCGTCGAACGCGATGGCAAGACCGGTCTGCTCGGCAAAACCGTGCAGAAACTGCCGATGGATGCCCCGAGCGACCTCAAGTTTCTAGTGCGACAATAAGCCACAGGCCCCGGTTTACGGGGCCTGTCTCTTTGTATTAATCGCGCTGATAACTGCTAATGCTACAAAGCATTTCAAGCGATCAACCCTCGAGCGTTAAGTTTGCTCCACGGCCCAACCGGGCAAGCAAGCCAACCGAACACGAGGGTTACCGCCATGAACTTCAATCTCTTCTCCGTTATCGCCGCTTCCGCCATCTCCGCCACCGTGGTTCTGCCAGCCAGCGCCAACGTTGAAATCAACAGCAAAAAATCCCACACCCAGAGCTACACCCAGAAATACCTGCAACAGAGCGCCAACTTCTACGCCGCCCTGGATCACAAAGCCCAACACTGAAATTCCCGCCTCGCGCGACTCCCTATAGGAGCTGCCGAAGGCTGCAGTCTTGATCTTGCCCTTGGGATCGTTCCCACGCTCTGCGTGGGAACGCAGCCCGTGACGCTCCGCGTCACTGGACGCAGAGCGTCCCAAGAGGCATTCCCACGCTGAGCATGGGAACGATCAGATCGCAGCCTTCGGCAGCTCCTACACGTTTGCGTGTGTTTTTCGCGGCACGATAGGTTTCTTCAAACTCGCAAATAGACTGGCTAAATAATCAACGAAGCTGATGGTTACTATGGGAAACGCTGAGTGGTTAGCTGAAGTTTTTTGATCGATTCTGTGGCCATCGAAACATGCCCACGGAGAACACCATGGCCAGCGCAATCATCTCTTCTGCCAAATTCGGCGCCTACCTGGCCATCGGTCTTTACCTGGCTCTGGTGCTGATCGTCAGCATTTCATCGCAACTGGAACACACGTTCGAAGCGCCGATTCAAGTCGCAAACCCCGGCATCCAGTTTGAACACCGTTCGCACAGCGTGATGGTTGATAGGACTGAACTCGCAGGAGTCGGTGGAGCATGAAAGGCTACAGATTCTGGGTGATTGCCGGTCTGGCATTAATCACCAATGGCGCTTCATTACTGGGGATTGGTCAAGGCTCGGTCGGTGCATTGGCCCGGGCCATAGAGGCCAACCACAACATTGCGCACAACATTGAGCGGGCAAATACGCTGGGGCTGCTGGCCGGTAATCCACCGGCAAAGGTCTCGGTCGATTTCCTCGGGCCGTTTGAAGTGGATTGCTCGGCGTTGGGTATGTGCGATGCTCTGGCGTAAAGCGCTTACTTGATCGTTCCCACGCTCTGCGTGGGAATGCAGCCCCGGACGCTCTGCGTCCGATTGGAACGCAGAGCGTCCCTTGAGACATTCCCACGCGGAGCGTGGGAACGATCTTCAAGCGGAGGGTAAGGTTTACTTCTTCATGATCGAGGTGAAGAGGTCGGATTCTAGAAAGTGTTGTAACCAAGCCTGTAATCGTACGAAAGGCGTCTGCGCAAACCACTCGCGATCAACATGGGCGAACTGACGTACGAATGGCAACAAGGCGATATCCGCCAGGCTCGGATGATCCGCCAACAAATAATCGCGATCCGTCAGCAGTTCCTCCAGCCTCTGCAAATACACCGCGCCCTCGGCCCGATAAATCTCCATCGTTTGCTCCGGATAGCGCTCGGCGTACTTATACCGATTCAAATCAACCTTAAACCCCTGATCGTTCGCCTCGATCAGCTCCGCAATCCGTGAATCCCCGCCAAGCAACCAACCCTGCGGATCATTCTGCGCCAGCGCCCAGCGCATGATCTCCAGGCTCTCATCAATCACAAGACCACCGGCATCCAGCACCGGCACCGTGCCTTTGGGCGAGATCGCTAGCATCTCGGCCGGTTTGGCCTTGAGGCTGACCTCAACAATGTTCACCGCCACGCCCGAATAACGCAGCGCCATCCGCGCCCGCATCGCGTACGGGCAACGGCGGAAGGAGTACAGCGTATTCATTTCACCTCCAATGTGCTCAAACCATTGCCCTGACGCTGCACCTGAATCTGCACCGGGATCCGCTCGTGCATTTCCTGTACGTGGGAAATCACCGCGACCTTGCGACCCTGCGCCTGCAAGCCGTCGAGGGCGTCCATCGCCAGTTGCAGGGATTCCGGGTCGAGGCTGCCGAAGCCTTCGTCGATGAACAGCGATTCGATTTTCAGCGTGCTCGATGCCATCGATGCCAGGCCCAACGCCAGAGCCAACGACACCAGGAACGTCTCGCCGCCGGACAGTGAATGCACCGAGCGCAGTTCGTCGCCCATTTCCGTGTCCATCACCAACAGCCCCAACATGCTGCCGCCGCGCTTCAAACGGTAGCGCTTGACCAGTTGACGCAACTGCACGTTGGCGTGGTGCACCAGCAAGTCGAGGTTGTAGGCCTGGGCGATCTTGCGGAATGTGTCGCCAGTCGCCGAACCGATCAATGCGCTCAGGCGTGCCCAGCGCTGGTACTCGGCATAGGCGTCGGCGATCTGCTGCGCCAGCGCCTGATTGGCGTTCTGCCGACGCTGGTCTTCAGCCTGTTCGGCACGCAGTTCGGCGCATTGCTGCTCACTGACGTTGAACTGGTTTTGCAGGTCGGCAAGGGCGCTGGCCAGTTGTTCGCCGTCGAGATTGCCGTTGTGCTGGGCCTGATGATCGAGCAAGCGCTGCTCGCGCTCCTGCAACAGAACATTCGCCTGTTCGATGGCTTTTTCATTGAGTTGCAGGCGTTGGCGCAGTGCAGTGAGTTGCCCGTCGTCGACGCGCAACAGCTCTTCGAGGCCGCCGTCGTCCAGTTCCGGGTGACGGGCGCGCCAGTCGGCAATCTTGCCGGCCAGATCCTTGTCTTCAGTGTCCAGCGCCTGCAAGCGTTCCTGCTGCGCCTTGAGCTCGGCAGCGATCTGCACAAGTTGCGTGCGCACGTTTTGCAGTTCCTGGGCAGTCGTGGTTTCGGCGTTACGCGCCTGCTCTACGGCCTGTTCCAGTTGCTGCTGCCAGTGCTCGGCGCTGCTGTGCTCGCCGAGCAGTTGCGCGAGTTTTTCCTGACAGGCCCGCTGTTGCTCGGCCAGCGCATTGAACTGCTGTTCGGCGACTTGCGACTGTTGCACGCGGCTCTGCTGACGATCCTGTTCTTTCTCCAACGTCTGTTGACGTTGTTGCTGTTCGGCCAGCTCTTCCTTTTGCTGATCGACTTGCTCAAGGCGCTCGGCGATCTGTCGGTCGAGTTGCATGAACGTTGCCGCAGGCTCTACACGCAAGGCCTCAAGAGTGTCCGCTGGCAGCAGACTGGCGAACGCGCTGATTTCTTCTTCAAGCCGCTGCCGGTCGCTGTTCAGCTCGCGCTGTTGGTTGCTCAGATGCTGCGCCGCTTGCTGATGCGCGGTTTCGGCCTGACGCAGTTGCTGGGTCAGCCGCGCGGCATCCTGCTGCAAGGTGAGCAGGGCGCTTTGGCGTTGTTCGTCCTGAGTGATGCTCTGGTGTAACTGCTCGTTCTGCCGGGTGAGCCAGGCGTCGCGCTTGTCGGCGTCCTGATTCATCAGTTGCACGGTTTGCGGATGAGCGTCGAGGCTTGGTGCCAACGCCTGCTGCTGATTCGCCAAATGCTCCTGCTGTTGCAGCAGTTCTTTCTGCTGAGCGATGACGCCAACCACTTCGGCGCGCAGTTCCGTGAGTTTTTCCTTGAGCTGATCGACCACTCGCTGGGCGTTGGCCTGCTCGCTTTCATCGTGTTTGCCAAGGCTTTGCAACAGCGCCTCGGGCTGGTGGTACGGATGTTCGTTGCTGCCGCAGACCGGGCACGGCTGGTCGTCCTGCAACTGCGCGCGCAACTCCTCGACACTGGCACTGCGGGCCAGACGCTGACGCTCAAGCAACTCGCGGGTGACGTTAAGAGTTTGCTCGGCGATGGTCAGTTCGGCTTTGGTTTTGACCCCGTCCTGAGTCAGGCGCTCGCGCTCCTGCTGAGCGTTGAGCTGACGCTGTTGTAGCTCGGCGCCGCGTTTGTCCAGATCCTGCCGCGTAGCCCACAGCCGCGAGAGGTCTTCAATGGCACGCAACTGTTTGCGGTTGTCCTGCAACAGGTTGCCGAGGATGCCGATCTGCTCGGCAACGGCATCCGGCTCGGCGCCAGCCTCTTTGAACAACACTTCCAGTTGCTGCTTTTGTGTCGCGAATGCTTCGGCGCTGCGAGTGGCGTTTTCTTCGAGCGAAGCCAGTTCTGTCTGGCCCTTGTTCAAGCGATTGCCGATCAGCATCAGCTGTTGCAGGCGATCGCGGTAGGCATTCCACGCATCGCTCAATGGCGCGAGATGAGCGCTTTGCTCAAGTCCGGCGGCAATGCGTTGCAGGCGTTCGGCGACCTGGGTCTGCTTGTCCAGCAAGGCTTGAATGGCGCTCTGGCCCTGGCTGCAGGCTTGCTCCGCGTTGTGTTTCGCTTCGCTGCTCTGGGCCGTGTCTTTGGCCAGACGGGCGAGGGTGCTTTGCTCTTCAAAAGCCTGACGCAACAACGCTGCACTTTCGCTTTGCGTGTGCTGGGCTTCGCTCAGGGCGACTTTCGCCGTGTCGAGGTTTTGCTCCAGCAGTGTCTGGTGCTCGGTCAGCTCGGCGAGTTGCTGCGTGTGCGCGGCAATCTGTGCGGCCAACGGGGACAAGAGCGCGTCGAGTTCAGTCTTGCGGGCGAACTGGTGCCGTTGCGGGCCGAGCTGCTCCAGTCGCGTCAGTTTGACCCGTTCACCGGCCAGACTTTCCCACTGCTGTCGGGCACTGTGCAGTTGTTCGGCTGCCGCTTGCTGCGCGTCCTGCAACTGGCGCAGATCCTTGAGCCAGCCGTGCTGCTGCTCAAGCTGCTTGAGTTGCGCCTGTTGCAGTTTCAGCTGTTGCTGCGCTGCATTGAAACGCTCATCCAGTTCGGCGCGGGCTTCAGGGGCCAGCGGAGTGACGCCGGTCGCCTGATCCTGCAACAGCTTGTGCGCTTCGCGGGCTTCTTTGGTTTTGTCGAACGCGCGGCGGCCCAAGCGGGTGTACAGCGCGGTGTCGGTGAGTTTTTCCAGCAGCTCGCTGCGGTCGTTGTCATCAGCCTTGAGGAATGCGCTGAACTCACTTTGGGCAAGAAGCACGGCGCGGGTGAATTGTTCGAAATTCAGACCCAGCGCGGCTTCCAGTTGCGTCTTGTATTCGCCTTTCTGGCTGGCGAGCAGTTGATCCTGATCGATGTCGCGCAGGCTTTGACGGCTGGCCTGCAACTTGCCGCCGGCCTTCTCGCGGGCGCGGTTGGCTTCCCAACGTGCGCGATAGCGACGGCCGTCGACACCGACGAAATCGACTTCTGCGTAGCCTTCGCCCGTGCCTCGACGGAGTAGCGTGCGCGGGTCGCCAGTGGCGATTTCGCCGTCGGCATCCGGGACTTTGGCGTCACGGCCGGTGTTGTTCAGGCGTGGAACCGCGCCGAACAGCGCCAGGCACAAGGCGTCGAGCAGGGTGCTTTTACCGGCGCCGGTCGGGCCGGTAATCGCGAACAGACCGGCGCTGGCCAGCGGCTCGGCGGTGAAATCGATCTCGAACGGGCCCGCGAGCGAAGCGAGGTTTTTCAAGCGAATGGCGAGAATCTTCATGGCTGCTCGCCCTCCAGTTGCACGTCTTGCAGCAGTTCGGCGAAGTCCTTCAGCGTCTGCTCATCGACCTCGCTGCCGTAGTTGTCCAGCCAGGCGCGGCTGAATAATTCCTGCGGGGTGAGTTGATCGAGTTCGATCAACGCAGTGCCGTCCTCGCTGCCGTCCGCGACACGGTTGCCGGCGTATTCTGCGGCGATGCGTACCAGTCGAACGGCTTTGCCTTGCAAGGCGGTTTCCACTTGATGGCGCAGATCCGGTTGCGGTTCGTCAAGGCGCACGCGCACTTCCAGCCATGGCTGGCGCTGGGTTTCGGCGAGCAGATCGATGTTCGGCAGGTCGGCCAGCTGCAGCAGAATCTCGGCCAGCGGTGCCGGGCCGATGCGCTGCAGGTTGACCGAGCGCGGGATCAGTTTCGGCTCGACGCTGACCAGGGCTTCGCCATCAAGCACGACGTCGAGAATCTGGTGCTGGTAGCCAATCTCCGAGAACGACAGCGGAATCGGCGAACCGCTGTAGCGAATGCGTTCTTCGCCGTTGACCTTCTGCGGCTTGTGCAAATGACCTAGGGCGACGTAGCTGATGCTCGGCCCGAACAGACTGGCGGGCAGGGCTTCGGCGTTGCCAATGATCAGGCTGCGCTCGGAGTCCTCGGACACCGAACCACCGGCCATGTGCGCGTGGCTGATGGCGATCAGCGCTTGGCCGGGCCTGCGCTTGGCGTTGGCCGCTTCGATCAGCCACTCATGCACCTGACCGATACCGCGCAAATAGTTGTCGCCCAAATGCGCGCCAGTCACCTCCGCCGGGCGCAGGAACGGCAGCGCCAGGCACCACGCGGCGATCTCCCCCTGTGCGTTCGGCAGCGGCAGCAGCAGACGCTCGGCATCGAGTTGGCCATCGTCCAACCACAGCACCCGACCCAGCGCATGAGTACGCAAACGGCGCATCAACGGCGCGGGCAGTTCGATCCGCGAGCCGGAATCGTGGTTGCCGGCAATCATTACGATGGTCAGCAACGGCTGCTGCTCGTGGGCGCTGACGATGAAATCGTAGAGGCGTTCCTGGGCTTTGACCGGCGGGTTCACCGTGTCGAAGATGTCCCCGGCAATCAGCAGCACATCCGGCTGCGCCAGTTGCAGTTGGCGCAGCAGCCATTCCAGAAAGCACGCATGCTCGAAATCGCGCTCCTGGCCGTGCAGGTTTTGCCCAAGGTGCCAGTCGGAGGTGTGAAACAGACGCAAGGCGGACTCCGCTACAGATAAAGAGGTGATGGCCGCAGGGACATGAAGGGCGGCGAAAGAGGGGAGAGTTTACAGATTATTGCGGCGTGAGGGCTTGTCGGGGTATCGCGCGGCTGGGCATTACGGTGACGCCTGACAGCGGTTATCTGGTATTTGGCTATCATATTGATATCATTGGCGGTAGGTGCGGTATGCTTTTCGCGTTTTAGAAAACTACCAACAGTTTCCGATGAAGCTGTGCTTCTAAAATGGGCATAAGACGAAGCTTGAACAGAAAGAGGACGCTTCAGTAATCATGCCGAAATTTGCTTGTGTCTGCGGTCATGTAATCAACCTGTCTCAAGGGACCTCCGAGTGTGAAATGTCTCTGGTCGCTGAACAGAAGATAGATGAAATTGGCTGTGCGCTATCAAATCGTTGGCTGTCTGAAGACGAGTTCTACGAAACGATAGATCAAGGGGCTGTGACGGTTTATCGATGCCAGCAGTGCGGGCGGCTGCATGTGGATCAAGGTGGTGGACAGTTTTCTTCCTATATAAAGGAAGTAAGTCAGTCTCGCCATTGAAAAAAATGGTTCAGAAATCTGGGGCGCTGAAAACGATTTCAACCATTCGAAAATCTATGCGATTGTAGAAAAATTACACGAGATTGCAGTCGCTCGCGGCGAGCCATGGATATCCTTTGTCCTGTCCTGTCCTGTCCTGCCGCGAAGGCGAACAAGTGACAACGAAATTCAACCATTGATTTGATAATAAACGTGATCGGTCCCGGTTTTATTGCAATAACGCTCACCATGACCACCTTAAGGTCTTCGATAAATTTAACGATCTGAAAGTTGTGTTGAACCTCGATGGTCCGGTAAATGAAGCAAAAACAAAAATGCCCGCGCGGAAAAGAGAAAGTTGAGATGAATGATTTCCAATCGGTGAAAAACCTGATCATCCAATTGGTTAAAGAAAAAACCGGTGGTTTTGATGATGACAGTTGGGAGGCTGATTACAAACTGAATTGGGAGGCCGAGTTGTCGGAAAGACTTGAGAAAGCTCTTTTCAATATGTCTAAAATGGCCTCCGCCAGGGAGAGTGGGGATGATGTCATGTTGGCGGCGGCGCTGGTGCATTCACGTATGAATTTCATGGATCTTGCGAATTTTTTCAGGGATATCTATGACGATCTGGATGCGTTGCTCGTAAAGCCAGTTTGGCCTGACATTCCCGAAGGGTTTGATTATGGAAAGAGCTCCAATTAACGGGCCGCACTCTCTGACTGGCGGAGTAAGCAATAAATTTGGGGGGGGCAGACTACGTTTAAATAAACTGTAGTCTGTCCTCGGTGCAGGGTCCCCGGTTCTGTATTCTGCATTTGTCCGTGCGCGATACACCCTTACAGCCCTGGTGCTTGGCGAAGTGGCGTGATGCTTGAGGGACGTGTGTGAAACTTAACTGTGAAATGCAGCAAATGCTCGCTCGTGTGGGGTGTGCTTCTCTGGATGGCGAGTTGGCGGATATCGCAAGGTCCGGTTTCGTGGAACGGGATGGTTGTGTTTTTTTGAAGAGTCTGGAGAGCTTCCAGAAGCATGTAAGCCTGAAGAATTTCCCAGATAGAACGGGATATGAATGTTTCGTTAACTCGATCCATGCCGATGATTATGTAACCGCTGATTTTTTGGCATGCGCGCTCTCGTACTTGTTTTTAGTGTTTGAGGCGTGGAACAAGTCAGGTCAGCCGGGAGTTCTGCAGGGAGTCATTTCGGGTGACGAATTCGATGCGACGGTGAAGTTTCATCTGCTGCGCCCAGGGGAAACCTGGCTGAGCGATGACCTTGAGGGGTATGAGGATGCAGTGCTTACCGTTGAATCGAGTGACAAGGGATTTCTTGAGATATACGGGTAAATGATGGGGACAGACCACGTTTAGGAAGTACTCCGAAAACGTAGTCTGTCCCCGTTTTACTATCGGACATGGAAGCCGTACGAAACTTTTTCTTCTTTAGAAGTCGGTAGGTGGTTTCTTCACGGGGTGAGCCAAGCGACGATGTTTATTAAGTTTGATAAATTTATCGAGATGTTTGCTGATAAAGAATACTCAAGCGATTACTGGTCCGATGTCGCCATTATCAGGGCTTACGAAATGCTGGATGGCTTTTCTGACGCCGATTGGCTGGAGCTATTGGCAGTTGTAGACAGCAAAAGCGATTTCTGGGTATTGCGGTTATGCGAGACGTTGGGAGACCCGGATGAGAGAGCACTGGTCGTATTACTGAAGGTGACTTCACGTCACGGCAACCGTGCGATTTACGTCGCATTGGAATCGATCAGGTCGATGATCAGTCTGGGTCTGGACGTGTCGGCGTATGCGGATGAGATCAATGCTGCGACTGAACGTGCGAGGCAAACGACGGGGAAAGTGAGTTTGCTTTCGACTTTCCAATGAGGAAGCGGCGTGGATAACGTGTTATTCAAATTTCGCGATGTGGAAATTTACCTGCGCCACGAACGTTATTTCATCAAGTACGACGCGGGTAATCACGTGGATGTCATACGTGAGGATGAGATTTCGGAACAGGAAGCGCTGACCGCAGCCATGGGTGAGGAAGCAGTTATGAAGTTTTTGTTTGAGCTGCGGGAGCGATTAATCCGTGAGGGTGTTGACCCTTATGTTTCAAATATTGAATGATTGAAGATGCTCGGTTAATGAAGGTTGTCTGTCCCGGCTCTATATAGCGCTATTGTGATTGGGGAGTAACAGTGACTGTTGGCGATTGTGTTGACTTGCAAGGATGGTTGGTAATTATAGATTACAGATTGTTTCTTATTCCGGAAAACCACTCGGAAAATTATGAGGAAGGTGATAGGTGTGAAGTTTCAAAGCCGGAGATAATATTTGCCGTTGCAGAGCTAATTCTTCCGCTGGCGGGAGGGAAGAGCTTTATATTTCATCGGTCAAAATTGTCGGGGGTTGTGGTAAGCGGTGCTCCGATAAAAATAGATCCAGTGTCTTTGTCTGTTGAAGAGAGACAGAGCGGATTTGTTTTCATAAACGTTTCAGATGTTTCTCTAGATAAATACAGGGAGCGCTACAAGGCTTTCCTTGAAAAGGGACGCTCTGTTAATTCTGATGACTGGATGGACTATGTTTAGGCTGCAGGAAATAGAAAAAACCACTTCGCAAAACAGGTCCGTTATCTGTACCGGGCTCTCATGAGCAATAGATATGCTGTTGTATTGGAACCAGGGGCTCACTTGCCTGAGAGAGACGCTTTGGTCAGTCAGGCATGGGGAAGCGTTCCCGTTTCTTATTTTCAGGATAGAGAGGTTTTTAGCGATTGCAGTTTTTTGGATTTGAAAGTCAATAAATGGGAAGTCAATCGTGAGTGGAGCAGTAAGCAGAGCTCTGAGCCGTGGATAAGAATTGAAAAATTTAAAGGGCAGAGTCTAGAAGAATTTCTGCGAAAAGAAGGCGCTGTGTTGCCAGTAGATATGGCTGGAATAACGCTCATGATTATTGAAATGGACGAGGGTGGGATTGCGCTGGACTATTGTCTGTTGCTGCGCTTGGTGTCGGGATTCCTTGATCAGTTCAAGGTCTATAGATGGTCTGGCAGCCTCGAGGAGGTATTTCAAAATACTATTGTTTCCTTGCCTGATCGGCATGGAATTCTAGAGCAGTTGATCAAGTGTGAATAAATTGGCAGGGGGTAAATAGAGTGATCACTGAAAATATAAAAAATTGCCCAGGAAATTTTCCAGCTGGTCGAAACCGGCGTAGTTCATGGCTATGATGCGTTTCGTTATGGTGTCGAACTGGGTGAGGATATATTGAGACGCAGCTGTGCGTTGAGAAGGACGGCGTAGAGGCCTAGAACGTCGAGAACGACATCAACGGCGCGATCATTCTTCGTCTGGTAGGCGAATTACAGGCCAGCGCAGGCAAGCGCGGTGAACAATGGAAGGCTTTTGTTTTCTCCTATCGCGAAGGCGAGCAAGTAACAACGAATTCAACTATCGATTCCGATTTTCCTCAGCTATTTTTTACTTCGGATAAAGCGGCGGCAACCCGCTGTCACCCACCGGATCCTGCACCCGTTCCGCCGCCGGAATCGCGCGGATCGCCCGCCACAAATCCTCACCTTGCCAATGCTGCCCCGTCTCGCTGTACAGCGCACCATTGAGCCCATCCAGCGCATCCGACAACGGCACAAACCGCGCCGCCATGTCCGCCAGTGTCTCCGGCTGCTGACGCGCCCATGCATCCAGTGCCTGCCGCGTCGCCTGCGGGTCATTCGCCTGGCTCGCACGCTTGATGTCGTCCATCAAGGTGCGCGGGCTCGGGCCGGTTTGGGCGGCGCGATGCACTGCCGGTTGCCAGCGTGCGCGCCACCAGAGGCCGAAGCCGATGAGGGTGGTGCAGGCGAGGATCAGGGTGCTGAGTTTCCACCACCACAACACATCGTTATCGACGCTTCCCGGTTGCAGGTTGCCGGCCGGGGTGTCGACTTGCAGGCTCGGGTTGTTCGCCACTTGCAGGGTGCGCGCTGGCAGGCTGGTGTGTTCCAGATGGTCTTCGAAGGTGTTCCACCACACCACATCGACCGTCGGTAAATCAATCGAGCCACTGCGGCTCGGCACCAGGGCTTCGCGTTCTTCACGGCTGCCGATCAGGCCCCGGTCGCTGCTCTGGTTGCTCAGCACCGGTTGATCCGGATAGCGGCGCAGGCCGTTGACTTCGGTGGCGGGCAGCGCTGGCAGTTGCGAGCTGGCCAAGCCTTCGACTTTCAGCGTCAGGCTGCGGGTCAGGGAGTCGCCGACCTGGATGTGCTCCGGCTCCGGGTTCCAGCTCTCGCTCAGGCTCAGGCTGCGCGCCGGTAGCCACGGCGAATCGGCGGGGTAGGTCTGCGGCTTGGGCTTGACGGTCAGGGGGATTTCGGCGGAACTGACGCGCATCAATTTGCCGGCCTTTGGCCCTTGTGCGCTGGCGTCCTGGGCCGGCTGCGTGTCGACCAGCGTCGCGCTGAACGTCTGCGGCACGATGGTCAGCAACCCGCTGTGCTGCGGATAGATCGCATAGCGCATCTCGATCACGCCATGGCGCACACCGTTGATGTCTTTTTCGTATGTGCGGGTGTCGCCCAACTGCTCAACCCGCGCATCGGCGATTTGCAGCGGGGTCAGGCTGCTGTCGTCATACAACGAGACCGAATGGTAGATGCGCAGGGTCAGAATCGACTGGGCCTGTACGTAAACACTGGACTGGTCGAGGCTGGCCTCGATGAACACCGGATCGAGGTTGTTCTTCTCGTCACGAGTGTCACTTTCGACCACTTGCACGGTGATCGGCTGGCTCTGCACATCACCGACTTGCAGCGGCGGAATGACCACGCTGCCGTTCTCTTTCGGCAACAGGGTGATGATCCAGCGCGTGGTCGCGCGGTTGTCGCCATTGAGGGTGTTGAGTTGGTTGACTTGCCGCGTGCCGCGCACTTCGAACAACGCTTCCAGCGGGGCCAGGTCGGGTTTGCCGAACTGGGTGACGTCGCTGGTTTCGAGAGTGAGTTCGACCGTCTCGCCGGAATTCAGGCGGCTGCGATCCACACTGGCGGTCAGCTCGGCCGCATTGGCGGTGGCCGTGCAGAGCAGCAGGGGCAGCAAGAGCGCGGTGAAACGGTTCATCGAGTGTTTTCCTGATCCTGATGTTGTTGCTGTTCGTACCAGAATTTGCGTCGCAGCAATTCGCCCGGATCGTCCGGGATCTTGCCCAGCCATTGTTCCAGTGCCTGGCGTTGCTCGCCTTCGAGGTTGTCCTCGCTCGGGCGCAGGGTCGGCACGGTGTCGGTTTGTTCTTCCTCAACGCTGCCCGTTAGTTCGTCGGGGCCTGGCTGCGGTGGTGTGGTTGGCGGCGGTTCGCTGGCCGGCTCGGCGGGCTGCGCCTCGCTCTGTGTTTCACTTTTCACTGCCGGCGGCGGTGCAGTCGCTGGCGGCGGTTCATCGCCGGGCAGGTTTTGCTCGCTGGGCTTGTTTTCCGGCTCGGCGGGCGGCGGGGTGTTTTTCTGCTTCAGCAGGTTTTCCACCAGGGCCTTGTTGGTCTGTGCCGGGCGCAAGTCCGGTTGCAGTTCCAACGCCTGTTCATAGGCGTCGATCGCTGCGTCCAGCTCGCCGCTTTTCGCCAGCGCGTTACCACGATTGTAGTGAGCGCGGGCATCGCTGCCTTCGGCGAAACGCTGGGCGGCGCCACTGTAGTCGCCGGCCTCGTACAACGCCACCCCTTGCCACTGGTGATCGTCAAAATGTTGCGCCGCTTCGGCCGGGCGTTTCTGTTTGAGCAGGTGCAGGCCTTGCTGGTCTGGGCGCAGCCAGAGGTCTTCGAAATCGAAAGCGTAGCTCGGTTGCGGCAGGCACAACAGCAACGGCAAACAGAACAGCCAGCCGCGCCGTCCGGCACACCCGGCCAATAACAACAGCGGCAACAGCAGCCAGTAACCCTGATCGGCCCAGGTATCCAGGCGTACGGTCTGGCCGTCGTCGCGCAGGCTGCGCGGGCCGTCGAGCAGGCCGAGGGCAGCTAGATCGCCTTCGTCCAGACGGGCAGGGTGGTATTCGCCGCCGACGCTATTGAGGAATGCGCTCAGGCCTGGACTGTCGAGTTGCGGCACGCGAATCGCGCCTTGTTCGTCCTTGAGGAAACTGCCGTCCTCTTGAGCGATCGGTGCACCTTCAGCGGTGCCGATGCCGAGCATCAACAATTGCGCCGATTGTCCGCTGAGTGCGCGGCGAATGCCTTGGCGTTCCTCTTCGCTCAGCGATGAGCCGATCAGCAAAATTCGCCCCTGACCCAGCGCGCCCTGTTTCAGCAGCGCCAGTGCTTTGCCAACGGCCAGATCGGCGCGATGGCCGCTTTCCGGCATCAGCGATGGCTTGAGCGCATCGAGCAGATTACGACTGGTCGCGAGGTCATCCGACAGCGGCACCAGCGTGTGCGCGCTGCCGGCGTAGACGACGATGGCGGTCTGCGCATCGCTGCGCGCCTGCAACAGATCGAACAGCTTGCGCCGCGCCTGTTCCAGTCGCGTCGGCGGCGAATCGGTGGCGAGCATTTCCGGGGTCAGTTCCAGCACCACCACTAACGGGTCGGCAGGTTTCTGGCTGGTCTGTTCGACGCGTTCCCAGCTCGGCCCGAGCAGCGCCAGAATCGTCAGCAGCCACGCCACACCCAGGGCGACCCACGGCAGTTTGCTGTCGCGGCCGTTACCGCCGCTGAGCAGCGTGGCATGGAACGCCGGCGGCAGAATCATCTGCCAGCGCCCGGCGCGTTTCTGCCGATGCCAGAGTTGCCAGAGCAGCCAGCCGAGCAGCGGCAACAGCAGCAGCCACCAGGGACGGAACCAGTGCGGCCAGAGGGCGATCATCGACGCCTCCGCAGACGCAGGCGCTTGAGGCGCTCGCGCCAGTCAGGCAACGGACTTTGCAGATACAGCTCCTTGGTGAACAGGCGTTGCAGCGGGTTATCCGGCCACAATTCGCGCGCAACCAGCAGCAGGCTCAACCACAAGGCCAACGCCAGCGGCCAGTGATACAAGGCTTGCGCCGGCCGGGCCTGGGTCGGTTGCTGGGTGACCGGTTCGAGCTGGTCGAGGGTGTCCTTGATCGCTTGCAGCTCTTTGCCGTCGTGGGCGCGGAAATACTGGCCGCCGGTTACTTCGGCGATGGCTTTGAGCGCCGGCTCGTCGAGATCAAGGCTCGGGTTGACCCCGAGCAGCGCTGTGGAGCCACTTTCTTCCGGGTTGGCGCCAATGCCGATCGGGTAGATCTTCACGCCTTCACTCGCCGCCAGTTTTGCCGCGGTCAGTGGATCGATTTCACCGCCATTGTTGGCGCCGTCGGTGACCAGAATCAGCACGCGACTTTGCGCCGGGCGCATGCGCAGGCGTTTCAGGGCCAGACCGATGGCATCGCCAATGGCGGTGTTCTTGCCGGCAATGCCGATGCGCGCTTCGTCGAGCCAGACGCGCACGGTGTGGCGGTCGAAGGTCAGCGGCGCCTGCAGATAGGCCTGACTGCCGAACAGGATCAAGCCGACGCGGTCGCCGTCACGGCTTTCGAGGAAATCGCCGAGCAAGTGCTGCACAAGATTCAGTCGGCTGACGTCTTCGTCCTGCCATTGCATGTCGGGGAAGTCCATCGAACCGGACACGTCGACGGCAACCAACAGATCACGCCCACTGGCCGCAATCGGCAGCGGCTCACCGAGCCATTGCGGACGGGCAGCGGCGGTCAGCAGCAACAGCCACAACAGCATGAACGGTGCCTGTTGGCGCCACGCCGGCAGGTTGGCGCGGGCGCGGCGGCGAGCGAGGCCTTCGAGGTCGGCGAGGAAACTGACTTTCAGCGCCGGCTCGCCGCTGTCGGCCACCGGCAGTACAAGGCGCATCAACCACGGCAGCGGCAACAGCGCGAAAATCCACGGCCAGGCGAACTCAAACATGTTTGCGAATCCACGTGTCGACGGCCTGGGTCAGGCCGGCGATGGCTTTGTCGTCGAGTTTGCATTCCGGTTTGTACGCGCCTTCGACCAGCACCATCCAGCGTGTCAGGCCGGCGGCCGGGCAGCGGTTGTCGAGGAACGCCAGCCATTTGCGGCCATTGAGGGTGTGGCTCTGGCTGTAGGGATAGTGGTTGCGGCACAAGCGCTTGAGCAGGCCGTTGAGCTGTTGCAGCCACGCCCCGGCCGGGGCGCCGTCGTAAGGTTTGGGCATCTGCGCCAGTTCTGCGAGGGCGGCGACGCGCACCGGGTCGAGTGGTTGTTCGGCGCGGATGATCGGGCGTTTCTTCATCGGAATGAAACGCCGCAGGCGCCACACGGCGAAACCGAGCAGCGGCAGCAACAGAAGCAGCAGCCACCAGCCCGGCGCCGGTGGCCAGAAGGCAATCGGTGGCGGCGAGATCAGCGGTTGCAGTTGTTCGAGGCCGTTCATCGACCTTTCCCTGGGCGCTGCGGATTGAGGAACTCGCGCATCTGCTCGACCATTTCACTCTGCGTGCTCAGCGGCATCAGCAGCACCCGCAACTTCTGCGCGAGCAATTCCCAACGGGCGATTCGCGCTTCGGCCTGAGCGCGATAGGTCTGGCGCAGGTCGAAGTTGAGGGTGTCGAGTTCCAGTTGCGCGCCGCGTTCGGCGAATCTTAAAAGCCCGGCAGCGGGCAGGGCGTGATCGAGCGGATCGGACAGCGGCAGCATCAGCAGGTCGCAGTGACGCGACAGCAGGCTCAGTTGCTGCTCGGCGCTGTCGGACAGCGCACGCTCATCACAAATCACGATTACCAGACTGCCCGGGCGCAGCACTTCACGGGCACGGCGCAGGGCGACGCCAAACGCATCGCGATCCGGCTCACGCTCGCTGTGCAGCGACTGATTGACCTTCACCAAGCGGTTGAGCAATTGCAGCAGGCTTTGTTTGCTGCGCCGTGGCTTGATTTCGTAGTGCTCGTTGTCGCCGAACACCAGCCCGCCAACGCGATCGTTATGGCCCAGTGCGGCCCAGCCGATCAACGCCGCCGCTTGCGCCGCCAGCACCGATTTGAACATCAGCCCGGAGCCGAAAAACAGCCGCGTGCTTTGCTCGACCATGATGAAAATCGGCCGCTCGCGTTCCTCATGGAACAGCTTGGTGTGCGGTTCTTGCGTGCGTGCCGTCACCCGCCAGTCGATGGTGCGCACGTCGTCGCCGGCCTGATAGACCCGCACCTGATCGAAGTCGACCCCGCGACCACGGAATTTCGAGTGATGCAGGCCGATCAGCGGGCTGCGCTGGCTCGGCGTGGAAAACAGCTGCACTTCGCGCACCCGGTGACGCATCTCGATCAGCTCGGCGAGGCTGACGCGGATGCCCGGTTCGGACGGCAGAGGGGCGTTCATGGGGGTCAAGCGACGGCTACGACGTCGAGAATCCGCTGCACCACCCGATCCTGATCGATGCCGGCGGCTTCGGCTTCAAACGACAGAATGATGCGGTGACGCAACACGTCGAACAGCACCGCTTGGATGTCTTCCGGGCTGACGAAATCGCGACCGGCCAGCCAGGCGTGGGCGCGGGCGCAGCGGTCGAGGGCGATCGAGCCACGCGGGCTGGCGCCGTAAGCGATCCACTCGGCCATCTCCGGGTCGAACTTGGCCGGGGTGCGCGTGGCCATGACCAGTTGCACCAGGTATTCCTCCACGGCGTCGGCCATGTACAAACCGAGGATTTCCTTGCGCGCGGCGAAGATCGCCTGCTGGCTGACACGACGCTCGGGCTTGGTCTCGCCGTTCAGCGCTTCGCCACGGGCCTGCTGGAGGATGCGGCGTTCGACGGCAGCGTCCGGGAAACCGATTTTCACGTGCATCAGGAAACGGTCGAGCTGGGCTTCCGGCAGCGGGTAAGTGCCTTCCTGCTCGATCGGGTTCTGCGTGGCCATTACCAGAAACAGCGGCGACAGTTCGTAGGTGCTGCGGCCGACACTCACCTGACGTTCGGCCATGGCTTCGAGCAGCGCCGATTGCACCTTGGCCGGGGCGCGGTTGATTTCGTCCGCCAGTACCAGGTTGTGGAAGATCGGCCCTTGCTGGAACACGAAACTGCCGGTTTCCGGGCGATAGATCTCGGTGCCGGTGATGTCGGCGGGCAGCAGGTCAGGGGTGAACTGGATGCGATGGAACTGGGCTTCGATGCCCTCGGCGAGTTCTTTGATCGCTTTGGTCTTGGCCAGCCCTGGCGCGCCCTCGACCAGCATGTGGCCGTCGGCGAGCAGGGCGATGAGCAACCGCTCGATGAGTTTTTCCTGGCCGAGAATCTGCGTTGAAAGAAAGGTTCGCAGCGCCAGCAGCGCTTCACGATGTTCCATCGATGACTGTTCCTGGAAAGGGATGGCCACGGGCGTTCGGATAACGCCGGGGCTGGGGGCGTTACTTTAATCCATCGCGGGGGGTGGCGACTAACGGCATTTTGCGCAAAGTGCGGGAAATGACTGGGGGATTTGTTGGATTTTTGTAGCGGGGGAGTGTTGGGGGTGACTGTTCTGGCCTCATCGCTGGCAAGCCAGCTCCCACAGGTTCAGGGTTGTGCATGCGATTTGTGCAACACAGCCCCCACAGTTATCTGTGGTGTGCATGCGATTTGTGCAACACATCGATCACTGTGGGAGCTGGCTTGCCAGCGATGGGGCCAGCCTAGGCAACATCAAATCTCGTTAATGAAGGTACCCGTCCCATCAAGGATGTTCGTCAAGGTCTCGACAACCTCATCCAGATCCACCATGTCCGGGTTAAAGCTGATCTCCAGCACATCATCCCCGTTCAACGCATCGGCATCCGCTGCAGCGATTTCGATCTTCAACAGGTTCGAGGTCAGGGTGACTTTCACCCCATCCAGCGTCGAAGGCTCGCCATCCAGCGTAATCTCCAGCTCATCCTCATCCGGATAACGGCTCATCAGAAACATGTCGCCCTTGTCGCTGTGGCAGCAGAGCATGGCCATGTTGTCTTCTTCGTCATCGCACGGGTTGACGATCAGTAGGGCGGTGGTCATTTGCATGGGGAATTCCTGCCTCGTAGGGCGTGTTGGTCGCAATTGGGCGCGATTCTGCCAGCCCTCGGGAATTTCTGCATGTGAGAGTGTCAGAGGATGTGTCGTGTACGCGACACAGGTCAATGGTCATTTCTGGCACGCATGTACCGTAAATACGGGCATTCGAGCCGCTGTTTTTCTTAATGCCTGCTAGTGTTTACCGGTGCCAAAGCCTTGGTTTACGTGCCAATGACCGAATATGTCGCAGCACCGCAAGCAGACACATTGTCGCACCCATTAAGCTGCGCAACGGATGAGCACCCGTAAAGGCATTGTTGGCAGCCCCGACAGTCGTTTTTGCAGATGCTCATTCTATGGAAGGTGAATGTGACCTGAGTGTCCCGTCCAGCTTCACCCACCTGTCCCCCTGTTTCCTCTGCCCGAGAATCAGGAGCAGGGTGACTTGAACCCCGAAAGGGGTGTTGCACGCGACGCTTTCCATCAATAACAAGCTTAAGCGGAGTACCACAGATGGCGTTCTTCACCGCAGCCAGCAAAGCCGACTTCCAGCACCAACTGCAAGCGGCACTGGCGCAGCACATCAGTGAACAGGCACTGCCACAAGTGGCGCTGTTCGCTGAACAATTCTTCGGCATCATTTCCCTGGACGAGCTGACTCAACGTCGCCTCTCCGACCTCGCTGGCTGTACTCTTTCTGCGTGGCGCCTGCTTGAGCGCTTCGATCACGCGCAACCGCAAGTGCGCGTCTACAACCCTGATTACGAGCGTCATGGCTGGCAGTCGACCCACACCGCGGTCGAAGTCCTGCACCACGACCTGCCATTTCTGGTCGACTCGGTCCGCACCGAGCTGAACCGCCGCGGCTACAGCATCCACACCCTGCAAACCACCGTGCTCAGCGTACGTCGTGGCAGCAAGGGCGAACTGCTGGAAATTCTGCCAAAAGGCAGCACCGGCGAAGGTGTTCTGCACGAATCGCTGATGTACCTGGAAATCGACCGCTGCGCGAACGCGGCCGAACTGAATGTGCTGAGCAAAGAGCTGGAACAGGTTCTCGGTGAAGTCCGCGTCGCGGTCGCCGATTTCGAGCCGATGAAAGCCAAGGTGCAGGAAATCCTCACCAAGCTCGACAACAGCGCGTTCGCCGTCGATACCGACGAAAAGAACGAAATCAAAAGCTTCCTGGAATGGCTGGTGGGCAACCACTTCACCTTCCTCGGCTACGAAGAATTCGTGGTCACCGATCAGGCTGATGGCGGCCACATCGAGTACGACCAGAACTCTTTCCTCGGCCTGACCAAACTGCTGCGCACCGGCCTGACCTACGATGACCTGCGCATCGAAGACTACGCGGTGAACTACCTGCGCGAACCGACCCTGTTGTCGTTCGCCAAGGCAGCGCACCCGAGCCGCGTACACCGTCCGGCTTACCCGGACTACGTGTCGATCCGTGAAATCGACGCTGACGGCAAAGTCATCAAGGAACACCGCTTCATGGGCCTGTACACCTCGTCGGTGTATGGCGAGAGCGTGCGGGTCATCCCGTTCATCCGCCGCAAGGTCGAAGAAATCGAAACCCGCTCCGGCTTCCAGTCCAAGGCTCACCTGGGCAAGGAACTGGCGCAGGTCCTCGAAGTGCTGCCGCGTGATGACCTGTTCCAGACCCCGGTCGATGAACTGTTCACCACCGTGATGTCGATCGTGCAGATCCAGGAACGCAACAAGATCCGCGTGTTCCTGCGCAAAGACCCGTACGGTCGTTTCTGCTACTGCCTGGCCTACGTGCCGCGCGACATCTATTCCACCGAAGTTCGCCAGAAGATCCAGCAAGTGCTGATGGAGCGCCTGAAGGCTTCCGATTGCGAATTCTGGACGTTCTTCTCCGAATCGGTTCTGGCGCGCGTGCAGTTGATCCTGCGTGTCGACCCGAAAAACCGTCTCGACATCGATCCGGTGCTGCTGGAAAAAGAAGTCGTCCAAGCGTGCCGCAGCTGGCAGGACGACTATGCTGCACTGACCGTCGAAAGCTTCGGCGAAGCCCACGGCACCAACGTGCTGGCCGACTTCCCGAAAGGCTTCCCGGCCGGTTACCGCGAGCGCTTTGCAGCGCATTCGGCCGTGGTCGACATGCAGCACCTGCTGAGCCTGAACGAAAAAAATCCGCTGGTGATGAGCTTCTATCAGCCGCTCGGCCAGGTCTCCGGCCAGCGCGAGCTGCATTGCAAGCTGTATCACGCCGACACCCCGTTGGCACTGTCCGACGTGTTGCCGATTCTGGAAAACCTCGGTCTGCGCGTACTGGGTGAATTCCCGTACCGTCTGCGTCACACCAATGGCCGCGAGTTCTGGATTCACGACTTCGCGTTCACCGCCGCTGAAGGCCTGGACCTCGACATCCAGCAACTCAACGACACCCTGCAGGACGCGTTCGTCCACATCGTTCGTGGCGACGCCGAAAACGATGCGTTCAACCGTCTGGTGCTGACCGCCGGTCTGCCATGGCGCGACGTGGCGCTGCTGCGCGCTTACGCGCGTTACCTGAAGCAGATTCGTCTGGGCTTCGATCTGGGCTACATCGCCAGCACCCTGAACAACCACACCGACATCGCTCGCGAACTGACCCGGTTGTTCAAGACACGCTTCTATCTGGCGCGCAAACTCAGCGACGACGATCTGGAAGACAAGCAACTGCGTCTGGAACAAGCGATTCTGACCGCACTGGACGACGTCCAGGTGCTCAACGAAGACCGCATCCTGCGTCGTTACCTCGACCTGATCAAAGCCACCCTGCGGACCAACTTCTATCAGACTGACGCCAACGGCCAGAACAAGTCGTACTTCAGCTTCAAGTTCAACCCGCACGCGATTCCTGAGCTGCCGAAGCCAGTGCCGAAGTTCGAAATCTTCGTTTACTCGCCGCGCGTTGAAGGCGTGCACCTGCGCTTCGGTAACGTCGCTCGTGGTGGTCTGCGCTGGTCCGACCGTGAAGAAGACTTCCGTACTGAAGTCCTCGGTCTGGTAAAAGCCCAGCAAGTGAAGAACTCGGTCATCGTGCCAGTGGGTGCGAAGGGCGGCTTCCTGCCGCGTCGTCTGCCACTGGGCGGCAGCCGTGACGAGATCGCGGCCGAGGGCATCGCCTGCTACCGCATCTTCATTTCGGGCCTGTTGGACATTACCGACAACCTGAAAGACGGCGCACTGGTGCCGCCATTGAACGTGGTTCGCCACGACGATGACGACCCCTACCTGGTAGTAGCGGCGGACAAGGGCACTGCAACCTTCTCCGACATCGCCAACGGCATCGCCATCGACTATGGCTTCTGGCTGGGTGACGCGTTTGCGTCCGGTGGTTCGGCCGGTTACGACCACAAGAAAATGGGCATTACCGCCAAAGGCGCGTGGGTTGGCGTACAGCGTCACTTCCGCGAGCGCGGCATCAATGTCCAGGAAGACAGCATCACCGTGGTCGGCGTGGGTGACATGGCCGGTGACGTGTTTGGTAACGGCCTGTTGATGTCCGACAAGCTGCAACTGGTCGCTGCGTTCAACCACCTGCACATCTTCATCGACCCGAACCCGAACCCGGCGACCAGTTTCGTCGAGCGTCAACGCATGTTTGACCTGCCGCGTTCGGCCTGGACCGACTACGACACCAGCATCATGTCCGAAGGTGGCGGTATCTTCTCGCGTAGCGCGAAGAGCATCGCGATCTCCCCGCAGATGCAGGAACGCTTCGACATCAAGGCTGACAAGCTGACCCCGACCGAACTGCTGAATGCCTTGCTCAAGGCACCGGTGGATCTGCTGTGGAACGGCGGTATCGGTACTTACGTCAAGGCCAGCACTGAAAGCCACGCCGATGTCGGCGACAAGGCCAACGATGCGCTGCGCGTGAACGGCAACGAGCTGCGCTGCAAAGTCGTGGGCGAGGGCGGTAACCTCGGCATGACCCAACTGGGTCGTGTGGAATTCGGTCTGAATGGCGGCGGCTCCAACACCGACTTCATCGACAACGCCGGTGGCGTCGACTGCTCCGACCACGAAGTAAACATCAAGATCCTGCTGAACGAAGTGGTTCAGGCCGGTGACATGACCGACAAGCAACGCAACCAGTTGCTGGCGAGCATGACCGACGAAGTCGGCAATCTGGTGCTGGGCAACAACTACAAGCAGACTCAGGCCCTGTCCCTGGCAGCGCGTCGTGCCTACGAGCGCATCGCTGAGTACAAGCGTCTGATGGGTGATCTGGAAGGCCGTGGCAAGCTGGACCGCGCCATCGAGTTCCTGCCGACCGAAGAGCAGATCAACGAGCGTATCGCTGAAGGCCACGGCCTGACCCGTCCTGAGCTGTCGGTACTGATCTCCTACAGCAAGATCGACCTCAAAGAGCAGCTGTTGGGCTCTTTGGTGCCGGACGACGACTACCTGACCCGCGACATGGAAACGGCGTTCCCGCCGACCCTGGTCAGCAAGTTCTCCGAAGCCATGCGTCGTCACCGTCTGAAGCGCGAGATCGTCAGCACCCAGATCGCCAACGACCTGGTCAACCACATGGGCATCACCTTCGTTCAACGACTCAAAGAGTCGACCGGCATGAGCCCGGCGAACGTGGCTGGCGCCTATGTGATCGTGCGCGACATCTTCCACCTCCCGCACTGGTTCCGTCAGATCGAAGCGCTGGACTACCAAGTCAGCGCTGACGTACAGCTGGAACTGATGGACGAGCTGATGCGTCTAGGCCGCCGTGCCACGCGCTGGTTCCTGCGTGCTCGCCGCAACGAGCAGAACGCTGCCCGTGACGTCGCGCATTTCGGTCCGCACCTGAAAGAGCTGGGTCTGAAACTCGACGAGCTGCTGAGCGGCGAAATCCGTGAAAACTGGCAGGCGCGTTATCAGGCGTATGTCGAAGCCGGCGTACCGGAACTGCTGGCGCGTATGGTTGCGGGCACCTCGCACCTGTACACGCTGCTGCCGATCATCGAAGCCTCCGACGTGACTGGCCAGAACCCGGCCGAAGTGGCCAAGGCCTACTTCGCTGTGGGCAGTGCGCTGGACATCACCTGGTACCTGCAACAGATCAGCGCGCTGCCGGTTGAAAACAACTGGCAAGCCCTGGCCCGTGAAGCGTTCCGCGATGACGTCGACTGGCAGCAACGTGCGATCACCATCTCCGTCCTGCAACAGGGCGACGGCACTCAGGACGTGGAAGCACGCCTGGCGCTGTGGATGGAACAGCACGAAAGCATGATCTCGCGCTGGCGCGCCATGCTGGTAGAAATCCGTGCGGCGAGCGGCACGGACTACGCCATGTATGCGGTGGCCAACCGTGAACTGCTGGATCTGGCGTTGAGTGGGCAAGCGGTAGTGCCTGCGGTGACTGCGAATGCCGAGCTTGAACTGGCGTAAGTAGTGGCTGAATGAAAAAGCCCCGGTGTCGTGAGATGCCGGGGCTTTTTTATGTCTGAGGGTTTTGTGGTGGCTGTTCTGGCCTCATCGCTGGCAAGCCAGCTCCCACAATGGTTTTGTGATCGACACAAGTGCCCTGTGGGAGCTGGCTTGCCAGCGATGAGGCCCTCACATTCAATACAACTTTTTATCCTGTTTACTATCAAGCATCGACACTTTATCTGTCGCCTTGGTCAATAAATTACTGAGCGACTGGTCAAACTTCTGCAACGCCCTTACTTGCACATCCTGCTGCTGATTAATATCCGCCACTATCTCTTCCGACCGCTTGAAGTCCGCCCACACCGGCGTCAATTCCCGCGCATCCGAACCTTTCGCCGTACCGATATAGTTCAACCGCGCATCATAAAAATCGGCACTGACATCCGCCTTGATATCGGAACTGCGCGAGGTGATCAACTGGCTGTGAGTGTCGATAATCGCCACCACATCCGGTCTGGCCGCACGCAGGCTCTGCATGTCCGGATACACCGTCACCGAGCCGAACTGACGCTGCAGCGAGGCGTTGACCCAATCCACCGCCATGTCGGGTTTTGAACTGGCGACGTAGGCGTCGTGAATCGGTTGCACCAGCAGGCTCTGGCCGAAACCGGTGCCGGCGTTGGCCTGATAGTTGCGAAGGTATTCGCGGTTGGTCTGGGTGCTCGGGCTGTAGACCACGCCGAGCGATACGCCGGGACCGCTTTTCACCTGGGCGGCGCTGCTGCGGCCGACCGGTTGGGTGAAGAGTGTGTCGAGGGATGAAACTGCTTTCGGTGCGGTCGGCACCGAGCAGGCGGAAAGTGCTAGAACCGATATCGCCAAGGTGCTGGCAAACGCAAGTTTCATGGTGTTTCTCCCGTGAAACAACATCAGTCGGAAAGTTTGAGTTGTCGTCGTTGACGACCGTTAATTGAGACTAAACCCGCTACGCTGTAAGCAACCTGACAATTTGCTGTCTGGTTTGCTGTTGAATAGTTTTATTTGCTGTAACGCGGGGCGGTTAATTGCGCCGGGAAATAAAAAGGCGCAAATCGATGATTTGCGCCTTTTTATTTATGGCTGATTAAACATCCATCAGTTTTTCAGCGGGATCAGCACTTGCTCATCCGGCGACAGCACCATGAACACCAACAACTTGGCCGGTTTGGTTTTGCTGGCATTTTTCGACACCAGATGTTCGGAGCCGGCAGGCTCGTACCAGAATTGGCCCTTCTTGTAGGTGATCGCCTGTTCGCCTTTTACCTGGGAAATGACTTCGCCTTCGAGTACGTAGGCCATGGCCGTGCCGTCGTGTTTGTGGGCAATGGAAGACTGGCCGGGTTTGTAGTCCACTTCGATCATCATGGCTTTTTTGCCGGGGGCGTTTTTCAGCATCTGGTCTTGCAGCACGGTGACTTTTTCGGACGGGTCGTGGGCGAAAGCGGCCGAGGCGCAAAGGCTCAGGGCGAGGGCGGCGGCGAAGAAGGGCAGGGCTTTCATGGCGGGTTACCTGTGAGGTTGGGGGTGCAATCACAGTAGTCCGCAGGGTGGCGCATTCAAACGGCCAATATTCGGGAAGATCAGGTGACCAATCTGTGGATCTTCAGTGCTTTCAAATAAGCCATCGCTGGCAAGCCAGCTCCCACAGGTTTTTGCGTCGTTCGTATGATTAATGAACGACACAAAACCCTGTGGGAGCCTGGCTTGCCAGCGATGGCGTCCGTAAGTCAAACGATGGGAAAGCTGTTGAAGTCGACGCTATTGGCCAACCGGCTATCGATCAGGTCAATAAACCCCTGCGCTTCGGGCCGGTTGAAATGCGCCTGCATCGCCGCCTCCGACTGCCAGCGCGCACTGACCGTCCAGCGGTGACTGTCCTCAGGGCAACGGTCGACCAGATAGGAATCGCAGCCCGGGGTTTCGCGCAGGGTTTCGACGATCTTCTGCAGTTGCCTGCCCAGTTCCTCCGAGCGGCCGGCGGCAGCCTGCACCTGGACCGTATTGATCACTTCGTTGGACATTGCTCACACTCCTGAATCAGGCCGGACGAATCCTGCTCATTGAGGGATAACGCCTGTGCAGAATAGGCCTGCACCTGTCGATCACCAATAACCAATCGGCGGTTAATCACCCAGACCAATCATTCAGGCAACTTGTTGCAGAATGTCGCGCAGGCGATCCAGAGCGATATCAATGTCGAGGGTTTCGATGGCGCCGAAGCCGAAGTACAGACCGTTTTTCGGCGGTTGCTGGTAATAGAAACCATTGATCGAATACAGGCCAACCTCGACCTTTTTCGCCAGTTCGATTACCAACGGCAAGTCGATCGGCACCTTGCAGAACACCGCCATGTGAAAGCCCGCGCTGGCCGGCACCGCGTCCAGCCATGGCGCCAGATCGGTGGCCATGCGCGCCAGAATCCGTTCGCGGCGCTGGGCATAAATGGTGTGGCAGCGGCGGATATGCTTGAGCAGGCAACCCTCGGCGATGAACTTGGCCAACGCCCATTGCGGGAGGGTTGAGGCGTGCAGGTCGGTGAGCTGTTTGGCGCGGATCACTGCCTCGAGAATGGCCGGCGGCAGGATCGCATAGCCCAGACGCAGCTCCGGTAACAGGGTTTTCGAGAAGGTGCCGACGTAGGCGACGATGCCGCGTTGATCGAGATTGAACAGCGAATCGGTGGGCCGGCCTTCATAGCGAAACTCACTGTCATAGTCGTCCTCGATGATGATTGCGCCCAGTTCATGGGCGCGGACCAGCAAGGCTTCGCGGCGTGCCTGACTCATCGGCATGCCCAGCGGGAACTGGTGCGAAGGCGTTACATAAATCAGCCGCGTACCGTCGGGAATCTGCTCGACGACAATCCCTTCAGCATCCACCGGCACACCGACCACCTCGGCGCCATGGGGACCGAACAACAGGCGTGCCGGCGGATACCCGGGGTCTTCCATGGCGACCAGACTGCCGGGGCGGATCAACACGCGAGTGATCAAGTCCAGCGCCTGTTGCGCGCCGTTGCACACGACGATGTCTTCATCCTGACAGTTGATCCCACGGGAAAACGCGATGTGCCGGGCAATCGCATTGCGCAGCGCCGGCAGGCCCTCGGCGACACTGTAGAAACCCTTGGACTGGCCCATCTGGCGCATCGCATGGGCGACGCAGCGGCGCCAGTCATCCTGCGGAAACTGGCCTTTGCTGGTGGCGCCGCCGATGAAGTCATAACGCAGCGAGCCTTCCAGCGTCGGGTGGCGCAGAAACACCGGCAGATTGCGCCAGCTCTCGATCACGTCGGCACTGGCCAGTTCGGTGTGGCTTTGCTTGCGCTGGATCTGCGCCGGGCGCGCGTTGACGTAGGTGCCTTTGCCGATCACTCCGGTGAGAAAGTTTTCGTAGGTCAGTTGTGCGTAGGTGTCGGAAATGGTCTTGCGCGAGATGCCCAGTTGCTCGGCGAGCAGACGGCTGGGTGGCAATTGCGTGCCGGCGGCCAGACGGCCGGACTCGATGGCCCCGCGCAGCTGCTGATACAACTGACCGGCGAGATCCTTGCGGCCGTTGATCACGACGTGAAGTTCCATACCGACGAGGCTCCCCGGGCAATTGAGTGTGCCGGCCAGATTACTCCCGTTTGTTTGGGGGGCAGTAGTTGCGTGGAGTAAAAAACTCGAATTGGTCACGTACCTTGTGGGAGCTGGCTTGCCAGCGATGAGGCCTTCGGATCCAGCATTAGTGTCAGCAGATATACCGCCATCGCTGGCAAGCCAGCTCCCACAGGGTCAGTGTGTGTCCGGATTCAGTGGTGTAGCGGTTTTCCGTGCAATTGGGGCTGTAATGCATCGCTGTCGGCGGTTACGGTGAAGTCATTATTCCGTCCACCGAGAACCGCCATGTCCCCGCGCCTGGATTACTACAACGCTTCGCCCAAGGCGATGAAAGCGATGATTGCCATGGAGGCGCTGACTGCCAACCTCAGTATCGAACAGCCACTGTTGCAACTGATCCGGATCCGCGCCTCGCAGCTCAATGGCTGTGCGTTCTGTACCGACATGCATTCGGTGGATGCGCGGCGCGCGGGGGAGAGTGATCGGCGTTTGTATGCGATCGCGGTGTGGCGCGACAGCAACTTCTTCAACCCGCGCGAGCGTGCGGCGTTGGCCTGGGCGGAGGCGGTGACGTTGTTGGCGGAAAGTCATGTGCCTGACGATATTTATCAGCAGGCCCGCGAGCAATTCAGCGAAGGGGAACTGGTCGACCTGACCATGGCCGTGACTACCATCAACAGCTGGAATCGTCTGGCCGTCAGCTTCCGCCAAACCCCAAGCGATTGAACACTACATGATCGTTCCCACGCTCTGCGTGGGAATGCTTCAACGGACGCTCCGCGTTCGGCTCTGGATGGGACGCAGAGCGTCCCGGGCTGCGTGCCCACGCGGAGCGTGGGAACGATCGGTAAACCCCAAGCGATTGAACACCACATGATCGTTCCCACGCTCTGCGTGGGAATGCCTCAACGGGCGCTCTGCGTTCGGCTCTGGATGGTACGCGGAGCGTCCCGGGCTGCGTGCCCACGCGGAGCGTGGGAACGATCAAGATCAAAATCATTGCGGTGGGCGTTGTGGTTTTACTGAGGTGCCGAAGGTGTTGCCCATCCGCGTACTGGTCGCCGCCGGCGTCGCGAGACCAAGCTGATTCGGCGGCCGTTTATTCACCGGCACATTCAGTGCTTCCTGATTCTTCTCCGCCGCCGCAGCGCCTTCCGGGTTGTTGCCCATCTGCTGGCTCAAGCAGTCGTAATTCGGCGCTTTGTAACCGCCGACCGTCACTTCCACACAACCCAACGGCTGCTCGGCATAAGCGCTCGACAGCGCCATCAACAACAGCCCGCCAAGGCTCAATCGCCACACTGTTTTCATGCTCGCCTCCTGGCCGGCCCGGAGGGGCCGCGCTATGGCTTGAGTCTAGTGCAAGCCATGCGCAATTCCCGTGATGGTTTTTTTGCACCGCCCGTCACACCAGATTCATAAACAGCCCTCAGGATGACGATTTTCAAGGATTCGTCAGCCGTGCAGCGAGGCAGTTCCCGAGACGGTTTTCAGCGTTCAACGAGGCTTGTGCGCCGGATGTGTCTGGGGTGGCTGCTTGGCTGTGCGGCGGGCCACGCGATGGCCGACGCGGTGCCGGCGGACTTGCGCATGACGCTGCATATTCCGGCACAGGATCTGGCCCATGCGCTGGATCAGTACAGCCACGCCACTGGCGTTGCGGTGCTGGTCGACAGTCAGTTGAGTCGCGGTCGTCGCTCGCTGGCGGTGGACGGTGAATACACCGCCGCCGATGCCCTGCGTCGATTGCTCGGCGGCAGTGGTTTGATGGCGCGGTATGCCCGGGACGATGCATTTACCTTGCAAGTGGCGCAGGTCGAAGACGTGCCGGCGCCGCCACAAAAACAGACGCCGGAAAGCGTCGCGGTCAACCGCAGTTACGCCACGGCGGTGCAGGCTGCCATCGAGCGCAACCTGTGCCGTTCGCCGCTGACCCGTCCGGGCAGTTACCGCGCGGTGTTGCAGGTGTGGGTCGGCCGCGACGGCTTGGTGCAGCACAACCGGTTGGTCACTTCGACCGGTGATGTACGGCGCGACAACGCGCTGGTGGAGAGTTTTCGCAATCTCAGGATCGACCGGCCGACGCCCAGCGCTTTGCGTCAGCCGGTCACGTTGCTGTTGTTACCGGAGTCGTCAGGGAAACGCATGGAATGCACCACATGGGAAGGAGTTTCCGGGGGATGAAAGACACCGGACAAGGTTCGATGGTCCAACTGTTCCTGACGTCCTACGAGGACTTTCGGGTGCGCCTGCGCAGGCGTCTCGGTTCGGAGGATCTGGCCAACGACGTGCTGCACGAAACCTACCTGCGGGTCGACCGCATGGAGACGCCGCCGAACGTCCTGCGACCCAATGCCTACCTCTATCGCATGGCCCTGAACATCGCCGCCGACCGCCGTCAGGCCGATGCGCGGCTGCTCACCGGCGAGGAAGTCGAAGAGCTGCTGCAAATCGGTGACGAAGCCCTGGACCCGGCGCGGGTAGTGGGCGGGCAAAAGGAAATCCAGTCGCTGCTCAACGCCCTCTACGAACTGCCCGCACGCCGTCGCAAGATCTTCATTGCGGCGCGTCTGGAAGAGGCGCCGCACTTGGAAATTTCCCAGCGCTTCGGCATTTCCACGCGCATGGTCGAAAAGGAAATCAAAGCCGCATTGGGCTTCTGCGCCGCGAAACTGGAAAGAAAAGTGTTTCAGCGGTTCGGTCGCGGGGCCGGAAAACCGTCTTCTGAATAGTGCCCGATCAATTCGTTGAGAATCTGCGCGTTTGAACATCTTTCGACTGACACCTGCCGAGCCATCGGCGGCCGACAATCTGCACAGCGAAGCCCGCGACTGGCTGGTCCTGCTGACCTCCGGCCGCGCCACCGTGGCCGACGCCCGCGCTCTGCGCGAATGGTGCGCGCAGAGCGCCGAACATGCCCGCGCGTTCGAAGAGGCCAAGCGGTTGTGGCAGTTGCTGCAACCGGCCGTGGAGCAAATGCAGGCGCCACGTCGTTTCGGTCGACGTACCTTTCTCGGCGGGGCAATTGCCGCGTCGGCGGCGTTTTTGCTGGTTCGCGGGACGATTCCCGGTGGCTTCGAAGGGTTGGGTGCTGACTACATCACTGAAGTCGGCCAGTAGCGCCGATTTGAACCGGCGCAGGGTGTGAGCCTGGAGCTGAACACGCAGACGCGGATCAATCAGCGCGCAGTGTCTGACGGTGTGCAGGGTTTTGAGCTGGTCAGTGGTGAAGTTGAGGTGCAGACCGCGCGGTTGCCACTGGCGATGCAGGCTGGGGGAGGGTGGTTGCGGGCCAGTCAGGGGCGTTTCAACTTGCGTAACACTGATCAACAAGTCTGCGTGACCTGTCTTGATGGCGCGGTTGAAGTGGATGTTGAAGGTCGTAGCCTGCGCCTGGAGCCGGGGCAGCAGGTGACCTACGACGCGCGGCAGGTGGGCAGCGTACAAAGCGTCGACACAGCCGCAGTGATGAACTGGCGCCAACAAGTGCTGGTCTTCAACGGCGCGACCCTGAGTCAGATGATTGATGAGATCAACCGGTATCGGCCGGGGATGCTGTTGCTGCTCAACCGTGAGCTTGGGCAGCGGCGGGTGCAGGCGCGGTTCAGCCTTGACCAACTTGCTGGCGTTGCATTGCTGATTCGGGATGCCTACGGGGTCAAATGCACCGAGTTGCCGGGGGGCGTCGTGGTTTTGAGCTAGTGGGTTTGACTGGGTACATATCCGTTGCTGCGGTAACGGCTGCTTAGGGTTCCGCCCTTACGGCGGGTCACCTTTTCCAAACGCCGAAAAGGTAACCCAAAAGGCTTGCTCCTACGTGCGGCCCGCTCGCTGAGGCTCGGGGTTCCTTCGCTCCGGGATCCATCCGGGGGCATCGCCTCCGGTTTGCTTCGCTGCACCTCCTCTCGATGTGTTTGGCTGCGCCAAACGGTCGCTGCGCTCCCACCCCCCGGATGAATCCCTCCACTCAGCCTTACGACGTCGCCCGTGGATCAAGATCAAAAGCTGCAGCCGAGCTAACGCTCATCCTTTGAGTGGTGCGGCATTCGCCGCGTGCGGGTGGTACATATCACCCCTGTAGGAGCTGCCGAAGGCTGCGATCTTTTGATCTTGCTGTTGCTTTTGTGTGGGAGCGAGCCTGCTCGCGAAGGCGGCCATCCAGCCAACCAATCTCTTGCTGATGTACCCGCTCCAACTCTAGGAGCGAGCCTGCTCGCGATGACGACCTAACAGCCAACCAATCCCCACTGACCTCACTCAATCCCTGTGGGAGCTGGCTCGCCAGCGATGACGGCCTACCAGCCAACCAATCTCTTGCTGATGTACCCGATCCAACTGTAGGAGTGCGCCTGCTCGCGATGACGGCCTCACAGCCAACCAATCCCCAACTGACCTCACCCAATCCCTGTGGGAGCTGGCTCGCCAGCGATGACGGCCTGCCAACCAACCAATCTCTTGCTGATGTACCCGATCCAACTGTAGGAGTGAGCCTGCTCGCGATGACGACCTCACAGCCAACCAATCCCCCAACTGACCTCACCCAATCCCTGTGGGAGCTGGCTTGCCAGCGATGACGGCCTGCCAACCAACCAATCTCTTGCTGATGTACCCAATCCACCTGTAGGAGTGAGCCTGCTCGCGATGACGACCTCACAGCCAACAATCCCCACTGACCTCACTCAATCCCTGTGGGAGCTGGCTTGCCAGCGATGACGGCCTACCAGCCAACCAATCCACAACTGACTCCACCCATTCCCACATTTGATTCATGGCCCGCAAATCACTCCAACGGCCCAATCACCTGCCGATACTTCTCCACCCCCTGCGCCGTCCCCCGACTCAACCGAATCTCCAACCCCAACGGATCCTCCCGCCGATTCCCGCTCAACTGCCGCCAGCCCTTATCCACCTCCCAAACCCGCACCTGCACATCACTGACATCACTCAAAACAGCAACCCCATTCCCAGGCGCCGGCAACGGATACCGACTCCGCGCCTCAGCCACCGCCCGATACAACGTGTCGCCCTTGACCCACCACCGCACCCGCTGCAAAGCCCCCGGCTGATCCGCCGCCGTGCGAATGATGTCCAGACGAAAACCTTTACTGTCGCTACTGCGCACAGTCAGAGCGGGCGGGGCGCTCGGCGGCTCATCATCCACGCCAACCTTCCTCGGCTCGGTCAACTCAACCCCCGCCCGCATCTCCACATCCCGCTGCAACTGATTCAACGCCCGCAACAAACCGTCACTCTGCTCACTGCTCGCCTGCAAATGACTGTCCGCCCGCGTCACACTGTCCAGCCCCCGCCAGGCAATCAAACTCACCACCGCCATCAACAAAATCGCGACCATCACCTCAATCAACGTAAACCCTTGCTGGCGCTTCATTGCAGGCTGATCCTTCCACTGCCATCACGCAGCACACTCAAGCGATTCATCCCATCCGACAACGTCAATTGCAGCGGCGGATTGATCCACTCAGCGTTCAGCACAACCCTCTGTTTCGGCTCCACCCGCACCTCCATCTTCGGACTCTGCCAGGCACGCGGCCGCAACTGCGGATCCTGAGCGAAATGATCAAACCCCTTGCCACTGTCACTGCGCCGACTAAACCAAAACCCCTTGGCATCACTCACCCACACAATCGGCCGGCCATCCGCCCGGGCCTCCGCCTGCGCCACCTGCAGCAACTGCGCCACACGCTCGGCATCCTTGCGCAGCAACTGCAGCGGATCCGGCTTGATACTCAGGCTGATCGCCGCACTGGCGATACCGATGATCACCAGCACCACCATCAACTCGATCAGCGTAAAACCCTCTTGCCTGTTCATCGCGCGCGCGCTCCTTTGCGTCCAGCGCCATCGTGCACGGCCAACATGTAAGGCGTGTGAAATAAAACGGAGAGAATTGCCGCGTAGGCTGACAGCAGGGATAAAAAGGAGATTCAACCCATGACCTTCACCGCACGCGTTTCCCCACCCCAAATGGTCCAGGCCCTCGCGCTGCTCGCAGCGCTGGTCGGCGTGGCGACATGGTCGTCGCTGCTGCTGACCACCGCCGAATCACACACCCCCGCAGCGGCCCCGCAGTTGCTGGCGGCGCGCAGTGATAGCCCGGCGTTGCAGTGGTTTTCCAATCAGACGGCGCCGATGGATATCAAGGTGAGCGGGGTGATGGCGGGGAGTCGCGGGGCGGTGGCGATACTGAGCCTGAACGATGGGCCGCCGAGGAGTTTTTTGCAGGGGGAGAAGGTTGGGCCTGGGGTGAAGTTGGTGGCTGTGGAGGGGGATGGGGTGGTGATTGAGCAGGGTGGGGAGAGGGTAAGGTTGGGGGTGGAGAGGTTGGCGGAGGGGGTGGTGTTGCCGAGGTTGGTTAGGCCGTGATTTGCAGGCATATACCCATGTGCAGTTCGTACTGGGTACTTCTGTAAATCGTAAAGAACAATTGGCTTCCCGAGCTCGGTTATTCGCCTCGGATAAAGTCATTACACCTAAGCCACATGCCATCTCATTGTGAGCAGGGGTAACTGCACCTTCGCCTTAAGATAAAACCTTCCTAGTTGTGCCGCACCGAGGGTGCGGCGCATGTTGGGCAAATGGTTGAGTCACCCCATACTCGAAACAGCGGCGTCTCCGAACCATTTTATGGCTGTTGCTAACACTTTCTTACTAGGGTTTCGATAGTAAACGACTAAGCTTTTTTTTGAGCGTGTGCAGCAAACATAGAAAAGCTTTTTTGTCCTTTCAAGAACAGATGGAGTGCCCGCTTCTTCGAAGAGATAGTTAAAGTTGTATTTGTTCCATTTTCCGTTATCTAATACCACGAGAACATTATCGAATTCTGCACCTTTTATCTTGTGCTGAGTGGAGAATGGAGTGTGGCCTTCCAAGTATTGGTATAGCTTCTTAAATTCGACAAACTTGACCTCTTTTACTCTGTCGTAAACATAGCGGTTGCGTGCAGTAAAAATAGAAAGTTTGTCATCCTTTCTGCAAATGCCAAGTTCATCCGCTCTATCGATGACTGTGCCGATAGTGGAGCTAGACATTTCTCTCAACTCGTCGATGAAGTCCTTAAGTCTTCTCTTGTCCTCGATAGAGCGTATCTTAAACTCCGTCAGTTTCAGAAAGTCATGATATTTTTTGTTTTCGTAAAGGTTCACTATGTGTTGAATTTTGTACAGATGTTTTATGAGTGCGTCACGTTTGCTACCAGCCTTCGAGGACGCATTAGGATCATCTTTTTTATCGTCTATAAGCGCATCTTTAGACAAGTATATACGCCTGAAAGTCTCATACTGCTCTGCGAGAGCACGATCGTACAGATCGCGATGTAGATCTATAAACTGTTGCATCGTCGGCGTAGGAGAAAGATTGGCTTTTTCAATGGGGTATGTATCGAGTAAACGATTTATTACCTGTCCGAATGTAAGGTTCGAAAAGTCTGTAGATATTTTTCTAGTTTTGATAAATTTCTTTATGCGATCCCGGTATTCGAGGATTTTATCACCATCATAAATTAGCATTAGCTCAGGAAAGCCCGCTTTAGGTGCGATTAAATTATGCGTTAGATTTAACTCTTTGTTCTCTTTGGTATGGTTAAAGTCCCAGCTCAATGAATCTTTAACTAGCTGCAGATTGTCTTCTGGTCCCTCGGAATAAATAAACTTTATTTCGCCATCTATAACAATCCCGTTCAGCATGTTAGGTGCGTTCTCATCAAGCGAAGCTACTTGTCTTAAATTGTCAGTTCTCAGTCTATTAGCGAGCTCGAATACCAATCTTGGATTTCTTCGGTTTTGTTCCTTCTTAACTTCATGGACGCACCCTTCCTCAATATATTTGTCTAGGTTTCCGACGCCGTCGTCATAAATTGACTGCATTGCGTCTCCAAAAAAACCGACAATATTTTTCTTCGTTCCTTGCTGGAAGTGTTGAAGGAATATTCTAATCACTGCTGCTGATGTGTCTTGATATTCATCGATAAATATAAATTTATACCTGTCTTTAGCTATATCGCAAAGCTTGGGGTGAGAATTAAACATCTCGTGAGCGATAATGAGCAACTCGTCATGAGATATAATTCCTTCTCGGATAATTGTATACTCTTTGTACTTCACCTCTTTGCCTTTCAAGGAGGAGGGGTCAAAGTCATCGTCCGGGTTACTTATAGAGTCGGGGTCTTCACTTTCTAATGACTGTATTAGCAGGTCCATAAGTTCGGCCCTGTAGGGGCTTATTAGATCCCATAAAAAATCGTGAATGGTGCCTACGTGTAACCTTTGATCACTTATGCGGCTACGAATTTCTGCGACAGCTGCATTCGTATACGTCATGCAGGCAATAGAGCAGTGCAAATTCTCGCTTAATACTTGCCTTATACATTGCACCAACGAATACGTCTTCCCGCTACCCGCGCCCCCACTAAGCAAAAAGTTACTTCCTTCATCAATTAGCTTGAATATCTCTTGGACTTCGGGCTCTAGAGTTAGTCTTGTTTCAGCCATTTTAGAGCTTCCTTGATATACGCTGGGGTGTGCCAGTTGGCGAATTCTATAGTGATTTTAATAGGGGCGCCTGTTTGTGTGTCCGTGAGTGTTAGTTCGTGGCTAGTGCTATTCAATAGTATTTCCATAGCGAAAGATGGTTTGCTACCTATCGCTTTTTCAGCACATGTGTAAGCGTCCGTGATGGAGTTTGCAAAATCTTTTAGATGTGTTTGTACTAGCGAGGGCAGCTTGATCTTTCCGATGAAACTGTTTTCTTGGTCAAAGGCTAGACTTTTTATAAAATCTTTATTTACGTGGAAAAAGGCATCTTCAAAGCTACGTGCGTGGTATTCCTCACCCAACGAATTCTTTTCTGCGGTTTGATATGCGCAAAGTAACTCTCCCTGTTCGCACTGGCTCCATGGGGAGCCTACTCTTTTTGTTAGTGTTTTATGCGTCATTTTAAGGGCGCTGAAAAACCCCAAGTCGTCAGTGTTGTAGAAGAAGCCCAAAGAAGCGTTGGTGGTGTGGGTGCCTTCAGCGACCCTGCATTTCTTCAAATCAGTTTTTGGTTCATTTTGTTTATTTAATTTAACGTTGCCTTGATCATCCAAAGCTGGAAACTCTTTGGCTGAATCAATGTCGGTTATAATCAGAGAGCGAACACCGATAAAACTAACAAATTTTTCAAAAATGTGCGAATACGCACCAACCTCAATCATTGAGATGTTTTGGGAAAGAAGCGGTATGTGGCTTTTCGCACCTGACCTAACGTTTTCTACCAAGTCTTCTTGGTCTACTTTCATCATCATGGCTGGAAGTAAAACTCGCTCGGTGTCCCCTTCTATAAAAATTGCTTTGTCTGCAAAGAATAACTCAGATCTATGAATGGTCAGGTATTGCTTCAGAAAAGTATAGTGCTGTGAGTCGCCATAATAATCTTTGAGGTCTTTCAGGTTCTTTGAGGTAACGTATCCATTTGCTTTCTTGAAGTACTTGATATCTTCAAAATCACTTTCTGAAACTATGTAAGAGGAGTGGGTGCTCAATATCGTCTGCAGGCTCCTGGTGATACCGTCAGCACGGCTGATTCCTGGGCTTAATAAGGATTTAATGTTTTTTATAAAAATTCTTTGAAGCTGAGGGTGTGTGTGGGCTTCAGGCTCTTCAATGAATAGTAGATTTATGTCAGAAGGGGACTCAGTTATGTCTTTGTGGAAGTCGTGAAGCTTGAGCTTGATTTCAAATATCATGCTGATGAGATTCAGATATCCTAACCCATTGTAGTTTTCGGGAAGATCGTGATCACTACCGCCCAGTCCATACATGACGGTAGTATTTTCCTCCAAGAGATCTCGATGCTGTAGTGAGGATACGATTTTTATTACCGATTCGTTCTGGTTAACTCCGCCAAATTTCTTTACATCGTCAATCACGTCCTCAAATATTTTATCATACACGGCGTTGAGCTTTGTATCAGTTGCGGTTAATGTGTCCTTAAAGTTTTCTACAATGTTCTGATCTGGATTGCTAGCCTCAAGTTTTTTGTAGATTTTAGCGGATAGCAGTGATAGTGAATTATCCGCATCTTTGTTGGAAACGTTTCTTCGTGCGCTTATCCATTTGAAATTTATTATTTTTGTCAGGTTTATTCCTTCAGCATCTAAGTCAATGAAGGTCGTGTCATCTTCTTGGTTTGATGGTATATCAAAACGCAGACTACGCCTTGCGATTGAAAAATATCTGCTGTGATATTCTTTCAAGTAGTCAAATAGGTTCTTGTAAGGTTTGCCTTCAGCTATTTTTCTGTTTTTGAGGTTGTTGAAGTCGGTTGAAAGACTCTGTATGTCCTTTGTGCTGGCCCCGTACTCGAAAGCTATGACAACATATTTGTTGTCGGTGTCTAAGTCTATTATTACCTTGTCGCCAATGTGTTCAAGGTCGTCTGTATCATCGTATTGGATGAATATCTTTAATGATATTGCAATGCGTTGGTCGTTAGGCATCGTGCCTTCGACTACTTTTAATAGATTATCCTTCGTGTCGCTGCTTAAGTCTTCAAATGTAAATGTGTTTTTCGTTGAGCTGCCGCCAACAAACTTTTCTAAACATAAAAGAAATGACGTTTTTCCGCAGTTGTTTTTGCCGATTATTAGCGATAAATTATTTTCTATATCTACCGATATTTTCTTTAGTAGCCTGAAGTTTTCTATAGTGATTTTTGTGACTCGCATTACGATTTCCTTTCATCAGCGACAATTTATGCATTGCAACACTCTTGACCCTCTCAGCTAGGAACAGACTGACCAGCAGATCTATGCCGGTAAGATTTCGTTATCGATCAACCCAAGTGTTTTTTAGGACGCATTCCTCTGAAATGTGCCGGAAGAATGAGCATAGGCTATCTGGCCGAGGTTGTTAGTTACGTGCCGCAACCTCGCCATTTTTTTGTCTGCTGGGATAAGGGGACTCGGGTTAAGGGGATGGGTCTATAGGGATGCGTGAGGTAATCCGGTCTCGATAAACACCAACGTTTAAAAAGACATCTCCAGTCACTCTCTTAGGCTACATATCCTTGCGCCTTTGCCTACAGCTACGCCAGAATCCGCCGGCTTGTGCGCTTTGGGGGTGGGTTCTATTGTGGTCCAGTCGCTGACGAATCAGTGATCGGGTTTGGTAGCCCGGCTTTTGACTTGGCGCATAGCGTCACCCGATACAGGTCCTTTTGGGGCTGTGTATTTATGGTGGCCATGCGCAGGGCGTCTTCGGGCGCGCCGGTTCTCCAAGTCACCGGTCTACCAACCTTCGTATGGCCACCACCCCTTCGTTTGGTAGCGAAAGATGATGGCTCCTTTTCTATGATTTGGAGATTCACTCATGATCAAACCAACACCCAACCCGCCCGAAACCGACTCGGTTTCCCCCTACGAATCCCTCGATTCAAAAAAACTCCACGAAGCCGCTGACCGCGCTCTCGACCATTACCTCTGTCCGCCCGGTTCCACGCCGCCCCCACGTAGAATCCGCGGGATGTACGCCGTGACTGCGGACAACAAAAACGAAGAACTGCTGATCGATGCCAGCGAAACACTTGCTTCGGCCAAAACCATCGCGCAGGACTGCGCCAGTCTGTTGCCGGCGTCACAGCGTCGGGCGTTGTTGGGGATTGCGCAGTTGATCATGCTTGGTGAGTTGGCGGTGAATCGGGCGCTGGATAATCTGCAATTGGCGGATTGATGCTGGCGTCGGGCACTTCTGGTGATTGATTAGGTGTCCGTTCTGGCGCCTTCGCGAGCAGGCTCACTCCTACAGGGTTTTATGTTGATTACAGATATTTTGTAGGATGCTGATACCTGTGGGAGTTGGGCTGGTGGTGAAAAATGGCGACTGATTCATTTTCTGAAAAGCAATCAGCCTTCTTTCCTGCCAAGACCCAACTACTCCCACCTCCGGCGCCGCAAGAATGAAAAAGCTTTTAATCGCAGTAATCCTCGCCGTGGTGACGATGCTCTACGTCGGTTACTACGAAGCCCTAGAGGATGGTGACATCGAGACGATTGTCTTCATCAAGAAACATCCCACGTTTCAGATGAAGTTCTACAACATCCACGCAAACGACGGTGAGATCAGGAAGGTAGAGCGCCTGATGGCAGATGAGCGGGGGAGGATTATCGACTACTGCCGGTACCGCTTGGGAATTGATACAGACCTGAAAACCCAGGATGACGTTGAGATGTGCCGGAAAAAATAGAGCTGTTCATTTGGCCGAGGTTGTCAGTTACGACTGACAATCTCGGCCATTTTCTTTTGTCTGTTGGGACAAGGGCACGAATCTGTTGAGGGATCCGAGACGGAATGAGGGTCTCCATAAACACCAACGTTTAAAAGACATCTCCAAACACTCTCGCAGGCTACAAATCCTTGCGCCTTTGCCTACAGCTACGCCAGAATCCGCCGGCTTGTGCGCCTTGGAGGCGGGTTCTATTGTGGTGCGGTCGCTGAGGAATCAGCGATCGGGTTTAGCGACTCGACTTATAAATAGGTGCATCAGCGTTCCATGCTTTGTCGCAGATTCAATGTCTGCTACTCCGCTATGGTGGCTGTATGCGGGAGACCCTTGGGTCTGCCGGGTGCCTATAACCGGTTCGCTAACCTGCGTACAGCCGCCACCTTTCTGTTTAGCGACAGTTATGGCGGCTCCACTCTAATAGGAGCTTCACCATGATCAAACCAACACCCAACCCGCCCGAAACCGATTCGGTTTCGCCGTACGAATCCCTCGATTCCAGAAAACTCCACGAAGCCGCCGACCGCGCCCTCGACCATTACCTCTGTCCGCCCGGTTCCACGCCGCCGCCACGTAAAACCCGTGGGATGTACGCCGTGACTGCGGACAACAAAAACGAAGAATTACTGATCGATGCCAGCGAAACACTCGTTTCGGCCAAAACCATCGCGCAGGACTGCGCCAGTCTGTTGCCGGCGGCGCAGCGTCGGGCGTTGTTGGGGATTGCGCAGTTGATCATGCTCGGGGAGCTGGCGGTGAATCGGGCTTTGGATAATCTGCAGTTGGCGGATTGATGCGGGTGTCGGGTACATCTGGTGATTGATTGGGTGTCCGTTCTGGCGCCTTCGCGAGCAGGCTCACTCCTACAGGGTTTTGGGTTGGTCACGGATAGTGTGTCCGGGGATTGAAACCTGAGGGAGTTGGCTTGACCGCGATGGTGGCCCGACAGCCTGGATTTTTGCCTGTAAGCGGAGGGACGCTTGCTCATGCTAAATTTTGGGAAATCAGATCGTTAAAAGTAGAGTTCGAACGCTATGTTGACCCTTTCCAAGGGAGAGAATCAGGGCTTGAAGGTCAAACCTCGCTGGCCATCCTCTGAAGTACTGATTGAACAAAATGTCTTCCTTAAATTGATTGAAGCTCAGTCGAAGCTTCCCCCGTCAGTTCAACTACTGCTCGTTCGGGGTTATGAAAATAAAAGCAGTCAGCTGGGGTTGTTCAGGTTCCTGTCGAGGTGGCTGGGCATCCGGTTGTTTTGCGCATGCTATCCAGGCCGAAAAGACGAGGTGAGCGATATATTCGGCTCCAATGGGCATGATGTGGATGGCTCTCATGTGGATGTTTCAATCATTCTGAATGGCAGGAGATTGCGATTTTTGCCGTTGGGCGTATTTACATCACCGAGCCTTCAACACAGCAGGGCGGCTGAACATCTCAGCGTTCTCAACGAGGTCAAGGCTGCTCTGGTGCAGTGCGGCTTCGAGATTCACCGCAACCCGACAGAGAGCATGCAGATACATTGCGACTTTGCAGGATAGTTGCTGGTTCTGTTGCTGATCTTTTCCGAGAAGAGGTAGCTCAGATGGGCTGGCATCCTGCAATTAAAACGTCCCGCCTGGTCAACTCAAGGTCTTCAAACATGACTAGATTGCAATGCGCCGCGCTGGCGATCTTGCTCTGTATTGCGGCCATATCACATGCAGATCCAAGCGTTCAGGTCGGTTTTTCCCCGGAAGGTTCGGCGCGAAAGCTGGTTTTGGAAACCATCGGGTCTGCGCAGCACAGCATTCAAATGCTCGCCTATGCGTTCCAGGCTCCCGATATCGTGCAGGCTTTGATTGATGCGAAGAAGCGTGGGGTGGAGGTGCGCATAGTGGTCGATAAAAAGCGGAATCTGGGCAAGTCCAGTAAGACGGCTATGGACCTTGTGGTTTTGAACGGCGTGGAGCTGCGTACCAATGAACATTTCCATCTCCATCACGACAAAACCATCATTGTCGACGGTAATACGGTCGAAACAGGTTCGTTCAATTTCGCTCCGTCCGCCGAAACGACTAACTCGGAAAATGTGGTGGTGATTCGGGATATGCCAGAGGTTTCGCGTCAATACATCGCGCATTGGCAATCACGCTGGGAGCTTGGTGTGCCTTATCCGTAACGCTGACGGGCATATGAATGTCTGGCTGGGATGGCAGGTTAGTCAGTCATCGGGCGGAAGCCGATGTTCGACCGATTGCCGTGTTCGGTTATAGGGAGTGCTGGCGGTGAATCGGGTGTTAGATAATTTGTAATTGACGGGGTGATGCGCGTGTCGGGGTCACCTGGTGATTGATGGGTGTCTGTTCTGGCGCCTTCGCGGGCAAGCCCGCTCCCACAGGGTTCTGTGGTGAGTGCAAAATCTGCAAACACCACAAAACCTGCGGCAGCTCCTACAGGGGGCGGTTTAGTAGGGTTTCGAGTTTTGCCAACGGCGGCGCATCCTGGTTGCGGTCGAATACTTGGATGCCGATCTTCAGCAATCGACCATTCTCTGCCGCTGCGATTACCTGTTCACAGCGCAGCATTAGCCGCCCCTGATCGCAATCCTGCGCTTTCATGCCCATCGGCAACTTGCCTTCCAGCCGCAACTCCGCCATCCGACTCTGCGCCGCAATCATCGCCACCGACCGATCCCTTAAAACCCCGCTACTCTGCGTCATCAACCCCGCCACGCGCACAGCCGCCGACATGGCCACGGCAATAATCGCCAGCGCCACCAGCACCTCAATCAAAGTGAAACCGTCTTCTCGCGAACGCGCACGCATAAAAGGCCTAAAGCCAAAGCACAGCCCTCGACGCTAACCCCCGTCCTTGACGGCTTGACGACGAAAACACCCGAGGATTTTCAACATCACTGACATATCTTCTTGCAACACTGCGCGTCGAATCGAATCAAGCCAGGGAATGTCGAGATGGATATCGCACCTTTCAAATCGCTTCATCAACCGTTGCGCAAGCCGCGTGGTCAGCAGGGTTTTACCCTGATCGAGATCATGGTGGTCGTGGTGATTCTGGGGATTCTCGCGGCGATGGTGGTGCCCAAGGTGCTTGACCGGCCGGATCAGGCGCGGGCGACGGCGGCGAAGCAGGATATTGGTGGGTTGATGCAGGCGTTGAAGTTGTATCGCCTCGATCATGGCACTTACCCGAGCATGAACCAGGGCCTGAAGGTGTTGGTGGAGCGGCCGGCGGATGCGAAGAACAGCAATTGGCGCTCGTACCTGGAGCGCTTGCCGAACGATCCGTGGGGGCGTCCTTATCAGTACCTCAACCCTGGCGCGAATGGCGAGATCGACATCTTTTCTCTCGGTGCCGACGGTCAGCCGGACGGCGACGGCGTGAATGCCGATATCGGTTCCTGGCAGTTGTAAGGCCGGCCATGAACAGCCGCTCGCCTGAGGGGGCGAAGCAACAGGGCATGGCGATTATCAGCGCGTTGTTGATTGCGGCCGTGGTGGCGGTGATTGCGGCGGGCATGTTGACGCGCCAGAGCGTGTCGACCCGTGCGCTGGAGGCGGATCAGCAGCGTGTGCAGGGGCGTTGGCTGGTGCAGGGCGGGTTGGAGATCAGCCGGCAATTGCTCTGGGATGCACGCCAGCGCGATCCATTGACCCGGCTCGATCAGCCGTGGGCGCAACGTCTCTCCGCGCCAGGTTTTGAGGGGCGACTGGAGGATGAGCAGGGCAAGTTCAACCTGCGCAATCTGGTCGCCAATGAGCGGGTCGATGAAGCGCAGGTCGCGGCGTTTCAGCGCTTGTGCGAGTTGATCGGGGTCAGTGCCGGGTTGAGCCAGCGCATCAGTCAGCGGGTGATTGCTTCGTACCCGAGATTGCTGAATCCGCAGATTGCCGAGACGCCGAAAACGGGTTTCGACAGTGGTCGCGCGACCTCGCCAAACGCTTCCCGCAAACCGCAGAACCCGACGTTGCCAATGCTGCGCAGCATTGATGATTTGCGCAGTGTCGACGGCGTTAATGAGGCGCTGATCGGCAAACTGGCGCCGTACCTGACGGTGATTCCGGCGACGACTTGGCTCAATGGCAACACTGCCACTGCGCCGGTTTTAGCTGCTTATGTGCCGGGGCTGTCGCTGGAGCGCGCGAATGCGCTGATCGCTGAACGCGATGCCGGGCGCTGGTTTATCAACCGTGGCGATTTCGTTAACCGTTTGCGCATGCCGCAGCTGGAGCTGACCAGCGTCAAAGTCGGCATCACCAGTGACTGGTTTCGCCTGCGCGGCGAGGCGCGGCGCGATCAGCGGCGGGTCAGTCTTGAGGCGTTGCTGCATCGCAGCCAGGACCGCTTGCCGCAGGTGATCTGGTCGCGGGTGGGCGTATGAGCCAGTTGAAGGTGGCGTTGCCGCCCTTGGCGGAGCTGGATTTGCACAGTGAATTGCACTGCGCCTGGCTGGATCGTCAGGGGCAGGTCACGCGGGAAGAGCGCCTCAGCCTGAGCCAGTTGAGTCAGCAGTCGAAAGTGCCGCCGCTGGTGTGTTTTCTGCACCCGGCCGACAGCCTGTTGGCGAGTCTCGATTTGCCGCCGCTGCCTGCGAACAAGATCGTCGCGGCGGTGCAGTGTGCGGCGCAGGCGTTGATGCTGGGCGACAGCAGCGAGATGCACATCGCGCACAGCTCGCGGGATGAGGCCGGGCAGGTGCAGATCGCCTGGGCGCCTCGGCAGCTTTTGTTGGGTTTTGGCCAGTTGCTGAAAAGTGCTGGGCTGAACCTGCGCGGACTCTACCCGGCGCCTTACAGCTTGCCGGTGCTGCCGGGCACCGTTGCTTGCGTGCAGGACGGGCATTTGTTGTTGCGCGACAGCGTGCAAGTGGCGCGGGTGCAGCCGTTGTTCGATGACGGTTTTGACGGTGTGGTGTGGGAACCGGGTGCGACTTTGCATTGGATCGGTGATCAACCGCCATCGGGTGCTGAACTGCCGATGGCCGATGTGCAGCGCTGGACCGGGCCGCTACCGGGTTGGGGACTGCATGGTGCAGTGCAACAGCAACACACCGAACATCGCGGCTGGGGCAGGGCGATCGCTCTGTCAGCGTTGGCCGTGGCCGTTTGGGTCGTTGGATTGAACCTGTATGCCGCTCGCGAAGCCGGGCAGGGCCAGCAACTGAAAACCCAGATGAACCTGCGGGTAAAGCAGGCTTTTCCCGAGTTGCCGGTGATTCTCAACCCGTTGCAACAGGCCCGTCAGCAATTGGCGGCGCGGCAGAAGGGCGCGGCGGATGATCCGGCGCAGACTTTCAATCGTCTGGTGTTGCAGGCGGGCAGCGGCATGCCGTCGATGGCCGGCAGTGTCGAGCGCCTGGCGTTTGTCGACGGCACCTTGCAACTGAGTCTGCTCAGTGAAGCCCGTCGTGGCGGCAATGATCAGGACTGGCAAAGCACCTTGGCCCAGGCCGGTATCAGCGTGACGGCAGATGAGGAGGGTTGGACCTTGCGTCCGTCCACTGAAGCCACCCCAAGCGAGAGCGATGACAGCGGCGGAGCAGAAGAAGATGAATAAGGCCTCGCTCGCGCTGTACCGCGCCAAATGGCAACGCGTTAACGCTCAGATGCAGGCGCGTTGGCAGCCGTTGGCGTTGCGCGAAAAACGCATGGTCGGCGGCATGGCCGTTGCGCTGGTCGGCCTGCTGCTGTGGGTCGCGCTGATCCAGCCGCCGCTGAAGAAAATCGCTTATTGGCAAGCCGAAACGCCAAAGCTGCGCGCTCAGACCGAGGCGCTGGAAGTACTGCTGCGCGAAGTCAGCGTGCGCCCGGACGGGCAAAGCTTGGCGCAGTCGCTGGAGCAGACGCTGCAGGCCAGCGGCCTGGCGGGCCATTACCAATTACAGGATGCGCAGGGTGCCTGGCTGCTGACCTTCGACGCGGCACCGGCCGACGCCGTGCTCGACTGGCTGTTGAGCAACCCGGCACAACTTTCTCTGCAAGTGGTCGAGGCCCGTTTGCAACGCGCAGACAACCCCTCGACCGAAGTCACTGCCGGCACTTTGTCAGGCACCGTTCGCATGGATCAGGCGCTGGGCGCTAAGGAAGCTTCATGAAGGGGTCAGGATCCAAACCGGCACGTCTGGCGTTGCCGATGTTGCTGATGGCGTTGAGCGCGTGCAGCAACACCACCACACCACAGAATCAGCCGCCATTGCTGGTCGACAGTGAGCTGGGCCGGCCGCTGGCCAACACCCAACGCAGCGGCGACGCGGTGCTCGACCGCGAGCGCGCACAGGCGCAGGCGCGACCTGTGCCGAAGCAATTGCACAACATCAGCAAGCGTGCGCGCAGCGGCGCGGCGGCGTCGGGTATTGCGTTGCCGAGCAATCCTTTGGGCGATCAACCGGTGACGCTGAATTTTGTCGACGCCGATATTCAAGCGGTGGTGCGGGCGCTGTCGCGTTCGACCGGGCAGCAGTTTCTGGTCGATCCTAGGGTGAAGGGCACGTTGACGCTGGTCTCGGAAGGTCAGGTGCCGGCGCGGCAGGCTTACGACATGCTGCTCGCGGCGTTGCGTATGCAGGGTTTCAGCGTCGTTGATGTCGGCGGCGTGGCGCAGGTGGTGCCGGAGGCGGATGCGAAGTTGTTGGGTGGGCCAATTTACAGCGCTGACAAACCGGCGGGTAACGGCATGCTCACCCGTACGTTTCGTTTGCAATACGAGAACGCGGTGAACCTTATTCCGGTGCTGCGCCCGATTGTTTCGCCGAACAATCCGATCAACGCCTATCCGGGCAATAACACCATCGTCATCACCGATTACGCGGAGAACCTGACCCGCGTGGCGCAGTTGATTGCGAGCATTGATTCGCCGAGTGCGATTGACACCGATGTGGTGCAGATCCAGAACGGTATCGCTGCCGACATTGCGCCGATGGTGGCGGATTTGCTCGATGCGCCGGGCAATGATCCGACGCAGAAAATCGCAGTGATCGGTGATCCGCGCTCCAACACCATCATCATTCGCGCCGGCAGCCCGGAGCGCACGGAGCTGGCGCGTAATCTGATCTACAAACTCGACAACGCGCAGAGCAATCCGAGCAATTTGCATGTGGTTTATTTGCGCAACGCGCAAGCGGCGAAACTGGCGCAGGCATTGCGCGGTTTGCTCACGGGCGAGAGCGACAGCGGCACCAGCGACAGTGCCCGTTCGATGCTCAGCGCCATGGGTGCAAGCACTGGCGGCAACGCTGGGCAGAACGGCCAGAGTGGTGCGCAAAGCAGCGGCACGACATCGACCAGCAATAGCAGCGGCAGCACTGGTGGCAGTTATGCGCAGGGCAGCAGCTCGACCAGCAGCGGCGCTAATCAGGCCAGCGAGCAGAACGTCGCCTTCAGTGCCGGTGGCGTGACCATTCAGGCCGACGCCACCACCAACACTTTGTTGATTTCCGCGCCGGAACCGCTGTATCGCAACCTGCGCGAAGTCATCGATCTGCTTGACCAACGGCGTGCGCAAGTGGTGATCGAAAGCCTGATCGTCGAAGTCGGCGAGGACGATGCCAGTGAGTTCGGCGTGCAATGGCAGACCGGCAACCTCGGCGGTAATGGCGTGATCGGTGGCGCGAATCTGGGTGGTTCGGGGATCAACCTCAACGGCAAAACCAGCCTCGACGTGCTGCCGCAAGGCTTGAACCTCGGTTACGTCAACGGCACGGTGGACATCCCCGGCATCGGCAAGATTCTTGACCTGAAAGTGCTGGCCCGGGCCTTGAAGAGCAAGGGCGGCACCAACGTGCTGTCGACGCCGAACCTGCTGACCCTGGACAACGAAGCGGCGAGTATTTTTGTTGGCCAGACCATTCCGTTTGTCAGTGGTAGTTACGTTACGGGCGGCGGGGGCACCAGCAATAACCCGTTCCAGACGGTGACCCGTGAAGAGGTTGGCTTGAAGCTTAACGTGCGCCCGCAGATTTCCGAGGGCGGCACGGTCAAGCTCGATATCTATCAGGAAGTGAGCAGCATTGATGAGCGTGCCTCCAGCAGTGCAAAAGCTGCGGGCATCGTCACCAACAAACGCGCAATCGATACCAGCATCCTGCTCGATGACGGCCAGATCATGGTGCTCGGCGGCTTGCTCCAGGACGGTTACAGCCAGAGCAATGACGCGGTGCCATGGTTATCGACGATCCCCGGCCTTGGCGCATTGTTTCGCAATGAACGCCGGGCGATCACCAAGACCAACCTGATGGTGTTCCTGCGCCCGTACATCATTCGTGATAGCGAAGCGGGGCGCAGCATTACGCTGAACCGCTATGACTTCATGCGCCGGGCGCAGGGTGGTTTGCAGCCGGAACGCAGCTGGGCGATGCCGGACATGCAGGCACCGCAGTTGCCGGCGGCGGCGCAGGGTGTGCCGGCGGTGGGGCCGAGTTCGGGGCCGCGAGCAACCATCAAAGCGGTGCCGATTGAAGGGAGCACACGCTTTTGAAACCTGCCCTCAATGTGAGTGATGCCTTTGTGGTGAGGGGATTTATCCCCGATGGGTTGCGCAGCAGCCCCAAAACCAGTCACCCGGATTTTACTGATGGACCGCATGTGCAGGATTTACGACTGCTGCGCAGCCGATCGGGGATAAATCCCCTCGCCACAGGGGATCCCAGTGTTCCAAGGGATTGCATTGCCATCGGGGAGATCATTCGGGTTGCGGAGGGGCGGCGATGAGTGCGTTGCCTTACGCCTGGGCCAAGGCACAGCGGATTCTTTTGTGCGATGGCGTACTGACGGTGTGCCCGTCAACGCCGGGTTGGTCGATCAGCGAGGCGCGGCGGCAGTTTGGTGCGACCACGATTCAGCGCGTGCGCGATGACGAACTCGATGGCTTGCTTGCCAGTGCCTATGCCGACACGGGTAGTGCGGCAGCGGTGGTCGGCGCAGCAGAAAACGAAGTCGACCTCGACCGCTTGATGCAAGACATGCCGGAAATCACCGACCTGCTCGACACCCAGGACGGCGCACCGGTGATTCGCATGATCAACGCCTTGCTCACCCAAGCCGCGCGCGACGAGGCCAGTGACATTCACATCGAACCGTTCGAAACCCATTCGGTGGTGCGCTACCGGGTCGACGGCACGCTGCGTGACGTGGTCTCGCCGCGCAAGGCGTTGCACGGTGCGCTGGTGTCGCGGATCAAGATCATGGCGCAACTCGATATCGCCGAAAAACGCCTGCCGCAGGACGGTCGCATCGCTTTGCGCGTGGCCGGGCGGCCGATTGATATTCGTGTTTCAACGGTGCCGACCGGGCATGGCGAAAGGGTGGTGATGCGTTTGCTCGACAAACAGGCCGGGCGTCTGCATCTGGAAACCCTCGGCATGGACGCGCAGGTGTTGGCCAAACTCGATCACCTGATCCGCCAGCCCCACGGCATCGTGCTGGTTACCGGCCCGACGGGCAGCGGAAAAACCACCAGCCTGTACGCCGCCCTGGCGCGACTCGATGCGAGCACCAGCAACATCCTCACCGTCGAAGACCCGGTGGAATACGACCTGCCGGGCATCAGCCAGATTCAGGTCAACGCCAAGATCGACATGACCTTCGCGCTGGCGCTGCGAGCGATCCTGCGCCAGGACCCGGACATCATCATGATCGGCGAGATCCGCGATCTGGAAACCGCACAAATCGCCGTGCAGGCGTCGCTGACCGGGCATTTGGTGCTGGCAACGCTGCACACCAACGACGCGGTGTCGGCGGTCAACCGCTTGATCGACATGGGCGTCGAACCGTTTCTCCTGGCCTCGTCGATGCTTGGCGTACTCGCGCAACGCTTGGTGCGACGCTTGTGCAATCAGTGCAAACAGGAAGACCCGGCGACACCGGGGACGTGGCGCCCGGTCGGCTGCGCGGCTTGCAATCAAACCGGCTACAGCGGCCGCACCGGCATTCACGAATTGTTCTGCATCGACGACGACATCCGCACCCTGATTCACCAAGGTGCAGGGGAGCAGGCTCTGCGTGCATCGGCGGCCAAGGCCGGGATGTTCAGCCTGCGCGAGGACGGTGAGCGCTGGATCCGCAGCGGCGCCACCGCCCCTGAAGAAATCCTTCGTGTGACACGGGACGCCTGATGAATCGCTATCGTTTTGAAGCCGCCGATGCGACCGGCAAGATCGAATCCGGGCACCTTGAAGCGGACAGTCAGGGCGCCGCGTTCAGTGCGTTGCGCGGGCGTGGTTTGACCGCGTTATCGGTGCACAAGGAAAGCAATGTCGCCAGCCATGGCGGTGGCGGATTGTTCAGCGCCAAGCTCTCGGACAACGATCTGGCCTGGGCCACGCGGCAATTGGCGAGTCTGTTGGGCGCCAGTCTGCCGCTGGAGGCCGCGCTGAGTGCCACGGTCGAGCAGGCCGAGAAAAAACACATCGCCCACACCCTCAGCGCCGTGCGCGCCGATGTGCGCAGCGGCATGCGTCTGGCGGAATCGCTGGCGGCGCGGCCACGGGATTTTCCGGAGATTTATCGCGCGCTAATTGCGGCGGGGGAAGAGTCCGGGGATCTGGCGCAAGTCATGGAGCGCCTGGCGGATTACATCGAGGAGCGCAACAACCTGCGCGGCAAGATTCTCACCGCGTTTATCTATCCGGGCGTGGTCGGGCTGGTGTCGATCGGCATTGTGATTTTCCTGCTCAGTTACGTCGTGCCGCAGGTAGTCAGCGCGTTTTCCCAGGCGCGGCAGGATTTGCCGGGGCTTACCCTGGCGATGCTCAATGCCAGTGATTTCATCCGTAGTTGGGGCTGGCTGTGTGCAGGGATCATGGGCGCAAGCTTCTGGAGTTGGCGCTTGTATCTGCGCAATCCGGCGGCGCGTTTGAGTTGGCATCATCGGGTGTTGAAGTTGCCGCTTTTCGGGCGTTTTATCCTGGGTCTGAACACCGCACGTTTCGCCTCGACCCTGGCGATTCTCGGCGGCGCCGGGGTGCCGCTGTTGCGCGCATTGGAAGCAGCGCGGCAGACACTGTCCAACGATCGCTTGAGCCTGAGTGTCACTGAGGCGACGGCCAAGGTGCGCGAAGGCGTCAACCTCGCCGCAGCATTGCGAGTGGAAAACGTCTTCCCGCCGGTGCTGATTCACCTGATCGCCAGTGGTGAGAAAACCGGTTCGCTGCCGCCTATGCTGGAGCGGGCGGCGCAGACGTTGTCCCGCGATATCGAGCGGCGGGCGATGGGCATGACGGCGTTGCTCGAACCGCTGATGATTGTGGTGATGGGCGGGGTGGTGCTGGTGATTGTGATGGCGGTGTTGTTGCCGATCATCGAGATCAACCAACTGGTCCAGTAGTGGTGTGTCTGAAATATTGATGGTGACTGGGCCGGCCTCATCGCTGGCAAGCCAGCTCCCACAGGTTTTTGTGTTGTGTCGCAGATCGCATTGACGACATGGTTCTTTGTGGGAGCTGGCTTGCCAGCGATGAGGCCAGTCAGGCCAATAGATCATTCAAAGTTTTTGCAAAAGATTCTCCATCACCCGAGCCATGTTTCCCCGATCCTCGGGTTCTCCTTTCTGTCATCTGCAACCACCCGCCAACGGCTCCAGCCCGATTCAGCCAAACCCGCGATCCAGACGCTGCGCAGCATCCGACAAACACCCGAGAAAATCCCTTCAGAAACACCCCGCAGCTCCCGAGGTTTTTTCCTTTATCTGTCACCGGAAACTGCGAATTTCTCAGTGCGACTCAACCAGGGCCAGCGCTAGCGAGGGCCCGGTGAGTCCTCCCAGTGTCATGCAAGCCATCCGAAACCCTGTGTTCACAACCCAGTTGAAAAGGAGATTCTTCATGTTCAAGCGCACTCTGATCGCAGCCTCACTGACTGTCGCCGCATTGGCCTCTGCCCAGGCCATGGCCGTAACCGGTGGTGGCGCTTCACTGCCTGCCGCTCTGTACAAAGGCTCTGCCAACAGCATCCTGCCTGCCAACTTCAGCTACGCCGTGACCGGTAGCGGCGTTGGCAAAAGTGCTTTCCTGACCAACAACTCTGCACAGTTCAGCACCACCGGCACTGTGCACTTCGCCGGTAGCGATTCGATTCTCAGCGCTTCGGAACTCAGCACCTACACCACCAACTTCGGTACTTCATACGGCCCGCTGATCCAGTTGCCATCGGTGGCCACTTCGGTTGCCATTCCGTACAAAAAAGCCGGCCAGACCGCGCTTAACCTGACCAGCACTCAGCTGTGCAACGCGCTTTCGGGCAGCGTGACCGATTGGGGTACCCTGTTGGGCACTTCCGACACCACTCCGATCCGTGTGGTTTACCGCAACGTTTCCAGTGGCACCACTGAAATCCTCAGCCGCCACTTGAATGCTGTTTGCCCAGGCAAATTCGCCGTCAACTCCACCTTCAGCAACGCTCGTCTGCCAGCCGGTTCTGCTCTGCCTTCGACTTGGGTCGGCGTAGCCAACACCGCTGACGTGGCGACTGCCGTGAACGCCGTAGACGGTTCCATCGGTTACGTCGGTCCGGACGGCGTGAACGCAACCAGCAACGCCGTGGTTGCCCGCGTCAATGGCGTACAGCCAACCAACGCCAACGTGACCCTGGCACTCAGCACTGCTGCCTTGCCAACCGCGCCGGCCAACCCGGCACAGTGGGCGCCAGTCGTGCCTAACCCGGCCACCGGTTATCCGATCGTGGCTTACACCAACTTCATCTTCGGCCAGTGCTACAAGGACGCAGCCGTGGCCGCTGATGTCAAAGCCTTCCTGACCACTCACTACAGCAACCCGGGCAACAACGTTGCCACCGTTGCCCACAGCTTCACGCCGGTTCCAAACAACTGGAAAACCGCTGTGACCGCCAACTTCATCACCAACAGCTCGGGCAACAACCTGGACATCAACAACGCCAACGCCTGCAACGGTGTCGGTCGTCCTTAAGCAAGCCTCGTTTCACGCGCAATGAAATGGCAGCTGCCTTCGGGCTGCTGCCATTTTTTTTGCCGATTTACACCTCGAACATGAAATTTGTGTGACATCCGTTCGGTCGTGATGCTCGCCAACTGCCTATGTCGTAACAGCAGGGCTGAACCGGCCTGCAATCAAAAAGGATCTGTAGTGATGCTTGCTCGCACCTCCCGTCGCAGTACCCGTGTCCAGCCTGCAAACCGTGGCGCTGGCGATCCGGCCCAGTGGTTGCTCAAGCCGCTGGCCCAGGCGATGGCGTTGTGTCTGGTGGCGGGCAGTGCCGAGGCCGCAACCGCGTTCAGCTCGAGCTGGTTTGCCGCTAAAGGTGTTGCGCAGCAAGCAGCGGCGGCGAGACCTGGCGTGGGTGGTTTGCCGGGGATGACGCCACCGCTGGCCCAGCAGCAGCGGGCCAATCAGCAGTTACAGCGTTCGTTGCAGACACTCAACAACACCGTGGCGGCGATCGCCGCCCAGCAGGCGGCACAAGCGGCCGGACGCGCCGCCGCAGTGGGCAGTGTGCAAGTGGTGCCCGATGGACTGGGCGAGGGCGGTCTGAAAGTCGACAACAGCCTGGCCCAGGGCTGGATGAATGCCAAAGGCCCGCAACAAACCCAGGCCGACGGCAAGACCTCGGTGAAGATCGAGCAGACTGCCGACAAGGCGATTCTCAATTGGGAAACCTTCAACGTCGGGCGCAATACCACGGTGGAATTTGCCCAGCAGTCCAACTGGGCGGTGCTCAACCGGGTCAATGATCCGAGCGCGCGGCCCAGCCAGATTCAAGGACAGATCAAGGCGGACGGTACCGTCATCCTGATTAACCGCAACGGCATCGTGTTCAGCGGCAGCAGTCAGGTCAATGTGCGTAACCTGGTGGCGGCAGCGGCGGATATCAGCGATGTGCAGTTCCGCGACCGTGGTCTGTATTTCGACAGCAAGGGCAGCCAGCCAACCTTCACCGACGCTGCCGGCAAAGTCCTTGTGGAACGTGGTGCCGCGATTGAAACACGCAAACCTGCGCTTTCCACTGATTCCGGCGGCTACACCCTGTTGCTCGGCAAGGAAGTGCAGAACGACGGCTCTATCAGCACGGCCAAAGGTCAGACTGTCCTCGGCGCGGGTGACCGCTTCTACATTCGTAAAGGTTCGGGCACCGAGGGTAATGGTTATTCCACGACCTTTGGCAGCGAGGTCATTCCCGGTTTCAAGGCTGACAGCACCGGCAAGGTCAGCAACACCGGCCTGATTCAGGCCGCGACGGGCGACATCACTCTGACTGGCCGCGACGTCGTGCAAAACGGCGTGCTGCTGGCGAGCACTTCGGTCGCGACGCGTGGCACCGTGCACTTGCTCAATCCGGCCACTGACACTCGGGGCCGTGTGACATTGGGCGAAGGCAGCGTCAGTGCAATCCTGCTCGACAGCAGCGACCTGACCGCCCTCGACAGTCAGCGCGAGTCGGCGCTGATCGGTGTGAATGCCGACAACCGGATTCGCAGTGACCAGTCACGCATCGATATCGGCAGCGGGGGTACCGTCGAGTTTCAACGAGGCTCGATCACCCTCGCTACTGGCGGTCAGGTCGCCGTGGCTGCCGGCCAGCGCAATCTGGTGCGCGACGGGGCGGTGATTGATGTCTCCGGCGCCCTGGGCGTGAAAGTGGCCATGGAAGCCAACAACATCAAGATCAACGTGCAGGGTAACGAGCAGCGCGATGCCTCGGTCAATCGCCAGAGCGGTGCGCTGAACAGTAACGATGTCTGGGTCGATGTTCGCGAATTGGTCTTCGTGCCGGTGGGCACCAACGGTTACGCCACTGACCGCTGGTACACCGCCGGCGGGCTGCTGGAAGTGGGCGGTTACCTTGGCACCCAGGGCCACGGTATCGGTGAATGGATGGCTCAGGGCGGTGAAGTGAGATTTTCCGGCAATGATGTGATCAGCGAAAAAGGTTCGCTGATCAATTTGTCCGGCGGCACGCTCGATGTGCAAAGCGGCGAGATTCGCCAGAGCTGGCTGCGCGGTGCCGACGGGCGCTTATACGAAGTCTCCCGTGCGCCGGGCGACATTCTCTACAGCGGTCTTTACAAAGGTTACGAAAGTAGCAGTGAGCGCTGGGGGCAGACTGAATATTTCTATAGCCCATTGATCGCGCCGACGCGTCGTCTGGAAGCCGGGTATACCGTGGGTCGTGACGCCGGGCAATTGGTGATTGCCACGGGCAACGCCGTGCTGGACGGTCAACTGTTGGGCGAGGTGTTTCAGGGCGAACGGCAAACCCGGACCCCCCGGGCCGGTCTCGACGGATATGAGCAGGCGCAGACCGCCCGGGCACGGCGTGGGCAGTTGATCGTGGGTGGCTACGATGCCGCCTATGTCGCTGCCAGTTCGGGCTTGCTTTATCAGCTCAGCCCGCTGCTGGATCAAGTGCAGGTCGGGGGCGTGCGTGACACCGGTACTGATTCAGGATTGGCTGGCGCGGTCGCTGAAGAGCGTCGGGGCAAACTGTTTCTCGATGCCGGGCTGCTTAATGGATTCAAGCTGGGGGCGCTGAAGATTTCCGCCAAAAACAGCATTGAGGTCAATGACCGCGTGGCGCTGGACAATGGCGGTGACATCACGCTGTTCAGCCCTGAGGTACAGGTCAACGCTGACCTGGTAGCGCAAGGTGGCAGCCTGCGTCTTGGCAACGTGTTGAACCAGCTCGCCACGAATCGACGCGACGACGTCAGCCTCCCGGTGCCAGCGGCTAAACAGGCGCGGGTGGCCGTTGCACAGGGTGTGCATTTGCAGACTCAAGGTCTCTGGAGCAACCTGTCGAGCAACCCGGACGACGCTGGCGGACTGGCGTACATCGACGGCGGGACGGTGTCGATCCGCAGCAGCGGCGACATCCTTCTGGCCAGTGGCAGTCAAGTCGATGTCTCATCGGGCGGCGCGATACTGGCCAACGGCAAGACCCGTGGCGGCAAGGGGGGCGACGTGACCCTTGAATCCAGCACCAACAGCGCGCCCGGCCAGTCACACATGGTGCTTGATGGTGACATTCAGGGTTACGGCGTGAGCGGCGGCGGTACGCTGACCCTGCAGGCCAATAAGGTGCTGATCGGCTCTGCCAGCGAGGGCCTCGATGGACAGACGTTGCGTCTGGCGCCGGGACTGTTCCGCTCGGGCTTCAGCGCCTACAACATCATCGGTTTGAAGGGCCTGGAACTGGCCGATGACACCGCCCTCGATGTGCTGATGCCGGTCTATCGTTTCGCCGAATCAGCCTCGAACGTGCCGTCCGGTACGACACCAGGCAATGCCCTTGAGCTTTGGACGCCGACGCTGTTCCAGGAAAATCCGCTCAAGGGCGTACTGACGCAAAGAGCTGGTGCCTCCGTTGCATTGCAGGCCGGCGCAACGTTCCCCGGTTTGATTGACCCCGCCGACAGCCCGTTGTCCATCGGCCAGGGCTCACGGATCAACGTCGATCCCGGTCAGCGCATCAGCTTGCGCGGGGCAGGTCAGATCACGGTGGACGGTGAGCTCAACGCGTGGGGCGGCAGCATTGATATCCGTCAGCAGCAATTCGGCTCGATTGATGTGGCAACGTCGTTGCAAGAGGCGGATCCGACGGCGCACAACCGTTCGATCTGGATCGGTGAGCATGCCGTGCTCGATGTCGCCGGTCGGGCCGCGACAGCAGTGGATGCGTTGGGCAGAGTCTACGGTCAGGTCGGCAAGGGCGGCTCGATCATCCTCGGTGGCGAAATTGATGCGAAGAAGGCCACCGCGACCGCCGCCGACGCTTACGTCATCGTCCGTCAAGGTGCGCGTCTGGAGGCTTCCGGCACGCAAGCGGTGCTGGACAATACCGGGCAAGGACCGGTTCGCGTGGCCACCGATGGCGGACGCATTGCCTTGAGCTCCTACAATGGCCTGTTTATCGAAGGCAGTCTGCAGGCCGGCGCCGGTGGTGCAGGCGCGGCGGGCGGACGTCTGGAAATCGCGCTGGACACGCCGGCCTACGGTGCCGCGGTCATGACCAACGCGGTGCGGGTGCCACGGGAATTGATCATCGGCCAAGGGCCGACGGAGGCACTGCCGCAGACGCTGCAAGCGGGCGAAGCCGCGGCACTTTTACGTTATGGACGGACGCGTCTGAGTGCTGATCAATTAACCAGTGGCGGTTTCGATAACGTCAGTCTGCTGAGCAACGGCCTGATGTCGTTCGAGGGCGATGTCGACCTGAACATGGGGCAGAGTCTGAGTCTGTTCGCCGGTTCCATTTCCCTGGCCGAGTCGGCGAAGGACAGCACTCGGGTCAACCTCAGTGCGCCTTATTTGCGCCTGTCCGGGGTGGGCACTTACCTGAGTTCGGACAGCAAGATTCGTCCACGGGTCATGAGCAACCCGACCGCGCTGTTGTCCACTGCGCAGTTCAACGCCTCTGCGAACCTGCTGGACCTTGGGAGTTCGCTGTCTTTTGGCACCGAAGGGACTGTTTTGCAAGCAGGAGCACCGGAGCTCAAGGTCAGTCGGCGTGGCTTTGCTGAGGTGACGCTCGACAGCGCAGGCGACATGAGATTTCTCGCGCCGAGTGATGAGCAACAGCGAAGCCGTCTGTGGACACCCGGTGACATGCACTTGCGTGCAGCGCAAATCTATCCGGCCAGTGGTGTCCAGGCTGAAGTGCGCGTGGGTTATCAGAGCCAGGCCGGATCGGTGCCGGAGCATACGTTGCGTATCAGCAGTCACGGGGCGGCGCCGACGACACTGCCTTACTCGGTGTTCGGCAGCCTCACATTGAGCGCTGGCCACATTGAGCAGGGGGGCGTGATTCGGGCGCCGTTGGGTCTCATTGCGCTGGGTGAGGACGTTTTTGTCAAAACCCGTGAATTGCACCTGCTGCCCGGGAGCGTGACGTCTGTCAGTGCCGCCGGACTGGTCATGCCTTATGGCGGAACCACCGACGGGATCGACTATCGATACAACGGCAAGTCGGTGATCCTCAATGGCATTGCCGGTGCGACATCCGGGGTGATACTCGACGCGCAATACACCGATGTACAGGCCGGCGCGCTGATCGATCTTGCGGGGGGCGGCGATTTGCGCGGGGCCGGTTTTGTTTCCGGGCGAGGCGGCTCTACCGACGCACGTTTCAATCCGCTGGTACGCAATGCCACCGATGGCACCTTCAGCCTGCCGGGACTGGCCAGCAACCCCGTTTATGCCATTGTCGCGGGTGACCAGAGCCGTTATGCGCCGATGCTCGCCGAGGCCGGCGCCGTCGATCCGCGTATCGGCCAGCAGATCACGCTCCAGGCCGGTATTCCCGGGCTGGCGCCGGGCACCTACACTTTGCTGCCGTCAACCTTCGCCTTGTTACCGGGTGCCTTCCGGGTCGAAATCAATGGTCAGGCGATGGCCGGCCCGATGGGCAGCGCGTTGCCGTTGCGCAACGGTTCCTGGACCAGTTCCGGGCAGATGTCGATTGCCAATACCGGCATTCGTGACAGCCTGCCCAGCCAGGTGATTGTGACGTCTGCCGATGTCCTGCGGCGTTATTCGCAGTACAACGAAACCGGCTACACCCAATTTGTTCTCAACGATGCCGCACGGCGCGGCCTGCCACGTGCTCGCACGCCGCTGGACGGCAACACGCTGCACCTGCGCATGGTCAGCGGCGGCGAACATGACAACGCTCTCGACTTCAATGGGCGGGTGCTGTTCAAGCCCGCCGATGGCGGGGTGATGGGCACCACTGTCGTCCAGGGCGGTTATACCGGCGGTGAGTTTGAGATTCTCGGCGCCGGGCGGACGCGCACGGCGGGGTTTACCGGTGTATCGCTGTATGCCGACACCCTCAATGCGCTGAATGCCGGACGACTGACCATCGGTGGCACCCCGACCGTGTATTACGGCGCGGAAGGCAGCTCCATAAAAATGATCGGCAGCACCTCCGCCATCACGCTGAGAGAGGGAGCCATCCTCTCGGCGCCGGAGGTCGTGCTAAGCACCACCAGCGCCAATGGCGGCATCACGATTGATGCGGGAGCGGGCATCAATACCTTGGGGCGCGGCGCCGTTGCGTACGATGCGGCGGCCGGTTTCATCTATGTACCGGAGCGCAACAGCCTGCTGGTGGTCTCCAATGGCTGGACGCCAGTGCTTGCGCCTTCTCCGGGCGGAGGCGGGAGCATTCGTATTGGCGCCTGTCCGACCGCCGAGTGCACGGCGCCGGCGTTGCTGTACTCCAATGGCAGCATCATCGCCGCCACCGACAAAGACTTCGAAATGGGCGAGAGCGTTCGTTTCGGCACCCGCCAGTTGGGACTGTCGGTCGGCGTGGTGAATGCCGGCAGTGCGCAAGCACTGGCAGCGGCCACCGGTCGTCTGCCCGCAGGCCTGACGCTGAACCAGAACGTGCTTGATCGTTTGTTGCAGGGCGACACGCAATTCGGCGCGCCAGCCCTGGAAACCCTGAGTCTGGTGGCCCGCGATGCATTCAACTTTTTCGGCGATGTCACCCTCGACACGCTCGACCCACAGACCGGCGAGAGCCGATTGCAGAATCTGGTGCTGGGCACCCCGGCCATCTATGGCTCGGGAGGTGTCCGCGACGTGGCGACGATTCGCACCCGGAATCTGATCTGGAACGGTGCCACGCAAGCGCCGGGCACGGTGGTCAAGGATGGCGCTGGCAACGGCCGCGGCACGCTGGATATTCAGGCGCAACGGATCGAACTGGGTTATGGCCCGAATCCACAACCCAATGGTCTGGATCTCAACAACCGACTCACTCTGGGTTTTGCCAACGTCAACCTCAATGCCAGCGAACGCATCACCGCCAACCACAAGGGCAGCCTGGCGGTGTACGAATCGCAAGGGGCTTACGACGCGGTCACGGGGTTCAGCTACAGCGGTGGCAATCTCAACCTGCGCACGCCATTGTTGACCGGCGAAGCCGCCTCGGTCAGCGAGCTCAAGGCCGGCAACAACCTGAGCCTGAGCGGCACCGCCACCACGGCGGTGGCGGATGCCCTCGGCGCGCAACTGAGTCTGTCGGCACGCAGCGTTGTGCTCGACAGTCGCATCGTGCTTGCCAGCGGCAAACTGCTGGTCAATGCCGAGGACGATCTGACGCTTGGCAGCGGCGCGCAGGTGGACATGGCAGGTCGCGTCCTGCCGTTCAACGATGTGAAGAAATACAGCTGGGGCGGCGATGTGTCGTTGCACAGCAGCGCAGGCAATATTCATCAGGCGGCGGGTTCGCGGATCGATCTGTCGGCAGTCAACAATCAGGCCGGCCAACTCAGTGTCGTGGCCCTGGCCGTCGACGCCGGACAGGTTGACCTGCAAGGGCAGATCGTCGGCAGCAGCAGCGGCTACTACGATGCGGGCGGCACCTGGGTGCCGTACAAGGCCGCCGGTGTGGACATTCGCGCTCAGCGTCTGCAGGGTGATTTGAGCCAGGCCTTCTCCAGCCTCAACCAGCGCCTGAATGAGGGCGCAGTGACTGGAAGCCGCAGCTTCCAGTTCAAGCAGGGTGATCTGGTCATCGGTGACGGGCTCAAGGCCGGCGAGGTCAATGTCTCGGTGGACAGCGGCAGCCTCACCGTGGCCGGGCTGATCGATGCCAGTGGCGAACGGGTCGGCAGCATTCGTCTGGCCGGCAAAAACGGCTTGAGCCTGACCGGTGACGCGGTGCTGGATGCTCATGGCCGCGTGCTGCGAGTCGACAGCTACGGCCAGATCATCGACGCGCCGAACCGCGCCATGGTCGAGCTCAATTCCGCTGACGGTGTACTGACGTTGGCCGCCGGTGCACGGATCGATCTGCGTCACGGCACCGATGCAGTGGCTGGAAACCTGGCGGGACAACGCGATGGTCTGGCGCGTGGGACGCTGGAGCTGAATGCACCGCGCCTGGGCGGCAATGACATTGCGATTGATGCCAGCGGCGCGGTGAATATTCAAGGTGCCCGCTCCATTGGGCTGAACGCCGTGCGCCGCTACAGCGATGCCGTCGACGGCACCGATCCGGCGGCCAGCGGTCGCCCGTATCAGGTGATCGATCAGGGCTACCTGGACCGCATTCACACTGACAGCGACGGCTTTATCAACGCGGCACTGAACAACAGTGATCTGCTGCAACGTAAACTGGCCGGCCTCAACAATGCGACCTACGCGGATGTATTTCACCTGCGCCCGGGTGTCGAAATCGTCAGTAAATCTGCCGACGGTGATCTGGTTGTACAGGGCGATCTCGATCTGTCCGGCTACCGTTATGCAAGCCTCAACCCGAACACTCGCCGAACCTCGGTGTATGGCAGCGGTGAGGCGGGCAGCCTGTTGATCCGGGCGGGTGGCAATCTCGATATCTACGGCAGCATCAACGACGGTTTTGCGCCGCCGCCGGAAACTGCCGACGATGCTGGCTGGAAACTGGTACCGGGCATTCAGCCGTACGGTGGCGACCTGATTGTGCCGGGCGCCGGGGTGAGCCTTGCCGAAGGTACGCTTTTCCCGGTCGGTGCAACATTGAACTACGACTTGCCGATTCAGGCCGCCACGCTGGCAGCGGGTACTGTGTTGCCGGTTCAGGGCACGCTGGCCGCACCCTATACGCTTGAGGCCGGAACCGTGCTGGCTGGCGATGTGCATGACTCGGTGGGCAATCTGCTGTATGCCGCCGGCACATTGCTCGAAAACGCTGTGACCCTGCCGGCAGGCAGTCGTTTGGGCGCAGGCATTCGTTTGAACAACGCCACTGCGTTACAGACCCTGCTATGGCCCAAAGGTGTGCCGCTGCCGGGTGCTGTCGATGGCGACAATAAAACGGTCGGCGTCTTGCTGAGCACTACGCTGGAGCTGTTACGTGGTTCGCTGATTCCATCCATGACCAATGTGAAGCTGGCGGACGGCACCGTGTTCCTCGATCTGCGTCCGTCCAATGGCACACAACAAGGTCGCAACTGGGCGATTGCCAGCATGCTGCCGGCAGGCAGTGCGTCGTGGTCGATGCGCATGGTGGCAGGCGCCGATCTGGCCGCAGCCGACAGCCGTGCAGTGAAACCTCAGGCCAGCGCCGGCAACTTGCAGCTGGCGGACACCCACTACGGTGTGACCATGATCGAGGTGGCCGGCAAACTGGTCTGGGCCGTAGGTAACGAGTATGGCTTTACTCCGTACGAACCGGTTCCAGAGGAATACCTGCTGCTTTGCGAGATCGCGCCCGACGCCTGTGCGCCGATGGCGCGCACGGTGTGGGCGCCGGGTAACTGGATGGGCATGCCGGATTACACGCCGATGAACGATGACGAATTGTTCTGGTGCAGCATCGATCCGGCGCTGTGCATCGAAAACAATCCCCGCAAGAGCGCCGAAGCCCATTCGCAAATGTTCAGCGTGTTGCGCACCGGCACCGGTGACCTGGACCTGATGGCTGCCGGTAACGTGAGCATGGCTTCACCGTTTGGCGTGTACACCGCCGGCACTCAATCGAGCAACGTCGATGCGCGTTACAACCAGGCACGAGGGCGTCTGTCGGCCGATGGTTCGGTGTTGGGCAGCGCGGGCAGCGATGCCGAAAAATGGGTCGATGGCGGCAGTGCCAGTCTTTATCAGGCCTGGTATCCGCAGATGGGCGGTAACCTGACGATCAATGCCGGCGGGTCGGTGTCGGGTGACGTGCTCGGCCGTCGTACCACTGCCGTTGCCGACGGCACGCGTGAGCAGCTTCCAAGTGTCGCGGTGGGCAATTGGCTGTGGCGCCAGGGGACGGGAAACGACGATGTGCCGACGGCCTGGTGGATCAACTTTGGCAGCTACGCTGCGCAGCCTCTACCAATGCAGGGTGTGGAAAGCAAACCCTATCTGGTGGGCTTCACCGGTTTCGGTACGTTGGGCGGCGGCAACATCAGTTTGAGCGCCACCGGGGATGCCGGCATGCTCAAGGCCATGGGCGATGAAAAGTATGCGGCTTACCCACGCAGTCAGGGCCTGATCGTGGCGGTCGGCAGCACCGGCCGCGTCGGTAGCGACGGCAACCTGCAACTGACCGGGGGCGGAGACCTGGATATTCGTCTCGGTGGCACCCTCAATCCGTCTCTGCAAGCACGCGCGGGCCTGCCAGGTACAGGCACGCCGACGCACGATTTGCAGGGCGCGATCATCAACCTGCGTGGTGCTGCGCAACTGACGGGCGCCGCGTTGGGCGGGGTCAATCTGCAGTACGGCGCGTCTTCGCTGTTTCACGACCCAAGGGAAACGCGCGCCTTCGATCCGTTCAATTCGACGGCCAGCAATGCCAGCGGCGGGGTGGTGCTGATTCCCGGCGACTCGGGTATGCGCCTCAATACCCGAGGCGATCTGGTACTCGGTGGCGCTGCGGACCCAGGCCGCGTGCGTCTGCAGAACTCGACACCGTTTACCACGGCCGATGGCGTTTACCACGCCGGTGGCGGTTTGACGGGGTTTTCGCTGTGGACCGATCACACGGCCATCGATTTATTCTCGGCAGGCGGCAATCTGACGCCGAACACCCAACTGATGGAAACCACCGTCCAAGGGAAAATCGACGGGCTCAATACGTCGCCCACCGATGATCGCTACGTGATCCCGTCGATACTGCGCGCCGTCGCGGGCCAGGGTTCGATTTATGTCGGGCCGTCAGCGGCTTACGGTGTAGGCAACGCTGCACCGGCCCTGAACTATTCGCTGCTGCTGGCGCCTTCGAACGCGGGGCAGCTTGAGCTGATCGCAGGCGATTCGATCTATGCCGGTGGCTACGCCATCAACCAGTCAGGTGCCAGCCCATCGGCCATCGCGACACCCTTTGCACCTGCATTCAATGGCTACGGCAACAACGTCTACAGCCGACCGATCATGAGCAACGCCGGCAGCGACGGTGTGCTGGCGGAGACCAATACGCGCTACCCACTCTTTGCTTTTGGTCCTGATAGTTACTCGGGGTTGAGCCGTGTCCAGGGGCCGGCGCGTTTCTATGCATTGACCGGTGATCTGGTGGGGATTCGTACGGGCGAGACATTGTTCTTCGAGACCACGAAACGCACCTGGTATGAAGCCGCGGGTCCGGTGTGGATGGTGGCGGGGCGCGACATCGTCGCTTCCGGTACGAACCTGGGACAACAGACGTATTCGGCCAGCGAGGGCAGGGGCCGCAGTAACGAGCAGATCGCCTCTACCGGCAATCTGTTCGTGCACAGCCAGCCTGGCGATGTCTCTCGGGTCTCGGCCGGGCGCGACATCCTCTATAGCAGTTTCGACATCGCCGGGCCGGGTGTTCTGGACGTGAATGCCGGGCGCAACATCCTCATGGAGGATCGCGCCAGCATCAACAGCATAGGGCCGTTGGTGGCCGGGGATAACCAGCCTGGCGCGAGCGTGGTGTTGCAGGCTGGCGCAGGGGCACAGGGGCCGGATTATTTGCGGTTCATCGCGCGGTATCTGAACACGCTGAATGTTGCCAATCCGGATACCTCGCTCAGCGCGCAACCGGGCAAGGTGGTCAAAACCTATCTCGACGAACTACAGAGCTGGTTGACCCTCGGTTACGGCTTCAGCGGCAGCGCCGAACAGGCGCAAGCGTTCTACGCCGCGTTGCCGAGTGCCGAGCAGGCGATCTTCGCCCGTCAGGTGTACTTCGCCGAACTGCGTGCCGGTGGCCTGGAATACAACGATGTCGACGGCCCGCGCAAAGGCAGTTACCTGCGCGGTCGCAATGCCATTGCCGCGCTGTTCCCGACCACCGATGTGGCCGGCAATCCGATCCGCTACGACGGCGACATCACGCTGTACGGCGGCGCCGGGGTCAAGACGCTGTTTGGCGGCGACATCCAGATGCTCACACCGGGCGGTGGTCAGGTGTTCGGCATCGAAGGCGCAGCGCCACCGTCGACGGCGGGGATCATCACCCAGGGCTCGGGCAACATTCAGCTCTATTCGCAGGGCAGCATCCTGCTCGGTCAGAGCCGGATCATGACCACCTTCGGCGGCTCGATTCTCGGCTGGTCGGCCGAAGGCGATATCAACGCCGGTCGTGGCTCGAAAACCACTGTGGTCTACACCCCGCCGAAACGCGTCTACGACACCTGGGGCAACGTGACCCTGTCGCCATCGGTACCGAGCACGGGTGCCGGTATCGCCACGCTCAATCCGATTGCCGAAGTGAAGCCAGGCGACATCGATCTGATCGCGCCGCTGGGCACGATTGATGCGGGCGAGGCGGGGATTCGCGTGTCGGGCAACGTCAACATCGCCGCGCTGACGGTGGTCAACGCCGCCAACATTTCGGTGCAGGGCAAGTCGACGGGTGTGCCGGTGGTCTCGGCGGTCAACACCGGGGCCATCACCTCAGCCAGTTCCGCCGCGTCATCGGCGACCCAGGCGGCGGAAGACGTCGCCCGTCAGCAGCAGGCGGCAGCGCGGCAGAATCAGGCGTCGGTGTTTACCGTGCAGGTGTTGAGTTTCGGCAATGAGCAGCTCGCACCGTCCCGCGATGGCGCCAGCCGCGCGCCGGCTCCGGGTTACAACCCGAACAGCCCGGTGCAGGTGCTGGGCGCGGGGGCGCTGGATGAACAGGCGAAACAGCAGTTGACCGAGGAGGAGCGTGGACAACTGACGTTGTAAAAGACTCTCGTGTAGTACGTTTGGGCGGCCATTTGGCCGCCCTTTTTTTCTGCTAAAAACTTCGGAACTGGCCACAACCCTTGTAGGAATGAGCCTGCTCGCGATAGCGGTGTGTCAGACAGCACATCAGTAACTGATACACCGCTATCGCGAGCAGGCTCACTCCCACGGGGGATTGCGGTGGGGTCAGAAAGCGTAAGGAATGCTGACTTTCGCCCACAACATTTCCCCTTCCGGCCGGTTCTCCACATCAAATTCCTTGGCCCAGCGAATCTCCGCACTGGCGTACTTGAGGAAGGTGAAGTGGAGCGCCGGACCAATCGCGAAGACCTTGCCACGCACGCCGTCATCGACGTCCTGCCCGGCAAACTGCACGGTGTGGCCGAACTGTTTGTCGTCGGTGGTCTGCTTGAGGTAGTAGCCGTTGATGCCGAGCATCAGATCGTCGGTGATCTTGTAGCTGGCGGAATAATCGAAGTGAAAGATCTGCCCCGATTTGTAATCGGTGTCCTTGTTCTTTTCGTTGAAGCTGTAAGTGGTCTTCATCGAGACTTCGGTCTTGTCCGTGGGCAGCCAAGTGAAGGAGAACAGCGGTTTGTAGGTGTAGAAATTGTTGCTGGTGTTGGCCAACCGATCGACGCTGTATTCGCCGGTCGGCACGGTGATTTCCACCGCTGCACCGAGGGTCAGGTTCTTGCCCATGTCCCACAGAATGATCGGCGCGATGGTGGTGTCGCCCATGCCTTCGCGGGTGTCGCTGAGGCCGAACACCGAGACTTCCTGCTTCAACCACGGCTGGGCAATGTAGCCGGCCAGACGTCCGCCGAATATCCGCACGGGGCTCAGATAATCTAGGCGTGGAATGACGGCGGTGGATTCGATCTCGACATTCGGCACTTTGCCGCCAAACGAGCTGATGTTGAGTTTTCGCGCCTTGTAATGGTTGTAGTAGAGGTTGAACGCGACCATGTTCTCCGGAAGGCTGTCGACTTCCAGCGGCAGCATGAAGAAGCCGTCGGTGCCGGTGCCGATGTTGTCGACGCCGGCTTCGGTGGCCAGCGCCGGCAGGGTCGCGGTGCCGGCCAGTAATGTCAGGGCCAGGCGGCAACGGTAAGTCGCGCGGTTCGGGTTCATATCCGTCCTCATTATTATTGTGATTGGGCGCAACGCCGGCACGCAGGACGCCCGGCACTATAGAAATAAGCGCTTGGCGCCCGACAGGGCAGGGTATTGGCGGACAGTTAGGGGGACTTCTGCGGACAGTGCGCCAACCCTGTGCTAACTTCTTTCGACATAACCGGTTACAAAAATAACAATCAAGCGTGCTCCGGAATGTCTCGCCCCCATGAACGTAAAAGTCCAAGACCCGACCTTTGAACTGGCGTTGGTATCGCCATTTCTCCTGCAAACCCTCGCCGAAGTCGCGCAGAACAAGGGCGTCGACCCCGAAAGCCTGTGCCGTGGGCTGGGTTTTACCCTCGAAGATTTGCAGGATCCGGCTCAGCGGATTTCCTATCGTCAGGCCGTGGCGATGATTCAGCGCGCGCTCAAGGTGCTGCCCAATCAGGGCCTGGGCCTGTGGGTCGGCGCGCAGAATGTACTGGGCACGCTGGGGCTGCTCGGCCACGTTTTGTCGCTGTGCAAGACCTTGCGCGATGCCTTTGCCCTGGGGATTCGCCATCAGCACACGTCGGGCGGAATTGTGGTGTCCAGCGTCGATGTGGTCGGTGAACAGGTCCATCTCGATGCCGAATGCCGCTTGCCGTTCGCCGATGTGCAGGTGTTCGCGGTCGAGGAGTTTTTCGCCAGTCTGCTGGTGTATGGCCGGGCGCTGGCGGGGGCCGATTTCCAGGCAATTGCCGTGGAGTTCATGCATGCCGCCCCGGATTACCTGAGCGAATATCACCGCCTGCTCGGGCCGCAGGTGCGCTTCGGTTGCCTGCACAATCGCATGTTGATCGACGTGCAATGGCTTGATGTGAATCTACCGAATCACCACTCGCTGGCGTTGCGTCAGGCAGTGGCGTTGCTGGAGCTGGAAGCGGCGCAGGTGCATCAGAAACTTGATCTGATTCAGGCAGTGGAGCGGGCGATTGCCCGGGACCTGAGCCGGGGCAGCCATATCGAAAAGATTGCCGGTGATCTGAACATGAGCAGCCGCACTTTGCGTCGGCGCCTGACCGAACATTCGCTGACTTTTGAAGCACTGCTGGAGCAAGTACGGCAGGCGCGGACGATGAGTCTGTTGGCCAATCCGGACATGCCCATCGAGCGGATTACCGAGGAGGTGGGCTACAGCGATGTGCGCAGTTTTCGCCGGGCGTTCAAGCGCTGGACGGGGATGAGCCCGAGTGCGTGGCGGGTTGAGAGCATCGCAACGGTTTAGATGAACCCTGTGGCGAGGGGATTTATCCCCGATGGGTTGCGAAGCGGCCCCAAAACCTCAATACGCGGTGAATCAGGCTGACCAGTGGTGGCTGAATTGGGGCCGCTGCGCAGCCCATCGGGGATAAATCCCCTCGCCACAAGGGAACTTCGTGCTTAGTACATCAGCGTTTCAACCCCACAAACCCTCCGGCCACAGGTAAACTCCCGCGCACTTTCCAAGGAGTTCACATGAGTTACTACCAGCCGGGCATTCTCGCCACCCCTGTTCCTGCGCAAGCACGTCATCTGTTTTTCGCCCTCGAATCGGTTGAAGCACTGCCGCAGGCGATCGACAACCTGATGAACCTGGTGGACGGCAAATCGGCAGTGGTCGGTTTCGGCGAGTCCCTGGCCAAAGCTCTTAACGTGGAAATCGACGGCCTGCGCAGCTTCCCGGCCATGACCGGCGTCGGCGTGGAAAACCCGTCGACCCAGCACGCGCTGTGGCTCTGGCTGCACGGCGTTGACCGTGGCGAGTTGCTCAACCGCTGCAATGCCTTCGAAGCCGCACTGGCGCCGGCACTGCGTCTGGCAGATGTGCAGGAAGCCTTCCGCCACAAGGACGGCCACGACCTGACTGGCTACGAGGACGGCACGGAAAACCCGCACGATGACGCAGCCATCGCCGCTGCATTGCTGGGTGAAGGCGCCGATGGCCTGGTCGGCAGCAGCTTCGCCGCGATCCAGCAATGGCAGCACGATCTCAAGGGTTTCCATAAGCTGTCCGCCGAAGACAAGGACAACATCATGGGCCGGCGCCTGAGCGACAACGAAGAGATCGACGACGCGCCGGTCTCCGCCCACGTCAAACGCACCGCGCAGGAAAGCTTTGCGCCGGAAGCGTTCGTCGTACGCCGCTCGATGCCGTGGATTGAAGGTGATCGCGCGGGCCTGATGTTCCTCGCGTTCGGTTTTTCGCTGGATGCGTTCGAAGCGCAGCTGCGCCGCATGAGCGGTCTGGAAGACGGCATCACCGACGGTCTGTATCGCATCAGCCGTCCGATCACCGGCGGCTATTACTGGTGCCCGCCACTCAAGGACGGGCATCTGGATCTGCGCGCTTTGCGCATCGGCTAAGGCCTTCAAATACAGGGAGTAGACATGAACGTGGTGCGTTGGGGCATGATCGGTTGCGGCAGCGTCGCTGAACGCAAAAGCGGACCGGCCTTCTACAAGGCCCCCGGTTCGGCGCTGGTGGCGGTGATGGGGCGACGCCTTGAAGCGGTGAGCGATTACGCCACGCGCCACGGCATCGCCCGGGTCTACACCGATGTCGATGCGCTGATCAACGACCCCGAGGTGGATGCGGTGTACATCGCCACGCCGCCCGACAGTCACCACGCCTATAGCCTCAAAGTCGCTGCCGCCGGCAAACATTGCTGTGTGGAAAAGCCCATGGCGCTCAACGCCGGGCAAAGCCGCGAGATGCAGCAGACGTTTGCCGACGCAGGCCTGCACCTGTTCGTTTCCTACTATCGCCGTTCGTTGCCGCGTTTTGCGCAGGTGCGTCAGTGGCTGGAGCTGGGGCGTATTGGTGACGTGCGGCATTTGAGCTGGACGCTGACCAAGGCGCCATCAGCAGCGGATCTGGAAGGTCGCGATAACTGGCGCACCGATCCGGCGGTGGCCGGCGGCGGTTACTTCGCGGATCTGGCCAGCCATGGTTTTGATCTGTTCCAGTATCTGCTTGGCGACATTGTTGAAGTCGCCGGATTCACCGCACGGCAAGCCGGGTTGTATGCGGCTGAGGACGCCGTCAGCGCCAGTTGGCGGTTTGCTTCAGGGGCGCTGGGCATGGGCTGCTGGAGCTTTGTCGCGGATCGGCGCGAGGATCGGGTCGAGATCATTGGCAGCCTCGGGCGGATCAGTTTTTCCGTATTCGATGAGCACCCGGTCCAGCTATTTGCCGACGAACAGATCAGTCTGGAAATCCCCCATCACGAACACATTCAGTGGCATCACGTGCTCGGCATGAACGCGCACATCCGTGGCGACTCGCAACACCCGGCCATGGCCGCACAAGCGCTCAAGACTGACTGGGTCATGGACCAGATCCTCAAGCGCCACTGACCACCAGTCTTACACCATCCCCCTGTGGGAGCTGGCTTGCCAGCGATAGCGGTGCTTCAGATAGCCAATCCGTTGGCTGACAGGACGCCATCGCTGGCAAGCCAGCTCCCACAGGTGACAGCGTGTGCCATGCATCTAAGGTTATGCCCATTCGGTATTTCTCAACCTTGTCATAACAACTCTAAGATCACGTCATAACTCGTTATAACAAGTGATCCTGTGATGACCGATAACGTTCTATCTCTTTCCAGCGTGCCGCTGCACACCCAACTGCGCGATGTCCTCCGTGCGCGCATTCTCGACGGCGAATACCCGCAAGACAGCCAGATGCCTTCTGAAAGCGAACTCGGTGCGCTGTTCAAAGTCAGCCGCATCACCGTGCGCCAGGCCTTGGGCGATCTGCAGAAGGAAGGGCTGATCTTCAAGATTCACGGCAAAGGTACCTTCGTCGCCAAACCGAAAACCTTTCAGAACGTCAGCAGCCTGCAAGGCCTCGCCGAGTCCATGACCGGGCGCGGTTATGAGGTGATCAACCGCCTGCGCAGTTTCAAATTCATCCCGGCCGACAAACGCGTCGCCGAGCGTTTGCAAGTCGCAGAAGGCGAGTCCGTCGCGCAGATCAAACGCGTACGGCTGATCAACCGCGAGCCGATCTCGCTGGAAATCACCTACCTGCCCAAAGCCATCGGCGAACGGCTGGAGAAGGCTGATCTGGTCACCCGCGACATCTTCCTGATTCTCGAAAACGACTGCGGCATCGCCCTCGGCCACGCCGATCTGGCCATCGACGCGGTGCTCGCTGACAGCGATCTGACCCAGGCCCTCAACGTCGAGGCCGGCTCGCCAATCATGCGCATCGAACGCCTGACCCACGACGCCGACGGCCAGCCGCTGGACTTCGAGCACCTTTACTACCGTGGCGATGCGTTCCAGTACCGCCTGCGGATCGACCGGCAAAAAGGGGAGCAGGCATGACCCGCAACGTTCTCGAACAGGAATACGACATCGTCGTCATCGGCGGTGGCACCGCAGGCCCGATGGCCGCCATCAAGGCCAAGGAAAAAAACAAGGATTTGCGTGTGTTGCTGGTCGACAAGGCCAACGTCAAGCGCAGCGGCGCGATCAGCATGGGCATGGACGGCCTGAACAACGCGATCATCCCCGGCCATTCGACGCCAGAGCAGTACACCAAGGAAATCACCATCGCCAACGACGGCATCGTCAATCAGGCGGCGGTGTACGCCTACGCGACGCACAGTTTCGAAACCATCGAGCAGCTCGACCGCTGGGGCGTGAAGTTCGAGAAGGACGAAACCGGCGATTACGCGGTGAAAAAAGTCCATCACATGGGTGCTTATGTGCTGCCGATGCCGGAAGGGCACGACATCAAGAAGGTCCTTTATCGCCAGCTGAAACGCGCACGGGTGAGCATCACCAATCGCCTGGTGTGCACGCGTTTGCTGACCGACGAGGAGGGCGCCGTCAATGGCGTGATGGGCTTCGATTGCCGCACCGCCGACTTCCATGTGATCAAGGCCAAAGCAGTGATCCTCGCGTGCGGCGCCGCCGGGCGTCTCGGCTTGCCTTCATCGGGTTACCTGATGGGCACCTACGAAAACCCGACCAACGCCGGCGATGGTTACGCGATGGCCTATCACGCTGGAGCCGAACTGGCCAACCTCGAGTGCTTCCAGATCAACCCGCTGATCAAGGATTACAACGGCCCGGCCTGCGCTTATGTCACCGGCCCGCTGGGTGGCTACACCGCCAATAACAAGGGCGAACGCTTCATCGAGTGCGATTACTGGAGCGGGCAGATGATGTGGGAGTTTCACCAGGAACTGGAGAGCGGCAACGGCCCGGTGTTCCTCAAGCTCGATCACCTGGCGGAAGAAACCATCCAGAACATCGAGGAAATCCTGCACAGCAACGAGCGTCCAAGTCGCGGCCAGTTCCACGCCAATCGCGGCACTGACTACCGTACGCAGATGGTCGAGATGCACATCTCCGAAATCGGCTTTTGCAGCGGCCATTCGGCGTCGGGCGTGTGGGTCAACGAACGGGCCGAGACGTCGGTGAAAGGCTTGTACTCGGCCGGTGACATGGCCGCGGTGCCGCACAACTACATGCTCGGTGCGTTCACCTACGGCTGGTTCGCCGGGCACAACGCGGCGGATTTCGTCGCCGGTCGCGAGTTTTCGGCGCTGGATACCGAGCAGATCGAGAAAGAGAAAGCCCGAGTTTACGCGCCACTGGATCGCGAACACGGTCTGCCGCCGGCACAGGTCGAATACAAGCTGCGACGCTTCGTCAACGATTACCTGCAACCGCCGAAAGTGACCAAGAAGATGCAGATTGGTCTGCAACGCTTCAGCGATATCGAGCGCGATCTCGAGCAGATGAAGGCCAACAACGCCCATGAACTGATGCGCGCGATGGAAACCAGCGTGATCCGCGACTGCGCCGAAATGGCCGCGCGCGCCTCGTTGTTCCGCGCCGAAAGCCGTTGGGGCCTGTACCACTATCGCGTCGATCACCCGCAGCGCAACGACAGTGAATGGTTCTGCCATTGCCATCTGAAGAAGGGCGAGGACGGGCAGATGACCAGCTTCAAGAAAGCCGTCGAGCCCTACATCATCCCCCTCGATGCTGAAGAAATGCAGGCTTACGACCGCTTGCGGGTGGGCGCTTTTGCCGCTTGATACATCAATACATCAAAGAGTCCGAACCATGGCCTATCAAGCTCAGGAAATCTTCTTCCGCTCCAACGCCCCCGTCACCGTGGACGAGGACAAATGCATCGCTGAAAAAGGCTGCACCGTGTGCGTGGATGTCTGCCCGATGGACTTGCTGGCGATCAACCCGGCCACGCAAAAGGCCTATATGGCGTTCGATGAATGCTGGTACTGCATGCCGTGCGAAAAGGATTGCCCGACCGGGGCCGTGAAAGTCGACATTCCTTATTTATTGCGTTGACTGATAGGGCCTCATCGCTGGCAAGCCAGCTCCCACAGGGATTTTTGTTCGGACATAGATCTTGCAAACACCCGAAAACCCTGTGGGAGCTGGCTTGCCAGCGATGAGGCCGGCCCAGACAACAATAGCCATCCGGAAACACCGGACGCTGGATTCAAGACACCCCTCGTTTCCCACCGCGCCCTGATCGCGGCGGAGACGAACATCCAATAAATGATTCGAGGGGAAACAACCATGTTGCGTGCAGCAATCGCCGGTCTGGTACTGGCTTCGTTCACCTTGTCGGCCTCGGCCGAAACCATCCGCATTGCCATCGGCACCCAGGACACCACCATCAACTGCGCCGCCGGCGGCTTGTTGATTCGTGAGCTCGGTCTGCTCGACAAATACCTGCCTCACGACGGCGCCTATAAAGACGCCAAATACGACGTGCAGTGGAAGAACTTCACCAGCGGCGCACCGCTGACCAACGAGATGGTCGCCGGCAAACTCGACTTCGGCGCCATGGCCGATTTCCCCGGTGCGTTCAACGGTGTCGCGTTCGAAACCGCCGGCAAACACAGCCTGTTCATCAGCGTGCTGTCGGGCAGTATCAAGGGCAGCGGCAACGGCATCGTCGTGCCGAGCGCGTCCGGCGTGCAGTCGCTGAGCGAACTCAAGGGCAAGACCATTTCCGTGCCATTCGCCTCGACCGCCCACGGCATGTTGTTGCGCGCGGTGGCGGAGCAGGGCTGGGATCCGCTCAAGGATGTGAACATCATCGCTCAGCCGCCGGAAGTTGCCGGCTCCGCGTTGCAAGCCGGCAAGATCGACGCCCACGCTGATTTTGTGCCGTTCGCCGAGCTGTTCCCCAGCCGTGGTTTCGCTCGCAAGATTTACGACGGCGCCCAGGCCAATGCGCCGACTTTCCACGGCGCATTGGTGGATCAGGCCTACGCGAAACAGTACCCGGAGATCGTCGTCGCTTACCTGCGTGCGAGCATTGAGGCCAATCAACTGCTCGCGGCTGAACCTGAAAAGTACAGCGAGCTGATCGCCAAAGTCACCGGCGTCGATGCCGAGGTCAATTACCTGTTCCACGGCCCGCTCGGCGTGCAGACCCGCGACCTGAGCTGGAAGCCCGAATATCGCCAGGCTGTCGGAACCGCCATTGAAACGTTGAAGTTGCTGAAGAAGGCCGATCGTGGCCTCGATCTCAACACCTTCATCGACGACCAATACATCCGGGCGGCGTTCAAGGCGTCGAATCTGGATTACACCGCGCAACTGGCCAACTACACGCAGACGCCGCTGAAGGCCATGGATGCGGCGAGCGGTAAAGCGATCACCGACTTCAGCCACGTCGCCGAAATCTGGGTGCGCGGTGAGGACAAGGTGCGCCAATACGCCTCCGCCGAATCAGCGTTCACCGCGCTCGCTGCACTGAAGCAGGAAGGCAAAAACATCCGCGCGGTGTATGCGCAGGCCAGCGACAGCGGGATCAAATTGCTCGCCGATCAGGCGTGGTTTGCCAGTGATGCCAAGGGTCGCTTGAGTGCATTTCTGCTCAAGGGCCAGGCGCAGCAATATGCGGCGACGCAGGGTGGCAAGGTTTTCGACTTTACCGATGCCACGACCCAAGCCGTTGCCATCCGCTAACCCCAATAACACCGCGTTCCCCTGTAGGAGTGAGCCTGCTCGCGATAACGGTGTGTCAGACAACACAGCAACAACTGACATACCGCTATCGCGAGCAGGCTCACTCCTACAGGGATTTGGGTTTAAGAGGAATTACTGTGTACCGATCCTATTTGCGCTGGGTTCCGAGGGCCGCCTCACTGCTGCTCTGCCTGCTGTTCTGGCAACTCGCCGCCAGCCACCACTGGAACCTCGGCCTCGTCACCTTTGCCAACGTGCCAACGCCGCTGGCCGTGCTCGAAGCCGCACTTGGCCTCGGCGATTCCGGCAAGCTCCTGCAACACCTGACCGCCAGCCTTAGCCGCGTCTTCGCCGGTTACCTCGCCGCATTGCTCATCGGCATCGCCCTTGGCCTGGCCATCGGCCGCTCGAAATGGGCCGAAGACTTGTTACTGCCGCCGCTCGAAGTCCTGCGCCCGATCCCCGCCGTGGCATGGATTCCACTGGCCATCCTGATGTTCCCATCCTCCGAGCTATCGATGGTCTTCATCACCTTCACCGGCGCCCTGTTCCCGATTCTGCTCAACACCGTGCACGGCGTCGAAGGCGTCGATCCGCGCCTGATCGCCTCAGCGAAAAGCCTTGGAGCAAGGCGCCAGGCGATCCTGCTGGAAGTGATCCTGCCCGGCGCTGCCCCAAGCATCATCACCGGCCTCGCCATCGGCATGGGCACGTCGTGGTTCTGCCTGGTGACAGCGGAAATGATCTCCGGCCAGTTCGGCATCGGCTACTACACCTGGGAGTCCTACACTATTCAGAACTACGCCGATATCGTCGTCGGCATGCTCTTGATTGGCGTATTGGGCATGGGCAGCAGTCTGCTGATCAAACGCCTCGGCGGGTTGTTCACGCCCTGGCATCGACCGCGAGGAAAAACCTGATGAGCGTGATGCAAACCCCGGAAGGGCGGATCGATATTCGCCAACTGTCGATTGTCCTTGGCGAAGGCCGAGAAGCGTTCGAAGCGGTTCAGGGGCTCGATTGCCAAATCGAACCCGGCCAGTTCGTGTGCATTCTCGGCCCGTCCGGTTGCGGCAAATCGACCTTGCTCGGCGCGCTGGCCGGGCATCTAAGCGCTCATGCCGGCAGCCTGAAAGTCGATGGCGGCGAAGTGTCCGGGCCGTCGCCGCAGCGCGGCATGGTGTTCCAGCATCACACGCTGTTCCCGTGGCGCACGGTGCGCGACAACGTCGCCTTCGGTTTGAAAATGCGTGGCATCGGCAAGGCTGAGCGCCATCGCGCGGCGGACGAAATTCTCAACCTGGTCGGCCTCGACGGCTTTGCCGAACGCTGGCCCGATCAACTCTCCGGCGGCATGCAGCAACGCGTCGAGATTGCCCGAGTGCTGGTCAACCGCCCGCGCCTGTTGCTGATGGACGAGCCGTTCGGCGCACTGGATGCACTGACCCGTTTGAATATGCAGGAACTGCTACTGGACATCTGGACGCGCATCCGCACCACCGTGGTCTTCGTTACCCACGACATCGACGAAGCGCTGTTTCTCGCCGACCGCTTGCTGGTGATGAGCGCACGGCCGGGGCGCATCATCGAAGACTTGCGTCTCGACTTCGCCCGGCCACGCACCAGCGAACTGGTCACCAGCCCCGAGTTCTCCCGACTCAAGCGCCACTGCCTCGACCTGCTGCGTCACGACGACAACCGACCGCTGCCGCGCCTCAATCCGCTCGGCCTGCCTCCCGAAAACCCTTTGCCGCGATTTGCCTTATGACCTCTATTTTTGCTGTGACCGTTAACGAAGACATCCTCGCCCTGCAACCGCGCCTGACCGCCGACGACGCCGCTGTGCGGCGCATTGCCCTGATTGATCTGGCGGATCTGGAGGAGCCGGATGGCTTGCTCTGGCTGGTCGATCGCCTCGCTCAGGATCCCGCCGAAGAAGTCCGCGCTGAAGCCGCGCGGTTGCTGGAGGCCTGGGAAGATCAGCCTGTTGTGCAAGCCTTGTGCGAAGCGTTGACCGACCCGTCGCCTGCCGTGCAAGCCGCCGCAGCCCAAAGTTTGAGCCTGCTCAAGACCGAGGCGGCGGGGCGGGTGATTCTGCCGTGGACCGATCATGCCGACGTCAGCGTACGCATCGCCGCGTTCCGCGCCCTGCGTGAATTGCGTTTCGCCGATGCCGCGCCGGCAGCTCTCGCGGCACTTAATGATGCCGACGCCAATGTGCGCCGCGAAGCCGTCGGCGTACTTGGCTGGCTCAAGCAACTCGATGCATTACCGGCATTGGCACGACTGGCCAGCGACGATCCGGACACCGAAGTCCGCCGCGCTGCCACCGGTGCCCTTGGTCTGGCCTCTGGTGCTGAAGTCCTTCCGGCCCTGCGTCAGGCCTTGCAGGACGACGCCTGGCAGGTGCGCGAAGAAGCTGCGACGACTTTGGGCAAGGTCGGCCACAGCGACGCCGGCCCGGCACTGGTCGACGCCTTGGGTGACGATTATTGGCAAGTGCGTTTACGCGCCACTCGCAGCCTCGGCCGCTTGCGTTTCGCTCCGGCGCTGGACGCGCTGATCGAAACCCTCGGCCATCGCATCAGCAACCTGCGCAAGGAAGCCGCACTGGCCTTGGGTGAACTGAATGATCGCGGCGCCGTGGCCGCATTGCAGGCGGCGCAGGATGATGGCGACCCGGAAGTGCGCAAAGCGGTGCGCATTGCCTTGAGTCAGTTGCAATGAACCCGCTGTCAGTGGGGAACTCGCAGAGCCAGCAGACGCTGCGGTTGAGCTGGCCGGACGGCCGCGAACAGCATCTCAACCACGCCGAATTGCGCCGCCAGTGCCCGTGCTCGCAATGCCGCGCGTTTCGCCTCAAAGGCATGGTGCCGCTGGTCGATGACCGTGTGCGCCTGATCGAACTCAATCCCCAGGGCTACGGAGTGCAACTGGTGTTCAGCGACGGCCACCAACGCGGGATCTATCCGTGGGCCTACCTCGCAAACCTCACCCCCTGAGAACACTGAAGATCCCTGTGGGAGCTGGCTTGCCAGCGATGAGGTCGGCACATCCGGCATCTGTAGTGACTGACAAACCGCCATCGCTGGCAAGCCAGCTCCCACAGGGATCTTCAGTGCCTGAACTATTGCGCAGCCGTCATGGAAGGCCGGCATCCGTGGAATATGTCCAGCCCCGGCTGATACAGCGAAGTCTTGACTTCAAACAGACCCAACACCGAATGAAACAGGTTGTCATGGCTCAAATCAGCCTGCCCGGTCTTGCCTTGCAGGCAACCGCGGTCAATGCCTTCGTGGGCCAGGGTGTTGTCGCCAAACCACATCACCATCGGCACATGGGTCTGTGCCTCCGGTGCGAGCGCATACGGCGCCGCGTGCAGGTACAAGCCGTTCTCGCCCAGCGACTCGCCATGATCGGAGACATAGATCATCGATGTATCGAGGGTCTGCTGATTGCGCTTGAGCAGCTCAATCACCTTGGCGAGGAAATGGTCGGTGTACAAAATCGTGTTGTCGTACACGTTGACCAGTTCATCGCGGCTGCAACTGCCCAACTGGTTGGTGTGGCAGATCGGTTTGAAACGCTCCATGTCTTTCGGATAGCGCTCGTAATACTCGGGGCCGTGGCTGCCATCGGCGTGCAGGACGATGATCGCGTGGCCCTTGAGGCTGTCGATGTAGCTTTGCAGATCCGCCAGCAAGGCCTCATCCAGGCAGTTTTTGCCGTCGCAGAACGGTCCCGGCTGGTTCTTTGAAATATCGCGATTGGGCACGCGCAGGCAGGTGCCTTTGCAATCGCTGTTGTTGTCCAGCCACAGCACTTGCACGCCGACCCGTTGCAGGATATCCAGCAGGCCCTCGTAGGTTTTGCCTTTCTTGTCGCTGTAATCCTCACGCGGGAACATCGAAAACATGCACGGCACCGACACCGCGGTGGACGTGCCGCAGGAATGCACTTGGGTGAAGTTGAGGATGTCCAGCTTGCTCAGCTCGGGGTTGGTCTCGCGCTCGTAACCGTTCAGGGAAAAATGATCGGCGCGGGCGGTTTCGCCGACCACGAAGACCATCAGCGATTTCCTCTCGCGGCTGGCAGCCTTGGCGCTCATCACCGCGTCTTCGCCGATGGCCTGCACCACGAAGTGTTTTTTGATCCCCAGACGCTGCTTGGTGTATTTGCTGATCGCGTAGATGTAGTTGGTCGGGTTGATGAAGTGAGTGAGCTTGTCTTCTTCACGAAAGATCGGCGCATAGGTCGAATAGAACGCACCCACCGAGACGGCGATGACCAGTACGCAGGCGACGATCACCAGTATCTTGTTGAGCAAACCGCGAAAGAACGGCCGGTAACTCACCGGCCAACGCCAGATCAACGCCGCCGGCAGCACGCCGAGCAGCAGCACATAGGTCAGCAGTTTGCCGTTGAACAGTGCAGTGGCTTCGGCGGGATTGGTTTCGAAGACGTTCTGGATCATCACCGTGTCGATGGTGATTCCGTATTCGTTCATGAAATACGCGGCGCAGGCCGAGAGCAGGGCGACCACCGTGAGCACCGGTTTCAGCGTCCAGCGAAACGACACCAGGGTCAGCAGCAGGGTGATGGCCGCCCACAGGAACACCCCGAAAGAGGCGAAGAACGCCAGTTTGTGCGCGCCCTGCAGGGTAATCAGCGTGCCCAGCGCCTTCCAGGTCGCCAGGTTGTACAACGCCACCAGCGCCAGGGAAAACAGCAGCACCAGTCGGGTAGGAGTGATGGACGGTAAACGCAGTCCGTTGCCCAAAGCCATGTCAAACATTCCTCTACATGAATAGAAAACCCACGCGGTTGCGCGGGTAACTGTAGAAGAACATTAGTAAAAAATTCGTAAACATCCCGTAACAAACGCCGAAAGCACAGCGAAACCCTGTAGGCGTGAGCCTGCTCGCGATAGCGGTGTGTCAGGTGTCGATGTGTTATCTGACACAGTGCTATCGCGAGCAGGCTCACTCCTACAGGTGATTTCGCTGGTCAGAAGGATTTGCCGACGCTGGCGACGACGGTGGCCGTGCACACATCCTTGAAGCCCCAATTACTCAGGCATTGCGCCTGCGACAGATCGGTGTCGATATAGCTCAAGCCCAGTACCACACCGGCCAGATTGTGAGTGACTTTGACTTCCCATTCCCGGTACGACTCTTCGCCATGCCCCGACGCGGAGTACAGGTGCGGGTCCTTGAAGTCCATATTGCCGTAACGCAATTTCAGGCCTGAATCGAACGGCAGCCCGGTTTCATAACTGACATAGCTGTAAAGCGAACTCTGCTTGCTGTCGATCCCCGGCGCATCGCTGGAGTAATACGCCGCCACTTTCACCCCGTAAGCGCCGAAAATCCCGTAGACCTCACTCTGATTGAACTGACTTTCCTTGGGATAGGCGTACTTGAGATAGCCCAGATCGAGGCTGACATCTTCGGTGGCCTGCCAAAGCCAGCCGGCGTAGTAATCGACCTCTTGGCGGGTTTTCAGACCGCCGCCGAAATCGACGTTCGAACTCCAGGCGCCGAGGTACAAGCCACTGCTGTGGGCGAGGGTCAGACCGGCCTGAAGCGCCGGGTCATTCTGGGTCTGCGAGATACCGCGAGTGCGATAGTCGCTGGCCAGGGTCAGATCCACCAGCACGGCGAAGTCGTCGTTCAAGGGGATCGCAAAGCTGCTCAAGGGCAGCACGCTCAAGAAACTCAGGGCGAACAGAGGCAAGGCTTTCATGTGAAGTCCCGATGTTGTGATTTTTATTGGGCAGTACGAAAACTGTAGGGGGAATGCAATCTCAGCCACCCTCACAGACCTTGTGGGAGCGAGCCTGCTCGCGAAAGCGGTGGTTCATTCAGCGTTGATGGTGACTGACACACCGCTATCGCGAGCAGGCTCACTCCTACAGGGGGATTTTTGGTGTTATTGGGCGGAGGTGTAGACCTGACGGCCGCCGAACCAGGTTTGCAAAACCTGGGTGTCATGCAGGGCTTTGGCGTCGACGCTGAACACATCGCGGTCGAGCACGATGAAGTCGGCCTGTTTGCCCGGTGTCAGCGAACCGATCTGCTGGTCCAGGCCAATGGTGCGCGCCGCGTTGGCGGTGTAGGCGTAGAACATGGTTTCGCGGTCCAGACGCTCGTCGGCGTTGAGCACGCCCAGCGGGCCCACGCGGGTGATCGCCTGGGCCATGGCGTTGAACGGGTTCGGCGACGACACCGGCCAGTCACTGGCGCCGGCAATCGTCGCGCCCTGTTTCAGCAGCGAATGCGCCGGGTATTGATAGCGAAAGGCGAGGGCGCTGACGTAGGGCTTGATCATGTCGGTGGTGTAATCGTCGGCGCTGGCCCAGAGCAATTGCATCGAGGCGATCACGTTCAGCGGCTTGAAGCGGGCGAACTCTTTTGGATTGACCATTTGCAGGTGGGTGATCGAGTGCGTCACGCCACTCTGGCGATCCTTGCGCGCCTGGGCGATGCCGTTCAGCGATTCGCGCACCGCGCGGTCGCCGATGGCATGAATGTGCACCAGCCAGTCGCGCTGGTCGATGGCGCTGACCAGTTCGCCGAAGTGCTGCGGGTCGATCAGCAACTCGCCCTGTTTGTGCGAGTTGCTGTAGGGATCGATCATCGCTGCGCTTTGCGCCGGGTATTCGATCACGCCGTCGGCGAAGATCTTGATGCCGGGCAGGGTCAGGTTGGGGATGCCCTGGAATTGCTGGCGCACCTTGTCCAGCGTATCGAGGTCGGCCGGCACGCTTTTTGGATTGGCCACTAACAATGCGGCGACGTGGACGCTCATGTCGCCGCTTTCCGACAAGGCCTTATAGGCCGGCAGCACGCCGACGGTTTTCTCGGTGGGCTTGAGGGCGAAAACCGCTTCGCCCGGTGCGGCGTTGGCGGCGGGGTCCATCCACGCCGTGATGCCGAGGCTGTTATTGAAACGTACGGCGGACTGTGCGGCTTTGAGCATGTCGGCGGCACTCGGCACCGGCATTTTCGAGGCGACCCGATCCCAACCGGCATCGACTACAAAGCCGTTGGGTTCGCCGCTGGCCAGTTTGCCGATGGTGTCTTTTTCCGCGTCGGGCAGGGTTTTCAGCATTGCGGCGTCGATGCCGGCGCGCTTGAGCATGACGTTGTTGGCCCACGCGGTGTGGTGGTCACTGCCAATGAACACCACCGGCACGTTGGCCCATTCGCCACTGTTGAAGGTTTTGCCCAAGGCTTCGGCTTGTGCCCAGTACTTCGAACTCATGCCCGCGATGCTCAAGACATCGCCGTGTCTGGCCGTACCGTCGTCACGCCAGGTGCGCAGGTTGTTTTCCAGCTCATCGAGGGCGACGACTTCGTCTTCCATGTTCGCCGAGACCATTTCCAGTCCACCGAAAATCGCGTGGGAATGGCTGTCGATCAGGCCGGGCATCAGTGCTTTGCCTTTGAGGTCGATCACTTGGGTACCGGGTTCGATCAGCGCTTTGATCTGCGCATCGCTGCCGACTTTCAGCACCTTGCCATTCTCTACGGCCAGTGCCTGAACCTTGGGTTGAGCGCGATCAGCGGTGAAAATCTTGCCGTTGAGCAGCACCAGATCGGCAGCGGCCATGGCTTCCATCGAGGCAAAACTTACGGCGGCAGCCAGCAGGCTCGGGATGAATCTTTTCATTGAAGATTTCCTTGTTATTGCGTCTGATGGCCAGATTAGTGGCTGGCAACGGCCAACAGAACGCCTCCCTCACGAAAAACGTTTTTGCCTGAATGGAAAAAGCATGGACAAGTTGGGTGCATTGAAAATGTTCGTGGTCACGGCGCAACTCGGTAGTTTCAGTCGCGCCGCCGAGCAACTCGGCAAGACCCCGTCGGCCCTGACCAAAGCGGTCAATCACCTCGAAACGGAACTCGGCGCGCGGCTGTTCGAACGCAGCACGCGGCGGATTTTGCTGACCGAGATCGGCCGGGTGTATCTGGAAACCGCACGGTTGGTGTTGCAGCGGCTGGAGGAGGCCGGCGAGGAAATCGAACAGCTGCAACATGGTTTGCGCGGCAGCTTGAAAATCACTGCGCCGCTGGCGTATGGACGGGCGTTTCTCGATCAGGTGTGCGACGGTTTCTTGCAGCAATATCCGCAGATCAGCCTGCAAGTGGATCTGTGCGACGCGTTCGTCAATCTGCTCGAAAGCGGTTATGACCTGGCCTTGCGCGAAGGCCATGATGACCTGCCGGGGCTGATTGCGCGGGTGGTCGGCAGCAATCGCCTGGCCCTTTGCGGCAGCCCGGAATATCTGGCGCGCAAGGGTTTGCCGGTGAACCCGCAAACCCTCGATCAGCATGAATGGCTGCTGTACCGGCATCCGTTGCTCAGCCGTGAATTCTGGTGGGCCGAGCGCGATGGCCAGCGCTTGAGCCTGGCACAACCTGCAACACCGTTATTACGCAGTGACAATTACGACCTGTTGCTGGCCAGCGCCCTGGCCGGGCGCGGTTTGCTGCACACGCCGCTGTGGAGCGCCGCGCCGTACATTGCCGACGGGCGTCTGGTGCGGGTCATGGCCGACTACGACATCGACCCGGATACCTTCGGCCCGCACATTCTGGCGGTGTACCCGAGCCATCGGCGGGCCACGGCGAAAGTCGTGGCGTTCATCGATTACATCGGCGCATTCCTCGCCGAACGCGGCCTCAACTGACACCCAGTCCTTGATCGTTCCTACGCTCTGCGTGGGAATGCCTCTGGGGACGCTCTGCGTCCAGTGACGCGGAGCGTCACGGGCTGCATTCCCACGCGGAGCGTGGGAACGATCAAGGGGTAGGCCGACCTGCGGCGCTTGTCAGGAAAATCCTACAGGAGTACAAATGTACTCCATGACGAACCTGACTCCCCGCCGTACCGCCATCCTGACCTTTATCCGCGAACGCATCGCCGAACACGGTCAGCCCCCAAGCCTCGCTGAAATCAGCGAGGCTTTTGGTTTTGCCTCCCGTAGCGTGGCGCGCAAGCATGTGCTGGCGCTCACCGAAGCCGGGTTTATCGAGGTCAATCCGCATCAGGCCCGGGGCATTCGTTTGCTCGGGCAACCGCCACGTCCGGAATTGCTCGACATCCCGGTGCTCGGTCGGGTGGCCGCCGGTGCACCGATTGGCGCTGATGCCGACATCCATAGCCGCTTGATGCTCGACCCGGCGTTGTTCTCCCGCACACCCGATTACATGCTGCGAGTGCAGGGCGACTCGATGATCGAGGACGGCATTCTCGACGGCGATCTGGTCGGCGTGCGGCGTAATCCCGAGGCGTTGAACGGCCAGATCGTCGTGGCGCGGCTCGACGGAGAAGTCACCATCAAACGTTTCGAACGTGTCGGCGACACGGTGCGGCTGTTGCCGCGCAACCCGGCGTATCAGCCGATTGTCGTGGGCGATGATCAGGATCTGGCCATCGAAGGGGTGTTCTGCGGTCTGGTGAGGCAAGGCTGATGGGCGCCGTTGTTGCGTTGGATACGCTGTTCAATGGCGGCCAGGTCTGGAAGGGCCGGCCTGCGCCTCCGGCGGCCAGTCCACAACCCACCGGCCATGCCGCGCTGGACGCGGCATTGCCCAGCGGTGGCTGGCCGGAGGCGGCACTGAGCGAAATTCTGTTGGCCGGCCCCGGTGTCGGCGAACTGCAACTGGTCTGGCCGACGCTGGCGCGACTCTCGGCGGCAGGCGAGCGCATCGTGCTGGTGGCGCCACCGTTTGTGCCGTACCCGCAGGCATGGGAAAACGCCGGGGTCGATCTGCGCCAGTTGTCGGTGATTCAGGCCAGTGAACGCGATGCCTTGTGGGCCGCGGAACAATGCCTGCGTTCGGGCAGTTGCGGCGCGGTGCTGTGCTGGCCGCACAAGGCTGACGACCGCGCATTGCGGCGCTTGCAGGTGGCGGCGGAAACCGGCCAGACCCTGGCATTCGCCTGGCGACCGTTGAGCGAAGCGGTCAACCCGTCGCCGGCAGCGCTGCGCATTGCCATCGATGCCAAGCCTGCGCAACTGCGCGTCCTCAAGTGCCGCGGCGGACTGGCGCGTACAGCGCCGATTGCCTTTGCCGTGGGGCATTGAGGTCGTCATGCGCTGGGTGTGTATTGTTTTTCCGCAATTGGCCCTCGACGCCGTGCTGCGTCAGCGGCCCGATCCCGCTGAGCCGTTGGTGCTGCTGAGCGGTCCGGCCCAGCGTCGGGTGTTGCAAGCGGTCAACCCGGCGGCACGCCAACTCGGCTTGCGCCCCGGCCAGTCGATGACGGCCGCGCAGGCCATGAGCAAAGGTTTCGCCACCGCCGATTACGAGGTGGCCGAGGTCGAACACTGGCAGCGGTTTCTCGCCGCGTGGGCCTACGGTTTCAGTGCTCAGGTCAGCGTGCATTACCCACGCACCGTGGTGTTCGAGATCGAATCCAGCCTGGGCCTGTTCGGTTCCTGGGCGCAGTTCGAAGCACGACTGCGCAAGGAACTGACCGATCTGGGTTTCCGTCATCGCATTGTCGCGGCGCCCAACCCGGCGGCCGCGCGCATTCTGGCCAACGCTTATGACGGGCTGGTGGTGCCGGACGGCGAGGCCTTGCAGCATCACCTCGGCCAGTTGCCGATCGACCGCGTCGGTCTGGAGCCGGGCGTGGCCACGGCGTTGTCGCGCATGGGCCTGCGCAATCTGAGTCAGGTGCAGAGCCTGCCGCGCCAGGCGCTGGCCCGGCGTTTCGAGGCGCCGATGCTCAAACACCTCGACACCTTGTTCGGTGCGCGGCCATTGGCGCTGGAGTTTTACTTGCCGCCGGATCGTTTCGATGTGCGCATCGAGCTGAATTTCGACGTGCAATCCCATCAGGCCTTGTTATTCCCGTTACGGCGTCTGACCGGTGATCTGTCGGCGTTCCTGTGCGGGCGTGACAGCGGCGTGCAGCGCTTTGATCTGCATCTGGAACACGCCGGGCTGCCGGACACCGTGATCAAGGTCGGTCTGCTCAGCGCCGAACGCGATCCGGCGATGCTCTTCGAACTGGCCCGTGGTCGGCTGGAGCAGGTGCAGGTCGAGGCACCGGTGCGTGGCTTCCGTTTGCGCGCCGAAGATCTGCCGAGTTTTGTGCCGCAGTTTCAGGAGCTGTTCGACGACCGTCCGCAGCAGACCTTGCCTTGGGAGCAATTGCGCGAACGCCTGCGCGCTCGGCTGGGGGATGACGCGGTACAAGGGCTGCGCTTTCAGGCGGATCATCGGCCAGAGTGCGCCTGGCAAAACGGCGTCGATAAACAACCGTGCTCAGGCTTGCCCAGTGTCCACCGCCCGGGCTGGTTGCTCGGCGAGCCGCAGAGCGTGCCGCAAGGTTCGGCGCGGATCCTCATGGGCCCCGAGCGCATCGAATCCGGCTGGTGGGATGGTGACGATGTGCGTCGCGATTACTACCTGATCCAGAACCGCGCCGGTCAGCAAGGCTGGGCCTATCGGGCGGTGGGCGAGGACGGTCCGTTGTGGCTGCAGGGCTGGTTTGCATGAACGCTGGCTACGCCGAACTGCACTGCCTGTCGAACTTCAGTTTTCAGCGCGGTGCGTCCAGTGCGCTGGAACTGTTTCAGCGGGCGAAAAAGCACGGCTATCAGGCGCTGGCGATCACCGACGAATGCACCCTGGCCGGGATCGTTCGCGCCTGGCAAGCGGCGAAATCCGTTGAGCTGCCGCTGATCATCGGCAGCGAGATCCGTATCGACAACGGCCCGAAACTGGTGCTGCTGGTCGAGAACCTTGAGGGTTATCAGGCGCTGTGCGGCTTGATCACCCGTGCCCGGCGGCGTACGCAGAAAGGCCAGTATCAAGTGCTGCGCGAGGACTTCAGCGGAGCGCTGCCCGGGTTGTTGGTGTTGTGGGTGCCGGACACTGTGGAGGATGTGGAGGAGGGCCGCTGGCTGAAACAGACCTTCGGCGAACGGCTGTGGCTGGCGGTACAACTGCATCGCGGGCAGGACGATCAGCGACGGTTGGCGATGCTGCTGAGTCTGGCCGCCGAGCTGCAGATTCCCGCCGTGGCCAGTGGCGATGTGCATATGCACGCCCGGGGCCGGCGTGCCTTGCAGGACACCATGACCGCGATCCGCCATCACGTACCCGTGGCCGAGGCCGGATTGCGTTTACATCCCAATGGCGAGCGGCATTTGCGTAGCGTTGAGGTAGTGCGCGAGCTGTATCCGTCGGCATTGCTGGAGGCATCAGTGAAGCTGGCCCGACGCTGCACCTTCGATCTCGGCCAGTTGCGTTATCAATACCCCAAGGAGTTGGTGCCGGAGGGGCATACCGGCAGTTCCTGGTTGCGGCATTTGACCGAAGAAGGCATCGCCTGGCGCTGGCCGCAAGGACCGCAGGCCAAAGTGCTCAAGCAGATCGACGCTGAGCTGGAACTGATCGCCGAACTCGGCTACGAAAGCTACTTTCTCACCGTACACGACGTGGTGAGCTTCGCTCGCAAGCAGCACATCCTCTGTCAGGGGCGGGGTTCGGCGGCCAACTCGGCGGTGTGTTTTGCCTTGGGTATCACCGAAATCGACCCGGATCGCACGACGTTGCTGTTCGAGCGTTTCATGTCCAAAGAGCGCAACGAGCCACCGGACATCGATGTCGACTTCGAACACGAACGCCGCGAAGAAGTCCTGCAATACGTGTTCCGTCGTTATGGCCGTCATCGCGCGGCGCTGACGGCGGTGGTCAGCACCTATCACGCCGCCGGGGCCGTGCGCGATGTGGCCAAGGCGCTGGGGTTGCCGCCGGATCAGATCAACGCATTGGCCGATTGCTGCGGCCACTGGAGCGATGAAACGCCGCCAGTGGCGCGCTTGCTCGAAGGCGGGTTTGACCCCGACAGCCCGGTGCTGCGCCGGGTGTTGAGCCTGACCGGGCAACTGATCGGCTTCCCCCGGCACCTGTCGCAACACCCCGGCGGTTTCGTGATTTCCGAGCAGCCGCTGGACACACTGGTGCCGGTGGAGAACGCGGCAATGGCCGACCGCACGATCATTCAGTGGGACAAGGACGATCTCGACGCAGTCGGGCTGCTCAAGGTCGATATCCTCGCGCTGGGCATGCTCAGCGCGATCCGCCGCTGTTTCGACTTGCTGCGCCGCCATCGCAATATGGACCTGAGCCTGGCGAACATCCCGGCCGAAGACAAACCGACCTACGAGATGATCAGCCGCGCCGACACCATCGGCGTGTTCCAGATCGAATCGCGGGCACAGATGTCGATGCTGCCGCGCCTGAAACCGGCGAAGTTCTATGATCTGGTGATCGAAGTGGCCATCGTCCGGCCGGGGCCGATTCAGGGCGGGATGGTGCATCCGTATCTGCGCCGGCGGAACAAGGAAGAAGAGGAAACCTATCCGTCGCCAGAACTCAAGGTGGTGCTGGAAAGAACCCTCGGCGTACCGCTGTTTCAGGAACAGGTGATGCAGATCGCCATTGTCGCCGCCGACTACAGCCCCGGTGAGGCCGATCAGTTGCGCCGCTCCATGGCCGCGTGGAAACGTCACGGCGGTCTGGAGCCGCACAAGGCACGTCTGGCCGCCGGCATGAAGAAAAACGGCTACACGGAAGAATTCGCCGCGCAGATCTTCGAGCAGATCAAGGGTTTCGGCAGCTACGGTTTCCCCGAATCCCACGCCGCCAGTTTCGCCTTGTTGACCTACGCCAGTTGCTGGCTCAAGTGCCACGAACCGGCGGCCTTCGCCTGTGCGCTGATCAACAGTTGGCCGATGGGTTTCTACAGCCCCGATCAGATTCTCCAGGACGCCCGGCGGCATCAGTTGCAGATTCGTCCAGTGGACGTGCGCGCCAGTGACTGGGATTGCAGCCTGGAACCGATCAGCGGCGCGCAACCGGCGATTCGCATGGGCCTGCGCATGATCAAGGGTTTTCGCGAAGACGATGCCCAGCGCATTGAAGCGGCGCGTGCGCGTGGGGCGTTTGCCGACGTTGCCGACCTGGGCGAGCGGGCTGCGCTCGACAGTCGGGCGCAGGCGTTGCTGGCGGATTCCGGAGCATTACGCGGCCTGGCCGGGCATCGTCACCGGGCGCGCTGGGAAGTCGCCGGGGTGCAGAAACAACTTGGGTTGTTTGCCGGATTGCCGAGCCAGGAAGAGCCTGATGTGGTGCTGCCAAAACCCAGCGTCGGCGAGGATCTGCACGCCGATTACACGACGGTGGGCACCACGCTGGGGCCGCATCCGCTGGCGCTGTTGCGCGGCGAATTGAAGGCGCTGCGCTGCCGCAGTTCGCAAGAGTTACTCGATGTTGAACACGGGCGGCCGGTGAGCATTGCCGGTCTGGTCACGGGCCGGCAACGACCGGGCACCGCCAGCGGCGTGACCTTTGTCACCTTGGAAGATGAGTTCGGCAACGTCAATGTGGTGGTCTGGCGCGATCTGGCCGAGCGTCAGCGCCAGGTGCTTGTCGGCTCGCAACTGCTCAGGGTCGATGGCCGCTGGGAACGTCAAGGCGAAGTGCGCCACCTGATCGCCGGGCGTCTGAGCGACCTGAGCCCGCTGCTCAACGGCATCCGCGTGCAGAGCCGCGATTTCCACTGATTCTTCCACCTCAGGCCAAACACAAAACCTCCTGTCTGATCGTTCCCACGCTCTGCGTGGTAACGCCTCCCGTGACGTTCCGCGTCACAGCGGACGCGGAGCGTCCGTGGCTGCATTCCCACGCAGAGCGTGGGAACGATCAATACACCGCTTTCGCGAGCAGGCTCGCTGCCACAGTGGATTTGTGTACGACCAAGCCAAGCCAATTAACTGACGTCAAAAAAATCTGTCTTCAGTGATGGCACTTTGTCATAATGCCGGCCCTTTTCCGCTGCCCAGCGCTTTATCACGCCGGGACATACCGTTTTTCAAGAAGGAATACCCAGTGAGAATGATCTCCCGGATGTTGGTCTCGGGCGTTGCCATCGCCGTGCTTGGCACGCTGGCCACCACGCTCTCCGGCTGCGCCACCGAAAGCTCCCGCGCGTTGCCAGTGGCTAAAGTTGAAAGCGCCACGCAAGTCTGGACCGGTGTTCGCGTGCCAATGGCGGTGGGCAAGTTCGATAACCGCTCCAGCTACATGCGCGGGATCTTCTCCGATGGCGTCGATCGTCTAGGCGGTCAGGCCAAGACCATCCTGATCACCCACTTGCAGCAGACCAATCGCTTCAGCGTGCTGGATCGCGACAACATGGGCGAAATCCAACAGGAAGCGGCGATCAAGGGCCAGGCCCAGCGTCTCAAAGGCGCCGATTACGTGGTCACCGGTGACGTCACCGAGTTCGGCCGCAAAGAGACGGGCGATCACCAGTTGTTCGGCATTCTCGGCCGCGGCAAGACCCAGGTTGCCTATGCCAAGGTCAACCTGAACATCGTCAATATCAGCACGTCCGAAGTGGTGTATTCGACCCAGGGCGCCGGCGAGTATGCCTTGTCCAACCGCGAAATCATCGGCTTCGGCGGCACCGCTGCCTACGACTCGACCCTCAACGGCAAAGTTCTCGATCTGGCCATGCGCGAGGCGATCAATCGTCTGGTCGATGGCATGAACGCCGGTGCCTGGAAACCGGGCAACTGAGAGCCCCCATTTGCAAGGAGCAACACACCATGAATTCGATTCTGTCGCGGCCGCTGATGGCCCTGACGCTGGCCGCCAGCGCCTTGCTGGCCGGTTGCAGCAGTCCGCAAACCCTGTATCAGTGGGAAGGCTACCAGCCGCAGGTCTACGAATACTTCAAAAGCGAAACGCCGAAAGAAGCCCAGGCCGAAGCGCTGGAAGCCGATCTGCAAAAGATCCGCGCCAGTGGCAAAGCCGTTCCGCCGGGTTACCACGCACATCTCGGTCTGCTGTACCTGAGCATGGGCAAGGACGATCAGATGGTGCAGCAGTTGCGCACCGAGAAGACCCTGTTTCCCGAGTCCGGGACTTACATGGACTTTCTGCTAAAAAACGCCAAGACCGGTGAAGCCCAATGATCTCGCGCGTAGTAAAACTGTTGGGCGCAGCGCTGGCGTTGACCGTGCTCGGTGGCTGCGTCGCTCCCAAGTCCGTGGACTATTCGGCGTACAAGCAAGCCCGGCCGAAAAGCATTCTGGTGTTGCCGCCGCTGAACACCTCGCCGGACGTCAAGGCGTCGTACAGCCTGCTGTCGCAGGTGACGTTCCCGCTGGCCGAGGCCGGTTACTACGTGTTGCCCATCACGTTGGTCGACGAGACGTTCCGCCAGAACGGCCTGACCACCCCGGATGACATCCATCAGGCACCACCGGCCAAGCTGAAGGAAATCTTCGGCGCCGACGCGGCGCTGTACATCACCGTGACCGAGTACGGTACGCGTTACATGGTGATCAGCAGCGAAACGGCGGTGACGGCGACAGCGAAACTGGTTGATCTGAAAACCGGTACGACGCTGTGGACCGGCTCGGCGCGGGCGTCGAGCGAAGAGGGCGGCAACAACAGTGGCGGCGGTCTGATCGGCATGCTGATCACGGCGGCGGTGAAGCAGATCATCAACAGCTCCACCGATGCCGGTTATCCGATTGCCGGTGTGGCGAGCAATCGCCTGCTGTCGGCCGGGCATCCGGCGGGCCTGCTGTACGGGCCGCGTTCGCCGAAATACGGCACCGACTAAGCCTTGAAACACTGATGCCTTTGTGGCGAGGGAGCAATCTTCCTCGCCACATCTGTTGACCCCTCGCACTGGACTCCTCTGTCCAGGTCGCCCCCCGCACTCGCACGACCGCGCTCTCATTCAACTCTTGATCAAGAACCTGCATCTTCACGCTGAAGGCGATATTCTGCGCGGCAGTTAATGCGCCCGGCTGCGCTGCCAGCATTGAAGGAGCTTTCGAATGACCGAAAAGAAACCGGAAACCACGGTCGACCGCGTCTACCAAGGGGTTTACGAGGCGATCAGCAAGCGCTCGTTGCGCCCTGGCATGAAGCTGGGCGAGGCCTCGTTGGCGGAGTTATTCAATGTCAGCCGCACGTCGGTGCGTGCCGCGCTCAAGCAATTGGAGGCCGATGGACTGGTCACTACCGAGCCCAATAAGGGTGCATCGGTGTCGTTGCCGAGCAACGAAGAGATCCGCTCGCTATTCGAAACCCGGCGCCTGATCGAGATCGGCATCGTCACCGAACTGTGCCGGCGCAAGGACACGGCAGCGATGCAGGATCTGCGCGAGCACCTGCTCCTGGAAGACCAAGCGCACGCGGCGGGGGATCACCAACGGCTGATTCACCTGCTCGGCGAGTTCCACATCAAACTGGCGCGCAGCCTCAACAACCCGGTGCTGCTCGACTGGTTCCAGAAGCTGATTTCCCGCGCATCGCTGTACGCCGCCGCGCTGGATGACGACAGCCACGAAGCCTGCCGCGACGATGAACACTTGCGCCTGATCGAGTACATCGAGGCCGGTAATCAGAGCGCCGCCATCGAGTTGACCTGCGTGCATCTCAATGGCATCGAGAAGGCGATTCTGGACGTCGCCGCGAAGATGAAAACTGGCTACCATCCGCTCAAGCACTTGATCGGGGTCTGAGTTCCGGGTAGAGCGAAATCGGCTATACCTCTAATGAAACCAATGCGTTCGGCGACGCTCGAAACACACGGGCGTTGCGTTGTATTGGGCGTCGCGGTTTATCGGGCAACCACCACAGGACACTGAGTCAGTCGATGCAGTTTTTATCGGATAGCCACGGCTGTGGCGGCTGGAAAGGCGAAATGGCCGGACGCATTTGTGCGTTTGACTGGAGCGCCACTGAACTAGGTCCGTTGCAGGACTGGCCGGCCAGCCTGTGCAGCACGGTGCAGATGATGCTCGCTTCGCCGCTGCCGATGGTGATGCTCTGGGGGCATGCCGGTTACATGATCTACAACGATGCCTACTCCGAATTCGCCGGTGGCCGCCATCCGTACCTGCTGGGCTCTCCGGTGGAGCTGGGCTGGCCGGAGGTCGCCGAGTTCAACCGGCATGTGGTGGACACCTGTCTGGCCGGCGGCACCTTGTCGTATCGCAACAAGGAACTGGTGCTGCTGCGCAACGGCGTGCCCGAAGATGTCTGGATGGATCTCTATTACAGCCCCGTGGCTGACGACGAAGGACGCCCGTCCGGGGTGATGGCGATGGTGGTGGAAACCACCGAATTCATTCGTTCCGAGCGTTTGCGCCAGGCCGCCGAGGAAGCCTATCGCGCTGACAACGAGCGGGTGCGGCTGGCGCTGAATGCCGGGGCCTTGCTCGGTTCTTTCGTCTGGGACGTGAAGAACAATGTGCTGTCGGCCGATGAGCGTTTTGCCCGCACGTTTTCCTATCCGCCGGAGCATGACCTGAGCAATCTGGCGCAGCACATTGCCGAATCACGTATTCACCCCGATGACCGCGCCTGGGTACAGGAACGCGTCGCCCATTGCGTGCAGACCGGCGAGCCATATAACGCCGAATACCGGGTGTTGCGCAGCGATGGTAGTTACCTGTGGGTTCTGGCCAGCGGCGGCTGCGAGTTCAACGAGCGCGGCCAGGCCTTGCGTTTCCCCGGCGTCCTGATCGATATCCATGAACGCAAGACCGCCGAAGAATCGCTGCTGAAATTCACCCGTAACCTTGAGCAGCGTGTGGCCGATGAAGTCGAGGCGCGCCTGACCGCCGAAGAACAATTGCGTCAGTCGCAGAAGCTCGAAGCGATTGGCGGACTCACCGGTGGCGTCGCCCATGACTTCAATAACCTGTTGCAAGTGATCGCCGGCAACCTGCATTTGCTGGCGCGCCATGAGCCGGACAACGCCAACGTACAACGGCGGGTCAGCGCCTCGCTGGCAGCGGTCGAGCGTGGCGCCAAGCTGTCGTCGCAATTGCTCGCGTTCGCCCGCCGTCAACCGCTGTCACCCGCAGTGTGCAATCCGCGGAAAATTTTCGAAGGGGTGGGTGAGTTACTGCAACGGGCATTGGGCGAAACCATCCAGATCGACGTGCAGTTGCCGCACGAGCCGTGGCACATCAACGTCGACCGCAATCAACTGGAAAACGCCATTCTCAACCTGGCCATCAATGCCCGCGATGCGATGAAGGGCGAGGGCACCATTGAACTCAGCGCGTCCAATGTAAGGCTCGAGCGCGAGTTCTGCATCGGTAAAGGCATTCTCCCGGGGGAGTTTGTCCGCGTAGCGGTCAGCGATACCGGCGTGGGCATCCCGCCGCAGATGCTCGAGCAGGTCTTCGAGCCGTTCTTCACCACCAAGGCCGACGGCCAGGGCACCGGGCTCGGCCTGAGCATGGTGTTCGGCTTCGTCAAGCAGAGCGGCGGGCATGTCGAGATCGACAGCACCGTGGGCGAGGGGACGCGGGTGCAGTTGTACTTTCCGCGCAGCCTGCGCACGATCGTTGATGAGTCGCCGAGCATCGACCCGCAGCAGCACGGGGGGCACGAAACGATTCTGGTGGTCGAGGACAACGACGCAGTGCGCGCCTCGGCGATGGAATTGCTGCGCGAGGAAGGCTATCGCGTGCTGACTGCCGCCAATGGCGATGTGGCGATGCAAATGCTGCTGGAGGGCGCTGACATCGATCTGATTTTCACCGACGTGGTCATGCCGGGGCTGATCAAGAGCTCCGACCTGGCGGCGTGGGCCAAGGTGCAGTCGCCGCCGGTGGCGGTGCTGTTCACCTCCGGGCACACCCGCGACATCATTTCGCGCAATCACCAACTCAGCCCCGACACACATTTGTTAGGCAAACCTTATGGCCCCGAAGCGTTGTTGCAGATGATTCGTTCGGTGTTGGGTGCATGACCTGCGACAGAAGTGTTTTCAGGGGACAGATGATTATTTGTGGCGAGGGGATTTATCCCCGATGGAGTGCGCAGCGCTCCCAAGCCGTTTTCCAGATGAACCGCCTTATCAGTATCTATGACTGCTGCGCAGCCAATCGGGGATAATTCCCCTCACCACAACAGCGTCACTAGCCACAAGAATCTCGGCAATTACGGAGATTGTAATTTTCCAGAAAAGGCCCGCCAATGACTTCCAAACGTTCTTCCAAAGCACCCGACGGCATGGTTCGGGTGCGCGGCGCCCGTGAGCACAACCTGAAGAATGTCGACGTCGACATCCCCCGCGATGCCCTGGTGGTGTTCACCGGGGTGTCCGGGTCGGGCAAGTCGTCGCTGGCGTTCTCGACCTTGTATGCCGAAGCGCAACGGCGCTATTTCGAATCGGTGGCGCCGTATGCGCGACGGCTGATCGATCAGGTCGGTGTGCCGGATGTCGATTCCATCGAAGGCCTGCCGCCCGCCGTGGCGCTGCAACAGCAACGCGGGACACCGAGCACGCGCTCGTCGGTGGGTAGCGTCACCACACTGTCGAGCCTGATCCGCATGCTTTATTCCCGCGCCGGCAGTTATCCGCCGGGGCAGGCAATGTTGTACGCCGAGGATTTTTCGCCGAACACGCCGCAGGGCGCCTGCCCCCAATGTCATGGTCTGGGCCGGGTGTATGAAGTCACCGAAGCGCTGATGGTGCCCGATCCGAACCTGACCATTCGCCAACGCGCCGTCGCCTCCTGGCCGCTGGCATGGCAGGGGCAGAACCTGCGCGACATCCTCGTGACCATGGGCATCGACGTCGACATCCCGTGGCGCAAGTTGCCGAAGAAACAGCGCGACTGGATTCTCTTCACCGAAGAAACCCCGACCGTGCCGGTGTACGCCGGGCTGACCCCGGAAGAAACCCGCGTAGCCCTCAAGCGCAAGATGGAGCCGAGTTATCAGGGCACTTTCACTGGCGCGCGCCACTTCATCCTGCACACGTTCACGCATTCGCAAAGTGCGCTGATGAAGAAGCGCGTTGCGCAGTTCATGCTTGGCAGCCCTTGCCCGTTGTGCGGGGGCAAACGTCTGAAGCGTGAGGCGTTGTCGGTGACGTTTGCCGGGTACGACATTGGCGAGCTGTCGCAAATGCCGCTGCTGCAAGTCGCCGAAGTGTTGCGGCCGGTGGCGGCGACGAGTTACCTGGATCATGCCGAGGAAACCGGCGAGACCTTGAGCCATGCGCAGACCCGTGCAGCGCGTCAGCAACGTGTCGCCCAGGGTGCCAGTGGCCACGCCAGCGCGCCGGATGTGCGCCACACGCCGAACCTGTCACTGGAAAAGCGTCTGGCCGCGCAACGGATTGCCGAGGATCTGCTGGAGCGGGTCAGTACCCTGACCGATCTGGGTCTGGGCTATCTGGCACTGGAGCGCAGCACGCCGACATTGTCGTCCGGTGAGTTGCAGCGGTTGCGTCTGGCCACGCAATTGGGCTCGCAGTTGTTCGGGGTGATCTACGTGCTCGACGAGCCTTCTGCCGGTCTGCATCCCGCCGATGGCGAAGCGCTGTTCGAGGCCTTGCAGCGCTTGAAGGCCGATGGCAATACGCTGTTTGTCGTCGAGCATGACCTGGAAACCATGCGCCGCGCCGACTGGCTGATCGATGTCGGGCCAGCGGCGGGCGAGAAGGGCGGGCGGGTGTTGTACAGCGGCCCGCCTGCCGGGCTGGCCGAGGTTGAAGAGTCGCAGACCCGCGCCTATCTGTTCGCCGACCAGCAGCGCCCGACACGGGCGGCGCGCAAGCCCTCGGGCTGGCTGAAACTGGCGGGCATCAGCCGCAATAACCTGAGCAACCTCAGCGCCGAATTTCCCTTGGGCTGTTTCACTTCGGTGACGGGTGTGTCCGGTTCCGGCAAGTCGAGTCTGGTCAGTCAGGCGTTGCTGGAACTGGTCGGTGCGCAACTGGGACGTCCGCCCGTCGAGACTGAAACTGAAGAACCCAGTCTTGAAGACGATGCGCCGCAGGTCAGCAGCGGTCAGGTCATTGCCGGTCTGGAGTCGATAAAACGGCTGGTGCAGGTCGATCAGAAACCTATCGGCCGCACACCACGTTCCAATCTGGCGACGTACACCGGGCTGTTCGACAACGTGCGCAAGCTGTTCGCCGCGACGCCCGAAGCGCGGGCGGCGGGGTATGACGCCGGGCAGTTTTCCTTCAATGTCGCCAAGGGCCGTTGCGCCACGTGCGAAGGTGAAGGGTTTGTCAGTGTCGAGTTGCTGTTCATGCCCAGCGTGTATGCACCTTGCACGACCTGTCATGGCGCACGGTACAACCCGCAGACTTTGGCAGTTTTATGGGAAGGCTTGAGCATCGCGCAGGTGTTGCAACTGACCGTCGATGAAGCGCTGGCGGTGTTTGCCGGGCAGCCGGGTATTCGCCGTTCGCTGGAGGTGTTGCACGATATCGGCCTGGGTTATCTGCGGCTCGGCCAACCGGCTACGGAATTGTCCGGGGGCGAGGCGCAACGGATCAAACTGGCCACCGAGTTGCAGCGCAATCAGCGTGGCGCAACCTTGTATGTACTGGATGAACCGACCACCGGCCTGCATCCGCGTGATGTCGATCGGCTGTTGGAACAGTTGGATACGCTGGTGACAGCGGGGCACACGGTGATTGTGGTCGAGCATGAAATGCGCGTGGTGGCGCAGAGTGACTGGGTGATCGACATCGGCCCGGGGGCAGGGGATCAGGGTGGCAAGATCGTTGTCGCCGGCACCCCGCAGAAAGTCGCCGCCAGCAAGAAGAGCCGGACAGCGCCGTTCCTCACCCGCGCCTTGAGCCGATAACAGCGCCGACCGTTCTGCCCTCATCGCTGGCAAGCCAGCTCCCACAGTGACCGGTGTGTACTGGTATTCCAGGTACACCCAAACTGTGGGATCTGGTGTGTAGTGATATTTCAGGTACACCCCAAACTGTGGGATCTGGTGTGTACTGATATTTCAGGTACACCCCAAACTGTGGGTCTGGTGTGTACTGATATTCCAGGTACACCGCAAAACCTGTGGGATTTGGTGTGTATTGATATTCCAGGTACACCGCAAAACATGTGGGAGCTGGCTTGCCAGCGATAGCGGTGGGTCAGGCGCCGTCGATCGTGCGGCGAACCTTGTCGAGCAGTTCGCTGATCTGGAACGGTTTGATCAGCAGATCCATGCCCTCGCCGAGGAATACCTGGCGGTTGATCGCGGTTTCGGTGTAGCCGGTCATGAACAGGATCGGCAATCCCTCGCGCCAGCCCCGGGCAATGTCTGCCAGTTCGCGGCCGCTCATGCGCGGCAAGCCGACGTCGCTCAGCAGCAGGTTGATCGACGGGTCATTTTGCAGACGCTCCAGCGCGGTTTCGATGTCAGCCGCCTGGGTGCAGCGATAGCCGGCATCCTCCAGCACTTCAGTGACGAACATGCGCACCGACGGCATGTCTTCGACAATCAACACATGCTCGCCAGTGCCTTGCGGATTGACCGTCACCGCTGGAATATCGACCCCGGTCGGATCGCTGGTGGCCGGCAGCATGATCGTCACTTCGGTGCCGCGTCGGGCCACGCTGCGGATGTGTGCATCGCCGCCGGACTGGCGGGCAAAACCATAAATCGTCGACAGCCCCAGCCCGGTGCCCTGACCCAGGGGTTTGGTGGTGAAGAACGGATCGAACACCTTGTCGATCACGTTGTGCTCAATACCGGTGCCGTCATCGCGCACCGACAACGCGACATAAGCGCCATCGGCCAGATTCGGATCGCCGTGGGAATACGCCGCGTAAGTGCTGACCCAGATGTTGCCGCCCTGAGGCAGCGCGTCGCGGGCATTGATCACCAGGTTCAGCATTGCGCTTTCCAACTGACTCGGATCGACCAGGGCAATTGCCGGTTTGTTGGTCAGCTCAAGCTTGAGGGCAATCCGTTCACCGATGGTGCGCACCAACAGTTCTTCAAGTGAACGCACGTGTTCGTTGATATCCACTGGCCGCGTGTCCAGCGGTTGCTGGCGAGCGAACGCCAGCAGACGATGGGTGAGGGCGGCCGCGCTCATCGCTGAATTCAGCGCCGCCTCAGCGTACAGCTTGACCTTGTCCGGTCGGTCATCGGCGATGCGTTTCTGGATCAACTCAAGGCTGGTGATGATGCCGGTCAGCAGGTTGTTGAAGTCGTGGGCGATGCCGCCGGTGAGCTTGCCCAGCGCATCCATTTTCTGCACTTGCAGCAGCTGCGATTCGGCACGCGCCAGTTGCGTGGTGGTGTCGTCCAGCCGGGCCAGATGCGAACGTTCGCGATGGCGGTGTTCGGTGACGTCCTCGACGAACACCAGGCTCAGTTGTGGCGTGCGATATGGCGAAATCTGCCACTCGGTTTCGCGAATTTCACCCTGCACGCGCATGTTCAGCGTGCCTTTCCAGCGCTCGCCATCAACCAGGCGCAAACGCAGTTCATTGAGAATGGCGCCTTGTTCGTCGGCAAAACATTCGCTCAGGGTTTGTGAACCCTGGTTATCCAGAATCAGTTGGTTGAATGCGTGGTTGCACTCATGCACCTTGAGATTGGCGTCGAGCACCGCAATCGGCGCGGAAACATTGGCGAAAATCTCGCGAAACCGCGCCTCGCTTTCGCGCAGGGCATTTTCCGTGTCGCGCACCCGCAGCAGCGTGCGCAAGGTCGCCAGCAGCACGTCCGGGTCGACCGGATGAATCAGGTAGGCATCGGCCCCGGCGTTGAGGCCGGTGATGATGTCGCCGGTCTGGATCGACGCGGCCGAGACATGGATTACCGGCAGCAACGCGGTGCGCGTGTCGGCCCGCAGGATGCGCACGATGTCGAAGCCGCTCATGTCCGGCAGGTTGACGTCGAGAATCAGCGCATCGAGCGGTTCGCGCTCGATCAACGCCAGGCCGTCGGTACCGGTGCCAGCCTCCAGCACCTCATAGCCGTGGCGTTCCAGACGCTTGCGCAAGGCGTAGCGGGTGGCGACGTTGTCATCGACGATCAACAGGCGCATGTCACGTTTCATCGACGTTCTCCTGAGCGATCGCCAACGGAATGATCACGGAAAAGGTCGAACCGACCCCCGGTGCGCTGTCCATGCCGACCTCGCCACCCAACAGTGCGGCGAAGCGTTTGCACAACGACAGGCCCAGACCGGTGCCGCGCAGGCGTTTCTGCAAAGGCGAGTCGACCTGAGAAAAGTCCTCGAACAATGCGCCATGCAACTCGGCGGCGATACCTATTCCAGTGTCGCTGACGGCAAAGCGCACCTTATCCGCACCCTCAAGCCGCGCCGAGACCCGCACTTCGCCACGGGTGGTGAACTTCAGCGAGTTGGAAATGAAATTGCGCAGGATCTGCGCGAGTTTCTTGTCGTCGGTGTACAGGCGCGGCAGGCCGACCGGTTCTTCGAAGATCAAGTCCACTGCCGTCGCATCGACAATCGGCCGGAACATTCCGCGCAGGGCGGAGAACAGGTCAAACATGTCGAACCACGCAGGGGAGATGCTGATGCGACCGGCCTCGATTTTCGCCAGATCGAGTAAGTCATCGACCATGTCGCTGAGTTCACGGGCAGCGCTGCTGACGAACGCCACCTGTTTGTGCTGTTCGGGGCTCAGCGGCCCGTCCAGCTCGTCGGCCAGCAAGCTGTTGACGCTGAGGATCGAACCCAGCGGGGTGCGAAATTCGTGGCTCATGTACGACAGAAAGCGGCTTTTCAGATCCGAGGCCTGACGCAGTTCTTCGGCTTGAGTGTCGAGTTCGGCGTACAGCGCCAGCACGCCCTGGTTGGTTTCGTCGAGTTCTTCACGCAGGGCCGCCGTTTCGCTTTGCAGTTGCGCGATCAGCGCGGCCTGTTCGGCATTGCTCAAGTCGGGCGACTCAGCCATGGGCGGCCTCCAGGGCAACGACCAGTACCGTTACATCGTCGCGCCCGCGACAGAAATCGCGGTGCAGGACGCTGGCTATCACGGCGGGATGGCGGTGCACCAGACCGGGGTAGTCTTGAAGATTCCAACGGGACTGCAAGCCGTCGCTGTACATGATCAATAAATGTCCGTTCACGTGAGCATAGTCAAAGGGCTGGGCTTTTCGGTATTGGCCGCCAACGATGCCGGGATGTGAGGCCAGGCCGCGCGATTTGTCAGCGGCAATCAGACTTGCGCCGATGTTGCCGACCCCGGCAAACGTCAGGCTGGCGCGGTCGGCGCGAAACTGTGCAAACGCCACGGCGCCGCCACGGGTGCCGATCATCTCGCGGTGCATGTCTTCCATCAGCACCACCGGGGAGCTGAACGGCGCGTCGGCGAAGGCTTGCTCTCCGGCCCGACCGGCGCGCTCGGCGTCCTCGCCGTGACCGAGACCGTCAACGATCAGTGCACTGATGTCGCCACCGTGATACGCCAGATGCCAGACATCGCCGCAGGCTGGATCGTTATGCAGTGAGTGCTGGCTGACGCCGTACAGCAGATCCGCCTGGCGGTCGCTGCGCGGATACAACCGGGCGAGAAGCACGGCGCCGCGATGGTCGGCATACACGTCAAACACGTCGGCCTGGCGTGACACCGCACCCAGGCCAATGCCCTGAGTGCCGCCGGTGGAAAAACCGTCGGCCAGACACGCCTGCAGATCGAAACCCTTGGCCCGGTCTACCGCGATCAACTCGATACCGGCGTCGCCCTGTCGCGGCAACAACCGCAGGTGCAGTTCGCCGTGACCGGCATGCTTGAGCAGGTTGCTCGCCAGCTCAGTGGCTATGAGTGCCACGCGCCCCGCATCGCTTTCACCAAAACCATGTTGTTCGGCGAGGTGTTGTGCGCTACGGCGGGCATGACCGATCTGGCTGTTGTCTTCGATCAGTAATACCTGGGTCAGTGACCCGCTGATGTTCATGTCCATCGGGTAATCGTTATGCGAGTGCCTTTACCAGGCTCGGTGTCCAGTTCGAACTCTTCGACCAGGCGTTTGGCGCCGGTCAGGCCCAGCCCCATGCCGCTGCCGGAGGTCCAGCCATCGGTCATGGCCAGTTTGATGTCGGCAATGCCCGGACCCTCGTCGCGAAAGGTCAGGCGCAAACCGACCTTGTGATCGTCATCGAGGATCTGCCAGTCCATATCGCCGCCGCCACCATAAACCATGGTGTTGCGCGCCAGTTCACTGACCGCCGTGACCATTTTGGTCAGGTCGATCAGGCGCATGCCGCACTCGGTCGCCAGTTTGCGTGCAGTCTGGCGCGCCAGCACCACGTCCTGCTCGATATGGATGGGTTGAGTTCCGCTGCTGCGCACGATCATTGCGCAAGTACTCGTTCTCGCAGCAGTTTCATCCCCCGCTCGACGTTCAGCGCCGTGCTGACGCCGGGCAGGGTCAGGCCGAGTTCGACCAAGGTGATCGCCACCGCCGGTTGCATGCCGACCAGCATGGTTTCGGCGTCCATGATTTTCGACAGCCCGGAGATCGTACTGATCATCCGACCAATGAACGAATCGACCATGTCCAGCGCCGAGATGTCGATCAACACCCCGCGCGCCGAGGTTTTGCTGATGCGTTCGGACAGATCGTCCTGCAGGGTCAGGGCGAGTTGGTCATGCATGTCGACCTGGATGGTCACCAGCAGGAAGTCACCCATTTGAAGAATCGGAATACGTTCCATGCTTAACCCGTCTTGACGAGGCTGACACCCAGGCGGGTCAGGGCCAGTTTCAGCGCGTCGGCCAGATTGGCCTTGGTGACCACACCTTGCAGGTCGAGGCCGAGGTGAACGATGGTTTGCGCGATCTGCGGGCGCACGCCACTGATGATGCAATCGGCCCCCATCAGGCGGATCGCCGTCACGGTTTTCAGCAGATGCTGGGCGACCAGGGTGTCGACGGTCGGCACGCCGGTGATGTCGATGATGGCGATTTCCGAACCGGTGTCGACGATGCGTTGCAGCAGCGATTCCATCACCACCTGAGTGCGTTGCGAATCAAGGGTGCCGATCATCGGCAGGGCCAGCACACCGTCCCACAGCTTGACCACAGGGGTGGACAGCTCCAGCAGTTCTTCCTGCTGACGCTTGATCACCGCTTCACGGGATTTCTGGAAGGTGCGGATGGTGTGCAGGCCGAACGCGTCGAGCAGCTCGGAGACTTCCCACAGCTGTTCGGCGAGCAGGGCCGGTTGTTCTTTGTAGTGATTCTGCAGCAGGGCAAACAGCGGTCCCTTGAGCGAGAAAATGAAACTGGCGGTCTGTTGCGAATCCTGACCGAGCAGGGCGCGGCTATGCGAAAGCTTTTCGAGGAACTGCCGAGTGGCGTCCCAGCCCGGCGCATTGATGTTGGTGCCGTTGTCGCTCTCAAGACCGCTGACCACCAATTGCAGGAATTCGCTGGTCTGTTGCTGCAGGTCCTGGCCTTTCAGATTGCGCGTGCCGCCGCTGGATTCCAGGCTATTGATCCATTCGCCCAGCAGCTGTGCCTGTTTGTTTTTCATCGCATCGAGTGTGCTGTTCTGCAGTGCTGCCATGTGCCTGTTGCTCCGTAGCGAATGAGGGGCCGATTTCGCAAAATTGATCGGCGCGAAGTCAATGACCGTTGCCGTTCGAAATAGTTGTTCGGTCTTGCGAGGATATTTTTGCCCGGGCGTAAGAAACGTCCCGGTAACTCTAGTCGGCATGCCAGCAAGGCGCGATGTTTTGAACGATGGTGCGGTGCCGGATTCGAATCTTCAAGGCCCGGCTGGTTTCAGTCGTGCTGGCCAAGACCTACGAGGTGCTTATGAACGAGCAACAGCAAAATCAGGCCGGGGAGCCGATCAATCGCAATGATCCGGCAATCGACCCGCAAGTGCCGGGGCAACCGGCGCCGACGCAACCTGCGAAACAGCAGGGCGACACTGACCAGGCGCAAAGTGCTGATCCGGCAGTGGATCAGAAGAATCAGCATACCGATAACGACAATGAGTTCAGTCCGGGTTTCGAGCCAAAGCCGGATCGCCCGCAGCCGGGGGAGGAGACTGATGCGGATATTGATACTGATGGGGGTTAGTCAAGGCAGGAAACAACAAGGCCGCATCCATTGGATGCGGCCTGTTTTTTTGCAATCAGGGTTTACTTGCTCGGATGCTTGGCCTGCAGCTCTTTTGCCGCGGCCAGGTGTTTTTCCAGCGCCGGCAACATTTTCTGCGCGAACGCCTTCAATTCAGGGGCACCCTTAACCTTGTCGTCGGTCACGGTATTGGCTTCTTTCTTGAACAGCTCGATGGTTTCTTCGTGGGCCTTGACCTGGTTGTTGGCGTAGGCCGCATCGAAGGATTCATCACGCACTTCTAGAATTTTCTCTTTGGCCTGTTTGACCAATGTGGTGGTGTCCGGTACTTCGATGTCGTGAGCCTTGGCAATCGTCGCCAGTTCGTCATTCGCCTTGCTGTGATCGGTGATCATCATTTCGGCAAACTTCTTGATGTCGGCCGACTGGCTTTTTTCCAGGGCGAGGCGGCTGGTTTCGATTTCGGCGATGCCACCGGCAGCGGCGTTATCGACGAAGTCATTGTCGGTGGCCGCGAAGGCGCTGCCCATGCCGGTGCTTAAAGCGACAGCCAGTGCCAGGTGACGCAGGTTGAATCCGTCCATTGTGTTTCTCCACGCAGTTTGTTGTGAGCGTTATGCAATGGAGGCGAGGCGACGGACAAAGGTTTTATCGCATTTGCGACAGGGCGACGAACGGACACCGCTGGTCTGACAGGTGGTCGACAGAACGGCCTGACCGAGGCCATTCTGATAACTGGTTAGCGCAATCGGTCGCGCTGGCCACCCGATCAACTGACGGAGGTGTTCCATGCCGGTTCCCCATGACCTGTTTCAGGACTTGAGCTGCACGAAGGAAGAGATCCAGCAAAAACGCACCCAGGATCCACGACTGGATTCACTGATCAACAAGTATTCCCAGGCTGATGCCGATGTGGTCAAGGCCGAAACCGCCACCTCGGATGCTCCCAGCGACGACACCCTGAAGAAACTCAAAGAGAAACGTCTGAAGGTCAAGGACGAAATCGTCAGCCATTTGCAGACCCCGACCTGACCCCATTCTGATCCGCCGACCTACGGTTGCGGATTGACTGGAACGACAGGCCCGACCGGCACCTCGAATGTTCAGAGTCCTCAATCATCGACTCTTTGCGAGGTGCCTTATGAACGATCCCAAATTTCCCAGTGAAGAGCAGGGCGCATTTGACCCCGTGCCCACCCATCCTGAACCCAACAGCCCGGCGCATACCACCGCCAATCCTGAAGAACCGGACAAGGATCTTCCCGAAGACGAAGACCCCGAAAAGTTCGACAAGTCCAGCAACTGACAGACCGCTATCGCTGGCAAGCCAGCTCCCACAAGGATCGCTGTCGTTAACATATATTGCGAACGATCCGGTACCTGTGGGAGCTGGCTTGCCAGCGATGGCGTCAGTCAATTCAACACATCAGAACCCGTTTCACTTCAAGGCTTCAGCCAACGGCAACCGCGCCATATGCGTCGCCTTCAACGAGCCGAAATACAACCAGTCCCCGTACTCGCGAACCGTGGTAATCGGCGAATAATTGCCGCTGCTGGCGTCCTGCAAATTGGCAATCACCTTGCCCTGCAGATCCAGCCCCAGTACAAACCCGCGCTTCTCCACCGGTTTCGGCAGTACGGTCAGCGCGCGCACAATCATCTTGCGGACGAACGGATGCCCGGCTGTGCCATCGAGCAAGGCGTTGCGCGGCGCATACAGCGCTACCCAGAAGCGGTCGCGACCGTTGAACGCGAGGTTGTCCGGCAGTCCCGGCAGGTTGTCGATGAACAGGTCGTGGGTGCCTGCCTTGGGCCCGGTCAGCCAGAAGCGGCTGATGCGATAGGCACCGGTTTCGTTGACCAGCACATAGGCGTCATCGGGGCCGAGGGTCACGCCGTTGGCGAACTCCAGTTTGTCCAGCAATACGCTGGTCTTGCCGGTCTGGAAGTCGTAGCGCAACAAGCGTCCGTCACCGCCATGTTCGATGATCGCCTCGCCATCATGGCCATAGCCCCAACGGCTGGAGGCATCGCTGAAGTAGGCGTAGTGCCCGGATTTGTCGATTGCCACGTCATCGGTAAAGCCGAACGTCAGACCATTGGCGGCGGTGGTCAGGGCAATCAACTGGCCCTGAGCATCGAGTGAGAGCAAGCCCTTGACCCCGTCAGCAATCACCAGCAATCCGTTGGGATGCCGCGCCAGGCCCAGCGGCCGCCCACCGGTATCGGCCAGCACTTTGCGTTGCTGGCCATCGAGGCTGCTGCGGATCAGTCGGCCGTCATGCAGTCCGGTGATCAAAAAGTCATTTTCCAACAGCAACGCTTCCGGGCCCTCGATGTCGCTCGGCCCGACCTGCGCTGTGTTCTTCAGACGTTGGTTTTCTGCATAAACGCCTTCCTTGAGCGAGGGCGCCGGTGACGGTTGCCAGGCGACCGGCTCTACTCGAGTGGGCATCAGCAGTAAAAACGCGATAACCACGGCAATCAGCAGAAATAGCACCCGCTGCCACTTCATGCGCTGGCCCTCACTGACGCCAGATACTGCGCAGCCCTGTCCCGCAGCGCGAGCATCGAGGCGCAGGATTCGCGCTCGATGCGCCGTTTCAGCAACAGTCGATTGGCGATGCGCATGCCCAGGCCGTCAAAGCGATAGTCCAGCGTGCGCACGAATCTTGTGCCGCCACCTTCGGCCGCGCATTCATACGTCAGCTCCAGCGACAGGCCGTGATCACCCCGAGCCCGTGCGCACCAGCGCCGGCCCGGCAGGTACTCGGTCACTTGCCAACGGAGATGACCTGCCCGGCCGCCGGCATGAATGTCTTCTTCAAAACCCGAGCCCGCATGCAGCGGCCCCTGCGGGCCGTCGATTTTCAGCGACGACGGGTGCCACTCGGGCCAACGGCTGACCGTGGCGGCATAGGCGAGTACGGCAATCGGTTCGCCGGCAATGTCGATCGTGTGCTGTTGACGGGTCATGGGCATTCTCGAATAACTCAAAGGGGCGACTTCCGGCTCCCAGTACAGGGTGCCGAACAGGTAGTCCATCAGCGGCAGAACGATGTTGAAATTGCGCTCTTGCATGCGCTCGCGGCGGTGATGCAGTTCGTGCAGACGGCGCATCTGCCGGATCCACGGCAGGCGCGTGAGGGGATTGGCCGGTGGCAGGTGTTCGGCGGCGTGAAACACTTCGTAGGTCAGATAGCCAAGGACCATGCAGCCGCCGAACAACCCGGCGACGTTGGCGTTGACCTGCGCGATCAGCCACCACAAGGGCAGGGTGATCAGTAGCGTATGGAGTACGATCAGCCACGCCGGAAACAGAATCACCCGCCAGTCGCGGGCGCTGTCGTAGGTCATGTGGCCGGGGGTGAAGAAACTGTGATGGTCGCCGGCGTGGCGGGCGTAGAACAGTTTCGCAAAGGCTTTTTTATGGTGGCCGAGATGGCGATGGACCATGTAAACGCCAAAGTTGAAGAACAACAGCGTCAGTGGCACGGTCAGCCATTCCAGCCAACGGACCTGGTCGACGCTGCTCCAGAATGCGCCGATGGCCAGCACACCGAACAGCAGCACGAAGGCGCCGTGCAGCCACGGGTTGTAGAACGGATGGATCGCCGCACGATAGCGGCTGCGAAATGCCTCGGTGGTCTGCCTCACTGCGTTCACCCGTAGGTATTGTTGTTATACCCGGCAGATTAGCCGATCCGGCCATTTGTGCAGGCCGGACCTTGAGGTCACATGCGCCATGATCCGGTGTAAAACGGCGGATTCAGCTCAATGGATTCCAGCGTTGCGACCAGTCGTCATCGGCCTCGATCACTTTGCGCAGCAGGTCGAAGGCCTGTTGCAGCGTCGCCGAGTCGCGGTCGCGGGAGTACACCAGATAGGTCGGATAGCTGAATTCAGGGGCTTTGGTCACCGGTTCCAGGGCACCGCTTTCCAGATACGTGCGCACCACGCGGGTGCGGAAATAACCGCTGCCGCCGTGTTCGAGGATGTATTGCAGAGCCAGCGGGCCGAGGTTGAAGCTCAGCGCGGCTTTGGCTTTTTCCGGCAGGGCGGCATCGTGCTGGCGACGGAAGTCCGGGCCCCAGTCAATGTAGACGTAAGGGTCGGCGCGCTCCGGTGTGCGCACCAGAATCAGCTTTTCCTCCAGCACTTGCTCGACTTGCAGGCCGGGCCAGTATTCCGGCTGATAGACCAGCGCCGCGTCGAGCACACCGAGTTCGAGTTGGCGCAGCAGGTTTTCGCCGTCGCGGATTTCCATGCGCAGGGCATGCCCGGGAATTTTCTCGCGCAGTTCCGCAGCCCAACTGAGCATCAACGGATTGCACAGGCTGACTTCGCCACCGATGTGCAGCACATTGTGATAGCCCTCGGGCAACGGCAAGTCGCGACGCGCGGCCTCCCACGTCTGCACCAGTTGATTGGCGTAGACCACGAACGCTTCGCCGTTCGGCGTCAATTTCGCCCCGGCGCGGTTGCGCACGAACAGGGTGCTGCCTAGTTGGCTTTCGAGTTTCTGGACGCGGGCGGTGATCGCTGTTTGCGTGACGAAGAGCTTTTGCGCGGCGGCGGCGAGACTGCCGTGGCGGACAATTTCGAGGAAGGTGCGGGCGAGATCGATGTCCATGGGCGGGCCGGTGTTTGAGGTGCACGCATTGTAAGTGCTGCCCTGACACCGCGTCATCGTTCATCGCTGGCAAGCCAGGCTCCCACAGGTTTTGCGGTGTACATAGAGTCTGGGTACGCCACGGACACTGTGGGAGCTGGCTTGCCAGCGATGGGGCCCTCGTAGACGCTGAAGATCAGTCGGTCAGTTCAATCTCTTGCACCCGCGCCCAATCCTCGACCAACCGCGCCGGCGTGCCACACGCCTTGCGCTTGTACACAAAGTGCCGGCACTTCTCGGTGAAGCCGTTGCGGTTGTAAAGCATGTCTTCCTGCATTTCCTGCAACTCGTTTTCGCGGCATTGCTGGATCAGCACCTGATCAACCCGCAACTTGCGTTCACGCACCGCTGCATAGGTCGGGTCACTCAAAACGCTGTTGGCCCGTTGCAGCAACCACAGGGAAAACTCATCCGGGCAGCGCGGGCCGATTTCCTGAACCATACCCAGTTGCCACGCCTGCACCGCGCTCACCGGCAGACACGCCTGAGTCAATTGCTCGGCCATCGCCGGGCCGACGGCGCGGGGCAGGCTGTAGGTCCAGTATTCCGAGCCATACAGGCCCATGCTCTTGTAATGCGGGTTGAGCACGATATCGGCCCGGGCAAACACGATATCGGCTGCCAGGGCGAGCATCACACCACCAGCGCCGGCGTTGCCGGTGACGCCGCTGACCACCAGTTGCCGCGCCGTCAGCAGCTCTTCACAGACATCATCGATCGCCTGAATATTCGCCCAGGCTTCAGCGCCCGGATCCTGCGCTGCCTGAATCACATTCAAATGCACGCCGTTGGAAAAACTGCCGCGCCCGCCCTTGATCAACAGCACCTGAGTGTCGCGGGACTTGGCCCAGCGCAGTGCATCGACCATGCGCTGACATTGCTCGGTGCTCATCGCGCCGTTGTAGAACTCGAAGGTCAGCTCGCCGACATGCCCGGATTCGCGGTAACGAATCGGCTGATACACCTCGTCACTGAACGGCTGGCTGGCCACCGACCAGTCCAGCCTCGGCACATCGGCCAATTGATCGGCCAGCACATGCCGCGCCGGTTGCTTGAAGGTTTCTTCGCCGGGCTGCGGTTTGCGCCGCAACGAACCGATCCACACGCTGTGGTCTCCCGCCGCGACCAGTACCGCATCGTCATGCACCGCGAGAATCTCGCCGGGCAGGCCGCTGCGCGAATCCAGATGGGCGTCGTACACGTAATACTGACCGCCGGCCAGACTCGCCAGGACCCCGGGCTGGCCGTCCGCCGCATCGATGCAGCGTTTGATGAAGCGGGCGCAATCGTGCCAGCTGAAACTGCGGTCGACCTGTTTCATGTTCGGCTGCAAACGTCCGCGCACAGCCGGATTGGTGTAATCCAGCGGCACTGGCTGGAAGCCTTCGATGAATTTTTCCACCACTTCGCGAATGCAAACAATGGCCGCGTCGCTGACCCGACCGTTATACAGCTCGGACTTGCGCAGGCCCGTCGGCAGATTGAACTCGCAAGTCGCCCAGACCGGCCCGGCGTCCATTTCCTCGACCGCTTGCAGCGCGGTCACGCCCCAGCTCGACAGCTCATTGGTGATCGCCCAATCCAGAGCACTGGCACCACGATCGCCGACGATGCCCGGATGAATGATCACCACCGGGCGTTCGGAGTTACTCCAGAGTGCTTGCGGTACGCGGTCCTTGAGGAACGGGCAGATCACCAGATCGGCGCCGCTGTGCTCGATCTGTTCGCACACCGAGGCCTCGTCGGTAAACACCACGACGCTGGGCGAATGCCCGGCCTCACGCAGTTCCAGCCAGGCACGCTGGGTCAGGCCGTTGAACGCTGACGACAGCAGAATGATCTTGAGTGGTCGCATGAAAGTTCTTCCTTGAGTGGGATCAGCCGCAGGCTCCCGGTGAGCCTTCCCTGGCCTTCGATGGAGCCGGAAGAGTAATGAGTGGCCACCCGCACACCACTGATCGAGGTCAACGTTGTGTCAGCCAATGTTTCTGGGGCGATGAAGCGTCATATGTCAAATAGTTCGCTTATGTATATTTTTTATTACTTCAAATGTATGAAGCGCTATTGCACAGTCGCGCCTGATCAGAGCCGGACGATCCCGGCAGAACGATGGTTTTTCGCAGCGGGTGGAGCCCGTTTCAGGGAGCAGGACATGGGTGGGCATAACCCGCATTACCAGATCATCGGGCAGATGTTCCAAAAGGACTATCGCTGGCTGTGCGCTGCCGTCGGCCGCACGCTGGGCTGCCCGCACAGTGCGCAGGACATCGCTTCGGAAACCTTTTTACGGGTTTTGGCATTGCCGGACCCGACGGCGATCCGCGAGCCGCGTGCGTTGTTGACCACCATCGCCCGGCGTCTGGTGTACGAGGGCTGGCGCCGTCAGGACCTGGAGCGCGCCTATCTGGAAAGCCTGGCGCTGGCACCGGAACCGGTGCATCCCTCGCCGGAAGAACGCGCGCTGGTGATCGAGGCATTGCTGGCGGTCGATCGTTTGCTCAACGGCCTATCGGCGAAAGCCAAAGCGGCGTTTCTCTACCACCAGCTCGACGGGCTGACCTACAGCGAAATCGGCGAACGCCTCGGGGTTTCCACCAGTCGCGTGCAGCAGTACATGGTCGAGGCGTTCAAACGTTGCTATCAGGCGATGCAGGCATGAGGGCCGACGAAGCGGTGATCGATGAAGCGGCGCAATGGATGGCGTTGTTGCAATCGGGCGAAGTCAGCCTGGGCGAGCGCGCCGCGTTCGACGCCTGGCGCACGGCGGATCCACGACACCAACAGATCATCGAGCAAATGGGCGGCGGTCTGAACCTGCTGCGTAATCCGAGCCTGCGCGGGCTGCCGCGCAACAGTCTGCTGCACAGCCTTAACGCACCATCGAGCCGCCGCCGCTTTATCAGCGGCAGCTTGAGCGTGCTCGGTGTTGCGCTGCTGGCCGGGTTGCTCGGACGGCGCTATGGCTGGTTGCCGGAGGTGGGCGAATTGGCAACTGGCACCGGTGAGCGGCGTGATTTCACCCTGGAAGACGGCAGTGCATTGACGCTCAACGCGCGCAGTCGTGTGCTGCCTGTATTCGATGCTCATCAACGCTTGCTCGCGTTGCGCAGCGGGGAGTTGCTGGTGGACGTGGCCAAGGACCCGGCGCGGCCGTTCGTAGTCGAGACCGAGCACGGTCGGATGCGCGCAATGGGGACGAAATTTCTCGTCGAGCAGGGCGAGGATGCCACGCGTTTGGTGATGCTCCATTCACAGGTCGAAGTGGTCACCTCGGGCGGCGCGCGACAAGTGGTGGAGGCGGGGGAGAACCTGCTGTTCAACAGCCAGAACATCCTCAGTCTGCAACGCAACAAAGGCCATGAAAGTGCGTGGGTGCAAGGGCGGCTGGAAGTTCGTGACCGTCCCTTGAGCGAGGTCATCGACAGCTTGCGCCGTTACCGTCGCGGCATTTTGCATGTGAGCCCAGAGGTTGCCGACTTGCGCTTGAGCGGCCTCTATCCGCTGGACGACAGTGACCAGACGCTGCAGTTGCTGGAGCATTCACTGCCGATCATCGTCACCTGGCACAACCCTTACTGGGTCAGCATCGAACCGCGCTCGTAAATACACCGCCCGGCTGTGTAGGAGCTGCCGAGGGGGAGGTGAGTCCAGATAAAGGTATTCATCAAGTTCGGTTATAGGGATATGACTTCTTGGCCTAATTGCCGACCTATAAAAAGTGCCGGCCCGCTGCTCATTCCCTGCAGACGCCTTCAACAGGGAAGCCCCTCGATGTTCTCATTCAAACAACAATTACCTCGACTGACCCTCGCCGCTGCGTTGGCGATGGGCATCAGTCCATTGAATGTTTTCGCCCAGCAACCGACTGCGGCCGTGTTCACCTTCGACATTGCCAGCGGCGCGCTCGACGAGGTGCTGCTGGATATCTCGCGGCAGACCGGCGTGCCGATTTCCTTCAGCCAGAATCTGGTGCAGGGCAAACGCAGCAGCGCCGTACGCGGGGCATTGGGTGGTCGCCAAGCGGTGGAGAAGGCATTGCTCGGCAGCGGTCTGCAAGTCGAGCAAAGCGCTCAGGGGCTGAGCATCCGCGAAGGCGAAGCCGTGACTTCCGTACCGGCAAAAGTCACCACTGTGGCACCCGCCACCAGCGCCGATTACCGCATGGAGAAAGTCACCGTCACCGGCTCGCGCATTGCCCGCGCACAGAGCGACGGTGCGACACCCGTGAACGTCATCACCCACGAGGAAATGGAAGCGCGCGGCTATAAAAACGTCTACGACGCCTTGGCGACCCAGACGCAAAACACCGGCATGACCCAGGGCGAGGATTACGGCAACACCTGGCAACCGGCGGCCAGTGCGCTGAACCTGCGCGGCCTCGGTCCCAATCACACACTGGTGCTGATCAATGGGCGGCGCGTCGCCGATTACCCGACGCCGTACGATGGCAAGGTCAATTTCACCAACCTTGCGAACATTCCGTCGGCGGTCATCGAACGCATCGAAATCCTCAGCAGCGGCGCCTCGGCGATCTACGGCTCGGATGCGATTGCCGGGGTGGTCAACATCATCCTCAAGAAGCAAATCAACGGTGTCGACGTCAACCTCAAGGGCGGCACGACAGAGCGTGGCGGTGGCGACAATCAGCGCTTGCAGATCAGTGGCGGTGGCAGCTGGGGCGATTTCGACGGTCTGTTCGGCCTGGAGCTGACCCACCGCGACCCGATCTGGGCTGACGACCGTGGCTTCATGCAAAGCGGCCCGCTGGCGGACGTCGGTTATCGCCGCGACCTGACTAATAGCCGTTATCTGGGGCCGGGGTGCGGTGCCTATCAGGGCACCTTCGACAACAAACTGGTCAACAGTGGTGGCCGCTGCCGCACCGATCAGATGTACAACGATTACTGGACAATCCAGACGCAAAAGGAAAACTACGACGGCTACAGCCGCGGCACCTGGCACTTCAGCGACAGCGGAGAGGTGTTTGCCGACTTGATGTACGGCCTCGACCACATCCAGAACAACACCCGCGGCCCGACCTTCACTTCGCCGGATTTCATCAACCAGAACAGCGGCAATCTGGAGCGCTGGTATCGACGCTACGGCGAAGAGGAAATCGGTGGGCGCACCAGCAATAACAGCAAGTGGCGCGACACTTCGTGGACCGGCACCCTCGGTCTTTCCGACAAGATTGCCGACACTGGCTGGCGCTACGATCTGGCGGCCAACCGCTCGGAATATCGCAGCGTGCGGACAACCCGCTACACGCCGCTGTCATCGATTCAGGATTTCTACCTCGGCCCGCAACTGGGTACCAGCGGCGGTTACCCGGTATTCGCCCCGGAAGCATCGCGTCTTGATAGGCCGCTGACGCCGCAGGAGTGGCAGCAGTTTCGCAGCAACCTGACCCAGAGCAGCAAATCGGTGTCGACCAGTTACAACGCCTCGGTCAATGGCGATCTGTTTGATCTGCCGGCAGGCCCGGTGGGATTTGCCGGCGTGCTGGAGGCGGGCAAGCAGGAATACCGTGTCGACCCGGATGACGGCCTTAACGATGGCACGTTCTATGGCGTGTCTCCCGCGCAAAGCTCCGGCGGTTCGCGCAAGCGTTATGCGGCGGGCGGCGAGTTCAGCATTCCGCTCACCGACACGATTCTGGCGACCGCAGCGGGGCGCTGGGACCAATACAAATTCAGCGGCCGCACCGAGCAACAGAAGACCTACAACCTCGGGCTTGAATGGCGGCCCGTCACCAGCCTGTTGTTGCGCGGTAGTTACGGCACCAGTTTCCGCGCGCCGGACCTGAACTACATCTACCAGTCCGACAGCAACGGTTACTACCCGGCACAGATCGACTACTACGGTTGCAGCCAGGGCTTGGAGGGCGCCTGTGATCGCGGGCGGGTCGACTACACGCAAAGTGGCACCGCCGACCTTGAATCCGAACGCGGAAAATCGTGGACCTATGGTTTCGTCTGGTCGCCCTCGCGTAACTTTGATTTCTCCACGGATTTCTGGCGTGTGGAGATCGATGACCTGCTGACCACGGTCGACGAAAACCGCTTGTTGCAGCAGGAGAACGAATGCCGCAATGGCACCCAGGACATCAACTCGGCCAACTGCCAGTCGACGCTGGCGCGTATCGACCGCAATGCTGGCAACGCCGCCGTCGATCCGAACCAATTGCAGCGCGTGCGGGTGAATGCGATCAACGCTGCCAGCGAGCGGGTCAGCGGTCTGGACTTCAAGAGCAACATTCGCTGGGGCGCCGGCCAGTACGGTGCGTTCAGCTCGACGCTGGGCTACACCCTGGTGCTGTCGCATTACTACAAGGAATCCGATGAGGCCCCAACCCAGGATTGGCGCACCTCGCGCACCAACTACGACTGGCGCAGCAAGGTCAACGCCAGCCTGACCTGGGACTATCAGCAAGCCACGGCGACGCTGATGGGCATTCGCTACGGCTCCGTCACCAATGGCGCGGGGGATGGGCGACTGTCGCCGTGGACAGTGTTCAACGCCAGTGCGCGCTACAAGCTCAATGACCGGGCGAGTGTCGGTCTGACCGTGAACAACGTGCTCAATCAGATCAAACACGACGATTCCGCAGGCTGGCCTTATTACCCGACCGGCAACTACGACCCGTACGGGCGTCAGTGGTGGCTGGATGTGAGTTATCACTTCGGCAGCTGATGGCAGGATGCCTCGCGTTTACGTCCTACGGAAAAGGCAGGGTTTTGCGACGGGTAGGGGATATTTCCGACGACTTTTTCAGGTTGGTCGTCGGAAGCGCGATCTATAGCATCAGTCATGACATTGAAGTCGCTGAGCGGCTCGAACGCTCAGACCCCAGACAAAGGATGAATGATGCGAACCCCACACATCGAGATCGAAACCCCAACGTATTCCCCTCGCCATTACTGGCGCGACGATCGCGCCCGATGCCCCATGGAGGATGTCGCGATGCCCGCAGTGAAAACGCCTCGACTCACGGGGCTGAAAAAAGTCGAAGGCAAACCTGTCGACATACTCGTGCATGGTCAGAACGTCGGTGACGATGCCACTTTGATCGTCGAGCTGACAGAACAGGGCTTTGAGCTCAGCGACGTCGTCAACATGCTGTCCACTTCCGAGCTGTACCAGCAAGGCGAGATGGTCAAACGCATCACCGGCAAATCTGTCCGAACCGTGCGCCGGCTCATGAAGGAAGGCTTGTCGGTACGGCTTGACCCGCATCAGAGTGTCGTCGCCTACCAGTATGCCTTGGTGTTGCAGATGGCTATTCGGGCATTTGGGCGTCAATCAAAGGCAGAAGAGTGGCTGCAGCAGCCCACCCCCTATTTGAACGGTTACGTGCCGTCGGAACTGACCCGGCATTCACTGGGTTTCCAGATGGTGGAGCAGTACCTTGGGCAGATCATCTACGGAGTCCACCAATGAATCCATTGCCGTGGGACGGGCAGTGGTATGCCTGGCGGCTGGACCCGGAAGTCTACGGATGCACCTGGGACAGCGGGATTGGTTCAAAGCTGAACGGGGGACGATGGAATGCCCCCGGTCGGCGAGTGGTTTATGCATCGGTCGACCCGTCGTCGGCCATTCTGGAAGTGGCAGCCAATCACAGTTTTGATGTGCTGGACAGTGAGCCTTATGTACTGACCTGTTTCGAGGTCATCAGCGACGCCAAGGTCAGAGTGGTGCAGCCAGAGGAAGTGCCGAATCCTTACTGGTTGAGCCCTGCGCGGCCTTCACCCAATCAACGGGATTTTGCCGACGCTTTACTGGCTGAACATCCGTTTGTGCTGATCCCCTCGGCGGCAACCCGGCACTCGTGGAATCTACTGGTGAGCTGCGAACTGGCGGAGGGGCAGTTCAAAATGGTCTCTCAAGAGCGGTTTGGACTGGATACCCGGTTACTCAGGGAGATGGCATCGGCATGATCTGTGCGGATTTCGTTTTTTGCATAACCTCATCACCCAACGGTCTAACACCAACCCTATAAAACCTTATTCGTCATCGCACATCCCTGCATAAACCAAAACGCAGGGATGGCTGTTCATGATCCATTTTTCACCCGTTAAATCCCCTTTGAGCCTGGCCTTGCTGCTGGCAATCAACACGGTGCCGGCGATTGCCGCCGAGAGCACTGTGACCGAGCCGACCACACAGCTGCAGCGTGTCGAAGTCACCGGCACGGCGATTCGTCGGGTCGATGCAGAAACTGCAGTGCCAGTGACGATTCTGCGCGTCGAAGAGTTGCGCGAGCAGGGCGTCACCACCACGGAAGAGCTGGTCAGTCGCATTTCCGCCAACCAGTCTTCGGTCGGCTCCGGGCGCTCGGTGGGGTCGAGCAGTGGCGGGGCGTCTTACGCGGATCTGCGCGGGATCGGCCCGAACAAGACGCTGGTGTTGCTCAACGGTCGGCGCCTGAGTAACAACGCCACCAACGCGATCAACGGATCTGGCGTTGATCTCAATACCATTCCGTTCGCCGCGATCGACCGGGTGGAAGTGCTGCGCGACGGCGCGTCGGCTTTGTACGGCACCGATGCGATTGGCGGGGTGATCAACTTCATCACCAAGACCAGTCTCACCGAAGGCCAGATCAGCACCAATTACGACACACCGACACATTCCGGTGGTGGCGAAAGCCGTAACTTCAGCGGCAGCTGGGGTTTTGGTGATTTGCAGGATGATCGCTTCAACGTGTTCGGCGTGGTCAGTTACGACAAACAGCAGCGACTGGCCGCCGAGGACCGTGGTTACACCTACAACTACCAGCCCAACCGCGGCCTCGATTACACCTCCGGCACCGCCTCGCCGGCCAACTGGAGTCAGGGCAGCAACGCCACCAACCCGTTGGCCGGTTCCGGTTGCAACGCGCCTGGTTTGCTCTCGCGCAACGGTATTTGCCGCCAGAGCCTGTGGAACTATCTCGATCTGGTGCCGGAAACCGAAAAGACCTCGGCCTTCGCCAAAGCCACCGGCAAGCTGTCGGACGATCACAACGTCAGCCTCGAATACTTCTGGGCACGCAATGAAAACCGCACGCAGATTGGTCCGGGTACGTTGATGGGCAATCAGGTCAATCCCGGTACCACGTTCTATCCAGGTAACGGCATCACCCCGGGGCCGAACGGTTTTGCCCTCGACCCGACACAACCGGTCGATGTGAACTGGCGAGAAACCGCAGTGGGCGCGCGTCAGCATGAGGACGACAACACCGGTCAGCGTTTGCTGCTGAGTTTTGACGGCACGCTGGTGGGCTGGGACTACAACGTCGGTGCCTCGTACAACCAGAACAAAGTGGTCAACACCATTCAAAGCGGCTACGTGAATGACCGCGCTGTCAGCGCCGGCATTGCCAATGGCGTGATCAACCCGTTCGGTCCACAGACCGCCGCCGGTTCCGCGCTGTTGGCGGCCAATGCGGTGGACGGCGATTACGCCACGGCGGTCGGGCGTGTGAAGGCAATCGACGGGCGGATCAGCCGCGAAATTGGCGACTGGTTTGGTGCCGGTCCCTCAGCTTTGGCGCTGGGCGGTGAGTACCGCAAGGAAGACTTCCATCAGGATTTCGCCCAATTCGCCGGTGATGTGCAAAGCCTCGGTGTCGACCCGAACGGCAGCGTGGCCGGGGATCGCAGCGTCTCGGCCGAGTACGCCGAGGTCAACGTGCCGGTGCTCGACAGCCTGGAGCTGTCTGCCGCCGTGCGCCACGACAAGTACAGCGATTTCGGCAGCACCACCAACCCGAAATATTCGTTCCGCTTCCAGCCGTTCAAGGAACTGGTGGTGCGCGGTGCCTACAGCGAAGGTTTCCGTGCGCCGTCGCTGTATGAACTGTACAACCCCAACTTCACGACGTTCACCAACGCCAACTACAACGACCCGCGCCTGTGCGCTGGCGGCAACCCGAGCAACGGCGGCATCGCCAACCGCGACTGCGCGCAGCAGTTCAACCGTACCAGCGGTGGCAACACCGACCTGAGCCCGGAGACTGCGCGTAACGTCACCCTCGGTTTTGTCTATCAGCCGTTCGAACGCCTGACGGCCGGGCTGGATTTCTGGTGGATCGACATCGCCAATCAGATCGCCGAGTTTCCCGAATCGGCGGTGTTTGAAAATCCCGAGCTGTACCCGGATCGTCTGATCCGCAAGCCTGACGGTTCCATAGACCACGTCGTCACCGGTCTGGCCAACCTCGGCAAGATCAAGACCAACGGCGTCGACGTCAGTTTCGACTATCGCCTGCCGAGTACCCCGTACGGCAATTTCGGCATCGGTCTGCAAGGCACTTACGTCACCCGCTATGACTATCAGCAACAGCTCAAGGGCGATTACATCGACAAGCTAGGTGATTTCCGTGGCGGTGACTTCGCCTCGGCCGGCGCCGTGGCCCGCTGGCGGCACAGCCTGACCGGCAGCTGGAATTACGGCCCGTACGGGGTGGCGCTGACCAACCGTTACACCAGCGGTTATCACGATTCGGATCGCGAGTCCCACGACTACGTTGGCTCATACAACGTCTGGGACCTCGCCGGCACCTACACCTGGCGCAAGACCCTGAGCGTAACCCTCGGCGCGAAAAACCTGTTCGACCGCGAGCCGCCGTTCAGTAACCAGACCTACACCTTCCAGAGCGGCTACGACCCGAAATATGGCGACCCGTTCGGGCGGACGCTGTACACGCGGGTCAGTTACAAGTTTTAAAAATGGTCAGTGTTGGCGGGTTTTAGTCACTGATTGATCTAAAGCCTGCCCTATAAAAATCGCCGGCCTGTTGCACATCACGGGTAGGCAGGTTGTGTAGTGATTGTTAGGGCCTCATCGCTGGCAAGCCAGCTTGCACAGGAATTCGCGAGCAGCAGAAAACCTGTGGGAGCTGGTTTGCCAGCGATGAGGCCATTAGCAGCACCGTAAAAAGGGATCTGCCAATGTTCTCCAGACTCATTTTATTCAGCGCCTGTGTGCTTTTAACGCCGTTCGGTTGGGCGACCCCACAACCGGCGCTCACCGTCTACGGCGAAGCCCCCAAGTACGCCGCCGACTTCCAGCACCTGGCCTACGCCAACCCCGACGCACCCAAGGGCGGCACACTGCGTCGGTCTTCGCTGGAAAGCGGACCGTTCGATCATCTGATTCCCTACATCGACAAAGGCACCGGCGTGGCGGATGTCGACGGCTGGCTTTACGCGCCGCTGGCCTATCGCAGCAAGGATGAGCCCTACAGCGTTTATGGTCTGGTGGCGCAGCAGATGGAGCTGGACGCCGATCGGCGCTGGCTGCGTTTCTATCTGAACCCTCACGCACGTTTCGAAGACGGCTCGCCGATCACCGCCGAAGACGTGCGCTACACCTTCGATTTGCTGACCACCCAGGGCAGCCTCAAATACCGCCAGCAGTTTCGTGACGTCGCTGAAGTGCAGGTGGAGTCGCCGACTCAGGTGCGTTTCATTTTCAAGAACAATGACAGCCGCACCTTGCCGCTGGATCTGGCGACGCTGCCGGTGCTACCCGAGCATTGGTGGCGCACCCGTAACTTCGCCGACGGTGGCGGTTTCGAGATTCCGCCGGGCAGTGGCCCCTATCGAATCAGTGCGGTGGATGCCGGACGCAGCGTGAAATTTCAACGGATCACGGACTGGTGGGCCAAGGATCTGCCGATCACTCGCGGTCTGTATAACTTCGATCATTTGAGCGTGGAATTCTTCGCCGACACCGACGTCGCGCGTCAGGTGCTGAAGGCCGGCGGCTTCGACTACAACCGTGAGTTCTCGGCGACCAGTTTCACCATCGGCTATGCCGGCGCGGCGCTGGAACAGGGCAGATTGCGCCGTGAGCACCTCGCACCCGGCGCGGCCCAAGGCACGCAGGGTTTTGTGTTCAATCTGCAAAAGCCGCAGTTTCAGGACCGCCGGGTACGGCAGGCAATCGCCATGCTCTGGGATTTCGAATGGACCAACCGGCAGATGATGCGCAGCATGTACTTGCGTCAGCGCAGCTACTTTTCACACAGCGCCTTGTCGGCCACCGAACTGCCTGATGCCGAGGAACTGAAAATCCTTGAGCCGTTGCGCGGCAAGATTCCCGACGAGGTTTTCACCCAGGTCTTCGAGGCGCCGAAAACCGATGGCAGCGGCAACATCCGCGCCGAACAACTGCAAGCGTTGAAACTGCTGGAAGCGGCTGGCTGGAAACCCCAGGGTGATCAGTTGGTCAACGCCAAAGGCGAACCCCTGCAGTTCACTTTTCTCAATGGCCAGAAGGGCTTCGAACGCTTGTTGCTGCCGTTCAAGCGCAACCTGGCGCAGATCGGCATCGGCTTCGATATCCGTCAGGTCGACACTGCGCAGTACACCAACCGCGTGCGCAATCGCGACTACGACATGATCGTTGTCGGTTATCCGGTGAGTCAGGCGCCGGGGCGCGAGATGTTCAATTTCTTTGGCGCCGACGGGGCCGACGATCCGGGTTCGAACAACTACATGACGCTGCGCGATCCGGCAGTCGACGCGCTGCTCGAAGGGCTGGTACAGGCCGATAACCGCGAAAGCCTGCTGCGTCACGCCCGTGCCCTGGATCGGGTGTTGCAGTGGGGATATTACTGGGTGCCCAACTATTACCCGCCGGGCCTTTCCACCGTGTGGTGGAACCGTTTCGGTCGCCCGGCGATTGCGCCGCTGTACGACGCCGGCCTCGACACCTGGTGGGAAATCAGTCCCACGGCGCTGACCTCGACCCAGATGCAAAACCAGCAAAAGGAGTACGCCCATGTGGGGTTATAGCCTGCGACGCCTGCTGCTGATCGTGCCGACGTTACTGGCGATTCTGCTGGTCAATTTCGTCATCGTTCAAGCCGCACCGGGTGGCCCGGTGGAGCAAGCCATTGCGCGGCTACAGGGGATTGGCGTCGGGGCTGCGGTAGGCTCCAGCCATGTCGAGAGCGTCGGCGGCGAATCCCGCGCGACTCGCGGCCTTGATCCGCAACTGGTGGCCGACATCGAGCGCCAGTATGGCTTTGACAAGCCTGCCAGCGAGCGTTTGTGGCTGCTGCTCAAGAACTACGCGCAACTGGATTTCGGGCAGAGTTTTTTTCGCGGGGCGAGCGTCACTGAGCTGATCTGGCAGAAGCTGCCGGTGACCTTGTCGCTAGGCTTGTGGGCGACCTTGATCACTTATCTTGTGTCGATTCCGCTGGGCATTCGCAAGGCCGTGCACAACGGCTCGGCGTTCGATGTCTGGAGCAGTGCGGCGATCATTATCGGTTACGCGATGCCGGGGTTTCTGTTTGCGCTGCTGCTGATCGTGGTGTTTGCCGGCGGCACGGCGCTGGACTGGTTTCCGGTGCGCGGGCTGGTCTCGGACAACTTCGCCGAGCTGTCGCTGTGGGGCAAGATTGCCGATTACTTCTGGCATCTGGTGCTTCCGGTGACAGCACTGGTGATCGGCGGTTTTGCCACGCTGACAATCCTCACCAAGAACAGCTTTCTCAATGAAATCTCACGGCTGTATGTGGTCACCGCGCGGGCCAAGGGTTTGAGTGAGCGGCAGGTGTTGTACGGCCATGTGTTTCGCAATGCGATGCTGCTGGTGGTTGCCGGATTGCCTCAGGCCTTGGTCACTGTGTTCTTTGGCGGTTCGCTGCTGATCGAAGTGATCTTCTCCCTCGATGGCCTTGGCCGTCTCAGCTACGAAGCGGCGGTGTCGCGCGACTATCCGGTGGTGTTCGGTTCGCTGTTCATCTTCACCCTGTTCGGCCTGCTGATAAAGCTGCTCGGCGACCTGTGCTACACGCTGGTCGACCCGCGCATCGACTTCACTGCGAGGGCTGCCTGATGCTGACGTTATCTCCTATTAGCCAGCGTCGCTGGGCGCGGTTCAAGGCGCATCGGCGCGGCTGGTGGTCGTTGTGGCTGTTTCTCGCGCTGTTCGGCCTGAGCCTGGGCGGCGAACTGGTCGCCAATGACAAGCCGCTGTTGGTGAGCTATCAGGGCGACTGGTACTTCCCCGCGTTCAAGCGCTACACCGAGCAGGACTTTGCCGGCGAACTGCCGTTTCAGCCGGACTATCGCAGCGCGCAGGTGCGTCAGTTGATCGAGGGGCAGGGCGGGCGGATGTGGTTCGCGCCGATCCCGTTCGGTTTCGACACGGTCAATTACGACCTCACGGAACCAGCGCCGAGCCCGCCGAGTAGCGAAAACTGGCTGGGCACCGACGATCAGGCGCGGGATGTGCTGGCACGGGTGATCTTTGGTGCGCGGGTGTCGCTGTTGTTTGCCTTGGCTCTGACCGTCGCCAGCGCGCTGATCGGCATCGCGGCCGGTGCGTTGCAGGGCTACTACGGTGGTTGGGTCGACCTCATCGGGCAACGCTTGCTGGAGGTGTGGTCGGGGCTGCCGGTGTTGTATCTGCTGATCATTCTGTCCGGGTTCGTCGAGCCGAACTTCTGGTGGTTGCTGGGGATCATGGCGCTGTTTTCCTGGCTCAGTCTGGTCGATGTGGTGCGCGCCGAGTTCCTACGCAGCCGCGGGCTTGAGTACGTGAAAGCCGCACGGGCACTGGGGGTGGGTGATGCGCAGGTGATCGTCCGGCACATCTTGCCCAATGCCATGAGCGCGACGTTGACCTACCTGCCGTTCATTCTTACCGGCGCGATTGCGACGTTGTCGGCACTGGATTTTCTCGGTTTTGGCATGCCGGCCGGCAGCGCCTCACTGGGGGAGCTGATTGGCCAGGGCAAAAACAATCTGCAAGCGCCATGGCTTGGCTTGACCGCGTTTTTCGCGCTGGCGCTGATCCTTTCCCTGCTTGTTTTTATCGGCGAAGCCTGTCGCGACGCGTTTGATCCAAGGACCTGAAAATGAGCGATAACCTGATCGAAATACGCGACCTGCGAGTGGCCTTCAATGGCCAGAAAGTGGTGCACGGTATCAACCTCGACATTCGTCCCGGTGAATGCCTGGCACTGGTGGGCGAGTCCGGTTCCGGCAAATCGGTGACGGCACACAGCATCCTGCAACTGCTCGACCCGGCCATCACGCGGATCGACGGCAGCATTCGTTATGCCGGTGAAGAGTTGTTGGGCGTGCATGAGCGTTATCTGCGGCAACTGCGCGGCAATCGCATCGCGATGATTTTTCAGGAGCCGATGAGCTCGTTGAACCCGCTGCACACCATCGAACGGCAACTCGGTGAAAGCCTTGCCCTGCACAAGGGCCTGGCCGGCGCGGCTGCCCGCGCACGTATTCTTGAACTGCTGGAACTGGTCGGCATTCAGCGCCCACGCGAACGGCTGAAGGCGTATCCGCATCAACTTTCCGGTGGCCAGCGGCAACGGGTGATGATCGCGATGGCGCTGGCGTGCGAACCGCAATTGCTGATCGCCGACGAGCCGACCACAGCGCTGGACGTGACTGTGCAGCGCAAGATTCTGCTGCTGTTGAAGCAGTTGCAGACGCGCCTGGGCATGGCGCTGTTGATCATCAGCCATGACCTTAATCTGGTGCGCACTATCGCTCAGCGCGTGGCAGTGATGCGCGGCGGTCTGATTGTCGAGCAGGCGCCTTGCGAACAATTGTTCAGTGCACCGCAGCATCCTTACAGCATTGAATTGCTCAATGCCGAACCGGGGGGTACGGCGCTTTGTCGCGATGCGGCAGAAGATCTGTTGCAGGTGAGTGATCTCAATGTGCGCTTTCGGCTGGGCGGCGGCTGGCTGCGGCCCAGGACTTATCTGGAGGCGGTGAAGGGGATTGGCCTGACGCTGCAGCGGGGCAAGACCCTGGGGATTGTCGGCGAGTCAGGTTCCGGCAAATCCACTCTGGGACAGGCGATCCTGCGTCTGATCGATGCCGAGGGCCAGATTCGCTTTCAGGGCGAGGCGCTGGAGCAACTGAGCGGCAAGCAACTGCGGCCCCTGCGCAAACGCCTGCAAGTGGTATTTCAGGATCCGTTCGGCAGTCTCAGCCCGCGTCTTTGCGTGGAGCAGATCATCGCCGAAGGATTGCGCGTGCACAGTGATTTGAACGCTGGCGAGCGCGAGCAGGCGGTGATCGATGTGCTCCGCGAAGTCGGCCTCGACCCTGCAACGCGTCATCGCTATCCCCATGAGTTTTCCGGCGGTCAGCGACAACGCATCGCCATCGCCCGCGCACTGGTGCTCAAACCGGACCTGATCCTGCTGGATGAACCGACCTCGGCGCTCGATCGTACGGTGCAAAAGCAGATCGTTGGGTTGTTGCGGCGATTGCAGGAGGAACACGGCTTGACCTACCTGTTCATCAGCCACGATCTGGCGGTGGTGCGGGCGCTGGCGCATGACTTGATTGTGATGAAGGACGGCGAGGTGGTGGAGCGTGGCGCGACGGATGAACTGTTTCGCGAGGCGCGCCATCCTTATACGCGAGAGTTGCTGGCAGCCTCGTTCGCTGCGCCGGATTTGCCCCTTGCAGCCAAGGACAGACTTTTATCCCTGGTCTAGATCCGGTACATTCCGCGGCTTGGCTCTCACAAGGATGTAGATGATGGCAAAACCTGCCGCCCGACTCAGTGATCTCAACGCCTGCCCGGTAACCGGCCACGGCACCAATGCAAGCACCGCCGGTTCACCCAATGTGAACATCAACGGCATGCCGGTGCTGCGCGTCGGCGACGCCACGGCCTGCGGCGATGCGGTCAGCGAAGGCATCGGCAATATCCTGATCAATGGCCAACCCATTGCATTTCTCGGCAGTGCCACCGCCCACGGCGGCATGATCATCACCGGCTCTGGCGACGTCTTCGTCGGCACTCAGGCCGGCGCCGCGCCGTTCACTCCGATCGTGACGGTCCCCAAACACAGCGAACGCTTCCAACTGGTGGACGAAACCACCGGCGAAGCCATTCCCGACATGCTCTTTTGCATCGAAACCGGTGACGGCCAACGCCTTGTCGGCCATACCGACAACCACGGCAACGCCGCACGGGTGTTCACCGCCGACCCGACGTCCATTGTCGTGCAATGGGGCAAGGAAGCCGCCGCTCACCTGGATGCACTGGGCATCGCTTACTAAGGAAGGTTCAACGTGGCGACACCGGACAAGAAACAGGGCGAGACGAGCGATCAACACGCGACGACGCAGGTCAAGGGCACACTGGCGCAGGACTATGTGACTGTAGTGGGGGCATCCTACATGTCGCTATACGAGAAGGTTCGCGGCCAGAAAGGCAACAAGATGCGCTTTATCAATCAGGGCATCCGTCAACTCACCAAGTACCCGGCAGGTACTCCTAACTTCTCTGTCCAGCGTGTATTTCTGGTGTTCAAGAATGATTACCCGGATAACTTGCTGGCGGCTTTGAAAGACGTCGTGGAGAACCAACACGGTGCGCAGTATCGGGAGATGGATTCCATCTCTGGTGTTGTCGACTTCATTGCCACCCGGCAACGTCGGGGCCGGGAAATCAAACAACTGGATTTTTTCTCCCACGGTGTAGTGGGCAGTATTGAACTGGGCTACGAACTGGATAAAAACGACAGTTATCGGCTGCGTGATGCGCAGGCCCAGATGTTCAAGCCCGAGGCATTTGCTTACGGTGCCAAGATTTACTCGTATGCCTGCCGTACCGGTTTGGGTATCGACGCCGATTTCAAAGTGAATGAGGGCGAAGATCCTCATTACGAACGCAGTCTGGCGCAGATTCTGGCCAACTCGACTCAGACCACTGTTTGGGCGTTTCCACGACGCAGCAATTACGACACCACCTACGGCACGTCGGCCGAACGCGAGTCCGTGCCGGGGATTCGTAAGCAGGCGAGTAGTGATGCCCAGGCAATGGAGGCATACAGAAGTCAGAAGACTGCCTATCAGCGAAAATTGGCAGCGCATCGCAAGCAGGCGAATGATCCCACTGCGCAAATCCCTGGAGAACAGGCACCGCAGGCACCAAAACCCACGATCACTGATGAACAGCGTGATTTGATGGCGCACGACGACAGTCGGGCGTTTTATGAAAAAAAGGTTGGCTTTCCCCTTGATGCATTAGGTGCACATCGTGATGTTCGCTCAGGTAACACGCCTGATGGTGTTCCCAAGCAACTCTGTGCCTATAAACCCATATGAAAACAAGGCTGTTATCGGGTAAACAGCGCCTTTTATGCATACTGTTGGCCGTCGTCAGCGCTGCAACACTATTTATTTACGCCAAGGAAGATCATATGTCCGCCAAAGTGATGATGTATTACGGCGCCTGGAGTCCCGAAGAAGTCCGCTTTGACGCCACTCGGTGGTTCAGCTCTGGCATGTACCGCCCGCGTTTGATGGAGACGCCGCCGCAGGCGAGTCCGTTGACAATGCTGCGTAACAAGCCGGAAAGCTTGCAGTCGATTGAAAACGACGTTCTTTTGACCAAGGCTCTGGTGGCGATCGAACAGAAATATCCGAAGGTCGACACAGAAGATCTTGTCCTGAATACCCCGGATTTGCGCCGTCAAATACGCTATGCCTACAGCGCATTCGCTGAACCGGACAAGCCAGTGGATTCCTATTGGCTGTTTGTAACGCTTCAGCACGATACCTACGTCGTCACTCTGGATTGGGACGTCAACGACAAGCAACTGCTGACCGGAGCCATGGCTTCGCACTTGGTGAAAGGGAGTGATGAAGAAGTCGCATACCTGCAAGTACAGCGCGAGCTTGAAAAAGCGGCTGACGCAAAGCGTTGAACTGCAGAGTTTGAAAAACTCCGCAGGCGAAATTCAAATATCGAACGTAAGTCGTCGACGCAGACGTTCGCAGGTCATCGAGTGAAAAGTCATTTTTTCAGGACCAGGGTCGTTCAAGCGCTCGTGCTGCTTACTGTCATTCTTCCGTTGAGTGTTTATCTCTACCCTTCAAGGGTTGATATGTATTACGGCGACTGGAGCCCTGAAGAGAACCGCTTTGATGCTTCCAGGTGGTTTAGCAACGGTATGTACCGTCGGGATGTTGTGAATGGCAAGGTCAGTCTCATCACCATGCAACGCACACAGCCACTAATTCTGACCTCGGCAAATAACGATGAATTGGTCGCGACGGCGATTGTTGCTCTGGAGTCTGCGGATCCCGAAGTGAGTGGCGAGTTGCTACAAAAGCACTGGCCAATGTTGGTGCCACGGGTACGTTATCGCTACAGCGCTTTTGCAGCGCCGGACCAGCCGCAGGATTATTACAATATTTATCTGAAGTATCAGGGTGAGCGGTATGTCATCACCTTCGCCCGTGATGCGCAAACCGGTGAAATCATCCCCGGTGGCAGCGTCCAGTTGATGTACCCCGACAGTCAGACCCAGATCGCCGATCGGCAGGTCTTCAAGGAGCTGGACGCCGACGGCATCCAGTGACCCTGAAACGACAAATCCCGCCAAACAGGCGGGATTTGTTTGTAAGCGAACGGCAGTCTTACGAAGGGAACAGCTCGGACAGTTTCATCGCCAGCATCATGTCGCCTTCAGCGCGCAGTTTGCCGCCCATGAACGCTTGCATGCCGTCGGTCGAACCGTCGACGATGCCTTCCAGGGTTTCGCCGTCCATCACCAGAGTGACCTGGGCGTCCGGGTTCTCGCCTTCTTGCAGCTCGCAGGTGCTGTCCTTGACGATCAGCGAGAAGTTCTTGGTGTCGTCGATGCGGAAACCGAAGACCAGATCCAGACCGGCAGCAGCGGCTGGGTTGAACTTGGCTTTCATTGCTTGTACTGCGTCAGCTACGGAGGTCATGGTTCAATCCTTATTTGGTTGATACAGCAAGGTTCACGGTAATCCGGACTCAACGAAAAGTGATGAGTTCCGGGGCCTTCAACAGTTGCAGATGTGCATGGCTGTTGAAGGAGGCCAAAGCCACCTCGCGACCGCGGAACTTCAGCTGGTTGAGCGAGGTGTTGACGATTTGCCAGTTCAATTCAAAGGCCTGTCTGGCAGGCATTTGCGTAATGAGGTGGAGCAGGGCGGTGATGGTGCCACCGGAGGTAAACACGGCGATTTTCTGGTTTTTTTCCGCCTGCTCAAGGATGCGATGCAACCCGCCCCGGACTCGCTCGACGAAGCCCAGCCAGCTCTCCAGCCCCGGAGTATCGTAGGTGCCCGCCAGCCAGCGCTCGATGATCAAGGCGAAGATGCGCTGGAACTCGCCACGGTTTTGCGCGGCGTTGCGCAGGATGTCGAGGGCCTCGGGTTCTTCCGGCAGCATCGCCGGCAGCAGGGCGCGAATCACCGCGTCGGCATCGAATTCGTTGAAGGCAGAATCGGTTTCCAGCGTTGGTACCGACAGGCCTTGGGCAGTGAACTGTTCCAGCGCGCTGGTGGCCGTGTGTTGCTGGCGCCGCAGGTCACCCGACAGGCAGCGATCGAAGCGAATCCCCAGTTCGGCCAGGTGTTGGCCGAGGATTTCTGCCTGGCGCACACCGGTCGGCGACAGGACGTCGTAGTCGTCTGCACCAAAGGAGGCCTGGCCATGTCGAATCAGATAGATGCTGCCCACGTCCGCGTCATCCCGGTACGTTGAAGGTTTGGCGAGGTTATGAGGATGATGCTGAGCTGTCAATGAAAAAACATACGCTTGTTTGAAATGCCCGTTACAGGCGTGTTGCCAGAGTTTTCACGGCTGGCCGACGAGCCGGCGCATGGGTATGCTGGAACCATTCCGCGTGTGCCGTACATCCACGCATCGTTTTAAGGAGTCTCTGTGGAGTTTTTGACTGAATACGCCAGTTTCCTGGCCAAGACCGTTACCCTGGTGATCGCCATCCTGGTGGTGCTTGCCAGTTTTGCCGCGCTGCGCAGCAAGGGGCGGCGCAAGTCGGCGGGGCAGCTGCAGGTCAGCAAGCTCAATGATTTCTATAAGGGCCTGCGTGAGCGTCTGGAGCAGACGCTGCTCGACAAGGACCAGCTCAAGGCGTTGCGCAAGGGCGAGGCCAAGTCCGAGAAAAGCGCGAAGAAGCAAAAGAACAAGCCCGAGGCCAAATCTCGCGTGTTCGTGCTGGATTTCGATGGCGACATCAAGGCCTCGGCCACTGAGAGCCTGCGCCACGAAATCACCGCGCTGCTGACCCTCGCCACTCCCCAGGATGAAGTCGTCCTGCGTCTGGAAAGTGGCGGCGGTATGGTGCACAGCTACGGTCTGGCGTCGTCGCAGCTGGCGCGTATCCGCGAAGCCGGTGTGCCGCTGACGGTTTGCATCGACAAGGTCGCGGCGAGCGGCGGCTACATGATGGCGTGCATCGGCGAGAAGATCATCAGTGCGCCGTTTGCGATTCTGGGCTCGATCGGTGTGGTAGCGCAGTTGCCTAACGTCAATCGCTTGCTGAAGAAGCACGATATCGATTTTGAAGTGCTGACCGCCGGTGAGTACAAACGCACTTTGACCGTGTTCGGCGAAAACACCGAAAAGGGCCGCGAGAAGTTCCAGGAAGACCTGGACATTACCCACCAACTGTTCAAGAACTTCGTTGCCCGCTACCGCCCGCAACTGGCCATCGACGAAGTGGCGACCGGCGAAGTCTGGCTCGGCGTCGCAGCGCTGGACAAGCAACTGGTGGATGAGCTCAAGACCAGCGATGAATACCTCGCTCAGAAAGCCAAACAGACCGAGGTCTATCACTTGCATTACGCCGAACGCAAAAGCCTGCAAGAGCGCATCGGCATGGCGGCCAGCGGTTCGGTGGATCGCGTGCTGTTGAGCTGGTGGAGTCGTTTGACGCAGCAACGTTTCTGGTAAAACAGTCAGGCATAAAAAACGCCGGTCATTGACCGGCGTTCTTTTGTCCGCAGCTTTTTGTCAGCAGGGAAGGCCGAAAGCCTAGCGACGCCGGAACAGCGGCAGCGGTTCGTCAGTGGCGGCCTGATAGGTCACCGAGAAGTCCTTGAGACCTTCCAGGGCTTCGTAGGGATCTTTGTCCGCACGCACGGCAAAGGCGTCGAAGCCACAGCGGTGCATGTAGAACAACTGGTCGCGCAACACGTCGCCGATTGCCCGCAGCTCGCCTTTGAAACCGTAACGGTCACGCAAAAGACGTGCATTGGAGTAGTTGCGGCCGTCGGTGAACGCCGGGAAGTTCAACGCAATGACCTGAAACTCGGCGACGTCGTCACCGATTTCCTCGGCTTCTTCGTCCGCGTCCAGCCAGACACCCAGACCACCGTCGCGGGCCTTGAGCATGCGGCTGTGTTCGCGCCACAGTTGCAGTGGAACGATCAGATCGTCGCAATTGCTGATCTCGTCGATGTTGAAATCCTTGGGCAGCAAGTGCCAGGTTTCGTCGACGACTTCGTTGTTCTTAATGATTCGCTGCATAGACGCGTTCCTTGAAGAGGTCGATGCCAATACGCTGATAGGTGTCGATGAAGCGCTCGTCTTCGGTACGTTGTTCCACGTACACGTCGATCAGCTTCGAAATGACGTCAGGCATGGCTTCCTGAGCGAAGGACGGGCCGAGGATCTTGCCCAGGCTCGCGTCACGGCTGGCGCTGCCGCCGAGGGAGACCTGATAGAACTCTTCGCCTTTCTTGTCCACGCCGAGAATGCCGATGTGGCCCACATGGTGGTGACCACAGGCGTTCATGCATCCGGAGATGTTCAGGTCCAGCTCACCGATGTCGAACAGGTAATCGAGGTCGTCGAAACGGCGCTGGATCGATTCGGCAATCGGGATCGACTTGGCGTTGGCCAGCGAGCAGAAATCACCGCCCGGGCAGCAGATGATGTCGGTCAGCAGGCCGATGTTCGGCGTCGCGAAACCGCCTTCACGCAGCTCGCCCCACAGGGTGAACAACTGGCTCTGCTCGACGTCGGCAAGAATGATGTTCTGCTCGTGGGACGTGCGCAGTTGGCCGAAGCTGTAGCGGTCGGCCAGATCGGCAACGGCGTCGAGCTGCTTGTCGGTGATGTCGCCCGGCGCGACGCCGGTCGGTTTCAGCGACAGGGTCACGGCCACATACCCCGGCTTTTTGTGCGCCAGGGTGTTACGGGTGCGCCAGCGGGCGAAGCCTGGGTGTTCCTTGTCGAGTGCGGCCAGCTCGGCGGTCTGGTTGTCCAGCGCCTTGTAGTCCGGATCAACGAAGTGCTTGGCGACGCGATGCAGTTCGGCTTCGGTCAGCGTGGTCTGGCCACCGCGCAGGTGTTCCATTTCCGCATCGACTTTCTGTGCGAACACTTCAGGCGTGAGGGCTTTGACGAGGATCTTGATCCGCGCCTTGTATTTGTTGTCGCGACGGCCGTAGCGGTTGTAGACCCGCAGGATGGCGTCGAGATAGCTCAACAGATCCTGCCATGGCAGGAACTCGTTGATGAACGCACCGACGACCGGAGTACGACCCAGGCCACCGCCCACCAGCACGCGGAAACCCAGTTCGCCGGCTTCGTTATGCACGGGTTCAAGACCGATGTCGTGAACTTCGATGGCGGCGCGGTCAGCGGTCGAACCGTTGACGGCGATCTTGAATTTACGCGGCAGGTAGGCGAATTCCGGGTGGAAGGTGGTCCACTGACGGACGATTTCGCACCATGGGCGCGGGTCGATCAATTCGTCGGCGGCGACACCGGCGAACTGGTCGGTGGTGACGTTGCGCAGACAGTTGCCACTGGTCTGAATCGCGTGCATCTGCACGGTGGCCAGTTCGGCGAGGATGTCCGGGATGTCTTCCACCGCCGGCCAGTTGAACTGCACGTTCTGCCGGGTACTGATGTGGGCGTAGCCCTTGTCGTAGTCGCGGGCAATCTTGGCCATCATGCGCGTCTGACGCGAAGTCAGTTGGCCGTAAGGCACCGCAACACGCAACATCGGCGCAAAACGCTGGATGTACAGGCCATTTTGCAGGCGCAGGGGGCGGAATTCTTCTTCGCTCAGCTCACCTGCCAGATAGCGTCGGGTCTGATCACGGAACTGCTTGACGCGGTCCTCGATGATCCGCTGATCGTACTCGTCGTATACGTACATATAAGTCCTGTTCTCAGGCTTTGGGCTACTCGGAAAACGCTGCGTTTTCGCTTGCTGGAGTCCGATGGTGCCTCTGCAATTCTGCGCGCACGGCCGCGCACTCCCTAACGGAGCCGGGGCAATATACCCGTTTGCAGTTATGCGCAAAAGTGATGTTTGAGTATATGTAAAGAACCAAATCGCCTAACGAGAACAGTTATTAACTATTCCACATTTGTCGTGCGGACAATCATCGTCTTAACTGTGGACGAGTCTTTCTGCAATCACCGATAAAACCGATAAGAGGCGATGCAATGAGCAATCCGACCAAGGCAAGGAAAAGCGATAGCAGCGTTGATGCATGGGCCATTTTGTTCCTGATCATTCTGGTCGTGGGGACAGCGGTATTCTGGGTCAGTCATCAGTAAACGACCCATCCGGGTCCGCGCCCGACGATTGTCGGACAAAAAACGGGATCAGGCGTCAATAGCCGGTGTCTGGATGGCTATAATGCGCGGCCATTTTTCCTTGGGCCCGGATGATTAATGTTCAAGTTTCTCCACGTCAGCTTTCTGCTCTTCGGTGCGGTGTTTTCCACCTGCGCACGGGCGGAGTCGGTGCTGTTTCTTAACCCGGGCTCGACGCAGGAAGCCTTTTGGCTCAGCTATTCACAATTCATGCAGGCGGCCGCCCGGGACTTGGGGATCGATCTGCAAATCCTCTATTCCCAACGCCAGCCTGAACTCACCTTGGCACAGGCGCGTCTGGCGTTGCAGGGCTCGAATCGGCCCGATTATCTGATATTCGCCAACGAACAATACGTTGCCCCGCAGATCCTGCGACTTGCGCAAAACAGCGGGGTAAAGCTGTTTATCGTGAATGCCGCACTGACCCCCAATCAGCAGGCCTTGGTCGGCGAGCGCACCGACCGCATCGGCAGTCTGGTGCCGAACGACGAGGAGGGCGGTTATCTGATGATGAAGGAACTGATTCGTCTGCACCCGCCCGTTGCCGCGAATGAGCCGATTGAAGTGCTGGCGTTCTCCGGTCTGAAGATCACCCCGTCGGCGCAGTTGCGCGAACACGGCATGCAGCGCGCTTTGGCCGAGCATCCGCAGGTACGCCTGCGTCAACTGGTCTACAGCGGCTGGACGCAGCAACGTGCCTACGAACAGGCGAAACAACTGTTCGCCCGCTATCCGAAGGTGTCGCTGGTGTGGTCGGCCAATGATGAGATGGCGTTCGGCGCAATGCGCGCGTTTTCCGAGGCCGGCAAGGTCCCGGGCAAAGACGCCCTGTTCAGCGCGGTCAATACTTCACCGGCGGCTTTGCAGGCGATGGTCGACGGGCGTCTGAGTGCATTGTTGGGCGGGCACTTCACCCTGGGCGGCTGGGCCCTGGTGGAAGTGCATGACTATCAGCAAGGCGTCGATCTGAATCAGTTCGGCGGGCGTGACCGGCAGTTGCCCTTGTTGCAACTGATCGACAAAAGGCAGGCCCGGCAAATGCTGGCCATGGGTGAGTCGCCAGACTACGGCGTGAGTTTTCGCAAACTCTCGGCCAAGGGCCGCCCGGCTTCCTACCGTTATCCGTTCACCTTGCAGACCCTGATGCGCTGAAACTCGTCAAACCCCGGCGAAATGCAGCACCAGTTTGACGATGGCAAACAGCGTCAGGGCGAACACCGCCGTGAACAGAATGCCCAGCAGCACGAAATGGCTGGGCTTGCCGTGGGTGAAGTCCCTTGCCCGGTTTTTGCCGCTCTGCACGCCGAACGCTGCCGCCATCACGCTGTGCAACATTTGCCAGAAGCTCGGCGGTTTGTTGTCGACTGGATCGTCCATAAATCCCTCGTAGCGTCAGTTGTCCAGAAGAGCATAGCCAACTTGCCACTCGATGGCCTGCCCGCGCGCGCCCATACAGTCGATTGGTTTCCACTCACCGTGCGATATCTATCTACCGCAGATGCGAATGTTCGAGATGGTCTGCTCTTGGCTCCACCAAAAAGGAGCGACCATGACCGTCATCCCATCCATTGCGCCAACAGTCCGGCCGGCGGCAACCCAGAGCCTGCACGGCGACTTCCTCGAACAATCCATCCCCCAATGGCTGACCGACGCTTCGGCGCCAAGACGCCAGGCATTCAAGAACATTCATACAACGCTGCCACCGTGGTACCGCAACGCCGCACCTGACCAGCGCGAGGCCTTGAATGCGAGCTTCGTCGCCAGTCTTGAGGCGCAGAACCGTCTGGACCAAAGCATGGCGACGTTTCAGGACGTTGAAGCTTTCGCCCGGCCCCTGTTGATCAAGGCCCTGAAGGACCGATTCCAGCTGCAATTGGATGTCGACAAGATCCTGCTGTGCCTGCGGCGTCCACTGGAAATCAGCATTTTCGAGATCGAACTGTCATCGTTCGAAGTGCTCAAGCTGTCGATGCTCGACGCCGCACTGCACAATTTCGAAGCTTACGAATGCAAACCGGGGGCCTATCACAAGACTTCCGGGTTCGTTAAGCAAACCGCTACACCGGACACCTACGAAGCGGTGCCGGTCAACCTCAGCGTCAGCCAGTTCCTGACGTTGTGCCGCAGCCTGGACATCGGCAAGCAGTACCAGGCGTATCTGAAGGGCTTCTTTTATCCGGCCGCCACGACTGCGCCCACCGCACTTCGCGAACCGTTCATCGCCAGTCAGAAGGCAGCCCTGCGTGCCGCCGCTGAACTGGCGCTGTTGAAAAAGGACATTGAACCGGCGGACTACACGATGATCGTTTCGGTGATCAACGGCGAGAGGCATCCGTGGATGGGCCGCAAGCAGGTTTGGTTCGAAGACCTGGGCCTGATGAGAAAGCGCATGACTGGCTGCGTGGCGTTCTCTATCTGCGAAAAATATCGCTACAGCGACGAAGTGATTCTCTACGTTCCCAACGATCCCGAACATCCGCTCAAGCGCTACAGCGGCGCGCAGATGAAGCAAGAGTTCAAGCGCCTGTTCACTGCAGGAAGCGCCGCGGTCACCGGCGCAGAGCCGACCCCGTACCAACGCTTTTTCAGCCAATTCGTCCCCTACGACCAGCGACCGTACTATTTCAGCCAGTTCACGCAAAAGGCCGCCGACTCCCCCAGCGATCCGTGGCGCTCGCCCTGGCGCACGATTGTCAACGCGTTTACTCACACCGCAGCATTTACCCATATCAGGGAGCTGCCGCCCGAACGTCCGGCGAAACTTGCGCCGGCAGCGGATCCGTATCTCGCACCCTCTACCCTCACGCGCAAGGGGCGAGGCATCTGGGCGGAAAACGAGGATCTCTGGGAATACCTCTACCAGCAACATTGCGCCAAAGTGCTGGCCGATGCGCGCAGTCATGCGGTGCCGACCCAAGAGGTCGACGCCAAGGCCCGAGAGGCGAAGTTGGCCCACCTGATGGAGGTCGGTCTGTTGGGCCTGAACCTGGTGTCGATGTTCGTGCCAGTCCTGGGCGAAGTAATGATGGTAGTGATGGCCGGGCAGTTGCTGTACGAAACCCTTGAAGGTGCGGTCGAGTGGGGGGAGGGCGATCGCCGGGCAGCCAAGGATCATCTGGTGGATGTGGCAGAAAACCTCGTGCAGATTGCGTTGATGGCCGGGGTGGGCGCCGGGGTACGCAAATTTCAGGCGGCCGAAGCACCCGCAGTGCTCGAAGATCTGCGCCCGGTGACATTGCCCAATGGCAAAACCCGGCTGTGGAAACCGGATCTGCGTGCTTATGCTTCCCCGGTGGCACTGGAGGCCAGCGGCGGTCCGAATCTGTCAGGGCAGCATCGGGTCGATGGAACAACCTACATGCGCCAGGGCGGTCAGGCTTACCAACAGTTCTTTGATGAATCACTGGGCAAATGGCGCATCAGGCATCCCTCCGATCCTGACGCTTACCAGCCATTGCTTGAACACAATGGCCGCGGTGCCTGGCGGCATACCCTGGAACGTCCTCTGCAGTGGGACCGGTTGACCCTGTTGCGGCGTATGGGCCATGCCGCCGAAGAATTTTCCGATGCGCAGTTGCTCAAGGTGGCCGATATCAGCGGCGTCAGCGATAACGCGCTGCGCAAGATGCATCTGGATAACGCGCCGCCCCCACCCGAGTTACAGGACGCCATGCGTCTGTTCCGGGCCGATGCGGATTCGGCACGGGTCATCGCGCAACTGCGCGGTAGCCAAGCGGTTGATTCGCTGTATCTGTACGCATTGCCGCTGGTGACGGAAATGCCGCGTTGGCCGGCCAGCCGCGTGCTGCAGGTGTTCGATGGGGATCGATTGACCGGCGAGTCGCTCACCTATGGCGCCAGCCCCCAGATTCGCGGCGCGGTCGTCAGGGCGCCGATCAGGGTGAGCCGCGCCGACATCCTGCGCGGCGACCTGACGGCACGCATTCTCGCCCAGCTCGATGAGCCTGAAATCATTCGACTGCTCGGTGAGGGCGGGGCGCGCTTGCGCTATGCCCGTGCCGAAGAATTCAGTCAGCAGATTGCCGATTACGCCCGGACTCGCCAGCCGGCGATTTTCGACAGCATTTATCGCGGCACTTCGCCGGCAGACGCGCGCGTCCGATTGCTACGGAGGACCTGTCCGGGACTCGGCGATGCCGCGGCCGAGGAAATCCTCGCGCATGCCCGGCCTGAAGAAATCGAGCGGCTCAACGCCAACCGAGGAGTGCCCCTGCGTCTGCTGGAGGAGGCGCGCTGGTTTCAGCAACAGGGACGCCAGACTCGCGCTTACGCGGGGCTGCGCAGTGAAAATATCGCCACCGCCGATAGCCGGCGTCTGGCGTTGCACACCTTGCAAAACCTGCCGGGCTGGCCGGACACCGTGCGCCTCGAAGTCCGCGAGGGCAGCCAGCGCGGCGCGCTGCTCGACAGCGTCGGCAGCGAGAGCGCCCGCGACAAAAAATACCTGGTCAAAAAAGGCCAACGCTTTCAGGCCTTCGATGAGCGTGGCGAAGCGCTCAACAGCCAGCCAGACGCCGGAGACAATTTCTATGTCTCGATCATGCACGCCTTGCCCGATGACGCCCGTCGCAGCCTTGCGGTGCCTGAGGTCAGCCAGAGTGCCGAGTTACGCCGCAGGATCATCGAGCATGCCGTTCAGCATCGCACTGAGGCCGTGACTCTGCTGGAACCGCAGGCCGCCTGGTTCAAACCGCCAACACGGATCAACGAACGACTGTTGGGCTACTACGCCAGTGGTCGCGGCCCTGGCTTGAACCCGCACCTGACCGTGCGCGTGCGCGATGTGTATCCGCAGTTGACCGATCAGCAGGCCAACGGCTTCATCCTCCGGCAGTTGCAGGCGGGGAAAACCGACAAGGATATTTTCAACCTGTTGCAGCACCGGCAGCGCGATTGGGACGGGCTGAATGCCGCGCTTGACCGATGGCTGGGGCCCGCGCCGGAGCAGCCGTTGCGCGATGCGCCGGCACGCTCCGACGCACAGGCAACGTATGAGCGCAAAACCCTGACCGCACAAGCGCTCAAGGCCTGTTGGCGCCAGGCGCCGTTGGCCGCAGAGCTACCCGGTGCGGATCGCTTGGTGATCAGCAGTCTCGAGCCGTTGCCGGGGTTGACCACCGATTTCAGCCACATCCGCGAGTTGTCCGTGGGCGGGCGCGGGCTGACGGATGCCAATGCCGATGATTTTCTGGCGCGCTTTCCCGACGTGGAAAAACTCTCGCTGGGCGAACGCGGCAACTTTCTCGACACCTACACGGCCGGTGCGCAGCCGCTGACGACCGTACCGCATTCGCTCAGTGCGATGCGCTCGCTGAAGAACCTGCGATTCAGATCCCATGCGTTCAAGCTGGCCGCCGATTTTCCCACACGATTGCAGGGACTGACGTCACTTGAAGCGCTGCACATTGAGTGCGAGGGAGTCGATCCTGCCGCCATGCACAACCTCGATCTGACGCCGCTCACGCAGTTGAAGAGCCTCACGATCGATGCGCCGGCCATGACGCAATGGCCTGCCTTTGCGCAGCACCTCCCGCAACTGGAGCGCCTGGATCTGGCCAACACCTCGATCAATGTCATTCCGCAGGCACTGTACAACGGACATGAAAAACTCTGGGCGGGGCTGTCGCTGGATTGGTCGAAGTTCACCCATGAAGCTTTCAAACCCGCGTACGAGTACGTCAGGAATTACGCCGGGCCGTTGGGGCATCTGGTTGACCTGCCTCTGATGGTTCGCGGTTTCTGCTACGGGGAACTGGCGTTTCTGACCGGTGAGCCCGGTGTGATCAACCCCTTGCCTGAGCGGATCCTCACCCTCTGGGATACGCCTGCGACGAGGCTCGCCGCCGTAGAAGCGTTACGTGCCGAACACGCGGGGATCTTTCGCCAGTTCTATGAGCCCGGCACGTCGGCAGAACTACGCACCGCCCGGCGAGCGTTGCGCTGGACCCAGGAACCCAATGCCAGCGTTCTGCGCGCACTGGAGATCAACTGGCGCGCCGTGGTGCGAGCCCGCTATGGCTTGAATGAAAAAGTGACCCTGTTCGAATTGCCCGCATCGGGCGCGCAAATGTCGCAATTGCTGGGCTATGAAAAGATCAGCGAACTGCCGCCATTGCCGGCCGGGATTTTCGCCGATGTGACCACCTTGCGGCTGGGCTGGCTGGATGCGCCGGTCGAGCAGGTGCGCGGTTTCATTCGGGCTTTCGGCGGCACGCAAACCCTGGAAATCAGCGGCAATGGCTTGAGTGAACTGCCCATCGGACCGGGCGATCTGCCGCAACTTAGCCGTCTCGACATCTCCTACAACAGTGTAGTCGTCACGCCGCATGTGCAGAGCCAGTTCAGCCGCATGTCCAGCCTTGAATACCTGAATGCCAGCCAGAATCCGCTGACTGCCCTGGACGTCAGCGCGCTGACGAAGCTCAAGGCGCTCAACCTGCGCGCCACTGAACTCGAGGCATGGCCCGCAGGTGCCGAGCATTTGCCGCAGCTTGATTGGGCCGACCTGCGCGACAATGCCATCGACTCGTTGCCGCCAGCGGTTCTGGCCGACGATGAGGCGCTGCTCAAAACCAGCCTGAACGGGAATGCCTTCAGTCCCGAAGGCCAAGTCGCGTTGAACGCAGCGCAGCAACGCGTGGAGAACGTCAGGGGGTTGCCGGTAGGGGCGCTGCAGCGATTTGCGCTGGAACCCGTACCGGCAGATTTTCCTCCCGGCGAGACGGCCAGGTCCATCGTCGAGTACCTGTTGCCGCTGCCCCGCAGGGCAAATACCGGCACGCAGGCCTCAGGATTCGCTGAACGTCTGCAGAATCTGAATCCAGTGATCTCGCCCGCGGAAGCCGAGCAATGCATTTCGCGACTGCGCAGCGCGGGGATGAGCGACGACCAGATCAGCAACCGTCTCGGCGAATGGCAGCAGACCAACGAGTCACTGACGCGCCAGCTCAATGGCTGGATCTTTACCCGCGAGACCCGTTCGCCCCATGCGGTGGTCAGCGCCGATGGGCGCGGATTCGCCGCCCTGAGCATTCGCGAATGCTGGCAGGACGGGGTGACAGCCCTGACCCCCGACGCCGGCCAGGAGCTCAGCCTGATGGGGCCGCGCACCGGCGACCTGCCTTCGCTGACAGCCGAATTCGACCACGTGCGGACGCTGAATCTGACGGGGTCGCGAATCACCGCGCAGGGGTCCAATGGCTTTTTGCAGGCTTTCCCGCAGTTGAGCACTTTGGTGCTCAACGGCAACGAACTGAGTGCGCTGCCGCAAGCGGTGCTCAGCATGAGCCGGCTGCAACGCCTGGAACTCAACGGCAACCAGTTCGCTGATGCGCAATCGTTGTACCGGCTGCCCGGTCGTGATCAATTGCGCTGGCTGGACGTGGGTCATAACCACCTCAATCAATTCGATGCCCGCACCTTCAATCGTCTGGAGACGCTGAATCTGGCCTACAACGGTCTGGCGCAGTGGCCGGAAGGGACGCTGGAGGCGCCGAACCTGCGGACCCTGAACCTGAGTGGCAACGATTTCAGGGTCATTCCGGATCGACTGTTGGACGGCACCCATGAGCCACTGGTTGGCGGCACGCAGCTCGCCGACACTTATCAGTTGTCGCTGATGAGCCTTGAGCAAATGCGCAATTACAGCGCTGCACACGGCGACGTTGCGGTGATGGGGATTTCGCGTCAGGAACTCGATTTGCGCATCAGCGCGGTTATCAGCGACTCGGACAGCGATTTCGATTCCGACATCGATTCTCCGGGCGACAGCGACAGTGATGGCGACGATACCCATGCCAATGTGCAACCCATCGAAACCCTGCTCAATCCGTCATTCGAGGTGTCCGACTCAGCCTTGCAGCCGTGGCTTGTCGATACCCGGGCTGAAGTGCGATCCGGCCGAACCAGCCTGTGGGTGCAGCTCGCACAGGAAGATGACCGCCAGGCGTTTTTTCACTTGCTGTCGACGCTGCGCGATACCAGTGATTTCCGCCTGTCGCGCGCCGACCTGACGCATCGCGTATGGCGTGTCATACAAGCCGCCACGGAAAACACCGAACTGCGGCAACTGTTGTTCATCAATGCCGAGACCCACGGCGCCTGTTCCGACGGGCGCATCCTGTCCTTCAGCGAACTGGAAAGCCGGGTCTATGAGTACAACGCATTGCGCGATATTCCGCGCCAGCGCCCGGAGCAGCGCGGCCGCGCCTTGCTGGATCTGTCGCGCCGGCTCTTTCGTCTGGGCCGCGTCGACCGTCTGGCAGAACGCGCCGGGCGCGGACAGGATAGAGCAGAAGTGCGTCTGGAATATCGAATCGGCATGACCTCGGGCTGGCCCGATGGGCTGGAGCTGCCGGGGCAACCCGAGCACATGATGTTCGGCAGACCGATTCGTGGGCAGCAACTGGCCCGCGCACGTGCCTCGGTGCTCGCCGACGAGGCCTCCGATGTGTTTATCGAGGATCTGATTTCGCGTGATTACTGGGAGCGGTATCTGCGCGAGCGCCATCCGGACGCATTCGATGCGGTTGAGCGCAACGCCTCTAAACGCCAGGATGAGGTCGAGGATGCGCATCCCGACAGAACCGAGGAGCCCGCTCTGGATCAGTACACGAAGGCGCTGCATGAGCTGGAGGTAGAGTTGGCCAGTGCCCGAACCGCTAATCTGATGGAGCTGTCGCGTGCAGAAATGCAGGCGCTGGCCTCGATAGGGGACGCGGTGCCACCCACGCCGCCGTCACCCCAGCCAGGCCCGTCACATCGCCAATGATTGCGCGGTTGCCCGGGCATGAGCGCGAGTTGCGCTCATGCCCGGGCCGGTTCTCAGTTGTCGTAACCCAGATTCGGCGCCAACCAACGCTCGGTCACACTCAGCTCCTGACCTTTGCGCGAGGTGTAGCTCTGCACCTGATCCTTGTCGATCTTGCCCACCGCGAAGTATTGCGCTTGCGGGTGAGCGAAGTACCAGCCGCTGACCGCTGCCGCCGGGAACATCGCGTAGTGTTCGGTGAGGAACACGCCGCTACGGCCAGCACGCATTTCTTCGGCTTCGGGGTCGAGCAAGGCAAACAGCGCCGCTTTCTCGGTGTGATCCGGGCAGGCCGGATAACCCGGGGCAGGGCGGATGCCGCTGTATTGCTCTTTGATCAGCGCGTCGTTGTCGAGCACTTCGTCCTTTGCATAACCCCAGTGTTCTTTGCGCACCTGCTGGTGCAGCCACTCGGCGCAAGCCTCGGCCAAGCGGTCGGCGAGGGCCTTGACCATGATCGAGTTGTAATCGTCACCAGCGTCCTGATAAGCCTTGGCCACTTCTTCGGCGCCGATGCCGGCGGTGGTGATGAAACCACCGACATAGTCGGTCACTTCGCTGTCCTTCGGTGCCACGAAGTCGGCGAGGGAGAAGTTCGGTTTGCCGTCGGTCTTGATGATTTGCTGGCGCAGATGATGCAGCTTGGCCATTGGCTTGCCGTCATCGCCGTACAGCTCGATGTCATCGTCATGCACCTGATTGGCCGGCCAGAACCCGAACACCGCACGGGCACTGATCAGCTTCTCGTCGATCAGTTTGGCGAGCATTTCCTGCGCATCCTTGTACAGCGCGGTGGCGGCTTCACCGACCACTTCGTCTTCGAGGATGCGCGGGAACTTGCCGGCCAGATCCCAAGAGATGAAGAAAGGCGTCCAGTCGATGTATTCGGCCAATACCTTCAAATCGATGTTGTCCAGCACCTTGCTGCCGGTGAACGTCGGTTTGACCGGCTCGTAGTTGGCCCAGTCGAACTGTGGCTTTTTGGCGATGGCGGCCGCGTAGCTCAGGCGTTCGGTACGGGCGCTGCGGTTAGCGGTGCGCTCACGCACGTCGATGTATTCCAGACGGGTCTTCTCGACGAAACCGGCCTTCAATTCTTTCGACAGCAGCTGTGTGGCCACGCCCACCGCTCGGGAGGCGTCGGTGACATAGACCACGGCGTCATTGCTGTACTTCGGTTCGATCTTCACTGCGGTGTGCGCTTTGGAGGTGGTCGCGCCACCGATCATCAGCGGCAGGTGGAAGTCCTGACGCTGCATCTCGCGAGCCACATGGACCATCTCATCCAGCGACGGTGTGATCAGGCCGGAGAGGCCGATGATGTCGCACTTCTGCTCCTTGGCCACTTGCAGAATCTTCTCTGCCGGGACCATCACGCCGAGGTCGACGATGTCATAGCCGTTGCAACCGAGCACCACGCCAACGATGTTCTTGCCGATGTCGTGCACGTCACCCTTCACCGTGGCCATGAGAATCTTGCCCTTGGCTTCCGGCTTGTCGCCTTTTTCCAGTTCGATGAACGGGATCAAGTGCGCTACGGCCTGCTTCATTACGCGGGCGGATTTCACCACCTGCGGCAGGAACATTTTGCCGGCGCCGAACAGGTCGCCGACGATGTTCATGCCGGACATCAGCGGGCCTTCGATCACTTCGATCGGGCGGGCGAACGACTGGCGCGACTCTTCGGTGTCTTCAACGATGTGCGTGGTGATGCCTTTGACCAGCGCATGCTCCAGACGCTTGTTGACCTCCCAGCTGCGCCACTCTTCGGTTTCGGCTTCCTTGACACTGCCGTCGCCCTTGAACTTGTCAGCGATGGCGAGGAGGGCGTCGGTGCCTTCCGGTGTGCGGTTGAGGATCACGTCTTCAACGGCGTCGCGCAGCTCGACCGGGATCTGATCGTAAATCTCCAGTTGACCGGCGTTGACGATGCCCATGGTCAGGCCGGCGCGGATCGCGTAAAGCAGGAATACCGAGTGAATCGCCTCGCGCACCGGGTTGTTGCCACGGAACGAGAACGACACGTTGGACACGCCGCCCGACGTCAGCGCATACGGCAGTTCGTCGCGGATGTAGGCACAGGCGTTGATGAAGTCCACAGCGTAGTTGTTGTGTTCTTCGATGCCGGTGGCGACGGCGAAGATGTTCGGGTCGAAGATGATGTCTTCCGGCGGGAAGCCGACTTCGTTGACCAGAATGTCGTAGGAACGTTTGCAGATTTCTTTCTTGCGCGCTTCGGTGTCGGCCTGGCCGGCTTCGTCGAACGCCATCACCACAACGGCAGCGCCGTAGCGCTTGCACAGCTTGGCGTGATGGATGAACTGCTCGACGCCTTCTTTCATGCTGATCGAGTTGACGATGCCCTTGCCCTGAATGCACTTGAGGCCTGCTTCGATCACTTCCCATTTCGACGAGTCGATCATGATCGGTACGCGCGAGATGTCCGGTTCACCAGCGATCAGATTGAGGAAGGTCACCATGGCCTTCTTCGAATCGAGCATCCCTTCGTCCATGTTGATGTCGATCACCTGCGCACCGGCCTCGACCTGTTGCAGGGCGACTTCCAGCGCTTCGGTGTAGTTGTCTTCACGGATCAGCCGGGCGAATTTGGCGGAACCGGTGATGTTGGTGCGCTCGCCGACGTTGACGAACAGCGAACTGCGATCGATGGTGAACGGCTCCAGACCCGAGAGGCGGCAGGCCTTGGGAATGTCTGGAATTTCACGCGGGGCATAACCGGCCACGGCTTTGGCGATGGCTTCGATATGCCCCGGCGTGGTGCCGCAGCAACCGCCGACGATGTTGAGGAAACCGCTTTGGGCGAACTCCTCGATGACTTTCGCGGTTTCCGACGGCAGTTCGTCGTACTCGCCGAATTCGTTGGGCAGGCCGGCGTTCGGGTGCGCAGACACATGGGTGCTGGCCTTGTTCGACAGCTCTTCCAGGTACGGACGCAGCTCACTGGCGCCGAGTGCGCAGTTGAGGCCGACCGAGATTGGCTTGGCGTGCGCCACTGAGTTCCAGAACGCTTCGGTGGTCTGGCCCGACAGGGTACGACCGGAGGCATCGGTGATGGTCCCGGAAATCATGATCGGCAGTTCGATATGCAGCTCTTCGAACACACCTTGCACGGCGAAAATCGCTGCTTTGGCGTTGAGGGTGTCGAAAATGGTTTCGATCAGGATCAGGTCGGCGCCGCCCTCGATCAGGCCTTTGGTGGCTTCGGTGTAGTTCTCCACCAGCTCATCAAAGGTGACGTTGCGATAGCCAGGGTTGTTGACGTCAGGCGACAGCGAGCAGGTGCGGCTGGTCGGGCCAAGTACGCCGGCGACAAAGCGTGGCTTGTCCGGGTTCTCGGCAGTCTTGGCGTCTGCGACCTTGCGGGCCAGGCGGGCGCCTTCTACGTTTAGTTCGTAGGCCAGTTCTTCCATGCCGTAATCGGCCATGGAAATGCGCGTGGCGTTGAAGGTGTTGGTTTCGAGAATGTCGGCGCCGGCATCCAGATAGGCTTTCTCGATGCCACCGATCACGTCCGGACGGGTGATCACCAGCAGGTCATTGTTGCCTTTGACGTCACTCGGCCAGTCAGCGAAGCGCTTGCCGCGATAATCCTGCTCTTCGAGCTTGTAGCTCTGGATCATCGTGCCCATACCGCCGTCGAGTATCAGGATGCGCTCTTTGAGGGCTTGCTTGAGAGCTTGAAGGCGGACGCTGCGATCGGACATTTGGACTACTCGGAAAGACCATTACGAAGGAGCGGGATCATAACAAACCTGTGCGGTTTTGGAGCATGTGAGGCTTTTGCATGAATATCGCTCATGTTGGTGCGGGCGTCATACTGTAGAATCGCGGCGTTTTTTTCAGGATCGGGATCAAGGGCATGTCGTACCGCGTCATCAGCACTGTGTTGCTGTTATTAAGCTTTGGCGCGGCGGCGCAAGAGCCCTCGATCTCGCCTTCCATTTCCTACACCCGCGACATCCAGCCAATCTTCACCGAGAAGTGCGTGGCCTGCCATGCGTGCTATGACTCTGCCTGCCAGCTCAATCTGGGCAGTGGCGAAGGCGCGGGTCGGGGCGCGAGCAAGATGCCGGTCTATGACGGCGAACGCACACAAGCGGCACCGACCACGCGCTTGTTCTACGACGCCTTCGGCAAACGCGCCTGGCAGCAGAAGGGCTTCTATTCGGTGCTTGATGCCCAGGGCAGTCAGGCCGCGTTGATGGCGCGCATGCTTGAGCTGGGGCACAAAACCCCGTTGACGCCGAACGCCAAACTCCCGGAAGACATCGTGCTCGGTCTCAATCGCGAGAACATGTGTGCGATGCCCGCCGAATTCGAGGGCTATGCCGGGGCGCATCCGAAGGAAGGCATGCCGTTGGCGGTGACCGGCCTCACCGATCAGCAGTATCAGACGTTGCAGCGTTGGCTGGCCTCAGGTGCGCCGATTGACGAGCAAGGGCTGGCGCCGAGTGCCAAAGAGGCGATGCAGATCGTTCAGTGGGAAAACCTGCTCAATGCGCCGGGCGCTCGCCAGAGTCTGGTCGGGCGCTGGTTGTTCGAGCACTTGTTTCTGGCGCACATCTATTTCAAGGATGGCGAGCCGGGGCACTACTTTCAGTGGGTGCGCTCGCGCACGCCGACAGGTCAGCCGATCGACCTGATTGCCACCCGTCGCCCCAACGATGATCCGGGCACCCAGGTGTATTACCGCTTGTGGCCGGTGCAAGGGGTGATCGTGCATAAAACCCACATCACCTATCCGCTCAGCGCGGCGAAGATGGCTCGGGTCAAAAGCCTGTTCTACAACGGCAACTGGCAAGTCAGCGCGTTGCCCGGCTACGGCCCGCAAAGTCGCGCCAACCCGTTTGCCACGTTTGAAGCGATTCCGGCGCAGGCGCGTTATCAGTTCATGCTCGATAACGCCGAATACTTCGTCCGCACCTTTATTCGCGGTCCGGTGTGCCGTGGGCAGATCGCGACTGACGTGATCCGCGACAACTTCTGGGCGCTGTTCCAGGCGCCGGAACATGACCTGTACATCACCGACCCCAACTATCGCGGCCAGGCCACGCCGCTGTTGGCCATGCCGGGGCAGAACGACGATGTCGGCAGCGTTTTGAGCCTGTGGCATAACTACCGCAACAAACGAAACGAGTACGAGGCTTTGCGCCGCGACAGCTACGCCGATATTCCCGCGCCGAGCTGGTCGACGTTGTGGGCCGGCAACGACAACGCGCTGTTGAGCATCTTCCGCCACTTCGACAGCGCTTCGGTGACCAAAGGCCTGATCGGTGAAGTGCCGCAGACCCTGTGGCTGTTCGACTATCCGTTGCTGGAACGCACGTATTACCAGTTGGCGGTCAACTTCGATGTATTCGGTAACGTCTCCCATCAGGCGCAAACGCGTCTGTATTTCGACCTGATCCGCAACGGCGCCGAACAGAATTTCCTGCGCCTGATGCCGGCCGATTCCCGCGAGGACTACCTCAACGATTGGTACCAGAGCAGCGGCCAGTTCAAGATGTGGCTCGACTATGAAGCCATCGACGACGACAAGCCGACCGCGCTCAAGCTCGACGAGAAAGACCCGAAATACGACTTCGCCATGCAATTGCTCGCACGTTATGGCGACCTCAATGCGCGGCCCGATCCGATCAACCGCTGTGATGGCGCGTATTGCTCGCGGCCGAACATTGATCCGGCGCTGCAAAATGCCGAACAGGCCCTCAGTCGCCTGGCTTCGCGTCCGGCCGCTGGCCTGAAAGTCATCGATCAATTGCCGGAAGCAACCATGTTGCGCATCGCAACGGCCAGCGGCAAACGCGAGGTCTACAGCCTGTTGCGCAACCGTGCCCACAGCAACGTGGCGTTTTTGCTCGGTGAGTCGCTGCGTTATCAACCGGGGCTGGATACGCTGACCATTTATCCGGGCGTGCTCAGCAGTTATCCGAACTTCATCTTCAACATCCCGGCCGATCAGGTTCCGGCGTTTGTCGATGCGATGGAAAACGCCAAGGATGCCAATCGTTTCGAGAAAATCGTCGAACGCTGGGGCATTCGCCGCAGTCATCCGCAATTCTGGTTCTATTTCCACGATCTGAGCCAGTACCTCCACGAAACCGATCCGGTGGAAGAGGGCGTGCTGGACATGAACCGCTACGAGAATCTTTGATCGTTTGAGAGTGATCTGCTGTCCCAATTTCTGACTAGATCCAAATTCCCTGTGGGAGCTGGCTTGCCAGCGATGAGGGCGGCGCATTCAACATTTATGTGGCCTGACACTCCGCCATCGCGGGCAAGCCCGCTCCCACAGGGTTTAGTGGCACTTCAGCAATTGTGGATGGGAGCGGTCGATGTTGATTTCAGTGCAGGCCCTGCGTGCGCTCGCCGCGTGGACGGTGGTCTGCCATCACTTCATGCAGATTTTCTTCGACTTTGAAGCGCGAGGTCCGGTGGGCCAGTGGTTCATTGACAAGGGCGCAGTGGGCGTCGACATTTTCTTCGTCATCAGCGGTCTGGTGATTTTCCTCTCGACCGAAGACAAAACCCTGCGGCCGGGGCAATTCCTGCTGTATCGATTGTTTCGCATCGTCCCGGCGTATTGGCTGTACACGTTGCTGATGGCGTTGCTGGTGGTGTTCGCCCAGCCATTGCTGCCGGATCAAACGGTGGATTGGGCTCATCTGCTGCTGTCGCTGCTGTTCATTCCAACCGAGAATCCCGGCGGTTACGGCATCTATCCGACACTGAATGTCGGCTGGACCCTCAATTACGAAATGCTTTTCTACGTGCTGTTCGCCTGTGCCCTGGTGTTTCGCTGGCAGGTTCGCTTGCTTGTGGTGGCGGCGCTGCTGTTTAGTGCCTGCCAGGCATTCGGCTGGATCAACGAGTTTTACCGGGCGGACATCGTCTACGAATTTTTGCTGGGGATCGGCATTGGCGTGCTCTACCGTCGTGGGTGGATCGGCGTGGGATTGTGGCTACCGTTGCTGGGGATCGTCGGCGCCTTGTTGGCGATTTATCATCTGGCTCCGGCACCGCGGCTGCTGAACTGGGGCGTGCCGAGTGCGGTGCTGGTGATGGCCTGTATCGCACTGGAGCGCTATGTCGAGCGCAATCGAGTGCTGAAATTGCTCGGTGATTGTTCCTATTCGGTTTATCTGATGCATGTATTGGTGCTGTCGGCGGGGGGATTTATCGCTCGCCGCTACGGGATCAATCCCTATCTGATGTTCGCCGTGTGTGCGCTGGCGATCGGCGTCGGTTCGTGGTTGAGCTACGAATGGGTGGAAAAACGCAGTTACCGTTGGCTCAAGGCACGGATTGACGACGCGCCTGTCGAGAATCTTTCCCGACAAAAATACTAGGACTTTGTCCGGCGCAACGATTGGCGTAAACTCCGCCACAAGCCTGCGAGGAGTTTCCATGACCGCTATTACCATCACCGACGCCGCCCACGATTACCTGGCCGATCTGCTGTCCAAGCAGAACACCCCGGGCATCGGTATCCGCGTCTTTATCACCCAGCCTGGCACCCAGTACGCCGAAACCTGCATTGCCTACTGCAAGCCGGGCGAAGAAAAACCCGAAGATACAGCGCTGGGGCTGAAAAGCTTCACCGCGTATATCGATTCGTTCAGCGAAGCGTTTCTCGACGACGCCGTCGTCGACTACGCCACCGATCGCATGGGTGGCCAACTGACCATCAAGGCGCCAAACGCCAAAGTGCCGATGGTCAACGCCGACAGCCCGGTCAACGAGCGCATCAACTATTACCTGCAAACCGAAATCAACCCGGGGCTGGCCAGCCACGGCGGTCAGGTCAGCCTGATCGATGTGGTTGAAGACGGCATCGCCGTGTTGCAGTTCGGTGGCGGTTGCCAGGGCTGCGGCCAGGCCGACGTGACCTTGAAGGAAGGCATCGAGCGCACGCTGCTTGAGCGCATTCCGGAACTTAAAGGCGTTCGCGACGTGACCGACCACACGCAGAAAGAAAACGCCTACTACTAAGGTGTTCGCTGCGGACATGAAAAACGGCGCCCCGTGAGCGCCGTTTTTTTATGCCTGTTTCTGCATGCACCAGAGTGATCATGGTCTGGCTACTTTGTGGCGAGGGAATTTATCCCCGATGAACTGCGCAGCAGTTCCTCTTTTTTGGGCTGCTTCGCAACCCGTCGGGGATAAATCCCCTCACCACAGGTTTTGTATCCAGCCACAAAAGTCATTCAATTCACGGTCTGTAAAGGTGAGCATGGCCAGCGCGATATAACGATGACTCGCTAAACACCTCACTCCCCAGCACCCGTCCAACCAGAATCAACGCCGTGCGCCGAAACCCTTTGGCCGCAACCTTCCCGGCAATATCCGCCAGCGTCCCCATCACCCAATCCTGATCCGGCCATGTCGCCCGGTGAATCACCGCGATCGGACAATCTGCGCCGTAATGCGGCAACAGTTCGGCGATGATCTTCTCCAGGTGATTGACCCCAAGATGAATCGCCATGGTCGCGCCATGTTGCGCCAGATTTCCGAGTTCTTCGCCGGCCGGCATCGCGGTCTTATCGGCATAACGCGTCAGAATCACGCTTTGCGACACGTCCGGCAGCGTCAGTTCGGCGCCGAGCAACGCCGCGCAGGCGGCGGTGGCGGTGACGCCGGGGATGATTTCGAATGGAATATTCAACTCGCGCAGATAGCGAATCTGCTCGCCAATCGCGCCATAAAGGCTCGGATCACCCGAGTGTACCCGCGCCACATCCTGACCTTTGGCATGGGCGGTTTTGATCAATTCGATGATCTGCTCCAGGTGCAACTCCGCGCTGTTGACCACGGTTTCAGCCTGATGACCGTCAAGTATTGCCGCCGGCACCAGCGAACCTGCGTAGATGATCACCGGGCAACTGCGGATCAGCCGCTGGCCTTTGACGGTGATCAATTCCGGGTCGCCGGGGCCGGCGCCGATGAAGTAAACAGTCATCGTTGAATCCTTTGAAAAAGAGGCACGGCAACGCTTCAGATGAAGATTGCTCATGATCGATGGCGGGGATTATCGGGATTTTACGCGGCACCGGCCAATGCCAACGTTGCCTGTGCGTATTTTTGTCGGGAAATCAGCAGTTTTGCCGGGGCCTGAATCAGTTGCTCGGCGAGGGCCAGTGCCGCGCTTTCCGCCACGCCGTAGCAACCCGTGCGTTCGTAGGCGATCTGCGAATGGTGGCTCAGTCGCTGTTGGTAGCTGGCCAATTCTTCACTGCTGAAGTACTGCAGGGGCAGGGCCAGTTGCGCGGCGAGCTCTTGTAAACCCGGCTCATCGCGCTTCAAGTCGATGCTGGCCAAAGCCTTGACTGCCAGAAGGTCGATGCGATGAGCCTGCAAGGCTTGATCGAATAACGCACGCAGCGTGCTGGCGGGGCAGCCGCGCTGGCAGCCCAGGCCGACCACAAAGGTCGGCGCTGCGCTGTCATTGCTCATGCGTGGTATTGACCATCGCTTTTGCGGCGGAACAGCCAGGCGCTGATCAGGCCAAGAGCCAGCCAGAACGCGACGTTGGTCAGCAGCGAAGCGATTTTGAACTGGGCTTCGAGGGCTTCCGGAGCCAGCATCGAATGCACTTCCGGTTGTGGTGCGCCGATCACATGTGGCACGGCGAGAATTGCCACGCCGAGGACTTTCATCAGCCAGTGCCGGCTGAACGCAATCAGCGCCAGACCGGCAGCGGTGGAGGCGGCGGTGCTGATCCACCAGATCTGCCGCGAAGCCAGATCCGCTGCGGCAGTGCCTGGCAGTTCAGGCGGCAAGCCCAGCGTCGGCGCCAGTACGAAAGTGGCGTAACCAGCGAGGCCCCAAAGCAGACCTTGCGAGGTCTTGGTCGGCGCGCGCAGGGTGTAGAGACCGGCGAGCATCAAAGCGAAACCAACGGCCACTACCAGATTGCCGCCAGTGGTCGAGACGACGCGCTGCCAGCCGTTTTCCGGTTCCCAGGCTTCGGCATCGTGGGTGTGTGCGGCTGCACCGGCGGCGTGTTCGTGAGCTTCAGCCACAGGCTCGGCTTTCTCGAACGTCTCGGCCTGCAGAATCAGTGGCGACACCCAGAAACTTTGCAGCAGCGTGAGGAGCAGGGCGGCCAGCAGGCCGGTGAAACCTGCGGTTCGTGCAATTCGCTTGATCATGTCGGCAGGTCTCAGTGGCACGGGAATGCGGCGCTGTGGCGGGTATCGTGCGCAGCGTTATGGACCGCTTCGATGTGCGAGAAACCGGCGAAATAGACGAGGCTGGCGCCGAGAATCGACGCGAAGATGGCGGCGGTCAGACGTTGGCTCAGTGTGCTGCTGGCGATTTTGTCTGTGTTGCTGCCGGTGCTGCTGATGATCGACATGGCGCTTCCCTCTGGAGTGTCAGCGGGTGAATAGAGCGCATGAAAACCCCTGCGAGTCGGGCACGCAGAGGTTCGAACAGCGCCCGCCCACCGCGGGTTTGTTATGTTCAGCGACGCACAAATGCGCGGCTGTGTGTTATGGGCCGGTCTCCGGGCTCACGAGGGGTTGGCGTCAGGCCGACCTGCAAGCGTCACCTTCCCATGCCTTGCGGGCACAGTGGTTTTGACGCTTCGCTCGCTTACCGTTGCGGGGGCAGCACCGGACTGACATGGCTTAAGAGTAAAGCACATGATTCACCGGTTTCCCGTTTCACCCTGTGAAGGGCACCCGTAACAAGTTGTGTAGGAGAGCATGGGGGTGGGTTTTTAGTCAATTTTTTGCGGGGGTGGATCCGGTGCTGCGGTAACGGCTGCCTATGGTTCCGCCCTTACGGCGGGTCACTTTTTCCAGACGCCGAAAAAGTAACCAAAAAGGCTTTACCCTGACGTACGGCCCTCGCTGTGGCTCGGGTTCCTTCGCTGCGGGATCGATCCGGGGGTCATCGCCTCCGGTTTGCTGCGCTGCACCTCCTCTCGATGTGTTTGGCTTCGCCAAACGGTCGCTGCGCTCCCACCCCGGATCAATCCCTCCGCTCAGCCTTCCGACGGGCGCTGAGATCAAGAGCGGTACTCGAGCTAACGCTCATTGTGTTGAGTGGTGAAGATCAAGGGCGGTACTTGAGCTAACGCTCATTGTGTTGATTGGTTAAGGTCAAGAGCGGTACTTGAGCTGACGCTCATTGTGTTGAGTGTTGAGTGTTGAGTGTTGAGTGTTGAGAAGCGTGCGGTCGGCTTTGGTTTTGTGTTGGATTTGCCCCTCACCCCAGCCCTCTCCCCAAGGAGAGGGAGCTGATTTTTGAGCCTTTCAGAATCTGAGTTCGACTCGGTATTTCGAGTCGGTGTACCTCTCCCAAACACCTCGGTCAGTCCCCTCTCCCTCCGGAAGAGGGCTAGGGTGAGGGGCTCTTGATCTGGCTCTTGATCTGGCTCTTGATCTGGCTCTTGATCTGGCTGTTGATCCTGCTCTTGATCTTCAGGCCCATCGGCAGGCCGAGCGGAGGTGTTCATCCGGGGTAGGCGCGCAGCGCCGTTTGGCGAAGCCAAACACATCGAGAGGAGGTGCAGCGAAGCAAACCGGAGGCGATGCCCCCGGATGGACGCCGTAGCGAGGGAACACTGAGCCTAGGCGAAGTGCCGTACGTCCGGGAGCAGCCTTTTTGGTTACTTTTTCGGCGTCTGGAAAAAGTGACCCGCCGTAAGGGCGGAACCCTAATCAGCAACACCCGCAGCAACGGATATGCCCCCAAACCTAAAACCCAACCCCATTGACCCGCCACCACACCATGCGTAGCCTTGCGCTTTCGAGGTTCTCCGGCACAAACCGGAGCTAAGAAGGGAACGCGGTCCAAGCCGCGGCTGCCCCCGCAACTGTGAACGGTGAAATTCACTGCCACGCCACTGCCAGCTCAACCCATGAGCCAGCGGGAAGGCGCAGCGAATACCAGGCCCAAGGCCTGAACACCGTCAGCCAGGAGACCTGCCTCGTCAAAGATTCTCACTACAACCGGGCGGGGTGATCCGGTGGCGAATTCTTCCGCGCGCGCCTGCGCCGCGGATCTCGTCCCGTTTGCCCGCCACCTTGCCAAAGGGCATCCGATGAAAACACTGGCCAAACTCCCCGTCACCATCGTCACCGGCTTCCTCGGCTCGGGCAAAACCACACTGCTGCGGCACATGCTCGACAACGCTCAGGGCCGCCGTATTGCGGTGATCGTCAACGAGTTCGGCGAGTTGGGCATCGACGGTGAAATCCTCAAGCAATGCACCATCGGCTGCACCGAAGAAGAAGCCACCGGTCGCGTTTACGAACTGGCAAACGGCTGCCTGTGCTGCACCGTTCAGGAAGAATTCTTCCCGGTGATGCGCGAACTGGTTGCCCGTCGTGGCGACCTCGATCACATCCTCATCGAAACTTCCGGCCTGGCCCTGCCGAAGCCATTGGTTCAAGCCTTCCAGTGGCCGGAAATCCGCAGCGCCTGCACCGTGGATGCGGTGATCACCGTGGTCGACAGTCCGGCCGTGGCTGCTGGCACTTTCGCTGCGTTCCCTGATCAGGTCGATGCCCAGCGCAAACTCGACCCGAACCTCGACCACGAGTCGCCGCTGCACGAACTGTTTGCCGACCAACTGGCCAGCGCCGACCTCGTAATCCTCAACAAGGCCGACCAGACCAGCCCGGAAGATCTCGCTCGCGTCCGCGCTGAAGTCGCCGAAGAGTTGCCGCCAGCGGTGAAAATCATCGAAGCCAGCAACGGTCGCCTGCCGCTGGACGTGCTGATCGGCCTCGGTGCCGGTTCTGAGGAACACATCGACAGCCGCCACAGCCATCACGATCACCACCACGGTGAAGGCGATGACGACCACGATGACCACGATCACGACGCCTTCGATTCGATCTCCATCGAACTGCCGCAAGCCGACGAGAGCCTGCTGCTCGACGCGCTGACGCAACTGGTGGTCAAGCACGGCATCCTGCGCGTGAAGGGCTTCGCGGCCATTCCGAACAAGCCGATGCGCCTGCTGATTCAAGGTGTGGGCACGCGTTTCGACAAGCACTTCGACCGTCAGTGGGGCGCCGATGAATCGCGCGTTACGCGCCTGGTGTTGATCGGTCAGGAGCTCGACGCGGCGCAACTCGAAGCGCAACTGCGCGCCGCGCTCAGCGTTTAAACCATGCACCTGCTCAGGACCCAGCCCGGCGGTTTCGTGTCGGATGACAACATTGCCGACCTTGGACAAACCCCCGCCGAGCTGGTGATCCTGTGCAGCGGCGACTCCAGTCTGGCGCTGCTCGCCGAAGCCGTGCAGCAGTTGCCCGAGGATTATCCGAGCCTGCGTCTGGCCAACCCGATGCAGGTGCAAAATCATGCTTCGGTCGATTTGTACGTCGATGAAGTGCTACGTCACGCCAAGGTCATTCTGATTTCGCTGCACGGCGGCATTGCCTATTGGCGCTACGGCGTCGAGCGTTTGATCGAACTGTCCGAGCGTGGTGTACAGGTGATTCTGGTGCCGGGTGATGATCGCCCCGATCCGGAACTCAGCGACTTGAGCACCGTCGGCGCCGAGGATCGTGATCGTCTCTGGCAATTCTTGCGTCAGGGCGGCATGGGCAATGCGCTGGATTTCTTCCGTTGTCTGGGCAACCGCTGGCTCGGCCGCGATTACGCCTGGGATGAGCCGCAGACCCTGCCGCGCACGGCGATTTACCACCCGAACAAAAACACCGCTGCGCTGAGTGACTGGCAAGCCGATTGGCTGTCGGAGCAACCGGTCGCGGCGGTGCTGTTTTACCGTTCGCACCTGCAAGCGGCGAACACCGCCTTCATCGATGTTTTCTGTCAGCGCTTGCAAGCGGCGGGGCTTAATCCGTTGCCGATTGCCGTGGCCAGTCTGAAAGAGCCCGGCTGTCTGTCGGTCGTCGAAGATTGGCTGGATGAGGTCGAGGCAGGGGTTATTCTCAATACCACCGGTTTCGCCCAGTCCAGCCCTGAAGCGCCGCATTTACGGCCGTTTCGTCGCAATATTCCGGTGATCCAGGCCATCTGTGCCCAGGACAACGAGCCCGGCTGGCGTGACAGCGAGCAGGGCCTCGGTCCACGGGATCTGGCGATGCACATTGCCTTGCCGGAACTCGACGGGCGCATCATCAGCCGCCCGATCAGCTTCAAGGATCTGGCCTGGCGCAGTGAGCGCAGTCAGTCGGATGTGGTCTGTTATCGCGCGCAACCTGAACGTATGGATTTCGTCGCCGAACTGGCGCGGCGCTGGATCGATCTGGCGCGGGTGCCGAATGCCGGGAAACGCATTGCGCTGATTCTCGCCAACTACCCGACTCGTGACGGACGCATCGGCAACGGTGTCGGTCTGGATACGCCGGCGGCGGCGCTGAATATCCTGCGCGCCTTGCAGGCCGAAGGTTATCCGCTCACACCGGAACTGCCGGAGAGCGGCACCGAGCTGATCCGGCAATTGCTTGGCGGCGTCAGCAATGACCTCGATACGCTTGACTTGCGCCCATGCCAGCAAAGCCTGGCGATGGATGATTACCTGACCATGTTCAACGCGCTGCCTGAGGCCAATCGCGCTGCCGTGATCGAGCGTTGGGGGCCGCCGCAAAACGATCCGATGTGTCGCGACGGGCGCATGATGATCGCTGGCCTGCGCTTTGGCCTGACCTTCGTCGGCATTCAACCTGCGCGGGGGTATCAGGTCGATCCGAGCGCGGTGTATCACGATCCGGATCTGGTGCCGCCCCACGGATATCTCGCCTTCTACTTCTGGCTGCGCAGTAACTACGGTGCCCACGGCGTGATCCACGTCGGCAAACACGGCAACCTCGAATGGCTGCCGGGCAAAGGCGTCGGGCTTTCCGAGAACTGCTGGCCGGATGCATTGCTCGGGCCGCTGCCGAATATCTATCCATTTATCGTCAACGACCCGGGCGAGGGCGCCCAGGCCAAACGGCGTACGCAAGCGGTGATCATCGATCACCTGATGCCGCCGCTGACGCGCGCCGAAACCTACGGCCCGCTGCGTAATCTGGAACTGCTGGCCGACGAATATTACGAGGCGCAACTGCTCGATCCGCGCCGCGCCCGTGAACTGCAGCGGGACATTCTGCAACTGGTGCGCGACACGCAAATCGACCGTGAGCTGCAACTCGATGCGGCGCTGGACAGGGATGCCGATGCCGCAATCTGGCTGCCGCGTCTCGATACCTATTTGTGCGACTTGAAGGAATCGCAGATCCGCGATGGGTTGCATATTTTCGGTGAGTCACCGACCGGGCGTTTGCGTATCGATACCTTGCTGGCATTGCTGAGAATTCCCCGTGGCGATGGCAAGGGTGCGCAGTCGAGTTTGCTGCGGGCGTTGGCGAAGGCGTTTGAATTGGGTTTCGATCCACTCGATTGTGCACTGGCCGATTCGTGGCTTGGCCCGCGGCCGGAGGAACTGGTATCGGTCAGCGACGAGGTTTGGCGCACCGCCGGCGATACCCGAGAACGCCTCGAATTGTTTGCCGCCGAACTGATCTCCCAGACATTGCACAACCCCTGCAGGAGTGAGCCTGCTCGCGATAGCGGTGTGTCATTCAAAACTGAATTGTCCGACCTGACGCCATCGCGAGCAGGCTCGCTCCTACAGGGTCCGCGTGGGGCTGAAGTCGACGCGATCCTCGAAAACCTGCGCGAAGTCGTCGCCCCACGCCTCGACGCCTGCGGCCCCGCCGAAATGCGCGGCCTGCTCGACGCCTTGAGCGGGCGTTTCGTCCCCGCTGGCCCGAGCGGCGCTCCTAGCCGTGGCCGTCTCGATGTGCTGCCAACCGGACGCAACTTCTACTCGGTGGACGTGCGCAACCTGCCGACCACCACTGCCTGGCGCATCGGTTTTCAGTCGGCCACGCTGATTCTTGAACGGCACTTGCAGGATCACGGCGATCACCTGCGCCAGCTCGGCCTGTCGGTCTGGGGCACCGCGACCATGCGCACGGGCGGCGATGACATTGCCCAGGCCATGGCGCTGATGGGTGTGCGTCCGGTGTGGGCCACCGGCAGCCAACGGGTCGATGACTTCGAGATTCTGCCGCTGAGCCTGCTCGACCGTCCGCGTGTCGATGTGACCCTGCGGGTTTCGGGTTTCTTCCGCGACGCCTTCGCCAACCTGATTCGCCTGTTCGATGCTGCAGTGCAAGCAGTCGCTGCACTGGACGAGCCGGACGATCTCAATCCGCTGGCCGCCAAAGTCCGCGCCGAACGCGAGGCACTGCTGCAATCGGGCCTCGATGAAGACGCTGCACGGCGTCAGGCCGGATGGCGGATCTTCGGCGCCAAACCGGGTGCCTATGGCGCAGGCGTGCAGGGCGCCATCGACGGTCGACTGTGGCAGAGCCGCGAGGATCTGGCCGAGGTTTACCTGAACTGGGGCGCCTACGCTTATGGCGGTGCGGACGAAGGCACCGCCGCTCGCGAACAGTTCGTCCAGCGTTTGAGTCAAGTGCAAGCGGTGCTGCAGAATCAGGACAACCGCGAGCACGACTTGCTCGACTCCAACGACTATTACCAGTTCCAGGGCGGCATGCTCGCCGCCGTGGAAACCCTGCGCGGCGAAGCGGCGGCCAGTTATCACGGCGATCACAGCCAGCCGGATCTGCCGAAGATCCGCACCTTGAAAGAAGAGCTGAACCGGGTGATCCGTTCGCGGGCGGCGAACCCGAAATGGATCGACGGGGTCAAGCGGCACGGCTATAAAGGCGCGTTCGAACTGGCGGCGACGGTCGATAATCTGTTTGCGTTCGATGCGACGACGCAGTTGATCGACGATCACCAGTACGCATTGTTGGCGGACGCGTATCTGCTGGATCCGGCGACCCGGGAATTTGTCCGCGAGCATAATCCGCATGCATTGCGCGACATGACCGAACGCATGCTGGAAGCGCAGCAGCGGGGGATGTGGCAGGAACCTGGTGCTTATAAAGAGGCGCTGGAGAATCTGTTGCTGGATATAGAAGAAGATATGTAACGCACTCAAGAACGCCACCCCCTCACCCCAGCCCTCTCCCCCAATGTATGTACCGGAGACATGGTGGACAGGTGTTCGGAGACATGGTGGACACTTTTTAATAGACACATTGCTCATCACCAAGGAGATGACCTGTGTCCTGGGAAGAGGTGTCCACCGTGCAGCTTCGTTCAGAGTTTGTGCATTTGGCTCGGCAAGAAGGAGCCAATGTCCGGCAGCTTTGCCGCCGATTCAATATCAGCCCAAGCACTGCCTACAAATGGCTCAACAGGTTTGAAACTTCAGGTGCAGAGGGCTTGATCGATCAGTCTCGACGACCGAAGACGTCACCCAAACGCTGCGCTGAAGAGGTTGAGCAGCAGATTCTGACCGTGAGTGAGGAATACGCGGCTTGGGGCGCTCGCAAGCTCAAACGTGTGCTGGAAGACAGCGGCGCAGTAATGCCTTCGGTCAGTACCGTGCATGCGGTTTTACAGCGTCATTCACGCGTTGATTCAAAGGCCGCTGAGATTAAACCGTTTATCCGCTTCGAGCATGAAGCGCCCAACGATCTTTGGCAGATGGACTTCAAGGGCCATATCAGCCTGGCTCAGGGACGTTGCCATCCGTTGACGATACTGGACGATCATTCGCGGTTTTCGCTGTGTATCGCGGCCTGCCTCGATGAGCGACGTGAAACCGTTCAGGAGCATCTAATCCGGGTCTTTCGGCGTCATGGTCTGCCTTTGCGCATGACGATGGACAACGGTTCACCCTGGGGTGACCAGACTGGCGTTTATACCGCGCTGGAGGTCTGGCTGATGAGTCAGGGCATCAAGGTCGGGCACTCTCGACCTTATCATCCGCAAACCCAAGGAAAGCTGGAACGCTTCCACCGCAGCCTGAAAAATGAAGTCCTGCGAGACCGACATTTTATTGATCTCAACGGTGCACAACGGGCGTTTGATATCTGGCGTGATATCTACAACCAGAAGCGTCCACATCAAGCGTTGGACATGCAGGTGCCTGCTACTCGCTACAGCAGCAGCCCACGGGAATATCAGGAGCAGCCCGCGGCGCCGGAGTACGACGATGGGGATGTGGTCAGGAAGGTTCAGGTGAAGGGCGAGATCTACTGGCGGAACCGTGAATACACAGTCGGAAAAGCTTTTTATGGGAGGTCAGTAGCTATCCGGGAAACGACGGAAGATGGCATCCACGATGTCTACTGGAGTAGACATCGTATTGCCCGAATCGACTTGAACTTGCAGATCGTTACGGCAGGTAAGAAGATCTAAAACCGTCCACCATGTCTCCGAACATGTGTCCACCATGTCTCCGGTACATACACCCAAGGGGGAGAGGGGGAAAGGGAGCCGATCTGTGTGCTGTTCAAAATTTGAGTTCGACTGGATAGTTCAGGCGGTGAATCTCAAAAAAGCACCACGGGAAAGGGAGCCGATCTGTGTGCTGTTCAAAACTGGAGTTCGACTGGATAGTTCAGTCGTTGGACCTCAAAAGAGCACCACGGGAAAGGGAGCCGATCTGTGTGCTGTTCAAAACTGGAGTTCGACTGGAAAGTTCAGTCGGTGGACCTCAAAAGAGCACCACGGGAAAAGGAGCCGATCTGTGTGCTGTTAAAAACTTGAGTTCGACTGGATAGCTCAAGTCGGCGGACCTCAAAAGAGCACCACGGTCAGTTCCCTCTCCCTCTGGGAGAGGGCTAGGGTGAGGGTATTTCTACCTGACACCCGGCAACCCTCAAGCACACCAAAGACCACGAAAGAGAAAAGCCCAAATGACTGACACCCCACATTTCCCGCTCTCCGCCGTGGTCGGCGCCGATGACCTGAAACTCGCCCTGTGCCTCACCGCCATCGACCCGAAAATCGGCGGTGTGCTGATCGAAGGCCCGCGTGGCATGGCCAAATCCACCCTGGCCCGAGGCCTCGCAGATCTGCTCGCCAGCGGCCAGTTCGTCACCTTGCCGCTGGGCGCGACCGAGGAGCGCCTGGTCGGCACGCTCGATCTCGATGCCGCCCTCAGCGACGGCCGCGCGCAGTTTTCCCCCGGCGTGTTGGCCAAGGCTGACGGCGGCGTGCTCTATGTCGATGAAGTCAATCTGCTGCCCGATCATCTGGTCGATCTGTTGCTCGACGTCGCTGCCAGCGGCACCAACCTGATCGAGCGCGACGGTATTTCCCACCGGCATTCGGCGAAGTTTGTACTGATCGGCACCATGAACCCGGAAGAGGGCGAGTTGCGCCCGCAGTTGCTTGATCGCTTCGGCCTCAACGTCGCGCTCAGTGGCCATACCGCACCGACCGAGCGCGGGCAGATCATTCGCCGGCGGCTGGATTTCGACAGCGATCCACAAGGATTCTGTGCCCAGTGGGAAAGCGCACAACAGGCCCTGCGTGAGCGTTGTGAAAACGCCCGCAGCGCGTTGGTCGGCATTCCTCTGGACGATGCCGCGCTGGCGCACATCACCGAGCGTTGTTTCGCCGCCAGCGTCGATGGCTTGCGTGCTGATCTGGTGTGGTTGCGCGCGGCTCGCGCTCACGCGGCATGGCGTGGTGCCACGGCCATCGCCGAAGAGGATATCGACGCTGTCGCCGAATTTGCCCTGCGCCATCGTCGTCGCGAACAAATGCCTTCCACTCCTCAACAACCCGCGCAATCCCCGGCAAACGCGGCGGCCAGTCCGAACCCGAGCGAAGGGCAGGGCCAGTGGGGCGACATGCCGGCCCCGGCACTTGCCACCGGTGCCCGCCGCGAAGTGCCGAGCTGGCCGCTGGAAAAAAAGCCCTAGGCATTCGCCCCCGGTCTGACGCGGGGGCGAATGCCAGACCCCGCGCCGGACGGTTGGATAACGGACGCCAGGGCAAACGTCATGCGGCTCGCAGTGGCGCGGTGAACTGGCCGGGAACGCTGCTTAACGGCCGCCCGCAAAGCCGGGAAGATTTGTTGTTTCAATTGCGCACCCGCTCGCCCCATGAGTTGTGGCTGGTGATCGTCGATGCTTCGGCCTCGACGCGCCGCCATCACGCGCTGCGCGATGCCAAAGGCCTGCTCGCGCAACTGTTTGATGACGCCTATCGCCAGCGTGCGCGGCTGGCGTTACTGACCGCCAGTGGCGCGGCGCCGAAGTGGCAGGTGCAGGGCTTGAAGGCGTCCAGCGGTTTGCGTGTCTGGCTCGATGCTTTGGGCGCGGGGGGCGGGACGCCGTTGCTCGCGGCACTGGCGCAGGCGCAGCAATGGCTTACGGTGCGGCGCAAGCGTTTTCCGGCCGAGCAGCAACGCTTGCTGGTGGTCACGGACGGGCGTTTGAAAGCCTGGTCAGGCTTGCCGACGCTGGATTGTCCGGGTCTGTTGATCGATATCGAACGCGGGCCGATTCGGTTAGGGCGGGCGAGGGATCTGGCGGAGGCATTGGCCGCAGATTATCGGCACATCGACGACCTTTGATTCTGGTGTCGTCTGACCGGGCCTCATCGCGGGCAAGCCCGCTCCCACAGGTTTTTCTGTTGACCCCAGGCATTGTGTCCGCCTCGGGAACTGTGGGAGCCGGGCTTGCCCGCGATGGCCTCCACTCGGATTCGGATCTATTGACCACAATTCGCAGCACTGCTCTATGCTGCACCCCAGCCGCAATCACAAGGAGTGAGCGATGCGCATTCTGGTCAAGAACCCTCAGGACGACTTCCGCGTCAAAGCCTACGCCGGTACCAACGGCGTGCTGCTGGCGATGGATCTGGCCGAACCCCGGCGCAGAGGTCTGCTCGGATTCGCCATCGAAAAACAGCAAGGCGACAAGCCTTGGCTGTTTCTTTTCAACAGCCTGACCTTCCCCGGAAAAACCCACACGTTCCCGCAGTTTCACGCCACCCCCAGCGATAAGGCCCCGCTGCAGAAATTTCGCTGGGCCGATTACGCGGTGAATCCGGGGATGACCATTCACTATCGCGTCCACCTCGCTTATGGCACGCCGGAGGCTCCCCAACTGGGTGAGTTTCTGGAACTGACCGTCATCAGCGACGACGGTCATCCAGCCGATCAAAGCGTGATTTTCAATCGTGCCGTGGCCGCCAGTCAGGCGTTCCAGCGCAAGTTTCCCGACCTCGATGCGCAGATCAGCGCCAACAAAAACATGCCCATCGAAGCCTGGCCTGATGCGGCGCGACAATGGCTGGAGAACGGCTTGCTCGCACGTTTGCTGGGGTTTATCGAGCGCGCGGTCGATGGGCAGTGGGCACTGGACATCGCCATTTACGAATATCAGTTGCAAGCCATCGTCGACGCCGTGAATGCAGCCTTCGAGCGTGGTGTACGGATTCGCGTTCTGTATCACGCCCGACCCGATGACGAAGACACCACAATCAACGAAGCGAGCCTGGCTAAACTGCCCGCGTCGAGCAAGCGCGGGCGCGTCACGCACAACATCTTCCACAACAAATTTATCGTCCTCAGCCGGCTCGATGCGGCGGGCCAGCGCCAGCCCCAAGTGGTGTTGTGCGGAAGCACCAACTTCACTGCCAATGGCGTCTATCGGCAGGCCAACGTGGTTCATGTCCTCGATGAGGCGACCGTCGCCAGTCGTTACCTGCAAACCTTCGAAGAAGTCTGGGCGACACCGGAAGACGTCGGCGCGACCCGTACGTGGATCACCGAACACAACCCGATGGACGCCACGCAGCCGCTGTTCGCCGGATTCTCGCCACGTACCGGGGGCGCTGATTTGCGCGAATTTGTCGAGATTATCGGAGCGGCGAAAAAGGATGTGTTGTTTGTGACCGCGTTCGCTTTGCCCGACGCCATCCTCAACGCCTTGCTCGGCCGGCCGCATGACGACATTTTGCGTTATGGCCTGCAAAACACGGTCAGCCGCATCACCGGATTCCACGCCGACCGCACGGCCGAGTTCGCCGCAACGGCGTTGCTCAACACCGGTCTGGAAGGTTGGCTGCGTGAAAACATGAAAGGCCAGAAAGGTAATTTGCTGGTGCACACCAAAGCCGTGGTCACTGACTTCACCACGGACGCTCCGACCATCATCAGTGGCAGTCACAACCTCAGTGCTTCGGCCAGCAATGGCAACGACGAGAACTACCTGATCATTCGCGGTGATACCGATCTGGCTGATCGTTATGGCCTGGAGCTGTTGCGGTTTTATGAGCATTACCGGTTTCGATATTTCGCGAAAAAACTGGCGTTGAAGCAGGTCAGTCCGTTGGCGGTGGATGACAGCTGGACCAATGATTATTACGTTGAAGGGGATTTGCGGGCGCTGTCCCGCCAGCGCTTCGCCGGCCGCTGATGGCGCTGTTTTTACAGGCCTCTTCGCGAGCAGGCGTCGTCACAAACAACTCAGTTCCCTGGCGTACAGATTTTGAAATGATTTCGCACTGTAGGAAAAGTCACTCCTGCCTGTACGCTTCAAGGCCTTTTTTCATTCAGGATCTACATGAACACCCTCTTGGAGCCTCCCAGTCGTACCTTCCCTTCGCGCCACGGCGCGGTCTTGACGCACTCGCAGCATCCAGTTTTCCGACACCTGACTATCGTTGATAACGCGGCTTCACAGCCTTCGCGTTGCGCTTTGCCGTGTCCGGCAGCCTGAATTCACTGAAGAGAGATAGAGACATTTTATGGAATGGTTAGCGGATCCCACGGCCTGGTTAGGCTTGTTGACCTTGATCGTGCTGGAACTGGTGCTGGGTATCGACAACCTGGTGTTCATTGCAATCCTTGCCGACAAACTGCCACCGCATCAGCGCGACCGAGCCCGAATCATCGGCCTGTCGCTGGCGCTGATCATGCGCTTGGGCCTGTTGGCGAGTATTTCCTGGCTGGTCACCCTTACGCAGCCGTTGTTTGAGGTGTTCGACAAGAGCTTCTCCGGGCGTGACTTGATCATGCTGTTCGGTGGCGTGTTCCTGCTGTTCAAAGCCACCATGGAATTGCACGAACGGCTGGAAGGCCATGTCGGCGGGCGCTCGACCAACACCGCTTATGCGCTGTTCTGGCCGATCGTCGCGCAGATCGTGGTGCTCGACGCGGTGTTCTCGCTGGACGCGGTGATTACCGCCGTGGGCATGGTCGATGAACTGGCGGTGATGATGATCGCCGTGATCATCTCCATCGGCCTGATGATTGTCGCGAGCAAGCCGCTGACCCGCTTCGTCAACGCACACCCGACGGTGATCATGCTGTGTCTGGGCTTCTTGATGATGATCGGTTTCGCCCTGACCGCCGAAGGTCTGGGTTTCCACATCCCGAAAGGCTATCTGTACGCGGCCATCGGTTTCTCGATCCTGATCGAGGTGTTCAACCAGATCGCCCGGGCCCGACGCAAACGTTCGATGCAGGGCTTGCGGCCGATACGTGAACGTACGGCCCATGCGGTGATGCGTTTGCTGGGCGGTCGCAAGCTGGCGGTGGAGGAGGTCGGCGAAGAGATTTCCGACCTGCTGGACGATGGTGACGCGCCGAGCGCCGAACTGTTCGACCGCCGTGAGCGCGTGATGATCAGCGGCGTGCTGCAACTGGCCGAGCGGCCGATCCGCAGCCTGATGACCGTGCGCGCGGACGTCGACACCATCGATCTGGCCGACGATGCCGAGGCGATTCGCACGAAGTTGATGCACTCGTCCTACTCGCGTCTGCCGCTGATCCGCGACGGTGTGGTGGATGAACCATTGGGCTTCGTGCACAAGAAGGAATTGCTCAAGGAATACCTGGCTGGCGCCGAGCCCAACCTGGAGCATCTGGCACGCAAGACCATCAACCTGCTCGACAGCTTTTCGATCCTCAACGCACTGGAGCAGATGCGCGCGGCGTCGACCCACATTGCTTTCGTGGTCAACGAATTCGGTGACTTCGTCGGCGTGCTGACCATGACCGACATTCTGGAGTCGATTGCCGGTGAGCTGCCTGATGCCAGTGAAATTGAAGGCCCGGATGTGCTCGAGGCGCAGGGCGGTTTTATGGTCAGTGGTGCACTGAACCTTGCGCGAGTTCGCCAGCGCACCGGCTTCGGTGCCGAGCCGACCGAGGACTATCAGACGGTCGCGGGGTTGGTGATGAGCCTCCTGGATCGATTGCCGATTAAAGGTGACCGTCTGGAGCATGCGGGCTGGTACATGACTGTGGTGGCGGTTGAAGAGCGTCGTGTGACGCAGGTGTTGTTGGTGCGAGAGGCCGCGTAATGCCGAAGCTTTTTACCGACTTTTATGGACTTTTATGAGCTCTTCGCGAGCAGGCTCGCTGCCCCAGGGAAATGCATTCCAATGCGGGAGCGAGCCTGAACGCGAATGCGCTTGTTTGGAGACGCTGGCAACACAGTCCATGTGTTCAACCACCAAAAAGAGATCGCCACCACGCGACAATTCAGGCCGGTACGTTTTTCGGCTTTTTCTTGTTTAGACTCAGAAGCACCAGACTGCCAAATTGCGAGGCGGCTACTCCGGTTGCTCCGTCTGCCTGAAGCGTGACCGTGGCTCTGGTCGTTCCTGGTGGCGCGATGATCCAGTCAGTCAACACTTGCCAGTTCGAAGCGTCTTTTAGCGTCAGCTCAAGCTCGTCGCCAGCAGGATGTAGGGTCAATAAAACGCGAGTCGTGAAGCCGGGCGCAGTCTTCATTCTGGCGGACAGCGCATACTCTTCGACTTCAGAATGAAAAGCGACCTCCTGGCTGATGGAGCCGGGGGAAGCGATCGTGCACTCACCGTCGCTGATACGCACATGCTCTGGATGGGTAACTGACCAATTATCTTCGCCTTCGGTGAACTCGCCATTCTTGATTAAATTCGTCATATCCAATCCCTTGTTGATGTCTGGTTGTTACCGCTGCTTCAAGTCTGTTCATTCAGGCGGCACGTTCATTACAGAACCCGCAGGCGCGCACGTGGAACAGTGCGCAGAGTGCGAAGTATCTGGCGTAACCAAAGCAGGTCATGTAGTCGTTTAAGGGGCGCAGCGGGGGCTTTGGTCCTGCCGATATGCTCGGCGAAATCCCGTGCGAGGGTTTCTTCAGTGCCGATGCCTTTGAGGTTTTTCACCAGCCTGCCGTCCTTGTAGAACAGCACCGTTGGCGTGCCCATCACCTGCGGATGGCGCGGCGATTCGCTGGTGTTGAGCATGTAGATATTGGCGCGATGCCGATAAGGCTCGGCGATCTGCCGGAACACCGGCCCGGCCCATTCGCACGCGGGGCAGTGTTCGTTGGCGAAGTAGAGGATCACCGGGCGCCAGGTTTTCAGGGCTTTGCGGTAGGTCGGCGGCAGCATTGAGTGAAGGCCTGTCGAACTCATTGGAAACTCCTTTTCTCGCTACGTCGGCAATGCATACCCAGGACGAAGAAACGAGTCACCGTTGGCCGATGACCCCTTTTGTCAGACTTCAGTGTCAGAGCAGTTTCGAGAGCGTCACATCGCCAAAATAAGAGCCTGGGACACCAAACTCGCCATCACTGGCTTCCAGTGTGACCTTGAAAGCGATTGTCGAGATCTGTACCTCGAATTTCGCCGACAGCACGTCCCACTCCGCACCGCCATGAAGGTCAAGGTGAACTGGCTCGCCTGTGGGAAGCGGCTGCACAGTGATACGAGCACCATGGCCAGAAAGTGTTTTCACTCTGGCGAAAAGCATGAATTGTCCTCCGCCGCCAGCGCCAGCGGGAACGTTCTGACTGATTGAGTCTGGTGCAGCAATAATGCAATGACCGGTTACAAATCTCACATTCTCTGGATCGGTCGCCGTCCAATGCGCGCCTTGCTGAGAAAAATCGCCGTTCTTAATGAGATTAGCCATTACGAATATCCTTATCGGGAGTGGTTTAAAGCCATGTTTGGCCTGCGAAGTAGGCTCGTAAACCCGGCACTCGACAACTGTCAACTCTGACAGGTGCAGCCATAAATCCGATGAACGGCTGTCGCTGCTCAGACGCCTTCTGATTCCCGGATCGGACTTCGTTGTGGTCTCAATCGAGCAACCAGATGCACACAAATGTGACGTTACTTCCCATCGGGTTGCCTCCGGTAGCGCGAACCCGGGAAATGTGTCGGCTGCTTTTGCATTCCCGAATTTTTCTAACCGTTTGAACTGATTGGTTTTTCGATTCGCCGAGGATTTTGAATCAATCCTGTGGCACACTTTCTGCTGTCTATTCCGTAGTAACAAACTGTGTTCCGGTATAGCGGAATAAACACCATCCTGGAGTGCTTGCCATGCATCGCCGTCCTTCGTTGTTCAATGCGTGTGTTTTTGTTCTTGCGGCTTCGTCCGCTGCCATGGGTATGGCCCAGGCAGCCGACAGCAAGCTCGATGCGGTTCTGGCCCGTGGGAAATTGATTGTGGGCACCGGCAGCACCAATGCGCCGTGGCACTTTCAGGGCGCGGACGGCAAGTTGCAGGGTTTTGATATCGACATCGCCAGGATGGTGGCCAAAGGTCTGTTCAACGATCCGAGCAAAGTCGAGTTTGTCGTGCAGTCGTCCGATGCGCGGATTCCCAATCTGCTCACCGACAAAGTCGACATGAGCTGCCAGTTCATCACTGTTACTGCCAGCCGTGCGCAGCAAGTTGCGTTCACCCTGCCGTACTACCGCGAAGGCGTTGGCTTACTGCTGCCGAACAACAGCAAGTACAAGGAAATCGAAGATTTGCAGGCCGGCGGCGACAGCGTCACCGTAGCGGTGCTGCAAAACGTCTATGCCGAAGAACTGGTGCATCAGGCACTGCCCAAGGCCAAGGTCGATCAGTACGACAGCGTCGACCTGATGTATCAGGCGGTTAACTCCGGCCGTGCCGATGCCGCCGCCACCGACCAGTCTTCGGTCAAATACCTGATGGTGCAGAACCCTGGCCGCTACCGCAGCCCGACTTACGCCTGGAGCCCGCAGACCTACGCTTGCGCGGTCAAACGCGGCGATCAGGACTGGCTGAACTTCGTCAACACCGCGCTGCATGAAGCCATGACCGGCGTTGAATTCCCGACCTATGCGGCATCGTTTAAACAGTGGTTCGGCGTTGATCTGCCGTCGCCCGCAATCGGTTTCCCTGTCGAATTCAAATGATCCCGTGAGAGTGGGGCGAGCCCATCGCCCCGCTCAAGGTACTGCTGACCATGAACTATCAGTTGAACTTTGCCGCCGTGTGGCGCGATTTCGACACCTTGCTGGCGGGGCTCGGTCTGGGTCTTGAACTGGCGCTGGTGTCGATCGCCATCGGCTGCGTGATCGGCCTGCTGATGGCGTTTGCCTTGCTGTCAAAGCATCGCGCCCTGCGGGTGCTGGCCTCGGTGTACGTCACGGTGATCCGTAACACGCCGATTCTGGTGTTGATTCTGTTGATCTACTTTGCGTTGCCGAGCCTGGGGATCCGGCTGGACAAGATTCCGTCGTTCATCATCACCCTGTCGCTGTATGCCGGGGCGTACCTGACGGAGGTGTTTCGTGGCGGTTTGCTCAGCATTCCCAAGGGCCAGCGCGAAGCCGGGTTGGCGATTGGTCTGGGCGAATGGCAGGTCAAGGCTTATGTCACGGTGCCGGTGATGCTGCGCAACGTGTTGCCGGCGTTGTCGAACAACTTCATTTCGCTGTTCAAGGACACCTCGCTGGCCGCCGCGATTGCGGTGCCGGAGCTGACCTATTACGCGCGCAAGATCAATGTCGAGAGCTACCGGGTGATCGAAACCTGGCTGGTGACCACGGCGCTCTATGTCGCGGCCTGTTACCTCATTGCCATGCTGCTGCGTTACCTCGAGCAGCGTCTGGCGATCCGCCGATAGGAGGCTGCGATGTACCAATCACCTAGTTGGTTGCATGAGTTGTGGGTGGCGCGGGAAACGCTGCTGCAAGGTTTTTTGACCAGTGTGCAGGTGTCGGCGCTGGCAATTCTGTTCGGCACGCTGCTCGGTGTCGTCACCGGCCTGGTGCTGACCTACGGCAGGTTCTGGATGCGCGCGCCGTTTCGCTTTTACGTTGACCTGATTCGCGGCACCCCGGTGTTTGTACTGGTGCTCGCGTGCTTCTATATGGCGCCGGCGCTGGGTTGGCAGATCAGCGCGTTTCAGGCCGGCGCTTTAGGCCTGACGCTGTTCTGCGGCTCCCACGTTGCCGAGATTGTGCGCGGGGCTTTGCAAGCCTTGCCTCGTGGGCAAATGGAAGCCAGCAAGGCCATCGGCCTGACGTTTTATCAATCCCTTGGCTACGTGCTGTTGCCTCAGGCACTGCGGCAGATCCTGCCAACGTGGGTCAACTCGTCCACCGAGATCGTCAAGGCCTCGACCTTGCTTTCGGTGATCGGCGTCGCCGAATTGCTCCTCAGCACCCAACAGATCATCGCCCGAACCTTCATGACCCTGGAGTTCTATCTGTTCGCCGGGTTTCTGTTTTTCGTCATCAACTACGGCATCGAGTTACTCGGCCGGCACATTGAAAAGCGGGTGGCCTTGCCATGACTGAAGCTCAAGTTTCCAACGTTCCAAACGGCCAGCCACTGCTGGACATTCGTGGCCTGCACAAACAGTACGGCGCGGTCGAAGTACTCAACGGCGTCGACCTCAGCATGCAACGCGGCAACGTGGTGACGCTGATCGGTTCCAGTGGCTCCGGCAAGACCACGCTGCTGCGCTGCGTGAACATGCTTGAAGAGTTCCAGGGCGGGCAGATCCTGCTCGACGGCGAGTCCATCGGCTACGACGAGGTCAACGGCAAACGCGTACGTCATGGCGAAAAAGTCATCGCCCGGCATCGTGCGATGACCGGCATGGCGTTTCAGCAATTCAACCTGTTCCCGCATTTGACGGCGTTGCAGAACGTCACGTTGGGCCTGCTCAAGGTGAAGAAAATGCACAAGGACGAAGCCGTGGTACTGGCCGAGAAATGGCTGGATCGGGTTGGTCTGCTGGAACGCCGTAATCATTTTCCCGGCCAGCTGTCCGGTGGTCAGCAACAGCGCGTGGCGATTGCCCGGGCGATTGCGATGAACCCGAGCCTGATGCTGTTCGACGAAGTGACCTCAGCCCTTGACCCGGAACTGGTCGGCGAAGTGCTCAACGTGATCAAGGGCCTCGCCGAAGACGGCATGACCATGCTGCTGGTGACCCACGAAATGCGTTTCGCTTTCGAGGTTTCAGACAAGATCGTTTTCATGAATCAGGGGCGCATCGAAGAGCAGGGGCCTCCCAAGGAACTGTTCGAGCGCCCGCAATCGCCGCGTCTGGCTGAGTTTCTGAAAAGCACGCGGTTTTAAATTTTCGTTTTGTAATCAGGAGAAATACCCATGAGCATTACGCGTTACGGCACCGGCAGCACCGCCGCTGGTGGTCAGCCACGTCCTTTCGCCCGCGCTGTTGAAGCGGATGGCTGGCTGCATGTGTCCGGGCAGGTGCCGGCGGTGGATGGCGAGATCATTGTTGGCGGCATCGTCGAGCAGACCCACCAGACCATGAAGAACCTCATCGCGATTCTCGAAGAGGCCGGTTATGGCCTGGAAGACGTGGTGCGTGCCGGAGTGTGGCTGGATGATCCGCGGGATTTCAGCAGCTTCAACAAGGTGTTTGGCGAATACTTCAAACCGGAACATGCCCCGGCGCGGGCCTGTGTGCAGGCGAGCATGATGGTCGACTGCAAGGTCGAGATTGATTGCATTGCGTACAAGAAGAAGGCTTGAGTCAAAGGCTCTCCCTCACCCTAACCCTCTCCCGGAGGGAGAGGGGACTGATCTCTATCGATGCAGACTCCAGCGTTTGTCAGCTAGTCATGCATCGATACGGTCAGGCTCCCTCTCCCCCTGGGAGAGGGCGGGGGGTGAGGGTGACGATCCAACTGACACAACTTCACGAGCCCGTTACCATCCCGGCAACTTTTATGGGAACCACTGACATGACCGAAGACACCATCAAGCGCCGGGCCCGTGGTCTGGACCGGGCGTTCGATATCCTCGATTTCCTCAAGGAAATCGGCCAGCCGCTGCGTCCCAACGACATCGCCAACGGTATCGGCAGCCCGAAATCCACGGTCTACGAACTGGTCGCTTCCTTGCTGGAACGGCGGATTCTGGAACCGGTGGGCAAGGACGGTCACGTCTATCTCGGCCGTCAGTTGTATTTCCTCGGGCAGGCGCATTTGCGTCATTTCGACCTCAGTCGCGAGGCCGATCACGCTTTGCAGGAGATCGTCAGCCAGACCCGCGAGACCGCGCAGATGTGCCTGCTCAACGGGCGCAAATACACGGTGGCGTTGATGAAGGAGGGCGAGCGGCATTTCCGCATTTCTTCCGACATCGGCGAAAACGCGCCGATCCCGTGGACCGCCTCCGGGCGCCTGTTGCTGGCGCATTTGAGCGACCAGCAGATCATCGACCTGATCGACGAAGACGACTACATCCTGCCCGACGGCGAACGCTTGCCGCTGGAACGCTTTCTGGCGGAAATCCGTCAGGCCGGCATCGACGGATTCTTTTCTTTCGACAGCGTCGCCGACACCTTCACTCATTGCTTCGCCGCCCCGGTCAAAGACCTTTACGGCGTGGCCATCTGCACCCTGTGCATCGTCGCTCCACGGGCCGATGCGAAGAACAATTACAACGACTATCGCCGGGTACTGATCGAGAGCGCCAACAGCCTCGCCCGGCGGATCAACGAATAATCGCGACTGCCTGCGGCCGCGAATGAACGCGAGGAGTTTGACCATGACGACTGCCATCAATACTGCTGTGGAAAAGGGCGACGCCGCCATCGGCGCGCACCTGGTGCGTGACGTCAGCCTGCCGGCGCTGGTGCTGCACCGCGAAGCGCTGGAGCACAACATTCGCTGGATGCAGAAGTTCGTCAGCGACAGCGGCGCCGAACTCGCGCCTCACGGCAAGACCAGCATGACCCCGGCACTGTTCAAGCGTCAGCTCGACGCCGGCGCGTGGGGCATCACCCTCGCCAGCGCCACCCAGACCCGCGCTGCTTACGCCCACGGTGTACGGCGGGTGCTGATGGCCAACCAACTGGTTGGCACACCGAATATGGCGCTGATTGCCGATCTGCTCGCCGACCCGACGTTTGATTTCTATTGCATGGTCGATCACCCGGACAACGTCGCCGATCTTGGCGCTTACTTCGCCTCGCGCGGCGTGAAGCTCAACGTGATGATCGAGTACGGCGTAGTCGGCGGCCGTTGCGGTTGCCGCAGCGAGCAGGAAGTCATCGAGCTGGCCAAGGCGATCAACGCGCAACCGGCGCTGGCCCTGACCGGTATCGAAGGTTATGAAGGCGTGATTCATGGTGATCACGCGGTCAGCGGCATCCGCGAATTCGCCGCGTCACTGGTGCGTCTGGCCGTGCAGTTGCAGGACAGCGGCGCGTTTGCCATCGCCAAGCCGATCATCACGGCTTCGGGGTCGGCGTGGTACGACCTGATCGCCGAATCGTTCGAAGCGCAGAACGCGGGCGGCCGCTTCCTCAGCGTGTTGCGTCCGGGCAGTTACGTGGCGCACGACCACGGTATCTACAAAGAAGCGCAATGCTGCGTGCTCGACCGTCGCAGCGATCTGCACGAAGGCCTGCGTCCGGCGCTGGAAGTCTGGGCGCACGTGCAATCGCTTCCCGAGCCTGGGGTTGCGGTGATTGCCCTGGGCAAGCGTGATGTCGCCTTCGATGCCGGTCTGCCGGTGCCGTTGTTGCGTTACAAAGCCGCAGTGGTGCCAGCGGTGGGCGAGGATGTCGGTGCGTGCAAGGTCACGGCGGTGATGGATCAGCATGCATTCATGACCGTAGCGCCGGGGGTTGAACTGCGCGTGGGCGACATCATTTCCTTCGGCACTTCGCACCCGTGCCTGACCTTCGACAAGTGGCGTGTGGGATTGCTGGTGGACGAGCAGTTGTCGGTGATCGAAAGCATGGAAACCTGTTTCTAAGTCTCGAAACCGTGTAACGGCCATCGCTGGCAAGCCAGCTCCCACAGTTTTTTGGTGTACACAACATTTGTGAACAACCGAAAACCCTGTGGGAGCTGGCTTGCCAGCGATGAGGCCAGACCAGACACCATCGATCAACCAGAGACACCACAAGATGACCAGCCTGAGCCCACTGGGCCCCAACACCCCGCGCATCGCCCTGATCGGCGAATGCATGATCGAACTCCAGCAGCGTGCCGACGGCAGCCTGCAGCAAAGCTTTGGCGGCGATACCCTTAACACCGCCGTCTACCTGTCCCGCGCCTTGGGCGACAAGGCTCAGGTCGACTACGTCACGGCGCTGGGCGATGACAGTTTCAGCGACGCCATGTGCGCCAGTTGGGCCAACGAAGGCATCGGCCTGCAAAGGGTGCAACGCCTGCCCGGGCGGCTGCCCGGCCTGTATTGCATCCAGACCGATGCCAATGGCGAACGGCGTTTTCTCTACTGGCGCAACGAAGCCGCCGTGCGCGATTGCTTCACCACGCCGGCCGCCGAACCGATTCTGGCCGCGCTGGCGGATTACGATGTGCTGTATTTCAGCGGCATCACCCTGGCCGTTCTTGGTGCCCAGGGCCGCGACCGTTTGATCCAGACCCTGATCGAAGCCCGCCAGCGCGATGCGCGGATCGTCTTCGACAACAACTACCGGCCCCGTTTGTGGGCGTCACCGGAAGAGGCACGGGCGGCTTACCGCAGCGTTCTTCCGCACATAGACCTGGCGTTATTGACGGTGGATGACGAGCAGGCACTGTTCGGTTTTGCCGATTGCGCTGCGGTATTCGAGGCTTACGCGCAGATCGGCACGCCGGAAGTGGTGCTCAAGCGCGGCGCCGAAGCATGCCTGATCCGCTGTGATGGCGAAGCGTTTGAAGTGCCGGCGCAGAAGGTCGAAAGAGTGGTCGACACCACGGCGGCGGGGGACTCGTTCAGTGCGGCGTATCTGGCCAGCCGTTTGATGGGTTGCAGTCCGGCCGAGGCGGCAGAGGCAGGGCATCAGTTGGCCAGTCGGGTGATTCAAGTGCCGGGGGCATTGATTCCGAAATAGGCGGTGAGTGGCCGCTTGCTTCGCAATCGATTCGCGGGCAAGCCCGCTCCCACATTGGAATACGTTCTCCTGTGGGAGCGGGCTTGCCCGCGATGGGGGCCTAAAGACAACCCTAATCCCGGTAAAACACCTGCACCAAGTGATAACCAAACTTGCTCTTGATCGGCCCATGCACCGTGCGTAAGGGCTTCTTGAAGATCACCGCATCGATCGCACCGACCATCTGCCCCGGCCGCACTTCACCCAGATCACCGCCGCGCTTGCCGGACGGGCAGGTCGAGTATTTCTTCGCCAGCACATCAAACGCTTCGCCCTTGGCAATGCGTTGTTTGAGCTGTTCGGCCTCTTCGGCGGTTTTCACCAGAATGTGGCGGGCTTGGGCTTTCATCTTGCGGTACCTGATAACGGGGTGACGGCGGGGCGCGGATTATGCCTCAACTCAAGGCGTTTGGCTGATCATCGTGCGGATCTTGCTGGCCAGCAGTTCAATCGAAAACGGTTTGGCCACCATGTCCATGCCATCCTCCAGGAAGCCCTGACGCTCGGCGGCGTTCTGCGCATACCCGGTCATGAACAGCACTTTGAGCGTCGGGCGACGCTGGCGGGCGATCTCTGCCAGTTGCCGACCATTCATGCCCGGCAGGCCAACGTCGGTGACCAGCAGATCCACGCGCAAATCCGACTCCAGCAGCGGCAGGGCGGTCTTGGCGTCTTCCGCTTCATGAGCCTGGTAACCCAGGCTCTTCAACAGATCGGTGACCAGCATGCGCACCGCCGGGTCATCTTCGACCACCACCACGGTTTCACCTGTTGCAGTGGGTGACGTCTGCTCGATCGGCTCGACAGACGGGCATTCAGGCTCGATGCCATGCAAACGCGGCAAGTACAGGCGCACGCAAGTGCCCTGGCCCGGCAAACTGTCGAGGCTGACATGGCCGCCGGATTGCTGGGCAAAACCATAAATCATCGACAACCCGAGGCCGGTGCCCTGGCCGATGGGTTTGGTGGTGAAAAACGGATCGAAGGCCTTGGAGCGCACCGAAGGCGTCATGCCGGTGCCGTTGTCGCTGACCGCCAACATCAAGTAGTCGCCAGCCTTGACCGGTTCCAGCGTCGTAAGGTCACTGCCATCGAGATAGACGTTGGCCGTCTCGATCAGCAGCTCACCGCCCTCGGGCATGGCGTCGCGGGCGTTGATCACCAGATTGAGCAGGGCATTTTCCAGTTGGCTGACATCGGTGCTGACCGGCCACACGTCTTCGGCCAGACGCAAGGTGAGTTCGATCGGATCGCCTTTGGTGCGACGGATCAGATCCTCCAGCGAATGGATCAGCTCGTTGACGTTCAGGGTCTTGCGATCCAGCGACTGGCGCCGCGAAAACGCCAGTAAACGGTGGGTGAGGGCGGCTGCACGGTTGGCCGAGGACACCGCTGCTTCGGTGAAACGGCCGATCTCGTCGGCCCGACCATTGGCGATATAGCGTTGCATCAGGTCGAGGCTGCCGATGATCCCGGTGAGCATGTTGTTGAAGTCATGGGCGATGCCGCCAGTGAGCTGGCCGACCGCTTCCATCTTCTGCGCATGGCGCAACGCATCTTCGGCGCGCTCACGCTCGAACATCTCGTTCTGCAAACGTTGATTGGCCTGCGCCAGTTGATCCGTGCGGGCACTGACTCGCTCCTCAAGGGTCTCGTTGAGATTGCGCAGTGCTTCTTCGGTCTTTTTACGTTCGGTTTCGTCGATCACGAAAATGTAGAAACCGTTGACCGCGCCATCGGGGCCGTGACGCGGCAAGTAATTCATCAGCGCATGCCGGGCGCTGCCGTCACGGTGATGGGTATAGAGGCTGAACGAGCAGGGGCGGCCAGCCAGCGCTTCGGCGATATACGCTGCGCGCAGAAAATAGGCCTCTTCGCCGATCACTTCGCGAATCGTGCGGCCGTACAGCTCCTGCGGAGTCAGCCCGTACCAGTCGAGATACGCCGCGTTGTTCAGGCGAAAACGTTCTTCGTGGTCGACGTAACTGATCAGGATCGGCATGGCGTTGATGATCAACTGCAGCTCGGTCTGGCTTTGGCGCAACGCCTGTTCGGTATGTTTGCGTTCGGTCAGGTCCAGCGCGGCACCGAGGAAGCGCATCGGGCGGCCATGGTGATCCTTGTAGCAGCGCCCGCGGGCAAACACCCAACGCTGTTCGCCACCAGGCAGCAACAAGCGGTATTCCTCCGCATATTCAGTGCCGTGAGTGATGCAATGCTTGATGCTGCGGGCGACCAGCGCGCGGTCTTCGGGATGCACGCCGTGCAGGTAATCGCTGATGGGCAACTGCGCGGCGCGCGCCGGATCGATGCCGTGCAACTGGGCGAAATGGGCGTCGGCAATGAAGCGATCTTCGCCGATGTCCCAGTCCCAGGTGCCGACTGCATCAGTTGCGGCAAGCGCCAGTTGCAGGCGCTCTTCGGTTTCGCGCTGGGCCTTGAGGCTGTCATCGGAGCGCTGTTGCAGTTCCAGCGCGATGCGCCGGCGCTCGTTGGTTTCGATGGCGGTCACCAGAATCCCGGCGACTTGCGCGCTCTCATCGCGGATCGGACTGTAAGTCAGATCAAGCCAGAAATCCGATTCCTTGCCCTCACGCTGCAAGGTGAAACGCCGCTCACTGTAGGTGCGCACCTGGCCTTGTAGGACGGCGCTGTAAATCGGGTCAGTAAAGTCTCGAAGTTCTGGCCATATCTGGTGCGCAGGTTGTCCGAAAGCGTGCGGATGCTTGCTCCCGGCGAGCAGGGCAAAGCCGTTGTTGTAGATCTGCGTCAGCTCCGCGCCCCACAGCAGCAACATCGGCATCGGCGAGTGAATCACGATGTCCACCGCGGTTCGCAAGCTCTGCGGCCAGGTGCCAGACGCGCCCAACGGAGTACGACTCCAATCCGTTCGGGCGATCAATACTTGAGCATCGTCAGTGGTCGGTACAGCGTTCATTACATCAGTCCTGAGCATCAGTCGGTGAGACGGCGTCTACTATCCTAGTTCGGTAGACGCGGTTTGGCCCCTTGCGTCACGGCGCGGGCCCTCTCTGTTCATTGCAAGCTTCACGGGTGCTTTTTGTCATGGAAATCGACGCACTGCTTAAACAACTGGCAAGCCGTCACGGTTCGGACCTGTTTCTGTCCACCGGCGCACCACCCAGTGCAAGGTTCGACGGCGTGCTGACGCCGTTGAGCGAGCAGCCCTTCAAACCCGGCGAGGTGGCGACTGTCGCCACCTCCCTGATGGACGCCGAGCAGCGCCGGGAGTTCGACCGGGATCTGGAAATGAACCTGGCGATCTCGCGTACGGGGGTTGGCCGTTTCCGGGTCAACATCTTTAAACAGCGCAATGATGTGTCGATCGTGATCCGTAACGTCAAACTCGACATCCCGCGTTTCGAAGATTTGAAGTTGCCGGCCATACTGCTTGAAAACGTGATGCTCAAACAGGGCCTGATCCTGTTTGTCGGTGCTACCGATTCCGGTAAGTCGACGTCATTGGCAGCGCTTATCGACCACCGCAATCGCCATAGTAGCGGGCACATCGTCACCATCGAAGATCCGATCGAGTACATCCACCGGCATCAACGTTCAATCATCAACCAGCGTGAAGTCGGCGTCGACACCCGCAGTTTTCACGCCGCATTGAAGAACACTCTGCGCCAGGCGCCGGACGTGGTGCTGATCGGCGAAATTCGTGACCGCGAAACCATGGAGCATGCGCTGGCGTTTGCCGAAACCGGGCATCTGGTGCTTTCAACCCTGCATGCAAATAACGCCAATCAGGCGCTGGACCGGATCACCAACATGTTCACCGAAGAGCGTCGCCCGCAGTTGTTGCATGCGCTGGGCAACAACCTGAGGGCCTTTGTCTCACAGCGGTTGGTGCGCACGCTGGACGGACAGCGCAGGGCCGCGGTCGAGGTCATGCTGGGTACACCGACAGTGACGGACCTGATTCGTCGAAACGAATTCACCGAGTTGAAGGGCATCATGGAGAAGTCTGCCGAGCTCGGCATGCAGACGTTTGATGCCGCACTGTTTGCGCTGGTGGTGGAGAAAGTGATCAGTGAGGAAGAGGCGCTCAAACATGCGGACTCGGTAAACAACCTGCGGTTGCGTTTGAAATTGCATGACGATACCGGTTCCGGGTTGCCGCCATCCTCCTCGGGTGAGTGGGGATTGATGGACTAGAGGGTCAACAGCTCAATTCGCTTCTGTTGCGAAATTGCTCTAAAGCTTGTGGGTTGGCCAGCGCATCGGTGTTCTTCACCGGTTCCCCGTGCATCACGTTTCTCACGGCAAGTTCCACGACCTTGCCACTGATGGTGCGCGGAATGTCCGTGACCTGAACAATCTTCGCCGGTACATGACGGGGTGTGGTGTTCGCGCGGATCACCTGACGGATCTGCTCCTGCAGGGGGGCATCCAGTGCGACGCCATCCTGCAACCGCACAAACAGCACCACGCGCACATCATCCTGCCACTGCTGCCCGATTGCCACGCTGTCGAGCACTTGCGGGACTTTTTCCACCTGCCGATAAATCTCCGCTGTACCAATGCGCACGCCGCCGGGATTGAGCACGGCGTCGGATCGACCGTGAATCACCATCGCGCCGTGGGGCAGTTGTTCGGCGTAATCGCCTTGCGCCCAGACGCCGGGGAACAGGCTGAAATAGGATTTGCGCAGTTTTTCTCCGTCGGCATCGTTCCACAAGCCGATCGGTATCGCCGGGAAATGCCGGGTGCAAACCAGTTCGCCCTTCTCGCCGATCAGCGGTTGGCCGGCGTCATTCCACACCTCAACCGCCATGCCCAGACTTTTGCCCATGATTTCGCCGCGACGTACCGCCGACAGCGGATTGCCGTTGACGAAGCAGGAAACGATATCGGTGCCGCCGGACATCGAGGCCAGGCAGACGTCGGGTTTGAAATCGCGGTAGACGAAGTCGTAGCTCTGTGGTGACAGCGCTGAACCCGTGCAAAGCAAGGTTTTCAGGTGGCTCAGATCGTGGCTTTCGCGAGGCTTGAGGCCGCTGCTCTCCAGCGTCGCGAGAAATTTCGGGCTGGTGCCGAAGACGCTGACACGTTCGTCCTGAAGCAGATCCGGCAAGCGCTGTTCGTCCGGATGAAACGGCGAGCCGTCGTACAACACCACAGCACTGCCGACCGCAAGCGCCGAGACCAGCCAGTTCCACATCATCCAGCCGCAAGTGGTGTAGTAGAACAGGCGATCGCCGGGGCCGAGGTCGACATGCAGCCCGTGTTCCTTGACGTGTTGCAGCAGTACACCGCCGGTGCTGTGCACGATGCATTTCGGCACGCCGGTGGTGCCGCTGGAATACAGCACATACAGCGGATGCGCGAACGGCACCGGCACGAAACGCGGCTCACCGCCGGGTCGGTAAAACTCTTCCCACAGCGTGACATCCGCCTGCGTCCGGTAATCCTGCACGCGAGCCTGCGGGCGCGCGTAGGGCACGATGATCAACTGTTGCAGCGTCGGCAGTTGCGCCAGAATTTCATTGAGCTTGGTTGTCTGGTCTATTTCTTTTCCGGCATAGCGATAACCGGCACAGGTGATCAGCACTTTCGGCTCGATCTGGCCGAAACGGTCGATCACCCCATGGGTGCCGAAATCCGGAGAGGAACACGACCAGATCGCTCCAAGGCTGGTGGTCGCCAGCATCGCCACCAGCGTCTGCCAGGTATTGGGCATGCATGCCGCCACCCGGTCGCCGAGGCCAACGCCCGCTGCTTGCAGACTGGCCTGGAATCCTGCGACCTGACTGGCCAGTTCGGCCCAGGTCAATTGCTCGCGCTGACCGTTCTCCGCCACGCTGATGACCGCAACGGCATCGTCGCGCCGCCGCAACAGGTGTTCGGCGAAGTTCAGGGTGGCGCCGGGAAACCATTCGGCACTGGGCATTTTCGTGCCTTCACGCAGGACCGCGTCGGGTTGGGTATGGAAGCTGATGCCGAAAAAATCGACGATGGCCTGCCAGAACGCTTCACGCTGATCGATGCTCCACTGGTGCAGGGCAGGGTAGTCGTCAAGGTTCAGCGAGTGGCGCTGATTGACCAAGCGCCGGAACGTGTCCATGCGCGAATGGGCGATACGGTTGGCGTCGGGTTGCCAGAGGATGTCGGACATTGTTTGCCTCTTGTTATCTGATTCACGCACAGAGTCAGGATCACACAGGGTCAGTTGAAGATTTACTGCGCCAGCCATCCCCCATCAATATTCCACGCCGCCCCGCGCACCTGGCTACCAGCCTCGCTGCACAGGAACAACACCAGTTCACCCAGATGCTGCGGCGTGACGAACGCCAGTGACGGCTGCTTCTCGGCCAGCAAATCGTGTTGCGCCTGCTGTGGATCGACACCCGTGGCAGCACGGTCGTCGATCTGCTTCTGCACCAGCGGCGTCAGAACCCAGCCCGGGCAGATCGCGTTGCAGGTGACGTTGCTGGTCGCGGTTTCCAGACCGACCACTTTGGTCAGGCCGATCACCCCGTGTTTCGCCGCGACGTAAGCAGCCTTGCCGGTTGAGCCGACCTGACCGTGCACGGAGGCGATATTGATGATTCGGCCCCAACCCTTGGCGCGCATGCCCGGCAAACTCAGGCGCGTGCTGTGAAACACCGACGAGAGGTTGATGGCGATGATCGAGTCCCAGCGCTCGATCGGGAACTCTTCAACGGCGGCGACATGCTGGATGCCGGCGTTGTTGACCAGAATGTCGACGCCGCCAAATTCGCGCTCGGCGTAGTCGACCATGTCGGCGATCTGCGCCGGATCGCTGACGTCGGCCGGGTGATGGCCGACCTTGCCGCCGAACTGCGCGACCTCGGCAATCACCGGGGCAGCATCGCCGAAACCATTGAGAATCACGTTGGCCCCGGCCTTTGCCAGCACGAGGGCAATGCCCAGACCGATGCCGCTGGTGGAGCCGGTGACCAATGCAGTCTTGCCAGAAAGAGTCGTCATGAATGCCTCACACAATGCCAGTGGCGTAGAAAGTGCCGATCACTACAAAAACCGCCAGGGTCTTGATCAGCGTAATACAGAAAATGTCTTTATAAGCTTCGCGATGGGTCAGGCCGGTGACCGCCAGCAGCGTGATTACCGCGCCGTTGTGCGGCAGGGTGTCCATGCCGCCGCTGGCCATCGCGGCCACGCGGTGCAGCACTTCCAGCGGAATGTTCGCTGCGTGTGCCGCGCTGATGAACTGCTCGGACATCGCCGCCAGCGCAATGCTCATACCGCCCGAGGCAGAGCCGGTGATACCGGCCAGCAACGTCACGGTAATGGCCTCGTTGACCAGTGGATTGGGGATTTGCTTGAGCCAGTCGGCCAGCACCAGAAAGCCCGGCAGCGACGCAATCACCGCGCCGAAGCCGTATTCCGAAGCGGTGTTCATCGCCGCCAGCAGCGCACCGCTGACCGCACTTTTGCTGCCCTCGGCGAGTTTGCTGCGAATCGCCTGAAAGCCGAACGCCAGTACCATCAGAATCCCGACCAGCAATGCCGCCTGCACCGCCCAGATCGCCGTCAGTTTGGCGATTTCGGTGGTGACCGGTGTGGCCATGCCCGGCAGTGCGAGGCTGTGGGTCTTGCCGTACCACTGTGGAATCCACTGGGTGAACAACAGGTTCATGATGCCCACCGCCAGCAGGGGCGACAGCGCAATCCATGGGTTCGGCAGCTTCAGGTCTTCGGCGGTTTCCGGTTCGTTGCGCAGCTCGGTGCCATAGCCTTCACCGGCGCGCTGGGCCTTGTTGCGTTGGCGCTGGAGAAACAGCATGCCGGCGCAGAACACGAAGATCGTGCCGATCACCCCCAGCCACGGCGCCGCCCACGCGGTGGTGTTGAAGAAGGTGCTGGGGATGATGTTCTGGATTTGCGGCGTGCCGGGCAGGGCATCCATGGTGAACGAAAACGCGCCGAGGGCGATGGTGGCCGGGATCAGGCGTTTGGGGATATTGCTCTGGCGAAACATCTCGGCAGCAAACGGGTAAACCGCGAAGACCACCACGAACAGCGACACGCCGCCGTAGGTGAGCAGGGCGCAGACCAGCACGATCACCAGCATCGCCTGCTTGGTGCCCAAGAGGCGAATCGCTGCCGCAACGATCGAACGCGAGAACCCCGAGAGCTCGATCAACTTGCCGAACACGGCGCCGAGCAGGAACACGGGAAAGTACAGCTTGATGAAACCGACCATTTTTTCCATGAACACCCCGGTGAAGGCAGGGGCGACAGCGGAGGGGTCGGTGAGCAGGACCGCGCCGAGGGCGGCGATCGGGGCGAAAAGGATGACGCTATAGCCACGGTAGGCCGCCAGCATCAGCAGCGCGAGGGCTGCCAGGGCAATGATCACACTCATGGTGTGTCTCTCCGGAATTGTTATTTTTGTGGTTGAAACGGGTGTAGGAGAGCGCTTAGCGAGTTTTGTGCCAGATAGGTAAGCTATTGAAATATATGGATTTAATGAGGTTTCTGGATGGCGGGAAGATTAAATTGTCTCTGTATAGAGATTTTTTTTGGATTTGCTGACGTCATCGCTGGCAAGCCAGCTCCCACAGGAACGGCAATCAACCTGTGGGAGCTGGCTTGCCAGCGATGTTTTTGATTTTGTCTTTATTTAGAGAGCTAAGTCTCATTAGTGGGATTAAGCGATTCCCAGTGCCACCATTTTTTTGTACAGGGTCGAGCGTCCAAGCCCCAGTCGAGCCGCTGTCTCCGGCACCTTGCCTGCGCATTGCGCGAGGGCAGATTGAATCAACTGCCGGTCAAATCGTTCCCGCGCCTGAGCGAAGGTTTCTTCGGTCAGCGCTTCAACCATCGGTGCCGAGGTTCGCTCCACCGGGGAAAACGTGCCAATGGCCGCGCGTATGTCATTTTCCGTCAGCATCAGGTCGTCACTGAGCAGCGCCGCCCGTTCCAGCACATTGCGCAACTCGCGAATATTGCCCGGCCAGGCATGCTGGCCAAGCAGGGCCAGCGCTTCGCGGTTCAGTTCATGCTGGCTGCGCAGTTCTTCAAGAATGGCTTCGCTGAGCGCTGGCAGGTCATCCAGCCTATCCCGTAACGGCGGCACGTTGATCGGCAGCACGTTGAGTCGGTAATACAAGTCGGCGCGGAACTCGCCGCGTTTGATCGCCGCTTGCAGATCTGTCGACGTGGCGGCGATCACCCGCACATCGCTCTGAATCACTTCGTTGGAGCCCACAGGCTCGAACTCCTTTTCCTGCAACACGCGCAGCAGTTTGCTTTGCAGCGGCAGCGGCATGTCGCCAATTTCGTCGAGGAACAACGTGCCGCCCTGAGCGATTTGCAGTTTGCCGGTGCGGCCCTTGCGATCGGCCCCGGTGAAAGCGCCTGGCGCTGTGCCAAAAAACTCGGCTTCCAGCAGGGCTTCGGGAATCGCCGCGGTGTTGATGCTGACAAACGCTTTGTGCGCCCGGGGCGAGGCGCTGTGGATGGCCTGGGCCAGCAGCTCTTTGCCGGTGCCGGTTTCGCCGAGCAGCAACACCGGCGACTCGGCGCTGGCACTGCGCCGAGCACGGCGTTTGACTTCGAGGCTGGCGGCGCTGGTGCCGATGAAATGCGCAAAGTTGTACTTGGTCTGTCGCGCCCGCAGCAATGAACGAGTCGACGCCAGTTCTTCCTGCATGCTCAGATAACGCTTGAGCATCGGCGAGAGGGTGCGCAACTCATCGAACAAGGCAAAACCGATGGCGCCGATCACGCTGCCGGCGTCGTCGTGAATCGGCAGACGCATGACCACCAACGGCTCTTTTGGCGTGTCCTGCATGTCGAGCAAGATCGGCCGGCCGGTGCGCACTACTTCGCGCAAGAGACTGCCGGGGATCACACTTTCACACGGCTTGCCGATGGCGCCTGCGGCGGATTCCAGACCAAACCGGCGGGCATAGCGCTCGTTCATCCAGACGATGTTGGCATCGCGATCGACAATCACCGTGCCTTCGCTCGATTGCTCGATGATCTCGAACAACGAGCGGATCGCCAGGGTGCGAACCCGTTGGTAGTCCTTGAGGCTTTCGGTGGTGTTCATGAAGGCTGATCCGCGGTTTTGGTTGACAGTGCCGACGCCATCGCTGGCAAGCCAGCTCCCACAGTTTTTCTGGTGAGCACAGTATCTGTGAGCGACCGAAAATCCTGTGGGAGCTGGCTTGCCAGCGATGGCCGCGACTCGGTTTCAAATCGAGTGCCGATTATGCCTACCCCGGATGCGCCGCCGCCAACAGCTCTTTGGTGTACGGATGCTGCGGCGAATCAAACACCTCGTGACTGGCCCCGCGCTCGACCACTTTGCCGTCCTTGATCACGATCATGTCGTGGGCGAGGGCGCGGACCACCGCCAGGTCGTGACTGATGAACAGATAGGTCAGACCATGTTTCTCCTGAAGCTGGCGGAGCAGGGCGACCACTTGTTTTTGTACCGTGCGGTCGAGTGCCGAAGTCGGTTCGTCCAGCAGGATCAGCGCCGGTTTCAATACCAGTGCCCGGGCGATGGCGATGCGTTGGCGCTGACCGCCGGAAAACTCGTGGGGGTAGCGATGGCGACTTTGCGGATCCAGGCCCACTTCCTTAAGTACGCGGATCACTTGCTCATCGCATTCATCGGCGGTCGATTCGCAATGCACTTCCAGGCCTTCGCTGATGATTTGCGCCACCGACATTCGCGGGCTGAGGCTGCCGAACGGATCCTGAAACACCACCTGCATCTGCCGCCGCCACGGGCGTAGCTGTTTCTGGTTGAGGCCATCGAGCGCTTCGCCCTGGAAGCGGATGCTGCCTTTGGAATCGAGCAGCCGCAGGATCGCCTGGCCCAGCGTCGACTTGCCTGAACCGGATTCACCGACAATGCCCAGGGTCTTGCCGCGCTGGATGTTCAGGCTGATGCCATCCACCGCGCGCAGGTATTGTTTGCGCTGAAACAGCCCGCCGCCGACGACAAAATCAACCCGCAGATCATCGACTTCCAGCACGTTTTCACGCTCATCCCGGGGCAGGGCTTCACCCTCGGGCTCGGCGTTGAGCAGAACGCAGCTGTAAGGATGTTTCGGTTCGGTGAACAGGGTTTCGCACGGCGCTTGCTCGACGATCTCACCGGCCTTCATCACGCAAACGCGCTGAGCAATGCTGCGCACCAGATTGAGGTCGTGGCTGATCAACAGCAGCGACATGCCCAAGCGTTGTTGCAAGGATTTGAGCAGCAGCAGGATCTTGCGTTGCACGGTGACGTCGAGGGCGGTGGTCGGCTCGTCGGCGATCAATAGCTCCGGTTCGCAGGCCAGTGCCATGGCGATCATCACCCGTTGCCGTTGTCCGCCAGACAGTTGATGCGGATACGCCTTGAGCCGTTCCTCGGGTTTCTGGATGCCGACGAGGCCAAGCAGTTCAACAATCCGTTGTTGCGCCGCTTTGCCACCGAGGCCCCGGTGCAGCAACAGGGTTTCACCGATCTGCTTTTCGATGGTGTGCAGCGGATTGAGCGAGGTCATCGGCTCCTGAAAGATCATGGCGATGCGATTACCGCGCAGCTCGCGCAAGACCTTGGGGTCAGCCCCGACCAGTTCCTGCCCGCGATAGCGAATGCTGCCGGTGGTTTGCGCTTCCGATTCGGGTAGCAATTGCAGAATCGAATGGGCCGTTACCGATTTGCCCGAACCGGATTCGCCGACCAGGGCCAGGCACTCGCCGGCGCGGATATCCAGGCACAGGTCTCGCACCACGGTCTGGCCATGGAAGGCGACATTGAGATTTCGGATTTCAATCAGGTTGTCAGTCATGGCCACGCTTCAGGATCGAGGGTCGAAGGCGTCACGCAACGCTTCGCCGATGAACACCAGTAAAGAAAGAATCAGCGCCAGAGTGAAAAACGCTGTCAGCCCCAGCCAGGGTGCCTGCAGGTTCTGTTTGCCCTGGCCGATCAGTTCGCCCAGTGAAGCACTGCCGGCCGGCATGCCGAAGCCGAGGAAGTCCAGCGCCGTGAGCGTGGAAATGGCTCCGGTCAAAATGAACGGCAAATAACTCAACGTCGCATTCATGGCGTTTGGCAGGATGTGCCGGACAATCACTTTGCGGTCAGTCAGGCCCAAGGCGCGCGCGGCTTTGACGTATTCCAGATTGCGCCCGCGCAGGAACTCGGCGCGCACCACGTCGACCAGTGCCAGCCAGGAAAACAACGCCATGATCCCCAGCAGCCACCAGAAATTCGGCTCGACGAAACCGGAGAGGATGATCAGCAGATAGAGCACCGGCAATCCCGACCAGACTTCCAGCAGGCGTTGCCCGAGCAGGTCGACCCAGCCCCCGTAATAACCCTGCAAGGCACCGGCCGCGATACCGATCAAGGCGCTGACAAACGTCAGCATCAACGCAAACAGAATCGATACACGCGCGCCGAAAATCACCCGGGCCAGCACGTCCCGCGACTGATCGTCGGTGCCCAGCCAGTTGACTGCAGTCGGCGGGCTCGGTGCCGGTTTGTTGAGGTCATAGTTCGGCGTGTCGTCGCTGAACGGAATCGGCGGAAACAGCAGCCAGCCACCGTCCTTGCGGATCAGGTTCTGCACATAGTCGCTGCGGTAATCGGCCTGGAACGGCAGTTGCCCGCCGAACTCCTGCTCGGTGTGGCGTTTGAAGACCGGGAAATACCATTGGCCCTGATAGCTGACCACCAACGGCTTGTCGTTGGCGATCAACTCGCCACCCAGCGTGACGACAAACAGTCCGATGAACAGCCACAACGACCACCAGCCACGGCGGTTTTTCTTGAAACGCTCGAAGCGGCGACGACCCAACGGCGAGAGCTTGAACATCAGGCATTCCTCGCGGCGAAGTCGATGCGCGGATCGACGAGGGTGTAACACAGGTCGCCGATCAGTTTTATCAGCAGGCCGAACAGGGTAAAGATGAACAGCGAGCCGAACACCACCGGATAATCGCGCGACACTGCCGCTTCGTAGCTCATGCGGCCGAGGCCGTCGAGGGAGAAAATCACTTCGATGAGCAAGGAGCCGGCGAAGAACACGCTGATGAACGCCTGGGGAATACCCGACACCACCAGCAGCATGGCGTTACGGAATACGTGGCCGTAAAGCACGCGACGCTCGCTCAAGCCTTTCGCCCGGGCAGTGACGACGTATTGGCGGGTGATTTCATTGAGAAACGAGTTCTTGGTGAGGATGGTCAACGTCGCAAAACCACCGATGACCAGTGCCGTCACCGGCAAGACCAGATGCCAGAAGTAGTCGGCGATCTTGCCCAGGGTCGACAGCGATTCAAAGTTGTCCGACACCAGGCCGCGCACCGGGAACCAGTTCAGCGAAGTGCCACCGGCAAACACCACGATCAGAAACATCGCGAACAGGAACGCCGGCATTGCGTAGCCGATGATGATCGCCGTGCTGCTCCATATATCGAAATGACTGCCGTGATGTACAGCCTTGCGAATGCCCAGCGGGATTGAAACCAGATAGGTAATCAGCGTCGCCCAGAGACCGAGGGAAATGGTAACCGGCATTTTTTCCAGGATCAGGTCGGTGACCGTTGCGCCACGGAAGAAGCTCTTGCCGAAGTCCAGCTGCGCATAGTTCTTGAGCATCAGCCACAGGCGTTCATGGGCCGGTTTGTCGAAGCCGTACTGTTTTTCTATGTCCTTGATCAGTTGCGGATCAAGGCCACGGCTGGCGCGCGATGTGCCACTCATGGTTTCGCTCGAACCGCTGCCGACATTGGTCCCGCCAATGCCTTGCAGGTGCGCGATCGCCTGCTCGACCGGGCCACCGGGCGCCGCTTGAATGATGACGAAATTGACCAGCAGAATAATCACCAGCGTCGGAATGATCAGCAGCAGGCGCCGCAGAATGTAACCCCACATCAGCGTGGTCCTCCGGGTCTGCCACGGGCGATTTTTTCAGCCGTCATCTGTTGATTGGTCAGCGGCGTGCTGCTTATTTCCCACCAGCTCTCGATGGCTTCGTCGTTGCTGGCCTGCACCGACGGAATGCCGAAACGGTTCCACCAGACTGTCGAGGTGCCCGGCGGGTAGTAATTGGGGATCCAGTAGTAGTTCCATTGCAGCACCCGGTCCAACGCGTGGGCGTAGTGCAGCATGTCGGATTGGGTCGAGGCGCGGATCAGGCCATTGATCAATGTGTCGACCGCCGGGTTTTTCAGCACCATGTAATTGTTGGCGCCCGGATCGTTGGCTGACGCCGATCCGAAATAGTTGAGCAATTCGCCGCCCGGAGAGGTGGTGACGGGGTAGCCGGTGACGATCATGTCGTAGTCGCGGCTCATCAAGCGGTTGACGTACTGCGAGGAGTCGATGCGGCGGATATTGAGGTCGATGCCGATCTGTTTCAGTGTGCGTTTGTATGGCAGCAACAAGCGGTCCATGCCGTTCTGACTGACCAGGAAGGTGAAGCTCAGCGGTTCGCCCTCGGCATTCACCAGCTGATCGCCATCCGGTGTCCACCCGGCCTGCTCAAGCAGTTCAAGAGCCTGCAATTGTTTGTCGCGGATCAGGCCGCTGCCATCGGTTTTCGGCGCCTCGAAGACTTTTGTGAAAACTTCGTCGGGAACCTGTCCGCGCAGCGGTTCAAGGATTTTCAGCTCTTGGGCATCGGGCAGTTCTCGCGCCGCAAGGTCGGTATTGGAAAAGTAGCTTTGCTGGCGGATGTACAGGTTGCGCATCATCTGCCGGTTGCTCCACTCGAAATCCCAGAGCATCGCCAGTGCCTGACGCACGCGACGATCCTGGAACATCGGTTTTTGCAGGTTGAACACAAAGCCTTGCGCCGATTGCGGTGCTTCGGTGGCCAGATGCGCCTTTTGCAGGCGGCCGTCGCTCAGGGCGGGGCTGTCATAGCCGATCGAATAACCGGTGGCGGAGAACTCGCGGTTGTAGTCATAGGCACCGCCGCGCAGCACTTGTCGCGCAACATCGGTGTCGCCGAAATACTCGATGCTGAAATGGTCGAAATTGTACAGGCCGCGGCTTACGGGCAAATCCTTGCCCCACCAATCGGGATTGCGTTCGAACGTGATGCTGCGCCCCGAGTCGACTTTGCCGACGCGATAGGGGCCACTGCCCAGTGGCGGTTCGTATCCGCCACCGCCAGCGAAATCGCGACTCTTCCACCAGTGTTCGGGGAATACCGGCAGGGTCGCGATATCAAGTGGCAGGGTGCGGTTTTCGTTGCTTTTGAAATCGAAGCGCACGGTCAGCGGCGCTTCCACTTCGACACCTTTGACGTCGGCGAACTGAGTGCGATAACGCAGGCTGCCCTGGGTCATCAACAGGTCGTAGCTGTAGCGCACATCTTCGGCGGTGATCGGTTTGCCGTCAGCGAAGCGGGCCTTGGGATTGATGAAGAAGCGCAACGACAGACCGTCGTCCGAGCGCTCCATCTTCTGTGCGACCAGACCGTAAACGGTGTAAGGCTCGTCCATCGAGCGCTGGGCCAGCGGCGAATACAGCAGGCCGTCGATCTGGGTGACACCGATGCCCTTGTCTATATAAGGAAGCACATGGTCGAAGTGACCGATTTCGATCGCCGAGCGGCGCATCGTCCCGCCTTTGGGGGCTTGCGGATTGGTGTAGTTGAAGTGACTGAAGCCTGCGGGGTACCTGGCAGGTTCGCCATACACGGTCAACGCATGTTGCGGTGCAGCGTTCACACCGGCGGCGCCCGACAGCAGGGCGAGGGCGGTGAGCATCAATGTGGGGAAAACCAGTCGCATTGTCAGCCTTGGAACGGGTAGTCGATATGCGCAAGTTGTACGCGAGAGGCGCGCCAGTCGCCAGTCGTATGTGTTGCTGAAATACAACGGCCCACCAAAAGGCGGGCCGTTGGCACAGCAATCAGGCGATGGATCAGTCCTGACGGCTGGTGACTTCCAGCAGGTGATAACCGAACTGGGTCTTCACCGGGCCTTGCACGACGTTGATTGGCGCGCTGAACACGACAGTGTCGAATTCCTTGACCATCTGGCCAGGACCGAACGAGCCCAGATCACCGCCCTGACGGCTGGACGGGCAGGTGGAGTTGGCCTTGGCAACTTCGGCGAAATCAGCGCCGCCTTCGATCTGGGCCTTGAGTTCGTTGCACTTGTCTTCGCTGGAAACCAGGATGTGGCGGGCAGTGGCTTTAGCCATGGGAAAACTCTCCAATCTATTTCAGTAAAGTGCGGAGCCTACCGGATTCAGTGGGCGAATTCTCGGCAAAGTTCCGCTCGTTTGTCAGCAGCCTGTTCAGAGATTCACTGCTCGCAGGCGCGCGGCATGTTCGACGTAAAGCGCAATCGGGTCGAGCAGGCTGGCGACGGTGCCGGCACTGCGGCGCAGAGTGCTCAAGTGGTCCAGCGGATAGTCGGAACGGATAACCTGGCCCAAATGCGAGCTGAAGCGCCCGACGAAGCCGTCATTCTGATCCCCTTCGGTCATGAAATATTGCGAGAGCGCCTGACAGGCGCCTTGAATCGGGTCGAATGATGGCAGGCCTGTTGCAGGCAGGACGCCGCTCCAGGAGTAATAGCGCACACCATTGACCTGTGCGGCACCTTGCCCGCCCCACGTGTGGGGCAGGCCTTGCGGAAACCTGTCGTTGAAGGCACCCACGCCCTCGGTTGTCAGTGCATTGAGTGCCGCCAGGGCGTTCTGCGGCAGGGTGGGGCTACCACTGACCAGCGAAATGAAATCAGCGAACAGTGTCGCCACGTTTTGCGCCACAACTTCCGGCAGTCGGCCCGGCACCAGCGCCTTGCGCAGGAAGTCAGCCAGTTCCGAGCCGTGGTTCGGGCCACTGACCGATGTCACCGAGGCCACGCTGTGTGGCGCAAGCGCCGCAGCATAGCGAGCGGCCAATGCGCCCTGACTGTGTCCGATGAGGTTGACTTTAGCGGCTCCTGTGCCTCTCAGGACGCTTTCGATTTGCTTCAGTAGTTGCTCACCTCTTACTTCGTTGTCGTGAGTGGCGGAGAGGTGGGGAACAAACACTCGGCTGCCTGCTGTTTTCAGAGCGTCCTTGACCTCATGAAACAGCTCGAAATGGCCGATACGCTCGAATCCGAACAGGCCGTGTACCAAAAGCACGGGATAACGAGTTGTAGCATTCCGTTGCATGTTCTTACCTTTTTCGCAGAAGTTCATTGGGGAAATCTGTGGGTCACTCTAAAACACCCGTCCCGCTGAGGAAGTACGAAGAGGCTTCACTTGGCCGTTGAATATGGACTAGGGGCTGTACGACGTTTCGGATACATGTGAAGTCCGAATCGGAAGTTCTGGCCGTCTTACGCCTGCAGTGACTCGATTTTGCGTAGGTTGCCTACTGCGCTCGTAGCCTTTGCGTCATGTATGCGGCGTATTGGGCTGATACCGGTTGCATCAGCAATCTCGTTCAATGTGGGCTGTCGACGCCGTCATGAAGGCAGCGTTTTGTCCAAGGAGTCGAGCCACGAATGAACACCCATGAAATCGAGTTTTGCTACCGGATGCGCCACCCCGTCAGCCCCTGCACAACAAATCAGCTATTGCCTGCCGCAACACTCGACTCACTGGAGGGCGATGTGCTCGACCCTTCGCTGAGTCAGGTCGTCGTTCGTATTGCTCCTTATACAAATATGGCGTGTGGAGATCGGTTGCTGCTGAGATGGGAGGGTCTGGATATCGAGGGCTTTGTTTACCAGCATGAAAAGGTTCGCTATGTCAGCGCGGCGCAAGTTGGCAAAGACGTCATTTTCGTGATCAAAGGCATGCACGTTGCCGCTCTGGATGGCGGCGCTCTGGATATCTACTGGACGCTTGCCAGCGCGGGTCTGCCCGAGCCCGCATTGTCTGCGCCCCTGCAATTGACTGTGGGAGATACGCGTGCGCAGTTGCTTGCTCCGCAGGTCGAGGGAGCAATAAGCGGGACACTGGATCCGGCACGGGTGGTGGAAGGTGTACTCGTCACTCTCCAGCCGTACGGCAAAATGGCGGTAGGTGACCAGGTGTCGTTGATGTGGTCAGGGGACGCCTCGCCGTTGGCGTTCAGCGATCGATTGAAGGTCGAGGCCTTTGCTGTCGCAGAAACCCTTTCCTTCTGGGTACCTGCCGAGTACATCGCAGCGCACCTCGGTGGCGAGGTGACGGTTCGTTACCGAGTCGAGCAGGCGAATGGTGCGGTTCGCGAGTCCGATACTGCGAGAGTTCTCGTCACCCCGTTCTTGCAAAGCGAGCTGGACGCGCCCGATGTGCTGGAGGCAGAAGATGGCGTGCTGTTGGCAGAGGATTCAACTGATGGCGTCACCGTGGTGATCGGCAATGCCCGGACCCAGGAGGGTGAACTGGTCTATCTCAAGTGTGACGGTGATTTTTTCAGTCACAGGGATGATCGCGACATCACTCGGGAAACCGCAGGGAAACCGCTGATTTTTATCGTTCCACAGCGCTTCTGGCGCGAACACCAGGGATCGACTGTACGTGTTTCCTACACGGTAGAGCGATTGGACGATGTCAGTCAGGCGTCCGCGGCGACACAGGTGCGGGTAGAGGCGTAGGTTGAACCTGGCCCACCCTCCGATTCTCTGCTGAACCGGAAGGTGGGCCGTGCGATCAGCCTATGGTGCACGCGCCAAGACGTCGAGCTGCCTGGAGCAGAAGTTGCTCCGTTGCGCTGAAACCCAGGCAACCATCGGTAATCGAAACGCCGTAACGCAGCGATGCACTCAGCGGCTGACAGCCCTCGAAAAGATGAGACTCCAGCATCATGCCGATCAGTGAGCGATCACCCTGCAAGCGTTGCTCCAGGACCTCGTTGAAGACTCCCGGCTGGCGCAATGGATCCTTGCCGCTGTTGGCGTGGCTGCAATCGACCATGATGCGGCTGGGGATTTTCAATCGGTTCAAGTCAGCGTGGATTCTGGCCACGCTCTCACGATCATGGTTGGGTCCGTGGTGCCCGCCGCGCAACACCAGGTGAGTATCCGGGTTGCCTGGCGTTTGAATAATCGCCGGGTGTCCCTGACTATCGACCCCGAAATGCCGATGTGGATGGGCTGCCGAGCGCATGGCGTCAACCGCAACAGTCGCTCCGCCGTCGGTACCATTCTTGAAGCCCACCGGCATGCTCAGGCCGCTGGCCATTTCACGATGTATTTGTGATTCGGTGGTACGTGCACCAATGGCCACCCAACTGAGCAGGTCATCGAAGTAACCCGCAGCCATGGGTTGCAACAGTTCGGTCGCCACTGGCAAACCGAGGCGGATCATTTCCAGCATCAGCTCGCGGGACAGTGTCAGGCCGCCGGCCATGTCGTCACTGCCATCCAGGTGCGGGTCGTAGGCCAGACCTTTCCAGCCGACGGTGGTGCGCGGTTTTTCGACATAGGCACGCATCACCAGCAGCATCTCGCCGCTGACGGCTTCAGCCAGTCGGGCGAGCTTGCCAGCGTATTCAAGGGCGGACTGAGGATCGTGGATGGAGCAAGGGCCGACGATTACCAGCAGGCGCTGGTCTTCACCATTGAGAATTGCGCGGACCGCTTGGCGGTGGGCGGCGACTTGTTGGCTCAAGGCGTTGCTCAATGGCAACTGCTGTTTGAGTTGCAACGAGCTGGGCAGACGCAGGGTCAGTGCTTCGTTGGCGGAATTGAGGGTGGACAGCGGCAGAGCAGAAACGGACGAGTTCATATTCGGTCTTCCTGGGCAGGCGGCGGGTTGTTCCCGCTCGCTCAGCCCTACTGGGGTGTTCGACAATTGGCCGTATTGGCTACATGGGCGTGTTTGCCACCTGTGGGTGACCGATCGGAGGCGGCAGGCTGTCCCGAGCGGAGGCTGGTAAATCGCCAGGCGCTAAAGCTGTCGTAACGGTAATAAGTGGCGTAGTTCATTTTGTGAATCCTCAAAAGTGTCTGGTGTGTTGCGGAAAAAGTCTGGGCCTGAAAAAACAAAACCCCCGATCGGGAAGCCGACCGGGGGTTGAGAAATCTCTGGTAGGCGACCCGTTTTCATGGGCGCCGTGTGGGTATCAGGCGCGCCAGTGGCTAAACCAATACCCAAAATAAAAGCTGACCGGAGCGCAAACGTCGTTCACCCGGGCAGCCGTAACCGAGCGCATGGCGCTGACGGCAAGAAGCTGTGAAAGGGCGTTGAACATGGTCTGTCTCCGATGAATGCGCCGAGCTTACTAGAGCCCGATATGCCTCAGCAATCAGAAATTGCTATCGCGTGAGCAACAAAACGCCTATTGCTTGAGCGCAGCGTCAGTTGTGCCACACTCGGCACTTTGCCTGATGACCATGGAAGAATCATGTCGACACTGACCATTGCCGCTGCCCAGGCAACCTCCATTGCCGGTGATCTTGCCGCCAACATTGCTCGCCATATGCGCTTCATCGAAGCTGCAGCGGGGCAGGGCGTGCAGCTGCTGGTTTTTCCGGAATTGTCCCTGACGGGCTATGAAGGCAAGGAGGCTGCAGCATTGGCCGTCGACCCGCAAGACGCAGTCCTTCAGCCGTTGCGCGAAGTTGCTCGTGAGCATGGCATAACGACGGTCGTCGGCATGCCTGTCCGGTTGGAAAATCATCCTGGAGTGTTGATTGGTGCTCTGATTCTGGGTGCTGATGGCTCGCTCGTGGTGTACAGCAAACAGCATTTGCACCCGGGCGAAGAGCTTGTTTTCGCCCCTGGGTTCGGAGGGCCTGCCCTGGACATCGGCAACCACAAGGTTGCGCTGGCAGTCTGCGCCGATTTTTCCCACGCCAGTCACGCGGCTGCGGCGGCTGAACAAGGGGCTGACCTGTACGCAGCAGGCGTATTGATCAGCGAAAAAGGTTACGCGGCAGACAACGCGCTGCTTCAGGGTTATGCACGGCAACACGCGATGGCCGTGTTGATGGCCAACCACGGTGGCCTTACTGGCGGATGGCAGTCGGCAGGGCGCAGCGCGATATGGTCCGAAAACGGTTCATTGGTCGCTTCCGCGCCGGGAGTGGGTGACCTTTTGCTGGTTGCCCAACGAGACACCGGAACCTGGCAGGGGCGGGTCGTTCCTGTGATGGCGGGCTGAATGACATTCCAGTTGCGGAAAGCGGCGCCAGAGGATCTGGCATTTTCACGCAATCTCACTTGCCAGAACATGCTGCGTTACTACATTCATCATGATCTGTTGTGGCAGGACGAAGCATTCGACGTAGCCTGGTCGGGACGCGAGAACTGGCTGATATTGCGTGATGATGTGGCGATAGGTTTTTTCAGTCTCAGCCGGGACAGGCGGGCGTTATACATTCGTGAACTGCAGATTGCTGAACCCTTTCACCGCCAGGGCGCGGGTTCCTGGGCGATTGATCAGGTTATCGGCATGGCCCACGAAGAGCTGCGGCCGGCTTTGCGCTTGACAGTCTTCGAAAACAATCCGGCGAAACATTTGTATGAAAGAAAAGGACTACACGTACAAGGCGAGGACGAGTGTTTTCTGCGAATGCAGCTGGATATCAGTACACCTGTGCTCTGAAACCCACGGCCGGCAAGCCTTCGATGATGAATTGAAACTTTTTAAATGCTGCTTGCCGCTAGGTCTGTCGGGCACTTTTTGCTAAGGTGTCCGGCATCCCAATAAGACCATATCGCGAGGTGTCTGCTTGATTAGGGTGCTAGTGGTCGATGACCATGATCTCGTTCGTACAGGCATTACACGGATGCTGGCCGATATTGATGGCTTGCAGGTAGTGGGCCAGGCCGAGTCCGGGGAAGAATCCCTGATCAAGGCCCGAGAGTTGAAACCCGATGTGGTCCTGATGGACGTCAAGATGCCTGGCATCGGCGGCCTGGAAGCCACGCGTAAACTGCTGCGCAGTCACCCTGACATCAAGGTGGTCGCGGTTACTGTATGTGAGGAGGATCCTTTTCCTACTCGCTTGTTGCAAGCCGGCGCTGCGGGTTATCTCACCAAGGGTGCCGGGTTGCCGGAAATGGTGCAGGCCATTCGGCTGGTGTTTGCCGGGCAGCGCTACATCAGCCCGCAGATTGCTCAGCAGTTGGCGATCAAGTCCTTTCAACCGTCCAATGATTCTCCGTTCGATGCGTTGTCCGAGCGAGAAATCCAGATCGCGTTGATGATTGTCGGCTGCCAGAAGGTACAGATCATTTCCGACAAGTTGTGTTTGTCGCCGAAAACCGTGAACACCTATCGCTACCGTATTTTCGAGAAGCTTTCGATCAGCAGCGACGTCGAGTTGACGCTGTTGGCGGTTCGTCACGGCATGGTTGATGCCAGCCTCTGACCATGACTGAAGCATTCGATTCCAGCGCCTTCCTGTCGACCGTCAGCGGGCGCCCCGGCGTGTATCGCATGTTCGACAGCGATGCGCGTCTCTTGTATGTCGGCAAGGCCAAGAACCTCAAGAAACGCTTGGCGAGTTACTTTCGCAAGACCGGTCTGGCGCCGAAAACCGCTGCTTTGGTCGGTCGCATTGCGCAGGTCGAAACGACCATTACCGCCAACGAAACCGAAGCGCTGTTGCTTGAGCAGACGCTGATCAAGGAATGGCGGCCGCCGTACAACATCCTGTTGCGCGACGACAAATCCTATCCTTACGTGTTTCTCTCGGACGGACAGTTTCCGCGCCTCAGCATCCATCGCGGGGCGAAAAAAGCCAAAGGCAAATATTTCGGGCCTTATCCGAGCGCGGGTGCCATTCGCGAAAGTCTGAGCCTGCTGCAAAAGACGTTTTTCGTCCGACAGTGTGAAGACAGCTATTACAAGAATCGAACCCGCCCGTGCCTGCAATATCAGATCAAGCGTTGCAAGGCGCCTTGCGTCGGTCTGGTCGAGCCTGAGGTTTATGCCGAAGACGTGCGTCACTCGGTGATGTTTCTCGAGGGGCGCAGTCACGCACTGACCAATGAACTGTCCACGGCGATGGAGGAGGCAGCGATCAACCTGGAGTTCGAGCGCGCCGCCGAGTTGCGCGATCAGATTGCATTGTTGCGCCGCGTACAGGATCAACAAAGCATGGAGGGCGGCACTGGCGATATCGACGTCATCGCTGCATTCGTCAACCCGGGTGGTGCCTGCGTGCATTTGATCAGTGTCCGTGGCGGACGCGTATTGGGTAGCAAAAACTTCTTTCCGCAAGTAGGTATCGAAGAGGACGTGTCGGAAGTCATGGCCGCGTTCCTCGGCCAATACTTCATCAGCAGTCCGGAACGCGACTTGCCGAGTGAACTGATTGTCAACGTCGTACACGAGGATTTCCCGACGCTGATCGAAGCGATTCATGAATTGCGTGGCCGGGAACTGGCCATCAGTCATCGGGTGCGGGGCACGCGAGCGCGTTGGCAGCAACTCGCTGTCACCAATGCGGAGCAGGCGTTGGGCGCGCGGCTGGCAAATCGTCAGCACACCGCGGCACGCTTTGAGGCCTTGGCTGAAGTACTGAAGCTGGATGAGCCTCCGCAGCGCTTGGAATGCTATGACATCAGTCACTCCAGTGGTGAGGCGACGGTCGCGTCCTGCGTGGTGTTTGGTCCGGAAGGTGCAATCAAGTCGGACTACCGTCGCTATAACATCGAGGGTGTCACGGCGGGGGATGACTATGCCGCCATGCATCAGGCCTTGACGCGGCGTTTCAGCAAACTCAAGGACGGCGAGGGCAAGTTGCCGGATATCTTGCTGGTCGACGGCGGCAAGGGGCAGCTATCGATGGCCCGTGATGTTCTCAACGAACTGGCCGTGCCGGACCTGATCTTGCTGGGTGTCGCCAAGGGCGCGACCCGCAAAGCTGGTTTTGAAACTTTGTATCTGAATGATGCGGCGCACGAGTTCACCTTGCGCGGTGACTCCCCGGCGCTGCATCTGATCCAGCAGATTCGCGATGAGGCCCACCGTTTTGCAATTACCGGACACCGAGCCCGTCGCGGCAAAACCCGCCGAACGTCAACCCTGGAGGGCGTTGCCGGCGTCGGCCCAACCCGTCGTCGCGACTTGTTGAAACATTTCGGTGGATTGCAGGAGCTGTCTCGTGCAAGCATCGAAGAGATCGCCAAAGCCCCGGGGATCAGTAAAAAGCTCGCAGAGTCGATTTATGCAAACCTGCATAGCGAGTAGAATGCCCCTTCACCTCGTAGCCAGTTGTGCCGATGAATATCCCTAATCTGATTACCGTTCTACGCGTTCTGCTCATCCCGATCTTCATTTTGCTGTTCTATCTGCCTTATCAGTGGAGCTACATGGCCTCCGCCTCGGTGTTTGCCTTTGCGGCAGCCACGGATTGGCTGGATGGTTATCTCGCCCGCCGTCTCGAACAAAGCACTCCTTTCGGAGCGTTCCTTGATCCGGTCGCCGACAAGCTCATGGTTGCGGTTGCGCTGGTACTGCTGGTGCAAGAGCACGGCAATCTCTGGCTTACGTTGCCAGCTGCCGTCATCATCGGTCGCGAGATTGTCGTATCGGCATTGCGCGAGTGGATGGCCGAGCTCGGCGCTCGTGCTCATGTGGCCGTTTCAAATCTCGGAAAGTGGAAAACCGCTGCGCAGATGCTCGCGCTGGTGATTCTCTTGGCCAATCCAAGGGATTTCAGCTTCTGGGTTGTGTTGGGTTATGCCTTGCTGATGGTGTCGGCCGGCCTGACTTTGTGGTCGATGGTTCAATACCTTCGTGCCGCCTGGCCACATCTGAAAACCGATGTTGAAAAGAAATAAAACTTTTTTGAATCAAAGGGTTGACGGGGCTTCTGAAATCTATAGAATGCGCCACACCAAGCGGGAATAGCTCAGTTGGTAGAGCACGACCTTGCCAAGGTCGGGGTCGCGAGTTCGAGTCTCGTTTCCCGCTCCAATTTGTACAGTGTTTGTTGTTGTGCTACTGACAGCAAATGCTTTGAGGCCGAGTAGCAAAATGGTTATGCAGTGGATTGCAAATCCACCTACGCCGGTTCGATTCCGACCTCGGCCTCCACTATAAACAAGCTCCGTAGATCCATGATTTACGGAGCTTTTTTATTTCCAGTGTGCTGCAAGATTTAGTCTTGAAAATCGGCCATTGCGAACTTGCTTCACTGGGGAGTGATGTATATATTTCCCGCACTGCCGCTAGAGCCTGATCCTTTAGGATTACGACTCGGCAGTTGAACAGAGCAACACCGCGCTACCGCCCGAATGGCGAAACTGGTAGACGCATGGGACTTAAAATCCCCCGCTCGTAAGGGCGTGCCGGTTCGATTCCGGCTTCGGGCACCATCTTAAATCAAGGGTTTGCGGGCGAAAGCTGATGCAAACCCTTGTTTGTTTTCGGCTCGCAATTTTGGACTTGATCCGCAATTCACCTGACCGTCAGTTTTTGCTTCCGTTAGCCAGCACCCAAGGCTGGCGAGCTACTTCGGGTGTAGCCTTCCTTCGTGCTTGTAGCTTCCTTGCCGTTGGCATCTGGGCAGGCACTCGCCGTTCTCTATGCGTTGCCGGGGAAGTTGTCCAGGGCGGAGCTGGTGAGGGCAAGGTTAGCCATTAACCTTGGCCGCCGAGAGCGCACGATCCTCTGTAAGCGGCTGGAAGATCCCTGGGTTTACGCCTGAGTGCAGGTACAGAAAGTAGCGGCCATGCTGGTCGCGCAGGATTCGATAAATCTCAGCTGGTTGCTGCCTGGTGGGTGCTTTGCTTCGGCTCACAAGTAGGTCGTAAGCGGTGATCTGCATGCTCGCAAGAGCTGCTTCGAAATCCGTTGCAACGTCTAGCTTCCATTGCCGCACTTGGCGAATCTTGATAAACAAACAGAACGAAATGAATAACAGCAAACCGATCAGTGCGACAGTTTTCATCCCTTTCTCCAGGGCTACTGTTAGCGATGTGATATGGCTTGGGAAATACCCGTAACCCCCCCCCACCCATTCAAGCACTGCCCGCGCGATCCGCTGGTACCGATGTCGCCTCAATAATACGGCCGATAGCGGCTAGTCGAATGGCGCCTGTCGGCCAACGCGGTCACCGAGATCGACGCACCTTGCGCCGGTATTATCCGCGTCGCAGGATCCTCCGAATACTCATCATCAATGGAGTCCGCGTTGGAAAGCAAAATCAAACCTGAGATTGATAGAGCTGCATACGAGTTTAGAGGATTCGACCATGCATGCGTCCATGCGTGAGGATGTCAGGGGACGAACGAGCTGGATCAATCGTCTGTTTCTGGTCTAAAGCGGTCAGTCGGGTTTCATCAAAATGGTCAAAGTCTCTGTGATGAGTCCCAGCGGATTTCGAGTTCGGATATTTCGCGCTTCAACTGCTCCAGTGTTTCAAACCAGGAATCGATCCCGTGGTGCCGGTCGAGTATCAAGTAGAGGAAAAATCCTCCTGTTTCGCCCGCGCTGTCATCTTTAATATTGACCTTCCAGCCCGTCTGCTCACCCGTCATGATTGTTCCAGTGAGAATGGTCTGCATAAGTGGCTCGCTGCAACGATTTGATTGCATATTAAACGAACACTTCAGTCGGAGGATGGATGAAAGGAAGCTGCGCCTGTGGGGCTGTAGGTTATGAGATCGACAGCATTGATATGCCGATCAGCCATTGTCATTGCATGACTTGCCGCAAGACCCATGCAGCGGCGTATGTCTCTACGGCTGGAGTTCTAAGGGAGCATTTCAGATGGACTCAGGGCCTGGCGGCACTGAAGGCTTTCGAATCGTCTCCGGGGAAGATCCGACACTTCTGCTCCAGCTGCGGATCGCATCTCGTGGCTGAGCGAGTCGGCTCAGCTGCAATGATCGTGCGAGTTGCCACGTTGGACGAAGATCCTCGTGCCAGGGCTGAATATCACATCTGGACCGAGCATGACGCCGCCTGGCTGGATGGGGAAGGGCTCCCCAAGTATTCCCAGTGGCAGCCCGGCCGGTAATGGTGACTTTACCGGGACCGGGGTGCGCGGATTCTATCAGCCCCTGCCAAAACCAAATATCGAACGCCACTTGCTCGATTGTTTGCGTTCGTAGAACGGCGTCGTCTGTTTAAGGAAGTAATCGCTAAGCCCTGACTCGCTTTCAGACACGCGATAGAGGTCGACCGGCTCACCGTCAGGAGCGGTATCTCCCGCGACATTGCCTGCCTCGCGCAAGACCAGTTCAATGTCGCCGTCAGCCTCGATGCCGATGATCAGGTGCGGTTTTTCGTCCACCGAGGTGTCGTGCATCAGCGCAAGAAATGCACGCTTCACGTTGCGGTGGCTGGCCAGTAGTTGCGTCAGCGACTGCACCATCTTCGACGGGTACTTGGCCGGTTGCCCGAGCAGCACTTTGGTTTCTTTTTCTACCGTGCGGACTGTCGCCTTTTGGCCGACTTGGTCAGATAGCAGATTGCGTACCTCTTCCGGGAAGAACTCTTTTCCATAAGGCGATTTCGGATTCAGGAAGAGGTGGGTGCCTTGCGTCATCTCGAACAAGGATCTGGCCGGGAGCTCGAGGTAGGACTCCTCGCTGTCTATCGATTTCTGTAGCGTTTGCAGCGAGGAAAAAAACGGGATGACAGAAGTACCGTCCGGTTTTTCCCAATGCGCGATGCTGACTTTGCTGCCGGCCTCCAGATCCACTGTGCCGTCCTCAGCGTCCGTCGAACCGAGAACGTAGACAGTGGAGTTCAGCAAAATCCGGAAGAACTCGGGCCGATGGGCAGGCTCGTCGGCGGCCAGTCTGAGCGATTGCTCCAGTGAGTTCTCTTGTGGGTGATTCGTGATGTCCATTCGACTACTCCCTGAAATCAGACATGAACGGGAAGGCAACAAGGGCGCTTCATTCTGCCTGTCATCGCTCACAAAAAAAACGTACCGTCATCGGCTGGACAAAGATATTACTAGTTGTTGCCGCAACGCATAGTTGTTTGTTAGATTGCGCGCCTCAAAAATTAACAGGGACGCGTTATGTTTCTTATCTGGCAAGGCTGGGGCATTCTTTCTATTCTGATTCCATTGGTGGGTCTGATTTCTTTCGCCGGACTTCCAAATGGGCTGGGTGTCGGTGTTGGCTTACTGGTTGCCGCTGCAGCTAATGCCTTTATTGGTCACAAGCTGAATAACGCACCGGGCAAAACCTACATTGACCCCGCCACTGGTGGCGAAGTCGTTTTCCGCAAAAAGCACACGTTGTTCTTCGTGCCGATGCAGTACATGTCGGTGCTGATGGTTATCGTTGGGCTGTTCGCCTTGCTCAACCTGCACTAAGTACAAAAGGTAAACAGGATGCGCGTGGTCTTTCATGACGGCCACGCGCTCTTTTGCGATCGTCCCTGTCAGGGTTTCCCTGATCGCTTAATGAACTCAGCGGTGGCAGAATTTCTCCCCGTGACCCTGATCTATCGGGCGCCGCGACCTTGAAAGCGGGTCTGATCCATGAATTCCTCTCATTGCGTTAGTGTCTTCTTGATGCTGCTCTGCGCCGGGTGCGCCAAAACACCTGTCATACCTCCAGCCGAACTTGCGCTGTTGTCTTTCGAGAAAAGCGCCAATAATTCTTTTATTGTGAATTTCAGCTCGACCGTGAATTTGTTGATTGCTTTCAATCATTACGAAAGATCCAATCAACTCAATCCGACATTGATCTGTTCATTAGACGGAGATATGGAGTTCTCATCAGAACACGCTATCAACGTAAAAGCCGAAGGTCGTGTCGAGGAAAACAGCGAGAATCCATCCGGCTATGAATTCACCACTGAGCTTCTTTTCTATAATGTCAGACCCGACGGAACTCAACACGATCTGAATGACTACGAAGCCATCAGGCCTTTACTGATCAAGCAGTCTTTTATTCCGTGCAAAGTGCGTATTACGGCGTATGGCTACAAGGCTTATTACACCCAGACGCTGCTGATCCCGAGCACGCTGATGCAGGAACGAATGTTTCGCTGAGTTAAACGTTTCTGGGCGACTGCGATCTTCTCAAAAATCGCAGCGTCGGCATGGATACCGCGCCGAGCAGTGCCCTCAGAGCAAACTCCACGACACCCCGACATACACCCCCATTCCCTCACCCGGCGTAGACCGCGCGGCATCCAGCCCTTTGTCGTCATACCCCGGCGTCACCGTTGCTGCGTAGTGCTTGTTGGTCAGGTTGCGCAGGTCCAGCCAGGTCTGCCAGTCGCCCTTCGGTGCGTTGTAACCCAGCGTCGCGCCAAATAGCGCGTACGGATCGGCGTAGTAACTATTGGCGTAATCCACGGCAACTTTCGACACCAATTGGGTATTCATCGCCGCAAAGAATCCTTGCGGCCAGTCGTAGCGTAATTCCCCCTGGTAGTAGTGCATCGGCAATCCCGGCAGGCGGTTATCACTGAAGCGATCATCATCGCGGTAGTGGAAATCGCTGAAGGTATACGCCTGACGCAGGCTCAGTTGGCGGCCGTCATCGGCTGACCAGAGTTTGCTGTTCAAACTGGCTTCGACGCCTTGATGTACGGTGGGGCTGGCGTTGAGCTCATAAGGCGTGACCGCGTTGGCGTCGGGCAGCACGGAAAGCAATTCGTGACGCACTTGTGCGTAATACCAGGCCAGGCTCCATTCGCCGAAGGCGCTGTCGCCGCGACCGCCGAGTTCGAGGGTGGTGGCGGTCTGGTTTTGCAGTTTGATCGGGTCGCGCTGGGTGCCGGTCGCCGCACCGCTGTCTTTCGGGAAGCGAACGTTGGAGCTGTAGATCAGCGACCACGGGTGCGGAGCTTCGACCGAACGGCTAAGGTTGCCGAATACTTGCAGATCAGGGGTTACCTGATAACGCAGGCCCAGGCGGGGGGCGTAGTCCCAGTCGTTCATGCTGGTTTTACCGCCGCCTTGCGGGTAGGTAACGGCGCTTTCGCGGCGGGTATAAATGGCGGCGAGGCCGGTGGTCAGCCACAAGTCGTCGGCGATTTCCAGATCGTTGCCAAAATGCAGGACAGTGTCCGAACCCTGATAAGTGAAGTTGCGCATATGAGTGCCGGGCGCATAGCCAGATGTGTTGGGCGCGGTAGGAATGCGCACCAGCTCGCTCGCGCCGTCATTGGGCAAGTGCTTGGTCACGCGCAGGCCCACATTGCTACGGCTTTCCATGCCCCACAAGGTGTCGCGGCGCTTGTAATCGAAGGTGCCGCTGACATCCGTGTAGGCCACCTTCAAGCGGTTGGGACCTTCGCGCAGGTCCATCGGATAGTCGTGGTAGACGAGGCCGGTCTGGATGCTCGAGTCGTCGTCGATGTAGAACGTGGTCTTGTTGCCGATGAAGGTGCTGCCCGGTTGTTTGCGGCTGTCGTCGCGGGATACATAAGCCGGGTTGGCCGCGCGCGGGTCATGTTCGATGGAATGCTTGGTCACGCGCCCGGCGAGGTTGTTGTCGGTCTGGCGATAACGAATGTAGAAGCGCGTTTCCAGGTTCGGGTTGAAGCGATAACCGAAGTTGGCGATCACGCCTTGGCTCTCGCTGGCGGTGTGATCCTGATAGCCGTCGGCGTTCGAATCGGTCAGCGACATGTAGTAATCGAAGTCGCCCAGCACCTGCCCGGAACTCACCTGACGCTGCTGATAACCATGGCTGCCGGTGGCGTAACGCACTTGCAGTTTCGGCGCGTCGTAGCCCGTGTGGCTGACGTAATCGATGGCGCCGCCCAAGGCCAGCGAGCCACGATCAAAGCCGTTGGCACCGCGCAGCACTTCCACATGGTCGACCCACAGTGGTTCAAGCAATTCGTAAGGCGTGCCGCCGGGGCCGGTCAGCGGCAAGCCATCGAGCATCGTGTACAGCCCCGAAGCATGCGCGCCCGGTGCCCGATTGATGCCCGAGCCGCGAATCGAAATCTTCACCCCTTCGTTGCCCGCCGATTGCGCATAGACCCCCGGCTGATAGGCCAAGACATCCTGATTGCTCGCCACGCGGCCCTGCAACGGCTGGCGCATATCGACCACGTTGGTGCCCCCGGGCACTTGCTCGAGCCGGGACTTGGCGTCCTCGACTGCCGCGTCCGAGCCGCTGCGATCCTCGGCCGAAATCAGCACTTGTCCCAGTTCCAGACCTTGAGTCTCAGCCATCGCCGGACAGGCAAGGGCCAGGCCCAGCAGGGCAGTGGTCAGGGATTTGGTCGCGGACATCGAGAAAACTCCAGGCAGACAGGGGCAGGCAATGAACATTGCGACGTAAGAAAGAACGAAGGAAACACATGGGAATTTGCTTTCTGCCGGTAAAACCGACACGCGCGGTGGCAACAACGCTACTGCGGGCCAGCGACGCGCCGGGTCACACCACGCTGGCGCGATCAAGACGGCTGATATGCCCGACACCGGCTTCCTTCAGGCGGGCAACCAGATCATCCCGCGCGCTTTGCCCACCCGTACGGATGTATTCGAGCTCGGCAGCGGTGATCAATGTCACGCAGACCAGTCTGACCGGCGACAAAGGCATGTCATCGATGCGGGTGGAGAAATCCGGCTCGGGAGCGCCAATCACCATGCCGGTCATGTCGTCGTCGGTGACGAAATGCGCGGGCAGTTGCTCGCTCATGTAATCCGATTTGCTGAAGCCCGGAATTTCATACGACATCGAACCGTATTTCTCCAGCCGATGGACCAGCCCGCCAGCGTGCGCCACTTCGGCCGCGAGGTGTTTCAACAGCTCGAATGCCCAACTGCGCTGGAAGGGGTCGACGTCACCCGGCGCGCCGAGCGCGTGCTCGGGAATGTCCGATGTTTCGATGAACAACTCCATCTCGAAACCATTGCCCATGCCTTCGGCGCCATCGAACGGGTCTGACATGCCTTCGGTCGTGAGGATGATCGAGTCACCACGACGCACCACGCGGTAGGCTTGCCGGGTTGATGGCCAGTCGGGGCCGCCCATGAAACTCGGGCTGATCATGTAACCAAGGACGTCTTTTTCGCTGGTCCCGATAGCATTCCAATGCCGATCCAGGGCTTTCTGGCTGGCTTCACGCTCGGCGAAGTTGGCTTTTTCAGCCTCGCTCAGGTCGTCATAACCGAACGACTCGATGTGCTCTTCGGCGTGTTCCGGGGCCTGAATGGCAGGTTTTTTCGATGAGGTGAACAGCTTTTTGAAGAAGTTCATGCGCGTTCCTTGCGGGCTTGGTGTGCAGCGTCGGGGGAGGGGGCGAATGATACAGAGCGCCGGATATGTGAGGAAGATCACAGGTGCGGTAATCCGCCCGTCGACTGCGCTGAACCTCCGGGAGGACGTTTCTTTCTACCGAGTGAGTCCTTCACGAGAAAAACCTATGTTCGATCAGCGCAAGAAAGAATTACTGGCGGCATGGCGCAAACTGGCGACGCAGTCGCAACTGCGGATGGACCCGGAGGAGCAGTATGACGAGTTGCTCAAGGCAGCCGATGAAATGGAGGAGCAGGGACTGATCACCAGCGCCGAATGGCGGCAACTGGTGCGGGATGCGGGCAGCGTGTTCCGGGGCGATGCGGATCAGACACCCGGCTGAAACGGCCCATGCGAATACCGGTTGATCGGCGTTATAAACCCTCCAGATTAAGGCCGCTGCGAGAGCGGTCTTTTTTTGCTTTCGGCTTCGCCGGCTGTGCGCTTCTCGACGTTTGCAACAGGCGTGCGAACGCCGCTTTGTCGATCGGGCGGCTCATGAAATACCCCTGCACTTCATTGCACTGATCCACGCCAAGAATATCCAGTTGCTCTTCGGTTTCGACGCCCTCAGCGGTGACCGTCAGGCCCATGGCTTTGCCCAGACCAATGATGGCTTGCACCACCGCCCGGTCATTGGCGCCGCTGCTGATCGAGGCGATAAAACGCTTGTCGATCTTGATCCCGTCGAACGGGTATGCGCGCAGGTAACCCAGTGACGAGTAACCGGTGCCAAAGTCGTCCATGTTCAGGCGCACGCCCAGTTCTTTCAGCGCATTCATGGTGGTCAGCGCGCCGTCGGTATCGTTGAGCATGACGTTTTCGGTGATTTCCAGCTCCAGGCGACTCGCCGGAAAACGTGTGGCAACCAGCACTTCGCGGACATCCTCAACCACGTCGGTCACGGCAAACTGCGCCGGGGACAGGTTGACCGACAGCAGAATGTCTTCCGGCCAGCTCAACGCCGTCTCGCAGGCTTCGCGCAACACCCAGCGACCGAGCGGGACGATCAGATCGGTCTGCTCCGCCAGCGGGATAAACAGGTCCGGCCCAAGCAGGCCCTTGGTTGGATGTTGCCAGCGCACCAGTGCCTCGACCGAGACAATCTGCTTGCCGTCGACCTTGTAGCGCGGTTGATAGTGCAGGACGAATTCGTTGTGCTTGAGCGCGTGGCGCATATCGTCCTCAAGTTGCCGGCGCGTCTGGATCTGGTCACTCATGTGCGCTTCGAAATAACACCAGGTGTTCTTGCCCTCGGATTTGGCCTGATACAGCGCGATGTCGGCGTAACGGATCAGCTCGCCGGGGGCGAAACCGTGGCGGCGACTGAGGGCGATGCCGATACTGGCGCCGATGTGCAGCGGATGATCCTCGAAGATCACCGGTTGGTGCAGGCTGCCGATCAGGCGTGTGCAGAACTTGTCGATTTCGTGGCGGCTGTCCATACCGTTGAGCACAACGACGAATTCGTCGCCGCCGAGACGGGCGACAATGTCGTCGTCGCGGGTGCATTCACGCAGGCGGGCGGCGACTTCTTGCAGCACTGCATCACCGGCAGGGTGGCCGAGTGAGTCGTTGATCGGTTTGAAGTTGTCCAGATCGATCATCAACAATGACAGCGCTGGCGCGTGCTCGCGAAGCATCAGTGCCTCATCCAGATAACGCGCCAGTTTGTTGCGGTTGGGCAGGCCGGTCAGGGCATCATGCATGGACAGGTGCTGGATCTGTGCATGGGCGGCGACTTCGTCGGTGATGTCGCTGGCGGTGCCGCGATAACCGATGACGGCATGCTTGTCGAAGATCGGGCGCGCGGAGAGGCGACAGTGACGTTGCTGGCCGGAATGGTCGCGGTAGGTGCAACGCAAGTCGCTGGCATGGCCTTCTTCAGTGAGTTTTTTCAGCCACAGTTCCAGCGGCGTGGTGTCGCAGAACAACAGTTGGCTGATGCCTTGACCTAGCCAGAAGGTTTGCGGATAACCGGTCACTTCACTGAACCGTGCCGATAAATAGGTCAGCGACAGATCCCGATCAACTTCCCAGATCCAGTCCGAAGCGGCTTCTGCCACCGCACGAAAACGTTCTTCACTGGCTTCAAGTCCACGGTTGGCGCTTTCCAGCGCCAGATTCGAGCTCTGCATCACTGCAAAACTTTTGTCGACGTATTGCGATGAGCGCAAGGCGTGGCGAAAGAAGTACGCGGTCAGCAACATCAGCACCACCATTGTTGCGCCGAGGGTGGGCAGCAATGACCACAATAACTGGCGCCCCGGGCGTTCCAGATCTGCAATCAGGCTGTAACCCGTGTTGTCCAGCGATACCCGAGGTCGGGCCGGATCAAGGGTTTCATCCAGTGCCAGAGTCAGGTTGTTCAAGCCATAACCGCTGCCGATCTTGCGCAGCTTGGTCGGGGTGAGCTTCTCGACGAACACCAGCACCGAGGCTTTCTGCGCGGGGTCCAGTGGCCGTTCATCGTTGGGCAGGATCGTCGCCGCCGAGACCAGTGCCGGCCAGCCCTCGAACAGTGCGTAGCTGCTGACGGCCTGGGTCAGATCGCTCTGGCTTTGCACCTGATCCAGCAGCGACGCGGCACTGGCCCCGAGAAACGCGGAGATGTCCGAGTCGAGCATTTGCCCACGAACCACCGCGTATTTGGTCCGCTCGCGATCCAGCACAAACACGCCGTCATAGCCGTCCGTGGTGAACAGGGTTTTGCCGACATTTTGCTCGGTATAGGCCCAGTTCGTGTCGACCTGATCGCCGAGGTGCTCATAAGCCGTGGTCCAGTTGGCGTAACTGGTGATGTAGTTTTTTGACGCAGTGATGCGGTTTTCCACGGCGCGAGCGGAATAGAACCGGGTTTTGTTGATTTCTTCGCTGTCGAGCCGGTTGGCGATACCGAGCAGGGCAACGGTCGCAGCAATCACGCCCGTAACAAACAGTGCGCCGACGGCGACCGCCAGGCGCCGGGTGACGGCGCTTTGCCGGGGTGGAGCAGGCGCCGCATAACTGGAAATATCCATTCGCTCGTCCTTGATCCGCAGTCTTCTGAATCTGGAACAGTGGCGCGTGCACAATGTTCAGATTCTTTTTCGCGATTGCATTGATCCGAATCTGTAGAAGCGTAGTGAACCCGACGAGTCTTTGCCTTGGCGTGTTTGCAACAATTGACGACTGACCCGCAAAACTCGCTGCGGGCATGCATCTGCGGCCCGTAAACCGCGTGGCGCCGGTCAGCGGCGATTCCCGAAAGCACAAGACTTCCCGCTCAAAAACCGGATAATGGCCGCCATTCGTTTAGCCGTATTCTGGTAATCCCGCATGGAAATCAAGGTCAACTTTCTCGACAACCTTCGACTTGAAGCCAAGTTCGACGACTTCACGGTGATCGCCGATCAGCCCATTCGCTACAAGGGCGATGGCTCGGCACCGGGACCGTTCGATTACTTCCTGGCGTCGTCGGCCTTGTGCGCGGCTTACTTTGTGAAGTTGTACTGCGACACGCGTAACATCCCCACCGAAAACATTCGCCTGTCGCAGAACAACATTGTCGATCCGGAAAACCGCTACAACCAGATCTTCAAGATCCAGGTCGAGCTGCCGGCGGACATCTCGGAGAAGGATCGTCTGGGCATCCTGCGCTCCATCGACCGTTGCACCGTGAAGAAGGTCGTGCAGACCGGTCCCGAGTTCATCATCGAAGAGGTGGAAAACCTCGACGCCGATGCTCAGGCGCTGTTGATGCCGCACTCCACTTCAGAAGCGGGCACTTACATCGCCGGCAAGGATCTGCCGCTGGAGCAGACCATCGCCAACATGTCGGGGATTCTCGCCGACCTGGGCATGAAGATCGAAATCGCGTCGTGGCGCAATATCGTGCCTAACGTCTGGTCGCTGCATATCCGCGACGCGCACTCGCCAATGTGCTTCACCAACGGCAAGGGCGCGACCAAAGAGGGCGCGCTGGCCTCGGCGCTGGGCGAGTTCATCGAGCGGCTGAACTGCAACTTCTTCTACAACGATCAGTTCTGGGGCGAAGAGATCGCCAATGCCGAGTTCGTGCATTACCCGGACGAGCGCTGGTTCAAGCCCGGCCCGAAAGACGCGCTGCCAACCGAAATCCTCGACGAATACTGCCTGGGCATTTACAACCGCGATGGCGAGCTGCTCGGTTCGCATCTGTACGACACCAACTCCGGCAACACCCAGCGCGGCATCTGCTCGCTGCCGTTCGTGCGCCAGTCCGACAATGAAGTGGTGTACTTCCCGTCCAACCTGATCGAAAACCTGTTCCTCAGCAACGGCATGAGCGCTGGCAACACGCTGGCCGAAGCGCAGGTGCAGTGCCTATCGGAAATCTTTGAACGCGCGGTCAAACGCGAAATCCTCGAAGGTGAAATGGCCCTGCCGGATGTGCCGCAGGCAGTGCTCGAGAAGTACCCGAGCATTCTGGCCGGTATCAAGGGTCTGGAAGAACAGGGCTTTCCGGTGCTGGTCAAGGACGCGTCGCTGGGCGGTGAATTCCCGGTGATGTGCGTGACCCTGATGAACCCGCGCACCGGCGGTGTGTTTGCCTCGTTTGGCGCGCACCCAAGCCTGGAAGTGGCGCTGGAGCGCAGCCTGACCGAATTGTTGCAGGGTCGTAGCTTCGAGGGTCTGAACGACTTGCCGCAGCCGACTTTCTCGGGTCAGGCTGTAACCGAGCCGAACAACTTCGTCGAGCACTTCATCGACTCCAGCGGTGTGGTGTCGTGGCGCTTCTTCAGTGCCAAGCCAGACTTCGAATTCGTCGAGTGGGACTTCTCCGGTCAAGGCGAAGACTCCAACGCCGAGGAAGCCGCAACACTGTTCGGCATCCTCGAAGACATGGGCAAAGAAGTCTACATGGCGGTCTATGAGCACATCGGTGCCAAGGCCTGCCGGATTCTGGTGCCAGACTACTCGGAGATCTACCCGGTCGAAGACCTGATCTGGGACAACACCAACAAAGCCCTGCAATTCCGTGCCGACATCCTCAACCTGCACAGCCTGAGCAAAGTCGGCCTGCGTAACCTCGCCCAGGGCCTGGAAAACAGCGAGCTGGACGATTACACCGAAATCACTACGCTGATCGGCGTCGAGTTCGATGACAACACGCCGTGGGGCAAGTTGACCATCCTCGAACTGCGCCTGCTGATCTACCTCGCCTTGCAGAAGTACGATCAAGCGAAAGACCTGGTCGAAGCCTTCCTGCAATACAACGACAACACCGTCGAACGCGGCTTGTTCTATCAAGCGGTGAACGTGGTGCTGGAGATGGAACTGGACGAGGACCTGGTGCTGGCTGACTACGAAACCAACTTCCGCCGCATGTTCGGCGACGAGCGCATGGACGCGGCCATTGGTTCGGTAAACGGCAGCGTGCGCTTCTATGGTTTGACGCCGACGAGCATGAAGCTGGAAGGACTGGACCGGCATCTGCGCTTGATCGAGAGCTACAAGAAGCTGCATTCGGCGCGGGCCAACTTCACGGCTTGAGACCATAAATAGTGCAGGCACTTGAATAGACTGTGGCGCTGACTAACTGCGGCGAGGGAGCACACTTCCTCGCCGCAGTGGTGATGCAAGGCTTTCGAAACCCTCTGAATTAATGGAATGCCCTCAGTGATGGAGACACGCAGATGGTTGGAGTAGTGGTGAAGTCGAAGCTGGTCAACTTTCTGGTGACCGGTGTGGAGGTGAATTACGACAGGGTTGGCGCTGTGTATGACATCGTCGGCAGCGGCGATGTCGACGTGTTGGCCCGCGTGATGAAGTCCTTCGAAAAAGCCTACGGTGGTTTGTGGGTGGGCGGGAAAATGCTGCTGACCGAGACGGCGGTTCACCTGAGTGCCAATGTTTTGAACCGCATGGTGCAAAAAGGCTCGCTGGACATTGAGATTCCCCTGGAACTGATTCGCAATGTTTGCAACGAAGGCGGGTTCTTTACCAAAGTCATCCGCCTGGACACTGACGCCGGCAGCGTCAAATTCCGCTGCTACGGTGCAAAGGAAGTCGTTGCGTTGATCGAGCGCTACCAAAAGCTGCATTCGGAGGCAGCCAGCGTGGCGGGCTGAACCCAAACCAGCGAAACACCTGTGACTGAGTACCTGTGGCGAGGGAGCTTGCTCCCGCTGGCCCGCTCTTTATAAGAGGGGCCGCTGCACACCCCGGCGGGACGCAGCGACGATCCGACAAGCCTTCGCCACAGTTCAGTGTAGCGTCAGGACTGGCCCAGGCGTTTCTCCATGATGATCGTGCGTTCGACACCATGAAACTCATCGCGGATTTTCTCGAAGCCCAGCGAGGCATAAAAGGCTTCGGCGGTAATGGAGGAGGGCACTCGCAGACGCTGTACGCCTTCCTTGATGGCGATTGACTCAAGGGTATCCATCAGCTTTTTGCCGATTCCGACGCCTTGATGGCACGGAGCAACAAACACGCTTCTGACCACATCCCGATCAAGACTGGCCGTTGCAACAACGTGCTGATCGATTGTCGCCACAAACATCCGACGTTGATTCAACAACTGCAGGATCGCCGCAGGAGAGAAGCTTTTCTCTACCTGATCGATGATTTCTGGCGAATAGTCCTGGGCATTGGATTCACGCAGGGCGGCGATAATGATCTCGCTGATTGCCGGGGCATCGTCGCCGGTTGCGAGGCGAATCTGCTGACTCATTGAGATGGCTCCATGGTTTACGCTACCTTCCGTGGCTCTATACGGGGCAATGCCCGAGTGAAAATAGCAAAAAGGGAACGATATGGCAGGTGAGGGGCTTGTGGACATTCTTGTGAATGATCTTTCGGTGATCTTTTGCGGCATCAATCCCGGCCTGCTGGCCGCCGCACAGGGACATCACTTCGCCGGCCGTGGCAACCGGTTCTGGCGCACGCTGCATCTGGCCGGGTTCACGCCTGAAGAGATTCGCCCGGAAGATGACCGGACGATCCTGCAATATCACTGCGGATTGACCGCTGTCGTGGATCGCCCGACGGCGCGAGCGGATCAGCTGTCCCTGGATGAATTCAATGCCGCTGCCGCCAACTTCGAGCTAAAGATCAGGCGTTACGCCCCCGGGTTTGTCGCGTTTCTGGGCAAAGCGGCGTTTGCCGCGTTGTCCGGTCAGCGTGAGGTGCAGTGGGGGCGTCAGGACAGCACCTTTGGTGGGGCCGCGGTGTGGGTATTGCCCAATCCGAGCGGGCGCAATCTGGCGTTCACGCAGGAGCAATTGGTGACGGCGTATCGAGCACTTCGTCTGGCCGTCAGGCCTTAGCGTCCCTGCGCCGACGCTGCCAACTGCGCGGTGTCGACCCGCACAAACACCGAGTCGCCCACCGCTGTCAGCACGTCCCCTGCAAACACCTCGCAGATCACCCGGGTCTTGCGCCCGACTTCACCTTCGACTTTCGCCTTCAGGGTCAGCGCTACGCCCATCGGCGTCGGTTTGATGAACTTGATACCAAGGTTGCCGGTGACGCAGTCGATGCGCGGCAGGGTCCCAGGATCGCGGTTTTCTGCGCGGTAGTGATAAGCCATTGCGGTCCAGTTGGAGTGGCAATCGACCAGCATCGCGATCAGCCCGCCGTAAACCAGTTCTGGCCAGCCGCAGTATTGCGCCTCAGGCAGATGTTCCGCGACAACGTGGATGCCGTCTTCGTGCCAGCGGCTTTTGATGTGCAGGCCGTGCGGATTGCGACCGCCGCAGCCATAGCAAACGCCCTCGGGCGCGGCGCTGTCTTGCAGTGAGGTGTCGAAGCTGGACATGGGGATGGTCATCCTGGAGTGGTGCGCCCGGTCAGGCGAATGCGGTTGCGCCCGCCGCGTTTGGATTCGTAGAGCGCGGCGTCGCCTTGTTCGATCAGTGCGGCGAGACTGGCGGGCGGTGTGTCGAAAATCGTGGCACCGATGCTCAGCGTCACGGCGTCAGGCGTCGGGAATGTCTGTGAAGAGGTTGTCAGGAATTGCTCGCGCAAGGCGTCGCCCAGTTCAACTATGCGTTCATTGGAGGCATGGGCCAACAGGATCACGAACTCGTCGCCGCCCAGACGCGCCGTCAGCGCTTCACGGGGCAGAAGCGCGCGGATCAACTCGCTCAAGGCGATCAGCAAGCGGTCGCCGGCGGTGTGGCCGTACTGGTCGTTGACCAGTTTGAAATTGTCGATATCGATCAGCAACAGAGCACCGGGACGTTGCGGCGAGGTGTCCTGCAACAAGCGCGGTGCGCGCATTTCGAGGGCGCGGCGGTTGTACAGGGCCGTCAGCGGATCGCGGGCCGCGAGACGGGCGATCTCTTTTTCGCGGCGGTAGCGTTCGGTGCCGGTCATCGACAGCGCAATCAGCATGATCGCCATGGTGCCTTCGACCAGCGAGATCTGAATGATCTCGCCACGAAACGCCGCCAGATCGATGAGCGTGCCGGGAATCATCACGGTCAGCGCTTTGAGAACATAGAAAATCCCGTGGGCCAGCAAGACGTAGCGCAGTTGCACCGCACCGACGCTTAGCGACTTGCCGTGGGGGCGCAGCAGAAAACTCGCCTTGAGTGTCGACAGCGCCACCAGCAGCGAGTTGGCCGCCAGCATCACCTTCGACCACAGCGGTCCTTCCGGCAACACCAGCATGACCAGCCAAATGACAAAGATCAGCGACCAGCCGCGAGACAGGCGTGTCTGGGTGAAGCGTGCAACACCCAGCAGAAACAGAAAGTGGGCGGTCACCAACAGGCCGTTGGCGAACCAGATGCCGATCAACACAAAGCCAATGCTGCGCAGCAGGGCAAGGGTTGAACCCACGGTAATCGTGGCGAAACCAGCGCTCCAGAACAGTAGCGAGGGCTCACGAATACTGCGCCACTCGATCGCCAGATACAGCGCCGCGGCGGCGGCGAGGGCGATCGAGATAGTCAACATCGTAGGAGGGTCGAGCGGCATTTCTGGCAGAGCCTGTCTGATTGGCAGTTAGACGGGCGATTGTAAGCGTTCGGGGCTGTTTTGGCAGGAGGGGCGGCGCGTCCGGCAATGGCCGACGCGCCGTTGTTTTATTGACTGGCGTCCAGCACCACGCGGTAGCGCGCCTTGCCGCTACGCAGATGCTCGACCGCCTCGTTGACTTTGCTCATGGGAAACATCTCGACTTGCGGCAGGATCTGGTGCCGCGCACAGAATTCCAGCATGGTCGCCATGGTGCCCGGCGAGCCTACCGGCGAGGCGGAGAGCGACTTTTGCTGCGGAATCAGATCGAACACATGCACCGGGATGGCGCTGGGCACAATGCCGACAAAGTGCAACCGGCCATTGCCGCGCAGGGTGGCCAGCATGGCCGGCCAGTCAAGGTCGGCGTTGGCGCTGATCAGCAGGAAGTCCAGAGTGCCGGCAATCGCTTTCAACGCGTTGCTGTCGGTTGAGGCGACGACGTTATGCGCGCCAAGACGTTTGGCTTCGTCCTGCTTGTTCAGCGATGAGGTGAATGCGCTGACTTCGCAGCCCCAGGCATTGAGAAAGCGCAGCGCCAGATGACCGAGGCCACCGATGCCGACCACGCCGACCCGGTCGGTGGGTTTGACGCCGAATTGCAGCAGCGGGTTGAACACCGTCGAGCCTGCACAGAACAGTGGCCCGACCAGCGCCGGATCAAGCTTTTCGGGTACCGGAATCGCCCACGCCCAGTGCGCGCGCAAACGGTCGGCGAACCCGCCGTTGCTGCCGATGATGGTCGGTTGCGCAGTGCCGCACAGTTGTTGTGAGCCGGAGATACAGGACGAGCAGTGCATGCAACTGCCCTTGTACCAACCGATCCCGACCCGCTGACCCAGTTCGAGACCGCGTACCTGTGGCCCCATGCGCACGATCTTGCCCACCACTTCGTGGCCCGGGACGAACGGATAGCGGCTGATGCCCCAGTCATTGTCGATCAGTGACTGGTCGGAGTGGCAGACACCGCAATATTCCACAGCGACTTCGACCTCTTCTTCGCCCAATGCACCGGGGTCATAGCTGTAACGCTCCAGTGGCGCGCCGGCAGCGGTCGCGGCCCAGCCGTTGAACGTTGTGGGTTCGGTGTTGCTCATGGGACACCTCCGGGTGAACAGACAGGGACATTGGCAGCCCGGAAAGTCTAGTCGGTCATTCGTCCGGCGCGAGCCACGTATCGACGACCCGTCGATCCAGCTCCTCCCAGTACGCCATACCCAATACCCGCGTGGTGTTGAGGCCGCGCAAGTAACCGCGCAACTCATGGGCGGTGTCCCGAATGAGTTGCGGGTCGGCGTCGTTTCTATTGAGCAATACACTTTCGTACTGGACCAGGTATTCAGCCACCCGCTCGCGAAAATCGGGCAGAACGGCATCTCGGATCAGGTCAAACGTTCTCAAGGAGGGTTCCTCATTCATGTTTTTCTAGTTGTGTTTGAGTGTGTATCAGTCTGCACGTCGCGCAACTATCGCTAGAAGTAATAGTGACCATCACGAAACGCAAGTTCTGCTTTCGCGGCAATGGGCGGAAAATCGCCTCCATCGAAACGCAGCTCAAGGAATTTGCGCGATGAACATTCTGACTCGACTGGCGCTGGCCGCACTGCTGATGGGCTCTGCCGCTGCACCGACCTACGCAGACGATGCCCGGTCGTGTCATTTTCAAACCATCACGGGCAGCAGTGCCACGTTGCAGCACTCGCAGACCGTCGGTGTGTTGTACAGCGAAAACACCCTGGACAACCTGCAATACCTTGAGCGTTACCACGACATGGCGGTCAACGGCGCGAAAGATGCGCTCGACTCGCGGATTCGCGAAGCCTTCGTCGAAAGCTCCGATCCGGAATTGGCCATCGACTGGCTGGTGAATTCGTTGCAGCAACAGTTCTTGTCCGTGACCGTCTACGACAGCCTTGATGCGTTGGTCCAGGCCCATCCGGATGTGGTGGTGAAGCTCGACACCTTCAATCGCCTGTTGACCCAACGCAACAGCCTGGTTGAAGCGCGTTTCACTGCACGTTTCTACGATGCCGACCTGCAATACATCGGCAAGGCCGAAGGGGCGGTGGAAAAACAGCTGCCATCGGTCTGGGTCCACAACCAGGCAGCGCCGCAAATCGCTGCGCAGATCGAGAAACAACGGGACTTGCAACTCAACGCATTGAAGCAGTTCGACAGCTCACTCAAGGCGTTGGTGTCCGCAAGCTGAACACTTAAAACATAAAAGGCAGCGGCGGCGCCGTGAAGCTGGACCGTTGCCGGTTGAACCGAACCTTTATTTTCAGGATTACACCGATGCGTCCTTTATTCGTGCCTGCCATGACAGTTGCTTCTTTGTTGCTTGCCGGTTGTGCCTCCGCGCCGAACGACCCGACCCTGACCTTGCAGACCCGCAAGACGCCGGCTCAGTACGCCGATTGCGTGGTGCCGAAGTTGCAGGGCAGCGCACTGAACCCGACTGTGTCGCAGACCCAGCGCAGCTACCGGATCGTCGTTCCGAGCAAGGTGGCGGCGGACAACGTGCTGGAAGCCTACAAGGCCGGCAGTGGCGGCAAGGTGTTTCTCTATGAGCGTCACCTGTTGGCCTCGAACTTCCTGCCGTCGAGTTTTGAGCGGGCGGCTCAGGACTGCATCTGATTTCACCCGTTCACCGTATCTGACAGAGCTCCTTTGGTTGGCCGCAACCAACCAATTTTTTGCCCCGTGCCTTCATTCGGTCGCGGGGCTTTTTTTTGCCTGCAATCGTTGAGGTTCAGACGATATCGATCACCACTTTGCCGACGCCCGTGCCTTGCTCCACCGCATCATGGGCCTGACGCGCCTCACTCAGGGTAAAACGCTGCGAATGCAGCAATGGCTTGACCTTGCCTTCCTCGATCAATCGCGTGGCATAACCGAGAATCTCGGCGTGGTGCTTGCGTCCGGTGCCGGTAAGCATCGGCAGCAACACAAAAATCCCCGACAGCGTCGCACTGCGCAGCGAACCGGTGGCCAGGTTGTGGGTGCCGAACGCCGCGCAACTGGTGACGTGGCCATACAGGCGAATCGCAGCAAAAGCGTCATCGAGGCTCTTGCCGCCGACTGTGTCATAGATCACATCGAAACCTTTGCCGGCGGTGTACTGATTCACGTATTGCTCGACCGGCACGTCGCGGTAGTCGATGGCTGTGGCGCCGTAGCCTTCGACAATCGAACGCTTGCCCGGCGAGACCGTGGCGAACACCTCGGCGCCGAGTGCCTTGGCAATCTGCACCGCCATGTGACCGACACCGCCGGCACCGCCATGCACCAGCACTTTCTGCCCGGCCTGGACATGGGCGCGATCCACCAGACCTTCCCAGGCCGTCAGGAACACCAGCGGGATCGCTGCCGCTTCGCGAAAGTCCAGATTCTTGGGTTTGCGCGACACCAGATCGGCATCCACAGCGATGTATTCGGCGAGTGAGCCGGGCAAGCCGCGCACGCCTCCGACCATCCCGTAAACCTCATCACCCACGGCCAGATGCTGGATGTCGGCGCCTACGGCTTCGATGACACCCGCCATGTCCGTGCCGAGAATCGCCGGCAGTTCCGGCATGGCGTACGGCGCATTGCCGGAACGAATCTTGTAGTCGATCGGGTTCACACCGCTGGCGACGACACGCACCAGCACTTCATGGGCTTGCGGCTGCGGGCGGCTGATCTGCGCTTCACGAAAGGCGTTATTGGCGTAGTCATCCAGGATCAACGCACGAATAGTCGGTTGGCTCATTACACGCCTCGCTGTCATTTTTAAGGAGAGGGCAATGGTGGTAGCTGAGCGGAGGTTTGTCGACCCCCCGAAGGTGGACGCGGCCTGTAGGCAGATTCTGCGGGTTCGAAACGATTACGCGTGTCCATGCGGATAGCGCTCTCCTCGGCAGGCAATCGTGGCTCAGAGGAAGTCATAGCCGTTGAAAAGCAAGCAGCCGGGCCTGACAGCGCGCCCGGCTCCTGTAATATGCAGCCCACCACTTACCACGAGCATTGAAAATGGATTCTCACTCGATTCTGGCGTTTACCCTGGTCGCTGCGATCGCCATCGCCAGCCCCGGCCCCGCCACGCTGATGGCGATCAATTACAGTCTGGCCCACGGGCAACGCAGCACGATCTGGTCGTCACTGGGCAATGCCAGTGGTCTGTTTTGCCTGTCAGCCGCGGCCATGCTCGGCTTGGGCGCTGTATTGGCGAGTTCCGAGTGGCTGTTCAATGCAGTGAAGATCATCGGTGCCGGCTACCTGTTCTACCTCGGGGTCAAGCAGTTGTTCAAAAAGGGCCCGATGCTCCCGGACGCTCTCGAGGGCGACGCGAACAAGCCGCGCCCGACTCGCGGCAAGCTCTACAAATCAGCCTTTCTGACCGCCGTAACCAATCCCAAGGCAACGATGTTTTTCACCGCGCTGTTCCCGCAGTTCATTGATCAGGGCGCGGCGTTGCTGCCGCAATTTCTGATCCTTACCGCGATCTTCATGGCGTTATCGGTGTCGTCGTTGAGCGTCTATGCCGCGATCGCATCGCGGGCCAAAGGCGTATTGACCCGGCCCGCGCTGTCGCGCTGGGTCAGTCGAGTCGTGGGGACGACCTTTATCGGCTTTGGTGCGGCCATCCTGACGATGCGCCGGCAGACGGCGTAAGGGCGGGGCGGGGGATCAGACCCATTTGAACTGTGCCGGGAACCGCGCCACAAATCGCGTTCCCGATTCAATGTCCGAGGTCACGCTCAACGTGCCGTTGTGTGCCGCCGCAATCTGCGAGGCGATGTAAAGCCCCAGGCCCAGGCCTTCGCAACGCTGCCCGGCTTCGGATCGGGAGAAGGGCTCAAACAGCAGTGGCATCAATTGCGCCGGAATCGGCGTGCCCTGGTTGGTCAGCGAAATGACAATCTCGTCGTTCTCGGCGTAGGCCTGGAGGACGATCGGCGCATCGGTTGAACCATGGGTGACCGCGTTGCCCAATAGGTTGGACAGCAACTGGCTGATGCGCAACGCGTCGCAGTAAACCCCCGCCGGTACATCCAGTGCATGGCTGATGATTGCCTGTGGATGGGTCACCTTGATTTCTTCAAGGGTCAGCAGCAGCGTGCGCTGCAAGTCGTCCACCAGTTTGCGCTGCACCGGAATCCCGCCACCGAGGCGGCCCCGGGCAAAGTCGAGGATGTTTTCGATCAGCACCCCCATGCGCACCGAGCTGTTGCGGATTGCCGCAATGAAATTCAGCGAGCGTTTGTCTTCGGTCTTGCTTTCCAGCAGGTCGGCGCTCATGCGAATGGCGCTCAGCGGTGTGCGCAGGTCATGCCCGAGCACTGCGATGAACTGCTCGCGCAGCCGACCCAGCTCATTGGCATTGTCGAGTGCGGTTTTGGTGGCCAGTAGACGACTTTGCGTGTCGAGGCTCATGGCAATCAGTTGGGCGAACAGCGTCAGCGTCTTGGCAATGGCCGGTTCGTCCAGATTGGCCGGTACGGAATCGATCGCACAGAGCGTGCCGAAAAAATCGCCGTTGGCTTTGACGATGGGAATGGATATGTAGCTCTCCAGCCCATAGGTTCTCGGCGTGTGATGTTGCGAAAACAGCGGATGCAGGCTGGCATGGCCGAAGATCACGGGTTGTTTGTGTTGGCGGATTTCGTGACAGATGGTCGATTCGAGTACCAGTTCGCCACCGGGTTTGAGCCCGAAATCAATGGAGTCGTCGACCGCGCAGGCCACCCAGTTCCTTTCGGTGACCCGAGCCACAGCGGCGAAGCGCATGCCGGTGAGGTGCTTGACCATGCTCAGGATCACGGGCACCGCATCAATGCTGCGGATGGCTTCAATGTCTGGTGTGAACTCTGGGTTGGTCATGGGGGCGCTTCGCGATGATGTCGGGCAGAGACTATCGCTTCTTGTCGCCTATTGCTAATGGGCCAGGTGCAGGAACGCCAAGGGCGCCGCGGATTTTCCGGGGCGCCCTTGGCCAGTGTCGTCGCCGGCGTGCGCGACTCAGAACTTGTATTTGGCGGTCAGCATGTAACTGCGCGGATTGCCGTAGTTGTCGTTGGAACCCCACGTGATGTTGCTGCCGATGGCGGAATAGTAGACGCGGTCAAAGATATTGTTCGCGTTGACTTGCAGGTCGAGGTGCTTGGTGAGTTCGTATCCGGCCATCAGGTCGGTGGTCGCGTAGCCGCCTTGTTCGAGTCGATAGTTGCCGCCATTGGCAAGCGCGACGTCGTTGTACATGCGGCTTTGCCAGTAGACGTTGCCACCGACGCGGAGTTTTTGTAGCGGGCCCTGGAAGCGGTACACCGTCGAGACCTTGAACAGGTGCTCGGGTGTGTCGGTTTTGAATTTCTGATTATTGTTGGCCGGGTTTTCATCCTTGATGTAGTGCGCGCGGGTGTAGGTGTAGCCAGCGCCCAGCTGCCAGTTTTCGGTCAGCGCGCCTTGCAGTTCCATGTCGATGCCTTGGCTGCGCACTTTGCCTGAGCCGTTGTAGCAGGTCATGACCGGGCAACCGAACTGATTTTCCGCCAGGGTTGCGCGGTTGGTCTGGTCCATCTGGAACACGGCCAGACTGGCGTTGAGGGCGCCATTGAAATATTCGCCCTTGATGCCGACTTCGTAGTTCTCACCGACGATCGGGTCCAGCACTTTGCCGGAAAGATCCTTCGAGGTTTGCGGGGTGAAGATGTCGGTATAGCTGGCGTAGACGGAATGATGCTCGTCCAGCTTGTAGATCAGGCCGGCATAACGCGTCAGGTTGCGGGTGACCTTGTAGTCGCCGTCGCCGGTGCGGTCATCGTAGTCATACCAGTCCAGGCGACTGCCGAGGATCAGCGTCAGCGGATCGGCCAGGCTCAAACGGGTGGTGAGGTAAACGGCGTCCTGAGTGGCAACGCTGCGCGTTTTGCCGTCACGCACGAAGTCCGGCTTTGGCGCACCGATCGGCCAGGCCGTGGTGTACGGATCGTACTCCTTGGAGGTCGCATCGTAGACGCGATGGCTGGAGCCGACGACCAGTTCGTGGGTGCGGCCGAAGGCTTCGAACGGGCCGCTGGCAAAACCGTCGAAAGCGTTTTGCTTGTCGGTGTTGTGCGATTGGTAAGCGGTGGTTTCCAGCGGGCCGTTGTAGCGCGACAGGTAAGTGCCGGAGAACTCGCCGTTGAGCGTCGAGGAAGAACCGGCGACGTGCAGCTTCCAGTCGTTGTCGAAGCGATGCTCGACTTCGCCGAAGACCGTGTCGATCTGCAGTTTCTTGTTTTCCCAGTCGGTGCCGGGGTAAGTGGAGCGGGGCAGATCAAGGTGGTGGCCGTTGGTGCCGATCGGCAACCCGCCCCAGAAGTAGTTGGTCTGTTCATTTTGCCGGGAGAAACCCAGAGTCGCGGTGGTGCTTTCGCTCAGGTCGGCTTCACCGATGGCGTAGAACAGGCCGTGATCGTTTTGTTCCTTGTCGCGGAAACTGTCGGCGCCCTGATAGGAGCCCACCACACGGCCACGCAACGTACCGCTGTCGTTCAAAGGGCCGGAAGCGTCGATCTCGCCGCGATAATCATCCCAACTGCCAGCCGCGCCGGTGAGCGTCACCTGGGGCGTGGCCGTCGGGCGTTTACGCACCATGTTGATGGCGGCAGACGGGTTGCCGGCACCCGTGACCAGGCCGGTGGCGCCGCGAACGATTTCAACCCGGTCGAACATCGCCAGGTTCGGTTGCACCGCCATCGAGTAAGGCTGATAGGAGCTGGGCAGGCCGTCGTACATGATGTTGTCGATGTCGAACCCGCGCGCGCTGTAAGCCTGTCGGCCCGGACCGCTGGACTGGTTGAGGAACAAGCCCGGCGTGCCGCGCACCACGTCGTTGATGCTGGTCATGCCCTGATCATCCATGCGTTGACGGGTGATGACGGTGACGGCTTGAGGCGTTTCGCGCATGGTAAGCGACAGCTTGGTCGCGGTCTGCATGGGGCCAGTCGTGTAAGACTGCGAACCCTCGGTGGTGCTGCTCATCTGGGTAGCACCGATCTCGGTCGCGCCGAGTTCCAGCGTGGCGGGAGGGGCAGCATTTTCCGGCGATGGCGGTGGAGCTTCATCAGCTGAAACGGATGAGAGGCTGACCATGCCAATGGCGAGTGCCAGCAGGTTGGGTGAGAGGTTCGAACGGCGGTGGCGGGTGTGAAACGACATCAATCTGCTTCCCCAAAAATTACCAAAACGAATCTGATGCACATGCATGTAAGAAGTATTCGCATTAGCATGTCAGATTGATTCGGTTGAAGAAAGGTACTGACTTCAATTGGTTAACAAATTTTTCACATTTGCGGCGAAGGGAAACGATCACCGCCACGGCACAAATCAACGCCACTGGTGGAAATCAGTAGATCCAGGAGAGGGTGCAGAAGGGCCAAGTTGCGCGACCGCGCCCGATCAACATGAAGTTTGATCGGGCGCGGTCAGAGGGAGGGGAACGCTTGGATCAGCTCAGGTCTTCAGCGTCATGGCGCTCAGGCACCTGGCTCGCTTCATCACCCCACGTGCGGTTGACGCGCTGCCCACGGATGACCGCCGGGCGCTGGGCGATTGCCTCTGCCCAGCGCTGCACATGGGTGTACTCATCGGCTGCGAGAAACTCCGCCGCCGAATAAACATTGTTGCGCACCAACTGCCCGTACCAGGGCCAGACCGCGATATCGGCGATGCTGTAGTGCTCGCCGGCCAGGTAGGGGCTTTCGGCCAGACGTCGATCCAGCACATCCAGTTGGCGCTTGGCTTCCATGGTGAAGCGATTGATCGGGTATTCCATTTTCTCCGGCGCATAGGCATAGAAATGCCCGAACCCGCCGCCCAGGTAAGGCGCAGCGCCCATCTGCCAGAACAACCAGTTGAGGGTTTCGGTGCGTCCTGCCGGATCCTTGGGCAGGAATGCGCCGAACTTCTCCGCGAGATACAGCAGGATCGAGCCTGACTCGAACACCCGAATCGGCGGCTCGACGCTGCGGTCCAGCAGTGCAGGGATTTTCGAGTTCGGATTGATCTCGACGAAACCGCTGGAGAATTGATCGCCCTCACCAATGCGGATCAGCCAAGCGTCGTACTCGGCGGCGCTGTGCCCCAGCGCCAGCAGCTCTTCGAGCAGGATGGTGACCTTCACCCCGTTGGGCGTGGCCAGCGAGTAGAGCTGCAACGGATGCTTGCCCACCGGCAGCGTTTTCTCATGGGTCGGCCCGGCAATCGGGCGGTTGATACTGGCGAACTGACCACCGGATGGCGCTTCATTTTTCCAGACCTTGGGCGGAACGTAGGGCGCTTTGCTCATGAAACGGACCTCATCGTGACTGGCTGAGAACAGATGAACACCGTAGGGAAAAATACCGATGGATGCCAGCTCGATTTATCGTTACATCACGATATGCACAGGCGTCGAGCCTTTTCTGGTCACGGGAAAATAAACCAGAGACCCGATAATTTCTTTTTTCATCAGGCGGTTACAATCGCCGCTTTTTCACCCTCAAGGATGCTGGCGCTGTCGATTGGAGCGCCGGGCGATTGGATTTACGGATAAAACCCGCAATGCGAAGTCAACTTCCCCTCAAAGCCATTTCCTGCCTGACCGCCCTGATACTGATGCTGACCGGCTGTGTCGGAGCGTCAGTTTCAACGCTGGGCCCGCTGCCGCACTCTGAGCAGCAAACCGTCGCTGCCGAGACCCCGCGAGAATGGTGCGGGATTACGCTTTGGGCGGTCGTGCCCATCCCGTTGAAGTTGCCGGTGTGCAAGCTGCAGAGCGGCCAGCACATGTCCAATCCTCTTTATGCGTGTGGGCCGTTCATGTATTGGGGGCCGCTTCTGTATGGCTATAAGGGAAATGCCCTGTGTGGCGTGTTCCCTTATTGGTGATCAACACCTGACCGATTTCAACCCGCAGCAGAGCGCGCCAGAAACTCGTTGATCAGCGAAATCGTCTGTTGCTGGATTTCCGTGCGCGCGCGTCCGCCGTCGCCATCGGTGCAGATGATGCCGTCGCCGGGTGCGTCTTCTTCGAGCATTGCCATCGCGCCAGGCTTGCATGGCGACATGAAACTGAAGTGGCTGGCGTCGCTGATCTCGACGTATTGGCTCGATGTTTTCGGCAGTCGCTTGACCAGATCGGCGGACTCAAGCTGAGCGGGAAGGTCTTGCGACGGCACGCCCGCTGCGATGACCAGTACCGGAACAGGCAGTGCCGCAAGGCTGGCATCGGTGAAACCACGTGACAGACCGAGGTCCAGTGAAACCACGGCAGAGACGCGTTTGTCGTGCAAGTCGGCGGCCAGTCGAGTCTTCGAATCCGCTCTGCTGGCGGGATTCATCTGCTGATAGACGGAACAACTGGCCAACTGCGAATGGGCTTTGCAGTCTTCGGTGAAACGCTCGGTGTCGAAACGTGCGCCAGCGATTTCCAGGCTGGTCCAGCCGCCGAGAGAGTGGCCCACGACGGCAATGCGAGGTTTCGCGACCGTACCGAATTTTTCAGGCTGTGCCGTCACCGCATCGATGGCTCGACTGACATCCGCAGGACGCAGCCATAACTGTGCCGCCGCCTGAGGGCTGCGGTCATGCGTGGTGCTGCCGGGATGATTGACCGCCGCGACGATATAACCCTGGTGCGCGAGCGCGCTGGCCAGCCATGCCTGGTTGCTCCAATTGCCGCGGTAACCATGTGAGAGCACTACCAACGGGTGTTCACCGGCAGCCGGTGGCGCATTTTTCGCGACCATTACACCGACAAACGCCGGGTTGTCGGCGACCAGTTCCGGCGCGGCAGTGGTTGCACCGGCTGGGTACCAGACGACCATTTCCAACGGACGCTCATTGCTCGCGTCCGCCAGGGTCGAGAGCTGAAAACCGACAGGATTCCCGTCAGCGAATACGTGGGTGGTCAGGCAGAAAAGAAGCAGGGCGCCGAAAGCATGTTTCATTGTTTTTTATCTTCCGTGATGAGCCTCGATTGGCGAGGTGGACTTTGCCTTAATCGGCGCGCTTCAGCGAGTCAGGATTGAAAATCAGATTGGCGATTTCGCTGGCGTCCGGTTCTTGCTGCCATTCGCCAGAAGCGTTGGCAGTTTCGCGCACAATCCATTGCTGCGAGCCGGTCCAGGACAGCTCGATGCAGGGTCCCGTCAGCTCTGCGTTGTCGATCAGCAAACCGACTTCATCCGCTGGACCGGGACACATGCCGCCAACCGAAAAAGGTACACGCGCACATATCAGGTCTTTGAGCATGCCCAGCAGTTCGTCGTGAGAGCAAAAGGGTACGTGTCGGTCCCCGGAAACACCGCCAGCAAAAACCAGATGGCCTGCCGCCGAGCCCTCTGTATTTATCGAGGCCAGATGCACGGGAGGCCGGCCGGAGCCCTTGGCATAACGCGATGTGTTCACAGCAACTCCTTGTCAGTGGATGCTTGAAACGGTGCGGTCAAAGCATCTTCTTGCGGCCAACGCATCTTCAAGTGTTCGATCAGATAGTCCATGAATGCCTTGACCTTCGGCGTCATCGCCGCACGCTCCTGCACACAGGCATAAATGTCCATTCGCTCGACAAAGCCGTGACCTGCTCCGTCGTGGTTCTGAAACAGCGGCAGCAGTTGGCCGCTGGAGATGTACGGCGCCGCCACGAATTCGGCCAGCCGCGTGATGCCCGCACCGTTGACCGCCATCTGCGCCAGTGCATCGATGTCATCGCTGATGGTCGTGGCATTGATATTGGCCTCGTAACTCTGGCCGTCCCGCGAAAAAGTCCAACGAAGAAAGCGTCCGTCCAATGGGTAACGGAACGCCAGGCACGCATGGTTTTGCAGATCGTCCGGCGATCGCGGCGTGCCTGCGCGCTCCAGATAGGCTGGGGCGGCGCACATGATGAAGGGCAGCGAAACGATCTTGCGCGCAACAATGCCATCTTCCAGTTGCGGTTTGATCCGCAGGCTCAAGTCGATGCCGTCCTGGATGTGATTGATCTTGCGGTTGGTGGTCGACAGCTCCAGCAGAAGGCGCGGGTGCAGCGCCGCGAACCCGGCGATCAATGGCGCGAGCACATGCCGTCCGAATGCAGAAGTGGAGGCAATGCTCAGCCGACCTTGCAGCTCGGTCTGTTCGTTGCTGATTGAGCTTTGCGCCGACTCCAGATCTGCCGCGATACGCTTGACCTTGTCGTAGTACACCGCGCCGTTTTCAGTCAGCGCCATGCTCCGCGTGGTGCGCTGCAGAAGTCTCACGCCGAGATGCGTCTCCAGCCGATTTATCGTCTGGCTCACCGCTGCCGCACTGACGCCCAGGGCTTTGGCGGCGCCGACAATGGAGCCCGATTCCACCACTTTGATAAAACTGGCAATTGCCGCTAAGAGATTCATCCATGGCCTGCCGAGACGGTTTGATTCGTAAGTTGTGCTTTATAAAGTACCTACGATTAGCCGTCTAGTTGAGGGGAGTCGCGCTTGTTAAGGTGCCCGCTCCCTGTCAATGGATGGAAACGCCATATGAATCAAACAACCAGCACCGATGCTTTGATTGTCAGCCGTCGCAAGCTGTCACCGCGTGCCACGCCCTATGTGTTTGCCTTGTACATGGCGACGATCATGGCGTTTCTGATGTCACTGGTGATCACCGCCGCCAACTCCGGCATTGATAACGATTACCTGAGTAATGCGCTGCACGCGTACAAACTGGCGATGCCGGTGGCATTTCTGTGCATCCTTGTTGTTCGGCCCGTCGTGATCAAACTGGTGGCGTGGACGGTGCATCCGCATCGTTGAGTGCTGAACGCTTCCGGCGCCTCAGAAAAACTCGTCAAGCAACTGATAAAAGGCAATCCGTTGCAGATCAGGCTCTACGCCATAGGCCTCGAAAAACACTGGCACCCACTGCTCGCCGAGGTTGTAGGTAATGCTGTTGGCGGCCAACGCCAAGTCCTGATAACGGTCAGAGACGCCAAGTCGCCCGCAGTCGACAAACCCGCTGAACTTGCCATTGTCAGCGAGCAGGTTGGGCAGACACGCATCGCCATGGGTCACCACCAGATCCTCGTGATCAGGACGCTCGGCGAGCATTTGCTGGAACACCGCTTCAGCACTGCGACCCAGACGTGAATCGTCGAAGTCTTCCTCGTCAATCAGGCCCGCCAGCAGATGCTCGCGGGCGAGGGCGATTTTTTCGTCGAGGCGGTGATCGAACGGGCAGCTGTCGATGGCGACCGCGTGCAGTGATCGCAAGGCTGTGGCCGCGAGCGTCACGATCTGCTCCGGTGCCAGATGCGCGCTGCTGGCCAGATCTCGACCGGGCACAGCCGTCATCAGCAACCAGTTGCGCTCATTTTCAGTGGTGGTGTCGAGCACCCGAGGCGCCGGGAGATCCTGCTCTGCCAGCCAGCGCAACCGCTGCACTTCACCGGGCAGTTCGCCCCAGGTCATCACCTGTTCAGACTTCACAAACAGCGGCGCTGAACCCGCCGGCGTAATCCGCAGTACATCGGCGCGGGACTCACCGATGGTTTGTTGTTCGATCTGTGCGTCAGCGAATCGCGGGTGCCATATCGCGGGTAATTCCATGTCGATTCGTCCCTTGTAAATCTGTTGATGAGGCGCATTGTGCCGCGCCAGTGATTTTGCGCGCAAACACCGGGGCAGGGCGTTGCCCTGGCAAATCAATCGAAACTTCGTCGCCAGCCCGACTGTCCAGACCCTTACACCTCTCGGCGGATGCACTGCCGGGAATGCTCCATGCACCGGTGAAAGGCGAGGAACACGATGACGATGACAGTTGGAGATTTTCTGGTTGAGCGGCTCAGCCAATGGGGCGTCACGCGGATTTTTGGTTATCCGGGTGACGGCATCAATGGCGTGTTCGGCGCGCTCGACCGGGCCAAGGGAAAGATCGAATTCATTCAGGCGCGCCATGAAGAAATGGCCGCGTTCATGGCCTCGGCCCACGCCAAGTTCACCGGGGAGTTGGGTGTGTGCATCGCGACTTCAGGGCCGGGCGCATCGCACCTGATTACCGGGCTCTACGATGCGCGGATGGACCACATGCCGGTGCTGGCGATTGTCGGTCAGCAGGCGCGCACTGCACTGGGCAGCCACTACCAGCAGGAGCTGGATCTGGTCTCGATGTTCAAGGACGTCGCTGGCGCCTTTGTGCAGCAAGCTTCGGCACCGTCGCAAGTGCGCCACTTGCTCGACCGCGCGGTGCGCACGGCCGTCGGCGAACGCCGCGTCACGGCGATTATCCTGCCCAATGATTTGCAGGATCTGCCCTACGAAGCGCCGGCCCGGGCCCACGGCACCGCACATTCCGGCGTCGGGTACAGCAAGCCGAGAGTGCTGCCGTACGAGACGGATTTGCAGCGCGCCGCCGAGGTTTTGAATGCCGGTGAAAAAGTCGCAATTCTGGTCGGTGCCGGCGCTCTGCAAGCCACGGATGAAGTGATCGCCGTCGCCGAAAAACTCGGCGCCGGAGTCGCCAAAGCCTTGCTCGGTAAAGCCGTGCTGCCCGACGATCTGCCGTGGGTCACCGGCAGCATCGGCCTGCTCGGCACCGAGCCCAGCTACAAACTGATGACCGAGTGCGACACGTTGCTGATGATCGGCTCGGGTTTCCCGTATTCGGAATTTTTGCCCAAGGAAGGTCAGGCGCGGGGCGTGCAGATCGACTTGCAGCCAGACATGCTCAGTCTGCGCTACCCGATGGAGGTCAATCTGCAGGGCAACGCGGCTGAAACACTCGCCGCGTTGCTGCCGCTGCTGGAACAGAAAACCTCGGGCAAATGGCGCAAGAAGGTCGAAGGCTGGCGCGGCACCTGGGAGAAAACTCTGGAAAAACGCGCCATGGCCAAGGCCAGACCGATCAATCCGCAACGGGTGGTGTACGAGTTGTCACCGCGCCTGCCGGACGAGGCGATCATCACCAGCGATTCGGGGTCGTGCGCCAACTGGTACGCCCGCGATCTGAAAATCCGCCGTGGCATGAAGTGCTCGCTGTCCGGCGGTCTGGCCTCGATGGGCGCCGCGGTGCCGTATGCGATTGCGGCGAAATTCGCCTACCCCGAGCGTTCGGTGATTGCCCTGGTGGGCGACGGCGCCATGCAAATGAACAACATGGCCGAGCTGATCACCGTCGCCAAATATTGGCGGCAGTGGCAAAGCCCGAAATGGATCTGCGCGGTGTTCAACAACGAAGACCTCAATCAGGTCACCTGGGAGCAGCGGGTGATGGAGGGCGATCCCAAGTTCGAAGCGTCGCAGAGTATCCCGGATGTGCCGTATCACCTGTTCGCCATTTCCATCGGCCTCAAGGGCATTTTTGTTGATCGCGAAGAAGACGTCGCCGCGGCCTGGGAGCAGGCATTGGCCTCGGACGTTCCGGTGTTGATCGAATTCAAGACCGATCCGAACGTGCCGCCGCTGCCACCGCACATCAAGCTTGAGCAGGCGAAGAAATTCGCCACGACCTTGCTCAAGGGCGATCCGGATGAGGCCGGAATCATCGTCCAAGCCGCCAAGCAAGTGCTGAGCTCGGTACTGCCCGGCAAAAAATAACCCGAATTTCCTGGCGAAAACTGTAGGAGTTGCCGACGGCTGCGATCTTTTGATCTTCAAAAACAACATCAAAAGATCGCAGCCTGCGGCAGCTCCTACATTGGAATGGAGGCAGGCAATTGATTTTCATCGGCTGTGCAGGCTGGAGTCTTGCGCGTGAACATTGGCCGGCATTCCCGGCTGACGGCACGCATTTGCAGCGCTATGCCGCGCAATTCAACAGCGTCGAAATCAACAGCTCGTTCTATCGCCCGCATCGCCGACAGACCTACGAACGTTGGGCGGATTCGGTGCCGGACGGTTTTACTTTTTCAGTGAAGATCCCCAAACACATCACCCATGAACTGCGCCTGATCGGCTGTGAGGCGGCACTGGATGAATTCCTTGGGCAGTGCAGCGGATCAGGCGATCGCCTGGGCTGCCTGCTGGTGCAGTTACCGCCGTCTCTGGCGTTTGATGCGGCCGTTGCCGAAGGGTTTTTCAGCGCACTGCGCCAGCGTTTCTCCGGGCCTGTGGTGCTGGAGCCGCGCCACGAATCATGGGTCGGCGGCGAAGCGCTTTTGATCAAGTACCAAATCAGCCAAGCGGCGGTAGACCCCTCGCGTATCAGCAATGACGCTTCACCGAGAGGCTGGCAGGGCACGAAGTATTGGCGCTTGCACGGTTCACCGCGCATCTACCACAGCGCCTACGATTTGCCGTACCTGCAACAAATTGCGCGAGCGTTGCAGATCGCCTCAGAGGAGGGCGCCGCAACCTGGTGCATCTTCGACAACACCGCCAGCGGCGCCGCGATCGGCAACGCGTTGAGCCTGGCCAAAGCGCTGCTTATTCCGGCGCCAGATCGCCGTACCAGTACGCCGCAGTAACGCCGCCATCCATCAGGAAATCGCTGCCGGTGACCAACGCCTGAATGGATTCGCGAGAGCCCACGTCAACGATGCAGGTGGTCACTTTGAAACCGGGATCAAGCAGGACGCGGGCAGCAGCGTCAGCGTTGTCCTGCTTCAAATCCGCCAGCACGACGTGCTTGCCGACACTGACGCGACGGGTAATGGCCTGGCCGATCGAACCGGCGCCAATGACGACAATAACGTTGGTCGGGGTGGGCATGGCGTCTCTCCTCAAAGTGATGCGCCAACCCATAGAGCGGGTGTTCGCTCAACAATACGGTGATTGCTGCATAAGCTGATGAGCGAGGCTCATGAATGCGCGCTGTCGCGTGGTAACTCGACCACTGTCTGATCACCGTCTAGAGTTTTTGCACCCGAAGACGTTGAGGACACGTCATGAAGAACGAAGAAGCAATCGCTGCATCAGTGCAGATTGATCAGCGCATCAAGGACCTGAGTGACTGGCGCGGTGAAACCCTGGCACAGATCCGCGCGATCATGCACAAGGCTGATCCCGAGATAGTCGAAGAGTGGAAATGGCGCGTGCCGACGTGGTCGCATGGCGGGATTATCTGCACCGGTGAGACTTACAAGGCAGTGGTGAAAATGACTTTTGCCAAAGGTGCGTCGCTGGAAGATCCGACGGGATTGTTCAATTCAAGTCTTGAAGGCAATACAAGGCGGGCGATTGATGTGCATGAGGGCGAGGAGATTGATGAAAAGGCCTTGGTGGCACTGATTCGAGAGGCGGTGAAACTGAATACGTCGAAGCCCTCACCCTAACCCTCTCCCAGAGGGAGAGGGGACTGATCGCGTTGTTCTTTCGTGATACACCGACCTGAACTGTCGCGCCGAACTCAGGTTTGATCCCACTAGAGATCGGCTCACTTTCCCCTCTCCTAGATTGAGAGGGGACTGACCATGGTGTTCTGTTCTTTCGAGGTACCCGAACTGAGCTTTAGAGTCGAACTCAGGTTCTGAACTGTACTCGGTCGGCTCCCTTTCCCCCTCGCCCCCTTGGGGGAGAGGGCTGGGGTGAGGGGGTGAATCCAACAATCACCATGAATCTCAATTCCCATCCGCAACCTTGCGCTCAATCTCATCGACCTTGCGCTGCAGCTCTTCAGCATCCTGCTCTTTGACGCGAGTGGAGGAAGGCGTGATGACCTCGTCCACAGCACGGGTGTCATCGTCCCGATCCTGCAAATCGCGCTCGACCACGTTCACGGGTTTGCCCGATGTATCGGTAGGTGGGGCGTTCGGGGTTTTGTCGTCGTTGCTGTTCATATCGTTGACCTCCATGGGTGTAAACATTGGAGGTAGCACTGCGACGAGCGTTCGATTTTTTTTCGACTGCGAACCGACGGTGAAAACGCCAGTTCCGCGTTAACACCAACCCCTTGTGGGAGCGAGCAAGCCCACTCCCACAGGTTGACCGCATTCCAGCGGCCTGAGGTCAGTTCAATCCTTGAGGATGTCGCGATCCTTGGTTTCCGGCAGGAAGAACGTGCCGAGTATCGCCGTCATCACCGCAATCACGATCGGGTACCACAGCCCGTAGTAGATATCCCCGGTGGCCGCCACCATCGCGAACGCCACCGTCGGCAGGAAACCGCCAAACCAGCCGTTGCCGATGTGATAGGGCAGTGACATTGAGGTGTAGCGGATGCGAGTCGGGAACAGCTCGACCAGCCACGCCGCAATGGGCCCGTACACCATGGTCACGTAGATCACCAGGATGGTCAGCAGGAGCAACACCATCGGATAGTTGGTTTTTGCAGGGTCAGCCTTTTCCGGATAACCCGCTTCTTTCAGTGCAGTGCCAAGGGTTGCGGTGAAGGCGTCGTTGCGGGTCTTGAAGTCGGCGGCGGGCAGGGCGCTGCCCTCGAAGCTCTCAACGACTTTGTCACCGATGCGCACTTGCGCGACGGTGCCCGGTTCGGCGATCACGTTCTCATAAGGGATCGCCCGTTTCGCCAGCAGGGTCTTGGCCAGGTCGCAGGAACTGGTGAATTTGGCCTTGCCCACCGGGTCGAACTGGAACGAACACTGATCGGGATTGGCGATCACCTTGACCGGGTTTTTCTCCTGGGCGATGAACACGTCGGGGTTACCGTACTGGGTCAACGCATGGAAGATCGGAAAGTAGGTCAGCGCCGCCAGCATGCACCCGACCATGATGATCGGCTTGCGCCCGATGCGGTCGGAGAGGCTGCCGAAGATCACGAAGAACGGCGTACCGATCAGCAGCGAACCGGCGATCAGCAGGTTGGCGGTCTGCGGGTCGATTTTCAGCGTCTGCAACAGGAAAAACAGCGCATAAAATTGCCCGGTGTACCAGACCACTGCTTGCCCGGCCGTACCGCCAAGCAGCGACATGATCACCACTTTGAGGTTGTCCCAGCGGGCGAAGGATTCGGTCAGCGGCGCCTTCGACGCCTTGCCTTCGGCCTTCATTTTCTGGAACACCGGCGACTCGCTCAGTTGCAGGCGGATGTACACCGAGACGATCAGCAGCAGGATCGACAGCAGAAACGGAATCCGCCAGCCCCAGGCTTCGAACGCTTCGGTGCCCAGCGCGGTGCGGCAAGCGAGGATCACCAGCAGCGACAGAAACAGGCCAAGGGTCGCGGTGGTTTGAATCCATGAGGTGAAGAAACCGCGTTTATTGCGTGGCGCATGTTCAGCGACGTAAGTGGCCGCGCCGCCATATTCACCGCCCAGCGCCAGACCTTGCAGCAAGCGCAGGGTGATCAGAATAACGGGCGCGGCGACACCGATGGTCGCGTAGCCGGGCAGCAAACCGACGATCGCCGTGGAGACACCCATGATCACGATGGTGATCAGGAACGTGTGCTTGCGCCCGATCATGTCGCCGAGCCGGCCAAACACGATCGCGCCGAACGGCCGCACCGCGAACCCCGCTGCGAACGCCAACAGGGCAAAAATGAACGCGGTGGTTTCGTTGACACCGGCGAAGAAGTGCTTGGCGATGATCGCCGCCAGTGAGCCGTAGAGGTAAAAGTCGTACCACTCGAACACCGTGCCGAGGGACGAAGCGAAGATGACCTTGCGCTCCTCCTTGGTGATGCCGCCGCTGCGCGGTGGACTGCCGGTGGATGCTGTGTCGATTGTAGCCATGGGTGCTCTCCGTCGTGCTTATTGTCGTAGGCCGGAGTCCCCCGATACCGCTATCGCACTCTGGCCTTGTGGCGTATACCGCATTGCTCTCGCGTGAAACCTGCACAGTCTGACGGCCGCGCATTGCTGCACGGTTTCCTGAAGCATAATCAGCTTCTGGCAGATATCCACTCGCCAAAGGCGTCGATTAAAGATCAACTGCCGGCGGCCGATAGCAGCCGGTCAGCCACCCATCAAAAAACCACTTTCAGGGAAGATGTCCATGAACGCTTCATTGCAGAGCGCTGCCGCGCAAATCCGTCAGGCCGTGCGGGTCGCCACCGAGGGGCTGGTGGGGCGCGAGCAATTGGCCGAGCTGATTGTGCTGGCCGCTGTAGCGCAGGAGCACATTCTGGTCATCGGCCCACCCGGTACGGCGAAAAGTGCGGTGGTGCGGCGCGTGGCGCAATCGATGGGCGGGCGCTATTTCGAATACCTGCTGGGGCGTTTCACCGAACCCTCGGAGCTGTTTGGCGCGGTCGACCTGAAAAAGCTGCGCGAAGGCACGGTGGAAACGGACGTCAGCGGCATGCTGCCGGAAGCCGATATCGTCTTTCTCGACGAGGTTTTCCTCGGTTCGACGGCGATCCTCAATACTTTGCTCGGCGTGCTCAACGAACGCCGCTTCCGCCGTGGCCACACGCAGATCCAGTGCCCGTTGCGGGTGTGTGTCGGCGCCTCCAATGGTCTGCCGGATGATGAAGCGTTGGCGGCATTCGGTGACCGCTTCCTGCTGCACCTGTTTGTCGAATCGGTGCCAGACAATCAGCTCGAAGCGATGCTCGCCGGTGGCTGGCAGTCCGAGCAGCGCCCGGTGCAGCAACTGCTGGGCCTGAGCCAACTCGACACCCTCGGCCAGGCTCTGAAAAACGTCGATCTGACTGCCGTGCGCCCGGCACTGGCCCAGGCCATTCGGCGTCTGCGCGAGGCTGGCATTCAGTTGTCGGATCGGCGCATCGTCAAATCCCAGCGCCTGATCGCCGCAGCGGCGTTACTCGGCGGGCGACTTGAAGCCAGCGAGGCGGACCTGTGGCCGCTGCTGTATGTACTGCCGACCAAGGAAACCCAACAACATGGCCGCGAAGTGCTGCGCGAGATCTTCGCGCAGTCGAGCAACAGCCATTTGTTCAGCGCGGTGGAAGAGGCGACCCTGCAACCACTGTCGCGGCTCAGTCGCTTGCTGGAAACCGGCGAGGAGTATCTGGCCCGCAGCGAACCACCGGCCAGTGCCTTGCTTGAAGGCCTGCTGCGTGAGATTGATGCCAACTTCAATGATCAGACCATTCCGTCGTCGTTGCAGGACGTGCGCGGTCAGGTGGCGCGTCTGCTGACGTCTGCGGCATGACGATCAAACCGCTGAGTTGGGCCTGGCAGTCACGGCAGACTCCGGTCGAGCCCCAGGCCGCCGTGGCGTGGGGCGACGTAGCACGGCGTTTGCACGCACGCTTGTTGCTGATCCCCGAGGAACAGGCCGGGGGCCTGCAGGCCACGGCCAATCGCGACGTGTTGGTGGTGACCGGTGTCGCGGCGGATCTGCCGTGGGTCGACGGCGTGGCGTATGCGGCGATGGACGAACGTGCACCGGGACTGTGGCTGCCGACCAGTTGGGAGCCCGACCGCCCGACAGACCTGCTGGGGCAGGCGCTGTCCAGCCGATTCGCCCGGGCGCCGCTGCTGCTCTGGCGCGAGCCCGCCGCCGTGGTGCCGCTGGATCGTTTGTTGCCGGTGACGACGCAGCATTTGCAGCGCATTGGCGCTTACTGGGCGGGCCGCTGATGCAATTACCTGAATCGCTGCAACCCTGGCGCGACTGGCTGCAATGGTTTGCTCCGGCACAACTGCCGCTGTTTGCCCACCTGTTCGGGCGTCTGGATCCGCTGCTCGGTCCGCTGCGTGGCCAACAGCAGGGCGGCGTGCCCGAGCCCGATGGCTTGGCCGATCTGCAACGTCGCGGCCCTTATGAGCGTTTGTTGTCGAGTGAATGGCTGTTGGCCGATGAAGTGCCTGATGAGTTTTTGCGCAGGGCCGTGGTGGGCGAGCATCTGTTTCTCGCGCCGCAATACCGCTCGCATCAGGCCAGTCGCTTGATGGTCGTATTGTTCGATGCCGGGCCATTGCAACTGGGCGCTGCGCGTCTGGTGCACATGGCCTTGCTGATCCTCCTTGCACGTCGCGCCAAAGACGCCGGCGCCGAGCTGCGCTGGGGCATTTTGCAGCAGGCGCCGCAGCTGCATGTCCTCGACAGCGCTGCACAGCTCAAACGCTTGCTCAGCGCCCGTACCTTTAAAACCGTTGACGCCGGGCACTGGCAGGCCTGGCGTGACGGCTTGAATGCGCAACCGGAGCCCGTCGGCGAATGCTGGCTGGTGGGGCAGCGCTTGCCCGCGCCCGAAGGCCTGTCCTGCAGCCATCGCGTGCAGGTATCGCGCAGCCTCGACGGACGCAGTCTGTCGGTGGCTCTGCACGCGGCGGGCGCTCGTCGAGTGTCGCTGCCGCTTCCCGACGAGCGCCTGGCCTTGCAGTTGCTCAAAGGCCATTTCGAAGGTGAAGTGGTCGCAGCCGCACCGACCGCGAAGGGCCGCGTCCCGCGAGTGTCGCTGACCTTGCAGCCGGTGATTTCCAGCGCGGGTACGCATGTCGCCCTGAAACTGCTCGGTGAGCCCGGCATGGTGGTGATCAAGCTACCGGTGCACAACCAGAAGAAACCCCTCGAAATCCGCAACAGTCTATGGTCTGCGCAGCAAACGGCACTGGCGGCGACCTTCAACGGCAAGGCCTTGGGCGCCGTTTTGAGTGATCAGTGGCAATTGACGTTCTGGAGCATGCCCGGGCTGAAACCGGTCGACAAACCGGGCCTTGAAGAACTCAAGCTGCCGCCAGGCACCGCGTCGCTCCTGCCGGTAGCCGGGTTGCGCAATAAGTCGACGGGCCGATTGTTTCTGCTCGACGGCCAGGGTCATCTGGCGTTCTGGGTAGTGGAAACCGGCCGTACGCCGGCCAAACCCAAAACCCGGCGCACCCACCGCTTAGCGGCGGACGTGTTGAGCATGGCCAAGGTTGACAATGACGTCGTGGTGTATGCACGCCGTGAGGGTGATCGATTGCACACGCACTCGGTCAACGCTGACGGCGATGTCACGGCGGCGCATGTGGTAGGTCTCGCCAGTCAAGTCGATCAGGTGCTGTTCGCCGCCAGTCCCCTGTGGCGCAGGGGCTTTGGCGGTTGCGCGGTGCTGAGGATAAGCGACGGGTGCGAGAGTTGGGGCGTGGTGTCAGCCAAGGGCGCGGCCTCGGAAATCGAACGCATCGTGCTGGCTCCCGGCTGGAAGGGCATCGGCCTGCTGCAAGAGGACAACGAGCGTTATTCACTGTTGTTGCTTGCCCCCAACCAGCACGCTATCGCTGTGTACTGCGAAGGCGGTCAGCGCATGTTGTTTACCACCGCCGCCCCCATCGTCAAATACAGCTTTTGCCCGCTGAGCGGCGTGATCGCCGTGCTGACCAAGGCCCGCGAACTGCTGGTGTACGCGGTCCCGCAACGCCTCCTGCGTTTGCAGATCATTTGTAATGAACATCCGGAAAACAAGGACGGCAGCGATGCTTGAGCATAACGCAGCGTTGATCCGCCGCCCGCTGTTGACCGGTCATCAACACATTGAAGGCCTGTGGTTCGCCGCCGAGCGTTTCAGCGAGGCCGAACGCGTCCGGCAGCTCCTCGAACACTGGCAAACCGAGGCCCGGGCCTACCGTTTCGCCGACGGTGATCTGCTGCGTTTTCGCCAGCCCATCGCCGTGCAATGCGAGGCATTGACCGGTTGGCCGCTGATTCGCCAAGGCAACACACTGTGTTCGGCGCTGCTCGATCCGCAGGAGATGCGCAGCCTGCCGGCCGCCGATATCTGGCTGGTGCGCGGCAGTCACGTCAGTGCCCAATATTTGCGCGATGCCGAGGCCCTGGCACCGGGTGACTGGCTTGATATCAATGGCCTCACTTTGCTCGACACCTATGACTGCCGAAACGTGCTGCCGGAGCCAGTGCTTGAACCCGTGGCCGTGGTCACCGACGTTCGGGAAATTCTCGGCGACGCGTTGCGTCCGGTCAGTCCCGAGCAGGAACAGGTCATGCAGGCCTTGCTTGATCGCCAGCAAAAAGCTGCGAAAGGGCCGGTCTATCAAGCCGTCACGGCGAAAGAAACCGGCTGGACGCAATCGGCCGATACGCCTTTGCCGTGGCTGAAGCTCAGCGTGACCCTGGTGATTCTGATAGCGATTTTCTGGATGGGGTCGCAGGGGCAAAATCCTGGCCTGCAAGGCTTGCCGGCGAAGACAGCGACGCCGGTATCGGTGCAAATCAGCGGCATCGTGGTCGGCACATTGATCGGTGGTATTGCCCTGACCTTGATATTGGCCGGGTTGCGCCACGTGTTGCGCCGGCCGGTGCCGGTGCAGCCTGCGGCACCCCGCGCCGCCGAACCAGGTATTGAACCCCGCGCCACACCGGCCAAAGCCAAGCCCTCGCGCTGGCGGCGCTGGGTGACACGCCTGACTGAAAATTCGCGCCTCTCGGCCCTGTATGGCAAGCGCCAAGCCGCTTACATGCGGCGCATGCTCGAGATGTTCGAGGACGGCGATTTCGCAGAGGCGCTGCGTCACGCGATTCCATTGGGCAGCGAGCAAAGCAGCGGCGAGCAATCGTTCGGTACGCCGCAGCGACGTCAGGATCTGATGATCGACCACAGCCGTGGGCCCACGCGCTCGATCCGGTTCGAACACGACATGGAAGCGCATCTGCGGCAGGTCTACCGGCAGACCTTTGAGCGCCTTGATCGCGCGGGCCGCATTGAAGAAGCGGTCTTCGTGCTCGCCGAACTGCTCAAGGTGCGTCAGGAGTCGCTCGACTATCTGGAGAAGCACGGCCGCTTGCAACAAGCCGCCGACCTCGCGCTGGCCTGGGATATGCCGTCCGCGATGATCGTACGGTTGTTGTGTCTGGCCGATAACTGGCAGCGCGCCTTGCTGGTCGCCCGACGTGACAATGCGTTTGCCGCCGCCGTGACATTGCTGCAAGGCAAGTGGCCAGAGAGCGCCGACCGTTTGCGTCTGGAATGGGCCGAATCGCTGACCCGCAAGGGCCTCTGGCTACAGGCCGTCGAAGTGATCTGGCCGCTGAGCGCGGAGCGTAAACGCGCCGCCCAGTGGCTGCTGGATGCCGAAGCGGCGGGAGGCGCGCTGGCGTTGGGCGCATTGGTCAAACGGGCCGCGCTGTTGCCCGATACCTTGCAGGCGTATGCCGAGTGGGTCGAGCAACTGCGCGATGATCCGGCGCGCCACGCCGAGCGCGCGGCATTGGCCGAGATTTTGTTGCAGCACAAGACGCACGTGAATGCACTGGCATGGCTGGCCGGTGCCATCGTGCACGCGGTGTTGGCCGACCAGATCGACGGCCATGGGCGCTTGTCGCATCAGCAATTGCAGGCACTGGTCAGCATGAGCAAGGACAAGTTGTTGCAGGCCGATCTGCCGGGGGCGTTGCCGACCCTCGCCGCAAGCGTCCCGCTGTCGAAGGTGAGTGAGCCACTTGAATGGACAGCCCCGTTCATGGGCAACCGCAAGATTCTCGACGCGGTGCCGCTGGAGGATGGGCGTTACTTACTCGCGTTGGGCGAGGCGGGGGCGGTGGTTATCGATGCGCACGGCCAGACCCTGTGTCATTTTTCGGTGCCGGCACACAACATCGTGCTGGCCCATGACCGTCAGGTCGTGCTGGTGCTGGCCCGCCGCGATGATGTCTGGCGCATCAGCAAGCTCGATCTGGTCACGCGCAGCGCGACGGACCTGGGCGTGCAAATGTTCGATGTGTTCGCCCGATCATTCGACGGTTTGACCTGGACCCTCGGCCGGGGGCGGCAGGTGCGGGTGGTGGATGTCGATCATGGATTCGAAACGCTGTGGCATGTCAGCGATTTGCCGGCTCACGTCGGTGGCCTGAACGATGACGCGCACAACGAATATCTGTGGTTGAACGCTGGGGAGAAAGGTACGTACCTGTGGCATTACCGATTGCCCGAGCGTCGGTTGATGAGCCGGGATTTACTGCCGCACATGCCCGCGGACAATTTCCGGCTGCTCGACGCCGATGGCCGAGTGATCGAGGCACATCTTAATGTTGCCGGGAATGTTCTTGAGCTGGCGTGGCCTGACGGGCGCAAGAACTATCGCTTGCCCGGGCTGGACCTTTATGAAATCGATCTGATGGATGCTTATTTGCAGGGCCAATGGCTGGTCATCAGATACCTGACCGTCGATCAGGATATGCGCTGGCACTTCATCCACCTTCCTGGCGACCGTCTCTGCGCCACTCTGCAATGGCCTGTGCAAGGTGTGAAGATGCGTTGTGTCGGCGCCGATTACTTGCTGTTCGATCTCCACGGGCGTTTGAGCCATATCAACGTCGACACCGCCACTCAACACAACATTTCACTGAACTGATCCGGCCCGGCCGCCTACGCTTTGACCCAGCGCTGGCGGCTCCACGCACTCAACCAGTCGACCGCAAACACCAGCACCAGCATCGCCAGGATCACCGTGCTCGCCTGTGCTTCCTGAAACAGGCTCAGGCTCACATACAACATTTGCCCAAGTCCGCCAGCACCGACGAATCCCAATACGCTGGCCATGCGGATGTTGTTTTCCCAGCGATACAGAACGTAGGCGAGCAGTTGCGGGGCAAGGTTGGGCAGGGTGCCGTAGCAGAACGCGAGCATCGGGTTGCCGCCCTGCAAGCGGATCGCCTCGGCCGGTTGCGGCGGTGTGTTTTCCAGCGCTTCGGCGAACAACCGGCCAAGCACGCCAGTGGTATGCAGGGCGAGGGCGAGGGTGCCGGCGTTGGGGCCGAGGCCAGCGGCGAGCACCATCAGCGCCGCCCAGACCAGTTCCGGAATCGCCCGCAAACCATTGAGCAACAGGCGCGCAGCACTGCGCAACGGCCAGCCGAAACGCCCGGCGGCAGGCAGGGCGAGGACGATGCCGAACAGCGCCGCGAGCAAAGTTCCCAAGGCTGACATGGCTAACGTTTCCATCGAGCCATGGACGATCGCTTTCAGGTAATCGGCGCTCAAGTCCGGGCTGAGAAAGCGCTGCACATACGCGCCCATCTGCTTGAGGCTGGTGGCACTGCCCAACTCGCCCAGATCGAGGCTCAGATAAGCGAACGAAGCAACAACCGCCAAAGCGATGCCGGCGATCAGCAACAGATTGATCAGACGATTCATGCCAGCCTCCAGCGCAACAAACGGCTGAGTTGATCGGCCACCAATACCAACAGCAGGAAAGTCAGCAGAATGCTCGCGACTTCACCACCGGCAAACATGCGGATCGACAGGTCGATCTGCTGGCCCAGCCCACCGGCGCCGACAAAGCCCATCACCACCGAAGCGCGGATCGCACACTCCCAGCGATAGACCGTGTACGACAGCAGTTCTGCGGCGACGTTGGGCAGGATGCCGTAAGCAAAACTAGCCAGCCGACCACTGCCCGATTGCAGCAAGGCATGCGCCGGACGCTGGTCGGTGGATTCGAAAATTTCCGCGTAGACCTTGCCGAGCATGCCGCTGTAAGTGATGGCAATCGCCAGCACACCCGCCGCCGGCCCGAGGCCTACCGCGCGCACGAACAACAGCGCCCAGACGATCTCCGGCACGCTGCGCAGGAAAATCAACAAACCGCGCACCGGCCAGCGCAACAAGCGGCCGAGGCGGCTCGGCACCCCGCCGCGTGAAGCAGCGGACAGCGACAAGGCACGGCTCGCCAACAGGCCGGCGGGAACGGCCAACAGCAGCGCCAACGCCATGCCGGCGGTGGCGATTGCCAAAGTCTGCAAGGTGGCTTTGAACAGCAACTGCAGGAAAGCTTCATCGTGCGCAGGCGGCCAGAATTGCGCGACAAACCGGCCCATTTCATTCTGGCTGTCGGGCAGCAATACGCGCAGATCCAGTTCGCTGAGCTGGATTCCCGGCCACAGTAAAGCAATCGCCAACAGCGTCAGCAGCAAACGTGGCCAGGCGGCGGGATCGCGTGAATCGGCTCTCAGCATCGTGGGATCTGCACAGTCAAAGGCGCGAGCGCAACGGCTGGCGATTGCAATTGTTCGTTGGCGTACAGCGCGTCGAGCATCGCTCGGCTGACTTGATCGGCAGGGCTGTCGAAGAGGATCTGCCCGTCACGCAAGCCGATGATGCGCGGGAAGTGCGACAGCGCCAGATCTACCGCGTGCAGGCTCGCCACCAGCGTGACCTTGTGTTCGCGGGCATGGCGCGACAGGATCGACAGGGTGTGCCCGGCCATCACCGGGTCCATCGCTGATACCGGCTCATCCGCCAGCAGAATTTTCGGCGCCTGATAAAGCACACGCGCAATGCCGACTCGCTGCAACTGACCGCCGGACAATTGCTGGCAATGGGCGAACAGTTTGTCGCCCAGATCAAGTCGCGCCAACGCCGCACGGGCACCGGGCACGTCCAGCGGATGCAGCAGGTTCAGCAGACTTTTGCCCAGACTCCATTGCCCGAGTTTGCCGGCCAGCACCGCCGTTACCACGCGCTGACGCAACGGCAGGGGCGGCGCCTGATGCACCAGGCCGATCCGCGCACGCAGGCGTTGCCGCTTTTGAGCCGACAAGTGCCAGGCGCGCTCGCCCAGCACTTCCACCTCACCGCTGCTCGGCCGCAGAGCGGTGGCCAGCAGATTGAGCAATGTCGATTTACCGGCCCCGGACGGGCCGATGATAGCGACCTGTTCGCCAACGCCAATCTGCAAGTCGATACCGCGAAGCGCATCGACCCCATTGGCGTGGCGCAGGCTGCATTGGTTAAGGCGAAGCGTCATTTCAGCAGGTCGGCAGCGCGGGCGGCTTCCTCGATGCCCTTGTAGTTGTCAGGCTTGGTGTCGATGAAGCGGGTCGCCGCTTGCAGATCGAGGATCTTCTTCTGCCCGGGGTTGGCCGGGTCGAGATCGAGGAAGGCTTTTTTGATCTTCGCCGCCAGTGCCGGATCGAGCGTGCCACGCACCGTCCAGTTGTAATCGAAGTAGGGCGGGGTGGTGGCGAAGACTTTGACCTTGTTGGTGTCGACCTTGCCGGCATCCACCAGTTTCTGCCAGACACTGGCGTTCAACACACCGGCATCGACCTTGCCGGCCTGCACCCAGGCCACGGTGGCGTCATGGGCGCCGGAGTAGGCGACGCGGCTGAAATACGCTTCAGGCTTGATGCCGTCATTTTTCAGCATGAAATAACGCGGCATCAGGCTGCCGGAAGTCGAGGAGACGGAACCAAAGGCGAAGGTCTTGCCTTTCAGGTCGGCAAGGCTTTTGACATTAGGGTCGGCGGTGATGAACTTGCTGGTGAACTGCGCATCCTGTTCACGCTGCACCAGCGGAATCACCGGGGTGGTGGCGTCAGTCTTCAAGCGTGCCTGAACAAAGGTGAAACCGCCCAGCCAGGCCATGTCGAGACGGTCGGTGGCCAGCGCTTCAACCACTGCCGGGTAATCGGCCACCGGCACGAATTGCACTTTCATGCCCAATTGCTGCTCCAGATAAGCACCCAACGGCTCAAACTTGCGCAGCAATTCGGTCGGGGCTTCATCGGGAATGGCGCTGACTTTCAACACGTCAGCGGCGTGCGTCACCAGTGCGGATAGAGACAGGGCCAGACCGGCCGTCAGTGCCAGGGTTCGCTTGAGCATGGAGATCTCCGTTTCATGAGCGTCAATGTCGGTGCGCCTGTACTGAACAATCGGCGCAGGCGCAAAGTCAGGGTAGACGAAACGGCGAGGTTATACGCAGCCGGTGGCTCAAAGACCAGCTACGACGGCCGGTGATGTTTTACGCCACGTTTCTCCTGCGGGAGAGGTCAGTGTGTTTCGGGGACCCTGGCTATCACCTTGATCTCGAAATCGAAGCCGTACAACCACGTCACGCCGACGGCGGTTACGGTCGGATGTGGCGCATCGCCTCAGGCCTGCGAGAGCAGTGTTTATCGATTGGGTGGTGAAGTTAATGGCGTAGAGAGTGACTGGTGCAGTTTTTGCTAGCTCGCTCCGAAGCCGTCAAATAACCAACACTGCTGGCGTCCCGCAGACCTGAGGCGTTGACCAGAAAAGCTCTGGGTTCAAGGAATTTCACATGAATATGTACATCGATATCGTCGGCGCCTGCAATCTGAGCTGCCCCTCTTGTCCGATGGGTAACTCGGAAAACCTCAACTACAAAAAAGCCATGCAGCTCGACATGTTCCGGGCGATCGTCGAGAAAGCCAAGCGTGAAGGCGTCAGCTCTATCTTTCTCTACAACTGGACTGAGCCTCTGGTGCATCCAAAGATCGGCGAGTTCATCGAGATCATCAATGCGGCGGGCATCAACAGTGGCGTCAGCACTAACCTGAACCTGGCCAAAAACATGGAAAAAGCCTTGTTGGCCGAGCCGGGTTTCTTTCGTATCTCGCTGTCAGGGTTTTACCAGGAGACCTACTCGAAGGGGCATGTCGGGGGGGATATCGAAGTTGTAAAACAGAACATGATCACCCTCAGTGAACTCGTGCAGCAGCATGGTCTGAATACCCGGATCGACGTTTATTACCATCGTTATCTGGACAACCTCGAAGAAGAAATGCTGATGCGCGAGTTCAGTGAGCGTCTCGGCTTCACATTCGGCACGGGTTATTCCGTGATGATGCCGCTGGAAAAAGTGCTGGCCATTGTCGAACACGATCCTTCGGTGACTGAAACCGACCACGAGACCCTGAAAAGGCTGGCATTGCCGCCTTACGATGATCTGGTCAATGTTGTGCAGAACTTCCACAAACAAGCGTGCACGCTCAAGGACAATTGGCTGGTGATCGACTGCAACGGCAATACAGTGCTGTGTTGCACGATCTTCAATCAAAGCGAATACCAGGTCGGCAAGTATCTCGACATCGCTGTCGACGAGTTGATGCAGCGTAAAAACACCCAGAAAAACTGCGTCGACATGTGCGATCGGTGCGTCAACAAAGGGATGCACATCTACGCGATGTATCCCGGCAAGGGCGCGCTTGAAAGTCATGCGATCAATCGCATGATCGATTTCCAGCAGCGCAGCATTGCGGGTTTGCCGATTGATAGCGAACAACTTGGCCGGGCCGGTGAAGTCAGTGCCGAAAACTTCGATGAAGCCCGATACCTTCAATTGAATGACGACGTCCGACAGGCCGTTCACAACGGCTCCTTCTCCAGTGGCTATCAGCACTACGTGCTGTTTGGACGCCTGGAAGAAAGAGTCGGTGCCGGTGCCTTTTCAGTCGTTTGATCGCCAGTCAGGCTGACTGCAGATGATCCGATAGCCACGCGGTAAAACGCTGGGCCATCGGGTCATTTTCACTGTCGCGGTGAGTCAGCAGTGCCCAGTTAGGCCCGCGAATGGTGCCCTCGACCAATGGCTGCAACACGCCGTCAGCCCTTGCCTGCCGGCTGAGCAACTGACTCACCAGCGCGATACCGAGACCTGAACAAGCGGCATCGAGCAGCAATCCCGGATCGGAAAAATTCAGCCCCTGATCCTGCTGGCCGACATCAATGCCTGCCTCCACCGCCCAATGGCTCCAGTCCATTTCCCGCTCACCATGCAACGTCGTGCGTTGCGCGGCGGGCAGCTCCAACACGCTTGGATGGCACGCCGGATAAAGACGATCGGCATACAGCACTTTGAAGCTGCACTCCGCCTGCGAACTGATGTCGTCGCGCACCGCCAGATCGATGGTCTGCGTGGTCATGTCCGGAACTTCATCGGTACTGAAGATCCACAGATCGACCTGCGGATGCTCCCGGCGAAACGCCCCCAGTCGCGGCAACAGCCAATGCCGGGCGAACGCCGGTGTGGTGTTGAGCACCAGTTGATTGGGCTTCTGATACTGCCCGAGACGACGAATCCCGACCGCCAGTTGCTGCAGCATCGCCTGCGTGGTGCTGAGCAAATCATTACCGGCATCGGTGAGCGCCACGCTGCGACCGTTGCGGAAAAACAGCGGTTGTTCCAGATACGTCTCCAGGCTGCGGATCTGCTGGCTGATCGCCGACTGCGTGAGGTGCAACTCGTCGGCAGCCTTGTGGAAACTGCCCAGCCGGGCGGCGGCTTCAAAGCCGCGCAGCGAGCTGAGTGGGGGCCAGTGCTTGAGCATGATCGATAAGTTCCTCTAATCAGTTGTGCGCTAAATCCATCGTTTGTTCGCTGTTTTTATGGCCCGTAGCATAGGTGCCATTGAACACAACAGCTTAACTGACGAGGCTTATCATGCAGCACGACAACATTAAAAACAGCGGTTGGATGATGCCGGCCGAATGGGTGGCGCACGCGGCGACGTGGATGGTCTGGCCACATAACGAGGCCCTTTGGCAATCCGCTTGGGGTGTGACCTTGCCGCTGGTACAGCAGGATTTTGCCGGCGTGGCCAATGCCATCGCCCGCTTCGAACGGGTAAAAATGGTCGTCGATCCCTCGGCTATCGCCAGCGCCAAAGCCTTGTGCGGGCCGAACGTCGAGTTGATCCCGTTGGCGGTCAACGACAGCTGGTTCCGTGATTCCGGTCCAAGCTTTGTCTGCCATGCGCAACTTGGGCTTGCCGGAGTCAGCTGGCGCTTCAATGCCTGGGGCGGCAAGTCGGCGCATGATCTGGATGAAAGCGTGGCGCGTCGTGCGCTCAATCACTTGGGCCTGGAATGCTTCGGCACGCCGCTGAGCAACGAAGGCGGGGCGATTCATGTCGACGGCGAAGGCACGCTGATCACCACCGAATCGGTGCTGCTCAACCCCAATCGCAACCCGGGCATGAGCAAAGCCGAGATGGAAGAAATCTTCAGCCGCCTGCTCGGCGTGAAGAAAACCATCTGGCTGCCGGGCGATCCGGATTATGTCACTGGCGACGTCACGGATGGCCACGTCGATGGCGTGTGCGCCTTCGCTCGTCCGGGTGTGCTGCTGGTGGATGCGACCCATGACCAAAGCTCGGTGTATGCCGAAGTGGCTCGGGAAAACCGCCGCGCACTGGAACTGGCGACTGATGCCCAGGGCCGTAAATTCGAGCTGATCGAACTGTTCGAAGCCTCCGAGGCGGTCGACACCGAGGCCGAAGTGTTCTGCGCCTCTTACACCAATTTCTACATCGCCAACGGCGCGATCATCATGCCGGCCTACGGTATCGAGGCCGACCACGTTGCGGCGAAAGTACTGAAGCAAGCCTTCCCCGGTCGTGAAGTGGTGCCGGTGCGGATCAATAATCTGGCCCATGGCGGTGGCGGTGTGCATTGCATCACCCAGCAGCAGCCAGCCTGGCCTCTGGAGGCGTGAACGATGACGCTACTGACCATCGCCACAACCCAGATGCCGTGCACCTGGGATTTACCCGGCAATCTTGATCAGGCGGAACGTCTGGTGCGGGAAGCTGCGGGGAAGGGCGCGCAAGTCATCCTGTTGCAGGAACTGTTCGCCACGCCGTACTTCTGCATCGAACAAAACCATAAACACATGGCGCTGGCCGAGGAGTATCGCGACAGCCGCGTGCTGGATCGCTTCGCCGCACTGGCCCGGGAGCTGGGCGTGGTGTTGCCGCTGAGCTGGTTCGAGAAGGCCGGTAATGCCTACTTCAATTCGCTAAGCGTGGCCGATGCTGACGGGCGCCTGTTGGGGGTGTATCGCAAGACCCACATCCCCAACGCCATCGGCTATCAGGAAAAGGAATATTTCAGCCCCGGCGACACCGGTTTCAGAGTCTGGGACACCGCGTTTGGCCGCCTCGGCGTCGGCATCTGTTGGGATCAGTGGTTCCCGGAAACGGCGCGGTGCCTGGCGTTGATGGGTGCGGAAGTCTTGCTCTACCCGACGGCTATCGGCTCTGAACCGGGCTGCGCGACGCTGGATTCCCGCGACCATTGGCAGATGACCATGCGCGGCCACGCCGCCGCCAATCTACTGCCGGTGGTGGCATCGAATCGAGTTGGCCGAGAAGTCGCGACGATCGATCCGAGCCTGCAAATGAGCTTCTACGGCTCATCGTTCATCAGCGATCACAAGGGCCAATTGCTCGCCGCAGCCGACCGCGACAGCACCGGCGTGCTGCTGCACAGCCTCGATCTGGCCGCCATGCGCGAAGAGCGTTTGAACTGGGGCATCTACCGCGATCGTCGCCCGGACATGTACGGGCCGCTGCTGAGTCAGGACGGCCGCCACCTTCATGCACGCTGGAACACTCAAGGGGTTTGATTATGGTTATCCACCACAAACGCTGGCTCGGCGCGATAGGCCTGGCACTGACCTGCTTCATGCCGTCACTGCATGCCGAAGACAAGACCCTGCGGCTGTACAACTGGGCCGATTATTTCGCCGAAGACACCCTGAGCCGTTTCACCGCCGAAACCGGGATCAAGGTGATCTACGACGTTCTCGATGGCAGCGAAACGCTAGAGGCGAAGATGCTGTCCGGCGGCAGCGGTTACGACCTGATCTTCCCCGGCGACACCGTGGCCGAGCGCCTAGTGCGCGCCGGCAGCCTGATGCCGCTGGATCAAGCGAAGCTGACGGCAATGGATGACATCGAGCCCGGTTTGCAGAAACTGCGCAGCCACTACGAGCACTCGCAAAAAGCCACGGTGCCGTACACCTGGGGCACCATCGGCCTGACCTACAACGAGGAGCAGATCAAACAGCGCATGGCCGATGCGCCGGTCAACAGTCTGGACATGCTGTTCAAACCGGAGCTGGCCGCGAAGTTCGCCAACTGCGGTATCTCGGTGATCGACTCGCCGGACGAAGTGCTCGCCGTCGTGCTCAATTACCTCGGCCGCGATCCGCGCAGCGCCAAACCGGCGGATCTGGCGGCAGCGAGTGATTTGCTGATGAAACTGCGGCCGTACATTCGCAAGTTCCAGTCGCAACCGGTGACCGATCTGGTTAACGGCAATCTGTGCCTGTCCCTCGGCTACAGCGGCGACATGACCCAGGCGCAACGCACCTCGGACAGCGCCGGCAAGCGCACCAAATTCCAGTACCGAGTGCCGCGTGAAGGCACGACGATCTGGATGGACACCATGGCCATTCCCGTCGACGCCCGACACCCGGAATACGCCTATGCGTTCATCAACTTCGTCATGCGCCCGGAGAACATGGCGGCGATTAGCAATGCCACCGGTTACCCGACATCCAGCGCCAAGGCGCGGGCAAGTGTCGATGCGGTGATGCGCGACAACCCGGACATCTACCTCGACGAAGCGACCTATGCTCGGTTGATTACCGGCAAGGACATTTCCCAGGCCGACATGCGAGCGCGTATGCGCACCTGGACCAAATTCAAAACCGCCACCCGCCAATGATTCACGGCCGGCGAGCAAGCGCCGGCCTTCACCGATATTCAGGAAAAGTACACATGACGACTCGTCGCGATTTCATCAAACAAGCCTCGGTGGTTGCCGGTGTCAGTGCAGCGGTGATGGGCCTCGGCCTGTCGCCGCGCACAGTGTTCGCCGCTGCGCAGGGCCGCTGGTTCATGCCCGACGAGGGCGATAAACACGAGCGCGCCTACATCGCCTTCGGCGCGCAAGATGCCATCTGGGAAGACTTCACCGAAGACGTCCAGGAAGCCCTCGGCCGCGTCGCCCGCGCCATCGCCCGGTTTGAACCGGTCACCGTGTTCTGCCGCCAGAACGAGCGCAGCATCGCCGAAGAATTCTGCGGCACACGCAACATCACTTATGTCACCGCTGCACTCGATGACATCTGGATGCGCGACATCAGCGCCAATTTCGTCATCGACGACAAGGGCGGGCTCGGTGCCGTGGATTTCAACTTCAGCGGCTGGGGCAACAAACAGCAGCACAGCAAAGACGCGAAAGTCGCCCGACTTGTGGCCGACGATGCGCAAGCGACCTATCAGCGCAGCGAGCTGGTGGGCGAGGGCGGTGGCATCGAAGTCGATGGCCACGGCACCGGGATCATGACCGAGAGCAGCTGGATCAACAGCAACCGCAACCCGGACTGGAGCAAGGCTGACGTCGAGGCTGAATTGAAGGAACGTCTGGGCCTGCGCAAAATCATTTGGCTGCCGGGGATCAAGAACAAAGACATCACCGATGCCCACGTCGATTTCTATGCGCGCTTTATAAAGCCCGGCGTGGTGCTCGCCAACCTCGACACCGACCCTGAATCCTATGATCGCAAGGTCACTGAGGCGCACCTGGAAATCCTCAAGAACGCCACCGATGCCGACGGGCGCAAATTGCAGATTCATACGATTTCGCCGCCACTCAAGCCGCGCAAAAGCAAGTTCAACAAGGACAATGCGGATTTCGCCGCCGGGTACATCAATTACTTCGTGATCAATGGCGCGATCATCGCGCCGGAATTCGGCGACAAAGCGGCGGACAAAAAGGCGTTTGACCTGTTGTCCGAGCTGTATCCGCAGCGTGAAATTGTCCAACTCAACATCGATGCAATCGCGGCTGGAGGCGGCGGTATTCACTGCGTCACGAGCCATCAGCCACAGGCGTGATTGACTCTGAGGCGGATCAGGCCAACTATCGGCGGATAACAACATGACCGATGGACCCGACCTTGATCGAACGACGCCAATTCAGCGGAGGCATGAAGGGGAAAAACCTCCGCTATCTGAATGAGCAATCCGCTGACACCCGCATGACCCGCACCGGTTTCCTGCTGCTCGAACACTTTTCGCTGCCGGCCTTTACTCAGGCGCTGGACACGATCATCACCGCCAATCTGTTGCGGGCAGAGCTGTTTGCTTCGCGTACGTTCGGATTGGGTGAGGGTGAGGTGGTCAGTGATCTGGGTTTGGTCATTCGCCCGGATGCACGGATTGATCTGGCGGCGCTGGATAATCTGGATTTGCTGGTGGTGTGCGGTGGTTATCGAACCGAGCTGAAGGCAACGGATGAGTTGACCAGCCTGTTGCGGGCGGCAGCGGAGCGGGGCGTTTCCCTCGCCGGTTTGTGGAACGGCGCATGGTTTCTCGGGCGCGCCGGATTGCTTGACGGTTACCGCTGCGCGATTCACCCGGAACATCGCCCGGCCCTGACTGAAATTGCCAAGTCCACTCAGGTCAGCAGCGAGCCTTACGTGATCGATCGCGACCGGCTCACGGCCTCGAGTCCGTCCGGGGCGTTCCACATGGCGCTCGACTGGATCAAGAGCTTGCACGGCAAGGCGTTGGTCGAAGGTATCGAAGACATTCTGGCGTTTGAAGAGTCGCGGTATCGGCGGATCAAACCGGATGAAAACATCTGCGTCAGTGCGCCGTTGCGTGAAGTGGTGAAGTTGATGGATGCCAACCTTGAGGAGCCGCTGGAGCTGGAGCAACTGGCGGTTTACGCCGGCCGATCCCGCCGGCAGCTCGAACGCTTGTTCAAGGAACAACTGGGTACCACCCCGCAGCGTTATTACCTGGAACTGCGGATTACCGAGGCGCGGCGACTGTTGCAACACACCGAGTTGTCGCAGGTGGAAGTGCTGGTGGCGTGTGGCTTCGTCTCGCCGAGTCATTTCAGCAAATGCTATAGCTCGTATTTTGGTTATCGCCCGTCAAAAGAGAAACGGCTGGTCAAATAACCCAAGCCGTTACCAGCCCAAATTCACTTCGGTATTTCCAGACCGACGTTGTTTACGGTTGACTGGTCCGATGCGGCGCGGGTGGCTTGCCTGACATCCGGTAAAGAAATAGTCCAGACCTGACGCCGCCCAATGCAAGATAATTCCGGGCCCAGACCCCTCCCCAAAATGGTTGGAAGAATTCATGCTGACCGCTTTTTTGCAGTACCCGGTTTCATTTGGCGACCCAGCAGCAAACTTCAATAAAATTCGCGATGCCGTTGGCTCGGCACAATTTGATCTCTTGGTAATGCCCGAGCTTTGCACCATCGGCTACTTTCACGACTCGCGTGAGGCATTGTTTCTTCATGCTGAATCGCCGCTCGATGGGCCGACGGCGCAATTCTTACTGCAACTTTCGGCACAGAAGAATGCAACGCTGATTGCGGGTATCGCCGAGCGTGACGGCGATCAAATCTACAATACGGCGATTGTCGTATCGCGAGGACGCTGGCTGGGCAAGCAACGCAAGTGCCACCTGTCTCGTATAGAAAAGCTGATCTTCACCCCAGGCGATTCATTGGAGTGTTTCGATGACGGATTCTGCCGTTTCGGTGTTCTGACCTGTTTCGACCTTTGGATGCCAGAAGCCGCTCGCCTGTTGGTACGTCAGGGCGCGCAGTTACTGTGTTGTCCAGCCAACTATGGTGGGCCTTGGACAACACAGCTTGCGCGCATTCGCGCAATGGAAAACGCTACCCCGCTTATCTGTGCCAATCGTACGGGTGTGGAAATGTATGAAGGGGAGGAGGCGACATTCCGAGGTGAAAGCCAGATTGTCGGGCCTATGGGAGAAGTCTGGACTTGCGCCACAGAAGAGACGTCGCTGGGTTTGTCGATAATCGACCCGGCTGCACACGTCCTCAAGGCGAATCCTATGTGCGATGACTTGATGGCAGAGGCAAGCCGCTACGCTTTATCAGGCCCACACTTAAAATGAACTGATGGCAATAACGCGATCTGGCCCAACTCTGCCAAGGCATCCCAGCACCAGGGCATGCAGGCTGCTTAAACGCCATTTCGCGCACGCGTTTAACTTACACGCACTGTTACGCCATAACGGCTACAACACCTTGCGCCGTTACCTACGCGTACGCCAGAATCCGCCGGCTTACGCGCCTTGAGGCGGGCTGTATCTTTTCCCCGTCACTGCAAAACAGTGATCGGGTTTGGTAGCCCGTCTTCTAAGCGTTATGCGCCGCTATATGCAGCCTCTTTACGGGGCTCGGTTTTATATGGTGGCCATGCGTGGGGCTCCTTCGGGAGCGCCGGGGTTTACTCGCTTAGACCGGTCTACCAACCTGCGTAATGGTCACCACCCTCGTTTGGTAGCGTGAGTGATGGCTCCTTATTTTTTTGCTAAGCGAGTGTCATCTATGTTCAAAATTACGCCGAACCCACCAGAATCCGACCCAATCCCCTACGACGCCGCGCTCGAACCTCAGAACATCAAAGAGGCCACAGAACGCGCCATCAACTTCTACCTCAATCCCTCAGCACTGAAGACTTCAATCCCCACCCGCAAGACCGGCAGGATCTACCTTATTGACCCGACGGTGGATGACGAAACGCTGCTCGTCGAGGCGACTGAAACCTTGTCTTCCGCCAGTGACATGGCCCGTGAACTTGCCGACTCGATCGACAGTTCGCAACGCCGAAAGATGCTGATCCTGCAACAGGTGATCATGCTCAGCGAGCTGGTGGTCGGTCGAGTCCTGGACAACCAGCGCTTGCCGAACTAGCCGCAGCGCAGATGGGTGAGGGGGCGTGCCCCCTCATTGCACAGAAGCGTCCGCGATCGCGACGCTTCACGCCTTCTATCAAAGAACCTCAAACGGTTCTTGTCTGGAGTTTCAGCTGATGTCTCAGCCACCCGAACCACCGGTCACAGACCTGGTATCGCCGTACGCATCGCCCAATTCAAGAAAGCTCCACGAAGCGGCCGAGCGGGCGCTTGATCATTACCTGTTGCCTGCCGCGATCGTGGCCACACCCTACACGCCCAACGCTCTGTTCATGGCAAACCCGCAAGCAGACACTGAGTCGCTGCTGACCAACGCTTGCGGGTCCTTGGCGTCCGCCTCGGTCATGCTCGGCAATTTTGCCGGGATGCTGGAGGGATCAAACCGCCATACGCTGCTGGGCATTGCGCAAGTGGTCATGTTGGGAGAGTTGGCGGTGAACAAGGCGTTGGATCTTGTTGTGCCGATCGAGTGATCGCGCACGTTAGTCGGGGTTGATGGTGTCTGGCCGGGCGTCATCGCGAGCAGGCTCACTCCTACAGGGGGAACGCATTTCAAATGTAGGCCTTCGCCTGCTCGCGATAACGCTAGTTCAGGCAAAGAATCTGCAAAACGTGACCATCCCTCAGGCCTCAATCCCGCCCTCAAATAATCAAGCAGTCAGCCCTTGCGGCTGACTGCTTTTTTTCTACAGGTGATCGGCGTCGATCACAGCTTTCGCAAACGCCTGCGGATCTTCCTGCGGCAAGTTGTGGCCAATCCCGCCGTTGATCAAGCGGAACTGATATTTGCCAGTAAAACGCTTGGCGTAATCCTCGGGCGCCGGGTGCGGTGCGCCGTTGGCGTCGCCTTCAAGGGTGATGGTCGGCACGCTGATCGAGGGCGCGGTGGCCAGTTTTTGTTCCAGTGCTGCGTATTTCGCTTCGCCCTGCACCAGGCCCAGACGCCAGCGATAGTTGAACACGGTGATGTCGACGTGATCCGGGTTCTCCAGCGCTTTGGCAGAGCGGTCGAAGGTGGCGTCGTCGAATTTCCACTGCGGTGACGCCAGTTGCCAGATCAGCTTGGCGAAGTCATGAGTGTTTTTCTCGTAACCGGCGCGGCCACGGTCAGTGGCGAAGTAGAACTGATACCACCATTGCAATTCAGCCTTGGGCGGCAGCGGATTCTGCCCGGCGGCCTGATTGCCGATCAGATAACCACTGACCGAGACCAGCGCCTTCACGCGTTCCGGCCATAGCGCCGAGACGATGTCCGCCGAACGTGCGCCCCAGTCATAACCGCCGAGTACCGCTTGCTTGATCTTCAGCGCGTCCATGAAATCGATGACGTCACTGGCCAGCGCCGCCGGTTGGCCGTTGCGCAGGGTGTCTTTGGAGAGGAACTGCGTGTCGCCATAACCCCGCGCATACGGCATCAACACCCGATATCCTTTTGCCGCCAACAGCGGCGCGACTTCGTCATAGCTGTGAATGTCGTAAGGCCAGCCGTGCAGCAGAATTACCACGGGGCCATTGGCCGGACCAGTTTCGGCGTAGGCCACGTCGAGCACACCGGCCTTCACATGTTTCAACGCGCCAAAGGGCGAGGGCGCGGAGTAGCTGACCGAAGCAGGTTCGGTGGTTTGCGCCTGAGCCGTGCCAAAAGCGCCGAACAGCGACAGCGCCAGCATCGAAATTCCGAAAGCGGTTTTGCGGGTGTGCAGTGCCATCTTCATGGTGACGTCTCCTGTGCGAGCCTTTGGCCAAGGGTTCTGAATGAATCCTTCAAACCTTGGTTGTATTTCAGCGCGGGGACGTATCTGAGCTGTGTCGAAGAGGGGCGTAGTTGAATGGCGATGTATCGCGGCGGGGTTCGTACACAGTGTGATACACACCGCGAAACAGGCTGATCATTGACCTGAATCGGTCAAAAATAATAAGTCGCTGTTTTAAAACAAAAAATATTTCACTTCGCGCTTCACAAAGTAAAAAAACCTTGGTAAATTGCGCCCCGTTCTCACAGCGAACCTCAACGAGGCGCTGGACAGAGCAGTAGGGGCGTCGCCAAGCGGTAAGGCAGCAGGTTTTGATCCTGCCATGCGTTGGTTCGAATCCAGCCGCCCCTGCCATATTCGAACAAAACGCCAACTTCGCAAGAAGTTGGCGTTTTTTTATGCCTGCGATTTGGCCAGGCAAAGCGGGGCAAGCGGGTACGGCGCCGAAGCACCGTACTCGCCAACCACTCAGTGCGGTGCGCGCGGGATGGTTTTCATCAGGTCTTCAGGGCTGATGTGGCCGACCACGCTGCCCGGTTGCGGCAGGTTGAGGATGTGGCCTTTCATCTTGCCGATGATGTGCATCTCGCACGGCTTGCAATCGAACTTCAGCGTCAGCACTTCATCGCCGTGGATCAACTGCATCGGCGCGACTTTGGTGCGCACGCCGGTCACGCCTTTGGCCTGTTTCGGGCACAGGTTGAAGGAGAAGCGCAGGCAGTGTTTGGTGATCATCACCGGCACTTCGCCTGGCTCTTCGTGCGCTTCGTACGCCGCATCGATCAGCTTCACGCCGTGACGGTGGTAGAAGTCGCGCGCCTTCTGGTTGTACACGTTGGCGAGGAACGTCAGGTGCGAATCCGGGTACACCGGCGGCGGGCTGGTTTCGGCTTTGCGGCTGCCACGCGGATGCGCGGCGACACGGGCGGCAGTCAGGGCTTCGATCACTTCACGGCGCAGGGATTTAAGCTGCGAGTTGGGGATGAAGAAGGCCTGTGGCGCATCGAGTTTGATGTCGGTGGCGTGGTACTGCGTGGTGCCGAGCTGGCCGAGCAGATCGCGCAATTGCTCCAGCGCTTGCTCAGGCTTGTTGGCCACACCGAACGGACCGGCGAGGGTGACGCTGGCGCTGATGCCTTCTTCGCTCGTAGCGGTGATTTCCAGCTGTTCTTCGCGCAGACGGGCGAACCAGCTCAGGGCCACACGACGCTCGGAAGAGGTCTTTTGCAGCGCCTGTTGCCAGTTGTGATCGAGGTTGCGATTCAACGGATGGCTCGGGCGCAGCTTGAACAGGCCTTCGGGCATTTCGTTCGGCTCGACGCGGTAGCGATAGCGCTTCTCGCCGTCTTCCTCGAACTCGCCTTTTGGCTCGGCGATGTTGGCGCGGAAACCGACCACTTCACGCTTGACCAGCACGTTCAGGCCATCGCCGTTGGACAGCGGTTCGTGGGTCACGACCTGCATGTCACGCTTGCCGACTTTCTCGACGGTGCCCACCGGCAGACCGGTGAAGGTCGGCGAGTCGAAGGCGCCGATGTCGATCTTGCGATCAGTGACGAAGTAGTCGGTGCTGCCACGGTGGAACGTCTTTTCCGGGTCCGGCAGGAAGAAGTGTGCGGTGCGGCCGCTGGAGGCGCGGGCCAGGTCCGGACGATCTTCGAGCACGTCGTCGAGGCGCTGGCGGTAATAGGCCGTGATGTTCTTCACATAGCCCATGTCTTTGTAGCGACCTTCGATCTTGAACGAGCGCACACCGGCTTCGACCAGGGCACGGATGTTGGCGCTCTGGTTGTTGTCTTTCATCGACAGCAGGTGTTTTTCGTAGGCGATCACGCCACCCTTTTCGTCTTTGAGGGTGTACGGCAAACGGCAGGCCTGCGAGCAGTCGCCACGGTTGGCGCTGCGCCCGGTCTGCGCGTGGGAAATGTTGCACTGGCCGGAGAACGCCACGCACAACGCGCCATGGATGAAGAACTCGATGGCGGCGTCGGTTTCGTCGGCGATGGCGCGGATTTCTTGCAGGTTCAGCTCACGGGCCAAAACCAACTGCGAGAAACCGGCCTGATCGAGGAACTTCGCTCGCTCCAGAGTGCGGATGTCGGTCTGGGTCGAGGCGTGCAATTCGATCGGCGGAATGTCCAGCTCCATCACGCCCAGATCCTGAACGATCAGCGCGTCGACCCCGGCGTCGTACAACTGATGGATCAGCTTGCGCGCCGGCTCCAGTTCGTTGTCGTGCAGGATGGTGTTGATGGTGGTGAAGATGCGCGCGTGATACTTGCGGGCGAATTCCACCAGATCGGCGATCTCGCTCACTTCGTTGCAGGCGTTGTGGCGGGCGCCGAAGCTCGGGCCACCGATGTACACGGCGTCGGCGCCGTGCAGGATCGCCTCACGGGCGATGGCGACATCGCGGGCAGGGCTGAGCAATTCCAGATGATGCTTGGGCAAGGACATAGTTTTTTTAGTCAGGCTGTCACGGTTAGGCGCGCATTGTAGCCGCGAAACGCGCGCCCGGCACGCCTGTGCTGCCCGATGGCACAGATGCAATGGTCGACACCAAAACCTGTGGGAGCTGGCTTGCCAGCGATAGCGGAGTATCAGGCGACTTTAATGTGTGATGTGCCGACGCCATCGCTGGCAAGCCAGCTCCCACAATGTTTGTACCGCCACAAAACCTTGCGTACGACACCAGCTCCCACAGTGGTTTACAACATCGGGTCAGGCCTTGGCGGCCATTGCGGTGACTTCCACGCGCATGCCTTCAACGGCCAGCGAGGCAACGCCGACCGCCGCACGCACAGGCCACGGCTTGGCGAAGAAGCGCTTGTACACCTCGTTGAATGCCGCGCGGTCAGCCATGTCGGTCAGGTAGATGGTCAGATGCATCACCCGATCCATCGAACTGCCGGCGCGTTCCAGCGCAACCTTCAGTGCTTGCAGCGTGCATTCGCTTTGTTCGGTGATGCCGCCCAGTTCCAGGCTGCCATCAGCCCGGGTCGGGATCTGGGTGGAGACCATGATTCCACCGAAGGTCGCGACGTCGGAGGAAATGGAGTCGGCGTCCGGATCGGGGGTAAAGGTGATGTCTTGGTTGGCCATGCTGATCTCTTGTTCGAGTGAGTAAGGATCGCGCCAGTTTACAGATTCACGGGCGACATGGCCCGTTAAGGCAAACGGCAAAGATCAGACCGGCAGTGTGGTTTCTTCTGCTGCAATGGCCGCGCGCACGCTCGGTCGTTCGGCAATGCGCTTGATGTAGGCAGCGAGCGTCGGCCACTGCTCGATGTTGATCTTGAACACCGGCAGCCATTGCAGCACGGTAAACAGATAAGCATCGGCGACACCGAATGTGCCCATCAGGTAATCCTGCGTCGCAAGCATCTGGCTCAGAAAGTCCAGCCGCTTGAGCAGGGTGTGTTTGAAGATCGCCTTGACCGCCTGCGGGATCTCGCTGTTAAACAGCGGCGCGCTGCCGCCATGGATTTCACTGCTGATGAAATTCAGGTGTTCCTGCAAACGCGTGCGCTCCCAAGTGCCCTGAGCCGGCGCCAATGCGTTCCCGGGAACTTGGTCGGCGAGAAACTGCACAATCGCCGGCCCCTCCGTCAGCACCTCACCGTTATCCAGCACCAGCGCAGCAACATAGCCCTTGGGATTGATCTCCCGAAAGTTGCATCCGTCTGCTGTGCGTTTGCTCTGGTTGTTCACGCGAATCAGTTCAAAGGGCAGGTCGAGTTCCCGCAGCACAATGTGCGGTGACAGCGAGCAGGTCATCGGCGCGAAATACAGTTTCATGGCGGTTCCTTGCTGAAAGAAGGCGCCAGAATCCACCGTCGCCGAAGCTTTCGCAAAGGTCATTTCGAGTGGTAGCGTATGACAAAATCTCATGAGCATGGAGCGTCACATGGTGGTCAGGTTGCCTTCTCTCAATGGTTTGAGAGCCTTCGAATGTGCCGCTCGCCACATGAGCTTTACCAAGGCTGCGCAAGAGCTGAACGTCACCCAGACCGCCATCAGTCACCAGATCCGCCGACTCGAAGAAGAACTGGGTGTGCCGCTGTTTCTGCGGCTCAAGGACGGCCTGGCGCTGACTGAAAGCGGGCACGCCTACTTGCCGGGCGTGCGCTCGGCGTTCCATGAATTGCGCTATTCGACGGAGCAGTTGCTGGCGGTGCGCAATAACGATGTGCTGACCATCAGCACGTTGGTGTCAGTGGCGTCCAAGTGGCTATTGCCGCGCCTGCCGGCGTTTCAAAAGGCCTGTCCTGAAATCGATGTGCGGGTCAGTGCATCCACCGATCTGGTGGATTTTCGTCACGGCGGTATTGATGCGGCGATTCGCTATGGTCGAGGTGACTGGAAGGGCTTGCGCGCTGATTTCCTGATGTCCGATGAGGTCTTTCCGGTGTGCTGTCCGGCATTGCTCAGCGGCACGAAGGCACTGAACACACCCGTAGACTTGATCAACCACAAGATGCTGCAAGTCAGTGGCATGACCGCCGGCGACTGGAACCTCTGGTTGCGCGCGGCAGGGCAGCCACCTCGACTGGCCGAAGCGCCACGGCTGACCTTCGATCTGGCAATGATGGCGGTGCAGGCCGCCGTCGACGGGCAGGGCGTATGCATCGGGCGCTCAACCTATGTGGATGATGATCTGCGGGCGGGCCGACTGGTGGCGCCGTTTGATCTGCGTCTGCAAGACGATCTGGGTTTCTATCTGGTGACGCCGCATGAAACAGCGGACTCGAAGAAAATCGTCGCCCTGAGAACATGGCTGCTGGCAATGCAGCAAAGCAGCGAAACGTTTGTATAAGCGTGTATCAATCCCGGCCGGGGACACACGCCAATAACAAACGGCAGGTTTACGACACATAACCCTTACATGCCTTGCGCAAAGTAGCGGTCACACCACCACTACGTTCGAGAGGTCAACATCATGCGCCGTCCATTGTTTCTGGCTACCGCTGCAATACTCGCGTCCCTGGCCGGCGCCGCACATGCCGCTGACGCAACACCCAAGAGTTGGCAGCAAGGTCTGAGCCGTACCGATCTGGTACGCCAGGACCTCGGCGCCGCCGATCGCGAAGTGATTCAGGCACGGGTCGATTTCGAACCGGGCGTGACCTCGCCACGGCATGCGCATCCCGGTGTCGAGGTGGCGTTCGTGATCAACGGCACCTTCGAATATCAACTGGAGGGCAGGGCGCCCGTGACGCTGAAGGCTGGGGATTCGCTGTTTATCCCGGAGGGTGTTGCGCATATCGCCAGCAACATAGGCGTTGACAAGGGCTCAGAGTTGGCGACGTATATTGTGAAGAAAGGCGAGCCGTTGTTGATTCTCAAGCCGTAGCGTTGCGCTTTTGCGGCGTTTCAATGGAGTGTCGCCGCTCGGCGGCGTTCGCCAATTCTGATCCGGTCGAGCGCCCGGTTTAACGCATCAAGCGCGTCGAGCAACGCTTTGGCTTCCGCTTCTCGACCATCGCCCCACAGGCGTTCGGCCATTTTGTTCAAGGCCTGAATAGAGCGCTCGATGTCAGCGGCGGTTGCGGCCTCTCGGGTGGCTGGCTGTGTCTTGGGCATTCAGAGACTTTCCTGTACGACTGGAGGCTGGCGTTTTAGCACGATGGCGGATTGCTGTGAAGTTGAAAGCATAGTTGCACCATCCGCTATTTAACTTTTTCAACGCTATTTTTAACAAAGGTTTACTTCAGTCTTACAGGGCGCCGCATATAGTTTGTTGTAACGAATGTCCTGTAGAGAATCGCCAATGCCGTCGACTTGTAATCGGGTAGACCCTCAACTGATAAAGATTCGTCGACTGTTCACAACGCCGCTGGCAAGTATTCAGTATCCGGATGCAGAAAAGCTCAACGTCGAGCTGAAAACCCTGATTACCCGGCGAATGGCCAAAGATCGCAACGGTGCACAGCGCAGCAATGACGGCGGCTGGCAATCCTCGAGTGATTTCCCGGCGTGGGGCGGGGACGCCTGCAATGCTCTGGTCAGATTTGCCAAAGAGTTTGCCGTTCAACTGACAGCGGTGCACAGCGATCAATACGGGCTGACCGAGCCCGCTTTCGAATGGAAGCTCAATGCCTGGGCCAACGTCAACGAAGCGGGTCACAGCAATGCACTCCACGGTCACCCCGGTGCGTTCTGGTCAGGGGTGTACTGGGTCGATGATGGCGGCCGCGAGGATGATCCGGACGTTGGCGGTGATCTTGAGTTTATAGATCCACGCGGCATGGTTGCATCGACTTACAATCCTGCGTTGCGCATGAGAGTCGAAGGCTGCATCACTGCGGGTTTCAGCACGACGTGTGCGGCCAAAAGCGGGACATTCCTCATGTTCCCGTCGTGGCTGATGCATTCGGTCCAGCGATTTCAAGGGGCCAGACCGCGAATCTCCATTGCGTTCAACTTCGGCACCTGAGCGGTCAGCCGAAGGTCACGAACACACGTCCAGTGGTCTCTCATCAGACGCTTTGAACCTATTTCGAGATCGCTTGCTCAACCGGGAAATATTCGGGGTGAGTGAAATGAATGCCTTCAAGAATCAACTGACGCCAGCGCAAGCCTCACGGTTGCTCGCCCTCGATGCCTGGCATCGTGCACTGGAGAACAGGCAGCTGCGCATGGACTGCCCGGACGCCTATCACGACGAATTGTTGCGTCAGTCGGATGAAATGGATCGGCTGGGCATGGTGAGTTGGGCCGAATGGCGCGATCTGCGCAGGGAGGCCGATGTCGCTTACCAGCGCGCAGTCGCCGGAGAGGATTACCACTGACTTGCGTTCATCTGGTCACCTCAATCCTTTGGGGTGTCAGTGGTTTCTATTGCGGCTGACTTGAGAAGTACCGACTCGGCACTTCGCCCAGTACCTGTTTGAAAACCGTCGCAAAAGCACTTGAGCTGCTGTAACCCAAGACCATGGCGACCTCTGTGATCGACTGACCTTCCCCCAACAAAATGATCGCCGCGAGCAGGCACGCCTGTTGGCGCCATTCGACGTAACTGATACCGGTGTGCAGCCGAAAATGGCGGGTGAAGCTGCGGCGGCTCATTCCCGTGCGTCGCGCCATATCATCGATCCCCACCTCCAGCGAAGGCCGGGCGAGGAACTCGCGGCAGACCAACGCCAGACGTGGCTCGGCCGGAAGCGGGGCATTGAGTGACAGGGCGGGCATTGCGGCAATTTCATGCAGCAACAATCCCATCAGAAAGCCATCTCGGTCCTCGGCGGAGTATCCCGCAGGCACTTCGATTGCCTTCAACAGCAACTGCCGCAGCAACGGCGACACCTCTACGACCTGACAATGCTCGGACAAACCGAGTCGCTGCGCGGCAGCGGGGTCGATATAGGTGTTGTGCAAGGTCACAGGGCCGCGCATCTGCATCGCGTGCGACAGTTGCGCCGGAACCCATACGCCGCGCTGGGGCGGAACCACCCAGTTGCCCTGCTCGGTGAACACGGTGATGACTCCCTTAGCCGCGTACGCGAACTGCCCACGCGGATGATCGTGGGTCGGGAACAGTGTTCCGTCGGCATATTCCCGCGCCGTCACGACTGCATCGTGCGATGTGTTTTCGTAGGGAGGCAGGGTTATTTCGCGCATGGCCCGATTCTAATGAAGTCTGGCCTGCAGTTGAAAGCGGGCCAGGCTGATTGTCGGCATATTTCTTCAGGTACGAGCAATGACGCTCGACTCTGGAAATGCCTGACCATGCAGAAGAAACATCTTTTACTCGCCGTGCTGGTGACGGCCGTTTGGGGAATTAACTTCCCCGTGACTCGACTGGGTCTGGCCGGCATCGACCCGCTTTTGCTGACCGCGTTGCGTTTCGCGCTGGCGGCGCTGCCTTGGGTTTTTATCGTCGAGCGACCCCGTGTAGCCTTCCATTGGGTGGCGGCTTACGGACTGATTTTCGGCGTCGCCATGTGGGCCATGATCAACCAGGGGATTGCATGGGGCGTGCCGCCCGGTACGGCATCGCTGCTGATCCAGCTCAGTGCATTTTTCACTCTGGGCTGGGGTGTGCTGTTGTTCGGCGAGCGCGTGGGACGACTGCAATGGCTGGCGAGTGGGCTGGCTGCCGCAGGGTTGATGGGGATTGTGCTGTGCAGGCCCGGTGACGCATCGACGGCAGGTTTTGCGCTGGTCATTGGCAGCGCCGTGGCATGGAGCATCGGCAACATCATTATCAAAGTGTCAAAGGTGCGTGAGATCTTCGCCTTCGTGGTCTGGGCGAGTCTGTTTCCACCCATTCCCCTGTTGCTGATGACATGGCTGTTACATGGCTCGGCGCCGTTTACCGCGTTACCCGCGCAGCTCAATGCGATGACGCTGTTTTCACTGGCGTTCCAGGTCTATGCCGCGACGCACTTCAGTTATTGGGGCTGGAATCTGTTGTTGCGGGAATATCCGGTGTCACGGGTGGCACCGCTGTCATTGTTGATTCCGATATTTGGCATCGCCAGTTCAATGGTCATTCTTGGTCAAAAACCGAGTCCGTCCAATTGGGCCTTGATCTGGCTGGTCCTGCTGGCACTTGCCTTGGGTTCCGGCAGCGCTCAGGCAGTGTGGGGACGTCTCCGCACAAACGGGCGCACGTTGAACGATCAGATCAGGGGCGTTCACGAATAGCAAAATCACCCGGAAGATCGTGCCTTGCTCCAATCGTGTCCATAGTCGAAGCGAAACCCAATGACTAGAGTGTTTAGAACCCTTGTTCAGGAGCCGGGCGAACTTTTGGGTATCACTCGATTTCAGAATCATTGGTTCGTGTCGACCTTTGAAGGTTGGTCTTCGTGATTGGATATGTGCGGCGTGATGTCAAATTGGTTACACTTCGGTTACAACGGAAATGTTTTAATTTTTTCGGTTAAAACGGACTCAATCGGAGCTGGCGCAGTGGAATTCATGCAGGACCCTAGTTACTTTCTTCGTAACATCTCAACCGTTAACAGGGATTGGACTCGTGCTTCCGCTCATATCCTTGATCAGGTTGGGCATTGGCAAGATTTGTCGACTCATCATTTTATGGGCATGACTTCTGTCATTGCGAAAGAACGCAGCATCGAGGGTGAGGTGCTGGGCAAACAGTTTTCGATTGAGCTCAATCCGATTTCTTCCGAGAAAGCAGGGCTGGCGGAAGCTGTTTTGTTTTTGTGTCAAGGAGGAGAAAGATCGCAGCTTGGAAGATTCAGCATTCGTCATGACGGGGCAGTATTGAACGCTGACGGGGCGGTTCTCGTCAGTCCGGAGGAAGATCGTTACAGCTATAAGATTTTCGCAACGATCTTGCAGTCCGTCATTGATGCGCCTACTCCGAAGCGCGCAGTTTAAGCATCAGTTGTCATCACTGCATCCTCTTCACTCTTCGTGCGCTAAATGAAACTTTTGCGGTATCCCGTAATTGTGGTGCGCTGGAGTGAATGAGGGCAGGGGCGGACAGGGCGAGGCTCATGTAGTTTCCTGAGTTATGAGCGTTGCCGCTCCGCCCTGATTCTCGATTCCACCGAAAAATCCATTCCCCCCTGTTATCTTCCGTCGACGGAGGATTACGCGACCAAGTCGCTGCTCGGTCGCGACACTATCAATCTCAGTCTGCGCTTGTCAGAAACCGTACCAGTTCAGTTGCTGGAACAAAACCGAATCCAACTGTCAGTTCCTGACCTTAGTGAAAGAAAGCCCTTTCCGAGAGCTGGCGCAATGTCGGATCGCTGCGTCGAAAAGATCGACCGCTCGTTCATCCAGGAAATTGCCACCGACTGTCACGATGCAGCGATCGACCAAGGCATTATTGCCATGGCCCATCACCTCAGTCTGACGGTGGTCGCCGAAGGTGTCGAAGCCACGTCTCAAGCGGATTTCCTCAAAGGTTGCTACATACCATCAAGCGTGCAGGGGAGTGTGGGTAAACTCAGTCTTGAAGATGGATTTGATCCGGTGTCATTGTGCAGCCAGAAGTCGCCTTACAGTGGCAAGGATCGAATCGATGTTGAATGGCTTTTCCAGGACAGCATCGAACAGATCAGACCTCTCCATGCCCAGGTGCGCTTGCGCGCCGCTAATCAGAATGATCGGCAAGAGGTTGGCCGACGGCAAGGCGCGAACGGCCTTGGCAAATTCGAGTCCGTCCATGACAGGCATCATGAAGTCGGTAATGATCAGGTCAGGCCGCTCTCGCTCAAGCACCTCGAGCCCTTTTTTGCCATTGCTGGCTTTCACTACCATGAAGCCGTCATCCTCCAGCGCAAAGCCGAGAATATCAGCAATCAAATATTCGTCGTCGACGACCAAGATGGTGGTCATGGGAATTCAGCCTGAATCAAAAACCTAGGAAGATGAACCTGGCAGCGCTGTAGGAATAGAAACTGGCGGTTCATTTCTTGAAGCCTTTTTCAGATCAACGTCTTGGTCACGGATGACCACTTCAAATCGCGAAGGGTCATAAGAGCTATCTCTTACTTTCAGAATGGAAATAGTCCTGCTTAGTTCAGAATGATTCTCGTAGAAGCGCATCAGCATCAGATTATCGACGATGCTGGAAAGATCAGAGTTCGGCGCGCTGACCTCGGACCCGAACAGATCACGCATTTCCCAGGAAGCAAAAACTGTCACGCCCCTGGAGCGCAGTTCGTTCATGAGTGCACTGTAGAAGTCAGTAATTCGGGCCGGATTCGTCGAGACCCGTGTCATACCGCTCAGGCTGTCGATGAATAACCGCTTGATGCCCTTTTCTTCAACGAGGCTCAACAGTCTTGCGCCCAAGCCGTCCAGGAGACCTTCGGTGGTAGGTTGCCAGGCGATGCTCAACGCACCGCTTTCTTCCATGCTTTTGATGTCGATCCCGAGTGATTGACCCTTCAGGCGTAACCGCTCCGGGCTTTCATAAAAACCAAAATGCAGGCCCGGTGCCTCCACCGTCGACTCACTCAGGAACTTGAGACCCAGCGTCGTCTTGCCGATTCCTGACGGGCCGATGACCAAGGTCACACTGGAACTGTGCAACCCGCCACCCAATATGGCATCGAGTGAACGAATGCCACTGGGGATACGCGTCATGTTGGCGCTATCGGGCGAAGTAGGGTGGCTGTAGAGGCTTTCCAGGCGCGGATAAACCACCAGACCGTTCTCGGTGATCTCGCACTCGTGCAGTCCGGTCAGTGCTGGACTACCACGAGTTTTACGCAGTTGAATACGACGCACCGAGCGTGTGCCATAAAGCTCTTCTCCCATTTCGATCACACCATCAACCATGGTGTGTTCGGGGCTGCCGTCATCCAGTCGGGAACTGGTGAGAAACAATACGGTGCACCCGGCAAATGCGGCGTGGCCTTGCAGTTCAGAGATGAACTTCTTGGTGTCGATTGGCGAGTCGGCTTTGGAACGCGCGTTGAGCAAGCCGTCCACGACCATGACCGTGGCCTTCTGTCGGCTGATCTCACGCCTCAGCAGTTTAACCACTTCATCCAGGCCTTCGTTTTCCAGGGTATCGAATGCGCTGACGAACTGGATTTCAGCGCCAACTTTAGACGAGTCGAAAAAACTCAAGGTGGACAGAAATTGAAAAAGTCGGTCATGGGATTCGGCAAGGAGTGTCGCTACCAGAACACGGCCGCCGTTGCGCGCATGATGGAATCCAAGTTGGTTGGCGAGGATGGTTTTGCCAGACCCTGGGCGCCCCTGAATAATGTAGGAAGCACCTGAGACCAGCCCCCCCTTGAGCAGAGCATCCAGGCCTTCGATTCCACTCTGAAGGCGATTCAACTTTTCCACAATGCGACCCTGATCTGAAAAACATGCTGTTAAACCGAATGCGTAGGATGCTAACGCCATTTCTGCGCTGGGGCTATCGACACTTCAATGACGTTTCACGCAGCAGTGCCGGTAAAGCTATTCGTTCTCTTAAATCTGCAGCCCAAAAACCTCAATATGGTCGATAAATTACAGGAATTGAAAGTAAAGAAGGCTCTCTGGCCAATTGAGTCTCTGCGATGCGATATAGGGTGTACTATCGAGACCTGCCCATCAGAAATCAGCTAGCCATGTCCGCGCTAAACGAAGAGAGCCGCCAGATCGTAGCTGCTCTGGCGCACCGGGTTGGCCCCAATGCTGATACTGCGTGCATCGCGCTAGCGACTGTCTCGATTTTGGAGGCTATGCACACAGCACTTACCCCCATCATTGGTCAGCAGGGGGTTGCAGCTCTGTATCGACGCAGCCTTCATCTCTGCGCCTCACGTCAGCCGCACTTGGCCAACATATCTGAACGTGTGCAAACAGCGTTGGATCTGAGCGCTCTTAATTCTGAACTCGTTACAGAAAGCGAAGCAGATGCCTTGTTGTTTGGTGAAGTGATTCTGACCACCTTCTACGAACTGCTCACTACCCTGATCGGGCCCTCGCTCACCGCACGCTTGCTTCGTGACGTGTGGAAACCTTCTTTGAGCGACACATCTGCGCAGGAAAACTCGCCATGAACACCAAAGTGACTATCAAGCGCTTGGCCACCGGAGTGCCAGGACTGGACGAGGTGCTGGGCGGGGGTTTGCCGGAGTTCTCGTTCAACCTGATCGCCGGCCCGCCTGGCTGTGGCAAAACAACCCTGGCGCATCAAATGATGTTCGCCCTGGCGACTCCCGAGCGCCCGGCATTGTTCTTCACCGTGCTTGGCGAACCGCCGTTGAAAATGCTGCGGTATCAACAGCAATTCGACTTTTTCGACGACGAAGCCATCAATCAGTCGATCCGTTACATCAACCTGGCCAGTGACACCCTGGCAGGGGATTTGGATGAGGTGTTACGCCGAATCGTCGCTGAGGTCGAGGCACACTCTCCGGCGCTGGTGTTCGTCGACTCGTTTCGTTCAGTTGTGCTTGCGAGCCAGACACAGGACAACCCGAACAACAATCTGCCGCAGTTCGTTCAGCAACTGGGCATGCTGATGACCACTTGGCAGGCAACAACCTTCCTGATTGGCGAGTACTTCAGCGAAACCGACACCAATCCGATTTTCACTGTCGCCGATGGCCTTATCTGGTTGCGTCAGAGCGTTCAGCGCAATTCCATGGTGCGCAAGATGGAAATCATGAAGATGCGCGGCCAGCCGACGCTGCCGGGGCTGCACACCTTCCGCATCGCCACGTCGGGCATCAAGGTTTTTGCGCCTGCCCAACTCAACCCGATCGAAGCCCCTCTGACCTTTCCGGTCCAGCGCCTGAAAATGGGTGTGCCCAAACTCGATGAGATGCTCGGCGGCGGCTTGCCCCGTGGTTATTCCTTACTGGTGGCCGGGCCATCGGGCTCGGGCAAAAGCATTCTTGCTGCGACCTTTCTCGCAGAGGGTGCGCGCAATGGCGAGACCGGCGTGATCGCGGTATTTGAGCAGCGCCCCAATCACTCTCAGAACGCCACCCTCGCCGGGTTGATTGAGAGCGGGAAGGTCGGTTTGGTCGATAGCCGCGCGCCGGACTTATCCATCGACGAAATCGTCCATTTGCTATTGAGTGAGATCAATCGGCTGAAGGCTACACGGGTAGTGATTGACTCCCTGTCAGGCTTCGAACTGGCGTTGGCCCCGACATTTCGAGAAGACTTTCGTGAGTCGCTGTCTCGCATGGTGACCGCTCTTACTAGTGCAGGTGTCAGTGTATTGATGACCTCCGAGTTGGAGGATCGCTACACCGATCTGCGTTTCAGTCCTTACGGCACGGCGTTTCTCACCGACGCCATCATCGTCCAGCGCTACATAGAAGTGCAGAGCCGCTTGTTGCGCATCATGGCCGTGGTCAAGGTTCGGGCCAGCGCTCATTCTGATGAGCTGAGGTTGTACCAGATAGATGATGATGGCTTGCAGATCGGCGAAATGTTGCCGGACAGGGAAGGCTTGTTAGGGGGGCGACCTACCCAGCAGCGTACGGTCACATTCGAAGGATGAGCGAAATATCATGAGCGAGGGTCACGGCAAGAATGAGCAAGCCATAGCGACTGCAGCACGCGAACTGTTCCTTCTCGGCCAGAAAACGGTCGCGGCGCGTGCGGTGCTGGCAGCGGTTCATAAGGAACTCAACCAGGCCAATGCCCAACTCGTCGATAGTCACCATGTTGAGCAATTGATTGAAGCCAATCAGCAGTTGGTGCTGTCAATTCTGTCGGCGCAGTCGGATGCGGAAAATCCGACAATGGCCCAGGCAGAGCAGCAAATGTACCTCGAGATGCGCGAGGCAAACGAGCAGTTGGTGATAGCCGCACTGAGTGCCCAGGAACTGCAGGCGGCCGCTGAACATGCGCTGGAACAGCAACGCAACTTCCTCAACCTGGTTGCACACGAACTTCGCAACCCTCTGACCCCCATCAGCATGATTGCTGGCCGGCTGGTACGTGTACCAAGTGAAGAATTGCCGCGCATGCAGTTGTTGATAGAGGGGCAGGTGAAGCAGATGTCCCGGTTGGTCGAAGACTTGCTCGACATCGCCCGCGCCAGCACCGGCAAGTTTCGCCTTGATTGCCAACGTGTCGATATGGCTCAAATCATTCATGAGGCGATAGATGCCTGTGCCCCGGTCATGGTTGCTCACGGTTTGACTTTCAGCTCGGAACTGCCGGAACGCGCATTGATGGTTAATGGCGATCCAGCGCGCCTCGCTCAAATTCTTGGCAATCTACTGGGTAACGCCGCCAAATATACGCCTGCTGATGGCACGGTCTCCCTTACTGCGACGATTGAAGTCGAACATCTGGAGATACGCATTCGTGATACCGGGATAGGTATAACTCCGAAAGCACTGCCGTTCATTTTCGAGCCATTTGTACAGGATGTTCACGCGGTTGGTTTCAATGGTGCAGGGCTGGGTATTGGTTTGACCGTAGTGCGTGAGTTGATCGAAGCCCACGGCGGAACGGTGATTGGTACCAGTGCGGGAGAGGGGCAGGGAAGTGAGTTCGTAATGAGGCTCCCCCGAGTGAACCACTGACGGCGTCTAGGAGAAAGAGGGTTTCCAGAGGTCTTACACGGCTGTGATGCATCTGCACCAACAGCTATCCGTCTGGCTGACTTCGCTTTCTCGACTTGTGGCAATTTCACCCCCCCCTTTTACGGCCCTTCACGGCACCGCAGGTGGCCAGATTGAACGCTGCGATTTTCAAGCCCGATTGTTTACCCATAGCTACGACGCGGGTGATGCCAAGCCGATCCTGTCTTTTTTGTTGGATCTGAGTCTGTTTTTAACGGGTCTGAAGAGCGGACGAATCGAGAGTCTTCAGGAATCACCATGAATACTCGTCCAGGCTTTCAAAGCAAGACCTTCCCCCAATCGCAACGAGCGCTCTTGGTGGGCGCTTCGGATCTTTTGCTGGGTCCAGAAGCGTTTGGGGAACTGAGCGCTTTAGACCCAAGCTTCGCTCAACACGCCTGGCCTTGGCCGCATTACCGATCCTGATGTGGGATGAGGGTCAATGCCATGGACGCTGAAGGCAATGCAGGACAAGTGTTGAGTGTCGTCACTTCGCTTGCCGCCGCCGTGGTGGCAGTGCCTTTGCTCAAACGCATGGGTCTCGGCTCAGTGGTCGGCTACCTGGCGGCGGAGGGGGGAAGCAGCGGTGGCAGAAGAGCAGGGTTGCGGAAATGACCGAAAAGATGCGGAAACGATCCATAAAGAGAGGAGCAAAATTCCTGAACGCCAGAAACGACAAAGCCCTGAATAATCAGGGCTTTGTCGTACATAAGATGGCGGAGGCGATGGGATTCGAACTCATGGACCTGTTACAGTCGACGGTTTTCAAGACCGATATGCAAAGCCAATGAAACCGGGGCCTGTAGCCGCTTTTCGTTACGATACGTTTATTTTTTTAAACCTCTACAGCCCGCATTCTACAAGGGGCGGATTTTGAGTTTTGTAACGGTTTTTGGGGCTATTTCGATGGCTTGGCAATGGCGCCAACTCTTCGATAGACGCGCTCGGTAATGTCTCCTTTGGTGTGCCCCAAGAGTAGGCTCGCATCGCCGACGTCGAGGATTTCCGACGCCGCTTTCGGCCTGATGTCTCTGAACTGAAAGCCTCCGATTTTCTCCGCCAGCTGAACATCGCCTTTTTCTTCAGCTTCTTTCTTGGCCCTTTCTCTGGCGTCGTCCCATCGATCGCGAAGCATCTTCGCCGTCATCCGCTTGCCGCGTGCGCTCACAATCAAATAGCTGCAAATGTGCTGAGCATTGCGCTCGGCCATTTTCCCGATCAACAGGCCCAGGCTGTTTGGCTCATCACCGTCAGTCATCTGGATACGCAGCTTTTTGTGTGTCTTGTTCTGCTGCACACCCAAGTAATTTCCCTCGACATCGTCCTTCCTCATGACCAGGACATCTGCCGGTCGTTGCCCGGTCAGATAGGCCAAGTCCATCGCGTCTTTCAGCTCTTGAGCTGCCTTTACGTAAACAGCATCCCAAACAACATTATTCGCGTAATAGTCCCTCGGCGTTTCCTTGTTTTTGCGCACACCTTGACAGGGGTTTTCTTTCGTTGTCAGACCCCACTCCCGAGCAATGTTGAAAACGTGCGATAGGGTGGCAATCTCGCGATTTGCTCGAACCTTGGCCGTACGCGCGTCGCGGTATCCGGCGATAGTTGCAGGGGTTATAGAGTCGATGGGAGCGCTATCGAACATTGGACGGAGCTGCTTGATTTCCGAAAGGTTGTCTTTCTGCGTACGCGGTGCTTTCTTCGATACTATGTCGCGTATATATCGGTCAAAGATGCCCTTCATGGTACGCAAATCGAGCGGCTTTTCCTTCGCCTCCAGGTCCGCCCATTTGATCCTGGCCAAATCCAGATCCTTGCCCAGCGGGATCGCCTTGCCTGTCATGTCCAGGTAGTAATAGGCGACCCACACCTTTCCGCTCTTTCTTATTCTTGTCCACTGATACATCCGGGGAGGCAAATTGCGGGTTTCGGTCTTGCGGGGGCGCATATTAATTCACCTGCGAGAAGTCGGGTGTCCATACCGGTGCAGCCGGCGGCGGGCTCGGATCGGCAATCGTAGGGCTGATCATGCCCAGCTTCATGCGGGCATACATGCGGCCCACCAGCGGGCGTTTGCCGCGACTTTCGACGAACACCCATTGGCGATCAATCAGCCAGCGGCGCTGGTATGCCCGGGCCTTGTAACCGGTGAGTTCGGCCAGCTCCTCGTCAGAGAGGATTTCGGTTTCCATGAGATATTGCTCCATGCCGCGCGTGGCGGCAGAAGTGGTGAAGGGTTACAGGTTTATTACCTGACTGTTCGGGTCGAATGGTTTGCCATCAGGATCTGCCACCAGGTGCGGCACGTTCTTCTTGATAAATTCATCGAAACAATGTGGGCAATAACTGGCTTGAGTTGTCAGAAGCTGGCCGTGTCCGGTGTAGTTGCACTTCGGACATTTCACTGCTGTGGGGATAATGAAAGCCATACGAATTCCTCGCCCGCCGTAAACCGGCAGGCTCTTGCGTGGGGTAGGAGTTAGGCTGAGAGTCGCTCTATCGGATAGCTGACTGCTATCATTTGAGGCTTTCTAATTAGGGAGTTTCATGGATGCGTTTTTATGCTGTCGGCCTTGCTGTTCTAATTGGTTCTCTCTTTGGATGCGGAAGCCATTTGCCGGATACACGGCGTGACGACATAGAGACTGCTGCGACCGCTTCCGAAGCGGAGTGGAAGAGCATTAAGGCAAATGTGCATGAGGTACATAGCGCGTATGGCGGCACCCCAGAGAGCTTCGGGACGGTACTCAAAGAGGTACACATAAAAATGTGTATGGCGGGGCTTCTAACTGATGGGAACGTTCAGATACTGACGAATACGTTGAAATTCAAGGCAAATGCTCTGGGGGCGACTGGTATTACTAAAGTTGATTTGCACATCGTCCCCTGGAGAGGGGCCGCACCCGCTGGTAACCGCTGCGTAAACGGTTACATGGAGGGGACCGCTATAGCTCTTATCTTGGACAAGAAACTTTTCCCTTACGTGTACCCCGAAGATCAAGACAAACCTGTAAGAAAGCTGCCAAATTGACATCCTAAATTCAAAAGCAAAACGATGGCTCGACAAAGTGAACTGCACATGGACTCAGTGAGTCTGCACAAACATCTTCTTAGATGTATGGACACACTCCGACCTATTGAAGGTGGGCTCATCACTTCGTTCCCTTGTAGCAGTACACGTAGTCGAACCACGCGAGGGCGATCATGGCGTTACCTTCAGTCCGGCGGATTCGATGGCTTTCGAGCAGGCATGGCGCATACCCTTTGCTGCGTGGTAGGCGTCCATGTAGCTGTCGTCGATGGCTTCTTCTGGCTCTTCGGGCTCGGATGGTGCTGGCGGCAGTTCGATCACCAGTTCCTCGCGGGAAGCTTGCCACCCAGACTTGAAGCAATCGAAGCTAAGAATTTCGTCAGCTCTACTGAATGCCTTTGTCCAGTCTTCGCCCTGGAGCAGCGTTCCAGCGAGTGCCGCTCTGCGTCTTTTGAATGCTCCGTGTAAATCGTTGTTCATCCGATCACCGCCTTTATGGTCAGTACCAATGGAAGCCAGAAGAAGAGGGTGCAGCCGAGTAAGCACTTGGTGATCATGGCGTCACCCGCTTGAACTCGACGACCCAGACCCACGGGTTGGCGGCCCAGTCGCCGCCGGTCGTTTGCCAGAGGTTGCCGAAGGCGTTGCGCGCGGAGCCAAGGCATTGTTCGTGACTGGTCGTCTCGTCCCACATCCAGCCATTGCGCTGCTGGTGAGTGGAATCCGGCAGTTCGCAATGCGCGGCGTCTCGGACACCTTTGCCGCTGTGAAAGCAGGCTTTGCCGTAGTCGGTGAAGAAGCATCCTTCAGCCTTGGCCTGGTCTTCGCTGATGTCCTGTAGCCGCTCGACGCGCACGTCGGTGATCTCCAGCAGGATGCGGCTGGCTACTCGCGGCATATAAATCGAAGGCTTCCATGATTCGGCATCGGTGAACTTCCCGCCGCCGATGCTCTTCGGGAACTCCCCGTCAGCGCGGTAGTAATAAACGCCTTCCGCGCCACTAGGATTGGTGCGATTGAACGTTTCGCGGACATACATCCGATCGCCGGGCTTGCCGTATGGGCAGCGGATAATTGGGCCGCCGACGTTCCAGCAGACGCCGTTCAGTGGTGATTCGTCAGCGGCGGTTGTCACTGCGAAGCTGGTCGACAATCCTTTGACCGGTCGCCGCGTGACCGTCTTCCGTCCATCCAGAATGGCGCGCACCATCGGGGCCGAGAACAGGATCGGCCGTTCCTTGACGTTGCTCATGAATTCACCTTTTCAAAGTGGAAGACCACCGCCGCGCCCGTCTCGACGACAAGCCCGTAGGCCTTGGCCATGCGGTAGTTGGGGTGGTAGAGGTTGAGGCTTTTGACGTGTCCGGCCAGCCAGCCGCGCCAAGCTTCGAGCGGCATATGCGCCTTGCTGAGGTTGCACGTCACGCAGGCGGGCATCATGTTTTCAAGGTTGTGTTTTTCCGGTCGCTCGGCGTTTCCTTCCCAGCGAGGGCTGGTGCCGCGCCGCACTGCTTCGAAGTGATCGGCGTGCCACTTCTCACCCAGAAGCACGCCGCAGTAGGCGCAGTGCCCGCCGTATTTCAGACGCACTTGCTCGCGCTCAGCTTTCTTCAGGCGCATAGGTATCCTTGCCGCTATAGCGGCTGACTTTGAAGGAGGGAGGGTTAAAGCAAATTTGAGCGAGAGTTTTGACGGTTTGCGACTAACCTAAAGGCTACGGAAGCACCCTTTAATGCAGGGTGACAACCTTCATTTGAATATGGCGATGGGGTGCGATATGGATTTTAGTTTATGGTTTAATGGGGCCATCACCCTCATTGTTGGTTTAGTAGCATTAGTTGTATACGGCCTACAAAAGCGAGCCGAAAGACGAGTTGCAGCCATAATACTGATAATGGATATTCGCCATGCTGAACGGGTAATTGGTGATGTCCTGCAACGAAACACCTTTGATAGATTTATGGGGAACATTCAAGGGGCGAGAAATTGGGAAGCGAACAAGCATTTTTTCGTTTCTTCTCTATCTACCGATGATCTTGTCGCTTTCAACAAATTTTTCCTCGCCTGTTCCGAAATCAGCGAGGCGAGGGTTGATATGAGGTCTTGTTTTATGGCCTCTGTTAACTCAAAGGCTGTCGTTGCTCAAGAGCGTTTGTGTAGATTGGAAACGAGTGATTTAAATGACCAGGAATATCAAAAGCAAAGGGCGGAGATAATTAAAATTATTGAGTTTGAGTCGTATGTATTTAATCCTGGTGATCCAGTGCATCGTGTTGTGCAAAATATCCAAGTAATGGGGCGATTAACTCATACAGTGGGTTTTACTAAACTAAAAAAGATTGCTGGCATGAATAATTAGTTTACACCGTTGCTTTTCGCCAAGCCGAGGGCATTCATATTCGCCTTCGGCGTGTAGGTCAGCGTGCCGTCGAGGATCGCCTCCTTGATGGCATTGAATTCCCAGGCGTAATACTGCGATTCGACGTAGACCCGCATCCCGTCGCGGTAGTCGTGCTTCTTGCGCTTGATGAATGCTTCGGCGGCCGCGTACGTGAAGTGGGCGTTGATGTACTCCCAGCGCTCGTCCCAGCCGTTGACGGTATGTTCGGGCAGCTCGCCTATCACGTACCACTGATCCGACTCATCGGCTTTCATGAACTGGCATTCAGACCAGTCCTGCATCTTTATATTGAGCTGGCTTTTTTGATAGCTGGACAACTGGTCCCAGTATTCCTTCACCGAATATGCTGCCGACTCGCCGCTGTCCCAATACACCATGCGCTGCTCGGTGTAATCCATGTCCAGCCCGGAAACGATGCGTTTGGCTTCAACAATGAAGATTGCGTCAGCGGTGCAATGATCGTGCACCCGCTTGCCTTTGCAGTCATAACGCAGGCGCTGGACAAAGTCGGCCCAAGTGGCTGCATCGAGGTGATGACCAGTTGCCAGGCTCGGTGCCGGCTCAGCGATCTTGTTTTCTGTGGGCATGGGGCGTCCTATGCCGGGGCATGCCCGGGCGGTGGAGTGAGGTGAATGGATCAGGTACAGTTCCGCGATTACCGGGAAGGATCGCCATGAGCTGCTACATCTGCGGAAATAGCGTTGCACCAGTTGTGCTGCCAGACATCGAGGAAATTCCGTGCCCGGAGTGCGGGTTGTACCGGATCACTGGAACAGCAACAGAGCTACTCAAACGAAACATCTTGAAGTTTGATATTTATCTGTCACGGCGGTGGCTAGCCGATCAGCAGGGCAGCGGCATCATCCCGCTGATCGACAGCAATATAACTGGACGGCTGATGCAGCATTATTAAGGTGCTGCCCTATTTCATAAGTCGGGTCGTACCCGGGCGGTGGAGGGTGGTGAGGAAGAGCGAAAATTTGCGCTGGCTTTCGATGCCCAGGCCCACCTTGTTAAGGCTCGTTTTCGTTCGAGCAAAATGCTTCGGGCTGCTGCCGCCAGCTTCGTACTAAACCCACCGCTAAGGGCAAGTGCTTTTTAAGAATCGCCTGATGCCCAAGACCATTCAGCATGGCTAACGTACGCCACTCATTGACCGATACGTAGAGCCCTCTCCATGAAGCGTTTCGAATTCCATCGCCCTGTCCCGCTAACGAAAGCGATTCATACGCTATGTCTGACGCTGCTCTTCGCTTCAAACTACGCGGTCGCGGCAAATTGCTCCTTCTACCCCAATCATCATCAAACAACTATCACTATGCAAGTACCCGCTACACTTTCGATTCCTCGTGATACACCCAACGGCACCGTAGTATATGAAAGCCCTCCACTCACAATGGGACCAACGCCAAGTTCGTATAAATGTACTAACGAGTTTTCATATGGTGTTCAGAACAATGTCGGTGTGTCTAAATCGGGTGACCTTGTTTACGCAATCGGAAACACCGGGCTCGCATGGCAGTGGTCCTTCAAAGACAATGTAACCATACCCATTTATCCGGGTATTCGTCGAGAGGCGGGCGGATACGGATGGGACACCACAAGACACGTGCTACGACTAATCAAAATAGCGGATGTATTCGATGCACAGAAAATCCCGGCAGGAACACTCGGGGTTTTTCATGCAGACGGTGTATCACCACTAGCAATGGCGACCAATGGCACAACGATTGTGCCTCAATCCTGTGAAACGCCTGACATCAGAGTCGACATGGGTTCGCATGACATAAGTATCTTTGCCAATAACGGATCGTATTCCGAGCCCGTCAAATTTGACATCAGTCTCAACAATTGCCCGGCAGGCATAAAAAAAGTGACTTACACCCTCAAGCCCACATCAGATTCCCCCTCTCAAAACTCCACGCGGGGTATCGTGAAGCTGAGTGCCGATTCGACTGCTCAGGGTGTGGCCTTGCAAATACTCAACAGTGACGGAAACCCGATCGTTTTACATCAAAGCTATGTATTCACGGACTATTCTTCGGCTGGAGGCAACTTAAAAATCCCTCTGAGCGCTCGGTACTTTCGCACTGCTACAACAGGTGGAAATGGTGGGTTTGACAAGGGAATGCGCGCCGGATCAGCTAACGCAAATATCGCGTTTGTCATGAGTTACCTTTGAATCCATTGATGCGCTGGCATAGCCAGCTGCCTGCGCACACTCTTTAATAGTTGTCTGATTTTCGCCACCCCCGGCCGCCTCTACCGTGCGGGCATTCGATTGAAGAATTACCTGCGTCAGATCGGCCCTTTCCTGTCCACACCCCATGCGGCGCGACACCTGTTGCGCATTTTTGCGTGGGTGCTGCTGGTGGGCAGCCTCGGCGCTGTGTACAGCTTTCTGCTGTTCACCTTCAAGAATGAAATTTCTCAACGGCGCCAAGGGCGGCGCAACACACGACCTGTGCGATATCGCGCAGCGAGCGTGGCGTTATTGGATTGATTACCGCCATGAAAGGTAAAGCAAACTAAGGTGCCTCCCTCGGTGACCGGTGGTGGCATAATTTGATAACGATGGTGTCTGCGGTGTAAGATCGCGACCACTACAGTGATCGCTTAGCGGCGATTTCTCATGAGCACGGGCTAACAGCTCGCGTGAAAGAAAAACTCTTAAGCTATTTTTTTATTGCATCGAGCCTAGTGACGTTGTGCGGCTTTCCATTACCTGATGGAATTCCACTCATTTACCATATCGATCTAGGAGTAATTTTGATGGCTATAACAGCAGCATTTGGATGGGGCGGGGCGGCGCTGGGAGCGATCGATATTCAATTGTTAAGAGTCGGACGAGTAATGCAGCTGCCGGACAGTTCCGCAGAGGGTTAAAATCCTTCCGCTCCCTCCAAATTTAAATCCGGCGTGATGACTTCGTCGCCCGGATCACGCTTCAGTCCCACCAAGCTTTGATTGCGAAAGTCACGCGCCACGTTTTCGCTAATTACGATTTCGTGGCGCGCTTTCAAAGCATCCCGCGCACCATCTGGCCCAAGCGAATGTACATAGCGTAGACAGCCTTCAATCACCGAAGCTTGTTCGGTATCCTCGTTCCAGGCCATGAGCTCTTCCAGCTTCTGCCGCGTGCCGAGCCTGCAACGGTGCCGCAAGTCCTTCTCGTCGAACTCGATCCGCTTCAGCACGGCCTTCGCCGATCGCTCTTGCCCAGTCTTGGCCATGGCCTACCTCTTCAATTTCGCTGGCCGGCAAGTCACCAGATGTTGTATCTATTCTCCCAGCTCACACTGGCAGGAGGCCGACATGAGGTTGAAGAGCGATGTAGATGCCCTGGCGGCGATCGAAGAGGACGCTAAAGCAATGCTGAAACGGATAGGGCTACCTGACGACGCAGTGAAGCTGGAGGTGGTCGTGTTCCTTCGGGAGGTGATCGACCTGGCCAGCTACATGGAGTCTAGGCACCGGCTGGTTGAGGCGCCCAGCTTTGTCTGAGCTGGCATGTTGCTGACCGTTGCGGTATTTGTGTTCGGCCCGGCATGGAGCCGGAAATGAAAGGGGGGCTTGATGCAAAATAAGTTAGGGCTGACTGGGCGCTGTGGCTTTGCGCTTCTCGGGATATCGGTCGTGGCTCTGCCAATCGCATATCTTTCTAGCGCGATCGATTTTGGCGCCTTCAGTGCTGTCGCGATCTTGTGGTTGCTAGTTTCAGCGGCCTTGATTTTTGGCGATAGCATCACAGAAATAACTCTCTGGAAGGCATCGATAAAGCGAGACGTCCAGGCGACCCGTGTTGCGCGAGAAGAAGTAGAGGCAATACGCGATCAATTGCGGAAGGTTTCCGCAGTATCGGTGGAAAACACTTACCTGATCTCCAGCGAGATTTACGGGATAAGGAAAAGCCTGTCCAGTCCAGAGGACTTTGCAAGATTTTTGAATACTCCAGCAATGCTCAGACTTACCAAAAACATGAATGATGTATGGAAGTTTGTCGAGCCGGATGAAGTTAAAGGCGAGGAAGCAAGGAAGGCTTTTCTTCGAGAGTTGGGTCGGGAGGCTTAATGATCTCATCCCCCGGATCAGCTGCAATATCGGCCATGCTCCTTTCGTAAAATGCTCGCGACACCTTTTCGCTTGGCTCATAAGGTGTCGTGACATTCCGCAGCATCCAAGCCTGCGTTTCGAAGTTAGCGTCGATCAGGTTCTTCAAAAGCCGTTGGTGAATGTCCTGCTGATTGTTGATGCCGTGCGCTGCCATGACCCGCTTCAGGTCAGGCTTGAACACGCCGGCCACTTCAACCGTAAACTTCTCGACGCCCAATGCAGCGTCCTTTGCTGCAGCCTTCTCGCGCTTCCTGCGCTGCTTCTTGGCTTCCTCCGTCAGTTCCTTTTCCTCGCCCATGGCCTACCTCTTCAATTCCGCTGGCCGGAAAGTCCAGCCAGGTCTGTCGGCGGCGCTGGTGCGCCCGGTTGATGGTTCGTCTCACGCTGCGACCTTCACCTGATGCCAGGCGCCGACCGATGCCAGCAGCGCCGATAACCGTGCTTCGGGCACCGGCGTGTCACCGGGCACGGCCAGCCAGCCCATGCCGACGCGGTGATTTGGGTTGCAGTCGGCCTTCACCTCTTCGTAGAAATGCTCAAGGACATCCGAGAGCCTTTCCACCAGGTGTACGCCGTCGGGCTTGATGTCGATCGACTTGATGTATTGGGCGCCGTCCTGACGGACGCAGATGCCCGCGATGTAGATCGTCCAGCGGTGCGCGACATCGCAGAGCGCGTCGGAAACCGCTCTCGACAGGATCTGCTTGCCGTTCTTCCAGTTGATCATGACCTGAAGGCCGCTTGGATCGATGTTGATCACAGCTGCGTGGTGGGTGTTGACCAGGGCGCGCATGCTGCGCTCGATCTGCACCCGACGATTGCATGGTTTGCGCTTGCTCATATCGAGTCCGCCATTTTTCGCAGGGCCTTGCGGTCAGAGGCCGATATCGGCTTCGGGCGACGTTTGAGGACCGTTTCAGGGTCTACCCAGTTGCGCCGCGAAGGTCTGGGCTTTATCCGGGTCGCCGGCAGCTCTTTGAAGGTGCTGCCGGGCCGCGCCCAGAAGTCGGCCATCGCAGCGGCGATTTCATCCGACTCAGTTTGCTTTGCTCGAACGGCGTTGAGGTTGAGACTGATCATGCTGGCCTCACTTGATCCGGATCGAGCTTTCGCCGCGCTCAAGGTGAGCCCAGACAGGTTCCGGTAGCAGTTCATGCTCCGCGTCTTCGCCGGCTTCTATGCGCTTGCGCACCGCGTCGTTGTGATCCCGGATTTCCTTGAGCTTTGCCGCAATCGACTTTTTGTCAGGAGCGAACACGGTCTTCGTTTCGATGAAGTCATCGGGGATCTCGTCTTCCTTGTCGACGATCACCTTTTCAGGCGCCAGGGCCAGCGTGATTGTGAACAGCGGTCGCTTGATTGACTTGACCGCCGCGGCCTCCATGTTCCGGCGGAGGTAGTCACTGATTTGCGTAACGCTGTTTTTCTTTACGCGCTTCAGCTCGTTCAGCCGTTCGACCTCTTTGTCGATCGCGTCGATGTCGCTTTCTATGTTGCGGCGCAGCATGACGATATTGTCGGCCTTCACCTCGAAGTCACCTTGGACTTCATCCATGGCATGCTGCAGAGCTTCTTTCAGGCCTTCATCGTCGGTGTCAGCCATTGCCTGCAGTTCGGCCAGTTTGCCGGTCAGTGCGTACAGTTGAGTCATGCTGCGTTCTCCCGCTCAGTGGCTTCGGTGATGCGCTTCCACTCCAGTGAAATGCGCTCGGCACCTCTGGTGTCTTTTCGAATAGTCAGCTTTCGCACGGCGACGTCGTGGATCTTCTTCAGTTCCTGAGCGGACTGAGCGCCGGCCATGTTGTCGATGACCGACTTGATGTAGTCCAGCCGTTCCTGCTTCTGGCGATCTTCCTCTGCTACCCGATCTTCAGCTTTGTTCAACGCCACCTCATCCCGAACCGTCTCGACATATGCGGCGTCATCGAACAGCCCCATGTGGATGTCCGCCGCGAATCCTAGGGGCTGGAGGCATTTACCGATCGCATCTGTGAGCGACTTTTTTGCCGCCTCCCAATCGGTGATGATCTTGCCTTGCTGCAGGAGGACAAACGGCGTGTGCCCGTAGTGCGTCACGGTGCATTTCTGTCCGCCTTCGCCCTGGTACCAAAGCTCAATTCGCACGGTGTGGACTTTCGCATTGATCAGTGGCGCGGTCGGCCATTCCTTGGTCGGCGCTTGCAGCGGACCGCCTTCGTCGAATCGTTCTTCAAGGATGGTCCAGCCCCAACCTTCACCGCATGGGCCGAACACTTCGGTGGCTTTGCGCATAAGGTAGGTCGGCTTGATGGCCGTACCCTTGAAGCCGCCCATTCCTGTGAAGTTCTTGGTTGCACTCGGATCGGTCGTGTTGACCTGATCCCAGATCCGCGTATTCGTGGACATGAGGAATCCTTGCCGCGCGGTGCGCAGCGATTGAAAGGTGTGTGCTATTGGGGGATTGGCGCGGAGAGGGCGCCGTACAACATGAGAGCAGTGCAAGCGGCGAGCGCGAAGAATGAGCTACGCCAGAAAACAATCCGGCGGGCGCGCTGTTGTTCATTCATCGCACGGGCCTTGTGTCTGCACTCGATAGCGAAGCACCTGAATAACACGACCGCCGTAACCCGGCTCGGCGTATTGCTCAACTGGTGCGCCGAAGAATCCGCGCCGCTCTGCCAGGCTATATGCCTCGCGAAGGTTGTGAGCGCTGATGTCCTCGAGCTGCTCGTCGATCAGTGATTTAACCGGTGCCGTACTCATGAGTCCTCCTTGCGCCGCTGACAGGAGTCACGCAGGCGTTTGCAGTAGTGGTTGAACTCGTCGGTGGTGATGGCGCCGTCCGTGAAGAGGCGAGTTATCAGTCCCTGTACCAGCAAGCTGATGTCTTCTTCGCCGGCGGGCGCCGACACGCCATCAAGGGCTTGGTCGATCAGGATGTGAGGGCTCAAAACCCGCACTCCATCTCCACACGATCGCTTTCGCGCTTGGCATTTCGGTACTCGTTGGCATGCACCGCAACCAGGTCGCCGGCCAGCGACCGGATAATTTGCGGATCGCCGCCGACTGCCTCAACGGCCCACCTGTGCAGTACACCGCCATCCCCGCGACAGATCAGCTCGATCAAAATCTTCTCGATGTACCGATCTGGATCAGGGTTCGCGGCCATGTGATCCGCCAGCGCCTCCGGTAAGTGGTCGGCGTTGACCAGAACCTTGCTTCGTCCTACCGGAGTTGGAGCCTCTACATGGCGCCGATAAAGTAAATCGTCGACCGACTCGGTCAGCCATTCCTGACCTGCCTCCGTGTCGAGAAAGTCGTCTTCCGGGATGAGCTTGCGTAGAGCTGACATGGTCGTCTCCAGAGTGGCGGGGTGTTATTCAACAAAACTCGCAATGCACTCATCCGCTCCGCTGGTTGCCGTTGGGCGCGGAGGGGAGTGCATTCGGGTGGTGTCGGGGGAGGGGATGCCGGTTACTTGTCCGGCGCTGATGTCACCAGCAGATCTGTGGGCTATACCCGCTGCGGGGCGCTGACAAGGCGCGCTCTCCGGGGCCGATATTCTCTCGTCGACCCAAGCGCCCGGCACTGTAGCGGCCGGGTAGGCTGTTGCTCGGCAACCGTGCGTCATTCCTTCATGGCGACATCTCCCGTTGTGCGCGCCGTTGGCATCTTGGCGGGCGCTCGCCGTTCTCAGGTGATGCTGAGTGCAGGTGTCCAGCGTCTGCTGGGTTGGCGTCCGCATCGGGGTGTGATCTGTCCGGGGCTCAACCGGCATTCGGCGGAAGGGGTAGCCCTATAGGCGACCGGTTGGCTCTTCCGCTGCCCGAGACTTAGCCTCAGATCGCACCCCGATGCGCTCTCATAGAGAGGATCGGGCAGTTAATGACAGGCTGTCGTGGCGCGGTTTGGTCAGTCGTCATCGACCTGAGCGAGCATCTTTTCGATGTCGGCGGCGACTGGCTTCTTCCAGTTTTTGATCTGTCCTGTCTCCAGATCGATGTTCAACATCAGGTAGTCGCCGTAGTGCTCGCCCGGGAAGAAATCCGGAACGTAGCCTGTGTAGGCTGCAACTTCAGCACCCTGCGCGTCGTGAAGCGTTGCGCATACCTGATCACGAACCTTCATACAGGTGCGCAACTCGGTCACGTCCACCTGCACCGTCTTCTGCTGATTGATTTGCATGCTGCTGTCTCCGGTTGTTTTCCCAATGCACCCGTCACCAGGTGCATCAGTGAAAAGGCCAGTTACTTGTGCGCTTCAGGGTCTTTCAGGTGCTTGTCGAACAGCTTCCTGTGGCGCCGGGCAAATCGAGCGACATAAGCAATCAACACCAGCGTGAGAGCCGCCAAAAGAACCGGATAAAACTTAATCCCGAGGTAAGTTGCGAGAGGCGTGCAGAACGCGACCACCATGAAAGGAAGCAGAACGTCTGGCTTCGAATCCCCCGCCCTGTCCTTCCACCAAAAATAGGTCGTGCTCGTTCCCTGAGTTGTGTATTGCGTCCACCCGCGCAGCTTTGCCAGCAACTCGAGCACAGGATTTCGACTGGGCTCAGCGTCATCAATCCATGCCCAGGTTTTTCGCCAAATCATCCCCGCGAGAACACCCAGTAAAAGCAGGCCGGCCAAAGGGAATCCCAGCATGAAGCAAGCCATAACCTGCTCCGTGAAACTTTCAAATTTAAACATCTGACTGCCTCCGTTGATTTCCAATGCCGCCTCATCGAAGCGGCATCAGTAAATCTGTGGCGCCGTGACCCGCTACTGGCGGCCGTCATCGGCTCAATCAAATTGTTCCTCCAGCCGCGGGCCTTTCGGCTTGTTCTCCCGCTGGATAACTGCTTTCGACGTTTTACGCTGCACGCCCGGGTCAGTTGCCAACCCTCTGAGCCGTTGAGGCCGGTTCATCGCTGCCTTTGAATCTGGGCCGGTGGTGATCCGGCAAGGTGATGCGGTGTCGCTAAAGAACTGCGCGGCTTTCGCTGCTGGGCCGGTGTTGCGTCGGCGTGTGGTAAATTTACCATTTGGAAATTACCTGTCAATGCATAATGGTAAATAAATTGGTAAACAAACTGGATCTTCTGGTAAATCATTGAAGATCTTTGATTTTTTGCAGGCGTAAAAAAACCCGCTCTCGGCGGGCTTCTCAAATTCGGACGGTTAAGGTGCGTGGCCGAACTGCCTCCTGAAATCATTCTCAAGCTTGCGGCACGCGCCACTTATTATGCTTTTCGCTCCCGCAGTGCCGGTGTAGCTACTTTCTTCTCGATGGCACAAGTCAATGGCATCGCGCGCGCTTGCCTTTGCTTTTCCTTCCGGAGTGTTTCCAACGACAGCGCCATAGACGAGAAACAAAACGACTGCTGCTGTCAGGCCGATTAGTACTTTTTTGATCATTGGATCCCTCCGGTAATGAGATGAAATTTTACCATTCATGGCTCAGCGCCACCATCCAATGCGCCGCCAGTCGCCATCGGTGAACGCCGGATAACCGCCAGACTCTACCGATTCACAAACCGCAGGTGAATCACCATGATCAACGAACGTAAAGAACAGGCGCTGGCCGCTTGGCGAAAGCTACTCAAGGCGCCAGAAATCCGAATGGACGCCGAGCACCAATACGACGAACTTCTGAAAATGGCCGATACGATGGAGCAAGAAGGGGTGATCACCGCAGCTGAATGGCGTCACCTCGTGAGGACGGCCGGAGAAAAGTTCGCTCAGTCAACTGAAGGGCTAGAGGGCGGAACATAGGGGAGGGCAGAAACAAGAAGCCCGGCGCTAGGCCGGGCATTTCGAAGGACGCGCGCGTGTAAGCGCGTCAAAGCGAGCCGTGAAGGTTACGATTTCTTCTCGAGCATCAAATCATGTTGCCTGAGATGATCAGGAATCGGTAAATCGCAGATTTTCGCGCATGAGATACCGGAACGCTGAGCTTCCGCGAGCATGTCAACGTCGTTTGTGATTAGCAGTCTAGCGCCATTGGCTTTAGCTATTGCAATGATCTGCCAATCGACCTTAACGGACTGTCTGGGGCGCTTCTCTCCCTTGCTAGCTTTCCTGGCAGAGCGACCGGCTCTCACCACCTCAACCGTCTCCATAACAGCCTTCAGGTCATAGGGGAGGAGTCTGAAGGCTGCTGTTTTAAAAATGCTCTGTGTCGCACTCAACTCGCGCTCGCCGGCTTGATCGAGAAACTCAGCCCAGACCTGCGCAGGGATACCTACGCTCTCTCTCTTCGCACGAAGCGCGTGAAAGAGACCCTGCATGCGCAGGCTGTCGTCCGAATTGAGTCGCTTCCCAAAAAACAGGACCAACGCATTGGTGTCCAGAATTACCAATTAATGACCTTTCCTTAGTCCCGACAGGTAGTCTTCCACGTCAGGAACATCAGCCCAACCAAGGCCTATGGCTTCCATGGATGCGTAAGCCTCATCCCAATCGCCAGATAGCGGCGACCATGACTTAACGTTCAGCTGAAGAAGTTCCCAGCGACCACTAGATGTCCTTTTCCACTTGCCTTTGCCGGTTAGCTCAATCGGATCGCCGAGGTAGTGGGATGAAATCTCTTTGGCTAGCTGCGCCCCCATGATGGTGCAATTGTATTCTCGCCCATCGCTGTCTTTTACCAAGACAGGGATCGTGTCGTCTCGCCCGCCGATTTTTATAACCTGGCCTGTAATTGTGCTTTCTTGCTCTAGGGTGATCTCTTTCGCCGGGGCTATTTTTTTGCCTCCGGGGAATGGATAGATTACCGCTCCGGACGGATCCTTTAGCTCGCCCCTTGTTCCATCTTGAATCAGGAGTTCGTTAATTCTTACGAGGGCGGTCAAAGCATCCTTCGGAGCCTGATTACTCTGGGATGTCGCGAGAGAGAGACGTTTTGAAACGCGTGGAGCTGCCTCGTCTTCCGTCCAAGCTTTGAGAGCAGCACTGCCTGTCGAAAGTTTGTCGAAATGGACTTGGTCTTTCTCACCCATCAACTTTGCCAACTCAGCCAAATAGACAGCCATCCGCTCAAGCGTGAGCTTGTTCGGGTGTGAACCGACTATTCGAAGAGTGTAAACGTTGGGCTTTTTCATAGGCTGATTATAGGCATGCGTCCCTGCCAATTTCGATGTCTTTCCTTGTTCGGGGGCATTCTGCTCGCGTTACACCAGAACTCACCCTCACAACCCTTGGAGCCTTCACGCAGACCGGATTAGCCTCTATTCCAACTTACTCAGGCCCAAGGCGTCTGCTTCTGCGCGTTCATCCTCACCACGAATGGAAGCTACGTCCATGCCAATTTCCTCCGCCAGCCTCAGCTGGTACTCCCAAGGAGTAATGCCGAGCGACTTGGCCTTGCTCGTAAGTATGTTAGTGATTCGAAGGTTTTTGTAATCCTCGTGGCTCATGCCACATAGCTCCGCTCCCGAGGCGTTCTCCGCCTCTCGCACCACCGCTGGATTCGCTTCTGCGATCAAGCCGACCGCGTTTTGATGAATCTTATTTCGAAGCTCCATTTCACCAAGCCCTGTGCAAATTTAAGAGTTTTCATCGCGAATACATCGCCCACCAAAAAACGTGCCCCAAGATCGAGATCTGCTGCTCCTGGATCTGTTGGAACGTATAATCCTCGTCCGGGTGCTCGTCACGGTTGAAGCTGCGCAGACGAATCCCGATCGGGATACGGTAGACCTGCTTCACGCGGAGCTGGCCATTGTGGTTGATGGCGTACATCTCCCCGTCGACGATATCGCTCAGGGAGTTTTTCCCCACGTTCACGCCAACCGTGGCGCCGTCGCGCAGCACGGGCATCATGCTGTTGCCACCGACCCTCACACACTTCGCGTTGCTGAACTGGACGCCGTTGTGGCGCAGGTCCTTCTTATTGAAGCGCAGACGCGAATTTGCGCTTTCCTCAATCGCAAATCTGCCCGAACCGGCTGCCAGCTCCACCTCATGTAGGAAGGGGACGTAGACCTCATCGTCATCGAGCGGGGTGTCGTCATCCCAAGTCTCGATGGAGGACAACGGAATTTCTACTTGAAGCCGAGGTTTTGCGGCGCCAGACACAGACGCTGCCGATAGCTCGCCCTCGCTCAGTGGGCGATCAAGCGAACCAGGCGCAAGCCCGCACTTCAACTCGAAGTCGCGCGCCATCTTCTCCCCGATATTTCGGAGATGCTCAGCTTTCTCGGTGAAGAGCCGGGAGATGTATGAGGGCTGCTTATCCACCTTGGCGGCGAAATCAGCGTCTTTCCCCCCGAAGTCTCGATCAATGATCTGGCGAACCCGGGCTCTGCGTATGTCTTTGATTTCCATTTCCCCATTAGAACCTTTATTTCCCTTTGGGGAAATTACCTTTACTTGGTAAACATTTATGGTAAATTAATGCATAAATGAACCAGAAGGTAAATCCATATGGACTTCCCCACGTACGCAAAGCAGCTTCCGCGCGGCGGAAGAAAACGCCTCGCCCTGAGCCTCGGCATTCCGGCGAGCTACCTCTCTCGTTTGATCTCTGGCGACCGCTCCATCACTGCGGAGCGCGCCATTGAAATTGAACACGCAACAGGCGGAAAGGTGACTCGGCAAGAGTGCCTTCCGGATATCCAGTGGAGGAACGCTTCGTAAGCTCGACCCGCCGCGCCAATCCGTTGAAGCCAGATTAGAAGAGAGCAGTCCCCATGGAAACGTCCAGTCCAAGACATAGTGCCCAAACCCGCGATCAGGTGCTGGTGGCGCATGCAACAAACCAAATCGCACGCACCAGCTTGAGCCAGGACGATTTCGCCCAAGCGCTGAGTCGAGAGATTTGCTTGCGAGTTCCTGCCGCGAAGATCGTCCAGGCAAAGGTCCCGGACTTCAATGAGTTGGCGCGCCTGAACGATGTGGGCGAATTCGTGAAAGCGACCAGCCGCTGGCTGAAGCGCGTACAGCGCTGGCTCTCCGGAGATCAGGAGATGCCGTCGTGGCTGGAAGAGTCCTGGGTGAATGCTCTGGAGCCAGAGTATCGCGACCACTGCATCAACGAGTTGGCCGGTCGCCACGGCCTGACCGGCGCTCGCCAAATGCAGAGCGACCAATGTGCCAACAAAAGCTTTGGTGCGCTGATCCGCGCGCTGGGCGACGTGATCGATACCGGTAGCGAGGTCTTCGACGACCAAGTGATGTGTGAAGAGGACCTGCCGCACCTACCGGCGTTCGCCGAGCAATGCCGTCAGGTTGAAGCGCGGGCAGGGGAGTTGGGACGGAAGGCCGAAGCACTGATCGCAAAACACCGACCAAATTTGAAGCTTGCCTGATTTTCCGCGCATGCGCGGAATTCTGAGTTCACCACCAAAAAAGGGGTCTTTGGGTCAGCACTCTCAAGTAGCAGCCCCAGAAAGCCCAGGCACAAAAAAGCCGACGGTCGAGGTCGGCTGATTCGTAAACTAGAGAGGCCCGATTATGCAGAGCCAACCCAATTCCAGCAATACCCCAACAAATGTCGCGACACGTTTTTCGAATTCTGAAAACGTGTCGCGTACCACCATGTCTTCTCAAGAGATCGCCGAATTGGTTGGCGCTCGCCACGATAGCGTGAAGCGCACGATCGAGCGCCTAGCGGAAAAGAGCGTAATTCAACTTCCACCATTGGTGGAAGTTAAAAATCACCTCAAGCAAACAGTCGAGCAGTACCGGCTCTGCAAGCGCGACAGCTTCGTTGCCGTTGCTCAGCTCAGCCCGGAGTTCACCGCCGCGCTGGTGGATCGCTGGCAGGAGCTTGAAGGGCAGATCGCCCAGCCCCGCGAACTTTCCCGCATGGATCTCATTCAGCTCGCCTTCGAGGCTGAGCAGCAGCGCCTGCAGCTGACCATCCAGGTCGAAGCCCAGGCCTCGAAAATCCACTCCCTGGAAAACCTGTTCAAGGAGGGGATGACCCACACCCAATTCTGCAAGGGCCTAAATGGGGTCAACGTCATGCAGGTGGGCAAATACCTAGAGGGCCGGAACTGGCTCTACAACGAGAGCAAATCCGGCCTGCGCTTCCGTGTGGCGTCCTACGCCCGTGACAAGTACATGACCGAGCACCAGAACGAAGTCACCCCACATGGAAAAGAACCGTTCATTGCCTTCACGCCGGTCCTGCTCAAGAAAGGCGCCGTGCGCCTCTACGACCTGTACTTGTCTGGCGCGCTGCCCATGAAGAAGAACTGGGACGGCCTGTTCACTCACGACAAAGCACTGAGGGCCGCGTAATGGCCGGGGACTGGATCAAATTTGAACTTAGCACCATGGATAAGCCAGAGGTTTGCCAGATCGCGGAGTGGGCCAACATCGACCCTGATGCGGTAGTCGGCAAACTGATGCGTGTATGGGGTTGGTTCGATCAGCAAACCGAAACAGGTAACGCACCAAGCGTTACCAAAAAGTTACTCGACCGTCTCGTTGGTGTTAGCGACTTCTGCGAATACATGAAGCTGGTCGACTGGATGGTTGAGGTTGACGGCCTTATCAGCCTGCCTCATTTCGAGCGCCACAACGGCAAGACCGCCAAAAACAGGGCTTTGACTGCTCGCCGAGTTGCAGAACACAAATCTGGTAACGCAAAAGGTAACGCTGCCAGCGTTAGCGGTGCGTTACCTAGAGAAGAGAAGAATAAAGAACCTCTCTCTACGCACGAGGCTGTCGATCCTCGCATGCCCAGCGAAATGACCCTCGACTGGCATCCTGATCAAAAGCTCCTCAAGACCTATTCGGTGCACTCAGGCGTAGCACCGAACCTGTTCACCGAAGATGCTCGACGCGCTTTCACCGCTCACTACGAACCTCGCGGTCAGGTGAATACTCAGGCCGAATGGGTGCAGATGCTGGTGAAGTGGGTGCTGAACGACCGCAATCGCGCGGCGGCCTCGAATGTGAAGCCATTCCCGACGCGCCCAAGTGCTGAGCCTGACTTCGATAGCACTGAGTGGGCCCGTGACCTTGTGGTGAGCCCATGAAACCGGTCAACCAACTGATGGCGACCATGGGCAACCTGCCGCCGGCCAATCATGTCCAGCCACTGCAGGTGACTCCGCAGACGGCCGAGGTGGTGAACGATCTGTTCCGCCGCCTCCGTGGGATCTTCCCGGCATGGCGCCAAGCGTGGCCGTCCACTGAAGCGCTGGACGCAGCAAAGGCCGAGTGGATCAAGGAGTTTGCCGACGCTGGCATCCGAACCTTGGAGCAGATCGAGTTCGGTATCCAGAAGTGCCGCAAGCTCCAGAAGCCTTTCGCGCCGAGCGTTGGTGAGTTCATCGCCATGTGCATGCCGAGCCCTGAAGACTTCGGCATGCCTGCGCCGGCCGATGCCTGGCTCGAAGCGCTGATGGGCACCTACAGCCATGAGGCGGTGAGGCTCGCGGCGGAAGCTACGGGCCTGTTCGACTTGCGATCGGCAAAGCAGGAAGACAAGGGGATGCGCGCCAGATTCGAACGCAACTACGAGGTGATCCTACGTCGCGCTCAGGCCGGGCAGGCACTCGACGGAAAGATCGCCGCCGGCATTGGCCACGACAGCCAGAAGAGCGAACTGGAACTGGCTGAGGAGTTCGCCAGCCAGCGCCAAGCCCGACTGCTGTCCACTCAAGGCGTTCCAACTACTGGCGCAGCAGCACGGGCGCAGTTGTTGGCCAAGTTCGGCAGGAAGAACACGGAGCAAAGGACATGACCGACTACACCGGACTGAAGCGGCTGTGCGCTGCTTTGATTTCAGCGAACGAAGCCTATCTGGAAGACAGCTGCAGCATCGAAAATCAGGAGCGGTTCTATGCAGCTGATGATGCGCTGCAAGACGCTCTCCCTCCTGAGGTTGTGCTGGCCATCATTGCCGAGAACGAGCAATTGCGTGAATCCCCGGGCATGGGGGCCATCCGCTCGCTGCGTGGTGACTGCGCTGACTTGATGGCCAGGTGCAACCAACTCCAGGAAGAAAACGAGGCGCTGCGCAGGGAGATGAAATCATGAATTCCTTACTGCAATGGTTCGTCTTCTGGAGGCCGGCCAAGCACATTCCTATGGCCGTTTTTCAGGGAGTGCTTGCAGGTCTGGCGTTTTCGCTGATTGTGTTTTCACCGCTCTGGATTGCATTGCTTGAGGTGCTGCCATGAATCCCGAATACACGATCCGAGATCGCCGCGACGCCAATCGCGTGGCTGGTGTGCTGCACGCTATCGATCTGAGCAAGCCAAAAGTGGTGGTGATCCGCGACGAGAAACGCCCGGACGTCTGCAACCGGAAGATGTGGGCAATGCTCAAGGATATATCCGATCAGGTGGTCTGGCACGGCAAGAAGTTGACCAGTGAAGACTGGAAGTGCCTTTTCAGTGCCTCGCTGGAGAAGCAGCGCGCGGAGCCTGGCCTCGACGGTGGATTCGTCGTGATGGCCGTATCGACCCGCAAGCAGTCGCAGAAGTGGTTCAGCGATCTGTTCGAGCTGATGCATGCCTTCGGCGCCGAGCATGACGTGAAGTGGAGCGCAACTGATCACTGGGACGGCCGCTATGACCAATAACTTCAAACCGGGCGACTTGGCGTTGACGCTCATCAGCTTGCCCATTCTTCCTGCTGGGAGCGTCGTTGAGCTCTACAAGGCGATAAACCCTGGCGACAACCTCAATTGCGCGCGCCATCCCATTCCCGCCATGCGCAAAGGCTGGTGGTGTGCTCACGGGGAAATTGGCGATCGCCTGCCATTTGCAGAAACGAGTCTGATGCCTCTGCGTGGCGACTTCGCCCTTGAGCAGCAGAAAGCCAAGGAGGCCGAACCATGCGCGTAGCCCTCAAGGAAGCGAAGAAGAAGACGTGCAAGGCCTGCGGCGAGAAGTTCGCGCCGATGTTCAACACCACGCAGGTGGTGTGCAGTCCGAAATGCGCGCTGGCTCACGCGCCGGCAAACAGCGAGAAAGCCCGTAAAGCCATCGGTCAATGCGAGCGCCATGAGATCAAAGTCCGCAAGGAGAAGTTGAAGAGCAGGGCGGATCATCTGCGCGAAGCTCAGGCGGCATTCAACGAGTGGATCCGCCTGCGTGATGCCGATCGTCCATGCGTGAGCTGCGGTCGCCACCACGAAGGCCAATACCACGCGGGGCACTACCGCTCTGTGGGAGCAAGCCCCGAGCTGCGATTCGAGCCGTTCAACGTCTGGAAACAATGCGCGCCATGCAACACGCACCTCTCCGGCAACCTGGTGAATTACCGAATCTCACTCCTACAGGGAATCGGCGCCGAAAAGGTCGAATGGCTCGAAGGGCCTCATGAGCCCCGCAAGTACACCGTCGAAGAAATCAAAACCATCAAGGCTGAGTACCGGGCCAAGACCCGCGAACTGAAAAAGGGGCAGGCAGCATGAAAATCAACTCAGCGCGCCAGGCGTGGCATGACTGCAAGTACAACCCGGCCCCCGGCCAGACCTCCGACGTCGTGCAGCTCGGCGTGGTAGTGCAGACCACTGAGCGAGGCCCAACAGCAAACCATGCGGTGCACGGCGCACTGGCTGGGCACATCCAATCGGCCATCGCGCGGCTGCATCCGCAGATCCGCGTCTTCGGTGACTTCATGTACGCGGCGGAACAGAGCGACGACATCCGCGAAGCGGCGGAAGAGGTTGTTTTCCAGCTGGTGCAAACGCGATCGCCGCGCATGACGGCGGCGAAGCGGGAGAAGCTGGAATACGTTGTGAAGGGGGTAATGCGCCGGTACCGGTACATGCACCAAGGCGGGCAATCGTCCAACGAGGACCCGCTGGCCAACGCCGAGAAGTTTCGGGCGTGGATGTGGCAGGTCTACGAGCTGCGGCTGGAATCATGCAATTGGGAGCGAGATTGGGGTGGCGTAATCCAGCTGATTTTCGAGTGCTGCGAGGATCTTGATCGGCGCGCTTTGAGCCCGGTTGCCGCCGTGATTTACGAAATGCGCGAGGCCGCTTGAGCGGCCTATTGCGTTCCCGTGCGGCTCATGGCATGATTTCGCCACTGTTAGAGTTTTGCCTCCGGCAACTTACTCATGATTCAAGAAAACCCGGCCACCGCGCCGGGTTTTTTATTGCCTCGAATTTACCTGTAGCCAGGACATCCCTCGGGAAGGCCTGGACGTCAATAGCCGGATAGTGCGACGTACGGAATCAACGCCGGCAGCCCGCGCACCCTGACCTCACCATTTGCTTCAGGGTGGCGCGAGACTGGATCAGCGAGATCGATGCAATGTGGCATCGACGTTGAGAAGGCCTTTGGCGGACAGCGCGGAAAGACGCGCGCACTTATTTTCGCATTGACCGTTTTATCCTCATCCAGTCTTGATAGGCGGCCGTGCGGCAAGCGTCAGCGCAGGCCTTGGCTTCGGTAAACCGCACCCAAGCATCTGCATTGTCTCGATCATTTTGGATGATGTTGTAGGCAGTTTCGTCAAGTTGATCTGCTTTACGAAACAGCTCCGTGTTTGCATCAATCTGGTCATCCCATGAGTGTTCATCGGGTGGCCCAACGATTGCGTCAATCATTTTCTCAAACCTCCTCCCACGTGACGACGGTAGTTTCCCGCCACTTCACGTCGGTGATGCCGAATCGTTCCGCCATTGGTTTTGAAAACCGTTTGAGAGGAGGTCGTCCCGGCTTGGGAATTGGAGCGATGCCGGCGTCACAGCTCGCCCATTGCCAAGCTTCCGCGTTGTTCATCAGTTTGGTTCGGATGACAAACGACATCGGTTTTCCGTGGAGCTTGTACTCAATTACGAAAATATTCACCTGACTCACGAGTACTGCTCCTTCTTGGCTCATCAGTTAGTGATATCTGCTGGCAGAGAAGATTCAAAGAATTGTCTGACAGTTCCTAATTTTCTGATTTTGAACACATTTTTTGTGTCTTTATCTATACAAGGCCTCTTAATTTGTAGAGGTTTTTTCGTTTCCATCATGCACACGGAGTCGAGCGCATGGAGTTATTGCAGCGCCTGCTCGATAAGATCGACAGGTTTGAATTGCTGATCGCAGGACTGGTCGGCGCTGTCGTCGCAAGCTGGTGGCACAAAGACGATCTGGCCGACTGGCGTGCTTGGATGATCTTTTTGGTTACCGGCATTGCCTGCTCTCTGTATCTGACGAGCATGGTCAGCACCTACTTGGGTGTGACCGAGCCGAAGATTGTCGCGGGCATTGGCTTTCTGCTGGGCACCTTCGGCGGATCTCTGCTCGCAGCCATCAACCGGGCCATCAAAGCCGCTGACCTCTGGGCGCTCATTCGCCAGCGGTTCGGGGGAGGCAATCCACCATGAGTCTTGAACTGATCAACACCATCGCCTGCGGCTTGATTGCCTTGTGGGCTACCTGGTGTGTTCTGAGCGGCCGAGTGCGGGACGGTGTAATCGGCAAGCTGATCTATTCGGCGATCGCAATCAGCGGTTTCGTTGTGATGAGCCGGGAGCAGAACATCTTCATGATGGGGCCGACCACCGCCGGGATCACTCTGCACGTGGCGCTGGCCTTGGCCGGTATGCGCCACATCTTCATGGTCATCTGGTGGCAGCGGGTGAAGACCTGGCTGTGCCGTACGCTGAACTGCGAACACTGCCTGCGCTGTGAAAAGACCCCGGGAGGTATCGAGCGTCGATCCAAGTAGTCGCGACTCGTTTCGCGAATCATCAAATTGTGTCGCGACACTTTGGGTATCGTTACCGCGTTGGTCTTTTCTCGTAGTGGAGATGCTTAGAGCGTTGAAAATTAGCGCTGCCGCTCCATGAGCCCCCCATTTCTCCTGTCACACTCACTTTGCGCCTCAGCACGGGAATGAAAGACGTCTGGGAGTCTTCTATCTTCTTCTCTGTCGAGAATAAGGAAGCCCCGTGCCTTAAAATGATTTTCGCAACCGTTCACTACAAATCTGCTGCGATCAAGCGGCCGTGCGTTCACCACTATATATCGATCTGCCATTTCACTTACTCCCTGCGCTGGAAACTTAGGTCTAGTTCTGGCGTTCATAAAGTTCAAGGAAAACCATGACAACCAAGCAACCCGACTGGGAGGCTATCGAACGAGCCTACCCAGCCGAGATTGCAAACGTCAGGGCTTACTGAGCAGGCAAGCAGCAATCCCGGGCTCTACGCATTCCGGAGCGATCATTAAAATGACGACCGCTACTGCAAGTACTAAGTAAATCGTGTTTTTCATCCTGTGAGCCTCGTTGGTTAATGAGCGCTCATTAGGCCGGGCTGGCTCGCAAATAGGCGGGTAATCTGCCCCCCTTTTGGGGGCGAACTCTGAATTGAGAAGGTTCTTCTGGTATGAATCGGCCGCGTGCTCCTGCGTCATTGGTCGAGCTATCCGATCTTTCGGATTTCGGCACCCGCCTGATGCCAGCCCCCGAAGTATTGGAATGGCTCCAAGCCGAGATCCTTGCTGACACCGGCAGCATCCACAACGAAGAACACGCCCATCTGATCGATGCGGACATTCGTGTGATGTGGGCGTCTGCCGGCTTCACGAAGAAGGGTAGGACGGTGGTGGGCCAGGCCGAGCAGGTAGCGTTCCGCGTCGGCGGCTGGCAGAAAGCCCGGATGGAGCAACAAATGCGGGATTGGTTCGGCGAAGTGCCGGCCTACATCATCACTCTGGCTGCCGACTACTGCGCCGACTGTTCTGATGCTGACTTCTGCGCCTTGGTCGAACATGAGTTGTTCCATATCGCCCAGGCGAAGGATCAGTACGGCGCACCCAAGTTCACCCAAGACGGCCTGCCCAAGCTTGAAATGCGCGGACACGACGTTGAAGAGTTCGTCGGTGTTGTCCGCCGCTACGGTGCAAGCCCGGCGGTTCAAGAGCTGGTGGACGCTGCAAACAATCCTGCTGAGGTGGGGAAAATGAACATTGCGAGGGCCTGCGGAACCTGTCTGTTCAAGTCGGCCTGATCCTTGACAGGACCTTGACGGAATCAACCCATATGGCAGCCCTGAAAGATGAGGTGAAGCGCTTCATTGTGCAGGCGTTGGCCTGCTTTGATACGCCGACTCAGGTAGTGCAGGCGGTCAAGGAAACATTCGGCGTCGAAGTGTCTCGCCAGCAGTGTGAGCAGTACGACCCAACGAAACACGCTGGCCGTGACCTTGGCGTGAAGTGGAAAGCGGTGTTTGAAGATACCCGCAAGCGCTTCCGCGAAGAAACGGCCGAGATCCCGATCGCGAACCGTGCATACCGCTTACGAGCCATGAACCGGTTTGTCGAGCGGGCCGAAACGATGAAGAACATCGGCCTCGCCATGCAGATCCTGGAGCAGGCCGCGAAGGAAGTCGGTGACGTCTACGTCAATCGCAACCGGAAGGATGAACCTGACGATGAGCCGGCAATCCCGACGCGCATTCAGGTCGACGTAGTGGATGCGAGGAAACCGAATGCCGAGCCTTAACGTTCCGCAGTCGCAGTTCCTCCTGTTGCCTCACAAGTTTCGCGCATTCGTTGCTGGGTTCGGTTCGGGAAAGACCTGGGTCGGATGCTCAGCACTGAGCAAGCATTTCATGGAGTGGCCCGGCGTCAATGCTGGCTACTTCGCGCCGACTTACCCGCAGATCCGCGACATCTTCTATCCCACGATGGAGGAGGTGGCATACGACTGGGGGCTGAAGACCAAGATCAACCAGGCGAACCATGAGGTTCACATTTACAGCGGCCGGCAATATCGCGGCACTGTGATTTGCCGGTCCATGGAGAAGCCGCAAACAATCGTTGGCTTCAAGATCGGACACGCTCTGGTGGATGAGCTGGACGTATTGACGTCGATAAAGGCTCAGCAGGCTTGGCGCAAGATCATTGCCCGGATGCGTTACAACTTGCCCGGGCTGAAAAACGGCGTAGACGTAACCACAACGCCGGAAGGCTTCAAGTTCGTCTTCCTCCAGTTCGTGAAGCAGTTGCGCGACAAGCCAGTTTTGAAGGAAATGTATGGCCTGATCCAGGCCAGCACTTTTGACAACGAACTGAACCTGCCTGACGACTACATCGCTTCGCTGATGGAGTCGTACCCCGAGCAATTGATCCGTGCGTACTTGAACGGCCAGTTCGTCAACCTGACATCCGGATCGATCTACCACGCCTACGACCGCAAACTGAACCAGTGTTTCGACACCGTCCAGCCCGGCGAGCCGCTGTTCATCGGCATGGACTTCAACGTCGGCAAGATGGCGGCGATCACCCACGTCAAACGTGATCAGGGCCTGCCGCGCGCCGTGGACGAGTTGATGGATGGATACGACACGCCGGACATGATCCGACGGATCAAAGAACGCTACTGGGAGCACACCGGCAACGACTACAAGAAGACCTGCGAGATCCGGATCTACCCGGACGCCTCCGGCGATTCGCGCAAGTCGGTCAATGCCAGCCTCACCGATATCGCCATGCTCAAGCAGGCCGGCTTCACAGTCATCGCGCCGGCGGCTAACCCGCCGGTGAAGGATCGGATCAACGCCATGAACGCCATGTTCTGCAATGCGCAGGGCGAGCGGCGTTATCTGGTCAATCCGTTTACATGCCCGACCTACGCCGATGGCCTGGAACAGCAGATCTGGGCGCCCAACGGCGAGCCGGACAAGAGCCAAGGGAACGACCACGCCAACGACGGCGGCGGTTACTTCATTCACCGCGAGTACCCGATCATCAAACCGGTCACCGCTATCAAAATGGGATACGCCCGATGAGCAACGACGTCTCCTTCAAACGGGCGGACTACATCGAAGCACTGGATCGCTGGTCGACCGTTCGCGATGTTTGCGCCGGTCAGCACAGGGTTGTTGATCGACTGCCTTACATCAACGCTCACGACAAGTCGCCGGAGAACGTAGATCGAAACAAGGCCTATTGCGAACGGGCGGTGTTCAAGAACGCTACCGGCCATACGCGAAACGGTTTGCTCGGTTTGGCGTTTCACAAAGACCCGACGTTGGTCGTTGCGAAGAAGATGGAGTATCTGCAGGACAACGCCAACGGCTCCGGGGTGAGCATTTACCAGCACTCGCAGGGAACGCTTGAAAAGGTGCTTGAGGCGGGACGGCATGGTTTGTACGTCGACTATCACCAAGACGATGGTGCCGGAGGCCACTCCGTGATCCTGTCGTATTGCGCCGAGGACATCATCAACTGGCGTACAGGGATGGTGAGCGGGCACAGCGTGCTCACTCTGGTGGTGCTGCGCGAGTCGCCGGAGATCGAAGACGGTTTCGGCTTCAAGGTGATCGAGCAATACCGCGAATTGGCGCTTGAGAACGACGGTTTTGTTTGCCGTGTTTGGCGCAGATCCGGGCCGAAAGGTGGCGGGCCGTTGGCCGTCGTCGAAGAGTTCAGGCCTACAGGCACAGCCGGGCGCTTGAAAGAGATTCCGTTCACCTTCGTCGGCGCGCAGAACAACGATCCGAGTATTGATGAGTCGCCGCTCTACGATATCGCCATGATCAACCTGGGCCACTACCGGAACAGCGCTGACTATGAAGACAGCGTCTTCTGGTGCGGCCAAGCCCAGCCATGGATTTCCGGTCTGGATGAACAGTGGCGCGACTGGATGGAGAAGAACGGCGTTTACGTCGGCTCCCGTGCGCCGATGATGCTGCCTGCCGGCGGACAGTTCGGCTATGCCCAGCCACTGCCGAACACGCTGGTGAAGGAGGCAATGGCCGACAAGAACCAGATGATGATCGAGCTCGGCGCGCGAATGGTCGTTGCTTCTCTTTCGTCCAAGACAGCGACCGAGGCCCGTGGTGATCAGTCTGCATCGACTTCGGTGCTTGCCGGCTGCGTGGCCAACGTCAGTGAGGCCTATACCCGGGCGATCATGTGGTGCTGCACCTACATGGGCGTCGACGACGCCAAGGTTGCCTACCAGATCAATCAGGAATTCGTGGAGCTGACGGCAGATCCTCAAATGATCTCCGCACTGGTCGGCCTCTGGCAGAACGGTGGATTCGCCAAAGCGGATCTTCGGGCATATCTGCGTAAGTTGGGCTTGATCGCGCCTGAGCGCACAGACCAGCAGATCGATGGCGAGCTGGCAGAGCAGGGCGACGGCTTGGGCCTAGACGATGAGGGCAAAGAAGATGGCGGTAAACCAAGCAGTCCTTGACGCCACGATTCGGCACGCGGTCTTCCTCGAAAAGCTGAAGGCAGGGGAGGTCGGTAAGTTCGCTCCCTTCCTTAAGGAGGTCGACCGTTCGATTCGCGACAGGCTCACCCAGTCGGATCTGACTGAGTACAACGTGAAGCGGCTGGAAGCGCTGCTGAAAGAGGTCGATAGCTTGCTGCTAGGCATCTTCGACCGCTACAGCGCACAACTGAACCTTGACCTGATCGACATCGCCAACTACGAGGCTGAGTTTGAAGCGTCGAGCCTAGCCCGAACGGCGCCCGTTGGTGTCTCGTTGGATGTGGTTGCGCCGACGGCAGCGGCTATCCGCACCGCGGTGCTGACCAATCCTCTCAGTGTGCGCGGCACCGGCGGCGGTAAGCTGCTGAAGTCGTTCATCAAGGGCTGGACCAGTGCCGAGCGCGAGCGCGTCACCGGTACGATCCGGCAGGGCTTCTTCGAAGGTCAAACGAACTTCCAGATCATCCGCAACATTCGCGGCACCAAGGCAGCTGGGTACAAGGACGGGATTCTCGCCACCACCAACCGCAATGCTAGCACTGTCGTACACACCGCGATTCAGCATGTGTCGTCTCAGGCGCGCATGGAGGTGGCCAAGGCCAACACGGACATCGTGTCCGAAGTCGAAATGGTCGCCACGCTGGACAGCAAGACCAGCCAGCAGTGTCGGTCAATGGATAAGCGGCGGTTTCCGGTCGAGTCCGGGCCGCGGCCGCCGTTTCACCCTAATTGCCGAACTACGTTTGTCCTGCTGACCAAGCTCAGTGAGATGTTCGCCAAGGGCGCTACGCGGGCGTCGGTCGGCGCAGATGGAGCAGGGCAGGTCAGTGCGAGCCTTGATTATTACCACTGGCTTCAACAGCAGCCGGCGTCGTTTCAGGACGTGGCAATCGGACCGGTGCGGGCGAAGCTTTTTCGCGAGGGCGGACTGAGCGTCGAACGCTTCGCTGAGCTGCAGCTAGATCGGAACTTCGCACCCTTGAAATTGGTAGAGATGAAACGGCTTGAGCCCTTGGCATTCGAACGGGCAGGCATTTCTTAGCCTGCCCGCACGGCTCATTGAGGTCTGTAACTGACGATCTTAACTGGGTTTCCGAAAGGATCTTTTCCTTGGAGCACAACATATTGCGGTTCTTGGGACAAGATCTGGTACTCATCTGAACTGCCAGGAACATACTGCTTATTCATGTCTGGGAGTGAATATCCGCTAGCTGGTTCAGTGTGTAGGCCTGTCAATGTAATGGTTAGAAACTCGTCATCAGCGATCCAGGTCCCCGAGCCTCTTGAAAGCAACACAGTAGTAAAAGGCTTGTCCGCCGCGTCACCTGAGATTTTGAGGGTTCCGTTCACATTGTATCGCCCGTTACGGAAGTATTCAGTGATGCCGCTGAAGGCGACCGTCCCGCCTGGAACTGGATATTGGTAGTTGCTTTTCCAGCGCCCGAGAAGGTTAGGGTTGTGCTCAGGACCTGAGGGATAGACGACTCCGTAAACCGTTGCGATGCTTCCAACTAATGTGAGGATCCCCCCCGCTCTGACATACCCATTACGGGTGAGTTTTTTTATCGTTTCCCATTTCATTTTCTGAGTACTACTCCATTAGTAATTCTGGCGGTTTACACAATTCTACCCAGATCAACGCATTACGGTAGAGCAATTTACCGTTCTCTCCAGCCTCGCATTCGCGGGGCTTTTTAATGCCTGCAAAGCGGGCAACACATACCCAAGGGGTGCATCAACGTGGCAGAAGAAAACGAAATCGACCTGGACAATCCGGCAATAAAGGCCGCTATCGCGACTGCCGTTGAAGCTTCCGTTTCTGGCCTGAAAGCCAAGAACACCGAGCTGCTGGGCAAACTGAAAGACACCACCGGCAAGCTCACTCAGTTCGAAACGCAGTTCGAAGGCATCGACATCGACGCCGTCAAAGGCCTGCTCAGCCGGGCCGGCCAGGACGAGGAAACCAAGCTGCTGACTGAGGGGAAGGTGGACGAGGTATTCAACCGCCGTACCGAGCGCCTGCGTGGCGACTACGACAAGCAGTTGAAGACCGTCACAGCGCGCGCCGAGAAGGCCGAGGCATTCGCCGCCAAGTTCCAGGGCAAAGTCCTGGGCGATTCGGTACGCGGTGCAGCGCTTAAAGCCGGTGCACTCCCGGAAGCAACCGACGACATCATCCTGCGCGCCAAAGGCGTGTTCTCGCTGAACGAAGAGGGTGAAGCGGTCGCCGTTGATGAATCCGGCCAAGTCATCCTCGGCAAAGACGGCAAGACCCCTCTGACTCCGCTCGAATGGGCGGAATCACTGCGCGAAAGCGCACCTCATCTGTGGCCAAGGGCTTCAGGGACACAAGCCCCGGGCGGGGGTGGCGGCCAGGCTGCATTCAAACGCTCCGAAATGACTGCCGAGCAAAAGCGCGACTACCAGCGCAAGCACGGCCAAACCGCATATCTGCAATTGCCCAAGTAAGGGGATTCACCCATGGCAACGACTGTGAACAGCGACCTGATCATCTACAACGATGAGGCGCAAACCGCATATCTGGAGCGTGTCCAGGACAACCTCGACGTGTTCAACGCATCGTCCAACGGCGCGATCGTGCTCGACAACGAGCTGATCGAAGGCGACTTCCGCAAGCGCTCCTTTTACAAAATTGGCGGCTCGCTGGAGCATCGCGACGTCAACTCCACCGGCAAGGTGACCGCAAAGAAGATCGGAGCGGGCGAAGCCGTTGGCGTCAAGGCGCCGTGGAAGTACGGTCCCTACCAGACCACCGAAGAGGCCTTCAAGCGTCGTGGTCGTCCGGTCGACGAGTTCTCCCAGATCATCGGCGCCGACGTTGCTGACGCCACTCTGGAAGGTTTCATCCAGTACGCCACTGCTGCGCTGCGCGCCTCGATCGGCTCCAACGCTGACATGGTGGTTTCGGCCAACATTGAGACCGACGGCAAGAAGACCCTCACCCGCGGCATGCGCAAGTTCGGCGACAAGTTCGGCCGAATTGCTCTGTGGGTCATGCACTCCAGCGCTTACTTCGACATTGTCGATGAGGCGATCGCGAACAAGGTCTACGAAGAGGCGGGTGTTGTCATCTATGGCGGCCTGCCAGGCACTCTCGGCAAGCCGGTGCTGGTCACCGACACCGCGCCCGCAGATGTGATCTTCGGCCTGTTGCCAAACGCTGTGGTGATCACCGAGTCGCAGGCGCCGGGCTTCCGTTCGTACGCTGTGAACGACGAAGAGAACTTGGGTATCGGCTACCGCGCTGAAGGCACCGTCAACATCGATGTTCTCGGGTACAGCTGGAAGGAAACCGCTGGTGGTGCGAACCCTACGCTTGCCGCTGTCGGTTCGGCTGCGAACTGGGTCAAGCATTCCAATAGCAACAAAGTGACTGCTGGCGTGCTGATCACTCTGACCACTACGCCACCAGCCGGCGGCTGATACTTGCCCTGACAGCGGCCAGCGATGGCCGCTACGGAGATTTTATGGAACTGGTTTACTCCACGCAGAATTCGGATTTCGATCCGGAAAAGCGTTACCGCAATCCAGCGCACTTTGATCGGCCTGAAGCGGGTGTGACTCATGCAGTTGTGATTGGCGACTGGCCGAAGGTGGTCAATGCGTATGAGGCGCAGGGCGTCGAAGTTTCTGTGTTGAAGCCTTTGATCAGCCAGCCGGTTGATTCGGGTGATGCTGACGCGATTGCCAGGCTGGAACAGGACAACGCCACACTCCGCGCCGAGCGTGACGGAATCCAGCGACTGATCGAAGCCGCCGAAGGTCTGTCGGAGCTGGAACACCCGCGCGCCGGCGAACTGCCGATCCGCCTGTTCGGTGCACTGAAAGCCATTCATGAAGGTTTCGAAACCTTAACGGATGAACGTGACGGCCTGACTGGCGAAGTTGAATCACTCCGCGCTGAAGTCGCCCGTTTCAAGGCAGCGGTGGACCCGGTCGACAATGCCGAAAAGATCGCTGGTCTCAAAGCGAAGCTCGACGCCGCCAATGTGTCGTATCGAGCGAATGCTTCGGTAGAATCGCTTGAAAAAGCGATCTCGGAACTGCCTCAGGCGTAATTATTCGGGTGCGCATTCACCGGCGCCCGGCCCAACCAATACAACGAGCTGATTCATGACTCTCATCATCGAGGACGGTACCGGTAAGCCTGACGCCGAAAGCTATGCATCAGCCGAGGATCTGACCATGTACGCCGTGAAGTTCGGCGTGACCATTCCGGTGGAAGTGCCAGCACAGGAAGCGCTGCTGCGCCGGGCCGCGCTTGCAATGGATGGCATGACGTGGAAAGGGCGGAAGACCAACAGCGAGCAGTCCCTGTCCTGGCCGCGCCGCGGCGTCGAGCTAGATTACGAAATCAAGCCCGACAACTACCTGCCGGCGCGGATCCAGTACGGCCAGATGGCGCTGGCTGCGGAGATCCACACCGACGACGTCGACCCGGTCGAGAAGCGCAAAGGCGCGGTAACACTTGAGCGAGTCGAAGGCGCGGTAACTCGCGAGTACGCGACAATCCCGAATACCAGCGGCCGTCTATTGCCGGCGGCGCCGGATCGTCCGAGCGTCACGCAGTTTGCGGACTACCTACAGAAGCGGGGCCTCTTCGCGGTCCGAGCGTAACCGAGACGGAGCCACCATGGCCTTCTACGACGAAATGGCCGTGATGGCCCTGGAGATGATCACAGAGTTCGGCCAGCCGGTGACCATTCGCGCGACAACCGTCGGTGAGTACGACCCTGAAACTGGTTCGGCACCTCCCGACAGCACCAAGGAACAGACCGCTAAAGGCATCCTGCTCGACTTCACTGGTCAGGAATTCCAGAACAACAGCCTCATCAAGCAGGGCGACAAGAAGCTGAAGATCGCCGCGCAGGGGCTGGAGTGGGTGCCGGATCTTTTGAACAAGGTGATCATTCAGGGGCGCACTTGGTCTATCGTGCCGCCTTTGAAAGAAGTGAATCCGGCCGGTACACCGATCCTGTATGAATTGCAGGTGCGGTCATGAGCCGCGCGGGCGCCGGCCAGTCCGGTAGTTTTGCACTCAGCCTCGCCGAATTCGCGGCCCAAGCTACGGAAGCCATCGATGCCAGCCTTCGCGAGATCATCATCGAACTCGGCAACAGCGTCATCCGCATGTCTCCGGTGGGTAATCCAGAAATATGGGCGCAGAACGCTGTCTCCGCCCAGTACAACAAGGCAGTGGACGATCACAACACGGCTCTGCGTAGCGATCCCGCCAACTTGACGAAAGCCGGCAGACTTAAACCAGGTCGCAAACTGAAAGATGGCATGGATATCACTGCACCGAGTGGCTACGTCGGCGGCCGGTTCCGTGGCAACTGGATGTTCAGCATCGGATCACCGGACAGCACCACGACCGACGAAGTCGACCCGAGCGGGGCCAAATCAACGGCACGGATCGTTGCCGGCGCGATCGAGTTCAAGGCGGGCGATACCTGCTACATAACCAACAGCCTCGGATATGCGATCCCGCTGGAGTTTGGGCATTCGACCCAGGCACCGGGCGGCATGGTCCGCATCACCGTGGCCCGCTTCCAGCAGATCGTGCTGGAAGCCATCAGGAACAACCAGGTATGAGTCATAACCTCATCGCCTCGATCTACGAGGCAAGGCTGATCGCATGGGCGAAAGCGTTGCCGGTACCGCTGAAGGTAGTCGTCGAGAACGAGTCTTACACACCTGTTGCCGACGCTACGTACCTGAGGGCTTACACGCTGCCGGCCGACACCGCGAGCAACACGCTCGGCGGCGACCATAGGCTCTACACCGGCGTGTTTCAGGTCAGTATCGTGACGCCATCGGGTAAATTCCGTGGCGCGGCCGGGGCATTGGCTGACCAGATCGCTGCGCTTTTTCCGCTGTACGAGCGGAACCAAAAGGGCGCATTGACCGTGGTGACCATGACACCAGTCGACCAAGGCCCGGGCATTCCAGGCGACACAACTTTCACCGTTCCCGTGTCGTTCCAGTACCGAGCCGACACCACCGCTTAATCCGCCCATTGGGCAAACCCGAGACCCGCCATTGAGCGGGTTTTGTCATTTCTGAGAAGAGGAAACACCAATGGCCGTTTTTCTACCCAATGGCTCTACCGTCGGCATCGCCGCTTCGTACGACGCACCGATCATTTTTACAGCGATCAGCAATGCCTCAGAAGCCGTCGTGTCGGCGGCGGGCCATGATCTGGAGGCTGGCGATTTCATTGAGGTCACGTCCGGCTGGGCTCGCCTGAACAATCGTGTTGTCCGCGTCAAAAGCGTAACCACCGACTCTTTCGTTCTTGAATCGATCAACACGCTGAACGTGGCTCGCTTCATTGCAGGCGCCGGCGGTGGGTCTGTCCGCAAAATTCTGACTTGGACCCCAATCAGTCAGGTCACTGATTCGAGCAAGGCCGGGGGCGAGCAACAAAACGTCACCTACTCGTTTCTCGAGGAGGATGACGATCACCAGATGCCAACCTCGAAATCTGCTCTGTCTTTCACGCTGACTATGGCGGATGACCCGGAGCTTCCACACAACGACGTGTTGCTGGATGCCGATGACGACAAGAGGCCGCGTGCAGTGCGCGTGAACCTCGCGTCGGGCGGTGTCATTGCTTACAACGCTTACGCCTCCTTCGACAACGTTCCCTCGCTGACAAAGAACAACATCATGGCCGTCACCGCAGTGTTTGCCGTGGTTGCCAAATTCATCCGATACGCTGCGTAAGGGGAACTCATGGCCAGGTTCAAGATTGCCCAGAATGCCACCTTCAATGCTGAAGTGGACATCCCGCGAGTGGGCGGCACCACCATCAAGGTTCCGTTCGAATTCAAATATCGGAATAGGAAGGAGCTCGCAACGCTGTTCGCGGGCTGGCAGGAGAGCGCCAAGGATGATCAGGAGCGATTCAAGGCCAAAGGTGAAGATCTCACCCTGGTTGAGATCACCGACTCTCACATCGAACGCCAGGTGGAGCAGGTGACTCAATTGGTTGCCGGATGGGGCTTTGACGACAAGTTAAGCCCAGAGTCCATTCGCGAACTGGTCGAAACCTCTGCGGGTGCCGGTGACGCCATCGTCGATGCCTATCAGAAAGCGTTTTCTTCGGCCCGCCTGGGAAACTGACCAGCGTCGCACGCACCCTTTATCAGCCGAGCATAGAAGGGCAAGACGCTTTCGGGTTTTCGTCTGAGGACTACGAAAGCGACTGTGAGGTTTGGCCGGACAACTGGCCGGCCTTCATCCTCTTCAATGCCTTGTCCACCCAGTGGCGAACGGGCGCGTGCGGCGCCACCGGGCTCGACTACACGTCCATTCGCGATGTGGCCCGCTTCCTTGGAATGAAGAAAAAGCAAATCGCCGAGACCTTTCCCGACCTTCAGGTAATGGAGGCCGAAGCACTGCTCGTCATGAGCGAATCGAAGTAATGGAGCACTCATGTCGGGCACAATTGCGCAGTTAGGTCTTGCCGTTGATTCGGGCGAGGCAGTCCAGGCCGCCACGGATTTGGAGCGCCTCGCGCAGGCCGGCGCCAAGGCTGAGAAAGCGGCAGATGGTGTGGCGGCGGGCTTTGATAAAGCGGCAACCGCATCAACCGGCCTGGCCTCGGCCGAGGGCAAGCTGTCAGAGTCCACAGAAGACGCCATGAAGCGCCTGACGGCGATGGCCAAGGCCTCGCTGGAGTCGAGCGACTATTACCAGCGCCTGACCACCAGTGTCAGCACGAATGCGTCAGCAATGGATTCGTCGGGATCGTCGGTCAGCAGCCTGGCGGCACTGAAACGGCGCTTGCAGGCCGAATCCGATGCACTGGTTGGTTCGACGGATAAAGAGGCCGAGGCGGCGAAGAGGGCAGCCGCTGCAACTGGTGTTCAGGCCGAAGGTCTGCAATCGCTGCTCGGCAAGATCAATCCCGCAATTGCCGCACTCGATAAGCTGGACCAGCAGCAGGCCCAGTTGCAGAAGTACAAAGCGGCCGGGCTGATCGACGCTGATACCTTCCGGGAGTACTCCGCTCGAATCGACGCCTCTCGGCAGAAGCTAGGCGACTTCGATGAAGGGCTGAAAAAGACCGGTGCCAGCTCGAAACAAACCGAGGCTGCGCTTCGGCAGCTTCCTTCGCAATTCACTGACATTTTCACCAGCCTGGCCGGCGGGCAAAACCCGCTGTTGGTGCTCATCCAGCAGGGTGGGCAGATCAAAGACTCGTTCGGCGGTGTTGGTGCAACCCTTGAGGCGCTGCGGGACAAGTTCCGCTCGCTGTTCACCGGTGGTGCTGGCGCAGCTGTGCTGGGCGAATCGCTTGCCGGTATCGCCACCAATGCCAAGGATGTTGCCAACAACGCAGGTGATGCGGGCGAAAGCCTGTCTGATCTGGCCGAAAGCTCAAACACTGCGGCAGAAGCCGCTGAGAACGCACAACGAGCTGTCGGCGCGATCACTCCCAGCGTGACTGGTGCTTCGGCGAGTTTGCTGGGTATGGCAGCGGCGGTGGCGATCGCAGCTGCTGCTGCCGCAACGCTGATCTATGGATACAGCCAAGGCAGCAAAGAAGCAGACGAATACAGCAAGGCCCTCATCCTGACTGGCAATGCTGCGGGCACATCGGCCGACCAACTGGCCAATTTGGCTCAGCAGGTCAGCGCAACGAATGGTACGACCGGTGAGGCAGCGGCAGCGTTGACCACGCTGGCCGCCAGTGGGGTTATTGCTGGCTCCAGTTTCAAAGAAATTGCTGATGCCGCGGCTGCGATGGAAGACGCTACCGGCAAGTCTGTGGATGCAACCATTGCCGAATTCATCAAGATCGCCAAAGACCCTGTAGCCGCCGCGAAGGAGCTGAACGGCCAATACCAGTTTCTGACAGCGTCGGTGTATTCGCAGATCGTTGCGCTCAAGGAGCAGGGCGATACGGTCGGGGCTGCCGATCTACTCACCAAAACCTATGCCGACACCATTCAGCAACGCTCCGGGCAGGTCACGCAGAATCTCGGATTGTGGGAAAAAGCCTGGAAGGGCGTGAAGGACTCCGCGAGCGGTGCCCTTGATTCAATCTTGGACGTCGGCAGGGTGCAGTCCATCGACGCCCAGATCGCCAACCTCGAAAAGATCGTCGGTGAACGCAAAGGTGGGTTTCTCACCTCGCTTTTCCCCGAAGACTTGGGGGCATCCAGCAACTCGACAAAGTTTCTTGAGCAACAGCTTGCAGAGCTCAAGAAGCGGAAGGTTGCGCTCGCTGAAAACGCGGCGATCGAGGCTGATCGTGCAAAGGTGCAGAAAGAAGGGATCGAGGCTGAGCAGCGACTCAAGCAGATCAGCGACTCGAACCTGACCAATGCCGAGAAGCGCGACAAGCTGACGAAAGCCTACCTCCGTGACGTTGAGGTTTTGAGAAAGGCCAACCCTAACGACCCAAAGGTTCAGTCTGATTTCGTCGCCAAAACGCTGCAGAACATCAAGGACAAAAACAAAGATCAGAAGGGACCATCGGCCGGCGCCGTCGACCTCACCGGTTACAACGCGGCGCAGAACGCTTTCAAGGAAATCCAGGCCGAATACGCGAACACCCAGAAACAACTGGATGCCGCGCAGAAGGCTGGGTTGATCTCGCAGCAGGAATATCTGCTGAAGCGCGAGGCACTGATCGGCAACGAGCGAGACGAGATCACTTCCGCATACGAGGCGGAGATCGCCGCGCTTGAAGCGGCTAAGTCCAAGGCTGGCACCACGGCCGAGCAGCGCATTCAACTCGACCAAAATATCGCCGACGCTCGCACCGATATGGTCAAGGCGCAGAAGGCGGCGGATAGCGAGCTGGATGTACTGGCGAAGAATGAACAGGGCAGGCTGAGGAAGCAGGAGCAGGCCGTTCAAACCTACACCAGCGCGTTGCAGCAGCAAGTCGACACGTTGCGTCAGCAAGGGGAGAGAGCTGCGGCAGGGCTTGGCCAAGGTGATCGGCAGCGCGGGCTGACGGATCAGCAAAACTCTATCGACGACCGCTTCAACCAACAGAAGCTTGATTTGGCCAACCAGTACGGCGACGGCTCGCGTGGCATGAGCCTCGACGAGTACACCCAGAAACTGGCGGCGCTCAAAGCGATTCAGCAGGATCTACACGACACAGTTCAAGCCAACTATGACGAGATGACGGCGGCTCAAGGTGACTGGAGCGCTGGCGCATCGTCGGCGTGGCAGAACTACCTCGATTCTGCGCGAGATGTTGCCGGGCAAACCAAAAGCCTTTTCACCAATGCCTTCAGCTCGATGGAAGACGCGATCGTCAACTTCGCCATGACCGAGAAGCTGTCCTTTGCCGATTTCACCAAGTCGATTTTGGCGGACATGGCTCGGATTGCGACTCGTCAGGCCAGTTCGGCGTTGCTGAGCAGTTTGGTGGGTGCTGCCACAAGCTACTTCACGGGAGGTGGGGCGACGGCTTCTGCAACGGCAGGTGCGGCTGATGCAGGGGCCCAAAGTTTTGGCAGTCAGTTTGATGCCAGCTCTGCATCCGTGTCTTTCGGTGGGGGGCGTGCTGTTGGTGGCGGTGTCGAACCGAACACTTTCTACGAAGTGAATGAAAAGGGACCTGAGCTTTTCAATCAGGGCGGCAGGTCTTACCTCATGACTGGCGCGAGTGGCGGTAGCGTCACGCCTCTGACTTCCGGTGGCGGGCCCGCGCTTGCAGCAATGTCCGGTACCGGCGGCGGCAATACTTACAACTTCCCTGTAGCGGTCTCTGTGCAAACATCTGGCAGCGAGGGAGGCGGTGTCTCGCAAGAGGCATCGACCCAACTCGGCAAAGGCATCCAGCAGGCTGCAAAAACTGAAGCGGAAACTGCAATTGCCCGAGCTCTACAGCCAGGCGGTTCGATCTGGCGCCTGACAAATGGGAGAGGCTGATGGCCATCGAAAAATTCACTTGGCCAACCGAGCGCGGCGGCGCACCCGAGATTACTTATCGGGTTCGCACCGCCCAATTCGGCGGCGGATATGCGCAGAACGTCGGTGACGGACCCAACAACAAAGAGGACTCCTATCCGATCACCTTCACCGGTCAGAAGGCCAAGGTGCTGGAGATCATGGACTTCCTCGATCGGCACGCCGGCGCCAAGGCGTTTCTCTGGACAACGCCCCTCGGCCAACTGGGCCTGTTCACCTGTAAAAATCCCGCTCCAACCCCAATGGGTGGGGGCGTGTTCAAACTCACAGCCACGTTCGAGCGTGCTTTTCAACCCTAGGAGCGATCATGTCGCTGATCAGTGATATCCAGGTGCTTGAGCCTGGCAGTGAAGTGCTGCTCTTTGAATTGGACGGCACGGACTACGGCGCAGACGTTCTCCGCTTCCACGGTCACGCGATCCCGCATACAGCGGCTGAGCTGATTGCCGCCGGCGACGATGCCGACCAACTGCCGGCGAAGGCAATCTACTGGCAGGGCAACGAGTACAGCGCCTGGCCGATGCAAATCGACGGCATCGAGTCGAACGGCGACGGCACGGCTGTTCGGCCGACACTGTCAGTGGGCAACGTCAACGGGCGCATCACTGCGCTGTGCTTGGCATTCGAGGATCTGCTCGAGTTCAAGCTGACGATGCGTCACACACTGGGCACTTACCTCGACGCGGCGAACTTCCCCGCCGGCAACCCAACGGCAGATCCTACCCAGGAGACGATCGAGGTCTGGTACATCGACCAGAAGACAAACGAGGACGGGGAGACGGTCAGTTGGGAGCTGGCCAGCCCGGGCGACGTAGGCAACGAATCGATCGGCCGGCAAGCCACGACGCTGTGCCACTGGTGCCTCACCGGTGGTTACAGAGGGCCGAACTGCGGTTACACCGGGCCATATGTCACGAAAGACTGCGTCGTAACTGACAACCCCGAACTGGACGAGTGTGACGCCACGCTTGGCCGAGGTTGCATACCGCGCTTCGGTGAGGGAAACCCGCTGCCGTTCGGTGGATTTCCCGCAGTTTCTCTCATTGCCCGGAGCTGACCATGCGCAAGCACATCTTGAGCGCGATCCAGGCGCACGCACAGCAGTGCTACCCCGCCGAGTCGTGCGGGCTACTTCTGGCGATCGGACGCAAGCAACAATACTTTCCCTGCGTCAATGTCTCGACCGAGCCGAACGAAGAGTTTCGAATCGATCCGGAGGAATACGCCCAAGCCGAAGACATCGGCGAAGTAATCGGTGTAGTTCATTCGCATCCGGACGCCACCAGCAGACCTTCACCACGCGACCTGGCCATGTGTGAAGCGACTGCTCTGCCGTGGCACATTCTCAGCTGGCCGGAGGGGGATCTGAGAACCATCATGCCCTCCGGCGAGGTTCCGCTACTGAAACGTCCATTCGTGCATGGTGCCTGGGACTGCTGGCAGGTCTGCGCCGATTGGTACAAGCGTGAGTGGGGACTTGAGTTTGAAAACTTCAAGCGCGCCGATGGCTGGTGGGAGAGTAAGGACAACGCCAGCCTGTACGAAGCGAACTACGAGGCCGCGGGCTTTTACCGCGTAGACCAGCCGCAGCGCGGCGACATGATCGTGATGGAGGTGGGCCGCACGGTTTATCCAAACCACGCCGGGATTTTCCTCGGCGCCGATGCTGCGCTGCCAGGTGAGGATGCAGCGACATTCGGCCCTGGGCCGTTCCTGCTTCACCACCTGTACGGCAGGCCTTCCGAGGTAATCGTTTTCGGTGGACCGTGGGGAGAGCGCACTTGCCTGGTGCTGCGCCACCGTGATGCTCGGTGATAAGGTTGTTGCCTTTACACAGGAGTGACCTTTATGAAATTGATCGTAGGAGCGTTGGTGGTAGCGCTGTTGGCGGGGTGTGCGACTTCGCCGGTGCCGTCCGGAAAGGCTGACCCTGTGCCGAGCGCGCGCCTGTTCGCATATCAGAAGCCAGCCACCGGTGACGCTATCTTGATCGTTACCCGTGATTCCGGCTTTGTTGGTGGCGGCTGCAACACATCCGTGAGCATCGACGGGCGAAAAGCTGCCGAGATTGGTTCTGGTGAAACTGCAAAGTTCTACGTTTCCGCCGGTGAGCACGTCGTCGGTGCATCATCATGCGGCAGCGGGCTTAAAGAGCGGGAAGCCAACATAAAGGCTGGTGTCACCAAGAAATTCAGGATATCCATCGACTCATCAATGAGCATGGACTTATCACCCACGATGCAATGACAAAAGCCGCCTACGGGCGGTTTTTTTATGACCGGAGAAAGCTGTGGCAGCGACGGCAAGTAACAAACAAGCGATGACGACCATTCTTCTTTCAGGGCCGCTTATCAAGCTCTTTGGTCGCGTCCATCACCGCGAGCTTGGCAGCAAGTCCGTGGGCGAGGCATTCAAAGCGTTGAAGTGCACTATCGAAGGATTCGAAGGCGCCATTAAAGATTTTGAGCGCAAAGGGATGCGCTTTGCGATTTTCAGAAACCGGAAAAACGTAGCTGAAAAAGATTTCGGCGTCGGCGGAACCCAAGAGATTCGAATTGTCCCGGTGATTTCCGGGAGCAAGCGTGCGGGCTTATTGCAGACCGTAATTGGAGCTGTGCTTGTCGTCGCAGGGACATATTTCGGTCAAACTTGGGCGGTTCAAATGGGCGTTGCCCTCGTTGCTGGCGGTGTCGTTCAGATGCTCAGCCCGCAAGCAAAGGGGCTTTCTCAAAGCGCATCCCCAGAGAACTCGCCGTCCTACGCCTTCGGCAGTGCCAAAAACACCACCGCCAGCGGCAACCCGGTACCGATCTGCATCGGCGAGCGCCGGTGGGGTGGGATGATCATTTCGGCCTCGATCGTGGCTGAAGACAAGGTGTGAGCAGATAGCAGTAGAACAGTCGCCAATCTGTATTTTTTAAGCCTACGCGCGACAACGCACAATCTGCTGCTGTCTGGCCAAAAATCAATCCTCGATCAGGAACTCGTCATATTCGCCTGCTGCGAGGGCATCTTCATCGTACTCGTAGCCGAGCGCTTCGATTTTCTTGCGCTTTTTGTAAAGACCTAGCTCCTGACGAGCATGGCTCACGGCTTGCTCCTTAATAAAGTCCTCCCATCCACTGAAAACGGGATACTCGTTAAAAACCAACAGGGCATCCAGTTTTTGGTGCAGGGATTCCATAGTCATTTGTTTTTTGGCTAGAGCTGAGCTTTCAGCGAAGAGCATAAATTGTTCGGATAACAAATGAAGGCGATAGAGTTCTTCGTTGCTCAGATAATTTTTCCCTGTCTTTGCCTCTTCCAAAGTTGGAACGTCGCCCCTGACTGATTGCATACCCATGTTGTCAGCCATGTGGCTGGCTCGATCCAATATCAGTTTGGAACTGGTCATTCCAGTGATGGCGTGGTGAAACTTATCTTGCAGTAACGCGTAAAAATTTCTGACTTGCTTTGAGTTCGCGTCGTAGTCTGATGAGCAGATTTTGAAGCACTCACGAACCTTGGCGTAGATCTGCTTCTCCTCGTTCCGAAGAGCGCGGACGGCAGCCGCTAACTTGTTTAGCTTTTCGGGAGACTCACGTAGAGCCTTCTCGTTGATTACGTAGCCTTGCTCGATATAGGTTCTAAGCGTTTGGGTTGCCCATTGGCGGAATTTCACTGCTTGTTTGGCGTTGACGCGATATCCAATGGATATGATCGCATCAAGGTTGTAGTGCTTTATTGTCCTCTGTACGTGGCGTGCGCCTTCCAGTCGAACTACCGAGAAATCCTCGGTAGTTGCCGACTCGACGAGTTCGCCATCAGAAAAGATATTTTTGGCGTGTATTCCGACGTTGTCAGCAGTAGTGCCAAATAGATCCGCAACGTTCTGGGCGGTCGCCCAAATCGACTGATCATCCTGAGCGAATCTGAGCGCCACGTGAAGCGCATCGTCAGTAAACATTACTGAGTTACCTGGCTCGCCTGCGCTTGCGTCAACTTCTCTTGACATCGTGTGCTCCTGAATTGATGGGGTTACCTACCAGTGTGCCAGCAAACTATTAACTCTTGCCCGCTCAGTGCGGGCTTTTTTATGCCTGGAGGAAAGCATGGGCGCAGCAGCACAGATCGATATCCACGGTGAGAAGGGCGGTAGCAGCAAGCCGAAGTCGTCAACCGAAGCCAGTGACAGCCTGCGCTCGACCAACCTGGCAAAGCTGCTGATCGCCGTGGGCGAGGGTGAGTTCGACAGTGTCCCTACTGACTACGACATTTACCTGGACAACACGCCGATCCGCGATGCCAGCGGCAACTACAACTTTCCGAACGTGAAGTGGGACTGGCGCCCGGGCTCGGTGGATCAGAATTACATCCCGGGCATTCCGTCAGTTGAGAGCGAAACGTCGCTGGACATTGAACTGCGCAGCGATTCACCGTGGATTCGTTCGATCACCAATACACAGCTTTCCGCCGTACGTATGCGCTTCGCATGGCCAGGCCTACAGCGATCTGACGAAAATGGTGTTGGTGGCTACCGTATCGAGTACGCCATTGATGTGGCCACCGATGGCGGCGCCTATCAGCAGGTGCTGGTGGATGCAGTCGACGGCAAGACCACCACTCGCTACGAGCGCTCGCGCCGCATTGATCTGCCGGAAGCGACGACTGGGTGGCAGATCCGAGTGCGCCGTCTGACCCCGAATCAGAACAGTAACAAGGTGGCCGACATCATGCGGATTGCCGGTTACACCGAAGTGATCGACGCCAAGCTGCGCTACCCGAACACTGCGCTGCTCTACATCGAATTCGACGCTGAGCAGTTCACCAACATCCCGGCCGTTACCGTGAAGTGCAAGGCGCGCCGCTGGAGGGTGCCGAGCAACTACGATCCGATCGCGCGCACCTATACCGGGACGTGGGACGGCTCGATGAAGTCTGCCTGGACCAATAACCCGGCTTGGATCACTTACGGTATCTGCACCGAGGACCGTTTCGGCCTCGGCAAGCGGATCAAGCCGTTCATGGTCGACAAGTGGGAGCTGTACCGAATCGCTCAGTACAGTGATCAGTTGGTGCCGAACGGTCTGGGCGGCCAGGAACCACGCTTCCTCTGTGACATGAACCTGCAGGGCAAGGCCGATGCCTGGTCGTTGCTGCGCGATATCTCGGCGATTTACCGGGGCATGACCTACTGGGCGCAGGGCCAACTGGTGATGCAGGCGGATATGCCGCGTGCGCAGGACTTCGACTACGTGTTCACCCGGGCCAACGTGATCGACGGAAAGTTCTCGTACGGCAGCGCCTCGGCGAAGACCCGTTACACGCGGGCACTGGTCAGCTACGACAACCCGGCGAACAACTACGACACCGACGTTATCCCATTCGCTGACTTGGACTTGCAGCGCCGCTACGGTGACCGTCCGACCGAACTGAGCGCTATTGGCTGCACCCGCGCCTCCGAGGCGCAGCGCCGCGGCAAGTGGGCGATCCTCAGCAACAACCAGGATCGAACCGTTTCTTTCAAGACCGGCATGGAAGGTGTAATCCCGCTGCCAGGCCACATCATTCCAGTGGCCGATTCGCTGCTGGCCGGCCGGGAGGTCGGCGGGCGGATATCGGCGGTGGCGGGGCGGGTGATCACGCTCGATCGCGATACCCAGGCCAAGGCCGGCGACCGGCTGATCATCAACCTTCCGGGCGGCCGCGCTGAAGGCCGCACCGTGCAGAGCGTCAGCGGCCGCGCCGTGACCGTCACGGTTGCCTACAGCGAACCGCCGGTCCCGCAGTTGCAATGGGCGCTCGACGCTGATGATCTGGCGATTCCGCTGTATCGCGTGCTTCGCACCAGGCGCACCACCGAAGGTGACTACGAGATCAGCGCGCTTCAGTTCGAGCCAAGCAAATTCGCATTCATCGATACCGGCGCACGCCTGGAAGAACGCCCAATCAGCGTGATCCCAATTACCGTTGTTCCTGCACCGGCAAGCGTTTCCCTGTCTTCGACATCGTCGATCGCGCAAGGCTTGGCCGTGGCCACCATGTCCATCAGTTGGCCCGCTGTGCCCGGCGCAGTCGGCTATGACGTGGAGTGGCGCAAGGACAGTGGCAACTGGATCAAGCTGCAGCGAACCGGCATGACCAGCGTCGACGTGGTCGGCATTTACGCCGGCGCTTACGTGGCCCGTGTCCGGGCGGTGAGTGCGTTCGACATCTCGTCGATCTGGCGCAACTCGATCCTGACCAACCTGAAAGGGAAGGAAGGATTACCGCCGGCGGTGTCTTTCCTGACTCCAACCAGTCTTGTCTACGGCATCAGAATGGCGTGGGGTTTCCCGCCTGGCGCAGAGGACACACAGCGCACCGAGATTTGGTACAGCAAAACGACTTCGCGGGATGACGCGATAAAGCTCGGCGACTTTGCTTACCCGCAGGCGTCGCACGAGCTGCAAAACATCCTTGCAGGGGCCAGCTTCTTTTTCTGGGCGCGCCTGGTGGATCGAACCGGCAACATCGGGCCTTGGTATCCGCAGGGTAACGGCGTCAACGGCCAAGCCAGTTCGGATCAGACGGAGTACGAGAAATATTTCTCCGGACAGATCGGCGAGTCGGCTTTGGGCAAACACCTGGGTGACCGCATTGAGCTTATTGATGGGCCTGCCGATTTGCCCGGGTCGGTCAACAACCGCATCCAGGTGGTGAGCGGCGAAGTCGATGCGATCTCGGAAAAGGTGGACGGCGTATTCGCGCAGGTCAATCCGCCTTTGGCGGGTGAAACCGAAGGTTACGCGGGATCGACGCAAGCCTTCGTCGGCGTGTGGTCATTGCAGTCCGCGGTGATCGAAGGCGACGTCGCCACCGGCAAGCGTGTCGATACCGTTCAAGTCGAAATGGGCAAAAACAGCGCCGCGATTCAGCAGGTCAGTCAGGCGCAGGTTGCCGCAGATGGCAAGGCTTCGGCCATGTGGTCTGTGAAGATGCAGATCGACGCAAACGGGCGATACGTTGCTGCCGGTATTGGTCTGGGCATCGAGAACGGACCGGCGGGATTGCAGAGCCAGTTCCTCGTGAGCGCGGATCGGTTCGCCGTCGTGAACGGCTCGGGCGGCAGTCCAACAGCCCCATTCGTGGTGCAAAACGGGCAGACGTTCATGAGCTCCGCATTCATTGCAGACGGCAGCATCACGATGCTGAAGATCGGCCAAGCGTTGCAGTCGGACAACTACATACCCGGCGTGCAAGGTTGGCGCCTTGATAAGGCCGGCAACCTTGAGTTCAACGGCCCGGCACCGGGAGGCGGACGACTGACGATGACCAACAGGGCAATCAAGGTCTTTGATCAAAACGGTATCAAGCGAGTCCAGTTGGGAGACCTAACCGCATGAGTTTCGGGATAAATGTGTGGAATGAAAATGGATCGCTTACTTTGGATATGGGGGACTTCACATTACAAAAGCTTGCGGTCATGGTTCTGCCGGCCAACCCCTCCGGGGGAGGTGCCAGGCCCGCGCCGCGAAGCGATTACATATTGATGGATGTGATCGGCTACGACCCGTCTACATGTTTTGTGACGATAACGCCCCGGTACTACAGTACGGGAGCATTTTTCGGTCGATCTGTTATTCCGACTTACAAGGATTTGGGCGGGACGCAGATTGCAATATATACATACGCGAATTACAGGGCGCCAAACGGCACTGGTAAATGGTTAGAGCGGTGGGTAGAAAGCACTGTGGAATGCGTTATTGAAGTGGTTAAGGTGATTTAATGACTGATTTCGGATTGTCTGTCGCCAATGATTATGGGTCCGTTACAATTTCGAGTGACTATAAAATAATGGTGTTCTCAGAAAGAGGCACCTTTAAAATCACGTCTAAATACACGGATGTGGAAGGCAACGGTTCTGTGATGTTCAATAAGCCCATCAGAACCCAGGAGCCACCTCAGATATTCGTGCGGCTTGTCTCGGGCGTGCACAACGATCTTTCCATCTACACGGGCCTTTTCGGTGGCCCGGGTAATTGGACCGGCTTTCTGGTGGTGTCGGCTGTAAGGGGTAATCCCAATCTACAAAACTATACACTTGAGTATGTCTCATGCATGTATTCCAACCTCAAGAGTACATCGGATTATGGTTTGGAGCTGTTTGACTATCAAGGCAACACCATCTACACATCCAGCGATAACGTCGTCAAGTTTAGCAAGTTCAGTAAAAACTGGAAGCTGACGCAAGGTGACTGGGTTGATTACTATGATAGCGGCTTAACCATTGATGCGGATGATTTTGTATCCATTTCAAGCATTGATAGGGGAGTGAATTGGTTTACAGGTCATGCTCAGTACGCCGGCTTAACTTTACTATCGGATGGTGTAAGGATGCTGAGGATAAACAATAATGTCGTTAGGGGAGATTGGTACTATCAGGGAACAAATAATACGTGCCTGGCTATACCGGTTTGTAAGTTCCCGGCCTCGCGATATTTGAATACTTAAAGTTTTGGGGCGAACTGTCGCCCGGCCTTTCCTCACCCCGTAACGATTTGGTGGCACGACGACCCGGAGATCCGGGTTTTTTATTGACCAGAATTTGAGTAATCGCATGGCCAAACAAACGATCAATCTTGGCACCGTCCCAACGGGTGTCGGCGGCGATACGCCGCGTAGCGCGTTTACCAAAGCGCAAAGCAACTTCGACGAGCTTTATGCAGCCGATGCCGTCAATTACAAGCGAGCGAACATCATTGGCACCGTCTCTCAGGCGTCCGGTGTTCCTACCGGCGCGATACTCGAAAGGGGCGCGAACGCGCAAGGCAGCTACATCAAATACGCTGACGGAACTCTTCATTGCTGGACGCGTATGTCAACAACTGCCGTGAGTAACTTGAACGGCAGTGTTTTCAACAGTGCGGCGATTTACCCGGGAAACTTCCCGGCAGCCTTTGTCGGCCTGCCTGTAGTCATCGCAGCGGCGAGCGGCGTAGCTTTTTCGTGGGCTGGCAATTACGTGGAGCAGACGCAGAGCGCGTGGGGCGGATGGGTAGCCTTCTCCCCGACGGCTACAGGCGGCTTTGCATGGCTTAATTTTTTCGCATCCGGACGGTGGTACTAATGATCATTAACCTGTCTCCTTGCCGTATGGACGGTACGCTCGAGGTATCCAAGGCTGGCGATACGCTGACCATCAACGGCGAACAATTCAACTTTTCGCGGATGTCCGAAGGGGACACGCTGCCCGTTGGGGCGTTCAACTGCATTTGGATCGCCGGCGATGTCGACAAGCAGAACGGCGAGCTGATGCTGAACCTGCTTCTTCCTCTTCCACAGAACTACAGCCAAGCTCAGGCTTTTCCCGTGCCGCTCGTGAATGTTGCCGACGGGCCCGTGGTCTTGCCTGAGCCGCTCCCGAGCGATGAGCCGCCATCTGCGCAAGTACCCTGGCCTGCGCGGGAAGGCGTTATCGATTGGGGAAAATTGATAACCCTTGCCCAGAAGGACGCGCAAGCCGCTGCCGCGCGCTTGGCCGCTGCAAGGGCGGAGCTTGCCACCCGCAACTCTTCCGCCGTCGTGCAGATTGATCGGATCGCTGATCGAGTCGCCACTCTGGGGTACGGCATGGAGGCTGGGGAGGCCACTCCGGAAGACAAGGCGGAGCACGCCACACTGACGCTCAGCCTGAAAGCGTGGAAAGCCTACAAGTACGCACTGGGAAAGGTCACCACCAAAGAGGGCTGGTTTGAGTCCCCGGCGTGGCCAGTCGAGCCTGCTACGCCCGAAATCATTGCCGCTCCAACGCTGGCGGCCGAAGCAGCGGTCTGACGCCGACTGAACGAGAACAACCCGCCATCGAGCGGGTATTTTTTTGCCTGGAGAAAAGTGATGACTGCAACCGAAAAAGACCGCGACATTCTCGCCCGCACGCTATGGGGTGAGGCGCGCGGCGAAGGTACGGCCGGTCAGGTCGCCGTGGCCTGGACGATCAGCAATCGCGTGAATGACGGCAAGACCAATTCTTGGTGGGGCGAGGGATACGCCGGCGTGTGCCAGAAGCCATACCAGTTCAGCTGCTGGAACAAGGCCGACCCGAACTATCAGTTCCTGATCGGCGTGAAGCAGATCCCATTCCGCGAACTGGCGCAATGTCGGATCGCTGCTGACCAAGTGATCGACGGCAAGGTACCCGATCCCACCGGCGGAGCGACGCACTACTACGCGACCAGCATCAAGGCGCCGGCCTGGGCGGCGAAGGCGAAACAGACCCTGAAGCTTGGCGGGCACGTCTTCTTCAGGGATGTCCCGTGATGGTCGTGCCTTGGAAATTGGCCGGAATACTGGCGCTGGTGCTGATCGGCGCCGGCAGCGCCTGGCAGTTTCAGGATTGGCGCTACGGCAGGCAGCTTGCCGAGCAGGCGCGACTGCACGCCGACGCCATGAATCAACTGACCCAGGCCGCCGCCACCGCGCAGCAGGTAGAGCAGGACAAGCGTCTGGCGCTCGAGCAGCGGCTGGCGTCCAGTGAGCAAACCCACTTCAGGAAAATGAGTGATGCCCAACGTGATCAGGATCGCCTGCGCGATCGCCTTGCCACTGCTGATGTGCGGTTGTCAGTTCTCCTCGACGCAACCGACGTTGCCAATGGCTGTGGGGTGCCAGCCACCCCCGGCGCCGGCGGCGTGGATCATGCAGCCGTACGAGCCCGACTTGACCCGGCGCATGCTCAACGAATTATCGCCATCACCGATAACGGTGACCGGGGACTGATCGCTCTGCAGGCGTGCCAGGCGTATGTGCGGAACCTGGTGCAGTGATGGCTCAGAGCCATTCTTGCGGTGCCATCAGTCCTGAACCATCATTCACATTCAAACTGGATGAAGCGGATCATGTGGACAAGCAACTGGCAGGCTACTCAATTGTGATGACGATTGTCTGGGTTTCGGTCGTTCTTTCTGTCATTTATTGGATGTCGTAGTGAGGGTAATAGGTGGCTGACGTGGAAGGCGTGGTGCTGAGCGAGAGGATGAAGCGAGAAGCGGATCGGCTTCTGGCGCAGATTGTCCGGGCTGATTCGATGATTATCGCTGTGAAGGCAGGAGCACGGGCGGATGGCTTCGTGCTTGGACTGGAAACCGGCGGCGCTTTGCGCACTGGCGATGCTGAAAATCTGTACATTATTTTTGAAGCCGCGTTGGTGGAACGCCTGAAAACGCTGACGCGGACCTGATCAATCGACCGGCTTGATGAGGTCCGGGCCTTGGTTCCTAACATTCCCCACGGCCCGGTCAACCTTGAACCACTCGAAAACCTCTGTAAGCTCACCCTGGTGCAGAACACTTTCTTCGGCGCGCTCTTTCGGCGTTGCCGGGTCCAACCATTCCCGAGCCAGCTCCGGTGACAATGCCACCGGCCGCCGGTCGTGGATGTCGACCATTCCACCGGCGCTGTCGGCCGTGATAATCACGGAGCCATCATGCTCGCCGGGGCCATGCTCTTCATTTGGGTACTGGCCGATCGCGGCGCAGAGGATTGGCGATTGGTCCCGGTGCCTGATGAGATAGGGCTGCTTTTTTTGCCCGCCTTCGTCGACCCATTCAAACCAGTTGTTGATTGCGATGATCGCTCTGTGTGGCCAGATCGCACGGAAGAATGGGCCATGGGCAACTTTCTCTACCCTGGCATTGATCGGCGCAGCGCGATCCTTGGCCCAGTGCGGTCGCCACCCCCAACGAACCATGTCGGCGTGCAGGAACTGGCCTTCCTGGTGGAAGAGGGCGAGTTGAGCGGTCGGTGCGGCGTTGTACCGCTCGAAAGGTTGCTCGCCGGTCGAATTGACCAGCGCGTTCGGCATGCTGAGCGCGGCCACGAAATCGTGAATGCCGCTGTACTGGGAGAGTCGTCCGCACATTGCCCGTTCCTCGCATGGTTCCTTCAGCGTAGACCCGCCGGCGCCAGCTTCGTCACAAAACCTTTTCCGGTGCAGGTCGGACAGTCGTCACGCGTACCAAAGCGATCGAGGCAGGCAGGGCAGATGCAGAAGGCGGCTGACTCGATGTGAGGTCGCACCTTTTCAATGACGCGGAGATCCCGGTCCTCCTGGGCAATCTGAGCCGCATCAACCAGCGCTCGATAAGTATCCGGGTCGTCGATGGGGTTGTGGCAAATGCCGCGGATCATCCGCTGCGTCTCGATCAATTGGTATCGCCGCCCGTGCATTTCCAAAATCAGCCCCGTGATCGTGCCGACATTACGGGAAAGCCCTAGATTCAGGTGTATCCCCTCTGGGCCCGAGTAAACCTTGCCGTCATAAGAAGACGACGCGCCGTGCGGCGCGGTCGTTGCGAAGTCGAAGATTGAGCGGCTGATCGTGCCCAACAGCTCTCCGTTGTCGATCCGCACGACGTCATAGGTCGACGCTCCGCGGTACTGGCCCGGCGAGTTCTGCAACTCCTCGACGGCGTGCCAGTAGGCTGCATCCGCCATCTCGTTCATGTCGAACTGCTCAAGCTTATCGGCCAGCCCCTCCGCATGCAGCGCCGCAGCCATTTCATGGAGTGTTTCCCGGTGGCCTTCAGGGTTTTGCATGCGGAAGTCCTGATCGTCGAGTGTGGCGCGCCATTGCTTAAGCCGGAGGGTTTTCGCTTGGTCGAAATTCATGCTGCGTGGTTCGCTGTACAAAGCTGTATGTATGTACAGTAATCGAGGCGCGGCGAGGAGGCGAGGATGGGGCGACGAACTGTAGGGAGGAGGCAGCTTTCTGCTGAATCGTTCGGTTTCGCTAAACTTCGCCGGGGCATCGGGCCGCCTTGACGTCACCAACTGGTCAGCATTTTTCGTCGCCCATATTTGCGATTCGAGAGTTCGAATCTCTCCTTCACCGCCACATTCAGCATACGCAAACCACTGATTTACCTAGAGAAAATCGGGGGGGGTTGTGATTTTTGGCGTTTGAAAATAGGCCATATGGGACTGAGATGGGACTGGCGCACTGTTGCGGTGCAAAAAAGGCGGTCCTTGATGGGCGCCCAAGTCGGTCTGTGCGGTTCCGATGTACTAGAGTTTCGCAGGTACTCCTCAAGGATGTGAAACATGCCCGATACAAGAGATTCAAACATCGTCACGGCGGATGCTCTGACGTTGCTCCTGCACAACCAGCATGCTTTGGCAGCAGCGATAGAAGAGGTCACTAGATGGCTTTCACAGAGTGGCGTAGAGGATGTTGCAAATAATGCATTCGTGGCCATGGAAGCATTGGACACAAATGCAAAAGCAATTACAGATGCGATTACGCGACTTCGGCAGCTTTAAGGAATAGTCAAATAATCTCGACCGTATTGGCTGAGTCGTAGGGACTTATTAATTAGCCGCGTGCAAAGGGATTGCTACCAGAAACTCTGTGCCCGCCTCTTCGGACGAACTCACCAGTATCTGCCCGCCATGAGCGTCAACAATCTGTGAGGCGATGAATAGACCCAAGCCGACGCCAGCATGCGGGCTATGGTCTTTGGCCTCCTGACTTGGAAAGCGGGCCATCGGATTGAAAATATTCGCAAGCAAGGCTGCAGGAATAGCGTCGCCTGCATTGTGAACGCGAAAGTGAAGTGCATCTTCGTCAAGGACCAATGTCACGTACACCGGCTCAGTGTTACTGCCGTGTTTGATCGCGTTGGTAATGAGATTGGAAAAGACCTGTTCCAACCGATCACCGTCGAAAAAGCCGTTGAGCTTTCCGCAGTTCGAATACTGAATCGCGGCGTCGGCATAGATGGTTCTGGCCTCTTCAACGATCTTGGCGCAGATCGGCTGAACATCTATCGCCTGCCTATTTAGTGGTATACCAGGGCCGAGATGAGAGCGAGTAAAATCGAGCAGATCTCCGGCAATCTTGGTTGCGCGCTTCACACTGGAATAAATTTTTGCAGCGGTCTTAGCTGCCTTAGGGGGCAGTTCATCTGAACGCAGCAGGACATCGGCGCCCAACAATATGGCACTCAGAGGCGTGCGAAGGTCGTGGCCGAGGGTGCCTAGAAAAATATCTCGCGAGGTTTGAACGGCCTTAGTATAGGAGGTAATAGATTCGGTGAGCGCCTGATCGATAGCTTCATTGAAGCGGATCATGTCCTCGAGCTGTCTCGCGGTAACTTGGCTCTCTTGGCGCAACCAAAGCTTGATGACGCTGGCACGCAGCGCGCGAAATTCCGATACTAACTGATCAATTGAGAAACCTGACGCCAGCCGCGCAACGGCGTGTGTTTTCGCCGCTGAGGCGTCGTCTGACACCTGTAGTCCCTGCGACTTTTCGACCTGCTCTTCAAAAGATTGTGCGGACGAAAGGTCTTCTGCAATGGCGTGGAGCATCTCCCTGGAATCGTTGCGTAACGCCTTAACGTCCAGTGGCTCTCCAGGAACGCTCATGGTGCGGGCGAAATCTTCCCACTCCTGAACGATGGGCTCCAGATTGGCAAGGATGAAAGAGGAAAGACGCATCGATACTCCTGAGTGGGAAATTGGCACTATGCTTTAGTCAGATCATGAGTAGATCAGTTCAACAGCTAAGCGGCCAACTTCATGATCTTGGACCACAGGCGTCGTTCCCGTTCGAGAATACAGCTGTAAATGACAATGCCCAATGATTCACGATGGGCGCGTTTACAGGTGTCCACATTACTGTCTGGAGAAAAAAGCATTTTTTTGCCCAATTGCGGCTTTTGACCACCGGTAGACATAATTCCAACCTATGTTCAATCGGCCCCCACACCCGACCCCGGTGTGGGGGCCTTTTTTCGCACTGTGGAAACCAGTCCCCCCTCGACTGGTCTACCATCCCTTGACCTTCTGGCTGATATCTCCCGCGACTGATTCGAACAGGAACACCATGCATGTCTGATATTTATGAGGGCTTGGCCACCGTGGTGGTGATCGCCCGTTATCTGGGGCAGGTGCCCATTGAGCGGACCACGTTCGCGTGTCCGGTGCGCTTGAGCGTTGCAGGGACCGGACGTGTGCGCATCGGACTGCAGCAATACCTGCACGGGCCCAAGGCAGCGAATCTGTTGCGGCTCAGGTTGCTCGACGGACGCACGCTGCAAGGGCAGATCATCGACGGCAGTAACGAACCTAGCGGCGGCTGGTTGATGATTCATGACGGGCACTTCGAGCTGGCGCCGGAGCCATCGGCCAGCGGTTGGAAGTGGGAGTGAGCATGGCTGATGCATTGGCGCCCCTGGACCTACCCCCGGCGATAAAGGTGCAGACGTTGAAACTTCTCGCACGTACTAGCCAGGCGGCCAGTGCTGACGAGCTGTGGCGCTTCAGTGATCGCGCCGTAGCACCGTGTTACATGAAGAGTGTTTTACGTTTGGCAGGACGCCAGAGAAGGGAGATAAGCCAGAAAGTTTTGTAACGCGTATCAAAAAGTTTTGTAACGCTTCCGTGAGCTCAGCGAAAATCTCAACAGCCAGAAACGACAAAGCCCTGAATAATCAGGGCTTTGTCGTACATAAGATGGCGGAGGCGATGGGATTCGAACTCATGGACCTGTTACAGTCGACGGTTTTCAAGACCGTTGCCTTAAACCACTCGGCCACACCTCCGTTGCGTTGCGGGCGCCATAATACCTGAATGAAACACACTGTCAAACTCTCTGCATAGCTTGTTACAGAGCGTCTGTTATGATCTTTGCGACTGAACGTTTCAAACCAACAGGAGTGTCGCCATGCGCGAACAGGATTACGCAGTTAATAACAGCGTGCAGGCTGAGCAGCTAGAGGTTAGCCGCGTCCTGCGCAACACTTATGGTCTACTCGCTCTCACCCTCGCATTCAGTGGTGTGATGGCTTTCGTGGCTCAGCAGATGCGCGTTGGCTACCCGAATATTTTCGTGGTGCTGATCGGCTTCTACGGGCTGTTCTTCCTCACCAACAAACTCCGTGATTCCGCGTGGGGCCTGGTGTCCGCGTTTGCGTTGACCGGTTTCATGGGTTTCCTGCTCGGCCCGATTCTCAATCGTTATCTGGGCATGCAGGGCGGCGCTGAAGTGGTCAGCTCCGCATTCGCGATGACTGCACTGGTGTTTGGTGGTCTGTCGGCTTACGTGCTGATCACCCGCAAGGACATGAGTTTCCTCGGTGGTTTCATCACCGCCGGTTTCTTCGTCCTGCTGGGTGCAACGCTGGCAAGCTTCTTCTTCCAGATCAGCGGTCTGCAACTGGCGATCAGCGCAGGTTTCGTGCTGTTCTCGTCGGTCTGCATTCTGTTCCAGACCAGCGCCATCATTCATGGCGGCGAGCGGAACTACATCATGGCGACCATCAGCCTGTATGTATCGATCTACAACCTGTTCATCAGCTTGTTGCAGATCTTCGGCATCATGAGCCGCGACGACTGATTCAGGTCTGCGTTTCAACAAAAAACCCGCTTCGGCGGGTTTTTTGTTGCCTGCAGAAAAGCCACATGCGGAGGCTTTTGATCAGTTGATCACGATGCTGCCATCGGCCTGTTGCTTGTAGATCGTGTAAGGCAACAGCAACGTGTCGAGTACCCCCGAGGCCACGGCATCAATCGCCCAGCCCGGAAGTGCCGCGTTGTAAGCGTTACCTTCGCCTATCGGCGCATGCAGCGTACAAAAATCGTACATCACACCGCTGTAGATCCGAGGGACCGCCCCGCAATAGGATTTGCTCCGCTTTAAATCGTCCACGGCCACCTGATCGCTACGCGCGACGGTCTGCACCGTCCCGCATCCGCCCAGCATCGCCGCCATCAGCATCATTGCCAGAACTTTCATACCGCCAATCCTTCGCCGGAAAACCCTCAATTTACGCCGAACGTCAGGAAAAAGCACTTAAGCCATCGGCGGCAAACGGCGCTTGACCGGAGTTTTCTTGACGATCGCCGTGTTGGTCTCGGCCAGCGTATTGAGACGGTCTAGCAGGGTGTCCAGCTGCTCCATCGAGCGCACGTGCAGACGGGCGATAAAGCAGTCCTCGCCGGTGACCTTGTCGCACTCGGTGAATTCCGGGATCGACAGAATCTGCCGCTCAACCTCCTGCAACTGCCCCGGCAACGGCCGTACCCGCACGATCGCCTGCAATTGATAACCAAAGCATTTGGGGTCGATCTCGACGGTGTAGCCCTTGAGCACGCCGCGCTCTTCCAACCTACGCAAACGCTCGGCCACGCTGGGCGAAGACAGACCACTGATCTGTGCCAGTGCCTTGAGCGAACGTCGCGAATCCTCCATCAAGGCACTGATTAGAACCTGGTCGATGTCATCGGTCATGGCGAGTTCCCGTATTAGGCGATTGATGAAAATCACCCTCGATAAAAAAGGCAGAAAGCCAGTTTAGCCTGCTTTTTACGCTGGAGCGCTCCTGCGTTGGCTTGGCATACTTTTGCCATGCTTTCGACAAATGCAGAGGAGATTGATGATGGACAAAAAACTCCGTCGCGGCTCATTTGAAATGACCGTTGCGATGCTGATATCCGGGACGATCGGCTGGTTCGTGCTGGTTTCCGGGCAACCGGTGCTGGACGTGGTGTTCTGGCGCTGTGTGTTCGGCGCTGGCACCTTGCTGTTGATCTGCGCAGCATTCGGCTTTCTGCGGCCGGCCATTCTGACCCGCACGACACTCCTGCTCGCCGTGCTCAGCGGCGTGGCGATTGTCGGCAACTGGGTACTGTTGTTCGCCTCGTATTCCCGGGCTTCCATTGCCATTGGTACGGCGGTGTACAACGTGCAGCCTTTCATGCTGGTCGGTTTGGCGGCGCTGTTTCTCGGCGAAAAAATCACCCTGCAGAAAATGTTCTGGCTGGCGATTTCCTTCATGGGGATGCTGGCGATCGTCAGTGCCCATGGCCAGCAAGGCGAGGGCGGTAGCGACTATCTGGTGGGCATCGCACTGGCGCTGGGTGCGGCGTTCCTTTACGCGATTGCAGCATTGATCATCAAGCGTCTGACCGGCACGCCACCGCACTTGATTGCACTGATTCAAGTGTGCACTGGAGTGCTGTTGCTCGCACCGTTCGCACACTTTTCCGCAATGCCGCAGGCACCGAGCGCGTGGGCCAGTCTGATCACGTTGGGCATTGTGCACACCGGCCTGATGTACGTGCTGTTGTACGGTGCGATTCAGAAATTGCCGACCGCTCTGACCGGCGCACTGTCATTCATCTACCCGATTGCCGCGATCTTCGTTGACTGGTTCGCGTTCGGCCATCGCCTGGAAACCCTGCAATGGGTGGGTGTGGCGGCAATATTGCTGTCCGCTGCCGGCATGCAACAAGGCTGGGGCTTCAAGGCTCGGCGACTGGCTGCGCAGTAACCCTCAGATATTCCAGCGCGGCGCGCTTTTCGCCAAGCGCTGGCGCATTTCTGCAATGTTCGCCGCCAGTTGCCGGGTCAACAATCGATAGCCATCGAGGGCGCTGTAGACCGGCGCATCGAGACTGGCGTCCGGCAATTCCAGCGGCCGCTCCAGGCGTTGCGTCGCGCCGGATTTCAACGCGCGCGCCATGCCGATCAGTTGCACGCGAATGACTCTGTGCTCAGCCTTCAACGCTGATTGCAGATGGGTCATGGCCTGGGGGTCGTTGGCATCGGGGCGGGTGTTGCCGAGGATTTCCAGGGTGCTGATGCACATGCGCAGGTTGCGCTGGATCGCATCGAGTTCGGTCATGGAAATCTTTACTTCCTTGGACACCGACGGCATCAGCGAACGCAATTGCACCATCACTGCGCTCAGGCGGCTCATCAGTTTCAGATGCTCGTCAGCACTGACCGGCTGACCGTTGATGATGCGTCCGTACACCGTGGCGCAATCGCGCAAGGCATCTGCCAGGTTGTAGCGCCACGAGTACACCGCGTACAGCGGCAGGGCGAAAGAGAAAGCCAGGGCGAGGGCAATGCCGATCAGAATATCGACTCCACGCCACAAGCCATCGGTGATCGGGTTGTCGCCATGCCCGGCGACAATAAACACGGTGATCGCCGAGAGCAGGGCGGTATAACCGCCCTTGCCAATCGCGTGATAGGAGAAAAAGCCGCAAACCACGGCCATGGCGAAGTAGGTGAGCCACGGCATGCCCAGCCACGCCTGCTGCGCCACCAGCAGCAAACCGACACCGGCGCCGATCAAGGTGCCGGTGGCGCGTTCGGCGGCTTTCTTGCCGATGTTGCCGTGGTGCTGCAAACCGCCGATCACCACCAGCATGGTCACCGATGCCCATTCACCGTGGGGCAGGTTGATGCCGGTGGTCAGCAGAATCGTCGCCAGCAACCCCAATGCCACACGCACCGCGTGGATCAATCGGGCGTGTCGGTAGCGCCGGTACGGGTCCAGCAGCGGACGCAGGATTCGGCGCAACAGCGGTGGCAGTCGGTGGGTGCTGAACGTACTCAGTGCAAGGCCCTCGTCAGAAAATGTAGTCGGTGGTCAGAAAGCTCGAATCACGTCCGCGAATGATCTCGCTGATCAGGTCCTTGTTGCTGTCCTGGAACTTGGTTGCCACCAGCGTGCGGATCGAGAACACGCGTAGCGCATCGTGTACCGACAGTGTGCCTTCGGCGGAGTTCTTGCGGCCGTTGAACGGATAGGTATCCGGGCCACGCTGGCACTGCGCGTTGAGGTTGATCCGCCCGACCTGGTTGGCAAAGGTGTCGACCAGCCGGCCGACCGCCACCGGGTTGGTGCCGAAGATGCTCAACTGCTGGCCGAAATCCGACTCCAGCACGTAGTCGATCACCGTATCGAGGTGACGGTACGGCACGATCGGCACCACCGGCCCGAACTGTTCTTCCTGGTACACGCGCATCTGCGGGTTCACCGGGTACAGCACCGCCGGGTAGAAGAACGACTCGCGGGATTCGCCGCCATTCGGGTTGACCACTTCAGCGCCCTTGCTGCGCGCATCCGCCACCAGGCCGTGCAGATAATCGACTTTGCCTGACTCCGGCAGCGGCGTCAGCGACACACCGCTGTCCCACGGCATGCCCGGTTTCAGGGTGGCCAGTTTCGCGTTGAATTTCTCGATGAAACTGTCGACCACATCTTCATGCACAAAGAGAATTTTCAGCGCGGTGCAGCGCTGGCCGTTGAACGACAGCGAGCCGGTAACCGCTTCGCTGACGGCGTTGTCGAGATCGACTTCCGGCAAGACGATGCCGGGGTTCTTCGCATCGAGACCCAGCGCGGCACGCAAGCGGTGCGGTTTCGGGTGCAGCTTTTTCAGGTCGCTGGCGGCTTTGTTGGTGCCGATGAAGGCGAAGATGTCGATCTTGCCACTGGCCATCAGCGCGCTGACGGTTTCGCGGCCGCTGCCGTAGATCACGTTGATCACCCCGGTCGGGAAGCTGTCGCGGAACGCTTCCAGCAGCGGACGAATCAGCAGCACGCCGAGCTTGGCCGGTTTGAACACCACGGTGTTGCCCATGATCAACGCCGGGATCAGCGTGGTGAAGGTTTCGTTCAGCGGATAGTTGTAAGGCCCCATGCACAGCGCGACGCCGAGCGGCACGCGGCGGATCTGCCCGAGCGTGTCCTGCTCCAGCTCGAAACGGCTGGAGCGGCGGTCGAGTTCTTTAAGCGCATTGATGGTGTCGACGATGTAGTCGCAGGTGCGATCGAACTCTTTTTCCGAGTCCTTGAGGTTCTTGCCGATTTCCCACATCAACAACTTCACCACAGCATCGCGTTGCTGGCGCATGCGGCCGAGGAAGGCTTCGACATGCTGGATACGTTCGGCCACGCGCATGGTCGGCCACAGGCCCTGACCACGGTCGTAGGCACGCACGGCGGCGTCGAGGGCGGTGAGGGCGGTGTCGGCATCGAGCAGCGGCGTGCTGCCGAGGATGACTTGTTCGTCGCCATTCTCACCTTTTAGATAGACCGGGCTGCGCACGGTGGCGAGCGGGCCGTCCCAGCGGCGCAACTGGCCGTCGACCAGATATTCGCGTTGCTCGACCTGAGCGTCGAGGCGGTATTTTTCCGGGATGTCGCTGACAGAAGGGAACAGGTTGCCAAGGATGTTTGCTGTGGTCATGTCGCTACCCCGTGTTGATGTCTGCGTGCAGATCAAAAGTCTCTACAGGTTATACGCCTGAATGCGCCGAAATTTAAACCCGCAAATGTCACCCGAATGTCACGCAAAGGCGCACAACAGAGCGGGCTGGCTTGGAGATCGTTCCCACGCTCCGTGTGGGAACGCCTCAAGGGACGCTCCGCGTTCCAATGGGACGCAGAGCGTCCCGGGCTGCATTCCCACGCGGAGCGTGGGAACGATCTTCATCATCGGGGGAGAGGGCTGGCCCCGTTTGCCCCCCTCGCTGTCCCGCAATGCCCTCAACCGTTGTCTGCCGCTGTCTTAAGGTGTGATCACAACAATAAGCGAGGCCGTTATGCGGGCAATCCAACTCACTGTACTGCTGGCGTTGGCCATGGCGTTGCCTGGCTGCGGCGATGACGCCAGACCGACGACCACTTCCAGCATCGCCGGCAACGCCATTCCCAAAGACCCGGCACTGGCACAGATCTACGCCAACAGCTGCCAGCTCTGCCACGCCAACCCTGCCGCCAACGCTCCGCTCACCGGTGATCGCCAGGCCTGGGAGCCGCGTATCCAGCAGGGCGCCGACACGCTGCTCGACCATGCGATCAACGGCTACAACGGCATGCCGCCGATGGGCCAGTGCGTCGAGTGCTCGGAAGAGCAATTTCTGCAATTGATCGGCTTCATGGCCGACCAGCCTCTCCCACAATAAGGGTGCGCGCATGACCATGGATCTGACACGGCGTCAGTTGTTGCAACGGGCAAGTATCGTCGGCGCGTTCAGCGCGTTGGCCAGCACCCCGGCATTGGGCCAATTGCTGCGCGCGCCTCGCTTGATTCCGTGGCGCAACTGGTCGGGCGGGCAGAGTTGTCTGCCGGCAGCGCGACTGGCGCCAAAGAGCCTCGATGAGCTGACGACCGTCATCAGGCAGGCGCAAGGCAAGATCCGTCCGGTCGGTTCGGCGCATTCCTTCAGCGCACTGGTGCCTACCGACGGCACACTGTTGTCGCTGAGCTATTTCAACGGTCTGCTCGATCACGATGCGAAAACCCTGCAAGCCGAATTCGCCGCCGGCACGCCGATGTCACGTATGGGCGCGCCACTGAAAGACATCGGCCAGGCCCTGCAGAACATGGCCGACATCGATTACCAGACGCTTGCCGGGGCGATCTCGACCTCGACCCATGGCACCGGGAAAAACTTCCAGTCCTATTCCGCTCACGTCTGCGGCATGCAATTGGTGACCGCCAGCGGCGAGGTGCTCGACTGCGACAGCCAGCGCCATCCCGAAGTGTTCAACGCTGCGCGCGTGTCCCTTGGTGCCCTCGGCGTGGCGACAAAAATCCGCCTGCAAAACCGCCCGGCCTATCGCCTGCGCGAACGCCAGTGGATCGCCAAGACCGAAGAGCTGCTGGAAGACCTCGACAAGAACACCCGTGAAAACCAGCACTGGGAAATGCTCGTCGTCACCCATTCCGATTACGCCTTGTCCATCGCCCTCAACGAAACCGATGACCCGGCCACACCACCGATTCCGCCCGAAGAGGAGGGCGGCAACGAGTTCGTCACCCTGATCGAGAAGATCGACAAGTACGGCAGCGACTTCCCCGACCTGCGCCGTACGCTGCTTAACAGCTTGCGCCATCTGGCGAGTTTCGATGACCGCGTCGGCGACTCGTTCGACATCTACGCCAACGTGCGCACCGTGCGCTTCAACGAAATGGAATATTCCGTGCCAGCCGAACACGGCCCGGCGTGCCTGCGCGAAATTCTCAAGTTGATTCAGGACAAGGACCTGCGCACCTGGTTTCCCATCGAGTACCGCTACGTCAAGGCCGACGATATTCCGTTGAGCATGTTCGACGGTCGCGACAGCTGTTCAATCTCGGTGCACCAGCATTATCAGATGGACCATCACAACTTCTTCGCCGCCGTCGAGCCAATCTTCTGGAAGTACAACGGCCGGCCGCATTGGGGCAAGTTGCACACGCTCAACGCGAAAAACCTGCAACCGCTGTACCCGCGCTGGCGCGAATTTATCGATGTGCGCCAGGCGCTGGACCCCAGTGGCCGGTTTCTCAACGCGCATCTGTCGTCAATTCTGGGGGTGAGCTGATGGCGGTCAATCGACGTGATTTTCTGCTCGGCACACTGGGTGTCGGCGCTTTGTTGATCGGTGTAGGCGCCTGGTTGCGTCCGGGCGACCGGGGCGCGCCGTACAGCGAATATTTCCGTGCGCTGAATCAAGAGTTGAAGGACAAAGGCCCGATGCGCCCGGTGTTGCTGATCGATCTGGATCGCCTCGATCACAACATCGATGTGGTCATGCAGTCGGTCAAGCGCGGCGGCAAGCAACTGCGGCTGGTGGAGAAATCCCTGCCGGCTCCGGGGCTGTTGAACTACATCGGCCAGCGTGCCGGGACGCAGCGCCTGATGTCGTTTCATCAGCCGTTTCTCAATCACGATGCGGTCGCGTTCCCGCGGTCGGACATTCTGCTCGGCAAGCCACTGCCGGTGCGCTCGGCCGAATTGTTCTATCAGAATCACAAAGGTTCATTCGAACCGAGCAAGCAACTGCAATGGCTGCTCGACGGCCCTGAACGTTTGCAGCAGTACCTTGCGCTGGCTCAGGGTTTGGGCACGCGACTGCGCATCAACATCGAGCTGGACGTCGGTCTGCATCGCGGCGGGGTCAGTGATGTAAATGTGCTGGGGCAGATGCTCACGCTGATCAGCGCCAACCCGCAGCATCTGGAATTCACCGGGTTCATGGGCTACGACCCGTTCGTGGGCATGGGTGTGCCGGGGATTCTGGGTTCGCCAGAAGAGCTGTTCGCCAAGGTCATGGTGATTTATCAGCGCTGCGTGGATTTCACTCGCCAGCAGTTTCCGCAGTTGTGGCATGACGGCTTGTGCCTGAACACCGCCGGCAGCCCGAGTTACCGCATGCACGAAAATGAAAATCTCAGCAGCGAAGTGTCGGTGGGGACGGCGATGCTCAAACCGACGCACTACGACTTGCCGTCGCTGGTCGAGCACGTGCCGGCAACCTACATCGCCACGCCGGTGTTGAAGAGCACGGGCGCGGTGAATATTCCGGCGCTGGATGACAAGTCGAAACTGTTCTCGTGGTGGGATCAGAACCAGCGCCAGACCTTTTTCATTTACGGCGGCAACTGGATGGCCGAGTTCGAATCGCCGTCCGGATTGCAAAGCAACAGTGTCTACGGCCGCAGCTCGAATCAGGAGATGGTCAACGGCTCGAATGCCGTCGGCCTGACGGTCGAAGATCAAGTCTTCCTGCGCCCGACCCAGACTGAAGCGGTGCTTCTGCAGTTCGGTGATTTGCTGGCCGTGCGCGGCGGAAAAATCGTCGACAACTGGCCTGTCTACACCTGAAAACCCAATAGTCCAAACACCACGTCCCCCTGTGGGAGCTGGCTTGCCAGCGATGGCGTCACATCAGCAACCCTTTACTTCGCTGACAGACCGCTATCGCTGGCAAGCCAGCTCCCACAGGGTTTTGGGTTGTCTGTTAAATCCCGAGCAATTCTGTAATGAAGCTTTTATGACAAAAGTTCGGTAGCACATCGCCAGTCCGGTCATGCCTATGTAACGCGCTTGAGGGGCCCAACGGGGCGCTTTTCACAAGCCGAGGCGGGACGCCGGGAGTGAGGCAATGGGGACTATGGAACGCTACTCGAAAGTGGGCATGCAGGAACTCGATCAACGCTTGTCGAAGATCGTCGAAGCCGCGCGCAAGAAGCCGGTTTCGGTGTATCGCTACGGCGCGCCGTGGGTCTGGATTGTTTCGCAGGATGACTGGCAGGGCGCTTTGAAAGAAGTGTCCAGCTACATTCCGCCGGGCCATTCGCTGGTTCTGTTGCGCCCACAGATCGACGATTTGCTCGACACCCATCGCGAACTCTTGCACGACCTCAATGCCGAGCCCGGCATGTTGATCCCCGCGCAAACGGTCATGCACATCCTGCTGCTGCAACTGCTGTATTCGGTGCCCAGCGAGCAGCAGCTGTATGAACAGCTCAATTACAACCTGCTGTTCCGCTGGTTCGTCGGCCTCGGCCTGAACCAGAAAGTCTGGAGCTTCAACGTCCTCAGTCGCGACATCGCCACGTTGCTCAACAACCCGCAGGCGGTGCAACTCATTCAGAAAATCATTGGCGAAGTGTTCTGCGGTGCCTTGCTGCAAATGCCCGAGTTCTCGTTGAACTTCGCGCTGCTGCACACCTGGCTCGGCAAGCACGCCTGCGCCCCGCACGTCAGCAATTGACAGCGGCAACACACAAGGCGCTGAGGCGCCAACAGGTCATCGCGAATTCAGGGGGTAGTGTGGAACCGATTTTCAAGTCACGGCTGGCGCTGTGGGGCTGGCTGCTGGTGACGGCGGGCGTGCAGCCGGCATTGGCCGAGGAGGCTGTCGAAAACGCAGCGCCGCAGCGTCTGGTCGACGTCAACGAGTACTTCGTGCGTGGCAATACCGTGCTTGATGCGCGGGCGATTGAAGAAGCGGTGTACCCGTTTCTCGGCCCGCAGAAAGGCATGAACGATATCGAAGGCGCGCGGGATGCCTTGCAGAAGGCTTATCAGGAGCGCGGCTATCAATCGGTGTTCGTCGAGCTGCCGGAGCAAGCTGTCGCCGACGGCATCGTCTATCTGCAAGTCAGCGAAACCAAGGTCGGCCGGGTCCGCGTGGTCGGTGCCAAACACTATTCGCCCCTGGACATCCGCGACAATGTCCCGGCGCTGAAGGAGGGCGAAGTGCCGGACTTCGCCAAGGTTCAGGGCGAACTGGCACAGCTCAACAAAACCCCGGGCCGGCAGGTCATGCCACTGGTTCGCGAAGGCCAGCGCCCGGGCACCATGGACGTCGATTTGCAGGTCGAAGACCAGAACCCGTGGACCGCCAGCGTCGGCCTCAATAACGATTACAGCGCCGACACTGAAAAGCTGCGCACCGTCACCAGCCTCGGCTACAACAACCTTTGGCAACTCGGCCATAGCGTCAACCTGACGTTCTTCACGGCGCCACAGGAAACCGACAACGCCAAGGTCTGGTCGGGGTCGTACACCGCGCCGCTGACCGAGCGCTGGAGCGTGCAGTTCTCCGGTTACCAGTCCGACAGCAACGTCGCCACCATCGGCGGCAGCAACGTGCTCGGCAAGGGTCACAGCTACGGCGTGTCGGCGATCTACACGCTGCCCTCCAGCGGCAACTGGTCGAACTCGCTGTCCGCCGGCATCGACTTCAAGGACTTCGACGAACGCCTGACGCTGTCCGGCGAAAGCGACAAAGTCCCACTGCAATACGCGCCGTTCACCTTCGCCTACAACGGTTATCGCTACAGCGAAAAGAGCCAGCTCGGCCTCGGCCTGAGTCTGGTCGCCGCCACGCGGAGCATTTTCGGCTACGGCAGTTCCGACGAAGACTTCGACTACAAACGCTATCGCGCCAAGCCGAGTTTCGCCGTGCTCAAGGGCGATACCAATTACACCTGGACCTTCGACAGCGACTGGCAGAGCGCGAGCAAAGCCGCGTTCCAGTTGGCGTCCGGGCCACTGGTTTCCAACGAACAATTTTCTGCCGGCGGCGCCACTTCGGTACGCGGCTATCTGGCGGCCGAACGCACCGGTGATGACGGCTTGCTGCTCAGTCAGGAAGTCCGCACGCCATCACTCGCCAAGTACGCCGGCACGTGGATGCAGGACTGGCGTTTCTACGCCTTTGCCGAAGGCGCACAACTTTACCTGCGCGATGAACTGCCGGATCAGGACGCCAATTACGCCCTGGCCAGCGTCGGCCTCGGCACCCGCGCCAGCCTGAGCAAATGGCTGTCCGGCAGCCTCGACTGGGGCTACCCGCTACTCGAAGGGCCGAACACCTCGAAACAGGAATCGCGCCTGCACTTCAACCTTCAAGCCACTTTTTAAAGGAGCACGTTCATGCAGCGCCTCATTCTTTCGTTGTTGATCTGCCTGGGCTTCGTGCTCCCGGCCACGGCTCAGGCCTGGTGGCAGGACGACTGGCATTACCGCAAACAGATTGCCGTCGACACCACGCCGCAGGGCGCGGCGATCAATCAGGCCCTGGGACGCACCGCGCTGCTGGTGCGCCTGCACACCGGCAACTTCACCTTCGACGGGGTGAAAGAGGACGGTTCGGATCTGCGCTTCGTCGCGGCTGACGACAAGACTGTGCTCAATCACCAGATCGAAAGCTTCGATGCGCTGATGGGCATGGCGTTGATCTGGGTCGACGTGCCGAATGTCGAGGGCGGCCAGCGCCAGGACATCTGGATGTATTACGGCAATCAGAAGGCCCCGGCGACGGGCAACGGCCAACTGACCTTCGATCCTAATTACACCGCGCTCTATCACTTCGATGGCGCCACCGGTACTCCGGCCAAAGACACCACCGCCTACGGCAACACCGCGCAAAGCGCGACTGGCGCGGCGATTGACGGCGTAGTCGGGCGGGCCTTGCAGTTCAACGGTCAGCCGTTGTTGCTGCCGGCCAGTCCGTCGTTGCAGCACAACGCTGGCAGCGCGTTCACCTTTAGTGCCTGGCTGCGTCTGGATCAGGCCAGTGGCGAGCAACTGATTCTGGCCCGTCGTGAAGGCGCCAACAGTCTGCTGATCGGTGCCAACCAAGGCGTACCGTTTGTGGAGATCGACGGCCAACGTGCGGTCGCCACCCAAGCGCTGAATCCGGGCCAATGGCAGCACGTCGCGCTGACCGCTGAAGGCTCGAAAGTCACCCTGTACATCAACGGCCGCGAAGGTGCGACCTTGGCGTTGGCGATGCCGGCATTCAACTCGGTCATGGCCATCGGCGCTGATCTTTCAGCGAGTGCCTTCCAGCCGTTCGTAGGCGCCATCGACGAACTACGCCTGTCGAAAGTCGCGCGTCCGGCACCATTGCTACTGGCCGACGCCAACTCGCAAGGCGCCGAATCGAAACTGGTCGCTTACGGCGTCGATGAAGAGCAATCCGGTTTTGGTTTCGGCAGCCTCGGCTTCCTGCTCAACGCGGTGCCAATCGATGCCTGGGTGATCATCGCCGTGCTGGTGCTGATGATGTTCCAGTCGTGGATCATCATGCTGCGCAAGAACCGCACCCTGAGCCGCGTGACCGCTGCCAACGAAGACTTCCGCGTACAATTTGCCAAGGTCGGCACGCGTCTGGAGATGTTTGCCGACGACACGCAACTCGCCCAGCGTTTGCAGCATTCGCCGCTGTGGCGTCTCTATCAAGTGGCGGTCAAAGAGATCCGCACCCGCCGCGAGCAGGGCGCCGACACCTCGTCGGTTTCCGCTGCAACCATCGAAGCGATCCGCTGCTCGATGGACGGCGTGCGCACCCGCGAAAACCAGCAGCTCAGTTCGAAACTCTCGACCCTGTCCAACGCCATCGCCGGCGGCCCGTACATCGGTCTGCTCGGCACCGTCATGGGGATCATGGTGGTGTTCCTCGGCACGGCGATGGCCGGCGACGTCAACATCAATGCGATCGCCCCGGGTATGGCGGCGGCATTGCTCGCCACAGCGATGGGCCTGTTCGTCGCGATCCCGGCGCTGTTTGGCTACAACCGCCTGATCACCCGCAACAAGGAGGTCAGCGCCGACATGCGCGTGTTCGTCGACGAGTTCATCACCCGTCTGGCCGAGATGCACGGCGAGAGCCAGTTCAGTGAGGCATCGCATCAGCGCGGCCATCACGCCAACCACTCCGTACCGGCCTGAGGAGCACTGACATGGCGTCTGTAAATGCCTCCCACGACGATGACGAAGATGCAGCGGTGGACAGCATCAACATCACCCCATTGGTCGATGTGCTGATGGTGGTGCTGGTGATGTTCATCCTCACCGCCACGGCGCAGGTCTCGGGGATTCAGATCAACCTGCCCAAGGCCAGCGCTTCGGTGTCGTTGTCCGAGGCCAAGACCAAGGCGATTTCGGTCAACGACGGCGGTCAGGTGTTCCTCGATGCCTATCCGGTGACCCTGGCTGAGCTGGAAGAACGCCTGCGCATCGAGAAGGCGCAGAGCCCGGATTTTCCGGTGATCGTGCGCGGTGACGCGACGGTGCAATACCAGAAAGTCATCGAAGTGCTGGATCTGTTGCGCCGGCTCGAACTGTCCCAGGTCGGTCTTGTGACCGGCAAACCGAGTCAGGGCTGAGTCATGACTGCACAAATGCCCTTCGAGCCGCTGCCCGTGAAACGGTCGCCGTTGCGTTTTGTGAAATGGGGCGCCGGGCTGCTGCTCGGCGCCATCGCCGCGTATCTGCTGTGGCAGTGGGCCAACGACATGAGCGGCATTCGACGTGAAGCGCCGAAGGTGCCGACGATCATTCCGTTGCCGCCACCACCACCGCCGCCGCCGGAGAAACCACCAGAGCCGGAAACTCCGGTGGAAGAAAAAGTCGTCGAGCCTGAGCCAACGCCTGAACCGGAAGAGGTCAAGCCCGAGGAAGAAGCGCCGCCATCGCCGGCGGACGATCTGGCCAATCCGATGCAAATGGACGGCGACGCTCAGTCCGGTAACGACGCGTTCAACATCGGCGCGGGCAAGGGCGGCGGCATGGCTGGCGCCGGTGGCGGACGGCTGGGCACCGGGACTTACAGCCAGTTCCTCGCGTTCACCTTCCAGAAGCTGCTGCGCGAGAACCCTGATCTGCGCAACCTCGCGTTCACGTTGCAGGCCGATGTGTGGCTGAGCAGCGTCGGCGAGATCACCCGGGTCGAGCTGATCAAGTCCAGCGGCAACCCGGAAACCGATACCCAGGTACTGGCCGCGCTGCGCGGTGCGCCGGCCCTGAGCGAACGGCCGCCGGCCTCCATCACTTTGCCTGTGCGCCTGTCCCTGCAAGGGCGGCGTCCGGGTTAACCGAATTCATAAAGCTGTATGAAAAGGAGTTGTGTGCAGATGATTTCCAACGTGAATCGATTGTCCCTGGCGGTCGGCATGGTCATTGCGACCCTGGTCGGTCAGGCCGTGGCAGCGCCTGCGCCCTCGGAAAACGCCACGATCAATCTGATCCGCTTGCTGGTCGAGCAGGGCATTCTGAAACAGGACAAGGCCGACGCGCTGATCGCTCAGGCGCAGAACGAAGCGGCGCAGGCAAAACAGGCTGCGGCATCCACCGCCGTCGCGGCCGGGCCAGTTGCCGCGCCTGGCGATGTGCGGGTGCAATACGTGCCGGCCGCCGTGCGCGACCAGATCCGCGATCAGGTCAAAGCCGAAGTCATGGCCACCGCCAAACAGGAAAACTGGGCCGCGCCCAACAGCTTCCCGGAATGGGCTGCGCGCATCAGTTTCGACGGCGATATTCGTCTGCGTGACGAATCGCGCTACTACTCGGACAGCAACAGCAACGAAATCGTCGACTTCGCCAAGCTCAACAACAACGGCCCCTACGACGTCAACCCGAACAGCAGCACCAATCTGCCGCCGCTGCTCAACACCCGCGAAGACCGCACCAACCAGTTCCGCATTCGTGCACGTCTGGGCATGAAAGCGGAGATTTCACCGCAATGGACCGCCGGCATTCGTATCGGCACCGGCTCGGACAACAACCCGGTATCGACCACCCAAAGCCTCGGCGGCGGTTTCGCCAAAAAGGACATCTGGCTCGATCAGGGCTACCTGAACTGGAAACCCACGGATGAACTGACCCTGACCGGCGGGCGTTTCGCCAACCCGTTCATGTCCACCGACATGCTCTATTCCAACGATTTGAACTTCGACGGTGTGGCGGCGATTTTCGATCACAAACTCAGCCGCGACTGGGGCGTGTTCGGCACCGTCGGCGCGTTCCCGGTGGATTACACCAACGACACCGCCAGCAGCAACGGTTTCGACAAGGAAGAAAGCGACAACAAGTGGCTGTACGGTGCGCAGATCGGTGCCAAATGGGCGATCAACAGCAACAATCGCTTGAAAGGTGCGCTGGCTTACTACCGTTTCGACGACATTCAGGGCCAGCGCTCCAGCCCTTGCGAACCGTGGGCCGGCGCCCCGGGTTGCGACAGCGACGGCAGCCGCGCGGCGTTCATGCAGAAGGGCAACAGCGTATTCCTGCTACGTGACATCACGCCGAACCCGCTCAACCCGACCACCACGCCGCAGCCGCAATTCGTTGGTCTCGCTTCCGAATTCAATCTGTTGGACTTGAACATGGTGTGGGACGCCGACCTGCCAGAAGACTTCAAGTTGCGCAGCCAGGGCAACTACATCCACAACCTCGCTTATGACGAAGGCGACATGCGCAAGCGCTCGGCCGGGCAGATCGTCAACAACCTCGACAGCAATGGCGACATCGAAAGCGGTGCCAATGCGTGGATGGTGCAGTTCACCCTTGGCAGCGCGCTGGACCTGAAGAAGCAGGGCGACTGGAACATGTTCGCCGGCTACAAGTACATCCAGCCAGATGCCTTGCCGGACGGCTTCAACGACTCGTCGTTCCACCTCGGCGGCACCAACGCCAAGGGTTACTTCATCGGCGGCAACTACGGTCTGGCGAAGAACGTTTACGCGACGGGTCGCTGGATGAGCACCGAAGCGGTGTACGGCGCGCCGTTCGACATCGACGTCTTGCAGCTTGAGATCAACACGCGCTTCTAAGGCGCCGGGAGAGGGTGATGAAAATCCGCTTTTTATGGCTGGGGGTCGGCATGTTGATTGCCACCGGGGCAACTGCTGAAGGCATGGAAGAACGCCTGCGTACGCAATTGCGCAGCACCACGCAACAGTTGCAGGCCCTGCAAAGTCAGCAGGCCCAGGCCAGCGCCGCGCAACTGGCGGCGCAGAACGAAGCCAAGGCCGCGCAGGCGCAGATCAAGCAATTGACGGCGGAACTGGCCAAGGCCAAAGGTATTGCCGAGCAACTGGCCGGGCAGCAGCAAAGCCTGCACAGCCAGGCGCAGGCGCAAGTGGCGGCCAGCAATGAGCAGACCGGCAAGTTCAAAAAGGCTTATGACGAGCTGTTGGTGATGGCCCGTGCCAAAGAGGCAGAACGGTCTAAGCTTCAAGCGCAATTGGCTGAACGTGACACACAAGTGCAGCAATGTTCAGTCAAGAATCAGCAGATGTACGGCGTCGCCAAGCAGATCCTCACCGCCTACGAAAACATCGATGTGGCCGAGGTGATGAAGATTCGCCAGCCCTTCGCGGGCAGCGCCCGGGTCAAGTTCGATGAACTGGCCCAGGGGTTCGGTGACGACCTCTACAAGACTCAATTCGACGCGCCGCAAGCCGCGCTCGCACACTGATGAACAAGGAAGAAATAATGACTCAATTGATCAGCCACGTTTCCCCGCAATCCCTGACCGATGTCCTGCAAGCCGCCGGTTATCGCGTCAACCAGACCGAACAGAACGGCATCGTCCAGTTGCTCAGCGCCAGCCAGGGCATCGGCTACGCCGTGCGTTTCGGCAATCCGGCGGTGGAGCAGGGCAGCTTTGTCGATTTTACTTTCAGTTGTGCGCTGCGCGTGCAGGGTGAGTTGCCACAGGGTGTGGCCGAGCAGTGGAACGCGACCCGTCGCTTTGCGCGGTTGTCGTTGCAGGGCGAGTTTCTGGTGATGGAAATGGACGTGGTGGTCGCGGCGGGCGTGAGCAACGATCACCTGCGCGGCAATCTGGAACTGTGGGATCGTCTGTTGCAGGAATTCATTGTCTATCTGCGGGATTTCACCCAGAACGGCGCCGCCGCGCAGACCGCCAAAGTGGCCGTGGCCGAGCAAGAGGAAGTCGCGCTGTGAAAAAGCCTGCCATGGTGATCAGCGCCGCTGCGGTGGCGCTGTTGGTGGTGGCCGTGGCGTTGGCCGTGCGACCGGGCAGTGACCCGGTCGCCGCCCAGCAATCGTCGCCGGTGGCGGCGGTTGCTACGGGGCCGGCGGTGGCGCGGTTGGGCAATCAGCAAGTGTCGCCGGCCGAATTGCAGGCGCTGCTGGCGACTGTCGCGCCCGAAACCCGCGAACAGCTGCGCGGCAATCGTGAGGCGCTGGAGCGCTGGATTCGTACGCGGTTGGCCGAAAAAGCGGTGCTCGAACAAGCCGATGCGCAAGGATGGGCGCAGCGTCCGGACGTCGCGCAGCAGATGCGTGCGGCGACTGAACAGATTGTCTTCCGCGATTATTTGCGTTCGGTCAGCCAGGTGCCGGCCGAGTACCCGAGCGCGGCCGAGTTGCAGCAGGCCTATGACGCCGGCAAAGCCAACTGGCAGACGCCGGCGCTGTATCGGGTCAGTCAGATTTTCCTCGGAGTGAATGAGCCGCAGAACCTGGAAGCAGTGCGCAAACAGGCGGCGGAATTGAGCAAGAAAGCTCAGGCCGCCCCAGGGGAATTTGCTGCACTGGCGACGCAGTATTCGCAGGATCGTGTCACCGCTGAACGCGGCGGCGACACGGGGCTGCAACCGTTGCAGCAACTGGTGCCGGAAGTGCGCGGCGCGGTGGCGCGGCTCAAGGTCGGCGCAGTCTCCGACCCTGTGCAAAGCGCGGCCGGGTTCCATGTGATCAAACTCACCGAACAGCAACCGCCGCGAACGGCGACGCTGGACGAATTGCGCGATCAACTGACTCAGGCCCTGCGTGCCCAGCGGCAGGAGCAGATTGCCCAGGCGTATCTGGACGGCATGCTCAACACCGCGACCCTGAGTATCGACGGCGCTGAACTCAACAAGGTCCTTGAGGAAAAACTCTGATTTCACTTTCACCACAACCCCTGTGGGAGCTGGCTTGCCAGCGATAGCGGAATGTCAGTCTAGCGATGTTGAATGTGCCCACCTCATCGCTGGCAAGCCAGCTCCCACAGGTCCCTCACAGGGTTCAGATGTTTATCAAGTGCTGGAAGCCATCAAACAACAAAGATCGACAGGGAGTCATCGATGTCATTCACCGAACCCGCAGGACGACAGGGCAGCGCCGAATTTCGCTGGCCGCAGGGCAACAGCGAACCCTGGCTGGCGCAAGCCGCGACGATCGACGCCGAAGTCGCGCAATACTTTCTGGTCAGCGCCCGCTGCGGCTGCTTCATGCAGGCCGCGCGCAGTCTCAATGTGCGTTCGACCTTGTTGCGCAAGCAATTGGCGCAACTGGAGCAGGAGCTGCAACATACCTTGTTCAGCTTTCAGGGCAGCGCGCTGAGCCTGACCCGCGAAGGCCAGCAACTGCAGGCCAAACTGGTAGCGCTGGCCAACGAGCGCAAACTGCCGGTGGTCGAACAGCCGCTGATACGTCTGGCCGTCGCCGAATCGATCCTGCATGACATTCTCGGCCGTGACCTGATCGCGTTGCTGCGACGCAATGCCAGCGTACGTTTGGAGATCATCGCTCTCGACAGCGAATTGTCCCTGCGTGCGGTCAGCGCCGACATAGTCCTCTGGCTGGCCCACGGCGATTCCGCGCATCCCGGCCCGACCTTCGCCACCAGCGAGCCGCAACGGCTTGCGCGACTGGACTACCTGCCGCACATCGCCAAACGCTACTCCCGCGTCACCGCGCGCCCGGACAGCGCTGACGACCTCGCCGATTTCATGCTCGTGCAATGGCAGCACGACCGTCAGATCGACAGCTTCCGCCCTTGGAACAACCTCGTCGAACAACGTCTGGCCGGGGTGGTGCAGATGCAGTCCTACGAGCTGATGCTGGAAATGATCCGGTGCAGCGCTTGCATCGGTCTGCTGCCCATTTACATGAGCCGCTACGACCGTGGGTTGGTGGCATTGCCGGGGTTGTTCGAGGAGTCGATGCAGTTGCAGGCGTGGCTGGCGGTGAATGCCGAGTCGCAACATATCGCCGAAGTGCAGACGCTGGTGGAACTGATCCACCACACCTTCAACGAACGCCAGGAATGGTTCCAGAGCTGACCTTATTCCCTCTACGCCGACATTCCCTTGTAGGAGTGAGCCTGCTCGCGATAGCGGTGTGTCAGATTAATCAATTTCGACTGATACACCGCTATCGCGAGCAGGCTCGCTCCTACAAATATGTACCTATGGCAGACAACGTGTTGATCGGTTTAGAGTGGGCGGCCACACATCGATCACGGACAGATCCGCCATGCCCGAGCACACCCCTGCCATTCATATCGAGCGCTTCAACGAATCCCACGTCGAGGGCATCACTGCGCTGTACAACGACCCGGCCGTGACCCGGCAGGTGTTGCAGATGCCGTTTCAAGCCACCGAGATCTGGCGCAAGCGACTGATGCCGGACAACGAGCGCGTGGTGCAACTGGTGGCGCTGCACCAGGGCGTGGTGATCGGCAATCTGGGCCTGGAAAACTATTCGCGGATTCGCCGCAGTCACGCCGGCAGCGTCGGCATGGCCGTCGCGCAGGCGTGGCAGGGCAAGGGTGTGGGTTCGGCATTGCTGGCGGCGGCGCTGGACGTCGCCGACAACTGGATGAATCTGCACCGCGTCGAGCTGTCGGTGTACGCCGATAACGAGGCGGCCATCGGTCTCTACCGCAAGTTCGGTTTCGAGACCGAAGGCCTGTTTCGCGATTATGCGGTGCGCGACGGGCAGTGGGTCGATACCCTCAGCATGGCCCGTCTGCGCAACCGTCCGAAAGCCTGACTCAGTCGCCCAGCGCGAACGCCACCGCCGACTGCGCGTGCAGCTCGGTGGTGTCGAGCAAGGGCAGGGCGCTGTGTTCGGGTTTGATCAGCAGGCCGATTTCCGTGCAGCCGAGAATGATCGCCTGGGCGCCACGCGCCGTCAGCGACTCGATCACCTGTTGGTAGATCTTGCGGGATGCCTCGCTGATCACCCCGACACACAGCTCGTCGTAGATGATCCGGTGCACCTGCTGGCGTTCAGCATCATCGGGCACCAATACCGTCAAACCCTGGGCAATCAGGCGTTGCTTGAGAAAGTCTTGTTCCATGGTAAATGCCGTACCGAGCAAGCCGACCGTTCGCGCGTCAATTGCAATCGCGGCGTGCGCGGCCGGTTCAGCAATGTGCAGGAACGGAATGCTGATCGCAGCCTGAATCTGCTCGGCGACCTTGTGCATGGTGTTGGTACACAGCACCACGCATTCGGCGCCGCCGGCCTCAAGCCTGCGCGCGGCATCCACCAGAATTGCCGCCGCGTCTTCCCAGCGCCCGGCATGTTGGGCTTGTTCGACCGGGCCGAAATCGACGCTGTACATCAGCACTTGTGCCGAGCGCAATGGGCCGAGACGATCACGGACCTGTTGATTGGTGAGTCGATAGTATTCGGCGCTGGACTCCCAGCTCATGCCGCCGATCATGCCGATGGTGCGCATTGGACTTCCCTTGGTGATGAAGGTTGGGCTTGGGCAGAGTGTCCATTTGTTCGCAAGCGCATGCCAGTGCCAGGCAAACTGTACCGTTGATCCTTCTGCAAAGTGTCCCGGTGCCGGGTTCTGAGGTTTAACGTACGCCGGCGCTTCGATCTGTCACTATCGGAGAACGCAGGCTCACCGAGGAACGTACCGATGAACGACGTACAACAGCTGGGCGAAATGCTTCGTCACTATGCCGAGAGTGAAGCGCACAAGAAGCAATTGTTCGAAACGCAGTCACAGACCTGGGCAACCCGCATCAGCGAACTGTTCAGCCATATCCAGCAATGGCTGGAGCCGGTGCAGGCACCGAATCTGCTGGAAGTGAGCCGCGAGGCGTATGTCGCTTTCGGCCCGAGCACCCCGGTAGAGACTTCGACCTTCAAGACTGAAAAGCTGAGCATCGTGATCGCCGGCAAACCGGTGGAGTTCGTGCCCGACGTGATGGGCAGCGCGGGCCAGATTTCGCTGGCGGTGATGGGCCTGACGGCGGCGCGCTACGGCAGTATTTCGCTGGTGGGGTTGCCGAACGGCGAGTGGCAGTGGCGCAAGACCAATGGGCTGAAGGATCCGGATACGTTTGTGTTTGATGCGGATTTTCTGGCGCAGCAACTGCAGAGCCTGATTCCCCGCGACCGCACCTAGATCGCAGGGATTCACACATTTCCCAGTGTGAGCGAGCCTGCTCGCGAATGTGATACATCATTCAACATCGATGTCGAGTGATCTACCGTATCCGCGAGCAGGCTCGCTCCCACATTGGTTTTGGGTGACTTACATATCGAGGTTAATCCAGCCGGGTTTGGCTATTTCTGGCGCCACAGCCTTCACGGTTTTACCCGTGGCCAGCTCAACCCGCCGCGCCACCTCCGGATCATCGGCAAACGGCACCATGCTCGCATCCTCCAGACTCTGTGCGGTCTCCCGCCGCAGGCAGTACTCCACCGCCAGCCACAGAAAAACCACCCCCAACACATTGAAGAAAATATCCATATTCACCGGCTCCCTGTCTCAGGCGATCTGCGCTTCACGGTGGGCGATGGCCACATCGGCGACGCGTACCGTACGCCAGACGTTGTAAGCCATCAGCAACATGCCGCTGAGGAAGAACACCCCGCCGGCAAAACGCACGATGAACCCCGGATGACTGGCCTGCAGTGCCTCGACAAACGAGTAAGTCAGCGTGCCGTCTTCGTTGATCGCCCGCCACATCAGGCCTTGGGTGATGCCGTTGACCCACATCGAGGCGATGTAGAGCACCGTGCCGATGGTCGCCAGCCAGAAGTGCAGGTTGATCAGCGGCGTGCTGTACATCTGCTCGCGGCCAAAGACCTTGGGCACCATGTGATAGGTCGCGCCGAAGGTGATCATCGCCACCCAGCCGAGCGCGCCGGCGTGGACGTGGCCGATGGTCCAGTCGGTGTAGTGGGAGAGGGCGTTGACGGTCTTGATCGCCATCATCGGCCCCTCGAACGTCGACATGCCGTAGAACGCCAGCGACAGCACGAGGAAGCGCAGGATCGGGTCGGTGCGCAATTTATGCCAGGCGCCGGACAAGGTCATCATGCCGTTGATCATGCCTCCCCAGCTCGGTGCCAGCAGGATCAGCGACATCGCCATGCCCAGCGATTGCGCCCAGTCCGGCAGGGCGGTGTAGTGCAAATGGTGCGGGCCGGCCCAGATGTACAGGGTGATCAGCGCCCAGAAATGCACGATCGACAACCGGTACGAATACACCGGCCGATTCACCTGTTTCGGCACGAAGTAATACATCATCCCGAGGAACCCGGTGGTCAGGAAGAAGCCCACGGCGTTGTGCCCGTACCACCACTGCACCATGGCGTCGGTGGCACCGGAATACACCGGATACGACTTGAACCAGTCCACCGGAATCGATAGGTGGTTAACCACGTGCAACATGGCGATCACCAGAATGAACGCGCCGAAAAACCAGTTGCCGACGTAGATGTGTTTGGTCTTGCGCTGCACCACGGTGGTGAAAAACACGATGGCGTAAGCGACCCAGACCAAAGCCATCCACACGGCGCCGGAGAATTCGATCTCGGCGTATTCCTTGGTGGTGGTGTAGCCCATCGGCAGGGTGATCAGCATGATCACGATCACCGATTGCCAGCCCCAGAAGGTGAACGCGGCGAGCTTGTCCGAGTACAGCCGCACCTGGCAGGTGCGCTGCACCGCGTAGTAACTGGCGGCGAACTGCGCGCTGCCGGCAAAGCCGAAAATCACCAGGCTGGTGTGCAAGGGCCGCAAGCGACCGAAGGTGGTCCACGGCAAGTCCAGATTCATCTCCGGCCATACCAGTTGCGAGGCGATCCATACCCCCATCGCCATGCCCACGACACCCCAGAAAACCGTCGCGATAACGAATTGGCGGACGACCTTGTAGTTATAAGCCTGTCCGATTGTTGCTGTGCTCATGGTCAGTTCATCCACGGTTGCAAAGTCTTGCCAGGCCACCCGGTCTGGCATGGGTTGCACTGTAGAAACCCCACCGGAAACAAAACAGGCTCAGGAATCTTTCATTTATGCGGATCAGATTGAGGTACTGCCTGCGGCGTTCTGCCGCGTCCTGATACGGTTTTTATCGTTTCAGGTGAATCTGTTGCGTGCTGCGCCGTAGTGCCATAGTCCTCGCAAAATCTGTAGGAGTGAGCCTGCTCGCGATTGCGGTGTGTCAGTCGACATCTCTGTTGCCTGACACACCGCAATCGNGAGCCTGCTCGCGATTGCGGTGTGTCAGGCAACAGAGATGTCGACTGACACACCGCAATCGCGAGCAGGCTCACTCCTACAGGAATTGTGTGCGTCCTGATGAGGTGGCAGTTGCATGTACCAATACGATGATTACGACCGCGCACTGGTGTTCGAGCGCGTTGCGCAGTTTCGCGATCAGGTCGAGCGCTTCATGGCCGGGGAATTGAGTGAAGAAGAGTTTCTGCCGCTGCGTCTGCAAAACGGCCTGTACATGCAAAAGCACGCGTACATGCTGCGCGTGGCGATTCCCTACGGCACGCTGAGCGCCGGGCAGATGCGCACGCTGGCGAGCATCGCCGCTGATTACGACCGTGGCTACGGCCACTTCACCACGCGGCAGAACATGCAGTTCAACTGGATTGAACTGGCGGAGGTGCCGGACATCCTCGAACGTCTGGCCCAGGTCAACATGCATGCGATCCAGACCTCCGGCAACTGCGTACGCAACATCACCACTGAAGCCTTTGCCGGCGTTGCAGCGGACGAGTTGATCGACCCGCGACCGCTGGCGGAGATCCTGCGGCAGTGGTCGACGATCAACCCGGAATTCCTCTTCCTGCCACGCAAATTCAAGATCGCCATCTGCTCTGCGAAGCAGGATCGCGCGGCGATCATGATGCACGATATCGGCCTGTACCTTTACCCCGGCCGCGAGGGCCAGATGCTCCTGCGAGTGATCGTCGGTGGCGGATTGGGGCGCACGCCGATCCTCGGTTTGCAGATTCGCGACGGGCTGCCGTGGCAGCATCTGTTGTCGTATGTCGAAGCGGTGCTGCGGGTCTACAACCGCCATGGCCGGCGCGACAACAAGTACAAGGCGCGGATCAAGATTCTGGTCAAAGCGTTGGGTATCGAGGCGTTTGCCAAAGAAGTGGAAGAAGAATGGCAGCACCTCAAGGACGGTCCAGCGCAGCTCACCGATGGCGAATATCGGCGGGTTGCCAGCGCCTTCGTGCCGCCGACGTATCGGACGCTGCCGGATACCGATCTGGACTTCGGCACGCGCCTCGCCGAGAGCCCGGCGTTCGCCCGTTGGGTGGCGCGCAACGTGCAGCCGCACAAGGTGCCGGGTTACACCAGCGTGGTCCTGTCGACCAAGCCGGGCGGGGTCTCGCCGCCGGGCGACGTGACCGGATTGCAGATGCTGGCAGTCGCCGACTGGTCGGAGCGTTTCGGCTTCGGCGAGATCCGCATTGCCCATGAACAGAACATCGTCCTGCCGGATGTGCCGAAAGCCGATCTGTATGCCTTGTGGCAACTGGCGTGCGAGCGAAATCTGGGCAGCGCCAACGTTGGCTTGCTGACCGACATCATTGCCTGCCCCGGCGGCGACTTCTGCGCGCTGGCCAACGCCAAATCGATCCCGATTGCCCAGGCGATTCAGGCACGTTTCGACAACCTCGACTATCTGCACGATCTGGGCGACATCAGTCTGAACATCTCCGGCTGCATGAATGCCTGCGGCCATCACCACATCGGCAATATCGGCATCCTTGGCGTCGACAAGAACGGCAGCGAGTGGTACCAGATCACCCTCGGTGGCGCGCAGGGCAAGCACAGCGCACTGGGCAAAGTCATCGGTCCGTCGTTCAGCGCCGCTGAAGTGCCGCAGGTCATCGAGCGGATCATCGGCACCTTTGTGCGCTACCGCGAGAGTGAGGAGTTGTTTGTCGATACCTTGGCGCGGATTGGTCTGGAGCCATTCAAGGAGCGGGTGTATCCGAAAGCACTGGAGGTCTCGGCATGAACAATTTGCTGCGGCTGGAGCAGGGCGTGGCGCGGCTTGTGACGGATGATCCTTGGACATTGATTCGCGAGCCTTCAATGGCACGACCCGCAGGATTATTGATTTTGCCGTTGGCGCACTGGCTGCAATCGCCATCGACCCACGCGGTGTGGTTGGGGCCGGACGATGAAGTCGAAAGCCTTGTTCCGTGGTTGGCCTCGCTGCCCCTGATTGCACTCGACTTCCCGAGCTTTCGCGACGGCCGCGCTTACAGTCAGGCGTATTTGCTGCGCAGTCGTTTCGGCTGGGCAGGGGAGTTGCGCGCGATTGGCGATGTGCTGCGCGATCAACTCAGCCACATGCGCCAGTGTGGCTTCGACAGTTTTGCCGTGCGCGAGGACAAATCGGCTGAAGATGCGCTGAAGGGATTGGCGGGAATGAGCGTGCTGTATGGCCGCTCAGTCATCGAACCACGTCCGCTATTCCGTCGACGCTGAGTACGGAATTTACTCCCTGTGGTGTCTAACCTTGTGGTGAGGGGATTTAGCGAAACGTCGCACCGCCCCGATGGGCTGCGCAGCGGCCCCTAAACCTGCCAACTGGCTCTCGCAGCTCAACCGCGTCCGCCGGGTTTGCGACTGCTGCGCAGCCGATCGGGGATAAATCCCCTCGCCACAGGGTGTTACGCATGCAGGGGAAACCCTTACAACCTTCGCCGATCAGGCATTTTCCCTTGGGTCGATGATGGCCTTTTGTTAGAGTCGCCGTCGCCAGCGGGTTTTCGGCTGGACGATGGAACCGAAGAAGGGAGTCTGATCAGTGAGTCCGGGCAAGAAAATCCTCGGCCTCACAGCGTTTCTTTTGCTGCTGACGCTGTGGGCCAGTTACTTTTATGTATTCAAGGAAAACCGCGACGGCCAACTCGGCGGCGCGGGCGAAAGCACAGCGTGGTGCGGCACTCCGCCGACCAACGAAGCGGCGTTGCTGGGCAAGGATCAGTTGACCTTGCGCGTTACCAACAACCTGCGCGGCGAGTTCATGCTCAGCGGTTCGCTGGTGGTTTCCGAACGCACGTTCAACCGTTATGACCTGAGCCGCAACGAACTGCGCCTGCGTCTGGAACCGTTGCAGTGGACCTACGGGGCCACGCCGATCTTCCTTGAACAGGTCAAGGTGCAGCCACTGAGCCGCAACCTCTCGGCCACCAACAAAAGTGCTTACGCGGAACTGGAGCCACGCCCGATCGGCGTTCAGGGCCAGGTCACCGAGTTCCCGTTCGATACCTACCGTTATGGCTATAAACCGGTGCTTTATTACCTCAAGGGCAGCGAGCGCATTGACCTGCGCTTCAAGAACATCACCACGCTGATGGAGATGTCCAATACCTTCACACCGATCCAGAAGTACAACCGCGTCGACTACATCAACGAAAAAACCTCGATGATCCGCGACGAAGACTACAAGGCCTACGGCCCGCACGAATGCGCGTTCAGCGTCGAGCGCAAAGGTTCGTTCAAGGTGGTCGTGCTGATGCTTCTGCTGGTGCTGTGCCTGCCGTTGATGCTGGTGTTCTATCGTGACGCGCCAGGGATCGACTTCCTGGCCACGCTGGTCGGCGTTGCCGTGGTGCGAGGGTTGTTGATCGGGCCGGTGCAGGACTTCCAGCTATACAACATCGACTTCCTGTTTGGCGCGGCGATTCTGATGGTCGGGACGGTGTCGCTGATCAAGGCTATGCGCATCCACAGCCGACGCGAAATCGCCCTGCGCAGCGGCGAATCTTCCTGGTAAAACCTGAACCCTATAGGAGCTGCCGCAGGCTGCGGCAGCTCCTATAGGGGGTAGTGGATTACTTCAGGGCGGGATCGCCCATGTTCATTTTCTTCCAGCCCTGCAGCAGCACTTGCGCCTTCGGCTCCTTGCCGTTCTCAAGGTAATACTGCATCAACGACAGCCGCGCATTGCGATTCGCCGGTTGCACCTTGAACAGTCCCTCCAGCACCTCACACGCCTCATCAACCTTGCCACTGTCGTGCAGCGCCACCGCCAGCACATACCCGTATTGCGCGTTCTGCGGCTCCAGTTGCGCAGCTTTGTGCAGGGCAGTCATGGCCTCGGCGGTTTTGCCGGCGCGGATCAGCGACAGGCCGCGGGTGTGCTGCAACAGGGCTGCCTCCGGATGCTGCTTGAGACTGTCGTTGAGCAGCTGTTGTGCTTCCTGACCACGCCCATTGGCCTCCAGCCATTGCACCAGCGTCACCAGCGCCGGGTAGAAATCCGGGTCGCGTTTCAGGGCGCTGCGCAGCAGACCTTCAACCTCCGAACTGCGACCGCTGGCCTGATAGAGCATTGCCAGGTTCAGATTGGCCTCGGCGCGTTCCGCCAGGCTTTTTTGCACCGTTTCGTACTCGGCAATCGCCGCGTCCCAGTTGGCTTGCGCTGCACCCAACGTATTGTTGTGCGCGACACTCAGCAGATCTCTGGCCGCGACAATGCGCACGGCTTTCACCGGGTCAGCCAACAGCGGCGACAACAACAGCGCCCGCTCCGGCGGTGGCAGAAACGCGCTGATCGCTCGCACAGCACTTTCTCGTACCTGCGGCGCCGGGTTCTTCAGGTCCTGGGTTGCCAGTTTCAGCGCTTGTTCACTGGGGTACAGCGGCAGTTCCGCGAGCAACGTGACGCGCTGAATCGCTGGCAGATTGCTGCGCTGCAATTGCGCGTACAACGCGTCGGCAGCGCCGGGATGGCCGTTGCGGATCAGCCACAGGCTTTCGTCATAACGCGGGGCTTGCGGGGCAGTGGAAGCGTTCCATAACTTGAACTGCGCGGTGACCTTATCGCCAGCCTTGCCCTGATGACAGGTCAGACAGGCGTCCGGCGTGCCAAGCTTTTGCGCACGTTCCGGATCGGGAATGCTGAAACTGTGGTCATGACGGAAGTCATTGCCCATGTAGAACTTGCCCGGCATGTGGCAATCGACACACTGCGAGCCGGGCTGGCCCATGGTGTGGCGGGTGTGTTCGATGGAGTCGTAGTTCTTCGCTTGCAAGCCTTTGCCGTCGACCCCTTCGACCGCGGTCTTGCCGGCGGTGTTATGACATTGCAGGCACACCGCGTTGCCTGGTGCTTTCAGTTCGGTGCTGTGCGGGTTGTGGCAATTGCTGCAACGCACACCCTTGTCGAACATCTTGCTTTGCAGGAACGAGCCGTGTTCGAACACTTCATCCTTGATCTTGCCGTCCAGTGCATACAGCTCGCGGGTGAGGGTGCTCGGCAGGTAATCGTCCATCAGGCGTTTGCCGACGGTGTAGCCATCGCCCAGCGGCGCACGGCGCGCGTGGCAACGGGCGCAGGTTTCGATTTCTACGGTGGCGTTCTTGTCCTTGAGGTCGACATCGAAACCGGCGTGGATCAGGTCGGTTTTTTTCTGCGTCCATTCCAGATGATTTGATGCCGGGCCATGGCAGGCCTGACAGCCAACGCCGAGGCTGTTCCACTGACTGTTGAACGTGTTGCTGGCCGCATCGAAATTGCGCTTGTAACCGGTGGTGTGGCACTCGACGCACATGAAGTTGGCGTTCTGGCTTGGCTTGCTCCAGTGCAGCGGATTCTTGAAGTTGACGCCTTGGCCAGCATACAGATGAAACCAGCGGTTCTTCTCGGTATCCCAGGCAACGCCGAGCGCTTGCAGGCGTCCTTCGCCGACTTCGATCAGGTATTGCTGCAGCGGGGCGATGCCGAAGGTGTAGGCGACTTTGAAGTCGGCATTCTTGCCGTTGATGCCGGGCGTGTTGACCCAGAACTCATCGCCCTTGCGCGTAAACCGCGTGGTTTCCTTTTCAGCGTTGAACGTCACGTTACTGAAGTCGCCGAGCATGGTTTCGGCCGTCGCCGGTTGCATCGCCAACTGGTGGTGCGAGCCTTGCCAGTCCTTGACCTGTTCGGTGTGGCAGCCCTGGCACTGTTGCTCATCGACCATCGTTGCCGGTTGGCTCGCAATCACCGTCTGCGGTTTCGCGGGCGGGGCGACGGGCGTGCTGAGCGGGACTGGTTTTATCGGCGGCGGAGCTGGGCTGAACAGAAACCAGCCGATGCCCGCCACGGCGGCCAAGAGGACGCCGATGGTGATGGGGAACAAGTAGCGGGAAAGTGCGGATGGAGACGAATCAGGGTCAGGTTGTACGGTTTTATTTTTATGCTTGGGCATTGCGACTTCCGTAGTCCAGGTGCATTTGCCGTCTGGCGTGCGTTCAAGCTCGGTGCAGCTTTGCCGGATGCCCGGCGTCTGTCAAATGACACGTGTGAGGCGCCGCGCAGTCTTGCATGAATTTTGTGATTTCGAATCGCAATTGCCGAGGTTTTGGCTATACCTGTAGCACCCCCTCAAGCAATACATTCAGGCCTTCTGACAGGAGTTACAGCATGAAGCTAGCAGTAATGATGGGCACGCTCTGCATCGCCACCCTCGGCGTGGTCGGCTGCTCGAGCAAAACCGTTGCTCCCGATGAATACTCCGGGTTTCTCAAGGACTACAGCCAGCTCAAGGAGGCCAAGTCGCCGTCCGGCGCCGAAGTGATGCGCTGGATCGATCCGAAAGTCGATATCAACAAATTCACCAGCGTCTATATCGAACCGACCCAGCTCTATCCAAAACCGCAACCGACCACGAAGATTCCGCAGCAGACCCTCAACGGCATCACCAGCTATTACGATCAGGCACTCAAACGCGAAATCGGCAAGTCGCTGCCACTGGCCGCCGGTCCTGGCCCGGGGGTGATCGTGGTGCGTGCGGCAATCACTGCGGTGAGCAGCAAGACCGAAGGCCTCAAGCCTTACGAAGTCATTCCGATTGCGCTGGTGGCAGCAGCGGTCAGTACCGCTAGCGGCATCCGCGATCAGGAAACCACCCTGGCCACCGAAGCGGTATTCCTCGACGGCGGCAACAACAAAGTCGTCGCCCAGGTGGTGCGCAAAGGTACCGGTAAACCACTGGAAAACGATTCGCAAGTGATGAAAGCCAATGACGTCAAAGGCGTGATCGATGGCTGGGCTTCGGACTTGCATCAGTCCTACCTCAAACTCAAGGCGAAGTAAGATCCGGCAGCGGGATCGTTCAGGGTGAGCGATCCCGCGTGCGGCCTCAGAACTCGGCTCTGGCCCTGCGGTTGTAGTAGCTGAGCAGCCCATCGTAACTGCGGCCGACCGTGTAGAAGTCGTCGCTCAGGCGCTGCGGTGGGGCGTGTTCCTGCCAGTCCTTGTGCAGGGTGTTCAACGCCTGTAGATAGACGGTCGACGGCTTGCCGATGTACAACCACAGATCCCGTGCCGCGTCAGTCCTGGTCTGGAAACCGCCACTCGTTTGCGCGACAAGAAAGGGTTCCCGACGATCCCAGGCTTGTTGCAATTTTGCTGTGGTGTCGGCCAGCAGTTGCGGGGTCAGCGTGCGGTTTTTCATGGCTGCATCAAGCACGTCGATGGTCTCGCGCGCCTGCATCATATAGGCCAGCAAATACCAGTGGATGTCCTTGCCCACGCGTTCTTCCAGGCGCTTCAACTGTTCGGGTCGCTGCGCGGCATCGAGGGGCAGCAGGCTTTCTCTCAGTGCGATTGAAGCGCTGTTGTAACTGTCTGCCACGGGCGGAATAAAAACATTTTCGACAATGAGGGCCGCGGCATTCTGTGTCCCGGTGACAAAGCTCGCTTCCCGGTCAAACCGGCCGCTTGGTATCGTCATCGCCACCTGGTCCAGCGCGCGAGCGTAGGCATTTGCCGTTTGTGCCAGTTCCGGCTGATAGGCCAACAGCTCGAGCTTTTCAGCGAGACGCCTGGAGCACAGGTCACGCTGGATGTCGCGCACATTGTGCGCATCGCTGTCTTCAAAATCGCTGAGGCTGCGCAACCATTGCTCGGTGATCTGCCGAGGTGGCTGTGGGGTCTTGTAGAGGTCATAAGCCACGCGCCATTGCACGTCGACCCGATTAACGCAGGCAATCAGCGGGCTCAAGGCATTGGCTTGGGCGGTGACCGGCGCATCGCGTTGATCGAGCCAGAGGTCGAGTTGGGAGAAGGGGCGACTGGCGCCGGTCAAACCCATGACGACGACACCGATCACCAGACCGATCGGGAACAGCAGTTTGGTATTCATGGGTGCGCCTCCTTGCCGTACCACTGTTCAACGGTTGCCGGTGCGCTGCATTCAGCGGTGGTCGCCGGCATGCGACTGCACAAACGTTCGGTCCAGGGTTGCAGCCCCTGGTTGCGCTTGACCGTGCCTTGGCTGCCGATCACATTGATCACGCCGAGCACAACGATCAACAGCATGGTCGCGAGGGTCGTCAGACAGACTTTCAGCAGCGGGTTGGTCTGTTCCCAGGAAACGTGTGGCTTGACCTGCCGCCGACGTATCAGCCCGAAAGTCGCCAACGTCGTGGCGTACACTACGCCGGCGATCGGGCCGAAAAACCAGCTCAACCCGGCCACCATCAGTGCACAGGGAATCAGATCGCGCAGGACCCCGAACGGCGGTGACTCAGCGGCGAAACCCAGGCAAAGCCGCGCACTGAGCCGGTCATCCAGCACCCACCAGCGATGGGCAAAATTATGCACCAGCCAATTGAGCCCGGCGCCGATCACTGCAAACACCACCGTTGTGATCATGACGATATTGATCAGCCCGCTGAGACGCAGACCCTGCGGGATGAAGTGGGTAAATGCGCCGATCAGGCAGGCCAGCACGACGCCCACGTAAGTTGGCCAGTCGTTGAAACGGGTTTCCCAATCGCGCCAGAAGAACGCGGTGCCGCCGGGCATGTCCGCCCAGATCTCGGGCGTGTTGGCGTACAGCGCTGAACTCAACTGACGGCACTGGGCCCAGTCCTCCTCGTGCAGGCGCCGGGCCAGCGCGCGGCGCTGACTGAAGGGTCCGCTGCCGAGTAACAGGCGTGCGGCGCGGTGTTGCGGCGTGGCGAGCGGTTCCTGGGCGAGCTGGCGCTGTCGCGCCAGAAAAATCGGCGCCTCATGGCGCGCGACCAGTCGCTTCCACTCGCTTTCGGGGCAGCGGTTCGACGGGCCTGCGTGCCAGCCCTGGCCGGCGCAAACCTGCTCGAAAATGTGCGCAGACCAGTAACGGCTGTCCAGCAGCAACTGACTCAAAAAGCGGTTGAACCATTGTCGGTGCACTTCGCCTTCAAGCCAGAGGACGTTGACGCGATCCTGGTAAGCCTGCAAAAAAGCTTCACTGTCTTGCTGCTCAAGTGCATCGCACAGGGGCTGGGTGACGCGCTCACGCTGTTGAGCCAGCAGCAGTTCAACGGATTCTTCGTCCAGCTCAAGGCGTTGCCAGGCACTGAACCAGTGATACTGCTGCACCGCCCAATCCACCAGCGGCCCGGACGATTGCGGTTGTTCGATGCAATGCTGCAACAGGGTTTCTTCGAGGATGTGCGCACACCCTTGCTCGACGGCGAGTGCGTGACGCTGGCGCAGTTCTTCGAGGCTGATACCGTCCAGCGAGCGCGTGACCAGTTGCAGGGCATCGGCTTCGACCACGGTCAGGCCGGTCAAGTCCCATTGGCTGGCGTCAGGCTCGGGGGCCTCCCGCTCTTCGTGGAACTGTGCCCATTCCTTGTCATTGAGGGCTTGTTCATACGCATCGCGCAGGCGCTGAAACCCCTCCGGATCTTCGTCCGGACGGGTTTTTTTGAGCAGGGCGGCGTATTGGCGTTTGATACTGCGCGTATCGGCGTCGGCCGAAAGGCCAAGGACGGTCCAGCAACTCATTGCGTGTACAACTCCATGAAAACCTGCGACGCGGTCCAGTGGTGGCAATTTGATTTTGCGCACCCTACCTGTTTCGCGTCAGAAAGTCCTCAGTCGCCGTTCAGTTACCGATAATAAACCAGCGGAAATACGGATTGCCGCCGTCACCGCGCATCACTTCGCGGATATCACGACCCCAGGCATCACGATCGCCGTCATAGGCATGCAGACTCGCCCGATAGAACTGCATCAGACGCTGCCGATGCGCTGCCATCCGATCATTGAAACCGGCGTCGGCGTTCAACAGTGGCGGCGCCTGATACAGATCGAGCAGCGCTGGCAGTACACGGGTGATTTCCTTGGCTCGCACCCACGGCGCGTACTCGATGCGCGGTTGATCGTCGGTGACCGCCGCAACGTTGGCGGCGAAACGTTCCAGACCTTCAAGGTCAGTGACCCAGGTCGAAAGCAGGGCGGCGGCCGAGCCGATGCCGACATCCTGCAAAGTGCCGCGCACGCTGTCCTGCTGGAAGCGCGCGTTAATTTTCGCCACGTCCAGTTCAATCGGCTGCATCGAACCGACCAGCAACATTTCGTAGAATTCGCTGGTCCAGAGGTTCGCGTAGGGGAAGACGTCGAGAAAACTGCGCACCAGCGAGCGCGAGTCATCGATGTTCTGCGTCGGCAGCGGCAGCCATTGCGCGACCAGGCCTTGGGATTGCAAGCGACTGGCGGCCAACTGGTAGAAATCCCGCGAATACAGGTTGACCACACCGGCCGCCGACGGCGGTGGCGGTTCGAGGGTGATCAGATCGTAAGTCTGTTCGCTGCGCAGCAGTTCCTGGCGCCCGTCGCGCAGACGCACTTCGACGCCGGGATCACTGGCCGCATTGAAATTGCCGTTGAACAGCGGCGCAGCATTGACCACCGCCGGCAGCAACTCGGCGACCACGCGATGCTCCAGCCCCGGATAACGCAGCATGGCGCCGGCGGTAATACCGGTGCCGAAGCCGATCACCAGTGTCGAACGCGGTTCGCCGTTATGAATCAACAGCGGCAGCAGCGCTTGAATGCGCATGTAGCGCAGCGACGGCATGGCATCGCCGGTGCTGGAAACCCCCTGGATGTATAAACGGTGGAAGGTGTTCTCGCCTTTGCCTTGGGCGACCACTGCCACGGTTCCGCCGCGACCTTCTTGATAAAACGCCAGCGTACCGTTGCGTGCGCCGGGTAATAGATTGGCGATCTTGTTGACCGGTGTCAGCACAGCGAACAGCACCGAGACCAGATCCAGCGCCACCACCGCCTGCCGCCGGCCTTTCTTCACACCGTGGCCCTTGCGCACCGCGAAGTAACCGACCGCCGCCGCGATGATCGCCAACAGGCCCAGGGGGCGTACCAGCCCCAGCATGCGCACCAGCCCCAGCAGCGGGATCAGCACAAAGCCGCAGAGCATCACGCCGATAATTCCGCCCAGCGTATTGAACGCCACCACGGCGCCGACATCACGGCCGACCCGCTCATGGCCGACACTCAGGCGCAAGGCCAGCGGAAATGCTGCGCCGTGCGCTGCCGAAGGCTGCGATCTGTTCATTTTGTTTTTTAGATCAACGTCAAAGATCGCAGCCTGCGGCAGCTCGTAAACGGGGACTGTGGATATTTACACCCTGTCAGGTTTGACAGTTGTCGGGGGGAGGGGATGGGTGTTTGATGGTTGGGTGCCGCGCGAAATTATCGGCTTGCGCGAAGATGAGCGAAAGGATGGCAATCATGGCAACAGGAACGGTGAAGTGGTTTAACGATGCCAAGGGGTTTGGGTTTATTACTCCGGATGAGGGAGGCGATGATATATTTGCGCATTTTTCTAGCATTCAAACCGCTGGTTTCAAAACACTTGAAGCAGGCCAGAGGGTTTCATTCGAAATATCCCGAGGGCCCAAACAATTGCTAGCTATAAATATTCAGCCTGCTTAACGCTTTCAGCTTTTTGTAAAAGCTACCGCAGGCTGCAAATTTTTGAGGATCAAAACCAATCCCCTGTGGGAGCGGGCTTGCCCGCTCCCACAGGCTGATCGCATTCTATGCGCGGGTTGGGTCAGGATTTATTCGCTTGGTCGCGGATCCGCTCTTCCTGCTCACGCAGTTCCGGCGTGAATTCGGCGCCGAAATCCTCGGCGGAGAAGATCTGGCGGATCTCGATATCCGAGTCGCTGCCCGGCATCGGGTTGGGGCATCGCTTGACCCAGTCGATGGCTTCTTCCTTGGATTTCACGTCCCAGATCCAATAGCCGGCCACCAGCTCTTTGGTTTCGGCGAAAGGGCCGTCGATCACCGTGCGTTTGTCACCCGAAAACCGCACGCGCGCACCTTTGCTGCTCGGGTGCAGGCCATCGGCGTCGACGAGGATGCCGGCCTTGACCAGTTCTTCGTTGAAGTTGCCCATGGCGGTAATCAGTTCTTCACTGGGCATGATGCCGGCTTCGGAATCGGCGCTGGCTTTGACAAGGATCATGAATCGCATGGTGAGTACTCCGTGGCGTGTGGGGATTCACTGCTTAGTCGAACGGGCCGGCGGTGAATCGACAGGGTCTCTAAATAAAAGACCAGTAACACCGAAGAATCTAATGTGAGAGCGAGCCTGCTCGCGAAGACGTCGTCACGTTCAGCATTTATGCTGACTGATCCAACGCTTTCGCGAGCGGGCTCGCTCCCACATGGGAATTGTGCGGATCGTGTATACAATTTTTCGCGCAGGCACCCAACAATTTCCAGACAGGGCATAGGTCGTCGGACAATTTCGTGGTTAACTTCGGCCTCTTGCATGCTTTCCAATCAAAACATCAGAAGGACTCAAGTCATGGCTCAAGTCACCCTTAAAGGCAATCCGGTTCAAGTCAACGGCCAGTTGCCACAAGCCGGTTCCAAGGCGCCAGCCTTTTCTCTGGTTGCCGGCAATCTGTCCGACGTCACCCTGAAAGACTTCGCCGGCAAGCGCAAAGTGCTGAACATCTTCCCAAGCGTTGACACCCCGACCTGCGCCACTTCCGTACGCAAGTTCAACGCTCAGGCCAACGAAGTCGCCAACACCGTAGTGCTGTGCATCTCGGCTGACCTGCCGTTCGCTCAGGCCCGTTTCTGCGGTGCCGAAGGCCTGGAAAACGTGCAGAACCTGTCGACCCTGCGCGGTGCCGAGTTCATCGAGAACTACGGTGTGGCCATCGCTGACGGCCCGCTGAAAGGCCTGACCGCTCGCGCCGTCGTGGTTCTGGACGAAAACGACAACGTCCTGCACAGCGAACTGGTCAAGGAAATCGCTGAAGAGCCTAATTACGAAGCGGCTCTGGCCGTTCTGAAATAAGTGTTCTGAAACAAGCGGTTTACAATTGTTAACGGCCTGGCCCTGTCCAGGCCGTTTTCATTTGTGTATCAGTGTTTTGCCTCACACCTTGAAACGTAAGTTGAAGGTAAATTGCCGGTAAAGCTGCTTTGCTTTACCCCCACCAGTGCTTATCGTTCAGCCTCCTGTAAAAGAAGCCCACGCGCCCAATGGTTAATCACTCCATGCAATCGTCCCCCCGTCACTCCCGTCGCTGGCTGATCAGCCTGCTGGTCTTGTTGGTTATTGCCGTCCTGTGCTGGAAATTCTGGCCAGCCGGTTCAGCCCACAAGGAGGGCGCAGACAAGGCTGCGGCCGGGCACACCGGGCGTTCGGGGATGATGCGCCCAGGCTTCGGTGGTGGCTCCGGACCGATTCCGGTGCGCGTCGCGCCGGCGGTCACGGGTGACTTCCCGCTGTATTACAAGGCGCTGGGCACAGTGACTGCGTTGAACACCATCAACGTGCGCAGCCGGGTCGGTGGCGAGTTGGTGAAGATCAATTTCGAAGAGGGCCAGATGGTCAAGGCCGGCGACCTGCTGGCGGAGATCGATCCGCGCCCTTACCAGAACGCCTTGCTCCAGGCCGAAGGCACCTTGCTGCAGAATCAGGCGCAGCTGAAAAACGCACAGGTCGACGTCGAGCGTTATCGCGGTTTGTTCAAAGAGGACAGCATCGCCAAACAGACCCTCGATACCGCCGAAGCGCTGGTCGGTCAGTACCTGGGCACGGTCAAGACCAATCAGGCAGCGGTCAACGACGCCAAGCTCAATCTCGAATTCACCAAAATCCGCGCGCCGATTGCCGGTCGCGTCGGCCTGCGTCAGGTCGACGTCGGCAACCTCGTCACGGCGAACGACACCACGTTCCTCGCGGTGATCACCCAGACCCAGCCAATCAGTGTTGCCTTCACACTCCCGGAAAACAGCCTGGACACCGTGCTCTCGCGCTATCGCAGCGGCGCCAAACTGCCGGCCGAAGCCTGGGATCGCGGCGACACCAAATTGCAAGCCACCGGCGTGCTGCAAAGCCTCGACAACCAGATCGACGTCGCCACCGGCACGCTGAAATTCAAGGCCCGTTACGAGAACCGCGATCAGTCGCTGTTCCCCAATCAGTTCGTCAACGTGCACCTGCTCGCCGATACGCTCAAAGGCGTGGTCCTGGCACCGTCCGCCGCCATCCAGTTCGGCACCAACGGCACCTTCGTCTATGCGCTGGACGGTGACAGGAAAGTCACCATCCGCCAGTTGAAAATCGGCGCCAGTGACGGTGAAAACACGGTCATCACCGAAGGCCTGGCAGCGGGTGATCGCGTGGTGCTGGAAGGTACCGACCGCCTGAAAGAGGGCAGCGAAGTGGAGGTGGTCAACGACAGCAACCAAGTGCCGACCACGCCGACTGAACACTTGCAAGGCAAGTCTGCCGCGACCCCGACTGACGCCGCCGTCACTGACAAGGCCAAGAAGGGCGCATGAACATTTCGCGGCTGTTCATCCTCCGTCCGGTAGCCACTACCCTGAGCATGCTGGCCATCGTGCTGGCCGGACTGATCGCTTATCGCTTGCTGCCCGTGTCGGCGCTGCCTCAGGTCGATTACCCGACCATTCGCGTCATGACCCTGTACCCCGGCGCCAGCCCGGACGTGATGACCAGTGCCGTCACCGCGCCGCTTGAACGTCAGTTCGGGCAGATGCCGGGCCTGACGCAAATGGCCTCGACCAGTTCCGGCGGCGCCTCGGTGCTGACCCTGCGTTTCAGCCTCGACATCAACATGGACGTCGCCGAACAACAGGTGCAAGCCGCGATCAACGCCGCGACCAACCTGCTGCCGACCGACTTGCCGGCGCCGCCGGTGTACAACAAGGTCAACCCGGCGGACACCCCGGTGCTGACCCTGGCCATCACCTCGAAAACCATGCTCCTGCCCAAACTCAATGACCTGGTCGATACGCGCATGGCGCAGAAAATCGCCCAGATCAGCGGCGTCGGCATGGTCAGCATTGCCGGCGGTCAGCGTCAGGCGGTGCGGATCAAGGTCAACCCGGAGGCGCTGGCCGCCAATAGCCTGAACCTGTCGGACGTGCGCACACTGATCAGCGCCTCCAACGTCAACCAGCCGAAAGGTAACTTCGACGGCCCGACCCGGGTGTCGATGCTTGATGCCAACGATCAACTGACGTCGCCCAAGGATTACGCCAACCTGATCCTCGCCTACAAGAATGGCGCGCCGCTGCGGCTCAAGGACGTCGCGGAAATCGTCGACGGTGCCGAGAACGAGCGTCTGGCCGCGTGGGCCAACCTGAATCAGGCCGTATTGCTGAACATCCAGCGCCAGCCGGGCGCCAACGTGATTGAAGTGGTCGACCGGATCAAGGCCTTGCTGCCGAGCATCACCGACAACCTGCCGGCCGGTCTCGAAGTCACGGTGCTGACCGACCGCACTCAGACCATCCGCGCCTCCGTCACTGACGTGCAGCACGAACTGCTGATCGCTATCGCCTTGGTGGTGATGGTGACGTTCCTGTTTCTGCGCCGTTTCAGCGCGACGATCATTCCGTCTGTGGCCGTGCCGCTGTCGCTGATCGGCACCTTCGGCGTGATGTACCTGGCCGGGTTCTCGGTCAACAACCTGACCCTGATGGCCCTGACCATCGCCACCGGTTTTGTGGTCGACGATGCGATCGTGATGCTGGAAAACATCGCGCGCTTCATCGAAGAGGGCGACAGTCCGATGCAAGCTGCGCTCAAGGGCGCCAAGCAGATCGGCTTCACCCTGATTTCCCTGACGTTGTCGTTGATCGCGGTGCTGATTCCGTTGCTGTTCATGGCCGACGTGGTCGGACGGCTGTTCCGCGAATTCGCCATCACTCTGGCGGTGGCAATCCTGATTTCCCTCGTGGTCTCGCTGACTTTGACGCCAATGATGTGCGCGCGTCTGCTCAAGCGCGAGCCGGAAGAGCATGAGCAGGGCCGTTTCTACCGGGCCAGTGGCGCCTGCATCGACTGGATGATCGCTGCTTACGGACGCAAGTTGCAGTGGGTGCTCAAGCATCAACCGCTGACGTTGCTAGTGGCCATCGGCACACTGGCGCTGACCGTGTTCCTTTATATGGTCGTACCCAAAGGTTTCTTCCCGGTGCAGGACACCGGGGTGATTCAGGGTATTTCCGAAGCCCCGCAGTCAATTTCCTTCGCCGCGATGGGCGAGCGTCAGCAGGAACTGGCCAAGGTCATTCTTCAAGACCCCGCGGTGCAAAGCCTGTCGTCCTACATCGGCGTCGATGGCGACAACGCCACGCTCAACAGTGGTCGCTTGCTGATCAACCTCAAGCCTCACGGCGAGCGCGATCTGACCGCTACCGAAGTGATTGCACGCCTGCAACCGCAACTGGACAGACTGGTCGGTATCCGTCTGTTCATGCAGCCGGTGCAGGACCTGACCATCGAAGATCGCGTCAGTCGCACGCAGTACCAGTTCAGCATGTCTTCGCCTGACTCTGAGTTGCTCAGCCAATGGAGTGGGCGACTGGTCGAGGCATTGGCGCAGCGTCCGGAACTGACCGACGTTGCCAGCGATTTGCAGGACAAAGGCTTGCAGGTCTATCTGGTGATCGACCGCGATGCCGCTTCGCGCCTCGGCGTTTCGGTGGCGAACATTACCGATGCGCTGTACGACGCCTTCGGCCAGCGGCAGATTTCGACTATTTATACGCAGGCCAGTCAGTACCGCGTGGTCCTGCAAGCGCAGGCCGGAGAGAAGATCGGCCCGCAGGCGCTGGATCAGATTCACGTCAAAACCACCGACGGTGCGCAAGTACGCCTGTCGAGTCTGGCCCACGTCGAAGAGCGTCAGGCGCAACTGGCGATCACTCACATCGGCCAGTTCCCGGCGGTGATGATGTCGTTCAACCTCGCACCGGGTGTGGCGCTGGGGCATGCAGTGGACGTTATCGAACAGGTGCAGAAAGACATCGGCATGCCGATTGGCGTGCAGACCCAGTTCCAGGGCGCGGCCGAAGCCTTCCAGGCGTCGCTGTCGAGCACCTTGCTGCTGATTCTGGCGGCAGTGGTGACCATGTACATCGTGCTCGGCGTGCTGTACGAGAGCTACATCCATCCGATCACCATTCTCTCGACCCTGCCGTCGGCGGCGGTCGGCGCCTTGCTGGCGTTGCTGCTCAGCGGCAACGACCTGGGCATGATCGCGATCATCGGCATCATTCTGCTGATCGGCATCGTCAAAAAGAACGCGATCATGATGATCGACTTCGCCCTCGATGCCGAACGCAACCAGGGCATGGCGCCCGAGGAGGCGATCTATCAGGCGGCGCTGTTGCGTTTCCGGCCGATTCTGATGACCACGCTGGCGGCGTTGTTTGGCGCCGTGCCGTTGATGCTGGCCACCGGCTCCGGGGCTGAATTGCGTCAACCGCTGGGTCTGGTGATGGTCGGTGGCTTGCTGGTGAGCCAGGTGCTGACCTTGTTCACCACACCGGTGATCTACCTGTACTTCGACCGTCTCGGCCGTCGTTTTGGCAAAACCGATGCCGACACCGAAGAGGTGGCGGTATGAAGGCAGCTACGAGCTTCGAGCCTCAAGCTGCAAGAGACAAGCAGCAGAAACTCGGCTACTTGGCTTTTAGCTTGAAGCTTGAAGCTGGGAGCTTGGAGCTATGAATCTTTCTGGTCCTTTCATCAAGCGCCCGGTCGCGACAATGCTCCTGAGCCTGGCGATCATGTTGCTCGGCGGTGTGAGTTTCGGCTTGTTGCCGGTTTCGCCGTTGCCGCAGATGGATTTCCCGGTGATTGTCGTCCAGGCGAGCCTGCCCGGCGCCAGTCCGGAGGTCATGGCGTCCACCGTGGCCACGCCGCTGGAACGCTCGTTCGGCGCGATTGCCGGCGTCAATACCATGAGCAGTCGATCCAGTCAGGGCTCGACGCGGGTGATTCTGCAGTTTGACCTCGACCGCGACATCAACGGCGCGGCGCGGGAAGTGCAAGCGGCGATCAACGCTTCGCGTAATCTGCTGCCGAGCGGGATGCGCAGCATGCCGACCTACAAGAAGGTCAATCCGTCGCAGGCGCCGATCATGGTGCTGTCGCTGACCTCGGACGTGCTGGAAAAAGGCCAGCTCTACGATTTGGCCTCGACCATTCTTTCGCAGAGCCTGTCGCAGGTTCAGGGCGTCGGCGAAGTGCAGATCGGCGGCAGCTCCTTGCCCGCCGTGCGCATCGAACTCGAACCGCAGGCACTCAACCAATACGGCGTAGCGCTCGACGATGTGCGCAAGACCATCGCCGACGCCAACGTGCGTAGGCCCAAAGGTTCGGTCGAGGACGGTCAACGGTTGTGGCAGATTCAGGCCAACGACCAACTGGAGAAAGCCAAGGATTACGAATCGCTGATCATCCATTACGCCGACGGTGCTGCGTTGCGCCTCAAGGACGTGGCCAAGGTCAGCGACGGCGTCGAAGACCGCTACAACAGCGGTTTCTTCAACGACGACGCGGCGGTGTTGCTGGTGATCAACCGCCAGGCCGGGGCCAACATCATCGAGACGGTCAACGAGATCAAGGCGCAACTCCCTGCCCTGCAAGCGGTGCTGCCGGCCAGCGTGAAGCTGAATCTGGCGATGGACCGCTCGCCGGTGATCAAGGCGACATTGCACGAAGCCGAGATGACTTTGCTGATTGCCGTGGCACTGGTGATTCTGGTGGTGTTCCTGTTCCTCGGTAACTTCCGCGCCTCGTTGATTCCGACGTTGGCGGTGCCGGTGTCGCTGGTCGGTACCTTCGCGGTGATGTACCTGTACGGTTTTTCGCTGAACAACCTGTCGCTGATGGCGCTGATTCTTGCCACCGGCCTGGTGGTGGACGACGCCATTGTGGTGCTGGAGAACATTTCCCGGCACATCGACGAGGGCGTCAAACCGATGCAGGCCGCGTACCTCGGGGCCAAGGAAGTCGGCTTCACGCTCCTGTCGATGAACGTCTCGCTGGTGGCGGTGTTCCTGTCGATCCTGTTCATGGGCGGGATTGTCGAAAGCCTGTTTCGCGAGTTTTCCATCACCCTGGCAGCGGCCATTGTGGTCTCGCTGGTGGTGTCCCTGACACTCACGCCGATGCTCTGCGCCCGCTGGCTCAAACCGCACACGCCGGGGCAGGAAAACCGCTTGCAGCGCTGGAGCCGCAAGACCAACGACTGGATGGTCGGCAAATACGCCACCAGCCTTGATTGGGTGCTGCGCCATCGGCGCCTGACGCTGCTCAGCCTGATCATCACTGTTGGCGTCAACGTGGCGCTCTACGTGGTGGTGCCGAAAACCTTCATGCCGCAGCAGGACACCGGGCAGTTGATCGGTTTTGTTCGCGGTGACGACGGTCTGTCGTTCAGTGTGATGCAGCCAAAGATGGAAACCTTCCGCCGTGCGGTGCTCAAGGATGACGCGGTAGAGAGTGTCGCCGGGTTCATCGGCGGCACCAACGGCACCAACAACGCGTTCATGCTGGTCCGCTTGAAGCCGATCAAGGAGCGCCAGTTGTCGGCGCAGAAAGTCATCGAGCGCCTGCGCAAGGAAATGCCCAAGGTGGCCGGTGCGCAATTGATGCTGATGGCTGATCAGGACCTGCAATTCGGCGGTGGCCGCGAACAGACCACTTCGCAGTACAGCTATATCCTGCAGAGCGGTGATCTGGGCGAGTTGCGCAAGTGGTATCCAAAGGTCGTCGCGGCATTGCGAGCGTTGCCGGAACTGACCGCGATTGATGCCCGCGAGGGCGCGGGCGCGCAACAGGTGACGTTGATTGTCGACCGCGATCAGGCCAAACGCCTGGGCGTCGACATGAACATGGTCACGGCGGTGCTGAACAACGCTTACAGCCAGCGGCAGATTTCGACGATCTACGACAGCCTCAACCAGTATCAAGTGGTGATGGAGGTCAATCCGAAATACGCCCAGGACCCGGTGACGCTCAAACAGGTGCAGGTGATCACGGCTGACGGTGCGCGAATTCCGCTGTCGACCATCGCTCACTACGAGAGTAGCCTGGAAGACGACCGGGTCAGCCACGAAGGCCAGTTTGCCTCCGAGGACATTTCCTTCGACATGGCCGAAGGCGTGACGGTGGAGCAGGGCAGCGCTGCCATCGAGCGGGCGATTGCCAAACTCGGTTTGCCGGAAGATGTGATCGCGAAAATGGCCGGTACCGCCGACGCCTTTGCCGCGACTCAGAAGAGCCAGCCGTTCATGATCCTCGGCGCGCTGTTGGCGGTGTATCTGGTGCTGGGTGTGCTGTATGAAAGCTACATTCACCCACTGACGATTCTGTCGACGCTGCCTTCGGCCGGGGTCGGCGCATTGCTGTCGATCTATGCGCTGGGCGGCGAGTTCAGCCTGATCTCGCTGCTCGGGTTGTTCCTGCTGATCGGCGTGGTAAAGAAAAACGCGATCCTGATGATTGATCTCGCGCTGCAACTGGAGCGCCATCAGGGACTGTCCCCTCTGGAGTCGATCCGCAGCGCCTGTCTGCAACGTCTGCGGCCGATTCTGATGACGACGCTGGCGGCGATTCTGGGTGCCTTGCCGCTGCTGCTCAGCCGTGCCGAAGGTGCGGAAATGCGCCAGCCATTGGGCTTGACCATCATCGGCGGGCTGATTTTCAGCCAGGTGCTGACGCTTTACACCACCCCGGTGGTTTACCTCTATCTCGACAAGCTGCGCCATCGCTTCAACAAATGGCGTGGCGTGCGTACTGATGCCGCTCTGGAAACTCCGCTATGACTGACCGTTCGCTTATCCATCTGGCCACTGTTCGCGGCTCGCGTCTGTTGAGCCTGTCGCTGTGCGTGGCGATGCTCAGTGCCTGCGCTGTCGGCCCGGATTACCAGCGCCCGCAGACTGCCGAAATCGCTCAATACAAGGAAGCCGAAGGCTGGCGTCAGGCCAACCCGAGCGATTCGCTGGCCCGTGGCGCCTGGTGGGAACTGTATGGCGATCAGCAGCTCAACGGCCTGGTCGAAAAGCTCAACAGTTCCAACCAGACGGTCGCTCAATCGGAAGCGCAATACCGTCAGGCCCAGGCTCTGGTACGCAGCGCACGTGGGGCGTTTTATCCGAATGTCGATCTGAGCCTGGGCAAAACCCGCTCCAGCCAGGGTACTGGCAGTAGCAGTTCGAGTCTGAGCAGTTCTTCCAGCGGTATCCGCGACACCTACAACGCGCAGTTGGGCGTCAGTTGGGAAGCCGACATCTGGGGCAAGCTGCGTCGCGGGCTTGAAGCCGACAAGGCCAGTGCGCAGGCCAGCTTTGCCGATCTGGCGGCAATGCGTCTGAGCCAACAGTCGGAACTGGTGCAGAACTACCTGCAACTGCGGGTGATCGACCAGCAGAAACGCCTGCTTGAATCGACGGTGGCAGCTTACGAAAAATCGTTGAGAATGACCCAGAACCAGTACCGTGCGGGTGTGTCCGGGCGGGACGCGGTGGCTCAGGCGCAAACGCAGTTGAAGAGCACCCAGGCTGATTTGGTCGATCTGATCTGGCAGCGGGCGCAATTCGAGAATGCCATCGCCGTGCTGACCGGGCAGGCCCCGGCGGATTTCAACATTGCGGAAACGCAGAGCATTCCGAACTTGCCGCAGGTGCCGTTGAGTCTGCCGTCGCAGTTGCTCGAGCGGCGCCCGGACATCGCCTCGGCCGAGCGCTCGGTGATTGCTGCCAACGCCAATATCGGCGTGGCGAAAGCAGCGTACTACCCGGACCTGTCCCTGAGCCTGAGTGGCGGTTATAGCAGCAGCACCTCAAAAGACCTGATCAGTCTGCCGAACCGGTTCTGGTCGGTCGGGCCGAAACTCGACCTGCCGCTGTTCGACGGTGGCATACGTTCGGCGGAAGTCGACCGCACTGAGGCGGTGTATGACCAGACAGTGGCCAAATACCGGCAGACCGTGCTTGATGGTTTCCGCGAAGTGGAAAACTATCTGGTGCAGTTGAAGGTTTATGAAGACGAAGCGGCGGTGCGCCAGGAGGCCCTCGATGCCGCGCGTGATTCTTTGCGTCTGACGGAAAACCAGTACAAGGCCGGGCTGATTGCCTATATCGACGTGGTGGTGGTGCAAGCCACGGCGCTGAGCAACGAGCGTACTGTGCTGAATATTCTGCAGAGCCGATTGATTGCCAGCGTGCAATTGATAGCCGCGCTGGGCGGTGGTTGGGATGGCCAGCTTGATGTGAGCGATAACACCCGCTGAAGGCTGGCTTTGATCGTTCCCACGCAGAGCGTGGGAACGATCGGGTAAAGCCGTGAACACCGGGCTAGAGCCTTTTAGGGCAATGGAACAAGCGTTTCATCGGGTTGATGGCAAATTGCTCACTTTGTCAGTGCGTTCTTCTGCGCAATCAGTACAATCGCCGCATTTGCCCGACCGAGAATGGACGCTATCGGGGTTGGGTGGCCACGAGAATTCGCATGCTCATCGGTACTTATTCCTCCACGCTGGTTTTCATTTCGCTGTGCGTAGCAATCCTCGCTTCGTACACCGCGCTCGACCTCACCGGGCGCATCGCTACGGCAAAAGGGCGGGCAGTGCATTTCTGGACGGCTGGTGGCGCGTTCGCCATGGGTGTCGGCGTCTGGTCGATGCACTTCATCGGCATGCTTGCCTTCAAACTGCCAATCAACCTCGGTTATGACGTCACGCTCACATCACTGTCGCTGCTGATCGCGATGCTGTCCTGCGGGTTTGCCTTGTGGCTGGTGAGCCAGCCGAAACTGCCGGTCCTGCAATTGGCGTTTGGTGCATTGATCATGGGCACCGGCATCAGTGCCATGCATTACACCGGCATGGCGGCCATGCGCATGACCCCCGGGATCGACTACGACCCGACGCTGTTCGGCGCATCATTGCTGATCGCCGTCGGCGCTTCCGCCGCCGCGTTGTGGATCGCTTTTCGTCTGCGCCAGCATTCACCCTATGTTCGGCTGATTCGCGCTGGTGCTGCTGTGATCATGGGCATCGCGATTGTCGGCATGCACTACACCGGCATGGCGGCCGCACAGTTTCCCGACGGCAGTTTCTGCGGTGCGACGCTCAACGGTTTGAAGGGCAATGGCCTCGATAGCCTGGTGCTGATCACCACGTTGGCGGTGTTGTCGATTGCCTTGCTGACTTCGATTCTCGACGCACGCCTCGAAGCGCGCACGGCCGATCTGGCGCACTCGCTGACGGTGGCCAATCGCGAACTGACGCAACTGGCGCTGCACGACACCTTGACCGGTCTGCCCAATCGCATGCTGCTGGATGACCGGATCAATCAGGCGATGAAAAAGGTCAACGAGCAGGGCGGTTGCTTTGCGCTGATGTTCATCGATCTGGACGGTTTCAAACCGGTCAACGATGCCTTCGGCCATCACATGGGCGATCAACTGTTGCGCGAAGTCGGTGTGCGTCTGCGCGAAGACTTGCGCAGCCTGGACACGCTGGCGCGAATCGGTGGTGATGAGTTCGTTTTGCTGGTGCGCCTGAGCGAACCCAACGATGCATTGGGGCTGGCCGCGCGTCAGGTCGGCCTGATCGCCCAGTCGTTCCGCGTGGCTGAACATGATTTGCAGATATCCGCCAGCGTTGGCATCGCCCTGTATCCGGGCAATGGCCAAACCGCCCAGGAACTGTTGATGAACGCCGACGCCGCGATGTATCACGCCAAGGGTGGCGGCAAGAATGGTTACAGCTTCTTCGACGCCTCGATGAACAACAACGCGCGCAAACAACTGCAATTGTTGCAGGACTTGCGTGCCGCGCTGGAACACAGCCAGTTCAGCCTGCATTACCAGCCCAAGTTCAACGCCGCCAACGGGCATCCGGTCGGCGCCGAAGCGTTACTGCGCTGGCAGCACCCGAGCCACGGCATGTTGATGCCAGACAAATTCATTGATCTGGCGGAGAAATCCGGCCTGATCATCCCGATCGGCGAATGGGTGCTCAATGAAGCCTGCCGTCAGATGCGCGAGTGGTACGTGCTGGGCTACACCGACTGGCGCATCGCGGTGAACCTCTCGGCCTTGCAGTTCTGCCATGCCGGGCTGGTGCAAAGTGTTGCCAAGGCGCTGGCGACGCACCGTTTGCCGGCCAACAGCCTGACCCTGGAAATCACCGAAACCACGGCCATGAGCGACGCCGATGCGAGCATGACGGTGTTGCAGGAGTTGTCGGACATGGGCGTCGACCTGTCCATCGATGACTTTGGTACTGGCTATTCGAGCCTGATGTACCTCAAGCGCCTGCCAGCCAATGAGCTGAAGATCGACCGCGGTTTTGTCCGCGATCTGGAGCACGACAGCGACGATGCCGCCATTGTTTCGGCGATTGTCGCGCTGGGCCAGGCGTTGGGGTTACGGATTGTCGCGGAAGGGGTAGAGACGGGCTCGCAGCAGGATTTTCTGACGCAATTGGGCTGTGACTCGTTGCAGGGTTATCTGCTCGGGCATCCGATGCCGGCAGATCAGTTCATGCAGGGCATTGTCCGGGGCGAGAAGCGCACGACTGCTTGATCGCCACAATTCATATCTGATGAGGAAAACTCTGTGGTGAGGGATGAATCCCCTCACCACAAGTGTTCAACTCAGGTTTCGCTTCGCACACACCTCATGCAAAACCCGCCAATGGCGGTTATTCTTCCCCCGACTGTTACGTGTGCATTGGGGGGAAAGGCCAGCATGGATAAAGTCATTGTGATCACCGGCGGCGGGCGCGGGATTGGCGCCGCGACGGCGTTGTTGGCGGCCGAGCAGGGCTATCGGATCTGCATCAATTACCAGTCAGACGAACAGGCCGCGCATAGCGTGCTGGAGCAAGTCCGGGCGCTGGGCGCACAGGCTATCGCGGTGCGTGCCGACGTCAGCATCGAAGACGAAGTGGTCGCGATGTTCCATCGGGTCGACACCGAGCTGGGCCGGGTCACCGCACTGGTGAACAACGCCGGCACTGTCGGGCACAAATCGCGAGTCGATGAAATGTCCGAATTCCGTATCCTGAAAATCATGAAAACCAATGTCCTGGCGCCGATCCTTTGTGCCAAGCACGCGATCCTGCGCATGTCGCCCAAGCATGGCGGGCAGGGTGGCAGTATCGTCAACGTCTCTTCAGTGGCTGCGCGTTTGGGGTCACCCAATGAATACGTCGATTACGCGGCGTCCAAAGGTGCGCTCGACACTTTTACCATCGGTCTGTCCAAAGAAGTGGCGGGCGAGGGGATTCGGGTCAACGCGGTGCGCCCGGGTTACATCTACACCGATTTCCATGCGTTGAGCGGTGATCCGGATCGGGTCAGCAAGCTGGAATCGGCGATTCCGATGGCTCGGGGCGGGCGGCCGGATGAGGTGGCGGAGGCGATTGTCTGGTTGCTGTCGGACAAGGCTTCTTATGCAACCGGGACGTTTGTTGATCTGGGTGGTGGGCGTTGATCTTCAGGATTTTTATTGCTTGTTAGGGCCTCATCGCTGGCAAGCCAGCTCCCACAGTGTTTTGTATTGAACACAAATTTTGTGATCGACTTCGAAACCTTTGGGAGCTGGCTTGCCTGCTCCCAGAACAATCGATGCCAGTCGCAAATATTGTGTACGACACTGAAACCTGTGGGAGCTGGCTTGCCAGCGATAGGGCCAGTGCAAACACCCTCAGCCTGTCAGAACGACCGCACAATCCGCCCCAGCGTCTCCATGGCTTTCTCCGAATCCTCGGTCCACGGGCTGCCATAGTTCAGTCGAATGCAATTGCGAAACCGCTGCGTCGGCGAAAAGATCGGCCCCGGCGCGATGCTGATGCCTTGCGCCAGCGCCATCTGAAACAACTTCAACGAATCCATCTGTGGCGGTAGTTCCAGCCAAAGAAAATAGCCGCCCGCCGGTTGACTGACCCGCGTCTGCGCCGGGAAATATCGGGCAATCGCCGCCAGCATCGCGCTTTGCTGCTCTTCCAGCGCATAACGCAGTTTGCGCAGATGCCGATCGTAACCGCCGTGTTGCAGGTAATCGGCAATTGCCGCTTGCGCCGGCATCGACGCGCACAACGACGTCATCAGTTTCAACCGTTCGATCTTCTGCGCGTAACGCCCGGCAGCGACCCAGCCGATGCGGTAGCCGGGGGCCAGGCTCTTGGCGAACGAGCCGCAATGCATCACCAGTCCTTCGGTGTCGAACGCCTTGGCCGGTTTCGGGGCCTGTTGGCCGTAATAGAGTTCGGCGTAGACGTCGTCTTCGATCAGCGGCACCTGATGGCGGCGCAACAGTTCGACCAGTTCCTGCTTCTTGGCCTCCGGCATGGTCGCGCCCATCGGGTTCTGGAAACTGGTCATGCACCAGCAAGCCTTGATCGGGTGGCGTTCCAGCGTCTGCGCGAGTACGCCGAGGTCGATGCCGTCGCGCGGGTGCACGGGGATTTCCACGGCTTTGAGCTTGAGGCGCTCCAGCACTTGCAGGCTGGCGTAGAACGCCGGGGCTTCGATAGCCACCAGATCGCCCGGTTCGGTGACGGCTTGCAGGCATAGGTTGAGCGCTTCGAGGGCGCCGTTGGTGATCAGCAGTTCTTCCATCGGCAGCATCAGCCCGCCAACCATGTAGCGCAGGGCGATTTGTCGACGCAGTTGCGGATTGCCCGGCGACATGTCGGTGACGACCATGCGCGGGTCCATTTCCCTGGCGGCGCTGGCCAGCGAACGCGACAGGCGTTGCAGCGGAAACAGCGTCGGGCTGGGGAACGCCGAGCCGAACGGCACGGTGCTCGGGTCCTTGATCGACTCCAGCACCGAGAACACCAGTTCGCTGACGTCGACTTCGGTGGAGTCGTTGACGTGGCTGCTGATCACCGGCTCCGAGAACGGACTCGGAGCGTGGGTGTTGACGAAATAACCGGAGCGCGGCCGGGCGCGGATCAGGCCACGGCGTTCGAGCAGGTAATAGGCCTGGAACACCGTGGACGGGCTTACGCCGTAGGTCTGGCTGGCGTAGCGCACCGACGGCACGCGCTGACCGGGGCCGAGGACTCCGGAGCGGATCAGTTCAGCGATGTCGTCGGCGAATTTTTCGTAGCGTTTCATCGGGGCCCTTGGTGTTTGTTGGTTGTGCGGGGTGTCAGGGAACTGCCCCTCACCCTAACCCTCTCCCAGAGGGAGAGGGGACTGATTGGGAGATGCTCGCGAAACACACCGACCTGAAATTGCTTTGCTGAATCCATAATCGACTCGGTCTGTCAGGTCTATGTACCGCGCCAGACACCTCGAACGGCCCCCTCTCCCTCGGGGAGAGGGCTGGGGTGAGGGGGAGGATTCTAGCGGCTCAGCGATTCATCGGCGCCACAAACCTGCTTTTCGCCACGCTGTAAATCTCAGGCTCATCACTGTCGGCGATCTTGAAACTCAAGGTCTGCGAGCTGCTGCTCGGGCGGTCCGTGGTCATCGCCACCGACACCGGCACATCGACAATCTCGCCCGGCGCCAGGCTCAGCTCGGTCTTGCCTTGCAGCTGGAAGCCGTCGCCGTCGACCAGGCTCAGGTTGTAGTCCTGACGCTGCTGGGTCTTGTTGATGATTTTGAGGGTGTAGATGTTTTCGATCTGGCCCTGACCGTTTTCACGGAACAGCCCGCGATCCTTGGTCACGTCCAGCGAGACCATTGGCCGCTCGACCAGTGCCAGGGCGAGTGCGCCGATCATCACCAGCAGCACCGCGACATAACCGATCAGTCGTGGCCGCAACAGATGCGTCTTGCCACCCTGCAATTCGCGCTCGGAACTGTAGCGGATCAAACCGCGTGGGTAGTTCATTTTGTCCATGATCGAATCACAGGCGTCGATGCACGCCGCGCAACCGATGCATTCCATCTGCAAGCCATCGCGGATGTCGATGCCGGTCGGGCACACCTGCACACACAACTGGCAATCAATGCAATCGCCGAGCCCGGCCTCGGCCGGTTTCACATCGCGTTTGCGCGGGCCACGGTTTTCGCCACGGGCCACGTCGTAGGAAATCGCCAGGGTATCCTTGTCGAACATCACGCTCTGGAATCGCGCATACGGGCACATGTGCATGCACACCGCTTCGCGCAGCCAACCGGCGTTGATGTAAGTCGCGCCGGTGAAGAACAACACCCAGAACAGACTGACACCGCCGATTTGCAGGGTCAGCAGTTCTTCGGCCAGCGGCCGGATCGGCGTGAAGTAGCCGACAAAGGTCAGACCGGTCATCACGCTGATTGCCAGCCACAGCGTGTGCTTGGCCGCACGCCGGGCCAGTTTGTTCAGGCCCCACGGCGCCGCTTGCAGTTTGATCCGCTGGTTGCGTTCGCCCTCGGTGATCTTCTCGCACCACATGAAGATCCACGTCCACGAACTCTGCGGGCAGGTGTAGCCACACCAGACGCGCCCGGCGAACACGGTGATGGCGAACAGGCCGAACGCGGCAATGATCAGCAGCGCCGAGAGCAGGATGAAATCCTGCGGCCAGAAGGTCGCGCCGAAGATGTGGAATTTGCTTTCCGACAAATCCCACAACACAGCCTGACGACCGCCCCAGTTCAGCCACACCGTGCCGAAAAACAGCACAAACAGGAAACCCGCACCGCTCATGCGCAGGGTGCGGAACAGGCCGGTGAAGCTGCGGGTGTGGATCTGATTGTCGCTGGATTTGGCCGTCGCCTTCATTGGGCGTGCGGGCACACTTTTAATAGTTGGAGATGCTTCTACGGTTCGGACGGGGATTTGTTCGCTCATGGTCGTTCGCTCATCAGCCTCCATCAGGCCGATGCACTATGAGCGCCGATCTGTTTGCATAACAGACTCAGCTATTTCAATAAAAAGCGGATCAGATGTCGTTCGACACTAGTCCTGCGACAACTTGAAGCAGCCCGCAGGCAAAGGCGCAAACGCCTGACCCAGACGTTTGCGCGGGGTGTTGATCCAGGTCAGTCAAATCACCGAATCACTCTCGTCGGCCTTCAGGTGTTTGCGACCATCCTTGGCGCCGGCAACGGTCAGAGCATCGGCTTCTGCTTCGGTGATGTAGACGCGCCGGGATTCGATTTCCACAAACGACATGGCTTTGTCGCTATCGGTTCTGACTTCCAACTCATCGCAAATACGAATTTCCTCGCCATTCTCAACGGTGAAAAAACAGACTTTTTTCTCGGGATTGGACTCATCGACTCGCAGGGTCATGGTGGCTGTCCTTTTTATGGGGATGTCTAAAGCGTTAGGGCACACGCTTTGCCGTTCGTTCTGCGCAACCGATTAATGGTCGCCGTTGTCCATCGTCTATCGAACCAATAACAAGGACTGCACGATGAACGCGTGGTGGCATGAAGTGTGGGGAACCCTGCAAGCGGAGTTCGCCGACGTTGGCGATGCTTCGCAATTGACGCGCATTACCGTGCGCCTGCTGATGGCGGCCATTCTGGGTGGCATTCTCGGGTTCGAGCGCGAACACAAGGGCAAGGCCGCCGGTGTGCGTACGCATATGCTGGTGGCGCTTGGCGCGGCGCTGTTTGTGCTGGTGCCGCAAACCTCAGGCGCCGAGTCCGATGCGATGAGTCGAGTGCTGCAAGGCGTGATCGCCGGGATTGGTTTCCTCGGCGCCGGGACCATTCTGAAAAAACCCGAAGGCGATGAGGGCCACGTCAAGGGCCTGACCACGGCTGCCGGGCTGTGGATGACCGCGGCAATTGGTGTGGCGACCGGGTTGGGCAAGGAAGCGACGGCATTGCTCAGTACCCTGCTGGCGCTGGGGATTTTCAGCGTGATGCCGCGCATCGTAAAACTCTTCGAAAAAGAAGAGCAGAAGACGGATGACCACTGACCACTGACTGATGTTGATCATTCCCACGCTCTGCGTGGGAATGCCTCAATGGACGCTCCGCGTCCGCTTTGGGACGCGGAGCGTCCCGGGCTGCATTCCCACGCAGAGCGTGGGAACGATCAAGAGCATTCAGTGAAGGTTCAGAGGATCACTGGCGGCATGGTCGTTGGCGGCTCTTCCTTCGGCGGTGGCGTGGTGCCTGGCGGTTCCTGCTCGGGGACCGGTTGCGGTTCGGTTTCGGGAATCGTCGGGTTGTCGATGTTCGGATCAGGCGTTTCCGCCGGGAATGGGTTGTTCATCGGTAGACCTCCGTGTGGCACATGGCGTGAGAAGTGCTTAAGTGGATTGACCACCTCGTGGCGAATTCGATCCGCTTTTCGTGTCGGGCAATTTGCTCTGAACTTTTCCCGGTGCCGGTCGCTCGGAACCTAAGCGAGTTCATGACGGGGCCGGTGTCTTGTTGTGAACACTGATCCGGCACAAGAGCGTCCTTGGGGCGTTAAGGAGAGATGCTCAATGACTGCTGAAAGACCTTCGGAAGTGAGCTACAACCCGCACATGCCGCTGTCGCAGGCATTACTGCTGCCGCGCATCGTGATCGAAAACACCATGCCAACCCTCGATGGCGGGCAGTTCGCCGTGAAGTCGATTGCCGGCCGCGACGTGGTGGTCACCAGCAAAGTGTTCGCCGATGGCCACGACAAACTTGCGGTGCGCATTCGCTGGCGCGAGGAGGGCGAAGAGACCTGGCATAGCGAGGTCATGTCCGATCAGGGCAATAACGGCTGGCGAGGCCAGTTCCGCCCCGAGCATCAGGGCCGCTTTCTGTATTGCATCGAGGCGTGGATCGATCACTTCGCCAGTTTCCAGTACGAACTGGAGAAGAAGCACAACGCCGCCGTGCCGGTTTCCCTTGAGCTGCAAGAAGGCCGGACGATGGTGCAGCAGGCCGCCGAGCGCAGCGAAGGCCAGCTTAGCGAACAGCTCGCGGCGTTGCACCACGAACTGTCCGGACTGCTCGAAACCGAGCAGGTCGCGCTGTTTCTGCACTCGCACAGTGCGCAACTGATGACCGAGGCCGATCACCGTGCCTATCTGAGCGTCAGTGCCGAATTCCCCATGGACGTCGAGCGTGAACTCGCCGAGTTCGCCAGTTGGTATGAGCTGTTTCCGCGCTCGATCACCGATGATCCCAACCGCCATGGCACTTTTAATGATGTGCACTCGCGGCTGCCGATGATTCAGGACATGGGCTTCGACGTGCTGTACTTCACGCCGATCCACCCGATTGGTCGCGCCCACCGCAAGGGCCGCAACAATTCCCTGACCGCTGGCCCGGACGATCCCGGCAGCCCATATGCGATCGGCAGCGAGGAGGGCGGCCACGAGGCGATCCATTCGCAACTTGGCACCCGTGAAGATTTCCGCCGGCTGGTGGCCGCTGCGGCTGAGCATGGCCTGGAAATAGCCCTCGATTTCGCCATCCAGTGTTCCCAGGATCACCCGTGGCTCAAGCAGCATCCGGGCTGGTTCAACTGGCGGCCGGACGGCACGATCAAATACGCGGAAAACCCGCCGAAGAAATATCAGGACATCGTCAACGTCGACTTCTATGCGCCGGACGCGATTCCGAGTCTGTGGGTCGAGTTGCGCGACATCGTCGTTGGCTGGGTCGAGGAGGGCGTGAAGATCTTTCGCGTCGACAATCCGCACACCAAACCGCTGCCGTTCTGGCAATGGCTGATTGCCGATGTGCGGGCGCTGCATCCGGAAGTGATCTTCCTCGCGGAGGCATTCACCACACCGGCGATGATGGCGCGTCTGGGCAAGGTTGGTTACACCCAGAGCTACACCTATTTCACCTGGCGCAACACCAAGGCCGAACTGGCGACCTATTTCACCGAACTGAATGAGTCGCCGTGGCGCGAATGCTACCGGCCGAATTTCTTCGTCAACACGCCGGACATCAACCCGGCGTTCCTGCATGAGTCCGGGCGCCCCGGTTTCCTCATCCGCGCGGCGCTGGCGACCATGGGCTCGGGCCTGTGGGGCATGTATTCGGGCTATGAACTATGCGAAGCGGCTCCGGTGCCGGGCAAGGAGGAATATCTCGATTCGGAGAAATACGAGATCCGCGTCCGCGACTTCAATGCGCCGGGCAACATCATTGCCGAGATTGCCCAGCTCAACCGCATTCGCCGGCAGAACCCGGCGCTGCACACGCACCTGGGCCTGAAAATCTACAACGCCTGGAACGACAACATTCTGTACTTCGGCAAGCGCAGTTTTGACGGCAGCAACTTCATTCTGGTGGCCGTCAACCTCGATCCAAATAACGTGCAGGAAGCGAATTTCGAATTGCCACTGTGGGAAATGGGCCTGCCCGACGATGCGACGACCCATGGTGAGGATTTGATGAACGGGCATCGCTGGGACTGGCATGGCAAGTATCAGTTCATGCGTTTAGACCCGGCTTACCAGCCGTTCGGGATTTGGCGGATTACTGCCTCTTAAGGCTCGCGACATTTGAATGTGGGAGCTGGCTTGCCAGCGATTGCGGTCTGTCAGCTTGCATCTTCGGTGCTGAACCACCGCTATCGCCGGCAAGCCAGCTCCCACATGGACCGTATTTTTTCAGTTAAGACATCTTCAGAATTTTTCAGGAGTTTCACATGGCGAAGAAACCCAAGGCAGCCACCTTTATCAAAGACCCGCTCTGGTACAAGGATGCGGTGATTTATCAAGTTCACGTCAAATCGTTTTTCGACTCCAACAACGACGGGATCGGCGACTTTCCCGGCCTGATCGCCAAACTCGATTACATCGCCGAACTGGGCGTCAACACCATCTGGCTGTTGCCGTTCTACCCCTCGCCACGTCGCGACGATGGCTACGACATCGCCGAATACCGTGGCGTGCACAGCGATTACGGCACCATGGCCGACGCCAAGCGCTTTATCGCCGAGGCGCACAAGCGCGGTTTGCGGGTGATTACCGAACTGGTCATCAACCACACCTCCGACCAGCACCCGTGGTTCCAGCGCGCACGCAAGGCCAAACCCGGTTCGGCGGCGCGGGATTTTTACGTGTGGTCGGATGACGATCAGAAATACGACGGCACGCGGATCATTTTTCTCGACACCGAAAAGTCCAACTGGACCTGGGACCCGGTCGCCGGCCAGTACTTCTGGCACCGTTTCTATTCGCACCAGCCCGACCTGAACTTCGACAACCCGCAAGTGATGAAAGCGGTGCTCTCGGTCATGCGCTACTGGCTGGACATGGGCATCGACGGTCTGCGTCTCGACGCGATTCCGTACCTGATCGAACGAGACGGCACCAACAACGAAAACCTCCCGGAAACCCACGACGTCCTCAAGCAGATCCGCGCCGAAATCGACGCCAATTATCCCGATCGCATGTTGCTGGCCGAGGCCAACCAATGGCCGGAAGACACTCAACTGTATTTCGGCGACACCGATGCGCACGGCCTCAATGGCGACGAATGCCACATGGCGTTTCACTTCCCGCTGATGCCGCGCATGTACATGGCGCTGGCGCAGGAAGATCGCTTCCCGATTACCGACATTTTGCGCCAGACACCGGAAATTCCCGCCAATTGCCAGTGGGCGATTTTCCTGCGCAACCATGATGAATTGACGCTGGAGATGGTCACCGACAAAGAACGTGACTATTTGTGGAATTACTACGCCGCTGACCGTCGGGCGCGGATCAACCTCGGTATCCGACGTCGCTTGGCGCCGCTGATGGAACGCGATCGCCGCCGTGTCGAATTGCTCAACAGCCTGTTGCTGTCGATGCCGGGCACGCCGACGCTGTATTACGGCGACGAGATCGGCATGGGCGACAACATCTACCTCGGCGACCGTGACGGCGTGCGTACGCCGATGCAGTGGTCGATTGACCGCAACGGTGGCTTCTCCCGCGCCGACCCGGCCAGCCTGGTGCTGCCGCCGATCATGGACCCGCAATACGGCTATCTGTCGGTCAACGTCGAAACCCAGGCCGGCGATCCGCATTCGCTGCTCAACTGGACGCGGCGCATGCTCGCCGTGCGCAAGCAATCCAAGGCATTTGGCCGTGGCACGCTGAAAATGCTCTCGCCGAGCAACCGGCGAATTCTGGCCTATACCCGCGAATTCACCGACGCCGATGGCAAACACGAAATCATCCTCTGCGTGGCCAACGTCTCGCGTAGTGCGCAGGCGGCGGAACTGGACCTGTCGGCTTACGTTGGCATGGTCCCGGTGGAGATGCTTGGCGGTAATGCGTTCCCGCCGATTGGCCAACTGCCTTTTCTACTGACCCTGGCGCCGTACGGCTTCTATTGGTTCGCCTTGGCCACCGAAAACCAGATGCCGAGCTGGCACGTCGAGCCGGCGCAGAGCCTGCCGGACTTCACCACGCTGGTGCTGAAAAAACGCATGGAAGAACTGCTCGAAGCGCCGTCCCGCGCCACGCTGGAGCAGGGTATTCTGCCGAGCTGGCTGCAGAACCGTCGCTGGTTCGCCGGCAAGGATGCGGCTATCGACAAGGTCAACCTGGCCTACGGTGTGCGTTTTGGCGATGCCGAACACCCGGTGCTGCTCAGCGAGATCGAAGTCACCAGCGGCGGCCAGACCAGCCGTTATCAACTGCCGTTCGGCTTCATTTCTGAAGATCAGGTCGGTCCGGCGCTGCCACAGCAATTGGCACTGGCCCGTGTGCGTCGAGTGCGTCAGGTCGGTTTGATCACCGATGCGTTCAGTCTTGAAGCGTTTGTCCGCGCTGTCCTGCAAGGCATGCAGAACAACACCGTGCTGGAATCCAGCGATGGCGAAATCCGTTTCGCACCCACCCCGCACTTGGAAAAACTCAACCTCAGTGGCGAATCCGAAGTGCGCTATCTGTCTGCCGAGCAATCGAACAGTTCGGTGGTAATCGGCAACAGCCTGGTGCTTAAGCTGATCCGTAAAGTCGCGTCCGGCGTACACCCGGAACTGGAGATGAGCGCTTACCTGACCGCTGCCGGATTTGCCAATATCTCTCCGCTGCTCGGCTCGGTGATTCGCCGCGACGCGCAGGGTGAAGACAATCTGTTGATGATCGCGCAGGGCTATCTGAGCAATCAGGGCGACGCCTGGGAATGGACGCAGAACAACCTCGAACGGGCGTTGCGCGATGAACTGGCCGATGCCATGTCCGAGCAGGAACAGCACTACAACGCCTTGGGCGAATTGAAGGACTTCGCCGCGATGCTCGGTCAGCGTCTGGGCGAAATGCACCAAGTGCTCGCCGCGCCGACCGAGAATGCCGATTTCGCGCCGCAAGTCAGTACGGCCAAGGATGCACAGGCCAGCGGCAAGGACGTTGCTGCGCAGGTCGAGCATGCGTTGAAACTGCTCAAGCAGCATCAGGGCGAACTCAACGCGGCGGATCAGAAACTGGTCAAGCGCCTGCTCGACGAGAAAAAGACCATCCTTGCTCATGTGCAGGATCTGGCGAAAAAGTCCGTCGGTGGTCTGCGTATTCGCGTGCATGGCGACTTGCACTTGGGCCAGGTGCTGGTGATCAAGGGCGACGCTTATCTGATCGACTTCGAGGGCGAACCGGCGCGGCCATTGAGTGAGCGTCGTGGCAAACACAGTCCGTACAAAGATGTCAGCGGCGTGCTGCGTTCGTTCGATTACGCGGCGGCGATGACCATCAACGTGCACAACGTCGATCACAGTGCGGAGTCAGAAGCGGCCCGTCGCCGCGTCGCCGAACGCTATCTGCGTGAAGCACGCGAGGCATTTGTTCAGGCATATCGCCGAGCGGCAGCTAGTCTTGATCATGCTTGGCAAGATCCTGAGGGTGCCGACGCCGCGCTGGCGTTGTTCGGTCTGGAGAAGGCGGCCTATGAAGTGGCCTATGAAGCCGAAAATCGCCCGACGTGGCTGCCCGTGCCGTTGCACGGTTTGTATGGGTTATTGACAGGGCTTAAACCCTTTTCCGATCTTGGTGGAGAGTAGTCATGAGTTTCTCGAACAAGGAACAGGGTCAGGTCAAAGAGGCATTGCTGCCGTCGGCGAAAGACATTGATGCGCTGGTACGTGCCGAGCATCACGATCCGTTTTCCATTCTCGGTCCGCACGGCGACGGTGCCGGCGGGCAATTCATTCGCGCCTATTTACCCGGTGCGCTGAGCGTTGTGGTGATCGACAAGGATTCTGGCGAAGAGCGCGGCCCATTGGAGCCGAGCGAAACGCCGGGGCTGTTTGTCGGCCATTTCGATCAGGCGCGGCCTTATCGACTGCGTACCCGTTGGGCCGGTGGTGAACAGGAAGCGGAAGATCCCTACAGCTTCGGTCAGTTGCTCGGTGAAATGGATTTGTATCTGTTTGCCGAAGGTAATCACCGCGACCTCAGCGCCTGCCTCGGCGCGCAACTGATGACCGTCGATGGCGTTGATGGCGTGCGTTTCGCCGTGTGGGCGCCGAATGCGCGGCGGGTTTCCGTGGTCGGCGATTTCAACGTCTGGGACGGCCGTCGCCATCCGATGCGCCTGCGTCATCCGTCCGGGGTCTGGGAATTGTTCATCCCGCGCCTGCAAGCGGGGGAGTTGTACAAATACGAAATCCTCGGCAGCCACGGCATTCTGCCGCTCAAGGCTGACCCGATGGCGTTGGCCACCAGTCTGCCGCCGGACACTGCGTCGAAAGTCGCCGCGCCGCTGCGAGTCGACTGGCAGGATCAGGAATGGATGAGCGCTCGCCGCGAACACCAGAAGCATTCGGCGCCGCTGTCGATCTACGAGTTGCACGTCGGCTCCTGGCAATGCGAGCTGGATGATCTGGGTGAGGTTGCGCGCCAATACAACTGGCCGGAACTGGCCGAACGCTTGATTCCGTACGTGAAAGAGTTGGGTTTCACCCACATTGAACTGATGCCGATCATGGAACACCCGTTCGGTGGTTCGTGGGGCTATCAGTTGCTCTCGCAATTCGCCCCGAGTGCGCGTTACGGCACACCGGAGCAGTTTGGTGAGTTCGTCAACGCCTGCCATAAAGCCGATATCGGCGTGATCCTCGACTGGGTGCCGGCGCATTTTCCTACCGATACCCACGGTCTCGCGCAGTTCGACGGCACCGCGCTGTACGAGTACGGCAATCCGCTGGAAGGCTTTCACCAGGATTGGGACACGCTGATCTACAACCTCGGCCGCACCGAAGTGCATGGCTACATGCTCGCTTCGGCGTTGCACTGGTTGAAGCATTTCCACATCGATGGCCTGCGCGTGGATGCGGTGGCTTCGATGCTTTATCGCGACTACTCGCGCAAGGCCGGCGAGTGGGTACCGAACCGTCATGGCGGTCGGGAAAACCTGGAGGCCATCGACTTCCTCCGCCACTTGAATGACGTGGTTGAACTGGAAGCACCGGGGGCGCTGGTGATCGCCGAAGAGTCCACCGCGTGGCCCGGCGTCAGCCAGAGTACGCAGCAGGGCGGCCTCGGTTTTGCCTATAAATGGAACATGGGCTGGATGCACGATTCGCTGCATTACATCCAGCAGGACCCGGTGTACCGCGCCCATCATCACAACGAGTTGAGCTTTGGCCTGGTCTACGCCTGGTCCGAACGTTTCATCCTGCCGATCTCCCACGACGAAGTGGTACACGGCAAGCACTCGCTGATCGACAAGATGCCCGGCGATCGCTGGCAGAAATTTGCCAACCTGCGCGCCTACCTGAGTTTCATGTGGACGCATCCGGGCAAGAAACTGCTGTTTATGGGCTGCGAGTTTGGCCAGTGGCGCGAGTGGAATCACGACCAGCAGCTCGACTGGTATCTGCTGCAATATTCCGAGCACAAAGGCGTACAGAAACTGGTCGGCGACCTTAACCGGCTGTACCGCGAGCTGCCGGCACTGCACGATCAGGACGATGCACCGCAAGGTTTCCAGTGGCTGATCGGTGACGATGCGATCAACAGCGTTTATGCCTGGCTGCGCTGGAGCAAGGACGGCGAACCGGTGCTGGTAGTGGCCAACTTCACGCCCGTGCCGCGTCAGTCGTATCGGGTCGGCGTGCCGTTTGCCGGGCGCTGGAGCGAGTTGCTCAACAGCGACGCCGATACTTACGCCGGCTCCAACTATGGCAACGGCGGCGGGGCGTTTACCGAGGAAGTGCCGAGCCATGGCCAGGCGCTGTCGCTGGAACTGAATCTGCCGCCTCTGGCGGTGTTGATCCTCAGACCGGGGGGCTGATCCGATACCGCGTCGCGCCCATCGCGGGCACGACATTCAACATTTCTGTTGGCTGATCCACCGCCATCGCGGGCAAGCCCGCTCCCACAGGGATACTCATTCCAAATGTGGGAGCGAGCCTGCTCGCGAAGGCGCCAGCCCAGACACTCTGAAAATCCCGTTTCACCAGCGCATCCGCACACCCAGACTGCCGATCAACCCGTTCAGATCATTGTCATCTACATCACTGCTGTAATCGGCGCTGACATACAAACTCACCGCCGGCGTCACCCGCGCCACCAGACCCAAGCCCAGTTCGACGGTCGATGACTTGCGACTGCTGCTGATCTTGTCGACCTGATCCAGCGTCACCGTATTACCCGTATACACCGTGTGCCAGAGGTTGGTGCGCACGTACGGCTCGACCGGCAGGCCGCTCAAGTCATAACTGCCTTTCAAACGCGCACCGACGCGACCGCTCCATGCCGTCAGATCGGTTGACGAGGCATTGCCCGAGCCTGCATAGGGTGTATCGAGGGTGATGCGCTGATTGATCAATTGCGCCTGGGGTTCGACCACCCAGTTTTCGCTCAAGCCAATCGGAAAACCGCCCTCCACCGAGAAGGTCATCGCGCTGCCTTCAGTGGCCTGCCGCGCACCTTGTTCATTGCGGCTGAACCCGCTGACCCGGCCGCCGCTGGCCGACACATCGACGTGCCAACCCTGCGCGCCGATCAGGCTGTAATAGGCCCCCAGGCTCTGGCCCTGCAGATTGAGGGTGTCGGTGTTCGGATCGGCGAGGGCGCGGCTGGTGATCAGCCCATTGCCATTGGCCTGAATCTGGTTTTCGCCGCCGATCAGGCCGATCTTCTGGGTGTGGCCGTTGCCGCTTTGCAAGGTCAGCACGGCGGGGCCTTTGAAGTCACCGCTGCCGGGCGTTGCGAAACCCGAGGACAACACGTCGGTTTGCGCCTGGCGGGCGCTACGTCCATACAATTGGTCCCAGGCACCCGGCGCCAGCTCTTCGGTGAGCAGGTTGGCGCCGCGCAGGTCAGGCCGGGGGCTGAAACGCTGCGGGTCGGGAGTGATGACCGTCGCGGGCAGGTTCATGACCGGTACGTTCTCTCGGTACCAGGGCGTGGTTTCATCCGCCGCAGGGCGGGCCTGCGCCTCCATGGATGAGCACAGCAAGATAGAACTCGACACTGTGCAAAAAGTGATTTTGATCTCGTGTGGTGTGAGTGAAATTTTCATGGAGGTCTACCTTGCAGGCGCATGCGGCATCTCGATGTGGCGTCTCTCCTACCCCGAACGAGGGGCGACCGAATGGAGCGAGGCGAACCGTGGGCGCTCGCTTTCGCGAGAGTCCGGAGGCTCGCCCCGGGTAGTGATTCCGGGGGTAGTAAGGTAGAGATAAGAAGAGTCGGGCCTGTGCGTCAAGAAATTGAACGATGAGCGGTAATGCCGAATCGTGTTACGCAAGCGTTTGTTTTTCTGCACATAACTAAGTGATTGTTTGTATGGAAAATCACTGCGCAGGCCCCGCGCCAGAGGTGTTTTATTGCCGACGGAAGGTCTGGTCGCGGATCGTGATATGCCAACGACCAGCCAAAGTGCACAGCATGTTGCTGTCAATACTGCGGCTGGTCGCGAGCCCGTCGATGGCGATCAAAGATGCACTTCCACCGCCAACGGCAGGTGATCCGACAGGTGCGTCCACGGCTTGTTGCCGAGGATCTGCGGGTCATGGCTGCTGGCATTGCGCAGATAGATCCGATCCAGGCGCAACAACGGAAAGCGTGCCGGATAAGTCTTCGCCGGGCGGCCATGATGGCGCTCAAACGCTTCGTGCAGATAATCGCGCCGGGCGAGGGCGGTGTTGCCTTGCAACTGCCAGTCATTGAAGTCGCCGGCGATGATCACCGGAGCATCGTCCGGCAACGATTCGAGCAACTGGCAAAGCAGCTGCAACTGCAATTGGCGATGGCTTTCGAGCAGACTCAAATGCACGCAAATCGCGTGGACTTCGGCATGGCCCGGTACATCCAGCACACAGTGCAACAAGCCACGGCGTTCGGGGCCGGTGATCGACACGTCGAGATTGCGGTATTCGCGGATCGGGTATTTCGACAACAGTGCATTGCCATGATGGCCGTCGGGATAGACCGCGTTGCGCCCATAGGCGAAATCACTCCACATGCTGTCGGCGAGAAATTCGTATTGCGAGGTTTGCGGCCATTCGTTGTAACGGCTCGAATGCCGTTCGTGCTCACCCACTACCTCTTGCAGAAACACCAGATCGGCCGAGGTACTGCGTACCGCCTCGCGCAACTCCGGGAGAATGAAACGCCGGTTGAGCGCGGTGAAACCCTTGTGGGTATTGACCGTCAACACACGCAGGCGATGAATGACGGGGGCGTCGACGGCATGACGCTTGGGATCGCTGGACACGGTTACTCCTCTGAATCCTGAGTGCCTGTTCATGCGACTGATGGGTGAGGGCGGCAGTTCCGTCTGAAAACACCTTGATGTTGGACGGACGGTCAAATCCGATCGCTGATTCGTCAGCGACCGAACCACAATTGAACCCGCCCCAAGGCGCACAAGCCGGCGGATTCTGGCGTAGCTGTAGGCAATTACGCAAGGATATGTAGCCTGATTACGTGTCTTTGCGTGTTATTTAAACGTAGGTGTTCAAAAGCCAAAAATCGCAGCCCTTGCAGAGTGGCCACAAATCCCTGTGGGAGTTGATTGCACTCCAAAATGGCAAATGTGTAGGCCCTGTAGGAGTTGCCGAAGGCTGCGATCTTTTGATGTTGCTCTTCAAAAAACAAAATCAAAAGATCGTCCGATCGCGGCCCGAGCCTGCGGCAGCTCCTGCAACGGAGGCGGTTTTAGACGAAGACGATTTCATACGGCAAACGCATCCGCTCAAGGATCACCGGCGGCAGCATCGGCGCGATGCCGATGGCCGGTTCGCCCTTGAGCTGGCTGGCGTAGGCGTGGGTGGCGTGGCTTTTGCGCGCGACGGTCCAGGTGTCGAGGCGCAGTTTGCGTGCGCGTTCCCAGGGGATCAGTTTTTGGTCGCGCTCCGGCCAGTGCCATGCCCAGACCGGCACGTCGTGGAAGGTCGCACCGGCCAGTTCAGCGGCTTCGGCGCTGGCGCGACCGACCGCTTCATGATCGTCGTTGCGGTCGCCGCGCCAGGTGCTGAACACCACGTCGCCGGGGCGCAGGTAGCGGCCGATGAACTCGGTGAGCTGACTGTGCTGATCGTTCAGGGCGTTGTCGGTGAAACCGCCGCGCACCCATTTCAGGCTGTGCATTGGCAGACCGAGACGGCGCAGGGCTTCGACACTTTCCTGCGGGCGAAACACGCTCAGGCGTTTTTCCGACCATTGCCGGGAGCCGGGGTGACTGGCGCTGCCGTCGGTGATGGACAGCAACTGCAATGGATGGCCGAGGCTTGAAAGTAATTGCAGCAGACCGCCGCAGGTCACGACTTCATCGCCGGGGTGCGGGGCGATCACCACGGCGCGGGCGCCGGGTGGCACGAGGCTGCGGGTGTTGATGACAGGAATGTTGTCCAGTTGCGGGGCGCTGTTCCAGATTTGCGCCGACGGACTGTTTTCGGTGAGCGATAACGGTTTCATGGGTGCGACGTCCTTGTGTGGTCTCGCCCTCAGTCGTGCCCGTGACCATGAATATCTGGCGCGGCCGACCCGTGAAGGCTGGTTGATTGCGGTGCGACGCTCCGAACCCTGGATTGCCGCGCAGCAGAGTATTGCTCATGAAGTGACGTTCGTCGCGTCACAGATCAATCTGATCCGTATTTTTTTGCTCTATCTGTGCCAGTTTTCGCAAATAGTCACCAAATCCGCCTCGCGCACGGCTGTCGAAACGAGCGCTGGTGTGAACTTGCGGGCGGTGACTCCAGGCGATGTTTGCGCCAACCAGTTCCAGCTCGCGCACCAGTTGCACATCTTCATCGCACGCCAGTGGCTTAAAGCCGCCGGCCCAGCGATAGGCATCAGCGCTGACGCCCAGGTTAGCGCCGTGGATATGCCGATGGCCATCGCAGGCGCGGTAGTGACGGTGGTAGCGGATTTGCGCCGCGGCATCGAATGACTCGTGCCAGCGCTCGACCGTGACGGTGCCGCACACCGCGTCGGCGCCCAATCCGAGCTGGGCCACCAGCCAGTCATCGGCGACGCGGCTGTCGGCGTCCGAGCAGGAAATCCAGCGGGCGCCGCGCTCCAACAGCACCTGAGCGCCGGCAGCGCGGGCCTGGCCGACATTGCGCGCGTCGATGTGCAGGCTCAGCACCGGGTAGTTATCGACAATCTGTGCCGAGCGGTCGGTGCAGCTGTCGAGCACCACCAGCACTTCAACCGGTTCGCCCGCGAGCAAACCGTGGCGGCTCGCACGCATGGCGGCGCTCAGGCACTCATCGAGCAGGTCCTCTTCGTTGTGCGCCGGAATCAGAATGCCAATCATCGCAAACCCTCCAGCGCGGCCACCGAACGGGGCTCACGGCTCCAGACTTCAAGGATGAAATCCGCCTCTTGATGCAGCACCAGACGCGGCAGCTTGAGTTGCTCGTGGATCAAGTCGTGAACCTGCCGTGCGTTCAGCGGGCAATCATCAATGGGCGGGCGCCAATGGCAGGCGAGCAATTGCCCGTCGGCCGTCAGGGAATCACTGATCCGGCGGATCAGGTCTGTCAGATCCTTGCCGTCGAGGTAGTAGCCGATTTCGCTAAATACAATCAGGTCGAATTTTTCTTCCGGCCAGTCACCTGGCAAGCGACTTTGCCGCACCTGAGCGTGGTCAAACAGGCTCAGTCGGGTGGTCGCCAGTTTGACCGCGGCGCTCGCCGTGTCACAGCACAGCAAGCGGTCGCAGCGCGTGGCCAGTTCAGCGCTCAACTCACCGTTGGCGCAGCCCGGTTCGAAAATCGAGCGGTAATGCGGGCGCGGCAATGCGGCGAGAGTGATTGCGCGTTTGCGTTGCTCGTACCAGCGCTCGCGAAAGGCCCACGGGTCGTCGTTGCCGGCGAACAGGCCATCGAAGTAGCGATCTTCGACGCTCATAGAAACACCACCTCGAATGGCTGCAGCAGGCGATCGAGCACATAGGGCGCCAGCACCGGGCCAAGCCCTGCTTCGGGATCGCCTTCCAGTTGACTGGCGAAGGCATGTACAGCATGGCGTTTGCGCGCCACCTGCGCCGGCGACAACAGAATCTTGCGCGCCCGTTGCCACGGCACAGCGGCGTCTTCGGGCGTTGCCCAGTGCCAAGTCCACACGGGCAACTCGTGACAAGTCGCACCGACACTTTGCGCCGCCTCGGCACTGGCGCGGCCGACAGCCTCGTGATCGCAATGGCCGTCCTCGCACCACGTGGTGAAGACCACATCATCGGGGCGCAGGTGGCGTTCGATAAACTCGCTCAGTGCCTGTTCTTGAGAGGCCACTTGCGTATCGCTGAAGCCGCCGCGCAACCATTTCAGGCGATGCATGGGCACACCGAGCCGGCGCAATGCTTCGGCGGACTCCTGTGGGCGAATCATGCTGAGGCGCTCGACGGGCCAGCGTTCGGAACCGGGATGACTGGCGCTGCCGTCAGTCACGGAGATCAACTGCAACGGACGGCCAGCGGCGGCGAGCAGTTGCAGCAAGCCGCCGCAGCCGAGCACTTCGTCATCGGGGTGCGGGGCGATGACCACCGCACGCGAGCCCGGTGGCACCAGATCAAGAATGTCGATGCGTTGCAGTTGCGCCAGATGTCGGGAGCCCTGCCATTGCTGCAGGGTCGTGCCTTGGCCGACGATTGGATTATCTTTTTTGACGGCGTTCATAGCGTCCATGCCTCTTTCGGTTGCGCGGCGACGATGTGGCCGAGGGCCGCGAGGTCGCGTTCGGCGTGGCTCTGGCGCAGGAAGACCGGCAGGTCGGCGAGCAGTCGGGCGAAATGCCGATTCTTGCAGTAAGGCCCGGCACCCAGTGCGCGGCCGACGTCGCGGATGACTTGCTCGGCAGACTGTTCAACCACAGCGCGGGCACGCCGGGCCAACAGTTCGGCGTTGGCTTCGGGGTGCGCATCGATGTGCAAAGCGCTGAAGCGCAGGACATCGGCCGCCGCCTGCAACGCCGCATCGACCGCGCCGAGATGGGCAAGGGCGTGCGGCTCTTCATGTTGCGCGCAGTGTTGGCGCAGCGCCTCGGCAATCTGCCGCGCGGCGCCGTACCAGCAGGCGGCAATGCCGATCCCGCCCTGCCAGAAACCCGGGCGTTGCAGGTAGTCGCCGGGGTTGCCGATGGCTTGGCCCTCGGCGCCCTCGAACACTACTTCGACGCTGCCGGTGGCGCCCATGCCCACCGCTTGCCAGCCTTGATCGGTAATGCTCACGCCCGGTTGATCGAGCGCCACCGCCACCAGTTGCTGCTGATCATCGGCATCCCACGCGGTGAGCAGCGCATGGCTGAGCACCGCCGCGCCGGAACACCAGGCCTTGCGCCCGTGCAGCGCGACCATGTGCCCGGCGGGGCGCACTTGTACCCGCGCCTGCGGTGGTTCCGCGGCCCACATGCCCCAGGTGCTGCCCGGCGTTGGCGAACCACCCAGTTGCTCGATGATCGACAGCGCGTCGGTGTGACCTTCGTAGAGTTTGCACAGCCCCAGATCATGTCCGCCGACATCGGCCAGATGCCGGAAGCGCTCCAGCGTGTGGCCACTGCCCGGCAGCGGTAAACGATCCAGCCCGGCCTCGACCATCGCCCGCAGGCAACCGCCGAGGGCTACGATGTTGGCGTAGTCCGGTGGCCGGCGCGCGAGATAGTTCTGCAATTCCATATCAATCTTCTTCTTCGCGTTGCAGTTCAAACAGCAGCAACGAACGGCCGGTGACTGAATATTCGTGACCGAAGTCGAAGCGTTCCTGACCGCGAATCGACGGCTGATTGGTGTCGATCATGCAGGTCCAGAAACTGCCTTCAGGCACTTCCGGCAAGGTGAAGTTGACGATGTCGTGATGGGCGTTGACCACCAACAGCAGGGTCGCGTCGGCGCCCTTGCGGCGAATGCCGGTTTCCTGCGCGCGGCCATCGAGGAGCATGCCCAGGCACCGGTTGTGCGCATCGTGCCAGTGTTCGGTGGTCATCTCGGTGGCATCGGGGGCGAGCCAGGTGACGTCCTTGACGCCGATGTCCTCGTTGTATTCGCCGACCAGGAAGCGGCCGCGACGCAGGATCGGGTAAGCCAGGCGCAACTTGATCAGGCGTTTGACGAATTTCAGCAGGGCTTTGCCGTCCTCGCTCAGGTCCCAGTTGACCCAACCGATTTCACTGTCCTGACAGTACGCGTTGTTGTTGCCGTCCTGTGTGCGGGCGAATTCGTCGCCGGCAACGATCATCGGTGTGCCTTGTGACAGCAGCAGGGTGGCGAAGAAATTGCGCATCTGCCGATGGCGCAGCGCATTGATTTCGGGATCGTCGGTCGGGCCTTCGACACCGTGGTTCCACGACAGGTTGTTGTTGCTGCCGTCCTGATTGTTCTCGTCGTTGGCTTCGTTGTGCTTGTCGTTGTACGACACCAGATCGTTGAGGGTGAAGCCGTCGTGGGCGGTGATGAAGTTCACCGACGAATACGGCCGCCGTCCGCGCTGGTTGAACATCTCGCCAGACGCGGTCATGCGACTGGCGAAGTCGGCGACCTGACCGTCATCGCCTTTCCAGAAGGCGCGCACGGTGTCGCGGAACTTGTCGTTCCACTCAACCCAACCCGGCGGGAAGTTGCCGACCTGATAGCCCCCGGGGCCGCAGTCCCACGGTTCGGCAATCATTTTCACCTGACGCAGCACCGGGTCCTGACGGCAGGCGACGAGGAAGCTGTGGCGCTCATCGAAACCGTCGTGATAGCGGCCAAGAATAGTCGCCAGATCGAAGCGGAAGCCGTCGACGTGCATCTCGCTGGCCCAGTAGCGCAGCGAGTCGGTGACCATTTGCAGCACGCACGGGTGGCTCAGGTCCAGCGTGTTGCCGGTGCCGGAATCGTTGATGTAGAAGCGTTTGTCATCCGGCATCAGTCGGTAGTAGGAGGCGTTGTCGATGCCGCGCATCGACAGGGTCGGGCCTTGTTCGTTGCCCTCGGCGGTGTGGTTGTAGACCACGTCGAGGATCACTTCCAGATTGGCCTCGTGCAGGTGCGCGACCATTTCCTTGAACTCGGCGATCTTGCCGCTGGCGAGATAGCGCGGGTCCGGGGCGAAGAACGCGATGCTGTTGTAACCCCAGTAGTTGGTCATGCCCTTGTGCAGCAAATGCTGATCGTTGACGAAGGCATGGATCGGCAGCAACTCGACCGTGGACACGCCAAGTTTGCGGATGTGTTCCAGCACGTCATCGACCATCAACCCGGCGAAGGTGCCGCGCACGTTCTCCGGCACCGACGGGTGACGCATGCTGATGCCGCGCACGTGGGTCTCATAAATGATCGTTTTGTCCCAAGGAATGCTGACGCGGTGGTCGTTGCCCCAGGTGTGCGCCGGGTCGATGACCTTGCACTTGGGCACGAACGGCGCGCTGTCGCGTTCGTCGAAACTGAGGTCAGCGTCGGGATGGCCGATGGTGTAGCCGAACAGCGCTTCCGACCATTTCAGCTCGCCGACCAGTTGTTTGGCGTACGGGTCGATAAGCAATTTGTTGTGGTTGAAGCGATGACCGTTGGCCGGGTCATACGGGCCGTAAACGCGATAGCCGTAGATCAGCCCGGGATGCGCGTCGGGCAAATAACCGTGGAAAATCTCGTCGGTGTATTCCGGCAGTTCGATGCGTTCGAGTTCGACCTCGCCGGTGTCGTCGAAGATGCACAGTTCGACCTTGGTGGCGTTGGCGGAGAACAGGGCAAAGTTCACCCCCAGGCCATCCCAGGTCGCACCGAGCGGGAAGGGCAGGCCTTCGCGGATTCTCGAGGGTTCGGCGTGCGTGACGGGCTCGGCTTTGTTTGGACGGGTCATGATTGCTCCTGCAAAAATCGGGGGTCGTTCGGTTAAATCTGAACCTGTGGCAGAGTGATTTTGTGGTGAGGGGATTTATCCCCGATCGGCTGCGTAGCAGTCGCAAAACCATTGGATGCGGTGTGGCAGATGCTCCGCATTTGTTGTTTTTGGGGTCGCTTCGCAACCCATCGGGGATAAATCCCCTCACCACAGAGGTCTTCACCCACATGGCGGTTAGTGTTTTTTGAGGACGAGTTGGCCCTCTGTGGCGAGCAAGCCCGCCACACGGTTGTTCAGTTCAATAAAACGGGTAGCGTCAGTTCGCCGGGGGCTTGCGCGCAGCTCGCGGCTTTTTCTCGACGGCTTTTTCGCCCGGTGGAATCACTTTCGCAGCACTTGCTGGCTTGGCTTTGGCCGGGGCTTTGGGTTTGGCGGCGGGTGCTTTCACCTCGGCGGTTTTGCCGGCAGCCTTGCTGCCCGCCGCCTTCGGCGATTTTTTCGGCGCCAGGGCTTCGGCTTCGGCCAGCTTGCGCGCCATTTCCCAGTGGCGATCTTCCTGGCCTTCGGGTTTACCCTCCGACTCCCAGATCTGATAGGCGAATTCGCGGATGCGTTTATCGTCGGTGCTCATCGCAATGCTCCTGAACTGAACTCATGCTTTACGTTAAGTGTTGGATAAAGAGATTGACCGGGACATCCCCCAGCGCGTCGCTGATATTCAGCTCCCTGTTTTTTGTGACTGCGCCGCTCGAAAAAAGTCCCTTCAGGTTTGTGTCGGAGGCGGCGAACGGTAAAACCACCCGCGTATCGCCCCAGCGCAGCGCATCGACCTGAGGTACAGCACTGTTTTCCAGCAGGGTTGCGCAACGGACCGGCACGATCACGATGGCTTGCATTCCCTCATGTTCACGGGCAAACGCGAGCACGTTGTGCGCCCGGCTGCCCAGTACCTCAAGGGCCTGATACGAACCCCGCCGGAACAACTCGGCGTGCTCGACACGCAGGTTCAGCACCTGGGCAATCAAGGCTTGCTTGATGCGCCCGTCACGCCAGTTCGACAGCATTTCCCCGACCGGCACGGGTGCCTGCAAGGCTTGCTCGCGAGCGGCGTAATCCACCGGCCGGCGGTTGTCCGGATCGACCAGGCTGAAGTCCCAGAACTCGTTACCCTGATACAGATCCGGCACCCCCGGCACGGTCATGCGCAGCAAGGTTTGCGCCAAGCCATTCAGCGCACCCGCCGCCGCGATGCTGTTGACGGTTTTACTCAGCGCCGCGCGTAGCAGTTCACCTTCATCACCGGTCAGGAGTTTTTCGGTGAACGATTGCGCGGCGTTTTCATAGGCCTCGTTCGGTGCGCTCCAACTGCTTTGCAACTTGGCTTCGCGCAACGCTTTCTGCTGCCATTGCCAGATCCGTTTGGCGTAGTCGGCAAATCCGGCCTGATCATCGTCGCGCAGCTCCAGCGGCCAACTGCCGATCAGGGCCTGATACAAAATCAGCTCGTCGCCGGTAGACGGCATCTGCTCGTCACTGCGCACCGGCCGGGCGAGGGCACGCCACAATTCGATTTGCTCGGCATACCAATGGCTGCGCTCGCTGAGTACGGCCAGACGCGCGCGGGTGTCTTCGCCGCGTTTGTGATCGTGGGTGGCGGTGGCTAACAGGTTGTTGGGGAACGCCTCGAGGCGTTGCTGATTGAGGGCGTGGAAGTCGCTGAGCGGTGCGCTGAATTGCTCGGTGTTGTAGCCGACGTCATTGCGCGACAGCAGCACCGCCGAACGATACAGCGCGGTGTCTTCCACGGCTTTGGCGGCCGCCGGCGACGTCAGTTGCTGGAAACGCACGCATGCATGTTTGAGGATTTTTCGTGAACGGCCTCGGGGCTTGTGTCTCCACGGCGTGCCGCCGAGCCAGGCTGCCAGACAATCGAGCACCGGCCAGTCGCCTTCGCCCAGTGTCTGCCGCGCACCGTCCATGGCCTGCTGAAAGAATTCTTCATCCTGGGCCGAGCGACCCATCGCGCTGATGTAAGTGCGGTACACCGGGAAATGCACGATCAGCGCCTGCAAAGCCCGACGGATCGCGCCGAGGGTCAGGTCACGGGTCATCAGGTCATCGCGGGCGACCTGCAGCAAGGCTTGAGCAACGCTTTCGAAATCGCTGGCCAGCGAGCCATTGAGGATCTGCTGACGCGCCAGTTGCGCTTCTTCGATAAACGCCGCAGGGCGCTCGGTGCGCCGTTGCCACAAGTCACCAAGGATGTGTTCGCCGTCCGGATCGTGTTGCAGCAACGACAGCTGATTCATGAATTCGTAACCGGTGGTGCCGTCCACCGCCCAGTCGCGGCGCGGCGTTTCACCGGCGCCGAGGATCTTCTCGATGTAGATCGGCAGATGCCGCCCGGGTGCGAGCAGATCGACACGGCGACGCAGTTTGCGACAGTAGCCGCGTGGATCGGCGAGGCCGTCGATGTGGTCGATGCGCAAACCATCGACCAGGCCTTCAGCGATCAACTGGAAAATTTTGCCGTGAGTCGCTTCGAACACCGCCGGGCGTTCGACGCGCAGACCGCCGAGTTCATTGATATCGAAGAAGCGCCGCCAGTTGATGTCGTCGGCAGCAGTGCGCCAACTGGCGAGGCGGTAACTCTGCCGTTCCAGCAATTGATGCAGCTTGTGGAAGCCTTCATCGGTAGTGGAATCGTAGGCCTTGAGGTTGCGCTGGATGGCGTCGAGTATCGACGGATCGCTCGCCAATTGCCGCAGTTCTTCCTTTAAAGGAACGGCCAGTGAATGCGCGTCGGTCTGGTCGCTGAGCGCGCTGAAGCGCTGAGCCAGTGACCTCAGCGCATCATCACCGTTAAGAAAATCAGCGTAATCGTTCGGGCAGATCGGGAAGTGATGGTCGTAGTGCTCGACATAAAAGCTGCCGCGCTGCGCATCAAACTGCAGTTTCAGCGTGCCTTCCTGCAATGCCACGCCGTAGTCACTGCCGAGAAACGGCAGCAGTAACTGGCCTTCCATCAACGGGTCCGGCGAGTGCCACTGAATGTCGAAAAACTCGCCGTAGGGGCTCAAGCGTCCCCATTCGAGGAGATCAAGCCACCACGGATTGTCATTGCCGCCGACCGCCATGTGGTTGGAGACGATGTCGAGAATCAGACCCATGTCGTGGTCGCGCAGGGTGCTGACCAGCCGCCGCAGCGCCGGTTCGCCGCCCAGTTCCGGGTTGACTTGCGTCGGGTCGACCACGTCATAGCCGTGCATCGAACCGGCGCGAGCGGCGAGCAACGGCGAGGCATAAATGTGGCTGATGCCGAGCCGGGCGAAGTAGGGCACCAGCGGCACCGCGTGTTCGAGGGTGAAGCCTTTATGAAATTGCAGGCGCAGGGTGGCGCGCAATGGTTGGATGAGCGATTGATTCATTGGTCACGCTCGGCAGCCTGCAGGCGCGCGCACGCCAGAAGTTCCAGACGTCGCGCGGCATCCGCGCCGTCGAGCAACGCCTCACTGGTGCCCGGCAAACGCCGCGACCAGTTCGGGTGCGTGTCGATGGTCCCCGGCAGATTGGCCTGCTCGTCAATGCCCAGCGCATCTTCAAGCGGCAGCAGCACCAGCGGCGCTCGGGTATGGCCAAGGAAACGCACGCTGGCGTCGACCACTTGATCGGCCTCGTGGGACTCTTCGCGGAAGTTCTGCGGGTCCTGACTCAGCGCACCGCGCAGACCTTCGCGCTCACGCTGGCGGTGGCGTCGCCATTCGATTTCACCGTTGGCATCGACAAAACCCAGGCGTGCATTCCAGTCGATGTCGCGGCCATGCCACCAGCCGTTGAGCGTCGGCAGATCGTGGGTGCTGGTAGTGGCCAGCGCATTGTCGGGCCAGTCGAGAATCGGTTTGAAATGGGTGTTGTCCTGCTCGAACAACAGTACGCGCATGCCGAGCATTGAACGGGCGATGAGCTTTTCCTGGAGACCGTCGGGCACGGTGCCGAGGTCTTCACCGAGCACGATGGCTTGATGACGATGGGATTCGAGGGTCAACAAACGCAGCAGATCATCCACCGGGTAATACAGATACGCACCGTCGGCGGGCGCCGCGCCGTTGGGAATCACCCACAACCGTTGCAGGCCCATCACATGGTCGATGCGCAGGCCACCGGCGTGGGCGAAGTTGGCGCGGAGCATTTCGATGAATGCGCGAAAGCCATTGCGGATCAGGCCTTCCGGGGAAAACGCGGAAATACCCCAGCCCTGACCCGAGCGATTGAGGATGTCCGGCGGTGCGCCAACGGTCAGCGAGGCGAGCAGTTCGTCCTGAAAGCTCCAGGCCTGACTGCCGGCGCCATCGGCACCGACCGCGAGGTCGGCGATCAGGCCGATGCCCATGCCGGCGCTGCGTGCGGTGGTTTGCGCGCGTTCGAGGCAACGGTGGATCAGCCACTGGCAAAAGGCGAAGTAACCGATGCGCTCGGCGTACTCCTCGGCAAACGCTCCAAGGGCGGCGCCGCGTGGGTCATGCCAATGCTCGGGCCATTCGCGCCAGTCGAGGCTTTCGCCGCGGGCGGCGCGCATCTCTTGAATGGCCTCGAAGCGGCAATGGTTCTCAAGTGCTTCACCACCGGCGTGACGGAAACTGGCGAAGTCGGGGTGGAGCGGGTGATCGCCGGCGACAAAACCCTCGTACAAGGCTTGCAGAAGTTTCTGCTTGGCTTCGGCGGCGGCTGGCCAGTCGATGAGTTTCAGGCTTTCCAGTTGGGCAAATTGCTCCGCCAGACCGCTGGCCTCGATGGCATCGCGCAAGGCGCGCTCGCCAAGAATCGCGCCCGGCGCGGCATACAGCGGGTTGAGGAACAGACGGCTGGACGGCGAATACGGGCTGTAACGTCCGGTGTCGGCGCTGAACATCGCATGCAACGGGCTGATCGCGAGGGCGTCGGCGCCGCGCTCACCGGCCACGCGAGCCAGTTCTTCCAAGGCCTGGGTGTCGCCAAAACCGCCATCGCCGGGGCGACGCAGACCATACAACTGCACGCTCAGGCCCCAGGCGCGGGGGATCGGATTGTCAACCGCGTCGCCGACGCTGAAGCAGCGCTCCGGCGCTACGGCGAGCGTGAAGTATTGATCGTCAATGTGAACCTGCTGATAGCCGACCGGGATCAGGCCGGGCAGTATCGCCTCGGCGTCGAGTTTCAGGTTCATTCGCGAACCGTCCTCAAGGTGGATCTCACACGGCGTCTCGGGTTTGAAATAGCGCGCCAGATCGACGCCGATACCGACGTCACTGGTCAGCAGCGGCGGCAAATGGCGATCTTGTTGGACTTGTTGCAGTTCAAGCAGGCTGGCGTCGATTTCCTGGGCAGTGCTGGCGGGGTGGCCCAAGCCGATCAGGACATTGCGCAATACCGCCGGGGCGACTTTTTGCGGGCGGCCGTTGGCGTCGATCCAGTCGACCGCGAGGCCGGCCCGGCTGGCCAGAATTTCCAGTTGCGCATCGCTCATAGGCGCTCTCCATTCAGAGGTTGCAGAGGGGTTGCGGCCGTGAGGCTGACGAGCGCGCAATACGGGGGCAACAGGCCCTCATCCGACATTTCGATCGCAGGTGGCTTTTGAAACAGCCACACCGCGCCGGTCCGTGGAGGGTTGACCACTGCCGTATCGCTGAGGTTCAGGTCGATTCGCAGCTCACTGCCATCGCCCAGTCGCCAGCGTGCGCTGACGGCGGCGTGGCCGAGCATGTGCGCGCCCAGTGCTTGCGTGCCGGAAAGATTGGGGATGATGTAGCGATGGCGCAATTGCAGCAGTTCCCGGTACAGCGCAAGGGTTTCCTGTTGCTGCGGCGTGCCGTTGCCGAGCAGTTCGGGGCGCGACGTCTGGAAGGTTCGTTCGTCGTTGGGATCGGGGATTTGCTCGCGTTTGTGTGGATCGGTGAAGGCGCTGAACCCGGCGAATTCGTTGCGCCGACCTTCGCGCACCAACTCGGCCAGTTCGCCGTGATGGCTGGTGAAAAACAGAAACGGCTGTTCGGCGGCAAACTCGTCGCCCATGAACATCAGCGGGATCATCGGCGACAGCAGCAACAATACCGTCGCCGCTTGCAAGGCGCGCGGATCGGCCAGTTGATGCAGACGTTCACCGAAAGCGCGATTGCCGATCTGGTCGTGGTTCTGCAGAAACAGGACGAACGCGGTCGACGGCAGATGTTCGCTCGGCTCGCCCCGTGGTTCGCCGTGACGGGTGATATGGCCTTGAAACACGAAGCCCTGGCTCAGGCAACGGACCAGCTGTTCGGTGGGTTGCAGCGCATAGTCGGCGTAATAGGCATCGGTTTCCCCGGTCAGCAACACGTGCAGGGCGTTATGGCCGTCGTCGTTCCACTGCGCGTCGTAGTCTTCTTCCAGCAAACTCGACTGGTTGAGCTCATTCTCGACGGTCAGCCAGACATGGCGGCCGGGATCAACCTGTTGGCGAATGCGCTGCGCCAGTTTTCGTAGAAAACGCGGGTCCTCAATGGCGTGTACGGCGTCCAGACGCAAGCCGTCGAAGCGATACTCCAGCAACCACATCAATGCGTTTTCGATGAAAAACTCGCGAACTTCACGACGCCGAAAATCGATCCCGGCGCCCCATGGCGTGTGCTTGTCCTCGCGGAAGAAGCCTTTGGCGTAGCGGCTCAGGTAGTTGCCGTCGGGGCCGAAGTGGTTGTAGACCACGTCAAGAATCAACGCCAGACCGTGGCCGTGGGCGGTGTCGATCAAGTGTTTGAGCTGTTCCGGCGTGCCGTAGGACGCTTGCGGTGCGTAGTGCAGGACGCCGTCGTAGCCCCAATTGCGGTCACCGGGAAACTGTGCGATCGGCATCAGTTCGATGGCGGTGATACCCAACTCTGCGAGCCGCGCCAGATGCTGTTCAACTGCCGCAAAGCCGCCCAGCGCGCCGACATGCAACTCATAGATGACCGCTTCGTTCCACGGCCGCCCGTGCCAGGTAGTGTGTTGCCATTGATAAGCGTCAGGGTCGACCACCACGCTGTAGCGGTCGATGTCGCCGTCCTGAGCGCGGGAGGCGGGGTCAGGCACCTCTATTTCACCATCGATGTTGTAGCGGTAACGCGTGCCCGCCGGACAGCGGGCCTCGATCATGAACCAGCCGTCTACCTGGGGCAGCATCGGCAGCGACTGGCCATCTTGCAGTTCGACGCTTACGGAAAACGCGTCAGGTGCCCACAGTGCAAATTGTGTGTGTTCGGCGTCCAGCTTGATCGCGCCGTGGGGCCAGTTCTCTTGGGTCCGTAACGGCATCGTGGAAAACTCCCTGATTATTTGTGGTGTGCTTTACCCAGCGCCTTGGCGACCAGTTGTTCGTAAAGTTCAGCGTACGGTTCGACGGCTTTGCACCAATTGAACGGTGCGGCCATTGCGCGGCAACGCATGGCGTTGAGCAGTTCGGGAAAGGCGAACACCTTGAACGCGCGGCTCAGGGCTTCGCGGTAACTCTCGACGGTGGATTCGTCGAAGAGAAAACCGGTCACGCCGTTTTCTATGGTGTCGGCCAGACCGCCGGTATTGCGCGCCACCGGCAACGAGCCGAAACGCTGGGCGTACATCTGACTCAAGCCACACGGTTCGTAACGTGAAGGCATCAACAGGAAGTCGCTGCCGGCAAACATGCGGCGGGCGTCGGTTTCGTTGAAGCCGATGCGTACGCCGACCTGGCCGGGGAAGCGCAATGCCAGTTCGCGCATGGCTTGCTCTTCTTCCGGTTCGCCACGGCCGATGATCGCGATCTGGCCGCCGTTTTGCACGATGTACTCGGAGACCGCTTCGGTCAGATCCAGACCTTTCTGGTAGACGAGCCGCGAAACCACGGCAAACAATGGGCCTTCGGAGTCTTTCAAACCGAACAATTCGCGAACGTGAGCGGCGTTGACCGCTTTGCCTTCCCAGTCGCCGATGTGGAACGGCGCGAACAGGTGTGGATCGGTGGCCGCGTCCCAGCTCTCGTCAATGCCATTGGGGATGCCGCTGAGCAAGCCTTGCTGGGTCTTGGCGGCAAGGAAACCGTCGAGTCCGCAGCCGAAATCCGGGGTGGTGATTTCCTGTGCGTACGTGGCGCTGACCGTGGTGATGTGGCTCGAATAGGCCATGCCGGCCTTGAGGAACGACATCTTGCCGTAGAACTCCATGCCTTCCTGTTGCAGCGCGTGGGTCGGAATGCCCAGCTCCGGGCAAGAGCCGAGGCTGGTCACGCCTTGGTAGGCGAGGTTGTGAATGGTAAACAGCGTCGGGGTGCGCTGACCGCGCCAGTGCATATAAGCAGGCGCCAGGCCAGCCGGCCAGTCATGGGCGTGCACCAGATCCGGGCACCAGTGGATTTGCGCGAGGTTGGCGGCGATATCGGCGGCAGCCAGGCCCAGACGGGCGAAACGAATGTGGTTGTCCGGCCAGTCGCGGCCGTTGTTGGCGCCGTAAGGCGAGCCTTCACGCTCGTACAGTTCGGGGCAGATCAGCACGTAGATCACCAGCCCGTCCGGCATGTCCATGCGCCCGATCTTGCACGGCGGCAGCGCTGCATGGCCGCCCAGTTCGCCGATGATATGAATTGGGTTTTCGCTGTGCATCACTTGCGGATAACCGGGGATCAACACCCTTACGTCATGCAGATGCGCCATGGCACGGGGCAGGGCGGCGGAAACGTCACCGAGGCCGCCGGTCTTCACCAGATCGGCAATTTCCGAGGTGACGAACAACACTTTTTTCTTGTTGGGATTCTGACTCGCTACCGGAGTCAGCGTCTTGGTGCCGGGGATGTTGATTGATCGGCTGCCGGGAACGCTGACGGTGCTCGCTTCGCCTACTGACTGCTGAGCACGTTCTCCCTGAATATCCAATGCCGCACTGATCATATGAATCTCCCGTGTCGTTGATCTGATTCTTGTCTTGAACAAACCCTGTCCATGACCACGTCCTGTGGCCGGGCGCAAACGCGCCGCGCATCGGTAAGCAAACGCTACCCAACACGCGCAAGCAGAATGGGTGAAGAGGCCATTGCAAGGATTGCACCAGTCGCTTTGGCCCTGCCTTTCAGATGACCCGACGCGATCAGCAAAAGTTTCGATAATTTTTCCAGTTTGTAACCGGCCGGTTTTGCCCCGCGAAAATCAGTCTAGGCCAGATCCTAGAGCGGGCCAGAGCAAATGGGTAAATTGTTCGACAATCGGTTGGGGGGCCACGGAAATCGCGGTGTGAGGGTGCAAACGCACCGACGAAGTGCAGGTTTTTTGGCAGGCGCGGATCAAAACGGTGACTGATCAGTCACAATTTTGTGCTGGCGGGGAGGGCGGTCGCACTGTTGTGGTGCGAACAGTTTGTTGATTTGTTGCTTCTGAAGGCTCTTCGCGAGCAAGCCTGCTCCCACAGCGGATTTCTGTTGTTACACAAATCTGGTGTTCAACACAGATACCCTGTGGGAGCGGGCATGATCGCGAAGGCGCCGGTGAGTCCACCCACAGCCATCGGGCAGGCGTCAGTTCAGTTGGCGAAGCGGATTGCCGGCCGCCCAGGCTTGAATATCCTCGATCATCTGCGAAAAGAACTGCTCATAGTTCTGCCGACTGACATAGCCCACGTGGGGCGTCGCCAGCACATTGTCCAGTGTGCGAAACGGGTGCAGTGCCGGCAAAGGCTCCTGCTCGAATACATCCAGCGCTGCACCGGCAATGCGCTGTTTTTGTAATGCCTTGATCAGTGCCGCTTCATCGACAATCGGCCCACGGGCAGTGTTGACCAGCAGTGCCGTCGGCTTCATCCAGTCCAGTGCCTGCGCATCGACCAGCCCGCGACTGCGTTCGCTGAGCACCAGATGCACTGACAGCACATCGGCCTGTTCGAACAATTGCTGCTTGCTCACATAGGTCACGCCGACCTGCTGTGCGCGTTCAGCGGTAAGGTTTTCGCTCCAGGCAATCACGCGCATACCGAACACCTGTCCGAACTGCGCTACACGCTGGCCGATGCTGCCCAGCCCGAGGATACCCAAAGTCTTGCCATGCAGATCGCCACCCAGGCCCTGCTGCCAGCGGCCTGCACGCAATGAGTTGGCTTCATTCAGCAGATTGCGCGTGGCGGCCATGATCAGCGCCCAAGTCAGTTCCGGCGCGGCATGTTTGTAGCTGTCGGTGCCACAGACCTTGATGCCCAGTGCCGCCGCAGCCGCCATGTCGAGTGCGGCATTGCGCATGCCTCCGGTGACCAGCAGCTTGAGATTAGGCAGGCGCTTGAGCAGGTCTTCGTCGAATCGTGTGCGTTCGCGCATCACACAGATCACCTGGTATTGGCCGAGGCGCTCGGCCAGGGTCGCGTTGTCGGCCGGGTAATCGTGTTCGAACGTCACCTCACCGAGGCTATCGAGTACCGACCAGTCGACCACGTCGCGAGCCACGTCCTGCCAGTCATCGATCACTGCAATCTGCACCGCCATCAGCCTTACCTCATCAACGAACGGGATTGATTTTGTCCAGCCAGCCGAGCAGCGCCTGATGGAACTGCGTCGGTTCTTCCATTTGCGGCGCGTGGCCCATGCCGGGGAATTCCACCAGTGTCGACTGCGGGATCAGCTTCGCCACTTGTTTGCCGAGCACGTCATAGTGACCGATTTTCGCTTTCACCTCGGGTGGCGCGAGGTCTTTGCCGATGGCGGTGGTGTCCGACGTACCGATCAGCAGCAGTGTCGGCATTTTCAGGTCTTTGAACTCGTAATACACCGGCTGGGTGAAAATCATGTCGTAGATCAGCGCCGAGTTCCATGCCACCTGGGTTTTGCCCGGGCCCTTGCTCAGGCCGGCGAGCATGTCGACCCAGCGGTCGAATTCCGGTTTCCAGCGGCCATCGTAGTAGGTGGTGCGCTCGTATTCACGAATGCCTTGGGCGCTGACTTTCAGCTCGCGCTGGTACCACTGATCCACGGTGCGGTACGGCACGCCGAGGGCTTTCCAGTCTTCCAGACCGATCGGGTTGACCAGTGCCAGTTGATCGACCTGCTCTGGGAACAACAGCGCATAACGCGTGGCGAGCATGCCGCCGGTGGAGTGACCTAAAAGGGTGGCCTTCTGAATGCCCAACGCCTTGAGCAATTGCTGGGTGTTGGTCGCCAGTTGCTGGAAGCTGTACTGATAATTGTCCGGTTTGCTGGAGGTGCAAAAGCCGATCTGATCCGGTGCGATGACCCGGTATCCAGCCTCGCTCAGCGCCTTGATCGAACTGTCCCAAGTGGCGGCGCAAAAGTTTTTGCCGTGCATCAGCACCACCGTGCGGCCGTTGGCCTTGCCGTGGGCGGCGACGTCCATGTAACCCATTTGCAGGGATTTGCCCTGGGACTGGAAAGCGAAATGTTTAAGCGTGTAGGGATATTCGAAGCCTTGCAGCTCCGGGCCGTACGCCGGGCCTTCGGCTGATGCGGCGGCGTGGGCGAACAGGGGGAGGGCAGCGGTAAGGAGCAGGCCCGGCAACCAACGGGAAATCGTGACAGACATAAGGTCAAACTCCGTTTGAAATCGGCCGATGCTGGAATGACCGGATTAGGGCGACGTTAAACACAGGCAACGCCTCGCACTGATCGTTCACTCCAGCCAGCCCAGCGTCAGCATCGCCAACACGGCATAACGCGCGCCTTTGGCGAGGGTGACGATGAAGAGAAAGCGCCCAAGTGGCTCGCGCATGACGCCGGCAATCAGTGTCAGCGGATCACCGATGACCGGCAGCCAACTGAGCAACAGCGACCAATGCCCGTAACGTTCATAGTGTCGGCGTGCCGTGGCCATGTGTCTGGCGCTGACCGGAAACCAGCGCCGATCCTGAAAACGTTCCAGCCCACGGCCCAGCCACCAGTTGACCAGCGAGCCGAGTACATTGCCCACGGTCGCCACCGCCAGCAAACCCCAGAGCCAGTACCGGTCGCTGACAATCAACCCGACCAGCAACGCCTCGGATTGCAGCGGTAACAGAGTCGCTGCGCCAAAAGCGGCAAAGAACAATCCGAGGTACGCGGCGCCCATCAATGGGCCGGGTAGTCCGCCACCACTACGTCAGATCCATCCTTTTTCAGGCCGATCACTTGATAGGCATCGCTCATGCCGTCCATTTCCATGCCCGGCGAGCCCATCGGCATGCCCGGCGCGGCAACACCGAGCAGATCGTCGCGCTTGCTCAGGGCCAGCACCTGTTCTGCCGGCACGTGGCCTTCGACGAATTTGCCATTGATGATTGCGGTGTGGCACGAAGCCAGGCGCGGTGGCACGCCATGTTGTTGCTTGAAGCTGCTCATGTCGCTTTCGACGTGATCTTCAACCTTGAAACCATTGGCTTCCAGGTGGCTGATCCATTTTTTGCAGCAGCCGCAGTTGGCGTCGCGATGCACTTCGATAGGGATCAAATCGGCGGCCTGGGCCAGGGAGGAGATGAACAGGGCGCTCAGGGCGAGCAGACGCAGATGGGTTCGCATAACGGATTCTCGGCTCGGGTGACGATCGGAAAGCACGCATTTTGACCGGTTTTTTCCGCCGGGCATCAACGCAATGTTTCCAGTTGTTGCAACGCGGACAGGCAGGATGATCGTAGATCACGGCTGACAGCTTGCTGAGCGCGAGATGACAATGTTGTCAGGTGGCCACGAATGACTATTGCGTGAACGAAGTAGAACCCTGTGGGAGCGGGCTTGCCCGCGATGGCGCAGAGTCAGTCAATGAATGTCTGACTGACCGGGCCCCATCGCTGGCTAGCCAGCTCCCACAGGGGTTATCTGATTGGCAAAAATCCCTGCACGAATCAGCGGACCTTGAAGCGCCCCATGATCGCACTCACCCGGCCATTGGCTTCCAGCAACTGACGGGTGTTGAGTTCGCTGGCTTGGCCGCTCTGCACCAGTTCATCAACCATGTGGCGGATCTGCACCATGCTGCGATTGATTTCTTCGGTCACCGCACTTTGCTGTTCGGCGGCGGTGGCGATCTGCGTGCTGAGGCTGTTGATGTGGCTGACCGAGCCGGCCATTTCATCCAGCCCGGAGTTGACCCGGGCGGTGGCGTCGGCGGCCGACTGACAGCTGGCCTGGGTATTTTCCATGGCACTGACCGACGAACTCACGCCTTGCGTCAGACGCGTCAACATCTCGTTGATTTCCGAAGTGCTGGCCTGGGTGCGGGCGGCGAGGGCGCGGACTTCGTCGGCGACCACGGCAAACCCGCGGCCCTGTTCACCGGCGCGGGCCGCTTCAATGGCGGCGTTGAGGGCCAGCAGATTGGTCTGGCCGGCAATCGCGCCGATCACGCCGAGAATCTCGGTGATGCGCTGGGCGTCCTGTTGCATGTTTTCAACTTTATGGGTGGCGCTGGCCACCTCGTCGATCAGTGCCACCACGCTGTTGGTTGCCTCGCCGACGACCACCCGCGAACGGTCGGCGTTTTCGTTGGCGCGCTGGGTAAATGCTGCGGTTTCAGCAGCGTTCTGCGCCACGCTTTCGGCGGTCGAACTCATCTCGGTAATGGCGGTGACGGTCTGATCGGTTTCCGAGGCGTGACGCAGGAGAATCTGGCTGGTGTGCGTCGACGTGCGTTGCAGGTTGTCGAGGCTCGACGCCATGGCGCCGGTGGCCTGAGTGACTTCGCCGATCATGTTTTGCAGGTAGGCGATAAAGGTGTTGACCGAGTGACCGATGGCGCCGAGTTCGTCTTCGGCGCGGATGGTGATGCGTCGGGTCAGGTCGGCATCGCCGCTGGACAGTAAATCGATGTTGGCTTTCAGCGCTTTCATGCGCTGCACCAACTGGCGAATCGCATAGATCTGCAGCAATACCAACAGGATCACCAGCGGTATCTGCAACAGGCTCAGGGTGCTGAGCACGTCGTCACGCTGGGCGGTGAGCATTTGCGTCGGCAGGGCGGTGGCGAGGAACCACGGTGTGCCTTCGATCGGGCGCATGAAGAAAGTGCTGTCTTGCCCGTTGTTGTCGAACTCGACGCGCTGCGCCTGATCGCGGTTTTGCAGGCCGGCCTTGACCTGGCTGGCGAAGGTCGAGTTGGCGGCCAGTTCGCTGATGTTCTTCAGCACGATCGGGCCGCTGATGCGCGAACTGTTGCTGATGATCTTGCCGTCGGCCTCGACGATGAGCATTTCGGCGTTGAGGTCTTTTTCCTTGCGGGCCACCAGGTCATTGAAAAAGCCCAGGGTCACGTCAATGGTCGAGACGCCCCAGGCGTTGCCGTTTTTCTGGATAGCCATGGCGCAGTTGGTGCGCGGCTCGGCACTGGCGTCATCTTTATAGGCCGCCGCCCAGGCGCACTGACCGCGAGGTGTGGCCATGCCGCCCTTGTACCAGCTCTGGTCGTAATAGTTGGGCGCCGCATCGCTGTTCCAGAACGTGTTTACGGCCAGTTTGCCCGAGGCATCGCGGTGCCAGAAGGTGCTGAACTTGTTGCGTCCGGCTTCACGCTGGCCCGGCAAAGGCCAGATCCCGCCGCCAAACACTTTCAATTCGCCGTACTGATCCACCAGTCCCGGCAATACCGTGTCGATGGCCGCACTGTCGAGCAACGGAATAGTCTGGGTGATGCTGCGTTGCTGGGCCTGAACCTTGTTCAGTTCGCCCTGAATCTGCTCGGCGACTTCAGCGATGCGGTTGAGCACCACCTGTTCTTCGGTATGCCGCAGTTTGGGCGCAACCAGCTGGCTGATGCCCGCGACGGTCAGTACCGACAGCAGCAGAATGAACAGAACCAGAAACAGCGTGTAGCGAGCCTGAATAGTGCGGAATGCGGGCATGGAGACCGGTCCTTGAGCTGCAATTCTTATTAGGGGCGGGGGATAAAACAGTGCGGGTATCCCTAACGTATCGTCGCCGCTGCGAGAAGCTTTAGGTACAGCCGTCCTAAAAAGTCCTGTGTCGACGACCGGTCAGTATCGAGTCTGATACAGGCAACCTCAGGAACCTGTCCGTTAGAGCAAAAGATCTATTGAAAGCTTTTCAAGCGAGGGCGTGCAGGCCAGCATTTATGGGCGTTTGCTGGTTTGTATCGAGAATGTACAAGAATTGTAAAAAGGCGCACTAAAAGGGTTGGTGCTATTAGTTAGCCGGTAGATACTCCCCGGCATTCGAATGGTTCAACAAGGACATTTCATGTTTATTGCACAGGGAGTTTTCTCATGACGATCGGCATAGTCGGCGGTTGGGAGAGCAAGGCTGGCGTGATGGTGCGTAACACTGGCGCGAAGAAACAGGTGGCTCAAAGCGTCAAGGTGCAGCAGATGCTCACCATGGTGGGGAATGATCCCAACGCTATCAATACCGCCGAAATGGACAAGCAAGGCCTGCGCAAGAACATCAAGGGCTTCGATCCTGCGAACGTTTCGGTCAAACAGATGGGCAACCTTGCCGCCATGCTGCGTAGCCGCGGGCTGATTTCCGAGATCACATCTTTTACGCTGATGAACGCCGGCGACAAGTTTGACCGTTTCGGCGTGACCAAAGACATTGATGTCAAATTCAACGCACTGGAATATTTCGCGACTCAGCTTGATGCGATCCAGAACAATGGCCTCAATGGCAACGCTTACGGCAAAGCCCTAATCCCTGAGTACAAAAAAGCCATCTACGTCCTGCAGAATCTCAAGACGTATGGTGAAGGCAACGCGCCGAAACCGATCGACCAAGGTGTTAAAGCCAAGGCTTGAGACGTTAATGTGGCCCGCCCGACATCGAGCGGGCCTTGGTCGAGAACCGGCACCGCGTTCAAACCTGCGGTGACGGGCTCTCGCTCAAGTGAGCGGCGAGTTCCTGTTGGGCCTGATCATGCAGGTGCTGCATGTGCGGACAGGGCAATGTCAGCTGCCGTGACCGGAACCCCCGGTGAAACAGCGCCAGCCATCCCCCCCCTTTACCTTCCATGGGCGCCAGCCCGGTAAAGAAAAAGCCAATCGCGTTCAGCCGGGTCAGGTCCCAGGCAAAGTGCCGCGACAGTCGCAGTTGAAGCGAAATCAGCCATTGCCGAGGCAGTTCGCGTAATTGTTTGAGCAGCCCGGGCCGCAGTTTTTTCAGGCGCATGTCATAACGATTAGCGTGCTTTTCCAGCTGAACGGCCGCGCCGTGCCATCGAAATGTTTGCTTCTTCGTACCGAACACCCGACCTAACTGCTGCATGAAATCCCGGTAACCGGCAGGCCAGGTTTGCCGGGGCAAGGGGCGTCGGTAGCCGTCGATGGCATAACATCCCAGGACAATTGATTCCGGCACCGGGCTATCGAACGGTGAAGGGACGTAGTCCGGCAATAATCCGGTGTTATGAAAGCCGAGGTTGATTGCCATCCGCTGCGTGTACGGATGGTGGGTGACCTGTTTGATCACGACGTTCTGACAGCCCAATACCTGTGCGTGGGTCAATAAATGCTGGCCCAGACGTGTGGCGATATTTTGTCCCCGGGTATCCGGGTGAACCACACACAGGGCCAGTTCGGCCGTGCTGGCGTTTGGCTCGCGGAACAGCGTGGCGTGCCCGCAAATTTCCTCACCGACCACTGCAACCAGCGAGTGCCAGCGCTTGTCGGCGTGGTTCTGACTGATCATGTGCGGCAGATACACATGGGGCTGCACATAAAGGTCGCCGTACACCTTGCGAAACAATTGGCTGACGGCCGTTGCATCGGTGTCACGGTAGTTACGCAGAATCAGCGGTGGCATAGGGCACCTCCTTGTGCCTGTGTTCATAGCAGCGCAGATCTACCACGCGCATGCATTTGCCCGAGCGGGCGTGGCGTGACAGATCCCCATGGGGGCAGCACTCGATTCGCAGATTCAGCAGATGATCTGCCTGCAGTTGCGCGATCAGCGGGTACTGTTCAATCAATCCCGCCTCCAGATCCCGGTTGACGTCGGCCACGGCGGGGGATTGCGCGGTCGCCACCCATTTCAGGCTCAGCACATCCGTATGCCCGACCTGTTCGATCAGCAGTTGCCAGTCGTCGCTGTTGGCGGTGTGCTGAATCAGCGCACCGATTTCCTGCGGCATCAGCGACAAAATCCCCAGCCGAACCCGTTGGCTGTCAGCGCTGCGGCCCTTGAGCGCGAACTTGCGCCGGGCGCTGCCTGCGGGCTCTCGCCAACAGGCGCGGTCGCCGACCGGGTAGCGAATCAGCGGCATCAACCGACGGTGCAGACTGGTGATCACCAGCAAACCGGTGTGATCACAGGCATCGATCACGGCACCGGAATGTTCGTCGATGATTTCCACCAAGGTGTGCTCGGCATGCATTCGATGCTCGCCTTCGGCGCAGTCGCGCTGACTGCTACCGATGAAACCGGCATCGACACTGGCATAGCCGACAGAGGCAATGCGCGCGTTGGGAAATGCCAGTTCGAGTTGTTGGCGTTGCGACGCGAACAGACTTTCCCCGCCGTAAAGCAGGGTGTCGACCTCAGGCAGCGTCTGTTCCTGACGATTGAGCCACGCCGCGAAGGTCAGCAGATGTGCCGGCACGCCCGCCAGTACATTGATCTCATGCTGCACGATGGATTGCGCCAGAACGGCGGAGTCGACATTGCCGGTAAAGGGGAACTCGGTAATCTCTACGGCAACATGGGCCAGTGCGTCGTGGACGAACAGGAAGCTGGCATACAGGTCACCGGCAAAGAATAGATTGGCGACGCGATCACCGGGCTGGAATTGTGAACTCAGACTTTTGCCGAATTCACTGACCAATAAACGCCATTCATTTTGCGTATAAACAGAGAGCTTCCCGGCGCTGGTTGAACCGCCGGTTTTAAATATCAGAGCCTGTGCCACAGCGCCGGTGAGTACCGGCCATTTATTTAGCGTCTGACTGTTTTGCCAATATTCAGCAGGTTCAATCAGCGGCAGTTCGGTCAATGTTGATGTTTGTTTCGAGACGCCTGAAAAGTGTGCGCGGTAATAGGGCGAATGTTGACGAGCGTAGTTGATCAACTCGTTCAGTTGTTCGGAAGTTTTCATAATGTTCACCATTCTTGTTGTGGTCTGATCGAACTCACGGCATCAACTACGTGAATCAATCAGGATCGGCGTCTTGCCGCTGTGTCTGTTGCGGGTGAAGTGCTCGACAGCACAGACGTCAACGTCCAGATGCAATAGTCCGGTTTCGATCAGCGTCGCCAGTGTCGGGTAGCGGGACAACCGCAATCGTGCGTCTGCCGCGTCAATCCCGATTCGCAGGCACATGCGTTCCAGTCCATCGGGGGCATGGCCGAGCAGCAACTGGAACGGCACCTGCAGGTGTTCTTCCAGTTCGCTCAACGAGATGAAGTCAGAGCCGATGCGAATCAGCTTGCCGTGCCGTTGCAACAGTTCGAAGCGCGGCGACGTGAGTCCGCAGGCGCAGGGGCCGGAAATCCAGCGTCCCGTGTCGCCCACCTCGTAACGCCGAACGTTTTGCGCCTCGCGTGCGATCGACGTGAACAGCAAGCGGCCGACTTGATTGCCCGTGACGGGTTCATCGACGTCGAGGCCGACAATTTCCAGGTGCTGGGTGTCACTCAGCAAATGGAAGACGCCATCGTCGGTGGCTTGGCAAGCGTGGCCAAGCGGGCCGGCGTCGACACTGCCGTAAATCGCCGAGCGGATGCTCGGCACGCCACAGCTGTGCAGCAGCTCGCGACTTTGTGTACTGAGGTGTTCGCCGCCGAGAAAAACCTTGTCGATCCCGCCATAGGCCTGCAACCGTTGTCGTTCGTTGAGGAACAGGCGATGCACGGTGCTCGGCATGCCAATCAACACGGTCACGCGCTGACTGACGATCATTTCGGCGATTTCGCGGTAATCGTCATCGGCCGGAGCGCCCATCGGCAGGTGCGGGATGTCCAGCAACTCAAGCACTTTGGCAAAACTGAGGAAGCCGCCGTACAAGCCGCCGCAGAAGAACAGGTTCATCACTCGATCCCGAGCCGGGTCGAGGCCGGCGGCGAACAGTCCGTCGGCGGTAGCACGCATTTGCCGATGGAAATCGGCATAGCTGTAAGCCGATAACGCCGGAGTACCGCTGCTGCCTCCGGAACGGAAATATAGCCGCGCAGCGGCGTTGAGTGGTTGGGTGACGAAAGTAGCCTTGTCCATGAGCGGCTGCCCGGATTGCGTCGCGGGCAATGACGCGCTATCAAGCGTGGCATGGTTCGGCAGGACATCGGCGGGCAGGCTGACGGACACGCGTCGGCTCAGCCGTTGCAAGGCGTAGACGCCGTCATGTGGCTCACCGTCATAGCCGTCATGAATGCTGCTGACCGGGGCGATTCGCGTGACGCCCGCACCGATCAGCGTGCGTGCCAGCTCGCCGGTCTGCGCTGCGCCACACAGCAGCGCGCAACTTTGCAGGACGTTGCGCCACGGCAACAGCGTCTCGGTGATCAGGGCGCGGGGCACGGGATGCAGCAGTACGCTGCGAAACAGCGGCGAAGGCGTCAGTTGACGGTTGTGCGCCCAGATGATTCGCCAGCCCGGTGCGCTCCAGACATGTCCGGTTTGTTCAGCGAAACTCTGCGCCAGCCGCGCCATTTGTGTGTGCGTGGTGATTTGCGCGGCTTCTTGCGACGTAGGCAACAACGCCGGCCATTGTCCGGCGCGGCGTTCGAAGGCGGCCGTCAGCCGTTCGCCGATGTCCCGCAGAACCTGCGGATCGTCGCTGTCGACCAGTAACCATTGCGGACTGGAGCAGGCTTGCTGATCCAGCCGGCAGACTTCATCCGCCACGGCATCCAGCCCTTGTGGGGTGGCGGCGTCAGGCGTCAGATAAACGAAACTGATGCGGTGGCCCCAATCGATCCAGCGGCAGCCGGCCGGGAGCTGTTGGCGAATGGCTTGCAGGGCCGCTTCACCGCCCCAGGCTGCGACGCCGTTGGCGCGTTTGCACAGGCGCGCGATCTGCGCAGTGCTGACCGGCAGTACGGCAACGTAACGGGCGAGTTGACCGCTCGGGTCGCATTGCAGCAAAGCGCCAAGCAGGCTCGCGGTCAGACCCTGATCGCTACTGCTGGGCCGCAACCAGTTGACGTTGCCGGCCAGCAGACTTTCCAGCACCGCGCAAAATGCCAGCAAGGGCGCGTTGCCCGGCGTGATATGCACCACCAGGCCAAGCGGGCTCCAGCATTCGAATCGGGCCTGACGATAATCGAATCGTCGCAATGAGCCGGGTTGCGTGCCGAGTTCGCGCTGCATCTTGCGGCGCAACGCCTGCGGTTCGCAGAAGTCGATCAACGCCTGCCGTTGCTCGATAGTGAGTGGCAGCGTTATGTCAGCGCTGCGCAGGTTTAGCGCAAAGTGCGCGGCGGCTTCAATGACCGTGTGGCTGTCCAGCGGCGTACTCAACTGTTGCGCCAGCTGCGCCTCAAGGTTTTCGAGTGCATTGTCGAAGTTGCAGACGTCGTGTTGCTGTCCGTTGATCAAGTACATGTCATCGACCTCCGAGCAGTTCGGAAGCTGCCATCGCACAGCTTCTGCCCGGCGTGGTGCCCGCGCGGCCATGCAGTTCAAACCAGTCGCTGGCCAATCCACAACCGCAGCTTGCGCCAGGGTGCAGCGTCGCCAGATCACTCATCACCACCGCATGCCCGGGACTCGACGAGATATATGGCGAGACAAAACCGAGCAGGCCTTGCTGGCCATAAGGCTGCAGGGAAAAGTCCGCCGGATTGCGCACCAGTACCTTTGAATAAACCGGGACATGGAAGTGATGGTGGTCACATTCGATATAAGGCACCGCGTGCTCGACAGCGCCGTAGCCATCGCGACAACGGACCTTTTCAATGCCCAGTTGCCGGTGGATGCGTGCGTATAGCTGCTGTCGGGGAATTTCTTGTGCGGCCTGGGTTTTCCAGCCACCACCAAAAAAAGCCAGCGAGCCGGCGGGCAACTGAAGATCCGCAGCGCCGGTGGCCTGCATCCGTTGCAGGGTCTGCCAGAGAAATGCCGGGAAGCCGAGGATGCGCACGGGCAGCCCTTCTTCGGCGAATGCCTGCAAGGCCTGGATCACGCCGAAAACATCGAATTGGTGACCGCCACCGGTATTGCGCAGGGCATACACCACGCGGTTGGCGGGGGCAAAACCACAGAGAAACTGGTCAGTGAATGAGGTGCCCAGGGTGATCCGGCCTTGCGGCTCGTAACTCAGCAGCAAGTAGTTGCAGGGCGTGTCCGGGGTGTCCCAGCCGTAATGCCGGAATATCTGCGCGACCATGAACTGCGCCGCTGCCAGACTGCGCGCGTCATAGCGCATGCGGCTTTGCTGACCGCTGGTGCCGGAAGAGGTCAGTTCCAGCGCGTCTTCGCCGGTGGTGCTGAGCAGCAGTCGCTGCTTGAAAAAATTGGCGAAGATTGGCGGCAGGCGTGACCAGTCATCGAGGCTGTCCAGATCGTCTACCGTGAGGCCGTTGGCGTTCAGCCAGCCTTCATAACCGGGTGTGTGCCGGCAGTGAAACCGGCTGATTTCGGCCATGGCCTGGTCAAACAGACCACAGGGCACGGAATCCGGGCAATAAGGCCTTGGCAACGCGCAGAGCGCGTCGCTCGCGGGTAAGTGAGTCATCAATATTCCTTTATTGAAGTGAGGTGGAATTGTTGTTCCCGTCCTGCAGGATTCCGTGCAGAAAGGGCAGGCACATCAGGCCGCCGAAGGCGGACAAGAGCGCGAAAAGTTCAAGGTGTGTGCCGCCGCTGAGGGTGGCAATGAGTGTTCCACCGACGCCCATCACGGCAATCGAAATCATGCCGATCATGGCCGAGACCAGGCCTTTACTGTCATCGGTGCAAAACAGGGCTACTCGATACAGTGCGGCATTGCTCATGCCCAGCCCGACGGCGTAAAGCGCCAGGCTGGCGACCACGGGTTCCAGGCCTGTCCTCAGTAGCGCGCAGCCAATCAGCCCCATCAGGCCCAGGCAGAATGGCCACTGCCCCAGTTGAATCAACTGGGGCAACGAATGCGTGACCAGCAAGCGGTCGAGGATCAGATTGCCGGCGATGACGGCCGAGAAAATCGGGATCTGCCACAGCCCGTACTCCAGCGGCGTCAGGCCCAGCAACTGGATCAGCAATAGCGGTGCCAGGCCGATCCAGGCAATCAGCGGCAGGCTCATCAGCCCCAATGCGAGGCACGCCCAAAGGAACCGCCGATTGCCAAACAATGCCAGGTAGCGCTGCCACGTCTGCCGCAGGGAAAAACGCACTTGCGCCTGTTGCCGGCCATCATGGCGCACAACGCCCACGGTCTCTGGCATGCAAGCGTAGAGCCCCAGCCACACCGCCGCTGCAGCGAGACCGAGAGCCAGAAACAACTCGCGCCAGGTCAGCCATTCCAGCAGCAGGCTGCCGAGCAATGGACCGAGCAATGGCGATAACAGAGCGACGTTGCCCAGCAGGGCCATCAGTCGCACGGCATCGGCCTCGCGGAACACTTCCTGCAGGGCCGGATAACTGACGGCAACGACGAACCCCAGGCCTGCGCCTTGAATCAGTCGCAGCAGATTGAACAGTTCAATGCTGTGAGTGACGAATGTGGCAGCACAAGCCACACCGAACACTGCGCAACCGATCAATAACATCGGTCGTCGGCCCCAATGATCGGACAGCGGCCCCATCAACCATTGCAGGCAGACGCCCCCCAGCAAATAAAGATTGAACGCATTGGGGACATGGCGGATATCGGCTTGTAAATCAGTAGTGACGTTCAACATCGCCGGCATGATCAAGTCGCTGGCCATATAAGTCAGCAGCTCGAAAGCGGTCAGGGCCAAACAGAATCCGATCAGTTTGCGAGGGCCGATAGTTATAAGTGTTCTCTGCATAAAACATCCTTGTCAGTTAGTTTTCAGGAAGCTTGCAGAGACTAGGGGGTGTGGTGTGGGTGACCTAGTTGTTTGCTACGACATTAAATTTCAAATGCTTGCATCGTGTTTATTGGATCCAGGATGCGTCGTGGGCAAGTTGCGCAAAAAACAATGCCCGCTGTAGGCGGGCATTGTTTGAAGTGGGGTGGGCTGTGAATGTCCCTGCGCATTTATCGGTCAGCGAGCAGGGCGAACAATCCTGTTCTAACGATGTTGATAATAACCAGGACCGCCCTGGTAATAGCGATGGTGATCGTCGTGCCAGCCGCCGTGGGGGAAGATGATGCAACCGCTCAGGGTCAGCAGGGCGAGAAGGGGAATCAGCCAGGTGATTCGACGCAGCATTTCAAAAGTCCTCATGGTGATGCCGTCATGAAGCCAAAACTCTTCATCGGCTGTAACATGAGACCCCGTTTGCGTCGGTGCATCCCCGAAACACGGTAAGTGCATGGCATGCGAACGGATACAAACCGGATACATTTCAAAGATTCAGGAAACCGCAATGACCCAGAAGCAACGCTTGATTTATTCGATTCTGATCGCCGTGTCCGTACTGGCGATCATGCTCGGCCTGTCCTGGCTGCAAAACGCCGGAAAAATCGATGAAAAGACGTTCCAGTACATCGCCATCGGTGTGGCGGTGGTTGTGGTGGTGATCAACGGCGTGATGCGCCGCAAGGTCAAGCCCTGACGGCGATCGCTGTACGCTTCAGTCGTTGTTGAGCACGGCAGCAGCCTGTGGATGCAGGCTGTAGCTCTTGTCCGCATTGAAGGTGATCACGCCTTCGGCGCACAGACGCTTGAGGACTTCGCGCACACTGAGGAAGGACAGCGGAATATCCAGGTCGAGCAATTGGCTGTGGACGCCACGCACGCCCAGACGGCGCTCGCTTTGTGCTGCTACCAGCAGCGCGTCGATGACTTTCAGGCGAATCAGGCTGGTGCGCAGACCGAAACTTTTCAGCAACAGCCGGATGCGTTCGTTACCGTGACGCTCGACGCGTTGCCCGAAATCGCTCGCGTGGGGGCTCATGGAAACTCCTTGTGGGGCCTGGCTACCGTCCGTTGGTAGTTGCGAGTTGTACATGCGATTACTCCTTTTCAGAGCCTGATCGGGAAAGGTTTTTTTGCGTTCTCTAAACAAGACGTATCAGCTCGACAAATCATGAAAGAAAAAATGTAGAAAATTTGTCGGAAATTCGTCCTCACCTTGTAATGCCGGGCAAAAAACGCCCTGTGCCGCACTAAATATTTTTTCTTCGGGTTCGTTTTCAGGACAGGCTCATTGCGCGTGGACGCGTGGGTGTTTCCAGAGCGGATCCATTGACCGTCATATCGTCTTCGTGTGGCAGCGCCAGATCCGCTCTTCGGCATTTCGATCAGGAGCGAGCGTGATTATTTCCAGGCAATTAACCGGGCTGACCCTTGCCGGTCTGTTTTTCGGGCTGAGCCCGTCGGCTCATGCATTGACCTCGGCCGTTGATGCCAGCGCCGAGATTCGTCGTACCGGTTTTGGTGTGCCGCATATCCGCGCCGAAGATGAGCGCGGCCTGGGTTTCGGCATCGGTTATGCGTACGCACAGGACAACCTGTGCCTGTTGGCCAACGAGATTGTTACGGTCAATGGCCAGCGCTCACGCTACTTCGGTCCGGATCAATTGACCGTGGAAGAACGCGAAAACCGCGTCAGCGACGTCTTCTTCAACTGGCTCAATACGCCTGAAGCGGTCAATGCGTTCTGGCAAGCCCAGCCGGCACAGGTGCGGGATCTGGTCGAAGGTTACGCCGCTGGCTACAACCGTTATCTCGCCGAGCGTCGTCCGCAGGGGTTGCCGCAGCAATGTCAGGGCGAGTGGGTACGCGACATTGCGCCGGAAGATCTGGTCAAACTGACCCGCCGTCTGCTGGTCGAGGGCGGTGTCGGCCAATTCGCCGAAGCACTGGCGGGTGCGACACCTCCGCAGGCTACGGCTCGCGTCGAACACGATAAGCACGCCTACCAGATGGCCGACGCCCGTCAGCAGCGTTTTGCCCTGGATCGTGGCAGCAATGCAGTGGCGGTGGGCAGCGAACGCTCGTTCAACGGGCGCGGCATGCTCTTGGCCAACCCGCACTTTCCGTGGGTCGGCGGCATGCGCTTCTATCAAATGCACCTGACCATCCCGGGCAAACTCGACGTGATGGGCGCGGCCTTGCCGGGCCTGCCGATGATCAACATCGGCTTCAACCAGCATCTGGCCTGGACGCACACGGTCGACTCATCGAAGCACTTCACCCTGTATCGCCTGCAACTCGATCCGAAAGCCCCGACGCATTATCTGCTCGACGGTCAATCCGTGCCCATGAACAAGCAGACCGTTACCGTGCAGGTCAAACAGGCTGACGGGCAAGTGGTGCCGGTGGCCCGCGACGTTTACAGCTCTAAGTTCGGCCCGATCGTGCAATGGCCGGGCAAGCTCGACTGGGACAATCAGTTCGCCTACAGCCTGCGCGATGCCAACCTCGATAACGATCGCGTCCTCACGCAGTGGTATGCGATGAATCAGGCCCCGACGCTTCAGGCGCTGCAGGATTCGGTGCACAAGATCCAGGGTATTCCATGGGTCAACACGCTCGCCGTCGATGACAAGGGGCAGACGCTGTACATGAACCTGTCGGTGGTGCCGAACGTCAGCCGCGAAAAACTTGCCCGGTGCAGCGACCCGCGCATCGGCACACAGATGATCGTGCTGGACGGCTCCAACAGCGCCTGCGCCTGGGACATTGATCCGCAAGCGGCGCAGAAGGGCATCTATGCGTCCAGCCAATTGCCGCAACTGCTGCGCAAGGATTTCGTCCAGCACTCCAACGATTCAGCGTGGCTGGCCAACCCGGCGCAACCGCTGACCGGTTTCTCGCCAGTGATCAGTCAGGACGGTCAACCGTTGGGCCTGCGTTCGCGCTTTGCCCTCGATCGTCTGGCAGGCCTGAGCAAAAAAGGTCCGCTGGCGGTGAAAGATTTGCAGCAGATGGTGATGGATGATCAGGTGTATCTGGCGACTCAGGTCGTACCGGATCTGTTGAAGTTCTGCGCCGCCGATCTGGGGGCTGATGCGCAAGCACTGAAACCGGTATGTGCGAGCCTCAAGGCGTGGGACGGTCGGGCCAATCTGGATTCGGGCGCAGGCCTGGTGCACTTCCAGAACATCATGCAGGCCATGCAGGGCTCCGCCGATGTCTGGCGCGTTGCCTTCGATGCAAAAGATCCGCAACACACGCCGCGTGGTCTGGCGATCGAGCAGCCAGAGGTGGCCAAGGCATTGCGCGCGGCGATGCTGGCATCGGCTGAACTGGCCGGCAAGATGGGGCTTACCCCGAAAACCCGTTGGGGCGATATCCAGGTGGTCAGCAGCGGCGGGCAGCAGACGCCGATTCATGGCGGGCCGGGCACGCTGGGGATCTACAACGCCATCCAGAGCGTGCCACGCGAAGACGGAAAACTTGAAGTGGTCAGCGGCACCAGCTACCTGCAAGTGGTGACGTTCGATGAAAAGGGCCCGCACGCGCAGGGGCTGTTGGCATTCTCGCTGTCCAGTGATCCGGCATCGAAATATTCGCGGGATCAGACCGAGGCCTTCTCGAAGAAGCAGTGGAGTGTGATGCCATTCACCGAGCAGCAGATCCAGGCGGATCCGCACTATCAGGTGCAGACCATTCGTGGGGCGTTGGACAAGGCGGGGAAAGTCGCCGCGCAGTAAAACCGAGCATCAGTTGAGCAAACGTTGAAGGCCGCATCCCGCAAGGGGCGCGGCCTTCAGTTTTTGGGTGGCTGTTGCGGCATCGGGTTGATTACCGGGTTGCCTTCCTTGTTGCGCGTCAGGTAGACGGGCAACACCTTGGGCAGGGAGTTGGCCAGATTGTGCAGTTCTTTGACGTTGTAAATGCCGCCCACGCGAATCGAGCCAGTGCTGCTGTCGGCGAGCATCAACGGCTTGTCCAGGTAACGATTGATCAGTGGCAGGGCGTCAATGAGTGCCAGGTTGTCCAGCACCAGTTTGCCGCTGCGCCAGGTCAGCGAAGTGTCGCCGGGATAGGTCTGGCTGATCTGCGGCATGTAATCGCCGTGTTTATAGCGTGCCTGCATGGCCGGCCCCAGGCGCAACCCGTCGCCCGGTAATGCACTGTTGCTGGTCACCAGCACTGAACCTTCGATCAGGTTCACTCGCACTTGATCTTCATACATCCAGACGTTGAAGCGCGTGCCGGTCACGCGGATTTTGCCTTCACCGGCGCGCACGACAAACGGGTGCGAGGTGTCATGACTGACGGTGAAGAACGCCTCGCCTTTTTTCAGCGTGACCCGCCGCTCGTCCTTGTAGTTGCTGAAGGTCAGATCAGTATTGAGGTTCAGCTCAAGCTGACTGCCATCACTCAGGGTGACCTGACGGACGTTGTCGGTGGCGCTGAAATGTTGATAGCTGTCGGGCAGCCAGCCGAGGTTCCAGCCGGTGAAAGCCGCCAGTGGCAACGCCAGTGCGCAGACACTGGCGGCTACCGTGTATTGACGCCAGGAGCGAGGGGCTTGCCGGATCGGCGTGGCCAGCGCTGGTTCGGGGCGCGGCAAATGCTCGGCCACGTCCCAGATTTCCAGCATGGCTTCGTACTCGAACGCATGCAGAGGATGGGCTTCGTGCCAATGTTCGAATGCGCGACGCTCGTCGTCCGTGCAGTCGGCGGCGTGCAGACGCATGCACCAGTGCGCGGCGGCATCGGTGATCGCGTCGTATTCGGCTTCCGAGAGGGTGTCTTGGGTCATTGACTCGTCCTGATTTCGCACATTCTAACCTTGACGGGAAGTTACCGAGAACAACCGTCATGGCATTTACCCATCAAAGTGGAACTTATTTTTCCCACAGGCGCCCAAAAAGCAGGACGCCAATGACCACTATCCATAAATGGAGTGAAAAAATGATCAAAAAGACTTTTGCAGCCCTGATTGCCACTGCCACTTTGCTCAGCGCGGGTGCCGCGTTGGCTGACAAGCCAGGCGCAGGCTGGATCACTATCGAAAAAGCCATCGAAACCGCTAAAACCAAGGCCGGTTATGTAGAAATCTACAAAATCGAAGCCGACAACGACGGTTACTGGGAAGGCGAAGGACGCAAGGCCGATGGCATCGTCTACGAATTCCGCATCGACGGCGCATCGGGCAATGTGCTGCGTGATCAGAAAGACTGATCCGGCTTGACCCGAAAAAGGCGCAGGTTACGACCTGCGCCTTTTTCATGTCCGGTTTTCAGCGCACGGGCACCGGATCAAGCCGTCGGCCCATCTCGCAAATCAGCCGTGCGATCGAGTCGGCGTTGCGCAGGATGACATCGGCACGTACATCCGATGACGTTCGATCATAAAATTTGTTGCGTGCCTCATCGATGGTCGAACTCTGGGTCAACTTGAGAATATTCTGGGTCAATACTTCCCCTCCGCGAATCTTGTCCAGACTGACAAACGCGCCCTTTTTGGCGCTCCAATGTGCAAACAGCTCGTCGCGGGGGGTAAGCAATGACAGCGCCTTGCTCTGGAAAGACTCCAGGTCATTGCGCAGCTCCTGCCCGTAGTGGGTCAGGGGATCAATCAAATCGAAAAACGGTCGGCGCGCTTCCAGTGAGGCGATGTCCTCGGCCTTGGAAAATTGATGGGCGAATTCGTGGATCAGGGTCGCAGCTTGCGCGTGTCCGTTGACATCGAAGGACTCGGACAAGAAACCTTCATACAAGTCCAACTGTTGATTGAAGAAGTGCTCGGTGAAATGCACATTTTTTTGATTGTCGTTGATCAACACGAACGCAATGAGCGATGACTTGAAAACATTTGAGCCGACAATGAAGCGATCGGTGTTCATCAGGTCTTCGTCAGGATCGACCAGGGCATTGCAGATAGGCACGATGGCGTTGTTGATTTTGCCCAACAGCACCTTATCAATCTGTGAGACCCCGAAAAAACTCTTCAGAAAGCCATTCAGACGACTACCAGATACGTTGTTTTTCAGTTGAACCAGATTGTGCAGGCTGTTGAACGCATAGAACCGCGCCATGTCGACTGCATGCTGAATGGCGTGGGCTTTATCGGGATGATGGCGACGGATATTCTCCATGCCCTTGGCTTCGATGTTCAGCACAGTCCGCCGACTTTGCTCGACGACGAAGCGATTGTGCAGTCTGGAAATGGCTTTGCCGTAATGGACCGTGTGTGGATCCGGCGCCAGTAACAGCCGCTTATCCTGTTCTTTTAGCGACGGCCCCTGGATTTGATCAGTGACGATGCGCCAGACAATTCCAGGTTTTTCGACGCGATAAACCTTGCCCGCAATAACGTTGTAAATCCGCTTGCTGAGCGACTGCTCGTAGGTGCCATTCTTCGCATTGCGCTTGAGACCCTCAAGTGCCACGTTTACCGCTTCAAATACTTGCAGCACCGTGCGCAATGGCGACGTGAGCCTGATGGTTGACCAGCGTGGAACAGGCAGCGTGAGTGGTTTTGTCAGGTCGACCGCTTTGGTTGTCACTTCAGTGATCGCCGCCACAGTGGTTGGCGTCTGACGCCTGACCCTGACCCTTGCCGTCGCAACCGCCACCTCGGGTGCCTGCGCCGAGGCTTCCGATCCCTCAAGTGCTATCCGGCCAAGACTGATCATCTGCATCCCTCCGTCGATAAAAGCTTTCAAGGCTATTGCCCAGTGGTGATCCTGCAGCGCTTCGGCCGAGACCTTGAAGTCCTTGTAGGCCTGCCAGAGAAACGTCAGATAGGACAATTTACCCGGCAGCAGACCGGAGAGCAGTTTGATCCCGTGGCTGAACAGGTTTTTCGCGTTTTCCCAATCACCCTGCGCCGTGCTTTGCCCCTGGCAGCCCAAAAATTGCGTCAACAGTTGTAGGTTGTCCTTGAACAACCGGTGCAACAGATTGCCGGTGATGGCGGCGCCTGACAGGGTCATTTCACTGGTTTCGCCGACACTCGACTTCAGCAATGCGCGAAAGACCGCCTGATGCTCGGCCGGCAACCGGCGAATCAGCAAATCCTGCAGAGGCCCCGGCGTATTCAGTGCCGCGATCAGTTGCGTCTGGCCTTCGAATTCGTGAAACACCTGGTCGGCATAGGGTGTGTAAAGCACCGACGGGCCTTTGTGCCCCGTGCCCGGGCCGATCACATACAACCCCAACGCTTCCACCGCGTCGGCGCCAGCTGTTTTGATCAGCGACAACGGCGAGACCAGAGCATGAGCACCCTCGACCGTCGCGCGGGCGATGCCGTCAGGCATGTCCAGCACCTGGCAGATCTGGTCGAACGCCGTGCCGGACAATCGCTGTTGCAGTTTCATGGCGTGGGCATGCTGCAACAGTTGCCAGGGGATCTGCCGATAAAAACGTTGTTTGCGTTCCTGCACCTCGGTCGAATTCCCCGTCAGGGCCTCGGTCACCTGCGCGGCAAAAGTCGAGGGTATTTCCAGCGACAGCAACAGTTGATTGACCGCCGCCTGGTCAAACCCTTTCGGCAATTTCTGCGTGGTTTTTGACGCGACCTTGAAGCCAGTGCCTTGAGCGATATTTACATGGTTCAGGGCAAATTCGCCCAGGATGAGGGCAGGGCCGGCGAGGGTCAGGTTCGGAGTGATCTCGATGTCTTTCGGCGTGAGCTTGCTATCGGCAAACCGGCTGTCGAGCAGTGACTGCAATGTCTTGTCCACGTAATCCTGCAGAGTCGGGACACCGCTGAGGTAATCCTTGTTGTCGACGACGCTGTTGTGCCACTGCTCCAGCAATTCCAGGTGCAGTTGTTGCTCAGCGACCGGTGCCATGCCCAGCCATGCCGGTAGCGTCTGTTGCTGATTAATGGCTTTCGCAAGGTGAATGGCGCGAGGCAGGTTGGTGTCGATCAGCGTCCTCTTCAGCTTGTCGAGGGCGGCGGGCAGGCCGGTTTTATCTTTCATGTGCTCACGCACTTGATCACAGCGGGCAAGAAAGTGCTCGATGCCCGATTGCGCGCGGTTGTGCAGCACATCGTCCTCGATCAAGCGCAGGGCGCCCAGGGTGTAGCGCTGATGGGGCTGGCGCTTTTGCGGGGCAAGGTTTTCCAGCAGGGTCAGGCTGTCAACCGGGTCCTTGAGCCGTCGCGCCAGCGCTTGGCGTGCAATGCCGATGCCTGCGAACACTTCCAGCCCGAGGGCGGGCGTCCACAGCACCGCGCGCCCGGAGTGCGCATCGTCGAGCCCGCCGCGTTCGGTCAGCAACACACAGTGGGCCAAGGGCAATAGTGCCTGGATGCCCTCACGTTCAACGCTCAGTGACCAGGCATCCGGCCGAAAGCCGTTGAGCGAACGTCGCTCGCGGCGGCTCGGTTGATCGGAATGGAACACGGTATCGACAATGGCCCGTTCGGCAGCCTTCAGCGACCCGCTGAGTTCGCGCAATTGGGCTTCACCGCGTACCCCGACATACAGTGAATGCCCCAATCGTGACTGCATGCCCTCAAGGTAGCTGCGCTGTGCCGCCGCTGTAGCAATGGGCTGGCCGCGAAACGACCCGGTGAGCAACGCTTCGATGCCCGTGCAGGAGCGCGCCAGGTTATCGGCCTTCTCTGCGAGGACCGCGGACGGTTGTTGCACTCCCACCAGTACCGGTCGCGTGGTCCAGCGCTCGCCGGCATCAAGTTCCAGCAAGCGTTCCTGGATCATGGCGCGTATGTCGAGGGCCTTGTCGAACAGCGCATGGATATCCACGGCACCATCGCTGAGGCGGAACACCTGCAAGGCGTATTCGATGTTCTGCCGCTGTTTGGTGATGATGGCTTCGAACAGCACCTCGAAAATCTCGCCGCCGATCGACACACCCGTCACGTGGGGCTTGTCGAAGCCTACAAAGCGTTTTCGTTCTTCGAGGCTCAGCAGGCCATACAACTCGTCTTCATGGCCGGCCGCGAGGAATTTGCTCTGCACGGTGTCTTTCAGGTCCTGGTAATCCTTGAGCACTTGCAGACCCAGGGTTGGCGTGTAGAGACAGGCCTCGCTGAAACTGATCATCAACGAGCCGGCCAGTTCGACGTAGTTGGGCTCGTATTCCCACAGCCTTACGTTTTCGATGGTCGCGCGGCGGGTCGGCAAAGCGGCGGGGCGAATCATCTGGTGCAGGGTGGCGAATTGGGCGGCATCGATGATGCCGGTTTCGCGTTTGATCATCAGCTCGGTACGCGCCTGTTCGAGCAGGGCCTTGGCGAAAAATACGCGGCGAGTCGAGCCGTCTGCGCTGGCGCCATCCCAATAGCTTTCCATCGCGTGAAACAGCAGTACCAGCAACTTGCCCGACGCGGCTTTGAGGGCGTTGTCCCACAGCGCCTGATCACCGGGGATCGGGGTGTGGCGCGGGTTGGAAAACTCATGCAGTTGCCCGGCAGGCCAGTTCTGCTGGCGGTAACGCATCAGCACCGCTTCACTCAGGCTGGTCGAGTCGTGCCAGTGCCGGGCGGGTGTCTCCTTGGCGCTCGGGTCTGCCAGCGTATAGAAACTGGTGCGGGTCTGCCCTTGCTGCAGGTTCGGAAAATGTTCCTTCAGCAACTCGTCGAGGCTGGTCTCCAGCAGGGCCGTGAGCGATGGCAGTTGTTTCAACTCGCTCAGCATGGCCTCGGCATTCAACTGTCGAGACGCCAGAATGGCCGCCTTCTGATCATCAAACACATCGCCCTCGATGGTCTCGTAGGTCAACGCAATGCTGGTTTGCTCGACAAGTTGTTGGCGTTGAAGCGAACCGAGAAACGCCAGTAACTCATCTTCCTCGGCAGCTTCTTTCACCCGCTCTTCAAGTGCCGTGTGCAGCGACGCCAGGCTGTCGTATTTCTTGAGGCCGTCGTATGGCGTGTAGAGGATCGCGCCGTTGTCATCGGGAGTGGCACTGAGGATGAAACTTCCCGCCAGGGTGACGGGTGATTGCGTGCCCGCCGTGATACGAATGCGTTGGGCGAGCATGGGCGGCTTCTGCTCGTTGCGCAGTGTGTGCGAGGCCAGCTTCACATGGGCCAGCCAGTCAAAATCGTTTTGATTCAGCAGATGAGTCTTGGCCAGCGCTTTCCACAAACCGGGCGAGTTCAAGGTTTCGGGAAACAGGAGGGGAGAAACGGAGGTGGTCATCATCGAGGCTCTTTTCGGGGCGCATGGATCAGCGCCAGCAGACGGAGCCGCCAGACTAGGACCGCACGCTGCTGCGCAGGCGGTAGATAGTTAGGTCACGGTGCACAGGTAAAACTGTCAGGCTGACGGGTTATCCATGACACGCTCGGTATTGAGGGTTGACACGCGGCCGCCCGGGCATGGTTAATCGGTCGGCAAGTTGTTCGTACGCTGTTGTTCCCTCCAATAATTATTCTGGAGCTTCAGATGTCTGCGCCACACGATCACGTCTCAACCGCCGAATCCTCCGTGTTATCGCGTGAAGCGCTGACACAACTGCTCGAAACGATTTTTCTGCGCCACGGCACTTCTGCCGAGGTCGCCCGAGTCCTGGCCGCCAACTGCGCCAACGCCGAGCGCGACGGTGCCCACAGCCATGGCGTGTTCCGCATTCCCGGTTACGTCTCGACCCTGAACAGCGGCTGGGTCAATGGACATGCCGTGCCTCAGGTCGAAGATATCGCCCCCGGATTTGTCCGCGTCGATGCCGGTAACGGTTTCGCCCAACCGGCATTGGCCGCCGCCAGACCATTGCTGGTAGAGAAGGCGCGGCATGCCGGCATCGCGGTGTTGGCGATCCGCAATTCCCATCACTTTGCGGCGCTGTGGCCGGATGTCGAACCCTTCGCCGACGAAGGTCTGGTGGCGCTCAGCGTGGTCAACAGCATGACCTGCGTGGTACCGCACGGCGCCGATCGGCCGTTGTTCGGCACCAATCCGATTGCCTTTGCCGCACCACGTGCCGGCGCTGCACCGATCGTCTTCGATCTGGCCACCAGCGCAATCGCCCATGGCGACGTACAAATCGCTGCACGCAAAGGTGAGAAGTTACCGGCAGGCATGGGCGTCGACAGCCTCGGTCAGCCCACCCAGGACCCGAAGGCGATTCTCGAAGGTGGAGCGTTGTTGCCGTTTGGCGGGCACAAGGGCTCGGCGCTGTCGATGATGGTGGAATTGTTGGCGGCGGCGCTGACTGGCGGCAACTTCTCCTTCGAGTTCGACTGGTCGAATCATCCCGGGGCGAAAACCCCATGGACCGGGCAGTTGCTGATCGTTATCGACCCGAGCAAGGCTGCCGGGCAGAGTTTTGCCGAGCGCAGTGAAGAGCTGGTGCGACAGATGCACGGGGTCGGGCTCAAGCGTTTGCCGGGCGATCGTCGGCATTTGCAGCGGGCGAAGTCGTTGGCTGAGGGAATCGTGCTGGATCAGCAGGCGCTGGCGCAGTTACGGGAACTGGCTGCTGATTGAGTTGACTGGTAGTAAATATGTGGCGAGGAGATTTATCCCCGATGGCCTGCACAGCAGGCCCGGCTTTTGATTTAAAAGCGGGTCCACTTCGTGCCCCATCGGGGATAAATCCCCTCACCACAATGAGTTCAAACTCAGGTACGAGTTTCTGCTCAAAATTATTTTGCTTAACGACGGCCGAGCAACAGGCCGACCACCAGACCGAAACCGGCGGAAATTGCCACGGTCTGCCATGGATGGCCGCCAATGTAGCTTTCGGTCGCATCGACGGCAGGTTTGGTGCGGTCGCGTACGCTGGAAACCGAATCCAGCGCCTGTTGCAGTTTCAGGGCGATTTGCCCGCGCAGGGTCTCCGCTTCTTCACCGACCAGTGAGGCGCTGCTCTTGAGCAGTTTGTCGGACTCTTCGATCAGAGCCTGAAGTTCGCTGAAGGCTTGATCCTTGATTTGGTCTTCGGCGGCTTGCACGGCGGATTTCCGGGCCATTGGGTGACTCCTTGCAGTTGAATGGACAGTGATCAATGGAGTGTGGCGCTTTGTAAAAAGTTGCACTGAATTTAGCCCTTGAACAAAAACCTGCGCGGGAGATTTCCGTCGAGCGTGTAAGATGTCGCCATTTTACGCAGCAGGATAATTCCCCATGAGTTTCAATCTGGCCGACAAATCCCTCGCAGAGCGCGCCGCGCTGGAAGATGAGAAATCCCGTCTGTTCGAACTCTGGCAGAACAATCTGGGCAAAGCCAAAGGCGAAGCCGCGCGTTTGTTCGGCGAGCGCGCCAAGCGCAAGGGCAAGTGGGCCGAGTGGGTCCGCGCGGAACTGGACGGCATATCGCCACCTGAGTTCGCCAACATGGTGCGCAGTGAAGTCAATCGCCTGATGGCGGCGAACAAGTAACGCCGCCTCAGTCGAGGGCGAAACACGCGACGATCGCCTCGCGGACCTTCACCACCACCGGGTCGATCTGCGTGCTGGTGCGCCAGCCCAGTTCGATCGGGTAACGCGGCAAGGCCAGCGGGCAGGGCAACAACGCCAGACCGGTAAGCGCGGCGATACTTTCGGCGGCATGTGCCGGGATCGTCGCCACGGCCTGACTGCCCTTGAGCAGATGAGGCAATGCAGCAAAATGCGTGGTCGACGCGCATACCCGGCGACTCATCCCCACGGCTGCCAGCCCCTCATCGGTAATCCCGATAAAACCGCCGGACGACACCAGAATGTGCTCGCGGTCGACGAACTCGTGCAGAGTGATCTGCTGCTGGCCGGGCGCGAGGCTCGCCGGGTCGACCAGACAGGCGTAACCCCCTTCACCCAAGACCTGACGACTGAGCAGGCGCTCGGCAAATCCGCCAGCGGTTATCGCCAGATCGATACTGCGTTCCATCAGGGCGCGGGCGACGATCTGGCTATGCGTCTGGCGGAAAATCAGCCGCAGTTTCGGCGCGCTCCGGGCGATTTCCTCGATCAAGCGACGGCCATAGGCGATTTCAAAGTCGTCCGACAGACCAACGGTCACCGAACGCCCGTCGTATTGATTGGCCGCCGGGTCGACCATCGCCAGGCTTTGTCGGCATTTGTTCAGGGCCTCGCTGACCACCGGTTTGAGCTGATTGGCCCTGAGCGTCGGCGCGAGTCCCCGGCCGGTGCGCACAAACAGTTGATCGCCATACACCTCACGCAAGCGCCGCAACGCCGCGCTGACGGCCGATTGCGTCACGCCCAGGCGCAATGCTGCACGGCTGGCACTGGATTCCTCATGCAGCGCTTCGAAGACTTTCAGCAGGTTGAGGTCGACATTGGCGATATTCATCTGGCTCATATCATTCAGCAGTGATCGGGGCTTTATTCATGATCCCGTGGCGCCGGAGAATCAGCAACACTTGAATCGGATGGAGTGACCGCGATGCCAAAGTCAATTGTTGCTGCCCTGCAAATCGGCTCTTTGCCCGGTGGCAAGGGCGAAACCCTGGAGCAGATTCTGGGCTGGGAGGCGGCGATCATCGAGTCCGGCGCGGCTTTGGTGGTGATGCCGGAAGCGTTGCTCGGTGGTTATCCGAAAGGCGAAGGCTTTGGCACGCAGCTGGGTTATCGGTTGCCGGAAGGTCGCGAGGCGTATGCGCGTTATTTCGCCAATGCGATTGATGTACCCGGGGCGGAAACCGAAGCCTTGGCCGGTCTGTCGGCGCGTACCGGCGCCAATCTGGTGATCGGCGTGATCGAGCGCGCCGGCAGCACCTTGTATTGCACGGTGCTGTATTTCGATCCGCAGACCGGACTGGTAGCCAGGCACCGCAAACTGATGCCCACGGGCACCGAACGGCTGATCTGGGGCAAGGGCGATGGCTCGACATTGCCTGTGCTCGACACGCAGGTCGGCAAACTCGGCGCGGTGGTGTGCTGGGAAAACATGATGCCGCTGCTGCGCACGGCGATGTACGCCAAGGGCATTGAAGTCTGGTGCGCGCCGACCGTGGATGAGCGTGAAATGTGGCAGGTGAGCATGCGCCACATCGCCCATGAGGGCCGTTGCTTTGTGGTCAGTGCCTGTCAGGTGCAGGCGTCGCCGAATCAACTGGGCGTGGAGATTGCCAACTGGCCGGCGGATCGTCCGTTGATTGCCGGTGGCAGTGTGATCGTCGGGCCGATGGGCGACGTACTCGCAGGGCCGTTGCGTGGGGAGGTGGGGTTGCTGACGGCCGAAATCGATACGGCAGACCTGGTTCGCGCCCGGTATGACTACGACGTGGTCGGCCATTACGCCCGGCCCGATATCTTCGAGCTGAGCGTCGACGAACGCGCCAAACCGGGGGTGCGCTTCAACACATAACGATCGGGCTCGACACATAACATGTGGGAGCTGGCTTGCCAGCGATGGCGGCAGGTCAAACAACAGTGATGTTGGCAGATAAGCCCCCATCGCTGGCAAGCCAGCTCCCACAGGGTTCAAGGGTTAGTGATTTTGCAACCATTCCTCGCGGGTGATTTCCCAGAGTTCCCGGGGGAAACGGCCGCTGACGAATTCGTCTTCATCCGTTCGAATCAAGCGCATCCCGGCACGTTCCGAGAGCTTGCGCGAGCCAATGTTTGGCGCCGCTTTCGGCACACGCAGCACGGGGCGGACGAGGGTGTTGAACCAGTAATCGGTCACGGCCACACAGGCCTCGGTCATCAGCCCCTGACCTTGCCAGGCCGGTGCCAGCCAGAGTCCACGGTTGTTGTCTGCTTGATCCATCAGGCTGATATTGCCGATCAACTGTTGCGGCGAGGTCTTCAGGCGAATCGACCAATGCCATTCCTTGCCGGCGGCCATCGCCGGTAGCGCGATGTCACGCAGGTAGGTGAGGGCGCCATCCTCCGGGTACGGCCACGGCACGGCGGCGTTCAGGTAGCGCACCACTTCCCAGTGGGCAAACTGCTGTTGTACAGCGTGGGCATCCGCCAGCTCCAGCGGACGCAGGATCAGCCGTTCGGTGTACAACGTCGGTGTGTCTTCCATAAACCTGCGGCCTCCATGTGTGTCTGTGTTGAACCACGCAGACTACCGCATCTTTACCAGGTCGCGGCGCTGGCTTTGGGCAGGCTCAGTTTGCCGCTGTCGGTAAAGCGCATGGTGCCGAACAGCCCGCCGGCGAGTTTGCCACGCAGCACGTAAGGCAGGTTGTCGAGGGTCTGTGTCTGGCTCAGGCCGAGGGTCTGGCGCAGCACCGAGAACGCGGAAACGCTGACCGGCACACTGACCACGGTTTCAGAGAAGCGCGCGATCGTACCGCGCTGGTCGCTGACGCCAGAGGCCAGCGGGTGGCCGTTGACTTCAAGATCCAGGGCAATGCCGTTGTAATCGATGGCGGTTTCGTTGGGGTTTTGCACGCGCAGTTTGATGGCGAAGCGCACTTCCAGATCCTGGCTGGTCAGTGGCTCGATGCCGACCACGTTGATATTGACCGGATCACGATTGGGAAACAGCGCGCAGGCACTGAGCGACAACAGCAGTAGCGACAGGATGACGGCGTGCAAACGGCGCATAAAAATCTCTCAATAAAAAAGGGCTGAACCGTTGCCGGCTCAGCCCTTTTATTGGCGAAGCTTTTAGCGGTTCAACTGTGCGACAGCCGCAGCCGAGGCAGGTTCACCCTTGGCCGGGACGTCCGGGTTTTCCATGACCTGAAGAATAGAGGCTTCCGGATCGAAGTCGTCCTCTTCCAGCTCGATGAATTCCTCCGGCAGGAAAATGTTCAGCACGATAGCGCACAAGGCACCGACGGTGATCGGCGATTCAAAGATGTTGCGCAAAGCCTGCGGCAGTTCGCGCAGCACTTCCGGAACAGCGGCGATGCCCAGGCCCATCCCCAGGGAAATCGCCACGATGAGCATGTTGCGTCGATGCAGGCCGGCCTCGGCGAGAATCTTGATCCCGGCCACGGCGACGGTGCCGAACATCACCAGTTCCGCACCGCCGAGCACCGGTTTCGGCATCAGTTGCAGAACAGCGCCAATCATCGGGAACAGCCCCAACACCACCAGCAGGCCGGCGATAAAGAATGCCACGTAACGGCTCGCCACGCCGGTGAGCTGAATCACCCCGTTGTTCTGTGCGAAGGTCACCATCGGCATGCTGTTGAACACAGCGGCCATGGCCGAGTTGAGGCCGTCGGCGAGCAGGCCGGACTTGATCCGGCGGATGTACAGCGGGCCTTTCACCGGTTGCCGGGAGATCATCGAGTTGGCGGTCAGGTCGCCGGCGGCTTCCAGCGGCGACACGAGGAAAATTACCGCCACGGGCACGAACGCCACCCAGTCGAAGTTGAAACCATATTTGAACGGCACCGGCACGCTGACCAGCGGTACCTCGGGCATCGTCGCGAAATCCACGGTACCCATCAGCCACGCCACCACGTAGCCGAGGGTCAGGCCGATGACGATGGCACCCAGACGCAGAAACGGTACGTCGACGCGGTTCAGCACAACGATGGTGCCGATCACCAGCGCCGCGAGGAAGATGTGGCTGGCGGCGCCCAGGTCAGGCGCGCCGAAACCGCCGGCAATGTCGGTCATTGCCACTTTGATCAGCGACAAGCCCATCAGGGTGATGATCGTGCCCGTCACCACCGGGGTGATCAGCATGCGCAGTTTGCCGATGAACTGGCTCAGGACCACCTCGATGAACGCGGCGAAGAAGCACACGCCAAAGATCGTCGAGAGGATTTCATCGGTGCCGCCGCCGCGCGCCTTGACCATGAAACCGGCGCTGAGAATCACGCTGATAAAGGAAAAACTCGTCCCTTGCAGGCACAACAACCCCGAACCGACCGGGCCGAAGCGCTTGGCTTGCACGAAGGTGCCGAGGCCGGAAACGAACAGCGCCATGCTGATCAGGTACGGAATTTCGCTCTGCAAACCGAGGGCGCCGCCCATGATCAGGGTCGGGGTGATGATGCCGACGAAACTGGCGAGCACGTGCTGCAGCGCGGCAAACACCGTCGCGGTGAGGTGCGGGCGGTCGTTGAGGCCGTAGATCAGATCGTTGTTGCGCGGGGCTTTTTCAGAGACGGTCATGGTGTTTTGCGCGCCGTGAGGCGAGGCCGGGTCAAAAAATGGAGGCGCAGAATGCCGGAAGAGGGCGGCGAGGGCAACGCATTAAAACTGCCTGAAAGGTCAGGTTTTATTGGGGCAAGCGGGTTTGAACATATCCATCAGACCAACAGAGAACTTTGTGGCGAGGGGATTTATCTGTGGTGAGGGGATTTATCCCCGATGGACTGCGCAGCAGGCCCATTCTTTCAGGGCACAGAGCTGGGGGCGCTGCGCACCCCATCGGGGATAAATCCCCTCGCCACAGGGGGGGGTTCTCAAAGGTTGTTCAAGCAAACGCCGCGAGCAAATCCTCTTCAAAGGCTTTCTGCGTATCCCCCGGCACCTGCGCGCGATGACGGGCCAGATGAAATGCCACCTCGAAACTCAATTCGCCCTCACGCACCGGTCGCAACAAGCCTTTGGCCTGCCAGCCACGCGCATAGTGATCCGGCAGATAACCGACATGCTTGCCCGACAAGATAAACGCCAGCGTCCCCTCGACCTGCTCCGAGCGCGCCGAACAGCGTTTGCCCTGAAACGGCTCATCCGAACGCAAAAACCGATACGGGTGATCGACCCGGTCACACGCCTCTATTGCCGCATCACTGGGCGCCTCATCCGTGAACAACGGATGCCCGGGCGCGCAATACAAATGCTGGGTTTCACTGAACAACTGGCGGTAGTCGAAGGCACTCTGTACCTGCGAGAAATAACCGATCGCCAGATCCAGCCGCTGTTGCAGCAGCAAGCGCTCCATCTCGCCAGGCATTGCGCTGATCAACTCGATACGCACCGATTGATCGCGCTCACGAAAACGGCGGATCGCCTCAGCAACCCGTTGCAGCACCGATTGATCGACGGCCTCGGAAATGCCCAACCGCACTTCACCGATCAATCGCCCGGCGACGCCGTTGGATTGATGGCGGAAGGTTTCAATCGACTCAAACAGGCTGCGCACGGCGATCAGTAACTGCTCACCTTTGGGGGTGACACTGAAACCGCCCTTGCCACGGCTGCACAGCCGATAGCCGAGACGGGTTTCCAGTTTGGCCATCTGCTGGCTGATGCTCGATTGGCTCAGGCCCAGTTCGCCTTGCGCGGCACTGAAGCCCCCGCACTCGACCACCCGCACGAACAGGCGCAACAGCTGCAGATCGACGTCGTGAAGCTGTCCGAGCATCACATTACTCCGCGATAAAGTCAGGTTAACAAACTTGGAATTTTGCCAATGTATCCGAGCGCGCATCCTGTCACCACTTCCTCCGGTCAGGTGTTCGTCATGGCTCCCATGTTCAAGCTGTGTTTCCCCGCGCTGTTGTTGTCCGTGGCCATCAATGCCCAGGCCGAGGACCAAACCCTCAATCTCTACAGCTGGGCCGATTACGTGCCGCCGCAGACCCTGCAGCGTTTCGAACAGCAAACCGGGATCCATGTGCGCTACGACACGTTCGATACCTCGGAAGTGCTGGAAACCAAATTGCTCACTGGCGGCAGTGGTTACGACGTTGTGGTGCCGTCCTCCAGCGTGCTGGCCCGTGGGCTGGCAGCCGGGGCGCTGAAAGAGATTCCCCACGACGGGCTCAAGGGCTACGCCAATCTTGATGCCGATCTGCTGGAGAAACTTGCCGCCGTCGATCCCGGCAATCGCTTCGGTGTGCCCTACACCTGGGGCACGCTCGGGCTGGGCATGAACGTTGAGGCGGTCAAGCAACGTCTGCCGAACGTGCCGTTAAACAGCCTTGATCTGCTGTTCAAACCCGAATACGCCAGCAAGCTCAAGGACTGCGGCATCGCGATTCTCGATTCGCCGCAGGAAGTGATCGGTCTGGCGCTGCACTACCTCGGCAAAGATCCCTACAGCACCGACAAGCAGGATCTGGCCGCCGCCGAAGCGTTGTTGCAAAAGCTTCAGCCGTCGGTGCTGTACGTCGCCACCGGCCGGCAGATCAACGATCTGGCCAGCGGTAACGTGTGCCTGGCCCTGACCTACAACGGTGACGCGAGCATGGCCGCCGATCAGGCGCGCAAGGCCAACAAGCCGTACAAAGTCGCTTACCGCATTCCCAAGGAAGGCACGTTGATCTGGCAGGACAACCTGGCGATCCCCAAGGACGCGCCGCACCCCGAAGCGGCGCGGGCGTTTATCGAGTTCATGTTGCGTCCCGACTCGGTGGCGGAACTGACCAACACGCTGTTTTTCGCCACCGCCAACCAGGCCGCGACGCCGCTGGTGGATGAAGCGGTGCGCAACGACCCTGACATCTACCCGCCGAGCGCAGTGCGCGAACGCCTGTACGCCGACCGCAGCATGAGTCTCAAGGACATGCGTCAGCGCACGCGTCTGTGGACCACGTTCCGTAGCCATCAATAACTCAACAATGGCAACCAGGAGCACACCGATGGATCAGCCCATGCTCAATGACCAGGCTTTGACCCGTGACAGCCTGTACGGCACAGCCGCCGAAAGCACCTACGCCGGCATCACCAGTTTCATGCGCCGCCGCTACAGCCGCGACCTGCGCGGTGTCGACGTGGCGGTCAGCGGCGTGCCGTTCGATACCGCCACCAGCAATCGGCCGGGCGCCCGTTTCGGGCCACGGGGGATACGCGCTGCGTCCACCGGGATTGCCTGGGAGCGCCATTGGCCATGGGCGTTTGACCCGTTCGATCAGCTGGCGGTGATCGATTACGGCGACTGTGATTTCGATTACGGTTCGCCCCACAGCATCCCGGAAAGCATCGAGGCCCACGCCGAACATATTCTCAATGCCGGCAGCGCCATGCTGACCTTCGGTGGCGACCACTTCATCAGTTATCCGCTGCTCAAGGCGCATGCCCGCAAGCACGGCACGCTGTCGCTGATCCACTTCGATGCGCACAGCGACACCTGGCCGGACGAGGAGGGCAAGCGTGTCGATCACGGCACCATGTTCTGGCATGCGGCGCGCGAAGGTCTGGTCGATCCGGCGCGTTCGGTGCAGATCGGCTTGCGTACTACCAATGACGATCATCAGGGGTTTCAGGTGCTCGACGCCCGGCAAGTGCATCGGCGTGGCTGCGAGGCAATCGTCGAAGCGATTCGCGCACGCGTCGGCGATAACCCGGTGTACCTGACGTTCGACATCGATTGCCTCGATCCGGCGTTCGCTCCCGGCACCGGCACTCCGGTGTGCGGCGGTTTGAGCACGGTGCAGGCGCTGGAGATACTGGGTGGTTTGCGCGGGATCAATCTGGTGGGCATGGACGTGGTGGAAGTGGCGCCGGCTTACGATCATGCAGAAGTCACTTCGTTAGCCGCCGCCACACTGGCTATGGAAATGCTCTGTCTCTATGCCGCCCGACATAAAGTCGATCTCAACAGCACCGAATAAACCCGCTCCCACAGGAGATCTGGGCGGGGTTTTGTGTTGGCCGGGGGGCATCGTGCATACTGCCGCGCATGACTTTCGACTCTCCGCTAAGCGCCTGGCAGCACGCCATCGAACACAAGGGTTTCATCCAGGATGAAGCTCAGGAACATGCCGTCTGGGCGCTGCAAAAATGCCACGAAGCCTTGCACGCCGGTGCCCGTTCGGTCACCGGCGTTTATCTGTGGGGCCCGGTGGGGCGCGGCAAGACCTGGCTGATGGATCAGTTTTATCAGAGCCTGCGAGTGCCGGCGCGGCGTCAGCATTTCCATCATTTCATGGGCTGGGTGCATCAGCGTTCGTTCCAGTTGACCGGGATCGCCGATCCACTGCGGGCACTGGCCAAAGAGCTGGCAGCCGAAGTGCGGGTGTTGTGCTTCGATGAACTGTTCGTCAACGACATTGGCGACGCGATCATTCTCGGCCGGCTGTTTCAGGTGATGTTTGACGAAGGTGTGGTGGTGGTCTGTACCTCGAATCTGCCACCGGATGACCTGTATGCCGATGGCTTCAATCGCGACCGTTTTGTTCCGGCGATCGCTGCGATCAAGGCACATATGCAGGTGGTCGCGGTAAATGGCGCCGAGGATCATCGGCTGCATCCGGGCGCTATCGAACAGCGCTACTTTATTGCTGCGCCGGGAGCCGCCAGTGCATTGGCAGAGGTTTTTCGAGTGCTGACCTCAGGGCAGTCGAGCAGCGCGGAACCGGTGCCGGTCTGGCATCGTGTGCTCAATGTGGTGCAGGCCAGTGAAAGCGTTATCTGGTGTCGCTACGCTGACCTCTGCGAGCAGCCATTCGCCGCCATGGATTTCATCGCGCTGTGCGACCGCTACCGGGCTATCCTGTTGAGCGAAGTGCCGAACCTCAGCGCACAGAAACGCGAAGGGCGCATCGCGCGCGGCACCGAAGACGGTGCGCAGCGGGTGGTGGCGGGTGACCGCGAGTTGCCGCAATTGTCGGTTCACGACGATGGCGTGCGGCGTTTCATCGCGTTGGTCGACGAGTGCTACGACCGCAAGGTGCCGTTGTACATCGAGGCTCAAGTGTCAATGGATGCGCTGTACACCGAGGGTTATCTGGAATTCCCGTTCCGCCGCACCCTCAGCCGTTTGCAGGAGATGCAGCTACAGCGCTTTGCCGAAGCTTGAGTGAAGAGGGCGCCGACATGAGCCAACCGTTATCACATCATCTGTTGACCATGGCTTACCAGAATGCGTGGGCCAATCACCGCTTGGCCAAGGCCTGGACGCAACTCGATGACCATGATTTGGCAGCGCCGCGAGTGAGTTTTTTCCCGAGCATCCGCCTGACCCTCAATCACATTCTTGCCTGTGACTGGTTCTACGTGGACGCGCTTGAACGCGAGCTGCGCGGGGCCGAGCCGCACCCCGACTGCTATGTGTTTTTCAACGTGGACGAGCCGTTTACCGACGGCCCGCAACTGCGCGAAGAACAGGCCCATGTCGATCGACGGCTAATCGCCTATTGCGAGCAACTGCGCGATGCCGATCTGGCCCGGATCGTGACCATTGCCCGCGATACACCGCAGCATGACAGCCGCCTGCGCATGCTTTCGCACCTGTTCGAACACCAGATCCATCATCGTGGACAAGTGCATGCGATGCTCAGCGACACCTCGGTAAAACCGCCGCAACTGGACGAATTTTTCTGCGTCGGTGAAGCGGCATTACGCGCAGAAGACTTCGCCGAACTGGGCTGGACCGAAGAGTTGATCTGGGGTCACTGAAAAATCCCTGCCTGAAATCTACCTGTGGTGAGGGAGCTTGCTCCCGCTGGGGCGCGAAGCGGACCTCGCTTTTTATGGATCAAAGCGGGGCTTGCTGCGCAGCCCAGCGGGAGCAAGCTCCCTCGCCACAGAGTTTGCGCAGTCGGGGTAGCTCGCGCTAAGGTCGGGACAGCCTTTCAGCAAGCACTTTGCGCGCCGGGGCTTTTGTGTGTTTGGGGATGGAAATGGATTCCACAGAAATTCTTGTGCTTCAAGCCAGCTACAGCAATCCAACGCACGCCGAGGCCATCGGTATCGTGCTCAATCATTACGCCGAAGACCCTATGGGCGGTGGCCATTCTCTCGACCCTGATCTGCTGCGTCGCCTGCCCGAAGAACTGGCTCGCCGGCCGCATGCGTTCAGCGTGCTGGCCTTTGTCGGTGGTGAACCGGCGGGTCTGGTTAACTGCTTTGAAGGGTTTTCCACATTTGCCTGCAAACCGTTGGTCAATGTCCATGACGTGATGGTGGTGAACGAGTTTCGCGGCCTCGGTCTGAGTCAGAAAATGCTGCAGAAAGTCGAGGAAATCGCCCGCCAGCGCGGCTGCTGCAAGATCACCCTCGAAGTGTTGGAAGGCAACACTGTGGCCCAGAATTCCTATAGCAAATTCGGCTTCGCGCCCGGTATGTTCAATCCGGATCACGGACGCATGCTGTTCTGGATCAAAAACCTTTAGCCATAAAAAAAGGCGCCCGAAAAGGGCGCCCAACTGTCTTCTCCCAGGCCAGAGCGGAGCCATGAGAGGTCCATCGGTTGCTCGGTCAATCTCAGTCGCGATAGGACTCGGTCACTTGCGCCGTCTGATCGGCGGGAACGCGAATTTCTTTCGCGTTGGCGTCGCTCTTCTGCTCGCTCTGGGCCTGGTGGACAGGGAAGTTGTCGTAGTAATAACGCATGCGCTCAGCGCCACCTTCGGCGAAGACGCTGGCAGAACCGAGGGCAAACACCCCGGCAAGGATTACGGTAGTGATTTTCATGGTGCCTCCTACTGAACAAGTGGGAGCCGTTCGTCCATGAAGCAGATCTCGGAAGCGAGTCTGGGTGGCCTGAATTAACACCGGGTTAACGCCCGCTCAGTGTGGTTTTTGCAGCATGTTGCCGGGCGCTGTCTGACAGACGCGGCGCACATCAGGCGAAGGTGCACCGCGCCAGAGGTGAAGGGGTCAAAGCTTCCAGTCGAGACTCAGCGTCACTGTGCGCGGATCGCCCCAGTACACGCCGTTATAGAAGCCGACGTTGTCGTAATACTTCTTGTCGAACAGGTTGTTGACGTTCAGCGACGCCGACAGATGCCGATCAAATTCGTACCGCGACATCAGATTGACCACTGTGTAGGCGCTCTGGTTGATTCGTGCCTCTTCAGTGTCGAGACCGACCGGTCGGCTTGAGGTGCCATATACATCGCTTTGCCAGTTCACCGCACCGCCCACGGTCAGGGCCTGCCATTCGCCCGGCAAACGGTACGCCGTGGAGACGCGTAACAGGTTCATCGGCTGATTGGTGTTGGTGCGCTCGCTCTCGCCGTTCACCGAGTGGGTATAGGTGTAACCGGCGGTCATGTTCCAGCCCTGGAGGACTTCCCCGGACACTTCGGCCTCAAAACCGTTGACCTTGTTGCCCTTGCCGCCGGATTTATAGAACTGTTCGCGGGTAACCGGATCCGCCGGTACCGAGTTATCGAGTTCGGCGACGTTGTCCTGTTTGCTCCAGAACACCGCCGTTGACAGGTTCAGGCGCTCCTCCAGCAAACTGCCCTTGATGCCCACTTCATAGTTTTTGCCAACCACCGGGTCGATGTACTTGCGATTCTTGTCGCGGTTGCCCTGGGGTTTGAAGATGTCGGTGTAGCTCACGTACGCGGTGTATTCCGGGGTCAGGTCATACAACAGGCCAGCGTAAGGCGTCCATACGTCGTTCTGTTTCTGACGGGTGTAATCGACTTTGCTCAGTTGCCGATTGGCGTCGTAACGGTTGCTGGTGCTGGAGGCTTCCCAACTGCCGTATCGGCTGCCCAGCACCGCGTGCAACTCATCAGTCAGGCTCAGGCGCGTGGCGATGTATCCGGCCTTTTGTCGGGTATTGTCCTTCGAGCTGGTGAGGTCGGTGACGGTGTCGCTGAATTTTGCGATGTCACCCATGTATTTCCAGTCGCGGATGGTTGCGTAATCCTTAGGGCGCGCACCGGCAATGGTGTAAGGGGAGTTTGAGCGGCGCTCCGCCTCACCGTAGCCGAACATCATTTCGTGCTCACGCCCCAGCAGCGAGTAAGGACCGGAGACGTTGAAGTCATACGCCTGCATTTTCTGCGTGCCGATCATGTGCGAGGTGTAGGCGTTCATGCCGCTGCGGTCGGCCTCGGGGAAACCGCCTCCGCCGTAATAGACCTTGCCGTCACTGTTGCTGTCGCGATGGGTGTACGCCGCTTTCAGGTGCCAGCCGCCGGCCAGTTGCTGATCGAGGGTGGCGAATGCGGTTTTGTCTTGCAGCGGCCAGGAGCTCCAGGACGTCGCCATGTTGGTCGAACGCCCCAGACCGGCCTTGCCGCCATCGGCATTCCAGTAGGGTACGGTGCCCCATGATGAGCCTTGCACGTGCTTGTTCTGATAGTCGTAACCGACCGCCAGCACCGTGGAGTCGGTCAAGTCGGCTTCCAGCACGCCGTAACCGACTTCGCGTTGCAGCGCGTATTTGTCTTTGATCGACTGGTTGTCGCGATAGGCCAACACCGTCCGCCCGCGCAAGCGCCCGTCGAAAGCCAACGGCCCGCCGACGTCGACGTAGCTGTAGTAATTGTCGTAGCTGCCGCCACTGACTCCGGCCAGCGCCTGCCATTGCGCGGTCGGACGCTTGCGCACCATGTTGATGGTCGCCGAAGGATCGCCCGCACCCGTCGTCAGCCCGGTGGCGCCGCGTACCACCTCGATGCGGTCGTAAATGATCGTGTCGGCATCCGTCTTCATGCGGTCGAAGGTGTTGAGCATTCCGTCGATCTGGAAGTTTTCGATCGAATAACCGCGCGCCGAATAGTCGACCCGGTCGGAGTCCATGTGCTGCACAACCACGCCCGTGGTCTGGCGCATGGCCTCGGACAATGTACCGAGCTTGAAATCATCCATTTGCTGACGCGTCACCACGGACACCGATTGCGGAGTTTCCTTGATCGACAGGTTCATCCGCGTCGCGGTGCTCATGGCGCCGGTGGTATAGGCGCTGGTATTTTCAGTGGTGGTGCCCAAACCTTGTGCGGTGACGCTGGTCGATGCCAGCTCCAGCGCCGTGGCGGCGGATTCCGGCGGCTTTTCCGTTTCGGATTCAGCCAGCAGATCGGGGCTCAGGGCGGCTCCACAGAGGCCGAGCGTGAGGGTCATGGAACGGGTGATGGGCGCGAACATCGCAGCCGACTCCTTGTCTTCGAGGGAAAAAAATCCGTTTGCTCAAAGACGAAGCGCTAGCCTGAGATTTAGTATCAAACGCGAAACATTATTGTTTGGAGATGTAGCGGGCAAGAAAAAGGGGCCGGTTTCGGCCCCTTCACAGTGTTACTTTTGCGCGACGTCTGCGGGTGCGGTGTCGGGCTTTTTCGGCTTCATCAGACTGAAGTCGATCAGCGCACGCTGCTCGGTCTGATACGGATCACCGATCAGCAACGGGCGTTGCTTGAAGCTGTCGCTGACCACGCTCTTGCTGCGGTCCAGCTCATCGAAACTCAAACCGGCCATGTCCGCCCAGGTGTGTATCAGGTGCGAGCTGCTGTACGGACGGTCAAGGTCGCCGGCGAAGTTCCAGTCATGGTTGGCCTTCCATTTCGGCGACGCCCAAGCCATGAACGGGATGGTGTACATCGGCGCCGTCGGCTTGTTTTCGTTACGCCCCAAGGTGCTGTGACCGGCAGAGTCGAACACGTCTTCACCGTGGTCCGAGAGATACAGCAGGAACCCGTTCGGATCGGACTTGGCGTAATCCTTGATCAGGCTCGACACCACGAAGTCGTTGTACAGCACCGCGTTGTCGTAGCTGTTGTAGGTTGGCACCTGATCGTCACGTACGCCGGCCGGGACGCCATTGCGATCCTGGAACTTGTCGAAGGTCGGCGGATAGCGGTACTGGTAGCTCATGTGCGTGCCGAGCAGATGAACAACGATCAATTTGCGCGGTGCAGCATCGGCCAGGGCTTTGTTGAACGGTTCGATCACGTCACCGTCGTATTGGGCGGCGTTCTGATTGCGGTTGTTGTTCAGGTAGACCTGCTCGTCAGCCTGCTCGGAGAACGTCGTGAGCATGGTGTTGCGCTTGGTCATGGTCTGCTGGTTGGTGATCCAGAAGGTCTTGTAGCCTGCCTGTTTCATCATGCTGACCAGCGACGGCGTCGACAGGTACAGGTCGGGATTTTCTTCGTCAGCGAAGGTCAGCACCTGCTGCAACGCCTCGATGGTGTACGGGCGAGGGGTGACGACGTTGTCGAAGACAGCCAGTTGATCCTTGAGTTTGTCCAGCTCAGGCGTGGTGTTGCGTTGATAACCGTAGAGGCTCATGCGCTGGCGGTTGGTCGATTCGCCGATCACCAGCACCAGCGTGGACGGCTGATCGGCGCCCGCTGTCTTGAGGTTATGCAGCGGCGGGATCTTGCTCGCGCTGTGCAGCATGCCTTGCATGTCGGCCAGCGTATCGAGATAACGGTGGTAGGCCACGGCCATTTGCCACGGCACGGCCGGCTCGATGCGGGTCTCGAATTTCTCGAAGCCTTGAGCGAAGGTGCCCATACGCAGGGTCTGTTTGACCAGCGGATAACCGACCACGGCAATCACGATGGCGGCGGCGGCGACCATGGCGCGGCCACGCGGCATGTACACGGGGCGTAGGCGCGTCCACAGGAAGTAGGCGAATGCCGTATGCGCGAGGAACGCCGGCACCATCCACCAGGCAAAGTACTGGGTCATGTACTCGCCGGCTTCGGACACGTTCGACTCGAACATGATGAAGATGACGCTCTGGGAGAATTCCTGCTGATAAATGAAGAAGTAACCCAGACTGGCCATCGAGCAAGCCCACAGCACGATGCCGATCACGGCGGCCAGCAGTTTGGTGCGCTTGGGGAACAGCAGCATCGGCGCCAGCCAGAGTGCGCTCATGAAGAACGCTTGGCGGAACCCGCTGAAACCGGAGGTGCCGGTGATCTGAATCAGCAGTTGGGTAATGCCGGAAAAGTACCAGAAGAACACAAAAAGCCAGAGTAGACCGGCCCAGTCGAAACCTGCCGCAGTCGTTGTGCTGCGTTTGAACAATGCCATTCGGCGCTCCAGCTGTCTCGTTACAACCACCGCCGGAACATCCATGAAGCCGACGAACAAAGGCCGCACGCGCAGGTACGGCCAGAATGGAGGCGGAGTATTACGAAGCGAATGTGAAAGTTTTGTTAATTGCCGCGCCAGTAGACGTGGCAACGGTCAGAAGTACAGCGTGTCGGGAACCGCGAGTGCCGTTCCCGAATCGGGCGGGGGAGATCAGGCGTGCGGGTGGCGCTGAACAACCGGCAGCGGCTTGGGCTGAGCACCCAGTGTCATCGCGCGCAGTTGCGCCAACTCCTGCTTCAGTTGGTCGCGCTCGTCTTTCAACTGGCGCAATTCATCGCGACGGATTGTCACGTACAGGGTTTGTGGCGGCATTGCTGTGTGTACTGTGCCCATTGCTCACCTCGCAAATGGTGTGTCTCAACTGTAAATCGCCCCCGATTTCGGGTGACTGACTTACTATCGGCGCCAATTTTGATTTCTTTTGCCAGTGAATGGAACTTTTTTATTTTTCATGGTCGGTGTGTCTTCGGCACGATTCAGGGCGTTATCTGTCTGAATCGGGCACAATGCCCGGAAACTTCACCCCGACGCTCTGGACTAACCTCCATTAGTCGCGTTGGGCTATAACCTTTGACACACATTTATTTGTAGTAAGGAGCATCAGCACATGCAACTCGGGATTATTGGACTGGGCCGCATGGGCGGTAATATTGCGCGGCGCCTGATGCTCAACGGTCACACCACCGTTGTTTACGACCGCAATACCGCTTTCATCGACAACCTGGTCGCCGAGGGATCCACCGGCGTTGCCGACTTGCCGGCACTGGTTGCAGGCCTGGCCAAGCCGCGTGCCGTGTGGGTCATGCTGCCGGCCGGCGCGCCGACCGAAGACACCATCAACACCCTGAGCACTCTGCTGGAAGCCGGTGACACCATCATCGACGGCGGCAACACCAACTATAAGGATGACATCCGCCGCGCCAAAACCCTGGCCGAGAAAGGCCTGCACTACATCGACGTCGGTACCTCTGGCGGCGTCTGGGGCCTGGAACGCGGCTACTGCATGATGATCGGCGGCGATGCCGAGACCGTTAAGCGTCTTGATCCGCTGTTCGCCGCACTGGCGCCAGGCATGGGCGACATCCCGCGCACCAAGGATCGCAAGTCCGATGACCCGCGCGCCGAGCACGGCTACATTCACGCCGGTCCTGCCGGTGCCGGTCACTTCGTCAAGATGATCCACAACGGCATCGAGTACGGCATGATGGCCGCGTTCGCCGAAGGCTTCGACATCCTCAAGACCAAGTCCAGCGAGCGCCTGCCGGAAGATCAGCGTTTCGATCTGAACGTGGCCGACATCGCCGAAGTCTGGCGTCGTGGCAGCGTGGTTTCTTCCTGGCTGCTCGACCTGACCGCCGATGCACTGGCCAGCGATCCGAAGCTTGACGGTTTCTCCGGTTCGGTTGCCGACAGCGGTGAAGGTCAATGGACCATCGAAGCCGCCATGGAGCAAGCGGTGCCGGTACCGGTGCTGTCCAACTCGCTGTTCTCGCGCTACCGCTCACGTGGCCAAGGCACCTTTGGCGACAAGATTCTTTCGGCCCAGCGCTTCGGCTTCGGCGGCCATGTGGAGACACCGAAGAAATGACCCATACGATCCGCAGAAAATCCAAGGCAGAACCCGCACCACCGACCACGCTGTTTCTGTTCGGTGCCCACGGCGACCTGGTCAAGCGCTTGCTGATGCCGGCGCTGTACAACCTCAGTCGCGACGGCCTGCTTGATGAGAACCTGCGGATCGTTGGCGTTGACCACAACGCCATTACCGATGAAGCCTTCGCGCAAAAGCTCGAGGACTTCATCCGTACCGAAGTGGCGGCGAAGGTCGGCAAGGGCGATCAGATGCTTGATCCGGCCTTGTGGGCCAAGCTCGCCAAAGGTATCAGCTACGTCCAGGGCGACTTCCTCGACGACAGCACTTATTCAGCGCTGGCGGCGAAAATCGCCGACAGCGGCACCGGCAATGCGGTGTTCTACCTGGCCACCGCGCCGCGTTTCTTCAGTGAAGTGGTGCGCCGACTCGGCAGCGCCGGTTTGCTAGAAGAAACCCCCGAAGCGTTCAGAAGGGTGGTGATCGAGAAGCCGTTCGGCTCCGATCTGCAGACCGCCGAAGCACTGAACGCCTGCCTGCTCAAGGTGATGTCCGAGAAACAGATCTATCGGATCGACCATTACCTGGGCAAGGAGACCGTGCAGAACATTCTGGTCAGCCGGTTCTCCAACAGCCTGTTCGAGGCGTTCTGGAACAACCATTACATCGACCACGTACAGATCACCGCCGCCGAAACCGTCGGCGTCGAAACCCGTGGCAGTTTTTACGAGCACACCGGTGCGTTGCGCGACATGGTGCCCAATCACCTGTTCCAGTTGCTGGCCATGGTTGCCATGGAACCGCCGGCGGCGTTCGGCGCCGATGCGGTACGTGGCGAGAAAGCCAAAGTGGTCGGCGCGATCCGCCCATGGACGGTTGAAGAAGCTCGGGCCAACTCGGTGCGTGGCCAGTACAGCGCCGGTGAAGTCGGCGGCAAGGCACTGGCCGGTTATCGCCAGGAGGCCAACGTCTCGCCCGACAGCACCACGGAAACCTATGTGGCGCTGAAGGTGATGATCGACAACTGGCGTTGGGTCGGCGTGCCGTTCTACCTGCGTACCGGCAAGCGCATGAGTGTGCGCGACACCGAGATCGTCATCTGCTTCAAACCGGCGCCTTATGCGCAATTTCGCGACACCGAAGTCGACGAACTACAACCGACCTATCTGCGTATCCAGATCCAGCCCAATGAAGGCATGTGGTTCGACCTGCTGGCCAAGCGCCCGGGGCCGGCGCTGAACATGGCCAACATCGAATTGGGGTTTGCCTACAAAGACTTCTTCGAAATGCAGCCATCGACCGGTTACGAAACCCTGATTTACGACTGCCTGACCGGCGATCAGACGCTGTTCCAGCGTGCCGACAACATCGAGAACGGCTGGCGTGCGGTGCAACCGTTCCTCGATGCCTGGCAGCAGGACGCGAGCGTTCAAACCTATGCTGCCGGTGAAGATGGCCCGCAAGCCGCCGAAGACCTGCTGACTCGCGATGGCCGCGTCTGGCATGGCCTCGGATGAGCAAGCCGATCCGTTTTCTGCTGAGCGACATGGACGGCACGCTGTTGCTGCCCGATCACACGCTGAGCCAGCGTACTATCGACGCTGTGCGTTCGCTGCGCGAGGCGGGCGTGCTGTTCAGTCTCGCCACCGGGCGTCCGCCGAAAGCCATGTTGCAGCAGATCGAAGCCTTGGGCGTCGATCTGCCGACTGCGGCGTTCAACGGCGGCACGATCGTCAATCCGGACGGTAGTTTGCTCGTCGCGCATTACCTGCCGGCGACAACGGCGCTGATTGCACTCGCGACGTTTGCCGATCAACCGGATGTCGAAATCTGGGTGTTCAGCGGCGGCGACTGGCTGCTCAAGGATCCGCACGGGCCGATGGTGCCGCGCGAGCAGCATGGCCTCGGCTATCCGCCGGTGGTGGTCGAGAGTTTCGAACCGTATCTTGAGCGCATCGACAAGATCGTCGCGACCAGCAACAACACTGAGCTGTTGATCGAACTGGAGGCGCGTTTACTGTCCAAGGTCAACGGCATGGCGCAAGTCTCGCGCTCGCAACCGGTGTACCTCGACGTCACGGCGCTGGAGGCCAACAAAGGCACCGCACTGGCGACCATTGCCGCGCACCTGGGCATCCCGCTGGAGCAGACGGCCGCGATTGGCGATGGCGGCAACGACCCGGCGATGTTCCATTGCGCGGGACTGTCGATTGCCATGGGACAGGCGGAGGAGGCGGTGAAGCGTCAGGCCGACGTGATCACCGCGCCGAACACCGAAGACGGCGTGGCTCAGGCGATCGAAAAGTACATCCTTCCTCACTGAATTCACCCCAAAACAAATGTAGGAGTGAGCCTGCTCGCGATAGCAATGTTTCAGTCACCATTTTCTGGGCTGACACACCGCTATCGCGAGCAGGCTCACTCCTACACTTTATCCGGTGTAATTACAGCCAGTAGCTGACCGCGTACCAGCCCAGCAGGCCCATGACGAAGGTGTACGGTAATGCCATCCACACCATGCGCCCGTACGACAGGCGCACCAGCGGCGCAATTGCCGACGTCAGCAGAAACAGAAACGCTGCCTGGCCATTTGGCGTCGCCACGCTTGGCAGGTTAGTACCAGTGTTGATCGCGATTGCCAGCGTCTCGAAGTGCTCGCGGCTCATGTGCCCGGCAAGGAACGCCTGTTTCACTTCGGTGATGTAAATCGTCGCAACGAAGACGTTGTCGCTGATCGCCGAGAGCAGGCCGTTGGCAATAAACAGCATGCCCGGTTGTTGATCGATCGGCAGCGCCAGCACCCACTCGATCAGCGGCACAAACAGCTGTTGATCGTGAATCACCGCGACCACGGCAAAGAACACCACCAGCAGCGCGGTAAAAGGCATGGCATCCTTGAATGCGCTGCCCAGACGATGCTCGTCGGTGATGCCGGTAAACGCGGTGATCAGCACAATCACCATCAAGCCGATCAGGCCGACCTCGGCGACGTGAAACGCCAGGCAGCCGATCAGGATCAGTGCCGCAGTGCCTTGCACCAGCAGCGCCGCACGTTGGCGCGGGGTGCGTTCGGCGTTGTCTTCGGCGGCGTAATTGGCCAACACGGCGCGGACGTTGTCCGGCAGCAGCGTGCCGTAGCCGAACCAGCGCAGTTTCTCCAGCAGTACGCAGGTGACCAGGCCGGCCGCCAGCACTGGCAGCGAAACCGGTGCGACTTTCTGAAAGAACTCCGCGAAGTGCCAGCCCATTTCATGGCCGATCAGCAGATTCTGCGGCTCACCTACCAGCGTACACACGCCACCGAGCGCCGTACCGACCGCGCCGTGCATCAACAGGCTGCGCAGGAATGCGCGAAACTGATTCAGATCATCGTGATGAAGTGTCGGCAGGTGTTGGTCGTCGCTGAACCCGCTGTCCTGACGCGGATCGTTACCCGACGCCACCCGATGGTAGACCGAGTAAAAGCCGACCGCAGCGCTGATGATCACCGCAGTAACCGTCAACGCATCGAGAAATGCCGACAGAAACGCCGATAGAAAGCAGAACATCAGGGCCAGTGCCGCTTTCGAGCGCACGCCCAATAACAACCGCGAGAACAGAAACAGCAGCAGATCCTTCATGAAGTAAATCCCGGCCACCATAAACATCAGCAGCAGGATCACCGGGAAGTTGTGTACCAGTTCATCGTAGAGCGCCTGCGGCGTGGTCATCTTCAACAGCAGAGCTTCGATCAATAGCAAACCGCCGGGCATCAACGGATAGCACTTGAGCGCCATGGCCAAGGTGAAGATGAACTCGATCACCAGCAACCAGCCAGCCGCGACCGGCCCCACCGTGAACAGCACGACAGCGTTAAGGATCAGAAATCCGACGATGGTCGCCTTGTACCAGCGTGGCGAGTGCCCGAGAAAATTTTGCGCGAACGCCTGGGCCATTGAACCGGACATCGGTTGCTCCTTGTTTTTAAGAAGCGCGCAAGTTGCCGGATGTGTCAGCCAAGTTCAAGTTGTTCCTGACTTGAACACGATTCCATGTAGGTGCTGCCGAAGGCTGTTATTGATTGAGATACCGCGCGACCATCGCCCGGTAGTTGCCATCCAGCGAATAGCCACCGACCAGAATGGCGTCATTCGATTGCACGGCCAGTGAATTCGCCGTGTCGAGGCTGCGTCCCAGGCGCGTACGCAACCAGCCGCGGCCCTGACCGAAACTCTGGTCAAGGCGCCCGTCTGCGCAGTAACGCGCGACGATGAAGTCGGCCTCGACCCCGCCAAGGGTGGCGCCCACTGCGATGATGCAGCCGTCTGCCATGCACTGGGCGGCGCTCCATTGACAGCCGCTGGGGCCGATTTCCAGCAAATGGGGCTGGCCGTTATTGCTGCGCAGGTCCGGCCGGCCATTGAGGTGCAGGCTGAATGACATGCATCGGATCGGGTCGCGGCTGCTGCCGAAGCAGTGCAGGGTGTCCGCCGATTCAAGGATCTGACTGACCAGAGCGCTTTTGCCGTGGGCCTTGAATGCCATGAAACCGTCTACCGCAAAACGTTCGTCCAGCCGGCCATCGGGCAGGTAACGCGCCAACAGGCCTTCCTGAGGAAAATCGATCGAGCCGCCCACCAAAATTCGCCCATCCTTCTGCAGCATCAGCCGGCTGAGCCAGGTGTTGAGCAGCAGATGGCGGATCATCACGAAACCGCGCCCGTTGAACTTATCATCCAGGCTGCCGTCAGGCTTGAGGCGGATGAGCATGCCGGCGTGGTCGGCCAGTTCGAAGTGATGGTTGGCGATCAGTAGAATATGTCCGTCATCCTGCACCGCAAAATCGCAGGCCTCTGCGCCCGGCACTCCGGGCGGTAGCCAGCTGTCGCGGGTGCCCATGGACAAGTCGCCCGGTAGGCGCACCACTTGGTAACCGTTGTCACCGAAAGATTGATCCGGTTGGCCCTGCGCGTCGAACAGGGCAAGCGCGGGCAGGGTGCGGTGACTGTTTTCATAATGCAGGCCCGCCAGCAGGATCCGTCCATCGGGCAGCGCCTGCACTTTGCCGGCCATGGCTTCGAAGCCCGGGGCAAATGTATCGATCACGCTGCCTTGCTCACCAAAGGACAGATCGGCCGAGCCATCCGCCAGCAGGCGCGCCAAACCGAAACGGCTACCCTCGGTGATGCCGACTTTGGCGGCAACCAGAATCCGCCCTTGCGCGTCGAGTGCGACATCCTGGGTCAGGCTAGACAGGCTGCCGGCGAAATACACCTGAGCCACGCCGGTGCTGGCAAACGATTTGTCGAGTTGACCGGCATTATTCAATAACGTCGGGAGCGCAACGGCGTTCAGGGTGGACATGCACGCATCTCCTTGCAAGTTGACCATGACCGGGGAACCGGTGGCTAACTGCATGAGCGGAACATTCAAAACCTGAACTAGAAGAAGTACAACTGTAAGAACTAACAGGTGGAGGGTCACACTGTGCCAGAACAGTGTCTTTTTGAACCAATAGCAAGCCTGCCAAGCAGTTACGCGAGAACGCGCTGCCAGAAGTTGTACAAAAGTATCAGGGGATAATCAGAAAGAGTAACTAGCAAGAGGAGGGCGGATGACGTTGACGTCATCCGCAGCGCCCGGCTGATCAGTGTGACATCGACCAGGATTGCAGCGCATAACCTTCTTTGCTCAGTTCAGCGCGGGCCTGTTGCAACAGTTGCTCCAGCTGCGCCGGATCGGAGTAGGTGCTGCATGGAATCTGTTTGCGGCCGATATGCGAATTGGTGCGATCGATGACGGTCAGGTTCAGTTCGCCATTGCCGTCTTGTGGGGCCCAGGCCACGCATTGGAAAGGTTGGAACGCGCGGTTGGCAATCAAAAGAGCTTCGTTGATACGGAGCGGGGCGGTCATGGGGTCTTCTCTCTTTAGTGCCCAATCAAGTGATGTGCCGTCGGTTGGGCTTACCGTTCGGCTGGTTACTTGTACTGATGCACGCAACCCGGGGGCAGGTCACACTCGAAACAAAGAAATTTCAAACTTCTTTCATTCACTCGGTTCGTCGAGCGCTTTTGAAAGGTTGTTGAAAGGTCTTTTACAGTGATTAAGTCGATAGCTAACTAATCAACCAGATTCTTATAACGAATTTACTTGTACACCTATAAGCAATCGATACAAGGCGCTGTCAAAATCTTGCTAACGTTACAGTCGGGTCTGCCAAATGACTGTTTTTACAATCATTTCTAATATTTGGCGCCAAGGAACAGTCATGAGCGAAGCGCCAGCGTTACGACGTTTATTGGTAGTCGACCCCTGCGACGACTGTCACCGCTTATTGCCCGGTTTGCGAGCGGTAGGGTGGGATGTCGACAGTTGTACTCTGGAAAACGCCGCCGACCGCAGTTGTGATGTCGGCTTGCTGCGTTTGCAGCCTTTTCACCTTGAACGCCCTGAAGCCGTCAAAGAGCTGATCAGCCGCAGCGGCACCGAATGGATCGCTGTGCTCAATCAGGAAGTCCTGCGTTTGCAGAACGTCGGTGACTTCGTCTGCGAGTGGTTTTTCGATTTCCATACCTTGCCGTTCGATGTTTCGCGAGTGCAGGTCACCCTCGGCCGGGCGTTCGGCATGGCGCGACTGCGCGGGCAGGGCACGATTCACGTCGATCAACCCGAACACGAACTGCTGGGCGACAGCAAACCGATTCGTGAACTGCGCAAATTGCTCAGTAAACTGGCGCCCACCGAATCGCCGGTGTTGATTCGCGGTGAAAGCGGCACCGGTAAAGAACTGGTTGCGCGTACGCTGCACCGTCAGTCCCAGCGCCACAGCAAACCTTTTGTCGCGATCAACTGCGGGGCAATTCCCGAACACTTGATCCAGTCCGAACTGTTTGGTCATGAAAAAGGTGCGTTTACCGGCGCTCATCAGCGCAAGGTCGGGCGGATTGAAGCGGCCAACGGCGGCACGTTGTTTCTCGATGAAATCGGTGATCTACCGCTGGAATTGCAAGCCAATCTGCTGCGCTTCCTGCAGGAAAAACACATCGAGCGCGTGGGCGGCAGTCAGCCGATCCCGGTTGATGTGCGGGTATTGGCGGCGACTCACGTCGATCTTGAGGCCGCCATCGAGAAAAAACGTTTTCGTGAAGACCTGTATTACCGGCTCAACGTGCTGCAAGTCGTGACGGCACCGTTGCGAGAACGTCACGGCGATCTGTCGATGCTGGCCAACCACTTCTCGCATTTCTACAGTCATGAAACCGGGCGTCGTCCGCGCAGTTTCAGTGAGGATGCGCTGATTGCGATGGGCAAACACGATTGGCCAGGGAACGTGCGCGAACTGGCCAACCGGGTGCGTCGCGGCCTGGTCCTGGCCGAAGGACGGCAGATCGAAGCGCGTGATCTTGGCTTGATCAGTCAGCAGTCGATCGCCACGCCCATGGGGACGCTGGAGGACTACAAGACCCGCGCCGAGCGGCAGGCGTTGTGCGATGTGTTGAACCGGCACAGCGATAATCTCAGCGTGGCCGCCAAGGTACTCGGGGTTTCACGGCCGACGTTTTATCGGCTGTTGCACAAGCATCAGATTCGGTAGAAGCCATAGATCAAAAGATCGCAGCCTGCGCCAACGCCTACATTTGAATCTTGTAGGCGCTGGCGCAGGCTGCGATCTTTTGCTTGTGCGTGGTTTAGAAGTAGTACGGGAATTTCAGGCTGAAGGAAAAGTCCGGGGCATCATCCGTAAGGCCGATGGACAGGTTAGGCACAATGGTCAGGTTGTCGGTGGCCGCAATGGTCATGCCGACGTTGAAGTAACCGGCGTTGGCGTCGCTGGACACCACCGATTGCCAATCTCCGCCATCCTGTTTCAGCTTGCTCTTGCGTTGCACCAGGTCAGACATCGAGAACGACATACTCATCTTTTCGTTCAGCGCAAAGGCAATACCGGCACCGATCTGGAAGCTGTCGCCGATCTTCACCTTGCCCGGGTTTTTCTGGTTGACGGTGGAGCTGATGTCGTCGAACGACTCTTCCAGGTTGTGGGTGTAGGACAGGCTACCGAACAGCACCGCCGGGTCGAACGTCTTGACCAGCGAGATGCCGGGCGTGACCGACCAGACGCCGTTGCCGGTCGGCAGGGTGTCAGGCACGAACAGGTTGGAGTTGGCATCGGTCTGACGCAACTTGATGCCGAAGGGGTCTTTGCCGGTAGGCGCCTTGACGCGCAAGGTGACCACGGCGTCCGGGGTGTTGACCGACTCGTCGAGGAACTTGTAGGCGATGCCGAAGTTCACGTCGCCGATGGTCGGGTCGCGGTCGACATCCTGCTCGGTGGTGACGTTGGACGCACCGCCATTGCCGCCGCCGGACTGATAGGTCGAATCGCGGTAGACCACTGGCACGTTCAGGTCGAACTGCCAACGATTGTCGAAGTTGTAGCGACCGGTGAGGTCAAGCGTCCAGGTATCCGCCTTGATCCGGTCAAGGTTGATATTGCCGAGGAAGATCGAGTCCAGCGCCAGGAAGCCGTTGAGAATCAACTGGCGAGTGTCATAACGCGAATAGGTAATGCCGGTTTCAAAGCTGAATTTGCCCCCGCCGAAGAAGCCGCTGGCCTCGTCGTACAGGTTGGACACACTCTGTGCCGGTTGCGAATCGTCGGCCAGCGATTGCCCGTAGGAAGCGCCACTGCCCCCGGCGGCGCCCCCCGACGCTGCTGCGGCCCCGGTGCCGGTGGCCACTTTCGGATTGCCTTTCATGTCGGATGGCGATTTGGCCAGGCGTTTGGGTTGTGGAGCGGCGGGTTGATCTTCGACCTGGCGGACCCGTTGTTCGAGTACCGCCAGGGCCTTTTGTTGTACTTCGTATCGTTGCTTCAGCTCCAGAAGTTCCTGTTTCAGCGTTTCCACGTCAGCGTCGGGTGCTGCTTGCAGCATCGCGGCCGGTAGAAGCGTACTCAGACATACAGCGGCACGCAGTGATACTGATCGATACATGAATAAGCCGTCCCTTTAAGCCCAATGATCGAGACTCAGCGTAGTTCAATATCCGATATTGCGTAGTGCCCTGAGTTGAGTCAGGTTGCAGTCCAGTGCGCCGGCACTCATGCCGTTATTGTTCAACACAACGTTGAGTTGGGTCATGTTATTGACCACGTTGGCACTGCCGAGCAGACGGGTGTTCTGCAGCAAACCGCCCTGGGCCACTTGTTGCAGCGCCGTGCCCTGATTACCTGAAGCCTGAATGGCCATTTGTACGCCACCACCGTTGGCCGAAACGGCCACGCTGCCCGCGGCATTGCTGCCGCCGATGGTTTGTCCGGCCATCAGGGCCTGTCCTTGCGCGGGCACCAGTGCCGGTGCCTGACTGGCTTCCGAAACGTTAATGGCAACGTTGTTATAGGCCGTATTGCTGTCGCCAGCGGCACGCACGCTTTGCGTCACGCCCTGGCTGCTGTCGAGGCCAGCGCCACCGGTGATTGTCCCGGTGCCCGTTGGCAGCGTGCTGCCGTTGCCGTGCTCCTTGATGGTTTGCACATAGAATTCGGGTTTGACCGTTGCTGCCTGAAGCTGCATCGAGGTCGCAGCCCCGATCAGATCACCACTGGCGTTGCGCCAGGTACTGCTCATGACAATGCCGAAGCTGATAATCCGCCCCGGCATGACATAACGACCACGTAGCTCGGACAATTCCTTGTCCTGTATTTCTATAGGTTTGAATCCTGCATTGGCATAGCCTGACGCGCTCGCTGCCAGGCAGGCGGCGGCCAGCCAGTATGAGGTTTTCATCTGCTGCTCCCGGGACATCCAGCCCCATTCTTTATAATCGGCGATTAAAAGAAGTCGCTCTGTATGAACCCGAAGTCCATCAATTCAGCATCTTTGACAGGGTTGAAGTTATCCAGCTTGTTCTTGGCCGTCAGCGGTGTCGGCGGGCTGCGCAAGGCGTTGGCCTTGTCATATCCGGGGCCGACGATGGCGAAGACGATGCCGTTCCAACCTTTGACAAAGTCATCATGGGAGTAACGTTTGTGGCCCAGAACCGGGTCTCCGATGTAAACCCAATCCTTGTCCGCACGTTGCAACACCACGAAATGCTTGTAGCCGCGAATTTCCATCAGTACCACCACCGGGATTGTTACAGCGTCGAGTTTTTCCGGCGGAATCTTGTAGCCTCTGGCGCGCATGCCGATGCTTTCTATGTAGCGCTTCATGTCGAGCATGGAAAAACCCTGAGTACGAACAAGGTCCTGGTCAGCGTTGACCAGCATGCCTTTGATGATGTGCTCCTCATCGACGTCGAGCCAATAGCCTTGGCGTAACACCGTGGCCAGTGCAGCAGCGCCGCAGCTGAAATCGGTTTTCTGTTCGACAATGTCGGCAAACTTGCGCTCACGAATGCTTTGCACGTTCTTGTAGATGAGTGTGCCGCCGGGAAGGGCAGCCACGGGCATCTGCGCCGCCTGGGTCAGGCCAGACAGACAAAGCAGAGCGATGAGGGCAGTCTTACGCATGATCGATACGCCTTTGCGGACTGAGGAAAAGCCCCGTTTCCGGGGCTTTCGTTTCGATCGCGATTACATGCAGGCTTTGCAACCTGCAGCGATGGACAGCGAGTTGCTTTGTTGGTTGCCAACACCTGCGGCGTTGTTGAAGCCAGCGTTGCCGGAGAAGTTGTTGCCAACGTTGCTGACTGCAGCATTGTTGGTTACAGGGTTTTTCCAGCCGTCTGGAGTCATCACTTGTTGAGTGGTTACGCCAGCCAGACCGAAGACACCCACAGCTTCGAAGGTAGCTTTCTGATCTTTGCTACCGCCATGCCCACCGTTACCGCCACGGTCGTTGTTGCCGTAGCCGCCACCGCCGTGACCGTGATCGTCATCTTTGATGGTAGCTTCGCCAACGGCGCCGAACACGCCGACGGCGGCAACAGTGCCAGTGAGGGTATCTTTTTTGTAGGTTTGAGTACCGTAGTTGCCTACGTTCAGACCTGTGGAGCTTTGGTTCGCAGCGGCAGCAGCCTGGGCCACACGGCCACCGGATACGGCGATTGCGAGGTTGTTTTTCTGTTGGTTGAAGTTGCCGGCACTGTTGTTCACGCCAATGTTGCCGGAACCGCCGTTACCCACATTGTTCAAGCCTGCGGTGTTGGTGGTGGAGTAGTTGGCAACGGAGTTGCTGGCGTTGACCTGAGTAGCGCTGGATGCAGCTACTGCGGTGCCGAAAATGAAGCTTTCGTCAGCAGTGGCCAGTGCGGCGGCGTTGTCTTGTTGGTTGCCGTCGCCAGCGGTGTTGTTCATGCCCAGGTTGCCGTTGGAACCGTTGGCCGAGTTTTCGATACCGGCACTATTTTTTGTGCCTTGGTTGCCGACTACGTTGCCTTGGCTGTTCTGCACATCGAGCACTGCGGCACCGGCGCCAGCGCCGATTTGCAGCAGTTCTTCGAGGGTAGGGCCTTTTGGATCATGGTTGTTGCCATGACCGTTGCCGTGCCCGTTACCATTACCATGATCGTCATCACGACCGCCTGCCTGTGCTGCGATTGCCATCACTGCTGCAAGTGCGAAAACCAGTGGTTTGAGAGCCATTGTAGGTTTCATGGTGTTTCTCCATCGTGCTTATTAGTTGGTTAAGTGTTGGTACTTTCTAATTGCACTGCTTTTGTTATTTGGGTCAGTCAGCGACCCGGATGCTCAGGGTGTTAGCCATTCGGTTCCCCACCCCGGCACTCTGGTTCACCTGAATCACCCCTCGGCTGCCGGTGAAGGCCTGATCACTTGTCGTGATCTGGCGACTGCCGGATGAGGTGCCAGTTGCTCCTGAGCTCGGTAAAAGCGCCACGTTCTGTTGCGACAGGGCGCTGTCGTCAACGCTCTGCGGCGCAGCACTGATGCTGACGCGCGTCACGTTGGCCATCTGGTTGTTGGCACCGGCGCCCTGGTTCACACCGAGGATCCCGTTGCCGTTACTGAAAGAGTTGCCGCCGATGGTTGCGCTGGCATTCATCGACGGATCGGCCGGTGTATCGAGCTTCTGCCTGACGATGGTGGTGGCGCTGGCCGAGGTGCCAATGGCGATGGCTTTGGTGTTGGTCTGTTGCATCTGGTCGCCAGCGGCCTGGTTGATGTTGTAGTTGCCGCGGTACTGGATGCCGGTGTCTTGAATGTTCGCGTCGTTCACTGAGCTGGGGTCGGCCATCGCGCTGGCGCAGCCGAAGAGAGCAAGCAGGAGCAGGTAGCGATTCATCTTATTGGCCTCCAGCCATGCGGGTCAGCGGGGCCAGGCCGGCGCCCATTGCGCGGTTGACGGTGTTGGAGATCGAGCCGCCACCGCCGCCGCCATGACCGGAGCTCATCCCTGGCAGGCCGTTGGGATTGCTCAGCACGTTCATGCCAGGCATGTTCGAAGTAGGGGTGGTGATGTTGCCGCGAATCGAAGAGCCGCTGGCGATACTGGCAAAGTCACCGTCATTGAGTTCGGTGCTGGTCATCGCTTGATTGATGCGCGCCGAAGGGTTGGCGTTGACGGTGGTCGGGTAGGGGTCTTTGCCCCCGCTGCGACCAATAGGGATCGGCTGGACATCGCGGTTGAGGACGATCACGCCATTGCCTTCGGCCTGAACGTTGAAACTGATGAACGCACTGGCCGCTGATCCGATCAGCAGGAGGCAGGTAAAGGTTTTATTGAAGTTCCCCACGGCTGCAATTCCTTCTTCAGTGGGCTGCCCTTGTCAGCGTTGTGAAGGAGAGAGCGAAAGCTGTGCCGCTTTTTAATTGCTTAGTATTTTCAATGAGTTACGCAGAAAGAGCGCGCACTTGATACACAAGCTGTTTCAGCGGTGAAACAGGCACTGCCGCGTTGAGCTGTCTATTGGCTGAACAATGCTCTGGGACAAGGGTTTGCGGCGTAGTGTTTCAGCAAAGTAACAACGGCAGTGTCAAACTGATCAATCCGCTGAAACGGGCCGTTTGCACGCGAGGAAGTGTTTCAGGAACGGACACTTTGCCCCCGAAACCGGGTAAACGGACCCACAAAGACGGGTTATTGCGCGAGCAGTTCCTCGACCGCTGCGAAGGCTCGAGTCTGGCGTTCAGCCCAATTGCCCTCTATGACCTTGAATGGCTGGTCATGGCGTTCCAGCCACTCGCGGGTGGCCTGGTAAAACGCCAGGCGCTGCTCCAGACCCGGCTGGCAGCGCTGACCGTCATCGGTCCAGTCGATCTGCTCGGGAGACAGGAGAAGGTGCAGGTCGTAATGCCGCGCCAGCAATTGCGGCTCAAGCCAGGCCGGACAGTCGCCGAACAGCGTCTGGCTCCAGAGCATGTTGCTCAGCAGATGAGTGTCGAGAATCAGCAGCGGCGGCCGTTGCGCCCGAGCCTGATCTTCCCATTGCAGTTGCCCGCGAGCGATCTCGGGAATGTCGGCCAGACGGGTGTCACGAGGGTTCTGCTCGATAAACCAGCGCACGTACTCGTCTACCCGCAGCCCGCCGAAACGTTGTTGCAGGCCGGCCGCCAGCCAGCTCTTGCCGGTGGACTCGGGACCGGTCAGCACCACGACCTTCATGTGCGCAACGCCGGATCGGCGCGCCATTCGCGCCAGCCCTGAATCGCAATCAGCGTGAACAAGGCATACAGGGCGGCGGTGAGGTACAGACCCTTATAAAGAAACAATCCGACGAAAATCACATCCAGCACGAACCACAGCGCCCAGCATTGCAGGCGTTTCTGTGCCATCCACAGCTGCGCCACCAGGCTGAAACCGGTCAGCGCCGCGTCCAGCCAGGGTTGCGCGGCGTCAGTCCAGTGCGCCATGGCGGCGCCCAGCAACACGCTGCCGATGGCGCCCACGCTCAGCCCCAGCATTATCGAGCGAGCATCCAGGTGCGTGACCTGACGTCCGTCGTGCATCGTCCCGGCGCGGGTCCATTGCCACCAGCCATAGACTTGCAGCGCGGCATAGATCACTTGCAGCAACATGTCCGAATAGAGCTTCACTTCAAAGAAGACCCAGCTATAGAGCAGCACCATGACCAGCCCGATCGGCCAGCACCACGGATTCTGTTTAACCGTCAGCCACACGGCAATCACACCGAGAGCGGCGGCAAACAGTTCAAGCCCGGACATGTGGGTTCCTTGGAGGGAGTTGAGGAGGGGGCGGATTGTACCCAGAAAAGCTGTAGGAGTGAGCCTGCTCGCGATGGCTTCGGCGGCGTCAACAATGATGTTGAATGTTCCGCCCTCATCGCTGGCAAGCCAGCTCCCACAGGGTTTTGAGTAATGCCCAAGATGGGTGGGCATGGCATAAATCCTTGTGGGAGCTGGCTTGCCAGCGAAGGCGGTATGTCAGCATGGTAGATATTGGCTGACATAAACCTGTCTCCAGCAGGCTCACTCCTATAGTGGGGCGGTGCTAGACGCGGAACTGACGCAGCAGGCTGTTCAATTGTTCGCTCAACTGGCCGAGCCGCACGCTGGCGGCACTCGACTGCTCGGCTGCGATGGCCGTGCTGTGCGACAGCCCGGCAGCCTGGGTCACGTTCTGATTGATGTCCTCGACCACATGCGCCTGTTGCAACGTGGCGCTGGCAATCGATGCATTCAGGCCATTGAGATTGCGCAGCGCCTGGCCGATAGCGTTCAGGCTGGCGCCGGCCAGTCCGGCTTGTTCAATGGTCAGTTGCGAAGCTTTGCTGCTGTCACCAATCACCTTGACCGCTGCCTCGGAGTGATTTTGCAGGCGCTCGATCATCGACTGGATTTCGGCTGTCGACTTCTGTGTACGCTGCGCGAGCAAGCGCACTTCATCTGCCACCACGGCAAAACCACGCCCCTGTTCACCGGCCCGGGCCGCTTCGATGGCCGCATTCAGTGCGAGCAGATTGGTCTGCTCGGCAATCGAGCGAATCACTTCCAGGACGCTGCCGATCTGCGTGCTTTCGGCGGCAAGGGTGCGAATCACCTCTACGGCTTGATCGATGGTGCCGGACAGCTTGTCGATCTGTTGCAGGCTACCGTCAATGTTGATCTGGCCTTGCTGCGCCTGGGCCTCGGCATCACGCATTTCGGCGGCGGCATGCTCGGCGTTTTTCGCCACATCCTGCACACCGTAGGTCACCTCGTTGATCGCGGTGGCCACCAGTTCCATCTGCTGCGATTGCTGCTGGCTGCGCTGCTGGGCCTGCGACGCATCGTTGCCCAGTTCGCTGGACGACTGGCCCAGCGCGCTGGCCGAGACCTGCAAGTCGCCGATCACCCGGCGCAGTTTGGCCGTAAACGCGTTGAAATGATGAGCCAGCTCAGTCACTTCATCCTTGCCATGGGTATCGAGGCTGCGGGTCAGGTCGCTTTCACCGCTGGCGATGTTGGCCATGGCGTTCACGGTTTCCTGCAGCGGACGGACGATGCTGCGCGCAATCAGGATCACCAGCAATGCCATGATCACGGCGATGGCCAAGCCAATGACCGTGGCCTTGATCACCTGTCCCTGGAACTCGGCCTGCACATCGTCCACATACACGCCAGAACCGAGCACCCAGCCCCACGGCTCGAACAGTTTGACGTACGAAGTCTTGGCCACCGGTTCACTGGCGCCGGGCTTCGGCCACCGGTAATCGACCATGCCGGCGCCTTTGGACCTGGCAATGGCAACCATCTCGTTGAACACCGCGAAACCATCCGGATCGCGAATTGCCGAGAGATTCTGGCCCTCGAGTTTGGGGTTGGTCGGGTGCATGACCATCACGGGGGTGAGGTCGTTGATCCAGAAATAGTCGCTCTGGTCATAACGCAGACCACGGATGGCGGTGAGCGCCTGCTTTTGCGCAGCCTCTTTGCTCAGAGTGCCGGCGGTTTCCAGATCGTGGTAGTAGGTCAGCAAACCGCTGGCGGTCTGCACCACATGCTGGGTTTTCTGGGCTTTGGCGCGATACAGGTCATCGTGGATCTGCTTGAGCATCAACACGCCCAAGGTCAGCAACATGACCACTGCCACCACCAAAATGAGCCACAAGCGTCGGCTGATCGACACACTGCGCAAGCTGTTCATAACGCTGTCACTCCGGATTCTTTTTCTTGTAATAAACGACCGCCAGCATCCAACCACGATTTCGCGGTCAGGCATACGCGACCCAAGTCGTATAACGCGGCAGCGCTATTAAGGCTTGTCTGTTAGGATTTCGGCCCCGCGCGTGAAAACCTGAATCCAAGTTGATATTTCACGGAATTTTGACCCTTTCGTGTGGATCCTGTGCGCGCGGAATCGGTACAGCAACAACCAGCTACGCTGATCGCAGTGAACGTAAAAAAATACTATCGGGGCATGCCTGCGTGCATCGCTCTTTGGGGGATTGATGGATCTTTGGACCGCCTTGCAGGCACTGATACTAGGAGTTGTAGAAGGGCTGACGGAGTTTTTGCCCATTTCCAGTACCGGACACCAGATCATTGTTGCCGACTTGCTCGACTTCGGCGGCGAGAGGGCCATGGCGTTCAACATCATTATTCAGCTCGGCGCGATCCTCGCGGTGGTCTGGGAGTTTCGCCGCAAGATTCTGGATGTGGTGGTCGGTTTGCCAACACAGCCAAGCGCACGGCGTTTCACCGCCAACCTGCTGATCGCGTTTTTGCCCGCCGTCGTGCTGGGCGTGATCTTTGCCGACCTGATCCACAAATACCTGTTCAACCCGATCACCGTTGCGGCGGCGTTGGTCGTCGGCGGGATCATCATGTTGTGGGCTGAACAACGTCAGCATGAAGTGCACGCAGAAACGGTTGATGAGATTCGCTGGACCGATGCGCTGAAAATCGGTTTCGCCCAATGCCTGGCCATGATCCCCGGCACATCGCGTTCTGGCTCGACCATCATTGGCGGCTTGCTCTTCGGTCTGTCGCGCAAGACGGCCACCGAGTTCTCGTTCTTCCTTGCCATGCCAACCATGGTCGGTGCTGCGGTGTACTCGGGCTTCAAATACCGCCATCTGTTTGTCCCGGCGGATTTCCCGGTGTTCGCCATCGGTTTCGTCACCGCGTTTATCTTCGCGATGATCGCAGTGCGCGGCTTGCTCAAATTTATCGGCAGCCACAGCTACGCGGCTTTCGCCTGGTATCGGATCGTCTTTGGCCTGTTCATTCTGGCGACGTGGCAGTTCGGCTGGGTGGACTGGGCGGCGGCCAAGCCATGAGTGATTCCCGCGCACGCCGTCCTGAAGGTCGCCCCTCTGGCGGCCATATTCAGCATCTGAAATTGAAACTGGTGGTGCTGGTGATCGTCTGCGCGCTGCCGTTGTTCGGCTCGCTGTCGATGTGGCTGCGCGGGATTTCACTGGTGCCGTTGGCCGCGTATGGAATCGTCAGCGTGTTGGCGTTCTTCATGTACTGGGCCGACAAACGCAAGGCCCGGACGGATGCGTGGCGCACGCCGGAGAATATCCTGCACGCGGTGGAACTGGCCGGCGGCTGGCCAGGCGCGTTGATTGCTCAGCAGGTGTTTCGGCACAAGACGCGCAAGGTGTCGTTTCAGGTTCTGTTCTGGGTCATCGTCCTGTTGCACCAGGTGTTCTGGATCGACCAACTGTTTCTACGTTTGAACCTGCTCAATCTGTTTTAACTTTCACACATGCACTCATGTGGGAGCGAGCAAGCCCGCTCCCACAAAGTCACCAGCTAGAGCAATAATCCCACCTGAGTTTTCTTCGGCAACTTGCTCACCACCAATTGATGTGAGCGCTGCAACAACCCCTGTAATTCCTCGGCGCCCAGCGGGTAGGGCGGGTGCATGATGATCCATTGTGCGCGGGCCAGATACGGCGCGGGGTGGATGCCCGGTCGATCGCAATGGCCGAGAAACAGATCCTTGTCGACCTTGAATGCCAGCGAGTCGCCACGCAGCCCCTGCAAGGCAAACATCTTGTTGCCGGCAATCGAAAATACCCGCACGCCACCCCACTTGTAGTCTTCCCGCGCACCCGGCAATGCCAGACAGAACGCCGCAACGTCCGCTTCGCTCATCTTTCCCTTCTTCATAACAACCGCTCCCCACAGGCATTGAACGATTCGACCAGGTGATCGATCCACGCGCGCACGGCTGGCATCACGCCGCGCCGATGCGGATACACCGCTTGCAGCCAGCCGCCGGGCAGCGACCATTCGGGCAGCAACTGCACCAGCGCGCCGCTTTGCAACTCCGCTTCGCAATACATCATCGGCAGCATCGTGAAGCCCTGGCCGGCCAGCACACAGGTCTTGCGCACGATAAAGTCGTCGATGCCCAACCGTGCTTCCATGTTCAGTTCGAAGCTTTCGCCTTGTTGATCGAGCAGGCGTACGTGGACCATGCGATCGGCCTCCAATGCACCGAGCACCGGCAGGCTTTTCAGGTCTTGCGGATGCTGGATCGACTGACCTTGAATAAACTCCGGGCTGGCCACCACGACCATTTGCGCCTGACGCAAACGTCGCGTCACCAGCAGCGGATCTTCGTCGCCCAGTTCTCGCACGCGCAAGGCCACATCGAAACCTTCTGCAACCAGATCCACCCGACGGTTGAGCAGCACGACTTCCAGTTGCACCTGAGGGAATTTGCCGAGGAAATCACTGATCACCCACGGCAGCATTTCCCGAGCCAGTCCCGTCGGGCACGACACGCGCAGGCGCCCGCGCGGCTCGGTGGACATGCTGGCAACGGCTTCGTCGGCCATTTCCGCTTCCAGCAACATGGCCTGGCAGTGGCGCAGATAACGCTCACCCACGGCGGTGAGATTGAGTTGGCGGGTGGTGCGTTGCAACAGGCGCGCGCCGAGACGCTCTTCCAGTTCGGCGATACGTCGCGACAGCCGCGATTTGGGAATACCCAGCAATCGGCCGGCAGCTGCAAAGCCGCCAGCCTCGACGACTTTGGCGAAGTAGTAGAGATCGTTGAGGTCTTGCATGGTTTAAATCCGACTGTTCTATCAGTGGGACAAACTATCGCATTGTCGCCGTCTAATCATCCATTGGTTTCTTGCGTAGGATTCTCTCCATTCCGTCGCCACCGGCGATTCATTCCAGGAGATTCCACATGAAACTGCTGCATATCGATTCGAGCATTCTGGGCGACAACTCGGCTTCCCGTCAGTTGAGCAGCCAAGTCGTCAAAGCCTGGCAAGCTGCTGAGCCAGGCGCCGTGGTGACTTACCGCGATCTGGCGGCTGACGCCATCAGCCACTTCTCTTCGACCACGCTGGTCGCCGCCGGCACCACCGCTGAGCTGCGTAACGCCGCGCAACAGCACGAAGCCGAGCTGAGCGCGTCGACCCTGGCCGAGTTCATCGCTGCTGACGCTGTGGTGATTGCTGCACCGATGTACAACTTCACCGTACCGACCCAACTCAAGGCGTGGATCGACCGTGTGGCCGTTGCCGGTCAGACCTTCCGTTACACCGAAGCCGGCCCTGAAGGCCTGTGCGGTGGCAAGAAAGTGGTGATCGTTTCCACCTCCGGCGGTATCCACGCCGGTCAGGCCAGCGGCATCGCCCACGAAGAATACTTGAAGCTGGTATTGGGCTTCCTCGGCATCACCGACATCGAAATCGTCCGTGCCGAAGGTCTGGCGTATGGTGATGAAGTGCGCAACAACGCCATGACCGCAGCTCAAGCGAAGATCAGCGAGCAATTGTTCGCCGCCGCGTAAGGCTTGCGTAAAGAACAGCTGAGGTTCAGGTAATACCCAAAAAACTCTGTATTCTGGTTCTGCAAGGGCCGAATACGGAGTTTTTTGTTTCTGACTGTTACATAATCTGGCCCGGGTTATGCAGTCAAACGATCAACGTCTGAGTGCAGTGTCGTAACGGAGCGCTGAATCCCCGGCGTTCCGGCCTGACAACGCAACGGATCTTTCGATTGAGTAACAACAGGGTGGGGCATCCCATGATGCGTCTTTGTGCAACGTTACTGATTTGCCTGCTCGGCAGCCTGAATTCAGTGCAGGCTGCGCCGGGGCGACACCCTGTCTGGAGCGTCGGTTATCACGAGATGACCTTCCTCGATCCGCTCGACCTGCAACCGATGCGCGCCATCGCGTTCTACCCCTCCAGCGACCGCGAGCACATGAGCCTGCTCGAAGGCTATTCGGTCGAAGCCGGTGAAGACACCAAAGTCGCCATGGGCCGCTTTCCAATGCTGATGCTGTCCCATGGCAACACCGGCACACCGCTGGCGCTGCACGACCTCGCCACATCGCTGGCGCGCAAAGGTTTTGTCGTGGTGGCGGTGATTCACCCCGGCGATAACTCCAAAGACCACAGCCGTCTCGGCACCTTGAGCAATCTCTACGGCCGGCCCATCCAGATTTCCGAAGCGATCACCGCGACCCTCGGCGATCGCATGCTGGCGCCGTTCGTCAATGCTGATCAGGTTGGCGTGATCGGCTATTCGGCGGGGGGCGAGACGGCGCTGATTCTGTCCGGCGCGCAACCGGATCTGGATCGCCTGCGCCGCTATTGCCAGGAACGTCCGGACGACCGCGACGCCTGCAACACCCAGGGCGAACTGATCGTTGATCGCGATGACCTGCAGCCGGTGGCCGATCCGCGCGTGCACGCGTTGTTGCTGATGGCGCCGTTGAGCCTGAAATTTGGTCGTCACACCCTGGCCGATGTGCATGTGCCGGTGCTGCTCTACAGCGGCGACGGCGACAAACTCGTCGCGTTCGACAAAAATGCTGCCGCACTGGCGCGCAAACTGCCCACCGCACCGGACTTCAAGTTACTGGCCGGGGCAGGGCACTTCGTGTTCATGGCCCCGTGCACCGAAGAGCAGATTCTTGCGATGCCGGCATTGTGCACCGACGCCGATGGCGTCGATCGCGAAGACATCCATCGCAATCTGATTTCCGAAGCGGGGCGGTTCTTTGCACATGCACTGGGCAAACCGACGCGGGCGGGCATGCAGACCGCCGATCAATAACCTGATCCCACCGCAGAACCCTTGTGGGAGCGAGCAGGTTCGCTCCCACAGGTTTTAGACCGAAGATTTAAGCCATCGCGCGGCGCTTGAGCAGCAAGGTCAGCCCCAGCCCGGTGACCGAAAGCATCGCCGCGCAAAAGAAAATCCACGAATACCCCAGGTTCAACGCCACCGCGCCCATCAACGGGCCGGCCACCGCCAGCGCCAGATCGAAGAACACGGCATAAGCGCTCAACCCCGCGCCACGGCTGGAGCTGGGCACTTGCTTGATCGCTTCGACGCCGAGCGCCGGATACACCAGCGACAGGCCAAATCCGGCCAGACCCGCACCGATCAGCGCATACGCGGTGGAAGGCGCCAGCCACAACATTGTCAGCCCGACGGTTTCGACGGTCATGCAGGCAATTGCCGAGCTGAACCCGCCGAATCGCGCAATCGCAGAAATGAACATCAGGCGTGAAAGGATGAAGCACACGCCGAACACCGTCAGGCAGTACGCCGCGCCGGTCCAGCCGCGATTGAGGTAATACAGGGTGATGAACGTGGTCAGCGTGCCGTAACCGATCGACGCCAGGCTCAGACTGGCACCAAATGGTGCGATTCGGCCGAACACCGCCCAAAACGGCAAGCGTTCACCGCGCACCACGGGTACTGACGGTTTATTGCGGATGAGCACCAACGCCATGGTCGCCAATGCTGTCAGCGCAACCCCCAGACTGGCAAAACCGTAGTCGGCGACCATCACCACGCCCAGCGGCGCACCAATCGCAATCGCGCCATACGAGGCGATGCCATTCCAGCCGATGGAGCGCGCCGTGTGTTCAGCGCCGACCTGACCCATGCACCAACTGATGGTGCCGACACCGATCAGGCCCTGAGCGATGCCAAGCAGCAAACGCCCGGCGATCAGTATCAACAGGCTGGTCAGCGGGAAGCTTTGCAACAGCGTGGAAATCAGCGTCAGCACACCGCTAAGCACGATCCCCAGCAAGCCATAAATAATCGCCCGTTTGGTGCCGATGGTGTCCGACATGCGCCCGGCCATCGGTCGGCTGAGCAGGGTGGCCAGATACTGCGAGCCGATGACCAGTCCGGCAATGATCGCGCTGAAACCCAACTGTTCATGCACGTAACCGGGCAACACGGCAATCGGCAGGCCGATGCAGAGGAAGGCTATAAAGGTATAAAAAACGATGGAGACGATCTGCAGGGTGATCGCCATGGAGCTTTGCGGTGGCTGTTGCTGCGCAGACATGAGAACTCGTTCGCGGGCGGCGGTAGGAGAGCTCGCATCATGGCTTGGGTCTGAATCAAAAGAAAGCAGGCTAACTATTTTCCTGAAAAGTGACCGATCGTTCCCACGCTCTGCGTGGTAACGTCGCCACGGACGCTCCGCGTCCCGCTCGTGTGACGCAGAGCGTCCGGGATGCATTCCCACGCAGAGCGTGGGAACGATCAGCGCTCTAAAATGCAAAAGCCCCGTCACGTGGACAGGGCTTTTCAGATTGCAGCAGCGTTTTAGAACACGACGCCTTGGCTACGCAGGTAGTCGTCGTAGGTGCCGCTGAAGTCGGTCACGCCGTTCGGGCTCAGCTCGATGATGCGCGTGGCCAGGGACGATACGAACTCACGGTCGTGGCTGACGAAGATCAGCGTGCCCGGGTAGTTTTCCAGCGCCAGGTTCAGCGCCTCGATCGATTCCATGTCCAAGTGGTTGGTCGGTTCGTCCATGATCAGGACGTTTGGCTTTTGCAGGATCAGCTTGCCGAACAGCATGCGACCTTGCTCACCACCGGAAATCACCTTGACCGACTTGAGGATCTCGTCGTTGGAGAACAGCATGCGCCCCAAAGTGCCGCGAATCATCTGCTCGCCCTGCGTCCACTGACCCATCCAGTCAAACAGGGTGACGTCGTCTTCGAAGTCGTGCGCGTGGTCCTGAGCGTAGTAGCCCAGTTCCGCGGCGTCGGTCCACTTGACGGTGCCGGCGTCCGGGGTCAGTTCGTTGACCAGAGTGCGCAGCAGGGTGGTCTTGCCGATACCGTTCGGGCCGATGATCGCTACGCGCTCGCCCGCTTCAACCTGGAAGCTGAAGTCCTTGAACAGCGGCTTGCCGTCGAAACCTTTGGCCATTTTTTCGACCATGACAGCCTGGCGGTGCAGCTTCTTGTTCTGATCGAAACGGATGAACGGGCTGACACGGCTCGAAGGCTTGACCTCGGCCAACTGGATCTTGTCGATCGCCTTGGCGCGGGAAGTGGCCTGCTTGGCTTTCGAGGCGTTGGCCGAGAAGCGGCTGACGAACGATTGCAGCTCGGAAATCTGTGCTTTCTTCTTGGCGTTGTCCGACAGCAGTTGCTCGCGGGACTGGGTCGCCACGGTCATGTACTCGTCGTAGTTGCCCGGGAACAGACGCAGCTCGCCGTAATCCAGGTCAGCCATGTGCGTGCACACGCTGTTCAGGAAGTGACGGTCGTGAGAGATGATGATCATCAGGCTGTTACGCTGGGTCAGAACGTTTTCCAGCCAGCGAATGGTGTTGATGTCCAGGTGGTTGGTCGGTTCGTCGAGCAACAGCACTTCCGGATCGGAGAACAGTGCCTGTGCCAGCAACACACGGAGCTTCCAGCCTGGCGAGACTTCGCTCATCGGGCCGAAGTGTTGCTCGATACCGATACCCAGACCCAGCAGCAACTCACCGGCACGGGATTCGGCGGTGTAGCCGTCCATTTCGGCGAATTCGGTTTCCAGCTCGGCAACGGCCATGCCGTCTTCTTCGCTCATTTCCGGCAGCGAGTAGATGCGGTCGCGTTCAGCCTTGACCTTCCACAGCTCTTCGTGACCCATGATCACGGTGTCGATCACGGTGAATTCTTCGTAAGCGAACTGATCCTGGCGCAATTTACCCAGGCGCACGTTCGGCTCAAGCATGACCTGGCCAGCGGACGGGTCGAGGTCACCGCCGAGGATTTTCATGAAGGTCGACTTGCCGCAACCGTTGGCGCCGATCAGGCCGTAACGGTTGCCCGCGCCGAATTTGACCGAAACGTTTTCGAAGAGCGGCTTGGCGCCGAACTGCATCGTGATGTTAGCTGTAGAAATCAAGAGTTTTTCCTGCGAAGCATTCTGAGTAGCGAGGGTGCGGCTGGAGCGCTTGGCCCGAGTCAAAGTGCGCTGAAGCGGGGAGGTTCCCGTCATCAACCAAGGGGGGCGCGTAAAGTTTGGCGGCGATTGTACTGGTCTGGCTCTTTAAACGATAGGGCGATGACGCTGTGAGCGCCGATTGGCGCAATCGCGGGACAGATTTTCACAGATGAAGGCTCACTATCAGTTACAAACTGTGGCTAAAATGCCATCCATTCACCCAACGCCCTACAGCGGCGCGGGCTCAAGGACGTGCCATTTTGTACTCAGACCACTGCATCAGACGCTGGGCTTCTAGCCATCAGGCGCGCAGTTTGTTCACTTTCTGACGTGTGACGATTTCCGTGAAACTCATCATTGCTGCTATTTATGTCATTTCAATTGCATACGTTCACTTGCGTGGCCGTGTGCGCCACAAACTGGGTCGTCAGTTAAGCGACCATTCGACGTTTCTGGCGCCGATCAACTGCTTTCTGTACCTGTTTTCGAAAAAGCCCAACACGCCGTATCTGAATCCCGCAGAATTTCCTGATCTCAGCCCATTGCAGGCACATTGGCAGGAGATTCGCGAAGAAGGCCAGAACTTGCTGCGTGCCGGTGAGATCAAGCGCTCGAACCAGTATGACGATGTCGGCTTTAATTCATTCTTCAAAAGCGGCTGGAAGCGTTTTTACCTCAAGTGGTACGGCGAGAGTCATCCGTCGGCAATGAAGCTGTGCCCGCGCACCACTGAACTGGTGCAGAGCATCGGTTCGATCAAGGCCGCTATGTTTGCCGAACTGCCACCCGGCTCGAAACTGGTTCGTCACCGCGATCCGTATGCCGGTTCCTATCGCTATCACCTGGGCCTGGAAACGCCGAATGATGCCGGTTGCTACATCAATGTCGACGGCGAGAACTATCACTGGCGTGATGGTGAAGCGGTGATGTTCGATGAAACTTTCATTCATTACGCAGAAAACACCACGGACAAGAACCGCATCATCCTGTTCTGTGACATTGAGCGACCGCTGAAGTACCGCTGGGCCGCCGCGTTTAATGGCTGGTTCAGCCGCACCGTGATGTCCGCCGCCGGCGCGCCGAACGATGCCGGTGACCGCACCGGTGGGATCAACCGGTTGTTTACCAAAATCTACAAGATCCGTTTGCGCGGTAAAGAGCTGAAAAAGCGCAATCGCAAGCGCTACTACATGGAAAAGTGGGCGATCTTCGGTGGATTGCTGGCGATCTTCATTCTGATCTGAATATTCCTGTGAGCCAGCTCCCACAGGGTTCGAAGTGTGCGCATCACACCGACCACTGTGGGAGCTGGCTTACCAGCGATGACTGTCGCAAAAGCAACCTGTCAGTTGCCTGACAAACCTTCAGTTGTCATGCTCAGGACGCTTTCTTCGTCTTCTTCGCCGGCGCCGCTTTAGTCGCTGTTTTAGGCTTTGATTTGGCGGGCGCCTTGCCACCCAGGCTGCGTTTGAGCAGCTCGGTCAAATCGATAACATCGGCCGACTTGCGCTCTTCCTCGCCACCCACGGTTTCAACATCCTCGATCTTGCCTTCATGGGCCTTTTTCTCCACCAGCGCCATGATCTTGTCTTCGAACTCGTCCTTGTAATCCTCAGGACTCCAGTCCCCACTCATGTCCTCAACCAGTCGCTTGGCCATGTCCAGTTCGCCCTTGGCCAACTGTGGTTTGGTCACTTCGCTGCCCAGTTCCAATTGATCGAGGCCGCGAACTTCCTGCGGCCAGCGCAGTTTTACCAGCACCAGCGCCGACTCCAGCGGCATCAATGCCGCCAGGTATTGCCGCGTATGCAAGACAACACGGGCCAGGGCGACTTTATTGGTCTTGCTCAGGGTTTCGCGCAGCAACGCGTAAACCTTGCCGCCGCGCTTGTCCGGGGCCAGGTAGTAAGGCGTATCGATGTTCTGCAAGGGGATTTGCTCGGCGTCGACGAATGAGAAAATGTCGATCGTCTGGGTCGATACCGGGTGCGCCGAGCGAATTTCCTCTTCGCTGAGCACCACGTAGCGGCCCTTTTCATAAGCTACGCCTTTGACGATGTTTTCCTTGGTGACTTCCTTGCCGGTAACCTTGTTGACCCGTTTGTAGCCCACCGGGTCCATGCTGCGGCTGTCGAGCCAGTCGAAGTCCACGCCTTGGGACGATGTCGCCGAAACCAGTGCGACAGGGATGTGAACCAGTCCGAAACTGATCGCGCCTTTCCAGATTGCCCGAGCCATGGTGAGTTCTCCGAGTGATGTTCAGGTGACCTGTGCGCTTGCGCGAAAGTTTCCAGTGAATGCACGGGTTTCAGACGACTTGGTCAAGCCGTGTTACATGTTGTTTAAGCGGCGCGGGTTAACAAATCCGAACCCACGGCGTAGCGTGGACTCGAAGGCTCTACTCCCTGCACATCGAGAGGCAATCCCATGAACCGCTTAATGCTTGGCATCGCCGTCCTGACACTCAGTGGCGGCCTGGTTCATGCGGACGCAGTGCTTGCACAAAGTCCGACCGGCAACAGCAACAACCCATACAACAGCCCGATCCGCCGGGCTAATCCCAACAGCATGCAGGGCACCCAGCCCAGCGCTCCGCCCATTCGCGGGCCGAACACCGTGCCGATGCAGCGTCAGCCCACCGTCGAAAATCGCGGGATTGGCAACGGCCAGCCCATTCGTTCGGTGCCAAGTACACCGCCCACCTTTATTCCCAACCCACCTTCACGAAGCACTGACACCCGTTGAACGGCGGTACTGCGGTGCTGCCAGCCTTTGAAACCAACAAAAGGAATCGTGCATGTTGCGTAAAACCCTTCTAGCCAGCCTGTGCGCCGGCGCTCTGATCAGCGCGCCGGCATTCGCCGCCGCCCCCAAAGAGCTGCAAAGCGAGCAGGGCACCCTCGAAGTCACCACGATCACCCAAGGCCTTGAACATCCATGGGCACTGGCTTTCCTGCCGGATCGCCAGGGCATGCTGGTGACCGAACGACCGGGTAATTTGCGCGTGGTCGGTACGGACGGCAAACTCTCGGCGCCGATCAGTGGGGTGCCGAAAGTCTGGGCCAAGGGGCAGGGCGGCCTACTCGATGTCGTGCTGTCGCCGGAGTTCAAACAGGACCGGCTGGTGTATTTGTCCTACGCCGAAGGTGGCGGTGCGGGCGACAAGGCCGGGACAGCGGTAGGGCGCGGGTATCTGTCGGATGACCTGAAAACGCTGAAGGATTTCAAAGTGATCTTCCGTCAGGAGCCGAAACTCTCGACCGGCAACCATTTCGGATCGCGGCTGGTGTTTGATCGAGACGGCTATCTGTTCATCACCCTGGGCGAAAACAACGACCGGCCGACCGCTCAGGATCTCGACAAACTGCAAGGCAAGATCGTGCGGATCTTTGCGGACGGTAAAGTACCGGACGACAATCCGTTCGTAGGCCAATCCGGCGTGCGCCCGGAGATCTGGGCCTACGGCATTCGCAACCCGCAGGGCGCTGCGCTCAATCCGTGGAACGGCACCATTTGGGAAAACGAGCACGGCCCGCGCGGCGGCGATGAGGTCAACATCATCGAACGCGGGAAGAACTATGGCTGGCCGCTGGCGACCCATGGCATCAACTATTCGCTGCAGCCAATCCCCGAAGCACAAGGCAAAAGCATTGAAGGTGGTGTAGATCCTCGCCACGTCTGGGAAAAATCGCCAGGCGTGACGGGTATGGCGTTTTACGATGCCGACCGCTTCAAGCCTTGGCAGCAAAACCTGTTTATCGGTGCGCTGGTGAGTCAGGAGTTGATTCGCTTGCAGTTCGATGGCGACAAGGTTGTGCATGAGGAGCGCTTGCTGGGCGAGCTGAAGCAGCGCATTCGCGATGTACGCCAGGGGCCGGATGGTTATCTGTATGTGTTGACTGATGAGGACAATGGCGCGCTGTACAAGATCGGTCTGAAGTAACCTGATTTCAGGTACAAGGGGAGCGTTGTGGCGAGGGGATTTATCCCCGATGGACTGCGCAGCGGTCCCCGCTTTTTCATTAAAGTCTGGGTGCGCTTCGCGACCCATCGGGGCGGTGCGACGTTTCGCTAAATCCCCTCACCACGAAAGCAGTTTTGGAGCATAAGTCATCTGTTGCAGGCGTACAAAACCACCGCAGCCCTCAGCTTCCCGCGCCCAAACCGGCACATCTTCTCGAACTCGCCATGACTTACCGGCACATGCTGGCAGTCCATGGGCTGACGATGCTGGCTGTGATCAACATCCGGATCATGCAGATACACAAAATCCGCATCGCAATCCGTCACCACCACCCAGTGCGGTGACTTGGATCGGGTCAGGCGATAGCTGCTGATCAACACCAGTGGCTGTCCACCCGCGTCCAGTAAACGCGGCAGATCCAGCGGCGCACCGATCACACACTCAACGTCGCTCTGGTCAAGTTGCTCAGTGAACTCCTCATGCACCAGACGCATGACGTCTTTTTTATGCTCGTCGCGTACACCATCAAGAAACAGCGGGCCTGCCAGGCTCAGTTGCAGACGCACGCGAAAACCCCGCCGCCATGCCGCGAGTGCCAATCCCTGCGGACTGCATCCGCCATGACCGGAGGTCATGAACACCGTGGTCGCTTCGCGCCAGATTTGCAGTTCTTCACGGCGCTCCAGTAAGCGCGAAGGCTGCAACGCACCCATGGCCATCAACAGACAGGCCGGGCCACACGTGAAGTCGGTAGTCTGCGCATACCACGGCACCTTGATGCTGCGAGAGTCCCGATGTTGAAGAATGCGTTTCTCCAGACGCAGTGCATCGGCGTGGTCTTCGTAGTAATCATGAATCAGCGCAAAACGCCGGTAACCGTTGCGTTCGTACAGGGCGATAGCGGCAGGGTTGTCAGTACGCACCTCCAGGCGCAGATAGGCACAATCGTGTTCGAGTGCGCAGGTTTCCATGTGCTGCAGTAATTGCTTGCCCAACCCTGTGCCGCGCGCCTGGGCAGCAATGGCGATGGAATACAGCCGCGCCAGGGATGTGCCGCGATGAAACAACACCAGCGCGTACCCCAGCAATTGGCCCTCCCGTTCGGCGACCAGTAACTGCGCATGCGCCCGAGTGATCATCCACTGGAAACTGCGAGGGGTGAGTCGATCTGTCGTGAAACATTGCATTTCCAATGCCAGCAATGCCGGCAGGTCTTCAACTACCGCCAAACGAAAAACAGCACTCATATGACCACCGTAAAAGTTGCGTAACGAAACGGGACTTTCGAAAAACTTCGTGCTTAATAGAAATGGTCTTGTTCTCCAACGGATCAATCTCTATGTCAGCGGTACAGGGTCATTGGCGCGAAGTATCCGAGCAAAGTTTGCCGGCGGCAACTTATTTAAATTCAGCGGTCAGAACTTCCAGCCAAGTGCTGATCATTGTCGAACGCAAGGAAGACTGGGCGTCGTATTTTCCCAGCGAGGACATCGTCACGGCGCAGGAATACCTTGAACAAACCCGTGACAACGAGTCGGGCAAGCGCGTGCAGGTGATCAACCTGTGCCGCAGCTACAAGTACCTGGGCCACGGTTATTACTGCTCGCTGCTGGCCGAAGCCCGAGGGCACAAGGTGATTCCATCGGTGCGCACCATCAGCGAACTGACCAAGAAATCACTCTACGGACTGGCGCTGGACGATCTCGATAAAACATTGGAAAAAGCCCTCAGTCATCACCTCTACAGTGATACCGAAGGATTCACCCTGACACTTTATTTCGGCAGAACGCACATCGAGCCATTACAGGATTTGGCCCGTCAATTGTTTGAAGTGTTCCCTTGTCCGATTTTGTTAGTTGAGTTTCGTCGAACTAACGGTTGGCACATCGAAGGAATAAAATCCGGCGCATTGCACAAGTTGCGCGACGATCAGGAGGACCAGTTCGCCAATGCACTGGACGGCTTCAGCCGTAAAGTCTGGCGCATGCCACGCTCCCGGCAAGTGGCGCGTTACGACCTGGCGATTCTGCACGATCCGCAAGAGGCGCTACCTCCGTCAAACAGCAAGGCTCTGGAGAATTTCGTCAGGGTCGGCAAGACCATGGGCATCGATGTCGAACTGATCGAGCGCAAGGATTATGCGCGATTGGCCGAGTACGACGGCCTGTTGATCCGCGAAACCACCAGCGTCGACAACCACACCTACCGCTTCGCCAAGAAGGCCGAAAGCGAAGGCTTGGTGGTGATGGACGACCCGGCGTCGATTCTGCGCTGCACCAACAAGGTCTACCTCACCGACCTGCTCAACAGCCATCAACTGGGCATGCCCGCCACCGAAATCCTCTACAAGGAGCGACCCGAAGACTTCGAACGGGTCGGCGAACGCCTCGGCTTTCCCTTGGTGTTGAAGATTCCCGATGGCTGTTTCTCACGAGGCGTGATCAAGGTGGAAAGCCAGCAGGCGCTGCTCGAAGCCACGGCGCAATTATTCGAACATTCGGTGCTGTTGCTGGCCCAGGAATTTTTCTACACCGAGTACGACTGGCGCATCGGCGTGCTCAACCGCAAACCGATCTTCGCGTGCCAGTACTTCATGTCCAAGGGCCACTGGCAGATCTACAACCACAAGGCCAAGGGCCAGGACGTCAACGGCGAGTGCCGGACACTGGCGATCCACGAGGCGCCGCGCGCGGTGGTGGAACTGGCCGTGAAGACCGCCAATCTGATCGGTGACGGTCTCTATGGCGTCGACCTGAAACAGGCCGGCGATAAAGTGGTGGTGATCGAGGTCAACGACAACCCCAACCTCGACGCCGGGATCGAAGACGCTTATTTGCAGGACGATCTGTATTCACTGGTGCTGGAAGAGTTTGTGCGGCGGCTGGAGCTTAAACGTCGCGGCCAGGCCTGGTGACACGCCGATGATCAGCAGTTTTGCCCTGAGCCACGGCGCCTTGCAGCGGGTCGAACGGCTGGACGCCGAGGTGATGCTGTTCAGCAACCCTGACGCCGCCGAGCGCGACTTGCTGCACAGTCATTTCAAAGTCGATGAACATGCATTGGCCTCGGCGCTGGACCCGGACGAGGTGTCGCGGATCGAGTTTCATCCGGATCATTTGTTCCTGATCTGGAAACGCCCGGAAAACTATTCCGGTGGCGGCAGTCTGGCCTTCGAGGTGTCATCCTGCGGTTTGCTGTTCGCGCCGGGGCAATTGCTGGTGATCGCCACCGACGATACGCCGCTGCACGGCCTTGGCACGCGGCAGCCGCTAAACACGCCGCTGGATGTGTTGCTGGATTTGCTCTTCAACAATATCCATCACTACCTCGGGCACTTGAAGGTGATCAAACTGGTCGCCCGCGAGTTGCAGCAAAAATTCAACGCCTCGATGCAAAACCAGCATCTGGTGCAGATGTTCAACCTCAGTGAAAGCCTGATCTATTACATCAATGCCCTGCACAGCAACGGCGCCGTGTTGACGCGCTTGCGTAACCACGCCGAGAAACAGCACTTCGGCAGCGAAGCGATCGGATTGATCGACGACCTGATCATCGAAAACAACCAGTGCTACAAACAGGCGGAGATTTACTCGACGGTGTTTTCCGGGCTGATCGATGCGCGTGGCAACCTGATGAACAACAGCATGAACAACCTGCTGCGCAAGCTGACGTTGATCAACGTGGTGTTTCTGCCGTTGAACCTGATCGCGAGCATTGGCGGCATGTCGGAGTTCAGCATGATGACGGCGGGGACGCCGTGGTGGGTTTCCTATCCGCTGTTTTTGGCGGTGATGCTGTTGGGGGCAGGGGGGATGTTGTTTGGGCTTCGGCGTCTGGCTCGATGATAGGTGGTGATTGAGCCGACGCCATCGCGGGCAAGCCCGCTTCCACAAAGGGAATGCATTTCAACGTGTGGGAGCGAGCCTGCTCGCGAAGAGGCCGGCATTGGCAAAGCAAAACTCAAGACAGTCCCGCATTTGGCCGAACCGCCGCCGTGATGCCTTGTTATAGTTCGGGCCTCATTTTCAGCCCGGTAAAGGATCACTGCCATGACTCAATACACCGCCTTCAGTGTCGAACTGGCCGACAACATCGCCCATGTTCAGATCAATCGCCCGGAAAAGATCAACTCGATGAACGCCGCGTTCTGGAGCGAGATCGTCGAGATTTTCCAATGGATCGATGACACTGACGAAGTCCGTGTGGTGGTCCTGAGCGGTAACGGCAAACATTTCTCCTCGGGTATCGACCTGATGATGCTCGCCGGCGTCGCCAATGAACTGGGCAAGGACGTCGGTCGCAACGCGCGCCTGCTGCGCAAAAAGATTCTGACCCTGCAAGCTTCGTTCAATGCCGTCGATAACTGCCGCAAACCGGTGCTGGCGGCGATTCAAGGTTACTGCCTGGGCGGCGCAATCGATCTGATCGCCGCGTGCGACATGCGTTACGCCGCCGAAGACGCGCAATTCTCGATCAAGGAAATCGATATCGGCATGGCCGCCGATGTTGGCACATTGCAACGGTTGCCACGGATCATCGGTGACGGCATGCTGCGTGAACTGGCTTACACCGGTCGCACCTTTGGTGCGGAAGAGGCGCGCAGCATCGGCCTTGTCAATCGCGTGTACAGCGACAAGGATGTGCTGCTCGAAGGCGTCTTCGATATCGCTCGCGACATCGCCGGCAAATCGCCGATTGCGGTCACCGGCACCAAGGAAATGATCAGCTACATGCGCGACCATCGCATCGACGACGGCCTCGAATACGTTGCCACCTGGAACGCCGCCATGTTGCAATCCACCGACTTGCGCGTGGCCATGGCCGCCCATATGAGCAAACAGAAACCCGAATTTCTGGATTGAGAAACCATGACATCTCGCTGGACCACTGCAGTACTGGACACCGATCAACCGGGCGGCTGGGCCGTGGCGCGCAGCCCCGAAGGTTTTCTGTTCGATGACAACGGCGCGCTGTTCCCACGGGAATGGCTCAAGCGTCAGGACTTGTCGATTCTTGCCGAACACGGCATCGGCCATCTCGATGGCGAGCCGGTGTATCTGCTGGAACTGCGCAGTGCCAGCGAGGTGCCGGGCTGCAATTGGAAAGGCCTGCGAGCGTTCATGCTCGATGGCGATCACACGATTTACAAAGTGCTCGGCTACGCCGCGCAAATTGGCACCTGGGCGCGTGAGCATCGCTTTTGCGGCAACTGCGGGCAGGCCATGACCCAGGTGCCGCGCGAGCGGGCGATGTATTGCCAGCCGTGTGATTTGCGCAGTTATCCGCGTATCTCGCCAAGCATGATTGCGTTGGTGACCCGTGGTGACGAGATTCTGCTGGCACGTTCACCGCGCTTCGTCACTGGTGTCTACAGCACGCTGGCCGGGTTCGCCGAGCCGGGCGAGTCGGCTGAAGACTGCCTGATTCGTGAAGTGCGCGAAGAAGTGCAGATCGAGGTGAAGAACATTCAATACATGGGCAGCCAGTGCTGGCCGTTCCCGCATTCGATGATGCTCGGTTTCCATGCCGAGTACGCTGGTGGCGAGATTGTCTGTCAGGAAGACGAGATCGAAGACGCCCAGTGGTTCAACGTGCACGACCTGCCGCCGTTGCCGGCGTCCAAGTCGATTGCCCGTTATCTGATCGACGTCTACGTGGCGCGGCGCTTAGGCCACGCTGAACCAGTGCTGCCAGGCTAGGCGCACGGTCAGGCCCAGCACCACGGTGATGAACACTGGACGAATGAACTTGGCGCCACCGCTGATTGCGGTGCGTGCGCCGAAGAACGCGCCGACCATCACCGACAGGCCCATGCTCAGGCCGATGATCCAGTCTACCTGCCCGGAAAACACGAACACCGACAGCGCCGCAATGTTGCTGACGAAGTTCATGCTGCGCGCCACACCGCTGGCCTTGACCAGGTCGATCGGGTAGAGCAACAGGCTGCTGACCGTCCAGAACGCGCCTGTGCCGGGGCCGGCCACGCCATCATAAAAACCAAGGCTGAAGCCCTGGGTCGATTGCCATTTCTTTTTGATCGGCGCGTCGCTGTCCAGCGGCGCTTTTGGCGTGCCGCCGAACAGCAGATACAGGCCACAGGCGAAGACGATCACCGGGAGCATTTTGTTCAGCCATTCTGCTGGCAGGTAATGCGCGACGATGGCGCCGGTCAGTGCGCCAACCAGCGTGCCGACAATCGCGTGGACCCATTGCCGTGGATGGAACAGCTTGCGTCGGTAGAACGTGAAACTGGCGGTGGCCGAGCCGAAGGTCGAGCTCAGTTTGTTGGTGCCCAATACCAGGTGCGGCGGCAGGCCGGCCGTCAGCAGCGCCGGCGTGGTCAGCAAACCACCACCGCCAGCGATGGCATCGATGAAACCGGCAATGAAAGCGACAAGGGCCAGAATGGCCAGGGTGGTCAGGTCAACGCTGAGTTCGAAAGGCATGGAATCGACTGGCATGGCAGGACGGGAAGGGGCGCCATCATAGCCCGTAACACCTGTCCTAGCGACTCGGATCATCACAACGCATGGCACCCGGGCAGAACTTACGCCGCCATCAAAAACTGCACATTATCAATGAAGTAAGGGCCTTTGTTGCCGAATGGATCATTGGGAATCCCGAAGTGAACATCCACCTGAGCAAAACCCGGCGGGATAACGCCTTCAAGATTGATCCGCTGTTTTTTCGGATCGACGTAGGCCTGTTCGAACCAGACCTCAGCGGTGCCGTCATTGCCGTGGGTGGCCCAAACCGTATAAGTCAGGAATGCATTAAGCAGGGGGTTATCGATTTTTTCGCGGCCCTCGATGTGGAACCGGCGATGCGCGCTGTTCTCCAGCGGGACGGCGTCGGGAGCCTGCACATCGAAACTGAAGATGAATCGCCCGGGCGAGACCGTAAATGTTTCGCTCGCCAGATTCTGCCCCGAGCTTCTGCCTCCGACCATCCGCGCGGCATGACTGGATTGCCATAGCTCTACCGACATTGGCGTGTCGTAGGCTTTGGCAATCCAGTGTGTGAAGTCTCCGCTACTGAAATCGCCATTGCGAATGTGATTGTGCATTGCCATGTTGAAACCTCGATGCCATGGGATGGAAGCTGTTCGTCGCGGGGACGGCGCGACGTACAAGCCCATGGTTCGACAAATTCGCGTGGGTGCCAACTGTCATAAATGACAGTTTTTAATCACCATTGGCGATAGCGGTGGCACGAAACCAAGAATTCGCGCATATGGCAACGGCCTTCAACCGATGCGGCTGGCCAACGCCCGCTCCATCCGCGCAATGCCTTCTTCCAGCAGTGAACGCGGGCAGCCGAAGTTCAGGCGCACGAATTGCTGACTCTGATCGCCGAAATCGCTACCGGCGCTCAAACCGACTTTGGCCTGTTCAAGGAAAAACTGCTGCGGATTACCCAGGTCCAGCGCCGAACAATCGAGCCAGGCCAGGTAAGTCCCCTGTGGCACCTGGATGCTCACGCCGGGCAAGCGACTGCGCACCGCGTCAACCAGATAGTCGCGGTTGGCCTGCAGATAGGTTTTCAGTTCGGCCAGCCACGGCCCGGCTTCGCTGTACGCCACGCGGGTGGCTTCCATCCCCAACGGATTGACGCTGTCGACCATGCCGCAACGAGCATGGTTGACGCGTTCGCGCAGCGCGGCGTCCTGGATGATCATGAACGAAGTCTTGAGGCCGGCGATGTTGTACGCCTTGCTCGCCGACATCAGGGTGATAGTGCGCCGGGCGATTTCCGGGCTCAGGGACGCCGTGGGAATGTGCACGCGACCGTCGAAGCACAGCTCGGCATGGATTTCGTCGGAGATGATCCACGCGTCTTGCGCCACGCAGATATCGGCCACGGCTTGCAACTCCTCACGGACGAACACTTTGCCGATCGGGTTGTGCGGGTTGCTCAGCAGCAGCGCGCCGCCACCGTTCAATGAATTACGCATCACGTCCAGCGGCGTGGCGTAGGTGCCGTCAGCCTGCGCGACGAATTCCAGTTCGACCTTGTTCAAACCCCAGTGGCCGGGTGCGTGACGCAGCGGCGGATAGTTCGGCACCTGCACTACGACGTTCTGCTGTGGCTGCACCAGGGCTTTGAGCGCCATGTTGAAGCCCGACTCGACACCCGGCAGGAAGATCAGCTCCTGCGGTTTGACCTTCCAGGCGAACTTGTTCCAGAGGTCGGCGACGATGGCCTCACGCAGATTTTCCTGAGGCACGCTGTAACCCACCAGCGGATGCAGCAGGCGCTGTTGCAGAGCCTCGATCACCACCGGTGGCGCAGCGAAATCCATATCAGCGACCCACATCGGCAACACATCGGCCGGGTAACGGCTCCACTTGGTGCTGCCGGTGTTGTGGCGGTCGAATACCTGATCAAAATCGAAAGTCATGCGCGGTCTCGTGAAGGCGGGATTGGTCCTGCCGGGCATTCTAAGCCCACGGCCCGGTGGGAGCACACAAAACCTGTGGGAGCTGGCTTGCCAGCGAAAGCTTCGGCACATCCAACAATGAAGGTGACCGGCCCACCGCTATCGCTGGCAAGCCAGCTCCCACAGGGGGGCGCGGTTGTCCGTGAGAGTGCCGACAAACGGCCGACGGTCGGTTTTCACACGGATTGTGGGGTCTTTGTCTACAGTGAAAAAGTCGGCACTCGTCTGCCGCAACCGTGATTGTCCAGAAAAAGCCCGGCCCCAGTACCGGGTTCCACCTGATCAGGAGTGCACGATGGATCTCAGCCGTCGTCAGTTCTTCAAGGTCGCCGGTATCGGCCTTGCAGGCTCTAGCCTGGGCGCGTTGGGCATGGCCCCGACGCTGGCCTTCGCCGAGCAGGTGCGCCACTTCAAGCTTGCCCACACCCATGAAACCCGCAACACCTGCCCGTATTGCTCGGTCGGGTGCGGCTTGATCATGTACAGCCAGGGCGATACCGCGAAGAACGTAGCGCAAAGCATCATTCACATCGAGGGCGACGCCGACCACCCGGTCAACCGCGGCACCCTCTGCCCGAAAGGCGCAGGTCTGCTCGACTTCATTCACAGCCCGGGCCGCTTGCTCTACCCGCAAACGCGCAAGCCCGGCAGCAGCGAATGGACGCGGATCAGTTGGGACGAAGCGCTCGACCGCATCGTCGATCTGATGAAAACCGACCGCGACGCCAACTTCATCGAGAAAAATGCCAACGGGCAAACGGTGAATCGCTGGGTTTCCAGTGGATTCCTCGCGGCGTCGGCAGCGTCCAACGAAGCCGGTTACATCACCCAGAAGGTGATTCGCAGTCTCGGCATGCTGGGGTTCGATAACCAGGCGCGTGTCTGACACGGCCCGACGGTGGCAAGTCTTGCCCCGACGTACGGCCGTGGTGCCATGACCAATACCTGGACCGATATCGCCAACGCGAATCTGATCCTGGTGATGGGTGGCAACGCAGCAGAAGCGCATCCGTGCGGCTTCAAATGGGTGACCGAGGCCAAGGCGCACAACGCCGCGCGGCTGATCGTGGTCGACCCGCGTTTTACCCGGACCGCGTCCGTGGCCGACTATTACGCGCCGATCCGCACCGGTACCGACATCGCCTTCATGGGCGGCCTGATCAATTACCTGCTGACCGAGGACAAGATCCAGCACGAGTACGTGCGCAACTACACCGACGTGTCGTTCATCGTCAAAGAAGGCTATGGCTTCGAAGACGGCATCTTCAGCGGCTACGACGCGGCCAAGCGCAGCTACACCGACAAATCCGGCTGGGGTTACGAGCTGGGCGAGGACGGCTTCGCCACTGTCGACCCGACGCTGCAACACCCGCGCTGTGTCTATCAATTGATGAAGCAGCATTACAGCCGCTACAACATCGAACTGGCGAGCCAGATCTGCGGCATGCCGGTCGATGCCATGCAGAAAATCTGGGAAGAGATTGCCACTTGCTCGACACCGGGCAAGACCATGACGATTCTCTACGCGCTGGGCTGGACGCAGCATTCGATCGGCGCGCAGATCATCCGCAGTGCGGCGATGGTGCAACTGTTGCTGGGCAACGTCGGCATGCCGGGCGGGGGCGTGAATGCCTTGCGCGGGCACTCGAACATTCAGGGCCTGACCGACCTTGGCCTGCTGTCCAACGCACTGCCGGGCTACCTGACACTGGCCAGCGACAATGAGCAGGATTACCACGCCTTTATTACCAAACGCACGCAAGTGCCGCTGCGTCCGGGACAACTCTCTTACTGGCAGAACTACAGCAAATTCCACGTCAGCCTGATGAAGTCGTGGTACGGCGCCAACGCCACCGTCGAGAACAATTGGTGCTACGACCATTTGCCGAAACTCGACATCCCCAACTACGACGTCCTGAAGATGTTCGACCTGATGAGCCAGGGCAAGGTCAACGGCTACCTCTGCCAAGGCTTCAACCCGATTGCTGCGTTACCGGACAAGAACCGCGTGATGGGCGCTCTGGCCAAACTCAAATGGCTGGTGGTGATGGATCCGCTGGCCACCGAAACCTCGGAGTTCTGGCACAACGTCGGGCCATACAACGATGTGAAAAGCGAGGAGATCCAGACCGAAGTCATTCGCCTGCCGACCACTTGCTTTGCCGAAGAAGACGGTTCGCTGGTCAACAGCAGCCGCTGGTTGCAATGGCACTGGAAAGGCGCCGATGGCCCGGGCGAAGCACAAACCGACATCCGCATCATGGCCGAACTGTTCCTGCGCCTGCGCAAGCGTTATCAGGCCGAGGGCGGCAAGTTCCCCGATCCGCTGCTGAAACTGTCATGGCCGTACAAAGTCCCGGACGAGCCTTCGCCCGAGGAACTGGCCAAGGAACTCAATGGCAACGCCACCAGCGATTTCACCGACGCCAGCGGCGCGGTGATCAAGGGCGGTTCACAACTGGCCGGGTTTGCCCAGCTCAAGGACGACGGCAGCACCGCGTCCGGTTGCTGGATCTTTGCCGGCAGTTGGACCGAGGCCGGCAATCAGATGGCCCGACGCGATAATTCCGATCCGTACAACATGCATCAGCATCAAGGCTGGGCATGGGCCTGGCCGGCCAACCGGCGGATTCTCTACAACCGCGCTTCGGCGGACGTCGCGGGTAAACCATGGGATCCGAAAAAGCGCCTCGTATGGTGGAACGGCAAGGCCTGGGGCGGCACCGACGTGCCGGACTACAAGGCCGACGTGCCGCCGGAAGCCGGGATGAACCCGTTCATCATGAACCCCGAAGGCGTGGCGCGCTTCTTCGCCGTCGACAAGATGAACGAGGGGCCATTCCCCGAGCACTACGAGCCGTTCGAAACGCCGATCGGCATCAACCCGTTGCACCCGCAAAACAAGAAAGCCACTAGCAACCCGGCGGCGCGGATCTTCGATTCGGTCTGGGAAACCCTCGGCGAGGCCAAGGACTTCCCGTATGCGGGCACCAGTTACCGGCTGACCGAGCATTTCCACTTCTGGAGCAAGCACTGCAAATTGAACGCGATTGCTCAGCCCGAGCAGTTTGTCGAGATCGGCGAAGTGCTGGCGAAAGAGAAGGGCATCGCGGCCGGTGATCGTGTGCGCGTCACTTGCAAACGCGGCTTTATCGAAGCGGTGGCGGTGGTGACCAAACGGATTCGGCCACTGCAGGTCAACGGCCAGGTCGTGCATCAGATCGGCATCCCGCTGCACTGGGGCTTCACCGGCCTGACGCGTCACGGCTATCTGACCAACACCCTGGTGCCGTTCCTCGGCGATGGCAATACACAGACCCCGGAATCCAAGTCATTCCTGGTCAACGTGGAGAAACTATAAATGGCCAGCCAAGACATCATTGCCCGCTCGGCCACCACCACGGTGCCGCCATCGGTGAGGAATCAGGAGGCGGTGGCCAAGCTGATCGACACCACCAAATGCATTGGCTGCAAGGCCTGTCAGGTCGCCTGCTCGGAATGGAACGAGTTGCGCGACGAGGTCGGCCACAACCACGGCACCTACGACAATCCGCAGGATTTGAGCGCAGAAACCTGGACGCTGATGCGCTTTACCGAGCACGAAACCGACGCCGGCAACCTCGAATGGCTGATCCGCAAGGACGGCTGCATGCACTGCGCCGAGCCCGGCTGCCTGGCGGCGTGCCCGAGCCCTGGCGCGATCATCAAGCACGCCAACGGCATCGTCGATTTCGATCAGGATCACTGCATCGGCTGCGGCTATTGCATCACCGGGTGCCCGTTCAACATTCCGCGCATTTCGCAGAAGGATCACAAGGCCTACAAATGCACCTTGTGTTCGGATCGGGTGGCGGTGGGGCTGGAACCGGCCTGCGTGAAAACCTGCCCGACCGGTGCCATCGTCTTCGGCACCAAGGAAGACATGAAGGAACACGCCGCCGAACGCATCGTCGATCTGAAAAGCCGTGGTTTCGAAAACGCCGGTTTGTATGACCCGGCGGGTGTCGGCGGCACCCATGTTATGTACGTGCTGCACCACGCCGATACACCGAAAATCTACGCCAATCTGCCGCAGGACCCGGCCATCAGTCCGCTGGTGGGCTTGTGGAAAGGCATCAGCAAACCCTTGGGCCTGCTGGCCATGGGCGCGGCGGTGCTGGCCGGGTTCTTCCATTACGTGCGCATCGGGCCCAATCGCGTCGAGGAAGATGAGCACCCGACGCCGCCCGATACCTCGGTGCACGTCGTCGATCCGGCGGTGCATACCTTCGATCCACGCGGGGAGGAGCGGCCATGAGCAACAAGACAATCCTGCGTTACACCGCCAACCAGCGCACCAATCACTGGCTGGTGGCGATCCTGTTTTTCATGGCCGGGCTGTCGGGGCTGGCGTTGTTTCACCCGTCGATGTTCTGGCTGACCCACCTGTTCGGTGGCGGGCCGTGGACGCGGATTCTGCATCCGTTCATGGGCGTGGTGATGTTTGTGTTGTTCCTCGGCCTGGTGTTCAGGTTCTGGCGCGCGAACTTCTTTATCGGCAATGACTGGAAGTGGCTGCGGCGCATCGACCGGGTGCTGGTCAACGACGAGGAAACCGTGCCGCCGGTAGGCAAATACAACGCCGGGCAAAAGCTGCTGTTCTGGACTTTACTGCTGTGCATGCTCGGTTTGCTGTTCACCGGGCTGGTCATCTGGCGGGCGTATTTCAGTACGTACTTCGGTATCACCGTGATCCGCTGGGCGATGCTGCTGCATGCACTGGCCGGGTTTGTGCTGATCCTCAGCATCATCATCCATATCTACGCCGGGCTGTGGATCAAGGGTTCGGTGGACGCGATGTTGCATGGCTGGGTCAGCCGCGCCTGGGCGAAAAAACACCACGAACTCTGGTACCGCGACATCACCCGCGACGAACGCAATCCGGACGTGCCGGAGCGACCGATCACCAAAAAGGGCTGACCTTTGGCGACTATTCTTGAACCCGGGGAAATCGAGGCGGCGGCCAGTTCGCCGCCGTTTCTGCATCTGCCACCGCATAATTTGTTCACCTTGCGCGCGCAACGCCTCGAGCAACTGGCCGACGGGCATCCGCTGGCCGAGTATCTGCGCTTGATTGCCGGGTTGTGTCGGGTTCAGCAGCAAGTGCTGGACGATCCGCCGTCAACAGAAGCTGTCGATCAACAACGGCTTGAGTTGTGCCAGCAACACGGTTTGCCGCCGTTCGCTGCCGATACCTTAATCCGCGAAGATGACTGGCAAGCCTGGCTGGAGGCTTTGCTGCAACGCTACTCACCGCCCGAGCAACCCGCCGTGGTGGATGCGATTACCACTTTGCGCACCGCCAGTGCCGGACAATTGCGCGCCTGGGCCGTGGCGCTGGTCAGTGGCCAATACTCGCTGGTGCCGGCGGCGCTGGTGCCGTTTCTTGGCGCGGCGCTGCAAGCGGCCTGGAGTTACTGGTTACTGAGTACGCCGAACCTGCAACTGACGCCCGGCAACAGCCTCAGCCAATGCCCGGCCTGCGGTTCGCCGGCCATGGCCGGGGTCATTCGCCATCGGGGCAAACACAACGGCTTGCGTTATCTGGTGTGTTCGCTGTGCGCCTGCGAATGGCATGTAGTGCGGGTCAAATGCGTGTATTGCGAATCGAGCAAAGGCCTTGATTACCTGAGCCTTGAGGACGATCGCTACGCGGCCAATCAGGCGCCGTTGCGCGCCGAGGTCTGTCCGGGCTGTAACAGCTACCTGAAATTGGTCTATCTGGAAAACGATGCCGACGCCGAGGCATTGTCGGCGGATCTCGGTAGTTTGCTGCTCGACATGCGCCTTGCTCAGGACGGTTATCAGCGCCTCGCGCCGAACTTGTTGCTGGCGCCGGGAGACGAATGACCAGAGCGTCTACACTCCCACAGGTTTGACGGTGTGCTGGGTCTGGACACCGGAGAGTCTTTTGATTTCGGGAGTGGCTGATGTCTGCGAGCGGTGCCCTGCGGTTACCTTCCATTGATGGTTTGTTGCGTCATCCGGCGTGTCTGCCCTTACTCGAACGCCACGGGCGAGAATCGCTGCTGGCCGGTTTGCGCCAGTTGCTTGATGAACTGCGTTCCAGCGTATTGAGCGGGCAATTATCCGCCGTCGAAATCAGCCCCGAAGTGCTCGCTGGTCGCGTCGGTGAACGCCTCGCGCAGCAACAGCGCAGTCACGTGCGGCGGGTGTTCAACCTGACCGGCACGGTGCTGCACACCAATCTGGGTCGTGCCTTACTGCCGGACGAAGCCATCGAAGCGGTACACATGGCCGCCCGTTATCCGCTCAATCTGGAATTCGATCTGGCCAGCGGCAAACGCGGCGACCGCGATGATTTGATCGAAGGCCTGATCCGCGAACTGACCGGCGCCGAAGCCGTCACCGTGGTCAACAACAATGCCGCCGCCGTGCTGCTGACGCTCAACAGCCTCGGCGCCCGCAAGGAAGGCATCATTTCTCGCGGCGAACTGATCGAGATCGGTGGCGCCTTTCGCATCCCCGACATCATGGCCCGCGCCGGTGTACGTCTGCATGAGATCGGCACCACCAACCGCACCCATGCCCGAGATTACGAAGCGGCGATCAGCCCGCGCAGCGGTTTGATCATGCGCGTGCATGCGAGCAATTACAGCATCGAAGGGTTTACCGCGCGCGTGCCGACGGCGGAACTGGCGGCGCTGGCCCACCGTCATGGCTTGCCGCTGTTGGAGGATCTGGGCAGTGGCAGTTTGCTGGACTTGACCCGTTGGGGTTTGCCGGCGGAGCCGACGGTGCGGCAGGCGTTGCTCGATGGCGCGGACATCGTCACCTTCAGCGGCGACAAACTGCTCGGCGGGCCGCAAGCCGGGTTGATCGTTGGGCGCAAAGAACTCATCGCGAAGATCAAGAAGAACCCGCTGAAACGGGCGTTGCGGGTGGACAAGCTGACCTTGGCGGCGCTGGAAGCGGTGCTCGGTCTGTACCGCGATCCGGATCGACTGGCCGAGCGTTTGCCGAGCTTGCGCCTGCTGACCCGACCGCAAGCCGACATCTTCGCCCAGGCTTCGCGGTTGCAACCGGCGCTGGCCAAAGTCTTGGGCTCGGTTTGGCAGGTCAGCGCAGTCGAGGCCTTGGGCATGATCGGCAGCGGCAGCCAACCCGTGGCGCGCTTGCCGAGCGCAGCACTGTGTTGTCGCCCGCAAGTCTCGAAACGCTTGCGCGGGCGTTATTTGCTGAGTCTGGAAGCAGCGTTGCGGGCGCTTCCGATCCCGGTACTCGGACGCATTGATGACGATGCGCTGTGGCTGGATCTGCGCCAACTCGACGATGAACCGGCGTGGCTCGGGCAATTGCCCCACTTGCAGGTCAATCCGTGATTGTCGGTACCGCCGGGCACATCGACCACGGCAAGACCTCGCTGCTGCAAGCCCTGACCGGGCAAACCGGCGACCGCCGCCCACAGGAACGTGAGCGCGGGATGACCATCGATCTCGGTTATCTCTACGCCGAACTTGAACCGGGCGTGGGCCTCACCGGGTTTATCGACGTCCCCGGCCACGAGAAATTCACCCACAACATGCTCGCCGGTGCGCAAGGCATCGATCTGGTGTTGCTGGTGGTCGCGGCAGATGACGGCGTGATGCCGCAAACCCGTGAGCATCTGGCGATTGTCGAACTGCTGGGCATTCCTCGCGCATTGGTCGCGATCACCAAGTGTGATCGGGTCGAGGCGGGCAGGGTGATGGCGGTGCGCGAGCAGATCACCGATTTACTGGCTCCGGGGCCATTCGCCAAAGCACCGATAGTGGCAGTGTCGAGTGTCAGCGGGCAGGGTATCGATGAGCTGCGTGCGGCGTTGTTGCACACGCAAAACCAAGTGCATGAACGTAGTCGCGCCGGGGGCTTTCGTCTGGCCATCGACCGCGCCTTCAGTGTGGCCGGTGCGGGGATTGTGGTTACCGGCACGGCACTGTCCGGCGTGGTCACGGTGGGCGACAAACTGGCACTCGGGCCGTCGGGGAAAACGGTACGGGTGCGCGGTCTGCATGCGCAGAATCAAACCGCTGAACAAGCCTGCGCCGGGCAACGCGTGGCCCTCAATCTCAGTGGTGAACGTCTTGAATTGGCACAGATCCATCGCGGCCAATGGCTGTTGTCGGAATGGCTGCATGCGCCGACGCAACGAATCGACATCGACTTTCAACTGTTGCCCGGCGAACGCGCCTTCGAACACTTTCACCCGGTGCACCTGCATCTCGGCACGCAGGACGTGATCGCCCGCGTCGCGTTGCTCGAAGGTTCACGCCTGAACCCTGGCGAACGCATGTTCGCGCAACTGCTGATCAACGCCCCGGTGCATGCGGTGAAGGGGGATCGGCTAATCCTGCGCGACCAGAGCGCGCAACGTACCCTCGGCGGCGGACAGGTGCTCGATCCGTTCGCTCCGGCCAGGCATCGCCGCAGCCCTGAACGTCTGGCGCAGCTGCAAGCGCTGGCCCTTCATCAGACCTTCGAACACGCCTTGCCGCTGTTGCTCAACCACAGCGCGGCGGGGCTCGATCCGTTGCGCCTGGAACGCCAGTTCAATCACCCGCGCGCCGATTGGTCATTGCCGCAAAACGTGCGCCTGATCGACACCCGCCAAGGCCCGCTGCTGTTCAACGTGCAACGTTGGGGCATGCTCAAATTCACTTTGCTGGAGCAACTGGCGCGCTTGCATGAACTGGAGCCCGACCAGATGGGCCCGGACCGCGATCGCCTGAGGCGTTTCAGTGCGCTGCCGCTGGAGCGCTCGACGTTCCTCAGCCTGCTCGATGAGTTGCTCGCCGCCGGCTCGATCAACGCCAGTGGGCCGTGGCTGCACCTGCCGGATCACCAGGTACGCCTGAGCGCCGCTGACGAAATCCTCTGGCAACAACTGCAACCGCTGTTCGAACAGGCCGGCTTCGACCCGCCATGGGTTCGCGATCTGGCTAAAGCTGTCGGGGAAGAAGACGCCAATGTGCGTCTGCTGCTGCGCAAACTGGCGCGTCTGGGCCTGACCCACCAAGTGGTGCGCGATCTATTTGTCACCGACATCGTCCTGCGGCAAATGGCGGCGATGCTCCTGCAACTGGCGCAGGAAAATCCGCAGATCCAGGTGACAAGCGTGCGTGATGCGCTAGGCTTGGGACGCAAACGCTGTATTCAGTTCCTCGAATACTTCGACCGCCTCGGCCTGACCCGACGCCTCGGCGAACACCGACTGATCCGTCCCGACAGCGCGCTGGCCAACCCAGGCGCCCATTGAGTTAAAGGAAGGCAATCGCGCCCGGTGGCGCGGCCGGGCTTCAAACCCGGTTGGGGACGGCATCCGTTCCCGGGCAGGTTCGACTCCGGCTGCCTTCCGCCACATCAAAAGCGAAAGATGCCAGTTCCTTGCCGGGAGCCTGTGCGTAATAACGGGCGGTCAGAGGTTGCGCTGCGTGTCCATACGATCATGCAGTATGCGAATGATCGCAATTCCGTACGCCGTGATTCGGAAGTAAATCGTGTGTCGTTCAATACTGTAGCGTCGATAACCGGGACGTATAGCGTCACAGGCTGGCGCTGTTTTTGGGCGCTCGGTTAACTGCGCAAATGCGGTGGTAATGATATCAATGTAGCGACTGGCCTGATCTTGACCCCACTGACGTGCGGTATAACCCCAGATTGCTTCAAGGTCGCCTTCAGCCGCAGGCGTCAGTCGGTATTCAGCCATGCGCCGTCAACATTCGTTGCTTGAACGCAGCGGGATCGAATGGGCGAGGTTTTCCGCTGGATTCACCTTCCCGAAGAGCGGCCCGTACCGTCTCTAGCTCAGCATTGCGCTCTTGCTCACGACGAATCAAATCACGGATGTATTCACTGTCGTTGGTGTAGTGGCCCGCTTCTATCTGCGCTTTGATCCAGTTGTCTTGCTGGTCAGTCACGGTAATGGTTTTTCGCACGGTCCCCATGATCGGGCCTCCAGGAGAATGATCGACTGGCGTGGAAGCTATCATACTATTGGTGCTGTATCGAGCATTCAGCCTGCCTTCCGCCACATCAAAAGCAGAAGATTACAACCTTCTGCTGTGCCAGCCCGAAGGATGAACCGTCAGTCTTCCTTGCGTACGGTGGCCACTTCGTCGGCGCGTACTTTTACCTTGGCGCCGGAAATGTCTTCGAACTCATAGAAGCCATCCTTGGTTTTGGTTTCTGGCATGTCCTTGGTCAGGTACTGGGTGCCGTTCTGCAAGGTCACCACGGTCTGGGTCGAGCAACCACCCAATGCCAGCAGCGCGGCGACGGCCAAAGGAATACCCAATGTCTTGATTTTCATACCCACCTCAAATTCCTCTTTCCATGTGATACCGAGCATTGTCGGCGTTCTAACGCGGTTGGTGCCATTGTGCCGGGAAAAGTTCGATGGCCCGGTGAAAAAATGCCATTGATCTTTTTCTGTTTGCGCCGGGTGGGGAAGAGCTGTTATCTGTACGCATAACCAGTACTCGCTCGCCATGGCCCTGAATTCCCGTGACTGCCAAACCCCTCGACGATCCGTTCTATTACCTTAACAACTTCCTGCAAGTCATTGATTGGCTTGAGCTTCGTTATGCCGATGTGATGAGCGAAACGGAGCAGGCGTTTATTGGCGACTTCAAAGCATTGCCTAAACCCTCGCAAGGTTTGCTGGTGCGGATGGTGATGCGCAAGGGCCTGCATTTTCGTGCGGGCAAGCTCAGTTACCCGGAAATCGGCGAGATTCCCCAGGCGGCGCAGCCGTTGCTGGAACTCGGCTGGATCGACGAACACGCCCCCTTGGTGATCGCAGAGCTGTTCGACGTGTTGCTCAAGGCTGAGATCCTGCAAGCGTTCGGTGCCTTTATCGAGCAACCCAAGGGCCGCAAGGACGATTGGCTGCCAGTGCTGGCCGAAGCGTTTCCCCAGGCACAAAGCCTGCGCGACTGGGCGCCGCTGCTGCCCGATCGCCTGTTCAGCCTGACCATCATGGACCTGTGCGACCGTTTGCGTCTGATGTTCTTTGGCAATCTGTATCAGGACTGGTCGGAGTTCGTGCTCGCCGATCTCGGAATTTTCACCTACGAAAAAGTCGAGTTCTGTGCCGATTCCCGGGGCCTGCGCAGCCGTGAGGACGTCGACGCCTGCCTGTTCCTGCACCAATGCCAATTGCGCTTCGAGGCCGGCGAGCCGCTGGAAAGCATCGTTGAGCAAGTGAGCGCCTTGCATTTCGACAACCCGTGGCTGCAACGTCGACGCGGCAAGGTGTTGTTCCAGATCGGCCAATACTGCGAGCGTATCACCGAGTTTGCCCTGGCCCTGAGCATTTACCGGACCTGCGCCTATCCCGGCGCACGATTGCGGATGATCCGCGTGCTGGAGCGTTGCGGCGAATACAGCCTGGCACTGGAACTCGGCACGCTCGCCGAACAGGCACCGGAAAGCGCCACCGAACAGCAAGGCTTGCAACGCATCGTGCCCCGGCTGCGGCGCAAGCTCGGTGGCCCGCCGCTCAAGCGCGCGGTGGCAAAACCGGTCGAGCGACTGGATCTGCACCTGCCGCGCACCGATCCGGCGCTATCGGTGGAGTTTCATGTGCAGGCACATCTGCACGCCGATGATGGCCCGGTGCATTACGTCGAAAACAGCCTGATCAATTCGTTGTTCGGTCTGTTGTGCTGGCCGGCGATTTTCGCGCCGTTGCCGGGGGCGTTCTTTCACCCGTTCCAGCGCGGTCCGGTGGATCTGCTCAACGAAGATTTCCAGCAACGCCGCGCCGAACGGTTTCAGGCCTGTCTTGGCGAACTCGACGACGGCCGTTATGCCGACACCATCCGTGGCCGATTCGTCGAGAAATGGGGGGTGCAGTCGCCGTTCGTGTTCTGGGGCGCGTTGAATGAAGATTTGCTGGAGCAAGCGCTGGCGTGCCTGCCCGCCGCACACCTCAAGCACTGGTTCAACCGCCTGCTGCTCGACATCAAGGCCAACCGCGCCGGGATGCCCGACCTGATCCAGTTCTGGCCGCAGCACAAAACCTACCGGATGATCGAAGTCAAAGGCCCGGGCGACCGCTTGCAGGACAACCAACTGCGCTGGCTGGAGTTCTGCCATCAGCATCAGATGCCAGTAGCCGTGTGCTATGTGCAATGGGCGGAGCAGAGCGCTTGAGCTACAGCATTGCAGTGCGAGCGTTGTGTGAGTTCACCGCCAAGACCGGTGACCTCGACTTGCGCTTCACGCCGTCCCCCACGGCAATTGAAGGCATTGCCGGCCATCGCACCGTGGCGTCGCGGCGCAATGACCAGTATCAGAGCGAAGTGGCGCTGGACGGCGAGTTCCGCCAATTGAAGGTCAAGGGCAGGGCGGATGGCTACGATCCGGCGCAGAACTGCCTGGAAGAAGTCAAAACCTACCGTGGCGATCTGAGCAAGCAGCCGGTCAATCACCGCCAGTTGCATTGGGCACAGGCGAAAGTCTACGGCTGGCTGATGTGCCACAAACTCGATCTTCAGCAGATCAACGTGGCGCTGGTGTATTTCGATATCGTCAGCGAAAAGGAAACCTGTCTGGTCGAGGCGTTCAGCGTCGAGACCTTGCAGGAGTTTTTCGAGGCGCAATGCACATTGTTCCTGTATTGGGCCGAGCAGGAAATGGCCCATCGCGAGGCGCGCAATCGCGCGGCGCAGCAACTGACGTTCCCCCATGCAGACTTTCGTCCCGGCCAGCGTCATCTGGCCGAATCGGTGTTCAAGGCGGTGAGCACCGGGCGTTGCCTGATGGCGCAGGCGCCGACCGGCATCGGCAAGACCCTTGGCACGCTGTTTCCGATGCTCAAGGCCTTGGCGCCGCAGCAACTGGACAAAGTGTTCTTTCTCACCGCCAAGACCCCCGGGCGCAAACTGGCGCTGGATGCCAGTCAGGTGTTGTTCGATCAAGCGACCACGCTGCCCTTGCGGGTACTGGAGATGGTCGCCCGGGACAAGGCCTGCGAACACCCGGACAAGGCGTGCCATGGCGAGTCCTGTCCGTTGGCCCAAGGCTTCTATGATCGCCTGCCCGCCGCCCGTGAAGCGGCCAGCCGCGTCAACCTGCTTGATCAGGCGGCGATGCGCGACGTCGCCGCACAACACACGGTGTGTCCGTATTACCTGAGTCAGGAAATGGCCCGCTGGGCGGACGTGGTGATCGCCGACTACAACTATTATTTCGACTTCAGCGCCTTGCTGTTCGGGCTCGCGCAGCTCAACCAGTGGAAAGTCGCGGTGTTGGCGGATGAGGCGCATAACCTGGTCGAGCGCGGTCGGCAGATGTACAGCGCCGGCCTTGATCAGGCCACCCTCGGCGGCGTGCGCAAAACCGCGCCGCAAGCGCTGAAAAATTCGCTGCAACGGGTCAACCGGGAATGGAATGCACTGCATGCGCCGCAACTGGCGGCGTATCAGGCTTATGACAAAGCCCCGGAAAAGCTGCTCCAGGCGATTTCCCTGTGTTGCGCCGCGATCGGCGATTACCTCAACGACCATCCGCAAGGCCTCGACAGTGGCCTGCAGAACTTCTATTTCGACCTGTTGCAATTCGGTCGGGTGGCGGAGCTGTACGACGAGCACTATCTGTTCGACATCAGCAAACGCGACCTCGACCGCAAGCGTCCGCTGTCGCAACTGTGCCTGCGCAATGTGGTACCGGCCGCGTTCATTGGCCCGCGTCTGAAAGCTGCGCGCAGCAGCGTGCTGTTTTCCGCGACACTCAGCCCGCGCCACTATTACGCTGACTTGCTGGGCACGCCGGCCGACACGGTGTGGATCGACGTTGAATCGCCGTTCAGTGCCGAGCAGTTACAAGTGCAGATCGTCAGCCGCATTTCGACGCGTTTCAACCATCGACAGGCGTCGCTCGAACCTATCGTCGAGTTGATCGCCCGTCAGTTCAGCGAACGGCCGGGCAACTATCTGGCGTTCTTCAGCAGTTTCGATTACTTGCAGCAGGTGGCGACTTTGTTGGCCGAGCGCCATCCGCACATCACCCTGTGGCAGCAATCACGGGGCATGCTCGAAGGGGCGCGGCAGGCGTTTCTCGATCAGTTCACCGCCGACAGCCAGGGCGTCGGCTTCGCAGTGTTGGGCGGAGCGTTCGGTGAAGGTATCGATTTGCCCGGCGCACGCTTGATCGGCGCCTTCATCGCCACGCTGGGGCTGGCGCAACTCAACCCGGTCAACGAGCAGCTGAAGCGACGCATGGCGGCGATATTCGGCGCCGGTTACGACTACACCTATCTGTATCCCGGTGTGCAGAAAGTGGTGCAGGCCGCCGGGCGGGTGATCCGCACCCGCGAAGATCGCGGCGTGGTCATGCTGATCGATGACCGCTTTGCCGAGAGCCGGATAAAACAATTGCTGCCGCGCTGGTGGGCAATCAATAACGAAGCAGCTTCCCAATTGGCCGGATTGCCGCATACTTCTGCTCATGACAACGGCTGGTGAGAGTGATGAGCGAAAACAACAAGACCGCAGCGATCGAGAACATGCGTTTCAGGCTGTTGATCGATGCGGTTGTCGACTATGCGATCTACATGATCGACCCCGACGGCATCATCACCAGTTGGAACTCCGGCGCCAAGCGATTCAAGGGGTATGAAGAGGCGGAAATTCTCGGCGAGCATTTTTCGCGCTTTTATACCGCTGACGATCGTGCGGCGGGGCTGCCGCAACGGGCGCTCGACACGGCGATCCGCGAGGGTCGATTCGAAGGCGAGGGCTGGCGGGTGCGCAAGGACGGCACCAATTTCTGGTCGCATGTGGTGATCGATCCGATCATCGACCCCGACGGCAATCTCCTGGGTTTCGCCAAGATCACCCGCGACCTCACCGATCGCAAGATGGCCGAAGAAACCCTCAAGCAAAGCGAGCAGCAGTTCCGCCTGCTGGTGCAGGGCGTTACCGACTACGCAATCTACATGCTCAGCCCCGAAGGCCGCGTCAGTAACTGGAATCAGGGCGCGCAACGGATCAAGGGCTATCTGCCGGAAGAGATCATCGGCCAGCATTTTTCGGTGTTCTACACCCCCGAGGACCGTGAACTCGGCGAGCCGCAACGGGCCTTGGCGATCGCCACCAAAGAGGGCCGTTTCGAGAACAGGAGCTGGCGTGTACGCAAGGACGGCACACGGTTTCTCGCGCACGTGGTGGTTGATGCGATTCGCGGAGAGACCGGCACCTTGCTCGGTTTTGCCAAGATCACCCGCGACGTGACCGAAGCCCATCAAGCCCAACTGGCCCTGGAAAAGACCCGCGAGGCATTGGCCCAGGCGCAGAAGATGCAGGCCATCGGTCAGCTCAGCGGCGGGATCGCCCATGACTTCAACAATCTACTGACGGTGATTCTCGGCAACTTGGAGATTGTGCAGAAGCGCGTTGGTGACGACCCGAAAATCACCCGTCTGCTGGAAAACGCCACCCAAGGCGCAATGCGCGGCGTTTCGCTGACCCAGCGTATGCTGGCGTTCGCCCGCCGCCAGGAGCTCAAGACCGAATCGGTCGATATCCCGCAACTGGTGCAAGGCATCACCGGGCTGTTGCGCAGTTCAATGGGTCCGGGGATTCGCATCGACACGCACTTTCCTGCCGACCTTGAACCGGTACTGGCAGATACCAACCAACTGGAACTGGCCTTACTCAACCTCGCCACCAATGCCCGCGATGCGATGCCCGAGGGTGGCACGGTGACGATCACCGCTCAGCCGGAGGTCGTGCTTGAGCTGGGTCATTCGGAACTGGCGGCGGGGCGTTACGTCTGCCTGAGCCTGACTGACAGCGGGGAGGGCATGGACGCGCAAACACTGGCCTCGGCCCGGGATCCGTTTTTTACCACCAAAGGTGTGGGCAAAGGCACCGGGCTAGGGTTGTCGATGGTCCATGGTTTCATCGAACAACTGGGTGGTCGTTTCATCCTCAAAAGCGAAAAAGGTCACGGCACCATGGCAGAGCTGTGGATACCGGTGGCTGTCGACGGCGCCGCCGTCAAACCTTTCTACCCACCTGCCGCACCGATTGCGGTGCCACGCCTCAGCGTACTGGTGGTGGACGACGACTCGCTGGTGATGACCAGCACCAGTCTGCTGCTCGAAGACCTCGGCCATCGTGTAATCGGTGCGACGTCGGGCACCCAGGCGCTGGCATTGTTCGATCAGGGCGAGGTCATCGACCTGATGATTACCGACATGGCCATGCCGCACATGAGCGGCGCGCAACTGGCCCACGCGGTGCGCCTGCTTAAACCGGACCTGCCGATCATCCTCGCCACCGGTTACGCCGAACGTCTGGAAGGCTTTGGCGCGCAACTGCCGCGACTGCCCAAACCGTTCACGCAGTTGAACCTGGTGGAGATCATTGCCCACGCGATGAAATGACGGTGGGCACATCCGGCTGAACTAGTGCGCAGCAGGGGGCTTCTAAACGTTTTTCCTGCCCCGGAGCGTGCGTCTCGTGCCTCGCATATTGACCCAGCCAACCGCTGAAGAAATACAGACCGAACATGACGCGAAGATGTTCGGTTCGCCCAAGGAACGACTGGATTTCTATCGCCGGGAGATCCAGTACGAAACCAGCATCCTCGCCAATCGCACCGACGCCTATCTGGCGGCGCAGTCGTTTCTGGTGATTGCCTTCGCGTCCTGCATGTCCAACCTCAACCCCGAATGGGGCAAGCTGTTTACGCTGGTGGTGCCACCGTTTCTGGCGCTGCTCGGGCTGCTCAGCTCGCTCAATGCCTGGCCGGGCATTCGTGCCGCGTATGACATCATTGACCACTGGCACTTCAAGCAGAGTCATTTGCTCCTCAGCGAGCCGTTGATGGGCCTGGCCTATGACGAGTCGCCGCTGTTCAGCGAGATGGAATCGAGCCACAAGGGCTATCGCAAGTCGCTGCTGTTTTCGGTGCGCACGCCTTGGATCTTTGCGACGTTCTGGGTGTTGCTGGGGAGTTATGCGGTGTTTATTCAGGTGACCAATCCGGGCGGATGAACGCTCAAGATCAAAAGCCCCTCACCCCAGCCCTCTCCCAGGGAGAGGGCTAGGAGGCGCTCTTCTGTTCCTCTGCACTTAATCGGCAGTCTCAAGCTGCCGCCGCAAGCCCTGCGAGTTCTGCACCGACATCGGGATCGGCGGAAAATCCTCGTTCAGCACACACAAATGCTCGATCGCATCGGCAAATTTCACATCGGCCTTACTACGTAATGCGCGGTAGTGCTCAAACTGTTCGTGATCCAGTTGCCCGGATTCGAGCAGCTCATGAGCCGCTCGATTCAGCGCCTGCGCTTCTTCGAACAATTGACGATTGCGTTCCAGGGCCAAAGCCCTGCAAGCCTTGATTTGCGCAGGAGTCGAGCATTCTTTCATGACCGTGACCTTACTGTTCAAGGATTCCTTTTCATGGGCGAAACGCCGCAGGGGAACCGAACCTGCCGGGCCCCGCCGGTTGTATCTGGCGAGGGTTATGCTTGTGACCGCCGGCTATCGCTGAGAGATCCATTTTTTTGCTGAAGATTTTCATTCCCCGGAAACACGTTTGGGTGATTTGTTCTTGCGTTGTTCGTAGCGCGCCAGGATCGGCTGGGTGCTGATGCCGTGCAGCAAGATGCTCAAGGCCACGACCGACAGGGTCAGGTCGGTACACAGCGCCGCCACTGAATCGCTCAGACCGTGGTTCAAGGCATAAAACAGATAGAAAAGACTGCCGATGCCGCGAATGCCAAACCAGCCGATCAACAGCCGTTGCCGTCCTTCGAGCAGCGAGCCCCAGGGCATCAACGCCACGCACAGCGGGCGAATCACGCCGAACAACACCGCGCCGACCAGCAGCGCCCGCCAGTCCCAATGCGTCACCAGCACCACGCCCAGCAGCGTCACCAAAAACACTTCCATGGCCCGTTCAACGAGGCCGCCGAAGGACAACATGTCGCCCATCATGATCCCGGCGGCGACCTGGCTGTCTTCCAGTTTTTCAGTATCGCCGTGCACCGCGTGCTGGGGCTCGACGTTCTGGTGACCCACCACGGGTTGCACCAGATGTTCAGCGGGCGGTTGACCGGCGCCGGTGGATTTCACTTCTTCCTGACGCAGACCGAGGCCAGCGGCAAACACCGAGAGAAACCCGTAGCCACCGATGGCTTCGGCCACCACGTAGGCCAGGGCGATCAGTGCCAGCGCCAGGTAATCGTTGGGGCTCAGCGTGCTGTCGTCGTTGTGAATACGCATGGACAAGGTCAAGCGTCCGATGCCCCGGCCCATCCAATAGCCGGTCAACAGCCCGGCGGGCACGGCCCACAGCAGGCTGCGCAAGACCCAATCCGGCCATGCACTGGATTGCCCGGAGCCATCCAACAACAAAAAGGCCAAGCAGGACAAAGGGGAAAGCGACACCATCGTTGAGTCCGGCCTCGCCAGACAGGCCAAAGCGCACGCTGTCGACGTCCCGCGCATCGTTGACCTGCACCAGCGCTGCCAGCACCGGATCGGTAGGGGCCAGAATCGCGCCGATCAGCAGCGACGGCCCCCACGGCAGTTGCAATCCCCAGTGCAGCAGCAGGCAGACGCCAGCGATGGTCAACACCATCACCGGGCCCGCCAGGCCAAATGCGATCCGCCAACGCTTGTCGCGCAGTGGAAGACGCAACTTTAGCCCGCAGACAAACAGCGAAAAGAGCACCGCGACTTCCGTCAGGTGCTCCATCCACAGAGAGGCGTTTTCCAGCGACAGTTTCAACAGGTCGAGACCACTGGGGCCGATGCCGATCCCAAGCAGCAAGCACACAGCGGAGGTGGTCACGGGCATCCAGCGCAGATACGAAGAGGTCAGCGCCAGGGTCAGCAACACCGCGCCGAGCACCGCGACCCACACGACAAAGCTCATGACGCGCCGCCCCCGCAGGTTTTTACTGACGGCACAGGCACCCCGTCAGCCCACGGTCGCGCGCAGGTACTCAGGGGTGAGCACGTTGAACCACAGCAGAATCATCGACACCAGTATCGTCACCATGACCAGCAGACCCACGCCCCAGACACAGGCCGAGTTCAACAAACCCTGTTCCTTGCGCTCGTGCATGAAGGTCGGCAGGCCGACGAAGAGCAGAAAGGTCGAGTACACCGAGGCCGCACCGAGCACCAGAATTGCCAGCCAGCGACTCGGATACAGCCCGGCGATCCCGGCGACGAAGAACGGTGTCACGGTGTAAGCCGCAAAACCGATGCACTGGTTAAGCGTCGGCCGCGTTTCGAAGGAGCGCGACATCCAACGGATAAACCCGCCAATCACCGCAACGCCGGCCACGATGGCCACATACAACAGAATGCTCAACTGCAAGGCGCTGGAACTGCTCAGTCGTACCGTTTCACCGGCCGCCAGACTCCAGCCGACATAAGTGGTGCCGATGAACAGGCAAACGGGAGGAATCAGCGCCAACAACAGCAAATGCGCAAGGTAATGCCGAGGATGGGCCTCTTCTTCGCGGCGGATATCGGTCCACGCGAAGTTGGGTTGGGTGAAGAGCTTGATGATAGGCGCGGACATGACGACCTCTTGATCCTGTGGACCGGTTGGGGCTCTTAAAGGTATGGAGAGTCGTCGGATAGCCGGGTTCATTTTATTTAACGGACCCCGGTAAACCATGTAAGGACGGCTGACCCGTCAATCGCCGCAGTCCTTGCAGAATGACCACAAATGACTGTGGGAATGGGCTTGCTCACGAAAGCGTTGTATCAGGCACCCATGATGTTGAATGACCCAGCGCTTTCGCGAGCAAGCCCGCTCCCACAGGTTGATCGAATTGCCTGGCTGACGCTGCGGCAGTGATCGGGCGATCAGCAGAACCGAGGGTTAGAGCATCGGTTTGCCACCGGTCACGCCATAACGCTGACCCGTGATGTAACTGGCCTCGTCCGACGCCAGCAGCACATAGATCGGCGCCACTTCCACCGGTTGGCCGGGACGGCCGAGCGGGGTTTGCGCACCGAAGTTCTGCACCTCTTCATCGGGCATGGTCGAAACGATCAGCGGCGTCCAGATCGGTCCCGGCGCCACGCAGTTCACGCGAATCTCCTTGGGCCCGAGCATTTGCGCCAAACCGCCGGTGAAGTTGGCGATCGCGCCTTTGGTGGTGGCGTAGGCGAGCAGGGTGGGTTTGGGCATGTCCGAGTTGATCGAACTGGTGTTGATGATCGAAGACCCCGGGCGCATATGTTTGAGCGCTGCCTGGCACAAGCGAAAGATCGCGGTGATGTTGACGTCGAAGGTCATCACCCATTCGTCATCGGGGATCTCTTCGAAGTTTTCGTGGGTCATCTGAAACGCGGCATTGTTGACCAGCACGTCGATGCGCCCGAAGCGTTCGACGGTCTTGTCGACCAAGGCCTGGCACTGCGCTTTTTGCGCGATATCACCCGGCAGCAACAGGCACTGGCGTCCGGCCTGTTCGACCCAGCGTGCGGTTTCCTCGGCGTCTTCGTGTTCGTTGAGGTAGGCCACGGCAACATCCGCGCCTTCGCGGGCGAACGCGATGGCGACCGCGCGGCCGATGCCGCTGTCTGCGCCGGTGATCAGGGCAATCTTGCCGGCGAGTCGGCCGGAGCCCACGTAACTTTGCTCGCCGCAATCGGGGTATGGCTCCATTTTGCGTTGCGAGCCGGGAACGGATTGCGCCTGGGCGGGGAAGGGTGGTTTTGGATAATCGGTCATCGTCGGTCTCCGGGAGCTCATGGCAGGAATGGGCGGTTGACCCGGGTCGTTTGCCGTGAGTTCGATCGGATTTGCGATGGCCAACAGGAGTAGAAAAATCGATGGGTGCGCGAACGGGAGGCTAAAGCGCAATGCCACAGTGGGCTGAACACCCCGAACACTGTGGGAGCGGGCTTGCCCGCGAAGGCGCCACGTCAGTTGCTATCTACTGCGCTGACACAGCACTTTCGCGAACAAGCCCGCTCCCGCCTTTTGCATCTGTAAGAGATTACAGACCCAAGTCGGACAGCCCCGGGTGATCATCCGGGCGTCGGCCCAGCGGCCAGTGGAACTTGCGTTCGCTTTCCTTGATCGGCATGTCGTTGATGCAGGCGTAGCGCTGGAACATCAGACCGTTGTCGTCGAACTCCCAGTTTTCGTTGCCATAAGAGCGAAACCAGTTACCCGAATCGTCGTGCCATTCATACGCATAACGCACGGCGATACGGGTATCGGAGTAAGCCCAGAGTTCCTTGATCAAGCGGTAATCCAGCTCCTTGGCCCACTTGCGGGTCAGGAAGGCTTTGGCTTCTTCTCGGTTGTTGGCGAACTCGGCGCGGTTGCGCCATTTGGTGTCGAGGGTGTAGGCCAGCGATACCCTTTCCGGATCGCGGGAGTTCCAGCCGTCCTCGGCCAGCCGAACTTTCTCGATGGCCGATTCACGGTTGAAGGGGGGTAATGGCGGACGTACTTGGGCTGCAGTAGACATATTCAGTCTCCCGAAAGATTTAACGTTTAAACAACGGGTCAGGCTTACTTAGGCGTTACAGGTCCAATAACTTTCGCGCCATGCATTGCGCATTATCGGCGGCACTGTGATCACCCATCACAAGCGCTACGGTAATGGCACCGTCAATCAGGATCAGCAATTGTCTGGCCAGCAATTGCGGATCCTCTGCACCATGTTCGGTACACAGCTCGCACACGTAGTCGAGCAGCTTCTGTTTATGGTCTTTGGCGACCTGGCGCACCGGGTCCTGGGGATCACCGGTTTCGCCGCTGGTGTTGATGAAGGCACAGCCACGGAAACCTTCCGAGGCAAACCAGCCCTTGAGTACAGTGAACAGGTTGAGCAGGCGATCGGCAGGGGTTTCGGCCTGATCGACCGCGCTTCGGTACCAGTGCATCCAGCGTACGTCGCGGCGTTGCAGGGCGGCGACGGTCAGCTCCTCCTTGTTGGCGAAGTAGCGGTAGATGCTTTTTCTGGAGACGCCGGCGGTTTTCACCAGAAGATCCATGCCGGTGGCCGCGATGCCACTTTTGTAGATCAACTTTTCGGTGACATCCAGAATGATGTCGCGGGTCGAGGTGTCAGTGATTTCGTTCATGTGGCGAACAGTAGAACGATCGTTCTCCTTGGTCAAGCGTTGATTTTGCAATGGCTTTCGCGAGCAGGCTCGCTCCCACAGGGGAACGCATTTCAAATGTGCGAACGAGCCTGCCCGCGAATAGCTCATTACAGACACTAACAAGACCCGAAGGAAGCGATGGTGTAAGCTCTCGGGTTCTCCGGATTCGACCCATTGCGAGCCCTATGCCGTTGCTTTTCAAACGTTCTCTGCTGCCTAAACTGCGCAGCTTTCCGCTGACCGCCGAGGCCGTGACCATTCTGTCCGGCGCCGCCGAGTTCCGTCGTTGCCTGCTGGAGAAAATCGCCACGGCGACCCAGCGCATCTACATCGTCGCGCTGTATCTGCAGCAAGACGAAGCCGGTCAGGAAATCCTCGATGCCTTGCACGCCGCCAAACTCAAGCGTCCCGAACTGGAAATCGCTGTGGTGGTCGATTGGTTGCGCGCACAGCGCGGGCTGATCGGTGCCGGCAAGCAGCCGGGCAATTCGGCGTGGTATCAGGAAATGACCCGCACTCACCAGAGTGAGGTGCCGGTCTACGGCGTGCCGGTGCAGACCCGCGAACTGTTCGGCGTGCTGCATTTGAAGGGCTTCGTGATCGACGATTGCGTGGTGTACAGCGGCGCGAGCCTGAACAACGTCTACCTGCACAAGTTCGACAAGTACCGTTTCGACCGCTATCACGTCCTGCAAAGCCGCGAACTGGCGGATTCGATGCATCACCTGGTCAAGCACGGTCTGATCGAATCGAAAGCCGTGCATCGCCTCGACCTGCCCAATCTGCCGACCACGCGCAGCTTGCGTAACGACATCGGCGATCTGCGCAGCCGCCTCAAATACGCGACTTACGACACCGCCAACGGCAGCACGGCCAGAGACGGCCTGTCGGTCAGCCCATTGCTCGGCGTGGGCAAGAACAACCCGTTGAACCGGGCGATTCTTGAACTGATCGCCAGCGCGCAAAAACAACTGACCATTTGCACGCCGTACTTCAACCTGCCGCTGGGTGTGATCCGCGAGGTCAACCGCGCCCTGGCCCGTGGCGTGAAGATCGACATCGTGGTCGGCGACAAGACCGCCAACGATTTCTACATTCCGCCGAGCGAGCCGTTCAAGGTGATCGCGGCGTTGCCGTACCTGTACGAGATCAGCCTGCGCCGCTTCGCCAAACGGCATCAGCGCAACATCGACAGCGGCCAATTGAATCTGCACCTGTGGCGTGATGGCGACAACACCTATCACCTCAAGGGCATGTGGATCGATCAGCGTTATACGCTGCTGACCGGCAACAACCTCAATCCACGGGCATTCCGTCTGGATCTGGAAAACGCGCTGCTGATTGATGACCCGAAAGGGGAATGGCTGGAACTGCGGGCGAAGGAGCTGGAGGAGATTTTCCGCCATACCACGCGGATCGAGAGTTTTAATACTCTGGAGACGTTGCCTGAATATCCGGCGGGCGTGGCCAAGTTTCTCAAGCGCGTGAGTCGGGTGCGGATCGAGCGGTTGCTCTACCGAATTTTGTAAGAAGGCTGAAAATGCCATCGCTGGCAAGCCAGCTCCCACAGGGTTTTCGGTCGTTCACATATGTTGTGTACACCAAAAAACCGTGGGAGCTGGCTTGCCAGCGATGGGGCCTTAACAGACGCTAAAAAACCTTAATTCAGACCCAACTTGCCACGCAATGTGGACAAGTCTTCCGCCAGTGTATTGACCGGGCCAACCAGCGCCTTGCGGTCGTTATCCTTGACCTTGTCATACGTCTCGAAACCCCCGTCCTTGGTCTTGTACTTGGCCAGAATCTTGTCGACGGTGGCAAAGTTCTTGTCCACTTTCGCTACGAAAGCCTTGTCCTGCTTCTCGATCTGCGGACGGAACAGGTCGACGATTTTCTTCGCGCCGTCGATGTTGCCCTGGAAGTCATACAGGTCGGTGTGGCTGTAACGGTCTTCTTCACCGGAAATCTTGGTCGCGGCGACTTCTTCCAGCAGCGCAGCCGCACCGCCGACGACTTTCTCGGGCGGGAAGGTCAGGCCGGCCACGCGGGTTTGCAGGTTCTTGACGTCTTTGTTCAAACCGTCCGCCAGTGCGTCCAGACCCTGGGTGCTTTTCTCCGAGAACAGCGAATATTCGATGCGGTGGAAGCCAGTGAAGTCGTCTGCTTTCACGCCTTTCTCGTGGTCGTCGACACGGGAGTCGATGGACGCATCGAGGTCACTGAACAGTTCGGCAATCGGCTCGATCGACTCGTAATACACGCGGGTCGGTGCGTAGAGTTTTTGTGCGGTGGCCAGATCACCTTTCTTCACCGCGTCGGTGAATTGCTGGGTGTGGCTGGCCAGTTCATCGAGCTGTTCGGTGACGTAAATCTTGTAGTCCGAAACCGGCCCGACCAGATCCAGCGGTGCTGTCGCGGCGAACGCTGACAGCGGGGTGTTGAGCAAACCAAAGGTCAGCAATAACGCGAGTGGCGTTTTTTTCATGGGGGCGGCTCCAGTGTCGGGATTGTTTTATGCAGCTGTTTTCGGTTGTGTGGCATTGAGCAGCGAGCGACCGATGAAGTCCTTGTCGCCCGTGACACCCGGAAGGGTGAAGAAGTAACCACCGCCAACCGGTTTGAGGTACTCCTCAAGCGGCTCGCCGTTGAGGCGGGTCTGCACGGTGATGAAGCCTTTTTCCAGGTCAGCCTGGTAGCAGATGAACAGCAGCCCCATGTCGAGCTGGCCGTTCTTGTTGACGCCGTTGGAGTAGTTGAATGGCCGACGCAGGATCAGATTGGCCTGAGTCGCGGCGGTGCGCGGGTTGGCCAAGCGGATGTGCGCGTCGAGCTTGGTCAGCTTGCCGGCCGGGTCCTTGCTGTAGTCCGGGACTTCACTTTCATGGCTTCCGCCGATTGGCGCGCCAGTGGTCTTGACCCGGCCGAGGATGCTTTCCTGTTCCTGCAACGGCGTGCGGTCCCAGCGCTCGACGAAGTTACGGATGATCCGCACCGCTTGATAACTGCCATGCGCCGCCCAGGCTGGTTCGTCGCTACCGGGTTGTACCCAGACGAGGCGATCCATGGCTTTGGCGTCGTTGGAGTCGGGGTTGGCCGAGCCATCACGGAAACCGAGAAAATTGCGCGCAGACTGCGCCGGCACGCCGGGTTTGGCCGGGGCTTGCGGCGGCACGCTGCCTTCCTGTTTCCAGCGCACCAGCAGCAGGTCCGGCAGGTTCTTGACGATGTCGCGCAGGGCGTGAATGTTGGTGTCGGCGGTGTTGGAGCAGAACTGCAAACTCAGGTCGCCATGGCAGCAATCGGCTTCCAGCGCATCGTTGGGAAAACCGACCATGCGTTGCAGGCGTTTCGGTTTCGCGTCGGCCAGACCGAAGCGCTCGTCGAACAGCGATTCGCCCACCGACACGGTGATCGTCAGGTTGTCCGGGGTGACCACCGGGCCGAGGATGCCGGAATCCGGCGGTGGCAGTTTCGGATCGATCTGCGCCACCGGGCCGCCCTTCATCAGGAAGGCGATGCGTTCGTTCAGCGTGCGGAACAGCCGCTCAAGGTCTTCGCGATCACTGGCCAGCACGTCGAACGACACCAACATCCCGGAGGCCGGGCGCGGGGTGACGATGCCGGTTTGATGCAAACCGTGGTAATCGTGGCGGTCTTCGGTCTTGTCACTGCTCGGCGCTTCAGTGACTTGCGCAGGTGCAGCCGCCATGGCCGGGCAGCTCAGGGCGGAACCGGCGAGGGCGACACCGGCAGCGCCCATGCCCAGCAGGACGCGGCGACGTTGCAGGTTGAGTTGTTCGGAATCTTTCATCGGTACTCGTCTTCTGCTTACAGGCCGGAGAGGCCGAGGGCTGGGTCGATGCCATCAAGTGCGTCGGCGAGGGCCTGAGCCTTGTCGGCGATCTGCTTGCGTTGTTCGCCGCTCACAGTGTCGTAAGTGGCGTAGCCGTCCTTGACCTTGAAGCTGTTCAGTTGGGTGTCGAAGTCGGCCAATGCCTGATCGATTTTCGGCAACAGATCGGCGGCGGATTTGCTCAGCATTGGCCGCAGCAACTCGACAACTTTGTGTGCGGTTTCGGCATTCGCGGCAAAACCGTTGAGATCGCTGTGGCTGTAGCGTTCTTCTTCACCGCTGGCGGCACGGACGTCGGCCAGGGTGTTGAGGTTGCGCACGATAATGTTGACCAGTTGCTCCGGTGGCAGCGTCTGCGCGAGCAGTTGCTGTTTGAGCGTGGTGACGTCGCTCAGCAAGCGCTGGGAAACGGGGGCGAGTTCGTCGAGTTTGCGTTGCTGGAACAGCGCGTACTCGAGGCGGTGGAAGCCGACAAAGGCTGGATCCTGCTCGCGCTTCTCGAAGTAATCGGCACGGGCGTTGATGCTGTTGTCCAGTTCCGCCAGACGTTGCGCGGCCGGGGCCAGACGTTGATAGGCAGCACGCGCAGGCAGGTACAACGCCTGCGCCTGACTGAGGTCGCCGCTGGCAATTGCCTGATCCAGTGCGGTCACGGCTTTGATCAGCGCGCTGCCTTGGCTGGCCAGATACACGCGGAATTCCGACAACGGCCCAACGAAGGCGACCATCGACGGCTTGGCCTTGGCGGCCGCATCGGAAGCGGCCGTCGGCGTCACGTGCAAGGTGCCACGCGGGTTGCTCAGCAGGCCGCAGGTGATCGCGTAGTCGCCGGGTTGCAGGTTGGCGTTGATCACCTGGCTCAGGCCCGGCGCAATGTTTTCGCGCTCTTCGACCACCAGCACGCCGTCGAGGATTTCCCATTCCACGGCGCGGTCGGAGCGGTTGACGATGCGGAAACTGGCGCGGCCGGCCGGCACCGTCAGCGCGTTTGGCTCGCAACTGCCCGGATGAATGTTGACCACCACTTCGTCATGGTTGAGCTGACGCTTGGCCGCGGCCATTTTCGAGGCGTAGTAGAACAGGCCACCGGCGGCGATCATCACGACCACCGAACCGGCCACCGCCCAGCGCAAGGCGCGGGGAGGGGAGGCCTGAGGGGTATTAGGCTTTGACATGGGAGCCCTTATTGGCTGGAAACGGAAGACGATTGCGCGGCTGGTTTGGGCGCCGGGTAGAAAAACATCCCCAGCGCCACCAGCAGATAAATCAGATACGCCCCGAGGGTGCTGACGGTCGGCGCGTCCTGATAACCGAACATGCCGGCCAGCACCGAGCCGAGCGGGCCATCCATCGGCAGCGTCGCACTGAAGTCGAACAGCACGGTTTGCAGGTGATTCCACAGGCCGGCTTCATGCAGGGCCTGCACCGAGTTGGCGAGAATCCCGGCGGCCACCACCAGAATAAACAGCCCGGTCCACTTGAAGAACGCCGAAAGATTGAGGCGCATGCTGCCGGTGTAGATCAGGAAACCCACGATGATCGCCAGAATCAGGCCGAGCAGGGCACCGATCGGCGCCCCCGGGCCTTCGCTTTGCTGGAACACCGCGAGCAGGAAGAACACCGTTTCCAGTCCTTCGCGAGCGACGGCGAAGAAGACCATGGCGATCAAGGCAATCACTTGGTGTTTCGAAGAGGTCAGCGCCTGATCCAGCGAGGCTTGCAGCGAATGCTTGATCGAGCGCGCCACCTTGCGCATCCAGAACACCATCGAGCTGAGAATGCCCACGGCCACCAGCCCGACCACGCCTTCGAACAGCTCCTGCTGCTTTTGCGGGAATTCGGCGCTGACCAGTTCCAGGCCACCACCGACCAGCAGGGCCAGCGCAGCGGCGAGAAACACGCCGATCCACACGGCGGGCATCCATTGGCCACGGCCGGTCTGTTGCAGGTAGCTGGCGATGATGCCAACGATCAGCGCGGCTTCAATGCCTTCGCGCAGCATGATCAGAAAGGGGACGAGCATTCGGCATCCTATAAGTCATTCGAAGAGGTTACAAGTTGTAACATAATGACACTCATTCTCACATGACAATCATTGACATAAACCTGAACGCAAGCTGAACAACCTCAATTTTTGCCTCACATAGATCCCTGTAGGCGTGAGCCTGCTCGCGATGGCGTCGTGTCAGTCAGCGCATATTTTTCTGCCCCATCGCCATCGCGAGCAGGCTCACTCCTACAGGGGTTCGTGTTGAATTCGTGTCCTGCGGTAAGATGCCTGCCACTCAAAAACAACAGGAATCACCGAGTTCCATGTCGGAAAAAGACACCATCGCCGTGCAACTGGTGCGTGAAGCGCTGCTGCAAAGTTGTGCCCCGGGCGTGGCCACGGAAGAAGCCTTGAACAAGGTCGGCATCGATCCGGCGCTGTTGCAACGTGAGGATGGCCGGGTGCCGGCCTCGCAGTACGCCAGACTCTGGCGTTTGCTGGCCCGGCGTGGCGATGACGAGTTCTTCGGCATGGACCCGCGCCGGCTCAAATCGGGGAGTCTGGCGTTCCTCTGCCGCAGTGCGATGGCGCAATCGACGCTGGCCGACGGCCTGAACACGGGGCTGACGTTCCTCTCGCTGATGCTGGAAAAAATGCCCGCACAACTGGTGCATCAGCAGAGCCTGGCGGAAATCGTCCTGCTTGAAGACGATCCGCAGCCACGTCGCGCTTTCACCTATTTCACCTACTGGATGATTGTCCACGGCGTGGCCTGCTGGCTGGCGGGGCGGCGGATTCCGATTCTCGCCATCGAGCTGCGTTGCCCGGCGCCGGACTTCACCGATGACTATCGGGTGATGTTCTCGGAAAACCTGCGCTTTGATCGCCCGCGTACGCGGATGATTTTCTCCGCTGATTGTCTCGATCTGCCGATCAAGCGCAGCGCCGAAGAGCTCAAGCGCTTTCTGGCCCACGCCCCGGCCAACATTCTGGTGAAGTACCGCGACCCGGAAAGTCTCGCCAGCCGGATCAAACATGACTTGCGCCAGTTGCCCGCCGAGCGGTGGCCGGAAACCGAAACCCTGGCCCAGCAACTGTGCATGTCCGCTTCGACGTTGCGCCGACGTCTGGCGGAGGAAGGGCAGACGTATCAAGGACTCAAGGACAGCGTGCGCAAGGAGTTGGCGATTGTCTGGCTGGCGGAGCCTTCGATCAGTTTTGTCGAGATTGCGGCGCGGCTGGGGTTTGCCGATGCCAGTTCGTTCTACAAGGCGTTTCGCAAATGGTCGGGGTCGAACCCGGGGCATTACCGCACATTGATCCTCAACGAAGCAGTCTGATCCAGATCATTCGTCGCCTGGCCCGGCGCCTTCGCTGGCAAGCCAGCTCCCACAGGGTCAGCGCAAATCCTGTGGGAGCTGGCTTGCCAGCGATGGCGGCCTGACAGGCGCTACATAACCTGAACCCTGGCCAAACCAGTCAGCCACTTTGATGGCTTTGACCATTGCCCCAAGTCCGCCGCAGCGCGACTATCCCTCTGTTGTTTACGGTTCCCCAACCTAATAAAAACACAGAGGGATTCTGGCAATGCGCGATTACTTGTCTGCCACCGCACAGTTCAACTATCAGCACACCGTGGATGCCGCACTCAGCGGTTCGCTTGAGGCGCTCAACGCCTGCGTCGAATGCTGCGACCGCCATGCCTTGCCGGGGCGTATCGCGCTGTTCTGGGAAGGCCGCGACGGCGCCAGTGCGACGTACACCTTCAGCGATTTGCAGGACAAAGCCGCGCGTTTTGCCAATTTCCTCCTCGCCCAAGGCGTGCAGAAGGGTGACAAGGTCGCCGGCCTGCTGCCGCGCAATATCGAATTGCTGATCACCGTGTTCGCCACCTGGCGCATTGGCGCGGTGTATCAACCGCTGTTCACCGCGTTCGGCCCCAAAGCCCTTGAACATCGCCTCAACAGTTCCGGCGCCAAAGTGGTGGTGACCGATGCGGTCAACCGGCCGAAACTCTCGGAAGTTGCCGACTGCCCGACCCTGGTCACCGTCGGCGGCGCCAAGGGCCAGGGCATTGTCCGTGGCGATTTCAGTTTCTGGGCCGAGCTGCCCAACCATTCCAATGTCTGCGAACCGCTGATGCTCACGGGCGAAGACCCGTTCCTGCTGATGTTCACCTCGGGCACCACCGGCCCGTCGAAGGCGCTTTCCGTCCCGCTCAAAGCCATCGTCGCGTTCCAGAGCTACACCCGCGACGCGGTTGATCTGCGGCCGGAAGATGCGTTCTGGAACGTCGCCGATCCGGGCTGGGCCTACGGCATTTATTTCGGCGTGACCGGGCCGTTGTCGATGGGCCATCCGATTACCTTTTACGATGGTCCGTTCACCCTCGAAAGCACCTGCCGGGTGATCAACAAGTACGGCATCACCAACCTCACCGGTTCGCCGACGGCCTATCGCCTGCTGATTGCCGGCGGCGACGAGTTCGCCAAGTCGATCAAGGGCAAGCTGCGCATTGTCAGCAGCGCCGGCGAGCCGCTGAACCCGGAAGTGATCCGCTGGTTCGCCGACAACCTTGGCGTGGTCATTCACGACCATTACGGCCAGACCGAACTGGGCATGGTCCTGTGCAACCACCACGGCCTCGACCATCCGGTGCATGTCGGCGCCGCCGGTTTCGCCTCGCCGGGGCATCGCATCGTGGTACTCGACGATCAGTACAACGAATTGGGCGTCGGCCAGCCCGGCATTCTCGCCATCGACCGTCCGCAGTCGCCGATGTGCTGGTTCGGCGGCTACCAGGGCGCACCGACCAAGGCCTTCGTCGGTGATTACTACCTGAGCGGTGACACTGTGGAGTGGAACCCGGACGGCAGCATCAGCTTCGTCGGCCGCAGCGATGACGTGATCACCACCTCCGGCTACCGCGTCGGCCCGTTCGACGTCGAGAGCGCGCTGATCGAACACCCGGCGGTGGTCGAAGCGGCCGTGGTCGGCAAACCCGATCCGGAGCGCACCGAGCTGGTCAAAGCCTTTGTCGTGCTCAGCGCGCAATACCGTGCGGCGCCGGAGTTGGCCGAGGAATTGCGCCAACACGTGCGCAAGCGTCTGGCCGCGCATTCTTACCCGCGTGAAATCGAATTTGTCAGCGAATTGCCCAAGACCCCGAGTGGCAAATTGCAGCGCTTTATCTTGCGCAACCAGGAAATCGCCAAGGCTCAAGAGGCCGCGGCGAAGAACGTTTCAGCTTGAATCAGGAAGTACAGTCATGCAGATCGAGAACAAGGTTTTTATCGTCACCGGCGGCGCATCCGGCCTCGGTGCCGCCACCGCTGAATTGCTGGTCAGTGCCGGCGCCAAAGTGATGCTGGTGGACATGAATGCCGAAGCCGTGGCGGCTCAGGCCCAGCGTCTGGGCGCGCAAAGCGTGGTTGCCGACATCAGTAACGAAGCCGCGGCCGAAGCCGCGGTGCAGGCGACCGTCAGCGCCTTTGGCAGCCTCAATGGCCTGGTCAACTGCGCCGGCATCGTGCGTGGCGAGAAAATCCTCGGCAAGAACGGCCCGCATGCGCTGAGCAGTTTTGCGCAAGTGATCAACGTCAATCTGATCGGCAGCTTCAATATGCTGCGTCTGGCCGCTGCCGCCATCGCCGAAAGCGAGGCCAATGCCGACGGCGAACGCGGTGTAATCATCAACACCGCCTCGGTAGCGGCGTTCGACGGCCAGATCGGCCAGGCGGCGTACTCGGCATCCAAAGGCGCCATCGCCAGTCTGACCCTGCCGGCCGCCCGTGAGCTGGCGCGTTTCGGCATCCGCGTGATGACCATCGCCCCGGGCATTTTCGAAACACCGATGATGGCCGGCATGACCCCGGAAGTACGCGACTCGCTGGCCGCCGGCGTGCCGTTCCCGCCGCGTCTGGGCAAGCCTGCCGAGTACGCCGCACTGGTTCGGCATATCATCGAAAACAGCATGCTCAACGGCGAGGTGATCCGTCTCGACGGTGCCTTGCGCATGGCCGCCAAGTAAGGAGGATTTGTCATGACCCTTTCCAACGATCCGATTGTCATCGTCAGCGCCGTCCGCACCCCGATGGGCGGTTTTCAAGGCGAACTGAAAAGCCTCACCGCGCCACAACTCGGCGCCGCTGCGATCAAGGCTGCGGTTGAACGTGCCGGAGTCGCCAGCGATGCGGTCGACGAAGTGTTGTTCGGTTGCGTACTGCCCGCCGGCCTCGGCCAGGCACCTGCGCGGCAAGCGGCATTGGGCGCCGGGCTGGATAAATCGACCCGCTGCACCACCGTCAACAAGATGTGCGGCTCGGGGATGGAAACCACCATTCTGGCCCACGACATGCTGGTTGCAGGCAGTGCCGACGTGGTGATTGCCGGTGGCATGGAAAGCATGTCCAACTCGCCGTATCTGCTGGATCGTGCCCGCGCCGGTTATCGCATGGGCCATGGCCGCGTGCTCGACTCGATGTTCCTCGACGGCCTCGAAGACGCCTACGACAAGGGCCGTCTGATGGGCACTTTTGCCGAGGACTGCGCCGAAACCAATGACTTCAGCCGCGAAGCGCAGGACGCTTTTGCCATCGCCTCGACCACCCGTGCGCAGCAGGCTATCAAAGACGGCAGCTTCAAGGACGAAATCGTTCCGCTGACCGTGACCGTCGGCAAAGAACAGGTGCTGATCAGCAACGATGAGCAGCCACCGAAAGCCAAACTGGACAAGATCGCTTCGCTGAAACCGGCGTTCCGCGAAGGCGGCACGGTAACAGCGGCCAATTCCAGCTCAATTTCCGATGGCGCAGCGGCGTTGGTGTTGATGCGTCAATCCCAGGCGCAGAAACTCGGTCTGAAACCGCTGGCCGTCATCCATGGCCATGCCGCGTTTGCCGATACTCCGGGGCTGTTCCCGGTGGCGCCGATCGGCGCGATCAAGAAACTGATCAAGAAAACCGGTTGGTCGCTGGGCGACGTTGATCTGTTCGAGGTCAACGAAGCGTTTGCGGTGGTGGGGATGGCGGCGATGACTCACCTGGAAATTCCCCATGACAAGCTCAACGTGCATGGCGGCGCTTGTGCCTTGGGCCATCCGATCGGTGCGTCCGGCGCGCGCATTCTGGTGACCTTGCTCTCGGCGCTGCGCCAGCGAAACCTCAAGCGCGGGATCGCGGCCATCTGCATCGGCGGCGGTGAAGCGACGGCGATGGCCGTGGAATGCGTTTACTGAAGTTGATCGCTGACCTTGTGGGAGCGGGCTTGCCCGCGATAGCGGTGGGTCATGTAGCAGATATGTTTGCTGACACGACCCCATCGCGGGCAAGCCCGCTCCCACAGGGTTTTGTGTTGTCACCCGGATTTAAGGATTCACCATGATTCCCAACGAAGACCAAACCCAGATCCGCGACATGGCCCGGCAATTTGCCGAGGAACGGCTCAAGCCGTTCGCTGCCGAGTGGGATCGCGAGCACCGTTTCCCCAAGGAGGCCATCGGCGAGATGGCCGAACTGGGCTTCTTCGGCATGCTCGTGCCGGAGCTGTGGGGCGGATGTGACACCGGTTATCTGGCCTACGCCATGGCCCTGGAAGAAATCGCTGCCGGTGATGGCGCCTGCTCGACCATCATGAGCGTGCACAACTCGGTGGGTTGCGTGCCGATTCTCAAGTTCGGCAACGACGACCAGCGCGAACGCTTCCTCAAGCCATTGGCCAGTGGCGCGATGCTCGGCGCGTTCGCCCTGACCGAACCGCAGGCCGGTTCCGACGCCAGCAGCCTGAAAACCCGTGCGCGTCTTGAAGGCGATCACTACGTGCTCAACGGCTGCAAACAGTTCATCACTTCCGGGCAGAACGCCGGGATCGTCATCGTGTTTGCGGTGACCGATCCGAGTGCCGGCAAGCGCGGCATCACTGCGTTTATCGTGCCGACCGATTCGCCGGGCTACAAAGTCGCCCGCGTCGAAGACAAGCTCGGCCAGCACGCCTCGGACACCTGCCAGATCCTCTTTGAAGACCTCAAAGTCCCGGTCGCCAACCGACTGGGTGAGGAGGGCGAGGGCTACAAAATCGCCTTGGCCAACCTTGAAGGCGGCCGCGTCGGCATCGCCTCGCAATCGGTGGGCATGGCCCGTGCCGCGTTTGAAGCGGCGCGTGATTACGCCCGAGAGCGCGACACCTTCGGCAAGCCGATCATCGAGCATCAAGCCGTGGCGTTCCGCCTCGCCGACATGGCCACGCAAATCGCCGTCGCTCGGCAAATGGTGCATTACGCCGCCGCCCTGCGCGACAGTGGCCAACCGGCGCTGGTCGAAGCCTCCATGGCCAAGTTGTTCGCTTCGGAAATGGCCGAGAGGGTCTGCTCGATGGCGTTGCAAACCCTCGGCGGTTACGGTTACCTCAACGACTTCCCGCTGGAGCGTATCTACCGCGACGTGCGCGTCTGCCAGATCTACGAAGGCACCAGTGACATTCAGCGCATGGTCATTTCGCGCAATCTTTGAGAAGGAATCTGCATTCATGACTTACGAAACCATTCTGCTGGAAACCCACGGCCGCGTTGGCCTGATCACCTTGAACCGGCCGCAGGCGCTGAATGCCCTGAACGCGCAACTGGTCAGCGAAGTGAACCATGCCCTCGATGGCCTGGAAGCCGATGCGAACATCGGTTGCATCGTCCTCACCGGATCGAAAAAAGCCTTCGCCGCCGGTGCCGACATCAAGGAAATGGCCGAGCTGACCTACCCACAGATCTACATGGACGATCTGTTCAGTGACAGCGACCGCGTCGCCAACCGGCGCAAGCCGATCATTGCCGCAGTCAACGGCTTTGCCCTCGGTGGCGGCTGTGAGCTGGCGTTGATGTGCGACTTCATTCTGGCCGGCGACAACGCCAAATTCGGTCAGCCGGAAATCAACCTCGGCGTGCTGCCGGGCATGGGCGGCACCCAGCGTCTGACCCGCGCCGTGGGCAAGGCCAAGGCCATGGAAATGTGCCTGAGCGGGCGCATGATCGATGCGGTGGAAGCCGAGCGTTGCGGCATCGTTGCGCGGATCGTGCCGAGCGATGAGTTGCTGGAAGAAGCGCTGAAGGTTGCCGCGGTGATCGCCAGCAAGTCGCTGCCGATTGCGATGATGGTCAAGGAAAGCGTCAACCGTGCTTTCGAGGTCAATCTGACTGAAGGCGTGCGTTTCGAGCGCCGGGTGTTCCATGCAGCGTTTGCCACGCAGGATCAAAAGGAAGGAATGGCGGCGTTTGTGGCCAAGCGGACGCCGGATTTTCAGGGCAAATAATACTGCAGTCTTACTGACGTCATCGCTGGCAAGCCAGCTCCCACACAATCTTCGGTGTACACAACATTTGTGATCGACCGAGAACCCTGTGGGAGCTGGCTTGCCAGCGATGCTTTTGCTTTTAGATCTGGTAGTTCTTCAGCTCCCGAGCAATTACCATCCGCTGAATCTCGCTCGACCCTTCATAGATCTGGGTAATCCGCGCATCGCGGTAGTACTTCTCGACCGGATAATCTTCCAGATACCCATACCCGCCATGAATCTGAATCGCCGACGAGCAGACCTTCTCGGCCATTTCCGACGCAAACAGTTTGGCCTGCGAAGCCTCTGACAGACACGGTTTGCCCGCTGTGCGCAGCCGCGCCGCGTGCAGAATCATCAAGCGCGCCGCGTTCAGTTGCATGTGCATGTCGGCCAGCAGATTGGCGATGCTTTGGTGCTCATTGATCGGCTTGCCGAACTGGATACGATCACGCGAATAAACCAGCGCCGCTTCAAACGCCGCACGGGCGATGCCCAGCGCTTGCGCGGCGATGCCGATGCGGCCGCCTTCAAGGTTGGACAGGGCAATCGCCAGACCTTTGCCACGTTCGCCGAGCAGATTGGCCTCGGGAATGCTGCAGTTGTTCAGCGTTACCGCACAGGTGTCGGAGGCGCGGATGCCCATTTTGTGTTCGGTACGGTCGACGATGAAACCCGCCGTGTCGGTCGGGACCAGAAACGCCGAAATACCTTTCTTGCCCAGCTCCGGATCGGTCACTGCAAACACAATCGCCAGTTTCGCCCGTTTGCCGTTGCTGACGAATTGCTTGGCGCCGTTGATCACCCATTGACCGTCACGCAATTCGGCACGGGTGCGCAGGTTGTGCGCTTCGGAACCGGCCTGCGGTTCGGTCAGGCAGAAGCAACCGATGGTTTGCCCACTGGCGAGATCCGCCAGCCAGGTCTGTTTCTGAGCTTCGCTGCCGTAGTTGAGCACCGGGCCGCAACCGACCGAGTTGTGGATGCTCATGAATGCGCCAGTCGCGCCGTCGCCGGCAGAAATCTCTTCGACCGCCAGTGCGTACGCCACGTAGTCGACGTAAGTGCCGCCCCATTCTTCCGGTACGACCATGCCGAGCAGGCCCAGCTCGCCCATCTTCGCCACCAGCGCGTCGTCGATCCAGCCAGCCTTTTCCCAGGCTTGTGCATGGGGTGCGATTTCGCCACGGGCAAAGTCCCGGGCCATGTCGCGGATCATCACTTGTTCTTCTGTCAGTTCGAGATCGTGCATGGCTCAGTTCCCGCTCTCATCAAAACCGTGGAAGAAACTCGCAACATGCGCCGCGTCCAGCGCGGCGAGGGTCGGCGGGTTCCAGCGAGGTGTCTTGTCTTTGTCGATCAGCAGGGCGCGCACGCCTTCGATCAGGTCGCCGCGTTCGAACCACTGGCGATCCAGATGCAGTTCCAGGGCGAAGCAACGTTCCAGGCTCAGATGACGGCCGCGACGGAGCATTTCCAAAGTCGAGGCCATGGCCAGCGGTGAACGGGTTTCCAGCAGGTTGGCGGTGGTAGTCGCCCATTCATGGCTGTCGGCCACGGTCACTGCGCGCAGTTGCTCGACCATGCTCGGTACATCGGGCAGAGCAAAGAAATGGTCGATGGCCGGGCGCAAGGCTTCCAGTGGCGCGTCGGGCAGGGTTTGCACGGCGTGTTTGGCCAGCAGGTTTTGCAGGGCCTTGAGCGGCGTGTCCTGCCACTCCATCTCATCAAGTTTTTCGTCAAGCAGCGCCAGTTGGCTGCTGTCCAGATACCAGTCGGCGAGGCCGCAATACAGCGCGTCGGCAGCACGGATCTGCACGCCGCTGACCCCCAGATAAATGCCCAGCTCACCGGGAATACGCGGCAGGAAGTAACTGCCGCCGACATCCGGGAAATAACCGATGGCCACTTCCGGCATCGCCAGTCGGCTCTTCTCGGTGACCACGCGCAGATCCGCGCCTTGCACCAGGCCCATACCACCGCCGAGGACAAAACCGTCCATCAACGCCAGCACCGGTTTGCGGTAATGATGAATCGTCAGGTCGAGGGCGTATTCCTCGACGAAGAAATCTTCGTGCAGCGTGTCGCCGCTTTTGAAACTGTCGTACAGGGAACGAATATCGCCACCGGCGCAGAAGGCTTTTTCACCGGCACCGCGCAGCACGACTGCGTGAACATTGGCATCGCTCGCCCAGGCGTCGAGCTGCTGTTGCAGCAGGCGCACCATGTCGAGGGTAATGGCGTTGAGGCCGGCGGGGCGGTTGAGGGTGAGGTGACCGATGTGGTTGCGAACCTCGGCCAGCACTTCGTTTTGCGTGGCATCCATGGACACAGTCCGCGGGGATGAAGCCTGAGCAGTCATCACTAACTCCCTGCTTTTATTGTCTTTATTCGAGAAGCTCGCGCGCGAGCGTTAGCGGATCGTAACAGTGCAAATTTGCCCTGTACAACGGGGATATGTGCAGGGTCTGTCTGCGTTTTTACCTTAGACACAAGATCGCCTTTGTGGCGAGGGATCTCAGCGGCTAACGTGTGAAGACTTCACCGATGCTGCGCCGTTTGGCGTGCTGTTCGCTGGTGTGGATCAGTTGTTCGAGGTCTTCGGGGGTGATGTCGATGAACGCTTCCATGTCCGCCAGTGCCAGTTTCAAGTCTTCAGCGGTGATCGCCTGACTGTCGACCGGTGCCACCGTTGGTGCGGGATCGGCAGCACGTTTCGGATAACGAATCCGCGTCAGGTTGTTGTAAGCGAGGGCGCTGAGCAGCATGCACGCAGCGCCGAGCATCACCGGCCCCATGGCTGTCCAGTCCATGGCGATGGTCACCGGATCTGCCAACACGAGCGTCAACGCCAAGGCACCGGCCGGCGGATGCAGGCAACGCAGCCAGCACATCAGAATCAACGCCATGCCCGCCGCCAGACACGCGCTGCCAAGGGTTCGCCCGAGCACGTGGGCCACCAACAATGCGACGACACCGGCACACAAGTAACCGCCGAGAATCGACCAAGGCTGGGCGAGCGCACCGGACGACACAGCGAACAGCAACACCGCCGACGCACCCAACGGGCCGATCAGGTGATAGGCCACGTCATGACCGAACACCTGCGCACACAGCCAAACGCTGAACAGCGTGCCCAAGGCCATGCCGATGGCGGCGCGGCTCCATTCGGTGGGGCGGGTGTTGATGGCGGCGGGCAACCAGCGAGCAAGCATGCAGATCAGATCCTGTAAAAAATTGCGGGCAAAAAAAAGGACTGTCCGGCAATCCGGAAAGCCCTCGAAGTGTTCCAACATTGGGGGAGGAACGTGCACAGTGTGCCGATCATTCACGATGCTGACAAATTCATATTAATGCAGTTTCAGTGCATTATTTTTGAACTGACGCCACTCTTCGGCCGCTGACAAAACACAGATAACCGCCCAACGCCGCCAACGCGCTGAGCGCGTAAAACATGCTCGGCGCCGGCGTGTGCATCAGCAGGAATCCACACATCACCGGACTCGCCGCACCGCCGAGTGCCGCCAGGTTCTGCGCGCCGTAGTAGCTGCCACGCAACTCCTCTGGGGCCAGCGTATCAACGAAGAGGAAATCCGCCGGGTAGATGATCATTTCGCCCAAGGTGAAGATGAACATCGCCACGCACCAGCCCACGAGGCTGTCGGCCAGGCTGAAACCGATCAGACCGACAATGAACAACGCCGTGCCACCGGCAATCCACTGGCGCAAGTACTCGCGTTTGAGCAAGCGGCCGATCTGGTATTGCAACAGGATCACCGTGATCGCGTTGCAGGCGAGCAGGGCGGCCATGGTGTCCAGCGTCTGTTGCTGGGTGTGGGTCACCAGCAGGTATTGCGACAGGTACAACGTGAAACGCCCGTGCACCAGCGTGCTGAGAAGGCAACCGAGGGTGAACAGGATCATCGTGCGATCGTTCTTGAGGATGATCAGCGTATTCAAAAAGCTTTGTGGCTGGCCGACTGGCGAGATCGGGCTGGCCTCTTTCGCGGCGCCGAGCAGCAGAAAAATACTGCCAATGGCAATCGCGCCGGCAACGATGAAGGGCGCGGAAGGCTGGATGCCGGCAATCACCACGCCGATCATCGGCCCAACCGCATAGCCGATATTGGTCAGCGTGTAATTCAGCGAGAACGCCTTGACCCGCTGGCCGACCGGCAGGTTTTCACTGAGGATCGCCTTGGAGCAGATCAGGAACAGCGCCGACGCGGTCTCGCTGATGATCAGCACCAGGGTGACCAGATACAGGTTCTGCGCGAAGGTCAGCAGCATCAGGCCGATACCGCTGGAGAGCATCGTCACAATCAGCAACTGACGCTTGTCGAGTTTGTCGATGATGTAGCCGCCGTACAGCGACAACAGCGTCGCGCTGAACACTGCGACGCCCAGCAGCAGGCCGACGTCCTGCGGGTTGAGGCCGAGTTTGTTGCTGAGGAACAGGGTCAGCAGCGGACTGATCAGGGCACGGCTGACGACGACGGTCAGCGAGCTGATCATCAGTCGGCGAATGAGGCGCGAGTAGGTGGCCACGAAGAGGTCAACGTCCTTATTTCAAATGCGAGAGGCGCGCCGTCATCCTCCCCGGCTCTCGCCCGGCGGTCAACCTGACACACCGACATGCCCATGTAGGAGCTGGTTTTGAGTGTTGTCAGGGAAGTGGCAGGCGCATCGCGCAACGTCTTTCGCCGGGGAAACCGTGGTTGATTTCGGTTTGCAGGGCGGTCAGCAGATGCGGTGGCGTGTCTTCAGCGCCGAGCACGATAAACCCGAGGCGCTGATAGAACGGCGCATTCCACGGCAGGTCGCGAAAGGTGGTCAGGGTTACGGCCTGCAATTGCATCTGACGCGCGTGCTCAATGGCCGCTGATACCAACGCACGCCCCATGCCTTGCCCCTGAAAATCCTGACTCACCGACAGCTCTTCGATGTGCAATTGACTGTCGATTTCCAGTGCCCGAAGAAACCCCGCCAGTGACTGGTCAGCACCTTCAACCACCCAAACGCACATCTGCTCGATGGCCTGCACATGTTGCGCACTATCTGGCACTTCGGCGTCGGCGAGCCAGGCGAGGTTAGGGTCGAGACGAAACAGCCCGGCAGCCGAGCGTTCGATGGCGGGGAGGGCGGCCGCGTCAGCAGGGCTGGCGCGGCGGACGATGAAAGTCATGTCGGGACGAGTCCTGTCGAGCAAAGCCCGACAGATTACGGTTTCAGCCACAGCAGGACATAGTCGTTTTTATCGAAACGCCCACTCAACACCGGTTCCAGCGTTTGCAGCGGCGTGCCCGCGAGTGCCTTGAAGTCATTGCGATCCATCATCAGCCACGCCGGGCCTTTGAGTGCTTCCAGATCCTGCACGGTTTCGCTGAACTGCGGTTGCAGATCCTGTTCGAGGTTGACCATGAACTTGATCGCTTTGGCATCTTTGCCCATGCCGTGCAGCACCAGTGGCGCCGGGTTTTGTTGAACCTGGGCGAACACTTCACGACTGAAGGTGCGGGTGTCGTACATCTGCCGCTCAACCGGTTCGAACACCATGGCATATACCGCCCACAACGCCAGCACCGCGCTGAATGCCATGACCTCGGCACGCCAGCGCGGCTGCAACAGGCGCGACAATGCAAACGCTTGCAGCACGCCAAGCACGATCAACACGCCTGCCAACCCAATTTGCAACTCCGGAACCCGCCGCCGCGCAACCAGCAACACCACCATCAACAACCCCGGCGTCAGCAGCCATAGCCCTTGAATCAGGCCGCGCAACCAGACGAACACGCGACCGTGCGCCACCTGAAACGGATATGCCGCGATGATCGCCGCCATCGGCAACATCGGCAGCAGATACCGTGCCTTCTTCGCCTGCGGGATCGACAGCCCGACCATCACGATCAACCCCGCCGCCGCGCAATATTGCACCAGGCGCAAGGCCGGCCCGCGCTGGTGCGGTTTGCTCAGCCATGCGCAAGCCAACGCCAATAAGGCCAAGGGATACGCCAGCGCGTAGTTGCCGAGTGAACTGGTGAAGTAATACAACGAACCGCTGACACCCTCGCTGCCGTCCATGCGCCCCATGAACTGCATGCGGATCACGTCCTGCATGAACCCCGGACCACCGCTGACCTGCGCCAGCCACAACAACAGCCCGACGCACGCCACCAGCAACAGCGCCGCGAGCCCGCCGAACATCAGCAATCGCGACCATTGCCGATTGAGCAGGTAATAACTGCACAGCATCCCGGTCGGCACCACCAGCCCGATCGGCCCGCGAATACCGAAACCGAGCAGTAGCAACACAAAGATCAGCGACCAGCGCCGTCCACCACTGAAATGATCATGGGCATAACCGAGATAGAACACGGCAAACGCCACAGCGGCGAGCATCAGGTCCTGCGACACCGCACGCACTTCAGTGACGAAGGTGCCGGTGAGCATCAGCAAGGCAATGCTGATCAGCGCCCAACGCCGCGAATACGGCGCGAGCAGGCGATACATCAACGTCACCATCACGGCCCCGGCGACAGCGCTCGGCGCCCAGGCGGTTAAGGCGTTGACCGTGCCGAACGGCAGCGACAGCAGCCAGACAAACCACGTCGACAGCGCCGAGTAGTCCGCGTACGGCTCACCGTAAGTGGTGGGAAACACCGTCGGCCCGTGGCGCAGCATTTCCTGCGCGAACAGCACAAAACGTGAATCAAAACCGATAGGGGCCTGCCCGTAGACCCCGGCGATCAACAATAAAAACGCCAGCAGCCCTGCGATCAGGGACTGCCGGCGAATGGCAGGCGTCAGCGTAATCAAGCGACGTCGGACGCGTGCGGCCACTGTTGCAGCGGGATCGGTAACTTGCGCGATTCGCCACGGCCCATCGGGAAATACTGGAAGCCGTTGCGCGCCAGGCGCTCGGCGTCATACAGGTTGCGACCGTCGAAGATTACCGGTGTGTTGAGACGCTGCTTGATCAGGTCGAAATCCGGCGCCTTGAACTGCTGCCATTCAGTGCAGATGATCAGCGCATCGGCGCCGGGCAATACCGATTCAGGCGTACCCATCAGCATCAGTTTCGACTCATCCGGGTAGAGACTCTGGGTTTCCTGCATGGCTTCCGGATCGAATGCGCGCACGCTGGCACCGGCCGCCCACAATTCTTCCAGCAACACCCGGCTCGGTGCATCGCGCATGTCATCGGTGTTGGGCTTGAAGGCCAGGCCCCACAGGGCGAAGGTCTTGCCGCGCAAATCACCCTTGTAGAACGCGTTGATGCGCTCGAACAGCTTGTGTTTCTGCCGTTGGTTGATCGCCTCGACCGCTTGCAGCAGATCGCTGGAGCAGTGCGCTTCTTCGGCGCTGTGGATCAATGCGCGCATGTCTTTCGGGAAGCACGAACCGCCATAGCCGCAACCCGGGTAGATAAAGTGATAGCCGATGCGCGTGTCGGCACCGATGCCCTGACGCACCGACTCAATGTCGGCACCGAGGTGTTCGGCCAGTTCGGCGATCTGGTTGATGAAGCTGATCTTGGTCGCCAGCATGCAGTTGGCCGCGTACTTGGTCAGCTCGGCGCTGCGCAGGTCCATGAACATGATGCGGTCATGGTTGCGGTTGAACGGCGAATACAAGTCGCGCATGACATCGCGCACTTCATCGCCTTCGCAGCCGATAACAATGCGATCCGGCCGGCGGCAATCCGCGACGGCGGAGCCTTCCTTGAGAAACTCCGGGTTGGAGACGATATCGAATTGCAGCAGGCGACCGACCTTGATCAGGGCCTTTTCGATGTGCGTGCGCAGGGTGTCGCCGGTGCCCACTGGCACCGTGGATTTCTCCACGATGATCAACGGCTGTTCACGATGCCGGGCAATCGCGTCGCCGACCGAAAGCACATAACGCAGATCCGCCGAACCGTCTTCACGGGACGGTGTGCCGACTGCGATAAATGCGACCCGACCGTGCTGCACGGCGAGTTTTTCATCGGTGGTGAACAGCAGGCGTTTCGAATCCAGGCCCTCACGCACCAGACTGGCCAGCCCCGGTTCGAAGATGCTGACGTGGCCCTGGCGCAACAGGTCGACTTTCTTTTGATCGACGTCCATGCACACGACGTCATGGCCGACCTCAGCCAGTACTGCGGCCTGCACCAGGCCGACATATCCGCTACCAAATACTGTGATTTTCATGGAGCACTCCTGAATTCGGGCGCACGAGCCGGACGAGTGTTGATAGTGATGACCCCGAGCATGACCAGCGCCACGCCCAGTGATTTAGTGAAACTGAAGGATTCGTTGAACAGCGGCAGGCTGGCCGCCAACAGGTACACCAGCGCATAGCTGATGCTCAGCAGCGAATAGGCGCGGCCCAGCGGCAGATCGCGCAGGGCGGCGAGCCAGCAGAGCATCGACAGTGCGTAGGCGACGATCGCCGCGACAACAACCGCCAGCGCACGCAGGTCGATACTGTCCAGCGCAAGCCAATGGTCCGGCGCCGGCAGGCGCGTCATGCTCCAGCGCATGCCCAGTTGTGCGGCGCTGACCAACAACACGCTGCCCATGGCGAAGGTGATTCCACGACGCTGGTTCATGATTGTTGCCCCAGCAAAACCACGCCGCCGATCACCAGCGCCACGCCAAGCCAATGCTGACGGTCGATGGGTTCACGGAAAACGAAGCGCGCGATCAGGGTGATCAACACGAAGTTGAGGCTGAGCATCGGGTAGGCGATGCCGACTTCCAGACGCTGCAGCACCAACAGCCAGACCAGCAGGCCCGAGCCCAGCGCGAGCAACGCCAGCCACAACCACGGCGAGCGCAGTTTGTCGGCCCAGGACGACTCGACACCGCGCCAACTTTCCACGGCGTACTTTTGCGCGACCTGCCCGAGGCAGGTCAGCAGGCAGGCGAGCAACAGCAGCAACAGGCTCATGACGCCTCCTTGGGCAGAATCATGATCACCAGGTTGCCCTGCTCATAACGCACGCCGTCCTTTGGCAGTCTGTCGATTTCGTCCAGTTCGTCTTGCCCCTTGACGCGCATCACCACGCCGACCGAACCGCTGCGGCGCGCCTCGCGCATCCACTGTTGAACCTGTTCGGGATCGACCCGTTGTTGAATACCGTCAGGATAGGCAAGGCCATATTTCAATTCGCCTATCGTGTTGTACAACCCCACTTGCGGGCGTTTCAGCCGCCAGGCCAGGGCCGACGCGGCGCCTAGATCGTTGCTCAACAGATGCTCGGCCTGCGCCAGTTCGCTGACGTGATGCTTGATGAACTGATCAGGTGTCTTGTTGGCGATGACCGATTTTGGCAATGCCGCCGGCAACAGCGCGATCAGCAACAGACTGCCGAAGGCCGGCGCCGCCCAGCATTGCAAGGGCAGGAAGGCTTGCAACAGGTTGGCGATGATCCAGCCGATCAGCGCGATGAACACCAGCACCAGGCTGTGCAGTTCATGGTCATAAATCGGCCGCGTCAGCTGCACATACACCAGCGCAATCAGCACCGCGATTCCGAGCACCAGATTCAGCAAACCATTGATGCCCAACGCTCGACCTTGCTCCAGCCGCAGGCGATCGGCCAGCACGTTGCCGAGCAACAACGCCATCGGCAACAGGCACGGCAGGATGTACGTCGGCAGTTTGCCGTTGCTCAGGCTGAAGAACGCCAGCGGCATCAGCAACCACAGCAACAGAAACACCACTTTGGGCTGAGTACGGCTCTGCCATGCCTGCTTGAAAGCAGTCGGCAACAACCCCACCCACGGCAGACTGAACGCCACCAGCAGTGGCAGATAAAACCACCACGGCGCATCGTGCTGGGCATCGTCCCCGGCGAACCGGCGAATGTGTTCATGCCAGAAGAAGAACCGCCAGTAGTCCGGTTCCTGCGCATGCACCGCCAGCGCCCACGGCAAGCTGACAATGATCGCCACAGCAATCGCCACCGGGCCGTACAGCAGCAGTTCGCGCCAGCGTTTTTGCCAAAGCATCCACGGCAAGGCGATCAGCACCGGCAACACCCAGGCGAGAAAACCCTTGGTCATGAAGCCCATACCGCAGGCGAATCCCAGCACAGCCCACGCGGCCATGCGTTGACCGCTGCTTTGACTGTCGACGGCAAACCACAGCGCCACCAGGCTCAGGTTGACCCAAAAGGTGAATTGCGGATCGAGGTTGGCGTAGCCCGATTGCCCGGCAACCACGGTGAAACTCATGTAGAGCAGGGCGCAGACGAAGCTTTTGCGCGGCTCGTTCCACAGGCGCCGGGCGATCAGGTAGCAGAGCAACACGCTCAAACCCGTGCTCAGCGCCGAAGCGAAGCGCACGCCAAACAGGTTCTGACCGAACAATTCCTGCCCCAGCGCGATCATCCAGTAGCCGGCAATCGGCTTCTCGAAATAGCGCAGGCTCATGAAATGCGGCGACACCCAGTTGCCGCTCAGCAGCATGTCCTGACTGATCTGTGCGTAGCGGGTCTCGTCGGGAATCCACAAGCCATGGCTGCCCAGCGGCAGCAGGTAGGCCAGCAGACAGATCGCCAACAACAGCAGCGGCAGTGTCCAGCGTTTAGTCATGCGCCTTGCACTCCCAGCCAGCCTTCGCGGCCATCGAGGGCGCCGCGCTGCACGCGCCCCACGGGCAAGGTGTTGAAGAACTCGGGCAACAAGTCGCCCAGCGGGGTGAAGTCGATGTTGCGCTGGCGCGCATCGGCCAGCAGTTGACGAAAGTCCTGAGCCATCAGAATCCCTTCTACTTCGGCATGAATGGTGTAGACGTTGAGTTGTCGCGGCAGAAAGTGATCGAGGATGAAGCGGTTGAAATCCCGCGCCGCAACGATGGGGCCGACGACTTCGTCGAAGGTCGGCAGATCCACCGGAATCTGCGGCGTGCCCGGTGTGCCGTCAGCCAGCAGCGGACGGAACACTCGCGTGCCTCGGCAATCGCTGTTGTAGCGAAAGCCGAACGCCTGCTTGGCTTCAATCACGCGCTCGTCGGCACGCCAACCGGCAGCGGCCGAACAGGTGACCTTCTCGCCAAGAATGTCGCTCAAGGTGTCGACGCCCTGACGGATCTGCTCGATCAGTTGCTGATCGCTCCAGCGCCCGGCATTGGCCTGCCAGCCGTGGTGATCCCAGGCGTGCAGGCCGACCTCATGCCCGGCGTCTCGGGCCTGACGCATCAGGTGCCCGAGTTCGCGGCCAATCGGTTTGCCCGGCCACGCGGTACCGGCCAGCAAAATGTCCCAGCCATACAGGCCGGCCGCGTTGGAACGGAGCATCTTCCAGAGGAACTGCGGGCGGATCAGGCGCCACAGATGCCGGCCCATATTGTCCGGGCCGACACTGAAGAAGAACGTTGCCTTGATCTGCGCTTCGTCGAGCATTTCCAGCAGACGCGGCACACCCTCACGGGTGCCGCGAAAGGTATCGACGTCGATGCGTAGACCGGCCTGCATCAGCCTGCCTCTTTGTTCGAGTGCTCCGCGATTTCGAGCATGGCTTCACGCAAGAAGAAGTCCAGCGTATTGCCGATGGTCTCGCGCATTTCCACGGTCGGCGTCCAGTCCAGCAGGCGCTTGGCGTTGGCGATGCTCGGTTTGCGGTGTTCGACGTCCTGGTAACCGGCGCCGTAGAACGCCTTGCTCTCGACGTCGCGGAAACCGGCGAACGGCGGGAAGTTGTGGCGCAGCGGATGCGCTTCGAACTGGCGCAGCAACTCTTCGCCCAACTGGCGGATGCTCGCTTCATTGTCCGGGTTGCCGATGTTGATGATCTGGCCGTTGCAGACGTCGTTGTCGTTATCGATGATCCGCGCCAGTGCTTCGACGCCGTCGGCGATGTCAGTGAAGCAACGTTTTTGCTCACCGCCGTCGAACAGACGAATCGGCGTGCCTTCCACCAGATTGAGGATCAGTTGGGTGATTGCCCGGGAGCTGCCGATGCGCGCCGAATCCAGACGATCAAGACGCGGGCCCATCCAGTTGAAAGGCCGGAACAGGGTGAAATTCAGGCCCTTGGCGCCGTAGGCCCAGATCACCCGGTCGAGCAGTTGCTTGGACACCGAGTAGATCCAGCGCTGCTTGTTGATCGGCCCGACGATCAGGTTGGATTTGTCTTCGTCGAAGTTCTTGTCCTGGCACATGCCATAGACTTCCGAGGTCGACGGGAAGATCACGCGCTTGTTGTATTTGACGCAGTAGCGCACCAGCTTGAGGTTTTCTTCAAAGTCGAGTTCGAACACCCGCAGCGGATTGCGCGTGTATTCGATCGGCGTGGCGATGGCCACCAGCGGCAGGACCACGTCGCACTTCTTGATGTGGTACTCGATCCACTCGGAGTGAATGCTGATGTCGCCTTCGACGAAGTGAAAACGCGGATGGCTGCGCAGACGCTCGATGGCGTCGGAGCCGATATCCAGACCATAGACTTCATAGCGGTCATCACGCAGCAGACGCTCGGACAAGTGATTGCCGATGAAACCGTTGACGCCGAGGATCAGCACGCGAGTGCGACGTGGGCCACGGCCGGACTCGGCGCCGCGCAGCAGCGAGCCGTCGACCAGACCGAGTTCGTTGGCCAGTTGCGGGCCGCTCAGGTACAGACCGTTGTCGTTGCGCTGCCCCGAGAGAATCACCAACGAATCTTCGCCACAAGCAATGCGCAGCGGATCGACGCTGATCACCCGGCCCGGCGCCTGGCCTTCGTTGCCTTTGGCAACTTCGGCGCTCCAGACAATCAGTTTGTGCTCGCCCACGGCGCAAAAGGCGCCCGGGTACGGTTGAGTCACGGCGCGGACCAGGTTGAACAGCTGCTCGGCGGGTTGCGCCCAGACCAGTTTGCCGTCCGCTGCGGTACGGCGACCGAACACCGTGGCTTGGGTTTCGTCCTGCACGGTTTCGCTGATCTTGCCTTGCAGCATCGCCGGCAGGGTGTCGTGCAGCAGATCGCTGGCGGCGGTGCGCAGTTTGCCGTGCAGGCTCAACGCTGTGTCGCTGCGCTCGATGGCCACGCGCTGCTGGGCGACGATGGCGCCGGCATCGGCACGTTTGACCATGCGGTGCAGGGTCACGCCGGTTTCGGTTTCGCCGTTGACCAGCACCCAGTTGGCCGGCGCGCGACCCCGGTAGCGTGGCAGCAACGAGCCGTGCAGGTTGAACGCGCCTTTTTTTGCGGTGGCCAGCAGCGCCTCACTCAGCAGGTTGCGGTAGTAGAAGGAGAAAATGTAATCCGGGTCGAGCTTGGCGATGCGCTCGATCCACAGTGGGTGATTGGCGTCCTCCGGCGCATGCACCGGAATGCCTTTGTTTGCACACAATTGCGCGACCGAGGCGTAGAAAGCGTTCTCTTTCGGGTCATCGGCGTGAGTGAACACCGCGGCGATGTCGAAGCCGCCGTCAAGCAGGGCTTGAATGCCGGCGCAGCCGATATCGTGGTAAGCGAAGACAACAGTTTTTGCACTCATGAGAGAACCTGACCGGTAGTAGAAGTTGTAGACGGAGTAGAGGACAGACCATCAACGGTGACGGCCGGCGCCGGCGTAGCGGGGTGGCTGCGCAGGACCTTTTCAATGAAGAAACGCGGGCGGGCGCGCACGTCGCTGTACATGCGTCCCAGGTATTCGCCGAGCAGGCCCATGCCGATGAACTGGCCACCGGTAAACACGAACAGCACCGCGAACAGCACGAACATGCCGTCACCGGCCCAGCCGGAACCAAAAGCCAGACGCATGACAATCAGCGCGAACGCAAACAGCAGACCGAGCCCGGCCATGGTGAAACCGACGATGCTCAGCAAACGCAGCGGCGTGGTGGTCATGCAGGTGATCAGGTCGAACATCAGGTTGATCAGACGCATCGGGCTGTACTTCGAATCGCCATGCTCACGCTCGGCGTGGGCGACGACGATTTCGGTGGTGTGGCGGGCGAAGCTGTTGGCCAGAATCGGGATGAATGTGCTGCGCTCACGGCAGGCGAGCATCGCGTCGATGATCGTGCGGCGGTAAGCGCGGAGCATGCAGCCGTAGTCGCTCATCGCAACGCCGGTTGAGCGTTGCACGGCGAGGTTGATCAGTTTCGACGGGTAGCGGCGCAGCGCCGAATCCTGACGATTGCCGCGCACTGTGCCGACCACGTCGTAGCCTTTTTCGGCCTCGGCGACCAGGCGCGGGATTTCTTCCGGCGGGTTCTGCAGGTCGGCGTCGAGGGTGATCACCACGTCGCCCTTGCACTGCTCGAACCCGGCCATGATCGCCGCGTGCTGGCCGTAGTTGCGGTTGAGGATCACCGCCACAAACGGGCTGTCTTCGCGGCTCGCGGCTTCCTCAAGCAAATTGGCGGACTCGTCACGGCTGCCGTCGTCGACGAGGACGATTTCGTAGTCGTGGCGCAGCATCCGGCACGCCGCTTCGGTGCGGCGCAACAGTTCCGGCAGGCTGTCCTGTTCGTTGTAGACCGGGATGACGATCGACACACAACGGATTGGGTAAGGTTTCACGGGCGTTTGTCCATAAGAGTGGCGATGGCGCCGACCACGCGATCAAGGTCCTGATCGGTCATGTCGGGGAACAACGGAATCGAGCACAGCCGCGCCGAGTTCCATTCGGTGTTGGGCAGATACAGATCGGGGTCACGCTGGCGGTACCAGGTGTGCAGGTGGGTGGCGATGAAATGGATGCCGGTGCCGATGCCCTGATCCTGCAAACCCTTCATGAAGGCTTCGCGGTCCATGCCGCAGCGCTCGCTGCCGATGCGCAGGATGAACAGATGCCAGGCGTGGGTTTGCGCGTAGTCGGGCAGGGCCAGCGGTTGCACCGGCAAGCCTTCGAGCTTTTGCCGGTAAGCAGCGGCCAACTCGGTGCGGCGGGCGTTGATCGCGTCCAGACGCTGCAGCTGTACCAGGGCAATCGCCGCATTGATGTCGGCCAGGTTGTATTTGAAACCCGGTTCCATCACCTGCGCCTGCGGCTTGCGGCCACCGGTGAGACGGTCGTAGGCGTCAACGCCCAGACCATGGAACTTGAGCATGCGCACACGACTGGCCAGCGCTTCGTCGTCAGTGACGAACATCGCGCCTTCGGCACAGGTCATGTTCTTGATCGCGTGGAAAGAAAAGATCGCCGTGCCCTGAGCGCCGACGTGACGGCCCTTGTAACGGGTGCCAGCGGCGTGGGCAGCGTCTTCGATCACCGCGATGCCGTGTTTGTCGGCCAGGGCGTACAGCGGATCGAGATCGAAAGCCGCGCCGGCGTAATGCACCGGAATAATCGCTTTGGTACGCGGGGTGATGGCGGCTTCGATGCGGGCAGCGTCGGTCATCAGTGTGTCGCGGTCGACGTCGACGAACACCGGCGTGGCGCCGATCAGCGAGATCATGTTGGCGGTCGAGACCCAGGTCTGCGATGGCGTGATCACCTCGTCGCCCGGACCAATACCCAACGCCAGCAGGGTGATGTGCATGCCGCCGGTGGCCGAAGACAAGGCAACCGCATGCCGGCAGCCAACGTACTGTGCAAATTGCTCTTCGAGTGCCTGGTTTTTCGGCCCGGTAGTGATCCAGCCGGAACGCAATACTTGCTCTACGGCTGCAATTTCTTCATCACCGATACTGGGGCGAGAGAAGGGGAGAAACGCCTGACTCATGAACACCTCATCACAAACAATCAGTAGAAAACCAACTCGGAAAATCGGATCCAACTTCAGCGTAGACGCAAAAAATTCCTTCGCATCAATAAGTTGCTGAAATGACTTACCGTCGGGGTCAGGTTGACTTTTCGGGCGTTGCGCGGCAGTTTGGGCACCGCCGCCGCGGGTTCTATTGGAATTAAGGTTATGCCCGTTTTTGTGAAAGGAACATGAAAAAGCGGTTGGCGAATCGTTTATATGAAACTCATACAGCCACTGTTCAGACTTCTACCGTTTATCGTCATTTTTAGTAGAAAAGTCCTACAGAAGTGTTCCCCTTATACTGGGAATGTTGCAGTTGTTAGTTGGTGTGTTGAATTGTTTTTACTCAAGGCCTTTACGTTTGACTGACTTGTCCGCTGTCCCGTTGGAAACCCGCCAAACCAATCCGATGACTGTGTATCTGGCGCGTCTGGCGCCCTCCAGCCAACTGACCATGCGTTATGTTTTGCAGGACGCTGCCGACCGCCTCGGTTTCGAAGACATGAACGTCGAAGAGATTCCGTGGCACGCCTTGCAACCTGAAGATGTTGTTGCGTTAGTCGCCGCGTTGCGCGAAGACAACTACGCGCCAAACACTTCTTCGCTCTATGTAAATGCCGTGCGCGGCGTGATGAATGAAGCGTGGCGGATGAGCCTGATCACGCAGGATCATTTATTGAAGATGCGTTCGGTCAAAGGCATTGCCGGCACGCGTTTGTCGCAGGGGCGCAACTTGAAGCGCACGCTGATTCACGAATTGATGGAGGTGTGCGCCGCCGATCCACGCCCGCAAGGCCTGCGCGACGCCGCCGTGATTGCCTTGCTGTACGGCACCGGGATGCGCAAGTCGGAATCGGTGGATCTGGACCTGAATCAGGTCGACTTCAGCGAACGCAGCCTGACCGTCACCGGCAAGGGCAACAAACAACTGATCAAGTACGCACCGGCCTGGGCGTTTGCCAAGCTCAATGCCTGGCTGGAATTTCGCCGCTCGCAACTCAAGGAGGGCGAAAGCGACGATGCCTTTCTGTTCAACCGCATCCGTCGCGGCAGCCACATCACCCGCGAGCGCATCACCAAACACGCGATCTACTACATCGCCCGCCAGCGCGGCACCCAGGTCGGCGTGAAAATCATGCCCCACGATTTCCGCCGCTCGTTCATCACCCGGGTGATTGAAGAGCACGATCTGTCGATTGCGCAGAAGCTCGCGCACCACAGCAACATCCAGACCACGGCCAACTACGACGTGCGCGACGACAACGAGCGGCGCCGTGCGGTGGATCGCTTCGACCTCTGATCAGGACGCGGCGAACACATGGGCGGCGCCGAGTATCGACAACTGCACCGCGCTTCCGGCCGGTGGCGCGTGCATGCCCGAGCTGCGCACCAGTAGCGAACGGCCCGGGTCCTGAGTGGTTTGCGAACGCAGTTCGACGGTAAGCGTGCAGGTGTTGCCGGCGAAATCGCGCTCGGTGACCACGGCATTGCAGGCCTGCGCGTCGTTTACCCCGTCGATCACCTGCAACTGCTCCGGGCGCAACATGATCTGTGCATTGCCGATGAAGCCGTTGCTGTTGACCGGCACCGGGCCGAGATCGCAGTGCGCCCAACCGGATTCGATGCGCGCCGGCATCACCACCGCTTCGCCGAGGAAATGCGCGGTCTGCTCATCGTCCGGGTAGCGGTAGAGGTCCATTGGATGACCCGATTGCACCAGCCGCCCGCCACGCATGACCGCCAACTGATCGGCGAACGACAGCGCCTCACCCTGATCGTGAGTCACCAGAATGGTGGTGACGCCGGCCTCTTCAAGCAGGCGCGCGACCATTTTGCGCATGGCGCTGCGCAGTCCGGTATCAAGGGCGGAAAACGGCTCGTCGAGCAGCATCAAGCGCGGTTGCTGGGCCAACGCCCGGGCGAGGGACACTCGTTGCTGCTGGCCGCCGGATAATTCGTGTGGCCAGCGGCTGGCCATGTTGGCGTCAAGCGCCACGCTGTCCATCAATTGCGCGATGCGCTCGGTTCTGGCCGCACCGGTCAGGGCCACGCCGAAGCCGATGTTGGCGGCCACGGTCATGTGCGGAAACAGTGCACCATCCTGCGGCACGTAGCCGATCTGGCGTTGGTAGGCCGGCACGGCGTGGCTGCTGTCGACCAGCGTCTGGCCGTTAAGGGTGAGGCTGCCGGCATCGGGAAATTCAAAACCGGCGATCATCCGCAACAGCGTGGTTTTGCCGGAACCGGAAGGGCCGACAATGACCGTGCGGCTGCCGGTCGCGACGGACAGACAGATGTCATCCAGCGCTTTCTGTGCGCCAAAGGATTTGCTTAGGGAGATCAGTTCGAGTGCGTTCATCGGCCAGCGGTGCGCCTGGATTGGTGATAGAGAATGGCTGTCAGCGGCAGTGAAAGCAGGACCATCAGCAGCGCGTAAGGCGCAGCGGCGGCGTAATCGATTTCACTGGTCATGGCCCAGAAACCGGTGGCCAGGGTCCGTGTGCCGTTTGGGGCGAGCAGAAGCGTGGCGGTCAGTTCATTGGTGATCGCCAGAAATACCAGCGCCGCACCAGCGGCTGCACCGGGCGCGGCGAGGCGCAGGGTGATCAGCCACAAGGCGCGCAGTGGCGAGCGGCCGAGGCTTTGCGCGATGTTTTCCAGCTCAACCGGTGCCTGAGCGAAACCGGCGCGCAGGCTGACCAGCGCACGCGGCAAAAACATCAGCAGGTAAGCGAGCAGCACGGTAATGGTGGTCTGGTAGATCGGCCGGGCGAAATGGATGGTCACGGTGACCAAGGCCAGCGCCACGACGATCCCCGGCAACGCACTGGTGATGTAGTTGCAGCCTTCGAGCAAGCGCTGCAATTTGCCCGGCGCGCGAATCGACAGCCAGGCAATCGGAATCGCCGCCAGACTGGTCAGCAAGGCCCCGGCCACACCGAACGACAGAGTTTGCAGCAGGGCGGGCAGCAGCTCGCCACTTTCCCAGACCTCGGCACCGCCAGCGATCAACCAGCGACCCAATGTCAGCAACGGCACGCCGAGCGCGAGCAGGCAGGTCAGACTTTGCAGGGCAAGTCCTGCGACCACTGCGCTGCGTTTCAAGCGAATGGTGCGCTGCTCGCGGGCACTACCAGCGCCGACTCGCGCATAGCGCGCCTGGCCACGGGCGGCGGATTCGACGGTGAGCATCGCCAGACAACACAGGGCCAGCACCCCGGCGAGCATGTTCGCCGCCGGGCCGTTAAAGGTCGATTTGAACTGATCGAAAATCGCCGTGGTGAAGGTATCGAAACGGATCATCGCGTAGAGACCGTATTCGGCCAGCAGATGCAGGCCGACCAGCAGCGCACCGCCACAGATCGCCAGCCGCAACTGCGGCAACACCACCCGAAAAAACACCGCCCAGGGCTTGAGGCCGAGGGATTCGGCAACGTCCTCAATGGCCGGATCGAGGCGGCGCAAGGTCGCTGCAATCGGCAAATACAGAAACGGGAAATAAGCGATCACCGACACCAGCACGCCGGCGGGCAAGCCATGAATCGAGGGAATCAGGCTGACCCACGCGTAGCTGTGCACGAACGCCGGCACCGCCAGCGGTGCCACCGCGAGCAACGACCACAGACGCCGACCCGGCAGGTTGGTGCGTTCGGTCAGCCAGGCCAGCGTGGTACCCAGCACGATGCACAGCGGCAGGGTGATCAACACCAGCAGCACGGTGTTGACCAGCAGCTCACCCACACGGGGGCGGAACACCAAGGCTTGAATGGTCGCCCAACCCGTGGTCCACGACACGCCGATCACAAAAGCGATTGGCAGCAGCGACAACAACGACACGCCGATCGCCAACGCCACCACCCACGATCCCCCGCGACCGGAAAGGGCGCGGGCTTTCAGTGGACGATGGGCGGAGGAGGCTGCCGCCACCTCTGCCGGTAAGGTTTCAGGCATCACTTACAGCAGTCCGGCCTGGGTCATCAGCTCGACGGCTTTCTGGCTGTCGAGTTTCGACGCATCGACTTTTGGCGCATCGAGATCCTTCAGCGGCGTCAGTTTCGGGTTGGACGGCGCGTCTTTGCCGACCGCGTATTCAAAGGAATTACCGCTGTGAAGAATCTCCTGGCCCTGTTTGCCAGTGATGTACTTGAGGAACTGCTGAGCTTCATCCTGGTGTTTGCTGGAGGCCAGCACACCGCCGCCGGAGATACTCACGAAGGCACCCGGGTCCTGATGTTTGAAGTAGTGGAGTTGGGTGTTCTTGCTGTTTTCGCCGGTCTTGGACTGATCGACAAAACTGTAATAGTGGTAGATCACGCCGCTGTCGATCTGCCCGGCATTCACCGCTTTGAGCACAGCGCTGTTACCACGGTAGACAGTGGCGTTGGTTTTCATGCCTTTGAGCCAGTCGAGTGTGGCCGCTTCACCTTTCTGTTCCAGCACGGCGGCGACGATCGCCTGGAAGTCCGCGCCGGCCGGGGATGCAGCCCAGCGACCCTTCCAGTCAGGTTTGGCCAGATCGAGCAGGGATTTTGGCAGGTCTTTTTCTGCTAGTTTGCTTGGGTTGTAGACAAACACGGTGGAACGCGCGGCGATACCGATCCACTGACCGTGGGCTGGGCGATAGGCCGAATCCACTTGTTCCAGCGTCGCCGGCGCTACCGGGGCAAACAGTTTGGCGTTGTCCACCAGCACCATCGCCGGGGAGTTCTCGGTCAAAAACACATCCGCCGGAGAAGCCGAACCTTCCTGCACCAGCTGATTGCCCATCTCGGTGTCATCGCCATTGCGAATCGTCACCGGAATCCCGGTTTCTTCGGTAAACCCGGCCACCCAGGCCTTGGTCAGGCTTTCGTGCTGTGCGTTGTAGACCACCAGGCCAATGCTGTCGGCAGCAAACGCCTGACCTGCGCCGAGCAGGGCGGTGGCCAGCAAAGCGCGTTTCACAAAGGCAGGAAACTGTGGATTCATGACGAGAACGCTCCTGATTTTTTAGACGTTATGGGCAGGCATTCGCGGGCAGGTTTCAATGCGAATGATTTGCAGATATTGGGCCGCCGGCAATGTAGAGAAGTAAATGAGAAAAAAACGTCAAAGAAACCGTTAATACATGTCATTGCCATTCAGATTAGCAGCGACTGGCAGACGCACGATTGCCGTGCGTCATTCAGCGTCATTCATGGCAGGAGGGATACAAGCTACCAGGCGCCGGGGCGCCTGGTCTTTGAGGTTATGGCCGGGTTTTGCTGAAGAGGTAGATATGCAGATTGCCGCGCTGGAAGTGCTGGCCATCGATTGGCAACCGCTCGATTTCCTGAACTTCCTGAACACTGTTGACGCGCATCACCACGCCCACCGTGCCTTTCTTACGCGCCTCGGTCATCCATTGGCCGACATCATCCAGACCGACCTTACGCGAAGCCATGGCCGGATCGTCGAGACCGTATTTCAACTCGCCGACGGTGTTGAAGAGGTCAACCTGCGGGCGTCTCAGGCGCCACGACAAGGCTGATGCGGCGCCGAGGTCGTTGCTCAGCAGTGAAGTGGTTTCGCTCAATGCCTGTTGATGCTCGGCAATAAACTGATCGGGCATCTTGCTATCGACGATCTGTGCGGGCATTGCCGCCGGCAACAGCGCAATCAGCAGACCGATGCCCAGCGCCGGCATCGCCCACAGCGTAAGCGGCCGCATGATTTGCAGGGCGTTGGCGATGATCCAGCCGATAAGCACGATAAACACCAGCGACAGGCTGAACATCTCGGTGTTTTCATAAATCTCTCTGGTGGCCTGCAAGTAGATCAGGGCAATCAGCGCGACACTGGCCAGCACGGTGTTGACCACGCCGTTCAGACGCAGCACTCGCGCGTTGCCGTGGTCCAGCCAGTTCACCACGGTGTGGCCCATCAACAAGGCCAGCGGCATCAGGCACGGCATGATGTAAGTCGGCAACTTGCCGCTGCTCAGGCTGAAGAACGCGAGCGGCAGCAAGAACCATAGGGCGAGGAAGGCGATTTTCGGCTGGGACTTTTCGCGCCAGGTGCGGATCAGCGTCGATGGTAACAACAGCGCCCATGGCAACGTGGCAGCAAACAGCAGCGGCAGGTAGAACCACCATGGCCGCGCGTGCTGGGCGTCATCGCCCGCAGCGAAACGGCGGATGTGTTCATGCCAGAAGAAGAATCGCCAGAAGTCCGGTTCCCGGTAATGCACAGCCAACGCCCACGGCACGCTGACAACGGCGGCCACCAGCACCGCCACCGGGCCGAAGCGCAGCAATTCGCCAAAACGGCGTTGCCAGATCATGTAGGGCAGGGCGATCAACACCGGCAGCAGCAACGCTAGAAAACCCTTGGTCATCAGGCCCATGCCGCACGCCGCGCCCAACAACGCCCAACTGCCAATCCGCGCCGCCGTGGTGCGACTGTCGATGGCAAACCAGACCGCCACCAGACTCAGGTTGACCCACAAGGTGAACTGCGGATCGAGGTTGGCATAACCGGCCTGACCGGCAATCAGACCAAAACTCATGAACAGCAGCGCGCACGCCGCGCTAAGACGCGGACTGTTCCACAGTCGCTGAGCCAGCAGATAGGTCAGCCAGACACTCGCACCTGTGCTCAGCGCCGAGGCGATCCTGACGCCAAACAGGTTGTCACCAAAAATCGCCTGACCGATGGCGATCATCCAGTAACCGGCGATGGGTTTTTCGAAGTAGCGAATGCCCATGAAATGCGGCGCGACCCAGTTACCGCTCAGGAGCATTTCCTGGCTGATCTGGCCGTAACGGGTTTCGTCGGGGATCCATAAGCCGTGGGTCATCAGCGGCAACAGGTAAAACAACACAAAAGCGAGGATCAGACCGGGAATCGCCCAGCGCTCAAATGTTCGTGCTGTTGGCGTCTGCGGTAAATGCCGGACGGCGTGGCGCAACGGTTTGTTATCAGACGTCATCACTGGACCTTGGCGCGGATATAAGTATCGGGTGCGAAACGTTGAATTGAATGGGCGTTAGTTCTGTGCATCAGCAATGTTCAGGGTTTTCCAGAACGGCACATTAATAATGCCCAGTACGTTTAGTTGTTTATGGCTGTCAATACGAACCAGCAATACACTGCCGTATTCAGCGGCAATCGCGTGGGGGAAGCCGGTTTGCTTTTCAAAGTCGCTGATGCAACCGCTGTGGGTCACCAACACCAGATTCTGCCCGGCTGTTTTGTGGGCGATCACTTCATCGCGCAATACCGGACCGCAGGTGGCCAGCCAGTCTTGCGTGCTGGCGTCCTGACCGAACATGTACTGCGCGGTTTGTGCAGTTCGGGTCAGCGGACTGCTCAGCACTTGAGCCTGCTGCATGCCCAATTGCTGAAAGCCCTGACCAACGGCGACCGCCGCCATGCTACCGACCTGAGTGATCCCGTCGGCCGGCCCCAGGCAAGTGTTGCCGGAGCGATCACAACGTTCGGTATGGCGCACCAGTGCGACCACTTCGCCGGCTTGCCAGGCCTTCATCCATTCGGCAGTGACGCGGCGGCTTGCATGATCCAGATCGTTCGGTGAGCGTGGCCAGAACACGAAACCACTGACCAGAATGGCCACGAACACTACGCAAACCAGTGCGAGCAACAGGCGCAAACGCAGGGTTTGCGGCGACCTGAATAACGTTTTCAGTTGAAATAACGGCGCCACAATCCTGCCCCTTTGAATGTTCGGTATTTCATTCAGCGCAACGTAAGGCTCAGGCTGCGAGCGACTTTACGACGACTGAGTTGAATGCAGGCTGAACACTACGTTCGGGGGCGTGGCGGGGCAGTGAAGAACATGTGAAAAAATTGCCGGAAGTTACCGGGCACAACTAAAGCAGACATTTGATAAATAAACTCAAATGCAGTTTTGTTTGCGCCCGGGTTTCACCAACATCGAGTATCGAGGTAAAGCGGCGTGACTGATCAAGGACCTGGCGGACATCCTCGCGCGTTGCCAGCCGCCTGACTGATCAACGCAGCGAGACGTTTGACGTTGTTCTGCTGAGCCGTCACCAAGTCATCGATGCTCGGTCCGGACGGGGTCTGTAACGTCGAGCGGCATGTCACCAGACTGCTGTCAGTCTCACCGAGTGGACGCAGGCGCCATTTTGCATCGATCAAACCATACTGGCCGGGAATCGAGTCGAAACGCTGCACCTCGATACGCACCGAGACGTTGCCGCGCCCGCTGCTGTTGCTCAGTTGATCGCTCAACGCACCGCGCAACTCATCGGCAAGTGTCGCGCCCCACCAATCAGTTTCCAGAATCGCCAGGCCGCTGTTGCCTTGACGGATGACGATTTGTGCACGGTCGACCTGCGGCGGCACACTGAGGCTTTCGATCGGGATCTGTGTGCCGCTGCCCTTATTGCTCAGTTGCACCGGCGTCAGCGTATGAAAGCTGATCGGGTCGCTGCGGCAGGCGCCCAATAGCAGGAACGCAGCGAGCAGGGTGATCTTCAGCGGTACAGCCATCGGTTTGACTCCTGTGCTCAATTGCGTGGCGGTCCTTTCAGATCCAGTGGCGCCGCGTTGTCCGGACGCCCGCGAATCAGCGATTCCGGATGACGACCGAGGTAATCCGACAACTCACGCAACGAGCGCGACATGCGCCCGAGTTCGTCGAGGGTCTCGGTGAGTTTTTCGCGTTGCGGCGAATCTTCGGCCAGGGTCGAGCTGGCGGACTGCAGGGTCTTGCTGACATCGGCGAGCGTGCTCTGCACCCCCGGCAAGGTCTTGGCGTTGAACTGGGTCAGGCCTTTGCGCAGTTCGACCAGATTGCTGTCGAGGTTGTTGGCGATGCGATCGACCGGCACTTTGTTGAGCTTGTCGACCACGGCTTCGAGTTTTTCCTGCAACTGTTCGAGGCTGCCCGGCACAGTCGGAATGACCACCGGGCGCAAGGTTGGATCGAAGGCGACTTTTTCGGCTTTCGGGAAGAAATCCAGCGCTATGTACAACTGGCCGGTCAGCAAATTACCGCTGCGGGCCTGGGCACGCAGGCCGTTGTCGATAAAGGTGCCGATCAGGCGAATGCCGGCGGCTTCGTCGTTGGGGTCGTGCTTGAACGCCGTGAGCATTTTGCCGTAGGCCATACCGAGGCGTTGCGGGTAGATAACGATGCCGACGTTCAGCGGGAAGCTGCGTTTTTTCGCGTCGAAATCCAGATTGATCGCCACCACCCGGCCGATTTCCATACCGAGGAATTCCACCGGTGCATCGACCTTGAGCCCGCGCAGGGACTGGTCGAAACGCAGGCTCAGGTATTGCGCCTTGCCGTTGGGCGGGGCGAGGGCGGTTTGCTGATCGGCGAACAGTTCGAAGTCTTTGTCATCGGCCGCCACCACGTCGTTGGGGCTGTAGTCCGGGGCGCGGAAAGCGATGCCGCCGACCAGCATGGACGACAACGATTCGGTTTTGACCTGGAAGCCGTTGGCGCCGACGCTGACGTCAATACCGCTGGCGTTCCAGAAACGGGTGTTTTCGGTGACAAAGGCGTCGTTGGGCGAATGGATGAACACTTCGATGTTCACGCCTTTGCCGCCTTCATCGAGGGCATAGGTGACAACCTGACCGACCGGAATCTTGCGGTAGTAAACCGGCGAACCGATGTCCAGCGAGCCGAGGTCCTGGGTATGCAGCATGAAACGCTTGCCCGGTTCGCCGTAGGTGATCGGCGGCGGATTCTCCAGGCCCTTGAATTGTTTGGCGCGGTTGTTGGCCTGGCCAATGTCGGCGCCGATATAGTCGCCGGAGAGCAGGGTATCGATGCCCGATACACCACCGGCGCCAATGCGTGGGCGCACGACCCAGTACTGGGAGTCTTCGCGGGTGAAGCTTTCGGCCTGTTTGGCCAGTTTGATGGTGGCGTTGACGCTCTTCTGGTCATCGCTCAATTCGACATCGGTGACCTGACCGACCACCACGTTGCGGTATTTGACTTCGGTCTTGTTGGCCACCAGACCGCTGCCGGTCTTGAAGTTGACGATGATGGTCGGCCCTTCCTGCATCAGGTTGTGCACCACCAGCGAAATGCCCACCAGCACCGCCACGATCGGCACGATCCACACCAGTGATATGCCGAAGCGACGGGTCTTGATGGGGGCCTGGCCTGGTGCTAGCGGCTCGTCGGTGGCTGACGACTTCATCCGTGTCCTCCTTCAATGATTGGGCACTGAGCGTCAGGAACGCAAAAGCACTTCATCAATATAGAAGTGCTTGGCGATAGAGCAAATGTGTATAGCTTGCCAGGTAAGAAAACAGAATTGATCGTTGCCACGCAGAGCGGGGGAACGATCAGATCGCGACAGCGCTGTTTGTTCTGCTAGCCGAGCATTTCGCGCAGGCGATACCAGAACATGCCCAGTGCCAGCAGGGGCGAACGCAGCGCCGGGCCGCCGGGGAAGGTCATGTGCGGCACGCCGCTGAACACGTCCATGCCCTGACTGTGGCCGGCATGGATCGCCTCGCCAAGTAACTTGGCGCACCAGTGGGTGACGTTCAGGCCATGGCCGGAATAGCCTTGGGCGTAGAACACGTTCGGGTGCTGCTTGAGACGCCCGACCTGCGGGAAACGGTTGGCGGTAATGCCGATCTTGCCGCCCCACTGGTAATCGATGCGCACGTCTGCCAGTTGCGGGAAGACCTTGAGAATCTTCGGCCGCATGTAGGCAGCGATATCCGCCGGATCACGCCCGGAATAATGGCAGGCACCGCCGAACAGCAAGCGCCGGTCGGCCGAGAGCCGGTAATAATCGAGGCCGACTTTCTGATCGCAAACCGCGAGATTCTGCGGAATCAGCTGCGCGGCGCGTTCTTCGGACAATGGCTCGGTGGCGATGATGTAACTGCCGGCCGGCAGCACCTTGCCAGTGAGTTGTTGTTCGAGTTCGTCCAGATGCGCGTTGCAACCGAGGACCAGGCTGCCGGCACGTACGGTGCCGGTGGCGCAGCGCACCTGTACGGTCGTGCCGTGGATGATTTCCAGCACCGGACTCTGCTCGAAGATGCGCACGCCCAGTGAGGCCGCCAGCCGCGCTTCGCCTTGCACCAGATCCAGCGGGTGCAGATGCCCCGAGCCCATGTCCAGCAGGCCGCCGGCATAAATCCCGGAGTCCACCACCTGCTGGCGGACTTGCTCGGGGCCGATCATGCGGGTTTCGTGGGCATAACCGAGTTCGGCGAGATCGACCAGTTCATCCTTGAAAGCGTCGAACTGCGCAGTGGTGTTGGCCAGGTCACAGAAGCCCCAGCGCAGGTCGCATTCAATGGCGTTGGCCTCGATGCGCTGGCGCACCAGTTCTACCGAGTCGATCCCGGCGCGCTGCAAATAGCGCACGCCTTCTTGCCCGACATACTTGGCGAAGCCTTCGACTTCATGGCCGATGCCGCGAATCAACTGTCCGCCATTGCGACCGCTGGCGCCCCAACCTATCCGGCGCGCCTCGATCAAAATCACCGACAGCCCGCGCTGCGCCAGTTCAATGGCCGTGTTGACCCCGGTGAACCCGCCGCCGATCACACACACATCTGCGCTCAGATCACCGTCGATGACCGGGTAAGGCGTGGACGCCCGAGCCGAGGCTGCGTAGTAGGAGCGGGCGTGTTCTGTTGTGTACTGATTCATTTGTTGGACTTCACTTTGCTCCAGGACCGGGTCATCAGACGCATGATCGCCTGGGGCGGGGTAGAGGAGATGTAGAGTTTGTCGAGCACGGCCTGGGAGGGATAAACCTCAGGGTTATTGACCAGGTCCTGATCCATGTACTGCTTGGCGGCCGGGTTCGGGTTGGCATAACCGACCGACGCGCTGACCTTGGCGATCACTTGTGGATCGAGCAGGTAATTGATGAAGGTGTGCGCTTCTTTTTCGTTGCTGGCGTCGGCGGGAATGGCCAGCAGGTCGAACCACAGGTTGGCGCCTTCTTTGGGAATGGCGTAAGCGATGTTCACGCCGTTCTTGGCTTCCTTGGCGCGGTTGGCGGCCTGGAACACGTCGCCGGAATAGCCGAAGGCCACGCAAATATCGCCGTTGGCCAGGTCCGACACGTATTTCGAGGAGTGGAAATAGGTGATGTACGGACGAATGCTCAGCAGTTTGGCTTCGGCCTTTTTAAAGTCTTCCGGGTTCTCACTGCGCGGGTCCATGCCCATGTAGTTGAGGATGGCCGGGAACACTTCGTCCGCCGAGTCCATCATCGACACGCCGCACTGCGACAGTTTCTTGATGTTTTCCGGCTCGAACAGCACGGCCCAGGAATCGATGTGATCGATGCCCAGCACTTGCTTGACCTTGTCGACGTTATAGCCGATGCCGTTGGTGCCCCACAGGTACGGCACCGAATGCTGGTTGCCCGGATCGTTTTTCTCCAGCAGCTCAAGCAGTTTCGGGTCGAGGTTTTTCCAGTTCGGCAGCTGCGCACGATCCAGTTTGAGGAACGCGCCGGCCTTGACCTGACGGGCGAGGAAGTGGTTGGACGGCACGACCACGTCATAACCGGTACGCCCGGCGAGCAGCTTGCCTTCGAGGGTTTCGTTGGAGTCGAAAACGTCGTAGATCACCTTGATCCCGGTTTTGCTCTGGAAGTCGGCGAGGGTGGTTTCGCCGATGTAATCGGTCCAGTTGTAGACGCTGACCTGGGGCTGGGCGTGGGCTACGGCGCTGAACAGAACACTTAGCGCGACCGGAAGTACGGATTTCAACAGACGCATTTCGACACCTCTTTTTCGAATGATCGTTCCCACGCTCTGCGTGGGAATGCCTCAACGGACGCTCCGCGTTCGGCTTTGGATGGGACGCAGAGCGTCCCGGGCTGCATTCCCACGCAGAGCGTGGGAACGATCGACACAGGGGATCTTTTGGCTTTGATCAGACGCTCAGCATCAGGAACTCGCGCTCCCACGAGCTGATCACGCGTTTGAAGTTTTCGTGCTCGGCACGCTTCACCGCGACGTAGCCGCGAACAAACTTGTCGCCGAGGTATTGCGCGACGGTCTCGCACTCTTCCATCTGCGTCAGCGCTTCTTCAATGGTGATCGGCAGGCGCAGGTTGCGGCGCTCGTAAGCGCGGCCTTGTACCGCAGCGCTCGGTTCGATGCCTTCGACCATGCCGATGTAACCGCAGAGCAGACTCGCGGCAATCGCCAGGTACGGGTTGGCATCGGCGCCCGGCAAACGGTTTTCCACGCGCATGGCTTCGGGGCTTGAGGTCGGCACACGCAAACCGACGGTGCGGTTTTCTTCGCCCCATTCGACGTTGACCGGCGCCGAAGTGTCCGGCAGGAAGCGGCGGAACGAGTTGACGTTCGGCGCGAACATCGGCAGCACCTTCGGGATGTACTTCTGCAAACCACCGATGTAGTGCAGGAACAACTCGCTCATTTGCCCGTCGGCGTTGGCGAAGATCGGCTTGCCCGTGGCGATGTCCACCACACTCTGGTGGATGTGCATGGCGCTGCCCGGCTCGTCGCCAATCGGCTTGGCCATGAACGTCGCCGCGACGTTGTGCTTGAGCGCAGCCTCGCGCATGGTCCGTTTGAACACGGTGATCTGGTCGGCCAGATCCAGCGCGTCGCCGTGACGGAAGTTGATTTCCATCTGCGCCGGGCCGTCTTCGTGGATCAGCGTGTCGAGGTCCAGGCCTTGCAGCTCGCACCAGTCGTAGACGTCTTCGAACAGCGGATCAAATTCGTTGGCAGCGTCGATGGAGAACGACTGCCGACCACTTTCGGCACGGCCCGAACGGCCCAGCGGCGCCTTGAGCGGCAAGTCCGGGTCTTCGCAGCGTTGGGTCAGGTAGAACTCCATTTCCGGCGCGACAATCGGCTTCCAGCCCTTGTCGGTATACAGCTGCAAGACTTTCTTCAGCACGTTGCGCGGCGACAGTTCGATCGGGTTGCCGAACTTGTCGAAGGTGTCGTGGATGACGATGGCGGTTGGCTCGATCGCCCATGGAATCACGTACACGGCGTCGGCCACTGGCTTGCAGACCATGTCGATGTCGGCAGGATCGAGCAGGTCGTAGTAGATGTCGTCGTCGACAAAATCCCCGGTTACCGTTTGCAGCAGCACACTTTCCGGCAGGCGCATGCCTCGCTCATGCAGGAACTTGTTGGTCGGTGCGATCTTGCCGCGGGCAATGCCGGTCAGGTCGCTGACCACACATTCGACTTCGGTAATCTTGTGATCTTTCAGCCAAGTGAGCAGCTGATCGAAAGGGGCATTCATAAAGACCTCGTTATTGGTTTTATAGACGCCGGGGAGGGCGGGTTTCATCTTCCGCCCCTTCCCCTGTGGCGCGTTGACGACTATCTTGGGCGCGCCTTGCAGTTCCATCTATCCACTTTAAGCAGCACCAAAGCGCACCAAAAGAGTGCGCAAGGTCACCCCATGACAACGTGCAATCCGTTACAGGTTCAAGCGTTCAACACCGCTGATGTCTCCGAGCAAATCCGCGCCACGCCGGGTTGGGTCCAGCATTACCAGCAGATGTCGCCGGGGCATTTCGCCGGGCAAATCAGGTATCTGGACCTGCAAGGTGTCGAGGTTTATGAAGAGCAGATGAACACCCGGGTCGAGCAGAATTTCAGCGCGCCATCGGGTGCCCTCGCGTTCTGTTTCGATCGCAGCGACAACGCGCTGTATCTGCTCAATGAAGACAGCCGCAACATCTGGATCACCCCGGAGAACTACCAGGAAATTGCCGTGGTGTTCGGCCCCGAATTCGTCCGTCAGCACGGTCTGGATGTGGCGAAACTCGAAGGCTTGTTCATGGCGCCGCTCAATGGCGGGCAGAACGCCCTGTTCAGTCGCTGGTTAAGCTCGACTCTCACGAAGTTGACGCAAGCTATTGATATGCCTAGCAAAGATGCATTGACGAAACAGCTACTGGAGGACTGTCTGTTCATCCTCGATAACGCCCGGGTCAACCTTGACCTTAGCGGCTTGCAGCGCCGCACCGAAGAGCGAACGATCATGAAGCGCGTCGGCGAATGGGCCGCCGACTCGCCCGAAGAAACCCTCAATCTGCTTGAGCTTTCAAACGTGGCGGGCGTCTCGTTGCGTCAATTGCAGCAAGCCTTCAAGGATTACACCGGGATGACGCCAAGCCACTGGTTGCGCTTGCGCCGGTTGAACAGTGCCCATCGCGAACTGCTCAGCCGCCGGCCAACGGAAACCACGGTGGCCGAAGTGGCAATGAATTGGTCGTTCTGGCACCTGGGGCGGTTTTCCAGCAGTTATCGGGCGCTGTTCAACGAGTTGCCCAGCGAGACGCTTAAACGCCTGCACAAATAATCCGCTCCGAGCATCAAGGGGAGGGCGCGGTCAATTGGATTGGGCGCGCCAGTCTCGTCTGCGCGTGAGAAAGACCTTTGTATCGCGAATGAACTTAATTAGAATCAGTCTCATTTGAATTCTTCTTCGCGCAGGGTCTCTTGACATGATTGAAGCCGCCGCACCCTCGGAGCAGAGCCTGCAGCAACTGTATCGCGACCATCGAGGCTGGCTGGAAACCTGGTTGCGCCGCCGGATGGGCAACGCCTGGGATGCGGCGGATCTGAGTCAGGACACCTTCTTGCGCGTGCTGTGCAGCGCTCAGCCGATTGCCGATATGCGCGAACCCCGGGCGTATTTGCTGACCGTGGGCAAGCGTCTGCTGAGCAATTTCTACACCCGCCGCAGCCTGGAAAAAGCCTACCTCGAAGCCCTCGCGCAGTTGCCGGAGGACAGCGTGCCTTCGCCGGAGCACCGCTGGTTGCTGCTGGAAACCCTGCAGGCGCTGGATGAATTGCTCGATGGCTTGCCACGTCCGGTACGCCGAGCGTTTTTATGGAGCCAGCTCGAAGGCCTCGGTTATCGCGAGATCGCCGAGCGTTTGCAGGTGTCTGAACGCACGGTCAAACGTTACATGGCGCAAGCCTATGAGCATTGCTTGCTGGTGGATTTCTGATGCGTGTCGCACCCAGCGCCGAAGCGCGGGAAGTCGCCCGCGCCGCCGCGCAATGGTTGGCCTTGCTGGAATCCGGCGAGGCCACGGAGGACGATCAGGCGCGCCTGCAACATTGGCGCAGCAGCGATGGCCGGCATGAACACGCCTGGCAGAAGATTCAACTGTTGCGCCAACGCTTTTCCGATTTGCCCTCGGCACTGGCCATGGCGACGCTGGACCGTCCGGATCCGGCACGTCGGGCGGCGCTGAAACGCGCGCTCGGTCTGGCGGCGCTGGTGCCTGCGGCGTGGCTGATCAGTCGGCAATTGCCGCTGGACGTCTGGCGCGCCGATTTGCACACCAGCACTGGCGAACACAAAAGGCTGGCGCTGGCCGATGGCAGTTCGTTGCAGCTGAACACGGCAAGTGCGGTGAATGTGGATCTTGCTGCGCGTCAGTTGACGCTGGTACGCGGCGAAATGGCGCTCAACGTTCCCGGCAGCTCACCGTTGATGATCAATGCGCCGTACGGCCGGATCAGCGTCAGTCACAGTGAAGTTTGCGTGCGTCTCAATGAGCGCGACTGCAATGTCTCGGTGGTCCGCGGCGTGGTGCAATTGCAACCGCTGCACGGGCCGGCGCTGACCTTGCAGCAAGGACAGCAAGTCACTCTGCAAGCCTCCGGCGCCGGGCCTGTTACGCCATTCGACGCGTTAATGCCGAGCTGGCGCGAAGGCGTGTTGATGGCGCAGAACCAGCCGCTGGGGGACTTCCTGCGCGAGTTGAGTCGCTACCGTTCCGGTTTGTTGCGCTGGGATCCGGCGCTGGAAAACCTGCGCATCACCGGCAGTTTCCGCCTCGACAACACCGATCAAGTGTTGTCGTTGCTGGCCGCGAGTTTGCCGGTCGAGATTCATACACGTACGCGATTCTGGGTGTCGCTCGTTCCTCGAAACATTCCCTTCGCAGAAAAAACTGGCTGAAGCCTGTCCCTTTTTTTCGCCTCGCTGGTCATTCCAGGCAAGTGAACAAAATCGAGAGCTTCTTCCAATGCCCGCCGTATTCCCCAGTCGTTTGCGTCCGTTGTTGCAGTTGAGTTTGCTGTTGAGCCTGAGTGCCAGTCCGCTGCTGATCCAGTCCAGTTGGGCCGACGAATCGGCCCGGCGCAGTTATCAGGTGCCGGCCGGCAGCCTGAGTTCGGCGCTGACCCGATTTGCCGGTCTGGCCGGCGTCAATCTGTCGGTGGACCCGGCACTGGTCAGCGGGCGCAACAGCAATGGTTTGTCTGGTGAATTCGGTGTGGAGGAGGGCTTCGCCCGGTTGTTGCTGGGCTCCGGCCTGCAACTGCAACCGGTGGGCGAGCAGGCTTACACGCTGATTCCGGCGGCGCAGGGCAGTAGCCTGCAGTTGGCGCCGACCTCGATCCTCGGCGCCACCGACTCGTCGGACGCGGACGTGTTTGCGGGCGGCCAGGTCGCACGCCGAGGCTCGCAAGGGTTGCTGGGATCGAAAGACTTCATGGAAACCCCGTTCAGCATGACCACCTACACCAGCGAGACGGTCAAGAATCAGCAGGCCCGAACCCTGGGCGATCTGATCGCCAATGACCCGTCGGTGCGCGCGACCAACCCGGCGGGCGGGCGCTATGAACAGTTCACCATCCGTGGCTTCAGCCTGTTCAACAGTGATGTGGCGTACAACGGCCTCTACGGCGTATTGCCGACGTACACGATCGATATGGAAATGGCCGATCGCGTCGACATCCTCAAAGGCCCGAGCCAGCTCATCAACGGCATTTCGCCGCGAGGCAGCGTCGGCGGCGGGATCAACGTCGTGCCGAAACGTGCGACGGACAAACCCATCACCTCGCTGACCGCCAATTACGCTTCCAACAATCAAATCGGCGGCGCGGTGGATGTCGGCCGGCGTTTTGGTGAGGACAACCAGTTCGGTTTGCGATTCAACGGCGTCAAACAGTCCGGCGACACGGAGTGGGATCACCAGAGTGTCGACCGCGACATGGCCGTGCTGGGCCTGGACTTTCGCGGTGAACGTCTGCGCTTGTCTACCGATGTCGGTCATACGGAACGCGATACCGATGCACCGCAAGAGCGCGTGCAAGTCGGCGCCAACGCCAAGGTGCCGAACGCGAACGATGTACGCGACAACTATGCGCAGCCCTGGAGTCAGGCGCGGACCAAGGATACCTTTGGCACGGTCAACGGCGAGTTCGATGTCAGTGATTCGGTGATGGTCTACGGCGGGGTGGGGGCGCGCAAAAGCAATCACGACTTCCTTCGACATGCGGTTTCCGTGACCAACGATGCCGGCGACTTCAGCGTACAGCCACGGGATTTCACCCGTGACGAGAATGTCCGCACCGCCACAGCCGGCGTGCGCAACTGGTTCCACACAGGTCCAGTCAGTCATGAGGTCAACCTCGCCGCCAGCTACTTCTATATGGATTTTGAAAACGGCGGCGCCCGTTATGCGGCGGGCCGCAGCAATCTGTATGACCCGGTAGAAACCGCAAAACCCGCTCGGCCAACGCGCTATGACGCCAAGGTCTACACCGAGAACCGCTTCAGTGGCGTAGCGTTGTCCGACACCCTCGGCTTCTTTGATGATCGCCTGCTGCTGACCCTTGGCGCCCGTTGGCAGCGGGTCAAGGTCGACGACTGGAGCGATGATGTAAAAGGCGATACCGCCTACGATGAGGAAAAGGTTTCGCCCTCGGGCGGCATTCTGTTCAAGGCAACGGACAAGTTGTCGCTGTACGCCAACTACATGGAAGGCTTGAGCCAAGGCAAAATCGCGCCTTCGACGTCGATAAACGAGGACGAGATCTTCCCGCCGTTCATCAGCCGCCAGGTCGAAGTCGGCGCCAAGTACGATGCCGGTTCATATGCCCTCACTGCCGCGGTGTTCCGCATCAAACAGCCGGCGTACGAAACCAACGCCACGACGCGGGTCTTCGGCCCGAACGGCAAACGGCAGAACGATGGGGTGGAGTTGAGCGTGTTCGGTGAGCCGCTGAAAGGCTTTCGCTTGCTCGGCGGCGTGATGTACATCGACAGTGAGTTGACCCGGACCACCAACGGCACATTCGATGGCAACCGCGCGCCGGCGACGCCGAAGTACAACGTCAATCTGGGCGCGGAATGGGATGTGCCGAACGTACAGGGCCTGACGTTGACCGGACGCGGCCTCTATTCCAGCTCGCAATATCTGGATCAGTCGAACGACAAGGAAATCGATTCCTGGGAGCGATTTGACGTGGGTACGCGATACGCCTTCAAGGTCGATGAGAAAACCATCACCCTGCGCGCCAATGTCGAGAACGTGCTGGACAAGCGCTATTGGAGTTCGGCAGGCGCTTCGGACGACAGTGAGCCGGGGCTGACGTTGTCGACACCGAGAACCTATCTGCTTTCAGCGACGGTGGATTTCTGATTCCACCTCTGGCGTGAACGGCCCTCGCCAAATCGACAGCCATCGGGAGCGCTATCAGCGAACTGACTCACTCTCATAGTGATGTCCTGACCACCAGTGGACAGTCAACTCGCTGAGTTCCCGACAGCTCAAGGGCCTCGATCAGATGGCGTGCAGCGTTGCGACCAATCTCGTAGTACGGCAGTTGCACGGTAGTCAGCGGCGGGATGAACAACTCGGCAATGCCGATCATGTTGTCATAGCCGAGGACGGCGACATCGTCGGGAATTTTCAGGCCACGCCCCAACAACAGCTGATAGGCACAGAAGGCAATGCGGTCGTTGCCACAGATCAAAATATCGAATTGGGGACGACCATCGATGACATGCCGGTCGAGGATAGCGGCTGTTTCACTGTAGGCATCATGATCGGAAAGGTCGTACTGCAGGAGCGTTTCAGGCGCCAGGCCGAATGCCTGACAGGCACGCTGCAGACCTTTTTGTCGCAGCCCCCATGCCAGACTCTGTTTCGGCAGATTGATACACAGAGGACGCTTATAGCCAAGGCTCAACGCGTGGTGTACGGCGCGGTACTGGCCCATTTCGTCGTCGGGCACATAGCTGACGAGGCGGCTGTCATCTGCCAGACAATTGGCGAGCACCAGAGGCTTGCTCTTCAATCGCTCGGGAATACATACCTGGCGAAACCCCATGGCGCTGAAGATCAAGCCGTCCGGACGGTGCGACAGCATCAGATCGATGTTCTGGTCGGTGGGCGGATTGCTCAGCAGGTTGAGGATAAAGACATTCCAGCCGGCTTGCTGCGCGGTCTGCTCAATGGACAGCAGCAACTCGACCGCGAAGGGTGTGGTCGCGGTGTCCAGCGCGAACACACCGATGGTTCGCGACTGGAGGTTGTCACCGCGCATCTTGCGCGCTGACAGGCTGGGTACGAATTGCAGTTCATCAATGGCGCGACGCACCCGTAGGAGGGTTTCGGGGCTCAGCTTTTCCGGAGTATTGAGCGCTCGAGAAACCGTCATCAGGGACACGCCGGCCAGCTGTGCAACGTCTTTCACTGAAGTCATGCGAAGTGCGGCCGGTCAGGTTGACGCAGGATCATGACACAGGGCCCGGGCTTCTCGCGACCCGAATGACGACCCTCATGACCATCCTGAACCGAGCGGCCATGCCCTGGGGATCGAAACACGCCCGCCACTTCCGCTTGCCACAAGTTTCACGCCGAGACTGTCGGAGCGCGGATAGAGGCGACTGCTGAGACTGAAGCGACCGTTTTCATCGAACACTTCGATGGATGACCGGTCGAGAAACACGCGCAGTTCCAGTCGCTCTTGTGTCGGGTCTATCGAGACGCTGCGCTGGCCTGTGACTTGCGTACCCGAGCGGCTGCGGTCAAGCACCAGGCGCTGCAGTGACGCATCATAGTAGAGCAGGGTTTCTTCACGGCCATCATCGCTGCACCGCAAGGCGACTCCCAAGTGGCCGTCAGTGCAGCCGAGCAGATCCAGATGCACATGGATTTCGAGCATATCGCCATTCACTTCCGGTACCCAGCGGGCTCCCGACTCTCCCCACCACGGCGTACCCGGCAATAGCGACATTCGCAGTGCGCTGAGCTCCCGTGCCGGATACACGCAAAGGCGATCGGCGCACAGTTCAAGTTCGCGGGGCAATCCGAGCATGCCGCACCAGTGATGGGCCTGGCTCGGCATCGGGCTTTCCCACATGTCCAGCCATGCCCATACGAGGCGCCGACCATCGGCGGCCAACAGCGTCTGCGCGGCATAGAAATCGTGGCCGTTATCCAGCTCGATAAAAGGCCCGCCAGTGAAATTCCATTGGTTGTCCAGTCGCCCCACACGGTAACCCGTCTGGTACTTGTTGAGCCGTTCGTAACCTTGGGATGGCATGCCTTGAGGAGAGTACAGCAGCACATCGCGTCCGTTCAGTCGGAACAGATCCGGGCACTCCCACATATAGCCATCGCCCTCCCTGCCGCCAGACACATAGTTCAGGAACTCCCAGGCGTGCAGATCCGTGGAACGGTACAGCGGGAGCAGCGGCAGATCGCCCAGACGTGCGCCGGCAATCAGGTACCAATAGTCATCCGCCTGCCAGACCTTGGGGTCACGAAAGTGCATGATGGTGTCTTGCGGCGCGCTGTCGATCACCGCGCCGTGTTTGACGAAGCGGATGCCATCGGTACTGGTCGCCAGGCACTGCACTTGACGGATGAAACGCTCGTCACCCACTTCCCCCAGCCAGGTGTGCCCGGTGTAGATCAGGGCCAAGGTATCGCCACACACCACCGCGCTACCGGAAAAACAGCCGTCACGGTCGCAGTCATCGCCGGGTGCCAGCGCAATAGGCAGGTGCTGCCAATGAACCAGGTCGGCACTCTTGGCGTGGCCCCAATACATCGGCCCCCATTTCGCGTCGAAGGGGTGATGCTGATAGAACACGTGGTACTCGCCACGAAAGTACACGACCCCGTTCGGGTCGTTCATCCAGCCTGCCGGCGGAGAAATATGATAACCGGGTCGATAGTCCTCGATGACGCGAGCTTGGCTGGCAGCCAGTGCGCGCTGCGCAAGGTCTAGGGTCGAAGACATGGGATCGCTCGGGGTATTCAAAGACAAGGTCATAGGGCGTTTGCTCGGATTGAGCGTAGAGAAAGGTCATCGGGCACGGATTCAATGGCTTGCGGGTGGCGCTGCAATGCCGTGCCGTCGGTGTCGAACAGGTGGATCTTGTCGATGTCCAGTTGCAGTTCGACCCGATCGCCTGTCTGCCATCCGGCGTTGACTTCACAACGACAGATCAGTGGCTCGTCCTGCCCGCTATCCAGGTGCACATAGGTTTCACTGCCCAGGTATTCGACCCCGGTCACGACGACGCCAGCCGCTCCCTGCGCTGCCTTGAGCGACAGGTGTTCCGGGCGAACGCCGAGACTCAGCAGAGCGTCCGCCGCCAGGTTCGAGCTGTCGAAGGGCAGCGTGGTCATCCGCAAAACGGGAGCATCAACCAGGCTGGTTTCGCCCGGCGCATGCAGGCGGGCCTGGAGGAAATTCATTCTCGGCGAACCGAGAAAACCGGCGACAAAACGGCTGGCCGGGCGCTCATAGAGTTCGCGCGGTGAGCCGACTTGCTCTACACAGCCGCCGTTGAGCACAACAATTTTGTCGGCCAGGGTCATCGCTTCCACCTGATCGTGGGTGACGTAGATCATGGTTGAGCGCAGTCGGGCATGCAGCCGGGCGATTTCGTTGCGCATCTGTACCCGCAAAGAGGCATCCAGGTTGGAGAGCGGCTCATCGAACAACAGAATGTCCGGTTCCCGCGCCATGGCTCTGCCCATGGCCACGCGCTGACGTTGCCCCCCAGACAGTTCCTTTGGCTTGCGTTGCAGCAGTTTGTCCAATTGCAGGATTTGCGCAGTTTTCAGCACTCGCTCGCGCAGGCTGCTCTTTTCAGTCCTTGCCAGTTTGAGACCAAAACTGATGTTGTCGTAGACGCTCATGTGCGGGTATAGCGCATATGACTGAAACACCATGCCGACGCCGCGCTCGCGCGGTTCCAGGTCGTTGACCCGCCGCCCGTCGATCAGCAGATCGCCAGCACAGATAGAATCCAGTCCGGCGATCAGTCGCAGCAGTGTCGACTTTCCGCAGCCCGAAGGCCCCACGAACACGACGAATTCACCCGCCGCGATCTCCAGGTTGATGTCGCGAAGAATCCGCGCGCCGCCCAATTGTTTGTTCACATTGTCCAGTTTCAATTTGATCACGATGCTGTTCCTTGTCTTTATTGGGCATCAACCCTTTAACGCGCCGGCAGTGAGACCGGAAACGATTCGGCGCTGGAAGATCAGCACCAGAACCACCAGTGGGACGGTGACCAGCACCGAGGCAGCCATCAACAAGCCCCAAGGCAACTCATGGGGGCTGCCGCCGGAAATCAAGGCGATGGCAACCGGCACCGTGCGTTGGCTGTCGGTGAGGGTGAAAGTCAGGGCAAACAGGAACTCGTTCCACGCCGCGATGAAGGCCAACAAACCGGTGGTGACCAGTGCAGGCCAGAGCAGCGGCAACAGCACGCGGGTGAGCGTCACCCAGGGTGACGCACCATCCATGATTGCCGCTTCCTCCAGTTCATGGGGCAGTTGCCCCATGAAGGTGGTCAGCACCCAAACGGTGAAGGGCAGGGTGAAAATCGTGTAGCTGAGGATCAACGCCCAGGACGTGTTGTACAGACCCAAGGCACGGATCACTTCGAACAGCCCTGACAGCACCGCAACCTGGGGAAACATCGACACGCCAAGGACCATCATCAATACCGTGCCACGTCCACGGAATTTCACCCGGCCCAGGGCGTAGGCGGCGGTCAGACTGAGGAACAGCGCCAGCGTCACCACGCATAGCGCAACCACCAGCGAATTGCCAATCGCCCGCAGGAATGAGGCCTGGTGGAGTACCGCCGAGTAATTGGAGAAGTCGGGATTTTCGATCCAGTAGCTCACCTCGAACAGGGCGCTGGAGGGCTTCAGTGAGGTCACGATGGCGTAGTAGAACGGGAAAACCGCATACAGCAGCAAAACCCCGATCAGGCACCAGAACCCGAGGCGCAACAGTGCTTTTTTCAGCAGGCGCGGGCTCATGCGCGGACCTCCAGTTGACGGCGTCCAAGGTAGAGATAAAGCATGGCGATCACCGCGACCAGCAGAAACAACAGCGTCGACGCCGCGCTGCCGTACCCGACGTCCTGGAACTCCACCAGGTGCTGGCGGGCATACACCGACATGCTCATGGTGCTCGACGAGTTCGAGGTCAGCACGTAGATCACGTCGAATACCCGCAGGGAATCGAGGATACGGAAGATCGCCGCCACCAGCAGTGCAGGCATCAACAGTGGCAGCGTGACGCGCCAGAACACTTTCAGCGGATGAATGCCATCGACCCTGGCCGCTTCGTAGCAATCGCTCGGCAACATCTGCAGGGCCGCCAGCATCAGCAGCGTGACGAAGGGGACGGTCTTCCAGACGTCAACGATGATCACCGCCCACATCGACAGGTCTGCATCTGCCGTCCAGGCCAGGGGGGCGTCAATCAGGCCGAGGCTGAGCATCAGGTGATTGATGATGCCGAACTGGTCGTTGAGCATCCATGACCAGATCTTCGCCGAGACAATCGTCGGAATCGCCCACGGAATCAGAATCAACGCACGCACCAGAGAACGGCCGGTGAACTTGATGTTCAGCAGCAACGCCACCAACAGCCCCAGAACGACTTCCAGTCCCACCGACAGCACCGTGAAATACAACGTGTTGCGCACCGCGTTCCACCATTGCGGGTCGACGAGGATGCCTGACCAGCCGGAACCGCTGTGCAACAGATAATTGCTCAAGCCTATGAAGGTTGCGCCACCGGTGTCCGCCAGGCTGGCGTCGGTCAGGCTGAACCAGAACGTGCGCAGCAACGGCCAGGCTGCCACCAGGGCCAGACAGACCAGCATTGGCGTCAGAAACAGCCAGGCAGCGCGCACCCGGCGACGTTGTACGGGTGTTTCCCTCGTGAGCAGGAGCTCGTCGAAGGGGGCATGGGCAGTAGAGACAGACATGGTGATTTCCTTCCTTGTGGCTTACCAGTTCTGGCGTTTGATACGCGTGAGTTCGCTTTCCAGTTCGGCCAGTGCCTGATCGACGGGCAACTCGCCCGCCAGCACGCCATGCACCCGATCGAAGAACGCATTGGAGACCCGTGGATAACGGTCGGCGGTGATTGCGGCGGGGCGCATGACCCCGTCGTTGAGAATGCTGTGTAGCTGAGCGTAATAAGGCATGGCCGCGAGCAACTCGGGATCTTGATACAGCGACTCGATCACCGGGTTATAGGCGCCTGTCAGGGCACGATGTTTTTGCTCTTGGGCACTGGTCAGGTAGCTCACCAGCTCGGCGGCAAGTTTGGGATGAGCGCTGTAGCGCGATACCGCCAGGCCCCAGCCACCGAGGGTGGAAGCATGCTCGCCGTTCTCGCCGCCGCGGGGCAGGGGAGCGACGCCGACCTTGTCTTTTACGGCACTGTCCTGGCTTTGCACCAGGCCCCAGACATAAGGCCAGTTACGCATGAACAGCGCATTACCCGACTGGAATACGCCGCGTCCTTCTTCCTCGGTGTAATTGAGCACGCCACGCGGAGAGATGTCTCCTACCCAGCTTTTCGCCAGCGTCAACGCGGCTCTTGAGGCCGGACTGTTAACCACAATGTCTCCGCGTTGATTGATCAGTCCGCCTTGTGGTTGGCTGCTGATCCACTCCAGCGCATTACACGTCAGGCCCTCGTAGGCACGTCCCTGAAAGATGTAACCCCAGAGATTGGCGTTCCCGGCGTTGCGCTCCGCCTGTTGCACATCCCTGGCGGTAGCGGTCATTTCCTCCCACGTCTGAGGAACCTGCTTTGCGTATTTATCGAGCAAGTCTTTGCGGTAATACAGCAGCCCGGAGTCGGTGAACCACGGCATCGTCACCAGCCGTCCGTTGACCGTGGCGTTATCGACTTGTGCCTGGAAGTAGCCTTGAGTCGCGTTGGCGGGAAGTACCTCACGCAGATCCATCAGGTGTTTGGCCAGCATCCCCGGCCACACCATGTCGATTTGAATGATGTCGATGTCGGTGGACTGCGCACTGAGGATCTGCTGGTAGAACGACAACCTCTCGGTCGCCGAGTTAGGCGTGGAGACCACCTCGACGTTGTTGCCAGTCTGTTTCGACCATGTCTCGACGGCCTCTTTGCACAGTTGCAATTCCGCCCCCACCGCACCGCACGAGATCGTCAGATCGGTTGCGCTCGAGACGGATGGAAGTGCGGCAGACAGGGTGATCAATGCAACGGGCAGGAGCGATTTCAGGTGTTTCATCGAGCGTCCTTTATTTTTGTTTTTAGAAAAGTTAACGTTAACATCGCCAAATGTAGCAGCGTATTTGCGATGAGGCACCCTTTTTTTCGTCGATTGCGACAACTCGCAACGCACGCAAAAAACGGCCGTTTGCGTCAACCAACAATAAAAACAAAACAGGGATTTCATATGCACAAAGCATCAGGCTGGCTACTGGCAGGTGTGCTCGGCACATCCGCGGCGACCGCACAGGCAGCGACACTGGAAGAGCGCATGGCCGCACTTGAAGCTCGCGCCAGCGCAGCGGAAAAGCGCGCAGCCACGGCCGAACAGCAGACCCAAGTACTTGCCCGGGAATTGCAGCAAATCAAACTCGCGGCGCCGCCCTTGCAGCCCGTCGCGTCTAACGCAACAGCCATTTCCGCGCCTGCTCTGGATACCCGACTGGCAAAACTCGAAGCCCGTCAGCAAAGCCTGGATAAAGACAGCAATACCGGACACCTCTCCGATGGGTTCAGCTTCAACGGCTATGCGCGCTCCGGATTGTTGGTCGACGAGGGGCTGGGTGGCGGCCGTGGCGGCCCTTACACAACGCCGGCCGGCTCGGTGGGCGGTGCAGTCGGGCGACTCGGTAACGAAGACGACACCTACATGCGCATCGACCTGTCGAAAGAGGTCTATGCGCAAAACGGCACCCGTTCCAAATTCACGGTTTCCATCGCCGACGGTGTGGAAAGCTCCAATGACTGGACGGCGGACGAAAGCAAACTCAACGTACGCCAGGTATTCGCCACGCTCGACCATGTCGCTGCGTTCAAAGGCAATTCAGTGTTCGAGAACGCGACGCTGTGGGCAGGCAAGCGGTTCGATAGAGATAACTTCGATATCCACTGGCTGGACTCAGACGTCGTTTACCTGGCCGGCACCGGCGGCGGAATTTACGATGTGCAGATGAACAAGCACTGGCGTTCGAATTACTCGTTGATTGGGCGTAGCTACGGGGATTTCAGTCAGGGCGGTATTAATGCCGATGTGGAAAGCTACATTCTGACCTCCAACCAGTTCTTCAAGGATGGCCAGTGGCAGTGGATGTACAACGCCATCGGCGCAAAGAAAAACGATGTCGGCACCCGCACCAATAAAGCCGGTTTGACGCCTGCGGATAGCGGTTTGCACAGCATGCTGGCCAATCACCAGAAAACCTTTTTCGGCAGGGAAGGGTTCTTCAAAACGGCGCTGCTCTATGGGCAAGGCCTGGGGGCCGAGGTCAAGAACGTTGGTTCGGATGGTGAGCTTATCGACGAGGCCCGCGCGCTGCGTCTGGCACTTTACGGTGAAACCCCTCTGAGCTCTGACTGGCGCATCGGCCCCAGCGTGCTGGCCGAACAGAGCAAGGATAGATACGTCAAAGGTGACGACTACCGCTGGCTGACCCTGAACGTGCGATTGGCCAACACAATCAACAGCAACTTCGAAATGGCCTACGAAATGAGCTGGCAAACCATGAACCTCGACCCCAAAGGCTATCTACAACGTAATGCGGTCGATGGTAACTTCTGGAAGTTCACTGTCGCCCCGACGTTCAAACTTGACGTTGGCGATCTTCTCACGCGGCCGGAGTTGCGAGTGTTCGCAAGCTACATGAACTGGTCTTCGGATCTGGACAAATTCAGTACTGCGGACTCCTTTGGCATGTCCGACTTCCAGGCGGGAGGGGTATGGCAATACGGTATACAGATGGAAACATGGTTTTAATGGTTGAACGCAATTGCGATAGTGCGGTGCTGGAGCGGCGAAGGATGCTCCAGGCTAATGATGTCGTTTCTTCCCAGGATGGATGATTACCCAATGCTCAAGTTCAATGCTCATCTCGGTTTCCAATTCAATGAATTGCCTTTTCTGCAGCGCATCGAAGCCGCCGCAGCCGCCGGTTTCCGGGCGGTGGAGTTTCCGTCGCCGTATGAATTCGACGCAAGTCTGCTTGCCGACCATCTAGCCCAATACAGTTTGCCGTTGATTCAGTTCGCCGCCCCGGCTGGCGTGACCAAAGGCATCGCCGCGTTACCGGGCATGGAAGTGGAGTTTCGTGATGGGTTACGCCAGGCCGCCCGCTACGCAAAGACGTTGGCGTGTTCGGATGTCCACATCATGTCGGGTGTTACAACGCAGAATGACGCTGAGCGTATCTACGCGGGCAACGTGGAATATGCGGTCAAGTACTTCGAAGACCAGGGGCTGCGGCCGCTTATCGAAGTGATCAGCGCGGAGGCGATGCCGGGCTACTACATGTCTGACTTCAGCAAGGCGCAACAGATTCTGGAAACCTTCCCGAGTGTCGGGCTGATTCTTGATCTTTACCATGCCCAGCTTTTGACTGGAGACGCAGCCGCTGTGCTGGCGCGGTTTTATGACAGAACCGTCCATGTGCAGATTGCCGATTGCCCGGGTCGTCACGAGCCGGGAACGGGGAATATCGACTTTGCTGCGTTGTTCGCGGCGCTGGAGCAACGCGGCTACGCGGGATGGATCGGGTGTGAGTACCGTCCTTCTGGATCTACTGTTGCGAGTCTTGACTGGATCAAGCAGCTAAGTGCTTAGGTTCTGGATTCGCCTTGGAGGAGCGCCTGCAAACCGCGATCGAGGCCGGTGAACTGGCGCCCGATAGCGATCTGTCAGCGTTGGCTGTGCTTGTGTCATTGCGGCTGCACAGCCTCTCGATTCGCGCGCGTGCAGGGAAATCCTGAGAAGAACTGACGGGGCTGGTGCGCAAATAACGCTGTCAGCGTTATTTGCGCTTGAGCACATTCGGGTCGTTGCAGCGCTGCTGCAGTCGCGTCGCCCGCGGGGGCAGACCCGCTCCAAGCGTGCGTTTATCAAGCGGGCACAGATGCAACAACTCTTCTTCGACGATGCGATTGCTCAGGCCCAACTCCAGTTCCGGGCAATCGAGATCGAGCCAGTCACCGTGTTGCAGCGGGGGTTCGCTGTCAGGGTGGCCCAGGCCATGAAACACGTAGTGGACCATGCCTGGCTGCAGGAACTGTTCGTGCTGTTCGAGGAATGCCTGGGTGTATTTGCGCAGTGAGCGCCATTCCTTCAGATCGATATCGTATTCGCGATAGGAGATTTGCCTGTCCTGACGCTCGATACGAGCGTTGATCGACAATCGACACTGCAACTCTCCAAGAATCATTGCCGGAGCCAGTGCGCATTCGCGAAGACACGCCTGGTTGGCGTCCGGCGAGTCGAGGTTGCCGAGCAGTGGATCGTGCACTTCGTTACCAATAGTGAATCCGACAAAGTGCAGTTTGCCGAAGGAGTCGACCATATAAATGCAGACGATTCCCGGTCCACTGGCAATGCTCAGCGCCTGATAAGGGATGTTTAGCGCCTCGCCTTGCGTCTTGAGCAGACTGCCGTTGCCTTTGTAACTCCACGCCTGCTTTTTCGGCATCGTCAGGTTGACCGTGCTGACCTGGGCGAGCAAATTATTGCCGGGTTTGAGTGGTGGCTGCAGGTCGATGTCCTGGGTGCTGTCACTGGCGGGCAGATGCTTGAGATGCTCGGCCCAGCCGCGATGCCAGCGACTGCAATACTGCAATGTTTCATACAGCCCGCCCTGTTCGGGAAACATGCGCAGGCTCTGGCCTGTCTGGAAGTCGAACACACCGATGCCTCGGTGTTCATGCTGGCAAAGGTCGAGCAACATCAAATAATATCCCATGATCTCTAATCCTTGAGGGGTAGGCTGATCGGCAATGCGTTCGCGGCTGACAGGGCAGGGAGGGGTTGCAGATTGTCGCGCAGACCCAGCGACAACAGCAGGCCGCCGATGCTCCCGGCCAGTGCGACGTACAAAATCGATGGCAGGCCGAAATGCATGGCGGCGTAACCGGCGACGGCGGGTGACACGCCACCGCCAAGGATCTCGCCGAACCCGACGACAATGCCGGTGGCAGTGGGAAGCAGCGCAGGTGGCACCGACTCGCTGGTCAACGGCCCGACGGTCATGCAGATCAGGCTGAAGTTGAAGAAAGACAAAAGGAACAGCAGCAGAAATAACAACCCGGTAATGGCCGGGCTGATGATTAACAGCCCCACCAACGTTGCGCTGGTCATGAAGGAAACAATGACCACCGGTTTGCGGCCCAGTCGGTCCGACATTGCCGGAATGATCAACTGACCGATAAAACCGCCAACACCAAGGGCGGATATCACGACGGCCATCGACAGCGTTTCAAGGTGCATGTAGTCCGTGAGGTAACTGGGCAACATGGCACACAGGACGAACTGGCAAGTAAGAATGCAAAACATGATCAGGATGTTCAGGCTGACATTGCCGCTTTTGAACGCACTCAACCAGTTCGCCCAACCCCTTCCTGAAGCTGGTTGCTGATGTGCCGGCAAGGGCGCCGGTCTATAGATTTTCCACAAGTAGCCGGCCAGCAGTAGACCGGGCAACGAGATAATCGCGAAAACCATGCGCCACGAGTCGAATAGCTCCAACAGACTGGCAGCCAGCAATGGCCCCAGGCACAGTCCGAGAATCGGGAATAACGCCTGTTGGAAACCCAGATTCTGTCCGCGGCGCTGCGGATGCGAAACCTCATCGGTGACGATGATACTGGTCGGTGTGAACGCGCCTTCGCAGAGCCCCATCAGCCCGCGGATGACGACCAGCCCGAAAAGTCCTCCGGCCAGAGCCGACATCCCCGAGAGCAGCGACAGCACTGCAATTGAAAGGACCAGTGCGTTCTTGCGACCCAATCGATCAATCACGTAGCCCGCGCCCAGGGCTGAAAAGCCCCAGGCGAAGGCCAGTGCTGCCGACAGCATGCCGAGGTCCTGATAATCCAGCTGCAAGTCACGCATGATCACGGGAAACAGCGGCAGAATGATAAAGCGATCAAGCCCGACGAGGCCGAAACTCAAGGACAGCAGCAAAACCATCCGTTGTTCATATTGTCGCTTGGGCGGCGTAGCGAGATTGTCTCTGATCATCGTTCATCCTCCATGTGAAACCATTAATCAGGTGCAATGAAGGGTTTGCGAAAGAGGCCGAGAAACCTTGGCTTCATACAGACCACCAAGGTTTCTTGCAGACTCAAACGTAGCCCCGGCAAAACGTGGGAATCAGGCTACCCATTCACCCACGGCCATTTCGGCGGTGAAGCCTGGGCCGAAAGCTGCCAGCATGCCGACATCGCCGGAGTTAAGACCCGACTCAAACTGTCGCTTGAGCACGTCGAAAACCACAACGCTGGCAATGTTGCCGGCTTCGGCGAGGCTGTTGCGCGACTGCGAAACCCGGTTCGAGGCAAGGTCCAGTTGCAGGACCAATTCGTCAAGAATCTTGCGGCCGCCAGTGTGGAAGATGAAGAAGTCATTCTGCGCACAGTTCTGTTCAAGAGTGTCGTAGTTGAGTTTCTCCATAATCGGCGCGACATCTTTAATAGAGTTCATGACGGCTTTGTCCAGGGTAAAGTGGAAGCCGGTATCCTTTACATCGTATTTGATGTAGTGCTCGCTCTTCGGCAGGAAGAAAGAGTTGGTGGAACGGATTTTGAACCCTGACGCCTGATCATCAGCGCGCAATACGCAGGCAGAAACAGCATCGCCAAAAAGTGCAGCGGAAATGAACGCATGCAACTTGGTATCGTCAGGCTGATAACACAGCGACGAGAACTCCAGCGAGACAATCAACACGTGATTACGCGAATCCAGTTTGGCGAAGTCATTGGCCCGGTTAATTGCTGCGGCACCGGCGACGCAACCGAGCTGGGCGATCGGCAGCTGCACGGTGGAGGTCGGCAGGTCCAGATCGTTGATCAGGTGTGCGGTGAGCGATGGCATCATGAAGCCGGTGCACGAGGTGACCACCACCATACGGATGTCATTGGTCGTTAAGCCAGCGTTTTCAATGGCTTGGCGGGCAGCGGCGGAAGACATCAGGCGGGCTTCACGCTCATAGACGATGCTGCGGTGAGTGAAGCCAGTGTGCACCGCCAACTCGTCGATCGGCAGGATCAAATGCCGCTCGTTGACTTCGGTATTCTGGATCATACGCTTGGCCAGGGCCATGCGCGGATGGTCGGCGTGCAGGCTCTCCAGATGTTCAATCATCTGTTGTTGAGTGATCTTGTTTTTCGGGAACATTACGTGCGGGAGACAAAGAGTCGACATGATGAGTCCTCGGCCATATAAAGCCAATAAATGGTTTTTGGGATAATTCCCGATTTAAAATAACGGCAGTTTGCTATCCCCGGAGGAACAAGGATTAAAAGCTTTTGGCGAGTAAGTTCTTTTTATAAGTAGCGCAATTCTTGTTTTGATATTCAAGCGGTCGAGCGTCAGAAACTAACGCTCGACGGCTTTATTTATACGTCCAATACAAATTTGTAGGCGTATTGCCAGGCCAGATTGCTTTCGCGCACATGTTTGCGTACGACCATGCGTACCGGCGCGCCGGTTTTCAGTTGTTCCGGATGAGTGACGTCAACGATTTCCGACGCGATCACCAAACCATCGTCCAGACGAACCATCGCCATGCAGCGAGGCACTGTTTCGCCGTAGCCCATGGCGGCAAGGATCGGATTCTCGGCGTGAGCCATGACTTCGATCTTGCCGCTGCGGGCGCAGCGGTACGGTTTTACGTTGAGCGAATTGCAGGCGCCACAAACTGTACGACGTGGGAAAAAGATCTCCTTGCAGTCTTCACACTGACTGCCTTCCAGACGATATTTGCCGCCGTGTTCTCGCCATTCGCGAAGCATGCTGGCAGTGGTCATCCGATGAATCTGTTCGGGGTACATAGACATGGTCCGGTTCCTTAGTCGTTGGAAAGAACGATCACTGAGTTGTGGGCGGCATAACCTCCCAGGTTTTGCGACACGCCGATGCGCGCGCCCTTGACCTGGTTGTCGGATTCACCGCGCAACTGACGGAACAGTTCGGTGATGTGCAGAATGCCGTCACAACCGGACGCGTGACCGCGCCCAATGTTGCCGCCGTCGGTGTTCAATGGCAGCGGACCGTCAATGCCGATGCCGCCTTCCAGGACAAAATCACCGGCCTGACCCTGCTTGCAGACCCCCATGGATTCCATCTGGATCAGACCCGCGCCGAGCAAGTCGTAGACCTGCGCGACATCGATATCCTTCGCAGTGATTCCGGCCTTTTTATAGGCGATTTCAGCGCAAGCGATGGAGTTGGCCGACACGGCCATGCCGACATTTTTTGGCAGGCCCGGGTGATGCAGGGTCGGGTTGTGAAAACGCGTGCCGAAGTAATGGGAAACGCCCGTATAGGCACATCCGCGAACGAATACTGGTTTGTCCGTGTATTTGTGAGCCAAGTGTTCGGCGACCAGAATCGCGCAACCGCTCGCTTCACCCCAAGCCAGCATCGAGCCAAAGGCTTCGCTGTTTTTCAGGGTATCGATAGATGGAATCGGATGGCCGAAGCGCGTGGCATTCGGGGTGTTGTGCGCATAAATACGCATCTGCCGGCCAAAGGTCGCCAACACATCAGCTTCACGCCCGGCATAACCGAACTTTTCAAAGTATTCCGCCGTCGCCAGGGCAAAAGCATCGGTGTGGGAAATACCCAGGAAGTAGTCGTACTCACATTCGGTACTGGAACCGATGTATTCGGCATAGTTGAAGTGGTCGGTCATCTTCTCGAAGCCGCCGACCAGAACAATATCGTATTCCCCGGAGGCAATCATTTGATGGCCCATCTGGAACGACACGGAACTGCTGGTGCAGTTGGCGGTGCTCATGAACGTCGGCGCCGGGCTGATGCCCAAAGTGTCGGAGATGGTCGGGCCGAGACCGCCATATTCCGAAATGCCCTCGCCGTGATAACCGTAGGCCACACCCTGGATTTCCCGAGGATGCATCCTGGCGTCTTTGATAGCTTTATAAGCCGACTCGACGATCATTTCCTTGAACGTCTGCCGGACCCTGGAACTTCCCGGTTTCGGCGTATAGGCGGCCGAAACGATTGCAACACGACGTGCGCACATGTACATGCTCCTTGCGTAGACAGGCGAAATCAGAGGTAGGCGGTGAGGGCGTAGTCAGCTCGCAAATACTTGAACTCGTATTTGATGGACGTGCCGTAATCTACGTACAGCTTGTTTTCGAGCGATTCGCGCAGTGGACTGTTGCGCTTTTGGTAGGCCTCGATGGCCGGGGTGACCGTCAAGGCAATTGCGTCGCTGCCGGCACCGAAACCGTAAGACACCAGCAGGATTTTTTGACCGGGACGCGCCTGGTCGAGCACGTTAATCAAACCGAGGAGCGGGCTGGCAGCACCGGTGTCACCAACACTGCTCGCGTAGATGCCGGGCTCAACCTGTTTCGGATTGAATCCCAGATGCTTGGCGAGGGAGTAGGGCGTGGACACCAGATTCTGCTGGAACACGACGTAATCGTAGTCCTGCGGGCAGGTGCGCAATTTGGCCATCAAGCCTTCCGCCGCCCGGCGAGTCTGGTCTTCCAGGCCGATGCTGTTTTTGTCCGAGCCAAGCCCCATCCCGGAGCGAATATAACGATCGCCTTGCGGGCGAATGTTGTCGGCGACATCGGCTGCACAAGAGAAATTGCCATCGAATTCTGCGATGACATTCTCCGTGCCCACCAATAATGCTGCCGCACCGGCACCCGCATAGGATTCGGTCAGATCACCTGGGGCGGTGTTGCGATTGATAGTGTCGGCGCCGATTGCAAGAGCGCTGCCGGTCATGCCGGAAGCGACCAGTGCCTGGCAAATCTGCAGCGCAGAAGTGCCGGATTTGCCCGCGAACTGGACGTCGGCGCAATAGGCGTCATAGCCGGAACCGAGCATTTCGAGGATGACAGAGGCCGAGGCGCGGGAGTCATAGGGGTTGGTGCAAGTGCCCAGATACAAAGCCTCGACGCTACTGCCGGGGGCCATATCCAGTGCACGCTGGGCGGCCAATACACCGAGAGTGATCACATCTTCATCAGGTTGAAGAACGGCTCTTTCGACCACCCCCAACTGGTTTTGCACGAGATGCAGATCGGTGTTCTTCCAGACGTTGATCACTTCTTCGACTTTCAAGCGACAAACGGGAACGCCAGTGCCATAGCTCACTATTCCTGCTTTTTTCACGTTCATTTTCCTTTTGATTCCATTCGCTGTCAGAAAACAAGGGTGTCGCGTCGCCGTATATCGTGAAACATACGGAAAACTATCTTTAAAGCCCCCGATATCGGAGTTTTGTCGTTTAGCCAGCAAAATCAGCCGCTTGGAGTTTCCGGACGGTTACTCAAAAAAGGGCGCTGATACTGCCACTTTGCCTCTCTCACTGCTATGATACGGTACGTATCGTTTCAGAATTAAAACTGCAGACTCGATAGGGCTAGAGGACGCTTACTTGCTCACACATCATGCTCGAGGAGTCGGAAACCCCTAAAGTAACCAGAAAAACCCGAAGCGAACTGATTGGAGTCAATGTTCAGTGCGTTTACTCAACTCGAAACGAAACGGTCCGTTTCGTTGCGATTTTCGGAAATCCTATACCTTGCATTGTATTTGTCAAGCACCCTGCCTGGAGAATTTACTGTGGCTCGTACACCCTCTCGCAGCTCCATCGGATCCCTACGGAATCCCCACACGCACAAGGCGATCATCAGTTCGACGATTGAGATCCTCAAGGAATGCGGTTATTCGGGACTCAGTATTGAGTCGGTTGCCCGACGGGCGGGAGCGAGTAAACCGACGATTTACCGTTGGTGGAGCAACAAGGCTGCATTGATCGCAGAAGTCTACGAGAACGAAAGTGAGCAGGTCAGAAAGCATCCTGATCTCGGCTCATTAAAAGCGGATCTCGACTTTTTGCTGCACAATCTCTGGAAAGTCTGGCGTGAAACGATTTGCGGAGAAGCATTTCGCTGCGTCATCGCCGAGGCTCAGTTGGACCCTGTGACACTGGTTCAGTTGAAGAACCAATTCATGGAGCGCAGAAGGGAAATGCCGAAGAAATTGGTGGAAAATGCCATCAGCCGTGGTGAGTTACCGAAGGACACCAATCGAGAACTTTTGCTGGATATGATCTTTGGATTTTGCTGGTACCGGTTGCTGACCGAGCAGTTGGAGATGGAGAAAGATATCGAGGAATTTACGACTCTTTTACTGAACGGTATCAGTTCGAAGGGGTGATTCTGGTTTTCGAGATGTTCCCCTTAGCCTTGTCGCTGGGGGGAACATTTTTTTTGCGGGGTCAGGCAGCGCCGAACTCTCGATACAGTTCTGGCAGAAAACTGGCCAGATGGTTGAATTCGCACAGGTCATGAACGGCGAATTCATAGGCGAGGGTTTCCAGTTCCGCTTCGCCGAAACCGTTAGCCTCCATCAGTGCGGCAGCCTTTTCGGCACCAGGAAAACGCGACATCGACGGATGGCTGCCGACCCAGTAGCGGCTGGTGAGATAGAGGCCTTCGGGAGTTTCTTTGAATAGGTGCACCATCAGCGACACCGGCACCTCGGGTTGTTCCGCCAGGCTCATCAACGCGCTGACGCTTCCGTCGATTTTCGCTTCGCGGTACAGATCGGCACGCAAGCCCAGTTTTTCCGGGTCCTGGAAGTGGATATGCAGGTGCATCAGGCGATCACCGACATATTCCGAGGCGCAGAAGGTGTTGCCGTACAAGCGCTGTTCGAAACTCAGGGATGTCTGCTTGAGGCGTTCGTGATTGACGCAGGGATTGCTGACATGGGCATAAGGAAACCACAGGGTATAGCGTTCGGCTTCCAGCGGGTGCCACATGAACCACCATTTCAGCATCGCTGCGGTCGAGCGCGGGAAAAACTTGCGGCTCTGGACATACGCCATTGGCCCGGGCAGCAGGGCGTATCCCGATTCCTCGCTGACGAAGTCTGCCTCCAGCAACCGATTGATGTCCTCGATGCTCGGCGTCAGGGTCTGTTCCAGCGGCAGTGGTCCTTGCTGGATCTTGCACACGGCGGACAGGGGGACATTCATTTGCGCAGAGAAATACTTGGCGTAGGGTTTGTCCTTGATCGCCTCGCGATTGCGCAGGAATTGCTTCTGCATCGGCAGAGAGAAGTAGGTGAACGGGGTCATTACGCGCGCATCCATTGCGATGTTTTCCTTTGGCTAAATGGCCTTGGACCTGACAACATTCGTCGCCAATATCCATGCCTATCGAGGTATGTAGGTGATTTGAAGCTAAGCTTCATAAAAATAAAAGTCAAATTTGAATTTGAGTTAATAGGAGTTCATGCTCGTGTACGGTCCGAATCAGGCAGCCTCTCTACGTGCTCAGCGACAAGATGGCCGGGTGACCCGCCAGCATATTCTGGAGACAGCAGGGCAGTTGTTTGCCGATCTGGGGTATGCCAACACCACCAGCAAACAGGTGTGCGAGAACTCCAACTCGAACGTGGCGTCGGTCAATTATCACTTCGAGAACAAGGAGGGCCTGTACCGTGCCGTGCTGCTCGAAGCCCATGAACGCCTGCTCAGCATCGATATATTGTTCAGCCTGAGCCAGAGCCCTGCCTCTCCTGAGGACAAATTGCGTTTGATCATCACCGTCCTGATCGAGCGTGTGCGCAATCATCGAGATGCTTGGGCGCTCAAGGTGTTGAGCCGGGAATTGCTGTCGCCTTCGAGTCTGCTGCCCTCGGTGCTGGAGCAGCAGGCCTATCCGAAAGCGAAGGTCTTTCGCGGCATTCTGGGGCAGATCCTGGGCATGCCGGACGATCACCCGACCACGCTGCACTGTGCGCTGGGCGTATTTGCGCCTTGTCTTTTCCTGCTATTGGCCCACGAAGCGTTGAGCGAGAACGTGCTGCCGGGTCTGAAAATGGAACCCGCCGTGCTGATCGAGCACATGATGACTTACGCGCTCGCGGGCCTCAAAGCCGTGTCGGCGCAATAGCGAACGCGATCAGCTATATCCATCGATAACGCCCGCGTCACGGCGCGGGTCAGGTTTGATCAGCGCCGCGTCAAGCAAGCGGATGCGCGGTTCCGAGTGATACGCGCCCGCGTCGTTGAATCGCAGAAATGCGCGCGAGCACTGGGTGCAGCCCCAGACGCTGGCAATGTTGTAGGGGAAAAATTTGAAGCAGATGGGCGCATCTTCAGACCAGAAGTGCGTTCCGTGCGGGTGGTATTCATCGAGCGTCTGCTCGTCTTCCTGATCGTCCGTCACATGGCCAATGAGCCGCAACAACGTGCCCGACGCCAGTGCGGCGGGCAAACTCTCCCAGCCCCGCGACAGCCCCCGGATACACGAACAGGTTTTGGTTTCCGTGGATGAGTGCACGGCGAGCTGCTGAAGGTTTTCCGGTGTGAGTGTCATTGTCATCAGGTTCCAGACGGTTAGCGCTCGGGTTCAGCTTGGGGTGACAGCGGGCTTTTTCAAAAAGCTTGCGATTCTTGGCAATGCAAATTGCAGTATTTTCGGCATGGTGTGAATAGGCAATTGGCAGCAGGCGAAATACAACGCCATGGTCGGGGACAGGCTGACGCCAAGCGCCGACCACAAGAGCCCGACATTTCTGTTGCCACCGTTCAATCCCATGGTGAATTTCGCGATCAGCGTTCCGGGGTACAAGCTGCCCAGGAGCAGTTGCATGGCAAAATTCACGCCGTAGGCCAGCGCGATCATCGAAAGGGCCAGTGACGGTTCATTCAAGATGATCTGCTGCATGCCGGCCATTGTTCCGATCGCAAACAGAAACAGCGCCATCACCACGACGCCGTCGATCGCCAGGCCATGGTGAGCGACGAAACCGTGGGAAAACCGTCGTATCAGGATCGCCACGCCCTCGGCCCCGCCGATCAATATGGCCAGCCTGATCGCCAGATCAGCAGGATCGATGGACAGGGACAGCCCATCTGCGAACAGGTGGAGGATGAGCGGGGCGGTGATCGGAATAATGGCCATCGAGCACAGCGCAGTGACAAGCGACATCGACGGATCCAGCCCGAGCATTCTGGCGACGGCGGCATTGCCACTGGCCGGCGGTGCGGCAACGGCAATGGCAATGGCCAGCGACAGTTCCTGATTGCCACTGAGATACAGCGCCGCCATGCCGAACACGTACGGACACGCCACTACCATCAGCGCTGGAAATATCAGCGATATCTTCAGGTTTTTTGCTGCTTTGATCACTTCAGCGTTGTTGATGCGCAGCAGCGTACCCAACACAAAGATAAACACCATGACCGGCAGTAGCGGTCTCGCCAGATCTGCCAGATAAGGGATTGCCAATCCGATTGCGCACCCGGAAGCAAGGACCGTGGGGCCTCTGCGGGTAATTTCGGCGAGGATTCGATGCATGCAGGGGGTCTCAAGAATGCGTCCCGTGAGGGGACGCTTCTCTTTAGGCGTTATGGGTAATGACCGGTGACACAGACGGTGGTGGCGAGTTTTTCGACTGCTGCACGACCAGGCGCCCATCAATCAGAATCGCGGTGATGCTCGGCAGGTCGCCGCTGCTGAAACTGCCCAGTACGCTGGGTTCGGCGCCGCCGAGGGGGCCGCATGCAACCAGAATGTCGGCCTCTCTGCCGACGCTGAGAACGCCGCGGTTGAGCTTCCTGACCTTGGCGGTATTACCGGTGGCAAAGCACACAGCCTTTTCCGGCGGCACGTCGCCAAAACTGCTGAGCAGGGCAATGGCGCGGAGCATGCCAAGCGCAGGGACACCGCAGCCGGCGGGCGAATCGGTGCCGATCACGATGCGATCGAGCTGGTTCAGTTCACGCGCATAGTTGAGGGTGGTCACCGCAGCGAATTCATTGCCGTTGTGGACGATTTCCAAAGCGCCGAGACAGCCCTCACACAGGCACCGGATCTGCCGGGGAGCGAGTGCGGTGTAACCGCCGTTGATGTGGCCAATGATGTCGGGGGCAATTTCCAGGATCTCCTCGGCGCCCATGCTCTGCGAGGCGGAAATCGACGGGCCGCCGGTATGGGTAATCGAGGTCATGCCGTGTTTGCGCGCCATCTTCACCAGCTCGGCGGCGCGACTGACGGATTTGACCGGGCCAATGCCGACTTCACCCAGTTGGTTGATGCCTTGGGCGGCCATTTCAGCGAAGTCCTGATCGGAAAACTCATCATTGAGCAGGGGCGCGCCGGCCTCCATTTTTATTCCGGAAGGACGCGCGCTGGAGAACGAACGTTGTGCGGCAATCGCCATTGCCATCATGCCGACTCTGTCCGTCGGCAAGCCCGGAACATGCACCTCGCCGGCGGAAATCATCGTCGTGACGCCGCCCTGCAACGAATGCCAGATCCAGTTGTGGTTGCCGGAGCGCGGGCTGTATTCACCGAGCGTCGGGTGCGTGTGGTTGTCGATCAGCCCCGGCATGACCGTGGTCCGCTTCGCGTCGATCAGCAGGTCTGCTTCCGAGAAATCGACGTCTGCGGCGCGACCGATGAAAGTGATGACGCCGTCAACGCTGACAAGGGTGTCGGCATCTATAAGAGGGCGTTCGAGGTCGCCGGTCAGGAAAGTGCCAATGTTATGGATAATCGAGGTGTAACTGTTTGCGGCCAACATTTGATTTACCTTTTGAAGTCATCAGGCAACGGGCGAAAAGATGCGTGCGCCGTCTTTTTTGAATGAACGGAAGTTCCACAGGTTATTGGTTAGAAACAGCCGTTGAACCCAGCGCCAGGCATGTCCATTGGCATCGAAACCGGGAGTGAACTTGTCGCGGGAATGAAGTGTGAAACGATTGTTGACGTAAACGAGACGGCCCGGCTGTATGTCTGTGCCGTGGGCAACTTGTTTAAGAGCGTCATAAAACTTCGCATAGGCTTTTTTCGCTGCGTCATCCACAGGAATAACCATGTCCGGATAAAACGCTGCGGTGACACGAGGAAGCGTTATCGGCCCGGACAGTATGGGAAACAGCCGGGTTTCACTGGATTGTTCGTCGGTATTTCTCCAGCGGTAAGGCTGGCGAATGATGAAGTGCTTGCCATATAGCAGCTTTATTTCACTGTCAGTCAGCGCCTTCAGTGCTTCGCGGGCATCAGCTACCCAGGTTTTCGGACCTTCCGTGTGCGGATCAGCCCGCACGCCCAGCAGCAACAGCGCCAAGGGCGAGGTGTCACCCCGCGAATCATAGGTCTGAAAGGCGTTTTCGGTGTGCAAGTCCAACTCGACTTCCGAGCCGTTACCGGTGTATTCCGTGGCCGCTTCAGGGTGGGGCACCAGGTCGTTGACCAGTTTTGGCCCTTCGTGACCAATGGAATAAGGCTCCGCAATCAAACTGCCGAACGCCACCAGAACGTTTTCCGACACATAACCGTTTTTGAACCCCAGGCTGTCCGCATCATGTTGCGGACTGCCGAATGTTTCATCGACCGGCAAGTTTTCAAATACACAAAAAGAGGCGTCATCGCTTTTCAATGACTCGAGTTTTTCCAATAAGCGCTCGGAGAACACTCGATACGCTGTTGTGCGGATCGTCTGTATATAATTGCGTCCACCCGTAGGCTCATAACATATATCGACGAATGCATTACGTATTGCCTCGTGTTCGGCAGACGTCAGCCGAAAGACGTGGGCATCCCTACATGACGCTTCCATGAATTCACCACCGCGATTGAGTGTTGTGTTAGTTGTTGTGTTTTAGTTTGGCAAATAGAGATAACAGTGGCGGCGTGTTGAAATTATTCTTCGCGACCACGGCATCAGGCGCCGAGGGCTCGGCACCTGACTTCGCACACAAGTCATGCAAAAGGGTTATTGCGCAGAAACCCTTGGCGCACCGTTGACCGCGTGGGTTCTTCTGTTGCGCAGATGCACCAGTTGCAAAAGCGCGGCGACAACGGATACCGCACCTGCACTGATTGCCAAAGTCCAGCCCGGCATCTGCAACAGCAATATGAAGCCACCGGCGGCGGCGCCCATGGCGCTGCCCAGATACAGTGCCGACTCGTTGAGCGCCACGGCCAGATTGCCGTCGCCCTTGTGATCACGCGCGGCGATCAACTCGTTGTTTTGCGGCACTTGCAGCGCCCAGCCGACGGCGCCCCAGACGGCGATCGGAATCATCGCCAGCCACGGTGTCACGGCAGCAGCAGCCGGCAGCGCAAGCAACGAGACGCTGAGGATGACCAGAATCAGGAACGTGAGCATCGGTCCCTTGATGCGATCCACCAGCGGCCCGACGAGGAAACTGCCCGCCACACCACCCAGCCCCCAGACCCACAGATACGGCGTGATGTTGTTGACACCGCCATAGGCCGGGTCCGCCATCAACGGCACCATGAAGGTGTACATGCCGAGACTCGCGACCGCCGCCAGCAGCGAAACCAGGAGAATGGTCATCACGTTACGGTCGCCCAGCAGGGCCAGTTTGCGGCTGATCGGCATCGCCGGTCCGGCAGAGATCGCCGGCAGTTTGATCAGCAGGCCCAGCCATGAAATCAGGCCGAGGAAAGCCACCAGCCACAGGGCCATCTGCCAACCGAATTGCTCGGCGAGCAGCAGACTGACAGGCACCCCAAGTACCGTGCCGCTGGCCATGCCGCCCATGATCACGGCAATCGCCTTGCCTCTCAGTTCCGGAGCTGAAACCGCCGCCGATGCGGCGATGCCGGTGGCCAGATAGACGCCGGCGCCGATGCCTGCAACGGCTCGACACACCAACAGGGCGACAAAATCGTCGACCAGGGCACTGGCGACGTTGGCCGCAACGAACAACGCCAATGCGACCAACAAACCAAATCGTTGGCGCTGTGCAGGCAACATCGCCACGAAGACTGGCGAACCAATGCCGTAAGCAAGGGTGAACGCCGTGACCAGTTGTGCTGCGACGGCGACCTGTACATCAAAGGCCTGCTCGATCATCGGGATCAGGCCAGCGGTGACGTAAGACGCCATCCCCAGCGCAAAAGCGCCGATCGCGATGAGGTAAACGGGTGCCGGTATTGTTTTGGACATAAGTTACTCCTTGTGCAAGGCAGGGGGCTGACTCCGCAGCCCCCGGGTGTGATCAGATCACCAGATTGACGTCGTACTCGGTGAGCCAGGCGTTGAGTCCAACCGCCAACTCCATGCCCATGCGATCGTACATAGGCGAGTTGTCGCCCAGATGACGGGCGAGGGTAGCGCCGACTTGCTGGTTGTCGAGCAGGGCTCGAACCGGCGCATTCGGATCAGCCATGATGGCGGCGAGGTCTGCGCGCAACACGGCTTCATAGGCTGGATCCTGGGTCGACGGGTACGGACTTTTCACCCGATCAGAAATCGAGGCCGGGAGCAGGTCGCGGGTCGCTGCGCGCAAAATGCTTTTCTCGCGGCCGTCGAACGCCTTGATTTCCCAAGGAATGTTGAAGGCGTACTCGACCAGGCGGTGATCACAGAACGGCACGCGGACTTCGAGGCCGACGGCCATGCTCATGCGATCCTTGCGGTCCAGCAGGGTTTGCACGAAACGTGTCAGGTTCACGTACGTCATCTCGCGCATCCGCCGATCCGTCGCGCTTTCACCCGGCAGCACCGGTACGTCACGCAGCGCTTGCTGATAGGAGTCTGCGACGAACTCGTTCATCGACAGTTTTTCCATCAGCCCTTTGGCGAACAGCGGTTTGCCGTCGAAATACTTGCCGGTTACCGACGTCAGCCAAGGGAAGGTGTCTGCCTGGATCGCATCCGGATCATGGAACCAGCGATAGCCACCGAAGACTTCGTCGGCGGACTCGCCGGACAGCGCAACGGTCGAGTGCCGACGGACTTCTTCGAAGAGGCGATAGAGCGAAGGCCACATGTCGCCCCAGAACGCCGGCGGCAAGTCGAGTGCCTGAATGATCTTGGTACGAAGCTCCGGGTCGGCCATGTCGCGGCTGTCGAGGAGGATCTCACCGTGAGTGGAACGGATCTTCTGGACCAGGTCTTTGACGAAAGGCGCATCCGGTGTACCGCGCACCGCATCACTGGTGAAACCGCCGCCGTGATCGATGAAATCAAGCGAGAACGAGCGAATGTTTTCCTTGCCGGCCGCCAGCAGCTTTTTCGAGGCCAGTGCGGTGATGATGGAGGAGTCGAGGCCACCCGACAGCAGGCTGCACAAAGGCACGTCCGCGACGATCTGGCGGTCGACGATGTCTTCGAGCAAATCGCGGGTGTGCTTGATGGTTTGTTCGAGGCTGTCGGTGTGTTCTTTCGCCTCCAGTTTCCAGTAGCAATGACGTTTAAGGCCGTTGCGATTGATGGAAACAAACTCACCAGGCAGCACTTCGCGCATGCCTTCAAAGATCGCCTGGCCGGGGGTTTTGACCATTTCGAAAATTTCGCGCAGGCCGTCTGCACCGACATTGCGCGGCACCAGCGGATTGGCGAGCAGCGCCTTGGGCTCGGAGCCGAAAATCACCCCGTCTGCGGTCTCGAAGTAATACAGCGGTTTGACACCCATCCGGTCACGGATCAGATGCAGGGTTTGCGTGTGCATATCCCAGATTGCAAAGGCATACATGCCGTTAAGGTGTTCGGTAAACGCCACGCCCCATTCAACGTACGCTTGCAACACGACTTCGGTGTCGCTCTGGGTTTCGAACTGATGCCCACGGCTGAGCAGTTCGTTACGCAATTCGCGGAAGTTGTACACCTCACCGCTGTAAGTGATGGCCGCTGCAACTGTGCCGGCGTTACGCGCAAGCATCGGTTGGCGACCGCCTTCCAGGTCGATGATAGACAGGCGACGATGGCCCAGGCCCACAGGGCCATCGATCCAGATGCCACCCGCGTCCGGCCCACGGTTGGCCATGGTCATGGTCATGCGTTCGAGCGTCGGTTGTTGGTGAATCAGGTCCTGGCCAAAAGAAAGCCATCCGGCAATACCACACATATTAAAACTCCTTGTTCAATTCTTTAGCCGAGACTTTCTAGGTCAGCGTCTTCTGGTATGAGGGTGCGCATGCCCGACTGGACATACTGGACCGCGCTGGCGGTCAATGACTGGGTGTCGATTTCATTGAGCAGCGTTTGCAGTTCTATCGTCGTCCCCAGACCCGCGAAGGGTTGCAGGGGCTGCTCGCTGTCGGCGACAAAACGCAAGACATCCCGGCACAGACGGCAGAGTTTGAGGATCGTCGCGGTCGATGGGTCGGATGCGCTCTGATAGCTGCGTTGCTCGATCTCGACAATTGCCCCGCGCTCATCTCGCGTCCAGACGCGCAGGTGGTCGCTGTCCCAATCCGGTTCGTCGAACTCAAGCCTTGAGTGGATGATCTGCCCGGCTGGATCGGCGAATGTGAAATCCACCGTGCGTTGCCGGTGAATGTTCACAAAGCTCGCGTAGCCTGCCACTGCTGCACCGCCGAGGTCGGCGGTGAACATCACCGTGTCGAGTACATCGTTGCCGGAAATCGAGAAGTCCGACCTGACACCTATGGCATGTTGCAGTTTGAGCGGGGAGGGCGAAGGGCAGATCCAGCTGACGAGATCCAGCGCATGGATGACCTCACTGACCACACCGCAGGTCGGGCGGTAGTCGTTGATGCGGTCTTTGCCCCAATGAAAACTTGAGCGCAACAACTGCCAGTCATTACTTTCAGCCAGTTGCTTGAGGCGCGCAGTCGCTTCTGAATAGCGCTCAACCAGGTCCAGCGCAAAACCACTGACGTGACGCAAGCCTTTGCTGATGGTCAAGAGGTCGTCCCGGGAGGTCAGCATCGGCTTTTCACAGATGATGAAACCGGTGTAGCCGGCCAGATCGGTCAAGACTTCGGCATGGTTGATGTCGTTGGCACTGACCACGACGATCTCCGGCTGCAGTTCACGCAGTGCATCTTGAAGATTGGCGTAGTAGGGCAGACGGCTGTTCTTTTCTCGCCGCGAGCAATAGGAGAGCTTGACTTCGTAGTCTTGGCTCAATCGCTCAAATGCCCGCTGAAAGCGTTTGCCCGCATAGCCCAATCCGATAATCAGGATGTTCATGCGCATTGCTCCCGTGCCTGCCAGGCCCAGACGTATTCCGAGCTGCGGCGATAACCCATTCGCTGGTAAAGGGGTTCCGCTGCCGGGGTCGCCTGCAGCACGACCTTGCCGACTTGCATCGAGTCGAACCAGTTCATGAGTGACGCCATCAACATCCGCGAAAGTCCCTGAGAACGGAACGCCGGCAGCACGACCATCGATTGCACCCAGCCGCACAAACCATTGATGCAGTCAGGCCCGGGCGCTCGACGATCAACAAAACCGGTGACGCAGCCGACCACCTGGTCACCGTTGAGCGCGACCAGCAGACGGGTTGACGGCGAACTGCCGAGCACGTCGTGCAGCCAGGCTTTATAGGTCGCTCGCCAGAGTTTCTTTTCTTCGACGGAGGTGCAGGCATAGCTGGCCTCCGAGCCTTCAAGCAACAGCGCTCTGAGCTCAATGACCGCGTCGAAATGTTCGCTCGTTGCTTGGCGAACGACAATTGGCTCGCTACGGCTCACGCGACACCTCTGAGTTCGAAGCCGGGCGCCAGCGGAATATTGAAATGCAGGAATGTCTCTTGCAGCGCGGCAGCCAAATGTTCGATCTGCGCCTCAGAGTGATTCGGCGTCACGTTCACTCGAAAGCGCTCTGTACCAATCGGTACGGAAGGCGAATTGATCGGCTGCAAATACACGGAGTGCGAATACAGCAGACGTTCGGCAGCCGCCTTGCACAGCGCGCCTTGACCGATCAGCACTGGCAGTACGTGCGTGGTCGAGCAGGGCATGACCGGGATACCGTGCATCTGCAATTGGTCGCGCAGGTAGCGGGTTTTGGCGTGCAGTGCCTCTCGCTCGGTGTTGCTGGCCTTGAGGTGTTCGATGCTCGCAATGCAACCCGCGACAACGGCGGGTGGCAGGGCCGTGGTGAATATGAAACCGGTACAGAGCGAGCGAATGGCGTCGATCATCGTCCGGCTTGACGCTACGTAGCCACCGATGATGCCGATGGCTTTGGCCATGGTGCCCTGAATGATGTCCAACTGGTCTTCGACACCCAGTTCAGCCGCCAATCCTGCGCCTCGAGGGCCATACATGCCGACCGCATGCACTTCATCCAGGTAGGTCAGTGCATTGTGCTTTTTCGCAACGGCTGCGATTTCGGCAATGGGCGCGCGGTCGCCGTCCATTGAGTAGATCGATTCGAACACGACGATTTTCGGACGATCGAGCGGATACCGCGAAAGCAGCTCTTCCAGATGAGCGACGTCGTTGTGACGGAACACCTGACGTTCTGCGGTGACTGCGCGAATTCCGTTGACGATGGACGCGTGATTCAGTTCATCACTGAACACCACGCAGTCAGGGAGTTGCCGGAGCAGGCATTGAAGCGTGGCATCGTTTGAGCCAAAACCGGTCGGGAAAACCAGCGCAGCCTCTTTGCCATGCCAGTCGGCAATGCTCGCTTCAAGACGGCTGAAAAGATTATGCGTACCACCAATATTTCGCGATCCACCGGCACCGGCACCGTAGCTGTCAACGGCATGATGCATCGCCGCTCTGACATCCTGATGCTGGGACATGCCGAGATAATCGTTGCTGCACCAAACTACAACTTCGCTGTCATTATTGTCAGTGAGATGAGCCAGAGGATAACGGCCGCAAATCCTGTTAAGCGTTGTAAATTGCCGGTATTGGCCAGAGGTATGCAAGGCCTCGAGCTTATCCTGCAGCAGTGCTTGATACATTCTTTCTACTCCTTGGCATCAAATCCCGCGATAATCCTTCGCGGATGCAATTGGCCGCTTGTTTCCGGGCCGAGCGGATTCTTTAGCAACCTAATAGTTAGTACAATGGCTACTGTTTATAGTGTTACTAGGAGTAACTGGATAATGGAAAGGAATCTTGAGCGCACTCGACAGGACCTGGCTGAGTTTTTACGCAGCCGCCGAGAGCGCATATCTCTTGCAGAAGCAGGGTTACCCCCGACTGGCAGACGCCGTACACCCGGGCTGCGTCGAGAAGAAGTAGCGGCACTGGCGGGTGTCGGATTGTCTTGGTACACATGGCTCGAACAGGGACGCGATATTGGTGTGTCACCTGCCTTCCTGGACAATCTGTGCCGGGTCCTCAAGCTCGATGCGGTCGAGCGTCGCCATCTCTATCTGCTTTCACACCAGCGACCGCCGGCCGAGGAGGGCAAAACCTGGTGCGTCGTTCCCCAGATCGTTCATCGCCTGATGGCGGATCTGCCGTTGCGACCCGCTTATGTGCTGAACCTTCGCTGGGATGTCCTGGCCTGGAACCCCGCAGCTGACAAGATTTTCAAGTTCTCCGAGAAAACACCTGAGCAACGCAACTTTTTATCGATGTTGTTTACCGACGAGCGCACGAAATCTCTTTTCCAGCCTTGGGACGACCAGGCAATCCAGATGCTCTCCAGTTTTCGCCGGGATTATGTTCACGCCTCAAACGAAAGTGATGTTGCTTCACTGGTGCGTGAACTTGAGAGTGTCAGTGCGGAATTCAAAGGCTGGTGGTCTCGGCAGGATATTCATGGTCCCTGTCAGGGTATTCGGCACCTGACGATCGATTCATTTGGCGACGTCACTCTGGAACACACCACGCTGACAATCGATGTCGAACGGCATCTGCGCCTTGTGTACTACGCGCCAATGGAGCAAGGGGTCGCCCTGTTCAAGTTCGAGAAATGGCTGGAGGAGGGCGTTGTAGAAGTTCAGCACGACCAACTTGAGATCTCATAACTGTTAAGTTTTATTAGTATAAGCGCTCCTGCAAAAGTGCAAGCTTCATGTTTTTTTATAATGCACTTTTGCGGGCACCTTTTTCTCAAGTTTAAGTTATAACTGCAGGAGGCAAATATTTAACTACACTAAATGCTCGTTTAATAGAGCTAACGAAAAACCGGAGTCAAACCAATGGAGCAGGCCATGGTCGAGCGCAAAACAACTGCAACAGATGTTATTGATACGCTGGGCCTGGAACCTCACGTTGAAGGCGGCTACTTTCGCCGAACCTATCAATCCGATCACCGCGACATGCTTACAACCGCCGGCGGTCCACGTTACCTGATGACGTCGATCTACTATCTGCTGACCGAGCAATCACCGGTCGGCCAGTTCCATTTCAACCAGTCCGACATCCTGCATTTTTTCCACTTAGGCGACGCCATCGAGTACAGCCTGATCCTGGCTGACGGCTCATTGCAGACCCTAGTCATGGGCAGCGATATTTTGTCAGGACAACATCTGCAATTACATGTACCGGGTGGCCTGTGGAAAGCTTCAAGGCTTTTGCATGGCTCAAACGGTTTCGGTTTGATCAGCGAAGCGGTTTCACCGGGTTTTGATTTCGCCGACATGGAAATGGGGAATCGCCAGAAACTCACAGCACAATTTCCTCAGCATCGAATGCTGATAGAAAAGCTGACGCGGGATGATGATTGACCACGCTGAATTTGAAGCACCAAAGGTGTGGCCCTCCTTTAAAAGTGGTTAAACGCTCAAGCCCATAGGATTCGTGGCTTCTAGGGATTTTGACTTTTAAAAATGACTAAAAGCTTGGGTGCGTCAGTGGATTTGACCATTTTAAAAGGAGTGAAGTCTGAGCCAGAAAAATCAGGGAGGGCTGAAATAACCCCTGTATCCAGGCTTTGATAGTTGGATTCAACCTATTGATTTTAATAGGTTTTTTTTAAAAGTTTAAGCCCGTGAGGCTTTGAGAAATATACCGGTTTTAAAAGTCGAGAAAGATCGCTTCCTGTCCCCCTCGTAAAGCTGTTGCTCAAGGAGCGTTTACTAACACGGGTATAGGAGGACGAATCCAATTGGCAGTGAATAATTTCAGCTACAGCCATGTGCGCGGAAACAAGTTGGATAAATGCCACGCTAGCGATGGTCAGCACGCGGGAAAGCCTTCTTCCAGCCCCCAGCTATTGGAGGAGAATTGCGTCGAAGTTTAGCCTCCGCTGGCTACGAAGGGAGGGAAGGAGCTAGATAAACCCTTTATATACCATTAAATGTGGAGTTCGGTTCACAGGCAAAGATAACAGTCGCCCCGATTGACTGACTCGGCTCCCGGCAATGTAGGTAAAGCAGCTTTTTTCACTTAATAATTAGCCTTTTTTTCAGTCGGATACGGCGTATCTGGCTCTCATTTACAGAGCTGTGTCATTATCTTGGCAGTTATTTCAAGTCAAGAAGCTCTTTCAATGCTGTTAATTGACTCGGAGCTGGCTCAGGAATCACCCCTCCAACGTGAATTCGATTCACGCATCAAGAGATCCATATAAATCTTATTCATTTCAATTGTATATATTGAAAATATTGACACTTCAGGCGGCTAGCGGAAAACAATAATGCAAAAGTCGTGAACTTGGGGGGCTGCGGATACTTGGCTCGTTTTTTGTATATTGCAGGCGTGTCAATTGATTGTATTTATTTAAGCTTGTTGTCAATTAACACAGTATTAGCTAAACCACTTCGTCAATATATGAAATTAGTTCGTCGACTGAATAGTGGTTAGTTGATGCGTAGTGTCAATTTTATGACCGTTGACAAGTTTGGTAATCATGAGGTTATGCTTGCACACCAGAATTTAAAACAGTCGGTGCCGAGTTCTTATGTTGCAACCCATCGTCGAAGGAAACTTTGTTAGCTTTGAGGAAAAGATATATCGAGTAATAGCTTGTGGAGCGGACGGTGCCATTACCCTAAAAAGTCTGGAAAGTGAGAATTCTTTTAATGTGCTTTTTACTCAGGTAAATCTAGTTGAGGTGGATAGAGAAAAACATGAGTTATTCAATGATCGCCGATTGATTTGGATGGAGCAAACAGAAGTTAACCCTAAAGAGTTGGCTATTGCTTCAGAGCGAGCAAAAAATATTGAAGACTTCCTACAGGGTAAAACTTCGCGGGCAGAACTTACCGAAAAGCTCGGCTCAGCAGAAACAACTATTCGACGTCTATTGAAAAAATATGACCCAGAACTTGGTGCTGTTTCTCTTGTTAGACGTGTCAGAGGGCGTAAAAAAAATTCGCGATTGCTTTCTGATATTCAAGAGAGTGTTATGGAGAGCGCAATTTCGAAACGACTGAATGATAAAACTAAAAAGCTAGAAGCATTTACTTCTCTTTGGGAGCATGTCGACTCTCTATGTTACACCATGGGTGTTAAAACTCCGAGTCTTAATGCTCTGAAGCGAAGGCTTGAATCGTTCGGGCAGAAAGCTATTTACTCCCTTATGCACGGCAGAGAGCCGATGCTTCAAAAGTTTGATCTGAAACCAGGGATGATTCATGTAGACACCATACTTACCATGGTACAAATCGACCACACGAGGGTGGACGTAATTATCTGCGACGAAAATGGTCGACCTCTCATGCGGCCTTGGCTGACGGTAGTTATCGAACTTAAGAGTCGCGTTATTCTTGGTTACTATCTTGCACTCCATCCGCCCAGCTCACTCAGCGTTGCCATGGCGATGCTTTCCGCCTGTTTTCCTAAGCAAGACTTTCCAATCACTCTTGGTGGTGGTCAGAATACTCGCCACAGGTTCTGGGGGGTGCCTGGTGCAATTGGTATGGATAACGCCGCGGAATTTACTAGCCCAGAGCTTGAAGCGACCCTGCAATATTACAAAATCGTACCCATGCTGCGGCCTGTTGGAAAAAAGCATTACGGAGGGCATGTTGAGCGAATTATCGGTACGCTGATGGGGAAGGTGCATCTTCTGCCAGGTACTACCTACTCGAATGTGCTGAAGAAAGCAGACTACGACTCTGCCAAACATTCAGCTATGTCCTTTTCAGCATTTTGTGAGTGGTTTGCAAATGAAGTGGCAATCTACCATGGGCGTGCTCATGAAGGGTTGAATAGACTTGCGCCGTTCGAGGTTTGGGATGCAGAGATGGCTAAGAAGGGGCCCAATTATGTGCCCCCAATGCCGGGGAACTTTCAAACATTTGCTCTTGACTTCTTTCCAAGTGTGATACGAACAGTGCAACCAAAGGGTGTCGAGTTTAGTAGGTCATTTTACTCTTCGGCAATTCTCAGTAGGTTCGTTGGTTCAAGACTTTCGTTTAAGTACAATCCGTTGAACCTTTCAAAAATATGGTTGCGCCAAGATGGCCGGTATCATGAAATATCTTACTCTGATTTGACTAAAACAGCTGTCTCGTACAGCGAGTACTGGGCGTTTTCGCGACCACGCGATCGTCGCCCGGGAACACTGGTGGACGAGGAGTTGCACCAAGTTCGCTTGGATAATCATGAATTAGTGGAAAATTCAAAGGCTACGACCAAACGTATCCGGCAAAACGTAGCCAAGAAAGTTACGGCTGCGGAAACTATGTCTTTTCTTTCCTACGGCGGGGAAGGGCAGTCGCTTCAAGGAAAAACCAAAGAACCAAGCTCTGATCAAACTCGAAAAAAACTTAAGTGGGGCGACTGAGAATGGATGGGGAACATTTGCATGAGAGCCGGCGTTACGCTTTGATTCTGTCAGATGAGGAACGTTGTAAGATTATTCGGCAGGATATTAAGGTCGACACCGAACACTTGCTTACCGTGTCAAACATTGTAGATAACATGCTTAGTATCGTACGAGGCAGTATGGAAGCTCCCTGTCTAGTCGTATCTGCCGGTTCTAACCATGGAAAGACCACAATTTGTAATGCGGTCAGGGGAATGGATGAATCATGGCGTCACAAAATCAGGTATGTGACTTTTGTCAAGGATACGGGGAAGACAAAGCCTATGGTGAAACTCTTGACTGCTTTGGGCTTGGAACCCGGAAAAACTGGGATACCCATTAGTATGGTAGCCGAATACTGTATCGCTAACGATATTCGCGGTGTGTTTATGGACGAGTTCCATGATTCTATCAAGGGACTGTCTAAGGGCGAGCAGGATACGTTTCTCTCCTTGCTGAGGGGTTTATGCGGGGCGCCTGCTTTCCTAAGCTTTTTTGTTTTCGGAATCGACGAGGCCCTGAATGCTCTCGCAATTGACGCCCAGTACGTCCGTCGATTTGAGCACTATGAACTTACTCCTTGGTCGAAAGCCGATGCAGAGTATCTTAACTTTTTGGATACTTGGGAGGAGATCGTTCCGCTTGGAAAAAGGTCACATCTTTCTTCTAAGGCAATGTCTGACTATATCTATACTAATACTTCGGGGATTATTGGGAATATTTGCACACTACTCCGAGCGGCTGCTTGTCTGGCAGTGATATGGGGTGATGAGAAAATTACACTTGAAAGCTTGCAGGCGGCTAATCGTTCGAAGTGGAATACCCGTGTACGACCCAAGAGTACTCTCTAGTGAAGTACTTATTATGTCCAAAACAGCATCAAGCTGAACAGAACATATTGGCAAGTATTTCCGATAACGTACTAACTGTTTTAGGTGGGGAGACCTGGACAGGAAAAACCACTGTTACTAAGCGGCTTCTTAAAAGAGCCGATCGGGAAAGCGTTTTTACTGCTTACGTGCCTGGGAGTTTCACCAAGGTATATCGCAACGTGGATTTGGCATTTGCGTCAGCGCTAGGCCTACCTCTGACTAGCCATTTCATGTCATTTCGAAATATCGAACGCTCTCTTGAAGATATGATTGCTGGTCGGGAGTTTCGTCTAGTGTTCGACGATGCCAGCGTCCACTTTGGCGGTGGTAAAGAGCAACGGAACGGTTCTCTTGGATTAGTACAGACCCTCCAGCAACGTTTTCCTAACATTAAATTATTGTTAGTTTCTGGGCCCAATATTTTAGACGGAGCTCTGAAAGAGATCATGGATAAGGAGATGCACTATGTCGACATCGGTGTGTGGCAGTATGACCAACAGTATCTAGCATTCATCAACCAAGTTGGGGAGGCATGCGGCTTCAAGCGCTCGCAGCTGGCCAATGAAGATTTCACAAGAAATCTTCTGGATAAAGCTTATGGCGCCAGCGGAGCCCTAATACAAACTCTACAGATATTAGCGCGAAACCCCTTCTACAAAGCTTGTCCATCGTTGCCTGTTGAGAGCCTGCGTAATATGTGGAAATTTTGAGTTGTTCGACGAATTCTCATCAGGGAAACCGCCCCGATTCATTCTTGGAGAGACACTTCTTTCTTGGGTGATGCGGTGCTTGGGACAGAACAAGCTCCGAAATCCTCATTTATTTCGGAGTGCAATTAACCAGAGCCTCGCTCGCCCAAAACGAGTGGTTCCCGGCGTCGTGGAGTCTTGGCCACCTCCAGTCTTTGAGGATATCGAGTTCGATCTTGATACTATGCTATTTAAAGTTGTGCATGACACTTATGGAACCGGAGCAACTGTCTTAAGGAAGCAGTTTGCTGCGCGTCAGTCAGGGTTGCTTGACATCCATTTCCGGCACACATACTGCTCTGCTTGTCTTCTCGAAAGTATGATGACGTCTGGATTTCCAATCTGGCGTCAATCTTGGTGCTTCATGACCAGCGTATATTGCATTGAACACCGACGTCCATTGATGCGGCCGCGGGATACTTTTACACCTGAAAGACGTATCTGGGATGCGTACCTTTATTCAGTAGATGAGCGAACAGAACAGAGTTCTCTCTTTGACCGGCGAATTGCGGGAATCGCAATTCGCATGCAGCATTGGATTGAATCCTTGATACCTGGGCAGGAGCTCACCGAAGGCGTGGAAGCCCTGTATGGACTGTTGCTTGCGAAGCGAACGGCATTTACACCTGGTGGGATAGCGTCAGTGGGCTTTTCTCGCGCCCAACAGGTTTTGTGTAGACTAAATCTGGATCTGCATGAGCGCATCGAGTACGGATTGAATGACAGTGATCCGTACCAACGAATGGGGGCTTTGTTATTGATCGGATGGTTGAGCGGCATGGTTTCATCGACAGAAATCGATTACTTGGGACACTATGACCATTGCGTCAGCAGAACGCTGCCATCCTCTCCACAGCAATTGGGGCGCATGGTAGCTCTGAACCTAAATGCAGAGGAGATGGCGGTCGTTCGAGAGAAACTGCTTAAGCTGGGGGAGATGTCGTCCACCATGATGTCGAGCTTTTTGGAAGGTTTTGACGAGGTCAGATCCCGCTCCATTCGTTCAAGCCGGCCAAAGCGCTGAATCGTTCACTAGGTACTGGCCCAACGCATTCAGCAGACGGTCAGGTCTTCATGACTGTCGATACAGGAGCGCCGCCAAACTCAGTCAGCAAACATCGCCGGAGTGAAGAATTCAGCCATCGATCTCATTTATGTGCCGCTCTTGATAAATTACTTCGCCTGGCAGCGAAGATCGTTCGGCTATCGCTTTCTCCAATACTCCCTCACCGACGTCAACGCCAGCCCCAACTGCGCCGCAGCCTGCTGCTGCGTTGCACCTTCCGCTTTAAGTGCCAGTACCGCTCGCTCATTGTCTGCGTTTAGCGGCTTGCCACGTCCTCGTTTTAAGAGGTTGCCATCAGCATCGAACTGATCGCTGAGCACCTTCATTCCACCCTCAGCCTCAAAGGCAGCCACGTCGGTCAATGCACGGCCAATAACAGTGAGTGGCTGCTCACCCTGGCGATGAGCAATGCAGAGGGTAAGCATCGCGATCGGATCTAGGCCAAGGGATTGCGCCAGCTCGTCAAATTGCTCGACGGTGATGCTGGTCTGTGCGTTCTCGAGAGCACTGACTTTACGTCGGTGGGTCGCATCGGAGACGTCAGCATACTTGGCGCGCCGGACGAGGCGGAGCGCCCGAAGCACGCCTGCAAATGCGGTTCTCAGTTCCATGACTTTCTCAAAAGTCAGGATATAGCCATAACTGAGGTTTACGGATAAACGTCAATATAGTGTATTATTCGTATTTCCGACTGCTCCTAGCACCAAGGCGCAGTGGTGATAGCGAGTGGAAGGACACCCCACAGCGGCGTTCAAGCCAAGGTGTCCATAGAGGGCACGCCAGCACCAGGCGTAGTGTGTTTGAGGTCGGTTCCGGCCTGCAGCTACACAGCCTTTGAGCGCTCGTGTGGTGAACACAGACAATGCATCAACGGAGATTTTGCAGTTGAGTACAGATCAAAACGAATGTGATGACGAATTACTCGGTGGCCCCGGTGAACCACTCCAGGGCTCTATGGACACAGATGAGCAACTCATTGAGCTCGTCCGAGCACTACATCCGCACAAGCCGTACTGCCTGGTTGAGAGCTGGACAATTTTTAACGTCGACGTCACCGGAGATGAGCTGAACAAAATCCATGCGGCAGGGCAGCTTCCAATGATTCTGTTTGCTCACAATGTTCGTTTTGATAGTGAGCGGCGCTTCGACGTGGGTGACTGGGTGCGTAGCACCTTTGCCACGACGTTTGAGGAGGGGTTCCTCTTTGAAACAAGGAACACGATCTACGTGTTGAAAGGGCCCGGTTACGAAAAGTCAGCAAGTCTCAAGACGGTTCTCTCTTTTTTCTAGCATGAAATCGGTTCAACGATTGGGGTTGAGATGTTCGGAACAAACGTAACAGATAGGGCCGGAGTGGCAGGAATGTTCGGCGAAGGACATGCGCATTGGTTCAAGGTTTCGCGATTGCTCCCGACCCACTGGTACCACATTGATTTGAGGGTTAGAAATGAAGACCACATGACCCCCATTGTTGAGATGGCCGGAGATGAATTGGCCTTTAAGCAGGTTCTTGAGAAATGCGGTGATGATGATGTAGTCCTAAAGGAGGTACAGGCAATTACTCCCGCCTGGATGAACAAGACTGATGGGTGGCGTATGGAAAAGCTGGTCGGTATGTCGATTGGCCTCGATAGAAACGGCATTCAAGTGTGCCTTCTAGAGGTAGCGAGCGGGGAGGTGTATGCAGACATACATGACCCTCTGTTTTGTGTCGACTCCTTAGTTGAAGTAAAGAAAATCTACTGAACCGAGACCTAGACCATGTCGAACGCTACAGAGATTGAATTTCATTCCAGGCGTCTCACGGATTTTCACCTGCGCAGAATCCTACGTGCATGCCAGCACCACTACGATCTTCCCATCACGGCTTACTTGAGCGAAGTTTTTGTATCCGGTGGCACGGCGATCGGAGTCGTATTCGGCCACAGAGAGGTCGATCAATTCGGGCGATTCGATGACGGGCGTTTTTTGCGCACCTCCTCCATACGTTTTGCTAGGAAGGAAGGGCGGTTCTGGGTGCTCACAACGTTGGATGCCAGATACGTGATTGCGTCATTCAAACGCTTGGATGGACGGCAAAGCTTCCGAGCCTTCCTGGCGGGTATGAACGTGTTTCCTGTGCCTCCTATTGTTTAGTGAGCTCAGGTCAGGCCCATGCTGGATAAAGATCTGGAGCCAATATGGGCCGGAAAGGCGATACGGTGTATTGCGACGGTAAAGTGCCAGTTGCTCAGGCTCAAGAGCTTTTGCAGTTTGTGACTGCTCTACATGAGTCGCGAGTACATCCGGGCATGGAGTCTGTATTTGAGAGTTTTCAGCTCGAGCTGACGCTGTCGATAGACATTGTTGAAAATCCGCCCGATTGGGGCGCCGGAGAGCCGATGAAGCATTAAAAAAGCTACGGCTAGGCGCTAGGCGCTGACGCGAAGGACGATTGCTTTTCACTGAGCGCAGAACCTTTAGCTCTGATGCCATTCCTGGTGGAAGCGCAGAGAAAGCTGGAGTCGTGGCTCGAGATGTAATCGTTGAAGTTAACGGTGCGCCTGTTCATGGCTTTATTGATTTTAAGGTAGCCGTTAAGTGTGCGCCGATTGATTCGAATGTGGACTTGAAGATTTGGCGAGGCCAAGGCTTAGTGACTCTGCCCGTGAAGGTTGGGAGTAGGTGGTGCTGAAAGCAGGGCTGCTGATTTGTCGCTATGATCTCCAGCTTGGGAGGCGCGCAGCATATCGAGTATTCAAAATACGTAACATGATCTCCGCAGAGATAAATTGGGTGTTAATGGGTGTGTAATTGGGTATGAAGGCGCTTACGCCCGTTTTAGATTAATTTCCCCCGGCTTGGGTGAGGGCGCCTTAGCTTACACACTCGCTGCTCTGGCCCTACTAAGTCTTGGCCACGGTCGATTCAAAGGGGGGGGCGATTCGCTCAGGCATTAAGAGCTACGTACGGAGTCGCTGAAAACGCCCTGGGCCTGCACGTATTCGTTGTAGTCATTACCGGCATCGCTATTCTGTAGCAGCCATTGCTCGCTCTGCTTCCTCATCAGTGTCTCGCCCTGCTCCTGCTCCTGCTCCGAATGAATTTCGTAATGAGTCTGCATGGCGTTGTCTCCCTTTCAGTTGCGGTCATGAGAGTAGTCAAAGGCATCCTGAAGAAAACCTAGCCGCTTACGCGAAGAAGCGACATGCAGTTATGTCCGCTGCACAGCGGAAATTGGACAGGGTTGAACCGTAATGACTCCTGACCTACCTTCAGATTTTGCTCCCGTAAGTCGACCGGAAATCCCGGTGATCAAATGAAGAACCACGAGCAGCATATCTGTCCCGTGCGAGCAGGACGAGGCTCTGTTGAGTAACCATAAGTGATGTTCTTACGAGTCGTCCACGTCTAGGTAGAGTAAGCCAGGTTGCATTGCTTGCAGCGCCGGCTCTGTCTGGAAGGGAGCATTTCGAGCCAAGTTTCGTAGTCGCTTCGTACTAGGCCAGCTCCCCAGTAATCCCCAGCGGTTTACCGGTCGGTAGATAGAACCTCCGTGCGAGCGCCTTGGCCTCACTCTGCACGTCCAGGACTCCTTTTTTGGATCATTCAGCGTCCGGCGACGCGTTGGTACGGCTGCATAGCTCAGTCATCTGCAAACGCCTCTAGCGCGGCGAGAAGTTTGGCTAGCTCAGTAAGGTTGGCCGCATTGACGATGTCGTATTCTCCTCGACTGCTCAGCCGATAAACCTCGCGTGCCTTTTTAACGCGCTCAAGTAGCGGGACGACGATGCCCGATGCTCGCTGCAGGAAGTCGTTAATGTCCGCACGCGTTTGGGGGATCTTGTAACCCTTGACCGCGCTAGAGATGATTACCCCTGCATCGCGAAGCTTGGCAATGCCACTGGAGCGAATTCTCTGGCCGTCAACCACTCCGAACCCACTGTCTTTTAGATGGGCGATGATTTCAGTAGTCAGCACGTAGTCCTTGGTGACAAATTCGCTTTGAAATCTCAAGAACCGCAAGATGCCTAGCTGCAGGCGCTCATCCTCATCAGAGTGCTTACCAACCCGCTCGCTAAAGCTATCAGCCTGGCGTAGAGCTTCCTAGTGTATTTGGTAGTCAGCATAGCAAGACTCATTCGTCGGCGGCGGCAGAAGAGACTGGTACTTGGATGGCCACTCCAGCATGCCCAGAGTCTGGCTGCGAAAGATTTTCTTGTAGGCGAGAATTGCTTCTTCCGATGCTTTTTCTTCGTAGATCTGAGCCACCGAACCCGCGAAAAAATCTGCAACCTGAACTAAAACGTTGTCCTTACTGGACTTCGTCTGAAACGCATCCTCATCGCCAAACAGGTCGTCAACAAACCGTTCTACAACGTAGCTTTTGAGGCTCTCCTGAAATTCCTGTCCACCATGCTCGTCTACGATCATCCGGAGGTCAGGGTGTGCCCTGAATAGACGTTCATAGAGCAACCCGTTCACGTACTTAACGAACGAGGTCTTGATACGGAGGCCGCCATCTTTGTGAATTCGTGACTTATCGACGACTGTGAAATAGAGCTTGAACGGGAGCTCGGCCAGCTCGCTCAAGATCCGAGCACGGCGGCCAGAATCCTTGGGCTTTAGATTGCTGGAGTTGATCTCACCTTTTTGGAAATGAAGCTTCCGGATTGCTTCAGCCTGAGCATAGGCAGCATCCAGATCTTTCTCTGCCACCAGAATGGAACACACGATGAAAAAGCTCGAACTTCCACTCTTTGCCGTATCAAGGTCGGAATTCCCGGACTCATCCACGAAGGCATACGTTCTGTCCATGAGCATGCTCCATCAGGATCGGACTGAGCGCGAGGAATCGCCCAGTGGCAAGGTGGTCGACTGGTGCTTGCGAGGAAATGTAGCAGTTTCGCGAAGGAGCGATACTCTCGGTTAGCAACTGATTGGTTGAATCCGCAGCAATTAGCTGTCACACGAATGAGCGTTATCAGCAAAGATTGGATGCGAAAAAAAACCCGCCAAAGGGAGGCGGGTGTGAAGGGGTCATGAGGATCAAACTTGAGTGTAGACGATGACGAGCTCCCCACTAGAGAGCGTGAGTTGAATCACTGGATGATTGGGAGCTGTACCCTAAAGATGGTGCCCTGCTCAGGTGTTGAAACCACCCCGATTTGTCCTCCGTGAGCTGTCACGATCTCCGACGCAATAAACAGTCCCAGCCCCAAGCCGGCGGTCGAACCTTTTTCAGTTGCTGCATAGCTTGAGTAACGGGCCTGGGGATTGAAAAGATGGGGCATTACGCTTGCAGGTATAAGCTCGCCGCGATTCTGCACGCTGAAGACTGTGCAATCGTCATCTTGAGACAAGGTCACATGGATAGGTTGCAGCAAGTCACCATGCCTGACCGCATTGCCGATCAGATTAGTGAAGACTTGTTCGATGCGCGACGGATCGTACCGCCCCGGTGTTCGTCCACTCACATTCGAAACGATTTTCGCCTGAGGGAACGCGGTGCGTAACTCTTCTACAACAGAAGCGCACACAATCGATAGATCAGTATCTTCTGGATTCACTGGTATACCCGAGCCAAGATTGGAGCGGGCCAAGTCGAGCAAATCGCCGACCATGTGATTGGCTCTGCTTACACTCGCGTTGATTTGCTCTGCAAGCCTCCGATCCTTGTCAGCCATATTGGCGTTTTTACGTAGCATGTCACTGGCCATCAATACGGCACCAAGCGGTGATCGCAGGTCATGACCGAGTACGCCCAAAACAGTCTTGCGCGTGCTCTCCACGGCCTCACCGTATCTCGCAATCGACTCCACGAGCGCTTGGTCTATTGCTTCATTGAATCGGATGATGTCTTGCACATCATGCTCATCTTCGATACGAGACTCCGCCAGCCAAAGTCTGAGCACGCTAGATCGGAGGGCCCGATATTCTGAAACCATCTGATCCATGGAAAATCCTGCCACAAAGCGCGTCACCGCATGCGTCTGCGCAGCCGAATCTCCTTCCGCCGTCGGCCCATGACCAAGAGATTTAGCAATCTGCTGAGGCTCGGACTGAGGGGTTTGCATATCTTGAGCTACCGTCTTCAAGATGTGCTCAGAATGGTTCCTCAGTCCCTTTGCATCCATGGTAGGCAGCGGGGTTTTCACGGAGCGGGCGAAGCTTTCCCAAGCCACGAGAATCTGCTCGATATGCTCTAGAATGAACTGGTACAGTCTCATCGTTGTCCTTGGATTTATGCGGAGGTAGTGACGTCGAGCGAAGTAGCTTTTATAGACTAGACCTGAATGAAGGCATCGAAAAGTCGATGAGCTCTTGATTGATAAATGGTCGACATCTTGTTTGAGCCCAAGGGAGTTTCACCGTGCCATTCAACATACTTCTGGTCGAGGACGACGGATTTTTGCGCTCAGTGATGGCGGAGGCTGTGAAGATTCTCGGTCATGAGGTGATCGAGCGATCCAGTGCTGACCAAGCGTTAATCGCATTGGAAAGCGCTACACTCATTGCCTTGGTCATCACGGACGTGCGCATGCCGGGCAGGCTCGATGGGTTGGACTTGGCTCAAGCGATTTGGTTGCGATGGCCTGAACTACCTGTCGTTTTGATGTCTGGAAACACGGTGCTCCCAGCCGGTTTTCTCCCGCTTAATGCGCGATTCTTAGCCAAGCCCGTGCATCTGGATGCTTTGCACCATGTGATTGAAGAGTTGCTCCCGAAAGCAGATCAACGTTAGAAATCATCTGTTCGGTATTGGCGGTAAATGATCGCCTGCAAGCGTCTGGTGCTGGCTATAAGCAGCTGGTCAGGGTATCCCGCTTAGGTACGGTGTCGGCGGCTTATGCCGGCCTGCTACCTAGCCTTCACCGTCCACAGTTGGTCTACTTTCGTCGTGTAACTCTGGCTCATCAATTCTCGGCGCATTGCCCAACCAGGCGCCGCCGGAACGCTGGCTACCCGCAGAACACCTTTTCCCCAACGGCCATTGATCTCATCCAAAACACTCATCACCTTGTCAGCAATCGCTGGCTGCGAATGCGCAAACAGGTCATCGGTAAATTCACCAGGTTGTCGCAGATCCATCAACAGACCTTCCGCCTTGCTGTACTTGAAGCCCGGTCGAAACAGTCGATTTACGGCTTCGGTCGCAGCCTTAGTCATAAGCCGCACATCGTTTGTTGGGTACGGTAATTCGACAAGGGCGCCATTCGCGTACTTCGCCTCTTCAGGATTGAACATTCCTGTTCGAATGCTCACGCGGATCTTTTTGCAGAGCGAGATTTGGGCTCTGAGTTTTTCCGCTGCACGCTGGGTGTAAGTGGCCACTGCCTCCTTGATTGGTTCCATGGCGGTGAGGCGTGTTCCGAACATCCGGCTGCAGCAGATTTCCTGCTTCGGTGGGTCAACTTCACCTAGTTCGAGACAAGGAATACCGGCCAGCTCCCGCGCTGTCTTCTCTATCACTACGCTGAACTTCTGGCGCAGCATCGTTGGGTCGGCTTTTGCTAAATCCATTGCCGTCTTTATGCCCATCACCTCCAGATGAGCTTTCATTCGCTTGCCGATGCCTCACACTTCTCCGACGTCAATGTTTCGAAGCGCCTAATCGCGCTTGAACGGGTCGCAGAGATCCACTACGCCGCCAATGATATTGAGAAGGCCTGCGACTATTCCGAATGCGTACGCGCACTCTGATCCTCGCCGGTGACCGTGACACCTTGGTACGGATTTACAACGTGCGAATCCTCAGTCATGCCATCCGGCATGCCGAAGTGAGCATTTTGAAGGGAGAGGGCCACTTTTTCGTGGTCACCAGTGCGGTGCGAACTGCCAAACTAATTCGTGATTTCCTCTGTCAGCAGCACGATGATGAGGAGTCGGTACCCATGTTCGCCAATGGCTCTGTCAAGCCACGCCTGCCGCGCTCGCGAGGAAGCGTTGGGTCGATCTCACCTTGTGACGCAAACCTTGCTTAGAGCAGTGAAATTGTCAGCTGGGCTGAGCGATGCAATGCAGCTCCATCTGCATCGTCGCATAAAAACTGAACGGGTTTTCAGCGCGCTCGCCTAATGATTAGCTGGTGGACATTTCCACAGCCGATGTGCCAAGACCGGCATGCTCCGAGAGGTGGTTGACGTGGCTAAAGACGACAAGAAAAGCAAAGGTGATGCTTCGAAGGCTAGCAAGGAACTGAAAGACAAAAAGTCCTCATCTACGAAGAAATCAGCTGCAGCCTCGGCTCTTTCAAAATCTTCCGAAAAGAAAGATAAGAAAAAAGACGCTGAGCCCAACAAGTCTGCAAAAAAAGCTGATAGCAAGCCCGATAAGGCGAAGAAGTCAGAGAAACCAGAAAAGTCGGCAAAAAAGAAAAAGTAAGATCTGCTGTCTGCTAGGGCGTTTTCGCCCTAGCTTTCTTAACTTGCAATGCAGTGATGTCTCTACCCGCAAGGACGAGACAGAGATTTGCGTGGATTCCAGCTCACGGGTGATGAGCATTTCATGCTAATGGGCTAAGCTGCTCTGCTTTCCCATTCCAGGATCCCGGATATGCATTCAGGAGCTGTTGACGAGCGCAGTTTTCGTAGAATATTGCGTCGGAATGTCTTGACGCCCGTATTGCTCGGACTTTTTAGTGTTGTTCTCTTCGTCTCATTGATTAGTTATCTCCTCAATCAAATCGATTGGGTAGAGCATACCGACCAAGTGATCAACAATGCCCATGAAACGCAAAAGCTTGCGGCAGATATGGAAAGCGGAGTACGTGGATATCTCCTCAGCGGCGATGATCGTTACCTTGATGCCTATGAATTGGCTCGGATCCGTGTGCCGGAAAGCATAAGGGCGCTTCAGGAACTCGTGTCGGATAATATTTCTCAAGTTGATCGCCTTAATCGGATTGGAACCTTACATGCTGCATGGGCTGAGCGTGCGCAGCGCATTATCGAGATCAAGCGAAACAACGGCGATTTTGAAAGTGTCATGCGTTTGGGAAAAGGAAAGCAACTAGCAGATGAACTGCGTTCAGAGTTCGCCGATCTGATCACAATGGAACAGTCGCTGCGGTTATTGCGTACGGAAACGGTAAGCCGCACCACCATTGCGACGATCAGCATTTTCGTGTTGTTTATACTGGTGGCCAATGTGTTCTTGGCTTTCCTCGGTCGACGTGAGCTGATGCGCCTTTCCAGTTCATACACCACCATCCTGGATAACCAAAATCAAATCAAAGCCCGAATGGAATATGGAGCGTGGCTGAAAGAAGGTCAAAGCCGTCTAGCCCAAGTTATCTTGGGGGAGCACACAATAAGCTCGATGGGTAAGAACGTTTTGCAGTTTTTTTCGGACTATTTAGGTGCTGCCGTTGCCGCTATTTATGTTCGACAAAAGGACGGGCGTCTTTATAGAACTGCCACTTTGGGCTTCTCACGGGAGCATGAGTCGTCGGCTCAAGAATTCCAAATGGGAGAAGGCTTGGTAGGGCAAGCCGCCCAGCAGAACGAAGTCATTATGCTTGATGATCTTCCTCCTGGTTATTTGAAAGTGAACTCTGGCTTAGGTGAAGGAGCGCCTCACAGCGTGCTGATCGCACCTGTCGCTAACGACGAAGGAGCCAATGGCGTAATCGAATTGGGTTTCATAAGGGCATTGGCACCCCGGGATGCTGAATTGTTGAAGGCAATTGCCCGTGACGTGGGTCTTGCCGTTGAGTCCGCGCATTACCGACAACGGATTCATGAGATCCTTGAAGAGACACAACAGTTGAACGAGGAGCTCCAGGTTCAACAGGAAGAACTGCGCACCTCAAATGAAGAGCTCGAAGAACAGTCCCGCGTGCTTAAGGAGTCCCAAGCGAGTCTGGAGGTTCAGCAAGTCGAGCTTGAAAAAAACAATGAGAAATTAGTCAATCAAAGCCTGGAGCTGGCACGCCAGCGCGACGATCTAGACCGGAATAATCAACAGCTTCACAAAACTCAAGAGGAACTTGAGGCGAAGGCGTTGGAACTGCAGCGGGCAAGCAAATATAAATCTGAATTCCTAGCTAACATGTCGCACGAGCTGCGAACACCGCTTAATAGTTCTTTGATATTGTCAAAATTGTTGGCGGATAACGACGGTCAAAATCTCACATCCGAGCAAGTGAAATATGCTGAGTCGATCTATTCAGCAGGCAATGATCTACTGCATCTGATCAATGACATTCTCGATATAGCCAAGGTGGAAGCTGGAAGGTTTGACTTGTTTCCCAGCGAGATTGTTACGGCACGGTTGCTCGACAGTTTGGAGACAACCTTCCAGCCGCTCGCGTCCGATAAGAAATTGCACTTTTCCATGGATCTCCAAGACGGAGTACCTGTTGCAATTAATACAGATCAGCAGCGCCTTGAACAGATTCTGAAAAACTTGCTGGCGAATGCGATTAAGTTTACTGAATCTGGCCGGGTTGAGATGACCGTTTCTTCGCAGCCCGGCGGAGGGATCGCGTTTAGCATTCTGGACACGGGTATAGGTATCGCATCAGATCAACTTGAGCACATTTTCGAGGCGTTTCACCAGGGAGACGGTTCCACCAATCGGCGCTATGGCGGTACCGGATTAGGGTTGTCGATCTCTCGCCACATGGCAGAGCTTTTAGGAGGAGCTATTTCTGTTTCCAGTGCCCCAGGAGAGGGAAGCATTTTTACCTTGGTGATTCCGGAGCGACACGACGAAGCGGCATTACCAAGCCAGGTCACGCTTAGCACTGTGCCCGCACCTCAAGCGATCATTGCATCCCCAACAGCTGTAGCCACCGCTGCTGATGTCCCTTTGGCGCTGCCGATCCGTAGTTTTGAAGACGATCGACAGCAAGTCCCTTCGGACAGGCGAGTGATCTTGGTGATCGAAGATGATGAGCGATTCGCTCGCGTCCTTTTTGACCTTGCGCATGATCGAGGGTATCAATGCCTTGTGGCCCATGGTGCGGATGAAGGATATGAGTTGGCCTCTCAGTTCATTCCGGACGCTATTCTTCTGGACATGCGGCTCCCCGATCATTCCGGTTTGACCGTGCTGCAGCGGTTGAAGGAAAACTCCTCCACCCGACACATTCCTGTCCATGTGATATCGGTTGAAGAACGTCAGGAAGCAGCCATGCACCTGGGAGCCATGGGGTATGCGGTCAAACCTACTACTTTGACAGAGCTCCGAGACGTGTTTGGCAAGCTTGAGTCCAAACTAACTCAGAAGCTCAAGCATGTCCTTCTCGTGGAGGATGACGTCCGGCAGCGTGAAAGCGTCGTTCAATTGATCAGTGATGATGATGTAGAGATTACAGCGGTGGAGCTGGGTCAGGAGGCACTCGAATTGATACGCGAGCGGCCTTTCGACTGCATGATTATCGATCTTAAACTTCCGGATATGTCGGGTAACGATCTGCTCAAGCAGATGGCAATGGAAGCGCTTCCCTCGCTACCGCCAGTTATTATCTACACCGGTCGAAGTCTTTCCCGTGATGAAGAAGTGGAACTACTACGCTACTCACGCACAATCATTATTAAAGGGGCACGATCGCCCGAACGACTTCTCGACGAAGTTACCTTGTTCTTACATAAAGTCGAAAAAAACCTTTCTAATGAACGGCAGAAAATGCTCAAAATTGCTCGCAATCATGAGCGAGCATTTGAGGGGCGGACGATATTAATCGTTGATGATGATGTGCGAAATATTTTCGCGTTAACCAGCGCCCTGGAGCACAAAGGAGCGGCGATTGTGATCGCACGCAATGGCGTGGAGGCGATCGAAAAGCTGAACACGGTCGAAGGTATTGATCTTGTCTTAATGGATATCATGATGCCGGAAATGGACGGCTACGAAGCCACGAAGCGGATCCGACTAAACCCAGCCTGGCGCAGATTGCCAATCATCGCTGTAACGGCTAAAGCGATGAAGGATGATCAGGACAGGTGCTTAGCGGCTGGAGCCAACGATTATTTGGCTAAGCCTATCGAGCTTGACCGCTTGTTTTCTCTGATTCGGGTTTGGATTCAGGCGATTTGAACCACTCGGTCGATGCCGTGAACGGTTAGCTGAGCGTTCTTTGATGGTGGCTGTGTGCCTGAAATTGGGATGACACCATTTCAGGCACCAGACGAATGACAAGTACTGGCGGTTGCGTGTGATGTGTTACCCGCTCGATTGGAAGGTGAGCAAACTGAATGCGTGATTCCAGTCGTGTGCGATGCCAAATCATAGGCCATTAATCAAGAACTGAGTTTACGTCCAATATTGCGACAGTGCCCCTTTCAATCCTTGAACCGGATCTCGTTTGGGATAAGGCAATTTTCGAATATTCGACAGTTGATCCGATGTCGGCGCTTCTCGGCAGATGTCTGCATGCTGATCAGGTGGATACGCCCCGACTACCAGAAAATCGGGGCTTGATCCTATATTACAGTGGCCTGTACCCGCAGGTAGCAATAAGACATCGCCAGCGCTGACTTCCACTATCTGGCCGTCAGGGCCGCCCAGTATCAAACGTGCGTGGCCGCTGGCGATACCCAGAACTTCATGGCCCTGAGTGTGGTAATGATGATAATCGTATATCCCATATCGCCACTGCGGCGGCCAGCCATTTGAGGCAAAGATTTCCTCGAACAAAGCTGCAGGGTCGATGTTTTCAAGGCGCACGGCTTGATGATAAATGATTACCGGAAGGTCTGGGTTGTTAGGTACCCAGTCGTTACGCTGCAGCAATAGTGTCTGTACTTGAGTATCTACAGATTGTCGTTTGTCCATGAGAAGCTCTCCGCCATAGGGTAACTTCAAAAACTTGCTTTGGTTTTAAGGGGCTATGCCGGCCCTCCGGTATTTGAACTTTATGCTCTTCATAATGATGTGATTTAACGGTATGCGAAGAGACAGACATTCTGTGGTGGCCTTTGGGGGTGACTGCTTGCCCTGCGACCATTCATGAGTTCAATCTCTTGGTCACTGTGAGCACTACCGCCGCAATTCGCTCTGCCTCGCAATACGTTTCGGATTCCAGTTCCTCACCAAACACATCGGGATCACACTCTCGGTACGACCAGGTCAGATCTGGCTTGTCGACCAAGGGGCGTGCCTGCTCCAGAAACAAGTCCACCCCTTCCACATATGGTGCACCGGTGTATAGAAGCAAACTGCCGCCTGGTGATAACTGCTCGATGGACTGCTCCAATATCCTCACCGACAACTCCGACCCCAGGCTTTCTCCACCATGCCGGTACGCGCGCCGCTGGCTATCCTGCATGTACGGTGGATTGGCTACGATCAGATCAAAAGTTTCTGACGTACTCGCCAGGATGTCGCTGTGAAAGGCGGCGACATTTTCCACCTGCGCCAGAGCGGCATTCAGGGCTGTGAATCTCAAAGCTTTAGGGTTGATGTCCAGCGCTAGCACCTGTGCAGCTCGTCTCGCCTTGGCAATCAAGATGGCACCAACGCCACTCCCGCATCCAATGTCCACAGCTTTTCGGATGGGATGCGCGCTGGAATGGAGGAAATCTTTCACTGCTTGTGCGAAACGATAGGTATCAGGCCCAAAAAAAACCGAGTCATTCGCCGAAGTTGGATAACTCGAATGAAGAAAAAGCATCGAATCGAGGCTTGACCATCGAACGTTGCTGACCCACATGCCTCCTTCAGTGCGCAAAATACCGTAAGCTGCTAGCTCATCCTGTTCGGCCTGCGGAAGTAACCCGCTCTCAAAAGGGCGACTCCATCCAAATATGTCTCGCAGGCTACGGGCTTTGCGATTTGCCTCTCGTTCATTGACCCGTTGGTGGGTTAATGGCGTGACTGTCACAAATCGATACTGAGCCGATTGCAATCGCTGCCCCAGCTGAAGCAGGGCGCGATCAAAATCCTGACTTGCCGATTCATCCTTGTCTTGGTGCAAATCGATCGCATCGGTTTGACTCATGACGTCAAAGCTCCGTGAGAATAACGCTGGGAAAAAATCTTGGTCGCAGCCAAACCCTCTGGCGTAGCGTGTGAGCTCGGCGCCATCAGAGCGATGAGATCCTCATCAGATACAGAGGCCAATGAGGGCGACAGTTCGACCTTATAGTCGAGTGTCTCCCGGCGGCGAAATTGGTTTCGAAACACTTCGGCTGCTTGGACGACGGTTTTTTGCCGATCGCCTGAAATCCAGTCTTTCATCAGCTGTTTCTCGTAGCCATTGAAAACCCCAAACATCGCTGCGGAGGGGCCTTCAATGAGTTGCCAGAAACGACTGTCCTGAGGGCATTGATGACGTTTTATCCAACCTTTGGTTTCGAGGGCGGTTAGAAACTCTCTAATTTGTCCGGGTGTCGAAAGCCATTGGTTGATTGAGCGTCCTTCCAGTTGGCAGTAATCCGAATGCATGTGTCGCCCGAAGGTGGCTTTGTGTTCGAGCATTGCGACGACCTCGCGCTCGATGTCAAAGGACTGAATGACGTCAGTGGAGTTTTTCCCCAAATCGTTCAACAGGTAACCCGCTCGCAAACGTTTCAGGAATTCACTTCTCGTACTATCGTTTGGCGCCAGGTTTAGAATTGCTTCGACGGCCTTTAGCGCATGCCCTGAACTTGCATTGTCGATGGTTACATGCAGGGTAAAGTAATGTGGATCAATCCCAAGTTCGTTGAGCTCAAAAGCGGTGATTAGAAGATGCAGTGGCAATACCTCGTATCCGAGGTTGTAGCCGAGCACTTCCGGCAAAAACTCATCGACTACCAACCCAAGTGCAAGCTGGATTGCGCCTTGGCAGTAGAGCGAATCATCGAGCGGAAGGGTTGAAAAACAGTCGTGTTCGTCGAGTAGGTTACGGTAAAGATAAACGTGGTTGAGTGCGGGGTCACCATCCCCCAGCTCCTCCAGGTAGGTACGAACCAAGCCTCGAAATCGCCAATCTTGAGTATGTTTTATGGTGCCATACAGCCATGCGCCGTCTACCAATTTGGTAGGTGCTACGTGTTGTAGGAAATACAAGGCATGGGCGCGATTCGTGAAGTATTTTCTGCGCTCCCCATTTTTTCGACCCTCTAGATAAGTGCGGTAATTCGCCGCCGCCGCATGGCTTTTGGCGGTAACCCACCCGATCAAGTCCGATAAGTCAGAGGGTAGATCGGTCGCAAGAAACTCTGCTGCGTTCAATTGATCAGCAAGGTACTCGCGGATGAAATCCTGATCGATCTCGTTAGGCGCACGGGTCAACTGTTGATAGAGCGAATAATGGCTTCCCGTGGATCCTTCCATCATGGGACGTTTATTCAATGGAAGCTGTAAGGATGTCATGGGATGCCTTCCGAATCTTTCTTGATATCTACGTCAGAGCGAGCGCTTGAGATGAAAATTCAAAAGAGTTGATGCCCGGTCGATGACCACCACCTTTGGTCAGACGACTTGAACGCACATTGCAGGTGTCCTATCCACACAGAAATACCTCCGGGACGCACTTGATCATGAACGCATACAAGAACCAGATGACACCAGAGCAGGAGCAAAAGCTGAGTGCTTTGGAATCATGGCATCTAGCGTTGGAGAACAGTGCGCTGCGCATGAACTGCCCGGATGCCTACCACGAAGAATTGCTGCGCCAGGCCGATGAGATGGATCGACAGCATCTTGTCAGTTGGGAGGAGCACAGGGATCTGCGAAAAGATGCCGATGAGGCTTATCTTCACGCGGTTGCGGGTAGCGACTATTTCGGCGGACGGGAGTGAAAGAGGAGGAGCCTTTGAATCGTTCTGCGATTTTCATCGGGTGTGCAGGCTGGAGCGTCGGACGTGAGCAGGCGGTTTTTTTTCCTGATACAGGTACCCATCTGCAACGTTATGCCACCCAACTCAATTGCGTTGAAATAAACAGCTCCTTCTACCGTCCTCACCGCAAGCAAACCTACATGCGATGGGCAGAGTCCGTTCCGGAAGGATTTCGGTTTTGTGTCAAAGCCCCCAAGCAGATCACTCACCAACTGCGGCTCAGAAACTGCGACCAATTGTTGGAAGAATTCATTGATCAATGCAGTGGGTTGGGCGAGCGATTGGGATGCGTGCTTGTCCAGCTTCCTCCCTCGTTAACCTACGACGAAGCGGTGGCAGAGGAATTTTTCAAAGCCCTCACGAAGCTTTACGGTGGGACGGTCATCTTGGAGCCTCGGCACGAATCGTGGTCTGAGGCTACATCCCTGTTGAAAGCTTTTCGGATCTCTCAGGCAGCTGTCGACCCGTCGAGGCTGAGCACTGATGGCTCGCCCGCAGGCGCCACAGACGTTGAATATTGGCGGCTGCACGGTTCGCCGCGCATTTACCACAGCGCCTATGAGGCGCCACGCTTGGAGAGCCTTGCTGCCCACATTCGACTGGCTACGAGGGCAGGATCATCGGTCTGGTGCATTTTTGATAACACCGCGAGTGGAGCGGCGTTGCGCAATGCTTTGGATCTGACAGTTTCATTATCAACGAATGACTGAAGCCTACGACCCATCTTCGCAGTGCTAGCCTGTAGGTGGAATGAACTGCTTTACCCGGTCACCGCTGAATTTCAAGGAATGTGGGCATTGCATTCAGGTCGCAGCAATCGATGTAATTTCGCCACGATCCTTCCGTGTGAGAGCAGGGCCGTTATCAGCGTGCCGAAGCTGAGATCTTCTAAGCCTTTTGCCGATATTGAGAGTTCGAGGCTTGGATGGAAGAGGGCGGACGTGATTACGGATGCACGAGCAAGCCCAGAGGTTCCGCCTCTCGATCATAAGAGAAAACTTTTGATGCACCCTCGTGAGCGTGAGCATGAATACTATTGATTCGGTATTGGTCGCCGCAAGGGCGCAATTCGCGATCACTATAAGTTTTCATATCGTGCTGGCTGCCCTGTCTATCGGGCTGGCAAATTTTTTGATGGTGCTCGAAGCGTTGTGGCTTTGGCACGGGCGAAAGATCTACCTGGACGTCTACCTTTACTGGCTGAAAGTGTTCGCCCTCAACGTCGCAGTAGGGACTGCCTCCGGCTTGATTCTGGAGTATCAGTTTGGTCTGAATTGGTCGCGGCTATCGACTCAAGCAGGCGATATTTTAGGGCCATTGATGTTCTATGAAGTACTGGCTGCTTTTTTCCTGGAATCGGGATTCCTCGGCATCATGCTGTTTGGCCTGAAAAAGGTCGGCCCTCGTCTACATTTTTTCTCAACCTGCGCGGTTGCCCTCGGATCGCTGATCAGCGCTTTCTGGATACTGTCGGCTAATTCCTGGATGCAAACGCCTGCCGGCTACACGGTCGGCGCGGACGGACGTTTCATAGCGGATGACTGGTGGGCAATTATTTTCAATCCCTCATTTCCTTATCGACTGGCTCATATGACGCTGGCCGCATTTCTAGGCACCGCCACCATGGTGGCCGGTATAAGCGCCTGGCAGTTATTACGACGGCCACAGAATTCGCGAGCTCGGCTGCAGTTTTCCATGGCCCTATGGATGGTCGTTGTACTGTCCCCGCTGCAGATGATGGTGGGTGACCTTCATGGCCAGCACAGCCTCAAGGTTCAGCCGCAGAAAGTCGCGGCCATTGAGGGCTCTTGGACGCGCCCTGCAGAGGGTGAGGGTGAGCCTCTACGGGTGTTCGCTATCCCCGACATGGTCGAGCAGCGCAATCATTGGGAGTTGGTTATCCCGCGCATTGGCTCTCTTTACCTGCATCACGATCTGACAAGCACCATTGCTGCGCTCGATGAATTCCCGGTAGATGAAATTCCCCCCGTGCCGATCGTGTTTTTCGCTTTTCGCGTCATGGTCGGTTTAGGTCTGCTGATGGCTGGGGTGGGTTTGGCCAGTCTGATGCTGCGGTGGCGGCGGCGATTGTATTCGACGCGCTGGATGCTCAGAGGTTGTGTGCTGATGGCTCCCGCCGGCTTTGTTGCAATGCTCAGCGGCTGGGTGGTCACCGAAGTGGGTCGTCAGCCGTTTACCATCTTCGGTTTGTTGCGCACAGCCGATAGTGTGTCCTCGGTTTCACGTCAGCAGGTCATCCATTCAACCTGGATCATTCTGGTTTTTTACCTGGTGATTTTCTTCATCGGTTTTTGGGTATTGATACGAATATTGCGAGATCCACCGGGCGAAGACGAAGCTGGGCCGCAACCGACCCTTGCAGACGAGACAGGTCAGTCATGAGGAGCCAATCCTGTGTTGGATAACGATTGGGTTGTCTTGCTTTCTGCCGGAGCACTGGCGTTTTCGGTACTCAACTATGTGCTGCTCGATGGCACTGATCTTGGTGTTGGAATATTGATGGGTCTTACGCCAAAGGCTGATGAGCGCCGGGCGATGGCTGTTACGATTCTGCCGATATGGGATGCCAACGAGACGTGGCTGGTACTGGGAGGAGGCGGCTTGCTTGCGCTTTTTCCGATGGCCTACGCTATCTTGCTACCAGCGCTTTATCTCCCTTTTATCGTAATGTTTTTGGCCCTCATGCTGCGGGCGATGGCATTGGAGTATCGCGATCACACGCCCAATGAACGCATCAAGCGTTTGGTCGATAGCCTGCAGATGTGTGCATCTGTCGTCGCCGGCGGGGCGCAGGGCATTGTGCTGGGTACGCTTGTACAGGGGGTGCCCAATGAAGCTGGCCAATACAACGGAAGTGGCGCTGAGTGGCTCAATCCGTTTCCACTCTATTGCGGCGTAGTGTTGGTAGTCGGGTACTCATGGCTGGGAGCCTGCTGGCTGTATTGGCGCACGGTTGGGGAGTTGCAGCGCCGATCCCGGCGTCAAGCTGAGACACTGGCTGTTCTCGCGCTGATTCTATTAATGGTCTTGGTCGCCTGGACTACGACACTGGACATTCGATACGCGCAACGGCTTGCAGCAGCCAGTGTGTGGATACCCGCAACTGCGGCACTCATTTCTGTCCTGGTCTGTTTTTTGATAGGACTGAAAAGTCATTATGATTTTCTGCCACTGTTTGCTGCATTGGGCGTTTTCACGTTGGCTTTTGCATTGATGATCGTGACGCTTTACCCCCTCATTGTTCCCCCACAGCTAACGTTGCGTGCTGCTGCATCCAGCCCCAACAGCCAGATTTTCATGCTGATCGGGTTTGCTGTGTTGATCCCCATAACGCTTCTCTACAACACCTTCGGTTTCAGCATTTTTAGCGGCAAGGTTCGGGTGGATAATAAATGACGGGAGTGCGTCGACGGGCTCTCAATTTGCGAAGCCCGGCATAACGTCAGGCTTCGCAAATTTTTGGTCTCAAGCCGCAGCGTTATCCGCCGCCCAGTTTTTCTTATGGCTGGCTTTCATTTCTTCCATTTCTTTCCCAAGCTCATCGAGCGTGGCCTTACCAAGCAGTTTTTTTGCCTGAGGAAACATTTCTGTCTCCTCTTCCTCGATGTGATGTTCCAATAGTTCTTTGACCACTTTCACCCGGCCTGCAAATTCTGTTGATCCAGGATCAGTCAATTTGAGATCGGGCAGCACCAACGAATCCACGGTGCGGTGCTCTTCCTTCGCTTCGAAATACATCACGTCCTGTTCTTTTGCTCCTGCAGCCTTGAAAGCAGGGTAAAGGATTTCCTCTTCAAGCTTGGTATGAATGGAAATCTCCATCTCAAGCTTTCCGAGCAACTCAGTGCGCTTTTTTGTGGCCCGATCAGTTGACTCGCTCAGTTGGGCAAGAATCGCTTTAACTTTTTCGTGATCGGCTTTCAAAAGATCGATGGCGTTCATTGTTATGACCTCTGCGAATTCGAGAAGGCAACGTCTGTTGGTAGGCGTTTACCGTACATCCAACCAAGCTGCCGCATTTCCCGTGCCAGAGGCGAGCAGGGTGTTGAGGTGCATTGAGTGTTGGTTTCAGCCCCTTCTATTTTGACCAGTTCGTGCAAAGTGCCCAATGTGATCGCCTTTGGCGTTGCAGATTGCCCAAATCACCCATGCCGTCTGATACGGCGCATTTGCGCCCGAACTTCGCTCGCCACCCGACTGTCCAGAAACCTACGTAGGCCGACGAGACCCTCGTCGGAAAAATTGACTCACAGTCGATCGGGGGAACCATGAGTACAGTAGGCGACTTTTTGATTGAGCGACTCAGTGAGTGGGGTGTAACGCGAATCTTTGGTTACCCGGGGGATGGCATCAACGGCGTATTCGGAGCGCTAGCCCGGGCTAAGGGAAAAATTGAGTTCGTACAGGCTAGGCATGAAGAAATGGCTGCTTTCATGGCTGCAGCGCATGCCAAATTCACCGGCGAGTTGGGGGTGTGTATTGCGACGTCGGGCCCTGGCGCATCGCATCTGATTACCGGTCTTTATGATGCACGAATGGATCACATGCCAGTGTTGGCGATTGTAGGCCAACAGGCACGCACGGCATTAGGGAGTCACTACCAGCAAGAACTCGACTTGGTGTCGATGTTCAAGGACGTGGCAGGGGCGTTTGTGCAGCAGGCCTCGGCGCCTTCGCAAGTTCGCCATTTGCTCGACCGAGCAGTACGCACTGCAATCGGAGAGCGCCGCGTCACCGCTATCATATTACCCAACGATTTGCAGGATGAGACCTTCAAACAGCCGGAGAGGGCTCATGGAACGGCGCATTCGGGCGTCGGTTACACAAAGCCGAAAATATTGCCGTATGAGGTTGACCTGCGGCGCGCAGCGGATGTTTTGAATAGCGGAAAAAAAGTCGCGATTCTGGTTGGTGCTGGTGCTTTGGCCGCCACCGATCAAGTGATTGCAATAGCGGAAAAGCTTGGTGCCGGTGTGGCCAAGGCATTGCTGGGCAAGGCGGCGCTGCCAGACGATCTGCCATGGGTCACTGGTAGTATCGGTCTGCTGGGTACCGAGCCCAGCTACAAGCTGATGAATCAGTGCGACACGCTGTTAATGATCGGCTCGGGCTTTCCGTATTCCGAGTTTCTGCCCAAGGAGGGGCAGGCTCGTGGTGTGCAGATCGACCTGCAACCGGACATGCTCAGCCTTCGTTATCCAATGGAGGTTAACCTTGTCGGTGATGCGTCCGAAACGCTAGCGGCGTTACTCCCAATGCTTGAGCAAAAGACAGAGCGCAAGTGGCGGACAAAGGTTGAGGAATGGTGTGGCAAATGGGAGAAAACCCTAAAAAAACGCGCCATGGTCAAGGCCGATCCCATCAATCCACAGCGTGTAGTGTACGAGCTGTCACCCCGTTTGCCTGACCAGGCAATCATCACGAGTGACTCGGGCTCCTGTGCCAATTGGTATGCACGCGACCTGAAGATCCGCCGTGGGATGAAGTGTTCATTGTCCGGAGGGTTGGCTTCGATGGGGGCAGCGGTGCCGTACGCGATTGCGGCAAAGTTTGCATTTCCCGAGCGCCCGGTCATCGCGTTGGTTGGAGATGGCGCAATGCAAATGAACAACATGGCAGAACTCATCACCGTCGCCAAATACTGGCGGCAGTGGGACAGTCCGAAGTGGATCTGCGCTGTGTTTAACAACGAAGACCTCAATCAGGTCACCTGGGAGCAGCGGGTAATGGAAGGCGATCCGAAATTCGAGGCCTCTCAAAGCATCCCAGATGTTCCTTACCATCTGTTCGCTATTTCTATCGGCCTCAAAGGGATATTCGTTGATCGGGAAGAGGATGTTGCTGCGGCGTGGGAACAGGCGCTGGCTTCAGAAACACCAGTGCTGATTGAGTTCAAGACCGACCCCAACGTCCCACCTTTGCCACCACACATCAAGCTTGAACAAGCGAAGAAATTTGCCGGAACTTTACTCCAGGGCGACCCTGATGAGGCGGGAGTGATTGTGCAAACAGCCAAGCAGGTATTGGGAGCGATGCTACCGACAAAAAAATGAGAGCGGCCTTTCTGGAGCCGACGCATCAGATGCTGAAGCGTGGGACTGTGGAAGCCAAAAATCGCGACGCTGTCGCGGATAGCGCGCAGCCGGGGGAGTATTAGGCCGAACGCCGGCGCGCTCGAACGAGAAAAGGAGAAACCGATGAAAAGTTATCCTAAACCCCCATTCAAGCCTCAGCAGCAGGAGGTACCTGGCAAGCAGGGTGCGATGGATCCCTATCCTGATTGCGGTGAGAAAAGTTACGAAGGAAGTGGCCGTCTTGCGAACAAGATTGCGCTAATCACCGGAGGAGATAGCGGCATCGGACGCGCTGTAGCAATTGCCTTCGCGCGTGAAGGTGCCGATGTTGCAATCGCCTATCTGGATGAGCATGAAGATGCGAAAGAAACAGCGCGGTGGGTAGAAGCTTCTGGAAGGCAATGTCTTCTGCTGCCGGGTGACCTTAGTGATGTTGCACACTGTGGCGCGATCGTGAATGACACGGTAGCCAAATACGGTCGTATTGACGTGCTGGTGAACAACGCTGCTTTCCAGATGACCTACGAGACGCTCGAAGAAATTCCTGACGACGATTGGGTCAAAACCTTCGATATCAACATCACTGCTATTTTTCGTATCTGCAAGGCGGCTCTTCCTCACATGGCCGAGGGGAGCTCAATTATCAACACCAGCTCCGTCAACTCCGACTCTCCCAATCCGACGTTGCTGCCTTACGCAACCACCAAAGGTGCGATCGCGAATTTTACCGCCGGACTCGCTCAGATGTTGGGTAAGCGGGGTATTCGAGTGAATAGCGTTGCGCCAGGGCCTATCTGGACACCTCTGATCCCCTCTACGATGCCAGAAGACACCGTGAAAAACTTTGGTGCCAATACCCCTTTAGGTCGACCAGGACAACCTGTAGAGGTCGCCCCAATTTATGTGCTATTGGCGTCTGACGCAGGTAGTTACATTTCTGGGGAGCGTTACGGTGTTACAGGCGGCAAGCCAATTCTTTAAAGGAAGGATGGGGCAGCCAAGAAATTAACGATTGCCCATAAATCAGGGGTTATAAATTTTTCTTAAATCATTACCCCTGATTTCCTCTCAGCTAACCTCTCACCATTTTCGATCGCAATGCGATGGATACCGATTATTTCGAACCAGTTTTAAAGCTCATGAAATGCCAATACGCGGGAATTTCGATGCACCGTGAGCGTGAATCTGTCTGTGGCTTTTAGTGCAAGAAGCATGTGATGCTGCGGCAGTCGAGGCATTGATTCAGCAGGCCGTGGATAGCTTCAAGAGAGAGCCAGGGTTTGACCCTTTGGTGCGGTTACATACGTCCGATATTGGTGCTGTCGGTGTGCGAGTGCTGGCGAAAGCGCTGCTGCAACGGGGATTTAAAATTGAGCCCTTTACGGATGTCTGCGGCTACCTTCAGTTGAGGTCTCGACTGAGTGATCACATATGTCCGTCACTTCAAGGGTACTTGGTGAACGGCGGTTTTGCAACCGAAGAGATCCAGGAAGATCAACTTGCTAGAGATTTAGGGCTCTAAACACTTTATTATGTAAATCCACTTCACGTAATTTGTTTAAGGAAGCTCCCTATGTCCCGCTTGGCTGAATATCGAAAACTCGAACAGCAACTGGCTGCTCAAATGGCTGAGCTAGAGTCGATGAAAAGCGATTCTGGTTTGAAGAAGGAGATTGAGTTCGAAAGCAAGCTTCGTGACCTACTGGTTGAATATGGTTTCAGTCTGAAAAACGTGATCAATCTCTTGGATCCGCAAGCCGGTCGTCGTCCTGCGGCGCCTTCGCCAAAGCAGGGCACCCGTAAGGCTCGTTCAGTGAAAACTTATAAGAATCCTCATACCGGGGAAGTGATTGAGACCAAGGGCGGCAACCACAAGGGGCTGAAAGAATGGAAAGCTAAACACGGTTCCGACACCGTTGAGTCTTGGCTGACCAACTGATCTTGACGTGACTCTAAGGGCCCTAATCGGGCCCTTTTCAGTTTCAATGGCGGTAAAACCAATTCAGCTATCGATGTTACATCCTGCGATTGGTAATCGACGCAAAGAGTTAAAAGAACGGTTAGCCCTTACCCGCGTTTTCCGGCAGTGAGCTAAACCAATCGGCATAAGGGGATTTGCCAACCGAATGCCTGTTGAGGTCAGGGCTGCCATCTTCCCACCACACAGGGCCTCGTTCACCGAGCGCTACTTTTGCTTTCTGTACTCTCTCCCGAGCCCGTCTCATACGCAATGTATCGTGGGAAACCTTAGCCTCCTTTATCTCGCGCCGAGCAGTCATGAGCTCGCTTATGAGACTTTGTAGAAGCTCTTCGTCCAGAGATGGATCGCTGCAACGCCACAGCTTCCCTTTGACAACGAGGTAATGACCGTCTGGTGTCACTATTTTCATTCTTCACCCCTGGTCTTGGTTAGAGGTAGAGGAAGAGATAGGCGGGACGTTCCCATGAGATGACCAAAAGGCATGATGCAGGGATGTCGACAATCGGTACGCCAATAAATCGAACGCCCCTATTCGCAAGCTTCTCCAAGCTACATACCCCCAACATTGCGGGTATTGAGAGGTGTGTATGAGCAATGATCCGAGACTACAAGGCGGTATGGAAGAGGATGACCCGATGCCAACGTCACCCGATCCGTTGAGCCCTGGCCGCACAGAGGTTGACCCAACCAAAGAAGGCGGAATTGACGATCTTCCTGATAATGAAGGTGAACGTCCGCTTGATGACGACGACGTCGAGCTCGATTCTGATCGAGTAAAGGAAGAAACCGATAATGCTGTGATGGATCAACAGCAAGATCCCCGCTGAAAGCGAACCTACTATCTGGGGAAGCCATCAAAATGGCGTGTGTAGGCAACCAGCACAGGTTGCAACGCGCACGGGCGCGGGGGAGAAATGCTTCTCGTGATTGCACCCAGAGGTTTTGCCAAAAAAAGGCCCGCAAGGAGTGCGGGCCGGTAAGCGACCAAAAGGAGCTTTCGTAAAGGTACATCGGGAAATGTGAAATTAATGTTACGAGCGAATCAGCTCTTTTTCTAAAGGAAAGTTCACCAGTGTCGGTGAGGCAGGGCTCTGAGAGGAATTCTTGAGCTGGTCTTCCAAGGATGGAAGGGGGCTGACGATGGGTGTCCAATCGGTAGCAAAATCAAAATTTTGTGCGGGAGGAGCGAGCTTTTCTTACAGATATTCAATCTGCTCTCCTACAAAACGCGCCGAATAAGCTGCGCTGAGGCTGCCACCGCAAACGTGAGAATGGCAGTCACCCGAATGGCTGGCATGTCACTTCCTTATCGGTAAATTCCATTCATCATAGTGCACGTTAGGGAAGCGAGTCGCACGTGTTGGAAATTGTCCAAAAATGGTGAGTCAGCGAACCTAAAAGATATGCCTTGGGGGGCGAATCAAAAAGATAGTTTTCGGGGGAGGGGCCATGTCATTGGAACTGATTTCGACCTCCTGCCTTAGCCTCATAGAGCGCTGCATCTGCAGCTTCCACCAGCTGCTGTGATTGGGTCGGGCCTCCATACTCGGCAACCGCAATGCCAATACTTACCGTCACTCGCCCGAGGGGGCTGCTGGGATGGTAAATGTTTTCTTTCAGAAGCCGATTCAAAATCATTTTTGCTACAACCGTAGCACCCACCCGATCGGTGTGGGGCATGATAATGCCCATCTCTTCTCCACCATAACGTGCGACCAAGTCCTGGGGACGACGCACGCATTCTTCTAACAGTTTACTGACCGAGCGTAGACAAGCGTCACCTGCAATGTGCCCCAGGGAATCATTGAAAAGCTTGAAATGGTCGATGTCGATCATCAACAACGCCAAGGAGACCCCCTCCCTGCGAGACCTGCGTATTTCCATTGCAAGGGTCTCATCAAAGCAGCGTCTGTTCGCGAGTCCTGTCAACGCGTCTTTCATTGCCAGCAATTCCAGCTGTCGATTCGAAGAGACAAGTTGTTGCTGAGCAATCCGCAGTTCCGCTTCCACTTTGATCCGTCTGTGAATATGCCTAATCAACATGCAGCAGATAATCGCGGTGATTACCATCAGGCTTCCCACCACTGCAAAAGACAACATTGCCTCCATACGCCAGGCAGCCAAGGCCTCACGCTTACCCAGAGCGACGGTGGTGATCAATGGTTGTTCATCGCTTTTGCGAAAAGCATAAAGCCGTTCCACGCCGTCCAGGCTGGAGGTGAACGAAGCCGTTCCTACGGATTGATCCACCAGGTAGCGTACATAAATCGGCGAATGCGAAAAATTACGCCCCATGTCCTCTTCGCGAAATGGATAACGAACCAAGAGTGTGCCGTCAGTGGAGGACAAACCAATGGCTCCATCTCGCCCTAAATCGATTGTTCCAAAAAGCTTTAGAAAATTTTCAACGCCTAAAGTCACTGCCACCACGCCAGCGAAGTGACCGTGAGCGTCGTTGAAACGGCGACTGACGGTAATGACCCATTCTTGATTTGAACGACTGCGAATTGGCGAACCAATAAACGTTTCACGTGATGGATCAGAGCTGTGATGAATGAAAAAAGCTCGATCACTGCTGTCGGCCCCAGCGGGAATGGCCTTGTTCGAAGATAACAACCAATGGCCTTGCCGATCGTAAATGGTGACGCCGCTTAATTGGGGCATTAGCGGCTGTTGCCGTTCAATGAGAGCCCTCAGTCGCTGGATTTTAGCTGGCTCGCTTCCCTCCGCTTCAAGCCTCTCCACCAGACCAAGCAAAAGCAGTGAGCTCTGTCTAACAACACTTTCTGAGTAGGTGGTCAGGGCCTGCGCGAGATTCAAACCATGAGTATCAGCCTCTCGCAAGGCCCGTTCCCTCGACGCCCCCACTTTCCAGATGGTCAGTGACACAAGAGAGAGACCGATGATGGTTAACAACAGAATAACGAGGTGGACGTCACGCTTCACATCATTTCCTTATGAAAAAGCTTGTCTGGGTAAAATAGCGTGGTCTCGGCCAATCGTCAGCATGGTCATCGCAATATTGCACTAATAATTTGGAGTATTTAAGCCCTCCGGATGTGAAGTCTCGGTTTGGATTGAAGCTCGGTAAAGCATCTCTAATACTAAAAAAACCTAGACTTGATGAGCTTATTTTAAAGTGGTTGCAGTATTAAGTTGAGCGATCAAGCCACAAACATCGCATATACAAGAAAGGGGTTTTCTTGAAGAGGGGCACTGTACGTGGTCTTTTACGTGCGCTCGGTTTGAGTAGGGGGCTGGGGCAATAGTCAATGTTGGAGGTTTTCGAGCAATGACGCGCTATAGTCATAGCAGGATATATAGGGCATTGAATTGCCGAGTCGAGCTTGTTCTAACCAGCTTCTTGTGCTTGATATATTGAAGCCCGATCTAGTAGAAAGGAGTCGCTCAACTAATTGGCCGATATACGAAAGCTCCCGCACCCGCGATTGCAGTGAATCTCGACCCATTCATTTGATTTAACCTGCATTACCGCATCGGCGTTACAAACTAGACATTTCATATCGGCCCTCCGTGTTCTCGTGCAGTGTAGTAGACAAACGGGAGGGCGGGCGGTCTAGAGCTCCACGGCGATTCTCGCGACATGTGAATCAGGCTTCTACCTCCATGAGCTTGAAAATGGCACTGTCGCTTTCACGAATGAGTAGCCCATCTCGGAAACGAGCATTCTTACTGCCGTTGTAGCGAAAAAATTTCCCGTCGAAGGTTCCAGTGACGGTTGAAAGATCGGGCCCCTCACCCCGCTCCCAGGCATCGTAGGGCCAGTCGTAGTATTGCCCCGCGATTATGCGACCGATAGGAACGTGCCCTGACATCACATCGTAGGTCGCGCGTTTTTTGTAGCTCAGTGGCATTGAGACCCTCCTGAATCTATGAGACATGCAGGCATCAAAGGTGATCCTTAAAGCATGCCACGCGTTTGTGCGAGCCTCGACAACGATTGGCAGCGCGCGGCGCTCGCTGCCGATCATAGACGGTCGTGGCATTCGGTTGAGTCAGTTCACCAATGTGCCTTCCAGGCGCAATCGTTCTGTTGGTCTAGAGTTGAAGGGCCTCATCCATTTGGTGAGGTACTTCAGTGTCAAAAACAGACAGACGAGGTAATAACATGACCACCCTAAATGGAATGCTAGACCCAGACGATGCTGTCATTTTGCTCATCGACCACCAGAGCGGTTTATTTAACACTGTACGAGATGTGCTCATCCCCGATCTTCGTAATTACGTGATAGCGATCGCAAAAACGGCGACACTGTTGAACATCCCTGTGATCACCACAGCGTCTGTACCTGATGGGCCGAACGGCCCGCTGATCCCAGAAATCCATCAGCATGCTCCTCACGCGGTCTATGTACCGCGAACAGGCCAAATCAACACATGGGACAATCCTCTATTTGTTGAGGCAGTTGAGAAGACAGGTCGAAAGACGCTCATCATCGCCGGCACGCTTACAAGCGTTTGCATGGCCTTTCCCGCAGTCAGCGCGGTTCAGGCGGGTTACAAGGCATATTGTGTTGTTGACGCTTCCGGGAACTGGAGCAAGCTGGCAACTGATACCACAATTGCCCGCGTCGTTCAGGCCGGGGCAATTCCCACTGACACGTTTGCCATCGTGGCTGAATTGATGCAGACATGGAACCGCGCGGAAGGTTCGCGTTTTGCTGAAATCCTGGCTGATCATGTGTGCCCAGAATACAAGTGTCTGATGGAAAGCTTTGGGAAAGCGCAGGCGGTGGTGAGAGAAGGCGCAGAGACTCGCTTGGACAAATACCAGTAAAAATTTCCGCCGTTGGAGTACTTGGACGGCTTATCCAAAGAACGCTCGGATAGGGCGCCTTGGCGCCCTTTGTTAGCTGTGTATTGATATTAGTGACACTAGGTAGGAGAGGTGTCCTCCTCGCCGGTCGCTTCAGGGACGAGCTGTTTGGGCTGCGACCAGCGAGGTGAACGATGAAATCGTAGCTCAGATCATTCAACTGCGCCCTATACACCTAGTCCACAATTCATGCCGTTGAAGCGGGCAGCTTCTGAAGAATGTCGAGATCTTGCTTATCGCTGCAAATCATTCATATCCGATTCAAGCTTTGTTGACTGAATGGGAGCAGAGACGGTCATTGGCTGTTCTGCTGCGACAGAGTCAAGATTGACCTGCTCATCCTTCCCGAGAGAGCTGTATCGTTCTCGCAGCTTGCGTAAATCTCTTGAGCCCATTTGTTCCAGGCATAGAGCCGCGTTTTGCGCGTCCTTGGTGGCTCGTATCAGTTCGTCAATCTTGAGATGCAAAATGTCGTTGTCGCGGTTTTGGGTGTTCTGAATGAGGAACACCATCAGGAAGGTAATGATGGTTGTAGAGGTATTGATGATGAGTTGCCAGGTGTCGTTGTAATGGAAGTAGGGCCCGGTCAGCCCCCAAACGACTATCAAGGCGATTGCTGCAAGGAATGTTTTTGAGCTGCCAGCCCAGTTCGACAGGGCTTGGCAGAAACGTGCGAATTTCATGGTTGCGAACTCTTTTGATTGGTATGAGGTAGACCATCTGCAACGCCTGAAATTCTTTCTTACAATTTAACTCTTCGTCGGATGCCCTTCAGCGCAACCAGTTGCAACGAATTTTGCATAAAACTGTGCTTTTTGAATCATTACACCACTCGGCGATTCGCCTGACGAATTTCGCCCCAAGGGCTCCCCGGGTGACGCAGTAATTTACGCTCATCAACCATGTTGAACTCTCTCATTACCTGACCCGTCCTCTGCTTTGAGGGGCTCAGGGCATTTTTGCTGCGCAGTCCCGTTGACGTTTTCAACAGAAAGCGAGGGACAACATGAATACTTCAGATAGTACGGCTGGGGCCCCATCAGCTACCCCGGATGATGGGAAGTCTCAGGATTTTCAACATTTGAAGGACGATGTGGCCGAAGCGCTGGGTGGCGCAAGGCAGCATGCAGATGAGCAATTCGGACAGTACCGCGACACTGCCGCCGATCAGATTGAGGCCTTAGCCCAAGGTGCAAAAAGCTTTGTTTCCGAAATCGAGGACAAGGACACCTTTGGCATGTCCGATTATTTAACAGACATGGCGGAATCCATGACCGGCTTGGCAGGAAACCTGCGGGGAAAAAGTGCTGAACAGTTGCTACACGATGCAGCTGACCTGGCGCGAAACAATCCCGGATTATTTATTGCCGGCAGCATCGCCTTGGGCTTCGGCTTGTCGCGGTTTTTAAAGGCCGGCAATTCCATCGCTGCGACCGTCTCTGCGAGTCAAGATTCTGCAGCGGGCACCTCGACACCGTCAACAACGGGATTTGGTGCTCACCGACCTTTCGAGACGTCCTCTCCATCGTCATCTGATCCGCAGCCTGGATTGGCTACCGGTATCACACCGAGCTCGCCAAGCGAATCCGATCATCCCACGGACTTTGCCGGGTCAACGACATCGGGTTCGCAAAACGCAAAAGGAGAGTTGTGATGAACAGAGACGATTCAGAACTGCCGGGCTCAAGGCCGTTGAATCAGCCCGAAGACGCTTCCGTGGTTGGCCTGCTGCGTCAATTATCCCGAGAAGTGCCCGCTTTGTTCACCAAGGAACTCGCTCTTGCCAAAGTCGAGCTTCAATCCAGCCTCAACTCATTGAAAGCTGGAATCGCTGCAGTAGCGGGTGGAGCAATTGTGTTTCTGGCGGGCTTCATCATCCTGCTGATGTCGGCGGTCTACGGTTTGAGCTTGTTCATGGCACCGTGGTTGGCTGCCCTCATTGTCGGTGTTGTCGTGATGATCATCGGCTTCGCGATGCTGCAGTCAGGCAAAAAACAATTCGAGCCGTCTCACTTCAAGCCTGATCGGACGCTGGACGCCTTGAATAAAGATCAGGAAGCGCTGCGGAGGAAAGTCTCATGAAAAGTGATCTGGAAATCGAATCCGAAAAAAGCCCTGAACAAATTGAACGGGAAATCGATGCGCAGCGTGAAAGCATCGGCAATATCGTCGATAAGCTCGAAAGCAAATTTACCCCCGGTCAGATGATTGATCAGGCATGGGGCATGATGCAAAACAACGGCTCGACGTTCATCACGAACCTCGGCACCAGTGTTCGCAATAACCCGGTTCCTGCAGTACTGACTTCAATTGGGTTGCTGTGGATGATGATGAGTCAGAATCGCCCACCAGTTGCTCAACCGGTATATCGCACCGGGCCGGATCAGGACAGGGCGGGTGAATGGGCGGATGGCCTGGCTGAAGGGATCGACAGTGTGCGCGATGGCCTGCACCACACTGCCGACTCCTTGAAAGAGGGATACCAGTCCTTGAAAAGCAAGGCTAGTCACCTCGGGGACAATGTCGGCACCGCCGGCGAAAATCTAGGTCATGCCATGCATGAAGTAGGCGACCGGTTAAATCGTACTACTCACGTGGTGGGACAGCAGTTTAACCAAGTACTCAGAGAGCAGCCATTAGTGGTCGCAGCGGCAGGTATCGCGTTGGGAGCAATGATTGGGGCGGCATTGCCCACCACCTCAACAGAGCAGCGCTACCTGGGTCGTACCAGTGCTGGCTTGGTGGATAAGGTCAAGAAGCAAGCTCAAGAAGGCTTCGAAGCCGTGCGCGACAGTGTCACAAAGACGACGGAGCAGGACGCAGGAGAGGGGATTGAAACGTCAAGAAGCTCTACAAACACAGCAAGTGCGGATATTTCGCGCGGATTAGGGACTTCATAAATCAAAACAAACGGAAGCCCTGCAAGGGGCTTCTCGTTCTTTGCATTACTAGGATTGGCTGTCTCACCAAACGGTTGAAACTTCCTCGAAGTCGAGAGCTCCACCGGGAAGAGGTTGGTAATGTGATGAGATCCAGCGAGATTAGGTTGTTACCTTACAGCTATTAAGGTTGCTGGCGTTGGATGTTTTGGCAATGTGCTTTTGAAGGTTGAATAACACGTATGGGTCAGCATCCGATGCGCTGCCGCGCCAGGCCGGCGAAATGGATTGGTTGGATCTGCTGAGATGCCGGATGCGCGTTTTGCGAATTCATCTAGACGAACGTGTGTGCATTCAGTTACCGGTGAGGGTTAACACTGAGGTCAAGCAACTCATGTCTATCGTTGACGATACTGTTCAATATCTGCGTACCAATGCTTTGGTGCTCACCACAGCTGAGTCATGCACCGCAGGCAAGATCGTGACGCCTTTATCCGAGGTCGAAGGCAGCGGCAACTTCATTGAGTGCGGTTACGTTGTTTATTCTCCACAGGCTAAGCAGCGCTTGTTGCATGTGAATCCGCAGACCATCGAGGTCTTCAATCTGACTAGCGTGCAAGTCGCACGAGAGATGGCGACGGGTGCATTGCGCGACAGCACCGCCAATGCCGCTATCGCTACAACCGGCATTCTTGGGCCGGAGGATGTCGACGGTATCCCGGCTGGCACAATTTGCTTTGCATGGGCCTTCCAAATCGCAAATCAATGTCACGTGTTCAGTCACCAGCATTTGTTTTCTGGCGGACGCTGCGACGTGCAGAGGCAAGCCACCGAATATGCCTTGAAGTGGTTAGTGCATTTTCATCAACGCGTCTTGCAGGGCAAGAAAGGTGAGGCCGATGAGAGATGATCGCGACCACTCGGAACTGCGCAGTCGGAAATATCCGATACAAGAAGACATGGCTTTTCAACTGAAAGTCTGGCGATTCGAGCGCGTGGGCTGGTACGTGTTGATGTTGGTTGTAGTGATGAGCTTGGGGGGCGTTTTTTCGAGAGGTTTGATCAGTTCAAAAGACGTGCGAAGTGAGGAGGGCAGGCTCAGGGTGGAATATGAAATGTTCCATCGAAACGGATCCACCAACTCCATGAAAATCACTGTAAATGCTACGCCGGACTCGGCAGTGGAACTGGAGTTTGCAGGCCAGTTGTTGGATGGCTTTAGTATCGAAACGTTGCAACCTGAACCTCTGCGCGCAAGAAGCTCCTCCCAGGGTATCAAACTCTGGCTGCAGACCGACCTTGGAGGTCAGGCAACGCTGTACATCACACTGCGTGGGGATGGCCTCGGTTTTTTCCGCAGTCAAGTCGCTTCTCCAGGTACCAGCGGCGTAAAGCTTGATCAGTTCATTTTCCCTTAGGTGACTTATGGATTCGGTGTTACGTGCGGGTGTCATGTATTTGGCACTGATGGTGCTATTTAAAATCGCTGGACGGCGTTCCTTGGCGGAGCTGACCACGTTCGATTTCGTTCTGTTGATGATGATCGGCGAGGCGACTCAGCAAGCGCTTTTGGGCGATGATTTTTCGCTGACCAATTCCATGATTGTCATCGTGACCCTGATCGCCATCGACGTGGGGCTGTCCCTGCTCAAACAGCGTTCGGGTTGGATCTCTCGGCTTATTGATGGCGAGCCAACGATCATCGTTGAAAACGGAAAACTTCTCCACGAACGCCTTCGTCGGGCGCGATTGTTAGAAGCGGATGTAATGGAGGCTGCACGTTCTAGCCAGGGTATCGAGACGCTCGAAGAGATCAAGTTCGCAATCCTTGAGCGCAACGGCAAGATCTCCGTGATTGCCCAGGAAGACTGACTCGATGGTTTCGATTGGCGAGATTACCCGAACACCTTTGGTTGCGTGGAGCCTAAGCATTATCAGTCAGAGGAGTGCTTAATCATGTCGCAAGCTTCCAGCTATTTCGCGATCGCCGTCGCGGTGATCATTTTGCTCGTTGATCTATGGGCCATCGTCAGCGTGTTCCGCAGCGACAAGACGGTCGGGATCAAAGCCGCTTGGGCTATCGGGCTTATCGTCTTCCCGGTCATCGGGCTAATCGTTTGGGGTGTCGCAGGGCCTCGTGGAATCAAGGAAGGGCCGTCGTCGCCTGAACACTGCAAAGGGTAAGCAGCACCCGTTGGTCGATAGGGCGAAAGGTTTTTGAAATTAACCCCGGTGCATTTGCTTCAGATGAATGTGGGTTGGCATTCGGTCTCTTGCCGGGTGAACCGCAGCCCTGATTCGCCTGAGGAGAATGTCATGTTTCTACATAACAAACGACTTCAATACACGGTGCGCGTTGCTCAGCCCAATCCGGGGTTAGCCAACCTTTTACTGGAACAATTCGGGGGAGCCCAAGGGGAACTCGCTGCAGCTTCGCGCTACTTCACGCAGGCATTGGCAGAAGATGATCCGGGCAGGAAGGATCTGCTGATGGATATTGCTACCGAGGAGCTCAGCCACCTTGAGATCGTCGGGTCGATTATCGTGATGTTGAACAAGGGCGCCAAAGGACAAATGGCCGAAGGTGTCGAAGAAGAGGGCGAGCTGTATCGCGCCATCAACGGAGCCGGCAACGATTCCCACATCACAAGTCTGTTGTACGGCGCCGGCGCTCCTTTGACTAACTCGGCAGGCGTTCCTTGGTCGGCGGCTTACGTCGATACCATCGGCGAACCCACTGCAGACATGCGCTCCAATATTGCCGCTGAGGCCAGAGCGAAAATCGTCTACGAGCGTTTGATGAATGTCACAGATGACCCGGGTGTCAGGGAGGCTCTCGGATTTCTGATGACGCGTGAAATCGCCCATCAACTGTCTTTTGAAAAAGCGCTGCACGCCATCCAGCCTAATTTCCCTCAGGGCAAACTGCCGGGTATGCCGGAGTTCACCAACGTTTACTTCAACATGTCTCAGGGCGAAGGCAGCACGCGCGGCCCTTGGAACGAAGGGGAGGACTGGGAGTTCGTAGAAAATCCAGCGCCCGCTGTGGATGGAGGCGACGGCACGGCGACGGTGCAATTGAGCGCCGAGGATGAAGCGCTGCTCATGGATATGAAAGCCAGGACGATGTCCGACCCAGATAGCAATCCGATCACGGGCGCGGACTTGGGGGCGGGCGTGCAAGGCGATCCACAACCCTGATAAGGAGACCGCACGCCATCTGGCGTGCGGTTCGCCATCTAATTCGAAGAGGATTCACATCATGGTTACTAAAAAATCGGCGCACCGGAATCCGATTGCGCCTGAGATGTTCTATGCCACCGGCATCGCCTATGAACGTGACGCACAGCGTGTGTCCAAGCAGTTCTTGAAATCACTCTCCGCATCCACTGACAAAATCGGCTCAGGAAAATAGGAGGCTGCGATGTCTGAGCCGTTGACCTCAACAGGCGCACCACATCGCTCCTGGTTCACCCGGTTTTCAGGATCCGGATGGGGCGGGCTAGCCTTTTGGTCAATTCTAATTGGCGTGACAGTCCTGCTGTTAATCAGTGGGTATGGCGCCTTTGTCGGTGCCAATAAACAAAATCTGCACTTTGCATTCCTTGGCGGGTTGTCGGGCTTCGCTGCGACGGCCATAGGCGCGGTGTTAGCGATTGCATTGCGCGATATAGCGGCCCGAACGCAAGACATCATGCTCGGCTTTGCCGCCGGTATGATGCTGGCCGCCAGTTCATTTTCGCTCATTATTCCGGGTATCGAAGCCGCCCAGGCACTCTGCGGAAACCAGCTGCTCGCAGCCAGCGTGGTCGTCGCAGGATTGGGATTGGGGGTCGCGCTGATGGTCGGCCTGGATCGCTTCATACCTCACGAACATGAGAAAAGCGGCCGCCGTGGGCCCGAGGCACAGCGCATCAATCGCGTTTGGCTGTTCGTTTTGGCGATCACGCTGCATAACTTGCCAGAAGGGATGGCCATAGGGGTGAGTTTCGCTAACGGCGATATGAAGGTAGGACTGCCGCTGACAACGGCCATCGCCATTCAAGACATTCCCGAAGGCCTGGCGGTTGCCTTGGCATTGCGGGTGACAGGCATTTCAGCACTGCGCGCGTCACTGATTGCGGTGGGCTCAGGGTTGATGGAACCCATGGGAGCCATCGTCGGCTTGGGGATTTCAAGCACCTTCGCATTGGGATATCCCATAGCACTTGGTTTAGCGGCGGGCGCAATGATTTTCGTGGTGTCGCACGAGGTCATTCCTGAGACCCATCGCAATGGTCATGAAACACCTGCAACCCTCGGGTTGATGCTCGGGTTCGGGGTCATGATGTTTCTCGATACGGCTTTGGGTTGACCCTGTACCTCCCATCCGGCATTTCGAAGATTTTCTGAACACCTTTTCTCTAAGGCGAGTCAGTCTCCATGCACGGCCAGTTTTACTTGCAGGGTGATCCAATGCGAACGCCATTTTGGGCGACGCCATATTGACCAAAAGGAAGTTTGAAAATGGCTAGAAAAACTGTCGACGATTTGTTTATTCACGAGCTGTCCGATGTTTACAGCGCGGAAAAACAGATTACCAAAGCACTGCCACGCTTAGCGAAGGCTGCGACCAACCCGTTGTTGGCGGAGGCGTTCACCTCTCACTTGGAAGAAACACATGGGCAGATTGAACGCATTGATCAGCTCGTGGAATTGACTGGAATAAAACTCAAGCGCATGAAATGCGTCGCGATGGAAGGCTTGGTTGAAGAGTCGAAGGAGCTGCTGGAAGAAATCGACAAAGGGGCTGTGCTCGATGCCGCATTGATCGGCGCAGCGCAAAAGGTGGAGCATTACGAAATTGCGGCCTATGGCACCTTGATAGCGATGGCGAAGCATCTAAAACTCGATGATGCAGCATCTCTGTTGGCTGCCACACTCGTTGAGGAGAAAGGAGCCGACGAAAAACTTAGCAAGATTGCCGAGCAAGGTGGTAATCAAGCCGCGACTCTGGAAAAGAAAGGCTAGCTACCGACATATCGAGATCTGACCCTCGGTGGCGGTGGCAACATCGTCACCGTTTTTTCATGGAATCAGTTTTCCACCCCTTTCTTCAGGACAACGCCGGTTTGCCGAGAATCTTGACCTCTCAAGTAAGCGATACTGACCTCACAGCGCGCGACGCAAAGATGTTTGGGTCTCCCAAAGAACGCCTCGATTTCTACCGTCGAGAGATCCAGTACGAAACCGCCATCTTGTCCAATCGAACAAACGCGTACCTGACGGCGCAATCGTTTTTGGTGATCGCGTTTGCCTCTTGCATGGCCAATAGCAACCCTGAATGGGGCAAGTTATTTACGCTAGTGGTGCCTCCCTTCTTGGCGCTTCTGGGCATTCTCAGTTCATTGAATGCTTGGCCCGGCATCCGCGCAGCGTATGACATCATCGATCATTGGTATTACAAGCAGAGCGAACTGCTGAGAAGTGAACCGGTGATGGGGTTGGCCTATGATGAATCGCCTTTGTTTTGTGAGCGAGAATCCAGCCATAAGGGATACCGTCAGGCGCTGCTTTTTTCAGTACGTACTCCGTGGATATTTGCAGCGTTTTGGGTATTACTTGCCATTTGGGCAATCTACATCCAAGTCACCAATCCAGGTGCATGACGATCGTTACAGCATCCGATCAGGGTGTTTGCCAAGGGCCTCCATCTTCGACAGGGACATCGTTCAGATCGTAGGGGTTTATACCCTCCAGACATCCAACGTTGAACCCGAACTCCTCCGGGTTGGTGCTCCGTCGATGGTGCGTGTAGATACCGCAGTTGCCACAGAAAAAGTGCTCGGCCATTTGCTTGCCAAATTGATAACGTCGAAGCGCAGCTTCACCTCGTATTACCTTTATGTCTGAGGCCGGAACAGCCGAAACGATAGCGCCTTTTCTTTTGCAGAAGGAACAATCGCACCGGTGGGGCGAAGGAATGCCGTTCGGCAAGTGGATCTCCAGGATCACTGCGCCGCAATGGCAACTGGCACGATGAATGGCGCGGATTTCCGTTTTTCCAATTTGCTTGAGCATCGAAATTTACCTCTTTGGCCCAATGGCTCGTTGGCGTGTCGGGACGGCCAAAGACCTGTCTATACCTCATTCCACTCCAAGATCGCGGTTTCACGCCATCTCACTTCTGTCACTCCGAAGCGTTCGGCTTGAGGTTTCGAGACGACCTTCAATGGAGGCTTACCAGGTTTTGGAACGGGTGCTAGCCCCGCATCACAACTTGCCCAGTGCCACGCATCGACGTTTCGCATTGTTTTGGCTCGAATGACAAATGATTTTGGCTGCCCGTGATGTTTGTAATCGATGACAAAAATATCCGTTTGGCTCATGACTTTCTCCGTACGCTGATAGCCAAAAGAGTGGTGCTCCCGGAAATAATTCCAATATTTTGCATGCTTCCGCTGAGCACATTTTTTCGGCTGGTCTTTTGCGTTCGAAATCGGGCCGCTCTCTCTTCAATACCCTGAACGTCAGCGTTTTAGAGCGGTCAGAACGATGTGCTTTTTTTTCAAGACACGGTTTGCAACGCTGGCGATGGTGGAGCATTTCAGTCAAGTCATCCAGAAATGCTCTTGTCGAGTGATGCCTTCTGGAATTTTTGACTCCTCATTTGGACGATCTATGAACACTGCTTCGGTACGAATTCGATGATCTCTGCTCTTCAGCTTCGCAACATCATCGAATGTGCTTTCCTGCCATTGTCTTGCACGTGCAAGCCGAACATGGATGGTTCGCTAATGATCACGATCACTGAACCTGTCTCAGGTAGTGTTGAGTTATTGGTCACGGGGGTAGCGGTGACACCGCTTACCTCCATTCGCGCGATTGCTAACCTGGTAGGCGAGCTTCGCAGCGAGATGGATTTACGAAAAGCCAGTTTTGAAAGTGCAGGGCGAGGGGGAATGAGCGCATCAATGCATCAATGATTAGCCTGACCGATCATCTTTGATATCAAACTGATATCGACTAATAATGGCTTCATTTTTCAGGAAGCCGGTCTTGTGTCCTCTCATAGAACTCAGCAACTCGAACAGGCTCTTTTGGCGGTCATCGCATCAGCGACAAAAATGGGTGTTAGCTGTGATGCGTTATGCGCAGAAGCAGTGGGTGGATTGGTGGCCGGTCGTCACTGGCTTTGGTCACTACCTGAGCACAAGCACGGTGCCGCTGATGAGATAGAGGAAGCAATGACCAAACTCTTGCTGATGGGGCGTAATCCTTCCAACCCAACCTCCTGACATCACCCACCCCAGAATTAGGCTTTACAAATCGGGATGCCCGACTGCAGCAAGGTTGCCATAGCAACGACGAAATCATCCAATGACCATGGTTTGTGAAGATAGATGCTGCAAGCGGGTATAGCCCCAGCACCGATTTGATACCCGGATGTTAGGATCGCGGAAATTGAAGGCCATCGACTGGTCACCATTTCGATGAATTCAATCCCTTGGATTTGGCCTGGTACGCCATGGTCTGCGATCACCAAACGACAACTGTCAGGAGTTTGGAGCAGATAGCTGAGTGCGTCATCGGCAGTCTCAAACGAGATTACCTTCCCTCCGACTCCGGATACGATTTCTACCATCAAAGCTTTCAGCGTCGGATCGTCTTCTATGACCAGTACTGATCCCTCGATAGGGAGGAAACCTTCCCACTGTACGTTCAATCAGAGAATCCTTTGGCCATGCCTAGCAGGCGGCTTAAGATGAGTCAGCACCCAAATGTATTCGTGATTGAGCACCCTGTCTTTTTCAGTTCTTGTAGTTTTGATGATCCTGATCACAGTTTTGGGCCAGCAACTCAAACGTACAGGGGGTTGGTGACGGGGAGATCACTCGACCGCAATCAGTTTGGCTCTAATGCAGATGAAAAAGGACGGAAGCTTTCGGTAAACGTCGATTCTTCACGTCCTTCCTTTTTCAACCTACCTAGGTGGCCAACACCGTTGCGTTGACATCGTGTTCTGGCAAAACCACGTCGCTATTGCCAGGTGTCAGAATGACCTTTCGGCAGTCCTCTTCTTTTTTATCAAAGATTTTATATCCCTCAGCGGCCTGTTCCAGTGACATGCGATGGCTGATGATGATTTCCGGTGATAGACGACCAGTTTCGATGTGGTCGAGGAGCTCAGGTAGGAAGCGATGAACATGGGTCTGACCCATTTTGAAGGTCAGCCCCTTGTCGAATGCGTCTCCGAACAGGAAGCCATGGATGAACCCTGAGTAAACGCCAGGAACACTGACAATGCCACCGCGCCGAACGGCGGCGATGCACTGACGTAAAGCCTTACCGCTGCTGCCCTCAAGCTTGAGTGTCGCGAGAACTGTTTCCGTCGTACTGCCTTTTGCTTCAAACCCGACCGCATCCACGACGCCATCAACGCCCCGCATTCCTTTGGTTTGCCGAATGATCGTATCTGCAGGATCATCGTCTTCATCGAAGTTGATCGGAATTACACCATACGTTTTCTGCGCGTAAGCCAAGCGATAGGGGTGGTGATCCACCATGAAAATTTGGTCGGCACCGAGCATCCTTGCACAGGCGGCGCTCAACAAACCAACGGGGCCTGCACCATAGATGGCGATGCTGGAGCCATTACCAATCCCTGCATTCGTTACGGCCTGGTACGCAGTCGGGAGGATGTCGGAGAGGAAAAGAACCTTTTCGTCCGACAACGTCCCTGGCACTTTAAAGGGCCCGGTGTTGGCTTTCGGTACGCGCACGTACTCGGCCTGTCCGCCAGGAACGCCGCCGTACATATGACTGAAGCCGAACAGCGCGGCTCCTGGTGGTATCGCCTTTTTATTTATGATCGCTCCTCGCCCCGTATTGGTCGTTTCGCAGGCCGCGAAGAGATCCATTGCGCAGAAGAAACAGCTGCCGCAGGCGATTACAAAGGGAATTACCACTCGGTCGCCTGGTTGGACGGCGGTCACCGCTGAGCCTGTCTCCTCGACGATCCCCATGAACTCATGGCCGAAGATATCGCCATGCTCGACGGTTGGAATTTTTCCTCGATAAAGATGAAGGTCAGATCCGCAAATCGCGGTCGCGGTGACCCGAAGAATGATGTCGTCATTTTCCTCGATTACCGGATCTGGAACGGTGTCGACTTTGACGCTGCGTGCGCCGTGATACGTGAGTGCTCTCATGATGTCCTACCCCTAACTTCAGCTGGATGTTAATGGGAGAGGAGTCGCAGGGAGTGTAAGTTCATAGAGAAAGAGTTGGGAATGACTAGCGGTCGGCGGTATATCCGCTCTCGTAATTTTTTAAACCTATTGGGGCATCGGATGGTCGACTGCTGGAGCCTGTGAACTCTGGTAACCGGGGATAATTTATGATCGGTGTGGTGATACCTGCCCATAATGAAGAGAGCCATATCACTGCCTGTCTTTCATCTATTTTGTTAGCCGCTGAACATCCGAGGTTGGGAGGCCAGCCAGTCTCGATAGTCGTCGTTTTAGACGATTGCTCCGACCAGACTGAGCAAATCGTTTCAGCCCATGGCGTCAGCGGTATTGAGGTTTCTTTTAAGAACGTGGGCAAGGCAAGGGCCACCGGTGCAGATCACCTGTTATCAGCCGGCGCGAATTGGCTTGCTTTTACTGATGCCGACACCGTAGTGCCAAGTGATTGGTTGGCCCGCCAGATTGAATTCAAGGCCGATGCAGTCTGTGGGACAGTCGAGGTTGATAGCTGGAATGACCACGGTGAATTAGTACGTTCGAAGTACATGAAGCTTTACCATTTCATTGAAGACCATCGGCATATCCACGGCGCTAATCTTGGCCTGAGTGCCGACTCCTACCGTAACGCCGGCGGGTTCCAGCATCTGACCGCGCACGAGGACGTCCGCTTGGTCGCTGACCTCAAGAGGATCGGTGCTCATATCGTTTGGACTGCGACCAATCCAGTCATCACAAGCGCCCGAAAGGATTACAAATGTCGTGGAGGGTTTGGCGAATATCTGGTCAATCTGGGTTCGTCCCTTGGATTACCTGCTCTTGATCCACATGTGAGTGCCGGCGTCGCTATTTAACAAGCCCCGTGTGTTGGAGGGATCAAGATGGATTACATCGATATCGTGCAATGGCCTGCCATGGTGATTACGGTAGCCTCTGCCTGGTTTATCGGATCGCAACGAGCGTACCGGCGGATGATCGCTTTTTGGGGGTTCATCCTCAGTAATGCGCTATGGGTTATTTGGGGGCTTCACGCCGAGGCCTATGCGCTAATTCTCCTTGAATGCATTCTTTTGGGAATGAATGCCCGAGGCTTTAAAAAGAATTTGGATGGCCATCGTCAGTCCTGAGAGTGCTCGTTTTCCTTCCCCCTCGAGTTTTTCCTGAGACCCCGAAGGTTCATCAGGAAAAGACAGATCTGCAGGACGATCAATGCATAGGCTCCCGCGTGTACCCCCCATACCACCCAGAGTGCGTTGCTTAGACTGAAGCATACGAATCCACTCATCCGTCGCCCTGGCCGTTGTGATCCAATCAGCCATGCGGCGACCACCGTCACAACCATCGCGGGCCATTGAACCCAATCCTGATATTCCAAAACCTCCTCCCTTTACGCTTGATCAGTTGATCAGTACCGCTGTTTTTTAGCGGATAAGTCGCTGATTTGACCAGGTATATCCAGGGCCGTGCCATATACATCATGAAAATTGTGGGGAGGGGGGGGAGTTAAGCGCCACTCACCTTCCAATGCTTTATGTCATCGGCAAACACCATTTGCTTCATTTCGTGTGCAATACCATAGGCGAGGGACTCATGCGCGGCGATAACTTTTTCTTCAGCGGATAAGCAATGAAAAATATCAAGTTTTGTCGCAGCGTCAGCCGTTTCGAGAGCATAGATTTGAACGTAGCGGGCAAGGTCATTATCGAGGCTCGACAGGTACTCGCGCAGCCGTTGGTGGTCGACCGAGCTTTGACTGAAATACCAATTCATCGGATGAATGAGAAACCGCGAGTGAGGAGACGTAATTCGTCTGCCAGCAGCGAGAAACATGATGCTGCCCATTGACTCGATATTGCCAGCGTTAATGGCACACAGTGGAACGGGAAGAGATTTTAAGAACGTATAAAGCGTGAAGCCGAAATTGGTGCTTCCCCCCGACGTGGAGAGATTGAGCAGCAGAGAGGTTGCGCCTTGATCAATGGCCTCAAGACAACAGTCTCGGAAGCGTTCAGAGGTGTTTTGGTCAATCTGGCAATGAAAATGAACGATATGTTCAGTCATTTTTACCCCCCGTTTCTAAAATGAGTCGTGTTCTTCAAAGCGTAGTAAAACATTAGTAATTTTTGTTAATCAGCAGTCGTAGAAGCAGGCTAAAAAATGTGACGGAAGTAGCCAAATGTTCGGTATATTTTCTGAACCAATGCTCGTGTCCGCTCGTCGCTCCGTACGGAACATCGTGCAAACTTTTACATTCGTCCAACCTCCCAATTGAACGAGCCAATGCTCGTAATACCAACTGTGAGGTGACAGAAATGGCTAACTCAGGAAAGGACAAACCTGGTAGTTTTGCCAATGATCGGGAGAAGGCCTCAGAAGCGGGCAAAAAAGGAGGTCAAGCTTCCGGTGGTCATCAATCCCAAACCGCTGATAAATCCACCAGTGGCGGCCAAGGCAGCGGACGCAGTGGCAATTTTGCCGATGACCGCGAAAAAGCGTCTGAAGCAGGGAAAAAAGGTGGAGAGCATAGTGGAGGAGGGCGGAAGTCTTAATGAGGTTTGACTCTATTCAAGCTCCGGCTAATAACCGGGGCTTGTTTTGCAAAGAGGACTGGTTAACGCATGAGAACGCTGCACTAAAGCGTTTGTATTTAATTGTCTTGCGTTAAATATCTATTTGAAACTCTATATTGCCATTTTGTATTTTTCGAGTATTAACAATTGCGCCGGATAGCTTTCCTGATGGGGTATCTATAGTCAAGTGGCACGCTTTGTGTAAGTCGCTTGGATACGGAGCGACAATTTGTATTTGGAAAGCGCCCGGGGTGATTGGCGTGATCACAACACCACATTCAATACTTTTCGAAATGGGGCCTAAAAACGTGTCCCTTAAATAACTGATGTTGGTGATATTTATTGTCATCATTTGCCCCAGCTAGACTTTATTTTTATATCTTTGTCGCCATTTTTAGGGAGGTAGCATGCGTAAAACCGCTGTTAATTGGCTTTCTACAGTAAGTGACGCTCTAGCAAGCTAATAATCGAAAACGTTGTCCCCGTCACGAGGATTGTTAGAATTAGTACCAGTGTAAATATGAACGGTTTTTTTTGCATGATTGCTTGCTCAGACAAGTATTCATTTAAGAAAGTATAGCTGCATTTTTTCAAAGTGCCATTTGCGAGCGGCTGACGGATGCAGGCAATGTTTTAGAGTGCTATCAGGAAATATAGTCTTGCTGATACGCCTCTATCCTGATCGGGTTAGCAGTACGCGCTGATCATCACGTAAAGCTCGTGAGTCAAGCCAGGCCACAAGGCATTCGGCAGACATTGGTTTTGCGAACAAATAGCCTTGGCCTTCTGTGCAGCCCCATTCCTTGACTAACCTCAGAACCTCCTCTGTCTCAATACCTTCAGCTACGATGCGATAATCTAATCGATCGGCAAGCTCAATTAAGGTTTTTACGAGACGTTGGTTTTTTTCATCCTCATTCAAACGTGAGGTCAAAGACTGGTCTAGTTTAACTGTCGTTGCTGGAATTTGACGCAGATATGTCCAATTGCTGTAGCCTGTGCCGAAGTCATCTATAGAAATTTCCATGCCTAACGTCCTCAAGCGCTGCAACTGAGTAGATACTTCGGCAGCATTGGTTATCAGCTCACTTTCTGTGAATTCCATTTCTATTTTATTGGCTTCCAAATCGAATGCCTCCAGCAAGCTTTCTGCACGGTCAACAAAGGCTGGGCTTTCAAGATCGCTAACTGTTATATTCATAGCTATTCGAACAGGTCTATCTTCCAGTTGCCACGCTTTTGCTTGACGTATGACTTCGTGAAGCACCCACTCCGAAAGTGGCTGCATAAGGGCAGTTTTTTGAACGAGTGGGATGAACTCGGCAGGATTCACCAGTCCGAGAACGGGGTGCGTCCACCTCAATAATGCTTCTACACACGTACATTGTCCTGTTTTCAGATCAATCTGTGGTTGATACATGAGCCACAGTTGACCGTTGCACTTCAATGCATTGGATAAATAGCTCAGGAGCATAAACGCTCTTTGGTGGGCTTCGTCGAACTTACTTTCATACCCCGCCCAGCCCGTTTTACGATCCCGAGCGTTATCAGCGGTGCTAACAACCAGCCTTAACCAGTCTTGGGACAGTTGATTCTTGTTTTCTAACGCTAATACACCCACCCCCACCTGCATGAGTATAGGGATGCCGTCGCACTCAATAGGCTCCTTGAAGTCCTCAACTATTGGATTGCACAGCTGGGCGAGCGGACGTAAGCCAGGGGAAATAAATCCAAAGCGCGTGGGGCTTACTTTGTATAAATGACAGTGCTCAGGCAAGAATTTCAACAATCGATCTTTGATGGCAAGCACTAGGTCTTGAGCAAAACTGTACCCTAGTGCCTTGACCATGTCATTGAGGAATTTTGGTGTTAGTACGTCAATTGCTACAAGTTGTGAAGTTTCGCCGTTGCGCAGTACTTCTCTAATATCTTCTTCTAGTCGAAGCCTGTTGAATAATCCTGTCGGCTGATCGACAAAGTTTCGTACACGGACGCCCATTATCCGCATCATTACAAGCTCTGCGAAATAAACAAGCATGGACTTTTCACGTTTATTCAGCGCAGACCTGGGCTTTGTATCTATGATGCACAAGCTTCCAAGACTGAGGCCATCCTCAGTCATCAATGGGGCGCCTGCGTAATACCTGATAAAGGGAGGGCCTGTCACAAGGGGATTGTCCTTGAAGCGATCGTCAAGGCGAGCGTCGAGTACCTCCAAAGGCTGCTTTGTGAGAGCGGAATATGCGCAAAATGAGGTTTCTCGCGGCGTCTCATTGACATCGATACCGACACGTGCGCGGAACCATTGACGGTGACGTTCAACAATGGTTATCAAGGATATAGGGGCATCGAAAAACTCTGCAGTCATCGATACGACCTTATCGAAGACCTCATCTGAGTTACTTTCAAAGGGGCATAAATCAGCGACTTTTGCCAAGCGTATGGCTTCGTCTGCCGGCAACGGGGCGCCTTTATCCATAATTTCCTCGATTTGGCACAATCGTCGCACTGTACCGAGTTTCCGTCCCTATCGCTGAATCGCGCTTTCTATGATTCTGATAGAAAATGCCTCGTATAGTTCGAATGATCGTTCAAGAGGGTCGAGGCGCAGGTGTTTACGAAAATGGCTAGGAACCCCAGCAAACCGATTATTGGTATGAAAAAAAACGAACGTCGAAAACGCATTCTCCCTCCAACCTTCAATGCCTCATTAAAGCAGGGATCAACGGGGTGGGGCGCGCACACGAAGTCGTCTGCAAGTGACTGAGATTGTGCAGCACGAGACGATGCATCGGGTTTGAACGTAAATGCTAATAAGTGATAACGGGGGCTATTTATATGCATGCTGATCATAAGCGAGAAATGCTTATAGCGTGGCGCGAGCTATTTATGAGCCCGCAAATTGATTTCACTCCCGAGGAACATTACGAGAAGCTGTTAAAATTGGCTGACAGACTGGAGCATAACGGAGTCATTTCAGCTACAGAATGGCGTCAACTGATCCGTGAAGCAAGTAAAGTCATTGCTGGATCAAGATAAAGCTTTATTACGTCTTGGGTTTATTTAGCAATGAAGCAGTCTGAGGCGTAGTGTGATGTGTTCGATCATTTTCGCAAAAACTGCATTTACTATAATTGCGCTCGTCAAAAGCGCGATAATACTTGGCCACTTTTTGGAAGCATCAAGACGAGAGTAAAATCACCTGCGAACGCCGTTCGTCGCTCCGTTGAAGCATTCTTATTCTCACCCAGTCTAAAAAATATCAGTTCATGCGGACTGTGAGCGTTTGCGGGTTTTAAAAATGAACGATATTGACGATTTTAGAATTCACTCCCATGAGCTGCTTTTGGAATTGGATGCAGCTACATGTAGAATGATGATGTTAGTCTCCGCTGGCACGACTTCAGGGCCACAATGGATAGAAGCCGTAAGAGAGCAACATGAATGCTTTGAAAGATGGATTGTTTTTGTGAACCAAAATACTCACTCGGCTTCTCCTTAGAAATCGTTAGGCTAAGGGAGAATTGCGACGGTACCATTCTGCTCGGGCGTTCTCAGCTTCTTCCTTGAGGCACGTTAGTTCGTCTTCTGTAATTAATCCGATCTTCAAAATAGCCTGGCAATTCCCGAACGCGCCGCTGTACAGCTTGTTGAGTGCTGCTTCGTCTCTGGCTTCTGAAAAAAGTCAAAATGGCTTTTTGCTTTGGCCAGCGCTGCGGCTTTGACGATCGACATAATAGGGGCTCCTAACCCAAGCATTGATTTGCGATCTGTTACCTGTCAGTAAACCGTTCCCCAATCAGCATCAGAATAGGCCATGTATCCAAGCAAAAGGAAATCGGATCAGAGCAATAGCACCTTGGTGGTCATGTCAAATTACCGGTTTCGGCGTGAGAGTGACGTTATTTGATCACCATGCTGGATAACCAGACGCCAATTTGTCTGTTGGTTAGCTGGAGCTGGAGCTGGAGCTGGAGTTGGAGACTAGGAGCAAGAGCTGCCCGTCAGTGAGTCACCCGACTTGTGCCATTCACAGTCAATATTTTCACCCGCTCTCCTGTTCGGAATACTTCATTTTCTTGTACCTGTTGAACGTAGGCTCGCATGCTACCGTCATCCTCTCGGACGGTAATCTCTACCCCTTGAGTGCGCATCAACCCTTCCTCAGTCGCAGAGCCTATCAATCCGCCAGCCACCGCACCTATGACCGCTGCGACGATACTGCCGCGTCCGCCGCCAATCGCACTACCTCCAACGCCACCGACAACGGCTCCTGCACCCGCCCCAATGGGTGTTTTGGTTCCCTCAATTTTGACAGGTCTTAAGGAGTAGATCGTGCCCATTCGGACTGTCTGTGCTGCCCGCGCATCCTCCCTGGTGTAAGAGTCGCCACCCAGGTTTTGAGCACAGCCTCCCACCACCAATAGGCTGGTTAATACAATCGATGCGAGGGGAAAGGCGGACATTGATTTCATTTCTAGCAACTCCCATTTAATAGTTTGGACAGCGCTCCCTTTGAGGCGTCACTTCTTCCGTTAGGTTGATTGGTTCCTTAAATGATAAACGTCATACAGCTCCGGCATGACCAGGGGGGGGGAGAGCAGTAATCCGGTGCTTAGAAGTAGACCAGGGCTTCGGCCAGCCGCGTCAGTTGGTTCGATCGCACCCCGAGCGAACGCGTGATCTTCGGCGTTGCCGTCGAATACGTCGTATCGTGCTTCGGGGGAAGCGAAGGGTACCTATTCAAGTCGTAACGCGGTCGATATCGGGGCTGTTGATACAGTTGACAGGGATCTTGGCCTTCACTGTCCTCCTACGAGCGATTAAACACTACCGAGATAATGGCTAAATTCCCATCCGGACTCAGGCAATAGCTTGTGTCCTGAAAAATATGGAACGGGTTACGGGTGGCTTGATCCATGGGTAATGGGGAGAGGAGGCCGCGTATCATCGGACAAGCGATCCTGTCTAGGTAGAGATGGGTTTGAAAGCGTCCATAGCCGTTGTGCAAATCCAATCAGCCTCTCCAATTTATGCATGCGAAGTAGCAGTGTGAGGGGAGTGACGAATGACTCTGCACAACGAAATGAGCGGACGCCATGGAGCGTTGGTAATTGATCAACATCTTACTCGTTTCGCTCTATGGGCTCCTGATGCAGACGCGGTCAATGTTGTCACAAACGATGGTCGATCGTTTGCGATGTTGCCGGAAAACGATGGCTGGTTTGTCCTCGAAACGTCATGCCCCGCTGGCACCCTCTACAAATACAAGATCAACCATGATGTTGAGGTTCCAGACCCCGCTGCAAGAGCGCAAAAAAAGGATGCTCATGGTTATAGCGTTGTAGTCGACTCAGAAGCTCGATGCTGGCAGCACTCGGAATGGTGCGGGCGACCTTGGCATGAAGCCGTCATATACGAGCTCCATGTTGGGCTCATCGGCGGCTACCCTGCGACGGAAAGAATACTGCCGCGTTTGGCTGACCTAGGCTTCACCGCCATTGAATTGATGCCACTGGCGCAGTTTCCAGGTGACCGCAACTGGGGTTATGACGGCGTGCAACCCTATGCGCCTCAATCTTCTTACGGCACTCCGGAAGAGCTTAAGTCTTTAATCGACGCAGCACATGGATTAGGTCTGGCGGTCATTCTTGATGTTGTTTACAACCACTTCGGCCCAGACGGTAATTTCCTACATGTCTATGCCAAACAGTTTTTCCACACTGACGAGAAAACCCCTTGGGGCGATGCTATCGATTACAGCCGCCGTGAGGTGCGCGATTTCTTCATCGATAGTGCCCTTATGTGGTTGTTTGAATATCGCTTTGATGGTTTGCGTTTAGACGCCGTTCACGCCATTGGTGACCCAACGTTTTTAACAGATTTTTCGGCTCGCATTCGAGGAGAATGTCAACAGCCCCGCCAGGTTTGGCTTATCTTAGAGAATGAGCTAAATGAGGCGCACCGCCTCGAACAAGGTTTCGATGCGCAGTGGAACGATGACGGCCATAACACACTGCATGTCTTGCTTACAGGCGAAACCGATTCGTATTACGCTAACTTTGCCGTAGCAACCACAGAGAAACTCGCCCGTTTGCTGAGTGAGGGATTCGTTTACCAAGGCGAGCTCACACCAGATGGAAATTCTCGGGGCGAGCCAAGCGGTCATTTGCCCTCAAGCGCGTTTGTACTCTTTTTGCAGAATCACGATCAGATTGGTAATCGTGCTATGGGTGAGCGGCTGGCGCACATCACATACGAACCAGCGCTGCGAGCGGCGACGGCTTTGCTATTGCTTTCCCCGATGATCCCGCTGGTGTTTATGGGTGATGAGTGGGCGGCGGATGAACCCTTCCTTTTTTTCACGGACTTTCATGATGAATTGGCGGAGAAAGTATGTGAGGGCCGCCGAAAGGAATTTGAGGGATTCACCGCGTTTGCTGATCAGAGTCAGCGAGATCGCATTCCGGATCCCAACGCTGAATCCACCTTTGTAAGATCTAGGCCTGCGTTTGATGCGCTGAGTCGAGCGAACGATTTAAGTCAAAGTCACTGCAATTGGTTACTGTTTTACCGTGAACTTTTGGAGATCCGTCATCGAGAACTTATCCCGAGGCTGGAGGGTGCTCATCCAATTGATGCGCAGGTTTTAGGTGATAAAGCCGTTTCAGCACGATGGCGGATGGGTGACGGGTTAACACTTCGAATTGATCTAAATCTTGGTGAGGAATACGTTTCTGTAAACGAAATACCTACCGGCCACATTCTTTATAAAACGTCAGTGGAGGAGGAGCGATTCTCAGCAAATATACTCAATCCGTTTTCGATAGTTATCACAATTGGATAAGGCTGTATCTGGAATTTGGGAGGTATGCCCGTTAAACATGCCGCTTACTGGGTTTTTCAGAAGCGTCATCTGAATCTCTTAGGAAAAAGGTGGATGAGAGCCATCTTCGATCTCCTAGGTTCACTCTAGAGGGTGTATTTTGTGAGAATCATTGATGAAATCCCATATCGCTTGTTCCCACCTAGGGCAGCGGAATCGGTAGAGAAGTTGACGGCTGGTTTTCCAGCTCTTCTTTGTATAGCGTAGTACTCCATTGTCCCTTGGGGGACACGAGAATCTATTAGTAAGCATTCGTGGTGAGTACGACGCTCAACCGTTATCTGAGCTGGGTGATGTTGAAGAACTCGTGGGCCAAAAATCAGATATGAGACCAGGGGAACGCGTATGAGTGGCTGCGACCTGTTTGCACTGAAAGCGTCACCGCCCTGAACTTCTGCTCGATTTGGTGAGTCGACAAAAGATCAATGTGATCTGCAAGAGTTTGAGGGTAGTTTTCGAGCCTTGGCAGCGGCCAACCAAGGAACGGGCATAAATAAAAGGGGTGAAGTCAATGAACTGTCTTATCTGTGTGGGAGCGGCGGAGCGTATTCAGTGCACTGGCCCTTGGGAAGAAAGGCACTGTCCAGAATGTGGCCACTACCGGATATCGGATGAGCTCCTACTGACCTTGATGGAACAGGGACAGATTTTTGATGTTCATAAAACGAGGGATTGGCTTAAAGAAAGACAGATAGATGTTGGCGTCCCTTTGATCGAAGCGCATGAGGCGTTGCTAGCCCTGTGAAAAGTAACACCAGACTAGGCTCCTAGCCGCAGAACGATTACAGCAGATTTTCCTCCCTTTTCAGCGCCAAGGATTAGAATTTGTCCTTTGAGCGTTTATGAAACCGCTGTCCCTTTTGGCGTGGTCAACCCAGGATGATCCTGTGGGCAATAGGCTAACCTCCACTTTTGATCGTGACCGCTGCCAATTAGGTGAGCGTCAGTGATCATGTCGATTTATTACAAGTCATGGAACTGGTAGATCAAGCTCCCAAGAAATGGGGGGTGAAGCATGCCGCGCTTGTTCTACCCGCTGAATAGGATGGGGGGGGGCTTTGTAATATTTTGAAACATTTTGGAGTGGGCCAAGGTCGAAAGTATTCAACCATCAGCGAGCTTCAAATGAAAATTCCTCGCCCATCCGAACGCCTTGAGACGCTCTCGCAGATTAGAAATCTGAAGATGGCGAGATCTGCTCATGCTTATGTTCGAGGTAGCACAGTTCAGTTTTATGAGTGGTTGCATAGTCAGCCGGGGCGCCGTCTTCCATCAGGGCCCTCTGTGTGGATTTGTGGTGACTGTCATGCAGGCAATCTTGGGCCGACTGGGGATCTGAAAGGTCAGATTGATATTCACATTCGCGATCTTGATCAGACTGTTATAGGGAACCCCGTTCATGATCTCGTCAGACTGGCGCTATCCCTAGCGACAGCGGCTCGCGGATCTGATTTGCCGGGTGTCGCAACAGCACGGATGCTGGAGGAAATGATGCGTGGCTACGAAAGGGCATTTGAAGAGGATACCGGTAAAGAGCCTGCGCGACCTGACCAGGTGAAGGCAGGCATTCGGAGCGCGGTTCGCAGAACATGGAAACATTTGGCTCAAGAGCGTATCGAGAATGTCAAACCAACGATCCCTTTGGGCAAACACTTTTGGTCACTCTCACGATCTGAGCGTGCGTCACTCAAAACGCTGTGCGACACGCCAGAGATTCACACGTTGGTGACTTCGTTAAAAGGACGATCGAAGGCAGACACCGTAACACTGCTTGACTCGGCTTACTGGGTAAAAGGATGCAGCTCGTTGGGGCTCAAGCGCTATGCGATGCTCTTAGGGGTGGGTGAGGAAGATGAGCAGGAATATTGTCTGCTCGATGTAAAAGAGGCCGTTGCAGCCGCTGCTCCTCGTGTCGCCAAGGCAGCGATGCCCCGCGACAACGCAAAGAGAGTGGTCGAAGGTGCCCGGTTTCTTTCGCCTGGGTTGGGCAACCGCATGATTGCCACGCGAGTGCTTGACCATGGCTTTTTCGTTCGTGAACTCTTGCCACAGGATATGAAGCTTGAGCTCGACCAACTGAGCCAAAACGAAGCAAAGTTGGCAGCAGGTTATCTTGCCCGAGTCGTAGGCATGGCACATGCCCGGCAGATGGATATGGCGACCCGTTCGGATTGGATTAAAGAGTTGCAAGCTAGCAGATCCAAAACACTTGATGCCCCATCCTGGCTTTGGTCTAGCGTTGTTCAGTTGGTCGGTAACCATGAGCGGGGTTACCTAGAGCACTGTCGTCGGTATGCACTTCAGCATTGAGTTCAGTGCGATGTTTCTTGGGTGCAATGTGAGGCTGAAAGTCAGTTCAATTAAGTTAGGGAAGTAAACCGCTGTCTTCCTTGACTCTAGAGTGCGCAAACACTGACCGTAAGTCGCGACCGATTGCGTCGGCAAGGTTCTGAACAGTAATGATCTTCCTACTGGCGATGAGACCATCTCATCTCCAGATGAAAAGAAGAACGCAGTTCGCGCAGAGCTTGGCTGAATGCTCACTTTTTTCAAAACGAATTTCCACCGCCTCGGATGCCCGTATGCTCTGAAAGAACTACCTGAGTTACCTGCCCAAGCCGTGTCGCGAACTACGTAAGCCACTTCCTGATTTAGAATCGAGTCCCCAGCCTGAGCATCAGTGCATGGGATCTGGAATCGTCCCCCAACCCGTAAGAGCCTTGGTAGGTTACGCCTGTCGTCAACCCGCCTGGCAGGGCAACGTCAGCTCCCAGCGCGACGGTCATCAAGTTTTCGCTTTGCCCCTGAGTGGACACACCAAAGGTGGAGTCACTGATGTCGGCGTACCCCATGCGTGCCGTGCTGTCACCGCTGAAGGTGTGGCTGTATTCGAGGCGACCACGCAGGGTCAGCTCGGTCGGCTTGAGTGAAAAGCCGTATTGTCCGCGCAGACCACCAGTACCTGACAACACGTTCATGCGTTGTGCCGCGTATGCCAGGTCGAACGCGCCGCTGCCAGACTCACGGTATCCATTGAGATTCGTCGATGACACGTCGACGCGGCCATAGGGTGCGATACGCAAGGTGTCTTCCCTGAATTCATAACCCGAGCTGAGCGAACCGAAGAACTGATCGCCGTCACGCGAGCCCTTGGCGTATCCGCCGTTATCGGTCACATAGCGGCGACTGTCGAACGACAGGTTGCTGTACCCGAGCAAGCCGTCGATGAATACGCGCCCCGGGTGGAAACTGCCGTAGATTGCGCCGCTGAAGGAATCGCCTTTGCTGTGGCTGCCTTGGGAACCGATATCGCTGGAGTCCCGGCCATACCCGAAACCGATGCCGGCGGTGAAGGCATCAAAGAAGCAATAGTCGACGCCGGCACTCATGCCGACCATGGTGCTGTCGAGCTTCACATCGTCTCGGCGGGTATCACTGACGTTGACGTAGCCACCGCTCCAGAACGACAGGTTCTCATCTCCTAGGAGTCTGCTGTTTGAGCCGGGCGCTGCGGACAATTGTGGGGAGGCTGTGCGATCGCTGCCACTGAGTGACGACAGTGCCTGGTACATCTCCGAGGCGCTGGTATTGCCGGTGCGTGACTGGCGTGATTGCGGCAAGCCGAGTTGCAAGCTGAAGCTGCTGCCACGACGGTTCTCTTTGTCGTGCAGTTGTTCGAGGCGGTCGTTGAAGTTGTCGATCTGTGCGCGGGCAAAACGTGCGGCACTTTGCGCTTGGGCGCCGAGCATGCCGATCACTTCCTGGTCTTTGCTCGGGTCGGAACGTCCGGCCACTTGCAGCGTCAGAGTGATGGGGTGCGATGCGCCCCAGCGATTGCTGAGGGTGTAACGGATGATCGCAGCGCCTGAAGCTTGTGCGGCAGCCACAAAGGTCAGACTCGTCCCGCTGAGCGTCGTCTGTCCCATGGCTTTGGAAGGCGTGTCCACCAATGCCGCGCCGGTGAATGGCCCGTCGCTGATGCCATCGGCCAAGTTCACGGTGACGGCCTGCCCAGCGTACAAGGATGCGCTGCGGTCGGCGCCGCTTGGCAACGTGCCGCCGATGCTCAGGCTGTAAGCGACATTGAGCGTCGCACCGGTGGCGTCCGTGATTTGCACGGCAATGCTCGCCGAGCCTGTTTCCGAAGGTGTGCCGGAAATTGTCCCGGAGGAAGCATCGATGTTCAGGCCCGACGGCAGTCCGATAGCGCTGAAACGATAGGGGCTGCTGCCACCGCTTACGCTCAATGCTTGTGAGTAACGTGTACCGATTGTTGCCGCTGGCAGCGACCCAGCGGCGGGGGAAACGATCAGGGTAGGGGCCGAAATCGTCAGGTTGACCGTCGCTGCCGGTGAGGTGCCTGAGGCATTACTGGCGGTGTAGGTGAAGCTGTCCGTCCCAGAGAACCCGGCGACTGGCGTATAGGTGATCGTCAGGCCTCGGGCCATCGCACTGCCGTGCAATGGCGCCGTGACAACCGCGACCGACGTGGCTGTTCCCCCCGCCAGTGACCGCGCAATGCTGCCGCTGCTATTGGCAGCGATGGCGGCGGAAACCGGGTTGGCCACAGGCACTGGCCCACCTGCAATGCTTAGCGTGTAATTGGCATTGCCGACGGCGCCATGTCGATCCGTCACGCTGACAGAGGTGTTGAAGCTGCCAGGACTGGTGGGCGTACCACTCAGAACGCCGCTGGCTGCATCGAGGGTCAGACCGGCGGGAACTCCGGAGCTTGTATAGCTGTAAGGCGCCGAGCCCCCGGTAGAGCTGAATGATTGACTGTAGGCCGTTCCCGCCTGACCGGCAGGCAACGCACCGGCAGCCGGGGTCAACACCAGTGTCGGCGCCGTCACCGTGAGCGTGACCGTCGCGGGGGAGGAGGTGCCTGACAAGTTGCTCGCGGTGTAGGTGAAGCTATCTGGGCCTGAGTAACCTGTCGCGGGGGTGTAGGTGATCGTGGTGCCACTGGCAACCGCAGAACCGTGGAGCGGGGCAGAAGCGACAGCAACCGAACTTGCAGCACCGCCGGACAGCGCGAGGTTCACTGGCGTACTGGCATTGGCGGCAACCGTGGCAGAAACAGCACCGGTGACGGGCAGTGCGCCGGCGACGATGCTGACCGAATAGCCCATGCTACCCGTTGCGCCATGGCTGTCGGTGGCCGTAATCGTGAAGTTGAAACTGCCGACACTGGTGGGTGTACCGCTCAACATGCCGCTGGCCGAATCAAGGTTCAAACCGGTCGGAACAGCCCCTGAACTTGCGTAGCTGTAAGGCGCGGTTCCGCCCATAGCGCTGAGCGATTGACTGTAGGCTGTACCGATCTGGCCTGCGGGCAAGGAACCCGGGGTCACCGCCAGCGTTGGCTGTGTCACGGTGATGGATACGGTGGCTGCCGAAGAGGTACCCGCCGTATTGCTCGCCGTGTAAGTGAAGCTGTCCGTTCCCGAATAACCCGCAGCCGGCGTATAGGTGATGGAGGTGCCGCTAGCGGTGGCAACCCCGTGTACAGGGCCAGATGCAACGGCGACCGACGTCGCAGTACCGCCTGAGAGGGCCAATGTAATCGGGTTACCGGAACTGTTGGCAGCCACGGTTGTGCTCACATTGCTCGCATTCGGTGCGGCGACGCCCCGAGTGACGGTGATGGTGTACAGGTGCGTGGTGCTGCCGTCCTGGGCGGTGCCCATCACGCTGATCGTGTTCGGCCCCGTGTTCAGGCTGATGCCTGGAGATGTAGCGCCCGAACCGACGTTCATCCCGTTGACCGTGATTGTGGCATTACTGTCGGAGGCCGTCGGCGTGAGAGTGATTGACGATATGTTGCTCGCAACCGCGACGTTGTAGGTACTGGTGCCCGATGAAAATGAAGGTGACAAAGTACCGACTGAGGGGATCAGGTTAGACAGGGTGGCATCACTGGAGACTGCCGCACCGCAATTGATGGTCACCGTGCTGAGGTAAGTACCGACCTTGATGTTGATGAACAAACCGTTAGTGAGATCCGCAGCAGATGCGGTACCAGTGTGGCTTCCTGAGCTCCCCGTGTTGCTGCGGTAATCGAAGTAGGGCGAGAAGGTGCTCGGATTGCGCAGGATCACGTTATCGGCGGACGACGGATTGCTGTTGCCGACGTTGCCGCCGTTGTCACTGAACGTGACCGAGACACTCTCGCCGGCGGAGAAGGAACCAGCAGGAAAGGAGCGTGAGAACGTACCCGAACCGCTCAAACCGTTAAGCGTCGTGCAGCTCGCCGACAACGCATAGGCTGATGAGGAATCGAACAGCAGGCTGCAGATGGCGAGTGCCATGAACACAAAAAACCTGGAAACCCTGGATGAAACGTATTGACCTTTCAGTGCCGTGGTTTCGCAGACAAGCTTTCGTGTTGGATACATGCAGAGAAACCTGATTCAAAGGCGGAGTGCGGGTTAGCCGAGCGCGCGCAATGCTGCCCATTCTGGCGACTCGTACGGTATCGACTGCGCTGAATGAGTCTTTAAGGCGTTGCTTTAGGGGTGGTCTACGGCGTTTTCGTCAGGCGTTTGACAGACCGTGAACGAGATGGTGGCAATATGGCATTGCCGGTAGTGAATCGCAATGCGTCTTCCGTAGCAGAAAGGCGCGTCATAATCGCGGGGCCGTATGTGGAGACGTCGTCCCTTCGGGCCTTATGCCCGCCTATGAATGGTGATCAAAATTGACTGATAGGCTCCGATTTTGATACGTGCAAAATTATTGAGAATTATGGCGTGGCGATAATTATGGCTTGCCAATAATTTAATTAGTTCACAGTCTTTTGCTCGAGATTATGTCACCCCGCGCTGCTGTTAGAGGGGCTGCTTGCGCAGCCAAGCGCTTACCTTTTCCCGTTTGTTAAGAATTCCAAGCTTCGGCATTCCCGCATTGAGGAGAGTAAGCAGTCGTTGTCTGTACGTCACATCACTGCGAGTCATTTCTAGGCGTTATTGGAGGTATGCGTTGTCACGGTTCATCCTTGACTGAGCGCATCATCATTTCTGTAAGCGAGGCTTCGGTCGTTGGGGTTCGGGGCACTTTATTTTGGAGGCGACGATGCTTGCTCAAGGTGTGATGGCTAATAAATCGACGTCCCAGGATTTCCCCCCAACTTAGCAATCCCCTGCTTGATATACCCGGCATTCTCGCCAATCTTTTCCAGTGCAACACGTGCATTGTCGCAAGCCTCAGATGACCCGCGCTGCTCCTCCAGCAGGACGAGCTCCATCAGTGCCGCTTCGATCGCCAGTTGGTTTTCGTACATTCTTGCCAATACGTCGGGAAGGGAATATTGCTCGGCCATGACTCGACTCCGTTCGGGTTAAGAGCAAAGCGTAGCAGGGGTTTGATGATGACCTGGAAGGGAGAGCTCGCTCCTTCGGGCCAATGGGCCCGGCTCACCTAATCAGCCGAGCATCTCCTTGATAATGGATGCAACGTTCCTTGCATCGTCTATCTCACGGTGATAGGTACCTTGCCAAACCAAGCCCTAAGACTCTGCCGTTTGCTTAAGTGATTTCTGTCGATCGTTATATAAGCTTGCATGCGATTTTTTGGCATTGAAATGAGTCAGACCGGCGAGCCGGGAAGGACACGCAGCAGGCTAGGGGGGCGGGTTCATTAGATATCTGCAGAGAGACTTAGTAATGTCTATGTCGGACGCCTTTATTGAGATCTAACCTCTATGTTAGCGATGAAAACCCTGGGGCAGACGTGATAAGGGATCCTTTTCCGGATGCGTGAATTCGCCGGATGAGCTACTGCCTGATTTGTGTGGAAAAAACATACCAACTTAGCTGGGCAAGCTACGCTATAGCGTGAATTCGCAGGGCAGGGATCGTCAGCACGTGAAGCGACTACTTCTTTTGAGCGGCCCGATTGCCGGTGGCAAGACGTCAGTTTCTGCCTCGCTGCAAGAACGTCATGGGTTTGTTCCCATCAGCAGTGGCGCTTTTTTGCGGGCTCAGCTCGCTGCCCAGAATGAGCCAATTGATCGCCTTCATCTCCAAGAGCTCGGTGACTCCCTCGACAGAACAACTGACTTTTCCTGGCTCATAGAGTCTGTGGCAAGTCCGGCCATTAAAGCTCGACCAGATGCTCATAACTGGTTGTTGGATGCAGTCCGAAAACCCCAACAAGTAGCGCTATTCAGGCTTCGCTTCGGAGATGTAGTGAAGCATGTGCATATCGTCGCGCCAGATCCTGTTCTTGAGCAGCGCTATGCTGCCCGTGACTTAAACCCTCTCGAAGACTACCGGGCAAGTGTACTGCACCCGAACGAGCAGACTGCGCGTTCGCTTTCAGGCTTTGCGGACAAAATTCTGCACACCGAAGAGTACACCTCGGAGGAAATTGCAGATCAGATCATGAGTATCTGGGAGAAGTAGCGCATGGAAACTCGGCAGATTGTGGTGATTAGCGGCAAGACCTGTAGCGGCAAGAGTGGATTGGCCAATTTGTTGGAAAAGGAATTTGGTTTTGCCGTGGTCAGCAATCGCCGGCTCATTGATGACCCACAGTGGCGTCTCCGGATGGAACAACCAGAGATGCTTGGTCGGCGGCGCGAACTCGATGATGTCGACTTCGACCAGTGGATGCTTCTTGAAACCCATGCTATGTGCAAGAAGGAAAAGGCTGGCCGACCGTTAGTGGTTGATCACCTAAATGCACTCGAACAGGTGCTGAAGTTTCGACAGGCGTTCGGAACCGACCTCGTGCATGTGCACCTCTACGCGAGTGACCCGACACTGCACGAGCGTTATAGAAATCGGGTCAAGGGCGACTCCGATCCATCGCCGTATGATGAGGTCAATCAACTCAGGGATCAGTCGGAAATTCAAGCTCTTAAAGATGATGCTGACGTCCGCATCTACACCGATCGTTCCGACTCAAATGACACGCTCGTGCGTGTCGCTGCCCGTTTGCATCTGTACGCGCCACCAGGAATCAGGTGTGTAGATGTGCTCATTGGCGGGCAGTATGGAAGCGAGGGTAAGGGCAACATCGTCGCCTACCTGGCGCGTGAGTACGATGTGATGGTTCGCGTTGGTGGGCCTAACGCCGGACACACCGTTGCCAGTTCGGCTGGGCCTTATACATACCATCATCTGCCTTCAGGGTCGCGAGATGTGACCGCTCGGCTCCTCCTCGGCCCAGGCATGACCATTCACTTGCCTGGTCTTTTAAGAGAGATCGATGAGTGTGGTATCAGCGAAGACCGACTATTCATCGATCCTCAAGCCACCATCATTGAGGATGAGGACATAGGGACTGAGAAAAAAGGACACCTTGTCTCAACTATCGCATCCACAGGAAGCGGAAGTGGAGTCGCGGCAGCTCGACGTATTTTGAACAGAGGTAAGGAGATCCGGCTTGCGCGAGACGTGGAAGTACTCCGCCCATACGTCGGAATTCCAGGAAATTATCGTGGCTGCACCTCAGACCGTCTGGAGGAAGCTTATCGCAATGGCCACTCTATTTTGTTGGAGGGTACTCAAGGTAGCGGGTTGAGCATTTTCCACGGGGACTATCCGCATGTAACGTCCCGCGACACGAACGTTGCCGGTTGTCTGGCTGAGGCTGGGATATCACCCAGCCGAATTCGCAAAATACTCATGGTCGTCCGCCCGATGCCTATCCGCGTTGGAAATCCGGATGGTAGCAGCGGCCATACGTCTGGGCCCCTCAAGCATGCGACAACGTTTGATGCGATCGCGGAGGATGCGGGACTGGAGGCCAAGGCATTGAACTCGGCAGAGAAGACTTCCACAACAAAGCGTAACAGGCGAGTGGGCTGGTTTGAGTGGGATCAATTCCGCAGAGCCTGCGCGCTCAACGCCCCCACCGATATAGTCCTTACATTCGCAGACTATCTGAAGTCCACTAATAGTAAAGCTCGTAGATTCGAGCAGCTTGACCCGGACACGATCAAGTTTGTCGAGGAGTTGGAGCGTGTGTCTCAAGCCCCTGTATCTCTAATAAACACAAGATTTCCCCGAGACCCAGACACCAGCGATTTACGGTCACTGATTGATCGACGCAATTGGACTGCACGTTCTGACAGGAGATAGGCAATGGATCTGGGCAAGTTGATCGAGCTTTACCCTCGGGTTTACCACATGGCCGAATGCGGTGCCTGGGACAGCATTCGCACGCGCGGTTTGATGAGTGCCACAGCAGTCCTGGATCACCTCGCAGTGGGAGGTGGCGACCGAGCTCGATACGAGAGCGAACATCGTGGGGAGAAGATGGATGTGAGAGCTGGAGACCCTTCCCACATCGTGCTCCGTGATCAGAAGCCCATGCCTGAGGGACGCTTGATTAGGGCCCTCACGGATGGGACAACACCACGTCAGTGGTATGAGTTGATCAACAGCAAAGTTTTCTTCTGGGCTGAGGAAAAGCGCCTTCATGGTTTGCTTGGGGCTCGTGATTATCGCAGGCTCGAACACGATGTCCTGACTCTGGATTCGACGACGTTAATTCCCGCATATGCAGAGGCCATTTGGCTGTGCCATATGAACTCGGGCAATACTTGGCCCATGCCGCATCGTCGCGGTACGCAGATTTTTTGTAGAATTCCAGATTACCCAGTGAAACCTTCCGGCAAGCCGGTTAAAGATGTCGTCGAGCTGGTAGTAGATTACGCTGTTCCAAACATCGCTGACTATGTGGTCGAAGTCCGACGCATGAAGGGCATTGAAGTCTTGGGCGTAATTGAGTAGTGCTCATCTGAACGATTGGAAAGGGTATGCCACGACGCCGTGTAGCTTCACGAATTTTGCTCGTTAGCTCGTCCCAGCGGTTATTGCTTTTCAAGGTCTGCTACAAAACGGGGGCGATGGCTGGAAGGTGTTACTGGGCCACGCCTGGTGGCGGGCTACGTAGTGGTGAGTCTTTTGAGGCGGCAGCGTTTCGTGAGCTTTATGAGGAGACAGGCATTCGCACTCAGTCGGTGGGGCATTGTTTTGCACATAAGGAGTTCATCTGGCAAATGCCGGACGGAGAACGTGTGCTTGCAGTTGAAAATTACTATGTGGTGCGTACAGCTGTTGAGCAATGTTCGACAGCACGGTGGAGCGCCCGGGAGCGAGAGGTCATATGTGAGATCAGATGGTGGGCGGAAAATGAGTTGAGGACTAGCACTGAAGAAATTCTGCCGTCAGATCTGCCTATCCTATTTGCCCAAGCCTTGCTTATATCGCTCCCTAACGACGGCTAGGTAGTGGCCATTTGGGAGTTGCAAAGACAAGTGAGCCCGCACTCACCAGGATGAATAAGGGTGGGGAAAGCGAAAGCAGTCTTGGGCCCGCTTGCAACTGTCACTTGAGTATCGGTAGGGAGACATCGATCGAGTTAAATATTGGTTTCCAAGCGCCTCTCATTGGGTGTCTTCACCTAGCAGATATCAAGCCTATCGGCTGAAAAACCTCATGCGATAGGGTTCGCCGAGGGCACGTCAAAGTCGTGCCCGGTCAGCTCTGAATGAAGCCTGTGATTCAACAGAACTTGAATTATTGCGCGTACCGACTCGACGGATGGGACAATCTTGCCATTGGCGTCAAACGTTATATTCCACTGCCGCTCATTGTTGACTAACCGTAGTTTTTCCATAAAAGCGACGTCGTTGTAGTACGCACGCTCCTGTACCACCGCCATCCTGCGTAAATGCATGGTATTGCTACCTACATGGTCAACCAACACTGCCATGTCAGAGAAGATCGCCTGAAAGCCCGCGTCAGCCCGCAGCTCGGTGAACGAGGTGACGTAAGTTTGTTTGTACTCAAGGATCGATTCGAAGTTACCTTTGTTGGTGACCAGAATGTCGGTATTGAGAACGAAGAAATCAAACCGTTTGGGAATGATGAATGCTTCATCTCCCGCCAGGTCGAGCTGGTTGCGGTTTAGCACAAGGTTGAGAACATTTGCGCGTTTCTTCACCTTCCAGTCGTTCCCGAGACGGCACACGCAATGTAGCGTGTCCGTGCCGATAGTCAGGCGAACGAGGTACCCTAGGCTTCCCTCCAGATCCGAGATGGCCTCAATAAGATGCTCCTCGGGTGGAGTGCTGACGAGATCTTCCAACTGAGGGAAAATCGTCTCATCGGATTCAAGATAGAGGCAGGAGCTCTCGTTGATCGTTGCGATGAGGCTGTAATCCTCGACCTCGGTGCACCGATCAATCCATTGTCGAGCAATTCGCCTGAGCTCAATCTCCAACTCGGGCGTCGCAACCACCGAGTATGCTCGGAATTTGGCGGCTTTACTGGCGCTCTTTTTGAACGCCCAAACGCTCAATGTAGCGTTTGTCATATCTAAACCCCGCAGCCTGTTCAACGCTTCAACTGCAGCCATCACTTACTCCTTTTTTGTGAGAACGTAAATTCCGTGGATGACACAAGAGCTAAGTTTGTCCCCAGGGTAGACCTTGGTCTTGGCAAGGGCGATAACGCTGCGCTCCCTACCGGAGGTGATTACTTCTAGTTCATGCAACTGCCAGCCGATCGCCAAGAGCAGAGGATTCATGAGAATTTGGCCAGATCTGTAGGTGATGAGAAACATCCAGGCCAAGAACACTATAAAGCCGTAAAACTTACCGTCGCTTCCCAAGTCAAGACCCATGAACGATACGACGTAGGGAAAAACGTAATTGATCAGGTCATTGGGAACCGTCTTTGACTCCTTGACGGTGAGCTCATGATCGGCCGGCAAGCTTTTGAGAACCCAGGTGAAGAAGGCGAGGCTTATCAGGCATATGATGAATAGCATCAGCGAGCGACCCGCATTCATTAGGACAGGCATGGTGCAGTTGTGAAGCGACCAGCAGATTGATTGCTTCCATGTAGCATCGGAGACGTCTTGGAGTAGCAAGATCACGCTCAACGGAAAGTATGATCCTAGGAACAGGAATACAGCCGGAAGGATTTTTACCTTCATTTTGCCCGCTCCGTGGTGTGCAGATCAGAAACCCTCGATTACTTAATATGGCTCTTTGCCACCGAAAAGGAAAACGAAGAATTACCGTTGCCATCGGCCAACGACGCCTGGTTTCAAGTTGGAGTCAAAAGTGCTGTCATCGATCAAGTGGTTCCTACCTAGCCTACCAATTGATCACCTCAAGCTAGCCCTAGCGCGGCCCTGGCTGGCATTAGCAGTGGTGAGAGGGGAGGTCGTGTTCAATCCATTTAGCGTACTACCACTGTGTGCACATAGCTTAGCTGTGGTTTGACGTAAGTGAGGGGATCGCTTATTCGGACTATTGGCCCCGGCTCACATAATCAGCCAAGCATTTCCTTAATGATGGTTGCAACGTTCCTAGCATTGTCGATTTTTCGGTGATAGGTACCCTGCCAAACCAAGCCCAACGACTCTACCGTTTGCTTAAGTGATTTAGGTCGATCGTCGCAAAGGCCGGCATGCCATTTCCTGGCATTGAAATGTGGTGCGCCTTCGTACAGGGAATGGCAGGCAGCAAAGCCTGCATCGCGCTCAAGCTGTCTTGCATCGTAGCTAACCGATGCCCAAGCCGCGTTTGGATAATTCTGGAGCTTGTTGAGATTAATCGCCCCATTTATGTCGATTGAATCACTCACTGCCCACGACGAATCACCTTGAGCACGGGTCACGACACACCCACAGCCATTACGGACGCGATTATCGATCTCGTACCTGCGCCATTCGATCATCGTTTGGGCATCAACCTGAAGTGGTTTGCGCTTGATGAGCCAAGCTACCGCATTTGAGAAATTGTCCGTGCGAAAAATCCAAGATGTCATGTGCCTGGTGAATGACTAGGCGATCTAGTCGAGCGCGGCCAACAAGCTCCAGAAACGACTCAGCACCTTCTCCATCAATGTAGGACGGATCTGCGTTCGCCCAATACTGCTCGACCCATGCCTTCCGTTGCACTACGGTGGTGTTCACACACCTAGTCGGATCAAGGTAGGTGAATTCCTCGATTGGCCATGTTTCGAATGGTGCTTCAGGGAATACGGAGATGGTCGCATCCGCCGTCGCTCGAGCCCGACAGAAAGGGGAGGCAATGATTAACTCAGGTGCACGGCCGATGGATTGCGCCACTCGTTTAGCTTGTTCGATCCCCTTTTCGGTGAGCGGGATACTTGCGAGATCAAGGGTTACTTCACCTGCATTGGCCGCGCTTTCTCCATGACGCACTAGCCTGACATTCTCCATTGGCTTACCTGCCGTTTCGCCGGCGCACAACCCCAGGGTAAGCGCCTAAAGTCCAATTACACACCCATTCACACCCATTTAAGTAAGCGAACGGTGAACACACCTACCTTGGAGCAGATGATTGTCCAGGGGGTGGCTGAAGAGGGGCCAGTGCTCGATACGGCACTTGCGAGGCGTATCGCGCGCTCATGGCTGGGTTTGAACCGGCTCACGCATTCGCGATCGTGTCGATCAAATTGCGCGGGCACGATTCCGTTATCATGATGAGGAGCAGTCTGGAACCTTCTTCTGGCCCGCTCACCTCCACTCTGATGCTAGCGTCGTCTTCCACAGGCTAGGTGATGACGATTCGACTCGGCCGCTTGCAGAGATTGTTTGCCGGAACTAAGTGCCCTTGTAGCGGAAATAACCAAGCGCGGGCATGTTGGTGAGGGGGTGATTTATGCGGTGGCCAAGGAAGCTGGGATCGGTAAGCTCGCCCATGCGGGACGTCAGCGTATCGAAAGAGCGATAGCGCGAAACGTTGAGTAGTACCCGAGGTGCGCTGTGATAGCGCCCTTTTTGTTCGGCGTTTAGAAGTGGCGCGCGGATAGCGTTCTTGCAAACCAGGGCTGGTTGCTGAAATAAGGACGCGTCGAATGCTTTTTCGAGGATACCCTTGGATCTGCCATATCTGTCAGCATCGCGATTGGACTGATTATCAGGCGTTGTCGCCTGCTGTTGTGTGCGATGTTTGTCGAGCTGAAAAAGAGCTGCCCGTCGGCATACCTTGGCATTTTCGACCGAACGATTTCCTAATTGAAGTCTTCGCTCTCGTAGTGTTTTGTCACTCGTTTGGCTCCTGTCAGCTCATTGTGATCGAGCGAGTGCGTCGTTCATGTATCTTGGGCCGACTTGCTTTGGCTACTTGCCAGACTCCAGAAATCCAGATGTGGAAGCGGATCTGCTTGCTGTCGTTGATGGGGAATCCTTTCTCTGCGAGGTGAAGTCGGCGTGGCGCAGTCTGCGGGCCGCTCACATAGAGGACTTTGTTCACTTTGCGGAGCGACTTAGGCCAGATCGGGCTATTTTGGCGGTCATAGAAAAAGGCGGTCGGCTCGATGAGGAAACGTACACGGCTGAGACTGCCCTGAAGGCGGATGGCATTCGATTCGAGTTGCTATCGCTCGAAAATTACAGCGTCGAAGACGACCCCTACTTCATGGCCATTAACAGTTATATGATTCTTACAACGTGGTCAGGCGATGAGTAGAATCTTCCGAAGGAGGCAAGGATGGGTATCTTCGACTGGTTGTACAAAAAGAAGGATCCCGACGTGCCACGGGCAGGCGTAATCAAGGCTAGCCTTCAGACTGTTGATCTGGGTAAGTCTTTCATGCACGTCAGTTCAATTGACTACGATGGCCTTTACCGACAGTCCAAATCAAAACAATGGGCTATTTCATGGTGGGATTCATACCCCAGTGCTGGTCGGGGAGGTCAGCGTGAAAGCGGGCTTGGCGAATTTGTCCTGGCTGACTTGGCGAGCGATGTCGTATCTGCGCACGGAAAAATGCAAAGACCTAACAATGGTTCCGTCGCAGACAACGGCTCCTTCAGTCTTGAAGACTGGCATTTTGGAAATACTCTGTCAGGAACCTTCAGCGTCTTCGACAGCAAAGGTATGCCCATCATAAGCAAAGAGTTAACGGCGAATATTCTCGACAGCGGCATTTCCAGGAATGGCAAGCTTGCCTTTTGCGCGACAGCCAATAGCAAGACCGAACACAGTTACAAAATTTTTCTGTTTGACCTAGAGGCCGGTAAGGAACTGTTTTGCGTTACCCCTCAAACCGGAGGGATGGAAAGCTACGCATTCGACGAGGATAAGAAGCTACTGATTGCGGACGTGAAGGGGGTTGGTAAATTCAAGTATGACAGGGATGGTAACTTTGTCGACGCTGGTAACCTGGTCGAGGCAAATCTTGGCTCATCAGATTACAGTCGGGTTATTCGTGCAGCTGAAGAAATATTGAACGAGCCAGGACTTTCCGCAGCGCGTGCTCGAGAAGCTCTTGATGCAGTGATTCGAACTCGCTCACTTGGAGCTGATGCCAATCCTGCATGGAGGCCAAACGCGTTGAAAGTGCAAGGTCTCGTGCACGAGGCGTTGGACGAACCGTATGAGGCGATCAAGGTTTATGAGGATGCAATCGTTTTGAACCCAAAAATAGGGGTAAAGAGAAGACTGGATGCATTGAAGAAAAAGGTAGTGGGAAGACTGTGAGTACCCGTATAGACCTCCCTTTCCCTAGCCAAGGCCCTATGGATTCTTGAATAAACATGTACTTAGATCTCTCTCGGATGAGACCTCACATGGGGAGAGTGCGATGAAGCTATTTTTGGACTGTGAGTTCACTCAGCTCAACCAGGATACAAAGCTGATCTCGTTAGCATTGGTCTCAGAAGCTGGAGACGAGTTCTATGTAGAGCTTACCGATACCTACCAGATCGATGACTGCAGTGACTTCGTAATCCGGAATGTCTTGCCGCAGTTGAGTCTACCTCGCTACGGAATGTCACTCGTTGATGCCCAAGCTGCGCTGAGGGTTTTCCTCTGCAGTATTGAAGGCCAACTGGAGGTCTGCTCGGACGCTCCAGAATGGGACTGGGAGTTTTTCTGTCAGCTTGCATATGTCGATCACAAGTGGCCGAGCAATGTGAAGAACAGGCCTACCAATCTGATCCATTTGTTCAGGCATTTTGAAGCCGATGACATCAGTGATATTGCGCTGCCCGAGCTTCCACATCATGGCTTGCTCGATGCCAGACTTCTTGCTGAGCTTTACCAGCGCCTGACAGCAGCCTCCAAGTCGGTTGGAGATTGATTGCGATGAGTCGTGACGAAGAGTTCAGTTATCGAGGGATGGCCAGACGAAAGGCGCTCAGGGCACTAGCCTCTCTCTTGCCAGGAAGCCCCAGAGTGCTCGACGACATAAATGTTCTCGATGGTATCGAGCTGTGTGTGTAGTGGTCTAATGAAACCGGACACCCATTTAGCAGACCAGTCTACTGGGCTGATGCTAGCCTTCCGATATCTGCCAGGGCCTCGGCCTGGGGTGGCCCTCGTCGATAGATGATCTGCCAACCCAGTAAGCTGTTAACCCAGGCTGACGCAGGGCGGATGCCATGGCGGCGTATATCAAGGGCATGGGTATCACTGCGTTTATCCTCGGCATAGCAGTTCACAGCGACGGTTGTCGAATTTGGAGCAGTTAGGTTCGTTGGAGCCTTACGAATGAGCATGATGCAGAACGCTGTCACATCCATTCAGCTTGGGGTGGAGGATTTTCATAGCGACGATCCGAGACGGGTGCTCTCGGCAATTCGCAACCTCTATGCGGGCTTGCTGCTGCTATTTAAATGTAAGTTGCAGCAACTCAGTCCACCTGGGTCGGATGAGGTTTTGTTGAAAACCGATATCAGCCCAGTCATCGACCCTCAGACCCAGGCCGTGATCTGGCAGGGCAAGGGCAAGAAAACCGTTGATTACATGGAGATCCAGAATAGGCTTACATCGCTCGGCATTGCGGGGGTTGAGTGGAAGCTGCTTGAAAATCTTCAGAAAATACGGAATTCAACTGAGCATTATTACAGTCTGGTCTCTCACTCCCAGATGCAGGAGGCCATCGCTAATTCGTTGCAGCTCATCATCCAGTTCTGCCAGCCCCACTTGGACGAAGATCCTGCGAAGCTGTTGGGGCGGTCATGCTGGCAATCCCTAGTGGAGGTCGAGCAGGTCTACGCACAACAATACAAAGCATGCTTGGAGTCGTTGGAGCAAATTGACTGGGTTTTCCCCGAGCTTGCCAATGCTGTTGGCGAAATTCGCTGTCCCAAGTGCGACTCTCAGCTGGTTAGAGTCGACGATCCGACGCTCGACCCCGAGGGGTTGGAATTCGTCTGCATGGTGTGCCTGGAATCCAGCAGCTACGAGGCGGTTATGGTGCCTGCCCTAGTGGAATCGCTAGCCGGCATCAATCACGTGAACGTAAAAGATGGTGGGGATGCTTGCAGCGAAACGTGCCACGAGTGCGGTAACGACACATTTCTAGTGGAGCATTGGCAATGTGCAATCTGCTTTGCTGAGCTGGACTACACGGGGTGCGCTGTGTGCAGCAGTAGCCTAGGCGTCCATGACCAAGATTTTGGCGGCCTATGTAGCTACCACCACCATCTTGCCCAGAAAGACGACTAAGCCGGCTACCGGGCTTTCTTGAACGGTTTGAAAAGCTTGTCGTGAACGATGTAGAGGTCGCCATTTGCGCGCGAGCAAGCCACGTACAGCTTGTTTCGAGTCTGAGGATTGGCTTCGTGTAAATTGCCATTCAAGTATCGTTTCCAGGTGTCGGCGCCCAACACGACACACACGTGCCCGAAGTGATCCATGCCTTTACTCGCTCCCCAGTTCAGCGAGTGGCAATCGTATTTGTCGTGCTCCTTCAAGAAGAGCTTCACGACGTTTGGATCGGCGTGAAGGGTCGCGGCTTGTCCAGGTTCTTCGACCGTAATGATCTCACTGACCCGCTCCTGCTGCGCGCCCATGGTGATCTGCAGCTTCGCGTTGATGAAATCGCAGACGGTTGTTGAGCACCGCCAGCTGTGTCCCAGAGTGGTGTTGTCCACCTTGATTCCGGCGTCACGGAATCGTTTCTCGTACTTAGTGATGTCGTCATGCAGCGATTTGTTAACTGAACCGTCCCGGCTGGTGTCGTAAGTATGCTGATAGAAGTCACCAACAAATGTCATGCCCGCCTTTGCTTTCGAGATATCCAGCAGTAGGTTGAAGTCGTGGCCGGCAAAGTCCTGCACCTCGTCGACGTAGACACAGTCATAGAAACGCTCGACCCGCGAGCGTATCGCCGGTATGCATTTTCTCATTTCCAGCAATTTAGCCAGACGGTTGTAGTAGAGCCTTCGACTGCCATCCCTAAAGCGTGCCATGTCGCTGAGTGGTGTCCGGGGGTTGGTTGGTAGTCGGAAGTTCATGCCCCGGGTATCCAGCTCTAATTGCAGCAATGGGCGGTAACAAAAACCGTGCAAAAAGGAGAAGTACGTCATGACGGTGATGTTGGGCGGAATCGTCCCGAATTTTTGGATGATGCGGTGTCGAAGATGGCGATAGTTGTTCTCGGTATAGGTGACGATTAGGGCGCGCTGGTCAAGGCTCAGGCGATCAATCACCAGGCTGGTTTTCCCGGATCCGGCTACCGCGAAAATCACGCTCTTATCCACTGGATCGCCTCCTGGATGTAGGCGGGTGCGACGAGTGCATCTGGCTTTTTCGTGAGGAGCTCGAACGCCACATCCGCCTTGTTCTTAAGCATGTAATCCTGAACCGTCAGGGTCTTGCGCGCTCCCCCGAATAGCTCGTCACAGATCTTTTGGTTATCGAGATAAAGGCCGATCTCGAACGTAGAGCGCTCATTGTTCCCGTCAGCGAAAATCCTGGCACCGTCGTACAGGCAAGCTTTGTAGTTCTCGACGCAATTCTGCTGATGGTCATGGTCGTTGTCCCGTATTGCCGCGACTCTGATCCCGAGGAGCTTGCCGAGCTCTAGATAGCGTTTGAAGCTTGTACCACCGATCGAGATGATGTGGACGTTGTCTGACTGCGGACTGGTTCCCGTGTGCTTGTTGTAGAAATGTTCCAGAAGGATGAATTCGGCATCCCCTTCGACCAAAATGACCCTGTTCGACAACGCAAACTCAAGCACATTGTTGTCCGGGGCCTTCATGAAAAATTCGGCAGTGGACTCCGTCAGATCCTTGAGTCGACCTGCCTTTTGTTCGGTTCCAAGGAGTAGGGCACGACGAAGATCAAGTCGTGAGCAGATGTGGCTACTGTGGGTGGCGATGAAGAGTTGGGTTCCCTGGGTGCGGGTCAGACGCTCTACCAGGCGCTTCATGTTCGTGTGGCTCAGATGGTTCTCTGGTTCTTCGAGTAACAACGCGTGTAGCCCACCTCTGGCATCATGTTTCTGCAGCGCAAAATTGGTCTTGATGAAACACTGCTCACCCTTGCCACGGTTTTCGATTGGGATCCCTTCCTTTGTGATTACCAGGTCAGTTTCTAGATTCGAGCGCATGCTGGTTCGCAAAGCGAACTGGTACTCGCCCAGCGTGGCATTCAGCTCCTTGAGATTTTCTCTCTGGAACCCTTCCTTGCCCTGACGGTATTGGTTTTCGAGTCGATGGCGGTCTGGCACCTGGGTGTGAAATCCGAACACAGTCCGTGTGTATTCCCGCGCGGCGTATTCGGTGTCGATTCGAGAGCTGTCGATAAGTAGGTGTTTCACAGGCCTTCGATAACTGACGTGGGATGCACCGGAGAAGGTGGAGAACTGCACCGCGTAGTATTCGTATGGAAAGCTCTCTTTGTTATCTTGGAGCAATTCAAGAATTATTCCGCCGAAATCCTCCACCAACGGAACGATGGCCATGCGGAGACCATCGCTGTCTGCCCCCGTCGAGTTCTGGCGTCCGTACAGGCCTTGGTCATCACCCGCCTCAAGAAAAACGTCCACTATCACCTCTGGCAGCAAATCGAGTCGAGCTGGGCCTGCCAGAAATGTCCTCACTGCAGATTGGTTCAGTAGCGCTTCGTAGCCAATGTTTTCGACCCGGCTGCGACTCGCACTCAATGCGAGGTCAAGGGCCAGTAGGACGCTACTCTTGCCCGTCTCATTGTCCCCGATCAATACGTTGGTACCGGCATCAAACTGAAGAGTCAGATCGCCAAAGCTTTTGAAATTGTGCAGCACGAGTTTGGTAATAGCCGGCATGAGCGTTTCCTGTTTGACCTTAGGTAGGGGGGTAAACGTTCATCGGTCGATTTTGGAGACCTGAGCTTTCAGAACTAAGGTCAACGTCAATCTGCGTTTAGTGAGGGTTTTGAAGCGTCCCTCCCTAGGGGCTTTCTCGGGTGCAGTTGTGGAGTGTCTCCACATGCCCAGAACTACGAGCTCATCGTCCTTTTCAATGCCTTTGAACCACGCTGGATCCCTGGCCCAAATGCTCACCTCCAGGCCAATGCCATTTTCTGCGTCATCCGGATCGACTCGGAACTTGTTCATCTGCAGATTGATAACGTTCTTAGTTTTGTCACCCCTGACTTCAGTCCTGACGCTGCTAACCGCTCCCTGAATCGCGATGGGGTGTTGAACGGCGTTGTGCGACACTGCGTAATACGCTTCCGCGTGGCGCTCCGGCTCGAAATAGAACTGATTCCAGGCGACCTTCACGTTGCCCTCAAACACCAGCTCCAGATGCTGTTCGATGTCTTGGTCTTTGTCACAGAGTGCGCGGAGCTTAAGGGCTCGCTTGGCGGAGTTGATGTACGCAGGAAGAAGATTTGGGTTGTGGGTGTAAGTCCGCCCGGCTGTCGCCCGAGTGCCTCCATCATCCTCGAAACTCCGACCACCTTTCTCTAAGGCTTCCTTGATCATGACCAGACGCATCCGGTAGCGATTGTGCTGGATGCTCTCGATCAGATCTTCGGAGGTGCTGGCAATTTCATTAATTTCCTCGTCCACACCGAATCGACAATTCGCAGCGTGAGTTCCTTTGGGATAGAGGCGAAAATAGCCCTGGACGAAAACAGACTTGTCATACATTTCCCGGGTGTACGGTGGGTTGTGAGCGACTGGTGTACCGCATCTGCATTGTAGAGGTTCGGCACCCGTGCCCTTGGTGTATGTGTCTGCTTCCCATCTGTCGCCGTTGTGGTCGAAGGCGTGATCCATTTTGATGCCCATACTCACTCCTCATGTCAAAGCCGGATCCGATCCCATTTCATATCGAGCCTGAAGCCACGGTCGCCCCGCAGGCGACTGCGTGGTATCCCATACGGTTGCGCTCCAAATGTTACTGACACTTCTAGCATCCTGTGTCTGGCCATACGCCATCAGTGTACTATTCAGGGGAGGGCCTGCAAGCATGGTGGCTCCTCTTTCGGAGCAGCTGTCCATCCCCGCAACGCTTGGTTTGATGGCATCAAGAAGGGGCGTCGTTCGGGCATAGTTTCCGGCTGATTGGTTTTTCAGATCATCTGCCTCGCCTCGCACTGCGGCCCCACAAGGGCTGCTGTTTCACTCGGATCAGGGATCGCAAGACGGCAGCCACCAGTTCCGCCAACGGCTCTAGCGTTACCGCATGCACCAGAGCATGAGCCCTCGTATGAACTGTTGGGACAATGCGCCGGTGAAACGTAAGTTCCGCAGCTTGAAAACTGAATAGATACCGACCGTGGGCTAAATGTGCGATAGCCACGGCGCTGGCGCCATGGCTATCAATAGCAGGTCGCCGGTGTTTTTGGAGGATATGAGTTTACTGAGGCTTTGGAATGAGAAGTTTGTTTGCGAATTGCAGTTCTGGGAATGGGGGCGAGGGTGTCCACCTAATTTTGGCTAGTATCGCTCTTTAACTCGATAGCGGAGACGAGATTTTCCGGGAACTCGCATGCTCAGAAAATCTCACATTACCCGCAGCTTTTTATGACGCGGCTATTAACGGCTTGGCTACCTCTGCTTCGACTGCAAGCGCAATATCTGTATCGAGTTCCAGCTTTGCCCGCTCCAGCAGTTCAGCTGGTAGCTCTTTCTGCACGGACACGCCCAGTTCCTTGAACTCAGACGCTTGCTTGATCAAGTTACCCCTACCTGTGTAAAGCTGTCCCAACGCCTTTTCGTAAGTATCCTTAGCTTTATCAAGCTGGTTGCCTACAGCCAGCATGCTTGTCAGGAAACCATGGAGCTTCTCGTAGAAGCGTTGGGCTCGATTGGCCAGTTCTGCGGTATGTTTGTTGCGATCTTCAAAGCTCCACAGCTGCTTGACGATTTTCAGACTGGTCAACAATGTAGTCGGAGTAGCTACCAGTACATTTCGCTCAATCGCCCGCTGGAAAAGCGATTCATCATGGCGTAGTGCTTCAACGTAGGCGGATTCGATCGGGATAAACATGATCACCACCTCCGGCGAATTCAGTCCTGCGAGGCGGTAATAATCCCGATCGGCTAGCTCATTGATGCGGTCACGCACGGCTGCGGTGTGGGCGGCCAAAGCTTGGGCCCTTATTAAGTCATCCTCGGCATTGATAAAATCGGTGTAAGCGACCAGCGATGTCCTGGCGTCGATGACCATGTGCTTGTTCTGCGGCAGATAAACAATGGCGTCCGGACGCTGGCGTCCGCCTTCCGTGTTGAAGCTCACCTCGCGTTTGTAGTCAGTGCCTAAGCGCAAGCCGGAGTTGTCGAGAACGTTTTCCAACATCAACTCACCCCAGTTGCCTTGGACTTTCTTCTGGCCACGCAGGGCCGTAGTTAGCTTTTCCGCCTGGTCGGTGATGTCTTTGTTCAAGATCTGGAGGTTCTTCAGCTCGGTGCGCAGTTCAACTCTTTGTTCGGCGTCCTTGGTATGGATGTCTTCGATACGCGAGCGGAAACCTTTCATCTCCGTCTGCAGTGGGGCAATCAGATTGTTGATGCTTTCTTGGTTGAGCTCTTTGAAAGCCTTTCCCTTGCGCTCCAGCACATCGTTGGCCAAGCGTTCAAATTCTTTAGTAAGACTTTCCCTATTTTCGTTCAACTGCTTGAATTGAGCGTCAAAACTCAGCTGTTTTTCCTGCAATGAAGTATTGAGTTTTACGTGAGCATTTTCTAGGGCAGCGTAGTTTTCCTGCGCAATTTTGAGTTCAGATTTGGTGGTTTCCCACCACGCTTTATAGGTGCTCAGCTCATTTTGCTTCTCTAGTAACCGGGTCTGAGCCTGCGCGTGCAACTCGCGCGTCTCTCCGAGCTGGGATGCGGTCTGTTTGATCTGAGTTTCGACCGTCGATAGCTGAGTTTCCAATTTCTCGCGCTGTTGATCGCGCTCGGCCAATCGTTCAGTGAATGTGACAGCGTTGCTGGTTATTTGATCCTGTAGCTTCGCAGCGGTTTCCTGCGTCCTAGAGTTGCTCTCACGCACTGCCTGTTCGGATTGTTGGGCGAGTTTGAGCTCCGTTTTTAGGTCAACGATTTCCGCATCCAGCCTGGCTAATTGATCTTTATTGTTGTCCCGATCCGTTTCCATTCGTCCATAGGCGATATCCAGGGCGGCTTTTTGCTCCAACAACTGAGCGAGCTTTGCCTCTTGGATTACTAACTCAGCCTTGGCCTGTTCTAAAGCGGAACGAGTGATCTCAATATCCTTGATCATCTGTTGCTGGCTGCGTTGCGCGCGCCAGCTGGCAAGTATCCACGCAACGATGAAAGCAGCTAGGGGTAATGCGACCAACATCCATTTTTGCTCCACGATGAATCTCCTGCTTTTAGATTGCCTTCAAAGCAATCGTCCCCGCCGAGGGCGATGACGCCTCACTTTTCCCCACCCACACTTTGCGCCGGGCCCATTGCTGGGGACTGATATCAAAACGCGCGCGACAAGAAGCGTTTAGATCGAGAGGGCTAACAATTATGTGTGCAGTACCGAGCATAGACCACGTTTCGACATGATGGCCAAACGCCTATAGGTTTCATGGAGAGCAGGCTGATCCGCTTGAAAACTCACCTCAAAAAAAATCTCTGCCCCCCTCTTAAAAGCCAAAAAAGAAACGGAGCTTTATATTTGAAACCAAAAAAAGCATCAGTCTCATAAGGCGCACACTTCTTTGTATTTTGGTGGCCTTGGGACGATCAATCCGATTGCTTAGCTTTTGCTCTTTTTCTTTCCAATCTTTGCTTCGGATTTTAGATTTTTTCGCTCATCAAACAAGGTGGTGAGGCGACAAAGCCTTTGGTGCATCAGCCAATCGCACTTTCGCGACGTAGGCGCGGCTACACTTTTGACTTCAAAATAAATCGTTTTATTAAAAAAAGTAAAAGCTGTCATGCAGACCCCTATCTAAAGTTCCAGCTACCTGCAGTACATCTGCGTAATGTCCCGGGCATCTAGGAGTGCATGATGGAACGGAAAGCTTCGTTGCCCTACGTCTTTAGATCTGTCGCGTCAGTAGGGTAGTTGCGAACATTTTTGGGCCACAAGCCTTCGTCTTATGCGAGCTCGCACAATAACTCCCAGCCCATTGCAGCACTTCGGTCACAACCTTGGCGTGCTTCGTGTAGTCATCAGACAGTGGAAAGCACAGCTGGAAATCAGGAGAGGGGAGATAAGGCGCTACGAATGCAATCTATTCAGCAAAGCAGAATTCAACTTGCTGAGAAGTCGTCGACGAGCGATTCCTTGAGGGCTCAGTAGAGGGGGGCGGCACTAGCAGCCCGTCAGACGGAATCTTCAATTCCTTGAGAACTCCCGCCTGGGCTAGATCCGCCAGTTCTTCTTGGGTACGACGCAGCAATGCGTCAACTGACTGCCCTGACTCGGCGCAGAGAGTTAGGGCCACGAGAGTGAGAGGATTCACATTCAGTGGGTCACTCAGAGCAGTAATCATCTCCAGCGTGGGGCTTGACTGAGCTCGCTCCAATTTCGAGACGTATGTTCGACTGCTGACTTCGGCAAGGTTTCTCTGAGTCAATCCTTTGCCGGCGCGCATCGCTTTAAGCACAGCAGCAAAAGCAATTTTGAGCGACATAAGCACGTTCCTGATATGAGCAAGTCCCATTGAGCGTCGATACACTGGAGAGTGCCATTCTAGAAGAATGGAAGCGTATCGAGGTATCGCAGTGCGCCATGCTCGTGACCATGGGATTGGTGATTGCCAACGCATCGCGATCCCCGAAGCATGACCAGCGCAGAGGCAACTGATCTCCTCATATGGTGGGGAATGGAGGTTTTGAATTCATCGACATCATTGATGGCATTTTGCCTTATTATCGCTACACCTCAAAGCAACCCGCAAAACAGCATACCGAACCAAGGATTGCGACAATGTTCAAACATCCCCTCACTCGAGTCACTGCTTACGCAGTCCTGTCCATGATGTGCTCCGGCATTGCTCTAGCGGACAGCCGAACCTGCTCCGACCCACAGGTCAAGGCGGCGCTAGCTCTCAAGGCTCAAAACGCCCGCAACAGCTACGTTGACATGCTCAACCGACAAGGCCGTGACGTCTGGGCCAAAGTTTCAGGTATCCACGAAGTCGAGAGCCTTTCGACCGATAAGGAATCGGGGCGCAAAAAATGCTTCGCCAAGGCGTCCGTGGATTCCAACATGGGCATGCTGGCACAGCCGGTGTGGATGACCTACACCCTTGGCCAATACGACGACGGCAAGCAATACACTGACATTCACGTGATGTCTGCAGACGAGCGCCAAAGCTTCTCTCGCGATCGCTAATTTTTGAGCACTACCCATGATTGCAAGGTTAGGATCGACTGAGGTCAACGAAAAGTTTAAAGAGCGAGTTCTGAGCACGTGCTGGCGCTAGCGCAGGAGTCGATGGCTGGGATGGAGCTGGAGTTTCTAGCGCTTGAGCCAACAGAAGGCGTCAGCAGCTCAGTAGCTCAGTTGACATCCACATAAATTCTGTTGGTTCATCCATCAAATGTTTCAGGCATGGATTTCCTTGGTGGAGGACAGTGGCTATCGGCTGATCGGAGCAGCCGAGTGGATGTGGTGCCGGCGCCATTCATCCACTGTCGCAATAATCACCAAGTCTCGTTCCGTAGACTTGGTGTCGATCTGCTCGCTATCTACAAGTGCCTGTACATACCCCTCCGCTCGGGCCGCAGCTTTGTCAAATTCAACAAGGGAGGCGGATGTTTCGATGTAACCGATCAGTCGCTCCCACGCTCGTCTTTGTCGATTTCCTTGGGTCGTCTCGGAAAACGGAATAGCGCTCTGCAGACGCTGGATGAATGCAATCGTCGATAGGCTCAATGCTGATTTCTCACTGTGTACATACAGATGAAAAACGGATCGTTTTGAAAAACCTTGAGCGCGATAGGAGATTTTTTTACCGTAACGGGATTTAAGTTGATGAATTTTCGCCCTGCTGAAAGACCCCCAAAAGGGACATTAACCGCGTTTTTGACACTTAATGTCCCATTTTTGGGGCATTAACGGATGCCCGTTTTGAGCTCGACAGAGTGACGATCGTTTAGTAATAGTTGCATCAGGTCATAGTTATGTCTGTGGGGAAGGGTGATCACAAAAATTTTTCTCAATTGAAACCACGCATTGAGTTTCAGATGGGTGAAATTTTATTTTTCCTCGACGCTAAAGTTTTGCTCATTTTAATCCGTTGCTTTTATTAAGCATAAATACGATTGTCGAAGCGAGATGCGTGATGAGTTACTCACAGAATGTTTGCGATCTTGAATACGGGAGTGATCTGGAGCTCGAGGAATTTGAAGAATTCCATTGGCTGGGAGGTACTGGTGAAACTTACGAAGCATCAGTAGCATTGCAAGGCCAGATAATCAGAATGACATTGGATGATTTCGAACAGTACTATACGCTGCATCAAGCGGCTGGTGTTGCCTGGCGAATTTTCGATGCGCTCGTAGCAATTGAAGAGATTAATCCTAGACTCTTCTCGCCTATCGATTCCACCAAGGAAAAAACATATATAGAAGTATTCAAGTGTTTTGCTAGCGATAGGGTTGGCGGAACGATACTTCCGGAAAATGAGCAGGGATCCTTAGAGATTTTGTCTGATCCCGGTTACTTGTTTATTGCTGGTGGTGAGTTTGTTGACCCCGACCCAAGGATTGAATTTCGCAGTCGAGAAGGTGCCACATTCCGAATGTTTGTAGCGACTGAAATTGGTGAAACCATTGAGATGGTATTTGGCGATCTCATGATGGAATTCACTGCAAAGCAGGCATTGTGGCTCTGGTTCCACCTGGCGATAGCATCCGATAGCTTGCATCATCGCAGCGCGAGAGATCCTAGCTCTGGAATCTTAAAATGCGGTCTCCAATGGTTTTGAAATTCGCCGCTGCCGCTGACGCTCACAGATTGGGATGCGACAGCCTTCCACAAGAGTTTACGCATCTCGGTGGAAGACCAATATGAGAGGGCAGGGATAGCTTGTCGCGTATTTTCTCATCACGCCGATTTCAAAATGATCGCCATGATTATTAGCGAGGACAATTTTTTGCACATGGTTTTTTTGTCTCGACAAACGACCTTTATGAATAGACCTAGCAACCTCATGCAGCGCTCCAGCTTCCATTGCCCATGACTGCATTGTCATTGATGGGCAGGTTAGGCCTGATTTCGGAGTTGTTTCGAGAGGAACGGGTTAGATGTCATAAGCGGCCTCGAGCTTGGTCAGATACCTCATTTCAACGAAATGCCTGAATTCATTGGTCTGTAACGTTCTTTTTGCTCTGTAACGTTGCTTACGTTACAAGTGAAAAAGTTACGTTACAGTTAGCCTCAGTAAGGCCCCGAAAGCGCGAGGGAACGCGGATCCTCGCGGCCGGAAACGGGCGGATGGTAGCCCGCAGAGGGGAGGTTTCCTTACGTTTTCCTAACGAAATGCTTAAGCGCATGACGACTCGCAATTACACGGTCGCGTATCTCTTGGGGATCTATCGACATACCGCCGTCAGGCGTGACCTTCAAAGTCTTCAACCCGTTTACTGAGTCGATAAACGCACGCTCACGCGTCCGCTCAGATCGAGACCTCTTGTCCCGCCAAAACCACGCCATGCACTGCTCGAGCCTATTCATGTCTTTCTCTGAACGCCAAGATTTATGGGGGCATGATTGCTGATGAGCGGGTAGATGTCCTAGGTTTTTTATCATTCGGTCTTGCCGTGACAAAGACGCAACCAGAAAATAAGGTCAGTGTGCATCGATCGATTGTCGCCTGTTCGGGCCCAGCAGGCTCGGCTAAGGCTCAGACTTTTCCTGCGGATTCGTAGCTTGATCTCAAGCTTAGGTGGTCAAACCTCGCCCGGCCCTAGCTCAGATTCTTAAAGCTCTAGCCCCCCCAAAAAAATTATTCCAACTTTTCGCTAAAGTTTTTCTACAAAGCATCCGTTGTTATTTTTATGAACATAACGATGGTGAATTTTGTGAGCAAAACTGAAATGCAATCGGCAGCTTTTTTTGCAGAACGCGAATTCATATGCTGGCGTGGTCGTGAATTTGACGAGCTGTATCCGTGTCAAGTATCCAGGCAGGTTGATCAGTATGTCAGTCTAAAGTTAGACATCATGCCTTTTAGATTTGCCGACGCCGTAGCTGAAGATATCGCGCGCTGCCTTTACGATGCCGTACTCATAACCGTGGGAAATCTTGCAGGGTTTGTACCGACGCCAGCGGATCGCGAAAGCATTCTTGAAAGGAGATATCGAAAAAGAGTGTCTGGAGAGTGGCATTACTTCGCCGATGGCAAGTTCGACTGTCACGAAGCGGAAAAAGAAGGCTACGTTGTTGAACTCGCGACAGAAGAGAGCGACACAACTGAAAAGGTAAGCGTCTACACAATTGAAGAGGGGGGAGTTGAGCTGATTTTTAACTTCATGTGCTATTCGTTCAGCATGATCGACGCGGTGTGGCTTGCCAATGCGCTGATGGAGGCGATGGGGCGTGAGCCACTGGATCTCTTAGAGACAACGAGCGGGTTGTAGGCCTCCCTGAACTCGCATGCGAGCTCGGACACCTCGCGCGAGAGTTGTTGGCCGCCACGCCGGTGTTGTTACGAAGATTTGAGTCTCTTTACGACGAAATTCTTATCGACGAGGTGCAAGATCTGAGTGGCTACGACTGGGAAATCGTCCATGAATTTCTTGAGTCGCAGATCGACGTCCGAATGGTTGGTGACGTGCGCCAAGCGGTGCTTTTCGACCAACCCGAGGAGCAGAAAAACAAACAGTATGGGTACGTAGCTGCGCTTGAGTGGTTCCTTGTACGCGAAAAGGGAGGGCTGCTGAGCATCGACTATGCGACCAATTTGCTGCACGTAAGCCTAATAAGAGGAGTGTTGCCTAAACAACGTATCCCGGCACTCGCTGAGGAGGAGCAATGCCAAGTCAAGATAGCGTTCAACATCAAGTCGTGTGCCTGATGCAGAGAATCAGCCCACGGACAAATTAATATACTTAGCTCAACTAAATAACTATTTAGTTGAGCTATAAAGACTTACTAGAAACAACCCGCAAAGAGTAGGGCAGGTTTGCTAAATCCTAACCACACCACGCAAAAAAAACGTTAGTAGGCACTTTTGGCGCTTTATTGTTATCTCTGGAAATTAGTCGCGATTTTTCAAACCCAATTTTTTAAGCGAATACGAGCGCTTATCTTCATAACTGCTGTAGTAGATGTCCTGAGTTGTCGACAAATTGTTGTGACGTAGATCCATCTGTAAGTCCTTGGCGTCTCGCCAGGGGGCATCAAGTGTCGCAGCCGTATGCCTTAACCAGTGAGTGGAGGCCAGTAGCAGAGCCTCGATTTCGCCCAACTGACGACCTTCGCTCACCATCTCATCAATGGCTCGGTCGAACAGTTCCTTGATGATCGAATGAACCATTCGAGTGGATAACCCTGGACGACCATTCAAGGTCGCAATCAGAGGGGTTTGTTCATTAGGTAGCGGCAGTTCGGACAGCCCCATGAACCGCCGGTAGCGCTTTAGGTACCGATCAATATATTCCGGCCTAACCGCTACCTTGGCGGCTTTGTCACCCTTACCAATGAGGTGGAACCACCAGTTGCCTTCATGATCTGCTTTGAATGAGCCCATTGTGGGCTGCCAATTCACTCGACCACAGACATCTGAAACGCGTAGGTACATCGAGAACAACGTCGCGGCGATGAACAGGGTGCGTTCATAGCGCTCAGGAGCCGTTGCTGCCATTTTTTCAGCGGTGGTAAGTACGAAGTCCCATTGAAGAGGCGTAAGGGCGCGTCCGGTTTGCTCCATTGAGCGCGACGCTTTGAAGCGCGACTTCTGTTTGATCGCTCTGAAGGGATTCGACGACGTCAGCCCCTCATCGAGACCATATTCGTACAAGCTGCTGCAAACCGAGAAAACCTGGGAAATACTCCCTCGGGATGGCTGATACGGAGCGCTGGTACCCGAGCCGTCAAGATCCGCGGAATTCGCTGACTTCACCGAGAATGGACGCCAGCGTGGATTTGGGCACAACCCTGAATCTTTGTCTGACGCCTTGATCAGAAATCTACTGCGTGTCACGGGGCCAAGCCAGCCCGTGGGTGGATTCATGCAGAATTCCAAGAAAGCTTCGGCGTCTGCGCGACGCAGCTCCATGAGGGACTTCTTTCTGATCAACAGTGCCCAAAGCAGCAGGCGCTCGGCATGAGTGCGATACGAAACGAATGTAGCCTCGACGTTGGAGTATGAACGCAGAAAACCACTGACGGCTTCGAAACCGTCTATGGGTTTTAGCAGAGCATCAAAGTTAGCCAAATAGTTCATCACCAGCGGTAGGCTCGGGTCGGGCTCATCGCTAGTGTGGTTGATGAATTCTTTATAGGTATTAAACAGGGGATGTGGGCTCGGCATCTCGCCATTCTTCTTTGAATGCTGGATTGCACACTTCCGATTCTGAGAGTTATCGGAAGTAGGGGACTTACTCTTTCGTTTTTTCGAGGCGAGCGCGTCCGTCTGCCTGGATGAATCACTCATCACCTAGCCCTTACCATTTGATCGATGTCATGTAGGTTATACACAGCAAGCCTGGCTTTGCAAGTACGCTCTTGGAAAGTTTCACTGGCGGCCAGGCAACTAACTACGCTTTAGTTATATATTGAGAGTTATGGTCGAATCTGAATTAGGAAATTCCGACCGCACGGCTGCACGCCCCAAGCCGTGCGGGATCAGCACTTGAACCGTCCAGATCTTGAGAGGCGCCACTGCTGCTTTAGATGGATGGGCTGGCCTTCACGAAAGACGTGACCTAGGAGGTCACTTTTAAAAGATTCGGGCATTTTTAAAAGTGTTTAGCTGTACAGCTGCGGAAATACGGAGGCACGGCAGTTCGTCGCCATACTTAACGGGCTTGATCATTTTTAAAAGTTTCGGCCATTTTTAAAAGTTAATGTTTTGAATGTGTAAGGGCTCCTTGAGAACGACCAGTTATCAGCTCATGAAAAAGACTATTGAAATTCAAAACCATTAGTGATTTATAATGAAGCTTCTTCGAAGCTTCAGCATTTAAGCCACCTTTAGATAGTCTCCTTCCGCGTATATAGCGCTGTTCTAAACGCTTGAATCTCTCCTGAGCTGACATATTGGTCACGCGCTCCAACATCTATCCACGCTACGCACGCCGACGGAGTTAGTCCGCAACCAGGCTGAGTCTTCACGCCGAGGGCGAGGTTCACATCACCTCGGTATGGCTCCCGAGTTTTCTCCTTGATATTCGACCTTTGTAGATAATCGTGCACCGGCGGTTGAGACTGAAACGATCTGACGGTGAGCGATTGAGCCTATGCGGCTAGTCACGTGTTTCGAGCGCGTCTCAGCTCTCAGCAAATCGCAAACCGTTGCATTCATTGGGCTACAGGCGTGATCACTTTTAAAGGGTTCAGCCGTTTTTAAAAGAGGTTTCGCATCCTAGCGTTTTTTTGCGCTGAACGAGCCTGGTCTAAATGGACGCTTAGCAGGACGCATGGAAGCCTTTTTGCTCGGCATACGACGTCTCGATCCCACAAAAATTGACCAAACCTTGGGTTTTAGCCGATGCCGCCAGAATTAAAAAACACTGAAATGGAGATATCTGCGAGGTTGATTGCTCGCAAAGGCCCGGATTGCAAGGCTTTCGGGGTGAACACGTTAGGCGCCACCTTAGGCGCCATATTTAAGGGAGGGCCACAAAAGGACAGGGCTTTTGAGGCTGTGCTGGAGATTGAAATCTCGTAGGCAGTCCGCGTGAACCTGAAACATCTTGTTACGTGTAATGTATATTATGTTAAATCATGTACCACGCTACAAGCACTCGCAGTGTCAGCGCTTCGTAATCATCGGACGGAAATTTTCTGAATCTGCAAGCAACTTTGCCAGCGGCACGGATCATGATCGCTTCTACATTTGACGATGAACGAACTCCGATCCCGGTATTGATTCAACCGGGATCGGTGAACGCTCAACCTTCGAACTGGTGATAAACCTTGGCGATGGCCTTCCAGTTGCCGTCGATTTTGATCAGGGTCAGGTAGTCTTTGTAGGATGGGTGTGGTAAATCTTGCTTACGATCGTCCACTTGCCTTCTACCTTCAGCAGGTTAAAAAAGTCGGTGAAACGAAATCCCGAAACGTTGTCGGTATCGACGCGAGCACTGGCGGCAGAGCCCACGATGTCGATGCGAACGATCGCGGCCTTGGCTTCGGGAGATGGGCGGAAAGAGTTGTCGATGACGTCGTACAGATTCTGGATCGCACCGCCGACGAGCTTGTCGTCGTCGACCCCAAACATCGTCGCTTGCTCGTTGAAAACGGGCTTCATCAAAGTGCTGTCAGCCTTGGCACCACCTTCGTTGTACCGACTCAGAACAGCAACGATCGCGTTGTATTCCTGGACGTAAGTTGGATTGCTCATGATGTACTCCTCGTTGCATGTTGCCGGTGACCCTTTTGGTCAATCGGACACGGAAAACTCAAACGACAATTACCAATCCTGGCGAGTCGATCAAATCGGGAACTTCTAATTAGTTGGAGTTGGCCGTTGGCCAATCGATGTAGCCCTTGGCGCCTCCGCCGTAATAACTCTCGCGCGGAGCTATGGTCAGCTCGACACCGCGACGCAGGCGCTCTACCAGGTCGGGGTTGGCAATGAATAATCGACCAAATGCCACGGCATCAATCCGCCCTCGCCCCCTTCGCTCCAGCGCCATTTCCAGGTCATAGTTGTTGTTGCCAATGTACGGTCCTTCGAACTGCGCACTCAGCGCGTCCAGATCCACCCCCTCGGGAACGGTACGAGAGGTGGCGGTGGCGCCTTCAACGAAATGCAGATAGGCCAGATTGAATGTGTTCAACTGCTGAATGAGGTGACCGTAGATCGCCATGACATTGCTGTCTGGAGGCGTGTTACCTGCATCAGGAGTTACTGGTGAAAGGCGGATGCCGACCCGATCACTGCCCCAAATCGCCACCACGGCTTCGGTGACTTCAAGTGTCAGTCGTGTCCGATTCTCGATGGAGCCGCCGTACTGGTCAGTCCGCTGGTTGGTGGAATCACGCAGGAACTGGTCGAGCAGATAGCTGTTGGCAGAATGGACTTCCACACCATCAAAACCGGCTCGCTTGGCATTTTCTGCCGCATGTTTGTACTGCTCGATGATCCCCGGGATCTCCGAAGTCTCAAGCGCCCGAGGCATGGACACTTCGACCATGCCATTGTTGGTATAGGTGGTACCTTCGGCCTTGATTGCCGAGGGCGCGACCGGCGCTTCGCCGTTTGGCTGCAACTCGACGCTGGAGAAACGACCTACGTGCCACAGTTGGCTGACGATCTTGCCGCCTGCCGCGTGTACTGCGTCAGTGACTTTCTTCCAACCTGCCACCTGCTCTTCCGACCAGATACCCGGCGTCATGGCATAGCCACGTCCCTGAGCAGAGATGTTCGTGGCCTCGGCAATGATCAGGCCTGCGCCGGCACGCTGGGCGTAGTAAGTCGCGTGCATTTCATTCGGCACGCCGTCCTCGGCCATACGGCTGCGAGTCACGGGCGCCATGACAATTCGGTTAGCCAGTTGCAGCGCGCCCATATTCATGGGCGAAAAAAGGTCGGTGCCTACGGCAATATCAGTCATGAAAACTCCAGTTGATTAGACCGGTCGTCTAGTAAAAATATTAAAAAAAAACGCCTCTATGCCAGCAGGCGCTCACTCGTCATCAGTGCCGTGTCAAAGGCAGCTGTGGTATTGCGGACTTTCACCAGCAGTGATGCCCCCAACCACAATCGATACAGCGATTCAGTCAGTGTTTCGGCGTCTGCATCGAAGTGATTGAGCCATCAGTCATTCCTTGTCGAACACAGCGCGTGATTCTCTGGATGATCAGCGCGGTGCCCTCCTCCAATACACCGCGCATGTCTTCCGACAGGTCGGACACTTCCGCGCCGATTTTTACCACCAGGCATTTCTCCTCAGGTCGTCCAAAAGACCTGTTTAATCTCTGACGAACGACTAGACGCTAGCTGCTGGATGACCCCGCGCGGGTTCCAGTTCGACCCTTTCCCACTTGGCGATAACCAAAGGTGCGATGGCATTGCCCAGCACATTCAACGTGGTAGTGCCGCTGTCAATAATCCTGAAAATGCCGGCAATCAACGCCACCCCTTCCAACGGCAACCCGGCAGACGCCAATGTCGCTGACAAGATGATGATGGCAAAACCCGGCACCCCTGCTGCGCCCTTTGAAGTCAGCACCATCGTCACCACCAACAGGATCTGCTGCGACAGCGAGAGGTCGATGCCATAGAGTTGCGCCACGAAAATTGTCGCCACACCGAGAAAAATCGATGCGCCATCCAGGTTGAACGCATAACCCACCGGCACCACAAAACTGACGATCCGACGCGGTACACCGTAGCTCTCCAATCGCGTCATCAACTGCGGCATGACGGCGGCTGATGCGGCACTCGAAAACGCCAGAATCAACTCATTGCGAAAGTAGCGGATCAACTTGAAAATGTTTTCGCCAATCAAGTAGCAAATGCCGCCGAGTATCACCAATGCGAAAACAATCAGCGCCAGATAAACCACCCCGATCAACTTGAGCAACGGCAACAATGATGCGAAACCAAACGTCGCCACGGTCGCGCCGATCATCCCAAACACACCGATCGGTGCGTATGCCATGACGATTGAGACGACCTTGAACATCGCATCGGAAAGGCTCTGAACCACCGCGATGAAAGGTGCGCTTTTGTCCTTCGGCAGAGCGTTCAATGCCATGCCTAACAACACGGCGAAAAACAGCACGGACAGCAACTTCGCTTCTGACATAGCAACCAGCACATTGTCAGGGACGATGTTTTGCAAGATGACCAATGCGCCTTTGGACGGTTCCAGAGTGATCGCCGCAGTACCGTGCGAAATACCGGAAATGTCGGTGCCGGTACCCGGCTCGAAAACGTTGGCGAAACACAAGCCGATGACAATGGCCAAGGCCGTAATCGCAAAAAAGTAGCCCAGCGACTTTATCCCCATGCGGCCAAACGACTTGTTATCGCCACCGCCTGCAATGCCCAGGATCATGCAACAAAACACGATCGGTACAACCACCATCTTCATCATCTTGATAAAGATGTCACCGAGCGGTTTGAGGATCTCCGCACTCACCCACGTCTGATAATACGGATGAGTATTGAAGTACCAACCGACAAGCACGCCAAGCAGTAGCCCGGCAACGATTTGCCACACCAAGGGAATACGTTTCATGTCTAGCCTTCTTGTTGGAATGAAAGGTCTGCGTCTATTCGCAGTTGCTAGATTCATGAGCTTCCAGCTCACTTGAGATCAAATGGCACAACGCGGTTGTGCCATGGGCGTTGTTACTTGGCGAAGAGCTGGCTCATATCCTTGAAAGCCTTGAACTCAAGAGCGTTGCCGCACGGATCAAACAAAAACATGGTGGCTTGCTCGCCCACTTGGCCTTTGAAACGAATGTATGGTTCGATCACGAATTCGGTACCAAACGCCTTCAGACGTTCGGCCAGTGCCTCCCACTGTTCCCAACCTAAAATGATGCCGAAGTGCGGAACTGGAACATCGTGTCCGTCGACCGGGTTGCTATGGACGCTCTCCTGCGAAGCGGTTTTTGGATGTTCGTGAATCACCAGTTGGTGACCATAAAAATCGAAATCGACCCACTGCGTGCTGGAGCGCCCTTCTTCAAGACCAAAAACCTCACCATAAAAGGTGCGAGCTGCAGCCAGGTCGTAAACAGGGATTGCGAGGTGGAATGGCGAGAGGCTCATCAGAACTCCAAATATTTTTTGTTGGTTGTCGAACATTCCCACCGTCATTGGCTCTTTGGATTCAGCCGTTGCCGGGGATGGGAAACATCGTAGGACGGAAAACCCAACATAAAAATCAATATATATTTCTTAGAAACACAACTAATATTTGTGAATGATCAAAGAATTGAAGACACTCATTGCCGTGGCGCGGGAAGGCACATTCGCCGCTGCCGGCAATAAGATCGGCCTGACTCAGGCCGCCGTGAGCGCGCAAATCCAGCGCCTGGAGGCCGAGCTCGGGTTCGAAATTTTCGACAGGAAAGGACGTTCGGCCAATCTCAATAAAATGGGCCACCAGATACTTCTGCAGGCGCAAGAGCTGCTGAGGCTTTACGACAATTTGGGCTCTACAACGCTGGGCAAGCCTCCCAGCGTGCTGATCAACATCGGTGCGATCGCGTCCGTGCAGCGCTCCTATTTGCCAGATGCGCTAGCAAAGTTTCACCAACAGTGTCCGCAGTGCCGCACACGTGTCATCCCGGGCCTTTCGATGGAGATGGTGAACCTTGTCGACGCCGGCGAAATCGACATGGCCGTCATCATTCGCCCGCCCTTCTCCCTTCAAAGTGACCTGCGCTGGACGACGTTGGCGCGAGAGCCCTACCGACTGATCGTGCCACGTGACCTAGAGGGCGAAGACTGGTCGGAACTGCTGTCCAGCCAGCCATTCATTCGCTATGACCGATCATCCTTCGGCGGCAGGCAGGTCGATCGTTTCCTGCGGCAAATGCATTTCACCTTGCAGGAAGTTTGCGAACTGGATGAACTGGAGGCCATCATCAAGCTGGTGGGAAATGGTGTAGGCATAGCCCTGGTGCCACAGACGGAAGCCCATCAGGAATGGCCCGCGGGTGTACGAGCGCTCGATTTGGGACAGCATACCTTTCACCGTGATATCGGACTGATACATCGGTCTCGGCGGAGTTTTACGGAGCCCGTGCGAATTTTGGCTCAGCTTATAAGTGACCAGGTAACAACGGCTTCTGAATAACAGCTTCTAAGCATAATGGACCCAATAGGTCCTTTGATCACCCGCACTTCTTGAACTACTCAGTTCCCTTCCAGACGCCGTCAATCGCTCACCAGAGGTAGGTGGATGTGAGTACACGAACCGGGCGCCGTTGAGCCACAGGAATTACGCTGCGGGGGTAGTCACGGCCGTCGGGCTGAGAATTTCCATCAGGAAATCGATAAACACATTGATCCTGCTGGACCCTCGGTGATTGGGTAAATACAACGCGTTGATGCAGGTGCTGGCGCTGCCGGGATTGACCTCGTAATGCTCAAGCAACCGGGTCAGCCGGCCGGCTGCGACGTCGTCGCGTACCAGCCAGTCAGCCAGCAGCGTCACCCCGCCACCGCCGATGGCTGCTTCGCGCAGGATGTCGGCGTTATTGCTTTGCAGGCGCCCGTGGACGTTGAGCTGAATGGGCGCATCTTCATTCTGAAAGGTCCAGTGCTGGTGTGTGGCGCCGTAATCGAAACGCAGGCATTGATGCTCCAGCAAATCCCGTGGGTGACAAAGCGCTGCGCTACGCGCCAGATACTCCGGACTGGCCACCACCCAGCGTTCGAAATGCCCCACGCGTTTGCTGACGATGTCATCACTGACCACGGACGACCCCAGGCGCACCGAAACATCAATCTGCTCGCTGAGCAGGTCACTGACCTGATCGCTCAGCGACAGACTGATCTCCAGACCCGGATGCCGCTCGAGCAAGCGGCTCAGGTGCGGCGCGATCAGGCGTCGCCCAAACTCCACCGGCACGCTGATGCGCAGACGGCCCTGCGCTTCGCTGCCACGATCCGCAACCACGGCATCGGCTTCGTCGATCGCGTCGAGAATCGCCACGGCTTTTTCGAAATAGGTCTGGCCGGCAACAGTCACGCTGGTGTTGCGCGTGGTGCGATTGAGCAGGCTCGCGCCCAGCTCGTGTTCCAGCCCTGCCACTTGCCGTGTCACTGACGACGTTGATATCCCGAGTTTGCGCGCTGCCGAGGAATAGCCCCCGCAGCGCACGGTTTCCACAAACATCTTCAGTGCCAGCAACTTGTCCATAAGCGGGGTCCGGTCGATAGGGAACGCGGATGATTGTGCATCACTGTGCCCCCGTCGTCTTGTACCGCCGTGCTTGCCCGCACTCGCCGGCTGTTCAGACATCGGCCTTGCGGCTCAGGAATAATCCGAGCGCCAGCGCTGGCAACAGCGCCACCGCGACGGCGGTCAGGTTCCAGCCGAAATGCTCGTACAGCGGGCTCGCCACCAGAGACCCCACCGCACCGCCGACGAAAATGCTGGTCATGTACACGGCGTTCAGGCGCGCACGGCTGTGGGGATCGAGGGCGTACACCTCACGCTGGCCGAGCACCATGTTCAATTGCACGGCGAAATCCAGCAGCACCGCGCACACCACCAGCCAGACATAGCCGCTGCCCGGGAGCGCGGCGATCAACAGCGCCACCGGCGCCAGCAACAATGCGACCAGTGTGCCGCGACGACCATGCCCGGCATCGGCCAGACGCCCGGCAATCGGCGCTGCAATGGCACCGACCGCACCGACCAGCGCGAAAATCGCCACGTGTGCCTGGGTGAAGCCTTGATGACGTATCAATTCAATCGGTGCGAGGGTCCAGAACAGGCTGAAGCTGGCAAACAGCAGCCCTTGATACAGCGAGCGCTGACGCAACACCGGATAACGCCGAGCCAAGGCAAACACCGAACCGATCAGCGCAGCATACGTGGCCTTATGCGTCGGCAGCCGACGCGGCAATGCCACGGCGGTAATCAGAGCGATGACCGCCATCAGGGCCGCTGCGCTGTAAAACACCCCGCGCCAGCCGAACACGTCGACCAACAGGCTCGACAGTGGCCGCGACAACAGAATCCCCAGCAGCAGACCGCTCATGATATTGCCGACGACGCGGCCACGGCTGGCCTCCGGCGCCAAGTGCGCCGCCAGCGGCACTAGAATCTGCACGGCCACCGAGGTCAGTCCGATCAGCAAAGACAACACCAGGAACATCGACGGTGAATGGGTCAGCCCGGCGCACAACAACGTCACGCTCGCCGCGAGGGTGAGGCTGACCACCAGCCGACGGTTCTCCATCAGATCGGCCAGCGGCACCAGCAACAACAGGCCCAGCGCGTAACCAAACTGCGTCAGTGAAACGATCAGGCTGGCATTGGCGCTGGACAGACCGATCTGCGGTGCAATCAGTTCGACGATCGGCTGGGCGTAATACAGATTGGCCACAACCGCTCCGCAGCAGAATGCCAGGAACGCGACCATCAGGCCGGAAAGTGCAGCCGGCTGTTCAGCGTTGGTCGCAACGACCGGGTTGCCCGTGAGCATGATGACACCTCATTGAGTTCAGGAAAGTGCGGCCAAGGCTACGGCCCTGTGGCGATGCGCAGAATCCACGCAGCGGGCAACGCAGTGATGCGTCCGGCGCAACGGCGCAGGCGTTGCTTCTCGCGCAACGCGCTGTTGCGTGCGCCGATGATTCTCCCGCGCCGGCGGTATCTCTACGCTTTGACCCATGGCGCCGCCGCCCTCAGCGGCGCCCTTCCCCGGCTGTCACAAGGAGCGTTGTCATGACCCGTATCCCATCCGTTCTGCCATTGCCCGCCGCGTTTTTCCCTGTCCCATGAACCGCCACTTCCTGAAGTCCAGAACGCTTTGGATCAGCGTGGCAGTGGTCGCCGTGCTCGGCCTGATCGGTGCCGTTTGGCTGATGTGGCGCCCGGCAATTGCGCCGATCGAGCGCCCGACGATGTTCGATACTGCGCAGTTGCAACGCGGGGCGCGGGTGGTCGAGGCCGGCGATTGTGCGGTCTGCCATACCCGCCCCGGTGGTGAATATCTGGCCGGCGGGCTGTCGTTGGTAACGCCCTTCGGCACGCTGTACAGCACCAACATCACCCCGGACGTCGAGACCGGTATCGGCCAATGGTCACTGCCAGCCTTTGAGCGGGCGATGCGTCAGGGCATTGCTCGCGATGGTCACTTCCTCTATCCGGCGTTCCCCTACGTGCACTACCGGCGCATGAGCCCAGCAGACATCGCCGACGCCTATGCCTACTTGATGAGCGGCCCCGCCGTGCACGCGCCGGCTGAGCAGAACCGGATGAATTTTCCGATGAACATTCGGCCGTTGGTGGCGTTCTGGAACCTGCTGTTTCTGCACGGTGAGCCACTGACGCCGCTGGCGCAGCGCAGCGAGGCGTGGAATCGCGGGCATTATCTGGTTGACGGTCCGGGCCATTGCGCCGGCTGCCATTCGCCGCTGAACCTGATCGGCGCGGAAAAATCCGCGGACTATCTGCAGGGCGGCAGCGTCGATGGCTGGCAAGCGCCCGCGCTGGTCGGTATGGGCCAACGCAGCAACTCGTGGAGTCGCGAGCAACTGGTGGGCTATCTGCGCGCCGAAATCGTCGATGGCCACGGCACACCCGCCGGGCCGATGCGGCCGGTCAGCTTGAGTCTGGCCCGCTTGCCCGCCAGTGAGGCCGAGGCGATTGCCGAGTATCTGCTCAGCCTGGAAAACCCGCGTTCGGTGATAGAGACGACACCGAAGACGCCTGCCAGTGAACCGGCAGCCCCTTCGAACGGCGCCCTGCTCTTCAGCAGCGCCTGCGCCGGTTGCCATGGCACGGCGGCGCCGATGCGCACCATCGATGACCGCCCGGGCCTGCAAAACACCTCGGTGCTGCAAGCGGCCAGTTCGCGCAACTTCCTCAAAACCGTGCTTGAAGGTCTGCCCGCCACACCCGGATCGCCCGGCCCGGTCATGCCTGCATTCGCCGCCAGCCTGGACAACGCACAACTCGCCGCACTGGCCGCGTATCTGCGTCAGCAAGCCAGCCCCGATCAGCCGTGGGCCGACCTCTCTTCCACTATTGAAGCGTTACGTCAGGAGACGAAATGAGCCAGATCACCCTCAACGTCAACGGAGCCGCGCAACCGCTTGAGCTGGAGCCAGACATGCCGCTGCTGTATGCGCTGCGCAATCACTTGAACCTCAACGGCGCCAAATACGGATGCGGTCTCGGCCAATGCGGCGCCTGCACAGTGATCGTCGATGATCAACCGGTGTTCGCCTGCCTGACGCCCTGCGCCGGCCTCGAAGGCAAAAAAATCCGCACCGTGGAAAGCCTCGGCAGCGCGGAACAACCCGGCCCCCTGCAAGCCGCATTCATCGAGAAACAGGCCGCGCAATGCGGCTACTGCATTGCCGGCATGCTGATGCGCGCGCAGGCGTTGCTTGAGCGTAATCGACACCCGGATGAGGCCACCATTCGCGAGCACATGGCCGGCAACCTGTGCCGCTGCGGAACGCATTTGCGGATTATCGAGGCGATCAGACAGGTGGCCGGGCACAACGGGAGCCTGACATGAGTGAGTCGAATGAATTGAACCCAAGCCGACGCGCCTTCCTGCGCGGCGGCGCGTTGCTGATGGCGTTCACCCTGATGCCGGTGGCGCGACGTGTGTTGGCGGATACGGAAGTCGATACGCTCGGCACCGTGGTCCTCGCCCCCGACCTCCCCGGAAGCCTGCGCACCAACCCGTGGCTCGACGCCTGGATCCGCATCGGCGCCGACGGCATTACCGTCTACACCGGCAAGGTCGAATTGGGCACCGGCGTGAAAACCGCACTTCTGCAAATAGCCGCCGAGCGTTTGCAGGTACCGGCATCCTCCATCAACTTACTCACCGCCGACACCGCGCTGACGCCCAACGAAGGCTACACCGCCGGCAGCCACAGCATTTTCGACAGCGGTACCGCGTTGTATAACGCCGCCGCGCAGGTGCGCGAAATGCTCGTCGATGCCGCCGCGCGCAGTTGGCAGGTTGATGCGGCGCTGCTGAGCACCCGCGACGGTGTGGTCGAAGGCCCGGCCGCTCAGCGGATGAGTTACGCCGACGCGGTCAGACATGTCGATGTGCATCAATATGCCAAGGCTCAGTCACCGGCGATGGCCGCCGCTGACTTCAAACTCATCGGCCATTCGTTGCCGCGCCTCGACATCCCGGCGAAGGTCAGCGGTGGCGCAGCATTCGTCCAGGACATGCGCCTGCCGGGCATGTTGCATGCGCGGGTGATCCGCCCGCCCCGTCAGGGCTGCGCGCTGCAAGCGTTCGATGCGGCGTCCATCGAAACGCTGTCTGGCGTGGTCAAGGTGATCCGCGACGGCAACTATCTGGCGGTGGTCGCCCGTGATGAGTGGCAAGCGATCAAAGCCATGCGCCGTGCCAGCGAGGTGACGCAATGGAGCGAGGGCGAGGCGATTCCCGAGGCGGCCGAGATTCATGGTCTGCTCAAACGCCTGCCCTCACGGTGCTATCCGATCAGCCACAACGGCACGCCGAGCGGCGCGGCCGACACGCGTTTTCAGGCGCGGGTCACCAAGCAATATCTGATGCACGGCTCGATCGGCCCGTCTTGCGCAGTGGCCTGGTTCAAGGACGGCGCTCTCACCGTCTGGACCCACACCCAGGGCGTTTACCCGCTGCGCGCCGGCATTGCCGAAATGCTCGGTCTGCCACTTGAGCGGGTGCGCTGTATTCATGCCGAAGGCTCAGGGTGTTACGGGCACAACGGCGCCGATGATGCCGCCGCCGATGCAGCATTGATCGCCATGCGCATGCCCGGTACGCCGGTGCGCGTGCAATGGATGCGCGAGCAGGAAAATCTATGGGAGCCGTATAGCTCGGCGATGGTCACCGAAGTTGACGCCAGCCTCAGCCAGGGCCGCCTGCAGGACTGGGCCTACGAACTATGGACCACGCCGCACAACGAACGCATCGTCAACGCCGGGCGTCTGTTGCCGGCACGCTTGCTCGCGCGGCCCTTCGCCTCGGCGCCCTCCGTGCCGATCGCCCAGCCCGAAGGCGATGGTGATCGCAACGCGGTGCCGCTGTACGAACTCAACTCGACGCGCATCAACATGACCTTCGTCACCCAGATGCCCTTTCGCACCTCGGCCATGCGTTCGCTGGGGGCGCACATCAACATCTTCGCCATCGAGGCGAGTATCGACGAACTGGCGATCCGGGCCGGGATCGACGCGGTCACGTTGCGTCTGGCCCATCTCAGCGACCCGCGTGCTCGCGCGGTCGTAGAACGTGTGCGTGATGAGATCGGTTGGCCGCAGAAAAGCGGCGAGCCCGGCGCCGGTATCGGTTTCGCTTTTGCCCGCTACAAAAACATCATGGGTTACTGCGCCATCGCGGTGAAGCTGCGGGTGCATCCGCAGACCGGCGAGATCCGCGTCGATCACGCGGTGACGGCGGTGGACGTCGGCCAGATCGTCAGCCCCGATGGCCTGCGCAATCAGGTCGAGGGCGGCATCGTCCAGTCCGCGAGCTGGACCCTGTATGAAAAAGTCGCCTACGACGCGGGCGGCATTCGCAGCTACGACTGGAGCGGTTATCCGATTCTGCGTTTCACGCAACTGCCGAAAAAAGTCGATGTGCATTTGCTCGACCAGCCGGGAGAACCCTTCCTCGGTGCCGCTGAAATCGTCCAGGGGCCGATGGCCGCCGCCCTTGGCAACGCCGTCGCCAACGCCACCGGCCGGCGCTGGCTGAATCTGCCGCTGACCCGTTCCAACCCACCCGCCTGAGCCACGCCCGTGTTCATCGCCGATGAGCACGGGTGCCGTTGCGCCCTGCGCAAAACAGCGTAGCGCCGGCCACCGATTATCAGCCCCGCTACACCCGGTTAAGTTAGCGCCACTGGTTCGCGGCACCGCTGCCGCGCTTGAATTCCCTCTATTGATATCTGGAGCTACCCATGACCCGTCGCCTGTTCCAACCCCTCGCACTCGGTCCTTACACCCTCGCCCATCGCGTGGCGATGGCGCCGTTGACGCGCTCACGCGCCGGCCAACCGGGGGATGTGCCAACGTCCATGAACGCCGAGTACTATCGCCAACGGGCCAGCGCCGCACTGATCATCACCGAGGCCACGCAAATCTCCCGGCAGGCTCAGGGCTACGCCTGGACGCCGGGCATCTACAGCCCTGAGCAGGTCCAGGCGTGGCGTGACGTCAGCGCGGCGGTGCACGAGGCCGGCGGTCTGATCTTCATGCAACTGTGGCACGTCGGCCGGGTGTCCCACCCCAGCTTTCAACCCGATGCCGGCCTGCCGGTTGCGCCTAGCGCGCTGCCGGTGCCCGGCAAGACGTTTATCGTCGACGAAAACGGTAACGGTGTCTGGGGCGATGTACCGGTGCCGCGCGCGCTGGAAACCGCGGAAATCGCCGGCATCGTCGAGGACTATCGCGTGGCCGCGCGCAACGCATTGCAGGCGGGCATGGACGGTGTAGAGATTCATGCCGGCAACGGTTACCTGCTCGATCAGTTTCTTAACAGCAACAGCAACCAGCGCGACGATGCCTATGGCGGCAACGTGGAGAATCGCGCACGGTTTCTGTTGGAAGTGGTCGCGGCCGTGGCTGAAGAAGTCGGCGCCGAGCGAGTCGGCGTACGCCTGACGCCGATGGGCCGTTTCATGGGCATGGGCGATGACACCCCGGAGGCGACCTTCGGCCACCTCGTCGAAGCGCTCAACCAATGGAATCTGGCCTACCTGCACCTGGTCGAGCCGGCGATGGTCGGCACAGTCAAGGATGAAAATTTCGACCCACGCTGGGACGCGATCATTGCCCAGTTGCGCAAGACGTGGAACGGCGTGCTGATCCTGGCGGGCGGCTACGATGCGCAATCTGCCGAACAGGCACTGATCGCCGATCGTGCCGACATCATTGCATTCGGCCGCCCGTTCCTGGCCAATCCGGACCTGCCGCGTCGGCTTCACGATGGCCTGACACTCAACGCGCCGGACCCGGGTAGCTTTTTCGGCGGGGATCAGCGTGGGTACATTGATTATCCATTTCATGCTTGAGGCAGGAGAGCCTGTCCGGATTGAGTGACCCAGAGAATAAATTGCGGTTTGAACTACAGCATTGCGAATGGACGGCAGACGCTGCGAAGCGCTCTGCCGTTTTTTTGCCAAATTGGGCAAGAGCCTTGAAGGCTTCGGGCTCGCTGCCGTGAGCGACATCAACCGACGTTAGAACTTTGCAGTGTCATTGATCAACTGCAGTGGGGGCCTCAAGGCTTTTCACCTGCGTCCAACCGTCGCAGCCAACAGCCATTGGCAAATTCCGTACAAGCCTTAGAATCCCGCGCAATCTTGCAGGCGCCGAAACCGGTGACTGACGTCTAGCTGAATGCCTGGGCACACCTCGCTGATGGGTGTCCGGCTCTACAACCCTGCCCGTTCGGCGGGCACTCGCATCACACACTTTTTCGGCTTGGCAATCACCTGCGCAGAGGCGCACGTTGTGCTGTTCGATCTCCAGAGGTTTTTATGTCTCCGCGTTTGCTGGCCATGGCGCTGGCGCCCCTGCTCGGGCTGTTCATTGTTGCCCTGGGCAACGGTTTTCTGTCTTCGCTGACCACCCTTCGCCTCGATGCCGCCGGTGCCTCGGCCACTACAATCGGTTTCGTTTCGTCGGCCTACTTCATCGGTCTGACCCTGGGCGCCGTGTTCAATGACCGCTTGATTCTGCGCATCGGCCATATCCGCGCCTACGGCAGCTTTGCTTCGCTGATCGCCGTGACCATCCTGCTGCAGGGATTGTTCTATGACACTTGGGGCTGGTTCGCCCTGCGCCTGATCAACGGCTGGGCCACGGTCGGTGTGTTTCTGGTGATCGAAAGCTGGTTGCTGCTGGCGGGCGACGCGAAGATCCGCGGCCGCTTGCTCGCGCTGTACATGATCGTCCTGTATGGCGCCGGTGTGCTTGGGCAGGCAACGTTGGGCAAAATTACTGGATTGAGCGACAGCGCACCGTTCATGGTCGCCGGCATGCTCGCCTCGCTGTCGGTGTTGCCGATCGTGATCCTGCCGCGCGTGTCGCCCCTGCTCGATCAGGTGGAACCGCTCAAACCACGCCAACTGCTGGGCGTCACACCGACCGGGCTGGTCGGCTGTTTCGGCTCGGGTGTCAGCATCGCGGCGATTTACACTTTGCTGCCGTTGTATCTGCAGCGCAGCGGCCTGAATGTCGGTGAGGTCGGCAGCATGATGGCGTGGACAATCCTCGGCGCCATGCTTCTGCAATACCCGGTCGGACGCTGGTCCGACCGTAGGGATCGTTTGCAGGTGCTGACCCTGCTGACGGGGGCGTGCTCGGTGTTATCGCTGGTGATCGTCCTGCTTCCTTTGTCCCCAACCCTGCTCGCCGCGATGTTGTTTCTGCTCGGCGGCGGTGTATTCGCGCTTTATCCGGTTGCCGTCAGCCACGCCGCCGACCGCGCCCCTGCCGAAGCGTTGGTGCCGATGATTCAGGGTTTGCTGCTGATTAACTCACTGGGGTCGGCGATCAGTCCGATGATGATTTCGCCGGTGATGAACTCGTTCGGCGCCAATGGCCTGTTCTGGGTATTTGCACTGGTCAATCTGTGCATGGTCACCTTCTTCTTGTGGCGACGCGGTAAACGCCCGGTTCCGGCCAATCCCGCACCTTTTGCAGCGGCAGCGACTTTTTCGCCGACAGGGGCGGAACTGCGTGTGACCGAAGATCTGCGTCAGGCCGTGCAGGAGCATCCGCCGATGGTGGATGCGTTGAGCGGCGAGCCTGCGCCGCAGTGTGATGCGCGATAAGCGTCACGGCAGTTACCGCCATAGGCGATGCCCCGCTCGACGGAAGTCGCCATTCACTGCCAGGCGACCTTGAATAAGCGCCTCATCAGCTCGCAGCACGTAACCAGGGTTTGAGCGTCAGGAAGGCGAATAGAACCCCTCCTGGCAAGAAGGGTCTGCTCTCTATGCCCTTTCAGGAATACACCCATGTCCGCGCAACACAGCCTTGTCATACTCGCCCGGGGAGGCTATGCCGCTCGGGGAGTGTTGTATTTGATCATCGGTATCTTCGCATTGCTGGCAGCCCAGGACTCGACCAGAGCCAAAGACAGCCACAAGAGCCTTGAAGCTTTGCTCGGCCAGCCATTCGGCTATTTTTTAGTCGGACTTGTGGTGGCGGGTCTGCTCGCATTTGCGGCCTGGCGTGTCCTGCAAGCCACGCGCGATGTCGATCATCACGGCAAACAACTCAAAGGTCTGGTGATTCGCGCTGGTCTGTTGGCTGGAGGTCTGGTCAACGGGGCGCTGGCGTTTTTTGCGTTGGGCCTGCTCGTCAGCGGCATCCAGAGCTCGGGCGATGGCGGAGGGCAAACCAAAGACTGGCTGGCGCATCTCTTGTCGTGGAAACACTCGAACTTGTTGGTGTACCTGATCGCTCTCATTCCGCTTGGGGTGGGCATTGCTCACATCATCAAGGGCTGGAAAGCGTCGTTCGAACAATATTTCGAGGCCGACGAAGATGTCATGCGCTATGTCCGTCCGGTGTCCCGATTCGGTCTGATAGCTCGCGGCGTGGTGTTCATCGAGATTGCCGTGCTGCTGGCAATCAGTGGTTCCGCCTATCAGGCCATGGATCCACCGGGGATGAAGGAAGCACTTGATGCACTGCAGAATCTACCCGCAGGTTGGCTGATTTTGATGGTGATGGCGCTGGGGCTGATTGCCTTCTCGGTCTACAGTTTTTCAGAAGCGTTCTGGCGCAAGATCAATATGGATGTGCCAGGCGTGTCCGATCATTAACGTGCACCACCGGGCAATCAATTTCTCGGATCAGGATAATTACGTTTTTCCCCTGCGGTTGGCGATCATCAGCGCCGGCCCTTCATTCATTTGATTGAAGGGCCACCCCATGGATCGATCCGCGAATCACCAGTGGCAAGAACGCGGCGCGGGGATAGCGACTTCCTGCACGTTGCGCGTTATGACCAGAACCCTTTGTGCGGTTCAGCCGCCTCCCCCTCCAGCATCGGCCCCAATACACTGACCTTGCGTTGCCCCTTGGCGAACACCTCGCGGCAAGGTAAGGAGAACGTCGGATTCTCCGGATGATCCCCCGTCACCCCCAGCAAGGCATGTTCCGACAAGGCATACACCACCCGCCCGATCCCGGTCCAATACACGGCGCCGGCGCACATGCAGCAAGGTTCGGCGCTGGTGTACAACGTGCACAGTTCCAGCTCCTGCAGCGACAGCAGTTTTGCCGCTGCCGCCGCTGCCACCAACTCCGCATGCTGAGTCGGATCGCCTTCCGGGGGCATCGAGTTATTGCCTGCTTCGACAATCACCTTGCCGTTGCGGTCGGCCACCAATGCCGCGAACGGATGGCGACCGCGCTGTTTCGATGCCTCGGACAAGGCGATGGTTTGGCGCAGTAACGTCAGATCAAGCTCGCTGACGCCGGCCGGGATGAGCTGAGTCAATTGATTCATGGGTAACTCCTGGGCAGTGGAAAACAAACAATCATTCGGCCAGTTCAGCGCCGATGGTTTCGGTCGATTTTTTTTCGTTGTTGAGCAGGATGTTGAGGACGATGGCGGTGATCGCACCGAGGAAAATCCCGCTGTCGAGCACCAGTTTCAGCGTCGGGCCGACGTGTTCGAACAGCGCCGGACAGGACATCGGTAGCACCCCGACACTCACCGACACGGCGACGATAATGCCGTTGCGCGTCCCCTCGAATTGCACCCGCGACAGTTCCTGAATCCCCGCCACCGTGGTCATGCCGAACATCACGATCGCGCAGCCACCGAGCACCGGCGTCGGCACTGCGGCGATCAACGCGCCGAGTTTCGGGAACAGGCCCATCAGCACCATGATTGCCCCGGCAGCGGCCACGACGAAACGGCTTTTAACGTTGGAAAGCGCGATCAAACCGGTGTTCTGGGTGAAGGCGTTGTAGGGAAAACTGTTGAACAGGCCGCCAAGCATGGTCGACAAGCCGTCGGCGCGAAACGCGTTGCCAAGGGTCTGTTGCGTGGTCGGTTTGCCGGTCAATTTGCCAATCGCCAGACAGTTGCCGGTGGTCTCGGCCATGATCACCAGCATCGCCAAAGTCATGATCAGAATCGGCACAGGCGCGAATTCCGGTGCGCCAAATGCCATCGGCGCACTCAGTTCAAACCACGCCGCTTCGCTGACCCGGTTGAAGTGAGTCATGCCGCAAGCCGCTGCGATCAGGCTGCCGACGAACAGGCCAATCAGCACGCTGAGGTTGCCGATGAAGCCCTTGAATTTGGCGTAGATCACCAACGTCACGCTGACCGTGGCCAAGCCCAGCAACAGGTTGGCGGGATTACCGAAATCCGCCGCATCGGGATTGCCACCGCCCAGCCAGATCGCCGCCGCCGGCATCAGCGAGATGCCGATAATGGTGATCAGACTGCCAATCACCACCGGCGGGAAAAACCGCAGCAAGCGGCTGAACACCGGTGCCAGCGCGATGGTGATAAAGCCCGCGGCGATCACCGCGCCGAAAATCTGACTGAGGCCGAACTCCTTGCCGATCATGATCATCGGCGCCAGGGCAATGAACGAGCAGCCTTGAATCAACGGCAGACGCGCGCCGAATTTCCAGAAACCGAGGGTTTGAATCAATGTCGCCACACCAGAGGTCAACAGGTTGGCGTTGATCAGTAACACCACCTGCGCCGAAGTCAGCCCCATCGCACTGCCAAGAATCAGCGGCACCGCCACCGCTCCCGCGTACATCACCAGCACATGCTGCAAGCCAAACGTGAACAACTGTCGCAGTGGCAAAACCTCGTCCACCGGATGAATGCGTTGTGTGGTCATTTCACACGCTCCTGAAGGTGCGGCATCTGTTGAGATCGCGGGCATGCTCAGGGGCGTTTGAAAATCAGATCGGCCCCGGAGATCGTTTGACGCGGGGCCATAGTTGAACGTTTATTACGATGAAACAAATTAGCAACCATCGCTTTTTTCGATGGCACAATCAGGCATTCGTTAGCCGCTCCAAACCTTCGTCTTCGACTCGGGAGTTCACCGCTTGCGCTTCTCACTCGATCAACTGTTGATGTTCGTCCAGGTGGTCAAAAGCGGATCGTTTTCCGCCGCCGGGCGCACACTGGGGAAGACCCAATCGACCATCAGCGCGGCGATTGCCAACCTCGAAACCGACCTTGGCGTCGACCTGTTCGACCGCAGCAACCGCAGCCCCGCCCTGACCGCCAGCGGCCACAAATTGCTGGTGCAGGCCGAAGCCGTGCTCGAACGCTGCATGACCTTCGAAGCCCACGCCGATTGCCTTTCGGACAACGTCGAAACCAGCCTAACGCTCGCCATTGAAACGCCGTACGGCCCGATCATGCCGGTGCTCAAAGCCTTCGAAGCCGCGTTCCCCTTTGTCGACCTGATCATCCGCCACCCGGTCTACGGCGACGTCAGCGAACTGGTCAGCAGCGGTGAAGCGGTACTCGGCGTGGCGTTCTCACAGCCCGGCTACCCCAAGGAGCTGGCGTTCCAGCAGTTGGGCAAACTGATCATGCTGCACGTCTGCCATCCCGAGCACCCATTGGCGCAACTCGACAACGTCACGTTCGACGACCTGCACGTCCATCGTCGCCTGGCCTTCAGCGCCCACGCGAGCAAACTGCCGAGCAGCGAATACCTGCGCTCGACCCAGTTGTGGCAGGCGGAAAGCTATCTGGCGTTATTGGAAATGGTCCGTGCCGGACTCGGCTGGGCCACCCTGCCCCGCCAGCTCATTCAGCGCGAACTGGCCAAGGGTGAGCTGGTGGAACTGCAGCTCTCGGCGTATCCGCATACCGACTGGCAGATTGGTGTCGATTTGCTGTGGGCGCGGCAGCGGCCGCTGGGCAAGGCGGAACGGTGGTTGAAGGAGAAATTGCAGGGCAACAAGGTGTATGAACTGGATCGCAATGGGCAGATCACCACGCTTTGACGTGGGTACAAAGAGGCCCGCCAAAGCGGGCCTCGATTTCAGGCTTTGTCACTACGCCAGTTTGACTGTTTCAGGCTGAGTCTTGTGGTCAGGGCGGATCTTGAACCAGATGGAGTACATCGCCGGCAGGAACACCAGCGTCATGATGGTGCCAACGAACGTGCCGCCGATCAGGGTGTAGGCCAGCGTCCCCCAGAACACCGAGTGTGTCAGGGGCATAAACGCCAGGATGGCCGCAAGCGCCGTCAGCAGCACCGGCCGCGCGCGTTGCACCGTGGCTTCGACCACGGCATGAAAGGGGTCCAGACCTTCTTGCGTGTTGTGATGAATTTGCCCGATCAGAATCAGCGTATTGCGCATCAAGATCCCCGACAGCGCAATTAGCCCGACCAGCGCATTGATGCCAAACGGCTGATTAAAGAGAAGCAGCGTCGGCACCACACCAATCAACCCTAACGGCGAGGTGAGGAAGACCATGATCATCGCCGCGATCGAACGCACCTGCACCATGATGATCAGCAACGTCATGGCGATCATGATCGGCAGCAACGGCAGGATCGCCTTGCCCGCCTTGCCGGATTCCTCGATAGCCCCCGCCTGCTCTATCCGGTAACCGGAAGGCAGTGTCTCGATGATCGGGTGCAACTGCTTGAGGATCACGCTCGACACATCCGGTGGCTGCAAGCCTTCGGCAATGTCGCCCCGCACGGTGATGGTCGGCGTGCGGTCGCGGCGGCGCAGAATCGGATCCTCCATGCGCACATCGACCTCGCCGATCTGCGACAACGGTATGCGTTGCCCCGCGGCGCCGACCAGGGTGAAACCTTTGATCTGCGCCGGGTCGAGCCTGATATTGCCCGCCGCACGCCCGACGACTTGCACAGAACGAATATCCTCGCGAACCGCGGTGATCGGCACTCCGCTCAGCAGAAACTGCAGTTGCTGGGCAACCGCATTGGAGGTCAGCCCCACTGCCTGCAGACGGTCCTGATCGAGACTGAAATGCAATGTCGGAGTCAGCGGCCCCCAGTCAGTGTTCACCGTTCTCATCATCGGGCTGTCTTGCAGCACGCCGCGGACCTGCTCGGCGATATCGCGCAGCTTCGCCGGATCAGGGCCCATCACCCGGTAGGCAACCGGAAACGGCGAATAAGGACCAAAGACAATTTGCGCTGCCCGCACACGGGCCTCCGGCGCGAGTCCTTCGGCAACCGCTTCGCGCAGCCGGAACTTGAGGGTTTCGCGTGCTTCCTGACTGTCCGTTAACACGACGATTTTGGCAAACGACGGGTCGGGTAATTCTGGCGCCATCGCCAGAAAGAAACGTGGCGCACCTTGGCCGATATAGGCCGTGACGATTTTCGCCTCGTCCTGCTTGTGCAACCAGGCCTCGACCTTGGCGGCCGTGGCGCTGGTCTGCTCGATCGAGGTCCCGTAAGGCATTTGCACCTCGATCATCACCTCGGGACGGTCGGAGGTCGGAAAAAACTGCTTCTTCACCAGCCCCATGCCTGGAACCGCAACGAAAAACAGCGTGACCACCGTGCCCGCCACCAGCCACTTGCGAGCGATCACCGCGGTCAGCAGCCGGCGGAAACGGTTGTAATTCGGCGTGTTGTAGATCGCCGCGTGGCCACCTTCGACCTTCTTGATGTCCGGCAACAACTTCACGCCCAGATACGGAGTGAACGCCACCGCGACGACCCAGGAAGCGATCAGCGCTATGCCGACAATCCAGAACATGTTGCTGGTGTACTCGCCGGCAGTGGACTGGGCAAAACCGTTCGGCAAAAAGCCGATCGTCGTCACCAGCGTACCGGACAGCATCGGCGCCGCTGTATGGCTCCACGCGTAGGCGGACGCTTTGATGCGATCGTAGCCCTCCTCCATTTTCACCACCATCATTTCAATGGCGATGATCGCGTCATCGACCAGCAGCCCCAGCGCGAGAATCAATGACCCTAGCGTGATGCGATCAAAGTTCTTGCCGGTGGCGGCCATCACCACGAACACGATAGCCAGGGTCAACGGCACAGCGGCAGCGACCACCACCCCGACCCGCCAGCCCATACTCAGAAAGCAAACGAGCATGACCACCAGCAACGCGACGAAAAACTTGACCATGAACTCGCCGACAGCGGAGTCGATATTGACTGCCTGGTCGGTGACTTTGGCGAGGGTCATGCCCAATGGCATTTCTGCATTGATCCTCGCGGCCTCGGCATCCAGCGCCTTGCCCAGATCGAGACCGTTCCAGCCCTCGCGCATCACAACGCCCAGCAGCAGCGCGTCTTCACCGTTATTACGCACAAAAAAGGTGGCAGGATCTTCGTAACCGCGTTCAACCGTCGCCACATCAGAGAGCATCAGTGTGCGGCCCTGAACGGAGACCGGTGTGTCGCGAATTTTTTGCACCTTGTCGAAAGCACCGTCGAGACGCAGAAACACCTGTGGCCCATTGGTTTCGATGGAGCCGGCGGGCGTCAGCACGTTCTGACTGTTCAGCGCGGCGAAGATCTCCTGCGGCGACAAGCCGAGGGTGGCCAACCGCTCATGGGAAAACGAAACGTAGATGCGCTCGGCTTGCTCACCGATGATGTTGACCTTCTTCACCCCCGGCACATGCAACAGACGCTGGCGCATGGCTTCGGCATCACGCACCAGCAAGCGCTGTGGCTCGCCTTTGGCTTTCAAGGCGAACAGCGCGAAAGTCACGTCGGAAAACTCATCGTTGACCATCGGCCCGATCACACCGGCCGGCAGCCTGATGGCTTCATCGTCGAGTTTCTTGCGTGCTTGATAGAACTCTTCCTGCACTTGCGAGGGCGGCGTGCTATCGAGCAACGACACCATCGTGAACGCCAGTCCAGGGCGGGTGTAGGTTTCCGAGCGGTCGTACCACTTGAGTTCTTGCAGGCGCTTTTCAAGGGGCTCTGCGATCTGATCCTGCATCTCCTGCGCCGTCGCGCCCGGCCACGCGGTAATGACGGTCAGCTGCTTGACCGTAAACGGTGGATCTTCCGCTCGACCCAGTTGAAAGAACGACAAAGTCCCCGCAACGGCAATCAGAAAAATCAGAAACACCGTGATCGCCCGCTCGCGCACGGCGATGGCCGAAAGATTGAAGCGCCCCTGACTCATGGACGGCTCCCGGCAACGCTGGCCGCGCTCTGCTGCGGCAATCGCACTTCTTCGCCATCGCGCAGCAGATGTGCGCCCAACGCTACAACCTGCTCACCGGTAGTGAGGTCGCCGGCGATGCGGGCCGAATCATCGCTCACCCCCAGCACCTGAACCGCTCGCCAGTTCACTGTTGCCGGTGTTCCGGCGATCACCCACACACCCGGACCTTTGCCCGGGTCGTAAACGGCGGCGATGGGGACTTGTAACGCCTGTGTCTGCGTGGCGCCTTCGGCAATGCTGAGGGTCACGGTCGCACCGATCGGCGCATTGGCCAGCGCGCCCTCAAGCACATAGCGCGCCTCAAACGTGCGGGTTGTACGGTCTGCGGAGTCTGAAAGCAGCCGCAGTTTTGCCGTCACCGCCGCTGAACTCACCCCATAGAGGCTCGCTTGCGCGGTAGAGCCAGCGGCCGGGCGCAGGGTTTCGGGCAGATGCACGATGGCTTCGCGTTGCCCTGCGCGGGCCAGGCGCACCACCGGTTGTCCCGGGCTGACCACTTGTCCAGGCTCGGCGAGTGTTTCCACCACCACGCCGTCCGCATCAGCGACCAGCAGCGCATAACCCGAAGCATTACGCGCTACGTCCGCTTGCGCTTGCGCGGCGTTGAGCTGCGCTTTTGCCGTCTCGGCGGCGGCTCTGTACTGGTCGTAGGCTGATGCCGAAATGGCGCCAACGCCGACCAGTTTGCGATAGCGAGCCTCGTCGTCGGCTGTCTGTTTGGCGCTGGCGCGAGCAGCGATGACCGCCGCCTGCTGCGCCCGCGCTTGCAGCCCGAGATCAATCGGGTCGAGACGCATCAGCGGCTGCCCTCGCTTGACGACCTCCCCCGTATCAACCAGACGTTCGAGCACCTTGCCCGAAACGCGAAACCCCAGGTCGCCCTGCACGCGCGCCGCGACCACTCCGGTGAAAGAGCGAGCGACATCGGGTGACGTTTGAACAGCAGCGGATCTGACCAGCGGCGCCTGCGTACGGGGATCTGCAACGCTGGCAGATTCGCCACAGGCGGTCAGGGCAAGAGGCAACAAGCATGCGGCAATGGGGAAAGGTCGGAGCCGGCGCATAGATTCCCTTACTGAGGAATAGGATGATCATCATATTCTCAGTCTTGTGACCAATATCGTCAATGGTCACCTATCGAGAAATAACTGCATCCTGGCCAGCAGCAATATTGGACTATCGATCGTCTGAGGGTGCGACTCGCTATTGCTATGGTTACCTGACATCCAGACGTGCATGTAGTCATATCATTAATATGACCAATTCAGTCAATAGTCACTAAGAGGGTGTCGCCTGGAATTGATTCGCCTGAGAATTTTGCTCAGGGAAGGGTCAAGGCATGAGGCTGCGCAGGATGAGATTGGTGGTCAGCGTGGGCGCTTGCTCGATCAGATCCAGATTGTGTTGCAACAGCAGCGGGTTGACGAAAGGTCGCAGCGCCAGATTGATCGCCTCGACGGTCTCGTCCAGCGGCGTCTTGCGTTCGAACTCCCCCGCTTCTCGACCTTGACGCACGATGTCGAAGATAAAGCCCTTGATCTGCGCTTCATACACCTGGGCACTGTTCCAGCGCTCCGATGCGGAAAACGCCGCGATGTCGTAGAGCTTGCGATCGTTGAAGAACAGGTCCACACCCGTGGCGATCACGGTTTTCACCAATCGGCGCAAACGCTCGGTCGCTGAAATGGCTTCTGCGTTAACGGCCTGTTCGACAGCGGCAGCGATCTGGCCCAGACAATTGGCGCAAATGGCCTCGCCAATCGCCTGCTTGGAATCAAAGAATTTATAGATGTACGCTTTGGAAAAACCGATGGCCTTGGCCAAATCGGAAACCGTGGTTTTAGCGTAGCCATACTGGCTGAAGTGTTCGTTGGCCGCAGCGACAATCTGGTCACGAATGTCGTGCTCGGCGGGGCCACGAGTGCTCGGCGAGGAGGTAGATAGAGATGGCTGGTTCATGAGGGCAGCTTACTCACCCCATCAAGGACTGACAACTCGCCGAGCATTGTTCAACTGTTCACCGCGAGCTTGTCACACCACGGTGGCTGCAATCATTCTGGAACGCCAGGCAAACGCCAAGACCATCAGCAGCCCCAGGCCCGCCATTGCCGCGCCGGCCAGGGAGATCGCCGGATAACCCAGCCCGCTGCTGATCACCGCACCGCCCAGCGCTGCGCCAATCGCGTTGCCGAAATTGAAGGCGCCGATGTTCACCGCCGAGGCCAGATTGGGCGCGTCCTTGGCCGCTTCCATGACGCGCATCTGTAGCGGCGGCACCAAAGCAAAGCTGGCGATACCCCAGATCAGGATGGCCACGGCGGCCGGCAGCGGCCAGCGCATCAGTACGGTGAACGCCAGCAAGACCAGAATCAGTACGCTCAGCGAGACGATCAGGGTGCGATCGATCGAGCGGTCAGCAGCCTTGCCGCCCCACATGTTGCCCAGCGTCAACCCGACACCGTAAAGCATCAGCATGGCAGTGATGTAAGCGGTGGACGCATGGGTCTCGCTGCTGAGGATTGGTGCGATGTAGGTGAAGACTGTGAACATGGCGCTCGAGCCGACCACGGTCAGGGCCAACGCGGCCAGCACCGGGCCGCGCCCCAGCACTCGAATTTCTGCCATGACACCGACACTTTGCGGCGCCCGCACATTGGGCAAGGCGAACCACAACGAGGCCATCGTCACCACGCCCAGGCCGGTAATGCCCCAGAAAGCGGTGCGCCAACCAAACATTTCGCCAAACCAGGCGGCCAGCGGCACACCGCCGATGGTCGCCAGCGTCAGGCCCATGAACATCGCCGCGACCGCCCCGGCACGTTTCTCCGGAGCGACCAGGGTGGCGGCGACGACGGAGCCAACGCCAAAGAAGGCACCGTGGTTCAGTGAGGTTACGACCCTGGCGATCATGAGGCTGTAGTAATCGGTGGCCAACGCTGACATCAGATTACCGAGGGTGAAAATCGCCATAAGCCCGATCAGCAGAGAGCGCCGGGGAATCCTGCCGGTGGTCAGAGTCATCAGTGGTGCGCCGAGCAATACGCCCAGCGCATAAGCGCTGACGAGCAAACCGGCAGCGGGAATGGAAACGCCCAGATCCGCGGCGATACCCGGCAACATGCCCATGGGGGCGAATTCTGTGACACCGATGCCGAAGGCACCGATGGCGAGTGCAACAAGTGGTGGATTGATACGCATGGAAAACTCCTTATCTATGCCGCCAATGCTACGATCCCGTCTTTTAAGGCGGTAGATAGCGTTTTTGGCAATCACCTTTGCGTAGGAGGCACAAGTGGATTTCAACGGCAGGTCAGGTGAAATGAGCGTGTTCACCACCGTGGCGCAGGAAGGCAGCCTGTCGGCCGCCGCGCGTGCACTGGGCCTGACACCCTCGGCTGTCAGTCGGATCATCGCGCGCACCGAGCAACGGCTTGGCACCCGCCTGCTGTTGCGCACCACTCGAGCGATCACCTTCACCGCCGAGGGCGAAGCGTTCCTGCGCGGCGCCCGGCGGATCCTCGCCGACATGGATGAGGTCGAAGAAGCCATTGCCGACCAAGGCGTGCCCAAGGGGCGATTGCGGGTCAGTGCCGCCCTTGTCCATGGACGCCTGGCCATCGTTCCCTTGGTCGCAGCCTTCAGCGCGCGTTACCCGAACATCGTTGTCGACCTCACCCTCGGCGACGAAGTGGTCGATATTCTCGCCGGACAAGCCGACGTCGCAGTGCGCTTCGGCCACCTGCCCGACAGCCCGCTGAGCGCACGCAGGATCGGCGACACCGGCCAGGTCGTCGTGGCGTCGCCCGAGTATCTGCAGCGGCACGGCGTCCCGCAGGAACCGGAAGACCTGCTACAGCACAACTGCCTGCGCTTCAATTTCAAGCGTGCCGAACCCAACTGGCCATTTATCCGCGATGGCAAAGCGTTTTCCCTGAAGGTCAGCGGCAACATCGAATGCAGTAGCGGTGAAACGCTGGCACAACTCGCGCGAGTGGGCGCTGGCATTGCCCGTATCGGAGAGTTCAGCGTGAGTGAGGATCTGCAGCGCGGCGACCTGATTGCGCTGTTGGAAGCGTGGAACCCGGGGGATCAGGAACCGATTCATGCGGTGTTCGTCGGTGGCGCGGCGATGCCGGCGCGGGTGCGGTTGTTCGTGGACTTCTTGCTGGAGCATCACCGGATGTCAGCGCAGGTATAAGCTGATATTTGCGCAGCCGCATTGCGGATAATTCGGCGCGTGCGAATGACATCCCAAACAACAAGGTGCGGAGCAAGGAAGTCACCCCTTGAGTACATTTCGAAAGTATCTTTGCCTGGACTTGTTACTTTGGATCTACCTTCGGTTGCTGGAATACCACGCTACCGCTGATCATCGTGCAGCGAGGAAGCCTGCTGGAGCTGGCCGCCTACGAAACAGCGCTCGCACTCGCGGCGATCATTTCGATGTTGTGTCTGGCGCCGCGTGTTGAGTCGATGCGCCGTAGTACGGCGCTCAAGGTGGGCTGTTTTGCGATCTTGATGGCCAGCGTATTGCGATATTTTTTTGCCGCTAACTGGTATTCGCTTGATGCGCTGATACTGATCGATGTGATCGCTGCATCAGCATTTGGAATGATCCAGCCTCTGTTGGGCATCTATCCTGCGGAAACCGTGGATAAACATCGTGCGGAGGCTGCATTTCGCGTCCGGCGCATCGTTGTTACTGTCGGTCGGGTTGCCGGGCCTTTGTTGGCGGGTATTGTGATTACGGTTTCCTCACTGGAAGTCTCGCTGCTATTTGTGTCTGCACAGAGAAACCAATATTGCGGAGAAACTCATTTACTGGACATTTTTCTTTATTATATTCAGCTTTATTTTCAACATTGCATACTTGAAATTTACCTACTCCACTGTTGGCAGGATGACATGGATATGGGTAGCCGGCATAACTTTAGCCGCCATACTGAAATGCGGGATACTTATCCGCCCAAAAACACTAATTCAACGAATTCTAGATAAAAAAAGAGTCGCCCTCAGAAGGTCGCTAATACGAGATTATAGCTATTTACTTGCTGGGTCGGCTGTGGCGCTTTCCTTTTACGCGGGCATACTAAGATTCGACAAGATAATGACCGAGGACGTTATTGGTTTCAAAAACGAACAATACCAAGGACAAGCCCATATTCTTCTGAGTGCAGATGATGCTTACCTGCTAATCGAAAGCAGTTTCAAAAAGCAAACATTTATATATCTGACGAGCACGATTATGATGCGACTGCCAACCGACCATGATAAGTAATTATATTTTAATTCAAGAAGACACTTAACAAAAAGTTCACACCTGTAAGCCTACAGGTTGTTCTGGCCGGCTTATGGTGAAAGTGGTCGTTTGGCAATGCTCTTTGGCAAAGGTGGCCGGTTAGTGCCTCTCGTGAGGATTAGAAATCCACTCAAGCCTGACCTTCGCCAAAGGCAGCAGTCGGCCAAGAGCCGACAGTCTCTGTCGTTGCGAGCAGCTCATCGGTCGACAATGCCCAGGTCGGAGTCACCCCTTGGTCAGATCAACCAACGGCGTCTCCCGCACCTCCGTCTCGCGCCCACCCTGAATCTCGCTCACCTGCTTCAAGGCCTTATCCACTGCCGCCTTATCCGCCAACAAGCTGTAGCTGATGCGGAACTGCTTGTGTTCCTTCGGCCCAATTGTCGGCACCAGGTTCAGTGGCCGCTGATAACGGCGGTTGTAGGAAAAACTTGTCCCCGGCTCCAGCCCCGTAACATAGCCCTGGCCTTGGGTATCGGTGTTTTTCCACAGGGAAAACACCGGCAGTGTCTGCGTATTGAAACCGACCGAAATGCCCAGGCTGCCGGCCTTGTTATGCAACACGGTCAACGTATCGCCCTTCGCATCGGCATACGGCACCACGTTGTAAACCGTTTCGTCGTAGTCCTTGGTCGGCGCGCGGTAGGTTTGCCATTCGGGCAGATCGCCCTTGGCCTTGTCGTTGAACGGCGACACTTGCTTCACCGGCGCGGCGAAACGAGCGCCCTGCTCCAGGAACGGGGTGCTGAAGTTACTGTGATACAGCGCCTGGTATTCCTTCGGATAGTCGCCGTTGTTGGTCAGGGTGTCGTTGAGGGCGAACACTACGCTGCCGGGTTCGGTGACCAGTTCCGTCGCGACGGAGAAGTCGACCTTCTTGAACGCCTGCTCTTTCAGTTCGCCGCGCAGGGTGATGGCGTACGGTGGTATTTCATCGATGTGCAGTGTGACTTTGTTTGCGGGAATGTTGGCGGCTCGACCGTGCAGGGTCAGCAGTTCGCCGTTGTCGACGCCGGGGTGGCCGACCCATTCGTATCCGCAGCGGGTGACCAGCTCAATGAAACCTTCCAACCAGCCCAAACCTCCGCGGCCATTGAGTTCGATGAACGACGGATTGACCACTTCCTTGACCGGCGAATCCCAGCCCATGCGCACATTGCCGACCGAGGCCTGCAAGACATTCATTCCCCGTGTCGGCACTACCGAGAGTTTCATCGTACCGTTATCGATGTCGACAATGCTGACGCCTTCCTGCCGACCGCCATGCAAGGTGCGCAGGCTAACGCTGAAGGGTTTATCGGTTTTTATGCCGAGTTGCTGGCTGGTGATCTGCCAGTTCTGGGCGGCTTTGTCGGTGTCGAGCAGAACGTAATCCCAGGCCATGGCGTGGGAGGCAGCGGACAGCGCGCTGAGGGCAACAACGAGTTTGAGCGGGGTCATGGCAGCAGCCTTTCTTGGAGTTGTGCGCTTTTTATAAACGTGATGAAACGTTTCAGCAAGCTTAAATGGCGATGCCACGCTGGTGTATGCCGAGAACGATATCGATAACCCGGAAATCGAGTCGACACCCTGTCGCAAATCTGCCGCTAGCTTCTTCCGCTCTCTGGCAGCCACCGCCACGGGCCCATTCGCCTAATGTCAGCAGACAGTGGCCGCTCAGGAACGTCCGCTTTCGGCCAGAAGCTGACCGTCAGCATGCTCCCCCTCGAAGGACTCCTGATCTATAGTCACTGAAAAATCCATAGGAAGCGGTGAAATTCAACTTGCAGGGAGCGTATGAATGACTCGATTGCAAACACTCAAGTTGATTCAGATAGCCATTGCCCTTCCAGCCTATACCGTACCTTCAAGCACTACATTCGTCTTCACTCTCTGGTTCACCATCACCTTGACGATCAACCTGTTCACCTCACAATCCTTTTCAGGTTGGGGGGTGATCATGTTGTGGCTTCTGCTGTCGCTGTTCTCGCAATGGGCATGCTGGAGCATTTTTTCCGACTCGCTGGAGGACAGCCCCTCTGTGCAACACCTGCCACTACTTTTACTTGGGGTTTTGTTAACACTGATTCTAGGTTTGAGTGCCTGGGTCCTTTTTCACATAGGCCTAATCTGGCTTATGTGCGGAACACAAGGCATTGCAGCCGGCGTGCTTTTGACGATCAATTGTGTAAGGAAAAGACGTCAAACTGGCGACATGCTCAGTGAATGAGTTCATCAGGGGGGCGGCCCTTTGCTGAGAGTGGAGGCGTAAAGCAGGTGTTCTCTATCAGCCCATGCAACCGTTCTTCCACTGGATACAACAAAGCCCTGACTATTCAGGGCTTTGTCGTTTCTGGGGGACGCGCGACCTGCTCCACATGGGTGGATCGCTTGCGCAGCCCTCATGTAACCCGAAAACACGCCGATACCGTCCAGCAGCACGGAAGCACCGCAGCAGCACTGACTCCCTAGAAGGCAGGAACCCAAACAATGTTGGAACACCTCTGGCGCAACATCCATTCCCCGGACTACTTGCCCAACGTACTGGAGTGGATGCTCCATATTCTCCTCAGCCCGTTCATGGTGATCATGTGCCTGATGGTCGGCGCGCTGGCCGGCAAATGGTGGAGAGCACTGCCCTACGGCAGTCTGACTTGTTATGTGGTCTTTCTGAGCCGGTCTTCTTTCTATCGGTGGGAAAGCATTTTCCCCATAGCCGGCATGCCTGCACTGGCGATTGATGGCGCACTGCTGGCGCTGCTCGGCTTTTATTTGAAAGGCGCACTCAGAACCCGCGCAGAAGCAAAACCTGAAGGCCATTGGCTGCGCAGGCTTTATCAAGGCCTTAAGGTCGTCATGCGGACAGTCATGGTGATGTTCTGGGCAGTCGTCGTGCTGTTTGTTGTGATCTTCACTGTCTCGGTCGCTACCCAGCCGTCATTGGCGCATTGAGCAGCTTCCTGCTTGATCAGACAAATCGGGAACCAGCTTCGCCGGACACAGCGCTCGAATGAGCTGCCGACTCAACAAGATGAACTTCAGTGGCATTGCGACCCGCCAGCCAGGCCAGCACAGACGCGGCGACCAACACCGCAGCACTGAGCTCGAATGTGGCTTTGTAACCACTCAGATCAAAAGCCAGACCGCCAATGATTGCCCCTCCCGCGATCGCCAGTTGAACAATGGCCACGAGCAAGCCGCCTCCGGCTTCGGCATCATCCGGCAGCGTTTGCGCCAGCCATGTCCACCAGCCGACCGGCGCGGCGGTAGCAACCAGTCCCCAGAGCCCGAGCAACACGGCAGTCAGCACCGGTGAATGGCCGAAGCTGACCAACGCTAGCGCGATGGCCGCCATGATCAGCGGGATGACGGTCAACGTGCGGTAGAGGCCGCGACCCATAAACCGTTCGATCAGAAAGGTGCCGATAAAACCGGCCAGTCCCAACCCCAGCAGCATCAAGGACAACGTTGAAACACTGACGCCCGTCACGCCTTCAAGAAAGGGCCGCAGGTAGGTGAACAGCATGAACTGGCCCATGAAAAACACGCTGACGGCGACCATGCCCAAGGCGACTGGCAATTGCTTCATCAGCCGCAGGACATTGCCGCTACCGGCCTGGCGCTCGACCTTGAACGACGGAAGACTGATCAGCAGCCAGACGGCGGCCAGCACGGCGACCGGAACGACGCAGAAGAATGCGCCGCGCCAGCCGATCAGCGAGCCGAGAAAGCTCCCCGCCGGAGCGGCGATGACCGTGGCCAGCGCGTTACCGCCATTGACGATGGCCAGCGCTCGGGAAACCTGATCGGGCTGCACCAGACGCATTGCAGTCGCCGCCGACAGCGACCAGAAACCACCAATCGCTATTCCGATCAACGCGCGTCCAAACATGAACGACGGATAACCCGGCGCGACCGCGACAACCGTACCGGAGACGATCATCAGCAAGGTCAGGCCCAGCAGCAATTTTTTGCGTTCGACGCGAGCAGCGACCGACGCAATCAGCAGGCTGGTGATCAAGGCAAAGGCACCGGACACGGAAATCCCCTGGCCTGCCTGGCCTTCGGTGATGTGCAAGTCGGCCGCAATCGGCGTCAGCAAGCTGACGGGCATGAACTCTGAAGCGACCAGGGCGAATGCGGCCAACGACATGGCCAGCACCGCGCTCCAGCCGCCTGTTCTTTTAGAAGGATCTGTAGAAGGAAACGTCATGGGAACTACCTGTGGTGCTAAAAAAACATGTGGGTGCGATGCGCAGGGACAAGTGTTTTGTCGCCCTTGCGGGCACCGTCCCTGTAACAGATAGACACATTCTCCCGGTCAATCCGGCGCTTCCCTAGTGCATTCCTCTTGAATGCTTGCCTGATCCTCTGGCGATGCAGGGTGATGGATAGGAAACGTCTCGCGCGCGGATTAGAGTTCGGCCAACAGGAGTGACCTACATGATCCCTACCCCCCCGCCCCAGGAATCGCCTTTGGCGTTGCACATCGATCCGCGTGTGAGCGTACCGGGTGACTTCGCCACGGCCATACCCGGGCTATCGCTGTTTCGACGCGACCAACCGGCGCCGCCCGTGGTGTGCATGATCGAACCGAGCCTGATTCTCGTCGGTCGCGGCGAAAAGCGTTTGTGGGTCGGTGGTCAGGGTTACAGCTATGACCCTTCGCGGTTTCTGGTGACGTCGCTGGACCTGCCCGCCAACTCCGAAGTGATGCTTGCCAGTCCCGAGCAGCCCTGTGTCGGCCTGGTGCTGAAACTGGATGTCGGCATGCTCGCCGAAGTCATCACCAAGAGTGGCTTGCCGGCCAAGCGGCAGCCAGCAACGGGCACGGGCGCCGCGATTGGCAGCCTGTCCTCTGCGCTGGAGGGCGCGCTCGATCGCCTGCTGGCATTGCTCGATGAACCCGAAGCGATCCCGGTGCTGGCGCCGCTGATTCTGCGCGAAATCCACTATCGGTTGCTGCACACCGACCAAGGTGCGCGGCTGCGGCAGATCACAGCCGTCGATGGTCAGGGTTACCGCATCGCCAAGGCGATTGACTGGCTCAAGGTCAACTACACCGATGCCCTGCGCATCGACGATTTGGCCGCACGGGTGCAGATGAGCGCGCCGACCTTTCACCATCATTTCCGCCAGCTCACCGGCATGAGTCCGCTGCAGTACCAGAAGTGGTTGCGGCTGAACGAGGCCCGTCGTCTGATGCTGGTAGAACGCCTGGATGTTTCACGGGCGGCGTTTGCCGTCGGCTATGAAAGTCCTTCGCAGTTCAGCCGCGAATATGCCCGGCTGTTCGGCACCGCGCCGAGTCGTGACATCGCTCTCCTGCGCGGGCAGCCATTTGAAGCGGAAGCGCTCGGCACAGTCGCGAATTAAACGAAAACCGGTGATGCGCCTCGCCGCGTGTCACCGCTGATAACAATGCACGTCAACCGATGATCAGCGGGTGAACCATGGAACTACGAATCAACCAGAAGACCTATCAGGTCGATGCCGACGCCGATACACCCTTGCTGTGGGTGATCCGCGATGATCTGGGCATGACCGGAACCAAGTACGGCTGCGGACTGGCGCAATGCGGCGCCTGCTCGGTGCTGGTGGACGGCAATGTGGTGCGCTCGTGCGTTACGCCGGTGGCCGGTGTGGTAGGCCGCGAGGTCACCACCATTGAGGCCATCGAAAGCGATGAAGTGGGCAAACGGGTGGTCTCGACCTGGGTCGATCTGCAGGTCGCCCAGTGCGGTTACTGCCAGTCCGGGCAGGTGATGGCCGCCACCGCGCTGCTCAAACAGAACCCCACGCCGAGTGATGCGCAGATCGACGCGGCGATGGTCAATCTGTGCCGCTGCGGGACTTACAACGCCATTCATGCCGCCGTGCATGAGCTTGCCGGCAAAGGAGACGCCTGATGACCGTTCGCATCGACCCTTCACTGCAAGCCTCGGTACTGGATCTGCACGAACCGATCAATGTATCCCGCAGGCGTTTTCTGACCGGGACTGCCGTCGGCGCGCTGGTCCTCGGTTTCGGCCTGCCGCTCGGTACAACACGCGTGCAAGCGGCTGCGGCAACTACGACGGCCGAGCGAGGTACGCAGGTGCCGGCGTTTCTCGAAATCCGTCCGGACAACCGCGTGCGTCTGCTCTGCCCGTTCATGGAGGGCGGACAAGGTACGTTTACGGCGATGGCGCAGATTGTCGGCGAAGAGCTAGATGCTGATCCGTCGACCTTTCTGGTCGAGGCCGCCCCGCCCGGCGAAGCCTATGTGGTGTTGGAAAACGGCATGCGCATCACCGGCGGCAGCATGTCGGTGCGCCTGAGTTACCCGGTCATGCGCCGCCTCGGCGCCCTCGCCCGCGCCATGCTGCTGCAGGCGGGCGCGCAGCAACTCGGGGTGCCTGTGAGCGAGTTGAGCACCGAGCCTGGCAAAGTCGTGCATGCCAAGTCCGGTCGCTCGCTGGCCTACGGTGAACTGGCCGAGCGCGCGATGGATCTGCCGGTTCCCGATCCGGCCTCCGTGCAACTGCGTGATCCGAGTCAGTTCCGCTGGATCGGCAAACCGGTGAAGCGCCTCGATGCCTACGACAAGTCCACCGGCAAGGCGCTGTACAGCATCGATCTGAAGGTCGACGACATGCTTCACGCCGCCGTTCAACATGCCCCGCGCCTGGGCATGACCGTGGGCAACCTGCGCAACGAAGACCAGGTCAAGGCAATGAAAGGCGTGCATTCCGTGCATCGTCTGCCGGGCGCCGTGGCGGTGGTCGCCGAGCGCTGGTGGCACGCCAAACGTGCCGTCGAGGCGATTCAGGTCGACTGGCAAGAGCCAACGGCCGACAGCCAAGTGCGGCCGATGCCCGCCGACTTTTCCAGCGATGCCTGGTTCAAGCGCCTCGCTGAAGATAAAGGCCCGGCCAAAGATGATGAACATGAAGGTGATGTGGCTGGGATTCTCAAAGAGACCAAGACCCGGATTGACGCCACTTACCACAACCAATACCTGAACCACGGCCAACTGGAGCCGCCTTCAGCTCTGGCCCGATTCAACCCGGACGGTTCGCTGGAAGTCTGGCTGCCGAATCAGGCGCCGGACATGTTCCGTGCCGACATTGCCAAACGCACGGGCTTAGATCCGTCGCGCATCACCTTGCATTCACCGCTGCTGGGGGGATTCTTCGGTCGGCATTTCCTCTACGATTCGGCCAGTCCCTACCCTCAGGCAATCGCGCTGGCGAAAGCGGTTGGCCGCCCGGTCAAACTCATCTGGAGTCGCGAGGAAGAGTTCCTGCGTGATGTGCTCCGCCCGGTTGCAGCGGTGAATTTCCGTGCCGCGCTGGACAACGACGGCTGGCCGCTGGCAATCGAAGCGATCAGTGCCACCGAAGGTCCGACCGAGGCCCTCGCCGGCAAGCAAGGTGAAAAGCTCGACCCGACGGCGCTTGAAGGCTTGTCGGGCAAGTCTTATGCGATCCCCAACAAGCGCATCGCGCAGATCTACGTCAAAGGCCCGGCAATGCTCGGCTACTGGCGTTCGGTGGGCAATTCCCTCAACGACTTCTTCTATGAATCGTTTCTTGATGAACTGGCCGACAAGGGCGGCAAAGACCCGTTCGACCTGCGTCTGCATTTGCTGCGTGACAACAAACGGCTGACCACCTTGCTGCAAGCGGTGGGTGAACTGTCGGGCGGCTGGAAGCGCGGTCCGTTTACCGCCGAGGATGGCAGCCGACGTGCGCGCGGCGTGGCCATGGCTTCGCCGTTCGGTACAGAGACTGCGGTAATCGCCGAGGTGTCCATCGAAAACGGCCAGGTCAAGGTGCATGACATCTGGCAGGCGATTGACCCGGGCAGCATCGTCAACCCGGCAATTGTCGAGGCGCAGGTCAATGGCGCCGTGGCGCTGGGGCTGTCGCAAACCCTGGTGGAAGAAGCCGTGTGGGTGGATGGCAAACCCCGGGCGCGCAACTACGACTTGTATCCGATCCTGCCGCCTGCGCGGATGGCACGGGTACACGTGCGTGTGGTCGAGAGCGGGGAAAAAATGGGTGGCATCGGTGAACCGCCGTTGCCAGCGGTCGCGCCCGCCGTCGCCAACGCGGTGGCGACGCTAACCGGTCAGCGGGTGCGCAGCCTGCCCATGAGCCGACACACCTTCACTTGATCAGCGCCGGAGCGTCCATGAATAACAGCCGATTCGCAAGAACCGTAAGCTGGCTGGCAGTGCCGTGCCTGGTCGCGGCAGGCCTGCTGGCCTGGTATGTCACCCGCGAGCCCGTCTCGCACCTGGAAAATCCTCAGATCGCCGTGGCCGACATCGACCCGGCGCTGGTAGCGCGTGGCGAATACGTCGCCCGGCTCAGCGATTGCGTGGCCTGTCACAGCGTGCCGGGCGGTGCGCCGTTCGCCGGCGGCCTGGAAATGGCCACGCCGCTGGGCGCGATCCATGCGACCAATATCACCCCGGACACGGAAACCGGGATTGGCCACTACAGCCTCGCGGATTTCGACCGAGCGGTGCGCCACGGCGTGGCACCCGACGGTCGCCGGTTATACCCGGCGATGCCCTACCCGTCCTACGCCAAGCTCAGTGACGATGACGTGCGTGCGCTGTATGCGTTCTTCATGAAGGGCGTGGCGCCGGTCAAACAGGCGAATGTCCCGAGTTCGATTCCGTTTCCGCTGAACCTGCGCTGGCCGATTGCACTGTGGAACGGCGTGTTTGTCGACACCGAGTCTTACGTGGCCAAACCGTCGCAGGATGAGCGGTGGAACCGTGGCGCTTACCTCGTTCAGGGCGCCGGGCACTGTGGCAGTTGCCATACGCCGCGTGGTCTGGCGTTCAACGAGAAGGCACTGGATGAATCCGGTAAACCGTACCTCGCCGGGGCCTTGCTCGATGGCTGGTATGCGCCGAGCTTGCGTGACGATCACAACACCGGGCTGGGCCGCTGGAGCGAGCCGGAGATCGTGCAGTTCCTCAAGACCGGACGCAACCAACACGCGGTGGTCTACGGCTCGATGACCGAAGCGTTCAACAACTCCACGCAGTTCATGAGCGATGATGACTTGGCCGCGATTGCCCACTACCTGAAGTCGCTTCCCGGCGATCGCGAACGAGATGGCGCGCCTTGGCAGTATCAAGCGGTTTCGGCAGCGGAACGACTGGACTCGACCGGTGCTCATACCTACGTAACGCGCTGCGCTTCGTGCCATGGTCTGGACGGCAAGGGCCAGTCCGAATGGATGCCGCCGCTGGCGGGCGCCACCTCGGCACTGGCCAAGGAAAGTGCCTCGGCGATCAACATCACCCTGAATGGCTCTCAACGAGTGGTCGCGGCCGGCGTGCCGGACGCCTATCGCATGCCGGCTTTCCGTGAGCAGTTGTCGGATCAGCAGATCGCTGAAGTGCTGACGTTCATGCGCAGCACTTGGGGCAATCAGAGCACGGCGGTTGATGCGCAGACGGTGGGCAAGTTGCGTGAACACACCGATCCGGCCAGCAGCAGCCCGATCATTCTGCAGATGCGCTAAGAGGACTTTCTGATGGAAAGCATTGACTTGCTGGTCCTGCGCACAGCGCGGGACTGGCTTGCCGGCGGCGAGCGTGTGTTGCTCGCCACGGTGGCGCGCACTTGGGGTTCATCACCACGGCCGACAGGTTCGATGATGGCCTTGCGTGACGACGGTCGCGTGGTGGGCAGCGTGTCCGGCGGCTGCATTGAGGACGATCTGATCCATCGCTACACCACGGCTCATGGCGGCAGCGCTTTTAGCGACAGCGCGCCAGAAATGGTGCGCTATGGCGTCAGCGCCGATGAGGCGCATCGCTTCGGTTTGCCCTGTGGCGGCACGCTTGAACTGATCCTTGAGTTCAACCCGGCGTGGCAATCACTCGATGAACTGCTCAAGCAACTGGACGCCGGGCAACTGGTTCGCCGTTGCCTGGCGCTGGAGTCCGGTCAGGTCATGCTCGAACCGACTGCGACGCCGGAACAGTTCAGCTTCGATGGCGCGCAAATGCTCAATACCTTGGGGCCGGGCTATCGGATGCTGATGATCGGCGGCGGCGCGCTGGCCGAGTATCTGGCGACCATGGCGTTATTCAACGGGTTCAAGGTGGCGGTATGCGACCCGCGTCCCGAATACATCGAGACCTGGGCGGTAGACGGTGTGGAGTGCATCGTCGGCATGCCGGATGATGTGGTGCGCGACTTCGCGGTGGATCTGCGCACCTGCATCGTCGCCTTGAGTCATGACCCCAAACTCGATGATCTGGCCTTGCTTGAAGCGCTGCACAGCCCGGCGTTCTACATCGGTGCCATCGGCTCACGGCGCAACAGCCAACTGCGCCGCGAACGCCTGATCGAGCATTTTGGCGAGACCGAGGCCTCGCTTGAGCGCCTGCACGGGCCAATCGGCCTCTACATTGGCAGCAAGACGCCTGCGGAAATCGCCGTCAGCGTGATGGCCGAGATTCTTGCAGCGAAGAATGGCGCCCGCCTGCCGCAAGCGTTTTCAATTGCCAGGGCCAAAGCGCTGGCGGAGTGAGCCGCGCTTCTATTGCACATCGACGTTATCGGTCGGCAACGACGCCAACATCTCAGCGCGGCACACCTCAAGGATTTCGTCCGCCAGTGCAGAGTCATCCGGGCAGGCACGCGACAGGATAATCGCGCCGACGGCACGCGACAGCAGATCGATCATCTTCTTGCGTCCCGCCCCCGCATCCGCGTCCGGCCCAGTCGGGTATCTCTCTCCCAAGGTTTGCACGGTGTGTTCAATACCCTCGGCAAACGTCGTTTTCACATCGTCCGACTGACGCGCCGCGTCGCCGCCCAGCGCGGCCATGGTGCAACCCTCGCTACGTCCGTCGCGATGTTCTCTGTTCACGTAGACGTTGATGAAGCCGGGAACATCCAGCGCCTGCGCGCCTGTCAGCGATTTGCCCAGACTGCACGCCGAGGCTTCGGCCATAAGGTCGGCCTTCGACCCGAAGTGTTTATAGAAACCGCCATGGGTGAAACCGGCGGCCGCCATGAGATCCGCCACACCGATTCCATCAAAGCCGCGCTCACGGAACAGCGTTGAAGCCGTTTCAACGATGTGTTCTCGGTTGGCCTGCGCCTGGGCCTTGGTCACTCTCACGTGCAATACCTCGTGTTTACCGGGAAATCCTGCGTCCAATCATACATAGATGCCGACCATAATCAAAACCGTTGACAGTTTAGATTTCGATCATCATCCTAATTGCACACACACCGTGCTTCATCTGAGAGAGATACCCATGACAACTCGCCCTACTGTTTTGATCACTGGTGCCTCCACCGGCATTGGCGCCATCTACGCCGAGCGCTTCGCGCAACGCGGCCACGATCTGGTGCTGGTCGCCCGTGATCAGGCGCGCCTGGACGCACTGGCGGCGCGCTTGCGTAGCGGATACGACGTCGCCGTCGATGTCATCCCGGCGGACTTGACCCAACTTGGCGATCTACGCACCGTGGAGAGCCGCCTGCGCGACGACGAGCGCATTGGCATCCTCGTCAATAATGCCGGCGCGGGATTGTCCGGCAATTTTGTCGAGCAAAGCACCGACAGCATTGCGCAACTGGTCGCCCTCAACACCACGGCGCTGGTGCGTCTGGCCAGCGCCATCGCTCCACGTCTGGCCAAGGCCGGTGACGGCGCGATCATCAACATCGGTTCGGTGGTCGGCCTGGCGCCAGAGTTAGGCATGACGGTCTACGGCGCGACCAAGGCATTCGTGCTGTTCCTGTCCCAAGGACTGAGCCTGGAACTCTCGCCTCGGGGCGTCTACGTACAAGCCGTGCTGCCCGCCGCCACCCGTACCGAGATCTGGGATCGTTCCGGCATCGACATCAATACCTTAAGCGAAATCATGGAAGTCGACGATCTGGTCGATGCCGCGCTGGTCGGTTTCGATCGCCGCGAACCGGTGACCATCCCGCCGCTGCACGAAGCGGAGCGCTGGGATGTCCTGCAGGGCGCACGTCAGGGCCTGATCGGGCAGATCCGCCAGTCTGCGGTTGCCGAGCGCTACCAGACGCCACAGTGATTTTTTGCTGGCAAGTATCGGCACCGGATTCGATGCAGGCGCAAGGCCGTGCATCGAATCCGTCCTGCTATTCAGCGCCGTCAGGCAACGGTGCCCCTCCTTACAACTGACCAGAGCTGCGTCACGATGAAAGCATTTTTGATCGATCGCTATGGCAAGCACACCGGGCGCATCGGCGAGGTTCCTGCCCCCGCAGTGGGGGCCCACGACGTGCTGATCGAGGTACAGGCCAGCAGCGTCAATGTGCTGGACTCCAAGATCAGAAAAGGCGAATTCAAACTGATCCTGCCCTATTCGTTTCCATTGGTACTGGGCAATGACCTCGCGGGCGTCGTGGTGGAGGTCGGTTCGCAGGTGAAACGCTTCAAACCTGGAGACGAAGTGTACGCTCGCCCGCCAGAAGCGCGGATCGGCACGTTTGCCGAATTGATCGCCGTGCATGAAAACGCCATCGCCCTGAAACCCGGCAACGTCAACATGGCACAAGCCGCGTCCCTGCCCTTGGTCGCACTGACCGCCTGGCAAGTGCTGGTCGAGACCGCTCGCCTGAAGAAAGACCAGAAAGTGCTGATCCATGCGGGCTCCGGCGGTGTCGGCAGCGTCGCCATCCAGCTCGCCAAACACCTCGGTGCCTATGTCGCCGCCACCACCAGCACCGCAAATGTCGAATGGGTGACGGCACTGGGTGCAGATCTGGTCATCGACTACACCAAGCAGGACTTCGCCAGCGTCTTGCACGGCTACGACGTGGTGTTGAACAGCCTCGGTGCCGATGTCCTGGAGACGTCACTCAAGGTGCTCAAGCCCGGTGGCCAGCTCATTTCCATCTCAGGGCCGCCCACGGCAGGGTTCGCGCAGGAGCAAGGGCTGTCCTGGCCTTTGCAGCAAGTCATGCGCCTGCTGAGCCTTGGCATTCGGCGCAAGGCCCGCAAGCAGGACGTCAGCTACGCGTTCGTATTCATGCGGGCCAATGGCGTCCAACTGCAACAAATCACCGCGCTGGTTGAGGCCGGCATCATCAAACCGGTAATTGACCGCGCCTTCAGCTTTGCATCAACGGCAGAGGCACTGAAGTACGTCGAGCAGGGACGCGCCAAGGGCAAGGTCGTTATCACGATCAAATGAGCATGGCGCCCCTTGATGAGCCGACCGAAGAGCGGCAAGCGCTGAATGCGCCTGGAAGTCACCGAAGCACTTTATAGATCTCGTTCATCACCTGCATCGATGCCGCTTCGACTGTCCCTTCGTTACGGCATAAAACCCAGCCGTGATCGGCAACCGCTTGCTCGAACATCTCGGTACACGCTACATGCTCCGCGTGCTTGCGGATCACAGTGCCGCCCAGTCCCCGCGAGCGTGTCGTTGCTCTTGCCCATGAAATATCCGGTGCGGTGACAACCCCGACATGCAGATCCGGCACACGCACCTCCCGCTCAATGTTCAACTTGAGAATCTCGGCAAACGGCACGGTATGGCGGAACGCGGCGTCCGACGGATACCAGCGATCAATCAGGATAATGCTGCCCAACGGCTGTTCAGGCAGCACATGCCGGGAGATCCAGCGACGGCTATCAGCGAAACGCTGACACACCGCCCACTCCAGATCCCGCGAAGGATTTCTGGCGAGTTCGTTAACCAGAGCCATGGTTTCGCCCCGGTAAGGATCGCTTTTCCTCTCGCAAAGTCGGATGACTTTGTGGTTGTCAGCCCGCAGTCCCGCCGTAACGGCCTCCAACAGCGTGGTTTTGCCGGTGCCCTTGGGCCCATCCAGAGAAACAAAAAGCGGAGGATTCATTGTTCACGCAACGATTGAGACATTGATGAACACTCTAACCTCATTTCTGCCATTCAATGAGCTCACCCCTGCCATCGCCAACACTTCCTTCCCAGTTTCATCGTGATCAGACACGTTTTCCAACGAAGCCTCTCAGCGCGTGGCCTGGATCCCGCTTATGCCGCTGGCTACGCAGATTGACCGTGTCAATCTCCCAACAGCCTCTTCAAATCCACGCGAAACGAGCAACAAGTTGTTTCACTTATCTGGCAATGGCCGCATGCACGCGCGTCGCGCGGGATACAGAGAAGCAGAACGTGAGCTGGGGGCCTTCAGCCATTTGTTTCACACGCGGGCCGACATCAGCCTGCGAACCTTTACCCAGAAACCACCGTCCGAGCTAAGGCATCAATGCTTACCGCTCGCCACGAGGTTTCCGTTTGAAAGCTGCCATCGTCAAAAAATACCGTCTGATCATCAAGACCATGGGCTATGTGGGCTGGTCGCTGTTCTGGCTGTTGCTCTGGGACATTGCCGTCACCGTGGACTTCATGCTGTTTCTCAACGCCAAGATCAACCTGCCGCTGATGCCGCTGACCTTGCTCGGTTCGGCGCTGGTGGTGCTGATCAGTTTTCGCAACAGCAGCGCCTACAACCGTTGGTGGGAGGCGCGGACGCTGTGGGGCATGATGATCAACAGTTCTCGCAGCTTCGCCCGTCAGGTCCTGACGCTGCTGGATGACCCCGGCAGCGAGGTGAATCCGGTCAAGTCGACGTTGCTGCGCCGGCACGTGGCGTATGTCAATTGCCTTGCGGCACATCTGCGGGGCCAGCCTTGTCCGGAGGAAGTGCGGGCGTTTATTCCCGCCGATGAATTCGCCCGCAGTGGCACCACCAACAACTTTGCCAACGACATCCTCACCGGTTCCGCGACCCTGCTCGCCCGGGAATACAAGGCCGGGCGCCTGGACAGCATTCGCCTGGCGCGGCTGGAGTCGACGCTGGTGGATTTGTCCAACAGCCAGGGCGGCATGGAGCGGATCGCCAACACTCCACTGCCCTACCCTTATGTGTATTTTCCGCGCCTGTTTATCTCGCTGTTTTGCCTGATCGTGCCCGTGGGGTTGGTGGAATCGCTGGGCTGGTTCACCCCGCTGGCCTCGACCGTGGTGGGTTTCATGCTGCTGGCCATCGAACGCATCGGCACCGATCTGCAAAGCCCGTTTCGCCACAGCGAACACCAGATCCAGATGGAAGCTCTGTGCGAAACCATCGAGAAAAACCTGCAATCGATGCAGCGTGATTCTTTGGGTGATGTGCGCAGGCAAGTAGAGAACGCTTAACCGGTACGCTGCGCCTCTGCCCATTGCGCGCGGCTCAGTCCGTAGCACTTGCAGGGTTTGCACACATTGCCCATGGTCAGCTCGGCGTCGTACAGGTGCACGGCGCCCAGCTTCAACGTGGCTTTTTGTGATCGAACGTTGGTGGGCGCGATGTGCAGGTACACAGTGTCATGCGTCTTGAATGCGTGTTCCAGCATCAGCCGCTTCAGCTCGTGATTACTGGTGCCGCCCCATTTTTCCCGCACCAGAAAGGTGTATCCGATAGCAATACCCTCGGGCCGATCGGGTGGCGCGTAATAGCTCGACGTACCGACGATTTTTCCCGATTTTGTATCGATTACGGTGAGCGCCGTTTTCGTCGCCAATAGCGAGGAAAAATAGCTTTCGAATACCCCACGCTTATAGCGATCGGTGGCGGGATGGCCAGCCCAGACCAGCGGATCACTCGCTGCCTGATACAAGCCTTCAAGGTCATTTTCGGCCAACGGTTGAAGCCTCAGCGTGGGGCCACACAATGTGGGTTGGCAGTCGAAAACGGTTGCGGACATGGAGGCTGTTCCATTGGGCCAATGAGCATGTCGCGAGTCTAAACAGGCCGGGAGCCAAGGAAAGATCCATTACCGAGGATATTGATGGAACCATCCGGCAATTCGCTTCAATGTCCGGCAAACCCGACCTCGGAGCGGGACATAATTTTTATGCCTTAAAAGCATTGCACGCCCAGCCTTTGTCCCGCCGCACATATACCACAAACGTATAAACAGCTATTTTTTTAGTATTTTATTTCTTTATTTCTACATCGTTATAAGTGCGCCTTCGATCCAGTACACCTCTGGAATTTGCAGGAGCATCCGTGTGAATCGAACGACTTCGCCATGCAGAATCTCCCTTCCGAAAATTGCGCTGGCCCTGGCCGCAGTGCTGGTGTCCAGTCTGACGCTGGCAGATACGGTCAAGGAAATTCGTATCGCCGTGCCGGACATCAGTGCCGGCCCGATCAGTTGAAAATCATGCCGGGGATTTCGCCAGTGATCGGCCGGACGCAGAGCGAAGCGGAAGACAAATATCAACAGTTGCAGGACCTGGTCGAACCCCGGGTCGGGCTCGCGATGCTTGCGGGCATGGCCGGTGGCTTCGACCTTTCCGAATACGATCTCGACGGTCCCTTGCCGGAACTGCCACTGAGCAACTCGATGCAAAGCCGTCAGGCCCTGTTCATCGATCTGGCCCGTCGGGAGAACCTGAGCATTCGTCAGCTGTATTTGAAAGTCGCCGGGGCACGCGGGCACCACACCGTGATCGGTACGCCGAAAACCGTGGCCGATACCCTGGAGCAATGGTTCGTCGAACAGGCTGCCGACGGTTTCAACATCATGCCGCCGTTCCTGCCTGAGGGGCTGGATGACTTCGTCGAGGGCGTGGTGCCGTTGCTGCAACAGCGCGGACTGTTCCGCCACGAATACAGCGGCTCGAGCCTGCGCGAGCATTTGGGACTCGAGCGACCGACCAATCGTCACGCTCGCTGACTATTTGCGCGGTGCGGTCTTGGAATTGCTCAGCATGCCCTCATAACCATGGCTATACCCAATGTTCCCCCCCGAGAGGAAGGACACACCATGACCGCACCAACCGAAACTGCCATTCTTGCCGGCGGCTGCTTCTGGGGCATGCAGGATCTGCTGCGGCGGTACCCCGGTGTGCTGCACACGCGCGTCGGTTACACCGGCGGCGATGTGCCGAACGCCACCTACCGCAACCATGGCAATCACGCCGAGGCCATCGAAATCGAGTTCGACCCTGCCGTGATCAGCTATCGGCAGATTCTCGAATTCTTCTTCCAGATTCACGACCCGAGCACGCCCAACCGTCAGGGCAACGACCTCGGGCCCAGCTACCGTTCGGCGATCTACTACCTCAGCGAACAGCAACGCGACATCGCCGAAGACACCGCCGCCGACGTTGACGCCTCAAAACTGTGGCCAGGTCGAGTGGTCACCGAAATCGAACCCGCGGGACCTTTCTGGGAAGCGGAACCAGAGCATCAGGATTATCTGGAGCGCATCCCCAATGGCTACACCTGCCATTTCATTCGCCCGAACTGGAAACTGCCAAAGCGCGCCTGAGCAGGTGGGCGGCTGATTCGCAAGAGGTTACGTCAGAGCTTGCGCGGGAACAAAAGTGTTGGCTTTGAAAATGCACTAGCGGACGATCAATCCCGACTGCCTAGCAACACGGTCAAGTCAGCCAGGGCGTAAAGCCCTGGCAGACAGCGGATATCACTTTTTCTTTTTCGCAGGCTTTTCAGCCTTTTTCGAGTCCTTGGCCTTGTCTGGCTTGCTGTCAGCTTTCTTTGCAGACTTTTTCGGTTCGGCGTCTTTTTTCTTGTCTTTCTTGTCGGAAGATTTTGAAAGCGCCGAGGCCGCTGCGGATTTCTTTTCAGGTGATGACTTTTTGTCCTTCAAATCCTTGCTGGCTTTCGAAGCTTCACCTTTGCCTTTCTTTTCGTCTTTAGCCACGCTGATCACCTCTCGGAGTATGCCGGTATTGGCACAACGCCTGTGCAATTGATCACAAGCTGATCATTAGGGTGAGCGCGCTGGGGGGCGGTTCAAATTATTTTGCTGCGGGATAGGCAAGTGGGTCGATCAAGGGAACCGCCAACCTCTGCGACGGTTCCCGACTGAATCAGAACGCCGGCACAACGTCGCCGTGATAGCGCTCAAGAATAAATTGCTTCACTTGTGGCGAATTCAGCAAGGCACCGAGCTTTTGCACCGCCGGGGCGTTGGCCTTGTCGCGGCGCACGTAGAGGTAATTGGCATACGGTGACTCCGAGCTTTCGATAAACAGAGCATCCTTGTGCGGCTCCAGTTTCGCCTCCAGCGCGTAATTGGCGTTGATCAGTGCCAGGTCAACCTGGTTCAGCACTCGCGGCAGCATCGCGGCTTCCAGTTCCTGAAACTTCAAGTGTTTGGGGTTGCTGACGATGTCCAGGCGGGTCGCCATGATGTTGTCCGGATCCTTGAGGGTGATCAGTCCTTGCCTGGCGATCAGCAGCAGCGCGCGGCCGGAGTTGGTCGGGTCGTTGGGGATGGCAATGGTCGCACCATCCTTGAGCTCGCTGATGGATTTGATCTTCTTCGAGTAGGCACCGAACGGTTCGATGTGCACCGCCACGATCGGCACCTGGTCGCTGCTTGGCCGATCCTTTTTGTAAGCATCGTAGTAAGGCTTGCTCTGGAAGTAGTTGGCGTCGAGCAGACCTTCGTCGGTCTGCCGGTCCGGCTGGATATAGTCAGAGAACACTTTGACGTCCAGCGTCACGCCTTCTTTCGCCAGCTCAGGTTTGAGGAACTCGAGAATTTCGGCATGCGGCACCGGCACCACGGCGATTTTCAGGGTTTCGGCTGAGGCCGAGCCCATGGCGGCGAGCAGCAGTGCAACGGAAAAAGCGGCGCGTTTCACGATAGTTTTCCTTCGAAGCGTTTCAGGGAGAAAGAGGACAGATCCAGGTCGGTCGATCCACGCATGCACCACTGCGCAAATGCCTCGCCGAGTGCGGCGGAGTGTTTGAAACCATGGCCGGAACAGGCTGACACGAACAAGGTGTGCTGCAGGGACGGATGTTCGTCGATGATGAAATGGCGGTCCGGCGTCACTGTGTAGGCGCAGACCGCAGACTTGAGCACCGTCGAAGTCACGCCAGCGATTCGGCCGCGCACCTGATGCTCGTACATCGCCTGCTCTTCGGCCGCCGAGACGGTGCGGTCGATGTCTTGCGGCAACGTCGCGGTGTGGTATTGCGCCGTGGCGATTTTCAGACTGCCTTCGCCGGGCAACGCGGGAAAGCCGTAATTGACTTTATCGTCGCCGCGACCGTGGGTGAGGATAAAGGTCGGAGAATGGCCGACCAGTTCGGCGTTTTCTTCCAGCTCGAACCAGAACAATTTCTGCCGGTAGACGCTGAGCAGGTTTTCGAACGGTTTGCCGAGTAGCTCGCCACTCCAGTTGCCCGCGCTGATCACCAGTTTGTTGGCAGACAGCGTGCGACGGTCTGTCGTGACGGTGACGCCCTGCTCGTCAGAGCTGATATCGGTGACCGTTTCACCTTTGTGCAGAATCGCCCCATGCTGCTCGGCGAGTCTGAGCTGTACGTCGATGCAGCGTTCCGGGCGGACGAAACCGCCGCCCGGCTCGAAGTAGCCGATGGCCGTGTCGTGCACGTTGGCGAATTGCGCAAAACGCTGGCGAATCTGCGCGGCGCTCAGGACTTCGTGCTCGATGCCATAGGTCTGCGCCAGACCGATGGTGCGCAAGGTGAAGTCGGTTTTGTCATCGGGATCGAACTCGGGGCTCGACGTCAGCACCAACAGCCCGGACTGTTCGAACAGCGACTCGGCCGTCAGCGCCTCCAGTTCGCGCCAGATGCGGTGGGAGTTGCGCACGATCGGCACATATTGCGCGCCCTCACCCACCGACAATCGAGTGATACGCGTATCGCCATGGCTCGATCCAAGGTTGTGCGGAGGATGATGGCGGTCGATGCCGACAACATTCACGCCTGCTTTCGCCAACTGATACACCGTCGCGGCGCCCATGGCACCCAGCCCCAGAACGACTACCTCGCAGCGCTCGGACATCAATAGCTCCCTATCAAAAAGGCGCCAGTTGAGCGGGAAACCGATCGGGAATCAAAGACTAAAAGGGCATATGCATATGTCTGATTGTGTGGAGGGAAAGCTCTGACTCCTGCCGTATGTCGGTTAATCGCCGAATCATTGGAGAATTTTTAGAGCTGTCATAAGTACCAGACCTTCTGACATAAACAGCGCTTTCCACGACCTTTGGATAATTGCGTCGAGCTATAGCCATTGCACCGCTCCCCCTGTTGGCACGGTTTTGAGCAGCGAACTACGCTTCCCTCAGAAATAGTGATTTAACTAGATAGTTACCTATCTATATAATGCACGCCTCATTTCAACGGGACATTCAACGTGAAGCAGAGTCAACGCCTCTCGGGCATATCAAAATTCATTCTGGTCGGGCTGGGCGTGGTCATCGCCCTGCTCGGTCTGGCACTCGCTGCTGGTGGCGTGAAATTGGTCAGCCTGGGAGGCTCGTGGTACTTCCTGTTGGGTGGCCTGGTGATGGCTGTTTCCGGCCTGCTGATTGCTCGCTTCAAACCGGCCGGCGCGTGGTTGTTTGCGGCGTTCCTGGTCGGAACAGCGATCTGGGCGGTGAGCGACGCCGGGCTGGTGTTCTGGCCGGTGTTCTCGCGTCTGTTCATGTTCAGCGCCATCGGCGTGGTCGTGGCGCTGGTGTATCCACTGCTCAAACGTGCCAACGGCGGTGTTCCAGGGCGCGGCGCTTATGCGCTGGCCGCTGTACTCGCCATCGGCGTGGCTGTCGCGGCCGGCAACATGTTCGTTGCGCACCCGACTGTCGCCGCCACTGGCACTGGCCCGGGCCTGACCCCGGTCGAGCCGGACAAGGCGCAGAAAGACTGGGCGCACTACGGTAATACCGAGGGCGGCAGCCGCTTCGCTGCGCTGGATCAGATCAACCGTAACAACGTCGACAAATTGAAAGTGGCGTGGACTTACCACACTGGTGATGTCGCCCTGAGCGATGGCAACGGTGCCGAAGACCAACTCACCCCGCTGCAGGTCGGCAACAAGGTGTTCATCTGCACCCCGCATAACAACCTGATCGCGCTGGATGCCGACACCGGCAAGGAACTCTGGAAAAACGCCATCAACGCCCAGTCGAAAGTCTGGCAGCGTTGCCGTGGCATGGCGTATTTCGACGCCACTGCCGCCGTCGCCAAACCGAGCAGCTCGCCAGTCACTCCCGAGGCGGCACCCGCCCCCGCTGCCAATTGCCAGCGCCGCTTGCTGACCAACACCATCGACGCCCGTCTGATCGCGGTCGATGCTGACACCGGCGAGTTCTGCCAGGGTTTTGGCAACAACGGTCAGGTCGATCTGAAGGCCGGTCTGGGTGATGTCCCGGACAGCTACTACCAATTGTCCTCCGCCCCGCTGATGGCCGGCACCACCGTGGTGGTTGGCGGTCGCGTGGCCGACAACGTGCAGACCGACATGCCGGGTGGCGTGATCCGTGGTTTCGACGTGATGACCGGCGCCATGCGTTGGGCTTTCGACCCGGGCAATCCGCAGGATAAAAAGGCTCCGGCCGACGGCAGCACCTATGTGCGCAGCACGCCAAACAGCTGGGCGCCGATGTCCTACGACGCGGCGACCAACACCGTGTTCCTGCCGATGGGCAGTTCCTCCACCGACATCTACGGTGTCGAGCGCAGCAAACTCGATCACACCTACGGCGCTTCGATCCTCGCGCTGGACGCCAATAGCGGCGAAGAAAAGTGGGTGTTCCAGACCGTGCACAACGATCTGTGGGACTTTGACCTGCCGATGCAGCCAAGCCTGATCGACTTCACCAAGGACGGTAAATCCGTACCGGCGCTGGTGATCGGTACCAAGGCCGGGCAGATCTACGTGCTCGACCGTGCTACCGGCAAACCGCTGACCGAAGTCAAAGAAGTGCCGGTCAAAGCGGCGAACATTCCGAACGAGCCTTACTCGCCAACCCAGCCAAAATCGGTGGGCATGCCGCAGATCGGTGCTCAGCACCTGACCGAATCGGACATGTGGGGCGCGACCCCTTACGATCAATTGCTCTGCCGCATCGACTTCAAAGGCATGCGCTACGACGGCTTGTACACCGCGCCGGGCACCGACAAATCCCTGAGCTTCCCGGGCTCGTTGGGCGGTATGAACTGGGGCAGCATCTCCACTGACCCGGTGCACGGTTTCATCTTCGTCAACGACATGCGTCTGGGCTTGTGGATTCAGATGATCCCGTCGCAGAACAAGGCGCAGGCGGCTTCCGGTGGCGAAGCGCTGAACACCGGCATGGGCGCTGTGCCGCTGAAAGGCACGCCGTATGCGGTGAACAAGAACCGCTTCCTGTCGGTCGCCGGCATTCCTTGCCAGGCGCCGCCGTTCGGCACCCTGACCGCCATCGACATGAAAACCCAGAAAGTCGCCTGGCAGGTTCCGGTTGGCACCGTCGAAGACACCGGTCCGCTGGGCATCCGCATGCACTTGCCAATCAAGATCGGCCTGCCGACCCTCGGCGGCACCCTGTCGACCCAAGGTGGCTTGATTTTCATCGCCGGTACTCAGGACTTCTACCTGCGCGCCTTCAACAGCGGCAACGGTGAAGAAGTCTGGAAAGCCCGCCTGCCAGTGGGCAGCCAGGGCGGCCCGATGACCTACGTTTCGCCGAAAACCGGCAAACAATACATCGTCATCACCGCCGGTGGCGCGCGTCAGTCGACCGATCGCGGCGACTACGTGATGGCTTACGCCTTGCCGTAAGCGGCTGCGCCCGTGTTCAACACGGGCGCTTTCTTTTCAGTGCGGCACCTGCGGGTGCCGTACTGCTTTGCGCTATCGCTAAAGATTTCAGCAGGAAGATTGTCATGTTTCGTTTTACTCATACCGGCTGGCTCAACGGCGTGCTGTTGGGCCTGACCTGCAGCGCCGCCCTGCCCGCCTTCGCCTCCGATGATTCGAACCTTTTGACCCGCAATACCCTCACCGGCGACTGGGGCGGTTTGCGCCACCAGATGGACGAGGACGGCGTCAAATTCACCGGCGACTACAGTGGCGAGACGGCCTATAACGCCGACGGCGGTCTGCACCGTTCGGCCCGTTACTCGCAGAACATCAAGCTCGGCGTGCAATTCGACCTGAGCAAACTGTACGGCGTCGACAATGCCGGCAAGGTCCAACTGAGCATCAACGACCGCCGCGGCAACAGCGCTTCCGAGGATCTGGTCGGCAACCGTCTGCCGATCCAGGAAAACTACGGTGGGCTCTATACGCGCCTGACCGAACTGAGCTACGAGCGCAGCCTGTTTACTCCGGCACTGAACGTGAAGCTGGGTTACATGGCCATGGGCAATGACCTCGGTGGCCTCGACAGCGGCATCCTCTGCAACTTCATGAACGCCGGTTTCTGCGGGCATCCGCTGAACATGTCCGGCGGCAGCGGCTGGACCAACTACCCCAATGCCCGCCTCGGCGTGCGGGTGAAATACGATCTGTCGCCTGAATGGCAACTGCGTGTGGCCGCGTTCAATGTCGATCCCGACAGCAACGGCAATTCCAGCCGCGCCTGGCACCTTGGGCCGAAACACACCACAGGCACCGTGGTGCCGATCGAACTGGTGTACAAGCACGCAGGTCAATTGCCGGGTGAATACAAGGTCGGCTACTACTACGACAGCTCTGATGTGAAGCGCATTGGCAGCGATAAGGAAGTGTCCGGTCGTGGTGGTCATTATTTGCTGATCGATCAGGCGGTGTGGCGTTCCGAGACGTCCGAGGGCCGCAGTCTGCATGCCTTCGGTCAATACTCGGCGGCCAGTGAAGCCGCTTCGCCGTTCAGCAAGTGGTACGGCACCGGCGTCGTTCTGTACAAACCGTTCGAAGGCCGCCCGCGTGACACCGTCGCTCTGGGCTACGGCCGTGCGGTGCCCAATCCGCGCAGTCGTGATGTGCAGCAAGATGCCGCGCTGAACAACGGCACGGCGTTCCCGAATCTGGACAGCGCCGAACAATTGATCGAACTCGGCTACGGGTATCAGGCAACGCCCTGGCTGACCCTGCGCCCGAATCTGCAGTACATCATCGAGCCGGGGGCTTTTTCCGGACAGGACATCGACAATGCGTTGGTGGTGGGTTTACAGGTGAAAGCAGCCCTCTGAAGGAATGCTCTTCCAAGCCTGAAAAGTTGCCCTCAAGACCGCCACAAATTCAATGTGGGAGCGGGCTTGCTCGCGAAGGGGCCGTCTCAGTCCACATTGCTTCAGCTGATACACCGCCTTCGCGAGCAAGCCCGCTCCCACAAGGGCATTGCGGTTATGCCGGCATTGAAGGCAAAAAAAACACCCCGCAGGAATACCTGGGGGTGTTTTTTGCCAACTATCTCGGCTCGGGATGCTCACTCGACACCGAGTTATTGGCCTCCACGTCGCTCATGTCTTCTTCGACCGGCGCTTCGTCGTCCGCTGGCAGCGGCACCTCAGGTTCATCGCGCCGTGGGTCGTGCCCGGTTTCATTGTCCGTGGTGCGTGTCACTTCCTGCTGAGACGTGTTGCCTGGCGCTTTCTCATCAATGTCCATGCTGGCTCTCCTAACAAGGCGCGGGAAGTCCGTGCTTGAAGTTCAGAGGCGATCAACCCATGGGAGTGCCGAGTTCTGGACGGACGGGCTTGCGTGCCAGCCCGGTGAGCCAGCGCACCTTGTTACATCCCTCCCCTCACAAACTGATTACGTCCCAATGCCTTGGCGTTGTACAGAGCCTGATCTGCCACTTCGATCAACCCCTGTAAATTGTCCAGCCGGGTGCCGCTAGCGGTAGCAATCCCGATGCTCACACTCAGCCGACCGAGCGGGCTGGTGTTGTGCGCAATGTTCTCTTGCTGCAAACGGTCGAGGATGAGTTGCGCCACCACTGCGGCCCCGTCAGCGTCGGTGTCAGGCATGATGATGCCGATCTCCTCTCCGCCATAACGTGCCACCAGATCCGACGGTCGCCTTACGCAGCCCTCGAAGATTTTGCCCACCGTCTGCAAACACACGTCTCCCGCGACATGCCCGAGGGAATCGTTAAAGCGCTTGAAGTAGTCGATATCAATCATCAGCAATGCCAGCGTCGTGCCGTTACGCTGTGCTCGCCGCGCCTCAATGGCAAGGCTTTCATCAAAACAACGCCGATTGGCCAGACCGGTCAGGGCATCCCTCATTGCCAGCAACTCAAGTTGCCGGTTCGATGAAAGCAACTGCTGCTGAGCCCCGCGCAACTGATCTTCTGCCTCGGTACGCCGACGGATATCCAGAATCAGAAACCAGCCGATGAGCCCTGTCAGCCCCAGCAAACCCGTTACCACCACCGCCGAGAGCAATGCCTCCGTTCGCCACGCGGCGAGGGCTTCGCGTTTGCCCAGAGCAACAGTCGTTATCAGCGGCAGCCGGTCACTTTTGCGGAAGGCATAGAGGCGCTCCACGCCGTCCAGACTGGAGGTAAATGAGGCGGTGCCGACAGATCGATCGACGAGATACTTGGCATAGATGGGCGAATTGGAAAAATTGCGCCCCATGTCCTGCTCACGGAATGGATAGCGAACGAGCAATGTTCCGTCGGTATAGGACAAACCGATAGCACCCTCCTGCCCAACGTCGATCTTCCCAAACAATCGCAGGAAGTTTTCGATCCCCAGGGTAACCGCCACCACGCCGGCAAACTCGCCGCCAGGACCATTGAAACGCCGGCTGACGGTGATCACCCATTCCTGGTTGGAACGGCTCTGGATGGGCGGACCGATAAAGGTCTCGCGGGAAGGATCGTCGCGGTGATGAATGAAATACACCCGATCACTGCTGTTCGCACCTGCTGGAATAGGCCGGTTGGAGGACATCAACCAACGCCCCTGATTATCGTAGATGGTGATACCACTGAGCTGTGGCATCAGCGGCTCCTGGCGGTCGACCAAAGCACGCAGCCGCTGAATCTGTGCAGGACCGCTGCCTTCAGTTTCCAGACGCTCGACGAGCCCGAGCAAAAGCAGCGAGCTCTGACGGACAATGCCTTCGGAGTAAGTCGCCAGGGCCTGGGTAAGGTTCAAACCATGGACGTCGACCTCCGCCAGTGCTCGCTCTCGAGAGGCCAATACCTTCCAGACCGTCAAAGACGCCAGGGAACAACCGATGACCAGCAGCAAAAGCACAACCAGGTGGGAATCACGCTTCACGTTACTACCTTTTGGAAAGTCCGGTTTTCCGCTCCAGCAACATGGGGTCAAGGCAATGGCGGCAGTCATTCATCCTATTCGGGAAGCAAGGATACAAGCAGTGCTGAATCGATGCAGTAACTGAAGAGTACATTTTGCTGAGAAACCAATTCTCACCCTACATTCTCGGTCGGGGCAAAAGACACTGGCCTGCGCGGTGATTGCCATCGGTACGCTCATCATTGGCTGACGGCGGGGGCGCAAAAACGCTGGTCAGCTATATTGGGTCGGTTGCTGCCCCTCTTGAACGCTTGGGGCAGGGTCGATACCACTGAAATCTCTGCCAAAGGAGTCATCTATGTCAAAGCTCTATCCCAGTATCGATCCCGAGGGGCTGATCGAGTACTCGGTGGTCTACACCGACCGCTCGCTCAACCACATGTCGCAGTCGTTTCAGGACGTGATGAAGAACATTTCCAGCACCCTGAAACAGGTCTACAACGCCGAGGCTGTAGCGGTGGTTCCGGGCAGTGGCACATTCGGCATGGAAGCGGTGGCGCGACAGTTTGCCACCGACCAGCAATGCCTGGTGATTCGCAACGGCTGGTTCAGTTATCGCTGGAGCCAGATCCTTGAAACGGGCAAGATCCCGGCGGCCACCACGGTGCTGAAAGCCCGACCGATTGAAGCAGGTCGTCAGGCTGCCTACGCCCCGCCTCCTCTGGACGAAGTGCTGGCAGCCATCGCGGCGCAGAAGCCGCAGATTGTCTTCGCTCCCCACGTTGAAACCTCCTCAGGGATTATCCTGCCCGACGATTACATGCGAGCCGTCGGCGACGCCGTGCATGCGGTCGGTGGTCTGTTCGTGCTGGACTGCATCGCCTCAGGCGCGCTGTGGGTGGATATGCACAAATGCGCGGTCGACCTGCTGATCAGCGCACCGCAAAAAGGCTGGAGCGCCTCCCCTTGCTGCGCCCTGGTGATGTTCAGTGCCTTGGCCCTCGAACGCATCGAGCAAACGCAAAGCAGCAGCTTCGCCTGCGACCTGAAAAAGTGGCTGCAGATCATGCAGGCCTACGAACAGGGCGGACATGCCTACCATGCGACCATGCCCAGCGATTCCCTCGCACGCTTCAACGAAGTGATGAAAGAGACGCAAGCCTACGGCTTCGACAAGGTCCGCGACGAACAGCAGGCGCTGGGCGATCAGGTGCGCGCGATGTTGAACGGCAAAGGCATCAAAAGCGTGGCCGCCCCGGGCTTTCAGGCGCCTGGCGTGGTGGTCAGCTACACCGATGACGCCGACATCAAGAACGGCAAGAAATTTGCCAGCCACGGCCTGCAGATCGCCGCCGGAGTACCGTTGCAATGCGACGAACCGGCCGATTTCCAGACTTTTCGCATCGGTCTGTTCGGACTGGAAAAGCTGCACAATATCGAGCGCACGCTGAGTACGCTTGAGCAGGCGCTGGACGAGGTGATGGTTGGCTGAGCCCTCGCCTTGCTCACTGCACATGGCGAACCGGACGCTGTCGGCCGATGGCGCTGATCTGCGAGGAATATGCTGGTTGCCAAGAGCATCCTTCGCCTGATGCCGGTTTTGGGTCGATTGCGGCCTCAAGGGGCAGATAGATAGAACGGCATTTACGTTAAATTGCCGACACAAAAAAAGCCCACTTTGCGGGCTTTTTTTGTACGCGGGGTATAAGTGCTAATTACTTGTTCCGCAACAGCACATAAGCTTCACCGCCGTTTCGGTCATGCTGAAGAATAAAGTTGTTGTCCTGGATACGCACCTTCGATGGCACACGATCTGCTACCGGCGTTTGCGAGTAAGCCTGCGCGGCACTCAGCAGTTGGCGGGTCAGGCTGTCGTCGGGTTGCTCCGGAGTGGTAACGACGCATTCCTTTTCGGAAAGTTGCACTGAGAGGTTTTTGTCCGCTGTGAAGCCGATGCGCGTGAAACCCATGTCCTGTAGGTCGTTGATGCCGAACCGCTTGGCCGCTTCAGCAGAGCCGGCGAATGAGGGGGCGGTCTTCAGACAGATGTCGACGAAGGCTTCGATGGCCTTGGAGGTAACAGGCGTCGATACGGTTGTCGTTGCAGTGGTGCAGCTGGCGAGGACTAACAGGCTGGGCAAGGCGAGTGCGCGGAACCAAGTAGTGGACATGAAGCGGGGATCCTTCCATTTGAAATTCGGAATGCAGGGGTGGGCTGAGCGGCGCCGGAACGGACCGCCTGCGAATGGTAAATTAAAATGGAAACGGGGTTCACGACTTTCTGAACCCCGGCGCCTTCTGGCAGTGAGCTCGCGACGTGAACCGGTGAGCACCTGGGCCAGCCTGCCGGCGGTTGAGCAGATTGCATAACAGCGATAGGCAATAGACTCTCGATTTCCGTGAATGCTGACCGGCCGCTATGGGTTAATTAGCAGGCGAGTCGCACGGCTGCTATTGGCCGAAAGCGGTCACTCGTGAGCGGCAGCAATCGGCCAAAAGCCGCCCTTTACAAGAAGCTGCTTTCGTCCCAATGCTGCCGGTTAGATCCCCATGGGTTTCGGGCAAATAGCCCAAACGCCTACGGCCTTCCCAGGTCGGTATTTGAGAGGGTACCCTGAACACCTTTTAATCTGTGTGGCACCCATATGGGCATCAACTTACTGACCGAATCCATGCTTGGCCACTGGCGTGCTGCATCGGGTGTCTGGCAATGCGAATACCAATTCGGCAGCCGATTGATTTACGTCCAACATCGCGATGACGAGCCACCTCGCGCCAGGGTCGCCGCCGCGCAACGCGCGGTCAATGCTGCGTGGGATGATTTACCCCAAGTACTGAAGTTCGCCGAACAGCACTGTAAAGCACAGATGCCCGAACTGATGCGGTTGTACGAAACCTACATGCCGGGGGAATCTCCGTTTTTCGTTTACTCGATCCACTTCGATCTCGACAAACCTTACCCTAGTTACGCCATTTCCACGAACCCTGACTTCGACTGGGATCGTATCCTGATCGACGAAGATGAACTGCGCCAGGTTCACAGGGTATGCATGGAGCAGTATGAGCCAAGACATGACTTTTGGGTTTACGTCAGGCGTGTAGGGTTTCAGCAATTCGAGCTTGGGGATTAGCTTTGCCTCAACTCAACTCAACTCAACTCAACCCCAGCCCTGAATCTCCGCTGATAAAGTCAATACTCGGGAGCGTCCGCTTCTGGCCGATACCAGTCACTCAACTCTTGGGCGGCACTGACCTGTCCCCCCTCAGGCACTCACGGACAATGCCGAACGATCACCAATCCCTCCACCTCTTCCGGAATCTGAAAGTAGCCAGTGATCAAATCAAACTCCGCATCAGTTGCCGCAAAGTCATGCCCTCCCCGCTCATTGCGAGCATGCAATCTGGCTCGGCAAGTGTCGTCATCAACATCCAGATAATGCAGGCAATGCGGCGATCCAGCAGCGTCCGCCAGACCTCGTAGCCACTCGCGATCCGCCACAGTATTCGCCGGAAAGTCCAAAACCACATCAAGCCCTGCACCTGACAAATCGATAACCAAAGGCCCCAATACATGGCGAATGCGTTTTGCACAGCGCACGTAGTCCTGCACCGTTTGCACTTCGCCGGGGTAGAGCCTTGAAATCCACTGATCTTCACTCAAAAGAATCGCGCGGTGCTCGCTTGCCAGTGACTTCGCGAGTGTAGATTTGCCAGAGGCAATCTTGCCGCACATCAGGTGCAATGTCGGTTTCGGCATGGAAACACCCCCTATCCATGAAAACATCTGTCGGCAGTCCACCGAACAGACGATCTGATCAATTCCCTCTTGGCTCATCGCATGTCAGGCGGACGTTTGCAGTCAGGCGTTCAGCCTCGACAGTCGCGAGGAGACCCAGGCCTTTATTCGCCCGCACAATCGCGGGATGGGTATAAAAAACAGCGCAGCAAAACTTAATAAACGATCAATCCACTTCCCTTGCAGATCATTCGGCTCGCTAGCAGTGTGCATGGCCAACAGGTAGCGATAAACCTGCCGACTGGAAAGTGGCAGCACTGCGAGTTGCTCCAGTATCGAAGGGCCAATCTCTCGGATCATGCCCGTGAGCATTATCCACAACAGTATCAACTCGGCGCACAACAAGGTGGCAACAAGCACATTTGCGATCAGCATCCGCCAGTTTTGCAAGGCGTCGAAGATTGAGTCGATGCTACTTCCCAACGTCACCAGAGTGGCAATAATTGCCGTGATCGCAATCAGCAATCCTATAAAACGCGCAGAGTCGGGCAACCGAAAGAACGCAGCGAAGCGCGGCCCCATCGTATCGTTACTGGCCAAACGTCGAATTTCCTGCCGTTCTTCCCAAAGCTGTCTGAGGGCTCTCGCCTTGGTGACAAGCTCACCGGGGCCACACTCATAACGCATGCACAGCCAATCTTGCCTCAACTTCAAACGATCAGTGCGAGAAGCATTCACGTCCGCGCCGAGGCTTTCTGCGCGAATCCGAGAGTACACATCGGCGATCCGTGCCGCGCAGATCATGGTGATAATCAAAATGGCAAACAGCACGGGGATGTATTGATAAAGCGAGACACTGGGCAACTCCAAAGTCACCCATAAGATGCCCGGGAGACATGCAGCAATCCAAATCAGACAGCTGCGCGCATCGCGCCTGCGCCATGCAGCTTTGATAGGAGCACGTTCGAACTTTTGAAAGTGTTCTTGAATATCGATTTGCAGCTGACTAATGCTCATTGCGGTGTTCGCCACTGAATCATCCCTCGTCATTAAACATCCCTTGAAACATTAACCCTGGCGAACGCTGAGCCGTGCTGATGGCTCAGCTTTGAATTGCCAGATGCGGTCGTAAATGAGACCGCATTCGTTACTGCAAAATCATTTGCTCCCGGCTCATTGTATGCAGGCAGCCTCCACCACGCCGTTGTCCTCCCCCAAAAAACCACCGCTCTGATGCTGCCACAACCGCGCATAAACGCCGTTCTTCGCAAGCAATTCGCTGTGAGTGCCCTGTTCAATAATGCGGCCTTCGTCCATGACGATCAGCCGGTCCATTGCCGCGATCGTCGACAGACGATGGGCAATGGCGATCACGGTTTTGCCCTGCATCATGTCATCGAGGCTTTCCTGAATCGCCACTTCGACTTCCGAGTCCAGCGCGCTGGTGGCCTCGTCCAGCAGCAGGATCGGCGCGTTCTTGAGCATTACCCGAGCAATCGCCACGCGTTGACGCTGACCGCCCGACAACTTGATGCCGCGTTCGCCCACCAGCGTGTCGTAACCGCTATGGCCCTGGCGGTCGCTGAGTTGGCTGATGAACTCATCGGCCTGCGCGCTGGCTGCGGCGCTGCGCACTTGCGCGTCGGTGGCATCGGGACGGCCGTAGGCGATGTTGTCGCGAATGGAACGGTGCAGCAACGAAGTGTCTTGCGTGACCATGCCGATCGCACTGCGCAAGCTATCTTGCGTTACGTGGGCAATGTTTTGGCCGTCGATTCGAATCTCGCCGCTGTCGATGTCATAGAAGCGCAGCAGCAAGTTGATCAGCGTGGATTTGCCGGCGCCAGAGCGACCGACCAGACCGATTTTTTCGCCCGGACGAATGCTCAGGCTCAGGCCATCGAGCACCTGACGCTCGCCGTTGTAGTTGAAACGCACCTTGTCGAAAGTCACCGCGCCGCCGGAGGTCACCAGCACGCCGGCATCCGGCGCGTCCTGGACCTTGGCGCCCTGGGTCAGTGTCGCCATGCCGTCCTGCACCGTGCCGATGCTTTCGAACAACGAAGTCATTTGCCACATGATCCAGTTCGACATGCCATTGATCCGCAACGCCATGGCGGTGATTGCCGCCACTGCACCGGCGCCAACGTCGCCCTGATGCCACAACCACAAGGCATAACCGCCCGCCGACATGATCAAACCCACCACTAGAGCCTGATTGACGATTTCGAACAGACTGACCAGACGCATCTGGCGAAAACCGGTGAGTTTGAAATCTTCCATCGCCGCCCGCGCAAAGTGCGCTTCACGGTTGGAATGGGAGAACAGCTTTACCGTGGTGATGTTGGTGTAGGCGTCGGAGATACGCCCGGTCATCATCGACCGCGCATTCGCCTGTTCCTGCCCGACTTTCCCCAGGCGCGGCACGAAATACCACATGGCCAGCGCAAACAATACGGCCCAGCCAATGAACGGCAACATCAGTTTCAAGGCGAAGCCGCCGGCCAGCGCGATGATCGCGATGAAATACACGCCAATCCCGGGGAGGATCTCGATAAGGGTGAAGAGCACGTCGCGCACCGCGAGCGCCGTCTGCATCACCTTGGTTGTGACGCGGCCGGAAAACTCATCGGAAAAAAACGAAAGGCTTTGCCGCAACATCAGCCGATGGAAGTCCCAGCGCAGCCGCAGCGGCAGGTTGATCGCCAATATCTGGTGCTGCACCATCGTGCGCAACGCCACCAGCCCGACACTGGTCACCATGACAATGCCCATGCCCCACAACACGCGATTTTCCTGCACGGCGGCTTCACCGCCCGCCTGCCAGGTCGAGAGCAGATCGACGACCTGCCCGAGGAAAGAAAACAGCCAGGCCTCGTAGATCGACACAGCGGCACTCAGCAGCGCCAGCACCAGAATGTAACCGCGAGCGCCCCGCGTACAGGCCCAGAGAAAACGTGCCAAACCGTTGGGTGGTGGTGGCACCTCGTCAGGAGGAAAAGGGTCGAGTCTTCGTTCAAACACACGAAGCATGGTGATCTCCAAAACTTTCAAGTTGAGGGGATTCTGCCATTGAATGGTTGCGAGGAGGTCTTTGTGAAAAAGTGTGTATTGATCAGGAGCGTTTTCGACCACTCGCCCCCACCCCGATGATCAACCGTTATCGGTAAACACGAAGTCCACTTCGTAAATACCCCGCGCCGCCCGGATGTTCACAGGGTGCGTGATCGGCCTGACATGACTCAATTCCCATGCGAGCCAACCCTCCTCAAAGTAATTCGCACAGGCCGCTTGCATGTCCGCGAGGACAAACGGGCGAACAGCCTTCACCCGCACGATAGCGACAGCAATGCCGTCGGCATCCTCGTCACCCTCGGTGTGCAGAAAGCGTCCGTTTTCAACAATCAGAAGATCTTCGCAAGGATCCAGGTCTGGATGCCACCGGCGAATTTCGAGGGTTTTCTCCCCTGAAGCGATACGACCGCCACTGGGCCGCACAATCGATAACGTCTTGATGGTTCTCTCCAAAGATCATTCGAGCTATTGCGCTGTCCGCTATAAAACATCAACGACATTCGCCGCTTTTTTTTCAGCACTGCAACTGACCGGTATTATGCAGCGATCATTGCTTACAGCGGCGCATCGGGAGGTGGTCTGGTACGCGGTACACTGGGCGCGGCGCTGATGATGTTGTTTTAGCTCAAGGTCAAGCCTAGTGACCGAGAGCGGTATACCCCGGGTGTTATTCCTAGCCACGACTTGAAGGCGCGGTGGAAAGTATTTCCGTCATTGAAACCCAGTAGATACCCTACCTCGGCGAAGCTGATATGTGAGTGACTCAGGTAGTGCTCGGCAAGGCTGCGTCGCGTCTCCACAAGCACCTCCTGATAGCTGCAACCCTCAACTTCCAGATGGCGTTGCAATGAACGCCTGCTGATCGCCAACCGCCCAGCCACAGCATCGATACTCACTTGGCCACTGGGCAAAAGCTCCAGTAAAAGGCCGCGCACGCGCTTGCGCATGCTCGCATTGACGTCCAGTTCGCTCAGGCGCTTGTCGAGGAGAGGTCGAAAGAACTCCCACATGGCCTGGTTCGCCGTCAGGAATGGCCTCCTCGAATCGCTATCGCTGAACCGAATGGCGATCTCCTGCCCCGAGACCACCGGGCAGCCGAAGAACTCCAGGTACGGATGAAGGTTATCGGGTGGATTCGGTAGTTGCACGCGCAGAGGGCAGATCCGTTTGCGGGTTGCCAGACGTGCCAACTGGGTAAAAAACACGAGATCGGTCATCGCGCAACTGGAAGGCCATGACGGTACAGTCAGCGGGAATTCGACACGCACCTCAAGATAGCCAGGCTGCTGGTCAATGTGCAGCAGCAAAGGTCCAATCAGCGCTTTGTAGCCCGCAAGGCGTCGCAGTGCGACCTCCAGGTTCGGACTGCACAGGCTTGCAAAAATAGACGGATCGAACGCTTCGGCGGTAATCGCTCTGCCGATGATCAAGGGCAGTTCTTCCCCTTGAGTCAGTTGCTCCAGTGCCAGCCAGAACCGGCAGTATTCCACCGGCTCAAGGCTCGCATCCTGTCGGGCAAAAAGATCATCCGGCAGGCCGGCAAGCTTCAGAGCGTCGGCAACATTCACGCCGAGATCAGCGATGAGCAAGGCCCAGCCGGGATGTACTGAAAATCGCGTGGCCCGTCTCACTCTGTTATCTCCATTACCGCATCGTAGACATTATTATCTTGTCGTAAACGCGGTCACCCAGCCACTTGCGAATAGTCATCAGCACACGCGCATACTTGCCCCCCACATAGCGGGTTTTGGGATTAGAGCTACGCACAGCTTTCAACACAAGATCGACGATGACCTGAGGCGTGGAAAGCGTTCCTGGTTTTAAAGACTGCCCGGTGGCGGCTGCTACTTTCTTTGCCAAATCCTGATAAGCGCCGTTTTTCGAACGCCGGAGCATCGGCTCCAGCAATACGCCCCCAAATTCAGTTTCGATGGCCCCAGGCTCTATCACGACCACGTTGATCCCGAATGGGTGAAGCTCCAGACGCAGACAATCAGACCACCCCTCCAGCGCATGCTTGGTCGCGTGGTACCAACTGCCTAATGGCGTGTACACCTTGCCACCCATGGAGGAGATATTGATGATTGTGCCTTTGCGTTGTTCGCGCATATCGGGCAGCAATGACTGCGTCAGTCTTGCCAGCCCGAATAAATTGACCTCGAACTGATAGCGGGCTTCGTTAATATCGGTGTCTTCCATCGCACCATACAATCCGAAACCTGCGTTGTTCAAAAGCACGTCCACGCCACCATGATCCTTTTTGATGTGAGCCATAACGCGCTGGATATCCTGTTCGACGGTGATGTCCATTGCCAGGGTAATCGCTCCCTGGCGGCGTAGCTCAGACATCTGATCGACTCGTCTGGCAACCGCATAAACCACCATCCCCTCGTCCAGCAAAGCCTGCGCGAAAGCTTTGCCCATCCCGGACGAAGCGCCGGTTACCAGCGCCACACGATTTGTTTGCCTCATGAAAACCCCTTCCGATTGATTCAAGCCAAGGGAAGGTTATCTCCAACTGTGGTGGGGAGCATTGGCAAGGCGCGCCAGTTGGTATGCGTTTGATGCCAGGAAAAAATGAGGCCGGATTTATTTCAGGGGACAAATTCGACGCCTTTGGGTGCAAAGTCTGCGATTGGTCGGAAGCGAAAGGTGCAATCGGCAGCAACCGGCCAAAAGCTACCGTTCGAGAAATGCAGCTTCTGACCCATTACAGACATGAAATCAGGGGGCACTGGTATAAACGAGCACAGCTATGACTGCTGCAAACGGAGATAGCAGAATCAGTCCACCGACGACAACTGCCCAGCCCCAGGCAAAACCACTCTCACCCTTGAAACGGCCGCCACTCAGCAAACCCAGCACAAACACGCCGATGCGATGAGCTATCAAATCGATAATGAAGTCCATCGGCCTTTCTCCTTGCCGGATTTACCTGAAACGCCAAAATGTCCACTATCGGCCAAGAGCTGCCGTCCACGCATGGCCTTTTCCAGCCCAAAACGATAATAATCGGAGCGGAGACGGCCTATTGAAAATTGGCTACATGGCTGAATCCGTCTCTTCTTCAGCATTCCATTATCGAAATCAGAGTAAGACTCATGGGCGCGCCCATCATTATCGGCAGCAGCTATGACCTCTGGGTCAGCAACAGCATGAAAGATACTTTTTGCGATGTACTAACCGCTGTCGCGACCTTGGAAGGCCATGATGTGAAGGCCATATATGAGGAGGCACCAGGTGTGGCCGGCACCTATGGTGTTCCAGGTGTGGGTATCCTTCTCGACGAGTTCTATCTCTATCTTGGCGGATTTTCCGGGGTTCGACGCCACCTCGATGTTTGCCGAGTACGGCTAGACGAAGTCAGAGAATCTTGCGGACTGTCGCCAGTTGCTGCCGAACGCATGGCACACCTACTGGCATGGGCCGCATACCATATGGATGGCAACCCGATCCCTGTAGGCGGCTCTTTCTATGAGAGCTGGCCTCCTGACGCAGCTGAAACAAGGTAATACCCGCCTGCTTTCAGCCAGAAGGGGACGTTCGGTTCCTGCGTTAACCCCCAAATGAAAGCGGGCCGCAATACATCAGGATGTTGCACACAACCATCTGGGCGACCATGAATCCCAAGGCAGTTCCCAGAAAGCCAATGCCCGCGACGATCCACGGCAAACTTGCTTTCACGCAGTATCTCAACAGCCAGGCCGACGCTGATGCGCCAACCAACATGCCGGGCATTGAGAACACATGCCCGAGCCCAAACAACCCTTCGGGGTGGTCGAGGCTGGTGATGATGTTCATGTAGATCAACAGTGTGGCCACCGCCGCGGCTGTCGTACCAGTCAGAAACAGGGCAGGCGTTCGAAAAATCAAGCCCAGTACGAACACGGCCGCGGGGACTGCGACAAGGTAACCACTGCCTGTATACAGCGGGTTCGCACCTATGCTGGCGAAAAGGAGAACCGGAGTGATTAACAGGACGGAGTAGGCTAGATCATCTCTGCGGCCAACTGTCATTCCAATCCTCGCTTTCAGTATCGTGCTTGGTGGAATAGCGTAGCTGACGCAAACATTCTTGCTTGGAGGCTCCGTTTTGGGCCGATTACGGCCCTCACGACAGGCAGAGATTGGCCAAGAGCGGCCTCTCATTTCTTCGTTGAGAGCCGTAGTCGCTGCCATTCATTCCAGCAGTCCTCAGCTACCAGATCCCGGAAACCACGTTCTTTCTCCATATCAAGGGCGACGTCGAATGGAACTGCAACACACGTCGCGTTATCACGGATTTTGAGTGTTTCGGACTCTGTAAGTGGGGAGCCTTTGTTCGTTTCGGCGCTTTGCAAAGCGTCCGAAAGCGCCGGAATGAATACAACGCAAAGCCGTCCAGACATGTGTTGCCTACCTCAATTGTACGAGAAGGCCAAAAGATTACGCTCGTTGCTTAATCAAAGCTATTTGGCCAAGAGCATCCATCGCCTGATGCCAGTTTTGGGTCGTAAGCAGCCGTCCGCGAGCGACTGCTATTAGCCGATAGCAGCCGGTCACGAATGGCAGGTTTCGGCCCAGCTTTTCAAGACAGATGGAAGCAAGTATTCAGCTTACCGTCTGTGAGGTGCAACCCGCAGCAGTCGGCCGCTGAGGCGCAGGCCGTCACGCATATTCAGCCCCATTAATGCAAGATTGGTGGCCCCTGCGATCAGTTCGATTACCTGCACGAAGTAAAAACGCGTATCGAAGCTTCCCGTCGACGCCCATTGGTTGAGCACAATGGCACACGGCATCAGAACCAACAGGCCATTGGCGGCAATGAATGGCATGCGTTTCTTCTTCAAAGCGACCAGTCGTCCTTGTCGTTTTCGACTCATTAACACCCCACTTGCACCGGTCGCAATCATTGCCGGCACCAATATCCAAAGCCCGGGACTCACGATCAGGTGCTTGAGTGAGGCTATCGAGTGTCGGAATCCGATGAGTTCGACAAAAATGGTCGACAGAAAGAAGGTGGCGATGCACAGCAGTGCCAGCGTGCTGGAGACCAAATGTAATCGTCTTAGCATTTATCTAATACCGTCAGACAGTTGGTTAATACTCAGGCCGTGCAGATATTCGACACAGCTACTTTGGTGAACAGATGTGGCATGGCCAAGGCACTTGAGGGATACCGCGCCAACGCGTTGGCGAACTCTGGATGATTGAAAGCCTCGCGAAACCGCTCTACCGATTCCCATACGGCGTAATTCAAGAACATGTTGCTTCCACCGATGGCCTGATGGAGCTGCGTGGAGATGAAGCCGGCACGTTTTTTCATCCAGTTGGCATCCAGCTCCCATGCGCAAAGGAGATCAGGTACATCGTCTGTGTCGACAGTGAAGAGGTTGATCAATACCACTGGAGCTTCGCTGCACTGCAGCTGTTGAGTGATGGGGACGATCGGATCAAGGGGGCGAATAGAAAGCATGGCGACCTCTAACTTGTAATCATGATGACAGTTTGGGTTTCACGCTCCAAACCTACTGCGATTGACATCATGGTGTCAACGTGGAAGGATTCGCGCCATGAAAAAGACAAACTACACCCTCGCAGGAAGTGCCACGAGCGATCTGGTTCTTGAGATCTTTCGAGCAAGTGCGCGTCTGCTTACTGCAGGCGATCGACTCGTCGCAGAGCTAGGTCTGACAAGCGCCCGCTGGCAACTACTGGGTACGATTGTGTACGCCGAACGAGCACAACCGGTTTCATGGATTGCTCGCGACATGGGGGCGAATCGGCAAAACGTTCAGCGGATCGTCAACGATCTGGTGAAGGATGGACTGCTGGAGTTTCAGCCGAACCCACACCACCGCAGGGCGCAGTTGGTTGTCCTGACTGAAGCTGGAAGAGAAGCATTCGATCTGGCGATGAAGCTTCAGATGCCCTGGATTAATGAGCTGGCGGAAGGGTTGGACATCGATGCTATCCAGACTACCCATCAGGTTCTGAACCACCTGCGCAATAGGCTTGAGGAAGACCAGGCCGAATGACCCGGCCAGCGTCAGCATCGTCCAGCTCGTCAAAAGCTTAGGCAACGAAGGACCGGGTCAGCTTGTAAACGGTGGTTCATGGACGTCCGCTTCTGGCCGAAAACAGGCATTCACGAAAGGCTGTCCATGGCGTAACCCATGCCCACATCGGCCAGTGTTGCCAATACACCGCCATGCAACGTGCCGCGGCCATTGGCATGTCGCGAGTCGCGAGTCGCGAGTCGGTCAATAATCCCAATTCCAGTTGCAGCCCGTTGCCCCTCGCGTAAATCGGGCCAAGCAAATCAAGCAACGGGCTGCTGCGGGTAAACGGGGTAAAGCCCTCGGGAATCGCAGTGGCGTTCATAGTCCCTCCTTGTGCCGGCTACTGACCGGTGTCATTGACTTTAATAAGTCGACTCACTCGAGGGTTTATGAGTAATCGCGCCTTGGGACAAGCACTATACGTGTGCGGAATTGGCGGTAATAAACCGTGCTCCCTGAGGGGCTCCCATCACAAATACCAGCGATACTCCCGCGCACTGATCTCCTGCATGAACGCCAGATGATCCTGGCGTTTGTTCTCGCAATACACGTCGACAAACTCCGCACCCAGGACTTCACGCAACTGCGCTTGATGCTGCATCGCCCTCACCGCTTCGAACATCTCCGTCGGGAATCCAATCCCGCTGTTGCGATCGTCATTGAGCGGCGCGATCGGCTCCTTGCCCGACGCCAGTCCATGCTCCAGGCCCACCAGAATCGCCGCCAACACCAGATACGGATTGGCATCCGCCCCGGCCAGTCGGTACTCGATGCGCAGGTTCTTTTCGTCCGACTCGGGAATGCGCAAACACGCATCGCGATCCTCAAACCCCCAACTCGCCTTGGTCGCCGTATTCACCGTGCCGCCCAAACGCCGCATCGCATTCTGGTTCGGGGCGAAGATCGGCATGCTGTGCGGCAACAATTCCAGGCACCCGGCGATGGCATGGCGCAGCGGCTGTTGCTGATTCGCCGCCAGTAAGTTATTGCCCTGAGCATCGTAAAGACTGACGTGCACGTGCATGCCACTGCCCGGATGCTGCAAGTACGGCTTGGCCATGAAACTTGCACGATAGCCGTGTTTGAGCGCAACGCCTCGGGTGCTGCGACAGAACAGCGCCGCCCAGTCGGCTGCGCGCAAACCATCGTCGAGATGGCCGAAATTGATTTCGAATTGGCCGGGGCCCAACTCTGCGGTGATCACGGTGGCGTCGATGCCTTGAGCGCGGCTGGCCTCGACCATTTCATCCAGCACCGGCGCAAAGCGTGACAGGCGTTCGATGTGCAGGTTGGGCTGATCATCGGCATCGTCGGTCAAGTCGTCGCGGGGGAATTGCGGCAGGCCGTCGCGCAGTTTTTTGTCGAACAGGTAGAACTCCAGTTCAAAGGCCACGACCGGGTGAATGCCTTTGCGCGCCAGTCGGCTCAGCACTTGCGCGAGGACCTCGCGGGGTTCGAATTCGATGGGGTTTTCGGTGCCGTCGGAGGTGATCAGCATCTGCCCCAGCGGCTGGGCTTCCCAGGTCACCGGTTTCAGGGTGCCGGGCACCAGGCGGCGCACGGCGTCCGGGTCGCCATCGTTGAAGCAGTAATCGCCAATCTTGAACAAGCCACCTTGCACACCGAGCAATACGCAGTTTTGCGGCAGTTTGAGCACGCTGCCGGCGGCGACTTTTTCGAGCATGTCCACGGGGTAGCGCTTGCCGTAGAAGTGCCCCGGAATGTCCAGGCAAATCAGGTCGACATAACGCACCTCAGGGTAGCGTTGGCGAAACGCCCGTACTTCAGCGAGCAGGTCAGCGCAGACAGCGTCCATCGTGTTCATCCTTTGATTGTTATCAGGTGTAGACCCACAGCACGCGGGTGAGCTGGTCGGTGAGATTGCCGTAGCGGCAGCGGGTGTGGCTGTCGAACTGGAAGCTATCGCCAGCCTTGAGCGTCGCCGGTTCTTCGTCATTGCCCAGCCACAGGGTCAATTCGCCTTCGAGCACGTAACCGCCCTGCTCCGAGCTGTCACTGATGTGCCGGTCGCCGCTGCTGGCGCCTGCTTCCAGATGACTTTCGAGCATGGAAAACGAAGCGCGCATCTGCGGCGATACCAGGATGTCGGTAATGCCGTTGGCGTAATACAGCGTGCGGCGCTCGTCCGGGCGCGTGACAAACGGCAGTTCCTTGGCTTTGGGCAAACTGTAGAAATAGGTGGTCGGCACGCCGAAGGTTTCGCTGATCGCCGTCAGGTCGGCCACGGTGGGCCGCGACAAGCCGCGCTCGACTTGCGAGAGAAAACCCACCGAGCGACCGATCTTGTCGGCCAGCTCCTTGAGGGTCCACTTCTTGTGCTTGCGCAGGTCGTGGATCAGGATCGCCAGCGCGGCGATTTCTTCTTGCTTGTTCATGGCCGGGGTTCCGGAAAAGGATTCATCAGATGCTGTCTCGCAGGCGATACCAGGCTTTGCCGATGGCTTCGAGTGGTGCGGCGAGGTATTTGCCGCCGGGGAAGCTGCCATTACTCAGGCCCTGATACAACGCCAACTCATCGGCATTGCCGAGAATCGCATCGGACACGGCGCGAGCGGCGGCCAGTGTCGGCAGCACACCGTGGCCCGAGTAACCTTGCAGCCAGTAACGGTTGCCCGCGCCGCCGACATCCGGCGTGCGGTTCAGCGTCAGGTCGATGTGCCCACCCCACGCAAACTGCACCTCGACGCCTTTGAGCTGCGGGAACACCCGTTCGAGAAACGGCCGGGTCGCCGCCACGATGTCCTTGGGCATGCCGCCCAGATAAGTGCAGCCACCGCCGAACAACAAACGGTTGTCCGGCGTGCGGCGGAAGTAATCGAGGACGAACTGGTTGTCGGTCACGCAGACATTGCTCGGCAACAGTGCGGTAGCTTGCTCTGACGTGAGCGGCGCGGTCGCGACTTGATAGGTGCCCACCGGCAGGATGCAGCTGGACAGATGCGGGTCGAGTTCATCGAGATAGGCGTTGCAGGCGAGCACCAATACATCGGCCTTGATCGAACCGCGTTCAGTGTTGACCCGAAAACCTGCGCCCTCCTCCTGATAACTCAGCGCTTTGCTTTGCTCAAAGATGCGCCCGCCGGCTCGCTCGATGGCAGCCGCCAGACCCAGTGCCAGTTTCAACGGATTGAGGTGCGCGCCTTCCGGGTCGTAAAGCCCTGCCTGATAGCGCTCGCTGGCGACCCATCGCGGCAGTTCTTCGCGCGGGATGAATTGCAACGCATCGTGGCCCCATTTGTGGCTCGCTTCGTGTTGCCATTCGGTCAGCAGACTGACTCGGCGCGGCATCACCGACGTCCATAGATGCCCTGGGCGATAGTCGCAGTCGAAAGCATGCCGCCCCGGCAGTTCACGCAGTTCGCGAGCCGCCCAGCGCATGCCGTCCCACAGCCGTTTAGCCCGCTCATGACCAAGCGCGGCTTCCAGCGGCGGCATATCACACGACCAGCCCAGAATCGCCTGCCCGCCATTGCGCCCCGAGGCCGCCCACGCCACCCGGCTGGCTTCCAGCAACGTTACCCGCTTGCCGGCCAACGCCAGGCGCAGCGCGGTGTGCAGCCCGCTGAAACCGGCGCCAATGATCACCACGTCGGTATCGTGGTCACCGCTCAATGCAGGTCGATCGCGGAGGATGGTGGCGCAACTGTGGGCGTAATAGCTGTCGACATGGCGCTGGGATTGCTGAAACATTCGCGGCCTCATGAAATTTATTTCTTATAATTTCATGAAAATCTACAGAACAAATTTCATGCGGGCAACCCCCATGGGGGATTGTCATTCGTCATGCAGGAGTGGTCGGTGCTTCTGGGTTGCGGTGTGGCGCGGGACGGATTAGAGGAGGAGTTACTTTCGGGAGAACCAGCGGTTTTGTTCTTTTTTGACTGGAAGAATAAAGGCTTGGGCGACAGCACTTATCAATGCGATCCACCGAATTATATAATCACTTTCAAAAACCTCCAGGGTTGGCATAAATAAAAATAAGCGACCATAGTCAGCCACGCTCAATTGGTTCGCGCCCCAAAACAACGAAAATGCCAAAAAAACCCAAAACTTCCCATCCGTAAAGTTTTCTCCTGAAATCCTTCTTGAGATAGAACGAAAACACCAGAAGCCTGATATGGAAACAAGCAAATATAGCGCCTCTATTAATCGTGAATCACTTATCATTATTTTTGACCTCCTGATGCAGGGTGTCCACTACTGCCGCAGATGCAAGTCTACTTTCGGGGAAACCAACCCCCTGGCTTTTCCTTGCCTGGAAGACAAAAGACTTGGAGGATAGAGCTTATAAATGCGACCCACCGAATTAAATAGTTATCCTCAATGATAACTTTTGAGGCTGGAATGAACAGAATATAACCATTCCGAGCCACATCTAACTGGACCATACCCCAAAGCATGACCCATATAAGAAAAAACCAAAACCATCCAGCACTAAAATTTACTCCCGAAATATTTCTAGAGATTTTAAAAAAAATCACAAAGACAATCAGCGAAACCAGAAAATACAACACCGCTAGAAGTAGTGCGTTACTCATCGCGCTCCCGGACATCTAAATGCATGGACCTTATCGTTATGCCGTCCGAAATAACTTCAGTCGCCAATACCTTTTTGCTCACATTCTCATAACCGCGAACATAATCAGAATGCACATACCTAAACAACCGCCACGCATCCGGCTTCAATACCAGCCTGCCGAGGCCATATACCGAAAGCCCCAAGTCAACGGCCCCATAAGCCATATTCCCTTCAAATGCTCCGCCCCCAATCAATTTAGCGGCCTCTTGATAACCTTTTCTAACGGGCCCTTGTATATCTGACCGACCCTCCCATAAGTTCCGCCCGTTTTCATAAGTATTATTGGCCCCATGAGCCATCAAAGGCGCGCCAACAAAAAGGCACAACGCACCGGCCGAGCCGTAGCAAATCCCCGCACCTGCTACAAATTGAAGTGCACCTGCAATTGCACCGAAGCCTTTTCTGGCAATCTCCACTGACTGGCTTAACAGGCTGTTCTGCTCGTCTTTTATAGCTTTGAGGCCCTGTTCATGGCTTCTTTTGCCCTGCGCAACGTCATTGACAATGCCTCTGGCGTAATAAGAAACCTCGCGATTGAACTGGATGCGTAACGTGCCATCCTTAATGTGACGGGCACTTAACGTACAGGCTTGATTGGCCAGATTGGCAGCGGCATTACTGACCATCCAATAATCGCAACTCCCTGGCTTGCAGCTATTCTTCAGTGGGCTCATGGGTTACTCCCACCATGAACTGTAACCACTGGTTCCTGCCAGGTGGTGAGTCCATATGATGTCTTGATATCGAATGGCAACGTGCTCTTGCGGTTCGACGTCATTCTGTAAAACCACATGGGGCATATCGAGTGTCAGATCGGTGACCATGCCGCCTCTGATTTCTACCGTGTAAAACTTTTCCTGCAGGCCAAACGGCGAAATTCGATAGAAGTTGATAATGCAGTTTATTTCTTCGCTGCTTGAAAGCGCTTGAGCCAGTAAAGGCGATGACTTATCAACGTTTTTTGTGATGATGACGGGATTGTGCGTCGGCTTGTTAGCGTTTCCGATATTGGCCATGTTGTGGCTGTAAGACAGCACCATGATTTCGTCTTTATGTGCAGTCTGACACTTGTTGCCGATGGAGTCCTGGGTTGAACAACCCGATGAAATCAATCCTTGAGCCTTGCCCGTGATCTTCATATAACCGTGATTAGCCATACGTACCACTCCCTTTTTATTTGCCGAACATCCTACACCAACGTTTTTTAGGCAAGTTGTAGGACGTTTCTGAAACAGCAAACAAAATATGTCACGACTAAGTTCTACGGAAAGTGAAAGATCCGACAGGCTATTGCTTAGTTACTGACGGAAGTTACGCACCCTGCACGTCGACTCGGCGGACTCTCCGCCCGGCAAGACCACCCGGGCACGTCAATCGATGCCCCGCCACAGCGCAGCATCGAATGACGTGCTCGGGTGTTTTTGCCGATCAGGGCGAACGACAATCAGAAGTCGTATCGCGCCGTCATGCCCAACGTTCGCGGCGTGCCGAGTACGCCGGTGTAGGCGCCGTTCGGTGAATTCCAGAGGGTGGTGTAGTAGGTTTTGTCGAAGGCGTTTTTCAGCCACAACGACACGTCCCACTGCCCCCGGCCCCAGTCGCCGCGCACACCGGTGGAAAGGTTCACCAGGCCGTAGCCCGGCAACTGCGCCTCACGGGAATCATCAACAGTGCCGACCGCGTGCGAGCGCCACGCGTAGTTGCCGTTGACGTAGGGTTGCAGGCCATCGTCCAGATTCCACTGGTAACTGGCGCTGCTGTTGAAGATCCATTTCGACGCGCCCACCATCGCATGACCACTGAGGTCGCAAGATGCCGGCGCACCCGGACGCAACGCTACTTCGGCCGGGCAAGGTGCATCCTCGTAAGACAGATAGCGCACGTCGTTCCACGAGCCGTTGAGGTTCAGAGTCAACCCTCGCAGCGGACGCCAACTGCTATCAACCTCCAGCCCGCGACTGCGCACCGAACCGGCGTTGGTCAGATAGCTGGTGAGGTTGACGTCATCGTAGGCGTTGGTCTGGTAACCATGCACTTCGGTCCAGAACAGGTTGGTATTGAGCAACAGGCGCTGGTCGAGCAGCGTGGTCTTGATCCCCAGTTCCGCGTCGTTGGCCCGTTCGCTGCCAATCAACAGGGAATCGGCACCCGCGACCGGCGCACTGGCCACGCTGAGGTTGACCCCGCCCGACTTTTCGCCGTGGGACAGCGAGGCATACGCCAGCACCTGATCGTTGACATGCCAGGCCAGGCTGGCCAGCGCCGAAGGGCTGAAGCTGTACAGGCTCAAATCACCGGAGTCGTAAGCACCGATCCGCCCCGCCCTCGCCGCCGCTGCGGTACCGCTGCCCGCCGCACCACCGACCGGCGCATTGCGCGTCACCTCGGCGAGTTTGCGTTCATAGGTGCCGCGCAGGCCCAGGCTGAAATCCAGTCGCGGGGTCAGGTGCCAGGTGCCTTGGGCGAACGTGGCGAAACTGTCGGTATCGACTTCACCGTGGCCGACGCTGGTGACGTTGTTCAGCGCACCTTGCGGCGTGCCATTCCAGGTATCGGCCAACGGGCCGTAGTCGGTGAACACGGTGTTGCGCATTTCCTGACGGAAGTAATACGCGCCTAGCACGTAATCAAAACGCTCACCGATCGGCGAAGCCAGGCGAATCTCCTGAGAGTACTGCTTGTCCCGCGCCGACTGCCCGACGTTGTGCATGACATCGACGTTCAGCTCATCGTCGTTGCGCGGGGTGAAATCCCACCAGCGGTAAGCGCTGATCGAGGTCAGCGTGTAGTCACCGGGCAAATTCCAATTGGCTTCCAGCGACGTGCCGCCCTGAAACACCTTGACGCTCTGGTCGGCGTCGAGATTGACATGGCGCCCCTTTGCCAACGTCGCGCCCACCGCCGCTGCGCGCTGCTCGTAGCGGTTGACGCCATTGATCATCGGCCCGGTGCTGAACAGCGAGCGAGTGCCGGCGCTGGAGTCTTCTTCGTGATAGTCGGCCAGCCAGCGCAGGTTGAAATCCTCGTTGGGCTGGAACAGCAGTTGCCCGCGTGCGCCCTGCCGCACGCCACCACCCAGCGTGTGGCCGTCGAAGTCGTTTTCCACGTAGCCATTTTCACGGGTTCGATAGGCGGCAATGCGTCCGGCCAGCGTGTCGTTGAGCGGGCCGGAAAAACTCGCCTGGGTTTGCGTGTAGCCATCCTCACCCACCGAAGTGGAGAGACTGCCCTGAGGGGTAAACGAAGGTCGCTGAGTGGTGATGTTCAACACGCCAGCAGTGGTGTTCTTGCCGAACAGCGTGCCTTGCGGGCCGCGCAGCAACTCGATCTGCTCGACATCCAGCAGATCGAACACAGCCATGCCGGGGCGACCGAGGTAGACGTTATCCAGATAGATCCCGGCGCTGCCCTCCAGCCCGTCACTGGCCGGGTTGTTACCCAAACCGCGAATCGACAGGCTCGATTGCCGTGCATGCATGAATGCGACGTTGACGCTGGGCATCGCCTGCTGCAAATCCTGCAGGCGATACAAGCGTTGTTCTTCAAGGGTTTGCGCGCCGAGCACGCTCATGGCCGTGGGTACTTGCTGGGCATCTTCGCTGCGACGGCGGGCCTCGACCGTCACCGGTTGCAGGACATCGGAATTGCTCGGCAGATTATTGGCCGCTGCTGGCAACATGGGCATCAGCGAACACAAGCCCAGTGCGCCCACTGAAAAATTGCGCGAATAAAGAAGAGTCATCGGTGGTTCCTGGAGCGGCTTCACGCCGCTCTTTGAAAGGAGTCGATACTTCGCTGCGCGTGGCTTGCGTGAGCGGAATCGTTGCGGTGGAAGTCGGCGCGTGATCAGTCACGCAGCCAAGGCAGGTCTTCGCGCTGGTAGCGATGCGCGCGGAAGATCGCGTTGTTTTCGCCGGGCAAATAATTGCGCGAAGGCGCATCGGGGTAGCTGGCGAAGAACGGATTGACGTATTCCCAGACCACTTCGCCTTGGTGTGTCACTTCGAATAAACGACCGAAGTTGGCTTCGGTGATCAGCGTGTTGCCGTTGTGCAAACGCTGCGCGCCACCCATGAACGGGGTGAAAAAGGCATAACCCGGCGTGTCGGCGTATTGCCATTCGATGCGCTGCTTCGTCGGGTTGATTTCGACGATGCGCGAGTGCGGCATGCTGATGTGCGGACGGAAGATGCCGTTGTCGAAGACCAGCACATTGCCGTTGTCCAGCTCACTCGGGCAGTGCTGCTGCGCGACCAGATCGTGGCCCAGACGCCACAGCACTTCACCGCTGCCACGTTGCACGGCGATCACCGAAGAAACGCTGCGCAGACTCAGGATCACCTTACCGTCGCGGCCCGGCGTCACCGCATTGGTCATCGGCCAGTGGTGGCGCTCGAAGCACTCGTGCAGCGGATAGTCTTCAGGGCGCAGATGCTCCCAGCTGCGCCATTCCCAGACCACGTTGCCCTGGCGATCGACTTCCTTGACCACGTCGGCATAAATCACCCCGCCCGGCGCCTCGCTGCCGGGAATCCCGCCGACTACGCGACGGGCCAATTCGGCACTCAACGGCTCGGCGGTGGTGTACAGCAGGTTGCCGTTGTCCAGCCACTGCGCGTCGTGGTGATGGAGCAGATCGGTGTGTTCCCAGACCACCTCGCCTTCAGGCGTGACTTCGCTGAACGCGCCGCCATGCCATACCGACCAGCCCGGGAACAGGTCCGGTGAATCAGGATGGTTGCCGTTGTAACCGAGATTGCTGTTGCGCAGGATCACCGCGTCGCGGCCGGGGCGTTGCGGCAGTTTCCAGCGATGGACGATCTCGCCGTCAAGGTCGATCAGGAACACATTGCCGCCCGCCGTTTGCGGGGCGAACAGCGTGTAGCCACCAGCGCTGCGGGCATGATCGACAGCGATCAGACCGGTTTTCTGGCGTTTGAGCGTGGTGCGTTCGAGGTTAGGCATGGCTTTTCTCCAGGCGTGTGAATCCCGGCCGACAGTCAAGCGGCAAGGTGAAGTCGTGGGGTTACTGCGGTGTTGGCAGCAAGGCGTTGAAACGGTCGTCGAAGATCTGCTCGACTTGCAGGGGTTTTGGAATCAGGCGCTCGGCAGCAAACATGTCCGCCAGTCGTTGTTGCGAGTTGATCACTGTCGGCTGAATCGGCACGTAGCGAAGGTCTTGATGCGCGAGCATCTCCTGCACCAGTTCGACAGGCAGGCGGGTGGTCTGGGCGAACACCTTGGCCCAGGCCTCAGGATGCGCGGTGGCCCAGGCTTGGGCGCGGGCCAGTCGAGCCAACAGATCGCCGACCTGCCCTGCTCGTTCAGGATCTGCCAGTGCGCGCTTGCTGGCGACGGTGAAATTCAGACCGGTTTCCGGCCAGGCACTGCCATCGAGCAGAATCCGCGCACCACGCGAAGTGGCCTGGCCGACAAAGGGATACCACACCGCCCAGGCGTCGAGTTTGCCGCTGGCGAACGCATTTTGCGCATCCACCGGGCTGACGTAGGCGATGGTCACATCACGCGGGGTCAGGCCTGCCTGATGCAGCGCCGCCAGCAATAAATAATGGCCACTGCTGCCTTTGGCCACGGCGATGCGCAGGCCTTTGAGATCGGCCACGTTATGAACTTGAGCATCCTGCGGAACCAGCAGCGCGTTGTTGTTTTGCGCACCACTGGCCACGCCGATGATGCGCACATCGAAGCCGCCGGCCTGGGCGAACACCGGCGGCGCATTGCCCACCACACCGGCGTCGATCGCCCCGGCGCTCAGTGCTTCCAGCATCGTCGTTCCGGCCAGAAAGGGATGCCAGGACAGCGGATACGCCAAATCCTTGTCCTCACCCGCCGCCTGCAGCAACGCCTGAATCAGACCGCTCTGGTCGCCCATCTTCAATGGCTCGCTGGCAGCCGACACCGGATGCGCCAGGACCAACGCGGCGCAGCACAGCAGCGCTTTGAACCGCGTCAGCAGTGGGTGCTTGGCAGCAGGAAGTTTTAGCGGCATTGTCGTGCCCTCATTTATGCATTGATTTCAGTATGTCGAGGCCCGCCGTGCCGCTCCATGCCAAACACCCCTCCTTTGCTGCCATCTCTGACACGCTGCCGTTGCCTGCGCGCACGGTGGTAGTGTTGGCCTTCGACGATCTGTTGCTGCTGAATGCTGCCGGGCCGCTCGAGGTGTTTGCCGCGATACCGCGTGTGTTGGCCGGCGACTTTGCAACGAATCTGCCGTATCGGTTGCTGGTGGCCTCGCCGCAGGGTGGTCAGGTGATGTCGGTCTCGGGCATCACCGTCACCACCTGTTCGCTGGAGCAGGTCGATCAGATAGCGCCAGTGATCGATACGTTGATCGTCGCCGGTGGACCGGGCATGGCTGCCCTTGAGGCCGACGAACACGCCTGCCACTGGCTGCGCAGCCGCGCCCCGCAAATCCGCCGTCTCTGCTCGATTGGCACCGGCACTTTTGCCCTCGCCGCTGCGGGCCTGCTCGATGGGCGAAAAGTGGTGACTCACTGGAAATTCGCCGATGAATTACAGGCGCGCTACCCGGCGCTGCACTGTCAGACCGAAGCCCTGTATCTGCACGACGGCAATCTCTGGACGTGCGGCGGTGCCACGGCAGGTATCGATCTGGCGCTCGGGCTGGTCGAACAGGATCTCGGCGCCCACGCCGCATTGGCGCTGGCTCGCTATTTCACCGTGTTCCTCTGGCGCAGCGCCGAACAGCCGCAGCTCAGCGCCTCGCTCAATGCGCAATCGAAGGCCTTGCGCACCGATCACGATGTGCGTCTGGCCCGTCTGCACGGCTGGATCGCGGGAAATCTGAACGGTGATCTGCGGGTCGAGCGGCTCGCCGAGCAGTTCGGCATGAGCCCGCGCCACTTTGCCCGCGCTTACGTCGCCGCCACGGGGGAAACGCCTGCGCAAGCCGTAGAGAACTTGCGCATGGAGGCGGCCAGTCGGCTGCTGAAAACCACCGATGAACCGATCAAGAGGATTGCCGAAACCGTGGGGTTTGGTCGCGAAGAACGCATGCGCCGAGCGTTTCAAAAGCATTTCGGCATCAGTGCGCAGAGTTACCGCAATCAGGTCAAATCCACAGCGGCGCCTGCCCCGGGCATCACATTAGAGCGACTTGCCCAGTAATCAGTGCGCCAACGCATACCGGCGACAATGCTCCAGATAGCCGCGCTCATGATTGCCGACCAACTGCACCACACTCGTCCAAAGCCACGACGGCGCGTCCAGGGTTTTCGAGCGGCAAGCTTGCAATTCGCCTATCCATGAGGCCCTCGTCGCCAAGTCCATCTGCCGTGCATGGGCCAGCCCCACGACCCGCGCCAGATAACCGGCCGCCAACATCGCATCGCGTTGGCTCAGTTGGTCCAGTTCAAGCTTCATGTCCTGCGGCAGCAACTCGCGGACGAAAAATCCGTGATCGAGCATGCGTGTCGCGAGCATCCGATTGCCCAGCCCCGGTGATAACGAACGCGCACCTTCGACCACGCGCTTGCCGTTGTCCCTGGGCATGGTGGCGCGGGCTGCACGTGGAGCGGCGGCACCGACGGCCTCTTTGACATCCAGCAGGCAATATTCCTGATCGTCACCCTCGCCCACACCGAGCAACACCGCATAACGCTGCAATCCCAGCGAGCTGCAACCTTTGACCCAATACGCCGAGTCGAGCATTTTTACCCGGTCGTCCTTCGACCGGCCCTTCAGTGAAGTCACCAGCGTGTGGATTTCCGGTGTGGCACACAGCGCCTTCAGCGCCGCACGCTCAGGCCGGGACAGTGTCCAGAATTGCTAGCCCAGCGGGATGGTCGGTTTGCTGTTCTCGATCCGTTCCGCAGCCAGATGCTTCCAGGTGCGCTGCACCGCACTGCGCATCCCGGCCTTGATCTGAGTCGGGCGCGGCGGCTCTTCATCCAGATCGCCTTCAAAGGCCTGCTCGTAGCCGCGCATCATCTCTTCAAGCATTCGTGCGGTCGCCACGCCGGGCAAATCCGAGCCGCGGGCGGCTGTGGCGAGCGACAGGGCCAAACGCACCAGATCATGCGCGGGATTGCCGATGACGGTCTGATCGAGGTCGCGGATATGAATGTCGATTTTCCCCTTCAGATCCCCTGTCGGCCCCAGATTGCCGGCATGGCAATCGCCACAGATCCACACCGCCGGACCTTTTGGCAGGCTGCGCCCCGGCTGGCTGTGCAGCCACTCGTAAAACTGCACGGTGCTGCCACGTACATAAGCGTGCGCCGAGCGGGCCATTTTCAGATTGCGCAGTTGCGACAGCGGTTCAAGACGTGCGGAGGGCCGTGGGGTTTTCATGGACGCTTCTTATCAGGAATGTGACCTGTTGACCGCCCGCCGCGCGCAAATGTTTCAAAGTATTACAGGATCGCTCACGACCGAATCTGCAGCAAGAAACTCTAGGAATCTTCTGATGGCCTCTGAATAACGCGCCTATCACTATCAGACGATTACTTATGAGTAAGGGAGCGATGACGCCAAAACGCCCTGCTCAATGCCAGAAAACCCGAAGACTGGATTTCACCGTGAACAGAACCTACCGAATCATCACAACATTACTGCTCTTCCACTCTGCCGGGGCGGTCGCCAACTGCTATATCGATGACAATGGGCAGGCCGGCGACGGCAAGCCTCGCGTCATAAATTTCAGTGCGCCATCAACCCTGAATATTCCCGCCGATAGCAGCAGTTTGACCGTCCTTGATGTGACCACTTCGGGGTTGAACAAGCATATCCGACCGGTGTGTATCCCTGAGGAAAATTCCGGGTTCCAGTTGAATCCCGCATTGGGCTCTCAGCCCGCCACGGGCACAGTATTCACTTTGAGAAATACCGGACTGGACCTGAGGTTGAGAATAGAAGGCTTTAGCGCGTTCTTCTCCAAACTGGATCCGCAGCCGAGCTTCATCGCAAAGACCGGCATGCAGATAAAGGACGGGCCGTACCGCTTGTTTCTGATCAAAAACCGCACCATCGAACCGGGCACCACCATTCCCGCTGGCTTGCTCGGCACCTGGGTCACCAGCAGTGGCTATGTCATCGCCTCCTTCAATTTGCTCAATCCGATCAATGTCGTCGCCGCATCCTGCACGGTGAACGACGTGAACGTCGCGATGGGCAATGACTACCGACTGCACCAACTGGAAAACGTCGGTGATACCACACCACCGGTCGCCTTCAAGATTCCTGTCGTCGGCTGCGACAAGAGCATCAATAAAATTCAGATCAGACTCAGCGCCACCACACCCATCGTCGACAAAGACACCGGCACCGTGGAGCTTGACCAATACTCCACCGCCAGAGGTATTGGCCTGAAAATCACCAATGCGTCGGTAGGTAATATCCTGATGGATAAAACCTACACTCTCAGCAGCTTCACCAGCGGCGCGGAAACCGCCGAGGCGAATTTCTTTGCGGCATACACCCGAATCCCGGGCGCGGAGTTTCGCGCCGGCAGCGCCAACACCAGTATCAATTTCGTCATGTCGTATTTATAGAACGGCACACTTTAGGAATCGTCTGATGTGGCCTCCGGCGACGCCCCGCTAGGGTGGCCGGATGAAACTGAAGAACTACCTTCACCAGATCAACCCCCTGCTCTCTACGCCCAACGCCGCTCGCCGATTGCTGCGGATTTTTGGCCTGGTGTTACTGATTGGCATCCTCAGCGGCGTCTATAGCTTTCTGCTGCTGACTTTCAATGCCGAAGTGTCGCGCCGACGCAGCCACATGAGCAGCGCCATTGCCGAGGCGCACACCTTTTTCACCACCCGCGAGGCCTTGCTGGAAAGCCTCAGTCTGTCGGCCATCCGCAAGCCTCAAGGGGTCAAACCGCAGGTCTCACCCGAGGAAGTTCACCTGCTGCTGGGCAACACGCGAGGCAAACAGTGGAGCATCTGGCTGACGGAGCGCATCAAGCAGTATCTGGTGAGCAAACAGGTCAATCTGCTCTACGTCAGCAGTGGCAACGACGTGCGCGTCAAAAGGCTTTACACGGCGACGCCGATAGTCGCCGACTTCCCCCCGGCGATGCTTGATCGGTTGCAGGCGCTCAAACGCGACAACACAGCTGCGCTGGAAGAACTCTGGTTGACCAATCAGTCGGCCAGTCATTCCCGGCTGTATATGTTCATTCGCCTGGATGAGCGCGACGTCGACTCCGGTTGGCTCGGCCTGGAAATGGACGGCCGCGAAGTCTCCCATGCACTGGATGATCAAAGTGCCGGGCAGTTCATGATGTTCAACTCCGACGGCATGCTGGTGTTCAGCAACAGCCAGCCTGCACAGCTCAGCCAGAACCTGCTGCAGATCCAGCGGCAGAACTTCTTCGGTTTCGTTGGCGAAGGCTGGTTGCCGGATCATCTGGTGATGCGCAAACAACTGAAGTCCTCGGACTGGCAACTGGTTTATTCGATCAACCTGCGGGATGTCGTCGTCGCCCTGTGGCCGCGCCTCGCCGGCGCGCTGCTGTTCTGCCTGTTCAGTATCAGCCTCGTGTGGATCCTGATCCGCCGCCTCGAATACCGCTTTATCGCGCCGACCATCAGCCGTATTCAGGCGCTGGTGGAGAGTGAACTGTTCAGCAGTGACGTGATTCAAACCGCACCCGTGGCCCTGTGCGTGTTGCGCCGCACCAATGGTCAGGTGGTACTGGAAAATACCCTGTCACAACAATGGCTGGGCCAAAGCGGCGAAAGAGAAAGGCTCAGCCATCGCTGGATCTATCAGGCGTTCGATGCGCTGGACCCGCAAGTCACTGACTACTTCGAAACCGCCGACGGCCGCCATCTCTATCTCAGCTGCGCACCGACTCGCTACAAGGGCGAGGACGTGTTGCTCTGTGCCTTCAGCGATATCAGCACGCGCACGCAAATTGAAGAGGCGCTGGAACAGGCGCGGCAATTGGCCGATGCCGCCAATGAAGCGAAAACCCTGTTTCTGGCAACCATGAGCCACGAGATCCGCACGCCGTTGTATGGCGTATTGGGCACCCTGGAGTTGTTGGCGCGAACAGAACTGGACGCGCAGCAAACCGACTATCTGCACACCATCGAAGGCTCGTCGGCGACGCTGCTGCAGTTGATCTGCGATGTACTCGACGTGTCCAAGATCGAAGCCGGGCAACTGGCACTTGAACTCAGCGAATTCTGCGTCCACGAGCTGATCCACGAAGTGATTCAAGGCTACGCGGCGGCGGCGCATGGCAAGGGCCTTGATCTGTACGCAGTGATTGATCCGAAGCTGCCGGAACGGGTGATTGGCGATGTGTCGAGAATTCGTCAGATCCTCTACAACCTGCTGAACAACGCCGTCAAATTCACCGATACCGGGCGTATCGTGCTGCGGGTGAAGCTGCTTGGGCGTGACGCTGAGCGGGTGAACCTGTTCTGGCAAGTGTCGGACACGGGCAAAGGCATCACCCAAGAAGATCAGGTGCGGATTTTCGAACCGTTCTATCAGTCGCGGGGCCACACCAACGTGATCGCCGGCACCGGGTTGGGGTTGCCGATCTGTCAACGCCTGACCCACTTGATGAACGGCCATATTCGCGTGGTCAGCGAGCCGGGCCTGGGCAGCAGCTTTTCTCTGACCCTGTCGCTCGAGCAGCCCTCAACGCCGAGGTTGCCGAGCAGCTTTACGCCGCTGTTGCCGGCGACGGTCTACGTGGTGTCACCCATCCGCGAACTGGCCGAAGCGATGAATGGCTGGTTGCGCCGCTGGGGCGCACGGCCGCAACTTGATCGGCCTTCGCGGGGCGCCTGCAACGCTGACCATGTGCTGCTGGAGCTGCATCCCGGCTCATTCGAACAGCGTCTGGACGCCGAGTGGACCGGCTCGCGAGTGATCGCCACGGGCGATGGCTACAACGAACCGCAATGGAGCGACGACGGCTGGGTGGTGAACATCAATCACCTGCACGCCATTCATCAAGCGGTCAGCCACGCTCAAGGATTGTCGGCGAGAAAACCCACAATCGATGCGCCACAGCGGCAACTGAAAACCCTGCATCTGCATGTACTGGTCGCCGAAGACAACGTCATCAACCAGTTGATCCTGCATGACCAGTTGCAGGAGCTGGGTTGTACCGCCGAGCTGGCGAGCAACGGTGAGGAAGCCCTGGTGCTGTGGCGCAAGGGGCATTTCGACGTGATCCTGAGCGACGTCAACATGCCGCAGAAGAACGGCTATGAACTGGCCCGCGAGCTGCGCCGCCTCGGTTGTACGGTACCGATTATCGGCGCGACCGCCAATGCCATGCGCGGCGAAGAAGCGCTGTGTCTGGCGGCCGGGATGAACGACTGCCTGATCAAACCTTTCACGCTGCAGGCCCTGCATAACCAGTTGGCGTCCTACGAAAGAACATTCCATGAAACCGATTAGTATCCTGGTCGTTGAAGACCATCCGTTCCAGCAACTGTACCTGCAAAACCTGTTCAGCGAGATCGGCCAGTTTCATCTGCAATTTGCCGAAGAAGGCAGCGCCGCGCTGGACTGCCTGAAACGCCACGACTTCGATCTGGTGTTGACCGATTTGTTGATGCCCGGCATGGACGGCGTGCAGTTCATCCAGGGGCTTGCCGCCTCGGGTTCGCGCCCCGCGCTGGCGATCATGAGCGCCGCCTCGCGCCGCATGCTGACCAGTGCCAGCCTCGCCGCGCGCAATCTGGGCGTGAAAGTCATCGGCCTGATTTCCAAACCGGTCAAGATCGCAGCCCTGCGCAATCTCACCGACCAATTGGGCAACTTGCGTCAGGCCACCCTGCCCCTGCCCGGCCCGCAGATTGATCATCTGGCCATTCTCGATGCGCTGGATAACGGTGAATTGCAGGCCTGGTTCCAACCAAAGAAATCACTGGCCAACGGCCGCATCGTCGCCGCCGAAGCACTGGTGCGCTGGCTTCACCCTGAGCAAGGGCTTTTGCTGCCGGGGGTATTTCTACCGGCCTTCAAAGCCTTCAATCTGGAAGAGCGTTTGCTGTGGCTGATTCTGGGACAAGCAATCAAGGCGCAGGAACAATGGCAGGTGCAAGGTTACGCGATCCCGGTGTCGATCAACCTGCCGACGCATCTGCTCAACAGCCCCGATCTGGCTGACCGGATTCTTGCCTTTGTGCTTCAGCGCCAGGGGGTTCCAGCGATGATCTGTTTCGAATTGATGGAATGCTCGATGCCCGAGGACATCAGTAACTTCTACGCCGGTGCATGCCGATTGCGCATGAAGGGCTTTGGCCTCTCGCAGGATGATTTCGGTCAGGGTTACAGTTCTTACATGAACCTGGTCTCGACGCCGTTTACCGAGTTGAAAATCGACCGGGCTCTGGTCCAGGGCTGCAATGAAAATGAAGAGTTGGCGCAGGCCCTGACAAGTATTGTCGCCCTCGGCCGACAACTGGGTTTGACGGTCGTGGCCGAAGGCGTCGAGACGGCGCAAGAACTGGCGGTGTTGCGTAAAATCAACTGCACTCAGGTTCAGGGTTTCATCATTTCCCACGCCGTGTCGTCACAGGATTTTCAGCAACTGCTGACGCAGGACGGTCCCGCGTTGATGGATTGACCCGATGTTTTCTACAGAGGTAGCGGTGACCTACGCTTATCCCGGCATTTTCAACAGGCTTGCGCAATGACCCACCCGACTGTCCATTTGGAAAAACTGACCAATAGCTCATTGCGAATGAACACTGGTCTGGTGGTGCTCTGCGGCCTCGCCTCGCTGTTGGTGGGCCTCAGTGGCTGGGGGCTTTATCGGATGGTCGAGGAACAGCGCGACACGGTGCGGTTTCATTTCGCCCGGCTGATGGAGAACATCGGCGAACAGGAAGTGTTCCTCAGCGCCATTGTTCAGCAAGCCGACAAAGGCCTGCCGTTGAATACACACGTGCAAATCTTCAAGCAGACGCCATTGCCCTATGAGGGAGTCGGGATCTATAAGGCGCAGGAGCTCTCCTCTTCCCTGCCGTACAGCGTGAAAATCAATCCGGCAGCGATTGAAACCAGTGAGCGCGCACGAGTCTTTGCCCTGGGTGCCCATCTGGCCAGTTACTACAGTGCTTTCTGGTCGGCCTCGCACTATCAATCACCGCAGGTATTCCTGTTCAACGTGCCCGATAATTTCGACATCGCCGTCCCCGCTGCCGGGCAGTTGCGCACTGCCGGGCAGCTTCAGGGCGGATCTTTCGTTGACGTCATGAAGCAAGTGGTGCAACAGCTGCATGATGCCAACCCGAAGCCGCTGGACAGTGAAGTTCACTGGGTCCGCTACGACGCCCGATCGGATAGCAAAGGCCCGCCTGCGCTGCTGGCCTACGTCAATGTCAACATGCCCGCCGCGCAACTGGATATCGAGGGCGCCAGTTCTTGGGTAGTCGTGGCGTCGTTGTTGAGTCTGGCGCAGATCAACAACATCGAACGAATCATGAAGTGGTCGATCTACGACAGCTTCAACCTCACCGCTCCCAACGGCACTTTGGTGATCGGTGCGGAGCATGCCAGTCAGGATTTAAAGGACGGGCTGAATGTTCGTCTGGACGGTCTGGTGTTCAAGATTTCCAGTGCCGGGCCACAACCGTGGACGGCCGTCTATGTGGTCGGTTTCAAGCGATTCATCGACTATGCCTGGTGGCCGCTGCTTGGCTTGTTGACGTTGATGCTGACCAGTATCGGCGGTGGCTGGGCGTTCAATCGCTGGTACAAAATCCGCGTGGTGATTCCTGCACATCAGGCCCATGAAAGCATCGCTGATAGCGAAGCCTTCAGCCGCGCGATCATCGACACCGCCCCAACAGGCCTTTGTGTCGTGCGCCGCAGTGACCACCGGATTCTCCTGGAAAACCGCTGCATTCAGGAGTGGCAACAAAGTGATCAACTGATCGCGGCGCTGATCCGCGAACACGCGCTGACCGCTGCGGGCCAGACCGATCTGGAAGTGGCAGGACGGCATTATCACGTCGGGTTCGTGCCTGCGCGCTACCACGGAGAACATGTGTGGATCTGCGCATTTCACGACGTGACCCGGCACATCGATGACGCCGCCGCACTGGAAAATGCCCTGCGTGAAGCCGATTCGGCCAATGAAGCGAAAACCCGTTTTCTCGCGACCATGAGCCACGAAATCCGCACACCACTGTATGGCGTTCTCGGCACTCTGGAGTTGCTGGGGCTGACCGAACTTGGCCCTCGGCAGCAAGAATATCTGCGGACGATCCAGCGCTCATCCACGACGTTGTTCCAATTGATCAGCGACGTACTGGATGTGTCGAAAATCGAGTCCGGGCAAATGACCATCGAAGCGCAGGACTTCTGCCCGCTCGAACTGACCGAGGATTCGCTGCGGGCCTACAGTGCATTTGCTCAGGCCAAAGGTTTGCAGCTTTACGCCTGCATCGACCCGGCGATCCCCGACCGGGTGCGCGGCGATCCCCTGCGCATCCGGCAGATCCTCAATAACCTGCTGAGCAATGCGATCAAGTTCACCGATAACGGCCGGGTGGTATTGCGCGCAAGAGTTGTGCAGGAATCCGCCGAAAATGTCAGCCTGCTGTGGCAGGTCAGCGACTCGGGGATCGGCATTTCCCAGGCCCAGCAACTTCAGCTGTTCGACCCGTTTTATCAGGTACGTGATGCGTCCAGCGAAGCCGGTGCAGGTTTGGGTCTGGCGATTTGCTGGTGGTTGTGTGAATTGATGGAGGGGCAACTGAAAGTGGTCAGCGAGCCCGGTCTGGGCAGCAGCTTTTCGTTGCAACTGGAACTCGCTCGTGTGGAGGGTTCGCTGAGTGACTGCCCGGGATTCACCGCGCATATGCCAACCTTGTTCGTTCAGGCTTACGCGCCGGAGTTGGCGCAACATTTCTGCGGCTGGCTTGAGCGACTGGGGCTGGACACTCAGATCATCGGCCCCGAGACCAAACACCTGGCCGCCTCATCATCACTCTTGCTCGACGTACTGCTGTGCGCCGAGCCATCCGGCTGGCCAGGTCTGCGCGTCATCGCCACGGCCGCCGGCGCCAATCCGCCGCAATACACGGGCGAAGGCTGGACGGTCGATGCCCACGATATTCGCGCGGTGGCCTGGGCTGTCCACTTCGCGCAACAAGGCGCCGACCCGCAAGCTCGCCCGGCGATCAAAGCGCCGGCGCGACGCCTTGATCTGAACATCCTGATTGCCGAAGACAACCCGATCAATCGAGCGATTATCAAAGAACAGCTGGAAGCCCTGGGCTGCTCGGTGGTCGCCGCCGCCGATGGTGAACAGGCGTTGCATCAATGGCTGCCGGGGGTGTTTGATCTGGTGCTGACCGACGTCAACATGCCGGTCATGAATGGCTATGAGCTGGCCAAGGCGTTGCGCAGCAACGACGCGGATCTGCCGATCATTGGCGTGACGGCCAATGCCCTGCGCGATGAAGGTGAGCGCTGCGCCGCGGTGGGCATGAATGCCTGGCTGGTGAAACCGCTCAACCTGCACACGTTGCGAACGCAGTTGCTCAAGCATTGCCAACTCGTTGAGCCGGCGCTGGCCGATGACGCGGTTGCCACACAAGGCACCCCACCACCGCTGGATCAGCCACAGCTTTCACCGAAAATGCGCGTGCTGTTTTTCAGTACCCTGCAACAGGACATCGAGAAAGTCAGCGCCCTGCTCCAGAGCAATGACGCCCCCGCGCTGGCCCAACACCTGCACAGCATGGCCGGGGCCCTTGGCGCGGTGCAGGCCACTGGTCTGGCGGAGGCGTGCGTGCGTCTGGAAAGCCAGCTGCAAGGTCGCGTCATCACGCCCGCTCTGGTCCGCGAGATCAGCGCTATGCTTGAGCGATTGACCGCGATGCTCGATGCTCTGGCGTAACCCGATTGAATTCAACAACACACTAGGGATAGCCGAACATGGCAATACTCAACGTCGTGATCGCCGATGATCACCCCATCGTTTTATTGGGCGTACGTGAGCTGATAGAGCGTGATGAGCGCTTTCGCGTGGTGGGCGAAGCGGTCTGTTCGAACGAGCTGATCGAGTTGCTGCACACCCAGTCGGTTGATCTGGTGATCACCGACTTCAACATGCCGGCGGATTCGCCCTACGGTGACGGCCTGAAACTGGTGGAGTACCTGGGCCGACATTTTGCCCAGGTGAAAGTGCTGGTGCTGACCATGATCTCCAGCCCGTTGATTCTGACCCGTCTGCATGAACTGGGGGTGGTGGGGGTGATTCAGAAAAACCAGTTGCACGACGATATTCAACTGGCACTCTCGTCAATCGCCAAAGGCCGCACCTTCAAGAGTGCCAAACCCGAGCCTGTCAGCGTCCTGGAGCCTAACGTGGCGCTGGACGAAAGACTGTCGCGGCTGTCGCCCAAGGAATTTGAAATTCTGCGCATGTTTGTCTCCGGGCAAAGCGTCACCACGATTGCACGCAGCCAGTCCAGAAGTGCGAAAACCATCAGCACGCAAAAGATTTCGGCGATGCGCAAACTTGAAGTGTCCAGCGATCAGGATCTGTTGACATATTGCCTGGAGAATAATGTCTTTCAATGAATGCACTTATCAGACGAAGTGCAACTAACACCCCCACCTTATAGGAATCGTCTGATGGTCTGAGCACTGCACTCAGACCTATATTCTGGATCGTGTTCTCCAACACAACTTAATCACGATCTAATGGATATCGACATGAAAAAGCTTTCGCTGACACTGCTGACACTTTCCATGCTTTCGGTGGCGGGCCAATCGTTTGCAGCAGACGAACCGGTAACACCCACTAAAGCGGGCAGCGGCACCATTAACTTCACCGGTATCATCAACAACGATGCTTGCTCTATCGAAGATGCAGGTCTGAATAAAACCATTTCCGTACCGATGGGCGAAGTGTCAATCAAAGACATGGGTACCGCTGCAGCGCCTAAGGGCAATGGCAAACTGAGTGCCGAGAACTTCGACATGAAGATCAACTGCAACGCCGGTACCAAAGTTTCGATGATCTTCGAACCGACCAAAGGCGCTGGTTCGGGTATCGTCACTGGCACCAAGGTCCTGAAGTTGACCGACGGTGTGGGCGCCGCGAAAAACATCGGTATCGCCCTGCTCGACGCCAATGGCGATCAGATCGATCTGAGTTCGCCTGCCGCCGCCAAAATTCAAAATACCCTGCAAGACGGCAGCACCACCCTGAAATTCTCCGCCGCCTATGTGACCACTGCCGACCCGAAAACTGCGGTCGCCGGTCGTGGTGACGCGACTCTGCCGTTCACTCTGCAATACGAGTAAACCGCACTCGGGGCTGACACTGTGCGGGACGCAATCGTCCCGCCTTTTTTCAATTTCAGGCAGTTTTCCATGTTTAATCGACACATTCTTTCCCTGTGCATGGGTTTGCACTGCGCGTTGCTGGCGACGCAGGCACACGCGGGTATCTCGCTGAGCGCGACCCGTCTGGTGTTTGATGGCGAGCACAAAGAAGTCAGCATCAAGGTCCGCAACAATGGCGATGACCTGTTGATCCAGTCATGGATCGACAGCGATGAGCCCGGCATTGCTTCGGTGCCTTTCGCCGTCACGCCGCCGTTGGCGAGGATTCTCGGCAAGGAACAGCAATTGCTGCGGGTGATTTACGAAGGCACTGGCATGCCGTCTGACAAGGAATCCGTGGTCTGGCTGAACGTTCAGGAAATCCCCCAGACCGCCAAAACGGAAAACACCCTGCAACTGGCCGTGCGCCAGCGCATCAAGGTGTTTTTCCGCCCTGCCGGACTGGCCAGCCAGGCTTACCTCGCACCGACTCAGCTGTTATGGCAGATCGACCAGCAAGGTGGGCATGCCGCATTGAAAATCACCAATCCAAGTCTCTTTCATGTTTCGTTGTCAGAAGTCTCCGTGCAATCGGGTGCCACAACGGAAAAACCAGTCGATTCGATGATGATTGCTCCGGGTCAGAGCAAGACCATCGCACTAAAAGGAACAAACAACTCGACTTATTCCAACCTCAACTTTTCAAGCATTAACGATTACGGCGCACAGGATCGTTACAGCGCAACTTTCTCGGGTAATGCCGCCGTGAATGCAAAAGCAGTGCAATAGCACCTGCACCGAAAGTTCGCCCCCTCTCTTGATTCTAATAATGAATTAACTCTTCGTTCTCTGTAGCAATATAGGGCTGGGTATGTCTTTACTCCCGCGCAGCAACTTCAATTCGCTGACTGAACAATCCTGCCCGAAACTCTCGGGATTCAATGCGCTGTATCTGGCCATGTTAGTGAGTCTTCCTTACTTGGCGAATGCCAGTGATGCCGTCGCTGCACCGGAGCAAGAGCAACTCGCCCAGTTCAACACTTCGTTTCTGCAGGGAGTCGGGTCGTCGGTGGATTTGAATCTGTTGCTCTCGGCCAACAGCGTTTTGCCGGGCAATTACCGAGTCGACGTTTACAGCAACGAAGTGTTGGTCGGGCGGCGCGATATCGATTTTCGTCGCGCCGAGAAAACCGGCAAGGTCGAGGCGTGCCTGACCCTGGACATGCTGCAGCAGTTGGGCATCAACATGAGTACGCTGGAAGCGGCAGGCCTGCTCAAGCCTGAGGCGCCCGACACTTGCTACGACTTGCCAACCCTGATTGACCAAGCCACCGTCAGCTACGACCCTACCCGCCTGCGACTGTTGATCAGCGTGCCGCAAATCGCCATGCAACGCGGCATGCGTGGCTATGTCGATCCTGCGCTGTGGGATGCCGGCGTCCCGGCGGCGTTCATCAATTACCAGTTGAGCAGCAACCGCAACAGCACCGACTCCGCCACGACGATCTCCAACAACCTCGGTTTGCGTAACGGCATCAACCTCGGCGCCTGGCGGCTGCGTAACGAATCGAACTTCAGCAGCCGTACCGGCGAGCGCAACACGTTCACCAGCAACCGCAGCTATGTGCAGCACGATGTCACAGCGCTGAAGGGACAATTCAGCGCCGGCGATATTTTCTCCGACTCGCAGCTCTTCGACAGCGTGCGTTACCGAGGGCTCAAGTTGAGTTCCGACGAAGGCATGCGCGCCGACAGCGAACGCGGCTACGCGCCGGTCATCCGCGGCGTGGCGCAAAGCAACGCCACCGTGGAAATCCGCCAGAACGACTACGTCCTCTACAGCACCAACGTGCCACCCGGCCCGTTCGAGATCAGCGACATTTATCCGAGTGGCTCGAACGGCGACTTGCGGGTGATCGTCATCGAGGCCGACGGCACGCGGCATGAAACCCAGCAGGCGTTTTCAAGCCTGCCGATCATGGTGCGCAAGGGCCAGGTCAACTACAGCCTCTCGGCGGGGCAATACAAAAGCAACACCGAGGGTCTGGCCGAACCGAAGTTTGTCAGCGGCACGCTGGCTTATGGCATGACCAGCAACATGACCGGGATTCTTGGTGTGCAGGCGACAGACAGCTTCAAGGCGATGTCTCTGGGCATGGGCCGCAACACGGCGTTTGGCGCGGTGTCGTTCGACCTGACGCACTCGTCCAGTCAGGCGCACGGGCAGACCACCGAAGGGAATAGCCTGCGGATGCTCTATGCCAAAACCTTCACCGGCACCGACACCAATTTCACCCTCGCCGCCTATCGTTACTCCACCGAGGGCTATCGCACCCTGACCGATCACATCGAGGATCAAAGCACCGGGGAGCAGCGCCGTGGCAACTCCAAGACCCGCACCGACCTGACCGTCAGCCAGAGTCTGGGGCGCAACCAGCAATTCGGCAGCCTGTACCTCAACGCAACCGATCAGCGGTACTGGGGACGTGGCGGCTCGCAAAGCCTGTCTGCCGGCTACAGCAACAACTGGGGCGACGTCACCTACAACCTTGGCGTAACGCATACCCAAGACGTGGGCAATTCCGGCCCGGCGAACAACGACACACAGATGAACCTTTCGCTGTCATTTCCGCTGGGTTCCAAACCGCGCGCGCCAAGGGCGTTTGTCTCGACCAATCGACAGAAATCCAGCGACAGCACGCAGTTGGGCGTGAACGGCTATCTGTCGGAAAACAGCGACACCTATTATTCGGTGCAGGCCGGCAACAGCAGCACCGGCGGCAATTCAGGCTCGGCGAGCATCAGTTCGCGCACCTCGTTCGTCGACGTCAACGCCGGTTACAGCCAGGGGCGCGGCTACACTTCGCAGAACCTGAGCCTTGCCGGTTCGGTGGTAGCGCACGCGGGCGGTATCAATCTGGGGCAAACCTTGGGTGAAACCTTTGCCTTGGCCGAAGTGCCGGGGGTACCGGGCGGGGTCAAGATCAGCAGCTTCAGCGGCACTGAAACCGGTCGCAATGGCTTCGCCGTGATTCCCAACACCCAGCCCTATCGGGTGAACTGGATCAGTCTCGACACTCGAGATCTGGGTGCCGATGTAGAAATTGAAAACGCCACCCAGCAAGTCGTGCCACGCCGCGGTGCCGCCGTATTGGTGCGCTACCCGTCGCAGACCGGTCGCCGAGTGCAGTTCGAGTTGTTTGATTCGCAGCACAACCGCTTGCCGTTTGGCGCGGTGCTCGAAGATGCGGCCGGCAAGCAGATTGCGATCGCCGATCCTTCCGGCAAGGCGTTGGCACTGGTTCAGGAACAGCGTGCCACGCTGACGATCAAGTGGGCGGGCAAGCAATGTCAGGCCAGCTATTCACTGCCTGAGCGCGACAAGGCCCTCAACTATGAGCGGGTGTCGCTGACTTGCGCGCCTTGAGCACGTGGTCATTGAACCGGCAACTCGACCCGCGCCAACAGCCCGCCGCCGCTGCGATTGCTCAAGGTCAGTTCGCCGCCCTGCTCGCGCACAATGGCCCGCGCTGCCGAGAGCCCGAGGCCAACGCCTCCCGTATGGCGGTTGCGTGAGGCTTCGAGGCGAAAGAACGGATCAAATACACGCTGCAGCGACTCCTCGGGAATGCCCGGCCCCTCGTCGCTGACGTCGATACGGATAAAGCGCTCATTACCGCTCAATTCGATACGCGGGCGCTGCGCATACTTCGAGGCGTTTTCCAGCAGGTTGACGATCACCCGTTTGAGCGCCAGCGGCCGGCCTTCATACACCCGATGCGCCGGGCCGTTGTAGTCGACGGCAATGTTCTGATCGCGATAGTCATCGACGATGGTGTGCAGCAGTTCCGAAAGGTCGAACGCCGTAGTTTGTTCGGGTTGAGTATCTTCACGAAAGAACGCCAATGCGGCGTTGATCATCGATTGCATCTCTTCGATATCGCGAATCTGTTTGCTTTGGTATTCAAGATCCTCGATGAACTCGCTGCGCAGGCGCATGCGGGTCAGCGGTGCGCGCAAGTCGTGGGAAATCGACGCGAGCATGTGCGTGCGCTCGCCAATGAAATGCTGAATCTGTGCCTGCATGGTGTTGAAAGCCACAATCACCTGACGTATCTCGTCGGGGCCTTCCAGTTTGATCGGCGGTGCACGCAAGTCGGTGCCGAAACGCCGCGCTGCGCGGGCAAAACGCTGCAAGGGATTGGCCAGTTGGCGCGTGGCGATCCAGGCCACCAACAACGTGGCAATCAACCCCAACGTGATGATGATCGCGATCCGCGTGCCCAGCTCCAAACCCCAGCTGCGTTCAGGCGGGATAAATGACAACCAGCTGCCATCGACCAATTGCACGAGTGCAGCGTAATGCGCCTGGGGATTGTCGTTCGGCCAATCGCCGGGGTTGAACGCTTCGATTTTTCGATCAGCACCCAGCAACTGTTGCAGCACCGGCACCCTGCTCGCTTCAATGCGCAGGCCGTCATTGGGCAGATCGAATTCAGCGCGTTGCGCTTTCCACGACACTTGCAGCATGGCGCTGCTCGCTGCGGCAGCCAGTTGCGGGCGCAGGTTGGCCGGTGCAGCCTCGATCACGCGCGATGTCGCGGCAATCTGCTCCAGCAGGCCGGTGCGTTCGATCGGTGGCCTCGCCCAGATCCCCGCCGCCTGAAAAAACAGGGCATTGAGCGCCAGCGAGGCAAACATCGCCGCAATGATGGTCAGGGCGATGCGCCGGCTCAGTGTGTCGCCACGCAGCAATCGGGGGATCACGAGCGATTGACCTTGACAGTGAACATATAACCGCCATTGCGCACGGTGCGGATCAGATCCGGGCGTTTGCAGTCCGGCTCGATCTTGCGCCGCAGGCGGCTGACCTGCACGTCGATGCTGCGGTCGAAAGCGTCGTGACCCTGGCCATGGGTGAGATCGATCAACTGCTCACGGGTAAGAATGCGTTGCGGATGATCAAGAAACACCACGAGCAAATCGAACTCGCCTCCGGACAGCGGAATCATCACGTTGTCCGGTGAGCGCAACTCGCGGCAAGTGATGTCCAGATGCCAACCGGCGAAGCCGATCACCGGCCGCGACGGTTCAACCGGGCTCCGTTGTTCACCGGCGCGACGCTGCAAGGCGCGCACCCGTGCGAGCAACTCCTGTGGGGCGAACGGCTTGGTCAGGTAGTCATCCGCACCGAGTTCCAGACCGACAATGCGATCGCTCAGCTCGGCCATGGCCGTGAGCATGATGATCGGAATGCCCAGCTGCGCGCGCACCTTCTGGCACAGGCTCAAGCCGCTTTCGCCGGGCATCATCAGGTCAAGAATGATCGTGTCCGGGCGCTGCTGCGCGATCGCCGCCCACATCGCCTCGCCATTCTCGGCGACGTCGACGTCATAGGCGTGCTGGACGAAGAACTTTTTCAGCAAGGAGAGGATTTCCACGTCGTCGTCGACGAACAGCAGTCTGCTCACGGTTACAGGATCCATGGACCAAAAAGAGGCTATCTAAAGCCATTTCGCCGCCCGGGTCATTTATTTCAATCGAGTAACATTCCTGCATGACAGACATCAAGCGGACATCGTCCGGCAAAACCCCTCGGGCACTCTGTTGCCATTCCAATCCAGGGGGTTCGCATGATGAAGGTATTGAACAACAGCCATTGCACCGAGGGACATCACAGTAATCGTCCCTTGATCCTCAGCCAGCGGACCGCCGCACTTGGCCCCGACACGCCGGTTGTGTTCCAGGAATCCTGCCTGGGCGTGTCCGGCGATCAGAGCCGGATCTTCCTGCGTCGTTACTTCGAGCAATTCAGCCCGACCAGTGCGCACTGGGTCGAGTACGTCCACAGCATCGCCGCCGCCGACCTCATCGAATGGATCATGCGCCACGGCCAGTTGCACATCGAGTGCGCGGACAGCATCACGACGCAACATCACAAGGGAACCCGTTGATGAGAAGCCATTGCCTGATGACGCTGCTCTGTACGGCGTCAATGAGTCTGTCCGGTTGCAGCAGCAATAGCGTCGAAACGACGGGATTTCTGCATGATTACAGCGTTCTGAAAGAGCACAAATCGCCGTCGGGCCACGACGTAATGAGTTGGGTCAGCCCGGCATTGGCCAGGGGCCGCTATACCAAAGCCTATCTGGCGCCGAGCCAGTTTTATCCCGGCGTAGAACCGACCGGGCGTATTCCGTTGAGCACGATTTCCGGCGTCACCGAGTATTACGATGCCGCCCTCCGGCAGGAATTGGGCAAAGTCCTGCAACTGGTGTCCATGCCCGGCCCGGATACGCTGATCGTCAGGCCGGCCATTACCCGGGTCGCCGCGAGCACTCAAGGGTTGCGCTTTTATGAATGGTTGCCGGTCACTTTAGTGGCTGCCGGGGTCAGCACCGCTGCCGGCATCCGCGATCAGGACAGTGAAATCGCCACCGAAGTGTCGTTCGAGGACGGCTCGACCGGCGAAGTGGTTGCCGAGGTCGTGCGCAAGGGCACCGGCGTGGCGCTGGAAAACGACAAACAAGTGCTGACGGCGGATGACGTCAAAGGGGTGCTGGATGGCTGGGCCAGTGATCTGGGGCAATCCTATATAGCGATTCGTCGGTAGTACGGCCGTTTTCTCGTCTAACGTGAAACGCAGGTATTGGCAGCACACGGGACACGGCCATTGATGAGCAATTTCTCCATCGTTGCGACAGTTCTTTCGATGATTCTGGGGCTGTCGGTCACTCGGCTGCTGCTCGGCGCGTTGACGGTATTCCGCATCCGCCGGGCGGCGGCGCCGGATTGGGTGGCGCTGGTCTGGGCCGTCACGCTGTTCGCCACGCAACTGGATTTCTGGTGGGCGGTCAACTCGCTGCCGCAGATCAAATCGACATTTTCCTTCCCGGAGTTTTTGTTACTGGTGCTGCTGGCGCTGTCGCTGTTTGTCTCTTCGGCGTTGTTGCTGCCGAGTCGAAGCGAAGATGAACAGAACGGCTTGCGAGTCTATTTCGAACAGGACGGCCGCTACGCCTTGCTGTCGTTGTCGACTTATCTGCTTCTCGGGCTGATCGTCAATGTCTTCCTGTTTCAAGCCTCGCCGATCGCACTGTGGGGTGTGCTGGATGTGTTGATGATCATTCTTCCGCTGTGCGCCTTCGCGGCGAAATCACGCAAGGCTTACACGACTGTCACGCTGATTTACCTGCCGATCAATGCGCTGGATATCGTTGTTTCGCTGACGAATTAGGCGTTGTGTCGGGAAAAAGATCAAAAGATCGCAGCCTTCGGCAGCTCCTACACCGGTCTCTGTAGGAGCTGTCGAAGGCTGCGATCTTTGGCTTTAAACACCCCCGTTTAAATGACACGACAAGACACGTAATCCGGCTACACGACCTTGCGTAATTGCCTACAGCTACGCCAGAATCCGCCGGCTTGTGCGCATAGGGGGCGGGTTCTATTGTGGTGCGGTCGCTGAAATTTCAGTGATCGGGTTTAGCAGCTCGGCAATTCTCAAGGCACGCGAGTTCCGCCATTACGTTATGGCGGCTTTGCGTGGGGCACTTCGGTGCGCCGGGATCCTTGAGCCTGGTCTGCTAACCCGCGTACAGCCGCCACCTCTTCGTTTAGCAGCGATGGTTGACGGCTCCGTTTTTCTCAAGGAGTTTCACCATGATCAAACCAACGCCAAACCCGCCCGAAACCGACCCCACCTCTCCCTACGAATCCCTCGAGTCGAAAAAGCTCAACGAAGCCGCCGACCGTGCGCTCGATCACTACCTCTGCCCGCCCGGGTCCACGCCGCCACCACGTAGGACCCGCAGAATGTACGCCGTCACCGCCGACTTCAAAAACGAAGAGCTGCTGGTCGATGCCTGCGAAACACTGGCATCGGCAAGAACCATCACCAATGATTTCGCCAACCTCATACCCGCGTCACAGCGCCGAACGCTGCAGGGCATTGCGCAACTGATCATGCTCGGGGAGCTGGCGGTGAATCGGGTGCTGAATAATCTGGAGCTGCCGTAGTCGCAGCCTCTTTGACCAGACTTGATTGATGTGTCGTAACCACTGACGTCTTCGCGGGCAAGCCCGCTTGTGTCTGGGTAAGGGAATAAACTCTGGGGTGAGAGGGGTGGATGGCAAGCTGTGAGTCCGCGGTGCTTGAAGCACGAGTGGGAGCAAAGCTGCCATCCACCTTTCTACTCTGGCCCATAAGCCCGAACAGTTGGACGAGCGCCACTCGAATCACAAGCGTGGGCAAAGCCAGAGCACTCTCACTTCTGAGTGTAAGAGGGTTTTGCCATGATTTCCTGGGTCGGTATCGATATCTCCAAATCCAATCTCGTCATCTGGGTTCAACCACAGAAAGACGGCTTTGAAGTTCCCAATACGATTGAAGGTTTTGAAGTGCTGATCGCGCGTTTAGGTCAGTACACGGTGGGCCGCGTGTTGCTGGAAGCCACAGGCGGCTATGAGCGCCGGGTCATGGCGGCATTGCAGGAGGCAAGTTTCAGCGTGTTGAGGATCAATCCTCGCCGGGCCAGGGCCTTTGCCGTAGCAATGGGCAAGAATGCCAAAACCGATCCTATCGACGCGGCGGTTCTCGCCGATTTTGCCGAAGCCCTGCATGCGTCTCGCGAAAAGCCCATTTCGCCTGAGCGTGAAGCACTGCGCGAGTTGATTCAGTTGCGCGAGCACTTCGTCCAGCAGCGCGACGACAACAAGCGCCGACTGCAGCAGGCCCAACTGCCAGCAGTTGTAGAGGCGATCAAGGAGCATATTCGCTACCTGAAAACCCAGATCAAGCAGTTCGACAAAGCCATTGATCAAGGCATGCGTGAGCTGGATGCGGAAAAAGCCGACCGACTTAAGTCAGTCAAAGGCATCGGCACTGTTGCTACCGCCAGTTTGCTGGTTTACCTGCCTGAACTTGGCGAGCTGGATCGCAGGGAGATCGCCGCCCTGGCGGGAATCGCCCCCTACAACGACGACAGTGGTAATCACAGCGGGAAACGTCAGATTTACGGAGGGAGAGCCCGTGTCAGACGTGCGCTTTACATGTCGTGCTGGGTCGTTATCCGATATCAAGCTGATTTCAAGGCCCGCTATAAAGCCCTTAGAGAAAGAGGCAAGAGCGCGAAAGTCGCGCTCATCGCCTGCATGCGGATACTGCTTATCAGACTGAATGCCATGCTGCGCGACGGCACCGAATGGCGGTGACGAATGGCAGGGTGAAGACAGTTGCTCCCACAGGTTTGGCGGTGTGGCGCAGGTTTGTGGTCGACACAGATCCCTGTGGGAGCGGGCTTGCCCGCGATGGCTGAGTCACTGGCAACACATCTCTTCGGCAGAAAAAACCCGCCACTCCCGTTCAATCGGGATGGCAGGTTTTGTCGTTTTCGCAAGGCAAGATCATCAGATCGCAGTCTTCAGCAGCGCCTACGGGGAAAAAAAGCGGTTAGCGGTGAATTATTTCGTGTCCTCATGTATCTGACCCAAAGAGCACGCGCCATCAAAAAGATGGCATCTTCGCGGCAAGATGGATCAGTAAAGAGAATACGCGGATGAAATCACGTAAAAACAGCGTCAAACCGATCGGCCTGAAAGACATCACCATCGTCGACGACGCCAAGATGCGCAAAGCCATTACGGCCGCCGCGCTCGGCAATGCCATGGAATGGTTCGACTTCGGGGTCTATGGCTTTGTGGCCTATGTGCTCGGCAAGGTGTTTTTCCCGGGCGCCGATCCGGGCACGCAAATGATCGCCGCGCTGGCGACGTTCTCCGTGCCGTTTCTGATTCGTCCCTTGGGTGGGCTGTTCTTCGGCGCACTGGGCGACAAGTACGGGCGACAGAAAGTACTCGCCGCGACCATCGTGATCATGTCGCTCAGCACGTTTGCCATCGGCCTGATTCCGTCCTATGCCTCGATCGGCATCTGGGCGCCGATCCTGCTGTTGCTGGCGAAAATGGCTCAAGGCTTCTCGGTCGGCGGTGAGTACACCGGCGCCTCGATCTTCGTTGCCGAATATGCGCCGGATCGCAAGCGTGGGTTCCTCGGCAGTTGGCTGGACTTTGGCTCGATTGCCGGTTTTGTGCTGGGTGCCGGTGTGGTGGTGCTGATTTCCACGACCCTGGGCGAAGCCAAATTCGAGGAATGGGGCTGGCGTCTGCCGTTCTTCCTCGCGTTGCCGCTGGGCATGATCGGGCTTTATCTGCGTCACGCCCTCGAAGAGACGCCAGCCTTTCAACAGCATGTCGAGAAGCTGGAACAAGGCGACCGCGAAGGCCTGGCCGGCGGGCCGAAAGTGTCGTTCAAGGAGGTTGCGACCAAGCACTGGCGCAGCCTGATGACTTGCATCGGCGTGGTGGCGGTGACCAACGTCACCTATTACATGCTGCTCACGTACATGCCGAGTTACCTGTCGCACAACCTGCATTACAGCGAAAACCGTGGCGTGCTGATCATCATCGCGATCATGGTCGGCATGCTGTTCGTGCAGCCTGCGATTGGCTTTATCAGCGACAAGATTGGCCGCAAGCCTTTCATCGTCGTCGGCAGTATTGGCCTGTTCATCCTGGCCATTCCGGCGTTCATGCTGATCAACAGCGGCAAGATCGGCCTGATCTTCGCCGGCCTGCTGATGCTGGCAGTGCTGCTGAACTTCTTCATCGGCGTGATGGCCTCGACCCTGCCCGCGATGTTCCCCACGCACATTCGCTACAGCGCATTGGCGGCAGCGTTCAACGTTTCTGTGCTGATTGCAGGTCTGACCCCGACTGTCGTGGCCTGGCTGGTGGAAAGCACCAACAACCTGTACATGCCGGCGTATTACCTGATGGTGATTGCCGTGGTCGGCCTGGCCACCGGCGTGACCATGAAAGAAACCGCCAACAAACCGCTGCGAGGCGCGGCACCGGCGGCTTCCGATCTTGAAGAAGCCAAGGAGTTGTTGCAGGAGCATCACGACAACATCGAGCAGAAGATCGAAGACATCGACGCTGAAATTGCTGAGCTGGAGGCCAAACGCAAGAATCTGGTGCAGCAACATCCGCGGATCAATGAGTAAACAATCCACCACCTTGTGGCGAGGGAGCAAGCTCCCTCGCCACAAGTCATTCGGCGTTTTCAAGCCTGTGTGTCCATTCATGATCCGGGTGCAGTCGCTTCAGATGCAAAACCAGCCATTGCCGCTCCTCGCCCGACAAGTTCGGCAAGGCGAGACTGAAATCCGCTTGATCCTTGGACCGGGTGTGTTTGGCCTTGAACAGCAGAATGGCCGCAGGTTTTAAGTACGGAACCCCTGCGTCACTGACAGCGACCATTTCGGCGCGTGGATAGACAAGCGAAGTGTCTCTTTTATAGACCCAAGTGTCCGCAGTGCCGAACTCCAGCATCACATCCACTCGCCAGACATTGGCAACCGCATCAAAACCCCAAACCTGAAATATCTCCTCGCCCGGCACACGGTCTGTCGGCAGAAACGCAAACGTGCCGTCTTTGACGGTGTAGAACTGCAAGGGCGCCAATGTTTGCCTGAACAGCATGAAATCATCACGCAACACGGTGAACTCCAGATCACCGTGATCGCGAGTTTGTCTGCCCAGCCACAGATCCAGCGCCCATCCGCCCACCACGCTCCAGGGGCGTGAAACCTGTCTCAGACGTTGCGATAACTCCTCCGGCGTCCACGCTTGCCATGCTTGCTGATCCGGTACGTTCATGTGCCCTGCTCCTTGTTAAGCGCATCCGGCCGCCATGGTGCCATGAGTTTCATCGCGCGCCTGCCCCGGGATTTTTATCAGCTAGCCTTGATTTCTGATCGTCATCAAGGAGCTGTCATGTTCAAGTTCATCAAAACCACCGTGATCGGCGGACTGCTGTTTATTCTGCCGTTGGTACTGATCTTCATCCTGATTGAAAAAGCCATTCATCTGCTGCGCGGACCGATGCAAAAGCTGCTGCCGATGTTCGAGGGTCATGATGTGGCGGGCGTGACCGTGGTGACGTTGGCCACGTTGGTTGGCTTGATCGTGCTGTGTTTTCTCGCAGGACTTCTGGCCAGGACCTCGGCGGCGGCTCGGGCGATTGAGGCGACCGAAGACAAAGTGCTGAGCAATCTGCCGGGTTATCAGTTGCTCAAGGACACCACGGCGCGGTTTGCCGGCATGGAGCACGCCGATGGGACGAAGGTCGGCATGATTGCCGAGGAGCAAGGCTGGCGCTTGTGTCTGGTGGTGGACAGTGTCGGCGATTGGCTGACGGTGTTCATGCCGGACGGAGGGACCTCTGGTGGCACGGCTGGCGAAGTTCGCTTGCTGCGCGCCTCTGAGGTGATCATGACTGACCTTTCATGGCTGGGACTGGCAGCAGGATTGCGTCGGGGCGGTCGAGGTTTGCTGGAGCAGATGCAGCCGTGGTTGCCGAAAGCCTGATCTTCAGGACGGCGAAAAACCTTGTGGCGAGGGAGCTTGCTCCCGCTGGGTCGCGAAGCGGCCCCTGTTTTTAAAAGAAGGCCTGCTGCGCAGTCCAGCGGGAGCAAGCCCCCTCGCCACAGTTGATCAGCGGTCGTTCGGCTCCGGCGCCAGGCTCAGAATTCCATGGCAGATCAGCCCCAGCACACTGCGCATATGCCGCGCATGCGCTTCTCGATCTGGCGCCGCTTCGGTCGCCAGTCGAATAAACGCCATGTTCGCGTACTGGTTGAACAGCGTCGCCGCCACGTCGATATCGACGGACTCGCGGACTTTGCCCAGCGCCTGAAAATGCGTCAGCAACGCCTTGGTTTCCTCGATCACCGCCGCATTCCACGGGCTCAACGCCTGAGCCAGTTCGCCCGTGAGCAGAAACGGCGCCAACTCGCGCCATAGTGAAGCCGGCATGGCTTGCAGTTGGTAGTCGGTCATCAGCCCTTCGAACTCGCACAACGCCTCTAGCGGATCGCTGTCGTCATCGAGATTGGCTCGGGCCTCGCGCATGGCCTGCTCGTCCGGTTGCTTGAGCAATGCCAGCAAAATCTCCTGTTTGCCGCCGAAGTAGTTGGTCACTGTCGGCGCGGAAACCGCCGCTGCATTGGCGATCTGCTCCAGCGTGGTCGCGCCGAAGCCGTTGCTGATAAACAGTTCAAGGGCTGCCTGCGCAATGACTTCCCTGCGCTGTTCCTTTTGCCGCTCTCTGAGTCCGCTCATGTCGTGCCTGCTGTGCCTTGCCAATGCGCCTCAGCGTACGGATATCTTTTTCTACCGACAAATGTTTTCTTTACAAAAATATTTTTAAGTGACAAATATTAGCCGTGCACCGCTGGAATGAACGCACTCACTTGCCCAATTCTTTTGGAGATCAGTCATGTCCGCCGAACTCGATCCGACTCGCAGCACCCGTGATTTTCAAGTCGCCGACGCCGCCCACCACATTCACGCGTTTGTCGATCAGAAGGCGCTCAACGAGGAAGGCCCGCGGGTGATGGTCAGCGGCGATCGCCTGGCGTTGTGGGACAACGACGGCAATCGTTATCTGGATGGCATGTCCGGCCTGTGGTGCACCAACCTTGGTTACGGCCGCAAGGATCTGGCCGCCGCCGCGACCGCCCAGCTGGAACAGCTGCCCTACTACAACATGTTCTTCCACACCACTCACCCGGCCGTGATCGAACTGTCAGAGCTGTTGTTCAGCCTGCTGCCCAAGCACTACAGCCACGCGATCTACACCAACTCCGGTTCCGAAGCCAACGAAGTGCTGATCCGCACGGTGCGCAAGTTCTGGCAGGTGATGGGCAAGCCCGAGAAGAAAATCATGATCGGTCGCTGGAACGGTTACCACGGCTCGACCCTCGCAGCGACGGCGCTGGGCGGCATGAAGTTCATGCACGAAATGGGCGGCACCATTCCCGATGTGGCGCACATCGACGAGCCGTACTGGTTCGCCCACGAAGGTGATCTCAGCCCCGAAGAGTTCGGCCTGCGTGCGGCGCGCCAACTGGAAGAGAAGATTCTCGAACTGGGCGCCGACAAGGTGGCAGCTTTCGTCGCCGAACCGTTTCAGGGCGCTGGCGGGATGATCATTCCGCCAGCGACTTATTGGCCGGAAATCCAGCGCATCTGCCGCCAATACGATGTGCTGCTGTGTGCTGATGAAGTGATCGGTGGGTTCGGTCGCACCGGCGAGTGGTTCGCCCACCAGACTTTCAGTTTCGAGCCCGACACCCTGTCGATCGCCAAGGGCCTGACCTCCGGTTACATCCCCATGGGCGGCTTGATCCTTTCGCGGCGTATGGCTGAGGCACTGGTGGAAAAGGGTGGCGTGTTTGCTCACGGCCTCACCTACTCCGGGCACCCGGTCGCGGCTGCCGTGGCGATTGCCAACCTCAAAGCCTTGCGTGATGAAGGTGTGGTCACGCAGGTGAAAACCGATACCGGGCCTTACCTGCAAAACTGTCTGCGCGAAGTGTTTGGCAATCACCCGTTGGTCGGTGAGATTCAGGGTGTTGGTCTGGTGGCGGCGTTGCAATTCGCTGAGGACAAGGCGACTCGCAAGCGTTTTGCCAACGAGAACGACATCGCCTGGCGCTGCCGTACGATCGGGTTTGAGGAAGGGTTGATCATTCGTTCGACGTTGGGCCGGATGATCATGGCGCCGGCGCTGATTGCCAGCCGTGCGGAGCTTGATGAGCTGATCGACAAGACGCGGATTGCGGTGGATCGTACGGCGCGGGAGTTTGGTGTCCTGTGATCAACTGAGCATCCCCCGTCCTTGTGGGAGCTGGCTTGCCAGCGAAGAGGCCAGCACAATCGATATTGAGTTGACTGACCCACCGCCATCGCTGGCAAGCCAGCTCCCACAGGGGATTGCATTTCACCCACAAAAAATTTGGCGGGGTATCAATCCCGCCGATTACTCGGCGCCCGGCATGGTGTTAAATAGGCGCCAGTCTTAACCTTGTCGCTTAAAGCCGTGCCACGAGAACCGCTATGAACACCCATTCCAAAAAGAACGTCGCCCCACTGCAAACGGCGGTGACCGCATGATCGAAGTCACTGAAGTTTCCATTGCGCAACTGCGCGCCGCGCTTGAATCCGGCCAGACCACCTCGGTTGAGCTGGTGCAGGCCTATCTCGCTCGCATCGATGCCTACGACGGCGCCGACACGCCGACCGCACTCAACGCGGTGGTCGTACGCAATCCCGAAGCGCTGAACGAAGCACGGGCCTCCGACGCTCGCCGCGCCAAAGGCGAAACCCTGAGCCCGCTCGACGGCATCCCCTACACCGCCAAGGACAGCTATCTGGTCAAAGGCCTGACCGCAGCGTCCGGCAGCCCGGCCTTCGCTGATCTGGTTGCCTACCGCGATGCGTTCACCATCGAGCGCCTGCGCGCCGCCGGGGCAATCTGCCTGGGCAAAACCAATATGCCGCCGATGGCCAATGGCGGAATGCAGCGCGGGGTGTATGGCCGCGCTGAAAGCCCGTACAACGCCGACTACCTCACCGCGCCGTTCGCCTCCGGCTCATCGAATGGCGCCGGCACCGCCACGGCGGCCAGTTTTGCCGCGTTCGGCCTGGCTGAAGAAACCTGGTCGAGCGGTCGCGGCCCGGCGTCGAACAATGGCTTGTGCGCCTACACCCCTTCGCGTGGGGTGATTTCGGTGCGCGGCAACTGGCCGCTGACGCCGACCATGGACGTGGTCGTGCCGTACGCTCGCACCATGGCCGACCTGCTCGAAGTCCTCGACATTGTTGTTGCCGAAGATCCGGATACCCGTGGCGACCTGTGGCGCCTGCAACCGTGGGTACCGATCCCGAGCGTCAGCTCCGTGCGCCCCGCCGCTTACGCCGAACTGGCTGCCGACCGCACTGCACTGGCCGGCAAGCGTTTCGCCGTGCCGCGCATGTTCATCAACGCCGATCCTGAGGCGGGCACCAGCGAAGCGCCGGGTATTGGTGGCCCGACCGGCCAACGCATCAACACCCGCGCTTCGGTAATCGATTTGTGGAAACAGGCACGTCAGGCCCTCGAAGCCGCTGGCGCTGAAGTGATCGAGACGGACTTCCCGCTGGTGTCCAATTGCGAAGGCGATCGCCCCGGCGCGCCGACCGTGTTCACCCGTGGGCTGGTGTCGAAAGAGTTCCTCCACCATGAACTGTGGGATCTGACGGCTTGGGCGTTCGACGACTTCCTGCAAGCCAACGGCGATCCGAAGCTCAATCGTCTGGTCGACGTCGATGGGCCAAAGATTTTCCCGCACGACCCGGGCACTCTGCCGAACCGGGAAGGCGACCTCGCCGCTGGCATGGATGAATACGTGCGCATGGCCGAGCGCGGCATCACGCCGTGGAATGAAATCTCCACCGTGCCCGATGGCCTGCGCGGCCTCGAACAGACGCGGCGTATCGATCTCGAAGACTGGATGGACAAGCTGGGCCTCGACGCCGTGTTGTTCCCGACCGTCGCCGACGTCGGCCCAGCGGACGCGGACGTGAACCCGGTGTCAGCCGATATCGCTTGGAGCAACGGCATCTGGGTCGCCAACGGCAACCTCGCGATCCGTCACCTCGGCGTACCGACCGTCACCGTGCCGATGGGCGTGATGGCCGACATCGGCATGCCGGTCGGTCTGACCTTCGCCGGTCGTGCCTATGACGATTCAAGCTTGCTGCGCCTGGCCGCAGCATTTGAATCGACAGGCAGCAAACGCCTGATCCCGCCACGCACCCCGCCACTGTCGTAACGCGATCAAACCTGATGGGGCAGCCGACAGAAATGTTGCCTGACCCACCGCAATCGCTGGCAAGCCAGCTCCCACAGGGATCGAGGGTGTGTCCACCATTGATGGCAACACACAAAAACCTGTGGGAGCGCGCCTGCTCGCGAATACGCACTGTCAGCCAGAGTAGATTTGCCTGACCCACCGCAATCGCTGGCAAGCCAGCTCCCACAGGGATCCAGGGTGTGCCCACCATTGATGGCAGCACACAAAAAACCTATGGGAGCTGGCTTGCCAGTGTGTATCCATGATTGATGGCAACACACAAAACCTGTGGGAGCTGGCTTGCCAGCGATGGCGTCAGCGCATTCACATCCTGAATGTCTGACCCACCACTCCAGCCCCGCCAACTGAGCACATACGCTCAATCCACTCGCCCACAATCAATCGATCATCAGAGCCACTTTTTTCTTGTTGGCCACCGACCATGATCGAATCCGCGCCATCGCGTATCACCCTGTTATTACTACTGTGCGGACTGACCGAAACGGCTGCCGCCGACGGCTTTTTCGACGATGCCAAGTCCGAAGTGCTCAGCCGCAACTTCTTTCTAAGCAACGACTACTGCTCACCCTCTCCCACCGGTAAAAACTACAAACAGGAATGGGCACAAGGGTTTATCGGCACTTTCTCATCCGGTTTCACAGACGGCACGATTGGATTTGGCATCGACGCTCACGCCTTTGCCGGTCTGAAACTGGATGGCGGCAAAGGTCACTCCGGCACTGGCTTGCTGCCGGTAGACAGCGACGGTCGCAGCGAAAACGATTATTCCAGTGCCGGTGGCGCATTGAAGTTGAAAGCCTCGCGCAGCACGTTGGCGTTTGGCGAAATGACCGTGGAAACCCCAGTATTCGACACCGCCGACAAACGCCTGCAACCGGAGTACGCCACGGGTTTTCTGCTCACCAGCCGGGAGATCGACAACATCAATCTGCAGGCCGGGCATTTCACGGCGTTCAAGAATCAGGACAGCGCTTCCGGCAAAGGCGATTTCTACGGCTACGGCGCCAACACCGAACACGGCTCAATCAACTTTCTCGGTGTCGATCTGTTCGGCGACAGTCCGTTGGGCGGTGCTGTGTATGCGTCCGAGCTGACGGACACCTGGCATCAGTACTACGGCAACCTGCACTTCAAGCAGGCCGGCATATTCCTCGACGCCAACCTCTACCACACCCGCGATACGGACCGGGCGCTGGCCGGTGCGATCGACAACACCGCGTTCAGCCTGTCGGGCAAGTACACCGTTGGCCCACACGCGGTAATGCTCGGCTGGCAGCGGATCGACGGCGACACGCCCTTCGATTTCGTCGGCGGCGACTCGATCTACCTCGCCAACTCGATCAAATACGCCGACTTCAACGGCGCCGGTGAACGTTCGTGGCAAGCGCGCTACGACCTCGACCTCGGGGCGTTCGGGATTCCCGGTCTCAATTTCATGACCCGCTACGTCAGCGGCAATCACATCGACGGCACCCACGCGCCCAAGGGCGGCGCCTACAACCCGTTCGCTGCCGACAGCGCCGAATTCCAGCCGCAGCAAGGGGATGGCGGCAAACACTGGGAGCGCGACATCGACTTGAAATACATCGTGCAGTCGGGGGCAGCGAAGGATTTGTCCGTGCAGCTGTCGCACGTTTCGCATCGGGCGAATAGCGCTCAGGCGGGGGATGACATTGACCGGATCTACGTGGTGGTTCAGTACCCGCTGGGGTTCTGATTGCAGCCAGCCTTTTACTTTGGCATCGACTGGATGATCTCGGTCAGATCGTCTTTGGTTATTTCGTTGGCCTTGATCGCCGCGGCGATATCGCTTCTGGACAAGGGAAACCGCTTGAAGACCTCTTTCAGCGTCTCGGCGTCGATGTTTTCCAGCCACAGCGGATCAATCAGAGAGCCGCCGTACTTGGGCTCCATCGTGACTGTCTGGTAATCGATCGGACCTTTGTGATTGAAGTACACCAGGTAACGGGTAAATCCCTCCGGGTAGCTTCGATCTTCATAGAGGGTGGTGCCCATTGGCAGCACATAGCTGTTTTCATCACCGCCAGGCCCGCCGATCAGCAGCGGCTCCGTGGTTCTGATCATGGGCATTCCACGCGTCACTGAGGCGTAAGTGACCACGTAGTACAGCCAAGCCAATGCGGCTGCATTCGCGCCTGTCAGCAAAGTGCAGCAGAGCACGACAAGTCGAGTGGTCTTTCTCAAGTAGGTCACCGCCAGTCCATTGTCAGGGTGAGCGGATATTACAGGGCTGAAGGCTGTTGCAGATCAAAAGATCACAGCCTTCAGCAATTCCTACCCTGGACTGGAGTGGGTTATTGGTCCAGGGTCATGCCCGGGATGGTGTTGTCGCAGCTCAGGTATTGCCCGCCACGCCGGGCTACTTCGCCCTGCAGGCGCTGGCAACGTTCATAGTCCTGTTGCGCCATGCGGTCGATGCTCAGGTTGCCGGTGGTTTGCGGTTGTTTGCCGTCACCCAGGCGAATCGTCACGAACGGTTGTTCGGGCTGGATCTGAAAGCGGCTTTTTTCTTCAACCGGTTCGATCACTTCGCTTTTGGTCGGGCTCGGCAATTGCTCAGGGGTGATTCCGTAGCGGCTCAGAATCGAGCTTTGAGGCAGATCGGCACTGGCATTGGCCGATAACAGCGCCAGCCCTGCAACCCCGATAAACCTCTTGAAACCTTTCACGTTTGAATCTCCTGTACTCGTTGGCGGCTAGCTATAGAACGTGCGCGCACGTGCTGGCTTTAGGCCGCATTTCCTGTTTGCACAGGCTTTGAGTCAGGGAATGGCTGCTGAGTCACTTTTGATACCGCGTTATCGTTCTTCGGGAGCAAGCCCCCTCCCACATTGGATCGGTGTCGATCACAAATCCAATGTGGGAGGGGGCTTGCTCCCGAAGAGGCCCTTACAGGCGCCACATCAACATCAGGCGATCACAATTCCATCGCCACTCAAACTCCCCAGCGACACACCAACCAACGTCACCGAATCGCCGCCGAACTTCAGCACGGTATCCTGCCCGACCGCCGTGGCATGGGCGCGGAAGTCATCGCCAGGCAACACACCCTGCACACCCAGAAACACCAGTTTGTCGTTGGACGTGAACCCCACCACCCGATCCTGCCCGAACGCGCCGTTGAACAGGAACGTATCCGCCCCGCCCCCCGACTCCATCAGGTCATTACCGGCGCCACCAACAAACACATCGTTGCCCGCTCCACCGATCAAGTGATCATTGCCATCGAGCCCGAACAACCAGTCACCACTGGCCTGCGCCTTCAGCGTATCGACGCCATTGCTGCCTTTGACGCTGGATTCGTAAGCGGTGAGATTGTTGCCAACCTTCAAGCCGCTGGCCGTGACGCTGTGGGTCACATCGTCCTTGAACAGCCCCCAGAGGAAGCCCGGCTCCTTGGTGACGATGCTGCCGATGTCGCGAGTGATGCTGATCCCGCCGTTGGCATCGCGGATGTACAGGTTGCCCGCGCCGTCATTGGCGAAGTCGAAGGTGTTCACCGATTTCTGCAGGTCGAGGGTATTGCTGCCCTGCCCGCCAAGGATGATGTTGTAACCGCCGCCATCACGGAACGTGTCGTTGCCGGCGCGGCCTTCCAGGTAGTCGTTGCCGCTGCCGCCCTGAATCAGGTCATTGGCGTCGCTGCCGATGATGAAGGTGCTGCCCTTGTGGGTTTCGGCGTTGCGGTTGAGGTCCTGCACCCAGGTGTTGGCGCGCGCGGGGTCCGACAGGTTGGCGACGATGATCGTCGAGTCCTTGCTGGTCAGGTCGTAGAACTTCGACTCGATCACCCGGTTCATGCCGTCGCCATAGGCAGTCGGTAAATGCGAGATCCAGGTCGGAATGTTGAGGATCGAGTACGGCAGCAGATTCCACGCGGTTGATGCGTAGTGGTCGTTGAAACTGACGATGTTGTCGGTGGCCGATTCCTTCGGCGCATCGTGTACGCCGATCGAGGCGCCGGTGAAAGTCGAGCCATCGAGGGCGCGGAACACCGGGTCGTTTTCGTAGCCGACGTTGAGCACCTTGTCGGTGCTGCTCTGGGTCGGTGAGGCGTAGGCGATGTAGTTGGAGTCTTTGAAGAAGCCGCCCCACTTGCCGCCGCTCAAATCCGCCATGCTGTTGACCGCGAGCCCGCCGAGGCTGTGGCCGCTGACCAGCACGTCCTTGCCGGTGAGGCCGTTGGCCTTGGCGAACGCGACCACGTCATTGAGCAGATTGCCGAACGCTTCACCGACGTAGTTCTTGGCGTAATCCTTTGGGCCGAACGCGGCGAGCAAGTCGTTGATCACGTCGCCGATGGAGTCGAGGATCAGGTTCTCACGCGGGCCGCTGGTGCCGCGAAAGGCAACGCCGATTTCCGTGAGATGGCCCCGGGCGTCGTACTTGCCGAGAATCTCGACCTGAGCCGTGGTGTAACCGGCCTTCTCGCCAAAGAAGGTTCCCCGGGCGTCGGTCTTGCCTTCGTAACCCAGTTGCGAAGCGGTGATCGGCGTCCAGCCAGCCTTTTTCACGGCTTCGAGCGCGAGTTTTTCAGAATCGGGGTTCCACGGAACGCCGGGGATGACGCCTTGGGAATCAGTCCCTCCGAGCAACGCCGTGACCAGCGTAGCGGGCAGACCAATGCCGAAGCCGTTGTGCTGATAACCGGCGGCAAAGCCGTTATCGAGGTTGTGGTAGGAATACAGCGTGATCGCCATGGCATCGCTGAACAGCGCCTTGGAATCGGCTGTACTGAAGTTTTTGTAGTCATACACACCCATTGCCATTGCCTCTCTTTTGTTGGAATTGTCAGAGATAGCTCACAGCCAGGGCGCCCCACGGGGACGCCCCGGAGCATTTCAAAACTACTTGCTTTGCTTTTTAACTGTAGGAGTGAGCCTGCTCGCGATGAGGTTGTGTCAGGCAACATGGATGGAGACTGACTCACCGCTATCGCGAGCAGGCTCACTCCTACAGGGTTTGCCTTAAGGAGTGACTAAGCGAAAACGAAACTCGAGTCCGACAGGTTAGCCACGCCAACCCCGACCAGCGTCACGGCATACTCGCCAATCTTCAGCACGGTGTCGCTGCCGGCCTGCGCCGCATGCTGCTTGTAGTCGTAGCCCTGCCCCGCGCCTTCGACGCCCATGAACACCAGTTTGTCGCTGCCCTGATAACCGTTGATGGCATCGAAACCGAAGGCGCCGCTGAACAGGAAGGTGTTGTTGCCACCCACCGCCGTCATCACGTCGTTGCCGGCGCCACCGACAAAGGTCACATGGCCCTTGTCACTGATCAGCTTGTCGTCGCCACCCAGACCGAACAGCCAGTCACCGTCGGCGCTCGCGTGCAGTGCATTACCGTAGCCATCGCCGCTCAGCGAATGGTTGTACTGGGTCAGTTCGCTGCCATTGGTCAAACCCTTGGCCGTGACGCCCCAGGTGATTTCCTTGCTGCCCCACCACGAACCCGACTCCTTGCTCACCAGCGCGCCGATGTCGCGGGTCATGCTGATGCCGCCGTAGGCGTCGCGCACATACAGCGTGCCGTCACCGTCGTTGGCGAAGCTGAAGTTCTGCAGTGGTTTCTGCAATTCGAAGGTGTTGTGGCCCTGACCGCCGAGGAGGATGTTGTAACCGCCGTCATCGCGGAAACGGTCATCGCCGCCCAGGCCTTCGAGGAAGTCGTTGCCCGCCCCGCCCTTGAGCCAGTCGCTGCTTTGCGTGCCGATGATGAAGGTGCTACCGGTGTGCGGCTCGCCGCTGCGGCCCAGGTCCTCGACCCAGGTTTTACCCCGCGACGCTTCTTCAAGGTTGGAGACGATGATTGTCGAATCCTTGTGAGTCAGGCCGTAGAACTTCGAATCGATCACCCGATTCAAACCGTCGGCATAACCCAGCGAGCTGTGCGCCGACCAGTTCAGCGGGTTGACGATGCTGAACGGCACGAGGTTCTGTGCAGTCGACGCATAGTTGTCGTTGAAATTGACGATGTTGTCAGTGCTCGAATCGTGCGGCTTGTCGTGCTTGCCCATCGAAGCGGTGCTGAACGTGGTGCCGTCGAGCACTCGGAACACCGGATCGTTCTCGTAACCGATGTTCAGCACATTGTTGCCGGTGCTGCTCTGGGTCGGCGAGGCAAAGGACACGTAGTTGGCATCCTTGAAGAAGCCGCCCCAGTTGCTCGCGCTCAACTCGGCCACGCTGTTGACCCCGAGCCCGCCGAGGCTGTGGCCGCTGATCAACACGTCTTTGGCCGCGATGCCGTGCGCGAGGGAAAACGCCGCGACTGCCTTGAGCAGATTGTCGAAGGCGTTTTTCGCGTATTGAGTCGCGTAATCCGACGGCCCGATGGCCGCCAGCAGATTGTTCTTCATGTCACCGAAGGTGTCGCTGTAACCCAGCCCACCCGTGCCACGAAAGGCCACGCCAATACCGATCAACTTGCCGGCGGCATCGTACTTGCCGAGCACTTCGGCCTCGGCGCTAGTGAAGCCGTCCTTCTCGCCGAAGAACGTGCCCTGCGCACCGACCTTGCCCTGATAACCCAGCGCCGTCGCACTGACCGGCTTCCACGCGGTGCCCGGCAAGGCTTGCCCGGTCGGCGTGTAGGCATACAGCGTCAGGGCGATGGCATCGCTGTACAACGCTTTGCCATCGGCATTTTTGTAATCGAACAGTCCCATGTTGTGCTCTCTCTTCCTTCAAATCAGTGCTGGCAGTCCCTTCTGGAACTGCCAGCACCCTCCTTTAGAACTGCCAGTCGAGGGTCAGACCCACACCGTGGTCCTTCTCGTTGTTACCGATCAGTCCGTTGTAATCCAGGTTGACCCGGACATCGCGATTGAGCGCCAGCCCGGCACGCACGCCGACCACCGCCGCATCACGATCCATCGACACACTCTGCACAGTGAACGCGCTGTTGCCATTGGCGAACGCCAGGTGGCTGTCAGCATCGACGCTGCTCAGGTTGTGCTGCCAGCCCAGGCTTGCGCCCAGTTCCAGCTGATGTTTTTCCGACAATGCAAAGGTGCGCTTGGCGCGTACGCCAAGGGTCGACAGCACTACATCGCGGTTGTCCTCGCCGCCCTTGAGCGCCGCCGCATCACCCTTTTCGGTGAAGCTTTCGGTGTTCAAATGCACGTACGACAAGTTGGCGAACGGCTCCAGATTCATCGGTTGCAGGCGCAGATCGTAAGCCGCTTCGGTGAACACTTGGGTCGTCGCTGCATCGTGTTTGGTCTTTTGTTTACTGCCGATGTCCCCAATCTGCAGGTCACGTTTCACATCCACGCGATGCCAGCTGTACGCCGCACCGGCAGTCAGGCGCAGGGCATCGATTTCATGCCCCAGGTACGCACCCAAGTGGTAACTGTCGACGGACGCCGACGAATGCGTGCCACTGCCCATGCTCAACGAGCTGTCGCTATAACCGGTAACGAAACCCAGGCGCGTATCTTCAGCAATCAAGCCGTCGACACCGGCAAGCAAGCCACCGATTGAGCTGTTGGAGTCGGCATTGTCATGCCCGCCATCGCTCTTGCCCCAGGCGCCCAGCACCTTGACCCAAGCGTTGCTGCGATCATCGGTCGGCGCACCGGCGTCGAACAGATCACTCTCACGCAGGCGCTCGCCCACCGCTTCACGCAGGTAACGGCTGTCGTTGATCAGCATTGTGCCGATGGCCGGATGAATCTCGCCGGACAGTTGCTGGAAGGCTTGTTGCGCCGACGCCGCGTTTGGCGACAGCAGCAGGGTTTCGAACAGCGCATTGCCGGCGCCCAGACGCTCGGCGGCAGCACCGACGGCACGCTGGTTCGGGGTCAGGCCGACGCTGGCGAACGAGGCGTCGTTACGCCCCACCGCCAGTTGAATGCCGTTCGCCGAGTACGCCAACGTACCGCCGAGGAACGCGTAATCCGGCAACACCTGCCCGAAGCGCCCTTCAATACCGCCCGCCGCTTGCAGAATGTTGTACTGGGTGCCGAGCAGGCTTTGCACTTCGTTGGTGGTCAGCAGCGTCGGGCTGTTTTCCAGCGACATGGTGACTGTCGCGCCTTCAATCACAGCCTTACCGGTAGCGATGATCTGGTCGCTGCTGGTCGGCGACAGTTCGACCGCATAGGTCGAGCCGGGCGCGAAGGTCACGTCACCGGCGACGTTCATCGTGCCGATCGAATTGCCCGGGGCCACGGTGCCGCCCTTGCTCACCGACAGCGCGCCGATGTGGCCGTTACCGCCGAGGATACCGCCGTCATTCACGGTGACTGCCGAGGCCAGCGAACCGTTGATGGCCAGCCGTCCCTGATTGACCAGGGTCGGGCCGCTGTAGGTGTTGTTGCCGGTCAGCACCAGGGTGCCGATGCCTTGTTTGGTCAGGCCACCGTGACCGGAAATGTCGTTGCGCCAGGTGTCGAGGCCGCAGGTAATGTCGGTGCACACGCGCTCGGTCGGTTTGCCCTGATCGATGATCGCGCCGATGCCCGGCAGGTCGGCGACGAATTGCCCGGAGCCGTAGGCACCCTGAACACGGAATTCCTCGGGAATATCCTGCTCGGTGACGAACATCGACGGGCCATCAATGCCCTTGCGCAGATTGATCATGCCCCAGCCGTACAAAGCGTCGATGCCCGGTGCGCCGAGGTCGGTCGCGGTGGTGCGCAACACGGTGGCGACCTGCTCGCCAGTCATGTACGGGAAGCGCTCCATCAGCACCGCCATCGAACCGGCCACATGCGGCGCGGCCATGGACGTGCCGTTGTAATTTTTGTAGCCGGTGGTCAGGTTGTCGGCGTTGGTGCCTTCGATGATCGAGCTGAAGATTTTCGTACCCGGTGCCGAAACGCAGAAGCTCGCGGTGTAGCCGCAGCGCGAGGAAAACGTACTCATGATGTAAGGGTTGGCACTGGCCAGATCCGGGTTCTTCTGCAACGCGGCGACGGTGATCCAGTTCGGCGCGATTTCCGGAACGAAATAGCCGAGGCCGGCGATGGCGTCCGGGTTGTTGAGGTTGTAGTCGTTACCGGCGGCAAAGATCGTGACGATACCGCTGCGTGCGGCGGCGATCGCACCGTCATAGGCACCACCGGGTTTGGTGCCCAGCAGCGTGCGGATCTCGTTGAACTGTACCTGCGCGTCGTTGACGGTGAAGTGCGGGTACGCCGGGTCGCGACCGCCAAGGTCGAAACGGTCGGTGATGCCGATACCCCAGCTGTTGTTGATGATCCGCGCGCCACTGGCGATCAGTGCATCCCAACCGGCCTTGTATACCGCGCCGTCGTTACCGCGCACGATGCCGTCTTCCGGACCCGGATCGCCGTTGTCGGCGCTGATGATTTGCGCACCGAACGCGACGCCGTGCATCGGCCCGCCGTCACGACTGCCCGCCGCAATACCGCCGACGTGGGTGCCGTGGGCGCCGAGTTTGCCGTCGGAACCGACCGAGGGCGAACCGTCATAACGGAACGCGTCCCCGGCTTTGACCGGGATGTACGGGTCGGTGTATTCGCGGATCCCGCTGGTGACCAGGGTGATGACTTTGTTGCTGCCGGAAAACTCCGGGTGTGCGGCGTAAACCGGCTGGTCGAAGATCCCCAGCTTCACGCCTTTGCCGGTGTAACCAGCGGCGTAAGCGTGATCGGCACCAATGGCGCCCAGGCCCCAGTCAGCCTGGAACTCGGCGCTGCGCCAGCTTGACGGATCGCCCGTACGACCGTTTTCCACGTAAGGCGCGGCGTGTGCCGTGCCCCAGGTGGTGAGCGCGTACAACACGGCGCAAGTCAGTGTTTTGAGGGCAAAGCGGCCACCCGTTTGCGCGGGGGTTTTATTGTTATTCATCCAGCGACCTTCCTTAGTTATGTTGCGAAAAATCCTGATCGTTCCCACGCTCCGCGTGGGAATACCTCCAGGGACGCTCTGCGTTCAGTGACGCGGAGCGTCACGGGCTGCGTTCCCACGCAGAGCGTGGGAACGATCAATCAACTCGGTTTTTTGAGAGACCGCAGGGGGCCGCTTCGCGCCCCATCGGGAATAAATCCCCTCGCCACAGGTATGTGAGCAGCCGTGAATCCGTGGTTCAGAACTGCCAGTTCAGGCTCAACCCAACGCCATGGCTCTTCTCGCGACTGGCCAGTTGTCCGTTGTAATCAAGGTTCACCCGCACGTCTTTGCTCAAGGCCAGGCTGGCCTGCACGCCGACCAGCGCGGCATCGCGCACCAGCGCCGAACTCTCCACGCTGTAAGGCGCGCCGCCGCTGGCGAAACGCAGATGCTGTTCAGATTCGATGTCGCTCAAGCTGTGCTGCCAGCCGAGGTGGCCACTGACATCCAGCGACTGCTGATTCGCCAGGTTGAACGTCTTGATCGCCCGCACGCCGAGGGTGCTCAGCACCGCGTCACGTTGATCGCCGGAGCTTTTCAGCGCCGCCGCGTCGCCCTTCTCGGTCAAGCCTTCAGTGTCCACATGCACGTAAGCGAGATTGGCGAACGGCTCCAGCACCAATGGTTGCAGGTGCAGTCGATAGGCCGCTTCGCCGAACACTTGGGTCGTGACGGCATCGACCTTGGCTTTCTGTTTGGCGCTGACGTTGGCGTATTGCAGATCACGCTTCACATCGGCGCGATGCCAGCTGTAAGCCGCGCCGGTGCTCAAGCGCCAGGCACCGATTTCATGCCCGGCATAAGCGCCGAGGTGATAACTGTCGACCTTGGCCGACGAGTGCGTGCCCGAGCCCATGCTCAGTGAACTGTCGCTGTAACCGGTAACCAGACCTATGCGCGTCTGCTCGTCCAGCGCGCCGTCGACACCGGCCAGCAAGCCGCCAAGCGAGGTGCTGTAACCCGCCGTGTCGTGGCTTGAATCAGTCGTGCCCCAGGCGCCCAGTGCCTTGATCCAGCCGTTGTTTTGGGTTGCCGAGGCATCGTGCAGGCGTTCGCCCACGGCATCGCGCAATTGACGGCTGTCGTTGATCAGCATCGAACCGAGGGCCGGGTAAATCTCGCCACTCAGTTGCTGGAACGCTTGTTGCGCGGAGGCGGCGTCGGCCGACAGCAGCACGCTTTCGTAGACTGCGTTGCCGGCACCCAGGCCCTCGACCGCAGCAGCGACCGAGCGCTGATTCGGGGTCTGGCCGACGCTGGCAAACGTACTCGCGTTACGTTCGATATCGAGTTGGATGCCGTTGGCGGTGTAGTCGAGGTTGCCGCCGATGAATAGGTAGTTCGGCAGCACGGCAGCGAACTGGCCCTGAATGCCTCCGGCCGCTTGCAGGATGTTGTACTGACGACCGAGCAGGCTTTGCGTCTCGGCGGTGCTGAGCAAGGTCGGGCTGTTTTCCAGCGACAGGCTGACGATGGCGCCGCTGACGCTGGCGCTGCCGCCGGCAACGATGCGGTCACTGCTGGTAGGCGACAGCTCAACGGCGTAAGTCGAACCCGGCGCGAAGTGAACGTCGCCCGCCACGTTCAAGGTGCCGATGGAATTGCCCGGCGCCACGCGACCGCCAGTGTTGGCCGTCAGCGCAGCGATCCGCCCGGAACCACCCAGTGTGCCGCCGTCATTGACAGTGACCGCCGAAGCCAGCGCACCGTTGACGCTCAACAAGCCGCCGTTGACCGTGGTCGGGCCACGGAAGGTGTTGTCCCCGGTGAGATACAGGCGTCCGGCGCCGGATTTGATCAGGCTGCCCTGATAAACCCGCGTCGCCGCTGCCGCATCACGCGCCGTGCCGATGGCGTAATCGGTCTGATCCTGCTGACTGGCGCCGGCCGCAACGCCGTTTTGCCAGCCCTTGTCTTGCAAGGTCTGCTGCCACGCTGAGTGTTCGGCGAGGTCTTCACTCTGGCGCTGAAGCAGTGCCTTGTCGGAAATGTCATTGCTCCAGACATCGCTCTGCCCGGCCGCCAGATTGGCGTCAAACGCGCCGAGCAATTGGCCCGGCCCGCGCATCGCCCGGTTCAGGTTGGCCACGCCCCAGCCGACCCGCTCGGTGGGCGCGTCAGTGACTGATCCGTCGAGTTGCGTGGCCGTGGTCAGCAGGGTTTCCAGCGCCTGCTGGTTGTTCATGTACGGGTAACGCTCCATCACCAGCGCCAGCGCGCCGGTCGCGTGCGGCGCCGACATCGAGGTGCCGGACTTGATCGCGTAGCCACCATCGGGGATGGTGCTGTCGATCTTCGCCCCCGGCGTGGTGATGCACCAGTATTTGGCGAGGCCGCACTGGTTGTACTTCTGTTGATTGCTCTGATCGAGCCCGGACACGGCCAGCCAGTGACCTTCAAGATCCGGCTGAAAGTACGGCAGCGCCGAGCGCACGCTGGCATTCGGGTAGCCACTGTTGCCGGCGCTGAACACGTTGATCACGCCGCGCCGCGACACGTCGGCAGCGGCGTCGAGCCAGGTGCCTTTGTTCCAGTGCTGGGCGTAAGCGGCGTGCAGATCGGCCAGTGTGCGATAGCTGACATCCGGCGGTTGACTGCCCCAGCTGTTGTTGATGGCGCGGACGCCGGCATCAGCCAGTGCGTCGTAGGCCGCTTTGAAATAGCGCGGGTCGGGATTGGGGCCGAACAGGAAACTGTCGTTCTTGTTGGTGTTACCGACGTAGATCTGCGCGTTGTACGCCACGCCATGCATGCCCGTGCCATCGCGGGAGGCGCCCATGGTGCCGACGACGTGGGTGCCGTGGGAATCGTTGTTGGCGTTGAGGGTGCCGTCGACGTTGAACGGTGATCCATCGACGTAACTTCCGCTGGTCAACACCGGGTGATAGCGGTCAGTGGCGAACTCGGGATGGGCTGCGTAAAACCCGGAATCGAGGGCGCCGATTTTCACGCCTTTGCCGGTGATGCCGGCAGCGTAGGCCTGGTCGGTCTGCATGCGCTCAAGCCCCCAGTCACGCAGGAACTCGGCGCTGCGCCAGCTGGCGGGATCGCTGGGTTTGCCGACTTCCAGGTACTGTGCCTGGGCCTGGGAAACGGAGACTGCGAGCAACAGGGTGCCGACCGAAATCGACTTGATGCGTACTTCCATGTTCACCACTCTCTTTTATTGTTTTATGCAGGTTTTTCTGCGGTGTTGCCTGAAGCCCTCACCCCAGCCCTCTCCCAGAGGGAGAGGGAGCCGACCGCGGTGTCTTGCGTCTTTCGCCGACCTGAACATTCGGGTCGATATGGATTCAGCACCGTACGGTCAGGTCGGTGCATCTCTCACGCATCCCCCAATCAGTCCCCTCTCCCTCCGGGAGAGGGTTAGGGTGAGGGGCGGTCTCAAGGCCTGCCCATCAACGATGAGCAACACCAAACGCCTCATCCACCCGCGCCAGATCCTGTTCATTCAAGGTCCCGGCGTAGTAATGCAATTTGGTCCACGCCATCAGATAGTCGTACCGCGCCTGCGCCAGATCGCGGCGGGTGGTGAACAGTTGTTGCTCGGCGTTCAACGCGTCGAGGTTGGTCCGTTCGCCGCCGAGAATGCTTTGCCTGGTCGACACCACCAGCGCTTCCGCCGAGGTCAGCGCCTTTTGGTAAGCGCGCAACTTGTTCACCCCGGACAAACAGGCGCTGAACTGACGACGCAGTTCGATCAGCGTCTCGCGAGTCTTGCCGTCCAGTTCATATTCCGCCTGTTCCATGGTGCGGCTGGCTTGCCGCGTCGAAGCCGACACCCCGCCACCGGCGTACAACGGCACGCTCACTTCGAGGCCGATGGTGTTGGTTTCGTAACGCTGGTTGTAGGTGTTACCGCTTTCCGATTCGTTCTGGCGCATCGAGGCGTAGGCGTTGATTTTCGGTAGATGCCCGGCACGGTTGCGCTCGACTTCGTAACGCGCCACTTCCACGGCCTGGCGTTGCGAGGCCAGGTTCGGGTTATTGCTGATCGCCATTTCGTGCCAGGTGTCGTAGTTGGCCGGCATCAGCGCGAAGGTCTGGAAGTTTTGAGCCAGCGGCGCCAGATCAGCGATATCCACCGCTGGCACACCCACCAGCGCGCCCAATTCCCGCAGCGCCGCGTCTTGTTCATTGCGCGCCTCGATTTCCTCGGCCGTCGCCAACTCGTAGCGCGATTCGGCTTCGAGGATATCGGTGCGCGTGCCCTCGCCCTGCTTGAACATGTGCTCGTTCTGCTGGAACTGCTGCTCGTAGGCTTTCTTCTTCGCCTGGGCGATGTCGATCTGGTCCTGGGCAAACAAGGCTTTGGTGTAGTTGTCCAGCACCCGCACCAGCAGTTCTTGGCTTTTGCCGCGAAAGTTCTCGTCGGCGAACAACGACTGCGCCACACCCTTGCGATACGCCGCATAGGCTTCGTAATCGAGCAGCGGCTGTTGCAGGGTCAGGGCTGAGCCATAACTGCTGTAGTTGCGGTCTTCAGTGCGATTGCGCGCGCGGTCATCAAGGGAAGTCGCTTTCGACGTGTTGCGGCCCTTGTTGTAGGTGTAACCGATGCGCGGCAACAGCCCGGCGCGGCCGATGGCACGGTTCTCCAGGCCAGCATCGCGCTCCTTGATTGCGCCGAGGAACACCGGGTCATTGCGCAACGCCTGTTCGTAAATCTCGAACGGCCCCATGGCCGCCACTGCCGAGTGACTCGCGAGCAGCATCAATGCCGCTCCGAGCATGGAAAGCTTATTCATACAGCCGAACATCCTTATTCTTCGGTCAGCGCAGAGCCGGCCCGGTCGAGCAGCGGTTTGAACAGATAGTTGAGGAGTGAACGTTCGCCCGTGCGCACGAACATTTCTGCGGGCATGCCGGGCTTGATCACCAGACCGTTGAGTTTTTCCATAGCCTGATCACTAACGCTGCTGCGCAACACGTAATACGGCACGCCGGTTTTCTCATCGACCATCTGGTCGGCGGAGATCAGGCTGACTTCACCCGGTACCCGCGGGGTTTTGCTCTGGTTGAACGCGGTAAACAGGATGTCCACCGGCAAGTGCGGACCGACCTTGTCGATCAGGTTGATCGGCAAATGCCCCTCGACTTCCAGGGTGGTGCCTTGCGGAACGATCTCCAACAGGGTTTCGCCCTGACGCACCACGGCGCCTTCGGTGTGCACGCCGAGGTTGACCGCGACACCGTCAGCAGTGGCGACGATCTCACTGTGTTGCAGGTCGAAACCGGCGGAGGTCAGTTGCTCGGACAGGGTGACGCTCTTCAGCTGCGCGTCGGCCAGTTGCGTGCGCACTTCCTTCTGATATTCCTCGCCGTGCTGTTGCAGCTTCAGGCGCGACTCAAGAATGCCTTGCTCCACTCGACCGCTTTCACCGGTGTTTTCCGCCAGTTGCTGCTGCACTTGCGAGAGCTGGCGCTGGTATTCCATCAAGCGGTTGCGCGGGATGTAGCCGTTGTCAGCCAGCGGTTGCAGGTTGCTCAACTGTTGTTGCAGCGAGTCTGCCTGGGCATTGAGGTCGGTGCGCGCACGGCGCATACCGGCCAGTTGCGCGGTGGCGCCTTCGATGCTGGCACGCAATCCGGCCTGCTCGCGGTAATACGCTTCACGGCGGCTGCTGAACAACTGCCGTTGACCTTCCAGGACCAGCGCCAGACGCGGGTCCGGGTCATTGCTCAACTCGGCGGGAAAGGTCACTTGCTTGAGGTTGTCGCGCTCGGCCTGCCAGCGCGCCAGACTCGCCCACGCCATGCGGTACTGCGCCTGCAGCGATTGCACATCGGCGGCGACTTGGGTCTGATCGAGCCGGAACAGTGGCTGCCCCTGCTTCACGATCTCGCCTTCACGCACCAGAATCCGGCTGACCACGCCGCTGCTCATCGACTGCACGGCTTTGCGTTTGCCCGTGACCACCACGGTGCCCTGCACCGGAATGCCCTGATCCAGCGGCGCCAACGCGGCCCAGGTGAAGAAACTGCCGGCGCCGACGATCGCCAGAATCCAGCCCATGCGGGCGAAAAATTTCGCATCACGCTCGGGGCGTTCGGCGACGTAGGCGTGTTCCATGCTCGCTTCGTTTTCAGTGTTCATGCTTGCGCTGCTCATACACCCGAATTCCTTGTCGTGGGCTGGTACTGCCGGCTCATGCTGAGCCCGCCCGGTGCTTGCGCAGGTTTCTCGCGTTGTTGCTCGTTGGCGGCGCCGGACAGTGCCTTGAGCACGTCCTGACTGGCGCCGAAGGCTTGCAGACGGCCGTCGTTGAGCACCAGCAATTTATCGGCCTGGGCCAGCACCGAAGAGCGGTGCGTCACCAACACCACCGTGGTGCCTTGGGCCTTGAGCTGCGCGATGGCGCTGGCCAGTGCCGCTTCGCCGACGGTGTCGAGGTTGGAGTTGGGTTCATCCAGCACCACCAGGCTTGGCGTGCCGTACATGGCCCGCGCCAGTGCCACGCGCTGCTTCTGGCCGCCGGACAGACCGCTGCCGTCCTCGCCCAATTGCGTGTCGTAACCTTGCGGCAGGCGCAGGATCATTTCGTGGACACCGGCCTGTTGCGCGGCGGCCACGACTTTCTGCGGATCGGCTTCACTGAAACGCGCAATGTTCTCGGCGATGCTGCCGCTGAACAGTTCGATGTCTTGCGGCAGGTAGCCGATGTACGGCCCGAGCTGATCACGATTCCAGCGGTGAATATCTGCACCGTCCAGCCGCACCGTGCCACCGAGGGTCGGCCACACGCCGACCAACACACGGGCCAGGGTCGATTTACCGGAACCGGAAGCACCGAGTACGCCCAGCACTTCACCTGCGCCCAGATTGAAATTGACCATGTGCAAGGTCGCCGCGCGTTGCCCCGGCGGGCCGGCGCTGACCTGTTCAAAGGTGATCTGGCCTTTCGGCGCCGGCAGCGCCATGGCGTCATCGCTTGGCGGGAAGGCTTGCAGCAGCGCATCGAGACGACGGTAAGCGAGTTTCGCCCCGCTCCACTGTTTCCACACGGCAATCAACTGATCGATCGGGCTCAGCACCCGCCCCATCAGGATGGAACCGGCGATCATCATCCCGGCGGTCATGTCGCCCTTGATCACCAGCAACGCACCGAGCCCCAGCACCAGTGATTGCAGGCACAGGCGCAAGGTTTTGCTCAGCGAACTGATCACCGCCCCCGTATCACTGGCCTGATTCTGCAGACCCAGAAAGCGTGAATGCACCTGGAACCAGCGCTTGCGTAACGAACCGAGCATGCCCATCGCCTGAATGGTTTCGGCGTTATGCAGATGGCTGGTGGCCAACTGGCTGGATTTCTGCGAGAAACCGGCGGCTTCGCCCAACGGCTTCTTGGTCATGTATTCGTTGAGGCAGGCCAAGGCGATCAGCAACAGCGCACCCGCCGTCGCCAGCACGCCAAGCCAGACGTTGAACAGGTAGATCACGAACAGATACACCGGGAACCACGGCGCATCGAAGAAGGCGAACAGCGCAGGCCCGGTGACGAATTGGCGAATGTGGGTCAAATCGCCCAGCGATTGCCCGGCGTTGCCCTCGCCCTTGAACAGGTTGCGTTCGAATGCAGCCTGATAGACCCGCAGGTTGAAACGGCGCTCCAGTTGGCTGCCGATACGGATCACGATGAAGCTGCGCACCACTTCCAGCAGGCCGATGAAGGCAAAGAAACCGACCACCATCAGCGACAGCATCGCCAAAGTGGTTTCGTTCTGCGAGGACAGAACCCGGTCATAGACTTGCAGCATATAAATCGACGGCACCAGCATCAGCACGTTTATCAGTGCGGTAAAGCAGCCGACGCTGATCAGAATGCTTTTATAGTCGCCCAATGCCTTGAATAAGGGAGCGGTGGCTGGGGCCTTCGCCATCTTCATTGATTCGTCCTGAAAGATATCTCTCGTCGATCATTGACGAGACTTCAAATTAGTTATCCGGGCAATGCCGGAATTGCTTTTTTGTGGGCACTTACAATTTCATAACAACTTGCACGATTTAATGCGGTGCAGTTGCTTTGAAGACAGCCGCTTATAACCACACAGCAGTGCCTTATATAAAAACCTGTCGCCTACTTGGCAATTACAACTATGGCGCCTTGCGCTCCAAGGTAATGACCAGGCCCGACTTCAAAGTAGCCAGATAATGCCCGTCACCTTGTCGGCTGAAGAACTGGATTCTTGAGCCTTCCTTGCCAGTGATGGAAATGCCGTCCGGTTCGGGAAACCAACCGATGGGCGTTTCTTCCAGCCAGGCTGCGAGGCAATCGGCGCCCTCCCCGACAGTCTGGTTCAGCGCCAGTTCTACAGCGCAGGTATTGGAGGGTTTGTCTTGCAGCTTTTGCGCTTCAGCGGTGTCTTCGCGAGTGTTCAGCGTCGCCTGCCATTGACCGGCAAATACCGAGGGATCTTCGAGTCTGAGGCTGCTTGCCATGCTTGCTTCTCCGGTAATCATCATCAGCGTCGCGATCAGCCACGTCTGTGTCATGTAGGTAAAAACGTTTCGACTCATAGGAAATTTCACTCCGGCGCTTAGCCTTGCCCACCGGGCTGAACGATGCAAGCGAAGAAAGCGGCGCATCACGCGCCGCTTCCCTGTTTCACATCAAGCCACGATGTCGCTGGTCGCTGCCTGGCCAACGGTGCTGACCTGGAAGTCGGCCACGCCGTGCCCGGAGAAGTCCACCGAGAGCAGACTGTTGCCGCCCGACGAAGTCAGAATCGCATCGCCGGCTACACCGGTGAAGCTGCTGACAAAGTGCAGGCCGGCGCCGTTGGTGATGCCGGTCAGATCGATTTTGTCCAGACCGCTGACGAAATCGAGGATCTGATCGATCGCACCCGGCTTGGAGTCCGAGCTGGCTGCGAACACGAACGTGTCCGAACCCGCGCCGCCCCACAGCTTGTCGGCACCGCCAGCCCCGTAGAGGATGTCGTTGCCGGCACCGCCCTTCAGTTCGTTGGCCACGCTGTTGCCGATCAGCAGATCGTTGCCCGAACCGCCGATGGCGTTCTCGATGATCGCGCCCTTGGCGATGGACACGTTACCCACCAGGCCGCCAACGTCGGAGAACGAGGCGTCATTGAGGTTGATCTTCTGGTTCTGAGTGAAACCCGAGAAGTCCAGAGTATCTTTGCCGCCCGCATCCCACACCGAGAACACCAGCTTGTCCGCCGACGACGAGGCGCTGAGGTGATCACGACCGGTGTTGGAGTTGAAACCGTAGGTGGTGTCACCGGTACGGGTGGTGGTGTTGGCACCGTAAAGCTTCTGGATGGCAGCGATATCGTCCATCAGCGGGCCGGAGGCATAAGCTTCTACGCCGCCCTTGCTGAAGTTCTGATTGGTGTTGCTCTCGCTCCAGTAACTCATAAGGCTGTAACCGCGGGTGTCTTGCCCGTAGGAAGCATCCTTGTAAGTCGGATTGCCTTCGCCGGCGTTGTAGTCGCCAGGGTGAGACAGGCCCAGGGTGTGGCCGATTTCGTGGGTCAAGGTCTGACGCCCGTAGTTGCTCAGGCCTGGGGTCTTGTTGACGTCGTAGCCGCTGCCGGTCAGGTACCAGGACTGGCCGTCATAACCTGGCTCGGTGCCCGGCAGGAATGCAAACGCTGCCGCGCCCTCCTGGCCACCGCTGTAGTTACCGAAGGTCATGTGACCATCGCCGCCTCGGGCAGCTTCAGAGAACGTCACATTGGCGACATCGGCCCAGGATTGCATGGCGAGCACGGCCTGGGCTTTTTGCAGGGCGCTGAACTGACTGAAACCGGTGACACCGAGGCCACTGAAATTAGCGGTTTTGGCGGTCAGAAAGGTGTAGGTCAGTTCGATCTTGCCGCTGTGATCCAAGTCGTTCCAGTGGGCACCATCACGCAGCAACTGAGTCGCAGCCTGATCCACGGAGAAAGACGGTTTGCCATTGACCGTGAGGTTGCCGCCACGATCGTATTGGTGGCTGAAGCTATTGATCTGGTTCCAGGCAGAGCTGGTTGCAGCCAGAGATTGCGGCGCCGCCGACAGCAGAAGAGCCTGTTCGGCGGTATCAATAGCATTAGCTTTAACTTTCGACATAAACACACTTCCTTGTTTAGCAATGGAACAGTTTTTGTCCGATAGCGACAACCCCTGGCGAGATTGTCCTATCACTCGCCCAATGAAGGCGTAAGAAACCTGACACAATTTGAAATCTGTCGTAAAGGATTTTTTTGAGATCAAATTGAACTGTTCCGGGAAACTCCCGTAAACAAAGCGTGCGCTGTGGGAAGAATGTTTTAGACGGTGATTTTTTGCCTAATTGTCTGACGATTTTCTATTTAATTATTAAATATGGGTAAGTTGTTTTTTGTTAGGCGCGTCTCACTTCGCTGCACTTTATTAGTGCGTGCCAGCGCATTGATATCAACTATTTCAATACTCGAAAACCAATGTGGGAGCGGGCTTGCTCGCGAAGGCGTCAGGTCAGTCAACATTGAAGTCGAATGACCCTCCGCTTTCGCGAGCAAGCCCGCTCCCACAGGGATTTATCAGCGATACGGTTATCAACTACCGGTGCGAATCTTGTTCCATACCCGCGTACGAATCCGGTCGATATTCAGCGGCATCGCTTCCAGCGCGAACAGCTTGCCCATCATCTCCGGGCTCGGGTACACCTTGGTGTCGTTCTTGATCGCCGGGTCGATCAGGCTGTCGGCCTGTTCGTTGCCGTTGGCGTAGTGCACGTAGTTACTGATGCCCGCCATCACGTCCGGACGCAGCAGGTAGTTCATGAACGCATAGCCGGCCTTTTCGTCCGGTGCATCAGCGGGCATGGCAACCATGTCGAACCAGATCGCCGCGCCTTCCTTGGGAATCGCGTAGCCGATATCGACACCGTTTTTCGCTTCCTTGGCGCGGTTCTCGGCTTGCAAGATGTCGCCGGAGAAACCGACCGCCACGCAGATGTCGCCATTGGCCAGGTCACTGGTGTATTTCGAGGAATGGAAGTAGCTGACGTATGGCCGGACTTTCATCAGCAGCGCTTCAGCCTTTTTGTAGTCCTCGGGATTCTTGCTGTGATGCGGCAGACCCAGGTAATTGAGCGCTGCCGGAAGCAGTTCCGGACCGTTGTCGAGGATCGCCACGCCGCACTTCTGCAGCTTTTCCATGTATTCGGGTTTGAAGATCAGGTCCCAAGAGTCGACCGGCGCGTCATCGCCCAGCACCGCTTTGACCTTGGCGATGTTGTAGCCGATGCCGGTGCTGCCCCACAGATACGGGAAGCCGTGTTCGTTGCCCGGATCGTTGGTTTGCAAGGCTTTGAGCAGCACCGGGTTGAGGTTCTTCCAGTTCGGCAACTGGCTCTTGTCGAGCTTTTTCAGCGCCCCGCCCTGAATCTGCCGGGCCATGAAGTGGTTGGACGGGAACACCACGTCATAACCGGATTTACCGGTCATCAACTTGCCGTCGAGGGTTTCGTTGCTGTCGTACACGTCATAGGTGACACCGACGCCGGTTTCTTTCTCGAAGTTCTTGGTGGTGTCCGGCGCGATGTAGTCGGACCAGTTGTAAACCTTGACCGTTTCCGCGGCCTGAGCAAGGGAAACGGCGAGCATCAGCGGTGCCAGAGCGAGGGTCTTGCGGATCATGGATCGATTCCTGTGTGGGTTTTCTTTTTTGTTGGCAGGCAATCAAAGGATCAAACAATCAGAAAATCAGCACGTAGCTCTTGCGCACGGTTTCCTGGATATCCCAGATACCGAGCGTGTTGGCCGGCAACATCAGTGCGTCGCCACCTTGTATGTGCAGGGTTTCGCCACCACCGTCGGGGGTGAACGTGCAGCGTCCGGAGATGAAATGGCAGAACTCCTGCGCGGTAATCTGCCGACGCCAGCGGCCGGGGGTGCATTCCCAGACGCCGGTTTCTACGCCGTCGTCGCGCTCGACGCTGGTGGTCGAGGCAATGGCGACAGGTTCGCCGAGGGGCACGGCGACCGGATTGGACTCGTCGAGCTGGAGCGTGGCGGTGTTTTTGAACTGGGTGATGCTCATGGCGTTACCTGTCTTGGGGCTTTGTTGATGGCTTTTTGGGGAGTGCATCGACGTTCAATGCATGAAACCTTCCATGAAACCGGCCACTTGGCTGGCGAGTTTGCGCCGCCATGGCGCGGTCGCCGGGTTGGCCAGGGTCTGGTCTTCATGGACGAAGCTTTTGATGATCGCGTTGTAACCGAGCCAGCGACACGGCTCCGGCTCCCAGGCGCGCAGAGCGTGAATGCCACCGTCGGGCAGCACCCAGGGCTGGTTAACCAATTCGCTGTCGCGTTCAAGAATCAGATCCGCCAGGGTGCGGCCGCCGAGGTTGCTGGCACCCACGCCTTCCCCGCCATAACCGCCGGACAACGCGATGCCGTTGGCGCGATCGCAGAGCATGTGCGGCTTGAAGTGTCGGGACATGCCGAGGTTGCCGCCCCAAGCGTGAGTGATCTGCACATTTTTCAGTTGCGGAAACAGTTCGCCGAACAGATAGCGGCGTAGCTCGACCTCATCACGGGTCAGGTCGAAGTTGTGGCGCAACTGGCCGGCAAACTGATAACCGCCACGTGCGCCGAAGATTAAACGGTTGTCGGCGCTGCGCTGGCCGTAAGTGACCTGGCGGCTGAATTCACTGAAGGCCTGGCCGCGATTGAGGCCGATCTCCTCCCAAGTGGCGGCGGACAGTGGCTCGGTGGCGACAATCAGGCTTTGCACCGGCAACTGATAGCGACCCAATGGCGGCAATGTCACCGAATACCCTTCAACTGCCGGAACGATCCAGCGACTGCGCACACTGGCCTGGGCCGTACGCAAGCTGCACGACTGCCAATGGGTGACCGGGCTGTTTTCGTAAATCTTCACACCCATGCCTTGCACGGTGCGCGCCAGAGCACGTACCAGTTTGGCCGGGTGAATGGTCGCCACATGCGGCGCATAGATGCCGCCGTAGGGTTTGGCGACGCGGATCTGCTGCGCCAGTTGCTCGGGGCTGAGCCAGCGGTAATCGTCGTCGGTCAGGCCTTGGGCATGCAGTTTGGCCAGGTATTCACGCAGGCTGGCTTCTTGCTCCGGGTAACGTGCCGCGCAGTACAGGACGCCGCCCTTGCGGTAATCGCAGTCAATGCCTTCACGTTCGAGGACAACTTCCACTTCGTCGGGGATGCTGTGCAGCAGGTCAAACGAAGCGCGGCGCTGTTCCGGCGACAACCCGGCAAGCAAACGATCCTCGCCGAGCAGGTTGCCCATCAGCCAACCGCCGTTACGACCTGAGGCGCCGAACCCGGCGGTTTGCGCCTCGATGATGGCGATATCCAGGCCCGGGGCATGTTTCTTCAGGTAGTACGCCGTCCACAGCCCGGTGTAACCGGCGCCGATAATCGCCACATCGACGTCCAGATCCCGCTCAAGCGCGGGCCGCGCGATCAGCGGCTCGTCGAGTTGGTCCATCCATAAACTGATAGTGCGCCATGCTGGCATGCAAGACTCCGCCACTGAAAACCTTCGATGGCGTCGATCCTAGTGCGCGGGCTCAGGGAATGTCTTGCGCGCGTGTCCGCAAAGAAATTTGTTTGACGTAGGCCTTTGGCGACTGCCCGGTGTGCCGACGGAAACAGCTATAGAACGCCGACAGCGAATTGAACCCGGCTGCGAAGGCAAGCTCATCGATACGCACGGGCGGTGTCGCCGCGTCGAGGGATTTGAGCAAATGCTGCAGGCGCGCCTGATTGACGTAGCGATAGAAGCTCTGCCCCAGCACCTGATTGAGCAGGTAGGAAATCTGATTGCGGCTGTACCCACACTCCTTCGCCACCCGTTGCAGGTCGAGCTCGGGATCGAGATACGGTTGCTGTCGTTCGAAATATTGCTGCAAGTCCTCGGCCATAAAGCTCAATTGGCGCGGCGACAGGCCCAGACGACTGACCGCCGGGCGCTGGCTGGCTTTCTCGTTGTCGCCACTTTGCGCGCGAACCAGCGAAGCGTATTCGTTAACTCGCCAGATCAGCCCGTCCTTGACGGTAATTGCCTCACTGGAGCGGAACGACACCAGACCATCACCACCGCGTAGCGTCACTTCGTATTGAATGAACGCGGTGTTGCCGTCCACGCGGATCCGGTCGCAATGCTCGAGCGCTTCGTCGGATTCCCTCGGCATGCTGACCCGCACGTACTCGCGCAACTCGTCGAGACCGAGCACGCGGTTCTGGAAGAAATCGTTGTACTGGATGTCCGGGTGGTACAGCGCCATGACGCTGTCGAGGTCGCGGTGCTTCCAGCTCAAGTGATAGCGCATGACCGTGGCAGCCGTGGCCTGGGTCTGGTCTGGGCCGTCATCGTCGGCGTGCATAAAGGGCTCGGCGAAAAAGAATCGAGCTTGCCCAAGTTCGCCACGGGCAGCAATGATTAATCCGTAATGGCATTTTGGCGACGATGGCGTAGGCCGTGACTTACATCAAAAAATGCGAAGCAATCGCGAAACGAACTGAAAAATCGCACAGAAATTTCACATCCAGATGCTATTTTTAACGGCATTCATCGGATGAGCCAATGAAGGCTCTTCCCACCTACCGTGAGCAAAAGGAAGCGCTCGATGAAGAAGGCGGGCAACACATGAACAAAGGGTCAAGCAAAGTCACGTTCCCCAATGCATGCCAGCTGATGCGTTGGCATTTTCATCCCATGGGTTTCGAAGCAACGATGGACGCACCGGGCAGCATGATCGCCCGCCTGTTTGATCGCGCCAGTGGCGAAACCATGATCGCCATCGCCGGCATCCCGTGCGCCACGGTGATGAATGCAGCGGACGTCGAGCGAATTATCGAGGCTGTGGAGGATGAGCTGGAAGCATTCATTCCTCCAACCTCTCTTAGAAGTTATGCATAAACATTTGATTTACAACAAAAAAGCCCGCAGAGATGCGGGATTTTTTTGGCTCATGCCATCTTCTTTTCGGGTCGGTGATCGGCGAAGAACGGCTTGCCCCTTGGCACCCGGTCGGACGCCCGAGGCATGTTCACCGCCTGCACATCCTGCGGCTCGACGTACCAGTAACAATGACTGACTGCGCGGGTAATGCCGACGTAGGCCAGGCGCAGAATTTCATCCTTCTGGGCGCTATCGTAGGGCTCACTGTCGCCGCTTTTACCCAACCCGGCCATGCGATAGACCTGATTCTTGTAGGGCGAACTGGTCAGGTGCTGGCAGTCACCGAGGAGAAACACCGCGTCAGCCTGCAAGCCCTTGGCGCTGTGATAGGTCAACTGTTTGATGCGTCGGGCTTCGTACGGCAAGCTCGAATCAACATTAACTACAGACTGAATATGCTCTTCAATCAATGACTTATCGCTGCTTTTTCGATAAAGCATCAAGATTGAGTGGCCCTGTCGGTAGTGATCGGCGAGACGCTGACCCAAGGCTTGGTCGTCACGCTCCAGCACGTTGACGGGCTGTAACGGTTTCGGTTCGCCGCTGGCTTTGGCCTTCTTCCCGGGAATCGCCGGTGCTGCCCGCACGATGTGTTCGGCCGCGTCGATAATGTGTTGATGACTGCGATAGTTGTCGCTGAGCATGACCCGCGTAGTGCTCGGCGACGGGAATTCCTTGGTGAACTCCATGAAATAACTCGGCGAACTGCCGCGCCAGCCATAAATCGACTGCCAGTCATCGCCCACGCACAGCAGCGACGAACGCTGCGCCCCCCGGCCGACATGCATGGCCGGCCCACGACTACGAATTTCGATGAGACTGGCGCGAATCCACGAGACGATCTGTGGCGAAACGTCCTGAAACTCATCGATCATCAGGTGCGACATTGGTCGCAGCAACTCATCGCTGAGCAACTTGAGGTTTTCCGGTGAGTGCTCGCTGAACAGCGCAAACATGCGGTTATAGGTCATGACCGGTGGTTTCTGGTCGAGCAGATGATCTTCCAGTGCGCGCCAGAACAGACTTAAGGCCTCGAAGAAAAACCGGTCTGGGTCATCCTTGGCGAAGCTCATACGGCCGACGGCGTCGGGTACATCCAGCCCCAGGTTCTCGATAAAACCAGCGGCGGCAACAAAACTGTCGAGCAAAGGTGCTGACGCCAGTTCGCCTTTGACCTTGTAATCGAAGCCCGGGCCTGCACTGGCATCACCCGCCAGAGTGGCCAGTACGCGTTTTGAAGAATCATAACTATCCAGCCATATCAAAGGCTTACGACAGAAAGCTTGAAACAGGGTGCGCTTTACGGCCCACTCCGCGCGTACGGAAAGCTTGGCATTGGGCCGGTTGAGCTGCGGGTTTTCTCGTGGATCGAAACCGAGCACCACCCAAGCGTCGAGGCTGGGAATGTAACCATGACCGTGGAATTTCGCGCCATTGATCTCGAAAGTCTGCCGGTTCGGCTCAATGCCCTTGATCGGCCAGGCACCGGCGCGAAACCACAGATCTTCGATGACGTCGCAGAGTTCTTCGTCGCGCTTGGCAGCGAGTTCGGTGACTGCCATGCGCTTTTGCACATCCGGGTGATCACGCTCCAGCTCCTTGAGCTGCAAGGCTGCCTTGGACAGCGGCTGAATCAACTGGCGGAAGCGCTCGTCCTGAGTGAATAAACGGTGATAGCAGGCGTTGAGCTGTTGGCGTTGAGCGTCATTGATGCGCAGATCGAACGGATTGCTATCGACCTCCTCGTCAGCACCCGGCGCGCGATGGCTGAGGTTTTCAAACGCCTGCAAACGTTCGAAACCCGGCAGGCTGCGGACCATCGGCAGGATGCGCGAGTGAAAGGTCCGCACCAGCTCGCGCGCCTGTTTCAAGCTCAACGCATGGCCCCAGAGCGCGAACAGCTCGATCAGTTTATTGATGAAATCCTTGCGCGACTCGCGGGTGAATGTCACCACGGTCATCGAATCAAGCTCAAAACCCAGATAATGGGTCAGCAACAGAATCCGCAACACCAGCGTGGTCGACTTGCCCGCTCCGGCACCGGCCACTACAGAGGTCGAAGGTGTCTCGCTGAAAATCATCTTCCACTGCGCGGTGCTCGGCTGAGCCTGTGCGGGCAGTAAACGGGCGACATCGGCTTTTATGCGTTTCTTCAATTCAGGCGTCAGCGGCAGACGCCAGTCATCAAACAAGTGATTATCGATGCTCGGCGGACGATGCTCGGTGCTGCGGCTGTCGCGAATCAACAATACCTGCCGGCCTTCTTCCAGACCTTCGAGTTTGCCCTCTTTGTAGCCGTACTCGACACCTGCCGTGTGCCCGCTGCGAAAGCCGTCAGCCTGACCATGCAGCCAGGACGCCCGGTGTTGGGCACGCAAGCGAGTCAAACCGTGGCCGAAGAAGCGTGCGGCCAGGCGCTTGAACCATGGCATTTCGGCCAGAGGGCGAAGTTCGGGAGGAAGTTCGGGGGTGTGTTGCGCCACGCTGACGGGCTCCAGTGTGTAAGGCTGTTGAGGGCTATGGTGTCTGTATTTGCCGTCGAGTTCTAGCGAAATGCTTACAGGTCATTGGTTTAGGCGATGAATTGAAGGTGGGACAAGAGTGTTTCGACGCCACTTTCTATCAAGTTATTCGATGCTGATACCGCAGTTTTTACGCTTTTTATCGATGCTTGCCTGATAGATGATCGCCGCCATACACCACCGGACTTGCGCCAGATGCGGCCATCGCATCCCCGCGACGAGCCTTTTGAGGAGACGAACATGCTTGAACTCAGACCTTTCAGCTCGCTGGGCGGCGCCCATCATGGCTGGTTGGATGCCCATCACCATTTTTCGTTCGCCGAGTATTACGACCCGCAACGCATGAACTGGGGCAACCTGCGGGTCTGGAATGACGATGTGATTGCCCCCGGCACCGGTTTCCCGCAGCACCCGCATCGCGACATGGAGATCATCACGTATGTGCGTGAAGGCGCGATTACCCATCAGGACAATCTCGGCAACAAGGGCCGTACCGAAGCGGGCGACGTCCAAGTGATGAGCGCCGGCACCGGCATTGCTCACAGCGAATACAACCTGGAGGCGCAGGACACGAGGATTTTCCAGATATGGATTCTGCCGACCGAAACCGGCGCCCCGCCGTCATGGGGTGCGAAACCCTTTCCGAAAGGTCAGCGCGAAGGTTTTGTGACCCTCGCCAGCGGCAAGGACGGCGACGATCAAAGCCTGCGGATCCGCGCCGATGCACGCTTGGTCGCGGCGAACATCAAGGCTGGAGAAACAGCCGAATACCAACTGGAGGCGGGCCGTCGGGCGTATCTGGTGCCGGCGACAGGTGTCATTGAAGTCAACGGCTTGCGGGCACAAGCTCGAGACGGCGTGGCGATTGCGCATGAACAGGTATTGACGGTCACGGCGCTTGAAGACAGTGAGATTGTCCTGGTGGACCTCGCCTGATTTCATCAGTGGCGGGCAAAAAAAGGGGCAACCGTAATGGTTGCCCCTTTTTATTCAAACACTGATGTCGTTGCGGCTTATTTAGTGCTGATAGCACCATCCACCAGGGTTTGCGCTTCGGCCACCAGTTGCTGGAGGTGATCGTCGCTGATGAAGCTTTCGGCGTAAATCTTGTAAATGTCTTCGGTGCCCGAAGGACGTGCTGCAAACCAGCCGTTTTCGGTCATCACTTTCAAACCGCCAATCGCTTGGTCATTGCCCGGTGCGTGGCTGAGAATGCTCTGAATCTTCTCGCCTGCCAGTTCGGTCGAGGTGACCTGCGCCGGCGACAGCTTGCTCAGCAGCGCTTTCTGTTCCGGGTTGGCCTTGGCATCAACACGCACCGAGAACGGCTCGCCCAGTTCGTCCGTCAGGGCGCGATAGGCCTGGCTTGGGTCGCGACCGGTGCGCGCGGTCATTTCAGCAGCGAGCAATGCCGGGATCAGTCCGTCCTTGTCGGTGCTCCATACGCCGCCATCCTTGCGCAGGAACGATGCGCCAGCGCTCTCCTCGCCACCAAAACCCAACGAGCCGTCGAACAGACCGTCAGCAAACCATTTGAAGCCGACTGGCACTTCATACAGACGACGCCCCAAACGCTTGGCAACACGGTCGATCAAACCACTGCTGACCACGGTTTTACCCACGGCCGCGTCGGCACGCCACTGCGGACGGTTCTGGAACAGGTAGTCAATGGAGACCGCCAGATAGTTGTTCGGCGCGAGCAGGCCACCGGATGGCGTGACGATGCCGTGGCGATCGTGATCCGGGTCGCAGGCAAACGCGACATCGAAACGCTCTTTCAGCCCGATCAAGCCTTGCATTGCATGGCTGGACGATGGGTCCATGCGAATCTGACCATCCCAATCAACGGTCATGAAGCGGAACGTCGAATCGACTTCCTTGTTCACCACGTCCAGGTCCAGACGATAGTGCTCAGCGATGGCCGACCAGTAACGCACCCCTGCTCCACCCAACGGGTCAACGCCCAGATGCAGTTTGGCATCACGAATGGCATCGAAATCGATCACGTTGATCAGATCGGCAACGTAAGAATTCACGTAGTCGTGGCGATGAGTCGTGCTGGCCTTGAGCGCTTGCTCGTAGCTGATGCGTTTAACACCCGCCAGTTTGTTGGCCAGCAGCTCGTTGGCCTTGGCTTCGATCCACTTGGTGATGTGGGTGTCGGCAGGGCCGCCATTGGTCGGGTTGTATTTGTAGCCGCCACTTTGCGGCGGGTTATGCGACGGCGTGATGACGATGCCATCGGCCAGGCCCGAGGTACGGCCGCGGTTGTAGCAGAGAATGGCATGGGAAATAGCAGGTGTCGGCGTGTATTCATCACCTTCAGCGATCATCACGGTCACGCCGTTGGCCGCCAGGACTTCCAGAGCGCTGGCTCCGGCCGGCGTCGACAGCGCGTGGGTGTCGATGCCGACGAACAGTGGGCCGGTAATTCCCTGGGCTTCACGGTACAGGCAAATTGCCTGGCTGATGGCCAGAACGTGCCATTCATTGAAACTCAAGTCGAAGGAACTGCCGCGGTGACCGGAAGTGCCGAACGCCACGCGCTGCGTGGAAATGGAAGCGTCGGGCTGGCCGGTGTAATAAGCCGTTACCAGTCGCGGGATATCGACCAACAATTCTGCCGGTGCCGGTTTGCCCGCAAAAGGACTGAGAGTCATGCAAAACCTCTGAAATAGAGTGGTTCAGGAATAGAGCGCAGTTTACTGGCAGTTTGACCGCAGCGCGATGGGATCTATCCGAGACTCTCCCGATGTTTTTTAACGTTAATCATCGGGCGCCAGACGCAACGCGTCACCCAATAGCCCGACGACATCGGCCAGATCGTGCTCACCATGGGTCAGCGAACTCAATCGCAGATGGTGCCCATGCAGGCCCTGCAGACTGAACAGCTCCCCAGGTGCAATGACGATCTGCTGCTGGAGCAAACGGTGAAACACGTTGCCCATATTCACCGGTCGCAACGAGCGCACCCATATGGTCGCCCCGCCCTGCGATTCGTCGATCGCCAACGCTTCACCCAGTCGCTCGCGCAATAACTCGATTAATTGCGTGCGACGCTCCTTGAGCATTCGGCGCAGCACGGACAAGTGCTGATCCAGCCTGCCGCCGCCCAGCAACCTGGCAATCGCCTTCTGGCGGATCGGCGACAAACGGAACGCACGCAACAGGAAATGGCGTTGCAACTCACTCCGCCAATGGTGAGACAGCACAAAACCGAAAGGCGCCTCTGTACCGACGAACTTCTCGAACGTGGAAAACACCAGCAAGCGATCAGGATCCAGCCAGTCGCGCAAGCGCTGGGAGTCGTTGCCTTCATCGAGTTCGCTATAACAGTCGTTTTCCAGCACCCACGTACCATGGCATCCGAGCAGATGCGCGATCGCCTGTCGATTGGTCCGGGACAGCGGGCTGCCCTGAGGCATGCTCAACGCCGAAGACAACAGGATCAAGCGCACCGGCTCACTCTTGAGCAATGACTCCAGCCGCTGGGGATCAATCACTCCTCCCGTCAGCAGCGGCAGCTCGATGACACGGACTTCAGCAGCATCCAACAGGCGCAAGATCACCCAGTCGCATGGAGATTCGACCACTACGGTGGCCCCACGCAGCTCAAGCACGGAGATCAGTATTTCCAGCACCCCACGCAGATCTGCACCGATATAGACGTCATCGGCATGCCAGCAATTCACCGTTGACGAGGTATAGCGCGCGGCAAGCACCGTACGCAGTTCCAGCTCGCCGCAAGGCTGCGCCAGTAGCTGCGGCTGTCGCGGATATTGGCGCAGCAGTTCGCGTTCAAGTGTCAGTAGCGGACTGTCCAACGGTTGCAGTGAGGCCGGGTCGTCGGCGCTCAACACACACATACCAGGGCGCCTGGCGTTGACATACACAGTTTCAAGCAAGTCACTGCCGCAACCGGGCGACTCCAGAGCGTTCTGCGCTTGCGCGTAGTAACCGGACTTGGCGATTGAATAGACGCGACCTTCTTTTTCCAGTAACGAATAGGCGTACTGGACGGTCGATATAGACACATTGAGTCGATCAGCCAATTGCCGCAACGAGGGCAAGCGCACTGCCGGGCCACCCCCCGCCTCGTCGATTAACAGCGTCAGATAGCGATACACCGCCTGATATACGAAGTCGTTTTCCCGTGACGCTTTCACAAGCCCGCCCCCGTGGGCAAGTATTCATGCTCTGGCAAGTGGCTCACGATCAGCCTTCCGCCGACCGATCGACGTGCTTTCCAGCACCCGCCTCGCCTGAACTTGCAATTTCACCAGGGACGGGCATGCGGATCGGGCCCATGGCGTAAAGACGCACAATCAACTTGACCGGCAAGCCACTGACATCCGTCATCCATTTCAATACCTGATCCGAGGCATGCAGGCCCTGCATCGCCCGATGCAGATCCGGCATGGCCACCAACATGCCTGGATGACAATTGCGCAGAAACCGTTCCAGCCCCGCACCGGCGTCAATAAACGGTGCAAACATCAGGCACGCCAACTGGATCTCGTTGAGTTCAAAATTTTCCAACAGGCAGCCTTCCGCTTGCTGGCGGAGGAGATCGGGGTCCTGCAGATTGCCGAAACTGGCGAGCAATTGTTCACACACCGTTTCAGGCACCTGCTTGCGGCGCATCTTCAGCAAACAGCTTTGCAGGTAATCGCTGATTCCGGCCTCATAGGTTCGCCCCTCGATGAAGCACGCCTGCAATCCTCGCAAATGTGCAGCCACCATTGGCTCTGCGAATTCGTCGTCGCCCTGAGAGAGCGTCAGCTCATCTGCCTGGAAGCCAAGAAAGTCACTGAGCAAAGGCCAGCGTTCTTCGAGCCTGCCGACAATCATGTCGTTGATGTTGATGAAGCCAGTGCGGCGACAAGCTTCGAATTGACCTTCGGGGCGCCACGTCACCCGCTCTTCGTCCGTATAGAACTCGCGGTAATAATCCCCCCCTAGCCCGTCGAGCAACGGAAACAGCGCTTCGTAGCCTGCGGCAGTCACTAATGGATCGGCAATAGCCGCTTTCTGTACGGCGCGACTCAAGCCCTCGAGGAAATGAATCTGGCGGCTCGGACTTTCACTGCCGATCATTGCATCGACGCCGTTGTTCCAGCGGGCAACCTGACCGTAGAACTCTGCGGTGGCCAGATAGGCGTCATCCCACAATTCGAGCGCTTCACTGAAGCTGCGACGATGACCAATGAGCAGCAGGTTGATCCGGTTGGCTTCACGCCCCTCGTCGCAGGCCGGCGCCTGATGATCGAATGGCAGGACCTGACGATGATCCACCATCACCAGCTCGACACGGGGATCGTCGTAAAGGAACAGTGCGCCGTAGCTACGGTGCATGTTTTGCAGTGCCATTGGGCTGTTGCCGTTCCAGCGCAAATTGGCCACCCGCAATTGGAAGGTGGCGGGGGCACGTCCGGCGATGCTCAACTGCGCCGCCCGGAGCAGGGCCAGCGTGTAACAGCTGTCGCGCGAACCGGTCTGGTTCACCAACACCTTGAAATGACCGATGTTCTCCATGCCGCCCGCGGCCACGGCCAGCCGCTGGATCAATAACTGCAATGCCGTGCGTTCCGCGCGGGAGAAGAAACTCAGCAATCGCTGCAATACTTGTTGGTAGACATAATTCATTGCCTGATCATGGATCGTGCTCATCGGTATTTACCCGGTATAAAAAGTTTCATGACGCGCAGACCGAAATCTCGATCGCACGACAATTCATCAATAAGTAATAGACGCTCAGATGCTAACACTTACAAATCTGTAGTTATTTGAAACACTTGAGCTTTGAAAAGCCCTGAAGTCACTGACAGACAGCCTCAAGCACCTGTAAATGCTGGTATTTTTCTAGAAAATATTATTCCTAGGAAACTTCCCACAACGTCCCACGACAAGTGAGTACAAGAAAAAGAGAAGCAGTTTGCGAATAGCCCTACAACAATTAAACAGAAGTTTTCTCGACAAGCAGATCCAGCCGCTTGATGTTGCGCGGGACAAATTGAATGCACAGCCATGACTCATTCCTTGAGATGAAAGTAATCATTCAATTATCAGGGCTTACATTGCGATTAGAAGATACAGATCGAAGGCAAAAACCAGTTCAGTTGCTGAACAGATTCGGATGCAGGCAGTGAGATCGGCTTTTCGCAGGGGGAAAAACGCAGAAGAGTCCGTGGGGCCACGGACTCTGATGGAGGTCTATTTTCAGGCGGGTTCGACTTGCAGAGCGACCCGTTCGCGGCATGGGCATTCGTCCATGTAGCGATGCGCTTCGACGAACTCGTTGAACGGGAATACACGAGTCTTGAGCGGCACCAACACACGATCAGCGGTCAACTGGTTGATGTCGCGCAAGGCACGTTGCAGGGCGACGTGATCCTGGGTGATGCCCAGTTCCGGTTTGCCGGTGAAGTTACCGATGCAGTGCACGAAGAACTGGATATTCTTCTGGAACGCTGCGCAGGCCGGGAACGGCGTCTGGTTGCCACCTTGCAAACCGTACAACACCAGGCTGCCACGCGGCGCGAGCACATCGCCAAGCAGCGACATCTGCGGGCCACCGAGACCGTCAAAAACCACGTCGACGCCCCGGTTGTCGGTGATCTTGTTGATTCGCATCAACAGATCTTCCTCTTCGGTGACAATCACCTTCTCCGCGCCCAGCGACAGCAGGTATTCGCGCTCCTCCGCGTCCTTGGTAGCGGCAATCACCCGCACCCCCATGGCCTTGCCCAGTTGGACAAAGGAAGGGCCGGCACAATGACTGGCATCCGTGACCAGCGCAAACTGCCCGGGTTTTACCCGTGCCAGATCGGCATAAGCGAAATAGGCGATCAACAGCGGTGTGTAATGCACGCTGGCTTCGATCGGACTCAGCACATCCGGATAACGGGTCAGCGCTGTACGCGGCAGTACAATCGACTCGCCATAGACCGGATAGTCGTTTGGACTTTCGGCCGGGAAACTGGCGACCTTGTCACCCACGGACAGATCTTCGACATCGGCACCGACCGCCGTGACCACACCGGCCATTTCATGGCCAAGGCCTGACGGCAGGCGTGCCTGGGACGAGGCCAGATTCTGACGCCAGAGCGTGTCGTACCAGCTGATGCCGATTGCCTCGACACGCACCTGCACTTCGCCAGGACCTGGCTGAGCGGCCGCATGCTCTTCGCATTTGAGCACCTCGGCCGGACCAAACTTGTGAAAACGGATCGTGCGGGACATCGCAAACCTCGTCAAAGTAACCTCTAATGCCCTGAACTCTATCTGGGCTTTTGACCCAAGACTATCAGTGGCTATTAATAGTCGACATGCCTGTCATTGATTCCGCAGTATGGACGGCATTGGCAAAATCCATGAAAAACTGCTGCGCCCGTGTGAGTAAAGCTGAATTTTCCGGTGCAGAGTACCAGCCTTTCCCCGTAAGATTCATGCCGGCCATTGTTCTCATATGGCCGCCCTCGTCAAGCTTGATGACTCTGCCAGGACTCCAGATGAATCGTAATGACCTGCGTCGTGTCGACCTGAACCTGTTGATCGTATTCGAAACATTGATGCACGAACGCAGCGTGACCCGTGCCGCCGAGAAGCTTTTCCTTGGCCAGCCGGCAATCAGTGCGGCGCTCTCGCGTCTGCGCAGCCTGTTCGATGATCCTTTGTTCGTGCGCACCGGCCGGAGCATGGAACCGTCCGCCCGTGCGGTGGAAATATTCGCCCTGCTCTCGCCCGCCCTCGACTCGATTTCGACCGCCGTCAGCCGTGCCGCAGAATTCGACCCCGCTACCAGCACCTCGGTGTTTCGCATCGGTTTGTCCGATGACGTCGAATTCGCACTGCTGCCAATGCTGCTAAAACGCCTGCGCGCCGAATCGCCTGGGATCGTGCTGGTGGTGCGCCGAGTCAATTACATCCTGATGCCAAGCCTGCTGGCTTCCGGTGAGATTTCGATCGGCGTCAGCTACACCACCGACCTGCCGGCCAATGCCAAGCGCAAAGTCTTGCGCCGCAGCCAGCCAAAACTGTTGCGCGCCGACACGGTCCCTGGCCCGTTGAGCCTCGACGATTACTGCGCGCGACCGCATGCACTGGTTTCGTTTGCGGGCGACCTCAGTGGCTTTATTGATGAGGAACTGGAGAAACTCGGGCGCAAACGCCATGTGGTGCTGGCTGTGCCGCAGTTCAACGGTTTGAGTACGTTGCTGGCGGGCACTGACATTGTTGCAACCGTACCGGATTACACGGCGGATGCGCTGACGGCGGCTGGCGGTGTGAGGGCGGAAGATCCGCCGTTGCCGACGCGGACGTTTGAACTGCACATGGCCTGGCGTGGGTCGCAGGATAACGATCCGGGTGAGCGTTGGTTGAGATCGCGGATTCAGATGTTCTTTGGGGATCCGGACAGCCTTGAGCTTCCGTCGCACTGAGCAGCCTGACAACGCCAGGCACCCTCTGCTCACCGGGCGATCTCACGTCATCGACTTCGGGCCCGGGCTTCGGGCGCTGGTGAGGCGATAGATCGTCAGGCTGTAAATCATCAGCGCCAGACCTGCCAGCACGCCTCCAGCAATTCCAATGTAAGCGAACCCGATCTGGCCACCAACCCAACTCCCCAACAGTGCCCCACCACCAATACCGATGTTGTAGATACCCGAGAAAAGCGCCATCGCCACATCGGTAGCGTCCGGTGCCAACACCAGAACCCTGGACTGCAACGCCAGCCCAAATCCCATGATCGCCATTCCCCAGAAAACACTTAGCGCCCCCAAATAGGAGACTTTGCCGTTCAACGGCAAGAGGAACGCCAGGCACACCACGAGCAGCATCACACAGATGACCAGAAAACGATGCGGGTTATACCGGTGCAGCCAACTGAACAGCAGCGATCCGAAAATACCTGCGCCACCGAACAACAGCAGGATGAGCGTCACCGCATCGCTACTCATGCCCGCGACCACTTCAACGAAGGGTTCGATGTAGCTGTAAGCCGTGAAGTGAGCCGTCACCACCATGGCCGTCAGAATATAAAGCGCCACCAGTGCAGGTCGTTTGAACAACAACGGCAGGCTTCTCAGGGAACCAGAGTTCTGACTGGGCAACAACGGTAGAACTCTGGCAAGGCACATTACCAGCGCAGCCGCCAATCCGCCGATCACCATGAACGTGGTACGCCAACCCATGGCCTCGCCCAACAATCGGCCGAGAGGAATACCCAGCACCATCGCTAGCGAGGTACCCGTTGCCAACAAGCCCAAGGCCTGCACCTGCTTGCCCTGTGGCGCGAGCCGCACGGCCAGAGAAGCCGTGATCGACCAGAACAGCGCGTGCGCCAGCGCCACGCCGATGCGGCTCACCATCAGAACAGCGAAACTGCTCGCCAGACTCGACAGGACATGACTTGCGATGAACAGCGTAAACAATACGATCAATAGCTTGCGCCGCTCGATGTTGCGCGTCAGCAACATGATGGGAAGCGAGGTCAACGACACCACCCACGCATAGATTGTCAGCATCAGGCCGACCTGCGCCGTAGACATATCGAAGCTGCCACCAATCGAACTCAACAGCCCCACCGGCACAAACTCGGTGGTGTTGAATACAAACGCAGCCAGTGCCAAGGCAATCACTGCATACCAGTTGCCGTTGGTTGTAGTCGTAGAATTGCTCATTGAAGGGGTGTATTACTCAGTCCAAGATCGCGCGCGGTTTTGCTTTACCCGTTGCCGAAAAACTCAGGTGGCAGGTGGTCCGCTGGGGCCTGCACTATAAAGAAAAAGTGAAATGCTCGTCGACGACCCGCGAAGACATCGGTGGCTGAGCCAGGATCACTTTCGATTGTGCGTCGCTTTTGCATTTCTGTGCGACAGATCCCGTTTCAGGACTCCCGCAATGCTCTGGCACGGTGTTAGTTTGTAAGTGCATGTGTCTCAACGCTGAGACACCCCTTACTCACTGCCCTGCAAAGGAATGCCCTTCGTAATGAATTTCCCTTTCAAAAAACTGGCTGCAACGACCTTGATGCTGGCTGGACTGTCGGCTTTCACCGCGCCGGCTCAGGCCAACCTTACCCCGCAGCAGAGCGCTGAAATCCTCAAAACCTTCAAGGCCGAGTCGACTACGGATTTCCGTCAGTTCCTTGGTAGCCTCGCCAAGAGCGATCTGGCGAAAGCCGCCGACATTGGCCCGGCCATCAGCGCTTTTCTCGACAACAAGACCCTGACCGCTGAGCAGCAGAACGAGATCTATCGTCTGCTCGGTATTTATGCCCGGGTGAAATACAGCGCCGCTGCCACCGAGACACTGCGCGAACTGGTCGAGATCCCAACCTATCGCAAGGACGGCGTAGCCCAGCACGACAATCCGGAATTCATCAAGATCGGCGAAAAGATCAAGAGCCTGGCCGAGTCCTTCCACCTGAATTTCCGCAACATCGACAACCGCGTTTATGAGATTTCGCTCGAAGGCAGCGGAGATGAAGTCGTTGGTATTCATGCCCACGCCGACGTGGTGCCGGTGACGCCGGAAAACTGGGTATTGAAGGATGGCACCCGCCTCGACCCCTTCAAGATCACTCTGATCGGTGATCGCATGTACGGCCGTGGCACCGAGGATGACAAGAACGGCATCGTCGTCACGCTCTATGCGATGAAAGTCATCAAGGATGAAAAGCTGCCACTGGCACGCAATTTCAAACTGTTGGTGGACACCACCGAAGAAACCACCGGCGATGCGATCCCCTACTACTTCGAACGTAATCCGACGCCCAACTACAACCTGGCACTGGATGGTGGCTACCCGGTGGTGATTGCCGAGAAAGGTTACGGCACGGTCATGGCCAACTTTGCCAAGCGCAAAGCTGAGGGCAAGGGTGCGGAAATCATTGCTATGACCGGTGGCCTGGCGACCAACCAGATTCCTTCGGTTTCAGTCGCCACCCTGATCACCGACAAACCTGCGGAGCTGGCTGCCAGTCTGCAGAAGGCCGGGGACGAGTTTGCCAAGCGCAGTGGCGGCGATTTCCAGGTGAGCGCCAAGGTTGACGGTAAAGACGTCAAGCTGACGGTGACGGGCGTATCAGCGCACTCCTCCGAACCCGAGTCAGGGGTTAATCCGGTCGCGCGAATGTTGGTCTTTATTAACAGCCTTGATGGCAAGGTCGCCCTCAAGCACAACCATATTACTGACGCCGCACGTTACGCCGCTGATAACTGGGGGCTGGATTATCTGGGCAACAAGCTTGGTGTCGGGTTCTCCGATGCGTTCATGGGGCCGCTGACCACCTCGCTGACCTACGTTGGCGAGGACGAGAAAGCCTTCAAACTCGCGGTCAACCTGCGCGTGCCGAAGGGCAAGTCGCCAGAGAAGCTCAAGGCTGAGATCGCTGAGAAACTGGCGGGGTGGAGCAAGAAGAGCCATGTTGGCGTTGCTTTCGACTACTCGATCGCCGAGCCGATGTACCGCAACCCTGAGGGTGAATGGGTGAAGGCGCTGTTGGCAGTATCGACTGAAAACCTCGGCATGAAACACGAGTTCGGCACCTCCGCTGGCGCCACCTCGGTGCATGAATTGCCGAACGGCGTGCAGTTCGGTCTGGCCAAGCCGGACGTGAAATACACCGGGCACACCGACGGTGAATTCAAGACCGTGGAGCAATTCCAACTGGATCTGCAGATCGTTACGGAAATGATTGGCCGCATTGGCCAGTTGCCGAAACTCTGATGTCACTGGGGCGAGGGAGCAAGCTCCCTCGCCCCAGTTTTTTAATCGTCACGTAATCCCCACCGCGCAGCCTCGCTCCTGACTTTTGCACACGGGGCAACACAGAATTGCCTCCAGAGAGATTGATAGCCCCCTAACGAAAGGTGCATGCTAGAGGGCTCGCTCGGGTCTTATATCATTCCGAATGATAGTTACCTTTGCTTCATTCGATTCGTGCCATCACACCCCGCCGAGCATCATCCGCCCATCTTCAATACATTGGCGGATGCATCCATGGAACAGTCACTCAAACATTTGCGCTTCCCGTTGGCCATGTTGGCCGTACTGGTGATGAGCGCCTGCGGCAAGACTCCGGAGACTGCCGCCACTATGCCCGCTGCCAAAGTCAGCGTGGCCAAAGTGCTGGAACAACCGGTCAACGAGTGGGACGAATTCACCGGGCGCCTTGAAGCCCCGGAAACCGTTGAAATCCGTCCACGGGTCTCCGGCCAGATCGACGAAGTCGCCTTCACTGAAGGTGCGCTGGTCAAGAAAGGCGACCTGCTGTTCCAGATCGACCCTCGTCCGTTCCAGGCTGAGGTGCGCCGCCTCGAAGCTCTGGTAGCCCAGTCCCGCGCCAACGCCACCCGCAGTGAAAACGAAGCCGGCCGTGGCGAACGTCTGCGTGCCAGTAACGCGATCTCCGCCGAGTTGGCCGATTCGCGCACCAGCGCTGCACAAGAAGCCCGCGCCGCCGTCGGTGCCCTGCAAGCGCAACTGGACCTGGCCAAACTGAACCTGAGCTTCACCCGCGTGACCGCGCCGATCAGCGGCCGTGTCAGCCGTGCCGAGATCACCGCCGGCAACCTGGTCACCGCCGACACCACGCCGCTGACCAGCGTGGTTTCCACCGACAAGGTCTACGCCTACTTCGACGCCGACGAGCGTGTGTTCCTCAAATACACTCAACTCGCCCGTCAGGGTCAGCGCGGCGCCACCACGCCGGTGTACATGGGCCTGTCCAACGAAGACGGTAACCCGCACCAGGGCCAGATGAACTTCGTCGACAATCAGGTCAATCCGAAAACCGGCACCATCCGTGGTCGCGCGGTGTTCGACAACAGCGACGGCACCTACACCCCGGGTCTGTATGCACGCCTGAAGCTGGTGGGCAGCGGCACCTACAACGCCATGCTGATCAACGACGAAGCGGTCGGCACCGACCTCGGCAAGAAGTTCGTACTGGTGATGGACGCGGACAACAAAACCGCTTACCGCGCCGTCGAACTCGGTCCGAAAATCGAAGGTCTGCGCATCGTCCGTACCGGCCTGAACAAGGACGACACAATCATCGTCAAGGGTCTGCAACGGGTACGTCCTGGCTCACCGGTCACTCCTGAAGTGGTGCCGATGGCCAGCGAGCAAACCATTGCGGCACTCGCTCAACAACGTCAAGCGCTGGAAGCCAGCAACCTGCCTAAAGTCGCCCCTGCCAAAGGCGCGTCCGGTGCGGTTGTGAAGCTGGCTGCTACGACCCCACGCGGTTAAGGGACGACAACTCCGATGAATTTTTCCCAATTCTTCATTTCACGGCCGATCTTCGCAGCGGTGCTGTCGCTGTTGATCCTGATCGCCGGTGCGATCTCGCTGTTCCAGCTACCGATCAGCGAATACCCGGAAGTCGTGCCGCCCACCGTGGTGGTACGTGCCAACTTCCCGGGTGCCAACCCTAAAGTCATCGGTGAAACCGTGGCAGCTCCATTGGAGCAGGCCATCACCGGCGTCGAGAACATGCTGTACATGTCCTCGCAATCCACCGCTGACGGCAAGATCACCCTGACCATCACCTTCGCTCTGGGCACTGACCTGGACAACGCGCAGGTGCAGGTGCAAAACCGCGTGACTCGTACCGAGCCGAAGCTTCCCGAGGAAGTGACGCGTATCGGTATCACCGTCGACAAGGCGTCGCCTGACCTGACCATGGTTGTGCACTTGACCTCGCCAGACAAGCGCTACGACATGCTCTACCTGTCCAACTACGCGATCCTCAACATCAAGGATGAGCTCGCTCGCCTCGGTGGTGTCGGTGATGTGCAACTGTTCGGCATGGGCGACTACTCGCTGCGTGTCTGGCTTGATCCGAACAAGACCGCTTCGCGCAATCTGACAGCCACTGACGTGGTCACCGCGATTCGTGAACAGAACCGTCAAGTGGCCGCCGGCCAGTTGGGCGCGCCCCCTGCCCCGAATGCGCAGAGCTTCCAGCTGTCGGTCAACACTCAGGGCCGTCTGGTGACTGAGGAAGAGTTTGAAAACATCATTATTCGCGCAGGCGATAACGGTGAAATCACTCGCCTGAAAGACATCGCTCGCGTCGAACTGGGCTCCAGCCAATACGCCCTGCGTTCGTTGCTGAACAATCAGCCGGCGGTGGCGATCCCGATCTTCCAGCGTCCTGGCTCCAACGCCATCGACATCTCGAACGAAGTTCGCGGCAAGATGGAAGAGCTGAAGAAAGGCTTCCCGCAAGGCATGGACTACAGCATCGTCTATGACCCGACGATCTTCGTGCGCGGCTCGATCGAAGCGGTGGTTCACACCCTCTTCGAAGCGCTGATCCTCGTGGTGCTGGTGGTGATCCTGTTCCTGCAAACCTGGCGCGCCTCGATCATTCCATTGGTGGCGGTGCCGGTATCGTTGATCGGTACGTTTGCGGTGATGCACTTGTTCGGTTTCTCGCTCAACGCCCTGTCGCTGTTCGGCCTGGTACTGGCCATCGGTATTGTGGTGGACGACGCCATCGTGGTGGTGGAGAACGTCGAACGGAACATCGAACTGGGGCTTAACCCTTTCGATGCGACCAAAAAAGCCATGGGTGAAGTGACGGGCCCGATCATTGCCACGGCGCTGGTGCTGTGCGCGGTGTTTATTCCAGCAGCGTTCATCTCCGGCCTTACCGGACAGTTCTACAAACAGTTCGCCCTGACCATTGCGATCTCGACCGTGATCTCGGCGTTCAACTCGCTGACTTTGTCGCCAGCACTGGCCGCTGTATTGCTGAAAAGCCATGACGCACCGAAAGACCGTTTCTCCAAGGTGCTCGACAAGATCTTCGGTGGCTGGTTGTTCCGTCCGTTCAACCGCTTTTTCGACCGTGCCAGCCATGGCTACGTCGGCACCGTGCGCCGGGTTATCCGTGGCAGCGGCATCGCTCTGTTCCTCTACGCGGGCCTGATGGTGCTGACCTTCTTCGGTTTCTCCAACACGCCGACCGGTTTCGTACCCGGCCAGGACAAGCAATACTTGGTGGCTTTCGCGCAACTGCCGGACGCCGCGAGCCTGGATCGCACCGAAGACGTGATCAAGCGCATGTCCGACCTGGCCTTGAAACAGCCAGGCGTGGAAAGCGCCGTAGCGTTCCCGGGTCTGTCGATCAACGGCTTCACCAACAGCCCGAACGCCGGCATCGTGTTCGTGACCCTGAAACCGTTCGACGAACGTAAAGACCCGAGCATGTCGGCCGGTGCAATCGCCGGTGCCTTGAACGGCCAGTACGCGAACATTCAGGAAGCCTACATGGCGATCTTCCCGCCACCGCCGGTACAAGGTCTGGGCACCATTGGTGGTTTCCGCCTGCAAATCGAAGACCGGGGCAACCTGGGTTACGACGAGCTGTACAAAGAAACCATGAACATCATCAACAAGAGCCACAACGTGCCGGAATTGGCTGGCCTGTTCACCAGTTACACCGTGAACGTGCCGCAGGTCGATGCCGCCATCGACCGGGAAAAAGCCAAAACCCACGGCGTGGCCGTCAGCGACATCTTCGACACCCTGCAGATCTACCTGGGTTCGCTGTATGCCAACGACTTCAACCGTTTCGGCCGCACCTATCAGGTCAACGTTCAGGCCGAGCAACAGTTCCGCCTCGAATCCGACCAGATCGGCCAGCTGAAAGTGCGTAACAACAAAGGCGAAATGATCCCGTTGGCGACCTTCATCAAGGTCAGCGACACCTCGGGTCCGGATCGCGTGATGCACTACAACGGCTTCATCACCGCAGAAATCAACGGCGCCGCAGCCCCCGGCTACAGCTCGGGTCAAGCAGAAAAAGCCATCGAGAAACTGCTCAAGGATGAACTGCCGAACGGCATGACCTACGAGTGGACCGACCTGACCTACCAGCAGATTCTGTCCGGCAACACCGCGCTGTTCGTGTTCCCGCTCTGCGTACTGCTGGCGTTCCTGGTGCTCGCTGCTCAATACGAAAGCTGGAGCCTGCCACTGGCGGTGATCCTGATCGTACCGATGACCCTGCTGTCGGCCATCACCGGCGTGATCATCTCGGGCGGGGACAACAACATCTTCACCCAGATCGGTTTGATCGTACTGGTGGGACTTGCCTGTAAGAACGCGATTCTGATCGTCGAGTTTGCCAAGGACAAACAGGAAGAAGGTCTCGACCCGCTTGCTGCGGTACTGGAAGCCTGCCGTCTGCGTCTGCGGCCGATCCTGATGACTTCCTTTGCATTCATCATGGGTGTGGTGCCACTGGTGTTCTCCAGCGGTGCCGGTGCCGAGATGCGTCACGCCATGGGTGTGGCGGTGTTCTCCGGGATGCTCGGCGTGACCTTCTTCGGTCTGCTGCTGACACCAGTGTTCTACGTACTGATCCGTAACTTCGTCGAACGCAGCGAGCAGCGTAAAGCGGCCAAGGCGCACACTCTTCAAAAGCCACTGGAGGCGCACCAATGAGTCTGAAAGTCTTCCTGCCGAGTCTGCTGGTGCTGGCCCTCAGCGCCTGCGCCGTCGGCCCCGACTACAAGACCCCAGCCACGGAGGCGGCCAACATCACGACCGCCACCGACGGCGCCGCCGGGCAAAAGAACTTCGACCGTTCGAAATTCGAAGGCATCTGGTGGCAGCAGTTTGACGATCCGACCCTCAATCAGTTGGTGACTCAATCGCTGCAAGGCAACCGTGAACTGCGCGTGGCGTTCGCTCGCTGGAAAGCCGCCCGGGCGATCCGCGACGACGTCAGCAACGATGCGATGCCGACCATCACCAGCCGCGCCAGCAGCGATCTGGCCAAGGGGCAAATCCCTGGCCAGACCACCAAACGGGTCAATAGCGAACGCTATGACCTCGGTCTGGACATGGCCTGGGAACTGGACTTGTTCGGTCGCATCCAGCGCAACCTGGAAGCCAGCGACGCCGACCAGCAAGCGGCCGAAGCCGATCTGTACCAACTGCAAGTCACCATGATTGCCGAACTGGTCGACGCTTATGGCCAACTGCGCGGCGCGCAACTACGCGAAAAAATCGCCGTGGCCAACCTGAACAACCAGCAGGAGTCGCGCAAGATCACCATCAGCCTGCGTGATGCCGGCGTTGGCGATCAGCTCGATGTCGAACGTGCCGATGCGCGTCTGGCCTCAGTCGAAGCCAGCGTGCCGCAGTTGCAGGCGGAACAGGTCCGACAGAAAAACCGCATCGCCACCCTCTTGGGGGAGCGTCCGGACAAACTGACCGTCGACCTGAGTCCAAAGGAGCTACCAGCAATCGCCAAGGCCTTGCCAATCGGTAACCCGGGCGAACTGCTGCAACGTCGTCCGGACATCCTCAGCGCTGAACGCAAACTGGCTTCCGCCACGGCGCGCATCGGTGTGGCCAAGGCCGATCTGTTCCCACGGGTCAGCCTCAGCGGTTTCCTCGGCTGGACGGCCGGACGCGGTTCGCAGATCGGTTCCTCGGCGGCCAACGCCTGGGCGCTCGGCCCGAGCATTACCTGGGCAGCGTTCGACCTTGGCAGCGTCCGTGCCCGTTTACGCGGCGCCGATGCCGATGCCGAAGGCGCACTGGCGACCTATGAGCAACAAGTGCTGCTGGCCCTGGAAGAATCGGAAAACGCCTTCAGCGACTACGGCAAACGTCAGCAACGGCTGATCTCGCTGATCCGCCAGAGCGAATCGAGCCGCAAGGCTGCCGATCTGGCAGAGATTCGCTATCGCGAAGGCACCACTGACTTCCTCGTGCTGCTCGATGCACAGCGTGAGCGTCTGAATGCCGAAGACAGCCAGGCCCAGGCCGAAGTCGATCTCTATCGCGGCATTGTCGCGATCTACAAGGCCCTTGGCGGTGGCTGGCAGCCAGAGACCGTCGCCAGCAAGTAACTTCCAGTTTTTAAAGAGCTCCTTTGGTTGGCCGCAACCAACCAATTTTTTGCCCCGCGTATCATTCGGTCGCGGGGCTTTTTTGTGCCTGGTGACTTACCCCTGGAGCTGCCTTATTCAAGGATAGTGACGGTGGCGGTCGTGCCGGCGCGCAAGCGGTTCTTGCCGGCATAGTCGCTATCGATGTCGATCCGCACCGGTACCCGTTGTGCCAGTTTCACCCAGGTGTAACTCGGGTTGATATTCGCCAGCAGACGACTGCCCGGGGCGTTTTCCCTGTCCGCAATGGCGAAGGCAATGCTTTGCACGCGACCGCCGAAGGTTTCCCCGCTCATCAACTGAATCCGCACTCGGTCGCCCTCCTCAATCCGTGGCAATTTGGTTTCCTCGAAGTACCCGCTGACGTAGAACGAGTCGCTGTCTACCAATGCCAACAGTGCGCCGCCAGCGACTGCGTAATCGCCCTCGCGGGTCAGCAGATTGGTGACATAGCCGCTGACCGGCGACTCGACACGGGTACGCTGCAAATCCAGTTCGGCCTGAGTCAGTGCCGCAATCGCCAATTGCACATTCGCCTGCGCAAGGCCGAGATTGGCCTGATTGCGCAACAGATCAGCCTGAGCCACAGCCACGTCGGTACTGGATTTCTCCCATTCTTCCCCGGAGATCGCGAAACCCTGCTTGAGCGTACGGCGCCGGCGCTCTTCGCTTTGACGTTGTTTGAGCAGTGCTTCACTGGCGACGATGGCCGCTTGCGACTGCCCCAGAGTTGCTTTTGCCACTTCAACCGAGCGCCGCGAGTGTTCTACCGCCAACCGGTAGCGTGCCGGATCGATCTCCATCAGCAGTTGCCCCTTGTCAACGTGCTGGTTGTCTTGCACAGCCAGGCTGACGATACGTCCGGAAACGTCGGCCGACAGCGTCACCACATCCGCCCTCACCCGGGCATCCCGGGTCCATGGCGCACGGGTGTAATGCTCCCAGGCAAACCAGCCGAGCACGATGGCCAGTGCCACCACGGCCAACGTCATTGATCGAGCGAGTAACACTTTCAAGGCATCAGGCTCCCATCAGCAAAAGCAGCGTGGCACAGACGCAGGCATACAGTGCCCCTTCGAACAGCGCCTCATGCCAGACCAGACGCAATACGCCCAAGCGGCGCAAGCCCCAGTCAAGCAGCATGAATATCGGTATGGCCAGCAACAGGGCTTGAGCAATGGGTGGCAGATAAACGCCGCCAATCTCGAAATCAATGGGCAAGGGCCGGTTCTCCTTCCGGGGCATTACGTTGCAGGTACTCGCCGTGGCGCTGCAGAAATGACACAACGATCAGCAGCGCCACGCGCATGCGGAACACCGACCAAAGATGTTCATGACTGGCGACGTGCAGATCATCCAGCTCATCGCCCAGTGCATGCAGCGTGGACAGCAACGGCGTCAGTTGCGCATCCTGTCGCCCGGCGACAAAGCGCCCGGTCTTGCGCAAGGCCGAGGACAAGCGCTGACTGAACACGTCGGTGAGCAATGCATTGTTCTGCGCCTGCTGCCTGAGCTGATGCATCGCCACACCCAGCGCCACGCTGGCCAGGCTGATTTCGTAAAGTTGCTGCATGGCGCGGTCATTCGCCGCCGGCAGCAAGCCAAGCATGCTGGTCAAGCGATCGACCATGCGGCTTTCGAAGGCGAATTGCTGCTCATCGGTGGCTGGTTTTTTAGTCAGCTCATACACCTGTTCACGCGCTTCGTTGTACAAGCGACGAAGGCGCCAGACCGGGCGGAACGGAAAAATCCACGCGTAGACGATCAGGGCGAGCATTGCCGCGCTGACATAGGCTCCAGCAAATTCGAACCATTGGATCGCCGTGTTCTGCCCGGTGCCGACATTCTGCGGGCCCAGCATGAGGAAACTCGACAACCCCAACCCCATGCCGATCCCCGCCGTCGCCGGGCTCGCCAGACCGACCGCGATCACATAAAGCAGCGGTGCCAGCAACAACGCCAGCCACTCAAAGTCACTGATCGCCGGCACCAGTATGAATTGATAAAGCGCCGATACCACCAGCGCCAATCCCAACCCTCGGGCATAACTTTGCGCCGCCATCAACGGACGCGGAAACGTCGCCATGAGCGAACAGAGAATCCCCACCAGAATCATCCCGCCCCGTGCGCCGTCCCAGGCGGTTTCGATCCAGATCAACCCGGCAACCAGCAGCGCGGTAAAGGCGCGAATGGCGTTCATCGAAGCCAGAGTGAAATCCAGATGCAAGGGGCTGGCCTGGCCACGATAAAGGCAACTGGCCTCGCGCCCCTCCTGAATGGCATCGCTCAGTTCCAGGATCTGTTCCAGTTGCTGTAACAGACGCGCCTGCTCCCAGCGCAATGCCCACGCCAGTGAACGCAGGGTGGCGCTCATGTCTTCGGTCAACTGTTCGGCCTCATAAGCCAAGGCTTCGAACTGCTGTTGCAGCGTAATGAAGTGATGCCGTTTCTCGGCGGGGAGCGAGCGGCCCTGCTCCGCCAACTGGTCGAGAAGCGCCAGCTCATCGGCACGCAGGCGCTGGACGTCGGGCGGCAAATCGCCCTCCCAGCGCTCGGTCAGCAGTTCGCGTTGATGCCTCAGCGCGGTCAGGCGCGAAGTCAAAAGCATCAACTGATTACCCAGTAACAGCACCAGGTTATTGGCGCTGCGCAACCGTGGCGCATCGAAATACAGGTGACGGCGCAGCCCTTCGAGGGCACTGATTTCACCAAGCAATTGCATTTGCCGACGTTGAAAGTCGGCTTCGCTCTCTTGTGTGCGGATGACCGCAGCGGAATGGCTGGCGACCAGTTTGATCACCTGATCGACCTTGGCGAAATAGCCTTTGGCGACGGCTTCCGGACGCGCGGTGAGCAGGCTGACCACGCAGACACAGGCCACGGCCAGCAACGTTTCGGTGACGCGGGTGACAGCCAGCAGAAAAGTGCCGTCCTGATCGGGAATGGCCAGTAGTGCCACCACCACGGCGGTGTAACCACTGAGCACAAACGCCTGGGAACTGGTGTAGCGCAGCAACGTGCCGCCCGCCGTACAGAGCGCCAGCCACAGGGCCAGCGTCGTGATGAACGGCAGCGGCGCCTGCGGAAAGATGGCCATGATCAAGACCGCTACCGCTGCACCGAGCGTGGTGCCGATCACCTGGCCAAAACTGCGTGCCAGCGCCATGCCGGCCAGCGGCTGACTGACAATGACCACGGCCATGATCGACCACTTCGGCTGATCGAGATCGAACAGGAACGCCAGATACAGGGTCAGCAACCCGGCCGCGATGGTGCGCAGGGCAAACAGCAGGACGGCCTGACCGGGATGGATCACCACCTTGAAATAATTCAACAGGGCTTGCATGGGCACACTCGTTTAAGCGACTCCTGCAAGCGTAGACACTGCTGCGAAAGCCTGACGGGTTACGCAGTCGACAGGACTTGTAGGGCGATTCGCATGCTCAGGGTTTGACTCACGGTCCGAGCTGACCGAAGCTTGCCGCTCTGCTCAAGTACACCTGTTTTCGGAAACCTGCATGCCTCAGTCTCGCCGCTATCTGCTTATCAGCCTTGGTCTTGTGCTTATTGTCGTCGTGGCATGGCTGTCTCTGCGCAGTACCACACCGGTCATTCCCGACGCGATAAAGCATGGCTACAGCGAAGCGCTGGGCGCCGCGCGGACCGGGCAGCCCGGTGCCGCGCGGCAGTTGTATCAACAGCTGGGGCGTCCGGACCTGTCGGTCAAGCGCCGCGTCTGGCTTCACGGCGAGCTGCCGAATTACCCAAGTCCGCTGGCGTTGAAACTCGCCGACGCCGACCTGCAGAACGAAGCGCCCGAAGTGCGGCTGGCAGCGATCAAAAGTGTGGTGGGGCTGGTGCCGGGCGGACAGCGCAGCCTGTTGCTGGGGCCGATGCTCGAAGATGCGGATCAGACCGTTCGTTTTGCGGCAATCAACGCCCTGCTCGGCTTGAGCCCGGACGAGCTGGGGCTGTATTTCGGACCGCTGCAACAAGCGATCGATGGCTGGGAGCAAGCACTTAAGGACCAACCGGAAAGCGCCGCGACTTACGCCCAACTGGCGCGTCTTTATATCCACAACGCCGAGTTGAAACAGGCGCAGCAGGCACTGGACAACACACTGCGCCTGGAACCGGGCAACTTGCAGGCGCTGGTGATGCAGATCGATGTGCTCGACCGCCAGGGCCAGAATGATGCGGCCCGGCAGTTGCTCGCCCAACAGCTTAAAGCCCAACCTGACTCGGCGTATCTGCAACATGCCCTCGGCCTGTGGCTGTTGCACCACGGCCAGCGTGAATACGCCCTGCTCGGCTTGTCCAAAGCGGTCGAACTGGAACCTGAAAACAAGGATTACCGCTACGACCTTGCCACCACTCTGCACATTGCAGAGGAACTCGAGGCGGCGCAGAAGCAACTGCAGGAAATCGTCCAGCGCCACCCGGCCGATCGCAAGGCGCGGGTGTTGCTGATCAACTATTGGAAAGAAAGCGGTCAGTTGCAGAACGTGCAGATTCTGCTGGCTCAGCTGGAGCAGTTGAATCCGGATGATCCGGCGTTGCAGCAGGGTCTCTGAATCGGATAGATGTGACCTGTGGCGAGGTGATTTATCCCCGATAGAGCGCGAAGCGGCCCCTCCTCAGCCAAGGACCTGCTTCGCAGGCCAGCGAGGATAAATCCCCTCGCCAGCAAGAAAAAGTGGAACTGCCATCACTGCAACGGGTCAAGTAAATCAGGTCGCCCCCAATTCAGTCGGCGGCCTCGCTTCCCCTAGTCATGAGAGGGCATTTTTTGTCTACATCTAACGAGTTGATCAGTGCGAAAGCCGCTACCGGCATTGTGGGTCTGGATGACATCCTGGCCGGTGGTTTGTCTCGCGGTCATGTTTTCTTGCTGGAGGGCGAACCCGGAACCGGCAAAACCACGGCCGCTTTGCATTTTCTTCTGGCCGGCGCGAAGGCCGGCGAGCGCTCGTTGTACATCACGCTATCGGAAACCGAGCGTGAATTGCGCCAAGGCGCGCTGTCCCATGGCTGGGAGCTTGACGACAACATCAAGATCTTCGAACTGACGCCGCCGGAGAGCCTGCTCAATGCCGAGCATCAGCAGAGCCTGCTGTACTCCTCCGACCTCGAACTGGGCGAAGCCACCAAGCAGATATTCGAAGCGGTCGAACGCTTCAAGCCAACCCGGGTGGTGCTCGACAGCCTGTCGGAGATCCGCCTGCTCGCGCAAAGCTCCTTGCGTTATCGTCGGCAGATCCTCGCCATCAAGCATTACTTCGTGCGCTATAACGCCACGGTTCTGCTGCTCGATGACCTGACCACCGAATCCCTCGATAAAACCGTGCACAGTGTTGCCCACGGGGTGATTCGGCTTGAAGAACTCACACCCAACTACGGCGCCGAGCGTCGACGCGTGCGGGTGGTCAAGTACCGTGGGCAGAAGTACCGCGGCGGTTATCACGACTTCACCATCATGGGCGATGGTGTCCATGTCTTTCCACGGCTGGTGGCCGCGGAACATCGCGGCGATTACCCGCGTTTGCAATTGACTAGCGGCATCAAGGAGTTGGACTCGCTGCTGGGTGGTGGGATCGAAACCGGCTCCAGCACGCTGATTCTCGGCCCTGCCGGTACCGGTAAATCGCTGATCTCGATGATCTTCGCCGCCGCCGCAGTGGCACGCGGCGAAAAAGCCGCCCTGTTCATCTTCGACGAAGAACTGGAACTGCTCTTCGAACGGATGAGAAACATCGGCATCGACCTCAAGGCCCTGCGCGCCACCGGCAATCTGCTGATCGAGCAAGTGGACGCCGCCGAGCTTTCACCGGGCGAGTTTTCCCACCGAGTGCGCCGCTGCGTCGATGACGGCGAGATCAAAACTGTGGTCATCGACAGCATCAATGGCTATCAGGCCGCGATGCCGGAAGAAAACGCCCTCGTGCTGCACATGCACGAACTGTTGCTGTACCTGAACCGCAAAGGCGCGGCCACCTTCATGACGGTGGCCCAACACGGTCTGGTCGGCGACATGCAAGCGCCGGTCGATATCACTTACTTGGCTGATACGGTGATTCTGTTGCGTTACTTCGAAGCCATCGGCAAGGTCCGCCGCGCCATTTCCATCATCAAGAAACGCACCGGCAGCCACGAATCGACCATTCGCGAATACCGTATCTCGAAGCAAGGCATGACCATCGGCGAGCCGCTGGAAGCCTTTCAGGGTGTGCTTCGTGGCGTACCGACCTATCTCGGCGCGAGCAAACCGCTGTTGCAGGAAGGGAGCTCGTGACCGTTTCTGTACCGCTGGCCGAGCGCGCGCTGATTCTGGCGCCGATGGGTCGCGACAGCCAGATTGCGCTGATGATTCTCAACGAGGCGGGTTACGGCGGCCTGATTACCCCGGACCTTGCCACGCTGTGTGCGCAGCTGGAGCCCGGCGCCGGGCTGTTGCTGATCGCCGCCGAAGCGTTGCGCGGCCCAGAGCTGGAGGCGTTGTTCCTGCACCTGGAACAACAGCCGGCGTGGTCGGACCTGCCGATTGTTGTGCTCACTCATCATGGCGGACAGGAACAAGGGCCGTCCTCGCGCCTCAGCGATCTGTTGGGCAATGTCACGTTTCTTGAGCGCCCGTTTCATCCGGCGACCCTGATCAGTCTGGTGTCCGCTGCCCTGCGCGGTCGACGACGACAGTACGAAGCCCGCGATCGCCTGATCGACCTGAGCGAAAGCGAACGACGCCTGCAATCAACGCTGGAAACCCTCGAGCAGCAGGTCGAAGAGCGCACCGCACAGTTACGGCACAACGAAGAAGCGTTGCGTCAGTCGCAGAAAATGGAAGCGGTCGGCCAGCTCACCGGCGGCATCGCCCACGACTTCAACAACATGCTCACCGGCATCATCGGTAGCCTTGAACTGCTGCGCCGGCGTCTGGCCCGAGGACGCACTGAAGACCTCGACAGCCTGATCGATCTGGGCGTGACCTCGGCTAACCGCGCCGCCGGCCTGACTCATCGTCTGCTGGCGTTTTCCCGGCGGCAGTCACTCGACTCCAAAGCCGTACAGATGAATACCCTGGTGCTGTCGATGGGCGAGCTGTTGCAGCGCAGCCTCAACGAAAGCATTCAACTGGACATGCGTCTGGACGAAAAACTCTGGGTCGCCGAGGCGGATCCCAACCAACTGGAAAGCGCCCTGCTCAACCTGGTGATCAACGCCCGAGACGCCATGCCCGAGGGCGGCCGTTTGGTGGTGGAGACCAGTAATCAGGTGCTAGACCGTGACTTCACCGAGGCTTACCCCAACCTCGAGCCCGGTGATTATGTAATGTTGAGTGTCACCGACAACGGCAGCGGCATGCCGCAAAGTGTGATCAGCCGAGCGTTCGATCCGTTTTTCACCACCAAACCGATCGGCCAGGGCACCGGGCTGGGCCTGTCGATGATCTACGGCTTCAGTAAACAGTCGCGCGGCCACGTGTCGATTGACAGCGAGATCGATCAAGGCACGACGGTCAAACTCTATCTGCCGCGTTTCCGTGGCGAAGAACTGGAGCAACCGGCCAGCAATTGCGAGCAAGCCCCGCAAGCCATCCATGGCGAAACCGTACTGATCGTCGAAGACGATCCGGCCGTGCGCTTGCTGGTCAGTTCGGTGCTGAGTGAATTGGGTTATGCGTTTGTCGAGGCCGGAGATGCCGATGGCGCCGTGCCGATTCTCAACTCGGCGCAGCGCATTGATCTGCTGATCAGCGACGTCGGCTTGCCGGGCATGAACGGTCGGCAACTCGCGGAGATCGGTCGGCAATACCGGCCTGGCTTGAAGGTGTTGTTCATCACCGGATACGCCGAACATGCGGCGGTGCGTGGCGGTTTCCTCGACTCGGGGATGCAGATGATCACCAAACCGTTCACCTTTGATCTACTCACCGCCAAGGTGCGGGAGATGATCCGCGGCTGACCCCGCAAAAAACCTGTAGGAGCTGTCGGAGGCTGCGATCTTTTGATCTTAAAAACAAGATCAAAAGATCGCAGCCNAGCTGTCGGAGGCTGCGATCTTTTGATCTTAAAAACAAGATCAAAAGATCGCAGCCTCCGACAGCTCCTACAGGGAGATATTCAGGTCAGGCGCTGTAAATCAGGCCAACAGTTCTTGAATCTTTTCCTGCAACACGTCCAGATCGAACGGCTTTTCCAGAATCGGCGCCTTGCGCGTGATCGGGCTGCCGGTTTCGCGGATTTCCTGCGGGTAACCGCTGATGAATATCACCTTGAGATCCGGTCGCAGCTTCACGGCAGGTTCGGCGATCTGTACGCCAGAGATGCCGCCGGGCAAACGGAAGTCGGTGATCAACATGTCCAGATGTGGCTTGCTCGCGAGAATTTCGAATGCCTGCTCGCCGTTTTCGGCCTGCAGCACACGATAGCCCTGGCCTGACAGGTAGTCCGTCAGGATCATCAAGATAACCGGTTCGTCCTCGACGACGAGTACTACATCTTGTGCATCTACGCTCATGGGAAGCCTTTGTTCGGTCAATAGCTGCTGATACGACCGTGCGGTCACTCAGAGGTTGCGTCGGATTTGCCGTTTTCCTCGATCGGCAGACAAACGCGAAACAGGGCGCCCTCGTTGATTTGACTCTCGACGACGATGGAACCGCCATGGGCGGCGACGATCTGCTCGGAAATGAACAGACCCAACCCGAGCCCGGCGACTACCGTCTTGGCGGAAACCCGTTCGAATTGTTGAAAAATACGTTTCTGGTTCTCTTCGCTGATGCCGATGCCATGATCCTGAACCTCGACCCGCGCCTGATTGCCCTGACGGTAGACGCGGACTTGAATCGGGCTTCTGCCGCCGTAACGCAGGGCGTTGGTCAGCAGGTTGGAGATCACCTGTTCGATGCGGAATTCATCCCAGCAACCCTCCACCGGACTCTCGGCTTCGAACGTGACGGTGGTTTCCGCCACTTCGATCTGCTGCGCGAAGTTTTGCAGCAGGTTACTGACCAACTGCACCAGATCAAAACGGTTCGGCCGGATCGACAGCTTGCCGGTGCGAATCCGCGAGACGTCGAGCATGTCTTCGATCAGGCGGATCAGGCTTTTGATCTGGCGCTCGTCGCGATCAACCATGGCGTGCATCTTGTCCAGGGTAAACGCAGCGGCGTTGTCCCGCGCCAGGTGCATCTTGCGCAATTGCGTTTCGAGTATCAGGCCATTGAGCGGCGTGCGCACTTCGTGGGCGACGATTGACATGAAGTCATCGCGCATCCGCACTGCCTGCTCGAGTTCCGACTGCGTCCTCTGCAACTGCTGCAGCAGCGCTTCCTGCTCACGGCGGGCCTGTTCCAGCGCTTCGACCTGTTGCTTCATGGCCTTGCTCTGGCGATACAGATCAACGAAGACGTTGACCTTGCTCTTGACCGCATGGATATCCAGCGGTTTGTGCAGAAAGTCCACCGCCCCGCTCTCGTAGCCCTTGAACGCGTAGTTCAGTTCACGGCCGGCAGCGCTGACAAAAATGATCGGGATGTTCTTGGTTTTTTCGGTACCGCGCATCAACTCCGCCAGTTCGAAGCCGTTCATGCCGGGCATCTGCACGTCAAGAATGGCCATGGCGAATTCGTGTTGCAGCAGCAGCGACAGTGCTTCGTCCGCCGACAGCGCCTTGTAGACGGTGCGGTCTTCGCGTTTGATCAGCGCTTCGAGCGCCAGCAGGTTCTCGGGCAGATCGTCGACGATCAGCAGTTTTGCCTGGATATTACTCAGCATGCGATTCGTTCCAGCTCGACAAGCAGACGGCCGATGCCGTGAATGGGTAAGACATGATCCGGCTGCTGGATTTTCAGCGCAGCCAGAGGCATGGTGGCGACCTGGGCGTCGTCGGGATCCTGCACGATGGTCAGCCCGCCGTGGCGTTTGACCTTGGCCAGCCCGCGCGCGCCATCGTGATTGGCGCCGGTCAGTAACACAGCGGCCAACCCGGGGCCGTAGACGTCGGCGGCGGACTCAAAAAGATAGTCAATCGATGGCCGGGAATGATGGACGCGTTCCTCAAGGCTCAAGGACAGGCTGCGATCCTGTTCCACCGACAAGTGATAACCGGGTGTGGCGAAATACACCGTGCCCGCTTCGATATCCTGCTTGTCCGTTGCCTCTGCCACCGGCAGCAGCAGACGCCGGGAGAACACCTCGGCCAGATGACTGCGGCGCTCTTCCGGCAGGTGCAGGACGATGATGATCGGCAGCACGAATCCACGTCGTAATGACCCAAGCATGTTCATCAATGCCTCGACGCCACCGGCGGAAGCACCGACCACAATAGCCTCGATTCGAGGCAGATCCGCTGTATCGTTCATGATTTGCGGTAGATCCGTTCCTGTTTCACCAGCGCTTCGAACTGGTTGGCATAACTGGAAAAATCCAGCGTCTCTTTGCTGCCAAGCACTAGAAAACCACGATGACACAGCGACTCGTGAAACAGCCCGAACGCTCGATCCTGCAGTTTCTTGTTGAAATAGATCAGCACGTTGCGACAGGAAATCAACTGGGTTTCAGAGAACACACTGTCGGTGGCCAGACTGTGATCGGCGAACGTCACGTTCTCGCACAGGCTCTTGTCGAAAATCGCGTAACCATAAGCGGCCGTGTAGTAGTCGGCAAATGAACGCTGACCACCGGCCTGCTGGTAGTTGGCGGTGTAGGCACGGACGTTTTCCATCGAGAAAATCCCCTGCTTGGCCTTGTCCAGCGAGCGCGGGTTGATGTCAGTGGCGTAAATAATCGTGCGATCGAGCAGGCCCTCTTCGCGCAGCAGAATCGCCATCGAATAGACCTCCTCGCCCGTGCTGCACCCGGCGATCCAGATCTTGATCGACGGATAGGTTCTGAGCAGCGGCACCACTTCCCTGCGAATGGCAAGAAAGTGCGACGGATCGCGAAACATCTCACTGACCGGGATCGTCAGCAATTGCAGCAGCTGCATGAACGCGGTCGGGTCATGCAGGACTTTTTCCTGCAAGGCCGAAATGGTCGCGCACTCGAACTGGTTCAACGCGTGTAGCACCCGACGCTTGATCGAAGCGCCAGAGTAATCGCGGAAGTCGTAGCTGTACTTGAGGTAAATGGCCTCGATCAACAGCCGCAATTCGATCTCGCTGTTCCGTTCCACTGAATCACTGCACTCCACTAAATACGTTCCATCTTCGGTAACCACACGCGAATCAGCGAGAACAGGCGATCCAGATCGATGGGCTTGGCCAGGTAATCGTTGGCGCCCGCTTGCAGGCAGCGCTCCTGATCGTCCTTCATGGCTTTGGCCGTAACCGCAATGATCGGCAGTTTGCGCCAGCGCGGATCCTTGCGGATTTCAATGGTGGCTTCGAAACCATCCATTTCCGGCATCATCACGTCCATCAGCACCAGGTCGATGTCCTCGACTTCATTCAATTTATCAATCGCCTCACGGCCGTTACGACCGATCACCACGACTGCGCCTTTGGTTTCCAGCGCGCTGGTCAGGGCGAAGATGTTGCGCACATCGTCGTCCACCAGCAGAACTTTGCGCCCCTCAAAGACCTTGTCGCGACTGCGCGCGGTCTTGAGCATCTTCTGCCGCTCATGGGACAACTGCGATTCGACTTTGTGCAAAAAGAGTGTCACTTCATCAAGCAGGCGTTCCGGCGAGCGCGCACCCTTGATGATGATCGAGCGCGAATACTTGCGCAGATCGGCCTCTTCATCGCGGGTCAGGTTACGACCGGTGTAAACGATCACCGGCGGGAACGAGCAGATGTCTTCAGTGGACATGCGCTTGAGCAATTCGTTGCCGAGCATGTCCGGCAACTTCAGGTCGATGACCATGCAATCGAAAATCGTCGTGCGCAGCAGATCCAGCGCGTCTTGCGCCAGTCCCACGGCGGTGATTTCGATGTCTTCGTCGCCGATCAGCCGTGCGATGCTTTCGCGCTGCAAATCGTCGTCTTCCACCAGCAGCACGCGTTTGACCTTCTGGGTCAGCTTCGCTTCAAGACGGGCAAACACGTCCTTGAGCTCTTCGCGGGTGGTCGGTTTGACCGCATAGCCGATGGCGCCCATGTGCATCGCCGCTTCGACCCGATCCTCGACCGAAATCACGTGCACCGGGATGTGCCGGGTTTCGGCGTGTTCTTTCAGGCGTTGCAGCACAGTCAGGCCGGAGTGGTCCGGCAGGCGCATGTCGAGCAGGATCGCGTCCGGCACGAACTCGCGCGCCAGGTCATACCCCTCGTCCGCACCGTGCGCAACCAGGCACTGATAGCCGAGTTCATGCGCCAGATCGTAGAGGATGTGCGCAAAGTTCGGCTCGTCTTCCACCACCAGAATGCAGCGGGTGGCAAACGGCGCCTTGTCACGGTCATCGGCAAAGCGCGGGATGTGCACCGGCGCCAGAGGTGAAACCGAAATCGCCGGCGCAGCGGCCGCCGTCACGATCTGCGCCGGCGGGGTGAAGGTCAGCGGTGCCGTCGACACTTCAGATGTTTCGCTGTACTGCTGCGGCAATACCAGCGTGAACACACTGCCCTGCCCCGGTGCGCTGCTGACGCTGATCGAACCGCCCAGCAACGTCGCCAGATCCCGCGAGATCGACAGGCCCAGGCCAGTGCCGCCGTATTTGCGGTTGGTGGTGCCGTCGGCCTGACGGAAGGCTTCGAAAATGCTTTCCTGCTGATCCGCGGCAATGCCAATACCCGAATCGCGCACGATAAAGGCAATGCGCTGGTTCGGCTGGCCGCTGATGGTCAGGCTGACTGTACCCTGCTCGGTGAACTTCACGGCGTTGGACAACAGATTCTTGATCACCTGTTCAAGACGCTGGCGGTCGGTAAACAGGGTGACCGGTGCGTCCGGGAGCAGATCGACGCTGAAGGTCAGGCGCTTGTCGGCCGCCAGCGGTTCGAACACGCTGCGCAGACCATCGGCCAGACGCGCGACGCTGGTGTTTTCCGGGATCACCTCAAGCTTGCCGGCCTCAACCTTGGAAATGTCGAGGATGTCATTGATCAGGTTCAGCAGATCGTTGCCGGCGGAGTAGATCGACTCGGCGAACTTGACCTGCTCGGCGCTGAGATTGTCTTGCGGGTTTTCCGCGAGCAACTTGGCCAGAATCAACGAACTGTTCAGCGGCGTGCGCAGTTCGTGGGACATGTTGGCGAGGAATTCGGACTTGTACTTGCTCGAACGCTGCAGCTCTTCGGCGCGTTCTTCAAGTTGCACCTGGGCCTGATTCAGCTCGGTGTTCTTCTGGTCCATTGCATCGCGCTGCTCGGCCAGAGTCTGCGCCTGTTCGGCGAGTTGCTCGTTGGTCTGTTCCAGTTCGACTTGCTGGGTTTCCAGATGCGCCTGGGATTCCTTGAGGATCCGCGACTGCTCTTCCAACTCTTCGTTGGCGGTTTTCAGTTCTTCCTGTTGCACCTGCAACTCTTCGTTGAGCTGCTGGGTTTCAGCGAGCACTTCCTGCAAACGCTGACGGTAGCGTGCGGCTTCGATGGACGTGCCGACGTTGCTGGCAATCAGTTCCAGCAACTCGACGTCGCGGTCGTTTAGCGGACGCAAGAAGCCCAGTTCGATCACGCCGTTGACCCGGTCGTCATCGGTAGTCGGCACCACCATCACGCTGCGCGGCAGGCCTTCGCCCAGACCGGAGCTGACTTTGAAGTAATCGCCTGGCACCGAATCCAGTCGAGTCAGCCGCGCCTGTTGCGCCACCTGACCGACGATGCCCTCGCCGCTGTAAATCAATTGATCCTGTTCTTCCTGCTCGCGCGAGAAGCCATATGTGGCCACGCGCTTGAGGCCGCCGTGCTCTTCACGGACATACAGCGCCGCCACGGCCGTGCCGAGGTACTGCGCGCAGAACTGCAGAATGTTGCGCCCCAACAGATTGAGCGTCAGTTGCCCCAGCACCTGCTCGGCCAGTTCGGTCTGACCATTACGCAACCACGCCTGACGCTCCAGACGCTCGGCACTGGCCTGCTGCGCCGCCAGTGTGGCGCCGTAGCTGTCAGACAGATTGACCAGATCGCGCCGGCCGATGTACGCCAGCAGCCCACTGATACCGGCCACGAACAACAGATAAAGGGTGATGCTCCAGATCGTGGTGCGGCGCACTTCTTCGTTGCGCGTGGTGCGCAACTGCTGCTCCATGTCGATCACGTCTTCGAACTGTTTGCGAATCTCGTCGGTCAGGCGCTTGCCACGCCCGGCCTTGACCGCCGCTTTATAGTCGCCACTGGAACGCTGCAGATCGATCATCGACTGCGCATAGTTCGCCCATTCGGTTTGCAGGGCTTGCAAACGACGCAGACGATCGGTCTGCACCGGGTTGTCGGCGGTCAGTTCAAGCAAGGTATTGAGCGCCACATTAATGCGCGGCTTGGCCGTTTCGTACGGATCGAGGAAGTGCTCGTCGCCGCTGAGCAGAAAACCGCGCATGCCGGTTTCCAGGTCCACAGTGAGTTTCACCGCTTCGTTGGCGTTATTGATCACCCGGTCGGTGTGTTCAACCCACTGGATGACCGACAGCAGATAAGTGATCAGCGAAACGAAGAAGACGGCACTGAGCACACCAACGCCCAGGGGCAGGCTGATGTTGCGACTCAGGATTTTACGAAACCGTTGCTCATCAACCGAAGACGGAGAGGACATGGGGCAGCCTTGTCGAACTGTTGAAAACCCGAGAGTTTGCCCCAAAACAGCCGCGCGGATCCATTTTTCTCACAACTTTGGACGCAAATTCCTACATTTGCCTGCGCCTTTGGACCCGCCAACAGTTATCCTTGCGCGCCCATTTGCAGCTAATCTTTTTTGTGTCCTGCCGGGAACTTGTGGCTATGCGCCACTTACTCATGCAGGAGCCCGGCATTTTTGATCGACCGGCGCCCCAAAATTCCATCCTTGAGAGCTTTTATTATGTCCGCCACCGCTTCCACCATCCTTGTCGTAGAAGACGATGACATCGTGCGCATGCTGATCGTCGATGTGCTGGAGGAGTTGGAATTTACAGTGCTGGAGGCGGATGGCAGCGAGCAGGCGCTGGAAATTCTCGAAGATCCGGAGAAGCACATTGATCTGATGATGACCGATGTCGGCTTGCCGGGGATGGATGGCCGTGAACTGGCCAACGAAGCACGCAAGCTGCGCCCTGCTCTGCCGATTCTGTTTGCCAGCGGTTATGCGGAAAATCTTGATGTGCCAGAAGGCATGCACATTATCGGCAAACCCTTTTCGATTGACCAATTGAGGGACAAGGTCCAAAGCATTCTGGACTGAAAAACGACGCTGCCGGTTTGGTTCCTGAACGCCTTTGAAGCCTCTCTGTTGCGTTTCTCCGAGGTACCAGAATGAACGCCCCTTCTGGTCGCTCAAGTCTTTACCATTCATGCAATCGAGCTTGGCTTTTTGCCGCTCTCTAAAGTCGATAATGTCATCGACTGTCACTTTCGCTGGCTCTGATTGGGCCGGCGTTTGGCCAGACTGCTGAGCAGCCGCGCTATGCTCCGGGACACTTACCGATTCGTTACCGAAATCGAGGCTGGAGAATAATTCACCACTGTCCAGTGGCTGGCGGGTAAACCCCTTCTCGAAGATGATCAACGGATCGCGCATGTCTCGCCGAAAGACAAATCCCTGATAAACGAAGCCTTTTTCCAGGCCTGACAATCGTACTGCGTGGCTATTCGTGGCGGGAGATCGGCGTCGCTTGCCACACACTTGCCGCTTGCATCGTGATCGGCGGGAAACTCAAATTCAGCACTGTTTTCACCGAGAAAGAAAAAAGAATGCCTCGGTCTAAACTGCTTCGCCCGATAAAAACAGCATTATCGACATTTAAGTCCGGGTCACTGTGCAAGTTCACCAAACGGGGCGAAATTCGGATTTTGATAATTCGATATTCCTAAAACCTCCTGCACATGAGTAAAAATGCAAGTCGCATGATTGCATTCCAGGCCAGAGGCAAACTATCAAACTCGCAACCAACGCAATAACTTAGTTGTTAGCATCTGCTACTTGCGCACATAACACCAAACATCTAAGCCACCTCCTGCAACAACAAACAAACCGTAAAGAATTCGGACTTCCAACGCACTTACTCGCTCTCTACTCTGAGGCTGCTCGCTATTACACGTTAATGCTGATCAGCATCAGCACTAACGGCCAGAAATAAGCAATTCCACCCACTCAATGCAGGACGCACAATTAATGAAACCCACCTTTGCTACTGACACTGCTTCCAACACCGACATAGCTGACCTGTACGAAAAAAATCTGGTCATTCAGTCACTCAACAAATTAATTAAAGATCGCACCAGCACCGTTGCTGTTGCCGATGTAGTTGTCAGTGGAATATCCGATAGGCCCCTGTTAGAACTGAAAGACCGGTTTATCCCGCGAGTGAAAGGCAGTGCTTTCGATGAAGTATGTGATCCTGCACGCACTGCCCTGCAAAAAATGGTCGCAAGCCCAGCGTTCGCCAGGCTCCTCAAACAAGAGGCCCTTCCCGCCGACGTGCAGATTTGCGTCGATGAAAAAGCGTGCCTGTTCGCGCTTGTCGCGACTACTCAGGTTCAGTTGTTCATAGAGTTTGAACCCACGTTGGCCGAGGAACTGGCCATGCTGGGCGAGTTCGCCGGCATTACCGGTGGCCGTATTTATTCGGGCGATCACTTCAGCGTGGAACAATGGTTGCGCTTTGAAGACTTCATACTTCCGACCACCGTCGCCGACATCCACAATCTGATCGCTTATTTGTCCTTCAAGCTTCCGGAAAGTCCCGCACTGGGTGACTTTCAGGAATTGCTGGACGCCCATGAAGACTCCCCGTTTCATCTGTCAGACAGTGCGCGACAGATCATCAAGGATGTAACTCGGGACATAACCCAGGGTCAAACCAGTCTTCTGCAAAAACTTGCCTTTCTTAATTTCAATCTGATTCCAGCGTCTGAAAAACGCGAACACTCGGAAAAATTTTTAACAAGTTGCCTGAGAAGTAAAACCGCCAAAGCGCTGGGCCGAGCCATTCATGAACGGCTTGAATGGCATCTTGATCTCGATGATGCACAGCTGGGCGACGAGCAGCTCATGCACATGGCAGCCGTCGCGCTGGCGCTCGATCTGGGCGCCAGCGATCAACCGGTGATCGCCGGTTATGACGTATACCGGCCAGCCAATGCGCCGCTGAACGCGGCGCAGGTTCGGGAGGAACTGGAAGCGCATCTGGTTACCCACGCACTGATCGAAGAAAACGTCGCGCCGCTGGCTGCCCATCTGTTGCTGGCGAAAGTGGCGCCGGAGTTCCTGGTGCAGGGCGCGCCCCTGGACTTGACGCTGGATAAACCGGGTTGGGTCCTGATCGCACAAACGGTAGCGATGCTCGAACACGTCGCGCCAGGCACATCGCGCATGATGAATTATGCGCAGATCAAGGCATTCTCCGACCTGGCGCCGGTGACGTGCGAACAGAATGAATTGCAGGAAATCACTGGCGTCATCCCCGTCATCAACTGGGCTGTGCTCAACGGCGTCATTGCCTATCAGGTTGGCAGAGACTATGGCAGCGCTTCGCTGACCAAAGCGTCGTCTTATTTCAACCGTTATATGGATGCATTACGCCAATCCGAAACAGGCCTGCAGGCCGCGCCGCCTGACCGACGCAAACTCGGACTCCAGTCACTGAAAAAGGTGATGCCAGAGGGCAATTACCTGGAGCACAAGTCGCTGCAGTTCACCTTCAACGGCTCGCGCACGGAAACCAATTTTCTGGATGCCTTGAGGTATTCATCCCCGACCGGTGTGCTCGCTGATTTATACAATCTCGCCGCCAATGCGGCCGATCTCAATGAATATTCGTTGTCCGAGCTTTTGCGCCTGCGTCTCTCTGTGCTCGATTTGTACCTTTCCGGCGACCTGGTTGAAGAAGGACGCCTCACCAGCAGATTCAAGCTCAAGAGTGGCTTCCAACCTCCAGCCAATGCGTTTGCCCGCCTGGCTGAGCTGGAGAACGCCGACACGTTGTACGATCAAGCCTTCGACACGTATTACACGGGTGTTCAGGAAGGTCTTGCAGCCGTGATCAAAATGGCCATCTGCTGCCTGCCGAAAGACGATCGGGACGCGCTGATGAATGGATACATCTCGCTCTACACCGTTCGCACTTCAACGCTGCGAAAAATCACCGGCAACCTCCTCAATCTGGAAGCGGAGAAGGAGACGCAATTGCAGCGTGATGCCGAGAAAGGCCGTTACGGGCTCCTTCTCTGTCGCCAATACAACGGCGAGACCCGCTGTTATGAAATGTTCACCATGCGTGGTTTGTGTCGTGAACGTCCGGATCTGGCGAACAAACTGCAAAGCAGTGAAGTCATCAATGGTTTTCCCACTAAAGCCTATGTTGGCTCCAAACATGACCTTCAGCTCAGAATCGAAGCACAGGACTGGCCGCTGGACTTCGCGGCATACAGAGACGGCAGCGAACCACGAAATGGCCAGTCGTCCAGCGTTGTGGTGGAAAAACTCTGGCATTTCCACACGAGCACCGAGAACCTGCATCCCGTTTCGCTGTTTTTCTCCCCTTCGCTGGAAAAGCTCACCAAGTCGATCATGTCCAGCCATCCGGTGGCAACTCGTGACGAACTTTATGCTGCCTTCAAGCCCCAGACAGATCTGGAAAACATGCGTATCCGTCGGGACCTGACACAAACCAATTTCGCCAATGTCGCCGTGCCGTTTTTCAAGTGTGTCAACGATATTCGATCGGGCGAGGAGCACCGGGTACGCGAGGGTATTGGCGGTTGCATTGTCGATGGTCTGTCAGTCCTTGGGCTGGTAGTCGGCCTCAGCGTGGCCTCGGCAAAAGTCATCGCCGCAACGGCTTCGAACACATTGAGGGTTTTGGGCGTTGCCAAGGCAACCGTGCGTGCTGCGTTGGCCTTCATAAACCCGATTGATGGCCTGCCGAAACTGGCGCGCAAGGGCTATCGGCTGGCCCATCGCAACTTGGTATTACTGGGGGAAAACAGTGCAAGCACGGTCGAATCGGTCGCTCGGCAGCTCAGAAAACTTACCGGTCATACGGACGCTCGAGATCTGGTCAAAGCCCTGCAACGCTCCGACCTCCAGCATGGCAGCTGGCGCGCGGCCGAGAATGCCGGGGATGTCGTAGACCTCGCAGTAATCAAACGCCACCAATCGATTCATGTCTTCCACAAGAGCGTGGGCGGAGCCTGGGGACCGGCGCTGAAGAACGTGCAACTGCTGCCATACCGGGTGCATAGACTTTTTGGAAAGCTCAAGCCCACCGCCTACACCCGGCACTATGTGGGGAAGGCGCTTGCCCCTGCCAAGAGCAGACTGGATACAGCGATCAAACTCTTGGAAAGCGCAGACGACAATACGCGTCTGGTCGTCAAATACATGCTGGGCGAAGGCTCAGACGATGCCATCAGGTACTTGTTAAAATCGCTACGCACAATGCGTAGCGAACTGGATGCCATTTCCGTTGCCAATATGTCTTTCCGGCACGTCGGCCCGAATGCATTGGCAGCGATTTCCACACATGACTACAAAAAATTGAAGGCCGCCAAAAAGAGCGGCCTCCTAGTCAGCGATTCCATGAAAAGGTTTATAAAAATCTACCCGAAACACCTCGATGCTTACTATAAAAAAGAAAAATATGCAGTCTCGAAAATCGCTGACGTTTTGATTCATGAAATGTCCCACGGCAGTAGCGGCACACTGGATCTGTTCTACGCAAAAGAAGGGGATAAACTAACGGATGTAGCCGTCCTGGTAGATCTCGCGAGAAAGCCGGACATGGTCCATCCAGCCCTCTCCCACCTTCACAGGACCTATGAGGCTACTGAACTGGCTCAGTTAAATAATTTTGATGCAGTCCGTCATAGTTTGGCGAAAATTATTCAGGACAATCCCGCCCTCTACAACGCCAACAGCATAGAAGTCGCCGTTTCGCTGCTGAATCAGAGAACAACAGATCCTGCGAAGTTTGCATCGAACATCACACTCGTACAAAAAACAGTGGACGAATATAACCCGAGTGCCTTCATCTCCAAGCTCGAGATCGATCTCTCCGTGTAATGGATGCTTCTGCAGGCTGAGTCCGCCCACCTTCAACGGCCGCTGTGGTTTAATTGCGGCCGTTTTTTGTTCCCCCTCGCCTGCTGCAAAGGATTTCTGTTCATGTCTCAGCCAGTCACCACCAAAGTTCTGGTCATCGGATACGTTTGGCCCGAGCCCCAATCCTCGGCGGCCAGCGGGCATGTCATGCAGATCCTCGACACCTTCTTGCAGCAGGGTTGGGACATTACCTTCAGCAGCCCCGCCGGCCCGGGTGAGCACAAGGCTGACCTGAGCGCGCTGGGCATTCGCGAAGTGCCCATTGAACTCAACAACAGCAGTTTCGACGTATTCATCAGCGAACTGGCCCCGGATATCGTGCTGTTCGATCAGTTCATGATGGAGGAGCAGTTCGGCTGGCGTGTCGAGAAGTACTGCCCCGATGCCTTGCGGGTACTGGAAACCTCCGATCTGCAAAGCCTGCGTCACGCCCGCCATCAACGGCTCAAGGATCACCTGAAAGCCAGTCCCGATCAGGACGACTTCAGCGCTTTGTTCGCCCCGGCACTGCGCGAAGAGTTTGAACTGATGGCCGACACCGACCTGGCCAAACGGGAAATCGCCGCGCTGTACCGCTGTGACTTGAATCTGATGATCTCCGAGGTGGAAATCGAGCTGCTCGTCGAGCAATTCGGCTTGCCGCGCCAGTTGCTGCATTGGTGCCCGCTGATGATTGCCCCTCCCACCACTGCCACAAAAGCATTTGAGGAGCGGGCGCATTTCCTCAGCATCGGTAACTTCCGCCATGCGCCAAACTGGGACGCAGTGCTGTGGATGAAATCCACGATCTGGCCGTTGATTCGCCAGCAACTTCCTCAGGCACAACTGCACATTTATGGCGCCTACACCCCGCCGAAAGCCACGGCGCTGCACAACGCGGCGCAGGGTTTTCATGTGATGAACTGGGCAGAAGATGCGTTGCAGGTCATGTCCGATGCGCGCATTTGCCTGGCACCGTTGCGATTCGGCGCGGGCATCAAAGGCAAGCTGGTTGACGCGATGCTGTGCGGTACGCCGAGTGTCACGACACCGATTGGCGCTGAGGGCATGCACGGCGATCTGCCCTGGCCCGGAGCTGTCACGCACACGGCGACGGAGTTCGCAAACCAAGCCGTTCAGCTTTATAAGGACAAGGCACGTTGGCAAGCGGCGCAAAAGGCAGGAGACCATTTGCTCGGGGAACGTTACCAACACATCGTCCATGGCCCGGCTCTTATTGAAAAACTGCGCTATTGCCAAGAGCATTTAACAGTACTTAGAAACAATAACTTTACTGGCAGCATGCTGCGTCACCACATGCATAAAAGTACTCAGTACATGTCTCAATGGATTGAAGTTAAAAACCAAAAAACATAGGACTTCGCAACCCTCATCACATTTGGCATTAAAACACGACTTGGCAAACAACCTGATTAGCATTTAAAACATTCTGCAGGCAGCGCACTAACACTTCCACGGTGCGCACTTTAACTAATGCAGGATGCATATATGACAACTCTTAATCAAGGCAACTACTCCAATCATAACTGGATGACGGCCACCCCCAAATTTGACGCACTGTCTCTCAACGAAATGACTCTGCCGGGAACTCATAACGCCGGCAGTGACTGGAAGGCCAGCTATCCTGTTTTCGGCCCACCTCGCCACTGGCTCGCCTGTCAGCATGATTCGTTTTATAGGCAATTGAGTCACGGATCCCGAGCTCTGGATATTCGTTTGATGAGTGAGCCTGCTGCAAAGGGACTAGGCAAATTTCGCATGCACCACAATAAATTCCCCAACTCTCGAACGCTGGGGCATCTGATTTCCGACATCAATCAGTTTCTCGATGAAAATCCTGACGAGTTTATTGTTGTAGATGTTCATAAAATGCTCGGCGCAACGTTTGACTTCCGCTATTTCAACGAAGTGGTTCAGCACTTGCTCGGGGACCGAATCATTCCACCGAATAACGCACGCCTTACATTGGGACAACTAAAAAAAATCAGCTCCACACAGAGAGTTTTGTTTGCCACCCAGAGTCACGGCGAGCTGTCACACAACGTTTTTTTTGGACAGATAGCTCACAAATGGATCGGTACTGGCACCGTTAGTGCCAATGAACTTAATAAATACATTTCTGAAGTAATGAAGAATCCGCCTGGCAAGTGGTCGCCTTGGTCTCTTTCGGCCGCCTGCTACGCTGCTCTCGGAGGCCCGGTGGATATTCACGACGAATTAAATGCCTGGTTCAATCCGAAAAACGGTGACTGGGCCATGAAATGCAACATTATCAATGTCGACTTCATTGAGGAGAGCGACATCGTTGCATACTGCCACGCGGCCAACCTGATCAAGGCAGCCAAAAAAACTTAATCAGCCAACCCTGTGCGAACGCATCAGCCAAGGCATAGTGCTGAGTTGATACAGGCTGGCACAGCGAGTGCAGAAAGAGGCATGATCGTCCAGCGATAACAAAAAAGCGCTCAGCCATGACTCGAACCGCACGCGTGACCGACCCTTCTTACGAATTGATGGATGACCACAACGGGTTGTCCATCATCTACCGCCAGCACGGTTTCCCCTGCCCGCTGGTGCGCTGGCATTTCCACAAGGAATACGAGCTGCACCTGATCGTCGCCAGTTCCGGCAAAGTGTTCATCGGTGACTACATCGGCAACTTCTACCCTGAAACCCTGTTTCTGACCGGTCCGAACCTGCCGCACAACTGGATCAGTCAGGTGGCCGAAGACGAAGTGGTGGAAAAACGCGACATGCTCGTCAATTTCACCGATGAACTGTTCGAGAGCGGTCACCAGATATTCGCCGAACTGAAAACCCTGGCGCCGTTGCTGGAACGGGCGCAGTACGGCATCGAATTCCGCTGCAAACAGACAATCCGCGAGGCCATGACGCTGATGCAGCGAATCGCCGACACCCGTGGCATCACCCGGCTCGGACACTTTTTCATCCTGATGGAGTTGCTTGCGGCCAGTGACGACTATCAGTTGCTGTCCGGTGCCACCACCCCGCAACTGGCGGATGAGCACAATATCGACCGCACCAACCGCGCTGTCGATTACATCTTCAGCCACTACGCCCGGGATATTTCGCTGGAAGAAGTTGCCGAGCACCTGGGCATGACACCGACCTATTTCAGCCGCGTATTCAAACAGGCCACGGGGCGCAACTTCATCGAGTTCGTCAATCGCTTGCGCATCAGCAAATCCTGCGAGTTGCTGGCGGACGGCGATAAACCGGTGACCGATGTGTGCTTTGAGTCAGGCTTCAACAATATTTCCAACTTCAATCGGCGGTTTCAGCAGCTCAAGGGCATGACGCCTTCGCACTATCGGCGGCTCGCGGTGCAGCGCCTGACTGAACAGAACGTCTGAAATTCCGAACCCCTGTGGGAGCTGGCTCGCCAGCGATGAGGCCAGCACAACCAACCTCTGTGTCGACTGATCCACCGCCATCGCTGGCAAGCCAGCTCCCACAGGTTTTGAGCTTGCTTTGCGTCGAAAACCTGTACGTATCTGATGCCCTCCGTTCGCTGCAACCCCCTACCCTGCGTTCGCCCGCAACAACACCAGTGCAAAAAAGTATCAACTGAAGTGCTACGGATGATTTGTCAGCCCGGCAATTGAAGGCTGTAATCAGTGCACATTCTTCCTGCATTCGGAAGACACAAAAACAATAACCGTCCTTCTGCCACCCGCCGGGTGCAGAAAAGGAGTGCACGATGCAACCCACTGCAAAAGCTCTGCTTGCCCTCACCTGCATGACCCTCAGCAGCGTCAGCCTTGGCGCCCAGACCCTGACCATCGCCACCGTCAACAACAGCGACATGATCCGCATGCAAAAACTCTCGAAAACCTTCGAGACCGAGCACCCGGACATCAAGCTCAATTGGGTGGTACTGGAAGAAAACGTCCTGCGCCAGCGCCTGACCACTGACATCGCCACTCAGGGCGGCCAGTTCGATGTGTTGACCATCGGCATGTACGAAGCAGCACTGTGGGGCGCCAAGGGCTGGCTCGAACCGATGAAGAATCTGCCAGCCAGTTACGCCCTCGATGACGTGTTCCCGTCGGTGCGCGAAGGCCTTTCGGTCAAGGGCTCGCTGTATGCCCTGCCGTTCTACGCTGAAAGCTCGATCACTTATTACCGCACCGACCTGTTCAAGGACGCCGGCCTGACCATGCCGGAACGTCCGACCTGGGAAGAGATCGCCGGTTTTGCCGAAAAACTCACCAACAAGGATAAAGAACAATACGGCATCTGCCTGCGCGGCAAGGCTGGTTGGGGCGAGAACATGGCGCTGATCACCACCGTCGCCAATGCCTATGGCGCGCGCTGGTTCGATGAAAAATGGCAGCCGGAATTCAATGGCCCCGAGTGGAAAAACGCACTGAACTTCTACGTCGACACCATGAAGAAATCCGGCCCGCCGGGCGCGTCCAGCAACGGTTTCAACGAAAACCTTGCGCTGTTCAACAGCGGTAAATGCGCGATCTGGGTCGACGCCAGCGTCGCCGGGTCGTTCGTCACCGACAAGACCCAGAGCAAAGTTGCCGATCACGTTGGTTTCACCTTCGCGCCGCATCAGGTTACTGACAAAGGTTCGGCGTGGCTGTATTCGTGGGCGCTGGCGATTCCGACCAGTTCCAAGGCGAAGGATGCGGCGAAAGAATTCAGCGCCTGGGCCACGTCCAGGGAATACGGCGTGCTGGTGGCCAAGACCGACGGCATCGCCAACGTACCGCCGGGCACTCGCGCCTCGACCTACAGCGACGCCTACATGAGCGCCGCGCCGTTCGCCAAGGTGACGCTGGAGTCGTTGAAAGCGGCGGACCCGAGCAAACCGACGTTGAAACCGGTGCCTTACATCGGCATACAACTGGTGACCATTCCTGAGTTCCAGGGCGTCGGCACCCAGGTCGGCAAGCTGTTCTCGGCAGCGCTGATTGGCCAGACCACGGTGGACCAGGCCCTGGCAGCAGCCCAGCAAACCACTGAACGCGAGATGAAGCGCGCCGGTTATCCCAAGTAAACGCCACTAAACCTGTGGGAGCTGGCTTGCCAGCGATGAGGCCGGCACATTCAAAATTGATGTCGACTGTTCAATCGCCATCGCTGGCAAGCCAGCTCCCACAGGGTTCGCGTCGATGTCAGGAAGGGTTTCTCTCCTGAGCATGTATCTGCACCCAACTGGTTGTGATCACCATGAATACTTCAACTGCCAAAGCCCACATCGACCTGTCGCAACCTGCGCGCAAAATCCGCGTACGCAATCCCGGCTGGTTCCTGGTCAGCCCTTCGGTGGCCCTGTTGCTGCTGTGGATGATCGTGCCGCTGGGCATGACCATTTACTTCTCGATGATTCGTTACAACCTGCTCGACCCGGGCGTGAACGAATTCGTCGGGCTGGAGAACTTTACCTACTTTCTGACCGACTCGGGCTTCCTGCCCGGTGCCACCAACACCCTGCTGCTGGTTGGCAGCGTGTTGCTGATCAGCGTGGTGTTCGGTGTGCTGATCAGTGCGTTGCTGGAGGCCAGCGAGTTCCTCGGTCGCGGCATCGTGCGGGTCATGTTGATCTCGCCGTTTTTCATCATGCCCACGGTCGGCGCGCTGATCTGGAAGAACCTGATCTTCCACCCGGTGTCCGGGATTCTCGCCTACCTCTGGAAGCTGTTCGGCGCGCAACCGGTGGACTGGCTGGCGCACTACCCGCTGCTGTCGATCATCATCATTGTTTCGTGGCAATGGCTGCCCTTCGCGATCCTGATCCTGATGACTGCCATGCAGTCCCTCGACCAGGAACAAAAAGAAGCCGCCCGCCTCGACGGCGCCGGCCCGATAGCGATTTTCTGGCACCTGACCCTGCCGCATCTGGCCCGGCCGATTGCCGTGGTGGTGATGATTGAAACGATCTTTCTGCTGTCGGTGTTCGCCGAGATTTTCACCACCACCAACGGTGGGCCGGGCTACGCCTCGACCAACCTCGCCTACCTGATCTACAACCAGGCGCTGGTGCAGTTCGACGTCGGCATGGCCTCGGCGGGCGGCTTGATTGCCGTGGTCATCGCCAACATCGCCGCGATCATTCTGGTGCGGATGATCGGCAAAAACCTGACTGACAAAGCCTGAGGCCTGCCATGACTCTTCAACAATCCCGCCGGCTGCAAAGCCTGTTGCTCGGCACCCTGGCCTGGGCCATCGCGATCGTGATTTTCTTCCCGATCTTCTGGATGGTGATGACCAGTTTCAAGACCGAAATCGATGCGTTCGCCACGCCGCCGCAGTTCATCTTCACGCCGACGCTGGAGAACTACCTGCACATCAATGAACGCAGCGACTATTTCAGTTTCGCTTGGAACTCGGTGGTGATTTCTTTCAGCGCCACGGCTCTGTGTCTGCTGATCGCCGTGCCGGCAGCGTACTCGATGGCGTTCTACGAAACCCAGCGCACCAAAGGCACCCTGCTGTGGATGCTCTCGACCAAGATGCTGCCGCCGGTGGGCGTGCTGATGCCGATCTACCTGCTGGCGAAGAGTTTCGGCCTGCTCGACACGCGCATCGCGCTGATCGTGATCTACACGCTGATCAACCTGCCGATCGTGGTCTGGATGATTTACACCTACTTCAAGGACATCCCCAAAGACATCCTCGAAGCCGCACGCCTCGACGGCGCCACGTTGTGGCAGGAAATGGTTCGGGTGCTGCTGCCCATCGCCAAGGGCGGCCTCGCCTCGACCGTGTTGCTGTCGTTGATCCTGTGCTGGAACGAGGCCTTCTGGTCGCTGAACCTGACCTCGTCGAAAGCCGCACCACTGACCGCGCTGATCGCATCGTATTCAAGTCCCGAAGGATTGTTCTGGGCCAAGTTGTCGGCGGTCTCGACCCTGGCGTGTGCGCCGATCCTGATCTTTGGCTGGATCAGCCAGAAGCAACTGGTGCGCGGCCTGTCGTTCGGCGCTGTGAAATGAACATGCCGAACCTAATGCGATTCCCTGTAGGAGCGAGCCTGCTCGCGAAAGCGGAGTGTCATTCAACGATGAAGGCGACTGGCACGGCCCCTTCGCGAGCAGGCTCGCTCCCACATAAAAACCAATTCAGCTCAAACGAATAATAAATTGCGGAGGCCCATCATCATGGCCAACCTGAAAATCAAGAATCTGCAAAAAGGCTTCGAAGGTTTTTCCATCATCAAGGGCATCGACCTGGAAGTGAACGACAAGGAATTCGTGGTCTTCGTCGGCCCCTCCGGCTGCGGCAAATCCACCTTGCTGCGGCTGATCGCCGGCCTCGAAGAAGTCAGCGGCGGCACCATCGAACTCGATGGCCGCGACATCACCGAAGTCAGCCCGGCCAAGCGCGATCTGGCGATGGTGTTCCAGACCTACGCGCTGTACCCGCACATGACCGTGAAGAAGAACATGTCGTTCGCCCTCGATCTGGCCGGCGTGGCGAAGGCTGAAGTCGAGAAAAAAGTCGGCGAAGCGGCACGGATTCTCGAACTCGGCCCGATGCTCGAACGCAAGCCGAAACAGCTTTCCGGTGGCCAGCGTCAGCGCGTGGCGATCGGCCGCGCCATCGTGCGCAACCCGAAGATCTTCCTGTTCGACGAGCCGCTGTCCAACCTCGACGCCGCACTGCGCGTGCAGATGCGTCTGGAACTGCTGCGCCTGCACAAGGACCTGCAAGCGACGATGATTTACGTGACCCACGACCAGGTCGAAGCGATGACCATGGCCGACAAAGTCGTGGTGCTCAATGGCGGCAAGATCGAGCAGGTCGGTTCACCATTGGACCTCTATCACAACCCCGCCAACCTGTTCGTTGCCGGGTTTCTGGGCACGCCGAAAATGGGCTTCCTCAAAGGCCAGATCGCCCGGATCGACGCTCAGGTCTGTGAAGTGTCACTGGATGCCGGCACGCGCATCACCCTGCCGTTCAACGCCGCCCACCTGAGCGTCGGCAGCGCCGTAACCCTGGGTATTCGCCCGGAACATCTGGAGCTGGCCCAACCGGGCGACTGCACCCTGCAAGTCACCGCCGATGTCAGCGAGCGGCTGGGCAGCGACACCTTCTGCCACGTCAAGACCAACGCCGGTGAAGCGCTGACCATGCGCGTGCGCGGTGATCTGGCGAGCCGTTATGGCGAACAACTGAACCTGTATCTGGACGCCGCCCAATGCCATTTATTCGATGCCGAAGGCGTGGCGCTCACCCGTCCGCTGCGCGCTGCCGCCTGATTTTTCGAGACTTGCCGAATGAAACTCAACAGACAGAACCTCAATCGCCTCGCCACCGAAGTGCAACTGCCGGCGTACAGCCTCAGTGATACCCGCCAAGGCATTGCGCACATTGGCGTCGGCGGTTTCCACCGGGCGCATCAGGCGTATTACACCGACGCGCTGATGAATACCGGCGAAGCACTCGACTGGGCGATTTGCGGGGTCGGCCTGCGCGCCGAAGACCGCCGCGCCCGTGACGATCTCAAGGAGCAGGATTACCTGTTCACGCTTTTCGAACTCGGCGACAGCGATGACACTGAAGTGCGGGTGATCGGCGCGATTCGCGACATGTTGCTGGCCGAAGACAGCGCCCAGGCCTTGATCGACAAACTAGCCGATCCGCAGATCCGCATCGTCTCGCTGACCATCACCGAGGGCGGCTACTGCATCGACGACAGCAACGGCGAATTCATGGCGCACCTGCCGCAGATCCAGCACGATCTGAACAATCCTGAGTCGCCGAAAACCGTGTTCGGGTTCTTGTGCGCGGCGCTGGAAAAACGCCGGGCGGCGGGTATTCCCGCCTTCACTGTGATGTCCTGCGATAACCTGCCGCACAACGGCGCGGTCACCCGCAAGGCGTTGCTGGCGTTTGCCACCCTGCGCAACAGCGATCTGTGCAGCTGGATCGACGCCAACGTCAGTTTCCCTAATGCGATGGTCGACCGCATCACGCCGATGACCAGTACCGCGCATCGTCTGCAACTGGCCGACAAGCACGCGGTGGATGACGCTTGGCCGGTGGTTTGCGAACCGTTTGTGCAGTGGGTACTGGAAGACAAATTCGTCAACGGCCGCCCGGCCTGGGAAAAGGTCGGCGTGCAATTCACCGACGATGTTTCGCCGTACGAAGAGATGAAAATCAAACTGCTCAACGGCAGTCATCTGGCGCTGACGTATCTGGGCTTTTTGAGGGGCTATCGCTTTGTCCACGAGACCATGAATGACCCGCTGTTCGTGCGCTACATGCGTGCGTATATGGATCTGGATGTCACGCCGCAACTGGCGCCGGTGCCGGGTATCGACCTGACCGATTACAAGAACACGCTGGTGGCGCGGTTCTCCAATCAGGCGATTGCCGATCAGTTGGAGCGGGTGTGTTCGGACGGTTCGTCGAAGTTTCCCAAGTTCACCATCCCGACGATCAACCGGCTGATTGCCGATGGGCGCGAGACCAAGCGTGCGGCGTTGGTGGTGGCGGCCTGGGCGTTGTATCTGAAGGGGGTGGATGAGAATGGCGATACCTATTCGATTCCTGATCCACGGGCGACTTTTTGTCAGGCGTTGGTGGCGGATGATGGGTTGATGACGCAGCGATTGCTGGGGGTTGAGGAGATTTTTGGCACGGCGATTCCGCAGTCGGCGGCGTTTGTGGCGGCGTTTGAATGGTGCTGCGACAGTTTGCGTGAAGAAGGTGTGACGCGGACGCTGGAGCAAATTCTTGCCTGAGTGATGCGGTGAAACCACCTACGTCATCGCTGGCAAGCCAGCTCCCACAAGGTCTCGGTCGTTCAGAAATGTTGGATACACCGAAAAACCTGTGGGAGCTGGCTTGCCAGCGATTGGTTTCACCTGGAAACACCTGACACCCTGAGGATCTCACTGTGACAACCCGACAACTCTTCCTCGGCATCGACTGCGGTACCCAAGGCAGCAAAGCGATCATCCTCGATGCCGCCAGCGGCGAAGTCCTCGGCCACGGCGCTGCCGCTCACACCATGATCAGTGGCGCCAACGGCCGTCGCGAGCAAGACACTCGCCAGTGGCTGGAAGCCTTCGCCCTCGCCACCCGCCGTGCGTTGTTGGCGGCGGAAGTCGATGGCCAGGCGATCCTCGGCATCGGCGTTTCCGGCCAGCAACACGGGCTGGTGCTGCTCGACGATCAAGGCGAAGTCCTGCGCCCGGCCAAGCTCTGGTGCGACACCGAAACCAGCGCTGAGAATGATCGACTGCTCACTCATCTGGGCGGTGAAAAAGGCTCGCTCGAACGCCTCGGCGTGGTCATTGCTCCCGGCTACACAGTATCGAAACTGCTGTGGACCAAAGAGCAGCATCCGCTCGTGTTCGCACGCATCGCCCGCATTCTGCTGCCCCACGACTACCTCAATTTCTGGCTCACCGGCCGTGCCTGCAGCGAATACGGCGACGCCTCCGGCACCGGCTATTTCAACGTGCGCACCCGCCAGTGGGATTTGCAGCTGCTGCGCGACATCGACGCCAGCGGACGTCTGCAAGCGGCGCTGCCTGAGCTGATCGATGCGCACCAAGCCGTCGGCACAATCCTGCCGGCCATCGCCGAACACCTTGGCATCAACCCCAACGCGCTGGTCTCAAGCGGCGGCGGCGACAACATGATGGGCGCGATCGGCACCGGCAATATTCAGCCCGGCGCAATCACCATGAGCCTCGGCTCCTCCGGCACGGTGTACGCCTACGCCGAAACCCCGAAAGTCAGCCCGGATGCCAGCGTCGCCACGTTCTGTTCATCCAGCGGCGGCTGGTTGCCGCTGATCTGCACCATGAACCTGACCAATGCCACCGGCGCGATTCGCGAACTGTTCAACCTCGATCTGCCCCGGTTCAACGAGCTTGTCGCTCAAGCGCCCATCGGCGCCGAAGGCGTCAGCCTGTTGCCGTTTTTCAACGGCGAGCGCGTCCCCGCCCTACCCCACGCCACTGGCAGCCTGCACGGTTTGACGCTGGATAATCTGACCCAAGCCAATCTGTGCCGCGCCGCCGTCGAAGGCACGACGTTCGGCTTGCGTTATGGACTGGATTTGCTCCGCCACAATGGTTTACAAAGCCGCAGCATCTGCCTGATCGGCGGCGGTTCGAACAGCGCGGTGTGGCGGCAGATCGTCGCCGACATCATGAACACCCCGGTGATATGCACCGAGCAAAGTGAAGCTGCGGCCCTCGGTGCCGCGATTCAGGCGGCGTGGTGCAAATTCTGGTCGAACGGCCACGAAGACACGTTGGCCGACTTGTGCCAGCGCTGTGTGAAACTCGACCTGAGCAGTGAAACCCTGCCGATCGCCGCCAATGTCGCGGCGTTTCAGCAGGCTTACGAACGCTATCAACAGCATGTCGCAACCCTATAAAGAGCAAACAATTATGTATTTGGTGTGTGGCGAAGCCCTGTTTGATTTCTTCAGCGAAGACGATGCCAGCGGACTGGCCTCGAAAGTGAATTTCAAGGCGATTGCCGGCGGCTCGCCGTTCAACGTTGCAGTAGGTTTACGTCGTTTGGGCGTGGACTCGGCCTTGTTCGGTGGGCTGTCCACCGACTACCTCGGCCGGCGCTTGCAGCAGGTTTTGCAGGAGGAAGGTGTACGGCCGGACTATCTGCTGGATTTTGCCGCGCCGACTACTTTGGCGATGGTGGCGGTCGGTGCCAACGGCTCGCCGCATTACAGTTTTCGCGGTGAAGGCTGCGCAGATCGGCAACTGAAGCTGAGCCATTTACCGTCGCTGGGTCCTGAGGTGCGCGGTTTGCACATTGGCTCGTTTTCGCTGGTGGTGCAGCCGATTGCCGACACCCTGCTCGCGCTGGTTCAGCGTGAAAGCGGCAAACGTCTGATCACCCTCGACCCCAACGTACGCCTTAATCCCGAGCCGAATATCGAGCTGTGGCGCGAGCGGATTGCCACGCTGGTGCAACTGGCGGATCTGATCAAAGTCAGCGATGAAGACTTGAGCCTGCTGTACCCCGAGCAGGATCCGCAGCGCGTCATCGAAGGCTGGCTGGAGCATCGCTGCCAGGTCGTCTTCCTCACCCGTGGCGGCGAAGGCGCAAGCGTGTTCAGCCGCGCCCAAGGGTCATGGTCGGCACCCGCCTGCTCGGTGAAGATCGCCGATACCGTCGGCGCCGGCGACACCTTCCAGGCCGCGCTGATTACCTGGCTGACCGAACAAGGTCTGGACTCGGTCGAAGGTGTGCAGCAACTTGCTCGCGAACAGATCGACGCCATGCTCAAGTTCGCCGTGCAAGCGGCGGCGCTGACCTGCAGCAAGACTGGTCCGGATCTGCCCTATCGTCACCAATTGACCTGAGCGCGTAGACTGTCGCCCTTTTTACGCGCATGACGGGATAACGGCTTTTGAATTCAGGGCAGACGGTTGGACTACTGGTACTCGCGGCACTGTTGACGGGTTGCGGCACCTCGCCGCCCCGTTCGCCGGAAAACATCTGCGAGATCTTCCGCGAAAAGAGCGACTGGTACGACGCCGCGCAAGTCACGCAAAAGCGCTGGGGCGTGCCGATCCAGGTGCCGTTCGCGATCATGTATCAGGAATCCGGCTACCGCTACGACGCCAAAACCCCACGCAAATACCTGCTCTGGGTAATTCCGTGGGGCCGCGTGTCGACCGCGTCGGGCTATGCGCAAGCCAAGGACGAAGTCTGGTCCGACTACCAGAAGAGCACCGGCCGCAACTGGGCCGACCGCGAAGACTTCGATGACGCCATCGACTTCGTCGGCTGGTACATGGACAAGACCACCAGCATCAACGGCGTCTACAAATACGACGCCTACGGCCAGTACCTCAACTACCACGAAGGCTGGGGTGGTTATCGCAACAAGACTTACGCCAGCAAGGCGTGGCTGATGCCGACGGCGCGAAAGGTGCAGAATCGCTCTGACATGTATGCCCAGCAATATGCCGGGTGCAAAGAGGATTTGAATCGGGGGTTCTGGAGCCGGTTCTGGCATTGGTTGTAACAGGCACAATTTCGTTGACGTTCAGGACGCCATAGCGGGCAAGCCCGCTCCCACAAGGATCTCCGGTGAACACAGATTTTGTGACCACCGAAGAAACCTGTGGGAGCGGGCTTGCCCGCGATGGCGGCGGGTCAGACGCCGAAAACCCGGCGGTTACAACACCGAAAAGTTGTAACTCACAATCAACCGGGTCTCATCCACATCCCGGGCAAACTTCTCGTAGTTGGTGCGGTAAGTCGCATTACGCAAACGCAGACTCACATCCTTGAACGTGCCGCTCTGAATCACGTACTTCAACTCGCTGTCACGTTCCCACTCTTTACCTTCCTGATCGCTGCCCAACACCTTGATGTGATCACCGTTCACATAACGCGTCAGGAAACTCAGGCCGTTGATACCGATTGCCTTGAAGTCATAGTCATAACGCAACTGCCAGGAACGTTCCTGCGCAGCGGCGAAGTCGTTGACCTGCACGTAGTTGACCAGATACGGGTTGCTGCCATCGAGGTACGGCATCGAGTTGTCGCCGTTCATGCGCTGCCAGCCGCCACTGAAGGTGTGGCCACCTATGGCGTAGGACAGCATGCCGCTCAACGCACGGTTATCAATGGAACCTGCCTTGGCATCGCCGCTGTCGGCACTTTTCAGCAAGCGTAAATCCGCTTTCAACACACCGTTGCCCAGCGGCTGATTGGCCAACAGGCCGACGAAGTGCTGGCGGTAGATATCTTCAAGTTCGGCGTAGTGATACTGCGCGGTCAGGCGATCGTTGATCTTGTAGTCGAAGCCATACATGTCGAAATGGTCGGCGGTGGTGTTGCACGCGTAGCGCTTGTTCTTGCAATGCACGCGGATGTCTTGCGAGTCGGTGGAATCGCGCGCGATGTATTTGTCCAGACGCGCCGCCATGAAGGTCAGGTCCTTCACTTCCTTTGAGGTCAGCATCGCACCGTTGAACATCGTCGGCAGTAGTCGTCCGTCGTTGTACTTGAGCAGCGGCAGATCCGGCAGCAGTGCGCCGTATTTCAGCACCGTGTCGGACACCTTCACTTTGGCAGTCAGGCCCATCTTTGCGTATTGACCCTTCGAACCGCGCGGATCCTGGCCGCTGGACGGCAACAAGCCGCTGTTGCTGCGGTCAGGGCTGGAATCGAGCTGCAAACCAAGCATGCCCAGCGCATCGATACCAAAACCCACCGTGCCTTCGGTGTAACCCGATTGCAGGTTGAGAATGAACCCCTGCGCCGACTCTTCACGTTTCGATGCGCCTTGATCGTTGGACGTGTGCCCATCACGGAAATCGCGATTGAAGTACACCGTGCGCGATTCGATTTTCGCCGTGGTGTCTTCGAGAAATCCGCTGGCCTGAACCTGTGCGGCAAAACCGGCGCACAGCACAACGGCTCCGAAGCCAAACGACTGGCGCGGGGTGATGAGGGGAAATGGGGGACGCATGAAAAACTCCAACAATGCAGCGTTTGCGCGAGGCGCAATAAGCCAGAAAAATAGCTCCCGTCCCGGATCAAGGCTGAGCCGGGAGAAAGTGAACACGCAGGGGTGAAGCGCAATGATGGCAGATGGCTTTAACGTGCCACAGGCGACTTTAGTCTGAAACTGACCGGCTATTCTGCAACGCCCGGCTGGATTGATAGCGGCAACCGACCCGCGCTGCCACCCGCAAATCGCCCGATTTCATTGACGAAAACCCTCTGTCTAAGGGTTTGCCCTATGCCCTGCCAGTGCCGTGCGTACGGCATTTGCGCCTTGAACGAGGCGGTCTAATCCTCCATCATCCGTCTCCTGCTTATTCAACGGACGGAATTCAAGGCATGCTGGACGCCAACGCTACCCACATCACCCTCACGCTCGAAGGCGCCAACGCCGACCTGCAAGTCCTCAGCTTCACCGGTCGCGAAGCCCTCAACGAACCGTTCCGTTTCGACCTCGAACTGGTCAGCGCCCGCCCCGACCTGAAGCTCGAAGAGCTGCTGCACAAGCCCGGCGTTCTGACCTTTGGCGCCACGGGCGAAGGCAAGATCCACGGTCTGGTGTACCGCATCGAGCAAGGCGATTCCGGCAAGACCCTGACCCGGTACAGCATCAGTCTGGTGCCGCAACTGGCCTACCTGCGCCATAACCACGATCAGCAGATCTTCCAGCAACTGACGGTGCCGAAGATCATCGCCCAGGTTCTCGAAGATCGCGGCATCCTCGCCGACGCCTACAGCTTCCAGCTCAGCGCCGAATACCCGGAACGCGAGTACTGCGTGCAGTACGACGAGTCCGATCTGCACTTCATCCAGCGCCTGTGTGAAGAGGAAGGCATCCACTTCCACTTCCAGCACAGCAGCAGCGGCCACAAACTGGTGTTCGGCGACGACCAGACCGTGTTCCGCAAACTCAAAGCCGTGAGCTACCAGCAAGACTCCGGCATGGCCGCCGACAAACCGGTGATCAAGCGCTTCAACCTGCGCCTGGAAACCCGCACCACCCGCGTCAGCCGCCGCGATTACGACTTCGAAAAACCGCAGATCCTGCCCGAAGGCACGGCGAACAGCCCCTTCGCCCCGGACCTCGAAGACTACGACTACCCCGGCCGCTTCACCACCCGCGAGCGCGGCAAGCACCTCTCGACCCGCGCACTGGAACGCCACCGCAGCGACTTCAAACTCGCCGAAGGCAAAGGTGACGAACCGACCCTCACCAGCGGCCACTTCCTAACCCTCGCCGAGCATCCGCGCGCCGAGTGGAACGACCTGTGGCTGCTGCTGGAAGTCTTCCACGAAGGCAAACAACCGCAAGTGCTCGGCGAAAACGTCACCAGCGACGTCACCGACAACAAAAGCGATTTCCACCAGGGCTACCGCAACAGCTTCCTCGCCACCCCGTGGGACGCGCACTACCGCCCTGCCCTCGAACACCCAAAACCGAAAATCCTCGGCAGCCAGACCGCCATCGTCACCGGCCCGTCCGGCGAAGAAATTCACTGCGATCAATACGGCCGCATCAAGGTGCAATTTCACTGGGACCGCGACGGCCAGGCCGACGACAAAACCACCTGCTGGATGCGCGTCGCCAGCGGCTGGGCCGGCAGCGCCTACGGCGGCCTCGCCATCCCGCGTGTCGGCATGGAAGTCCTCGTCACCTTCCTCGAAGGCGACCCCGACCAGCCACTCGTCACCGGCTGCCTGTACCACAAGGAAAACGTCGTCCCCTACGACCTGCCGGCAAACAAGACCCGCAGCACCTTCAAAACCCTCAGCTCACCGGGCGGCAAGGGCTACAACGAATTCCGCATCGAAGACAAAAAAGGCATCGAGCAGATCTACATCCACGCCCAGCGCGACTGGGACGAAAACATCGAGCACGACCAGAAGATCCGCGTCGGCAACGAACGGCATGACACCGTTGAAGCCAATACGCTGAGCGAATTCAAGGTTGAAGAACACCGGATCACCCATCTGGATCGTGTCAGTGAAATGCGTGCGGATGATCACCTGACCGTGGGCGTGACCCAGCATGTGAAAGTGGGTACGGCGCAGTTTGTCGAGGCTGGGACGGAGATTCATTACCACGCTGGTGAGAAGGTTGTGGTTGAGGGGGGGATGGAACTCACGGCCAAGGCTGGCGGGAGTTTTGTGAAGGTTGATGCGGGTGGTGTGACGATTAGCGGGGCTGAGGTGAAGGCTAATACCGGGGGGGCGCCGGGGGTTGGGACCGGGATCGGGATTTTGATTCCGTTGATTCCGGGGTTGGCGGCAGCGGACATCGCCGGAAGGCTGATGGAAAAAGCCAAAGCTAATCCGACCTGGCTGGAGTTGAACTTGCATTACGACAACCTCGAACCCGTGCCCGGCGCGTCCTATCGCGTTGATTTCGCCGATGGCTCGACCCGTGAGGGTTTATTGGATGACAAAGGGTTCGCAAGACTAGAAGACGTACCAAAAGGTCCCGCGAAGGTCTATTACGGTGAAGATCCTCGCCCCTTCAATCGAGAACCAATAAAAGTCGTAGAAAACTCTGATGAGAACATCAACAACGACTTACGCAAATTAGGCTACGACCCAGATAAGATTGATTTACAGGCAATGGTTGAGAAAGCCGCAGGGAGGCTGGCATGAGCCAAGCAGTACAAACTACCGATGTCGCGGAAGAAACGGATCGTAAAGCAGCTTATAAAGAGGCTGCCGTCGAGTTGGCCAAAGGTATCGCAATGGGCGCAGTCCCATTCCTTGGTCAAGCTATTGACGCATACGATACTGTTGAATCTTCCATCACTCTGTACAATGCCGAATCCGCCGAAGGCAAGGAAGATGCAAAGTTCGATTTGCTGATGGCTGTTATCGGATGGATACCGGGTCCTGGCGATGGACTGAAGAAAAGCATGCGCATCGTCAATAGAGATCCACAGAGATTCGCACCGGTATTGTTCGACTTGCTTCGCTTCGTACTTCAGGAGTGCGGTATTAAAACCAGTCCAGAAGAACTGCTCAAGCAAGTTTTCAACGCTTCAAAATTAAGTTCTGAACTTGATTCCATCATCAGTGCAGTGAAAGGATCGTCAACGTTCCAGAGCCTACCAAATTGGGCGCAATCGGCCGTCGTTACCGTGCTGGCAACTGCCCGTGACAATATGCCGGAAATGCTCGGCATTGTTGAAAGACGTTTAGTGAAATGGAAAGGCATGCAGCGTAATAGCTCTGCCATGGCGGCTAGTTCAAGCCCTGCGAAAGGGAAAAAACCCGCTGGTAAAGACGCGGCCGTAGCTACTAATGGCACAGATGGGGCGGCTGGTACTCACTCCAACAAAATTGATCAACAAAGCGCTGCTACCTCGATCTATCACATTGCCAATGATGCGCTGGGAGTGAGTGGTGAGCATATCGCGGATTATTATTGCGCGGAAACTTTAGGTTGGGGCAAAGACTGGGATGGTCACGATAAAGGAGCCCAAGGAACTTGGCCAAATGGGAACCCGGACGAAAATAGACTCGGAAAGCTTTCCATGGGCGGTAACCCTAAAGCTTGGCATGCATTGTATAAGTTAGATGATGGCGCAAACGGCACAGGGATTGATGCCGTATGGCGCGCGAATCCGGCCACTAACGAGCAAAAAAAGTTTGCAATTGTCGAAGCTAAAGCAAGCAGAGATGAAGACACACCAAAATTTATACAAAAGCAACACGATGCGAAAGCAAAGCAGGACAAGAAGGCAAAAGAAACAAATACTCCATTAGCCTCTGGCCCTCAAAAAGAACAGCGGAAACCGAGCCTCATTTCCAAGCTTGGTGTGTCTGGCGACGTCAAGCTCGAAGAAATTCTCGAACCTATAGATAAATCAGAGCAAGAATCGCAAACTCCTACCCCTAAAAAAACTCAGCCAAGTAAAAAGAACAATAGTAGATCTGGGAAACCATCCAGACGTGGGAGAAACACCAACAAAAAGACAAGCGTCGAAAGTTCACCAAAAGAAAAAGCAAAAGCAAAAGCAGAAGCAGAAGCAGAAGCAGATACCACGAAAGACTCAGCAACAAATCAGCCAACCGAAAAGACCGGGAAAGTTGTACTGGTGCAGATGAGCGTTGAATGGATTCACCAAAATATAGACAAATCAGTCACCGAAGGACTTTCGTCATTAGTTCTCAACTCATTCAGCCGGCACATATTTTTTACTCCTCTCTATAGCGTTCTAAAGGGCCCCCGCGATCACGCCAAAGCGCGCAAGGAAAGTACTGGACCAGAAACGCATTTGGAGCACGAAGCCATTCACTACAAAGAGAACAAAGTAAAAGAAGCCGTAAATAAGAAAAAAGAATCACTAACCAAGAAATACGGCAACCTAGACTCCCTCAAGAAAGAGAAATAACATGAATAGACGGCAGCAGTTTTTGAGCGAGGCACGCTACAGTAATTTTTTCAAAAACAAGGAAAAAACAACAGTTTTCTTCGAAGAAAATACTTTTCAGGCAGAATCTGAGAGCCAAGAAAAGTCTCTGAGAGCTCGTCACTTCCAAAAATTAATACTTAAAGAAATACTTATCCGGTACACAGCCGGAAATGAGATAGATACGCTAATCCCATTGGTGGAGAGTCTTGTCGACAGCTACGAAACACTTCAAGAAAAACTGGCTATCTATGAAGGCATCACGAATATAACGCCATTAACCATTGATGATTGGCTAGATCAGTACGAAGAATGCATCCAGGTGTTTAGTTTATGCATACTTCTCCATCGTACCGATTTACTAAAACGCTTTGTTGCACTTATTGATCCTGCAGGGTACGCCGGCGACGATACGCTGTACGAGGACCTTCTTTGCAAGCTTCTACCCGATCGATACGATGTTGACCGTTGGTACCACGATGTCTACACCCCGCTCGTTCTTGCCATCTACGAAGAAGATAAAGACGAAGCATCAAATCTATTAAAAAAATACTGCGAAAGTTGGTATCCGGCATTCAAACAAGCTCCATGGCATGATTCGCACAAACAAGGTGACGAAGGAAGTTACTGTGGTTATTGGGCTCTGGAAGCTGGAGCCGCAGCATTTCTGTATGGCATTGATGACCAAGGCGTAGACCACATGGTTTACCCGAGGGACTTGGTTGAATACGCAAGAAACCATAACCCATCTGATAAGTCTCAGATTGGACGCATTGATTCCGGTCAGCCATGCAGTAAAACAGGATACTGGTTTACTCCGGCTGAAGCAGACTCCCGTCGCCACTTCCTACAAGGTGAAATCATGCCGAAGTATGAAGACTCCACTTGGGGCGACACGATTTGGTACTGGTCAGGCGAAGAGTAAAACGCCCTCTGGCACCTTGAGCAATCTGAAAGTCACGCCTGAGTATATCTACTGCTCTACTACTCAGGCTCCCGAGCATGATCAGAACGTGCAGCGTTGGTTGGCGAAAAAAGAGAACAACGTTGAAGTCAGGCTCGCGATGATCCCTCAAGTGGGCAGTGCTCAGCTCAGGACTGTTTGATGCGATTTGAACCTTGGCTTTAATCGAGAAAATTCGCGGTAATGAGGTAATAAATTCGAAGAGCCTCTCAACTGAACTGATGACCAGTTGAGAGGCATCTGAAAAAAATAAAGCACTACTCTTATGAGAAGCCAGTAACCAATGCACAAACCGTAACATTCTTTATTTGACTGAGTAGAACGCGTAACTTATCAGTAAGCCAATCGTTAATTTGCTGTACATGGTACCCTCTGAATGAGTAAATACTTAACACCTATATTTGCTGCATTACTACTTACTGGATGTATTCATTCTTACAGCGAGGCTTTACCATACGATAGGTGGCATCTTGGATTTTCTGCTCCCGACTATATGGAGGTCTGGATCGAAACGGCGGATGTAATAGACATCCGAGGTGACGTTTACAGGCGCGCGATGAGCGGCGTCGCGTCATTGCAGACGCCTCCAAACAATTCCGGAGATCCACGAGGCTGGCCTAAAAAAGCTGGCATTGGAGGCGGTAAATACGTTACAGGAGCCGACCTGCCAAAAAAAATATATGTACGTTGGCAGTCTCTGGTTGAGCCGCAAACCTACAAGATGGAAATTGATATCTCTGACTCGACCAGGGAACTCATGCGTCAGGGTGAAAAGGTATTTTGTGCGGCGGACGGAAAATGGATTACCGGATATCGTCAATCAATTACAGTCCACCTCGCTCCCGGAGGAATTGCTAAAGTCTGGGTCGCCGGCCCCTGCATGACCTCCATCGAAGTGGCAAAGATTAAAGCTGAGATAGACCCTCGAGGCCCCTACGAGGGTAAGTCTGGAGGAGAATATGACTCTCTCTCCAAGGAATCCCAATCCTATGTTGAAAAATTCGGCGTGCCATACAACTCATGGTAGCGGTGAAAGGGACCGGAGAGTCGAGAAACGTCGTGAGCACCATACCTGTGCAAGTCCCCATTCCTCCGGAACGGACACGCGAAATTTTGCGTGAATCTGAAACGCTGGTTGCTTGTGCACCACGCCGAAACTGCTGCGCAGCTCTCGGAAACACGCAGCATCCTTGAATGGCTCGAAGAGCAAGTGGATCTGTTTGAACCTTGCGGTGGAATACGCCACAGCAGCGCGAGGTCATGCTGGCTCTGCGGCTGGATCCCCAACACGCGAAAGACGTCGCTTGGGATCCCTTGTCGAGGGAGATACCGGATCAACACTTCGCCAAGTGTGAACGTTTTTTGCGACACAACCGGACGACCTGGAACGTAGCTGAGAGCAAAGCTACTTGAGCGCAACGCGCTCGGAGCAATGACTCCCGAACAAAGGACGATCACATGCTTCATCGCAATATTTTTTGCAGATTTGTTCGCAGCTTGGTGATCGGTTTGGGGGCGATTGGCGTGACGGCCTGTTCAGCTTCCCAACAAGACAATTTTACTTTGGTCACTGAGCTTCCACCTGGATTCAAAATAAGAGGTGAAGCGCAGTACGTTCCTCGCTTTGGAGAAACATGCAGTGTTCCAGTGAAAAAAGGAAGCGAGCACCCAGGATTCAAGTTTTTTGAGCAAAAGCTCAGTCAAAAAGCACAGACAGCGCGTTTTGAAATTCCGCTTTCAAGCGTTGAAGGTGGCTGCCCATTGGTCTTGGACAGCTTCGATTATGAGGTAGATGCCAAATATGCATCCGGATTTCATGATGTTGGAAGGGACTACACCGGAATTGAGTTTCAGGAAGGGTTGACTGACAACACGCAACTTCCTGCTCCGACTACTTTGCAACGAGAATGCGAATGGTCGTTTCGTACGATGGGACCTGACCGGATTATCGCCAAAATCCTGAAGTGCTCCGCGATAGCAACACCGGAGCAGGCAAGTAACGCTGTAGCAAAGGGGCCTCTGCAACGCTCGCAGCTCGCGGGAAAGACATTGAAAGTTTCTTTCTCACTTTCCAAAGAGGAAAAACCGGCCGTAGCAGATAATTGGGTCAAATTCCCCAACGGATGGAAACGGTGTAAGGGCAAGAGTCTCGAAGATCCCTATGCATTCTGTCGCGGTAACACAACCGATTTCAAACCGTTCAAAATGCCAGACGGGCGCGATTGCAATATCTATCCGACTTGTAATGAATAAGGACATTCATCAATGACGGGCAAAAACGTAGAGCAACCATTGTGCAAAGACAACAAAATTCCTTGTCCGGTCAGAGGGACTAAAGTTAGTTTCTTTCCTGTAGAAGTACACCACATGGTTAAAAGATCTCGCGCATTCTTCGGGAGTCGAAATCTAAATATCCTGCGAACCAGAATCTCATGAAAGTCATGGGCGATTTCGGCTTCGACCTTGAGCGGTCGAAACTCTGGGGAGTTGCACTATTTTCAAGGTAATGAGAACTCGAATGAAGCACCGAGAACCATCATGAGTGACAAAATGAAAAACCTCAAAAATCACGCCGCAGATTTGCCCTTCGAACTTCCAGACGGAACACCCGTTATAAAACTCGGAATGATCGTTACTTTATACTTTAAAGAAGGCTATACGGCCGAAAAGAAACTGAAGATCATTGACTGCTTTAGAAAATTCAATGATGAGTTCGGAGTACACCTAAATGGTTTACTTCAGGACAGCTACAAAAAACCGACTTTAGAGTCACTAGAAAAAGCATTCACCAAAATCCGCTCATCATCTGGGAATGAACGGTGTGAACTGCATCTAACTAGCGCTTCGAGCACTAAAGAAGCTGCGGACTATGGAATATCCGTGCTTGGCACTCGCGAAATCCATGAAGACGGCGAGCGTTCGTATATAAAATTAATTTTTCCTTGGAGTTTAATCACCTCGGACGAGGGGCTTATCACTTACAAGGAGTGGGTGAAATACCTGTGCAACCAAGTCGAAGCAGAGCATGGTTACGGAGGATTGTCCCCGACATTACCGTACGACTATGACAATTACTTACCTATAGAGTATGAACTCGCGCAAAAACACGACGGACTAGATATTGACTCAGCACCTCACAGTTTGGCCTCCGAGCTTATCGACCATATAAAAGGCGTTAACTGGCAAACCATAGTCGGGAATTCATTTATTGCGAACCTTGGCGGGGAGCCCGCTTTGCGCCAGAAGCTAAGTAGCCGTAGTGACATTGATTTTGTCAGCTATGACAATGGACTGATAATTCAAGCAGGTGAGTACCCGCAACTCGGCGCCGAAGGAAGAGATAAGCTCGATGCTTACATTGCAGTAAACAAAATATTAAAGCCAGTGCGCATTCCAGAACCGGATCAAATTCATCATTACTCTCCTCATGGAAATTGCTTCGAGGAGGAAAGTACCAAGCGATGGTACGCCCGCTTTGATCAGGAATAAACCATCAACTATCCATTTCACACAGAGTCAACTTAATAAGATATTGACTAATAACATGAAACAGAGACAAAAATTTTACAGTGAAAATCACTTCAGCATTTTTATGAGTGCGCATGACGAAGTTCACGATTTTTATCGCACAAGAAAATTTAAATCAGAATCGCTCGAAGAAGAGGAAATGCTTCGTTCCAGGTTTTTCCTGAGGCTGACCTTGAATAAGCTGTTAGCGACGTACACGGCGGGAAGAGAGATATCCGAACTACCTCCACTGCTCGAGGATGTGATCGAAAAATACGAAATATGTCAGGACAAACTGGCAAAAAACGAACAGATTCCTGAAATATCACCGCTGGCGATTGGCGACTACCCCTACCAATATGAAGAATGCGTTCAAGTTATAGGGTTTTGTATTTTATTACATCGCACAGACCTCCTAAAACGATTTGTAGTGCTAATAGACAACGCTGGCTATAAAGGCACCGATACGCTTTATGAAGATTTGCTTAGAAAGGTTTTACCTGGCAGGCACGACATAGACCAGTGGTATCACGACGTTTATTCGCCACTGGTACAGGCGATTTATTCGGAAACTGCAAAAGAGGCTACCAAACATCTTAAAAAATATTGCAGTCAGTGGTACCCAGCCTTCAAACAAGCTCCTTGGCACGACACTCATCATCAAGGGGAAGACGGTAACTATGTAGGTTATTGGGCTATCGAAGCAGGAGCTATCGCCTTTTTGTACGGCATAGACGACAGCAAAATAGATCATATGGTTTATCCGAAAGACTTGGTTCAGTACGCACGAGACAATCGAGCGAGTGACGAGTCTCAGGTTGTTAACTGAGCGCGAAAAGAAATAATATATTCAAAATTTAAGACCAAGGAAGAAACATGAACATAAGGCAAGAATACTACAGCGAAAGCCACTATAGATCGTTCTTGAAAGAGTACGACGAAGCTATTGAATTCTCTAAAACCAACACATTTGAATCGGACTCTCCTGAAGAAGAGGCGTCGCTTCGAGCAAGCCATTTTCAAAGCCTTCTGCTTGACAAAATCTTCGCCTGCTACACTGCGGGCGAGAAAATAGACATACTCATTCCATTGCTTGAGGAATTGATTGAGAAATACGAAACATTACAATATAAGTTATCAATCCTTGAACAGTCACCGAAGATATCACCGCTTGCAATAGATGACTGGCCGGATCAGTACGAAGAATGTGTTCAGGTAATAGGCTTGTGTATTCTGCTGAATCGAATCGATTTATTGAAGCGGTTCGTAGTTTTGATAGATCAGGCAGGGTATGTCGGGGATGACACGCTATACGAAGACTTATTGAAAAAAGCACTACCAAATAGACATGATGTTGATCAGTGGTATCACGACGTCTACACACCCTTGGTACAAGCTATGTACGTGGACTCTAAAGAAAAATCCTCAGAACTGCTTGGGGAGTATTGTAATCAATGGTATGACGCTTTCATACAAGCTCCCTGGCATGACAATCATTTGCAAGGTGAGAGAGGTAACTATGTGGGCTATTGGGCTATCGAAGCAGGAGCAATTGCTTTCCTGTACGGCATAGATGACAGCAAAATCGACCGTATGGTTTACCCAAAGGACTTGGTCGAGTATGCACGAAACAATAAATCGACCGTCTGACATATCAAGCTACTCACTGAGTGCATAAGATTCCAGACAGGCTTGGATTTTTATAACCAAGGAAGAAACGTGAACAAAAGGCAAAAATACTATAGCGAAAGTCACTACAGAATTTTCTTGAAGGAGTACGAAGAAGTTATAGACTTTTGCAAAACCAATAAATTTGAATCAGATTCTCCCGAACAAGAAGCGTCGCTTCGAGCACGCCATCTTCAAGACCTTCTGCTTGACAAAATCTTCGCCTGCTATACGGCGGGAGAGGAAATAGAAATCCTCATTCCGTTGCTTGAGGAACTGATAGAGAAATACGAAATACGGCAGAACACGTTATCTATTTATGAACAGGAACCCCAAATATCCCCGCTTGCTATAGATGACTGGCCGTATCAATACGAAGAGTGCGTCCAGGTAATAGGCTTGTGTATTCTCCTGGACCGCACCGATTTATTGAAGCGATTCGTAGTTTTGATTGATCAGGCGGGGTACGTCGGGAGTGACACCCTATACGAGGACCTATTAAGAAAAGTGCTGCCAAACAGACATGATGTTGACCAGTGGTTTCACGACGTCTACACCCCCCTGATACAAGCCATCTACATGGAGTCTAAAGAACAGTCCTCACAGCGACTGAGAGAGTATTGCAACCAATGGTATGAAGCTTTCATTCAAGCCCCTTGGCACGACACACATTTGCAAGGCGAGGATGGTAGCTATGTGGGCTATTGGGCTATCGAAGCAGGAGCAATTGCTTTCCTGTACGGCATAGACGACAGCCAGATCGATCATATGGTCTATCCAAAAGATCTGGTGGAATACGCCAGACGCAAGGCAAACACGTAAACTCTGCCCTCCCCCAGAAAACGGATTTCGGATTCAGCACCATGGAATTGCAATACACCATCACCCCCGAACACACACAGTCCAGAATCGGCAAACTGGTTGAGCAGGAAATACTCAAGGATGATCAACTGAGGGCCAGCCTACTTGGCAAACTGGCTCGCATTGAGGATCGTCTGCTCGCGCCGGTCTTGTTTTTGCTCGGGCTGGTTGGCGGCATTCTGGGCGCTTATTTCCCGGCGCGCGAGTTGAGCCCGGAGAAGCTCATCGCCCTGGTGTTCTTCACCGTGGCATACGTGTTGTGCTGGCGGTTCTTCTCCGAACGCCTTCTAAATCGCTTGCGCAAGCGGATTGCCGCCAACCGTGCGAAACCTCGCAAGCCTTTTCATAAGGTAAACCTGCGCCTGATCGAATCAACGGTACGTGCCCGACTCAAGGCTGCTGAAGGCGCTTATCGCCTGGAATTCGATGAAGATGGTTTTACCTTGTTCTTTACCAAGGGCAAAGGCGCCAAAGGCAGACTTGCGTGGGATCAGATTGTGCGGCTCAAGGTAACACCCGACTTCTACTCCGTTGCGTGCGCAAAACTGGACAGCAAGGGCAAGGCCTATCACATCCCCAGACATAGCGAGGTGATGGACGTTGACTCGTATCAGCAGGGTTTGGAACTGTTTTTGAGCCGGATACCTGTTTCCGCATTTGACGACCAAACTTCAATGGTGCGAAATATGGGTACTTCCCTTGACTCAACAGGGAAAGTTCAGCAGTGAATATACGCCAACATCCTTTTACTAAAACCCATTACGAAAACTTCAAAAGAGAGCATGACGAGGTAATTGTTTTTTTTGAAACAAACACCTTTCAGTCCGATTCAGCAGAGGAAGAGGCGTCGCTGCGCGCCACATACTTCAAGCAACTAGCATTTGACAGGCTTTTGGCAGCATATACTGCTGGGGAAGAAATCTACTCCCTTATCCCGCTGCTTGAAGATCTGATAACAAAGCATGAACTCAGGCAAGCCAAACTCGCTGAATACCAGCGGACACCTGATATATCTCCACTTGCAATAAACGATTGGCTTGACGAATACGAAGAGTGTGTTCAGATCATTGGCTTTTGTATCCTATTGCATCGTACCGACCTGCTTAAGCGCTTTGTAGAACTAATCGACAGGGCGGGCTATGCTGGGGACGATACGTTATACGAAGATCTGCTCGTCAAATTACTTCCTGATAGACACGATGTAGATCAATGGTTCCACGAGACATATTCACCATTGATTCTGGCTATTTATGCAGAAAGTAAAGGGGAAGCATCAGAGTATCTAAAAAACTATTGCGCCCAATGGTACGCCGCATTTCAGCAAGCCCCTTGGCACGACTCGCATTTACAGGGCGAAAATGGAAATTACGTAGGATATTGGGCTATTGAAGCGGGTGCGATTGCCTATTTGTATGGCATTGATGACAGCCAGATAGACCATATGGTTTACCCAAAGGATCTGGTTGAATACGCTAGATCGCATGTTCCAAGCGCATAAACTTCAAACGCACTTTCGTCACGGACTTGACACTTGAATAGCAGACAAAAATATTTCACTACGGCTCGATATGAAAGTTTCAAATCCTACTTCGAGGAAGAGTTTGAGTTCTGGAAAGACAAGCTGTTCACGGCTGACTCTCCGGAGCAGGAGAAGTCTCTGCGAGCCAGAAATTTTCAGAGCCTGCACCTCCAGCACATTTTGATGCTTTACACCGCCGGAGAGGACATACAAAGCCTGATTCTTCCTTTGGAAACCCTGATTGCCAGTTACGAAGAACTGCAAAAATATCTGGCCATTTACGAGCAAATTCCCAATATCACGCCGCTCATCATCGATGACTGGCCCGACGAATACGAAGAATGCCTGCAAGTCATCAGCCTGTGTATCCTGCTGCACCGCACTGACTTGTTAAAACGCTTTGTCTCTTTGATCGACAATGCGGGATACGCCGGCATAGACACGCTGTATGAGGATTTGCTGACCAAGGTTCTGCTTGGGCGATTGGATATCGATCAGTGGTATCACGACGTCTCCACGCCGCTCATTCAGGCGATTTACGCTGAAGACAAGAGCGAAGCGTCGCGTTTTCTCAGTGAATACTGCAATAACTGGTATTGCACCTTTGAACAGGCGCCATGGCACGACACGCACCTTGACGGTGAAGAAGGCAGTTACGTGGGCTATTGGGCTCTGGAAGCGGGGGCAATTGCTTACCTGTATGGCATAGACGACAGCCAGATAGACCATATGGTCTATCCGAAAGACCTGGTCGAGTACGCAAGAAGCCATAAGCCGACCACTCGCAATAACGTCTATGAAATCGGCCCCATCAAATGAACAAGGTGTTTTACCTATTACTAATCACGCTGATGTGTCGCCCGGCGTGGGCAGGCTCGCAGAAAACGCTGTTGACCTGCCCTCTTTCGGACGGAACCAAAATAGCGTTGCTCGCCACTTCCAATGCAGACGGGCAGCGCCTGTTTGTGAAATTCGACGGCAAAATCGAAACAGCCTTTACGGACATGCCCGATGAGGACTTTGTCGGTGACGTGATGTTGGCAAAGTGCACAGGCGCCACTTTGATTTTTGCGTTGAACTACGGATCGCCTTATACCAAAGGGGTCGTCTTGCGCAAAGGTCCAGTAAGCAGCGTGCTGGAGCGTATTGATTTTGCCGAGAAGGCCTTGCCGCGTTTCTTGTACTTGAGCGCTGAACAGATGCGTCTGGTCATTCCCAACGAAGGATACGAGGTGCCCGAGAAGTACATCGTCTATGACTCTTTCGCAAAGAATGGCCAAACAGATGAGCCGCAAGGGTTTGATGTCTTGCCCGATCCGGGTGAATTCACAGTGATCGATCTGAAGTAGTTTGCATGGACAAGGAAGATCCCCGCATGCGTAAGCGCCAAGCGTTCCTGACTGACTCTTACTATCAAAAATCCATCCGGCTTTATGACGAAACCGAGTCCCGCTGGATGGGCCAAACCATGCAGGCTGACAGCCCCGAGGAGGAGCAGGCACTGCGTACGGCTTATTTCAAGGAAGCCGCGTTTAACGCTTTGCTGATCAGCTATACCGCAGGTGAGCCGATTGCCGCTTTGCTGCCGCGACTGGAGAAGTTGGTGGATTGCTATGAAATCCATCAGCGGGCGCTGGCTCTGGACGATGGTGCCAATGTTTCGCCTTTGGCCATTGATGACTGGCCGGATCAGTATGAAGAATGCGTTCAGGTCATCAGCTTGTGCATTCTGCTGCGGCGCACCGATTTGCTGGCGAGGTTCTGCACCCTGATTGATCGGGCTGGCTACGCAGGCGAGGACACGTTGTATGAAGATCTGTTGCGCAAGGATTTACCCGGCCGGGCAAACCTTGATGAGTGGTACCACGATTTGTACACCCCGCTGATCAGGGCGATTTACGCGGCAGATGCCTCAGAGTCCAGTGAGCTGCTTCGGCAATATTGCGAAGGTTGGTACGCCGGGTTTGAAGAGGAGCAAACCAACTGGCATGATAGTCATCTCGACATTGAAGACGATGACGGTAATTACGTCGGTTACTGGGCGTTCGAGGCCGCCGCCGTTGCTTTTCTGTATGAGATTGATGATCGCCAGAACGATCATTGGGCTTACCCGAAGGACTTGGTCGAATATGCGCGGCACCTGCAATCGACTGAAGTGACTCCCCGCTGAAGTGGCCTCATAAACAACTCAGCCTGCCCTCTTTCGATGGCAGGCTTTTTTGAGCGAAAAATTCAGGCTGGCGCCTTCCAGTTCAACATCAACTGCTGAGCAACTTGCAGCAAATCGTTGCCATCCTGCGCCAGCAGGTACAGCGCGTGGGTGATGTGCGGAATGTCCTGCACGTCGGCGTGTTTGAAGCAGAGGCAATGCAGGGTTTCGAGCAGATCGGCGGAGGCGCGGACGCGCTGGACGGCGGCTTCGAGGATGTCTTTGGGATTGGCTTCGGTGTCGATGACCAGGGGCGCGCTTTCGGTGACACCGCTATTGAGGGGGATGTAGCGGTTGGGAGACGGAATAATAACTGGCATAGATGATTACTCAACTGTATTGAAGGTAACCGCCAGCACTGTGACCAAACAGTGGGGAGGCGGCCATGTACAGGCTTGGTCAACCGAGAACAGTTCAAACTCAGCTCGCCCGAAGGCGTCCTGCACACAGCCGCCACAGCAATGCACTACACGGACATAGATATCCGCGGCGCAAATGATGGCACATATGCAATGAACTCTTCTCAGGTGACCAAACCCGAATCGCTGATTTTGCAGCGACGCCAAACCATAACCGTCCCACTCCAGCCACCGAAAGCAGACAAGGCATCTGCTCTTGTAGGAATACGCCACCCGTCCCGTAGAAATCGCCCTGCTCGCTGACAGCCGGCGTTCAGGTGGGTTAACCATCGCTTAACGCCGCGGTCAAAGACTCTACCTGACCGCACGCTCGCAGCCGTTGGCTGACGCCCAGTGCGGCAAGTTCGGCCTGATCCACGCCGAACTCTCTTTGCGTCGCACGGGAGTCCTTTCATGAACATTCGTCCTTTCCTGCTTACCGCCGCCCTCGCCTGCACCGCGTTCGCCGGGCTGGCCCAGGCCAACGACACGTCCACCACGTCCAATGCCGTGCCGTACCAGTACGGCATGCCGCTGCATGTGGCGAAGGTGGTTTCGATGACCGAGCCTTCCACCATGCAGTGCAAGGTCATTACCGCCGACATGAAGTACATCGACAACACCGGCAAGCCTGAGGAAATCAGCTACCGGAAAATGTCTGACGCGTGCAACTTCCAGAACTGACAGAAACGTCTGATTTGCGGCTTTGCGGTAGGCGTGAAGGGTTTTGCGGAGTTATGCTCGGGGCCCCTCCTCACTGCCGCAAGGATTCGCCATGCAGTTGTCGTTTCGCACGTTGTCGACTTTCACTTCTTCGTTGTGTTTTCTGCTGGCGCTGGTCTGGGGCTTTGTGCCGGACATGTTGTTGGCGATCTGGAGTATCGAGTATTCCGAAGGGGCCGGATTTGTTGCACGGCGCAGCGCGGTGCTGTTTGCGGCGCTGGGTGTGATGTTTTATCTGGTGCGCAGAGCGCCGGTGTCGATCGCGCGCAATGCGCTGAGCAACGGCTTTATCGTCGGTTGTTTTGGATTGGCGGTGCTGGGCTTTGCGGAATGGCTGAGCGGCCACGCCGGCCCCGGGATTTTGCTTGCGGTGCTGGTCGAGTTCGCGCTGGGCCTTGGTTTTGTGCAGGCCCGGCGCGTGACGGTCGAACTGGGTGAAACGGTTGGTTAAACGGCTCGGGAGCGCGGAGTGTAGTGGTGTGGCGTGGCTTGTTGCGCCAGATCCGAGCGCAACCCGGCGATCAATTCATTGATTTCGCGACAGCCATTGAGGTGGCTGGCGTCGATGCCGCTGACGTGCAGATCGACTTGATCGGTCTGGTGATCGCCGAAGACCTTGACGGTCATCGACAAGTCCGGCGACAGCGTGCATTGGCAACGTTTAGGCAGAAAACTGCTTTCAATGATATTGCGTAGTTCCAAGGCAGACAGAAACATGATGAACCTCTCCTTATTGATGAAACTGCCAATCAACTTTTCACGTTGACCGCTTTTGCTGCCCCTGCACGGGTGTGTCCCCGCTGTTTCCCTGGTGCAACAAACGGTTGTACTGCGAAATGCCCATTGGAGTGTAGGCGCCCGAATCCGGTGCGCTGCACCATAGAGACGCATAAACCATGCCTTTCATCGGATCGTTTTGACCCTCGTGAAATCAAGCACTTGGCGAACTGGCCAGTATTGGGCCAGTTGCAAATTGCAAGAAACGCCGGTCCGGGCCCTGCAATTTGCAATTCGTCGTCGGTTTGCATTCACCGCCAGTGACGGTAAGAATGCCCGTCAATCACACTACACCCGCAAGGAGGCTTCCATGGGTTCTTTCCGTGCTTACGCGACCACCGGCCTGATTATCGCCAGCCTTTCCACTGTCGCCCACGCAGCGAAACTGGAAGATGTCGCGCCGTATCCCAAGGCTGAAGCGGGCTTCACGCGCCAGGTCATTCATCTGCCCAAGCAGGATCAGGAAGAGAACTTCCAGGTCGAGATTCTCGCGGGCAAAACTCTCGAAGTGGATTGCAATCGCCAGCGTCTGGGCGGGGTTCTGGACGAGAAAAACCTCGAAGGCTGGGGTTACTCGTTCTACCGACTGGAAAAGGTTATCGGCCCGATGAGCACAATGATGGCCTGCCCGCCCGGCTCGCAGAAGAAACGCGCGTTCGTGCCGGTCGTCGGCGACGGTTTCATGCTGCGGTACAACAGCAAGTTGCCGGTAGTGGTGTATGCCCCGTCGGACGTCGAAGTGCGTTTTCGCATCTGGTCCGCCTCGGACAAAGTCGGCACCGCCATTCAGGAATAATCTGAGCAAGGAGCGTCATCGGTGATTACCTGCCACGTCAGATACGTGATCGACCCTTATCAACTGGCCGAATTCGAGGCCTACGCCAAGGCCTGGCTCGGCATTGTCGAACGCTTGGGCGGCACTCATCACGGCTACTTTCTGCCGTCCGAGGGTGCGAGCAACATCGCCTATTGCCTGTTCAGTTTTCCGTCGCTGGCGGATTACGAAAGCTACCGGCACATCGCACTGACCGATCCGGAAAGTACTGCGCTGGTGCAATCACTGGTCGAGAAGAAGTTCATCGTCAGCTACGAGCGCAGCTTCCTGCGCCCGATGCTGCCCTGATCGCCATCACGCGGGGGCGCCGCACACAGCGGCGCGCTCGGCAACGTGTCGCAAACTGTCGAAGTTGATGTTGGCACCGGAGTCGATTGCCACGAAGGTCTGACCGCGCACAGCGGTTCGCGCCACGTATTGCTTGATACCGGCCACGGCCAGGGCGCCGGAAGGTTCGGTGATCGAGCGGGTATCGTCGTAGATGTTCTTGATCGCGGCGCAGAGGTCGTCGTTGCTGACGGTGATCACCTCATCCACGCAAAAGCGACACACTTCAAATCCGTACTCGCCGATCTGCGCCACGGCCACGCCGTCAGCGAATGTGCCAACCGTGGGCAGCACCACCCGTTCGCCCGCTTGCAGGGCCGCTTTCAGGCAAGCTGAGTGCTCGGATTCGACGCCGATGATGCGCACCTCCGGGCGCAGATATTTGACGTACGCCGCGATCCCGGCGATCAAACCGCCACCACCCACCGGGACGAAGATCGCGTCCAGCGCGCCTTGATGCTGGCGCAGGATCTCCATCGCGACGGTGCCTTGGCCGGCGATCACGTCAGGGTCATCGAAGGGGGAAACGAAGGTGCGGCCGGTCTCTTCGGCCAGTTGCAGCGCATGGGCGAGTGCGAATGGAAAGCTCTCGCCGTGCAGCAGCGCTTCGGCGCCGCGACTGCGCACACCGAGGACTTTGAGTTCAGGCGTTGTCGAGGGCATGACGATGGTTGCCGAGATGCCCAGTTCACGTGCCGCCAGCGCCACACCTTGCGCATGATTGCCGGCGGATGCGGTGATCACGCCGCGCACCTTCTGCTCGTCGCTCAACTGCACCAGTTTGTTGTAGGCGCCACGGATCTTGAAGGAGAACGTCGGTTGCAGGTCTTCGCGTTTGAGCAGGATGCGATTGCCCAATGCTTCGGACAAGGCTGGCGCAGGCTGCAGCGGCGTACGCACCGCGATGTCGTAAACCGGCGCGGCGAGGATCTTCTTCACGTAGTGCTCAAGCAGGGTTTGCGGGTCGTTCATCATCGTCTCCTGACTCACCTCCACTGCCGCGACTCCGACAGGGGAAGGTGTTTTTCGTTAAAACCCGGGAGACAGAAAGTAAAAACCCGCCTCTAGGGCGGGTTGGGTGCTGCAGTCGTGAGCTAGCCCGCCAAATGAGGAATGGCGGTAATAATGCTTGGCTGGCAGCGCAATACGGTGGAAGTCATGGACTGGAAATTAGCCCGAGCCCAGCCGGCAAGTCAATGGTCAATTGTGCGTGGCGACTGTAGGCTGGCGGTTCAGCTCATCACTTCAAGGAATGAACGCATGATGTCGATCGCCCTACCCCTCACGGCGCTGCTCGCTTTTACCGGTTACACCATTTCGGTGATGCTCCAGGCTGAGCAGTCGCTGATCGACTTCGGCATCAGCCTGATGTCGCGACCGGATACCGCGCAGGTGGTGATCGATCTGTACCTGCTGGCGACGCTGGCCGGGGTGTGGATGGTCAAGGACGCCCGGTCGCTTGGCCGGTCGGTTTGGTCAGTGGTGCCTTATCTGTTGCTGACGGCGGTTTTTGTGTCGATCGGGCCGTTGCTGTATCTGGTGGCGCGTGGGGTTCGGGAGCGCAGGAAAGTTGTTGATACACCTCAGTTGAGCTGATCCGGATTGTGGGTTGAAGCTGAATCAGTCTTCGGGAGCAAGCCCCCTCCCACAGGGAATAGAGTTGCGCCGGTAAGTCGTTGGGTTAATGAAGCTGTCAAGCTGTGAGTACCTGTCAACTCTGACAGTTATGCCGCCAGTCCTGATGCAGTAGTTTGAACATTCACCGGGAGTTCACTCCCGCTTGTTCATGCATCAGGAGCGTTGACGATGACCGGATCAAACTCAAAAACTGACAATAGGTTTACTGCTGAGGTGAATGGGGGTGGACGCCCGCTGTTCAGTGCGGACAAGACGGAGCTGTCCCTCAAGTGGCGACCAGATCTGGGTTCCTATTGGCACGGCCACGGCGGACAGCTCATCTCGCAGCCAATTGATAATCAAAATGCATACCTGAATGTGTACGTCCCAGAGGATGTCACGATTGGCACCCACGAGATAACCAAGGATGGCAAGGATTATCGAGCAAGCTATGCCCTCGGCAACCCGGGTGATATTGACGAGTACCCAGCAGTATCAGGTGAACTGATCCTGAGCGTTGTGCCGACTGCTGGCGATGATCGGCTAGAGGGTACTTTCTGGTTCAAGGGCGTACATGAAGATGGACGGCAGAAAGTCGATGTCACGAGTGGCGAGTTCAAATTGACTGCTCAGACCGCTTCCACACCTTCAACCTCAAAATCTGAGTAACACCGTCATTGAGGCAACCGTGTGCCCATCGCGGCCCGTTTGCCTCAGCCATGTTTCACCGCAACAAATGCGGCGGTTTCGTACGGCACCGTTACCACGTCTCTACCGCGCAGTGCCGGTTCCGATGCGATCAAGTCGCGAATCTGTTCGTCGACCTTCGCCCGCTGTGCCTCCGGCAGCGCGGCAATGAAACTGGTAGAGCGCACACGATTGAAAATCACGTCTTCCGGCGAGCCGGTGTGCCCGTGGTGAAACTGCTGCAATTGCAGTGGTCCGAACGCTGGATGCGGAAACGCCGTACGCCAGGCACCGGTGTAATAGCGCGGTGTGTCACCTTCCAGCGCATTGACGATGGCGTCGAGTTTCGGCACCCAACTGGCTTGTGGGTCGCGCAAGTTCCAGATCAGTCCCAACTTGCCGCCGGGCTTGAGCACGCGGGCGATTTCCGTCAGCGCCTCGGCACTGGCGAACCAGTGAAACGCCTGAGCGCAAACCACCGCGTCAACCGAGGCGTCCGGCAGTGGCAAGTCCGTCGCCGTGCCACTGACCGCCAATACCTGAGGCCAGGCTTCAGAGAGTTTTTCCAGCATCTGCGCCACCGGTTCCACGGCGATCACTTGCGCCCCGGTCGCCGCTAGACGTCCGGTGAACTTGCCGGTGCCGGCGCCCAGATCTATCACTGTTTTATGTCCATCAAGGTTCAGCGTGGTTGCCAACCAATCGCTGACCTGCGGCGGATAATCCGGCCGCCCTTTGACGTAGGTGTCGGCAGCGGTTTTGTAGCCGGCGGCGGAGTGATGGAGCTGATCTTTCATGGCAATTCCCCTTGCGGCAAAGCTTCGGATCAACGGCGGACGCTGACGAGCATAGCGTTTGAATTTACGCCTGCCCTGAACAGTCACTGACAATGCAATGAATAAAATTTCACCCTGTGGTGTTCAAAGTCAGACATAACCCTCTGTGGAGCCTTGCCCATGACTATCCGTTCCGTTATGTTCGCCGCCCCGTTGCTGCTGGTCGCTGCCCTGTCCAGCCATTTGGCGTTTGCCAATGGCGATGAGGACGAGCCGGTCAAGAAGCCCGAATGCCCCAAAGGTCAGGTCTGGGACAGCAAAACCCAGAAGTGCGTGTTGCAAACCAGCCGCCTGCTGCCCGACGCCGACCGCACCGATTATGCCTACCGCCTCGCCAAGGACGGTCGCTACGAGGAGGCACTGGCGCTGCTCGACACCCTGCAACAACCGAACACCGCCAAGGCTCTCAACTATCGCGGCTACGCCACGCGCAAACTGGGGCGCACCGACGAAGGCATCGGCTATTACCTGCAATCGGTACAACTTGATCCGCAGTACGCGCAAGTCCGCGAATACCTGGGCGAGGCTTATGTAATCAAGGGTCGCGTCGACCTCGCGCAGGAGCAGTTGCAACAGATCAAATCGATTTGCGGCACATCTTGCGAGGAGTACCAGGATTTGGCTGAAGCCATCAACGATTCATCGAAAACCTGAGCATTTATAAAGGACAGCCATCATCGTCAGCGATCAGGCATTCAGAGCAGAACTCGGACAGCATCTGGCGCGACTGTGGCGCTACGGTTTGTTGCTGTCGCGCAATCGGCATGTGGCCGAGGATCTGGTGCAGGCGACATGCGTGCGGGCGCTGGAGCGTTCGGCGCAATACGTCGCCGGCACGCGCATGGATCGCTGGCTGCTGAGCATTCTGCATTCGATCTGGCTCAACGAAGTGCGCGCCCGCCGCGTGCGCCAAGGTGCCGGACAGGTCGATGCCGACGGGCAACTGGCGTTCGACGGTGAATACGCGGCGCAGACCCACGTCATGGCGGCGCAAGTGATTCGCCGGGTCGATGCATTGCCGGAAACCCAACGCGAAACGGTGTATCTGGCCTACGTCGAGGGCCTGTCGTATCGCGAAGTCGCCGAGATTCTGCAGGTGCCGATCGGCACGGTAATGAGTCGTCTGGCCACCGCTCGGCTGAAACTCGCTGAATACCCGCCGTTGCAAGCGGTGCCGAAGACCACCGGAGGAGACCACTGATGAACCCACCTTCGGATGAGCAATTGGTGGCGTATCTGGATGACGAACTCGACCCGGACTATCGCCATCGGCTCGACGCCGCCATCGCCGAGGATCCGCTGCTCAACTTGCGCGTGCAGTGGCTGAGCCGCAGCAGCCTGCCGTACAAAAATGCTTACGACGAACTGGCGCAGCAAGCGCCGCTGGATCGCCTGCAAGCTCGGCTCGATGCAATCCCCTCACCTGAAACGCCGGGATTGAGCCGGCGCTGGTTTATCGGTGCGGCGGCAGCAACATTGGTCGCCGCAGGTGTGCTGGCTGACCGCTTGGTGTTGGGTTGGCAGGCGCAACAAGCGCATAACTGGCGCGGTTTGGTCGGCGACTATATGGCGTTGTACGTGCCGCAGACCCTCGACCATCTGCCAACGGATGAGGCAACACTGCGTTCGCAGTTGCGTGCTGTCGATGCACGCCTTGGCCTGAATCTTTCAGCGGACGGATTGAAACTGCCAGGCGCCGAATTCAAACGTGCGCAAGTGCTCGAGTACGACGGCGTGCCGATCGCGCAAATCGTCTATCTGGATGCCAGGCACGGGCCATTGGCGTTATGCGTGACACGCTCGAACAGCGGCAGTCAGCCCCTGGCGCACGAGCGTCGGCATGAGATGAACGTGGTGTATTGGACCGAGCGTGAACATGCCTGGATGCTGATCGGGCATCACCCGTCGGCGGCACTGGTGCAGATGGCAACGCTGTTGAAATCGCGCGCCATCGGCTAGTGCCTCGACAGGCAAGTTCCAGCCAACGGAACTCGCCTCAGGGGATCAGACATCCACTTTAAAGGTGTCGAGGGTGAACCAGTCGGGTGTTGGGCTATGGAATTCAAGTCGTGAGATCCCCGGCGCATCAAAAGCAACATTGACCGGTGTTCCAAACGACGAGCCTAACGGCTGACGGCCCAGCAGTGACCCGTTGCTGGCGTAGTAAGCCACCGTGCTGTCCTCATAATTCACGCTGAGATGGAAGAAACTGATTCGCGAACAGGCGTTCTTCAATTTGATTTCCACCACTTGCGCAGCCTGGCCGAACGCATCGCGGCCGATGCTCAGAACCTGCCCCTCGATCTGGCCCGGGAAAGATTGGCCGATCTCGGAGCGAGGCATGATCGCGCACTCGCCATCACCGGATTTGAAGGTGATCTGCATAGTCGGCGTTTCCATGATCTCGCCCCGTCTTGCCGTCTGGTCGGGTACACCGGTGAAATCTTCCAGTAACCTCGCAGGCGAATTCAGCACGGTGAAAGCCGGCGACTGGAACGCCACTGCAGCCGATTCGTCGTTGAGCCCGTCAAAGGCTACTTTCAACTCCATGCGCAAGCTTGATCCCGGTTTAAGCTTCGCGAGTTCGCTGCGGGGCAGCGCGTTGTCCAGCCCGCTGGCTATTTCAGGCTCTGTCACTTGAGCAGCCTGGGCAATAATAATCGGGTAATCATTTCCGTTGCGATCGGTGCCGTGCAAGCGAAACCAGCGTAACTGCCCCACCGCCATGGACGGCCAGACCGCACATTGCGCTTGCGCACCGGCGGGGAAATCACCCAGATCGAGCACGCCGTTCCTGGCTTGAGGAATGGTGGGTATCGGCAGCCGTGGATCCCGATCCTCGATCCGCTTGATTGTCACGTCACGATGCGCGGAGGGTTGAGTGGTCGCGCCACGGAGCAACTGCCACGCAAGTTGCACTGTCTTGCCATGACTGGCCGCGAACACCGGAGACGCAATCATGAAGTTGGCCCGGTGATTCTTGTTGAAAGCGCTCGCCGCAAATGCCGGCGAACCCAGCCCGGCGGCACCCTGGATCACCAGCCGTGCCTTGTCCCCGGGTTTGTCTTCGAGGTATTCCACTCGCGCTGTTACGCCGTCAGGCACAGCCAGAGGATCAATCACGTAACCGGAGCCCACAAGAACAGGCGCCAGAAGGTCCGCAGCGGGTTCACCGATAATGTCGACTTTTTGCACGTATGACCGGTCGAGCTCGCTCCCTTGGCTCACGCGCTGATAGCTGAACACTGCGTGCCCCTTCGCGGCACCGGCAAACGCTGCGTAAGGCAAAGGAATCGAGTAGGAGAACGGCGCGTTCTTCACCAGTTCCTTAAATGTCAGGTGCTCCAGCAACGCTCCGTCCTCACCATAGAAACGCCCCGTCAAGCGGATCTCATCGTCTCTGAGCCAGCTCCGCGATACATAGATTTGTGCGGTTGCCGGTTTGCCGGCCAGTTTTTCCAGCTCGATGATGCTGGCGTCATCGTCAGGATCATTGGGGTCTTCAGTGATGATCGGCGGGTCGTACCAAGTGCCATCGAGGTTGACGTACAGGTACTGGCTGGCCGAATTCGGGCTGTTGACATCCGGGCTGTTCCCGACACGATCGAGCACCGTGTAACGCAACTCGAAACGCGGGTTGTCCCCGCCAGCGCGAAATGTCGCCTCATCGATGGTCATCTGGATGGGCTGCTGTCGATCCGCTTCATCCGCACTGACCGCATGGCTCAGGGTTTTACCATTGCAATACAACACAACGGTGTCGAACGCTCTCATCAACGGGCAGGCGACTCTGACATTGACACCTGCACGCGCCCGGTCGGGATCGACACCTTCATCCAGTGCATCCGGCGGCACTTCAAGCATCAGCTCCGAATGGCCCTCCTCCTCAGGAAACCGATCAACATTCCCCGGACGCTTGTCGTGATAAATAACGGTCAATGGCGCTGACGCCTCAACCTCCAGTCCCCCTCGCTCCAAGGCGTATTCGAGGACATTCAGTGGGGTCTTCCACTTGCCCAGCGCCACGTACACGATCACGCGTAGCGTCGCCTCGCCGGCGGCGATGATTGCCGACGTCACCCGCTCACCGTTCAGTCGAACCACGTAGACGTCACCGTCTTGGGCGGTGGACGCTGGTTCGATGAAAACCTTTACCCCTTGCGGGTAAAGATAAGTCAGTGCCAGCGGCAGTCCGGCGTCGGCATTTTCAGGCCCGAGGACCGGCTGAGTCATGCCGGGAATACGTGGTTTAACAAGGGTCTTGGCGTCCATAGCGGTTATCCTTTCTGGAACAGGACTCCAATGCGATGTCGGAACAGGAGTCGTGATATGCGCATGAGACACGCATTGCCCGTGTTCGCCTACTGTCAGATCTGACAGGTAAACCGCATAATTCAGCGCAAAACGCTACCGCTGGTCGGAATGCGCGGAAACATCCCGCCCGAATTTGCCGAACAGCCGTTTGGCTGTATAGGAAAACCACTTCTATGCTGAACACGTGATTTCCAAGGAGGATCCACCGATGTCCGTTTCTTCTCGCACTGCATTATTGGTGATCGACGTTCAAAACGATTTCGTCCCCGGCGGCCGACTGCCGGTGCCTGAGGGTGATCAGATCGTACCGCTGATCAACAAGCTCTCGCGCCAGTTCAAACAGGTCGTCATCGCCCAGGATTGGCATCCGGAGGGGCACGCTTCTTTCGCCTCCAGCCACCCCGGCCGCAAACCCTACGATGTGATTCAACTGCCATACGGCGAGCAGACGCTCTGGCCTGAGCATTGCGTGCAAGCAACCGGCGGTGCCGAGTTCCACTCGGGCCTGGACCTGCCCCACGCACAACTGGTCATCCGCAAGGGCTGCAACCCTGACATCGACAGTTATTCGGCATTTCTTGAGGCCGATCGGCGCACCACCACAGGGCTGTCCGGTTATCTGAAAGAGCGCGGAATCGACACGGTCTACATGGTCGGTCTGGCGCTGGATTTTTGCGTGATGTTCTCGGCGCTGGATGCGCGGGCGGCGGGGTTCAATGCCTTTGTGGTGCTGGACGCCTGCCGGGCGATTGATATGGACGGTTCATTGGCGGCAGCGATGGACCGGATGCAGAGCGCAGGAGTCCACTTGATTCAATCCACCGAAATTTCCTGACACCCACCCTTTCCCTGTGGCGAGGGAGCTTGCTCCCGCTGGGTTGCGAAGCAGCCCCCTGCGTTCTTGCAATCAAATCGCGGGGGCTGGTTTTACGACGGCTGCGCCGCCGAGCGGGAGCAAGCTCCCTCGCCACGATCAGACGGGCGTCGGCAACCACAATCTGAACCGTGCGCCACCCAACGGCGAGGACTCGACTGTCAACGTCCCGCCCTGCGCTTCCAGGGCCCGGCGGCTTATGGCCAAGCCGAGGCCGAAACCACCGGTGGCGCGGTCACGGCTGCGGTCCAGTCGATAGAACGGCTCGAAAATCCGCTCACGCTCATCGTTGGGAATGCCGATGCCGTCGTCGTCCACCCAGATTTCACAACCGCCCGCATTGACCTGCACGCCGATCTGGATACGCCTTTCGCAATAGCGCATGGCGTTGCGCAGCAGGTTCTGGATCGCCCGCGCGGTCAGACGCGGGTCGAGGGAAAAGCGTTCGAGCTGACCGTGCAGCAGCACGTCAATCACGATGTCCGGCGACTCCAGTTCTTCATCGACACTGCCCAGAATGCTGTCGATGAACTCATCCAGTGACACGTCAACCTGTTCCGGCAACTGCGCCGGATTCTGCAAGCGACTATAAGAGAGCAGCTCCAGCACCAGTTCATCCAGCTCGCGAATATGCGCGACCAGGCCTTGCAAGCGTTCGCGGCTGGCGGCCGGCAAGTCGTCGGACAGCGCCAGCGCCAGGCCGAAGTCCAGACGCGTCAAGGGCGTGCGCAGTTCGTGGGATACCGCGTTGAGCAGGTCGCGTTGCTGGTTCAGCAGGTTCTCGATGTCACCGGCCATGGTGTCGAACACATTGGCCAGGCTGCCAATGTTCGAACTCGGGGCGATTTTCGTGCGTTCGCTCAAATGGCCTTTACCGAAGCGCTCGGCAGTGCCTTTGAGGCGTTCCAGATCACGCCAGTGCGGGCGTAACCAGATCAACAGGCAGGCGAGGAGCGTTGCGCCGATCAATACGTTGATGCTCCAGTACAACAGATTGACGTCCATCGGGTCCGGCGGCACGACCATTTGCACCACGGTGGTGTCGTCCAGCGGTGTGACCGCCAGCGTGCGCCAACCCCAGTCGCCAATGCGCACGATGTTCTCGCCACGACGCAGACGCTCACCTTCTATAGCGCTGAAGTCAGCATCGTCGATACGCGCAAGGACGATGTGCAGCGGCTGGAAGTCCTTGTCCATCGACGCCGCCAGCGCTGGCCACTGGTCGTGCGGCACCGCGCGGAACTGCTTGGCGATGAGCGATTGCAGGCCCCGGGAATAATCAAGGTTGTAGGTGACAAAACGATCGCGGAACGCCATGACCACCAGATCCGGCACCAGATAGATCGCGGCGCTGTACGACACAATCGTCACCAGATACAGGCGAAACAGGATGCGAAACATCAGCTCAGCATTCCCATTCGGAGCGGCTGAACAGGTAGCCCTTGCCCCACACCGTCTTGATCTTGCGAGCTTCGCCAGCGTGGTCGTCGAACTTGCGCCGCAGCTTGGAAATCGCCACGTCCACCGAACGGTCGGTGCCGTTGAATTCGATGCCGCGCAGGCGTTGCAGAATCTGGTCGCGGCTGAGCACTTCGCCGGCGTGTCGTGCCAGCACTACCAGCAAATTGTATTCACCGCTGGACAGTTCGACCGGTTGATCTCGCCAGGTCACGGTACGTTCGGACAGGTCGATGCACAGATTGCCCATGACGATACGGTCATTGACCGTCAACGGTTCGCCGAGGCTGCTGCGGCGCAACAGGGTGCGCACCCGGGCCAGCAGCACGCGCGGCTCGCAGGGTTTGGTGACGTAATCATCGGCGCCCATTTCCAGGCCCAGCACCTGATCGTGGCTGTCATCACGGGCGGTGAGCATCAGGATCGGCAGCGTCGCTGAATCGGCGCGCAGCAGACGGCAGACTTGCAGCCCGTCGAGGCCGGGCAGCATCAAGTCGAGGATCACCAGATCCGGTGGACTGACCCGCGCCCGTTCACGCACATGGTCGCCACGGCCGATGACGCTGACGGAATAACCGTTGCGCTCCAGGTAGCTGGAAATCAGTTCGGCGAGGGCGGTGTCGTCTTCGACCAAGAGGATGTTGGGCATGGGTGATCCAGAAAGTGCTGTGGCGACGGGTCGGGCCTCATCGCAGGCAAGCCCGCTCTCACAGAGACTTTGATGTGAACACCACCAATCACTGTGGGAGCGGGCTTGCCCGCGATAGCGATATATCTGTCGCAATAAATTTCAAGGGCTTAAGGATATACGCCCTCGCCCGTCCCTGAGTAAAACCCTTACACAATTTCACACAGCGCCTACAAAGCTTCACCGCTACTCTCGGCGACTGCCCGTAGGATGCGGGCATCAATATTGGGGGTAGTAAATGTCGAACAAACTGCTGGCCGGGCTCGGCCTGATTGCCATGGCGCTGACGCTGAGCGCCTGTGACTCTTCTTCGAACGCCGAAGAGCAGGCACCGCCAGCCACTGTGCGCACCGAGACCATCGAAGCCCGCCCCCTGTCGATCAGCAGTGAACTCAGCGGCCGCATCGCCGCGCCGCGCATCGCCGAAGTGCGCGCCCGGGTTGCCGGTGTGGTGTTGCAACGCACCTATCGCGAAGGCAGCGACGTAAAAAAGGGCGACGTGCTGTTTCGCATCGACCCGGCACCGTTCAAGGCTGACCTGGACAGCGCCGAAGCGGCGTTGCGCAAGGCCGAAGCCAATGCGTTCCAGGCAAAGCTGCAAGAGCAGCGCTACGCCCAGTTGATCGACGACAAGGCGATCAGCGCTCAGGACTACGACAACGCCCGCGCCAATGCCCGGCAAACGGCGGCCGATGTCGCCGCCAACAAGGCCGCCGTGGAGCGGGCGAAGCTGAATCTGGGTTACGCCACCGTCACTGCGCCGATTTCCGGGCGCATCGGTCGCGCGCTGGTCACCGAAGGTGCGCTGGTCGGGCAGAACGAAACCACGCCGCTGGCGCTGATTCAGCAACTCAACCCGATTCACGCTGACCTCACCCAGTCGACCCGCGAACTCAATGAACTGCGCCGCGCCTTCCGTTCCGGGCAGTTGCAGGAAGTCGGGCAGGATCAGGTCAAGGCCACGCTGATTCAGGATGACGGCAGCCTCTATCCGTTGCCGGGCAAATTGTTGTTCAGCGACATCACCGTCGACCCGGGCACCGGCCAGATCATTCTGCGCAGCGAATTCCCCAACCCGGATCTCGACCTGTTGCCCGGCAGCTTCATCCGCGTGCGTCTGGAACAGGCCACGATTGCGCACGGGATCACCGTGCCGCAACGCGCCGTGCAACGAGACAGCGCCGGCGTCGCCCAGGTGCTGACTGTCGACGAGCAAATGCGCGTTGCCGAGCAGCCGGTGCAACTGGGCGCGGTACAGAACAATCGCTGGATCGTCACCGGCGGCCTGAAACCGGGCGACCGCATTGTGATTGAAGGCCTGCAACACGCCCGCCCCGGCGAGAAAGTCCAGATTGACGACACCCCTCTTCCACTTGCCCAGACCTCTGGTCAGTAAGCAGGACGCTTTTATATGCCGCAGTTCTTTATCGACCGCCCGGTGTTTGCCTGGGTGGTCGCGCTGTTCATCCTCTTGGCCGGTGCGCTGGCCATCCCGCAATTGCCGGTGGCGCAGTACCCCGATGTCGCCCCGCCACAAATCGAAATTTATGCCGTGTACCCCGGCGCTTCAGCGCAGACCGTCGATGAAAGCGTGGTCAGCCTGATCGAGGAAGAACTCAACGGCGCCGATCACCTGTTGTATTTCGAATCGCAAAGCAGCCTGGGCAGCGCCACGATCAAAGCCACGTTCCAGCCGGGCACCAACCCGGAACTGGCGCAGGTCGATGTGCAAAACCGCCTAAAGGTGGTCGAGTCGCGTCTGCCACAAGCGGTGAATCAGCAGGGTTTGCAGGTAGAAAAGGTTTCCTCCGGCTTCCTCTTGCTGATCAGCCTGACGTCCAGTGACGGCAAGCTCGACGACGTCGCGCTCAGTGATTATCTGGCGCGCAACGTGATGAACGAGATCAAGCGTCTCGACGGTGTCGGCAAGGCGCAGTTGTATGGTGCCGAGCGGGCCATGCGCATCTGGATCGACCCGCAGAAACTCATCGGCTTCAACCTGACCCCGGCTGACGTCAACGCCGCCATCGTCGCACAGAATGCGCAGGTTTCGGCCGGCAGCATCGGCGATCTGCCGAACCCGTCCAGCCAGGAAATCACCGCGACCATTCTGGTCAAAGGCCAGTTGTCGACACCGGAAGAGTTCGCCGACATTGTGCTCAAGGCCAACCCCGACGGCTCTACCGTGCGCGTCAGCGATGTGGCGCGGGTCGAGATCGGCAGCCAGGAATATCAGTTCGGCACCCGTCTCAACGGCAAGCCGTCCACTGCTGTTGGTGTGCAGTTGTCGCCGGGCGCCAACGCGCTGAGCACCGCGACACTGGTGCGGGCGAAGATGGACGAACTGTCGCGCTACTTCCCGGCCGGCGTGGAGTACAAGATTCCCTACGACACTTCGCCCTTCGTGAAGGTCTCGATCACCAAAGTGGTTTACACCTTGGGCGAGGCGATGTTGCTGGTGTTTGCGGTGATGTTCCTGTTCCTGCAAAACGTGCGCTACACGCTGATCCCGACTCTGGTGGTGCCGGTGGCGTTGATGGGTACTTTCGCGACCATGCTGGCACTGGGTTTCTCGATCAACGTGCTGACCATGTTCGGCATGGTGCTGGCCATCGGTATTCTGGTGGACGACGCGATTGTCGTGGTGGAGAACGTCGAGCGGATCATGGCCACCGAAGGCCTGTCGCCCAAGGAAGCCACGCGCAAGGCGATGACGCAGATCACCGGTGCGATCATCGGCATTACGCTGGTGCTGGTGGCGGTGTTCATTCCGATGGCCTTCATGCAGGGTTCGGTCGGGGTGATCTACCAGCAGTTCTCGCTGTCGATGGCGACGTCGATTCTGTTCTCGGCCTTCCTCGCCCTGACCTTGACTCCAGCGTTGTGCGCAACGCTGCTCAAGCCGATCGGCAAGGGTGAGCATCACGAGAAATACGGATTCTTCGGCTGGTTCAACCGCCGCTTCGAACAACTGACCAATCGCTATCAGGGCTGGGTCGGTTACGCGCTGAAACGCACCGGGCGCTATCTGCTGATTTACGTCGTGTTGCTGGTCGGCCTGGGCCTGTGCTTTGCGCGTCTGCCCTCCTCGTTCCTGCCGGTGGAAGATCAGGGTTACACCATCACCGATATTCAGCTGCCGCCGGGCGCGACCAAGAATCGTACGGTGGCCGTGGCTGAACAGCTTGAGGCACATAACGCCAGCGAGCCGGGAATCAGCGACAGTGTGGTGATTCTCGGTTTCAGCTTCTCTGGCAGCGGGCAGAACGCCGCGTTGGCATTTTCGACGCTGAAGGATTGGTCGCAGCGCGGCAGCGATGATTCCGCCAGCTCGATTGCCGACCGTGCCAATATCGCCCTGAGCGAGATAAAAGACGCCATGGCCTTCTCGGTGCTGCCGCCGCCCGTGGACGGCCTCGGTACGTCGAGCGGTTTCGAGTTCCGTTTGCAGGATCGCGGCGGCCTCGGTCACGCGACGTTGATGCAGGCACGCACGGAATTGCTCGCGGCCGCCGAGAAAAGCCCGGTGCTGATGAATGTCCGCGAAAGCGCACTGGCCGAAGCACCGCAGGTGCAACTGGAAGTGGACCGCAAACAGGCCAATGCCTTGGGTGTGTCGTTTGCCGAGATTGGCAATGTGCTGTCCACCGCTGTGGGCTCGGCGTACATCAACGACTTCCCCAATCAGGGCCGGATGCAGCGTGTGGTGGTGCAGGCTGAAGGCGATCAGCGCAGTCAGGTCGATGACTTGCTGAAAATGCACGTGCGCAACAACGCCGGAAAAATGGTGCCGCTGTCGGCATTCGTCCAGGCCAAATGGATTCAGGGCCCGGCGCAATTGACCCGTTACAACGGTTATCCGGCGATTGCGATCTCCGGCGAGCCAACGCCGGGCCATAGCACCGGCGAGGCCATGGCCGAGATTGAACGTCTGGTCGCGCAGGGCCCGAAAGGTCTCGGGCAGGAATGGACGGGCCTGTCGTTGCAGGAGCGTTTGTCCGGCAGCCAGGCGCCGATATTGCTCGGCCTGTCCCTGCTGATCGTGTTCCTGTGTCTGGCCGCGTTGTACGAGAGCTGGTCGATTCCGACTTCGGTGTTGCTGGTGGTGCCGCTGGGTGTGCTCGGTGCGGTGCTGGCGGTGACGCTACGCGGGATGCCCAACGATGTGTTCTTCAAGGTCGGGTTGATTACCATCATTGGTCTGTCGGCGAAGAACGCGATCCTGATCATCGAATTCGCCAAGAGCCTGTATGACGAAGGCCACGACCTGATCGACGCCACGCTGCAAGCGGCACGCCTGCGTTTGCGGCCGATCGTGATGACTTCGCTGGCGTTCATCCTCGGTGTGGTGCCGTTGGCCATCGCCACCGGCGCCAGCTCGGCGAGCCAGCAGGCCATCGGCACCGGGGTTATCGGCGGGATGATCACCGCGACGCTGGCGGTGATCTTCGTGCCGGTGTTCTTCGTCGTGGTCATGAAACTCGTAAAACGCTTCACCAAGCACCACTAATCCCTGTGGGAGCTGGCTTGCCAGCGATAGCGATGGGTCAGCCAACATCAATGTTGACTGTGCCGCCGTCATCGCTGGCAAGCCAGCTCCCACATGGCTAAGGTGTCTGAACCATCCTGGCCCCTCGAGTCCCCATGCGCTTCCTCGCCCGCACCCATCCTCGCCTTTCCGCCGCTGCCCTGCTCGGCCTTGCCACAGGTCTTCTGGCCCCCGCCGACTCCATCGTCAGCAAAATCCTCATCGGCTGGAACGCAGGCGTCTGGACTTACCTGATCCTGATGCTCTGGCTTACTGCGCGTTCCAAGGCACCGGACGTCAAACGCATCGCCGAAGTCGAAGATGAAAACGCCGGTCTGGTGTTGTTCGTGGTGTGCATCGCCGCGCTGGCCAGTCTCGCCACCATCACCTTCGAACTCGCCGGCAGCAAGGATCTGGAAGCCTCTAGCAAACTGCTGCACTACGGTTTCACCGCACTGACCGTGATCGGCTCATGGTTATTGATCGGGGTGATCTTTTGCGTGCATTACGCCCGCCTGTATTACACATGGGATGGCAAGGAACCCGCGTTGCGTTTTTCCGAAGGCCTGACCACGCCCAACTACTGGGACTTCCTGTATTTCTCGTTCACCATCGGCGTTGCGGTGCAAACGGCCGATGTCGGCGTGGCAACGCGGGACATGCGCAAAATCGTGTTGGCACAATCGTTGATCGGCTTCGTGTTCAACACGGCCATTCTGGGTTTTTCAATCAATATCGCGGCCGGCTTGTTCGGCTGACGAGCGCCTGATCCCGTTGCCGCCCGTCGGCACTTGGGTCGAGCGGAACGATCATTCACTTGACGAAAGATTTGATTCTGGTGTTTCCTGAAACCGGTTTCAGTCACATGTAACGACTGACGCCCTATAAATCCAATAACAAGGTTTCACACCGTGAACGACTTTTCCGCCGCCCAGCGCAGCCGCGTGACCATGCTCGATGTCGCCGAACGCGCCGGTGTTTCCAAGGCCAGCGTCTCGCGTTTCATCGGCGATGACCGCGCCCTGCTCTCCGATGCCATTGCCTTGCGCATCGAGCAGGCGATTGCCGAACTGGGCTATCGCCCAAACCAGATGGCCCGCGGCCTCAAACGCGGGCGTACTCGCTTGATCGGCATGCTGGTGGCCGACATCCGTAACCCTTATTCGATTGCCGTGATGCACGGGGTGGAAACCGCCTGCCGTGCGCACGGCTACAGCCTGGTGGTGTGCAACACCGACCGCGATGACGAGCAAGAGCGTCAGCATCTGGCCCTCCTGCGCTCGTACAACATCGAAGGCCTGATCGTGAATACCCTCGGCCATCACCGTGACGAATTGCATGAATTGCACCGCGAAATGCCGCTGGTACTGGTGGATCGCAAGGTCGACGGGCTCGACAGCGACATGGTCGGACTGAACAACCCGCAGGCCGTGGCAATGGCCCTCGCCCATCTTGAGCAGCGTGGCTATCGCGATGTGCTGCTGGTCACCGAACCGTTTGACGGCACCAGCTCGCGGATCGAGCGGGTCAGCAGTTTTCAGACGCAGGTTGCGCAGCGTTCCGGGTTGACCGGGGCGGTGCTGGAAACGGGCGACGATCTGGCCATTCACCTGCAAACTTTTTTAAACACTCCAGGGCCGGGGCCGAAAGCGCTGTTTTGCGCCAACGGTGTGGCGGCGCTGGCCGCGACTCATGCCTTGCGCAAGATCGGCTCGCAGTTGTTTGAGGATGTCGGGCTGATTGCCCTGGATGACCTGGACTGGTATCCGTTGGTGGGCAGCGGGATTACGGCGCTGGCCCAGCCGACGCAAGAGATTGGCGCGCGGGCGTTCGAGTGTTTGCTCAGGCGACTGCGGGGAGATGATAAGGCGGCGCGGGTGCTGGATTTTGCGCCGGTGCTGGTTGAGCGTGGGTCGACCTTGAGATTTTTCGCTGATTGATCTGACGTCATCGCTGGCAAGCCAGCTCCCACAGTGTCCGTGGCGCACACAAAACCTGTGGGAGCTGGCTTGCCAGCGATGAGGCCCAAAAGAACACCATAGAAACATCTAAAAAAATTTGAATAAAAATGAAACCGGTTTCAGAGGTACACAACAATGAATAAACCTGCCGTTTCCATCAGCCTGTCCAGCTACGGCGCCGAGCTTGTGCGCCAGCGCGGGCAAGACTTTTTTATCGATGTGCTCGCCGCTGCCGGCGCCGATCGCATTGAATGGCGCGAAGAACTTCTAACCCGGGAAAACCCCGCGCAATTGAGCGAAGCCACCGCCGCGCTGGGCCTGCAAAGCATCTATTCGTCGCCGACCGAACTGTGGCTCGCCGGCCAGTCACGCGCTAATCCCGAACTGATCACCGCCCTGCAACACGCCGAGACGTTTGGCTCGAAGTGGCTGAAAGTCTCGCTCGGCTATTTCACCGATAACTCTGATCTGTCAGCCCTGAAACAACTGCTCGACAGCAGCCCGGTGCAACTGCTGGTGGAAAACGACCAGACCTTGCACGGCGGCCGCATCGAACCGTTCCAGCGCTTCTTCACGGCGGTAGAACAGCACAGCCTGCCGATCAAGATGACCTTCGACATCGGCAACTGGCAGTGGCAAGACCAGTCCGCCGCCAACGCCGCCCGCCTGCTCGGTCGCCATGTCGGCTACGTGCACTGCAAGGCTGTAGCCCGGCGTGCCGACGGCAAACTGGTGGCGACGCCGCCGGACGTCAGCGACCTGCATCTGTGGGAACAACTGCTGCGGCACATGGCCCAAGGCGTTATGCGTGCGGCCGAGTATCCGTTGCAAGGTGATGATCTGGTCGCGTTGACCCGCGAACACGTCGCCACCCTCGCCCGTCTCGGCCAATCCCGTCTGGAGCCTGCCCATGTCTGAGATCGATATTCTGTCGTTTGGCGAAACCATGGCGATGCTGGTGGCCGAGCAATGCGGTGACTTGGCGCGGGTCGAGCAATTCCACAAGCGCATTGCCGGTGCCGATAGCAACGTGGCGATCGGCCTTTCACGCCTGGGTTTCGATGTCGCGTGGCTGAGCCGGGTGGGTAACGATTCCCTAGGCCGTTTTGTCGTCGACACCTTGACCCGCGAAGGGCTGGATTGCTGGCACGTTGAGGTCGACAACCAACACCCGACCGGTTTCCAGTTCAAATCCCGCACCGACGATGGCAGCGATCCGCAGGTCGAGTATTTCCGCCGCGGTTCGGCGGCCAGTCATCTGTCGCCGCAGTCGATCAATGAAAGCCTGCTGAGCGCCCGGCATTTGCACGCCACCGGGATTCCGCCAGCGCTGTCGGCCTCGGCGCGGGAGATGTCGCTGGAGCTGATGACGCGCATGCGCCATGCCGGACGCAGCGTGTCGTTCGACCCTAATCTGCGCCCGAGCCTGTGGGCCAGCGAGCGCGAAATGATCAGCGAGATCAACCGCCTCGCCGCCCTCGCCCACTGGGTTTTGCCGGGGTTGAGTGAAGGTCGTTTGCTCACGGGTTTCGAGGACCCGGCGGACATCGCCGCGTTCTATCTCGATCAGGGCGCCGAAGCGGTGGCGATCAAGCTTGGGCCGCAGGGCGCCTATTACCGCACGCAGCTGGATCAGGGCTTTGTCGCCGGTGTGCCGGTGGCCCATGTCGTCGATACGGTGGGCGCGGGTGACGGCTTTGCGGTGGGGATGATCAGTGCCCTGCTGGAGCAGCAGAGTTTTGCCGAGGCGGTGCAACGGGCGAACTGGATTGGCAGTCGGGCGGTGCAAAGTCGCGGGGATATGGAGGGGTTGCCGACCCGATCCGAACTCGTTGCTGAATTCGAGGACGCCATCGCTGGCAAGCCAGCTCCCACAAGGGTTGGTGGTGGACATGCAATCTTTGGCATACCCGAAATCCCTGTGGGAGCTGGCTTGCCAGCGATGAGGCCCTGACAGACCAACGCTTTATTGAACCTGCTGCGACAAAAACAACAAGCTCAGGAGCAACACCATGACAACTGCAACCCTCGCCGCCCGCCGCTGGTGGTACATCATGCCGATCGTGTTCATCACCTACAGCCTGGCGTATCTCGATCGCGCCAACTACGGCTTCGCCGCCGCATCGGGCATGGCCGCCGACCTGATGATCACGCCGGGGCTGTCCTCACTGCTCGGTGCGCTGTTCTTCCTCGGCTACTTTTTCTTCCAGGTGCCGGGCGCGATCTACGCGCAAAAACACAGCGTGAAGAAGCTGATCTTCGTCAGCCTGATCCTCTGGGGTGGCCTGGCCACATTGACTGGCGTGGTCTCCAACGCCTATTGGCTGATCGTCATCCGCTTCATGCTCGGCGTGGTCGAAGCGGCGGTGATGCCGGCGATGCTGGTCTACCTGTGTCACTGGTTCACCCGTGCCGAACGCTCGCGGGCCAACACCTTTCTGATCCTCGGCAACCCGGTGACCATGCTGTGGATGTCGGTGGTTTCGGGTTATCTGGTGCAGCATTTCAGCTGGCGCTGGATGTTCATCATCGAAGGTCTGCCGGCGGTGCTTTGGGCGTTTATCTGGTGGAAACTCGCCGATGATCGTCCGGCCCAGGCCACGTGGCTCAGCGAGCAGGAAAAGCACGATCTGGAAAGTGCCCTCGCCGCCGAACAGGTCGGTATCAAAGCGGTGAAGAACTACGCCGAGGCGTTCCGCTCGCCGAAAGTGATCATTCTGGCGTTGCAGTTTTTCTGCTGGAGCATCGGCGTTTACGGCTTCGTGTTGTGGCTGCCGTCGATTCTCAAGGCCGGCGCGCAAATGGACATGATCGAGGCCGGCTGGCTGTCGGCGCTGCCCTATCTGGCGGCGGTGATCGGCATGCTCCTGGTCTCGTGGGGCTCGGACAAACTGCAAAAGCGTAAACGCTTCGTCTGGCCGCCACTGCTGATTGCCTCGATTGCCTTTTACGGCTCCTACGCGCTCGGTGCCGAACATTTCTGGTGGTCGTACACGCTGCTGGTGATCGCCGGCGCCTGCATGTATGCGCCTTACGGGCCGTTCTTCGCCATCGTTCCGGAGATCCTCCCGGCCAACGTCGCCGGTGGCGCGATGGCGCTGATCAACAGCATGGGTGCGCTCGGTTCGTTCGGCGGCTCGTATCTGGTCGGTTATCTGAACAGTTCCACCGGATCGCCGGGTGCTTCGTACCTGCTGATGAGCGGCGCGCTGCTGCTGTCGGTGGTGCTGACAATTTTCCTCAAGCCCGGCGCCAGTGATCGCGTCGTGGCCAAAGCCGTCGCCACGCGTGCCGTGCCGGCGCATTCCTGAAGAGACTTTTGCCATGAAAAAACACGTCGTGCTGTACAAGAAACTCTCGCCCGCGCTGATGGCGCGGCTGCAAGCACAGTTTGATGTAACGCTGATCGAAAGCCTCGACGCCCAAGGCCTGATGCAACTGCGCGATGCCCTGCCCCACGCCCACGGCTTGCTCGGTGCCAGCCTGAAACTCGACGCCGCGTTGCTCGATCTGGCGCCGCAGCTGGAAGCGATTGCCAGCGTCTCGGTGGGCGTCGATAACTACGACATCGACTATCTGACCCGGCGCAAGATCCTCCTGACCAACACCCCCGACGTGCTCACCGAGACCACTGCCGACACCGGTTTCGCCTTGATTCTGGCCACGGCCCGGCGTGTGGTGGAACTGGCCAACATGGTGCGCAGCGGTCAGTGGCAGCGCAATATCGGCCCAACGCATTTCGGCACCGATGTGCATGGCAAGACGCTCGGAATTATCGGCATGGGCCGGATTGGCGAGGCGTTGGCCCAGCGCGGGCATTTCGGTTTCGGCATGCCGGTGCTGTATCACAGCCAGTCGCGCAAACCGGCGGTCGAAGAGCGGTTTGCTGCGCAGTACCGCAGCCTTGAGGAGCTGTTGCAGCAAGCCGATTTCATCTGTCTGACCTTGCCGCTGACCGCACAGACCGAAAGCTTGATCGGCGCTGAGCAGTTTGCGCTGATGCGCCCGGAGAGCATTTTCATCAACATCTCGCGGGGCAAGGTGGTGGATGAGGCAGCACTGATCGACGCGCTGAGCCAGCAACGGATTCGTGCGGCTGGGCTGGATGTGTTCGAACGTGAGCCGTTGAATCACGACTCGCCGTTGTTGCAGTTTGGCAATGTGGTGGCGACGCCGCATATGGGCTCGGCGACCCATGAGACGCGGGAGGCGATGGCGCGCTGTGCGGTGGAGAATCTGCTGATGGCTTTGGCTGGGGAGAAGCCTTTGAATCTGGTGAACTCATCGGCCTGGCAGGGCTGAGATCTGCATGGCCTGATCTTGCCTCATCGCTGGCAAGCCAGCTCCCACAGATTCTTCAGTGTTCATCAAATCGGTGAACGACACAAAACCCTGGGGGAGCTGCCTGCCTGGCAGGGCTGAGATCTGCATGGCCTGATCTGGCCCCATCGCTGGCAAGCCAGCTCCCACAGATGCTTCAGTGTTCATCAAAACCCTGTGGGAGCTGGCTTGCCAGCGATGGGGCCAGTGAACACGCTGCAAAACCATCAGGCACTGCGCGCCTGTAACAGCTGCGCCGCGCACAGGGCAATCCGCGCACAGGCATCCGCCAGTTTCACCCGGTCCAGCACCAGCCCGAGGCGGATATGTCCCGCCGCACTCGGCCCGAACGCCTCTCCGGCCAGCACCGACACGCCGTAACCTTCGAGCAACCGCTCGGCAAACGCCTGCGCGCCCAATCCGGTCTGGCGCACATCAACCATGACGAACATCCCGCCATCCGGTCGTATCGGCTGCAATCCCGGGCACCCTCGCAAGCGTTCGCACACCAGGTCCCGGCGCAGGCGATATTCCTCGCGCATCTGCGACACTTCCGGCAGGTCTGAAGCCAGCGCGACTTCCGCGGCTTTCTGGACAAAGTCCGGCAGGCCAAACAGCATGCTCAACGACAGATTGACCAGATGTTCGGCCAACGATTTCGGGCCGATCGTCCAGCCGATACGCCACCCGGTCATGGCGTGGGATTTCGACAGGCTGTTGATCGTCGCCGTGCGTTCGGCCATCCCCGGCAGGCTCGCCGGGCTGATGTGTTGGCCTTCGTAAAGGAGTTCGCTGTAGACCTCGTCGCTGATCAGCCACAGGTCATGATGAATGCACAGCGCCGCCAGTTCCTGCCAGATCAGCAGCGGCAGGCTCGCGCCGCAAGGGTTGTTGGGACTGTTGAGCAGCATGGCGCGGGTCTTCGGCGTGATCCGCGCGGCGACATCGGCGGGGTCGACGCGAAAGCCGTTTTCCGGACGCACCGGCACCGGCACAACGGTCGCGCCGCAAGCGCCGAACACCCCTTCATAGGTGACGTACATCGGCTCGGCGACGATCACCTCGTCGCCCGGGTCGAGCAAGCATTGCGCCACCGAATACACCGCGCACTGCGCGCCGGGCATGACAATCACATGATCGGCGTCGACTGCCTGACCGCTGCGTTGCCGGTGGCGTGCGGCAATCAACTGACGCAGCGCCAGCCGGCCACGGACTTCGGAATAATGCGTATCGCCCGCCAGCAGGCTGTCGATGGCGCCGTGGACGATCGGCAGTGGTGTATCAAAATCCGGGTCGCCCACGCTCAGCAGCAATATGTCGACACCCTCGGCGCGCAACTCCAGCGCTCGGTCGTGAATCTGCCAGGCCGCTGCTCCCTCCCCGGCGATTCGTTGGGTCAAGGCTGAATAGCGCATGTACGTCTCCTGATTGCGCAGTCTCCAGCCTTCACCGTATCTCAAATCACGAAACGCGCCACCATGGCGTTCAAATCCACCGCCAGACGCGACAGTTCGTGAGTCGCGGCGCTGGTCTGGTTGGCGCCGGCGGCCGATTGCGTGGCCAGATCGCGGATGTTGACCAGGTTGCGGTCGACTTCACGCGAGACTTGCGCCTGCTCTTCCGAAGCGCTGGCGATGACCAGGTTGCGTTCGTTGATCTGGTGGATCGACTGGGTGATCTGCTCCAGGGCAACGCCGGCAGCGCGGGCCATTTCCAGGGTGGACTGGGTGCGTTGATTGCTCTGCTGCATCGACGAAACCGCTTCACCGGTGCCGTTCTGGATGCCGGCGACCATTTTTTCGATTTCCTGAGTCGACTGCGCGGTGCGATGGGCCAGTGCCCGCACTTCGTCCGCGACCACGGCAAAACCACGCCCGGCCTCGCCGGCACGCGCCGCTTCGATGGCCGCGTTAAGCGCCAGCAGGTTGGTCTGTTCGGCGATGGCGCGAATCACGTCGAGCACTTTGCCGATATCACGACCTTGCGCGGCCAGGCCTTCGATCATTTGCGCGGTGTTCTGCACGTCGTGGGTCATGGTCTGGATCGCGTCGACGGTTTTCACCACTTGATCGCGACCTTCACGGGCGGCGTGGGTCGACTGGTTCGAGGCTTCGGACGTCGACACGGCGTTGCGTGCAACCTCCTCGACCGCCGCGGTCATCTCGTTGACGGCGGTGGCGGCTTGTTCGATTTCGTCGTTTTGCTGTTGCAGGCCGCGAGACGCTTCTTCAGTCACGGCGCTGAGTTCTTCGGCGGCGGCGCCCAGTTGCGTGGCGGAACCAGCGATCTGCTCAATGGTTTTGCGCAGGTTGGTCTGCATCGCGGCGAGGGCGGCGAGCAGGCGCGCCGGTTCGTCCTTGCCGTCGACTTCGATGAGTTTGGTCAGGTTGCCACCGGCGATGGTTTGCGCCGCCTCAACGGCACGGTTCAGCGGGGTGACAATGCTGCGCGTCAGCAACAACGCCAGCAACACTGTAGCGAGCGCAGCGACAACCGCAACGATGACGATGCCAGTGATGGCGCTGTCGTAATGCTCGCCCGCCTGCATGGACGCAGCTTTGGCGTCAGCGGCGTTGATCGCGATCAGTTTGTTGAGCTGCTCGCCCATCTGGTCGGTGCCGTCCTTGATCCGCGTGTTGATCAGGGTGCGCATCTCGTCGAGCTTGTCCTGGCGCGACAGGTCCATCATCTGGTTTTGCGCTTGCAGGTAGTTGTCCAGGGTAGTCGCGAAAGACTGATACAGCGCACGCTCTTCCGGGCCTGCCGGCAGCGCGGCGTAAGCGGCCTGGGCACTGCGTACCTTGTCGACCAATACGCCGATGCGAGTCTGCGCTTCCTGCAACCCGGCGGCCTCGCGATTGACCAGCACGCGGAACGACAGAATCCGCAGGCGCAGGACGTTTTCCGTCACCACGCTGAGCTGCGTCACGCTGGGCAGTTGCGTCGAATCCATGTCGACTGAAGCCTGGCGGATGACCGACATGCGGTTGACGGCGAACACGCCAAGCACGATCACCAGCAAGGCAATAAAGGCAAAACCGAGGAAGGCACGGGGCGCGATATTGAGGTTACGCAAGGACATAGTTGGACTCTCGGAAGATAGAAACTACGAGCATCCATGCCGTGATCACTGACCCGTGTGGCGGGCTTCGGTCCGGCGTCACTGTTATTAGGGAGTTTTGTGCGCGCCTGATCGCTGTATCGGCCAGGCTTTAGGAAGATTGTGGGTCAAGAGCAAATATTTTTCAGGGTGTTACGACAATGAAACATCTTGAAGCTTCTCCGGCTCCTGTGGCGAGGGGATTTATCCCCGTTGGGCTGCGAAGCGGCCCCTTACAATCCTTCAGGCACTTCGCCTACAGGATTGGCGACTGCTGCGCAGCCGATCGGGGATAAATCCCGTCGCCACAAGGTTCTCGGTGCCGTTCAGGACGGGTGTCTGGCCAGCTGCCAGACGCGGGCGATGTCGGTGGCGCGTTCGCGCAGCAAGCGTGGCGCTTCGGCGCAAGCCTTTTCCAGTGTCATCGGGCCGCTGGTCACAGCGAATGCGGCATCGATGCCATGCGCGTAGAGTTCCTGATAACCCTCCCCCAGGGTCCCGGCGATCACGATCACTGGAACCTGCGCCTGCTTGGCAATCCGCGCGACGCCGAACGGGGTTTTACCGCGCAAGGTCTGGGCATCGAAGCGCCCTTCGCCCGTGATCAGCAGATCTGCGCCGTTGACCGCCTCAGCCAATCCGACCAGCTCGGCGACCACTTCGACACCGGCCTGAAACTGCGCGCCGAGAAACGCCTTGGCCGCGAAACCCAAACCACCTGCCGCGCCGCTGCCCGGCTCATCGCGCACGTCTTTGCCCAACGCTTGCGCGCACAGCTCGGCGAAGTGGCCGAGGGCCTGATCGAGTTGTTGGACCTGCACGGGCGACGCCCCTTTCTGCGGACCGAAAATCGCCGAAGCACCGTGGAGTCCGCACAGCGGATTGTTGACGTCGGCGGCGATGTCGAAACGCACCTGCGCCAGGCGTGGGTCCAGCTCGCTCAGATCCAGTCGCGCCAATTGCGCCAATGCCAAACCACCCGGCACCAGCGCTTGCCCTTGAGCGTCGAGCAATTTCACCCCCAGCGCCTGCATCGCCCCGGCGCCGCCATCGTTGGTTGCGCTGCCGCCAATCGCCAGAATCACCCGCTGCGCACCGGCATCCAGCGCCGCACGAATCAGTTCGCCGGTGCCGAAGGTGCTGCTGATGCACGCATCGCGCTGACCCAGCGGCACCAATTGCAGACCGCTGGCCTCGGCCATTTCGATGATTGCCGTGTGGTTGTGCGGCAACCAGCCCCATGCGGCGTCAACCGGTACGCCCAACGGGCCGCGCACGCGGGTGCGGCGCAGTTCGCCTTCACACGCGGCGAGAATCGATTCGACGGTGCCTTCCCCGCCATCGGCCATCGGGCACTTGACCAGCGTGGCCTGCGGCCAGACTTGCGCCAGGCCCAGCGCAATGGCCTCGGCAACGCCTTGGGCACTCAGGCTGTCCTTGAATGAATCGGGGGCGATGACGATTTTCATGCGAATTCTCCTGTTCGAATGCCCTCATGCTGCCAGTCGGCATGCGCATTGACGCCTGTCCGCTGCACAAATGGCGCGGGGGTTTATTGTTCATTTCTACAAAAACCCTGAAATGGATGGCGAATGTCCCGGCCTCATCGCTGGCAAGCCAGCTCCCACAGGTTCAAAGGCGTGCCCAGCATCGAGAGCAACACATAAACCCCTGTGGGAGCTGGCTTGCCGGCGATGGCGTCAGTGACATCACCCGCTTAATTCGGGTCAGTCTGCGGTAGCAGTTGCACACCAAGGTAGAGGGCCAACATCCCCTCCAGCCGTAACGGATCAACCCCGCTGATCTCGGCAATCCGCTCCCACAGGTTCAAAGGCGTGCCCAGCATCGAGGGCAACACATAAACCCCTGTGGGAGCTGGCTTGCCAGCGATGGCGTCAGTGACATCACCCGCTTAATTCGGGTCAGTCTGCGGTAGCAGTTGCACACCAAGGTAGAGGGCCAACATCCCCTCCAGCCGTAACGGATCAACCCCGCTGATCTCGGCAATCCGCTCCATCCGGTAACGCAAGCTGTTGCGGTGAATCCCCAGCGCATCTGCACACGCCTGACTCTGGCCGTCGTGGTCACACCAACTGCGCAGCGTCGCCAGCAATTGGCCGTTGCCATCCTTGGCGATCACTTTGCGCAGGGGTTTGAGCAATTCGTCCAGCGCATCATCGTTGCGATGACGCCACAACATCACCGGCAAGCGGTAGCGATTGAGGATCAGCAAACGCGAGTGCGGCAACACTTCGCGGCCATAGGCGAGCAAATCCGCCACGCGTCGATAACACCGACGCAATCCGGCCAGCCCATCCGCTTGCCCGCCCACGGCGATGCGCAGAATGTTCCAGCCCAAGGCGTCGAGCTTTTCCAGCAACCGATCATGTTCGATGGTCAGACTCGCCGGCCGGCACCACAGCAACGACGACTTCGCCGACGTCACGCACCAACTGTCCGGGAAGCGCGACGTCAGCCAGGCACTTAGTGCGTCGACAGTTTGCCCTGGCCCGTGTTCTGGCCCCAATTCGAACAGATACGGCACTCGGGTCATTTGCGGTTTGAGCCCGAGTTGCTGCGCTTCATCGAGCAAACGTGGCGAGTCCCCCGCTTCACTCAACAGCAACGCCAGCAAGTCATCGCAACGCTGCCGTCGCCATTGCTGTTCGGCTTGCTGATTGCGCTGGCCGACCAACATCTCCGCCGTCATCCGCACCAGTTCGGCGTAAGTGCGCAGTTGTTCCGGCTCGCCGGTAATACCGAGTACGCCGATCAAACGCTGATCGAGCAGCAGTGGCAGGTTGATCCCGGGCTGCACGCCTTTCAGGTGCTGGGCGGTCGGCCCGTCTATCTCCACGACCCGCCCGTTGGCCAGCACCAGTTGCGCGCCTTCGTGGCGAGTGTTGATGCGCTCCGGTTCGCCGCTGCCGAGGATCAGCCCCTGGCTGTCCATGACGTTGACGTTGTACGGCAAAATGGCCATGGCCCGGTCGACGATGTCCTGCGCGAGGTCGTGATCGAGTTCGAACATAACGGAGAAAATCCTTATAGACAGGCACGGACGGTTGTTCACCCGCACAGGGCTTGGCGCAAAACCCTGTGCTCAGGCACAAAGACAATCCGGCCAAAGGTGGCCGAGACTCTCAGGGCGATCAACGTTACCCTTTGCATCGCAAAAAATCATAATAAAGAGAGAGCCGCTATGTCGCAGAGCGCCGCAGCTACCCAGACCATCGAAGACGATAAAAACGCCGTTTATAAACGCATCACCCTGCGTTTAATCCCCTTCATCTTCATCTGCTACCTGTTCAACTACCTCGACCGGGTCAACGTTGGATTCGCCAAACTGCAGATGCTTGATGCGCTGAAATTCAGCGAAACCGTCTACGGCCTCGGGGCCGGTATTTTCTTCATCGGCTACGTGCTGTGCGGCGTACCGAGCAACTTGGCGTTGACCAAGTTCGGTCCACGGCGCTGGATTGCCGTGATGATGATCACTTGGGGCACGCTGTCGACCTGCCTGTTGTTCGTCACCACGCCGACCGAGTTCTACACCCTGCGCCTGTTCACCGGTGCGGCCGAAGCCGGGTTCTTCCCGGGCGTCGTGCTCTATCTCTCGCAGTGGTTCCCGACGTTCCGCCGTGGCCGGATCATGGCGCTGTTCATGTCGGCGATTCCGGTCTCGGGTTTGCTCGGCAGCCCGTTTTCCGGGTGGATTCTCAATCACTTTGCTGCGGGCCAGGGCGGCCTCGCCGGCTGGCAATGGATGTTTCTGCTGCAAGGTATTCCGACCGTTGTCTTGGGCGCACTGGCGTATTTCCTGCTCAGCGACAACTTCGCCAATGCCAAATGGCTGACCACGCATGAGCGCGCGGTACTGGAGGCCGATCAGGCCGAAGACTTGGCGAACAAGCCGAAAACCACCTCCGACTCGCTGATTGCGGTGTTCAAGAACCCGGCGATCTGGGCGTTTGGCCTGATTTATTTCTGCATCCAGAGTGGCGTGTACGCGATCAATTTCTGGCTGCCGTCGATCATCAAGAACCTCGGCTTCAGCGACAACCTGGTGATCGGCTGGTTGAGCGCCATTCCGTATCTGCTGGCGGCGGTGTTCATGCTGCTGGTCGGGCGCTCGGCGGACCTGCGCAAAGAGCGGCGCTGGCATCTGGTGGTGCCGATGCTGATGGGCGCGATCGGCCTGATCATCGCGGTGAATTTCGCGGCCAATCCGGCGATTGCCATTCTCGGTCTGACCCTTGCAACCATGGGGGCGCTGACCGGTCTGCCGATGTTCTGGCCAGTGCCGACCGCCATGTTGAGTGCAGGCGCTGCCGCCGGTGGTCTGGCGCTGATCAACTCGATGGGGCAGATGGCCGGGTTCCTTAGCCCGTACCTGGTGGGTTGGGTCAAGGACAGCACCGGTTCGACCGATGCGGCGTTGTACCTGCTGGCCGGGGTGATTGTCGGCGGCAGCTTGCTGGCGTTGCGCATGACGCGGACATTGCGGGCTTGAGTTGATGCAAGGAAGAGCGGCCCTTTTCAGGGCCGTTTTTTATTGGGGTTTCGGCTTGGTTTTTTGTGGTGTTCTGAAGATCTTTTCCCCCTCACCCCAGCCCTCCCGAAACGTCGGACCGCCCCCAAGGGGGCGAGGGGGAAAGGGAGCCGATCTGCGGGCTTTTCAAGACCTGCGTTCGACTCGGTATTGCACGTCGGCGTACCTCGCTCAAACACTTCGGTCAGTCCGTCTTCCTTAAATGACGGCTTGGGAATAGGGAGCTGATCTGGATGCTTTTCAAGACCTGCGTTCGACTCGGTATTGCACGTCGACGTACCTCGCTCAAACACCTCGGTCAGTCCCCTCTCCCTCTGGGAGAGGGTTAGGGTGAGGGCTTTGCTTTGGCATCCAGTTCAATCACCAGACCACCCGGCATTTGCACGAAAATCTGCGCGATCCCCTCACCCGGCACCTGTGCCAACTGGTACGGCAAACCACTTTCGCGCACCCGCCGCAACACTGTTTCGGCCAACTCATCGGTACGAAAAGCAATGTGGCTCAATTCAGTGTTTTCCGGCAGCGGCTGCTCGATCACATGCACCAGCGCGTGTGCATCCTGATACAGCCAGCGTCCGGGAAACGGAAACGGCGGCCGACGCCCCGGTGTGAGCCCGAGCAATGCCGCGAAATTGTCCTGCAAACTCTGGCCGTCAGCGGTGTTGAACGCCAGATGATCGAATGTCCAGGTCATGCGTATCTCCCGTGGTAATTCATTGATTGCAGTGTCTACCCTTGCCAATCACGGAAAAATCCCGCTAAAACGCAAGGATCTTTAAAGGATTTTTACCAATGAGCTCGATTCTCGATCTGGAGATCTTCGTCCGCGTGGCCGACTCCGGGAGCATTTCCGCCGCTGCCCGCGCCCTGGAACTGACGCCGGCCGCCGCCAGCATTGCCTTGAAGCGTCTGGAAACCCGACTCGGTATCCGCCTGCTCGCCCGCTCCACCCGCAGCATGCGGTTGACCGAAGAAGGTCGGCGCTATCTGGAAAGTGTGCGCTTGGCGCTGGCCACACTGGCCGATGGCGAGCAGGCACTCAAGCAGCAGACCGAAGGCCTTAGCGGCGTGCTGCAACTGGCGGCACCGTCGGATTTCGGACGCAATGTGTTGCTGCCGTGGCTGGACGAGTTCAAGCGCGAACACCCGAACATCCAATTGCAATTGCTGCTCAACGACCGCCATTCCGATCTGTTTCGCGAGACCGTGGACGTGGCACTGCGCTTCGGAGTGCCGAGCGATTCGACACTGGTGGCATTACCGATTCTGCCGCAACACCGCCGCGTGGCCTGCGCCAGTGCGGACTATCTGGCGCGGCATGGCGCGCCCCGACACCCCGCCGAATTGAGCGAACACAGCGCCCTGCTCTATCTGCGCAACGGTCGGCCATACAACACCTGGCAGTTCAGTCGTGCGGATGAGGTGCTGGAAGTTGAAGTCCACGGCGACTACCTCAGCGACGACGGCGAAGTGGCCCGCCGCTGGGCGTTGGCCGGGCATGGCATCGCCTACAAGGCCTGGCTCGACGTAGCCGAAGACGTGCGCGCCGGACGCCTGGTGACACTGTTTGATGACTGGCGAGGTGAGCACGCGCCGTTCAACCTGTTTTGCCCGCATCGGGTGCAAGTGTCGGAGCGGGTCAAGGTATTGCAGGCGTTTTTGCAGGAGCGCTGCCAGGCGTTGAGCCGATAATTCACTTTGCCACGTCGCACGCTTCTGGTATTTGATTAGGGTTTCCCACAGGCAAAAGGATTTCGGCATGAGTTATCGCACACTGGGTCACTCAGGGTTGCAGGTGTCCACCCTGACACTCGGCACGATGATGTTTGGCGAACAGACCAGCACCGAGGAGTCGCTGCGCATCATCGACAAGGCCTGGGATCAGGGCATCAACTTCATCGACACCGCCGACGTCTACACCAATGGCCGCTCTGAAGAGATCGTCGGCGAAGCGATTGCCGGTAATCGTCATGAATGGGTGCTGGCGACCAAGGTCGGTTTCGGCCCGGTGGACGGTGTGCCGAACCGCAGCGGTTTGAGCCGTAAACACATCTTCAATGGCCTCGATGCCAGCCTGACCCGTTTGGGCACCGACTATCTCGACATCTATTATCTGCACCGCGAAGACCACAACACGCCGCTGGAAGTCACGGTGTCGGCGATCGGTGACCTGATCCGTCAGGGCAAGATTCGTTATTGGGGACTGTCGAACTACCGCGGCTGGCGGATTGCCGAGGTGATTCGTATTGCCGACCAACTGGGTGTCGATCGCCCGGTGATCAGCCAGCCGCTGTACAACATCGTCAACCGTCAGGCCGAAACCGAGCAGATTACCGCTGCGCAGACTTATGGTCTGGGCGTCGTGCCCTACAGCCCGCTGGCCCGTGGCGTGCTGAGTGGCAAGTACGTACCGGACGTGACACCGGACGCCAACAGCCGTGCCGGGCGTCAGGACAAGCGCATTCTGGAAACCGAATGGCGCGTAGAATCGCTGCGCATCGCCCAGCAGATCCAGCAATACACCGAGGGACGAGGCGTTGGCATTGTCGAGTTTGCGATTGCCTGGGTGCTGAACAACAGCGCCGTGACTTCGGCGATTGTCGGGCCGCGCACGGAGGCGCAGTGGGATGCGTATACCAAGGCGCAGGCTGTGAAGATCACGGCGGAGGATGAGGCGTTTATTGATTCGCTGGTCACGCCGGGGCACGCCTCGACGCCGGGCTTCAACGATGTAAGCCATTTTGTGTCGGGTCGCAAACCCCATCGGGCCTGATGTTTCCTCCTGCGCACAGCCCGCTTGCGGATGAGAGGGCCTCGAATGGAAGAAGTCTGGCGATATTGCTTCAGCCCCTGTAATCAGCCGCTTGAATGGACAAGAGTGCGATCAGCCGCGAGCCACCGGTTGAACACTCGATCAAGGCCAAGGATAGATAAATGCTCAGTCGCACTCTGGAGTTCGCGTGGAAGCCTTTGCGCGCGATGTGGTTCAACATACTCGGCGATAAAAAGGGCTTGGGCCAACACCCTTTAGCCACTGCGATTCCGGCTCGCGGGTATGGCGCACCTGCCATTGAATACCGCGCGGATGTTGACGGACTTCGGGCAATTGCCGTTCTGCTGGTGTTGATTTTTCACGGTGGTTTTTCGTTATTCCCTTCCGGTTTTATTGGCGTCGATATTTTCTTTGTCATCTCGGGGTATCTGACGACTTCGATCATCATGAAATCGCTGGATAACGGCACGTTCAGCTTCACCGGGTTTTACACCCGACGTATCTGGCGATTACAACCGGCGATAATTGCGTTGTTGATAGCAACGCTGATCATCACAACGTTGCTGTACTTGCCCGATGACTATGTCGACTTTCTGAAAAGTGCCAAGTACACGTCTTTACTTCTCTCAAACCAGTACTTTGCCAATGCGACATCCGGGTACGCCACGCCCGATGCGGCGAACTTGCCTCTGCTGCACACCTGGTCGCTGGCAATCGAATGGCAGTGGTATCTGGTCCTGCCGCTGGGCCTATGGGTGCTCCATCGCCATGTGGCGAAACAGGCTTTCAAGGCGAGCGTCCTCGGCCTGACCGTGGCTGCCATCGCACTCGCGTCATATCTGTCGGAAACGCTTGCCGATAAAAATTACTACTTCTTCGCCGCTCGAGTTTTCGAATTGATGATCGGCTCCTGCGCCGTCATCTTCAGTACGGACAAGTTCAAGCTTGATCGCCTGAGCGCCTCTCTGATTTGCCTGTTGTCGCTGGCCACGATTGTCTACTGCGCCACTCGCGAAAATATCCTCGCCGGTTTTCCGAACTACTACGCCATCGCGGTGTGTATCGCCACAGCTGCCCTGCTTTGTCGCGGGATAGGCGATGCCAGCATCACTTCAAGACTATTGGCGTTCAAACCGTTGGTGTTTATTGGCACTCTCTCCTACTCCCTGTATTTGTGGCATTGGCCGATCCTCGCCGTCATCAGTTACCTGGGCATCCCCTTCACCCCGATGGTGAAGGTCGTCTACTTCATTGCCACTTTTGTGGCTGCCTGGGTCAGTTTCGTCTTGATCGAAAACAGATTTCGCAAAGCAAGGACCGGCTTCACCAAAACCCTGGTGCTGCTGATGATCCTGCCCGCGCTCGGACTGTCACTACTTCACTCTAACGCCAAGAAGCACGATGGGTGGCCTGAGCGTTTTGGCGAGGATTCGAGTTACGTCTTCAGTGGTTTGAAAGCTTCTATACCCGCCCACCGAGAGAAATGCCTGGGTGTGAGTGATGAAGCTGATCCAGGCTGTGTAATGGGCGCTATGCAGCCAACCGCAAAAGCCTTTCTTTTGGGCGATTCATTTTCGAACCACTACTGGGGGTTTGTTGAAACGCTGGCCAAAGACGCCAACCTTTCGGTGCTCTCACAGGGTTATCCGGCATGTCTGGCGTTGCCCAAGGTCTATCTCTACGACTCGAAAAAATATAAAAACGGGCTTTATCAAAAATGCCACGACGCCACACAGCGCTACTACGACCTCATCACGAAGAGCCATTTTCAGTATGTAATCATTGGTCAATTCTGGGAGGCCTATCTCAGCGCGGATATCGTCACTGAAGTGGATGATCCGCGCAGCCTGGAACTATCCCAACAACGCCTTGGCGCAGCAATCCGCGATGCCCTGGATATCATTGTAGCGTCGGGCGCCACCCCCATCTTCCTGATGAACACGCTGCCAATGCCGGCGGGTATCAATGAATGCCTGTTGAGACAGGTGAAGTTTCGGGGCTGGATGGGCAGTGCCGAACAAAGCAGTCTTTGCGCCTCGTCCACATGGTCGGGCAGTGAAGACCCGGTATTGGCGAAGTTGTTCAGCAATCTGCAGGCGGAATATCCCACGTTGATCCTGATTGACCCGAAAGGAGTGCAATGCGAGGACGGCACTTGTGTAACAACCATCGACGGATTGCCGGTCTATCGTGACATTGGTCACGTAACCGACTATGCCTCTTATAAGCTTGGCGAAATGTACCTCAAGCGTTTCGGCAATCCGTTGAAAGGCACTCAGTGATGTTGTAAATAATGAGCATCCGAACAATATTCAGCACAAAAACCACGTATCCTTCGCGCCCCGTTTGATCACCCACCCGCGAGGACAGTTTGTCTAAAGGTATCGCTTTATCGGTCTCAGCCTCGGTGCTGTTTGCCGTCATGTATTACTACACCTCGCTGCTCACCCCGTTGAGCGGCGTGGAAATCTTTGGCTGGCGGATGCTGCTGACTGTGCCGTGCATGACCGTGTTCATGCTGGTATCCGGTGAATGGCGGCGGGTGCTGGAGCTGGTGCGCCTGATGGTGGCGAAGCCGAAATTGATCGGCGGATTGATCGTCTCGGCAGCCTTGCTCGGCGTGCAGTTGTGGCTGTTCATGTGGGCGCCGCTCAACGGTTACAGTCTCGATGTATCGCTGGGCTACTTCCTGCTGCCGCTGGCCATGGTGCTGACCGGTCGCATTGCCTACGGCGAAAGCCTGTCGTACCTGCAAAAGGTCGCGGTGTTCTTCGCAAGTCTGGGCGTGTTGAACGAGCTGTATCAGGTGGGCGGGTTTTCCTGGGCGACCCTGGTGGTCGTGATCGGCTATCCGTTGTATTTCGTGCTGCGCAAATACCTGAAGACCGACCACCTCGGCGGCCTGTGGGTCGACATGACCTTGATGCTGCCGATCGCCTACTGGTTTGTGCACGGTGGCGAGCAAGGCTTCGGCGTGTTCGATCAATACCCCGGGCTGATGTGGCTGATCCCGCTCCTCGGTCTGATCAGTGCCTCGGCGTTGGTGGTTTACATCATTGCCAGCCGCTTGCTGCCGTTCAGTCTGTTTGGTTTGTTGAGTTATGTTGAACCGGTGTTGCTGCTCGGTGTGGCGTTGTTGCTCGGTGAGAGCATCAAGTCCGGGGAATGGCTGACCTACATTCCGATCTGGCTGGCTGTAGTGGTGTTGGTGTTTGAAGGGTTTAAACATTTGATGCGCCAACGCCGGCCTTAAGCCTTGCACAGCTCAAAATACGGGAGTTTATGTGAAGCAAAAAAAATCCCGGCGCTGCATCACTGCAGGCCGGGATTTTTCATTTCAGTTGCGGATTACTCGGTGGCAAGCACACCACGGCGCACCTGGTCACGCTCAATCGACTCGAACAGTGCCTTGAAGTTGCCCTCGCCGAAACCATCGTCGCCTTTGCGCTGGATGAATTCGAAGAATACCGGGCCCATCAGGGTTTCCGAGAAGATCTGCAACAGCAGACGCTTGTCGCCCTGCTCCGAAGCGCCATCGAGCAGGATGCCACGCGATTGCAGTTGATCAACCGGCTCGCCATGGTTTGGCAGGCGGCCTTCGAGCATTTCGTAGTAGGTGTCCGGCGGCGCGGTCATGAAGCGCATGCCGATTTTCTTCAGTTGATCCCAGGTCTTGATCAGGTCATCAGTGAGGAACGCAACGTGCTGGATGCCCTCACCGTTGAACTGCATCAGGAACTCTTCGATCTGGCCCGCGCCTTTGGACGACTCTTCGTTCAACGGGATGCGGATCATGCCGTCCGGTGCGGTCATGGCTTTCGAGGTCAGGCCGGTGTACTCGCCCTTGATGTCGAAGTAACGGATCTCGCGGAAGTTGAACAGCTTCTCGTAGAAGTTCGCCCAGTAGGCCATGCGACCGCGATACACGTTGTGTGTCAGGTGGTCGATGATCTTCAGGCCGGCACCGACCGGATTGCGGTCAACGCCTTCGATAAACACGAAGTCGATGTCATAGATCGAGCTGCCTTCGCCGAAACGGTCGATCAGGTACAGCGGCGCGCCGCCAATGCCTTTGATCGCCGGCAGATTCAGTTCCATTGGACCGGTTTCGATGTGAATCGGCTGGGCGCCGAGTTCCAGTGCGCGGTTATAGGCCTTTTGCGAATCCTTGACCCGGAACGCCATGCCGCACACCGACGGGCCGTGCTCGGCCGCGAAGTACGAAGCGACGCTGTTCGGTTCATTGTTGAGGATCAGGTTGATCGCGCCCTGACGATACAGGTGCACGTTCTTGGAGCGGTGGGTCGCGACTTTGGTGAAGCCCATGATCTCGAAGATCGGCTCCAGGGTGCCAGGGACCGGCGAAGCGAGCTCGATGAATTCAAAGCCCATCAGGCCCATTGGGTTTTCGTATAAATCTGCCATGGTGGCGCCTCATCATTTCTTATCAATTAACCAGGGTTATTTGTCAGTAAATGCTGAGACCGGAGGGTGGCGCACAGGAGATGCCGCGCACACTGCGGGCGAGGAAGTCACCGTAGATCAGTTGAAACCCGAATATCTTCATTGTCGACCCAAGGCTCTTGCGGGCGAGGCTTCTGCTGCCAGAAGACGATTATTATTGTATGCGTAACCCGATTCTACACAGCGTAAATAGGGTTGTCTGCCCTCTCTATAAAATCCGCTTTTCTGGCGAGGGTGCAAGGGGTTTGTTGCACACCGTTCATCACGCATCGCTGACAATGTCCAGAGCTTCAATGAGCCGATCAGCAGCGCAAGCCACTTGCGCCATCTATCATCTCGTCTGGCTCGCCTGCTATTCAGCGGCATGCCGGTGCCCGGCTGCATTCGAGAGCCACACTTTTTCGCGACAGGATGCGCCCATGCCGTTAACCATCAGACCCCGCCGCAAATACAGCGCCCGCATTACCGTAACTCTGCTCAGCGGCCTGCTGCCGGTGTTACTGGGCAGCATGATTCTCTACATGCAGGCCGAACGCACGCTCCAGCAGAGTTCACAGCTCACCGCCGAAGAAGCGTTGCGCCAATTCGAGTTGATGCTCGATAACACCGCGCAAGCCGCCCGGGAGCTGTTGCCGCTGGCCGGGCAAACGTGCGAAGACGTCAAACTGGCGCTGCGCGAGCAAGTGACTCGCCGCCCTTTCGTGCGCTCGACCAATCTGGTGTGGGACGACAATCTCTATTGCAGCTCGTTGTTCGGCGACTATAAGGAAGCCGTTAACGCGGGCGACTATACCCAGGGCAAGTTGTGGCTGATGAACGGCAATCCGGTAACCCCAAATACCGCGCTGCTGGTCTACCGGCTCAGCGAAGGTCGCGGCGGTGCACTGACAACGCTGGACGGCTATCACCTGAGCAACGTGCTGCGCTTGATCGGCCGGCAGACGCTGCTGTTGCTGCAAGTGGGCGATAACTGGCTGTCCGCTGATGGCAAAGTCCATCAAGGTGCCCTGCCCGCCCTGCCAGTCGCACAAAGCATGCTCAACTCGTCGCGCTATGCGTTCAGCGTATCGGCCGGTTTTCCCAAGGGCGAGACTTGGCGCTACATGGCCGACGCCTACCCGCCGCTGTTCAGCTTGTTGATCTTTTTTGGTGTGATTTCGGGCGCGATCGGCCATGTCTTGCAAAAGCGTTCCACCTCGCCGAGCCATGAAATGCTCCGTGCGCTGGAGGCCGGCGAGTTCATTCCATACTTCCAGCCCGTGGTTCATGGCGACACCAAAAAATGGTCGGGCGCCGAGGTCTTGATGCGCTGGAATCATCCCAAGGAGGGTCTGGTGCGCCCGGATCTGTTTATTCCGTTTGCCGAACATTCGGGATTGATCGTGCCGATGACCCGCGCCTTGATGCAGCAGACCGCAGCGTTGCTCGGACCTCAATCATCGAGCTTCACCACGCCCTTTCACATCGGCATCAATATCACCGCCAACCATTGCCAGGATCTGGAACTGGTGAAGGACTGCCGTGAGTTTCTCGCAGCCTTTGCACCCGGCAGCATCAATCTCGTGCTGGAGTTGACCGAGCGCGAGCTGATCGAGCCGACCGACACGACGCGGCAACTGTTTGAACAATTGCACGCCCTAGGGGTGATGATCGCCATCGACGACTTCGGTACCGGCCATTCAAGCCTGGGTTACTTGCGCAAATTCAATGTGGATTTCCTCAAGATCGACCAGAGTTTCGTCGCCATGATCGGCATCGATGCGCTTTCACGGCATATTCTGGACACCATCATCGAACTCTCGGCCAAGCTTGATCTGGGCATTGTTGCCGAAGGTGTCGAAACTCAGGCACAGGCCGATTATCTGACCGCGCATAACGTCAACTTTCTGCAGGGCTATCTCTACGGCAAACCCATGCCAGCGGCAGACTTCATTAGTGCATTAAGTCACCATTAACTAAATGGAATTAAGCGCAGACCGGCTGGCAAGCCGCACCAAATTGATACAAAAGACCACTGTTGTTACATGAAGACAACTTCAGGATTTACTCCAGACGCATTAACAACTACAATTTTTCTTGCCTGCGCAAAGATTGGCAGGTGAGCCAATTATCACCGAGTCGCTACAAGGCTCTTGGCTTATAGCTTTGTTTGCGGTTGGTATCAGCCAAATACACTATTGGAGTAAAGATATTGTCCAGACTCGCTGAATTTCGTGCAGCTGAAAAGGCCCTTCAGGAACAGCTCAAGCAGCTGGAATCGCTGAAGAACGATGCCGGGCTCAAGAAAGAAATCGAATTCGAAGAAAAGCTCCAGGGGCTGATGAAAAACTACGGCAAAGGCCTGAAAGACATCATCGCCATTCTCGATCCGAATCCGGCTAAATCCGCTCTGCAGACGTCTGCAGCGCCTAAAACCCGCCGCGCTCGCGTGGTCAAGGTCTATCAGAACCCGCACACCGGCGAACTGATCGAGACCAAGGGCGGCAACCACCGTGGCCTGAAAGCCTGGAAGGAACAATACGGTGCCGCTACCGTTGATTCCTGGTTGCGCGGTTAATCCCTCGCCAACATGAAGCCCTGCATGATGCAGGGCTTTTTTATTGACAATATCTAACAAATGAAATGAATTTCATCGAGCAAGTTGCGATTTTTCTGTAACGTCTCTGAGCCAGACACCTAAACATTTTGCTGCATCCTGTTGCGACTGCAGCCCAACCTTAAACTTTGTGCTTAATCCCTTCGGGTATCTAACCGGGGCGCGAAGAGTACAGACGCTTAAAGTTTCAAGCTGTTTCTAGCCGCCGTTATTTCCTCGGCGCTTGCCTTATACACCTCGGCCTGACCGGCATAGGAAAGAACATAAGCCTTATCCGCCTCGACTGCCGCTACGAGCGTTTGCGATAACACGTGCCGGCCATTCTCGGTCACCGTACAAGTCGTTTCCAGCGCGGGCAAAGAACCAAGCGTCGCTGCGTGCACCTTGTTGCAGACACTTTGATAGCCGCCCTGAAAAAAGTCCTTCTGGATTGACTTACGCATCTCCAGCAGCACGCCTTGCAAGTTGACCTGATGATCACTTTCGACCCGGGTCATGGTCAATTCCATCACCATGACCTGATTGCCATCGGCATCGTTCTTGACCGCGCGTTGCCTGGAAACTTGCGCGGTCGTATCGGGCAACGCCTCGACCTCCCAGCCAGCGGGCCAAGTGATGCCCGGCGCATCGGCCAGCACCGCAGCCGAGACAAGCCACAAAGCAAAGAAAACTAACGGGGTTTTGCACAGTCGGATCATTGCCGGACACACTCGCGGATTGAGTCATAAAGTCTGAACCCCCGCCCGGGCGCAGGGCAAGCCCGCCCTTTCATTTGGCGATGCCGGCAGGCATGCGTATCATTGCGCCCATTCACTCGCCCATAGTTATTGGAGGGCCCATGAGCCTGCACGAACTGAACACTTTCCCCGGCGTCACCGCCACGCCAGACAGCGCAACCCGCAACTTCGTTTTCAACCACACCATGCTGCGTGTGAAAGACATCACCAAGTCCCTGGATTTCTACACCCGCGTACTGGGCTTCTCGCTGGTCGAGAAGCGCGACTTCCCGGAAGCCGAGTTCAGCCTGTACTTCCTCGCCCTGGTCGACAAAGCGCAGATCCCGGCCGATGCCGCTGCCCGCACCGAGTGGATGAAGTCGATCCCGGGCATTCTGGAGCTGACGCATAACCACGGCACGGAAAACGATGCTGATTTTGCCTATCACAATGGCAATACGGATCCGCGTGGTTTCGGCCACATCTGCATCTCGGTACCGGATATTGTCGCGGCCTGCGCACGCTTTGAAGAGTTGGGCTGCGACTTCCAGAAGCGCCTGACCGATGGCCGCATGAAGAGCCTGGCGTTTATCAAGGATCCGGATGGTTACTGGGTCGAAATCATCCAGCCAACGCCGTTGTAACTGACAGCACAATCCCCCTGTAGGAGCGAGCCTGCTCGCGAAGGCGTCCGTTCAGCCAACATGATCGCTGAATGACACACCACTTTCGCGAGCAGGCTCGCTCCTACATTTGGATTTGTGTCAGGCACAAAAAACCCGTGATCGCTCACGGGTTTTTCATTTCAACGGCTGACGCTTACGCCGGAGCCGAAGTGCGGATCAGGTGATCGAACGCACTCAGCGACGCCTTGGCGCCCTCGCCCACTGCGATCACGATTTGCTTGTACGGTACGGTGGTCACATCGCCGGCCGCGAAGATCCCCGGGATCGACGTCTCGCCACGGTTATCGACAATGATCTCGCCACGCGGCGACAGCTCGATGGTGCCTTTGAGCCAGTCAGTGTTAGGCAGCAGACCGATCTGCACAAAGATCCCTTCCAGCTCGACCGTACGCAGTTCGTCAGTGTTGCGATCCTTGTAACGCAGGCCGTTGACCTTCTCACCGTTACCGGTGACTTCAGTGGTTTGCGCACTGGTGATCACCGTAACGTTCGGCAGGCTGTGCAACTTGCGCTGCAACACGGCATCGGCACGCAACTGCACATCGAACTCCAGCAGTGTCACGTGCGACACAATACCGGCCAGATCGATGGCCGCTTCAACGCCTGAGTTACCGCCGCCGATCACCGCCACACGCTTGCCTTTGAACAACGGGCCGTCGCAGTGCGGGCAGTACGCCACACCTTTGTTGCGGTATTCCTGTTCGCCCGGCACGTTCATTTCACGCCAGCGCGCACCGGTCGCCAGAATCACACTCTTGGCTTTGAGGGTCGCGCCACTGGCGAAACGGACTTCGTGCAGCTCGCCATTTTTGCCGGGAATCAGCTTATCGGCGCGTTGCAGGTTCATGATGTCGACGTCGTACTGTTTGACGTGTTCTTCCAGCGCGGTGGCCAGTTTCGGGCCTTCGGTTTCCTGCACGGAAATGAAGTTCTCGATGGCCATGGTGTCGAGCACCTGACCGCCGAAACGCTCGGCGGCGACGCCAGTGCGAATCCCTTTACGCGCCGCGTAGATGGCTGCCGACGCGCCGGCCGGGCCACCGCCGACCACCAGCACATCAAACGCTTCTTTAGCGCTGATTTTCTCGGCCTGACGCTCGATGGCGCCGGTGTCGAGTTTGGCGAGGATTTCTTCAAGGCCCATGCGGCCCTGACCGAAGTTTTCACCGTTGAGGTAGATACTCGGCACGGCCATGATCTTGCGATCGTTGACTTCATCCTGGAAGAGCGCACCGTCGATGGCAACGTGGCGGATGTTCGGGTTGAGCACGGCCATCAGGTTCAGTGCCTGAACCACGTCCGGGCAGTTCTGGCACGACAGCGAGAAGTAAGTCTCGAAGCTGAACTCGCCTTTGAGCGAGCGGATCTGCTCGATCACTTCAACACTTGCCTTCGATGGGTGGCCACCGACTTGCAGCAGGGCCAGCACCAAGGAGGTGAATTCGTGCCCCATCGGGATGCCGGCGAAACGCAGGTTGATGTCAGCACCGGGGCGATTGATCGAAAACGATGGCTTGCGCGCATCATCACCGCTGTCGATCAAGGTAATTTGGCTCGAAAGACTGGCAACGTGTTTCAGCAGTTCCAGCATTTCACGGGATTTCGCACCGTCGTCGAGGGAGGCAACGATCTCGATCGGCTGGGTGACCCGTTCCAGGTACGATTTCAACTGGGCTTTAAGATTGGCGTCCAACATACGGGCGATCTCCTGAATAAATTTGAGGCGAAAAAAAACGCCCGAGCGAATCTCGCCCGGGCGTTTTTATTGGGCGGTGCAGCGTACTTAAGTAGGTGCGGAGTCCCGCCCTGAGTTGCGTGTCACGGACTTAGATCTTGCCGACCAGGTCCAGCGAAGGAGCCAGAGTGGCCTCGCCTTCTTTCCACTTGGCCGGGCAAACTTCGCCTGGGTGAGCAGCAACGTACTGAGCGGCCTTGATCTTGCGCAGCAGCTCGGAAGCGTCACGGCCAACGCCGCCATCGTTCAATTCAACGATTTTGATCTGGCCTTCAGGGTTGATCACGAAGGTGCCACGGTCAGCCAGGCCAGCTTCTTCGATCAGCACGTCGAAGTTGCGGGAGATGGCGTGGGTCGGGTCGCCGATCATGGTGTATTCGATTTTGCCGATGGCTGGCGAAGTGTTGTGCCAGGCAGCGTGGGCAAAGTGGGTGTCGGTGGAAACGCTGTAGATTTCTACGCCCAGTTTCTGGAAGGCAGCGTAGTTGTCAGCCAGGTCTTCCAGTTCGGTTGGGCAAACGAAGGTGAAGTCGGCTGGGTAGAAGAACACGACCGACCACTTGCCTTTCAGGTCAGCGTCCGAGACTTGAACGAAGTCGCCGTTTTTGAATGCGGTAGCTTTGAACGGTTTTACTTGGCTGTTGATGATAGGCATTGATGACTCTCCGTCAGGGTTGTGAAGTTGATGGGGTGAATCCTACCCACTCACTCGACGGATGGCTCATTGGCAAACCTGATGCTGCTGATTTGTTTTCGCTATTAGCTGACTGTATTAATAGAAGAAAACGATATCTAGGGCGAAGCCGGTTTATCCGTAATCCGAGCCATCCCTTGAAAGGGGCTGGCTTCAACATAGCGCATGGCTGACTTCATGTCCTTCCAGCCGACGTAACTCATCAACGATTTCAGATCCCAGCCGCTTTGATGGGCCCACGTCGCAAAGCCGCGGCGCAAGGAGTGGCTGGTGTAATTTTCGGCGGCAATGCCGGCGCGCTGCAACGCCTGGCGCAGCAGCGGGATGATGCTGTTGGCGTGCAACCCCTCCTCGTTCAGATTGCCCCAGCGGTCAATGCTGCGAAAAACCGGACCGCGCACCAGTGCCGCTTCGGTAATCCAGTCGATGTAGGCCTGCACCGGGCAGAGTTTGAGCAGCGCCGGGGCTTGATAAGTCTGCCCGAGGTTTTCCCGATCACCCTTGCTGCGTGGCAAATACAAAGTAATGCCTTTGCCGGCGTGCGCTTGCACGTGTTCGATTTGCAGACGACACAACTCATCGCTGCGAAAGCCACGCCAGAATCCCAGAAGAATCAATGCACGATCACGGAAAGCCTTGAGCAGTAACGGGCGGTCCTGCTGCTCTCTCGCGGTTTGTGCTTCATGTTCAAGCCAGTCAATCACTCGTTGCAGATCCTGTAACTGCAAAGGTTCGGCCTGCTTCTCCTGCGCCGGATGCAATGCGCGAATGCCTTTGAACACCTTGCGCACCACCGGCGCTTTGGTCGGATCGGCGAAACCCTGACTGTTGTGCCATTGCGCCAACGCCGACAGACGCAACTTCAGCGTATTGATTGAAAGCTCTCCGGCGTGCGCCACCAGATACCTCGCGACGCTATCGGCCGTCGCCGGCAGGAAACCTCCCCACTTCACTTCGAAATGCTCGATGGCGGCGCGATAGCTACGGCGGGTGTTGTCACGGGTGGCGGCTTGCAGATAGCGATCCAGATCGCTCATGGGCAGTTTTCTCGCAGGCGTACTAATTCAAGGATGCAGAAGCGCATTTTGCCGTCTGACACTGGGTAATACCAGTATATCCCGTGTCTTTGATATCAAAGATTTAACTTTATTTTCAGCGTGGTACACTGCGTACTTTAGTGGCATGTACCACAGTACGTAAACGTAGGAGTTCACATGGCCCGTGGCGGCATTACCAAAGCCCTGGTGCAGATCGCGCGCACCGCGATCCTCGCCCGCGGCGAACACCCGAGCATCGATGCAGTACGCATTGAAATGGGCAATACCGGCTCGAAAACCACGATCCATCGTTATCTGAAGGAGCTGGATGACGGCGCTCAGCCCATAGAAGCTTCGGCAGAGCCCATCGATGATGAATTGACCGCCCTCGTCTCTCGCCTCGCTCAGCGCTTGAAAGAGCAGGCGCAAGAACCCATCGAACAGGCTCGCGAACAGTTTGAGGAACAGCGCGAGGCACTGGAGGCGGAGCTGAAACAGACTCGTCAGGCGCTGGAAAAGCTCGAACACGAGCACGACATTCAAGGTGCCGCACTGGAGCGCGAGTCCGAAGCGCTGAGCAACACCCGTTCGATGCTGCAGACCGAACAGACCCGCAATGCTGGTCTGAATCAGGCATTGGCAGACTTTGAATTGCGCTTGCAGGACAAGGACGAGCAGATCCGGTCGCTGGAAGAAAAGCACCTGCATGCCCGCGATGCGCTGGAGCATTACCGCAACGCCACCAAAGAACAGCGCGAGCAGGAACAGAGCCGCCACGAAGCACAAGTGCAGCAGATTCAGGCCGAACTGCGTCAGGCACAACAAAGTGCACTGGTACGCCAGGACGAAATCACTCAACTGCACCGCGACAACGAACGCCTGCTCACGGAAAACCGTGGCACCCAGCGCGAACTGAACCTGATGCAGGACCAGCTCAAACACAGCAATCAGCGTCAGGATCAACTGCTCGAACAAGCGGCCCGCGTCGATAGCGAACGCACCCTCCTCCAGGAACGGCTGCGCGTGGCGACGCTGGAAAGCCAGACACTCAAACAGAGCGTCGACGAACAAACGCTGCTGAATCAGTCACTGAAAAAGGAATTGAGCAACACTCAGGCGAGCCTGGAAGAAAGCCAGCGCCTGGCAGCTACCATCGCGGCAGCGCCAGACTCGGCCAAACCGAAAGACGCTTAAGCGCCGACCGGTGTACGCATGGTGACAAACTCTTCGGCGGCCGTCGGATGCACCCCGATTGTGTCGTCGAAGTCACGCTTGGTCGCGCCAGCCTTCAGCGCAATCGCCAGTCCCTGGACGATTTCGCCGGCATCCGGACCGACCATGTGGCAACCGAGGACTTTATCGGTCTTGCCGTCGACTACCAGTTTCATCAGGGTTTTTTCCTGACAATCGGTCAGGGTCAGCTTCATCGGCCGGAAGCGGCTTTCGAAGATCACCACGTCGTGGCCAGCTTCGCGCGCTTCCTCTTCGGTCAAGCCGACCGTGCCGATGTTCGGCAGACTGAACACTGCGGTCGGGATCATCCTGTAATCCACCGGACGATATTGCTCCGATTTGAACAAGCGGCGTGCCACCGCCATGCCTTCGGCGAGAGCCACTGGCGTCAATTGCACGCGACCGATCACATCACCCAGCGCCAGAATCGATGGCTCGCTGGTCTGGTATTGCTCGTCGACTTTGATGAAGCCCTTGTCGGTGAGCTGCACATCGGTGTTTTCCAACCCTAGATTGTCCAGCATCGGACGGCGACCGGTGGCGTAGAAGATGCAATCTGCTTCCAGCTCGCGACCATCCTTGAGCGTGGCTTTCAGACTGCCATCGGCCTGCTTGTCGATTCGCGCGATGTCAGCATTGAACTGCAGATCCAGGCCGCGCTTGGTCAGCTCTTCCTGCAAATGCTTGCGTACCGAACCATCGAAGCCCCGCAAGAACAAATCACCGCGATACAGCAGTGTGGTGTTTGCGCCAAGACCATGGAAGATCCCGGCAAATTCGACCGCGATGTAACCACCACCCACGACCAATACCCGCTTAGGCAGTTCTTTCAGGAAAAACGCTTCGTTCGAACCGATCGCATGCTCGCGCCCCGGAATTTCCGGAATCTGCGGCCAACCACCGGTGGCGATCAGAATGTTTTTCGCGGTGAAGCGCTCGCCATTCACCTCAACCTCGTGCGGGCCGGTGATCTTCGCGTGCGCTTCATGCAGGGTCACGCCGCTGTTGACCAGCAGGTTGCGATAGATGCCATTAAGGCGATTGATCTCGCGATCCTTGTTGGCAATCAGCGTCGCCCAATCGAAATTGGCTTCGCCCAGGCTCCAGCCGAAACCGGATGCCTGCTCAAAATCTTCGGCAAAGTGCGCGCCGTACACCAGCAGTTTTTTCGGCACGCAGCCGACATTGACACAAGTACCACCCAGATAACGGCTCTCAGCCACCGCCACTTTCGCGCCAAAACCGGCCGCAAACCGTGCAGCCCGCACACCGCCGGAACCGGCACCAATCACATAAAGGTCAAAATCGTAGGCCATTTCTATCTCCTCGGCAGGCGATCAGCATACCCGCCGTCATCCATTGGGCAAGCACTGCTATCCATATAGGGGCGGAAAATGAAAAAGCCACCCGAAGGTGGCTTTTCATTACAACCGGATCAAGCGCTCTTAGTAAGCCTTGCCAGTTTTGTAGAAGTTCTCGAAGCAGAAGTTGGTCGCTTCGATGTAGCCTTCAGCACCACCGCAGTCGAAACGCTTGCCTTTGAACTTGTAGGCCATGACGCAGCCGTTCTGGGCTTGTTTCATCAGGGCGTCGGTGATCTGAATTTCGCCACCCTTGCCCGGCTCGGTCTGTTCGATCAGGTCAAAGATGTCCGGGGTCAGGATGTAACGACCGATGATCGCCAGGTTCGACGGTGCGTCTTCCGGCTTTGGCTTTTCAACCATGCTGTGTACGCGGTAGATGTCGTCACGGATCATCTCGCCGGCGATGACGCCGTACTTGCTGGTTTCCTGTGGATCGACTTCCTGGATGGCGATGATCGAGCAGCGGAACTGCTTGTACAGCTTGACCATCTGGGTCAGCACGCCGTCGCCTTCGAGGTTGACGCACAAGTCGTCCGCCAGCACCACGGCGAACGGTTCGTCACCGATCAGCGGACGACCGGTCAGGATCGCGTGGCCCAGACCTTTCATTTCGGTCTGACGGGTGTAGGAGAACGAGCACTCGTCCAGCAGCTTGCGGATGCCGACCAGGTATTTCTCTTTGTCGGTACCTTTGATCTGGTTTTCCAGCTCGTAGCTGATGTCGAAGTGGTCTTCCAGGGCACGCTTGCCACGACCGGTAACGATGGAGATTTCAGTCAGGCCAGCGTCCAGAGCTTCTTCAACGCCGTACTGGATCAGTGGCTTGTTTACCACCGGCAGCATTTCTTTAGGCATGGCTTTAGTCGCTGGCAGGAAGCGAGTACCGTAACCGGCTGCTGGGAACAAGCATTTCTTGATCATATAAGTCCTTGAAAGGGCTGTGTGTACGAGTTTCGGCGCAGTCTAATCAGGCGGCGTGCACCTTACAATGCCCCGCACTGGCTAACCGATGCCAACATAGAGAAATATTCTCGCCGATAGTTCCATCGGCGAATGTGAACCGCGAAATCAGCGTAGCTCAAAGATGCCACCAGACAGGATCACCATACGCTCATCGCCCCCCAATGCGAGCATTTGCCGGTATCATGGCGCCTTTGAACCAGTGAACGAGACAGATAGATGGCCGCAGTTAAAATCGTCAACGGGTATGTGATCGACAAGAAGGACGGCAAGTGGACGCTGACCACTACCAATGGCGAACACATCGCAGGGCCTTTCGACAGCGAGCAGATGGCGACTGATGTAGCAGCGGTGTTCACCGACACCCCGGCATCGGCAAAACGCCGTGGCAAAGATCAAGACTGATCGGCTGCACATGCTCAAGCCCTGCCCTTGCGCAGGGCTTTTTTGTGCTCATGTGCAAACAAGTGGCCAATCGCTATAACCTTTTCACACTGGCGCTGTCAGAGCGTCTAGTCCCCCACGCTGAAGACGACAAACCATGAACATGAACAAATTTTTGCCACTGATCGCGGTACTGGCACTGAGCGGCTGTGCCACCTCCCAGCCGACCACCCTGAACAACGGCGAACAGGGCCTGAGCATCGATTGCTCCGGCGAAGCCAATTCCTGGGCCACCTGTTACGAAAAGGCGGATGCCTCATGCGCCGGCACCGGCTATCGCATCGTCGGCACTGACGGCACGCCGGCCTCAAAGGAAAGCGACAAGACCCTGGGCGTTGATGTCGGCAACTACAAGAACCGCAGCGTGGTGGTGGTCTGCAAATAGACGCTACATGTGGATTTCAGCGAACTTGATCCCGAGCCCGCGCACGACTTCGATCAGATCGTCGAGCCGATTGAATGACTCGACTTCGTCGTTATCGTCCACCAGGAAATAACTGCGCCCGGCGCTTTTCTTGAAAAACACGATCCACTCCCCCGAATTCGCCGGGTTCTGGATGACATGGGTGGCAGAGATCAGGCCCTCTACATGGCGCTCTCGTACTTGCTCTCGCTTCATCGCGACTCCAGAAATAAAAATGCCGTCGCAGCATGACTGTGACGGCACTGATGCTGATGACCTGTAGTCTATCAGCCGGAAATGCAGGCGTTGGCGGCGTTACGCACATCACGCGGGCGCACCGGCACATTGGACATGCGCTCATGCAGCTTGATCGCGCTGCCACCGGAGCGATCTTCGATATCAAACACGGCGGCCGGGCCTGACGACAGTTTGCCCGGGACAATCACGCGAACGCCGTCCTTGTGCGGCTGCATTTGCAGCGCGCCGCGGCTGTTGGCGAGCTTTTCAGTCAGGCACTGCGCATACTCTTGGGGTTTTTTGCCGGAGATCACGCTCATGGTGGGTAGCGTTTCATTGATCTCGGAAACACTCGCACAACCACCCACTGCTAAAACCAACGGCAGACACACCACACCCCACTTCATACAAAACCTCCGTTAAAGACCGTCCGACAGCACAAATGCCGTTTTTCTCCGGGGCCTTCTGCATTTAACCCGCATCCAATTGCGAATATCTGTTCAAAATTGTCAAACCGACGCCCGACGGCCAGATAATAACCCGTGCGGGCTGATAAACTGCGCGCAATTACAAGCTATCGTTTTGATTTTGTAGAAAAAGCCCTTCTGGAGGCGCCCATGAAATTCATTCACCAGCGCGAGCACCTCAACGAAGACGACATCGTCGTCATCCAATGCTCGCAAATGTGCAACATCCGTCTGATGAACGACGCCAACTTCCGCAGCTTCAAAAATGGTGGTCGTCACACCTACCACGGCGGCGCTTTCGACACGTTCCCGGCCCGTATCACTGCGCCGAGTACCGGTTTCTGGAACATCACCATCGACACCGTCAACCGTCGAGCGATCAGCGTGACGCGCAAACCGACGCTGACGCATTCGATCAAGATCATCCGCCGCTCCAGCACCAAACTCAGCTGAGCCGCCCCGCCTTTTACAGACAGGAAAAATGACCGTGGCCCAAACGACCAAATACGTCATCAAGTACAAACTCAACGGTGAGCGCCGCTTCGAGTTCGCACAACTGGAAAGCAACAGCGTAGAAGAGGCCAAGGATGCTCTGGCCAAGATCCACGACGCGACTGATGTGATCAGCGAAATCACCGTCAGCAAAGCGCTGTAACGCACCGAAACGAATTCGACCGCAAGCGGCGGAGTGTTCTGCCGCAAGGGCCCGCATAGACTGACTGCCTCGACCTTGAGTCAACGGAGTCAGCATGTCGATGTCACCCTCCCGGCTGGATTCGCTCGATTGGGCGAGCCTGGAACAGCAGCTGGATCAGGACGGCTGCGCCATCATTCGCAATCTGCTGCTGGCCGAGAGCTGTGATCGCCTGAGCGCGCTGTATCCGCAGGCCGAACCGTTTCGATCGCAGGTCATCATGGCCCGCCACGGGTTCGGTCGCGGCGAGTACAAGTATTTTAGCTATCCCCTCCCGACCGCCGTGGAACGCCTGCGTACCGCGCTGTATCCGCGCTTGGTGGCAGTAGCCAACCGCTGGTATGAACGGATGCACCTGGCCACTCGTTTCCCGCCGAGCCATGACGAATTTCTTCGGTGCTGTCATGCCGCCGGCCAGGTACGCCCTACTCCACTGCTATTGCAATACGGTCCACAGGACTACAACTGCCTGCATCAGGATCTGTACGGCGAACTGCTGTTTCCGCTGCAAGTAGCGATTCTTCTGTCAGAACCGGGGGAAGACTTTACCGGTGGCGAGTTCGTGCTGACCGAGCAACGTCCGCGCATGCAATCCCGGCCGCAAGTGCTGGACCTGAGGAAAGGCGACGCAGTGATTTTTGCCGTGAGTCAGCGCCCGATTCAGGGCGGGCGTGGCGACTACCGGGTGACGCTGCGTCATGGCGTCAGTCGCCTGCACAGTGGAAAAAGGCATACCCTAGGCATCATCTTCCACGACGCCCAATGACCGCCATGTACCCGCACACTTTCGATCTGTTCGCCGGCAACGAACCTGTACAGCAGCCCCGCGCCGAGCAAATTGGCGAACAATCGTGGGTGCTGCGCGGGTTTGCGCTACCGCTGATCGATCAATTGCTGCCAGCGCTGGACAGCATTCTCATCGCGGCCCCGCTCCGCCACATGGTCACACCGGGCGGATTCAGTATGTCCGTGGGCACCAGCAGTTGCGGGGAACTGGGCTGGATCACTGATCGCAGCGGCTATCGTTATTCGCGCGTTGATCCGCTCAGCGGACAGCCCTGGCCGCAGATGCCTCTGGTGTTTGCCGATTTGGCGCACTCGGCGGCGCAGGAAGCCGGGTTTGCAGGTTTCAAGGCTGATTCCTGCCTGATCAACCGCTATGTCCCCGGCGCCAAGATGTCATTGCATCAGGACAAAGACGAAAATGCCTACGCAGCGCCGATCGTTTCGCTGTCGCTGGGCTTGCCGGCCATGTTCCTGTTCGGCGGTTTCGCTCGCAGCGACAAGACCCGGCGGATCCCGTTGTTGCATGGCGATATGGTGATCTGGGGCGGCGTTGATCGCTTGCGCTTTCATGGTGTGTTGCCGATCCGCCAGGGCCGGCACCCGCGCCTCGGCGAACAACGGATCAATCTGACGTTTCGTGTCGCTGGATGAACCTGGAAAGTTTGACCGCAAGGCCCGGAGTGTTGCGCCCAGCAGCGCGGATTAACCTGAATCAAACAGGTCAACGGATTAACGCTCATGAAAACGCTGTCGATCACTCTCAACACCGAAGACGATCCACGCTGGGCCGCCGTGCTGGCGCGCGACCCGCGGGCGGACGGGCAGTTTGTCTACGCGGTGAAAACCACTGGTATCTACTGCCGTCCGAGCAGCCTTGCGCGCTTGCCAAAACCACAGAATGTGGAGTTTTTCGACACCGCCCTTGAGGCAGAAGCCGCCGGGTATCGCCCGAGCAAACGGGCCAGCAAGGATCAAACGGATGTCGCGGCGCAGCACGCCGCCACGGTGGCGACAGCCTGCCGCCAGATCGAGTCTGCCGAAACGTTGCCCGCACTCAATGTGTTGGCCGAAACAGCAGGTCTGAGCCCGTTTCATTTTCATCGGGTGTTCAAAGCCGCGACGGGGCTGACGCCCAAAGGTTACGCAGCGGCTCATCGCTCACGCCGAGTGCGTGAACGTCTGGCGGACGGCGGCTCAGTGACCGACGCGCTTTACGACGCCGGCTTCAATTCCAACAGCCGCTTCTATGAGGCCGCCGATCAGTTGCTGGGCATGAAGCCCGGCGACTACCGCGCTGCTGGGCAGAACAACGACATTCGTTTCGCCGTCGGGCAATGCTCGCTCGGGGCCATTCTGGTAGCACGAAGCGAACGCGGGGTTTGTGCGATCCTGCTGGGTGACGACCCTCACCAATTGGTGTGCGACCTGCAGGACCAATTCCGCAAAGCCAATCTGATTGGTGCCGATTCCGGGTTTGAGCAGTTGATCGCCAAAGTCGTAGGGTTTATCGAGGCCCCGGCCATTGGCCTGGACCTGCCGCTGGACGTACGCGGCACGGCGTTCCAAGAACGGGTGTGGCAGGCGCTGCGGGAAATCCCGGTTGGTAGCACCGCCAGTTATGCCGAGATTGCCCAACGCATCGGCGCACCGACGTCGATGCGCGCCGTGGCTCAGGCCTGCGGCGCGAACCGCTTGGCCGTGGCGATCCCTTGCCACCGCGTGGTTCGCAGCGATGGCAATCTTTCCGGGTATCGCTGGGGCGTCGAGCGTAAACGGCAACTGCTTGAGCGCGAGACGCAGCCTTAGTGCACGCCGATGTAGACCGACACTGATTCGGGGCCGGTGTAGGCCTCGAAGTCAGTGACGAATCGGCGCTGGATCTGCGGATTGGATTCGAAGAAGCTCCAGACTTTGCCCCACGTCGAGATCACTGCGTCAGGCAATGGCCCCTGCGCTTCGAAGACCAGATAGTCGCCGTCTTCGATGACTATCGACTCAAATCCCTCGGCCGGATTATTGACCGCGACGCCGGCCGTGACATCGAACTGTCCCGAAGCATCCGACTCGTAAGCCGAGTACACGCCATAAACCGGCGAACCGGTTTGTTTGCCGGGAATTTCTTCGGCCAGACCTTGACTGAAAAACTTACCCCACATCGGGCCGATTTTCGCTGTATCGGGTGTGTGTTCGGCTGCGTTGGTCGTGCGTACGCGCACGCCTGAAACCGTGAACGATTCGATCTGTTGCCGTTTCAAATCCATTGAAAGTGCCACTCCCTCTAATAGAAGTGCGGCCGCACAGAGCCGCAATGGCGCTCACTTTGTCAGCGATTGACGTCAACCACAACCCGTCCGCGAAGTTCCCCGGCGAGCAATTTCGGTGCGGCATCGATGACATCGCTCAGAGCGATCTCATGGCTGATCAATGGCAACAAGGCGAAGTTCAGATCGCTGGCCAACCGATCCCATGCTTGCAGGCGGCGCGCCTTGGGCTGGGTCACGCTATTGATGCCGGCCAAGGTGACACCGCGCAAAATGAACGGTGCCACCGACGCTGGGAAATCCATACCCTGAGCCAGACCGCACGCAGCCACCGTGCCTTCCGCGCGTGTACTGGCACAGGCGTTGGCCAGCGTGTGGCTGCCGACCGAGTCGATCACCGCCGCCCAGCGCTCCTTGGCCAGCGGTTTGCCCGGCTCGGACAGGGTTGCGCGATCAATGATTTCATTGGCGCCCAATTGCTTCAGATACTCGTGCTCGGACACCCGGCCCGTGGACGCCACCACGCGATAGCCGAGCTTGCTCAACAGGGCGATGGCGAAGCTGCCGACACCGCCATTCGCGCCGGTCACCAGCACCTCGCCCTGCTCCGGCGTCACGCCGTTACGTTCCAGCGCCAGAATGCACAACATGGCGGTGTAACCGGCCGTGCCGATAGCCATGGCCTGTGCGGGAGAGAATGCCTTGGGCAGCGGAATCAGCCAGTCGCCGTTGAGCCGGGCTTTTTGCGCCAGACCGCCCCAATGACTCTCGCCCACGCCCCAGCCGTTGAGCAGCACCTGATCGCCGACCTTATAGTCAGGGTGCGAACTGACCTCGACAGTGCCTGCCAGATCGATCCCCGGCACCAATGGAAACTTGCGCACCACCGGGCTGCTGCCGGTAATCGCCAGCCCATCCTTGAAATTCAGCGTGCTGTAGGCGACGCGCACCGTCACATCGCCTTCGGGCAACTGTTCTTCGTTGATCTGTTGCAGGGTGGCGCGATAACCGCTGTCGTCTTTATTGATCAAAATACCGTTGAACATGATGGGCTCTCGTGGATGGATTGCAGGGGGCATGCCATTCAAATATCACATCGCAACACGTTGCCACACTCGACTTTCCGCCAATCCCGGAATTCACCGAGTGTTTCCCGTGGTCTCGGCCATTCCTTTGGCGGCGGCGGAGATGGCCTCCATCGGCGCTGACAGCCAGCACCGCGCGGTGTTCTGAATTTCAGAGTGGCCCTGCGTCCGGTTTTACTGTTAAAAAACCGGCTCTGCCTCCCTGCCCCCGCTTCATCGTTTGGAGTACCGCTTCAATGAGCCAATGGCCAGACACCCGCATTCTCGATCTGCTCGGTATTGAACTGCCGATCATCCAGGGCCCGATGGCCGGTGCCACGAATTCTTCCATGGTAATCGCCGTGTGCAACGCCGGTGGCCTGGGTTCGATGCCGGCGGCGATGCTGAGCATTGAACAACTGCGTGAAGAGCTGAAGACGATTCGCGCCCACACCGACAAGCCCTTCAACGTGAACTTCTTCTGCCATCAGCCACCCGCCGCCGATGAGCAACGCGCGATTGAGTGGAAGAACCTGCTGGAGCCGTACTATCGCGAATTGGGCGTCGACTTCGATGCACCGACTCCGGTGTCCAATCGGGCGCCATTTGATGCGGCAGCGTGCGAGTTACTGGAAGAGTTTCGGCCAGAGGTGGTGAGCTTCCATTTCGGTCTGCCGGAAAAATCCCTGCTTGATCGAGTCAAGGCGACCGGCGCGAAAATCCTTTCATCTGCTACCACCGTCGATGAGGCTATCTGGCTGGAACAGAACGGCTGCGACGCGATTATCGCCATGGGCTATGAGGCTGGCGGCCATCGAGGAATGTTTCTCAGTGATGATTTGAGCAGCCAGGTCGGCACGTTTGCGCTGGTGCCGCAGATCGTCGACGCGGTCAAAGTACCGGTAATTGCCGCTGGCGCGATTGCCGATGCTCGAGGCGTAGCCGCGGCATTCATGCTGGGCGCCTCGGCGGTACAGGTCGGTACCGCGTACCTGTTCACCCCGGAAGCGAAAATCAGCGCGTCGCATCACAAGGCGCTGCGCACGGCCAAGGACAGTGAAACAGCCGTCACCAATATTTTCACCGGACGCCCGGCGCGGGGTATTCTCAACCGCGTGATGCGCGAACTCGGCCCGATGTCGCCGAAAGCGCCGGCATTTCCTTTGGCCGGTGGTGCGCTGATGCCGCTGCGAGCGAAAAATGAGGCACAGTTCGCCAACCTCTGGGCCGGCCAGGCTTTCACGCTGGGCCGGGATCTGAGCAGCGCCGAACTGACTCGGCAGTTGGCCGACGGGGCGTTGGCGAAGCTGACACGCCGTTGAAATCGAACAGGGTGAGGACAAAATGCCTCACCCTATTTTTTGCCAGCACTTCCTGTTTGGCGGGATTTCGCTATATATTTCTCTATATAGCGATTTCACCCCTCGCATAGGCAGTCCACCTCCAACAATAACTGCCGCCTGCACCTGCCAACAACGGAGCCGTTACATGACCATTCGTGCCTCACGTTTTGCCCCTACCTGCCTGGCCTCTTTGCTCGCCGTATTCACCATCGGCGCTGCCCAGGCCGATGAAGTGCAGGTGGCTGTTGCTGCCAACTTCACCGCACCGATCCAGGCCATCGCCGCCGACTTCGAGAAAGACACCGGTCACAAACTGGTCGCAGCCTTCGGCGCCACCGGCCAGTTCTACACCCAGATCAAGAACGGCGCACCGTTCGAAGTGTTCCTCTCGGCTGACGACACCACCCCGGAAAAGCTCGAAAAAGAAGGCGATACCGTCAAGGGCTCGCGCTTCACTTACGCCATCGGCACCCTCGCGCTGTGGTCGGCCAAGGACGGTTACGTCGATGCCAAAGGTGAAGTTTTGAAGAAGAACGAGTACCAGCACCTGTCCATTGCCAACCCGAAAGCCGCGCCTTATGGCCTGGCCGCCACGCAAGTGCTGGAAAAACTGAAGCTGACCGAAGCCACCAAAGCGAAGATCGTTGAAGGCCAGAACATCACTCAGGCCTACCAGTTCGTCTCCACCGGCAACGCCGAGCTGGGTTTCGTGGCGCTGTCGCAGATCTACAAGGACGGCAAAGTCACCAGCGGCTCGGCGTGGATCGTGCCAGCCAGCATGCACGACCCGATCAAACAGGACGCGGTCATCCTCAACAAAGGCAAGGACAACGCTGCCGCCAAGGCCCTGGTTGAATACCTCAAAGGCCCGAAAGCCGCTGCGGTGATCAAGTCTTACGGTTACCAACTCTAAATGTCGCTGACGAGTGCCGATTTCGCGGCGATCTGGCTGACCCTGAAACTGGCGTCTCTGACCACTGCGATCCTGTTGGTTGTCGGCACTCCGATTGCCCTGTGGCTGTCGCGCACCCGCTCATGGTTGCGCGGCCCGATCGGGGCCATCGTCGCCCTGCCCCTTGTGCTGCCACCCACCGTCATCGGCTTTTATCTATTGCTGATGATGGGGCCGCACGGTTTCCTCGGCCAGTTCACTCAGTGGCTGGGCCTTGGCACCCTGACGTTCAGTTTCACCGGACTGGTGATCGGTTCGGTGATCTATTCCATGCCGTTCGTGGTGCAACCGTTGCAAAACGCGTTCTCGGCGATCGGTACTCGCCCACTAGAGGTAGCCGCGACCTTGCGCGCCAATCCGTGGGACACCTTTTTCAGCGTGATTCTGCCGCTGGCTCGCCCCGGTTTTGTCACAGCGGCCATTCTCGGCTTCGCGCACACCGTCGGTGAGTTCGGCGTGGTGCTGATGATCGGCGGCAATATTCCCGACAAGACCCGTGTCGTCTCTGTACAAATCTACGACCACGTCGAAGCGATGGAATATGCCCAGGCTCACTGGCTGGCTGGCGCGATGCTGGTGTTTTCGTTTCTGGTGTTGCTGGCGCTGTACTCCAGCCGCAAGACCCGCGCGGGCTGGAGCTGATTGATGATCGATACACGTCTGCAACTTGCTTATTCTGGCTTCAGCCTGGATGTTGACCTGCATTTGCCGGGGCGTGGCGTCACCGCGCTGTTCGGCCCCTCCGGATCCGGCAAAACCACTTGCCTGCGCTGCATTGCCGGTCTTGAACGTGCCGAACATGGCTTTATCCGGATCAACGATGAAGTCTGGCAAGACAGCGACAAGGGCATTTTTGTCCCGCCGCACAAACGCGCACTGGGCTACGTGTTTCAAGAAGCCAGTTTGTTTGCACATTTGTCGGTCCTCGCCAATCTGCAGTTCGGCCTCAAGCGCATCGCCAGATCCGAGCGGCGGGTCGACCTGGCGCAAGCCACCGAACTGTTGGGCATCGGCCATTTGCTTGAGCGTCATCCGCAACATCTGTCCGGCGGCGAGCGTCAGCGCGTCGGCATCGCTCGGGCACTGCTGACCAGCCCGAAACTGCTGTTGATGGACGAGCCACTGGCGGCGCTCGACAGTCAGCGCAAAAACGAAATCCTGCCGTATCTGCAACGTTTGCATGACGAACTGGATATTCCGGTGTTGTATGTCAGCCATGCGCAGGATGAAGTCGCGCGCCTGGCCGATCATCTGGTGTTACTGAGCGATGGCAAGGCTTTGGCCAGTGGCCCGATCGGCGAAACCCTCGCCCGTCTCGATCTGCCAATGGCGATGGGGGATGACGCCGGTGTGATCATCGAGGGCCAGGTCAGTGCCTACGATGCGGATTACCAGTTGTTGAGCCTGCAACTGCCGGCCACCGAAATGAACATCCGCGTGACCCACGAACCCATGTCGGTCGGCCAGGCCTTGCGTTGCAAGGTACACGCGCGAGATATCAGCCTGAGCCTGCAAAACAGCGAGTTCAGCAGCATCCTCAATCGTCTGCCGGTCACGGTGGTCAGCGAGCAGGCGGCAGACAATGCCGCCCATGTGCTGATCCGCCTCGACGCTGGCGGCACGCCGCTGCTGGCGCGCATCACGCGGTTCTCCCGCGATCAACTGGGCGTGCATCCGGGCCAGCAACTCTGGGCGCAAATCAAGGCTGTCGCGGTACTCGCTTAAATTATTCGGCACGACGGCGTGGGTGTGCGGTCAATCGTTTTACAGACTGCCGCCATCCAAGGAAGCTGCCATGCCCGACACCGAGCTGACCGACGCCCTGCCATCCGATCTGCATTACGTCGATGACACGCAGCCCGGTATCACCCGCAAAAAGCTGCGCGGCAAATTCAACTATTTTGAACCGTCGGGTCAGCGCATTACCGATGCGGACGAAATCAAACGCATCAACACCCTCGCGGTGCCACCGGCCTATACCGATGTGTGGATTTGCCCGGACCCGCGCGGTCATCTGCAAGCCACCGGGCGCGATGCCCGCGGTCGCAAGCAATACCGCTATCACGCGCGCTGGCGCGAAGTGCGCGATGCCGATAAATACTCGCGGCTGCGCGAGTTCGGTCTCGCGTTACCGAAGCTGCGCAAGCAATTGGAAGCGCTGCTGGCGGCGCCCGGTTTCAGTCGCGACAAAGTCATGGCCACGGTGATTACCCTGCTCGACGCCACTCTGATCCGGGTCGGCAATACGCAGTATGCGCGGGACAACCGTTCTTACGGCCTGACCACCCTGCGCAGTCGGCATGTCGAGGTCAACGGCAGCGCGATTCTGTTCCAGTTCCGCGGCAAGAGTGGCATCGAACACCAGATCACCGTCAAGGATCGCCGTCTGGCACGCATCATCAAGCGCTGCCTGGAGCTTCCCGGTCAGAACCTGTTTCAGTATCTGGATGAACATGGCGAACGGCACACCGTCAGCTCTTCCGACGTCAACACGTACCTGCAAACCCTGACCGGCGCCGACTTTACCGCCAAGGACTATCGCACCTGGGCCGGAAGTGCCCTGGCATTGGCGGTTTTGCGCGAACTCAAACATGAGTCCGAGACCGAAGCCAAACGGCATGTCGTGGAAATGGTCAAAGGCGTGGCCAAACAGCTGGGCAACACGCCGGCGGTATGTCGCAAGTGCTACATCCACCCGGCCGTGGTGGAAAAATTCATGCTCGGTGCCCTCGCCGAATTACCACGCCCCCGCATGCGCAAAGGCCTGCGCGCCGAGGAAGTGGCACTGGCGATGTTTCTTGAACGAATGAGTGAAGTGACCGACGCGACTTGATCGACAGCGCTTCGTCCTCTAGGCTAGCCACCTTTCCCTCCTCAGGATGATCGCAGAAGTGAACAACCCGGCTCTCTGAAAATGTAATCGCGACAAGCCGCTCAATGGCACTTGTCAGTTTTCACGACATTTTTCCGGAGGTGCCGATGACTCACGTCTCGCGTACGCCTGCACTCGTCTCCCTGAATCAAACGGGTTTTCAATTCGCCAACGGCGAGACGATTTTCAATGCACTGAATCTGAACTTCGATTATTTGCCAACCGCCATCGTCGGTCGCAACGGCATCGGCAAAAGCGTGCTCGCACGACTGATAGCCGGAAAGTTGCAGCCTACCGCCGGCACAGTGGTGAATTCGGCTTCGGTGAGTTACGTATCGCAAGCCTTCGTGACCACACCCGGGCAAACGGTGGCAGAGGCAATAGGCGCGGCGCCGATACTCGCGGCGTTGGAGCGACTTAACCTGGGCTGCGCCAGTGCCGATGATTTTGACCTTATTGGTGAGCGCTGGGATTTGCCGGATCGCTTGCGGCAGTTACTGGATGACGCCGGGCTACCCCACATCGCGGCTACCGATCTGACCTTGGCGCTCAGCGGCGGCCAGCAGGCCAGGATCGCCCTGATCGGTGCATTGTTGAGTCAAGCGCAGTTACTGGTGCTGGATGAGCCGACCAATCATCTCGACAGCGCCGGTCGCCAATGGCTGATGAGCACGCTTGAAGCATGGCGCGGTGGACTGATCGTCGTCAGCCATGATCGGCAGTTGCTGGAACGAATGCAGCGAATCGTCGAGCTCACACCTTTAGGCGCGACAGTTTTCACCGGGAGCTATTCAGAATTCACGCAGCAGCGCCGAACCCATCGGGCAGCGGCGCAAGCACAACTTGATCAAGCCCGCGCCGAACGCCAACGCGAACGTTCGCGGCTGCAGCGCGAGCACGATACGATCCAGCGCCATGCCGCCGGCAGCCGACGTAATGCGCAAACTGCTAATGTTGCCGGCTTTGAGCGGGCGGCGATGAAAGCCGCCGCGAGGGAGATCATGGGGCACGTTCGCCTCGGCCATCAGGCACGCAAAACCGATCTGGACGCCCGCGTGCGTGACGCATACGCGCACGTCGTGCCAGACAGCGAGGTACTGATCAACCTGCCGGGCAGCGTTGTGTCGAGTGCCCGGCAAGTCTGCTCGCTGCTCGATGCCTGCCTGCCGTGGCTACCGCACGACGCACCCTCGACCCGGCTGAACCTCGCCATCCACGGGCCGATGCGCATTGCCGTCAGCGGCCCCAATGGATGCGGCAAATCAACCCTGCTGAACATGCTCGCCGGTGAGCTGACGCCGGTGTCAGGTGAGTGCATGACTCACGTGCCGTTTGCTTTTCTCGATCAGCAACTAACGCTACTGGATGATCGGACATCCATCGTTGAACAACTACAAGCGCAGCAAACGCCGTTGGACGAAGGCACCTTGCGCAGTTATCTCGCACACCTGCAACTTAACGCGCAGCGCGTCACCTTGCCTTGCGCCTCTCTCAGTGGCGGTGAACGCTTGAAAGCCGCTCTTGCCCTGGCGTTGTGGCGTCAGGTGCCGGCGCAATTGTTACTGCTTGATGAGCCGACCAATCATCTTGACCTGGCATCGGTAGAAGCTTTCGAGCAGGCCTTGCAGACATTTCCCGGCGCAATTGTCGCGGTTTCCCACGACCAGGCGTTTCTACGCGCGTTAAACCCAACCCATGATTTGCATTGGCATGCCGGAGGCTGGAACTTGCAACCGACGAGTTGACCTGTCTATTTTTTGCACGATTGCAGAGGGCTTCTATAGTTGATGTGACACGAATCAGCTGCGGTGACGCCATGGAAGACATTTTCGTCGTGAAGCGTTGCAACAAGATCATCATTCACGGTCGACGCGCCAGTGACAGCCAGCATGATCCCGCCGAAGCCATTGGCTGGTTCCGCATTTGCGATACACGCACAAATGGTTTCATCGGTGATGGCTACGACGCCGAAGAGGATGCGCGACGCGAATGTAATCGGCTCAACGCAGTCAGTTCACCCATATCGGCCCGCGAGTCTTCCGGCTGATGCCAAACAGAAGCGGGTCTATACTGAAACCAGCTGAAGGAGCAGCGCCCCAACGGCAGAAGGCTCGCAACTCGCGGGCTTTTTGCTGCCGCTCAGCGGTTTCATTGAACGGAGGTGTTCCATGTCCGAAAAAGAGTCCATCACCACCCTCCTCACCCTGCTCGACGCCCGGCAGGCGCGACTCGCAGCTGCCTGCAAAGAGATCGCCGACTGGGTTGACCACCAAGGCGGGCACCCGACCGCCCTGCGCATCCGTGATCGCCTGAATGACATCGAGAAGGATGCCCCGCTGATTCGCAACACACTGTCGGCGCTTAAACCTGTTGATCGGCCGTTGCCTCGATTCAGATAACGCCGGTCTCGGAACTTATGAGCGGTGGCACAAGCGTCACCGCGATGTTGCCTGTGCGGCATTTTCTTGTTCTGGCTGCAATGACGGATTTCCTTTCACATAACCATCACATCTGTGCGCATACATTGGAATGACTCCTTTGCGCATTACCTCTCTCACCCGCCCGCATGCGGGTGTTTTTTTGTGTGCCTGACCAGTCGCAGAACGGTGCTGTAAACGAACTGTCAAACGTTTACATGTCGCGAAGGAGACATTTCATGGTTACCCACTTCAGCGTCGATGGGCATCTGGCCTGCGGCCATAAAGGCAAACAACTCACGTCGAGCAAAGAACTCACTCGCGTGAAGTGCCGCAGTTGCCGTAATACCGACGCCTTCAAACAGGCAAGAAAAGATCAACGCAATGCGGCTCGACGCATCGCACGGCAAGCAAAAGCCTCTCACGGCCCAGCAAACTGGCGGAATGAATGGATCGAGCGATTGAGTGCAATGGCAGGACTCCAGCGCTTGCCTCGAGGCTTTTCCGGGCAGGCGTTTGTTTGAATCTGCTTGAAGAAACTTTCCTGCGGGCAAAACAAAACCCCAACTGCTTTCGCAATTGGGGTTTCGGAATTTAATCTTGACGATGACCTACTCTCACATGGGGAAACCCCACACTACCATCGGCGATGCATCGTTTCACTGCTGAGTTCGGGATGGGATCAGGTGGTTCCAACGCTCTATGGTCGTCAAGAAATTCGGGTACTGAGTCGTGGCCAGATGGCCTCGCTTCAGCAAATTGGGTATGTGACAGCTAGGTGTTTTGTGAACATCGAACTTTCGGTTCGTTTCGTCTTCACACACCGCAATCTGGTCTCTTTCGAGTCTACAGATTGCTTGGGTGTTATATGGTCAAGCCTCACGGGCAATTAGTATTGGTTAGCTCAACGCCTCACAGCGCTTACACACCCAACCTATCAACGTCGTAGTCTTCGACGGCCCTTCAGGGAACTCAAGGTTCCAGTGAGATCTCATCTTGAGGCAAGTTTCCCGCTTAGATGCTTTCAGCGGTTATCTTTCCCGAACATAGCTACCCGGCAATGCCACTGGCGTGACAACCGGAACACCAGAGGTTCGTCCACTCCGGTCCTCTCGTACTAGGAGCAGCCCCTCTCAAATCTCAAACGTCCACGGCAGATAGGGACCGAACTGTCTCACGACGTTCTAAACCCAGCTCGCGTACCACTTTAAATGGCGAACAGCCATACCCTTGGGACCGGCTTCAGCCCCAGGATGTGATGAGCCGACATCGAGGTGCCAAACACCGCCGTCGATATGAACTCTTGGGCGGTATCAGCCTGTTATCCCCGGAGTACCTTTTATCCGTTGAGCGATGGCCCTTCCATACAGAACCACCGGATCACTAAGACCTACTTTCGTACCTGCTCGACGTGTCTGTCTCGCAGTCAAGCGCGCTTTTGCCTTTATACTCTACGACCGATTTCCGACCGGTCTGAGCGCACCTTCGTACTCCTCCGTTACTCTTTAGGAGGAGACCGCCCCAGTCAAACTACCCACCATACACTGTCCTCGATCCGGATAACGGACCTGAGTTAGAACCTCAAAGTTGCCAGGGTGGTATTTCAAGGATGGCTCCACGCGAACTGGCGTCCACGCTTCAAAGCCTCCCACCTATCCTACACAAGCAAATTCAAAGTCCAGTGCAAAGCTATAGTAAAGGTTCACGGGGTCTTTCCGTCTAGCCGCGGATACACTGCATCTTCACAGCGATTTCAATTTCACTGAGTCTCGGGTGGAGACAGCGCCGCCATCGTTACGCCATTCGTGCAGGTCGGAACTTACCCGACAAGGAATTTCGCTACCTTAGGACCGTTATAGTTACGGCCGCCGTTTACCGGGGCTTCGATCAAGAGCTTCGCGTTAGCTAACCCCATCAATTAACCTTCCGGCACCGGGCAGGCGTCACACCCTATACGTCCACTTTCGTGTTTGCAGAGTGCTGTGTTTTTAATAAACAGTCGCAGCGGCCTGGTATCTTCGACCGGCATGAGCTTACGGAGCAAGTCCTTCACCCTCACCGGCGCACCTTCTCCCGAAGTTACGGTGCCATTTTGCCTAGTTCCTTCACCCGAGTTCTCTCAAGCGCCTTGGTATTCTCTACCCAACCACCTGTGTCGGTTTGGGGTACGGTTCCTGGTTACCTGAAGCTTAGAAGCTTTTCTTGGAAGCATGGCATCAACCACTTCGTCATCTAAAAGATAACTCGTCATCAGCTCTCGGCCTTAAGATCCCGGATTTACCTAAGATCTCAGCCTACCACCTTAAACTTGGACAACCAACGCCAAGCTGGCCTAGCCTTCTCCGTCCCTCCATCGCAATAACCAGAAGTACAGGAATATTAACCTGTTTTCCATCGACTACGCTTTTCAGCCTCGCCTTAGGGACCGACTAACCCTGCGTCGATTAACGTTGCGCAGGAAACCTTGGTCTTTCGGCGTGGGTGTTTTTCACACCCATTGTCGTTACTCATGTCAGCATTCGCACTTCTGATACCTCCAGCAAGCTTCTCAACTCACCTTCACAGGCTTACAGAACGCTCCTCTACCGCATCATCCGAAGATGATACCCGTAGCTTCGGTGTATGG
>NZ_CM149552.1:1302583-2927583 GCF_056155105.1 Pseudomonas trutticola BRTCR10 | reverse complement strand
GGCCACAGCGCTGCGACGGGTTTGCGTGTTGTCATCGACATCCAGAGAAAGCTCGCTGCCCTTCTCCTTGAAGCCGGCAAGATCGAGATGGCTGACGCGCACCCCGAGACTCGGCTCCAGCGTCATGCCGCTCACTGGTACGCGATAGCCCAATGCCAAAGTCGCCCCCGTCAGATTGCCGTGAGTGCTGCCCTTGGCTGAACCGAGACCACCGCCGAGGTCACGTTTGCTGTCGTAGTCGGTGTAACCGGCACTGGCGTTGGCATCTATATAGAAGCCGCGCTCCAGACTGGCGAAGCCATAACGGGCGCCAATGTTGAAGAAGGTGAAATCAGTATCCGCTTCGCCACCCGCCCCTCCCACCGAGCCTTTGCTATAACCGAAGCCACCACGGGCGCTGAGTTGTTCGCTGAAACGCTGGGTGATGCCGACCATCAGGCCCTGGCTGTGTTCGTTGCTGCTGTCAGCGTGCGCGGAACCGTCGGTGCCCAAATACCCGGCGAGCGCGGTCGTCCACAAACGATATTGGCCGACTCGCAGATCGGTGCCGCTGGCGAACGGGGCGGCAGCCTGTTCGATCAGCGCGTTCTGGCGCAGCAGGTAGCTGGCCGCATCGGCGTGAACCTGGCCACCGACCGTGGACTCGACACCACCGAGAGTGCCGGCGTCGATGGCCGACTGCAGATAATAGTTGTAGGCACTGTAGGTGCCGGACAGATTGGTGTTCTGCAACTGTCGCAACAACTCGGCACCCGCGGCCGCATTGCCAACCAGTCCCGCCTGCCCCGGCAGACTGTTGTACTCGACCAGTTTGCCGCGCAGCACATAGATCGTTTCCTGCGACAGCCCCAGACCTTGCTTGAGGTAGTTGTCCATGCTGCCGTATTGCGCGCTGACTTCATCGAGACCGGCCTGCAAGTAGCTGGCCTCCACACCGAGCAGCGGCGCGTAAATGGCGGCCATGCCTGGCGGCATGGCTTTGAGGGTCGCGGCGACGCGGGCGGCAGTGTAATCGTTGGTCGCCAGGTAGTTGGCCATGATCGTCGCGTTGTCGAGCCCGGCGATGCTCTGCAACACCGCCGCAGTCCAGCCCGTGCGGTCCTTGCCGGCAGTGCAGTGGAACAGTTGAGCAGCGTCGACACTGGCCAGCTCATTGAACAGTTTGGCGAACTGACCGCGCATCCCCGCGTCGCTGACGAACGCGCGGTTGGTCTGCTCCATCATGGCGATCGCGTCGGCGGCGCTGTTGAATGAGATGTTGGTGATGTTCGAGCCGGAGGTGGTGCTGCCGATGATGTCGATGTTTTCGTAGGTCGCACCGCTGAGCATCGTGTCCGGTGTTGCGGCGATTTCGCTGGGGGTGCGCAGGTCGTAAACGGCTTTGATGCCAAGGCTGTTGAGCGTCGCCAGATCCGCCGTCGACGGCGTCAGCGCATTCGAACGGTAGAACACGCCACTGCGCATCGTACCGTCATGGGCCGTGGAGTAGGCCGTGGTGAGGCCGGCGATATCACGGAAGTTGTCGATGCTTGTCAGGCGCGGCGTATCGAGAGCAACAGGCTCGGCGGCATGGGCAGCGGCGATGGACAGACTCAGAACGGACAGCGAACACAGTAGACGTTGGAACACAGTGCAGCCTCATGGAATAAGCATTGGGCTGGCTACTATCTGCAATGAAGTGATACCGAATATGACAGATTGACTCTGGATCGAAATGGCTGCGCGATTGGTCCATGGCACGCGTGTTTCGGCCATATCGATACTTTTTTATAGATTTCCCACATGGGGGACTTGGGTGACGGGGAACAGCTGTTTGACTGGATTTCCAGAACCGGCACAATTGCCGACCTTTTGCGACAGGATGTCACCATGCACCGGATTGAAAATGTGCAGGCTGCCACACGCGGCACATCGGCGTGTCTGAACGGCAGGTCCGTGAAAGGTCCGCGAGCATGACCAAACCTTCCCGACAAATCCTTGCGGCGCTTTTCTTCTGCGTTGGTTCATGGGCCGCTTTGTGGGCTGCTTCCCAATGGTGGGAAAAAGCCCTGGCAACGCCTTCAGGCGCAGCGCGCATCAGTCCCAACGGTTGCTACCGGGTTCAGGATTTCAAACCCTTCTGGGTACTGCCCGGCATTTTTCACCCCCGCCCCCATCCGGACGAAACGGTGCCGCTTGCCTGGTTTCCCCGGTGGGAGATACCGGCGTTTTTTCGTCTGTACGATCAGCGCAACGGGCAACTGCTGGGTGAAAGTGAAATTTACGATCTGGTGGCTGATGGCGGGCCTTTGAGCTGGGGTTTCAGAGAGTTGCCCCGGGTCTCCGCCGCCATGATCGACATCGGCCCAAATGCACCCGACTGCATAGGGGATGAGCCGGAGTCCACTGTCTTACCCTGACTTTGCTTGCGAAGGTAGCGTTTCAGCGTGAATTAGTCCTGGCTGAAACGGCCCCTTCGCGAGCAAACCCACTCCCTCAGGGACAGGTGTTAGCCTTCGACCCGAATCTGCGTGATGCCTCGATTCTCGGCTTGCGCAAGGATCTCTGGCGGCGTGGAATCTGCCGTGGGCATGAGCAGACTGTTTTCCGCATCGCCATAATGCAATTCCAGAAGATGCATCGCGGCCTCGTGATCGGCGAGTCGTGGCTGTTTGAGTTCGAGTGAATGTTCACGAGGCTCGCCGTTGAACTGGTATTTCAGAAGATAGGTGTGCATGGTTTCATCCGCGTTGGAAAGAAGAGGTACTGACTATCCTGACTGACCAGTCAGCTCTTGGTTCAACCTCATCACGAACAGCAGATGCTTCAATAAATGTCATTGTTCAATGCAAACTTTTCGCGCCACGGGGCGTCCTTTGTTTACACCCCCGTTAAGCTGACCACAGCTAAGGACTGGCAATGACCTTTTTCATTTTCCTTCTGGCCTGCGCGGCTGCCGCGAGCACGGGCATCATGTTCAAACCGGGCCAGTGGTACGAATCGCTGGCCAAACCCGGCTTTACCCCACCGAACTGGGCGTTTCCGGTGGCCTGGACGGTGATCTATCTGTTGCTGGCCTGGGCCGGCTATCGCTTAAGCCTGATCCCCGGGAGCCAGACGGTGCTGGCTTTATGGGCCGCGCAGATTGCGCTGAATACCTTGTGGACGCCGGTGTTCTTTGGCGCGCATCACATTGTTGCCGGGATGGTGATCCTGACGCTGCTCTGGCTGGTGGTCGCGGCAATGGTGGTGATGGCTGTGCAGCTTGATTTGATCACTGGCCTGATTTTGTTCCCGTATCTGGCGTGGCTGTGTGTTGCCGCAGCCTTGAATTTTTCCATTCTGGTCAAGAATCGCTGATGCCCCACTCCCCCCGTAAAGCACCATGGCCCGAAGGCGAGCGCGAGTTGGCGCAAGTGCGCGATTTCAACAAGAAACTCGCCTGGTTGCCGCACTTTAAAATCCGCAATCGCGTCGTGCCACGCCTGATTCAGGCGTTGCTGCGTGTCAGTCAGGTTGGCGGCGAAGGCAAGTTGCGCAAGCATGGCCTCCTGGCTGAGCGAAAGAGTATTGACCACAGTGGCGCGGCCGTGCGGATCATTCGGCCAAAGGGTCGAGCCAAAGGCGTGGTGCTGGATTTCCACGGCGGCGGCTGGGTGATCGGCAATGCGCAGATGAATGACAACTTCAACATCGCCATCGTCAATACGTGCAACGTGGCGGTCGTCTCGGTGGACTACCGTCTGGCGGTATCGACGCCCATCGAAGGGGTGATGGATGACTGCGTGGCAGCCGCCCGCTGGCTACTCAGCGAGAAGGAATTTGCCGACCTGCCGGTGATTGTCGTCGGTGAATCGGCCGGCGCTCACCTGGCGGCGGCGACGCTATTGGCGCTGAAAAACTCGCCCGGGTTGCTGCAACGGGTGAACGGCGCACTGCTCTATTACGGCGTTTACGATATGACCGGAACGCCGAGCGTGCGCGAAGCACCGCCAGAAACCCTGCTGCTGGACGGACCGGGAATGGTTGAAGCACTGCGCAAGCTCACGCCGGACTTGAATGACGAGCAGCGCCGCCAACCGCCGCTGTCCCCGCTGTACGGCGATTTCAGCGGCTTTCCGCCGGCCCTGATGTTTGCCGGTGAGCTGGATCCGTTGCGTGACGACACCCTCGATATCGCCGAGCGCTGGATGAATTCAGCACCCGTCGAGGTGTATCTGTTGCCCTCCTCCCCACACGGCTTCATCCACTTTCCGACAGCCATCGCTGAAAGCGTGCTGGCTTACAGCCGTGAGTGGATTTCGGCGCAGGTCGAAGCGCCAGCGTCGATCACTCGTTCAAGTCCTTGATTAGGTCGCTGCCGACAATCGGTGAGACGCCGGCCAACATAACCGCGCGGCTAAACCCTGCTCTCAGAAGCGCTCATCAAATATCGCCGGCAAGGTCAGGTCCTTGACGAAGCTTGCCGAGAACAGACTCAAGATCATCCGCACCACCTGCACGACGTCGTGTACGGGAATGGCGTTGCCCTCGCCGTGCTGTTCGGCAAGCACTCTGGGCGTGCTGAGGGGATCGTCGGCATTCAGGTAGCCGAGGTTCAGACAGGTCACGCCCAGGCGTTGCTGCCTATAGCCTTCGCGTAATGCATCGGCCATGCCCCGTAGTGCGAACTTGGAAGCGCCGAAAGTGACTTCGGGTCGTCCACTTTGCGCCAAGCCAGAAGTCGAGCCGGTCAGAATGATTCTTGGGTTTGCGCTTTTCAGCAGCACCGGCAGCAAGCGTTTTATCAACACAATGGTCGACGTAATGTTGCAGTTGACGATCGCCTGCACCTGATCGTCGTGATCAGCCAGGAAGTCGTACGCGGGGTCGAAAGCCAAGTCCTCCCAGATGCCCAGGTTGTAGATCAGCGTATCCAGCCCGCCTTCGGCAACCGCTCGCTCAATCACCGACACAGCTTTCATGGGTTCAGCCAGATCGGCCTCTACCCACCGCACCTCGATCCCGGGCCTGGAGGGCAGCGTTTCGGGACGGCTACGCGAAACACCAATCAACGTATCGCCCTGCTCACCCAGTCCATCGATAAAGGCTTTGCCCAACCCTTTGCTTGCACCAACCACCATGGTTTTCACTGACCGTCTCCTTGACCTGCGTGCTTATGTGGACGGGCATGCAAACAGGCGACTCGCGGATTGGCAATCAACAGGTTGTTTCCAGATGTTCGAAGCAAAAAAAAGCCCGGCTGATAAGGCCGGGCTCTTGTCGAGTACTGCGGTCAAACCCTGCATTCACGCGGCACGGCGTTCGAGCAGACGGTCTGCACCACCTTCGGCAACCAGATTACCTTTGAGGCGATCCGAACCATCGGCAGCGACGGCATCACTGAACAGTGGGTCGGTCTGGGTGGCTGCAGCGACCGCGTCGCTGAACAGCGGATCAGTCTGGGTGGCTGCGGCAACCGCGTCGCTGAACAGCGGATCAGTCTGGGTGGCTGCGGCAACCGCGTTCAGGGCGAAGAGTGAGAAGGCAATGCCGAGGAGTGTTTGGCGTTTCATGTTGATGTGCTCCGATGTGCAGTGGTTGGGAATGGAGCCGATCTTACGCCGAGGTGCTGATATGAGAACCTGATTGCGTTAATGGTTGTTATTGATGCAGTCAATGATTCCGCAAAACCGCAATATCAGTGTTGATCTGTCGACCGGAAACGGGTGGAGCAGCCGGCGTGGCTGAATTCCAGCTAATGGACTCCACCTAACGGGGCGATTAGCTCTATTGGCTACTGGCGACTTACGGCCAAAAGCAGTCTATGATCACGCTGCTTCAACTAGCGGGTGTGGTTAGAGCACACCTCTTTTCACCCTCGCTCTATATCGCGATTCCGATACGAGACTCAGCACAAAAGGAACTTATGCATGAGTAAAAAAACCACGGCACGCGCAATCGGCCGAGCGTAATTCGATACTGCTGTCGCCCCCAGATAGCCAGGCGTCCTGAAACCACAAGGCAGTACTTCAGTGATCGCAGACAAAAACGATCATCTCGTAGAAGAAATCGTTTCGACGCCGATATCAGGCGGCGTAATCAGTGTTTTTTCAATTATTTATTTTGCCTTTGTCCAGTAATAGGGGATCGCCATAACGCCCCTGCAATAGCGATCTGACGCAGGGAAAAGCGCCTTACCTTAACTTGACTCAAGCCACCATAACCCAAGCACAGCGGCACCCGAACGACGCCAAGGAGAAAGCAATGGGAGCGATTTTCAAACTCGAACACGCGAATATCATGACGTACATCACGTCACGCGCGGACTCGCCGCCCCGAGTGGTCAGGCAGCACCTCAACGAGTTTCTTGAAGCCCTCTCGTACCAGGTCAATCGCTACTTGATCTCGGAGCGCGGTAACGCATTCTGGCTAGATGACATCGCGAATGTCGCACGTGAGGCAGCAAGGAGATTGCACGAAAGTCCCGCGTCGGTTCGTGAACAAACCATCGTTCCTCCGTCGACGTTGGGGCGGGTGCTAGAGGGCCTTAGAGAAGAATTCTCTTCCTTCCCGCTTTATGCGTTGGCGGTAGGCTCAGGCCCCGCGCTTAAGATTGCAGCGCGGGAACTGGCAAGTGAGCAGATGCGTGGACAACTACTCGTGCTCATTCCAGAGAGCAACATATCCGAGCGCAATTTCGAGGTGCTTGATCCTCTGCCTGCCTTTTCCAAAGCGCTCCACGCGGCACCCGACTGGCCGGGATTCTTGTTTTGGACACAATCAGGCGCGAGCGCATTTGTAAAACTGGAAGATCTAGACGAAATCCTTCATGCACTAAGGGACGCACGGTACGGAGCAAGATCACGGCGACCTGGGACGCCCTCAGACTTTGATAATACTCTTCGAGAATGGTCTACACCGCGAGGGCGGAACTACCGTCGCATACTTCACTTGAGTGACCTCCATTTTGGTACGGAAGAAGCGATAGAGAATCAGGCGATCCTTGATTCCGAGCTAAGTGAAATCGTCCAACGTGTGGACCGAGTGGTTATCACTGGTGACTTGTTTGATACGCCAAATAAAAACTATGCAACGCTATTTGGAAACTTCAAACAAAACATCACGAGGCTTTCCGGGGGCCGCGAACCCATCGTAATCCCCGGAAACCATGATCAACGAATGATTGGTGTTTTCGGCGAAAACTACAAACATGTGGCGATGATCGGGTCACAGAAAATCGTCGTTGATGATCAATGCAAGATGATATTCATCTGCTTTAACTCCTCAGAAAAAGGATCCTTCGCACGGGGTCGAATTACCAAATCCCAATTTCGACAGTTGGGAGGCGAGTACCGCACGTTGACAGCCTCGCGGCCGGAATTGAAAGAATATCTGCCCATTGCTTTGGTTCATCACCATCCGTTTTCGTTTGAAGTGCAGGCCGAGACTCTGGTTCAGAAAGCACTCAAGGCGTTTGGTTTCGGAGATGAAGCATTCCTTGTGCTGACTAACGCTGAGGATCTGCACCATTGGTGCATGGACTGGAATGTAAAAACCATTCTCCATGGCCACAAACATAAAGCGCGGTACGTTGAGCGCGAGGTTAAGCGCGACTCACACAGCGCTCGTTTGACGGCGATCGGCTGTGGCAGTTCGCTAGGGGCTGAGGGCTCACCTGTTTCATACAACTTGCTCGAGTGGGAGCCGGCATCACAACGCTGGGTAGCCTCTTTCTTTGAAAGTATCAATGGCGGTGCTTTCCGCGAAACAGTAGCCGCAGTTTCACCGTAAAAGTGATGGCGTTACTCCTGGTCAAACTCGGTGCCGGGTACCCGCTCAGGCAATGACTCAAAACAAACGCCGCTGTTCAATAAACGGCGGCGCTTGTGTGCCAGGACCAGCAGAAATGCCTTCAGAAGCCACTACCCGGTAGCCTCCAAAACACCCAGTCGTATCGACACATAAACGCTCTGCGTTGTCCGCAGATAAGCCGGGTATTCCTGGAAGCAGACGCCAATCATCCCCACGGTTATGATCCATTCACCCCAACCCAATGGACTTCCACCATGCCAACCGCGCAACCCCGCCCTACCCCCGCGCCGCTGCTCAAGCCTGGCGAAACGGTGGTGCTGTTCGACGGTGTGTGCAAACTGTGCAATGGCTGGGCGCGGTTCCTGATTCGGCATGATCATCAGCGGCGTGTGCGCCTGGCGGCGGTGCAGTCGCCCGAGGGTCAGGCGCTGCTGGCGTGGGCGGGTTTGCCGCTGGATCAGTTCGACACCATGGCGGTGATTCGTGACCAGCACTACTGGGAACGCTCGGATGCCTTTTTCGAAGTCATCAAGCAGTTGCCCGGCCACTGGCAGCCTTTGCGACTGCTGCGCATCTTCCCACGCGTGCTGCGCGACTGGGGCTATGACCGCATTGCGCTGAATCGTTATCGACTGTTCGGCAAATACGATACCTGTGTGCTGCCCAATCCTGACCACGAACAGCGTTTTCTGAAAATGGCGGCGCCGTCTGCCGCTGACTCCGACAGCTGACCAGCGAGGTCAGCAGCCAGATAGTGTCTGTTCAGCGCTGCCCGTCAGAAAATTGCACGGACAGGCTCAGGTTGGCCGGATCGTTGATCGCCGCAAGGTATTCGTCGACGCTGATTTCCCCTACACATGGCCGGGCACCGGGTGACGGCACGTAGCCCTGAGCCATTTTTGCCGCCAGCGCCACAGCGGCGCAGCTTGGGATTTCCGGCCCCCTGTCATTCAGGGCGGTGAGTTGCGCGGTCATCGACAGCGGTTTGCCGTCAACGCCCACGCCCTGAACATCGATGTACATCGCACTCTTGCCATCGCCGAAGCGTTCGAACAGGGTGCCCAGTCGATGCAGGCGTGCCGCCCAGACGGCATGGTCGCGCACCAGCCCGACTTTCAATGCCTGCGCCAGCAGACCATTGGCAATACCGCCGAGCTTCAGTCCGGCGCCAGCCTTGAAACTGAGGGTGTGTGCGCCATAACGACCGGCAAAGATATCCATGTCCGGCACGTCGACGTTCGCCAGCAACCGGGTGCCCAGTTGCGGCATCTTGCGCAAGGTCAGGTCCAGCCAGCCCGACACTTCCTGCACCTGGCCATTCTTCAATTGCCGGATCGGTTTGCCGGCGTAGGCCAGCACGCCTTCGATGGTCGACAGCCCCGGCATCTTCGCCGAGGAGGAAATGCCGTGCTCGATGACGTCGATACGGGAGAAGCGATGACGCTGCTGATCAATGATCGCCGAAGACAGCGTTGGCACCGAACTGCAGCCACTGAGAATCGCCACACCTGCCGCTTTCGCGCGTTCATTGAGCAGGCCCACACCGTTGACGAAGGTTCGGCAGTCAGCCAGGTCGCAGTAATTCACCGAGGCGGCAATGCAACTCTCGGCAACCGCATAGGATTGCCCTTGAAACGGGCCACCGGTATGCACCACCAGGTGGATATTCAGCAAACGCAGCGCGGCGCTGAACTCGGGGCCCATGGCATCGCCGCACCAACCTTCGGCGGCAGCCCCCGACTGGCTGTTCAGCTCATCGAGCTTGCCTTGCAACTTGTCCGGATTGCGCCCGGAGAGCACCAGCTCCACACCCGGCATGACCGCCAGATGCCGGCAAACAATGCTGCCGAAATTACCGTAGCCACCGACCACCATCACCCTGAACGACATTTCCACTTCCCTACTGACCGGCTGCTGTTTTTCCCGATTGCGCACATCCGCACACGGAGCGTGAAGGATATCGGGCCCGGCGCCGGCAAGCCAATGCCATGAGATCAAACGCTCAACGACCCGGTGTTATCGCGCCTGCGTGCCGTGCGCAAGAACCGCATGATCGACATTCCATTCACCCATTGACAGCCGACGGCCAACAGCGGTGCGGTCGCCCTGCATCTGGCCCGGCAACTCAAGGCACTCAACGAAAATTAAATGAACCCGCCGCACCACACGCCACCTAACAAAGACCATCAGGAGGTAGCCAATGCAAATCGAAACCGTGTGGATCGTACTGGCGGCAGTTCTTCTGCTTATTGAACTGTGGGCCATCAATCGGGTGCGTAAAAGCGAGGGCAAATCGAGTAACAAGGGGGTATGGATTGTGCTGATCGTGTTTGTGCCGCTGTTCGGACTGATCGCCTGGGCAATCGCCGGGCCTAAACACATCAGCCAGAATACGGCGTCGCATCCGGGTCGTTAAGGGAACAGCAGCGCGCCGGCTTCACGCATGAAAATCTCGACGGTCTTCGGGCCGATCCCGTCAAATTCCGCCAGGCGTTGCTCGAACGCCTGGCGATCGGCACTTGCGGCAATGATATTGCCGACCTTCCCCACGTATTCATCATTGAGCTTGTGAGCCAACGCCAGCAGGCGCGTTGCTGTGGTTTCGTCGTAACGCACGTAATGTGCCTCGCCGAGCATTGCCACCAGTTCCCGATGGCTGCAATTGGCTAACTTGCGCGGCGTATCACGCTGCCGTTTTTCCACGATCACTCGATAGGCCTGTGCCGCAATGTCGGCCTGAATGCGTTTGCCCATCAGAAAACTGGCGATCAACCATTTGAACAGCGGCGTCTCATCGCCGTGGCCGAAGTGGATATGCAGGTCCTGCGCGGTGATCGTTTTACTCATTGAGCACTCCGCAATTGTAAAAAAGAATTTCAAAGGTTTGCCGGGGTCTATGCCCTACCTTCCTCAAGAGCTCGTCCATTCATGAAATTTGCGTCTTTCTGTCAGGCCCTGTCCAATTGGGCCGGCAGCTCGAAAACCTTTGTCGCCGCGATCGTCCTGATCATCATCTGGGCACTGACTGGCCCGTACTTTCACTACAACGACACCTGGCAACTGATCATCAACACGTCGACCACGATCATCACGTTCCTGATGGTGTTCCTGATCCAGAACACACAAAACCGCGACAACGATATCTTGCACCTGAAAATCGATGAGCTGATCCGGGCCACCACCGACGCACAGAATGCAACGCTGTGTCTGGACAAAATGGGCACCCGGGAACTGCGCAAACTGCGTGCGCATTACAGCTCCCTCGGGGAAAACGACGAGATCAATGTCGACTCGACCGCAGACTGAACGACTGAAAGTGGAGTGCATGGGGCACTCCACTTTCTGCTCTATCAACCGATCAAGTTGCTGGCACTAAAGCGGGTGTCTCAATCGTCTCCGCCAACGGCACATCACTGCCGCCCGGCGTGAGGATCACCTTGCGGCAGTTTTGCTCTTTCTTGTCGAAGATCTTGTAGCCCTCGGCGGCCTGTTCCAGAGACATCCGGTGGGTGATGATCGCCTCTGGCTGCAAGCGCCCGGTCTCGATATGGCCGAGCAGTTCGGGCAGGAAGCGCTGCACGTGGGTCTGGCCCATCTTGAACGTCAGGCCTTTATCGAATGCATCGCCAAACAGGAAACCGTGGATCGGTCCGGAATACACGCCGGGCACACTCACCACCCCGCCCCGGCGCACCGCCGCAATGCATTGGCGCAACGCCTTGCCGCTACCGCCCTCGATTTTCAGCGTGGCCATGATGGTTTCCGTGGTACTGCCCTTGGCTTCGAAGCCCACTGCGTCGATCACCGCATCGACACCACGACTGCCGGGCGTCTGGCGAATGATGGTGTCGGCCGGATCATCGTCGTCATCGAAGTTGATCGGGATCACGCCGTAGGTGCGCTGCGCATACTCCAGCCGATAGGCGTGATGATCGACCATGAAGATGCGTTCGGCACCGAGCATTCGCGCGCAGGCAGCGCTAAGCAAGCCGACAGGCCCCGCGCCGTAGATCGCGATGCTTGAACCCTGGCCGATACCGGTGTTGGTCACGGCTTGCCACGCGGTCGGCAGGATGTCGGAGAGGAACAACACTTTCTCGTCCGACAACGTCCCCGGCACTTTGAACGGCCCGGTATTGGCCTTTGGCACCCTCACCAGCTCTGCCTGGCCACCGGGAATGCCGCCATACAAGCGGCTATAACCGAACAGTGCAGCCGGCGGCGGGATGACCTTCTTGTTCAGCGCCCCGCCCGGGCCCGAGTTGGTCGTTTCGCAAGCAGCGTACTGTTGCAGTTGGCAGAAGAAGCAATCGCCGCAGGCAATCACAAAAGGAATCACCACGCGATCGCCACGTTGCACCGCCGTCACCGCCGAGCCGGTTTCCTCAACGATGCCCATGAACTCATGGCCGAAGATATCGCCATGCTCGACCGTGGGAATCTTGCCGCGATACAGGTGCAGATCCGAGCCGCAAATGGCCGTGGCCGTGACCCGCAGGATGATGTCGTCGGGCGCCTCGATGATCGGGTCCGGCACGGTTTCGACTCTGACATCATGGGCGCCGTGGTAAGTCATTGCTCGCATGGGGGTGTCCTCGTACGTTCGAATGAAAGGATGGCTGCTTCATTTTCGGAAGGACAAACGCCGATGCGAGTTCATAACGTTTGGGCTTATTCGGATAAGTGGCGTCATTCGCCAATCCGCACCTTGCCGCTGAAGACTTTGAAGCCATAGGTGTTGTAGACCAGCGTCAGCGGAATCAGCACGGCGAAACCGATCAGCATGAACACCTGACTTTTCGGGCTGGACGTGGCGGCTTGCAAGGTCAGATCCGGCGGCACGATCAAGGGAAACAACGCCGTCAGCATCAAGGTAAATGCGAGGATGAACACAGCCAACGCCGCGAACAACGGCAAGGCGTTGAAGCGGCTGCGAAACCCCAACAAGAAGAATGCGAGCAATGCGATCAGCAGCGCTGTCGACGGCAGCCACACACGAGCGTCGGTCAGTCGTTGCCAATACTGCCCCTGCAGCAGCGCCGTCCAGAGCACCAGCACCAGCAACAATCCCACGGTGACCAGCGCCAGCACTTTCGCCTGGCGTGCGCAGCGTTTTTGCAGGTCATCCACGGTGCGCCAGTACAGCCAACTCGCCCCCAGCCACGCGTAGCCCGACACCAGCACCAGACCACAAAACAACGGAAACGGCGTCAGCCATTCAGCGCCATTGCCGCTGTACTGACCATTCGCGTGCGGCACACCCTGCACCAACGTCCCCAGTACTACCCCCTGAATGGCACCGGTGGCCAGCGAACCGACCAGCAACACGCCATCGACCATGCGCTTGGTCTTTTCGCTCGGCGCGTAGTCGCGAAACTCAAGGGCCACCGCGCGCAGAATCAACGCCAGGAACATCAGAATAAAAGGCAAATACAACGCCGGCAGCAACACCGCATACGCCAACGGAAACAGCGCCAGCAGCCCGCCGCCACCCAGCACCAGCCACGTTTCGTTGGCGTCCCAGATCGGCAGAATCGTCACGGCCATGGCGCGGCGATCATGGCTGGATCGGGTCAGCCCCATCAACATGCCCACACCGAGGTCGGTGCCGTCTAGCAGCACATAATTCATCACCGAAAACGCCAGGGCGGCGGCACACAGCAGCGTGATCCAGTCGGTGTAGATCATCGGGAGTGCCCCGTTTCATCGGCCAGGGTCGGCTGCGGTCCGGGTTCGTCTTCGTGGGGTGGTTCGCGCAGAACGCGCAACAGCACCCACAGCCCGATGCCGAAGATCAGCAGATAAAACAGCAAGATCAGCCAGGTCGATGTCAGCACCTGTGCGCGGGATACTGGCGACAAACTGTCCGCCGTGCGTAACAGACCGTAGACGGTGAACGGCTGTCGGCCAACCTCGGTGACCACCCAGCCGCTGAGCATCGCCACGAAACCTGCCGGCGCCAGCAGCACGCTGCTCCACAACCACCAGCGGGCGACGTAGAGTCTGTGTCGTCGACGCATCAGCAGACTGACCACGCCCTGCCCCAGCATCAACAGGCCCAGCCCGACCATCAGCCGAAAGGCGAAAAACACCGGCGCCACCGGCGGAATGTCCTGCGGCGGGAACTCGTCCAGCGCGGCGATGCTGCCGCTCAAGTCGTGCGTCAGGTATAGAGAACCGATGCGCGGGATCGCCACCTCCCAGTGATTGCGGCGCTCGCTCATGTCCGGCCAGGCAAACACACGCAAGGGCTCGCCCGCCCCTTCGGCCGGGCGAGTCCAGGAACCTTCGATGGCCGCAACTTTTTGCGGCTGGACCTGCAAAGTGTTTTGCCCGTGCAGATCGCCGACCACGATCTGCACCGGCATCAGCACGACAATCGTCCACAGCGCCATGGAAAATTGCAGGCGCGCCCGCGGATTGCCTGACGCCTTCAACAGTTGCCACGCACTGGCGCCAGCCACCAGGGTGGCGGTGCCGAGCAGCGCGGCCAGGGTCATGTGCAGCAGACGATAGGGAAACGACGGATTGAAGATGATCGCCCACCAGTCTTCGGCGATGAATCGGCCGTCGGCGGCAAGCGCATAGCCCACGGGCGTTTGCATCCACGAATTGGCCGAAAGGATCCAGAACGCGCTGATCAACGAGCCCACTGCCACCGAACACGTGGCAAAAAAATGCAGACGCGGGCCGACCTTTTTCATGCCGAACAGCATGATCCCGAGGAAACCGGCCTCAAGAAAAAACGCCGCGAGCACTTCGTAAAACATCAAAGGCCCGAGCACATCCCCCGCCCGCACCGCCAGCCGCGACCAGTTCAGCCCGAACTGATATTCCAGAATCAGCCCTGAAGCGACGCCCACCGCCACATTGAGGGCAAACACCTTGAGCCAGTAGCGATAGATGTCCAGATAGATCTTGCGCCCGCTCTTCAGCCAAAGCGCTTCAAGGACCATCAGGAAATTCGCCAGGCCGATGCTCAACGCCGCCAGCACGATATGAAAACTGATGGTGATCGCGAACTGGCTGCGCGCCGCCATCAGCGCGGATTCAACGGTATCCATGGCGGCGTCCGGTTTGCGGTTTTTTGCGCATCGCGTCGTCCTCGTAGGCATATCGCCTGTTGTGAGTTGGACATCAACGCGCTCGCGCAAATTCATCCCAAGCGGTGATCTGCAATGCCGGCCGGGGGCTGTTCATGCAGGCTGCACGAAGGCCTTTTGCCCCGGCCTCGCGCAAACCCTTGCGCCAGCGCGGTTGGCGGTTTCGACGCGAGTTGGCATAGCAAATGCGACAGCTTCAGGGACTCCACAGCGCCGTGGCACAACGGCCTGTGTTCAATCCGTGAAAGCAGAGGCCCCCCCATGAACGCCATCGACCTTCTCAAAGCCGACCATGAAAAAGTGAAAGGCATCTTGTCGCAACTCAGCGAATCCACCGACCGGGCGATAAAAAAACGCACGGAACTGTTGGCCAAGCTGGAAATGGAAATCTCGATCCACACCCGCCTCGAAGAAGAAATCCTCTACCCGGCATTCAAGGAAGCCGGCAGCAAAGAGCAGGACATCATGTACTACGAAGCCAAGGAAGAGCACCGCACCGTGGACTCGCTGGTCCTGCCGGATCTGAAAATGACCGACCCCGGCACGCCCGAATTCGCAGGTAGAGTGAAAGTGGTCAAGGAGCTGCTGGAGCACCATATCGAAGAGGAAGAGACGGAAATGTTCCCGCAGGCGAAAAAACTCCTCGGCAAAGCCAGACTCGACGAACTCGGCGCCGAAATGGAAGCGATGAAAGCCAGTTACAAGAAGGACATGGCGGCCGGCAACATGGCCGCGTAAGTATTTGATCGCACCCCGAGCCCGGCAGAAATGTCGGGCTTTTTTGTTGCATCAATCCAACCACCACTGAAGATCACTTGTGGGAGGGGGCTTGCTCCCGAAGGCGGCAGGTCAGCCGCAATCAATTCTGAATGCCAAGCTACATTCGCGAACCAGCCCGCGCCGACCTGTAGTACCGTCACCCGGTCAACAACAGGGAGGTGGATATGGAACATGGAGCAGGCAAGCGCATCGTGGTCATTGGTGCAGGCATCGTCGGCGCGTCACTGGCGTATCACCTGGCGGGCAAAGGTGCCGACGTCACGCTGATCGAGGCCGAAGACATCGAGTGCGGCGCCACGGGACGATCATTCGGCTGGATCAACGCCACTTATGCCGGGCCCGATCCTATCGCACAACTGCGCGGTGCGGCGATCAACGAATACCGCCGACTCGAAACCGAACTGCCCGCGCTGAAAATACGCTGGACCGGCGCGCTGTCCTACGGCGCGAGCATTGATGACATCGCGCAAGCGTCTGTAACCCTGCTGCCACGCGCCGAGATTCTCGCCCGTGAGCCGAACCTCAAGCATCCCCCGCAGCAAGCCCGTTTCGCCGCCGAAGAAGGCGCACTCGAACCGGCACCCGCGACCCATGCCTTGATTGCTGGCGCCCAGTCCTTTGGCGCCCGGTTACTCACACAGACCCGAGTGCTCGGGTTCACCCTCAGCGGCACTCAGGTAACCGGCGTTGAAACCACCACAGGCATTATCGCCAGCGACTTCGTCGTCATCGCAGCAGGCATCGGCACTCCCCATCTGACCGCCCTGCTCAACGCATCCCTGCCCATTGCGGCCGCCCCGGTCATCCTCATTCGCTACAAGACCCAGGCCGATGTCGTGCGCGGCATCATTTCCAACCCACAAATGGAAGTTCGGCGAGGTGCGGATGACACCTTGCTGGCTGCGGAGGATTACCTCGACGACACGCCGCAAAATTCTCCGCAAGCGATCGCACTGCGAACCGCCAAAGCCATTCAGAGCGAACTTCACGGGATCATGTCCATCGAGCCAGAGTCCGCCTGCATCGGCCTCAAACCCGTCACTGCCGATAGCCTGCCCATCGTCGGCTTCCTGCCCAATGTCACTGGCGCCTACGTGTGCTCAATCCACCCCGGCGTCACACTGGCCGCAATCGTCGGCCGACTCGCCAGCGAGGAAATCATCGACGGCCAATCATCGGCCGCCCTCGCCCCGTGTCGTCCCGCGCGATTCCTGTAAATCCAGGCCGCACTTGATTTAGACTTGGCGGCTTTTTTCGCAAAGGATTTGCACATGCAGCGCATCGTTATTCTGGGCAACTCGGGCAGTGGAAAATCGACCATCGCCCGGGACATTGGCCGACGTCTGGGTCTGCCCGTGGTGCATCTCGATCCGCTGTTCTGGGAGCCCGGCTGGATCGAGCCGGATAACCAGATGTTCCGCGAGCGGGTACGACACGCCATTGCCGGTGACGCCTGGGTCTGTGAGGGCAATTACTCTCGGCGCACCTTCGATCTGCGGCTGCCCCGTGCGGATCTGATTATCTGGCTCGATACGCCGCGCCTTGCCTGTTTGGGCCGGGTCATTCTGCGCAGCGTGTTGAACCGGCCACGCGCAGACCTGCCAGCCGGCTGCACTGAGCGGCTGGATAAAGCATTTCTGGGTTTTCTGAAGTTCGTCTGGCACTTTGATCGGGTCAATCGCCCGAGCATTGACGCTAATCGCTTGGCCATCGGCGCGCAAATTCCGGTCGTTCACCTGCGAGGCTCGCAGCAGATTTCGGCGTTTCTGGCCGGCCTGTCGACTCAAGCTCAAACCGCTGAAGCCTCACACATCTGAAGTGAAACCAGAACTGCCTGTTCGGAGCGTTTACCGATGAAAATCTACTGGCCGATGTTCTGGTCTCAGCATCGCGGCATCGACTACGGCGCCGCCACGCTTCGCCTCGATGAAATATTGCCAAGCGTTGGCGCAAGAACCTTCGCGTTCTTTGATAACAACGACCTTCCAGCCGACGGCGAAACCATCCATCTAGTCTGGTGCCCGCCCGTTTCCGACTTGAACGGCTGGAATGAACAGCCTTCGGAAATTGCTCAAAGCTATCTCTTGAAGGCCAACGTGGTCGGCGCAGCTCAAGCCCCCGCCTCAACAACAGAAGCCTCGCGCCGCGCCCACTCTGGCAAGCGCGAATATGAGCTTGATGTGCTTTCCTGCGAACGTTTTCTGTCGGTGCTGCAAGCACTCCCGGCGCACTCAAACCCATGGGATCTACTCGGCAATACATGGGCGTGGGAGCGAATCTCGTGGTCCGGCAGCGCGGTCGTTGAAGGAATGACCTATCTGACCGCGACAGCGAACGAGGCTTTTATGGAATTGATTTTCGAGGAGATCGACGAGCAGATCATCGGGCTCTTCTCGTTGCACATCGATCCGGGTGGCGTGTTCCAGGATTTCGGCAGGAAAATACTGACGGGCGAAGAATGGCGGTTGATCAAACAGGTTCTCGACACCGCGCAGACACTGCATGACTCACAGCCGGCATACCTTGTGGATCGCGCACAGACCTCAGCGCACGATAAAAATGGCAGCGAGTGAGTATGGATAGCCGTAAAGACGTCACTTTCGCCTATCAAGCGGTTTACCGTTACCTGGTCGGTTTGATCGAGACCACGAGCGTCGAGGGGGAACAGAAGCTCCCTTCCCTGCGCCAACTCGCCCAGCGCCTGAGCGTGTCGGTGTCGACCACCAAATACGCCTACTCGTTGCTCGAAGACGAAGGGCGAATCTACGCCCGACCCAAGCTCGGTTATTTCACCCGATCGACGCCCGCCCCGCTACCGAATGACCGCTCGACCAACCTGCTGGACAGCGCGTTCTTCAACGCACGGCAACCGGGCATGCTCGCACTGTGCAGCGACGCGCCGGCGATGCTGGCGTCACTGCAGAATCCATTGTTGATGATGGAGCGCGAACTGACCCGGCAATACCCGGGCGATCCGGCGCCGCACTATCAGCCGTTGGGTGAATCGGAACTGCGCGCCACGTTGGCCGAGCGCTATACCCGTTCCGCGGAGAATTACTGGCAGGCCGAACATGTCTACATCGGCGCCGATCTGCAGAGTGTGATGGCGCTGTCGCTGCAGGCGCTGAACCTGCAAGGCACGCTGGCAGTGGTGGAATCGCCGTGCTCTTGGGCGATTCTGCGCCAGTTGCAAGCGGCGCAGATTCGCGTGATCGAAATGCCCTTGAACGAGGAAGGACGCTTTGACTTGCCAGCGTTCAATGCGCTGCTCAACGATGAGCCCATCCGCCTGGCGGTGCTGTCGTCGACCGTGAACGTGCCCCAAGGCAACCTGATGCCGGCGCAGGACAAACAGCAAATCTGCCGCTGGTTGGCAGAGCGGGATATCTGGCTGTTCGAAAACGATACCTACGGTGAACTCTGCTTCGAACCGGAACCTGCTCGCTACCGCGATTTTGCCGACCCGGAGAAACTGTTGGTGTTCTCGACCTTCGACAAGATCATTGGCGCAGAAGCCCCTTACGGTTACGTGCTCTGTCGCCAGCAGGGGCTGCAATTTCATCGGCTGTTTATCGAGCGAGGCTTTCGCCTTTCGCCGACCCGGCAGAAAGCAATCGCCCGCCTGTTCAACTCCAGACGCATCGACCAGCACCTAATCACACTGCGCGCGCTGTTGCAGGAGCGCATGCAGCGCATGAAAGCGTTGCTGGAGGAGCATGGCAAAGGTCGATGGCAGGTAGTGGTCCCGCAGGGCGGCGCGAGCTTCTGGCTCAAAGCCACACACCCGGTGGACATGCGACGAGTCTTTGAGCGCTTGCTGACGCAACGCATCGTCATCGTCCCCGGGGAAGTGTTCAGTCAGCAAGGCGCCTGGAAACATCACCTGCGTCTGAGCTACACCCTCGAATGGCACAAGGATATAGCTCAGGCTTTGAAGCAACTGGCTCAGGCGTTCGACGAAGCCCGCTAGCCCCGTTCAGAGTCCATAGCAATGCCGCGCTTCAGGGAATTGCCCCTGACGCACCTCATCGGCAAAGCGCTCGCAGGCCTCACGAATCACCGCGCCCACATCGGCGTACTGTTTGACGAAGCGCGGTACGTGCGCACCGCCGAGGCCCAACACGTCTTCGGTGACCAGCACCTGGCCGTCGCACGCCGGCGAAGCGCCAATGCCGATGGTGGGCATTTTTGAATCTGCAGTAATCTGCCGCGCCACGCCTTCGGCAACGCCCTCAAGCACCAGGCTGAACGCGCCCGCCTGAAGACTCGCCCGGGCATCCCCGGCAATCACCGCGCCGGTTTCAGCAGTCAGCCCCTGCGCCTTGAAGCCGCCCATGACATTGACGAACTGCGGCATCAGCCCGACGTGCGCCATGACCGGTATACCGCGCGCCACAAGAAACTCGACGGTTGGCGCCAGCGCCGTGTTCACCTCCAGCTTGACCGCGTCACACCCGGTACGCGCCAGCACCTGGGCGCAATTGCGAAAAGCCTGTTCATGGGATTCCTGATAGCTGCCAAACGGCATATCGGCGACGACGCAAGCCAGTTGCGTGCTATCGACCACCGCCCGGGTGTGGCCGATGATTTCTTCGAGCTGCATGCTCAGTGTCGAGGGCCGGCCATAGCCGACCATTGCCGTCGAGTCGCCAATCAGAATGAAATCGACAATCGGGTCGATCAGCCTGGCGATGGCACTGGAATACGCCGTCAGCGAGACGATTTTCTGTTGACCTTTCATCGCCACCAGTTGTGGAACGGTCAGTCGTTTGGTGCGGGTATGGCTGCTCATGTGCGTCGTCCTGAAAGGTTTGTCCGTGGCTGAGAGACCTTCTCGAAGGCACTGCCGAATGCTTCCACATGGCACTCGACTCCCAGCGGATTGAGTGCCCGATTATTGGCTGCACAGGGGAGAATTCAATGTACAGATTCCGTCAGAAAAGCAACCCAGCCCCCAGCCGCGAGCGGAATCTGCGCCCTGCCTGATACTCATCTCGAGTAAAGTGTGGCGAATGGGCCTTCTGAACTGTCACCCTCTGTGATGTTCGATTTAAAGAGGCTGCCAGTGGACTGCACGACTCGAAAAGGACGTCATCTCATGTTTCATCGCAACAGGCTGGTGCCAGAGCTCATGGTGACTCACCTGGAGGAAAGCCTGGCTTTCTGGGTCGCTTGTCTGGGTTTCAGCATCGCTTACCAACGCCCCGAAGACGGCTTCGCCTATCTGGACCTGAACGGCGCTCAAGTCATGCTTGAGCAAGTCGATCCGCACGCCGGTCAATGGCTGACCGCAGCGCTGAGCAAACCCTTTGGCCGGGGCATCAATCTGCAAATTGACGTTGAAGCGGTCGCCCCTGTCATCCACAGACTGGAGCAGGCAGGCTTTGCACTTTTCCGGGCATGCAAAGATACGTGGTACCGGGCGGACAACGTCGAGGTCGGCCAGCGCGAGTTTATTGTTCAGGACCCCGATGGTTACCTCATCAGGCTGGTGGAGCGTCTGGGTGAGCGGCAGGTCAGCTCAATCTGAAGGCACGCCATTGCCCAGTTCTCACTGCGGCCACTCAACACTCTCAAGGAAAATATCCATCATGGATGACACCATCACTTACCGGCTCGCCACCGCCGAAGACGCTCTGACCTTTTGCGAGTTGGGTCAGTTGCTAAACGCTGTGCACCACGCCGCCCGTCCCGATATCTACGCCGCGCCCACTGCAGACTTTTCCCGCGACCTGCCGCATTGGTCGGGGGTGTTCGAGAAGCCGAATCAGGTCGCCTTCATCGCTCACGTCGGTGATCAGCCGGCGGCCTTCATTACCGCCAATCTTTCGGCAAGCGCCGGGCCACTGATGCAACCGCAAAATGTCCTGCGCATCGGCTCGGTGTGCGTGGCGGAGCGGTTTTCCGGCAAAGGCATTGGTCGGGCGCTGATGCAAAGGGTCAAGGATTGGGGCATCGAGCATGACGCTCAGGACTTGCGCCTGACGGTGTGGCCGTTCAATGAACGCGCGGCGCGTATGTATGCGGAGTTCGGCTTCGAGCATCGCGCAGTCGAAATGGGGATGCGTCTGGCATGAGCAGGCAAAAACGACTCGCCCTGATCGTCTTCGGTTTATTGCTGTTCTACGCCGGGCTATGGACGGCCTCAGACTGGTGGGAAAGAGCGCTCGCCAAGCCGGACGGGGCCGCGGATATCAGCCCCGACGGCTGCGTGCGTGTCCAGCAGTTCAGACCCCATTGGCTGTTGTTCAATTCCTTTCATCCTCAGTTCCACCCGGACGATCCGCAGGATCGGACGTGGTTCGTCAGTTGGGAGAGCCCGGCGTTTTTTCGTTTGTACGACAATCGCAATGGCCAGTTGCTCGGGGAGAGCGAAATCTATGATCTGGTGGCTTATGGCGGACCACTAATCTGGGGTTATGGCCCTTCAAGCACCGTGTACGTCGGCATGATCCAGATCGGCACCACACCGTCAGACTGCCCGGGCAATCATCAAGGCTAGCTCTCCAATTCGACTACGCTGATCGAGCGCGCTTACTTCCTGCGCTCGTCTGATTGGAGACACCGACATGACTCGCTCTCTGTTGACCGCCCTGAGCCTGCTCGCCCTGAGCTTTGCGGCCCATGCTGACATCACTCCATTTCCTGCGGTGTTCCGGGTTCAAGAGATCCCCGTCGACGGCGCGACAATGCACGTGCGCGTCGGTGGCAAAGGCCCGGCCGTGGTGCTGTTGCATGGCTTCGGCGATACCGGCGACATGTGGGCACCGCTGGCAGCGGATCTGGCGCGTGATCATACGGTGGTGGTACCCGACCTGCGTGGCATGGGTTTGTCGTCGATCCCTGAAACTGGCTACGACAAGAAGACTCAGGCCGGTGACATTCGCGCGGTCTTGAGCGCCCTGAAAATCGAGCACTCGGTGGTCATCGGCCACGACATCGGCACCATGGTCGCCTTCGCCTATGCCGCCCGCTATCCAGAGCGGACCGAGCGTCTGGTGGTCATGGACGCGCCGGTCCCGGGGATCACGCCGTGGAACGACATCGTGCGCTCGCCGATGCTCTGGCACTTCGACTTCGGCGGCGCTGACATGGAGCGTCTGGTGGCCGGACGCGAGCGCATCTACCTCGACCGTTTCTGGAATGAATTCGCCGGCACCCCGGCGAAAATCGACGAAGACACCCGCCAGCATTACGCCAAACTTTATGCGCGCCCCGGCGCCATGCACGCGGCGTTCGCGCAGTTCCGCAGCATTCGCCAGGACGCGACCGACAACGAACCCGTACTGCAAAAGCGCCTGACCATGCCGGTGCTGGCCGTGGGCGGTGAGAAATCCTTCGGCAACAACGAAGCGATCGTCATGCGCAACGCCGCGGACAAGGTCACTGAAGTGGTGATTCCGGGTGCGGGGCATTGGTTGATGGAGGAAGCGCCGGCGCCGACAATCAAGGCTGTTCGGGACTTTATTTCGATGTGAGGGAATGGCGGTGTTTTTGCTGCGCATGCCAAACGCGAAGAACTCAGCAACTAGTCACGGCCCCGATTCACGCTTAACATACCCGCAACTCGTATTACCGCGGCTGCTGAACCCGGTACTCACGAGGAAACAATCATGCAAAGAACCCGCGCCTGGCGACGTAAACAGGCCCGTAAATGCGGCAATGGCAAAGCGGCCGATCCGCTGAAGTTCAAGCCGGAAAAGAACTGGAAGTTGATATACACCCGTTCTGACAAGCTGGTCAGGGCGCGCCAGCTCGGCATGCCCTATCCCATCCGCACCACGCGCCAATTGTTGGATCAAGAGTGACCAATCTCCTGTTCATCTGCAGCCGCAACCAGTGGCGCAGCCCCACGGCGGAAGCCATCTGGCGCCGCCGCCCCGGCTTCGACGCCCGCTCGGCCGGCACCAGCCCCAATGCACGCAAACCGGTCGGCCCGGCGGATATCCGCTGGGCCGATGTCATCTTTGTCATGGAACGCAAACACCTGAATCGCTTGCAGGCCGAATACGCCCGGTTACTTGAGTACAAGCCGATCCACACGCTGGATATTCCGGACGATTATCGCTACATGGATCCCGAGCTGATGCGCATCCTCGAAGACACCGTGACGCCCTACCTCAACACCTAGGCCATTGGCTTGCACCACTGCCCTACAGCACTGACAAATCGAGTGAAAAAACATGAATCGCCAGAAAAAACTGCAGCAGCTGTTCAAGGAAAAGGCCAAAAAGGCCAACGCAAAACTGGCCCCGAAAAAGCCTAAATACATCAGTAAGGCCGAGCGCGCGAAACTGGAAGCCGAGGCTAGTTCGGAGTCGGTGGTTTCGTCCGAGAGCTGATTCAGGTATCTGCCCTACAGTTCACAGGGCGCACCGTCCTCGTCGAAGTAGTAGATGTTTTCATGCTTGTAACCCCACTGACCGCCGTGCAAACGGACATGCGGTTCGAACGTGAAACAGGACACCTCACCCAGTTGCCGGTGATTACCCGATTCAATGTAGAGCCTTTGCTCCCGTCGCTCGCAGATGCTGTGACCGACGTTGCCAAGGAAGTCCAGATTCTCGCAACCGATATCGAGAACAGCCTCATTAGCCCACTCATACAAGTCGTTAAACGTGGTTTCAGGACGAACAAATTGCAGCATGTGCGCATGCAAGCGCTGTTGCACCGCGTATCCGCCAGTGAACTCCTCACCCACCGGCATCGTTCGACACACTCCATCTTCAACGTAAAACGAACGAGCACAATCACCCCAGATATCGCCTGATCGCGGGCTGAGATCGACGGTTATCAGGTTATATAAGCCGACCTTTTCTTCACTGGGCTGATAATCGCGGCCGGACACTGAAAGCAGGCTACGCGACCCCAAAAGTACGAAGGCCGGGCAATCGTAGTACCAGGTTTGCGGGTACCCCGCGTGCGCCAGTCGGTCGGCGGCGAACTTCGCGATAGAGGCTTCTGTAGAGCCTGGGATGATGTGATCAACGAGTTGGGCGAGAACGGATTTCGCCGCTGCCTGGACGAGTCGATTGCGTGGCGCGGGCATGAACGGAAGCTCCTTTTATGATCGGTTCGATTAAAGCTGATTGAGTATCCGTAACCACTTTCCTCCTTGCCGTCGACCAGCGTTTATTAGCTGACACAGCGTACTCGCTCACTCAAGCACTGCTTTCAGGCTCTGATCTCTGCCAAGTAATTTTTGAGCTTTTCGTACTCGTCAAAAGTCACCTCGTAAGTGACGAGGATCTTCTGCCCCGGCAGTGGTTTAAGCGCCAGTAGTCTGTGCAAAGACTGCCACGCCCACACTAATAAAATCAGAAACACCACGTAGACAAGCAGATAAATACTGAAGACAAATATAAGCTGCGAACCATCACTGAAATCCAGAAGCGACGAAAGATAGATCAACGTGTTGGTAGCGACTATAAACAACAGCATAAAAATCCATAGCAGAAAGTTCCGCACACCAACTGACAGTTTCATATTTCTCATTTTCGGGACCTGAATGGCTAAACGTATAAAAATTCAAAGAAGCGCTCATCGAGCATTTAAATCAAATGCCTGTCGACACGTAATACCACCCCCCACCCATCTCGGTGACAATGGCTTTTTCTGCCTCGTCAGGCTGGTATTTCGCGAGTGGTGAATAGACATAAGACGCGTAACAGAGAAAGCACGAAAGATCGATTTGCGCGAACGACACACGGCCTTGCGCGGACTCAACGCTGAGTCTTATAGGGGCTATTTTTGCTTTTTTCGCCGCCTCCCTGGCTTTGGCAAACAGCGCCGTGCCTGATTCATCAAACGGCGTTTTCTCGTCGCCGACTCCACAAGTCGAGGCGGTCGAGTTGGCATACTCCGCCGACTCGACACGTACACTCTCACACCAGTCCTGGTCCTGATAATAAGAAATTCCATATCCGTTAAATGCAGTGACCAGAGTATCCAGCCGGGGCACCATTTCGGGATCCGTTGAATCAGCCGTTGCGTAGAGAGCAACTACAATCAAAGCCAGTATTGCGGCGATACCCAACACCAACTTAATCAAAACCGAGGCCAGGTATTGAATCGTGCAGAGCAGAATATGGGCTGTCGATTTCATGAAACGCATCATGACGACTTAAAAACTCCGGCCAGCGAAAACAGCACGCAATTCGGTAGTTTCACCGGCGTGACTTCTTTCATTTTGTGAAGGCTTGGGTATAGCGGGAACAGGCACACTTCCATATTCACTCATCAATCATCCTTGTTCGTCCCGGGAGAATCCTGTCCCGGGAGTGCGGCGCAGAGGATACACCATCCGCTCAGTCCCTTTTACACGTCAGCCACGCTCCCCAGAACAGACTGCTGAAAAACCGGGTCGCCTCGCCAAACCCCGCTTCATGCAACAGCGCTTGAACTGCCGCTTCGGAATGCGGCGGATCCGCACCTTGCAGAATCTTGCCAAGCTTGGCACTCACCTCCTCCGCACTGGCACCCTGCTGCCGCCAGCGCTGCCCCCACGCCGCCAGCAACAACGGTTGGCTGGCGTAAGCGTAATGATTGCCCGCAACGATCAACGGAGCGCCGGGTTTGAGACGAGCCTGAATGGACCGCAAAATGGCTCGTTTGGGCTCATCGCCATTCAGATGATGCAGCACACCGATCAATGTAGCCGCGTCGAACACCTCATCCGCCGGCAAGTCGTCGACCAGCCCAAGCCGCACCGTCGTTCTATGTCGCAAACCATGGGCCTGCAACTGCTGCGTCGCGGCGTCCAGCATCGGCTCGGAAGGATCGATCGACGTGAAGTGCCAGTCCGGCTCCAGCGACGCCATCGCAACGATTTCCTGAGCTGTACCGCCAGCGCCGACCACCAACACGTTTGCCGAGGGCGAGTGGCCGAGTTGGGCGGCCAACATGCACGCCGCGAGATCGTGGCAGGCGTCGTATCCGGTCAGGGCGATGCGGCTTTGTCTGGCGTATTCGTTGGCGCGGGAGGCGTCGAATTTATCGGCAGGTGTGGGGGCGGATGCGTTCAATGGGCGATTCTCCTTGGCTTTGCAGCAAGGTACGCCGAGGGGTGGGATAAGAAAAATGCATTGATTTTATGTGGTGCATTCCCATGAGGAATGCACAGTTCAAGCACGTCACCATCCGTGCGCCTCTTTCTGCTGAGGCTTACTCGATCACTGGACGCTTGATGCCGCGAATGGCATTGCGGCAATCCTCCAGCAACTCCTCCCGAAACGGCTCGATGTCCTGCCACTCCATCAGTTGCTTCAACTCTTCAGCCGCGACTCTCAGCGGCTGCCATTGCGCATGATCAAACATGAACCAGTCATCACAGTGAAAAGCCGCTTCCGTCAGACCATTACATTGCTCCCACAGACTTTGCAGTCGTGTTCTGATGTCCATCGGCAACGCACTGGCGCACGCTGTCAGCGTTCTTTCCAGCGGCAGCATCACTTCCGACCATGTCTCACAGGCCGGGCAGTACGGAATCGCCCCTCGCTGCTCTTCCGGCGTCATGGCAAGGAAATGTAGAGCCAGAAGCCCCTCGCACACAGCAAAGACCCGGCCGTACTCATCCTGGCCAAACCACTCCCACATCGTTGCAGAAAACCCCATCACCCGACTCCGGAAAACCGTTCACCCCATGCACCGACCTTGGCGGCGGGAATGCACTTTAACAGTGTGCTTTTGGCAGCGATATTCAGTGCTTGTTTAAGGGATTCCGGGGAACGTTTAAATGACACGCCGCGTTACGCCCAGAAGGCTACAACATCTTGCGTCGTTGCCTACGACTACGCCAGAATCCGCCGGCTTGTGCGCCTGGAGGGTGAGCCCTATCGTTCATCGGTCACTGAAAAGCAGTGATCGGGTTTGGTAGCCCGTCTTCCACATGGCGTATCGCGTCACGTATCGCAGATGCTTTCTGGCATCCGCTTGATGGTGGCCATGCGCAGGGCGTCTTCGGGCGCGCCGGTTTTTCCATGTGGGCCGGTCTACCAACCTTCGTATGGCCGCCACCCCTCGTTTGGTAGCGAGAGTGGATGGCTCCTTTAACCACATATGGAGTTTCATCTATGTTCAAACCAACGCCGAACCCACCAGAAACCGACCCGGCCTCCCCTTACGAATCACCCGATTCCAAGAAATTCCACGACGCGGCAGAACGCGCCCTCGACCATTACCTCAAGCCTGCGGCCGCGATCATGGCTGCGCCGTATAAACCCAGCACAATGTTTCTGGTTGATCCGGAGGCCGATGCAGAGTCGTTGCTGGCAAACGCCTGCGAATCGTTGGCCCCGGCGAGTGTCATGCTGGGTGATGTCGCCGGGCTTGTGGATGGGCCGATACGCAAGACTTTGCTGGGCATTGCGCAGGTGGTGATGCTTGGAGAGTTGGCGGTGAATCGGGCTTTGGACAAGGTTGATGTAGCTGGGTAGTTGCGGTCATTCTGTGGCGACTGGTTTATCCGTCGCCACAGAACAACGCCACGCCTAGTGAGCCTTGTAAGTGACTGCTTTCGGCCAATAGCGGCCGTTCTAGAATGGCAGGAAACGACCGATAACTGCCTTCGATACGCGACTTTCGCCCGTCAGCGGCTCGATTGTAAGAATATGGCGGAGAGCTGCAAAACCGCCTACGCTTATAGAATGATTCCTCGAACGCCTTGCCCATCTGGTGGTATAGAGCCGAGAGATCTGACTTCCTTTGACCGTCCGCTTAACACCCACCCGGACCAACCCGCGCCTATCGCCAGCAACTGCCCCCTGAGTCCGGTCCACACGACCAGCAGTACGGCGCAACGGGTAAAAGCCAGACCCAGTCCCCCCACCTGCCGTTCAAAAGCGACCGATGCCGCAGCACCTCTGGAAACGGGGGCGCTGTTCACGTTCTGTCATGAGGTCAATCCGTATGTATCGGCCGAGCACGATTCCTTACCAGCAGCATCGAGGGTTCAGCCGAACCTTCACTCAGGGGCATTTGAGCCTTGGATTATTCTTTCCCATGGAGGCGTTCGACGGGGACACTCCGAGCATGCTCAACCAGGTCACACTGGCTAAACAAGCCGAGGCGCTGGGCTTCTGCGCGCTCTGGTTTCGCGACGTGCCGCTTCGCGACCCTGGCTTCGGGGATGTCGGCCAAGTCTTCGACCCCTGGGTTTACCTGGGTTATATGGCCGCCCATACCTCGGAGATTGCACTTGGCACCGCCTCCATCGCCATCCCGCTGCACCATCCCCTGCACACGGCCAAGGCGTCAGCCAGCGTCGATCAGTTGAGCACTGGTCGCTTGATTCTGGGGGTTGCTTCGGGAGATCGGCCAGTGGAGTTTTCGGCGTTTGGCGTCGATCCCGAAAGGCGTGGAGAAATCTTTCGAGAACACTACGAAGTGATTCGCCGTGCCCACAGCACCAGTTTTGAGCCCATCCACTGGAGCACTGGTGAAATGCAAGGCGCAGACCTGATTCCGAAACCTACCACCCAATTCATTCCAATGCTCGTGACCGGCAACAGTCGCCAGTCACTGGATTGGATCGCGCGTGAGAGCAACGGATGGATCAACTATCCACGCATTCCGAACATGCAGCGGCTGGTCGTGGAAGATTGGCGACTGGAGGTCACGAAACAATGTGGTTCTGTGTATAAGCCCTTTACTCAGTCGCTGTACATCGATCTCGATGAAAATCCGTCAACGCCACCCACACGTATCCATTTGGGGTTCAGACTTGGACGTTACCATCTACGATTTTTGCTGGAGTCGCTTGAGGAAATCGGCGTGGACCACGTCATTCTCAATCTCAAATACGGCAAGCGCCCTGCGGTGGAAGTTATTGAGGAATTGGGTACGCACATCGTTGCGCAGTTCGGAGTGCAGCCGCGTCAGGCAGCTCATTGAACATCGGTCACTGCTACGCCGACGAATGCTCACTTGACGAAACCATTAGGTGTCACGGCGCGGATGACCTACGGTTCTATATCAATGATGGAGATCTTCGCGCCATGAGCGACCGGTGCCCGGCAAGCAATCTACCCTACCCAGCCTAAACCCGTGATGAGCACATTGCCTTGCAGATTCTGTGCGGCTTCCACGCCGTCCATGGACACGATTTGCGCGCGTATCCTTTCACTTATACCGAGCGCGCGAGCATGGCATGAATCCTGGACACGGCACTTTAGCCATGACATTTATCTTCAATACAGGTGTTTTGATTGATCACCGCCCGGAACAGCAGCAGGCCCAGGCTATCCTGATTTTCACAAAATACATCGTGGGCCTCCCAGTACTGACTGGAGCTTCCTATTGGGTTTGCTTAGCCGGGTACCTTGGCCGCAAGGACGTCAACCTTCTCGATTGATGGCGGTTCGGCAAACAGCTCGGCAGCGTTTGCCATAAGCGCCGCCGCGACCTTGCCCGAAAGATGAGCCTGCCGGCCCGCTTCATCCGGGAATGCGTCAAAGATGCCAAAGGTAGACGGCCCCAAGCGGATTCCAAACCAGGCTGTAGTGGCTGGCTCCTCCTCCACTAAAGGAAGGCCGCTCAAGAGAAAGCGCTCCACCTCTTTCTCTTTCCCAGGTTTTGCTTCCAGACGAACGAACAACGCTACTTTGACCATGACGTGGCTCCTGTTGTAACGATGCGGCTGGTGCTATCTGGTCGCAATAGCTAAAAGGGGCATCCGACTATTAACTATGGTCGACGACACCAGGATTACAAACCCAAAGAGACCAAGGGTAGCGTCGCATGTCGCTCGGACACTGAGAATGACGTAGTAGGCAGCGCGCAAACCGCAGACCAGCCGCGTGATCACTTTTCCCGAGCTGTGGCCTGATAATCAAGACTCAACGATATCTGAAATTCAGGAGAACATAACAAATCATGGTGACTGTCAAGCCGACCAATATGTACTCGACACGTGGTAGAAATATAACTAACCCACCTAAAGAAAACACGATCAAGGTGTTTTGCAGTATGTATTTCCTTATTCGACTCACAGCTATGAAATAGCCATATTGCTTCCCCAGGAAAAACAAGACCATGCCGGTGATCGACATAATCTGGAAATCGCGCATCGCAATGTCGTTCAGGATCGCATGCCTGATCAAATTTGCCAGAAGTGCCAGCCCCATAAAAAGAAAAAGGTGCGAGTAGATTAAGGCGTGCCCACTCATACTGCTTTGATGTTTGTTCAGTAAGTAAAAACTATCAAAATAGATCCACCAGATACTGCAAATCATGATAAATCCGGTGATGGCCGCCATCACATTATAATAACCCCATTGAATGTTAGACAGGCCTCCGGAAAGGCTAATAATTGACTCCCCCAATAAGATTAGGGTGAGTAGGCCTATGCGCTCAACCAAATGTTCCGTGTGTGCTGGCAACGGCTTTAGTTTAGTCCAGAAAAATACAGGAAACAGAATATCAAGAACAATCCCAATATAAGCAACAAGGTAACGCAAGGGCGGGTCAAAAATAACGGATGAAAGACTAATAACTGCGCTAACTAATAGGGCGAAACCAAGCCTTGAGGAAAGTTCGCCGCGAGAATCGAGTTTACTAATGGATGAAATGTACATAACACTGATGATCGCTCGTATACCAAAATAGCAGGCAATAATAAGCGGGTAGTTCACTTCCAGGTCTTCCCCAATCCGTGCCGATAGCACAATGAGCAGGAGCATTATGAACAATGTTGCCAAACGGTGAAGATTACTGTCTGTATCGAACCTGTTGGAGTAAATCGTGTGACTGGACCAGATCCACCACAACGGTACAAAAAGCAGTAAGAATGTCCATAATTGCTTATGTTCAAAGTGGCCGTCATGAACATGTCCGAGAGTGTGCGTAACCTGGCCTATCGTAACAACGAAAGTCAGGTCAAAAAACAACTCCAACCATGTGGCGTGTCGATTTTCTTCATAATACTTCAAAGATTTCATTAGTTGCCGGCTCCGTGTCCACCTCTTTAATGTAAAAGGAAGCTAACGTTGGTTTTTCCTCGGCTCCGATGTGGGTGATGCCAAGCCGATTTGGCTCTCTAGCGATTTCGTCCACGCACTAACAAAAGCTCAATCATCTGACTCATCCCGATGAACTCTGGAACTCCGTCATAGCGAAGCCCGTCAATGTAAAACGCTGGGGTGCCATTCACGCCGCTGCGTACACCGCCATTGAAATCGGCTTGTATTTTGGGAATGTAAGTATCCTCTTGCATTGCAAGATCGAATTCCTCCCTGGGAAGGCCGTGTTTGAGAACGATGGCGCGATACAGCGGCAGGCCCAATCGATCCTGATTTTCGTACAATTCGTCGTGGGCCTCCCAGAAGAATCCTCGACTCCCGGCATACTCAGCGGTGACCGCTGCACCCAATGCATGGGGGTGAGCGGTGGTCAGAGGGAAGTTACGGAACACAAACAGCAAGTCATCGCGAAAATGCTGTTGCAGATTCTTGACCATCCAATAAGCTTCACCGCAATAGGGACATTCATAGTCGCCAAATTCCACCAAGGTGACCTTGGCATGCGCACTTCCCTGGCGATGGTCGTTGGCACTTACCGGGACTTTGAGAGTGGCCATGTAATCACCTGTTAATTTTTGGTTGGCGTGCTTTGTGGCGAATTCACCAGAGCATCCAGCGCATCCAGAATGCCGTCCGCCCCAGGGTTGATTGCCATTGGTGAGACGTAGCTCCAGGCGACCACCCCCTCCTTGTCAATCACGAACAGTGCCCTCTTACAAACTCCGAGCTGGGACTCGTACGCTCCATACTGTCGTGCCACCGCCCCTTTGGGCTCGAAATCGGCCAGCAGGCTGAAGTGGAAATTTCGATCTTTGGCAAAGGCCTGATGACACCAGGCGCTGTCAACCGAGATACCCAATAGCACCGCACCATATTCTCTGAAGGTGGGTAACAACTGGTTGTACAAGGTCAGTTGGTCACCACACACCGAAGTCCAGTCAGCGGGATAAAACGCCAGTATCACGGGATTTCCCTTTAGCTCACGCAGCGACAACTGTTGATCAGGGGTTGCGTGAAGAGTGAAGTCGGGCGCGACAGTGCCGGCCGGCAGCGGACCCTGAACCAGGTCGCCATTGGTTTTTTGTGCATCATCTAACTCTGAAGTATTCATTGCTTGAACCTTGATAGATGGGTGGTTGGGATGTGCTCAGTGGGATACGACGTGCCCGGCGGGATAACTCCATCCACCATCAAGGGGAAAAAAAAAGACAACACTGCCTCGATCTCAGCCTGAGCCTGAGTAATTTCGGCAGCGAAACGTTTACGTTCCGCATCAAGGAACACAAGAAGATCCGCCGTGTAATCGCGGAATTGGATTAGGCCAGGTTGGCAGGGGAATGGTCGGATTCGCTCTGGCTCACCAATGACTATAGTCGTTGATGACGCTTACCGTAGTAACTGAACGAATTTTCGGTACCCTCCAGTGCCAACAACAGTCACGCGCTTAATGCGTCCACGGCCAGGCGTGTTGAGCAGAGCTTGGGTCTAAAGCGCTCAGTTTCCCAAACGCTTCTAGACCCGGCAAAAGATCTGAAGCGCTCAACAGGAACGCTCCAGGACCGAAGTGGCAACTGAAGTGTGGTTCAGGGCAACCGGACTCGTTCGAATCTGAAGATTCGCCTTTTCAAACTTCGGAACAGACAAGATCGGGCGTCAGGGACCGGGACGCGCGAAGGCTTAGGAAAGCTTCGAGGTCAGCATAGGGCATCGGTTTAGCAAAGTAATACCCCTGAAAAACATCGCAGCGACCGCCCTTGAGAAAATCCACTTGAGACTTGGTTTCCACACCTTCGGCGACCACCGTCAGGCTGAGGTGATGGGCCATGGAAATAATGCCTTGGGTGATCGCGGCATCGTGATGGTCGGTAGCGATATCCCGGATGAAAGAACGGTCAATCTTGATTTTGTCGATGGGTAAGCGCTTGAGGTAGCTGAGGCTGGAATAACCGGTGCCGAAATCATCGAGCGCAATGCGTACACCTAGAGCCTTGAGCTGGTGCAACGTGTCGATCGCCTGCTCAACGTTATGCAACAGAAGCGACTCGGTAATCTCCAGTTCCAACTGCCCGGCGCTAAGTTCGTACCTGTTCAGCACTGCCTGTATACACTCGACGAACTGCCCACGCTGGAAATGCATCGGCGAAATATTCACGGCCATCGAGATGCCTGTGATGCCCTGCTCGCCCAGTTGACGCAACTGCGCGCAGGCCGTATCGAGTACCCAAAGGCTCAGCGGGATGATCTGACCACTGTCTTCAGCCACTGTTACAAACACCGCTGGTGAGATAAATCCTTTTACCGGATGCTCCCAGCGCAGCAAGGCTTCGATCCCGACCACCTGCCCCGTGCGTGCGTCTATCTGCGGTTGATAATGCAGCTGGAAGGATTGAGTTTCGATAGCCTTTTGCAAGTCATTGCGCAGGCTCGCGTGCTCGCAAACACGTTGATTGAGCTCGCTGGTGTACCACTGAAAGTTGTTGCGCCCTTGCTGCTTGGCTTTGTACATCGCCATGTCAGCCTGCTGGATCAGTTGCATCGGCTGCTCAATGTGACCATCGCTCAGGGTGATGCCGACACTTGCACTCACATGCAGGTCAATGCCCTGGATGCAGTAGGGTCTGGCAATGCTGGCCATCAAGCGCTCGGCGACTGGCACTGCGTCCTCGTCACGCAGCAGGTCCGGCAGCAGCACAATGAATTCGTCACCGCCCATGCGCACGATGGTGTCACCGGGACGAACTTGCTGGGTCATGCGTTGCGACACTTCGATCAGCACCTGATCGCCGAAGTAATGCCCGATCGAATCGTTGATGGATTTGAATCCATCCAGATCAATGCACATTACCGCCAGACGCCGATTACGCCGACGACTGATGTGGCAATCCCGAACAAGTCGCTCTTCAAGCGAAACACGGTTAAGCAAACCGGTCAGCCGGTCATGGCTGGCATTGAAGCTCAATTCGCGTTCGAAATTTTTCTGTGCGCTGATGTCCCGGGCAATGCCAAATACTCCCACAATCTCTCCGTTGACCATGATGGGCAGGTTGGAGATATCCATGGTCAACAGTTGCTCACTTTCGTCGCGAAGCTGTGCCTCGAAGCGCTGAGGCGATCCGGCACGGGCTGCGCAAAAATGCTGACTGACCCGTTGCAGATCCTCATCGAGTACAAGATGGGAAAAATGATGACCAATGAAATTGACGGCCGTCTGCGGTTTCAGCTTCAGGCCCGCAGGATTGACGCTCTGGACGTTGCCGGCCAGATCGAGGGCGAACACCGGGTTGGGGTTATAGGTGAACAATGAACGAAAACGTTGTTCGCTCTCCTCCAATCGCCGACCGTCACGCTCATGACGGATCGCAATGACTGCCAGTTGCGCGGCAAACACCAGCTGTTGAATCTGCACCTCGTCCGGCGCATGGATACTCTTTTGGTACAGGGCAAATGTCCCCAACACCGTTCCTTCATGGGAGAGCAAAGGGACTGACCAGCAGGAACGCAGGTCATGCCCCAGCGCCAGGCTGCGGAAACGTTCCCAGTTCGGGTCCAGGGCGATGTCTTCGGTGACTACAAGCTCGCGCCGGAAAGCTGCGGTGCCGCAGGTCCCTTCCTGCGGACCAATGGCCATGCCATCTATCGCCTCGCTGTACTCGATCGGCAGGCCGGGTGCCGCGCCGTTGAGCAAGTGTTTGCCCTCGGCATCCGCCAACAGGATAGAGCAGTAGGTTTCGGGAGTCTGTGTGTCGAGCATCTGGCAGATGGCGCAGAGTACATCGCCCAGATGCTGATCGGTCGCAATCATGCCGAGAATGTCACGTTGCGATTGGGGGAAGGTCTTGCTCTGAAAGCTTGGACGAGGATTCATGGTAATTCCTGAAGACTCTCGATTCGTCCGGTCTTCAGAGAGCCAGAAACAGTGGCGGGCCGATCACTGTCCACTTGTGCGTCGGATACACACTCTATAGAGCGTTGCCCCGGTAAAAACAGGCTCAGATCCAACAAAAAAAACAGGATCACATTGTTGCCGTCTGGCTGACTTCGCTTTCTCGACTTTTGGAAATCCGCCCTTTTACGGACGTTCACGACACCGCAGGTGGCCAGATCGAACGCTGCGATTTTCAAGCCTGATTGTTCACCCGTGGCGACGGCGTGGGCGATGCCAAGACGACGCCGCACCCTAGCGATTTCGTCCGTGCCCTACAGACCGCTCTACTGGAGTCCCGTCATACTGCCTATGGCCGAAAGCAGTCATTTGTGGACGGCAGCTATCGGCCAAAAGCGGACATCCATGTGTCTAAAGTTGTCGCAAGGATAAGCGCCGAGTTGCAGCGGCTTGCTAAGCTTTGCCCGATCGTCTACCAAAGTGAAACTCTCGGTCATGATGGTATAAGAGCACCCACGCCTCTGATTCTGGAAATACAACTAGATCATCCGAGGACGGATAGCAGAACTCCGGCCAGAAAGATATGAACACCTCCCATGTTGTGCGCAAGGCTGTCTCTGCATCCCAAGAAAGTGATACCGGCTGCTCTAGATGTGGCTGGAGTTGTTTCAGCCAATTGGAGCAAACCTCCGACGCGGCCTCTTCTGCGTTGGATATTTCAGGACGTAACTCGATGCTCAAGCTGTGATTGCCCAAAAACTTTAGCGCTCGATTGTGCAGCTCCCTCGCCTCCTCAGGCAGCACTACCTGCATCTGCACGAGGATTTCCTCTGGCAACACCGCATACGCTGGGTCGATCCAGCGCCACGCTAGTTTATGATCCTGGATACGCATTAACTGAGCACCTAACTATAGGGTGGTAACACAAGTGAAATTTATCAGCAGTGTGTTCTTGGTTATTAGTTAAGCACTTTCGTTCATAGGCGTCTGCTTCTGGCCGAAAGCAGCCCCATTCCCTGCTAATCTCCCCCTCATGAAAACCGCCATCATCTCCGACACCCACGGCCTCCTCCGCCCCGAAGCCCTTACCTTCCTCCAAGGCGTCGACCTCATCATCCACGCCGGCGACATCGGCAGCGCAGAAATCCTCGACCAACTAGCCGAAATCGCCCCACTCCACGCCGTACGCGGCAACAACGACATCAACCTCCCCTGGGCCGCCGCCCTCCCCGACCACCTCACCTTCAACCTCAACGGCTGGCAAACCCTCCTCACCCACGACATCGCCGACGTCCCCACCGACCTCGACCCCACCATCAAACTCATCATCACCGGCCACTCCCACAAGCCTTTGATCGAATGGCGCGGCAATCGCCTGTACCTCAACCCCGGCAGCGCCGGTCGCCGTCGTTTCAAACTCCCGGTCACGCTGGCCTTGCTCGACGTCACTCCAGACGCCTTGCAACCCGAGCTGATCCACCTGCACCCCTGAAACTTTTCCTCGAACCGTGCCCTGATCACCTACCCTCATAGACTGTGTGATCAATTCGGGTCCGTCCTTTCCATGCGCAACACATTGAACTCGCTGTTTTTTATCGCACTCATCCTGCTCGTTTCGGGCGGCTCTTCACCGTGGGCGGCGGATCTGCCCGCGCCTTCCGAGACCGCAGCCGCGCCGTTGCCGGTGATCAATCAAAGTGACTTGCAGGCCCTGCAACAGCGGCTCGATGGGCTGAAGCAGCAGATTTCGTCGGCGAACAATTACAACCAGCTCGAAGGGCCGCAGGATCGGGTGCAGGCGTTTATTCTGGATGTCGATCGGTTGTCGGCGTCGTTGTTGCCGCAGCAGGCGCAGCTGGCGGTGCAGTTGGGGGTGTTGGGCGCGGCGCCGGATACGGGGGTGGCGTCGGAGCAGGCGGATATCATCGCGCAGCGGGCGTCGCTGGCGGAGCAGAAGAACAAGGTGGATGCGACGCTGAAGAATCTGGCGGCGCTGAAGCAGAGTGCGGCGGATCTGATTACGCAGATTGCGGGGATCCGGCGCACGTTGCTGGAGAGTGAGCTGACGCTGGGCACGGACAGCGTGTTGAGTCCGCACTTCTGGTCGCCGCTGGTCAATCCTCGTGATGACGATCGGCAGCGTTTGCGCTTTTTTGTCGGCCAGGTGGGCGATACGTGGGCCACGGTGTGGGCGCCGGGGCAGCGGTTTTACACGACGGTGCTGGTGTTGCTGGCACTGCTGATCTGGACAGTCGGGCGCAGGCTGGCTGATCGGGGCCTGACGTGGTTGTGTATTCATCGCATGCCGGAGGGGCGTGTGCGGCGCAGTGCGTTGGCGTTTGCTTCGGCGCTGGCGACCATCGTCACCACGGGAATTGCCCTGCAGATCCTGTTTTACGCCTGCACCCGGCACGCGCCTTTGCCGCCGGTGCTGGAGACGTTTTCCGAGGAGTTTGCCAAGGTTGTCTATGCCTGCGTGCTGATCACCGGGCTGAGCCGCGCGCTGTTGTCGACCAGGCATCCGTCGTGGCGGCTGCCAGCGATTGCCGATCCTGTGGCGCTGGCGTTGAAGCCCTACCCGCGCATTCTTTCCGGCACCTTGCTGGTGCTGGTGACGTTGGTGCAGGTCAGCAACGCCACCGGCATGAGCAGCCAGATCGTGATTGCCGGACGTGGCGTGATTGCGATGGTGGTGATGGTCATCGTCGTGACGATGCTGCTGCGCGTGAGCAAAGTGCGCAAAGGCTTGCTTGCCGCCAATGATCCGCAGGCGACGGGCAACACCTTTGCCGGGGTGATCTACACCGCTGTCAGTCTGGCGATGTTTGTCTCGGCCGCAGCCCTGCTCACCGGTTACGTGTCGCTGGCGCGGTTCATCACCTATGAAGTGGTGTGGGCTTATATCGTGCTGTCGGGTTTTTACTTGCTGATCCAGGTCATCAAGGACGGCTGCGAGTACGTGTTTTCGCCCAAGCATTCAAGCGGCAAGGCGCTCAAGCAGTTGCTGGGCATTGGCGATCGACGGCTGGATCAGATTTCGATTCTGCTCTCCGGGGTCAGCCGCGCCGGGCTGTTACTGCTAGCAGTCATCGCGCTGTTTGTTGGCGGCATCGGCACGACGCTGGGGCAGTTGTTCCACAACATCATGGCGATCCTCGGTGGTGCTGGATTGCGCAAGTTGAACATCGTGCCCGGGCATTTGCTCAACGCGGTTTTGGCGCTGTTGATCGGCATCTACCTGATCCGTGCCTTGAGCCGTTGGCTGGACAACGAGTTCCTGCCCAAGACCGATATGGACCCGGGCATGTGCGCGTCGTTGAGCACGCTGTTTTCCAATATCGGTTATGCGCTGGTGATCCTGCTGACACTGTCGTCGCTGGGGGTGCAGTGGACCAATCTGGCGTGGATCGTCAGTGCGCTGTCGGTGGGTATCGGCTTCGGTTTGCAGGAGATCGTGAAGAACTTTGTTTCGGGTCTGATTCTGCTGACCGAGCGCCCGGTGAAGGTCGGGGATCTGATCAGCATCAGTGGCGTTGAGGGCGATATTCGCCGGATCAATGTGCGCGCCACGGAGATTCAGTTGAGCGACCGTTCGATTGTAATCGTGCCCAATTCGCAACTGATCTCGCAGAACCTGCGCAACGTTACCCTGGGTGGCAGTGCTCAGGGTGTGGCGTCGCTGGAGCTGATGTTTCCGCTGGATATCGATCCCGAGCAAGTCAAGGAACTGCTGCTGAGCACTTACCGGGAGAACGAAAGCATCCTCGACAAACCGGCGGCGTTCGTGCGTTTCAGCAAGTTGTCGCCGGAGGGCATTACGCTGACCATCACGGGGTATGTGGGCAGCCCGAGGATTGTCGGGGTGACCAAGAGTGATTTGTTGTTCGAGATTCTCAAACGGCTGGGGGCGGCGGGGATTGAGTTGGCGAAGCCCGCATCAACGACATAGCCCCCCCTACCCTCAAAAATTAAAGTTTCCTCTATTCCAGTCGTTAGCACCTCTGGCTTGAATAAGGAAAGCATGGAAATGAAAAATATTGATGGATGGGCACCTTACCTTTACGACCCGCTTACGCTCGTCGCATTCATAGTGGCGGTCGGCGGAGCGGTTTTGCTTGGTGTGCTCAAGTGGACGGGCGTCGACAAAAAAATCATATTGGCCGCTACCGTGCTGTATGGTCTCGGCTTTGTTTCAGCGCTGATACTTGCACTTTCAAAAGGACTAAATAGTCCAAACCCGACGCCGGCACCTGTTTCAACTCCCGTAAAAACCCAACCCCAAGCAGTGCAACCCGAGGCACCACCCTCAATTAACATTCAAATTGCACGGGGCTCACATAACGTAATCACTAACGGATCGGAAAAAAGCAAGTGAAAAAGCTGACACTGCTCTCTCTACTTACCTTAATTCTATCCTCCGCTGCTTCAGGTACAGAACAACGGCCCACTTTGAATTATCAATATGTTAGTGGTGACTGTAACTTGGTATTCAACTCTCAAACTGGTGAGGCGCCCCCCGTTCCAACTCAGAATAATTGCCCGGGGCTTAGCTCAAGCAAAAGCGTTGCCGATTCTCTTAGGAAAATCGAAAGATTTATCGAGGCGTCCAACCCAACCGAGGTCACACTATCGGATGCCGGTCTGATTCACTGGGCGGGAGACCAAGAGGAGTTTCTGACGCTATCGCTCTTCAACTCGAGTGGTTTGCCTGCGGAAAATGTCAAAGTACGGATGCTTGACGTGGTCAGGCCAAACGAAAAAAACTCCAGACCTTTGTCCTTTTATCCGAGTAAGGCTTTTCCAAAATCTTTAATAAAAAATCTGTCGATCGCTAGAAATCGGACAACTCAAATCGCTGTCGCATCGGCGACAGAAATAGAGAGCGTGTCGATTCACAGGGTGCCTTCGGGATACAGGTTTATTGGTGCGGGAATATCACCAAATCAGTCTGACACGATAAAAAAAGAATTCAGACAGAAAACTGGCCTTCCGAATATCGATCACGTTGAAGTGCAGATTATCGGTTTAGGCGTGGAGCTAAGTTACAAGAATATTTTTGGCGCAAAAAATACCACGCTGACCGCCATTTATCTTTACTACGGCAAGTTACCTCACGCTTAAGCCTTTTATATATCTGACACATACGGGAGATCAATGCTTCTCCCGTTTGGCCTTACAACGAACTACTCATATTTTATTTTATACCTGATAGATAAATCGCTGATTTCATTTATACCTCTACCCTCTCTAGCCTCTCGCCATCTTCCCCTTCCGAGAGAGGCCCACATGCCCTTTGTCATTTACATCTTCACCCTTAGCGCTTTCGCCCTGGGTCTGGCCGAATTCGTGCCGATCGGTCTGACGGACGTCATGGCCCGCAGCCTTGGCGTCGACGTCGAAGCCACCGGTGCGACCATCACCGCATATGCCTTGGGCGCCACGCTGTCCGCGCCGCTGTTCAGTGCATTGACCGCCCGTTGGTCACGCAAGAACGTGATGCTCGCCACCGCGCTGGTGTTCAGCGTCGGTAGCTTGGCGGCGGCGTTTTCGACGACGTTGACGCTGATGCTGGTCGCACGGTTTATCGCTGGCATGGGCCATGGCTTGTTTCTGGCCGTGGCTTCGAGTACGGCGGCGCGGTTGGCCGGTCCCGGTCGGGCCGGCAGTGCGGTTGCGGTGGTGTTCGGTGGTTTTACCTTGGCCATGGCGATTGGTGTGCCGATCAGCACCTATCTCGGCGGTGTGATGTCGTGGCGTCTGGTGTTGGCGGCGATTGCGGTGTTCGGTGCGATTGGCTTCTTCGGTTTGCTCTTCGGCATGCGTGATCCGTTGCCGACGGCTGCCGACAGCGGCTCGGCGTTGCACAGTCTCAAGGCGTTGTTCAACGGCAAGTTGTTGGCCGGCGCACTGGTGACGGTGCTGGGTTATGCCGGCTCCTTTGTGGCCTACACCTACATCGCCCCGGTGCTCACCGAGGTCACTGGCACCACCGCCGCCACGGTCGGCGTGTTCATGTTGTTGTACGGCGTGATGGCGGCAATCGGCAATGTGTTGGGCGGTAAATTGACGGATGCCTGGGGTGTCGACCGCGCCAGTGCTGCGTTGATCGTCGGCATCGTGCTGGTGACGGCGGGCATGTGGGCGTTCTCAGGTTCAGCGTTGATGATGGGTGTGCTGGTCGCCCTGCTGGGTATGTTCAGCTTCGCTGCGGTGCCGGCGTTACAGGCGCGCTTGATCGGCGTTGCCGAGCGTCATGCGCCACATGCTCATGGGGTCGCGGCGGGGTTGAACATTGCCGGATTCAATTCCGGGATCGCGCTGGGCTCAGTACTGGGCGCCGTCACGATCAGTCAGATTGGTCTGAGCTTCGTCGGGCTCACCGGTGCAGCGGTTTCGGCGCTGGGCCTGTTGCTGGTGCTGAGTCAGATGTCGGCCACATCAAACTATCGGGCGGCTGAGAACCTGTAGGCCTTCGATAGGCGGAACGCCGTAATGGCGTTCCGTTCCGGCAGGCACAGTGGTAAAAGCAACCGTCATCCTTTGGGCGCCAAAGCACCATGAGCCACCTCACCCACTTGCGAACCTTCCTCGAAGCCTACCGCGCCAAGTCGTTTTCCAGGGCAGCGGAACACCTGGGCATCACCCAACCGGCAGCATCAATGCACATCCAAGCGGTGGAAGCGCTGGTCGGCAAACCGCTGTTCCAGCGCTTGCCACGTGGTGTCGAGCCGACTGAAGCCGGGGATGAACTGGCGCGCTCGGTGGCGCCGTTTCTCGACGGACTGGAAAGCAAGATTGCCTCGCTGCGCCCGGGCCTGATGAAGGGCGGCACAGTGCACCTGGTCGGCCCTTCGGACTTCATCCACGCGCAAGTCGCCGCTCGCCTCGCGCCGTTGATGAACGAAGGCTTCACCCTGCGCTTTCACACGGGCGCTAAAAAACGCATTTATGAAATGCTCGATTCGAAGCAAATCGACTTCGCGATCACCGCGTCCATGCCCGACGAACACTCCCATGGCTACGCGCATCTGCTCACCGAACGCATGTTGCTGGTGTACGCGCCGAGTCTGCTGGAACGCCTCGGGCAACAGCCGACCGCAGAGCAACTCAAGCAAGTGCCGCTGATTGCTTTTGACGAGGATCTGGCGCTAGTACGGCCGTTGTGGACGACAATGTTTCAGGTCGCGCCGCAACTGCAAGCCGCGTTGACCATCCCCGATCTGCGGATCATCAAGGACCTGCTGCTCGGCGGTCACGGCTGGAGTGTCCTGCCGGATTACCAGTGCGCCGACGCCATCGCTGACGGTCGGCTGATATCGCCGACGTTGCCCAACGAAGCGCCGGTCAACGCGCTGTATCTGGTGTGGCGCAAAAGCGTGATCAAGAGCCCGAGCCTGTTATACGTGCGCGATTTCCTGCTCAACGCCTTCCACTGACCTCAGGCCGGCGCCCAGCGCCGATGCAGCCAGCGCGCTAACGCATCAAGGGCAAAACCCAGCACACCGATCAGCAGCACCATCGCCATCAACTCCGAGTACGCCAGGCGATCACGCGTATCGAGAATGAAATAGCCCAGCCCCGCGCTGACCCCGAGCATTTCGCACGGCACCAGGACGATCCACAGGATGCCGATAGACAGCCGCACGCCGGTCAGCACATGGCCGAGCACACCGGGCAGAATCACTTTGCGCAGCGTTTCCCAGCGCGTGGCGCTGAGGCTGCGGCTCAATTGCAGCCAGCGCGGATCGAGTTGGCGCACGCCGGCGACGGTGTTAAGCAGGATCGGCCACACCGCGGCGAAGGTCAGCAGAAAGTAGATCGGCTGATCACCGACGCCCATCAGCATCACCACCACCGGCATCCACGACAGCGGCGAAATCATCCGCAGAAACTGAAACGCTGGCGTGGTCGCTGCTTCCAGATGGCGGTAACTGCCGATCATCAGGCCCAACGGCACGCCGATCAGCAACGCCAGTAGCAGGCCGACCAGAATCCGTTTCAGACTGACCAGCACGTGCTCGTACAGCTCCGGACGCAGCAGCAGTTCGCCGAGGCTTGCGAGCGTTGCTTCGGGCGAAAAGCGCTGCGCCAGACTGTCGCTGCCGCCGAACACGTGTACGCCCAGCCACCACAGCAGCAACAGGCACAACAGCCCGGCCACGCCCAAAACACCGTGGAGTGTCGATGAGGTTTGCGTGCGCATCAGAGGCCAAACTCCTCGCTGCGTTCAAAGCTGTCCGGCAGGCCGAAGGTCTGCATGCCGCCGACAGCGGCAATGGCATTGCGCACGAAGCGGTCGTCGACCAGATCGCGCGCGGTGTGCTGCGGTTCGAGGTTGGCGAGGAAGCCCTTGTCGCCTTCGATCAGGGTGTCCTTGAGGCGTTTGACCAGTTCTTCGGTGTAGCTGGGGAACGGATACGGCTGAAAGTCGATGCGCTGCTCGTCCCAATGGCTGTGCTGGATCGCGCCGCTGGCCAGGTATTGTTCGCGGTCGCTGACGGCGGGCGACAGCACCCGGTCAAGCACCGGTTGCGCGTGCGGCGTGTAGCGGTTGCTGCCGTCCTTGGACAGCAGTTTGGCGGCCTCGGCGCGGTTGTCGCGGGTCCACACCTGCGCCTTGACGATGGCGTTGACGACTTTTTGCGACCACTCGGGGCGGTTGTTCAGATCCTGCTCGTGCATGAACACCACGCAGCAGGCGTGGTTGCGCCAGACGTCGCCGGTAAAGCGTTGCACGCGGCCGACCTTGAGGTCTTCGGCCAAGGCGTTGAAGGGCTCGGCGACGATGTAACCGGCAATGCGTTTGGTCGCCAGCGCGGGCGGCATGTCCGACGGTGGCAACACCAGCAGATTGACTTCGTTTGGCGCCAGCGCAGCATTGGCGGACTTGCTCACCGGCACGAGTCCGTTGTCGCGAAACAGCTGCTGCACCACCACGTTATGAATCGAATACCAGAACGGAATCGCCACCGATTGCCCGCCCAATTGCTTGACCTCGGTGATGCCCGGCGCCACGGTCAGGCCGGAACCGCCGACGTGGTTCCAGGCGACAACCTTGGCCGGGACTTTGCTTCCGTAACGCGCCCACACGGTCATCGGCGACAGCAAGTGAATCACGTTGACCTGCCCGGAAATGAACGCCTCGATCACCTGTGCCCAACTGCGCAGGAGCACCGGGCGCTCGGCCTGAATGCCCTCGGCCTCGAACAGACCATTGTTGTGCGCGACCAGTAACGGCGTGGCGTCGGTGATCGGCAAATAACCGATGCGCACCGGGGCATTTGGCTCGGACGCGGCGCGAGCGTTCAGGCTGTTGAGCAGCGGCAACGCGCCGCCAGCGGTCAGCAGCGCGCTGAGTTTGAGGAAGTCACGACGTGTGTGAGTGAAGTCGTCCAGGCACATGGTCAATCTCCGACGTTGCGGGCAAAGGATGGGTGTGAGGATTGCGGCTCGCCCGCCGAAGGGTTTTGAGGATGTCGATGCGCAGCGCGCCCAGTTCGTCAACCAGCTCGGCGCGGGGCTGAGGCAGGTCGATGCGCCACTCGCCGAGGATGTGCGCCGGGCTGTCACCCAGTAGCAGAATCCGCTCGGAGAGCAGCAGGGCTTCGTCGATGTCGTGGGTGATCAACACTGCAGCGGTTTGATGGTCAGCGATCAATTGCAGCAGCAGTTGTTGCATGTCGGCACGGGTGATTTCGTCGAGCGCACCGAAGGGTTCGTCGAGCAACAGCACTTGCGGCTGACGCGCCAGACAACGGGCCAGCGCGGTGCGCTGGGCCATGCCGCCGGAGAGTTGCGCGGGATGTTGCTGACGAGCGTGTTCGAGGCCGACGGCGGCAATCGCATGATCGATGCGCGCCTTGCGTTGCTCCGCGCTCAAGTGCGGTTGGCGGGCGAAGTCGAGGCCGAACGCGACGTTCTTTTCCAGCGTCAGCCACGGCAACAGGCTCGGGTCCTGGAACGCCACCGCAACGCGCGGATGCGCACCGGTCAAGGGTTCGCCGAGCAGGCTCACGCGGCCCTGCTGCGGTTGTTGCAAACCGGCCAGTACGCGCAACAGGCTGGATTTGCCGACGCCGCTCGGGCCGAGAATGGTCACCACTTCACCGGGCTGCAATTGCAGGTCGAAGTGTTCCAGCACGGTGTGCCAGCCCTGCTCCCGTGGGTAGCCGAGGCTGATGCCTTGCGCGTGCAGCAGCGGCGCACTCATGCCGCCGCTTCCCGTTTTTGTCGCTGCAGTTCGGCGCGCAATTGCACCAGACTCGGCGTGACAATCGGCACGAATGCCGACTCGCGCCAGCGCCGGGCAAAACCACTGCCGTGTTCGGTGAGATAGGCCTTGCCACCGCTGGCCTGCAATTCCAGTTGCACGGCATGGGCGGCGGCTTCGGCCAGGGCGATACGGATCTGGAACAAGGCTGCCGGTTGCGTCAGGAAACGCCCGTCGTGCAGGCCTTTTTTCAGCTCATCGACGCTGTGCGCCAACTGCTCGCGTTGCTCCTGCAACGGTTCCAGCAAGATCGAGCGGCCGTCCTGCAAATGCCCTTCGACTTCCGCCAGCGCACGTCGCGCCAGACCGATGGCCATACCGCATTGCAAACCGAGAAAGGCTGGCCGCACCGCCGGCAGAAACTTGCGCGCATCGTCATGCAGCAGCCATTCACGAGCGACCGCCACTCGGGAAAATTCGATCGCGGCGGTGTTGCTTGATTGCAGGCCCATCAGTTGCAGATCGGCAGAACGTTGCACGCCGGCCGCACCATCGGGGATCGCCAGCACGAACGGCGAACCGCCCTCCCCGTGCTCGATGGCGGCGGCCACGACAAAACCGCTTTTGCGCAGATTGGTCACCCAGTGCAGGCGCCCGTGCAATGTCCAGCCGTCAGACTCGGTGGCGGCGCGCACTTGCAGCGCTTCGATGCCGGAGAGGAATTTCATCGCGTTGGACAAACCCGTGGCACCGGCCAGTTCACCGCTGAGCAGCGACGGCAGGAGTTTTTCTCTCAACGTGGCATTAGGACTTTGCAGCAGGTACTCGATAAAGGCGCGCTGGCCCCAGAACACAAACGCAGCCGCCAGCGAATGACTGGCAACGGCGGCCAGCACTTCCACGGCGTCGGCCACATGGCCGCCACTGCCCCCCAACTCGGGGCTGATACCGACGCGCAATACCTCGGCCTGCGCCAGTTGCGTGAGCACGTGTTGCGGGTCACCGTCGCCTGCATCCAATGCCTGGGCGTTGTTGTCCAGCCATTGCATCAATGCCGGATTGAGCATGTCGTTTCTCCTTTTACGCAGCAGCCTCAACCATAGACGACGCTGCCTGAATCGATGGGCCGATTACGCCCGATACGCCGCCAGCTCAGGGTTGAGCGGCGTATTGGCGAACACGTTGGCGAAGTTGCACAGGGTCGCCAGACTCACGCCAAGAATCACTTCCAGCGCGTTGCCTTCGGTGTAACCCGCAGCCTTGAAAGCGATATAGGTCTGGTCGCTGACCTTGCCGCGAGTCGCAATGACCTCGCGGGCAAACGCCGCCAGGGTTTCGAGTTTTTCCACCGGCACGGTGGCTTTCTCGCGCAGTGCACTGACCACTTCCGCCGGCAGTTTTGCCTTATTCAGCGCGACGGCGGTATGACCTGCGACACAGAAATCGCAACCGTGATGGGTCGCAGCAATCAGTTGCACCACTTCGCGCTCGGCGAGACTGAGTTCGGCTTTGCCATTGAGCGCCGATACCGTAACGTACGTCTCCAGCGCGGCCGGGGCGTTGGCCAGCACCGCCAGCAGATTGGGGATGAATCCAGAGTTCTTCTGCGCGTTTTCGAGGAATGGCCGGGCTGCTTCGGGTGCGCTTTGCAGGGTATGTAAAGTGACGCGGGACATGGTGAGGACTCCTGCTGATGAGTGTCCGGCCAGTCTGTTGGTTATAAAAATTCCGATCCATATTCAAAAGTAGCGATTACTTGCTCCTGAGTGTTTCCATTAGATGATTTCGTCCAGCCCACTGGTTGATTGGTTATTAGAAAGCCTTGAACTCGAAGCGAGTCTGTTTCACGTCGGCCGCTATTGCGGTGGCTGGCATGCCAGCACTCATGGCCTGGCGCGGGCCAGCTTTCATCTGGTCGTGCAGGGGCATTGCTGGTTGCATATCGACGGGCATGAACCGGCGCTGCGGCTGAATGCCGGGGATGCAGTGTTCCTGTTGCGCGATCTCGATTATCGCCTGTCCAGCGCTGAAGACTCGCGGCTGGCGCAGACGCTGCCGCGCATGGCGATGACCGCGCTGGATCGTGCGGCCGAGGATGGTGTGGGCCTGGTCTGCGGCTTCTTTCATTTCAAGTCCGGGTTGTCGTCGCTGATCATTGAGGGTTTGCCGGACTGGATCATTCTGCGCGCCGGGGATCCTTCCTCCAGCGCGGCCCGAGCCTTGTTCGAATTGATTCTGGAGGAATGCGAACGCTTGCCGGTGCCCTCCTCGACGCTGCTTGAACGCTTGAGCCATCTGCTGTTTCTTTATGTCCTGCGCCAGCAGATGGCTGACAACCAGCACCTCGGCGGATTGGTCGCACTGGCGCGTAACCCGCAATTCGCACCGCTGCTCGATCAACTGATCGAGCAGCCGCAGTTGCCGTGGTCGCTGGAAAGCATGGCGGCGTGCATCGGCATTTCGCGCTCGGCGTTCTTCAAACGCTTCAATGAACTGGCCGGGCAGTCGCCGGGGCAAGTGTTGCTGGCCCTGCGCATGCGCCACGCTTGCCAGTTATTGCGAGCCAATCACACGGTCGAGCAGGTGTGTGCTGCGGTCGGCTATCAATCGATTGCGGCGTTTACCCGGGCATTTGCCAAGTCGGTGGGCGTGCAACCGGGGGCTTATCGCAAGCAGCATGAGGGGGCCTGACGGGCTGCCTTCACAAAGAACCAAAACGAATTAACAAATACAAAATCAGTATTTATCGTTATAAAAATATTGGCGTACGCTCACTTTCATCCCGTCATTGATCACAGTGAAGTGCGCCATGAATCCAACTGCCAACCTGATCGACTTCGCCGCTTACCGTAAACGCCGCCAGGCCCAGAAGCTTGCGCGGGCGATGTGGGAAATGTATGCGCGCAATGCCGGTTATCAGGCGTTTCAGTGGGTGCAGGGTGCGCATTCCAACGAGCCGCGCCAAGCGTGAACGCCCGTGACCCCTCGCGCTTTCTGGCGAGCGCGGATGAGCCTGTGCTGGACCTGAACAACCTCGAATCACTGGAAGAAGACCCGATCTGCGAACGGGTCGCACAGAATCTGCAGCGTCTGCGCAGCAAGCGTCATTTGTCGCTGGATGGTCTGGCGCGCCAGTGCGGTGTGAGCCGGGCGATGTTGGCGCAGATCGAGTCCGGGCGCAGCGTGCCCTCAATCAAGGTGCTGTGCAAAATCGCCAAGGGTTTGAAGGTGTCGGTGGCCGCGTTTCTCGAGCACCGAGCGTTTGAAGGTGTGGCAGTGTTGTCGGCGAGCCAGAGCAAACGGCTGGTCAGTGCCAGCGGTGCGTTTGTCAGTCGGGCCTTGTTTCCGTTCGACGTGGCGCGTCAGTCCGAGTTTTACGAATTGCGCCTGAGCCCGCTGGGTGAAGACCAATCCGAGGGCCACGGCCCGGGTGTGCAGGAAAACCTGGTGGTGGCTCAAGGCGTGCTGGAGATCAGCGTCAACGACGAGCGCTACCTGCTCTCGACTGGCGACTCGATCCTGTTCTACGCCGACCAGCCCCACCGCTACCGCAACCCGGCCGACAGCGAAGCCGTCGCCTACCTGGTCGTCACCTACCCCGAACGCCTCGACTGATCCTTACCTCTCTTTGCTTTAACACAATCCCCTGTGGGAGCTGGCTTGCCAGCGATGACGTCGGCACATCCAGCATTTAAATCGACTGATCCACCGCTATCGCTGGCAAGCCAGCTCCCACAGAGGTTTGCAGTGGTCTATGGAATGCAAAAGCCCCCAGGCCTTGAGGCCTCGGGGGCTTTTTTTGTGCTGCCCGGGATCAGCAGGTGCAGCACATCATCGGCATGCCGTTGCAGCTCATCATCATTGGCATGCTGCAGTCGTTCATCATTTTCATCATCAGGGTGCAGCAGTTCTTCATCATGTCCATGTTCATGCCCGCCATCGGCATGATCTTGCACATCATGCAGTCGGCCATCATGGTGCATTCCATCACGCACTTCATCGATGGCATCGGCATGCCCATCATCGGCATTGGCATCATCATGTTCATCATCGGCATGGCCATGGCCGCCTGGGACATGCACATCATGGTCATGTTGCCGCAGTGCATCATCATCGGCATGCCGCAGTTCATCATCATCTGCATCATTTCGCCGCTGTTCTTGAACATGGCCATGTCCATGCCAGCGGCCGGCATCATTTTGCACATCATGCCGTCGTCCATCATTTCGCAGGTCATGGTCGCCATCATCATCGGCATGCCCATCATCGGCATCATTGGCATGTTGGCGTTCATCGGCATTTGCATCTGCATGGCGTTCATCATGGTGAAGCTCCCTGAGGATTTAAGAACTGGATGAGAAGTTGATGGGGGCCGATTCTAAGGACTGACGATTCCTGAACAAGATGCCCATCAAACAGCAAAAACGGCTGTTCAAACGGCTCAAGCGCAGCGTTCCATGCGTCTTGAGGCGCTGGAACAGCAGAGTAGGCGTGATAACAGAAATATCAAATGCACGCGCTTCGCTTTACAAGCTATGGATATTCGAAGCAGCACTATTTAAATAACCGAAAGAAATTATTGATCTAACCACTTCGTATTAATTTCAACGCGTCGCATATTCCATTAATAGCGTCCCACGCGACTTTTTAATCTTTTATCGCTATTAACCTGCCGTCTTATAATTGCCGACTACTGTCAACAATAAGGAAGTTCCATGCCTAAACGTCTTTTACTGGCGACACTGTTTATGGCAGTCGCAGGGTGTGCCAGCCCTCCTCTGGTTTCCGTGCATACCAAAGATCCTGCCAGCTCGACCTTGCAGGGGGACGCGACGCGCCCGGCGCAGGCGCAATGGACGCGGACCGAGTTGTACTTTTCGGTGGGCTCGCTGGATGGCAAGGACGGTGCGGTCAGCCCGGCGCGCTGGCGCGAGTTTCTGGATAAGGAAGTGACGCCGAGGTTTCCCGACGGATTCACGGTGTTCGATGCGTATGGGCAGTGGAAGGATCACGGGGCGAAAGAGCCTGAGCGGCTGAGCACCAAGGTGATTGTGGTGTTGCATGAAAACAGTGCGAAGAATGAGGGGAGTATTGAGGCGATTCGCCTGGCGTATAAGCGAATTACCGGGGATCTTTCTGTGTTGCGGCTTTCGCAGCTGGCGGCGGTGTCTTTTTAAGCGCCGTTTTTTAAGAGCCCCTCACCCTAGCCCTCTCCCGCAGGGAGAGGGGACTGATTGGGGGATATTTGAGAAGTACAGCGACTTGAGCGCTTTTCGCTGAATCCATAATCGACCCGTTTTTCAGGTTGATGTATCCCGCAAGACTCTGCGGTTGGCCCCCTTTTCCTCTGGGAGAGGATCAGGGTAAGGGGATGGCGTCAGGCGGCTCAACACGGCTAAAAACACTGCGCCAATCAGCAACACCCCAATCCCCAAAAAAGCTCCCCAGCCCACCACCGTCACGCTCGAATACAGCATGTACAGACACAAGCCGAAAAACAGCAGCGGCAACAGTGGATACAGCGGCACTTTCACCGGCCGTGGCACCTGAGGAAACCGCCGGCGCAGAATGATCAGCGCCACACTGCTCAAGCTCAAAAACAACCAGTACACCGGCGTCAGGTACTCGACCATGGTGTTGAACCCGCTCTGGGTAAAGCTGCCAAACAGCACCAACAGCAACGCCACAGCACCTTCCGCAAGCAGCGCTTTACGCGGTACGCCGTGGCGATCATCCCAGCTTCCGAAGCTGCGCAACTGCGGCACATCGCGAGCAGCGGCGTAAGTGGTGCGGGCGCCGACCAGCAGGGTCGAATTGATGGTCGCGATTGCGGCGATGCCGACCATCAGCAGAATCAGCATCACCCCGGGCGCACCGAATGCGCGGTTCAACAGTTCAACCGCCGGCGCATTGCTGGCCGCCAGTCCGGCGAATCCCAAGCCCTGGATGAACGCCCAATTGAGCGCCAGATAAATCACCATCAACACGGTCAATGCGCCCAGCATGGCGATGAAAATGCCGCGCCGACCGTCACGCACTTCTGCCGACAATGTCGCGGCGTCACTCCAGCCACCGAACGCCAGGAAAACAAAAATCATCGCCGCCGAAAAACCGGCCATACCGGTGTTTTCCGCTACTGCCGACACACTTGGTGCGGGTGGTTCGATACCTTGCCAGGCGAGAAAAACACCCGCACTGGCAATGCTCAAAAAACCCAACGCTAACAGTCCCACAAGCAATGTCTGGGTAAGGAAGCCAATGTGTTTGCCGGTGAGATTGAGCAACACCAACGCAGCAATCACCGCGCCGGCAAACAGCCCCGAGCCGTACTGCCCGAGCGGCACCACGGCGTTGACGTAATCGGCAAACATGAACGCCGACAACGCAATCCACCCGGTGTGCATCACCGAAAACCGCGACCAGGCAAACAGAAATCCCATGCGCTCGCCGTAAGCCGTGCGCAGAAAATGATAGTCGCCACCCGGATGCGGAAACGCCGTGGCCATCTCGGCAAAACACAGCGCACCGATCATCGACGCCACACCGCCGAGCACCCAAACCAGGTAGAAGTGCTCAGGCCCGACGTTGAGTGCCACGGTCGGCGCGGTTTTCAGGATGTCGGTGGTGATCACCATACCCAGCGTGATCAACAGCGCCTGAAACACCGGCAGATGCCGACCCGGCCCCTGCCCCGACTCAGAAGCCATAAGTGGCGCGGGCGTAGTAGTAAGCGCCGTTGGTGCCGATCGGCGAGAGCACGTCGTATGGCAGGTTACCGCCATAGTTGATCGCCGAACCGGAGCGTTCCGGATAGTTGTCGGTGAGGTTGTTACCACCCACGGCGATGTTGAACTTCGGCGTGAATTTGTAAGTCACCTCGGCATCCAGCTGCCAGACCGCGCCGTAGGTTTGCTCCGGTTGCGAGTCGCCGAAATCGAACACTCGGGTGGTCTCGCCTTGGCGGGTCAAGCGTCCGAGCAGGCCCCAGTGTTCACTCGCCCAGTTCGCGGAAAAGATGAAGCGGTCCTTCGGTGCGGCGTCGGTCAGGGTGTTGGTCTCCTCGACGCCGACCAGTGCGTCGTTGCCGATCCCCAGTGCAGTCAGCTGCGAAGGCGTGCCTTTGGTGCTGGTGACTTTGGTGTGGTTGTAGGTGTACGCGGTGGTCAGGCCCAGTTGCCCCTCGTAGAACGGCTGATGGTAATTGAGCACCAGTTCGGCGCCGTGGGTGCTGGTGTCGGCGGCGTTGGTGAAGAAGTTGACGTCGTGCACGCCAGCCACGCCGTAGTTGTCGTTGATGAAGGTTTCCAGGGCGTCGCTGCCAATGCGTTGCGAAAGAGTGATGCGGTCCTTGACGTCGATGCGAAACACATCCAGCGACGCGTCGAAGCGCTCGTTCAACTGGAAGGTCAGGCCGAGGCTGAAATTTTTCGAGGTTTCCGGATCAAGCTTTTCGGCGCCGAGGGCGCGAGCGATCGGGTCGTTGACCGAGAGCACACGAATGTCGGTGAGCGTGCCGCCCTCGCCGAAGTTGCTGGTGGTGGTCTGGAAACCGCTCTGCGCCAGCGACGGTGCGCGGAAGTTGTTCGACACCGCGCCGCGCAATGCCCATTGCTCGGTGAGTTTGTAGCGGCCGCTGAGTTTGCCGGTGAGCTTGCTGCCGGCATCATCGTAATGCTCCCAGCGAGTGGCCGCGTCGACGAAGAAGTTATCCGTGAGATCGCCGGACAATTCGGCGTAGCTGCCGAACACGTTGCGGTCCAGATCCGACTCTTCGCTCGGGCGCAGGCCGTTGGCGCCGTCGGCTCCGGAGCCGATGTAAGAGGCTTCGTCACCGGCGTAGGTCAGGTAGTTTTCGTAGCGGTATTCGCCGCCGACGGCGAGGACAAACGAACGGCCGCCGAGGCGCAATTCGCGGCTGAAATCGAGGTTGCTGGTGGTCTGGCGCAACTCGTAATCGCCGGTATCGAATTGCGTCGGCGAATCTTCGCCAAGACTGACGTTGAGGGTGCGCCGGGTTGACGATTCGAAGCGGTTGCGGCCATGGGTGACGCTGCTGTCGAAGTCCCAGTCGTCGCCGATCATGCCTTTGAAACCGGCGGTGGCGGAGACGTCCTTGTTGTCGCCCAATGACTGCGGCAAATAACCGTTGGGGTAGAACTGCGGTTGTTCGTACGGGTAGCGATAGAACTCCGCACCCGTGGTGTGGCGCTGGTTGTAAGTGCCGAAGCTGTAGGCCTTGCCGCCGGCCAACGGCAGTTCGCTGTTGAACCAGAGATTGACGTCGCGGGCGAGGCCGTCACCCATCACGTAGTTGCGCTGGCCCGGTGTATCGGCGAAACCGTCGAAGCCTGCGCGGTTGGTCGGGTTGCGATCCTTGTACTCGGTACCGCCCCGGATGAAGCCGCCCTCCTCGCCGAGACGCGTACCGATTTTGGCGGTGGTCACACTGTTCTGGCCGTCGGTGGTGGTCTTGTCGATGGCGTCCTGATGGGTGTGATAAGCGCCGTAACTGGTGGACACTTCGCCGCCCTCGGGGGCGTCGTCGAGGATGATGTTGATCACCCCGGCGATGGCGTCGGAGCCGTATTGCGCACCAGCGCCGTCACGCAGCACTTCGATACGTTTGATCGCGCTGATGGGGATCGAGTTGAAATCCACCGGCGCGGTGCCGCGACCGATTTTCGACGAATCGTTGACCACTGCCGAGGTATGGCGACGCTTGCCATTGACCAGCACCAGCACCTGATCCGGGCTCATGCCGCGCAGTTGTGCGGCGCGAATATGGTCGGCGCCGCCGGAGTTGGACTGGCGCGGCAGGCTGAAGGACGGCAGCAATGTCTGCAACGCCGCGCCCAATTCACCGTCAGCGGCGCCGGCGGTTTTCAGGTCTTCGGCGGTCAACACATCCACGGGAACCGGCGAGTCGAGCACGGTACGAGAGGTGCCGCGTGTGCCCGTGACCAAAACGGTGCCGAGGCGGGATTCGCTTTCAGCGCTGGTGGACGTGTCTTCGGCCCGTGCAGGCAGTTGCCAGATTACACTGACAACAGCGGCGGCCAGTAATGAACGGGAACGGTAATGCATATAACAGCTCCTTGAATCGCAGTTAATACCCGGCCGTCACCGACAAAAGAAAGTCGGCAATCAATGCACGGCAATGTCTGCTGTAGTTTTAGAAATCAGGAAGGCAGCGAAGGCTGTTGAAACGTTAAGTATCGGTAAGGCGCAGTATCCCCAGAGTGAATGTTTTCCCCTTGAAGCCCGATGCTAGACGAGGGGAAGACTTTCGCAAAAGAACCAATAACACTTAGGTTAGATCGCTATAAAGGAGTGTTCTTAGTTCAGCACAAGTGTTGCTGAGCCAACACTTCAAGCAACTAACAAACAACTAACAAACCTGTAAACACAGCCCCTGTGGGAGCTGGCTTGCCAGCGATGGCGGTGTGTCAGGCAACACAAATAGTGACTGCACGGGCCTCATCGCTGGCAAGCCAGCTCCCACAGGGTAAGTGTCTTAGTCGAAGTCTTTTTCCAGCCAGGCATCTTCGGCAATGTCCAACGCTTCGGCACTGAAGCGCTGTTCGGCAAACGGATCAGCATGTAAGTGAAAGCCGTTGCGCTCCCAGAACCCCGGTTGCTCCTGCTCGATAAATTCCAGCCCGCGCAGCCATTTCGCGCTCTTCCAGAAGTACCGCCCCGCTACCACCAGACGCAGTGGCCAGCCATGTTGCGCGGTCAACGGTTGGCCTGCGTAGTGAGTCGCCAGCAGGGTGTACGGATGCAGCAAGTCATCAAGCCGCAGGTTGGTCTGGTAATCGTGATCGGCGTGGGCCATAACGAAATTCGTTTGCGGCTGGATATCGAAAGCTTGCAACAGATCCTGCAGGTGCACCCCGCTCCACTGCGTATCGAATTTCGACCAGCGCGTGACGCAGTGGATGTCGCATTGCAGTTGGCGTTGCGGCAGCGCTTGCAGGTCGGTGTATCGCAGTTCGACTGGATTTTCGAGCACGCCGAACAAGCGCAGTGACCAGTTCGCCAGATCATATTCCGGCACGTCGCCTTCGTGCAGGATCGGGAAACGCTCGGTCAGCACCTGACCCGCAGGCAACCGCCCGCCGAATGCAGGATCTGCTTTCGGAGAGCGGCTTTTGCGTAATCGCGAAGCTTTGTTGTGCATGTTCACCCCAACCTCATGACTTGAAACCTCAACCTGTGGGAGCTGGCTTGCCAGCGATGGTGGTGTGTCAGTCACCAAGATATTGATTGAACGGGCCTCAATCGCTGGCAAGCCAGCTCCCACAGGGTTGATTGTTGTATTTGAGGTTTCAGTTCGGAACGGGTATCCAATCCGTCCGCGCCACATTCGCGGTATCGCCAAACGCCGGGAGCTTCTGCGCCAGGTCGCGTACGTTTTTCACGTCCAGATCGAGCAGTTGCTGGCGGGTGATCAGCGTCGGCGGCACCAGCACCTGGTGCCCCGGATTCTCCCCGGCAATCAACATCGCCAGACTGCGCACACTGATCGCCCCGGCCACTTGCGGATTGACCGCTGCCGTCGCCGCCCAGGCGCTGTCCGGCTCTTTCATGATCTGGATATCGGCGGTGGAAATATCGGCGCTGTAGATCTTCACCTTGCTCGCCAGCCCCGCCTCGTCGACGGCGATTTTCGCGCCTTTGGCGAACTCGTCGAACGGCGCAAATATCACGCTGATCCCCGGATTCGCCCGCAGCACCGCACTGGCCTGATCCGCCACCGAGTTGGCAATCGGTGGATTCAACGTGCCGAAACGCGCCTTCTCGACGATCCCCGGATTGGCTTTTTTCACCTGACTCCAGATCTCGTCGCGCCGCTCCATCGGCGTAAAGCCGCTGATGTACACGTACCCGGCATCGAACTTCGTGCCGTTATCCTTCACCGCTTGATCCAATGCCAAACGCGCCAGCGCATGGTGATCCTGCTCGACCTGAGTCACCTGCGGCGAATTCAGATCGACATCGAACGCGACAACCTTGATGCCCTTGGCGATGGCCCGGTCAATCGGCGCCTTGAGCGTTTCCGCCAGACCAAGCTGCACGATGATCCCGTCAACACCCAGATCAATCGCCTGATCGATCATCTCGCCCTGACTCGCCGCCTGCTGCCGCGCATCGAATACGCGCAGATTGGCGCCAAGCGCTTCAGTCTGTTGCTCCACACCGCGCAGATACGCCTCGGGGAAATCCCCGGAAAACAGATAACCGACCAACGCGATCTGCACCTGGCCCTTGTCGAACGGTGCCGGTGCGCCGGGCAAGGCCTTGGCCTGCGCGTTGAGCGCCAGTGCCGAGAACACGGCGCCAGCGAGGCAGTGACGGGCGAACTGTTTGATTGAACCGTGCATACAACTTCCTTGACTGAAAGCGGCTCAACGCGCCCGATGCGCGAGGCCAAACGTGAACATCAGGGCCAGTACCAGCACCAGTCCCTTGACGAAATCCTGCGCGTAATACGGCGCGTTGAGCATGGTCAGACCGTTGAGCAACGAAGCCACCAGCAGCGCGCCGACCAGGGTGCCGAAGGCGTTGGGTTTCTTCGCGCCGAGGACGGCAAAACCGATCAGCGCCGCGCCGAGCGCATCGAGCACCAGACCGTTGCCCGAGCTGACATCGCCGCGCCCCAGCCGCGCCGCGAGCAGCAATCCACCCAGCGAGGCCAGCAATGCCGAGAGCACGTAGGCCAGCAGTTTGAAACGCTGCACCGGCGCCCCGGCCAGACGCGCGGCCTGCTCGTTGCCACCAATGGCATAGAACAAACGGCCAATGCGCGTGCGCTCCAGAAACAACCAGACCGCCAGCGCCACCAGCGCTGTGATCAGCACCGGAACCGGCACCACGTCCCACAGCCGCCCACGGCCCAGCGCCAGAAAAGCCGCACTGAAAGTGCCTTCGGTTTCAACGCCATTGGGCAAGGTCATGCCCACCGCAATCGAACGCCCGCCCGTTGGAATCAGTTGCACACCGATCACCAGAAACATGCTGCCCAGCGTCGCCAGAATGTCCGGCACCCGCAGCTTGACGATCAGCCAGCCGTTGAGCAGGCCGACCAGCGCGCCGCCCGCCAGACTGATCAACACCGCCGGCACTGCGCCCCAGCCGAGCACGACCATCACGTAACTGGCGATCATCAGGCTCATCGCCGCCACCGCGCCGATGGACAGATCGAGGCCGCCGACGGCCATGGTCAGGGTCACGCCCAGCGCGAGCAGCGCCACAATCGACACCGATTGCAAAATGCTGAACAGGTTGCCGACGCGCAGAAACGCCGGCTCGGCAAAACTGAAAAACACCACGATCAGCGCCAGCAGCCACAACAGGCCATAGCGAATCAATGCTTGCAGCAGGCGCTCGGCAGGTGCCGGTACGGTCGCTATCAGTGAACTCGAATCAGGCACTCGCTCTGCTCCTTGGCGTGGCTTGAAGGGAAGAAAAATCATCATCGCTGCCGGCCAGCGCGGCGACCAGCGTGGCGCGCTCGAGAGCGGCACGCGGGTATTCGGCGACCACCGCGTGATCGCGCACCAGCAAAATCCGGTCGGCGATTTCCAGGGCTTCATCGACATCTGCGCAGATCACCAGTGTCGCGCGGCCCTTGGCGCTGTCGCGTAGCAGTTGGCCGATCTCGCGGCGGGCGCGCACGTCGACACCTTGGAACGGCTCATCGAGGATCAGCACCCGCCCGTCCCCGAGCAGCCAGCGGCCGAGCACGACTTTCTGCTGATTGCCGCCAGACAACGCGGTCATCGGCACATCGATACCGACGGTCTTGATCCCCAGCGCCGCCACTTGCGCCTCGACCGCCGCCGCTTCAGCGCGATTGCGGATAAAGCCGCCTCGAGTGAAGCGTTCGAGAAACGGCAAGGTCAGCGTGCGACGCAGGGAAAAATCCGGTACCAGCGATTGACTGGCGCGATCCTCGGCGGCGAAGAAAACCCCACTGCGAATCGCCTCACCGGGTGAGCCCGGCAGCCAGTCAACCCCGTCGAGTTGCGCGCTGCCGGCCAACGCTTTACGCAGCCCGAACAGCACCTCGGCGATCTCGCTTTTGCCGGCGCCGAGCAAACCGGTCAGCACCACCACTTCGTTTTCGTGCAGGGTCAGGTCGAAGACTTGCGAGCTCGGTAGAATTTTTATCGCGTTCAATTCCAGCACCACGCGCCCCGCCACTCGCGGGGTATAGACATGGGCGGCCAGCGCCTGCCCGAGCATGGCTTGCACTGCTTCGGGCAATTGCTGCGCGGTGAATTCCCCGGCCAGTCGCCCGTCGCGCAGGACGATGGCGCGATCCGCCATCCGCTGCAGATCCGACAACCGATGCGAGATGTACAGAATCGCCACGCCACGGCTGCGCAAGGTGTCGATCAAACCGAACAAGCGCTGCGCTTCCGCATCGGACAGCGCCGCCGTCGGCTCATCGAGAATCAGCAAACGCGGCTGCAAGGCGAACGCCCGGGCCAGCACCACCAATTGCCGTTCGGCCTGGCCCAGATGCTCGATCGGTTGCTCCAGCGGCAACGTCAATCCGAGCCCGGCGGCAATGCTCGCCGCACGCTCGAGCAGGCGTTTGCGGTTGAGCCAGAAATTCGCGTCGGGCCGGCACAGTTCATCGAGCAGCAAGTTCTCGGCCACGCTCAAACCCGGCGCAATGCCTTCGTTGATCTGCTGATGCACGGCGACAATCCCGTCCCTGCGCGCCGACAGCGGCGAGTTGAAATGCCGCGGCTGCCCCTCTACCAGAATCTCGCCGCCGTCGGCGGTCTGACTACCGGCAAGAATCTTCACCAACGTCGATTTGCCCGCGCCATTGGCCCCGAGCAACGCCACCACTTCGGCGGGATGAATCTCCAGGCTGACCCGGTCCAGCGCGCGGTTTGATCCGAATAGCTTGCTTACTTCACGTACACGAATCAGCGGCGTGGACGCCACAGAAACAGGCGCACTCATAAATGTCCTTAACGTCGATGTGCCAGCGCACGCACCAGTCGATCGCCCAGGCTTTGCACGCCTTGAACGAGAATAACCAGCACCACCACGGTGGCGACCATCACTTCATTGTTGAACCGTTGATAGCCGTAGCGGATCGCCAGATCGCCGAGCCCGCCGCCACCAATCACCCCCGCCATCGAGGAAAAACCGATGAGCATCACCAGCGTCAGGGTGATCCCCGCCAGCAACGCCGGCAGCGCTTCGGGCAACAGCACTTTGCAAATCACATGACGAATATCGCCGCCCATGGCGAGGATCGCTTCGATGCGGCCTTTGTCGACTTCGTCCAGGGCGTTTTCGACGATGCGGGCGAAGAACGGAAAGGCGCCAATGGTGATCGGCACCACAGCGGCGGTGCTGCCCAGCGTTGTGCCGACCACCAGCCGGGTCAGCGGAATCAAAGCAATCAGCATCACCACGAACGGCAGTGAGCGCCCGAGATTGACCAGGCCACTCAACGCCGCATTGAAGCGCGACATTGGCAGCAGACCGGTGCGCCGACTGATGAACAGCAACACCCCCAACGGCAGCCCGATCAGCAGTGTGAGCAACCCGGCGAGGAGGACCATGTACAGGGTTTCGCCAGTGGCGTTGAGCACCAGTTGCAGGATTTCATCCCAATTGATTGAGCGGTTCATGAGTGCGCCGCCCGTACGCCGTATTGCCTGAGAAAACTCAGCCCGGGCGCGTCATGGCCCAGCGGCAGTCCGCAGGTCGGACGCAGCGAACTGCCGAGATGCGAGTGTGGGTCGGCGAGCAGTCGTGGCACTGGTCCGGACTCGACCAGACGCCCGTTGGCCATGAATGCGGCGTGATCGCAGATCGACTTGACCACGTCCAGCTCGTGGGTGATCAACACGATGGTCAGGCCCAGTTGCCGGTTGATGTCGCGCAACAGTTCAAGAATCGATGCGGTGGTTTCCGGATCGAGGGCGCTGGTGGCTTCGTCCGACAGTAGATAAGCCGGCCGCGCCGCCAGCGCGCGGGCGATGCCGACACGCTGTTTTTGGCCGCCAGACAATTGCGATGGAAACGCCTCGGCCTTGTCGCTCAAACCGACCAGATCGAGCAATTCACCAACTCGTTCATGACGTTGCGGTTTGGCGACCTTGGCGATCTCCAGCGGCACGGCGATGTTGTCGAAGACATTACGCGAGTGCAGCAGGTTGAAGCCTTGGAAAATCATGCCGATGCGCTGGCGTTGCTGGCGCAGGTCGCGGTCGGACAGCGTCGTCAGATCGACACCGTCCAGCAGAATGCGCCCGTTGTCCGGGCGTTCGAGCAGATTGAGGCAGCGCAGCAGCGTCGATTTACCCGCGCCGCTGCGCCCGAGAATACCGTAGACCGCACCGTCGGGAATGCTCAGCGACACCTGATCCAGCGCAGGTGCCGATGCCGACGGGTAAGTCTTGCTCAACTGCTCGACGACGATCATGGCTTGCCGGCCGCCACCGGGATCACCGAACCGGCGAAGTTATCGGTGATGTATTTGGCCACTTGCGGCGAGGTCAGATCCTTGGCCAGTTGCGCGATGCGTGGATCGTTTTGCAATTTCGGTGTGGTCACCAGAATGTTGGCGTAAGGGTTGTGCTCGGCCTTCTCCAGGCCCAGCGCATCCTTGGCCGGCACCAGACCGGCGTCGAGCGCGTAGTTGCCGTTGATCACCGCCAGATCGACATCGTCCAGCGAACGCGGAATCTGTGGCGATTCGATTTCAAGGATCTTCAGCTGTTTGGGGTTTTCGGCGATGTCCTTGGGCGTCGCTTGAGCGGTTGCAGGGTCGTTGAATCCGGGCTTGAGTTTGATCAGGCCGTTGTCCTGCAACAGGTACAGCGCTCGACTCAGATTGGTAACGTTGTTGGGCACGGCGACGGTGCCTTTTGCCGGCACGTCGGCGAAGCTTTTGTGCCGGTGCGAGTAAATGCCCAACGGCTCGATATGCACGGTGGCGGCTACTGCGAGTTTCTCGCCGAGGGCCTGCTCCTGGGATTTCAGGTACGGCAGATGCTGGAAGTAATTGGCATCGACATCGCCATGCACCAGCAGCTCGTTGGAGTTCACGCCGTTGGGGATTTCGATGACTTTCAGGTTCAGCTGCGGATCGATTTTTTGCACGTAGGCCAGAATCTGCGCGTGGGGCACCGGGTCGGCGGCGACACGCAATGGTTCAAGCGCCTGAGCGCCGAACGAGGTCACCAGCGCGCCGAGGACGGCCAGGGTCAAACCTGCTTTTTTCAACATGTTTTGTGTCCTTGAGCGAATGATGATTCAGGCGGTTTTGCGAACCGGCGCTTGCGGCAGCAGTGCATCGGCATAAAAGCGCTGCGCGACATCGGGATGCGAGCGCAAACGCCCCTTGAGGTAGTTCCAGCCGACATCGCGAAATAGAGGATTGAGCGGGTCACTGGCCGGCCCGCGTGCCTCGCGCAACAACGCGGTCGGCAAGGGATACAGCGGCACGGTGGCGTCAAGTTGCGCACCGAGGAAAAAGGCGATGGACAGGCGCTCGCTGCCCGGCGGCGGCGAAACCACCCGGTGCACCGTGGCACGCAGATAGCCGTTGGTGGCCAGTTCCAGCAGTTCGCCGATGTTCACCACCAAGGTATTTTCGCGAGGCAGCGCATCGATCCAGCGCCCTTCTTCGATCTCCACTTGCAGACCCGCCTGTTCGTCTTGCAACAGGAAGCTGAGGAAACCCGAATCCTTGTGCGCGCCGACGCCCTGATTGCTCGCATCGACCGGCTGACCGGGATAGCGCATCAGTTTGATGTGTTCATTGGGTTTGTCGCCGTACAGCTGATCAAACGCATCCGAGCGCAGCGACAGGGCCTGGGCGAAGGCTTGCAACAGGCGCAGGGACATGCGCGTCATGGCTTGCTGCCAATCGAGCAGCAACGGTTTCAGTTCGGGCAGTGACTCTGGCCATTGATTCGGGCCTTGAAGGCGCGCCCAGAACGGGCTGTCGGGTTGCAACGGCAAGGCTTCGCGTTCGGCGCCGATATCGAACTGTTCGCGCTGATCTGGCTTGCCCCGGGTGATTTCGGAAGCGGCGCGGTTGTAACCACGAAAATGCGCAGAGTTGATCATGCCGACGGCGGTTTTTTCACTGTCGGGCAAGGCGAAGAATTGCCGGGCGTGGTCCTGCACTTGCTTGAGCAAGCCGCTGTCGATGCCGTGGCCGGTCAGGTAAAAAAAACCGACGTCGCGAGCGGCGTGGCGCAGGTTTTCCAGAAACTCATAACGCTGTTGTGCTGTGCCTTCGAACTGTGAAAGGTCGAGCGTCGGTAATGCGGTGATGTCGAGGGTATGCGGCATGATTCACTCCCGTGTGAACCAAACCAGAAGAGCCTTTGATCGATTCAGCGTGCGCCGTCATGGCAATCGGGGGTCTATCGGTTTGATGCTCTGATTCGTTGATGAATCAAAACTAAACGATATATAAAACGCCGGACAAATATCTTTTTTGCATTAGCTTAGGTCGGATTTCTTTTGGTTTTTTGGTGTTTGTCAGCCTTGTGGAGTGTCAGGTAGATCGCTGCCCCCTCACCCCAGCCCTCTCCCCCAAGGGGGCGAGGGGAAAGGGAGCCGATCTCTATTGGTTTCAAAAATCAGGCTCTACTCGACTGTTCAGGTCGGCGTAGCTCGCAAGGTCAACTCGATCAGTCCCCTCTCTCCCAAGGGGCCGAGGGGGAAAAGGAGCTGATCTTCATCGCTTGCGAAACCGCGGTCGACGCGATGTTGCAGCTTGGTGCACTTCGCTATACCAACCCGGTCAGTCCCCTCTCCCTCGGGAGAGGGCTAGGGTGAGGGGTGCAGGCGGCGCGGTATCAAGCTTGCTGCACGCTCGAGTGGCAAAACGGGCAATTGAACCTGAGTTTGGCGGGCTGTGATCGCACACTTTCAAGATCTTCAGACGTGTGCGGCAGAAAACCTGAAACGAAAAGACATACTCACCGGCATATTGTCCTTGTGGCACGTCACCGCTACCCCTTATAAGAGCAACTTTTCAGCCTCGAAACAAAAGGATACGAAAGCATGAGCGACGCCTGGAACGAAGGGTATTTCACCGACGAAGGCTACACTTACAGCTACAGCCGGGAAATCAATCCTGTCTTCCAGCGCTACTGCTTGTTGTTGCGCGGCTTTGCCACTCTGGAATCCACGCAGGCCTATCACTGCGAGTTGGGCTTTGGCCAAGGCGTTTCGATCAATATCCATGCCGCAGCCAACCCGGGTTCATGGGTCGGCACCGATTTCACACCCTCACAGGCCGCCCACGCCAGCACCCTCGCCAGCGACTGGAGCAGCGACGCGCGACTGTATGACGACAGTTTCGAGCAACTGCTCGCCCGCGATGATCTGCCGCAATTCGACAGCATCAGCCTGCATGGCATCTGGACCTGGGTGAGTCGCGACAACCAGAAACTGATCGTCGAGTTTGCCCGGCGTCATCTCAAACCGGGCGGGATGCTGTACGTCAGCTACAACTGCTTCCCCGGCTGGTCGCCTGCGGCGCCGCTGCGCAATCTGTTCAGCCTGCACGACCGCTTTTCCAAGTCTGCTTCTGCAGGCCCCGATCAACGCATCGATGCCGCCCTGCAATTTTCCGAAGCACTGCTGGCCGCCAACCCCAACTACGCCAGCAGCGTGCCGAACCTCGACGCAAAACTGCAGAGCATCAAAGGGCAGAATCGTCAGTACATCGCCCATGAGTATTTCAATCGCAGCTGGGACTGCATGTATTTCACCGACGTCGTCGATGCCATGGCCCCGGCCAAACTCGACTATGTCACCACCGCCGTGCCGCTGGACTCGGTCGACCCGCTCAACCTCAGGGCCGATGGCATGGACTTCCTGGAAGGGATCGAGCATCCGATCATGCGTGAGCAGGCGCGTGACTATTTCGTCAATCAGAGTTTCCGTCGTGATCTCTACGTACGCGGCGCTACCCGGCTGTCCGCTGCCGAACAGCGCCAAGGCTTGTTCAACACTCGTTTCATCTTGCTGCAAGCCGCAGAAAGCGTCCCTCAACATGTCCGCGGCCCTGCGGGCGAAGCCTCGCTGCAGAGCGAAATCTACGGCCCGGTACTGCTGGCGCTGGCAGCCAACGACTACGCACCGAAAACCTTGCGCCAGTTGGCTGCTGCGGCATCCGCGCTGCCTTATGACGACGTATTACAGGCCCTCAACGTGTTGATCGGTATGAGTGCCGTGGCACCGTGCCAAAGCGTGGCGGCGGAAAACCAGGTGCGGGCGCGATGCAACGACCTCAACTTGCTGCTCTGTTCGCGCTCGTTGTTGAGCGACAAGATCCAGGTGCTGGCCAGCCCGGTCACCGGTGGCGGCGTCACCGTCAGCCGCTTCGAGCAACTTTTCCTCATTTCGATCAAGCAAGGTCAAACGCACCCGGCTGAATGGGCGCAACTGGCGTGGGCGATCGTCGGCGAACAAGGCGAAGTCCTCGTCAAAGATGGCAAGCCGCTGATGACCGCCGAAGAAAACATCGCTGAGTTCACTGCGCGTGCTCACGTGTTTGCCGAGAAATCACTGGTGATTCTCAAGGCGTTGGGTATTGCTTGATTCGGTGACAAGACGGGTGACGCTCGCTCGCCGTCACCCGGCTTGTTACCGCGAGCGCCTATTGCCTTCGGCTTTTAGCCACTCACTGGCGACAAAGCCGTGCCCACACAGGTCGCAGTAAAAACCCTCGACCAGTTGCTCAAGGGGCGGGGCTTTCAGGCGCTCGGGCTTGCACTCATCGACGGCGAGTTGATCGAGGCGTTGATAGCCTGCTTTCTCCTCACCGTTGAAACGTTTTGCGGGGCTGGCTGCACCGATCAGAATGGCTTTAGGCCTCACCTGTTCGGCGGATTTACAGCGAGGACAGGCTTGCATGGTCTTAACGGTCATGACATTTGATTACCCGAAACGATAGCAGCGCCCGCAAATGCGCTATCCATTGCAGCCCGGTCGTAATCCAGCAGCCAGGCATTGTGCCGGTGATAAAGATCACTTAGCAGCGCCTTGTTGGGCCCGACAACATCCATCCCTCGATCGTCGTACGGGAAAACCATGACGCGATCTGTCAGATTGAAGAGGTACACGGCGCAGTGCAGTGTGGGCTCAATCGCGCCAAAATCTCTGGCCAATGCACACCAGAGAAAAGTCTGCAGTTGGGCCGCAGGCACCGTGAAAGCGATGTTGAGCCAATACTCGGGCTGGTTTTCGTCGAACCAATCCTCTGAATCAATCGGCTCATCCCAAAGCGAGCGCGTTGCAGGTATGTCAATGCCCAGTGTTCGTAGCGTTTGCAACGAAGGCCGATGGGCGAACCGGTTGCTCCCGGAGTGAGTGCGCAAACAGACAACGAGTTCGGAGTGACCGGTGAACACATCGCCACAGACGGCCTCTGCCTTGCGCAGGGCCATTAGAAACCTTTCAATCATCCCGCCCGATTCAGCGAGTTCGAAACGCAATCCCTGCGCAACGGAATAAAACAACGGTCGCGCAAAGGCCTTGCCTGAAAAAATTCGCTCTATTTCATGCTGCAGATTCAATGGGGCTCTTCCTGATGGCTCATGCACCCGGGCCTGACTGACCCGTTTCTGCCGTAACCCTGTATCGGCGACTCCCCAACCAACTCAAGCCGCTCTGGAAAACCACATTGCTCGTCCCCAGTCATTTGCACTTGGCCAACACCACCTGACACGTACCCGGCGTACCTCCGGAGCGTCCGGCATACCGCATGCAGTTGGCCATGGATTTTTGCCGGGCCATGTTCAAGCTGGAACCCCAGGCGAGACCACCCTCCCCGACCGTCGGCAGCGCTTTGGCGTAGCAACTGTCGCCGACGCCCGAGGGTGGATAGTGTTTGCGGTTTGAACAGCCAGAGGTCAGCGTCAGGCTGATGGCGATCAGGGTAGGCAGGAGCCATAGCGAGCGTCGGCCTGGTCGTGTTCCGACCATCGCAGTTCTCCGGTCAAAGCAAGAGGGTTGTGACGTACTGAGTCTAGCCGGTATGAGCGGCGCTCACCCTGCTACCGTTGGTCGGAAAACGGCCCGCACCTGTCAGATCTGACAGGTGCGCTTTTCCTAAATCCCGCGTTCAATCACTCCGTCACCTTCCCAACCGGAGTTCGCGCCCATGTCCGCCAACGATCTGCCCGAAAACAGCACCCTGATTTTCAATGAACTCGACATCCCCGGTCGCACCGGGCCGGTGTCCGATTCACCCAAAGTCTGGGGCATCAACCTCGCGGCGGCTCGGGACAATTTCCCCCGGCAGGGCCTGTTATGCCGGGCCGGGCCGTGGACCAATATGGGCGTTGGTGACAAGTTGGTGATTTATTGGGGCGCCGGGCAACAGGTGCTGCAGGAAACCATCGACGAAAACGAAAAAAATACCCAGTTGCAGATGTTTGTGCCCCCGGCCCGCATCACCGACGGTACGTTCCCGGTTTCCTACTCCGTGACCCGCCTGAACCAGACGCCCGAACCATCGGAAGTGATGAACGTGCGGGTCAAACTCACCCGCCCCGGCGGCCACGATGACAATGACCAGCCGGGCCATTCAAAACTGCTCATGACCCTGCCCCCAAAAATCATCAAAGACGGCATCGACAAGGAGAATGTCGCCGCCGGCGTGCCGATCACCATCGGCGCCGCTGGCTCGGTCCCTTATCAAAATGCCGCCGCTGGCGATGTGATTCAGGTGAGCTGGGGCGGCGTCTTCGTGCTCAGCACTCCGCTGACCCAGGATCAGGCGGACGGCAAGACACCGGTCATTGTGCACATCAAGGAGGCCACCATCCGTGAAGCCGGAGACTCGGGCGTCAAGGGTCTGGCCGTGGCCTTCGAGGTCTACGACGTGGTCGACAACCGCTCCGAGGACTGGAGCACCGAGCAACGGGTGGTGGTGGCGATCGACGCCACCCTGCTGGTGGCACCCATACTCAAAGAAGCGCAGAGCAACGTGCTCGACGTCGACAAACTGGGCGACGCCGATGGCACCGCGCAAGTCTGGGTGGACGGTGCTTCGTTCAAGGTCGGCGACACGCCGGTCCTGCGGATCAAGGGCACCCCGGTCGAAGGCGCGCCCATCGATGTGCAGATCAGGGGCACGGCGCTGATCAGCGTGCCGAGCACCCATGAAACGAAAATCCCCAACGCCGTGCTGCGCCAGTTGGCCAAGTCGCAGATCGCCCTGTCCTATCGCCTGGAAAAGGCCGACGGTACTGCCGACCTGCGCGCCAAGACCCAGTTCATCAGTGCCATCGGCGAGGTGCAACGGCTCCTGGCCCCCGTGGCGCTAGACGCTGTGTCGGGAGCTCTCGACCCAGCGCTGCCGCAAGTGCTGATCGACATCCCGTTCGACAACTCCTTCGCCGCCGGCCAGTCAATCAAGCTGTTCTGGCTCGGCACCCGCCCCGAACTGACCCCGTACCTGCCCGACCTGGATTTGCGCCCAATCACCAACGGCGATATCGCCAAAAAGGAACCGCTTCGGATCATCGTCGACAAAAAGCACTTGGCCCCGATCAACGGCGGCAGGCTTGAGCTGTACTACCAGTTGATCATCAAGGACGGTGTACTGGGCACGATGAACCGGGTCAACGCCACCCACGCCATCCGCGAATCGATCCACGCCGCCATCCTGCAAATCGGCGAACCGCGGCTGGAACTGCCGGAGCCGAAAGTGGCCGGCGTAGTCGACGGCGTGCTGCCCGCCGACACCCAAGGCACCACCCTCACCGTGGTGTACCTGAATACCGTCAAGGATGACGAAGTGGTTTACGAGTGGTTCGGTTCAAAAACCGGCAAGACCATCGACTCGCTCATCCTGAGCTCGTTCACCGCCGGCAAACCGGTTGCGTTCACCATCGACGCCAAGGTGATCAAGGACAACGAAGGCGGCACCGTATCGGCGTCGTATTTCATCAAGCGTGCGGCGGGTGGAACGAGTTATTCCAATCCGCAGGATTTCAGAGTCGGCGTGGCGCTGGACTTGAAAGAGCCGCAGATCAAGGAGGCCAATGGCAGCACCAGCCTCAATCCATTGGCAGCCAAGGACAGCCTGACCGCCATCGTCGAATACACCGGTATGGCCATCGGTGATGACATCATCATCACCTGGACCGGCACGCCACCGAACGGCTCGGACACCTCCGCGAAAAAAACCGTGACCACGCTGGGGCCACAATCGATCGAGCTGAAAAAATCGGTTGTAGCCTTCAACCTGGGCAAAGCGGTGACGGTGAGTTACACCGTGACGCGTGGTGGTGCGCCGGTGCCTTCGAAGGTTTTGCCGCTGACGGTGCTGACGATCCCGCATGAACATGCCCAACTGCCCAAGGCAACCATCGATGGCGCGTCCAATGATGATCTCGATGTGATCACCCTGGCCAACAATGCGTCCACCCGCGTGGCTGCCTGGCCTTTGATTGCTGCGAATCAGAAAATCTGGCTGCGCTACAGCGGCACCAAAGCCGATGGATCGGAGTACAAAAAGACGACTTATGAGGGGGAAACGTTACGCGGTGATGGCGTGATTGTAGGGCCTTACCCGGCGACACCGGTGGCCGAGTTGCGCGGTCTCAAGGACAACTCGACACTGAAAATCGAGTTCAAGGTCACTTTCGACGGCAGCCCCGATGAAGCCAAAGCAGTGACCTTCCCGTCGCGCGTTTACAACGTCAAAACCGTGCAGGATGTGAAACCGGTGATCAGCACGGTGCAAGACTCCAAGGATGAAGACATTCCGAATTACGGCGGCACGGTCGATCCCAAGATCAAACTGACCGGCACCGCAGCACCGCTTCAGGAAGTCGAGGTGTTCGACAATGGGGCTTCAAAAGGTAAATACACCGCCAATGACGCTGGCATCTGGACCTGCGAAATCACACTGACCGCCATTGGTACTCGCACGCTCACTGCCAAGGCGCTGTACGGTACGGGGCAGGTATCGCTAGGCAGAGTCGTCACACTTTCCAATGCCATCAAACCAAGCATCACCTCGGTGAAAGACTCCAAAGGCGTGGAGATCCCCGATAAAGGCACCACGCCCGATACCACCGTCAAATTGACCGGCGGCGGCACACCGCGTCTGAAAGTCGAGATCTTTGATGGCACGACACCCAAAGGCATCGCGGAGGTGGGTGCCAGTAATGGCAGATGGGAACTTGAGGTGACCGGCCTGAGCCTGACGGAGCACAGCTTTACCGCCAAGGCGCTGTACGCTCTAGGGGAGAGTTCCGCCGCCCGGACATTGACCGTAACCACCCCACTCACCGTGGACACGTCACCGCTTACCCTCGACGGGTTCAATATCTCGATCGCAGGCTCGGCCTGAACTGGGCACTCTCTGGTAACGACCCCGCCGGAACCTCATCCAACCGTGGCGCGCAAGGCGGGGTCCGACCTTACACCTATGTATCTTCCAAGCCGCTCATTGCCTCAGTTGATTCGGACGGCACCGTCAGAAGTGAAAGCAATGGCACAGCCACCATCACCGTACAAGACGCTGTCGGCCAAACCAAGCAGTTCGACGTCACGACTCGCAACGTACGCCGATACATATCATCCGAAAATAAGTACTTAACCTACCCCAAATATCTAGCATGGACTCAAACAGTGGGAGGTATACCTATACCCGTCCGCGACTTCTCCTCACACATCGACTTGTTAAACATTAAATACGTACGCTCATCCTCCGAGTACGAACGACTCTGGTGGTGGGGCGAGTATGTCGCGTCATCGGCAGGGAACCGCGAAACAAATGGACTCTATAATTTCCCACAAACCAACCAATGGGTCGTTGAAAGCGGGCTAGATGAGGCCAATAATTTCCATGGCATTGCTTTGCTCCCGGTTTTAGGAAAGTAGCACCTAACGCGGTTGTACGAAAAAACTTTATTCCACCCCCACTCGTCGTCCCGCGAAAGGCGGCGGATGGGGATTGCTTACTTAAACTGGCGTTCCTTCGCTGAACAGCAATTAACATGAGAGGCTATTGGACGGGGGTAACACTTTCCCAGGAACGTGAAACTCCGTTTAATATGAACGATAGGAGTTTTGTCGGGATGCTTTTTCAAAATCAGCTCATTAAACAGACTATTGAATACACCCATAGAGATAGCTAATTTCATATCGGACCCAATGCAAGCCCACTTTTTAATTTTTGGTATATGCCGGAAAGATGTCCAAGCCTAACGACTTATTCTAAATTTTAGCAAAGGAATACGGTCGAACTGCGGGCGGGTTTCTCGCGAAAGCAACGTGTCAGGAAACTTCAATGTTGATTGATATATCGCCTTCGTGAACAAGTCCAATCCCACAAGAATTTGTGGCCATTCTCCAAGAGTTACAGTTGACCACCCTGCTCTTTACACCCGCCTCCACTCATTCGCCATAGGTTTTGACTCGTACAGATTCCCAATTGCTCGCGTTCTCCTTCATCCGCAGGAAAGCGACTTGACGACTGTCCGTTGATTACCTTCAACCAATAAATCCCCGACATCGCTCGCACGCCATACTGGCCTCAATTGATGACTAATACCGTTCATCGGAAAACCCCGCGCACCTGTCAGATCTGACAGTAGCCAATCCGCCTCTATTAGCGCCCAATCAAACGAACCCTTTCATGCCTGCAGTTGTTGGCATCGCGCACAACAGGAGTTCCGAGATGTCTTCCAAAAGCCCCTTTCTATTCCCCGATATTGATTTCGATAACGCAACACTGGCGCTGCGCCCGCTTGTTATTCCGGGGATGGTGGATCCCATCCAGGACGGTGATGGCGGTATCAATCTCAAAGTGGTCGAAGACAGCGATGCCGGCATACTGTGTGTGATCCCTGCGTACATAGGCATGCACGAGGGAGATAAACACGTTATCTACTGGGACAAACAATCTGTTTTCACCAAAGAAGTAGAGGCCGATGAAGTCGACTTTCCGCTGTTCTTTTACCTGCCTGTAGCGATCGCCCGACCGGGCTGGGCTGAGGAGTGTCATTACCAGTTGACCCGTTTCGGTGGCACCGCGCCGGATGACCCTGCTGTATCACAGCGTTTGCTGGTCAAGCTCACCCGTCCCGGCGGGCGAGATGATCACCCGAATGATCCTGACGGCCATGGCAAACTGTTTCCGGTCACTCTGCCCCCAGAGGTCGTGCAACAGGGCATTGATGCCGAGTGGGCCAAAAAAGGCGTGCCCGTGACCGTGCCTTTCTACCCGGACATGGCAGTGCGCGACACGGTGCTGGTGAAATGGGGCAGCACCGCTCTTGCGCCCCACACCGTGACGCAGGACGAGGTGGATCACAAGACGCCAATCGTGATCATTGCCGATCAGGCCGCGATTCTGGCCGGTGGCGACAACGACGCGCTGGTGTTGCGCTACGACATTCATGACGAGGTGTGGAACTGGACCGTCCGCCATTCACAAAGCGCCCGTGTGCGGGTAGAAGCCGGTGCCTGGCGTCTGGGAATGCCCATCATCAAAGAGGCGATCAACGGCGTCATCACCATCAAGGATCTGAACAAACTGGACATCACCGTCCAGGTCAAGCTCGAGTCCGCGGACTTCGAGCTTGGTGACACCGTGACGATGTCCTGGATTGGCACGCCCCTGAACGGCAAGCCTTTGGTTCATACCGAGTCCAAACCGGTTGTCAGCATTCCAAGCATTCTGGAGTTTAAGGTGCCTTATGCGCAGATCAGAGCCATTGCCATGGGGTTGGGCGATGCTTCGTATGTGCTGACGAAAAAAAATGGCGCCCCTCCCCTGTCATCAAAACGCGCCTTTGCCGAGGTGATCGGTGACGTTTCGATGCTGCCCGAGCCGATCATTCGCGAACTGTTTGGCGACACGCTTGAGCCGGACGAGGCCCAGGCCACCGTGGATGTTCGCTACCCGGACATCGCCAATGGCGACCTGATCAATCTGATATGGGCAGGGACACGCGCCGGCGGCCAATCTTATCGGCACGAAGCGCAACATACTGTCAGCGACAACGAAGCCAGGCAGGGACTGGTGACGCTTTATGTAACCAATGAGCACATCCGGGTGCTGGATCAGGGCCGTCTCGACCTTTCATACCGGGTGTCCAACGATAAGGTCGCGCTCTACGGCGTCATCGAGTCAGAGCGGCTGCTGGTCAACGTGGCCCACCTGCACGCCACACTGCCGGTGCCGAAAGTCGAGGAGGCTGACCCACCGGACGTACTCGATCCGTCCGGTGTCCTGGACAGCGTGCATGTCTTGATCGACCAGGCCAGGACCCTCAGGAAAGACATCCTGACCTACTACTGGCGTGCGCCCGATCCGCTGGGCAGCACCAGCGACTGGTTGCCCATCACGACAGTCACTGAAGGTAAGCCGGTGCGGTTCAGGGTGGACGCGCAGTTCGTCACGGGCAACATCGGGGGCTATGTGAAAGTTCGCTATGCGCTTTGGCGAGCAGCCACACAGAAATATGAGTATTCAGCGACGCTTGATTTGCTGATCGGCGAAGTGGTGAGCCCGACGATCACTTCGGTCACCGACTCCAAAGGCGAAGAAATTCCCGATAAAGGCGTCACGGTGGAGACCCGCGTGACGCTGACAGGCACTGCGAGCAAGGGTCTGAAAGTCCGGGTGCTGGACAACGACACGCCGCTGGGCGAGCCGACGGCAGACTTGACGACGGGCGTCTGGACTTTACCGGTTACAGGTCTGAGCGTTGCGTTGCACAGTTTCACCGCCAAGGCACTGTACGGTTCAGGCGTGGAGTCCGACGTCAGGACACTGACCGTTACCGCCGCCACTGCACCGACACTGACGTCGGTCAAAGGCAGTCCAAGCGGGATTGAAATTCCCAATGGCGGCTTGACCATCGAAACCGCCGTGACCCTGAGCGGCGTCGCCGCCAAAGGTCAGAAAGTCGAAATCTTCGATGGCTCGACCACCAAGGGTCAAGCCACTGCCGATGCAACATCCGGCATCTGGACCTTGACCGTCACCGGCCTGAACGTTGCAGCGCACAGTTTCAAAGCCAAGGCCTTGTATGGCGCGGGTGCGGAATCGGCCGTCAGGACACTGACCGTTACCGCCGCCACTGCCCCCACGCTGACGTCGGTCAAAGGCAGTCCAAGCGGGATTGAAATTCCCAATGGCGGCTTGACCATTGAAACGGCCGTGACCCTGAGCGGGGTCGCAGCAAAAGGTCAGAAAGTCGAAATCTTCGATGGCTCGACCACCAAGGGTCAAGCCACTGCCGATGCAACATCCGGCATCTGGACCTTGACCGTCACCGGCCTGAACGTTGCAGCGCACAGTTTCAAAGCCAAGGCCTTGTATGGCGCGGGTGCGGAATCGGCCGTCAGGACACTGACCGTTACCGCCGCCACTGCCCCCACGCTGACGTCGGTCAAAGGCAGTCCAAGCGGGATTGAAATTCCCAACGGCGGCTCGACCATTGAAACGGCCGTGACCCTGAGCGGGGTCGCAGCAAAAGGTCAGAAAGTCGAAATCTTCGATGGCTCGACCACCAAGGGTCAAGCCACTGCCAATGCAACATCCGGCATCTGGACCTTGACCGTCACCGGCCTGAACGTTGCGGCGCACAGTTTCAAAGCCAAGGCCTTGTATGGCGCGGGTGCGGAATCGGCCGTCAGGACACTGACCGTTACCGCCGCCACTGCACCGACACTGACGTCGGTCAAAGGCAGTCCAAGCGGGATTGAAATTCCCAACGGCGGCTCGACCATTGAAACGGCCGTGACCCTGAGCGGGGTCGCAGCAAAAGGTCAGAAAGTCGAAATCTTCGATGGCTCGACCCCCAAGGGTCAAGCCACTGCCGATGCAACATCCGGCATCTGGACCTTGACCGTCACCGGCCTGAACGTTGCAGCGCACAGTTTCAAAGCCAAAGCCTTGTATGGCGCGGGTGCGGAATCGGCCGTCAGGACACTGACCGTTACCGCCGCCACTGCCCCCACGCTGACGTCGGTCAAGGGCAGCCCGAGCGGGGTTGAAATTCCTAACGGCGGCTTGACCATCGAAACGGCCGTGACCCTGAGCGGGGTCGCAGCAAAAGGTCAGAAAGTCGAAATCTTCGATGGCTCGACCACCAAGGGTCAAGCCACTGCCAATGCAACATCCGGCATCTGGACCTTGACCGTCACCGGCCTGAACGTTGCAGCGCACAGTTTCAAAGCCAAAGCCTTGTATGGCGCGGGTGCGGAATCGGCCGTCAGGTCACTGACCGTTACCGCCGCCACTGCCCCCACGCTGACGTCGGTCAAGGGCAGCCCGAGCGGGGTTGAAATCCCCAACGCCGGTTTGACCATCGAAACGGCCGTGACCCTGAGCGGCGCCGCCGCCAAGGGTCAGAAAATCAACGTGTTCGACGGCGAAACATTCAAGGGCCAAGTCACCGCCAATGCATCGACCGGTGCCTGGACCTTGGCCGTCACTGGCTTGAACGTGGCCGCGCACAGTTTCAAAGCCAAGGCTTTGTATGGCGCGGGTGCGGAATCCGCCGCCAGAACGCTGACCGTTACCGCCGCCACTGCACCGACACTGACCTCGGTCAAGGGCAGCCCGAGCGGGGTTGAAATCCCCAACGCCGGTTTGACCATCGAAACGGCCGTGACCCTGAGCGGCGCCGCCGCCAAGGGTCAGAAAATCAACGTGTTCGACGGCGAAACATTCAAGGGCCAAGTCACCGCCAATGCATCGACCGGTGCCTGGACCTTGGCCGTCACTGGCTTGAACGTGGCCGCGCACAGTTTCAAAGCCAAGGCTTTGTATGGCGCGGGTGCGGAATCCGCCGCCAGAACGCTGACCGTTACCGCCGCCACTGCACCGACACTGACGTCGATCAAGGGCAACCCAAGCGGCAAAGAAATCCCCAAAAATGGTACGACAATCGAGACAGCTGTAACCCTGACGGGTGCTGCCGCCAAAGGCCAGAAAGTCGAAATCCTCGACGGCACGACCAAGAAGGGAGAAGCCACCGCCAATCCATCGACCGGCGTCTGGACATTTCCACTCACAGGTCTGTCCATGGGCGCTCACAGCTTTACCGCCAAGGCTCTCTATGGCAACAAACCGTCCTCGCAGGTATACGTCGTGTATACCGGGGAAAATTGGCGCACCATCTACGGTGCCGGAATAATGTGGTTTACCAACGGCTTGAACACGCCCGCAACAATTGGCATTAATAGTAATAACATGGGTTATCACCTTGGCCCTACGAGTTTCCGATCCGGTCCCGGGAGTAATTCGACCGGCTCGTGGACAGGTAGCGCGACTCCAGGAAACGTTTGGCTTCATGTTCCGGCAGGTGTGTTCAGAAGAGTCTCTCCTGGAGAAATTTATCTTGAAGTCTATATTGACGGAGAAAGAAAACTTCCCATTTTTGTACAAGGCAGAGCCCTCGATTAGATAGAGCATTGAGTCTCCCGGTGACAGGCGACCCATGATGGATGTGAAGCATGAAATCGCAAGGCTCGATCACACATCCCCGTGTTGCTGGCTTCCACCGGAGCTCGTTTAGATGTGCCAGGAGGGCATATTCAGTTGTGTATTTAATGCAGATGCCGGTGTAGGAACTGCCGAAGGCTGCGATCTTTTGATTTTGGAGATCAAGATCAAAAGACCGCAGCCTCCAGCAGTTCCTACAGGGATGTAGCCTGACGATACTGCCGAGGTGTAAACCCGGTCGAGGCCTTGAACTGGCGGGTGAAGGCGCTGTGGTCGGTGTAGCCGCATTGCAGCGCAACGTCGGTGATCGGCAGGTCTGTGTGCAGTAGCCGATGGGCATGTTCCAGGCGGACTTTCTGGATCATTTGCCGGGGCGTCAGGTGGAACACCCGTTTGCAGTAGCGCTCCAGTTGCGCGACGGAAATACCCGCGATGCGCGTCAGTTCGCCCAGCGTGACGCGGCGGTTGAAATGGTTGCGAATGTGTTCGTCGACCGCCGCCAGTCGCTGGAAGGCCGGATGGGTTTCGCTGGCTGACTGCACATCCACGGAGATACCAGCCAAACCGATGATCTGCCCGTCGCGGTTGTACAGCGGTTGTTTGTGGGTCAGGCACCAACCGGGTTCGCGACTGCCATAAAGATGCAGTTCGAGCTGATCCTCCAGCACAAACCCCTCCTCCAGCACTTTGCGATCCTGCTCGGTGTAGCCCGGCCCCAGTTGCGCCGGGAACACCTGCGCGCTGGTTTTGCCGAGCAGCGGGCGCAAGTCTTTCAAGCCGCAACGCTGCACCAGTGTGCGGTTGGCCAGGACATACCGGGCCTGCACATCCTTGATGAAAATCACCGCGTTGGGGATCACATCGAGCATCGGCAACAGCAGCGCAGCGCTGGCCACCAGCTCTTCGAGGGTCTGCGGACGGTTGCCGTCGCCACCCTGGCAAAGAATCGAAAACGCGTTGTGCATCAAGGATTCTCTCCCCTGTTCGTGGATAGCCCATGCGCCGTTTGCGTGCAGATTGCAGCAACACCACGACCCTGTCGAGCGCCGCAATCCGTCAGCGCAATTGTGCTGAATTCGTCATTGATCCCGCCGCAAAACATCAATCGCCACGCTGCCGATGAGTTCAAAGTCTGGCCGTCCCAGTGACACAACTGCCTATCCAATAACTCACAAGAAGGCGATGCCATGTCAGGCCAAGGCAAGTTCAAAAAACAGCTTTCACTGATCGATCTCACGTTTATCGGGCTCGGGGCGATCTTCGGCTCCGGCTGGTTGTTCGCGGCCAGTCACGTGTCCGCCATCGCCGGGCCGGCGGGGATATTTTCCTGGTTGCTGGGCGGTTTCGCCGTGTTGCTACTGGGCATCGTCTACTGCGAACTGGGCGCCGCGCTGCCACGTGCCGGCGGCGTGGTGCGCTACCCGGTTTACTCCCACGGGCCGTTGCTCGGTTACCTGATGGGCTTCATCACCCTGATCGCGTTTTCCAGTCTGGTGGCGATCGAAGTGGTTGCCTCGCGCCAATACGCCGCGGCGTGGTTTCCCGGGCTGACCAAGACCGGCACCGGTGATCCGACACTGCTCGGCTGGCTGGTGCAGTTCGGCCTGCTCTGCCTGTTCTTCGTGCTCAACTACCGCAGCGTGAAGACCTTCGCCAAAGCCAATAATCTGGTGAGCATTTTCAAGTTCATCGTGCCGTTGCTGGTGATCGGTGTGCTGTTCACGTTCTTCAAACCGGAAAACTTCCACGTCCAGGGCTTCGCGCCGTTCGGCTTGTCGGGTGTGGAGATGGCGGTCTCGGCGGGCGGGATCATCTTCGCGTATCTGGGCCTGACGCCGATCATCTCGGTGGCCAGCGAAGTGAAGAATCCACAGCGCACGATTCCCATCGCGCTGATCCTCTCGGTGCTGCTCTCGACCCTGATTTATGTGCTGCTGCAAATGGCTTTTCTCGGTGGCATCCCGACCGAAATGCTCGCCAACGGCTGGGCCGGTGTGAGCAAGGAATTTGCCCTGCCGTATCGCGACATCGCACTGGCGCTCGGTGTGGGTTGGTTGGCGTATCTGGTGGTCGCCGACGCGGTGATCTCACCAAGCGGCTGCGGCAACATCTACATGAACGCCACGCCTCGGGTGATCTACGGCTGGGCGCAGACCGGCACATTCTTCAAGGTGTTCACCCACATCGATGAGAAGTCCGGCATCCCGCGTCCGGCGCTGTGGCTGACGTTTGCGCTGTCGGTGTTCTGGACCCTGCCCTTCCCGTCGTGGGAAGCGTTGATCAACGTGGTTTCCGCCGCACTGGTGTTGAGCTACGCCGTGGCGCCAGTGTCGGTGGCTGCGTTGCGCCGTAATGCGCCGGACATGCCGCGGCCGTTCCGGGTCAAGTGCATGGGCGTGCTCGGACCGGTGTCGTTCATCATCGCTGCACTGATCGTCTACTGGTCGGGCTGGAGCACCGTGTCGTGGCTGCTCGGCCTGCAAATCCTGATGTTTGTCGTCTACCTGCTGTGCGGTCGTTTTGTGCCGACTGCGCACCTGAATCTGGCTCGCCAAGTGCGCTCCTCGGCCTGGCTGATCGCCTTCTACGCGGTGACGATCGTGCTGTCGAAACTCGGCACCTTCGGCGGCCTCGGCATCCTCGCCCACCCGTTCGACACCCTCGTCGTCGCTGCTTGTGCGACGGGCATCTATTACTGGGGCGCCGCGACCGGCGTACCGGCACATCTGCTGCGCCTTGAGGATGACGATGAAGAAAGCGAAGTCGCCGCCCCCGCCTCCACCGTGAACGCGCGCCCTGCCGGCGCTTACTGAAATCTTCAAACGAGAGACGTCCATGAAACGAGTACACGTCATCGATTCCCACACCGGCGGCGAACCCACACGTCTGGTGATGAAGGGTTTTCCCGATCTGCCCGGCAGCACCATGGCTGAAAAGCGCGATGCCCTGCGCGATCAGCATGATGCATGGCGCCGCGCCTGCCTGCTGGAACCACGCGGCAACGACGTGCTGGTCGGCGCGCTGTACTGCGAACCGGTGTCGGCTGACGCCACGTGCGGGGTGATTTTCTTCAACAACGCCGGTTACCTCGGCATGTGCGGCCACGGCACCATCGGCCTGATCAATTCGTTACAGCACTTGGGCCAGATCGCCCCAGGCGTGCACAAGATCGACACACCGGTCGGCCCGGTCAGCGCGACGCTGCATGAAGACAGCACCGTGACGCTGGGCAACGTGGCGTCTTATCGCTACCGCAAACAGGTACCGGTGGATGTGCCGGGATTCGGCCGGGTGTTCGGCGATATCGCTTATGGCGGCAACTGGTTTTTCCTTGTGTCCGAGCATGGCCAGACCCTGACGATGGACAACGTCGAGCACCTCACGGCGTACACCTGGGCGATGCTCAAGGCCCTCGAAGATCAAGGCATTTACGGCGAGGACGGTGCGGTCATCGACCACATTGAACTCTTCGCTGGCGACAGCAGCGCCGACAGCCGCAACTTCGTCATGTGCCCCGGCAAAGCCTACGACCGCTCGCCGTGTGGCACCGGCACCAGCGCCAAACTCGCCTGCCTCGCGGCCGACGACAAGCTGCAGCCCGGCGCGCGCTGGGTACAGGCAAGCATCACCGGCAGCCAGTTCGAAGGCCGCTTCGAATGGGAGGGCGAACGCATCCGCCCCTACATCACCGGCCGCGCCTTCATGACCGCCGACAGCACATTGCTGATCGATGAAACAGATCCGTTCGCGTGGGGCATCTGAGCTGCCGCGCCGACTTTCCACCCTTATTTGAACGATGTGCCAAGGAGTTAAAACAATGAGCGACAACATCTTCACCGGCTGCATGCCAGCCCTGATGACCCCGTGCACCGCCCAGCGCAAACCGGACTTCGACGCGCTGGTGGCCAAGGGGCGCGAGCTGATCGATATCGGCATGAGCGCCGTGGTGTATTGCGGGTCCATGGGCGACTGGCCGTTGCTCACCGAAGCCGAGCGTCAGGAAGGCGTGGCGCGGCTGGTGGCGGCGGGGATTGCGACGATTGTCGGGACCGGTGCGGTGAACACCCGCGAAGCGGTTTCCCATGCGGCCCACGCGGCGAAAGTCGGCGCGCAGGGTTTGATGGTTATTCCCCGCGTGCTGTCCCGTGGTGCTTCGGCCGTCGCGCAAAAAGCCCACTTCGCCGCGATTCTGCAGGCCGCGCCCGAGTTGCCGGCGGTGATCTACAACAGCCCTTACTACGGCTTCGCCACCCGCGCCGATCTGTTTTTCGAGCTGCGCCGCGAGTACCCGAACCTGATCGGCTTCAAGGAGTTTGGTGGCGGCGCCGACCTGCGTTACGCCGCCGAAAACATCACCTCCAAGGATGACGACGTAACCCTGATGGTCGGCGTCGACACGCAAGTGGTGCACGGCTTCGTCAACTGCAACGCCACCGGTGCGATCACCGGGATCGGTAACGCCCTGCCTCGCGAAGTGTTGCAACTGGTCGCCCTGAGCAAGCAAGCGGCCAAGGGCGATGCCAAGGCACGGCGTCAGGCGCGGGAACTGGAATCGGCGCTGGCGGTGCTGTCCTCGTTCGACGAAGGCTGCGATCTGGTGCTGTATTACAAGCACCTGATGGTGCTCAACGGTGACAAGGAATACACCCTGCATTTCAACGAAACCGATGCGTTGAGCGACTCACAACGCCGCTATGCAGAGAACCAGTACGCGCTGTTCCGTCACTGGTACGAGAACTGGTCGGCGGAGCAGAACTTCGCCTGATCCCTCGCTGCGTTTTCGTGCCCGCCGACTGTAGCGGCGGGCAATCTTTTCTCATCAGGAATAAACCATGACTCTGACGGGCCACATGCTGATCGGACAGCACACTGTTGCAGGCAATCGCGAAGCCGTTCGGGGGATCAACCCGGCCACGGGGATGACGCTGGAGCCGGCCTATGCCGGCGGTTCGGCCGAACATGTCGAGCGGGCCTGCGCGCTGGCCTGGGCAGCGCTGGACCGCTATCGCGAAACGACGCTGGATGCCCGATCTGAATTTCTGCAACGCATTGCCGTGGAAATCGAAGCCCTTGGCGATGAGCTGATTGACCGTGCCATGGCCGAAACCGGCCTGCCGAGCGCCCGTTTGGTTGGCGAACGTGGCCGCACGTGTCAGCAACTGCGACTGTTTGCCCGCACAATACGGGCCGGTGAATGGCTGGATGTGCGCGTTGATACAGCGCAACTGCAGCGGCAGCGGATGCCGCGCTCGGACCTGCGTCAACGCCAAGTGCCGTTGGGGCCGGTGGCGGTGTTTGGCGCGAGCAATTTCCCCTTGGCGTTCTCGGTGGCGGGTGGCGACACGGCGTCGGCGCTGGCGGCCGGGTGCCCGGTGATCGTCAAGGCCCATGGCGCGCATCCCGGCACCAGTGAACTGGTCGGCCGCGCAGTGGCGCGAGCGGTGCAAGCCTGCGGTCTGCCGGAGGGGGTGTTTTCGTTGTTGTACGGTTCCGGCCGCGAAGTGGGTATCGCGCTGGTCACCGATCCACGCATCAAAGCCGTGGGTTTTACCGGTTCTCGCAGCGGTGGTCTGGCGCTGTGCCAAGCGGCACAGGCAAGGCCCGAGCCGATTCCGGTGTATGCGGAAATGAGTTCGATCAATCCGGTGTTGCTGTTTCCCGCGGCATTACGCAATCGCGTGCAAGCATTGGCGCAGGGCTTCGTCACTTCACTGACTGTGGGTGCCGGGCAGTTCTGTACCAATCCTGGTCTGGTGATTGCGCATAAGGGGCCCGCGCTGGACAAATTTGTCGCCGCCGCTGCCGAACGGCTCCAACAAAGCCCCGCGCAGACGATGCTGACGCCGGGCATCTTCAATGCCTATGAGGCTGGCGTGAATGCCTTGGCCGAGAACCCCCATGCGCAAATTTCGGCTGTGGGTCAGATGAGCACGCAACCCAATCAGTGCCAGGCCCACCTGTTCGTCACCCAAGCCAGCGATTTTCTCGCCGATCAGAACCTCCAGGCCGAAGTTTTTGGCGCGGCGTCGTTGATTGTGCAATGCAGCGATGACGAGGAGATGCGTCAAGTGATCGAACATCTGGAAGGCCAACTGACTGCCACATTGCACCTGGACGACGAAGACCTCGAGCAGGCCCGCGCGCTGCTGCCAGCGCTGGAGCGCAAGGCCGGTCGGTTGCTGGTCAACGGTTGGCCCACCGGTGTCGAAGTGTCTGATGCGATGGTACATGGCGGGCCGTTCCCGGCCACATCCGACGCGCGGTCGACATCTGTTGGCACAGCAGCGATCCACCGATTCTTGCGTCCGGTGTGCTATCAGGATTTCCCCGACAGCTTGTTGCCCTCGGCACTGAAACAGGCCAATCCCCTGCAATTGCGTCGCCTGCTCGATGGGCAAAGGGAAGCGCATGACCAGCCCGAATAACGTCTCGCACGACATCGCCGTGGTCGGCGCCGGCATCATCGGCGTCGCCTGCGCACTGCGTCTTGCCCGCCAAGGCCAGCGTGTGGTGGTCATCGATCAGCAGGAACCGGGGCACGGCGCATCGTTCGGCAACGCCGGGCATCTGGCGACCGAGCAGGTGTTTCCGATTGCCGACCTGTCGATCCTCAAGCGCTTGCCGGCAATGCTGATGGACCCGATGGGCCCGCTGCGCCTGGACTGGAGATACATGCCCCGCGCCCTGCCCTGGTTTACGCGGCTGTTGCTGAACCTGCGGGCGGAGCCCTTTCAGAAAACCGTGGCGGGTTTGCGGGCGCTGAATGAAAGCAGTCTGGATGCCTGGCATCGTTTGCTGGGGGATATTCAACGTCCTGACCTGCTCAAGGTCGATGGATCGTTGCTGATCTTCGAGCGCCCGGAATCGCGGCAGGCCATCGATGCGCTCCAGGTTCGCTTGCGCCAGCAGCAAGTGCCGGTCGATTTCTGGCCGGCTGGCGCGGTACGGGAATCCGCAGCGCAATTTAGCGATCAGATTCAGGGCGGTTTGTTCTTTCCGCGCACCGGCCATTTTCTCGATCCATATCGCGTGGTCTGCGAGTTGGTCGAAGCAGCCAAGGCCAGCGGCGTGAGTTTTGTGAGGCAACAGGTTCAGGGCGGTTATGTGCGCGAGCACGGTGTTTCGCTGATCACCGGAACCGGTGGTTTGACCGCGAGCCGCGTCTTGATCGCCTGCGGAGCGCACTCGGCAAAACTCACCACCGCACTCACCGGCAAGAAAGTCCCGTTGGACACCGAGCGCGGTTATCACTTGATGTTGCCGCAGGAACATAACCGCCTGCCCTTCCCGGTCACCTCGCTGGAGCGCAAGTTCATCATGACGCCGATGTCTGAAGGCTTGCGCCTGGCGGGTACGGTCGAGTTCGCCGGGCTGGAACGGCCACCGAGCATGGAACGCGCGTGGCAGTTGCATCGGTTGACTCAGGGATTGTTCCGCAAGGATCTGAGCGCTGAGGCGGCGACGCCGTGGATGGGGTTTCGGCCATCGCTACCGGATTCGTTGCCGGTGATTGATCAAGCGTGCGGGGGCAAGGTATTGCTTGCGTTTGGGCATCAGCATCTGGGGCTGACGCAGGCGGCGGTGACGGCGGAGATGGTTGCGCGGATGGTGTTGCCGACGGTAGAAAAACGAATGGGGGATTTGCCGGCAATCGAGCCTTACGCGCTTGACCGTTTCTAAGCAAAATCGTGGGAGCGAGCCTGCTCGCGAAAGCGTCTGGCCAGACAACATCGTTGTTGAATGACCCTCCGCCATCGCTGGCAAGCCAGCTCCCACAGGTTCTCGCGGTGAACTTGGGCGAAGGGTACAGCCACAATCACTGTGGGAGCGGGCTTGCCCGCGAAAGCGTCGGGCCAGCCAACATCGTTGTTGAATGACCCACCGCCATCGCTGGCAAGCCAGCTCCCACAGGTTTTTGCTGAACTTTGGCTAAGGGGACAACCACAATGAGACGGCGTCAGATCTCAAATGGCGTCGTAAAACGCCTCCACCAACACCCGACTCCCGACAAAGAAACTGTCCGCCACCAATCGCAACGGCTGCAGATCCAGATCACTGGCCTTGTCGCCAATCAACTGCTGAAAATGCCGATACACCGCCGCGTACTCGCCCTCTTCCGAAACTGTCTGGCGCGCACCGTCGATGCTCAATAGCGCCCCGCCGTTATCCAGTCGCAACACACCTTCGGCGCAGCGAATTTCGATGCTCCAGAGTTCGTCATGACCATGGTCGAAGTCGAATTCGGCGCGCACGTCGAGGTGGCGTGCGTCAGACATTTTGATCGAAGCGGCAATCGGTGACTGGCAGTTTTCGGGTACGCGCAGTTCGGCGGACTCGACAAACAACGGCAGCGCCAGCAGGTGCGTGACGATCGACAAGGCGTTGATGCCCGGATCGAAAACGCCCAGACCGCCCGGTTGCCAGATCCAGGTCTGGCCGGGATGCCACTTGCGCACGTCTTCCTTCCAGTCGATGTGCACACTTTGCAGGGTGCGGGTGGCGAGCCAGTCGCGGGCGGCGGCAATGCCGGGCGCATAGCGCGAGTGCCAGGCGAACAATGCACTGACGCCGTGCTGCTCGGCCAGACTGACCAGTGCCATTGCCTCACCCAACGTCGCACAGGGCGGTTTTTCCACCAGCACGTGTTTGCCGGCGGCCAGCGCTTCCTGCACCAACGCAAATCGTCCTTGCGGCGGCGTGCAGAAGGCGATCGCGTCGACCTGCGGGCCGTTTGCGAGCAATTCGCTCAGCGACGGGAAATTCTCGACACCGGCGCAGGGCTTGCCTTGCGTGGCGACAGACAGCAACTGGAATGCGGGATTGGCGAGAATCGCCGGGACATGTTGATCCTGGGCAATCTTGCCGTAGCCCACCAGACCGAGACGGATCGGTTGCATCAATGGCTCCTGTTTTTGTTTTAGTCAGCGAACCGGCAGATTACCTGCAAACACTTCGATCGTCTGTCTGCACAACGTCACAAGGCCTTGCAGGATCAGGCAAGCATTGCACAGGAATGCACTATTTCAATGCCGGGCAAAAAGGCAAAGATGTGCGTTCGATAACCCCATTGAGGACGCTCCCATGCTCGTACAAGCCTACGGTGCCCACGCTGGCGACAAACCCCTTGAGCCGATGCAGATCAAGCGCCGCGCGCCGGCCGCCCATGACGTGCAAATCGATATCGCCTTCTGTGGCATCTGCCATTCAGACTTGCATCAGGTGCGTGCGGAATGGGCCGGCACACAATTCCCCTGCGTGCCGGGCCATGAAATTGTCGGGCGCGTCTCAGCCGTTGGCGCGCATGTCGCGGATTTCAAAGTCGGTGATCTGGTCGGCGTCGGCTGCATCGTCGACAGCTGCAAACACTGCGATGACTGCGAAACCGGACTGGAAAACTACTGCGACGGCATGATCGGCACCTACAACTTCCCGACGCCAGACGCACCCGGCTGGACGCTCGGTGGCTACTCGCAAAACATTGTCGTGCATGAACGCTACGTGCTGCGCATTCGGCATCCCGAGGCGCAACTGGCAGCCGTCGCGCCACTGTTGTGCGCCGGAATCACCACTTACTCTCCGCTGCGTCAGTGGCATGCCGGGCCGGGCAAGAAAGTCGGCGTGGTCGGCATCGGTGGCCTCGGCCACATGGGCATCAAACTGGCCCATGCCATGGGCGCGCATGTCGTGGCGTTCACCACTTCCGAATCGAAACGCGATGCGGCCAGACAACTGGGTGCCGATGAGGTCGTCGTGTCACACAATGTCGAAGAGATGGCGGCGCATGCCAAGAGTTTTGACTTCATTCTCAACACCGTCGCAGCGCCACACGATCTCGATGCGTTTCTGGTGCTGCTCAAGCGCGATGGTGCGTTGACACTGGTGGGGGCGCCCGCCTCGCCGCATCCCTCGCCGAACGTGTTCAACCTGATCATGAAACGCCGCACCATTGCCGGCTCGATGATCGGCGGGATCCCGGAAACCCAGGAGATGCTGGATTTCTGTGCCGAACACGGCATCGTCTCCGACATCGAACTGATCCGTGCTGATCAGATCAACGAATCCTACGAGCGCATGCTCAAGGGCGACGTGAAATATCGCTTCGTGATCGACAACGCGACGCTCGCCGACTGAAGGTTCGCGCCGTGATCCCTGTCGCCGGAATTTGACAGGCACCGCGTTGCTCGACAAAGTCGCACCCCTTTTGCGGTCATTGCTGCCGCAAACTTGTAATGAACAGGGGTTGCCGTTGAACGAACAGACTTTGTCCATGCGCCTGGAGCGCGTGGCAGCGCATGTGCCGACCGGCGCAAGGCTGGCCGATATCGGCTCGGATCACGGCTATCTGCCGGTGGCGCTGATGCGTCGCGGGGTGATTGCAGCGGCCGTGGCCGGTGAGGTGGCGTTGACGCCCTTTCATTCGGCCCAACGCACGGTGCGCGACAACGATCTGCAGCAACGCATCACCGTGCGTCTGGCCAATGGTCTGGCGGCGATCGAGCCTGGTGACAGGATCACCGCCATCAGTATCTGCGGCATGGGCGGCGAGACGATCCGCGACATTCTCGACGGCGGCAAATCGCGTTTGAGCGGCGAAGAACGTCTGATTCTGCAACCCAACGGCGGTGAGCAGCCACTGCGCCAATGGCTGATGGACAATGGCTACCGCATCCTCCACGAGGAACTGTTGCATGAAAACCGTTTCGACTACGAAATCATCGTCGCTGAACGTGCAGAGTCAGTGGTCTACACCGATCAAGAACTGTACTTCGGCCCGCTGCAAATGCAGGTGCGCAGTCCGCAATTCCTGACCAAGTGGCAACGCCGGCTGCATGAAAAGCAGAAGACACTGGCCCAGTTCGCCCGGGCGCAGCAGGCTTTGCCCGAGGCAAAGGTGCAAGACGTTGCCCGGCAAGTTCAATGGATCGCCGAAATGTTGGCTTGTGCCGGATAGAGGCAGGCACTGCTCAGAGCGTTCGTGCCAAGGTCGATATCAAGCGATTCAATGCACTCGGGCTCTTCCCTGTTTCTGAGCACCCTTCATGGCTTGCAGACTGAAATATTCAAAAGTATGCGTGACCATTTTTGCCGCCAGCGTGGCGAAGCGGTCACTATTCTGAAAGTCGCATTCAATGGTGGAAATAAAAACGTCATCGACGCGCATACCTTACTCACTGCAACGTCTGGACCTAGGCGCTTTTTATGAGATCGCCGTTAAGGACAATCACGTCTACGTGGTCTTCATGACTGAAGTTCTCTACGAGGTCTTGAAGATGTACATGCTCCACGCCCTCAACTGCCATCTCATCGGCGGCGCGGATTAGAAAAGCGCCAAGCGCCCTGATGGTTTCGGGGTCAGCAAGGATCGAAATTTCATCAAGGCGGATGCTGTTCTCACTGCCAACGGCGGTTCCGTGTACGGTGAACGTGTTGAATTTCTTCATCGTTGATAAGGCTCAAAAGGAGTTTTTATTGGCGAAGCATTCCAGACTCATAATCCAGCCATCCCTTTGCTTCTTTCTCGGCCAATACACTCAGCACATCGTCAAGGGAAACGTCGGCAGGAACGTTGATGGAGAAGAACTTTTTGCTCATACCTTCCCATGCGCAGCCTCTAGCAACCAGATCTTCCAAAACACTGGAAATCCATGGCTCACCCGCCTCGAAAAAAATGATACGAAGGGTACTGTTGCCGGTATTTTTTATGACTTTCTCAAAATGGTACTCAGCGTTCACCACGGGGCTTACCGAAATCTCGTCATCAAGACAAACTTCCCGTGTGTAAAAAGGAATGTTCTTCACGATAAATGAGCCCGAGTCCAATCTCTCAGCCCACAGGCTCTCGCTTGAAACCGGTGGATAGTCATCTTCGACCAATAACTTGAAAAATACCTTCTCCATTTACATCCTTATGTTCAATGTAACAGGCAGGGTATGGAAGCCAACGACGAGCACTCCAGTACGCGAGATGGCTCTATCGGGTAGTGCTGCAGACACGCGTCTTCATAGGCGATATTTTCGCCATCAGCAATCGACGACAGATAACTGTCGATCATGGAAAAATCACAGCTTGCGGGAATATCCACAGCAAACAACGATAGACCGCGAGTTGATAAACAGAACGCACCATATTCTTGCAACCGGGTGATTATCTTTGCTTTCTCGCCCGGATCACTCGCGAAAACCCTGATTGTCGAGCGCCCGCCTTGACTCACCACACGGGCAGCTATCCGCTCCTCGCCATCCAGTTGTACTTGCACACGATCACCTTTACTGACGCCATGAACGTAATAAGGTGTGTTGTCTATTTCGTAAACGTCCTTCCCTCGGTAGATGCCCCATACCGATTCAACCGAAAAGGGAGGGTAATCATCTTCGTCAGGCGTTAACTTGAAAATAATCTTGTGAAAAATATCAGTCATATCCGTGCTCAAAGGGAAGCTTTCACTGGCGTCAAGACGCTCGACATTTCAGTCCGAAGAGGATTCCACTCCCACCATCCAAACGTCTTCGTAACCTTCTCTGTCGATAATGAACCTGGAACCTGCGGGCAGAAAAAGATACTTCAGCACTTGCGGTAATTCATCGACCAAATGGCTGGTGTGCAGCGTTTGATAGAAGCCGCTGGCTGGCGAGTGCTCACCGCAGTGAATGAACCAACTGACCGTGCCACCCTCAGGCAATTGGACTCTCGATCCGTAAATCGGCGACTTGTGGAGAGTATTCAATGCAATGGCAACCACCTCCTCGGGAGGGTGTGGCGTCAGCCCATACCTGGTACACACCTGCTGGTGCGATTCGTCCGGAGTTGCACAATCAGCTTTTTGCATCATTAGGTCCCTATTTCAAATTGGCTTGACAGCCGACCAGAGCACGCTTTCCAACGGTATAAACTCAATGCCTTTAAGCCCTGCCGCCCGTGCTTTGAAAGCGTTGGAACAAATCAACGTATTACTACCGGAAATCATTCCTTTGAACTTGAACAAGTCATGCTTGAACACCTCAGGCAACACTAACTTTTTGAATCTGAAAATCAACCCGTCTTCTTCAACAAATGTCGAGCCCAACCCTGTATCAGAGCGAGCATCAAGCTCTTCAAAAAGGACCGCATTGTAGGCTTTGACGGATACAGGCTCTCCCTTGGTTGATACCACATCGATTGCCACGCGATCCGCGATTGCGACATCAAGCTCCGCGCAAACTGACAAAAAATCGTCACTGACTATATAAAAACGCGAAACATTGCGGATATCGAAATCATAGAACCGGTCCTTCGATATCAGCACCATTCCTTCCGGATACGGGGTATGAAATGTGTAGTTTATTTTCTCCGCATACCAAGGAAAGAAGCCAAATTCCACGCCTTCCGTATCGGGATAGAACTTATCGTATAAATTCGCGTTCAATAAGCCACGCGGGCAGTCAGACTCTTCCTTTTGAGAGAGCACGTAGTATTCCATATCGCCCCGTATCCATCCTGACCTGACTATTAAAAGGATGTCACCAGAAACCTTCTTAAATTCGCCTTATCCCAGACCATAGAACCTCGTCCAATGGGGTAAACCCAATACCTTTAAAGCTTTCTGCCAACTCCTTGAACGCCTGAAAACAGACCAGACTATCGCTACCGGAAATCAGTCTGCGGTACTTGAACAGGTCCAGAGTCCACTCAGTTGGAAGTACCAGCTTTTTGAACCTGATCGGCCGGCCGTTTTCTTCGACAAATGTTGATGCCGGATCGCAGTTCGTTCGAACGTCCAGCTCATCAAACAACACGGCATTATAATTTTTTTCTGAAATACGCTTCCCAGCCTCTGACAGCACTTCAATCCTGACGCTGTCGATAATATTGACGTTCGTCTTGCGACAGACCGCCAGAAACGCATCACTGACCACGTAGAAAAAACGCGAAATACTTCTGATATCAAAATCGTAGTATTCATCCCTGGAAATAAGAACCATCCCCTGCGGAAAAGGCGTGCGCGGGCCGGCCTTTGCCCTTTCTGCATACCATGGAAAAAAACCGAATTTCACATCTTTTGTGTCTGGATAAAATTTGTCAAAAAGGTCGCCATGCAAAATCCCGACGGGACAGCCAACGTCCTCCAATTGCGAAAGCACGTAATAACTCATTAAAGCCCCCAATCAACCTGGTCAGAATACGTCCAGAACATCATGACCTCGAAATTCTGGTTGATTGCCCTGCAAACACCGCTCCAAGCAAATCGGCGAGATCACCTGTAATTTCAGCTTGAGATGGTGGTTTGGATCAAGACCCGATGTATTTGTAATACACCACTAACTCCCCCTCTCGTTGTGAAATCTCAAGATGGAGAATCGCCTCGCCGGGAGCGCCATTAGCCCAAAGGATGCATTCCATGCCTAACGTCTTGCTATTGGTTTCATAAGCATCGATGAAAGGTCGGTCTCGCCCGCTTGTATCGAAGGCTGTCTCTTCAGGGGCTATGGATACTGTTGTGCCCGGACCAAAATACTCATCGATTGACGCGTAGATTTCATCCGCCAAAGCGTTCGATATTGCGAAATCCCGCTTGAGCGTTGCAGTATCACGCCGATCAATAGCGTCAACAAACGACTCAGCCTTCACATAAGCTTGTGCAGGGGTCGGCAACAGCCACCAGTACAACAGCGTCTCGTCACTATCGTCGTCGAGGTTTTTATAGATGTTGGCGTAATACCACTGAATCCCGGTTTGCTCACGGAACCTGTCAAAAAAACCGTTGATTCTCTCCATGCCATTTTTCGCAGGAACAGCCAGCGACAAACTTCCCTCGCAGACGCCATCCAGTGTTCCATCCAACTCGCGGACAACATCATCTTCAAGCGCAGTGATCGCGTCCGGGGAAATGTAATCGGCGTAGATTTGAATACAGAAATTACCGCCTCGCTTCAGCACCTCGGCAGGTGCATTTCTATCCTTGATCGAGACGATATCCCCCCTCGCCAGGTTTTGCGCCAGGCCAGGTGAAGAGAGTAATTCGTAGGTGTGCTGATCAATCTGACGCGCGAGCAGTTCCTCACGGACAGCGCCACCATCATCGGCCATGTAAACCTGGATCAGCACAGGTGATTGCTTGTCGTCCATAAGGGGTGACACCGCTCCTTGTTCCATAAATGATATCCCTCTCTATCCCGGCGCCAAGGTTACACGATGCGACCTCTGCATCCACCTTGACGTTTGCAAGGCTCCTTGGTCGCCGTAAATTCTGGGGTGAACAAGAACATCATCGAGCTTGCAGATTGTCTTCAACCCACTGGGCAAGAACGGGCCGGTCAATGAAATAAACATCGAAAAGTGCGCAACTTCTTGCGCACTTCCAAGTTCGTCGATTTATCGCCGGGCAGGATCCAAAAGCCGGTCCTGTGCTCTGGACATTTGATACACCACATCACAAATGATGTACCTGAAACCCCATTTATCAACCTCCTGCAACTTCCTAAAGTTCTCTCCAACAGCAGCCCATCAATCCGACAGGCTGACCACTGGAGATACTCAAATGCCTTTCATCAGCGTACGCATCACCCGTGACGGCGTCACTCGGGAGCAGAAAGCCCAGGTGATCAAGGAGATCACGGAAACGATGGAACGGGTGCTCCACAAGGATCCCAAACTGACGCACATCGTCATCGAGGAAGTCGACACGGATAACTGGGGTTACGCCGGCATGACGACCACGGAGTACCGCAAACAGTTGTCGGACGCCTCATCATGAGTCGCGTGGTGAAAATCGATGTTGTCTCGGATGTCGTCTGCCCATGGTGCGCGCTCGGCGTTACCGCACTTGAGCAAGCGATCGAAAGTCTGGCGGGTGAAGTCGAGGTTGAACTGACCTACAAGCCGTTCGAACTTAATCCGGAGATGCCGGCGGCTGGCGAACACGCTATCGAGCACATGATGCGCAAGTACGGTCGCAGCGCTGAGCAAGTGGCGCAGCGCAACGCGATGATCATTCAACGCGGTGAGGAGATTGGCTTTCACTTCGACCTGGAAAAGCGCAGTCATTTTTACAACACGTTCGATGCCCATCGCTTGCTGTTTTGGGCCTCGACACAAGGGCGCCAGCGCGCACTGAAAAAGCTCTTGTTGCGGGCTTACTTCACCGATGGAAAAAACCCGGATGACCGCCAGACGCTGGTGAATCTGGCCAAGGACGCGGGGCTCGACAGTGAGCGTGCAGAAGCCGTACTGGCCTCTGCAGAGTTCAGTCGTGAAGTCCGCGAACTCGAAGCGTTCTATCAGCAGCGCGGCATCCAGTCGGTACCGGCGATGGTTATCAATGACCGACACATCCTGTCCGGATCGCAATCGGTCGCTGATTACCAGCAAGCATTACGTCAGGCGGCGCAGGTTGGCGCTCACGTCTGACCGTTGAAAATCCGTTCACTCAATTCATTTCGATTACATGAGGATTCATCATGAGCACGTCCAACAAAGTGGTAGTGGTTACCGGCGCCTCTCAAGGTATTGGCGCAGGTCTGGTCAAAGGCTTTCGTGAGCGCGGCTATCAGGTGGTCGCGACCTCCCGGTCAATCCAGCCTTCTACCGACCCGGACATTCTGACCGTGGCTGGCGACATCGCTGATCCTGCGACTGCCGAGCGCGTCATTCGCGAAGCCGTCGCCCGCTTCGGGCGGATCGACACGCTGGTCAACAACGCGGGGATCTTTGTCGCGAAGCCATTCACCGAGTACAGCCAGGCAGATTACGCCCAGGTTGTGGCCACCAACATGAGCGGCTTCTTCCACATCTCGCAACTGGCGATTACCGAGATGGAGAAGCACAGCAGCGGCCACATCGTCAGCGTGACCACCAGCCTGGTGGATCATGCCATCGACGGCGTACCTTCGGTGCTGGCCTCGCTGACCAAGGGCGGCATCAACGCGGCAACCAAATCGCTGGCCATCGAGTACGCCAAGCGCGGCATTCGGGTCAACGCCGTGTCGCCGGGCATCATCAAGACGCCAATGCATGGCGTGGAGACTCACGCAGCGCTCGGCAGCCTGCACCCGGTTGGCCATATGGGTGAGATTGACGACATCGTGCAGGCGATCCTCTATCTGGACAGCGCGAATTTCGTCACCGGTGAGATTCTGCACGTCGATGGCGGTCAGAGCGCGGGGCATTGATTCCCTGTTGTCCCTGCAATAAGAAAACGGCGCCGTCGGTGTATACCGGCGGCGCCGTTTCATGTAGTAAACACCGGGATGAAATGTCTGTTGAGACTCGGTGCCCTCCCTTATGAAACGCCACTTTGATGACTTGCAATTGGGCAGTATCGAACTGTTTTGCCTCGCCGCCGAGGCCGGTAGCTTCACCGCCGCCGCACAGCTGGCCGGGGTGACACCAGCGGCGGTGAGCCGATCGATTCTGCGGCTGGAGCAACGCCTGGGTTCCCGGCTGTTCGCCAGAACCACACGCAGCATTCGGTTGACCGAGGCTGGCCGAAATTTTTTCGTCCAGTGCAGCCAGGCCCTGACCCAACTGGTCGAGGCGCAACAAGAAGTCATGGGCGCGCAGACGACCGCGTCGGGACGCTTGCGCATCAGCCTGCCGACCACTTACGGGCATCACCGCATTCTGCCGTTGCTGCCAGCCTTTCGAGCGCTCTACCCGCAAGTCACGGTGGATATTCACTTGGGCAATCGCAATATCGACTTCGTCGCGGAGGGCTACGATCTGGCGATCCGCGTCCGCGCTCAACCGGACTCGACCCTGATTGCCCGCCTGCTGGAAGACGCGAAACTGGTGGTGGTGGCGTCGCCCGACTATCTGCACAAAGCGGGCGTGCCGCAGACCCTGGAAGATCTGGCGCAGCACGAGTGCATTCAGTTCGAACTGCCCAGCAGCGGGCGGCGGATCTCCTGGCTGTTTCAGGAAAATGGCAAGGATCGTGAGGTGTTTTCCGACGGTGGTTACTCCTGCTCAGACGATGTGCTCGGCGGCGTAACGCTGGCAAAGCATGGCGCGGGAGTGTTCCAGACCTACAAATTCATTGTTGAACAGGAACTGGCGGACGGTCGCCTCGTCGAGGTGCTTCAGCCCTACAGCGGTCGCTCAAGGCCTTACACCTTGCTCTACCCGCACGGTCGCTATGTGCCGCAACACGTGCGCGCCTTCGTCGATTTCCTCCTGCAATACCGCGATCAATGGGCGGCGCTTTAGCGGCAAACACAGCCGACACGACAGACAGATTGCACTGGCTCTGGCCACGCAGGTAGTATTGAGAGGGATTCTCACTAACATCTGGAAAGCTCACCAGTGCACTCTCTTCCGTCCAGCAAGCTGGGATTCTTTTTCAACGATCATCATCGTTGGCTGCTGCAGCACATCAATCGGCATCTGCGTAACCACGCGGATGCCGAGGACACTGCCGCCGATACCTTTTGCCAGTTGTTGGTGGCGCGAGTGGACCCCGACAGCATCGAGCAGCCACGGGCCTATCTATCGACCATCGCGCGCCGGTTGATCTTCGACCGTCACCGCCGACGCAAGCTGGAGCTGGCTTACCTTGAGCGCCTCTCGGCGCTGCCAGAAGCATTGGCGCCCTCCCCTGAAGAGCAACTGCAATTGATCGAAGCGCTGGTGGCCATCGACCGCGCCCTCGATGGCTTGCCGTTGATCGTCAAGGCGACGTTCCTCTACAGCCAGCTGGACGGGCTGAGCTACGTGGCAATTGCGCAGAAGCTGGGGCTGTCGGAGCGCACGGTGAGCCGTTACATGAAACAGGCCTTGCGCCAGTGCTACCTGTGCGACATGGCGCCATGAGCAAAACACGCCTGGACCCGATCAGCGAGCAAGCCATCGACTGGATGGTCAAGCTTCGCGCCGGCACGCCGGATGCTGCACTGCAACAGCGTTTCAACGCCTGGCTGGCGATGGACCGTGCACACAGCCAGGCCTGGGACAATTTGCAGGAACGCTTGGGCGGATCGTTCAACACAGTGCGCACACTGGATCGACGCCTGCCCGGCCAGGCGAGTGAGGCGCGTCAGGTTTTGTTGCAGCCACAGGCCTCGCGCCGCGATGCCTTGCGCATGATCGCCGGCCTCGGTCTGCTCGGTGGCAGTCTGTTGCTTGGCAGCAAAACCCGCCTGGGTGAAACGCTTCTGGCTGATCTGCACACCGGGCGCGGTCAACGACAGACGTTTAATCTGGCCGATGGCAGCCGCCTCAGCCTGAACGCTGACAGCGCCATAGATCTGCGCTTCGATGAGCAGCAACGGCTGGTCATTCTGCGCCACGGCGAACTGGTGATTGATGTTGCGCCCGACCCGCGTCGCCCGCTGATCGTACGCACTGCCGAAGGTGAAATGCGTGCACTGGGCACTCGTTTTCTGGTCATTCAGGAACAGGACGCCAGTCGCCTTGTGGTGCTGCAGCATTCCGTACGAGCCCGTTTGTTCGATGGCACCACGCAAGTCGTCAAGGAAGGCCAGGCAGCGCTGCTCTCCTCGCGCAGCATCACACTGGCCAGCGGCGATGAGCGTCGACGCGCCGACTGGCTGAGCGGGCGTTTGAATGTGCTGGACGAGTCGCTGGAGCAAGTGGTCGAAGCGCTGCGTCCCTACCACCGTGGTTTCGTGCGCGTGGCACCCGAGGTTCGCGGTCTGCGCGTGCAAGGCGTGTTCCCGCTGGACGATCCCGAGCGCACCCTCGGCGCCCTGGCCGAAACCCTGCCCATTCGCGTGAATCGTTACAGTCCCTGGCTGACATTGATCAGCAAACAGTGAGGGACGAAAAGTTTTTTTGAAAACCGTTCTTGTTTGTGTCCGGTTTTCATTTCTCATCCCTCCTATCTCCTGACACTTCAAAACAAACAGGAGAATGTTGTGCTCAACACGTGGCCCCGTACCCTTCCCGTCGCCGTTGCCCTGGCAACTCTGGCGAGTTCAGCGTTGGCGCAAGACATGAGTTTCAACCTGCCGGCCGGCCCTCTCGCCAGCACGCTCAATGCGATTGCCGGGCAGAGCGGGCAAATCATTTCGCTGGAGCCGGCCCTGGTGCAGGGCAAACGCGCGCCAGCGGTGATTGGCCAGATGCCGGCTGAACAAGCGCTGCAAAAGGCGCTGGCGGGCAGCGGTTTGCAGCTACGCGTGACCGGGCAAGGCAACTTCAGCGTCGAGCCCGCCACCGACAGCAGCGCAGCGCTGCAACTGGGTGCCACCAACATCGTCGAACGCAGCTACGGCGCCACCACCGAGGGCTCGGGCTCCTACGCAGCAAAGGCCGTGACCATCGGCAAAGGCATGCACACCCTCAAGGAAATTCCGCAGTCGGTCACCGTGATGACCCGCAAGCAAATGGACGATCAGGGCCTTACCGATCTCAAGGACGCGGCCAACAAGACCACCGGCCTGGTCGGCGTTCAGGGCGTGGGCAAAGGCATGATTCTCACCTCGCGCGGTTTTCAGATCGACGACTGGCAGTACGACGGCGTGCCGATCACGCGTAACTCCTACGCCCTGGGCAACTGGGCGACCCAAGACCTGATTTTCTTCGATCGTCTGGAGATTCTCCGTGGCGCATCCGGCCTGCTGCAAGGCGCCGGCAGCCCCGGCGGCGCGGTCAACCTGGTGCGCAAACGCGGCCAGAATGCCCCGACCGTGACCATCACTGGCAAGGCCGGCTCTTGGGATCACTACGGTTTGCAACTGGATGCCGGTGGGCCGCTGAACTCGACGGGCACGGTGCGCGGGCGCTTCGTCGCCGATGAAGACCAGAGTCAGTCGTTCGTCGATTACGAATGGAGCAAGACTCACTCGCTGTACGGTGCACTGGACTTCGACCTGAGCGACGACACCACATGGGGCGTGGCGGTCAGTAACTCCGACGGCGAGTCACGACCAATGATTCGCGGCCTGCCACGCTACTCCGACGGCAAGCCGCTGAATGTGCCGCGCTCAACCTACGGTGGCGCTCAATGGAACCATTTGGACATCGACGTCACCACGCTTTATACCGATCTGGAACACCGCTTCAATGATGATTGGGCGTTCAAGGTCGGCGCCGTGCGCATGAGTGAAACCAACAAAGGCAAAAGCCAGCGTCTGCAAACCAGCGGCGACGGGATCAAGCCCGATGGCAGCGGTATTCAATACGCCGACTTCGTCACGGACTTCGACGCGACCAAACTCGGCCTGGACATGAACCTCAGCGGCCACTTCGAAGCCCTATCGATGGAGCACGAAGTGATGCTGGGCGGTAACTACGCCAAGTACACGTCCGACGATAAATTCGCCCGAACCTTCAACAACAACACCACCGACACGATCTTCGACATCGACCACGACCGTCCCGAAATCAGCTACGAAGGCTTGCTCAATACGCCGGGTGGTCGCGCCACGCCGAGTAAATACGACATCCGCCAAAAAGGTCTGTATGGCAGCTGGCGCGTCAAACCGATCGAGCCACTGACTTTGGTACTCGGTTCGCGGGTGAGCTGGTATGACTACAACTACCAGTCTGCGACCCAAGTGGCTTTCAGCGACGTCGTTACGCCCCTTCCGGACAGCACCGCGAAGGAAACCGGTGTGGTCACGCCCTACGCTGGCATCATTTACGACCTGAGCCGCGAATGGGCGGTGTATGCCAGCTACACCGACGTGTTCGAGCCGCAAACCAACCGCGACGCCAGTGGCCAGACGCTCAAACCGGTGGTTGGCAGCAACTATGAGGTCGGGCTCAAGGGTGAATTGCTGGACGGCCGGGTCAACACCTCCCTGGCGCTGTTTCGCTATGACCAGGAAAACCGTGCCGTCAACGATCTCGCATCGGGGATGATCTGCGACGGTTGGTATTGCTCCAACGCCGCCGGCAAAGTCCGCAGTCAAGGCATCGAAGCCGAGATCAGCGGCGAAGTCCTGAGCAATCTGCAACTGTTCGCCGGTTACACCTACAACACCACCAAATACCTCGATGACCCGGACAATGAAGGCAAAGTCTTCAGCACCTGGACGCCGAAACACATGCTGCGAGTTTGGGGCGACTACCAGTTCAGCGGCGATTGGGAGCGGGTCAGCACCGGTCTGGGTTTCACCACCCAAAGCCACACGCTGGGTTATGAGCACACTTACGACGTCGCCGGTTACACCGTGTGGAGCGCCCGGCTCGGCTACCAGTTGAGCAAGGAAATCGACCTGGCGGTGAACGCCAACAACCTGTTCGACAAGCGCTACTACACCGCTGCCTACAACCAGCTCAACGGCAACAACAACTTCGGCGACCCGCGCAACGTGATGTTCAGCGTGAAGTACACACCGGAGTTCTGAGTCATCGGTTTAGCGTCGATCCGCGGGACTCGCTGCCGGCGGATCAACCTGAACATCAAACAGCCAAAAGTTGCCGGGTGGTCGCCATCGACGTATCCAACGATTGCCCGGTACGTTGCAGCTTGTTCAGCAGACTCGCCCCCAGCCAGAGCTGATACAGGGTTTCCGCCAAGTGCCGGGCATCTGCGGCCGGCAGGCTTTTTTCCGCCTGGCCCTGCTCGATACACAGGGTAATGCGCGCCACCACTTGTTCGGCACCATCACGCAACGTGAGGCGCATCGACTCGGACAGGTCGGCGACTTCGGCACTGAGCTTCACCACCAGACACTCATCACCATGCCCTTCGAGGGTGCAGCGATCCTGCCAGCCCTGCCAGTAATCCATCAGCCGTTCATAAGCGTTCAGCCCTGGCAATGTCAGGCGCCGCTCCATGTCCGCGAGATAACCGACAAAGTAGTCCGCGAGCAGGGCCTGGCCGTAGAGCTCCTTGGATTTGAAGTAGTGATAGAACGAGCCCTTGGGCACGCCGGCGGTTTGCAGGATTTCATTGAGGCCGACACTGGTGAAGCCCTTCTCGGCCATCATCCGGTGGCCGGTGTCGAGCAAATGTTGGCGGGTATCGTCGTAGGTCGCTTTCATGGGGCACAAAATACCAGGCAATAGACCAGTCGTTTATTTCAGAGGAACGGAAGTTTGCCACACCTGTCACTGAAAAAGCTTCGGCTAAAAAATTACTAGACGACTGGTCTAATTGGAAACTATGCTGCGCTCCGACATGCAATCTTCCGGTGTCGCCGCTGTGCAAATCCGTTGTGCAGCGACGCCACTCGATCAACCCCAGGGTGCTCTATGAAAATCTTGATGGTTCTGACTTCGCACGATCAACTCGGCAACACCGGCAAGAAAACCGGCTTCTGGCTGGAAGAATTCGCCGCCCCCTACTACGCCTTCAAGGACGCCGGTGCCGACGTCACCCTGGTCTCGCCAGCCGGCGGCCAGCCACCGCTCGATCCGAAAAGTGATGAGCCCGACGCGCAGACCGCCGAGACCGACCGCTTCCGCCAAGACCCGGCAGCCCAACAGGCATTGGCCAATACCGGGCGTCTGGCCGAGGTGAGCGCAGATGATTTCGATGCCGTGTTCTATCCAGGTGGCCACGGCCCGCTGTGGGATCTGGCCGAAGACGCGCAATCGATCGCCCTGATCGAAGCCTTCGACCGCAGCAACAAGCCACACGGTTTCGTCTGCCATGCGCCGGGCGTGCTGCGTCACGTTGTGAATGCTCAAGGAAATCCGTTGATCCAGCATCGCGAAGTCACCGGTTTCACCAATTCGGAAGAGGCGGCTGTCGGCTTGACGGACGTTGTGCCGTTCCTGATCGAAGACGAGTTTCAGCGCCTCGGCGGACGCTACTCCAAAGTCGCTGACTGGCAGGTGCATGTGGTCGCCGATGGCCAACTGGTCACCGGCCAGAACCCGGCCAGTTCCGCCGCTGTGGCCGAGAAACTGTTGAAGATGCTCGGCTGACGCCGGCACCGTAAAAAGCCATCCGAACGCCGTGCGCGTGCCGCACGGCGTTTTTTTTCATCCGTTCAATAGACGACTGGTCTAATAAGCCCCTCCACAAGGTTCCCCATGAACAACAGTCTTTACTTCACTCCCGCCAAACTCGGCCTTCACACCCTGAAAAACCGTATTGTCCTGCCACCACTCACCCGCCAGCGCAGCACCCAACCGGGGAACATCGCCAATGAACTGATGGCCGAGTATTACCAGCAGCGCGCCGGCGCCGGTTTGCTGGTGACCGAGGGCACGCAGATCGAACCGCGTGGCCAGGGTTACGCTTGGACACCCGGCATTTACACACCGGAGCAAATTGCCGGATGGCGCAAAGTCACCGACGCCGTGCATGCGGTCGACGGCGTCATCTTTGCCCAACTCTGGCACGTCGGCCGCGTGTCCCACAGCGCCTTGCAACCGGGTGGCGCAGCGCCGGTTTCGGCGTCCGCCGTCGCCACCGATCGGGTCAGCGTGTTCATCGAAACCGCGCCCGGCAAAGGCGAACTGGTGCCGCCATCGGCACCGCGAGCGCTGAGCACCGACGAGGTTCAGGAACTGGTCCAGCTGTATATTCAGGCCGCGCGCAATGCGATGGACGCCGGCTTCGACGGCATCGAACTGCACTGCGCCAACGGCTACCTGGTCAACCAGTTCATCTCCGCCCACAGCAATCTGCGCACCGATCAGTACGGTGGTTCGTTACAAAACCGCCTGCGTTTTCTCCGCGAAGTAGTCGCGGGTGTGGCGGAGTGCATCGGCAAGGAAAAAGTCGGCGTGCGTTTCGCTCCGTTGTTCACCACCACCGATGAGGCGCGCACGTATCTGGGCATGGTCGAAGAAGATCCACACACCACCTATATCGAAGCGATCAAAATCCTCGAAGCGGTCGGCATTGCTTATCTGTCTATCGCCGAAGCCGATTGGGACGATGCGCCCGCCATGCCGCAAACCTTCCGCCAAGCAGTACGCGAAACCTTCAGCGGCGCGATCATCTACGCCGGGCGCTACAACGCCGAATCCGGGGCGCGATTACTCGACTCCGGCCTCGCCGACCTGGTGGCCTTCGGTCGACCGTTCATGGCCAACCCGGATCTGCCCGCGCGAATCGCCAACGACTGGCCGCTGAATGCCCTCAACCCGGCCACGGTTTACGGCGGCAACGCCGAAGGTTACGTCGACTACCCGACGTATCCCGGCTGATCAAAAAAACCTATACAAAAACACAATTCCGTACAACTATCTGAACAAAGGTTCCTAAACCACTGGCTTCTCCTTTGCCTCTCATCAAGCTGAATCCGTTCGAATGAAAGCAACCCACCGGCTGTGCCTGGTCCTCGGTGACCAGTTATCTTTCGATCTCGCCTCGTTGCAGGGGCTGGATCGCGAACGCGATACCGTTCTGCTGGTCGAGGTGATGGAGGAAGCCAGCCACGTGCCTCATCACCCGCAAAAAATCGTGCTGGTGTTCAGCGCCATGCGGCACTTTGCCGAAACGTTGCGCAGCCAGGGTTTTCGGGTGCAGTACGCCCGCCTCGACGACCCTGAAAATACCGGCGCCGTGCCAAGCGAGTTGCAGCGCTGGCATGCGCTTTTACGGCCAGACGAAGTGCACCTGAGCGAAACCGGCGACTGGCGTCTGGAGCAATCGCTGCGCGAGTGTGGTCTGGCGATCCATTGGCACAGTGACAGCCGCTTTCTCTGCTCACGCGGCGAGTTCGCAGATTGGGCTGCCGGCAAAAAACAGCTGCGCATGGAGTTCTTCTACCGCGAGATGCGGCGCAAGAGTCGCCTGTTGCTCAACGGCGACGGCAGCCCGGTGGGCGGCGCATGGAATTTCGATGCCGACAACCGCAAGTCACTGCCCAAAGGCGTCAAGCCGCCCTACCCGCTCAACTTCTGCGCAGACTCCATCACCGTTGAAGTGATCGCGCTGGTGAAAGAGCGTTTCGCCAGCCACTACGGTTCCGTGGAGGATTTCAATTACCCGGTGACACACGCCGATGCCCAAGCCCTCTGGGAATACTTCGTGGATTTCGGTCTGGCCGGTTTCGGCGATTACCAGGACGCCATGGCCAGCGACGAACCGTTTCTGTTCCATGCACGGATCAGTGCTGCGCTGAACATCGGGCTGCTCGATCTGCGCCAGTTGTGCAGTGACGTAGAGGCCGCCTATTGGTCGGGCAGCGTCGCCCTGAATGCCGCCGAAGGCTTCATTCGGCAATTGATCGGCTGGCGGGAATACGTGCGGGGTGTGTATTGGCTGAAGATGCCCGACTACGCCGAAGGCAATGCATTCGGTAACCAAAGACCCTTGCCGGAGTTCTACTGGACCGGCGACACGCAGATGAACTGCATGCGCCAGGCGATCGGTCAAAGCCTGAAACACGCCTATGCCCACCACATTCAGCGACTGATGGTCACCGGCAACTTCGCTTTGCTGACCGGCATCGCGCCGAAGCAGATCTGCGAGTGGTATCTGGCCATTTACATGGACGCCTTCGACTGGGTCGAGCTGCCGAACACGTTGGGCATGGTTATGCATGCCGACGCCGGTTATCTCGGTTCCAAGCCCTACTGCGCCAGCGGTCAGTACATCAAGCGGATGTCCGATTACTGTCGCGATTGCGTCTACAAGGTCAGCGAAAGCACCACGGACAACGCCTGCCCGTTCAATGCGCTGTACTGGCATTTCCTCATGCGCCACGGCGATGTGCTGCGCAGCAATCAACGCATGGGCATGCTCTACAAAAACCTCGACCGCATGCCCGCGGACAAGCAACAGGCCCTTTGGCAACGGGGCCAGGGGCTGCTCGACAGGCTGGATAACGGGCAGTCGTTTTGAGATCAGGCTGCGCCGCGCTTCACGGCTGCAACTTAAGCATGAGGCGCCGTGTCAATGAGTGACCCGTAGTGTTCGTTTGCCACAAAAATCAATAAGGCATGAGTGGTGGAAACCCTGAAAGATCTTACTCGTGAGGCGCTTGAAGCTGAGGTTCTGCGCCTGCGCCAGGCGCTCGAAAGTGCCGTATTGCCTTCGCCAGACGCCTGTGTTCCGCACGATCTGGCTACGCAACTCTCCGCCAGCCGAGCGGCGCTGGCCAGCAGCGAGGCACGCCAGCGAGCGATCTTCGAGTGCGCGATCGATTTCGCCATGGTCGTTACCGACCCGCAGGGCACCATCACCGAATGGAACTCAGGCGCCGTCAATGTCATGGGCTGGACGGCCGAGGAAATGCTCGGCCACAGCGCCGAGCGCTTTTTCACCCCGGCGGATCGTGCCGCTGGCCGTATAGCGCTGGAAATGCAGCGCGCGCTGCTGGAGGGACGCGCCTCCGATGAACGTTGGCACCTGCGCAAGGATGGCCAATTGTTCTGGGCGTCAGGCGAACTGATGCCGCTTTACGCTAACGATCAAACACATCTGGGTTTCGTGAAAATCCTGCGTGACCGCACCGGCGAACATCTGGCCGGCCGTGCGCTCTTCGACACTCAAGAGCGCTATCGCCTGGCGGTCAAAGCGACTCGCGATGCGGTCTGGGACTGGGATTTGCAAAGCGGACAGATTGTCTGGAACGAAGCGCTTCAACAGGCTTACGGGTTCCCGCCGGCCGCCATTGACCCGAGCATCGATTGGCGCTTCGCGCAGATCCACCCACAGGATCGCGATAGCGTCAGGACCTCGATCCGCTCAACGATTGACGGAAAAGGTTCGACCTGGAGCGCCGAGTATCGTTTCCGTTGCGAGGACGGTTCCTACGCCGAGGTGCTCGACCGCGGTCACGTGATCCGCAACGCCGACGGCCAGGCCGAACGCATGATCGGCGCAATGCTCGACCTGACCCGCTCGCGCAGTGCCGAAACCGCACTGCGCCTGAGCGAGGAACGCTTCAGCACCATTCTGGAAACCATCGAAGCGGCGTTCGCCATCGTCAAAGTCAAATTCGACGCCGACGACCGCCCGGTGGATTACTTCTTCGTCGAGGCCAACCCGGCATTTGAGCGTCAGTGCGGCGTCAACCTGCGCGGCAAATGGGTGACCGAGTTTGCGCCAAATCTGGAGAAGTTCTGGTTCGAGACTTACGGGCACGTTGCCAAGACCGGTGAACCGGCGAACTTCGAGAACTACGCCAACACCTTCGAGCGCTGGTTCGACGTGCGGGCGGTGCGCGTCGGTGACCCGGCAGATCGTCAGATTGCTATCTTTTTCAGCGACGTCACCGCACGCCGCGACGCCGAAGAGCGACTGCGGATCAGCGAAGCCGTCGCCCGGGAAAACGTCGAGCGCGTGCAACTTGCCCTCGCCGCCGGCGCCATTATCGGTACTTGGCACTGGGACCTGCCGAGTAATCGCTTCGCCGTGGACGAAGGCTTTGCCCGGGTGTTCAACCTCGACCCGGCGCTGGGTCGCGAAGGCCTGAGCCTGGAACAAGTGGTGATGACCGTACACCCCGACGATCAGGCCGGACTCACCGGCGCAATGACTGCGGCGATTGCCCGTGGCGGCGCCTATTCCCATCAGTACCGGGTGCGCGGCGCCGACGGGAAATACAACTGGATCGAAGCCAACGGCCGCGTCGAATGCGCCGACGACGGTACCCCGTTGCGCTTCCCCGGCGTACTCATCGATGTCGAAGACCGGCGCAATGTCGAGGCCGAACGTGACCGTGCCAACGCAGCCTTGCGCGCGCTCAACGACACCCTCGAACAACGTGTGTTGGCGCGCACCGCCGATCTCATGCAAGCCGAAGAAAAACTGCGACAGTCGCAGAAGATGGAAGCGGTCGGCCAACTGACCGGCGGCCTGGCCCATGACTTCAACAACCTGCTGGCCGGCATTTCGGCCGCGCTGGAGCTGATGGAAAAACGCATCGCGCAGGGTCGCCTGAAAGACGTCGACAAGTACATGGCCACTGCTCAAGGCGCGACCCGCCGTGCCGCCGCCCTGACCCATCGACTCCTGGCCTTCTCCCGACGGCAGACGCTCGATCCGCGTCCGACCGACGTCAACACACTGATTGTCGGGATGACCGAGTTGATCCAGCGCACCGTCGGCCCGAGCATTCGCTTGCAGACGCTGGCGGCACCCGATCTGTGGCCGGCGCTGGTTGACGCCAGTCAGCTGGAAAACGCCCTGCTCAATCTGTGCATCAACGCCCGCGACGCGATGCCGGATGGCGGGCGCATCACCGTTGAAACGTCCAATCGATCCATTGCGCTCGAATCTGCCCGAACCCTCGATATGCCTGAAGGCGAGTACCTGTGCCTCTGCGTCACCGACACTGGCACCGGCATGAGCGCCGAAGTCATCGCCAAGGCTTTCGACCCGTTTTTCACCACCAAACCGCTCGGCCAGGGCACCGGCCTGGGGCTGTCGATGATCTACGGGTTCACCAAGCAATCCGGCGGTCAGGTGCGCGTGCACTCGCAAGTCGGGCAAGGCACGACGATGTGCATTTACTTGCCGCGTTATCGCGGTGAGGCACAGCAAAACCACGATGCCACCCACAGCACCACTACGCCGGTGGCCAAGGCCGGTGAGACCATATTGATCGTCGACGACGAGCCGACAGTGCGCATGTTGCTCAAGGATGTGTTCAGCGAGCTCGGCTACACCGTGCTGGAAGCCGCCGACAGTGTCGAAGGCCTTGAAACGTTGCGATCGCGTGTCCACATCGACCTGCTCATCACCGATGTCGGTTTGCCCGGTGGCATGAACGGCCGGCAAATGGCCGAAGCGGGCCGGGAAATCCGCCCGAAACTGAAAACCCTGTTCATCACCGGTTACGCCGAAAATGCCGTGATCGGCAGCGGCCAACTCGGACCGGGGATGCAAGTCCTGACCAAGCCATTTGCCGTCGACACCCTGGTGGCACGGGTCAGCCATCTGCTGTCTGCCAATTTCGAGTGAGGCTGCTGTGAGCAATCAACTGGATCGCCGCAATAACCTGTCACTGGACAGCCTCAATTTTTTCCTCGCCGACGTGCGCGACGGGCTCGGGCCGTACCTGGCGATTTACCTGTTGGCGGTGCATCACTGGGACCCGGCCAGTATCGGCGTGGTCATGACCCTTGCCGGCATCGCCGCGCTGATCACCCAGACACCGGCCGGCGCACTGGTCGACAGCAGCCGCAGCAAACGCGCGCTGATAGCCCTCGCGGCACTGCTGGTGACCGGCAGTTGCCTGGTGCTGCCCTTCGTCACGTCCTTCACTCTGGTGGCGTTGACTCAAGCCTTGAGCGCAGCGGCGGCCTCAATCTTCGCCCCGGCCATTTCCGCGATCACCCTGGGCATGACCGGCCCGCGAGCGTTCACCCGGCGCACCGGGCGCAATGAAACCTTCAACCATGCCGGCAACGCCTGCGCGGCCTTGCTCGCCGGACTGTTCGCCTATCTGTTCGGCCCCGTTGCGGTGTTTTACTTGATGGCAGCCATGGCACTCGCCAGCGTGATCGCCATCCACTTCGTCAGCGCAGATGCCATCGACCACGACTTGGCACGCGGCCTCGACCCCACTGCGGACAAGCATCAACCCTCCGGTTTGTCGGTGCTGCTCAGCAACCGGCCACTTTTGTTGTTTGCCATTTGCTGCGCACTGTTTCACCTGGCCAATGCCGCGATGCTGCCGCTGGTGAGCCAGAAACTCGCGCAAACCAATCTGCAAATGGCCACGCCACTGACGTCCGCGTGCATCGTCGCGGCGCAACTGGTCATGGTTCCGGCTGCGCTGCTGGTCGGTGCCAAAGCCGATGAGTGGGGACGCAAACCCCTGCTGCTGGCGGGTTTTCTGATCCTGCCTCTGCGCGGCGTGCTCTACACGTTATCTGACGATCCCTATTGGCTGGTCGCGGTGCAAATGCTCGATGGCGTCGGCGCGGGTCTGTTCGGCGCGTTGTTCCCGATCATGGTGAAAGACCTCACACAAGGCACCGGTCATTTCAATATCAGCCTGGGCGCACTGACCACCGTGTTTGGTCTCGGTGCGGCGCTGAGTAACGGGCTGGCCGGGTTTGTCGTGCAAGGCGGCGGTTATAGCGCTGCGTTTCTGACGTTGGCGGGGATTGCGGCGGTGGCCGTTGTGTTGCTTTGGGTGGGGGTTCCGGAGACGTTGCGTGGGGCGCCGACTCTCGGGCTCGCGTCCAGACATGGCTAGTCGAGGGCTCGCTCCTGTGACTGTCGAAACGACACCGTGCTATGCTCCGATAGAGAATACGAGGGATTCCAAATGCCTGAATCAACCACAGACAGCGTTGCGAATGAAGTTCGCCAGCTCGCACAGGAACACAAGGTTACCGCCGACCGTGACAGCCTGAGCTGCATGGCGGTCACCATCACGCGCCTGGCTGGTGATGTCGTGGAACTGGACGGTATTGAGCAATTACTCGTGAACCTCAAAAGGAAGGGCATTCTTAGCAAAACAGAAATCATGGCCCTGCAAGGACGTTATCTGCAGGAAAAAAGACGTTGCAAAAAGCAACTCAGCGCATGACTTTTGACCCCTTCGGCGATTTCGAGACTGAAGGTTATCTTCAAAACACACTCAAACTCCAAGACCCTGTCGAAGTAAAAGAGGCGGAGCACCTCTCATTCGAAGCCAGTATCGACGACGCTCTTGCCTATCTCGCCAAGAAAAAGCCGATCGACTACACAGCGGTCCTGAAAACACATGAAATCCTGTTCTCCGGATTTTACCCTTGGGCGGGCAAAGACAGGTACGAGCTAGTCCCCCACTTGGCGGTTTTCAAAGGTTCGAAGGATGATCCGCATCACACAATATTCGAGCGCCCGGACCTGATCAGAAGGTCCGTCGAATACGCCCTTGAACTCGCAGCCAACAAAAAACGTTTCCGTGCCCGACCTGGCGAGGTAATGGGTCAGCTGGCTTCTGCTCATCCTTTTCTGGATGGGAATGGTCGCACCATTCTGCTCGTTTACATGGAACTGTGCTTTCGGACCAGATTCGCCATCAATTGGTCGGAGACGAGCAAGGATAATTATTTACGGGCGCTCAGTGACGAAATTCGAGATCCTTTTCAAGGCCATCTGGATGGTTATCTGGCACCGTTTATCAGCGACATCTCCAGTCGTGAAGAATGGCCGCAAATGATTGGCGGTATCAAAGGGCTGGACGGTCTGGACAAGGAAGGCATCACGTACGAGAGTCTGGATGATCCTGAGGTTCAGCGGCTCTATAAATCGTATCGGACAATACCTCTGAAATGATGATCATCTCTGCGTTTTGACTCGGTTTACAAACATCAGAAAAAAGTAAGAGCCTGCTGGTCAGAGCAGGCTCTTCAATTAGCAAAGCCGGTTTATTTTTGCAAAGCCGTCAGCGCCGAGTAGCTGTTCATCAGATTGCGGTAGTTAGGAATCCGCTGCGACAGCAGATTACCCAGCCCTTCAATGTCGTTGCGCCAGTCGCGGTGCAGCTCACACGCCACCGAGAACCAGTTCATCATCTGTGCGCCAGCTTGGGTCATGCGACTCCATGCAGCCTGTTGCACGGTGGTGTTGAAGGTGCCGGAGGCATCGGTCACCACGAACACATCAAAGCCTTCGGCCAGCGCCGACAATGTCGGGAACGCGACGCAGACGTCCGTCACCACACCGGCGATGATGATCTGCTTGCGACCGGTGGCTTTTATCGCCTTGACGAAGTCTTCGTTGTCCCAGGCGTTGATCTGGCCAGGGCGAGCGATGTATGGCGCGTCCGGGAACATCTCTTTCAGTTCCGGCACCAGCGGGCCATTCGGGCCTTGTTCGAAACTGGTGGTGAGGATGGTCGGCAGGTCGAAGAACTTCGCCAGATCGGCCAGCGCCAGCACGTTGTTTTTGAACTCGTTCGGCGAGAAGTCCTGCACCAGCGAAATCAGACCGGTCTGGTGATCGACCAGCAGCACTACGGCGTCGTCTTTGTTGAGGCGGTTGTAGGTTGGAGTGTTCATCTGTGCATTCCTTTTCAGTTGTGTGAGTTCTTGTTGCGTTCAAGATGGGCACAGATTACTGACACACTGAAACGGGATAAATCAGCTGAAAAGCGTTTCACCGTCAACTCAAAAGGGACAATCACTCAGACGTCACGGTGTTTCCGGCGCAGGACTTCGCAAGAGGGAGAAGCCATGCGGTTATTAACAAATAACCCCTTCATTCAGCCGTCACTCAAACGCTGTACTAGGATAGGATCCAATTCCTGCAGCAATTGTGCGTTCAAGGAGATCGTAGACGACGCTGCCGGGACGTTTGTAAACCCGCAAATTCATGGATGACGTATATGAATTCATACCTGTTCCCCCACATCGGCAAAGTCATTGCGAGTACCGGCAGCCGGCATTTCCCGCGCATGCTGCATGACCTCATCCGCACCCAACTGGCGGTCGATGCCACGCACATTCGCCAGATGCGCGTCGAACCCGTGGGGCGCACCGCGAGCCGCAGTGAATCCGAACCGATGAAAGATCCGGCTCTGCTGGCCGAAACGGTATTCTCCGAACACAGTACTGCGACGCCCGACGCTGTGTCGCCGCCTGAGTCTTCGGCGTGCGCAGACGCCTCGCAATTGCATCTGACCCGCCGTAAGGACGGTTACCGTTATGTGATTTCGGTGTACCGCAACGGTCAGTCGCAGCGCTTTTCCGCGCATGAACGCAGCCTCTTGCAAGACATTTCCCCGGTCCTGTTGCCGATGGTGGAAAAACACATCAACGCACTGCAGCCTGCCAGCATTGACGCCGGGCGTCCCTGCGAGGCCGCCGAAGGCTCGGGGCTGGAAACCCTGCGAGGGCGTTTTACCGAGCGCTTGCAGCAATTGGGGTTGAGCCTGTCGAATCGCGAAACCGAAGTGTGTGTCGGCCTGCTCGCCGGCCGCACCGCGCCGGAACTGGCCGAGCAGTTGCAGTTGAAGGTCAACACGGTGGAAAGCTATCTCAAACGTGCAGCCATCAAGCTCGGTATCAGCGGCCGTCATTCGCTGATGCGCTGGATGTATTCGCCAATGGAAACCTCCGCTTCAAGCGCTGCCTGACAATGCCGTTTATTGCGTACGACTTCAGATCCATCCCCCTCACCCCAGCCCTCTCCCCCAAGGGGGCGAGGGGGAAAGGGAGCCGATCTTCGCGGCTTGCAAAGCCGAGTTCGACTCGGTGGTTCAGGTCGGTGAAGCTCGCAAGTACGACTCGGTCAGTCCCCTCTCCCCCCGGGAGAGGGTTAGGGTGAGGGCCGTTTTCAATCCCGGGCCAACGCCTCGATCGGATCAAGTCGCGAGGCATTTCTTGCCGGCACGAAGCCAAATACAATGCCGATCAGCGTCGAGCAGACCACCGCCGTCAGCACCGACGTCAGCGAGAAAACCATTTCCCACTCTTTGATAAACACCGAAAACAGGTGGCCGATGGCGTAGGACAGCGTAATCCCGATCGCCCCGCCCAAAAGACAAACCATCACCGCCTCTACCAGAAACTGCTGGCGAATGTCCGATTGCCGGGCACCGACCGCCATGCGAATGCCGATCTCGCGCGTCCGCTCGGTCACCGACACCAGCATGATGTTCATCACCCCGATACCACCCACCACCAACGAAATCACCGCGATCAACGAGAGAAGCAACGCCAGCGAGCGGCTGGTTTTCTGCACTGTCTGCAAGACGCTGTCGAGGTTGTTGGTGAAGAAATCCTTGATGCCATGGCGTTGCAGCAACAACTGCGTGACATGTTCTTCGACCACTTTGCTTGGCTGACCGTCCTTCATGCGCACGCTGATGCTGTCCAGATAACGTTGGCCCAACACCCGCCCGGCGGCGGTTTCATAAGGCACCCAGACGTTGAGGGTCTTGCCCGAAGCGAAGAGATTTTTGTTCTCCGCCGCCACGCCGATCACCGTGCACGGCAGATTGCCGATCAGGATCACCTGCCCCAACGGGTCGACGCCGCCACCGAACAAGCGCTGACGCGTGTTGTGGTCGATTACTACCACTTGCGCCTGGCGCCGCGCATCGCTTTCGCTGAACGGGATGCCCTCGGCCATTTTGATGCCGCGTACCTGGAAGTACTGGTGACTGACGCCATTGACCTGTGCGTCCAGATCGATATTGCGATAGCGCAGCAACAGACTGCGGCCGATCATCGGCGTGGCACTGTCGACGTAATACAACTGATTCAGCGCCGTGACGTCGGCGGGCAACAGGGTTTCGATGGCGGCGGCGCGCTTGTCGCCGTAGCTGCTGCCGGGATAAATATCGATGGTATTGCTGCCGATGGCCGCGATGTCCTTGAGCACGTAGCGCTTGGCGCCCTCACCCACCGCCGAGATCGACACCACCGACGTGATGCCGATGACGATACCGAGCATGGTCAGCAACGTGCGCATGCGGTGCGAGATCAGCGCGACCCAGGCCATGCTGAACGCCTCTTTGAACAGGCCGAGGCTGGCAACCAGACGCCGTGAGGCCGTGGCTTTTGGCGTCACCGATTCTTCATCCGGCAGTTGCGTGGTGTCACGCACGTTGCTGCGATCGCTGAGAATTTCGCCGTCGCTGACCTCGATGATGCGCTCGGCGTTGGCCGCGACTTTCGGGTCGTGGGTCACCAGAATCACCGTGTGTCCGGCCGCGTGCAGTTCCAGCAGGATGCGCATCACTTCCTTGCCGCTGGCGGTGTCGAGCGCGCCGGTCGGTTCATCGGCGAGAATCACTTCGCCGCCGTTCATCAAGGCGCGGGCGATACTTACCCGCTGTTGCTGCCCGCCCGACAATTGGCTCGGCCGGTGGCTCAAGTGCTCCTGCAAGCCCAATCGCGCCAACAGCTCACGGGCTCGGGCATGGCGTTGCAGCTGTGGAATACCCGCGTAGATCGCTGGCATTTCGACGTTGTGCATGGCGCTCAGGTGCGGCAGCAAATGGTAACGCTGGAAGATGAAGCCGAAGTAATCGCGGCGCAGTTCCGCCAGCGCCTGATTATCCAGATCGCGGGTTTCCTGGCCGTTGATCTTGTAGCTGCCGGCAGTGGCGTAATCGAGGCAACCTAGCAGGTTCATCAACGTTGATTTACCCGAGCCCGAGGCGCCGATGATCGCCACCATTTCCCCGGCATTGATCGTCAGGTTGATATTTTTCAGCGCGAGAAATTCGCGGTCACCGGCGGTGAAACTGCGGGTGATGCCCGTGAGTTGGAGCAGCGGTTGCGTCATGTTCAAGCCCCCGCCACGTTGGTCACTGGATCACCAATCACCACACGATCACCCTCGGCCAGCCCCTCATTGACCTGCACCTTGACGTTATTGTTGATCCCGGTCTGCACGTTGCGCGACTGCGCATGGCCCTTGGCGTCCAGCACCCGCACCGGAAAACTGCCATCGGCATTGCGCGGGCCAAGCGCAGCCACCGGTACGGTCAGCACTGACTTGGCGGTGTCGAGGACGATGCGCACCTGCGCAGTCATCGAAATGCGCAGGCGGTGATCAGGGTTGGGCACTTCGAACAGCGCGTTATAGAACACCGCCGAGTTTTGCTTGGGCGTACCGGCGGGCGGCGTTTCCAGAAAGTTCTGCGGTGCCGGTTCGGTGCCGCGCAGCTTGCCGTAATAGCGCTTGTCCTCGCCGAGAATGGTGAAGTACACCTCCTGCCCCGGGGCGATGTGAATCACATCGGCCTCCGAAACTTGGGCCTTCACCGTCATGGTGTCCAGATCCGCCAGTTTCAGCAGGATCGGCGCCAACTGGTTAGCGATCACGGTCTGCCCTTCCTGGGTGACGATACCGACCACGTCGCCATCAATTGGCGCGACGATCCGCGTGTACGCCAGGTTGACCTTGGCGGTATCGATCTGGATGTGCGCACTCTTGATCTGCGCGTCCAGCGACAACAGATTGGCCTGCTGCACTTCGTAATCCGACTGCGCGGTTTCGAAATCCTGGCGAGAGATCGAGGCGTCTTCCTGCAGGTTTTTATAGCGTTCGTAAATCGCTTTGGTCTGCTTGAGCTGGGCCTGTGTGGCACGCTTTTGCGCTTGCAGGTTTTCCTCATCGACCTGGGCCTGACGCAGGGTGTTCTGCAACACCAGCGGATCGATTTCCGCCAGCCACTGGCCCTTTTTCACTTTGTCGCCGACCTTGACCTTGAGCGACTTCAACTGGCCGGAGACTTGCGCACCGACGTCCACTTGCTTGATGCCTTCGAGCAACCCGGTGGCGAGCACCGCGTTTTCGATATCACTGCGTTCGACCGTGGCGGTCAGGTACTGCGGTGCTTCAGCCGGCGCCTGCACCGTGTAGAACACCAATCCGGCCACCGCGGCCAACGCCAATCCCATACCGACTTTGCGCAACTTCGACTTTTCCATAAATGACCACAAGTCCGTTCAGGAGTGGGCCCGGCCAGCGGCCGGGCTCGGGTAGAGAAACAACATTCAGGACAGCGTTTCGTTGACCGGCACCGACAGGCCGTCATGCCACCACGCCGCGAGACTGAAGACGTTGGGCGCCTTGAGAATCGTGAAGTGATTGCCGGGCCCGTACCACACCGCCAGATCGTTGACCTGACGCTGCCAGCCTTCCAGGATCGCGGCCTGCTCGCGCTGATTGCCCCAGGCGTCCAGCGTCGGGTCGTCGACCAGCACCAGCCTGACCGGCCCGTGGTAGGCGAGTGTCGGTTGATAGACCGTGCGCAACGCCGTGGCGAAGGTCCGCACCGGGCCGTGCATGGCGTCTGCCGCAGCCTTTTCCGAAAGCACCCCGGCGCTCACCATGCCGGCATGCAGAAGACGCATCTGCGTCGTGTCATCGGCATTGGCAAAGGTCAGCGGGTCAATACCCAAGGACTTGCCGCTGGACAATTGCAGCGTTTCGATCAGACGCTCCAGCGCAGCCGTCGCCGTATACGGTTTACCAGCCGTGCCGTCGCCGCCGGGCGCCTCACTGTCGATCAACGTCAGCGACGCCACTGCACGCCCGGCAGCCTGCAACTGCGCCGCCATGGCGTGCGCCACCCAACCGCCGAACGAGTGGCCGATCAGGTGCACGGGCCCCTGCGGATAAACCTGCTCGATCGCCTGCAAATAAAACGCGGCAGCCGCCTCCACCTGACTGTGCGGCACACTGCTGCCATCCAGACCTCGCGGTTGCAGGCCGATGATCGGCCATTCCGGACCGAGCGCTTCGGTCAGGTGAATGAACCCGGTCACGCTGTCCCCCGCCCCCGGCACACAAAAGATCGGCGCATGCCCGACGTGCCCGGTCTGAATGGTCAGCAGTGGCTGATACAGCGCAGGTTCCGGCGCCACGGCAGCTTCCAGCGCCTGACTGATGGCTTGTCCGAGGGCCTGAATGTTCGGGTTTTTCATCATCGTGCGGTGATCGCCAGGGATATCGATACAGCGCAGCATTGCGCTGGCAAAACGTTCCTCCCATCCGCGCGTCGGACTCGGCACCGATTGCCCATCCATTAATTCCTGCGCGCGGAACAGATGGATTGTCTGGCTGGCCGGGCTGACCCGGTAATGCGCCAATGCCAGTCGATGCGCGGCTTCGCGCTCGAAGTAGTGTCTGGCATCGGCGGTGCTGACGGTCGCCAGTTCCGGATCCGTCAGTTGCTGCGCCAGGCAACGCTGGAACAGCTCATTGAAATCCAGTTGCCCGACTTCAGCCTCCAGCGCCTGCACACGCGCCAGCGCGGTTTGCCCCTCTGCACCGAGCATCATCGAACGCCCCCGGCAATGGCCCAGCAACTGGCGCTTGTCCAGCCCTTCACCGCTCCACATCGCCTTGTTCTGAGCCAGTGGGTTGGGCGCGTAGCTGTCGAGCATGCCGATGAACGCAACCGGCTCATCAAGGCCAAGCAATTGCTGGGCAACTTCAAGGGCCAACACCCCGCCGAATGACCATCCCGCCAGACGATATGGCCCGTGCGGCTGTACCGAACGGATGATCCCGACCAGACGCCGGGCCATGCACTCGATCGTGCGCAGTTGCGGCTCGCCGAGTGGCACGCCGGGCAAACCATAAATCGGGAACGCCCCGCCGATGTGCATGGCCAGTGCCGGAAAATACACCTCGCGACCGCTGAACTCGTGCATCAGAAACAGCGGCGTACCGTGATCCCCAGCGCGCACCACGACCAGTCCGTCGGGCTGTCCGGCAACGTCGCGGCGCTGATTCAGCAGCGCAGCGGCGGACTCGACGCTCGGGTGCTGGAACAACTGCGCCAGCGACACTGGCAAGCCTGCTCGCTGCATCAGATTGACCAGACGCACCGCCAGCAGCGAGTGCCCGCCCAACTCGAAGAAGTTGTCGTGACGCCCGACCTGCTCAACACCAAGCACTTGCGCCCAGATTCGCGCCAATGCCGTTTCGACTTCGCCTTGCGGCGCCACGTACGGACGGTTGATGAGCGCATCCACCCCCGGTTCAGGCAGCGCCTTGCGATCAACCTTGTCATTGGGCGTCAGCGGCAGAGCGTCGAGCAACACAAAAGCCCCGGGCACCATGTACTCCGGCAAGCGCTCCAGCACATGGGCGCGCAACACTTCCAGATCTGGCGCGGCAACGCCGGCACGCACGGTGTACCAGGCGACCAGACGCTCGTCGCGCACCATCACCACTGCTTGGTGGATCGCCGGGTGCTCGATCAGCCGAGCTTCGATTTCACCCGGTTCCAGGCGCAAGCCACGCAGCTTGATCTGGAAGTCGTTGCGGCCGAGGAATTCGAGGTCGCCATCGTTGTTGTAGCGCACCAGATCACCCGTTCGGTACAGCCGATCCCCCGACACAAAGGGGCTGTCGATGAAGCGCTCGGCCTGCATCTCGGGCAGTCCGTGATAGCCGCGCGCCACGCCCACGCCACCGATGTGCAACTGACCACTGACGCCCAGCGGCACTGGCTGATCGTGGGCATCGAGGACATACAGGCGCGTGTTGCTCAGTGCCTTGCCGATCGGCACCACACTGTCCGGCACCGGACTACCCGGCTCCAGCGTCCAGCCGCTGCTGTCGACTGTGGTTTCGGTTGGGCCGTAGACGTTGTGCAAACGCACCCACGGCAGGCGCTGACGCACCTGACGGGCCAGCGCCGCGCTGAGTTCGCCGCCACCATTGAGCACATCGGTGAGGCTGGTGCACTGGTCGACATCGTCCTGTTCGATGAAATGCTGGAGCAACGCCGGAACAAACTTGACTACCGTGACCTGATGCTCGCGAATGGTCTGCACCACATACGCCGAATCGCGGTTGCCGTCAGGTCGTGCCAGCACCAGACGCAGGCCGGAACACAGCGGCCAGAAGATCTCCCACACCGAGCTGTCGAAGCTGAACGGCGCTTTTTGCAGCAGCGCACCGTGCTCGGTGGGCGGACTGATCTGCGACCCCCAGTGCACCATGTTGCAGGCGCTGCGGTGCTCGATCATCACGCCTTTCGGCAGGCCGGTGGAGCCGGAGGTGTAGATCATGTAGGCAAGGCTGGACGCACTCAGGCCTGGCACCTGCGGATCGTGTTCGGCCTGTTGCTGCCAGGTGCTGCGATCAAGGTCGATCAGCGCGACCGCAGACGTTGCCAACAACGAGCGGGTAGCCGATTGCACCAGCACCGCTACCGGTGCGCTGTCCTTGAGCATGTAGGCCAGACGCTCCGCCGGATAACCCGGATCCAGCGGCACATACGCCCCGCCCGCCTTGAGAATGGCGAGCAGACCGACCACCAGATCCGGCCCGCGCTCGACGCAAATCGCCACGCGCGTGTCCGGCTGTACACCGATTTCGCGCAGATGATGAGCCAGTCGGTTGGCGCGCGCATTGAGCGCTTGATAAGTCAGGGAGCCTTGCTCGGATTGCACGGCAACGGCGCCCGGTTTACGCCGAACCTGGGCTTCGAACAACGCCTGAAGCGGCTGCTCCAGCGGACACTCGGCCTCGGTCGCGTTGTACTCGACCAGCAATCGCTGAAGCTCCTCCGGCGCCGGCAACGGCAGGTGTTCCAGTACCGTTTGATCATCGCTGACCAGCGCCGCCAGCAGTCGCTGGAAGTACCCGACATAGCGCTGGATCGTCGCCTCGTCGAACAGCGCCGTGGCGTAGTTCAGCGCACCGCGAATCCCGCCCGGATAGTCGCCGAGGGTCAACGACAGGTCGAATTTGACAAAATGGTTTGGGCTGGCGACACCTTCGAGCGTCATGTCGCCGAGGGTCAGGCTTGGGCCGTCGTTGTTGTTCCAGCTCAACAGGGTCTGGAACAACGCGCTGTGGGACAGGCTGCGGACCGGTCTGGTGATTTCCACCACTTGTTCGAACGGCAAATCCTGATGCGCCTGGGCTTGCAGGGTCTGCGCCTTGACCCGCGCCAGCAACGCCTCACCGCTTAGCTCGCCGGACGTGTCGATGCGTAGTGCCAGGGTGTTGACGAACATGCCGATCAAACCTTCGATCTCGGCGCGGGTACGGTTGGCCACCGGCGAGCCGATCACCACGTCGGACTGGCCGGACAAGCGCGCGAGCAATATCGCCCATGTGCTCATGACCACCATGTATGGCGTGACGGCGCGTCGCTGGCACAGCGCCTTGAGGCCGGCGCTGGTCTGTTCGTCCAGCTGTACTTCGACACTGCCGCCGCTGTAATCCTGCTGCGCCGGACGCGGACGGTCGGTCGGCAGGCTCAACAAGGCCGGAGCGCCGGCGAGGTTCTGTTGCCAGTAATCAGACTGACGCTGCAACACTTCACCGCTGAGCCAGCGGCGCTGCCACACCGCGTAGTCGGTGTATTGCAGAGCCAGCGGTGGCAGCGGATCGGCTTCACCACGGCTGAACGCCTGATACAGCGCCATCAGCTCGCGAGTCAGCACGCCCATCGACCAGCCGTCGGAGATGATGTGGTGCATCGTCAGCAACAGCACATGGTGATCGTCGGCCAGACGCACCAGCCGGCCGCGCACCAGTGGATCATGCTCCAGGTTGAACGGCGCGCACGCTTCGGCTTCGCTCAGTTGCTGCAACGCCTCGTCGGCTTGCGGATGCTCACGCAAATCTGCGACTTGCAGCAACAGACCGGTGTCGACCGGCAGGATCAGCACTTGTGCCTGATCGTTGTGCGGGGTGAAGCGGCTGCGCAGGGTTTCATGGCGGGCGACGATTCGCGCCAGCGCCCGTTGCAAGGCGTCTTCATCGAGGCGCCCGCGCAGACGCAGACCCACCGGTATGTTGTACGCCGAGTTGCCACCGCCCATCTGTGCGAGGAACCACAGACGTTGCTGGGCAAACGACAGCGGCAGCGCTTGATCACGTGGTGCCGGCACAATATCCGGCAGCGTGCTGCGGCCGGCTCGACCGAGGACTTCGGCGACGGCGGCCAGTTGCGAGTTGGCGAACAGATCGGCCAACGCCAGTTCCACACCCATTTGCTGACGCACCTGGGACAACATGCGCATCGCCAGCAGTGAATGACCGCCGAGTTCGAAAAAGTTGTCGTGCCGGCCGACCTGCCCGACCTGCAACACCTCGGACCAGACGGCGGCGAGGCTTGCTTCCAGTGGATTGGCCGGGGCCTCGTAGATTCGACTGAGCATCGCCTCCTGCGTCGGTGCCGGCAGCGCCTTGCGGTCGACCTTGCCATTGTTGTTCAGCGGCAATACGTCGAGCCGCACCCACGCCGTCGGCACCATGTATTCCGGCAGGCGCGCCTGCAACTGCGCGTGCAGATCGGCACTGTCCAGCGCCTCGTCGTGAGCGGTGTAGTACGCCACCAGACGCGTGGTTTCCTGGCCATCGCGGCGCGCCAGCACCACCGCTTCCTTGATGCCCGGGCAGTTCAGCAGGCGGTTTTCGATTTCGCCCAGCTCGATGCGGAAACCACGGATTTTCACCTGATCGTCATTGCGCCCGAGGCAATCGAGTTGCCCCGGCGCTATCCAGCGCGCGAGGTCGCCGGTGCGATACAGCAGTGCGCCGGGCGTGTCGCTGAAAGGATCACGGAGGAATTTTTCCGCAGTCAGCTCCGGCCGGTTCAAGTAACCCAGCGCCACACCCTGCCCGCCAATGCACAGCTCGCCGGTCACGCCCATCGGCACGGGTTGCTGATGAGCGTCGAGGACATACACCTGAGTGTTGGCGATCGGCCCGCCAATCGGCACGCTTTCGGCATTTTCGGCCACTTCATCGACTTCGAAGCTCGTGGCGAACGTGGTGGTTTCGGTCGGGCCGTAGCAATTCAAGATGCGCAACGCTGGCGCCTCGGCCAGCATTCGGCGGAACGCGGTCGGATCGCCGCGCTCACCGCCGCACAACAGAATGCGCAAGCCTTTGAGCGCCTGCGGGATCAGTTGCACGTACTGGTTGAACAGCGCGGTGGTGAGGAACAGGATCGTCGCCCCGGAGCTGCTCAGTTCTCGGCCGAAAGCATTCGGATCAAGCAAGGTTTGATGATCGATGACCACCACTCGCCCGCCGTTGAGCAACGGCCCCCAGATGTCCATGGTGCTGGCATCGAACGCCGGGTTCGAAGCGAACACAACGCGGTCCTGCGGATTGAAATCGGCATAACCGTTGTTGATCACCAAGCGGCCGATGCCACGGTGCGGCACCATCACGCCTTTCGGCATACCGGTGGAGCCGGAGGTGTACATGATGTACGCCAGCGATTCGGATGACTGCAACAGGTTCGGGTTATGCGTCGGCTGCCCGCTGAGCTTCAGCCTGTCCAGGTCGATGCGCGATGCCGGATAGTCGATGACTTCGCTGCTCAGCGTCAGCAATGCCACCGCCCGACAATCCTCGACCATGAACGCCTGACGCTCGCTCGGCGCGTTGATGTCCAGCGGCACGTAGGCTGCCGCGCACTTGGCAATCGCCAGTTGCGCGACCAGCAATTCCAGCGAGCGTGGCAACAGGATCGCCACATGATCGCCCGGTTGCACGCCTTGGCCGATCAGATGATGGGCCAGGCGATTGGCCTGCGCGTTCAGTTCAAAGTAGCTCAGCGAGTGCGCACCATGCACCGCTGCGACAGCTTTCGGATGCGCCGCGACCTGCTGCTGGAAAATCCCGTGCACGGTCAGCGTCTGCGGATATTCACGCGCCGTGGCGTTGAAATCCGTCAACAGGCGTTGACGCTCATCCGGCGCCAGCAGTGGTACGTGTTCCAGTACGGTGTGATCAGCGCCGACCATCGCTTCCAGCAGCCGCTGGAAATAGTCGACATAGCGCTGGATCGTCGATTCGTCGAACAATGCCGTGGCGTAGTTCAGCGAACCACGTATCACCCCGTTGACCTCCCCCAGCGTCAGGGTCAGGTCGAATTTGGCGACATCGTCCATCCCGGCCACACCTTCCAGCGACAGATCGCCGAGGACCAGACGCGGCCCGACGCTGCTGTCCCAACTCAACGTGGTCTGGAACAACGGGCTGTGTGCCAGACTGCGCACCGGCCGGACAATTTCCACCACCTGCTCGAATGGCAGGTCCTGATGCCCCTGGGCCTCAAGTGTTCGCGCCTTGACCTGCGCCAACAGCGCTTCGACGTTCGGTTCGCCCGAGGTGTCGATACGCAACGCGAGGGTGTTGACGAACATGCCGATCAACCCTTCGATCTCGGCACGGGTACGGTTGGCCACCGGTGAGCCGATCACCACATCGGACTGCCCGGACAGACGACTCATCAACAGCGCCCAGGCGCCGGTCATGGTCATGAACAAGGTCACCCCATGACGCTGGCTCAAGGCCTTGAGCGCTGCACTCAAGCGCGCGTCCAACAACACTTCGACGTTGCCGCCGGTGTAATCCTGTTGCGCCGGGCGCGGCCGATCGGTCGGCAGGGTCAACAGCGCGGGCGCACCGGCGAGGGTCTGCTGCCAGTAATCGCTTTGCCGCTGCAGTACCTCGCCACTGAGCCAGCGCCGTTGCCACACGGCGTAGTCGCCGTATTGCAATGCCAGCGGCGGCAACGGATCTGCCTCGCCATGGCTGAACGCTTGATACAGCGCCATCAGCTCGCGAGTCAGCACGCCCATTGACCAACCGTCGGCGACAATGTGATGCACGGTCAACAACAGCACATGGTGATCGTCGGCCAGACGCACCAGCCGTCCGCGAATCAGCGGATCGCTTTGCAAATCGAATGCGGCCGAGGCTTCCTGCGTCATCAATGTCTCCAAGGCAGGCTCGGCTTGCGGGTGTTGGCGCAGGTCTTCAACGCGCAGCAGCAAATCGCTGCCGACCGGCGCAATCGACACCTGCGCGGTGTCGTCGATGCTGACAAAACGGCTGCGCAATGTTTCGTGACGAGCAACGATCCGCGTCAACGCCCGTTGCAGCGCATCGGCGTCGAGACGGCCGCGCAGACGCAGGCCGATGGGGATGTTGTACGCCGAGTTGCCACCCTGCATCTGCGCCAAAAACCACAGGCGTTGCTGGGCGAAAGACAGGGGCAACGCTTGATCACGCGGCGCCGGGAGTATTTCCGGCAGCGTGCTGCGTCCGGCGCGACTCAGCGTCGCGGCCACGGCGTGCAATTGCGCATCGGCAAACAGATCGCTCAGCGCCAGCTCTACACCGAGGCGCTGACGTACCAGCGAGACCATGCGCATCGCCAGCAACGAATGGCCGCCCAGTTCAAAGAAGTGATCGTGACGGCCGACCTGCTCGACCTGCAGCACTTCAATCCAGATTTGCGCCAGAACGCTTTCCAACTCGCCTTGCGGCGCCGTGTACTCACGGATAAGCAACGCAGCATCATCAGGCTTGGGTAAGGCTTTACGATCAACCTTGCCGTTGTTGTTCAGCGGCAGTACATCGAGTTGCACCCACGCCGTCGGCACCATGTATTCCGGCAGCAGAGCTTGCAACTGAGCGTGCAGATCCGCGCTGTCGAGACTGTCGCCAGTCACCGTGTAATACGCCACCAGTCGTGCGTTCTCCTGGCCATCGCGGCGCGCCAGCACCACCGCTTCCTTGATGCCCGGGCAGTTCAGCAGGCGGTTTTCGATTTCGCCCAGCTCGATGCGGAAACCACGGATTTTCACCTGATCGTCATTGCGCCCGATGCAATCGAGTTGCCCCGGCGCCAGCCAGCGTACGAGGTCGCCAGTGCGATACAGCAGCGCGCCGGGTCTGTCGCTGAACGGGTCATGAAGGAATTTCTCGGCGGTCAGCTCCGGCCGATTCAAATAGCCCAGCGCCACCCCTTGCCCGCCGATGTACAACTCTCCGGTCACGCCCATGGGTACCGGTTGCTGATGGGCGTCGAGCACGTACACCTGAGTATTGGAAATCGGACCGCCAATCGGCACGCTTTCGGCGTTTTCCGCGACGTCATGCACGGCAAACGTTGTCGCGTAAGTGGTGGTTTCGGTCGGGCCGTAGCAATGCACGATGCGTAACGCTGGCGCCTCGGCCAGCAGCCGGCGGAACGCTGCCGGATCGCCGCGCTCACCGCCACACAGCAGGATGCGCAGGCCTTTGAGCGCCTGCGGAATCAGTTGCACGTACTGGTTGAACAGCGCGGTGGTGACGAACAGGATCGTCGCCCCGGAGCTGCTCAGTTCTCGGCCGAAAGCATTTGGATCAAGCAGGGTCTGATGATCGATGACCACCACTCGCCCGCCGTTCAACAGCGGCCCCCAGATGTCCATGGTGCTGGCGTCGAACGCCGGGTTCGAGGCGAACACAACGCGGTCCTGCGGATTGAAATCGGCGTAACCGTTGTTGATCACCAACCGGCCGATGCCACGGTGCGGCACCATCACGCCTTTCGGCGTACCGGTGGAGCCGGAGGTGTACATGATGTACGCCAGCGATTCCGAGGATTGCACCAGGTTCGGGTTGTGCGTCGGTTGCCCGCTGAGTGTCAGCCTGTCGAGATCGATGCGCGGCGCGGCGTAGTCGATCACTTCGCGGCTCAGGGTCAACAGCGCCACTGCCTGGCAGTCTTCAACCATGAATGCCTGACGTTCGCTTGGCGCATTGATGTCCAGCGGCACGTAGGCCGCCGCGCACTTGGCAATCGCCAGTTGCGCGATCAGCAGGTCCAGCGAACGCGGCAGCAGGATTGCCACATGGCTGCCCGGTTGCACGCCTTGCGCGATCAGGTGATGGGCCAATTGGTTGGCCCGGGTGTTCAACTCAAAGTAACTCAACGATTGCTCACCATGCACCGCTGCCACAGCTTGTGCGTGCGCTACGGCTTGGCGCTCGAACAAGCCGTGCACTGTCAGCGATTGCGGGTATTCACGCTCTGTTGCATTGAGCTCGACCAATAACTGATGCCGCTCTGCGGCAGGCACCACTGACAAGCGATCAAAACCCACGTGCGGCGTGTGCTCCAGCGTATCGAGCAATGCACCCAAAGCATTTTGCATGTATCCGCAGATCCGCTGCGCATCGATGCCGGCAGCGGCCAAGACCTTGAGGCTGAAATCCTCGCCGAGGTCATCCACGCTGAGGGTCAGGCGATAGTTGGTGTGCTCCTCGGCCTCAAGCAACTGCATCCCCTGCCATGCTGCTTGCGCCTCGGCGGAGGTCGGCCCGAGCGGTGCGCTGTGACGATAATTGAGCAATGCGCTGAACAGCGGCGTGCCCGACGGCATCGCGCTGCATTGTTGTACCTGCGCCAATTGCGCATGCTCATGGGCCAATAACTGACTCAGGCGTTTATGGGTCGCCAGTGCGGCGCCTTTGACGCTATGTCCGTTCAGTTCGATGCACAGCGGCAGGGTGTTGATGAACACCCCGAGCGCTCGCTCTGAACCTTCACCGCCCTGCAATCGGCCGAGTAAAACCGTGCCGAACACCACGGCTTCGCGGCCGGACAGTTGCCCCAGCACCTGCGCCCAGGCGAGGTGCATCAGGCTGGCCGCGCTGACACCCAGGCGCCGTGCCTGCTGACGTACGCTGTGGCTGAGTGTGCTTTGCAGCGTCAGTTGTGCCTCTTGCGCAGGTCCGTCGTCCGCCAGGTGCTGGCCGTACGGCAAGGTCGGTTCATCGATATTGCCGAGCATTTCGCGGAAGAAGTCCTGGTGATCCTGCTCGCTCACCCCGGAACGGGTGTGCGCCACGTAATTGCGGTACGGCACCGGCTCGCTCAGATGCTGTGGCTGACCCAGCAGAAACGCCTGCATCTCGTGTTGCAGCACTTCAAGCGCGACGTGATCCATCACCAGATGATGGAACAGCAGCAACGCGACCACGCGCTGGTTGCCTGCATCGCGGCTGTACACCACGCGCATCAGCGGTGCCTCGGTGACGGGCATGCGGTATTTATCGACGGTGAAGCGCGCGCGCAATTGACTCAGCGCATCAGCCGAATCAGCGTCAAGTTCCAGCGCCTCGCAGCTCAGCGAAGCCTGACGCCAGACCACTTGCACCGGCTGTTCCAGGCCTTCCCAGAACAGCGATGTGCGCAGAATGTCATGGCGTTCGATCACCCGTTGCAGCGCCGCGACAAATGCCTGCAAACGCTGCTCATCGGCGAAGGCAAACTGCGCTTGCAGAACATACGGATCGCCCTGAGCCGCCGCCAGATGATGGAACAGAATCCCGGTCTGCAACGGTGCCAGCGGATAGATATCCTGCACATTCAGGGCACCGCCGGGGACGCTCGCCACGATTCTGTCGATAGTCGCCTGATCCAGCGCGATCAGCGGCAGCAACTCAGGAGTGATGTGCGTGCAGTCCGGCGGGATGAGATTGGCCGGGACAGCCGCTTCAGGTTCCCCGCCCACGGCTGCGGCCAGCGCCGCCAGGGTAGGCTGGCCGAACAGCACGCGAATATCCGCCGACAGGCCGGCCCGGCGCATGCGTGCGACCAGATTGACCGCCATCAACGAATGCCCGCCCAGTTCAAAGAAGTGGTCGTGGCGCCCTACCCGCTCGACCTTCAACAGCTCGGCCCAGAGCCCGGCAATCACTGTTTCGACTTCACCGACCGGGGCTTCGTACTCGCGCTTCAGCAGCGCGGTCTGGTCCGGTACCGGCAAGGCTTTGCGGTCCAGTTTGCCGTTGGGGCTCAGCGGCAAGGCTTCCAGATGCACGAACACGGCGGGCACCATGTAGTCCGGCAGATGCGTGAGCAATTCGCTGCGCAACTGCTCGATCAGCAAGGCTTCGCCGCTGTAGTACGCCACCAGCCGCTGATCGCCCGGCAGGTCTTCACGGGCCAGCACGGCGGCTTCGCGCACGCCGTCGACCTGCGCCAGATGCGCCTGAATCTCGCCGAGTTCGATGCGCAAACCACGGATCTTGACCTGGTCGTCATTGCGCCCCAGGTATTCGATATTGCCGTCAGCCAGATAGCGCGCGACGTCGCCGGTACGGTACAGGCGCGCGCCCGGTTGCTCGCTGAACGGGTCGTTGAGGAAGCGTTCGGCTGTCAGCTCGGGCCGGTTCAGATAACCCCGCGTCACCTGCACGCCGCCGAGATACATCTCGCCGACGACACCGAATGGCACCGGTTGCTGATAAGCATCAAGGATGTACACGCGGGTATTGCACAGCGGTTTGCCGATCGGTGGCGCGGCTTCCGGTACCGGCGTATTCGGCTCCAGCGTCCACACCGTGCTGTCGACGGTGGCCTCGGTCGGGCCGTAGACGTTATGCAGGCGAACGTGCGGCAGGCGCACGCGCACACTGCGCACCAACGCAGCGGTCAACTCGCCGCCACCACAGAACAGATCGGTCAGGCTGCTGCATTCGCCGACATCCTCGACTTCGAGGAACTGCTGCAACAGCGCCGGCACAAACTGAACGACATTGACCTGTTGCTCGCGAATGAGCTGCACCAGCGCCGCCGGGTCGCGGTGCCCGTCGGGGCTGGCGAGGACCAGACTCATGCCCGTGGTCAACGGCCAGAACAGCTCCCAGACCGAAGCGTCGAAGCTGAATGGGGTTTTCTGCAACAGCGCGGCACCGGTTGAAAGCGGACACAGGCTGGCGCTCCAGTGCAGCAGATTGCTCAGGTTGCGGTGCTCGACCATCACGCCTTTCGGGGTGCCGGTGGAGCCTGAGGTGTAAATCACATACGCCAGATTCGCAGCGCTCAGGTCTGGCACCTGCGGATTGCTCTGCGGCAGGTTGTGCCAGGTGCATTGGTCGAAATCGATCAGCACCGCCGCAGATTCGCCGATCAGCGTACGCGTCGCCGAATGCACCAGCACGGCTACCGGCGCGCTGTCCTCGAGCATGTAGGCCAGACGCTCGGCGGGATAACCCGGATCCAGCGGCACATAAGCGCCGCCGGCCTTGAGAATGGCCAGCAAACCGACCAGCAATTGCGGTCCGCGCTCGACGCAGATCGCCACCCGCGAATCGCTGCCCACACCGCACTCGCGAAGATGATGCGCAAGCTGGTTGGCGCGGCGGTTCAACTCGGCATAACTCAAACGCAACTCAGCGCACACCACGGCGTCAGCCTCTGGCGTGCGCAAGACCTGCGCCTCGAAGCGGTCATGGACAGTCTGCTCAAGATCATGCTCGATGGCGGTCGAGTTCAGATCAACCAGCAAATGCCGGCGCTCTTCGTCCGCCAACAACTCGACCTGCGCCAGCACCGCTTGATCGTTGCTGACCATCGCTTGCAACAAGCGCTGGAAGTAACCGACATATCGCTGGATCGTCACCTCATCGAACAAGGCAATGGCGTATTCCAGCGAACCGCGAATGCCGTCCGCAGCCTCCGCCAGGGTCAACGACAGATCGAATTTGGCAAAATGGCTCGGCTCGGCGACGCTTTCCAGCGTCAGATCACCCAGGCTCAGGCCAGTGCCGTGGCCGCTTTCCCAGCTGAACATCACCTGGAACAACGGGCTGTGCGCCATGCTGCGCAGCGGTTTGGTGATTTCCACCACTTGCTCGAACGGCAGATCCTGATGCGCCTGCGCCGCCAGTGTCTGCGCCTTGACTCGCGCCAGCAACGCCTCGCTGCTCAACTCACCGGAGGTATCGATGCGCAGCGCGAGGGTGTTGACGAACATGCCGATCAAGCCCTCGATCTCGACGCGGTTACGGTTGGCGACAGGCGAACCGATGACCACTTCCGACTGCCCGGACAAACGACTCAGCAGGCTCGCCCATGCGCTGATCATCAGCATGTACATCGTCACGCCGTGGCGCTGGGACAGGGCTTTGAGCCCGGCACTCAAACGCTCGTCGAGCAGCACATCGACGGTGCTGCCGGCGAAATCCTGTTCTGCCGGGCGCGGTCGATCGGTCGGCAGCATCAACAGCGCCGGCGCGCCGGCCAACGTTTGTTGCCAGTATTCGCTCTGGCGCTGCAACACCTCACCACTGAGCCAGCGGCGCTGCCACACCGCGTAATCGGTGTATTGCAGCGCCAGCGGCGGCAGCGGATCGGGCTGACCGTGACTGAACGCCTGATACAACGCCATCAACTCACGGGTCAAAACACCCATCGACCAGCCATCGGAGATGATGTGGTGCAGGGTCAGCAACAGCACATGGTGATCATCGGCCAGACGCACCAGCCGCCCACGAATCAGCGGGTCGTCCTGCAAGTCGAAAGGCCCGGAAGCTTCGCCCTGAATCAGCGCCAACAAGGTTTTCTCAGGTTGCGGGTGTTGCCGCAGATCTTCGACGCGCAACAGCAAACCGCTGTCGACCGGGGCAATCAATACCTGTGCTTCGTCGTTGAACTGGGCAAAACGGCTGCGCAGGGTTTCGTGGCGGGCAACGATGCGGCCCAGCGCTTGTTGCAGCGCCTCTTCGTTGAGATGGCCACGCAGGCGCAGGCCGATGGGAATGTTGTACGCGGTGTTGGCGCCTTCCATTTGCGCCAGAAACCATAACCGTTGCTGGGCGAACGACAGCGGCAAAGCACCGTCACGGGCCACCGGCACAATCTCCGGTTGCGTGCTGCGCCCGGCTTGCGCCACCGCTGCGGCAACCGCCGCCAGTTCAGCGTTGGCGAACAGATCGCCCAACGCCAGTTCTACCCCGAGGCGTTGGCGAACCTGGGAAACCATGCGCATCGCCAGCAATGAATGGCCGCCGAGTTCGAAAAAGTGATCCTGACGCCCGACTCGCTCAACCTGTAGCACTTGTGCCCAGATCTGTGCCAGTGCGGTTTCCAGCTCATTGTGTGGCGCCTCGTATTCGCGGGTGAACAGCGCCGCACGATCAGGCGTGGGCAGTGCCTTGCGGTCGACCTTGCCATTGGCCGTCAGTGGCAACGCGTCGAGTTTGACGAAGGCCACCGGCACCATGTAATCCGGCAACTGCGTCAACAGGTGCGCGCGCAACTCGGCCACGGCCAGCGGTTCGACCTGCGCCTGCTCGGTGAAATAGGCGACCAGGCGCGGCTGGCCCGGTTCGTCTTCGCGGGCCAGCAGCACCGCTTCCTGGATGCCGGGCAACTGGTTGAGGCGGGTTTCGATTTCGCCAAGTTCGATGCGCACGCCACGGATTTTCACCTGATCGTCATTGCGTCCCAGGTAATCAATCGTGCCGTCGGCGCGCCAACGGGCGAGGTCCCCGGTGCGATACATGCGCGCATTCGCCGCGCTGCTGAATGGATCGTCGAGGAAGCGCTCGGCCGTCAGATCGGCACGATTCAGATAGCCACGCGCAACACCCGCACCACCGACATACAACTCGCCCATGACGCCAATCGGCACCGGACGTTGTTGTTCATCGAGCAGATACACCGTGGCATTGGCGACCGGTTTGCCGATGTGCAGCGCATCACCCGCCTCGATCCGGCCAGAGGTGGCGACCACCGTGGCTTCGGTCGGGCCATAGTTGTTGATCACGTCGAATTGCTGGTTGCGGCTGAACTGCCGCAAGCGGTCGCCACCGATCAGCAGTGTGCGCAACGTCGGGTGCTCGAGGTTTTGGCTGAAGGCGTATTCGGCCACTGGCGTCGGCAGGAAACTCACGTCCAGCGGCTGGGCGCGCCACCAATCGAGCAGCGCGTCGATGTCTTCGCTGCCTTCGTGAGTCGGTGCCAGATGCAGGGTCGCGCCGGCACACAACGCCGGCCAGACTTCCCACGCCATCGCGTCGAAACCGAACCCGGCAAGGCTCGATGTGTGGCGACCGGCGCACAGGTCAAACGCGGTGCAGTGCCAGTCGACCAGATTCGACAGTGTGCGGTGTTCGACCATCACGCCTTTCGGCAAGCCGGTGGACCCGGAGGTGTAGATCACGTACGCCAGGTGCGCGCTGGTCAGGCCCGGCACCTGCGGATCAGCGGTCACGCTCAGCGGCCAGGCGCGCTGATCGAGGTCGATCACCGGCACATTCAGCGCCGGCAAGCGCTGGTGCAAAGTGCTCTGGGTGAGGATCACAACCGGGGCGCTGTCACTCAGCAAGTAGTGCAGACGATCTGCCGGATGCGCCGGGTCGATCGGCACGTAACCGGCGCCCGCCTTGAGAATCGCCAGCAGCCCGACCAGGGTATCGAGGCCTCGCCGGGCGACGATGGCGACACGATCATCGGGTTTCACCCCGAGTTCGATCAAGTGATGCGCCAGCGCATTGGCCTGCCGGTTGAGCTCGGCATAACTCAATGGCTTATCGAGAAAAACCGCCGCCACGGCTTCCGGCCGCTGCACCACTTGCGCCTCGAAACGTTGCGCGATGGTCAGCGTTGCCGGGTAGTCGGCGTGGGTGGCATTGAACGCCAGCAAGACTTGCTCGCGCTCGGCCGCCGGCAGAATCGGCAGCTGGTTGAGCGCGGTGTCCTGCGCTTGCTCCAGCGCCAGCACCAGACTTTCCAGTGCGCAGTGCAGGTACTCGCAGATACGCTGCGGGTCAACCTCAGTGGTGGCCAGCAAGGTCAGGCTGAACGCCTCGCCGAAATCATCGACGCTCAGGGTCAGCGGGTAATTGGTGCGTTCTTCGGAGCTGAGGGTGCTGATGCCTTCCCACGCAGCGAGGGTCTCGGCACTGGCCGTCGCCGCCGTGTGGCTGTGGCGGTAATTGAGCAAGGCACTGAACAACGGCGTGGGCGCGACCACACCGCTGCAACGTTGTGCCAACGCCAGCGGCGCGTGTTCGTGACGCATCAACGTGGTCAGGCGTTTGTGCGTCGCATCGACCGCAGCACGCACGCCCTGCGCATCGACATCGATCCGCAGCGGCAAGGTATTGATGAAAATCCCCAGTGCGCGCTCCGTGGCTTCGGCGCCTTGCATACGCCCCATCAACACCGTGCCGAAAACCACATTGGGTTTGCCGGTCAGCACCGCCAGCACCTGCGCCCAGCCGAGATGGAACAGGCTCGCGACACTCACGCCGAGCTGACGCGCCTGCGCCCGCAAACGCTGCCCCAGCAACGGGTTGATCGGCAGGCTCAGTTCGGCGATGCCGAGTCCGTCGCCCTGCACATCGTGCAAGCCGTACGGCAGCGTCGGCTCGGTTATATCGCCAAGCATGTCGCGGAAAAACGCCTCATGTTCGGCCTCTGTGATGCCCAACCGTGCCTGCGCGACGTAATTGCGAAACGGCACTGGCCGCCCCAGCAATTCATGCTGGCCGGTGAGACAGACTTGCAGTTCGTGCCGCACCACGTCGAGCGCCGAGTGATCCAGCGCCATGTGATGGAACAGCAACGTCGCCACGACCCGTTGACCGGCCTCATCCCAGGCGTACGCCAGACGCATCAGCGGTGCCCGGGTAACGTCGAGACGGAAATGTCGCGCGTCAAAACGCTCGTGAAGTTGTTGCAAGGCATCGCCGTCGTGGTCGAGCAGCACTTCTTCTACGGGCAGTTGCACCTGGCGCCAGACCACTTGCAGCGGCGTATCCAGCCCCTCCCAATGCACTGCCGTGCGCAGGATGTCGTGGCGATCGATCACCGTTTGCAAGGCCTGAGCAAAAGCCTGTAAACGCTGGCGATTGCTGAACGCAAAGTACGACTGCATGACGTACGGATCGCCCTGCTCGTTGCTCGCATGGTGGTAAAGAATGCCTTCCTGCAACGGCGCCAGCGGATAGATATCCTGCACATTGGCGGCGCCGCCGGGGACGTCAGCGATCAAGCGGTCAATAGTCGCTTGATCAACTTCGGCGAGGGTCAGCATTTGCGGCGTGATGCGCGTGGTGCCGGGGACAATACCGTTGGCCGGCACGTCGATCTGGCCAGCCTTGGTGGCCGAATATTGCCCGGCCTTGATCAGTTCGATCAGCGCCGGTTTGTGCTCACGTAGCGCTGCCAGCAATGCCGGATCGCTCAAGGCCTGCTTGTTGCCGTTTACGCGCAACTGGTCGTCGCTGACCGCCAACTGAATGTCTTTGCTTTTCAGGGTTGCCAACAGTTCGATCACATTCACAGGACGATCTCCATTCTTTCCGTAATTGCGGCGTAGCCGGCCAGGGTCGGCTGTTCGAACAGCGCCCTGACATCGGCTTCCATGCCTTCCTGACGTAACCGGCCGATGAGGCTGACCGCCAGTAATGAGTGACCACCCAGCTCAAAGAAATGGTCGTGCCGCCCTACCCGCTCGACGTTGAGCAACTCGGCCCAGAGCCGTGCGAGGGTGATTTCGACTTCGCCGACCGGCGCTTCGTATTCACGGGTTTTCAGCGCGCTCTGATCCGGTGCCGGCAAGGCCTTGCGGTCGAGTTTGCCGTTGGGGCTCAGCGGCAACGCGTGCAGATGCACGAACACCGCAGGCACCATGTAATCGGGCAAATGCTCCAGCAGATGCCCGCGCAACACGTCGACTTCCAGACGTTCGCCGGTGTAATACGCGACCAGACGCTTGTCCCCCGGGACCTCTTCACGGGCCAGCACCGCGGCTTCCTGCACGCCGGCGATCGCAGTCATGCGCGCCTGAATCTCACCCAGCTCGATACGCAAGCCGCGGATTTTCACCTGATCGTCGTTACGGCCCAGGTACTCGATGTTGCCGTCGGGCAGATAGCGGGCGACATCACCAGTGCGGTAGATCCGGCCATCGGGCCGGAACGGATCGTCGAGGAAGCGTTCGGCATTCAGTTGCGGGCGATTGAGGTAGCCGCGTGCGACCTGCACGCCACCGATGTACAACTCGCCGATCACGCCTTGTGGCACCGGTTGTTGCTGGGCGTCGAGGATGTACATACGGGTGTTGGCAATCGGTTTGCCGATGGGGGTGTTGTCAGGTGTCTGCTCGATGGGCCCGGCGCAGTTCCACGCGGTGACATCGACAGCCGCCTCGGTCGGGCCGTACAGGTTGTGCAACTCGCTGCCCGGCAATTGCAGTTTGAAACGTCGCACCAGACTGCCCGGCAACGCCTCACCGCTGCACATCACCCGCCGCAGCCCCCTGCTGCGTTCGGTGTCACTGTTGGCAAGGAACACGTCGAGCATCGACGGCACAAAGTGCAGCGTGGTGATGTTCTCGGCCTCAATCACTTTTGCGAGGTATTGCGGATCCTTGTGCCCGCCAGGCTGAGCCATGACCAGGCGCGCACCGGTCATCAACGGCCAGAAAAACTCCCACACCGACACGTCGAAACTGAACGGGGTTTTCTGCAACACCGTGTCCGCCGCCGTCAGTGGGTAAGCGTCCTGCATCCACAACAAGCGGTTGACCACCCCGGCGTGCTCGTTGACCACGCCTTTGGGCTGGCCGGTCGAGCCGGAGGTGTAGATCACATACGCAGTGTGCTGTGGAGTCGATCCAGCGCCGGGCAGATTGTCCATCGGTTGCGCTTGCCAGTGCGGTTGATCGAGATCGATCATCGGCACATCAACCTCGCCCAGCAACGCACGAGTCGAACCCTGCACCAGCACCGCCACTGGCGCGCTGTCCTGCAGCATGTAGGCCAGACGTTCCAACGGATACGCCGGATCCAGCGGCACATAGCCGCCGCCTGCCTTGAGAATGGCCAGCAGGCCGACCACCATACCGAGGCTGCGTTCGACGCAAATCGCCACCCGCGAATCCGCCTGCACGCCCAGGCCTCGCAGGTGTCGCGCCAGTTGATTGGCCCGGGCGTTCAGTTCGGCATAGCTCAGTTGTTGCGCTGCCGTCGCCACGGCCGGCGCCTGTGGCGTACGTTGTACCTGCGCCTCGAACAGACCATGGAGCGTTTGCTCAAGATCATAATCGGCTTCGGTAGCGTTGAATTCGCACAGCAATTTCTGCCGCTCTGCCTCTGGCAACACCGGCAGATGGTTCAACGGCGCCTGCGGTGATTGCTCCAACGCTTCGGCCAGGCTCGACAAGGCCCGCTGCATGTAACCGCAAACCCGCGTTGCGCCGATGTTCGAAGGGGTCATGACCGTCAGGTAAAAGCCCTGACCGAGGTCATCGACGTTGAGACTCAGCGGATAGTTGGTGCGTTCTTCGCTGGAGAGGCTATCGATGCCTTGCCAGCTCAGGCGAGCGGCTTGCTGCTGTTGCTCGCTGACGCTGTGGCGATAGTTGAGCATGGCGCTGAACAATGGCGATGACCCGCTCACGCCACTGCAACGCTGGGCCAGCGCCAGTGGTGCATGTTCGTGGCCGAGCAATGCAGTCAATTGCGCATGCGTCGCCCTGACACCGGCACGCACTGGCGTTTGACCCAGATCCACGCGTATCGGCAAGGTATTGATGAACATCCCCAGGCCGCGATCAGCACCGCTACCACCCTGCATCCGCCCCAGCAGCACGGTGCCAAACACCACGCGGTCCTGACCCGAGGTCGCCGCCAGCACCTGTGCCCATGCCAGATGGAACAGGCTGGCAACGCTCACGCCCAACTGCCGCGCCTGACTGCGCAGGCGCATGGCCAATGCCTCGGGCACGCTTTGGCGGACTTCTTCAATGTCATTGCCGTCGCCCCGCACATCGAGCATGCCGAATGGCAGCGTCGGCTCGTCGATGGCGCCCAGCATCTCGCGGAAAAACGCTTCGTGTTCCTGCTGGTTGATGCCCAGCCGTGTCTGGGCCACATAGTTGCGGTAAGGCACCGCCGGCATTGGCGCTTCGCCGTGCCCCAAGAGAATCGCGAGCATTTCCTGTTGCACGACTTCCAGCGCGGTGTGGTCCATGACGATGTGATGGAACAGCAGCATCGCCACCACCCGATCGTTGACCGGATCCTGCGCGTACACCAGACGCGTCAATGGCGCCTGGCTGATATCCAGACGGAACTGCCGCGCGTCGAAACGCTCATTCAACTGCAACAACACATCGCCCGCCGCCGGGTCGAGCGCGATTTCCTGCACCGGCAGTTCAGTTGCGCGCCAGACTACTTGCACAGGCGCGGTCAACCCTTCCCAGACCACCCCGGTGCGCAGGATGTCGTGGCGCGCCATGACCTGACGCAATGCGTCGGCATAGGCTTGCAGCCGTTCAAGGCTGTCGAACGCCAGACGCGATTGCAGCAGGTACGGATCGCCGCGTTCAGCGGTGATGTAGTGATAAAGAATGCCTTCCTGCAATGGCGCCAACGGATAAATGTCCTGCACATTCGCCGCGCCGCCCGGCACCGTGGCGACGATGCGCTCGATGCTGGCCTGGTCCAGTTGCACCAGCGGCAACATGTCCGGGGTGATGTGGGTGCAATCGGCCGGAATCAGATTGGCCGGCACTTCGACCACGCGGCCACTGCCCACCGCAGCGGCCAGCGCAGCCAGGGTTGGCTGGCTGAACAGGACGCGCACGTCGGTGCGCAGATCGGCCTGACGCATGCGTTCGATCAGCGTCACCGCCAGCAATGAATGCCCGCCCAGTTCGAAGAAATTGTCGTGACGGCCGACCTGTTCGACCTGCAGCACGTCAGACCAGATCTGCGCCAACGTCGTTTCGACTGCGCCCTGCGGCGCTTCGTACTCGCGGCTGAGCCAGGCGCTTTGGTCCGGCTCGGGCAAATCTTTGCGATCAAGTTTGCCGTTGGCGGTCAGCGGCAGGCTGTCCAGTCGCACATAGGCTGCCGGCACCAGCGCTGGCGGCAACTGCGCTTGCAGATGACTGCGCAAATCCTCGATCTCGACGCTCACCTGCCCGGTGAACCACGCCAGAAGTTGCCCGTCACGCACCAACACCACGCAATCCTGCACCGCATCGTGGCGGCTCAGCGCCGCTTCGATTTCGCCCAGTTCGATGCGCACACCGCGCAGTTTCACCTGATCGTCGTTGCGCCCCAGGTATTCGATAGTGCCGTCGCCCAGCCAGCGTGCGAGGTCGCCGGTGCGGTACATGCGCGCCTGCGGTTCGTCGCTGAACGGGTCTTCGAGGAAGCGTTCGGCGCTCAGCTCGGGCCGGTTCAGATAACCGCGTGCCACGCCGGCACCGCCAACGAACAATTCACCCGCAACGCCGACCGGCACCGGCCGCTGTTGCTCGTCGAGCAGATACACCTTGGCGTTGGCCATCGGCCGACCGATATGCAGCGTCTGCCCGGCCTCAACCGCGCCAGACGTGGCGACCACCGTCGCCTCGGTCGGGCCATAGTTGTTGATCACCGCGAAGGTCTGATTGCGAGGGAATTGCCGCAACTTGTCGCCACCGATCAACAGCGTGCGCAAAGTCGGGTGACCGAGGTCGCGACTGAAGGCATATTCGGCCACCGGCGTCGGCAGGAAACTCACCTGCAACGGCTGCGCGCGCCACCAGTCGAGCAAGTCATCGAGGTGTTCGTTGCTGATCGACTGCGGCGGCAGGTGCAGGGTCGCACCCACACACAGCGCCGGCCAGATTTCCCAGGCCATCGCGTCGAAACCGAATCCAGCGACACTCGCGGTGTGGCTGCCGGCCTGTAGATCGAAAGCCTCGCAGTGCCAGTGCACAAGGTTTTCCAAGGTCGAGTGCTCGACCATTACACCTTTCGGCTCACCGGTTGAGCCGGAGGTGTAGATCACATAAGCCAGATGCGCCGGCGTCAGGGTCGGCAGTTGCGGATTGGCTTCGGACAGGTGTTGCCAGGTGGGGTTGTCCAGATCGATCACCGGCATCCGCCCCAGCAGATCGCGGGTCGAAGCCTGTGCGAGCACCGCCACGGGATCGCTGTCCTGCAACAGATAGGCAATGCGCTGCGCCGGGTACGCCGGATCGACCGGCACGTAACCGGCGCCAGCCTTGAGGATCGCCAGCAACGCCACGAGCATGTCCGGGCTGCGGCGCAGGCACACGGCGATGCGGTCATCGGGCTGCACGCCGAGGCCGAGCAAGTGATGGGCCAGGCGATTGGCGCGCTGATTGAGCTGAGCGTAGGTCAACTGGTGCGCGCCCTGGACCACTGCCAGAGCATCTGGCCGCTGCTCGGCCTGAGCCTCCACCAACCGATGGATCGTCGCGCCACGCGGATACGCCGCTGAATGCTGGTTGAAGCCGACCAGCAGGTGCTCGTATTCCGCGACCGAGAGAATCGGTAAACGGTTCAGCGGACGTTGCGGCGCCTGCTCGAGCGCTGTCACCAGATGTTCGAGCGCGGTGTGCATGTAGCTGCAAATCCGTGGCGCGCCGATCTGCCTGACCGCCAGCACCGTCAGGGCAAAGCCCTCGCCGAGATCATCAACGCTGAGGGTCAGCGGGTAATTGCTGCGCTCTTCACCGCCCAGGTGGCGCACGCCTTCCCAGATTCCTTGCCCCTCTTGTGCCTGGGAATCTGCGGCACTGTGGCGGTAATTGAGCAAAGCGCTGAACAACGGCGTCGAAGCGGACACCGCGCTGCAACGCTGGGCCAGCGCCAGTGATGCATGTTCATGGCCCAGCAGTGCAGTCAGCCGGGCGTGGGTGCGCTTGACGCCAGCGCGCACGCCTTCGCTGACATCCACGCGCAAAGGCAAGGTGTTGATAAACACGCCCAGTGTTCGATCCGCGCCCTCGCCGCCCTGCATACGCCCCATCAACACGGTGCCGAACACCACATCACGGCGATTCGAAACCACGCCCAGCACCTGCGCCCAAGCCAGGTGCATCAGGCTCGCCGGACTGACGCCCAACTGTCTGGCCTGCTCGCGCAACCGCACGTTCAGACCGGCATCGACCGCTTGCAGGGCTTCTTCGATATCGCTGCCATCGCCCTGCACATCCTGCAAGCCGAACGGCAACGTCGGTTCATCGATAGCGCCGAGCATTTCGCGGAAAAACACCTCGTGCGCTTGCTCGTCAGCACCCAGACGCGCCTGCGCCACGTAGTTGCGATACGGCATTGGCGTTGTCAGGGTGTGCGCCTGATTGAACATGATCGCGCGCATTTCCTGACCGACCACGTCCATCGCGGTGTGATCGAGGATCAAGTGCTGAAACAGCACAATCGCCACTACTTGTTGCTGCGCCGGGTCCTCGGCATAAACGATGCGCAGCAACGGTGCCTGGGTCAGACTGATGCGGTGATGTCGGGCGTCGAAGCGCTGGTGCAACTGTTCGAGAATATCGCCGTGCGCCGGGTCCAGCGGCACCGCTCGCACCACCAGTTGCGCCTGACGCCACACCACCTGGTGAGCGCTCGGCAGGCCTTCCCAGACCACGCTGGTGCGCAGAATGTCGTGACGCACGATGACCTGCTGCAAAGCATCAGCGAAGTGGTGCAAACGCTCGAGGCTGTCGAATGCCAGACGCGATTGCAGCAGGTACGGATCGCCCTGTTCGGCGCTGAGGTGGTGATAGAGGATGCCTTCCTGCAACGGCGCCAGCGGATAAATATCCTGCACGTTGGCCGCGCCGCCCGGCACCGTGGCAACGATGCGCTCGATACTGGCTTGATCGAGTTCAGTCAGGGTCAGCATGTCCGCAGTGATGTGCGTGCATCCGGCCGGGATCAAGTTGGCCGGTACCTCTATCTCGCGACCGCTGCCCACCGCCGCCGCCAATGCAGCGAGGGTCGGCTGGTTGAACAGCACGCGCACATCGGCACTGAGGCCGAGCTGACGCATGCGCTCGATCAGGCTCACCGCCAGCAACGAATGCCCGCCCAGTTCAAAGAAGTGGTCATACCGACCGATGCGCTCGACCTTGAGCAGGTCGGCCCAGATTTGCGCCAACGCGACTTCCACTTCCCCTTGCGGTGCTGCGAATTCCCGGCTGAGCACGGCATCCTGATCGGGTGCCGGCAATGCCTTGCGATCCAGTTTGCCGTTGGCCGTCAGTGGCCATACGTCCAGTCGCACATAGGCCGCGGGCAACATGTAGTCGGGCAACTGCCCTTGCAATTGCCCGTGCAACTCGCTGATCGCAGGCACGTGAGCAGTGTCCTGCGCGGTGAACCACGCCACCAGACGTTTATCGCCCGGCACGTCTTCGCGCAGCAGCACCACGGCATCGCGGACCCCGGCACAGGCGCTCAGGCGGGTTTCGATCTCCCCCAGTTCGATGCGATAGCCGCGAATTTTCACTTGCTGATCATTGCGCCCCAGGTACTGCAACGTGCCGTCGGCGAGCCAGCAGACCAGGTCACCGGTGCAATACATCCGCGCATCCGGCGCGTCGGCAAACGGGTCGGCAAGAAATTTCTCTTCGCTCAGTTGCGGCTGATTCAGATACCCCTTCGCCACCCCGGCACCGCCGATGAACAGCTCACCGACGGCCCCCACCGGTAGCGGCTGTTGACGGGCATCAAGCACATAGCAGCGGGCGTTGCCGATCGGCCGGCCGATGGCAATGCTGCCGGTTTCGACAGCGCGGATTTCATGGGTGGTGGTGAATGTCGTGGCTTCGGTCGGGCCATAACCGTTGAGCAAATGCTGCGGTGCGCCATCACGCAGCACGCGGGCGATCACCGCAGGATCCAGCACATCGCCACCCACCAGCAGGTAGCGCAAGCGGCGGAACACCGGCATCAAGTCATCGGCGTATTGATGGAACAGGCCGGCAGTCAACCACAGCACGTTGACGGCCTGCGTCAGCAGCACGTTGAGGAAGCTCTCGCGAGACAGCACGTCGTCCTGCCCGATCACCACGACCGCGCCGCCGTTAAGCAGCGGCGCCCAGACTTCCAGCGTACTGGCGTCGAATGCCGGGTTCGAAGCGAACGCTACGCGGTCGCCGCCATTGAAATCGGCGTAGCCATTGTTGATCACCAGCCGCGTGACGGCCCGATGCGGCACCAGTACGCCTTTCGGCGCGCCGGTCGAACCTGAGGTGTACATGATGTAGGCCAGCGATTCTGCCGACTGCGGCAGATTCGGATTATGCGCGGGATATTCCTCCAGCATCAGCGTGTCGAGATCCAGACGCCGCACCGAGTACTCGACTGATGCATCGCTCTGGGTCAGCAACAGCACCGCACGGCTGTCCTGGACCATGAAGCTCTGACGCTCGGCCGGGGCGTTGATGTCCAGCGGCACGTACACCGCGGCGCACTTGTTGATCGCGAGGATGCACACCAGCAGATCCAGCGAGCGCTCAAGCAACGTCGCCACACTGTGCCCCGGTTGCACGCCGAAGCCGATCAGGTGGTGGGCCAGACGATTGGCGCGCCGATTCAGCTCTTCATAACTCAACTGCTGCCGGCCTTGCACCGCCGCCAGTGCCTGCGGACGCAGCGCCGCTTGTGCTTCGAACAAGCGTTGCACGGTGTGCTCACGCGGATAGTCACGGCCGGTGATATTGAAGCCGACCAGCACCCGTTGGCGCTCACTCGGCGACAGGATCGACACCTGCTGTAACGGCGTGGTCGGGTGCAACTCCAGCGCCGTGACCAGATTGTGCAACGCGGTTTGCAGGTAATCGCAGACCCGCACGCCATCCACTTGCGGCAACGCCTGCACACCCAGACGAAAGCCTTCGCCAAGGTCATCGACGTTGATCACCAACGGGTAGTTGCTGCGCTCACGGGAACTGAGAATCTGAATGCCGTCCCACGCCAGTGCGGCGGTTTGCGGCGCACTGTGGCGGAAATTCAGCAGCGTGCTGAACAGCGGCAGCGACCCGGACACGCCGCTGCAACGTTGGGCCTGTGCCAGGGAGGCCTGCTCATGTCCGAGCAGTTGCGCCAGACGTTCGTGCGTGGCACGCACGCCCTCTTGCACCGTGGTCGCCCCCACGCTGACGCGCACCGGCAAGGTGTTGATGAACATGCCCAGCGCACGGTCAGCACCCGCGCCGCCCTGCATCCGCCCCAGCAGCACCGTGCCGAACACCACATCATCACGGCCCGACATTTGCGCCAGAACCTGGCCCCACGCCTGATGCACCAGACTCGCCACACTGATGCCGAGCTGGCGCGCCTGTTCCCGCAGACGCTGGGCAACGCCGGCATCGAGCATCAGCTCTGTGTCGACAATCGTGCTGCCATCGCCGTGCACGTCCTGCAGGCCGAAGGCCACGGTCGGTTCGTCGATGTCACCGAGCATGTCGCGGAAGAATGCTTCGTGAGCCTCGGCATCCGTGCCAAGCCGCGCCTGCGCTACGTAGTGGCGGTATTGCACCGGGGCCGGCAGATCGCTCGATTGCTCGCGCATGGCCTCATCCATTTCGGCCACCAGCATTTCCAATGCGGTGTGGTCCAGCACGATGTGATGAAACAGCAGGATGGCAACCCAGCGCTGGCGCGCCACATCTTCGGTGTAGGCGAAACGCATCAACGGAGCGCGATTGAGATCCAGTCGATAGTGTCGCGGGTCGAACCGTGCCTGCATCTGCTCCAGCACATCGCCTTCCAGAAGATCGGCATCGACTCGCTCCAGCGCCAGTGGTGCCCGGCGCCAGACCACTTGCACCGGTTCTTCAAGACCTTCCCAGACTACGCTGGTGCGCAGGATGTCGTGACGGGCGATCACCGCGTTCATGGCGCGGACGAAGGCCTTGATCTGCGGCAAACCGTCGAAGGCGAATTGCGCCTGCAACACATACGGGTCACCGGCATGGGTAGCCAGATGGTGATAAAGAATCCCCGCCTGCAACGGTGCCAGGCCATAAATATCCTGCACGTTGCCGATACCACCGGGCACCGTTGCGATGACCCGGTCGATGCCTGCCTGATCCAGCGCGGCCAACGGCAACATGTCCGGGGTGATGCGCGCGCAGCCGGGCTCGATCAGATTGTCCGGGACCACGATGGCTTGCGCTGCGCTCAACGTTGCCGCCAGTGCTGCCACACTTGGCTGGCCGAACAGCACGCGCACGTCGCAATGCAATTCGTGTTGGCGCATGCGCTCGATCAGCTTCACCGCAAGCAGTGAATGGCCGCCCAGTTCGAAGAAGTTGTCATGGCGGCCGACCTGCTCGACTCCGAGCAAGGTCTGCCAGATATCGGCAATAAGCGTTTCCACGGCACCCACCGGCGCTTCAAAGCCGCGGCGGGCAAATGCGTCGCTGTCGGGCTGCGGCAGCGCCTTGCGGTCGAGCTTGCCATTGGTGGTCAACGGATAGGCATCGAGGCGCACGAAAGCGCTCGGCACCATGTACTCGGCCAGCGAGACCAGCAGCTGTTCACGCAGTTGCGCGGCACTCGGTTCAGCACCTTCGGCTGCCAGCCAGTACGCCACCAGACGCTGGTCGCCGGGGCTGTCTTCACGAGCGATGACCACGGCTTCGCGCACACCGTCGCACGCGGCCAGGCGTGCTTCGATTTCGCCGAGTTCGATCCGGAAACCACGAATCTTCACTTGATCGTCATTGCGCCCGAGGTATTCGAGGCTGCCATCGGCCGTCCACCGGGCGAGGTCGCCAGTCTTGTACAGACGCGCTTCGGCACGGCCACTGAACGGGTCGGCGATAAAGCGTTCGGCGGTCAGTGCCTCGCGATTGAGGTAACCCCGGGCCACCCCGGCACCGCCCACGTACAACTCACCGACAACGCCCGCCGGCACCGGCTCGCGCTGCGTGTCCAGCACGTACAGCTGCAAGTCGGGAATGCCGACGCCAATCGGGCTGCGGCCGACCAGTTGCGCATCCGCTGCCGCCAGTGGGCGATAGGTTACGTGCACCGTGGTTTCGGTGATGCCATACATGTTCACCAGGCGCGTGCCGGCATTGCCGACCCGCGCATACCACGGCTTGAGCAGGCCAGGTTCCAGGGCTTCGCCGCCGAAAATCACTTCGCGCAGCGAGTGCTGCAACGGGCTGCGGCCCTGTGCGGCGATCAACTGGCGGAATGCACTCGGGGTCTGGTTGAGCACGGTCACGCCGCTGCGGCAGAGCAACGCGTAGCAGTCGTCCGGCGAGCGACTGACTGCCTGCGGCACCAACAACAATTGCCCGCCAAATGCCAACGCGCCCCAGATTTCCCACACGGAGAAATCGAACGCGAAGGAATGGAACAATGCCCAGACATCCTGCGGATTGAAGTTGAACCAGTCATGGGTCGCCGAGAACAGCCGCACCACGTTGCGATGCTCGACCATCACGCCTTTCGGCAGACCGGTGGAGCCGGAGGTGTAAATCACATAGGCGAGATGGCTCGGGGTCAGCTCGGCAATCTGTGGATTACTGGTGAGTTCAGCCTGCAGCTGCTCGCCGTCGAGGTCGATGATCGGCATGTCAGGTGCGCCGACTCGATCAACGGTTTGCGCCTGTATCAGCAGCGCCACCGGGGCACTGTCTTCGAGGGTGTAAGCGATGCGCTCCAGCGGATACGCCGGATCGATCGGCACATAACCGGCGCCAGCCTTGAGCACGCCGAGCAGGCCGATGATCATCTGTGGCCCGCGTTCGACGCAGATTGCCACCCGGTCATCGGGGCGAATGCCGCGCGCCAACAGCTGATGCGCGACCTGATTGGCGCGGCGATTGAGCTCGCCATAGCTGACGGTGCGGCCCTCAAAAAGCAGTGCCGCAGCGTCGGGCCGCGCCTGCGCATGGGCTTCGAACTGCTGGTGAATCAGCGGCGTGTCGGGGAAGCGTGGCAACGGCGAATTGACACCGTGCAGGAGGTACTCGCGTTCGTCGGCCGGCAGGATGTCGAGGCCGTGCACCGGCGCATTCGGCGTCGCTTGCAGGGCCTGGATCAAACTGTGCAGCGCGGTGTTCAGGTAGCGGGCGATGCGTTCTGCACCGAGAGCGACATCGGCGAGCGCGGTTATACGCAGGTCTTCGCCGAGATCATCGATGTTGACGGTCAACGGATAGTTGGTGCGCTCTCGGGCGCCCAAAATCTGCACACCGGGCGCCAGTTCGTTGACCTCGACGACTTCTTCGGCGCTGCTGTGGCGGTAGTTGAGGATCGCACTGAACAGCGGCGTCGGCACCGCGACAGCACTGCAACGCTGAGCCAGTGCCAGCGAGGCCTGCTCGTGCGCGAGCAACGCGGTCAGGCGTCGATGCGTCGCCAACACGGCGGCGCGCGCACCTTCCTGACCGACATCCACCCGCAGCGGCAAGGTGTTGATGAACATCCCCAACGCCTGTTCACCGCCCTCGCCCGCCTCCATGCGTCCCAGCAACACCGTGCCGAACACCACAGCCGTGCGTCCGGACAACTGGCCGAGCACCCGCGCCATCGCCAGATGCAACAGGCTCGCGACGCTGACACCGAGTTGCCTGGCCTGGCTGCGCAGTTGCCGGCTCAATGAACTGTCGAGCAGCAGCGAAGACTCTTCGATAGCCTGGCCGTCGCCCTGCACGTCCTGCAAACCGCAGGGCAACGTCGGTGCATCGATATCGGCGAGCATCTCGCGGAAGAACGCGGTCTGCGCCTGCTCGTTCAGGCCCAGAAGTGCCTTGGCCAGGTGATCGCGATACGGCACGGCCGGGCCGACCTGCTCCGCGTGCCCGAGAAGGTATGCCCGGGTTTCGCGGCGCACCACGTCGAGGGCAACGTGATCCATGATCAAGTGGTGAAACAGCAACAACGCGACCACACGATCATTGTCCGGATCGGCGGCATACACCAGACGCAGCAACGGTGCCTGCTGCACATCGAGACGGAAAAACCGTGGATCATGGCGTTCCAGCAACTGCGTCAGTACGTCACCGTCGGTGTTGAGTTCGATTTCCTCGCAGAACAGCGGCGCATGGCGTTGCACCACTTGCAAGGGTTCGTCGAGCCGCTCCCAGATGAACGAGGTGCGCAAAATGTCGTGGCGCTCGACCATCCATTGCAGCGCTTGCGCGAAGGCATCCAGACGTTCGCGGTTGTCAAAGGCGAACCGCGCCTGCGAGACATAAGGGTCACCTGCCGCAGCGGACAAATGCAGGTAAAGCATGCCCGCCTGCAACGGCGCCAGCGGGTAGATATCTTGCAGATTGGCGGCGCCACCCGGCACATCGCCAACGATGCGGTCGATGGTCGGTTGATCCAGCTGCACCAGCGGCAACATGTCCGGGGTGATGCGAAAGGCCGGGCTCAACCAGTCGCCGCCATGGCTGGCGACCAGCTCCAGCAACTGCGACTTATGTTCGGCGAGGCTGTCCCACAACGCGTCGTCCAACGCGTCGTCGCTGCCCAGAATGACCAGGTCTTCATCTTCCTGTTGAAGGCGGATCGCATGGGTCGAAATAACAGCCATCAGTTCGCTGAAATGCATGGGATAACCTGCTGTAAATACGAGAAAAAGGAGCGCGCAGCCGCGAGTCCGTGCGAGTTGCGCGCAGCCTGGAAAAACTAAAACATCAAGGCTTGGCGAGCTGACATGGGAAGCAGGGACAATCCACCTCCCCATGAGCCGCGATCCTTTGCATCCCCCGGCAGGCGCTGCCGCAGGCTGCGGCAGCGCCCACAGGCTGGATTGTCAGAGCCGGCGTTTGCGGTTGAGGCTCGGGATGGTGGTCTGCGGGATTTCCAGGTGCTGTGCCTGGCTGCGAGTGTTGGCCGCCAGTGCCGCCAGCGTCGGCTGACTGAACAGCGCTCGCGCGTCGGTGTGCAACCCGGTCTGGCGCATGCGCGCAACCAGGCTGACCGCCAGCAACGAATGCCCGCCCAACTCGAAGAAGTTGTCGTGACGCCCGACCTGATGGACGTTGAGCACCTCGGCCCAGATCTGCGCCAACGCCGCTTCGACTTCACCTTCGGGTGGCTGATACGGGCGATTGAACACCGCCTCTGCTCCCGGTTCAGGCAAGGCCTTGCGGTCGATCTTGTCGTTGGGCGTCAGCGGCAGAGCGTCAAGCAACACAAAAGCCCCCGGCACCATGTACTCCGGCAAGCGCTCCAGCACATGGGCGCGCAACGCCTCCAGACCTGGCGCAGCAACGCCGGCACGCACGGTGTACCAGGCGACCAGGCGCTCGTCGCGCACCATCACCACCGCTTCGCGTACGGCCGGATGCTCGATCAACCGAGCTTCGATTTCACCCGGTTCCAGACGCAAGCCACGCAACTTGACCTGGAAATCGTTGCGGCCGAGGAATTCCAGGTCGCCGTCGTTGTTGTAGCGCACCAGATCACCCGTTCGGTACAGCCGATCACCCGGTACAAACGGGCTGTCGATGAAGCGCTCGGCCTGCATCTCGGGCAGTCCGTGATACCCGCGCGCCACGCCCACGCCACCGATGTGCAACTGACCGGCGACGCCCTGCGGCACTGGCTGATCGTGGGCATCGAGGACGTACAGGCGAGTGTTGCTCAGTGCCTTGCCGATCGGCACGACGTGGTCCGGCACCGACATTTGCGGTTCAAGCGTCCAGCCGGTGCTGTCGACGGTGGTTTCGGTTGGGCCGTAGACATTGTGCAAACGCACCCACGGCAGGCGCTGACGCACTTGGCGAACCAGTGCCGCACTGAGTTCACCACCACCATTGAGCACATCGGTGAGGCTAGTGCACTGGTCAACATCGTCCTGCTCGATGAACTGCTGGAGCAACGCCGGAACGAACTTGACCACGCTGACCTGATGCTCGCGAATGGTCTGCACCACATACGCCGAATCGCGGTTGCCGTCAGGTCGTGCCAGCACCAGACGCAGGCCGGAACACAGTGGCCAGAAGATCTCCCACACCGAGCTGTCGAAGCTGAACGGCGCTTTTTGCAGCAGCGCACCGTGCTCGGTAGGCAGACTGATCTGCGAGCCCCAGTGCACCATGTTGCAGGCGCTGCGGTGCTCGATCATCACGCCTTTGGGCAGGCCGGTGGAGCCGGAGGTGTAGATCATGTAAGCAAGATTGGAGGCGCTCAGCCCGGGGATCTGCGGATTACTCTCGCCGTTGTACTGCCAACTGCCACAGTCGAGATCGATCAGCGGCACGTCGTGCTCACCGAGCAGCTCACGGGTAGCGGCATGCACCAGCACGGCGACCGGCGCGCTGTCCTGCAACATGTAGCGCAGGCGTTCCAGCGGATAGTCCGGGTCAAGCGGCACATACGCCCCGCCAGCCTTGAGAATGGCGAGCAGACCGACCACCAGATCCAGTCCGCGCTCGACACAGATCGCCACGCGCGTATCCGGCTGCACGCCTTGTTCGCGCAGATGATGCGCCAGTCGGTTGGCGCGTGCATTGAGCTCGGCGTAAGTCAGATCTCCTTGCTCGGATTGCAGCGCGATGGCATCCGGTTTGCGGCGTACCTGTTGTTCAAACAACGTCTGAAGCGGCTGCTCCAGCGGGCAAGCGACCTCGGTGGCGTTGAACTCGACCAGCCATTTCTCGCGCTCGGCTGGTGGCAGAACCGATACGTTGCTCAGCAACAATTGCGGCGTGTGTTCCAACGCATTGATCAGCGCTTCGAGCGCTGTGAGCAGATAATCCAATACACGTTGCGCACCGATCAGGCGCGGCGCTTTGGCGGCAAGATGAAAACCCGTGGCGTCGTCATCTACGGACAGCATCAATGGATAGCTGACGATTTCGACGCTGCTCAACAACTCGATTCCCGGCACAGCGCTCAGCAATGGAGCCGCGTCGGTATGTCGATAGTTGAGCAGACTGTTGAACAGCGGCGTACCGGACGCTATCGCACTGCAACGCTGCGTCAGTGCAAGCGGTGCCTGTTCGTGGGCCAGCAACGCGGCAAGGCGTTCGTGAGTCTGGGCCAATGCCCTGCTGACGCTGGCTCCTGCCAACCTCAGGCGCAATGGCAAGGTATTGATGAACATGCCCAGCGCACGGTCGGCACCGTTACCGGCCTGCAGTCGTCCCAACAATACCGTGCCGAATACCACGTCCTCACGCCCGGCACACGCCCCGACCACCTGGGCCCAGGCCAGATGGAACAGGCTCGCCGGACTGACGCCCGATTGGCGCGCCTGATCGCGCAGGCGCTGCGCGAGGCTGGCAGCGAGGGGTTGTCTGGCATCGTCGTGTCCACTGGAGTCGACTTGACGGTCGCTCAAGGCAAAAGCCAGCGTAGGTTCATCGACATCGCTCAGTTGCTCGCGGAAAAACCTCTCATGCTCCGCTTGCCGATCCTTCAAACCAACCTGTGCGACGTAATTGCGATACGGGACCGACAGCGGCAATTCATGTTCGCGCCCGAGCAGATGCATCTGGATTTCGTGCATCAATACTGCGGTCGAAGTGGCATCGTTGATCAGATGATGAAAGCGCAGCAGGCCTAGCCAGCGCCGGTCAGGTTTGTCTTCGGCTGCTGCCAGCGCCAGCATCGGTGCCTGGCGGATATTCAGTGGCCGTTGCAGCGGGCTGAAGGCTTCGCGCAACTGTTGTGCGATATCACCGGCGCAGGGCTCCAGTACGACGGTTTCGATACCCAGTTTCGCTTGACGCCAGACGACTTGCACCGCGGGTTCGATGCCTTCCCAGACCAGGCTGGTGCGCAGGATATCGTGACGTTCGATAACCTTTTGCAGAGCGCTGGCAAATGCCTCCAGTTGCGCGCGGCTGGCGAAGGACAACACGGCGTGCTGCTGATACGGATCGCGGCCCTCAGCGGTGATGTGGTGATACAACAGGCCTTGTTGCAAAGGCGCCAGCGGATAGATGTCCTGCACGTTTGCCGCTCCGCCCGGAACCGTCAGGGTGACTTGATCGATACTGGCTTGGTCCAGTTGCACCAGGCTCAGCATGTCCGGCGTGATGAGTTCGCAATCCGCAACGATACGGCTGGGCGGCACGTCGCTCTCCTGGCTGCGTCCTGCGGCGGCAGCCAATGCCGCTAGTGTGGGCTGAGCGAACAGTTGCCGCACATCGACGCTCAAACCGTGTTGGCGCATACGTTCGGCCATACCCACCGCCAGCAGCGAATGCCCGCCCAGTTCGAAGAAATGGTCGTGGCGCCCTACCCGTTCAACCTGCAACACCTCGGCCCATAACTGCGCCAACAACACTTCGACTTCGCCTGTCGGTGCTTCATATTCGCGTCTGATCAGGTCGTCCTGACACGGCGCCGGTAATCCCTTGCGATCAAGCTTGCCGTTGGCAGTCATAGGCCACGCCGTCAGGCGCACATAAGCGCTCGGCAGCATGGCGCTGGTCAGACGGGTTTTCAGGTGGGCGTGCAAGGCGTTGATGTCGAGCGGCTCATGCTCGATGAACCACGCCAACAGTTGCCCGTCGCGCACCTGCACCACCGCTTCCTGCACGGCGGCATGGCTGCCGAGCGCAGTTTCGATCTCGCCGAGTTCGATGCGCACACCGCGAATCTTCACCTGATCGTCATTGCGTCCCAGGTAGTCGAGGTTACCGTCGGCACGCCAGCGTGCGAGGTCGCCGGTGCGATACATACGCGCCTGCGGTTCGCTGCTGAACGGGTCGCGCAGAAAGCGCTCGGCGGTCAGTTCCGGTTGATTCAGGTAGCCCCGGGCAACACCGGCGCCGCCGACATACAACTCGCCAGTAATCCCCATCGGCACTGGCCGTTGTTGATCATCGAGCAAGTACACCGTGCTGTTACTCACGGGCTTGCCAATGTGCAGCGCCTGGCCGGCGTCGATCCGCCCCGAGGTCGCAACCACTGTGGCTTCGGTCGGCCCATAGTTGTTGATCACTTCGAAGGACTGCTGTCGGTTGAACTGACGCAAGCGATCACCGCCAATCAGCAGCGTACGCAGGGTCGGGTGGTCGAGTTGTTTGCCAAAGGCATACTCGGCGATCGGCGTTGGTAAAAAACTGACGTCCAGCGGCTGCGCGCGCCACCAGTCGAGCAGCGCGGCGATGTCTTCGTTGCTGCCAGTGGCGGGCGCCAGATGCAGGGTCGCGCCCACGCACAACGCCGGCCAGACCTCCCACGCCATGGCATCGAAACCGAAACCGGCGAGGCTTGAGGTGTGCTGACCGGCGCGCAGCTCGAAGGCGTCACAATGCCAGTCGACCAGATTGCCCAGTGTCCCGTGCTCGACCATCACCCCTTTGGGCAGGCCGGTAGAACCGGAGGTATAGATCACGTAGGCGAGGTTCGCCGGGGTCAGGCCGGGCACTCGCGGGTTGGCAAGGTTGTCGGCCGGCCAGTCGCGCAGATTCAGATCGATCACTGGCACATCCAGTTTCGGCAGACGTGCGCGCAAAGCGCTTTGCGTCAGGACGACAACCGGTGCGCTGTCATTGAGCAGATAGTTCAAACGCTCGGCGGGGTGCGCCGGATCGATCGGCACATAACCGGCTCCAGCCTTGAGAGTCGCCAGCAATCCGACCAAGCTGTCGAGTCCACGGCGGGCCACCAGCGCCACGCGATCATCCGGCTGCACGCCGAGCCCGAGCAACTGATGCGCCAATGCATTGGCCTGACGATTCAACTCGGCATATGTCAGTGGTTGTCCTTCTCCAACCGCCGCCACTGCCTCGGGCTGTTGCGCCGCTCGGGCCTCGAAGCGCTGGACGATGGTCAACCCTTGCGGATAAACCACGCGAGTGTCGTTCCATTGCTGCAGCAGCGCGGTTTCCGTCGGCGAGAGCAGGCCGAATTCGGTCACGGGCAGTTGCGGGTTTTCCAGCCCTTGCTCCAGTACCGACAACAGCCGCTCGGCAAACGCCTCGACTTCACCTTCCTCGAAATACATCGGGGAGTAGGCAATGTGCAACCAGGCCTGTTCGTCGAAGCGGTTACTGCGCAAATAAATAGCCAGCGGCGCAGCCTCCTGATGATTGGAAACCTTGACCACGTGACCCCGTGCCTGGCCGTAAATATGTTCTTGATCATCCAGTTCGTAAGAAACCGTCAGCTCAAACAGTTGCGCGCGATCCTCGCGCAGCAAGCCCAAGGCGCGGTTCATCTCGCTCAGGGGAAACCGCTGATGACGAAAGTTTTCTTTCAGCTCATCGCGAATCGCCCTGATCAAGTCGGCGAATGTGAGGTCGCGACCAAACCCCATGCGCACCGCACTGACCTGGGTGAACAAGCCGACGGTCGATTTGAATCGAGCGCCGGACCGGTTGAGAATCGGCATCCCCAACACCCATTCGTCACGCTGTGCGGTACGGCTGAAATACACATGAAGCGCCGCCAGCAGCACGTGAAACGCCGAAGCGCCAAGTCCCTGACCGAGCTGTTTCATGCGCTCATGCAGCACGGCGGGGAACGTCCGCGCCACGACCTGACTGGACGGCGCATGCCCGACAAAGCGCTCCTGATAACGCGGCACCAGCAGGGGTTCGGGCAGGAGGCGGTATTTGTCCAGCCAGTACGCGCGATCCTGCGCGTATCGGTGTGACTGGTAATAACGCGCATCGTCCTCGATGAAATCGACGTAGGACAGCGCGGTGTCAGGTACCTTCTGATCGGCGGCCAGTGCGTTATAGATGGCGGCCAACGATTTGATCATCTCGGCGAAGCCCCAGCCGTCGACGATCAGGTGGTGAGCCAGAATGGAGAACCAGTGCAGATCGTCATCGAGCCGGATCAGCAAAAAACGGTACAACGGCCCGCCGTCCAGCGTGAACGTCTGGTCGATCCGCTCCTGAATCAGCGCTCGCGCCGCCGCTTTTGGATCTGACTGGCCAGAGACATCCCACGTCATCAGCGGCCCCGGCATCGATGGCGCAAAACGTTGCCGTGGCAGTCCGTCCGCGCCGGCACCCGGCAACAACTCGATTCGCATCGCGTCGTGCAGGCTCACCAGATGGCTGAGCGCCGCCTGCATCCGCGCAGGATCCAGCGGGCCGGTCAACTCCATGTAGCCACCGATGTTGTACAGGGGCGAGTCACCCCGGCTCAATTGATCAAGCCAGATGTCCAGCTGTGCGGCGGTCAGGGGAAAGGTCGCGGGCGCAACGGACGAGGTGTCCGCCGCAGAGGCAGAAATAGGCGGCATAAGATCCTTCTCATGAGATTTTGCCCGTATTCAAGCATCGGCCCCGGCGCCGACATGACACCCGAAACCCGGACAACCATCGCTCCCCGGCGCGCCCGACAGTGCTTATCGGCTTTTTCGCATAGGTCCTGTCTAAGTTTTCGGAGAGAAAATACTGAAAAGTTTGTAGGAAAAGAACCACATGCCAATGCTGCCATTTGCCCCAGCCTCAGCAATCGAGGAACACGATCTGCCGATTTTCCGGGCCCTTGCAGTGACTGGATGGTCACGGTGAACGACTTTCCAGCAATCAACCCCGTCAGAACCCCGGCGCCAACAATCAGAAATGCTGGCACTTTGTGTCCCCGGATTCCCCTACAGACGTAGGACAAATCCATAGGCTTAAATCCCGCTCCAGATCATGTTCAAGGAGAAATGACTGCGTGGGCGGCTTTTACATAGACGGCAGACGATTCAGTGATGGCTCTGTACCAGGGATGACAAGGATATGAATCTGACCGGCAGCATTCGCAATATGGAAAACCCGCACTTCTACTGGCAATTGGGGGAACTGATTGCAAGCACGGGCGATGATCACTTCGCCACGAACATGCTCCAGTTGGTCGACACTCTGGTGCCGGTCAATCGGGTCGATCTGACCGAGTGGACGCTTGATGAGCGTCAGGCCAGCGTGGTCGAGATCAAGCCGCTGGGCAGTGCCGGTCCGGCACGAACCTTCCCGCCGCCGGATCCCCTGGAGAGCCCGGACGATCACCCGTTGTTGCAGAAAATGATCGAGATGAATGATTCACTGTTGATCCAATTGAAAGCCTCGCTTCTGCCCTGCCACCCGCAACACAGCGTCCACCAATGCAATCTGGTGTCACGCACGTCCAACCGCCGTTGCGTCATCTCGTTTTACCGTCCGCACACTCAACGGGTGTTTTCCCTGCCGGAGCTGTCATTCCTCAAGAGTCTGTCCGACACCCTGCTGCCTCTGATCGAGCGACATGCGCAGATCAGTCGGCAAACCATCGCCAGACAACCGCGCCTGCCCTCGATCGATCTGGATCACGCCCCCCTTGCGCTGGTGTTCGATGAGCGCCTGATGTTGAGCGGCGTTGTGCTGTCGGCACGCGAAAAAGAAGTCTGCCTGGGTTTGCTGACCGGCGGCACGGTGCCGCACATGGCGGAAAAGCTGCGGGTCAAGAACAGTTCGATCGAGACCTACCTTAAACGCGCTACGGCCAAATTGGGTGTCAGTGGCCGGCATGGTCTGGCGAAATGGATGGCCGGGGCGTGATCTGAACCGTTGAGTTTCCTGACCTGTTAACACCGTGGAGAGAGATCTTTCTGTGTTTCGGGAGTTATCTGTGATCTGGGGATTTACCTGTGATCTGGGAATTTACCTGTGGCGAGGGGATTTATCCCCGATGGGGCGCGAAGCGCCCCCCTTTTGATCTCAAAGAAGCGGCCTGCTGCGCAGGCCATCGGGGATAAATCCCCTCACCACAGATAAATCCCCTCACCACAAAATGCTCGTCTGCTTTCAATCCTTCATCTTCCGCGCATGAGGCTGTTCGATGTCCACCCTGCGAATTTCCTTGCTGTCCATGGCCATGCTGATGGCTGGTTGCTCACTGATTCCCGACTATCAACGCCCCGCCTCACCAAGTGCCGCGCAATATCCGCAAGGTCCGCAGGCGGCAACGACCGACGAAGACTGGCGCACGCTGTTCAACGACCCGGCCCTGCAACAGTTGATCGAAAGCGCCCTGATCAATAACCGCGACCTGCGTGTAGCGGCGTTGAACGTCGAAGCCTTCCAGGCGCAGTACCGCATTCAGCGCGCCGACCTGCTGCCGGCGGTGTCGGCCAACGCCAGCGAATCGCGGCAACGCATGCCGCCGAGCGTGACCCGCAGCAAAGCCATGATCAACTCGACCTACTCGGTCAACCTCGGTATCAGCGCCTATGAGCTGGATTTTTTCGGCCGCGTGCGCAGTCTCAGTGAACAGGCCTTGCAAACCTGGTTGTCCACCGAAGAGGCGCGGCGCAGTGCGCAGTTGAGCCTGGTGGCCAACGTCGCCAACGCCTACCTGACCTGGCGCGCCGATCAGGAACTGCTGGCCCTGACCCGCGAGACCCTCGCCGCCGATGAGCAGAGCCTGCACCTGACCACGCGCAACCGCGAAGCCGGCAAGTCGTCGGCGCTGGAGCAGGCGCAAGCGAAAACCAGCGTTGATACCTCTCGGGCGAATCTGGCGCGTTATCAGCGTCAGGTCGCGCAGGACTTGAACAGCCTGACGCTGCTGGTCGGCGCGCCAGTGTCGGAGTCCTTGCCTGCACGTCCGCTGGCCAGCGATCTGGTGCTGCAACTGCCGGCCGGTGTGCCGTCGGATCTGCTGCAACGGCGCCCGGACATTCTCCAGGCCGAATACAAACTGAAAGCGGCCAACGCCAACATCGGCGCGGCGCGAGCGGCGTTTTTCCCCAGCGTCAGTCTGACGGCCAACGCCGGTACGTCCAGCCGCGACCTCTCGGGTTTGTTCGGCGCCGGCTCCGGGGCATGGACGTTTCAGCCGCAGATCAGCCTGCCGATTTTCAATGCCGGCAGCCTGCGCGCCAGCCTTGATTATTCGAAATTGCAGAAAGACGTGGCCGTGGCCGAATACGAGAAATCGATTCAGACGGCGTTTCAGGAAGTCGCTGACGGGCTGGCGGCACGCAGCACGTATCAGCAGCAATTACAGGCGCAGCGCGATCTGGTGCAAGCCACTCAGGACTATTACAACCTGGCGCAACACCGTTATCAGAATGGCGTCGACAGCAGTCTGGTGTTTCTCGATGCCCAGCGTTCACTTTTCAGTTCGCAGCAAGGGCTGATCACCGACCGCCTCGCGCAACTGGTCGCCGAAGTGAATCTGTACACCGCGCTGGGCGGCGGTTGGCGGGCAACGGAGGCGAAAGTTCAGTAAGCACCCGTCACTTTTTCTTACACCTTTTGTCGCCCTGCGACACCCTGTCAGCCGATCAAAAACCGACTCGCCGGTTCAGTTTGGTATCATGCGCCGCTTTTACGGTTAACCCCCCCGCCAGTCCTGTCGACTGACGGGCTGCAAAAGGCGGTATTAGATGACGGCTTTGTTGACTCGCCGCAAGGTGCTTGCGGGAATGGGCGTACTCGGGCTCGGCCTGCTCGCCGGTTGCGACACCCGTGGCCAACTGTCGTACAAGTACGGCAAGGATCTGAGTAACAAGATCATGGGGCGCACCTTCAAACTGAAGAACACCGATGGCGAAACCATGACCCTGTCGAGCTTTCGCGGCATGATGCCGATGGTGTTCTTCGGCTTCACCCAGTGCCCGGCCGTCTGCCCGACCACTCTGGCCCGCGCGGCGAAAATCAAAAAGCTGATGGGCGCCGATGGCGATCGCTTGCAGGTGATTTTCATCACCCTCGATCCCGAACGCGACACGCCTGAAATCCTCGACGCCTACATGAAAGCCTTCGATCCGACCTTCGTTGCGCTGTACGGCACGCTTGAGGAAACCCAGGCCACGGCCAAGGAATTCGACGTGTTCTACGAGAAAGTCCCCGCCGGCGACACGTACACCATCTCGCACACCGCCACCAGTTACGTTTACGACTCCAACGGCGGCTTGCGCCTGGGTCTGTCCACCTCGCTTTCGGCAGAACAATGCACGGAAGATTTGCTTACTGTTATGGAGGTTTGCTGATGCAACCTGTTCTGAACTCGATCAAACACGCGGTATTGGGTCTCTCGCTGCTGGGCCTGGCGTTCCAGGCGTCCGCGCAAACCAAGGTCGACGATGCCTGGGTTCGTGCCACCGTACCAACCCAGTCCGCCAGCGGCGCGTTCATGACCCTCACCGCCGACAGCGACAGCAAGCTGCTCAGCGTCGCGACCCCGGTGGCCAAAGACGTGCAGATCCACGAAATGACCATGAAGAACGACGTCATGAGCATGGGCCCGGTGAAGTTCGTCGAACTGCCGGCCGGCAAAGCCGTCAAGCTTGACCCGAACGGTTACCACGTGATGCTGATGGGCCTGAACGGTCAACTGAAAGAAGGCGAAAGCGTGCCGCTGACCCTGACCGTGGAAAACGCCAAGGGCGAGAAAGAAACCGTTGAAGTGAAGGCCGCCGTGCGTTCACTGACCAACATGGAAGGTCACGATCACAGCAAAATGCATTGATCTGACTGACTGCAGTACCCACGGGGCGGCCTGATCACTGATCAGGCCGCCCCGTTTTTTTTGCGCGAGACATCGTTTACCGCCCGTCGCATGAGGCCGCCAGGGCGGGTTGACAGAAATCCGCGGCAGGAGGATTATTATTCAATCGCATGCGATCTAACCGCATACGATAACAACCAACTATTATGTCTTTGAGGATTAATCCCATGAGCAAGATCGAAAAAGTACTCGCCACCGGCAAAACCCACACCACAGCTGCCAGCGCCGGCCTCACCTCCCGTGGTCACAACGGCAACCTCGACATTCAATTGTCCTCGCCGGGCAGCGCAAAACCGGCTCATGTGTTTGCCAACGCCCTGCCTCATCCCACCGCCGAGCAACTGTTTGCCGGTGCCTGGTCCGCCTGCTACACCGCTGCGGTCGGGCTGGTCGCCAACGACCTCAATGTGGTGTTGCCTGCCGACATGTCGGTGGACATCGAGGTCGACCTTGGCCAGACCGGCCCGGCCTACTTCCTTCAGGCTCGCCTGACCCTGCGCGTACCGGGCATTGCCGAAGACATCGCGAAAAACCTCGCGCACACCGCAGACCAGATCTGCCCCTACTCAAAAGCCACGCGCGGCAACATTGATGTGGCGTTGAATGTCATCACCGCGTGATTTTATCCAAATAGATATATCGCATGCGATTTAGTCGCATAGGATAAATAAGCAATCGGTTCGCTCTGTTGTACAGGGCGAACCGATTGGGTCGATGGTGACACCCAACACTCCCGATACAATCGCATCCGACGTATAGTTCGCCGCATACGTTTCAACGGTTCAACAGACCACGAGGATGAACATGAAAAACACCCAGGCCCCCACCGATCTCAAACTCAGCGACTTCCTGTGCTTTGCCGTTTACTCGACCAACCTGGCGTTTGGCAAAGCCTACAAACCGATCCTCGAAAAACTCGGCCTCACCTATACCCAGTACATCACCGTTGTCGCACTCTGGGAGCAAGACGACCAGACCGTCGGCAGCCTTGGCGAGAAGCTGTTCCTGGAATCCAACACGCTCACGCCGATCCTGAAAAAACTCGAAGCCATGGGCTACCTGCAACGTCAGCGCGATCCGGCAGACGAGCGTCAGGTGCGCATCAGCCTGACCCAGAGCGGCAAGGATCTGCGCAACGTCTCCTCAGGCAGCAGTCTGTTTGAAGCGACCGGACTGACCGTGGACGAGTTCACCCAGATGCAGCAATCGATCGTCAAATTGCGCAACAACCTGATCAAGTCGATGAATGCCGACGATTAAACAGTCTGCAGAATTTATGGAAAGCAGGCTTTACATCAGAAAAATCATCAGCGACTATGTAAAGGGTCTTTTACACAGGAAGTGCAGCATGAACCGCTATTACCTCGAATTGGGCGCAGCCCTGATCCTTTACATGCTGGTGCTGACTGCATCGCTGATCGCCTCGCAGTATCTGCTGGAGGCCAACATTATTCTGCGCTCGGCCGTCGCGGTGATGCCGATGATTCCGGCGGGATTGATGTGCTGGGCGATCGTGCGCAACATGCGGCGCATGGACGAAATGCACCTGCGCATCCAGTTCGAAGCGCTGGGTTTCGCCTTCGCTGCCTCGGCCCTGCTGACCTTCAGCTACGGTTTCCTGGAAAACGTCGGTGCCCCGCATATTCCGTGGACATGCGTCTGGCCAGTGATGGGCTTGATGTGGATCCTCGGCCTGCAAATCGCCCGACGCCGTTACCAATGAAAAATCGCCTGAAGGAACTGCGCGCCGAACGCAAATGGTCACAGGTCGATCTGGCTGAACGGCTTAACGTGTCACGCCAGACAATCAATGCGATTGAAAACGAACGCTACGATCCGAGCCTGCCGCTGGCGTTTCAGATCGCCCGGGCGTTTGAGATGCCGATTGAAAGCATCTTTGATGATGGGCTGAACTGACGTGAACCGCGTGGCGAGATTCGACCCATCATCGCCACTCGGTACAACGGCTGAAAAGGTTACCTGACGGCCACCGGCACTTGCTGACACCATTTGATCGAACGCAACGCTTCCTCCTCCGGCACTAGCGCATAACGGAAAAAGAAATGCGCCCCCGAGTAGTAGGCGTCGTTCAACTCACCCAGCGTTTGTTCATCACTGAAGGCTTGCGAGCTGGTCTGATCGGCAATGAAGTAGGTTTTGCCGTTCTCGACGTTCAGGTCGAAACGCTTGTTGACGCTGCTGCTGACAAAAGGCGGCGACGTCGACTCAATGCTGTAGCGCCCGGCCGGCAGGCTCGTTTTGAAATACCCGCCCGACGGTAAAACCCCGACGTCTTTTCCATTGACCTTGATCGTGGGCGTCACAAAGTACCCGACCGACGCGGCCGTGCGATAGAAATACAGCGTTGCCTGATCCGGCTGCGCTTGTTCCACGCCACTGAAGAATGGCTGGCCCTTCAAGTCGGGTCCGGTGTTACATCCGCCGAGCAGGATCAGGCTGGCCAACAGGCTGGCCCAGAGCAGTATGGTGCGGCTCATCAATGTTTTTCCTTGAGCGAAAAGCGGTGGCAGGACAGCAAGAGCGAACGCATGCATCAGAACATGCAAAGTCCTTTGCCCGAGTCTTTGGCGTCAGAAGTTGGCCAGGGTTTGAAAGCGCTTTCAGCGGTCAGGTTGTAAATCGTGCGGTTTTGCAGAACTGCATACTTGCGTTTGAGGCCTTCAACCGTTTTCTCAGCGTTATCGACGTTGGACAGGCAGAACGTCAGGGCATTGGCGTAAAGGTCGCCGATGTACAGTGTCTGACCGGCCTTCACCTCAAATACCACCGGAGCCGGGCGTGCGAGCGCATTACCCAGGTAATACTGGTAGCGCCAGTCGGTGAACTGATAACGCCCTGGTGGCACTTCGTACATGAACAAGTGCCCGAGCAGATTGGCGGAAGGCTGATCGTCTTCGCTATACAGCGTCTGCAACGTGATCGACGCGTTCGGCTCGTTCAATTGTCTGACTTCGACCGTCAGCCCATGCGGTTGCGTCAGATAACCTTCGGTAATCGAACCCACAATCAGCGCCTTGGCCGGATCCGGTGGCCGGGAACCGTCATAGCGCGCAGTCGTGCATCCATTCAATACCGTGAGGCACAGGGTGATAGCGCCCCAATGAGCGAATGAGGTGAAAACTTTCCGTAGCATTTTTGATTTCCGAGTCTGACAACTGATTCATGCCGTGCGCCGTATCGATGGTTTGCGGCGCACGTGTAGATCACTGGTATCGCCCGGTGAGCGGCATTCTTGAGCGGCGCGCTGGCCATTGCCTCGGCCGTACACCCGTTCCAGCCTTTGCTGGCGGGATTACCCGGCTTGATCGGCCAGATAAACAGTCTGAAACAATAAAGCGCCTGCACCGATTCGCCTGCCGCATGCGCCCTGATCGTCTGACATGAACGCCTGTCAAGGCTCCAGCACCTTTTCCCCGGTTCCAGGGCCGTCTGACAACAGATCACCCGTGTGTTTAAAAAGGCGATCAGACAGCTCTCCCTTGGTATCATCGCGCACACTTTTTTGACGGTTTAATGACTGGAAGGTCTTTTTTTGTGAGTGCTTTCTTGAACGGCTTGCGACATCCGCGTGCCCGCCTCTATTCCCTGATTTTTCTGCTGTTGATCGTGCCGGTGTGCCTGCGTGCAGCACTCGGTTGGTCGACACCGTTGGGTTATCTGTCGGATCTGGCCATCGGCAGCTCGCTGGTCATTCTGCTGCATCGCCGTGCGTGGTGGCTGGCATTGCCGGTGCTGTTGTTCTGGGGCCTGTTGGCAGTGGCGACGGCGGAACTGGTCAGCGCCGTCGGCCGACTGCCGAGCCCGGCCGATCTGCATTACCTGTTCGATCCGCAATTTGTCGAAAACTCCACGGGCGGTGGGCTGGCGCATCCAGGTGTGGGCGTCACGTTGTTGCTGGCGCTGCTGGTCTGGTTGCTAACCCAGTTTGCCGGACGCGGCATCGCCCGCCCGGCCCTGCCTCGCGCCTTGTGGGCGGCGCCGCTGGCGCTGTTCGCCGCGCACTGGGGCGCACAGAATTTGTGGCCGAGCGAGGAAGATCCGTGGCGAGCGTACAACCTGCCCCATCAATTGCTGGCCACTCAGGTCGCCGATGTGCAGATTCAGGCCGAGGAATGGCTGGACGGTGATGTCGAAGAAGTCGCGCCATCCATGGCCGGCCTTACCGACGTCGATCTCGATGGTCACAAGCTGCTGACTGCGCCAGGTCAGGCGCGCAACGTTTTGGTCATCGCCCTGGAAGGCATTCCCGGTGCCTACATCCGCGCCAATCGCGAGGCCATCGGCAGCCATTATCAGGAAGACCTGATGCCCAGACTCAGCCGTTGGGCCGAGCGCGGCATGAACACCCCGGACTACGTCCTGCATACACACCAGACCATTCGCGGTCTGTACGCCATGCTTTGCGGTGATTACGACAAACTGAACAACGGCACGCCCAAAGGCGTGGAAATGCTCACCCAGAAGGAGCGCAATCAGGCCTGTCTGCCGGCGCAATTGCGCGAACACGGCTTCAGCACCCACTATCTGCAGGGCGCCGGCCTGCGCTTCATGGCCAAAGACAAGATCATGCCGCACATCGGTTTCGATGCGACTCATGGCCTGGAGTGGTTCACCAACAGCAACTATCTGGAATTCCCGTGGGGCAAGGACGACAAGGCCTTCTTTGAAGGTGCCCTGGATTATGTCGGTCAACTGAAAAAGCAAAAGCAACCGTGGATGCTGACATTGTTGACGGTGGGCACCCATCAGCCCTACTCCGCGCCGGAAGATTATCTGCAGCGCTATGACACGCCGAAGCAGGCGGCTGTCGGTTATCTGGACGATGCACTGGATCAGTTCCTCAGCGGACTTGAGCGCCAGGGTGTATTGAAAGACACCCTCGTGGTGATCACCTCGGATGAATCCCACGGCATCGACGGCGTGCGCCTGGCCTCTTCCTGGGGTTTCAACCTGACATTGGCACCTGAACATGAGCAACTGCCGCGACTCAATGCCGGGGTGTATGGCCATGTCGATCTGAGCACGTCGATCCTCGACTACTTCGACCTGCCGGTGCCTACCGCGCTGAGCGGTCGTTCGCTGTTTCGCGACTACGATTCCGGGCGCGAGATCATGTCGTTCACCAACGGCAAACTGCGCTATCACGACGGCAAGGGGATTTTTTCCGAATGTGACATGCCGCGCCGCTGCCGCTATTACGAAAGCACCGGTTTCATCGCCGAGAGCGCCACGTTCAAAGGCACCTACAGCGGTCAGCGCGCCCGCCAGATCGCAGCCCGCGCCACGGCACTCGACCTGTCGCTGCTACGCACCCCGCTCAATCATCGCTATCAGTTCGGCAGCAACAACATCATCCCGCTGCAAGCGCAGATCATCGACGATTGGGCCGACAACCTGATCGGCGCGCAATACCTGGAAATGCCCAAGGGCTCGCACACCCGCGTACGCCTGACCGTGCGCTCGGTGGATCCGCAGCAAGCGGCGTTCATTCAACTCAAGGCCAAGGAATTCGAACAGGACGTGCAACTGGGCTTGCCGGCGGAAATGGTCGCCACCGCCGATCAGCCGCTGGAGATGGATTTCAGCTTCGAAAACCCGCAACCGCGCAAAGCCTTTTCGTTCCATCTGCTGGGTTATGGCCTCGGAGCCGTCGAGGTCACGGATTTCAGCGTGATCACGGAATTGCCAGGCCAGGAAGACACGCTCGACGACGTGCCGGAAGACGAAGCCGCACAGTCCACCTGATTACCCGCCCTCTTGATTGTTCCCACGCTCGGCGCGGGAACGATCAAATTCCTGCATGGGGGGGAGTGATTTAGAACGTGGTGCGCAATCCCACCTGAATGCTCCGTCCTTGTGCCGGCGCAACGTCGCGAAGGATCGAACTGGCGTAGCGCACGGTTTGGTTGGTCAGGTTATCGGCATCGACGAAAGCCAGCCATTTGCTCTGACCGACGTCAAAGTGATAACCGACATTGGCACCAAGCGTGGTGTAACCATCCGTGCTGCTTTCATTGGCCGGCACACGATGCTGCGAACTGGCGTGTTCAAGGTCGATCCGCGCCTGCCAACGATCCAGCTCCCATAGCAAACCACTGTTCAAGCGTAGCGGCGCGATGCGCGGCAAATCCTCGCCGTTATTCAGGTTCTTCGCGCGGGTGTAATCACCGGACAACTCCAGGGCAAACTTGCCGTAGGCAGTCTCGCCAAGACTCCAGCGATCCTGCGCTTCGATGCCACTGAAGCGCGCACGCACACCCGAGTAAGCGTATTCAGGAATGCCGCCGCTATCCTCCTCGCCTTCATCATTCAGCGTTCGGCCCGTACCGAGCAAGCCGATGTAGTTGGAAAAGTGGCTGTAGAACACACCGACACTGCCCTTGTGCGTGCCGTTGTCGAAACGCAGAGCGAGGTCGCTGGAGACGGCTTTCTCTTTCGACAGCCCGGCGTCGCCGACTTCATAAGTGCCGGTCGCGACATGCGCACCGTTGGCGTACAACTCGTAAAACGTCGGCGCACGCTCGGTATAACCGACGGTGGCGGCAACCGACCAAACCGGCGTCAGTGTGTACACCGCACCGGACGACAGGCTGCCGGCGGTGAAACTGCTCGAACGGTCGGCATTGGCGAAACGCTCGTTGCCCTTGGCATCCGGGTCAACCGTAGTGTGCTCAAGCCGTCCACCGAGCGTGAACAACAGTCGCTCGGTGGCTTGCAGCTCCTCAAGAATGAACAGTGCACCGGCATTCGTATCGGTCTGCGGCACAAACGCTTCTTCACCCAACGCCGAAAACTCGTTGCGGCTGACCTGTGCGCCGATCACCCCTTCGACTGGCCCCAGCGGCTGATGCCGGGCCTCGACCCGCGCCTCGTAACCCTTGTTCTTGAACGTCGTGCCGACCTCACCGCCCTCAATTTCCCGATGTTGATAATCGGTGTATCCGGCGTCGAATTTGATTGAACTGAACGGCCCGTCGAGATTGCGTATCTGCGAGGCAAAGGCGTAATGCTCCTGCTCCATGCGGATGCGCACGTCGTCTTCGGCGGGCGAGCCGTAATTGGAGTCGTAATTGCTGTACGAAAGGCCAGCATAGCCGTCATCCCAGGTATACGAACCGCCGACTGCACCGCCGTCCTGACGACCGTCACTATTGGCCAGACGATGCTTGCGTGAATCACCATCATCGTTGGCGCGCTCAGCGCCGGTTTTCGCGTAACCGGGAATGTTCAGATCATTGAACTCCCGAGCACTGGCGTCCAGGTGCAGGGCGAACTCACCGTTACCCGCCTCGAGTTTGCCGGCGCTGCTGCGGGTGGTATCGGCGCCGCCATAACGCAGCTCGCCAGCGCCATGGATACCGTCGATGGCTTCGGTGGGAATGCGATTATCGAAGGTGTTGACCACCCCGCCGATGGCGCTGCCACCGTAAAGCAGCGCGGCCGGGCCACGGATGATTTCAATGCGTTCAACGTTGACCGGGTCCAGCGGCACAGCGTGATCGTAAGACAACGACGAAGCATCCAGCGCGCCGACACCGTTGCGCAGGATGCGAATCCGGTCACCGTCCTGACCACGAATGATCGGGCGACTGGCCCCCGGGCCGAAATACGACGATGACACGCCGGGCTGTTTGTTCAGGGTTTCACCGAGGCTGCCCTTCTGTGCCAGCGTAAGGTCATCGCCACTGAGCACTGTCGCCGGTGAGGCCAGCATCTGGCTGCCCAAGGGATTGCCGGTAATCACCTGCGGTTGCAATTCGAGGGCGTCAGCAGCGAATACCGGTGAAGCGAGCAGCAGCGCGGCGGCCAAGGGAGTCAGTCGTCGTTGCAGGGGCTGGGAACGGGCAGGCATTTCAGAACTTCCGTGAGCAGAAAAGTGAGCATCGCTGCCAGCGTCTTGCACACGACACTGACAGAAACAGAATGAAACGAATTTCATGTTATACAATAACATTTCGTCCTGTCATTACGATTTTGACTTTTTGCGTGTCACCAAACGCTCAAGGACGCGGATTTCAACTTCTGAGCAAACGCCTAAGGCAGAGGCGCCAGTCGCGAAAAAATCCTGAAAGACTGCGCCTATCAGCCCCCAATAGTCGGGCTATTAGCTGACTCATCCAGTCGGGTCTAGCCTTACTAGTCCGAAGTCGGCACGAGCCGGCCGTAGCAGACCTGATAAGGACCCGAACATGGCTAACGAATCGAAATGCCCTTTCAACCACGCCGCCGGTGGTGGTACGACGAACCGTGACTGGTGGCCGAATCAACTCAACCTGAAAATCCTGAGTCAGCACTCGCCCAAGTCCGATCCGTTGGGCAAGGACTTCGACTACGCCAAAGCTTTCAAGAGCCTGGATTTTCAGGCGCTGAAACAAGACCTGCGCGCGCTGATGACCGACTCCCAGGACTGGTGGCCGGCCGACTTCGGGCACTACGGCCCGCTCTTCATCCGCATGGCCTGGCACAGTGCCGGCACCTATCGCACGGCCGATGGCCGTGGTGGCGCGGGGTCCGGACAGCAACGTTTCGCCCCGCTCAACAGTTGGCCGGACAACGTCAGCCTCGACAAGGCCCGCCGTCTGCTGTGGCCGATCAAGCAGAAATATGGCCGCAATATTTCCTGGGCTGACCTGATTGTGCTCACCGGTAACGTCGCGCTGGAATCGATGGGCTTCAAGACTTTCGGTTTCTCTGGCGGTCGTCCCGACGTCTGGGAACCGGACGAAGACGTGTACTGGGGTTCGGAACACGAATGGCTGGGCGGCGACAGCCGTTACGGCAAAGACAAATCCGCTATGCAGGAGCCCGGCGACGGTACGCTGGTGGCTGAACCGGATTTGCATGGCAAAGAAGAAAGCCGCACCGATCAGGGCGAGCGCAATCTGGAAAACCCGCTCGCCGCTGTGCAGATGGGCCTGATTTACGTAAACCCGGAAGGTCCCGAAGGCAACCCGGACCCGGTAGCCTCGGCCCACGATATCCGCGAAACCTTTGGCCGCATGGCCATGAACGATGAGGAAACCGTGGCACTGATCGCTGGTGGTCACGCCTTCGGCAAGACTCACGGCGCGGGCCCTGCCGATAACGTCGGCGCAGAGCCGGAAGCCGCCGGGCTTGAAGAGCAAGGCCTGGGCTGGAGAAACGCCTTCGGCACCGGCAAGGGCGCAGACACCATCACCAGCGGCCTCGAAGTGACCTGGACCACCACACCCACCCAATGGAGCAACAACTATCTGGAAAACCTGTTCGGCTTCGAGTGGGAACTGACCAAAAGCCCGGCAGGTGCGCATCAGTGGAAACCGAAGAACGGCGCCGGTGCCGGGACCATTCCTCACGCTCACGATCCGAACAAACGCATTGACCCGACCATGCTCACGTCTGACCTGGCGCTGCGTTTTGACCCGGCCTACGAGCAGATCTCCCGGCGCTTTCTGGCCAATCCCGATCAACTGGCCGACGCCTTCGCCCGCGCCTGGTACAAACTGATCCACCGCGACATGGGCCCGCTGTCCCGCTACCTCGGCCCGGAACTGCCTAACGAAGAACTGCTGTGGCAGGACCCGATTCCAGAGGTCACGCATCCACTGATCGACGAGAGCGACGCTGCCGCGCTGAAAAGCAAAATCCTTGCGTCGGGGCTTTCGGTGTCGCAATTGGTTTCAACCACTTGGGCCGCCGTTTCAACTTTCCGTGGGTCGGACAAACGTGGCGGCGCCAACGGTGGCCGGTTACGTCTGGCACCGCAGAAATTCTGGCAAGCCAACCAGCCCGAGCAACTGGCCAAAGTGCTGCAAACTCTTGAAGGCATTCAGGGAGAGTTCAATAGCGGCGCCTCCGGCAAGAAAGTCTCGCTGGCGGATCTGATTGTGCTGGCGGGCAATGCCGGGATCGAGAAAGCGGCGCAAAACGCCGGTCACTCGGTGACGGTGCCGTTTACGCCGGGGCGTGCGGATGCCTCGCAGGAGCAAACCGATGTTGATTCGTTTGGTTTTCTGGAACCGATTGCCGATGGTTTCCGCAATTACAGCAAGGGCAAATACCGGGTTTCAGCGGAGGCGCTGTTGATCGACAAGGCGCAACTACTGACCCTCTCCGCGCCGGAAATGACCGTGCTGCTGGGTGGCTTGCGCGTGTTGAATACCAATGTCGGGGGAACCCGCCATGGTGTGTTCACATCGCAAACCGAAGCGTTGACCAACGACTTCTTCACCAACCTGCTGGATATGGGTGTGGAGTGGAAGCCGACTTCAAGGGATGCCGATGAGTTCGAAGGCCGCGACCGTAAAAACGGTAGCGTGAAGTGGACGGCGACGCGGGTTGATCTGGTGTTCGGTTCCAATGCGCAATTGCGGGCGCTGGCCGAGGTGTATGCCAGTTCGGATGCCAAGGAGCAGTTCGTCAAGGACTTCGTGGCGGCCTGGACGAAAGTGACCAACCTGGATCGATTTGATTTGAAGTAACGCAAAATAACTGTGGGAGCGGGCTTGCCCGCGATGACGGCAGCAGATTCAACATCACTGTTGACTGATAGACCGCTATCGCTGGCAAGCCAGCTCCCACAGGGCTTGGTGTTAAAACACCTTAGGCCAGGCTCTTGCTGACGACCTCATACACATCACTCGATAGCTGCCCCGAAGCCAGAATCCGCTCCAGCTCACCCTTCATCAACGCCTGCCGCGCACCATCATATTTGCGCCAGCGAGTCAGCGGCGCCAATTGGCGCGAAGCGATCTGCGGGTTGAAGCCGTTCAGCTCGATCACCAGATCCGCGAGGAAGCGATAACCGGAACCATCCGCCGCGTGGAAGTTGATCAGGTTTTGCCCGGCAAACGCACCGACCAGTGCACGCACCTTGTTCGGGTTCTTGATGTTGAACGCCGGGTGCTGCATCAACGCTTTCACGCGCTCCAGACCGCCGGGCAAAGTGCTGCCGGCCTGCACGCTGAACCACTGATCCATGACCAGCGGGTTGTCCTTGAAGTGCTCGGCGAAACTGGCCAGGGCCAGGGCTTTCTGCTCTTCGAACGGCGAGTTGACCAACACCGCCAGCGCCGTCAGGCGCTCGGTCATGTTGTCGGCCGTTTCGAATTGCTCCAGCGCCGCTGCCAGCACTTGCGGCTTGCCGCTGAGCATCAGGTACGACAGCGCAATGTTCTGCAACGCGCGACGGGCGAAGTGCTCGGCCTCGGCTACATACGGCGTCTGCTTCGACAGGTCGCGGTTGGCCTGATAACGCAGCCACAGCGCTTCGAACAGATTGTCCGCCAGTTGCTTGCGGGCGAACTCGCGAGCGATATGGATGGCGTCGACGTCCGCCACTTCGCTGATTTCGGTGAGGTACGCCTCGCCCGGCAGCGAAAGCATCTCGGCAACCATCGCCTGATCCAGCGACTCGTCGGACAGCACTGTTTTCAGCGCCGAAATCAGCCGTGGATCGAGCACCAGGCTCTCGCCCTTCTGCTGCTGGGCGATCAGCTCTTGCAGCACCTGCACCGACAGTTGCTGACCGGCATCCCAGCGGTTGAAACCGTCGCTGTCGTGCTGCATCAGGAACATCAACTGGTCACGGTTGTACGGGAAGCTCAGTTTCACCGGCGCCGAGAAACCGCGCAGCAACGATGGCAGCGGCTGTTCGGCGATGTCGACGAAGGTGAAGGTCTGCTCGGCTTCAGTCACCGAGATGACGCGCGTGGTGCCTTGAGCCGAGGTCTCGCCAACCAGACGCAGGGCGATTTCGTTGCCTTTGCTGTCGAGCAGACCCAGTTCGACCGGGATCACGAACGGCAGTTTTTCAACCTTGTCCGGGGTCTCCGGGCAGCTCTGGCGGAAGGTCAGGCTGTAGGTTTTCGCCGCAGCGTCGTAAGACTCGCTCACTGCCAGACGCGGTGTGCCGGCCTGGCTGTACCAGCGCTTGAACTGGGTCAGGTCGACACCGTTGGCATCTTCCATGGCCTTGATGAAGTCGTCGCAGGTCACGGCTTGACCGTCATGGCGTTCGAAGTACAGATCGCTGCCTTTACGGAAGCCTTCGGCGCCGAGCAAGGTGTGGATCATGCCGACCACTTCCGAACCCTTTTCGTACACGGTCAGGGTGTAGAAGTTGGAAATCTCGATGAAGCTGTCCGGGCGCACGGCGTGGGCCATGGGACCTGCATCTTCGGCGAACTGGTGGGTACGCAGGTAGGCGACGTCCTGAATGCGCTTGACCGTGGCCGAGTTCATGTCGGCGGAGAAGCCGGAATCGCGGAATACGGTGAAGCCTTCCTTGAGCGACAGCTGGAACCAGTCGCGGCAGGTCACGCGGTTGCCCGACCAGTTGTGGAAGTATTCGTGGGCGACGATTGCCTCGACCCGCTGATGCGCGGCGTCGGTGGCGGTTTCGGCGCGGGCCAGCACGGCGCTGGAGTTGAAGATATTGAGGCCCTTGTTCTCCATCGCGCCCATGTTGAAGTCGTTGACGGCGACGATCATGAAGATGTCCAGATCGTACTCGCGACCGTAGACCTCTTCGTCCCAGCGCATCGACTTCTTCAGGCTGTTCATCGCGTGCTGGCACTTGTCGATGTTTTCCGGCTCGACGTAAATGCGCAGCGCAACGTTGCGCTTGGTCATGGTGGTGAAGGTGTCTTCAACGCACCACAAATCACCGGCCACCAGCGCGAACAGGTACGCCGGTTTCATGAACGGGTCTTCCCACGTTGCCCAGTGCCGGCCGTCTTCACCCGGGCCTGAAGCAATCGGGTTGCCGTTGGAGAGCAGCACCGGATAGCTGTGCTGTTCGGCGACCACGGTGGTGGTGAACTTGCTCATCACGTCCGGGCGGTCGAGGTAATAGGTGATCTTGCGGAAGCCTTCGGCCTCGCACTGGGTGCAGAACATCGTGCCGGACTTGTACAGGCCTTCCAGCGCGGTGTTGGTTTCCGGGTGGATCCTGACGCTGGTGTCGACCGTAAAGGTTTCGCTGGTCGGTTGCAGGGTCAGATGGTTCTCGGACAACTGATAGTCGCCGTCAGCCAGCTCTTTATCGGCGAGGGTCACCGAGAGCAGTTCCAGCTGCTGGCCATCGAGCACCAGCGGCGGCAGGCCGGCGCCACGTGCCGGGTTGCGGCGCATCACCAGTTGCGCGTGGACCAGGCTGTGGTCCTCGAACAACTCGAAGGTCAGGTGTGTTTCATCGATCAGGTACTCAGGCGCCTGATAGTCCTTCAGGTAAATCATCTTCGGTTGTTCGGTGCGCATGCTGGAGTCCTTATTGATGCACGGCGAGCTGATAAGCCGTGTACTTACGAATATTGATCACGCCGGTGTCGAAGATCAGGTACTGACCCTTGATCCCCAGCAGCGTGCCTTCGGCAATCGGGTTCTTGTCCAGGTTGAAGCTGACGATTTTGGCCGGGTATTGCTCGACCGGATAGCGGATTTCGAGAGGTTCTACATCGGCAATCGTCTGAATCGCTTGTAGGCCGAATCGCTCTTGCAAGCCTTGCAGGCCTTCGGCGCAGCTTTCGAACAACTGATCGCGCACCTGTGCCAGATCCACCGCCACCGCATCGCCCTTGAGCAGTGCACGCCAGTTGGTCTTGTCGGCCACCTGACTGCGGAACAAGTCTTCAACGAAGCCCGACTGCTGCCGCGTCGACACGCGCATGATCGGCAACGCCTGACTCGCACCCTGATCGAGCCAACGGGTCGGCAACTGGGTAGCACGCGTGATGCCGACCTTGATCCCTGACGAATTGGCCAGGTACACAACGTGATCGGTCATGCAGAACTGCTCGCCCCACAGCGGATCGCGGCAGGTGCCGGCGTCGTAGTGGCAGCGCTCCGGGCTCATGATGCACAGGTCGCACTGTGCCAGTTTGGTCATGCACGGGTAGCAGTAACCCTGGCTGAAACTGGTTTTGGTCTTGCGCCCGCAATGGGTGCAGTGAATCGCCCCCAGGTACTCCAGACGCACCGTGGTGCCGATCAACGGGTTGACCGGCACCTCGACGTCATCCAGACGAAACGCGTATTGCACATTCGGCCCGTCCAGGCGCGCCGACATTTTGCTGATTGCACCGCGGCCAATCTCGATCAATGGATGGCATCCGATTTGAACAGGATGTTCGGCACTTCGATCGACTTCGACGCACACTCTTGCGGGCCCATGTAACCGGTGCGCTGATCTTCAGGCAGGTTCTGGATTTCCCAGGCGATCATCGCCTGCAACGACAGTTCACGCTGCTCGGCGGTGAGCTTGCCACCGTCCGACCACTTGCCGATTTCCACGGCCAGTTTCAGGCTCTCGTAGATGTCCGGGGTGATGTTTTTGATCATTTCGGCAAAAGACGACATGTTTGAACACTCTCCAATGAATGTCGCTAGTTTAACGGCGCTGAAGCGGCAAGACACTGCCGGGCATCAGGTCAGCGAGCGGAACGACAGGCACCCTGGCCTGTCGTCCTAGAATTCCCTTGAAAGCTTTACTTGCGTCAGCTCTTTCTCCAGCGCACGCCGGAAAATCTGCGGTGCGGTGAAGGTGTAAAGGGCGAACGCCAGCCACACCCAGTCAATAACCTCGGCGGCACCGGGGTAGCCCTGTGCGGTGAGGGTGATCACGGTAACGCGATACACCACAAACATCGCCAGCAACAGGATGATGGCGCCAGTCGTACTGCGGTCGTTCATCCAGCTGTTGAACCGCCACCAGAGCCCCATGAACACATTGCTGCGAGCCTTCACGGCGGTCAGCAGGCTCAGCGCCGAGACATTGCTGGCGTTTTCCTGCAGGGCCCAGATCGCGTGTTCGCGTGCACCGTTGATATCGCCCTGACGCAGCAGCAAACGACCCAGCACCACCACGGCACCGGCATGCCCGGGATCGGCCTGGAGTGCCTGGCGGGCAAAAGTTTCGGCATGCTGCCAATGGCCACAGGCCTGATGATATTCGGCCATCGCCACCAGATTGGCCGGATCGTCGGGGCCCAGCTCCAGCGCCTTCTCCAGCAGCGCCTGACTCTGCGCAAGGCGCCCCGTCAGTTGGAACAGATCCGCAAGGCTGCGGTAGTAACGCGGCTCCGTCGGTTCCATGTCGAGCAATTGCAACAGGTGCTGTTCGGCGCTCTTGAATTGCCGCGCAGCCATGTCGATATGCGCGGCGGCGTAATGCGCCAACGGCAACGCCGGGTCCATCGCCAATGCCATCGAGGCTTCGTGGCGCCCGGCATGCAGACGACGCATGTTGAGCAGACACAGCGCCAGCAAGGCGTGGGCTTCGGCACATTCCGGGTCATCGGCCAGCAACTGTCGCAGGCTGTCGATGGCGCCGTCGTTGTGGCCGGACTGCAACCGCTGATAAGCCACTTGCAGCAGATAAGAGGTATTCATCAGCTCACCACCAGGTACCAAAGGGTCGCGGGCACCAGAGTGACCACGATTCCTTTGAGCAGGAAGGCGCCTGCGAGCGCGACCAGCGGCGCGAAGCGATTGAGCACGCCGCCATAATATTGATACAGCTCGATGGTCGAGTTCTGCAGGGTGTACAGCACGTAACCGATGCTCAGTTTCCACACCACCAGGACCAGCAAGGCGTACTGGATCTGTGCCTGAGTGCTCAGGTAGCCGTTGTTCAACAAGCTGATCAAGGCCAGGCCGAGGATCACGCTGCCCACGGCACCGACGCCAACCCAGATCCACTCACGCTTGCGCGTCGGGCTGCCCACGGCCACCGAGTTGAGCACGAACCACGGCAAACCCAGCCATAGCCCGCCCATCATCAGCGCCAGCAATGGCCAGAACGGCGACACGGCAAACCGCGCCAGGCCGCCCGGACGCGGTTCGTCTTCAATGCGGTAAATATTCTGGGTTCCCATCAGCGTCCCTTGCCATGTTTGTCGAGAAACGCCAGCACTTCGTCGTACTGATTGCCTTCGTTGGCATAACGCGCGTAGTTGCGGGCGGTGGTCAGCCATTCCAGCGTCGTCGCGCGGACTTCTTTCAAGGCTTGCTTGAAGTGGCGGTCGCAAATCGGTTGCTCGGCGCCTTCACTGATCGACTCTTCGATGGCTTCATCGGCGGCGGTTTCCACCAGCTCGCTGAGGTCCGCGCCGGAGAAGCCCGAGGTGTGTTTGGCAAGGAAGGCGAAATCGATATCAGCCGCCAGCGGACGGCCCTTGACCATCAGTTGCAGCATGTTTTCGCGGGCGGCACGATCCGGTGGCGGCACAAACAACACGCGGTCGAAGCGACCGGGACGGCGGAACGCCGAGTCCACCGACCACGGCACGTTGGTTGCCGCGAGGATCAGCACGCCATGATTGTCATGGGTGAAGCCATCCATTTCCGAGAGGAACTGGCTGACCAGTTTCGACGACGTCGACTCGCGGGTATTGGAGCGTTTGCCGCCCAGCGCCTCGACTTCATCGAAGAACATCACCGCCGGTGCCTGCGCCCGCGCCTGCTCGAACAAGGCGTGCAACTTGCGTTCGGACTCGCCGATGTACATGTCCAGCACGTCGGAAATCGCCACGTTGAAAAACTTCGCCTTGCACTCGCCGGCGGTGGCTCGGGCCAGTAAGGTTTTGCCGCAGCCAGGCGGCCCGTACAGCAGCACACCGCCGCCGACGCGCTTGCGAAAGCGCTCGAACAACCCCGGCTTCTGGTACGGCAGGATGATCTTTTTATGGATGGTCTTTTTCAGATCGTCCAGGCCACCGATGTCGTTGAACGTCACGGTTTCGGTGTCTGGCACCAACAGTCGGCGGACTTCCGTCTGATCGGTGTCGTCGTTGGAGATCACCCGCAGTTTCGGCCGCCCTTCGCCAGCGGCAAAATCCACCACCGACACGTTCAGGCGACGCCACAGCGCCATGTCTTCCAACGCCGGGTTGGCAGCGATGGCGGCGCGGTACTCGACCAACGCTTCCTTGAGGCGATCAAGGTCGGCCAGTGCCCGTGCGCGCAACAGTTGCAGATGGGCGCCCTCACCGCTCGCCAGGTTCAAGGCTTTTTCAGCCTGCCCGGCGCCCAGGTACAACTGCGCCGCGATCGGCTTCAGAGCCTCGGCGTCCGGCAATTGGTGCAGGTCGGCGGGAAGCAGTTTGAGGCCGCGCTGGCTGTCATTGCGCTCAAGGCAGGCCTTGAGCACCAGCGTCAGCAACGCGACGTTTCCCGGCGAGGCCAGCAGCGCGGCCTCGAGTTGATCCAGCGTCGTGTCATCCATGGTGAATCCTTGTGACAGCCAGTTGCAGATTGAAATAGCAGAATGAGCAGACCGCGATCATTGCAGCACCTCCGGCCGCTCGACATCGACCCAGACGAATTTATGCGGATCGAGGCGGGTTTCCTGATCCAGGCGATAAGCAACGAGTTTGCCGTAGAGCACGGCGCTGTAATCCAGACAGGCGAGGTTCGGGCGGATCGGCGCCGGTTTGCCGCTGCGCCAGTAGTGCCCGACAAACAGCAACGGCTCGTCGACGCCGTAGCGCAGCAGCGAATTCTTTTCAGTGGAAGTCAGCGGGGTTTGCGCCACCGGCTCCGGCAATGCATCGGGCTGGAACACGATGTCGCCGTAGGTTTTCGGATCGTCTTCCCAGAACTTGGTGCGGAAGAACGACCGCACCAGACCGTCACCACTGATCATGGTCTGGCCATCGGGCAGGCGCATATCGGTGCCGCGCAACAAACGATCGAACACGGTGCAGGCAAAACTGCCGGGCACTGCCGAAGACTGCAGGAAATGCTCGTCGATGCAGCCATTCGGGAACAGCGCGCGCAACGGCTCGATCAGCCCGGCATCCCAGCAGGCGTGCACCACGCGAAAACGCCCGGCATCGACAAACAGCGGCAACTGATAGAACCAGCGCTGAAAATCATGCCAATCGCCGGGATGGCCTTCGAACTGGGTCAGGGTTTCGTTGAGCAGACGCGCGTGACGCGGCGTATGTTCACGCACGAATTGCTTGCCGCTGCCCGGTGGCGCCGGAGTGCTCCAGCCGAGCGCGTTGAATTCGTGGTTGCCCATGATGCACAACGCCTGACCGGCCTCGACCATGTCGTGGACGATGTGCAACGCCTCGCGAATTCGCGGGCCACGGTCGATGATGTCGCCGACGAACACGGCCATGCGTGAAGGATGTCGCCAGACCCCGCCCTGCTTGTGATAACCGAGTCGGTCAAGCAAGTGTTCGAGGGTCAGGGCGCATCCGTGCACGTCACCGATCAAGTCATAACTGCGCGCGGGATCGAGCATCAGTCGCCTCCACCGCCCAGCTTGCTGCCCCAGCCAAGCTTGGTCCGGCAGACTTCGTAGTAGTTGTGGTCGAGCGGGTGAATCAACCGCAGCTTCTGGGCTTTCTTGCTGACGGTGATGGTGTCGCCCGGCGCGCAGGTGAAGTGGTTCTGCCCGTCGCAGGAGACCTGCGGGTAAATCTGCATGTTTTTCGACACGACGATTTTCAGCTCACTGTTGCCATCGACCACAATTGGCCTGCTCGACAACATATGGGGATACATCGGCACGATCACAATGGCATCGAGCTTGGGATGCATGATCGGCCCGCCGGCAGACAGTGCGTACGCAGTGGAACCGGTCGGCGTGGCGACGATCAGGCCGTCGGCCTTCTGGCTGCAGACGAACTGGCCGTCGATGTACAGCTCGAACTCGATCATTCTGGTTGACTTGCCGGGGTGCAGCACTACGTCGTTAAGCGCATCGCCCTGGCCGATGGCCTCGGCATGGCGGCGGACTTCGGCTTGCAGCAGGAAGCGGTTTTCCACCAGATAGTGGCCGTCGAGCACTTTGGCCACTTCGACTTCCAGCTCATCCGGGCGAATGTCGGTGAGAAAGCCGAGGCTGCCACGGTTGATGCCGAGCACCGGGATATTGTGCTTGGCCAGCGCCCGGGCGGCGCCGAGCAGGCTGCCGTCACCGCCGACGACGATGACCATGTCGCAGACTTCACCGAGCATCTTGCGCGACGAGGTTTGCAGGCCATGGCCCGGCAAGACTTCGGCGATGGTGTCTTCGAGGATCACATGCAGGTGACGATCGAGCAGAAAGCGTTTCAGTCGGCGGACGGTATCCAGCACCTGGGAACTGCCCAGGCGACCGATGATGCCGATATTACGAAATTGCTCCATGGGACCTCTGCGGACAATCGAAAACGCGAAAAACCCGATTATGGGCGAAAGCCGCCGTTAGACAAAATCCTTTCAGCCTCAAGGATGACCTCATGTTTAAGGCTATGCTCGCAAGATGATCCTATTTCCCGAGCTGCTCTCGTTACCCCACCAATTACGCCATCCCGAAGTGCGCGATCTGGCGTGGGTCATCCTCGCCCCGCCGATGCTCGCCACCACCCCGTGGCCGCAACGTCATCCGCTGGCGGGCAGCGACTGGGTGGGAGATCCCGAGCGACTGGAACAATGGCTACGCCAACTCGATCGCGACAGCTACGGCCTGCTGCACTGGTTGTCCCAGGCACGCACCCGGCGCCTGGGCCTGTATTACGAGCGGCTGTGGCAGTTTGCCGTAGAGCACGCGCCGGGGATCGAACTGATAGCCGCCAACCTGCCGATCCGCCGCGAGGGCCACACACTCGGTGAACTGGACATGCTGCTGCGTGATCGCGACGGCGTGCATCACCTGGAACTGGCGATCAAGCTCTACCTCGGCCCGCAGAACGGCGATGGCCGCGACCCGGCGCAATGGCTGGGCCCGGGCTGCCATGATCGACTGGACCGCAAACTGGCGCATCTGGCCGAGCATCAACTGCCGATTTCGGCGCGCCCGGAAAGCCGCGAAGTCTTGGCGGCGCTGGATATCGAAGTATTCAGTGCGCAACTGTGGCTGGGCGGGTATTTGCTCTATCCATGGCCGGGCACGGCTGAATCACCGAGCGGCGCGCATCCACAGCATCTGCGCGGCAGCTGGCTGCATCAGAAAGACTGGCCAGCCTTCGTAACCCAGCGCCCGGCCGGCCGCTGGCAACCCCTGCCCCGCCACGCCTGGCTCGCGCCGGCGCACTACCCGGCGGATCAGGCCTGGGAGCAACAGCACTTGCAGATGTGGCTGGATGCACTGGAGCCGCTGGCCCCGGCGCAATTGATGGTGCGCCTGACCGAGAATGCGCAGGGGGAATGGGAAGAGGCAGAGCGGCTATTCCTCGTTTCCGATCTCTGGCCGAACGTACCGGGCCAGGCCTGAAAGAATATTTTGCCAATACCGGCCTCTTCGCGAGCAGGCTCGCTCCTCTAGGGTATCGACTACATCCGGTGGAAATTGGTCGGCTAACAGGCCGCCATCGCTGGCAAGCCAGCTCCCATAAAGAAATGATTACACCCAAAACGCGGCGCATGCCGCCCCACTCAACACAATGAGCGTTAGCTCGAGTACCGCTTTTGACCTTCACCACTCAACACAATGAGCGTTAGCTCGAGTACTGCCTTTGATCTTCACCACTCAACACAATGAGCGTTAGCTCGAGTACCGCCTTTGACCTTCACCACTCAACACAATGAGCGTTAGCTCGAGTACCGCTTTTGATCTTAAAAGGCCCGTCGGCAGGCTGAGCGGAGGGGTTCATCCGGGGAGGACATCGAGAGGAGGTGCAGCGAAGCAAACCGGAGGCGATGCCCCGGATGAACCCCGGAGCGAAGGAACCCGAGCCACAGCGAGGGCCGGACGTCAGGGTAAAGACCTTTGCTTACTTTGGGGCTTTTGCCAAAGTAAGTCGCCGCCAGGCGAAAGCGTTAAAAAGACAACCGCAAAGCCAAAGCCGCCAACGTCACCAACAACACCGGCACCGTCAGCACAATCCCGACCCTGAAGTAATATCCCCAGCCAATCCGGATCCCCTTACGCTCCAGCACATGCAGCCAAAGCAGAGTCGCCAGACTGCCAATCGGCGTGATCTTCGGCCCCAGATCGCTGCCAATCACGTTGGCATAGATCATCGCCTCCTTGATCACCCCGCTCGCCTGACTGGCATCAATCGACAGCAACCCGATCAGCACCGTCGGCAAATTGTTCATGATCGACGACAACAACGCCGTGAGCACCCCGGTCCCGAGCGCCGCGCCCCACACACCATGCCCGGCAAAAACATCCAGCCACCCCGCCAGATACCCGGTCAGCCCGGCATTGCGCAGGCCATAGACCACCAGATACATGCCCAGCGAGAAAATCACGATCTGCCACGGCGCCTCTTTCATTACCTTGCGCGTGGAAATCTTGTGGCCACGGGCGGCGATACCCAGCAGCAACGCCGCGCACACGGCGGAAATCGCACTGATCGGAATACCCAGCGGCTCCAGCGCAAAACAACCAATCAACAAAATCGCCAACACTGCCCAACCGGCATAAAACGTGGCTTTGTCGTGGATGGCGGTTTCCGGATGTTCGAGCTGTTCAGGGTCGTAAGCAGCCGGAATGTCACGGCGAAAAAACCACAGCAGCATGCCCAGCGTCGCCGCAACACTGACGAAGTTGACCGGCACCATCACTGCCGCGTAGCGGTTGAAGCCGATATGAAAGAAATCCGCCGAGACGATGTTGACCAGGTTCGACACCACCAGCGGCAGACTCGCCGTATCAGCGATAAACCCTGCGCCCATGACAAACGCCAGCGTCGCCGCCGGCGAGAACCGCAGCGCCAGCAACATGGAAATAACAATCGGCGTGAGAATCAGCGCCGCGCCGTCATTGGCGAACAGCGCCGAGACCAATGCCCCGAGCAGCACCATAAAGGCAAACAACTTGCGCCCACTGCCGCGCCCCCATCGCGCTACATGCAGCGCGGCCCAGGCAAAAAAACCGGCCTCGTCGAGCAGCAGGCTGATGATGATCAACGCGACGAAGGTACCAGTGGCATTCCAGATGATTTGCCACACCAGCAGAATATCGCTCAGGTGCACCACGCCGAAAATCAGCGCCAGCACGGCACCCAACGTCGCACTCCAGCCGACGCCGAGGCCTTTGGGTTGCCAGATCACCAGGGTAATGGTCAGGAGGAAAATCAGTGACGCAGCAAGCATCCGCAACAGCCTTAAATTGAAATGGAGTAGTGAAGCCAACACAAAAAACTGTAGGAGTGAGCCTGCTCGCGATAGCGGACTGTCAGTTACCAATCAGTCGACTGATACACCGCTATCGCGAGCAGGCTCACTCCTACATCGTGTTCCGTGTTTGGCTTATTTTTTGTGGTGTTCTACGAACTGCCCATAAGCATCGATGAATTTTTGCAGGAAAGGTTTCACTGTCTCGCTCAATTTGCCCGCCTCATCAAACGCCGACCCCGCGCCGCCCAGATACGCTTCAGGCTGCTGCATGCATGGCACATCGAGAAACACAAACGACTGGCGCAAATGCTGGTTGGCGCCAAAACCGCCGATGGCACCCGGCGAAACACTGATCACCGCGCCCGGCTTGCCGCTCCAGACACTCTTGCCATAGGGCCGCGAACCGACGTCGATGGCATTCTTCAACGGTGCAGGCACGGAACGATTGTACTCGGGGGTTACAAACAGCACCGCGTCGGATGAACCCACTTTTTGCCGAAAAGTGCTGTAGGCTGCCGGCGGTGAATCGCCGTCGATGTCTTCGTTATAGAGTGGCAGATCGCCAATTTCGACAATCTCGAGTTTGAGGTTCGAGGGGGCCAGCTCGGCCAGTGCCAGAGCGACCTTGCGATTGATCGAAGCTTTGCGCAGGCTACCGACCACTACAGCGACGTTGTAGACATTGCTCATGGAAGACTCTCGATGGTCCGTGGGAGGAGCCACTAGTTATAGATGATTCGGTGACGATTCCACCAGCAGGCAAGGGAAATTCCCGCGTGCTGATTATTTTTTTCCTGTAGGAAAACTTACAGGCCTTGATGACGGTCTACCAAGCCGCAAATCAAGCGTTTTATCTCCAGAGGTTCTAAGCAGATGGCAGCAGTACTCGTCGGTCAGTTCCATGCAAGAGATGCGGAAGGCCGCGTTTATTCCGTGCATGAATTCCAGGAATCCAACCCGTCGGCAGACGGTTCCACTGGCTCGGAGCCTATTTACAAACTGGCCATTGGCGATCGCGTCAACAAGGTCAGCGACAACGAGTTTTTGCTGGTTCAGTCAGGCATTACTCTGGTTCGCGAACCTGAGCCAACCATCGCTTCATAACCCGGCGTTATGAGCTGAAGTCATATACGCAGACTTGGGGTAGGATTCAGCCACTGACCCCACCTGCTGAACATGGACTTCACGCATGCGTTTACGTCATATCGAAGTGATTCAGGCGCTCTTGCAGACCGGTCACCTGGGCACCGCCGCCGAATGGCTGCAATTGCCAGTGGCCGAAGTCGAAGAGCGTTTGCGCGAAGCCGAAAGTCAGTTGGGATTCATGCTGTTCGCCAGCGTTCGCGGACGCTTGCAGGCGACCCCCGAGGCACGGGCGCTACAGGTCGAAATCGCTCATGTCTATGAGGCGCTGGAGCCGGTGCAACGGCTGGCCGGCAGCCTCAAGCAGTACCTCGCCCCGCCCGTCCGCATCATCGGCACCCCGCCGCTGGCTCAGCAATTGCTCCCGCAAAGTCTGGCCGCCCTGCGCCGACGCTTGCCCGACGCACCTTGCAGCCTGATCAGCGCAGCGACTCGCGACATCGTCCGCAGCCTGTTGTTGCGCGAGAGCGATCTGGGGCTGAGCCTGCACGATCCTGAACATCCCGACATCAATTGCCAGCCACTGGCCCAGGGCAAGCTGCAATTGCTCGCGCCCCACGGCTGGCTGCAACCGAAGCAGAAATACATTTCCCTGCAGGACCTGGCCGGGCAAGCGATGGTCGGCCTCGAAGGCCAGGACCCACTGAGCCCGGCGCTGGAAAACAAACTCCAGGCCCTGCGCCCGGCACCGAGCATCCAGACCCGGGTGCAAACCCACCAGATGATGCGCAGCATGGTCGAGGCCGGCGAAGGCCTGGCCATCGTCGACCCATTCACGGCCCTTGGCGCCCGCAGCGCAGGCCTCGATGTGTGCCCGTTGTCACCGGCCGTGCCGATCAGTGTCTACGCGCTGACCTTCAAACACGCACCCACCCCCGCAGCCATTCACACCCTGTTGGCGATCCTCACGGAACAAGCCGAGGCGATGCTGTCGAGTTGACCGCGTGTTCCAGCGGATTATCGAACAATCGATACCAGAACAGCGCCACTTCGGCGGTATTCGGGTCAATCCCCCGATAGCGTAAATGGTCGATACCGCCGATCACATAGCCACACCGTTCATACAACCGGCAGGCTCCGAGGTTATTGTTCTGGGTTTCCAGCATGATCCCCGGCAACTTCTTCTTGCGGCTCCAGAACTGTGCGACATCGAGCAACGCCTTGGCCACACCGTGACGACGTGCCGGCGCGTGCACGGCCAGTTCATCGATATGGGCAAAGCCGTTCCAGTTGGTGCTGATCACCAGATGGCCGACCGGCTCGTCATCGAGGTAAGCCATGAAAATCGCGCTGTCGGCGGCTTTATGGAAACTGCTGAATTCCTCGGGATCGATGCCGTAGCACTTGCGGTACGGCACGATCGGCGTCACCAGCCATTGCTCGACTGGCTTGCCGATCACCGCGGCACCATAAGCGGTGACTTCAAAACTGAAGTCGCTGCCCCAGATATAAGGCGCAAAACCTTCATCGGCGACCCGCACCGACAGCCCTGGGTATTTCGGATTCATGACCGGTTGCATACTGGGAAAAGTCCTCATTCCTTGACGCAATCGACGGTGTAGTGCCGTCCATTGCCTTCATCTTCATGTTGCAGTCCATGCACATCGGCGACAAAACCGGGAAAGCTGCTATCGAACGTGCGGGCAAATTTCAGGTAATCAATGATCGAGCGGGTCGATTCGGTAAAGCGCTCGCCGGGCATGATCAACGGGATACCCGGCGGATACGGTACCAGCATCACCGCAGCAACCCGGCCTTCCAGCTCATCGATCGGCACCGCCTCGACTTCACCGCGCACCAGATGATCGTAGGCGTAAGCCGGTTTCATGGCGATTTCCGGCAGCACCGTGTACATGCGTTTGAGATGTTTGGCGGTGGCATTGCTGCGATAGCAGGCGTGCAATTGATCGCACAGATCACGCAGGCCCATGCCGCGATAGCGCGCGGTGTCTTGCTGTGCGACACACGGCAGGCATGTGGCCAGACTGACGTTGGCGTCGTAACTGCGTTTGAATTCCAGCAACTCGGTAAGCAGCGTGCTCCATTTACCTTTGGTAATGCCCATGGAGAACAGCACCAGAAACGAATACAGCCCGGTCTTCTCCACCACCAGCCCGCGCTCCCAGAGGAACTTGCTGACCACGGCGGCGGGGATGCCCTTCTCGCTCAACGCGCCGCCGGCATTAAGGCCCGGCATCACCAACGTGACCTTGATCGGATCGAGCAAGACGTAATCGTCACTGACTTCGCCGAAACCGTGCCATTCGGCGTCCGGCTGCAGCAGCCAGTCTGCGGTTTGCACGCGGTCGATGCCTTCGACTCCCGGCGGCTGCCAGATCGAAAACCACCAGTCATCGGCCGCGATGTGCTGCCGCAGATTGGCCAGCGCACGGCGAAAACTCAGGGCTTCGTCAAAGGTTTCCTGCAACAGAGAGCGCCCGGCCGGGCCTTCCATCATCGCCGAAGCGACATCCAGCGAGGCGATGATGCTGTACTGCGGCGACGTCGAGATATGCATCATGAACGCTTCGTTGAAACGATCCCGATCCAGTTGCCGCGCGCCGCCGTCCTGCACATGGATCATCGACGCCTGACTGAACGCGGCGAGCAGTTTGTGCGTGGAATGGGTGGTGAACACCAGCGGACTGTCTTCGCTGCGCGAGGTGGCGATGCAGTAGCGCCCGGCGAAAAACTCGTGAAACGCCGCGTAGGCGTACCAGGCTTCGTCGAAGTGCAGCACCTCGACACTGTTGCCAAGGTGCTGCTTGATCAGCTCGGCGTTATAGCAGAGCCCGTCGTAGGTCGAATTGGTCACTACCGCAAGCTTCACTTTCGGTGCGCGGCCCTTGGTCAACGGGCTGGCATCGATCTTGGCCTGGATCGATTCGCGGCTGAATTCACTGAGCGGAATCGGGCCGATGATCCCCAGCTCATTACGCTCCGGGCACAGGTACAACGGGATCGCGCCAGTCATGATGATCGCGTGCAACACCGATTTGTGGCAGTTGCGATCGACCAGCACCAGATCGTCGCGCGCAACCATGGAGTGCCAGACGATCTTGTTGGCGGTCGAGGTGCCATTGATCACGAAAAAGGTGTGATCGGCGCCGAAATTGCGCGCCGCCCTTGCCTCAGCTTCAGCAAGCGGGCCGGTGTGATCGAGCAGCGAACCCAGTTCCGGCACCGAGACCGACAAGTCCGAACGCAGCGTGTTTTCACCAAAGAATTGATGGAACGCCTGCCCCACCGGACTCTTGTGATACGCCACGCCGCCGCCATGACCGGGGGTGTGCCAGGAATAATTGGAATCGGCGGTGTGCTGCACCAGCGCTTTGAAAAACGGTGGCAGCAGGCCGTCCAGGTACTTGCGCGCCGCCCGCGCCACTTGCCGGGCGAGGAACGGTACGGTGTCTTCGAACAGATAAAGAATGCCGCGCAGTTGATTGAGTTCGGCCATGGCATCGGCCGGGGCGTTCTCCAGAGTCACCTGTTCGCCCAAGGCAAAGATCGGCAGATCCGGTGCGCGCACCCGCGCCAGGCCGATCAGTTCGGCCATGTTCTGCAACAGATGAGAATTCGTGCTGGCGTCCTCGGCGGCAATCAGCATGCACGCGAGGCCATGATGGGTCGAAGCCACCAGACGCCCTTCGGCGTAATCGGTGGCCGAAACGATACTGAAACCTTCCTGCTCCAACTCCCGGGCGATGCCACGGATACGGTCACCGGCGACCGTGTCGGCCTTGATATCGCGATGGACGATCAACACCGGAAACTTCAAATCTTTGTACATGGGGCTCAGTGTCCTGAGGCGGCGGTTTCGGATCCGCCAATGCACTCAGGGTAGAGGGTTGCAGCGAAAGGCGCGAGGGTGGCCACTTGGCTTCATGCGCCGGCGTACCGCTTTTGTGGCGAGGGCGCTTGCTCCCGCTGGGGCGCGAAGCATCCCCTTCGCACTCTTTCAGACAAAACGTGTGTACAGGTTTTGCGACTGCTTCGCAGCCGAGCGGGAGCAAGCTCCCTCGCCACAGAAGATCTCTCAGGCTTGGGCGTCAGCCTCGGCAATCTGAGTCCACAGCGCCGGGCCACCGGCAGACTTGGCGATTATTTCCAGGCGCACCTGATGCGCCGCCAGCTCTTCTTCTGTGGCACGAATGATCCGGCTTGGCCGACGATCAGCAGGCAAACGACGGATCTCGGTAGCGGAGTTGTCCGCGCCCTCGCCCGAACCATTACCGTCCGACGCGTTGCCGGCCAGCGACAGGCTGGTCTGGCCACCGGTCATGGTCAGGTAAACGTCGGCGAGAATCTCCGAGTCGAGCAAAGCGCCGTGCAGTTCACGGCCGGAGTTGTCGACGCCATAACGTTTGCACAACGCATCGAGGCTGTTGCGCTGCCCCGGGTGACGTTCCCGAGCCATCATCAGGGTGTCGAGGATCGAGCAATGCTGCGTGATGTCGGCGCGATCGTGCTGACCCATCAAGGCGAATTCGTTGTTGATGAAGCCAACGTCGAACGCCGCGTTATGGATGATCAGCTGTGCGCCCTTGATGAACTCGAAGAACTCATCGGCGACTTCGGCAAAACGTGGCTTGCCGACCAGGAATTCGTTGGTGATGCCGTGGACGCCGATGGCGCCTTCATCACTCTCGCGATCCGGTTGCAGATAAACGTGAAAATGCCGGCCCGTCAGGCGCCGACCGATCAGTTCGACACAGCCGATTTCGATAATCCGGTGACCATCGGTCACCGGCATGCCGGTGGTTTCGGTATCGAGTACAACGGATCTGGTGGCCATCAGTGCTCAGCTCTCAACGGGTCAATCGTGCAAAAACGCGGATGTTAACACGCCCGCAGGGTGAGTCGCGCACCGCCAGGTGATCGGCGCTCATGCAGTTTTTAACAATCATTAGCAATGTTCATAAAGTCTGCCGGGAATCGACTTGTTAGCGTGCGCGGCTTGTTTCCCACGGATTTGAACGCGTCATGAAGACTGCACAGGTTTTATTGCTGGGCGGCTGTTTGCTGATTGCGCAAGCGCATGCCACCAGTTTCGTCATCAGCACCGACATCACCATGAGCCTGATTCTCAGCTCCAGCAAAGGCACCAGCGGATCGTTCAAGGACGACAAGATTGTGCTGGCGGCGAAAGATGATGCGGCGGCGTTTGTGGGGAGTGGCGGGGAGATTCGCGGGGCGCGGATGGAGGCGGCGTTTTTGCGGATCAGGGAGGTGCTGAAGGATTCGGAATACACCGACCAGCAACTGGCCGAGGCTATTTTGATTCTGTGAGTCCGCGTTATCGTTCTTCGCGATCAGGCTCGCTCCCACATTGGATCTGTGTCGTGCACAAAGCCCCTGTGGCAGCGGGCTTGCTCGAGAATGGCCGCACCGCCGTACGTCAGGAACGACTCAGGTCTGCTTGTAACCGCGCACTTCGTCAACGCCACGGTTTGCCAACTGGTCAGCCCGCTCGTTACCGTGATGCCCAATGTGCCCGCGCACCCATTTCCAGGTGACCTTGTGGCGGTTGACCTGCTCATCCAGCTCCTTCCACAGGTCAGCATTTTTTACCGGTTCTTTCGCAGCGGTTTTCCAGCCGCGCTTTTTCCAGTTGGCCATCCACTCGTTGATGCCCTTCATCACGTACTGTGAGTCGGTCACCAGCAGCACTTCGCACGGGCGCTTGAGCGCTTCGAGGCCACGGATGGCGCCGAGCAACTCCATACGGTTGTTGGTGGTATTGGCCTCGCCGCCCCACAGTTCCTTTTCAACGCCCTTGCACACCAGCAACGCGCCCCAGCCGCCCGGGCCGGGGTTGCCCTTGCAGGCGCCATCGGTGAACAGTTCTACGGTGTCGACGCTTTCAACGCTTTCGCTCATGCCACTCTATCCAGAATAAATGTTTGCCTCACCGATCACGGATCGACGATAGCCCGGGCCGGGACACACCCGGCCACAAATAAAAGAAGGTTTACGGTTCGATACGGCGGCGGTTGACCTTGGCCATCGGCAGCGGAATCAGCTTGCCCATCGGCTCGCGACGTTCCTGACGCAGCGGCCGCAGCCCGACCACGATCTTTCGCGCGACCAATAAATAGAAGCCGCCACCCGACAATTGCCAGTCACCGGCCTTGCGCTCCCAGCCGGCCAGACGGGCCTGCCACTTGGGCGACGCGAGCGGCGGACGATAGCACCCGAAGCGGCGTTTCTCCAGCGCAAAGCCCAGCAGATTGAGCCAGTCGGCGACCCGTGATGGCGAGATGCAACGTGCCTGACGCAAGGCATCGTGGGCGAATACGTGACGCAGGCCCCAAGTGCTCCAGGGGTTGATGCCGATGATCAGCAGATGCCCGCCGGGGCGCACGCTGCTCGCCGCTTCACGCAGCAAACCGTGGGGCGACAGACAGAAATCCAGACCGTGCTGCATTACTACGACATCGGCAGCATGTTCGCTGAGCGGCCAGGCTTGCTCTTCGCAAACGATTTCGACACCGGGCAACGGCGCACCGAGGCGCACATTACGCTGCACTTGCGGCGCTGCCGGCGGGGTTTCGGCGGATGGCCCGTAATGCACCAGATAACCACCAAAGAACCGGCCCAGCTCGTATTCGAGCATGCGCCGCTCTTCATCGAGCAGAAACTGCCCGAGCGGGCCCGACAGCCATTCGCGGGCGGCGCTGATCAACGCCAGCCAGTCGGGATCGGCCTGAGCGAACGCTTTATCGGTCATGTCATTCTCCAACGCGCCAGGAACTACTAAGATGCGCCAATGTTTTCCGCTTGGCGAATTCCGACGATGATACAGATCAGTGCCCTGCCCGCGTTCACCGACAACTACATCTGGTTGTTACAGGATCACCGCAGCCAACGCTGCGCGGTGGTCGATCCGGGCGATGCTGCGCCCGTCCAGGCCTGGCTCGCCGCCCATCCGGGCTGGGTACTGAGCGACATTCTGATCACCCACCATCACCATGACCACGTCGGTGGCGTCGAACGCTTGAAAGCGGCGACCGGTGCGAAAGTTTACGGCCCGGCCAGCGAAAACATCCCGGCGCGGGATGTAGCCCTCAAGGACAACGACAGCGTCAGCGTGCTCGGCTGGGACTTCGATGTCTACGCGGTGCCTGGTCACACCTTGGGACACATTGCCTATTACCACCATGGGCTGCTGTTCTGCGGTGACACTCTGTTTGCAGCCGGTTGCGGCCGCTTGTTCGAGGGTACTCCAGAGCAAATGCATCATTCGCTAAGCCGCCTCGCCGCGTTGCCTGAAGATACGCTGGTCTACTGCACCCACGAATACACCCTGAGCAATCTCAAGTTTGCCGCTGCCGTCGAGCCGAATAACCCGGACATTGCCGCCCGTCTGGAAAAAGTCACCCAGCAACGGCAGAACGGCGTCATGACCCTGCCCTCGACCCTGGCCCTGGAAAAGCTCACCAATCCGTTTTTGCGCACCTCTGAAACATTAGTTACACAAAAAGTGGACGAACGGACAGGCGCTCAAAACCGGGCGCCGAGTGAGGTTTTTGCGGCCCTGCGGGCATGGAAAGATAAGTTCTAAGTGACTCACGGCTTGGTACAAAAATTCTGAATGGTTGACCGCAAGGGGTGCGCTTTCTAGAATCGCCCGACATTTTTGCCCGGAACTTACTTCCAGCCAATGTCGTCATCCATACGTAAGTCCGTCAATTCAGACGCATTGACCCGCCTGGCGCAAGCCATTGCGGTGGCTGTGTCCGCCACGCTGGCGGGCTGTTCCAGCCATGCTCCGCAGACTGAAGCAACGCATACGCCGAATATCGCTGCGCGAGCCAAGCAGAAGCCGATCTGGCTGAGCGAGAAGCCCAGCCCACAGGTTCCCCAGGACATCTGGGAGCGCATGCGCCAAGGCTTCCAGTTGCAGGAAGGCCTGGGCGTAAACCCGCGCATCGAGCAACAGCGACTGTGGTTCGCCAGTAATCCCTCTTTCCTCGAGAATGCCGGCGAACGCGGCAGTCTCTACATCCACTACATCGTCGAACGCCTCGAAGAACGCAACATGCCGCTGGAACTGGCCCTGCTGCCAGTGATTGAAAGCGCCTACAACCCGATGGCCTATTCCCGCGCCGATGCGGTGGGCCTGTGGCAATTCATTCCTTCCACCGGGCGTTACTTCAACCTGCGCCAGACCCGTTTCTATGATGGCCGTCGCGATATCACCGCCTCGACCACCGCGGCGATGGATTACCTGACCCGTCTGCACGACATGTTCAACGGCGACTGGCTGCTGGCCCTGGCGGCGTACAACGCCGGCGAAGGCACGGTCAGCCGCGCCATCGAACGTAACGAGAAGCTTGGCCTGCCAACCGATTACTGGAACCTGCCGCTGCCGGCGGAAACCCAGGCGTACGTGCCGAAGCTGCTGGCCCTGTCGCAAGTGGTACTGGCACCGGAAGCCTACGGGGTCAACCTCAACCCGATCGCCAACGAACCGTACTTCCAGGTCGTCGAGATCAACCAGCGCATGGACCTGTCCAAGGTTGCTGCCGTTGCCAACATCGACGAAGACGAACTGTTCCAGCTCAATCCGGCGTTCAAGCAGCGCACCACCATCGACGGCCCTCAGCATCTGCTGGTACCAACGTCGAAGGCGCAATTGCTGACGGCCAGTCTGCAAACCATGCGTCCGGAAGAGCTGATCAGCCCGCGTTCACTGAAACCGGTGTTCGAAGGCGCCGATCCTTCGGAAGTGGCGCAGCTCAAGCGCGCCTATCGCGTGAAGCGTGGCGACAACCTCGGTTCCATCGCCAAGGCCAACAAGGTTGAAGTCAAGGATCTGCAGCGCTGGAACAAACTGACCGGCAAGAACCTCAAGGTCGGCCAGACCCTGGTCATGCAGGACACCACCAAGCGCGCTCCGGTGCGCAAGTCCGGCCGGGTCAACACGGTGATTGCGGCCAACAGCAAAAGCAAAGGCAATGACGACAGCCAGCAGCAGACCCAATACAAGGTCAAACGCGGCGATACGCTGTACGTGGTCGCCAAGCGTTTCAACGTTGAGATGCAACATCTCAAGCGCTGGAATCCGGGTGCGGGCAAGGCGTTGAAACCGGGGCAGATGCTTACGGTTTATCAGTCGCGTTGATAAAAGAGCCCCTGAAATTTCAGGGGCTTTTTTATTGCCGATTGTTTTGTGCCAGGCGGAACCCTGTGGCGAGGGGATTTATCCCCGATGGACTGCGCAGCAGTCCGCTTCTTCAAGAGCAAAGAAGGGCTGCTCCGCACCCCATCGGGGATAAATCCCCTCACCACAGAAGTAAATAGGCTCAACATCGCGCAGCGATTAACCTGCCATTAACCCCCGATCTTTTTCCTGTCCAGACAAGCTGTTACTGTACGGCCCACTAAGCCCAAGCCGCCTGGATCGGATCTGACTTGAAGCGTCCCCTCCTCCTGCTCCTGATCAGCCTGGCCTTGAGCTCAACCGCAAGCGCGACGATTACCGAAAGTCACGGTTATGCGCAGTTCGGCACGCTCAAGTACCCGGCCAGATTTACCCACTTCGACTGGGTCAACCCGCAAGCGCCCAAGGGCGGTACGTTGCGGGTGATGGCGTTCGGCACCTTCGATACGGTGAACCCTTACACCTTCAAGGGCACCAGCCCGGTCACCACGCCGAATTTCCTTCAGTACGGCATCAACGAGCTGAACGAGCCGCTGATGGTCGGCACCGGCCAATACTCGCCGTCCGGTGATGAACCGGCGTCCAGTTATGGCTTGATCGCGCAATCGGTGGAGTACAGCGAAGATCGCAGCTGGGTCGTCTTCAATCTGCGCCCCGAAGCACGCTTTCACGACGGCACACCCATCACCGCCTACGACGTCGCGTTCTCCTATCGAACGCTGCTCAAGGATGGTCATCCGCTGTACCGCACGGCTTTGCAGGAAGTGCTGCGGGTGGACATCCTTAACAAGCAGCGCATTCGCTTCGTGATGAAACGCTCGGGCAATCCGCTGTTGATCCTGCGTCTCGGTGAGTTGCCGGTGCTGCCGCAGCATTACTGGAAAGACCGCGATTTCAAAGCGACCACTTTTGAGCCGCCACTGGGCAGCGGGCCGTATCGCATTACTTCGGTGACGCCGGGTCGGCAGTTGATCTTCGAGCGAGTCAAGGATTACTGGGGCAAGGACTTGCCGGTCAATCGCGGCAAGTACAACTTCGATCGCATGGAAGTCGAGTTCTACCGTGACAGCGACGTCGCCTTCGAAGCCTTCAAGGCCGGCGAGTTCGACATCTACATCGAGCATCAGGCCAAGAACTGGGCCAACGGCTACAACTTCCCGGCGATACGCCGTGGCGACGTAATCAAAGCGCAGATCCCGCATCAGATCCCGACCCAGAGCCAGGGCCTGTTCATGAACACCCGCCGCGCAACGTTTTCCGACGTGAAGACCCGCGAAGCGCTGGGCCTGATGTTCGACTTCGAATGGACCAACCGCGCACTGTTCAGCGACGCCTACAAGCGCACCACCAGCTATTACCCCAACAGCGAGTTTTCCGCGACGGGGCTGCCGGTCGGGCATGAATGGCTGATGCTCAAGCCGTACAAGGAACAACTGCCGGCCAAGCTGTTCACCGAGCCGTTCACCCTGCCGCAAACCGACGGTCGCGGCATTCCTCGGGAAACCATGCGCAAAGCCCTGGCCCTGCTCGCCGAGGCCGGCTGGAAGCTCAACGGTCAGCGCCTGCAAAACGCCAACGGCCAGCCGTTGAGTTTCGAGCTGCTGCTGGTCAATCCGAACCTTGAGCGGATCCTCCAGCCGTACATTGAAAACCTCAATAGCATCGGCATCGATGCACGCCTGCGCACGGTGGATCGCGCCCAGTACAAACAGCGCCTCGATCAGTTCGACTTCGACATGATCCTGATGACGCTCAACCAGACCCTCAGCCCGGGCCTTGAGCAATGGCAGTACTTCCACTCCAGCCAGGTCGGGGTCAAGGGCAGCAAGAATTACGCGGGCATCGCCAACCCGGTGGTCGATCACCTGCTCGAACAATTGCTCGCCGCGCAAACCCGCGATGAACAGGTCGCCGCCGGCAAGGCGCTCGATCGCGTACTGCTCTGGCAGCACTACAGCATTCCCAACTGGTACCTCAATTATCACCGTCTGGCCTACCGCAACCGGTTGGCCTTCGTCACCACGCCGCCCTATACCCTGGGCTTGAGCGCGTGGTGGCTGAAATCTTCGGAGAAAGATCAATGAGCCCCATCCGCGCCCTGCTCGTGCAGGCCAGCGGCCTGTTGTTCGCAGGGCTGGCCTTCGCCGCCCCGCAGCACGCCGTGACCCTGTACAACGAGCCGCCGAAATACCCGGCCGATTTCAAGCAATTCGATTACGTGAACGCCGATGCGCCCAAGGGCGGAGTCTTCCGTCAGGCCGGTTTCGGCGGGTTCGATAGTCTCAACCCGTTCATCAGCAAAGGTGTGCCGGCCGATGACGTCGGGCAGATCTACGACACCCTGACCAAGCACAGCCTCGACGAGCCGTTCACCGAGTACGGCCTGATCGCCCGCCAGATCGAAAAAGCCCCGGACAACAGCTGGGTGCGTTTCTACCTGCGCCCCGAAGCGCGCTTCCACGACGGTCACCCGGTACGCGCCGAGGACGTGGTGTTCAGCTTCAACACACTGACCAAAGAAGGTTCGCCGCTGTTTCGTGGTTACTACAGCGATGTCGCCGAAGTCATCGCCGAAGACCCGCTCAAGGTGCTGTTCAAGTTCAAGCACACCAATAACCGCGAATTGCCGCTGATCCTCGGCCAGTTACCCGTGCTGCCGAAACACTGGTGGGCCGATCGTGATTTCAGCAAAGGTAATCTGGAAATTCCGCTCGGCAGTGGCCCGTACAAGGTCGCCGAAGTGAAGGCCGGCCGTTCGGTGCGTTACGAACGGGTCAAGGACTACTGGGGCAAGGATCTGCCAGTCAATCGCGGCTTTTACAATTTCGACGTGATGACTACCGATTACTACCGCGACAACACCGTCGCCCTCGAAGCGCTGAAGGCCGGCCAGTTCGATTACTGGCTGGAAATGACCGCGAAGAACTGGGCCAACGCCTATAACATCCCGGCGGTCACCGAAGGTCGCTTGATCAAGGAACAGATCGCCAACAGCAATCCGACCGGCATGCAGGGCTTCGTCTTCAACCTGCGGCGCCCGGTTTTTCAGGATGCACGCGTGCGTCAGGCGCTCGGTCTGCTGTTCGACTTCGAATGGACCAACAAACAACTGTTCAACGGTGCCTACTTCCGCACCCGCAGCTATTTCGAGAACTCGGAAATGGCCGCCACCGGCCTGCCTGATGCCGATCAACGGGCGATCCTCGAGCCGTTCCGCAGCAAGCTGCCGGCGCAAGTGTTCAGCGAAGCCTTCGAGAACCCGAAAACCGACGCCAGCGGCATGATCCGCACGCAACAGCGCGAGGCTTATCAACTGCTGCAAGAAGCTGGCTGGAAGATCGTCGACGACAAAATGGTCGACGCCACCGGCAAACCGGTGGTCATCGAGTTCCTTCTCGCCCAGACCGAATTCGAGCGCGTGTTGCTGCCGTTCAAACGCAACCTCAGCGACCTCGGCATCGATCTGGTGATCCGTCGCGTCGACGTCTCGCAATACATCAACCGCGTGCGTTCGCGGGACTTCGACATGGTGGTCGGCAGCTTCCCGCAGTCCAACTCGCCGGGGAACGAACAGCGCGAGTACTGGATGAGCGCCGCCGCCGACAAGCCGAGCAGCCGCAACACCATGGGTTTGAAGGATCCGATCGTCGATCAACTGGTCGAGAACCTGATCAACGCCGATTCACGCAAAAATCTGGTGGCCCACGCCCGGGCGCTGGATCGCGTGTTGCAGTGGGGCTATTACGTGGTTCCCAACTGGCACATCAAGACGTGGCGCGTGGCGTACTGGAACCACATCGGCCACCCGAAAGTCTCCCCCAAGTACGACATCGGCATTAACACCTGGTGGGTCAAACCCGATGCGAAACCTGCGGTAGAAGTGCAAAACCAACTGCAAGCCGAACCTGTGGGCACGGAGTAATCAGATGCTGGCGTACATTTTTCGACGACTGTTGCTGATCATCCCGACCTTGTTCGGCATTTTGCTGATCAACTTTGTGATCATCCAGGCCGCGCCCGGTGGACCGGTGGAGCAGATGATCGCCAAACTTGAAGGCTTCGAGGGCGCCACCAGCCGTATTGCCGGCGGTGGTGCCGAGGTGTCGGTGGCCGGCTCGTCCTATCGCGGCGCGCAAGGCCTGGACCCGGCGCTGATCAAGGAAATCGAGCACATGTACGGGTTCGACAAATCGGCCCCGGAACGCCTGTGGATCATGGTCAAAAATTACGCCACGCTGGATTTCGGCGACAGCTTCTTCCGCGACGCCAAGGTCATCGACCTGATCAAGGAAAAAATGCCGGTGTCGATCTCGCTGGGACTGTGGAGCACGCTGATCATGTACCTGGTGTCGATCCCGCTGGGGATCGCCAAAGCCACGCGGCACGGCAGTCACTTCGACGTCTGGACCAGTTCGGCGATCATCGTCGGCTACGCGATCCCGGCATTCCTCTTTGCGATCCTGCTGATCGTGGTGTTTGCCGGCGGCAGTTATCTGGACTGGTTCCCGTTACGCGGGCTGACCTCGAACAACTTCGATGAACTGAGCCTGGGCGGCAAGATCCTTGACTACTTCTGGCACCTGGCGTTGCCGGTGACGGCGCTGGTGATCGGCAACTTCGCGACCATGACCCTGCTGACCAAAAACAGCTTTCTCGACGAGATCAACAAGCAATACGTGGTCACCGCCAAGGCCAAGGGGCTGACCCGTCATCGTGTGCTTTACGGCCATGTGTTCCGCAACGCCATGCTGTTGGTGATCGCCGGATTCCCGTCGGCGTTCATCGGCATTTTCTTCACCGGCTCGTTGCTGGTCGAGGTGATCTTCTCCCTCGACGGCCTCGGCCTTATGAGTTTCGAAGCGGCGATCAACCGCGATTACCCGGTGGTGTTTGGCACCCTGTTCATCTTCACCCTGCTGGGGCTGGTGGTGAAACTGATCGGCGACCTCACCTACACCCTGGTCGATCCGCGCATCGACTTCGAAAGCCGGGAGCATTGAGATGAACCTGTCCCCTCTCAACCGCCGCCGCTTCGAACTGTTCAAGGCCAACAAGCGTGGCTGGTGGTCGCTGTGGCTATTTCTGGTGCTGTTCGGGCTAAGCCTGGGCGCTGAATTGATCGCCAACGACAAGCCGCTGGTGGTGCACTACGAAAACAACTGGTATTTCCCGGCGATCAAGCGCTACCCGGAAACCGCCTTCGGCGGCGAATTCCCGCTGGAGGCCAACTACAAGAGCCCGTACATCCGCGAACTGCTCAAGGCCAAGGATGCGTGGGTGTTGTGGGCGCCGATCCCCTACAGCTACCAGAGCATCAACTACGACCTGAAGGTCCCGGCGCCGGCTCCGCCCTCGGCGGACAACCTGCTCGGCACTGACGATCAGGGTCGTGATGTGCTGGCGCGGGTCATTTACGGTTTCCGTATTTCGGTGCTGTTTGCCCTGACGTTGACCGTGTTGAGCTCGATCATTGGCGTGATTGCCGGTGCGTTGCAGGGTTTCTATGGCGGCTGGGTCGATCTGGCTGGCCAGCGCTTTCTGGAGATCTGGTCGGGTTTGCCAGTGCTGTACTTGCTGATCATTCTGGCCAGTTTCGTCCAGCCGAATTTCTGGTGGCTGCTGGGGATCATGCTGCTGTTTTCGTGGATGAGTCTTGTCGATGTGGTGCGCGCCGAGTTCCTCCGTGGCCGCAACCTCGAATACGTGCGCGCAGCCCGGGCGCTGGGCATGCAGAACGGTGCGATCATGTTCCGCCACATCCTGCCCAACGCGATGGTCTCGACCATGACGTTCATGCCGTTCATCCTCACCGGCGCCATCGGCACCCTCACCGCGCTGGACTTCCTTGGTTTCGGCTTGCCGGCCGGCAGTCCGTCGCTGGGTGAACTGGTCGCGCAGGGCAAATCCAACCTGCAAGCGCCGTGGCTGGGCATGAGTGCCTTTGCCGTGCTGGCGCTGATGTTGAGTTTGCTGGTGTTTATCGGCGAGTCCGCTCGCGATGCCTTCGACCCGAGGAAGTGAAATGAATCAGGACAATCTGATCGAAGTGCGCGACCTCGCCGTCGAATTCGGTTTTGGCGAGCGTGTGCACCGGGTCGTCGAAGGCGTGAGCTTCGACATCAAGCGCGGCGAAACCCTGGCGCTGGTCGGCGAATCCGGCTCGGGCAAATCGGTGACGGCACACTCGATCCTGCGCCTGCTGCCCTACCCGATGGCGCGTCATCCGGCTGGCAGCATCAACTATGCCGGGCAAAACCTGCTGGGGCTGAGCGAAAAAACCATCCGTCACATTCGCGGCAACCGCATTGCGATGATCTTTCAGGAGCCGATGACGTCGCTGAACCCGCTGCATTCCATCGAGAAGCAGATCAACGAAGTCCTCGGCATCCACAAAGGCCTGACCGGCAAAGTCGCGACCAAGCGCACGCTGGAGCTGCTGGAGATGGTTGGCATCCCCGAGCCGCACAAACGTCTCAAGGCCCTGCCCCACGAATTGTCCGGCGGGCAGCGCCAGCGCGTAATGATCGCCATGGCCCTGGCCAACGAGCCGGAACTGCTGATTGCCGACGAACCGACCACGGCTCTGGACGTGACCGTTCAGCTGAAAATCCTCGATTTGCTCAAGGAATTGCAGGCCAGATTGGGCATGTCGCTGCTACTGATCAGTCACGATTTGAACCTGGTGCGAAGAATTGCGCATCGCGTATGTGTCATGCAGCGCGGTTGCATCGTCGAACAGGCATCGTGCGCAGAGCTGTTCCGTTCGCCGCAGCATCCGTACACTCGGGAATTGCTCGGCGCGGAGCCCAGCGGAGGCCCGGCGAGCAATAAAATCGGGGCGCCACTGCTCGAAGTCGAGAACCTGAAAGTCTGGTTCCCGATCAAGAAAGGCCTGCTCAAGCGCACGGTGGATTACGTCAAGGCAGTGGATGGCATCAATTTCAGCCTGCCTCAGGGTCAGACTCTGGGGATTGTGGGGGAAAGCGGTTCCGGCAAATCCACGCTGGGTCTGGCGATTTTGCGGCTGATCGGCAGCAAAGGCGCCATTCGTTTTGAAGGCAAGCAGCTAGACTGCCTGACGCAGAACGAGGTTCGCCCGTTGCGTCGGGAGATGCAGGTGGTGTTTCAGGACCCGTTTGGCAGCCTGAGCCCGCGTATGTGCGTCAGTGACATCGTTGGCGAAGGCCTGCGGATTCACAAGATGGGCACCGCCGCCGAGCAGGAAGCGGCGATCATTGCGGCATTGAAGGAGGTAGGTCTGGATCCGGAAACCCGGCACCGCTACCCCCACGAATTTTCCGGTGGGCAGCGGCAACGAATCGCCATTGCCCGGGCCCTGGTGCTGAAACCGGCGCTGATCCTGCTGGACGAGCCGACATCCGCGCTCGACCGGACGGTGCAGCGGCAAGTGGTGGAGCTGTTGCGTTCACTGCAAGCCAAGTACAACCTGACGTATTTGTTCATCAGCCATGATCTGGCTGTTGTTAAAGCGCTGAGCCACCAGTTGATGGTGGTCAAGCATGGCCAAGTGGTCGAACAGGGAGACGCGCAAGAAATCTTTGCCGCCCCCCAACATCCGTATACACAGCAGTTGCTGGAAGCCGCTTTTTTGGCACCAGCCACTGCGCAATAACCTGAAAGAGGAGCAACACATGGGTTTTCTCGCCGGTAAGCGCGTACTGATCGTCGGTGTCGCCAGCAAGCTGTCCATCGCATCCGGCATCGCTGCCGCCATGCATCGCGAGGGCGCTGAGCTTGCCTTCACTTATCAGAACGACAAACTGAAAGGTCGTGTTGAAGAATTCGCCCAAGGCTGGGGTTCGAGCCCTGAGCTGTGCTTCCCGTGCGACGTGGCCAGCGATGAAGAAATCGCCAAGGTCTTCGAAGCGCTGAGCAAGAAGTGGGACGGCCTGGACTGCATCGTCCACTCCGTTGGCTTCGCCCCGGGCGACCAACTGGACGGCGACTTCACCGAAGCCACCACCCGTGACGGTTTCCGTATCGCTCACGACATCAGCGCCTACAGCTTCGTGGCCCTGGCCAAAGCCGGCCGCGAAATGATGAAAGGTCGCAACGGCAGCCTGCTGACCCTGTCGTACCTGGGCGCCGAGCGCACCATGCCTAACTACAACGTGATGGGCATGGCCAAGGCTTCGCTGGAAGCTGGCGTCCGTTACCTGGCCGGCTCCCTGGGCCCGGACGGCACCCGCGTCAACTGCGTATCGGCTGGCCCGATCCGTACCCTGGCCGCTTCCGGCATCAAGAACTTCCGCAAGATGCTGGCTGCCAACGAAGCGCAAACCCCGCTGCGTCGCAACGTCACCATCGACGAAGTCGGCAACGCCGGCGCCTTCCTGTGCTCCGACCTGGCGTCGGGCATCAGCGGTGAAATCATGTACGTCGACGGCGGCTTCAACACCACCGCCATGGGCAACATCGAAGAGTGATCTTCGGTTAGCCAATAAAAAACCCGCCTCTCAGGCGGGTTTTTTGTGCGCCCACTATTCCCGCCACGCCCCAAATCCCCCTGTAGGAGTGAGCCTGCTCGCGATAGCGGTAGGTCAGTCAATGCAAGTTGAACGGGCAGACGCCATCGCTGGCAAGCCAGCTCCCACAGGAATCTGCAGTGAACCGGGACTTTGTGAACACCCGAGAAACCTGTGGGAGCTGGCTTGCCAGCGATGGTGTTGGGTCAGGCAAAATCGATGTTGGCCGGGCTGCCACTTCGCGAGCGAGCCAGCTCCCACAGGGGTTTCGGGTATACCCGGATTTTGAGTACACCAGTGAAACCTGTGGGAGCTGGCTTGCCAGCGATGGCGTCCTGGCTAGATACGCTTCAGGGCCTGCTTGTGCGCATACATCGCGCCATCCGCATCCGCCAGCAAGCGGTCGACGCTTTCGTGGCGTTTTGGGTCGTACTCGATCTGACCCACGCTGAAGCGAATTGCATACCCGCGATGCAGGGTGGCATTGCGCTCTTCGAGGATTTCCTTGAGTCGCGCCATGATTGCGGTGGTTTCGATATGGCTGGAACCGGTCAGAAGTGCGACGAATTCATCACCACCGAGGCGCCCGACCACGTCGCTTTCGCGAAAGGCGATGCGCAATACGTCGGCGAAGGTTTTCAACGCGCTGTCACCTTCGGCATGGCCGTAGAGGTCGTTGATCTGTTTGAAATCATTCAAGTCAAAAAACAGCAACGTCGCCGGTTTCTCCAGTCGCGCACAGGCGTCCAGCGCATGCTGGGCCAACTGCTTGAAGCCGCGACGGTTGGACAGCAACGTCAGCTCGTCCATGCTCGCCATTTGCACGGCCGTCAGCTCTTGCTCGGCCATCTCGGCCAGATCCCGCAGCAGTGCACGCTCCTCTTCGTCGAGGTCACGGGGTTTGGTGTCGATCAGGCACAACGTGCCCATCTTGTTGCCATTGGGCACGGTCAGCGGGTAGCCGGCGTAGAAACGAATGTTCGGCTCGCCAGTGACCAGCGGATTGTCGTGGAAGCGCTCATCCTCGCGGGCATCGCGCACCAGCAGCAGGTCGTCATTGAGGATCGCGTGACCACAGAAGGAAACGTCTCGCGAGGTTTCCGTGGCGTTGAGCCCCACACAGGACTTGAACCACTGGCGATCCTTGTCCACCAGCGTCACCAGGGCGATCGGCACGTTGAACAGGCGTCTGGCCAGCCGTGTCAGCCGGTCGAAACGCTCTTCAGGCGCCGAGTCGAGAAGGTCGAGACCGTGCAGCACTTGAATTCGCGTCGCTTCATTGGCAGGTTTTCCGGGAACCAGCATCACACACTCCATTGGCATCAATGGCCTTTAGAGTAGCGCTTAATGGCCGATGGCACCCCATCAACTGCCCGCCACCGGACATGGCCCGCCCGCATTGGCCCAGAGCTTGAACTGGTTCACGAATATATCGTGCGGTACCGGCACCGGCGCGCGCCCTGCCCCGGGGTTCCAGCCCCACAGCACCAGCTTGTCCTCGCTGACGTGTTTGAGCAGCGCGGCAAAATCGCGATCGCCATTGCTGGAACGATCCTTGATCATCGCGCAGAGTTTGTCTGGCGGCAGGCCGATCCAGGCCATTTTGTGCGCGGCCGGCGGCAGGCTCCAGTGCGGCGCGCCCGGTGGTGCATGGAGGCCGTAACTGGCGGGCGGGTTGCTTTCGGCGTGACAGGTGGCGCAAGGCAAACCGGCGGCGCCCTTGCCGTCCATGCCGCGCACCACGTTCATTGCGTGAGGAATGCCGGCGTCAAACTGCAGCGGCGAATCTCCGGGAATGTGGCAGTTCTGGCAACGCGGACTCTGGAAGACTTTTTGAATCGTGCCGAAAGCCTTCAAGGCTTGCTGATCATCGGCAAACAGGTCCGAGGCATAGCCGCCCAGCCCCAGCAAAACTACCGCGCCCAACAGCAGATGTCGTTTCATCTCACACCCCCGACAGTTGCAGTGGCAGTTCGCGCAGGCGTTGCCCGGTCAGGGCGTACACCGCGTTGGCCACCGCTGGAGCCGTCGGCGGTACACCGGCCTCGCCGATGCCGCCGGGTTTGTCGCTGCTCGGTACGATGTGCACTTCGACCACCGGCATCTCGTTGAGCCGCAGTACCTGATAATCGTGATAGTTGGACTGTTTGACCATGCCGTCCTTGAGCGTCAGCTTGCTGTGCAGCGCCATGCCCAGGCCGAAGGTGATGCACGACTCCATCTGCGCGGCGATGCTTTGCGGGTTGACCGCAATCCCGCAATCCACCGCGCACACCACACGGTGCACGCGGATCGCCAGATTGTCTTGGGATACCTCCGCGACCTGCGCGACATAACTGCCGAATGATTCATGCACCGCCACACCGAGCGCGTGTCCGTCCGGCAGCGGCGCTGTCCAGTTGGCCTTCTCCACTGCCAGATTCAAAACAGCCAAATGCCGCGGGTGTTCCTTGAGCAGTGTTCGTCGGTATTCGACCGGGTCCTTGCCCGCCGCCGTGGCCATTTCATCGATCAGCGATTCCATGACGAATGCCGTGTGGCTATGCCCCACGGAACGCAGCCACAGCACGTTGATCCCGGTCTGCGGCGAATGCAGATCGACCTGATGATGGGCCAGACCCTTGACGTAAGGGCTGTCGGCAACGCCTTCGACCGACGTCGGGTCGATGCCGTTCTTGACCATGGTCGCTTCCATCAGCGTGCCGGTCATGATCGACTGCCCGACCAACACATGCTGCCAACTCTGCGGCATGCCATCGGCACCTAGGCCGATGCGCGCCTGATGCAAAAACATCGAACGGTAATAGCCACCGCGAATGTCGTCTTCACGCGACCACACGGTTTTCACCGGCATCGCCGCGGCTTTCGCCACTTGCACGGCTTCGGCGACAAAGTCCGAGGTCGGGTTGGCGCGGCGGCCAAAACCGCCGCCGAGGAATTCGGTGTGAATCTCGACCTGTTCAGGCTTGAGCCCGGTGATTTTGCCGGCGACCATTTGATCCAGCGTCTGAAACTGCGTGCCGGTCCAGATTTCGCATTTCTCGGCGCTGATCTTCACGGTGCAGTTGAGCGGTTCCATCGGTGCATGTGCCAGAAACGGCACGCTGTACTCAACGTCGATCTTCTTCGCCGCTTTGCTGAAGTTGCCTTTGGCATCCCCGGCCTGACTGGCTGAAGTACCCTGCGTGGTGGCCAGTTTGCGAAAGCTTTCCAGTAGTTTTTCACTGCTTAGCTCCGCATTCGGCCCCAGATCCCAATCGACTTTCAGCGCATCTCGGCCGAGTTTTGCTGCCCAGTAGTGATCAGCAATCACCGCCACACCGGTCGGCACCTGCAGCACCTTGTGTACGCCGGGCACCGCCAGTGCTTCGGCGCCTTCAAAGGATTTGACCGTCGCCCCGAACACGGGCGCACGGGCGACCATGGCCGTCATCAAGCCCTCGAATTGCACGTCCATGCCGAACTTGGCGCGGCCGGTGATTTTCTCCGGGGTGTCGAGGCGCTTGGTCGGTTTACCGATGACTTTCCAGTCCTTGGCTTCCTTGAAGGTGATCGACTTCGGATCCGGCACAGGCAGTTGCCCAGCGGCGTCCGCCAGTTCGCCGTAGGTCGCACGCTTGTCGCCGGCAATCACCACGCCCGACTCGGTGCGAATCGTCGAGGGCGCCACGTCGAAACGCTTGGCCGCCGCTTCCACCAGCATCTGCCGCGCAGTCGCGCCCGCCAGTCGATAGCGATCAAACTCCATCCAGGTTGACGTCGAACCGCCGGTAATCTGCATGCCGCCAAACCCGGGCATGCCGTAATCGGCCGCGGATGCGGGCGAGTGTTCGACGCGAATTTTCGACCAGTCGGCGTCCAGCTCTTCGGCAATCAGCATGGTCAGGCCGGTCCAGATGCCCTGGCCCATTTCCGAATGGCCGAGCAGCACGGTGACGCTGTTATCAGCGGCAATCCGCAGGAAGGCATTCGGCGCAAAAACCTTGCCCTCATTCTCTGCCGCAAAGGCAAATTTGTGACCGCTGGGGACGACAAACGCCACCACCAACCCACCGCCCAACATAGCGCTGCCCTTGAGAAAACCGCGACGCGATACAGGACTGTTCATCGTCTATCCCCCATCAGCCAATTTCGGACGCACGCTTCACGGCTGCGCGAATTCTTGGATAAGTGCCGCAGCGGCAGATATTGCCGGAGAGCGCCTGATCGATATCGCTGTCAGTGGGCTTGGGGATTTTCGCCAATAGCGCGGCGGCCGACATGATCTGCCCCGACTGGCAGTAACCGCACTGCACCACGTCGAGTTCGGCCCAGGCTTGCTGCACCGGGTGCGAACCGTCTGTCGACAAGCCTTCGATGGTGAGGATTTTCTGCCCGTGGGCGACGGCGGTGGCCGGGGTGATACAGGCGCGCAACGGCGCCCCGTCAACATGCACCGTGCAGGCGCCGCACTGGGCCATGCCACAGCCGAATTTGGTACCGGTCAGGTGCGCGACATCGCGCAGGACCCAGAGCAACGGCATGTCCGCGGGGACATCGAGCTCCTGATCCTTGCCATTGATATTCAAGGTCAGCATCGGGGGATTTCCTCAGACTCACGGTGTTCTGAAGGGGCGTCGCTGCGGCCACAACAGCCTGCGCGCGCCTCGGCTTATCCCTTTCAGCTAAGCGTAATTTGCGTTTGAAGCCAGACGTTGCGACCACCGGTCATGCAGATGTCGACTTTAATCCTACAGTTGATAACGGCTCTCACCGAGCCAGCCACGCTGCATGAGCGAAACCGGTCCGCGAACACTGCGCGGGTTATCCATCACATTGGTCAGGAGTAGCGAGCATGGGATTTGTCACCACCCAAGACGGCGTCGACATCTTTTACAAAGACTGGGGCCCGAAAGACGCCCCGGTGATTCATTTTCACCACGGCTGGCCACTGAGTTCGGATGACTGGGATGCGCAGATGCTGTTCTTTCTCGGCAAGGGCTTTCGGGTCATTGCCCATGATCGCCGTGGGCATGGGCGATCGAGCCAGGTCTGGGACGGCCACGATATGGATCACTACGCCGATGATGCGTTGGCGGTGGTCAATCACCTGGGCGTGAAGAACGTCGTGCATGTCGGCCACTCCACTGGCGGCGGTGAAGTCATCCATTACATCGCCCGGCATGGACAGGACAACGTTGCCAAAGGCGTGCTGATCAGCGCCGTGCCGCCGTTGATGGTGCAGACTGAAAGCAATCCGGGCGGTTTGCCGAAATCGGTATTCGATGATTTTCAGGCGCAGCTTTCGGCGAATCGCGCGCAGTTTTATCGGGATATTCCGAGCGGGCCTTTTTACGGGTACAACCGGCCGGGGGCGATTCCTTCCGAGGGGATCATTGCGAACTGGTGGCGTCAGGGCATGATCGGCGGCGCCAAGGCGCATTACGACGGAATCGTGGCGTTCTCGCAGACCGATTTCACCGAAGACTTGAAGAAAGTCACCGTGCCGGTGCTGGTGATGCATGGCGAGGATGATCAGATCGTGCCGTATGCGAACTCGGGGCCTTTGTCGGCGAAACTGCTGCCCAATGGCACGTTGAAGTCGTATCCGGGGTTCCCGCACGGGATGCCTACAACGGAGGCAGAGACAATTAACGCTGATCTGTTGGCATTCATTCGCGGTTGATATTTGTAATCTTGTTCGCGGTCCCCTGTGGGAGCTGGCTTGCCAGCGATAACGGCAGCACACCCAACATTGATGTGTCTGACAGATTGCTATCGCTGGCAAGCCAGCTCCCACAGGTTTTGTGAGAGGACATCCATCTCGGTTACCACAAGGGCCCCATTATTCCTCTGTGCGCCCTGAACTTTCACGATCACGCTCGTAATGGTGAGCCAATGGCAGCGCCGACAGCCATGACTCGCGGCGGATGGTCCAGAGTTCGTAAGTAGGCTTGAACTGATTGGGTTGATCGAGTGAACCGACGTTGACCTCGACTTCATCCGCCGAACGCGTGAACACCGGAGAGCCGCAGCGCGGGCAGAAAAAGCGCCCATTGTAGTCGCGGGTTTGGCCAGTGACCTTCAACGCATCTTCGGGGAATATTGCCGAGGTGCCGAACAGCGCGCCGTGACGTTTGCGGCAGTCGAGACAGTGGCAAATGCCGACGCGGTAGGGCTGACCTGTCACTTCGAAACGGACGTCGCCGCACAGGCAACCACCAGTCGATCGATTCATGTCTCACCTCCACTTCAGAATTTGAAATTACCGATCATCCAGACGACAGCCCTCACCCTAACCCTCTCCCTGTATGTACCGGAGACATGGTGGACACATGTTCGGAGACATGGTGGACGGTTTTAGATCTTCTTACCTGCCGTAACGNATCTCCTTGGTGATGAGCAATGTGTCTATTAAAAAGTGTCCACCATGTCTCCGAACACCTGTCCACCATGTCTCCGGTACATACACTCCCAGAGGTAGAGGGAACTGACCGAGCTGGATGCTCGAAATACGCCGACCTGAAATATCGAGTTGAACTCAGGTTCTGGAGTACATGGAGATCGGCTCCCTTTCCCCCTCGCCCCCTTTGGGGGAGAGGGCTGGGGTGAGGGGGAATCCCACTGACACACCGCAAAACCCAAAGCCCCGCCATCCAGTATTTCATCAATAAACACAAAGCCGTGATCGCGTTTAAAGCACACAAACCGTTACGCCATCCTCCCTACAACACCTTGCGCCGTTACCTACGCGTGCGCCAGAATCCGCCGGCTTACACGGCTATGGGCCGGGCTATATCGTTTCCCTGTCACTGAAAAACAGTGATCGGGTTTGGTAGCCCGCTTTAAATTGTCGTTGTTGCGACACCTTCGATGCTGTCTCTTTTTTGAGGTACAGCTTTGATGGTGGGCATGCGTGGGGCTCCTCTGTGAGCGCCGGGTTTCCCAATTTAACCGGTCTACCAACCTGCGCATGGCCGCCACCCGCCGTTTGGTAGCGAGGGTGATGGCTCCCATTTTTTAAATTGGAGCTTTATCTATGTTCAAAATCACGCCAAACCCACCGTCCACCGATCCCATCCCCCACGACCCCGCGCTTGACCCGCAAAAGGTCAAAGAAGCGACTGATCGCGCCCTCGACTACTACCTCAAGCCCGAAGACCTGGCGGCTCCGCCAGCATCGCCCAAGTTTCGCCCCGTCTATCTCGTCGACCCCACGCTGGATGACGAAACCCTGCTGGTCGAGGCCTGTGAATCGCTGTCATACGCCCATGCCATGGCCGGCAATATCGCCAACTCCGTAGGCGGCCCGGAGCGCAAACCGTTGCTGGCGTTGCAACAGGTGATCATGTTGAACGAGCTGTTGGTCAATCGATTACTGGATAAGCTGCGCCTGCCGTAGTCGTTGCCAGACGGATCGCCATGCCGGGCCGGTACATCCTGCATGGCGATCTTCAATCCGGCGTCCATACTGATTTTTTTGCACCGCATCGGACCACGACATGCCCTCCCCCGAATCCACCCTTTTGCAGAGCTGGCACGACAACGCCCACGCCTGGATCGAGGTGATCCGCAGCGGCGCGATTGAAAGCCGTCAGCAGGTCACCGACCAGGCGATTCTGCTGGCGATCATGGGCCGACAACCAGCACGCGTGCTTGACCTTGGTTGCGGCGAAGGCTGGTTGTTGCGGGCGTTGGCAGATCGCGGCATCGACGCGACAGGCGTGGATGGCGATGCGACGCTGATCGAGGCAGCGCGTTCGGCCGGAGCTTCGGCGGTGCATGTCGCCACTTATGAGGCGTTGGTCGAGGCGACGGTGGACATCGGACGCGACTACGACCTGATCTGCGCCAACTTCTCGCTGCTGCATCAAGACATCATCCCGTTGCTCACCGCGATGAATGCGTTGCTGGTGCCCGGAGGCGCGCTGGTGATTCAGACGCTGCATCCGTGGGCGGTTGCGGCTGGTGATTATCAGGATGGTTGGCGCGAGGAAAGTTTCGACGGCTTCAAGGGCCAGTGGCAGCCGATGCCCTGGTATTTCCGCACCTTGTCGAGCTGGCTTAATGCGCTGGATATGGCGGGTTTTCGTTTGATCGGACTGCAAGAACCCCAGCACCCGCAGAGCCCGGTGCCGCAGTCGTTGCTGATGATCGCTGAACGCCGATGATGCAGGAATCATCGTCGAGACATGGGTCTTGCATACGCCGCGCACTTGTGGGAGCTGGCTTGCCAGCGATGGCGTTGGGTCAGGCAACCTGGATGTCGGGGCTGCTGGCCTCATCGCTGGCAAGCCAGCTCCCACAGGAATTCAGTGGATGGCGAGTGGGCGGCGGGTCTGATACTGCGCCAGCAGGCGCATGACGTAGCCGATTTTCAGCAAGGTCGGGCCGAGGATGGTCATGGCGTGCATGGCCACCAGCAGCGCGATCGGCATGTTGCCTTGATACAGATAAGCGCCGTAAATACCCGCCAGCAAGACAATCAGGCCAGCGACGAGCACTTTGCTCGACAGGTGCAGAACGTTCAGCGGACTTTCGAAGAAGGTGAACATAGCGCGGTACTCCTGAGTAGGTACAGAAGCCGTTTCAATTCTTGTGCCAGATTTCCTCCCCCATAAAATCAGCTACTTGCGAAAAAAAGAGTCAATTTGACCCAGATCAATAAAAGTCATTTTGACTCACTGAATTGTCATTAAGACTACACAACTCCACGCCCGACATCCCAACCACCCAAAAGCAAACCAATATCATTTGCACACCATCCGTCCTTTTGCTTTAATCGCGACCCATTCTTATTTAGACCCGTAACGGTCGCTCTGGACGCTTGCTCTGATGACGGTCGCCGACGCCTCTCTCGTGCAGAATCTCTACCTCAGCCATCACCGCTGGCTGCATGAGCTATTGCGTCGGCGCCTGAGCAACGCGATGGATGCGGCGGACCTGGCGCACGACACCTTCATCCGCGTGCTCAAGCGCCCGCAAACCTTCAATGGCGAAGTTCACGAACGCTCCTATCTGGCGACCATTGCCCGGGGCCTGTGCGTCGATCACTGGCGACGTCGGCAACTGGAGCAGACCTGGCTGGAAACCCTCGCCAGTCGCCCAGCGGACTTGCAGCCCTCGCCCGAGCAACAGGCGATCATCGTCGAAACCCTGCACGAAGTGGACGCCATGTTGCAGCGTCTGCCACAGCGGGTCAGCGATGCATTCATTCTCGCGCAGCTGCATGGCATGCCCTACAAACTGATCGCCGAACAGCTCGGCGTCAGCGAGCGGATGATCAAGAAATACCTGGCTCAGGCGATGATGCATTGCGCCATGCTCGAAGCCGAACTCGATGGTTTGCTGATTGAGTAGCCCGGTGAACAAGCTCAGCCACGCCAGCCTTGAGCAAGCGGCGCAGTGGTACGTGCAATTGCATGACGACCACGTCGCCGAGCACGAGCGCCTGAGCTGGCAGGCGTGGCTGGCGCAAAGTCCTGAGCATCAGGCTGCCTGGCGTTATGTCGAACGCGTCGGCCAGCGCTTTGCGCCGTTGCAGGGCGATAACGAAGCCCACGCCATCAGCCACACCCTGCGCACCAGCACACGCACCTCGATCAGCCGTCGACAGTCGCTCAAAGGGCTGTTGATTCTCGCGGCAACCGGGCTGACCGGTTGGGCCGCGTGGCGCAGTACGCCGATGGTCGAACGCCTCAGCGCGGATCTGTCGACCGGCACCGGAGAAACCCGCGAGGCCACACTCAGCGACGGCAGCCGCATCTGGCTCAACGCCCTGAGCGCCGTGAATGTGCGATTTGACGCCACGCAACGCCTGTTGCAATTGCATGCCGGTGAAGTGCTGATCGACACCGCCAAGGAGCTGGGCCGCGCCTTTCTGGTCGATACCGAGCACGGCCGGATGCGCGCACTGGGCACGCGGTTCAGCGTGCGCCAAAACGAGCGCAATACCCTGCTCAATGTCTATCAGGGCGCGGTCGAGGTGCGTAACCAGCAAGGCGAAAGCCAGGTTGTGCAGGCCGGCCAACAACTGGCCTTCAGCATCGGGCGCCTGGGCAACACAGCTCCGGCCAGCCCGTCCCGCGAGGCCTGGCGTCAGGGTCTGTTGCTGGCGGACAACCTGCCGCTGGGCGAGTTGATTGAAGAATTGAGCCGTTATCGCCCGGGGCATCTGCACTGCGATCCGGTCGTGGCGAGCCTGCCGGTGATGGGTTCGTTCCCGCTCAAGGATACCGATCAAGCCCTGCGTTTGTTGGAAGCGGCGCTGCCCATTCGTGTCGATAAAACCTTCAACTGGTGGGTCAGCGTCGGGCCGAGCGTGTGATTTTTTCGGCGCACGGTTCCCTTTTTGCCGGTTCGTTCGGTTGACCCTCAGCAGCCCCTCTTTTCGTTGATCGCCCCGGGAACTTCATGTTGCGCTCCACCCTCGCCCGCAGCCGTTTCGCCCTGGCCCTGGCATCTGCCTTGCCGGGGGCGTGCGTGTCGATGGCGCTGGCGGCGCCCGCTGTCGATCAAGCGCCAAGGCATCACTATTCCATCGCTGCCGGCCCACTGGTCACGGTGCTCAACCGTTTTGCCGAGCAGAGCGGCGTGTTCCTCGCCGGCCATAACGATCTCGCCGCCGACAAGCGCAGCCCCGGCCTCAACGGCGATTACAGCGTGCGGCAAGCCTTGCAAATCCTCCTCGATGGCAGCGGCCTGCAAGCGCAGCAGCAAAACGGCGGCGGTTTTGTCCTGCGTATCAGCGATACCGCAAGCCCCGTGCAACTGGACGCCACGACAATTTCCGGCAAGCCGCTTGGCGCCATCACCGAAGGCAGCCACGCCTACACCACCGGCCAATCGTCATCGGCCACCGGCCTGCCGCTGTCCCTGCGCGAAACCCCGCAATCGGTCACGGTGATCACCCGCCAGCAACTCGACGACCAGGGCGCCACCGCGATTGCCGACGTCCTGCGTCACGCGCCGGGCATCAGCGTGCAGAACTACGACAGTGAGCGCTGGGAGTTTTCCAGTCGGGGCGCGCCGATCAGCAATTTCCAGTACGACGGCGTCAATACCGACTACGACGGGGTCTACGATTACGGCACCACCAGCACCGACATGGCGACCTTCGACCGCGTCGAAATCATCAAGGGCGCCACCGGCCTGATGACCGGTTCGGGCGATCCGTCGGCCACGGTCAATCTGATCCGTAAGCGCCCGACGCCAGTGTTCCAGGCGGCGCTGAGTGGCAGCCTCGGTTCGTGGGATAACGTGCGCACTGAAACCGATATTGCCGGCCCGTTGTCTGCCAGCGGCAACGTGCGCGCACGCTTTGTCGGCGTCCATCAGCAGCGCAGCGCTCACGCCGATCACTACCAAAACACCAAGGACATTGCCTATGGCATCGTCGAAACCGACCTGACTCCGGACACCCTGCTGACCCTCGGTTTCGACCAGCAGAACACCCGCTCGCGCGGCGCCAGTTGGACCGGTTTCCCGATGTTCTTCACGGACGGTTCGCGAACGAAGTTCTCGCGCTCGTTCAACCCGGCCACCGACTGGAGCCGCCGCGATTTCATCAATCAGACGCTGTTCGCCGCCCTCGCCCACCAACTGCAAAACGACTGGACGCTGAAACTCAGCTACGACCGCAAACACCGCGAGCACGACACCCTCCTCGGCTCGGCCAGCGGCGGCAATCCGGACCCGGCAACCGGCGACGGCATGTTTCTGTACATGGGCAAGTTCAAGGGCGATGAGGTGCAAGACAACGTCGATATCAACCTCGGCGGACCGTTCAGCCTGTTCGGCCGCGAACATCAGCTGCTTATCGGTTTCATGTCGATGAACACCCGACAGGACAACCCGGTCTACGGCTCGGTCTACCCGCCGCTCAATGGCAGTATTTTTGACTGGCGTGGCGAATATCCCAAGCCCGATATCCCGCAGATCGGCACGGACGCCATCGTTCAGCGCCAGACCGGCGCGTACTTTTCAACGCGCTTCAAGGCCAGCGACGATCTGGCGTTGATCCTTGGCGGACGGGTCAGCGATTTCACCGCCAGCGACCACCTCGACTACCGCGATCCGGCCACAGCGGATGTGCGCGACGGCTACCGCCAGACCGGTGTGGTTACGCCGTACGCGGGCATGGTCTACGATCTCGACGATTCCTATTCGCTGTACACCAGTTACACGCGCATCTATCAACCGCAGCTCAGCAAAGACGCCTCGCGCCAGGTCCTCGACCCGGTGCAGGGCGACAGCTATGAAGCGGGCATCAAGGCCGAGTATTTCGACGGTCGGCTGAATGCGAGTTTCGCGGTGTTTCGCATCGAGCAAGACAACGTCGCCGAACAGGTCAGCGGCTTCGACAACGAGGCCGTGTACCGCGCCGTGCAAGGCGCGACCACCAAAGGTTTTGAATTCGAACTGGCGGGCGAGGTGGCCGACGGCTGGAACCTCTCCGCCGGCTACGCCTACAACCATACCCGCGATGCCCACGGCAACCCGGTGTACGCCTCGATCCTGCAAACCACCGCACCGGAGCAATTGATCCGGCTATTCAGCAGCTATCGACTGCCCGGCCACTGGCAGAACCTGACGCTGGGCGGCGGCGTCAGTTGGCAGAGCGAGTTTTTCGGCAACGTGTTCCAACCCGATGCTGGCGAGAACGTGCGCATCACTCAGGACAGTTACTACCTGGTCGATGCGATGGCGCGCTATCGCTTCAACGAGCACCTGAGCACCACGCTCAACATCAAGAACCTGTTCGACAAAACCTACTACACCGGGCTCGGCAACTTCGGCACCGGCTTCTATGGCGAACCGCGCAGCCTGCAACTGACCACGCGTTGGGATTTCTGATGGTGCGCGCCGGTTAGGGTTGCTTCAGATACGTGCCCCGGAAAGCGTCGTACTCGCCATAGGCTTCCACCCACACGGCACCGTCGAGCAGACGTACGCGGTAGAGCGGCTCAGTCACTTGTTTCTGTGCGATCAGCAGATTGCCCGCCAACAATGGCCACTGTTCATTCACCTGACCGGCCGGTTTGTCCGGTTGCGTGACCGCCATCTGCAGGGACGCCACTTCGCTACCCTGCGGATCGCGGGTGATCTTCAATGTCAGCCATGCCGAGCGCTGATCATCGGTCACCATGACGTAGCGTCCTTCACGTTGATCGGCCGCCACCGCGGCGAGTTTCTGCGGCGCAATATGGAACGCGGTCGGGCGCGATTCAACGGAATACGACTTGTCCCCGCTGTGCCAGGTCCCGCCTTGGAAGCCGTTCTCATCGGGTTCACCGTCAATAAACCAGTTGCCGGTAATCGTGCCCTGCTCACTGATCTCATGCAGGGCAATGCCGCCATCGTCGTAAGGTTCGCCGACCAGTCGGATGGGTTTGCCGCTGCCACCGGTGTAGCGCACTTCGCCGATGTAGACAGCGCCCTGCAATTGCCACCACAACTGGAAAGCGATTTTCCCGTCGAGCTTGCCGCGCAACATCACCGGCGCCTCACCTGTCGGCCCTTCGAAACGACGTTGCTCGACCCACTGCCCCCCCTGCAAATTGCGCTGGGTGATTTCGGTGTAGCCTTTGGGCATGAACGGATTGGCTTCGGAGGGCGCCTGCGCCACTTCGACGGTTTCCGCCACGCGCACCGGGCGCTTGTCCTGAATTTCCCAGCTCGCCTGCTGACGCCAGCAGCAACCGCTTTTCGAGCGGGTGACCAGACGTCTGCCTGCGCTATCGATCTCGAACATGCCCAGGTTCGGCTCACGGGTCAGGGCGGAGAATTGCTTGTTCGGCATCAGCAGCGGATTCGCCGCATCGAACAGATAAACGTCGTACGACGCCGCCGCGTAGCCACCGTCATTGCCGTTGCGCACGGCCAGGTCCTGCTGTCCATCGAAATTGAAGTCGCCGAACACCAGCAACCGCTGATCCTCGCAGCACAAGGTGGGTGCTGCGCCGTCAGTCTTTAACAGCTCGGAGGCGTCGGGTGTTGCGATTGTTTGCAGCACATCGCCGCTGACTTTATCGCGCAGGATGATCTGCGCCGCTACCGGGTCGAAGCTGTCTGCCGGCGGCTGCTCGACACGCACGTCGACAAGGTAGTTGCCGGCCGGGTCCTGGAGCTGGCAGCTCAATGGGGCCGCGCTAGCTGATGCCGTCGCGAACAGGCAGGTGAAAAACAGGGAACGTGGGGCAACCATGATGCGAAGCGTCCTTGCGGCAAAATCGGGGCGGCAAGTCTATCGACAATCCAATCGCGGCGCACTTGTCGATCTACGGCACCGCCAGTCGACCAAGGACTGACTACGCTGTTAATCCTGCGTGTCTAACCTGCCGAGGATGACTGTCATGCAACGCTTTCAAAAACTCACACCGTGCCTGTGGTTCGACGATCAGGCCGAAGCGGCGGCGAAGTTCTACTGCGCGATCTTCGACCACTCGAAAATCACCGGCGTGACCCACTACAGCAAGGTCGGTCAGGAATTTCACGGCAAGCCGGAAGGTGCGGTGATGACCGTCAGTTTCGAACTCGATGGCCATGCTTTCACCGGGCTGAATGGCGGGCCGATGTTCAAGTTCAGCGAAGCCATCTCGTTTCAGGTCAATTGCCAGAACCAGGAGGAAGTCGACCATTTTTGGGGCAACCTCTCAGCCGGCGGGCCAGTAGAAGCCCAGCAATGCGGCTGGCTCAAGGACAAGTTTGGCGTGTCGTGGCAGATCGTGCCGGTGGCGTTCATGCACATGATGCAAGACCCGGACACCAGCAAATCCCAGCGGGCGATGCAGGCCATGTTCCAGATGAAAAAACTCGATATCGCCGAACTGGAACGGGCCTTTGCCGGCCAGAGCTAATACACTCGGGCGCTGGCCTGCCGGGAATGACGTTGATGAAACACGCTGCCGCGAAAAACCCTGAAAAAGCCCCGCGCTTCTGGCGCGACGACGCCCTGCCCTTCATCGAGGCGCGGGCGATCGCCGATGGTCGCGAGGTGTGTTACGCCCGGCATTCCCATGCGCATTTTTCGATTGGAGCGATCACCGCCGGGCGCAGCACCTATGTACACGAACAAGCGCAGTTCGAAGTCACGGCGGGCACCGTGGTGCTGATGAATCCCGGTGATGTGCATGCGTGCAACCCGATCGATGATCAGCCGTGGTCGTACCTGATGCTGTACGTCGAGACGCCATGGCTGACCGATCTGCAACATCAATTGGGCTTCAGTGCCGAGCTTGAGTTTCGCCGGTTTGCCACCACTCATCTCGCCGACGCCAAGCTGTTCGGCGATCTCAACGGGCTGTACGAGGTGTTGATCGACGAGCAGCAGGACGTCTTGCGCAAACAGAGCGTGGCGGTGGAATTCTTCAGCGATCTGCAACTGCGTCTGAACCCGGCACAAGCTCCCGTGCGCGAGCCGAATTTCAAGCTTGAACGCGCCGCCGATTACATCCGCGAACATTGCACGGATCTGCTCAGCCTGGATGACATTTGCCTCGCGGCGCAGCTGTCACCGTCGTACCTGATTCGCGCCTTCAAACAGTATTACGGGATGACCCCGCATGCGTTTCTGGTGAACCAGCGCATCCAGTTCGCCCGTGGCCGTTTGCGCAGTGGTCAGTTGATCGCCGATGTGGCGCTGGAAGCGGGGTTTGCCGATCAGGCGCATTTTCAGCGAGCGTTCAAACAGCATCTGGCGGCGACGCCGGGGCAGTATCGCGGCTGACCGGAACGCATCGATGTCTGTGACGAGGGAGCTTGCTCCCGCAGGAGGGCGAAGCGCTCCCAAATCCGCAAGAATGCGCTACATCTGGCAGCTCTGATTGAGCCGGATTGGGGTCGCTGCGCAACCCAGCGGGAGCAAGCTCCCTCGCCACAAAGGTCAGCGTTGGAGTCAGGGTTGCTCCTCGTCAAGGTAGCAGCAAGTAGATCGCACTCACCGCCAACAACCCCGCCATCAGTCGATTGAACAAGCGCATCCCTGCCGGATTGCCCAGATACCCGCGCAAAAACGTCCCGGCATACACCCAGCAGCCCACCGACACATAGCAGATCACCAGATACACCGCCGCAAACTGCCAGACCAGCCGCGCCTCGCCATCGGCGACAAACGCGCCCATCCCGGCCACGCAGGCCAGCCAGGCTTTGGGGTTGAGCCATTGCATCACTGCGCCATAGAGCATCGACGGCGCACGTGCCGAGTCGCCAGTGTTCAGTTGCCCGTCATCGCTGGCGAGTTTCCAGGCCATGAACAGCAGAAATGCCACCCCCGCCAGTTGCACCAGCCGAGTCATGAACGGCCATAGCTTCAGCACTTCATGCAGGCCCAACCCCATCAGCACCAACAGCAGCACAAACCCCAGCGTCGCCCCGGCGACATGCCGCTGACTGGCACGAAAGCCGAACTGCGCACCGGCACTCAGCGCCACAATATTGACCGGCCCGGGGGTGATGGACGCGGCGAGGGCAAACGCCGCCATCGAAACAATCAGACTCATTGCACACCTTCTTCAAAACGAGGAACAAGGCGCTCAAAGTAACCAGCGCCCTGCCCTCGGTATTGAAGAAAATCGCCCTGACCGCACAAATACTTCGTCCATCGACAATCCCTTGCAGGATTGTGCTGATGGTTATTTGTCGGACTTGATGCTGGTCCAGACCCGGGTCCGTACGCGCTCAAGCTTCTGCGGCAATGGCTGGACGACGTAAAGGTTTTTCAGCGCTTCGGGGGTCGGTGTCAGGTTCGGATTGCCGGTGATTTCCTTGTTGATCAACGGCATCGAATCCTTGTTCGCATTCGGGTAACCGAGGAAGTCACTGATCGGCGCAATCACTTTCGGATCGAGCAGGGTGTTGAGGAATTCATGGGCCTCGGCGACGTTCTTCGCGCTCTTCGGAATGGCGAAGGTATCGAACCAGATCGGCGCGCCTTCCTTCGGCAAACGCCAGTCGACCACCACGCCGTTGCCCGCTTCTTTGGCGCGGTTGCCGAACTGGTAGAAGCTGCCGGAGTAACCGATGGCCACGCAGATATCGCCATTGGCGATGTCTGTCATGTATTTGGCCGAGTTGAAATAGGTCACGTACGGACGAACCTTGAGCATCAACTCCTTGGCTTTTTCATAGTCGGCAGGGTTTTGGCTGTTAGGGTCGAGGCCGAGATAATGCAGGGCCAGCGGCAAGATCTCCGAGGGCGAATCGAGCATCGCCACACCGCAGGATTTGAGCTTCTCCATGTTCTCGGGTTTGAACACCAGATCCCAACTGTCCACCGGCGCGTTGTCGCCCAGTGCCGCCTTGACCTTGGCCGGGTTGAAGCCGATCAGCACGGTACCGACCATGTAGGGCACGCCGTACTGATTGCCGGGGTCGTTTTTGTCCAGCAGCTTCAACAGTTCCGGATCCTGATGGCTCCAGTTCGGCAGCTTGGTCTTGTCGAGTTTCTGGAAAACGCCGGCCTTGATCTGCGTATCAAGGAATTGGTTCGACGGCACCACCAGGTCGTAACCCGAGTTGCCGGTCAGCAGTTTGGCTTCCAGGGATTCGTTGGTGTCGAAGGTATCCCAGGTCACTTTGATGTTGGTTTTCGCGGCGAAATCCTTGGGCACGGACGGCAGGATGTAATCCGCCCAGTTGTACACCCGCAGTTCGCGCTGCTCGGCGTGGACGGCGCTGGCCAGCAGCGTCAGCCCACACACGGTGGCACCCAGAATACGTTTCATCGTGACCATGGTTGTTTCCCCAAAAAGCGGCGTGAGTTCGATGGTTTTTATGTTCTGTACACGGCAGCGGCGTTAAAGGTAGCCGAGGGCAAAAAGGTCTGGCGTCTCGTTATGGCTTTGATTCTTGCTGACAGCGCAAACGGATCACAGTGGGGGATTGGCCAAAAGGGGATCGATGTGGCCAATTTGAATGACCGCTCGAATGCGGAGGACCGGGCGAGCATCACTTGTGGCGAGGGGATTTATCCCCGATGGGTTGCGAAGCGGCCCCCTCAACCAAAGGACACCGCATTCGCAGATTTCACGACTGCTTCGCAGCCGATCGGGGATAAATCCCCTCGCCACGCCCCAACCGCACCGCCCTGCTCTGCTGCGTCTGGCCGCGCGTTGCCAGGCAGTAATACAGCGGAACGGTCACCACCAGGCCGACCAGCCACGACAGATCCGCACCATCGACCAGGTTGGCGTAAGGCCCGACGTACAGCGAGGTATTGGCGAACGGCAGCTGCACGATGATGCCGATGAAATAGGCAATGATCGCGTGCAGATTGAAGCGCCCGTAAATCCCGCCGTCGGCGCGGAAGATCGAGGTGATGTCGTAGTTGCCGCGCTTGATCAGGTAGAAGTCGATCAGATTGATCGACGCCCACGGCACCAGCACCAGCAACAGCGCGAGAATCAGCCCGATGAACTCGGAAATGAAATCCGCCGACGCCCCGAGCGCCACCACACAGCAACCAGCCAGCACCACGCTCGACAGCACCACGCGCACCTTGATGCTCGGCGTCCATTGGCTGGCGAAGGTCTGGATCGAGGTGATGATCGACAGCACCGCGCCGTACAGATTCAGCGCGTTGTGGCTGATGATATTGAGCAGGAACAGCACCATCAGAATCGGCCCCAGCCAACCGGTCGACTGCTTGACCGCGACCATCGCTTCGGTGCCTTCCGGAGTCGCCAGCACGGCCACCGCGCCAAAACTGAACGACAGAATCGTGCCCAGTGTCGCGCCCAGATAGGTGGCCCAGAATGGCTTGGCAATACCGATATCCGCCGGCAGGTAACGCGAGTAATCGGAGACGTACGGCGAAAAGCTGATTTGCCAGATGATCCCCAGCGACACCGTCGCCAGCCAGCCGGACAGGTTGAAACTGCCACGGGTGAGAAAATCCGCCGGCAAGTCATGGGCAAAGATGTAGATGAACCCCGCCAGCAGCGCACTGCCCATCACCCAGGTACCGATGCGATTCAGCGTATGGATGAAGTTGTAACCGATCACGCCGATAGCCGTAGCGGCCAGCGCCCCGATCAGGATACTCAGCGGTGCGGGCACCGACGGCGCAATCCCGACGATGGATTTACCGGCGATCACGATGTTGGAAATGAAGAAACCGATGTAGATGATCGCCGCAAAGAACACGATCAACAGCGCGCCGTAACGCCCGAACTGGCCACGGCTCTGAACCATTTGCGGAATGCCCATGCGCGGGCCCTGTGCCGACGCCAGCGCAATCACCACCCCACCGATCATGTGCCCCAGCACAATCGCCAGCAGCCCCCAGAGCAAATCGAGATGGAACACCTGAACCACCATGGCGCCGGTGACGATGGGCAGTGGCGCAATGTTGGTGCTGAACCAAAGAGTGAAAAGGTCGCGGGCCTTCCCGTGGCGTTCCGCGAGTGGGACGTAATCGACCGTGTGATTCTCGATCAACGGATCTTGCCGGGACATCTGGGACATATGCATGAACTCGAGTTTGTCTGTTCTTATCGTTGTATGAAGCCAAACCGGGAGGACGTATTGGTCACCCCTCAGATGGAAACCATATTATGGTATTCCAAACAATTCACAAGACTGATCCGTAGTTTACGGCGCTATCTGATGCGCCATCCTCGCTGATACCGCAGCTCAGCGGCCAGCCGAAAGCCCCATAAACATTGAGTTTCCGACGAACGCGGTACGTTTATCGGTTCAGCTTAAAAGCCCTTGCAAAGATAAAATAGCGGTATACCATCAGACCAACAAACACATAAAAACAGCGTCACAACACCCGAGGATCGTCCAATGATCGATGCGGCCATCTACAAACAAGTCATGGGTTCGTTCCCGTCCGGCGTCACCGTGATCACCACCCTGGATGACGACGGACAGATCGTCGGCCTGACCGCCAGCGCCTTCAGCTCGCTGTCGATGGACCCGGCCCTGGTGCTGTTCTGCCCCAATTACAGTTCCGACTCCTATCCTGTCCTGATCAAGAACAAGCGTTTTGCGATTCACGTCCTGTCCGGCGGCCAGCAAAGCGAAGCCTACGCCTTCGCCCGTAAAGGCAAGGACAAGGCGCAAGGCATCGAGTGGACGTTGAGCGAGTTGGGCAACCCGATCCTGGCCAATGCAACAGCTATCATCGAGTGTGAGTTGTGGCGCGAATATGAAGGCGGCGACCACGCCATCATGGTCGGCGCGGTGAAGAACCTCATCGTTCCCGAACAGATCGCCGGGCCGCTGGTGTACTGCCACGGCAAGATGGGCGCCCTGCCCGTTCTGGCCTGATCAAAACCTCAAGCCCCGCACAAATCAAATGTAGGAGTGAGCCTGCTCGCGATAGCGATTTATCCGATGTCGATGAGTTTTCTGACACACCGCCATCGCGAGCAGGCTCGCTCCTACAGTTTTGTAGCCATAACAACAAAAGATCCGAGGAAGCGTCATGAAATTTTCCCTGTTCATCCACATGGAACGCTGGGACGAAAGCGTCAGCCACCGTCAACTGTTCGAAGACCTGACCGAACTGACCCTGATGGCCGAGGCCGGCGGTTTCAGCACCGTGTGGATTGGCGAACACCACGCCATGGAATACACCATCTCGCCGAGCCCGATGCCACTGCTCGCCTACCTCGCGGCAAAAACCACCACCATCCACCTCGGCGCCGGCACCATCATCGCGCCGTTCTGGCACCCGCTGCGGGTGGCCGGTGAATGTGCACTGCTCGACGTGATCAGCAACGGCCGCATGGAAGTCGGTCTCGCACGCGGCGCTTATCAAGTTGAATTCGATCGCATGGCCGGCGGCATGCCCGCCTCATCCGGCGGCCAGGCCCTGCGGGAAATGGTCCCGGTCGTGCGCGCCCTGTGGCAAGGCGACTACGCCCACGACGGCGATATCTGGAAATTCCCCACCTCGACCAGCGTGCCGAAGCCGATTCAGCAACCAAATCCACCGATGTGGATCGCCGCCCGCGACCCGGATTCGCACAACTTTGCCGTGGCCAACGGCTGCAACGTGATGGTCACGCCGCTGATGAAGGGCGACGAAGAAGTCCTCGATCTGAAGAACAAATTCCAGACCGCGCTGGACAACAATCCTGATGTGCCGCGCCCGCAACTGATGGTGCTGCGCCACACCCACGTGCACACGGCGGATGATCCGGACGGCTGGAAAATCGGCGCGAAAGCTATTTCACGTTTCTACCGCACCTTCGATGCGTGGTTCGGCAACAAGCAAACCCCGGTGAACGGCTTCCTCGCGCCGAGCCCGGAAGAGAAGTTTGCCGGGCGTCCGGAGTTTGAGCTGGAGAGCCTGCACAAAACGGCGATGATTGGTACGCCGGAAGAGATTATTCCGCGCATCAAGTATTACCAGGAACTGGGGGTGGATGAGTTCAGTTTCTGGTGTGACAACAGCTTGCCGCATGCGGAGAAGAAGAAGTCGCTGGAGTTGTTTATCAAGCACGTGGTGCCGGCGTTTCGTTAAGTCACTGCCGATGGCCAGCCGAAATAAAAAGCCCCGAGCAATTCGGGGCTTTTTATTTTAAATCGGAAAATGCATATTCCTGCCTGCGAACTCAACCACTTTTAAAGCAACATCACACTCGCGCCAATAAACGGCGTGCACGCTCGGACATTTCAGCGTTATCAACCTTGGCCAGCAATTGCAATTTTTCTCTAGCCTTATCGGTACCGATCTCGTGTAAAGCATAAATGCATTTCACACCCAGAGCATGCTCGGAAGCGATATACGGAAAGCAGGTCAGCGCCGTCTTGAATAAATAGTCGACCGCACCAGGGTATCTGAAAACCTTCAACTCCCTTGCAATATTCTCGTGACTGATGTGCCATTCTTCAACGAGTAAGCGGCATAACACATCCGCACAGTCTTGAGTGAAACCGAACACCGCACCGAATATCAGCAAGCATTCCACGCTGTCAGCGTCTTTAATTTCAAGCGCAGTTTCCAGTTCAGCACGCAGGTAATCTTCGGGGATATCCCCACCATTAAATAAAGACTCAAGAAAACAGTCTGTTGAGATCCGATGCGACACCAGATCAATCATCAAGTCCTGCTGTTGTTGATTCATAGCCCGCCTCCGAAAAAACTGCTCTTATCGCCAGATTTCTATTCATATCCAGGAAAATCAGGCGTGATTTCACAAACAACACCCGCTGACGCAAGAATATTTCTAGCCTGTAAGACCTCCTGCGCCTGACCGCTGAATACCAGAGCATCGCCTTGCTGGAGTGTAAGCCTGGAAATCAAATAATTTTGACCTGTCACCTCGGAGACAGCCTTTACCTGGGCTTGATTCCGATAGTCGCCGCGACAGCGAACTTCATACCTGCACCTATCCAGCTGGATGCCGGGCATATTCGTTGTCACTACCGACCAGTCACACTGATCGCATCGTGTTCCCTGGGCACGACCTTCTTCGAAGAAGATCAAATTGCCCCCACACTGCTCGCACTTCACGCCGCAGGATTCATTCATTAGGGGTTACCACAGTCAATAATCCGAAGATTCGCCTCTTCTGCAGATCCGCAACGGCTATACACCGCTCATCGGCTTGAAGTCATCAATGGCTGGTGTTTTACGTCAGTCTTTACTGGATCGGCTTCCTGCACATCAACTCCAGCATAACGTTGCACACGTCGCTTTTTCTATCAAGACGCCCACTGGGTTTTTTCAGGAAACTCGCCACTCACGAAAAAACGAGCCAATTTCATACCGACTCTATCTGACCATTGACCTTTCGCATCCAATGGACACTCCTTTAGAACAGCAATAGTTCCCTTTATTTTATCCAGCCTTATCAAACCCACCTCCACCCCCCGGCCAAACGTATACTCAACATACTCCTCAGTCTCTGCTGTTTTATCCATCTCTATATAAAACGCCATATCGGCTACTCAACTCAACAATTGAAAAATAAATACGCCGCCCCAAAAAATCACACACCCACTTACCTCTATCCCGAACAAGCTTTATATTTCACCAAAACCGAACGACAGGAAAGAATGGCGTCGTCTACGTCATGTAAAATACAAGGCCAAGCTTTGGCAAAGCTCAAAAAAACTTTCAAGTACAGAATCCTTTCAATGGGTCGAACTGAAAGCTTAGCGGGCAGCAAGGCTAAAATGTCGGCAAAATTTTACGTATTTTTTCAGCCAATTATATTGAACTTGGTCTCCCCCCATTTACTCCATGTCTCGACCAGTCTACTCAACTGGAATTTCGCGGATCGTATTGCTTAGCGTTAGGTAGGCGGAAAACGTGGCTATCAATCTCAATCGGAAACCATGCAGGCTTTTTCTCCACATTCACTTCCAATAGAACTCCACGCTACACGAACCACCTCTTGGGTCCAATTGTGAAGATACAGTCCCCCATACAAAATCATAAGCTATTAGAATTTCATTTTTTTTCTGAGGAATACCAAACAGCTCATTTAATAAGGCGTCGTGCTTGATCTTTAGCCCTTCGAGATCACGCCCATCACCACTTATCAATGCGAAGCCAAATTTTTTCAGACAACCTTTGAAAAAACCGAAACTCACATTAACTTGGCGACCTAAAATGCAATGATTCCAACTGGAAAACAGCATCCAGCCATTACCCATATCTATTTCACCATCAAATTTAACACCCTGCTCAACAAGCGCAGTGAACGTTAAATCTTTTCCAATCTCGATATGATCATCTAGATAAACACACCCACTTTTAATATCTTGCCTAGTCACGACATCACCTCTTAAATGGAATTGAACAAAATGGATCAACACATTCTCAAAATTTGGAATAAACATTTGTGAAGAAAACGGGCACAGACCACGTTTTTTTAATAAATTTCAAATCCGTGGCATGCCCCCATTTACACATTCACTCAAATAAATATAAACCAACTGTATCAACGGAAACTTCTTCAACCGGCAAGGATAATGCTTTTGCCAACGCAAACCCTAACCGCTCAAAAAATGGTTCACTCGAAGAAACTTCACCAAAAGCGGCACAAGCAATTTCTACAACTCCAGCTTGCACATCGACACCGCCTGCAAAAGCGCGCTCAAACCCAGAAACTGCAGCATCCGCGTATAGCTCAGGCAATCCGACAGTTACGGTTTCAAACGAATCAATTAGCGACCCTTTGTATATCGCACCAGTAGATCCAGAGCTTGCAACCCTAACTTTTAGAGTAGCGCTGCCAGTCGAGGCAATATGACGCACACCTAACAATCCGTATAATGCTCTCGCCCCCCTGGGCAGCATCACTTCAATGACTAAATAGCGCTCAATAGATTTTATGGATTCGCAACGCGCTGGGTATGAAAGCCTCTCTTCCACCCCGTCTACGATACAAAGAACCTTGTTAGGCTCATCGCGCCACAAACGCATAACACCTAACTGCCCGACTTTCCCACTAATCATTTCTGGCGACTCCAAAACTCCAACCACCTAGGAAAAACGGGGACAGACCACGTTCTTGGGGTGCTTTCTAAACGTGATTTGCCTCATTTATCCCGCTCCGACAAACTGGAACCCCACCGGATAAACCTTGCTCAACTGTGGTGTAAAGGTACTGCTCAGCGGTTCGCACCCTCAAATTCCACATAAACATATAAACTCATCCAGCGACATCACTGACCCTGGATCAGTTTCTGACAGCAGCACGTCTTGAATTACTACAAACCGCTTCTCAAAATCAATCAAAACGTCAAACAAATTAAAATTAAACTCGCGAATGCACATAACACTATCGGGTTCTTGTGCACTTAAAACCTCTCTACGCAGTAGCTCAAGTGTATCTTCATTAAATTCCTCACTTAAAATACGCTGAAACAACTCACGCATCATCAAAACCTCAAAGTGGGAACGCGGTAAAAAGGGGGAAAACCTCGTTTTCGGAGTGCTTTTTAAACGTGGCCCGTCCCCTTTTATCCCTTTTATCGCCCACATCTTCTTCAGACATCGAATCCGGAAGCAATCAAAAATAAGAAACGGTTTTCACTATTTAAAGCCCGTAGGAATATGGGTGACAACGGATGCCTTTTTGTAAAGATTGCCATCTTCCCAAATTAACTTATTTCCGACTTGAAACATGCAACCCGGAAAGCTGCACAGATTTATTTCCCCCAACTAGGACTGCCAGAACGTCAGACAAACCCCATATTCATCGAGAAGATCATCAGCAATTTCAAATTGAAAAACCTTTCCTGGAAAACAGTCTGACAATGCTCGCTTCCAATATCCGGCGAGCTGATCGGCGAACAAATGACAAAGACGATAATCTTCTTCCGACAGCCCCGACTTAAATATGAGTCGATCCGGCGCATCTTCCCACTTTGAAAAGAACTGATTTATTGAAAAAACATTTCTGTATCGTTCAACATCTCTACGTGATTTACTTTGCTCCAATACACCAGACCCTGTCTCGACCAGCCCCGTCAAAGGAAACTTCTGCGGGTCGTATTGCTCGGCGTTGGGCGACCAGAAAATGTGGCCATCAGACTCAATAAAATCAGGAGAAAGCAAACCTAGAACAGAAATTGTGTGTTCGAGTGAAACGAGATTTCCTGCATACGAGAAAAATTCTCCGGACCCAATATCCGAAGCAAACAGCTTCAATGATTCTTTAGAAATATTACCTTTATAAGCCTTCATTATTTCAACCTTGAAAAAATCGGGATATATTTATTTTTGAACAAATAAAAAACAACAAATCCGCCCTTCCGTGTTAATTTAGATAGCATGACCTAAAAATCGATATTTTTAAATACCATTCCGCCTACCATCGGGAGTCCGTCGAAAATCAACCCTGCGAGATCGGAATTGGAAATATCGGGACTGACCAAGATCACGCCCTTAAAACATCAACAGGCAGCATTCCATTCTCAATACGCCCCAACGAGACCTCTACACCACCGCACTTGCACTTAACTCTGACGGAAAACTGGGACATTTCTATTTTCCCAAAAATATAAAAACTGTACCCCACTCTCCACCCGACATTCAATAGTGAACCAATCCCCCGTAAGGATTAATTGCGAAAAAATTTGGTCGACCGCCGTTTATTTTGACAAAAATCGTCTATGCAAAAAAGTTTTGTAGCTGTCGGGCGCCGCACTTATTAACTTCTCGACATCACCACCGCGAACTAGAGAGTGGCCGACTACATACTCAACAAAATAATACAGACGCTCAGGATCCTCACTCAACTTCAACTCGAAATCCCGAAAAAATTCCAGCACACGATCAAATGAGTTTATCTGCACCAGAGTACAACTTAAAAATTCGTACGCAGATATGTAGTATGAGTTTTCAATAACGCCATCCACCCCACCTAATTCTTTTAATGAAGCCTCCAAAGCTTCAACGGAAAAGAAAGGCAAAGAAACCAACCATATAACAAATTTTCTGAAGCACTCATCGGCGAAGAGCATCGTCGACATCCTTTATTAGCTGTTCAGCAAAATCAATATCCCGCTGACTGTAAGGGTATTTGCCGGATTGGTTTTGATCAAGTATTTGTGCAGGTTGGGTTGTTGATCGACTCTATTTACCATCGTTGCATGGATCCTTCATGCCCGGGCCCATCTAATTCACCGCCAAATAGGCGTCAACCGTACTGGCGACGATCCGAACCAAGCACGGAGTGCGGTGGAACGCGCCCACTGTACGCATGTTGTCGAAGACCGGCAGAGGCGAGTCGAACAAGGACCAAAACGGGACGGACACGATTGTCAGAATATTTTTATCGTGGTCTCCCCCTTTCCTCTATGATCCGGACGGCTGGAAAATCGGCGCGAAAGCCATCTCACGTTTCTACCGCACCTTCGATGCGTGGTTTGGTAACAAGGAGACGCCGGTCAATGGCTTCCTCGCGCTAAGCCCGGAAGAGAAGTTTTCCGGGCGTCCGGAGTTTGAACTGGAGAGCCTGCACAAGACGGCGATGATTGGTACGCCGGAAGTGATTATTCCGCGGATCAAGTACTACCAGGAACTGGTGGAAAAACGGGGACAGACCACGTTTTCGGAGTGCTTTCTAAGAAAAACGGGGACAGACCACGTTTTCGGAGTGCTTTCTAAAAGTGGTCCGCCCCCATTACTCTAATAATACTCTAATGTTCGCAAGCATCATTACCCGCGTCATAATATCTGTACAGATCAGCATCAGGCCAAACCTCATCAAATGCCGTCAGCACACCTCGCAGTGCTTCACTCCGCGGATCTTGTGAGGGATTCATTCTCGAAACTACAAACTCTTTTATTTCAGGCCATTGCAACTCCCGCATACAGAAAGCCACAACCTCAAATGGGGAATTATTAGACATCAATATCTCCTCAAATCGCGATACAAAAAAACCCCTCTGCTCCATGTTGGACTTAACAAACTTCAGAATTTCTACCATAGACATTTCATAAGAGATAGCGAGTTCTTCGTCAAATGCGGCTATAGCTTTATCGCAAAGCATATCAAATTCTTTAAGAAGATCGTTCATTTCGGCACCCATGCATCTGCCTTAAGTTGATCGGGATTCTGCTCCCAAACTTTCTCTACATATTTATTAGCTATATCAATTCCCTTTTGGAAAAACGGGGACAGGAAAAACGGGGACAGACCACGTTTCATCGGATTGTCGATTTTTTCGGCCTTCCCGGGCTACCCCGCTGCACGCGACGACCGATCATTGTCTCGACATCAGCAGCAAACTTTGAACCGCCAAAAACATTATTTCCATTGGTCGCATCACGAATCTGGTCAACCAACTCTGACTCCAAGTCATTTTTGAACAGTTCGCGGTAAGCATCTGCCGGCTGCCCGCCCTGCCCTCCAAGCGCCAAATACTGAGCATGAGGGGTAACAATGTGCGAGTGCTCTGATTGTGCGTTAATACGGTAACTTGACCAGCGATATTGTGCCGGATGAGCTACCATTTTCGCTCTGACTGGATTCATTTCGATGTATCGATAACAGCACAACAAATATCGTTCACTCTCAACAAGACATGAACGATATCGGCCTTCCCACAAACTTCCGCTGCGACGATACGTACGATTTACATATTGGACGTATCTCTGGCCGACACCCTTCATCAGCAGGCTTGCGCTGCTGGTATTATAAGGACTTACTAACAAATGAACGTGATTAGTCATTAAACACCACGCATGAATATCACAATCATTTTTAGAGGCCTGTTCGGCCAAAAGCTCCAAATAAAAAAGGTAGTCTTCCTCGGTAAAAAAACAGGCAGTTCTATTGTTCCCTCGCTGAATCAAGTGCAGTGGTACGCCTGGTATCAAAACTCGGGGTCTACGCGGCATCGTTGAATCCTTTCAATTGGTCGAACTGAAAGCTTAGCGGGCCGCAAGGCTAAAATGATGGCAAAGTTTTACGTATTGTTTCAGCTAATTAGATTAAACGTGGCCTATCCCCATTTACTCCCTAATTATTCGTCACTGTAGCTTACCTTTTTATTTCGCATTGAGTATTGTTACAAACTCATCAACCATCTTGAGATCCGATTCATTTTTGGCATAACGACGAAGGACAGGAATTAAGTAGTAGCAAAGTAATTCGACCCTGGACAACTCTACAGGCAAATGATCCGAAATGCAGGTAATTAGTACCCGCAGACGCATAATAGATGCGAAGGCTTCATATCCTCTATCCCCAGAAAATGGCAACTTAACAAAATAGTATTGTGCTAAACGCTTTTGATCAGAACGCTTCCAAGTACGATGAGGTATTAGCAACAACGCCCCCCCAACCTACCTAATCAATTGGATAGTTGAAAATTAACCAGTCAGCAGCCAACTCAGAAGTCATTTCCGCTAGTTTCACACACAACGCCTTTATTCTTTCGTCCATAATGCGATTACCTAGGCTTGAAGAGTTCTTCTGGCGCAGAAAGGGGGCAGATCACGTTTTCGGAGTGCTTTCTAAACATGGTCTGTCCTCATATTCGTCCGCCCCCATTATTCGCCTTAAACAAGCTTGAGGATAGCGAGATCGTTGATAAACTCTTCAGATTCATCGGAAGGTAACTCTTTCATTGACTCATCCATCCCCAACAAACTCAGCATCCTGACCACTTCTTTTCTATGATGACCACTCTGATCAGGACACCAACATCCGAACAAAACATAGATAGCAACCTCCAACATCAGATTTTCAATTTGCAGACCATAACAACCTTCAAACTCACCATAAGCCCACGCACAAACTTCCTCGTGACTCCATCCAGACACGCCATGATCCCTACACCCTCTCCAATAGCAAGAAAGCAACAACTCTTTTATCTCTGAATAGACAGCTCTTTTATTCATTTTAATAACTCTTTGGCACAGGGCGCAACACCCCCCATTATCATCAAAAGACCCACCCTAACACCTGGATATTTTATTTTTTAATTACTCAAGAACTCCCAAAAGAAAACGGGAAAACGGGGACAGACGACGTTTTTGGAAAAATGGGGACAGACCACGTTTTCCGAGTGTTTTCTGCTAAACGTGGTCTGTCCCCATTTACTCCGCCATTTACTCCGTTCTTGGGGTGCTTTCTAAACGTGATTTGCCTCATTTATCCCGCTCCGACAAACTGGAACCCCACCGGATAAACCTTGCTCAACTGTGGTGTAAAGGTACTGCTCAGCGGTTCGCACCCTCAAATTCCACATAAACATATAAACTCATCCAGCGACATCACTGACCCTGGATCAGTTTCTGGCAGCAGCACGTCTTGAATTACTACAAACCGCTTCTCAAAATCAATCAAAACGTCAAACAAATTAAAATTAAACTCGCGAATGCACATAACACTATCGGGTTCTTGTGCACTTAAAACCTCTCTACGCAGTAGCTCAAGTGTACCTTCATTAAATTCCTCACTTAAAATACGCTGAAACAACTCACGCATCATCAAAACCTCAAAGTGGGAACGCGGTAAAAAGGGGGAAAACCTCGTTTTCGGAGTGCTTTTTAAACGTGGCCTGTCCCCTTTTATCCTCTTACAACCCGCCCAGAAGGTTCTCATATTTCACACAAAATGAACTTTGGGAAAGAATAGAATCGTCTACGTCATTTAAAACACAAGGCCAAGCTTTCGCAAAACTCAAAAAAACCTTCAAGTAAATTAACTTCGCATGCTCGGTATGATCGAGGTCAAGCTCAATCATTACCTGCGGTTCCCCCCCTAAGACATCCTGCCACCCTTGCAGATCTTCGGCATCGTAAAATTCTTCAAGAACATCTTTTGAATGCAAGGCCAGCCAGATTTCCGAATTGCCCTCGCTAACGCTGCCCCGAAAGGGCTTGCCGGAACTCACAAATCCACCGTGCGCCAGGATGACTTCTTTGAAGTCTTCTGTGTTCAACTTTTCTGATGAAATGATCATTGCCGATAACGACATGGTTATAACCCTCTTCTGCTGGCACCATACACAAAAAGAGAAAAATTGGGACAGACCACGTTTTTGGAGTGCTTTCTAAACGTGCCCCCATATTCTCTAAGTTAAGTCCCCCCAATCAACCTCGAAACCCTCAAGCTGCGCCTCTACTCCCGCCTCAGCTTCGAACCAATAATCAAATCCCAGATTATTTATTTTTTAATATAGAGATAATAACCACCGGTCTCACCTTCGCGATTATCATCTACGATCACCCTCCAGCCACAGCACTCGCCTGCCGTGATTGTCCCCTTTCGAATTCCCGACATTTTCTTAATTCACGTATGGAACATAGTTGTTAAAAAGGGGGCAGACCATGCTTTCGGAGTACTGTCTAAATCTGGTCTATTCCCATTTCTTCCCCATCATCAGGCACTAAGCTTGGAGTAGGTTTATGGGGATCCCTCAGGGCCTGTCGCCACTTATGGATTAAACGTGGTCTGTCCCCATTTACCCCACAATAAGCGCAGTGAACGTTAAATCTTTTCCAATCTCGATATGATCATCTAGATAAACACACCCACCTTTAGTATCTTGCCTAAACACAACAGTAGTTAACAAAACGAAAACTCCGAGCGAATATGATCCGCCAGCCCAACCAAATCCTCGTACGCCAGTGGGCCAAGTAGCGGTTCGTGAATAGATAAATACACTGCAGCAGCCATATTTGTCATACCGCATTCACTCGCCTCCAACAGCCTTGTGGGAGCGATCATAAAGTTAGTCCCCGGTAGATTTTCGCGTGCCCGACCAACAAACGACCATGGCAAAGCCCCCTTGTAGCCATCCACCGCGGCCCTCAACTTATCAATTTTATCTTGGCAACACACTTAAACCTGAAAGCGATGAAAGGGGGAAAAGCAGAATGATCTTCTCGCCGAATTTCATTTCCAACCCACACCTCAGGAAACCTCTGCCGATACTTCCGCCACTCCAAGGCGCCGATATCAGCAATAACATTTAGGAGTTGGCCTTCTTCATTCTCAATCTTCATAGACTAAAGACCCTTTAAATTATTTGAGATTTTGACACCCTCAGGTTTCATCCCTTTGATGTGCTTCTCCCAAACACTTTTAGCAATCGGTCAAAGAGAGACGGGAGAAAACGGGGACAGACCAGGCTTTTTTGAGTAAATTTGAAAGCCGTAGCCCAACCCCTTTATCTAAACGTGGCCTGTCCCCATTTACTCCTCACCATTCATCTCTCACCGGGATGACTCATTTCAATAGCTGGCTCGGAACCGCTCTGCCTGTTTGAAAGTCGAGGTTATAACTACCACCATCCCACCTGTAAGCTTTAAGCTGTCCCCCCTCCACAAAAATATGGGTGAATGCCCCCCCATCCGAATCAAAATCAGAACTCACCTGCCAAACTACGTTTCCCACGTTATCAACCAGAAAAATATTGCTTGAGCACTCCTTCGAACCGTATAACGCCTCCTGACCCAGACGATCAAGTAGAACAACACTAAACAACTCTGAAACGGCAATAGCTTTTGAAACTGCATCCATCTCAATAACTCTAGTCATCACAAGGCCCTCGAAACCCCAAAACTTTCACTTGGTATCAGTTCTTCGAGGCTTGGCTGCTGCTCTTCGAGCAAGCGATTCTGACGTTCGCGAATCAGGTCGGTTTCACCAGGAGTGGGTGCAGCGAAAGCACTTTGGACTGAAGGCAGGCACAGCAACGCTACGCACAACCTCGTCACGAGGACGGGTGGGTACATATTCGATCCCTCGAGACGGAAAGTGACATCACAATAGTGGCGCGATACTAGATGGCCATCATTTTGGCGTCAAACAATCGTTTCGACCTTGCGTCGGGTTTGTATCGAGGATTGAACAATGGGAGCTACCACGGCTCCGCGACGTAGCGCCTTAGCCAATCAGTGCTCAACAGCCAGGCGGGTTGCGCCATCCTCCGGTGCCAGCACGCGGCCATCGGCGGCCATCAATTCCAGCTTGCGAATAGGCTGCCGATGCTTCGCATCGACCATGACCGAGCCCGGCTCGCCCGGTGCGTACATGAACTCGCCGCCCCACTGCGACAACGCGACAATCACAGTTTGCAAGGCTTTGCCGCGCTCCGTCAGCACGTATTCCTTATAGGCGCCGCCGTCAGGGGCGGGCACCGTCTGCAGAATCCCCTGCTCCACCGAAACGACTGCCTCACACCTGTTCCATCAAAGCTTGCAGACACTTGTAAACTCGTCCAGTGACATGACCGCACCTGCATCACTTTCCGGCAATAGCACATCCGTCACCACGACTGTGCGCGCTTCAAAATCAATCACGACATCAAACAGATTAAAAGTGAACTCACGAATGCACACGACCCCGTCGGACTGTTGGGCAGTGAAAATTTCCGTGCGCAACAATTCACAAATTCGCCAGTCAAGTTCCTCATTCAGGAAGCGCTGGAATAGCTCACTTATCATCAAGGTTCAATCATTCTCTTGTAAGTCAACAGTTCGCGATCTCTAACGGTGTAGATCGACTCGTACTGAAAAGAAAGCGAGAAGCGAGTATTGATGACCTTTACAGTCGCTGACATAAAGTCATCCAACTCTTTTGCGCCTTCTGCCAGTCAAAGAACATCAATAAAAATACAACCATTAAGCCTGGCAACTATCAGGTGAACGTCACAGACAACCGCAACAGACCTCGTCCGTCAATGCTCAACACTCAGCTTGGTCGCCACGTCTTCCGGCGCTAATAGACGGCCATCAGCGGCCATCAATTCCAGCTTGCGAATCGGCTGCCGATGCTTCGCATCGACCATCACCGAGCCCGGCTCGCCCGGTGCGTACATGAACTCGCCGCCCCACTGCGACAACGCGACGATCACCGTTTGCAAGGCTTTGCCGCGATCCGTCAGCACGTATTCCTTATAGGCGCCGCCGTCAGCGGCGGGAACCGTTTGCAGAATCCCCTGCTCCACCAAACTTTTGAGGCGGGCGCTGAGCATGTTCTTGGCGATATCCAGATTCTTCTGGAAATCACTGAATCGGCGAATGCCATCCAGCGCATCACGGACGATCAACAACGACCACCAGTCGCCGATCAGATCCAGCGTTCGGGCGACGGGGCAGGCATTACCCTCAAGACTTTTGCGCTTCATTTCAGGTGTCTCCGGCAAACTACAGTTCCATGCGGTTGCATCTTACAACTCCTGATGAAAGTTGGTTGCGCAAGCGGCGGGAAAACTTAGCACCTGCGTACAAGTTGTCAGCGGATTTTGCGCAGATAGTGGCGGCTGCCATGCCCACGATTGAACCCAAAACGCAGGAGTTTCCATGAGCACGTTGAAGACCCAAGACGGTACCGAAATCTATTACAAGGACTGGGGCAGCGGTAAGCCCGTGCTGTTCAGCCACGGCTGGCCGCTGGATGCCGACATGTGGGAATACCAGATGGAATACCTGAGCAGCCGCGGTTATCGCACCATCGCCTTCGACCGTCGCGGTTTCGGTCGTTCCGATCAGCCGTGGACCGGTTACGACTACGACACCTTTGCCGATGACATCGCGCAGTTGATCAACCATCTGGATCTGCATGAAGTGACCCTGGTGGGCTTCTCCATGGGCGGCGGTGATGTCAGCCGCTACATTGCCCGCCACGGTAGCGAGCGCGTTGCCGGCCTGGTGTTGCTCGGCGCGGTGACGCCACTGTTCGGCAAGAAAGCCGACTTCCCCGCGGGCGTCGACAAGTCGGTGTTCGACGGCATCAAGGCGGGCCTGCTGCAGGATCGCGCGCAGTTCATCGCCGATTTCGCCGCACCGTTCTATGGCACCAATCAGGGCCAGAAAGTCTCTGACGGCGTGCTCACGCAAACCCTGAATGTCGCGCTGCTGGCCTCGCTCAAAGGCACTGTGGATTGCGTGACGGCGTTCTCGGAAACCGACTTCCGCCCGGACATGGCCAAAATTGATGTGCCAACCCTGGTGATCCATGGCGACGGCGACCAGATTGTGCCGTTTGAAACCACTGGCAAGTTGGCGGCAGCGCAGATCAAGGGGGCTGAACTCAAGGTCTATACCGGTGCGCCGCATGGTTTTGCGGTGACGCATGCGCAGGCATTGAATGAGGATCTGCTGGCGTTCCTTAACCGCTAATAGCGCTCGCGTGTTGCTGCATTTGTGGCGAGGGGATTTATCCCCGATGGGTCGCGCAGCGGCCCCGAAAAGAATGGGCCTGCTTCGCAGTCCATCGGGGATAAATCCCCTCGCCACGATAATCACTCAGACATTGCTTTTTTGTACGCAAACCTTGCTATTGCTCTTCCAGGAAATGCCCGTATTTAAAGGCTTTCAGCCCTCTGCATCAGAATTTTATCTTCACATCCCAGCTTAATAATATTTTACCGATATCCCCCTCCTCCCTAGTCTGACCGCAAGCAAAACGGACAAGCCAACAGCGCCCGAATCCAACTGCCTTGCTAGGAAGGATGTAGAGATGACCACTGAAATAATAAAAACAGACACGCTGATCGTGGGTGCCGGCCAGGCAGGCGTGGCCATGAGCGAACACCTGAGCAAACTGGGTGTGCCGCACCTGGTACTGGAGCGCAATCGTATTGCCGAGCGCTGGCGCACCGGGCGTTGGGATTCGCTGGTCGCCAACGGTCCGGCGTGGCACGACCGCTTTCCTGGTCTTGAATTCGATGACGTCGATCCCGACGGTTTCGCCCCGAAAGAACGCGTGGCCGATTACTTCGAGGCCTATGCGAAGAAATTCAATGCACCGATCCGCACCGGCGTCGACGTCAAAAGCGTGGTGCGCAATGTCGGTCGCCCCGGCTTCACCGTCGAGACGTCCGAAGGCGTGATCGAGGCCGCACGCGTCGTCGCTGCCACTGGCCCGTTTCAAAAACCGGTGATCCCGGCGATTGCCCCCCAAGACGAACGCCTGTTGCAGATTCACTCCGCTGACTATCGCAATCCGCAGCAACTGCCTGCCGGCGCAGTGTTGGTGGTTGGCGCGGGTTCTTCAGGCGTGCAGATTGCCGATGAACTGCAGCGCTCCGGCAAGCAGGTTTACCTCTCCGTTGGCGCGCATGACCGCCCGCCTCGCGCCTATCGCAATCGTGATTTCTGCTGGTGGCTGGGGGTGCTTGGCGAGTGGGATCAAGCGGCGATGAAACCCGGCCGCGAGCACGTGACCATTGCGGTCAGCGGAGCCCATGGCGGGCGCACCATCGATTTTCGTGGTCTGGCCCATCGCGGCATGACCCTGGTCGGCGTGACCGAGTCGTTCAACGACGGCGTAGTGACTTTCAAGCAGGATCTGCTCGGCAACCTCACTCGCGGTGATGAGAACTATCTGGCGCTGCTGGATGCCGCTGACGCCTACATCGAGCGTAACGGCTTGGACCTGCCGGAAGAACCTGAAGCACGCGAAACCTATCCGGACCCGGAGTGTGTGAAAAATCCGCTGGCCGATCTGGATCTGGCCAAGGCTGGTGTCACCTCGATCATCTGGGCCACCGGGTTTGCCGTGGATTACTCGTGGCTGCAAGTCGCGGCGTTCGATGACAAGGGCAAACCGGTGCATCAGCGTGGCGTGTCGAGTGAGCCGGGCGTGTATTTCCTCGGCCTGCCGTGGCAGTCGCGGCGGGGCTCGTCGTTTATCTGGGGCGTGTGGCATGACGCCAAACATGTCGCTGATCACATCGCCACCCAGCGCAAGTACCTCGACTACCGCGATGCCGAGCAGCGTGAAGCCGCTCTGCATGCGGGCGCCCAACACAAGGCTGCCGACACCGTCGACGCTTGATTTTACTTTTTCGCCGCGGCGCCGATTGCGCCGTGCCTTTATTCGTCAGGAGCTTTCCATGAGCCAGCCAACGCACACCCGTATTCGCATGTTCAACACCAAAGACACCTATCCGAACCAGACGCTGGATAACGATCTGTGCCAGGCCGTCCGCGCTGGCAACACCATTTATGTCCGGGGTCAGGTCGGCACTGATTTCGACGGCAACCTGGTGGGTCTCGGCGATCCGCGTGCGCAGGCTGAACAAGCCATGCGCAACGTCAAACAACTGCTGGAAGAAGCCGGCAGCGACATGAGCCACATCGTCAAGACCACCACTTACCTGATCGACCCGCGTTATCGCGAAGCGGTGTATGGCGAAGTCGGCAAGTGGCTCAAGGGTGTGTTCCCGATTTCGACCGGTCTGGTGGTCTCGGCGCTGGGGCAGCCACAGTGGCTGATGGAGATTGACGTGATTGCAGTGATTCCCGAGTAAATCGACAGACCGCATCGCCGCCATCGCTGGCAAGCCAGCTCCCACAGGAATCGAGGTGTTAACAAAGTCTGTGACATACACAGATCACTTTGGGAAATTGATGTGGTGGCGGTATTTCCGGGGTAAGTCGACAGACCGCATCGCCGCCATCGCTGGCAAGCCAGCTCCCACAGGTATCGGGGGTGTTCACAAAGTCTGTGACATACACAAATTACTGTGGGAGCTGGCTTGCCAGCGATGAGGCCAGCACAGGTACCTCATCCTCCCTGCTTGAAATGCATTTCCCTGTGGGAGCGAGCCTTCTCGCGAAGAGGCCGGGACACACACAACAAGGAGCATAACCATGACTTTTTCCATCGCCGCACGTTGCCCCGAAACCGGCCAGTTCGGTGTCGCCATCAGTTCCTCCAGCATCGCTGTAGGCGCGCGCTGCCCGTGGCTGTTGCCCGGCGTGGGCGCAGTGTCGAGCCAGAACATCACCCTGCCGTCGCTCGGCCCTGAAGTCCTCGCGTTGATGGAACAAGGCCTGGCGCCGGACGACGCACTGGACAAAGTGCTGACCCGCAACGGCTACAGCCAGTACCGCCAGATAACCGCGATCAACCACCTCGGCCAGACCGCACATTTCAGCGGCGCGCAAACCCTCGGTGTGCACAACGCGGTGGCCGGCGAACAATGCGTGGCGGCCGGCAACATGCTCGCCGGGCGTTCGGTGATCGAAGCCATGGTCAGCGCCTTTGAAGACGCTGAAGGCCAGTTGACCGACCGCTTGCTCAGAGCCCTGCACGCCGCCCAGGCACTCGGCGGTGAAGCCGGTCCGGTGCATTCGGCCGCCGTGGTGGTAGTCGGCGAGCAGACCTGGCCGATCGTCAACCTGCGGGTCGATTGGGCCGATGAAAACCCGATCGGCCAGTTGCAGAAACTCTGGGACGCCTACCAGCCGCAGCTGCAGGACTACATCGATCGCGCCCTCGACCCAGCCAAGGCCCCGGGCTATGGCGTCGCCGGAGATGATCGATGAACAGCAGCGTCGAGTTGCTCAAGGCGCTGGTGGGGTTTGACACCACCAGCCGTGAATCCAACTTGCAGTTGATCGAGTTCGTCCGCGATTACCTCGCCCGCTTCGATGTGCCGTGCGCGCTGATCTACAACGATGAGCGCAGCAAGGCCAACCTGTTCGCGACCATTGGCCCGGCGGATCAACCGGGCATCGTGCTGTCCGGGCACACCGATGTGGTGCCGGTCGATGGCCAGCCGTGGACATTGCCGCCGTTCGAACTCAGCGAGCGCGACGGCAAACTGTTCGGTCGCGGTACGGCGGACATGAAGGGCTACATCGCTTGCGTGCTCGCCCTGGTACCCGCGTTGGTGAACGCAGCATTGCGCATGCCGGTGCACATCGCCCTGTCCTACGACGAAGAAGTCGGCTGCCTCGGCGTGCGCTCGCTGCTCAAGGTCCTGGAACAGCGTCCGATCAAGCCGCTGCTGTGCATCATTGGTGAACCCACCGAACTGAAACCGGTGCTCGGGCACAAGGGCAAACTGGCGATGCGCTGTGACGTGCACGGCCACCCGTGTCATTCCGCTTATGCGCCGCTGGGTGTAAATGCCATCGAGTACGCCGCCGAATTGATCGGCGAACTCGGGCGCCTCGGCCAGCAACTGAAAGCGCCGGAGCATCACGACGCACGCTTCGACCCGCCTTACAGCACCGTGCAAACCGGCGTGATCAGCGGCGGCAAGGCCTTGAATATCGTGCCCGCCGACTGTCGCTTCGACTTCGAGATCCGTGCCCTGCCCTCGCAGGATCCCGCTCTGGTCGCCGCCGCGCTGAAAACCTACGCCGAACAACAGCTGCTGCCGCGCATGCGTGCAGTCAGCGAACACGCAGATATCCGCTTCAGCGAATTGTCGGCCTATCCGGGCCTGGCCACCGATGCGCACAGTCAGGCCGCCGAGCTGATTGCCGCGTTCTGCGGTTCAAGTGAATTCGGCACGGTGGCGTTTGGTACCGAGGGCGGCCTGTTCGATGCGGCAGGGATTGCCACCGTGGTCTGTGGCCCCGGCAGCATGGATCAAGGCCACAAACCGGATGAGTTCGTCAGCCTCGCTCAACTGCAGGCCTGCGATGCAATGCTGCATCGGATGCTGGCGTCTATCAGCGGCTGAAAACCGGCTCGGCGCTACTCAGGGGTACAGCCGAGCCAACTCCTCCCGGCAATGATCGACAAACAACTGCACCGGTTTGGTCAGTTGCACGCGTCGCAGCCACGCGGCCGACAATCCCGAACCGGTCACGCTTTCTGCCAGCGGCACGCACACGACTTTCTGGCCGTCGTAGGTGTAGTCGCTGAACGGTTTGGTCACCAGAATCGAAAAGCCGAAGCCACTGCCGACCATGCCCCGCACCATTTCAATCGACGGTGAGCTGAACACGATGTGCGGGGTCAAGCCGCGCTCTTCAAAGATGCTCACGAAGTAGGTACGGCTCGGCACCACGTCGAGCAGAATCATCGGTTCCAGCACCAGCTCGTGCAGCGAGACTTTCGCCTGTTGCGCAAAGCGGTGATTGGCCGGCAGCAAGGCGTACGGCTGTTGTGGCGGCATCAGTGGCGTGGTTTCGATGGTGCTGTCGAGGTCGTGTTCGAACAGCATGGCCATGTCGATACTGCCGGCGGTCAGCGCCTGTACCAACTCCTGTTGCTCACCGTCGCGAATGCGGATTTCCACCCCCGGCCAGCGTTCCTTGAAGCCGGCGATCAGCCGTGGCAGGTACAGCGGCGCAACCGTTTCGAAACAGCCGATATCGATCTGGCCGGACACCACGTCGTTATCGGCGAGGGCGTTCTGCTCGAACTCGTGGGCCACCCGCAACAGTTCCATAGCCTTGCGATAAAACCGCGAACCACTCGGCGTCAGGGAAACGCCCTGGGCGTGATGACGAATGAACAGCTGCACGCCAAAGCTTTCTTCCAGATGCTTGATGGCGGTCGACACCGACGGCTGGGCGATATAGAGCTTGCGCGAGGCCTCGGCAACGCTGCCGCAATCGGCGGTGGTGACGAAATATTTGAGCTGGCGCAGGTTGTAGGCGGCCATGGAACCTCCGGTGGATCAGCCTGACATCACTTTTGTGGCAAAAGGACTTATCTGTGGCGAGGGGATTTATCCCCGATGGGTCGCGCAGCGGCCACACTTTTGACTCTAAAACCAAGGGCCGCTGCGCAGCCCATCGGGGATAAATCCCCTCGCCACAGGACTGTGCAAATTCAGATAAGAGTGAAGACTGAACATACCGGACAGCCCCGCCACGCGCGGCATACTTTTTTTAAGGTCTATAGCAACAAACTTACTAATTTATCTCTCCCGAACCTTTGCACATGATCGCTTCAACAAGAAATGCGCCGTCCGTGTCGGCGCTTACCGAAGTACGTCCACGTACTCATCCTTGCCTTGGAGTTCGTCATGTCCACCTCTGCAACAACGTCCGCCCCGCTCATTGAAAAACACACGATAGGATACGTGCCCCCCGAAGATCGCCACGGAAAGGTCAGGGATCTGTTCACGCTCTGGTTCGGCGGCAACATCGCGCCGTTGCCCATCGTCACCGGTGCATTGGGCGTGCAGTTGTTTCACTTGAATCTGGTGTGGGGCATCGTCGCCATTCTGGTCGGCCACTTGGTTGGCGGAGTGCTGATGGCGCTGCACTCGGCGCAAGGCCCGCAGATGGGCATTCCGCAGATGATCCAGAGCCGCGCCCAGTTCGGTTCCCTCGGTGCTCTGCTGGTGGTGCTGATTGCCGGCGTCATGTACATCGGCTTCTTCGCTTCCAACATCGTGCTCGCAGGCAAGTCGCTGCATGGCGTGGTCGACAGCGTTCCGGTGCCGGTCGGCATCGTCATCGGCGCCTTCGGTTCGGGGATCATCGGCATCATCGGCTACCGCTTCATCCACGTGCTCAACCGCATCGGCACCTGGGTGCTGGGGATCGGCATCGTCGTCGGTTTCGGCTACATCTTCACGCACATCCAGACCGATGATTTCCTCACCCGGGGCAGCTTCAACCTCTCCGGCTGGCTGGCCACCGTGTCGCTGGCGGCGTTGTGGCAGATCGCGTTTGCGCCTTACGTTTCCGACTACTCGCGTTATCTGCCGGCCGATGTGAAGGTGTCGTCGACGTTCTGGACCACCTATCTGGGCTCGGCGCTGGGGTCGAGCCTAGCGTTCATCTTCGGCGCCGTTGCCGTGCTGGCGACACCGGTGGGCATGGACACCATGGAAGCGGTCAAACTCGCCACCGGCTCCATCGGCCCGCTGATGCTGGTGCTGTTCCTGCTCAGCGTGATCAGCCACAACGCCCTCAACCTGTATGGCGCAGTGCTGTCGCTGATCACCCTGGTGCAGACCTTCGCCTATCGCTGGATTCCGACCGCCAAGAGCCGTGCGGTGATCTCGATCATCGTGTTGCTGGGCTGCTGCTTTGCCGCTGTGGGCGCCTCAAAGGACTTCATCGGTCACTTCGTCGACATGGTGCTGGTGCTGCTGGTGGTATTGGTGCCGTGGACGGCAATCAACCTGATCGACTTCTACGCGATCCACAAGGGCAAGTACGACATCCAGTCGATCTTCCAGGTCGACGGCGGCATCTACGGGCGTTACAACCCGCAGGCCTTGCTGGCCTACGCGATCGGCATCGCCGTGCAGATCCCGTTCATGAACACGCCGCTGTACGTCGGCCCGGTGTCGGCGCACATCAACGGCGCAGACCTGTCGTGGCTGGTGGGGTTGTTGGTGACGTCGCCGCTGTATTTCTGGCTGGCCAATCGTGACAGCGCTTACCGTCGGCGGATGACCGGTGGCAACCTGGCGAGCAGTCTCTGAAATCGCTTCGATGCCCCAGGAAGGCCCGCCATGTGCGGGCCTTTTGCATTGTCCTGTGGTATTTGTTTGCGACCGACGACTACCGGACAGGGAACTCCAATGCTGCGAATCCTGGGTAAAGCTTCATCGATCAACGTGCGCAAAGTGCTGTGGACCTGCGCCGAATTGCAGATTCCGTTCGAGCATGAGGACTGGGGTTCCGGGTTCAAACCGACCGATACACCGGAGTTTCTCGCATTGAATCCGTGCGCCATGGTGCCGGTGGTTCAGGACGGTGATTTCACTTTGTGGGAATCCAATTCGATCATCCGTTATCTGGTGGCGCGCTATGACGGCACGCACCTTTACCCGACTGACGCGCAAGGCCGAGCGCGGGTCGATCAGTGGATCGACTGGCAGGCGTCGGAGCTGAATCGCTCGTGGTCATATGCGTTTTTGTCGCTGGTGCGCAAGTCGCCGGGCCATCAGGATCGCGCGGCATTGGCCAACGGTATCGAGCAGTGGTCCAACACCATGAAAATCCTCGACCGACAGCTGGAGAAAACCGGCGCCTACATCAGCGGCGAACAGTTTTCGCTCGCTGATATTCCTATCGGGCTGTCGGTCAATCGCTGGTTTGAGACGCCACTGGATCACCCTGATTTTCCAGCGGTGAGCGCCTACTACGAACGCCTGACTCAACGGCCCGGCTATCGACTGCACGGGCGCAACGGCACGCCATGACGCACACTATTTCGCTTTGAACGCCTCACGCCGCGCCTGCCGTTCGGCGGCGTAGGCTTCTCTCGGTTGGCTGATCAAATCCTCACGGCGCAACGGCTCGCCACAGTGATCGCACAGCGGGCCCAGACCGGCGCTGTGATTGCAGAGCTTGTGGGTCATGTTCACCGCCAGCCCCTCCTCCGGTGCCTTGCACCAGGTTTCGCCCCACTTACGCAAAGCAATGACCACCGGGTAGAACGCCTCGCCTTTCGCGGTGAGGTGGTACTCGTAGCGTTTCGGCCGCTCGTTGTACAAGCGACGCTCGATCAGCCCGTCCGCCTCCAGGCATTTCAGACGAGCGGCGACCATTTGCGGCGTGCCGCCGGTCTGCGCCTGGATCTCGTCATAGCGATGATTGCCCATGAACAACTCGCGCAAGACCAGCACCGTCCAGCGGTCACCGACGATCGCCTCGGCCCGGGCAATCGGGCACAGCGTCTGCGCGGCAGGACTATCGTTTACTGACATCAGGGCTTGCCTCTTTTACAGTTACTATGATTATCATATCTACATGATGCCGGGACAAGCCCTGCGCACCGATCAATCCCATCGCCGGAGCAAACAGTCATGTCGAACTCTCTCTATCCGCTGGACAGAACCGCTTACCTGCTAGTCGATCCGTACAACGATTTCCTCTCGGACGGCGGCAAGATCTTCCCGCTGATCAAACCGATGGCCGAGGACAACGGCCTGCTCGACAACCTGCGCAAACTCGACCGCGCCGTACGTGCGCTGGAAATTCCGGTGGTCATCGTACCCCATCACCGCTGGGAAAAAGGCGACTACGAAAACTGGCAGCACCCGACGCCCACGCAATGCAAGATCATGCACATGCACCATTTTGCCCGTGGCGAATGGGGCGGCGAGTGGCACCCGGATTTCGCGCCGAAGGACGGCGACATCGTGGTGCAGGAACACTGGGGCTCCAGTGGTTTTGCCAATACCGATCTGGATTTTCGCCTGAAGCAGAAAGGCATCACCCACGTGATCATCGTCGGCCTGCTGGCCAACACCTGTATCGAGGCCACTGCGCGTTACGCCTCAGAACTGGGTTACCACGTGACCCTGGTGCGCGACGCGACCGCCGCGTTCAAGCCAGAGATGATGCACGCCGCCCACGAACTCAATGGCCCGACCTTTGCCCATGTCATCGCCAGCACCGACGAACTGATCGCCAACCTCAACCCGCAAGGGGAATCAAAATGAGTCTGAGCGGCCACCTGCTGATCGGCGCGGCTGATGTGCCCGCCAGCGAAGGCACGATGAAAGCGTTGAATCCGGCAACAAACCAATTGATCGAGCCCGAGTTTGCCTTCGGTGGACCCGCGCAGGTCGATCAGGCCGCGACGCTTGCCGATGCAGCATTCGACAGCTACAGCCACACCTCACTGGCCGAACGCGCGGCATTTCTAGAAACCATTGCCGACAACCTCGACGCCGTTCGTCCTGAGCTGGCGGCGCGTACGGCACTGGAAACCGGTCTGCCGCACTCTCAGTTCGAAGGCGAAGCCGCAAGGGCCGCCACCCAGTTCCGCCAGTTCGCCGACGTGGTGCGCAAGGGTCGCTTCCTGCAATTGGCGATCGACCCTGCGCAACCCGAACGTCAGCCGCGCCCGCGCATGGATCATCGCCTGCAAAAAATCGCCCTCGGCCCGGTGGCGATTTTTGGTGCGAGCAATTTCCCCATCTCTTATTCGGTGGCGGGTGGCGATACCGCGTCGGCACTGGCCGCCGGCGCGACAGTGATTCTCAAGGCACACAACGCGCACCCCGGCGCATCGGAAATCCAGGCACGCGCCATTCGCAATGCCGTGCAGGCCCATGGTCTGCACGAAGGTGTGTTCTCGATGGTGCGCGGCGACGGCAATGCCATTGGCGAGGCGCTGGTGGATCACCCGTTGATCAAAGCGGTGACATTCACCGGCTCCGAGCAGGGTGGCATGGCCCTCTATCGTCGCGCGCAACTGCGCCCTGATCCGATACCGGTGTTCACCGAGATGACCAGCGTCAACCCGACGTTCATCCTTCCCGAAGCCCTGGCCGTTCGCGGCGCAGAGATCGGTGACGGCTTTATCGAACGGATGCTGGTCAACGTCGGCCAGGCCTGTTTGTGCCCGTCGATTCTGATCGCCATCAAAGGCGCCGGGTTTGAAACGCTGCGCAGCGCCCTGCGCAAACGGGTCAGCGAGGCACCGGCGCGCACGATGCTGACACCGGGCATTCATGGTGCCTACGTGAAAGGACTGATGGCGATGGAAAGTGCCGGGGCTGACCTGATCGCCGTGGGCACGCCAGCCGATGCAACGTTGGACGGTCGCGCGGCATTGCTGGAAGTCGACGGGCAACGTTTGCTCAACGAACCAGCGCTGGCCCACGAAGTGTTCGGCCCGTCGGCGCTGCTGGTTTCAGTCGATGATGAAGCGCAACTGCTGGCGGTCGCCCGCTCGTTCAAAGGACAGCTCAGCGCGGCGATGCATCTTGAAGATCGCGATCTGGGACTGGCCCGGCGCCTGCTGCCGATTCTGGAACGCCGCACCGGGCGCATCGTGGTTAACGCCTTCGCTCATCCGCAGGAAGTGACCTATGCCACTGTCCATGGCGGGCCGTTCCCGGCCACCTCCGACAGCCGGTTTACTTCGGTCGGCATGACTTCGATCGAGCGTTTTTTGCGGCCGGTGGCCTACCAGGGGTTTCCCGATGCGTTGCTGCCCGAGGTGTTGCGCGAAGACAATCCACTGAATCTACCGCGCAATGTCGATGGGGCACACAGCGCTGTTTGATATGTCCGGTCCTGAATAAGGTTTACAGCCGTTTCAGGACTGGCCAAGAACGCTACGGCCATGACACAACGTGTCCGTTACTCTTCAGCCCGCACGACACCGCGCTCCTCAAGCAAGCGCACAAACATGCTCAGACTGCGCGACACCGTGCCCCGCCGCCACACCAGCCAAGTGGTCAGATAGCGAAAATCCGCCGCCAACGGCCAGACACTCACCGTCGCGCTGCCGGGCATGCTCTGCAGCATCTTGCGCGGCATCAGGGCCAGACCGGCACCCGCACTGACGCAGGCGAGCATGCCGTGATAGGACTCCATTTCGAAGATCTTGCCGGGCACGGCGGCGTCGGTGCTGAACCATTTTTCGAAGTGATGGCGGTACGAGCAGTTGGAGCGAAAGGCGTAAATGTTTTCGCCGTTGACATCCGCCGCGCGCCGCACCGGCGGATGATTGAGCGGCGCGATCACGACCATTTCTTCTTCGAATGCCGGCACGCCTTCCAGCGTCGGGTGCAGCACCGGACCGTCGACAAATGCCGCCGCCAGACGCCCGGAAAGCACGCCGTCGATCATCGTTCCGGACGGCCCGGTGGACAGATCGAGATCGACTTTCGGATGCAGTTGGTTGTACGCCGCCAGCAGTTCGGGAATGCGCACCGCCGCCGTGCTTTCCAGCGAACCGAGGGGAAAGGCGCCCTGCGGTTCTTCGCCCGCGACGGTGGCCCGGGCTTCCTGAACCAGATCGAGGATGCGCCGCGCGTATTCGAGAAAACTCCATCCGGCCGGTGACAGGCGCAAACGGCTTTTCTCGCGAATAAACAGATCGACACCCAGATCCTGCTCCAGCTGCTTGATCCGCGTGGTCAGGTTCGACGGCACGCGATGGATCTGCGCCGCCGCCGCGCTGATGCTGCCGTGCTCGGCCACGGCCTTGAAGATTTCCAGCTGCACCAGATCCACAGTCATTCTCCAAACGTGAAAGAAACGATCTTTATTATTCAGTTTCCAGAAGACAAACGCCACCCTACTCTAGGCCCATCCACTGAACACGCAGGACGACGCCATGAGCCAGATTTCCAGCCAGACCCACGCCATCTCGATCAACCCCGCCACCGGCGAGCAAATCGGCGCCTACGCCTTTGAATCCGCCGAAGCCCTCGACGCCGCCCTGACCCGCGCCGCGTTCGGCTTTGGCAAATGGAAACGCAAGCCGCTGCAAGACCGCTCCCGCGCACTGACTGCGCTGGCCGGCGCCCTGCGTGAAACCGCCGAAGAAATGGCCACCATGATCACCCTGGAAATGGGCAAACCCATCGCCCAGGCCCGTGGCGAAATCGAAAAATGCGCCAAGCTCTGCGAATGGTACGCCGAACACGGCCCGGCGATGCTCGACGCCGAGCCGACGCAAGTCGAAGGTGGCAAGGCGCGTATCGAATACCGTCCACTCGGCCCGATCCTCGCGGTGATGCCGTGGAACTTCCCGATCTGGCAAGTGCTGCGCGGTGCGGTGCCCGCGCTGATCGCTGGCAACACCTACGTGCTCAAGCATGCGCCGAACGTGATGGGCAGCGCTTATCTGCTGCGCGATGCGTTTACTCGCGCCGGGTTTTCCGCCGGTGTATTTGAGGTGATCAATGTGACGCCTGAAGGCGTTTCGAAAGCCATCGCCGACCCGCGCATCGCCGCTGTGACCCTGACCGGCAGCGTGCGTGCCGGCATGGCCATCGGCGCGCAGGCCGGCGCTGCACTGAAGAAATGCGTACTGGAACTGGGCGGTTCCGATCCATTCATCGTGTTGAATGACGCTGACCTCGACGAAGCCGTTCAGGCCGCCGTGATCGGTCGCTACCAGAATTCCGGCCAGGTCTGCGCGGCAGCCAAGCGTCTGATCATCGAAGAAGGCGTGGTCGAGGAATTTACCCGCAAATTCGTCGAAGCGACGCGCAAGCTGAAGGTCGGCGATCCACTGTCCGCCGAGACTTACATCGGGCCGATGGCGCGCTTCGATCTGCGTGACGAACTCGATCAGCAAGTGCGCGACACCCTCGAAGAAGGCGCAACGCTGTTGCTGGGTGGCGGCAAGGCTGAAGGCGCTGGCAACTACTACGAACCGACTGTGCTGGCCGACGTTACCGATCGCATGACTTCGTTCAAACAGGAACTGTTCGGCCCGGTCGCTTCGATCATCACCGCCCGGGATTGTGCGCATGCCGTCACTTTGGCCAACGACAGTGATTTCGGCCTGACCGCGACGATCTACACCGCCAATGTGCAACTGGCCCAGCAACTGACCAGCGAACTGGAAACCGGCGGCGTGTTCATCAACGGCTACTCCGCCAGCGACCCACGCGTGACCTTTGGTGGCGTGAAGAAAAGCGGCTTCGGCCGTGAGTTGTCGCACTTCGGCGTGCGCGAGTTCTGCAACGCGCAAACGGTGTGGCTGGATCGCAAGTAAAAGCGAGACCGAAACCTGTGGAAGCTGCGTGGCCCTTGGATTTCAGTACACCCGTAAACCCGGTGGGAGCTGGCTTGCCAGCGATGACGGTGGGCCAGGCGAAATCGATGTTGCCCGGGCCGGCGCCTTCGCGGGCAAGCCCGCTCCCACAGGAATATGCGGTGGCTCTGGATTTTGAGTACACCCGTGAAACTTGTGGGAGCTGGCTTGCCAGCGATGGCGGTGGGTCAGGCGAAATCGATGTTGCCCGGGCCGACGCCTTCGCGGGCAAGCCCGCTCCCACAGGGATTTGCCGTGGCCCTGAATTTCAGTACACCCACTCCCACAGGGATGGTGTTATGCCGCTGCCTTTTGCGTCGCCGTGACGTTGCGATCCCTGCTCAACAACCCCAACACCACCACCGCCGACAGCAAGGTGATGACCGTCAGGATGTGCAGCAGATACTGGAACGCCGAGGCGTAACCTTGCACCAGTCGCTCGTTGGCCAGCCCCGGCACGCTGTTGATCGCATGGGCCATGTCGCCGGTGGTGACACGATGCGCCGTTTCGGCAATCAGTGCCGAATCGGCACCGCCCGCCAGCGTATTCGACAGATCGGTGTGCAGCAGTGAAGCCAGGATCGCCGCCACAACCGCCAAGGCAATCCCCTCTCCCGCCACCCGCACGGTATTGAAGATCCCCGCCGCCATGCCGGCGCGCTCTTTCGGCACCACGCTGACCGATAAACCATCCATCAGGCCCCACGGCAACCCGGCGCCAATTCCGATCAACACCATCGGCACGATAAGCGCGAATTTCGGCTCGCCAACGTTGTACAGGCTCAGCCAGTGCAGGCCTAAGGCAGCCATCAGAAAGCCGACACCGGACAAGATGCCTGCCGAGACAAACCGCGTCATCGACGCGGCAAGCATCGGTACCACCAGCATCGGCGCCGACAACGCCAGCAACAGCAGACCGGCATCGATTTCACTCAAGCCTTCCACGCCGATAAAGCGCAATGGCAGCATGACCACCAGCACGATGTAGCAAAAACAGGTGCCGATCGGCAGCATCTGCACGCCAATGAAGCGCGGGAAGCGGAACAGGGTCAGATCGAGCATCGGCCGCTTGACGCGCATTTCAACCATCACGAAGGCCACCAGCAAGCATGCCGAAGCACCTAGCAACCCGATCACCCACAGGCTGCCCCAACCACTGTCCGGCGCCTGGATCAGGCCAAAAGTGAACAGCGCCAACATTGAACTGAACAGAACGGTGCCCGGCCAATCCAGACCTTTGGCGTCCGGATCGCGGCTTTCATGCATGCGTGGCAGGCCGAAGACCATGGCGATCACGCCAACCAGCGCGGTGAAGACAAAAATCGCCCGCCAACTGAACGCCTCGATCAGCGCTCCGGCCAGTAAAGGCCCAAACGCCAGGCCAATGCCGAATGTGGTGCCGAGCAGACTGTACGCCCGCGTGCGGGCATGGCCGTCGAACTCCTGGGCCAGCGATGCCGAACCACTGGCCAGTGCCGCCGCACCGGCCACGCCCTGAACGGCACGCAGCACATCCAGCCAGAACACCGATGGCGCAAGACTCTGCGCAATCGATGCCGCGGTAAACAGCAACATGCCGAACGTGAAAAGCCGCTTGCGCCCGTAAGCATCGGCCAGTGCCCCCGCCGCCATCAGCAAACTGCCGAACGACAACATGAACGCATTGGTGATCCAGGTCAGCGCCGCGGGGCTGCCGCCCAGATCACGGCCAATGGCCGGTGTCGCCACCGCGCCGCCAGTAAAACTCAAAGGAAGTACCAGTGCTGAAAGGCACACGGCTGCGAGGATCAGCAGCTTGTCGCGTGCTCCGCGCTGTTCAATTACAGAAGTCATGAGGCAATCCCTTGTCAAAAGAAAATCATTGCGTGAATACACTGCACAGCGCTTTCGCTGTGGGAGCAACTTTGCCGCGAAGACCATTCGACCGTCACACTATTTGTCGACTGACACGCCCTCTTCGCGAGCAAGCCCGCTCCCACAGGATCTGCGACTCAGCCGAGGTGCCGGCCCTGCTCGAAAGTTGATGCGACTTTAAGGCCGTGCTACTGATGTGATAATCCCAGCAAAATCGCATGGCTTTGTGAAAGGCATTCACAGATGAAATCCCCCTCAGCGGCAGATCTCTCGGTATTTTTATGCACGGCGCAGCAGCTGAACTTCAGCAAAGCCGCCATCGAACTCGGCCTGACGCCCTCCGCGCTGAGCCATTCGGTGAAGGCGCTGGAAAACAGGCTCGGCGTGCGTCTGTTCAATCGCACCACCCGCAGCGTGGCATTGACCGAGGCCGGCGAGCGCCTGTACGCGCGGCTCAAACCGGCGTTTCGCGACATCGACGATGCGCTGGAAGACCTCAACCACTTTCGCGACAAACCCTCAGGCAATCTGCGCATCACCTGCGGGCGCCAAGCCTGTGAACTGGTGCTGTTGCCAATTGCCAGTGAATTTTTACAGGCGTATGCGGACATTCGCCTGGAAGTCGTCGAAAGCGACGCTCTGCTGGACATCGTCGCAAACGGCTTTGATGCCGGCGTGCGCTTTGGCAATCGCCTGGAGGCAGACATGGTGTCGCTGCCGATCGGGCCGTCGATGCGCTCGGTGGTGGTCGGTTCGCCGGCATTTTTCCAACGCCACGCCGCGCCACAGAAACCCGAGGACCTGCATGACCTGCCGTGCATCCGCCATCGTTTCCCCAGCGGCGCGATGTATCGCTGGGAATTCGAACGGGACGGCATCGCCGAGGAAATCGAAGTCAACGGCCCCTTGACCCTCGGCGACGTCAGCCTGATGGTCGGCCCGGCGCTGCAAGGGTTGGGGCTGGCGTATGTGTTCGAAGAGATGGTCAGCGACCATCTGCGCGCCGGGCGTCTGGTGCAAGTGCTGGCAGACTGGTGCCCCAGCTACCCCGGCCTGAACCTGTATTACCCGAGCCGCCGCCACGTCCCGGCTCCGCTCAAGGCGTTCATCGACTTCGCCCGCCACTTCCCGCCGCGCCTCTGACGGATCAGCGTCTATAGTGATCAGGTCCCTGCGTCGAGCGTTGTCCATGGTCAACACCGAACACCTGATCATCTGTGAGCACTGCGATTGCGTGTACGAAAAAGCCGTGCTCGCCAAGCATCAGAAGACCCTGTGCCTGCGCTGTGGCGGGGTGCTCCAGCGCTTCAATGGTCTGACCGTCGAGCAACGTCTGGCCCTGACGTTCACGGCGGCGATATTGTGGCTGTTCGCCAATTTCTATCCGGTGATGAGCATCAGCATGAAAGGCCTGAAAAACAGCGCAACGCTGTGGGATTCGGTTCTGGCGCTGAGTCAGGGGCCGATCACGTTCATGGCCATGGTCGCGGCCATTTCGATCATCATCGCCCCGGCGTTTCAATTGGTGTTGCTGGCCTGGGTGCTCGGTTATGCCCTCTCCTCGCGACGCGCACCCGGCTTCAAGTTGTGCATGCGCTGGCTGGAAACCTTGCGCCCGTGGAGCATGCTCGAAGTGTGCCTGCTGGGGGCGATGGTGGCGGTGTTCAAACTCGCCGGGCTGCTCGATGTCTTGCCCGGCATCGGCCTGTTCGCGCTGGCCGTGCTGAGCCTGATGATGATCCGCATTGCCGGCCGCGATATCCGTGAGCTCTGGGACATCCTATGAAACGGCCACCGACTGCCAGTGAACTCAATCTGTGCCTGTGCCACAGCTGCGGGCTGGCCTGTGACATGAGTGATGAGCCACACGAGTGCCCGCGCTGCGATGCGCCGTTGCACCGGCGCAAGACCAATTCCCTGGCTCGCACCTGGGCCTATCTGTTCGCTGCGCTGGCGTTTTATGTGCCGGCCAATCTGCTGCCGGTGATGAATACGGTGATGCTCGGCAACGGCGCCGACAGCACGATCATGAGCGGCGTGCTGGAGTTCTGGGAAGGAGGTGCGTGGGACATCGCGCTGATCATTTTCATCGCCAGCATCGCGGTGCCGGGGATCAAATTTGTCGCGCTGTCGCTGCTGCTGATCACCGTGCAGCGCGACAGTGCCTGGGCGCGCCGGGAGCGCTCGAAGCTGTTCCGTTTCGTCGAGCTGATCGGCTATTGGTCGATGCTCGACGTGCTGGTGGTCGCGCTGGTCGCGGCGCTGGTGAAGTTCCAGGCGCTGGGCGACATCGAGCCGCGCCCGGGCATCCTGTTTTTTGGCATGGTGGTGGTATTTACCATGCTCTCGGCGATGAGCTTCGACCCACGCCTGATCTGGGACAACGCCGCGGACGACGAGCCGCTCAGCGACGAACGCCCTCCAGCAGCACCTGCAACGGATGGCGCAACGCCCGATCCGACTGGCGCTTGACCTGGCTGCGGCACGAATAACCGGTGGCCAGTGCCTCGCCCTGCTCCGCCGGCGCATCGACCTGACACGCCCACGACTGCTTATAAATCACCGCCGAGGTTTCTTGGTTGCGCGCCTCGTGGCCGTAGGTCCCGGACATGCCGCAGCAACCGGTGGCCTGGGTCGCCAGTTTCAAGCCTGCGCGCTCGAACACTTGTTCCCACTGCCGAGTGGCGGCCGGTGCGTTGGTTTTCTCCGTGCAATGCGCCAGCAAGCGGAAGGTCTCAGCGCTGCGGTGAGTCGTCTGCTGCGGCATCACTTTGAGCAGCCATTCCTGCACCAAAGAGACTTCCGGGCATTGCTCCATGCCCGGCACTTTCAGGTATTCCTGGCGATAGACCAGTGTCATCGCCGGGTCCAGCCCCACCAGCGGCACGCCGATATCGGCCAACTCACGCAGTTGCCGTGCATTGCGCAACGCCGCACGATTGAACGCCGACAGAAAACCCTGCACATGCAGCGGCTTGCCGTTGGCGCTGAACGGTGCCAGATACACCTGATAACCGAGGCGCGAGATCAGCTCGAGCAGATCCGCCAGCAGCGGTGCTTCGAAGTAACGGGTAAACGCGTCCTGCACCAGCACAACACTGCGCTCACGCTGCGCCGGGGTCAGCGCAGACAAGGTCGCCAGCGTCGCCGGCTGCACTTGCCAGCGACGCAGTGCCGCATGGAAATCGAAGCGGCTGAGCAATGGCACATCGACCATGCCGCCAAGACGCTCCAGCTGCTTGCGGACAAAGGACGCGCCCATCAAACCGTTGTACAGCGCCGGAATCCGCGCCATGTACGGGATGCTGTACTCCAGCGAGGCGATCAGGTAATCCCGCACCGGACGCAGATACCGCGTGTGATACAGCTCAAGAAACCGCGAACGAAACTCCGGCACATTGACCTTCACCGGGCACTGCCCCGCGCAGGATTTGCACGCCAGGCACCCGGCCATGGCGTCATAAACCTCATGGGAAAAATCCTCAGTCTGCGTACGACTGTTGCGCCAGCGCTGCCACAACGTGGTGAAAAACCCCGGCCGGCGGATCGCATCGGACAACACATCGACGCCTGCCTCGCCCTGCAAGCGCAGCCATTCGCGGATCAACGAGGCGCGGCCCTTGGGCGATTGCGCGCGTTCGCGGGTGGCTTTCCACGACGGGCACATCGCGTCGTCAGGATCGAAGTTATAGCAGGCGCCGTTGCCGTTGCAGTGCATGGCGGCGCCGTAGTCCTGCCAGACTTTCTCGTCGATCTGCCGGTCCAGTTCGCCACGCAGGGTCACTTCGTCGATTTTCAACAACGCCGCGCCCGTGTTGGCCGGGGTGGCGATCTTGCCGGGGTTGAACTGGTTGAACGGGTCAAACGCCGCTTTCAACGCTTGCAGCGCCGGATACAGTTCGCCAAAAAATGCCGGGGCATATTCCGAGCGCAGACCTTTGCCGTGCTCACCCCACAGCAGGCCCCCGTAACGTTGAGTCAATGCAGCAACGCCATCGGACACCGGGCGCACCAGCGCCGCTTGCTGCGGATCTTTCATGTCGAGAATCGGCCGCACATGCAACACGCCGGCATCGACATGACCGAACATGCCGTATTGCAGACCGTGGCTGTCGAGCAGGTCGCGCAGCTCGGCGATGTATTCGGCCAGATGTTGCGGTGGCACGGCGGTGTCTTCGACAAATGGCTGTGGCCGTGCTTCCCCGGCGACGTTGCCGAGCAGGCCGACTGCGCGTTTACGCATGCCGTAGACCTTGTTCACCGCCGCATGACCGACCGCCAGCGTGTGCCCCAAACGTTCAACGGTGAGGTCGCTGCTCAGGTGCTCGACAAACGCCTCGACCCGCCGTTGCAGTTCTTCGGGATCATCACCACAGAACTCGACGAGGTTGATGCCCAACGTCGCTCGCTCGGCATTCTCCGGGAAATACTCGGCAACGCCGTGCCAGACGATGTCCTGCATCGCCAACAACAACACCTTCGAGTCCACGGTTTCGATCGACAATGGCTTGAGCGCCATCAAGGCACGGGCATCGCGCAGCGCATCCATGAAGCCGGCGTAACGGATGTTGACCAGCATCGTGTGCCTGGGAATCGGCAGCACGTTCAACTTCGCCTCGACCACAAAACCGAGCGAGCCTTCAGCGCCACACAGCACGCTGTTGAGGTTGAAACGGTTGTCCGCCTCGCGCAGGTGCGCCAGGTCGTAACCGGTCAGGCAACGGTTCAAATCCGGGAAACGCTGTTTGATCAGCTCACCCTGCTCATCAATGATCTGCCGCGCACAACGGTAGACTTCACCGACCCGATCCTCCCGGGCGCACAACGTTTGCAGTTCACTTTCTTGCAGCGGTTGACCGTGCAGACGTTCACCACCACGCAGAATCATGTCGAGTTCGAGGACGTGGTCGCGGGTCTTGCCGTAGGTGCAACTACCCTGGCCACTGGCGTCGGTGTTGATCATCCCGCCGACGGTGGCGCGGTTGGAGGTCGACAGCTCCGGCGCGAAGAACAATCCGGCGGATTTCAGCGCGGCATTGAGCTGATCCTTGACCACCCCGGCCTGCACGCGCACCCAGCGTTGTTCGACGTTGATTTCAAGAATGTGATTCATGTGCCGCGACAAGTCGACCACGATGCCGTCGGTCAACGACTGACCATTGGTGCCGGTGCCACCACCACGCGGGGTGATCACCACTTGTTGGAATGCCGGCTCGGCGATCAGTCGTGCGACCCGCGCCACATCGTCAGCGTCCATGGGAAATACAGCGGCTTGCGGCAGGCGCTGATAGATCGAATTATCGGTGGCCAGCACCACGCGGCTGGCGTAGTCGGCGCTGATCTCGCCGCGAAAACCACTGGTTTTCAGGGCTTTGAGGAACTGCTGGTAATCGGATGTCAGAGCGGTAGCGGGCGACAGCTGGGCAATCATCGGTCAGGGCATCTCGGGTCAAAATCAGGCCGTGTGGCGGTGAACAGTTGTACGCAACGAATGATTGCGTCAGGCTCCGCCATCTCATGTTGCCCATGTTCATTGTTGAGACTCGTTGGGACAACCGTAAATTCGACCCGTTATTAATGACTTTTCCGAATGAATCCGCGAACGCTCACCCCTTCCATGTCGTTACTGCTCGCCTTCGAGGCTGCCGCCCGCCATGAAAGCTACACCCGCGCCGCCCACGAACTGTCGTTGACGCAAAGCGCGGTCAGCCGTCAGGTACAGATTCTCGAGAAGATGCTCGGCATGCGCCTGTTCAATCGCGAGGGGCGCAAAGTCGTGCTGACAGATGTCGGGCGCATGTATCAGCGTGAACTGGCTGAAGCCCTTGGGCAAATCCGCAGTGCCACGCTGCAAGCAATGGCGTTCGGTTCCGGCATCCACAGTTTGCGCCTGGCGACATTACCGACCTTCGGTTCGAAGTGGCTGCTGCCGCGCCTCAAGGATTTCTACACCGCGCACCCGGGCATGACCGTGCACCTGCATTCGCGTATCGAAGCCATCGACTTCGACACCAGCGAAATCGACGCGGCGATTTGCGTTGGAGGGGGTGAATGGCCAGGGCTGACATCGCTGCCCTTGCACACCGAGGAACTGGTGGTGATCGCCAGTGCGCAATTGTCGGCCGCTGAGCGCAACGACGCCGAGCAGCACATCGCCGGGCAATTGCTGCTCAATGTCAGCAGCAATGCTCAGGCGTGGGCCGAATGGTTCAGCCATCACGGCTTGCCGCACCGCAGCATGCGCATCGGCCCGAGCTTTGAAATGACCTCACATTTGATTCAGGCCGTGCGGGCCAACATTGGCGTGGGCCTGGTGCCGCGAATTCTGGTCGAGGATGAGTTGCTCAACGGTGAGTTGCTGCAACTGGGCGAGCCGATCACCAGCCGGCGCAGCTATTACCTGGTGTATCCGCCACGCAATGAAGCGTTGCCGTCGTTGAAGGCGTTTCGGGATTGGTTGGTGGAGACGGTTTGACCGCGGTGTGCGGCAGCGGACCACTAATCCTGGATAACTGCCGCACCAATGAAGCGCCGCTCATAAAGCGGCGCGCCTGGCGTGTTAGCGCTTTGGTGCCGGAGGTGGTGCGCTGGGTCCCTTCAGGTTTGGTGAAGGCTTGCCGTCCGGGCCGACAAAAAGGCGCGCCACGCTGGGAGGCATTGGTTGCGTTGCTCTGGCAGTCATGTCGAACCCCCTGATAGCGGGCTGAATTCAACCCATTGGACCTTCGCGGAATCTATCACCAAATACTCAGCGCCAAAAGACGCCACGGTTCCATCACTTTTCAACCATCTGGGGTTCTGCAACACAAACTGACCTTTGGCGGACTCGGGAGGCCACTCTGCGGGCCAGCCGAAAAGGCGTCTATCATCGGTCAAATGCAGTGTGACCAGACGATGATGCTGCGCGAACGTGCTGAACCACTCACTGGGGTAGGAAGATTGTTTCGTCAGATTTCTGCCACGCAACCACCCGTGCAACTTGCCACTGGTGGCGAGGCGACAGAAAAACAGACCGAGCGAGATTGAAACAACCAGAGCCCACAGTGTTTCTGCCTTGGCACTCCACGGACCAACTGAGATGCCTTTGGTCCCTACCCACAAAGATATCCCTCCGATCCCCTACACAGCTCCTTGAATCACAAACGTAAAAATCAAAGCCTGCACAATCTGACCAAATGTATCCGGTCGCCTGAACGCTGTGAGCGAGTAAAAAATCCAGGTCGATAGAAACCCGGGAATCAAGTACTGCAACAGCGGAATTACCTCTTTCACCAGATCATCCATGATCCGCATCTCCTTCAGATATCGAAACAATCCTTCCCTCGCCTCTTTCAAGGGCTGGCGTGATAAAGCCTAGCCGACCCAAGAAAGCCGCCCTCGCACAACTGTCACTTCTCATTGCAGGCGCCGATCTGCGCAAAGCCAGATCAGCGCCGCCCCCTCTAACGCAGCGACAAACTTGAAAAGCATGCGTCGAGAAGCCTGGTAACAGCCTATTGCGCAGACAAAAAAATCCCGCTCAATGAGCGGGATTTTTCTGCGCAGCATGGATTACGCCACAGGAATCATCGGGTCCGCTGCCGCCAGCGCGCTGGCACGATCAGCCACAGGCGGATAGATCCATTGCGTGTTGATCTGGGTCTTCAACGCCTTGCCTTCCTGTTTAACCAGTTTCACCTGACGGTCCCAGCCTTCGGTGTACACCGCGCCCCAGGCACCGAGGTCCAGGCAGGTGACGTATTTCGGCTGGCTGTACGGCGTCGGGTCGACACCGAGAATCTGCGCCGCGACGTTGTTGCCGGCGTGACGACCCAACGAGATCGCATGCTGGCAAGTCATCAGCGCGTAATTGCCGATGTCGTCGGTGGCGGCGTAGGCGACGTCGCCGGTGGCAAAAATGTCGTCCTGACCGATGACTTTCAGGTGCGCATCGACGTGCAAGCGCCCTTGTTTATCACGCTCGGCCGGGATTTGCTCGGTGAGCGAGCTGGCGCGTACGCCCGTGGTCCAGATGACGGTTTTCGCCTCGATATGCTGACCGTCCGACAGCGTCACGCCGTCGGCATCAACCGACTGTATCGACACACCGAGACGCCATGCAACGCCCAGCTCCTCGCTGGCCTCGACGATGGACTTGCTGATTTCTTCACCCATCGAAGCACCGATCTTCTGCCCGCGATCAACGAGGATGACGTTAATGTCGGCCTGTTCGCCGAGGATTGCGCGCAGGCGCGTCGGCATTTCTGTCGCGGTTTCAATACCGGTAAAACCACCGCCCGCAACTACTACCGTGTTGCGCGCATTGCTGTCAGGGAGGTCTTTCAGGGCTTTGAGGTGTGCTTCGAGACGAATCGCCGCTTCGATCTGATCGACGTCGAATGCGTATTGCGCGACGCCCGGTGTCGCCGACTGCGCCAGACCACTGCCGCTGGCCAGAACGAGTTTGTCGTAGTGGAACGTCTGCTTCTGACCCGACTGATCGGTGTAACCGACGGTTTTTTCTGCCACATCGATGGCTTGCGCCGCACCCTTGATGAAGTGAACGCCGACTGCTTCGAACAGTTCATGCAACGGTGCAGCCAGTTGATGAGCGTTCGGCTCATAAAATCGCGGACGTACACGCAGCTCCGCCTGAGGCGCGAGAACGGTGATTTCAACGTCGTTGCGGCCATGAAGGTCGACCAGACGCGTAGCACTCAATGCCGACCACATGCCGCCAAAACCTGCGCCGATAACCAGAATCTGCTGCTTCATTGTGTTTCTCCAGAAAACGCCCAGCGACTGTAAGAGAGAAATCGAATTCGTTTTGAGTCAGTCACTGCCAACTCAATAGCGCCGACTTTATTAGTCGGATATATTTCTCACAAGTCAGATTATCCGATAGGTTTGATCGGATTTATCGATGACATCGGTAGCTAAAATCCGGACAAATCGCACAGAGAATGCACTCACAGCCCTTTATTGATGCAATTCCACCTCTCTCCGCAGATTGCCCACTCGGATCATGGCTGATAACATTTACGACAAATCAAGTCGGACTTAACCATGTCTCTATACAGCGCAGGCGTCGAATACGGCATTCATTGCCTGGCATTTCTGGTCGGTAACGGCGGCGATACTCGTGAGGCCAGCGCGCGTGACCTCGCCGAACTGCAGGGCGTGCCGGTGGAATATCTGGCGAAAATCTTCACCAAACTGGCCAAGAGCAAACTGGTGGTGGCGTCCGAAGGTGTACGCGGTGGGTTCAGCCTGGCGCGCCCGGCCGATGAAATCACCCTGCTCGATATCGTCAAAGCGATCGATGGGCGCAAGAACATTTTCGAATGTCGCGACATCCGTGGGCGTTGCGCCCTGTTTGAAGGCAAGCCGCCAGAATGGGCCACCGAAGGCACCTGCTCGATCCACGCCGCGATGATGACCGCGCAGCAACGCATGGAAGAGGCCCTCGCCCAACAGACCATTCTCGACATCGCCAGAAAGGTCGGGCGCAAGGCACCAGCAGAATTTGGCCAACAGGTGGAAGACTGGATTCAGGATCGACGCGAGAAAAAAGGCAACTTCGCGACCATCCCTTTGACCGACATTTCCGACTGACCGCCCCGCAAAAAATCGAAAAAAAAGCAGAAACCGCTGATCCGGTTTCTGCTTTTTTGCGCCAGACGAGAGCGCTACAGACAATCACGCACCGATTTGCGCAACGAGCCGGACTTGGCCCACGGCGGCCCCTGATACAACGAAACGCGACTGCCATCCTTGTACTTGACGATATCGAGAATCTCGTCAGCGGTAATGATGCTCGGGGCGGTAATGCGATAGCCGTTGGAAATCGACGTCTGCGACGTTTTCGCCACATCCTGCTGCCACAACGGCAATACACACGCGGCGTAATCCTTCGGCGCCTTGTTACTGGTCTTGCTGACGTTCGGTTCACCCGGCACCAACGATGTCGGCAATGAACAGCCTGCCAACATGGCTAACGCCAGCCCTCCGATCCATATCCGCATGGTGTTTCCTTATTTGTAGAAAGCGTGCTGAAAAAAAAGCGAATGTAACGCCTAACAGGATACACATCCATCATGGCACCGCGCCCTCGGGGGAGACGGCACAATTTTTCACAACCTTTCTGGCCACTGACAGACGAGCTACACGCTACCCGCAAAAAATCCGACTACTATTTTCTACCGAGAATGTTCTGGAGGTGATCATGCGGCTCAATGAATACGAACACGAACTTCAGCGCGACCTGCAAAGCGTTGCATCGGATCTGCGCTGGTCGGCAGTCGACCTCAAACGCATCGCCGAGCAACTGCGCAAATCCGGCAACGAGGCGGACGCCCAGGCAGTGCTGAGATCCTGCGAGGTCCTGCAGAGTGATGAGGAGCGGCTGCAACTGTACGCCAAGGAAGTGAAGGCCCGCGCGATCAGTCGAACCAAAGTCCACTGACACTGGCTCGCCCCCAAACAAAAGCCCCGGCCTAAACCGGGGCTGTTCATTGCCGCCATTCAACTTGCCTTGTGACTTTGCGCACACTTCGAGCGTTTTTGGTAACCGGGAAGTGCGGCCGCGTAGGCCAGCGCCTCTTCTCTGCTGGCAAATGACGCCAGCCGATCACCCTGGGTGCACACCCGCCATGGGCCGTTGTTCACGCTGAGCACGTCATAACCGTTCATGTGCATCTTGTTCAGCATCGCAATGCTCACGGTCACCTCCTTTCGCTAACGGACAGGTTCAGCTTCACGCTTTTACCTTACACCCTGTTTTCGCCGCGGTGCCTACCGGGTGTCGTCATGCCTGCCAGTCAGGGGGCTGGCACTTTTCATACAAAAAAAAGCTCCAAACCGAGAAGGAACCTTTAACCAAAGGCCCGGCTCGAATATTGCAGTTTTATGACTATTTTGTGACAAGCAGTAAACAGGTAACAGATGAAAGTACGTGCCACCGTCATTTGCGAACAGGATCGACATATTCTCCTGGTGCGCAAACCCCGCTGCCGCTGGACATTGCCCGGCGGCAAGGTCGAGCCCGGGGAAACCCGAGCCGATGCCGCCGTACGCGAATTGCAGGAAGAGACCGGCCTGAATGCCGACGAAATGTTGTATCTGATGGAACTGGAAAGCGGTGGCACCCGGCATCACGTCTACGAGGCATCAGTGCTGAACATTGATCAGGTGCGCCCGCAAAATGAAATTATCGACTGCATCTGGCACCCGCTGAATGCGGTGTGCAACCTCAACACCAGTGATGCGACATTGCGCATCGTCCAGGCATTTCAACGGCGTTTATGAGGACTAACCGGCGAACGCCCGGCGACCCGCGCTCATTTCCGTGCGCAACTCACCAATGAAGTTGGAAATGTCACGGATGGTGACGAGGTGCTCTGGGGAAACGCCATTGAGCAGCAATTCGACGCGTCCGCTTTCTGGCTCATACACCTTGATCTGCAGCAGCCCCTGCGTGGAGGGAACGCAGTCGCACTTGAACGCCGGAAACCCGGATTCGACGATGCGGCAAATCTCGGCAATGGCAAGCATGGACGGACGCCTCGCAGGCGAAAATCAATCGATCCGTAGAGCATAGATGAGCAATTTGTACCGTGCCCGGTACAAAACCGTTAACCCGGTCACAACTTTAACGCAGTCACTCAGTGCGCGTCGTGATCCCAAATCCAGTTCCAGATACCCGGCAGCTGCACTGGCTCCGAGCTTTTTTCCACGGTACGCGCCAACGCGGCCCGTTCCAGATCGGCGTGATCATCGTAGAAAGGCTTGTCCGCCAGCCTCACACCTATGGCCGCCGCGCTATCGAGAAGGATCTGCAAGTATTCGCGAGTGTGCCGCGCGGTGTAACGGTTGAGGTCGTGAAACGTCACCACCACCGGAATCACGCCATCGACGGTCGGAAATTGCCCCAGCGCAATGCGCTCACGAACCTCCGATAACTGCCGCAGCATGTTTGCCCGCCGGCGCGGACTGGCATTGAAGCCCCAGATCTTGCCGTCATTGGCGCTCAAATCGGTGAGTAACACGTGCAGCCCATGCTGTTGATAGGCAGCGAATGTACGTTTGTCGTAGTTCCAGAACGGCGGACGCAACAACGTCGGTGGCGCACCAGTGATGGCGGCGATGTCCGTTGTGCCGTTGGTCAGCGACTCTTCGAGCTCTTGAGGATCGAGCGATCGGTGATTGGTGTGCCAGTGAGTCGCGGTGTGGAAAGCGAGAATGTGCCCCTCGGCAAACTCTCGACGCATGATGCCGCGGCCGATATCGCTGTTGCCGGCCCGGGGCGCACGGGTCTGGACAAAGAACACCGCTTTGATGCCCGGCTGCACAGGATTGTCCTTGAGACTGTCGAGTACGGTGGCCGACGGGTTCCAGAAACTCGAAGCGCTTGGGCCGTCATCGAACGTCAGCAGAAAACGCACGGGGGCTTGAACCTTCAGGCGTGTTTCGGTTTGTGCGGTCATTTCGATGGGCGCGGCGATGCAGCCGGCCAACCCCAACACCATGGCCGCTGCACAAAGAAGTCTGAATCCGGATGTCATGTTTTGCCTTGAGCCCGACCACTGCGGTCATGTTGTCGATTGGCAAAACTCCCTCGCCCTTATCCATCCTTGTGCCCGGTTCTGAGAGCCGAGGTTGGATAAGGTACACAGGGTTTGGTTCCGGCGCTCGTTCAGTGAGCCAGTGCCTGCTGAAAGGAGCTGTCGATAATCCCCGCCGTGGCCAGCGGAGCCGGTAGCGCTTTCACTTTAAACAGGAAGTCTGCGGTGCTTTGCAGATCCGTGGCCGCCTGTTGATCCACCGGCCCGACAGTCATGTGCGCCTGGCGCAGCCAGTGCCGCGAAACCTCCTGATCGAGATTGGCTTTCTTCGCCCACAGGTCGGCGTACTCATCGGTATGGCTATCGACCCAGGCCCGCGCTTGCTTCAAACGTCCGAGAAAATCGGCGATCGCTTCACGTTTGCTATCAATGGAAGGGGTTGAAGCCGCGATCGCGCTGAGCCCCGGCATCAGATTCTTCGCCGTGAGAATTGGTCGAGCACCAGAGAAGACAATCTGCTGGGAAATGTACGGTTCCCAAACCGGAAAGGCGTCGATGCTGCCCTGCGGCAAAGCGGCAGCGGCATCAATTGGCATCAGTTTGACGAAGTCGACGTAATTCTCCGGCAGGCCACCCTGCTCCAATGCGCGCAAGGTCAATTGCTGGCTCCAGGCGCCGGGCCAATAGGCGACTTTCTTGCCCTTGAGGTCGGCGATGGTTTTCACCGGAGAATCCTTGGGCACCAGCAAGGCAATCGTGTCGGGGTTTTGTCGGGAGACGCCGATCAACTTCACCGGCGCTTGCTTCGCTGCCAGAAAAAGAAAACCGGAATCGCCGAGGAATCCCAGATCAATCGCACCGGTTTGCAAAGCCTCCGCCAACGGTGCAGCCGCCTGGAAATGTTTCCAGTCTACGGTGTAAGGCGCGTCTTTCAACACACCGGAAGCTTCCACCGAAGCGCGAATGTTGTAGTAGTTCTGGTCACCGACATGCAGGACCAAAGGTTCGGCAGCGTAGGAAAGTGGCGACGCAAACAGCGCAGCGGTCAACGCGCAACGGAGGAAACGGGAAAGCTTCATGGCGAGTCCTGCAAAGAGAGATTGCATAGAACATAACGCCGTTAAATGATCACTTTGAAATTCGATTAATGCATAAGCTCAGCACCTCGGATCTCTACTGTCCATCCAGCAACAGTGGCAAATCACACTGTTCGCAGAGCAACAGCGACACCTTGGCATTCTTCAATAAACCCCTTGTAAACCGGCACTTCGAGGCACATGGCACAGAGCCTGCAATATTCCATTCATGCAGGAAGCATTCAAAAAAAATATCTTTTTGGACATAAGAACCTGTGCCTTTGCCGGAGCGCCCCATGAAATTGTCATTGCCCTTTTCCCGTCTCAAAACACTGCTCGCCGCCAGCGCAATGGCACTGAGCCTGCAACCGCTGGCCCAAGCCGCCGAAACCGCTCCGGCGGAAGTACACCTGGACTACGCCTATTACTCCCCGGTCAGCCTGGTGCTTAAACATTTCGGCTTCCTCGAAAAAGCCCTGCCGCAGAGCAAAGTCAGCTGGGTATTGAGCCAGGGCAGCAATCGCTCACTGGAGTACCTCAATAGCGGCGGCGTCGATTTCGCCTCCAGCGCAAGCCTCGCCGCCGTGCTGAGCCGCGCAAATGGCAGCCCGATCAAATCGGTGTACGTTTACAGCCGCGCTGAATGGACTGCGCTGGTCGTGCGCAAAGACTCGCCGTACCAGAGCATCGCCGACCTCAAGGGCAAGAAGATCGCCGCGACCAAAGGCACCGACCCGTATCTGTTTACCCTACGCAGCCTGCAACAGGCCGGGCTGAAAAAGGACGACGTGGAATTGGTGCACCTGCAACATCCGGACGGCCGCACCGCGCTGGAAAAAGGCGATGTCGACGCTTGGGCCGGTCTCGATCCGCACATGGCCGCCAGCCAGGTGCAGGCGGGTTCGCGCCTGTTGTATCGCAACCCGGCGTTCAACAGTTACGGCGTGGTCAGCGTTACCGAGCAGTACGCCAAGGAACATCCGCAGACCATCGACACGGTGATCAAGGCTTACGAACAGGCCCGCGAATGGGCGCTGAAAAACCCTGATGAGTTCGCCGCCCTGCTCGCCAAGGAGTCCGGACTGCCGCTGGACGTGGCCAAACTGCAGCTGTCGCGCACCGACTTGAGCAGCCCGCAACTGACCGCCAATGATGTCGTCGCCTCGAAAGCGGCCGCGCCGATTCTGGTCTCCGAAGAACTGGTGCGCCGTGGCGTGAATGTCGATCAAGTCATCGACCAGTTGCTCGACAGCGGTGTGCAGCAAGCCGTCGCCCGCCAGTAATCGAAAAGACTCACCCCGAATCCGCGCGCGTCGCGGATTCGTCGTGAGCGGAGCCATCACCATGACCAGTCACAGCAAAGACCTGCCCGCGCCACTCACAGCGCCGCATCGGCAGCCGCCCATTTTTAACCCCGCATGGCAGCGCCGACTCAAAGGCCTCGCCCTGCCGGCGCTGATCGTCATTGCGCTGGAAATCATCGTGCGCGTCGGCTGGTTGCCGTCTTATCAGATGCCGGCGCCGAGCGAGATCGCCCTGACCCTCACCGATCTTGCCGAAGGCGCGCTGTGGAAACATATCGGCGCCAGCCTGATTCGCGTGGTCCTGGGCTTTGCCATCGGTGCCGGTCTGGCCCTGGTGTTCGCCGCGTGGGTCGGTTTGAGCCGAGAAGCCGAGGCGTATCTGGAGCCGACCTTCGCTGCGCTGCGCTCGATTCCGAGCCTGGCGTGGGTGCCGTTGTTGCTGCTATGGCTGGGCATCGACGAGACCTCGAAAGTTGTCTTGATCGCCATCGGCGCGTTTTTTCCGGTGTACGTCAACGTGGTTGCGGCGATTCGCAACATCGACCGCAAACTGGTCGAGGTCGGCCATATCTACGGCTTCAGCCGCCTGCAACTGGTGCGGCGGATTCTGCTGCCCGCCGCCCTGCCCGGCCTGTTCACGGGACTGCGCAGCGGCATGAGCCTGGCGTGGATGTTCCTCGTCGCCGCCGAACTGATCGCCGCGACCAAAGGCCTGGGCTACCTGCTCAGCGACGGTCGCGAAACATCGCGCCCGGACATCGTCCTGGCGGCGATTATCGTCCTCGCCCTGCTCGGCAAACTCAGCGACGGCTTGCTCGCCGCACTGGAACGTCGCTGGCTGAGATGGCGCGACACGTTCACCGGTCAGGCCGCCAATAAGTGAGCCGCAGAGCCAACTAAGCTGACATCGTCCACCAGGAGATTCAGCCGATGTGCGGAAGACTCTCGCAGTACCGTGGCATTCACGACTTCGTCGCGGTGCTGAGCATTCCCGATGCGTTGATCAATCACGTCGGCGACGCGCCGCTGGCTCGATACAACGCTGCGCCGACTACCGCGCTGGCGGTTCTCTACCAGCACGATCAGCGTATCTACGCCGACAATTTGCGCTGGGGCTGGCGCCCGCATTGGGCCAAGGACCGCGCGGCGCCGATCAACGCCCGAGTGGAGAAAGTCGCCCACGGGCCGTTCTTCCGGGCGATCTGGCGTCAGCGCCTGATCGTGCCTGTCGACAACTGGTTCGAGTGGGTGGACGCAGAGGATAAAAGCCGACAACCGTGGCTGATCCGTCGGGCGGATCACGGGCCGGTTTTCTGCGCTGGCATCGGGCAATTTCCCACACCCGGCACGGCCCCTCGCGACGATGATGGTTTCGTGATCATCACCGCTGACAGTGCCGGCGGCATGCTCGACATTCATGATCGCCGCCCTGTGGTGCTGTGTGCAGAGTTGGCCCGCGAATGGCTCGATCCTGCCACGGCCGTGGAGCGCGCCGAACAAATGCTGCTGTTCGAGGGTGAAGCTGCGGAGGCGTTCGAATGGCACAAAGTCGACAAAGCCGTGGGCAACGCACGCAATCAGGGGCGTAACCTGATTGCCCAATTCGTCTAAAAATCCATCGACGGCGCCCGTTCTTTCTGTAGGAACTGCCGAAGGCTGTGATCTTTTGATCTGCAAATCCAAAGTCAATGATCGGAGCCTTCGGCACCGTCTGCAGGCTGATGCGCGATCTTTACAGGGGGTGTTTCAGTCTTGAGACAAGGCTGACAAAACGATCGTTTGAGCGAACTAACCGCCTGTCTGACATTTCAACCGTCATACATACATTTAGTTGCACTACGGATAGCATGCGCGCCGCATTTCCATTTGGCATACCAGTTGACCAAAGAGTCAACAAAACCAGGAATCCCCTACAATTTTAACAAGCCTTGCAGAGAACTAAGTTGCGCGACGATTTTGCAATCAAACAGGCCAACGGCCTGGAGTGTATTTATCTGTCCATGACAGAACGCTTTCAACTCGACTGTTTTATCGGCCACTACATCAAGACTCGAAACCTGCGTTCAGTGCCTGACATCGAACGTATCTTGCGCACCACCCTCGAAGGCTATCCCGGCCATCCGCCGGTGATGGTCAACGAGCTCAATGCCTGGATCGACAGAACGCTGGGTTATCGGGCGGCACACCCCGATTTCACGCAGTTGGAAGACCTCTGAAACGCAAAAAGCCCCGCATGAGCGGGGCTTTTTGTTTGCAGCATTCAGGGTTTCAAAGGCATTTCCTGATCACGATCAGACAGCTCTCTGCTGTCGTCGTGTTTCCAGGTCTGCTTTTCTCTTCTTTCCTGTTCCTCAATCTCCGCTTCTGTCGGCTCATCGTCATCATTCGGACGCGTTTTCTCGGTTGCCATGCCCACCTCGCTCTCAGAGCAAATCATCTTCCATAAAGCGTAGATCAGTTTTCATCGGACAACTTACAACCACCAACGCAGCAAAAAGAAAAACGCCATGCTCAATAACATGCTCAGTAGCGTACTGCGTGTGTAGATCACCAGTCCGATCGCCACCAGCGAACTAAGCAAATACGGGTTATCCCACTGCAAATTCAGCTGTTTTTCCGGCATGAATACAATCGGCCCACAGATTGCAGTCAACATGCCCGGCACCGCAAAACCGAGAAACTGCCGCGCGTTACTGCTCAGACGTAGCGGCAAACGCGGCTCAAGAAACACATAGCGGTTGAGGAACACCAGCAATCCCATCCCGACAATGACTGCCCAAACCATCATGTGCGCCCCCGATACAGCTTGTTGCAGATAAACCCTGCAGTCATCCCGGCCAATCCCGACAGGACAAGCGCCGAGCCCCATTGCCAATAGCTGAACAACACCGAACAGAACAACGAGACCGCCACGCACACCACGGTCGGCACGTTGCGCACCACCGGCGTGATCAGGGCAATGAAGGTCGCGGCAATCGAAAAATCCAGGCCCAGATGCTCAAGGCCCGGAATGCTGCTGCCCAGGACAATCCCGGCGAGGGTAAACAGGTTCCACGCGATGTAGAACGTCAGGCCAACCCCCAAGGCATACCAGCGATTGAATTGTTGACGATCATGCTGGCTGGTCAGGGCGAACAATTCGTCGGTGAGCAAAAAACCCAGCCCGATCCGCCAACGTCCCGGCAGCGGCGAAATCACCGAGCGCATGCTCATGCCATACAGCAAATGTTGCGAAGTCAGCAGCAGCGTGGTCAGCAGAATCGAGAAGATCCCGGCACCGCCCTTGAGCATACCGATTGCCACCAACTGCGCAGCGCCGGCAAACACGATGCTCGACAAGCCCTGCCCTTGCAGTGGTGTGAGGTTGGCTTCAATCGCCATGGAACCGGCAAGCAGCCCCCACGGCGCGGTCGCCAGAGACAACGGCATGATCGCAGCAGCGCCGCGAAGAAACGCATTGCGCGGCATAAGTGAGTCAGACATAACGCTTTTCAACCCAGGAAAACGGTCGACGACTGTGCCAGTAAAAACGCCGCCCGGTCTTGAACAATCTTGCGCAATTACCCAGGCCCTGCGCGTAACATAGCGCCACTCACAATTGCGTCAGGGAGACGACATGCTGTACCGAATCGCAGCCGACGGGCTGGTGCTGTTTCATTTGCTGTTCATATTGTTCGTGCTGTTCGGCGGGCTGCTGGTCCTCAAGTGGCCACGGCTGATGTGGCTGCACCTGCCGGCCGCCGCATGGGGCTTTGCGGTCGAGGTGTTGCACCTGACCTGTCCGCTGACCTACTGGGAAAACCTGATGCGTCACGCCGCCGGGCAAACCGAATACGCCGGCGGATTCATCGAGCACTACATCTGGCCGATCATCTACCCGGCCGGGCTGACACCGGGGATTCAACTGGTGCTGGGTAGCGTGGTCCTGGCGGTCAACCTGCTGGTGTATGGGCGCCTGATTCGCTCGTGGAAACAGCGCCGCGCCCGGCGTATTGCGCTTTAACGCGACGCCGGTTTCAAGGCTTCCAGCCACGCCGGATCGAGGCGTGGCTGGTCGATATCGAGCCCCAGCGCCCGCATCCGCTCTTTGTGTGTTTCGACTTCCCGGTGCAATTGCGCATGATCGCTGGAGTTGCCGTCCAATTCATGCATTTGCGTCAGCCCCAGGTGATAGAAACGCAACACTTTCATGGCCGTCGGATCATTTTTCTCAACCGCTGCCGTCACCTGGTGCATCACATTGGTGACGCTCATCAGGCTGCGCTTGAGCCGCCAGCTATAGACCGCCGGGGCCATCCACGTCTGGGTCCAGAACCGCCCGCGCAACAGCGCCGCCGTCAACAGAAACGCGACAAACACCCCGCCGACATTGAAGCGCAGGTTATCGCCACCGGGCTCGCCGAACAGCGCCACTGCCGTCGTCGAAAACAACATCGCCAGCACCAAAAACAGCACCGCGATGATCAGTGTGCTGCGCCGGGTCTGCTGGCGAAAGGTGACCGCGTCCATCGGCTGAATCTCGAACATCACTTATGACTTCCTTGAGCGACAAAAAGAGCAACGGAAAAAACTCGCCCGCGCATTATCGCCTCTGCGAAGGATTTAGCTATGCTGGGGCTCCTTTTCATCTTTTCAGCGTCCAACGGGGACATGGCGGTACAGCGCAGATCGTGCCATCTTCATTCATGGATACACACTATTCGGATGCCATTCGCCTGGTTTTGGGATGACATCGTTTTAAGGATCATTGCATGACCCAACGACACGTAATCAATGCCTCGGTCAGCCCGAAAGGCAGCCTGGAAACCCTTTCTCAACGTGAAGTCCAGCAACTGAGCGAAGCCGGATCCGGCAGTACCTACACCCTCTTCCGCCAGTGCGCCCTGGCCATCCTCAACACCGGCGCCCATGTCGATAACGCGAAGACCATCCTTGAAGCCTACAAAGATTTCGAAATCCGCATTCACCAACAGGATCGCGGTGTGCGCCTGGAGCTGCTGAACGCTCCGGCCGATGCTTTCGTCGACGGCGAAATGATCGCCAGCACCCGGGAAATGCTCTTCAGCGCCCTGCGCGACATCGTCTACACCGAAAACGAACTCGACAGCCAACGCATCGACCTGAGCACCTCGCAAGGCATCAGTGACTACGTTTTCCACCTGCTGCGCAACGCGCGCACCCTGCGCCCGGGCGTCGAACCGAAAATCGTCGTGTGCTGGGGCGGTCACTCGATCAACACCGAAGAATACAAATACACCAAGAAAGTCGGCCACGAACTGGGCCTGCGCAGCCTCGACATCTGCACCGGTTGCGGTCCCGGCGTGATGAAGGGCCCGATGAAGGGCGCGACCATCGCTCACGCCAAACAACGCATTCACGGCGGCCGCTACCTCGGTCTGACCGAGCCGGGCATCATCGCCGCCGAAGCGCCAAACCCGATCGTCAACGAACTGGTGATCCTGCCGGACATCGAAAAGCGTCTGGAAGCGTTCGTGCGAGTGGGCCATGGCATCATCATCTTCCCGGGCGGCGCCGGTACCGCTGAAGAATTCCTATATCTGCTGGGCATCCTGATGCATCCGGACAACGAGGGCTTGCCGTTCCCGGTGATCCTGACCGGTCCGAAGCATGCCGCGCCGTATCTGGAGCAACTCGACGCGTTCGTCATCGCCACGCTTGGCGAAGCCGCCAAACAGCACTACGAAATCATCATCGATGACCCGGCCGAAGTGGCGCGCCAGATGACTCAGGGCCTGAAAGCGGTGAAGCAGTTCCGCCGTGAACGCAACGACGCGTTCCACTTCAACTGGTTGTTGAAGATCGACGAGGGCTTCCAGCGTCCGTTCGATCCGACCCACGAAAACATGGCCAACCTCAAATTGCACCGCGACCAGCCACCCCACGAACTGGCGGCCAACCTGCGCCGGGCGTTCTCGGGGATCGTTGCCGGTAACGTCAAGGACAAGGGCATTCGCCTGATCGAAGAGCACGGGCCTTATCAGATCCGTGGTGACGCGGCGATCATGCAACCGCTGGACGCGCTGCTCAAAGCCTTCGTCGCCCAGCACCGAATGAAACTGCCGGGCGGCGCGGCATATGTGCCGTGCTATCGAGTCGTGGCGTAACTCTTTCGCTTACCACGCTACAAATGTAGGAGCGAGCCTGCTCGCGATAGCGGTAGATCAGTCACCTTTTATATCGACTGAACCACCGCTATCGCGAGCAGGCTCACTCCTACAGGTTCTGTGGCGTGGCACAAATGGTGTTTACAACCAGAGTCCTGTGGGAGCGGGCTTGCCCGCGAAGAGGCCCCGCTCGACAACCTCAATCCTCAACCTTGCTCAGAGCCCAACCGCGCCGCCAGTGCCTTGGCCTGCAACGCCACATCCGTCACCGCCGTACTCTCCCACCACATCCCGCGCAACGGCGGCCCCATGGCGAACAACCGATTCGCGACCTGCCCGTTTTCGCTCAACACCGCACCGTCAATCGCAGCCGCAATCCCCAATGCCAACGGCCCCGGTCGCACCAGTCCACGGGCCAGCAACTGTTGAGGTAACGGCCTGGCAACACGCCGCCAGTCGTATTCGATCCCGCTGGAGTTGATCAACGCCGCCCCCTCCAACACACAAGTTTCGGTCTCACCCCGGCGCCGAATGCGAATACGCACACCACCTTCCCCGTACGGCTCGAGCCCTTTGAAAGAAGCCGCATGAATCCGCAGCCGCCCCTCTCCCAGCAAACGCTCAACCAACTGCGCACTCAGCGGCGGCGAACGATGATGATGGCTTTCCCACCACGGCCGCACATGCCGTACGAATTGTCGACGCTGCACGTCAGCTGCCTGACTCCACAATCGAGCGATGTGCACCCGTACCGTGTCCAGCGGCGCCTGCCAATCGATGCCTTGGGCGATAGCATCACGGCAATGCCGGCGCAGTTCGCGTAACAACTGGCGCGGCGAGCGGATGCTGTGATCTTCAGCGAGGAAATCCACCCAGGCCGGCGGTTGCCGGCGCACATGGGGCAGCAAGCCGTGACGGGAAAACACCTCGATAGGCCCGCGATGCCCGGCCTGCTCCAGCGAGACCACGGCATCGACCATGGTCAGACCGGAACCGATGATCAGCACGGTCGATTGCGGATCCAGCTGGCGCATGGCCGCGACAGCCCATGGATCGAGTGCGGCGGCATTCAGGCCGCTGGATTCTTTCTGTGGCGTACGTGCAGCGGGGAACATGCCCGTGGCAAGAACCGCATAAGCACCCCGAATGTGCTGGCCATCATTCAACGTGACTTGCACCGATTCGGCTTCGGTTTGCAGGTCGATGACTTCTGCACAGATATGCCCGACGGTCGAACCGTATTGCTCGCCGACCTTTCGCGCTTCAGCGAGGCGCTGCTGCACGTAGACACCGAACAATCCCCGAGGCGGGAACAGTTCACAGACCGGCACTTGCTGCTCGGAAGACTGCGGCCAGCCTCCAGCAGCAATATGTTCGGTCAGCCATTGCGTCAGATCATCCGGGTTGTCCGGATCAACGCTCATACGCGCAGCATTGCCGTTGAGCGTGTGGCCCAATTCGACCGCGCTGTAGGCTTCGCCGCGACCCAGTTCGGCACGCGGCTCAATAATCAGAATCTTGCGCTGACCGGGCAGACGCAACAATTGCACCGCCAGCATCGTGCCACTGAGGCCACCGCCGATGATCAGGATGTCTGCGCACTGACTCATTCAAATCACCACATTTCGTACGAACCGCGCCGCCACGTTGCCATCATTGCGATAGGCATGCGGCTGATTGCTGGCAAACATGAAAAACTCGCCCGCGTTGATGCGCTGCGGCTGGTCGCCGAGCATCAGCGTCAAGCAACCTTCGAACACATAGATCTGCTCGCTCCAGCCGTCGGCATCCGGTTGTGAGGGGTAGACCTCGCCCGGTTGCAGGCACCACTCCCATTGCTCGACCTCGCGGGTGGCGGTGGCTTTGGACAGCAGCACCGCTTTGCTGCCGGGAATCTTCCCGGCCCAGGCCACTTCATTGATGCGGCTCGGATCGCGGGCATCGGGGGCCTGGATCAGATCACTGAAAGCAACGTCGAGCGCTTCGGCAACGCGGTCGAGAGTGGTCAGGCTGACATTCTTTTCGCCGGCTTCGATCGCCACCAGCATACGCCGGCTCACCCCGGACTTTTCCGCTAGCGCGGTCTGGCTCATGTCGGCAGCATGCCGCAAGCGCCGCACATTCTGGCTGACGTGTTGCAGAACGGAGGCTCGTTGGCTGGAATCTTTGTGCACTATATTGCTCACTCGATGGGGTTGGGCAGTATACTGCGCAACATTTGGCGCATTGTGCGTCGCTCTTTCTCCAGCGTGCAAGGACATGACGTCAGTGAATCGCCCCGACACCCCCCTCCGTTTCTCCCGTTTCAGCAAGGCCGAGTGCGTGCTGGTGCTGATCACCATGGTCTGGGGCGGCACGTTTTTGCTGGTTCAACACGCGATGACCGTCAGCGGTCCGATGTTCTTCGTCGGCCTGCGCTTTGCCGCTGCAGCGTGCATCGTTGCGCTGTTCTCCTGGCGCCATCTGCGTGAACTGACCCTGTTCGAACTCAAGGCTGGCGCCTTCATCGGCGTGGCAATCATGCTCGGTTACGGCTTGCAGACGGTCGGATTGCAGACCATTCCGAGCAGTCAGTCGGCATTCATTACCGCGTTGTATGTGCCGTTTGTGCCCTTGCTGCAGTGGCTGGTGCTTGGGCGGCGTCCGGGATTGATGCCGAGCATCGGCATCATGCTGGCGTTCACCGGGTTGATGCTGCTGTCCGGGCCGTCCGGGGCTTCGCTGAACTTCAGTCCCGGCGAAATTGCGACATTGATCAGCGCCATCGCGATTGCTGCCGAAATCATTCTGATCAGTAACTATGCCGGCCAGGTCGATGTGCGCCGGGTGACCGTGGTGCAACTGGCGACGACGTCGGTGTTGTCGTTTCTGCTGGTGGTGCCAACGGGTGAGGTGATTGCGGACTTCTCCTGGACCCTGCTGGTGACAGCTTTGGGCCTGGGCGCGGCGAGTGCAGCGATTCAGGTGGCGATGAACTGGGCGCAGAAGAGCGTTTCGCCGACCCGGGCCACTTTGATCTATGCCGGTGAGCCGGTGTGGGCCGGGATTGTCGGGCGGATCGCCGGAGAGCGGCTGCCGGCAATTGCTTTGGTGGGGGCCGGGTTGATTGTGGCGGCGGTGATTGTCAGTGAGTTGAAGACCAAGGGTAAGGTTGCTGAAGCAGAGGCTGAACTGGAGCGGGAAACCCAGCGCTGATCCGCAACGTCTTGAGCGTCTGAACGAAAGTCATCGCGGGCAAGCCCGCTCCCACAGGGTTTGTGCACGACGCAAATACTGTGGGAGCGGGCTTGCCCGCGATGGGGCCCTCAAAGACGACGTCCCCCTCCTGAAATAAGGCCAAACACAAATTTCAGACTACTTTGTAGGATTCTGAGACATCCTGGCGTTTGGTGATCGGGGAGCTGGCACGTATGATGCTTCACAAACTTCCGCAGATTAGAAGCCTATGTCCCTGATAGTTCTACTGCTTCTGCCATTCATTGGCAGCTGTCTGGCAGCGGTGCTGCCACATAACGCGCGTAATACAGAATCCCTGCTGGCAGGTCTGGTCGCTTTGATCGGCACCGTCCAGGTCGCGCTGTTGTACCCGCAAATCGCCCATGGCGGCGTCATCCGCGAAGAGTTCATGTGGCTGCCCAGCCTCGGCCTGAACTTCGTTCTGCGCATGGACGGCTTTGCCTGGCTGTTCTCGATGCTGGTGCTGGGCATCGGCACCCTCGTCTCTTTATATGCCCGCTATTACATGTCGCCGGACGACCCGGTGCCGCGTTTTTTCGCGTTTTTCCTGGCGTTCATGGGCGCCATGCTCGGGCTGGTGATTTCCGGCAACCTGATCCAGATCGTGTTTTTCTGGGAGTTGACCAGCCTCTTCTCGTTCCTGCTGATCGGCTACTGGCATCACCGCGCCGACGCCCGTCGTGGCGCCTACATGGCGCTGATGGTCACGGGGGCCGGTGGTTTATGCCTGCTGGCGGGGGTCATGATCCTCGGCCATGTCGTCGGCAGCTATGACCTGGACAAGGTCCTGGCCGCCGGCGATCAGATTCGCGCACATGCCCTCTACCCTATTCTGCTACCTCTCATTCTTATCGGCGCACTCAGCAAAAGCGCCCAGTTTCCCTTCCATTTCTGGTTGCCGCACGCAATGGCGGCGCCCACCCCGGTTTCGGCTTATCTGCACTCGGCAACCATGGTCAAGGCCGGGGTGTTCCTGCTCGCACGCCTGTGGCCGTCGCTGTCCGGCAGTGAAGAATGGTTCTATATAGTCAGCGGCGCCGGCGCCTGTACGCTGCTGCTCGGCGCGTATTGCGCGATGTTCCAGAACGACCTCAAGGGTCTGCTGGCCTATTCGACCATCAGCCACCTTGGCCTGATCACCTTGCTGCTGGGTCTGAACAGTCCGTTGGCAGCGGTCGCGGCGGTGTTCCACATCCTCAACCACGCGACATTCAAGGCCTCGCTGTTCATGGCCGCCGGTATCATCGACCACGAGAGCGGCACGCGGGATATCCGCAAGCTCAGCGGTCTGATCAAGCTGATCCCGTTCACCGCGACGCTGGCCATGGTCGCCAGTGCCTCGATGGCTGGCGTGCCGTTGCTCAACGGTTTCCTCTCGAAAGAAATGTTCTTCGCCGAGACCGTGTTCATCAACGCCACCGCGTGGGTCGAAGCCGCGCTGCCGATTGTCGCGACCATCGCCGGTACCTTCAGCGTCGCCTATTCGCTGCGTTTCACGGTCGATGTGTTCTTCGGTCCACCGGCCACCGACCTGCCGCACACCCCGCACGAACCACCGCGCTGGATGCGCGCCCCCGTCGAATTGCTGGTGTTTACCTGCCTTTTGGTGGGGATTTTCCCGGCACAGATCGTCGGTCCATTACTGGCCGCCGCAGCATTGCCGGTTGTCGGCGGTCCTCTGCCGGAATACAGCCTGGCGATCTGGCACGGCTTGAACGCACCGATGATCATGAGCCTGATCGCCATGTCCGGCGGCATCGTGCTCTACCTCTTGCTACGCAATCAGTTCAGACAGGGCCGCTTCAAATATCCGCCACTGGTAGGCCGCTTCAACGGCAAGCGCCTGTTCGAGCGCAGTCTGGTGGAGATGATGCGCATGGCCCGTCGGGTAGAACGTCGACTCGGTACCCGGCGCCTGCAAATGCAACTGTTCCTGATGGTGTTGGCGGCCGTACTCGCCGGCCTGATCCCGATGCTGCACAGCAGCCTGAGTTGGGGCGACCGGCCGAAGATTCCGGGCTCCATCGTCTTCGTAACCCTGTGGCTGCTGGCGATTGCCTGTGCCCTCGGCGCCGCATGGCAGGCCAAATATCACCGTCTCGCCGCCCTGACCATGGTCAGCGTCTGTGGCCTGATGACCTGCGTAACCTTTGTCTGGTTCTCCGCACCGGATCTGGCACTGACGCAACTGGCGGTCGAAGTGGTGACCACCGTGCTGATCCTGCTGGGCTTGCGCTGGCTGCCGCGACGCATCGAAGAAGTCTCGCCACTGCCAAGCAGCCTGCGCAAGGCGCGTATTCGACGCCTGCGCGACTTGCTGCTGTCGATTGCCGTGGGCGGCGGCATGGCGCTGCTGTCCTACGCCATGCTCACCCGGCAGACGCCAAACGACATCTCCTCGTTCTACCTCAGCCGCGCCATGCCCGAAGGCGGTGGCAGCAACGTGGTCAACGTGATGCTGGTGGATTTCCGCGGCTTCGATACCCTCGGCGAAATCACTGTACTCGTTGCCGTAGCGCTGACTGTGTTCGCTCTGCTGCGCCGCTTCCGCCCACCGAAAGAAAGCCTGCAACTGCCAGCCCAGCAACGCCTGCTGGCACCGGACGTGGTCACCGATCTGGTCAACCCGCGTTCGGCCAGCGACACCGCGCTCGGCTTCATGATGGTGCCGGCGGTGCTGGTGCGCCTGCTGCTGCCGATTGCGCTGGTGGTTTCGTTCTACCTGTTCATGCGCGGACACAATCAACCGGGCGGCGGTTTCGTCGCCGGACTGGTGATGTCGGTGGCGTTCATCCTGCAATACATGGTTGCCGGCACACAGTGGGTCGAGGCGCAAATGAGCCTGCGGCCGCTGCGCTGGATGGGCACCGGGTTGCTGTTCGCCACTGCTACCGGGCTCGGCGCGATGGTGGTCGGGTATCCGTTCCTCACCACGCACACCTGGCATTTCTCCCTGCCGCTGCTGGGTGACATCCATATCGCCAGTGCGCTGTTCTTTGATATTGGCGTGTACGGCGTCGTGGTCGGTTCGACGCTGCTGATCCTCACCGCCCTTGCCCACCAATCGGTGCGGGGTCACAAGACCGCATCGCTGCCCAAGTCCGTCGCCAGCAAAGGAGCCGTCTGATGGAAGAAGTCATCGCAATCGCCATCGGCGTCCTCGCCGCTTCCGGCGTCTGGTTGATCCTGCGACCACGGACCTTTCAGGTGGTCATGGGTCTGTGCCTGCTGTCGTACGCAGTCAACCTGTTCATCTTCAGCATGGGCAGCCTGTTCATCGGCAAGGAGCCGGTGATCAAGGACGGCGTGACGCAAGACTTGTTGCACTACACCGACCCACTGCCACAAGCATTGGTACTGACCGCAATCGTCATCAGCTTCGCCATGACCGCTCTGTTCCTGGTGGTGCTGCTCGCCTCGCGGGGCCTGACCGGCACTGACCACGTCGACGGCCGGGAGCCCAAGGAATGATGGCGATGACTCACCTGATCGCCGCACCGATCCTGCTGCCGCTGCTGACCGCCGCGATCATGCTGATGCTCGGCGAACGGCACCGGCCGTTGAAGGCGAAAATCAACCTGTTCTCCAGCCTCCTCGGCCTGTTCATTTCGGTGATGCTGCTGCAATGGACGCAGACCACTGGCGTGCCCGGCTCGATCGGCGTGTACCTGCCGGGCAACTGGCAGGCGCCATTCGGCATTGTGCTGGTGGTCGATCGCCTGTCCGCGCTGATGCTGGTGCTGACCGGGATCATCGGCGTCAGCGCCCTGCTCTTCGCCATGGCGCGTTGGGACGGCGCCGGTTCGAGTTTCCACGCACTGTTCCAGATTCAGTTGATGGGCCTGTACGGCGCGTTCCTGACGGCGGACCTGTTCAACCTGTTCGTGTTCTTCGAAGTGCTGCTGGCCGCGTCTTATGGCCTGTTGCTGCATGGGTCGGGTCGCGCGCGGGTGTCGTCGGGGTTGCATTACATCTCGATCAATTTGCTGGCCTCGTCATTGTTTCTGATCGGCGCGGCGTTGATCTACGGCGTGACCGGCACCCTGAACATGGCCGATCTGGCGCTGAAAATTCCGCTGGTGCCGGAAGCCGACCGTGGCTTGTTGCATGCCGGCGCGGGGATTCTCGCCGTAGCGTTCCTGGCCAAGGCTGGCATGTGGCCGCTGAACTTCTGGCTGGTGCCGGCCTACTCCTCGGCCAGTGCCCCGGTGGCGGCGATGTTCGCGATCATGACCAAGGTCGGCGTCTACACCCTGCTGCGTCTGTGGACGCTGCTGTTCTCCGGGCAAGCCGGGGCGTCGGCGTTCTTCGGCGGTGACTGGCTGATCTACGGCGGCATGGCGACCATGGCCTGCGCGGCGCTGGCGATTCTTGCCGCACAACGCCTAGAGCGCATGGCCAGCCTGAGCATTCTGGTCTCGGCGGGGATCCTGCTCTCGGCCGTCGGCTTCGCCCAGCCGAACCTGATCGGCGCGGCGCTGTTCTATCTGGTCAGCTCAACCCTGGCCCTGAGCGCGCTGTTCCTGCTGGCCGAGTTGATCGAGCGTTCGCGCTCGGCCAACGAGATCCCGCTGGAAGACGAAAGCGAGCTGCTGCCGCGACCGCAGGAATCCCTGCAGCCGCCCAAAGGCATCAACCTCGACGACGAGCAGAAGGCCGTTGTCGGTCAGGTCATTCCGTGGACCATGGCCTTTCTCGGGCTGAGCTTCATTGCCTGCGCCCTGCTGATCATCGGCATGCCGCCGCTGTCCGGGTTTATCGGCAAGCTCAGCCTGATCGGCGCGCTGCTCAATCCGCTGGGATTGGGCACCGGCGCACCGATATCCAATGCCGCGTGGGCCTTGCTGGCGCTGTTGATCCTGTCCGGTCTGGCTTCGTTGATGGCGTTCTCGCGCCTCGGCATCCAGCGTTTCTGGACACCGGAAGAACGCCCATCGCCGCTCCTGCGCAAACTTGAATGCGCGCCGATTTTCCTGCTGCTGGGCTTGAGCATCGCCCTGACCTTCAAGGCTGAACCGTTGCTGCGCTACACCCAAGCCACGGCCGATGCCCTGAACAATCCGCAGCAATACGTGATGGCGGTGCTCGGCACCCGCGCGGTGCCGAGTCCGGAAGCCAAGGCAGCCGTGCTGGAGGTGCAGCCATGAAGCGCGTGTTTCCGGCACCGTTACTCTCTCTTGCACTATGTGCGTTGTGGTTGACCCTGAACCTGTCGATCAGCCCGGGCAACCTGCTGCTCGGCGCAATACTGGGATTCGCCGCACCTTTGATGATGCGCAAGCTGCGTCCGAAACAAGTGCGCATCCGCCGACCGCTGACGATCCTGCGCCTGTTCTTCCTCGTCGGGCGCGATGTTGTGGTTTCCAACCTGATCGTTGCCTGGGGCGTGCTCAACGCCGGTCGCCGCCCGCCTCGCTCGTGCTTCGTGAAAGTGCCGCTGGACCTGCGCGACGCCCACGGCCTGGCCACGTTGTCGATGATCTGCACGGTGGTGCCCGGCACGGTGTGGTCGGAACTGGCACTGGATCGCAGCATTCTCTTGCTGCACGTCTGGGATCTGGATGACGAGGCGCAATTCATCGCGCATTTCAAGAGTGCTTACGAGCGGCCGTTGATGGAGATTTTCGAATGAGCCCATTACTGTCGAACGCGATTCTGCTGACGCTGTTCCTGTTCTCGCTGGCCATGGTGCTGACGCTGGTACGCCTGTTCAAAGGGCCGTCGGCGCAGGATCGGGTACTCGCGCTGGACTATCTGTACATCGTGGCGATGCTGATGATGCTGACCCTGGGCATTCGTTACTCCAGTGACACTTACTTTGAAGCGGCGCTGCTGATCGCGCTGTTCGGCTTCGTCGGCTCGTTTGCCCTGGCGAAATTCCTGCTGCGTGGCGAGGTGATCGAATGAATGCGGAACTGTCTCTGTGGGTTGAGATTCCGGTGGCGATCCTGCTGGTGCTCAGCGGTTTGTTTGCGCTGATCGGCGCGACCGGACTGTTGCGGATGAAGGACTATTTCCAGCGCATGCATCCGCCGGCACTGGCTTCGACGCTGGGCGCGTGGTGCGTGGCGCTGGCCTCGATCATCTGCTTTTCGGCGCTGAAATCCGGGCCGGTGGTGCACGCGTGGCTGATTCCGATCCTGCTGGCGATCACCGTGCCGGTGACCACACTGCTGCTGGCCCGGGCGGCGTTGTTCCGCAAGCGCATGGCCGGGGATGATGTGCCGGCCGAAGTCAGCAGCCGCCGCACTGAAAGCGGTAGTTGATTCCGAATCCTTGTGGTGTTGGTGCTGGCCTCATCGCTGGCAAGCCAGCTCCCACAGGGTTTTAGGTGGGGTCCGGTATTTGCGTACACCCACAATCACTGTGGGAGCGGGCTTGCCCGCGATGAGGCCAGTTCAGCAACCACACAAATCCGACCTGACCTCAAACCCAAGCCACCGCCAACAACCCCGCCCCCAACATCGCGCACAATGGCGAATACACCCAGGTATCCAGCCGGGCAAACCGCGAACCCTTCACGTCCTTGAAAAACCCCACCAGATGCGAATCACCAATCGCCCGGGCAAACATCAACAGCGCAATCGCGCTGATCAGCCATTGCAACGCCTTGTGATGCACCGCCGGCACGCCCCAGCCGACCCGCAGACACACCAACGCGGCAATCGCCAATAAAGCCGCAGCCACCACCAACGTGATCCAGCCCGACGGTTTGAATGCCGGTCGCACTGTCGGCACCAAGCCTGCCACCGGAACTTGTGGCACAGCCGCCACCGCCGCCCATTGCCCGCCCAGCGCCCAGTACACATGCACCAGGGCGATTACCGCAAAAACAGTCACCAGCCATTGAGCCAACACAAAGGTCATGGTTGAAATCCTTGAAAGGGATTTGAACAAATCATCCTAGTCGCAATTTTTTCAAGTGCACGACCGATCAGCGGTACGGTAAAGTGCCGCCCCATGAAATTCTCCCGTACCGATCGTTCACTGCTGGCCTGGATGCTTTACTGCTGCGTCCTGTTCAACGTGTTCGCCTGCAGCATCGGTCACGGACAAATGGTCGGAATGCAGCTCAACGGCATCGGTGGTCAGTTCTGTACGGTCGATCCGGCGACTCAAGCGCCGCTCACCAGCAATCCCACCGAAGAAAAACTGCCGACGCTGTCCAAAGCATTTGGCTGCCCATTGTGCTCGACTGGCGGCATGGGCCCGGCGTTCAACTCCAGCCTGACCCTGGCGATCCTGCCGGAGCAACACAGCCCGCCACTGGCCCCTATCTTCAGTGCCGACCTCCCTGCTCGCTTCACCTGGCCCTCCGCCAACCCTCGCGCCCCGCCGCTCGCCTGAGTGACTTTGCCTTTTTGATTTTTCAGCTCACTGCGCCAATGCGCGGCGTTTGCCTGTGCGCTGATTCCTAGACAAGCATTCAGGATTCAACAATGAAACAACTCACTCTGCTGGCGAGCCTGTGCGGCTGCCTGTCCGTTAACGTCTGGGCGCAATCCACCGTAGATCTGGCGCCCATCACCATCGATGGCGAATACGGCACGGAGCCGGGCCTGAGCCTCGACCAATCCAGCGGCATGGCCTCGCGCCTCGGCTTGAGCATGCGCGACACGCCCGCCTCGGTCGCCATCGCCAACCGCAACGACATCGAACGCCACGGCGCGCAGAACTTCCAGGACGCCGCCAACACCCTGCCCGGAGTCAACGCCAGCGCACCGCCGGGCTTTGGCGGCTTCGTCTCCTATCGCGGTTTCACCAGCAGCCAGATCACCCAGATGTTCAACGGCATTAACGTATCCGGCGGCCTCGCACGGCCGGTGGACGCGTGGATTTACGATCGGGTCGAACTGGTCGGCGGCCCGTCGTCGTTGATCAACGGCGCAGGTTCAGTGGGCGGCTCGTTGAACTACGTGACCAAACTGGCGAGCCGCGATGAACAGACTGTTGAAGGCCGGGTCAGCTACGGCAGCTACGACACCACCGAAACCGCGTTCGGTCTCAACCATGCGTTGACCGACCCGGGTAGCGACGTGCAGCACTACGCGCGACTGGACGTCAGTCACAACACCAGCAACGGCTACATCGACCGCCAGGAGCGCGATGCCTGGAGCGTGGCGTTCTCGTTGCTCAGCGACCTCACGCCAAACCTGTCGCACACCCTGGCTCTGGAATATCAGGATGAACACGAAGACAGTCCGTACTGGGGCACCCCCGTGCTCAACCCCAAGGCCGGCGAGTTGAAGATCGATAAACACAATCGCTTCAACAACTACAACGTCGAAGACGGTCGCTACGAGCAGCGGACGATCTGGGTACGCTCGATCATCGACTACCGGATCAACGACAGCACCACACTGCGCAACACGCTGTATCACCTCGACAGCCAGCGCGATTACCGCAACCTCGAAACCTACCAGTACAACGCCGACAATTCCGCGGTGAACCGCTCGACGGCCTATCAGGTGCGGCATCAAGGCGAACAGAACGGCAACCAGTTCGAACTGCGTCACGACAACACGCTGTTCGGTCTGGACACGACGTGGTCCGGTGGCTTCGAGTACAAGGTCAATCAGACCACCAACTCGCCGCTCAACATCAAAGGCGCGAGCACGGTGGACCCGAACAGCTATCGGCCCGGGCATTTCTACGATATTCCCGGCACCAATCCCAAGCTGATCAGCGACAAGACCAACGAGGTCACCACCAAAGCGCTGTTTGTGGAAAACCGCCTGGCGCTGACCGACAAACTGTCGCTCCTTACCGGCCTGCGTTATGACGATATCGACCTCGACGTGACCAACCACCGCACCGTCACCGCGACCAATCCCAAGCATCTCAAACGTAGCTGGGAACCGCTGACCGGTCGTGCCGGGTTGACCTATCAGTTCATACCGTCGGCCAATGTCTACGTGCAGTACAGCACTGCGGCGGAGCAACCGAACGGCACGCAGGACTTCGACGTCTCGACCGGCAAACAATGGGAAATCGGCAGCAAGTTCGACTATCTGAACGGACGCGGCTCGGCCACGGTGGCGGCCTACACCATCGAACGAAAGGACTTCGCCGTTACCGATCCGCTGGACCCGACCAGCAGCATTCCGGTCGGCCAGCAGACGTCAAAAGGCATCGAGATTGCCAGCTCATTACGGATCACCGACAAACTGCTGGCCGAGGGCAACTTCGCCTGGGTCGACGCGCAGTACGATGACTTCACTGAAAAGAATGCCGCTGGCGTGGTGGTGTCGCGCAAGGGCAACACGCCGACCAACGTTCCGGACCGGGTCGGCAATCTGTGGCTGACCTATGATTTCTCACCGCATTGGCAAGGCGGAGTCGATGCGCGTTACGTGGCCTCGGTGTACGCCGACAGCGCCAACACCATGACCGTGCCGTCTTACACGTTGTTTGGCAGCTTCCTCAGCTACAAGGTTGATTCGCACACCACCGTCACCGGCCGCGTGCGCAATTTGACCAATGAGGTGTATGCCGAATTCGCGCATGTGTCGCCGGCGTATTACCTGGGCACACCGCGCACCTTCGAACTGGCGGTACAAACCCGGTTCTAAAAGCATCGCGGGCAAGCCCGCTCCCACATTGTTTAGTGTCGTACATGCACTTTGTGCCCGACAATAAAACCTGTGGGAGCGGGCTTGCCCGCGATGAGTCCAGCCGCAACGACCTCTATTTCAGCTCAACTGAAACCTTGTCCGCCACATCCTTCGGCAACCACGCCTGCCACACTTCCGGATGCGCCTTCATGAACGCTTCCGCCGCTTGCCGCGGTGCCGTGTGTTTCTCGCTCATCTCCGCCAATGCCTTGTTCAGCGGTTCGATCGGGAAATCGACCTTGCTGAAGAACTCGGCAATCTGCGGATACTGCTTCTGAAACGGCGTAGACACGCCAATCGACAGCTTCGACGCCAACGAGCGCGTCGGTTTCGGATTGGGATTATCAGCGTCGGTCAGGGTCTTCCAGGCCTCGGCATCAAACGGTGGCTCTTCCAACTGCACCAGTTTGAATTTGCCCAGCAGCGGCGTTGGCGACCAGTAGTAAAACAGCACCGGTTTACCCCGACGAATCGAAGAACTGATCTCGGCGTCCAGCGCCGCACCCGAGCCACTGCGGAAATTGGTGAAGTCATCCTGCAACCCGTAAGCCGTCAGCTTCTGTTTGTTGACCACTTCCGACGTCCAGCCAATCGGACTGTTGAGGAAACGTCCCTTGCTCGGGCTTTCCGGGTCCTTGAACACGTCCTTGTATTTTTTAAGGTCAGTGACACTGCGCAAGTCCGGCGCCAGCGGCTTGATGCCTTTGGCCGGGTCGCCCTTGATCACGTATTCCGGCACCCACCAGCCTTCTGTGGCGCCCTTGACCGTATCGCCCAGGCTGACAACCTTGCCCTCGGCCTCGGCCTTGACCCACACCGGACTGCGCCCCGCCCACTCTTCGCCGATGACCTGAATGTCATTGTTGGCCAGCGCGGTCTCTAGGGTGATGGTGGTGCCGGGCAGGGTGTCGGTGGGCAATCCATAGCCCTTCTCGACAATGATCCGCAGGACATCGGTGATCAGGCTGCCGCTTTCCCAGTTCAGGTCGGCAAAATGGATCGGCGCTTGTGCCGCCACGACCGATTGCGCCGAACCCAGCAAAGCGAATGTGGCCACGCTGGCGGCCAGTAACCGTCGAAATCCGTTCATGCATTGCACCTCGTGCTGTTCACAGCAATGGCAGGATGGCCTGAGAGAAGACCGCAAGCCTCTGAATACTCAGTCAACTGACTGTAGACGAGGTTCCTGCTTTTTCAGGGCCTGGGCCCGGACGAGGTTACGAATCAGAATTTTCCTGCAAGCTCTGCAACTCGCGTCTGACCATGCTGGCGTATTCCGCTGGACGCAGCGCGTAGATCTGCGACGCCACCCAACCCAGCCACGCGCCTCGCAATTCGGCCTTCGCCGCGAACAACCGCCTGGCGTCCTCACGCGCGCTGTCGAGGTTCTGCGAATGGAAATCGGCGCGGCTCAAACCACCGATCACTCACTGGCCTTGAACGTCACCAGCTCGCCCTTGCGCCACTTCGCGGCTTTGGCGGTGACTGCTTTCAGAGTTTTGGTCAGGCCTTCCTGCAATTGCTGATGGGCGGCAAACACGGTCACCACGCTATGACCTTCCTTGAACAGGATCGCATGGCCATCAGCGGTCTCGACGAAGGCGTAATCGCCAATTCCATAGACCGTCAGTTTGATTTCGCGAAAACGGATGTCCATCTTGCCGCCTTCGCGGCTGGGCAAGACCGAGGCGCTGAAATGATCGCCGACCTTGAGCTTGAGCCCCGGCTTGTCATCCACCACCAAAGCATTTTCGGTGTCGATTTCAGCGACATAGATGCCTTCGGCGTTTTGCTCGGTGATGTAAACAAAACGCGATTGGAACAACTTGACCAGCTTTGCACGCAAATCACCCAACACGAACAAAGCATGCATATCGAGATTACTGACTGCCAAAGAAACATCCCCAGATCTGAAAAAACCGCACACGGAAAACGCGCACGGCAAAAAAACGGCCAGGCCGATGGAACTGCGAAATACTCAAATAAAAACCCGAACCGAGCAGCGAACTCGTTCAACGCGAGGTTTGCAAGACTACGGGATTGTCACTCGCGAAACGCCACCCGATGTCGCCAAAGCTCGAAGGAAAAATCCTTAACGGCTGACAGAGAAAGCTGACTACGAACTTTAGGGAAAATTCGCACGAAAAAAAGCACTTTTCCGACATATCGCTCGCGAAAAATTGCTTTAGATAAGCCCTGTCGTCAACAGGTACTGGCGATTCTAGAGCAGCGATGCTCTTCACGACTACCCGAAACGGCCTGTAATTATCGGCCAACTGATGAAAAGGACTTCACATGTGCACCCTGACTCACTTCGCCATGTCCGCTGACGCCCGACTCAAATCGCCTCTGATCCTGCATGTGACCGATATGAACGATCTGCAGCACCCCGGCGAAAACGCTCAGGCCCCACGCTTTCAAGTGGTGCCGGCGGGCAATGCCTTTTACCACATAAAGGAAAAATCGACCGGACGCGTAAGAGGTTTCCGCGAAGATCACAACGAGGCGTGTGCGCTGGCTCGCTCACTCGAAATGCAAATCGAACTCCTGGCCAGCAGCTGCCTCAGATAAAGAGTGATTGACTGCGCCATACCGGCGCATTTCAGAAAGGAGCACATGATGGATCTGGAAGCTTACAACTTGAAAACACTGTTCGATCAGTTGGGTTTGCCTTCAGAAAGCGCAGATATCGACGACTTCATTGAAGCCCATCCACTGGATGCCGACACCAAACTGGTCGATGCCCCCTTCTGGTCAGAATCGCAAAAGCAAACGCTTGAAGAGTGGATTGGCAAGGACGACGACAGGGCAATAGTCTTCGATGAACTGAACGTACGCATACACGACGGCAAGTAACCCTGATCAGTGCAGGCTGTCCCCAGGCTCAGCCTGCAACTGCGCGAGCCACGCAGCCCTGCACTCTTCGGCCTCATCGCGACTGGCAAACGCGGTGCCGCGCCGCTCACCATTGAGCAACACCACCCAGCAGACGCTTTGCCCCATTGCGCGCAAACCGGCGGGCACGCCACTGCCGATCATCACGGCGACATCAACTCTGCATTGCATGCTGACCTCCAAAATCATTAGCCACCTAACTAAGTCGGCATGTTAATGATTTCCCCAAGGAGGAAACAGCAACGGCCCTGCACAGATTCATTGCATCAACCGTAACAATCGCTCAGCGCGGACCTTCCGGTTTATAGCCCAGACGCAATCCCCCCCAATGCCGGCCCTTGATCATGATCGGCACCGACAAGTCATGCATCAGCTCGCCGGTATCACGCGTATAGGTCTGCAACAGCACTGGTTGTTGATGGCTGCCACAGCGAATCCCGGTGCGGTCGGCAAACTTGCGCTTGGTGCGATTGTTGACCGCATCGACCTGGGCATCACCGGTCAACGGCTGGCTGAACGCCTGATTGTGCGTCGGCACATAACCCTGCTGCGTGCAGGCGATGGCAAACACCAGCCCCTCGTGGTGCGGCAACAACGGTTCTTGAATCGCCGGCAGAACCTGATCGGTGTAGCGGTCGAACCGTGTCTGATACTTCGCCGGCTGCGTATTCGGGATCGCCTGATACTGACGATCGAACAGATCCTCGAGGCTGATCCGCCCTTGCTCGACATCCGCCTCGAACCGCGCCGCGATCTGGCTCGCGCCTTCTCGCGCCAGGTCATAAATGCGCTGGTGATAGTCATCCAGACCGACTTCAGCAAGACGTTCGCTGATGGTTTCCGCCTGCCCTTCCATCTGCACCGCCGCTTCGGCGAGTCGACGGGTCTGTTGATCGCTGATCGCCAAATCGCTGCGCATCTGCTCAATGGCTTTAAACAGGCTGTCGAGTTGCTCGCGATTGGTCTCCGCGCCACGGGCGATCTCGCCGACCTGACTTTCCACCCCGGCGGCCAGACGCGCGATGTTCTCCAGATGCTGACCGGTGTGCTCGACCTGTTCGACGCCCGTTTGCAGATCGCTGGACAGCTCACGGATCTGCTCCACCACCTGCGCCGTGCGTTGCTGGATGTCGGCGACCATCTCGCCGACTTCACCGGTTGCCGACGCCGTACGCGCCGCCAACCCGCGCACCTCATCCGCCACCACCGCAAAGCCCCGCCCATGCTCACCGGCCCGCGCCGCTTCGATCGCTGCGTTCAACGCCAACAGATTGGTCTGACTGGCAATCGACTGAATCACCAGCGTCACCCGCTGAATGTCGTCGCTGCGCAGGCTCAAGGCCTCGATCAATTCACGGCTGGCATTGGCGCGCTGACTGAGCTGATGCATACGCGTAATTGAGTCAACCAGTTCGGTACGTCCCGCCGCACTGCTGTGATGTGCCTCGCTGGCAGCCTCAAGTGCTTCGCGGCTGAGCTGCGAAGTCGCCTGTTCCGTGGCGATCATCACTTCGGCATTGCTGACGATTCGCGCCGCAGCATCGAGTTGCGATTCAAGTTTGCTCGCCAGCTCCTTGACCGAAAACGCCACCCCGGCCGCCGACAAGGCGTTATGGCTGGTGGTGTAAGAAAGGTCTCGGGTCAGTTCGGAAATGGCGCTGCCATTGTCGGCAGGCTGTACATCGGGGAGGGTCCGGGAGCGCAGGCGCGGCAGCCAGACAATCAGCACCGCCAACGGCATGCCAACGTAAAGCGACCACTCACCCAGCGTCATGCCGGCCAACAACAGCATCAGGGCGATGCTTTGCAGGGTCGGTGCGATCCAGCGGTTTTTCGGCAAAAGCACTGGTGCAGGCAGCGCCCCAACCAGAGATCCATCTCTCGTCATATCAACACCCCACGCTTGTTCTCATTGTTGTGGCTGCATTAAACGCCACTACAACGCCATTATCTATGGTCCGTTAGTCGTGGGGCCTGTGGCAGGTCAATGGAACGGCGGGGAATATCGCAGACAAGCAAAAACAAAGATCGCAGCCCCGCCAGCTCTGTTCAGGAGCTGCCGAAGGCTGCGATCTTTTCGGGGTGACCCACTTTCATGGGTCGCCTCAGGAATCAGGCCTGACGCTGGTGCTTGTCGATTTGCTCGTGACGCTCTTGAGCTTCGATGCAGTACTTGGTGGTCGGGCTGATCAGCAGACGTTTCAAGCCAATAGGCTCGCCGCTGTCGTCGCACCAGCCAAAGCTGTCTTCCTTGATGCGCTCGAGGGCTTGTTCCAGTTGCGGCAGCATGCGCTGGTCGCGATCGATCGCGTTGACCAGCCAAGTGCGCTCTTCTTCAACCGAAGCCGCGTCCGCCGGGTCAGCCGGGGTGTCCAGGCTTTCGATGGCGATACGGTTTTGCTCAATGCGCTCATGGGTTTCGACTTTCATGTTCTGCAACAGCTCGCTGAAGAAAGCGTGTTGCTCGGAATTCATGTAGTCATCTGCCGGCATGGCCAGCAACTTGTCCTTTGTCATTGATATCTCTATAAAAAAACGTGCATTAAGGCGAATTAGGGAGCGTTCCGGCGAACCGTGTCCGGTCGACGGAAAGGCATCGTTTATGGCAAACGCCACCCGGCACTCAATTTACGAGGGGCGGCAGTCTAAGGCCGACTTGAGGCCTCAGCAACTGGAAATCCAGCAAATTTGTCCGACAAAGCCCGGAAACTGCTCTGATACAGGCTTCACGGCGATTATCGGAGTGCGTTTATAGCAAGAAATTCAGTCGAGCGGCTGTATATAGAAGACAAACGGCTACGCCACACCGATCGGGTGTGGCGCATTTTCTCGATTATTCGGCGCTCACCGCTTGAGTTTGCGCTTGTTACGGTACTGGTCGATGACCACCGCCACCACAATGATCAAGCCTTTGATGATGTCCTGAATATAGGCATCGACGCCGACGAAGGTGAACCCGCTGGCCATCACCCCGAGAATCAGCGCGCCGATTACCGTCCCGGTAATGCGTCCGACGCCGCCGGCCAGACTGGTACCGCCGATCACCGCAGCAGCAATCGCGTCGAGCTCGTAGGACATGCCCATCCCGGCCTGCCCCGTCGCCGCCCGGGCTGACGCGACTACGCCAGCCAGCCCCGCCAGCAGACCGGCGATGCTGTAGACGATCACCAAATGGCGTTTGACGTTGATCCCCGAGGTCCGCGCCGCCTGCATGTTGCCGCCGATGGCGTAGGTGTACTTGCCGTACTTGGTGTAGCGCAACGCGATGTGAAAGATCACCGCCACCACCAGGAAGATGATCACCGGCATCGCCCCATGACCGATCGCGGTGTAGGAGTCCGAGAGCATGCTGACCGGTTGGCCTTCGGTGTAGTAACGCGCCAGACCGCGCGCCGAAACCATCATGCCGAGCGTGGCGATGAACGGTGGAATGCCGGTGATGGCGATGATGCTGCCGTTGATCGCCCCAGCCAGCAGCCCGACCCCGAGCCCGGCGATCACCGGAATCCACACCGGCAAGTCAGTCAGCGACGGAAACACCGCGCGGGCGAAATCCGATGTCTGCGCCAGACTCGCGGCAATCATGGCCGACAGCGCCAGCACCGACCCGGATGACAAGTCGATCCCCGTGGTGATGATCACTTGAGTCACGCCGATGGCCAGCAGGCCAATGATCGACACTTGCAGGATCATCAGCACCAGACGCTGGGAGTTCATCAGGAAGCTCTGGTCGCGAACGATCCAGCCAAACACTTCGAAGACCAGACCGATACCGATCAGCACCAGAAAAATGCTCAGTTCGGTTGGAAAGCGCCGACGACTCTTGGTCGGTGCCGTTGCAGGCTTGTTTTCCAGTATCGCGTTCATAACCACTCACCCTTCAAATAAAACCCGGTATCGAATACATACCTTTGGATGCAAGCTGCTTTCGTGTGGCGAGGGAGCTTGCTCCCGCGATTGCGCAGCAAGCCCATGCTGGAGGACCGCTTCGCTGCCCAGCGGGAGCAAGCTCCCTCGCCACAGAGACCGTAAGCTGTCAATGGACCTGGGCCATGCCCGAGGCCAGTTGCATGACGCGTTCCTGGGTGGCTTCGTCGCGGCCGAGGGTGCCCATCAGGTCGCCCTCGTGCATGACCATCACCCGGTCGCTCATGCCCAGCACTTCCGGCAGTTCCGAGGAAATCATGATCACCGCCATGCCTTCGCTGGCTAGCAGGGAGATCAGCCGATAGATCTCGGCCTTGGCGCCGACATCGATGCCGCGAGTCGGCTCGTCGAGAATCAAGATCCGTGGATTGGTCATCAGCCAGCGGGCGAGCAAGGCTTTCTGCTGGTTGCCGCCAGACAAGGTGTCGATGCACTGCTCCAGCGACGGGGTTTTCACCCGTAGCTTCTTGCACATGTCTTCACACAGAGCGCGCAGGGCCTTTTGCTGGATAAAGCCGTGGCCGACGTAATGCGGCAGCACCGCCATCTCCATGTTCTCCAGCACCGACAGGCACGGGAACAGGCCACTGAGCTTGCGATCCTCGGTCAACAGCGCGAACCCCTTGTCGATGGCCATGTGCGGATCGGTAATGCGCACCACCTCGCCATCCAGACGGATCTCGCCGCTGTCGCTGGGCGTTATGCCGAAAATGGTTTCGGCAACGTTGGTGCGGCCCGAGCCCATCAGCCCGGCGATGCCGAGAATCTCCCCGGCATGCAGGTCGAACGAGACGCCCTGGAATACGCCGTCGAGTTTCAGATGGCGGACCGACAGCAACAGATCGCCAATCGGCTTTTCACGCACCGGGAACAACTGGCTCAGCTCGCGCCCGACCATCATCGAAATCAGGCTATCACCGTCCATGCTGTCGGCCCGTTGCAGGCCGATGTAGGCGCCGTCGCGAAACACCGCCACTTCATCGGCAATGGCAAACACTTCGTTCATTTTGTGCGTGATGTAGATGATGCCTTTGCCCTGGCGCTTGAGGTCGGCAATGATCGAAAACAGGTGCGCGACTTCCTTTTCGGTGATGGCCGAGGTCGGCTCGTCCATGATCAGAATGTCGGAGTCGTAGGACACCGCTTTGGCGATCTCGACCATTTGCCGTTCGGCGATGCTCAGGTTGCCGACCTGCTCCTCGGGATCGAGGTTGATGCGCAAGCGCTCCAGCAGTTGCGCGGTGCAGCGGTGCATGGCGCGGTGGTCGATCATGTGCAGGCCGTTGAGCTGCTCGCGGCCGATCCAGATGTTTTCGGCGATGCTCATGTGCGGCATCAGGTTGAGTTCCTGGTGGATCATCGCGATCCCCGCCTGAAGTGCCGCCAACGGTGTTTCGAAGACCACCGGTTTGCCGCGCAAGCGCAACTCGCCAGCATCGGGCTGGTAAATGCCGGCGATGATTTTCATCAGCGTCGATTTACCCGCGCCGTTCTCGCCCATCAGGGCCAGTACGGACCCCGGACGTACTCGCAGCTGCACATCGGACAAGGCCACCACACCGGGAAAACCCTTGCTGATGTTGGTGATCTCCAGCAGGTACGGCTCATCGACAGGTGTTGCAGTTGGCTGGATATCCACCAACGAGGTGCTCGAAGCGGTCGCTGAAGCGAACATGTTCAGGTACTCCGTCAGCAAGGTCGCAGCAGCAACCCTGCAGGATTATTGTTGTTATTGAACCGAAGCACTATTTGAAAGTGTCGACGTTTTCCGGCGTGATCAGGCGATAAGGCACCCAGACGTTCTGCTCCACCGTCTCGTTTTTGGCCATCTTCACTGCAGTGTCAATCGAGCCGTCTGCCTGACCTTTGGCGTCTTGAAACACTGACACCGCCATGTTGCCTTTCTTGATCGCGTTCAAGCCGTCCGGCGTGCCGTCGACACCCGCAATCAACACACTGCCCTTCTCGACACCGGCCTGTTGCAGCGCCATGGCGGCACCAATCGCCATTTCGTCATTGTTGGAAACCACCGCGTCGAACTTGCGGCCCTGGGTCAGCCAGTCATTGACCAGGGTCATGCCTTTATCCCGCAGCCAGATGCCGGTCTGTTCCTGTTCGATCTTGATGTTCGGGTACTTGGCCAGCACCTCTTTGACGCCCTTGGTGCGATTGGTGGTGGAGTTGTTGGCGAGGTCACCGAGCAGAATCACGATTTCGCCTTTGCCGCCGAGTTTTTCGGCCAGGTACTGCATCTGCATTTCGCCGGCCTCCAAGTCGTTGGACGCGACCGTGACCACACCTTTTGGCAGCTTGAGATCATCAGGGCGACGGTTGACATAGACCAGCGGTATTCCGGCTTTTACCGCGGCTTCGGTGATTTTTCGGGTGGCGGCGGTATCCACCGGGTTGACCACGATGGCGTCGACCTTCTGGCTGATGAAGCTTTCAACCTGGCTCAACTGCTTGACCACGTCGCTGCGCGCATCTTCGAATTGCAGTTGCACACCATCGGGGTAGGACTTGGCTTTCTTGTCCATGGATTCGCGCAGGTAAGTCAGCCAGGTGTCATCGAACTGGGACATGCTGACGCCGATCTTCATATCGGCAAGGGCAGCGCCGCTGACAAACATCAAGGACAGGGCCAGCGAGGCAAAACGCAGATGGGTCTTCATGAACTGTCTTTCTCCACATTCTTGTTGGTTTTATGGATCAGTCGTGACGATTTCTGTAGGCAAAATTGACTCTATTGGAATTTATTTTCTATATCAACTCATTTTAGAATTTTATTCCAAATCCATTCCATGGCCCGCAAACGGGCTCAGTTCGACCACCTGACGTTGCTCGAAACTTTGCCGCGCAGCATCCAGAACACGAGTGCTCGCCAGTGCATCACGGGGCTCGACCGGCAATGGGCCGCCAGTCTGTAACGCGGTTTGTAGCTGTAGATAGAACTGCTGCCAGCAACCCCGCTCCGACGGCACGCGCTCGCGTTCGCCAGCGTGTTCAAACCAGCCCCAGCGCCGATGCTCTTCGACACCCCAGCGTTCACCGGCAGATTTTGGCGAGAGCCCGGCCAGCGCTTGAGCCTCTTGTCCGTCGAGGCCATCAACGCTGTAACAACCCAGCGTTCCCGTGACGCGAAAGCGCGGACCGGGCGAACTTTGCAGGCAACTGCCGCCGAGGTGGGAGACCACCCCGTTGACGTGGGTCAGGGAGACAAAAAAACCGTTGTCGCAGGCCTGGTCTTTGTCCTGGTAATCAAGCTCGGCATACACCTGTCTGACCGGGCCGAACAGCAACAACGCCTGATCCACCAGATGGCTGCCCAGATCGCGCAGAAAACCACCGCCGCTGCTGTTGTTCACTGACTGCGGCGAGTAGCGCTCGACCCGCGATTCAAAGCGCGTGACCTGCCCCAGGGCGCCTGACTCGATGAGTTTACGCACGGTCAGGAAGTCCGAATCCCAGCGGCGATTCTGATAAACGCTGAGCCGCACACCCTGGCGCTCGGCCATGGTGATCAGGGTTTGCGCCTGTTGCGCATCGGCGGCGAACGGCTTGTCACTGACAACCATGACCCCGTGTTCGAGGCCATCGAGCACCAGCGCCGGACGGCCCTTCAGTGGCGTGGAAATCACCAACACATCGACGCCGGCCTCGACCAGTTGGCCGATGCTGTCGAACGCGGCTACGCCGGGGTATTCAGCGGCCAGCAATTGTCGGCGCTCCGGGGAGCGAGTCACCACGCCAGCGAATGTGGCACCGGGCAGACTGCTGAGCAGCGGCGCATGAAAAAAACGGCCGCCGTGGCCGTAACCGACAAGTCCGATACGCATGATTCGACTCCTTCTTATTGTTCTGTGAGCCGCTTACTGGGTAAGCGCGACCTGTTTAGGAGCGAGCCTGCTCGCGATAGCGATGTTTCAGGCGACATCGATGCTGACTGTACTGCCGCCTTCGCGAGCAAGCTCGCTCCCACGGGTATTGCGCACTGAGTCAGCGGCAGAGTTCGCTTTTCACCCGTTCGAGCATCATCCGGTTGGATTCATCCGGTCGGTCTTCCCAGGCGAACACCGAGACCGTGGCAATGCCGTCGAACTTGATCTCGCGCAAGGTGCTGAAAAACGCTTGCCAGTCGACCTCGCCCTGCCCGATGTCCAGATGCTGATGCACGGTCGCGGTAACACCCGGCGGGTTGACGATGTAGCGCAACCCCGACGAGGCCTTGTGGTTGTAGGTGTCGGCGATGATCAGGTGGCTGAGTTTCGAGCCGGCATACTTGAGCATCGAGGCAATATCGCCGACGCCGTCGTCGTAGAAAAACGTGTGCGGTGCGGCGTAGAGGTAGTTGATCCAGTCGCGATCAAGCCCGCGAATGATGTCCACTGACTCGTTGTTGCGCTCGCAGAAATCATAAGGGTGGGCCTGAATATCGAGCTGGATGCCTTCGCGCTCGAACTCGGGGATCAACTCGTCCATCGAGCGCATGAACTGGTTCTCGCATACCAGCGGGTTGTCCGACTGCCCGGTGAATTCGGTGTTGACCAGTTCGCAGTCCATTTCCACGGCAATCTGAATCGCCCGCTTCCAGTTGCGCACGGCGGCAACACGCAAGCCTTCATCGGCGGCGGCCCAGTGGTACATCGGTAATAAGGATGAGAGTTTGACCCCGGTGTCGCTCAAGGCTTTGCGAAACTCCCTGATCCGCGCCTTGTCGACGCGCGGGGCTTTGTAGAACGGCAGAAAGTCTTCGCGAGGCGAGAGTTCGATGTGTTCGTAACCGAGCTCGGCGACCTTGTTGACCATCTTGCCCAAGGGCAGATGGCGGTACATGTAGGGATCCAGTGCGATGCGCATCTTTTTCTCCTGATTGTACTTGGCGCCCCCCTCATCCCAGCCTCCCGGAGTGAGAGGGAGCCGACCGGGTGTTTCTCCGGAGGAGCAGCGACCTGAAAGTCCAGGTTGAATGAATATCTCAAAGACAAGGAGATCAGCCCCCTCTCCTCGGGGAGAGGGTTGAGGTGAGGGGGTGATCTCAAAATCAACCGTAAAAGCGTGGCCGGTCAGGGAGGCTGACTTTTACTATCTGGCCACTGTTCTGAGCTTCGATGCATGCATCTGCCGCGACGGCGGCGGCGAAGCCGTCCCATGCCGAAGGGCCGCCCACCTGACCGGCGCGCACGCCATCGATGAACGCCTGCAACTCGACGTCATAGGCGCCGATGAAGCGGTCCTTCCAGTCCATCAGAATCGCGTTCGACAGCTTGGCGCCGCTGCGCATTTGCACCTGCTGCGGCTCCGGCAGTCTGGCGATGCCGGTCTCCCCCACCACTTCGCACTGGATGTCGTAGCCGTACTGGCAATTGACGAAAACCTCGACATCGATGCGCGTGCCCTTGGCGGTTTCCAGCAGGACGATCTGCGGATCTTTCAAATGCGCCAACGCCTTGCTCGACTTGCGCGGGAACACCACTTGCACCGACACGTAATCGTCATCAAGCAACCAGCGCAGCACATCCAGTTCATGGATCAGCGTGTCGGTAATTGCCATGTCGGTCTTGTAGTTTTCGCCCACGCTCGGGTTGCGATGCGCGCAGTGCAGCATCAACGGCTCACCGATCTGGCCGCTGTCGATCACCGCTTTGAGCGCGCGATAACCTTCATCGTAAGGACGCATGAAACCCACCTGCACCAGACGCTTGCCGTGGGCGACTTCTGCTTCGACGATCTTGCGGCAACCGTCGGCAGTCACCGCCAGCGGTTTCTCGCAGAACACCGGTTTGCCGGCGGCAATCGCTGCCAGCACAAACTCTTCGTGGCTCGGACCCCAGGAGGTGACGAGGATGGCCTCGACTTCTGGCGCCTTGATCAACGCGTGACCGTCCGGGTAAACCTCGGCAGTCAGCTTCAGATCGGCAACAACCCTGGCCGCTTGCTGCAAGTTGATGTCGGTGACAGCGACGACCTGGCTATTAAGCAAAGTCTGGCTGCAACGACGGATGTGATCCTGGCCGATGGCTCCGGTACCGATAACGCCAAGCTTCAAAGACATGAACATTCTCCATTTCGGGTTCAGGACAATCAGTACTGGCGGGCCTTGGCCAACCGTTCATTTAGGGTTTTCGCCACCGCATCGGTGCGCGCACTGGTGGACACCTGCGCCACCCCGACCCGCCACCACGACAGGTATTTGTGGATCATCGTCTTGGGCAGAACCTTGATATCGATCAGCGTCGATACCGTCTGCAAACGCGCATCGGCCAGCGCTGCCTGCAACGCTTCAACCGTGTTCACCTTGTAGCTCTTGCAGCCGTAGGCCGCCGCGCTCATGGCGAAATCCACCGGGACAAAGCCGCCGTCGAGCTTGCCGGTCTCGGGGTTGCGGAAACGGAATTCGGTGCCGAAGCTGTCCATGCCATGTTCCATCTGCAGGTTGTTGATGCAGCCGAACGTCATGTTGTCCAGCAGCACCACGTTGATCTTGCGGCGCTCCTGAATCGAGGTCGCCAGCTCCGAGTGCAGCATCATGTAAGAGCCGTCGCCGACCAGCGCATAGACCTCGCGATCCGGCTCGGCGAGCTTCACGCCCAGCGCCGCATTGACCTCATAACCCATGCACGAATAGCCGTACTCGACGTGGTAAGTGTTGACCCCCTTGCTGCGCCAACTGCGCTGCAAGTCACCGGGCAGGCTGCCGGCGGCGGCGACGATCACCGCGTCATCGGCCAGGGTTTCGTTGAGTACGCCCAGCACGCGGCTCTGGGTCAGGCACGAACCGGTCAGCTCGATGAATTCGCGCAGTACGGCGGGGTCCATGTGGTCGTTGATTTCCGGGACGAAATCCTCAGTCTGGTATTCGGCCTGATAAATCCGCTCAACCTCGGCGTGAAGCTGTGCCTTGGCCGCACGCGGCTGATCGCCCCACTCGGCACGGTAGTCACCGAGAATTTCGCTCAAGGCCTGCAAAGCGCTTTTCGCGTCGGCCAGCAGTTGCACGCCGTCGAGTTTCAGCGCATCGCACGGGCTGATGTTGAGGTTGAGAAACTGCACATCCGGGTGTTTGAACAAGGATTTCGACGCGGTAGTGAAATCGCTGTAGCGGGTGCCGACACCAATGATCAGATCCGCCTCGGGTGCCAGCAGGTTCGCTGCCAGACAGCCGGTTTCGCCGATGCCGCCGAGGTTCAGCGGATGGCTGGAAAGCACCGCGCTTTTGCCCGCCTGGGTTTCGGCGAACGGAATGCCGAAGCGCTCGGCGAACGCCTGCAACGCGGCGTTGGCCCCGGAATACTTCACGCCGCCGCCACAGATCAGCAACGGCTTGCGCTTGCCTTTGATCAGCGCCAGCGCATCGCCGAGCATGGCTTCGGTGGCCGGCCGGCGTTCGATGCGGTGCACGCGTTTTTGCAGGAAGTAATCCGGGTAATCGTAGGCCTCGGCCTGCACGTCCTGCGGCAGCGCCAGAGTCACAGCGCCGGTTTCGGCGGGATCGGTCAGTACGCGCATGGCGTGGATCGCGGCGGTCATCAACTGCTCGGGGCGGCTGATCCGGTCCCAGTATTTGCTCACGGCTTTGAAGGCGTCGTTGGTGCTGATGCTCAGATCGTGGAACTGCTCGATCTGTTGCAGCACCGGGTCCGGCTGGCGGCTGGCGTAGACGTCGCCGGGCAACAACAGCAACGGGATGCGATTGGCGGTTGCGGTGGCCGCTGCGGTAATCATATTCGCTGCGCCCGGCCCTACCGACGAGGTACAGGCGTAGATCTTGCGGCGCAGATGCTGTTTGGCGAAACCGATGGCGGCGTGAGCCATGCCCTGCTCGTTACGGCCCTGATGGACGATCAGGTCGCCGCTGTCCTGCTCCAGCGCCTGACCGAGGCCGAGCACATTACCGTGACCGAAAATCGTGAAGATCCCGGCGACGAACTTGCTCTGCACGCCATCGACTTCGATGTACTGGTTATCGAGAAATTTCACCAGGGCCTGGGCCATGGTCAGTCTTGTTGTGGTCATGCTTGCACCTTTTCCAAAGGTAAATCCCATTCCCCTGCAGGAGCCGTATCAGGTCAGGGATTTTTGTAGGTGGGCCATGCTGGCGTTGATGGCTTGTTCGATATCCGGCAAACCGTGAACGCTGTCAGCGAACGGTTCGAACGATAGATAGCCGGTGTAACCGGTGCTCAACAGCGTGTCGATCTGCGCCGCGTTACCGAGAATGTCGCCCTCGCCCACCAACACCCGATGGCCATCACGAATGCTCGCCAGCGGCGCCTCGGCATCCTCGACGCCGGAGATATGTACCAACCCGGTCAGCTCGGGGAAAAACTCGTGCTCACTGGCGAGGTGATGGTGAAAGGTGTCATGCACCAGCCGAAACACATCCAGCCCGCCAACCGCCTGGATCGCATCCACCGCCGTACGTTTGCGCCGCAGCGAGCACTCCTCGAACCCCAACGGCTCGATGAAGCCGAGAATGCCGTGCTCACGCAGGATCGGCGCGAGTTCGCTCAACGCCGTGCGCAGGCCAACGGCGCGTTGCGCTTGAGTGCGCATGTCGCCGCTATCGTTCAGCGGGCACATGACCAAACCCTGCGCCCCACACTCCCGGGCATACGCGGCGAGTTTTGTGGCTTGGGCTCGACGCTCGTCATTCCACACATCGAACGGATACAGCGCGTTGATCGACAGCACGCTGATGCCTTTCGCCGCACACAATTCACGGACGGTTTGCGCGGCCGTGCCGTCCTCGATTTCCACGCCTTTGAGGTCATTGCGGATCTCGATGGCATCGGCCTTGAGGCTCACCGCCAGATCAATGAACGCAGGCAGGGAAAGCCGTGGAGCGACCATCCGGTTAAGGGCAAAACGCAGGGGGTGAGTCATTCTTGTTGTTCTCCGCGCAGACGAATTATTTGGCAGTCGGCATGCTGAATTCGGGGCCTTTGGCGATGCTGTCGGGCCAGCGTTGCATCACGCTTTTGTAGCGGCTGTAGAAACGCACGCCCTCTTCACCGTAAGCGTGGTGATCGCCGAACAACGAGCGCTTCCAGCCGCCGAACGAGTGCCAGGCCATCGGCACCGGAATCGGCACGTTGATACCGACCATGCCGACCTTGATGGTGCGGGCAAATGCGCGGGCGATGCCGCCATCGCTGGTGAAGCAGGAAACGCCGTTGCCGAACTCATGGGCGTTGATCAATGCCACGGCACTGGCGAAGTCCGGCACGCGGACGATGCCCAGCACCGGGCCGAAAATCTCTTGCTGATAGATGCTCATTTCGCTGCTGACCTGATCGAACAGGGTCGCACCCACGAAGAAACCACCCTCGGCCCCCGGCACTGTGAAACCCCGGCCATCCACCAACAACTGCGCGCCCTGGGCCACACCGTCGCTGATAAAGCCCTCAACCTTGGCCTTGTGCTCAGCCGTCACCAACGGGCCCATTTCGCTGTCGCCCTGCATACCGTTACCGACCTTGAGCTGATCGATACGCGGCAGCAGTTTGGCGATCAAACGATCACCGACATCGCCCACCGCGACAGCAATCGAAATCGCCATGCAACGCTCGCCGGCCGAGCCGTAAGCCGCGCCGATCAAGGCATCGGCGGCCTGATCGAGATCGGCATCGGGCATGACGATCATGTGATTCTTCGCCCCGCCCAGCGCCTGTACACGCTTGCCGCGTGCAGTGGCTTGCTGATGGATGTACTCGGCAATCGGCGTCGAGCCGACAAAGGAAATCGCCTCGATGCCCGGGTGCTGCAACAGCGCATCCACGGCCGTCTTATCGCCCTGCACCACGTTGAACACGCCGTCCGGCAGGCCGGCCTCAGTGAGCAGACGCGCCATCAGCAAACTCGCCGACGGATCACGCTCCGAAGGCTTGAGGATGAAACAGTTACCGGTGACCAGCGCCAGCGGGATCATCCACAGCGGCACCATCACCGGGAAGTTGAACGGCGTAACACCCGCGCAAACACCCAGCGGCTGGCGCAGACTCCAGTTGTCGATGCCACCGCCGATGTTGTCGCTGAAGTCGGTCTTGAGCAGATTCGGCGCGCCACAGGCGTACTCGACGATTTCGATGCCGCGAGTGACCTCGCCCTTGGCATCGGACAGCACTTTGCCGTGCTCGCGGGTGATGATTTCAGCCAGCTCGTTGTGATGACGGTCGAGCAACTCCTTGAACTTGAACATCACCCGCGAACGCCGCAGGGACGATTGCTCGGACCACGCCGGGAAGGCCTTCAGCGCGGACGCGACAGCCTCTTCCACAGTCTTGACGCTGGCCAGCGCCACTTGCGCCTGCACCTCGCCGGTGGCCGGGTTGAACACCTTGCTGAACCGCTCGCCGCTGTCCTGCACCTGACCATCGATGTAGTGGCCAATTACCGGGGCATTGCTCATTGTTATCGTGCTCCGTTCAAACGTGGGAAGTCAGAGATCCAGCAGCCAGCTGTGCTGCGGGTCGTTATGGAACTGCCAGACACGTTTCGGCCCAGCCATGACATTCAGGTAATAAGACTCGTAGCCGTACGGCACGCTGACCGGGTGATAACCCTTGGGCACCACCACCAGATCGCTGTTTTCCACGGCCATGGCCTGATCAATGCTGCGGTCATCGGTGTACACGCGCTGGAACACGAAACCCTGCGGCGGGTTGATCTGGTGGTAATAGGTTTCCTCGAGAAAGCTCTGGTGCGGCAGGTCATCGGTGTCGTGCTTGTGCGGCGGGTAGCTCGACGAATGCCCTGATGGCGTGCGCACTTCCACAACCAGCAGCGAATGCGCCGGTTCGCTGTCCGGCAAGATGTCGCAGACGTAACGGGTGTTGGCGCCTTTGCCACGCACGCTGCGTTTCATCGACTCCGGACGGATCAGCCGTGGCCCGAGGTTGGTGCTGAGCGAACCGGGCGCGGCGCAGACGGCGATTTGTGCGTCACTCAACGCAGTCACCCGCGCCTGACTGCCGGGCGGCAGGTACGCAGCGAACGGTGATTTGTCTTCAAACACCGATTGCCGGTCGCCTAGATTGTCCCACTCGAATGCGCCCTGCCCCGGCGCCTCGCCACTGATGCTGACCCGGCCGCTGAGCAGCACCAGGCACAACTCCTGATCACCGGCTGTCACCGGCAGAGTTTCGCCGAGGCTCAGTCGATAGGCGGCGAACCCGACATACTGAAGACGTCCCTGTTCCAGCTCGACCATGGTGCGGCCATGGGCCTGGCTCTTGACTAGAAGGCTCATCACAAACCCCGTTCGTTGAGCAGGGCGCGCAAGGTGTCGTAGCCCTTTTTTGCGTAGAGGTAACTGGGCGCCACTGCCGGGTCCTGTTCGGCCTCGACCACCAGCCAGCCGTGGTAATCGGCGGCCACCAGTACGTCCAGTAGCGCGGCGAAATCAATGTCGCCATCGCCGGGCACGGTGAACGTGCCGTTGATGATGCAATCCGGGAAGCTCCACAGATTGTTGCGCGCCAGTTGCACCACCGGTTTGCGCACATCCTTGAAATGCACGTGGCAAATGCGTTCGAGGTGTTTCTTCAAAACTTGCAGCGGCTCGCCACCGCCCATGTAGCAATGACCGGAGTCGAACAGCAAACCGACTTCGCTGCCTGTCAGGGCCATGAGTTTGTCGATGTCCGACGGCGACTCGACGTAGGCGCCCATGTGGTGGTGATACGCCAGACGCACGCCTCGGGACAGGGTGAAGCGCGCCAGTTCAGTGAGTTTGTCGGCGTAGGCCTGCCACGCCTGTTCGCTATGAAAACGTGGCCGCTCGACCAACGGAATGCGCTGCCCCTGAATCGAATCGGCGACCTCGCCGTACACCAGAACGGTGGCGCCGTTGTGCGCCAGCAACTCGACATGGCTGGCGATGGCGTCGATTTCCTCGGCCACCGAACGTGTCGCCAGTCGACTCGAATACCAGCCCGACACCAGCGCCAGATCGTAAGGCCGCAGCACGTCACCGACGCCTTTGGCATCCTTGGGAAATTTACCGTTGAGCTCAAAACCTGCGTAACCGATTTCCTTGCCCTCACTCAGCGCTGTGCTCAACGGCGTCTCGCCACCGAGGGACGGCAGATCGTCGTTGCTCCAGGAAATCGGGTTGATGCCAATTCGGATTGCGGGCATGACTGCACCTTTTTATTGTTCTTACCTAACCATTGAATACGACCGTAAACCCTGTGGGAGCTGGCTTGCCAGCGATGGCGTTTCGTCAGTCACCTTCGATGCTGAATGTGCCGCCGTCATCGCTGGCAAGCCAGCTCCCACACGTTCGGTGTGAATGCTTAGCCACGCGCCTTGCGCCAGGCTTCGATCAGTTCGACAAACGTGCCCTGCACCTGGCGGATCAGCGATTCATCATCGATCTCGCCGGCCATCCACGCCCGGCTCGGCTCCTGAAAAATCGTCCGCCCCACCGCAAACCCTCGGCACGTGCGGCTGCCGCTGGCCTGCTGAAAGCCCTCGGCCAACGCCGCTGCCGGCGCATTCAGCCCCAGCAGCACCACGCCACGGCAATACGGATCGCGCTCTTCAATCAGTGCATCCAGTTGCTGCCATTCTTCGGCGCTCTGCGCTTCGATCTTCCACCACGCCGGGTAGATGCCGAGGTTGTACAGGCGCTTCAAGGCGCGATAGAGCACGTCCGGATGGGCCGACGGCAGATCCTTCGGCGGCACAACCTCCAGCAGCAATTCATGCCCGCTGACCTGCGAGGCCTGGTACAAACCCTTGAGCTGCGCCTCCTGCTCCAGCCGCAACATCGGCTCGTCATCAGGATGAAATTGCACCAGGCACTTGATGATTTGCTCCTGTGGCCAGGCAATCAGATTGCTGCCAATCGAACGCCCATGTTCGAACGCCAGCGGCCGTGAGTTCTGCACCTCGACCGGCCGCGCCACCCACCAGCCGCGACCGGTGGCGGCGTTAAGCGAGTCCTGACCGAAACGCTGATCCGCCAGCAACCCGACATCCGCCTCGACACCCTGCTCGCGCAGATCGGCTTCAACGCGCTCCACCGCTTGTATGAACAGTTGCTTCAAAGCGCTGATGCTGGCCAGATCGCGCCCACCCTTCTGCGCCAGTTCGACCAACTGCCAGCGATGATCGAAAGCAAAAATGAACAGCGGTTTCCACTGTTTGCGCGGCACGCTGACCTGATGCAAGCGCTGCAACGTCTCGTCCCGATCCGGCCGGGTGATCGGCACCGGGCTGTTGAACAGATAGTCGAGTTCGGCGCGGGTCGGCATCGCCGGGGCGCAAGCGTGGCGCGACACCACCAGCCCGCCGCAGGCATTGGCCAACTGGCAGCAACGCTCATCCGTGGCGTCCTCGATCCAGCCACTGAGAAACCCCGACATAAAGGCATCACCAGCGCCGAGCACATTCAGCACCTCGACCCGCACGCCGGGGTAGATCGCGCCGTCCTCAAGCCGCACCGGAATCACCCCGTGAATCACCGTGCAACCCTGCGGCCCGAGCTTCACCACCAGCGTCGCGTTGCTCAAGCGCCGCACATTGCGCAGCGCGGTGAGCAGATCTTCAGCACCACCGGCAATCAAAAACTCTTCTTCAGTGCCGACGATCAGATCGAAACGCGGCAGGATCGACTGCACGTGCTGGCTGACATTGCGGTCAGCGACAAACCGCGTCTCGCCATCGGCCTTGCCGGCCAGGCCCCAGAGCACCGGGCGATAGTCGATATCGAGCACACGTCTGACGTTATGTTTTTCGGCGTAATCCAGCGCCTGAATGCTCGCCTTGTAGACGGACTCGGTGGAGAAATGCGTGCCGGTGATCAGCAGCGCCTTGCTGGAGGCAATGAACGCTTCGTTAATGTCCTCGGCGCGCAACGCCATGTCGGCGCAGTTCTCGCGGTAGAACACCAGAGGAAAGGTTTCGCGGTCCTTGAGACCGAGCAGGACCATCGCAGTCAGACGCTCGGGATCAACCTTGATGCCGCTGACATCACAACCCTCGCGGGCCAGCGATTCGAGCAGAAAACGCCCCATATGATCGTCGCCGACCCTGCTCAACATCGCCGACTTCAAGCCCAACCGCGCCGTGCCGAAGGCGATATTGGCCGACGAGCCGCCGAGGTATTTGGCGAAGCTGGAAACGTCCTCAAGCCGCGCCCCGACCTGCTGCGCATAGAGGTCGACGCCGAGGCGCCCGAGGCAAATCAGATCCAATTGACGCCCACTGGCAAAACGAGTCTGGCCCATGCTGGCTCCTGTTATTTTTATCAGCCGTGGTTTTCGTCGATACGTCGAAGAAAACACATTGAGTGGACGCAGACTAAAACGCTCCGCCAGCAATAATCAATATTTATTCTAATTATTTTTTACGTGGAATATTTTTTCCAATACACTTTCGTACGGGCGCTCCAGACGCGGTGCATCGATTCAGCATCGACCGCCAACCGTGCAAGCCAAGATTTTATTAGGGCCTACCCTGTAGACTGCGCACAGCCAACCTATTGTCATGGCCTGCCGCGCATCACCCCAGGCCTATAAGAACAAGCCAGAAGGATTTTTTATGTCCCGCACCGATCAGCCGGCTACCGACGAGCGCCCCACCGACAGCGACCTCGCCAGCCCCCCGATCAATGCCGAGCGTCTGCTGCAGCTGATCACCGAAGAATATGAAGCCCTGCCGCGCCAGCTCAAACGCATCGCCAGCTACATGAGCCAGCAGAGCGACCGGATCATGGTCGACCGCATCAGCGACATCGCCCGCGAGTGCGAAGTGCACCCGTCGGCCATCGTGCGCTTCTCGCAGCGCTTCGGTTTCAGCGGTTTCAGCGAAATGCAGGCGCTGTTCCGCGAGGCCTACACACACAAAGCCACGCCGGTGCAGAACTACCAGCAACGCATCCGCAGCATGATCGCCAACAAGTCGCAGAAGGCCAGCGCCGGCGACCTCGCCCGCGAATGCGTCGATGCCACCCTCTCCGGCATCGAACGCCTGGGCCAGGAACTCGACGACGCGGCGTTTGAAAAAGCCGTCGATCTGGTGGTCAACGCCGACAACATCTACGTGGTCGGCGTGCGCCGCTCCTTCGCGGTCGCCGACTACCTCGTCTACAACCTGCAACACACCAACAAACGCATCCACCTGGTCTCCGGCCTCGGCGGCAGCTACCGCGAACAGATGCGCAGCGTGCGCGCCAACGACCTCGTCATCGCGATCAGCTTCACCCCGTACGCCAAGGAAACCCAACACTGCCTGCGCATCGCCCAGCACCATCAGGCGAAAACCCTGATCCTCACCGACAGCAACCTCTCGCCACTGGCGAAACGCGCCAACACCGTGCTGCTGGTCAACGAAGGCAGCTCGTTCGCCTTCCGCTCGTTGAGCGCGACGCTGTGTTTGTGTCAGGCGTTGTTTATCGCCGTGGCGTATAGGCTCGAACTGAAGGTGGACGAGATTCACGAACAGGTTGGATTCGAGGACTGACAATTCCTTCAAGCTCGGCTAGGTTATGCCTTCCCCCGGTTCGACTTGAAGGAACGCGTCATGAAACTGATCGGCATGCTGGACTCCCCCTACGTGCGCCGCGTGGCGATCTCCGCCAAACGCCTGGGGATCGACCTCGAACACGAGTCGGTCTCGGTGTTCCGCCACTTCGAGCAATTCCAGCAGATCAATCCGGTGGTCAAGGCGCCCACGCTGATCCTCGACGACGGCGTTGTGCTCATGGACTCGACCCTCATCCTCGACTACCTCGAAGCCGCCTCCGGCAAAAGCCTCCTGCCCAAAGAGTTGGGCCAGCGCGCACACGCCCTGCGCCTGATCGGCCTTAGCCTCGCCGCCTGCGAAAAAGCCGTGCAGCTGTATTACGAACGCAACCTGCGCCCGGCCGACATCCAGTATCAGCCGTGGGTCGAACGCGTCGAAGGCCAACTCGCCGCCGCGTTCACCGCACTCGAACATGAACTAGAAAAGACCGGCCTGCCCACCGACGGCACCCTGACCCAAGCCGGCATCAGCCTCGCCGTCGCCTGGAGCTTCACCGACCTCGTCGTCCCCGATCAGATCGATGTAGCGCGCTATCCCCACATCGCCCGATACACCGCGTACGCCGAAACGCTTGAAGCGTTCGTCAGCACGCCGATGACCTGACCATGAGCGCGACCGAAACCGCCGCACCCGCGCTCAAGGAAATCTTCAACGCCGAACGCCTGAAACACATCGCCACAGAAATGAGCTCCGTGTATCCGGCGTTCAAGGCCAAGGCGTTTCTCAAACACGCCAATGAAGGCCTCGCTGATTTATCCGTGATGCAACGCATGGCCCGCGTCAGCGAAAGCCTGCACGCCGTGCTGCCGCTGGACTACGAAGATTCCCTCGACGTGCTGCGCGAACTCGCACCACGGCTCAACAGCGGATTCGTCAGCATGTGCCTGCCGCACTACGTCGCCAGCTACGGCGCGCACGCCTTCGACACCTCAATGCAAGCCCTGAAGTACTTCACCACCTTCGGCTCCTCCGAATTCGCCATCCGCCACTTCCTGCGCAACGACCTCGAACGCTCACTGGAACTGATGCACGACTGGACCCAAGACGAAAACCACCACGTCCGCCGACTCGCCAGCGAAGGCAGCCGCCCTCGCCTGCCGTGGTCGTTCCGCTTGGAACCGGTGCAGGCTGATCCGCAATTGGCCGCAGGGATACTCGATCGGTTGAAGGCGGATGAGAGTTTGTACGTGCGCAAATCCGTGGCGAATCATTTGAATGACGTGACGAAGGTGCATCCGAAGTGGGTGCTGGACACGATTGAAGGTTGGTCGCTGGAAAACAAACACACGGCGTGGATTGCCAAGCATGCGCTGCGGAGTTTGATTAAACAGGGGGATTTGCGGGCGCTGACAGTGATTGGGGCTGGGCGGAAGCCTGAGGTCGAGTTGCTTGATGTGAAAGTTGAGCCGGCGGTGGTGAGGCTGGGGGAAGCGATTACGTTGTCATTTGTGTTGAAGTCGACGGTGGCGGAAGAGCAGCGGCTGGTGATTGATTATGCGATTGACTATGTGAAGGCGAATGGCGGGGTTTCGGCCAAGGTATTTAAGTTGAAGACGGTGGTATTGGCGGGGTTTGGGAGTGTGGTGGTGGGACGGCGCCAGGTGATTAAGGATTTTACGACGCGCAAGCATTTTGCTGGGGGACATGGGGTGAAAGTGATGGTTAATGGGGAGGTGTTGGCAGCTACCGCGTTTAACATCATTGCGGGATGACGCCACAAAGAGATTTAGTGGGTCTGGAAAGGGTTGAACAGGTGCGAAATCGAGGGTGAGCCAGTTTTAGCCCATATTGGGCAGCTATTCACGAAGGACTGCTAACGGTCGGAACAGGACGATGAAGTCCCAAGATTTTTTCAACAAACGGAGTCCCCCACATGGAAGTCATCAATCATTTGCAGCCAGAAGCGTGTGCAGGCATGGAGGAAATCCGGCGCGAGATCGATGCCCTTGATCAGGCTGTCATTCAGCTGTTGGGCAAGCGCTTTCACTACGTACTCGCGGCCTCGAAGTTCAAGACCTCGGCGACTTCAGTTCGTGCGCCAGAGCGGTTCAAAGCCATGCTGGTCACTCGACGCGAGTGGGCAGAGGCGGAGGGACTGAATCCGGATGCAGTCGAGAAAATGTACAGCGACCTGGTGAATCACTTCATTGCAGAAGAGATGAAGCACTGGGCTGCTCAACAAGCTGACACTTGAAACCAGTGGCCGGGCTGTCTGCCGTGAGGATTGGATTTCGGTCAGTCATGACAGGCAGCAATCGGCCAAAAGCGGTCGCCCAACTGCTTCACCCTCGCTTAAGGACCAGCCAAGTGATATACCGCGCTTGGGTCTAATGCATGACACAAACAGGCAATCTCAAGATGCGATTCTCAATTTATAGCGGATTGGTTTTGGTGGGCTACTCGGCGCTCGATTACGGAGATCCCCCGATGGGCGTTGCTTTCGGCCAATTCGAACCTGCCGATGGGTACGCAGCTATCCAGAACCAGTGCTCCACGAACCATCTCGACCAGACCGTTCTGGATCTTTCTGTTCAGACCGAAGCGGGTCTGGTCATTCCATGTGCGGGTCTGGCCATCTTGGATTACTCCGAAGAGCTCGCGCCACCGAGCATCGAAGTGAACATTTTCGGCATTCCACATCCGCTCTATGGCGAGCTGTTTCCTCAGCACGTCACCCTGTATGAGCGTCAATTCAGCTAATCGGAATGTCCCGCCGATGTCCGCTTCGGATTGTGGACTCAACCGGCCATTAGCTGTCCTTCACGAAGGGCAGCTTTGGGTCGCCTTCTGCCCGTCGCGAGACGGGAGAAAACGGCCCAATACAGCCGGTCTGCACTGGCAGAAGTGGGTCAAAAGCGGAATTTATCTGCTATGACACCAATAGCGATTTGGTCTTTGAGATAGGCTGTAAAAGTATGATTACTACAGTGAGCCAAGATGATTGCTTAAGCTATTTCGTCGTCGTGCATGGCGTTGACATTGAGACCTACGAACGATTGGCCGTTCACTTCGAATGTCGTCGTGGCGGCATGCGAGTGACGGACGGAAGCAGGTATATCTCTATCCCAGTCACGATGGCTACCTCAGGGGGCACCCTTGCCTGGGTCAAAACCGAACTCGGCGGGCGCTACTGTGAGCTGTATTTAATAGTGTGCGTCGCAACCAAATTGTCTTGGAACGAGGTTGTCATCAACTCTGAGATTGCTTTGCTCGCCGGTCAAGCTGGTGCGGCGATTAAGGTTGCTTTTAAACAAGCGTGATTTCATCTCTGCAATATCCACTTTGGGTCGAAAGCAGCCTTTTATGACTGGCTTACAGCCGTTCGTAAAAGGCCACAATCGGCCAAGCACTCATGACGTCGTCCGGTAAACATCAAAACCCAGCGTGCTCTCGATAGTGAGCGGACAGGGCTGAACGCCCCCTAACCTCATATCAGTGCTGAGCCGCGTTTACATTCGAGACTTTCACCCAAGCCACGGATCATCTCCATCAATGCCTTCACCCGCAGCGGTAAATTTCCGGCCGGGTATACCGCGTGCATCTGTGGGCTCTCACCGCTGCTGGAGGTGAGTTTGTACTCAGGACAAACCCGCAACAGGCGCCCCGCTTCCACTTCGGGCTCCGCCATCCAGTCCGCCAAGCGGGCGATCCCGACGCCTGCCAGGGCTGCCTGGAATACCGCCAGACCGGAGCTGAAACGAAATTTTGGATGAACCCGAAAGCTGATGGCCTGCTGCTCACTGCGAAAATTCCACTCCTTGAGAATCCGTGGCGCCGTATGCAGGATCAGCGAATGCGAGTCCAGTGCCTCGATGGAGTCGGGTATGCCGTTGCGCGCCAGGTAGCCGGGGCTGGCATACAGATAACGTGAGTAACTCCAGAGCGCAAAGCCGATCAATTCGCTGGATTGTGGAAACGCGCCGCGAATCGAGAAGTCCAGCTTGCTCTTGGCCGGGTCGATGATCTCATCGGTGAAAATCACATCGATGTTTACGTCTGGATAACGCTCACAGTACTGCGCGATCAACCGGGGCAATACCCCGTTTCCGAGAATCTCGGGGGCGGAAAAACGGATCCAGCCGGAGGCCAGACCGCTGAGGCCGGCGAGGTCTTCATCCACCTCACGTTGCAGATCGAGCATTTTGTACGCGTGGTGCAATAAGCATTCACCCGCTTCGGTCAAGCTCACGGCATTGGACGAGCGATTGAACAACTTGAGCCCCACACTTTCCTCCAGGGCTTGAACGGCGCGGGTCAGTGCGCTGGGGGAGCGCCCCAGAGTCCGTGCCGCGGCGACGAAGCTGCGCTTGCGAGCCACGGTCGCGAAGGCTTCAAGTTCCCCCAACATATTCAATGCCACTCTCCACCTCATTGCATTTTTCACAACGCGGCATTGCAACACAAAAAAGTCCCTTCCGTTAACCTTCCCGTTTAACCCACAAGGATTGGGCAAACAGGAGCGCAAGGACGTGTCGAAGCTGGATAAAGAAATCGGGAAAGTCGCAGCTTGTGTTGATGAAGTCATTCATGAATGGCTGGAAAAAAAACCAGTGACGTCGATTCGACGGGAGATACCGCAAATTCATCTGTCGCTCGAAGAACAACGCACACTTCAGGTCGGTCTGGCATCGCTGGACGTGACCGATAGCGCCTCGGGTATCCGCCACATGCCGGTCCTGGGGCAGTTGCTGGAAAGTATCCTGTGCACCGAGAAAATCCAGCAGCTACGCAACTTTCCAAAGTCCCGTGAAGTGGCGATGATCGTCAGGGGGTTGCCGCTGGACCCGCAATTGCCCGCCACGCCCTATGACCTGGAGCCGGGTATCGAGAACCTGTCGACGCTGGCCGGGGCTATTTTGTCCGTGCTGCAAACGCTGCAAACCCGTCCACTGGCGTACGAGGGTGAAAGCAGCGACACCGTGTTCCGTCACGTTTCGCCCAAGCAAAAGCGAGAGACCGAAAAGAGCTCCTATGGCTCGCGCGCGGATCTGGACATGCATGTCGACAACCCTCACCTGCCTTTGACCTGCGAACCCGTCTCGCAGTTGTCGGCCTGTCCGGAGTACCTGTCCCTGACCGGCCTGCGCTGTGAGCTCGACGTACCGACGCGTATCGTCGCCATTGACGAGGTGCTGGCCATTCTGCCGGCCTGGGTCGAAGAAGAATTGTCACGGCCGAAATTCACCGTTCGCCGGCCGGCCTCCTTCGGCAAACAGGGGAATGTGCTGGAAAACGTCCCCTTGCTGTACAGAAGCGCAACCGATGGCCTGTATTGCCGCTACAACAAAGCGAGTGTCGAAACGACCTGCGCCAATGCGCAGTTTGCCCTCCAACTGTTCGCCGCCGCCGCCAATCATTCCGATGTCGTGCACCACATACTGCTGCAACCAGGCGACATGCTGATCTTCAAGAACCAGCAAACCCTGCATGCCCGAGATGGTTTTACACCCCGCTACGACGGCCGTGATCGCTGGATGTTGCGCGTCTTCGGGGTCAATGATCCGGCACGCGTCGTGCCGCTGGACCCTCATCAACCCTATATAGTCAGAGCCTGATTCATGGTCGATATTGTCATCCTTTGCGTGTTCGCCTTCGCCGCCGGCCTGATCGATGCGGCGGTGGGCGGCGGCGGACTGATCCAGATTCCCGCGCTGTTCAACGTGCTACCTACCGCTCAACCGGCGGCGCTGCTGGGTACCAATAAAGTCGCGGCCGCCTGCGGCACCGCATTCGCGGCCCGGTCCTTCGTGCGCAAGGTGGTGATCGACTGGGGGCTTGTGATCCCCGCCGCCTGCGCGGCTTTTGTCATGGCCTTCTTCGGAGCCGCCACGGTGTCGTTCGTACCCCAGTCGATGATCCGGCCGGCGGTGCTGGTGTTGATTGTACTGATGGCGATCTACACCTTCTGGAAAAAGGATTTCGGCGCCCTGCACAAACCCATGCGCATCGGTACCAAGGAAAAACTGCTGGCGATCGTCATCGGCGGTGCCATCGGTTTCTACGATGGTCTGTTCGGTCCCGGCACTGGCAGCTTCCTGATCTTCCTGTTTATCCGCTGCTTCGCCTTCGACTTTCTTCATGCCTCGGCATCGGCAAAGCTAGTGAACATCGCGACCAACGTAGCGGCACTGATGTTCTTCATTCCGACGGGCAACGTGCTCTACCTGATCGCAATCCCCATGGCGGCATTCAACATCCTGGGCGCGCTCACCGGCACCTGGCTGGCGGTTCATAAAGGCGTGCCCTTTGTCCGGGCTCTCTTCCTGGTGTTGCTGGTGATTCTGATCAGCAAACTGTCCTACGACCTGTTCCTGTAAACCAGAGGAAAACTACATGCATCCCATGTTCGATCGCCTCGTGGCACTACTCGATGCCCGCTCAGCCTCCTACCGGGTGTTGATGCACGATGCCGAGGGCCAGTCGGCGCGCGTCGCCGAAATCCGTGGCACCGAGCCCGGCCAAGGCGCGAAGGCCATGCTTTGCTCCCTCAAGGGTCAGGCCGAACCCTATGCACTGGTGATCCTGCCGGGCGACCAGAAGCTGGACATGAAGAAAGTCGGCGCGGCCCTGGGCGGGAAAAAAGCCGAACTGGTAAAGGCCGAAACCGCCATGGAACTGACCGGGTGCCGGATCGGCGCCATCCCTCCTTTTGTTTTCGATGAGCGGATTCAATTGATAGTCGATCCGGCATTGACCACACGCTACGCTGAAATAGCCTTCAACGCGGGGCGGCTGGATGCGTCGATGGTGCTCGATACGAAGGATTATCTGGCGATTGCCATGCCTCGATTGCTGGATATCAGCCAGGCCTGAGCAGACGTTTTCACCTACGCCGCAAAAGAGGGGGACAGATTTATTTTCATACGTCTTGAAAAACAGATCTTGGAAATAAATCAGTCCGCTTTTGCCCAAATGCGTTCGTTCCTGAGCGGCCGCCATCTGCCAGAAGCGGCTATTCGGGACCCACAGCAATCGGCCAATAGTCGCCATTCACGAAAGGCTCCTTTCGACGAATGGCGGCGTGATGCTTAGCTTCATAGGTTTACCGTTTACCAACTTCCGTAAGGGATGCCGAATTTCTCGATATAGCGCTTGGATTTTTCACTAACCGGGTATGCGTAACGTCCTTGATTCTTGCCCTGACTAGGGCCTAACGGTTCGATCTCGGCTTGGGCCTTACCCACTTTGATGGGGCGATGGCACGAGTCCCGAACAAAAATCTGAACAACGCCTCCTGGAGCCAAACCCAAGTAAATAGATGCGCTGTAAACGGCTTGCTCTTCCGGCGTTTCAGGGCACCGCTGATTAACTGATTTCACCATCAACTGCCTCGCATCTTCAGGCACGTCGACCCAAACCTTATACGTCTGCGGTTCAACAATGGATTGCCAACGTACATAAATGCGCTTGGGTAGATCAGCACCAATCACCGCTTTTGAGGCACCGCCCACAGCGTGCCAGCCTCGTGCGGACTCTTTACCGTTTTCTGGTTCCCCACCTGCGGCTGTGCCTCCCCCGGTGCGTCTGAACAACTTGCCGTTTATGTCTTCGACGGCGCTGTCTTCAACCCATACCTTCATGTAATAGGGCTCGGTGAACGCGAGCTCCCACGAGTCAGATTTGGGATCGTTTTTCGCTGACAGAGGATCAGCAGGTTGGCAGCCCGCCATGATTAGCGCGCCCAGCAAGATTACAAGAGTTTTCATTACCAAAACTTCCATTCAGGCAGGTGTCACGGCTACCAACTTCCATATGGAATGCCGAACTTCTGGATGTAGCGCTCAGACTTTTCACTCACGGGATATGCGTAACGCCCTTGGTTCTTGCCCTGACTCGGCCCCAAAGGTTCAATCTCGGCTTGGACGCGTGCGACTTTAACCGGGTGATTACACGAATCTCTGACCCAAACCTGCACTACTCCACCGGGGGCTAATCCCAGATAGACCGACCCCATGAATCTAGCTTCTTGATCCGGTGTTTGCGGGCAACGCTGATTGACGGAAGACACCATCAACTGCCTGGCCTCTTCAGGAACATCCACCGAAGCCTGCCACGTCTTCTGTTCCACAATCGATTGCCAACGAACCCAAATACGGACGGGCAGATCTGCCCCCACGACTCTCTTCCCGCTGCCGCCTACCCCTCCCGTCCACCCACGGGCTGACTCTGTGCCATCTTCAGGTTCTCCACCCGCAGCGGTGCCGCTACCAGTTTTGTGGAAAATTTTGCCGGTGATGTCTTGAACAGAACTGTTCTCTACCCAGACTTTCATGTAATCCGGCTCAACAAAGGCCAACTCCCACCACTCGGATTTCGGATCGCTCTTAACCGAAAGTGGATCAGTAGCCTGGCAACCCAAGACCAGAAACATGCACAGCATCGTAATGAGTTGCTTCATTGGGTTAGGGTTTACCAACTCCCATACGGAATGCCGAATTTCTCGATATAGCGCTTGGCCTTTTCAGTCACGGGATAGGCGTATCGATCACCGTGCTTACCCTGCTGCGGGCCGAGCGGTTCGATCTCGCCTTGGGCATGGGCAACTTTGATTGGGCGGTGGCACGAGTCTCTGACCCAAGCCTGCAGCACACCACCGGGAACTAGCCCTACAGTGTCGCCATGTATCGGGCGGTTCTTTCTGGAGTTTCCGGGCAGCGTTGGTGTGTTGATTTCACCATCAACTGCCTCGCTTCTTCTGGAATTTCTATGAAGCCTTTATAGGTTTTTTGCTCTGATATGGACTGCCAACGTACGAAGATCATTCTTGGAAGATCGGCGTCAGTCACCGGCATTCCTTCGGCTTCTGCGTAGCGATGGTTTTTCGGGGAGGTGGGAACGTAGCCACTCAATCCTTGATTCCTTGTTCTGATCCTTTTAAACGGCCGAAAGAGTGACAGTCGAGACTGGTAGGCGCAAGGCGTGGCCGTGTGCCAGCTTCGTTGATCCAGCCTGCTGAGGCCGGAGTTTCACTTGCAGTGGCCAGGTTGAATCCGATGTCGTACTTGGAGTTGGGTTACTGTAGAACAGCAGTAAGACTGCCGCTTAATAAGGCGCCCTTGATTCCACAACTCCAATGAGTAAAATTACCCCCCCAAACATTAAACTTTAGCTAAATTAACTTCTGCCGATATGGAGAATATTGACCATTTCAAAAAACATAGGAGCAGCGTCATGGAGTATGACCCGATCACGCAAATGGTAGTAATTGCATGCATCATTGCGAGCAGCATAGCCTTTCTATACTTCGTTTTTTATTGGCTATTTGTTAGGGAAACCAAGTACCTCCCGACTCGCTTGGATGACATAGGATGGAAAAAAGCTGATTATTGGTGGATTACAATTGGAGCTTTTGGATTGGTCATCCAATCAATTCAGGCAGGAACTGCAATTAATCAATCCACTGTAAATATGGAAGAAAGCATCGGCCGCCTCACTAGTCAAAACCTCAATATGACTGCCGCAAGGCTCAGCGACTCCCCAATTTGCCTGCAACCTTCATCGCTAAATGCTGATAGCCGCGTGAAAATTTCTTCCAGTGAGCTGTCTGCAGCGTGCGATGAATTTAAGAAAATCAGACCTGATGAGCCGACCAAAACACAAATTGATTTGAAAATTGTGCATTACTTTGCCGATCTGGACAAAGGGATAATTAGATACAACAATCCCTTAATCAAAGAACGATTTGACGACCTGATTCAAGATTACGCCAAACATGTAATACAAGCTGACGCAATCGAAAAGGCGAACACCAATTTCAGAAACTTTGAAAGAATCTTTGACAAAATAAAGTACGCAGCTTCCATTTTACTCGGTGCAGCAATTGCATTAAGACTAGCAAAAGTCACAGGTGAAATAAGACTAAAGACCCACCCAATAAAAAAGCAGTCACCTCCCGATTCAGCACAGAGAAAGACTGACAAAGCAACAACCCCAGCGTAGCTAATATAAGCAATGATTTTTTCGTTACCAGCAACACCCACTGTGGCGACGGAAGAGCGTTCGCCACAGCGGACTACTTAACTACTCCTTCAACACTACGTTATCCAGCGCCCGGTTTACGGCGAGTTCGCCGAGCATGACGACTTGGGCGATGCCCAGTGCGGTTTTGCGGTGGGAGTTGTCGAGCGTGGCGGCGAAGTTGAGGAGCATTTCGCTGGCCGAACCGAGGGTTTCGCTGGCGTTGGCCAGGAGCGATTCCGTGTCGTACTTCGGGTTGGCGAGGTACATGGGTTCGGGCTCGTTGGTGCTGGCCATGATTTGGTCGGAGGGTTTGAGGTAGTGGTCGAGGGCGCGTTCGGCGGCTTCGTGGAATTTCTTGGAGTCGGGGGATTCGTACGGGGATGCGGGGTCGGTTTGTGGCGGGTTCGGCGTTACTTTGAACATGGTGATACTCCTAGTTGATAAAAGGAGCCTTCACATTCGCTACCAAACGAAGGTGGCGGCCATACGCGGGTTGGTAGACCGGTAACTAGGACCCGGCACACCCGAAGGTGTCCTGCGCATGGCCACCATTGAGCAGTGACCCGACAGGGTCTGCGAACGGTGCGCGATGCGACTAGTTATGGCGGGCTACCAAACCCGATCACTGTTTTTTAGTGACCGACAAACGATAGAACCCGCGACCTAGACGCACAAGCCGGCGGATTCTGGCGTAGTCGTAGGCGATGGCGCAAGACGTTGTAGGGCGCAGGTGGTTACGGGAGGCTTCGTTTAAACATCGGCGTTGTTTGCCGTTTATTGCATTCAGTGAATGAGGTGGTGATTGGGCTGGCGCCATCGCGGGCAAGCCCGCTCCCACAGGGGATGTGGTTGGCTTGGGCCTGGTAGCGGCTGGGTAGGCTCATTCCTACGGGCGGTATGCGTTTCGAATCACCGGCCTTGTTCAGGCGGGGTTGCGCTGGATTCGAAACACCAGACTGGGGGCTTTGCCCGGCACGTCGTCGAGCAGTCCGAAGCGGCGCAGGCCGATTTTCTCCAGCACCTTTATCGACGCGGCGTGATCAGGCCTGACCAGGCCGAACACTTCGGGTAATCCGAGGTGGTCGAAGGCGTGGGTCAACGCGGCTTGCCCCGCTTCTGTTGCGTAGCCGTGGCCCCAGGCTTCGACGGCGAAGCGATAGCCGAGGTTGATCACCGATTTTCCCAGATAGTCATGCGTCGCGATGCCGGCGAATCCGAGTATGTGGTCAGGGGATTGGGCGCTGCTGATGGTCCACCAGCCATAGCCGCGGGTAGCCCAGTGCTTGATCCAGCGCTCAAGCAACGCCTCAGCCTGGGCGAGGTCGGTCATGGGCCCGGCAGGGTTGAACAGGTTGGTCTGCGGGTCGCCGAAAATGGCGAAAACGGCGGGTAGGTCGGCGAGTTGCGGTTGCCGGTATATCAGGCGGGATTTGGTGGCAGACATGATCAAAAACCTTGTTGGAAGATTCTCGGAAACACAGGTTGGCTCGGCGGGCGCCATCGCGAGCAGGCTCACTCCTACAGGGGGCGGGCCAGACCCTAGATCATTTCTGGCTGGACGGACGCCATCGCGGGCAAGCCTGGCTCTCACAGGTTTCGTGGGTTGCTCAGGTTTTGTGGCGTGTCATGTGAATCAGCGCTGATCGCCTGCCACCCGGCGCGGGGCGTTCTTCGATGGCGAACGGGACGAAGCCGAGTTTCGGGTAGAGCAACAATCCTGCGGTGTTTTCGTTGAAGCAGGAGAGTTGCACTTCGTTGGCCTGATACTTTTCAAAGCCCACTGCGGTCATGGTTTCGATGATGTATCGGGCCACGCCTTTGCCACGGGCACTTGGCGCGACGATGACATTGCCGATGCAGCAGATGCCGTTGTGTTCGGCGCGGTAGAAATTGGCGAAGCCGACGACTGATCCATCAGCCTCGAAAATGGTCGAGTCGAAACGTTGGCTGATCGCCGTGTGCAGTTGCTCTTCCGTCAGCGGGAAGTGCGCTTTCGGGAACATGAAAAACAGCTCTTGTTCGCCTTGGGGAAAGCTGCAGACGGTTTTGACGTCTTCGGCGAGCACGGGTCGGTGGGTGAAGTTCATCGCTGCCCTGCCCTCACTTTTTGCTGGCCGCCAGATGATGCGCGACCAGTGCGTTGGCATGGCCGTGGCCCATGCCGTGTTCGTCCTTGAGCCACGCCACCAGTTCCATGTGTTTCTTGTCGGTGATGCTGGCGAGCAGGTTCAGCCAGTGGTCGATGGGCTGGCCGTACTTCTTTTCGATGGAGGGGAAGTACGACGCCGGGCCTTTTACTTTGTTGTCTTCGCTCATGCTGCAAGCTCCCTGGGATCGCGACGGAGGGTCGGCGGACGCTCCTTGTCGGCAAGCCATAGAGTGGACGGGAGAGGCCAATCCGGCAAGTGGCCCGGGTTGTTCGCTTACTTCGAAATGAGTTCTGCCATTCTCTGCAGATCAGTCTTGCCGTCGGTCATGACGGTGGACCTGATCCAGTAGGTTTTCTGCTCCGGCGGCAGGATTGGCTCGGCAGGGAATCGGTAATCGGCGTAGCCCTGCAATACCTTTTGGTCGACAGCGCTATTCCCGGAGCTTTGCACCAGTGAGATCGTCGGCACCGGCACACCGGGGATGCCTTCCAGTTGCACCGTCACCGGTTGGCTGTCGCGCGCGGTCATTCGCTCTTTCTTCAAGGTTTCTTCGATGGCCAGTGCCCTGTTTTTCAAGCGGTAGCGCACGTCGCTTTCAAAGATTTCGTTGTAGCGCGCTTGTTGCGCGGTGGTCATCGTTACGCCTCGGGAGCGCAGACGTTGCAGGCCACTCAAGGCGCCGTCGACGCCATTGGCACTGCTGAGGTAATACTTCAGCGCGCCTTGCAGATCCTGCGGGCCACCTTTGCCGAATTCGAGGAACTCGGCCACTTTGAACTCCGCGTCGGCATGGCCGGGATTGACCACGGAGCGCTGATAGAAGTCCCGGGCAGCCACCAGATCGACGGGCCCGCCCACGCCGTTTTCGGCCATGGCGCCCAGTCGGCTATAGACGCTGGGGTCTCTGCCGACCATCGACTCGTAAAGACCTCTGGCCTTGGGAAAGTCCTGCGCTACGCCGTGACCATGCTCGTACATCAAGCCGAGCACCACTGCGCAGTTGACGTACTGGGTACTGAGATAACGAATTTCCTCGACTTGCCTGGCGCTGATCGACTGTTGTTTGTAGAAAGACACACAACGAGCATCGGGGAGCTGATTCTTTGAGGATTGGAGTTGAGGTTCGCCAAGGGTTTTACACCCGGAGATGAGTGCCGTAAGCGCGAGTAAAGTGACAACCTTGTTCATGACTGCTTCCATTGAAATCGTGCTGACTTGATCGGCAGGCCTGCTCAAAAGCTGAAGCTTCGATTACTCAAACTTTGCACAAAACCCTGTAGGAGTGAGCCTGCTCGCGATGGCGTCTGTTCAGTTGATATCAATATTGACTGAACCACCGCTATCGCGAGCAGGCGAAGGCCTACAGGGGTTTTGCGTGCGATCAAAGATCAGCTGTGCAGAATGGCTGTCGCGGATGAGACCACCAATAGCACGGCGAGGATCCGGTTCAGCCAGCGCAGCTGCGCCGGGTTACTCAGCCATCGCGCAGCCCCTCGGCCGAGCAGCGCCCAGATCGCGAGGCAGGGCAGCGATACCACGAAGAACACCAGACACAGCGCATTCAACCCCTGCCCTTGCGCGGTGAACACGCTGATCACGGCAATCGCCATGAACCAGGATTTAGGGTTGACCCATTGCAACAGTGCAGCGCCGATCAGGCCCATCTCAGCCTTTTCTTCCCCGGCGGCGGCATCGATGTCGGTGACCGGGGCCGTGAAGATCTGCCATGCCAGCCACAGCATCCAGCATAGTCCGAGGCCGCTGATGATCGGGCGCACGCCGGGCAGCATCAAAGTGTTGGCGCCGGCGCCGGCGACCCAGACAAGCGAAGCGGCACCCACGCCGGCGCCCAGAATGATCGGCAAACACGGTCGCCAACCGCGCCGGGCGCTGGTGCTGAGGACGATCAGGTTGGTCGGGCCCGGGGTGATGGAGGCGACGAAGGCGAAGAGAATGAATGCAAGCATGGCACGGCCCTTTAGGAAGTCAGGGCCTACTGTGGCGGTTGCGGTGTGCGGCGGTCTTGAACGTTTGTTCAGCGGCGGATGATGCCTGTGGCGCGCTGTTGATAGGCGCCCGGGGTGATGCCATAGGCGCGCACAAACCAGCGGCCCAAATGGCTTTGGTCAGAGAAACCGAGTCTGCTGGCGACGTCCACCGGTTGCACACCGGCAGCGAGCATCTGTCGGCCACGACTGAGGCGCAACTGGATCAACCAGGCATGCGGCGCCAAACCATAGGCAGCCTTGAACGCACGGGTCAGGCGGAAGCGGTCGGTGCCGCAGACCTCTGCCAGGGTTTGCAGACTGATGTCCTGTTCGTGATAGGCCATCAGGTAATCCCGGGCTTGTCGGGCGATCAAGGGTGCGCGGGTTGCCGTTGTGGGTTGCGGCCGTCGGTACAAATGGCTGGCGAGGCGTTCCAGGAAAGAATCCAGCGCGACGTCCCGCACCATGCGCACATCCTGCTGATGCAGCGCATTGAAGGCAAACAGGGTTGCGCGGGCCAGTTCTGGATCGTCGTTGAGCACGCTGCCGATACCCGGCAAACCGCTGCCGAAACGGCCCAGGTGTAAACCGTCCAGCGCCTGTTCCAGCCACGTGGGTTGCAGGTAGAGCATGCGATAGGTGAAACCGTCGGGACTCGGCGCATCACCGTCGTGGATGTCGCCGGGTTCGAGCATGAAGACCTTGCCCGGCGTGCTGTCATGCCGCGCCCGGCGGCTGTTGAAGCGCTGCACGCCTTGCTCGGTGAAACCGATCAGGTAGGTTTCGTGCCAGTGCGGATCGTACGCGTGCGCGTGCCCGGCAAAATGCGCATGCAGGGTTTCAATGCCGGTTTCCCGGTCGTGGGTGAGGTTGATCCAGTTGCTCATGGCTTGCTACAGAGTGGTGGGCTGGGGCTAGTAACCCACAGTTGACCTCGTGCGGCTAGAAGGTTTGTGCAACGTTCGTCCGCTGAACCGACGCCCCCTGTGGTAGCCCGCCTGCGCTTTTAGCGGTTCAGCGGTTGCCCGAGCGACCGGGCAGGATGCGCACCAGCGTGTTGTCGCGCACCCAATAGTGGTGGAATAACCCCGCCACCGCGTGCAGGCCGATCAGCCAGTAGCCGGTGCTGCCGATCAGTTCGTGCCAGTACTTCAGGCGTTTGGCGAAGTCAGGGTCGATGGCGACCGGGGCCGGTACGTGGAAGCCGAAGTATGGGAACGGTTTGTCGCCGGCGGCGAGCATCAGCCAGGCGAGGATCGGGGTGGCGATCATCAGGCCGTAAAGGCCCAGTTGCACCAAGTGCGCAATCCCGACCTGCCACGTCGGGGGTTTGGGGGTGATCGGTGGGCGCGGGGTCAGGCGGCCGATGAGGCGGACCCACACCAGGGCGAAGATGCTCGCACCGAACAGGCCGTGAAAGCCCATCAGCAGACCGCGCGCTACGCTGCCCTTGGGCATGTAGCCTTTGATTTCAACGCAGGCGTAAACACCTACGAACAGCACCAGCATCAGCCAGTGCATTGTGATCGAGAGTTTTCCATAACGGCTTGCGGCATTGTCGCGGGTCATAAGTAGCGCCTCGTGATTGTCGTGAGTGACGGTCGATGGCGTCGACGGTCACGTTCCTTTGGCCGGGCTGACCGACGGTGTCACCCTGCCCGGCGAGTCTTAAGACAGTCTGAAGATCGGCCGGCAGATTAACCTTTTTTCACCTTCAGACTTCGTTAAGAAATGGCTCGGATACTTCGCTCAAATCCATGAGGGAGGCGTTCTGCCCATGCCCGATTTCGACTGGAACATCCCCCTGCCCCTGCATTTCGGCCAGACCGAAACGCCGCAGATGACACTGACCCATGCCTTGCCGGACGACGCCCATCGAACGTCTTTTGAGGCGTTTATCCAGCAACGCTTTCGTAAAGCTCACGGCGCCGACATCCGCCACTTCATGCCCGAACTGTTCGGCATGCACAACAGCGACGGTGAACTGTGTGCGGTGGCCGGTGTACGCCGCGCGCATCTGGAGCCGTTGTTTCTGGAGCGCTATCTGGATGAGCCGATCGAGCCGCTGATCAGCGCGGCGGCAGATCATCCTGTGGATCGCGCAGCGATTGTCGAGGTCGGCAACCTCGCGGCAAACGACACCGGCAGTGCGCGCCTGAGCATCATCGCTATCACCTATTTGCTGGCCATGGGTGGTCTGGAGTGGGTGACGTTTACCGGCAATATCGGGTTGGTCAACAGCTTCCATCGTTTAGGTCTGAAACCGGTGACATTGTGCGCCGCCGACCCGGAGCGACTGGGTGACGAGCGTCAACATTGGGGCAGTTATTACGAAAGCAAACCTTGGGTTCACGTCGGCAACATTCGCGCCGGGTTTATCCATTTGCGCAATATCGGACTGTTTAACCGGCTGGGATTGCCGACTTCGATTGAAGGAGCTTTCCATGTCGCTTGAACTGCAACGCTTTCAGGAAACCTTGCGCAGCCATGCCGGGCGCAATGACAACGCCACCGCCCTGTGGGACGACACCCTAAAGCTGGATTACACGACCTTGTACACCGAGGTGCTGTATCGCCAAGAGCGTTTGCGCGACGAGCACGTGCAAGTGGTCGCACTGGCGCTGGATAACGGGGTCGACGCGATGCTCTGGGATCTGGCCGTGCTGTTCGAAGGCCTGACCTGTGTGACGCTGCCGCCGTTTTTCAGCCCGGCGCAACGCGCCCATTGTCTGGAGCTGAGCCAGGCTGAACGGGTGATTGCCGAGCCGGAGCTGGAAGCTGAATTGCTCGGTGCCGGTTACGTGAAGAATGGCGAGTTCTGGTGCCGAATCTTCAGCGGCCCGAGCCGCCTGCCCGCTGGCACTGCCAAACTGACGTTTACCTCCGGCACCACCGGCACACCGAAAGGCGTTTGCCTGAGTGCCGACAGTTTGTTGCGGGTGGCGCGTGAGCTGGATCAGGCCAGCGAACCGACCGGCCCGCAGCATCATCTGGCGTTGTTGCCGCTGGCGATTCTGCTGGAAAACCTCGGTTGTTACGCGGCGCTGTATGCCGGTGCGATGCTAAGCCTGCCCAGCCAGAAAACCCTCGGCATTCACGGCGCCAGCGGTGTCGACATTCCACGCCTGCTCGGCTATCTGGCCATCCGCGCGCCGGAGAGTCTGATTCTGGTGCCGCAGCTGTTACTGATGCTGGTCAGCGCTGCTGAGCAGAAAGCCTTCGACCCACAAAATCTGCGCTTCGCCGCGGTCGGTGGCGCACGGGTGTCCGAAGATCTGCTGCACCGCGCGCAACGTGTCGGCCTGCCGGTTTATGAAGGTTATGGCTTGTCCGAATGCTCATCGGTGGTATGCCTCAATCGCCCCGGCGCACGGCGTCCGGGCAGTGTTGGCCGGCCGTTGCCGCATGTTGAAGTAAGGCTGGCCGAGGACGGCGAAGTGCTGATCAAGGGCTCGCCGCTGCTGGGTTATCTGGGCGATGCGCCGTATGCCGAAGAGTGGTGGCCGAGCGGCGATCTGGGCGAGTTCGATCCGGAAGGTTTTCTCTACCTCAAGGGCCGCAAAAAGCATCAGTTCGTCACCAGTTTCGGGCGCAACGTCAACCCGGAATGGGTCGAGTCCGAGCTGACCCAGCGCCGCCACATTGCCCAGGCGTTCGTCTATGGCGAGGCGATGCCACACAACCACGCCCTGCTCTGGCCGCATCGCGCCGATTGCAGCGACGCGGAACTGGCCGCCGCCGTCGCCGAAGCCAATGAGGCGCTGCCCGATTACGCCCAGGTGCATCGCTGGACACGTCTACCCCACCCCTTCAGCGCCGCCAATGGCCTGCTCACCGCCAATGGCCGCCCGCGCCGCGAAGCCATCGTCGCGCACTACCACGCCCAACTGACCGAATCCGCCGTCTCCGAGGAATCCGCATCATGAATTTTTTCGACACCCTGCAAGAAGCCACACAGCAGGAACGCCACGAGTTGTTCAACCTGCCGATTATTCTGGATGCCCTGCAAGGCAAGGTCAGTCTTGCAAGCTATCGGGCATTTCTCGCCCAGGCCTATTACCACGTGCGCCACACCGTGCCGCTGATGATGGCGTGCGGTGCTCGACTGCCGACACGTCTGGAGTGGTTACGCAAAGCCGTGTGCGAGTACATCGAGGATGAATACGGCCATGAACAGTGGGTGCTCAACGACATTGCCGCGTGTGGCGGCGACCGCGATGCGGTGCGCGATGGCCAGCCGTCGCTGTCGATCGAGCTGATGGTCAGTTTCCTCTACGACCTGATCGCGCGGGGCAATCCTGTCGGGCTGTTCGGCATGGTCAATGTGCTTGAAGGCACCAGCATCGCTTTGGCCACCCACGCGGCGGGCAGCATTCGTGAGCGTCTGGCGTTGCCGGAAACGGCGTTCAGCTACTTGAGTTCCCATGGCTCGCTGGACATCGAGCACATGCAGACCTACCGCCGACTGATGAACAAACTGGAGGATCCCGAAGATCAGGCGGCGGTGATCCACGCCTCGAAAGTCGTCTATCGCCTGTACACCGACATGTTCCGTGGCTTGCCGCGTGACGCGGAGGCTCAACATGCAGCTGCGTGATGCGCGTGTGGTCTTGACCGGCGCCAGTGGCGGCATCGGCATGGCCATCGCCAGCGCCTTGTGCGCCGCCGGTGCCAAGGTGTTGGCCGTGGCCCGGCATCAGGAAGCGCTGATGCCGCTGCTCGAGCGTTATCCGCAGAACCTGTGCTGGGTCGCTGCTGACCTGACCTTCCTCAGCGACCGACGCAAAGTGCTGGCCGCCGCTGAAGGCATCGGCGGTATCAACCTGCTGATCAACGCGGCCGGTGTCAATCACTTCGCCATGCTTGAACAGCTCGATGATAGCGACATCAACGCGATGCTGGCGGTGAACATCAGCGCGCCGATCTGCCTGACCAAACTGCTGCTGCCCATGCTCAAAGAGGCCGACAGCGCCATGGTGGTCAACGTCGGCTCCACCTATGGTTCGATCGGTTATGCCGGTTACGCCAGTTATTGCGCGACCAAGTTTGCCTTGCGCGGGTTTTCCGAAGCGCTGCGTCGAGAGCTGGCTGACACTCGGGTCAGCGTGCTTTACGTCGCGCCACGCGCCACGCGCACGTCGATGAACAGCACTGCGGCGCAAGCCTTGAACGATGCACTGAAAGCCAACGTAGACGACCCGCAAACCGTGGCTTCGGCGGTGATCCACGCCATAGCCGGTGACCGCCGCGATCTGTATCTGGGCTGGCCCGAACGCTTTTTCGTGCGCCTCAACAATCTATTGCCGCATCTGGTTGATCGCGGCCTGCGCAAGCAGTTGCCGCTGATCCGCCGCCTCAGTGAAAAACCTGATAACGAGACCCACAAGCCATGAAAAAACTTTCCGCATGCCTGTTGTTGGCCGTACTGAGTCAAAGCGTCTGGGCGCTGGATGCCGCCGATCAGCAACGCCTCAGTGGCATCCAGCAGAGCTGGGCGCACATTCAATACGAAGTGGCGGAGAAACAGCGCGCCGCCGCCTTCGAACAGCTCGCCGCCGAAACCAGCGCTTTCACCACGCAACGCCCGGCCGTGGCCGAAGCGTGGATCTGGAAAGGCATCGTCACCAGCAGTTGGGCCGGTGCCGAGGGTGGGCTTGGTGCGTTGGGCAAAGCCAAGGACGCCAAGGCTGATCTGGAAAAATCCCTGACCCTCGACCCCAAGGCCTTGCAAGGTTCGGCCTACACCAGCCTCGCCGCCCTGTACGACCGCGTCCCCGGCTGGCCGATCGGCTTCGGTGACAGCGACAAGGCCGAGCAACTGCTCAAGCAAGCGCTGCAACTTAACCCCAACGGCATCGACACCCTGTACTTCTGGGGCGATCACCTCTACCGTGAAAAACGCTACGCTGAAGCCAAACAGGCGCTGCAAAAAGCCCTGCAAGCGGCACCGCGCCCTGGCCGCGAAAGTGCCGACGCCGGGCGCCGCAAAGAAATCGCCGCCCTGCTGGTGGACGTCAACAAGAAACTCGACTGACAGGAGTCCGTGTGCGTTTACTACTGATTGAGGATGATGTGGCGCTCGGTGAAGGCATTCATCAGGCATTGGGGCGCGAAGGCTACACCGTCGATTGGCTCAGGGACGGTAGCAGCGCGCTGCATGCGCTGCTCAGTGAAACCTTCGACGTAGCGGTGCTCGATCTCGGTCTGCCGCGCATGGATGGCCTCGATGTGCTGCGGCGTCTGCGCGACAGCGGTTCGAATCTGCCGGTGCTGATCCTCACCGCCCGCGATGCCACCGAAGACCGCATCGCCGGGCTGGATGCCGGCGCCGATGACTACTTGGTCAAACCCTTCGATCTGGCTGAACTCAAGGCGCGTTTGCGCGCCCTGTTGCGGCGCAGTGCCGGACGCGCTCAGGCGCTGATCGAGCACGCCGGCATCAGCCTCAATCCCGGCACCCAGCAGGTCAGTTATCAAGGCCAGCCCGTGGCGCTGACGCCCAAGGAATATCAGCTGTTGCATGAACTGCTCTCGCCGCCGGGCCGGGTGATGACCCGCGATCAACTGATCCAGTTGCTCTACGGCTGGAATGAAGAGGCGGAAAGCAACACCCTGGAAGTGCACATCCATCACCTGCGCAAGAAGTTCAGCACTGACCTGATCCGTACCATTCGTGGCGTGGGTTATCTGGTGGAGGAGCGCCGATGACCTCGATCCGCCGCCGCACGCTGACGCTGATCATCGGCCTGTTGCTGGCCGGTCTGGCAGTGCTCAGTACGTTCAACCTGCATGACAGCAACCACGAAATTGCCGAAGTCTACGATGCGCAACTGGCGCAGAACGCCCGACTGCTGCAAGGCGTGATGCGCATGCCGATGGCGAGTACCGAGCACACGCAGTTGTATCAGGCGTTCAATCAGGCCCTCGGCGAAGCCAAGCCACGGGTGGATGGCCATCCTTACGAAAGCAAAATCGCCTTTCAGGTGTGGAATCCCAAAGGCGAAGTGTTGGTACACACCGCCAGTGCGCCCTCCTTCACCGCCCCGCCCACCCTGCCCGGCTTCAGTGACGTGGTGGATTTGAAAGGTCGGCAATGGCGCGCATTTCTGCTGGAAGACAAACAGAACGGCCTGCGCATCTGGGTCGGCGAGCGCGATGATGTGCGCGCCGACCTGGTTGACCGCATCGTTCGCCACACGCTGTGGCCGAACGTGTTGGGCAGTCTGATGCTGGCGGCGATGGTCTGGCTCGCCATTGGCTGGGGGCTCAAGCCACTGGCGAACATGGCCGCGACCCTGCGCGCACGTCACAGTGGATCACTGGAGCCGTTACAACTGACACCGTTACCCAGCGAACTTGAACCGATGCAAGCCGCGCTCAACCGAATGCTCGCGCAGATTCAAGAAGTGCTCGGTCGCGAACGCCGCTTCATCGCCGACGCCGCCCACGAAATGCGCACCCCGCTGGCGGTGCTGCGGGTGCATGCGCAAAACCTGCTGGAGGCCGGTACCGAGCAGGAGCGCCGCGACTCGCTGGCTTTTCTGATCGCTGGCGTCGACCGTACCAGCCGCCTCGTCAACCAGTTACTGACCATGGCGCGCCTGGAACCCAAACCCGATCCGCCGCCGCTGCAACGTATCGATCTCAGCGACACCGTGCGCAACAGCCTCGTGCAACTGACGCCGTGGCTGCTAAGCAAGCGTCTGGAACTGGCCTTCGAAGACAGTGCCAAACCGTTCCACGTCATGGCCAGTGTTGCCGCCATCGACATTGCCCTGAACAACCTGATAACCAACGCTGCGAACTTTTCCCCGGAGCACGGTGTGATCACCGTGACACTGAGGCAAGCCGATGGCTTCTGCCATTTGAGCGTCGAAGACCAGGGGCCGGGCATTGATGAGGCGGATCGGGCACGGTTGTTTGAACGGTTCTACAGCCGTGGCAACGTGCAGGGGGCGGGATTGGGGCTGACCATCGTCAACACCATCGCAACGCGCTTGGGTGGGCGGATTACGCTGATCAATCGCGCCGAGGGCGGATTGCGGGCGACGTTGTCGATCCCTGACGGAGGGCCGCGCCCTTCGGCGCAGCGCAGCACCCGCGAGCCACCGCCCTAGCTGAAACGCGTAACTGTAGCTTCAAATCGACCGCTGATTGACCCGCGCCATCAGTTGCTCGGCGCTTTCCTTGCGCTCCGAATAGCGATCGACCAGAAACTCCTGACGGTCGCGCAGCAGCACGGTGAACTTCACCAGTTCTTCCATCACATCGACGACACGGTCATAGAACGGCGACGGTTTCATCCGCCCGGCGTCGTCGAATTCCATATAGGCCTTCGGTACCGAAGACTGGTTGGGGATGGTGAACATGCGCATCCAGCGGCCCAGTACGCGCAGTTGATTGACCACGTTGAATGACTGCGAGCCGCCACACACCTGCATCACCGCCAGGGTTTTGCCCTGGGTAGGGCGAACCGCGCCAAGCTCCAGTGGAATCCAGTCGATCTGCGCCTTGAACACCGCCGACATCGCCCCGTGACGCTCCGGCGAACACCAGACCTGGCCTTCCGACCACAGCACCAGATCGCGCAGTTCCTGCACTTTCGGGTGGTCGACGGGGACATCGTCAGGCAATGGCAGACCGGACGGATTGAAGATGCGCGTCTCGGCGCCGAAATGCTCCAGCAGCCGTGCGGCCTCTTCCACCAATAAGCGGCTGAATGAGCGTTCGCGAGTTGATCCGTAGAGCAACAGAATGCGCGGTTTGTGCTTACCCGAAGTTGAGGTTTTCAAGCCTTCGAACAGGGTTGGGTCAAGATTGGGCAGATGTTCTGACATATGTCCTCCGGCTTAGAGTGAGCCGATACGATCCAGCTCACGCTGGAGCTCAGCACGACTGAGCGTTTTGAAAGGAAGGCCGAGAAAGGTTGCACAGCGGCGCTCGATGTTCGCCAGCGTGGCACGGAACGCCGCATCCACCGTGACATCGTCGCCGATCACAGCGGACGGATCTTCCAGCCCCCAATGGGATTTGAGGGCCGGGCCGAAGTACACGGGACAGCTCTCACCGGCGGCCTTGTCGCACACGGTAATGACAATGTCGGGCGGGTTGTTTTCAAAGGCGTCATTGCCCTTGCTGTATAAGCCATCGGTAGAGATACCGGCCTGTTGCAGCGTGGCAAGACTGCGCGGCAGCACCTGGCCTTTGGGGAAGCTTCCGGAGCTCACCGCCTCGAATCCCGGGCGCGCCAAGTGATTGAACATGGCTTCGGAAAGAATGCTGCGGCAACTGTTGGCCGTGCACATGAACAAGACTCGCATGGAAAATTCCTGGCAGTTGGGGTTCAGCAGCACGCAGCTTCGCGGACGGGACGGCTATCCATGTGCCGCAGGCGCGAAGCGTTGTCCTTGAGCCAGTCGGCGTTGGCCTTCGACGTCACCTGCAGGATCTGGTGAACCCAGTCCGGCAGCTCCGGATTGAGCCGGTAATAAACCCACTGACCCTGACGACGATCCAGCAGCAAGCCATTGCTGCGCAGTTGCGCGAGGTGACGGCTGATTTTCGGTTGGCTGTCGTCGAGGGCGCACATCAGCTCGCAGACACAGAGTTCGCCTTGATCGGCGATCAGCAGGGTGGCGCGGACGCGGGTTTCGTCGGCCAGGCTTTTGAAGACTTCGGGGGGCGTGATCATCAGGGGTGCGCCGTACATATGGACCGCCGAATATACGGATATCCATATATTAATCAACCCCGGATTTGCCCGACACCGAAGAACCCTGTGGGAGCTGGCTTACCAGCGATAGCGGAGGATCAGTCGATGCAGATGTTGGATGTCAGTCCGTCATCGCGGGCAAGCCCGCTCCCACAGGTTTTGATGCAGCTAGCACTACCCGCGTAACAGGCCCTGCTCTGCTTCGCACAGGCCAACGACATAATCCCAGACCACCCGCAGCCGCACCGACTTGTGCAACTCGCGCCGCGTGCTGATCCAGTAACTGCGCTCGATGCTTTCATCCGGCAGTAACGGAACCAGATCCGGGTCGGAGGCGGCCATGTAGCAAGGCAACACCGCAATGCCCAATCCCGAGCGTGCCGCTTCCTGCTGGGCGATGACGCTGGTGCTGTGAAACACAACGCGAGGGCTGCGGCAGAAGCTGTTGAGGAACATCAGTTCCTGGCTGAACAGCAGATCATCGACATAGCCGATCCACGCATGCCGCCCGAGGTCTTCGCGGCTGCGCAGCGGTGGTGCGTTGTCGAGATACCTTTGGCTGGCGTAGAGCGCCAAGCGGTAGTCGGTGAGTTTGCGTGTGACCAGCATGTCCGCCGCCGGACGTTCCAGATGAATGCTGATCTCCGCCTCGCGGTTGAGAATGCTGACAAAACGCGGCACCGCGACCAGTTCCACTTCCAGCCCCGGATAGCGTTCAAACAGGCCGATCATGCGGCTGGCGAGAAATTTGACGCCGAGCCCTTCAGTCACGCCGACGCGGATCTTGCCCAGTGGGGCGGTGGATTGAGTGATTTCTTCCTGGGCCAGCAGCGCGACGTTTTCCATGGCTTCGGCGTGTTTGAGCAGCGCCTCCCCCGCCGGGGTCATTTCGTAGCCTTGGGCGTGCTGGACGAACAGCGCGGTGCCGAGGCTTTTTTCGATGGCCTCGATGTGGCGGGCGACGGTGGCGTGCGTGGTGTTCAGGCGGCGGGCGGCGGTGAGCAGGCGACCGCTGCGTTGCAGTTCGAGAAAAAACCGCAGGTCGTTCCAGTCGAACATGGGGTGTCCTTGTCAGCTATGGTCAGTCAAGGCTGTTTAAAAACGCACAGCGGCTGCGCAAAAATTAACATTCTTTTGACGAAAGCTAACAACTAGAGTGTCCGACAATAAAAACAAAAAGCGAGGTCAGGGAATGCAGACTTCCCTTGATGAATACGATTACATCGTGGTCGGCGCCGGCCCTGCCGGGTGCCTGCTGGCCAATCGATTGTCGGCCGATCCGCAGCAGCGCGTGTTGCTGCTCGAAGCCGGCGGACGCGACAACTATGCGTGGATTCACATCCCCGTCGGCTATCTGTTCTGCATCGGCAACCCGCGCACCGACTGGTGCTTCAAGACCGAAGCGCAATCCGGCCTGCAAGGTCGCGCCCTGAGCTATCCGCGCGGCAAAGTGCTCGGTGGCTGTTCCTCCATCAACGGCATGATCTACATGCGCGGCCAGGCTGGCGACTACGACGGCTGGGCAGCCGAGGGCAATCCGGGCTGGACCTGGAACGATGTTCTGCCCTTGTTCAAACAAAGCGAAAACCACTTTGCCGGCGCCGCCGAATTTCACGGCGCCAAGGGCGAGTGGCGGGTCGAGCAACAGCGTTTGTCGTGGCCGATTCTGGACGCGTTTCGCAGTGCGGCCGAACAGAGCGGCATCGCCAGCATCGACGACTTCAATCAGGGCGACAACGAAGGTTGCGGCTACTTTCAGGTCAACCAGAAGGCCGGCGTGCGCTGGAACGCGGCGAAGGCGTTTCTCAAACCCGTGCGCAATCGCGCCAATCTGACGGTGTTGACCGGGGTTGAGGTGGATCGCGTGCTGCTGGAGGACGGTCGCGCATCGAAAGTCAGCGCCCGCGACGAAGGCCAGGTGAAACGCTTCAAGGCGCGCAAGGAGATTGTGTTGTGCGCCGGTTCTGTCGGCTCGCCGAGCATTTTGCAGCGCTCGGGAATTGGCCCGCGTCCGCTGCTGGAACGCCTCGGTATCGGCGTGATTCATGAACTGTCGGGGGTCGGCGGCAATCTGCAGGATCACCTGCAACTGCGACTGATCTACAAACTGGAAAACGCCCGCACCCTCAACCAGATTGCCGGCAGCGTGTGGGGCAAGATGGGCATGGGCCTGCGTTATCTGTACGACCGCAGCGGGCCGTTGTCGATGGCACCTAGTCAGTTGGGTGCGTTTGCCCGCTCCGGGCCGGAGCAGACTTCCGCCAATCTGGAATACCACGTGCAGCCGTTGTCGCTGGAGCGTTTTGGCGAGCCGTTGCACAGCTTTCCGGCGTTCACCGCTTCGGTGTGCGATCTGCGTCCGCAGAGCCGGGGGCGCATAGAAATCCGCTCGGCGGATCCGCAAGCAGCGCCGCTGATTCAACCCAACTATTTAAGCCATCCCGAAGACCTGCGCGTGGCCGCCGATGCAATCCGCCTGACCCGCCGCATCGTCAGCGCGCCGGCCCTGCACGCGTTCAAACCGGTCGAGTATTTGCCCGGGGACAGCCTGCAAAGCGAAGCGCAACTGCATGAAGCAGCGGCCAGAATCGGCACGACGATTTTTCACCCGGTCGGCACCTGTCGCATGGGCAACGACGGCGACGCGGTGGTCGATGCGCAGTTGCGTGTGCACGGGGTCCCCGGGCTGCGCATCGCCGATGCCTCGATCATGCCGCGCATCACCTCGGGCAACACCTGCTCGCCTACGCTGATGATTGCCGAGAAAGCGGCGCAACTGATCCTCAACCCTAATGCTGTAAACACAACCTCTGTAGGAGTGAGCCTGCTCGCGATGACGGAATAACATTCAACATCTCTGTTGGCTGATACACCGCTATCGCGAGCAGGCTCACTCCTACAGGGGACCGCGTTAATTCAAGGCATCGCGCATCACCCGGACACGCAACACCAGTGGAACAACAAAAACAATCACTGTGAGGGATACCGATATGTCAGAACACGCTCAGCCGCTGGACGCCGTGCGCATCACGGATACCAGCCCGGATACACGCAAAGTCATCTTCGCTTCATCACTGGGCACAGTGTTCGAGTGGTATGACTTCTTCCTCTACGGCGCCCTTGCCGCGGTGATCAGCAAGCAGTTCTTCGCCGGGGTCAACGACACCACGGCGTTCATCTTTGCGCTGATGGCGTTCGCCGCAGGCTTTATCGTGCGGCCGTTCGGGGCACTGGTGTTCGGTCGGTTGGGGGACATGATCGGGCGTAAATACACCTTTCTCGCAACGATAATCCTGATGGGGGTAGCGACGTTCTGCGTCGGCCTGTTGCCGACCTACGCCAGCATCGGCATCGCCGCACCAATCATTCTGGTGGTGCTGCGCATGCTTCAGGGCCTGGCCCTCGGCGGTGAATACGGCGGTGCCGCGACTTATGTCGCGGAACACGCGCCGATCGGCAAGCGCGGCTTCCACACCAGCTGGATTCAGTCCACCGCGACCCTCGGCCTGCTGCTGTCGCTGCTGGTGGTGCTCGGTTGCCGTTACTTTACTGGCGACCAATTTGAAGTGTGGGGTTGGCGGATTCCGTTCCTGCTGTCGATTGTGCTGCTGGGCATTTCCACCTGGATTCGCCTGAGCCTGCACGAATCGCCGGCGTATCTGAAGATGAAAGAGGAAGGCAAAACCTCGAAGGCGCCGATCCGCGAATCCTTCGGCAAATGGGAAAACCTCAAAGTGGTGCTGATCGCCCTGTTCAGCATCAACGCCGGGCAAGCGGTGACCTTCTACGCAGCGCAGTTCTATGTGCTGTTCTTCCTCACCCAGTTCCTGAAAATGGACCCGGCGGTGGCCAACACGTTGTTGATCATCAGTGTGGTGATCGGTGCGCCGTTCTTCATTTTCTTCGGCTGGCTGTCGGACAAGGTCGGACGCAAACCGGTGCTGATGCTCGGCCTGTTGCTGGCGACGGCGCTGTACTTCCCGATCTTCAAATCCCTGGCGCATTACGCCAACCCGGCGATCGATCAGGCCAGCCGTCAGGCACCGATCACCGTGCTGGCGGACCCGGCCACCTGCACGTTCCAGTTCGACCCGGTGGGCAAAGCCAAATTCGACAGCCCATGCGACAAGGTCAAAACCTTCTTGGTCAAGCAAGGCCTGCCCTACTCCAGCGCCGCCGCGCCGGCCGGCAGCGCTGTGCAAGTCAGCGTGGGCGATGTGAAACTCGACGGCTTCGACGAAGCGGCCTTGCGCGGCGCGATCACCCTCGCCGGCTACCCGCAACAGGCCGATTTGCAGCAGATCAACAAACCGATGATCGTCGCGCTGATTGTGGCGCTGATCATCATCTCCGCCATGTGCTACGGCCCGCTGGCCGCACTGATGGTCGAGCTGTTCCCGACGCGTATTCGCTACACCTCGATGTCCCTGCCGTACCACATTGGCAACGGCTGGTTTGGCGGTTTTCTGCCGACCGTGTCGTTTGCGCTGGTGGTGTACACCGGGGATATTTTCTATGGGCTGTGGTACCCGGTGTTGATTACCGGGGTGAGCCTGGTGGTGGGAATGATCTGTTTGCGTGAGACGAAGAATATCGATCTGGACAAGAACTGAACCTCTGATCGGACATTGAATTCAGTGGTGAGAGGCTGGCTCTCTCACCACTGAAACAGTCAGATGCCGCCGACACCGCCAGCGTCCCCAATGCCGGCAAAAACTTCTCTCGCTATGCCCTTTGCATTGGCAAAATCTCGTCTACGATAAACCACACACAAAAGCCCTGCGACGCAGAAAAGCGTTCGTGACGTGGGGGATCATGCCTCTTGGATTGAGGACACTCCCATGCCTGCTACACGTTTTTCCTTGCCCGATTCCACCATTACGCTCGACGCCCGGCCGGACCGCCTCGACCTCCGTGACCGGATCTTCACCGCCCGTGTGCAATCACTGCCGGCATCTTTCCCATCGGACAAGGACGTCACCGAAAAACTGGCCGATTACCTGAATAGGCAAATGGTGCTCTTTCAGGGAAAAGAAGGCGCCTGCACCGGGTTCGGTCTCTCAGCGGTCATCAACTATCTGTTGTGGCGGCGGGACGCTGAATCGGTGCAAACCAGCCCACGTCAGCTCTACCACCTGGCCAAACTGTATGACGAATGGCCTGGCGAAGACTATTCGGGTTCCAGTTGTCGCGGAGCCTTGAAGGGCTGGCACAAACACGGCGTCTGCGAAAAAAGCCTGTGGCCTTACTCCGTTGCCCCCGACGGCAGCGTGCCGGCATTCGAAGCCCCAGCCGCCAATTGGGCTGAAGATGCGGTGACGCGCCCCTTGGGCGTCTATTACCGGGTCGAAAAGGACGACATCACCGCCATGATGGCAGCGCTGTATGAAACCGGCGCACTTTACGTTTCAGCCACGGTGCATGAAGGCTGGGCGATCAGTTCCAAGGGTGAAGCCAAGGCCTTTCAAAGTACCGCGCAATTGCCTGTCATCAGATGGAAGCCAAAAGCCAAAGGTGGACATGCATTTGCCTTGATCGGCTACACCCATGAAGGTTTCATCGTACAGAACTCCTGGTCCACTCAATGGGGATTCTCGGGTTTCGCGATCCTGACGTACGAAGACTGGCTGGCCAACGGCACTGACGCCTGGGCCGTCGCACTGGGGGTGCCGATCAAGCACGGTGCGGCTTCACGTAATGCAAAACCTTCCAAAAACCAAAGTGATGAGCAATCAGTATTTCGCAATGCCTTGCCGCAATCGAGCGCCAAACGCGATGGGGTCTCTCTGCTGTCCGCCGACTCGCGCCAACCGGATCGCAAGGGTCCACCGGCATTAACTACGGATCAGGCTTACGGGCTGACCGTGGTCATGGAAAACAATGGCAGCATCGGCCCGCGCCTGACCGATGTTGAAAACGTTCGTGCGGGCGTGGCACGGATTGTTCGCCAGGCGCCCAAGGCCTGGTATGACAACCTGCCAGCCGCGCAAAAGCCGAAGGTGCTGCGCATCGCTGTGTTTTCCCACGGGGGAATCAATTCGGAAAAGGACTCCATCAGCCGCATTTGTGCGATGGCGCCCTATTTCCTCGAGAACGGGATTTATCCGCTCTTTGTCACTTGGCGCACCGGGATTCTGGAAACCCTGGCAGATATCGTCAAAGACACCTTCCCCGGCTTGTTTCCAGAGTCCGGGGGGTTTGGCGACATCTTGAAAGTGATCAAGGACAAAGCCGTTGAGGGACTCGACCGCACAGTGGAAATGGTCACGAAAAAACTCGGCGGCGACCAATGGAGCCAGATGAAACAAAACGCGGAAGCCGCCTCAATCGCGAGCTTCACCCCACGCGGCTTGCTGGAAATGGCCGACAATCTGAAAAAACTGGTAGGGGATCTGGGCGCCACTCGCGTCGAATTGCACTTGATTGGCCACTCGGCAGGCTCGCTGATCAATGGTCATCTGATTCAATTGCTCTGGGCACGGGGCTTGCCCATTGCCACTTCGACGCTGCTGGCACCGGCCTGCACGCTCGACTTCGCCAATCGCACTTATCGCAAAGTCATCGAAAACGGCGGCCTTGAGCGCGAAAACTTCCATTTGCACATCATGTCCGACAAACGCGAACAGGCCGATAACGTCATTCGTGTTTACAACAAGTCATTGCTTTATCTCGTCTCCCGTTCCTATGAAGAGTTGCAGCGCATGCCGCTGCTGGGCATGGCCAAAAGTCTCGACGGCGCGTACCTGGACTTCAGCAAGCCCGATGCTTGCGAATGGAACATTGCCGCTCAGGACATGACGCTGCAATGGAACAACTTCTACTGGAACAACAATATTCCTTCAGGCTTCGCCGCCACGGGCAACGGCCTCGCCGCCAGCTTCGCAAAGACTCTGCACATCTATAACGATGCGAAAATGACCTACGGGCCGAACATCAAGGCCGATACGTCCCACGGTGGCTTTGACAATGACTTGACCGCCATGACGAGAACCTTGAAGACGATCCTCAAGCTCGGCCCCGATGAGGCTCTGCATCAGCCGCTGATCGACCTCAATTACTGAGTCTGGAGAATCACGTGCCAGCCACCCGGATCGCGCCTCTGGGCGCTCAAGAACTGTTGCATACCGTCGACATCCAGGCGAACGATCCCTGGTGCCCGACACCGGTCATGTTGATCGCCGGCGAACGCTATTTTTTCCGCGCCAGTGGTGTCTGGCTCGACTGGCGACAGATACACGATCCCAATGGTGCAGCGGTGGCACATCTCAAGCCGTTCGAGCGTTTACTGCGTTGCAAGGCGCAAGACGCCACGTGGTTCACACTGATCGGCTCGATCGATAAGAATCCACAGAGCCTCTTCGCCATCGGTGATGGCCTGCGCTGGCCGGTCGGCTGGGTGGCAACGACATCCGGTCAACTCAGGTGTTTCGCCAACGATGTAAGGCCAATGTATTTCAACAACCATGGCGCGATCAGCCTGCAAATCTGGCGTTGACCCCACGGCACCTGTCGCGCCGCCGAAGTGCTGAAAAGTCTGGACGTAGCAGCACCTTCAAGACGTCGTTCGGACTCAATGACAGGAACCCGCGAACTGTCGGTTCCCGTGCGTTTTATCCGATAAAAAAGGACTGCCGACATGAACTACGAAAGTGAAGATGCCTTAGCGAAAATCAATCTGGCGATCTGGCAACACGATCAGCCGGCACAAAAAGTGGCACCGGGTGCCGCTGCAGGATTTTTCTTCGGTTCCAATGGCGTGGACGTCGTGGCACAGGGTGACTCCTGGTTCGACTATCTGCCCGGCGTGGACATCATCAAGTGGCTGAAATTGACGTCCGGCTACAAGATCAAGAGCTTCGCCACAGGCGGCGACACCTTGGAAAACATGGTGTACGGCACAGAGATCAAGGAAGGCTCGTGGACACGCAAACCGGTGGAGTTGGCCGATGTGCTGGCTGAAATCAAAAGCACCAAACCGGCGTTTTTTCTGTTCTCCGCCGGTGGCAATGACATCGCCGGCGATGAGTTTGCGTCTTTCCTGAACCACGCTGATTCCTCGCCCCCGTCCTTGCTGCGCACCAATTACGTCAACGACACCATCGACCGGGTGTTTCGCGGCAGTTACGAAGACATGATCAAGCGTGTCAAAGCCGTCAGCCCCAAAACCAAAATCATTTTCCACGGTTACGGCCGCGCCATTCCCACGGGAAAAGGCGTGGTCAATTTCGGTAACTATCGATTCATCGGGCCGTGGATTCGCCCGTCTCTGACGCGCAAGAACATCATGGACCCGCAGATTCAACGCAAGATCGTCGCGGACTTCATCGACCAGTTCAATGACATGCTCAAATCCGTCGCCGATAGCAATACAGATGTCCACTACCTGGATTTGCGCGACCTGATCAAAGACGAAGACTGGATCAACGAACTGCACCTCAATGCCCTTGCCTACAAACGCATGGCCGCTGTCTTCGAGAAGAAGATGGATTCGCTGCTTACGCCAAAACTCGCGGCCGTCCTGAGCGAAGCCAAAGCCAATGCACTGGCGTCATTCCAGCAGCTCGATCAATCGCTGGCGGCCTCGCAATCAACCCTGCCGGCCCCTGCTCAGGCACAATGGGTTGCCGCGCCACCGCCGCCTGTGGTCAAGCACACCAATCGCACCCGCAAAGCGACAACGACCAAAGCCAAACCCGCCGCCAAGCGTAAAGGCAAATAACCCCAGGCCCGCCACCGCTCACGCAGTGGCGGGCTGTTTCCTTCAAGTTTCAGCCTTGATCACCTCAAACTTCACCTGATCCGGATAAAACGCCACGTAATCACGGATCGCTGTCACCGACACTTTCGGATTCTCGTAAGTCCACACCGCATTCGCACCCTCATGCCCCGGTATCTGCAGACTGAAGTAGTTGGCATCGCCCTTGTATGGGCAATAACTGGTGTGGTCGGTACGGGCGAAATATTTTTCGTCGATGTCTTCGCGAGGGACGTAGTACACCGGCGGGTAGTTGGCCTCGTTGAGCACCAGTACGTGGGAAGAGGCGGCAACCTGAATGCCGTGGAACTTCACCAACAGACAACCTGGGAGTTCTTCGAGGGAGATGACGGGGCTGGGGCCGGAGCTTTTCATGGGTTTCTCCAAGGACATGAACGAACTGTGGCGAGGGAGCTTGCTCCCGCTGGGCTGCGAAGCGGCCCCAAAATCAACAATCGCGGTGTGTCAGGTATAACGCGAATTTCGATTTTGCGACGGCTTCGCCGCCGAGCGGGAGCAAGCTCCCTCGCCACAGGAGGCATGCATGCCCTGAATCTACAGAGTCAGCAAATCACGCAACAATGTCAGTCGCCACCGCCTGCCCCACCACACCCACGGCAAAATCAACCTGCCCTTGCCCGGTCAGGTCGACCAGCAGCCCGGTCTGACCGTGCTGCGCGTAGTACGTCAGGATCGCATCGCCGGCATGGCCGGTGAAATTACTGACGAAGTTCAGCGTAGCCGCACCCGTTGCAAACTCGGCGATGCCCGACAGGTCGATCTTGTCCAGGCCGCTTTTGAAATCCATGATCCAGTCCGGCTGGTTGTTGGTCGAGTCGCTGGCCGCGCCGAACACGAAAGTGTCTGCACCCTCGCCGCCCCACAGCACATCCGCGCCGCCACCGCCGTAAAGGATGTCGTTGCCGGCACCGCCGAACAGATGGTTGATCGCCGAATTGCCGATCAGCAGGTCATTGCCCGAACCGCCCACCGCATTCTCCACGGTCACACCGTAAGCAATCGAAACGTTGCCCACCAGGCCGCCGACATCGGAGAACGAGCCTTCATTGAGGTTGATCTTCTGGTTCTGGGTGAAACCGGAGAAATTCAGGGTGTCATCACCGCCCCCGTCCCACACCGAGAACACCAGTTTCGACGACGCCGACGTGGCGCTGTAGAAATCGCGCCCGGCGTTGGAACCGAAACCGTAGGTGGTGTTATCGGCGCGAGTCTCATAGTTGGCGCCGTAGAGTTTCTGCACCGCAACAATATCGTCCAGCAACGGCGCCGACGCGTACGCACCGCTGCCATCCTTGCTGAAGTTCTGGTCGGTGTTGGCTTCGCTCCAGTAGCTCATCAGGCTGTAGCCACGGGTATCTTCAGCGTATTTGGCGTCGTTGTAGGTCGGGCTGCCATTGCCGGCGTTGTAGGCGCCCGGGTGTGACAGGCCGAGGGTGTGACCGATTTCGTGGGTCAGGGTCTGGCGCCCGTAGTTGTTGGTGCCAGGGGTTTTGTTGACCTGATATTGATCGTTGATCAGATACCACGACTGACCGTCGTAGCTGCCGCCACTCGGCAGGTAAGCAAACGCAGCGCCGCCCGTGCTCACGTCGTAGTTGCCGAAGGTCATGTGGCCGTCGCCGCCCTTGCCTTCAGTGAAAGTGACCTTGGCCACATCGGCCCAGGATTGCATGGCCAACACGGCTTGCGCCTTTTGCAGGGCGCTGAACTCGCTGAAGTTGCCGAGTTTCGGGTTGTAGTTCGCGGGTTTCTCGGTCAGGAAGGTGTAGCTGAGGTCGATTTTGCCGTCAGCATTCTTGTCGCCCCACGCCAGGTTCTTGCGCAGGATTTCGTCAGCGGCCTGATCGGCGGTAAACGACGGTTTGCCATTGACCAGCCCGACACCACGGTCATACAAGTGGCTGAAGGTGTTGATTTCATCGTAGGCGCTGCTGGTTTTCGCTTTGGCTTGAGCCATGGTGGACTTCCTTGTTTCTGAGTAGTCAGTATCGACAGACCACGGCGATCTCCTGGCGAGATCGTCCTGTCACTCGCGTTTGTGAATCGCCAAAAAACCTGACACAGCTGCAAACCGGGTACTAATCAATTTCTCGATAGTGCTGTGCGGTGCCCCCGAATTACCCGTCATATCCCGCAACTCTTTTTATCTGTATATCCATACAGATAAAAGTTGCCCGTGGCGCCAACTCCGGCCATTCTGTGCACCTCTGCGGACATTGATCGACGATGGTGGTTATGCGGCTGTACCTCTGTGAAAAACCTTCCCAGGCCAAAGACATTGCGGCCGTGCTCGGCGCCAGACGTCGCGGCGACGGCTGCTGGCTGGGAACGGACGTCACGGTGACCTGGTGCATCGGCCACCTGCTGGAAACTGCGCCGCCGGATGCCTACGACGCCCGCTACAAGCGCTGGGTGCTGGCGGATCTGCCGATCATTCCGGACAAATGGAAAATGACCGTCAAGCCGCGCACTGCCAGCCAGTACAAAGCGGTGAAACGCCTGCTCGGCGAGGCCAGCGAACTGATCATCGCCACCGACGCCGACCGTGAGGGCGAGATGATCGCCCGGGAACTGGTCGAGCACTGCCGCTATCGCGGGCCGATCCGCCGGTTGTGGTTATCGGCGCTCGACGAGGCGTCGATCCGCAAAGCGCTCGCGGCACTGAAACCGGGCGCAGAGACCTTCAGCCTGTATCACTCGGCACTCGGCCGCTCCCGTGCGGACTGGCTGATCGGCATGAACATGAGTCGCCTGTTCACCCTTCTCGGCCGGCAGTCGGGTTATCAAGGTGTGTTGCCGGTCGGTCGGGTACAGACGCCGACATTGCGCCTGGTGGTGGATCGTGATCGCAGCATCGCCGATTTCGTGCCGGTGCCATTTTGGGCGATCGATGTGGAATTGCTGCATGAAGGGACGCCGTTTACCGCGCAGTGGCGGGCGCCTTCGGATGCTTGTGACGATCAGGAGCGCTGCCTGAATCAGGCACTGGCGCAACAAGCGGCAGCGGCCATCAGCAGTGCCGCCAGTGCGCGAGTAGTGAAACTGCGAACCGAGCGGATGCGCGAAGTGGCGCCCCTGCCCTTCGATCTCGGCACTTTGCAGGAAGTGTGTTCGAAGAAACTCGGCCTTGGCGCGCAGGAGACCCTCGACATCGCCCAGGCGCTTTATGAAACCTACAAAGTTGTCACCTATCCGCGCAGCGATTGCGGTTTTCTGCCACTGAGTCAGCACAGCGAGGCACCGGGGATTCTCGCGGCGCTGCGGCAGGCCGACCCGAGCCTTGAGGCGTTGAACGGTTTTCTTGACCCGCAGCGCCGTTCCCGGGCATGGAACGACGCCAAGGTCAGCGCGCACCACGGCATCATCCCCACCGCCGCCGCGAAAAACCTTGAGCGGCTGAGCGGCAAGCACCGTGCGGTTTACACATTGATCCGCGCGCGTTATCTGGCGCAGTTTCTGCCCAACCACGAATACGATCGCACCCAGGCCGATTTCGATTGCGCCGGTGAAACCCTGCGCGCGGTCGGCAAGCAGATCATTGAACCGGGCTGGAAACGCGCCTTGCCCGAGGCTCTCGCCCCCGCCAAGGGTCGTGAGGCTCCGGCGCCACAAACATTGCCGACACTGAGCCAGGGCATCGAGTGCGCCGTCGCCGGGGTGAAGCTCAAGGATTTGTGGACGCAACCGCCCAAGCCCTACACCGAGGGTGATCTGATCAAGGCGATGAAGAACGTCGCCAAACTGGTCGAGGATTCACTGCTCAAACAGAAACTCAAGGACACCACCGGCATCGGCACCGAAGCCACCCGTGCGTCGATCATTCAGGGTTTGCTGGATCGCGGCTATCTGGTGAAAAACGGCAAGGCCTTGGCGGCAACGCCTGCTGCTTTCAGCCTGATCGACGCTGTGCCCCGTGCAATCGCCGACCCGGGCACCACGGCGATCTGGGAACAGGCACTGGACATGGTGCAGAGCGGCGAGATGAGCCTGGAAGAGTTCGTCACCAAACAGGCGGCGTGGATGAGCAAACAAGTGACCCGCTGCTCCGGCCTGAGCCTGACCATCAACGGCCCGCCACCTGCCGGCAAAGCGGCTGCACCGTGGAAGAAAAAGCGCAAATCGACCCGCAGCAAAACTACCGGCACAACCAAACGCACCGCCAGGTAGCGACGACGTATCCTGTGACAAAGGGTCTTGAGTCCACACTGATGGGATGCCTTTGCCGGAGTTGATCCAGATGCCCACCATCGAACTACACCCCGCCCAACGCGATGAACTGCAAACCATTGAAAACCTGATGCAGTTCTACATGTACGACTTCAGCCAATGGCTGCCCCTGAAGCTGGCCGAGCATGGTTTCTTCAGCATCCAGCCCAAGGACGATTACTGGCGCCATCCGGCAACCAGACCCTTCCTGATTCGCGTCGACGGCGAACTCGCCGGTTTCGTCACCGTAGACGACACAACCCACATCGCCGGCGCCGAGCACAACATCGGCTACTTATTCCTCACGCGGCGCTTTCGTGGCCAAGGCGTCGCGCAGTTTGTCGTTTCTGCCCTCTTGAGCAAAATCCCAGGTCAGTGGCAAATCTTCCATATCGACGCCAACCGGCCTGCACAGCGCTTCTGGGCCGGGCTGATCCCTGCATTGAGCGGCGGCGAATTCACTCAGCAGCAGCGTGAAGTGGACGGTTATCCGTGCACGTTCTACGTTCTGTGTGCGCCCTTTTCCGTTGCCTGAACGGATCCTTTCTCATTCCAGAACTGCTTTGTCCGACAATATGTAGTGCTCAAAAATAATCACTACAAAACCGTTGACGGCGTCGTTTTGCTTTTGCATGATGAAGACGTTCCCCGATCGGGAACATTTGGTAACACGCTTGAGCAAACTCGTCTGACCGCCGAGTTGTTTTTTCCGGATACACGCTGCCCACAAGGCAGATTGAAGAAGCTGACCTGGCCCGAACGTCCAGTACAAGGACGAGAAGCGCTGGCGAAAATTCTCAAGACGCTTGTGGTCGACACTGAAAATGTCGTCAAGGAGCCTCCCGGTTTTCGCTGCTTCTCCTCGTTGTGACGCTATTGCGTAGCAGTTATTCAACACGACTACATGCAACAGACGCATGACCCCGTACTTATCACGGGCGACCGCTGACGTCCTGGTTTCGGTGCCAGGGATCAACTAACCGATGGGCTACCTGTATTAGCGAATCAACTTTGAAAGATCACCAGACTGGTCAAGGGGCAACATCATGAATCTGAACAATCAACCTACTATCGAAGAACTGGCTCGTATGTTCGCTGCGCAAAAAGACAGCCACGACAGCCATATTCTGTGGATCAGCAAGTCGGGTCAGGTGCATATCGACTGCCTGGCGCCTCATGCGGGTGAAGAAGAATTCGACCGCAACAACCAGAACCTGCTGGCCCGCCTGAAAATGTACCGTCGCGGCCACGGTTATGTCGGCAAGAAAGCCGCAGCCGATAAAGACTTCATCGGTAATGTGCTGCAGACGCTGAAACAGGCGTGGGACTCGATGCAGAATAAAAACGAAGTACGGGTGATTGATCGGTTCTGCTGAGTTAGTAATTAAATAATTGAAAGGCCTGCTTCCTTAAAGGAAGCAGGCCTTTTTTTGTTCGCTTGCATTGTTTGGCGTGAGTGGAATTGTAGCCCCTCACCCCAGCCCTCTCCCGAGGGAGAGGGAGCCGATTTGCGCTGCGTTCAAATTTTAGTTCGACTCAAAACTTTCAGGTCGTCGTAAATCGCACAAACACCTCGGTCAGTCCCCTCTTCCTCTGGGAGAGGGTCAGGGTGAGGGGCTCTCAATGCCCAACACCAAATCCACAAACGCCACCGCCGCCGCACTGTGGTAATTATTGCGCCGCCGCAACAACGCCGCCCCACGCTGCGGCGCCTCACTCTCGACCCGCAACCGGCGCAACGCCCGATCCTCTGTCGCGATCGCTTCCGGCAACATCGTCGCCATCGGCGAACACCGCACCACCTCCAGCAACGTACTGACCGAGTTCACCTCTATGCGCACCTGCGGCGTAATTCCATGCTGACGGAAATATTCATCCACCGATAACCGCGTAATGAAGTCCGGTGCCAGCAAAGCGAAATCCAACTGCGCCAGGTCTTCCGGCATGAACACTGACGTGCTGTCGTACAACGGATGCTCGCGTCCGACCATCACCGCCAATGTCTCGACAAACGCCGGAATGCACTCGATGTCCGGATTGCGCACCGGTGTGAAGGCGATCGCAATGTCCAGCGAGTCATCCGCCAGTCCCGCCTCGATGTCGTCCATCGACAACTCGAAGATCTCCAGGTGAATCCCCGGAAAGCGCGCAACATAATCGCGCACCAGCGGCCCGACCAGATACGCCATAAACGTTGGCGTCATCGCCAGACGCAAGGTGCCCCGGGACAAATCCTTCACGTCATGCAACGCCCGCTTGCCCGCCTCCAGCTCCACCAGCACCCGCCGCGCGCATTCGATATAAGCCTCGCCGGCATCGGTCGGCTTGACCGTGCGCGAGGTGCGATCAAACAGGTTTACTCCTAGGGTTTCCTCCAATTGGCGAATCTGTTGCGACAAGGTCGGCTGAGACACATGCAACGCCTCGGCCGCACGGGTGAAGCCGCCGTGATCGGCCACGGCCAGCAGATAACGCAAATGTCGCAACAGCATGGGGATCACCATCTATAGGCAGGACTTATGCGCAGCATTGTATATGGGTCTTGGACGCTATGGATCAATCGGCAGAAGATGAATCCCACACAGCAAGCCAACCCCTGAAAGGAGTGACACCATGCAACAGTCCCACGCCTACAACGACACCAGCCTGGCCCTGACCACCCGCATTCTCGATGCCAAGGCACGCAAAGATCTGTCGTGGCAGGCTCTCGCTGACGACACCGGCCTCAGCCTGGCCTTCGTCACCGCCGCCCTGCTCGGCCAACATCCGCTGCCGGCAAACGCCGCCGAAGTGGTCGGCGACAAGCTTGAGCTGGACGCCGCCGACGTCGCCGCCCTGCAAATCATTCCGCTGCGTGGCAGCCTCAGCGGTGTGCCGACCGACCCGACCATCTACCGTTTCCACGAGATGATCCAGATCTACGGCACCACCCTCAAGGCGCTGGTTCACGAGCAATTCGGCGACGGCATCATCAGCGCGATCAACTTCAAACTGGACATCAAGAAAGTCGAAGACCCGGAAGGCGGCTCCCGCGCCGTGGTCACCCTCGACGGCAAGTTCCTGCCACTGCGTCCGTTCTGATCCATCCCGGCCCGCACCTCGCGTGCGGGCCATCCAAATCCCAATTGCACATCGTCACCACCTGCGTCTGGAGGCTGCTCCATGCAAAAAATTCTGTTGACCCTGGCCCTGCTCGGCGGCTTTTGCGCCCACGCATTTGCCGCTGATGAGGCCGTCGCTTACCGCTACGGCATGCAACTGGACGTTGCGCAAGTGCTGAGCATTACCCCGGTTGCCGACGTCTGTGGCGTGGTGCCGGTGGAAATGACTTACCTGGACAGCCAGGGCGGCAAACACATTCTGCAATTCAGCGAATTCGGCAGCGGTTGCTCGAACTGAGAGGACAACACCATGAAAAACCTGATTGATGGCTTCCTGAAATTCCAGAACGAAGCGTTCCCGCAACGCACCGAACTGTTCAAGCATCTGGCGACCACCCAGCAGCCTGGCACCTTGTTCATTACCTGTTCCGACAGCCGTGTGGTGCCGGAACTGCTGACCCAGCAAGAACCGGGCGAACTGTTTGTGATCCGCAACGCCGGCAATATCGTGCCGTCCTATAGCCCGCATCCGGGCGGTGTTTCGGCGACGGTGGAATATGCTGTGGCGGTACTGGGCGTGACCGACATCGTGATCTGCGGCCATTCGGACTGTGGCGCAATGACCGCGATTGCCCAGTGCAAATGCATGGATCACCTGCCGGCCGTCAGCGGCTGGCTGCAGCATGCCGAATCGGCAAAAGTGGTGAATGAAGCACGGCCGCATGTCAATGACGCGGCGAAGTTGAGTTCGATGGTGCGTGAAAACGTGATCGCGCAACTGGCGAACATCCAGACCCACCCGAGCGTGCGCCTGGCCCAGGAGAAAGGATTGCTGAACCTGCATGGCTGGGTGTACGACATCGAGACTGGCTCGATCGATGCGCTCTCCTCGGACCGCCGCACCTTTGTGCCGCTGGCCGAGCAACCGGCGACGTGCGCCGTTCAGGCAAACACCAGCGCAGCCGCCTGATACAAATCCGCCGAGGTGAAAAAGAACTTGTGGCGAGGGGATTTATCCCCGATGGACTGCGCAGCAGGCCCAATCTCTTGGGGCCGCTGCGCGCGCCATCGGGGATAAATCCCCTCGCCACAGGACCGGTGCGGATCAACCAGGATGAGGCATTTTCAGCGTTTTACGGTGAGGTCGATCTGGCTCATGCGGCTGCGTACCGTGAACACGCCATCGCCAGACAGAATCGCACTGCGCGCAAACAACCGCCCGCTCTCCCAGTTCGAAAGCCCCAGTTCCGGCTTGTTCAGCGCGTATTGGCCGTCGACCCAACGGGTAATGCCATTGCCCACGAACGGCGCATTGACCGCGTTGTAGAAGCGTTCCTGAGCCTGCGCATCTTCGCTGATCAGCGACACGGTGAATTGCGGGCTGTAGCGGTTGAACAGCGCAATCGCCTGATCCAGATCGTCGACGATCATCAGACTGACTTCCGGGGTCTCCTCCCATTCCCACTCACGGCCAAGGTCAGATTCCGCCAGCGGCTCGGCCAGTGCTTCGGTCTGATAACCCTCGGCGCGGTAGACCTCGACCGTCGCGCTTTGCCAATCGCTCGGCAGGTAACTCTGACTGCCTTCGACGATGTGCAATTTGCAGCCCTGCCCGCGTGCGCTGCCCGCCTGCTTCAGCGCATCGAGGAACAGCGGCACCAATTCTGCAGCGCGGTCGCGCTGAATCAGGCAGACGTTTAACGTGTTGCAGACCTTGCGATCCAGTGAGTTGCGCACCACCGCGGCAAAGCGTTTGGCGTCGGCATCACGATCAGCAATCAACCACGCCCCACCGGTGCCGTGCAGGCTGACCGCCGTCCCTGCCTGCTGAGCGATGCTGCCCAACTGACTGACCGCGCGCCCCGATCCACGGGCCACCGCCAACGACAGACGCCGATCAGCGAACATCGCCCAACCGGCCGCGTGATTGACGCTTTCGACCAGCGACACCGCACCCGCCGGCAAACCGGCCGCTGCCAGCGCCGGGTTCAGCGCATGCTTGACGATGGCTTGCGCGGTGCCCAGTGCATCACTGCCAATCCGTAGCACCGCCGTGTTACCAGTGCGCAAAACGCCGGCCGCGTCGGCAAACACGTTCGGGCGACCTTCGAAGACAAACGCGACGATGCCCAGCGGCGACACCACTTGCTCGACCTTCCAGCCCTCGTGTTCAACGCTGCTGATTACTTTGCCGCGCGTTGCCGGGGCATCGCGCCACGCCCGCAGGCCGGCGATCATGTCGCCGCGCATGCGCTCATCGGCGAGCAGACGCGTGGTGGAGCGTCCGCGCGCCTTGGCCCGCTCGATATCGGCGAGGTTGGCGGCGGCGATCTGCGCCCAGCAATCGGGCGTTTCCAGACGCTGCGCAAACAGATCGAAGAACTGACTGATCGCCTCGTCGGACACCGCCGACAACGCGGTAAACGCCGCAGCGGCGCGCTCGATGGCCACTGACGCCGCTTGTTGATCCGCCACCGGAATCAGCAACAGCTCGCCACTCACCTGCTCCACCAACAGGTGGTCACCGGGCTGAAAGCGCGCCGCCAGTTCGGGGCTGACCACGGTCACGCGGTTACCAGCGAAAGGGATCGGCGTGCCAGCGACTAGACGTTCGAGCGCAAGAGACATGAAGCGGATTCACCATGCAGAGGGCGGCCGGAAAATGTATAGGAATTTTCGCTGAAAAACACCTTCCGCAAACACCTCGGTCCCTGTGAGAGCTGGCTTGCCAACGATGGCGGTGGGTCAGCGACATCCATGTTTGCTGAGCGGACGCCATCGCTGGCAAGCCAGGCTCCCACAGGTTTTTTTGTTGTGTTTGATTCTTGCGGGTCATGCCTGAAACGCTATTGAAAAACCTGCCAGAGAAACCTGTGGGAGCTGGCTTGCCAGCGATGAGGCCGGCACATCCAGCATTAATATAGCCAGCCCCACCGCCATCGCTGGCAAGCCAGCTCCCACAGAGTTTTGCAGTGTATGGATGATCGGATCAGAACACTGACCAACCAATCCGCGAACTGAGCATCTCCAGCGCCGCCATCCCCGCCAGTGAGTTCCCCGCAGCGTTCAACTCCGGCGACCACACGCACACTGTGAACTGCCCCGGCACCACTGCGACGATGCCGCCGCCGACGCCACTCTTGCCCGGCAGACCGACGCGATAAGCGAAGTTGCCCGCCTCGTCGTACAGGCCACTGGTGGCCATGATCGAGTTGACTTGCTGGGTCTGGCGGCGCGTGAGGATCTGCTCGCCGCTGTGTTTGCAGTAACCGTCATTGGCCAGGAAACAGAACGCCCGGGCCAGATCGATGCAGTTCATGCGCAGCGCGCAGTGGCTGAAATAACTGCGCAGCACCGATTCGACATCGTTGTGGAAGTTGCCGAAGGATTGCATCAGGTAAGCCATCGCCGCGTTGCGCGCGCGGTGCTGGTATTCGGAATCGGCGACTTTGCCGTCGATCATGATCTGCGGGTTACCCGACAGGCGCCGGACGAAATCGCGCATCGACAGGGTTGGCGCGGCAAAGCGCGACTGGTTGATGTCGCAGATCACCAGCGCGCCGGCATTGATAAAGGGATTACGCGGGCGTCCGCGCTCGAATTCCAGTTGCACCAGTGAGTTGAACGGCTGACCGGACGGCTCATGGCCAAGGCGTTCCCAGATCGCCTCGCCGGAATGCTCGATGGCCTGCACCAGGCTGAACACCTTGGAAATACTCTGCACCGAGAACGGTGTCTCGGCGTCGCCTGCGCAGTACATCTCACCGTCGTTGCCGTACACGGCGATGCCCAGCTGATTGGCCGGCACGGTGCCGAGGGCGGGAATGTAGTCAGCCACTTTGCCCTGCCCGATCAGGGGCCGGACAGCGTCAAGGATCTCGTTCAACAGCGCTTGCATGCCGGGTTCCGAAGTCTCGCCCCATGGGATTGCGGGGACACTGGGGCTAGACGCTGCCGGCGCCTGTCGCATCACACCGGCAGGCGTCGCGCAAAATGCTCTAGGCTCAAACGCACACCCCTGCTAACGGAGAGCACCCATGCACCTCGAAGGCTCCTGCCATTGCGGCGCGGTTTCGTTCAGCCTCATCAGCGCCCACCCCTACCCTTATCAACGCTGCTACTGCTCGATCTGCCGAAAGACTCAGGGCGGTGGCGGCTATGCGATCAACCTCGGCGGCGACGCGAGCAGCCTCAAGGTGCGCGGACGCAAACACATCAGCATCTACCACGCGCGCATGAAGGAGGAAGGCGAAAAACGCGCTCATCGCAGCACCGCCGAGCGGCATTTCTGCTCGTTGTGCGGCAGTGCTCTATGGCTGTTCAGCCCGGAGTGGCCGGAACTGATCCACCCGTTCGCCTCGGCCATCGACACGCCGTTGCCGGTGCCACCGGAATACACCCATTTGATGCTCGGTTCAAAAGCACCATGGGTCGAAGTCGAGGCCAAGCCCGGGGATCAACAGTTCGAGGTCTATCCCGAAGAATCCATCGCGCAATGGCACGAACGCCTCGGTTTGACCCGATAGATAATCTTCAGCATTCCTCGCCCCCTGTGGGAGCTGGCTTGCCAGCGATAGCGTTGGAACAGTCAACATTGATGTTGAATAGGTGGCCGTCATCGCTGGCAAGCCAGCTCCCACAAGGTTCTTTTTTCACCTTTGGATTTTTGTAGTTCCCTTTTCCCGCACTCGTTCGGTTAACCCTTCAGAAGCACTTCAACTACCGATCGATTCGATGCAAAGGGATCTCCATGTCGCACGTCCGTTTTCGTTTTGCCTTGTGCCCGCTTGCGGCCGCTCTGCTGAGCCTTTCTTCCCACGCGGCTGAAACGCCGGCAAAAAACGACCAGGCTTTGCAGTTGGGCGCGACCAATATTTCCGCCCAGGGCCTCGGCGCCACCACCGAAGACACACGCTCCTACACCACCGGCGCGATGTCTTCGGCCACCGGCCTGCCGCTGTCGATCCGCGAAACCCCGCAATCGGTGACGGTGATCACCCGCCAGCAAATGGATGATCGCGGCGTGCAGAGCGTCGGCGATGCACTGCGCAACACCCCCGGCATTTCGACGCAGAAGTACGACAGCGACCGCACCGAATTCTCCGCACGCGGCCTCGCCATCACCAACTTCCAGTACGACGGCATCAACATTCCCTACGACGGCGTCTACGGTGAAAACCCCAACAACGGCGACGACGCAGCAAGCATCGACCGTATCGAAATCATCAAAGGCGCGTCCGGCCTGATGACCGGCTCCGGCGACCCATCGGCCACGGTCAACCTGATCCGCAAGAAACCCACCAAGGAATTCAAAGCCTCGATCAGCGGCACCATCGGCTCGTGGGACGCCTACCGCACCGTCGGTGATATCTCCGGTTCGCTGACCGATTCCGGCAATGTGCGCGGGCGCTTCATCGGTGCGTATTCGGACAAGAATTCCTACCTCGATCACTACAGCCAGCGCAAAGACCTGTTCTACGGCATCCTCGAAGCCGACCTCAGCGACGACACCCTGCTGACCTTCGGCGTCGACAAGTCCAGCACCACCCCACGCGGCAGTTCGTGGACCGGTAACCCGGTGTACTTCGCCGATGGCGGGCGCACCGATTTCCCGCGTCACTTCAACTCCGCCGCGGACTGGAGCCGTCGCGACTTCGACAACATCACCTACTTCGCCTCGCTCGAACAGGCGCTGGCCAATGACTGGAAGTTCAAGGTCACGCTCGATCAGAAAACCACCGATCACGACACGCGCCTGGCCTCGGCCAGCGGCGGCAACCCGAATCGTGCCAGCGGCGAAGGCATGTTCCTGTACTGGGGACGCTGGGAAGGCCATCGCGTGCAGAACACCGCTGACGTCAACGTCTCCGGACCGTTCACCCTGGGTGGTCGCGAGCATGAACTGATTGCCGGCGTGATGACCTCGCACTCGCGCCAGACCGGCGCGACCTACGACACCAGCGCCTTCTCGCAAGTGCCGGGCAGCATCTACGACTGGGACGGTAATCTGCCGAAACAGGACTTCCCGAAGAACGGCAAATACGAGCGCACCCAGAGCCAGAACGGCGTGTACCTGGCCACGCGTCTGCACCCGACCGACGATCTTTCGGTGATCCTCGGCAGCCGCTTGAGCACCTTCAAGTACAACGAAGACTACCGCTACAACCCGGGCGCCGGCCTCGACGACACTCACACCAGTTACAAGGAACACGGCGTTGTCACGCCTTACGCCGGGGTGATTTATGACCTCGACGACACCTACTCGCTGTACGCCAGTTACACCAGCATCTACCAGCCGCAGACCTACAAGGACAGCAACGGTTCGACCCTCGCGCCGGTCGAGGGCGACAGCTTTGAAGCGGGCCTGAAAGCGGCGTACTTCGACGGTCGCCTGAATGCCAGCCTGGCGTTCTTCCGCATCGAGCAGGATGGCGTCGCCGAATCGATCGGCACCAACGCGGTGACCAACGAAGGCATCTACAAAGCCATCGACGGCGCCACCACCAAAGGTGTCGAACTGGAACTGGCCGGCGAACTGGCCGACGGCTGGAATGTCTCCGCCGGCTACACCTATGCGCGCACCCGTGACGCCGATGAACAGCGCATCTACGGTTATCCGCTGTCGACCACCAAGCCTGAACACACCGTGCGCACCTTCACCACCTATCGCCTGCCGGGCATGCTCGACAAAGTCACCGTCGGCGGCGGCGTGAGCTGGCAGAGCGCGTTTTACGGCAAGATCTACAGCGCGCCAGCCGGCGATTACACAAGCATCAAACAAGGCGGCTACACCCTCGTCGACCTGATGACGCGTTATCAGTACGACGAGCACTTGAGCTTCACCGTCAACGCCAATAACGTCTTCGACAAACGCTACCTGACCGGGCTGGGCAACTTCGACACAACGTTCTACGGCGAGCCGCGCAACCTGATGCTCACCACCAAATGGGACTTCTGATCGCGGCTTAACAGTCTTTGACAGTTTCCCGACAAAGCTGCCAAAGATTGCCGCTCGCCACCCGCCTAGCATGGGCGCATCCACATTCCCCTCGGGTGCCCCATGCTGATGTCGTTTCGCACGTTTTCGTTGTCCCTGACTTCCCTTTGCCTGCTGGTGCCCGACGGTTCGCTGCGCGCCGAAGACTGGCACACCACCCTGCGCGCTGGTGCGGTCAATGCTCCGCGCTACAGCGGCGGCGATGAGCGGGTGACGGCGCCGCTGGTGGCTGTCGAAGTGGTCAGTCCGCAGGGTTTCTTTCTCGACAGCAACCGAGGGCTGGGCTGGGGCTTTGACGAAGAGGATTTCGGTCTCAGCGTTTACGTCGGCGCCAGCGATGTGCGCAAGGATCGCAAGACCGGGTTCAAGGGTTCCGATGAACTGAACGGCATGGGCTCGATCAAGTCGCGCCCGGTGCTGGGCGTGGACGGCCGCTATCACATGGGGCCTATCATTCTCGGCGCGAGTTTCGAGCATGCGCTGGAAAAGGACGACGATGACCACGACACCGGCTCATCGTGGAATCGCCTGAAACTGAGCATCAACCTGCCGCTGTATGAGGGCCGTTTCGGCAAGGTGACCGGCGGATTGAACAGCCAGTTCGGCGACAGCGATTACCTGCGCACCTGGTATGGCGTGAGCACGGCACAGGCTTCGCGCAGTCAGTTCCGGGTTTATGAACCGAAAGCCGGATTGATCAGTCGCGGCGCGGACCTGACCTGGACGTTGCCGATTGATGAGCGCTGGAGCGTGTCGTCAGTGCTGGCGGTGCAGTACCTGAGCCATGAAGCAGCAGACAGCCCGATTGTCGAACGGCGATTGCAGACTTCATTGGCTGGGCAGGTTGAGTACGCCTTCTGAGTGTGCGGTGGGACTGATGGCCTCATCGCTGGCAAGCCAGCTCCCACAGGGTTTTGCGGTGTTTTCGGGCAAGTAGTCACACCACAAAACCTGTGGGAGCTGGCTTGCCAGCGATGGCGTCGGCCATGCCAACACAAGTCAATCCAGATGCGCCCAGGTCATCCGGAACGACGCCCCGCCCCAAGGCGAATCACCGACCTCCACTTGCCCGCCATGGGACTGCGACACCCGTCGCACCAAGGCCAGCCCCAATCCGAACCCACCAGTGCGCCGGTCGCGGCTCGCATCCAGGCGCGAGAACGGTTCGAAAATCTTCTCCCGCCCGTGCACCGGCACGCCCGGCCCATCGTCATTGACCTGCACCTCGTAGTAATCGCCATTGCGCACCAGCGTGACTTCCACTCGTTGCTCGGCATAACGAATCGCATTGCGCAGCAAATTGATCACCGCACGGGCCATGAACCTTGGTTCGATGCGTACCGTTTCGAGCCGGCAATCGCCGATCGACAACTGTACCCCCGCCGCCTCCGCCTCCAGCGCCACACTACCAACCACGCTATCGAGCCAATTGCCCGCCTGAATATTTTCACGCTTGATCACCGTCGCACCGCGCTCAAGACTGGCGTAAGTCAGCAACTCCGAGACCATTTCTTCCAGTTCGCCAAGGTCGGCGTACATGTCGGCGATCAATTCGCGATTCTGACTCGGGTCAGATTGTTGTTTGAGCTGATCAAGCTCGAACGACAGCCGCGCAATCGGTGTACGCAGTTCATGAGAGACCGCATTGGTCAGTTCGCGCTGATTGGCGATCAGACTCTCGATGCGCGCCGCCATCAGGTTGAAGTGCTCGGCCAGGTCGCGGATGTTCGAACGTTTCGACAACTGGATACGCGCCGAAAGATCGTTATCGCCAAAACGCTCGGCGGCCAGGCGCAGTTTTTCCAGATCACGCCAGTGCGGGCGCACCCAGAAAAACAGGACGATACCGATCAGTACCGCGAGCATCCCGTAAGCCGCCGAGATATAGAACGGCATCAGACTCGGCTCCGGCGGCAGCTTGATGCTGAGCACCTGAGAACCGCCGTCGATGTTGCTGATGAACTGCGTGTAGTTGTCACGGATCACCAGAAGATTCTGCATCAGCTGGGCTTTTTCCTCGGCATTCAGGGCCAGTTGATCGGCCTCGACCAGTTTCAGTGTCAGCCCGTAATGCGGGCGCAAGGTTTCCAGTTGCTGCTCGCGATCCGTGCCCTGACGCCCGCGCAAATGATCCACCAGCGACCACGCCTGACCGCGCACCGCTTCACGGTTGTAGGCCTGCATCTGATTGTCGAGCAACGCGTTGAAGGTGTGTTCGACGGTTTGCAGGGCCAACACCAGCCCCACCGTCATCACCAGAAACAGCCCGAGGAATAACCGCAGCATCTACAACTCCCACGCAAACGGATTGAACAGATAACCCTTGCCCCACACGGTCTTGATGCACACCGGCTCGCGAGGATTGTCCTTGAGTTTGTTGCGCAACTTGCTGATGTACACGTCGACGCTGCGGTTCAGGCCATCGAAGGCAATGCCGCGCATGCGGTTGAGGATGTCATCGCGCGACAGCGTATTGCCGGCGGCACTGGCCAGCAGCCACAGCAACTCGAATTCCATGGTGGTCATTTCGATGATCTCGCCCGCCAGGCGCACTTCACGGCAACTGCGGTCGATGCTCAACTGGCCGAACTCAAGAAAACTCACCACGCCACTGTCCGGCACCTGCCGCCGCTGCAAGGCGCGCAACCGGGCCAGCAACACCGGCGGCTTGATCGGTTTGATCACGTAGTCATCGGCACCGGACTCCAAGCCGAGAATATGGTCGAGGTCATCTTCCTTGGCCGTGAGAATCACGATCGGCGTGTCTGACACGCTGCGAATCTCCCGACACACGTGCAGGCCACTCTGCCCCGGCAACATCAGGTCGAGCACCACGACTTTGGGTTTGAACTCCAGAAAAGCGGCCACGGCCAGATCCCCGCGATGCACCGTGCGCACCTCGTAGCCGTGTTGTTCGAGGAAGTGCGCGATCAACGCGGCAAGGCGTTCATCGTCTTCCACCAGCAGGACTTTGCCAAAACCCAGGTTATCCATAACGACCATCTGCCAACCATCTGTGAAGTGGGCGACATTATGGCGGCATTCGCGGGCGAGGCGTTTATCGCAGGCAGCAAAAACCGGCCACGGGGGACGGTTTTCGGTGATGTTTCATACTCTTAAGAGTTTTTAACAATCTACGCCGCCCAATCCGCTTTAGAATCTGAGGTTTACTCGGCGATTAGGCAATCAGCGCTTCATCTAACCTTTGCCCATTTCACCTTCGCCTTTGCGCAAATTTCCGCCATCGGAGCAGTGCCCCTGTGCACCAAACGATGTTCTAAAAAACAAAACAAGCTCTCTTAATAAAATAATTATCATGATACTTTGACTGCTTGGCTGACTAATAACCCACAACCCGTAACTCGTACCCTATGGACGCAGCTATAAGCTAAGGAACCAGCACAAATGCTCGAATCAACATCACGCGACGAACTGAACTTGGCAACGCGAATTTTTGAAGAGGAGCATTTTCAAGACATCAGATTTGCATTTCATTACTATATACCACATCATCGCGACTATAGTACTGAGACCTTTTTTTTAGCCTACTGGCCCGAAATCGTACGATCCAGATGGTTGCTAAAACTAGCAACCACACTGCCATTTGATGTGCGCGAAATAAAAGCGACTCGCAACAACGTGGCAAAAGCAAGAGTTACGGGGGTCACGAGCCTTATTGTCATACCTGCAAACATTGAGTCCATGCACAGTCATGACTCAATGCACACCCCGCCATTAAAAGTCATCCTTTCAGACGAGCGCATGTACTCCCATGTAAAAAACTTTCTATCAAGCGACTACGGAAAAGGCTTTCTACATATATCTATAGCAGAGTCAGCCAGCAAAGAAGAAAAAGACTCCAGCTTAAAAAAAATTAGCAATTATGCGATAGAGCGAGCGCTCGACCTTCTAGCAAAAGGACAAGTTCCACCAGAGTTTGTTACAGCAATTAAAGAAATACTTGCACCCAAAAAAAAGCCCTGGAAGAGACTACCATATCCCGGCTACAACCATGGTGTAACCGTCGCCAACGAAGTTATTGCTAACAGCTTGGAATTAAGCATAATTTCCGAGGGAAAACTTCAGCCACAAAAATATCACGAATACATACCAGCAGTTCTGCGCAGCCTGCAATCTTTATGGAGCTACCGAAAAAATCTTATAGAGCATGCGCCCATTGAGAACCTTCTCTGCATAACGGCAGAACCAATACTTTGGCGAATATATAAAGCAGACGTAGACTCTGAGCTTTTTAACGACAATCAAAACAGCAAAAAACTTATTGCCGGACTAAAAACCTATGTCAAATCAGTAAGAAGATCAGAGGAATACATAAGAAACTTAACAGGTCGAGAGATCGAACACATAACAGACTTAGCATCAGATACTGCTGGAAATTACTTTGTAGCTCTCCATAACCGCGAACTTGAAACCTTCAACCTTTCTACCGGCATACTGGGCATATCGGACCTATGCCCGATCCTTCGCATCGAGCCAAAAATAAACAAAATAAAAGGTGACCTAATCAACTTAGCAAACTGCTCAAGAGGCAATGGACCTCACATCAACTTTAAACTAAACAAACTTGCCAACCAATTACAGATCCGCATGCACTCCCTTATGCATGCCAAGTATTCATCTCTACTCAAAAATAATGTTCCAGAATTTTCAGGAATATCCCTAGTAAGTGACTTACCACTAGAATGGCTACCACTACGAGGACTACCTATAACCTTGAGGTGTGATGTAAGCCGAATCCCAGCCACTCCGGGAAATGCAAGCCTAAGCCAGCTAATAAAAAACAGATACACAACGGTGTCTTTGTCAGATTTCAAAGAGATTTTGGTTGTCCGATCATTCTCAGACACAGACAAAATAAAATTCACACTTGAAGACACCCTTCAACAATGGTCAAGTCGACACCCTGAGTATCCAAACTATAAAATTATAGATGTCGCCACTGCCGAGGAATTCGTAAGCACTGTAAATGATTTCACCGGCGCCTTGATGATTTTTGATGGGCATGGGACGCTGAATAAAAACTCCGACATGGGCTCTATAGTTGTTGGAGGTAGCGAACTCGATGTCTGGAAACTACAGCATCAACTTAAAATGCCGCCTATAGTATTATTGAGTGCATGCGATACAATCCCTATCGACGGCGGGCACGGGTCGTCAGCAAACGGAATGCTTGCACTGGGAGCAATGACTGTAGTCGGCACACTTCTTCCAGTCGACGCATTTCGGTCTGCATCTTTCATTGCAAGGCTTATTTTTAGAATTTCGAAATTACTTCCAAGCATTGTAAATCGCGCAACATATATGCCGTGGCGCGGCTTCATGAGCGGAATGTTGAGAATGACGTTTTGCACCGAGCTTATAGATAACTTAATCAAAGAAACAAAAATCATCTCGACGCACGATCGCCCTGACATCCAACTGATCGCCAATAGCGCCATTAATTCCATGTCGCCCGACTGGTATGAAGATGTTCTCGCAGAAATATGCCGGCGATCAACTCAAGAAAAAAATAAAACGTTAGAACTCTGTAAGTTTTGGGGCAGCATGGTGGAGTCATTGAAATATATACAACTCGGTCGCCCTGAAAAAATAAAACTACGATCAAAAAACATAGACGAGGCAATCTCAATTATTACGGCCAATCGCGGGACCACTTGACAATAACAGCATATTTTCATTCACCTGCCATCTCCTGAAAAACAAAAACCGGTCACGAGGGCCGGTTGATGCTTCACACCAAACCTCAAAACAACATCTCCCGCAAGAGATTCCGAAGATCATGCGGCCGACGGTACACCGCTGTGGAAGCGGAACTCCTCGTCCGGCGACTCGATCAAGTCCTGCTCGGTGGTGCGAACTCTGTCGATCACCTGGGCGATGTCTTTGGCGTCCCCGTACTGATAGGCCAGTTTCAGATAGCCCTGAAAGTGCCGCGCCTCGCTTTTCAGCAAACCGAAGTAAAACTTGCCGAGTTCTTCGTCCAGATGCGGCACCAGTGCTTCGAACCGCTCGCAACTGCGCGCCTCGATAAACGCCCCCACCACCAGCGTATCCACCAGTTTCACCGGCTCGTGGCTGCGCACCACTTTGCGCAGGCCTGACGCGTAGCGCCCGGCATGCAACTGGCGCAGCTCGATCTTGCGGCGTTTCATGATGCGCATGACTTGTTCGTGGTGCACCAGTTCTTCCCGGGCCAGACGCGACATCATGTTGATCAGGTCGACGTGGGAGTGGTACTTGGCTATCAGGCTCAGCGCGGTGCTGGCGGCTTTGAACTCGCAGTTCTTGTGGTCGATCAGCAGGGTTTCCTGATCGGCCAGTGCGGCCTGAACCCAGGCGTCGGGGGTGCGGCAGCCAAGGAATTCGTGGATTTCGGGAAGGATCATGGGGCTCACGGTAAAGGTGTTCGAGCGAAGGGCGCCGATTATACCGGCCTGTCCGCAGACCACCAGCGGCTGGCGTTGATATGCATCAAGTCGCAGCTGTTCGAGCAGCAACTATAGTTGTGCAACGCCGTGCCTTTTCTTTGCTGGAGACTCCGCTCATGCAAGCCATTCGCAGCATTCTGGTGGTCATCGAACCCGAACATTCGGAAAGCCTGGCGCTCAAGCGCGCCAAGCTGATCGCTGGCGTGACCCAGGCCCATCTGCACCTGCTGGTGTGCGACAAGAAGCACGACCACGCCGCCATGCTCAGCGTGCTCAAGGCCGCGCTGCTGGCCGACGGCTACAGCGCGACCACCGAACAGGCGTGGAACGAGAGCCTGCACGAAACCATCATCGACGTGCAGCAGGCCGAGGGTTGCGGGTTGGTGATCAAGCAGCACTTCCCCGACAGCTCGCTGAAAAAAGCCCTGCTGACCCCGGCAGACTGGAAATTGCTGCGCCACTGCCCTACTCCGGTACTTTTGGTGAAAACCGCTGGTTCGTGGAAGGACAAGGTGATTCTGGCGGCGGTCGACGTCGGCAATGTCGACGGTGAGCACCGGCATTTGCACACGACGATCATCGATCACGGCTATGACATTGCCAGTCTGGCCAAAGGGCATTTGCATGTGATCAGCGCCCATCCGTCACCGATGCTCTCCGCCGCCGACCCTACCTTGCAACTGAGTGAAACCATCGAAGCACGTTATCGCGAGCAATGCCGGGCATTTCAGGCCGAATTCGACGTGGATGACGCGCACCTGCACATCGAGGAAGGTCCGGCGGATGTATTGATTCCGTTCATGGCGCACAAGCTGCAGGCTGCGGTGACCGTGATCGGCACGGTGGCGCGCTCGGGATTGTCAGGCGCGTTGATCGGCAACACCGCTGAAGTGGTGCTGGATGCGTTGGAAAGTGATGTGCTGGTGCTCAAGCCGCAGGAGGTTGAGGATCATCTGGTAGAGCTGGCGGTGAAACACTGAGAATTACGGCGCTGATGCGGCCGTCATCGCTGGCAAGCCAGACTCCCACAGTGATTGCGGTGCATTTGGAATCACAAAAACTGTGGGAGTCTGGCTTGCCAGCGATAGCGGTGGGTCAGTCAACATTGATATTGGATGTACCGACCTCATCGCTGGCAAGCCAGCTCCCACAGGTTCTGTTGCTGCCTGCAGAACCGGCATCCGCTTCAATCCCTGCTCGCGAAGCTTCTAGGCGCCGAAGGCGTCTTTCAGGAAGCCGGGGGCGATGTAGCGCTGATAGTGCGCTTCCGACAGCAGGAAGAATTCCCGATCAATGGCATCGCGCAATTCCGGCAGGCTCCAGTCGCGAAATTCCGGCAGCAAGACCATCCCGTAGGCTTCGAGATTAATGATCACCCGCGCCCCCCGGGCGATCAGTTGATAGGCCCAGCAATATTCCGACTGATGCGGCACAAAGCGGATCTTGCGCTGTTCAAGCTGTTGGCGCAGGCGCGCCGAATCAAAGATCTCGACCTTGCTTGCCATCACTTGTGACAGCAATTGCTCCAGCCGCAACCAGACCGCACGCTTTTCCTCCTCGTTGTAACCATTCCAATTGATCACTTCGTGATGGAAACGCTTGCAGCCACGGCACACCAGATCTCCGTAAACAGTGGAGCAGAGGCCGACGCAGGGGGTCTTGATGGTCTGATTGGGCATAAATTGGCAAAACACTGAAACGCGGAACAGGCCCGCATGTTAGCCCTTTGTCGGGCATTGATCACCCCTCAAACGTCAGGGGCAAGCGCTCGGGCAGACTTTTAGCAGGCCCCGCACAACGCCACCAAAGTCCAATAGAGCGCGACTTACCTTTAAATTTTTTTTGCCGTAGAATCAGCCAGCCTTTTAAGGCGCCAATGTCCGTTAGAAGCTGTTTTCAAAGCGTCACGAGCACAGTCGTTCCTTCAGAGCGGTGTTGGCGAGGGGTTTTTCCAGCGGGGAAAAGCCCAACGCCAACCCTCATCAGCTCCCCGTTCTGCAGGCGTAAAACTTTGAAAGCAGCTTCTGTAAGGAATGTTCGGTAATTCTGGCTAAACGGCCCACAACGCCGTGCAGCGCATGAGTACGAGCATTTCGCGACGAGCGTCCCGGACAGCCATTTGGGACCACTGATGAGGGTAATAACTGTGCTTGAAGCCTACCGCAAACATATCGAAGAGCGCGCAGCACTGGGTATCGTTCCCCAGCCGCTTAACGCCGAACAAACTGCAGGCCTGGTCGAGCTGCTGAAGAATCCTCCGGCTGGCGAAGAAGCTTTCCTCGTTGACCTGATCACCAATCGCGTACCACCAGGAGTGGACGAAGCCGCTTACGTCAAAGCCGGTTTCCTGTCGGCTCTGGCCAAAGGCGAAGTTTCCTCCCCTCTGCTGGACAAAAAGCGCGCTGTAGAACTGCTCGGCACCATGCAGGGCGGCTACAACATCGTGACCCTGGTCGAACTGCTGGACGACGCCGAACTGGCGCCAGTGGCCGCCGAAGAACTCAAGCACACCCTGCTGATGTTCGACGCCTTCCACGACGTCGCTGAAAAAGCCAAGAACGGCAACGTTCACGCTAAAGCCGTACTGCAATCCTGGGCTGACGGCGAGTGGTTCAAGAAGCGTCCAGTGCTGGAAGACAAAATCAGCCTGCGCGTGTTCAAGGTCACCGGCGAAACCAACACCGACGACCTGTCCCCTGCTCCGGATGCCTGGTCGCGTCCTGACATCCCGCTGCACGCCCTGGCCATGCTGAAAATGGCCCGTGACGGAATCGTTCCGGACGAGCAAGGCAAGACCGGCCCGATGAAGCAGATCGAAGAAATGCGCGGTCAGGGCTTCCCGATCGCCTACGTTGGTGACGTCGTCGGTACCGGTTCCTCGCGTAAATCCGCGACCAACTCGGTACTGTGGTTCTTCGGCGACGACATTCCTTACGTGCCGAACAAGCGCGCTGGCGGTTTCTGCTTCGGCAGCAAAATCGCTCCGATCTTCTACAACACCATGGAAGATGCCGGCGCACTGCCAATCGAGTTCGACGTTACCAACATGAACATGGGCGATGTAATCGACCTGTACCCGCACGCTGGCAAAGTCTGCAAGCACGGTACCGACGAAGTCATCACCACCTTCGAAATGAAGACCCCTGTGCTGTTGGACGAAGTCCGTGCCGGCGGCCGTATCCCGCTGATCATCGGCCGTGGCCTGACCGAGAAGGCTCGCGCCGAACTGGGTCTGCCCGCATTCGATCTGTTCAAGAAGCCTGAAGCTCCGGCTGAAAGCACCAAGGGTTTCACCCTGGCGCAGAAAATGGTCGGTAAGGCTTGCGGTCTGGCAGAAGGCCAGGGCGTTCGTCCTGGCACCTACTGCGAACCGAAGATGACCACCGTAGGTTCTCAGGACACCACCGGTCCAATGACCCGTGACGAACTGAAAGACCTGGCGTGCCTGGGCTTCTCCGCTGATCTGGTGATGCAGTCGTTCTGCCACACCGCGGCCTATCCAAAGCCGATCGACGTGACCACCCACCACACCCTGCCTGACTTCATCATGACCCGCGGCGGTGTTTCCCTGCGTCCGGGCGACGGCATCATCCACTCGTGGCTGAACCGCATGCTGCTGCCAGATACCGTCGGTACCGGTGGTGACTCGCACACCCGTTTCCCGATGGGCATCTCGTTCCCGGCCGGTTCCGGTCTGGTCGCGTTCGCTGCCGCCACCGGTGTTATGCCGCTGGACATGCCGGAATCGATCCTGGTGCGCTTCAAAGGCAAAATGAAACCTGGCATCACCCTGCGTGACCTGGTTCATGCCATTCCGTACTTCGCTATCCAGAACGGTCTGCTGACCGTAGAGAAGAAAGGCAAGAAAAACGCCTTCTCCGGCCGCATCCTGGAAATCGAAGGTCTGGAAGGTCTGACCCTGGAACAGGCGTTCGAACTGTCCGACGCCTCGGCCGAACGTTCGGCTGCCGGTTGCACCATCAAGCTGTCGAAAGAATCGATCACCGAGTACCTGAACTCCAACATCACCCTGCTGCGCTGGATGATCGGTGAAGGTTACGGCGATGCGCGTACCCTGGAACGTCGTGCTCAAGCGATGGAAGCCTGGGTTGCCAACCCGGAACTGATGGAAGCCGATGCCGACGCCGAATACGCCGAAGTCATCGAAATCGATCTGGCCGACATCAGCGAGCCTGTACTGTGCGCGCCGAACGATCCGGACGACGCCCGTCTGCTGTCCAGCGTTGCTGGCGAGAAGATCGACGAAGTGTTCATCGGTTCGTGCATGACCAACATCGGTCACTTCCGCGCTGCCGGTAAACTGCTGGATCAGGTCAAGGGTCAGCTGCCAACCCGTCTGTGGCTGTCGCCGCCGACCAAGATGGACGCTCACCAACTGACCGAAGAAGGCTACTACGGCATCTACGGCAAGGCTGGCGCACGCATGGAAATGCCAGGCTGCTCGCTGTGCATGGGTAACCAGGCACGCGTTGAGCCGAACAGCACCGTGGTCTCCACTTCGACCCGTAACTTCCCGAACCGTCTGGGCGACGGCGCGAACGTCTACCTGGCTTCGGCCGAGCTGGCGTCCGTTGCTTCGATCCTGGGTCGCCTGCCGACCGTCGAGGAGTACATGGAATACGCTGGCAAGATCGACAGCATGGCGGCCGATATCTACCGCTACCTGTCCTTCGACCAGATCGCCGAGTTCCGTGAAGCTGCTGCGAACGCCAACATCCCGGTCGTTCAAGCCTAACGCTGCAACGCAATGAAAAACGCCGCCCATCGTGAGATGAGCGGCGTTTTTTTATGCCTGCTGCATAGTCAGTGCCTGTCCCGGCCTCATCGCTGGCAAGCCAGCTCCCACAGGTGAGCTGTGCTGAGGTTCACCCCAATCCCTGTGGGAGCTGGCTTGCCAGCGATGGGGCCAGCCCATTCAACCTGTTCAAGTGTTGAGCTTGAGGGCTTTCTGCACAGCGCCATCAACGCTCAAGCCACTGAGGATCACGCCGTTGGCCTGCACTTCGGGCAACGCCTCCAGCACCACCAACGCCCCATGCTTGAGTCGCGCCAGAATCAGCCGTTTGCCTTCCTGACGCACCCGCAAAAAGAATTCCTGCATCGCCTCGATGCTGGTGCCATCCAGATCCGGAGTTTCCTCCAGACTCAAAATCACTGTGTGCACAGGCGCATCCGAATGCCGAGTCAAGCGTAACGCCGCGCCGAGGATCCGCTCGACATTGGCGAAGAACAACGCCTCGCCCGGCCGGACGATCAACACCCCCGGCTCGCTGGTTGCCGTCGGATGGCGCTGTTGATCGACAAAGTCATGCCCGCCATCAATTCGCCCCAGCACCTGAATATCCGCCGACGACATTTGCTTGAGCATCAGCAAGACACTGATCGCCACCGCCACCAGCAAACCGTCGAGTACACCGAGCACCAGCACCGCCGCCACTGCGCACAACACCAGCACACGGTCGCGACGCCAGACGAAGTAACGCCCCAATGGCTGCAGACTCAAACCGCGCCCCAACGCGTGCATGACAATCGCCGCCAAAACCGGTTCAGGGGTCAAAGCGATCCACGGCAACACGGTCAGCACGATGATCAGCACCACCAACGCCGCCACCCCGCCGGCCCAACGTGAAGTGGCGCCCGCCGCTTCATTTGCCGACGTCGCCGAATAACCCGCCCCCGCCGGCATGCCATGGAACAACCCGGACACCAGGTTTGACGCGCCCAGCGCCAGCAAATCGCGATTGGACGTCACGCGGTCACCATGTTTGAGCGCGTACGAACTGATCGAGCCGTAAGACTCCGCGTACAGAATCATCACCAGCGCAAAGCCCACCTCCCCCAACCGCAGCCAGTCGGCGAACGGCAGCACCGGCAGGTTGGGGACTTCCAGGCTGAGGTCGATCATGCCGATCATCTTCACACCGTACGCCGGCAAGCTCAGCCATTGGCCGGCGGCGATGCCGATCACCACTACCAGCAAACCACCGGGCAATCGTGGCAACCGCGAAAACGCCGCCAACAGAATCAACGCCACTGCCGCCACTGCCGCCGCCGGCCAGTTCCATTGCGGCAACTGTTCAAGTAATTGCGGGGCGAAGCGCACCAGATTGGCGTCGGTCAGGTGCACGCCGACCACACTGGCGACCTGCTTGAGAATGATCGTCAGCGCCAGGCCGAAGGCAAACCCGCGCAACACCGGTTTGGCAATGAACGCCGTGACGCTGCCCAGACGAAAGATCCCGGCCAGCACAAACAGCGCGCCCGTGACCAATACCAGACCGACCGCCAGCGTCGCGCGCAATTGCGGATCACCATTGGCCAGCGTTGCCGTGGCCGCCGCCAGTACGGCCGCGGAGGATGACGTCGCCGAAACAATGGCAAAACGACTGGTACCGAACAGCCCGTAACAGAGCAACCCGGCAAACAGAGCGATCACCCCGGCCTGCGGCGCCAGCGCGGCGATGGTCGAGTAGGCTACGGCTTCGGGCAGCAACAGCCCGGCAATCGACAGACCGGCGAGTACATCCCGCCAGCGATTGGGTGATTCAACAGGTTGTGGGGCGCTCGACAATCCACTGTCTCCAGACGAAAAAAAACCGCTGTGCGCATCACGCACAGCGGCCACTGTAGCTGAGTCTTCGAGGCTTTGGCTTACGCCGTCAGCGAATAAATCACCGCCGAAATTGCCACCAGACCTACTGCGGTCACGAACACGTTCGACGCCTTGCCGCGATAGCGCGCCATCGCTGGCACTTTACGAATCGCGTACATCGGCATCAGGAACAGGATCGCCGCGATCACCGGACCACCAACGGCCTCGATCATGCCAAGAATGCTCGGGTTCCAGGTTGCGACGATCCAGCAGATCACCAGCATGAACGCCGCCACAATGCGATCCAGAGCCTTTGCGCCCGGACGCTTGCCACTTTTGATGATCAAGCCCTTCAGACCTTCGCTGGCACCGATGTAGTGACCGAGGAACGACTTGGAGATCGCCACGAACGCAATCAACGGCGCCGCGAACTCAATAGTCGGATTGTTGAAGTGGTTGGCCAGGTACGACAGGATCGACAGGTTCTGCGCCTTGGCTTCAGCCAGTTGTTCCGGCGACAGGGTCAGCACGCAACTGAAGACGAAGAACAGCACCATCACCACCATCAACAGGTGGGCACGGCAGAGGATCTGCGAGCTGCGCTGGTCGGCGTTAACGCCGTAACGACGCTTCTGATCCACCGCAAACGCCGAGATGATCGGCGAGTGGTTGAACGAGAACACCATCACCGGAATCGCCAGCCACATCGTGTGCAGCAACGCCGATGGCGCCGGCACTTGCGAAGCGGTGGCGAGGATGCCGCCGTTCCAGTGCGGAATCAGGTACACGGCGAGGAACAACAGCGCAACGATGAACGGGTACACCATCAGGCTCATCGCCTTGACGATCGCCTGCTCGCCGCAACGCACCACGGCCAGCAGGCCGAGGATCAGCACCAACGACAGCCAGATGCGCGGTGGCGGCATGATATGCAATTGATGTTCGAGGAAACTGGCGACCGTGTTGGTCAGGCCGACGCTGTAGATCAGCAGGATCGGGAAGATCGCGAAGAAGTACAGCAAGGTGATCAGCGCACCGGCCTTGATGCCGAAATGCTCCTCGACCACGTCGGTGATGTCAGCGCCTTCGCGACCGGAGAGCACAAAACGGGTCAGGCCACGGTGCGCGTAGAACGTCATCGGGAAGGCCAGCAGCGCAAGGACCACCAGCGGCCAGAAGCCACCCAGCCCTGCATTGATCGGCAAAAACAGGGTACCGGCGCCGATGGCCGTCCCGAACAGTCCCAACATCCAGGTGGTGTCCTGGCGATTCCAGCTCGAAAGTTCAGCGGGTGCTGCTGCATCAAAGCGTTGGTCGACGCTTTTGGCCTGATCATTCATCCGGTCGGATCTCCGCATTCCGGTCACTTGCCACTCGGTCAGGACGCGTCGGAAAAAACCGACAGACATGCTCCGGCCGAAACAGGGGCGCGATTCTCCGCGATAAATGAGCAGAAGCAAAGACTTAGCTGAGGAATGGTTGTGCGGAGCAGATCAGTGGGGTGTCGTTTTTGGGAAAATGGCTGTCGGCGCAAGGCATGTGCGGTGTCGTTTTTTGACAACTTCCAGCGCCGACGGCGGATAAAACCTCGTTAGAAAGAACGCATGACTATCAATCCGATTGTGAGGCACGCCAAGCCAAACAAAAAACCGAGACTGAACCTGAACAAATCCGACCGAATTTCGGCTGGGGAGAGGCCTTGTATTTCGTCGGCAAGTTCGGCGTCTTCCCGATACAGTCGCTCAATTCTGGCTACGCGTTCTTCTAGGGTCATGATTATTTCCTTTCCGGGGGGCACGAGAGCTACTTGCCATGTGAACCGTGGTTGAACAATGTGGGATGCGTGACGACAAATACGATGAGTGCTGCGTCTGTTACTCAAAACTTGGCCAAAAGGCCTAATACAGCCGCAAGCGCGGTTAATACCCCAGTGCCTGCCGCAACTGGATACCAAAGTCCCTCCCGCCCCAATTTGCGTTCTTCGGCAATGAGTTTGCGTCGTTCGACAATCAGTTTCCGTGATTCATTTTGCAGTCTTTCGAGTTCCAGATTTTCCCGATCGTTCTGAAGCATGCGCCTTCCTTGGCTGTTGGCAGTGGCTGCCGGGGCTACTTTGTACCCTCATGATTTCCTATTCATCCCGTGCCAGATAGCGGATGAATCCGGCGGTTTTGTAGGCAATATCCGGGAGTCAGGTAGGCCGACTCATACAACATCGCCATAGAGATTGCGGAGGGCTAATCGCCCCGGCGCAAGCCAGGCTTATTCCGTCGGCCCCCATTTGTCGAGCACTGATTCACCGCCAGCTCCGCCAGCCCCACGTGCTGTGCAATCACCAGCGCCGTTTCGCTTTTATCCGTCACAAAATCAACGAGTCTTCTGACAGATTGCAGGCAAGCAAGTGTGCTGTGTGAAGGCTGCCTGCCCCATCGCTGGCAAGCCCGCTGCCACAGGAATTTGGAATCTGGTCACGATAGTTTGAGCAGCGCGTGACCTGTGGGAGCTGGCTTGCCAGCGAAGGCGTCCGATCGAACACCCGAGTCTTCCAATCCGGCCCAAATGGTCTAGCGTGAATGAATCCTCTGCCTCCCCGGAGTTTCCATTCATGCCGCTCGTTCGCGTCGAACTCAAAAAACGCACCGATCCCACCTTCGCCAAGCGCGTCGGCGAGCAGATCTACGCTGCCATGCGCAGCACAATCAATGTGCCGGAGCACGATAACTTCCAGATCCTCAACGAACACGACGGCGAACATTTCATCTTCGACCCGCAATATCTGGGCATCCAGCGCAGCGACCAACTGGTGATCATCCAGATCACCCTCAACGAAGGTCGAACGCTGGAGCAGAAAAAAGCCCTGTACCAGACCATCGCACAAAGCCTGAACACGCAACTGGGCGTTCGCCTCGAAGACGTGTTCATCAATCTGGTGGAAGTGAAAAAGGAGAACTGGTCGTTTGGCAACGGCATCGCCCAATACGCCAGTTGACAGCCCGTGGACGCCGCCAGCATGATCAGCCCCATGAACCTTCGCGCGCTGCACCTCACCCGCACCACCACGACCGCCACCGGCGGGTCGTGGTGTTTGTGCCTGGGGTAAAACCAGCGCAGCATACCCAGGGCCCCGCCAGCAATGGACGGGGCCTTGTTGTTTCTCCCGTCCGTGCGGCTGCTTTTGTCACTCAAGGAGAAACACATGTCTGCAGCACTGTTGATCATCGATATGCAGGTCGGTCTGCTCCACGGCCCGGAAAAACCCCACGACGGCGAACGCATTCTCGCCAACATCCGGCAGTTGATTGCAAAGGCGCGCCAACACCACGTGCCCGTCTTCGCCGTACGACACACCGGCCCCGAAGGCTCGCCGATTGCTGCGGGCAGCCCCTTCTGGCAATTGTTGCCAACGCTTGAACTGGACGCAGAAGTCGATCACCTGTTCGACAAGTCCCGACCCAACGCCTTCCACGACACTGACCTTGCGCAGCAGCTCAGCAATGGAGACATCAAAGATCTGTACCTCGTTGGCATGAAGACTCAGTTCTGCATCGACAGCACCTGCCGCGCCGCTGCCGATCTGGGCTTCAAACCGCTGCTGGTGGCTGACGCCCACACCTGCATGGACACTCCGGCGTTGCCCGCCAAAGCCATCATTGACCACCACAACGCAACCCTCGGCGGCGCGTTCGCCCGGTTGATCAACAGCGCCGACGTGACCTTCTGACGAAGCGCCCGCGCGCTCCCCGTTTCAGCTCCTACACTGGCTGGAACGGGGCAGCGCTCGGCCATTGCCAAACCGCTCTGGAATCAGCACTCTGCAACGACTTTCGCGACCGAACCGCCGACGATCAAAGGAGCCGCGCAATGCCCGCAACCGTTCTGGTACTGGTTGAAACCATCAATGATTACTTGCCGATTCTCGAGCATCAGGGCTTTCATCTGATCCTCGCCCCCACGCCTGCCGAACGTGCGCAAGCCATCGCCACCCACGGCCCGCGCATCGACGCGGTGCTGACCCGGGGCCCGCTGGGCCTGACCTCCGACGAAATCGCCGCCCTGCCCGCGCTGAAAATCATTACGGTGATCGGTGCCGGTTACGAGCAGGTCGATCTGCAAGCCGCCAGTGATCGCGGGATCACCGTGACCAACGGCGCCGGGGTCAACGCCTCGTCGGTGGCTGACCATGCGATGGCCATGCTGCTCGCACTGGTGCGTGATATCCCGCGCTGTGACGCCGCCGTGCGCCGTGGCGAATGGCCGAAAATCATGCGTCCGTCACTCGCCGGCAAGCGCCTGGGTATTCTCGGCCTCGGTGCGGTGGGCCTGGCGATTGCCAAGCGCGCAAACCTCGGCTTCGACATGGACATCAGCTATCACAGCCGTCAGGTGCGCAGTGAGGTGCCTTACGCGTTCTGCTCGACGCCGACCGAACTGGCGCGGGCGTCGGACTTTCTCATCGTCGCCACGCCGGGCGGGATCGGCACGCAGCATCTGGTGACGCGTGCAGTGCTCGATGCGCTGGGTCCGAAAGGGTTCATCGTCAATATCGCCCGGGCCAGTGTGATCGCCACGGCGGACTTGATCACCGCACTCGAACAACGGCGCATTGCCGGCGCGGCGCTGGATGTCTTCGATCATGAGCCGCAAGTGCCGGACGCGCTAAAAACCTTGGCCAACGTGCTGCTCACGCCCCACGTCGCCGGCCTGTCACCGGAAGCCACCCAAGGCACCGTGGAACTGGTGGGAAAAAATCTCGTGGCGTTCTTTTCCGGGCAACCGGTGCTCACGCCGATTCAATTGCCGCCGAGGGTCAACAACCAGCGCGTGCACTAAAGCACCCCTAGCAACGTCCACAGGCGCCGCGATTCAGCGTCGGCGCTGATCAACTCGCCGAGCAATTCGCTCAGCGGTTTATTGCCCCACTCGACCCCGCGCCGGATCAGATAGGGCACCGGACTGTGAGGTTCGGTGCGCGCGAGGTATTCGGCGATCAGCAGCAATTGCCGGTATGCCTCTTCGCGACTGGCCGGCTCACGAAAGGCCTGCGCGAGCGGCGCGGATTCGTCTGATTGCGCGACCACCACGGGCGCTTCGACCAACGGCGGTGGCGGCGCCGGTTGTTGTGGGTGCATGGCGATAAACTCCTGAACCAGGGTCAGCAGCGCTTCAATGGTGTCCTGCAAAGGGTGCAGCCCCGGGGCCTGATCGCCCAGATAGGCATCGCTCCAGCTATCGAGCCGTTGCAGGTGTTGCAGGCTCAGCAGCAGATTGCCCTGAGTGCGCAGCCAGAATGCCAGCGGCGTGGCGCGGATCTGCTCGTTGAGTTTCTTCTGTTCGTTGCGCGCGGTTTCCGCCGAGGTCTTGGCATTCTTGCTGTCGTTGGCCTGCACTTGCTGAATCTGCAAACGCCGCCAGACCTCAAGGGTATAGGTCTCGAAATCGACGTTACGACTGCCAAACAATGACACTCGAGTGAGCAGCACTTCACTGTAGCGACGCACCAGCCATTCCAGCGGAATCACCCGCCACGACTGGTCGCCGTCTTCTGCCTGCGGATGCAGTTGCTCGGGAAAACGCTCACACAAACCGGCGATCAGCGCCAGGCTGCCGGGCAAGCCGTCCAGTGCTTGCAGATGCAGCCACGCCTCGCCGAGCCAGGCGCTGAGCATCAGGTCCTTGCTGCGTTCCAGCAATAACAGGGTGGTGATTTTCTCGACGTCCGGCCAGTTCGCCCGCTTGAGTGTCGACTGCCAGACCCCGGTCGGCAGGCTGGCGTCGTCCTCGCGGCGCAGGTCACGCAACTGGTCGAACTCGCGTTCGTAACGCAGATCGACGCCACAGGGCGCGTCCGCACTGATCGGCGCGAGCAACTGATCAATCAGATCCGGCAACGTGGTCGATGGCAGGCTCACAGCTTCTCCTTTTGGGCTTCAAGCGCAGCCGTGGTGCCAGTCACCTGAAACGGCGAACGCGGCGCCCGGGTCGGCAACGGGGCAATCGACAGCGGCAATTTCGAGCCCTGGCTCATCAGCGACAGGCGCACGAACATTCGCGTGAAGTCACTGGTGACGCTGTCGCTGGACGCCGTCACGGGCAAACGCAAGGTCAGCGGAAACTCGGTGTAGTCCATGCTCGGCTGGCGCTGTACCGAGAAATGCGCGCGCATCAGGCGCAACAGCGACCACGGCCCGCCGTACTCCCAACCGGCCTCCAGATCACGCACCACCAGGTTCGGTTGCAACGGATCGTTGACCGGGCGCTCCTTGCCGTTACGCGCCCAACGCAGGGTCAGGCGTATCGGCTGACCGACCATCCAGCGCAGGTTCGGTTGCTCGGCCGGGACCGGATAGTTGATCTGCTGGCTGCCGGCGAGCAAGCCCCAGGCGATCACCTGATCGGCGCCCTTCTCATCGTCACGATCGGTGCGCCAGCGCACGTCCAGTTCGATACCGAGGATGCCGCTCTTGTCGCGCACGAACAGCGGCGTCAGCCAGGTGCTGGCCTGCTTCAAGCGGTTGAGAAAATCTTCCGCCGCCAAGCGTTCCGGGGTCTGGCTGAGCACCAGTCCGGCTTGCGCCACAGGCAGTCGTTTATCGATGATTTCGAGGAAATGCTGAACCCGCGCCGGGTCGGCATCTTGCGCCTGCACGCCGTTGGCAAACGGAAAACGATCGGCCAGGTATTGATTGAAATAGTTGGCCAGCTCATTCCACGCCGCTGCCGCCTGCTGCTGTTGCAGGAACTGGCAGCGCTGCATCGCCGACTGCTGCAGTTCCACCGCGCGCATCGCCAGCGTTCCGCGCCCGCCCGCCAGATTGGCGGTTTGCAAGACCTGCACGCAGGACGCGGTGTCCATGTCGATGAAATCGCGGCTGACCAGTTGCTCGATCTGTGCCGGCGAACTGGCCGGGTTGGCATCCTTGTACTTGAGCAGTTCGTCATTGAGCGCGCTGAACTGCGTCACGCGCTCGTAATCCAGCGCCGACAGATTGCCTTGTTGGGTCATCAGCCACTGCAACGCCGACTGGCGTCGCTCGGTGATACCGAGCATGGTGTTGAACTGCTGCTTGAGGCTCAGCTTCAAGTCCTGCACATCAGTGGCACCGTACAGTTGCAGGCCGAGGTTTTTCGAGCCGTCCCACTGGCTGATTTCAGTACGCCCCGCGAACAGCGGTTGCGCGGTGATTTCATCGAGGCCACTGACAATCTGCGCCATCGCCCGACGGTTCAACGCACTTTGCAGGCGCGCAGCCAGATCATTGCGATGCACCTCGACAAAGGCCTTTTGCAAGGCCATGGCCTGCTCGGCCTGCACATTGAACACCGCATAAGAGTGAGTCTGATCGTTGTGATCTTTCAGGCTCAGCCACATCGCCTGAGCGGCAGCCCCTTCGGCGGTTTGCAGCAACGCCTCGCGATAGGCCGGCGGAATACGTGGCAATTCTTCGGCAACGTAACTCTTGTAGCTGGCGTAGTAATTGAGGGAGGTATTGAGGTCATCGCCATCCACGGTCTGGCCTTGCAGATTGACGTTGTCTTGATTGGCGCGCATCGCCACTGACACAAAGTCGCGCTTGAACAGCGCCTGCACGGCGTTGTTGAGCTTGACCACATGTTCCTGCAGCGCCAGTTGCCCGCTGCCTTGCTGGATCAACAGATTGCCGCGTGAACCGACCTGGGCGACCCATTGATCACGAAAACTCTGCTGCAACTTGCCAGCCTGCTGATCGAGTTGCTGCTCCACGGCTGGACCGAGCAAGGTGCTTTTGCGCACCTTGTCGAGAAACTCACGATAACCCGGCACCAGTTCCTGGCCTTTGCCGCGACTCCACGTCGAGTTGGTCAGGGCAACCGCCGCTTGCAGATCATCGATCAACGCACGCAAGTCTTCCAGCTCATTGAGGCTGTTGCCGCTGCCAGCCTCGAGTCGTTCCAGATGCAATTTGAGGTAGCCGGCCTTGCTGACGAAGTTCTCGGCAAGAAAATACTGATCAAGCCAGCGCTGCATCAGCCCGTTGAAGTTACTGGTGACCAACGGGCGCTCGACGCTCAGATCCAGCGCCTGCACATCACCGCCATCCCCCGCCGCCAGCAAACGGTTGTAGTACGCGGAATGCGGCACGGTCGCCGCATTGAGATTCAGTGCCAGCGCGCTATTGCTCAGTTGCACGAGATCGTCCAGCGGCGCCCGCTGACTGTTCTGCACCTCGGCAAACAATTGATTCTGCTGTTCCAGACGCAACGCCCGATCTACCAGATCCGTAGCCTTTTGATAATTCTGCCATTGCGCCGGGTCCTCACTTTCCACACTGGTGCGCCGATCGGTACTGCGGATCGCCTTGATTTTCGTAAGCTCGGCGACCAGCAATTGGTGCAACGGCTGGACCATCTGGCGCTGAGCAGACTTGAAGAGTGCCTGTTCGATTTTCACGTCCACCGAGGAAAACCATGAGGTCGGAAACGCCAGCGAAATGTAGTGCCAGTGCGGGGCGCGCTCCAGCACCCGCCAGAAACTCTGCACATTGCGCCGAGTCGGCTCGACCCGATGCGCGTCATCGGTGACCGCCACGTAGCTCTTCTGCGCACTCTGCATCAGCCGCGCCAGTTCATGGGCATCCTTGACCGACTGATCCCACACCCACAGCATCGCCACCGCCCAGACCACGCCCACTACCAGTGCGACCCCAGCGGTGATCCGCTGCCAGCGCTGACGCAAACGCAGCAGGCGCGGCACACCTTGGGCCAGACCGCGCTCGCCGACCAGCCGCTGGCGCCACAACTGGCGCACGAACACGCTTTGTTGCAAGCCGCTGTCGTCGGCGGAAAAACCATCCCTGGCATCTTTCGACGCCTGACTGGCAGTGAAATACACGCCGCGAAAACACGGCGCTTCGCCCTGTGCATTACCCTGAAACACCGGCTCCAGCACGCTCTGCAAACCACGGCGCAGGGTTTCCAGACGCTCCGGCAGCGCATACAGATCCGCGCTCAAATGGCCGGACAAGGTGCCGACCTCGATCACCGCTTCGGCCACGGCGCGGTGGATTCGATCCAGCGCCTGATCGCTCCACTGCCCTTGCCACACGGCGTCACGCGCGTAGGGCGACGACCAGCCCAAAGTGCGTTCGCGGGCCTCGTCGGGTAAGGCACTGATCAGTTCCTGAAACCCCGGCAACTCTTCCAGGCCGGTGATGATCACGTACACCGGCACGCTCAAACCGAAGCGTTGCAGCAAATCGATAAAGCGCCGGCGCGCCGCCAGACCGAGGCTGGCGGCTTGTTCGAGATTGCTCAGGCGACTCACCGGCACTGTCCAGATCACCCCGTCCAGCGGCCGTTTACTGCGCAAACGCAAGATCAGACCGAGCAGCCGCCACCAGCCGCCGCGCTGCAAATGCATGCCGTCGTCCGGCAGGAACAACGCCTGCGGCACCACCAGCACCGCGCCTTCGGGGTCCGACCACCAGCGGCCGAACCACGCCGGTTTGTCGGTCGGCTGCAAACGCCATTCGCTGACCAGTTGCGTGCCCTGGGTTTCGTCGCCGAGCATCAATAGCCACGGCATCTGATAGCGGTCGCGACTGCCCTGCTCCTGCTCCATGTGCCGCACCGAGGCATAAAAACTGCGGATCGCCGCGCCGCTCTGGGTGCGCAGCCACCACACTGCCACGGCGATGATGACCAGCAACAACAGCAACGCGACGACCCACGCGACAATCGTCAGGGTGCTCATGAGTCTTGCTCCGCGGGCGTCACCGAATCGGTCATTTGCAATACCGGTTCCAACTCAGAACGAATGTCACGCCAGAGAAACTGACCGAGCCCGGTCAACACCAGCACCATCGCCAGAATCCCCAACGCCAGACGAAAACCGTCCGGCAGCGCTGTACGGACCGGCAACTGCAACGGTGTGACCAGCGAGGGCTGCACCAGTCGCTGGCTGACGCCTTCATAAGAGGCCTCGTCCTGCCAGGCAAAGTTGAACAGCGCCAACCGCCATTTCTCCAGTTGCGCCTGACTGTGCTCGCCGCGCAGACGCCCGTGGAAACCGAGAATCAGGCACTGCAAATACACGTTGGCGAGATCGCGGGCGGTCGGTTTCTGTTCATCGAGCAGGGTTTGAATCGCCGCTGGCACTTGCTCGCCGGCCTGCCGGCTGGAATACAGACGCGACTCCAGAGGTTTGTCCTGCCATGCCGCCTGCCCCGGCCATGGCGTAAACAACAGGGTTTCGTCGACCAGGGCGACGAAGGCATATACCAGTGCCTTGACCTGCTCGGTCGCCGAGTCGCCGACCCGCGAATACGCGGTGCGCCACAAGCGTTGCGAAGCCTGAGTGGACAACTCGACCACGGTCTCGACCAGCGCCGCTTCGTCTTCGCTGTCCTTGGGCAATTGCACCCAGTCCTGTTGCCATTGCTGCCATGTCTGGCGGAACGCGCTGCTCAACGGTGCGTCTTGCAACCCCAGGCTTGCGGCACTTCCTTGCGACATACGGCGTTCCTTGTGTGATCAGGCACTTTCACTGTTCTGCGCGACAAACAGCACCACTTGCCACGGACTGCTGGTCAGCTTTGCAGCGGGGGCGGCGATCATCAGCGGCAGTTGCGCGTCGAACCAGGCGCCCTCGGCCGTGATCACAAACAGTCGCGTGTCTTCGCCGACGCTATAGGCCACCTGCTCGCTGCGGCTCATGGCCTGATGGGCCAGGCCGCTCATGCGCTGGCGGCTGAGCAACGCAATGTGCGGCGCCGAGGCGATGATCGCGCCGCGCAACCAGTCGATCGCCGCTTGCTCGCTGGCACCATTGGGCATGCGCAGACCGACGACCAGACGCTGGCTCGGTTGCTCGTCCGGCAATTGAATGGAAAAGCTCTGCTCACCGCGTTCGAACGGCAGGCTGCGATAGCCGGCGCGGATCAGTTCGAGGGTGGTTTCCAGCCATTGCAGCACGGCGTCATAGCCGCGCTGCAGCTCAAGAAAATCCAGTGGTGCGAACGCCGGTACGCCGGCCAGTGGGTCGAGTGCCGACCACGCGCCGGCGAGGCCAAGCAAATGCACATACAAGGTTTGCGGGTGCGCGATGCGACTGTTCAGCGTGCCTTCGACTTCCGGCAGCCGCGCCCACAACGCGGTCAACTGGCGGCGGATTTCCAAGGCATCGTCCTGGTTGCCAGCCTGTTGCGCCTGCCGCAAACGGCCACCGAGAAACAGGCATTTTTCCCGCGCCCGTGCACAGAGCCCGGCGATCCGGCGTCCGAGCACAGATTCCGGCAACAGGACCGGCGTTGGCGGCGTGTATGCCAACGGCAGAAAGCCGCCGCCCTCCTTGCGGATTTTCAGCAGCGGCAGACAGATTGAATCGGCTTTGTTCAGTTGCGTACACAGGCGTGGATTGGGTCGCCACACGGTGATCGATTCGGGGAATTCACCGCTGGTGAGATCCGGCAACGCCTCGCCGACCACCGACTGCAAGCGGCCCTTGAGCGGCAGCAATTGCCCGGCACGCCACATCGGGCTGATCGCCAGATACACGGTGACAGTGGCATCGTCGGTGGCGTTGATTGCGGCACTGACATCCAGTTCCAGCGTCGGCCCGACACCCGCCTGCAAATCCACCGGCAAACCGTCGGGCATCGTCCCTTGCAGCGACAACACCCGCACCACGCCGGCGCTCAGCGCCGACGGGTCGAACTCCATGTGGCTGACGCCCCAGAACCATGGATTACACGCTTGCGCCAGGTGCGCACCGAGCGCTTCGGCCCGCAGCCCTTGCAACTGAAAGTGCTGCGGCAGCAATTGCATGCCTTCGTGCCAGCAAACCGCGTCAGGTAGCAGACTCATACGACTCCTTTCGACCCTGCCGCCAGCCGGCGGCGAGCGGTGTGTTTCAGTTTTTCTGGCTGACCAGACTCATTTCACGACTGTCGAATTTGAGCCAGGCCTCACTCTGATCATCGAGGCGCAATCGGTGCGCTCCGGGAGTGTTATAGCTGGCGAAGACTAAAAGTCCAGCGGCCTTCTTGCCCCCCAGTGGGAAGGGTTGGCGGTCGATGAATTGCCCCGGCACCAGCTCCAGTCCCCACACACTCATCAACTGACGATAGTCGCGCTGGTACTGCTCGCGCTCGGCAAACCACTGACTGGCGCTGATGCCGGACAGTTGCTTGAGCAGATCGGGGTCATTGACCGCAATGAAATCCACGGCAATCGGTGTGTCGTCATTGGCCTTGGGCGCGACGTCGAGGGTCAGGCTGTCGAGGTCGACTTTCGGCCCGAAGAAAGAACAGCCCGCCAGCAGTGCCAACACCCACGTTAGAAAAAGTCGTCTACACAAAATGAATTTTCCTTTTCCCGAATCTGTCCAAGAATGTTTTTCCTTGCATTTTTATAGACCTGTTCTAGCGTCTTGGGTAGTTCGGTTCCTACAGCCGAATGAGGAAGGTTTGTCAAAGGAACGACAGGTCATCTGCCTCCCTTTCTAACCTACGGTCCAGCAAGGGAAAGCGATGAACGGGCCACCCCGATGCATTGCGCCCGCTCATCGCATCGGAGTCCGCCGTCATGGCAGAAAGTACTCAACACAAGCTCGACCGGGTGCGTCCGCCCCGAGTGCAAATCACCTACGACGTCGAAATCGGCAACGCCATCGAGAAAAAGGAATTGCCGCTGGTGGTCGGGATCCTCGCCGACCTCTCCGGTAAACCGCTCGAGCCATTGGCAAAACTGACTGAACGACGTTTCACCGAAATCGACCGCGACAACTTCAACGAGGTACTCGCCTCGATCGGCCCGCGCGCCACGCTGCAAGTCAACAACACCCTCAGCGGCGACGACAGCAAGCTCAATATCGAACTCAACTTCAAACACATCGACGACTTCGACCCGGTCAAGGTAGTGGAGCAAGTCACGCCGCTGCGCCGTTTGTTCGAGGCCCGCCAGCGTCTGCGCGATCTGCTGACCAAGCTCGACGGCAACGATGACCTGGACAAGCTGTTGCGCGATGTCATCGCCAACACCGAAGGCCTGCAGGAAATCAAATCGGCCCGCCCGGACACCGCTACCCCGGCAGCTGATGCCGAGGCGCCGGCCGAACCGCAAGCCTGATCGTCCACTTAATCGAGGGGAGAACTCACCATGCCCGCCGCCGCCCAGAATCAAGCCAGCGAAAATGCTGCAGCCGAAACTTTATCCCTGCTCGACCGGATCATCGCCGAGGGCCGCATGGCCCACGATGACAGTCAGCAGGATTACGCCCGCGACATGCTCGCGGAGTTCGCCACTCAGGTTCTTGACGAAGGCATGGCCATCGACAAGGACACCGTGGCGATGATCAACGACCGCATCAGCCAGATCGACGAACTGATCAGCGCCCAGCTCAACGAGGTGTTGCATCACCCCGACCTGCAAAAACTCGAAGCCTCGTGGCGCGGCCTGCACATGCTGGTGCAGAACACCGAAACCAGTACCCGGCTGAAACTGCGCCTGCTCAACGTCACCCAGAAAGAGCTGCAGAACGACCTGGAAAAAGCCGTCGAATTCGACCAGAGCGCGCTGTTCAAGAAAATCTACGAAGAGGAATACGGCACCTTCGGTGGCCACCCGTTCAGCTTGCTGGTCGGCGACTACACCTTCGGCCGGCATCCGCAGGACATCGGCCTGCTGGAGAAACTGTCGAACGTAGCCGCCGCAGCGCACGCGCCGTTCATTGCCGCCGCCAGCCCTCGCCTGTTCGACATGACCAGCTTCACCGAGCTGGCGGTACCGCGTGATCTGTCGAAAGTCTTCGAGAGCCAGGAGCTGATCAAGTGGCGCTCGTTCCGCGAAAGCGAAGATTCGCGCTATGTGTCTTTGGTGCTGCCGCACTTCCTTCTGCGCCTGCCTTATGGCCCTGACACTGCGCCGGTGGAAGGCATCAACTATGTCGAAGACGTCAACGGCACCGACCACAGTAAATACCTGTGGGGCAACGCCGCGTGGGCCTTGTCGCAACGCATCACCGAAGCCTTTGCCAAATATGGCTGGTGCGCGGCGATTCGCGGCGCTGAAGGCGGCGGCGCGGTCGAAGGTTTGCCGGCGCACACGTTCCGCACCAGCTCCGGCGACCTGTCGCTGAAATGCCCGACCGAAGTGGCGATCACCGACCGCCGCGAGAAGGAACTCAACGACCTCGGCTTCATCGCCCTGTGCCACAAGAAAAACAGCGACGTGGCGGTGTTCTTCGGCGGCCAGAGCACCAACAAGGCCAAGGTCTACAACACCAACGAGGCCAATGCCAACGCACGGATCTCGGCGATGTTGCCGTACGTGCTCGCGGCCTCGCGTTTCGCCCATTACCTGAAGGTGATCATGCGCGACAAGGTCGGCAGTTTCATGACCCGCGACAACGTGCAGACCTACCTCAACAACTGGATCGCCGACTACGTGCTGATCAACGACAACGCCCCACAGGAAATCAAGGCGCAGTACCCGTTGCGGGAAGCGCGGGTGGATGTCACTGAAGTGGCCGGCAAGCCTGGTGCGTATCGGGCGACGGTGTTTCTGCGGCCGCACTTTCAGCTTGAGGAGTTGACGGCGTCGATTCGTCTGGTGGCGACGTTGCCGCCACCGGTTGCGGCCTGATCGCAGCAATATTTGAGTGAATGCCTCCCTGTGGTGGGGGAGCCAGTCTCTCCAGACCATTGAAACACCTGTGGTGAGGGGATTTATCCCCGATGGGGCGCGCAGCGGCCCTTGATTTTTTGGGGCTGCTTCGCAACCCATCGGGGATAAATCCCCTCGCCACAGGTTCACTGCTCAGTGATTAGTGCTCAGGCCAATTTGCCTAATGTGATTTTCTTCAGGAGTTTCAAGCGATGGATGCAATCATTCTCGACCTCGGCGGCGACATCAAAGGCGACAGCCTGCTCGAGGGTTATACGGACAAGATCGAAGTCATGTCCTACAGCCACAACGTCGCGATGCAGGTGACCAACGACGTCAGCAACTCGGAGCGCACTTCCGGCAAACCGCATATCGGCGAATTCACCCTGACCAAATTTGTCGACAGCTCCACCCCCACGCTTAACAGCTATTGCTGCGCGGGCAAACCGATCCCTGAAGCCAAAATCACCATCGGCCGCAACGCCGCTGAAGGCAGCGGGCAACTGATGCCCTTCATCATCTACACCCTCAACAACGTGGTGCTGTCCAACGTCAGCGTCAGCGGCGGTACGGGCGGCAAACCGGTGGAAACCCTGTCGCTGAACTTCACCAAGATCAAATGGGAACTCACCGCGCAAAAGGACGACGGCACCAAGGAAGGCACGGCGGGCACCGTGTGGGACCTGGCGGCGAACAAGGCCGGCTGACCGGGCGCATAAGCCATGGCCGGCACCGGGATTCTCCCGCCACTGTTCGAACGCCTTGCCTGGAGCGAGGACGATGCCGTGCAGGCGTTCGACCAGCAGGATCTGCTCGACTCGGTGCTTGCCGAGTTGGCGCGCCTGTTCAACACCCGCCGTGGCTCGCGCACCTTCACCACACCACCCAGCGTGATCGATTACGGCATCGCCGACTGGAGCGCCCTGCAACAGCAGCGCAGCGATGACCGCCGGCGACTGGCGCGAGACATCCGCGAAGCAATCACCCATTTCGAACCTCGCCTGTTGTTAGGCGAGGTTGAGGTCAATCCCCTGCCCGACCACCCGCAACGGTTGAGCATTCGCTTGCTGGGCGAACTGCGCAGCGGCTTGCAGCGTTGGCCAGTGGCGTTCGTCATCGAACCCGGCGGCGAAGGGCTGGAGGTACGTCATGAGCGACTCGATTGACCCGCAACTGCTCGATTACTACCAACGTGAGCTGACGTGGCTCAGGCATGCCGGGAGTCAGTTCGCCGAGCGTTATCCGAAAGTCGCCAGACGCCTGGAACTGTCACCCGGCGAATGTCCCGACCCGCATGTCGAACGTTTGCTGGAAGGTTTTGCGCTGCTGGCCGCGCGTCTGCAACGGCGCCTGGATGACGACTACGCCGAGTTCAGCGATGCGCTGCTCGAACAGCTTTATCCCTTGGCCATGCGCCCGTTGCCGTCGTGCGCCATCGTCCAGTTCGAGCCGGACCCGAGCAAAGGCAAGCTCGACGGCGGCTATCCCCTGCCCCGCGACACTCCGTTGTTTGTCACCACCAGCAAAGGCGAAAGCATCCACTTTCGCACCAGTGCCGCCGTACGTTTGTGGCCGATCGAAGTGACCGAAGCCCTGTTGCTTGGCAGCGATGAAGCACAGGCACTGACCGCTGTCGCGCAGGCGCGTTCGGCATTGCGCCTGAGTTTGCGTTGCCTCGGCGACACTCAATGGTCGGAGCTGGGCATCGACCGATTGCGCATTCATCTCGCGGCCTCGCCGGTGATCAACGCCAGCCTGTATGACCTGCTCGGTGCGCATACGGTGCAGGTGCTGGCCGGATCGCCGGGCAGCGTTCCCACGGCACTGAAGGGACTGCCTGACATCGTCGGTTTTGCCGAAGACGAGGTCCTGTTGCCCGACGAAGACGGTGTACATCCCGGCATGCGCCTGCTCGCCGAATACTTCGCATGCCCTGAGAAATTCCACTTCTTCGATCTGCCGCTGGGCGGTGCAGCCAGCGACAGTCAGACGTTGTATCTGTACATCGTTTTTGATCGCGCGCCGAGCAGTCGCCTGCATTTGCAGGCTAGCGATATCGTTCTCGGCTGCGCGCCCGTCATCAATCTGTTCCCGCGTACGTCCGAACCGCTGCGCCCTGACGGCACCCGCAGCGAGTACCGATTGATCGCCGACAGCCACCGCGAAAACAGCGTCGAGATTCACAGCATTCGCGGCGTACGCGCAAGTTCCGGCGCCGGCGTGCAACGGCTGCCGGCCTATTACGGCAGCCAGCACAGCGGCGGTGATCAACAGCGTTACTGGCATGCCCGACGGGTCAGCGGTATGACCCCGAACCGGCTCGGCAGCGATCTGTTGGTGAGCGTGGTCGACACCCGTTTCGAGCCACAGACCGATCTGCCCGATTACAGCCTGACTGCTGAGTTGCTGTGCACCAATCGTCACCTGGCGCAAAGTCTGCCCGCCGGTACGCCGCTAGGGTTTGAGCGTCCCGGCCCGGTGGCTTGGGCACGTCTGCGCAATCCACCGAGCCCACAAAGTTTGCCGCGCCTGGACGGTGATTCGCGCTGGAGGCTGGTGTCGCAACTGACCCTCAATCATCTGTCGCTGGTCGAAGGTCCGCAGGCGCTCGATGCACTGAAAGAGATTCTGCATCTGCACAACCTGCGCGATGAAGCCAGCGCTTTACGCCAGATAGACGGCTTGCTGAGGATCAGTTGCGAACGGGTAATCGGCCATGTCGGCGTCGATGCCTGGCGCGGTTGGCGCAATGGGTTGGAGGTGCAACTGCAGCTTGATCCGCAGCACTTTGTCGGCAGCAGCGCGGTGCTGTTTTCGGCGGTGCTGGCGCAGTTCTTTTCGGTGTACGCCACGGCCAATCGCTTTGTGCGCACGGTATTGATGCAGGCCGACAAGGAGGTCAAGGCATGGCAACCGCAAGCCGGCATGCCCCTGTCGCTCTGACCCTGAGCCAGCGTCTGCGCCGCGATCCGCAGGCGTTCGAGTTGTTGCAGGCGTTGCTGTTGCTGGAGCGCGAACAACCGCAAGCCGAATCCCTCGGCAGCGGCACCTCGCCACAAGCGGAAGCGTTGAAACTGCGCGGGCCGCTGACGCCTGTGTTTGCGACCAGCCAGATTGAGAATCTGCAGGAAGCGCCGGGCGAACCACTGACCCTCGACACGCCGATCTTCGGTCTGGGCGGTCCCGACGGCCCGCTGCCCTACGCCTATCAGGAATGGCTGCAACAGCGCGCGCGAGCGAAGGATCATGCGCCGGCCGAGTTCCTCGATCTGTTCCAGCATCGACTGCTCAGCCTGCTTTACAAGGTGATGCGCAAGCACCGTATCGCCTTGGGTTTTGTCACGCCGGGCGCCTCGCCGGTGCAGGCGCAACTGCGCGCGCTAACCGGGTTGTTGCCCAAATCCTTGCAGGAACGCCAGGCGATTCCTGACTGCGCGGTGCTCGCGTGTACGGCGCTGTTTGCCGATGGCCGCCGCTCGCTGGCCGGGTTCGCAGCGATTGTGCGTGAGCAGTTTGAAGTGCCGGTCGAACTCAGTGCTTACGAAGGTGCCTGGCGCGAGATTCCCTTGGCCAGCCGCAGCCTGATGAAGGCCGGTGGGCGCAATCTGCAACTCGGACGCACGGCCGTTGCCGGCAAGCGCGTCTGGGATGAACACGCGGGTATTCGCCTGACACTCGGGCCACTGTCCTCGACGCAGGCCGGACGTTTTCTGCCGGACGGCGAAGCGCACCCGGCACTGGCGAGCCTTGCAGCGCTGTATTTCGGTCCGGATCTGGACGTCAAACTGGTGCTGCTGGTGCGCGGTGCCGGGCCCATGAAACTCGGCCGTCAGGCCCCCGCCCTGCTGAGCTGGAATGGCGGCCTGCAACGTCAGGCCAGCCTCGCTGTGCAACGCATCGAAACCCGTCTTCGTCAGCTGGAGATCACCTGAAATGGAACTGGCCAGCCTGATCGGACGCCTCAATCCAGACAACCGCCGCGCCCTCGAACGCGCCGCGCAACGCTGTCTGCAACGCGGGCATCACTTTGTCGAGATCGAACACTTGTTGCTGGAACTGCTCGACATCGAGGGTGGCGATTTTGCCTTTTTGCTGCCGCGTTTCGGCCTGGAACGCGATGCGCTGACGGTGGAGATCAACAAGGCTCTGGATCTGTTCAAGGCAGGCAGTACGCGCACGCCGGCACTGTCGTCGCACACGTTGGGCTTGCTCGAAGATGCGGTGGTGCAGGCGAGTGTGCTGGGGCTCGACAGTATCCGTTCCGGGCTGTTGTTGCTGGCGTTGATCGACCGTGACGAGCGCCGCAGTCTGTTGCTCAACAGCGCTTCGTCGTTGCTGCGAATTCCCAAAGAGACCCTGCGCGCGAATCTGCTGGAGTGGACGGAAAACTCTCGCGAACACGTCGGTGCGCGAACCGCCACGTCTAAAGGTCCGGCACCGCGACAGGATTCGGTTCTCGACCAATACACCCAGGATCTGACTGCCGACGCCCATGCCGGGCGCATTGATCCGATCGTTGGCCGCGATGGCGAAATCCGTCAGTGCATCGATATCCTGCTTCGCCGCCGCCAGAACAACCCGATTCTGGTTGGCGCCCCTGGCGTGGGCAAAACCGCAGTGGTCGAAGGTCTGGCCCTGCGCATCGCCGCCGGCGACGTGCCGCCGTCGTTGCAGGAAGTCAGCTTGCGCGTGCTTGACCTCGGCTTGCTGCAGGCCGGTGCCGGGGTCAAAGGCGAGTTCGAACAGCGTTTGAAAGGCGTAATCGACGCAGTACGCAGCGCCGACAAACCGATCATCCTGTTCATCGACGAAGCCCACACCCTGATCGGTGCGGGTGGCGCCGAGGGTGGCAGCGATGCAGCCAATCTACTCAAACCGGCGCTGGCCCGGGGCGAACTGCGCACCCTCGCCGCGACCACCTGGATGGAATACAAAAAATACTTCGAGAAAGATCCGGCCCTCGCCCGTCGTTTTCAACTGGTCCAGGTCGAAGAACCGGATGAAATCACCGCGGTGGAAATGCTGCGCGGGGTGGCTGCCAAACTCGAACAGCACCACGGCGTGCAAGTGCTCGACGCGGCGATCCATGAAGCGGTGAAACTTTCGCACCGCTACATTTCCGGCCGCCAGTTGCCGGACAAAGCCATCAGCGTCCTCGACACCGCGTGCGCCCGGGTCGCCCTCGGCCAGCACGACGTACCGCCTCCGCTGGAAAGCCTGCGCCACCGGCAGAACAGCCTCAAGGATGAAGTCGAACGCCTGCGCCGTGAACAGGCCACTGGGCTTGATCACCGTGAGCGAATTACCCTGCTGGAAAGCGAATCGACCAGCAACGTGCACGCGATTCGCGAATTGGAAACCCGTTGGGGTGAAGAGCGTGTCGCCGTGCGCGAGCTGCTCGAAACCCGTCGCGAGTTACTGGCGTTGAGCGAGCGCGCCGACAGCGATAAACCCGATGAAGCCACCGACAGTCGCATCGATCATCTCGCCGCCGAACTACTACGCCTTGAGGCTGGACTGGATGCGATTCGCCAGGACGATCCGCTGGTGCCGGAACAGGTCGACAGCAAAACCGTCGCCGCTGTCATCGCAGGCTGGACCGGCATCCCCGTCGGCAAGATGCTCGCCGACGAAGCCCACGCCGTGCGCACCCTCGGTGCGCGCATGGGCCAACGGGTGATGGGCCAGAGCACCGCGCTCAACACCATCGCTCAGCGCTTGCAGGCCTACCGCGCCGGACTGACCGATCCGCAGAAGCCAGTCGGTGTATTTCTCCTGGTCGGCCCCACTGGCGTCGGCAAAACCGAAACCGCGTATGCGCTGGCCGACGCCCTGTATGGCGGCGAACGCAACCTGATCAGCATCAACCTCTCCGAGTACCAGGAGGCGCACACCGTCAGCCAACTCAAAGGCGCCCCGCCCGGTTATATCGGTTACGGCAGCGGTGGCGTGCTCACCGAAGCGGTACGACGCAAGCCCTACTCGGTGGTGCTACTGGACGAAATCGAGAAGGCGCATCCGGATGTGCTGGAGGCGTTCTACAACGTCTTCGATAAAGGCTTGATGGAGGACGGCACCGGATTGGTGGTGGATTTCAAGAACACCGTGATGCTCGCCACCAGTAACGTCGGCGCGGAGCTTTTACTGGATACGCCCGTGGCGCAACTCGGCTCGGAAGCCTTCAACGAGGCCCTGCACAAAGTCCTCCTGCAAGCCTTCCGCCCAGCGTTTCTGGCGCGCATGACCGTGGTCGCGTATCGACCGCTGGATGAAGCGACGCTGGAAGGGATTGTGCTCGCCAAGTTGGAAAAACTGCGCGGCCGATACAAGGCTGCAACCGGCAAACAGTTCGAGTTTGATTCAGGAATCGTTAAAGCAGTGCTCGCCAAGTGCAGCGCGGCGGGTGCTCGGGATGTCGAGAATGTGTTGATGACGCAGGTGACGGGGAAGTTGGCGGAGTGGGTGCTGGAGTAACAGAAACGACACCTCCAGTTCTGTGCAAATAAAATCAAGGATGAACTATGTTAAATACGCACACCGACACTAAAGAAACAGAACTGGCAAATGCGCTCAATCATCTGAATGCCTTGCTGTCGACAAATTTCAACATCCCCAACATTCACAGCCTGTTGAAAAGCAAAGCCATTTTACTGACCCAAGACACCGACGATGTTTCACCCAACGCAACTACTTGCCTCAACGGGCAAGTCAGTGTCCCTAGAGGAATAGAAATCAGCGTCCCCGAAGGTAATGGAATAATGATTAAGGCGAAAGGAGCTGTCAGCACCCGTCCTTGGTATGTTTTTCATTATGCAAATGGCGAGTCCACCAATGGCACCCTTGGAACGGGTTCCTGCCTGGTCCCCTATGATGCGCCGATAGGTACAGTCGTAATATCAGGAGGTTTTTGCGGTTGTGTCGCGCGCGTAGACAAGGCTAATAATGGCTTGCTGTTTACGCATGACAATAACGGTAAATGCCTCGTTGCCCCCTTACCGGGCACAACCAGAATTGCCAGCATCGATTTTAACTCATACTGCGAAAAAGGTAACAGCCACCAAAGAAACGCATTTGAAGAGGTCGTCGTCGCAGAGGTGCACATCTCGATGCCGTCAGTTGTGGCTGCTACTATTCTTTTCTTGAAAATAAACAACTCCCAGTTCTTCGCTTTCTGTTCTTCTTATTTGTTCGGCTTCTCATCCAGACCTACTTCTAGCTTTGGTTTTCTGGCACGGTTGATAACAACCCCTCAGCCGGTGCCCAATTTACACCGCTATTACTTTCCAGACCCTGAAAACTCCAAGTTTATCAGTTTGATCGATAACGCCGCTGCCAACCTGCAGGAAGTGGCCAACCCACTGCCCATTACAAATGAGACACCATAAATGAGCCAATTGGAATTCAGAATCGCAGCAGGCCGGCATACACAACCTGTGCGTCGAGTTGACAAAACGAAGTGAGAAATCAAAATGCCGCTCACGATAATGACTTGGAACGCGCAACACTTCGACGAACAGAATTCGACGCTATCCGAGGCTTACAGAGAAAAACTTGCCTTTCTGGTTTATTACCTTGAGCAAAGAAAGCCCGATATCTTCGCCTTGTTCGAAACAGGTAAATCGGGCGCAGCCAACACCCAATTAGTGAGGGACCTGACTGCACATTACAGTCCAGTAAGCATCCTTCAGCCCGAGAGCGCAAAAAACAAAATCACGACATTGGGTTCAATCGTTTTTGTAAAGAACGCGATTGCCAGTGAATTTACCGACATTTCAGAACATGTTCCACTGGATGACAAAGAGCAACGTGGAGCATTACTTATTCACCATAAAACTACCGATTTATGTTATGGCTTCTATCATGCAAATGCGTCCTGCGTGGCACTGGGAAATATCGTCAACGCAATAAATTACATTCAGGGCATGAGGGTCAAACTGGTTTTTTTTGGTGGCGATTTGAACGTACCCACTGATGGCAAGCCTGACGCAATAATGAAAATGCAGAAACTCACGCCAACAGGTGCGGGGTATACACATGTCAGCATCCTGAGTGATGACGTGAGTTCCTCCAGCAGAGAATTAAGAGACATGCAGGAGTTTGGCCACTTCCTTAATCTCACGCCAAAAAAATATTTTGAAGAAGAATACAAATGGAACCATGCCATCGATGCAAAACCTCGGCATCCAACAGCACAGTTAAGCTTGTTGGACTATGCCTATGTACATGAACTGGAGAAATGGAGCGCCGTTTGCGAAGGCAGTGCTAACACCGTTGTATCGGGAGAGTCAGTCAGGCACCGCACAACCGTCATCCAGAAAATCTGCCTGGGCATGTCCGTAAGAAGTGATCATTTCCCGGTATTTTTTACCTATGGTGTTGTGCCGTCTTCTCCCTCGACATCCTCGGGTTCCCCTCCATTACTGGCTCCGGTATCGACTGGTGCCTCGGTATCACCGTCGCTCGGCCCCGCCCCCGTTGACGGCAGTTCAATGTTTTAGCCATTGAGACCACCCCATGCCACGTTCCACCGACAGCAACACCAGTCTCTCCCTCACCGCGACTTCGCTGTCAGCGTTATTCCCTGAGTCACTGTCCGGCGATGAAGCACTGAACATGCTGGGCACGCAAATTCTTAACAATCTCAACGACGGTGCAACTCTCACCCTGAGCAGCGCCATCGCCACTCACGTCACCACTACCCTGCACAACGACGCGCAGTTGCGCCCGTTCGACGCGCTGGTCGCCGAGATCCGCCAGCTCCCGGCCGACTCAACTGCCGAACGCTATCAGCTTGTGCTTAGACCCTGGCTCTGGTGGCTGACCCTCGCCAGCAACAACCGCGTATTCCAGAACCTCGCCACCTCGGACATCGTCACGACGATCTTCAAGGCCCACGGCTTCACCGATTTCAAACTCTCGCTGACCGGCAGCTACACCCCGCGTGAATACTGTGTGCAGTATGGCGAAAGCGATTTCGCCTTCGTCTCGCGACTGCTGGAAGAGGAAGGAATCTTTTGGTTCTTCACCCACGAGGACGGCAAACACACGCTAGTGCTCGGCGACAGCAACGACGCTTTCGTGCCGATCCCCAACGGGCCGAAAGTCAGTTATCTGGGGCAAGGATTGGGCGAACGTGAACTGCACGGAATCCGCTCCGGACAAGTCTGTTTGCAGGCAGTCGCCGGGGTATATCGGGCGACGGATTACGAATTCACTACGCCGACCACATCGCTGTATGGCCAGGCCGAAGCGGTGGCCGGGCCGCGTTCGATCTATGAGCATCCCGGCGGTTACAACGCCAAGGCACGCGGCGATACGTTGACCAAGCGACGCGTCGACGGTTTGCGCAGTGAGGAAAAACGCTTTGTCGGCGAGAGTGACTGTCGCTGGTTGATTCCCGGGCATTGGTTCACCCTCGCCGGCCATGACGATGCGAGCCTGAACATCGATTGGGTGGTGACGCGGGTGACCCATGACGCCAGCCACGAAAGCTATCGCAACCGCTTCGAAGCAATCCCCAAAGCCACTCCGTTCCGCCCGCCACGCACCACCCCCAAACCGCGCATGCACCCGCAAACCGCGATTGTGGTGGGCAAGTCCGGTGAGGAAATCTGGACCGACGAATACGGCCGGATCAAGTTGCAGTTCCCGTGGGATCGCGACGGCAAGAACGATGAAACCAGTTCCTGCTGGGTGCGCGTGGTACTGCCGTGGAGTGGCAAGGGGTTCGGCATGCAGTTCATTCCGCGTATCGGTCAGGAAGTCATCGTGACGTTTATCGACGGTGATCCGGATCGGCCGCTGGTGACCGGTTGCGTCTATAACGGTGACAACGCCCTGCCCTATGCGCTGCCGGCCAATCAGACGCAGTCGGGGATCAAGACCCAGTCTTCAAAGGGTGGCGGCGGTTTCAACGAGTTGCGTTTCGAGGACAAGAAGGACGCTGAAGAGGTGTTCTTGCAGGCGCAGAAAGACCTGAAGATCAACGTGCTCAACGACACGACCGCCACGGTCAGCCATGACGAAACCCTCACCGTACAAAATGCCCGCACTCGCACGGTCAAGGATGGCGACGAGACCGTGACCCTGGAGAAAGGCAAACGCAGCGTCACCATCCAGACCGGCAGCGACAGCCTCGATGTCAAGGACAGCCGCACGGTGAAGGTTGGCGCCGATCAGAACCACAGCACCGGCGGCAATTACACCGACAAGGTCACCGGCGATTACAGCCTGACGGTGGACGGCAACCTGACGATCAAAGTCAGCGGCACCCTCACCCTGCAAAGCGGCGGCAGTTTCACGATCAAGAGCGGCGCCGATCTGGCGACCTCGGCCAGCACTTCGATCACCCACAAGGCCGGAACTGCCTTGACCAATCAGGCCGGGACTTCACTGGACAACAAGGCTGGCACCACGCTGACCAACGACGCCGGTATCAGCCTGACCAACAAGGGCGCGGCCTCGCAGACCGTGGACGGCGGCGGCATGCTGACCATCAAGGGCGGCCTGGTGCAGGTCAACTGACAAGGAGCAGGCATGGCAATCACACCGCTGGATTTGCAGCAAGATGACAAACAGATGAAGGGTCGTTTGCAGGATGGTCAGCTCGACGGTGCCTTGCAGATCAAGGATGACGGGCGCAAACAGGCCGATCTGAATTACAGCCACGGGGAGTTGCAGGGCATGTCGCTGCTCTATCACCCCAACGGCAAAGTCTCGGCGCAGATGCCGTTCGTGCGCGACAAGGTGCAAGGCGTGGCGAGTTTTTATTCGACCGAGGGTTGCTTGCAGCGCAAGGCCACCTATCGACGCGGGTTATTGCATGGCGAGGCGTTCAATTACTTCGCGGATGGGCAAGTGGCGGAGGCGGAGTTTTATCGCGATGGCGTGCGTGAGGGTCGCTATCAGCGCTTTCATCCGAACGGGAAAACGGCGGTGGAGGCGCGCTATGTGAATGGCCAGTTGCTGGAGCCAGAGCAAGGTTTTGCCGAGGATGGGCGGCCGTTGGGCGCGGATGGCAAACCGATTTCGCGGGTGCGTTGGTGGTTCCGCCGGTGGGCGGATCCGCAGCAGGCTTGAAGTTTTTGTTTTGTATCGACTGGCCTCATCGCGGGCAAGCCCGCTCCCACAGGGTTTGTGTTGTGAATGCAATATTGTGAACACCATCGACCATTGTGGGAGCGGGCTTGCCCGCGATGAGGCCCGTACATTCAGCAAAGATTTCAGGGAATGAGCATCTGCATCTGCCCCGGCACCACAATCTTGATCACCCCCGCCCAGTTACACATCAACGTGCTGTTGGCGTCGATCGCCGGCATCCCGCCAAGCAGCAGCGTCGGCGCGCCGCCGGGAATCCATGGCGTGGCCGTCGCCGGAATGCACGGCATCGGCGTCAACACGCCCAGCGCTGCCGCAGTGGCTGCGGCGACCATCGGGTTGGCCATGCTCATGCACACGCCGAACGGCAGGATATTGACCAGCGGAATGTGATCCATGATGTTCGCCGCCGGCATCCCGCCGGTCAGCGTGCGGTTGACCGGCAGCACGTTGAGCATCGCCGGGGCGGCGCCGAAGCTGCATTGCAATGTGGCGGTGGCACAGACTTGCGGACAGCCCATTTCACGACTCCTGCGTGGACACGGCATACCCGCTAAACCTTAGTCGCCCACGGCCCGCCGCGCACATTCCCAAAGGTGATTATCGTGCAACACGCTAACCTATAAGACCGACCCGCGCTTGTGACCGCCCGAGCGCGCCATTAGATTAGCCAATGATGTCTGGCCTCCAAAATAAGCAGAAGGGATAAGCATGGCGCTTACTGACCAGTCCACCCGTATCCGCTCTGGCGAAGAACTCGATGCCAGCCTGATCGATCCGTACCTCAAAGCGCACATTCCGGGCCTGAGCGGCTTACCTGTGATCAGCCAGTTTCCCGGCGGTGCGTCGAACCTGACTTACCTGCTGGAATACCCGGAGCAGGAATTCGTCCTGCGCCGCCCGCCGTTCGGCCACAAAGCCAAATCCGCCCACGACATGGGCCGCGAATTCCGCATTCTCAATCAACTGCGCGATGGCTTTCCGTATTGCCCGAAAGCCTACGTGCATTGCACCGACGAATCGGTGATCGGCGCCGAGTTCTATGTGATGGAGCGGGTCAACGGCATCATCCTGCGCTCGGAACTGCCGCCGGAATTGGGCCTGGATTCGGCAAAAACCGAAGCGCTGTGCAAAAGCTTCATCGACCGTTTCGTCGAACTGCACCGGGTCGACTACAAGGCCTGTGGCCTCGGTGATCTGGGCAAGCCTGAAGGCTACGTCGCCCGCCAGATCAAAGGCTGGAGCGAGCGCTACGAAAAAGCCCTGACCCCGGATGCGCCGCACTGGGAGCAGGTCAAAGCGTGGCTCAACGACAAGATGCCGGCCGACCACCCGACCTCCAGCATCGTCCACAACGACTACCGCTTCGACAACGTCATTCTCGACCCGAACAACCCGATGCAGATCATCGGCGTGCTCGACTGGGAACTGACCACCCTCGGCGATCCGCTGATGGACCTGGGCAACACCCTCGCCTACTGGATCGAGGCCGGCGACCCGGCGCCCGTGCAACTGATGCGCCGCCAGCCGAGCCACGCGCCGGGCATGCTGACCCGCCGCGAGTTCGTCGATTACTACGCCGAGCGCTCCGGCATCCAGATCGACAATTTCGACTTCTACTACACCTACGGCCTGTTCCGTCTGGCCGGCATCGTGCAGCAGATCTACTACCGCTTCTATCACGGCCAGACCCAGGACAAACGCTTCGCGCAGTTCATTCACATGAACAAACTGCTGGAGCAGATGAGCTTGCAGGTCATTGCAAAATCGAGCCTCTGACGGCCCACACCAAGGAACCCCCATGTCCAAGACTCAGTTGTTCGACCTCGACGGCAAGATCGCTTTCGTCTCCGGCGCCAGCCGTGGCATCGGTGAAGCCATCGCCAAACTGCTGGCCCAGCAAGGTGCCCATGTGATTGTTTCGAGCCGCAAACTCGAAGGCTGCCAGCACGTCGCCGATGCAATCATCGCCGCTGGCGGCAAGGCCACCGCCGTAGCCTGCCACATCGGCGAAATGGAACAGATCAGCCAGGTGTTCGCCGGGATCAAGGAACAGTTCGGCCGCCTCGACATTCTGGTCAACAACGCCGCGACCAACCCGCAGTTCTGCAATGTGCTCGACACTGACCTCGGCGCGTTCCAGAAGACTGTCGATGTGAACATTCGCGGCTACTTCTTCATGTCCGTGGAAGCCGGCAAGCTGATGCGCGAGAACGGCGGTGGCAGCATCATCAACGTCGCGTCGATCAACGGTATTTCGCCGGGGATCTTCCAGGGCATCTACTCGGTGACCAAGGCTGCGGTGATCAACATGACCAAAGTCTTCGCCAAGGAATGCGCGCAGTTCGGCATCCGCTGCAACGCCCTGCTGCCGGGCCTGACCGACACCAAATTCGCTTCGGCGCTGGTGAAAAACGATGCAATTCTCAAGCAGGCGCTGACGCAGATCCCGCTCAAGCGCGTGGCCGATCCGAGCGAAATGGCCGGGGCGGTGTTGTATCTGGCCAGTGACGCGTCGAGCTACACCACTGGCGTTGCGCTGAATGTGGACGGCGGCTTCCTGTCCTGATCGCATCCAACCCATGTAGGAGCAGCCTCGGCAGCGCCTGCATGGGTTGAATATTTATTCTAGAATTTGCATATAGAGAATTTTTATTCCATAAATAGCCTTCCTGAAAAGAAAAATCCAAGGAATACGGCTATGCGCGAACTCGGTATCGGTCTCATCGGCACAGGTTTCATGGGCCGTGCCCATGCCTTGGCGTTTCGCAATGTCAGTGCAGTGTTCGAACTGCCGTTCAAACTCACCCTCGCCGCCCTCGCCGACGCCGATCCGCAGCGCGCCCGCCACTGTGCCGATGCCTGGGGCTTTGCCGCCCATCACAGCGACTGGCAACAATTGATCGATGACCCCAAGGTCAATCTGGTCGCCATCACTACCCCCAATCACCTGCACTACCCGATGGCCATGGCCGCCCTGGCTGCCGGCAAAGCGGTGTACTGCGAAAAACCCCTGGCAGTGAACCTCGAACAAGCCAGCGCCATGCGTCAGGCAGCCAGAGACGCCGGAGTGGTGACGCGGGTCGGCTACAACTATCAGCACAACCCGATGATCACGATGGCGCATGACTTGATTCGCGACGGCGAACTCGGCGAGATCATCAGCTTTCAGGGTGAGTTCAGCGAAGATTTCATGGCCGATCCCGACTCGCCGTGGTCATGGCGCTGCGACCCGGCGCATGCCGGCGGTGCTTTGGCGGATCTGGGCAGTCACTTGCTGTCGATGGCGCGTTATCTGGTGGGCGAAGTCACAGCGGTTTGCGCCGACACTCACACCGTCCACACCCAACGACCGGCCGGCACCACGCAAAAATCTATTAGCGTCGACGATCAAGTCCACGCCCTGCTGCGTTTCGCCAACGGCGCCCGAGGTACGTTCAGCAGCAGTTGGCTCAAACACGGCTACAAAAATCACCTGAGCTTTGAAATCAGCGGCACGCGCGGCACCCTGACTTTCGATCAGGAGCGTTTGAACGAACTGCGCCTGTTCCGCGCCGGACAGGACGGCTTCCAGCGCCTGCTCGCCGGCCCCGACCTTCCGGGCTACGCCGCGTTCAGCCCTGCCCCGGGCCATCAATTGGGCTACAACGAACTGAAGACGCTAGAGGTGCATGACGTGTTGATGGCGTTGGCCGGCACCCATCAGGGCGGCACGGATTTCGAACAGGCCTGGGCCGTCGAGCGTCTGGCCACGGCGATTCGCCTCGCCGCGCGCGAGCAGCGCTGGGTGCGCATCGAGGAAGTCTGACACTCAGGCGTCAATGACCTTCGGCAACTGCCAGCCGAAATGCACGGACAACAGGCGCAGCAGCAAACACGCTGCGCCTGCCAGCAACGCCGCTGCGACCGGCGGCACACCGCAGCGCCGCGAGATGATCAACACCGCCGCACCGGTAAACGCCGAACTGGCATACAAATCCGCCTGCAACACCACCGGTATCCGCGCCAACACAATGTCGCGAAGCACCCCACCGCCGACGCCGGTAATCGTACCCATCAGCATGGCTACAAACGGCGTAATGCCGAAATTCAACGCCTTCTGCGCCCCCGCCACGGCAAACAGCGCCAGCCCCGCCGCATCGAGCACGATCAGCGTGGACCCGGACCAGCCCAGCACCTGTTCATGGAACACAAATGCCAGTCCACCCATGAAAAACGCCAGCGCCGGATAACGCCAATCGGCCACCGCGTTCGGCGGCGTGGCGCCAATCAGCAAATCACGCGTCACCCCACCACCGAGCGCGACGATAAACGCAATCACCATCACCCCAAGCAAGTCGAGCTGACTGCGCATCGCCGCAATGGCCCCTTCCACAGCAAACACCGCCGTGCCGAGCAGATCGGCCACCAGCACAATCCGCTCAACCCGAGACCTGCGCCCCGCCGGCGTTATTGAGTGACGCAACGGGTGGTCGTGGTGTGACGAGTGACTTGTTCGTCGACGTACATGTCACCCGACACCTCAGTGTTTTCGATGACCTGACAAGTACGTTCCGGCGGTGGAGGCGGCGTTACAGGGGGCGGAGGCGGAGGACTGGCACAACCGGCCAACAGCGCCACGGAAAAAGCCAACGACAATGGCGAACACACGCGTTTCCCAAGATTGTTCATAGGATGACCCGCGAAAATGAGAGACAAACTCCCGCGACCGAACCGACCACGGAAGACCTGACCACTCATTCTTTATAGCCGACAGCCCCGCAAGCGCCAGTAAACCGGCCACCCCGAAGCGCCAGGGCTGTCGATTTTGCGCCGGATTTGAAGGAAAAATGACTCATGACCAACTTCGCCATACCGACCGCCATCGCTGGCAAGCCAGCTCCCACAAGGGTGGAGTACAACCGACAAAAACAGGTCGGCTCTCAGGCCGCCTTCGGGAGCAAGCCCCCTCCCACAGTTTGAAACAAGATTCACCCGCCAGAACCAGGTCGGCCTAAAGGCCGCCATCGCTGGCAAGCCAGCTCCCACAAGGGTTGAGTACAACCGGCAGAAACAGGTCGGCTGTCAGGCCGCCTTCGGGAGCAAGCCCTCTCCCACAGTTTGAAACCAGACTCACCCGCCAGAACCCAGGTCGGCCTAAAGGCCGCCATCGCTGGCAAGCCAGCTCCCACAACGAAATGAATACACCCAAAACGCGGCGCATGCCGCCCCACTCAACACAATGAGCGTTAGCTCGAGTACCGCTCTTGATCTAAAGCGCCCGTCGGCAGGCTGAGCGGAGGGGTTCATCCGGGGAGGACATCGAGAGGAGGTGCAGCGAAGCAAACCGGAGGCGATGCCCCGGATGAACCCCGGAGCGAAGGAACCCGAGCCACAGCGAGGGCCGTACGTCAGGGTAAAGCCTTTTTGGTTACTTTTTCGGCGTCTGGAAAAAGTGACCCGCCGTAAGGGCGGAACCCTAAGCAGCCGTTACCGCAGCATCGGATATGCACTCATCAGCCAAACCATCGACGCCCACCCCGCCGTTATCGCTGGCAAGCCAGCTCCCACAAAGGACCTAAGCCAAGTCAATATCACTGAACGAACGCAAAGAATTACTCTGCAACTCATACCGCAACTCATCAATCAACGCGTCCACCGACTCCGGCGTACGCAATGCATCCAGCTTCAACCCACTGATCACCAGATCCACCTGCCCGGACACCGCGTGATACAGCTTCACCGTCAGCGAATGATCCCCATCTACCGAACACTCGCAAGCCAGCGGCGAAAAACTGTGCTCAAGCCGGGCGCGCAACTGCGCAAGATTCATCATTGAGGCCGTTCCTTTAACTACTCGAAGGGACACGATCCCAAGCCATAAAAGGCTCGTATCGCACCCCAACAGACTAAGAACAGTCCCCGTCCGCCAACACCCGAATTTGCACCGGCTGAACTAGTGCATTTGCACCCTAACGCTGACCCTTGGCCCGCCACTCACCAGAAAACAACCCACGCTCCCGCGCCCAGACAATCGCCTCGCTGCGGCTGTGCACATCCAGCTTCGAATACACCGTCGCCACATGATTACGCACGGTATTCGGCGCCAGTTTCAACCGCGCCGCAATCTCCTTGTCCGCCAGCCCTTCGCAGATCAGCCCAAGTACATCGCGTTCACGCGCCGTCAGATCAGTGAACGACACACTCGGCAGTTGCGGCGAATTGACCTTCTTCACATTGGCCAGTTTTTCGATCAGCGTACGACTGAACCACGAGGCGTCCTTCATCACCTCCTCAATCGCCGCCACCAGCTCAAGCTCGGTACGCTTGCGCTCGGTGATGTCCATCAACACCAGCAGATAACAAGACATGTCCTGAATATTGACCGTGTCGGCGGACACCGCGCACTCCAGCACATCCGTATCTTTCTTGCGCAGCCGCACATCGACCCGGTCGATCCGTCCGTTCTTCGCCAGGGCCGTCAGCAACCGGGTGCGGGCGCCCTCGTCGTCGATAAAGTCCAGTTGCGTCACGGTTTTGCCGACCACGTCATCGCTGGCATAGGCCAGGGTATCGAGGAATGCCTGATTGACATCAATCACCTGCTGCTCGTCAGCGCTGCAAATCAGGATCGGTACCGGCGTCAGACGGAAGGCCTTGGCGAAGCGCTCTTCGCTCTGGCGCAGTGCCACTTCAGCCCTGCGCCGCAGTTCCATGTCGACGAAGGAAAACAGCATGCACTGCTCATCGTTGAGCAGCAGCGGCTGCCCGGCGACGATCACCTGCTTGGTACTGCCATCGGACAAGCGCAGCTCGGCCTGCATCTGCGGAATGGTCGCGACATCTTTCAGGCGTTGAATGGCCAGATCCTTGTGCTCAGCCTGTTCGAGGATGTCGATTTCATAGGCCGAGGTGCCGATGACCTGGTCGCGGGTATAGCCGGTCATTTCGAGGAACCCCGGATTGACCTTGATATAACGCAAATCGCTGAGCCGGCAGATCACCGCCGGCGCCGGGTTGGCGTTGAAGGTTTTCTCGAAACGCTGCTCGGCGTTGGCCCAGTCGGTGACGTCGCTCATGATCAGCACCAGCGACTCCGGCTGGCCTTCACGGTCAGTCAGCACCATGCTGCGCACGCTGTGCACCCAGACACGCTCCGGGTCATCCGCAGCGAACAGCTCGATCAGCACGTCGCTGAAAACTTCACAGCGCGCCACGCGACTGATCGGGTAATTCTCGGCGGGCACCATGTGGTTGTTGCGATAGCGCAGGCTGAAACGCTTGGCATACTCCTCGGCGTTCGCGCCCAGCTCGCCGATCCGGCTGACACCGTGCATGGCCAGCGCGGCTTCGTTGGCCCAGAGAATGCTTTGATCCAGCTCGAGCAGGATCACTCCGTCGGACAGCCCGGCAATGATTTGCTGCAACTGGCGACGATTGGTTTCGCGGGTCAGGACTTCCTGGCTCATTGGATCTCCACAAGTGATACGCCCATGTGAAGGTTACGACCGCAGCTGCCGCTGATCGTGCGAAGTGACTGAAATGGTGCGCCAGGAGCATGGATGCTGACTTTATCGGCCTCATCGCGGGCAAGCCCGCTCCCACAGGGATTTTGGTGTGACACCAATCTTCAGAACACCACGGAACCTGTGGGAGCGGGCTTGCCCGCGATGAGGCCGGCACCTCCAAAAGAAGTATGACTGTCACTCCGCCCGCTTCAGCTCACGCAACGTGTCGAGGAAGAGTTTGAGGACTGGGGAAGCATCGTCCGCGCGATAAGTGGCATACAGCGGCACTTCCGGCAGCGCCGGGGTCAGCGACTTGAACACCAGCCCCGCCGGCGCCAATTGCTCGATGGAGGCCGGCAACAGCGCCACGCCAAACCCGGCGCGCACCAGACTGAGCAAGGTCTGCACCTCGATCACCTGCTGGCGGATCTGCGGAGTGAACCCGGCCTGAATGCAGCACTGATATAGAAAATTGGCAAACCGCGACTGCTTCAACTCCAGCGCCACGAACGGCTCCTGCGCCAGATCCGCCGGGGCCAGCACCGCGCGACAGGCCAACGGATGATCCGCCGGCATCACCACATGGATCGGCTCGTAGATCAGCAATTCATTGCGCAACTGCGGATCGTCATAGCCGACGCGGAACACGCAGGCATCAATGCGTTTTTCCTTCAACGCCTTGACCTGCGCCGCCGGGGTCATCTCGTGCAGGCGCCAATTAACTTGCGGATAGCGCTGACGAAACAGGTGCAGAGCCTTGGGCAGCACGCCGACCATCACCGAACTGATCATGCCGATTTCCAGCTCACCGAGCTGCCCGCGCCCGGTTTGCCGGGTCAGGTCCAGCGCCCGTTCAAGCTGCTCAAACACCAGCGGTGCTTGCTCCTTGAGCATCTGCCCCGCCGCTGTCAGCTCGACCCGATGATGACTGCGTTCGAACAGCGGCGTGCCAAGTTCCTCTTCGAGCAAACGGATCTGCTGACTCAACGGCGGCTGGCAGATGTGCAGGCGTTCGGCGGCGCGGCCGAAGTGCAGCTCATCGGCCAGCGCCATGAAGTAACGCAACAAGCGCAGGTCCATGGCGGCTTACCCCAGATTCAGCGGGGTCGAGCGCTGCCGCACGCCGGTCAGCGCAAACAACGCGTTGGCAATGGCCGGCGCCACCGAAGGGCTGCCCAGTTCGCCGACACCGCCGGGTTTGCTCGGCGCACCGTCCAATACGACGATGTCGGTGGGCGGCATATCGGACATGCGCGTGACGCGATAGTCGTGAAAGTTGCTCTGCACCACCCGCCCCTGCTTGATGTCGAGCCGATCGAACAACGCGTGGCCGAAGCCCCACATCAGGCCGCCATAGATCTGCTCTTCGACCCCGCCCGGTGATACCGCCAACCCGCAATCGACCACGCAGGTGAGCTTTTCGACTTTAACCTTGCCATCGACGGTCGCGACCCGCGCCACCACCGCGATAAAACTGGTGTAACCCTGATTCGTGGCGATCCCCAGCGCCGTGCCCGGCGGCAACGGCTGGCCCCATCCGGCCCGCTCGGCAGCCTGTTTGAGCACCGCCACATGCCGTGGCCGTTCCTGCATGTTGGCCAGGCGAAAAGCCAACGGATCGGTGCCCGCCGCATGGGCCAGTTCATCCATGAAACTTTCCACAGCAAACACGTTGGGAATAAAGCTCACCGAGCGATACCAGCCACTGGGCACGTTGCTTTCGTGCTTGACCCAGTTCAGGTCCAGGTGTGGCGGGCGATAGGCAAAGTCCCACGCGGTGATCGCTTCGGTGGTGCTGTAATCCATGCGATCCGGGCGTTCGAAATAACCCGGCTCCCACTGCTCCGGCGAAGCCGGCGACACGGCATGCAATTGCAGCGCGGTAAGTTTGCCCTGTGCATCCAGCGCGCCTTTGACCCGATGCAGGGTGGCCGGGTGATTGAATAACGCATGCATTTCGTCTTCGCGGCTGTTGAGCAGTTTCACCGGCACACCGGTCTGTTGCGCCAGATACGCGACTTCGAACAACCAGTACTTGGCCTCTCGCGCACCGAAACTGCCGCCGGACACCAACTCGTTGATGGTGACCCCGGCCTTGTCGATGCCGCACACGGTTTGCGCCGCTTCCAGTGCTGACGACGGCACCTGCACGCCGCCCCAGTAGGTGATCGCCTGATCCTTGACCTGCGCGGTGATACAGATCGGCTCCAGCGGGTTCTGCACCTTGTAGGGCATGGTGTAATCGGCTTCGATCAGCTTTGCAGCACTCGGCCATTGCCCGGAGACATCGCCGTGGGTCATGGCTTTGACGGTTTGTATTTTCAGATCGCCGATGGCTTTGGCTTGAGCGCTGGCCAACTGTTCGCTGTCGAACCCGGCCAGCGCTGAATCGCTCCACTGAATCGCCAGCACGTTGCGCCCCTGTTGCGCGGCCCAGAACGTGTCCGCCAGCACCGCGACGCCGTCCAGATTGCCGCCAAGCACATCCGGCCGCCCCGGTATCGCGATCACCTTGCGCACACCCGGCACCTGCAACGCTGCCGCCGAATCCACGCTGATCACCTTCGCACCAACCACCGGCGCACGCTGAATCACCGCCACCAGCATCCCCGGCAATTGCACGTCAATGCTGTACTTGAAACGCCCACAGACCTTGGCTGCTGCATCGCGCTTGTGACGCAGCTTGCCGATGTACTTGAAGTGCGCCGGATCCTTCAACGTGACCTGCTCCGGCGCCGGCAAATGCGCCGCCACGCCGACCAGTTCGCCGTAGCCGAGGCTGCGTCTGCTCGATGGATGGACGACTCGGCCTTCTTCGGTGGTGCAGCTGTCAGGGCTGACTTTCCACTGCTGGGCAGCCGCCGTGATCATCAGCGCCCGCGCCGTGGCCCCGGACAGGCGCAAACGGTCGTATTCCAGCGAGACACTGGTGCTGCCGCCGGTGGAGAAGACTTTCCAGATCGGGTGAATGTAGGTGTCGAAGAACGGATCTTCCGGGGTAATCACCTGCACGGTCATCGGGTTGACGTCCAGCTCCTCAGCGACACACGCGGCCAGCGCCGTTTGCGTGCCCGTGCCGGAATCGTGCTTGTGCACCACCAGTTTCACCGTGCCGTCGGGGAAGATCCGCACCCAGGCGTTGGGTTCGAATTCGCTGGCCGGCGCGGGAGCCTTCGGGTCAGTGGCGGCTGCGCCGGACGGTAAATACAGGGCAATCGCCAGCCCCGAAGCCACCGTCGCCGCCTGTTTGAGAAACACTCGGCGTGACGGTTCGATCAAAGTGTCGTCTAGAAGGCGCATCACGCCTCCTTCGGCGTATTCGCCGCGCGTTTGATCGCCTTGTTGATCCGCCCGTAAGTGCCGCAACGGCAGATATTGCCGGACATCGCGTTGCGGATCGAATCGTCAGTCACCGCCGCCCCAGTGTTGAGCAACGCAGCAGCGGACATGATCTGACCGGATTGACAGTAACCGCATTGCGGCACATCTTCGGCGACCCAGGCCAGTTGCAGCGGATGAGTTTCTGTCGGCGAAAGGCCTTCGATGGTGGTAATGCTGTGGCCCGCGACGGCGGCCAGCGGCAATTGGCAGGAACGCACCGCGACACCGTCCAGATGCACGGTGCAGGCACCGCACAGGCCCATGCCGCAGCCGAATTTGGTGCCGGTAAGTTTCAGTTGATCACGCAGGACCCACAACAAGGGCATGGAGGGGGACGCCTCATCCAGCTCGCGTCGTTCGCCGTTAACCGTGAATGCAATCATTGTCAGGCTCCAAAAGAGCGGCCCGTCTTTGTGCGGGCCTGGTGACCGAATAGTGGGAGCCTTGGCAACACGCGGCCAGCGACGATTTCTGCCAACCGGTGTAAGCAGGACTAACAACATGTACAAGCGATACCCGTCGGTGCAGTCCATGAGTGCGTTTATCCACGCGGCGCGCAGCGGCAGTTTTTCCAGTGCCGCCCGCAAGCTCGATCTGACCCACAGCGCGATCAGCCAGCAGATCCGCGCACTGGAAGACTTCATTGGCCAGCCGCTGTTCGTGCGTGAAGGTGGCGGCAGCAATCTGACTGACGCCGGGCAGCTGTTTGCCAGCGTGTTGTCGGATGGCCTGGCGCAGATTGATCGGGCCTTGTCCTCGGTGAAAAACCGCAGCGTGGCGCAACGCCTGACGCTGGACGTGGACAGCGAACTGGCGCAGAGCTGGCTCAACCCACGCCTGCCGCAGTTGCTCGATGGGTTGCCGGATTACGAGGTGACGCTGCTGTCGATGCCGCGCAGTGATCGCAGCACATTCGAGCGGGTCGATCTGGCGTTGCGTTATGGCTATGGCGATTGGGACGACTGCGAGATGACGCAGATCTGCGGGGATCGGGTGTTGGCAGTGGCTTCGCCTGCTTTGCTGGAACGGCATGGGTTGCAGGTGCCGTTGAGCCCGGCGCAGATCCTCCAATTGCCGTTATTGGGGTATACGCGGCGGTCGTGGATTCCGTGGCTGGATGCGGCGGGCATGCCGCCCGTGGAGCCGCCGGCGCGGGTGGTTTTTGATAATGCGGCGAATTTGATTGCGGCTGCCGAGGCGGGTGTCGGCGCTGGACTGGTGCGGGGATTACTGGCCGCCGATGCGTTGCGCAATGGGCGGCTGGTAGCGTTGAACGAGGCGCAGATTGCGGCGCATTACAACCTGTATGCGGTGTGGCCGCATGGGCAGGCTGAGCGGGTGGCGCCGGTGGTTGAAGTGATCAAACAATTGGCCCAGCGTACACAATCCTGACGCCATCGCTGGCAAGCCAGCTCCCACAGTTGCTGTGTTGCGCCGCAGATCGGATTAACACCTCGATCATTGTGGGAGCTGGCTTGCCAGCGATGAGGTCAGCCCCATCACCGCAAAACCATATCGAACGCATATCACCACCACGCCCAATTAATATTGTACGAACCGCTCCCCCCTTTCCAATACTCGCCCCCAGCAGCCACCCACCCGGGCCGGATGCAAACAGGCGAGGGAATGCGCGTGTCCAGCGCATAGAAATGGCCGATTGCCCGGGACGTGGATGCCGAGAGCCGCAAGGCTCCCTTCCCCGCTATCAGGAGATCGACTTCAATGATCATCGATATCAGCTGCTATCCCACCGATCTGGTGGACCTCGCCTGGAGGCATGACGGTGACCCGTTCACCGGCGAGCGTCTGCTGGAGATGATGGATGGCCCGTACATGGTCAACGGCAAGCCTCGCCGCATCGACAAAGCCTTCATCCAGCCGCCGCAAGGCAACACGATTTACACCTGGACCGACGGCGAACTCTCGGGCCGCGAATCCATCGACGCCTACATGGCGTACACCCTGAAAATGGTCCAGACCTACCCGGACCGTTTCATCGGCTGCTTCGTCTACAACCCGCGTTGCGGTGTGCAGAACGGCGTCGAGGCGATCGAGCGCTACGTCAAGGAGCACGGCTTCGGTATGGTCCAGATGCAGGCCAACATGCACGCCTACCGGCCTGATCGTGCGCTGGACTGGGTGCGCCCATGCTTCGAGAAATGCGCCGAACTGGGCATCCCGGTCAAGCTGCACACCGGCGACGGGCCGTACAGCATCCCGTCGGAATGGGTGCCGATGATCAAGGAATTCCCCAACGTCAACTTCATCATGGCCCATTTCGGCGTGCAGACCGGCGGTGTCTACGTGTTCGAACCGATGCAATGGGCGATGGAGTTGCCCAACGTCTATTGCGAATCCGGCTGGTGCCTGCAATCGCGGATCGTCGAGTTCGCCAAGGTGCTGCCGACGCACAAGATCCTCTTTGGCACCGACACCCCGCCGAACGAGCCAGGCATGTGGCTGCGCCTGCTCGAAGTGCTCTGCCATGAGCCGCCACAAGGCCTGAACCTCGACGAGGACACCCTTGAAGACTATCTGGGCAACAACACCGCGCGGATGATCGGCCTCGAACCGACCCCGCCGCCGCGTTCCGTTTCCGAAGCAGAGGCGCAACTCAAGCGCCCCGTCACCACCCAACTGGCCAGGAGCTGAACCGATGATCATCGACACCCATCTGCACCCCACCAACCTGGTCGACGAGGCCTGGCGCCACACCGGCGAACCGTTCACCGGCGAGCGCATGCTCAAGCTGATGGACGGCCCGTACATGATCAACGGCAAACCGCGCCGCATCGACATGGGCTTCATCCAGCCACCGCCGGGCAACACCGGTTATCGCGACGGCAACCGCCGCGGCCGCGAGGGCGTACGCGACTACATGTCGTACATCGCCGAACTCTGCGTGAAATACCCGGACCGCTTCATCGGCAACTTCAACTTCAACCCGCGCTGGGGACCGGAAAACGGTGCGGCGGAGCTGGAATTCCACATCAAGGAATACGGCTTCAAGATGCTCAAGCTGCACGCCAACATGCACGGCTACCGGCCGGATCGCGCACTCGATTGGCTGCGTCCGGCGATGAAAGTCTGCGCCAAGTACAACATCGTCGTGCTGATCCACACCGGCGACGGCCCGTACACGATTCCGACGATGTTCTACCCGATCATCCGTGAGTTCCCGATGGTCAATTTCATCATCGGCCACTTCGGTATCCAGACCGGCGGCAACTACTCGTTCGAAGCGTTCTGGATGGCCATGGACACGCCCAACGTGTACTGCGAATCGGGCTGGTGCTTCCAGTCGCGGATCGTCGAGTTTGCCAAGGAACTGCCGCGCAACAAGATCGTGTTCGGCACCGACTCACCACCGAACGAACCGGGGATGTGGCTGCGCGAACTTGAGGTGTTGTGCTCGCCGGCACCGCAGGGGTTGGGGATTGATGAGGATCATCTCGAGGACTACCTGGGCAACAACATCGCCCGGTTGTGCGGGATCGAACCGACGCCGCCGCCGAAGGATCTGGTCGAGGCGGATATTCGCCTGACCACTACGTACCTCTAGTTAACGCAGATCCCTAGGACACGAGGTAACCCTGTGGTGAGGGGATTCATCCCCGATGGGCTGCGCAGCGGCCCCAAAACCTGCAACCGCGTTGTATCAGACAGACCACGTGTAAGGGTTTTAGGACTGCTTCGCAGCCCATCGGGGATAAATCCCCTCGCCACAAAGGCCCTCGCCACAGGGGATCTCCAGTGTTTCATGTGGGCAACACAGCGACTTTACAGGCACGAAGATGACCCGGCGTTCGTTCGACCGGCAGGCCAACGGCTGCTCGATCGAACGCCCTCTCACCCCTGCGTGCCTGCTTTTTACGAGGTGAAACCATGACCCGTTCGACGCTCGGCGATTCCCAAGACTTTCACGCTTTCATCGACGCCTATCGCCGTGAGTTTCCGGACGATGTGCTGACCATCACCCAACCGATTTCCGCCGATCAGGACGTCACCGCCCTGGTCGATGCCCTTGCTGCTCAGGGCCGCGATCCGCTGCTGATCTGCGAAAACGTCGGCGACCTGAAAGTGCCGGTGGCGACCAACCTGTTCGCCTCCCGCACTCGTATCGCCCGACTGTTCGGCGTCACCCCGACGCAACTGCACGAAACCTTCCAGAGCCGCGCCAATCAACCGATCCCGCCACGTTATGTGGACACCGGCCCGATCCTCGATGAAGTCTTCGAGGGCGAGGCGCTGGACCTGGCGCTGCTGCCGATGCTCAAGCATTTCGACAGTGACCGGGGGCCTTACATCACCAACGCGATCATCATTGCCGAAGACCCGCTCACCGGCATCGCCAACATGAGCTACCACCGCTCGATGCGCCATGCCCGTCAGGCCCTCGCCACCAGCCTGCACTCGCGCGGCCACCTGTGGCGGATGCTGCAGACCGCCCGCGAACGCGGCGAAGAATTACACGTGGCGATGGTGGTGGGTGCGCACCCACTGTTCATGCTTGCCGCTGCAGCGCGTTTGCCCTACGGCAGTGATGAACGGGCGGTGGCGGGCGGACTGTTCGGCGCGCCGCTGGAGCTGGTGAAAACTCCACGCTACGGCATCGGTGTCCCGGCTTACGCCGAGTTTGTGCTGGAGGGCGCCATCGACCCGGCGGCGTATGCCGAGGAAGGTCCGTTCGGTGAGTTCAGCGGTTACTCCTCGGACCGCTCGACCAACAACGTGCTGCGTGTCGACACTCTGCTGCGGCGCAAAGATGCGTGGTTGGTGGACGTGATGGGTGGCCGTTACGCCGAACACCTGACTCTCGCCCGTCTGCCCCGTGAAGCGGAAATGAGCGAGAAGCTCAAGGCGCGCTTCCCCGCCGTCACCGCCGTGCATTATCCGAACTCCGGCACGCATTTTCATTGCTACGTCGCGCTGGATCAGAGCCGCGACGGCGAGGCGAGGCAGATCATGCTGGCGCTGCTCGGCTGGGACCCGTACCTGAAAACCGTGATCGCGGTGGACAGCGATATCGACATCAGCGATGACAGCCAGGTGTTGTGGGCACTGGCCACGCACTTCCAGCCGCACCTGGATATTTTCACCATCGACGGTTTGCCCGGCAGCCCGCTGGATCCGTCGTCCTCGGTCAACGGCACCACCTCACGCATGGGCCTGGACGCCACACGCGGTTCGGCTTTTGACGGGATCAAGGCGCAGCTCGATCAGGATGTCCTCGAACGCGCCCGGGTGTTGCTCAGAGGTCTTGAGTCGTGAACCGCCAACGGATGGTGGTCGGCATCAGCGGCGCGTCCGGCTTCATCTACGGCGTGCGCCTGCTGCAATTGCTCAATGAGCTGAACATCGAAAGCCACCTGATCATCAGCCGCGCCGCGCTGCTGACCATGGCTCACGAAACCGACTACAAACTCGCCGACGTTACCGCGCTGGCCAGCCACTACCACCGCGCCGACGACGTCGCCGCCGGGATCGCCAGCGGTTCGTTCCGCTGTCTGGGCATGGTCGTGGCGCCGTGCTCGATGCGGACGCTGGCGGAGATTGCCACCGGCACCTCATCGGGACTGATCGGCCGCGCCGCCGACGTCACCCTCAAGGAGCGCCGCACGCTGGTGTTGATGGCCCGCGAAACCCCGTTGACCCTCGCCCACCTGCGCAACATGACCGCCGTCACCGAAATGGGCGGAATCATCGCCCCGCCGGTGCCGGCGTTTTACGCCCACCCGGAAAGCCTTGCGCAGATGGTCGACCACAGCCTCGGCCGCGTGCTCGACCTGTTTGGCCTCGATGCGGGCACCGCCACACGCTGGAGAGAAAACCCCGGCCCCTGTGGGAGCTGGCTTGCCAGCGATAGCAATAGGTCAGTCGGCATCACTGGTGAATGACACACCGCCATCGCTGGCAAGCCAGCTCCCACAGAAAGCGTCATCACTCATTTCATCGTGCACCGGTAAATCATCAAGGAGCCTCAAATGAATACTCCCTTCAACGCCCCCACCCCGAACACCAAAATCCCCGTGACCATCCTCACCGGCTTCCTCGGTGCCGGTAAAACCACCCTGCTTAATTACATCCTCAAGGAAAACCACGGGCGCAAGATCGCCGTGATCGAAAATGAATTCGGCGAGGTCGGCATCGACGGTGATCTGGTGCTCAGCTCCGAAACCGAAGAAATCTACGAGATGGTCAATGGCTGCGTGTGCTGCACCGCCGAGGTTCGCGAGGACCTGGTGCGCATCGTCCGCGAACTGGTGGCGCGCCCGGTGCGCCTTGATCACATCCTCATCGAAACCAGCGGCCTGGCAGACCCGTACCCGGTGGCGCAAAGCTTTTTCATCAACGACCCGATTGCCGAGGAAGTCGAACTCGACGCCATCGTGACCATGGTCGACGCCAAACATATCGCCCAGCATCTGGAGGACCTGCAACTGGACGGCGTCGACAATCAGGCGGTGGATCAGATTGTTTGCGCCGACCGCATCGTCATCAACAAGGTCGATCTGGTCAGCAGCGACGAGGTGGAAGCCCTGCGCGGCAAGATCCGGGGCTTGAACGCCACAGCGGATCTGGTGACCTCGACCCATGCGCAAATCGATCTGAGCAAGATCCTCGGAATCGGCGCCTTCGAGTGCACGCAAAAACTGATGGAAATCGGCGCGGACCAGCACGATCACGATCAGCATGGCCATGACCATCACGCAGAGCACTCTATTGAAGAGCAGGATCACCAACACGACCCAAGCGTGTCATCGGTGGGCATCGCCGTGGACGGCGCGGTCAACCTGATGGCGTTCCATCGCTGGATCAGCGAACTGCGTTCATCCCAGGCCGACAACCTGTACCGCATGAAAGGCGTGTTGGCGGTGGCCAACGAAGACCAGCGCTACGTGCTGCAAGGCGTGCACAGCCTGGTTGAGTTCCGCGCCTCGACCGCGTGGGGCAGTGAGCCGCGCTCAAGCAAGATCGTATTCATCGGCCGCGACCTGGATCGCGCGGCCCTGAACCAGGGCTTTGCCGCCTGCCTGGCAGGCTGAACAAGGCATCGGAGCCGGTGGATGGCGGTTCCGGGCACGAATGACTGATGCCAGGTCGGATGAACAACACCAGACCTGTGGGAGCTGGCTTGCCAGCGATTGCGGACTGTCAGTTGATGAATTGGTGACTGATCTACCGCCATCGCTGGCAAGCCAGCTCCCACAGGGATCTTCGGTGTTCCCAAGTCAGAGGCATCAGACGAATACCCCTCTCAACCGCATAAAAACAGCCAGAGGTGTTTCCCCATGTCGTCAGCCACTCCCTCCTCCGCCGTGCACCCCGTCGACCGGATTTTGCCGGTGCGACAAATGCTCACCCTCGGCCTGCAACACATGGCCGTCTCATACATCGGCGCCATCGCCGTGCCGTTGATTGTCGCCAGTGCCTTGAAAATGTCCCACGCCGACACCGTGGTGCTGATCAGCACAACGCTGTTCTGTTCCGGCATTGCCACCATCCTGCAAACCGTCGGCTTCTGGAAATTCGGCGTACGCCTGCCGATTCTGCAAGGCGTGGCCTTCAGCAGCGTGGGACCTGTGATCGCCATCGGCAGCAACCCGGAGGTGGGATTTGCCGGGGTCTGCGGGGCGGTGATCGGTGCCGGGATTTTCACCATGCTGATGGCGCCGTTCGTGGGCCGATTGCGGCGATTCTTCCCGCCCGTGGTCACCGGTTGCATCGTCACTGTGATCGGCTTGCAACTGTTCCCGATAGCCTACGAATGGGTCGGTGGCGGTCGCAACGCCAGCAACTTCGGCGCGCCGGCGTTTCTCGGCGTGGCGGTGGTGGTGTTGCTGACCATTCTGCTGGTCAACCGTTATGGCAGTCCTTTGTTGCGCAATATGGCGGTGTTGATCGGCATGCTGATCGGCGCCGGTCTGGCGTATGGCTTGGGTATGGGCAGTTTTCACAGCGTCGAAGAAGCGCCGTGGCTGACAGTGCCCTACCCGTTCTATTTCGGATTGCCGACCTTCAGCCTGATCCCCATCGCAACCATGGTGGTGGTGATGATCGTGCAGATGGTCGAATCAATGGGCTTGTTCGTGGCCATCGGCGACATCGTCGAAAAACCGGTGGAAGACAAACAGGTGATCAACGGCCTGCGCGCCAATGGTCTGGCCAGCACTATCGCCGGAATGTTCGCAGCGTTCCCGTTCATTGCCTTCATGGAAAACGTCGGCCTGGTGATCCTCACCGGCGTGCGCAGCCGCTGGGTGGTCGCGGTCAGCGGCTTGCTGATGTGCTCGATTGCGCTGGTGCCGAAGGCCGGGGCGATCATCGCCTCGATGCCGACTGCCGCACTGGGCGGCGCCGGGATCGCCATGTTCGGCGTGGTCGCGGCGGCGGGAATTCAGACCCTCGCCAAGGTCGATTACGAGCGCAATCGCTACAACGTGCTGATCGTCGGTTTCACCATCGCCGCCGCACTGGTGCCGGTGCTCGCGCCGACCCTGTTCAAACAATTACCCGAGTGGTCGCAGCCGTTTCTGCACAGCAGCGTGGTCATCGCCTGCCTGGTGTCGGTGCTGCTCAACGCCGCGCTGAATGGCGTCAGCGTGCCGGAAACCACCGCCAGCAAATCCGCCTCGCACATTCTCTGAACTGGAGCCTGCCATGACGCAACTGCAAAACATCCTGATCAAAAACCCGGTCGCGGTGATGACCGGCGTGCGCGGCCCACGTGCCCGAGCGGGTGCCGTAGACATCCGCGTGGTCAACGGGCGCATCGCCGAAATGGCCGCCCACCTGGAACCGCAACCCGGTGAGCGGGTGCTCGATGCGCGCAACAGCGTGGTCTACCCGGGCTGGATCAACACCCACCATCACCTGTTCCAGAACCTGCTCAAAGCCGTGCCCGAAGGTCTGAATCAGGACCTGCAAGGCTGGCTGGCGAGCGTGCCTTACCCACGTCTTAATCGCTTCACGCCACAACTGGCGCGGATCGCCGCACGGCTGGGCATGGTCGAGTTGTTGCTGTCCGGCGTGACGACTTGCGCCGATCACCACTACCTCTACCACGCCCACGGCAGCACCGATACCGGTGATTTGCTGTTCGATCTGGCCGATGAATTCGGCCTGCGCTTCGTACTCTGCCGGGGGGGTGCGCTGGAATCAGCGAGCGCGCATCCGGGCTTCTCGAAAACCGCACTGCAACCGGAAAGCCTCGAACAGATGGTCGGCGATATCGAGCGGCTGAAATCGCGGTATCACCAGGACACCCCGGATGCGCTGCGCCGCGTCGTGGTCGCGCCGACCACGCCAACTTTCTCGCTGCCGCCGACCCTACTGCGCGAACTCGCTCATACCGCGCGCGGCCTCGGCTTGCGCCTGCACACACACTTGTCCGAAACGCAAAACTACGTGAATTTCTGCCGGGAAAAGTACAACTGCCTGCCGGTGGAGTTCGTCGCCGAACACGAATGGCTCGGCCCTGACGTCTGGTTCGCCCACGCCGTGCATTTGCAACCGAGTGAAATCCGCATGCTCGCCCAGACCGGCACCGGCATCGCCCACTGCCCGGTGAGCAATGCACGCTTGGGCAGCGGTGTCGCGCCTGTGCCGCAAATGTACGAGGCCGGCGTGCCGATTTCCCTCGGCGTCGACGGCGTGGCCTCCAACGAATCCGGGAGCATGGTCGGCGAAGCCAACACCGCGTGGCTGATCCACCGCGCCGAACAAGGCGCCTCGGCGACTACCGCGGAAGATGTGATCCATTGGGGCACAGCGGGCGGCGCGCAGGTATTGGGACTCGGTGCCGTCGGCACGCTGGAAGTCGGCCAGGCGGCCGATCTGGTGATCTACAGCCTCGACCATCCACGGTTCTACGGCTTCCACGACAGCGCCGTCGCGCCGGTAGTGGCAGGCGAACCGATCACGGTGAAATACAGTCTGGTCGGCGGCCGGGTCGTCGTGGATAACGGCGTGATACCCGGCCTGGACATCGAGCGCATGCGTGGCGAAGCGTGGGAAGGCGTGCAGGAAATGATGAAGGTCGACGACTGATCCCCATTCGATGAGTAACCCTGTGGGAGCTGGCAAGCCAGTTCCCACAAAGTCCTGGGCATTAGCGGCTTCCCGGTTTGTCGACTAAGGTTAATACCTCATCGGATTGAGCCCCTGCCCGCAACACCGGGCTCTTCATCAAGGAGAGACTGATGACGTCCCGCCGCAACATCGAACAGACCTATCGCACCTGGTCCAGCCCTATCCTGCTGGAGCTGAAAAAACGCGAGCACCAAATGGCGCCGGTCGAGCGTCAGGCGCTGGAAAACGTATTGGTGGAAAGAAGGTTGCTGGACGTTGGCAATCCGGACGGTGCTGAGCGCCGCAAAGGCCCGGCCACGCAAAACGACTAGGGGCACTGATCCCGCGTTTGAATCCTTGATCCAGCGTCTGGATTGCTGCACCATCCCGCAGCTTTTCCACGGGACGCAAGGGACGCGACATCAATGAAACGACGCCAGGAATTCCTCGGTGAAAGCCAGTACGAACACTTCCTCAAAGAACATGATGAAGTCATCGAGTTCTTCAAGATCCATCGATTCAAATCCGACTCAGATGCTGAGGAAGCGTCGCTGCGTGCCAGCTACTTCCAGACCCTCGCACTCGACAGGTTGATCGTAACCTACACCGCTGGTGCGCCCGTCGAGTCTTTGATTCCCCTGCTTGAAGACCTGCTCGACAAGTACGAAGTGCGCCAGCAAACGCTCGCTGACTACGAGCAATCACCAACGATCTCTCCGCTGGCCATCGATGACTGGCCCGATCAATACGAAGAAGCGGTTCAAGTGATGGGACTGTGCGTTCTCCTGCACCGCCATGATTTGCTCGCGCGTTTCGTCAAACTGATCGACCAGGCGGGTTACGCCGGTGACGACACGCTCTATGAAGATCTGCTGAAGAAGGTGCTGCCTGACCGTCACGATATTGATGAGTGGTACCACGACGTCTATACGCCCCTTATTCAAGCGGTTTACGTCGATACGCCCGAAGAGGCGTCGTCCCGGCTGCAACAGTACTGCGAAGGATGGTACGGCGCCTTTGAACACGCCCCGTGGCACGACACGCACTTGCAGGGTGAAGAAGGCTGTTATGTCGGTTATTGGGCGTTTGAAGCCGCTGCCATCGCGTTTTTGTACGGCATTGATGACAGCAGGATCGATCACATGGTTTATCCCAGGGATCTGGTCCAATACGCGCGGCGCTCAGCAACATGTGAACACTGATGAACAAGAACAAACAGTTTCTCAGCGACTTCCGATACAAGGACTTTCTGGCCTACAGCGTAGAGACCAGAGAGTTCTGGGAGCACCACACCTTTGATTCAGACTCTGCCGAACAGGAAGCCTCTCTGCGAGCGAGCCATTTCAGAAGCGTGGCCTTTAAAAAGCTGTTGATCTCCTACACCGCGGGTGTCGAATTCGTTGCGCTGCAACCCCTTCTCGAAGAGTTGATCTCGCTATACGAAGTGCGCCAGCAAAAACTGGCAATCAGTGAACAGATAGTCGATATCTCGCCTCTGGCCATCGATACCTGGCTTGATCAATATGAGGAGTGCATTCAGGTAGTCAGCCTGTGCGTACTACTGCATCGAACCGACCTCTTAAAGCGCTTTATCCGTCTTATCGACAATGCCGGCTACAAGGGCGAAGACGCGCTTTACGAAGATCTGCTGTGCAAGGTAGTCGAGGACAGAGAAGACATCGATGAGTGGTTTCACGACGTCTACACCCCGTTGATACAGGCGATTCACGCGGATGACAGGCAAGAGGCTGCCGACTTGTTGGCGACCTATTGCGAGCAATGGTATGGCGCCTTCACCCACGCGCCCTGGTACGACTCTCACCTGGACGGCGACGAAGGAAGTTATGCCGGTTACTGGGCGTTTGAAGCCGCTGCCATCGCGTTTTTGTACGGCATTGATGACAGCAGGATCGATCACATGGTTTATCCCAGGGATCTTGTCGAGTACGCACGACATCGTTGAGACCATGCGTCGTTGTTCTTAAAGGAGGTCGCTGCTACGTCAATCGAGCAATCCGGCGCGCTTGAGCAAATCACCCAGACCCTTCGGCACCAGAGGCGCCTGCTCGCTGAAGCTTGAGCGGTCATGCCAGCGCGCGGTAAAGGGTGCGCCGTCGCTTTCATGGCCAATGATCTGTGCCTGCGCGTACACGCCGGAGTCGGCAAACCTGGCGTCGTAGACCTGCACAATCTCGTGTCCGGGTTTGCCGTTGTAGATGAACAGGCTTTCGAGTGTGCCGAGCAGGCGCACGTCCGTCATGGACAGACCCAACTCCTCTTGCACTTCGCGCACGATGGTTTCGGCGCTGGTTTCGCCGAATTCGATACCGCCGCCGATGGGACGAAAGCAGGTCTGCTGGCTGACCGGGTCACGAAACTCGTTGACCAGAATTTTTCCATTGTGATGAAAAACGCAAAGTGCGACGGCGCGGATCCGTTGTTCGGCCATGGGTGACGTCCATTTCGAGGTGTGAAGGCGCGGCATTTAAACACGATTCGCGCGGCACACCCCGGACATCATCTTGTGGCCGTATCTCAGACCGGAGAAATCGTCGCGAGCAGGCCAATCAGAATGGTCAGTGTCAGGAAGCCACCCAGGAAAATCGCCATTTTGTTCATGTTGCTCTCCTCAATGCTGAGCTTGCGGTGCACTGGACACTTCGGAATGAAGGTTTGTCGTGAGTGACCGAACTGCCGGGGCATTTTGATCCTGCATCTGAACCGATGACAGAGGCAGATTGAAACGAAAAAAGCGTATCAGATGAAATCTGATCTGTAGGGTGATATTCAGTAGCGACATTAAGTTTGCCCTGACAGCGCTTTGATCTAGAGTCGAAGAACAACAAAAATCCAGAGGTGCAAATGACTGACCTGAACCTGCGGCCCAATGTCGCCGAATCCCTGAACCGCTGGCACGAAATGATCCGTACCGGCGACTTGAGCGCCCTGCCCGCGCTGCTTGATGCCAACGCCGTGTTCCGCTCGCCCATGGCACACACGCCTTATCCGGGCGCCCCGGTGGTTTCGATGATTCTCAACACGGTGTTCGAAGTGTTTGAGGATTTCAGATATCACCGTGAGCTTTCGACCGCTGATGGGCTGAATGTGATTCTGGAGTTCAGTGCCAAGATAGGTTCGAAGGAGCTCAAAGGCATCGACATGATTCGTTTCGATGAGAGCGGCAAGATCGTCGAATTCGAGGTGATGGTGCGTCCCCTCAGCGGCCTGCAAGCCTTGGGTGAACAAATGGGCCAGCGCCTCGGTGCCTACCTGGCAAAAACCAGATCCTGACTCCGCACCTACAGGATTTTCGCCACAAAAAAGCCCACTGACCGTCGCCGGTTCAGTGGGCTTTGTGTGTCAGGCGTCTGGTTACAGAGCCATGTCACGTGCAGCGTTTTCCTTCGGAGCTTCAGCTTTCTCAGCCGCAGGTGCAGCCGGAGCAGCAGCCTGACCGATCACTGGAGGTGTCGGCAGTTCGAGGATCTTGGCGGTGTAAGCCCACTCTGCAGCCACTTTGGCTGGATCGCTGTTCAGCTGGGTGCCGTAGCTTGGAACGATCTGGTGCAGCTTGGCTTGCCATTCTGGGGTCGCGACTTTGTCTTTGAAGACTTTCTGCAGCACGCTCAGCATGATCGGAGCAGCGGTCGACGCGCCTGGCGATGCGCCCAGCAGGCCGGCGATGGAGCCGTCTTGAGCAGCAACGATTTCGGTACCCAGTTTCAGCACGCCGCCGGCGGCTTCATCACGCTTGATGATTTGCACGCGTTGGCCGGCTTGCCACAGGCGCCAGTCTTCGGCTTTGGCGTTCGGGAAGTATTCCTTCAGCGCGTTCAAACGGTCTTCATCCGACAGCATCAGTTGGCCAGCCAGGTACTCGACTAGCGGGTATTCCTTGATGCCGACCTTGGTCATAGGCCAGATGTTGTGGGTGGTGGTGCTGGTCAGCAGGTCCAGGTACGAGCCTTCTTTGAGGAACTTGGTGCTGAAGGTCGCGAATGGGCCAAACAGGATAACGCGCTTGCCGTCCAGAACACGGGTGTCCAGGTGCGGAACCGACATCGGAGGTGCGCCAACCGAGGCTTTACCGTAGGCCTTGGCCAGGTGCTGCTCGGCGATGGCCGGGTTATCGGTCACCAGGAACGAGCCGCCTACCGGGAAGCCAGCGTATTCCTTGGCTTCGGGAATGCCCGACTTTTGCAGCAGGTGCAGTGCACCGCCGCCCGCGCCGATGAACACGAACTTGGCGTCGGTTTCGGTCTTGGTGCCGTCTTTCAGGTTTTTGTAGCTGACGCGCCAGGTGCCGTCTTCGTTCTTGGTGATGTCCTGCACTTCGCTGGACAGTTTCAAGTTGAAGTTAGGCTTGGTCTGCAGGTAACCGGCGAACTGGCGGGTGATTTCGCCGAAGTTCATGTCGGTACCCAACGGGCTCCAGGTGGCCGCGATTTTCTGGTTTGGGTCACGCCCTTCCATCATCAGCGGGACCCACTTCTTGATCACAGCCGGGTCTTCGGAGTACTGCATGCCAGCGAACAGCGGGCTCGCTTGCAGGGCTTCGTAGCGCTTTTTCAGGAACTTGATGTTGTCATCGCCCCACACGAAGCTCATGTGCGGAGTGGTGTTGATGAACGAGCGAGGGTTCTTCAGAACACCTTGCTGAACCTGCCAGGCCCAGAATTGACGGGAGACCTGGAACGCTTCGTTGATCTCGACCGCTTTCGGGATCGTCACGTTGCCTTTGTCGTCTTCCGGGGTGTAGTTCAGCTCAGCGAGAGCCGAGTGACCGGTACCGGCGTTGTTCCAGCCGTTGGAGCTTTCCAGGGCGACGCCGTCGAGGCGCTCGACCATTTCCATCGACCAGCTTGGCTCCAGCTCATTGATCCACACACCGAGGGTGGTGCTCATGATGCCGCCGCCGATCAGCAGGACGTCGACTTTCTTTGCTTCGTCAGCATTGGCGGATGTCATCCCCATCGCCAAAGCCAGACCCAGCAGGGCTGTGTTCACTTTTTTAAACATCTGTTGCACCTATGATAAAACGCCTTCCGCCCGCCGCTGTTGTGCGTGTGAGGCCCCTCTTCTGCAACGCTCAGGCTAGCGTCGCGGGTTCCGGCACACTTCAATTTTGACGGGTGGGCACACAAGGCCGATGTACCGCATCGACCTCAGTTAATGTCCCTTCTGAACTGACTTCTTATCATTATTGGCTTCAGCTACTTGAGCGACAGGGATTCCGTCGGCCCGCCCAAAAGGCAAGCAAACTGAATAAGGTCAAACCAAGTTGGCGCGAAGAATATCACGTCAGGACAAACCCGCGCGTCTGTTCCCGACTTGAGAGTCTTTTTCCGCTCAGGGGCTTATCGGCTGGCAAGTGCCGAACATGACCCCAGCGCGGCCCTTGGCTGAATCCTCTCGCTTAAAGTCATCGTTTTGATGTTGTGAATACACTTGTGTTTACACCAAAGTCCAATGTGGGAGCTGGCTTGCCAGCGATAGCGGTGTGTCAGTTAACATCAATATTGAATGTGCCGGCCTTATCGCTGGCAAGCCAGCTCCCACATTGGGTTGTGGTGTTCGCAGGGTTACTGCACACCTGCTGCAGCACTCACAACCGAAACCGATCCACCGACTGCGCCAACTGCCCCGCCAGACTCGACAACTCATCTGTGGTGTTCGCCGTCTGGCCGATTACCCGGCTATTGCCCTCGGACATCCCGGCAATCATCTCTACCTGATGGGCAATCTCGTTGCTGGCCTGGCTCTGCTCGCCGATGGTGCGGGTGATGTCATTGACCAGTTGTGTAGTGCTCAACGTCGCCTGAAGAATTTCCCGAATCGCCCGCTCGACGTCAGCCGTCACCGCCATGCCCTTGTCGACCTGCGCCACGCCCGCCTCCATGCTGCTGACGGCCTCGCGAGTACTGTGCTGAATGCGTGCGACCATCGCGGCGATTTCCTGAGTGGACGCGCTGGTTCGCGCCGCCAGGCTGCGCACTTCGTCCGCCACCACCGCAAAGCCCCTGCCCTGCTCACCTGCTCGCGCGGCCTCGATGGCGGCGTTCAGCGCCAGCAGGTTGGTCTGGTCGGCAATACTTTTGATCACCTGAATGATGTTGAAGATCGCTTCGGACTCCTGATCCAGCGTGCGGATCACCTGCGCCGACTGTTGCGCCGAGCGCGCAATATCATCCATGTCGCTGACCACTTGATGGATCACCTGCCCGCCATTCTTCGCCAATGACTCGGCCTGGTTGGCCATGCCCAGCGCGCGCTCGGCGTGTCGGGTGATTTCCTCGATGCTCGCGGTCATCTGGCTGGCGGCGGCAGCCATGGTCCCGGCGGCGACGCTTTGTTGCTGGCTGCTGTCGGCGACCTGATGGCAGCCATGGCTCAACTGCTCGCTCATGCCACTGACACCATGGGCATTTCGGCGCACCACGTCGATCATGTTGCGCAAGTCCCGCTGCATGGTCGCCAGGGTCCGAATCAAGACGCTGGCCTCGTCCTTGCCGGACGGCTCGGCGATGGACTCGCTGAGATTGCCGTGAGCGATGCTTTCGGCGATCCGGCTGGCCGTTTTCAGTGGCCCGAGGATGCTCGACATCACCCAGCGCCCCTGCGCCAGCAGCAACAACAGACTGGCAATCAGCACTAGGCCAAGAGCGAGATTGGCATTGCGGATAGCCGCTTCGGTGCCTTCGCTGGTCTGTCGGGTGTTGGTTTCGATCAATTCACTCAGCGCCGCCATTTGCGTTTCGAGCTGACTGAACGCGGTATTGAACGTAGCGAGTTCCTGCTGCGCCGCATCCGGGTTGTCCAGTGCCAGCCCGACAATCCGCTCACCGGCGTTGATGTATGTGTCGAGACTCGGCTTGATCTGCTCCAGCGCCGTGCGCAGGGTCGGGTTGATTGGCAACTTGAGGTTGTCGTCGAGGACCTCGCGGAAATGCCCGGTGTGTTCATTGATCGAGTCGCGCACTTCGGCGGCTGTCCCGGTACTTTTGCCTAACCCCACCAGCATCGCCGAATAGACGTCGGCGCGCAGGGCGTCGTGCATCATGTCGGCCTCCATGTGGTTGCGCAGCGCGCTCATGCTGACGGCGTTGTCATTGACCGCTGAAGCCATGTGCACATTACCGAAGTAACTGACCACCCCCATGATCAAGGCTGTCAGCAGACTGGTAACAATCAGCAACACTAAACGCAGTTTGATCGACACCTTGCAAATCCTCCCCGGGCACGCTGGAAAGCCCTGTCAGACCTTGAGTTAAGCCTATTTGCGCCAATCTGCCGCGCCAGAGCGTGTCAGCGAATGTCAACGCAGAACGGCAGCACCGGCAAAACTTTCGGATTGTGCGAAGAGTCTCACTTTGAACGCCGCGGGATCGCGCCTTCATCGCCTGTTAATGGGCAAAGGCTATTGAGTCGGTCCTTCTGAAAACTCGTGCAGCACAAGGAAACGCTTATGAAACGCGCACTCTGGTTGGGACTACTCGGCACCCTCGCTATTGGCACCGCTCAGGCGGCGAGCGAGAAAGTCGCCATCAATCTGGTCAGCGCCGATGGTGCACCGCAGGCGATTGGCGCCGTCACCATCAGTGAAACGCCGTATGGCTTGCTGTTCACTCCCGATCTGAAATCCCTGCCGGCCGGCGTGCATGGTTTTCATGTCCATGAAAACGGCAGTTGCGAGCCCGGCATGAAGGACGGCGTCAAAGGCGCGGCACTCGCGGCCGGTGGCCATTTCGATCCGCAGAAAACCGGCAAGCATCTCGGCCCGTACGCTGACGGCCATCTGGGCGATTTACCGGCGGTTTACGTGACAGCCGACGGCATCGCCAACTATCCGGTGCTGGCGCCGCGGCTGAAGAAAATCAGTGAGATCAAGGGGCATGCACTGATGATCCATGCCGGCGGCGATAACCATGCCGACATGCCCAAGCCCCTTGGCGGTGGCGGCGACCGCATGGCCTGTGGCGTGATCTGACCACTGCATATAGGAACGGGCAGCCCGCAACGGCGCTGCCCGCACTCCATATGAATCTCCCACGGAACTCCCGCCCTCCGCGCACCTCTCACATTATGTAGTACTTCCCTTTTGCTTCGCGCTTGTGGAGGAATACCGTCATGCGCAAGTTAGTGCTCGTTTCTTCTTTACTCTTATGCCTGCCCGTCGGTTCGGCACTGGCCCGCGTCGATGCGGGCGATGTCGCCACTTCGGCAGGTGTCTCCGCGTCGCTGTACTCGACCTTCAAGGATCACAAAATGGTGATTCCGGCCCGTGACGACTTGTCTGCATTCGTCGCCAGTGGCGGGGCCATTCGTGGGGTTTATCTTGAGTCGGTGCTGCAACAGGTTCGCCAGGAAAACCCTGGCATCAACGCCAGCGATGAAGACCTCGCCAATGCGATTCTGGTGCATTACGAAGGTCTGAATCAGTAGCTGTCAGAAGCGAAGCGGCCGATGGACGGCTGCTGACGGCGCATAGGCAAAAATGTCCGACGGCCTCTATGATGGAGGCCATGACGACTTCTGTGCCGTTGCGCTCACCCTGCCCGCCCGGCGCCTGCAATTGCGGGCGAGACCCGCTGCTGGAGAAACCCGGCGCGGATCTGCGCATCCTGCGCCTGACGCGCGAGGAAGAAAAACGTCTGCTCGCGCGTCTGGAGATGCTCAAGGATCTAACCGACCTCAGGCATCTGCAACAACGGATGTTTGAACAACTGGGTATCCGCGTCGAAGTCGCCCCCGGTTTCAACGAAGTGCGCACGATGCGTGGTATTGCCATTCAGATCGAAGAGCTGCCGGGGCTGTGTCGCAAGACCCGTCAGGCAATTCCGGCCGCAATTCGCCGGGGCCTGGAAAACCATCCGGAAATTGCCTTCGAACTGCTCAACGCCCACGACTTGTTGCGCGACACCTGATCACTTCTTCATCCCGACCCGTTTGCGCATTTCTGCGGTGATGCTCTGTCGGGTTTTCTTCATGTCCGCCCAGGGCTCGTCGCCGACTTCTGCCAGGCGTTCATGGACGTTGTGGATATTCCACTGATTGCCGCCCTTGATCTCGGCCACTTCTTCCCGGAACAACGGCACCGACACCGGCAAACCCTCACGGGTGCGCGCGGCATAAGTACAAATGGTCGTTGCGCCGAGACCATTGCGCAGATAGTCGATGAAGATTCGCCCGACGCGATTTTTCGGCCCGGACACCGCCGAAAATCGATCCGGCAACAGCTTGGCCATATGACTGACGATCGCATGGCTGAAATCCTTGACCTCATCCCAGCCGAGCTTGCGGGTCAAGGGCACCACCAGATGAATGCCCTTGCCGCCGCTGGTTTTGAGAAACGCCTTGAGCCCCAGTTCATCCAGCACCGTGAGGGTCAGCGCGGTGGCTTCGACCATGCTTTTCCAGGGCAGCGCCGGATCCGGGTCGAGGTCGAGGACGAAGCGATCAGGCTTGTCGAGGTCAACCGTGGTGGCGTTCCAGGTGTGCAGTTCGACGGTGCTCATCTGCACCGCGCCGATCAGCGCTTCGGCGTTGTTGATCAGCATCACCGGTTGCCCGGTGACATCCTTGTCCAGCGTGGTGATGCCGGGGATCGCCAGACGTTCGGCGTTCTTCTGGAAGAACAGTTCGCCGGCGATGCCGTACGGCGCCCGCACCAGCGCAACCGGGCGGTCCTTGAGTTGAGGAAGGATCCATTCGGCGACGCTGGCGTAGTATTCGGCCAGTTGCATTTTGGTAGTGCCGCTGACGGCGTCGATGACCCGATCCGGGTGGGTAATGCGCACTTTGCCGCTGGCCAGGCCGAGCTGCGATGGCGCAGTCTCCGCCGGTTCGGATTTGCTCGCAGCGATTTTTTTCGGGGCTTTCTTCGCGGCGGTTTTACTCTCTGAAGTCTTCACGGGTTTCGCTCGCTCCTCAGTGATGTCCTTGGCCGGTTTGTCCTCGCGCAAACCATGGAACACGGCATGACGCACCGAGCCGTCCTTGGTCATTTCGGCGAACGCGACTTCCGCCAGCAGTTTCGGTTTGAGCCAGTGCACGCCTTTGGCTTCGAATCCTTCCGGTGGATTGACCACGGCAGCTTTTTTCACCTGCAAGGGTTTGAGTTGCGCGAGGATGCTTTTCAGGGTGGTTTCATTAAAACCGGTGCCGACCTTGCCGGCGTAGCGCAGCTCGCCGCTATCACGATCATGCAGGCCCAGCAGCAACGCGCCGAAGGCACTGCGCGAGCCTTTCGGATCGGTGTAGCCAACGATCACGAATTCCTGGCGATGTTTGCATTTGAGTTTGATCCAGTCGCTGCTGCGCCGTGAAACGTACGGCGAGCCGAGGCGTTTGCCGATCAGACCTTCCATCTGCATCTGACAGGCGCTGTTAAGCAGCGCATCAGGGGTTTCGTCGAAGGCTTGGGAAAAGCGCAACAGCGGTTGCTCATGAGCACCGAGCACCGTTGAAAGTGCCGCACGGCGTTCCTCGACAGCGACTTCGCGCAGGTCGACGCCGTTGAGATACGGCATGTCGAACAGGTAATAGAGGATGTTGGCACTGCTGCCGGAGTCGAAGGCGTTTTGCAGCGCCTGAAAATCCGGCACGCCGTGTTCGTCGGCGACCACCATTTCACCATCGAGCCACGCTGACTCCAGTTTCAGTGCAGCCAGCGCTTCTGCCTGTTTCGGCAACTTGTGCGTCCAGTCGTGACCGTTACGGGTGAAGAGCTGAACCTGTTCACCCTCGATCCGCGCCATGATCCGGTAACCGTCAAACTTGATCTCGTAGCTCCAGTCACCTTCCGGTGCGCTGTCGACCAAAGTCGCCAATTGCGGTTTCAGTTGCGCGGGAATTTTCGCCTTGTGCGCGCCGGTCAGCGTGCCCGAAGCCTTTTTGCGCGGTTTCGCGGCAGGCTTCTCGATGGGTTTGACCTGCCTGGCTGCAAGCTTGGGTTTATCGACCAGAGTGCGCTCACTTAAAACACTATCCGGCTCGGCCACCAGCACGTCGTAATCATCCTGCGGGCGGGCGGCGCTGTCCTGATGCTTGATCAGAAACCAGTTCTCCTTCTTGCCCGGCATGTGGGTGCGCACCAGATTCCAGATCCCGGCGAGTTTCTCGCCCTGTAACTCGAACTTGAGCTTGCCTTTGACGTAGGCCTTTTGCGGGTCTTCCAGTGGGATCCATACCCCGCGATCCCAGACGATCACATCCCCGGCGCCGTAATGCCCTTCGGGAATACTGCCTTCGAACGTCGCATAATCCAGCGGGTGGTCTTCGACATGCACTGCCAGGCGCTTGACCTTGGGGTCGAGCGATGGCCCTTTCGGCACCGCCCAGCTCTTCAGCGCGCCATCGAGCTCCAAGCGAAAGTCGTAATGCAGGTGCGAGGCGTCGTGCTTCTGGATGCAGAACTGCAGGGCGTGATCCGCTGCGGTCTTCTTGCTCGAACGCTTGACTGCGGCTGGCTCCGACGTCGCTGAGAAATCGCGCATGCGGTTGTAGTCGTCAAGGTTTCTGCTCATGGCGCACCTGCCCTGTTTCAGCCAATACGAGTCACAGTCAAGGCGACCACGGCGATCCGGTCGACCCGTTGGTATCCCGGGTTGAGCAGTTCCTCGCCGAAGACATCCGGATCGATTTCCCGGTAAGTCCAGGCAAACCGCGCTTCATCGAGTCGTGGCAACACCGTGTCGAGAAACGGATCGCGACCATCGACCATCGCCACGCCGGTATAGAGCAGCAACGAGCCGCCGGGCGTGAGCCGATTGAGGGCTTGCTCGACGATGCGCAACGACAGCCCGGCGCCCAGCGTGCCACCGCCATGCCGGTAGGCCCGCGCGGCGGGATCGGCCATGTACGGCGGGTTGGCGACGATCAGATCGAACTCGCCGTCGACGCCTTGCAGCAGATCGCTGGCATGGGCTTCGACGTTGGCGACTTCCGCCAATGCCGCGTTAATCGTGGTCAGGCGTAGCGCGGCGGGATTGATATCCAGCGCCAACACTTGCGCTTCGCGGCGGGCGCGGCCGATCAGAATGGCGCCCACGCCGGCACCGCAACCGATATCCACGGCACGATGGATCGGTGCGAAGTTCTGTTGCAAATGGGCGTGAATCAGTTGGGCGAAACGATAGGTGTCCGGACCGAAAAACACTGAATCGGCGGCGTCGGTGGGATACGCCGAATGCACGAATAGCAAGTCGTCCAGGCTCGACCAGCGTACGCGGCTTTTCAGGTGACCTTCGTAGCAATCGATGACTTGCGCATCCTGTAACTGCCGTTGCTCATCGGCAGACAACAGGCCCGGCGCAAAGGGCCGCGACCAGCCAAATACATCGCGCAGGGAGTCAGCGAACTGGCCTTCGTCACGCTGATTGACCCGCTGATGGGTCAGCGGCGTCGGGGTGATGAAACGATAGCCGTCAGCCTGCAAGCGCCGGCCCAGTTGCAGCAACGCAAGATCGTCGGTGGACAGTTGTTCTTCCTGATTCATTGCTGATGTCCTTAAGGCAGGCGGGATTTGAGTTCGATAAACCGGCGAGTGGCAAGTAGCCCGGCAGGATGCGCATGCCGCGCCGGCGCCAGCCACGGAATAAGCGCGGCCATTTGTGCGTGGCCATCAAGCCCTTCCAGCGCGGCGTTGAGCTGCTGCACGTCGGGGTCCTGTTCAGGCACCTCAATTGGTGAGTTGGCCGGCGCGTGTCGGCGCAACGCCGTGGCTTTTCGCGCCGGTTTCCAGTCGCCGGCAATCCAGTCGTGGACCAGCTGTTTCTCGTAGGCGCTGAACACGCCGAACATCGCTGCACCATCGCCGTCGATCAACTGCCAGAAGCGACTGGCCTGCGGGTCTTCATGACGCTTGATCCAGCCTTTGTCCTGCAGGGCTTGCAGGAAGCCCGGCAAATGCGCCGGTTCTGCCAGCCACTGGTTGACGGTTTTGCCTTCGAAACGGCAATAGTCCGAGTGCATGTGCTGGGCGAACGGGCACTTGCGCTCGAGCATCGCGAGCAATTCGTTTTCCAGGTCGAAACCTTCGATGATCGCGCGACTGCCCTGCCCCAGATCATTGAGTCGATAACCCAGCGATACCCGCCGCAGAAAATTGGCGCGATCAGCCTCAAGCGGCAACAGGTCAAGTACCGCTTGTACGGCTTTCTGCGCATGGCCGGTGCTGGCGTTGTCGATGGTGACGTGCAAAGTGAAGTAATACGGGTCGATGCCCAGCTCGCTGAGCTCGTAACTGCTGATCAGCAAGTGCAACGGCAGCTGCTCGTAGCCGAGGTTGTAGCCGATGACTTCTGGCAAAAACTCATCGCCGCAGACGCCGAGCGCCAGTTGCAGGGCGCCTTGTAGATAACGCTCATCGGTAATGGGACCGGCGTGGTCGAGGTCGTGTTCGGCCAGCAGTTTGCGGTAGATCACCACATGGTTCTGCGCCGGATTGCCCTCACCAAGCTCTTCCAGATAGGTGCAGAGCAAACCGCTGAAACGTGGATCGCGCCAATGCTGCAACAGCCCGTACAACCAGGCACCATCGACCAGTTTGGTCGGGCCCACCGCTTGCAGGAAGTACAACGCCTGAGCCTTGTTTCTGAAGAACTGCCGTGGCCCGCCGGCCTTGCGCTGTTGCAGATAATCAGCGTATTGCCGAGCGACATCGGCGCAATGCGCGGCGACCCAAGCGTGCCAGGTAGAGGGGTCTTGCGGCAGCTCTTCGGGCAACGCTGCAGCACATTCCAGCTGTTGGTGCAGGAACGTTTGCGCAAGGGCTTGCGGGTTTTCCTCCCGTAGCAGCGCTTCATAGACGCCACGGATATTCCCGGCGGGTTCGATCGCTTGTTCTTGGGCTGGCACGGATTGCAGGGGTGTCAGGACAGTCATGGCAATATTCTCGGTCGATTGTCAGGACGCTGTTTCGCGCCTCTACAGCAGCAGAGGGGTTGCGCATGGCAAAAATTCAATCGAGCTGAAAAATGCCCGGACGGACGGAGCAGTTGATGAATCCGTGAACGAGACCGAAGGCTACATCTGCAGCGCATTCCGGGGCGAATCCCGGGCATTCATGCCACTCGCTGCACCTGGGCAAAAATTTCCGTGATGGGCCGCTGCGGCTGACGCTTTTGCAACTGCCGCACCTGCTCACTCAGCCGCAGCAACTCCTCACTTGGTTTGGCCCATTGATCTTCCGGCAGCGGCTCCGACCACTCGCGCATGGCTTCGGGCAATGTCTGTTTGCCAATCCTTTCGAGGCGCCGCACTTCCCATTCGACGAGACGGTTGGGAATCGTCCACAGAGTCATGACGTGATACAGGTACCAGAAAAACCCTGACAGCCGAGTGCGCGAGCCATCGCGTATCTGCTGGTGCATGCGTGCGCGGGCGTTGCGAAAGGTGTGCAGGCCTTCGTGGGGAGGGTCGTCGGGGCCTTGCAGGTCTTGCAGATCCTGAATCGATTTGAGGTCGTTGACCTCGTATTCCATGTAGCCGCGAATGGCTTCCCAATGGCTGATGGCGAGTGGCAGCCCGGCGCAGGGAAATTCGAGGCTGGTGAGGGTTTCGCCGTGGTAGAAACCGATGCCCATGCCGTATTGACGGTGGATGCCGTATTGGGTCGCGCCTTGGGCTTCGATGATCCAGGCGGAAAGGGATTCCCAGGGGACGAAGACGGGGTCGGTTTCGCCTTCGGGCATGAAGCAGACTTCGCGGCGTTGGCGGTTGAAGCGGGTCGGGATGATTGAGGCGCGTTTTTTGTGGTTGTGGTGCCAGACGCAAAGGCCGATAAGGAGCATCAAGCATCCCACCAGGAATGAAACCCCTTTACCTTCATTGAAAAGCCCTTCTATGGCATGAGAAACGTCGTCCCAGCCCTGCCCGAATAAAAAGAACATGAAGCCACCGATCAGCGGAAGCAGAAACGCTGCCGAAAAAGCAACACTGAGTGGACCACCCAAAATAACTTGCCATGAAAATACCTGCGGTGATCCCAAACCAAAATCCATGTACACCTGATTCAACTCCCCAATATGTGGCCCGTAAGGTGGCATCGGTGTTGGTAAGGGCAGCGGAGCGAGATAGGTAATTTTCCCACCTGGAAATGGCTCGATATCGCCTGCTTTTCGTGACTGTTCAAGCTGCGGTGTACCTGTTGGCTTGTCGAGATTATTCGGCATGATCGGCTCGCTCCAAGAACTGGGTTTCAACAAGCAATACCGGTGGATTTTCTTTTACCAACTGAGGAACGATTACAGAGAAATGTCCTTCTTTTCGAGGATCCAGATGGATGACTTGAGTTCTCGATGCCCACTCAACTTTGTCGTTCATTCTTTGAATACAAACTGCCAGTTCGAGTATTTCTTTCGCCGGAGTGAATTCAACGTCAGTGAGCAGTACGGGGGAATCACTCATGCGCGACGCTTACCAGTCGCAGCCGAGTGTTGCACCTCGGCAAAGATCTCGGTAATCGGCCGGTGAGGCTGACGCTTTTGAATCTGCCGCACCTGCTCACTCAGCCGCAGCAACTCCTCACTCGGCTTGGCCCATTGATCTTCCGGTAAAGGCTCGGACCACTCGCGCATGGCTTCGGGCAATGTCTGTTTGCCAATCCTTTCGAGGCGCCGCACTTCCCATTCGACGAGACGGTTGGGAATCGTCCACAGAGTCATGACGTGGTACAGGTACCAGAAAAACCCTGACAGCCGAGTGCGCGAGCCATCGCGTATCTGCTGGTGCATGCGTGCGCGGGCGTTGCGAAACGTGTGCAGGCCTTCGTGAGGCGGGTCGTCGGGGCCTTGCAGGTCTTGCAGGTCCTGAATCGATTTGAGGTCGTTGACCTCGTATTCCATGTAGCCGCGAATGGCTTCCCAATGGCTGATGGCGAGCGGCAGCCCGGCGCAGGGGAATTCGAGGCTGGTGAGGGTTTCGCCGTGGTAGAAGCCGATCCCCATGCCGTATTGACGGTGGATGCCATATTGGGTCGCGCCTTGGGCTTCGATGATCCAGGCGGAGAGGGATTCCCAGGGGACGAAGACGGGTTCGGTTTCGCCTTCGGGCATGAAGCAGACTTCGCGGCGTTGGCGGTTGAAGCGGGTCGGGATGATTGAGGCGCGTTTTTTGTCGTTATGGTGCCAGACGCATAGGCCAATAAATAACATGGCAGCCGCCGCTTGCAATCCAAGTTTCGTTGATGGGAAAAACAATTCTTCTGCAAATTCCCAGGAGTACAACCAGTCGTATCCTGATATGAGGCCAAAACCCAAACTGAATAACGGCAATAAGATGGACCACATAAAGATCATCGTTATAGGCCCACCTAAAATTACCTGCCAAGAAAAAACCTGTGGTGCCCCCAATCCAAAGTCCATATACAAATCGTTCAGTTCACCAATATGTGGCCCAAAAGGCGGCATTGGGGTGGGTAATGGCAATGGCGCGAGATAGGTGATTTTTCCACTGGGAAACGGTTCGATGTCGCCCGCTTTTTTTGGTTGTTCAAGCGGCGGCGGATCGATCAGCCTGTAGAGATCATTCGCCATAGTCGGCCTGCTCCAGAAATTGGGTTTCAACCAACAACATGGGCGGGCTCTCCTTGACCAGTTGGGGCGCGACCACCGAAAAATGACCTTCACCGCGAGGATCCATATGGATGACTTGAGTTCTCGATGTCCACTCACCTTTGTCGTTCATTCTTTGAACGCAAACTGCCAACTCCAGCGTTTCTTTTGCCGGAGTAAATTCAGAGTCGACATCTACCGGGTACTGAAGGCAGAGCACCAGTTTTTCTGGAGTGGACTCAACGATGCGTAAGCTCCTGACAACTTCATCACTGATGACGTCCTTGCGCTCCCGCGGTGTTCCTCGACTGTGAAGAGGAATGGAAATACGGTGCGCGCCGATGCCCAAACGATATTTCGGCTTACCGCCAAAAGGAGGCAGCAGATCACTCAACGTCAGTCTTGGCAGCACCAGATGGATATCGCCGGGTTTGGCTTTGAACAGCAAGTTCTTCAGCCAGGAGTCGTATGGGTTTGGCCCAAGTTGGGCGTAAGGCGCGTGAATCAGAAAAGCCAGGTAACTTTGATAGTCTTCCAGTGAATGATCGCCGCGCGTCTCTGCGTCCCGGCTCCAAGGTGTGAGTTTCAGCCATTTGTCGTGAGCACTAATGTTGTAGCGATTGAATAGCCAAGTACCACTGAGTTCCAAAACGGTAAATAACGCGCCCGCCAGATTGAAGCGAAAAAACACGGTAGAAAGGCGAGTGCCGGCGGCGGCCCATGCGGCAGTTCTAGCAGCACTATTTGGCGCGGTTAATACCTTGAATGTGGCGTGTACGGTATTGCTCAAACCGTAAGCATTGGCAGCAGTCATTCCACCAGCACCCAATGTGGCCAGCGCGGCTGCATCCTCCGCCGACCGGTTTCCACTGCGAATGGCCTGCTGCCAATTTTTGATTTGCTTCTTAAGACTGATTACTGAGGACACCAGACCAAGGCCATAGGTGAGCATGCCTAATCCAATATGCAATTTCCCCATCTGTACATATGCATGCTGCAAACCATGATGCTGGAGTGCATCAATAAGGGCTTTACTACGAGCCTTCATTGCCGTATCCGCAAGACTTTGCGCAGCAATGAAACCAGCCGCCCCAGTCGTGGCAACAGCAGACAAAATCGGCCCGATCGCTCTCTTGTTCTTTGATTGCTTGAAGGTTTCCTTAAACACCTCAACCAAATTCACCACCTGCACCAAAACCACCACCAACCCCATCCCTTCCGTCTTCACCAGACTCCCCGCCGAAATACCACCCACCCCCAACCGAATATTTCCCAGCAAACTTCTTAACTCCCCCTGCTGCGCCGGCGGAAACACTACCGTCACCCCTGCCCGCGCGGGCGTGGCGCCGTACAAGCGGGCCGAGCGATCCGGCACTTCCTCAATCGGGCTCAGCGCCGCCGCCAGTCGCCCTTCAATCACCGTCAACTGCGCCCGCACGCGCAGGATCTCTTCCTGCAACTCCAGCGCTCTCGGCGTTTTGTGGCCTTGACGGTTCTTGTTGTGGGTGATCTGGTTGCGTTCGCGGTTGAGGGTTTTCAGGTAGTCGCGTTCGCGCAGCAGTTCCTTGATTGCGGTTTGCAGGGCGGACTGTTCTGCGGGGCTGGCGACGGTGAAGGTCACGCCGCTGGTTTTGGCGGCATCGAAGAGGCGCAATTTCAGCCCTTTGGGCAGGCGCTGGAACAGCTCATCGAGATCGGGAATTTTCTCGCCCGACAGATCGAAGCCCTCCAGCACGCGGTTCAGGCCCAGGTTCAGTGCCGGGCTGTAGGTGTCCTGCACAGCGGCCGCGACCGTGCGGCTGTGTTCGGGCATGTCGTCGAGGGCCGGCAGGTGCGGTTGCTCGATCTTTTTCAGTTTCGCCAGCCAGTCCGGCAGGTTGTTGAACGTGGCCATGCCGGCGTTGAACAGGAACGCATATTGCCCGGCCTGCTCGGCTTGCAGACGCAGCGGCAAGGTGTAGAACAGCGTTCGGGTCAGTTCCGGGTGCTGTTCCAGATAACCGAGCATTTGTTCGCTCGCCGCGTCGCTGCGGCAGAGGTCCTTGAGGCAGGCGTATTCGGTGCTGAGGGCCTGGTGCAGCTGCGTCGCCTCTTGCGCGTCGTAGTACCACGCCGCGCGGTGGAAGCGGCCGGCGACCAGCAGTTGCGTGCGGTCGGCGGTGATGCGTTCGAGCAGGCGGTTCCAGCGGCCGAGGTCATCGCGCAGCAGGTTCAATCGCTCGTCCATCGCCGGGCGGTCGATCAGGTCGTTGACCCCGCGTTTGCCGCTGAGCACCGGACCGTCGAGCACATCGCGCATGCGCCGATCCTGATCCTTGCCCAGATCGACCAGCGCTGACAGGTGTCGCTCGACGAAATCTTCGGGGGCGACTGCCTCGAAATACTGACGCGTGTAGTAACGGCGATCCGCCTCGGCGGTGGCGCGATCATGGGCGGTGAAATCTGGCGCGACGCCGTCGAAACGGTTCAGGGCCAGTGACTGATCGAGGGCCTTTTCACGCAGTTGATTCAGTTCCGGCGTCGCGTCTGTAGAGGTCGGCTCGATGCTGCCGCCCTTGTTCAAATAATCGAGCAACGCCTTGCGCGTGTTCTCACGATCCGGTTCCGGCAACTGCTCGATATCGGCAAACAGGGCTTTGGCCTGCGGTTGGTCACTGGCGTTGGCCAGACTGTCGAAATCTTTGTCGTTGAGCTGGCTGAGCGATTCGATGTAACTGGCCAGCAGATAATCACGCTCGTTGTTATCAGTGTTGCTCCACGCCTCGACCCAGCCGACCACGCGGTCCTGATACTCGGCCAGATCGCGCAGCACGCCCAGATCATCGTTGACCAGCAGAAACAGTGTGTCGTCCTGATAAGGCCCGCGTACCCGACCGAGAAACTCGCCGATGTGTGCGGCACGAAAACGCTTCGGCTGCTCCCACAAATACGGTTCGCGTTCATGCTCGGGGGCATCGCTGACCTGCACGGCAGGCATCCGTGTTGCGTCCGTTTCAGCGACCGGCTCAGCGCCTGTCGCCACTTCCGCCAGCCATTTTTTCGCCTGAGCAACCGTCAGCAAATGTTCGCCACCGACCAGACAATTCACCGGCCCCAGATCGACCGGCTGCATGAAATGCCCGCGCTCCTCAGCGCTGTCCAGCACCTGAGAGCATTTGCGGGCCGTCCACTGCACCTCGGCGAAGCTCACGTACAGCGTGCTTTTGCGCGAAAAGATCAGCGCCGGGCGCTCTTCAATGGCTCCGCGCTGATCCTCATTGACCGATTTCCCCTGATGCAGCAACGCCGTGATGATGCCGTCGAGTACCCGGTATTCGTACAAATCGCCGCTGAGGCTGTCGATGATGTACAACCAGCCGTCGCGCAACCGGCGGATGCCCATCGGGCGCGCGCTCAGGGTGTACGGCAAATTCAGCTCGGCGCCGGGATCGTGCTCTCTTTCCACCAAGCCGTAACTCAGCGGCAGCAGTTGCACGTGGGTTTGTCGTAGCGGGCACGCCGTAGGAGTAGCAATTGGGGCTTTCGAAGCCGCTGCGGCGTCGAGAATGGCGGGATGGGTCATTGGCGCCCCCCCTGACGAGCCCAGCGCTGCGCCAGATCAGCGGCCAGCGCACCGCACCCGCCAGGAGCCAGCAGAAGCCCGGCATGCCCGCACACGCGAAAACCGCTGAAAAAACCTTCTTTACCCCGTATGAAAACGATGAACCTGCCAACGGTAAGCATCCACATGTCCCTGTGTCTGTTTAAGGCACAGGACTGTGGGGCGTGATGGCTAAATTGGTGAAGTCAGATGAATCGACGCTCTATGTAGGACGGTTCCATTTAGGATAAGACGGACAGTCTCACGCAGAATGTCCTACAGACATTACCGCAGAAAAAGGCGATCCACTTGTTGCACGGGGTAGCGACGTCCTGCCTCAGGCTGTGCCCTTGGCCTGCTGCTCCAGATGCACCTGTAATTCAGGATCAATCTGCAACGCCGCCGCCAGCTCATCCAGATAGCTGCGCTCGGCGTCCTGCTGGTCGTCCACCAGCATCACGCTGGCCAGGTACATTTCCGCGGCCACCGCCGGGTCGTTGTTTGCCGACTGCGCCACTTCATTGGGGTCAAGGGGCTTGGCGACTTCGTCATCAAGCCACTGCTTCAGCTGCGGATCATCAGTGTGCTTGCCGATCTCACTGCTTATAAGCTGTTTTTCACTATCGTCGATACGCCCGTCAGCCTTGGCCGCCGCGATCAGCGCGCGCAGCACGGCATGGCTGTGTTCTTCGATTTCGGGGCCGGCGAGCAGATTGGCCGTTTGCGGCGTCTGCTGTGGCGCTGCGCTGGCCTGACTGCGTTGCCATGCCTGATACGCCTGGAACGCCATCATGCCCAACGATGCCAGTGCCGCATAATTGGTGCCTCCGGAACGGCTTTGCGTGCCGCCAGTGCCGCCCAAAACGCTGCCCAACCCACCGCCGCCGAGCAAGCCACCGAGCAATCCGCCCAAACCTCCAACCCCTCCGGCAGGCGAGCCGCCGCGAGTGCCGGTGGAGTCCGCGCCACCAAGCAGCCCGCCCAGCAAACCACCGAGGCCACCCAGACCACCACCGGCGGCACCACTTTGTTGACCCGTCGAGGCCTGGCCCCGCAGCAGTTGTTCGAGCAAATCGCTGGTATTCATGACGTCATCCTCAAGCATTGGCAGTGACTGCGTCTGGCAACAATAGACCGCTGCGGCCATTGCGCCAGCACCGTTTGGCCGACACAGAAAAGGCCTACAGCTTTCGCCTGCGTATTTTTTCAGTGGCGAGCTAAGATTCATGGTGGGTGAACCTTATCCCGGCATGACCGGTCGATAGCTGCAACCCCGACCCGGTTAGCCGGCGCCCTTGCTGTCCAAGGGTGTTACCCGGCTTGCTTCACTTTCTGGAGAACGCCCCCGTGATATCCACCGTCCACATTGCCAGGCTCAAGGCCTGGGGCGCCCATGGCTTTACCGCGACCGGCGTGGTCACGGCGTTTCTGGCCACCCTCGCCCTGCTGGAAAACCAGCCCGTCCACTGCCTGATGTGGCTGGGCGTGGCGCTGATCGTCGACGGCCTCGACGGCGCACTGGCACGCAAGGTCAATGTGCAATCAGTACTGCCCAGTTTCGATGGCTCGATCCTCGATCTGGTCATCGACTACCTGACTTACGTGTTCATTCCGGCACTGTTTATCTATCGCTACATTCCGCTGCCGGATTACACGCTGTTGCTGACGGTGTCGCTGATTCTGGTGTCGTCACTGTTCTGCTTCTGCAACGTCAACATGAAAAGCAAGGACAACTACTTTGTCGGTTTCCCCGCCGCGTGGAACGTGGTCGCACTGTGCCTGTACATCATCGGGCCAGGACCGTGGATCACCTTTCTGACCGTGATCGGCCTGGCGCTGCTGACGGTAACGCGGATGAAGTTCCTCCACCCGTTCCGCGTGCGCCGCTTCATGCCGATCAACATTGCGGTAACGGCAATCTGGCTGCTGTGCAGCTTGTCACTGGTGCTCAATCACCCGGTGATCAATCCAATGGTGATGGGCTTGTGGCTGCTGATGTCGGCGTACTTCCTGGGGATCTGCATCTGGCGCACGGCACTGGAATGGTTTGATCGCTCCCAAGCGAAATAGCCCCAAGACATACCCGAAAACCTGTGGGAGCTGGCTTGCCAGCGATGACGGAAGGTCAGTCAGCATATTCATTGCCGACAGACCGCTATCGCTGGCAAGCCAGCTCCCACAAGGATCTCCCTTCAGATGAAGGATCGAGTTCGACTCAGCGCTTGCTGATCACCACCTCCAGATACTCGCTCGGCACCACCAGCGAGTCCTCCCCTGCCCGGTTAAGGCGGTTGAGCAAATCCGCCAGATCACTCTCCAGCGCCTGGCCGCTTTCCGGTGGCAATACCGCAAAGGCCTTGTGCACCGGCCCGTACCAATGCCGAAAGATATCGATGAAGTGCGCCGCCGAGCGATAGCGGAAATTGAACTCGCGGCGAGTCACCTGCACGACGAAATCGCGGTCATCGAAATGCTGGTGGAGCCACGCTTCCGTGCCCCAGTTCGACGGTGGCTGAGCACCGGCCGGCGGTGGCAGATGGCGACCGAGGGTCTTGAACATCTGGCCGACAAAACCTTCCGGCGTCCAGTTGGCCAGTCCGATCCGCCCGCCACGACAGCAAACCCGCGCCAGTTCGGCCGCCGCCTGGTCCTGATCCGGGGCAAACATCACCCCGAACGTCGACAGCACCGCTGCAAAACTGCCGTCGGCGAACGGCAGTGCTTCGGCGTCAGCGACTTGAAAGGTCACGTCCAGGTGTTCGGCCCGGGCGCGATCCTGGCCGCGCTCCAGCAGGGCTGCCACGTAGTCAGTCGAGGTGACCAGACAGCCGCGCCGCGCTGCCGCCAGTGTTGCGTTGCCGTTACCGGCCGCGACATCCAGCACTTCCTCATCGCAACGCAGGTCGCAGGCTTCGGCGAGATTTTCACCGACGATTTGCAAGGTCGTGCCGATCAAGGAGTAGTCGCCACTGGCCCAAGCGACCTTCTGGCGTTCCTTCAAGGCAGTGAGATCAATCGGGGTACTCATGAAGAGGTGCTCCGCAACAGGTGGAAACTGGCTTCATTCGGCGGTAGTCGGGTCGATCACCGTCATCACCCGCGCCACGCTGTTGGCGGGGAAACCGCCGAGGCGAGCGTGTTCGCGCACCTGCTCTTCATCGGGGGCGATGTACACGCAGTAGATTTTGTCGGCAGTGACGTAACTCTGCAGCCATTGCACCTGTGGCCCGAGTTCACGCAACGCATTGCAGGACGTTTGTGAAACGGCTTTGAGTTCTTGCTCCGACAGCTTTCCGGCCCCTGGAATCTCGCGTTCAATCACGAATTTCGGCATGGCAACCTCGCGTTCTTCTTGTTGTATGGCGTCTGTGGCGGGGCCGGCAGTGGCCCTGCTCGTCCACTATCGCGCCGAGCGCGGCCGGCGTCCCTGCCAGTCGTCTGCAGATTCAGGAAAACCGCGGCTTTGCCGATGAGTGGTGGAAATCTGTTAAGCGGTTGCAACACCCTCGGCATTGCCAGCAGCGGTCGATTGGTTTCTGATGCACGTTCGCCCTCTGAACGGACTCGAATCATGCCCGTGCGCCTCGACTGGCTGGCCCGCCACCTGCAACACAGCGACACCTATGCCGCCTGGATCCACCAGCAATTTCACTACGAGTACGCCCATCAACCCTTGGTCGAATGGCAACGGGAATTTGCCGAAGGTCAAAGCAATGGTGACTGGTCTTGCCTGATCGCTTTGGACGGTGAACGACTGGTCGGCGGTGCAGCGCTGGCTCGCGATGATCTCGCGCATCGGCCCGATCTCGGCCCTTGGCTGGCCTGCGTATTCGTCGACCCGGCAGCTCGCGGGCAAGGCTTGGCCGAGCAATTGATCGAAGGGATTTGTCAGGAAGCGAAAAACCGTGGCCTGGCGCGTCTTTATCTGCACACGCAGAGCAAGCAGGACTACTACGGCAAACGCGGCTGGCAGGTGCTGGAGCGTTTTCGCGCCTGGGACAACGACCAATGGCTCATGGTGCGCGACCTCTGAGCCATTGGCCGGATTGATCAGGCCGCAGGCGCCTTGGCCTCTTCAAGCAATTGCCGAATCACCTGCTCCTGAGCCTCGTAGCGGCCTTCGCCGAAGTGGCTGAAACGCACCTGCCCCTTGGCGTCAATCAGGTAGTGCGCCGGCCAGTACTGGTTATCGAAGTTGCGCCAGATCGCGTAGTTGTTGTCGATGGCCACCGGGTAGGTGATACCCAATTTGCGCACCTGCTCCCTGACGTTGTCGATAATCCGCTCGTAGCCGTATTCCGGGGTGTGCACGCCGATCACCACCAGACCATCCTTTTCGTACTTCTTCGCCCAGTCCTTGACGTACGGCAGGCTGTGCTGGCAGTTGATGCAGTCGTAGGTCCAGAAGTCCACCAACACCACTTTGCCGCGCAGGGATTCGGCGCTGAGTTCCGGCGAGTTGAGCCATTGCACCGCCCCGGCCAGCGACGGCATCGCGCCTTTGCTGTCGCCCGTCAGCGAATCGGCGCGAACTTTGCTGACGAGGAAGTCGAGCACTTTCGGCACGTTCTCCAGCACGCTTTTTTCGACACTGGCGACGCCTTCCGAGGATGTTCCGGCCAATAGGGTTTTATCTGTGCCGGTGGAAATCACGGCCGCCGCCGCGAGTACCGCGACACCGGCGCCACGGCGCAACCAAGCGGTGAACGGGATCGACGGTTTCAAGCGGTTGACCAACCCGCGACCGGCGAAGATCAGCGTGCCCAACGACAACGCACTGCCCGCGCCATAGGCCAGCAACAACAGGCTGGTCTGCGCGTTGGCGCCTTGCAACATGGCGCCCGTGAGGATCACCCCGAGGATCGGCCCGGCACACGGCGCCCACAACAGCCCGGTGGCGACGCCGATCATTAGCGAGCCCAAAGGGCCGGCCTTTTTCTGCGCATCGGGATCGAGTCGGTTGCCAAGCCACACAAACGGTCGCGCCAGCCAGTCACCAATACGCGCCGAGATCAGCGACAGCGCGAACAGCGCCATGACGATCAGCGCGATATGGCGTCCGCTGTTACTGGCCTGAATCACCCACTCACTGCTGACCACGGCCAGGCTGGAGATCAGCGCGAAAGTCAGGGTCATGCCGCCGAGGGTCAGCAGGATCGAAGAGCGGCTGCGGTGAGCCCCGGCAAACAGGAACGGCACCACCGGCAGGATGCACGGGCTGAGGACGGTCAAAAGACCGCCGAGGAAAGCGATGAGATACATAAGGGTCACCCTGAATAGATGTGAGCACTGAGCCCTGTGGCGAGGGAGTCAGGCGTTCTGGCTTTCCAGCCTCAGCCCTTGCGGCGTGCGGTTGGAGCCGTCAGCGGCGAGCAAGGCGTCGGCGCCTGGCTTGGTGATAGGCGTCAGTTGAAAACAGCTGTTGCCATGGCAGCTATGCGGTTCGACCGCAGCGTTGGCATGCGCGGCGACACCGGCGAAAGAGAAAGCAACGGCAGTGAGGAGACGAGAGAGGTTATTCATGGTTCTTTCCTGCAAAAAAGTGACGAATCAGTTGTCGTTGTTGCAGTCGTCAGCAAACTTGCGGTAATCCAGCACGTGGGTTTTGTTGGCCGAATCCAGGTATGTCATGCGCGCATCAATGACGCCGCACATCACCGAATTGTCCTGGGTCAGCGAGATCACTTTCTGGATGTCCAGGTGCGTGCCGTAGTTGTAGGTTTGTGGAGTAACAGTGGCTTCGGCGCGGGCCGACAGGGTGCAGATGTTCAGGGCGGCAAACAGGCAGGCGGCGATAACCGATGTATTTTTCATGGCGTGTTCCTCAAGGCTTCAGTGGGTTTGAGCCGAGGCGTTATGGTGTGCCTCGATGGAGCTCATTGAAGCCTCGCGAGGTATCGCGAATGTGTCGGAAACGAGCGGCTATAAATGGCTATGTATCCCTGCCGCCCGGGGATACACAGCGATACAAAAGCCGGAAAAAATCGTCTTTTTGCGTTCCCGTGTATCGTCTGCGACGCCAGATACACTGCAATACAAAGGCAGGCAGGCGAGCGCGTAAAGGCTCGATAGACTGCACGGCATTCCCCCTTTAAAGAGGCCTGGCCCGATGGAACATGTCGATCACATTCTCATCGTCGACGACGATCGCGAAATTCGCGAACTGGTCGGCAACTACCTGAAGAAAAACGGTCTGCGCACCACCGTTGTCGCCGATGGCCGGCAGATGCGCAGCTTTCTCGAGGCCAACACCGTCGACCTGATCGTGCTCGACATCATGATGCCCGGTGACGATGGCCTGCAGCTGTGCCGCGAATTACGCGTGGGCAAACACAAGGCCACGCCGGTGCTGATGCTCACCGCCCGTAACGATGAAACCGACCGCATCATCGGCCTCGAAATGGGCGCCGACGACTACCTGACCAAACCCTTCGCCGCCCGTGAATTGCTGGCCCGGATCAACGCCGTGCTGCGCCGCACGCGGATGCTGCCGCCGAACCTGGTGGTCACCGAAGCCGGCCGTTTGCTGGCGTTCGGCCGTTGGCAGCTGGACACCTCGGCTCGCCACCTGCTCGACAAGGACGGCACCATGGTCGCCCTCAGCGGTGCCGAGTACCGCTTGCTGCGGGTGTTTCTCGATCACCCGCAACGGGTGCTCAGCCGCGATCAATTGCTCAACCTGACCCAGGGCCGCGACGCCGATCTGTTTGATCGCTCGATTGATTTGCTGGTCAGCCGCTTGCGCCAGCGCCTGCTGGATGACGCCCGCGAACCGGCCTACATCAAGACCGTGCGCAGCGAAGGCTATGTGTTTTCACTGCCGGTCGAGATCCTCGGTGCCCCGGCATGAGCCTCAACCTGCACTGGCCGCGCACTCTCGCCTCGCGGGTGTCGCTGATTTTCCTGATCGGCCTGATCCTCGCCCAGGCGCTGTCGTTCGGCGCGCAGTATTACGAGCGTTACCAGAGCGCGAAAAACACCATGCTGGGCAATCTGGAAACCGACGTCTCGACCTCGATTGCGATCCTCGACCGCTTACCCGCCGAGGAGCGCCCGGCGTGGCTCAAGCGTCTGGCGCGGGCCAACTACGGGTATCTGTTGAGCGAAGGCGAACCCGGTACGCCCATCGGGCTGGGCGAGGTGCCGATTGCAGTCACCTCGATCACAGATGCCATCGGCGACCAATACCCGTTGACCTTCACCGACATTCCCGGCCCGCGAAAGCACTTCCAGGGCCATTTGCGCCTGAGCGACGGCAGCCCGGTAACCATCGACGTGCGCCCCTCGATGGTGCCGCTGTCGCCCTGGTTGCCAGCGGTATTGCTCGGCCAACTGGCCTTGATGATTGCCTGCACCTGGCTGGCGGTGCGCATTGCCATTCGCCCCCTCACCCGCCTGGCCAACGCCGTGGAAACCCTCGACCCCAACGCCCACCCGATTCATCTGGACGAGAAAGGCCCGAACGAAGTGGTCTACGCCGCCCGCGCGTTCAACGCGATGCAGGCGCGGATTGCGGACTATCTGAAAGAGCGCATGCAACTGCTGGCCGCGATATCCCATGACCTGCAAACCCCGATCACACGGATGAAACTGCGCGCCGAATTCATGGACGACTCGGCGGAAAAAGACAAACTGTGCAACGACCTCGGCGAGATGGAACACCTGGTGCGCGAAGGCGTGGCCTACGCCCGCAGCATCCATGGTTCGACCGAAGAAAGTCGGCGCACCAACATGGACTCCTTTCTCGAAAGCCTGGTGTTCGACTATCAGGACATGGGCAAAGACGTGCAGCTTGTCGGCAAGAGTGAGGCAGTCGTCGACACCCGTCCGCACGCGTTGCGCCGGGTCTTGGTCAATCTGACCGACAACGCCCTGAAATTCGCCGGCGCCGCTGAAGTGTGGGTCGAAGCGAACAAGGGCAGCCTGTCGATCACCGTCATGGATCGCGGTCCGGGGATTGCCGAAGCGGAACTCGCGCAGGTGATGCAGCCGTTCTACCGCGTGGAAAACTCGCGCAACCGCGATACCGGCGGCACCGGGCTGGGTCTGGCGATCGCTCAGCAACTGGCGATGGCCCTGGGCGGCTCGCTGACTCTGAGCAATCGCCAGGGCGGCGGCTTGTGCGCCGAGCTCAAGCTGCCGCTGAGGTCCTGAAAACACCTGAATACCTGTGGGAGCGGGCTTGCCCGCGAAGGCGTCTGGACAGTCAATGAAGAGGTTGACTGTGCCGGCCTTTTCGCGGGCAAGCCCGCTCCCACAGAGTCTTGCGGTGACTTAAAGGATGCCGACAACGCCGCTTTCATGCATTTGCTGCAACAGCGCCAAACCGCTATCCATGAACGACGCGTCCGCCAACTGCCCCGCCTCCTGCGCCAAACCCTGCAACTGCTCACGCCCGGTCAATCCCGCAAACTCGCCGATGCGCTGTAACAACCGCCAGGTCAGCGGGCTCAGCTCCGAGAATTTCACGCTGAAATCCGCCTCCCGCCGCACCAACAACAACGTCGGTTGTTGCGGTGCGACCGAGGGTTGGTGATCCGGCCCGAGCAACTGCACCGGCCACGTATACGCCAGTGGCCACGCCAGTGCCGAGACCTGCAATGGCCGCTCCAGTAACAACTGCGCATCCGTCGCCGGCAACGGCTCGGCGTCGGATTGCTGCAGGACCATCTCGACCCATTCGTAATGCGCCAGCTCCAGCAGAAACGCCGGCCACTGACCTTCACGCAACACGTCAGGCTGCGCGGCAAGATAGTCGAGGAACGCTTCGGCAATCTCAGAAAATTTCGGCGTTTGTGCGCGATAGTCGCGCAAAAAACCGCGAACCAGCAGGTTCCAGCGTTGTTTGCCGATGATCCGGATCAGTACTGGAAAAGTGCCACTCAACAATTGCGAGAGATTGTTGAACAGCAGATCGCGGTAGACATTGACCCGCGCGATGTTCATATCGGCGGGTGGTGGTTGATGGTCAGGATCACGCAGATAGCGCGTCAACGCCTGTTGTTGCTGTTGAAGGTTATCCACGTTGAACTCCTGCGCCTTGCAGACGGCGGATGGTCTGTAGCTCGGCGACCAATTTGCTGAACGCCGGAAAATTGAAATCCCGCTCCAGCAAGGTCGGCTGCACGTCAAACCGGGCATAAGCCTCGGCCAGCAATGACCAGACCACGGGTTTTACCGAGGCGCCATGGGTGTCGATCTTGAGTGTGTCGGACTCATCGAAATGCCCGGCCACGTGCATCCCGACCACCCTGCCCGGCTCGATCCGCGCGAGGAATTCCTGTGGATCAAAGCCGTGATTGATCGAATTGACGTAGACATTGTTGACGTCCAGCAGCAGGTCGCAATCGGCCTCGCGCAGCACGGCGTTGGTGAAGGTCACTTCGTCCATGTCCTGGCGTGGGGTCGCATAGTAGGAGACGTTTTCCACCGCCAGACGCCGCCCGAGGATGTCCTGGGATTGCCGGATACGCGCGGCAACATGGCGCACGGCTTCCTCGGTGAATGGCAAGGGCAGCAGGTCGTAGAGATGGCCGTCGTCGCTGCAATAACTCAGATGCTCGCTGTAATACCGGACCTGGTGATGATCGAGAAATACCCGTACCTCTTGCAGAAAACTGGTGTCCAGCGGCGCCGAACCGCCCAGCGATAACGACAACCCGTGACACGACAGCGGATAACGCTCGGCCAGTTCGCGCAGCGCCGCGCCATGGGCGCCGCCGACGCCGATCCAGTTTTCCGGGGCGACTTCGAGAAAATCAAAATCGCCGGCACGGGCGACGAGCAAGTCTTTCAACAGACCACGGCGCAGGCCCAGACCGACGCCGGGTTGCCTTGATGCTGGGGGGATTTGCATGGGGGTTGACCTCACTTGATTGGCCAACCCAGTTGAACCTGCGGCTGTATCGCTGCTGTGTTCAGCCAACCGGGGATTTGCCGCCCTGTGTATCCCCCGACCGGCGCGATACATAGCCATACAATCTCCCTCATCAAACACCGTCCCCTGTGGGAGCTGGCTTGCCAGCGATAGCGGTGTGTCAGGCAGCAAGTCAGTGGCTATGCCTACGCCATCGCTGGCAAGCCAGCTCCCACAGGTTTTTCAGTGCCCACAAATTCAGCGTCTATCCCGGACGAGGGCTAGACTCTTTCATTACCCAGTCGAGGGGGCTGCAGGACTTTTGCCGTGCCCTGCCCGTTTCCATGACCACCGCCCGGTGGCGCATGCCTCGACCCTCTACGTCGCCGGACTGTGATCCTGTTTCAGGAGCACATGTGATGGACGAGTCCCGACTCAACGAATTCATGGGCAAATTGGTCAACGACATGGGCGGCGCGGCGATGCTGGCCAATGTCATCGTCGGTGAGGAGCTCGGGCTGTACAGGGCGATGGCCGACAGTCAGCCGATCAGCCCCGATACCCTCGCGGCAAAAACCCACTGCAATCCACGTCTGGTCCGCGAATGGCTCAGCGCCCACGCCGCGTCGGGCTACATGGAGCACCGCGACGGTCAATTCCGTTTGCCGGAAGAACACGCCCTGGCGCTGGCAGTTGAGGACTCGCCGGTATACGTCGCCGGCGGGCTCGGCGTGGTGGCGTCGTTTTTCCATGACAAGGACAAACTGGTCAAAGCCATGCGCGGCAACGGCGCCCTGCCCTGGGGCGATCACCACCCGTGCATGTTCACCGGCACTGAGCGGTTTTTCCGCCCCGGCTATAAGGGCCACTTGATTGCCGAATGGCTGCCGGCACTGGAGGGGGTCGTGGCGAAACTGGAGGATGGCGCGAAAGTCGCTGACATCGGCTGCGGCCATGGAGCCTCGACGGTGATCATGGCCCAGGCGTTTCCCAATTCGCGCTTCGTCGGCTACGACTACCATGCGCCGTCGATCACGGTCGCCACCCAACGCGCCGAAGAAGGTGGGGTCAGCAGCCGGGCGAAATTCTTCCAGGGCACGGCGAAAAGCTATCCGGGAAACGATTACGACCTGATCTGCTATTTCGACTGCCTGCACGACATGGGCGACCCGGTCGGCGCCGCCCGCCACGCCTACGACTCGCTGAAGGATGACGGCACGGTATTGCTGGTCGAGCCATTCGCCAACGACACGCTGGACGACAACATCAACCCGGTCGGTCGGTTGTTCTACGCGGCTTCGACCTTTATATGCACACCGAACTCGCTGTCACAGGAAGTTGGCCTCGGGCTCGGCGCGCAAGCTGGGGAAATGCGTCTGCGCAAAGTCTTTGCCGAGGCCGGGTTCAAGCGTTTCAGGCGTGCAACGCAAACGCCGTTCAACCTGATTCTGGAGGCGCGCAAATAAATCATCGGGACTGAAAACAATACATACCCTGTGGCGAGGGAGCTTGCTCCCGCTGGGTCGCGAAGCGGCCCCAAAGGATGGGCCTGCTGCGCAGTCCAGCGGGAGCAAGCTCCCTCGCCACAGGGGTCGGTGCTAACCTGCAAGGCATTCACTCTGCCTGGAGCGCCGACCATGCTCGACAGCCCGATCCGCGAACAGCTCGACACCCTGCAACAGGCGATGGCCGATGGCGATTTTCTGGTGCTGACCGGTGCCGGCATCAGCACACCCTCGGGCATCCCTGATTACCGCGACAGCGACGGTGTGCGCCGTGGCCGCCAGCCGATGATGTATCAGGAATTCCTCGCTGCCCCCGAGTCACGCCGCCGCTATTGGGCACGGGCGATGCTCGGCTGGCCGCGAGTACGTCAGGCGCAGCCGAATGCCGCGCACGAAGCGCTGGCCAGCTTGCAGAGTCATGGGCGCATCAGTGGCTTGATTACGCAAAATGTCGACACCTTGCACGATCAGGCCGGCAGTCATGACGTCATCGAACTGCACGGCAGTCTGCATCGCGTGCTGTGCCTGGATTGCGGGCAGCGCAGTGAGCGCGATTCGATTCAGCGTTTGATGGAACAGCAGAATCCGTATCTGGCCGGCGTCGATGCGGTGCAGGCACCGGACGGCGATACCCTGCTCGACCCGGTGTTCGAAGCGCGGTTTCAGGTGCCGCACTGCCCCCATTGTGCGGGTGAGCGGATGAAACCCGATGTGGTGTTTTTCGGCGAAAACGTCGCCCAGGCCACCGCGGCACGGGCCATGGCGGCGGCAGAAACGGCGGCGGGGATGCTGGTGGTGGGGTCTTCGTTGATGGCGTATTCGGCGTTTCGTCTGTGTAGGGTGATTGCGGATCGCGGCAAGCCGTTGATTGCGATCAATCTGGGCAAGACTCGGGCGGATGATTTGCTCGACTTGAAGATCGAGGCTTCCTGCGAACAGCTCCTGCCGTTGCTATCGCAACAGCTCATCTCCTGAACACATAAATTCCCTGTAGGAGTGAGCCTGCTCGCGATTGCGTCTTGTCAGCCAAACATCTTTGCTGACTGAAACACCGCTATCGCGAGCAGGCTCACTCCTACAGGTTCAGTGTTCGGTTTTGAGGATATCGAACAACGCCTGGGCCGCCGCCGACAGTTCATTGCCCGGCTCGGTCAACACGCCAATCGCCCGTTCCACCGAATCATTCAACGTCAGGCAGCGCGCGCCCAATTCCTGCATCTGTTCAGCGCACAATGCCGGGACGGCACTGACGCCCAGCCCACTGGCCACCATCCGCCCGACCGTCGCCAGTTGGTGGCTCTCGAACTCCACCGGCAACTTCATACCCCGCGCCTGCAAGTGTTCTTCAAGCATCACCCGCACCGTGGACGGTCGCTGCAAGGTAATGAATGGCTCCTGCAACAACGTCTGCCAGTCGATTTCGCTGCGGGCGGCCAGCGGCGAATCCTGCGGCACCACCGCAACGAAGCGGTCCAGATAAAGCGGGGTAAACGTCATAGACGTGTTCTGCATGGGTTCGAACGCCACGCCCAGCTCAACCTGACGATCACGAACCATCTCCAGCACTTGTTCGTTGATCACGTCATTGACCGTCACGTTGACGTTCGGATAGCGCGCCCGAAAGGTCTTGAGGATCGGCGGCAGCAGGTTGCCGGCAAACGATGGCATCGCCGCCAGCGTCACCCGCCCACGTTGCAGGCTGAAGCGCTGACGCATTTCGTCTTCGGCGTTGTCCCAGTCAGCGATCAGGCGCCGGGCCAGCGGCAGCAGCGATTCGCCCTCGGCGGTCAGGGCGACGTTGCGGGTATTGCGGCTGAACAGGCGCCCGCCGAGGCCCTCCTCCAAGGCTTTGATGGTCAGGCTCAGCGCTGATTGCGAGAGGTGCAGACGCTCGCCAGCCACGGCGAAACTGAGGCTTTGGGCGACAGCGAGAAAGGCGCGGATCTGTTTGATGGTCATAATGAAGCCTCAGGATTCTCATGCATGATCGTTCCCACGCTCCGCGTGGGAATGCTGCCCGTGACGCTCTGCGTCACTGGACGCGGAGCGTCCATGGATGCGTTACCACGCGGAGCGTGGGAACGATCAACCCTAACGCGGCGCTTTGATGAGTTTTATCTATTAATCAACCTTAAAAATCAACTTAACAAATATATCGCCCGGCGCGACACTCCAGTCATTCGGCTAGCCAGCCGCCCGCAAATAATAAAAGAGGTGCATATGGCAGGTTTCGACAAGCGCGTGAGTTCCTACGAGGAAGCCCTCGCCGGGCTGGAGGACGGCATGACCGTCATCGCCGGCGGCTTTGGTCTGTGCGGCATTCCGGAAAACCTGATCGCCGAGATCAAGCGCAAGGGCACCCGCGACCTCACCGTCGTTTCCAACAACTGCGGCGTCGATGGTTTCGGCCTCGGCGTGCTGCTCACCGACCGCCAGATCAGCAAGGTGATCGCCTCTTATGTTGGCGAAAACAAGCTGTTTGAAGAGCAACTGCTCAAAGGCGAAATCGAAGTCATCCTGACCCCGCAGGGCACCCTCGCCGAGAAGATGCGCGCAGGTGGCGCCGGCATCCCGGCCTTCTTCACCGCCACCGGTGTCGGCACGCCTGTCGCCGAAGGCAAGGAAGTGCGCGAGTTCAAAGGTCGCAAGTACCTGATGGAAGAATCCATCACCGGCGACTTCGCCATCGTCAAAGGCTGGAAAGCCGACCACTTCGGTAACGTCATCTACCGTCACACCGCGCAGAACTTCAACCCGCTGGCCGCCACTGCCGGCAAGATCACCGTGGTCGAAGTCGAAGAAATCGTCGAGCCCGGCGAGCTGGATCCGTCGCAGATCCACACCCCCGGCATCTACGTCGATCGGGTCATTTGCGGCACGTTCGAAAAACGCATCGAACAGCGCACCATCCGCAAATAATTCAGGCTGACGGAGAATAAGAACATGGCACTTTCCCGCGAACAAATGGCTCAGCGCGTCGCCCGCGAAATGCAGGACGGCTACTACGTGAACCTCGGTATCGGCATTCCGACCCTGGTCGCCAACTACATCCCCGAAGGCATGGAAGTCATGCTGCAATCGGAAAACGGCCTGCTCGGCATGGGCCCGTTTCCGACGGAAGACACCATTGATGCCGACATGATCAACGCCGGCAAACAAACCGTGACTGCACGTATCGGCGCGTCGATTTTCAACTCCGCCGAATCCTTTGCGATGATCCGCGGCGGCCATGTCGACCTCACCGTGCTGGGCGCGTTCGAAGTCGACGTCGAAGGCAACATCGCCTCGTGGATGATTCCCGGCAAACTGGTCAAGGGCATGGGCGGCGCCATGGATCTGGTGGCGGGCGCCGACAATATCATCGTGATCATGACCCACGCCTCCAAGGACGGTGAGTCGAAACTGCTATCCAAATGCAGCCTGCCGCTGACCGGCGCCGGCTGCATCAAGCGTGTGCTGACCGACCTCGCCTATCTGGAAATCGAAAATGGCGCTTTTGTCCTCAAGGAACGCGCACCTGGCGTCAGCGTCGAGGAAATCGTCGCCAAAACCGCTGGTAAACTGATCGTCCCGGATCACGTACCGGAAATGCAGTTCGCTGCCGAGTGAGGAATTCGAAAATGCAAGATGTCGTCATTGTTGCCGCCACGCGTACAGCGATCGGCAGTTTCCAGGGCTCCCTGGCCAGCGTTTCCGCTGTAGATCTGGGCGCTGCGGTGATCCGTCAGTTGCTGGAGCAGACCGGCCTGGACGGTGCTCAAGTGGATGAAGTGATCATGGGTCAGGTGCTGACTGCCGGCGCCGGCCAGAACCCGGCGCGTCAGGCCGCGATCAAGGCTGGCCTGCCCCACGCCGTACCGGCCATGACCCTGAACAAGGTGTGCGGCTCGGGCCTGAAGGCTCTGCACCTCGGTGCGCAAGCTATCCGTTGCGGCGACGCCGACGTGATCATCGCCGGCGGCCAGGAAAACATGAGTTTGTCCAACTACGTGATGCCGGGCGCCCGCACCGGTTTGCGCATGGGCCACGCGCAAATCGTCGACACCATGATCAGCGACGGTCTGTGGGATGCGTTCAACGATTACCACATGGGCATCACCGCCGAGAACCTGGTCGACAAGTACGAGATCAGCCGCGAACAGCAAGACGCCTTCGCTGCCGCGTCCCAACAGAAAGCCGCCGCTGCCATCGAGGCCGGGCGCTTTGTCGATGAAATCACCCCGATCCTGATTCCGCAGCGCAAAGGTGATCCGATTGCGTTCAAGGTTGACGAGCAACCGCGTGGGGATACTACCGCCGAGTCGCTGGCGAAATTGCGCCCGGCGTTCAAAAAGGACGGCAGCGTCACTGCCGGTAACGCTTCGTCGCTGAACGACGGCGCTGCAGCGGTGATCTTGATGAGCGCCGAAAAAGCCAAAGCGTTGGGCCTGCCGGTGCTGGCGACCATTGCCGCTTACGCCAACGCCGGTGTCGACCCGGCAATCATGGGCATCGGCCCGGTTTCGGCCACCCGTCGCTGCCTGGCCAAGGCCGGCTGGGACATTGGCCAACTCGACCTGATCGAAGCCAACGAGGCCTTCGCCGCGCAATCGCTGGCGGTGGCCAAAGATCTGCAATGGGACCTGGACAAGGTCAACGTCAACGGCGGCGCGATCGCGCTGGGTCACCCGATTGGCGCGTCGGGTTGCCGCGTACTGGTGACCCTGCTGCATGAAATGATCAAACGTGATGCGAAAAAGGGTCTGGCGACCCTGTGCATCGGTGGCGGTCAGGGCGTAGCCCTGGCGCTGCAACGCGTGTAACGAGCAATACAGACAGCGGGCGGATCCACGACATCCGCCCGCTGCCTGCCCTGCTTAGCTGCATTCCTGCAGGGGATTGTGTCGGTTACAAATCAAAAGTGTGGGAGCGAGCCTGCTCGCGAAGGAGCCCGTCCAGTCAGTGAAATCTATGGCTTGCGCAGCAGATACGTATCCATGATCCACCCATGCTCCAGCCGCGCAGCCTTGCGCACCCGTTCGATTTCATCCGCCACCTCCCCCAGCTTGCCGCTGATCAGGATCTCATCCGGCGTCCCCAGGTAAGCTCCCCAGTAAATCTCGGTCTGCGGATCAGCCACATGGTGGTAGGAATCTTCGGCATCGAGCATCACCACCAGACTGTCCGCGTCACTGACCTTGCCAGCCGCCAACCGCCGGCCCGTGGTGATTTCCACCGAGTTTCCGATGGTGTTCAGCGGCACCTTGTGCTGCGCGGCCAGCGCCTGAACGCTGGTAATCCCCGGGATCACTTCAAACTCGAAGGCACAGCGGCCTTGCGCAAGAATCGCCTGCAAAATCCGAACAGTGCTGTCATACAACGCCGGATCGCCCCACACCAGAAAACCGCCGCACTCACCGTCAGACAATTCGTCATTGATCAGCCGTTCGAAGGTTTGCTGCTTGGCGCGGTTGAGATCATCGACGCTGGCGCTGTAGTCCACATCACCGCGCTCACGCTCCGGGCTGTGGGCCTCGGCGAAGCGGTACGTCGGATCGGTGATATAGCGCTCGCAGATTTCGCGACGCAGATCGATCAGTTTGTCCTTGCTCTGGCCTTTATCCATCAGAAAGAACACATCCACGCGGTTCAGCGCTTTCACCGCCTGCATCGTGATGTAGTCCGGATTACCGGCGCCGATGCCAATCACCAACAGTTGTTTCATCAGCGTGCTCCTTCAAGGTCGAGACCGGGCAAGCGCAGTCGCCAGAGACCGGTAAAGCGCAATTCGATCACCGACAGCGGCTCGACATCAATGCAATGAAAGGCTGAGCCGCCCATCATCTGGATCAGCGCGGCGCGGATGACGAACGGATGGGTGACCGCCACCACGTGGCCCGGCGTGGCTTGCAAACTTTGCAGCCACGCTGCCACACGCTCACAAAGCTGGGCCACCGATTCACCACCATGAGGTGTGGCGTGAGGATCTTCCAGCCAGGCCTGCAGCGCCGCGTCTTCCTCACGCTGCAGATCCTTGATCGACCGGCCGTGCCACCGCCCCCAATCACAATCGCGCAGCGCCTCTTCGACTTGCGCATCGGCACCGAACCACCGAGCCGTCTGGCGAGTGCGCAATTCAGGGCCGCAGATCAGACGTCGCGGGGCTGCGAAACGCCCGGCCAGCGAGTCAGAAGCCAGCGCAGTGTTTTCAACAGGCTCATTCGTAGGAAAACACGCCAATTTTTGTGCGACGGTTCGCGCATGGCACATCAGGGTCAAACGGGTGGTCTGCACGATCATTCACTCTGTCGAGAGTCATGAAAATCCACGGCGCAATGCCGAATCGAGGGCAATTGTGCCGTAAACCGAGGGCCTCGGGGGTGCCCCATGCAATGCAGTGAAAAGTGACCCAAGCGAAAAAGCGGCAATATCTGACACAGCTATGGGCAATGGACTACAAGACCTGTCGACTCCGGTGTAGCCCTTGTTACACGGGCGTCTTGCTCCATTTTGGGGCCTTTTCAACAGCACGAAGAATTCACTAGACATGTAGCGCCAGTTACATAAATACTGTTTTAACGGATTGTGAAGCGAATTCGACACACTCATCCAGCAGGAGCCAGGATGCCCCCTCTCAGAGACTTGATCACCGACCCCGGCCTCGATCTTACGCCGTCGGAACGCAAAGTCGTGCGCGCCTTGCTGGACCAGTACCCAAGAAACGGCCTGGGGCCGATGGCGCGTCTGGCCGAACATGCCGGAGTCAGCGATCCGACCATCGTACGGCTGGTAAAAAAACTCGGTTTCGGCGGTTACGCCGAATTCCAGGATGCGCTGCTCAGCGACATGGACCATCGCCTGCGCTCACCTCGTACGTTGTTGCAGCCGCGCGCGCAACAGCACAAGGATGACGCCTGGAGCCACTATCTGGCTGACAGCCATCGCTTGTTGGTCGACACCCAATCGCTGACCCAGCCTGAAGATGTTCGCATCCTCACCGACTGGCTGCTCGATGCCCGGCATCAGGTGTACTGCTTCGGCGGGCGTTTCAGCAGCCTGATGGCGACTTACCTGCTCAATCACTTGCGCCTGTTGCGCCCCGGTTGCTTTGCCCTGGAGGACAACGCGCAACTGCCGGACCGACTGTTCGATCTGCAACGTCAAGACGTGGTGCTGGTATTCGACTACCGCCGCTATCAGACGCAGGCCCTGCGCGTCGCCAGTGCGGCGAAAAACAATAGCGCACGCGTGGTGTTGTTCACTGACATCTACGCCTCGCCGCTGCGCGAAATGGCCGACCTGATCATCAGCGCCCCGGTGGAATCGGCCTCGCCGTTCGACACCATGGTGCCGGCGCTGGCACAGGTCGAAGCGCTGATCGCCTGTCTGACCCTGCGCACCGACAATCTGGCCGATCGCCTGGAAGGCATCGACGCCCTGCGCAACGACTTCAACACCCACCTGCTGGAGGATAAATAAGGATGTTCAGCCTTCCCCACCGCTCGCCGCGGGACTTGCCCTTTGTCACCGATCACACTGCGTTGTTGTTGGTGGACATGCAGCGTGCCTGGCTCGAACCGCAGTTCGACCCGCACCTGAACGGCCCGGACGCCGAGTATTTCCTGACCCGTGCACACATGCAGGTGGTGCCCAATCAGCGACGTTTGCTCAGCGCCTTTCGCGAAGCGCGGCAGAACGTGCTCCATACCATTATCGAAAGCCTGACCGCCGACGGCCGCGACCGCTCGCTGGATCACAAGCTGTCGGATATGCATCTGCCCAAGGGCAGCGTGCAGGCGCGGATCATCGAAGACCTGACCCCGGTGGAAAATGAAATCGTCCTGCCGAAAACCTCTTCCGGGGTCTTCAACTCGACCAACATCGACTACGTGCTGCGCAACCTTGAAACCCGTCACCTGATCATCGCCGGCATTGTCACCGACCAGTGCGTGGACATGGCCGTGCGTGACGCCGCCGACCGCGGCTATCTGGTAACGCTGGTCGAAGACGCCTGCGCCACCTACACCCCGGCGCGACATGACGCCTGCCTCAACGCGATCAAGGGCTATTGCTGGATCACCGACACGCAAACCGTGCTCGGCCGGTTGCAGGAGATGCGGCCATGAGCGCCCGCCTGACGCCGTTGCCGATGACCACCATCGTCACCACCGACCTGATCGGCATCACCCGTGGCCGCTCGTTTCCCACCGATGAGCTGGAACACTACCAAGCCGCCGGTTGTGGCTGGGTGCCGGCCAACAGCGCGCTGACGCCGCAGGACATCATTGCCTCGACCAATCCGTGGGGCGCCTATGGCGACTTGCGTCTGATCCCCGACCTGAGCAGCCGCGTTACCGTCAGCAACGGCCCGGATCCCGAAGCGCCCGCGCTGGACTTTATCCATGGCGACATCCGCGAAACCGATGGCCGGCCGTGGGGTGCCTGCCCGCGCACGCTGTTGCGCGACGAAATCGAACGCTATCGCGATCAACTCGGCTTGCAGGTCAATGCCGCGTTCGAACATGAATTCAACCTGCACGCAGGCTTTGCCGAACACCTGGCGTTTTCCCTCGAAGCCCAGCGCCAGGGCGCCGAATTCGGTGGCTGGCTGCTCAGCGCCTTGCGTGCCGGCGGTGTCGAACCGGAAATGTTCCTGCCTGAATACGGCAAGCACCAATACGAAATCACCTGCCGCCCGACGCTTGGCGTCGCCGCGGCGGATCGTGCGGTCAATGTGCGCGAGATCACCCGCGAGATCGCCCGGCAAATGGGCCTCGACCTGAGCTTCGCGCCGAAAACCGCAGCCGACGCGGTGTGCAACGGCGTGCACCTGCACGTCAGCCTGCTCGATCTGGCCGGCCAGCCGATGCTCTACGACGCCGGCACCAGCAATGGCCTGTCGACCCTCGGCCAGCATTGGGCGGCGGGCATCCTGCATTACTTGCCGGCGTTGTGTGCGTTCACCGCACCGACGCCGGTGTCGTACGAGCGTTTGCAGCCGCATCACTGGAGCGCGTCGTACGCCTGCCTCGGCCAACAGAACCGTGAAGCTGCATTGCGCATTTGCCCGACCGTGACCCTCGGCGGCAAACCCGTAGCCACGCAATTCAACGTCGAGTTTCGCGCCATGGACGCCACCGCCTCGCCGCACCTGGCCATGGCCGCACTGTTGATTGCCGGACGCCTGGGCATCGAACAGCGTCTGGCCTTGAACGCGATCACCGATGAAATGCCCGATTCACTCAACGACGAGCAACGCAAGGCCCGGGGCATCGTCGCCCTGCCCGCCTCGCTCGCCCAGGCCCTGGATTGCCTGCGCGACAGCGCCGCCTTCAACGAATGGCTGCCCAAGCCGTTGCTCGACACTTACCACGCCCTGAAAACCGAGGAACTGGCGCTGACGGAACAGCTCTCGCCCGCTGACCTGTGTGAGCACTATGCACGCCTGTACTGAATCCGCCGAGCTGGGGTTGTACACCCGACCGGTCTACAACCTGAGCCGCGCCGACTCGACGCACCCGTTGATTCTGGTGTGCGAGCACGCCAGTCGCTACATCCCCGAGGCCCTGAACAATCTGGGCCTGGACGATGCCGCCGCCCGTGAACACATCGCGTGGGACATCGGTGCGCTGCAACTGGCCGAGCGATTGTCGGAGCAACTCGGCGCAACGCTTTTGAGCGCCAACTATTCGCGGCTGCTGATCGACCTCAATCGCCCACGGCATGCCCCCGACAGCATTCCCGCGCAGAGCGAGATCTATCAGGTGCCGGGCAACCGTGAGCTGGACGAAGCCGCGCGCGAATACCGTCGGCAGACGCTGTTCAAACCGTTCCACGCGCGTTTGCAGACACTGATCGACGAGCGCATCGCCAAGGACCAACCGGTGCGAGTGGTCGGGATTCACAGTTTCACCCCGGTGTACTACGGCCAGCCACGCTCGCTGGAAGTCGGCGTGCTGTTCGGCCAGGCCAAGGCCTATGCCCAGCGTTTGCTCGACGGTCTCGAAAAACACCCGCTGAAAGTGGCCGGCAACCAGCCCTACAAGATCGATCCACTGGGCGATATGACCGTGCCCGTGCATGGCGATGCCCGGGGTCTGGATTCAGTGCTGATCGAGGTGCGCAACGACTTGCTGCGCAATCCCGAGGACGTGGCGCGCTGGGCTGGGTATCTGGCGCCATTGCTGTAAGAAAAAACGCCTGTAGAGACTGCTGATGCTGTAACGGATTACCGATAGAACAACTAAAAAACAATCGATGGCTGACAAGGAGTTGCGCTTCATGGAAATTGAAGAATTCGGCTACAAGCAAGAGTTGAAACGTAGCCTGACCCTCACCGACCTGGTGGTCTACGGGATGATCTTCATGATCCCCATCGCCCCGTTCGGTGTGTATGGCTACGTCAACGCCGAGGCACCGGGGATGGTGCCGCTGGCGTACATCATCGGCATGGTGGCGATGCTGTTCACGGCGTTGAGCTACGGCAGCATGGCCAAGGCTTTTCCGATTGCCGGTTCCGTGTATTCCTACGCACAGCGCGGCCTCAATCAACACGTCGGCTTCATCGCCGGCTGGCTGATGCTGCTCGATTACCTGCTGATTCCGCCGCTGCTGTATGTGTATGCGGCCATGGCGCTCAATCACTTGTATCCGGACATTCCGAAAGTCGGCTTCATTCTGGCGTTTCTTGTCAGCGCGACCTTCGTCAACCTGCGCGGCATCACCTTCACCGCACGGATGAACATCATTTTCCTGCTGGCGCAACTGGTGGTGCTGGGGATCTTCCTGTTCTACGCCTGGAACGCCTTGCACAACGGCGGCGGTAACGGTGAGCTGACCCTGGCGCCGCTGTATCACCCGGAAACCTTCAACTTCGCCCTGCTGATGCAAGCGGTATCGATTGCAGTGCTGTCGTTCCTTGGCTTCGATGCGATTTCCACCCTCGCAGAAGAAATCAAAGGCGACCCGGGCAAGAGCGTCGGCAAAGCCGCGTTGATCACACTGGTGGTCATGGGCGTGATTTTCGTTGCGCAAACCTGGATCGCTACCGATCTGGCGGCCGGAATGGGCTTCAAGTCAGCCGACACCGCGTTCTATGAAATCGCCGAAATCGCCGCTGGCAGTTGGCTGGCGACGCTGACCGGTGTGGCGACTGCACTGGCTTGGGGCGTGGCCGTGGCGATCACCTCGCAAGCCGCGGTCTCGCGCCTGCTGTTCGGCATGGCCCGCGACGGCAAGCTGCCAAAAGTGCTGGCCAAGGTCCACCCAAAACACAACACGCCGTACCTGAGCATTTATCTGGTGGCGGTGCTGTCGCTGGTGATCTGCTACCTGTTCATCAACTCGGTCGACACCCTGACCTCGCTGGTCAACTTCGGCGCACTCAGCGGTTTCATGCTGCTGCACCTGACCGTCATCAACTACTACTGGCGTCGGCAAAAGTCCGGTCAGGTTGTGCGCCACCTGATCTGCCCGGTGATCGGCTTCATCATCGTCGCGGCCATCATGTACAACATGGGCGTCGATGCGCAGAAACTCGGCCTGATCTGGATTGCCCTGGGTCTGGTGTACCTGTTCTTCCTCAACAAGCTCGGCGCCAGTACCGCGTTGCCTGACCCGAGCAACGGCTGACAAGAAAAAGAGCGGCGTCTGACAACAAATCAGGCGACCGCCGATTTAACGCGTGGAACCCGACAGTGATAGTCAGGTTCGGTGATTCGCCGAACCTTTTGATACAGGAGTACATCCATGCTGGTCTTACGCCCAGTCGAAGCGACTGACCTGACCCAGCTCCAACAATTGGCTCGCGACAGCCTGGTGGGCGTGACCTCCCTGCCGGACGACAGCGACCGCCTGCGCGAGAAAATCGCCGCTTCCTCTGCGTCGTTCGACAGCGACGCCGCGGCGCACGGCCCGGAAAACTACTTCTTCGTGCTGGAAGACCTGAGCAATCAGCGGCTGTTGGGCTGCTCGGAGATTCTCGCCACCGCCGGGTTCGACGAACCGTTCTACAGCCTGCGCAACCGCCACTTCACCAGTGCCTCGCGGGAACTGAACATTGAGCACGGCGTGCCGGCGCTGTCGTTGTGCCACGACCTGAACGATCACACCCTGCTGCGCGGTTTCCACATCGACGCGGCGCTGGAGCGCACGCCGTTTTCCGAATTGCTCTCGCGGGCACGCTTGCTGTTCATCGCGGCCCACGCTCAGCGCTTTGCCGAAGCGGTGATCACCGAAATCGTCGGTTACAGCGACGAGAGCGGCAACTCGCCGTTCTGGGATGCGCTGGGCAAGCATTTCTTCGATCTGCCCTACGTCGAAGCCGAGCGTTTGTGCGGGTTGCAGAGCCGCACGTTCCTTGCCGAACTGATGCCGCAATACCCGATCTACGTGCCGATGCTGCCGCAAGCGGCGCAGGACTGTATTGGCAAAATCCATCCGGACGGCCAGGAAGCCTTCGACATTCTTGAGCGTGAAGGTTTTGAAACCAACAGCTACATCGACCTGTTCGACGCCGGCCCGACGCTGTTCGCGCGCACGGCGAACATCCGCTCGATCGTCCACAGCCAGATCGCCGCCGTGCAGCAACAGCCACAGATTGATGCGCGTGGCCGTTATCTGCTGAGCAACGATGCGCTGCACGGCTTCCGGGCCATCGTCGCCGAACTCGATTACCAGCCCGATCAACCGCTGTCCCTCACCCCTGAAATGTGTGCGGCGCTGAACGTGACCGATGGCAGCCAGATCCGCCTGATTGCCCTGTGAACCGCGCCCGGTTCCGCACCCAACGACAGTGCCCGAACAGGCGCGCAGAAGGAGTTACAGCATGATTGTCCGCCCGGTTAAAGTCAGCGACCTGCCAGCCTTGATGGCTCTGGTAAAACAGGCGGGCCCTGGGTTCACCACCCTGCCGGCCAATGAAGATCGCCTGTCCCACCGGGTACGCTGGGCGCAACGCGCGTTCGCCGAACAGGTGGAACGTGCCGACGCCGACTACCTGTTCGTGCTCGAAGACGATGACATGCGCGTGGTCGGCGTCAGCGCCATGGCCGGGGCGATCGGCTTGCGCGAGCCCTGGTACAACTATCGCGTCGGTTTGACCGTGAGTTCGGCGCCGAACCTGGGCATTCAGCGGCAGATTCCGACGCTGTTTCTCAACAATGAACTGACTGGCCAATCGGAGTTGTGCTCGTTGTTTCTGGGCCATGAGCATCGTCACGGCAGTAACGGGCGTCTGCTGTCGTTGGGGCGCCTGCTGTTCGTCGCCGAGTTTCCGCACCTGTTTGGCGAAAAGATGATCGCCGAATTGCGCGGCAGCGCCGATGAGCTGGGCTGTTCGCCGTTCTGGGATAGCCTGGGTCGGCACTTTTTTCAAATGGATTTCAGCCACGCCGACCATTTGTCGGGGCTGGGCAACAAATCCTTTATCGCTGAGCTGATGCCGCGCCAACCCTTGTATACCTGCATGCTTACTGAACAGGCCCAGGCGGCCATCGGCCAGGCGCACCCCAACACCGAGCCGGCGCTGAAAATTCTTCAGGCCGAGGGTTTCACGCATAAGGGCTATATCGACATTTTTGACGGTGGGCCGGTGATTGAAGCGCCGGTCCGCAACATCCGCACGGTACGCGACAGCCTTGAGTTGACCCTGAGCCTCGGCAGCCCGGACGAACAGGCGCCTCTGTGGCTGATCCATAACCGCCGCCTGGAAAACTGCCGCATCACGGTGGCGCGGGCGCGTCGGGTCGGCAGCAGCCTGGTGATCGATCGTCTGACGGCCAAACGCTTGCAGTTGCAACCGGGCAATTCGGTCAGGGCGGTAATGTTGCCCAATCAACAGCAGCAGGCTGTGGCAGCCTGACTGTCCACTCCTTCGAAGATGAATCCTTTCAGCAGGAGATTCGTCGGCAAACAGCCACCTTGCAAATTCGTCATGATCCTTGACCCATTCGCGTGATAGCCTTTTCACTCTTCGGCGTTGACACCTTTGCTCAAGCCTTTCCATTCCTTTGTATTGGTGGAACTCGTATGACCAGGCTTTCTCATCAAGATTTGCGCCGTAACTTCCGTCAGCTGCTTGCCTCCGACACCTGCTACCACACGGCTTCGGTGTTCGACCCGATGTCCGCACGCATTGCCGCTGACCTGGGTTTCGAAGTGGGGATTCTCGGCGGGTCCGTGGCCTCGTTGCAGGTGCTCGGCGCGCCGGACTTTGCCCTGATCACCCTCAGCGAGTTCGCCGAACAGGCCACCCGCATCGGCCGCGTCGCCCAATTGCCGGTGATCGCCGATGCCGACCACGGCTACGGCAACGCCCTCAACGTGATGCGCACCATCGTCGAACTGGAACGCGCCGGCGTCGCCGCCCTGACCATCGAAGACACCCTGCTGCCCGCGCAATTCGGGCGTAAATCCACCGACCTGATCTCGGTCGCCGAAGGCGTCGGCAAGATCCGCGCGGCACTGGAAGCCCGGGTCGATTCGGAAATGGCGATCATCGCCCGCACCAACGCCGGCATTCTGCCGAACCAGGAAATCATCAGCCGCACCCGCCAATATCAGGCCGCAGGCGCTGACGGCATCTGCATGGTTGGCGTGCAGGACTTCGATCAGCTTGAGCAGATCGCCGAACACCTGACCGTGCCACTGATGCTGGTCACCTACGGCAACCCGGCGCTGCGTGACGACAAGCGTCTGGCCGAACTGGGCGTGCGTGTGACCATCGATGGGCATGGCGCTTACTTTGCGGCGATCAAGGCAACCTACGACAGCCTGCGCGAACAGCGGCAGATCTTTACCCAGGCTTCCGACCTGAGCGCGACCGAGTTGACGCACACCTATACCCAGCCGGAGGAATACATTCTTTGGGCCAAGGAATACATGAGCGTCAAGGAGTAATAAGTTGGCCGGGCTGACGCCATCGCTGGCAAGCCAGTCTCCCACAGGTTATGCGGTTAATGACCGATTAGTGGTCATTCACCAAACCCTGTGGGAGCTGGCTTGCCAGCGATGAGGCCTGCCGCATCACCGCTACATCGGGGTTTTGTACGCCTCCTCCCGCTGCATCGCCCGCGCCTGAATCACATTCAGAATCGCACACCCCTCGCGCATCAACAGATGCACCGCGCTGGTCACCCGCGTCAGATCACAATCGGAAATGCCTTTGAGGTTGAGACTGGCCAGGGTGTCGGCCAGATCGCGCACGACGACGAACCGGTGCATTGCACAGGCGGCCATGTCGCTGAGTTCTGTATGGGTGTTGATGAAGAGCACCGGGGATTCGGCGTCGTAGGTGTCGATAGGGAGGTAGCGAGGCATTACTTGGTCGGTCATCGGTAAAACTCCTGTAATGGGAGCTACCACCAATCGCGGCCAAACGAAGAAGGTGGCAGCCGTACGCGGGTTGGCCGACCGGATACAGGAACCGGCACACTCTAGGGTGTCCCACGCACAGCTGCCATAACACAACATCACAGCCAAACATCGACTGAATATGTTGAGCAAACTGTACGTTCCTGTAACGACCGGCCAAGGTCGTTCGCGGTAAATTCCGCGAGCCCGAACTATAGGGGTCGATACCGAAACGCGGCAACAGGGTACGTTGTAGGAAACGTCTTGGAAAGTTGTACGCCACGTAGTGATCGTTCCCACGCTCCGCGTGGGAATGCAGCCCGGGACGCTCTGCGTCCCACACAAAGCCGAACGCGGAGCGTCCGTTGAGGCATTCCCACGCAGAGCGTGGGAACGATCACTACCTCACCGCGGCTTGGCCAACTCCATAATCATCCGCGACAACAGATAAATCCGCGGCGCCACGCTCGCCACTTCGGCGTATTCCTCCGGCGTATGAATATTGCCGCCAACAATCCCGAAGCCATCCAGCGTCGGCGTGCCCACCCCCGCCGACAAACTGGCATCCGCCGCGCCACCACTGCCCTCCTCGGTCAGTTTGCGGCCGATCTCGCCGTAAATCCCCTGAGCCATGGCCATCAGACGATCCGACTCGGCCGTCTGCGGCATCGGCGGTAAACCGCGTTGCAAAGTCGTCTTAACTTCAGTGTCGGGAATCAATTTTTCCTGGGATACCCGCGCCAGATCCTTCTCGATACGGTCGAACTCCTCCGGCACCGCCGCGCGCACGTCAGCCTTGGCCGTGGCCTGATCCGGGATCACGTTGGTGCGATCGCCGGCCTTGAGCACGGTGAAGTTGATGGTGGTTTTCTTCGCCTCATCACCGAGTTTGCCCAGTTGCAGAATCTGATGCGCTGCCTCCATCGCCGCATTGCGTCCCAGCTCCGGTGCCACCCCGGCATGCGCCGCTTTGCCCTTGACCTCGACCAGCGCCGTCGCGCTGCCCTTGCGCCAGACCACCAGGCCATCGGCCGGGCGCCCCGGCTCAAGATTGAGGGTCACGTCATGCAGTTTGGCGGTTTTCTTGATCAGGTCGGTGGCGACGTCCGAACCGGTTTCTTCGCTGGCATCGAGCAGGAAGGTGATTTGCGCGTAGTCCTTGAAGTCGAGGTTTTTCAGGACTTTCAGCGCGTAGATCCCGGCGACGATGCCGCCCTTGTCGTCCATCACCCCCGGCCCGTAGGCGCGACCGTCCTTGATGTGGAACGGTCGCTCGGCCGCCGAACCTTCCTTGAAGACCGTGTCCATGTGCGCCATCAGGAGGATTTTCGCCTTGCCGGTGCCTTTGAACGTGGCCAGTACGTGGTTGGTTTTTTCCGGGGTGTTGGGCACCAGTTCAATCGTTGCGCCGAGCTTTTTCAGCTCATCGATGGCGATCTCGCTGACTTGTTTGAGGCCTGGCTCATCGCCGGAGCCTGAGTCGATGTTGACCAGCCGCTCCAGCAGTTTCAAGGCTTCGGGCTGGTATTGCTCGGCGTCGGCGAGCACTTGTTTATGCGGTTCGGCGAAGGCGCTGGCGGCACTGATGGCGAGAGACAGGCCAAGGCTGGCGGCCAGCAGGGAGCGGGAAAATGAGAACGTCATGAATCGATCCTTGTTTCGCGTCGGGGGTATCTGAACCGTACCTGACATCGGCGCAAGGCTCTATACCGATAGCGACATCTCCAGGACCGACACCGAACAAAACTGTGGGAGCGAGCCTGCTCGCGAAGGCGTCGTGTCAGGCGATTTCAATGTGGCTGACCCACCGCTTTCGCGAGTAGGCTCGCTCCCGCAAGGGGATTGTGGTGATGCGGGTCAGACGGAGTCGAGCAGTGGCTGTTTCGGCAGGTTGTCGCAATTGCACACCACCCGATTGCGCCCGCTCGCCTTGGCTTCATACAACGCCTGATCCGCGTCATTGAGCCAGCGCGTCGCATCGGCATGGGCCGGTTCGTACGCCGCCAGACCGATACTCAGACTGACCTTCAACGCCGGGTTCTGCTCATACCCCAGCGTGGCGAAGCGCTCGCGCAATGCTTCCATCGCCTGCGCGGCATGAAACAGCGGCAAATCCGGGAGGATCACGCAGAACTCATCGCCGCCATAACGCCCGCCAACGTCGGTGGCACGCAGATTCTGCTTGAGCATCTTGCTCAATTGCCGCAACACGATGTCGCCGGCGACATGCCCGTAGGTGTCGTTGATTGCCTTGAAATGGTCGATGTCGATCAGCGCAATCGCCGCGCCCTGCTTCTGCCGTTTGCAGCGCTGAAAAGCGATTTCCAGTTGATCCTTCCAGGCGCCGTGGTTGAGCAAACCGGTGAGACTGTCGGTGCGGCTCAGCGCCAGCAACTCGCGTTTATGCCGGCCGAGCGTGTAGGCCTGTCGAAAGCAGATCCAGCCCAGGGCCAACGGATACAGGAGCAATAACGGGAAACAGGCATACATTTGCGCAGGCGAGGTTTGCGGCACGAATGCCGGGGCAAACACCACCAGCCCCACGCCTACCCCAAGAAGCTGCGCCGCCGAACCGGCCAGCAGAAAACGCAAACCGCCGATGGCGACGTTGTTCATCGCCATCATCGAAATGGTCGTAGCCGTGGGCAGCGGATTGAAATGCATGGCGGCGACCCAGAAACCACCGAGGAAGGCGTCGATCAACAGATTGCGGTGTTCGGCGTGGTACGGCACCCGCGCGCAACGCGCCCATTGATACGCCAGATGCGGCCAGACCAGGCCATTGAACAGCATCAGCGCCCAGACCCACAGCGGCGGATCGAGCGTGTACATCGCCACGGACACGCAGAGCAGCCCAAGCATCAGCCCGAGGACTCGCGATGTATAAAGCCTCCTGGCTAATGAAAGTCCCTTTCCTCCCGTGTTTCCCATAAGGGCCTCGACCACTCGACGGAACTGCACACCGCAGGACGGATGTGCTGGGAGTCTAACAGGGCAACGTTAAATAGCCATCACCGGCCAGCGGCCTCAACAGAACACCTCAAGCCCGCTTCCAATGGGGAAGTATTGCCAACGCGCACAGTGCAAATATTTGGCTATACCTGAAAGGATGAAAATGGAAAAACAACTATAAGAAGGAGACCCATGCAGACCTACCAAGTGTTGATCATCGGCAGCGGATTTGGCGGGCAGTGCGCGGCGGTCAACCTGCTCAAGGCCGGCATCGACGATTTTCGCCTGCTGGAACGCCGCGACTTTTTCGGTGGCACCTGGTGCCAGAACACCTACCCCGGTGCGGCGGTGGATGTGCCGTCGCCGCTGTATTCATTGTCGTTCGCGCCCTACCGCTGGTCGCAGATGTTCGCCGAACAGGCAGAATTGCACCGCTACACCGAACACGTCATCGACCGGTTCGGCCTGCGCGAGCGGGTGGAACTGCAAGCCAATGTCGAACGCGTCGAGTGGGACGACGCGGAAAAGCGCTGGGCCGTGCACACGGCCAGCAAAGGCACGTTCTACGCACAGTTCCTGATCAATGCCACCGGGCCGTTGAGCCAACCGGTGATCCCGCACTTCCCCGGGCAAGATCGCTTTCAGGGCAAGACCTTTCATACAAACAATTGGGATCACGGCTACGACTATCGCGGTAAACGCGTGGCCATCGTTGGCAGTGGCGCCAGCGCGGCGCAGGTGATTCCAGCGATTGCGCCGCAGGTCGAACAACTGCATGTGTTCCAGCGCACACCGCACTGGGTGTTACCACGCGCAGATCGCGTGTTCGGGCCGTTTCAACGTTGGCTGCTGGGCCTGAAACCAGCCTACAAACTGCTGCGCTGGCTGATCTACTGGCAGTTCGAAACCCGGGTGATCGCCTTCAAATACTCGAAACCGGCGATTCATATGGTGCAGAAGCAGGCGCTGCGTTTTCTCAAACGTCAGGTGCCCGATCCGGCACTGCAGGAAAAACTCATCCCGGACTTCACCATCGGCTGCAAACGGGTGCTGGTCTCCAGCACTTATTACCCGGCGCTGATCCGCGCCAACGTCACGCTGCATACCCGCGATCAAGGCATCGCTGCAATCGACGAAAGCGGGATCAACACTCAGGACGGCCAGCACGTCGATGTTGATCTGATCGTCTGGTCGACCGGTTACGACGCCACCGACGGGGTAATTTCCTACCCGGTCAGCGGAAAAAACGCCGTGCAACTCAGAGATGTCTGGGCCGACTATCCCCGCGCCTATCTCGGCACCAGCCTGCCGGACTTTCCCAACCTGTTTATCGTCACCGGGCCCAACACCGGCATCGGCCACACCTCGGCGCTGTTCATCATCGAGTCGCAGATGAACTACATCCTCGACTGCATCCGCACTGTAAAAGCCAAAGGCCTGCGCAGCATCGAAGTGCGCCCCGAGGCAGAACGTACCTACACTGCAATGATCCACCGGGAGATGGAACGCACGGTCTGGAAGTCCGGCGGCTGCCACAGTTGGTATCAAAGCAAGAGCGGTCATGTGATCGCGATGTTTCCCGGCTTCAGTTTCAGCTATCACCGCTTGACCCGGGCGCTGAAACCGGCCGACCACATTTTGTCCTGACTACGTAAAAGGAAGACGTCGATGCTTTTGCTGTTTGTCGCCCTCGCGGTGTTCGTGGCCTGGAGCTGGTTGAGTTATCCGGCGGTTGGCCACTGGCTGTATGACCTGAACATGGCCATCGAGGCCAAGTTGTACAAACTGCACAAGATTGAAGTGCCGATTGCCGAGATGACGGTGTCGACCTGGCAAGGTGGGCCTTACGAGGCGGCCAGTGCGATTCTGATGCTGCACGGCTACAGCGCCGACAAGAACCTGTGGCTGCGTTTTTCCCGGCATTTCGTGCGCCAGTATCGGGTGATCATTCCGGACCTGGCGGGCCATGGTGAAACCGGCTTCAAGGCCGGCGGCGGCTACGACATTCCGCTGCAGGCCAAGCGCATGATCCAGTTGCTGGATGTCTGCGGTGTGGAAAAGGTGCATGTGATCGGCAACTCCATGGGCGGTTACATAGCGGCGTGGCTGGCGGCGACGTATCCGGATCGCATTGCTTCGGTGGCGCTGATCGATCCGGCCGGCGTAACCGCACCAGAGGCCAGCGACATGGAGCGCCACCTGGCCCGTGGGCATAACCCGTTTCTGATCAATTCCCGGGAGGAATTCCGCCAGTTTTATGCAATGACCATGGCTTCGCCGCCGTGGGTCCCGAAGCTGGTGCTGGACGCGATTGCTCAGCGCTATGAACAACAACGCGATGACCTGGAAGAAATTTTCCGCGATTTCCGCGCCAGCCCGCCGATGGAGCCGAAACTGGCCGACATCAAATGTCCCGCGCTGCTGCTGTGGGGCCGCAAGGATCGGTTGATCGACGTCAGCAGCGTGCCGGTCTGGAGCAAGGGCATCGCCAATTTGCAGGTGGATGTATGGGATGGCGTCGGGCATATGCCGATGGTCGAACAGCCGGGGAATACCGCAAGGTTGTACCGGGAATTCCTCGGCAACCAAAAATGATCCTCAAGACAAACCCGACCCCTGTGGTGAGGGGATTTATCCCCGATGGGTTGCGAAGCAGCCCCCAACCTGTGCATGCAATCTGTTTGATCCTCAGCATTCTCTGCACTGGGGCCGCTGCGCGACCCATCGGGGATAAATCCCCTCACCACAGTCAATCCTCCTCATCACCAGAGAGATTCGGGTTGAGATGAACATTCTTTATGACGAACGCCTCGACGGCCCGTTGCCGGATGTGAACAAAGCCGATCTGCTCAAGGCCTTGCAGCGCGCCGTGCCTGATCTCGACATTCTCTGGCGCGAAGAAGAGCTCAAACCCTACGAATGCGACGGCCTCTCCGCCTACCGCACCACACCGATGCTGGTCGCCCTGCCCCATCGACTCGAACAAGTGCAAACCCTGCTCAAACTGTGCCACCAGCAAAACGTCCCCGTGGTCGCCCGTGGTGCTGGCACCGGGTTGTCCGGCGGTGCCTTGCCGCTGGAAAAAGGCCTGCTGCTGGTCATGGCGCGCTTCAACAACATCCTGCACATCGACCCGGCCGCCCGCACCGCCCGCGTGCAACCCGGCGTGCGCAATCTGGCGATCTCCCAGGCTGCCGCGCCGTTAGGTTTGTATTACGCGCCCGACCCGTCTTCGCAAATCGCCTGCTCGATCGGCGGTAACGTCGCCGAAAACGCCGGTGGCGTGCATTGCCTCAAGTACGGCCTGACCGTGCACAACCTGCTGAAAATCGAAGTGCTGACCATTGAAGGTGAACGCTTGACCCTGGGCTCCGAGGCCCTCGATTCACCAGGTTTCGATTTGCTCGCGCTGTTCACCGGTTCCGAAGGTCTGCTGGGGATCATCACCGAAGTCACCGTCAAACTGCTGCCCAAACCGCAAGTCGCCAAGGTACTGCTGGCCAGTTTCGACTCCGTGGAAAAGGCCGGGCGTGCCGTGGCCGAAATCATTGCGGCGGGGATCATTCCCGGCGGTCTGGAGATGATGGACAACCTGGCGATTCGCGCCGCCGAAGACTTTATCCACGCCGGCTACCCGGTCGACGCCGAAGCGATCCTGCTGTGCGAACTCGATGGCGTCGAAGCCGATGTCCACGACGACTGCCAACGGGTGCGCGAGGTCATGACCGCGGCCGGCGCTACCGAAGTGCGCCAGGCCCGCGACGAAGCCGAGCGCGTGCGTTTCTGGGCCGGGCGCAAAAATGCCTTCCCGGCCATCGGCCGCTTGTCGCCGGATTATTACTGCATGGACGGCACCATCCCGCGCCGCGAACTGCCCGGTGTACTGCAAGGCATCGCCCGTCTCGGTGAGGAGTACGGCTTGCGCGTCGCCAACGTGTTTCATGCTGGCGACGGCAATATGCACCCGCTCATCCTGTTCGATGCCAACCAGCCCGGCGAGCTGCACCGCGCCGAAGCCCTCGGCGGCAAGATTCTCGAATTGTGCGTGCACGTTGGCGGCAGCATCACCGGTGAACACGGGGTCGGCCGCGAGAAAATCAATCAGATGTGCACGCAATTCAACAATGACGAACTCAGCCTGTTCCACGCCGTTAAAGCCGCGTTCGACCCGCAAGGCCTGCTCAATCCCGGCAAAAATATCCCGACCCTGCACCGTTGTGCCGAATTCGGCGCGATGCACATTCACGCCGGGCAACTGCCATTTCCCGAGCTGGAGCGTTTCTGATGGCCGATTTCGATGCTGCCGACGCCCTGCTCGATCAGGTCAATGAAGCACGGGCCAATGCCACGCCGCTGAGAATTCAGGGCGGCAACAGCAAGGCATTTCTCGGCCGCGAGGTGGCCGGCGAAGTGCTCGATACCCGCGTGCATCGCGGCGTCGTCCGTTATGACCCAACAGAGCTGGTGGTCACCGTACGCGCAGGTACACCGTTGTCCGAGTTGCTCGCGGCACTGGACGCTGCCGGGCAGATGTTGCCGTGCGAGCCGCCGTCGTTCGGCGAAAGCGCCACGGTCGGCGGCATGATCGCCGTCGGGCTGTCCGGCCCTCGACGGCCATGGTCGGGCTCGGTACGTGATTTCGTCCTCGGCACGCGAGTGATCACCGGGCTCGGTCAACACCTGCGTTTCGGCGGCGAGGTGATGAAAAACGTCGCCGGTTATGACCTGTCGCGACTAATGGCCGGCAGTTATGGCTGTCTCGGTGTGCTGACCGAAGTCTCGCTGAAAGTCCTGCCAAAACCCCGGCAATGCCTGAGCATCCGCCTCGATATCGATTGCGCGCGGGCACTGGCCAATCTCGCCGAATGGGGCCAGCAACCGTTGCCGATCAGCGCGGCGTGCCACGATGGCAACAGTCTGTACCTGCGACTGGAGGGCGGCGAAGGATCAGTGACGGCGGCGCATCAACGCTTGGGTGGCGAGCCGTTGGACTCAGTGTTCTGGCGCGATTTGAACGAGCAACGTTTGCCGTTCTTTGACGAGGGCCTGCCGCTGTGGCGCCTGTCATTACCGAACAATCTCGGCCCACTCGACCTGCCCGGCGAACAGCTGATCGACTGGGCCGGCGCGCAACGCTGGTTGAAATCGCACAGCCAGCACATTCATATACTCGCCCAGGAACTTGGCGGCCACGCGACCTGTTTCACCCACGGCGCCAGTGACTCACCGTTCCAGCCTTTGCCCGCGACACTGCTGCGCTATCACCGGCAACTCAAGGCGCAACTCGACCCGCAAGGGCTGTTCAATCCCGGCCGGATGTACGCGGAGGTCTAGCCATGCAAACCACCCTCAGCGAGCAATCCCGACAGCTGCCCCGCGCCGCCGAGGCGGAAAAGATCCTGCGCACTTGCGTGCATTGCGGCTTTTGCAACGCGACCTGCCCGACGTATCAATTGCTCGGCGACGAACTCGATGGCCCGCGCGGGCGCATCTACCTGATCAAGCAAGTCCTCGAAGGCGCGCCAGCGACCGCGCAGACGCAACTGCATCTGGACCGCTGCCTGTCGTGCCGCAATTGCGAAACCACCTGCCCGTCCGGCGTCGATTATCACAACTTGCTCGACATTGGCCGGGCGGTGGTCGATCGCGCAGTGCCACGCCCGGCAGCTCAACGTTTGTTGCGCGAGGGCTTGCGCGCATTGGCGCCGAATCCCGGGTTGTTCAAAGGCTTGTTGCGCGTCGGCACCACGTTCCGCCCGCTGTTGCCGCGGATGCTTGAAAGCAAGCTGCCGCAACATCTGCCAACGTCCAGTTTGCGCCCCGTGCCACGGCACTCGCGTCGAGTGTTGCTGCTCGAAGGCTGCGTGCAGCCGGGGCTGTCGCCGAATACCAATGACGCGACGGCGCGGGTGCTGGATCGACTCGGAATCAGCGTCACCCCGGTGACCGAGGCGAGTTGTTGCGGTGCGCTGGACTATCACCTCGACGCCCAGGCCAAAGGCCTCGATCGTGCCCGGCAGAACATCGACGCCTGGTGGCCACACCTGCAAAACGGCGCCGAAGCCATCGTGCAGACTGCCAGCGGTTGTGGCGCATTCATCAAGGATTACGGGCATTTGCTGGAGGATGATCCGGCCTACGCCGAAAAGGCGCGGCGGATCAGTGAGCTGACGCTGGATCTGGTGCAGATCCTCACGCAAGAACCGCTGGAGCAGATCTGCGCGGCCGCTGAACGGCGGATCGCCGTACATTGCCCCTGCACCCTGCAACACGCGCTGAAACTCGGTGGCGCAGTGGAAGCGCTGCTGACCCGCCTCGGCTTCAACCTCACCGCCGTGCCCGACGGCCATTTGTGCTGCGGCTCGGCGGGCACTTATTCCCTGACGCAACCGGCGCTTGCCCGGCAATTGCGCGACAACCGCCTCAACGCCCTGGAGAGCGGTCGCCCCGAACTGATCGTGACCGCCAATGTGGGATGTCAGAGCCACCTCGCCAGCGCCGGACGCACACCCGTCAGGCACTGGATCGAACTGGTGGATCAGTCGTTGGCAGAATGAAGTTCGTAGGATTCTTCGTTTGCCCGCGTGTGAGAAGGCTGCGATCTTTTCCCCCATCCATTCCGTGACCGTGGCAGGAATTTTTTTCATGAGCGTGCAGTCTTTCGTCAGCCCCGACCTGATCCGCCAACGCTTCTCCAAAGCGATGTCCGACATGTACCGCGAAGAAGTGCCGCTGTACGGCGCGCTGATGGAACTGGTGGAGCAGACCAATCGCGATGTGCTGTCCCGGCAGCCAGACATCGCTCGGCAACTCGACCGTACCGGTGAAATCGAGCGTCTGGACATGGAGCGCCATGGCGCGATTCGTGTGGGCACGGCGACGGAACTGGCCACCCTCGCCCGCCTGTTCGCGGTGATGGGCATGCAACCGGTGGGTTATTACGACCTCACGCCCGCAGGTGTGCCGGTGCATTCGACGGCATTTCGCGCCGTGCATGAAGAGGCGCTGCAAGTCAGTCCGTTTCGGGTATTCACCTCGTTGTTGCGCCTGGAGTTGATTGAAGACCCCGAGCTGCGCGGGTTTGCGGAGTCAGTGCTGGCCAAGCGCTCGATCTTTACGCCAGCGGCGTTGCGTTTGATCGCGCAGGCTGAAACGGCTGGCGGGCTGACGGAAGCTGAAGCCGCAGAATTCGTCCTACAGGCACTGGAAACTTTTCGCTGGCATCACAGCGCAACTGTTACCGCCGCGCAGTACCAGACACTGAGCGCCCAACACCGTTTGATCGCCGACGTAGTAGCTTTCAAAGGTCCGCACATCAATCACCTGACACCACGCACGCTGGACATCGACGCCGTACAGCAGCAGATGCCAGCGCACGGCATCACGCCCAAAGCAGTGATCGAAGGCCCACCGCGTCGGCAATGCCCGATCCTGCTGCGACAGACCAGTTTCAAGGCACTGGACGAGCCGATCGCCTTCACCGATCAAAGCGAAACCCGTGGCAGCCACAGCGCGCGTTTCGGCGAAATCGAACAACGCGGCGCGGCGCTGACGCCCAAGGGCCGTGCGCTGTATGACCGCTTGTTGAATGCGGCCCGCGATGAACTCGGTGACTTTCCCAACGAAGGCAACGCCGCACGCTACAACGCGCTGATGACTCAACACTTTGGCGAATTCCCCGACAGCGTCGAGGGCATGCGCGCACAGGAGTTGGCGTACTTTCGCTACTTCGTGACGGAAAAAGGTGTGGCGGCGGCTAGTCTCGGTGATGCCTCGCTGGAGGATTTGTTGCGCGACGGTTATGTGAAAGCGGAACCGCTGGTGTACGAAGATTTCCTGCCGGTGAGTGCGGCGGGGATTTTTCAGTCAAATCTGGGCGATGCAGCGCAGACACACTATGGCGAACACTCCAATCGCCATGCGTTCGAACAGGCGCTGGGGCGCTCGACTATTGATGAGTTGGGCTTGTACGCCGAGACGCAACGGCGTTCGCTCAAGGAATGCGCCGACATCTTGGGTTTGAAATCAATCTGAAAACCACGCTGCCCGTTGTGGCGAGGGGATTTATCCCCGATGGGCTGCGCAGCGGCCCCAAAAATAGTGCAGTAGCGAAGACCTTAGGGAGCGCTACGCACTCCAGCGGGAGCAAGCTCCCTCGCCACAGGTTTTGCATTTACTCAGCGCAAACGCTGGCGTGCTTCCTCCGGAGAAACTGGATTTTGCCTAGTCTGCAATACCCCATCCTCCCGCGTATTTCCCAACCAGTCCGCCCACTGAAGAAAACGACATCGCGCTCACTGATGGCATATGGCCGTACTGCGCAAGAAGTTGCGCAGTTGCCCGTAATATTTCAGTACTAAATTGCCCTACAAGCCATGATCTACGTGGCCTGTAGCCAAGTGCGCAAGAAGTTGCGCAGTACTGCGCAACTTCTTGCGCACTTTTACCCTGAATCCCCGCTGAAAAATCCTACAAAGCGCAGGCCAGAGCGGTTTCACCCCCGGCTTCCGGGGACCTCACAAAAGCTGGCACGCTCCTTGATAACAGTCAGGCACCCACCGGGCGATTTCGCCTCCCGGGCACCTTAAATTTATCCGCAAGGAGAGCATCCCATGGCAACACCAGCGTACATGTCGGTTACCGGCGAAAAACAAGGCCTGATCACTGCAGGCGCTTTCACCGCCGACTCCGTTGGCAACACCTACCAGGAAGGCCACGAAGACCAGGTCATGGTTCAGGCTTTCAGCCACGACGTGATCATCCCGCGTGACCCGCAATCCGGTCAGCCAACCGGTCAGCGCGTGCACAAACCTGTTGTGATCACCAAGGTCTACGACAAGGCTTCGCCTCTGCTGCAAGCCGCTCTGACCTCGGGCGAGCGCATGAGCGAAATCGTTATCCAGTGGTACCGCACTTCGGCTCAAGGTACCCAAGAGCACTACTACACCACCAAACTGGAAGACGCGATCATCGTCGCCATCAACAACAAAATGCACAACTGCCAGGACCCAGGCAACTCGCACTTCACCCACCTGGAAGAAGTGCAGTTCACCTACCGCAAAATCACCTGGACCCACGAAGTATCCGGTACTTCGGGTTCCGATGACTGGCGTGCTCCAGTCGTTTAATTACGGCTGATCGCTTCACACATCGGCCAGCTCTGCTGGTCGATGTTGTTTACGCCCCTCCAGAATTTCGCGTACGTTGAGCCGCTTTTGCGGCCGTCGACGAGCGCCGCTGTACAGCACGAGGAACAACGGATGTTCGCGCCGGCCAATGAAACTCACTTTGCCCTGACCATCGAAGGTCTTTCCGCCGACTTTCAGGTGTTTACCCTGCAAGGCCGGGAGGCCATCAGCCAGCCTTTTGTCTTCGAAGTGGAACTGGTCAGTGAGCAGCCGTCGCTGGACCTTGAAACCCTCCTGCACAAACCGGCCTTCCTGCAACTGTCGCCCGACGGCAGCGGCATCCACGGCCAGATCTACCGCGCCGCGCAAGGTGACTCGGGCAAGCGCCTGACCCGTTATTCCGTGACCCTGCGCCCGCAACTGGCGTACCTCGCGCACCGGATCAACCAGCGCATCTTCCAGAACCTCAGCGTGCCGAAAATCATAGGCATGGTCCTCGAAGAGCACGGCATCCAGAGCAACGCCTACGAATTCCAGACCCACTCGATCTACCCCGAGCGCATTTATTGCGTGCAGTACGACGAGTCGGACCTGCACTTCATCCAGCGCCTGTGCGAGGAAGAAGGCATTCACTACCACTTCCAGCACAGCGCCACCGCACACAAACTGATCTTCGGCGATGACCAGACGGTGTTCCCGAAACTCAAACCCGTGGCCTATCAGCAAGACTCCGGCATGGTCGCCAGTGACCCGGTGATCAAGCGCTTCGACCTGCGCCTGGAAACCCGCACCAGCCGCACCACGCGTCGCGATTACGACTTCGAAAAACCGCGAATCACCCTCGAAAGCGAAAACCGTGGCGACGCCCTGCCCGACCTCGAGGACTACGACTATCCGGGCCGCTTCGTCGACCGCGAGCGCGGCAAACATCTGGCCAAACGCGCCCTCGAACGCCACCGCAGCGACTTCCAATTGGCTGAAGGCAAAAGCGATCAACCGTTGCTGGTCAGCGGCCATTTCCTCGCGCTGACCGCGCACCCGAAAGCCAAGTGGAACGACCTCTGGCTGCTCACCGAAATCCTCCACGAAGGCAAACAGCCGCAAGTCCTCGAAGAGTCGGTGACCAGCGACACCACCGCGCTGAAAGACGATTTCCACCAGGGCTACCGCAACCGCTTCCAGGCCACCCCGTGGGACGTGCCCAACCGCCCGCCCCTGCGCCACCCGAAACCGCGCATCCTCGGCAGCCAGAGCGCCGTGGTCACTGGCCCCAAAGGTGAAGAAATCCACTGCGACGAGTACGGCCGCGTCAAGGTCCAGTTCCACTGGGACCGCGAAGGCCAGGCCGACGACAAGACCAGCTGCTGGCTGCGCGTCTCCAGCGCCTGGGCCGGCGCCCAGTACGGCGGCATCGCCATCCCGCGCATCGGCATGGAAGTGCTGGTGACGTTCCTAGAAGGCGACCCAGATCAACCACTGATCAGCGGCTGCCTGTACCACAAGGAAAACACCGTTCCCTACGAACTGCCGGCGAACAAGACGCGCAGCACCTTCAAAACCCTGAGCTCCATGGGCGGCAGCGGCTACAACGAACTGCGCATCGAAGACAAGAAAGGTCAGGAGCAGATCTACCTGCATGCCCAGCGTGATTGGGACGAAAACATCGAGCACGACCAGAAGATTCGGGTCGGCAATGAGCGTCACGACACGGTCGAGAAGAACAGCTACACGGAATTCAAGGCTGAGGAACATCACACGGTTTATGAGGACCGCAAGGTTGAGGCGCAGGCCAATGATCACCTGACGGTTGGGGTGAATCAGCACGTCAAGATTGGGACTGGGCAGTTCATTGATGCNACCGCAAGGTTGAGGCGCAGGCCAATGATCACCTGACGGTTGGGGTGAATCAGCACGTCAAGATTGGGACTGGGCAGTTCATTGATGCCGGGCAGGAAATTCACCTGAGCAGCGGCATGAAAGTCGTGCTGGAAGCCGGCGCCGAGCTGACCCTGATCGGTGGCGGCAGCTTCATCAAGATCGATGCCGGCGGAGTGACCATGAGCGGGCCGGTGATCAACATCAACTCCGGTGGTGGCCCGGGCAGTGGCACGGGAGCGGCGCCGCTGTTGCCGGGGCCGTTGAAGCAGGCGGATGCAGATAAGGCCGGACAGTTGCTGGTGCCGGCCTTGCGTCAAACCCTGCAACGAGCAGCCACAACGGCTCAGCCAGTCTGCGAGATATGCGAAAAACTGAAGGCGATGAAATGATCCCCGGTACCACACGTTATCTGCTTCTGGATGGAGCAAAGATCGAAAACCTTCCGGCCCGCGTATACAGCCTGGATGAAAACCCGATTGTCGAATGGCTTTACCACTCAACCCCCTTGCAAGAGGTGTTTGATGTCGGCCCTGCGCTGGTCGTCTTGCGCGCCAACACCGCACTCGAAAAAGCCTTCACTGAGGACTGGCAAAACGATGCCGGCCTGATCATCGAAAGTGATGCGCCCATTCAGCAATTGACTGAACATCTGCGCAGCCTGATCCATGTACGGGTGACCGGTGATGCGTCAATGCTGTTTCGATACTACGACCCGCGAGTCATGCGCCATTGGTTGCCGCCCCTGAGTCCAGCTGAAAAAGATCACTTGATGGGACCGATCCGCCGCGTGCGTCTGCCGGCCCGAGAGGGTGAGCAAGAACAGTGGATCGTTCGTGAGCAAGATCGCCAAAGTGCCCAGCAATATGCCGAGCGACCGTGGCTATACCTCGATGAGCAACAGTTGCAACAGCTCAATCAAGGCAAGCTGGAGCTGTTTGATCAACAGCTGCTGGAGCACGTCAACACCTACTTCCCTGATTGCCTGGCCCAGCGCTCGTCCACGGAGCAGCAACAATGGGCAGTGCTCTGCCGCGAAGGCGCCGCCAGCCACGGTTACTCGGCGCCCAAGGAAGTGGCGCGCTGGTCAGCGCTGGTTGCCGAACATGGCACCGAGTTTCCGCGAGCGCCGGAACATCAGGCCTACCGCGAGATTCTGCAAGAACCCACGCTTAACGCCACACAACGCCTGGATGCCTTGTTGGTAGAACTGCATCGCCATTGGCTGCTAACTGACAAGGAGTCTTTTGCATGACTGCCCAACCGCTCGATAAAAACCGCAATCTGGCCGCCGCCGATCAGGCTGCACAATGCCAGTTCGGCGACGAGGAACTGTCGAGCCCAGGTACCACCTGCCCGGCCAAACACCCGGAAATTTTCATTGTTCCCGCACGCTACGCGAAGGCCGAACAGGCCGCCGAACATGCTGACTTCAAACCTCCCAGCCCGACCAAAAGCCACCCGATGGCACTGCGTCGCCTGCGCGCAGGTTATGTCTACCTGTGGCATGCCGAAGGCCCATTGAAACGCTACGGCGTAGGCGCAGATGGCCTGCTGGTCGAGCAGTCGCTCACCCAACCCCACGCCGAGATCGCCACAGGCGAAAAAGCCGGTATCGCCCTGAACAAAAGCACCGACGCCTGGATGCTCTACAGCGAAAGACCGCTGAGCAAAGACGCCTGCGAGAGCCTGAAAAAGAACGGCGAACGACGCAAACGCATGCGTCAGGTAGCACTCACCAAAGTCGCCACAAACCTGACGGCCAAACACTGCCCGCCACTCGAAAAAGCCCCGACACTTGTCGCCGAACTGATGCCCAAGGTACGTGATCAAGCCCTTGCGCATGATTATCAGCAGAACGGTGCGGCCCAGCGTGAAGACGTCAAAGAACAACGCAAAGTGGCAAAAGCCGCTCCTACTCAGGAAAACATCAAAGCCTACTCCGCCAGCTCGCAGTCCCTCCACGAACGCGAACAGGCAGCCAGTGCACAGCCACCGGGGAAACCAGCGGAAGAGCCCGGGACCTGGAGCGCTACACCCTGGGAAGTGGCACCCACTCAAGCCTGGCTGGATAAGGCCAAGAGTGAGTCGGCGCCGCTTTATGCGGTGTTTGCTGCGCTGGATGATGACTTGGGGGTGTTACGCGATATCAACCATGAGCAGGAATTGGTCGAAGCGGGCCATGAAAAATGGGTCGGTGATAACAACCTGCGCTTGAGCATCGGCGGATTCATTCGCAGCTTGATCACCGAAGACGGAGCCGAGTTGGCTGGCACACTCAGTTACCGCTACAAGGACCGAGACATCAAGCTCACGCCTGATCAAGGCCGGACCATACTCGATGCTCAGCACAAACTGGATGATCAACTCAGGGCAGAAACCCAGGCACGTCGATACGGCGGCCAGCCAAGTCGAACTGAAGCCACTGCGCGTGATGCGCGTATTGCCGAAATCGTGGCACCTGTGCGGGCCTTCATTCCGGCAGATTTGTACAACGAAGCGGAATACGTGGTGCGCGAGTACCGTGCCGAAAAACAGGCCAACCTCGACGACGACTTCCTCAGTGCCAAGGTGAGTAAGTACATCGATCTTGAGGCGATGAACACCTGGCTCGACACCACCGCCCCCACGCATTTCAAGCAGATTGAACAGCGACATACAGTACTGTTTGAGGATCGAGGCTCGTACCTCAAACGCTCAGACAATGGCACCTGGTTTGTCGACTACAACGACCTGGAAACGCGGAACTGGTTGAGCGAAATGGCCACTGGTTGCCTGACCGCCCAGTGCATTCGTGCGAAGGGCGCCGAGCAATATGCCGACTATGTGCGAGCGGCCGATGGCGGTGCACTGACGCAACTGTTCCGCGCTTGGGCGCCTTCGATCGATGCGGGTATTAACAACACAACCCGTTTGGGCGAGCTAATGGCAGCGCTCGAATCCGATAACGTCACCGCGACCCGTCAGGCACTTGCACCACTGACTGCACCGATTCTGGATGACATCGCCTCCATGGCCCGTGACGCTAAAAGTGCATGGAGCGTGCTGGTCAATCGTATGGCGGCTTCGCTGCTGCTACTCAAAGGCGCGAAGACTTTCAGTAGCGCCTGGCTCGGCATATTGGTTGCTGCTCGCTTGGGCAGCGATGTGCGTTTACAAGCTGTGAGCGAAGCTGGCCGACAGGTATGGAAGTTGCTGGGTCAAAGTGCCGAAGGGCTGACGCAATGGGCTAACACCACCGGAAAAGCCATTGGTGCCGGCCGCGTGGCAGGTATTACCAATTCCAGCTTCGTAACCAGCAGTGGCGGGGTCGTACCACTCGCGGCATTGCTGCTGAATACGTTCAATGCGAGTAACTATTTGAGCCAGGCTGGGAAGCTGGAGGGAATGGACAATCAGCGGGTGAACGACACTGTTTCGGCGTCATTGTACGCGGCAGCGGCGCTGGTGGCGGTGATTGATAGTCAGGTGCGGAAGGGGTTGGGAGTTAAGGAAATTGGTAGAGGTCAAACACTAGCGCCAACCCTTACCTTGTTTGGTGGGGTGATCGGTGGGTTGTCGTTGGTTGCTGCTGGAGCGGAGTTTAAATCTCTGCAAAAACAACTAGAAAGCGCACAAACGCACATCGATCCGTGGCTGACGATGCGCCAGACCGTGGTGGCGGGACAAATTACCGCCTATGGCGCACAAGCACTACTAGGGTTCGGTCAGACAGCGAGAGCCTTGGCCGGTCTGATCGAAGTCGAAGCCGCCATCATGCGTTATTCGTTGTGCATGGGCCCGCTGAATTGGGTTATTTTCATTTTAGGCGCGCTGTACCTGATCACCTGGTTTTTTCAGCAGACGCCGATGCAAAACTTCCTCAACTTCTGTTGCTGGTCAAAGGAGCGGGCAGGCAATCTTGATCCTATCGCGGCAAAGGCTCAGCAAGACGAACTCAATCTGCTATACGGCATTCTGTACACACCTCGAGTAAGCATGGAAAGCCGCTCTGTGATGGTGAGTTCCAGTGGCCCTTCTGGACTGGCCTCGCAAAGCGAAATCATCTCGCTGACCATCGACTTGCCGGGAGCCGAGCCTGACAGTGCCTACCTCGAACTGAGCATGGCCGGCGATCCGGTCGATACTCAGGCGTCACGCGACCTGATCAAAAACAGCCCGTACTCCGCCTACAAACCACCGCGTCCGTGGCGAGATCTGGCAATGCTCTGGCTGAAGACCAGCACCTGCAAATGGATACCTTTCCAAGAGGGTCAGGGCTTGCGCCTAAGTGGAGCGTTCCAGCCCGTCTCGAACGTCTTTAGTACACTGCCGAGCACGGTGTCTTTACGATTGCGATATCGCACGCCATTGATCGCGATGCTGGGCGGCGAAAATTTTGTCGGTGGTGCACGTGGGGTAGCCTTTACCCTGAGTGATAACACCGGGGTAATTGCCCTGCGGGATGATCCGACACCTGAGCTGGATCGTGTGCCAAGCTACGCGCTCGGCGATCAGAAACCCGAGTCGATTTACCTGCAACCCAAGGAACAGAAATGAGTACGCCACCGGCAGGCACCACAAAAAAACGGTTGTTTTCGCGCAACGACTATTTAGCGCCGCTGCCCATCCCTACTGGCGAGAAACCTTGCGATGTGCTTAACACCATCTGGCGTAAAAACGAGGTGTTTCTCGACATTGGTAATTACAGCATTGGCTCGGCGGTGATGGTGATATGGCCGACGATGATGCTCTTTTTGGGACTGGCCTTTGCGTTTAGAAATATCTCTCCCGATCTCAGTGTATTTATTCTTGTGGGAGGAGGAATCATTATTGGTATACCCGCGCTCTTTATTGTTCAGGGCCTGCTCCGCGATGTCCCCTTGCCCGTGCGCTTCAATCGGCAACGTCGTGAAGTATGTGTACCGCGTGAAAATGGTGAATATTGGCTGGTGCCTTGGGAAAGCGTCACGGCGGCAGCAACACAACATTCCTCAGTGAGCCAGGCCGGTAAAGCCACCATGGGCTTGTTGATCATCGGCTTTGAAAACCCAGATCCGCAGGCTAAGGAAGACAACAAGCATTTTTCATTCGGTTTCAACTGTGGCGGCGGCACCACGGCCATGGCGTTGTGGGAGTGCACCCGCAGTTACATGGAGGTAGGACCGGACGCCGTACCCAATAGTCGAGTTGGTATTACCCCCTACGAAAAATCGCAAATCGGTTCGCTCATCATCGATCTGCGTAAGGGAGACCTGATAGGTGTTGTATGGGGGATATTCTGCATCACGATTCTGGGAACCTATTTCGCGGAAAAGCTGCAGAACTTGAAACTGTCTTACCCACCCGATCTGCTCTACCCCGACATTATTGAATGGTCAATACCGCTGCCACCCGAACAATGGGCCAAGCGTTCCCCAGAATTGGAAGAAGCCATCGCAAAGCGTGAAGCCGAATTGGCTATGCAGACGGTGCAATGAATAAAAATTAAGAGCCGGAGAGTTCTAACGTTTGAAGCCCAAGGAGAAGGCATGACTTCAGCCACACCCGGAAGCCGCAAAGGACTGTTGTCACGAGAGGATTATCTGGCACCACCGGCTGTCCCTACGGGGCAACCGCCCAAGGATGTACTCAACACTATTTGGCGAAAAAATGAGGTGTCCCTTGATATTGGCTCTTACAGCATTGGCTCTGCTGTAATGGTCATCTGGCCGGTGCTGCTGTTGTGTATTTGGCTTGTCCACCATGAACGTAATTCCGGAATTTTCTGGGAAGCATTGGCGCTCTCATTCTTCATGGTGGGCATACCGATTATTTTAGTAGTAAAAAGTCTATTTAGCCCTGCACCTCCCCCTGTTCGATTCAACCGCCAACGCCGCGAAGTCTGTGTGCCATTCGACGATGGCCGCTACTGGATCGTGCCTTGGGAGCAAGTCACCGCCCAAGCAGTAGCAATGGACTCTGTCGGACAGCACGGTAAAACCACACAAGGCTTACTAGTCGTCGGCTTTCGAAATCCCGATCCTGATGCGCCTGAAAAGGAACGCGACTTCAGCCTGGGATTCAATTGCGGCGGCGGTGAAACGGCCATGAGCCTTTGGGAGTGTATGCGCAGTTTTATGGAGATCGGGCCTGATGCCGTCCCAAAATGCAACTTTGAGGGTGAAAACACCGGAAAGGGATTGATTGGCTGGACTATCAGCATCCTATTTGACGCTTTGAAATCTGCTGCCAAGGGGGATTTCAAATCTTCATTCAAAGATATTTTCTTTACTGTTTTTCTAGGCGCCCCACTGGGGTTTTATTTGCAAGAGCGCAAATTGGTCCCGCCACCAGACCTAATTGTCCCGGAAATAAAAGAATGGTCAAAACCACTATCGCCAGAGCAGTGGGCAAAGCGTTCCCCAGAACTAGAAGAAGCTATCGCCAAGCGTGAAGCCGAATTAGCCGCGCAGACAGATCAAGCATTAGCTTGATGATGAGTAGCGGGACTACAACCCAAGGGCAGCACATGAGTACGCCACCGGCAGGCACCACAAAAAAACGGTTGTTTTCGCGTAACGATTATTTGGCGCCGTTGCCCATCCCCACAGATGAAAAACCCTGTGATGTGCTTAACACCATCTGGCGAAAGAACGACGTATTTCTCGACATTGGCAATTACAGCATCGGTTCAGCCGTGATGGTGATGTGGACGGGCGTGATGGTGTTTTTAGCAATGTCTTTCTTTACTCGAAATCTCAACTCTGATTTCAGCGAGGATATTTTATATTTGGGTGCCGCTATTTTGGCCATCCCTATTTGGATTTTGATCCAAGCCCTATTCCGCGATGTACCCTTACCCGTGCGCTTTAATCGGCAACGTCGTGAAGTATGTGTGCCACGAGATCATGGCGAATATTGGATACTCCCGTGGGAGCGCGTAACCGCAGCAGTGACGCAACATTCCTCTGTGAGCCAGGCCGGTAAAGCCACCATGGGCTTGTTGATCATCGGCTTTGAGAACCCAGACCCTCACGCCGAAGAAGACAACAAACATTTTTCATTCGGATTCAACTGTGGCGGTGGCTCCACGGCCATGGCCTTGTGGGAGTGCACCCGCAGTTATATGGAGGTAGGGCCGGACGCCGTACCCAATAGCCGAGTGGGTATTACCCCCTACGAAAAATCGCAAATCGGTTCGCTCATCATCGATCTGCGTAAGGGAGACCTGATAGGTGTTGTATGGGGGATATTCTGCATCACGATTCTGGGAACCTATTTCGCGGAAAAGCTGCAGAACTTGAAACTGTCTTACCCACCCGATCTGCTCTACCCCGACATCATCGAATGGTCAAAACCCCTGCCGCCCGAGCAATGGGCCAAACGCTCCCCAGAACTGGAAGAAGCTATCGCCAAGCGTGAAGCCGAATTAGCCGCCCAGACAGATCAAGCATTAGCTTGATGATGAGTAACGGGACTTACAACCCAAGGGAAGCACATGAGTACGCCACCGGCAGGCACCACGAAAAAACGGTTGTTTTCGCGCAACGATTATTTGGCGCCGTTGCCCATCCCCACAGGCGAAAAACCCTGTGATGTGCTTAACACCATCTGGCGAAAGAACGACGTATTTCTCGACATTGGCAATTACAGCATCGGTTCAGCCGTGATGGTGATGTGGCCGGGCGTGATGGTGTTTTTAGCAATGTCTTTCTTTACTCGAAATCTCAACTCTGACTTTAGCCAGGATGTTTTGTTTTTGGGGGCGGCTATTATGACAATCCCTATTTTGATCTTAATCCGGAGCTTATTTCGCGAGGTCCCCTTGCCCGTGCGCTTCAATCGGCAACGTCGTGAAGTATGTGTGCCTCGAGAGAATGGCGAATACTGGCTAGTGCCCTGGGAAAGCGTCACGGCGGCAGCGACGCAACATTCCTCGGTGAGCCAGGCTGGTAAAGCCACCATGGGCTTGTTGATCATCAGCTTTGAGAACCCAGATCCGCAGGCCAAAGAAGACAACAAACATTTTTCATTCGGATTCAACTGTGGCGGTGGCACCACGGCCATGGCCTTGTGGGAGTGCATGCGCAGCTACATGGAGATTGGGCCAGAAGCGTTACCGATCACCAATGACTTTGAAAGGGGTCGAGAAAAGTTACGCGGCAGAAATGTGTTTTGGGGCGTTTGTTGTGAATACATAGGCGGCATTATTCAGCACATGCGAGCCCTGGAAATTGATAAAGCCTTGTGGCTGATTATCGGAGCCATATTCTTGGGCGGACCACTCGCAATGATGTTGCAGGTATGGAAGCTCTCTCCTCCTCCTGATCTGCTCTATCCAGACATCATCGAATGGTCAAAACCGCTGCCAACCGAACAATGGGCCAAGCGTTCCTCAGAACTGGAAGAAGCTATCGCCAAGCGTGAAGCCGAATTAGCCGCCCAGACAGATCAAGCGTTAGCTTGATGATGAGTAGCGGGACTTACAACGCAAGGAAGCACATGAGTACGCCACCGGCAGGCACCACAAATAAACGGTTGTTTTCGCGTAACGATTATTTAGCGCCGCTGCCCATCCCCACGGGTGAAGAGCCCTGTGATGTGCTTAACACCATCTGGCGAAAAAACGAGGTTTTTCTCGACATCGGCAACTACAGCATCGGTTCAGCCGTGATGGTGATCTGGCCGATGGTCATGCTTTTTGCGCTTTTGAGTTACATCACGCCTGACCCTCTGATATGGGGAGGGGGATTAATCATCGTGGGTATCCCAATCTTGTTTGTGATCCAGGGCCTATTCCGCGATGTGCCCTTGCCCGTGCGCTTCAATCGGCAACGTCGTGAAGTATGTGTGCCTCGAGAGAATGGCGAATATTGGCTGGTGCCCTGGGAAAGCGTCACGGCGGCAGCGACGCAACATTCCTCGGTGAGCCAGGCTGGTAAAGCCACCATGGGCTTGTTGATCATCGGCTTTGAGAACCCTGACCCGAAGGCCAAAGAAGACAACAAACATTTTTCATTCGGATTCAACTGTGGCGGTGGCACCACGGCCATGGCCTTGTGGGAGTGCATGCGCAGCTACATAGAGATAGGGCCAGAAGCGTTACCGATCACCAATGACTTTGAAAAGGGTCGGGACAAGTTACGCGGCAGAAATGTGTTTTGGGGCGTTTGTTGTGAATACATGGGCGGCATTATTCAGCACCTGCGAGCCCTGGAAATTGATAAAGCCTTGTGGCTGATTATCGGAGCCATATTCTTGGGCGGACCACTCGCAATGATGTTGCAGGTATGGAAGCTCTCTCCTCCTCCTGACCTGCTCTATCCAGACATCATCGAATGGTCAAAACCGCTGCCACCCGAACAATGGGCCAAGCGTTCCCTAGAACTGGAAGAAGCCATCGCAAAGCGTGAGGCCGAATTAGCCGCCAAGACGGATCAAGCATTAGCTTGATGATGAGTAGCTGGACTTACAACCCAAAGGAAGCACATGAGTTCGCCACCGGCAGACACCACTAGAAAACGGTTGTTTTCGCGCAACGATTATTTGGCGCCGCTGCCCATCCCTACCGGCGAAAAACCCTCAGATGTACTCAACACTATCTGGCGCAAGAACGATACGTTTCTCGATATTGGTAACTACAGCGTAGGATCAACGGTAATGGTCATGTGGCCAACACTAATGCTGTTTTTATCTCTGGCCTTTGGTTTCAGAAATATTTCACCAGATCTCAGTGTTTTTATTCTTATTGGTGGTGGGATCATTATCGGAATTCCATCCATGATTCTGGTGCAGGGTTTGTTACGTCCAGTACCTTTACCGATACGATTCAACCGCCAGCGCCGTGAGGTATGCGTCCCGCGAGAGGGCGGCGAATATTGGATAGTCCCGTGGGAGAGCGTAACCGCAGCGGCAACGCAGCACTCATCGGTTAGCCAAGCAGGTAAAGCCACGATGGGCCTTTTAATCATTGGATTTGAGAACCCTGATCCACAGGCAAAAGATCACAACAAACACTTTTCACTGGGTTTTAACTGTGGCGGCGGCACCACCGCCATGGCGCTTTGGGAATGCATGCGTAGTTACATGGAAATTGGTCCGAATGCTGTTGAGGATCAGACGGCTCGTTTCGACAGATCCAAAGGAATATGGGCTACCTATTTCGACGATCTGAAGAAAGCCGCTAAGTTGAGAGGATGGTTTATAACCGTTTTGTGGGAAGGCTTTTGCGGCATTTTCATTTTTAACACGCTGCTGATTGACGTGCTTGAACGTTGGAAATTGAATCCGCCACCCGACCTGACCTATCCCGAAATCATTGAATGGTCGAAACCGCTGCCGCCGGAGCAATGGGCCAAACGCTCCCCAGAACTGGAAGAAGCTATCGCCAAGCGTGACGCCGAATTAGCCGCCCAGACGGATCAAGCATTAGCTTGATGATGAGTAGCGGGACTTATAAAGCCAAGGGAAGCAGATGAGTACGCCACCGGCAGGCACCACAAAAAAACGGTTGTTTTCGCGTAACGATTATTTAGCGCCGCTGCCCATCCCCACGGGTGAAAAACCCTGTGATGTGCTAAACACCATCTGGCGAAAAAACGAGGTTTTTCTCGACATCGGAAACTACAGCATCGGTTCAGCCGTGATGGTGATCTGGCCGATGGTCATGCTTTTTGCGCTTTTGAGTTACATCACGCCTGACCCTCTGATATGGGGAGGGGGATTAATCATCGTGGGTATCCCAATCTTGTTTGTGATCCAGGGCCTATTCCGCGATGTCCCCCTACCCGTGCGCTTCAATCGGCAACGTCGTGAAGTATGTGTGCCGCGAGAGAATGGCGAATATTGGCTAGTGCCTTGGGAAAGCGTCACAGCGGCAGCGACGCAACATTCCTCGGTGAGCCAGGCAGGTAAAGCCACCATGGGCTTACTGTTCATCGGCTTTGAGAACCCAGACCCGCACGCCGAAGAAGACAACAAACATTTTTCATTCGGTTTCAACTGTGGCGGTGGCACCACGGCCATGGCCTTGTGGGAGTGCACCCGCAGTTACATGGAGGTAGGGCCGGACGCCGTACCCAATAGCCGAGTAGGTATTACCCCTTACGAAAAATCGCAAATCGGCTCGCTCATCATCGACCTGCGTAAGGGCGACCTGATAGGTGTGGTATGGGGGATATTCTGCATCACGATTCTGGGAACCTATTTCGCGGAAAAGTTGCAGAACTTGAAACTGTCTTACCCACCCGACCTGCTCTACCCCGACATCATCGAATGGTCAAAACCCCTGCCACCCGAGCAGTGGGCCAAGCGTTCCTCAGAACTGGAAGAAGCTATCGCCAAGCGTGAAGCCGAATTAGCCGCCCAGACGGATCAAGCATTAGCTTGATGATGAGAGACCGGACTTACAACCCAAGGGAAGCACATTGAGTACGCCACCGGCAGGCACCACAAATAAACGGTTGTTTTCGCGTAACGATTATCTGGCGCCGTTGCCCATCCCCACAGGTGAAAAACCCTGTGATGTGCTTAACACCATCTGGCGTAAAAACGAGGTTTTTCTCGACATCGGCAACTACAGCATCGGTTCGGCGGTGATGGTGCTGTGGCCGATGGTGGTGCTACTAGCGCTGATGGCGTACATCACCCCCAAGCCTGCAATGATCTTGATTGTAGGGGGAATCATAATTGGAGTACCCGCGCTCTTTATTGTTCAGGGCCTGCTCCGCGATGTCCCCTTGCCCGTGCGCTTCAATCGGCAACGTCGTGAAGTATGTGTGCCTCGAGAGAATGGCGAATACTGGCTAGTGCCCTGGGAAAGCGTCACGGCGGCAGCGACGCAACATTCCTCAGTGAGCCAGGCCGGTAAAGCCACCATGGGTTTGCTGATCATCGGCTTTGAGAACCCAGACCCACAGGCCGAAGAAGACAACAAACATTTTTCATTCGGTTTCAATTGTGGCGGAGGCACCACGGCCATGGCCTTGTGGGAGTGCATGCGCAGCTACATGGAGATAGGGCCAGAAGCGTTACCGATCACCAATGACTTTGAAAGAGGTCGGGAAAAGTTACGCGGCAGAAATGTATTTTGGGGAGTTTGTTGTGAATACGTAGGCGGAATCTTGCAGCACATGCGAGCCCTGGAAATTGATAAAGCCTTGTGGCTGATTATCGGAGCCATATTCTTGGGGGGACCACTCGCAATGATGTTGCAGGTATGGAAGCTCTCTCCTCCTCCTGACCTGCTCTATCCAGACATCATCGAATGGTCAAAACCACTGCCACCCGAGCAATGGGCCAAACGTTCCTCAGAACTTGAAGAAGCTATCGCCAAGCGTGAAGCCGAATTAGCCGCGCAGACAGATCAAGCGTTAGCTTGATGATGAGTAGCGGGACTTACAACCCAAGGAAGCACATGAGTACTCCACCGGCAGGCACCACAAAAAAACGGTTGTTTTCGCGCAACGACTATTTGGCGCCTCTGCCCATCCCCACAGGCGAAAAACCCTGTGATGTGCTTAACACCATCTGGCGAAAAAACGAGGTTTTTCTCGACATCGGAAACTACAGCATCGGTTCAGCCGTGATGGTGATCTGGCCGATGGTAATGCTCTTTGCGCTTTTGAGTTACATCACGCCTGACCCTCTAATGTGGGGTGGGGGATTAATTATCGTGGGTATCCCAATCTTGTTTGTGATCCAGGGCCTATTCCGCGATGTCCCCCTACCCGTGCGCTTCAATCGGCAACGTCGTGAGGTATGTGTGCCGCGAGAAAATGGCGAATATTGGCTGGTGCCCTGGGAAAGCGTCACGGCGGCAGCAACGCAACATTCCTCAGTGAGCCAGGCCGGTAAAGCCACCATGGGCTTGTTGATCATCGGCTTCGAGAACCCAGACCCGCAGGCCGAAGAAGACAACAAACATTTTTCATTCGGTTTCAACTGTGGCGGCGGCACCACGGCCATGGCGTTGTGGGAGTGCACCCGCAGTTATATGGAGGTAGGACCGGACGCCGTACCCAATAGTCGAGTGGGTATTACCCCCTACGAAAAATCGCAAATCGGTTCGCTCATCATCGATCTGCGTAAGGGAGACCTGATAGGTGTGGTATGGGGGATATTCTGCATCACGATTCTGGGAACCTATTTCGCGGAAAAGCTGCAGAACTTGAAACTGTCTTACCCACCCGATCTGCTCTACCCCGACATCATCGAATGGTCAAAACCCCTGCCACCCGAGCAGTGGGCCAAGCGTTCCCCGGAGTTGGAAACAGCTATTACCAAGCGTGAAGCGGAACTAGAAGCACAAATCGCATGACTGTCTTCGACAACCGGAATACCTGAGTCCACTTTCATCAACAAAGGCTCACCCCGAAAGTGCAACATCCAAGCTACTCGAAACAAAAGTGAAGGCATGACCTTACCCGACAGCCGCAAAGGATCGCTTTCACCCTCGGGCTCAGTACCGAAACAGATAGCGAAAAACGCCAACACAAAAAGCCAGTAAAAATCGGACAACCAAAGCCAGGATGCTTGTATGAATACCAGTGTAGAACCCCGCCCCCCATCAACGGCCTACCATAGCGACTCTAAAGCTCCCCTCCCCCCTCCAAAATGGGCTGAAGACAACAACCGCTCTGGTGGCTTCGATACTCATCTTGCATTCGGAAATTATGCTTACTTAGAGCCGGAGATGGAGGTCACCACTCAGTTGCAAGCCGACGAGGCCAACATACTTCAGCATCAGAAAGAGCGGGGATATAAAGAAGAGGTTTACTGCGACGCAAGGAGCTGGCGTTTTCAGAACTCGAGTAAAATTCCGCATTTTCTTTTCGTCAGTAAACTCATGTGCCACTTCTTCGCTACGATTGCATGGGGAACGGGTATAACAGTTGCTTTTTTACCTACGACCTGGAGAAAGGATATTGAAGCGTTTTATGTACTGTGCTCATCGCTAGTCACCGTAGCTATCACCATTTTTGCGTTGGCCTTATTTATGGATGGAAAAAAAACTGTCCATCGTATCCAGCTATCCGGCTTTTTTATTCTCTCAGCCATTGTCTATTGGAAAGAAAACGCACTTTGGGGAAACAGTGACCTACATAGGGCATTGTGGATAGGCGCCTGCCTTTATTTCATGGGTGCAATCGGTATCGACGTCCTGCTCTTTTTGCATAGCAAAATCAGTGTCTACGACGGCAGTGAGTTCAATCGAACGGATGGCATGCTGAGGTTTAAAAGACGTTTCCGGCGAATGTTCGTTGCGCCGTTTGAAGAGTTCGATCCTGTCTTGCAGCTCCTGCCAAGTGGTTATGGTTCTCATGACTACGCCCTGTGGTTGCATCATCGCTACACCGATAACAAGATCTGTCTCGCCGTCAAACTTCACTCGTTAGGGCTCGATCGAAATAATGCCTTGGCCTTTTGGGATTGCCTGCAACGCTACATGGATATCACGCAACCTCTACCTGACTTGCCAGTGCTGGAACAGAGCCGTCATCTCGACCCCACAACCGTAATTCACGATGCCAATACCGGTCGCAATCCTCGGCGATGGAGAGACCAGGCGCGCAGGGGATGGATTGCAGGTGGCCTCAAAACGCTGAGCAAGCAGCTCGAGGAATACCCATGGCAATCGCAGCCCTGCATCGTGAAAGCGCGGATTGATCGTTCCTTGACGATTGAAGCTTATTACCGCGCTCAAGAAGCCAAGGGTATTCATGCCTCTCCAAAAGCCGATGATTTTGATGACATTCATCGACCGTGATGTTGAAGTTCCTTAACTCTAGCGGGGCAAGACCTCATGATCAGCTGTCACCTAACGATGAGCATCAGAATGGATACCGCTGCGCCCTGTTTTCTGATTCTCGCACTGACATTCGCGGCTTTCTCTCAAGCAGCCGATCCCACCAGTCCACTGCCACCGGACGTCTCCAGCTACACAAAAGACAGGGACACCTGCGATTCGCTAAGAGGAGAAATCCCCGAGCCTGACCCAGCAGATCCAGACAGCCTCAGTCAGGTCACCAGTGCCATCAACCACTACTGCAATGGCACAGACAAGCGTCTGACGCAGCTAAAGCAAAAGTATTCGAACGACAAAAACATCATGCAGAAACTATCGAATTACGAAGAAAGCATCGAAGCAGACATGAGTCTTTAGGCTCCGGGAAACTGAACACTCAAGCAGCATCGCACTCAATCAGCCCAAGCAGGACCCTCGCCAGTGACGGCCACTTTCCAACACGCTTTAGATCACCATGAAATCGCGGATTTCTTCAAAGGCAACGGGATCTACTTTGCCCGAGGCTGTGACTGGGGCGATCACTTGCATATAGGCAACTGGCAAGGAATGTGCGCGGTGCTGAAGCATCAGGATTCAGCGCAACAACAGCTGACCCGGCTGTTTGAGGAGTACGTTGCTAGCCTCGATCAGAACTACGTCGACGCGGAAGGTTTGCTCTGTAACATCACGGCCTACTACATCCTGCGCAAAAAGAACGCGTTTCTCTGCGCAGGGGGTTATGACCTGATCGCCGACATCGATGAAACCAGTAAGCAAACCATCGGTGCGCTGTTCAGATTGCTCCGGGTAATCTATGACAAAGAAAACGCAGATCTCCCGAAGTACTCGTTCGAGCAGGAACTTGAAAGACTGAAAAGCCACGGTTGTACCATCGAGTTCGAAACGCTTTAACCCGAAGAATTGGAAATCCCATGAATAAACGTCAGATCACGCTCGCCAACGGCTGGACCGCCACTTTTGAAAACCGTGGCGAATTCCGCATGGGGGCGGAAGGCTGGGGCTTGGTTCTGCAAGGGCCGGACGACAGGACTATTAAGTACTTCGCTGACCAGATCATTCTGGTCAACGATGAGGACGGCACTCAGGCCAGTTCGTGCATTCGGCTCTCAAGCGACGGTGTGTACGGCTACTTGAGTGCAGCGATTAATCATTGCTGGGTGATCGACTTTGCGCGGGGCATGATCGCGCCCCATCGAGCGAGCATCTATCACTACCATCACGCCTACGACGAGAGCATCTCGCATTACGAACAGCCGGCGTTCAAACGTGAGCGGCAATACATCAGCGTGGTGGGCATGCACATTTATCTGACCTTCCCGCTGACTCGGGACGAGGATTTCCCCAAGGTTTGGGACGAGTATCTGTCGATCCGCCGACGCCAACTGGACGAGTTGTATTTCAGGAACTGATCATCGTCGGCGCGCATGCTCGGTACAGCATTCAGACGCGCCCTACCCGATCAACTCGTCGGGCACCTCATACTTGACCACCACGCGATTGCGATAAAGCAGTTCCCGAGTCACCAACTCGCCCACCTGCCCCTTGTTTCTCACTTCTCGCCAGATCTCGTTCTCGCGGAATACCCGCCCCGCTTCCCGCACAAACCGATGCGCCTCCTGGAATACGTGGTAGCGATAGGCGCGCACTTGATCGCACAACAACTCCCCTTCGAGTTGCGTTGCCCCGACATGCAGCTTCAACTGAAAGTGGCGATCCGTCGGGTTGTGCAGCACCAGGTCGATGTAGTTATAAAAAATCGCTGCGCCGGAGCCGAACGGCAATACCCGGCCCTCATCGGGGAACGGATCGAAGCTGTGGTTGGAGCGTTCCACCACCACCAGCGGCGAGTGAATGGCCATCCAGTGAATCAGGTTGCTCAACTGGCAGATGCCACCGCCCACGCCGGTCCGGGCCTCGCCAAAAGACAGTTCCATGCCTTCGACGTATCCGCGTTTGCGCGTCGGTTGGCCGACGAGGCGGCAGAAGGAGAAATATTCGCCGGGGGCGATGATGACGCCGTCGATGGCCGCGACCGCGAGTTTCAGATTGATGACTTTGTTGTGTTGCAGGGCAAGGTCGGAGTCGCCGAGTTTGCGGATCAGTTTCGAGGTGTGTTTGAGGTAACGGAACGGCAGACGTTCAGCGGCAACCGCAGGCCGCGCATAGCGTTTGCGCGAGCAGTGCCAGGCGATTTGACGGAACAGCCTTTTTTGCCGCACGCGCAGCCAGTACAGGGCCGGATGGTAGAGGGAAAGTGGTTTCATCCGTGACACAACGGCGCTCGCCGCTTCTTCCTTGAGCCGTGAAAGGGGCGCGCATTTTAGCCTGTAACCCGTGTAAGCCAAGCAATAACTTCGGGCCTTTTTCCAGTCTCACTTCGACACACTCCCAACCACTGTCGAACCTGCAAATTAAGGTTGGCCTAAGGTTGCGTCGCTACCATCCCGGCCCATGAAACCCCTGTTGCCAGTGAACTGCGGATGAGCCCTTCTGATATGAAAGCGTTTGATTTTCCAGCCGAACAGCCGTCGAACTTCAGCCTGGTATTGGTCAATTACAAAACCCCGGACATGACGCGGATGTGCCTGGAGTTATTGCACCAGCACGTCAAGGAACAACGCATTCCGGTGTGGGTGGTGGACAATGATTCGGCCGATGAAAGTCTGGATTACTTGCGTTCGCTGGACTGGATCAATTTGATCGAGCGCCCCTCGCCCTGCAAAGAAGCCGGGCATATTGCCCATGGCAAAGCGTTGGATCTGGCACTGGAAAAGGTTGAAACCGATTATCTGTTTCTGCTGCACACCGATACCTTTGTCTACGACAAAGAAGTGTTTTCGATGATGATGCGCGAATGCACGAAAAGTGCAGATATGGCGGCAGTCGGTTGTGTCGAACAACTCAATCGTGGGGTCGTGCGAGATACCTGGCGTTTAACTTCGCGCTTTTGCAAGCATTATGTTCGCCATATCAAAGTCCGCCTGGGTTTGAAGTCGAAACCGCCGAGACCCTATAAAGAAACTCATCTGAAGAGTTTCTGTACCTTGTGGAATGCCCGTTTGATGAAATCTCGAGGACTGCACTTCTGCATGGATGACCGGGTGCCCGGATATACGCTTCAGGATCGGATGGTCGCTCTGGGTTACGGCATCAAGTTTTTGTCGCCGCGCAAGATTTTCCGTTATCTCGACCACATTCAGGCAGGAACGGTCGCTGCCGCAGGTACCTACGGGGAAAATCACCGTCGGACGAAAATGTATCAGGCGACGATCAAGCGCTTCCGGGGGCAGCAAGACAAACCGGGAATACAAGGATCGATATAATTTGCAGGCACAAAAAAGGCGACTTTAAAGTCGCCCTTTTTTTGTCTGAAATTGTATACATCTACTCCACTGGAGGTGTTCGCCCAGTGTAATGGCCTGGCAATCCATGCACCGGTAAAGAGCCCTGACACTGGGCGAACGGGAGGGATTTTAATAGAAGTTGGCGGATATGTCGCCCTTCTTGAATGTAAAAATTATGTACGAAAAAGTTAATAGATATTTATCGACGAATGCTTTCGTGAAACTTTCAAGAAATGCAAACCGAATTAATAGTATGACTACTCTCATACATTAACTGTACAAGAGCAGTCATTCTGTAGAGTTAAAACTCAACTTTCGTGTTGACTGGTCACTTTTAATACATCGGTATACGTCACGACGACGCTTTGTCCGACTTTCAAATCTTTGAGTTTTGCTTGAATTTCAGGCTTCTTCACATCGAGGGTTTTCGACTGGCCCGCGGGGTTTTTCAGGGTCACCTGATGGGTCTTCAAATCAATTTTGGTGATTTCCAATTGCACCTGGACCTGACGGTAAGCTTCGCCGCCCGGATTATCGCTGCCCGGAGCGTTGCGCAGTTCACCGCTACGCTCGACGGTGCCAGGCAGACCTTTATCCACATCGGTATCGAGGTAGGCCGCGACGGAACGCTGCACTTCGATTTTGACCTGGTCGCCGACCTTCAGATTAGCCAGATTTTTTGCCTTGTCGCTCAGTTGAACATGCACCTGACGTCCTTCGGCGCCTTCGAGCACGACCTGGTGATTGGCCGCATCGACCGCCAGCACTTTGGTGGTGACCACATCCGCTTCGACGGTGGCGGACAGCGGGATATCGGCAGCAAACGCTCCGAAGCTGGTGGCGGACAGTACGGTTGCAAGAGTGATGGCCTTGGCCAGTGCGTGGAGTTTCATAAGCAATCCTTTCCCTGTGATGAATGGCAGCACCCGCCGCCGAATCGCGTTCGACGACGAACGTGCCACTGAGCATAGACGCCGTTCAGGGCTTGGCTTTGCTTTCTGCTGCTGCAGTTTCTTGTGCGGTGGATTCACCACTGGCGGTGCCTTTGCCGCTGTTCTGCCGCTGTTTTGGATCAGTGGGCCGCAGGGCGTCGTTGTCACGCTCGGTTTCCCCGGGTGGCCGGGGTTCATCGGGGTGTTCGTTTGGCGAGACGGGTTTCATGGTGTGGTCCTCAAGCTTGGGGGTCGTCCAGTTCGCGGGCGACGTTTACGGCGGGGGAATCCTTGTGTTCGTCATCGGCTTTGGCGCGCAGGATCTGCCATTGCTCAAGGTCGATGGCGCCCTGACCAAGCAAGTCGTCGGCGATACGTTGCAGGTCGAGGTAATGGGCGTCGGGGGATTGCTGCCACAGGGTTTCATCGTCGAACAGACGCTGCCAGGTTTTCATGTCCGGGGGTTGCAGGTCATCGCTCATGGCAGATCCTCCACAGGTATTACTGTGTAGAGGTTCAGTGAACAAATGGAGTTCAACCCAAATCCGCGCCGGAAGGATTTGCGTCAGTAGCCGGTCATTTCGAGGTAACCGTTGCCGCCATGACTACCGCTGATCCGCACCGGGCCTTCCCAGTAGGGAATGCGCAGGTTCATCCATGCGTTGGGGTTGAGCGCCGAGAGGCTGATGTCGAGGTGTTTGTCCGGGATGCTGATCGACCAGCGCACGGGCATGGAGCGACCGGCGACAGTTGCCGTGTCTTGCGGTGTGAGTTTGATCTGCCCGCTGTGCAGGGTCTGCGTCTGGCCGTCAGCGTCGATCCAGGTGCCGGTCAGGTACGGCGCGCCGTCCTTCTGGCGCATGCGGTACAACATGACGTGCGCGCCGCTGTCCAGGTGCAGGGAGAACCAGTCCCAGCCAGTCTGGTTGGCGGTCAGCGGTTGGCTGCTCCATTCGCGATCGAGCCAGGCCGGGCCGCTGACCATGTAGGTCTGGCCGTCGATTTGCAGCGTGCCGCTGGCCTGAAAAAACGGCTGGCTGTAGTAATACGAAGCCTGGCCCTGTTCGGATTTCTGACTGAAACCCTTATCTCCCTGCAGCACCAGCGGACGGCTGGCGGTGAGGTGCAGTTGATAGCTGAAGGATTTGTCCTTGGCACTGAGTTGCATATTGCTCAACGGGTCCTGAGTGCGACTGGCGAACTGCCAATCATCGATCCACGCTTCGAACGGTGCCAGACGCACGCCAGCCTGACCCACCCCGCCGCGGGCATAACGCTCGGCAGCGTGATGCGCAGTCGCCGAGGTCACCGCCGCATGCCCCAGCCAAATCGTTTGATTACCCCACCCGGCCTGCTCCGCCACTGGTTTCAAGGCACTGCGAAACAACGTCCATTGCACGCCGAAATCATTGCCTTGCTGATCCTTGAGATTAGCGGTGACGTACCACCACTCGATGCGAAAACCCTCATGGGCGCCGTGGTCCGCCGGAAAGCTGAACACCCGCCCCGGCACCACCGGGGTAAACGCCGAGGCCTGAGTGCCCATCCCGGCAAAGCCCTTCTGCTCGGGCGCTGATTGATCGCAGCCACCCAGCAACAACAGCACACTCAACCCCACCACCGCGTTAATCCTCATGGGCAAACGTCCTCAGCAGGTCCGCCGGTTGTGTGCGGTACAGCGAATACAACGGCCACGCCGACGCCAGCAATGTCGCGAGCAACGCCAGGCCCAGCAGTTGCAGCAATTGCCAAGGGAAGACTCGCAGCGGTAGACGCCAACCGAACGCTTGCACGTTGATCACCGCATCCAGACACCACGCCAGCGCGATCCCCAATGGCAGCGCCAGCACCAGCGTCAGTACCGCCAGCAGCCAGGTCTGACCGAGGTTGAGCAGCATCAGTTGGCGTCGCGTCACGCCCAGCGCCCACAGCGGTGCGAGCTGGCCGAGACGGCTTTGGCTCTGCGTCAGCAGGCTGATAAACAGCGCCACGCCTGCCACTGCCAAGGTCAGGCTGTTCAGCGCGGCGGTGGCGGCGAAGGTGCGTTCGAACACCTGAACCGACCAGCCCTTGAGTCGCGCCTGATCGACGATGCGGCTGTCATCGAGGGCAAAGCGTGCCTGCAATGCGGACAAAAATCCCGGGATGTTCTGCGCGTCGATGCGCAGGTTGAAACGGTTCGGCGTCAGTTGCGGCCAGCCGCGCAGCAGGTGATGGATGTTGACCAGCAAATGACCTTTGGGATTGCCGTAATCGGCGTAGATGCCGACGATGCGCGGCGACCACGAACCATTCGGTGCCGGAATCGTCAGTCGATCGCCCGCGTGCACCTTGAGTCGCCGCGCGAGTTGCTCGCTGAGCATCACCGCATCGTCGGTTGCCAGATGCGCCCATGGATCACCGCCAGTCGCATCAAGCAGCGGCCAGTGCTGACGATAGTAGGCGTGGTCGATGATCCCGAACACATCCGCCGGCCAGCCTTGCAGGGTCACTGCCACCTGCCAGTTGGGCAGTATCGCCGTGACGTGCGGCTGCTGTTTGAGCCAGCTATACATTTCGCGGGCCTGAGCCGGGTTGGTCGGGTTGATGTAGAGCTCGGCGCTCAGGCGTTGTTCGAGCCAATCGTTGAAGGTCTGGCGAAAACCGGCCGTCATGCTGCCTGCGCCAATATTGGCTGCGAGCGCCAGAAGCAACGCCATCAGCGCCAGGCTCAGCGCCGGCAATTGCTGACGGCAATCGGCGAGAAACCATTGGCCGAGCACCGAACGACTGCGCCCGAGCAGTGGACTCAGCATCCCACTGAGCAGCACCGGCAAGGCCAGCGCGGCACCGAGCAGCAGCCCGGCCATCAGCACGAAGCCGCTCGCCAGGCTGTCGCCCCAGAGCAACGCCGCGAGTGCGATCACGCCCAGCACCAAGGCCAGCCAGCCCTGCCGTCGCAGCCAGCGCGCATATTGTTGATGCCAGGCTTGCGGATCTGCCACCGCCAGCAACGGCAGACGCGCCGCTCGCAATAGACTGTTGGCGCCAGCTAGCAACGCACCCAGCAAGCTCAAGCCGATTCCGCTGAACCACCACCACGGGCTCAGCCGCAACTGCCCCGCCACTTCCGCGCCGTACAGACCGCGCAGGCTGGCGGCGACATCCGGCAGCAACACACTGGCCAGCCAATACCCGCTGATCACACCAAAGACACCACCGATCAGCGCCAACCCGCCCAGCTCAACGACAAGACAGCCAATCAACAGGCGTGCACTGACACCACAGGCGCGCAATGTGCGCAACAGTCCGCGTCGTTGTTCGAGGGCGAGGCCGATGGCCGCATGGACAATGAACAAACCGACCACGAACGAGAGAAAGCCCAACGCATCGAGATTGAGATGGAAGCTCTCGGTGAGTCGCGCCAGATTGTTTTCCTCGCCACTGCTCTTGAGCTGCAACTGGCCCTTGAACGCGGGTGGCAACTCACCGTGAAAATCCTTGGGCAGCAACAGGCGGGACAGTTGTCCGGGTTGTTCGAGCAGGGTTTGCGCGACGCCGATGTCGACCAGCAACATGCCCGGGGCCATGTCTTTTTGCGCCAGCAGCGGCGGCAGCGTCTGGCCATTCAGCGTTTGCGGGGTGGCGCCTTCGTGCAGGTTCAAGGCCTGCAGGGTTTCCGGGGAAATCCATGTAATGCCTGGTGGCGTGAAGAATTCGACCACCCGTTCGATCGGCATCGCCTGCCCCGCCACCGCCGAATCGGCCGGCAGCGACACCGGCTCGATGCCCAGCAGTTGCAGGCGCTGATTATCGTGATCCTTGAGGATCAAGCGGCCCTGCAACACTGGCGACACCGGCCAGCCCTGACGGCGCAGATCGATAAACCATTGCTGTGGGAAGGTTGCACCGTTGGGCGTGCTGAGACTGGCTTGCGGTTCGCCGCCGATCAATTGGCTGGCGCGGGCATAGCTGTCGCGAGCCTGGCTATTCAGGGCCTCGACGCCGGTCAACAGGCTGGTGGCCAGCCACAACCCGGTCAGTACGCTGAAAAACTGCACCGGATGCCGCCGCCAATGACTGAGCAGCGCGCGCAGGGTTTGCCAGAAAACGTTCACGTCAGGCGCCCGTTGGAGAGCACCACCCGTTGGGCCAGCCGCGCCGCCACTCGCGGACTGTGAGTAACCATCAGCAAGGTCGTCGGCGTGTCGTCGAGCAGTTCGAGCAACAAGCGCAGCACTTCATCGCTGGTGGCTTCATCGAGGCTGCCGGTGGGTTCGTCAGCCAGCAGCAATTTCGGCTGCGAGGCCAGCGCCCGGCCCAGCGCGACGCGTTGCTGCTGGCCGCCCGACAGTTGCTCGGGATAACGCTTGAGCAAATCGCCCAACCCCAGACGCTGCACCAGATGCGCCTGCCAGCGCGGCTCGTGGCGCCCGGCCAGACGCGCCTGAAACGCCAGATTGTCCTCGACGCGCAAACTGCCAATCAGGTTGAACTGCTGGAACACCAGACCGATTTCCGTGCGGCGCCAGTTCGCCAGTTGCGCCTCGTTCATGCTTTCGAGCCGATGCCCGCCGCTGCGGATGCTGCCGCTGTCGACCTTGTCGAGGCCGGCGATCAGGTGCAGCAAGGTGCTTTTGCCACTGCCGGATTCGCCCATCAGCGCCAGGCTGCTGCCGGGTTCGAGCGTCAGGTTGACGCCTTGCAGCACGGGCAAGGGGCCTTGGGGAGTGAGGTAACTTTTGCAGACGTTTTCAACCTGGAGCATGCCGCCACCTGATGTGTCAGTGTGGGGCAAGGATAGCGGAAGCCGATGACAGACCAGAGCCTGGCGTTGAATCAAACGGCCTCATCGCTGGCAAGCCAGTTCCCACAGGGATTGAGGTTGTTCACAGATACCTGAGTTCACCCTTAAACACTGTGCGAGCTGGCTTGCCAGCGATGAGGCCAGCTCAAAAAGCCCAAACCTCACTGCCCCGCCGCCACACTGGTTGGCGCCTCCCCCGGCGTGACAATACTGCCCAGATCAATATGCTTCCACTCAGGCTTGGCCCCCAGCCGCGCATTGAAGCGGTAATTGAAGGTGAACTCATCCGCCGTCGGCACCGTCAGCGGCTTGCCGTACACCGCCTCGATCCCCGCCAAGTCGTACCCCATCAACTGCAGCAGCGTCGGGAAGATGTTGTAGTGGCTGGAGCGATCCTTGTTCGTCGACAGCTGCGCTTGCCAGTCCAGCGTTTTCACCTCGCTGCCCTGAATCACCACCAGCGGCACCAGGCCCTCTTCCTCTACCGGGTCGCCGCCGCAATGGGTATTGAGCCCGGGATTGCCGCGTTCATGCAGATCCTGGCCGTGATCGGAGGTGTAAATCAGCAACGCATTGTTCAGATTGGCCTGGGCAAACACCCGCGCAAAAAACTCCCCGACGTTCCATAGCACGGTGTTCTTGTAGGCGTTGCGGTACAGCACCCAATCGTCCGGCTGACCATTGAAACCGGTGCGTTCGCCGGTGTCGGCGACTTCGGTGAACTGGCCGCGCGGCAAGGTCGGACGGTAGGCCATGAACGCATCCGGGTATTTGTCGTGCACCGGAAAATGCGCGCCGACCTTGTTGATCAGGATCAACTCGGGTTGGTCATCGTTGAGCAGCTCGATCAGCTTCGCCGCTGCCGCCATGTCGCGGTCGCGTACGCTGGTCTGATCGAATTGCACGAACTCGTCGATGTCCTTTTTCTCGGTGTCGTTCATCAGGTTCTGCAGGTTGCCGCCCGTGCGCTGGGCATCGATGTACACCGTGCGCAACCCGGCCTTTTTCGCGTATTGCCAGATCGACGGCAGCGTACTGTTGATGCGCATGTAGTCGGCGCGGGTGCCGCCGTAGCGCAGGGTGATGTTGGTGTCGGCGCTGCAATTGGCGATGGATGCGGCGTAGCCGTAATTAAAGATGTCGACGCCTGCATGCGCCTGCTTGAGGTTGCTGTGCACGCCGAACGGGGCGTTGATGTCCAGGTAATTGCCGGAGATGCTCTCGTCGATGATCAGCACAATTTCGTGCCCCACCACTGCCGAGTTACGCGCCAGGGTGACCGGCTCGCGCGGGCCGACGGTGTTGTGCAGTGCTTCATAGGCAAACAGGTTCAGATAGGCCAGCGGCGTGTACATGACCGGCAAGCCCCGTGCGCCCTCGCCCGCCCGCAAAAACAGCACCGCGCTGAGCAACAGCACCCCGCACAGCGGCGCCGCCACACGCAATGCGTTGGGTACCATCAATGCATGCCGAGGTTTCAGACCGATGCCGAACAACAGCAGCAAACCACTGAGCGCAGCGTGAATGATCGCATCGCGATACTGGTACGCCGCTTCCTGAATGAAGCCGCCGGAGTACACCAGCGAGACGAAGCTGCTGTAGCTCAGGTAATCCGCTGTGACCCGGGTATAGACATCAAAAAATACCGCCGAAACAAACATGGCCAATGCGAACAAATGTCGAATGAGCGTCTGTCGTATATATGCCGTTAGATATAACGCTAAAGTTAGCGCCAAAAACATCGCGCCAAAAAGAAGTACAGCCAGACCGAGGCCGATAGCATTTAACCGCTCTATGTAATATTCGGAATAAAGCAGCAGATAAATAATTAAAAGCAGTTCTTTCAGGTATCGAAACATGGCCATTCCGGGACGCAATAAACGGCATCGGGTCAATAGTTTGTCGGTCAGAATCTGACACTAGCACCCGGCCATCAAAGCGCAAGAAATGGAAGACTTTTACCCAAAGCGTCAAAAAAACGTTGACTCAAATCTGACACACTCCAGAAGCTACAAGCCTTTAATTTCGCGGCCTTCGACCGTTTATCGCTTTCTCGTGATTATGAAAAAAGCGTCAAGGACGCGACAAATCCAGCAATAGCAAGCACTTGATGGCTAATCGCCCCCAAAATTGGGGCTGTTATACAGGTGCAACATGTCATTTTGCTGACACGCTTTTCCCACCCTGCGCTATACCCCTTTTGACAGTCTCATTTCGAACTTATCTTTTTGCTCTATCGAGGGTGCGCAGATGGACGTGAGCGTATTTGGCACGGGCTATGTTGGACTTATTCAAGCCGCCGCACTTGCAGATGTCGGTCATCGGGTTTTATGCGTTGATATAGACCCGAACAAGATTAAACAACTGCAACAAGCCGTGCCGCCGATCAGCGAACCGGGACTGTCCGGCACACTTGAAGAAAACATCAAGGCCGGGCGTTTGCTATTCAGTACCCAGGCCAGCGATGCCGTCGAACATGCCGAGCTGATTTTCATCGCCGTCGGTACCCCGGCCGATGAGGACGGTTCCGCCGACCTCAGTCACGTGCTCAATGTCGCCCGGCAGATCGCCTCACACATGGAGGCCGATCGCACCCTGATCATCAAATCCACAGTGCCGGTCGGCACAGCGGATCAAGTCCTCGCCGCTGCCGACAGCGAACTGCTGCGCCGCGGCAAGATCGGCCTGAAAGTGCGCGTGGTCTCCAACCCCGAATTCCTCAAGGAAGGCAGCGCCCTCGCCGACTGCATGCGCCCGGACCGGATCATCATTGGCGCCCGCGACGACGAGGCCCGCGAGCAGATGAGCGAGCTGTATGCACCGTTCTGCCGCAATCACGAAAAACTGATGTTCATGGACAACCGCAGCGCCGAGCTGACCAAGTACGCGGCCAATGCGATGCTCGCCACACGCATCAGTTTCATGAACGAACTGGCCAACCTCACTGAACTGCTCGGCGCCGACATCGAAGCGGTGCGCAAAGGCATCGGTTCTGACCCGCGTATCGGCTACCACTTCATCTACCCGGGCTGCGGCTTCGGTGGCTCGTGCTTTCCCAAAGACTTGCGTGCCCTGCTGCACACCGCCGAACACAACGGCATGCCGCTGAAACTGCTGCGCAGTGTCACCGACGTCAACGACACCCAGCGGCACATCCTGTTCAGCAAACTGAAAGCGCAATTCCCGCAAGGGCTGGCCGGTAAATCCATTGCTGTCTGGGGCCTGGCGTTCAAACCGAATACCGATGACATGCGCGAGGCGCCCAGCCGCTACCTGATGGATGCGCTGTGGGCCGAAGGCGCCAGCGTGCAGGCTTACGATCCGGAAGCCATGTCCGAGTGCCGGCGCCTCTACGGCTATCGCGATGACCTGCACCTGTGCGCCACCCGCGACGACACCCTCGAAGACGCCGATGCGCTGGTGATCTGCACCGAGTGGAAAAACTTCCGCGTGGTGGATTTTGAACTGCTCGCCAGCAAACTCCGTTCGCGCGTGGTGATCGACGGCCGCAACCTCTACAACCCGGAACACCTCGCCGCCGCCGGCCTGCACTACAGCGGCATCGGCCTGCGCCACATCGCCCCGGAAGGATTGCGCTCATGAAAATCCTGGTCACCGGTGCGGCCGGATTCATTGGCGCTCATTGCGTATTGCGGCTGATGCGCGACGGCCATGCGGTGGTCGGCCTGGATAATTTCAACGCCTATTACGATCCGCAACTCAAGCACGACCGCGTGCAATGGGTGCGCGCGCAGGTCGGCGATTTCCAGCTCGCCGCGGTTGACCTGGCCGATGCGTCGGCCATCGAAGCGCTGTTTGCCCGCGAACGCCCGCAAGTGGTAATCCACCTCGCGGCGCAGGCCGGCGTGCGTTACTCGCTGGAGAATCCGCGGGCCTACATGGACAGCAACCTCGGTGGTTTCCTGAACATTCTGGAGAGCTGCCGGCATCACCCGGTCGACCATCTGATCTACGCCTCGTCAAGCTCGGTGTATGGCGCCAATCAACACACACCGTACTCGGTCAAGGACGGCGTCAATCACCCGCTGTCGTTGTACGCCGCGACCAAGAAAGCCAACGAGCTGATGGCCCACAGCTACAGCCACCTGTTCGGCATTCCCTGCACCGGCCTGCGCTTTTTCACCGTGTACGGCCCGTGGGGTCGGCCGGACATGTCGCCGATCCAGTTCGCCCGGGCGATCAGCGAAGGCGAACCACTGAAGCTGTTCAACTACGGCGAGCATCAGCGCGATTTCACCTACATCGACGACATCATCGAAAGCATCGCACGCCTCGCCGACCAGCCACCGCACGCCCATCCGGAATGGGATCGCGAGCAGCCCGACCCGGCCAGCAGCATGGCGCCGTGGCGGTTGTTCAACATCGGCGGCCAGCACCCGGTCGAGCTGAAAACCTATCTGGCGCTGATGGAAAAGCACCTCGGCCAGAAAGCCATTGTCGAGCTGCTGCCGCTGCAACCGGGTGACGTGCTCAATACCTGCGCCGAGGCCAGCGATCTGGCCCAGGCCACCGGGTTCCAGCCCCGGATCGAGCTGGATGAGGGACTTGGGCGTTTCATCGCCTGGTTCCGCGACTACTACCCCACTGCCTATCGCCCACGCGCCGCTCGCGGCTGAATTAATGCGGAGGACTCCATGACTGGACATGAGAAAGGTGTACCGATCCAACAAATGCGCCGCGACAAGCGCGTTGACCCCGAGCACCGGATGCGTCTCGATGCAGCGATTCATCGTCAGGGTCGCGGTTGGTTCACAGGCCGCGATGGCGGTCGTCCCTGGCAGCTGTCACGCACCAATCGAGTGGTGGCCTGCCTCGGCGCGCTGATGATTCTGGTGTTGATTTCGCCGCTGCTGCTGGGTCTGGCCCTGGCCATCAAGTTCACCAGCAAAGGCCCGGTGATGTTCGTGCAGAAACGTACCGGCTACCGCGGCCGCAAGTTCGGCATGTTCAAGTTCCGCACCATGGTCAGCAACGCCGAAGAATTGAAAGAGTCGCTGCGTCACCTCAACAAGCACGGCGCCGACGCCATCGACTTCAAGATTGACAAGGACCCACGCATCACCCGAATCGGCGGTTTCCTGCGGCGCACCAGCCTCGACGAACTGCCGAACCTGATCAACGTAGTGACCGGCGACATGCGCCTGGTCGGCCCGCGTCCGACTTCGTTCAACGCTTACCGCTACAAGGACAATCACCTCGCCCGTCTGGCGATCTACCCCGGCATGACCGGCCTGTGGCAGATCTCCGGACGCAGCAACATCGACTTCGACCAGCGCGTTGAGTTGGACCTCAGCTATATCGCCGAGCAGAGCCTTTTGCTTGATTTGAAGATCCTGTTGAAAACCCCCTTCAAAGTATTCAGCGGCCACGGAGCAAGCTAATGGACGGTTCAACCAACAAAAGCCTGAGCATCGCCAACCCCAGCGAATCGAACCTGACCTCGACCGTGCTGGACCTCGATCTGCGGATCCTGTTCCTGACCGCCGCCAACCCCGGCGCGGGCACCACCACCAGTGCCCTGGCGCTGGCCAGCCAACTGGCGCAAATGAGCAGCGGCCAGGTGCTGCTGGTCGACGCCAGCCAGTCGGCGAACAACCTCACCCAGCAGTTGAACCTGAGCAAAGAGCGCGGCCTGCGCGATCTGCTGTTCAACCCGGACAACCCGCCGCTGCTGCAGGACTGCGTGGTGCAGGTTTCAAGCCTGCCGTTTCACGTACTGCCCAACGGCCGGCCGATCCGCACCATGGAGCACCTGACCGCCGAGCGCCTGAGCCCGTTGCTCGATCAATTGGGCAGCCAGTACCGCTTCGTGGTGATCGACGGCGACGCGGTGTATTCCGCCGCCGACACGCTGGTCATCAGCACCCAGGTCGATGGCGTGGTGTTCGTGGTGCGCGCCGAAGACACCCGCTGGGAAGTCGCCCAGGCCGCCGTGCAACGCCTGACCCAGGCCGGGGCCAAAGTGGTCGGCAGCGTGTTCAACCGGCGCAAGTACTACATGCCGAAATGGCTTTATAAAAACCTGTAAGCGAACGCGAGGGATGACGCCATGAACGCCAAGATTCTTGTGCTGCTGATGCTGCCGCTTGCAGGCTGCTCAAGCAACTCCGAAACCCAGAACATGCCGGTGAATATCCTCACCGCCACCCCGGCCAACGCCCAGGCCACCGACATGCCGAAGATCGAGCAGACGCTGCGCCCGCAGGATGTGCTGGATGTGATCTTCCATATCAGCACCAGCGGCTCGGACGCCTACCGCGTGCAGTCGGGTGACCAGATCGGCCTGAACTTCACCGCTGCCAGCCAGCTCAACGGCAACCAACTGGTGCTGCCCGACGGCACCATCGAACTGCCGGGCGCCAACACCTCGGTGAAAATCGCCGGGCTGACCAGCGAAGAAGCGCGTCAGGAAATCCAGCGCGCCTATCAGCGCAAACAGCTGTTCCAGCCCAACCGCAATCAGTTAACCGTGCAGATCATCAGCCCGCTGACCAACGAGCAGAACCTGAAAAGCGCGCTGAACCATCCGGCCACCGGCATGAGCCGCGAAATCACCGTCGGCACCGACGGCTACGCGAGCTTCCCGGAAATCGGCGCCGTGCCGCTGCAAGGCATGACCGTCAATCAACTGGAAACCTTCCTCAACAAGAAATACGCGCAACTGCCCGGCCGCATGACCGTCGACGTGTTGCTCAAATCCACCGCCGGCAACGAGATCTATGTGCTCGGTGAAGTCGGCCAACCGGGTTCCTACCCGATCCGCCGGCCGGTGTCGGTGCTTGAAGCGTTGACCCTGGCCCGTGGCACCAACGTCAAGGCGCGGCTGGATTCGGTGGTGATCATGCGCCGCAACGGCAATCAGGTGCAGGCGGTGCGTTACGACGTCGAGAAAGCGCTGTCGGGTGATGCCTCGCAGATCGCCTATCTGCAACCGGACGACATGCTTTACGTGCCGAAAACCAAACTGGCCAGCGCCGGCGAACTGGCCCGGCAATTGGCTGACGTGGTGTTGTTCCAGGGCGTCGGGTTCAGCTTCGGCTACCGCGTCGACAACAAAGACAGCAACAACAACTGACTCTCAGGTGACCGACATGAATCCAAAGGAAAACTACCTGCATGAGTTCTTCAGGATCTTCTTCGCCAACAAGCAACTGGTGAAACGGGTCTTCCTGATCTTTGCAGTCATCGCCCTGCTGCTGCCGCTGGTGCTCAAACAGAGCTTCGATATCACCGCGCAGGTGATCGTGCAGTCGAAAAAACTCTCCCAGGGTGACGCCACCACGTCGCTCACGGTGGACAACGCCACCTTCATCCCGCCGTCGCTGGCGGACATGGAAACGGAGAGCAATATCCTCCGTTCCCCGGCGCTGATCCGCCAGACCATCAGCGAACTGCGCGACAAGGGTGAATACACACCTTCGCCGGGCATTTTCAGCAAACTGGTGGCCGAGCCGTTCAAACGCTACGTCAGTTCGCCACTGCGCCAGTACGTGATCAACCCGGTGCGCAACATGCTCGGGCTGGAAACCGACCCAGTGCGGGACACTGCACTTGATGCATTGACACAAGAGGCCATCGACAAGCTGAAAATCGAGACCTTGCCGGGTTCCAACGTGATCTCGATCGTCTACAGCTTCCCTGATCCGCACCAGGGCACGACGTTCGTTGCGGCGCTGCTGCAGAACTACCTGTTCAGCCGTCAGGCGCTGCAATCGATCGACCTGCCGCAGTCTTTCTACGAGTCGAAGAAGCATCTGTATCAAGTGCGACTCGATGGCCTGGAAGGCAACCGTCAGGCACTGCTGGAAAGTGTCGGTTCGTCGGATCCGAAGGAAGAAATCACCTTCCGTCTCAACGCGATCAACACCGAAGAGCAAGCCCTGAACCTGTACCAGGATCGCCTGTTGCAGAGCCAGCGCTGGCTGGAATACCTGAAAACCGCGCTGGCCGCTGCCAGTACCAACAAGCTCAACGACTACACCTTCCCCTACACCTTCACCACCACCGTCGACAACGTGGCGTTCGAAGACCGCGAAATCAAACAGATGGGCGAGCAACTGACCACTCAGGTCAGCCGCTACATGAATGACCTGGCGGTATTCCAGCCCGGCAGTGAACCGATGCTGCTGACCCGCGAACAGATTGCCCGCACCCGTCAGCAATTCCTCAAAGTGGTGAGCAACCGCATTCAGGAACGCACCAACGATCTGGCGGTGGTCAAGCAAGTGATCGATCAGAAAACCGCGCGCATCGCCGAGTTCAAGAATCGCATCCACGAGCTGCAGCAGACCCAGAGCAAGCTGCGGCAGATGGACACCGAAATCGATGCGCTGCACGCCGCGTTCTCGACCTACGCCCAGCGCTTTGCCGAAAGCAGCACCACCGGCGCGCTCAACGACGATCTGTCCAACGCCCGGGTGCTGAGCCCGCCGTTCGAACCGACCGAAGCCGCGTTCCCGAAACCGGGCCTGATCATTCCGTTCGGTTTGTTCACCGGTCTGTTGCTGGCGATTGCCCTGGTCTACGTGCGTGAGTTCTTCGATCACCGCTTCAAACACCCGGCGCAAATCAGCCACGAGCTGGGCGTACCGGTGCTGTTGGTGATCAACGACCAGAACACGCTGCCGAGCAATCCGCACAAGAACTGGACCGTGCCAAGCTTCCTGCACTGGGTGCGCAATTGAACACCGCACCGTCCCCGAACGCCGCGCTGCCGATCATTCATTTGCTCAGCAGCGGCGGTTTCTATGGGGCCGAGCGGATGTTGCTGGATCATTGTCTGGCGACGCCGGGACAGCATCAGGTGCTGTTTCTCGACGCGCCGCCAGAACTGATCGCGCGCTTTCGTCAGGCCGGGGTGGACTGCCGTGGCTGCGCCGGACTAGGCGAATTGCTGCGGCACTTGCGCCAGCGGCAGAGCGAGCGGCCGCTGATCAATACGCACAATTTCAAAGGCCTGCTGTTCGGCTGGGTCGGCGCAACCCTGTTGCGCCTGCCGCTGGTGATCACCCAGCACGGTTTCACGCCACGCAGTCGCAAGCAGAAGTTCTACACCTGGCTCAGTCTGCAACTGTGCCGCACCGCGTCGGTGGATCGGGTGGTCTGCGTGGCGGAAAGCATCGCCGTGTTGCACCGTCAGGCCAGCGTTCGGGCGGAGAAGTTGCAGGTGATCCCCAACGGCTTGCCCGCCGCCCATGGGCAAATGATTCATGACGCCGATCGGCAGCGCTGGCTCGCCGGTTATGTCGGCCGTTTGAGCAGTGAGAAAGGTCCGGATCTGTTTCTCGATGCGCTGATCCCGCTGTGTCATCAGCATCCGCAACTGGATGCGGTGATGCTCGGCGACGGCCCGGAGCGCGAGGCGCTGCAGGCACGCATCGACAGCGCCGGTTTGCAGCTACGGATTCGCCTGCCGGGCTACCAGACCGTCATGCAACCGTGGTGGCAACGCCTTGATGCGTTGGTGATCAGTTCGCGCACTGAGGGCACGCCGATGATTTTGCTCGAGGCGATGCAGGCCGGTGTGCCGGTGGTCGCCTTCGGCGTCGGTGGGATTCCCGATGTGCTGGAACACCGGCACAACGGCTTGCTCGCCGAACCCGCCGACAGCAATGCCCTCGCCCGCCAGCTCGACACGCTGTTGACTGAGCCGAAACTGGCGCGGCAACTGCGTGACAACGCGAAACGCACGCAACAGGATCGCTACGACCTCAAGGCCCTCGCCGAACGCTGGTCGCAGCTGTACATCCGCACGGCACGGGAGGCACGCGCATGATTTTCCCGCTCTCGATCGTCAGTTTGCTCGGTCTGGTCTGCATCGCTTTGCTGGCCAGCCCTTATCCGTATCTGGCGCCGGGAGCGGTGCTGGGCCTGGTGGGTTTCGCGGTGCTGTATCGCAAACCGACCTGGGGCCTGCTCGGGATTGCCGCGCTGGTGCCATTCGAGGGTTTCTTCAAGGACAGCTCGCTGTCGGGCAGCAAACTGATCGGCGCTTCGCTGGCGGTGATCCTGATGCTGCAACTGGCGCTGCACCAGATTCCCTCCGAACGCCTGCGCAGCAACATCTGGCGTTACCTGGTCTGGTTCATGGTTCTGTACTTCCTCAGCCTGCTCAACACCGATGACATGGGCATGTCGCTGGGGCACCTGCGCGAACTCAGCGTTGGCCTGATCCTGTTTGTCATCACCCTGCTGATCGGCCGCGAGCTGAACCTCGACCTGTTCGCCCGACTGGTGACCCTCGCCGTCAGCGCCACTTGTGCGATGGCGATGTTCTCGACCAAGTTTCAGGATCAGGGTCGCGCCGCCGGCCTGCTCGAAGACCCCAACGCCTTTGCCATGCTGATCGCTTTCGCCATTCCGCTGGGCCTGCTGTTGGTGATCCGCAGCCCGAACCTGCTGCACCGGTTGTTCTGGGGCGGTTGCTGCCTGCTGTTGCTGGGCGGCATGACCAAGACTGAATCGCGTTCGGGGCTGGTGGTGATCGCCCTCAGTCTGTTGATCGGCTGCTGGCATTACCGCTCGCAACTGACGCGGATTCGGCCGCGGCATCTGGGCTTCGCCATGCTCGGCGCGGCGATCGTGATTCCGCTGGCGATCTATGCGATGCCCGCCGGCTACATTGCGCGGATTCAATCGCTGAGCGTGTTGAGTGCCGGCGCCAAGGGCCACAACGACGAATCTCTCGGCCGGCGCGCCTCGTACATCGTGGTCGGCAGCCAGATGATCCGCGAGAACCCGCTGCTCGGCTCCGGCCCCGGCACCTTCCCGCTGCACTACGCCACCACCGGTTACGCCAAGGCGTTCTCCGCCAACCGCAAGATCGGCGATCTCTACCGCCGCGCTCACAACACTTACCTGGAAATCTTCAGTGAATTGGGGATTCCCGCCGGGCTGATGTTCGTCGGCATGCTCGGCCTCGGCTTGTACAACCTGATTCGCGCACGCGCCGCATGGATGCTGCGGCGTGACTGGCAACAAGCCGACTTGATGACCCACCTGGGTGTGAGTTTTCTCTCGCTGACGCTGTTTTTGATGTTCCTCAGCGCGCCGAACCAGAAGTACGTGTGGATCATGCTCGCGCTGACCAGCGTCCTGCGTGTGAAAGCCGAGCAGGCCCCCCTGACGGAGGCCCGCGCATGAGCCGGATCAGTATCGTCATCCCGATGTTCAACGAAGCCCGGCACATTGGCCGCACGCTGCTGGCCGCGCAAAAAGCCGCGCACGCGGCCAATATCGAGTGCGAACTGATCGTGGTCGACAACGGTTCCAGCGACAACGGACCGCACATTGCCCGGCAGTTCGGTGCACAGGTCTTGAGCCTGCCGGGGCTGTTGATCGGCGCCCTGCGCAATCGCGGCACGGCCATCGCCACCGGTGAATGGCTGGCGTTTATCGACGCCGACATCGAGATGCCGGAAGACTGGCTGACGCCGCTTTTCGATCTGGAGGCCAGTGCGCAGGCCGACGTGTTTGGTCTCGATCTGCACACCCCGGCTGAGGCGCCGTGGTATGCCACCGCGTGGCAACGGCGCACCTTGCGCGTGTCTTCGCAGGCCTCGCATGTGGTCGACTGGCTGCCCAGCGCCAACCTGCTGATGCGCCGGACGTGGTTCGACAAGGTCGGCGGATTCAACGAAACCCTGCGCACCGGCGAGGACAAGGAGTTCACCCTGCGCCTGCGTGAAAACGGCGCCATCCTGTTGTCGGTCAACAACAACGTCGCCCTGCACTGGGGTTACGAAATGAACTGGCGTGAATGGATGGGCAAGGAGCTGTGGCGTCAGGGCAGTCATCTGCAATTGCTGCGCACCCACGGTTTCAGCCTGCGCCTGCTGCGTTTTCCGATGCTGTCGATTGCCGTTTGGGTACTCGATTTTCTGGCGATCTCGGCGCTGCTCGACGGTTTCCCGCATCACGCCGCAATCATGGTGATCCTGACCCTGATTCCGGGCCTGATCCTCAGCCTGCGGCAGAGCGCCAAGCACCACAATATCGGCCTGACCCTGCAACTGTGGGGCCTGCACTGGGTGCGTCTGCACCTGGCCGGCGCTGCGTTCATTCTCAGTCTGTGTCATTGGAACGCCAGGAGGCCTGCCCGTGGCTGAATTCATTTTCTGGATGTGCCTGTTGCTGCCGGTGTACGCCTATGTCGGCTATCCACTGCTGCTGACACTGTTGGCGCCGCTTTTTCCGGCCTGGCGCCACACGCCGGCACCGCCGCTGAACATCAGCATCGTGATCGCCGCGCATAACGAGGCGCGGCACATCGAGCACAAGTTGCGCACGTTGCTGGCGCAGGATTATCAGCCGGCGACGTTGCAGATCATTCTCGCCAGCGACGGCTCGACCGACGACACCGTGGCTTGCTCGCACAAAGTCGTCGACCCGCGCATCACCGTCCTCGACCTGCCGCGCCAGGGCAAAGCCGCCACGCTGAATGCCGGCGTGGCCGTGAGCACCGGCGACATACTGGTGTTCACCGACGCCGACAACCAATGGTCACGCGAGACCCTCGGTTATCTGCTCGCACCGCTGAATGATCCCAACGTCGGCGGCTGTGCCGGGCACATGGTGATTCCGGTTACCGGCGGTGGATTAAGCGTCGGTGACAGTCTGTATCGGCATTACGAAGGCTGGTTGCGCCGGGTTGAAAATCGCACCGGCTGCATGGTCTCCGCCGACGGTGCCCTGCTCGCCCTGCGCCGCGAGTTGTTCCAGAACGTGCCGGCCGAAGTGAATGACGATTTCTTTATCAGCACCTGCGCACCAGTGGCACACAAACGCATCGTCTATGTGCCTGAGGCACAGGTAATCGATCACGGTGTGGATGAAGCGGACAAACAATTCCGCCGTCGTCAACGCGTCACCGTCGGCGGCCTGCAAAGCCTCGCGCAGCGCCGCGAACTGCTCAATCCGCTGAAATATGGTCTGTATTCGATTGCGTTGATCAGCCACAAGCTGATCCGTCGTCTCGCGCCGATCCTCCTGCTGCCGCTGTTGCTGAGCAATTTCTGGCTGTGGGATGACCACGGCTTTTATCGCCTGGCACTGATCGCGCAACTGTTCGGCTATGCCGTGGCGATTGCCGGCTTGCTGGATTCGCAACACCGCTTGCCCAAACCGTTCCGCCTCGCCGCGTTTCTGCTGGTCACCCTCGCCGGGATGAGTCTTGGCCTGTGGCAGTTCCTGCGCGGTCAGCGATATGCCCAGTGGAATCCTGAACAGAACCGTTAAGAGGACCGAAGCCATGGCGATCAAACAACTGATAAAACGCACCAGTGGCTGGCTCTATCTCAACTCCTCCGTGGGCCGCAACCAGTTGCACGGCGCCGGGGTGATTCTGATGCTGCACCGCGTGCTGTCGAACGACCGCGCCGCCGACCTGCCGCACCGCAACGAGCTGTGTGTGGGGCCGAAAGCGTTCGAGCATTTGCTGGTGTGGCTGCGTCGGCATTTCGATTGCGTGCCGCTGATGGAAATCCTCCAGCCCAACTCGCTGCGCACCGAGCGCCCACGGGTGGCGCTGACCTTCGATGACGGCTGGCGCGACAACGCGGTCAACGCCTATCCGCTGCTGCAGAAACATCAGGTGCCGGCGAGCATTTTTCTCTCCACCGACTTCATCGGCAGCCGTCAGCGCTTCTGGTGGGAAAGCCTCGGCGAAACCCTGTGGGGCAGCCACGGCGACAAGGCGCGCATGCACCTGATCGAATGCCTGCATGCCATGCATCACCCCTTGCCGGTGCTGGTCGATGACATTGATGTCGAGCGCAGCAGCCTGGCGCTGCTGCATTATCTGCAAGGCCTGAAGACCCTTGATCCGCAGGAGCTTGAACGCCTGACCGACGAATGCCCGCAAGAGTCGCAACCGCAAGCGCTGGACTGGCATCAGGTGCGTGCATTGGAGGCTTCCGGGCTGGTACGTTTCGGCCCGCACGGCGCCAGTCACGCGATCCTCACCGGTCTGGACGATGTGCGCCTGGACGAAGAAATCAGCCGCAGCCGCGATGCCCTGCACAACGGCTGCAACCGGCCGCTGCCGGTGTATTGCTACCCCAACGGCGACAACGATGAACGCGTGCGCCAAAAGATTGCCAGCCATGACTATCCGTTTGCGCTCGGCACCGGCACCGGCATCTATCGCGGTGAAGGCGATCCGCTGAATCTGCCGCGTTTCGGTGTCAGCCAGCGCACGGCGCGCAATCCGGAACTGCTGTCGTGGCGGATCTTTCGCGGGGCGCGGCCATGAGCCGAGCCAGCTACCTCAAACATTTGGCGCTGAGCATGGGCACCAAACTGGCGATGATCGCCTTGCGTTTGCTGCGCAACGTATTGCTGGCACGGATCCTCGGCCCGAGTGAGCGCGGGCTGTTTGCCCTGCTCAGCACGCTGCCGGATCTGATCAGCGCGGCCACCAGTGGCGGGCTGAACTCGGCGGTGGGTTATCAAGCGGCCAAGCAGCGACCGATGGGGCTGCTGCTCAGTCAGGTGTTGGTGTTCGGCTGTTTGCTCGCCGCGTTGCTGACCTTGCTGGTGGTGGCGTTGGTGCGCGAGTTTGGCGCTGAACTGGATGTGACCGTGCAACTCGGTCTGCTCGCCTGGTTGTTGCTGCTGGCAGTGCCGCTGACGGTTTTAAAAAGCGGTCTGCTGACCTTGCACAACGCGTCGGGCGGCGTGGTGGCGTTCAACGCCTTGCGCCTGGTCGAATCGCTGGCACCGCTGTTGCTGTTTCTCGCGCTGTTTTGGATGTGGCAAAGCGCGGCGCTGGAAGCGGCGCTGATCAGCTGGCTGGCCGGCATCAGTCTGGTGGTGCTGGTCGGTTGGGTCTGGCTCAAACGCGCACAGCCATTGCAACTGCAATGGGACCGCGCCAGCCAGAAAGAACTGCTGCGCTACAGCGCCCGCAGCCATCCGGACCTGCTGTTCCAGCAAGTGATTCTGCGCTCGGATTATCTGTTTATCGGTGCCTTGCTCGGCAGCACCGCGCTCGGTCATTACGCCATGGCCAGCGCTGCCGCCGAACTGCTGCTGATCGTCCCGGAAGCGGTGACCACACCATTGATGAAACGCCTGCTGCAGCAGGACGAAGGCATGGATAAAGTCACCCCGCTCGCGTTGCGCCTGACCGCAACGGTAATGCTCGGCGCCTGCCTGACCATGGCGGTGATTGGCGAATGGCTGATCGTCACCCTGTTCGGCGCCGCTTACCAACCGGCGTATCCGGCGTTGCTCGCCCTGCTGCCGGGGCTGTTGGGCCTGTGCTACGCGAGCATTCTGCGCCTCGACTTGCTGGGCAAGAATCGTCCCGGCACGGTGTCGCTGCTGATGGGCCTGGGCGCCCTGCTCAATCTGGCGCTGAACCTGGTGCTGATTCCGGCCTATGGCATTGTTGGCGCGGCGGCGGCTTCGTCGATTGCCTATCTGGCGGTGACCGTGGCGATGCTGGTGCTTTACTGCCGTTTGAGCGGCGTGCCGTTCTGGCAAACCCTGATCATCCTGCCGCGCGATGTCCTGCCCATGCTGCAGATTCTGCAAAGGAAAGCCGCATGAAAGGCCTGGCCCTGCTGCTCGGTCTCAGCCTGTCGCTGGACGCGTTTGCAGCGTCGATGCGTTGGGGCGAGATCCGTGACGGCAGCCTGTATCTGCAAAGCGATCGCCCGGACACGCTGACCGTGCGCTGGACGCCAGCGTGGCAGGCGGATGCCAACGAAGAGCATCTGTACCTGCTCGACGGCCAGGGCAAATTGCAGGGCGACCGGTTTATCCAGGCCAGCGAAACCCGTGGCAGTCAGAGCTGGCCATTGCTGCCCGGCGCAGCCAGTTATCGACTGGAGATTCCCGGCTACAGCTTTCGCAACTATCGCATCGAACATGACGAGCGCACGGTCGCCCTGTTCGCCCCGGCCAAAGTGCATTTCAGCGCGCAGACGCAGAACGGCGACACGTTGTATTTCAAAGTCGCGCCGGGCGAACGTGCAGTGCTGGCCGGCAAGTTTCATGGCGGTGTCAGTGCGTTGCAGGCGCAGCGCGTGGGTGACGGGCAAGCGCTGACACTGACACTGAAACCCTATCGCGCCTATTGGCAGTTCGATCAGCTCGCACTGCCGGTCAGCGCCCAGGAACAAGTCTGGCGCCTGCGTTTGCAGGGCAGCGGTAAAGCGGCGTTCTGGCTTGATGGCACCGCCAATCTGTTCGCCCAGAACCCGCAGCAACTCAAACCGCTGCGCGAAGACGCCGGGCAGACCCGTTTGACCCTGCACGACAAAGTCCTCGGGCGCACGCCGGATCTGGGCATCGCCCTGCCCTACGTGATGCCGCCAGCAGCCAGTCATGCGGCGCTCGATGCGCTGAAACCGACGGCGGCGAGTTACTACAGTTTTGTTGATGTGACGGCGAAGAACCCGCAGTTCGAAGACGCGTTCCGTCAGGTTTATCAGGATCGTTTCGGCATCAAACAGGACATCACCCTGCTCGCCGGCAGTCAGCGTCAGGCCGATTTACGCGCCGATGTGCAAAGCAACAGCGGCCTCGATGCGTGGCTCGCCAGCACACGAGCACTGGGCGGCAAAGGCACCCACTACATCGGTTTCGCCGACGAGCCGAACCTCAACTATTCGAGCTACGCGCAGTATCAGGCGATTTTCACCAGCATGGCCCGCCAGGTGCGCAGCGACCGGGCGAATGCCAAGGCTGGCGTACGCATCGCCATGCCGGCCAGTTCGCGCCTGGTCAACGGGCCGTTCGCCAATAACGCGGCGGACAAGCGCGGCATCGACTGGGCGCGCCGTTTGCTCAACGAGTCCGCCGATCAGGTGGATGCGCTGGCCTGGCACGAATGGATGATCCGCGATCTGCTCGCCACTCGCGTCTATCGCGACAGCGTGCGCCGCGCCGCCGAATTGGTTGGCCTTGATGGTAACGGCCAGCCGCGCAAGGCCCTGCTGCTCGATCAGACCAATCTGTCCAGCGGCTCCAGCCTCAGCCCCTACGATCAGGAAACCCATTACACCTCGCTGTGGTGGGCGTCGGTGGTGATCAACGCTTCGCAGGACGGCTTGCTGACCATGCTCAACTGGTTCCAGGCCGCCGATGAGCCGCAGTACCCCAAGGGCATGTTGCGGGTACTCGGCGATGATCGTTTCGAGTTGAAACCGGTGGGCCTGGCTCAGCAGTTCATCGCGCAGCACTGGCTGCATAAGGTGCTGTGGCTGGAGAACGATGCGTTTGAAGTCGATGTGCTGGCGATGGCCGGTGATGAGCAACGCGGATTGCTCGGGGTGAACAAAGGCACGCGTTTGCAGCGTATCGATCTGAGCGGCGCCAAGTGCCCGCTGAACAATGGCGCCCTGCGCTACTTCGGAGCGGACAACCGCAGCCGCGACGCACCATTTGCCTGCCGCGATGGGCGCGTCAGCTTCGATTTGCCGGGGGAGACCCTGTTTGCACTGAGCTGGATCGCGTCATGAAGCCAATTCCGATTATCAGAACATGTAAGGCGAACAAAGATTTGTGGGTAGGGAGTTTTTGTGGCGAGGGGATTTATCCCCGATGGGCTGCGAAGCGGCCCCGCATTTACAGGCTAAAAGCGACGACTGCTGCGCAGCCCATCGGGGATGAATCCCCTCGCCACAGAGCCCCTCGCCACAGTCGTTCGCCTTGCCGGAACTCCGGAGTACGCACAATGGGCATCGTCAGCAAACTCAGCGAACACATCAAGCAGAAAGGATTGTCTGCCACCGTCAAAAAGGCCTGGAAGCACTACATCTTTTCCCATCAGGAGCTGCTGTGGATGGAGCGCGATCTGGTCAGCCCGGTGCCGCCGCACAGCCTCAAGCCCTACCCGCCGTTGCGGGTGGTGAAGATCACCGCAGACAACGCCAGCGCCTTCGCCCGTTACTTCGGCGACCGCGTCTGCACCATGGCGGAACTGGCCAACGAGGGCCACACCGGGCACATGCACCTGGACGATCACGGCGATGCCGTGGCGTTTATCTGGGGCAGTGCGCGGGACTATTTCGACCGCCATTACTACGGCTGCCTGTTCCCGGTGAAACCCGGCGAGTTCTTCGAGTTTGGCGGTGAACTGACCCGTGCCTATTGGGGCTCGGAGCTGTCGGTGGATCTGCAACTGGAGCTGTGGAAAGCCATGGCCGCGCAAGGCTGCGACAAAGTCGTGGATGTCTGCGAGTTCCACAACATTCCGGCGCTCAAGCTGCACCTGCGCATGGGCTATACCGAACAGGGGCGGATCATGAACGTCTACACCCTGTTCAACCGCTGGCGCTTCTACCGCGAAACCCGCTACAGCGGCTCGCGTCTGGATGCGTTGCGCAAACCTTCCCGTCCACCTGTAACAGCTACGGCGGCCTGAGCCTATGGTGACGCGATTCGAATGGTGCACTTCACTGTGCGCCGCCGATTTCCCGGCAGCAGCGTATGAAGCGCTGCGCCTGCGGGTGACGGATCACACGCCGTTCAACAACCTCGGTTGGTTGTGTGCGGCCGAGCAGGCACTCGGTGAGGGTGAGCGTCTGCACATCCTGCTGGGTTGGGAGACGGACGAATTGCGTCTGTGCCTGCCGCTGGTGGCGAGTCGCGAGCGCTTTTTCGGCGTGCCGTTCCGGGTGCTGCACCACTTGGGTTATCCGCTGGCGGATCGCCTCGCGCTGCTGTCGCTACTGGACAGCGAAGGTATGCGCCAGGCGCTGTCGTTGATCCGCCAACGTGTGCCCCACGCGCTGCTGCAGCTCAATGAAGTGTCCGAGCCTGCCGGTGAGGAAAGTGCGCTGACCGAATGGATGGCGCGCAGCTCCACCGCTGAGCGGCGCCTGAGTTGTCGGGTGCCGGTACATCTGATCAGCGAGGCGGATCATCAGGAAGTCTCCGGCGATCCACGCTACAAACTGCGCCGGGCGCGTAAACGGATTGCCGCGTGTGGCGCCGAGGTGCGGCGGATCATTCCGGATGCAGTCACCATGGGGCCCCTGTTGCAGGCGATCAGTGAAGTCGAAGCAGTGAGCTGGAAAGGTGACGAAGGCGTCGGGATTTTTGCCAGCGAACGCAGTCGACTCCTGATCGAGCGCGCCTTCACCGCCCTCGCCGGCCAAGGCCTGGTGCGGCTGGTGACGCTGGAGCTGAACGGGCGGTGCATCAGCTATCGGCTCGGTCTGCTCGAACAGAGTCGACTCTACGATTACAACCTCGCCTTCCTGCCGCAATACGCCGACCTGGGCAGCGGCCGGGTGTTGCTGGAGGAATGGATTCGCTGGGGGCTGGACGAGCACTGGCACTGGATCGATGCCTCGCGGGTCAGCCTGGAAAACTCCAGCCATCAACTGCATGAACGCATGACCGGACAACTGGAGCACTGGCGCTGGAGCTTTTACTCCTGGCGGCCGAGTGGCCTCGTCCTCGGTCTGGGCTTGCGCCTGTGGCATCGACTCAAGCCGCGCGTGCAAGGCTGGCGGGCGCGGCGCGCAGAGCTTGCGAAACCCACACTGAAACCTGTCGCGATCACCACGGAGGGCGAACATGCCTCGCCAAGTCATAGTCAACGCTGACGATTTCGGTCTCAGCCCGAATGAAAACACGGTGATCTTCGCTGCATTTCAGGCCGGGGTCATCAGTTCTGCCACGGCGATGGCCAACATGCCGGCGTTTGAAGCGGCGTGTGCCATGGCCCGGCACCCTGTGCTGGAAGGCCGGGTCGGATTGCACTTCAACCTGACTTACGGGCGCCCGTTAAGCCGGGCCATCCTGTTGCGCCGAACGTTCTGCGACAGCCATGGTGTGTTCGACCTCAGCCTGCCGCGCCACAGTCTGTGGCTCAGCCGTGAGGATCGTGACGCGGTGCGTGAAGAGTTGCAGGCGCAGTGGCAGCGTTGTGTCGACCATGGCGTGCGCCCGAGCCATATCGATTCGCATCAGCACGTGCATAACATCTGGCCGATCGGCGAAATCGTCGCCCGCTTCGCAGCGCATCAGGGCGTACCGATTCGGCTGGCGCGCAATCTGGGGCAAAACCTCAACCTGGCGAAACGGCTGTTCAAAAGTTTGCTCAATTGGCGTTTGCAGGGTCTGGCCGGTGTGACCGCTGACTATGTGTGCACGCCGATCGACTTGCGCAACGACTTCGCGCCGACCGACGGTGTGCTGGAAATCGTCGCTCATCCGACTCAGCTTGGCGACGATTTTGGTGACGCCTACCTCAACCCCGACGAATCCCTGAACCGCGTGCTAGAGCAGCGACTGGCGGGTATTCCACGGGTTTCCTACGCCGAATTGAACAAGGATTTTCTACGCGGTGCTGCGGCACTCGATTGACTTACATACCTTGCAATACTTTCAAAGATGGCACTTTGAAATGTACTCGCAAAGGTGATCTATACCCACAAAAGCACCATCCACAACACCCGGGCTGCGGCCACGGAGGGCATCATGAGTGTCATCGAAAAACTACAAGAACGCATCCGCCAGAAAGGCCTCGGTCGCACCTTCGGCACGTTGTGGAAACGCTACGTGTTCTTCCATTGGGAACTGTTGTGGATGGAGCGCGACCTGGTCAGCCCGGTGCCGCCGCACAAGCTGCGGCCTTACGCTGGCCTGCGCAGAGTCGACATCACGCCTCAGAATGCCGGGGCGTTCGGCAAGCATTTCGGTGATCGCGTGGAGACCATGGCGGAACTGGCCGCCGAGGGTCACACCGGGCACATGTACCTCGACGCTGACGGCCACGCGGTGGCGTTTATCTGGGGCAGCATTCGCGACTATCACGACCGTCACTATTACGGCTGCACCTTCCCGGTGAAGCCTGGCGAATTCTTTGAGTTTGGTGGCGAAATGACCCGCGCCTATTTCGGCAGCAGTCTGTCGGTGGACGTGCAGGTCGCGCTGTGGGAAGCCATGGCGGCTCAGGGCTGCAACAAGGTGGTGGATGTCTGCGAGACCCACAACATTCCGGCGCTGAAGCTGCACATCCGCATGGGCTACCACGAACAGGGGCGGGTCACTCACGTTTATTGCCTGTTCGGTCGCTGGAAATTCTTCAGTGAAAGCCGCTACGAGGGCTCACGTCTTGACCCACTTCGTAAACCGGGGCGGCCGGTGGTGAGTGCGGCGGCGCAGGCTTGATAAATCCTTGAAAGGGATGGCGACTATTCGGCCGCCATCGCTGGCAAGCCAGCTCCCACAGGGGTTGAGTTGTACTCAGTATTATTTGTACGACACTAAAACTGTGGGAGCTGGCTTGCCAACCCCCTTAGGGTTTTGAGTTGTACTCAGTATTATTTGTACGACACTAAAACTGTGGGAGCTGGCTTGCCAGCGATGAGGCCAGTCGGCGCGATAAGGCATTCAGGCCTTGGTGGCGACCAGGGTAAAACACATCGGCATCTGCGCCTCTTGATTCAGATACTGGTCATACACCTCTTCCCGATTCGAATGCGCGTATTCCTTGAAATGCGCAATGCTCAGCCCTGCCCCGATAGCACCGCTGAAAATCGCCCCCAGCGTGTGCACAAACCAGTACGACTTCGCTGCCTGCTGTTCAACCTTGCCGACATAGACAATCGGTTCCTCCTGCACAAACGGTTCAGCGCGGAAGTACGAACTGGCGAGGCGATAAGGATCTTCCGCATCCGGATCAACCATTTCCAGAAACGGATGGGTTTCATAAATCACCAGTTTTCCGCCCGGCTTGAGGGTCGCGGCGACATGGCGGAAAAACTCGCCGATGTCCGGCATCCAGTTGAGAACACCAATGGTGATCAGCGCCACGTCGAAGCGATTCTGCAGCGATGCAGGCAGATGATGGATATCGGCTTCGATGAATTCGGCGTTGTGCGCTGAGCGGCGGTTCAGTTCACGGGCCTGCTCAAGGAACGCCACCGATTGATCAACACCGACAACCCCGCGCGCACCGAGGGCGAACAGCGACAGGCTTTCGCGCCCGTTGTTGCAGCCCAACTGGATCACGTCTTTGCCATCAACCCCGACTTGCTCCAGCAAGCCGCGCAACGTGTCGTCGAGGCAAGAGAATTCTGCCTGCGCAACGTCGTTCAACAAGGCCTGCCAGTCAGGCGAATCCTGATGATGGCGGGCGGAATCGTTCCACGCCTGTCGATTGCTCTCGATGGCGGTTTTATTGTTCGGCACTTCCATGGCGCACTCCGGACGATGCTCGTGATTGAGCGGATCCGAGTCTAGATCAGCCCGGCAATTACGGTTGTTGCAAACTTGTAAGCCAATTCGTGTAGGAGCCGCCGCAGGCTGCGATCTTTTGATCTTGTTTTTAAAGGTCAAGATCAAAAGATCGCAGCCTGCGGCAGCTCCTACATATCTGATTGTTTGAATGGCGGGCAGCTATAGTTAATAGCCTTGGGGAAAACCGCACTCGCAGGTGCCGCCATGCAAATGCTCGATCGGCTGTTGTTGACCGGCTGTCTGCTCGCTGCCAATCAGGCGCAAGCGCTGGACAGCAATTTTGTTTACTACGGGCCCAACCAGCCCTTTGCTCACCCTGCTCCGTATTCCTTGAACGCAACGCCGCCGAAGCCTTACGAGGACACGGCGCCGCAGGATTTTGTGGTGATTCCGGATGATCACGTGTTCTACGACTCGCAATTGCCCACCGTGGCGGATGCGACGGTGCGGGTGTTTATTCGCACGTACGATGCCGAGCGCGGGATTTACGTGAATGACGAGGTGCTGGATCCGGGTTGTTTGCTGGAGTGTCTGAGCCGGCAGCAGCATTGATCCTGATTACCAAGTATTAACCAGACGCCACAAAACCCTGTGGGAGCGGGCTTGCCCGCGATGGCGTCCTGTCAGCCGATCTATCTGGTGACTGACACTACCTCATCGCGGGCAAGCCCGCTCCCACAGGGTTTTGGGTGCAGGCGGTCACCACTTTTACCACTGCCGTTTATCCGGGCGGGCGAGGCCGAGTTTTTCGATGCGATAACGCAGCATGTCGCGGCTCAGGCCCAGCAGGCGCGCTGATTTGGTGACGTTCCAGTCGGTCTTGTCGAGCATCTTGCGCACCATGTCGCGTTCGACTTCCGGCAGGTTCATCGATTCGGTGTTGCTCGCCGGTCGAGGTTCGTAGTGCATCGGCACTTCATGAATATGCAGCGGCGGTTCGTCGACCAGGCTCATGCACACGTTCAATTGATGCGCAGCAATCGTGTCGCTCGGTGCCAGCAGCACGGTCTGCTCAAGCATGTTGCGCAGTTCGCGCACATTGCCCGGCCAGGTATAACTGAGCAGCAACTCCTCGGCCTGCTGGCTGAAATGCAGATTCGGTTTGCCGTAGCGTTTGCCGTGGCTGGTGAGGAAGTGCCGCGCCAGCAGCAAGATATCGTCGCCCCGGGCGTACAGGCGCGGCACTTTGATCGATATGATCCGTAACCTGAAAAACAGGTCACGGCGAAATTTGCCCTGTTGCACCATTTGCTCAAGGTTGCAGTTGGTCGCGCTGATCACCCGCAGATTGACCTTGCGCTCCTTCACCGAGCCGACCCGGCGAATTGTCCGGTCCTCAAGCAGCTTCAGGAGCTTGGCCTGCAGCAGCAGATCCATCTCGCCGACCTCATCGAGAAACAGTGTGCCGCCATCTGCCGCTTCCACCAGACCGACGCGACGGTCCTTGGCATCAGTGAACGCGCCCTTCTCATGTCCGAACAGCTCCGACTCCACCAGATTCGACGGAATCGACGCGCAGTTGAATTCAATAAACGGCCCCTTGCTACGCGGCCCATCGAAATGCAGGGCGCGAGCTACCAGTTCCTTGCCGGTGCCGGTCTCGCCTTCGACTAAAACCGGCGGCAGATCGGTGTTGGCCATGCGCCGCTCGGCGTCGAGCAACTGCCCGATGGTGTTCTTCAGATACTGCATCGGTGCCGAGTCGCCAATCAGCGCCTGCACCCCGGATTTCTGCGCCTCGCGGTCCTGATAGAACGACAGCGTGCGCTCCATCCGTTCGGTGGCCAGAGCCTTGTCCAGCAGCAGTTTGAGTTCCGGCAACGCGACCGGTTTGGTGACGTAGTGAAAGGCGCCCTCCTTCATCGCCACCACGGCATCTTCGACGTTGCCGTAGCCGGTCATCATGATCACTTTCAGATCTGGCGCGCTGATGCGCAGCTTCTGGATCAGGTCATGCCCACTCATGCCCGGCAGCGAGTTGTCGGTCAGCACGATGTCGGGCATGAAGCTGTTCAATTGCTCCAGCGCATCTTCAGCAGAATGGCAGACCGTCACCTCGAAGTCCTTGCGCTCCAGGTAGGTCTGAATATTTTCGGCCAGCAGTTCGTCATCCTCGACCAGCAGAATGCTGTGTTCCATATTCCCCTCCCGATGCCACTTTGAAGTTGAGACTGACGCGGGTTCCTTCCTGCTCGCGGCTGGTCAGCACGACCGAACCTTCGAAACGCTCCATGATGCGTTTGACCAACGCCAGGCCAACCCCGAGGCCGCCCTGTTTGGTGGTGAAAAACGGTTTGAACACCAACAGTTGCTGCTGCGCGCTCATGCCCTTGCCGGTGTCACTCACGGTCAGGCGCACGCTGTCAGGCTGCGGCGATTCGAATTCGACGCTGAGCACACCGCCCTTGGGCATGGCTTCCAGGGCATTGGCAAACAGGCTATTGAGGATTTGTGTGAGCAACACCTTCTGGCTGACCACCAGCGCGCAATTCTGCGGTGTGAAGCGCACTTCGACGTTGCAGCGTTTGATCAATGCTTCGAAGGCGCCAACGGTGTCTTCGACCGCCATCACCAGGTCCACCGCCTCGCCGTCGTCGTTCATCGGCCGCAGCGACACCAGCAACTCTCGGACCCAGCGCGACATGCGATCAACCTGGCTGATGATGTCGCCAATGTTGCGCTGCGCGCCCGGGCTGGCGATTTCCTGGGCCAGTTCGGCGCTGGAACGAATGGTCGCCAGCGGATTGCGCAGGCTGTGCGCCACCGCCGAGGACATCTCGCCGAGGGCGACAAAGGTTTCATTGCTGATCAACTGTTGCTGTTGGCTCTGCAGCAGTTTCGCCGCGCGGCGGACGATCCAGAACAACGCCAGAAAGATCGCCGCACCGCCGAAACACGTGGCGGCCCAGATCGAGGCAAATCCACGGTCGATGCGGTCGACCAGATCCGCCGGTTCCTTGTAGATCTCGACCATGGCCACGACTTTGCTTTTGTCGGCGTTGAACATCGGGATGTAGTTCTCGATAAACAGATACTTCGGTTCGCGCAACAACTGCTGCTCGGGTTTCTCATCGTCGATCTTGTGATAACTGGAGGACACCGCGACTTTCATCTCGAACGATTCGTCGAGTTCGTCGTCATCCTCGAATTTGACTCCGATCAGCTCGGGATTGGTCGACCAGATCACCGTGCGATCCAACGCATACACCGTGGCCAGAAGAATGTCTGGCAGGTGTTCGATATGGTCGAGAAACTCCGCGCGCGCCGCTGCATGGGCAACGGGATCGACATCGGGAAAGTTGTCGTCCTGGCGTGGATCGAGCATTTCGCCCATGGTGCGTGCCGGGGTGATGCCGGCGTGGCGTATTTCCGCCGAGCCAATGGCCTGAACGAATTGCGCGGTCAGCAAGGCGTCGCGCTCGACACTTTCGGTGACCACAAAGCGCGTCGAGATGTACCCCAGCCCCACCGCCACGACGGCGATGATCAAAAAGCTCGCGAGCGAGAACCAGCGCAGCAGATTGAACTGTTCGCGCCAGCTCTTGCCCATTGCCGCCGGCGTGTCCGGCGCGGAGGTTTTTTGTATTTCCAGTCGCTGCATGGGAGTGCCCTGGAGGTTTTGTATCGAGCCAGTTACAGCCATCAGTGTAGGTGGCTCTGACCGCGACACACGGTTCAATGATGCTATTTCGCCGCTACCGCATCTGATTCACCGTCGCGGCTGGATCGCCCGGTTTTACTGGCGTCAATGCACCGTCGGCCATGACATTGGCGGACGGTTGCTGGCGCTCGGTTTCGTCGCTGAGGAAGTCGATGATCGACTGCGCAGATGCCTCGTCGAGGCGCAGGTTGGGCATCGGAATTCGCTCGAACTGTTCGTAGAGTTGCAGGGCAGTCGGGTCTTTTTCCGCGAGCAGGCGATCCGGTTCGCGAATCCAGCGATTCAGCCACTGCGGATCACGGTTGCGGGTCACTCCGATCAGGTCCGGACCGATGCTGCGCATGCCAAGGCCCTGGCCATCCATGGGGCCGAGGCTGTGGCACGAGGCGCAGCGGGTGCGGAACAGTTCTTCGCCATTGCTCGGCGGGCGAATGTCCGGGGCGTCGGCGTAACTTTCTTCGATGCTCGGCTGTTTCCAGTTCTGCAGAGTGTTGGCCAGTTGATCGGCGAGGATCCACGGATTCTCGAACGGCGAGGCTTTCATCCAGCGCCCGGTGGTCTGGTTGCCGACGATCAGGCTGAGGTTGTGATCCTTGCTGCGGCCGTTGTCGACGCCTTCGATGAACAGCCCGAGTTTCTTGCGCAGGTCGGTGACGTCTTCGAATTCGCCGGTGAGAAACTTCCAGCCGGGGCCGACCTTGAAGCGCTGCGCATAGGCCTTGAGCACTTCGGGGGTGTCGCTGAGCGGGTCGATGCTGATCGAGTAGAAAAAGATGTCCTGGCCGACCCGATCACCGAGGAGTTTCTGCACCTGACGCAAGCGCGCGGTTTCCAGTGGGCAAGAGTCGCTGCAGGACGTGAAGATGAAATTGATCACCACCACTTTGTCTTTGATCAGGTCATCGAAAAAATGCACCTGCCGACCGTCCTGATCAGTCAGCAAGGTGTTGGGGAAATAGTCGCCACCCCACGGGGTGGCGGATTCGCTGGTCGCTGCCGTTGCGTCAACGCTGGCCTGGTGCGCGAGCAGCACGCGGCTGCCGAGCACGCAGGCCACCAGCACCAGCACCAGGTGCATGCCCAGCGCCCGGGAGCGCGGGGTATGCAGCGGTTGGCTGTCACCGTGGCGGCGGTTCATGGCTTGACCACCACTTGCGGGCCGTAACCGTCGCCATTGCGGAAGGTTGGCAGCGCGGCCGAGTTGACGTAGCGCACGCCGTCCCAGCTCGGCAGAGGCGTCGGCATCAACTGCAGTTGCCCGGGTTTTTCAAGGTCCCACCGCAGCAGCATCGAGTTGTCTTCGTGCTGGGTGTTGTGACAGTGCTCCATGTACGTCCCGGCGAACTCGCGGAAGTTGATCGCCATTTCGACGTTGTCCAGACCATCGGCTTCGGAACCGATCCGGTAGACGTCCTTGCGCGCCCATTTCTCCCATTCCGGTGGTGCTTTGCCGCCGCGACTGAGGATGATCCCTTCTTCGAAGTGCACATGCACCGGATGGCTCCAGCCCTTGCCGCCGGCCTTGATGTTCCAGACTTCCAGAGTGCCGAATCCGCTGACGCCGGCATCGGTCGGGCCGCTGGACAGCTGGGTCGAGGCGTTCAGGCGCCGTGGGTCCATGTGGTAGCCAAAACCACCGTCGGTCTTGACCGTCCACGGTGCTTCATCGGTGCCATCGGCACGGCCGAAGGTGAAGGTGCGGTGACGGGCTTTGGCCAGCAGCGCCTTGTCGGCAGCGTTGTCGCGATGGATCTTCAGCGGGATCATCACCAGCCCTTCAGCCTTGCCGGGTTTGGCCGGTTCGTAGGCTGCCGGGTTCATCGCCAGATCCTGGCCGGTGTAGGCCTTGACGTTGAGTTGCAAAACCTTGCCCACCGCCGGATCGCCCTTGTCCCACTGCGGGCCCTTGCTGGTTTGCTTGATCACCGGCAGGTATTTCTCCGAGAGCACATCCGCCAGCGGGATCATTTCTTTCGGGCCTTTGCCGTCGTCCTGCGCCTGCAGGTTGAGGAAGAACAGCTTGTCGCCAGGCTTGATGCCGTTTTTCGCGAAGTTGACGATGATGTCGAAGCGCTCCGCGATGCCTTGGGTAGGCAGGATCGCGTTGTGGTTCTGTTTATCGCCGTCGGCGTCGAGGTCCATGCTGCCGTCGAACGGCACGCTGTGTTCCATGATGTTGCCGTCGTTGGCGATCATGTGGAACGGCACGCGGCTGTACGTCAGACCCGAGTTTTTCGGCCCTTGGAACTCTCCGCCACTGCCTTTGATTTCCCGCACCAGCGCCAGTTTGAAGTAGCGCGACACCGAGCCATTGAGAATGCGGAAGCGATAGCTGCGTGCGCGCACATCGAGGGTCGGTTTCCACTGCCAGTTGACCAGCACCTGATCGCCGATGAAGCCGTCGGTGTTGAACGGGTTGAACCACAACTGACCTTCCTGATCCCAGGCCTTGTCGGCGAACACCAGGTTGACGTCATAGTCGCGGTTGCCCCACGGCAAGGCGCTGCCGCTGGGGAAGCGCAGGTTGACGCCGTCGTTGACCGACTCGTTGCCGCGATCCAGCGCGCTGTAGTAGTTCATCATCGCCGCGTTGCCCTTGTAGACATTCTGCGCGGTGAAATCGAGCATGTGGTCGTGGAACCAGTGGGTGCTCATGGTTTCGCGCCAGTCGCCCCGGATCTTGATGGTGCCGTTATTACAGGTCTTCTTCGCCGGGGCCAGATCGTTGACCCACAGGGTCTCGCCCGGCGCGCAGGGGAACGCCGCGCGCGGGTCCTCCGCCTTGGTGTTGATGCTGTCGTAACCGGCGAGCTGGATCGGCCAGCGATAATCGTAGTACTGGCCGGGGAAGAAGAACGCGTTGGCATAGCCGTCGCTTTCCGCCGGCGCGTGGCCGTTGTGCTCGTGGGTACTGATGGTGTGCAGGCCGAAACCGCGGTTGGCCGACGGGTCGATCGGCAAGCCGTTGTAGTGGCGCATCATCACCGGTTGGCCGTAGCGCACCATCAACAGTTTCGGCGGCAGCGTACCGTCGAAGGTCCATACCGAATTGTGGTTCTGCACCGGCATGTTCGGGTGGAAGCGCGGGTCGACGCCTTTGGCGGTGCCATCGGTCGCCGGTACGCCGGCGACGTTGTGGTACAGACCGCCGGGGCCGAACTCGCCCAGGGCATAGCCGTGCATTTGCCGACTGTCACGCAGGCCGCCGTTGAGGCGCGCGCCGGTCTGCACGGTTTTGTAGGCGACTTGCGGGTAGAACTCGTTCCAGCGCTGGTGCGACCAGCCTTTTCCTGGCGGCCGTCCTTCAGCGGAGGAGCCGATGTGGCGGTTGAGGAACACTTCGATCTGCGCCTGCCACGGGTTGCGGTCGACAACGTTGGAGAACTGACTGGGGAACGGTGTCAGCCCCGGTTGGCGCAAGAACGCATCGAGCGCCGTGCCGGGTGGCGCGCTGCGGGCGATGTTGTTCGGGTCCTGCGCGGGGGCCGGGCCGATCGCGGCCGGCGGAAAGGGCAACGGCGCGGCCGGGGTGGTCGGGTCGAGTTTTTCCGGGCCGAATTCCTCGAACAGCAGCAACTGCTGACTGAACGGCTGCGCGCCATAGAGCGGGCTGGGTTTGCCGTTGGTGGGGTAGTTGAAACTGGTCTGCACGGTGGGCGGCAGAACGTTTTCCGTGCGGGTCGAGTCTCGCGTGCCTTTGACCCCGTCGGGCAAATCGAAGGAGTCTTCGTTGGCCTCGGGCATGGTCAGGATGGCGTTGAGGGCGGTCGGCTCGTCCGCCGGCTCGTCGTAGTACGCCGACGGATCGGACGTTTCGGGCTGGCGTTCATCATCAATCGGGCTCGCCTGAACCACGGTCATGGTGCCGAGGGTCAACATCAGAAAGACGCTCAGTGGCGTCAACCGGAAGGTATTGCTTAGGTCACGCGTTGCTCTGTCCATCACCAGCCGCCTCATCAAGGAAGGGGTGATGGTGTTTTGCAACTAGTGCGCCAAGAATTTATTTCCAGTTGTTACAGGGGCTTGGGGACGCTGTGGGTTCCCCCACCCCCCGGTGACCGGGGCTTGACACCCATTGGTGGGGGAAGTTCATAACTTTTTGCGGCGTTGATAAACCTGTGTAGGAGCTGCCGCAGGCTGCGACCTTCTTGCTCGTTCCCACGCTCTGCGTGGGAATGCAGCCCGGGACGCTCTGCGTCCCATTGGAACGCGGAGCGTCCCTTGAGGCATTCCCACGCAGAGCGTGGGAACGATCATGCACAGGGGGAAGGTGTAAATCAGGGGACGCGTTGGAAGGCCAGGCGCACGGTGGTGCCCTCGCCTTCGCGGCTGTCGAGGGTCACGCCGCCGCCGAAGCGCTCCATGATGCGTTTGACCAGCACCAGGCCGACGCCCAAGCCCCCCGATTTGGTGGTGAAAAACGGCCGGAACGCCATGGTCCGTTGTTCCTCGTTCATACCTTTGCCGGTGTCGCTGAGCACCACGCATACACCACGATCGCCGCTCGGTTCAAGGCTGACGGTCAACGTGCCGCCCTTGTCCATCGCCTCCAGCGCATTGGCCAGCAGGCTGTTGAGGATCTGCGTCAACTGCACCGGCTGACTGAGCACCATCGGTGTGTGCTGCGGATGAAACACCACTGTAACGCCGGCCCTGGCGATCTGCTGTTCGAAGGCGACGAGGCTTTCGTGCAACGCCGCCACAAGGTTCACCGGTTCCGGGTCATCGTTGAGCGGACGCAGCGATTGCAGCAGCTCGCGTACCCATTTCGACATGCGGTCGACCTGGCCGATGATGTCCTTGATGTTCTTTTCAGCCGGGCCGGCGTCGAACTCCAGTGCCAGTTCGGCACTGGAACGGATGGTCGCCAGCGGATTGCGCAAGCTGTGCGCGACCGCTGAGGACATCTCGCCGAGGGCAACAAAGGTTTCATTGGCGATCAGTTGTTTTTGCTGGGCGGCGAGCAGAATCGCTGCGCGCCGCACGATCCAGTACAGGCCCAGATAAATCAGTCCGCCGCCGAGCGCGGTGGCCAGCCAGATCAAGGTCAAACCGCGCTCTATGCGCGCGATCAGGTCTTTGGGTTCTTTGTAGATCTCGACCATCGCCGTGACGTTCTTGCCCTCGGCGTCGAACAGCGGAATGTAGTTCTCGATGAAGATGTAATCCGGCGGGATGATGAACTTCTGTTCCTCCCGGGCCTTGTCAACGTCGTGGTAGCTGGCCGACACCGGAATCTTTTCATTGAAAGCGCGATCGAGGTCTTCGTCGGCATGAATGCTGGTACCGACGAGCGCCGGATTGGTTGACCAGATCACCAGCCGGTCCGGCGCGTAGATATTGGCGAGGATCACGTCCGGCAAGTGTTCGATGTGATCGAGAAATTCCCCCCGCGCCCCTGCCCGGGCCTGCGGATCGACATCGGGGAAGTCCTTGTCCTGACGCGGGTCGAGCAGTTCGCCCATGGTGCGGATATTGGGAATCGACACGTGGCGCACTTCGGCGGACGCGATGGCCTGGATGAATTGCGCGGTGAGCAAGGCATCGCGCTGCACACTTTCATCGATCACGAAACGCGTTGAAACCATCCCGAGTGCGATGGCCACGGTGCCGATCACCGCCATGCTGATCAGCGAAAACCAGCGCAGCAGGTTGAACGGTTGCTTGCGCGAACCCAACCGTAGCGTGCCCTCCTCAACCGGAAGCGATTTCGACTGCATATTCATGGCGGCGACTTCCCGATACGTCCCTATAGGGTTATAGCCCACGGGTGGGGGTTTGCCCGGATGCGGGGATATCGACCCGATTGCGCTGATCCCACAAACACCAAAAACCCTGTGGGGCCTGGCTTGCCAGCGATGGCGGTTTGTCTGTGCCGAGGATGTCGACTGATCCATCGTCATCGCTGGCAAGCCAGCTCCCACAGGATTTACGGTCGTTCACATATTTAGTGTTCACCTAAGAACCCTGTAGGAGTGAGCCTGCTCGCGATGGCGGTGGGTCAGTCAACATTTTTGCTACAGGAAGACCGCTATCGCGAGCAGGCTCACTCCTACAAGGGTCGGTGTACGACAGATGTTCAGTGTTCATCCCCATCGTCCCCGATTCTGGGGAATGACGCCCTTTCCCCGCAGGCCACAAACTTCGCCAAAACGCCCGCCAAACCCTCTAAACCGGCCCTCTCCCGCCCGTCCACCGCACCTTGGCATGGAAGGTGTACAGGCCCTGTGCAACTGACCCATCCCCAAGGGGCAGGTACTTTGATAGAGGGATTAACTCATGCACCCTTTACTGTCCAAAACCGCGACCGTCCTGGTCGTGAGCGCCTTGGCCCAGGGCATTGCTCAGGCCGCTTTGTTTGCTGTTGACCCCGGTCCTTATGCGGCGGCCAACGGCGGTTTCGCCAGCTGGTATCAGGACACCCACGGTCGCACTCTGGATCTGTGCCTGTCCAAAGCGCTCAGCTCGCGAGTGCCAAGCACACCGGGCGCACCTTCGTACATGTGCTCCCTGCTGCCGACCCCCGGCGTGTTCGACGACACCCAGCCAATCGTCTTCCCGAGCAACTTTCCCGATGAAGCATTCTGGTTCACCGGCGAAACCACCCTTGTCGACGCCGCACGCGGGATCGACCTGACCTACGTCAGCGCCGTCGAAGCCGCGTTCGCCGCCGAAGAACCGGTGGAAGGTGATCAAGTCAGCTTCGCGCGGATCCGCATTCGCGTCGATGTGCCCACTGCCGGCACCTACGTCATCACCCACCCGTATGGTGTTGACGTGTTCAACATCGACACCCCCGGCCGTCGCGCGATCAACATGACCCGCGACATCGGCATCGGCACGCCGAAAACCTATGACGGCGCGCTCAAGGGTGACATCGGCCCGTTTCTGCGCAGCGTCAACGGCCCGTACACCGAGACCAACCCGGTCACCGGCGCCGCCGAACAATTCGTCGGCGACCCGAACCTGTCCGAAGCGGTGACCGGTAGCCCGTTCAATACCAACTTCGTACGCATCGAAGGTCCGAACGGACTGGACCTGCGCACCACCGCATTCGCCGTCTCCGGCAAATTGTCGACCGTGGTTCGACCCACGCCGATGATCACCCAGCGCAGCACCTACTCACGCAAAGCGGGGACCAGTGCGCCGGCCGCTCAGCAGGACGTTTTCGTTCTCGCACCACCAGCCCCCGGCACCGTCGCCGTGACCAGCCTCACCCCGGTGCTGAACATGACCGAAGCCAACTCCACCGGTGCCTGGTACGCGCAATCGTCGGCCAACCCGACCTTGCCGAGCGTCCTGCAAGTGACCGCCGACAACCACCTGGCCATCGCCAGCAGCACGCCGACCACCCTGCCCATGACACTGACCGACCTGGTAGTGATCCAGCGCGCCGAGTACAGCCTCAGCTCCGGGCAACTGACGTTGGTGGCCTCGACCAGTGACGAAACCTCACCGCCGGTACTCACCGCAACCTCCATCAGCGGCGCCGCAATTGGTGCGCTGAGCGGCGACGGCGCGGTGAAAACCCTGGCCACCGGGATCTCGCCGATACCGCCAGCCAAGGTCCGCGTGACGTCGTCCAACGGCGGCAGCGATACCGAAGAAGTGGTCATCGTGCAATGAACGCTCACATGCCCAGATCCGCATCAGGAGGCATCATGAACAAGTGGCCACGCTTTGCGCTCAACGCGCTCGGGCTCGCTCTCTCGCTGACCGGCAGTGCCTATGCGCAACTCGCCGCCGTCGACCCCGGGCCCTACACCTTCGCCACCGGGAAATTCCCGATGTGGTATCAGGACAGCAATAATCTGTCGATGGAACTGTGCCAATCGCGCGCCGCCAGCTCGCGGGTAGCGGCCAGCACCCCACCGGCCTACATGTGCACCCTGCTGCCGGAACCGGGCATCTACGACGACAGCCTGCCGATGGTGTTCCCGGACAACTGGCCGCCGGAAGCCTTCTGGTTTCTCGCCGAAACCACTATCCCCAACAACGGCGCCGGCTTTGGCATGGACGCTTATGTCGCCGGGATAGAGGCGGCGTTTGCCTCGGAAAACCCGGTTGACGGCGATCAACAAAGCTTCGCGCGGATCCGTATCCGGGTGAACGTACCCGTGGCCGGCACCTACACCATCACTCACCCGTATGGTGTGGAAACGGTCAACGTCACCACACCCGGGCGCCGGGCGATCAACATCACCAAAGACATCGGCATCGGTGCGCCGGGCGACTTCAGCGGCACCCTCAACGGCGCCATCGGGCCGTTCCTGCGCAGCATCAACGGCCCGTACACCGAAGTGAACCCCGATACCGGCGGCGTCGAAACCTTCGTCGGCGACCCGAACCTCACCGAAGCGGTGACCGGCAGCCCGTTCGACACCAACTTCGTACGCATCGTCGGGCCGTCCGGCGCCGGTACGATTCAGACCAACCTGTTCACCGTCGCCGGAAAGGTGCTCGACAGCCGTCAGCAAACCCACGTCGACATCGACCGCGCCACCTATCGCCGCACCTCGGCCGGGGTGCGTGCCGAAGTGTTCGCCAAGGCTGACAGCAGCTCGACCCTGTGTTTCCGTGAAACCGTGGCGCTGCTCCCCGGTCCACCGCCAACGCCGTGCCAGACCAGCCTGACCGGTGACAACACCGGGCTGTTCTTCGGCCAACGCCTGGGCAGCGGTGCCGTGCCGCCCGTGGTGGTGGTGACTGCGACCAACCCGGCCGGGACCACGCGTCCGACCGCTGTGTCGGCCAAGCTCACCGACGTGGTGAAAGTGCAGACCGCGCGTTACAGCTGGGCCAACCACAGCTTGCTGATCGAAGCGACATCGACCGATGAAGTGGCGGTTCCGGACATGGTTGCCCAAGGCTACGGACGCCTGTCGAAGACCGGCACCCTGCAGCGCATCACCGTCGCCGACCTGACTCAGCCACCGGCCACCGTGACGGTGAAATCCGCCGCCGGCGGCAGTGACACCGAGCCCGTTGTCGTCGTCGGCACCGCACCGGACACCGGCGCCAACCAGGCGCCAATCGCCAACGCCGACACCGGCAGCACCAGCTTCGGCGTGCCGGTGACCGTCAACCTGCTGGCCAACGACAGCGATCCCGACGGCAACACGCCGCTGAGCATCACCGCATTGACTCAACCGGCAGCCGGCCAAGGCACCGTCGTGCTCAGTGGCACCACCGCCGTGGTCTACACCCCACCCGCCGTGGTCAACGCGCCACTGACCACGACCTTCACCTACAAAGCGCAGGACGCCAAAGGGCTGGCCTCGGCCAATCCGGCCACTGTGACCATCACCGTCGCCCCGAACCAGGCGCCCACCGCCGTCGCCGACAGCATCGCAACGGCAGGCCTGACCGTGCCGATCAGTGTGCTGGCCAACGACACCGATCCGGAAGGCAACGTGCCGCTGGCCGTGGCCAGTGTCACCCAGCCGGCGCTCGGTCGCGGCACCGTCACCACCGACGGTACCGTGGTCACTTACACCCCACCAGCCGTCATCCTGACCGCCTTCACCACGACCTTTACCTACGTCGCCCGGGACAGCTTCGGCGCCCTGTCGACACCGGCCACGGTCACCGTGCAGGTGTCGCCAAGAGCGCCAGCGGAAACCTTCGCCGTCACCGCCGCCACCGTGACCGCACGGGCCGGTAATCGCTTCACCTGGGACTTCTCGGGGACCTCGTCGGTGATCCTCGGCAACACCGTCACCGTGCAAGTCACCACACCGACCGGCCTGGTGACCCTCGGCACCACGACCGTGCCACTGACCGGTCGCTGGAGACTGACCGTCACCAACACCACCGTGGTGCCGTCGGCCAACCCGACCGCAACGATCCGCACGACGCCTGGCACCGTGCGCACCGTCCCGGTCACCGTGCAGTAACCCTCCGCCCCCACCACCCGGTCATCGCGACCGGGCCGGTGGGCCAGTTTTCATGACCCGGGATTTTCGCCATGAACACGCCGACCGCCGCCCTGCTTTGCCTGCTCCTGCTGTGCTGCAGTGCAGGCGTGCGCGCCGACGACCTGATGGACAACGACGACCTGGCCCCGACCAGCAGCGACCTCGGCGAACTGCCCCCACCCGTGGGTCAGCAAGCCCTGATCGACCAGCTCGGCCAGGCCAACGTCGCCCTGCTGCAACAGAACGGGCAGTCGCTGCTTGGGCAGATCGTGCAGTCGGGCAGCAATCAGGAGGCGTACATCCTGCAACAGGGCAGCGACCTGATGGCACTGATCAACCAGAACGGTTCCGGCAACGCCGCCTCGATCACCCAGAACGGCAGCCACAACCGCGCGCAGATTTCGCAAAACGGCAACAACAACGACGCCAGCATCGAGCAGGCCGGCGCGGGGCTGCAAAGCGCCGTGACCCAGTCGGGCAACGGCATGAGCGTTTCGGTCAAGCAATACCGCTAAGCACTGCAATCATCGGAGAGTTCAATCATGTTCAAACTGACGCCCCTCACCGCCGCCCTCCTGGTCATGATCAGTGCCCAGGCCATGGCCGACGACAGCCTGTCCAACCAAAGCCAGGCCGGTACCGCCAACATCGCGGACGTGAAACAGACCCAGGCACCGTTCAGCACCGCCACCCAGACCCAACTGGGCCAGGGCAACGACGCCGCCGCCGTGCAAGACCACGCCAGCAGCGTGATCACCCAGGACGCGGTCGGCGACTACAACGCCGGCTACGCCGAACAACTTTACGAAGACAACGCCACCATCACCCAGCAACAGGTCGGCGCCTTCAACACCGCTCACGCCAGCCAGTCACTGGGCTTCGGCTCACCGAACAGCGCGCTGCAACAACAGCAAGGCACCGGCAACTTCTCGTTGGTCTATCAGGATTCGCAAAACGGCAGCGAAGGCAAAACCTTCCAGTACGGCGACAGCAACGAAGCCAACATCGAACAACTCTATGAAGGCGTCGGCAACAGCTCAGTGATCACCCAGTACGGCACCGCCAACTACGGCACCGCCGAACAAGTCACCCACAACGGCGGCCAGATCGGCATCAACCAGGCTGGCGAAAGCAACTACGCCTACGGCGACCAACGCAACGGCACCGGCGGCAACATCACCATCAACCAGTTCGGCAACCTCAACGGCACCGAAATCTGGCAAGACTCGCAACTGGCCAGCCAAGCCACCATCAACCAGTACGGCGACAGCAACGAAACCGTGGTCGACCAAAGCTTCGGCGAAAACAACAGCGCCGCCGTGACGCAGGTCGGCAACAGCAACGCGATCTACGCCGACCAGTTCGAATCGGTCAATTCGACACTGGCGCTCTATCAAGTCGGCAACGGCAACGTGCACTTCACCTACCAGAACGGCGAGGGCCACGTGCTCAGCGCCACCTCCGTGGGCAACGACAACAAGGTCTACGCCAGCAACTGGAAAGGCCCGCAGTCCGGCGGGCAGTTCGGCAGCAACCAACGTGCGACCGTCACCCAGGCGGGGAATGGCAACATCGCCAGCTTCACACAGGATGGCGTTGGGCATGTGATGACCACACACCAGACCGGGACGGGCAACAAGACCACGGTCAGTCAGGCCGAGTCGTATAACGAGCTTTATTTTGATCAGAATGGCAGCGACAACATTTTGATCTCGGATCAGCGCGGGACCGGCAACCTGGTGCAGGGTTCTTCGAATGGCACCGGAAACAGTGCTGAGTTTGATCAATCGGGATCGGGTAACCAGGCGTACACCGCGCAGCTGTATGGCAGTGACAACCAGATCACTGTGAAACAGGCGGACACGATGAACGTGGCGTATGTGACCCAGGGCGGCACGGGGAACATTGCCAATGTCGATCAGAGCGGGTTTACGCAGACTGCGAATATTCAGCAGTTCGGGTCGGCTAACCAGGCGACGGTTTTGCAGCAGTAGGGGTTGGGTGTTGGAAAACCGCGACCTGCTGAGGGTCGCGGTTTTTTTTGCGCTGACGCTTGAGTTGCGTCCTACGGAAAACGGAACGTTTTCAGAAATTCGGGGAGTTTTCTGACAAGTTCTGGCGGTTGGCCGTCGGAAGTGCAGGCTCTAGGATTTGCCGGGACAACTTGATCCTCATGGAGCTTGGCCTACATGCAATTCATCCAGACAGCGACGACAGCGATACCGTTAACGAATAGACTTCGAGGCACTAAACCCGGAGGTTCTATGATCGACCCGTCCTTGATCGACCCACTGTGCCCGGTTGTTTCGGATCTTGATCCCGAGGAGCAGGCTGCGAGTTATGACCGTTGGTTTCGGGCAGAAGTACAGGCCTCTCTCGATGATCCGCGTCCGAGTATTCCCCATGAGCAGGTGATGGAGGAAATAAATGCCTTGATGGAATCAATGCGCAAAAGCGCTGATGCAGATTAAGTGGCGACCCAAGGCCAGGGTCGAACTCTCGAAAATCCTTAAGTACATTGGCGAGCGAAATTTTGTAGCGGCGACTGCACTTCACAAGTCCGTCGTAAAAACTACGTCTGCGCTTTGTTGGCATCCACACCTGTATCGCAAAGGCCGCTCTCCCGGCACTCGAGAGATTGTCGTAAGCCCGAACTATCTCGTCGTTTATCAAGTGGCGGACCACATTGAGATTGTGAGCATCTTGCATGCGCGTCAGGAGTACCCTCGACGCGACCCCGGTTAAGATCGCTTCCTCGTCTCAACACAAGAAACCGTGCTTCCCGTGGAGGCACGGTTTTTTTTATCTCAGTACTCAGTTAATTGAGATGAAATATGCGATTTATTGCAGCTCGAGCCTTCTTGCCGTCAGCCTCGTAAAGCCCCTGTAACAAAGCCTGATCGTTTAACCGATGGAGGCGAAAATGGTTGTAGAAGGCTTGTCCCAATCGCTGATTATCAAAAGAACCCATTTCCCACAGAACTGAGAATTCTGCATAGGCTGCGCTGTCGATTTCGAGTGGTGGTGAAAGGTCCATACGCTCCTCAAAAAATAGTTAGCCGTCAGGAAGCAGTAGAGTAGCCAAAATCGGCATTACGCTTCTCTACTTCTCACATTGCCACCGCCAGGCACCTGCCCCGCTTCATGCCTTCTTCGTTTTTCCTCAATCAGGGCCGACATTTGATCGTTCCCACGCGCAGCAACGGAATGCCTCTCGGGACGCTCCGCATTCCAAATTGCGAATTTGACGCAGAGCGTCAGGGGCTGCATTCCTTTGCTGCGCGTGGGAACGATCAATCAAAAGCGATTAGTTCTTGAGTTCGACGTGATCAAGGGCCTGGTTGACGGCCAGTTCGCCCAGCATGACGACCTGTGCGATACCCAGTGCAGTCTTGCGGTGTGAGGTTTCCAGCGAAGCGGCGAAGTTGATGAGCATTTCGCTGGCCGAGCCGAGGGTTTCGCTGGCGTTCGCGAGCAGGGATTCGGTGTTGTACCTGGGGTTGGCGAGGTACATGGGTTCCGGCTCGTTGGCGCTGGACATGATGTGGGCGGTGGGCTTGAGGTAGAAATCGAGGGCGCGGTCGGCGGCTTCGTGGAGTTTTTTGCTGTCGACGGAGGCGTAGGGGGATGTGGTGTTGGTGTCTGGTTCTGGGGGGTTGGGTGTTGGTTTTTTCATGATTATTTACCCTGTATGACGGTTATAGCTGGCCCCCCATTCGGTTTCCAAGCGAATAGGTGGCAGCTGTACGCAGGTTGGAAACCCGGGACAGAGGCAACCCGGCAGACACAAGGTCTCCCACGCACAGCCGCCATAACAAAGTGCACACAGTGAAGGTGCGCAAGGATACGTTATGAATGGCGCTAGTGCGCTCTGTAGTTACTCGGGTTTCCACGCCCGGTCGCTGAATTGGCAGCGACGAACACAGGCTAGAGACCGGACGTCCGACGGACAACCTGAAAACATTGTGGGAAGGTTCTGCTAATTCGAAACATCCTTTAAACATTCCGAATTGAAATACGCATGTGTAGGAGCTGCCGCAGGCTGCGATCTTTGATCTTGATCTTGATATTCATCTTAAAAAATCAGAGTCAAAAGATCGCAGCCTTCGGCAGCTCCTACAGTCAATGTGTGCAACCGGCGGGAATTGGTCGGCTCGTAGATCGCCATCGCTGGCAAGCCAGCTCCCACAAGGATTTGGGTACATCCGCAATGGCAACTGAGTCTGAAAGATAGCTATCGCGAGCAGGCTCACTCCTACAATTGAATCGCGCTCTGTCAGCAAGAGATTGGTCGGCTGTAAGGCCGCCTTCGCGAGCAAGCCAGCTCCTACGAAGATCAAAAGCCGAGCACGCTGTGCTCCTCACCACTCAACAGGATGAGCGTTAGCTCGGCTGCAGCTCTTGATCTTGATCCACGGGCGACGTCGGAAGGCTGAGCGGAGGGATTGATCCGGGCGTGGGAGCGCAGCGACCGTTTGGCGCAGCCAAACACAGCGAGAGGAGGTGCAGCGAAGCAAACCGGAGACGCTGCGCCCGGATCGATCCCGGAGCGAAGGAACCCCGAGCCCCAGCGAGCGGGCCGCACGTAGGAGCAAGCCTTTTTGGTTACTTTTTCGGCGTCTGGAAAAAGTGACCCGCCGTAAGGGCGGAACCCTAAGCAGCCATTACCGCAGAAACGGATATGTACTCAATCAGAAAGAACCCCACCGCCTGACAAAAAGCCTTCGCGAGCAGGCTCGCTCCCACAGTTGAAACTGGGTACATCTGCCAGAGATTGGTCGGCTATAAGGCCGCCATCGCTGGCAAGCCAGCTCCCACAAGTTTCTGGTACATCCGCAAAAGCATCAGCGTTTGAGAGATAGCTATCGCCAGCAGGGCTAGCTCCTACAGTTGGAACCGAGTACATCGGCAAGAACCTGGTCGGCCCGAAGGCCGCCACGTTCACTCGGCATCCGGATCAACCTTGTTCTGGCTCAAATACCGATTCAACACATCATCCTGCCCAGGCGTAGAAGCGTCCCCCGCCACCTGCCACAACCGCCGCTCAATCCCCTGCGCCACCATATGCCCCACCGCCGCCTCAATCGCCGACAACACACACAACTGCGCCGGCTCATTCGTCGTATACCCAACCTCAGCCTCAAGCAACTTCTTGAACTCGATAAACTTGAAAATCCCGGCACTGCGCGCCACCGAATAAATCGTCTTGCTGGTCATCACATTCGCCAACACCTGCCCGCTACGCACATCCACCGCACGCAAATTCACCGTCACCTGATCCACCCGATACTCACGCTGCAAATCGATCCCGAGATACCGCGCCCCTTCCCCACCGCTACGCACGTTAGTGTCATAAGCGATAATCCCGCCCTCAAGCATCATGTTCGCCGCCTGCAACGGTGGCAGCTCACCCTGAATATTCACCGGCGTATTCGGCTTCTTCTGCGACGCGCGAATGATCTTGCGCTCGGTCAACAGGTTCTGCAGCCCTTCCCGTTCCAACACCACAAACCAGCCACTGGCCTGCATCGCGTCCATCAACATCGACGCCGCACCCTGGGTCACGCTGGTGGAAAACGAACTCGCGGGCGTCGGCTTGTACTGCCCGGTCTGATCACGGAAGCCGTACACCACCGCCATCAGCCGCCCCTTGGGGCGCGGCATCTTCAGCAAGTCGTAATAAGTCGAGGCCCTTGGAGTCAGGGTCGGGGTTTCGGTGTCCTGCTCGGCCGGCATCGGCTCACGCAGACTGCACCCTTGTAATGTCGCCAACATCAGCCCTAGCGCGATTAATTTTTTCATGTCCATCACTCCCCGGAACCGTCAGCCCGTCATGGGTTGAGACCGTTCACCTGAATTTCCGAAACCTCACCGGTCGCTCGATCGGTCACTTCAATGCTCAGTGCCCCGGAGTCGTCGATGACGTTGACGATAAAAGAATCCGTGGACAGGCTCCCCGTGTTGCCAGTGGAGATGTTGTCCAGCAACTGCCCTAGCAGCCGCGATTGCAATTGACTGGTGAAGCGCTCCAACGCCGAGGTGCCAGCCACGCTCGAACGGCTTTTCAGGTCCGGATCGTCGTGATCGTTTTGTGCCTGGGCGTTGTTGAGCAACCAAGTGCCGTTGAGCGGGTTGCCGCCAAACGACGGGTTGACCGGCGTGTAGACCAGTTCAGTGGCCTGGACAGCCGCGGCGCTGGCGAGCCCGATCAACAACCCCGAGATCCAGAATCCGCTGCGCCGTGAGAACGTTGTGCTGTTCATAGTTCGTCCTTCTCAAGGTCGGTGGTGTCCTGCAACAGAGCCTCCAGCTTGCGCTGGACAACCTGGCGTCGAACCCAGTCGGCGGCCGCATAGGCCTCGTCCTTCAGTTCCACGGTGTTCGGCGGCAGGAAGCGCCGATACACCAGGCGTTGCTGATATTCCACGGTCACCAGGCTGCCCCAGCGCGCGTCGGGGCGCTCGCGCACCACCAGGTTGAAATCCATCGGGCTGGTGTCACGCAGGCGTTCACTGAACGAGTAGTAAAAGTCGTGGCCGATGTGCGAGATCGTGTCGTCGACGATGAAGCCCATCATTTCGTCTTCTTCACCGGCGTGGGCGCAGAGCGCCGCCACAGCGAGGACCAGCGCGCAGAGCCATTGGCGAGTCATGGCTGCAATGCCTGTGGCAGAACCGATTGCCCTTTGGCCGGGCCATTGGTGCCCTCAAGGAAGGCCTTTTCGGCAACAAACTGCCAGTCCGAATAACGCTGCATGCCTTCGAAATCCGACCACTGCGTCGGGAAGTCCGCCTGCTTCAATGGCAGCTCGGTCGACGGGCTGTTGAGGCCAGTGATGCGTCCGTCGAAACCGCGTTGCAGCGCCCATTCACCCTGACCGATCGGGTCCGGATAGAGCTGACGCAAGTGATGTTTGGCCTCGGGAAAACGCTGATCGTCGAGCAGGTCCACCAGTTCTTTCGGGTACTGCGCCAGCCCCGGCGAACTGCGGTAGTAGCTGCGCAACGCCTGCGCGTACTGAGTGCCGACCCAGAGCAACTGGCGCTCCCGGTCACGGCGCGAAGCGGTCGACCACAGCTCGCCGGCACTGGCCAGGCCCATGCCCATCACCACAATCAGGAACAGCACGCCCAGGTAGGTGAAGCCACCCTGCTGCGCGCGGTTACCACTCGGCATACTGGCTGCCATCACGCGCCCTCCCGGTAGCACCGCTTTTGATGTCGGCCACGCCACCGGCGACGCCGTCCGGTGGCGCGATCAGCACCCACTGGTCTTTGCGTTCGGTGATTGGGTCCAGTGGTGCGCTGCGCAAGTAACGTTGTTCGATCAGTTGTTCAATGGAATCGGGGTAGCGGCCGGTGTCGCCGTAAAAGTGATCCAGCGCCTCACGCATCGCCGACAGGCTTTGGCGCAGCGTGGTTTCCTTCGACGCTTCAAGGCTGTTGAAGTAGCGCGGCAGCGCGATGGTCATCAGCGTGGCGATGATCGCCATCACCACCATCAGCTCCAGCAAGGTAAAACCTTTTTCCCGGCGCATGAGGTTCACCACTCGCGGTAAGCGATACCGTTGAGGCCCTTGCCGCGGGCGTGGGAGTAGACGTCGAACACGTCTTCGCCATCGCGCGGGTTCTGAGCCGAACTGTTGTAGGCGCGCACGCCCCAACCCCCTTCGTCATCGCGTTTGGCCGACACCAGCGGATCGCGCGGGATGCGGCGTAAAAAGTAGAACTTGGCGCCCTTCGCGCTGCGCACATCGCGTACGCCCTCGACCAGCACTTTCAGATTCGGCGGGTAGCCGCTGCTGTTCAGCGATTTCTCGATGTAACCGGCATCAAAGGCGCGTTTATAGGCGTCGATGGCATCGCGAATCTGGTACAGCGCGTTGCGCAATTCCTGCTCCTTGCCACGCCGCACCAGGGTTTCGGTCAGGGGCGCGGCCATGCTCGCCAGCAGGCCGATCAGGGCCAGCGTCACCACGACTTCAATCAAGGTAAAACCGCGCTGGGAGGCGTTCATGATCAAGGCTTCTCGACAGTGACGCGGGTGGTTGCCACGGCCGACTCACCGACTGCACGCGGCTGCGCGGCAGGCGACGGCATCACGTAGCTCTGCGAACGATCCGGGGCCTGGATGTGCATGCTGGTTTCGGTACCGGTGGAGAACTCCATGTCCGACGGGCTCTGGTACGGCAGGTTGCGCACGATCCGTGGGGTGATCGACAGCACCAGTTCCGATTTGCCGATGGTGTCTTTGTTGCTGCCGAACAAGCGGCCCAGCCCGGGAATGTCACCGAGGCCGGGAATCTTGTTGCCGGTGGCGCCGTGATCGTTGCGCACCAGCCCGGCGAGGATTTGCGTTTCGCCGTCGTGCAGACGCAGCGAGGTTTGCGCGTTGCGGGTGTCAACCTGCACCGGGATCGTGCCCTGGCGGGTCGGTTCCAGCGGCGTGGCGTTACTCACTTCCAGGGCAATCTTGATCGCCACTTCGTTGTTCAGGTGCACGGTGGGCGTCACTTCGAGCTTCAGACCGACATCCAGGTACGTCACGCTTTCGGTGATCACCGGCCCCTGTGTAGACGGCACCGAGGTCGCGCTGATGATCGGCACGCGCTGACCAATGTGAATGCGCGCCTGCTCACGGTTGCTGACGCGAATCACTGGACTGGCGAGGGTGTTGATGTCGTTGTCCTGCGCGTTGATCTTGGCCTGCGGCGATGGGCCAATGGAGATGCGGTCAGAGTTGATGCCCTTGAGTTGGCCCAGCAGGGTGACCGGCGAACCATCGGAGTTGACCACACCGAAGGTGCTCGGCCATTGCAGACCGAGGTCGAGAATGCGCTGAGTGGCGACTTCCATCACCTCGACTTCGAGCACCACTTCCGGGTTGGACTGGTCTTGCGATTGCAGGAGCTTTTCCGCCATGCGGATCGCGTCTTCGGTGTCGCGCATGGTCAGGGTGTTGAGGCGCTCATCGACGAACACGTCGCGGGTCTTGAGCATGGTTTTCACCATGTTCAGCGCGGTGTTGGCGTCGATGCTGGTCAGATAGAACGTGCGCATCACCAGTTCCTGGTAATCCTTCACTTTCTGCGGCGAATCCGGGTAGATCAGCAAGGTGTTTTCGTTCACCACTTTCTGGTGCAACTGGTTCTGTTGCAGCAGCAGGGTCACGGCGTCTTCGATGCGCACGTCACGCACGAAAATCGTCGCTTTCATGTCCGGGCGCAGGTCTTTGTCGAAGATGAAATTCAGCCCGGCGACTTGCGACAGCACTTCAAAAATGGTCTTCAGGTTGGCGTCACGAAATTCCAGGGTCACCGGACGATCGAGCTTGGTGCGCAGTTGCGGATAAGCGATCACGTTGCGGCTCTGCACCAGGCGAATGTTGCCTTGCAGTTCCAGCGCGCCTGCGTTGGCCGGGTCGAGTTCGAGGATCTGTTTGACCTGGCGATCCGCGCCGTAGATGTCGCCGCGACGCAGGTCGCCACGGGCCAGTTCGAGTTTCTCGTCCATGGTGCGCAGGTATTCCAGCTGTTTCAGGGCATCCTGGGCGCGGCGGTTGTTCGGCTCGATGGTCAGCACGCGCATGTAAGCGGTGCGCGCCGAAACAAAGTCGCGACGCGAGCGGTCGGTATCACCGGCCGTCAGCAATGCCGTGATCGCCTTGGCGCGGCCGCTGTTGAGCAGCAGGTGCAGTTCGGTGTCGCGAGGATTCTCACGCAGACCTTCCTCGATCCGGGCCAGTCCCGCCTCGTACTGACCCTGTTCAATCAGGTCGGCGGCTTCCTTGTTGGCCACCTGCGCAGAGCTGCACGCGGCCAGCCCGGCGCACAGGCCCAGGCTCATCAGCAAACGGGAACGGTTCATTGCGTACTCCCCACAGACAAGGTCTGCGACAAATGCAAAGGCAGGTAAACCAGGCTCAATTCCAGATCGGAAATGCCGGTGATCTTCCAGGTGTCGTCGATCACATCCCCGTTGCGCACGACGTAGATCTTTTCGCCGTTCTGCAAAAACACTTGCAGGTCGCTGCGGTCATGCAGCCTGCCGACGAACTGAAACGGCACCGGTGGCAGGCTCGGGGCTTGCACCACTGTGGCCGGGTTGATCGCTTGTTCGGTAACCGTGGCCAGGGTCGGCGCGGCCTTCCAGGATTTCGCGGCGAACAGGTCGCCGGCCGGGCTCAGGTCCTTGATCGGCGCGTCTTTGGCCTTGGCGGTGCTGGCCGGCAGCGCGCCACGGGTTTTGCCGGGCGTGGTGACGGCCACTTCGTTGGAATCGGCGTCTTCGCTCGGCGAGAAATACTCCGGCAACCACGCCAGCGCCGCCGCCACGCCGAAGAACGCCAGCCACCCTGTCACGCGCTTGGTATTCATCACGACCTCGACAGGTAAAGGGTCATACGGATCCGGCCATTGAGGTCGGTGTCGCCAATCTTCTTGCGTTGCAACTCCAGGTCTTCCACCACCACCGCCGGCAACTGGCCGAGCAAGGCATGGAGGAAGCGGCGCAGTTGCGGGTAGCTGCCACGCACTGGCAGAAGGATCTGATAGCGCGCCAGGTGGGTTTTCGGGTCGACGCCGAGGGCGTATTCGCCGCGCGCCAGGGTGATGTGCTCTTGCGCTGCGAGGGCGTAGATGCGGTCGATGACGACGGTGGCTTGCGGCTGCGCCGGGAGTTTATTGCGGAAGTCGTCGAGTTGCCTTTGCGGCACCACTGGCGGCGCGATGCTGCCGTCTTCAACCTTGGCCAGGTATTCGGTGGCCTCCTGAGTCTGCTGGCTGAGGTGCTGCAACGATTGCCAGCCCGGCAGCAAACCACCGAGCGCCCAGGCCACCGCAACCAGCAGCAGCGCCAGCCCGGCGAGGCCCGGAATGCCGAGGCCTTGCAGGTATTCGTGGACGATCAGTCTAGGGATTCGCATCGCCAATCTCCCAGTTCGCCGACAGGTTGAATTGCACCGGTTGTTCGGGCGATTTGACGACGATTTCATGGCTGAGCAGCGAGACGTCCGACAGCTCGTCGCTGGCTTCCAGACGCTTGTGGAAGTCGAGCATCGCTTGCAGATCCCGCGCTTCGGCGCTGATGCGCACTTGGCCTTTACGCGCATCCGGGGTCAGGCTCAGCAGCGCGACGTCATCGCGGGGCATGGCTTCGAGCATGGCGAACAGGCGTTCCCACGGCCGGCGTAGTTGCTGCGAAACCTTGCGCATCTCGGCGAGGTTCTGCGCCTGCTCGCGGGTTTCCGCCGGGCTCAATGCGCTCTTGGCTCCGCTGTCTCCGGTGAGCTGGCGCTGGGTGGTTTGCAGGTGGCCCTGTTGTTGTTCGGTGTGCGCGTCGAGGTGCTGTTGCACACCGAAGCACAGCAGCGCCAGCAGCACGCCGCCGCCGAGCAGGCTCCAGCCCAACGGGCCGGAACGTGGCCGTGGCTGGAAGTCGAGATTGAGCACGCGCATCTCAGGCCACCGCCCGGGACATGACGTACAAGCCGTCACGCACGGTCATCGAGTCGTCTTCGAGGGTGCGCAGTTGCACACCCGCCACGTCCGGCTGCGCATCGAGGCGCGCCGGTGCATGCAGATAAACGTTGAAGGCGCGTTCGCTGGTCGAGGCTTGCAGCTGCCGTTCGCGACCGATCAGAGCATTCAACGCGGCATCGCTGTCGCTGCCACCCACCGAGCGCACGCCGGCCCAGCGCCCTTCCCTCGCCAGCAACAACACGCTGCGTTGCGGCTCGGCGACGACGAACAGGAAGTCGCCGGCATCGAGGCTTTTGTCGAAGCGGTTGAACGCCGCCATCAGGTACGGCTGCACCGAACGCAGGCGCAAACCGCGACCGCTGACCAGCGTGCGCAGGCGTTCGAGCAAGTCTTGCGGCAAGGCGCTGGCGATGCGGTCGTAACCGGCCGGCTCAGCAGACAGCACCAGACTCCACGGTTGGGTCGGCACGCCAAACAGGTCTTCAAAACACAGCTGAGCAAAGCCGCGCAGTTCTTCCGGACTGCTGATCTGCGCGCTCCAAGGCACCAGGCAGAAGCGGCTGAAATGCCCGGAGATGACCACACTCAATTCGGCCCCGGCGCCGGCATGTTCACCAAGCAGGCGATCGAGGGTATCCAGCGCCACCGCGTAGCTCTGGAAGCCTTCGTCGATGTAACCGACGCTGCCCAGCCACAGGGTGTCGCTGCCGCGCCGCTGACCAAGGCCAACACCGCTGGCGCCGAGCACGGCGACAAAACGCTCACGCGATAAAAGTGACACGATTGATCTCCTCCAGCGTGGTGCGACCTTGTTCCACCAGCTCCAGCGCCGATTCGCGTAGCAGGCGCAAACCACGGGCGCAGGCCAGGGCTTTGATCTGGGTGATCGGTTGGCGCTCGACGATCATCTGGCGCAGTTCGTCATCGAGATGCAGCAGCTCGGCAATCGCCGTGCGCCCGCGATAACCGCTGCCCCGGCAATGGCCGCAACCCTTGCCGTGGACGAAGTGGTAGTGATCGACTTTCTGCGGATCGAGGCCAGAGGCGCGCAGCTCTTCATCGCTTGGATTGACCGGCGCGCTGCAACTGGCGCACACCAGGCGGATCAGCCGCTGAGCGAGAATCGCGTTGAGCGCCGAGACCAGGCTGTACGGGTCGATCTCCATTTGCGTGAAGCGGCCGATCACGTCGAAGACGTTGTTGGCGTGGATGGTGGTAAATACCAGGTGACCGGTAAGTGCCGATTGCACGGCGATCTGCGCGGTGTCCGGGTCACGGATTTCGCCGACCATGATCTTGTCGGGATCGTGGCGCAGGATCGAGCGCAAACCACGGGCGAAGGTCAGGCCTTTTTTCTCGTTGACCGGGATTTGCAGGACCCCCGGCAATTGATACTCGACCGGGTCTTCGATGGTGATGATCTTGTCCACGCCATGGTTGATCTCGGTGATCATCGCGTACAGCGTGGTGGTCTTGCCGCTGCCGGTCGGGCCGGTCACCAGCACCATGCCGTAGGGTTCGGCGGCGAGGCGGCGCAACTGGCGCAGGGTTTCGTCTTCAAAGCCCAGCGCCTGCAATTGCACGCCGCAGACCTTGTCGGCGAGGTCTTGCTTGTCGAGCACCCGCAGCACCGCGTCTTCGCCAAAGATGCTCGGCATGATCGATACGCGGAAGTCGATCTGGCGGCCACTGATACCGATCTTGAAGCGTCCGTCCTGCGGCACGCGCTTCTCGCCGATGTCCAGTTCGGCCATGACCTTGACCCGCGAGATCACTTGTTCGGCGAACTCGTTGCCTTGGACTTTGCTGATGTTGTTGAGCACACCGTCAATGCGGTACTTGATCACCAGACCTTGGCCGGTGGTGCCGAGGTGGATATCGCTGGCGTGCATTTTCAGCGCGTCGTAGAGGGTCGAGTTGACCAGTTTCACCACGCTGCTGGCGTCTTCGCTGATGCTGGTCAGCGACAGGCTTTGCAGGGTGTCGGTTTCGCTGTGGGTGTCGCCCTGGGCGTTCAGCGATTCGACGGCGTGGAAGCTTTCTTCGTGGCGGGCCAGATAGGCCTTGAGGTCATCGGCGTGGACCAGATGCAGCGGTGCACCGTGCAGGCAGTCATCGATCCAGGCCAGGCGCGCCGGGTCGAAGGGGTCGGCAAATACACCGATGACTTCGTCGTTGTGGCGCAGCAGGATGAATTCACGTTTGAGGCATTGTGCGAGGGTGACGCGGTCGAATACCGGCGTCGCTTGAAACAGGCTGTCGGTGTCGAGCACCGGGTAATGCAGGGTGGCGCCGAGGGTATGAATGAACGGCATCGGCGCCAGTTCACAGAGCACGCCGAGGGCTTCAAGCACGCGTTCGCCAGAGGTGGCGGCCCGCGCCCGGGCCTGGGCAAGCTGCTCACTGGAAAAGCGTTCTGGCGCGCTTTCGGCCAACAGCGGTTCGACGACAACGGACAGACGTTCCATGGCTTGCTCTCCAACCGGGGCTCAGAGCCCTGTCGGCGCGGCAAACCTTGGCGGCAAGTGCCGGAACGTCTGATCGCGCCATTACTCCCCGGTGAGCATTTGATCGTCGTCCGGTGCCATGGCGTACGCCTGTTTTCGGCGATCCGCCAACACCCAACTGCCATCGTACAACTGCAACGGGAAGCTCTCGGTCCTGCTCTGGCGTCGTTCGACAAACCCTTCGGATGGGTTGGCACCGGGTTTCGCTTCACGCTTGATGCCCAGAAGGTCGCAGACCGCCCGCGCCAGTTCCGCCAATGGAAACGGTTTGAACAGGATGTGGCTGACCGCCAGTTGCCGCGCCCGCTCACAGACTTCAGCGGTCGGGTGACCCGTTATCAGCACAAAATGGCACGTCCTGTTCTGGCGGACCGCGTCGAGCACCTCAAAGCCTTCCATATCGGGCAAGCGGTAATCGAACACCAGCACGTCGGGGGCAAAGGTTTCGGCAATGCCGATCGCCGTCGCTCCGTCATGTGCAATCCGGACGTCCAGCCCCTGCGCCTTCAGATAATCCTGAAGGTTCTGTGCAAGCAGCTGTTCGTCTTCGACAACCAGTACTTTGTTAACCAAGGTCGACTCCTTGAAACCGCAGGTCCGATGACCCTGCCTTGAGAGTGCGCCTTACCAGGGGTAACGCACACTTCATGCCAGGCTGAGCGCCGGTAAATTTAAGTCTTCATGTCCTTGAATTTCATGACAATGCCCGCTCGTCCCGGTACCCCGTTCCCCAGAAACGGGGAAGCACCTGAATGGGCAAAGAAGCCATTCCCCACTATTGGGGGGGAACCTTCAATCGTCGTCAATTCGTTCGATCCTGTTCTGCGCCCGTAATTGCGCGAGCACCTGGCGACGAGCCTGGGTCTGTTGCTGTCGGGCGAGCTCTGCCCTGACTGTGTCCAGCCCCTGCAAATCTGGGACATCGGTTTCCTCCAGGTGGTTCGGCAAATAAATCACATGCCAGCCGAACGGTGAACGTACCGGGTGGCTGGCAAACGTCGCGCCGCTGACAATCGAGGCGCGCATCTGCATCAAGCGTAGACGCGCTGCCGTCACTGTGGCCGCATCCGCTTGTGCGGGCACGCGGATCAACAGGTGCCGGGGTTGCAAGGTGTTGGCCCGGATCAACTCGGCGAACATCTGCTGGGCGGCCAGTTCGCGGCGGGTGTATTCGGTGAAGGAGGCTTCGTCAAAACCGGCGTCCTGCAAACGCCGGAGGAATTTGTCCGGGCCACCGATGGCGCTGCGGGTTTGCTCGATTTGTTGGCGCACCACTTGATCGCCAATCTGCACGCCGCGCTTTTGCGCTTCCTGCCACAGCAGCTCTTTGTCGATCAGCGTTTGCAGCGCCGCCTGACGCAGCTGTTTGTAGGCCTTGGGATTACGAATACTCGCCACGGCGCGGCCCTGATCTTCCAGGTATTCAGCGAAAAACCGTTCGAAGCGAAATCCAGAGATTTCCTCGCCATTGACCCGCGCCACGGCGGGCTCGTTATTGGCCCACGCCACCGGGAGCCAGCAGGTCAGCAGCAACAACAGCGTTGTGAGCTTCATGGTCGGGGCCTCCGTTCAGGGGCTGACAATAATCGGTTTATAGGGCGCGACCAGATAGAAGCGCTGATCCGGCAGATCCAGTGTGACCACATGCGCGCCGCTCAAACCCAGGCGCCGCCCGGGGCCGAAACTCAGACGCGGAGTCAGGCCGGTGTCGAAGTCGTGCAGGCCTTCCAGCGCCGCCACCAGTTTTTCCCGACTGGCGTCGCGACCGGCCTGCTTCATGCCTTCGCTGAGCAGCAGCATCGAGGCATAGGCGCCGACTTGCAGCACCGCGTGCTGGGCACCGAGGCCTTGACCTTCGCGCAACAAGGTCAGGGCCATGCGCCCGGCCTGAGTCCAGTCGCTGGGCACGAATGGATAGGCGAGAAACACCCGCCGGGTGAACCCGCTCGGCACTTGCAACAGATCGCCGGCCACCTGACTCGACGCGGCAAACAGGTACGGCACCTGCCCGGCGCCTTGCAAGCGCGTCGCCAGACGACTGAAACCGCCGCCACTGCCCAGATAAAAAACCGAGCGCGAGCCCAGTGGCAACGCATCCGCCGAGGAATCCCAGGCTTGCAGATGGACGTTCTGCCAGCCGTGGCTTCGCAAGTACTGATCCAGGATTTGCGCCGTTTGTACCTGTGCCGGATCTTCCGGATAGGCAATCAGCGTTGGCCCTTGCAGCACACGCAGGCTGGCCGTGGCGTAATCGGCCAGTGCGATCAACTGCTCACGCAAGCCTGGCAATGGCTCGAATATCTGCGGACTGGCCTGCAGGGTGCCGAGGATCGACATCGGCCCGATCAGCGGCACGCCGGCCTGTTCCAGACGCGGCCCGAGTTCGCTGTCGAGGGCCGGCGCCAGCGGTGCGATCAAGGCGAACACTTGTTCCTGCTCGATCAATTGCTGCAAGGCGTGCTCGGCACTGGCGCGATCCGGGCCGGGGTCGATCACCGTCAGGCGCAGTTGCCGGCCATGTATGCCGCCGGCCTGATTGATCCGCGCGACGCTGCCGTTGAGAACCGCCGCCACCGTCGCGCCCTCCTCGGCCAGCGGCCCCTGGCTGGGCAGCAACGTGCCCAGGTGCAAGGTCTCGGCGTCGAGGCCGGGATCGCGCTCATCGGCCAGGCGTTTGAGGTAAGCGGTGAGGTTGCGCTGATCCTTCATCGACAGCAGAAAGCGCGGCATGCTCGGGTCGAGGCGATTGTGGCCGGGGTCGCGGCCCTGCTCAATGGCTGTGGCCAGCGAGCTTTCGCTGTAGGCCGGATATCTGCGGCCGTTGACCTGCTGCTGGCCATAGGTGCTGGTCAGCCGCGCCCAGTTCAACTCGGGTGGACGCACGCCGCCCTCAGGTCGACCGAGGCCATCGGCGCCGTGGCAGTTGGCGCACGGCAGGCTCGTCGCCGGCAACAACACATCCGCCGCACCAACCCGCGCCATGATCGCTTCACCGCTGGCCGACAAGCCTTGGCGGTACAGGCGCTTGCCCGCCGCCTCCTGCGCAGTCAACGGCACAGCGCTCGCGCCAAGGCTGACGCCAGCGAGCAGGATCAGGGCGAGTACGCGGCCAAGGTTCATGGCGCGGACTCAGCGGCCGGCCACGGGCATTGTCAGCAACTGCAAGCGCTGGGCAATGGCGGCGGCCGGGGCATCGGGACGGATTTTGCTCCAGCGTTTATTGGCGACATCGCCGACGATCAACTGCGTGGAGTGTTGCTCGGGCGTCGGCACGATCTGGCCGATGCGGCTCAGTACCAGGTCCATCTGCGCTTTGTCGCCGGTAAGAAAAAGCCAATGAGGGTCATCGGAACCCTGCTTCAAGGTGTAAGCCTTGAGCACCGCCGGCGTGTCGCGCAGCGGGTCACTGGTAAGGGAAATGAAGGTGATGTCCTGCGCCTTGTCGCCCAGCAGCTCGCGGACTTCCTTGAGCTTGCGGGTGATCAGCGGGCAGGCATCGTTGCAGCTGGTGAAGATCACGTTGAGCAGTACCACGCGGTTGTGCAGCGCGTCGCTGTAGAAGCGCAGGGTTTCGCCGTTCTGATCCTGCAACGGCGTGTCAGTGAACCAGGTTTTCGCGTCGTGGGTGCCTTTGGCCGGCGCGGCAGCCACAGCGGCTGGCGGTTCAGAGACGTGGCCTTCGTGAGCGAACGCGACGTTACCGAGAATCCAGAAACACACGGTCAGGGAGATCCAGTCGAGCAGTCTCATGGTTGTTGCTCCATGGCGATGGCGGTGTGTTTGGCGTGGGTGCGCAGGCCGCTGAGTTTCTCGACTTCCTTGGCCAGCAGTGCCGGGTCGGTGAAGCCGTAATAGCGCATCCAGTGCCGGCTATCGCCGTCGCCGACGAGGATCAGCGGCTGATGGTTCTTGAGGTCACCACTGAAACTGCCGAGGCCCTTGAGGGTTTCATTGATCGACTGCGGCGAGCCGGTCAGCCAGCTCCAGCCCGGGCCGCGCTGGAAGGTGCGGGCGTAATCCTGCAGGCGTTTCGGATCGTCACGCTGCGGATCGACGCTGATCGACACCAGTTGCACTTCGTTGCCGACCCGTGCGCCGAGCTGTTTTTGCACCTTGCCCATGATCGACGAGACCACCGGGCACACCGTGGTGCAACTGGTGTAGATGAAGCTCATGACGACGATTTTGCCCTGCACCAGGTCTTGTTCCAGGCGCACGGTTTTACCGTTCTGGTCGAGCAGCGGCACGTTGGCGAATTTCACCTGAGCATGTTCCTGGCTATTGCTGGCCGGGGCCTTGTGCCCGGCGTGTTCGTCTGCCGAATGGGCCTGGACTTGCTGGAGGCCGAGGCTCAACAGGCACAGGGTCAGCAGGCCACTGGATGCAAATCGGTTCATGTCGAAACTCCTCTTCAACGGGCCAGGCCGGGGGCTACCCGAACACTGGCAAAGGTCTTGTCATCGAAACCAGCGCCCAGCGATGCCGCACGCACATGCAGGTACCAGGCGCCGCTGCGGTCGAGGGTGATTGGCGCTTCGTACACGCCGTCGGCGACTTCCAGCGCCGCCACTTCACGCGGATGCGAGGTGGGCGCGAGGTAGTAGCGCAGTTGCACGTCTTTGACGCCGCTGCGCTGGGTTTTGTCTTTGCCCTGCACGATGCGAAAGCGCACGACGTAGGGGTCGTTGAGCGCGACGGCAGTCTTGTCGAGGAGGAACTCGACTTTCGGCTGACCGAGGTGTTTTAGCGGTTTGCCGTCAGGATCAATCTGCGCGGTAAAGCAATGAATGATGTTCGGCTGGTTGAGCAGGAACGCCACATCGAAGCGCCCCGCTGCCGGCAGTTTCACCCGCGCGCTGTACAGCCCCGGCGAAACCTCGCGCAAGCTGCGGTCGATGACCATGGCGGCGCGGGCGATCTGGCCACGGTTGGGGTAACCGGACATCGGCGCGTTCATGCCTTCGGCGTAGAAGTAGGTGGTGTTGTCGACCGGGTTGACCACGAACACCGCGTTGTCGTCACGCGACACCGCCAGGCTTGAGGCCAGCGGCAAATCCCCGGCCAGACGCGGCGCTTGCGGGCCGGCTTCAAAGCCCTGGCTGATCGGCTGACGACCTTCGCCGAGGGAGGACAGGTTGATCATGGTGACTTTCGGTGAAGCGAGTCCGCGGATGTAGGCGTAGGCCTGGGTGAACACCACTTGGTAGGGCTCGGCGGAAACGTCCAGATCATGGATGGCGCTGTTGGTCGCGGCATCAATGATGCTGGCGCGGTTTTCCACGGTGTTGAGCACTACGCCGAAGCGGCCGTCGGCGCTGAAGCCCATCGGGCCGAGGCCTTGTTGCAACTGGATCACTCGGCGGATGGCGTGAGTGCTGGCATCGATCACTGTCACGGTGCCGTCCTTACCGTCGGCCACATAAACCGCGCCGGACAGTGGTGAATAGGCGACTGACAGCGGATGAGCGCCGGTTTTGATCTGCTGGACGATATTCAGGCTGGCGATGTCGATCACGCTGACGGTGCCGTCGTCGCGGTTGCTGACGAAGGCAAAGCGGCTGTCCTTGCTGAAGCTGATTTCGTGGTGGCCGCGCCCGGTCATTAAATGTTTGAGGGGCTTGAAGCTTTGGCTGTCGATCACCGTGACGCCGGAGTCTTCGGCTTTGCTGGCGTTGTTGCCGACCCACAGCAGGCGTTCGTCCGGTTGCAGCGCCACGCGCACCGGTTGGCTGCCAGCGGCAATCGAGTCGATGACTTTGAATTGCTCGCTGTCGATCACGGCGACTTCACCGGCCGTCGGCATCGAGACGAATACGCGTTTGTTGTCTTTGGGCGTGACCCAGTCCATCGGCGGTTGCTTGAGTTCAATGCGCGCCAGGGTGCTGGTGATACCGCCGACCGACACCGACGGATCGACCACGGCGATGCTGGCGTCGCGGTTCATCACCAGCAGGAAATAGCTGTTGAGGTCGAGCAACGGTCGCGCGCCGATGTTGGATTTGAGAAACACCCCGACCCGGGCTTTGCAGCTCTTTTCACGGCCCTGGGCTTGATCGGCGGCGAGGGTTTGTGGATCGACCCAGGCACCCGGCGCCACACCGGACAACGGCTGGCCGGAAGCGCTGTCAGTGACACGGAACTGCACATCGGCGAATTCGCCTTCACGCAGTTTGCCGTCGGCGGCCAGTGGCTTGAGATTGAAATCCACCGCCACGCCGTCACGGTTCAGCGTCTGACCGGCCCCGGTTTGCGCCAGCGCAATCTCACTCAGCGTCAGCAACGCCCCGGCCAGGGCCAGCGTGCAAATACCGATGATGTTGGTGATCCTGTTCATAGCACCCTCCCCTGTAACATTCACTTCCAACCACTGCCGCCCTCACTGCCTACCCTCACTCCTACATAGGATTTGCATGCATCCCACCCTCTTCATTGCCTACCATGCCCCCCGGTGGGAGCTGGCTTGCCGGCGATGGCGTCCTTTCCGTCACATCAATGGCGCCTGTGCCGCCGTCATCGCTGGAGAGCCAGCTCCCACAGGTTTTGCATTCATGCCGCAATCTCATTGCCACACCTGGCCCTTTGTGGGAGCTGGCTTGCCAGCGATGGCGTCCTTCCTGTCACATCAATTGCGCCTGCGCCGCCGTCATCGCTGGCAAGCCAGCTCCCACAGGTTTTTTATCCAGCCCGTCAAACTCCCTGGCAAGCCAGCTCCCACAAGGATTTGCATCCACAGGGATATTGTCGTTGCACCTATTTCTACTGCCCCTGCGGCGCCGGTTCCGGTTCGTTGGTCACGCGCAGCAATCCCCACAAACCGGAGGTGTTGCCGTAGGCGGCGTAGTCGCGGAACAGGTAATCCCCCGGGATCGCATTGCTGCCGCCGGCGCTGGGGATCATGAAGCTGAAGTGCGCGGCCGGCAGGATGCTTTCGTGGGCGCCGATGTACATCGACATCGGGTTGTAGCCGAAGCGCACCGAGCCCACGCCCGGCGAGCCCATCGGATAACCCCCGGTGTCGCTCTTCTCGGCCTGGAACGGGTTCACCGACCAGACATGCCCGTCGAGCTGGAACGTGGTGCCGCGACTGCCGCCGCTCGGCATCAGGATGTGCGTGCGCAACGGTTGGCCCGGCTTGGCATAGAGCACCGGCGTCTGCGGATCACCGCCCACCAACGCATTGCTGTAGGCCATGTGCGCATTGCTCATGTCGCCGTAACCCGCGCCGTCGGCATGACCGAACGGTGCGTCCGGAGCGAGGCCGAAGCGATACCACAGCGGCTCGGTCTTGTAGTTGATCGCCATGCTCGAGTTGTCCTGCGGATCGGTCGGCACGCCGAAGCCCTCAGCGGCAATCCCCTCCACCGGCCGGCCATTGGCCCAACGGGTGTTCAACGCCTTGTGCCAGACCATCGCGAAGTCGCGGTAGCTGGTTTGCCCAGGTGCCGTAACCGTGGCGTTGACCTTGCGCGCATCGTCAACCCAGGTCGCGCCGATCGGCAGGATGCTCATCGCCCCGCCAAGACCTTTTTGCGGTTGCTTGATCACGTCCGCCGGGGTGATGTTCAAGCCGCCAAACTCCACCGCCGTGGCGTTGATGTTGTCGACGCTGCGGCCCAGTTGCGTTACCGGTTTGCCTTCGCGCTCCAGATGCCCGGCGTAGTACTGATAGGTACGCGTCGGGTACGCGCCGCTGTTGCCGACACGCGGTGGCACGGTCTGGATCGGGTTGGCGCCGACGTTGGCACCGTCGGATTTGGTGATGTCATACGCCAGCAATTGCGCGTGCAGGCCTACGTGGCTGGACGGCCGCATCAGGTTGTTGCTGAAGGTGGTCGAGCCCAGACCGCTGTTGCGATCACGCTTGACCATGCCTTGCATCACCGCGGTTTGGGTCAGGTCAGGCATCACGCTTGGCAGACGGTTTTCCAGGGTGATGTTGATGCAGTCCCCCGCAGCTGCACGCAGCACCAGTGGTTCTACCGGGATGCCGGGTTTGAGCTTGCCACTGAGCGGATCCAGATCGGATTTACGCACGTACAGGATCGCAGTCGGATCATGCAACGGCCCACTCTGCCCGCCGATGGTGATGGTTTCGCCATCCTCCGGATCGGTCACGGTAACTTGTGGAATGCTCACCGTGCGCGAGTTCAGCACCAGGGTGCCGCCCGCCGGATTGAGCGGCCCGCCGACATGCTGACCGAGCCCTTCGGGATCGCCGATGGTCAGGCCCAGCGCATTGCCGAGGATGTCGTTGGCCAGCGCCGCGACCACTTCATAGTTGCGCTGCACCGTTGGCCGGGTACCGATGCCATTGGGATTGGCACTGATCCGTGGGCAACTGCCCTCGAACGCCACGGTGTTGCGCATGCCCGCCGGGCTTGGGTTGTTGGGGATGGCGAACAGATCACTGCGCTTGGCGGTGTAGTTGCGCATCACACCCCAGATACCGCTCCAGTAGCCTTCGATCGAAGCGTCCATCGAGTACAGATAGTCGCCCGTGGTCGCGGCGGCGCTGGAGAGCATCGACACCGGCGCAATGAAGCCCATCTGCTCGGAGATGCCGATCATCTGCGACGCGCGCCAGCCAGAGTTGGAGCTGTTGCCGAAACCGGAACCGCTCTGCAGCCATTTCACGCCGTGCAGGGTGACGTTGTGCTCTTCCTCATGGCCGCCGGCATGCACCCGCAGCCGCACGTTGTCGCCGGTATAGGTGCGCAGCATCGGCGTGAACGGATCACCGGGTTCGGCGCCGCCCTTGTTGATGTGCGGCGGGAACAGCGTGGTGCCGCCGGTTGGGCCGGTCGCCGAGGTGAGCAGATTCGGCGCCAGGTTCATCGCCGGAATTGCCCGGTCGGTACGGCTTTGCATGGCGAACGATAGATCGCCGCCGAGGCCGTCGGCCTGCATGCCGCGCTTGCCATCCGGGCCAACCTTGTTCGGGTCGTACACGCGCAGGGCCAGCGGTTCGTTGCGATAGTTGACGACGAACATCCCCGGATCATCCACCGAAATCGCCTGCGGACATGGCCGGCTCGGGCAGCCCGGAACCTGACCGCCCTGCACTTCCAGCACCCCTTCAAGCAGATTGCTGGCGTTGTTGCGCACTGGCGGATTGATCGCGTAGCGGAAGCTGTCGGCGGTGGCCGGGAACGCCTGCGCATTCGGTACGCCGTTGGGACCGGCCCCCACATAGACGCCGGCTTCATAGGCGTGCTGGAAGTCGCTGTACTCGAGGAAGAACTCGCGGAAGCTGTCGTTCTTACCGTCGCCGTCGAGGTCACCGGTGTTGATCACCGCTTGCCACGAGGTCGGGCCGCCGTCCTGGCGCGCACCGCTATAAAGAGGTTCGCCGGTTTCGGCGTGGAACCAGGTGGAACCGGCCGGTTCGGCCAACACGGTGGCGTACAGACCAATCTGCTGGTGCGTCGATGGGCCTAAGTGGTCGTGGGTGAAGATCGTGCCGAGGCCGCGATCGACGCCTTTGGCGTTGACCACCGGATCGACGAACCAACGTTGCATCGCCGTGCGCGCACCGAGCCAATCGGCGCGGCCATACTGGCCGAAGAACGGATGGTTTTTGGCTTTCGGGCAGGCCTGGGTGCCGTCACGCGGATCAGTACCGGCGCACTGGTTGAACTCACGGATCGCGTGAATACGTTCCTGCACGGCGCCGGGCGAGAGCACGCCGTCCTCGTAGTTCCAGCCGTTGGAAGAGCCGTCCGCCGAGGTCAGATCCCACTTCGGCAAGTGGATGTGCTGGCCGATCACATCGGTCGGCGTGCGCACCTGATAGTCGTCCATCTCATAAGTGGCCGGCACCAGGTTGGTTTGCTGGTATTGCACGCAATCGAAGGTATTCATGCGCATCACCAGCGGCTCTGGCGGACGCTGTTTGGTGATCACCGGCCAGGCGTCTTCCCACAGCGCGAGAATGCGCGCCTGCGGGAAGTGATAACCGACTTTGTTGTACACCGCATCAAACTGGATGTTGGCGGCTTTGTAGATGCGTGGGCGGTCGGCGGTGAAGGTCGAGGCGCCGACAAAGGACATGCCGTCGATGCGCTCACCGCTGGCGAACTCGCCGCTGCCGGCGTTGCTGGTCAGGCGTTTTTGCCGATCATCCATGCACGGCTCGTAGTACGGCGCGCCGGCCATCGGCAAGGCACCGTTGGTGCGGAACGCCTTGGCCACCACTTGATTGCCGGGCAGCAAGGCATAGCTTGGGTGATCCTTTTTCGCGTGGAAGGCCATCGCGGCCTGTTCGACTTCGGTGCCTTCTTCCGGCAGGTAAATCGGTTTGGCGCGGGTGACTTCCTTGGAGAAGTCCAGCGAAGTGGTCACGGTGTGTGCCTCGCCACCGGCCGCGACGCCGTCGAGTGCGTGCCGCTGCAAGCCGCCATCCCAACCGCCGGACTGTGCCGGGTCGAGGTTGGCCCACAGCGCTTTGCCGCTGGCCTTGAGCGATTGCGCGGTGGCGGCGTCGAGCATGTCCAGTGGCGGCGTTGGCGGACGCTGGCCCACGGAGCTTTCCATGCCGCCAATCCAGAACGGATAGCCGGGGTTTTTCAGGCTGCCGTCGGCATTTCGGTTGGCTTCACTGCGATCGACCAGCGCCAGCGAGCCGATGGCTTGACCGGCAGCGTTGCCGCCATGGTGTTCACCGTCATCATCGCCCTCTTCTTCGTCATCGTCGTCATCAGGACCGGCGACCAGGGTTTCACCGATTTTCGGCACCACCACGACTTTGCCGGGCATCGGCGCCATGGCTTTGCCCGGCAGCGGAACAATGGCCGGAATCGGTGTACCGGCGACGATTTCACCATCGGGCAAGGCCCGCGCCCCGGCCGCCGGTTTGCCGCTGCGCAAGGCAAACGGTTCGCGGTGATAGCCGTCGGCGCCCTGCTGGGAAACGTCGAGGCGAGTGCCTTCTTCGAAGACATCGTGGACCCGCCACATGGCCCACATGCCTTGGGCGAAGTGCGGATAGAAATGGCAGTGATAGATCGCATCACCGGCCACGCGGTTGCGGTTGCCCGAACCACCGTTGGCGATTTCATAGGTATAACCGGCGCCCGGACCGATGCCTTGGGCGTCGACGTAATCGGAGTTGTCGTCGTTGGGGTTGAACAGCCACTGATGGCCGTGCAGGTGAAAGATGTGCTGTTCGTGGCCATTGTGAGTATTGCGGAATTTGACGAAGTCACCGATGTAGCTGTGGTTGACGTTCGACGGCTCCGACGGATACAGGGCCATGGTGGCTTTGACACCGATCTGATCAGCGCGCGGGGTCTGGCCGGGGGCGATGTTCTCAAGCCCGGTGTTGGCCGGCACATCCACCAGCATCGCCACATCGCCGACGGTGTGGGAACTGAGGAAGAATTCTTCATAGGCGCACGACAGGCAATCGTGCATCGGCCCCACGCCCAAGCGGTTGGCGACCACTTCGGCGCCCATGCCGCCGGAGCCGTAGTTGATCATGAACGAGTCGCGGGTCGGCTCCAGCACATGGGCCATCACCGGATCGGCCCAGTACGCGGGGAACGCTTGGGTGGCAGCGGTTTCATCCTGGAACTGCGAAGCGAAATCGCGGAACGGTTCCAACCGGTTGGGGATCGCCGGATTGCGTTTGCCCATCGATTCCAGCGGATAGGTACTTGACGGGAAACTGCCGTCGGCGTTGCTGCCCATGACAATCGCATCGCTTTCACTGGAAATGATTTCATTGCCGTCAACCATGTTGATGATCGGCGTGCCGGCCTTGCCTTCGTGCAACCACGGTTCGCGTTGCGGGTAGCGCGCCTGGTAGTCGACGATCGGTTGGCCGGCCGGCGTGCGGCCCGTAGTGGCGAGGCGCATTTCTTCTTCGGTGAGGGTGTTGCGATAGCTGCGACCGCCCTTGGGCAGGACGACGACCTGGCCGAACAGGCCGTTGGCAACGTTGCCGGCCGCGCCCTCGCCACCAAAAGTCGCGCCACGGCTGCTGACGGCAAACGCGCCTTCGCGTTCGGCGAACAAGGTGTAGGAACGGCTCGCGCCCGGTGGCACCAGGCTGTTGGCGTTACGCCCGGTGAACGAGGAAATGTCATCGATGCTGTTCACCGCTTGCAGGCCGTTGACCTGGAATCCGACGTGACGGTCAGCCACCTGCTCATCGACTTTAAAGTCGTCGGCGCCATCGGCGTTCTCGGCGCCCTCCTCTTCGCCCTCGTTTTCAAAGTGCTTGTTCGGGTTGGCCTGATAGTCGAGCAGGTTCTGCAGATTGATCGTCAGGCAATCCCCGGCGGCCACGCGTAGCACCAATGGCCGTGGACGCTTGTCCGGGCGCAGCGAAACTTTGCCCGGCACCGCAGCGCCACCGTAAGCCAGCGACTGCTCATGTTCATCGACCACATCGCGGCGCAGGGCGAACATCATGCCGTTGATGTTCTGCGCACCGAGGCGGTTGAACATCAGCGGTTGATCGAAGGCGACGACGTTGGCCACCAGGTTGCGCTCGCAACGTACGGCCGCGCCGGCCAGCTCGACGCTGAGCATCGAGGCCAGAATCAGCAGCCAGTTGAGCAGAGACGGAGCGTGATGAATGCCAACCATGATCAGTAACCTCGTAGTGGGTGCTCTTGGGAACACTTCTCGACAAATGCCTCGGAGCAATCCCTGTGCCACAAAAAAATGCATTACCGTTCAGCTAGTTACCGCAACGACTTGAGAATCCGGGGGATATTCCCCACCCGTTTCCCCCACATTTCGGGCCTTATCGGTTTGCCCCGAAAGTGGGGAAAACCGGGTTGGGCTCACAACGGCGCATCCATCGCCAGGCCCTGCAAACGCCGGTACTGACGCAATACATTCGGCACATAACGCTGGGTTTCAGCGAACGGCGGAATCACCCGGCCACGGCTGAGCACCGCGTCCGGCCCGGCGTTGTAAGCCGCCACCGCGAGGGCAATGTCGTTGTCGAACAGGGTCATCAGGCGCTTGAGGTATTTGGCCCCGCCCTGAATGTTGGCCTTGGGGTCGTAGACGTCCGTTACACCCAGCTCGCGTGCGGTGTCGGGCATCAACTGCATGAGCCCGCCCGCGCCTTTGGCTGAGGTCGCGCCGGGGTTGTAATGCGACTCGGCGTTGATCACCGCGTGCAACAGCGCTTCGGGCAATTGATTGGCCGTGGCCGCCGCCGACACCAGTTCCGCGTAGGGCTGATTGGCGATCATTTGCGGCTGTTGGTCGAGGCTGGCCACGGGCAATTCAGCCTCGTGGATCACCCGTTCGTACGTGCGTCCGGGCCGGTGGACGTTGGACAGGACATAGCTGCCCTTGGCGTCCACGGAGATGAATACATCGGCTTGCACGGCACCGCTGAGCAGCACACAACCGAGCAATCCGCTGGCGAGAAATTTCATGTCGGGCCTCCCCGGATCGACCCCGATAAATTGGGGGAAATGCCCCAATGGCCGATCACGCTTGAGCCATACGCAAGCACTGTGCCGACTGTTGAAAAGCCCGGATTACAAGGGTTTCAGCCTAGTCGGTAGTTTTCAGTGGGGGCTGAGCATGGCAATTGCATAAGCCTTTGTGGCGACTCGACTGCCACTCACGGGAGGTCATCATGAAGCTGCAATTTCGTCCGCGTGACCAACGCGGTTTCACCCTGCTCGAATTGCTCGTGGTGCTGGTGGTACTCGGCCTGTTGGCCGGGATCGTCGCGCCGAAATACTTCGCCCAACTCGGTCGCTCGGAAGTGAAAGTGGCCAAGGCGCAGATCGAAGGGCTGAGCAAGGCACTGGACATCTATCGACTGGAGGTCGGTCACTACCCGTCCACCGAACAGGGCTTGCAGGCCTTGGTCGCCGCACCGAGTGACGAAGCGAAATGGACCGGCCCGTACTTGCAGAAAAAACTGCCGCAGGATCCGTGGGGACGTAATTACACCTACCGCTATCCTGGCGAAAACAGCGAGTACGACTTGCTGTCGATGGGCAAGGACGGCCAGCCCGGCGGTGAAGGTGAAAACGCCGAAGTGACCAACTGGCAGTAAGCGGAGCGCGGCCCATGCGATTTCATCTGAAGGCGGTCGGCAAGACCGGTGTGGTGGCGCTGAGCATCGAGGCGTCGGGACACGGCGAAGCGCGGCGTATTGCCGAAGATCAAGGTCTGCGCGTGCTCAGCCTGCATGCCGAGAAACACTGGCGCTCGTTGCGCCTGCGCCAACGCGAAACGTTCAATCTGGTGTTGTTCAGCCAGGAGCTGACCACGCTGCTCAATGCCGGCCTGCCGTTGATCGATGCGCTGGAAAGCCTCGCCGAAAAAGAAACCGCCCCCGCCGCCCGCAAAACCTTGACTGAGCTGGTGCGCCTGCTCTACGAAGGCAAATCCTTCTCTCAGGCACTCGGCCAGTTGTCGGCAGTATTCCCGCCGCTGTACGTGGCGCTGGTACAGTCCAGCGAGAAAACCGGCGCGGTCGGTGATGCGCTGGGCCGTTACGTCAGTTATCGCCAGCGCATGGACGAGGTGCGGCAGAAGATCGTCAGCGCCTCGATCTATCCGCTGCTGTTGCTGGTGGTCGGCGGTGGCGTGGTGCTGTTCTTGATGGGTTATGTGGTACCGCGCTTCAGCCTGGTGTTCGAAGGTTTGGGGTCGAACCTGCCGTGGCTGTCGCAGATCCTGATGAGCAGCGGCATGTTCTTGCATGCGCATCAGGGTGAATTCTTCGGTGCGCTGGCGGCCATTGTCATCGCCCTCGCCGTGCTGCAAAAACAACCGGCATTTCGCCGTGGACTGGATCGGCTGGTGGAGAAACTGCCGGCCGTGCATCAACGGATTTTCATGTATGAACTGGCGCGCTTCTATCGCTCGCTGGGAATCTTGCTGCAAGGCGGAATTCCGCTGGTCACCGCCATGGGCATGGTTCGCGGCCTGCTCACCGTCGCCTCTCGGGCGCGGCTGGATCAGGCCTGCGAGCGCGTGCGCGAAGGTCAGTCATTGTCCGCCGCGCTGGAGCTCAATCGGCTGGTGACGCCAGTGTCCCTGCGCCTGCTGCGGGCCGGTGAACAATCCGGCAACCTCGGGCAGATGATGGAACGCAGCGCCGATTTCTACGACGAGGAGATCAGCCGCTGGATCGAATGGTTCGTGCGCCTGTTCGAACCGCTGCTGATGACCTTCATCGGCCTGCTCATCGGGGTCATCGTGATCCTGATGTACATCCCGATTTTCGAACTGGCTTCCAGTATCCACTGACCCCGGGAACGGGTCGGATCGACGCAACAACGCTCATCGACGTTCCCAACCAGACAATAAGACGGAGAACGATATGCACATTAAAAAGCTCGTGCTCGCAATGGCCATTGGCGCAGTACTGTCGGCGTCTACCGTGTTGATTCCGGACAATCTTTCAGGCGTTTCCAGTGTTCAGGCCAAGGAAGGTGGCAGTGGAGGGAGTGGCGGCGGTGGACACGGCGGAGGGGGTAGCGGCGGAAACGGTGGTGGGCATGGCGGTGGCGGTGGCGGTGGCGGTGGCGGTGGCGGTGGCGGCAATGGTGGCGGTCATGGCGGCAGTGGCAACGGTGGCAACGGTGGCAACGGTGGCAGTGGACACGGTGATGGCGGCGGTGGTCACAGCGGCAGCGGCCAAGGCTCCGGACACTCGGGCGACTCCGCGTCCTCGTCAGGACGCAGCGGCACGCACGCTGAGCCAGGCGATGATCACGGTGTCCATCGCGCCGGTGAAGTCGGCGATGACCACGGCGTCCACCGCGCCGGTGAAGTCGGCGATGATCGCGGTCTGCATGCTGCGGGCGAACCGGGCGATGATCGCGGCGTGCATGTCGGCGGCGAGCCCGGCGATGACAAGCGCGCCAACTGATTTTCAGAAACGCCACAAAACCTGTGGGAGCTGGCTTGCCAGCGATGAGGCCGGATCAGGCAACCTTGTATTGCCTGACACACCGCTATCGTTGGCAAGCCAGCTCCCACAGGGTTATGCAGTGTGCACAAATTCCGCAGACAACCATGAACCCAATGTGGGAGCGAGCCTGCTCGCGAATGCTGTGGGTCAGCCAATGATGTTTTGACTGACCGTCCGCTTTCGCGAGCAGGCTCGCTCCCACAGGGTTTTGCAGTGTTTGAAAGATCCACTCAGAGAGCGACGTTGCTCTGGTTCAGCCGTTCGCGCAGGAATTCGACCAACGCCTGCACGGGTCGGGAGGCCTGTCGATGCTGCGGATACACCGCCGATAACGTCAGCGGCTCCGGGCGCAAATCATCCAGCACCGGCACCAGCCGGCCATCCTTCAGCGCCGCACCGACAATGAACGTCGGCAAATAGGTAATCCCCATCCCCTGCACCGCCGCATCCCTGAGCAACTCGCCGTTGTTCACGCGCATGCGCCCGGTGACATTCACCAACTGCGGCTTGCCCTGTCCCGCATTGAACCGCCATTGCACCGAGCGCCCGTGGCCATAGGGCAAACAGTCATGGCTGAGCAGATCCTCAGGCTTGAGCGGTGTGCCGCGCTCGGCGAGATACGCCGGGCTGGCGCAATACACCCGCTCGATGCTGGCGATACGACGCGCGATCAACGTCGAGTCTTCCAGCACGCCGATGCGCAGCGCCAGGTCATAGCCTTCGCCAAGCAGATCTACTGGACGGTCGCTCAAATCCACCTCGACCGTGACCTCGCGATAGCGCTGCAAAAACATCGGCAACAGGCAACCGAGATGCGCCACGGCAAACGACAGCGGCGCACTGATGCGGATCGTCCCGCGCGGCTCGGCAGTTTGCCCGGCGATACCCTGCTCGACCTGTTCGACTTCACCGAGCAAGCGCAGTGCCGACTCGTAGTAGCTCTGGCCCAGTGGCGTGACGTCGAGGCGCCGGGTCGAGCGATTGAGCAAACGCACGCCGAGACGCTCTTCGAGTTGCATCAAGCGACGGCTGACGAATTGCTTGGACAGCCCTAGTTGATCGGCGGCGGCGGTGAAGCTGCCGGAGTCCATGACCTGGCAAAAAATACGCATGTCTTCGAACGGGTTCATTGTCACTCTCTGGTGGACAGTTAAACGCTTTATAGCCGCTTTTTCACTTTCCGGCAGCTCATTAATCTGTGCTCACGGTGTTGCTGAGGCCTGAAGCCCAGCGCCACAGCAGCCCGCAACCCAGGCATAAAAAATCAAACGGATTAAAAGGAATTGCACATGAACATCGTCAAGAAAACCCTGACCGCTTCCCTCCTCGCCCTGTCCATCGGCAACGCTTTCGCAGCCGGCAGCCCGGGCGTCGAGCACAACACACAGGCCTTCCTCGAAGCCCTCGCAGCTGGCGGTGGCAAACCGCTTGAGCAGCTGAGCCCGAAAGATGCCCGTGCAGTACTTACAGGTGCGCAGGCTTCGGTGAAGGTTGATCTGTCCGGTGTGGAAGTCAGCGACAAGGCGATCACGCTGGACGGCCAGACCCTCAACCTGAAAGTGGTGCGTCCGGCCAAGGTCAAAGGTGAGTTGCCGGTGTTCATGTTCTTCCACGGTGGCGGCTGGGTGCTGGGCGATTATCCGACTCACCAGCGCCTGATTCGTGACTTGGTGGTGGGCTCCGGCGCCGTCGCGGTGTACGTCGATTACACGCCGTCGCCGGAAGCGCAGTACCCGACCGCGATCAACCAGGCCTACGCCACAACGAAATGGGTGGCCGATCACGGCAAGGACATCGGCGTCGACGGCAAGCGTCTGGCGGTAGCCGGCAACAGCGTCGGCGGCAACATGGCGGCCGTCGTCGCGTTGATGGCCAAAGAACAGAAAACCCCGGCCCTGCGCTTCCAGCTGCTGATGTGGCCGGTGACCAACGCGCAGTTCGACGACGGCTCGTACCAGCAATTTGCCGAGGGCCACTTCCTCACCAAGGGCATGATGCAGTGGTTCTGGGACAGCTACACCACCAATTCCGCCGAGCGTGCGCAGATCCATGCCTCGCCGCTGAACGCCAGCGCCGAACAGCTCAAAGGCCTGCCTGCTGCGCTGGTGCAGACCGCCGAATTCGACGTGTTGCGTGACGAGGGCGAAGGCTATGCGCGGCACCTGGATGCGGCCGGTGTGGCGGTCACCTCGGTGCGCTACAACGGGATGATTCATGACTTTGGTTTGCTCAACCCGCTGAGTCAGATTCCGGAAGTGAAAGCGGCCGTGCGGCAGGCGGCGGCTGAGCTGAAGACGCATTTGCAGCCTTGACGTTAAAAGATCGCAGCCTGCAGCGGCTCCCACATCGGACACGTGCAGGCGGCGATCTTTTCCATTGATCTTGTGGCGAGGGGATTTAGCGAAACGTCGCACCGCCCCGATGGGCTGCGCAGCAGTCCCCTGCTTCTTCTGGATAAGAGCGGGGTCGCTTCGCAACCCATCGGGGATAAATCCCCTCACCACAAAAAGTCCTTCATCACCAAGGCTCGTGCCAATCCGGAGCACATCATGTCCTTCCTCCTCACCCACCTGCTGTCCCTGAGCGCCGTTCTGCTGTTGGTTGACGCCGTGCTCTGGCACTTCACGCCATTCAACCATCGTGCACCGCGAGTCGGCATTCGCCTGGTGCTGTTTCTGGCGTTCAGTGCGTTGGTGATCAACGCCGGCGTCAGCCCGTTGCAGGCGCCGCTGTTTGCCGATGATCGCGTGGCGCAACTCGGCGCGACGGCGTTGGGCATTCTTTGGTGGTTGTACGCCGCGAGGGTCCTCACCGAAGTCATCGGCCTGATCCTGATGCGCCGCATTGGTCACAGCGGGCGCTTGCTGCAGGACGTGATTGGCGCGCTGGTGTTTTTGGCGGCCATCGTTGCGGCAGCCGGTTATGTGCTGGAGTTGCCGGTCAAAGGCCTGCTCGCCACGTCCGGTGTGGTCGCCATCGTCGTCGGTCTGGCGCTGCAAAGTACCCTGGCCGACGTGTTTTCCGGGATCGTCCTCAACACCACCAAGCCCTACCAAGTGGACGACTTCGTAGTGATCGACGGCGTCGAAGGTAAAGTGCTCGACATCGACTGGCGCGCCACGCATCTGTTGACCAGCGCCGGGACCATGGCCGTGGTGCCAAACTCGGTGGCGGCCAAGGCGAAAATCGTCAACCTCAGCCGCCCGAGCAACATGCATGGCGTGTCGATCAGCATTCAGGTGCCCAACCACATTCGCCCACGCCGGGTACTCGACGCCCTCGACCGTACGTTGCAAGGCAGCAGCAGTCTGCTGCTCAACCCGGCGCCCAAAGCCGTGTTGAAAGAAGCCGGCGAAGAGATGTCGGAATACGTGGCCAGTGGTTTCATCGCCGAACTGGGCAAGAAAGGCGAAGTGCGCAATCAACTGTTCGACCTCGCCCACCGTCATCTCGAAGCGGCCGGGATTTCGCGGCATCCGGATGGCGTGATCGAGCCTTCGACCCGCGCCCGCGCGTTGCTGGATGAGGTGAAAATTTTCCGCTCGCTGAGCCATGAGGAACGTGACCGTCTGGCTGAATCGATGGTCGCGCAGCAGTACGCGGCGGGCCAGGTAGTGCTGGATCTGGATGAAGTGCCGGACAGCCTGTTTGTGATCGCCACGGGCGTGGTCAGTGCGACTGTGCCGGACGGCGACCGGCAGACCGAAGCCGGGCGAATGGGGCCGAGTGAGGTCATGGGCGAACAGAGCATTCTCGCCGATACGCCGTCGCAGGCTACGTTTACGGCGCTGACATCGAGCATCATCTACCGTCTCGACAAGGGGCTGACCCGCCAGTGCATGGAGCAACGCACGGAGGTGGGGCGGGCGTTGAATAAATTGCAGGCGGTGCGGCAGCAGAACAGTCATCTCGCGTTGTTGGCGAAAACAACACCGATCAAGAAAGGTGGGTTTCTCGGTTGGCTGCAAAAGCGTTGATGCGAAGATCTTAAGATCAAGAGCTTTACCCCCTCCCCAGCCCTCTCCCCCCACGGGGGCGAGGGGGAAAGGGAGCCGATCTTTAAGCTGTTCAAAACTGAAGTTCGGCTCGGTATTGCACGTCGGCGTACTTCTAAAGAGCCCCTCGGTCAGTTCCCTCTCCCTCTGGGAGAGGGCTAGGGTGAGGGGCTTTTCAAACTCACATCTAATTACTTGGCGGTGAACTTGGTGTAGCTGTTGATCAGGTTGCGGTAGTTCGGCAAGCGGTTCGACAGCAGATTCGCCAGGCCTTCCATGTCGTTGCGCCAGTCGCCCTGCAGCTCGCACGCCACCGAGAACCAGTTCAACAGTTGCGCACCGGCCGCCGACATCCGCGCCCACGCCGCTTGTTGCACGGTGGTGTTGAAGGTGCCGGACGAGTCGGTCACCACAAATACTTCGAAGCCTTCAGCGATGGCCGACAGGGTCGGGAACGCCACGCACACGTCAGTCACCACACCGGCGATGATCAGTTGCTTGCGACCGGTGGCCTTGATGGCTTTGACGAAGTCTTCGTTGTCCCAGGCGTTGATCTGGCCTGGACGTTGAATAAACGGTGCATCCGGGAACTGTTCCAGCAGTTCAGGCACGATCGGGCCGTTCGGGCCTGCGTCGAAACTGGTGGTGAGGATGGTCGGCAGCTTGAAGAATTTGGCAATGTCGCCCAGTGCCAGCACGTTGTTCTTGAACTCGTTCGGGGTGAAATCCTGTACCAGCGAAATCAGACCGGTCTGGTGGTCGACCAGCAACACGACCGCATCATCTTTGTTCAGACGCTTGTAAGGAACGCTCATGGGGAAACTCCTGGTTGGATGGATGTGATGTCAAGCGCCGTGCCTCGTGGCCGGCGCTTTTGGGGAAATCAGAAAGCGAAGCAGGAACAACCGAACGCGCCCCAGAAACCGGCGAAATCGCTGACCGGTGCGTTCGATAATCGCGCTTTTTCATGACTGTGCGAGTGCACGGCGCAGGCGCCGACGCATTGGTGAACCTGCGCCTGCAAAGGCGAGTTAGGCCGCCAGTGGCCGGGGACTTTCACCACCGGCGACCAGTCCGGCAGCACCGGAACGCTGGCCGGGCCGAGGTCTGCGAAGTCGCCGGCGGCGTAGACAATCTTGCCGCCCACCACGGTCAGTACCGACTCGATCCACTTGATCGCTTCTTCTTCGACGTGGAAAAAGTCCGCGCTCAGCGCTGCCAGATCCGCCAGTTGCCCGACCTTGATCTGGCCCTTCTTGCCCTGCTCCGAGGAGAACCAGGCGCTGCCGTGAGTGAACAGTTCCAGCGCGGTGGTGCGCGGCAAACCTTCTTCGTACAACGCCAGGCCACCGACGGTGCGGCCGCTGACCATCCAGTACAGCGACGTCCACGGGTTGTAGCTGGAAACCCGCGTCGCATCGGTGCCCGCGCCAACCGGCACACCTTCGGCGAGCATGCGTTTGATCGGCGGCGTCGCTTCGGCAGCTTTCGAACCGTAACGATCAACGAAGTATTCGCCCTGGAACGCCATACGATCCTGAATCGCGATGCCGCCGCCCAAGGCTTTCACCCGTTCGATGTTCTGCGGGGTGATGGTTTCGGCGTGGTCGAAGAACCACGGCAGACCGTTGAACGGAATGTCGCGATTGACCTTCTCGAACACGTCGAGCATGCGGCTGATCGACTCGTTGTAAGTGGCGTGCAGACGGAACGGCCAGCGCTGCTCGACGAGGTGGCGCACCACCGGTTCCAGCTCAGCCTCCATGGTTTGCGGCAGGTCCGGACGCGGTTCGAGGAAGTCTTCGAAATCCGCCGCCGAGAACACCAGCATCTCGCCGGCACCGTTGTGCCGCAGGAAGTCGTCGCCCTGATGCAACTTGACACTGCCGGTCCAGTTCTGGAAATCGGTCAGTTCTTCTTTGGGTTTCTGGGTGAACAGGTTGTAGGCGATGCGCACGGTCAACTGGTCGTCCTTGGCCAGTTGCTCGATCACCTGATAATCGTCCGGATAGTTCTGGAAACCACCGCCGGCATCGATCGCGCTGGTCAGGCCGAGGCGGTTGAGTTCACGCATGAACTGGCGGGTCGAGTTGACCTGATACTCCAGCGGCAGCTTCGGCCCCTTGGCCAGCGTCGAATAGAGAATCATCGCGTTGGGTTTGGCCACCAGCATGCCGGTCGGGTTGCCATTGGCGTCACGCACAATCTCGCCGCCCGGCGGGTTCGGCGTGTCGCGGGTGTAGCCGGCCACGCGCAGCGCCGCGCGGTTGAGCAGTGCACGGTCGTAGAGGTGCAGGACGAACACCGGGGTGTCCGGCGCCGCCTGATTGAGTTCTTCGAGGGTCGGCATGCGTTTTTCGGCGAACTGGAATTCGTTCCAGCCGCCGACCACGCGCACCCATTGCGGGGTCGGTGTACGGTCGGCCTGGTCCTTGAGCATGCGCAACGCGTCGGCCAGCGACGGCACGCCTTCCCAGCGTAGTTCGAGGTTGTAGTTCAAACCGCCACGGATCAAGTGCAAGTGCGAGTCGTTGAGGCCGGGAATCACGCAGCGACCATGCATATCGATCACTTGCGTGGCCGGGCCGCGCAAGGACATGGCTTGGGTGTCATTGCCGACGACCACGAAGCGGCCGTCCTTGATCGCCACGGCGCTGGCCAGTGGTTTGGTGCGGTCTACGGTATGGAATTGGCCATTGAAAAGAATCAGATCGGCGCTCATCGCAGTTCCTTCGAGAAAAAATGAATGGGATTCAGCGTGACGGGTGTTCGGTGGGTTCGACGTGGGTATGCGCCTGGCTGGCTTCCAGCCACGGCGCGAACAGACGGGTCACGCGGGGCATGAACACGTACACCACCGACAGCACGATGGTCAGGGTGATCAGGAACGTCGCAACCACGTAGTTGGAAAGCAGCGGGTGCAGCTTGAGCAGCGGCCCCCAGATCAGCGGCACCAGCAAGGTGTGCGGCAGAATCACCAGCAAGGTGATCACCGCTTGCTTCCAGCGCGGTGGCGGCGAAGCGGCATCAGCCAGCGGCGCGAACCAGAATTCATTGACGGGGGCGACCTCGGTCTGGTCGCCGTCGGCGAGCATCGGCGCGGCTTCATCGACCAGCGCCTGACGCTGCGGCGATTCCAGCCACTGCTGCATCGCCTCGGTCGAGCAAAAGCGCAGCACGCAGGTGTAAGTGTCGAGCCCGGCGAGCTTGCCGCGCACCACGTCCACCCCCAAGTGCCCTTCGCGCTGCCCCGCGACCCGGACGATATTGCGTAGCCACGCTTCATACGCCGACTCAAAGCCGGCCTTGACCCGGTGCTTGACGATCAGCGTGACAGTCTCATCGGACCCCGGTGCTTTTGGACTCAGGACTTCAGGCATAACGCAGCACTCCGGACAAACGGACATTGAGCGCCAGCCGTCCCGGCCCGGCGATAAACACAGTGGTAAACAGGATCAACAGCAACCAGCCGAACTGCCCCTCAGCCACACTCCATTGCGGATGCACAACCAACAGCGCCACCAGCAGCACAAACAGAATAGGCAAGCACGCCAATCTCACCAGTAACCCGGCGACGATCAGTAATGGACAGAGGACTTCGGCGAAGATCGCCAGACACAAGGTCAGGTGGGCGCCGAGGCGGAAAGGATCTTCGATCAGCGCCAATTGCGCGGTGAAGTCGAGCAACTTGGGCAAACCGTGCACCCACAGCAGAAACAACCCGCCGCTGACCCGCAGAAACAGCAAACCGACGTCGCGCGCCCGTTCATCATTGTGTATCGCGCTCATGCCCCGACCCTTGAAATGTCATTGGCCTGAATAATGCCGATGCCGGGCGCGGGGAAATTGGATGGATGTGCTCTCTTTCTTTCACCTAAAACCCCTGTGGGAGCGAGCCTGCTCGCGATAGCGGTGTGTCATTCAACAGGGATGTCGACTGACCGGGCGCCATCGCGAGCAGGCTCGCTCCCACATGGGGGGAACTGTGTTGTTTCGTCAGACCGAGGGGATATCCAGCGACACCGACATGAACTGACTGATCCGCGACCGCAACCACTTCTCCGCCGGGTCGTTGTCATGCACCCCGCTCCAGGCCATCGACAACTGCGCCGCCTCGATAGGAAACGGTGGATCTTCTGCGCGCAAGGCACAGCCCTCGACCAGAGCGCACGCGGCATAGTCCGGGACGGTGGCGATCATTTCGGTGCCGGCGAGCAAGGCGCGCAAGCCGCTGAACTGCGGCACGCCGAGGACCACGCGGCGAGTGCGGCCCAGCTTGGCCAGGTCCAGATCGATGTTGCCGCTCAAATCACCGGAAAACGACACCATCGCGTGCGGGCGTTCGCAGTATTCATCCAGTGTCAGCGGCCCCGGACGATCGTCACCGCGCAGGACTTTGCAGGGAATGTCGCGCAGTTTCTTGCGCTTGGCATTGGCGGGCAGATCGGTGGTGTAGCTGACGCCCACCGAGATTTCCCCGGACGCCAGCAGCGCCGGCATCAGCAGGTAATTGGCGCGGCGCACCACCACGACAATCCCCGGTGCTTCTTGCTGAAGCTTGCGCAACAACGGCGGAAACAGGCCGAACTCGGCATCGTCCGACAGGCCGATGCGGAACACGTCGCAACTGCTCGCCGGTTCAAATTCCTTGGCGCGGCTGACGGCCCCGGAAATGACGTCCATCGCCGGTTGCAGCTCCTTGAGAATCGCCAGGGCGCGGGCTGTCGGTTCCATGCTGCGACCGTTGCGCAGCAGCAACGGGTCATCGAACAGATCGCGCAGACGGCCGAGCGCCGCACTCACGGCGGGTTGGCCCATGAACAGTTTCTCGGCGACGCGGGTCAGGTTCTTTTCGAACATCAGCGCTTCGAAAATCACCAACAGGTTCATGTCGACGCGACGCAGATCGTTACGGTTCATCGGCTCGTGTTCCTTGCTTGGAAGTCTTGTTCAGTCAGGTGCGAGAGCGCCGTACTTTACTCGATCAACGGTACTTTGGCCGCGCGTTTGTAAGGGCCGTATTCCACCGGCGCCCATTGGAAGTGCTTATCGATGGCGGTGATGTGACCGATCCCCGGAAACGGCAGGTGTGCGGCGCTCACCCAGGTTTTGCTGGCGGCCGCAGCGCTGAACACAGCATTACGGCTTTTGATCGCCTGCTGACCGTTGACGTCAAAACTGATCGACACTTCAGGGTGGTCGAACTGCACGGCGAGGTTGTGCACCAGGTCACCCATGAACACGATGCTCTGGTTCTGAGAAGTGAAACGGTAGGTGGTGCTGCCTGGGGTGTGCCCGCTTTCAAGTGCAGCCTCGACCACACCTGGCAGCGGCGACTGCCCCGGCGTGAAGGTCTTGAAGCGGCCCGCGGCCACGTAGGGTGCGGTGGAATCCTGAGCGATCCTGAAGAATTCTTTCGCCCCGGCCGGGGCTTTGGCCAACGCCTGCGGATCGAGCCAATAGTCGGCCTCAGCCTTGGCTGCATAGACTGTGGCATTGGCGAAAACCGGTTTTTGCTCAGCGTCGACCAGTCCGCAAACGTGGTCCAGATGCAGGTGCGTCAGCAGAATGGTATCGACCTGTTCCGGTTGGTAACCCGCAGCCTGCATGTTCGCCGAAAGTTGGCCGGCGGTAGCGCCAATGCACTGCCCGGCACCGGTGTCGACCAGGATCAACTGCTTGCCGGTGTTGACCAGAAAAGCGTTAAACGCCGTTTGCACGCCCGGGGTTTCAATCGAACGGCGAGCGAGCAATGCACGGATCTGCCCCTGACTCATGCCCTGAAGCAATTTGGGTGACAGATCGTTATAACCGTCGAACAGTGCCGTCACTTCATAGTCGCCCAGCGCCAAACGAAAGTAGCCGGGGGCCTGCGTACCGACCTGCGGCGCCTGTGCCAGAGCACTTGTGGCCGCCAGCGCGAGCGCCAATCCGAGTGTGCCCCACGCAGCGTGTAACGAACCTGTCATGCCAATCCCCTTGCTTGATCGATCTTCGACGGCACCGAACGTGCGCCTCTAGATATTAGCCATCCTCGCCGATCCGCCCCCTCGCCGACTTGCAGCGATGTGCTGAGTTCAACGTTTCGCGGCGCAATTAACAACGTTTAACTCGTCAGCCTTTCGGTCCCGTCGAACAATGAAACCCTCTGCGCAACATTGTTTTTTTGACCTGAGGGGAAAGTACCGAGCGTGCCTTCCCCCCCGACACGGACATTGGCCATGGCTCACTTACAACAAACAGTCGCCCTCGCCCCCGCCAGCGAATCTCGCACACCGCGCATCGGCGGCCTCAGTCCGCAGCGCGAACGGCGGGTCAAACAGTTGATCCTCGATCGCCTCGGTGAAAGCCTGGAAGTCACCGAACTGGCAGAGGCATGTTCGTTGTCACGCAGTCATTTTTCCCGGGCATTCAAGTGCAGCACCGGGCTCTCGCCACAAGACTGGATCCGCACCCAGCGCATCGCCCGCGCCAAGCAGTTGATCCAGCTCACGCACTTGAGCCTGACGCAGATCAGCCTGGAATGCGGCTTCTGTGATCAGGCGCACTTCTGCCACATCTTCACCCGCAGCGAAGGGATCAGCCCGTTCGCCTGGCGCTGTCGTGAAGTGCCGGAAATGAAACTCAAAAGGTCACAAGCATCGGCATTGCCGCTGGGCATGCGCCTGGCGGTGTAAGCGCTGGCGCCGATAACGCGCAATCGGTCCTGTTTCACTTCTGTCGCAAACGCTGCGCCACTTGTGCCACCCGCTCGCCCAGATGGGCCGCCGTGCGCCGGTCTTCGAGCGGCGGCGCCTGCTCGGGCGTCTGTTCGACATTAGATTGGGACATGGCACCGAGCGAGCTGCCCAGACGATTCAATTGCCCATCAAAGAACCCGGCCGCCGAACGCGCCGGGAGCAAGTCGAGACCGACCCAGATCATTGAATGTTGCGCGGCAAACACCGCAAGTTGCAGCAGCGTATTGAGCTTGTCGCCGCACAGGCTGCCGGAATTGGTGAACCCGGCGGCCACCTTGTCGCGCCACGGCTTGGCCAGATAGAACGCCGCGCTGGCCTCCATGAACTGCTTGAACCCCGCCGACGCGCTGCCCATGTAGGTCGGCGCGCCGAAGATGATCGCATCGGCGCGGTGCAACTCATCCCAATAGAGTTCGACTTCCTCTACCGTCACCAACCGACAGGTACTGCCCAGGTGTCGCTCGACGCCCTGCGCCACTGCTTCAGCCATGACGCGTGTATGGCCGTAGCCGCTGTGATAGACCACCACCACGTTGCTCATTGCGCCGTCCTCCGGACGTGTGCATTCCATTGCAGCCGTCAGGTCTGTGCCTGAGGTTGAACTTGTTCAAGGGATTTTTGGGGCTGGCGCAGATGCAGACGAGTTAATCGTTGTTAATTGTCTGTGGAACAGCGCGCTGATTCGAGCAGCGCAGCGGGTAAAAACAGCGGTTATGCGCAGCGTTGTACAGGTTTCCGGCAATCTGCACGTTGCACTGACGCCAGAACCTGAGGAATATGTCTGAAAACTGCGGATTAGAAGGCTTGCGTGCCGCTGACGCCGTCATCCGCCCTGCCCTCACTAATACTTCACAAACCCTGGGCAGGATTATAAAAACATCGCAGGAGTGAGCTGTTGAGTCTTTCCCCGAATCAGGCCCTCGGTTTCGGCCCCTATCGGATTCAGCCTGGAAAACGGCTGCTGCTTGAGGGCGAGCAGCCGTTGCGTCTGGGTCGACGTGCCATGGACATTCTGCTGATCCTGCTGGCGCATGCCGGCGAAGTTGTGAGCAAGCAGCAATTGCTTGCCGGGGTCTGGCCGGACAGTGTGGTCGAAGACATCAACCTGCGGGTGCACATGGCGGCGTTGCGCAAAGCGCTGGGCGATGGTCAGGCCGGGCAGAGGTTCATCGTCACCGTTGCGCAGCGCGGCTACAGTTTTGTCGCACCGATCGCGGTGCAATCGATCGAACAACCCACCTGCGCCGAAACCGGCACCCGGCATAACCTGCCACTGCGCCGCACGCGAATGATCGGCCGGCAGCCGCTGGTCGACAACCTGATCAGGCAGTTGCCGCGCCAGCGTTGCATCACGCTGGTCGGTCCTGGCGGCATCGGCAAAACCACCGTAGCCCTGCGCGTTGCCGAGCAGATGATCGGCCACTATCGGGACGGCATCAGGCTGCTGGACCTGACGCCCATCAACGACGCCCGGATGATCTGCTCGCATTTGGCGGCCCTGTTGGACGTGGTGTTGCATGACAATGAGCCGCTGACCAGTCTGGTCAACGTCCTGCGCAAGCGACAGATGCTGCTGGTGATCGACAATTGCGAACACCTGATCGACGCCGTGGCCCTGCTCAGCGAGCGCATTTTGCGCGGTGCACCGCATGTGCACATTCTGGCCACCAGTCGCGAGAGCCTGCGGGCCGAAGGCGAATATGTGCAGCGCCTTGAGTCCCTTGATTACCCACCGCCGATTGCTGCGCTCGATCGCACGCAGGCGCTGAGTTTTTCTGCACTGCAACTGTTTGCCGAACGCGCTTTGGCCGCTCACGAGGGCTTTGAACTCAGCGACGCCGAGTTGCCCGATGCCATTGAAATCTGCCGACGTCTGGACGGCATTCCGCTTGCCCTGGAGCTGGCGGCGGCGCAGGTTGGCGGGCTCGGCCTGCACGGCCTGCTCAGCCAGCTCCAGGGCCGTTTACCGGCACTGGCCACCGGCACTCAGAGCAGCGTGGAGCGCCACCTCACCCTGCGCGCCACGCTGGACTGGAGCTTCAACCTGCTCACCGACTGTGAACAGACCTGCCTGCGTCGGCTCGGCGTTTTTCGCGGTGGTTTTACGCTGGAGTCTGCCGCCGCCGTGATCGTTGGTCAGCACATCAAGCCCGCAGAGGTGTTCGGCTCAATCACGCAACTGGTCGCCAAGTCGTTACTCAACGTCGAAGTCGGTGATGAAGAGGTGTTCTATCGGTTGCTCGACACCACCCGCCGCTACGCGCTGGAAAAACTCGACCAGTGCGGCGAACTCGCCGAAACCCGTGAACGCCACGCTGAACGCTGTCTGGCGCTGATGTATCAGGGGCAGACTGACTGGGAGAACACCTCAACCGCCCTATGGATCGAACGCTATGCGCGCGGTCTGGAAGACTTGCGTGCGGCGCTCGACTGGAGCCTGAACGGTGCCGGCCCCAACGATGTGGGCATTTATCTGGCCGCGACCTCGGCCCCGCTGTGGCAAGAGTTGTCGCTGCTCAAGGAGTACGGCGGTTACGTGCGTCGGGCACTGGCCGTGCTCGATAACGCTGCCGAACCCTGCCCGCGAGTGAAAATCGCTCTGAAGCTGGCGCTCGGCAGCGCCTGCTACCACACCTGGGGCGGTACCCCGGAAACCATCGCGGCGTTCGTCGACGCCCACACGCTGGCGCTAGAGCACGACGATGTGGCCGGGCAACTGCGTGCGGTGTCCGGGCATATGGCGGTCAACCTTAGCTGTGGCCACTATCGATTGGCGCTGGAACAGAGCGAGCAATTCGATCGACTCGGCCTGCACGGCGACCCGCAGTTGTCGCTGAGTACCCACCGCCTGCGCGTGTTGGCACTGCATTATGCCGGCGACCAGCAGCAGGCGCGGCTGCATGCCGAACAGGTGATTCAGCGCATGGCGCAAAGTGGCAATCCCAACCGCTTCACCCATGGCTTCGGCGTGCAGTACGACCAGAGCGTCGCCTCACTGACGGTGCTTGCCCGGGTGTTGTGGCTGCAAGGTTTTCCGGAACAAGCATGGCGCACGGCCCGGCAGGCGTTGGACATCGCCGTGCAAATCAACCATGGCACCTCGATCTGCTACACCCTGGCATTGGCCAGTTGCCTGATCGCTCATTACAACGGTGACCAACCGAACGCCCGTGCTTTGTTGCATCTGTTGCTGGAGCAGGCACAGAAGCATTCCGTATTGCTGTTCTATCAATGGGCACGGCACTACGCGCAGGTCATTGACGCCGATACCGCCGTGCCGATGCCGGCTGATGACAGCGGCCTGATCCGGGAAATCATGGTGACGCTGGACAGCGGTTTTGTTGATGACGCGTTGCTTGAACGCGCACATAGCGGTGCAGCAGGCTGGAGCACGGCAGAGATTCTGCGAGCTCGGGCTGAACGGTTGTTGATTGAAGCATCGGGTTGCCCAAGCCGACGCCATCGCGAGCAAATTCGCTCCCACAGTTTCGGCGTGCTGGACAAACATCCGCAATGCACCGCCGAACCCTGTGGGAGCGGGCCGGCCCGCGAAGGCGTCAGCGCAGACACGTGCAATACCTGTCGGGCAGAGGAGGTGTTGCACCAGGCACTCGCAATCGCCCAAGCCCAAGGCGCCCTGGCCTGGGAACTGCGCAGCGCCACTTCACTGGCCCGGCTGTGGCAACGGCAAAATCGCCACCGCGAAGCGCTGGATCTGCTGAACCCGATCTATCAACGCTTCACCGAAGGCTACGCCACCCCGGACTTGCGCAAGGTGCGCGAGTTACTCGATGAGTTGGGCAGTCAATTGCGGACCTGAAACCCAACGAGTACGACTGACGTAGCGCGCATGCCGGCGCTCGTAATCGTTCGAGTCACCACTGCGCTCCAGTTGTTCGCGGGCATACCCACGGGTGGTGTTGAGCATGCGATAGCGCAACCCTGCGCTACCCCGCTCCACCGCCAGCAAGGACTTCTGCGCCAATCGCTCGATGATCAGGGCCAGCGTCGAGGGAGGCAATTGCGCGCAACTGATCACGCCCATTGCGGCGTCCATGGCAAACGCCATTTTGAACACTGACAGCCGTTGCAGCACCTGCTGTTCCTGTTCACTCAAGTGCTGATAGCTCCAGTCCAGCGCGGCTTTCAAGGTCTGATGGCGGGGCACGGCCGTACGCCGGCCCTGACTGAGCAACTGCAAACAGTTGTCGAGTTGGGACTGCAACCCGACCATCGCCAAAGCGTCGATTTGCGCCACCGCCAGTTCAATCGCCAGCGGCAATCCATCGAGCCGTCGACAGATGTCCCGCACCGCGTTGAGGTCTTGTTTGCGCAGGGTAAAACCTTGCTGGCGGGCGCGGGCGCGACTCACAAACAACTGCACTGCCGAATAGCCCATGGTTTCTTCGACACTGCTCAACGCTGAGGACTTGGGAATGGCCAGTGGCGGCAGTTGCTGTACGGTCTCCAGACTGGCTTGCAACGCTTCGCGACTGGTGGCCAGAATCGACAGCCTTGGCGCGCTCGCCAATAAACGCTCAGCCAAAGCCTTGCTGGCCTCACGCAGATGCTCGCAGTTATCCAGCACCAACAAAGTGTGGCGGGCAGACAGCGTGGCGAGATTGGTATCGAGGGTATGCAAGAGGTGATCGAGTAACGACGTGGAGTCGCTGACTATCGACAGATCCACTAACCACACGCCGTCACGAAAATGCTGTAACAGCAATTCTGCAACGCGCAACGCCACCGTGGTTTTGCCAACACCCGCAGGCCCCGTCACCGTCATCAATCGGCACAGCGGCAATTGCCGCACCATTGCGCCGACCAGTGAATCGCGACCGGTGACCGGCGTCAGCCGCACCGGCAAGTTGTGTTGCGGCGCCTGCAGGTTTTCCAGGACTTCCTGCGCGGTGCTGTCGCCCTGCACGGGAGCAACGAAGCAGTAGCCGCATTGCGGCACATTGACGATGTAGCGCTGGCCGTTTTCACCATCGCCGAGTGCCCGTCGCAGAGCGGCGATGTGCACGCGCAGATTGATCTCCTCAACCACCGACGTCGGCCAGACCCGTGCAATCAAGTCCTCCTTTCTGACCACTCTGCCTGCGCGCTCGACCAGCACTTGCAGAATGTCCAGCGCACGCCCGCCCATGCGCAATGGTCGATCCCCTTCCAGGATCAACCGTTGGCGCAAATGAAAGGCATAGGGGCCGAAATACAGCACCGACGCCGCGTTCAAATCGTTGAGGCTGTTCATGCCAACTATCTTGGCAGCCTGCGATGACGGCACAACCTCCGTACAGGGCGCAGCACGGACATCCGGGTGCGCCAGACGGACAGAACCGCTCTAGCTGAACTGTTCGCGGTACTGCGCAGGGGTAAGACAGAGCTTTTCAGCGAACAACGAGCGCATGTGCCGCACGCTGCCGAAGCCGCTTTTATAAGCCACGGTTTTCATCGGCAGATCGCTGGTTTCGAGCAAGCTGCGCGCGCAATCGATACGCGCACTTTGCAGAAACTCCATAGGCGTCATGTTGACGTCACGGCTGAACAAGCGCGCGAAGTGCCGCGCACTCATGTTCGCGAGCCCCGCCATGCGCTCCACGGTGAACGCTTCGTCGAGGTGTTCCAGCACGTAATTCTGCACCCGGGTGATCGGAGTCTCCTGCGGCGCGACGGCGGCCATCAATGGGCTGAACTGGGCCTGCCCGCCCTGGCGCTTCATTACCACCAGCAACACTTTGGCCACATCCTGCGCGAGTTTTTTGCCATGGTCCCGTGCGACTACGGCCAGCGCCAGATCGATGCCCGCGGTAACCCCCCCGGAAGTGATCAAATTGCGATCTTCAACGTAGATCTGGTCGGTCGTGACCGTGGCTCTCGGGAAGCCCTTGATCAGGCGTTCGGTGTAATTCCAGTGGGTGGTCACGCGAAAGCCGTCGAGTAATCCGGCATGGCCCAGCACGAAGGCGCCGGTACAGATCGAGCCATAGCGTTCGGCGCGCTGCACGGCGTCCGGCAACCAGTCGAACAGCGCCGGGAATTTCTCGTTGTAAGCACCGGGGCCGCCGGGTACCAGCAGCAAGTCATAGTGCTCACGGTCGTCTTCGACAGGCCGATCGGCGTGCACCCATAAACCATTGGAGGCGCGCAACTTGCCGCGCTCAGTGCCGAGGGTGACCAATTGATAATGTGATTCTGCTTTCAGGAAACGATTGGCCACCGAAAACACTTCCATCGGCCCGGCCATGTCGAGCAGGAGAAAATCGGGGAACAACACCATTGCCACGGTTTTCATGGGGAGACATCACTGAGATCAAAGAAAGTAAACGCATGAGACAGGTTGGACATTATGGCCAAGCGTGCGATGAGTGTCGGAAAAAGTTGCGTGAACTGCCGCGCAAAACTGTCAACCTGATTGCGACAGTCTTTCAATTTCCACCTACTTATTGCATCGAAAGGTAACCAGTAAGCTTCTCCTCACTCGGACGAATCAACGTCCCCCAAGGAGATTTCATCATGCTGACTCTTCGCAAAGCCTCCGATCGTGGCCTCGCCAATCATGGCTGGTTGAAGTCGTTCCACACCTTTTCTTTCGCCAGCTATCGCGATCCGCGGGAGCAGGGGTTTTCCGACCTGCTGGTGATCAACGATGACCGCGTTGCCGCCGGCAAAGGTTTCGGCCAGCACCCGCATCGCGACATGGAGATCTTTTCCTACGTGCTGGAAGGTGCGCTGGAGCATAAGGACACCCTGGGCACCGGTTCGGTGATCCGCCCCGGCGATGTGCAACTGATGAGTGCCGGCAGCGGCGTGGCGCACAGCGAGTTCAACCATTCGGCGACCAAGCCTGTGCACTTTCTGCAAATCTGGATCGTGCCGGACGTTGGCGGCGCCAAACCACGCTATCAACAGGAGCATTTCAGCCCGCAGAAAAAACGCGGCCGGCTGCAATTGATCATCTCGCCGGACGGCAGCGACGGCTCGCTGACCGTGCGCCAGGATGCGCGGGTCTATGCCGGGCTGTTCGATGGCAAGGAAAGCGCCACGCTGAAACTGCCGGCCAATCGCTACGCTTATGTCCACGTGGCTCGCGGCAGTGTTGAACTGAACGGTCAGCGGTTGCAGGAAGGTGACGGCGTGCGGGTTCGCGAAGAACAGGCGCTGACCTTGAACAATGGCGTGGATGCCGAGGTACTGGTGTTTGACTTGCGGCCGCAGGAGTTGCCGCAGATGCCATGAGGCAGTGCTCCAACGCGCGTAAAAACGGCCTTCTTTTGAAGGCCGTTTTTTATTGTGGCGACTCGGACGATGGCAGCTCGGCAGGCTTTGGTACGCCGACATCCTTGCCCGCCTGAACCGCCGTCTGGGTTGTTTGTATCGCAACATACAGATTGGCCTGACTGGCGAAGTAGCCACCAATGACAATGCTGACCACGCCAAATAAATGCACAGCCGTTGCCATCCAGACATTCGCCTTCACGGTACTTGCTTGTCTGAGCGCTTCTTTCGACTCTACGGCAATTGAGTCGAGGCGTTTATCGCGCTCGATCCGAATGCGTTCATTCGCTTTGTCCCTGGCTGCCTGAGCTAAAAGAAACGCATCGATCCTCCCTGATACAGCCTCCATCCGAGCATCCATCCTTGTCTCAATGGTCTCGATTCTGGCGTTGAATTCTTCACGGCTGATAGTGTTCATGGCGGGAGTGCTCTGACCTTTACTCGAAGCGTTCATGTTTTGGTATTGCTCAATTTCCCTGGCGTTCAATCCGATCCCCTTCCTTGGGTTACCGATACCTTCCCTGGTCGATCACCTGGGTGTAAGCGCTACGTCTCTCACCCAGCTGTAGAAACAATAGAGCCCTCCCCCAAAGCCCACAAGCCAGCGGATTCTGCTCGGGGTGTAGGCCTTTTCGTCAGGCAGCGTAGTTTTGCCAAAGCAGTCGTCGCACTCACTCATTCTCTGTCGCAAACACCTCGACAATTTGTTCGATTACCGCCCTCACGCGCGCGGTATGGCGCAAATCCGCATGAGTCACCAGCCACACCTCATAGGGTTGCGGGCAACTGCGCTCCGGCCAGAGCCTGACCAAGCCATCGCGTTCGGCCATGTAAGCGGTCATTTCTCCTACACCGATTCCGGCCGCAATCGAGCGGCGCACCAAGAGGCTGGAACTGAGACTGGCGACGATTCGCCCAAGATAGATGGGCTCGCTGACCAGTGTCAGGTCCTTGCGACTCTGCAAGTAAGGTTGATAGACCACCAGGTCATGGCCTTCGAACGCCGTGCCCTGCTGCGGAATCCCCTTGGCGTCGATGTAGGCCTGTGAGGCGAACAACCCTACCGGCCAGCGGGCAATCCGCCGGGCGATCAGGTCGGGGTTGTCCGGTCGGGTGTTGCGCACGGCGATGTCCGCTTCGCGTTTGGCCAGACTGAGAATTTGCGTGGACGCATCCAGTTCCACGCGCACGTCCGGGTGCTGCCGGTGCAGGCGCGCGATGGCCGGGATCAGGAAGTCGATGGCCAGCGAATCAGTGGTGCTGACCCGCACGGTGCCTGTCAGGCGATCATCCAGACCTTGGATCTGCCGCTCCAGCTCCAGCGCCGAATGCTCCATTTTTTCTACGTTTTTCAGCGCCGCTTCGCCAACCGCCGTCAGCGCGTACCCATCGGACGTACGCAAGAACAATGTCGCGCTCAGGGACTTTTCCAACGCGGTTATACGCCGCCCGACGGTGGCCTGATCCACGCCTAGAACCCGCGCTGCACCCCGTAGCGAAGACTCGCGGCAAACAGCGAGAAACACCCGTGCATCATCCCAATTCATACCGCCCTCTACCGATGCAAATATGCATCACTGCGCCGCCTAATCGCTGCGTTAAAGCAGCAACGATAGCCGATATGCTCAGCGCCATACACCTTCCCAAGGAACGCTCCCATGCGTACGTCATCTTCAGCACTAGCCATCTTCGCCGGACTTTGCGCCAGCCTGGTCAGTATTGGTCTGGCACGCTTTGCCTACACACCGCTGATTCCCGAACTGATTCAGGCGCAGTGGTTCTCCGCCAACGACGTGGTCTACCTCGGCGCGGCCAATCTGGTTGGCTATCTGATCGGCGCCCTGCTCGGTCGGCCGCTCGCACGCCAACTCGGCAACAAAAACGCCCTGCGCTTGATGATGTTGCTCGTCACCGCCGCTTTTTTTGCCTGTGCGTTTCCGTTGTCGGTGAGCTGGTTCTTCGGCTGGCGCTTGCTGTCGGGGATCACCGGTGGCGCGATCATGGTGCTGGTGGCCGCGACGGTGTTGCCCCACGTGCCAGCGTCCCGCAAAGGTTTGGCCAGCGGCGCGATCTTCCTGGGCATCGGGCTGGGCATCGCCGGCTCGGGGACCATCGTGCCACCGCTGTTGAGTCTGGGCCTGCAAGCCACCTGGTTGGGACTGGGCGCATTGTCCTTGCTGCTGACCGCGTTGAGCTGGTTTGGCTGGCCTTCTGACTTGCCGCACACGGTGGCCGCTCAATCGAACGCGGCGGTCCAGCCGACACCGCCCGGCGTGTATTTACTGTTCGCTCAATACGCTTTCATGGCCGCCGGACTGGTGCCAGCCATGGTGTTTCTGGTGGATTACGTGGCACGCGGGATCGGTGCCGGGGCACATATCGGCGCGCTGGTGTGGGTGATGTATGGCCTGGGGGCGATTGTCGGGCCGGTGAGTTATGGCTTTCTGGCGGACAAATTCGGCGCCCGGACGAGCATTCGTCTGGTCCTGGTGGTGCAGGCGATTGCGCTTGGACTGCTGGCGACGTCTCACTCATTCATCGCGCTGGCGGTGCTCGCAGTGGTGCTGGGCTCATTTCCGCCCGGCATCGTGCCATTGGCCTTGGCCCGTGTGCATGAGCTGGTGCCGGAGCATCATCGCCAGCAGATCGCCTGGAGCCGGGCCACCGTGTCGTTCGCTACGTTTCAGGCGCTGGCCGGGTTTGCCTATTCAGCCGTGTTCAATGCCACGGGCGGCCATCACGCGTTGCTGTTCGTGATCGCCGCTGGCGCGATCGTGGTGGCGTTGTTGCTGGAGCAGGCGATGAACCTCTGGTACCGCACAAATCAGGGTGGGCGTGGGCCTGCTCACGCAAGTGCCCTGCCTGACAACGCTGCATTGGCTGTGCAGGCGCCTTCGCGGGCAAGCCCACTCCCACAGGGTTGCGCCGATTGACTGGAATTTTTGCACTGCACAGACCTCCCATCTACGGAACCTTCATCAGCAGGAATTGAAATGACCTTGCCCAACGAAATGACCCGCATCGAAATCACTGAACCCGGTGGCCCCGAAGTCCTGCAACCCAAACGCGTACCGCTGCCGGTGGCCGCTGAAGGTGAAGTGCTGATTCGCGTACACGCAGCCGGCATCAACCGGCCGGACGCCTTGCAGCGCGCCGGAAAGTATCCGATGAAGCCCGGCATGAACCCGATTCCCGGTCTCGAAGTGGCCGGCGAAGTGGTGGCCCTCGGCGCCGGGGTCAGCCAGTTTGCTGTGGGTGATCGAGTCTGCGCGCTGACCAATGGCGGCGGCTACGCTGAATACTGCACCGTTCCGGCGGGCCAGACGCTACCGATTCCCGACGGACTCGACTGGGTGCACGCCGCCGCGATCCCGGAAACCTTCTTTACCGTGTGGGCCAACCTGTTTGGCCTCGGCGGTGCCAGCCGTGGGCAACGTGTACTCATTCATGGCGGCACCAGCGGCATCGGCACTACGGCGCTGATGCTCTGCCGCGAATTTGGCATCGAAGCCTTCGCCACCGCCGGCAGCCCTGAAAAGTGCGCGGCGATCAGTCAACTGGGCGGCCAGGCGATCAACTATCGCGAGCAGAATTTTGCTGAAGTGATCGCCGAGAAAACCGCTGGCCAAGGTGTCAATGTGGTTCTCGACATCATGGGTGGCTCGTACCTCAACGGCAACGTCAGCGCCTTGGCGATGGACGGACGCGTGGTCATGCTCGGTTTCCTCGGCGGCGCCCGGGCCAACGATGTCGATCTGCTGGCGATCCTTGGTAAACGCGCGGTGGTGACCGGATCGCTATTGCGTGCACGCACCACGGCGGAGAAATCCGCCATCGCCGATCAACTGCGCGAACACGTCTGGCCGGCGCTGAACGCTGGGCGCTGCCTGCCGATGATCGACAAAGTCTACGCACTCACCGACGCAGCTCAGGGGCATGCGCACATGGAAGCCGGTGACCATATCGGCAAGATTGTCCTGCAGGTGAACTGAACCATCGCAGCATTTTGTAATTGTTGACCTCGCACGGTGGTCGAAAATATCGCGCGCAGACCGAGTCATCTGGTAAAAAGCCTTCTTTGTCTGCGCTGCGGTGAAACGTTTAATGTTCCTTTCCTTCATGACTCGACTGCGCCGTCGCCGCCTGGCGTTCGCCTGCATGGCCGCGTTGATTATCGGTGTGCCGACGAGCTGTGCCGTGCTGGAACATGCCGAGCGCAAATTGCTGTTTCGCATCGAGCCCGGTACGGCCGGTTGGTACCACGGTTTGCCGGGCAGCGTGCAGGAACTCGATCTGCAACCGAAGAGTTTCAAGGCCGGGCAGAACATCCACGCTTGGTGGTGGCCGGCGGAAAAAGCCAATGCCCCGGCGATTCTTTATCTGCACGGTGTGCGCTGGAACCTCACCGGGCAATTGTTCCGTATCGAGCAATTGCGCGCGGCGGGTTATTCGGTGCTGGCCATCGATTACCGTGGGTTCGGCAAGAGCAAGGGTGATCTGCCCTCGGAAAGCAGCGTTTACGAAGATGCGCGAGTCGCCTGGGAGCGTTTCAAACTGTTGCAGCCGGACCCGAACAAGCGCCTGATCTACGGCCACTCTCTGGGCGGTGCCGTGGCAATCGATCTGGCCGCCGAACTCGGCAAGGATGCTGCCCGTGATCACGCCGCACTCCCCGTGCGTGGGCTGGTGATCGAATCCACATTCACTTCACTGGCAGATGTGACTGCGGCCGTGGCCAATACCTCGCTGCCGGTGCGCTGGCTGCTGTCGCAGAAATTCGATTCCATCGACAAAATCGCCGACATTCATATGCCATTGCTGGTGGTGCACGGTCTGGCCGATGCGTTCGTGCCGTCGCGCTTCAGTGAGCAGTTGTTCAACGCCGCGCAACAACCCAAGCGACTGTTGCTGGTACCGGGTGCCACGCACAACAACAGCATGGCACTGGGTGGGCAGAATTATCGCAAGGCGATCGATGCATTGATGCAGAGTAAACCGGCGCCGCGTGTAGCCGGGCCGGCCATGCTGCGCAGCGCGCAGGACTCCTAACGGTAGCCGCGAGCCTGCAAATCGAACAGTTGCGCGTAATGCCCGGCACAGGCGATCAACTCGTCATGATCGCCCTGCTCCAGAATCCGCCCCTGTTCCAGCACGATGATGTGGTCGGCATTGCGCACGCTGGAAAACCGGTGAGAGATCAGCAAGGTCATCCGCCCTTCGGTGTGTTGACTGAAATGCTCGAACACCGCCGCCTCTGCCGCCGGATCGAGGGCTGAGGTCGGTTCATCAAGAATCAGGATGTCGGCATCACGACGCATGTAGGCCCGGGACAAGGCAATCTTCTGCCATTGCCCGCCAGACAGCTCCTGACCACCGGCAAACCAGCGCCCCAATTGCGTTGCGTAACCCTGATCGAGGCCTTCGATAAAGGGCGCGGCCATGCCTTCGGCAGCGGCGTCCTTCCAGCGTTGCTGATCGTTGAACGCCAGCGTATCGCCAACGCCGATGTTTTCCCCGACGCTGAATTGATAGCGGATGTAATCCTGGAAAATCACCCCGATGCGCTGACGCAACGTGGTTTCCTGCCAATCCTGCAAGTCACTGCCATCGAGCAGAATCCGCCCTTGATCCGGACGGTAGAGCCGGGTCAGCAACTTGATCAGCGTGGTCTTACCGGAGCCGTTCTCCCCCACCAGCGCCATGCTTTTCCCCGGCACCAGATGCAGGTCGATGCCTTGCAGTGCCGCGCGACTCGCACCGGGGTAACGGAACCCGACGTTCTCGAAGCGCAAACCATCGCCCGGTTGCGCGCCGACGGTCAGATGACCGGTGTCGGCGAGTACCGGTTCAGCCAGGTATTCGTAAAGACTCGTCAGGTACAGGCCATCTTCGTACAACCCACTGATCGCGCTCAGACTGCTACTGACTGCGCCCTGCCCTTGCTTGAACAGCACCAGGTACATGGTCATCTGGCCCAGGCTGATATTGCCATGCACAGCATCGATCACCACCCAGGCATAGGCCAGGTAAAACGCCGCTGTACCCAGCAATCCGAGGCCGAAGCCCCAGCCATCGCGGCGCAAGGTCAATCGGCGGTCTTCGGCATAGAGCCTGGCGAACGTGTCGCGATAGCGTTGCAACAACAGCGGCGCGAAACCGAACAGCTTGACCTCTTTGATGTAGGCCTCGTGGGACAGCAGGGTTTCGATGTAATTCTGCTGGCGACTTTCCGGCGCACGCCGGGTGAACAGACGAAAAGCGTCACCGGAAAAATGCGCCTCGGCGAAGAACACCGGCAACGCGCCGACCACCAGCAACACCAGCGCCCACGGCGAAAAGTGCACCAGCAGCACGCCGAAACTGATCAGCATGATCAGGTTCTGGATCAGCCCCAACGACTTCATCACCAAGGCCAATGGCCGGGTCGAGGCTTCGCGACGCACGCGCACCAGTTTGTCGTAGAACTCGGAATTCTCGAATTGCACCAGCGACAGGGTCTGTGCTTTCTCCAGAATCAGCGTGTTGACCTTCTGCCCCAGTTGCACCCGCAAGAGCGACTGCTGCACGGACAGCGCCCGTTGTGTTCCGGACAACAACGCCAACACCCCGGCCTCCAGCAACACATAACGCAACACCGGCCACAATGGCGCCGTACCGTGCTGCGCGTGCAGCTGCATCGCCGCGACCACCGCATCGACAATCCGTTGCCCCAGCCATGCCGCCAGCGCCGGCAGCAGTCCGGCAAACAACGTCGCCAGTACCAGCCCCAGGAACAAGCCGCGCGACGTGCCCCAAACCAGTCGCAAGGCCCGCTGTCCCTGGTCGAGCAATGACGTGAAGCGCGATAGAACAGGCATAGGGCATTGGGCTCGGCAGAGGAAGAGAGTGCGCCATGGTACTCCAGCGCCGCGATTGGATTTCCAGTGTCGGGTATTCCTCGGCATACTGCCGCGCCCGAACACCACGAAAAGGACTGAGTGTGTTATCCCGCGCCAATTTCTTCTGGTTTTACTACCCTGTCTGCTGGCTCGCTGTACTCGCACTGACACTGCACATCGCCTTTTATGACGTGTACCTGATCTCCCCCAGGGATGTCGGCGGCACTTTCATGGGTGGCATGAACGGCCCCCTGTTTGCCTCCGCGTGGATGATAACCACCGGGGTCTTGTTGTTGAGCCTGCTGCTGCGCTTGCCCGGGTCGATACCTGCCTGTATCGCCGCAGGACTTTTGCCACTGGGTATAGGCACTTGGTGGCTGATCAATTATCCGGACGACGCAGAGCAGCAGATCTACAGCATCACCCCGCATGAAATCGGCAGCACAATGTTCATCGGCGCTGCTCTCCTTGCCCTTGGCCTGTATCTGCGTTCGCGGCTCAGGAACAACCGCCTTGGGTCTCGTCCTGTATTGATCGGCAAAGCCATCGTAGCCACCCTGATCGCCATTGTGTTTATCGGTGCGCCCATCCGGATCGCAATGCAGCTTTCATTGCCCAACTGTGCATTCGACAAGGATGGCCATCAATTGACGATATGTCTGAGTGATGAAGACGAGCGCTTTATTGTCGATTGAATGTCAGAACACTGCGCCGTGCTAAGACGTGCGTTTTTCATGAGAAAAACGTCTGGAAGACTTCGCACTTCCCGGCGTCCAACGCTCTGCTATGTTTTCACCGCCCATCGCGGAACCCGGCGAACGGTCGCCACTCTCCGCGTCTGACCACCGGGAGCAGAGACATGAGAATCAACCCGTACCTGATTTTCAACGGCGACTGCCGCGAAGCCTTCACGTTCTACGAGCAAGCCTTGCAAGGGAAACTTGAGGCCATGATGACCTTCGGCGAAACGCCGGCCGCCGAGCATGTGCCGAAAGAGCATCACCATCTGATCATTCACACGTCACTGCAAGTCGGCGATCAGTCGATCATGGCCTCGGACACTACGCCCGACCGGCCGACTCAGGGCATGAGCGGATGCTCGATTTCACTGAATGTCGACAGCATCGCTGAAGCCGAACGGGTATTTAACGCATTGGCCAAGGACGGGCGCGTCGATATGCCACTGGAAGCAACCTTCTGGGCCGCACGCTTCGGCATGCTGGTAGATCGTTTTGGCGTGTCGTGGATGGTCAATTGCGAAAGTGAAAAATAACGCTGGCGGTTCGTCAGGCATGAAAAAGCCCAACCGGTTCAGGTTGGGCTTTTTGTTCAGCGCTGGGCCAATTCGTGTCTGACGCATTGCTCGTAATAGGTCTGCTTGACCGCCGCCGGTTTGAGCTTCGAGGCGCTGTTGTAGGTCTGCTCGGTAATGCCCATGGCAGTCATGCGCATCCACGGTTGCTGGAATTTGCGCACCTGCAATTGTTTACGCGCCCCATACAAAGATATCCCTGACAGCTTGGACTGTTGCGCACCGGCGGCAATATCCGATCCCCAGGCACAGGCAAAGCGATGGCTTTTGCTTAACTCTTTTGCCTGGACTCCCGAGGCAAGAACAGCCAGGGAAAGCGTTGCAACGGTTATGACAATCGTCCGCATATAGCCAACCTAACCTTTTGAAAAAAGGCGATTTTGCCGACGAAGCAGTCACTCGGGGGCCAGCAATTTGCCGCTTTTTGGCAATATTCGGCTACAAAAAAAGGGACAGCGCGATGTCATGATGAAATCCCGCTGTCCCGTTGCATTTGTCAGATCGCACTGACCTCAACCCTTAAACGATCTGGCCCCTCCTCCAGACATTCGACGCTGATCGGCAAAAACTGCTCGATAACGGCAATGTTGCTGTGCAGATGCTCGGTCATGCGCGGCGTGGTAAACGATCCACCACCGGCCAGCGCCATCGGCAGCAGCAACTGATCGGCGAGGTGTTCGGCCACCGCCGCACCGCTGTGCAACCAGTCCGCCGCCTGGTTGATCGCCGCGTCTGCGACCTTCTCCGCCCGGAGTGAAACCTGACCAAATGCGCTGAACACTTCAGTGACATGCTCAAATGCGTATTCCAGCAACAGCACGTTGCCCGGCCCACGCGCCGGATCGAGCGTGACCTGCTGCAATGCGTCCGCCGGCAGACTCAAACGCCTGGACACTCGATCAAGCTCACGCTCGGCGACAACCGGTGCAAGCCCGGCCGTCAGTGCTGAAGCCCGGGACGAAATGGCCGCGCCTCGCTCACACAAGTCCATTCGGACAAGCGCTGACGGCTGCACCCTTGCCTCGATCTCACCGCCCCCTGCCGGTACAAAACCGTGTCGCAGCAGATCCAGCTCAATGTTGGCGCCCATACGCCGCAGCAATGGCAACCAACTGCGGGTCAGGAAATCCGTCGGCGGTGCCAGCGGATTATGAGTACCGCCGCTGATCCGCACCCGACTCGCCTCGGGTGCGCGCAACAACGCAGGCAACAGCGTTTGCAACACCAGCGTGCAACTTCCAGCCGTGCCAATCGCGAACTGGTAATCGCCGCCGCGAATCGCTCCCGGCTCGAAACTCAATGCCTGCGAACCCAACTCCGCATCCAAGGTCTTGGCGCCACACACCTCGGCCGCCGCCAGCACCGCCGTCAAATGCTGACGCAAAAGTCCCGGACGGCTGCGTCTGGCGCGAATCCGCTTAATGCGAAACGCCCGACCTGTCACCATCGACAGGCTCAAGGCACTGCGTAACACCTGACCGCCACCGATGGCGCCGTCCAGTTCAATCACTTCCTGTTTCATTGCAATCCTTATGCGTACAGCCCGACGGTATCCCTGAGGTACTGATCCAGCCGTCGCGAGTTTTCCTGAGTTCTTTTTAATGCAGGCACTTCGCGCTCAAGCTCAGCAGCGATGAACCCGTGCAGCGCCGAACGCCGTGGCCCGTAGGCGCTCTCGTCGGCATTGCGTTTAAGCGCAAGCAGTTCGTCGACTTCATCGAGCAATGCGCGATCATCGACCGTGGTCAGCAGATCGGCGAAGGTCATTGGTGGCCGGCCGCGGCCCTGATCGATCCAGCGCACCGCCAGCAGCGGCCGTAGCACGTAGAAGTACTTTTTGAACCGCACGGTTTCGCCTTGCAGGTAGCCGCGAAAGTTCTTCTTTGCCATCGACAGATAATGGCTACGGGCGGCCGGCGGGCTATAGAACGCCTCCGCCAATTCGCGCAGTTGCCCCACCGCTGCCGTTTCGCTGCGATACACCAAGGGCGAATCGAGCCACTCCAGCAGCGTCGGATTGGACTTGCGCAGCAACCCGAGGGTCTTGCGCAGCTCCCAGCCACTGACGTCGAGTTCGTCGTCCAGCGGTCGCTCGATCACGTCTCGCGGGGTGTCGACCTGAACAAACCAGTCAGGCTTCTCCACGTACACAAACCGTACGTCGTAATCACTGTCGGTCGAGGCAAAGCCCCAGGCCCGGCTTCCAGACTCACAGGCATACAACACCGTAACGTTGCGCTCGCGCTCTATGCGCGCCAGCTCTTCCAGCACCCGTGCGCGCATCGTGCTGCACAGCGGGTGGCGCTCTTCGAATTCCATGACATCTTTTCCTTTTAACCTTTGACGCACACCACCTGACGCAGGGTGTGCAGCACTTCCACCAGCTCACGCTGGGCGTGCATGACTTTGTCGATGTCCTTGTAGGCCATCGGAATTTCGTCGATCACCGCTTCATCCTTACGGCACTCCACATGAGCGGTGGCGCGGATCTGATCTTCGACGGTGAAGGTGTTCTTCGCCTTGGTGCGACTCATGGTGCGACCGGCGCCGTGGCTGCAGGAGCTGAACGACTCTTCGTTGCCCAGGCCGCGGACAATGAAACTCTTGGCGCCCATCGAGCCCGGAATAATCCCCAGCTCGCCCTTCTTCGCCGACACCGCACCTTTGCGGGTGACCAGAATGTCTTCGCCGAAATGCCGCTCTTTCTGCACGTAGTTGTGGTGGCAGTTGACCGCCTCCAACGCCACTTCGAACGGTTTGCGGATGATCTGCCGCGTCGCCTGAATCACCGCTCGCATCATCAACTCACGGTTCTGTTTGGCGAAGTCCTGCGCCCAGCCCACTGCCTCCACGTAATCGTCAAAGTGCTGACTGCCTTCTTCGAAGTACGCCAGGTCGCGGTCCGGCAGGTTGGCGATGTGCTGACGCATATCCGCCTGGGCCATTTGAATGAACAGGTTGCCGATGGCGTTACCGACACCGCGTGAACCGCTGTGCAACATGAACCAGACGCGGTTTGCTTCATCCAGGCACACTTCGATGAAGTGGTTGCCGCTGCCCAAAGTGCCCAAATGCCCGCGGTTGTTGGTGTTGGCCAGTTTCGGATACTTGTCGGTGATCAACTTGAACCGCGGATGCAATGCCGCCCATGCCTGATCGGCCTGTTGCGGAATCTCGTCCCAGGCGCCCTTGTCACGCCGCGACCGGGGTGAACTGCGGCCGTGTGGCACCGCTTGCTCGATGGCACTGCGCAGCCCGAGCAGATTGTCCGGCAGATCGGCGGCGGTCAGCGACGTACGCGCCGCGATCATGCCGCAACCGATGTCCACGCCGACCGCAGCTGGAATGATCGCGCCAACCGTTGGAATCACGCTGCCGATGGTCGAGCCCTTGCCCAGATGCACGTCCGGCATGACCGCCAGATGCTTGAAGATGAACGGCATCTTCGCGGTGTTCATCAACTGCTCGCGTGCCTCGTTTTCCACCGGGACGCCTTCGGTCCAGAGCTTGATCGGCTTGCCGTTGGCGACTTCGAGCAGTTGGTAGGTATGTTCTTTCATTTCTCTATTCTTTATTCATTGGCCGATCATTCGGCGTTGTTCCGTTTGTCGCAGCGACAAAAACACAGACACTGTGGCTCCGCCTGATTTAAGCCCCCGTTGCCGGGGCGGGATTCGAACCCGCGTTTCCTATGGAGTACCTGTCGCATTCGCTGCCTTCACTACAAATAAGGTGGCACGACAAAAGTGGGTGACTGTTGCGCGTTGCCGCGCTCCGGGATTAACCGGACTCCAATGTACAGCCACCCGGCATTCGTGCCGTCACACGCGCTGACAAGGGTTTGATGAGACGTCTTGGATGTAGTCCCATCGGCATTCAGCGCCTGTGATAAATCAATTCATTGCATGTTTTCGATCGCTTCAACCCAATGCTGCGCACCGTAATGACCGCTGGTGAACTGCTCGATCACATCAAACACCGCATCGCTGAAACCGCCGACATTCAAGATGTCATCGCGATCCGCTGCCTGTGTTGCATGGCCAGGCTGGATATCGATGCACACCAGTCGCGCCTGCGGGTTGATCTGCTTGATTCGCTCCCATTGACGCATCGTCTCACTGGCTCCCCGACGTCGTATGTCGATCCAGGATTCGTTGTCCGATACCAGAATCAGCGTGTCGACCCTGGCCTTGCTGTCGGCCAGTTTCGCCAGCGGTGCCGAGCAGTTGGTGCCACCGCCAAAAATACTGGCGAGTTTCTCCGCATTACTGATCACGCTGTCACGCGGGTTGAGCTGGATATCCACCACGCCCACTTCGAACGGCATCACCCGTGCCAGCGGTTGTTTGCGCAATACGGCTGCTGCCACCAGCGCCGCGACATCGATGCAACGCACCACCGAAGTCGCGCCTTGGCGATAACCGGTTGCCGGGCTGCCCATCGAGCCCGAAACATCCGGGCAAACCACCACTGAACCTTGCAGTTGTGGCACGTTGGCCAACGACAATTCCAATGCATCCTGCAACGCTTCACGTATCCGCGCTGGAACGTCCTCACCCATCATTCGATAGGCCGCCAGCAACTGGTACGGATACACCCGCGCCTTGGCAACTTCTTGCGGATCCGCCAACCGCGCCGCCACATACTCGACGCAACCTGGCACTTCAAACGCACCGTGGCGAGCCAGAGTGTTGAGGTTGATACGCAGCCCCTGCCAGCCCATGTTGCGAGCCTGAGCGGCCCATTGTTCCTTGCTCAAGGTTTCGTTGCCGAGCAACTGGAACGGCACCGCTGGCACTTCTTCAATCGCGCCGCTGCGAAACGCCAGCAGATCGCGGGTCAATTGCGGAAGCGCCTGTACATCCACCGGCTTACCGATCAACCAGGCGAAGAACGCTTCGCGCCAGGCTTCGGCAGGTTTTGGATGAACCATTTTCACTACATCCGCCAACGAAGGCTGATTGCCAATCGATGCTTGCAAGAGTTGGCGTTCAGTCGCGCTGTTCAACCAGTTCTGCACCAATCGCTTCGGCTGCGAACCAAGGGATTTACGCCCGGTGGCACCGCTGCGGAGGATCTGCACAAAGTTGCGCAACATTTTGCCGCTATCGATCACTTGCTCGAAAACCTGTGGCACCAGCATTGAACGCTGAGCGGTCAATGCGGCCAGCAGCAATGCCGGCATGTCTTTCATATGGCCTTTTTTACGAGCGTAAATCGCCGCCTTGGCAACGAAGCTACTGTCCAGTTCGGCCACCAGTTTCAACACTTGCTCCAGTTGGCTTTCAGCAGAAGCGTAAAAGGTCTGGTTGAGGCAACCGGTCACTGCCAATTGAGCCAGTTGATGCCTGGGTGTGTAGGCATAGGCCGAGGCACCGGAGGCATTCAGAGTGTCGCAGGCTGGCAAGTGATTCGATTGCGTACTGAAGAGATTCTGGTTGGCCATCGTGGCATCTCGCTGTGTTGTCCTGTTCGTTGCGATAGGTATTGCAGCCGCTGTGCCAGTTTTGTTTTTGTTTTTTTTATTATTTTTATCTTATTGATTTATAACGGTTTTTATTTTTTAGAGCGTTTCTACCGATTAAATTCGCGACAAGCCCATCATCGAAAATCTATCATTGGATATCGTCTTTTATCTTCTGAGATAAACATGCCCAGTAAACGCACAGTCGCCATAGGTTTCATCGGAGCCACCCTTGATCGCGTCGGTAAAGGCGCCAACCGCTGGAGCCACTGGCGACCCAGCGTAGGGTTGTGCCAACAGCCGGATGTGCTGATCAACCGCCTGGAACTGATTCACGGTGTCGATGCCCGCGATATCAGCCTCGCCGAGCGCGTTCGCGCTGATATCCAACAGATCTCCCCGGAAACCGAAGTGCGCCTGCACCCGATGTCGCTGCGTAATCCGTGGGATTTCGAAGAGGTCTACGGCGCACTGCACGACTTCACCACCGCCTACGATTTCGACACCGAGCAGGAGGACTATCTGGTTCACATCACCACCGGCACCCACGTCGCGCAGATTTGCTGGTTCCTGCTGACCGAAGCGCGCTACCTGCCGGCACGCCTGATCCAGACTTCGCCCGCCAAACGCAAAAGCGAAGACGAACACGCCACCGGCACTCACGCCCTGATCGACCTCGACCTGTCGCGCTATGATCGCATCGCCTCGCGCTTCGCCAACAAACGCCTGGAAGGCCTCGAGTTCTTGAAGTCGGGCATCGCCACGCGCAATGCCGCATTCAACCGCTCCATCGAACAGATCGAACGCGTGGCGGTGCGCTCTAAAGCGCCGATGCTGCTGATCGGCCCGACCGGCGCCGGCAAATCCTTTCTCGCCCGACGCATCTTCGAGCTCAAGCGCAGCCGCCATCAGATGCAGGGCCGCTTTGTCGAAGTGAACTGCGCCACCCTGCGCGGCGACGGCGCAATGTCTGCATTGTTCGGCCACGTCAAAGGCGCATTCACCGGCGCACAAAACGCCCGCGACGGACTGCTGCGGGCGGCCGATGGCGGCATGTTGTTTCTCGATGAAATCGGCGAACTGGGCGCAGACGAACAGGCGATGCTGCTCAAGGCGATTGAAGAAAAACGCTTCTTCCCGCTCGGCTCGGACAAGGAAGTCGACAGCGACTTCCTGATCATCGCCGGCACCCATCGCGACTTGCGCAGCCGGGTTGCTGAAGGCTTGTTCCGCGAGGACCTGTACGCGCGCATCAACCTGTGGACTTTCGACCTTCCCGGTCTCGCGGGACGTCGCGAGGATATCGAGCCGAACATCGATTTCGAGCTGGAGCGCCACGCCCGTGAACATGGGCAACTGGTGCGTTTCAATCTGGAAGCACGCCGTCGTTACCTGGCGTTCGCCAGCTCCAGGGAAGCGGCATGGCTGGGCAATTTTCGCGAACTATCGGCGTCGATCACGCGGATGGCGACGTTGGCTGACAGTGGACGGATTGATGAGGCGCAGGTACAGGAAGAAATTGATCGGTTGCGCTACGCATGGGGTCTGGCGCTACCCGCAGGCATTACTGATGACTTGCCGGGAGATGGCGAGAGCATGGATCTGTTTGATCGCCTGCAATTGAAGGGTGTGCTTGAGGTTTGCCGACAGGCCGACAGCCTGTCAGATGCCGGGCGAAAACTGTTTGGAGTATCGCGACAAGCCAAGGCGCAGCCGAATGATGCCGATCGACTGAGGAAATATCTGACGCGATTCGGGCTCGAGTGGAGCGGCATAATCCAATCGTAATGCCTACCACTCGTCCAGCGCCGAGCACCTTTGCCTTCGGCGCACTTCCAATACGGTACACCCCCTGCGTGGAAGGCTTAGATGATGAACAAGAACATGACCGCCCTATCGCTCGCCAGCCTGCTTATCCTCGGCCCGCTCCACGCCCTGGCAACTGAAAAGACAACAGCAGAATCCGCCGCCCCGCCCAATGCTCTGCCAGGCGTCAATCAGTCCAAAAGTTCGCGCGCCAATGATGAGAAGGCCAACAAAAAAGGTGAGGAATCCTCGGGAGGTAATTCCGGGGCACAGCCGCATGAGACGGAAAAGGATGCAGCCACTTCGAGCGATTCGGAGGACATCAAGAAGGAGCCGAAACAGTAGCACTCGTTACCGGCAATTGCCGTGCAAGAAGCGTTGGCGCTAAAGGCTTCTTGTACTCTGAGATATGCTGCGCCAAGGCCTCCCTCTGTAGATCGAAATTGACGTCACTGCCTTGGGCAGTCGTCGATATATTGATACTCGAAGGGGAAAAAGACTGTATCGACCACAAACGAAAACGGCGCGTCGATAAGCAAAAAAGGAATCAGCTTTCCGTGGGATGTACCTACTAGCCACCAATCCAATCTCAGGCCAATGTAGGGGCATCGATGCTCGTCGTAATCCAACCGCATCGCAGTTGCCGCACACCCACTTAGACTGGCACTCAAAACCAGCAAAATCACTTTACGCAACACGTAACGTCCTTATCACTCATTCAAAAACTGCGCATCCCGCGACAACAAATAGCCGATGCAATACCACCAAGCGCGGGCTTTGGTGGTTTTTATGCAGGCCCTACAAGCAAGCAGGAACCGCCAGCGTGTCGGCAACCAACGTAAAAGGCAGGTCGATAATGATGAAAGGCCCGATGATTGGCATCAATTCCTTGAACTCGTACTCCGTTCCGTTAAAGCACGAAATAGGGCCATAGGAATTGGCGGCAAACCATGCGCAGCCGTTCAACTGCGAGGTAGCTAAAATCAAGATCAGCTGGCGTAGCACTTAACTTCCTTATTACTTGAACTGGAAGAGCTGCCGGCAGATCCGCAGACTGGCGATCGCCAACGCGATATTCGACTTCTCCTACCGCTGGACGATCTACATCGGCGCCATGTGTCGAGACGAGCGCGGCGCCGAGTACATCAAGTCGGTCGAGATCTCCGCCGAAGGTATCTACAAGGTCGAGCGCCTTGCCGATGCCATCGAGCACTACTACCTGGAGCTGCGCAACAGCTGCAACCCGACCCACATGGTTGCATCAGGCTGGATCGCCATTCCGGACGAAGTTCCGATGGATGAAGCCGAAGCCGCGAAGCTGTTCTAAGCCGCCGGCGCCTGGCATCAGGTGAAGGTAGCTGCGTGAGACGTTTTCGCACACAGCAACGTAGACGACAAACCCAACTTGAAATTATGTGAGACGTACTGAGCAGACAACAACCTATTTAAAGAAATGATCGGGGCCTTTCGGTAGCACCTCTTCGTTGAGAATCTTATCACTAAGTTTCTTAATCTTTTCTTTGACCATTGACTGAACATGCTCAAGAAGCTCTATAAACCAAAGCTCCTCGTCTTTGCTGTGCCACGCCAAATCTGGCTGATTAATTTCGGTGTAAAGATTTATAGGTATTTCCCTTCCATGCTTGACCTTCAACGGAACGACCAATGCAATTTTTGCATACTCCAAACGCTTCGCACCGCTATGCGCCGCAAAGTTATGCCGATAAGAAATCGCCACATCGTGAATATCTCGATACTTCTCATCCAGTTGATTGCGCTCTAGCTTCACTGGTCGTCCATCGCACTTAGAAAAACATTTTCCGTAGAACGTTAAAGATGCGACAAACAAACCTTTGACAAGGTTAAATTTTTCTCGATCCCTATTAATACTAAATGCGCCGTCTTTTTTACCATCATAGTCACCGACAAGATCCTTGATCTTGCGGAGCCACACCAATGAGCTTCGAATATCCTTTTCAATCAACGCATACCCCGCCATATGCTCACTTAAGCGGGACTTGAGATACACACTTCTACATGGTTTATTCTTATACTTATAAATCCGATGAAACTTTCCCGTGGTTTTATCCACAAAATCAACCGAGGTCCATCCACTAGGAACTTCTTTAATATTAACAGCTATCAACGCAATTTTTTTCATCTGGACATCCTTGTTAAAGATTGGCATATCAAACACCAATCAGAAGCAAATTGCCACCAAAGGCGGCGGGGCCGCTTGGGCCTAAGTCGTTCCCCAGAAAGTTCAATCCCAGCCGCTCCCCCCCAAAAAAACGTAAACATTTTGGCTGCTATGCCGGCCAGCGGAACTGAAGAGGTAGGCCATGGCCGAAGTGCAAGAGCCGACGAAGGAAGCGATCAAGCAGAAGAAAAAGCGCGAGAAGGCGGCAGCAAAGGACGCTGCTTTGGGCGTCGAGAAATTTACGGTTGAAGTGGCTGGCGTGTTCAAGCCCGATCTCAAGCGGGTCATGGCAGCGCACGGCATCAACAACCAGCAGGACATTCACCAGCGGCTGCTGAAGAACCTGATCAGCGCGGACTTCGAAACGCAGGCTTGGATGCTGAGGAATGTCACGACACCTTACGAGCCAAGCGAAAAGGTGTCGCGAGCATTTTACGAGAAGAGCATGGCCGAACTGGCGGCCGACCCAGGCGATGAAATCATTTCGCCTGAGATGACTCGTTCACCGTGCGGATGATTTCGTCTACAGCGTCCTGCGATTCGGTAACGAGATCGGCAGAGACCCATTTGTAGAGATCCCCACTGATGATGCCATGCTTTGCAGCATCAGCAGCAGCCGACACATCTACACCTGATTTCTTCAGCTCGGAGAGCAGTGCTACTGCGGCCTGAGCGACTGCTGCGGGGTTTTGAAAAGCCTTCGACATAACAACTCCTTGAACCGGCCCAATGCCGGGACGAACACAAATACCCCACTTCTACGAATCACGCCAGCCGGCGAGGATCCCCTATGAAAATCGAATACGGCTCGGTCTGCTCCGGCATAGAGGCTGCAACGCTTGCATGTAAGCCGCTCGGCATGCAGGAGACCTGGTTCATCGAGATCTGAATGGGCCTTCCCTTTCGAAGGAAGACCCAAAGTATCAGTCAAAACTAACAGCGCTATTGCCGATCATCCGGACCAAAGCCGGAGCAATGCAGCAATCAAAGCCAATAAAGCGATCAACACGTCAAGCCATTCACAAACCTGCGCCATCCGACACCTCAATAGTTGTTTGGACTCCTTGCGTAGGGAAATGGCGAACGCGAACACATAAATTCATTAAACCGGTCGGAAAGACCCGGCAAGGATCCCGCATGCTCACAGCAATTGACTTGTTTTCTGGTTTCGGCGGTTGGACGCGCGGTGGCAAGGACGCCGGGCTTGATGTCCTATGGGCCGCCAACCATTGGCCCGCAGCAGTCGAATGGCATACCCGCAACAACCCGGACACGATTCACGCGTGTCAGGATCTGCACCAGGCGAACTGGGCCGACGTGCCGAAGCACGACGTCATGCTCGCCTCTCCCTGCTGCCAAGGGCACACCAAGGCTCGCGGCAAGGCTGCCGGCAACCCTCAGCACGACAACTCGCGATCGACAGCTTGGGCGCCGGTACAGAACGCCGAGGTCAACCGGCCGGAGTTCGCGGTGATCGAGAACGTACCGGAGTTCATGGACTGGATCCTGTACCCGGCTTGGGCTGACGCGATGCAGCGGCTGGGATACTCGCTGGCACCGCACATCGTGGACTGCGCCGATCTCGGCGTCCCGCAGCACCGCGTGCGCCTCTTCATGGTCTGCTCGCGCAGCAAAGCCCCCTTGCACCTGCAGCTCCCCCGCTATCAGCACGTACCGGCCCGCGAGATTATCGACTTCGACGCAGGCAAGTGGTCGCCGATCAACAAGCCAGGCCGCGCCGCCTCGACGCTGACTCGCGTGAAGAATGGGCGCGAGCGTTTCGGTGATCGTTTCGTGATGCCCTACTACGGGTCTGGCTCTGGCCTCACCGGCCGTAGTCTTGAGCGTCCGATCGGCACTATCACCACGCTGGACCGCTGGGCAGTCGTCGACGGCGACATGATGCGGATGATCAGCGCTGACGAGGCCATGGCCGCGCAGTCATTCCCAAAGGACACGCTCCGCCCGGACAATCACAAGTTAACGATGCACATGACCGGGAACGCTGTCCCACCTTTGGCAGGACAGCGAATTATCGAGGCACTGATGAAAGTGGCTTAGATCAGTACTTTTCATCAATATTTTTGGTGTGAAGGTTCTTCACATCGAACTTATGAACATGCGCAACGACGTTGCCTGACTCGTCGAACAGCACGTATTCGTGTTTTGCGTCCACCACGCGCACAGCATTCTCGTATTCGAAAGAACGTCCATCGTGCAAATCAATTTGAACGGCCATATCTACCTTCTTGAAAAATGGAGAAGTGACTATGGCACACGACCTCCACTCGTCAAGGAAGCTCTCCATGCCAACAGAACTTCTCAGCGCGTCGTTGCGCTGGATCGGCCGTCGCATCCTCAAACAGATCATACCCAACCCGTACGGATAATCGCATCGATCAGTCGCACCAATGCGGCGATCAGGTTTAACAGGTCAGTCAGTTTCTTCATTCGGCGGCGCCTCGGCAATTATTCAGCCATTACACGATGCACTGACGGTAGTACTCGATGGTCTGCCGATCCTCTTAGGCTCCCCCCCTTCCACCGCCCGGGCATGCCCCGGCATAGGACGCCCCATGCCCACAGAAAACAAACCGGCAGAGCAGCTGAAGGTTGAGCGCTCGACTGTGACCAGGCTGGTGATCACCGGCGCGCCGCGGCTTGACCCGATTACCGTATTCCTTGAGGACTTCGGCCGGCGCGACTGCCCGACTGAGTCAGATCCGAACTACCAGACCGCCCAGGGCAAGATCACCATCAACTGCTGGGACAAAAGCTGGAACGCCTACTGGGGAGGTATGGGCCCGCGAACGGTCGCGGAGTTTGTCGCCGACTGCGACTGGCATTACATCCTGAACTGCCTGGATCGCGGGATTAGCAGCACGCGGTTCAGCGGGAACGCGCTTCACGCATTCGCGAGAAAGTGCATTGTCCAGCGCCGCCGGCAACAGACCGGCCGTCACGACTGGGAACTGGATGAGCTGAATAAGGGTGAAGCCCGCGACCTCTGGCACGACATCGATGTTCTGCGAAGCGTCGAGTCACCGAACGAATGCTGGCATCACAGCAAGTTGTTGACCGCGTTTTTCGGTGATGAATGGCACTACCCCGTCGGTGACAAGGCTTTCGAAGAAAACCACGAATTCACGTCCTACAGCACATTGTCGAGGCGGTTCAGGAAGCGCTGCGTCCGGAGCAGCAGTAAGTGGCTGCATCAATCATTTCTGATCTGAAGATCTGCCAATCTCCTCACGCGTAGGCATTGTCCAGTCCGAGGCTCTTTTTTCGTAGATTGATGGTTCTGGCTTTGGTGTTTCGTAACAGAAAGCTAAAAAATAGATAGCCAGTGACAACGCCGCAACGCCCGCACGCCCAAGGGGATCCGCGTCTTTGGAGAGACGTCCGCCAGGTGCAACGTGGATCGTCGCCCCCCGAATGTATGCAAACACTGCCTGACCGAAAAAAAACTGCAAAATAAGCACTGTCCAAAAGCTCTTCCAGTCTCCTTCGAATCGAGCAAATACGTTTATAAGCGAGGCTGTCGACATCAACAGCAGTAACAACAGCTGATAGCGCCTAAAAAACTTCATAGTTCCGTTTTGCGACTTCAAAACGCTTTCTCCAATCAACGAACTTTTAACCTGACGTAGAAAGGTATCGGCCAGAGTAAGCCGCTCCTAAATCGCTACTCCCTCCCCGCTCAAAGTCAGCCGCTATAGCGGCAAGGACGAAGTTTCAGGAATAAGGAACGAAATCCCCTAAGCGTTCTCGGGCGATTGGTACGGCGTATTCAAGCAGCTCAAGCGGTACATTCTCTACGAACAGGGTCACTTCAAAGCGGAGTGTCTCGTCATTTCGAAAGATCTCAAATAACAGCCCGTTGTTACCTCTCCAACACTCAAGCGCAAGGCCATCGTGTCCTTCAACGACGCTTGAAGCGCAGCAAAACCGATATTCGACTCCGTGTACTACCACATTGCACCTCCCTATCTGAGGTGGGAAAGATACCTCTCCCCTCTATGAATTTGATAGCCGCTACAGCGGCAAGGACGAAGTCATGCCTGAACAAAAGCCAATCATCATGTACGACGCTCCGGAAGCGGCCAGCCTCCAAACGGTAACCGGCTGGGTTTCCGCAGGTGGTCGATTTTTCGGCGACGATGAAGACCTTGCCCGCTACTGCGGCGCAACTCACCGCCGCTGCGACGTGAACCCCGAACACCCTATCTATGAGGTGAACAGTTCCTGCAAAGAGTGCCGACACGTCCGGCGTCAAGCAAAATTCGCGGCGATGCCAGTCAAGGACTGGGCCGGCGAGCCTCTGGTTATCTTCGATGGCGACCGCTACTTCTTCGACGAGGACAGCCTGCGCGACTACCTGATCGACAGCGATATCGAACCGGCTGACGTGCAGCTCTGCATCTGTGAGCCGAACTATCCCCGCGAAATCGACCCGGTAGACCATTTCTGCGACGACCTACCGGAGGACGGCGAGATCAACGATGGCCAGCTGCTTGCGGCGTTCGAGCTGCTGAACGAGATGATTCGCCAGTCTCAGCCGCTGTCGTGGTCGGAAGGCGAATTCGCGGCACGCCTTCCGCAATCGCTCATCGACGAGGTCACCGCCGCGAGAGCCGCGCCATGATCACCAAGTGCATTGCCGGCTGCACCCTCTTCTTCTGTCTTCCATTGGTACTGACCATAAAGGCGGTGATCGGATGAGCAATCAAATGCGTGATGAGTTTGAGGAGTGGGCCGCCGAGGAGGCCGAAGTGCGCGGAGTCGGCACGCTTCTCGGGCTCATGAAGGATGAGCACCACGACCGTTATTCAATGATTTGGACACAGACCGCATGGGTGGCTTGGCAGGCTTCTCGCGCTGCACTGGTGATCGAGCTGCCCGGTGCATGCGAGTGCTGTCACGACCAATCCGCAATCGACATGAACGAGGCTTGCGCAGAAGCCATTGAGGCCGCTGGGCTGAAGGTGAAATCATGATCTTCGCCCCGCTCTACATGGCCCACCTCATCTACAAGGGGCCGTGGCGATGACACAGATGAGCGAAATCTTTCCGGAAATGACGGTGGAGCAGGAAAAGCAGTGGTTCGCCGAGCAACAAGAAGCGCACCGTCTGGAGCTGGAGCGCGAGAAGATTGAAATCGCTCAGCGAAAAGCCGTCGACCACTACATCCGCTGCCGAGACTGCGGATCATTCGTCCAAAAATGGCGATGGGTTCGAAAGGATCACCCCCAAGCAATAAGCCAAGGATGGAGACCCTTGTGCGGCTCTTGCTTCGACAACTACGACAATTACCCATGAGCCGTATGGTCAGCGTCTGCACCGAGGAACTGACCGGCCCGGCGCTGAACTGGGCAATCAACGCGATCGAGGGTGATCAGCAACCCGGTACCGGTCAGCTTCAACTCTTCACCCTGCCCAACGCCGAGCAACTGATCACGAAGTACGGCGTCTGGGTCGATGTTGGCTGCCGGGCCCCGTGGCTGGCCGACGCCACGAGCGATCCATTCAACCGCCAGCCCGGCGAAACCAGAACGGTCGCCGTTTTCCGCGCCGTGGTCTTCGCCAAGCGCGGCGCAACCGTGAAAGTTCCCGCCGAACTCATTCAGCAGTAACCCCTCCCCCTACTCAACAGCCTGCCGGTGTACGGCGGGCGAGGAATTCGTATGGCTTTCATTGTCCCCACAGCACTCAAATGTCCGAAGTGCAACTACACCGGGCACGCCCAGCTTCAGACCACTCAGGCGAGTTACTGCCCACAGTGTTTCGATGAGTTTATTCAGGAGAACGTGCCGCGCCTGGTGGTAGATCCTGATGGCAAACCTTTCGACCCGAACAGTCAGGTAGTGAACCTGTAACCCATCACCACCTTCTGCCGCCACGCGCGGCATGGAGCATCACCATGTCAAATCGCAGCGCGGCCCAGGTCGCGCCAATCCTCCCGCGCTTCATTCGCGCCGGTGAGGCATACGGCTATCTCGGCATGTGCCGAGATGAATTCAACAAAACGGTCCGCCCGAACGTCCGTGAATTCCCGATCGGGAAACAGGGAATCGGGTTCGACCGGATTGAGCTTGACCAGTGGGCTGACGCCTACATCGAGTCCATGGCAATTGAAAAAGCGGCCAATCAGGACAACAATCAGCCCCGCAGTGGGCGCCAAGGAGCAAGTAAATGGCGCGAAAAACAATCTCCGGCCTCTATGAGAGGAACGGAATTTGGCACATCGACAAAGTCGTCAGAGGTCAGCGACTTCAGGAAAGCACTGGATCAAGCGAAAGGCAGGAAGCGGAGCAGTACCTGATCCACCGCCTGGAAAAGCTCAGGCAGGAAAAGGTTTACGGAGTGCGCGAGGTGCGAACCTGGCGGGAGGCTGCCACCAGATTCTTGGTGGAGTTCAAGGATCAAGCCTCGATTGCCCTGTCTGCGTCTCACATCGAACAGCTTGACCCGTACATTGGCGACCTACCGATCACGCATATAGATGACGGCACTCTGGCAGCCTTCAAGCGAGATCGGCAGAAGCCAACCAAAACAGCGAATGGGAAAGTAAAGCCAGGCGTATCGAACAGAACGGTGAACATCGCTCTGCAGCGAGTCGTCCGGATATTGAACCTGTGCCACAGGAAGTGGCGAGACGCAGAGAAACGGCCGTGGCTGGATAGCGTGCCGATGATCTCGATGCTGGAGGAAAAGAGGTCGAGCCGGAAGCCCTACCCGTTGTCATGGGAAGAGCAGTCGATGTTGTTCGCTGAGATCCCGGATCACCTACTGAGGATGGCACTCTACAAAGTGAACTCGGGAAGCCGGGAACAGGAAGTCTGCAAACTTCAGTGGGATTGGGAGATACGGGTGCCGGAATTGGGAACGAGCGTGTTCCTGATCCCATCAGAATTTGGTGGGAGGCACGAAAAGGCGGGAGTGAAAAACAGGGATGAAAGGTTGGTGGTGCTGAATCGGGTTGCGATGTCGATTATCGACGGCCAGCGCGGTCTTCACACAAAGTACGTGTTCCCTTACGGACAGCCGGACGAATACGGACCAACCGCGATGCACCGCATGAACGACACGGCATGGAAAAGCGCAAGGATCAGGGCGGCGGCGAAATGGGAGAAGGAACACAAGTCGCCAGCGCACCCTGGATTCCGGTCGATCAGGGTTCACGATCTGAAGCACACCTTTGGCAGAAGGCTTCGTGCAGCGAACGTGACAGAGGAAGATCGAAAGGCATTACTTGGGCACAAGAACGGCAGCATTACGAGCCACTATTCTACCGCAGAGCTTGAGCATTTGATTGAGGCGGCAAACAAAGTGTCGGCAACCGATTCGCGAGGACCAGCGCTGACCATCTTGAGGAGAAAAACGGGATGAACCCCCGCAAAAGTCCCTACGCATGAAAAAGCCCAACTCGCTAAAGTTGGGCTAAGTCATTGAATTATATGGTCGGGACGGAGTGATTCGAACACTCGACCCCTAGCACCCCATGCTAGTGCGCTACCGGACTGCGCTACGCCCCGACTGATGTTGCATTTCGCTCTTCACCTCTAAGAGCGCTCAAGAATATATCGCAAGCTTTTGAAAACTGGAAGTATTCAAACGCAGCTTTTTATTTCTTGAGTACCACCAGCACATCTTCGAGCTCGGCGATCATCTGGCGGATCATTTGCTTGTATTGGGTGGTGTCGTCTTTGGCTTCATCGCCGGACAGACGCAAACGTGCGCCGCCGATGGTAAAACCCTGATCGTAAAGGAGCGCGCGGATCTGCCGGATCATCAGCACGTCCTGGCGCTGATAATACCGACGGTTTCCGCGGCGTTTGACGGGGTTGAGTTGAGGAAACTCCTGCTCCCAGTAGCGCAGCACGTGTGGCTTTACGGCACACAGCTCGCTGACTTCACCAATGGTGAAGTAGCGTTTGCCCGGGATGACGGGTAGTTCGTCGTTATGACTTGGTTCCAGCATAAGCCTCAACTCGGGCCTTCAACTTCTGCCCTGGACGAAAGGTGACCACACGGCGAGCCGTGATCGGGATTTCTTCCCCCGTTTTCGGGTTGCGGCCAGGCCGCTGGCGTTTGTCCCGAAGGTCGAAATTGCCGAAACCGGACAATTTGACCTGCTCGTTGTCTTCAAGAGCGTGCCTGATTTCCTCGAAAAACAGTTCGACCAATTCCTTGGCTTCCCGCTTGTTCAGGCCCAGCTCTTCATACAGACGTTCCGCCATCTCAGCTTTCGTCAAAGCCCCCATACGTCACTTCCTTAACGTGGCGTTCAACCTTTGTTCGAGCGAGGTGAGGATATTTTGCGTCGTCGAATTCACCTCATCGTCATTAAGAGTGCGCGATGGATGCTGCCAGGTCAAGCCAACTGCAAGGCTTTTTCTATCAGGATCAATGCCTTTACCCTGATAAACGTCAAACAGCCTTAGATCTGTGAGCCATTCGCCTGCATTTTCACGGATTACGTCCAATACAGCCGAGGCTGCAACGTCTTTGTACGCGATCAGTGCAAGGTCACGACGCACTTCAGGAAAGCGCGACAACTCGTGGAATTTCGGCATTTTACCGAGTGCCACTTCCGCCAGAACCAGCTCGAAAACAAAGACTGGACTATCCAGACCCAAAGCTTTCGACAGTTCCGGGTGAATGGCGCCGATGAAGCCGACTTCACGCCCTTCGCGCTCAATGCGTGCGGTTTGACCCGGGTGCAGCGCCGGGTGTTTGCCCGGTGCGAAAGTGAACGAGTCCAGCGCACCGGCAAAACCCAGTACAGCTTCTACGTCAGCTTTGACGTCGAAGAAGTCCACAGTATCGCGCCCCTGCGCCCAGCCTTCCGGCAGACGGCTACCGCAGACAACACCGGACAGCATCGGCTCTTGCTTCAGACCTTCCAGTTGACCAACGAAGCGCAGACCGCTTTCGAACAGACGCACGCGATCCTGCTGACGGTTCAAGTTGTGCTGCAACGCCTTGACCAGACCCGGCCACAACGACGAACGCATGGCGGCCATATCATTAGAGATCGGATTGGCCAGCAACAGCGGCTCGACGCCCGGATTGAACAGCTCGAACTGCTTTGGATCGATGAAGCTGTAAGTGATCGCTTCCTGATAACCGCGCGCCACCAGCAGACGGCGTAGCTCCGGCAGATCGCTACGCGCTTCAGCCTTGGCTTGTGGCGCCAGACGCGCTTGCGGGTAACGAACCGGCAGACGGTTGTAGCCGTACAGGCGAGCCAGCTCTTCGATCAGATCGACTTCCAGACTGATGTCGAAGCGATGGCTTGGCACTTCTACGCGCCACTGGCCTGCACCATCGGCGGAAATGTTCAGACCCAAGGCGCTGAGCAGACGCTCGACCTGTGCTGAATCCATTTCCATGCCGAGCATCTGGGTAATGCGCTGGGCACGCAGGGTGATCGGCGCGATCGACGGCAGATGTTGCTCGCTGACGGTCTCGATGATCGGGCCGGCTTCGCCGCCAGTGATTTCGAGCAGCAGGCCGGTGGCGCGCTCCATGGCTTCACGGGCCAGCTGCCAATCCACGCCACGCTCGTAGCGGTGCGAAGCATCGGTATGCAAGCCGTAGGAACGAGCCTTGCCCGCGACAGCGATCTGGTCGAAGAACGCAGACTCAAGGAATACATCGCGAGTGGTCGCGGACACGCCGCTATGTTCGCCACCCATCACACCAGCAATCGCCAGAGCGCGGGTGTGGTCAGCGATCACGAGCGTATCGCTACGCAGGCTGACTTCCTGACCGTCGAGCAGAACCAGTTTCTCGCCCTCTTCCGCCATGCGCACACGGATACCGCCATTGATTTCGGCAAGATCGAAAGCGTGCAGCGGCTGACCCAGTTCGAGCATCACGTAGTTGGTGATGTCGACGGCAGCGTCGATGCTGCGCACTTCAGCACGGCGCAGACGCTCAACCATCCACAGCGGCGTAGGTTTGGACAGGTCAACGTTGCGGATGACACGACCCAGGTAACGTGGGCATGCCGCTGGCGCCAGCACCTCCACCGAACGCACTTCATCGTGCACAGCGGGAATACTCATCACCACCGGACGGGTGACCGGAACGGCGTACAGTGCGCCGACTTCACGAGCCAAGCCGGCCAGGGACAGGCAGTCGCCACGGTTCGGGGTCAGGTCGACCTCGATGCTGGCGTCTTCCAGATCGAGATATACGCGGAAATCTTCGCCCACCGGCGCATCGGCCGGCAGCTCCATCAGACCGTCGTTGCCTTCACCGACTTGCAGCTCGGCTTGCGAGCAAAGCATGCCGTTGGACTCAACGCCGCGCAGCTTGGCCTTCTTGATCTTGAAGTCGCCTGGCAACTCGGCACCGATCATGGCGAACGGAATCTTCAGGCCCGGACGCACGTTTGGCGCACCGCATACTACCTGGAAGGTTTCCGCACCATTACTGACCTGGCACACACGCAACTTGTCAGCGTCAGGGTGTTGCTCGGTGCTCAGCACCTCGCCCACCACCACGCCACTGAATACACCGGCTGCCGGCGTAACGCTATCGACCTCAAGACCGGCCATCGACAGACGAGCAACCAGCTCGTCGCGATCTACCTGCGGGCTAACCCAGCCACGCAGCCATTGTTCACTGAATTTCATCCTGCTCTCCTAAGAATTCGTTACGACTAGCGAAATTGCGCGAGGAACCGCAAGTCGTTGTCGAAGAACAGACGCAAGTCGTTCACGCCGTAACGGAGCATGGCCAGACGCTCGACGCCCATACCGAAAGCAAAGCCGGAGAACTCTTCCGGATCGATGCCGGACATGCGCAGCACGTTCGGGTGAACCATGCCGCAGCCCATCACTTCCAGCCAGCCGGTCTGCTTGCAGACGCGGCAGCCTTTACCGCTACACATCACGCATTCCATATCGACTTCAGCGGATGGCTCGGTGAACGGGAAGTACGAAGGACGGAAACGTACGGCCAGTTCTTTCTCGAAGAACACCCGCAGGAACTCTTCGATGGTGCCTTTGAGATCGGCAAAATTGATGTCGCGATCGACCAGCAGGCCTTCGACCTGGTGGAACATCGGCGAGTGGGTGATATCGGAGTCGCTGCGGTACACACGGCCTGGGCAGACGATGCGGATCGGTGGCTGCTTCGATTCCATGGTGCGGACCTGTACCGGCGAGGTATGGGTGCGCAGCAGCATGTTGGCGTTGAAATAGAAGGTGTCATGCATCGACCGGGCCGGGTGATGGCCTGGGATGTTGAGCGCTTCAAAGTTGTGATAGTCGTCTTCGACCTCAGGACCTTCGGCGATGCCGTAGCCAATGCGAGTGAAGAACTGTTCAACACGCTCCAGAGTCCGGGTCACCGGATGCAGACCACCGGAGGTCTGACCACGGCCCGGCAACGTCACATCAATGGACTCGGCGGACAGTTTGGCAGCCAGTTCGGCTTCTTCAAACAGGGCCATGCGCGCATTGAGAACGCCTGTTACACGTTCCTTGGCAACGTTGATCAGGGCGCCAACTTGCGGACGCTCTTCTGCCGGCAAATTCCCCAGGGTCTTCATCACCTGAGTCAATTCGCCCTTTTTGCCAAGGTATTGAACCCGGATTTGCTCCAGGGCATTGATATCTTCAGCGCTTTGCACAGCCTCTAGAGCTTGAGAGACCAGCGCGTCCAGGTTTTCCATGTACAGACTCCAGATACAAAATAGGGGAAGAGCTTGAAGGCTCTTCCCCTATTTAAGACGTTTACCACCTGGCCCCACGGAAGTGAGACCGGGTGATTGTCGGGGGTACTTAAGCCAAGGTGGCTTTAGCTTTCTCGACAATCGCAGCAAACACCGCTTTTTCGTTCACTGCCAGATCAGCCAGAACCTTACGGTCGATCTCGATGGACGCTTTTTTCAGGCCAGCGATGAAACGGCTGTAGGACAGACCGTTAACACGTGCACCAGCGTTGATACGAGCGATCCACAGAGCGCGGAACTGACGTTTTTTCTGACGACGGTCACGGTAGGCGTATTGGCCTGCCTTGATTACCGCTTGCTTGGCAACACGGAATACGCGCGAGCGTGCGCCGTAGTAGCCTTTAGCAAGTTTCAGAATTTTTTTGTGACGTTTACGGGCAATGACGCCACGCTTTACACGAGCCATGAGTTACTTCCTCTATTCTTGACTAAAATTAACGAAGGCGCAGCATGCGCTCGACTTTTGCCACGTCAGACGGATGCAGCAAGCTGCTACCGCGCAGTTGACGCTTACGCTTGGTCGACATTTTAGTCAGGATGTGGCTCTTGAAAGCGTGCTTGTGCTTGATACCGTTAGCAGTTTTCAGAAACCGCTTAGCAGCACCACTTTTGGTTTTCATTTTTGGCATGTTCGGATACTCCGCATTCAGTTGATAAACATAATCAGAAGGCCTGCCGTGCCCTGTTGATTACTTCTTCTTTTTCGGGGCGATGACCATGATCAGTTGGCGTCCTTCCATCTTAGGATGCTGTTCGACCGAACCGTACTCGAGCAGGTCAGCTTCAACCCGCTTGAGGAGTTCCATCCCCAGCTCCTGGTGGGCCATCTCACGGCCGCGGAATCGCAAGGATACCTTGGCCCTGTCCCCATCACTCAGGAAACGTACCAGGTTGCGCAGTTTTACCTGGTAATCCCCTTCCTCCGTCCCTGGACGAAACTTGATTTCTTTTACCTGAATCTGCTTCTGGTTCTTCTTCGCCGCTGCAACCTGTTTCTTCTTTTCGAAGATAGATTTGCCGTAATCCATCACCCGGCAAACCGGTGGGATTGCGTCGGCAGAGATTTCTACCAGATCAAGCTTTGCTTCTTCAGCAATACGAAGCGCTTCATCAATCGAGACGATGCCAATCTGCTCGCCATCAGCGCCAATTAACCGAACCTCGCGTGCCGAGATATTCTCGTTGATCGGGGCTTTCGGTGCAGCTCGTTTATCTTGTCTCATTTCACGCTTAATAATAATTACTCCGAATCTGGGCGACCACGCCGGGAAACCGCTTGCGCGAGAAACTCAGCGAACTGGGCGACGGGCATCGAGCCCAGGTCAGCACCTTCACGAGTACGCACAGCGACAGTCTGCATCTCGACTTCCTTATCTCCGATAACCAAAAGATAGGGAACCTTGAGCAAAGTATGCTCGCGGATTTTAAAGCCGATCTTTTCATTTCTCAAGTCGGACTTGGCACGAAATCCGCTTTCGTTGAGAGTTTTTTCTACTTCTGCAACAAAATCTGCCTGTTTATCAGTGATATTCATGATCACCGCCTGGGTTGGCGCGAGCCACGCAGGGAATGCACCTTCATAGTGCTCGATCAGAATCCCGACGAAACGCTCGAAGGAACCGAGGATCGCACGGTGCAACATCACTGGATGTTTGCGGCTGTTGTCTTCGGAGACGTATTCAGCGCCCAAACGGACAGGCAGGTTAAAATCGAGCTGCAAGGTACCACATTGCCAGACGCGACCGAGGCAATCTTTCAGCGAGAATTCGATTTTCGGACCATAGAACGCGCCCTCACCCGGCTGCAGATCGTACGGCAGGCCCGCAGAATCAAGGGCTGCAGCCAGTGCGGCTTCAGCGCGATCCCACAGCTCGTCGGAACCGACGCGTTTTTCCGGACGAGTGGACAGCTTCATCTCGACATCGGTAAAGCCGAAGTCGCGATATACGTCCATGGTCAGCTTGATGAACGCAGCGGATTCGGCCTGCATCTGCTCTTCAGTACAGAAGATATGGGCGTCGTCCTGAGTGAACCCACGCACGCGCATGATGCCGTGCAGCGCGCCCGATGGCTCGTTACGGTGGCAGGCACCGAACTCGGCCAGACGCATCGGCAGCTCGCGGTAGCTCTTCAGGCCTTGGTTGAACACCTGCACATGGCAAGGACAGTTCATCGGCTTGATGGCGTAGTCGCGGCTTTCCGACTGCGTGGTAAACATGTTGTCGGCGTAGTTGGCCCAGTGCCCGGATTTCTCCCAAAGGCTGCGATCAACAACCTGCGGCGTCTTGATCTCAAGGTAGCCGTTGTCACGCTGCACCTTGCGCATGTATTGCTCGAGCACCTGGTACAGAGTCCAGCCGTTCGGGTGCCAGAACACCATGCCCGGCGCTTCTTCCTGGGTATGGAACAGGCCCAGACGCTTGCCGATCTTGCGGTGATCGCGCTTTTCAGCTTCTTCGATGCGCTGGATGTAAGCCGCGAGCTGCTTCTTGTCTGCCCAAGCGGTGCCGTAAACGCGCTGCAACTGCTCGTTTTTGGCGTCGCCGCGCCAGTAGGCGCCCGACAGCTTGGTCAGCTTGAAGGATTTCAGGAAGCGCGTGTTCGGCACGTGCGGACCGCGGCACATGTCGACGTATTCTTCGTGATAGTACAGGCCCATCGCCTGCTCGTTCGGCATGTCCTCGACCAGACGCAGCTTGTAGTCTTCGCCGCGGGCCTTGAACACTTCGATCACCTCGGCGCGCGGAGTGACCTTCTTGATGACGTCGTAATCTTTTTCGATCAGCTGCTGCATGCGCTGCTCGATGGCGGCCATGTCGTCCGGAGTGAAAGGACGCTCGAAGGCGATGTCGTAATAGAAGCCTTCGTCGATGACCGGCCCGATCACCATTTTGGCAGTCGGGTACAACTGCTTGACCGCATGGCCGACCAGATGCGCGCAAGAGTGGCGAATGATCTCCAGCCCCTCTTCATCCTTTGGCGTGATGATTTGCAGCGTCGCGTCGCTGTCGATGATGTCGCTGGCGTCAACCAGCTTGCCATTGACCTTGCCGGCCACGGTAGCTTTGGCCAGGCCTGCACCAATGGATGCGGCGACCTCGGCTACGGAAACCGGGTGATCGAATGAACGTTGACTGCCGTCGGGAAGAGTAATAGTTGGCATGGCGCCTCCTCTCCTAGTGGTGACCCCTACCAAAGGTCACGTGGGTTGGGATGAGCCAGTACAAGATCCGATCCAGGCCATTCAATGACGAACGCCTGCCTTACAGCGGCAGGAGCCTTGCGGCCAACCGGAAAACCGAACCAGAGTGACTGGGATTCAAATCAGAATGTTCGCACGCTGACCGCAGCCGGGACGGAAAGTCATCCGGTGCCTGTAAACGCTTGAGCCCGGCATGCTAGCACAGATGAGCGGTCACTTATGCCTCTGTTTGAGCAGAAGGCAAATCGTCCGTTTTTATGCCAGAGTGCTGAACTTGAGAGGCCTTTACCCCCTCAGATAACAAGACATTGACCCACAAGGAGCATCCTCGCATGCGTCTGAACACCTTATTCGCCGTAGTCGCCCCTATTGTTCTGTTGGTGCCGCTGGCCGCTCACGCTGATTGGCCGAAGGGCGAACGCGAGAAATACATGGCACAGTGCACCCAGGCGGCTACTCCACAAATCGGCGCCGCTGCTGCCAAATCTCACTGTGCCTGTGGTGCAGATGCCATCAAGTCTTATCCGGCCAGCGACATTCAGGCGTTGATGGACAACAAGGCTACGCCTGAATTGAAGCAGAAAGCGCTGGGCCAAATTGCCAAATGCAAAGCCAACACCCCGGCAAAAAAGTAAGTAAAAAGCACTTCTGACTCGGCTCAGCGCCCCTGAAAACGGCTGAATTTGAGCCTTTTCGGACGATTTATGCAGGTTTTACAGGTTTTTTTATTGTCTTTACTTTTCGCTAAAAGCCTTTGAAACCGGGGCTTTCAGCGTACGAAGGCAGCAAAGAAAACACGACTGATTGGCAAACAGCACGTCCGGGGGGCTACCAAAGCGAACATTTCGACTATGATACCCGGGTGTGCCCAGTTGGCCTGAGCAGCACAGTACTGAAAAATATATGTTTCTTGGAGATACACCATGTCTAATCGCCAAACCGGCACCGTTAAGTGGTTCAACGATGAAAAAGGCTTCGGCTTCATCACTCCTCAAGGTGGCGGTGACGACCTGTTCGTACACTTCAAAGCTATCGAATCCGACGGTTTCAAAAGCCTGAAAGAAGGCCAGACCGTCTCTTTCGTGGCTGAGAAAGGCCAAAAGGGTATGCAAGCTGCACAGGTTCGCCCAGAGTAATTTCTGAGCAGAACTAAAAAACCCCGTCCATGTGACGGGGTTTTTTATGCCTGAAACAAAAGCGCTCGGCGATCAGCCGCAGTTGACGCGGGTAACCACCAGAGCGTTATCGGTATTCAGGTTCAAGCGATCGGAGCGGTATTCCAGGGTGATCATGTCATCGGGCTTGAGGAAGCGTGCGTTTTGCGCACCGGCTTTCGCTCGGGCCTGCTCCAATAGTGCGGGCGAAGCTTTCTTGCCAATGGCGAACTCCGCTGCCGTCGCTTCACAGCGGCTACCAGCTTCTGGCGCCACAGGATCCTTTGCCGACTCGCTGGAGGTCGTACTGCAACCGGCCAACATGGCAGCGGCCATAAGTGCACCCAGTGTCGCGAACTTCAAAGGCATGAAGCCTCCTTACTTTCAAATGATTAAGCTGAGATCGTGCGACCGCCAATGCGGCGTTTGGTTTCATGACAAATGCCATCCCCCTGCCCCACGACCGGAAAAACGCCGAGTTTGCCTGAGCAGCCCTCACCCCTTCATCAATCAATCGTGACTGAATATTAACGAGCTCAGTAGACGTCGATGTAGTCGTAAGGTGGATTCGGCCAGTTGTCTTTGAGCGCATTGAAAATCTGCATCACCCACACTTCGTCGCTGGCCGCGACATTTCCCACATAGCCTGAACCCTTGGCCCAGGTTTCCAGACGAAACAACAGGCCATCAATGTCCTGACCGCCCGTCACGCCCGAAGAAATATACGCAATACCGCCCTTGGTCACGCGCAGTTGCGTGTGCTCATCATCGCTGGCCGACGCCAGCAATTGGCGTACGGCATCAAGCGTAAGGCCGTCAGGGGTATTCAAATCGATCTGCACAGCACGATCCTTGGATAAGCCGGAAAAGACCAAGTGTCGCATAGCGTTGTGCTCATGCCTAAGTCGCAGTGCCAAACGAGCGACAAAGTGGTTAACTCGTCCACCGACATTCCCGACCTTTCGAGCGCACTCATGAGCACCGTAAGCATCACCGCCGACATCAAAGTCCTGTGGCCGAAAGGGCACAGTTCATACAGCCCGGGCAGTTCGGAAGAGCTGGCATTGATCAGCATTGATCTGCTGGTCAAAACGATGGGAACACAAGGCGCGCAAACGTTTATAGCCCAAGTGTTCGAGAGGTATCAGCACGACCCAAAGGGCAAGCCGGACACCGAGAGAGAGTAGCGACCCGCAGGCTGGCACCTGCGGGCCTTTGCCTTACTTCAGGCGTTTCAGGCGCTCAGTCAGCAGATCGAAGAAGCCTTGGGCATCACCATTCTCGACCCAGAATGCATTTTTCGGTTGTTTTAGGCCGTCGTACCAATCAACGACGGTCTGACCGAAAGTGATCCCTTCACGGCTATCAACAGCCACGTTAACCGAGCGACCGGTGAACAGTTCCGGCTTCAGCAGGTAAGCGATGACGGTAGCGTCATGCACCGGGCCGCCCGGGATGCCGTAATGCTCCATATCCCCTTTGATGTACTCGTTGAGAATGTCGCCGACAATCTTGCTCGCATTGTTGTTGAGCGCTGCAATCTGCTTGAGGCGCGCATCGCTGGTGAGAATCTTGTGGGTCACGTCCAGCGGCAGGTAGGTCAGCTTCACGCCGCTCTTGAGTACCACTTCAGCCGCTTGCGGATCGGCAAACAGGTTGAATTCAGCCACCGGGGTGATGTTGCCACCGTTGAAGTGCGCACCACCCATGATCACCACTTCCTTGATGCCCTGAACAATCTCGGGCTCCTGGATCAGCGCCAGCGCCAGGTTGGTCTGCGGACCGAGCATGGCGATGGTGATGCTGTGCGGCTTGGCTTTTTTCAGGGTGTCGATCAGGTAGTTGACCGCATTGCCTTCAGCCAGGCCTTTTTTCGGCTCATGCACGGTGACACCCGACAGGCCTTCCTTGCCATGGATGTTTTCGGCGTAGATCGGCGTACGCATCAGCGGTTTCGGCGCACCGGCGTACACCGGTACATCCTCGCGCCCTGCCCACTCGCGAGCCAGACGCGCATTACGCGACGTCTTGTCGAGGCGCACGTTGCCGGCCACGGTGGTCAGCGCACGAATATTCAGTTCGTCCGGCGAGGCCAGGGCGAACAGCAAGGCGACCACGTCGTCGGCACCCGGATCAGTGTCGATGATCAGGTCGATTTTTTCCGCCGCATGAGCGCCGGTTGCAGTTATCACGGACAAAAGCAGCAGACTCCGGACCAGTTGATGCAGTTTTTGAGCATAGCGTTGCATGGCGCATTCCTTGTGCAGATGAAATCGAAAATCAGAACGTAACCCCAGCGACCAGAACGATGTTGCAGTACGGCTGACATTCGCCTGTACGAACAATCGCTCGTGCCTGTCGGCTGAGAACCTTGAATTGGTCGTGACTGAGCAGATCGCGACGTCCCAGTGCGCCCTCTTCATTCAACGCCTCCAGCGTGGTGAGCGCCGTCGGCTGCTTATCGAAAATCTCTTTGGCCAACGCGTGGCTTTCCACCTGCATTTCGCTGAGCAGCACTTTCAACGTGGTGACGAAATCCGGGACGCCGTGGGTCAGCGCCAGATCAATCAATTCGACACCGGGCGGCACCGGCAACCCGGCGTCACCGATGACCACCATGTCGCCATGGCCCAGGGAGGCGATCAGCCGCGACAGCGCGACATTGAGCAGAGGAGTCTTTTTCATGCGGGTTTAAAGGCCTGTACGTCGGACATTGTTGGGATAGAAGGCTGCGCGCCAGCGCGAGTCACTGACAATGCAGCGGCAATCTGCCCGTAGCGAATCGCTTCAGCTTCGGACTTGCCAGCGGCCAGGGCGGCGGCAAAACCACCGACAAAGGTATCCCCTGCCGCCGTGGTATCGACGGCTTTCACTTTGGGGGCAGGAAAATGCTCGAAGCCTTTGCCGTTGGCGAACAATGAGCCCTCGGCGCCGAGGGTGATGATGACTTTGCCCGCACCCATCGCGATCAAGTGACTTGCAGCGCTTTCTGCGGTTTCCAGCGAATCGACCGGCAGGCCGCTCAATGCAGCGGCTTCGCTTTCATTGGGAATCAGATAATCGATGGCCGTGAACCAATCCGACGGCAACGGGCGGCTGGCTGGCGCGGGGTTGAGGATCACCGTCTTGCCCAGCGCACGCGCGCGCTTGAGCGCATGGCCCACCGTCGCATCCGGAATTTCAAGCTGACAGATGACAACATCGGCAGCCTGTAGCACGGCGTCGAACCGGTCGATCACCGCCGGCGTCATCGCGCCGTTGGCTCCGGCGACAATCACGATGGCGTTCTGACTGTTGTCATCGACAACGATCAAAGCCACGCCACTGGAATCCTCGACGACGCTCACCGCCTGGCAGTCAATCTGCTCAGCCAGCAAGGCATCACGCAATTGCACGCCATAGTCGTCATTGCCGACACAACCGACCATCGCCACTTGTGCACCCAGTCGCGCGGCAGCCACTGCCTGATTGGCACCCTTGCCGCCGGACACGGTGGCGAAGGAGTGACCGATCAGCGTTTCACCGCCCCGGGGCAACCGTGGCGCCCGGGTCACCAGATCCATGTTCAGGCTGCCTATTACCACTACATTTGCTGGCATACATCATTACTCGTCAATTCGGTTTCAGCGATATTCGGTGAACACGCCGGACAGCGGCGCGGTCGACTCGCGCAGGACAATACTCGGGGTCACGATCCTTTGATCCGTGCCCAGAGTTGGAGTAGCAAGTCTTCGCAGCAGCACCTCGGCCGCCATTTCGCCCAACTGCAGGATTGACTGGCCGACGGTAGTGAGTGCCGGATAGACATAACGGCTCATCTGGATATCGTCGAAGCCGATCACCGACAGATCACTCGGCACCCGCACATTACGCTCTGCCGCTGCACGCAGCACACCGATACCAATCATGTCGTTACCGGCGAAAATCGCGCTCGGCGGGTTGCTCTCGAGCAGGATCGCCGCGGCGTTGTAACCACCGGTACTGGTGAAATCACTTTCCAGCATGCGCGCCTGACGTATTTCTATGCCCGCCTCTTTCAGCGCCCGGCAATATCCGGCCTGACGCATCTGCGCCACGCTGGTGCTCGCCGGACCGCCGATCGTTGCAATATCGCGATGGCCAAGCTCCAGCAGATGGCGGGTGGCGAGATAGGCGCCGTATTCGTGGTCGATGCGTACCAGATCGGCATCCACGCCATCGAGGCCACGGTCGACAATCACCATGGGCGTCTTCACCCCGGCCAACCCTTGCGCCAAACCACTGTCACCGCCCGCCGAAGCGACGATCAACCCATCGATACGTTTTTCCAGCAACACGCGCAAATAGCTGCGTTGCTTTTCCGGGTTGTCATCGGAATTGCAGAGGATCACGCAGTAGCCGTTACGCTCGCAGTAATCCTCGATGCCCCGCGCCAGTTCGGCGAAGTACGGGTTGAGGCTGTTGGGCACCAAAAGGCCAATGGTTGCCGTGGTCTTGGCTTTCAACGAGCGCGCCACCGCACTAGGCACATAGTCGAGGCTCTTGATGGCCGCCTCGACTTTGCGCCGCACTTCCTGACTGACCGGCCGGGTATTGTTCACCACATGCGACACGGTCGTGTAGGAAATCCCCGCGAGGGCCGCCACATCCTTGATCGTCGCCATGGCTCAGCCCCGCCGACTGGCGCGCTGGCTACGATAGGTATCGAGCACGACCGCGATGACAATCACTGCACCGGTGATGATACGTTTGGTCGGTTCGGTCGCACCGATTTGCGCCAGACCCGCGGCCAGAACGGAAATGATCAACACCCCAAAGAATGTGCTGATTACCGAACCGCGCCCGCCCATCAGGCTGGTCCCGCCGATCACCACAGCAGCAATCACTTGCAACTCCAGACCGGAGCCGGCGTTCGGGTCAGCCGCTTCCAGACGAGAAATCTGGAACAGCGCGGCGATACCGGCCAACAACCCCATCAGGCTGAACACCAGAATCTTGTAGGGCTTCGGATTGATCCCCGCCAGCCTTACCGCCTCTTCGTTGGTGCCGATGCCGATCAGGTAGCGACCAAACACGGTGCGAGTCAAAACCGCCTGGGCCATGAAGATCACCAGCAAGGCAATGATGAACGAAGGCGAGATGCCGAATGCGATCGGGTTCGACAGCCAGGCAAAAGAATCACCGATATAAGCCGTGCGCGAACCAGTCATCTGGTACGCCAGGCCGCGAGCCATTTCCAGAACGCCGAGGGACACGATGAACGATGGAATCCGCCAGGCAACGGTGATCGAACCAGTGACGGTGCCGGCCAGCGCCGCTACCGCCATGCCCAGCAGCGCCGACGGCAGAACACTCCAGCCCCAGCCGAGAATGGCGACACTGACCGTTGATGCCGCCAATGCCAGCACCGAGCCCACCGAAAGGTCGATGCCGCCGATGATCAGCACGAAGGTCATGCCGACTGCCAGCACCATCAGATCGGGAATCTGGTTGGCCAGGGTGCTGAAGGTGTTATAGGACAGAAAGTGGCTGCTCAAGATCGAGAACAGCGCGACCATCGCCAGCAAGGCACCGGCCAGCCCCAGATAAGTACCCAGCCCGTAAAAATTGCCACTACGTTTGCCGGCAGGAGATGCAGTTTTCATGGGAGATCCCTAGGCGCCGCTTCGTTGAGCAACGCATCACGTTTTTGGTAGCCGGCGAACGCGGCGGCAAGCAAATCATCCTGGGTCCAGCTGTCGCGCTCGAAGGTATCGATCAGACGACCTGCGGACAGCACGCCGATCCGGTCGCAGATCAGCATCAATTCACGCAGGTCACTGGAGACCACCACCAGCGCTTTGCCCTGGCGAGTCAATTCACCGAGCAAGGCATAAATGTCGAACTTGGCGCCGACGTCGATGCCACGAGTCGGCTCATCGAACAGCAGCACCGAACAATCACGCTCCAGCCAGCGACCAATCACAACCTTCTGCTGGTTCCCCCCGGAAAGCTCTGACACCAACTGGGTCGGGCTCGAACTGCGGATGCGCATGGCATCGATCTGCCGTTGCGCCAAGGCGATCTCGTCGCCATTGTTGACGAAACCGCCACTGGAGATTTCCGGCATGTTGCCCAACGCGATGTTGGCGCTGATCGACTGACTGAGCAGCAAGCCTTCGCCCTTGCGGTCTTCGGTGATCAACGCGATGCCATTGCGTACCGCATCGACCGGCGAACGCACACTCACAACTTGTGCGGGCGAGCCCAACGATATCGTGCCGCTGTCGGCGACATCGGCACCGAAAATCAGCCGCAGCAATTCCGTGCGCCCTGCGCCGATCAGCCCGGAAATCCCGAAGATCTCTCCGGCGCGCACTTCGAACGAGACGTCGCGCACCTTGTCGGAACGCGTCAGACCCTTGACCGTCAACGCCGGGGCGCCAATCTTGCGCGGGCCCATGTCGATGTGTTCACCCAGTTCACGACCGACCATCAGCGTGACCAGTTGCTCGCTGTTGTAATTGGCCATCGGTTCGACGCAGACCAGGTTGCCGTCACGCAACACGGCAATGCGCTGGGCAACACGGGACAGCTCTTCGAGGCGGTGGGAAATGTAGATGATCGAGACGCCGCGCGCCTGCAAACGAGTGATCTGCTCAAAGAGCATTTCAACTTCACGCGCCGTCAGCATCGCGGTGGGTTCGTCGAGAATCAGCACATGGCAATCGCCGATCAGGTTCCGGGCGATTTCGACCATCTGCTGATGCCCGATCCCCAGCTCGCCGACCAACGTATCCGGATCGATCGCGTCGAGGCCGACTTGCGCCATGGCTTCGATAGCGGCTTTACGCAACTGCTTGCGGCTGATCCAGCCACCATTGCTTGGCAGATTATCGAGAAACAGATTCTCCGCCACCGACAGCGTCGGCAACAGATTGAGTTCTTGCATGACCATGCGTACGCCAAGGTCTTCTGCCTGGGTACGACTGCCCGGGCGATAGTCCTTGCCCTGAAACTGCATATGGCCCGTGGTCGGAGTGACCAGACCGCCAATGATCTTCGAAAGCGTGCTTTTACCGGCGCCATTCTCGCCAGTGAGCGCCAGCACTTCACCGCGCATCAGCGTCAAATCGATGCCGGTGAGCACCGGTTGCGCATAGGTCTTACCGATACCGCTGACCGAGAGGACAGCGTTCGGGGCGGAAACTGACATAAAAATCTCCATGCGCTCGCCCGGACGGACGAGCGCCGTTGTGTCGCCAGAGGACTTACTTGGTGACCAGCTCAACCGGCGTTTCGATCACGCCATTGGCACCGCTGTCGACTTTCTCGCCCTTGATGATTTTCAGCGCGGTCTCGATGCCGAACACGGCTTGTTTGGCAGCATATTGGTCGGCAGTCGCCAGTACGCGACCATCCTTCAACATTGGCTTGATGGCATTGATGTTGTCGTAACCGACCACCTGCACTTGGCCTGCCTTGCCGGCGGCGCGTACGGCGGAAACGGCACCGACGGCCATGCTGTCGTTACCCGCCAGCAACGCTTTGACTTGCGGATATTCGCTGAGAATCGACGCGGCAACCTTGTTGCCCTTGTCGATTTCCCAGTCGCCGGACTGCAGGGAAACAACCTTGATTTGCGCCGCGTCCATCGCATCCTTGAAACCGGCGGTACGCTGCTGGGCGTTGGTCGTGGTCGACACGCCTTCAATGATGCCGACTTCGTCACCGGCCTTGAGCTGTTTGGCCAGGTATTCACCGACCAGACGCGCACCTTTGCGGTTGTCCGGACCTACGAATGGCACGCTGATGTTTTTGCTTTTGACGATTGCCGGATCAAGCTGGTTGTCGATGTTGATCACGGTGATACCGGCGTCGACTGCTTTCTTGATCACTGGCACCATGGCCTTGGAATCGGAAGGCGCGATGACCAGCGCATTGACTTTGGCCAGAATCATTTGCTCGACGATGCGGGTCTGGCCGGCGGTGTCGGTTTCATCCTTGATGCCGTTGGAGATCAGGTCGAAATCGGCGGAGTGTTCTTTCTGGTAGGCCTTGGCGCCGTCTTCCATGGTCAGGAAGAATTCGTTGGCCAGAGATTTCATGACCAGTGCGACTTTGGGTTTTTCAGGGGATTCGGCGAACGCCGAAGAGACAGGCAGTGCAGCGGCTGTGGCAGCCAGCATAGCGACAGCAAGAAGACGTCCAGCAAATGGCAGCTTCATGGGTTCACTCCGATCTTATGATTATTGTGAGCAACGCTTGCGCTGGCGTAATCGACATTACGTTGCCGATGACAGAATGCCCCGACGAACGTCGCGCAAACGTTTGCGTAGACCGAACTATGCGAATCCCGCCGACATTTGTCAACAATCAGAAATCGTCATCTATTGTAGGGCGAATCTGCTGATCCGCCCGGTCGCTGTTTATGCCGTGGTGCTGACCAGGTTACCGCTGGTGGAACCCTTGGACATCTCTTTCAGCAGCGCCGCCGATACTTCCATCATTGCGCCGCTGGTTTGCGCGATCTGCCCCTGAATGGACATGACTGCCTGCGACTTGGCCTCTGGCGTCGGATAGCTCGCAGCCTGCGCGGCAGCGAGTTGTTGTTGCTGCTCCTGCATTTGCTTCTGCAATTCCTGCATGCGTTTGAGCAGCATCTTGACGGTAATGCTCAGATTATCGCTGCTTTCAGTCTTGCTCGCTTCCTGCGCGGGACCACCGGTTCTGACCTGATTACTGCTTTCTTCCTCGGTGCCCAGCGCCTCGGCGGAGGCATCCGCTTCGGCTTCATTTATTGCATTGATCGTCGCTGCGGTCTTACCGCCAATGGTGACAGCACCGGGATTTGCAATACCGATCGTCAGTGACATGTGAACTCCTTAAATTTTAATTTCCTTTAACACCCATCGGCCTGCGCAAAGGATTCTTTAGCAGGAATTCCACAACCGGCAACCCGATCTGTTCGACAGGGGCAGTAGTCCTTTTCGGTGAGCCGAACGCGAAAGCGACCATTGTTCGGAAATCCGGATAAACGATTCATCAGGAACCTCACCGAGTCATAAAATCTTGATGTAAATCATCAGCTTAAACATTTCTCTAACGCAAAGTACGGCTGGTACAGATCCTGCTCCCTTCACCGCACCCCCAGATCGGCACGGGGCGCATCTAGATGAACCTGCATCAGCACCGTCTCACTACTAGAGAGAAAAATAATGACATCTGCTTTGAAAAACTTCGTTCCGGGCGCTTTGGCCCTCCTTTTACTCCTGCCTACTGCCCTTCAGGCAAAAGAAGTCGAGTCCCAGACCAAACTGGCCAACGTCGTGGTGCTCGCCACGGGTGGCACCATCGCCGGAGCTGGCGCCAGTGCCGCCAACAGCGCCACTTATCAAGCTGCCAAGGTCGGCGTGGAACAACTGATCGCCGGCATTCCCGAGTTGAGCAAACTGGCCAATGTGCGTGGCGAACAAGTCATGCAGATCGCCTCGGAAAGCATCACCAACGACAATCTGCTGCAACTGGGCCGTCGCGTTGCCGAACTGGCCGACAGCAAAGACGTTGACGGCATCGTCATCACCCACGGTACCGACACCCTGGAAGAAACCGCTTACTTCCTGAACCTCGTTGAGAAGACCGACAAGCCAATCATCGTTGTCGGCTCCATGCGTCCAGGCACTGCGATGTCGGCTGACGGCATGCTCAACCTGTATAACGCCGTGGCCGTGGCCAGCAGCAAAGAAGCACGCGGCAAAGGCGTACTGGTGACCATGAACGATGAAATCCAGTCCGGTCGCGACGTCAGCAAAATGATCAACATCAAGACCGAGGCGTTCAAGAGCGCCTGGGGCCCACTAGGCATGGTGGTTGAAGGCAAGTCCTACTGGTTCCGCTTGCCAGCCAAGCGTCACACCATGGACTCGGAATTCGACATCAAAAACATCAAGAGCCTTCCTGACGTAGAAATCGCCTATTCCTACGGCAACGTAAGCGATACCGCCTACAAGGCACTCGCCCAGTCCGGCGCCAAAGCCATCATCCACGCCGGCACCGGCAACGGTTCGGTGTCGTCCCGCGTGGTTCCGGCCCTGCAGGCCCTGCGCAAGGATGGCGTGCAGATCATCCGCTCGTCTCACGTCAACGCTGGCGGTTTCGTTCTGCGTAACGCCGAACAGCCTGACGACAAGTACGACTGGGTTGTCGCTCACGACCTGAACCCACAAAAAGCCCGCATTCTGGCGATGGTCGCTTTGACCAAAACCAACGACAGCAAAGAGCTGCAACGGATGTTCTGGGAATACTGATTGACCTCCGCCCGACCAATCCCGGTCGGGCACCTTCGCTCCATTTACCTGCCTGGCAAATGGAGCGTCGCCTACAGCACGCAAGCATTTCCCCTACAAAAAAATCGACACACCTCACACCAAAATCGGAAAACCGCTGTCAGAGGATTTTCTTGAATTTTAAGCAGTTGCGAAATTGCTTACAGTTAAATACTGTATGCACGTACAGCTTAATAAGGATAACCTCGTGGCCACCTCCCCTGATGCTCCTGACGCTTATGAACGCATGGGTATGCGCGTTCAAAAAATCATCAACTCCCCCACAGCGCAAAAATCCAAAGCCGCATTGATCTTCCGCTTGCCGGACGAACCAATGGATGAGTGGGAGCGCCTGCTCGAGGAAATCGACGAGAACGACAACGTCACCCTCGCCTATCGCGACGATGGCGGCGTGCAGATTTTTTGGGTTGTGCCGAAGGAAGATTGATTCAATGATTGTCCGCTGTTTTGCTTTGCTGCTGCTGTTCATCGCCATGGGCGCCCAGGCCGGTGCGCCCCGCACATTTTCAGAAGCCAAGAAGGTCGCGTGGAAGCTGTATGCACCGCAGTCCACCGAGTTTTATTGCGGGTGTAAGTACACCGGCAACAAAGTTGATCTGAAGGCGTGCGGTTACGTACCGCGCAAAAATGCCAAGCGTGCGTCACGCATCGAGTGGGAACACATCGTGCCGGCCTGGCAGTTCGGCCACCAGCGCCAATGCTGGCAGGAAGGCGGACGCAAGAACTGCACCCGTTATGATCCGACTTATCAAAAGGCAGAAGCCGACCTGCATAACCTGGTACCAAGTATTGGCGAGGTCAACGGCGACCGCAGCAACTTCAGCTACGGCTGGTTGCCGGTGCAATCCGGTCAGTACGGCTCGTGCCTGACCCAGGTCGACTTCAAGGCCAAGAAGGTCATGCCCCGCCCTTCGATTCGCGGCATGATCGCCCGCACCTATTTCTACATGAGCAAGCAGTACGGCTTGCGCCTGTCGAAACAGGATCGGCAATTGTACGAAGCGTGGGACAAAACTTATCCGGTGCAAGACTGGGAACGCCAGCGCAATCAAAGCGTGGCGTGCGTGATGGGGCGCGGCAATGAGTTTGTCGGCCCGGTGAACATGAAAGCCTGCGGCTGATCGCAGCGTGAAAAAAAGGCCTCGAATGTTATGTTCGAGGCCTTTTTTGTGGCTAGCTTCCAGACTTGTTGTAACGCCAATACCCCATCAGATTGAGCGACTCGCGAGGAATGCCGCACTCCTTGATCAGGTATTTGCGCAAGCTCATGACTGCCGCACTTTCACCGGCGACCCAGCCGTAAAATCCTTCAGGGGCGCTAGCGGCAATTTCCCAGAGAATATCCTTGTCGATATCGACATCGGCCAACTCGACTGCCCGCCCCTCTGACGACGCATGAACGGGTAGCGTTGCCCCGCGCACCGCTTCAATCATCAGCGCTCCCGCGACGGTTTCACTAGCCTGATCACGAATCAGCCATCGCACTGACAGTCCCGGCCAGTCAGGAACGGCGAGCACGTCCTGCGCGCTATCCACCTCAAAGAATGCCTGGACTTGAGGCGGCTTATTGAGCGCCGCCAACTCATCGAGAATACCCATGGCCGCCGGCAGCGCGGTGGCGTCGGCGACGAGCAGAACCTGTTTGAGAATTTGTGGCGGCTTCCATTCGAATCCACCGGCATCCTGCGCCGAGAAATGACTGTCGGGCGCAAGGATCTGCATCGACTCACCGGGTTGAGCCCGTAGCGCCCAACGCGATGCCGGGCCGCTCTCGCCATGCAGGACGAAATCGATATCTACCTCGCCTTGCTCAGCGCGCAGGTGACGGATTGTGTAGGTGCGCATCGCAGGACGTCGATCCGCCAGCATCGCCCGGAAGCGAGCGAACCAACCTTCATCTTGAGAAAGCCGTGATGGCGACCCGTCGGCGGCAGGGAAAAACAGCTTCACCCTTTGATCCGGCGCCCAAGTCGCCATTTCATTGACCGACGGGCCCCAAAGGGTGATCCGCATCATATGCGGGCTCAACTGCGTTTTACGATGCAAGGTGACATCGAACAACTTGTAGGGATTGGCGGAGGCCATGGGGAACTCCTTCTGGAAATCATCAGCGACTTGAATAGGAACGAATCGCAGTTGACAACCTTTAGGCAGCCCCACCAGATGAATCGTTTACGGCGTGAGCGGATGCTCAACCAACACGGATTCAACATTCTGCTTTTTGGCCTTCACCAATGCAGCATCCACCTGCACCTTGCGAGCTTCCGCCTCGGCCTGGGAGTTGAACGGGCCAATCAGAATCCGCGTTTTGCCGCTGCCATCCTTGATGACCGTCGGAACGAAAGCATGCTCGATCAACCAGCCGCTCAGGTCACTGACGGCTTGAGGGGTTTCACCGCGCACCTCAAGGTCCCATTGAGGGGCGGCGGCAACCGCAGGAGCGCTCGCGACTGTCGTTTTCGGTTTCTGCGCGTCTACACCCTTGCCTTCACCACATCCTGCCAATGCCAGTGCCGCGACCATCCAGACCAATTTGCGCACAACGCTTTCCTCGAAAATCTCAAAGCGGCGATCTTATCATTCATAAATACTTCGTGAGCCCCGCAAAATGGGCACAAAACAACGAGATTGATGATTGCAGCCTCTGTATAGTTACGCCCTGGGAATTAATGCCGCATCTGCGCGTCAGAAAGAGGCACCCAAACCGTGAGACTTCGCACTAATCTATACGTACCACCGACCTCTGCACTGTCTGAATCAGGTGCCCTACAAAGCAATCAAGGAGAAGACCATGCTGATACTCACCCGCAAAGTCGGTGAAAGCATAAACATTGGTGATGACATCACCATCACCATTCTGGGCGTTAGCGGCCAGCAAGTACGAATCGGCATCAACGCTCCGAAAAACGTTGCCGTGCATCGTGAAGAGATTTACCAGCGCATTCAGGCTGGCCTGACCGCCCCGGACAAGCCACAAACTCCCTGAGCCGCCCCGCAGTCAGTAGCCAGTTCGTTTGCCTCGTGTAATGACTGGCTAGAGATACACGCGCCGTATTGCCATCCGCTCCCCACTCTGTTGGGCACGGCGCCTGACACGCGACCTCCTCCCTCTCAACGCTTTACCGCATCCCTATCCTTCGTTGCCGAGCGATATTACCCGCCATTTTTAGGGCTGGCTGTCGGACGTTTCCGATAGAGCGCAGAGAATTCGCCTTCCTAGCCGAATGTCACGCCACGCGCCATGCCGGTGGCGGCAATCACCATCAGCACTAGCAGCAACGCCTCGACATGACTGATTCGCGCGTACAACTTTGCACGCCCGGTATTTAGTGCCGCACCGCGTGCAGATGCGATCCGCCATTTGACCAGCGTGACCATCGGAGCGAGTTCAATCAGCAGAATGAGCACCAACAGCGTCATCTTCAGATGAAACAGCGGCTGATGAAGGTAATAGTCAGTGCCCTTCTCATACCCGCCAAATGCGCGCATCCCACCGGTCACCAGCAGGATCAATGCAGAAATGCCCCATAAGTTATCGGCAAGCAACACTCGCCCAGCCTCTCCAGTACCGGCCGCCAAGCGGCGGAACGCTGTACCGCGTGTAAGCACCGCCCAAAAACCCAAGGCAAAAGCCAATAGATGAATTGCCGCTAGAAACCAGTGAACCAGCATCGACAAACCCCTTTGGAAAGAGTTGAAAATCGGCCAGTCAGTAGTAGTCGAAAAAGCAAGGATTTGCCCGCGCAGGATCGGCGGATGAAAGACAGGTACTGCGACAGCCAAATCGCAGGCAAAAAAAATCCCAAGCAGCTGATGGAAGCTTGGGATTTAAAAGTGCATAAACCGTGGTGGTGAACGCGGGGCGGATGTTACTGATTTATCCCGCATGTAACAACATTTTTTCGATAACCGGCTGGTTAGTAACACGCGTAAGTCATTCAATATCCACACTTTTTCCAAGGATGATGGCGACGGACGGTGACTCTACGCCTGAAAACCAAAGCCATCCCCACAGCAATGATTGACCATGATCTCCCCCCACTGGATCATTCGCACGCAAAACCAGCAAGGATCGCAAAGCAATGAAACATCCCCACCATGGACGACGCTCCCTCTCGGCAATCTCCCCACCAAAAACTCCGCAGGGACTCCTCCTCAACATGAGCAGCGTGAGCACTTGGCTCTTCATCGGCTTCTTATGCTGTGCAAGTTTTCATGTAAACGCTGCAGAGGTGCCAATCAAAGAGGGGATGTCATTTACAAGCGCCAGAAACGCCCTGATTCAAAACGGCTGGAAACCGAACCCAACCGACTTAGAAAAGATCGGGGTCGAAAATATTCTCATAAGAAAAGGCTTCATCGAAATTGAATCCTGCACGATGGGCATTCAGTTCTGCAGTTTCTACTATTTAAAAGACCAAACCTGTCTCGGCGTCGCAACAGTGGGCGAAGAGATTAAAGACATGAAGATCTACTCATGGAATTTCGAATGCCCCGAAAGAGAGTAAGGGTGCGGAAAGTGAGATCCTTCCCTTGCGCTTGCATTTTGCTTTATCTCTCCAGTGCCTTTGCCTGCGCTACAGAGATACCCATCAGAGAAGGTATGCCGTTTTTATCGGCGCGAAGTGCATTGATCAAGAACGGCTGGAGGCCGGATGCGCTCATTCAGAGGCAGCCTGTCGGCACTGCGGTAGAACTTCTGAATATGGGCATCACGGAAGTCGAGCGATGCACCCAGGGCGTGCAGTACTGCCAATTCCATTACAGGAAAAACCAGGAATGCCTGGGCATCACGACTATTGGCGAGGAGGCAGAGGACCTTGTTATTGATGCCTGGAATTTCAGCTGCCCATGATTCATCAGGTGCATGGACGCGCATTGAGCCCCATCGAGAACCGCTCGCTGATTTCCACAATTCGTCAATTTGGCGAGCTCTGCCGTAGCACAATTCATGCGCCCATTGATGAACATACGTTCATCGAAACCATCGTTATATGCGTCTAGTCTGCGGGTTCCGACATAGTGACTACAGGAGTAACCCACCATGTTCTCGCACGAAAGCATCCCGCTGATCACCATTTTCATCATCATGCTACTGGGCGTGCTTGCAGCCTTTCTACACCCACTGCACGCCCTTCATAGTTGGGTGCAGAGACGCAAAGAAAGATCCTCCGCCCAGATTGTGAAAAAGCTGGATTCGCGCCGAAGTTAATTTAACGAGCCCGGCGCAGAGCCGGGCTTCGCCGCTGATTGACTGTGGCTGGCCTTTGGAGCCTTAACACTGCCATAAAGCTGGCGGACGAGAAAATGACGATGTGCTACCAAGGGGGACACGACGCCGAGACGATCGACTAGGTTGAGGTCAGCGCCGAACTGCCGTTCTGAGGCGGGGTTTTGCAAAAGCTTTGCAAATCACAGACAACAAAAAAGGGCCCACCTTTCGGTGAGCCCTTCTAGACCGCCCAGCAGAGCGGATTTTGTTTGGTAGGCGCGATTGGACTCGAACCAACGACCCCCACCATGTCAAGAGCCACCATGCTAGGCGCTAAGCCACGAAGCTTAAGGCCCTAAGAGAACGCCCATTCACATTATGAGGCGTCAACAATGGCTAACATCCGCTCCCTCCCATCAGGTAACTGGAACGCTCAGGTACGCTTGAAGGGGAAACCTGCCCAATCTAAAACTTTCCCCACTCAAGCACTGGCCCAAGCATGGGCTGACCAGCTTGAAGCTGTAACCAAGGAACACCAAACCCATACGCTTTACACCTTGGGCATGACCTACTGTGAAACCCTGCTCAAGGGAAAAGGTAGCTACGACCATGCAATCAAGATCGTCGCCCAGCTCTATGCTGCATTCCCTCAGTCAATCCATGACATCACCCCTCAGCTAGTCAATGACTTCAAGCTGAAGCGTCTACAGACGGTCAAGCCTGCTACCTGTCGTATACAGCTAGCGTTCATGTCCCGTTTCTTCAGGTTCGCCAAGCGTGGCCTGCTAATCGACATACACAACCCCGTAAGTGACATAGCCCTCCCTAAGCCAGACAAATCTAGCGACAAGGTAATCAGTGCAGGCGAGCTTAGACAATTGCTCAACAAGCTATCCCCCACCATGGCTCTCATCGTTGAGCTTGCCTATGAAACCGCTATGAGACGCTCAGAAATACTCAAGCTCACGACTCACTGTCTTCACCTGGAGGAACGAATTGCGGATGTGATTGATGGGAAGAACGGCACTAGGTCTGTGCCCTTAACAATCAGAGCCATAGAGTTATTGAAAGAGGCTCAGCGTCTCGCATTAGCAGACCGAGCGAACAAGGGAAGGCTGTTCACTGTGACGCCTCATAGCGTCTCACAGGCTGTCAGGTTAGCAAGGAACAAAGCAGGCTTAGACAATAGCGTTAGGCTTCATCAGTTAAGACATACACGCATTACTAACGTAGCCAAGAAAGGGTTTAATAACGCTCAAATAATGATTGTGTCGGGACACCGGGACACTCGGTCTGTAGCTAGATACTCCCACTTGAACGCCAAGGATGTTCTCCACTTGATTGATTAAACGCCCTGCAAGCCATAGGAGCCACGATAAATAGAAAACCCATCGACATAGCCAGCCAGCTAAGCAGCCCCTTTCACAGGGGCTTATGGCGAAAATGAGTAATGGGATGATGAAGACTGAGGATTATCCTTAGAAAATAATTCGCTACCCCTTGTAGACCATCACCCCCAAAAATCAGTATAGATAGTATTAGCAACGATTTCATGGGGTCTCTATTTTCCGCATCAACGGAAAACTTTGAGAGCTTACATAATCCATGCGGCCGCTGCTATTAATCAACCTTAAGAAACGAGACCATATATGACTACTACAATCGACGACATTGTGGCGCTACACCATGTGCGCCTGAGAACCCTTACACGCAAACTTATCTATCTAATGATTCGCAATGGCCACAAAGAAGATGGATGGACAACGATTTCAGTTAGTGACTTCGGAAAGGCTACGGCGCTAACTCGCAGGGCTGTAGATTACATTCTCAGAGACTTGTTAGACACTGGCATTATCGAGCGTCGCAAATCAGGCGATGCCCACACCGCACCATACCAATACAAAATTCTAGACATCTAAGGATCAACATGAAAACTATTACAATGAGTGAAATTAATGAGCTGGCCCGACGTACTGGCAACAGCCCTATGTCTGTACTGACAGAGCTAATCGGACAAGGCTACCAGCTAACAGAAGAACCTCCTCAACCTAAAGGCAATCCGCTCGCCTCATCTAAAGACGCCCTAGCGCAATGGAAAGCCTCTAAACAGAAAGTAGCTGATGAGCTATATCGCAATGATCCACTGGTAAGAGAGCTTATCAATATAGATAACACTTACAAAGAGTTTGGCACCCAACCTCAGAAAAGTATTATCAAGCGGGACGAAGCTGGAAATATTATAGGCACCACCAAATCCATGCTGACTGGCGCAACACAGAAAGAACAAGCCGAACTTATGACCGCCATTCGAGCCACCTACACTAAAGGAGAATAAAAATGGGCAACACATATCTCAACGAAGCGGAATTGCATGCTCAACAAGAACGGCGCTCCGCCCTAGAGGCAATTGATTGCAGCATTGAGCAGAAGAATCGACATATCTCAGGCATCCGCGACTACAAACACATTGAATATGGCATGAACTCGTTTGGGTTCTATCAGGTTCTAGCTGTCAAGGGGCATAAGGCCGTACCCCAAGAACTTTCAGGACACTTCACTACTCCCTCCTACCTCATAAAAGAAGTAAACAAATTACTCCGAGAAGGAAAGCTGATTGAGCCAAAGTGAATCTAAGATTATTTTCGTAGCCGAAGCTACACCGGGTACAGGCAAGACAGAACAATTCATCAGAGAGCTAGATGCTGACCCTAACAAACGCTACATCTATGCAGTTCCTACCAAGGTTCTATCCAAGGACGTTGTAAAACGCATCCAAGCTATTGGCATCAACCACGTTTGCGTAATCAATAGCGATACTCACAAGCATGTCACCGACACTGTGGAATGTGCGCTTCTAGAAGATGATCCCAAGGTTCTTATCATTACGCATAAGACCTTGCTAGACCTCGATCCTTGCTATCTACAAGACTGGGTTGTGGTCATTGATGAAGTCCCATCGGTCGCTAATAATCTTACACGAGATATTGGCGATCATGCCTACACTAACTTCCTTGAGAAATTCATTGAGATTGATGATGACTCGACCAAAGCGTCTATCAAGCGAGGAATGACCAAAGAAGCACGAGCCATTTATTCAGACGTAATAGATGACAAGGGAATGTCAACTATCACCACTTGCCTAGGAGCACTACTCAGGGGCAAGGCAGACGTATTCATCAAGGAATACCTGAGCAAGAAAGAAAACAAGTGGAAGTGGCAAATCAGGGTTATCGATTACTTTGACCTAAGCGGAATATATGAGCACGCCTCTGAGACACACATCCTAGGAGCCAACGTCACAGGCACCCTTGCCTATCAACACGCCCTCACCAAGGGCTACGCCATTACAGCCTCTAAATTCACACCAGAATACAGAGGCTATAAGTTTGCAAGCTATATCTATCCATTGATTGGAGGCAGTAAGGTAAGCAAGACCATGTTACTTACGCTCCCTGATGGGAATGTAGCTGAAGAGTGGAATGATAGAGTATTCGGGCATGATCTATTACGGGACGCTATCGAGTTCGTTCAAGGAGAGCCCATCCTTGTTCAAGTTCATGAGTGGTGCAAATACCCTTTCGACGATCACCCTAATGTAATACGCATCCCCTTTGATGCCAGGGGTTTGAATGGATATTCAGACGTACACCATACTCTTTCTCTGATACATGGAAACCCTAACCCTATTGACGATCAGAATAATTCTGAGATGTTAGAGAAGATGCTAATTCCCTCATCTGTAGGCAAGCAAGCAATAAAAGACGAACGCTATAGAGAATTGATATTCCAAAGTGCTACCCGTAGCAGCATCAGGACTTTCAACAATGACAGACCTACTATTCACTTTGTTCCTACTGAAGAATCAGGTTTGCATCTTGCGTTTGACCTTAAGGGTTGCCACCACATACTGAAGGATTTCACCAGACCAGCACCTTGCTCAAACTCACGCAGCAAGCTAGAGGATAACATCCTTAAAGCCAAAGAATTATCCGCTGAAGGCTTATCACTCAGGAAGATCGCATCAACAATGGACGTTAGCAAAAGCATCGTATCCAGATGGCTGAAGACAACTAACTGACGGATAAAACTGTCCACTTTCTCTTAGAGTATCCTTAAGGAATTGTGGACACTTCACATAACAATATACTTAAAAGCAAAAGCAACGTCGGCACAGCCGACAAAGAGCACGCATTAAAAAGAGAGAATCAAAAGCGAAGCACCTGTAAGAAACGCTCTTGATCTTTCTTTATGCGTATGCCACTCCGTGGCGTGCTCTTGCTTCTGTCACGCAGTGACGTTAAGACAAACTACCAATGGATCATTAACATGTCAGATTCAGACACAATTAAACTACCCAGCCTCACCTCATTCGCAATCAGAAATATAGTTATCTCTAGAGGTTTAGCCAAGGAGATCATTCACAAGCGCAATGACCATCAAGCGCTATACAATATTTCTCTTAACCATCGCCTTACTCTACAAGCCGTTAATTATATCTCACGATGTGATTTTAAGAGAATTCAGGAAGCGCCAGCAATTTAAACAGTGACCTACCTCCCAACTCTTCTGCTATGCCTTCAGTATTCTCAACTTCTAATCCTACAGATAATGCAGAACTACAGCGCTCTAGCCATAGCCCTAAATATCATCTGCTACTCACTCACATTAACAATCACAATCAAACATACAAGACAGAGAAAACCATGAATCTCACCGACAAAGACAAGATCGAATATATTGAAACCAACTCACACTGCGACCTAGCTAAACGCCTAGGCGTGACAATGCTCACCTTAGACATTTACGCTGAAGAACAAGGATGGAAAGAAGAACACCGTATTTATTGGCATGACAAGTCAATTGAGATATTAAAACAGGAGCTAGTCAACGGAAACATAGCAGCAGTCAAGGAGATGCTTAAGGTAACTGGTAGCGTGAGACCAGTAGGACGCCCAAGGAAAGCAGATGTTGAGCGTGAAGTAGCGATCAGCAAACGTATTGCTGACGAATATGAAGCTGACGTGCAGAGACTCAGTCTTGTAGGCGGCAAATAGAATAATTATTTATTAAAACAGAGGGGGTGTATTGAGTTTTAATGCAACCGACCAGATTAGCGGTACTTCCTAACCAGATACAGCCTGAGTAACGACATTATCAAAAACCGAATAATCAACGCTACAACTACAAAAATAACAGCACCCATGATCTTGCTTTTGAATACCGCGATACATAACGCAGAGATTAAGACAGAAACCATCAGCACGTTACATATCAAACCTACGGAATGAAGAGACGGAGTGACTTTTATCAATGAGGCCAAGCGTGCCCGATCATCATCCATTGCAAACATCATCCATTTTTAAAACATAGCAAGGACTAGCTGAGCGTTCCGCTCTACGCCTAGCATCTCCTAGGTGCCCCTTGGGGGTGCTCAATGCGTTACCACACTGGCCGTTCTTCACAGAGGCTTACGCCTGCTGTGCCTGATAGTTCAGCTACCAGTAACCTGCCCTCCTAATAACGCCAGAAGGGGTAAGCGTTCCACCTCTGAGGGTGGCATCTCAGCCTGTCTACAAACCACCGGCTCGGTCTTCTGAGCGTTCACATCACCACTACACCATCGAAGGTTCGCTATGACGCTACTGACGTTGAAGCGTCTCACTCTCTGAGACGTACAGTTCCGCGTGTGCTAGGCCCGTTTGCCGTGATGGTTTTTATCTCGGTTCGTAACTGGCGGTCAAGGCTTAGCCTTTAATTTTGCAAGTAATCGCTGCCATTCTCTTTGCACTAACCGAACTGTCACCACCATTCTGAGCGACAAACCCATTGACGCATTCCCGGTAAGGAAGGGTGATGGCGTATGACATCAGTACCGCTGAAAACAATATCGACGCTGCTATCCATCTCATCTGAAGTTAATCCTTACAGATCGTCCAATAATCCTAGCTTACGCCTGATGCCAAAATGAAATCATTGACTACGCTTTGACAGCAATCATGAGATTGCCATTTCAGAAAATATGGAGCAAACAAATGGCTAAGGCACCAATTGGCACTACAGGGACCACCGGTCAGAGCTGTCCAGAAAGCGGAATTTGGAAGGTCGTCGGAACACCTACCACTACTGCACCGATCGCAAAAGGGAACCGCTTTCCCCCTTACGGCAACAAAGCTGTAACCTGGAAGCTCACGCAACACGCTTGATGATAGACCGGGAGTAGGATTCGCTCTGCTCCCACCACAGCGTGTCTGACCGAAAACAACCATTTGGGCTAGAAATTCACAAGCGACATTGCATACATAAGCACCCCACCCCCAACCCCCTTCCCCACCCCGTTAAAGAAACCCTCACAGGAATTTCTACAGGCTCATCCAAGGCGTCCATGATTCAACACACAGCGTTGGGATGTAGAGCGTGGCCGATAGGCGTCTATCGCCTCACAGCAGGCACGTAGCTCAGTTGGTTAGAAGCCTGCCCTTGTGAGGGACGAACAACGGGCAAGGGAGTGAGCTTGCGAACGTACCACCACCTAGACAAGAAAGTGCTAGAGCCATACGTATCAATAGGTTAGGGAGAGTCGTTCACAATTCTGACTGTGAACAGAGGCAGGCGAGAATCCACGTTCACATTGCCTTGTGTGAACGAAGCCTATAATTTGTGAACGTTTTCTTAGGCAAAGAAAAAGGGGAACCCTTTCGGATTCCCCTTCACACCGCCCAGCAGAGCGGATTTTGTTTGGTAGGCGCGATTGGACTCGAACCAACGACCCCCACCATGTCAAGGTGGTGCTCTAACCAACTGAGCTACGTGCCTGCTGTGAGGCGGCATTCTACGGAATTCCGGAGGGGTGTCAACACCTTTTTTTCACCTAACCCTATGAATATGCAAAATATTTAATTTCGGGCCAGCGAAGAAGATTTTTCCGGTGGCTGGCGGAGGTTTTTCAACTCGGGTAGGATCGGCGCACTCGTAAAATATATTAAACAGAGGCTGCAGGATGGCGAACACCCCCTACCCAGAGTCTTACTACGCGGCGTCGGCCAACGCCGTACCGCCACGTCCGGCCTTGCAGGATGATGTGGAGACGGATGTCTGTGTGATTGGCGCCGGGTATACCGGGCTGTCCTCTGCGCTGTTTCTGCTGGAGAACGGTTTTCGCGTGACCGTGCTGGAAGCGGCCAAGGTCGGCTTCGGTGCATCGGGTCGCAATGGCGGTCAGATCGTCAACAGCTATAGCCGCGATATCGATGTGATCGAGCGCAGCGTCGGCCCGAAGCAAGCGCAACTGCTCGGACAGATGGCTTTTGAAGGCGGCCGGATCATTCGTGAGCGTGTGGCCAAGTACAACATCCAGTGCGATCTGAAGGATGGCGGCGTTTTCGCCGCCATCACGGCCAAGCAGATGGGTCACCTGGAGTCGCAGAAACGCCTGTGGGAGCGCTTCGGTCATACGCAGCTTGAATTGCTCGACCAACGCCGCATTCGCGAAGTCGTGGCGTGCGATCAGTACGTCGGCGGCATGCTCGACATGAGCGGCGGGCATATTCATCCGCTGAACCTGGCGCTTGGCGAAGCGGCGGCGGTTGAATCCCTCGGCGGCACTATCTATGAGCAATCGCCTGCCGTGCGCATTGAGCGCGGGGCCAATCCGGTGGTGCACACGCCACAAGGCAAGGTCAGGGCCAAGTTCATCATCGTCGCCGGCAACGCCTACCTGGGCAATCTGGTGCCGGAACTGGCGGCCAAATCGATGCCGTGCGGCACGCAGGTGATCACCACCGAACCGCTGGGTGATGAGTTGGCCAAGACGTTGCTGCCGCAGGATTATTGCGTCGAAGACTGCAATTACCTGCTCGACTACTACCGTCTGACGGGCGACAAGCGTCTGATCTTCGGCGGCGGCGTGGTGTATGGCGCGCGGGATCCGGCAAACATTGAAGCGATCATCCGCCCGAAAATGCTCAAGGCGTTTCCGCAGTTGAAGGATGTGAAGATTGATTACGCCTGGACCGGAAATTTCCTGCTGACGCTGTCGCGTTTGCCACAGGTTGGAAGGCTGGGCGACAACATCTATTACTCGCAGGGTTGCAGTGGTCATGGCGTGACGTACACGCATCTGGCTGGCAAGGTGCTGGCCGAGGCATTGCGCGGGCAGGCTGAGCGCTTTGATGCGTTTGCTGATTTACCGCATTACCCGTTCCCGGGTGGACAGATGTTGCGGACGCCGTTTGCCGCGCTGGGGGCCTGGTATTACGGGTTGCGGGATAAACTCGGTTTCTGACTGACAGTGAAACAACTGTGGCGAGGGGATTTATCTCCGATGGGTCGCGCAGCGCCCCCTTAAAGAAGGGACTGCTGCGCAGTCCATCGGGGATAAATCCCCTCGCCACAAGTAGATATATACGCCCGTATCAGAGTTGGTCCCGGGCAATCCCGCTACGAATCCGCAGGATGTCGGCCAGCACCGCCAAGGCGATTTCCGCAGGCGTTTTGCTGCCAAGGTTCAGTCCGATCGGCGCATGAATCCGCGCCAGCTCGCCCTCCCCCAGACCACCAATCCGCCGCAGACGCTCGAAGCGCTTCTGCGATGTTTGCTGTGAGCCCATCACGCCAATGTAGAACGCTTCGGTACGCACCGCCTCCATCATCGCCAGATCGTCGATGCGCGGATCGTGGGTCAGCGCCACCACCGCCGTGTCGCGATGGCAGCCACCGTCGGCAATAAATACCGAAGGCAATTGCCGACGCACCTCCACGCCATTGAGCACCACACCTTCGAGCACCTCATCGCGCGGATCGCAGAGAATCACTTCAAACCCGAGGCCGACGGCAAACTCCGCACACGCCTGCGCCACACTGGAGTACCCGGCGAGCAACAAGCGTTGCGCCGCACCGACACGAATGCGCACCCGATCGATCTCACGTTCGATGCGCGCCCCCTGCTCACGATCAGTGAACAGAATGCGCGCACCACTGGCCAGATCAACCTCACGGATCAAGCGACGCTGACCGAGCAGCGCCGACTCCAGTTCACGCAGATGCGCCTGAACATCACAATCAGCGTCAAATTTCTCAACCAGCACATCGAGGATGCCGCCACAGGGCAGGCTGACCCGCGAGCGCGGATCATCGCCTTCCCCATAACGCACCACGTTGACCGCATCGAGAAACGCACCTTCGGCAACGCGCTCGAGAAAATCTTCTTCGACGCAACCACCCGACAGCGACCCGATCCACTGCCCGCCGTCGTTCACCGCCAGCAGCGAACCCGGCGCACGCGGCGCCGAGCCGTAGGTGGTCAGCACAGTGCAGAGCCAGATGCGCTGCCCCGCCACCGACCACTCCAACGCCCGTCGCACAACCTGTAGATCGAGATGCTGCATGTCAGTGCGCCTTGTGCTCGATGGACGGTGCGTCAGCCTGCAACTTTTGCACCTCGCTCACCGCCAACTCGGCAGACTGGCCACCCCACCCCTGACGCAGGTAGTTGAGCAGATCTGTCAGCTGTTCAGGACTGAGCTTGTCGGCAAAACCCGGCATTGGTTGCATGTGCTCGAAGCCTGCGAACTTCTGTTCGCCGATACCGTCCTCGATCACCCGCAGCAGGTTGCGCGGATCTTCCAGGCGCAGCGTGGTGTTGCCGCGCATGGCCACGGCGATATGCGGTTTGCCTTCGCCACCGGCGGCGTGGCAACCGGCGCAGACGTTCAAGTATTCCTGACGGCCGCGCTGGGCACTCGCGCTGAGCTTGTCCACGGGCACTTCGACGAGTTCTTTGGCTGCCGGCGGTTTATCGCCGAGCAGGAAAGTTGCCATCGCTGCCAGATCGGTATCGTTCAGGCCCTGAGTGCTGTTGTGGAACACCGGGAACATCTCGTTGAACATCGTCCCCTGCGCACTCATGCCGTGCTTGAGGAACGTGCTCAGATCCTGCTCATTCCAGCCGCGAGCGGCCAGATCGGTGGCCAGAAGGCTTGGTGCCAGATAACCATTGAGAATGCCGCCAGTGAGGCGTTTATCCAACTGCATCGCGCCCGGCAGGCCGCGTGGCGTGTGGCATTCACCGCAGTGGCCGAGGACTTCGACCATGTACTGGCCGCGTTTCCAGGCGTCGCTTTTGCCTTCCGCCGGCTCCAGTTTCAACGCTTTGCCGTACATGATGTTCCAGCCGATCAGGCCCGGACGCACGTTGAACGGAAAGCTCAGGCTGGTGACCGGGGCTGGGCGCTCGATCGGCTCGATGGTTTTCAGGTACGCATGGATCGCATCCGAATCTGCACGCGGCATCAGGTGATACGAGGTATACGGCATCGCCGGATAGAGGTTCGCGCCATCGCGACGCTTGCCTTCGGTCAGCGCAGCGAAGAACTCGTCATCGTTATACAAACCGATACCGTGTTCTTTGCTCGGGGTGATGTTGGTGCCGTAGATCGTGCCGAACGGCGACACGATCGGCAGACCACCCGCAAATGGCGCGCCACCCGGAGCGGTATGGCAAGCCATGCAGTCAGCCGCGCGAGCGAGATACTCGCCGCGCTTGACCTGATCATCAGCGTGAGCAAATACCAGCGGCGCAGCCAGCCCGACCGCCAGGGTCAGGCGGGTCAGTAATAGCTTCATGCTTAACCCTCCTTGACCAGGCCGAGATCGGTCAGCACGTTGCGGGTGGCGTTGTAATAACGCACGTACCCGGTGCAACGGCAGACGTGGTGGCCGAGGCTGTCCTCGATGACTTGTTCCAGTTTGCTTTTGACGATCGGCTGGCGTTGCAGCTTTTCCACCAGCACGGTCGCGGCGTTGACGAAGCCCGGCGCGCAGTAGCTGCACTGGAAAGCGAATTCGTCGACGAAGCGTTGCTGGATCGGGTTCAGCTCGGTGACCTGGCCCTGCTCATCGCGGCTTGCATGACCTTCGATGGTGCGGACTTTCTTGCCTTCGAAGTAATGCGCGCCGGTGATGCAGGTGCGCACTTCTTCGCTGGTGCCGTCAGGGTTATCGACGATCACCACACAGGCGTGGCAGATGCCTTGGCCGCAGCCCAGGCGCGAACCGGTGAGGTTCTTGTATTCGTGCAGGTAGTCGATCATCGGCAGGTCATCAGGGATGTCCACCGGGCCGACGGATTGACCATTGAGGGTCAGTTGAAGCGGACGGTTAGCCATTGAGGGCCTCCTTGATGCGCGTAGCAGTGATAGGCAGATCGCGAACACGTTTACCGATGGCGTGCGCCACGGCGTTACCGATGGCACCGACGATCGGGATCATCACCACTTCGGCGATGCCTTTGGACGGGTCGCTTGGCGACAGCGCCGGGAGAATCTCCGACGTCTGTTTCCACACCGCAACGTGGCGCGCCATCGGCAGGCGATAACGGTTGAAGTTCCAGTCACCCTCCCCCGGTCCGCCTTCGTACAGCGGCATTTCTTCCATCAAGGCGTGACCGATGCCCATGGCGATACCGCCTTCCATCTGACCCTTGACCAGCTCTTCGACCAGCACACGGCCGCACTCGACCCACGAATGGTGGTTGAGCACTTCGACTTCCGCCGAGCCTTTGTTGACCTTCAGTTCGACCAGCGTCGCGACCGGGCTGTAGTAAGTCACGGCAGCGTTGTTCAGCTGAGTGGCTGGATAGCTGATGTTCTGGCGATCGAGCAGGTGGAAACCGGCAGTGCTCATCAGCGCTTGCTTGGCTTTTGGTGCGCCATCGCCGTACTTCACCGCCAGACCGTCGAGCGGCAGACGCTCTTTCACGCCGTCGATGCTGTATTCGGCCTCAGCCCAGCTCCAACGGTTGAAACCGTGCACCGTGGCAGCGGTGACCAGACCGCGCTCGTGAGCACGCTTGGCCAATTCTTCGAAGCTCAGCGGCTGCATGCCGTTGGCGGTGAGTTTGCCGTCGACCCAATGCGCATCTTCGCGACGCACCACGTAAGGGTTGGCCTGGCCACCGAACGGACCCTGACGCCAGATCTCCAGCGCCGCCGGCCACAAGCCGTGGTTGAACAACACACGCGCCGCTTCACGGGTGGCGTGGCTGAAGTAGTAGGCCGAGTTGGTCGCCGACGAGGCCGAAGCCAATTTGCCGACCCAGCGCGGGTTGCGCAGCAGGTTGTCCTGTTCGGCCTGAGTCATGATGTAAGGGTTGCCGCTGGTGATCAGCTGCATTTCCTTCCATTCGGTTTCGCCGGTCTTCACTTCGTGCGCCGGGTTGCCGAGGAAATCGGCGACCACCAAGGCTTGCGAAGTGGACATGCCGGTGCCGATCTCGATACCGATGTGGCGCAGGCTGATGCGACCTTCAGCGGTGAACTCGATGCTGGCCATCGGCGCTTCGGAACCGGTGCCGAAGTCTTTCTGGCAGATGGCAAAACCGACGCCGTACCAGTTGTCCGGGTCGGCGGCTTCGCGCTGTTTCTTGATCGCGTCGCGGTTCTTCCAGACTTCGTGCACCGAGGCTTTGTCGAGGATCTCGTGCAGGCGCAACGCACCGGCCGGGATCGCGCCCTGGGTGTTTTTCATGCCGGAACGCAGGGCGTTCTTGCGGCGCAGGTCGATCGCGTCGACCCCCAGACGATTGGCGATTTCGTCGACCATCATTTCGGTCGACGCCATGCTTTGCAGAGTGCCGTAGCCGCGCATCGAGCCGGCTTCAACACCACGCGAGTGGTAAGCAGTGACTTGCAGATCGTTCTGCGGCATGTAGTAGATCGACTGCGCAGCCGTGGCACCAACGGCGGCTACCGACGGGCTGTAGTTGATCCGGCCACCACCGTCGACGCTCATTTCTGCGCGGAAGATCTTGAAGCTGTAATCGTTCTTGTCCACGGCCAACTGGTAGCGGATGTCGAACGGGTGACGCTTGATACCACTCTGGAATTGCTCGTAGCGGTCGTTCGCCAGGCGAATCGGTACACCGGCGCCATACAGCGCCGCGAGGGCTGCGTAATAGACAAAGATGTTGTGGTCTTTGGATCCGTAACCCACGGTGTAACCCGGGTGCATGTTCAGATTGGCCAGGCCGAAGCGCGACGGCGCGATCATTTTCGCGGTCTCGGTCGCCGCTTCCAATGGGCACTGAGTGGCCACGACGAAGTGCAGGGTTTTGGTCGCTGGGTCGTACCAGCCGTTGCCGTTGTCCGGCTCCATCGCGGCCGGTTCGATCGACGGGGTCTTGTAGCGCTCGTCGAACACCAGCCAGTTGTCCGGCGGCGTGTCGATCTCTTTCTTCATGCGGTCGGCGTAGAACAAACCGCGCTCGGTCAGGTTGCCGTGCAGGTTCGGCTGGGAATTCCACACCGGACGACGGTTTTTCAGCATCGGGAACAGGATCGAGTCCTTGAGGCTGGCGAACTCATCTTCGTCGGCCGAGGTCGGGCCACCCACGCGCACGTAGCGGAAGCTGCCATACGGGTCGCCTTCGTAGTACGGCACTTGGGCACCGTAACGAATCGCTTTGTCGTTGAATTTGAGTTTGTTCTTGGCCTGACGGAAACGCTCGAAGTCATTCCAGATCAGGATCGCCACCGGGTGACCGATAAACATCGGCACTTTGCCGACCGGCAGCAATGGGTCCGGCGCGTGTTCCTCCGGGAAGACGATACCGTCCTTGTCCAGGTCTGCAGCGGTGACGATGCGGTCAGGTTGCAAGTCGGCGCCGAGCCACGACAAATCGTAGCCGTCGTAGATACGATCGGCCTTGATGGTTTTCAGCAACATGGCGTGGCCTTGCTGCTCGGGCCAGCCCGGCATGTCCTTGGAACGGATGTCGCGGGCAAACACCTTGCTGCCGCAGACCTTCGACAAGGCATCGTTACGCTGGCGCGCCTTGCCGTTGTTGCCGAGCCACTTCTCGGACGGCACGGTGACGCTGTTTTCCATCAAGGCAGCCAGCGCCTGACTGCTGAGCGGCGTGAGCGTGACGCTCACACCCGCCACCAGCCCGCCCTGGAGGAACGAGCGCCGGGATATTTCACGGTTGGACATGGATCATCCTCTGGGCGGTTATACGTCCGCCCTTCTGGTTATCTACTGGGAATCTCGAGTCTTGCAGAAGCTCTTTCTGGCGAAGCAAAGAGCTGTGTTGACAGTGCAAAGCTGACCGAAAGGTTAACTTTAAAGGTTTCTGGGCTCGCAGCAAACAACCAGTTACAAAAATTTGACTAAAGAATCAAAAAATCAATGCGACGTGGCACCGCAGCAGATCGCTGAACATATCGACCCCCTTGTGGGAGCGAGCCTGCTCGCGAAACCGTTCTTCCAGCCAATACTGATTTTGAACGTGCCGACGCCTTCGCGAGCAGGCTCGCTCCCACAGAGATTTGCGCTGGATTAAGGAGGGAGGAAAAGAGGAAAAGCCAAATTTCAGACACAAAAAACCCCGGTCTTTCGACCAGGGTCTTTGCTATCGGATCCGACTCAGCGAAGCTGACTTCGGTGCTTCAAGGCGTTCAGTGGTCCTTGAAGCAGATATGGCGCAGCGGACGGGACTCGAACCCGCGACCCCCGGCGTGACAGGCCGGTATTCTAACCGACTGAACTACCGCTGCGTATCGCTTTGAGCTTGCGCTCAAGTAACTCGTTTTGATTGAAAGCTTCGGTGCTTTGCAATCGCGAGCCAGACAAGTCTGACTCGTAAAATATGGCGCAGCGGACGGGACTCGAACCCGCGACCCCCGGCGTGACAGGCCGGTATTCTAACCGACTGAACTACCGCTGCGCGTCGGTGCAGGCACTTTCAGCCTACGCTCTTGCTTACGCAAGTATCTCGGGGAGTGGTGGGTGATGACGGGATCGAACCGCCGACATTCTGCTTGTAAGGCAGACGCTCTCCCAGCTGAGCTAATCACCCGTTTGCATCTCCGAGGCCGCGAAATTTACGCAGGTAGCGAACCTAAGTCAATAGCAGGATTGAAGTTTTTTTCAAAAACAGTTTTTAGCGGCAAGTCTCAAGCTGCAAGCAAAAGCATAAACATCCAAAGCAGAGACACCGCGATCTCGCTTCAACTTGCAGCTCGACGCTTGCAGCTGGCTCTCACTGCTTGTAAATCATCTTCTTGGTCATGCCGCCGTCAACGACGAACTCCTGCCCGGTGACAAACCCGGCATTGCGCGACAACAACCACGCCACCATCGCCGCCACGTCCTCGACCGTCCCTACCCTGCCCGCCGGATGCTGAGCATGATCGGTATCCGCCAGTGGCTCGGCACGACGCGCCGACGGATCCCGCGCATCGATCCAGCCCGGACTGACCGCATTGACGCGAATCTCCGGCCCGAGACTGATCGCCAACGCATGCGTCAGCGCCAACAATCCACCCTTGCTCGCTGCATAAGCCTCGGTATCCGGCTCCGACTGCCCGGCCCGAGTCGACGCCAGATTGACGATCGACCCGTTGTGCGCCCGCAGATAAGGCGCACAGTGCTTGGCGAGCAACATCGGGCCACTGAGGTTCACCGCCAGCACTCGATTCCAGTAAGCCAGATCAAGGCTTTCCAGAGTGATGTTATGCGGATCGGCCACGGCTGCGTTGCACACCAACGCATCGAGACGACCAAACTGCCCCAGCACTTCGGCCACGCCAAGCGCGACCTGCCCCTCATCCGCCACATCCATGGCGATGAACCAGGCGTTTTCGCCCAGCACCTTCGCCACTTTCGACCCGCGCGCACGATCCAGATCCGTCAGCACCACCTGCCAGCCTTCGCTGATCAGCCACGCCGCAATCCCCAGACCGATACCGCGCGCAGCACCCGTGACCAGTGCAACGCGACCATGGGTAGCCGCTTTCGGAGTGGACAACTCGATCACAGCGCTGCCAGACCGCGCGCCAGATCGGCTTGCAGGTCGGCGACGTCTTCCAGACCGACCGCGATTCGGATCAGGCTGTCGCGAATGCCCGCCGCTTCACGCTCCTGAGGCGCCAGACGACCGTGGGATGTGGTGCTCGGGTGGGTGATGGTGGTTTTGCTGTCGCCGAGGTTGGCGGTGATCGAAATCAGACGAGTCGCATCGATAAAGCGCCAGGCGCCCTCTTTGCCGCCCTTGACCTCAAAGCTCACCACGGCACCGAAGCCTTTCTGCTGACGCTGGGCCAGTTCATGCTGCGGATGGCTCTTGAGGCCGGCGTAGTGCACTTTCTCGATACCGTCCTGCTGCTCCAGCCATTCGGCCAGTTGCTGAGCGTTGGCGCAGTGCGCCTTCATCCGCAGGTTCAGGGTTTCCAGACCCTTGAGGAAGATCCACGCATTGAACGGGCTCAGGGTCGGGCCGGCGGTGCGCAGGAAACCGACAATTTCTTTCATCTGCTCGCTACGACCGGCCACCACGCCGCCCATGCAACGGCCCTGGCCGTCGATGAACTTGGTTGCCGAGTGCACAACGATGTCCGCGCCCATTTTCAGCGGCTGCTGCAACGCAGGCGTGCAGAAGCAGTTGTCGACCACCAGCATCGCGCCTTTGGCGTGAGCGATTTCTGCCAGCGCGGTGATGTCCACCAATTCAGCCAGCGGATTGGAAGGCGACTCGACAAAGAGCAGTTTGGTGTTGGATTTGATTGCCGCATCCCAACCTGACAGATCGGCCAAAGGCACGTAATCGACTTCCACACCGAAACGCTTGAAGTACTTCTCGAACAGGCTGATGGTCGAACCGAACACGCTGCGCGAGACCAGCACGTGATCGCCGGCGCTGCACAGGCTCATCACTACCGCCATGATCGCGGCCATGCCAGTGGCGGTAGCAACCGCCTGCTCGGCGCTTTCCAACGCGGCAATGCGCTCTTCGAACGCACGCACGGTCGGGTTGGTGTAACGCGAGTAAACGTTGCCCGGCACTTCGCCGGCGAACCGTGCGGCCGCATCGGCGGCGGTGCGGAACACGTAGCTGGAGGTGAAGAACATCGGATCACCGTGCTCGCCTTCCGGCGTACGGTGCTGACCGGCACGTACGGCCAGGGTATCGAACGCTACGCCTTCGAGGTCGCTGTCCAGCCGACCGGCATCCCATTCCTGACTCATGCTGTCACTCCTTGCCCTGTTCTCGAAAAATAAAAGTCAGATACAAAACCGGCCCCTCAGGGCCGGTAATCACTCAATTGTTGTACAGATCGATGATCGCACTGACCGCTTGGGTCTTGACCTTCGAGGCATCGTTGCGTGCCTGTTCGATCTTGTTCAGGTAAGCCTCGTCGACGTCGCCGGTGACGTACTTGCCATCGAACACTGCGCAATCGAAGTTCTCGATCTTGATCTTGCCGCCACCCACCGCTTCGATCAAGTCAGGCAAGTCCTGATAGATCAGCCAGTCAGCGCCGATCAGATCCGCCACGTCCTGAGTCGAACGATTGTGCGCGATCAGTTCGTGAGCGCTCGGCATGTCGATGCCGTAGACGTTCGGGAAGCGTACAGCCGGAGCCGCCGAGCAGAAGTAGACGTTTTTCGCGCCGGCTTCACGGGCCATCTGGATGATCTGCTTGCAAGTGGTGCCGCGTACGATCGAGTCGTCGACCAGCATCACGTTCTTGCCGCGGAATTCCAGCTCGATGGCGTTGAGCTTCTGGCGTACCGACTTTTTGCGAGCGGCCTGGCCCGGCATGATGAAGGTCCGGCCGATGTAACGGTTCTTGACGAAACCTTCGCGGAATTTCACGCCCAGATGGTTGGCCAGCTCCAGCGCTGCGGTGCGGCTGGTGTCCGGAATCGGGATGACCACGTCGATGTCGTGTTCCGGACGCTCGCGCAGGATCTTCTCGGCGAGCTTCTCACCCATGCGCAGACGGGCCTTGTAGACCGACACGCCGTCGATGATCGAATCCGGACGCGCCAGGTAGACGTGTTCGAAGATGCATGGAGTCAGGGACGGATTGGTCGCGCACTGACGGGTGTGCAGCTTGCCGTCTTCAGTGATGTAGACCGCTTCGCCCGGTGCCAGGTCGCGAATCAGGGTGAAACCGAGCACGTCCAGCGAAACGCTTTCCGAGGCGATCATGTACTCGACGCCTTCGTCGGTGTGACGCTGGCCGAAAACGATCGGGCGGATGCCGTGCGGGTCGCGGAAACCGACGATGCCGTAACCGGTGACCATGGCCACTACCGCATAACCACCGACGCAACGGTTGTGCACGTCGGTCACGGCGGCAAACACGTCTTCTTCGGTCGGCTGCAGCTTGCCGCGCTGAGCCAGCTCGTGGGCGAACACGTTGAGCAGCACTTCCGAGTCGGAACTGGTGTTGACGTGACGCAGATCGGATTCATAGATCTCTTTGGCCAACTGTTCAACGTTGGTCAGGTTACCGTTGTGCGCCAGGGTAATGCCGTAAGGCGAGTTGACGTAAAACGGTTGGGCTTCGGCCGAAGTCGAGCTGCCCGCGGTCGGGTAACGGACGTGACCGATACCCATGTGGCCGACCAGACGCTGCATGTGACGCTGCTGGAACACGTCACGCACCAGGCCATTGTCCTTGCGCAGGAACAACCGGCCATCATGGCTGGTCACGATACCGGCAGCGTCCTGGCCGCGGTGCTGGAGCACGGTTAGCGCGTCATACAGCGCCTGATTGACGTTCGACTTACCGACGATACCGACGATGCCACACATGCGACGCAACCCCTACTTAATGGATCTGAACTGAACAACACTCACTGAGGCGTTTTGGCCGACGGCAAGAGTTGCTCCTTGAACGGAATATCAGCGGGTACGCTGATTCCGCTGGCAAGCCACTGACTGCTCCACCCGAGAATCAGGTTTTTGGACCAGTCGGCGACCAATAGAAACTTTGGCACGAGCTGTGATTCTTTCCACCACCCGTCCTGCTGTACCGGCCCCAGGCTCAACAGCCCGACCGCCACGACCACCAGCAACACGCCACGCGCAGCGCCGAAGGCCATGCCGAGGAATCGATCGGTCCCGGACAACCCGGTGACGCGAACCAACTCGCCGATAAGATAATTGATCATTGCGCCCACGATCAGTGTGGCGACAAACATGATGGCACAGCCCGCGATCACGCGAGCCGATGGGGTTTCGATGTATCCGGCGAGGTACTCGGACAGTGAGCCACCGAACATCCAGGCGACGACTCCTGCGATGATCCAGGTCACCAGCGATAATGCTTCCTTGACGAAGCCGCGGCTCAAACTGATCAAAGCGGAGATGGCGATGATTGCAACGATCGCCCAGTCAACCCAGGTAAATGGCACAGTGCAGCCTACAGACGGATAAGGCGGCGCATTTTAGCAGAGCGCATGGCTGTCGGTAAGCTGCGATTTTCAGTGCATTTCAATCGAAGTGATAGTTTTCAGCCGCGCTCGGGCTGGAAGCGCACGACAAAACCCTTGAGGTTCTGCTGACGACCCAACAGATCACGCAGACGATCGGCTTCGGCGCGCTCGATCAGTGGACCAACGAACACCCGGTTCTTGCCATCGGCAGAACGGATGTAGGCGTTATAACCCTGGCTGCGCAGGGTTTTCTGCAGGCTTTCAGCACTGGCGCGACTCGACAGGCTGGCCAGTTGCACCGACCAGCTGACCGACAGACCGTTGGCATCGACGCGACTTTGCGTGGTGTCAGGCCTGGACGATGCAGCGGCGATAGGCTGCGCAGGCGCCGGAATCGGCTTGGCCACCGCAGGCGGCGCTGCAGGCTTGACGATGGCGATGGGGGCAGCGGGCGCTGGCGTCGGAGCAACCGGGACAGCAGGCGCAGTGTCTTCTGCGACGTCTTCATCCGTCGGCACCGGCTCTTGCGGCAAGGCCTGCGGCTCGGGAACGGCCACGGTTTCCATCTGCACTTGCGGCACGACAGGTGCGTGCGGCGCGGCGGGCGCATCGACAGTCACCTGACGCTGCTCATCCTGGCGGGAAAACAGCATTGGCAGGAAGATCACCGCCAGCGCCACCAGCACCAGGGCACCGACCATGCGCTGCTTGTACGCTTTATCCAGCAAAGCCATTTGCCGCTTCCTCCGTGGAGCGCCGGGCCAACCATTCAAGGGCCTCGGCGACACAATAAAATGATCCGAACAACAGAATCTCGTCGTCACTGGTTGCGACTGCACACTGCCCTTCCAGAGCGGCGGCAACACTGTCGTAAGACGTGACCGATGCGCCAAGGTTCTGCAATGCAGCGTCTAATTCTGCAACCGGACGAGCGCGCGGCGAATCCAGCGGCGCTACGGCCCAGTGCTCGACACTAGCATTCAATTCGCCGACAACACCATCCAGATCCTTGTCCGCCAGCAGACCAAACACCGCCAGACGCTTGCCGACCGGCGGTCGCGAGGCCAGACGGCGGGCCAGATACTCCGCCGCGTGCGGGTTATGACCCACATCCAGCAGCAGGTTCAGGCGCTTGCCTTCGAATTCGAACGAACGGCGATCCAGACGTCCGACTACGCGAGTCCCCTGCAGAGCCGCAATAATCTGTTGCGCCTCCCATGGCAAATCGAGTAACAGATAGGCCTGCAACGCTAGCGCGGCGTTTTCCATCGGCAGATCGAGCAGCGGCAAATCGTGCAGCTCGACAACCTGACCCTGCGCGTCGATACCGCGCCACTGCCAATGTTGATCGGTGATACCGAGATCGAAATCACGCCCGCGCAGGAAGAACGGGCAAGCCAGTTCCCGCGCCTTGTCGAGCAACGGTTGCGGAGGATTGAGGTCACCACACAAGGCCGGTTTGCCATGGCGGAAAATCCCGGCTTTCTCGAAAGCCACGGATTCACGGGTATCACCCAGATAATCGGCGTGATCAACACCGATGCTGGTAACCAGTGCGATATCGGCATCGACCACGTTGACCGTGTCCAGACGCCCACCCAGACCGACTTCCAGCACCACGGCGTCAAGTCCGGCTTGCTGGAAAAGCCAGAACGCCGCCAGGGTGCCCATTTCGAAGTAAGTCAGGGAGGTTTCGCCGCGCCCGGCCTCGACCGCAGCAAAGGCTTCGCACAGCTGCGCGTCAGTGGCTTCGACGCCATTGAGCTGCACCCGCTCGTTATAACGCAGCAGGTGCGGGGAATTGTAGACACCAACGCTCAGGCCCTGCGCGCGCAGCAATGAAGCCACGAACGCGCAGGTCGAACCCTTGCCGTTGGTGCCGGTGACCGTAATCACCCGAGGCGCCGGCTGGCCCAGCCCCATGCGGGACGCTACCTGTTGCGAACGCTCCAGGCCCATGTCGATGGCGGACGGATGCAACTGCTCCAGGTAGGCGAGCCACTCGCCAAGGGTGCGCTCGATCATACGTTGGCAGGCACCGGTGGAACGACGATCGGCTCGATCGGCGCGGCGACGAATTTCGGCGTCGGCTTGCCGGTCATTTGTGCCAGCAGGTTACCCAGGCGCGGACGCAGCTCCTGACGATGGATGATCATGTCGATCGCACCGTGTTCCAGCAGGAACTCGCTGCGCTGGAAGCCTTCCGGCAGTTTTTCGCGAACGGTCTGCTCGATCACACGCGGACCAGCGAAGCCGATCAGGGCTTTCGGCTCACCGACGATCACGTCACCGAGCATCGCCAGACTGGCGGAAACACCACCGTAGACCGGGTCGGTCAGCACGGAGATGAACGGAATGCCTTCTTCACGCAGGCGCGCCAGCACAGCCGAAGTCTTGGCCATCTGCATCAGCGAGATCAGGGCTTCCTGCATGCGCGCACCGCCGGAAGCGGCGAAGCAGATCATCGGGCAACGATTTTCCAGCGCGTAGTTGGCAGCGCGAACGAAGCGCTCGCCGACGATGGCGCCCATGGAACCGCCCATGAAGCTGAATTCGAACGCTGAAACCACCACCGGCATACCCAGCAGAGTGCCGCTGACGGAGATCAGCGCATCTTTCTCGCCGGTCTGCTTCTGGGCAGCGGTCAGGCGATCCTTGTACTTCTTGCCGTCGCGGAATTTCAGACGGTCAACCGGCTCCAGATCGGCGCCCAGTTCGTTGCGACCCTCGGCATCGAGGAAGATGTCGATGCGTGCACGTGCGCCGATGCGCATGTGGTGGTTGCACTTTGGGCAAACATCCAGGGTCTTTTCCAGCTCCGGACGGTACAGCACAGCCTCGCAGGACGGGCATTTGTGCCACAGACCTTCAGGCACCGAGCTCTTCTTGACCTCCGAACGCATGATCGAAGGGATCAGTTTGTCTACTAACCAGTTGCTCATGCTTTCTTTCTCCAGTACCGGCGGCCCGAACGCTCTGGTTCGCAGCCCCGCGTATGCCCTTCAGCTAAATTCATGTGTGTGGCGATGATGGGTGAACAGCCACGGTCAGCGCGAAACATGACCTGCGTACTGCTCACAAACCCTCAGCCGCGCCTGCTTTGTGCAAGTGCATTGATGGACGGCGGCAGACTGCCAGCCGTCACATCAATATGGAGCTTTGCGTACGGCGTCGATGAACGCCCGAACCTTCACGTGATCCTTGATGCCTTTACTCGCTTCTACCCCGCCACTGACGTCGACGGCGTAGGGTTTCACCCGGGCCACAGCGTCTGCGACATTTTCCGGGGTCAGACCGCCCGCCAGAATCAATGGCTTGCTCAAACCTTGCGGAATCAAAGACCAGTCGAAGGCCTCGCCGGTTCCGCCGGGCACGCCTTCGACATAAGTGTCGAGCAGCACGCCACTGGCGCTTGGGTATGCATCGACGGACGCAGCGATGTCATCGCCGGCCTTGACTCGCAGCGCCTTGATGTACGGACGATGCCAGCCTTCGCACTCCTCTGCCGATTCATCACCGTGGAACTGCAACAGATCCAGTGGCACGGCATCGAGAATCTCGCCCAACTCACAGCGACTGGCGTTGACGAACAGGCCCACCGTAGTCACAAACGGCGGCAACGCCTTGATGATCGCTCGCACCTGCTGCACGTTTACCGCACGCGGACTCTTGGCGTAGAACACGAACCCGATCGCATCAGCCCCGGCTTCGACGGCTGCCAGCGCATCTTCTATGCGGGTAATCCCGCAGATCTTGCTGCGAACGGCTGACATGTCGAGAAAAACTCCAAGGTAAAATCCGGGAAAGTCCCGGATGGTAACAAAAGCGTTCGAGGGCGTCAGCCGTCAAGTTCGGAGAAACCCGTAAGGAAATGTGGCCCGATAAAACGCTCGGGCAACGGGAATTCGTCGTGATACTCGACCTGCACCAGATACAACCCGTAAGGATGCGCTGTTACACCCCCGGAGCGGCGCTCGCGACTCTCCAGCACCTCTTTCATCCACTCGACCGGTCGCTCGCCGGCACCAATGGTCATCAGCACGCCGGCGATGTTACGCACCATGTGATGCAGGAAGGCGTTGGCGCGAATATCGAGCACGATCATCTTGCCGTGGCGGGTCACGCGCAGGTGGTGCATCTTCTTGATCGGTGACTTGGCCTGGCACTGACCGGCACGGAAGGCGCTGAAATCATGGGTCCCGATCAGATATTGCGCGGCCTCGGCCATGCGCTCGACATCCAGCGGGCGGTGGTTCCAGGTGATTTCTTCGTTGAGGTGCGCCGGACGAATCTGATCGTTGTAGATCACGTAGCGATAACGCCGGGCGATGGCCTTGAACCGAGCATGAAAATGCGCCGGCATCACTCGCGCCCAACTGACGCTGATGTCGTGGGGCAAATTGATATTGGCACCCATGACCCAGGCTTTCAGCGAACGATCAACCGTTGTATCGAAATGCACCACTTGGCCGCAGGCGTGCACACCAGCGTCGGTACGCCCGGCGCACTGCAGCGAGACCGGCGAGTTGGCGACTTTCGACAAGGCTTTCTCGAGCTCTTCCTGCACCGTGGCCACGCCGGTCAACTGACGCTGCCAGCCGCTGTAGCGCGAGCCTTTGTATTCAACGCCAAGCGCGACGCGGTAAAAGCCGTCGGGCGCCATTTCGGCGGCCGGGTTATCTATGTTTGCCAAGGTGAGACAGCCTGCTGTTTTTGCAAAGGCGAGCATTATAGGGCCGTGGTCAGTGGATGCCAGAGAGTTCTCTGTCGTCTGATCTGGCGCCATCGCTGGCAAGCCAGCTCCCACGGAAATTGCGTGCGCCGCCAAAACTGTGGGAGCTGGCTTGCCAGCGATTGCGATAGCTCAGGCAAAACAGCATCCAGCCCAAACAAAAACGGCAGCCTCAATGGCTGCCGTTTTTTTGTTACCGCTGAATCAAGCCAGATTCGAAAGCATTTCCTTGGCTTCGCCACGCTGCTTCTCGTCACCCTCGGTCAACACTTCGTTGAGGATGTCGCGCGCGCCGTCGTTGTCGCCCATGTCGATGTAGGCCTGGGCCAGATCGAGCTTGGTGGCGGCTTCGTCAGTACCCGCAAGGAAGTCAAAATCGTCTTCGCCCAGATCATCACCGATAGCCGCATCGGCTTCGGTGAAGGTCGGCTCGGCGATGCTTTGCGACAGACGATCCAGCTCAGCGTTGACGTCATCCAGTTCAGAAGCGAACGCATCAGGTTCAGCCGCAGGATTGCTGTCCATTTCGTCGGCCAGCGACAGATCGAAGTCGGCCGGCAGCTCCAGATCATCCTGCGGCACGTCAGCGACGACCGGCGGCTCGACTGGCGGCAGATCCTTAACACCTTCGTCCAGATCCAGCAGGAAGTCATCGTCCGCCAGATCAACCGCTGGAGCCGGCTCGGCACCGAGGTCCAGATCCAGGTCGAAGTCCGACAGATCGTCAAGATTTTCTTTGATCTCGGTCTGCTGTTGCAGCACCGATTCGAAGCTCAGGTCATCGTCCGACGGGAACTCGTCCAGCTCGACTGGCGCTTGCGGCTCGACCACGGGCTCAGGGGTGACCGGGGTGATGTTGTCGAGATCGTCCAGACTCAGGTCGAACGCGCTGTCCAGATCATCTTCGACCGGCGCCGGAGCGGGCTCCGCTACTTCCGGCTCATCCAGCAGCAAGTCCTTGACGTACTGTGCGTCCAGCTCGGCAGCGACAGCAGCGGCAGCCAGACCGGCAGCGGCCACAACAGCCATGGCCGGGAAGCGGCTTTTCAGCTCTTCGACCTTGGCGAAGTTGTCGCCGTTGGCAACCAGTTGACGCTCTTGACCGACGAACGCATCGCGATCGCCTTGCTGACCGTAGACTTCCATCAGCTTCAGGCGCAGATCGCTACGCTGCGGCTCAAGGCTGACGCCCTCTTCCAGCAGCGCAGCAGCCTGATTCAAGCGACCGGCATTGATGTGCGACTGAGCCTTGTCCAGCACGTCATCCGAGCGCTCGGCGGCCGGGGCCACCAGTGGCGCGGCAATCGGTTCAGCCATGACCACTGGCGTAACGATCGGAGCTGGAGTTGAAGCAGGAGCCGGCGTATTGAGCTTGACGCTGGCGGCCGGAGTTTCCAGACCCTCGAAGCTGCTTTCCGGCAGATCCTGTTCAGCCGAGAACTCTTGCTCTTCAGACAGGGCGCGAGCCATGCGCAGATGCTTCTCGGCTTCCTGCTGGGCTTTGCGACGACGGGCCAGCAGCAACAGCAAGAGCAGCAGAACCACTGCACCGCCGCCGATCAGACCCAGCAGGATCGGATTGGTCAGCAGCTCGTTGAACGTCTTCTCGTCATCGACCACAGGCTTGGGCTCGACCACCGGCGTTTCAGCGGGTGTATCGACCGGCGGCGCAATGGCGGATTCTGGCGTCGGCGAGGCCGCTTCTGCCGGCGTTGCTGGCGGTGTTGCGGCCAGTTCAGCGGTGATCGCCGGAACCGGTGCAACAGCGGCATTCGCAGCAGGCGCAGCGCCCGCCCCTTCAGCCTGCATCTTCGCCAGTTGATTGTTCTTCAGCTCGATCAGTTTTTGCAGCTTATCCAACTGGCTTTGCAGATCGGACATGCGGCTTTTCAGTTCCTCGTTGTCACGACGAGTCGTGTCGAGGCTTTCCTGAGTCACTGCCAATTTGTTGCTCAACGCCTTGGCATCGCCCGCCGGGCCTTTGCCACGCGCCTTGGCACTTTCGGCAGAGACCAGGCTCAGGTTGTCGCTGGTGTTCTGCGCGGCGCCGGTGTTGGCGCGACCACGATTGGTCGCGTCGAGCTGCTGCTGACCGGTGCCAGGTTTGGCCACGTAACGACGGCCCTGACGCCAGGCTTCGTTCTGCGCCGCGACTTCAGCGATTGCCTTGGTTTGCGGCAGCGCAGTGCTTTGCACCGAATCGGGCAGACGCAGCACCTGACCGGTTTTCAGCCGGTTGATGTTGCCACCGATAAACGCATCGGGGTTCAGCGCCTGAATTGCCAGCATGGTCTGCTGCACTGAACCGCCGGTACGCGCCTTCGCGGCGATTTCCCACAAGGTGTCGCGTGGCGTTGTGGTGTATTGAGTCGGGTGCGTGGCGCCCGTGGTCGGCGCGGCAATAGTCTGCGACGGCGCCGGTTGCGCGGCCGCATCAGCGGTCTGCGGCGAGAACTTCGATGGATCCAGCAGCACGCTGTAATCGCGCAGCAGACGGCCGTTGGGCCACATCACCTGCACGAGGAATTTGACCATCGGTTCCGACAGCGGCTTGCTCGACGTGACGCGCAGCACGCTTTTGCCGCTGGCGTTGAGCACCGGGGTAAAGGTCAGATCGTTGAGGAAGGCCTGGCGATCAACGCCGGCCTTGGCGAAATCTTCAGGGGAAGCCAGGCTCGGCACCACTTCGGCAGCGGTGAGATCCTTGACGTCGAGCAGCTCGATTTCAGCCACCAGCGGCTGGTTCAGGGTCGACTTCAGGGTCAGCTCCCCGAGCCCGAGGGCATGCGCCATACCGGAGGACAGCGCCGAGGCGGCCGCTATTGCTAACACCAGTTTGCGAACTTGAACCATAGCCTCATCCTTTGTTTGAACGTTCCTCGGCCAGCGAGAAGATGTTGAATACCGCTGCCGTAAGGCATTGCGCGCGACGACGACAGATGTCGCGCGCGATCATTTCTTTGATGCCCCGGAAAGTCCCGGAGGGTGAAACGTTATCGAGTGCTGCGGGCAAGCATAGCGCTCACCTAGAATCAGTCGACAAATTGTTGCCAAGTATCTTTTACAGCAGGTCTTTTATCAACAATTCGGCCACCTGCACAGCGTTAAGGGCGGCGCCTTTGCGTACGTTATCTGACGTCAGCCACAGATTAAGTTCCGCCGGGTCGTCGACACCGCTGCGCACCCGACCGACATAGACAACGTCCTGCCCTACCGCGTCACCGACTGCGGTCGGATAATCGCCGGCTTCGACCAGCTCGATACCGGGTGCATCTTCCAGTGCGGCGTTGACCTTTTCCAGGTCGACGGCCTGCGCTGACTGCAAGGTCACGCTAAAGCTATCGCCAAAAAACACCGGGGCTTGAACACAAGTTGCGGAAATCTTTAATAAAGGCTGCGCCAGCACTTGGCGCAGCTCGCGCACCAGACGCTTTTCCAGCAGCGTGTGGCCTTGCGCGTCAGGCGTACCGACCTGAGCCAGCAGGTTGAAGGCCATCTGCCGATCAAAGAATGTCGGCTCCAGTGGGCGCATGTTCAGCAGCTCTGCAGTCTGACGCGCCAGCTCGGTGACGGCCTCGCGACCCTGAGCGGAAACGGCCAGATTGGCGGTGACGTTGACGTATTGCAGGTCGATCAGATCGAGCAACGGCGCCAGCACCACGGCGAGCGTGGTGGCAGACGGGCTTGGACTGCTGACCTGGAACGGCGCTTTCAAACCAGCGAGCACATCGGCATTGGCTTCCGGCACCACTTGCGGCGCCTGATCGGCCGGCAAAGCACCCGACAGATCAATCAGCGAGCACCCGGCGGCATGGGCACGCGCGGCATAACTCAGGGTGATCGCCGGGCCGGCGGCGAAGAACACCAGTTTGACCTTGCTGAAATCGAACTCGTCGACTTCACGCACACGCACGTTCTTGTTGCGGAACAGCACCGAACTGCCGGCGGATTCGCTGCTGGCCAACAGGTGCAGATTGCCGACCGGGAAGTCGCGCTCTTCAAGAATCTGTACGAGGGTTTCGCCGACAGTACCGGTGGCGCCGATCACGGCAATATCTAGGGTCTGGGTCATGGTGCGAGCCTCTGGCGAAACGGGGGGAGCGGCACTTTACCGGGTGACTGGCGCACAGGCAATTTCTGCCGGGGATTTGTGCCGCAGCTACTGGCCTCATCGCTGGCAAGCCAGCTCCCACAGGTTTTGTGGTGTGCATAAAATCTGTGGAAAACACCGATCACTGTGGGAGCTGGCTTGCCAGCGATGAGGCCTGTACAGGCACCCGAGAATCCCAGGCATAAAAAAACCCGCACCTCTCACAAGGCACGGGCTCTCTCATTGCTTCAAGCGATCAACGCTCCAGCAAAATCCGCAGCATGCGACGCAGCGGTTCGGCCGCGCCCCACAGCAGTTGGTCGCCGACGGTGAAGGCACCGACGAATTGTGAACCCATGTTCAGCTTGCGCAGACGGCCGACCGGAACATTCAGGGTGCCGGTGACCTTGGTCGGGCTCAGCTCCTGCATGCTGATTTCGCGCTGGTTCGGCACCAGTTTGACCCAAGGGTTGTGCTGGCTGATCAGCCCTTCGATATCGGCGATCGGCACATCTTTGTTCAGCTTGATGGTCAGCGCCTGGCTGTGGCAACGCATGGCGCCGATGCGCACGCAGATGCCGTCGACCGGGATTGGGCTCTTGAAGCGACCGAGGATCTTGTTGGTCTCGGCCTGGGCCTTCCACTCTTCACGGCTCTGGCCGTTCGGCAGTTCCTTGTCGATCCACGGGATCAGGCTGCCGGCCAGCGGTACGCCGAAGTTTTCGGTCGGGTACGCATCGCTGCGCATGGCCTCGGCAACGCGACGGTCGATGTCGAGGATCGCGCTGGCCGGATCGGCCAGTTGATCAGCGACAGCGGCGTGGGTCGCGCCCATTTGCTTGATCAGTTCACGCATGTTCTGCGCGCCGGCACCGGAAGCCGCCTGATAGGTCATGGCGCTCATCCACTCAACCAGACCGGCTTCGAACAGACCGCCCAGGCCCATCAGCATCAGGCTGACGGTGCAGTTACCGCCGATGTAGTTCTTGGTGCCCGCGTCGAGTTGCTGGTCGATGACCTTGCGGTTGACCGGATCGAGAATGATCACCGCGTCATCGTTCATCCGCAGGCTCGAGGCCGCGTCGATCCAGTAACCCTGCCAGCCGGCTTCGCGCAGCTTCGGGAATACTTCGCTGGTGTAGTCGCCGCCCTGGCAGGTCAGGATCACGTCGAGGGTCTTCAGCTCTTCAATGCTGTAAGCGTCCTTGAGCGGAGCAATGTCCTTGCCCACGGACGGGCCTTGGCCACCGACATTGGAAGTGGTGAAAAACACTGGCTCGATTAGATCGAAGTCCTGCTCTTCCAGCATCCGCTGCATGAGCACGGAACCGACCATGCCGCGCCAACCGATCAGACCTACACGTTTCATCGCAACTACACCTTCTTGAAAAGTGGGCCGCTGCTTTGTATTGAATTTCGCAGCGGGCCCGAGAGATTACAGATTCCGCAGCGCGGCGACTACTGCGTCGCCCATTTCCTGCGTACCGACTTTGGTGCAACCGGCCGAATAAATGTCGCCGGTGCGCAGACCCTGGTCGAGTACGACGCTGACGGCTCGCTCGATGGCATCGGCCGCGTCGTGCAGATTGAAGCTGTAACGCAGCATCATCGACACCGACAGAATCGTTGCCAGCGGGTTGGCAATGCCTTTGCCGGCGATGTCCGGCGCCGAACCGTGGCAAGGCTCATACATGCCCTTGTTGTTCGAATCCAGCGAGGCCGACGGCAGCATGCCAATGGAGCCGGTGAGCATCGACGCTTCGTCGGACAGGATGTCGCCGAACAGGTTGTCGGTGACGATCACGTCGAACTGCTTCGGCGCGCGCACCAGTTGCATGGCGGCGTTGTCGACGTACATGTGGCTCAGTTCGACTTGCGGGTAATCCTTGGCCACTTGCTCGACCACTTCACGCCACAGTTGGCTGGACGCCAGCACGTTGGCCTTGTCCACCGAGCACAGCTTCTTGCCGCGAACCATGGCCATGTCGAAACCGACGCGGGCAATGCGGCGGATTTCGCTTTCGCTGTACGGCAGGGTGTCGTAGGACTGACGCTCGCCATTTTCCAGGGTACGGGTGCCGCGTGGCGCGCCGAAGTAAATGCCGCCGGTCAGCTCGCGCACGATCAGGATATCCAGACCGGCAACGATTTCCGGCTTCAGGCTCGAAGCGTCAGCCAGTTGCGGATAGAGAATCGCCGGACGCAGGTTGCCGAACAGACCCAATTGCGCACGGATTTTCAGCAGACCGCGTTCAGGACGAATATCGCGCTCGATGGTGTCCCATTTCGGGCCGCCCACCGCGCCCAGCAGCACGGCGTCGGCAGCGCGGGCACGGTCGAGGGTTTCGTCAGCCAGCGGCACGCCGTGCTTGTCGATGGCCGCGCCACCGATCACGTCATGGCTCAGCTCGAAGCCCAGACTGTATTTGTCGTTGGCCAGCTCCAGCACCTTGACCGCTTCGGCCATGATTTCCGGACCAATACCGTCACCTGGGAGAATCAGAATCTGCTTGCTCATGCTTTCCTCGTGTCTTCAGTCGGTGCGCCGTTAACCGGCACGCCCGGAAAAATTCTTTCAGCGTTCAGCCATCAGCACGATTACATCTGTACTGAACGAGCCATCGGCATCAATCTCAAAATATTCGCGCACTTCGTTGCCCATCGACTGCTGCAACTGGCGGATCGCCGCGCGCATCACTTCGGGTGTACGCATGCGCTCGACCCAACTTCTGTACTCCAGGCGCAGACGCTGCCGCGTGGTGCTGCGGGTATGCAGCCCGGCCTCGCTGACCTGACGCAACCACTCGCCAGCGGAATAATCGCGCACATGGCTGGTGTCGCGCAGCACTTCGACGCTTTGCAGGTAAGTGTCGAACAGCGGGCTACCCGGTGACAACACGTCAACAAACGCCGCCACACCGCCCGGTTTCAGCACCCGGCGCACTTCGCGCAGTGCCACACCGAGATCGCTCCAGTGATGCGCCGAATAACGGCTGAACACAAAATCAAACTCGCCATCGGCAAACGGCAGACGCTCGACGGCGCCGTTGACCGTGACAATGTTGCTCATGCCGCGATCAACGGCAGCGGCAGCGACCACGTCGAGCATTTGCTGCGACAGGTCGTAAGCGACCACTTCCTTGACCAGCGGTGCGACGTGGAAACTCACGTGGCCGGCGCCGCAACCCAAATCCAGCACCCGCGCCTCGCACTGCCCGGCCAGTTCGGCCTGTAGCAGCGCAAATTCGGTGCCTTGAGCGTGAACGGCGCTGCTCAGGTAGGCGGCGGCCTGTTCACCGAATTGCTTCTGTACAACCTGACTGTGCTGGGCGGTGCTGGTCATGGGGACTTCCTTTGATCCTGTGGTGTCTGTTCCGGCCTCATCGCTGGCAAGCCAGCTCCCACAGGTTTTGTGAACACCGCAAATCCCTGTGGGAGCTGGCTTGCCAGCGATGGGGCCGGCCCCGACTACATCAATCTCGAATCAATCACGCGTCGCGGAACAACCACGGCTGGCTCACCCGATGTTTGGCCTCAAACGTCGCAATCGCATCACCGTCCTGCAAGGTCAAACCGATATCGTCCAGACCATTCAACAGGCAGTGCTTACGGAACGCGTCGATCTCGAAGCTGTACACCTTGCCATCCGGGCGGGTCACGGTCTGCGCCTGCAGATCGACCTGCAATTGATAACCCGGCTCGGCCTCAACCTGCTTGAACAACTCGTCGACTTCAGCGTCGCTCAAGATGATCGGCAGCAAGCCATTCTTGAAGCTGTTGTTGAAGAAGATGTCGGCGTAGCTCGGCGCGATGATGCTGCGGAAACCGTACTCTTCCAGCGCCCATGGCGCATGTTCACGGCTGGAGCCGCAACCGAAGTTCTCCCGGGCCAGCAACACGCTGGCGCCTTGGTAACGCTCGGCGTTGAGCACGAAGTCCTTGTTCAGCGGACGCTTGGAGTTGTCCTGATACGGCTGGCCGACATCGAGGTAACGCCATTCGTCGAACAGGTTCGGACCGAAACCGGTGCGCTTGATCGACTTCAAAAACTGTTTCGGAATGATTTGGTCGGTGTCGACGTTGGCACGATCCAAAGGCGCGACAAGACCAGTGTGCTGAGTAAAAGCTTTCATGCTGCGCTCCTTTAAATCAATTCACGAACGTCGATGAAACGACCGTTCACCGCTGCCGCAGCCGCCATGGCCGGGCTGACGAGGTGGGTACGGCCACCGGCGCCCTGACGGCCTTCGAAGTTACGGTTGGAGGTCGAGGCGCAATGCTCGCCAGACTCCAAACGGTCCGGGTTCATCGCCAGGCACATCGAGCAACCCGGCTCACGCCATTCGAAACCGGCCTCAAGGAAAATCTTGTCCAGACCTTCGGCTTCAGCCTGCGCTTTCACCAGACCCGAACCCGGCACCACAATTGCTTGCTTGATGGTCGAAGCGACTTTACGGCCCTTGGCGATGACTGCCGCAGCGCGCAAATCTTCGATCCGCGAGTTGGTGCAGGAACCGATGAACACGCGATCCAGTTGAATGTCGGTGATCGCCTGATTGGCGGTCAAACCCATGTATTTCAGGGCGCGGACGATCGAGTCGCGTTTGACCAGATCCATCTCTTTGGCCGGATCCGGCACGTTCTGATCAACGGCCAGAACCATTTCCGGGGAAGTGCCCCAGCTGACTTGCGGCTTGATCTGCGCGGCGTCCAGTTCAACCACGGTGTCAAACTTGGCATCGGCGTCGGAGACCAGGTCTTTCCAGGCTTCGACGGCCATGTCCCATTCCGCGCCTTTCGGGGCGAATGGACGGCCCTTCACGTAATCGACAGTCTTCTGATCCGCGGCCACCAGACCGACGCGGGCGCCAGCTTCGATGGACATGTTGCAGATGGTCATGCGGCCTTCAACAGACAAGTCGCGGATTGCGCTGCCAGCGAATTCGATGGCGTGGCCGTTACCGCCGGCGGTGCCGATCTTGCCGATCACGGCGAGGACGATGTCCTTGGCGGTCACACCGAACGGCAATTGCCCTTCGACGCGCACCAGCATGTTTTTCATTTTCTTGGCGACCAGACACTGGGTGGCGAGCACGTGCTCGACCTCGGAAGTGCCGATACCGTGAGCCAGCGCGCCGAAAGCGCCGTGAGTCGAGGTGTGCGAGTCGCCGCAGACCACGGTCATGCCCGGCAAGGTTGCGCCCTGCTCCGGGCTGATCACGTGGACGATGCCTTGGCGGATGTCGTTCATCTTGAACTCGACGATGCCGTATTCATCGCAGTTGTCATCGAGGGTCTGAACCTGCAAACGCGAGACCTGATCGGCAATCGCTTCGATGCCGCCCTTGCGCTCTGGCGTGGTCGGTACGTTGTGGTCCGGGGTCGCGATGTTGGCATCGATGCGCCAAGGCTTGCGCCCGGCCAGACGCAGGCCTTCGAAGGCTTGCGGCGAGGTCACTTCGTGGATGATGTGACGATCGATGTAGATCAGCGCCGAGCCATCGTCGCGCTGCTTGACCAAATGCGAATCCCAGAGCTTGTCGTAGAGCGTTTTGCCGGCCATCAGACGGTTCCTCATCAGCTTGTTTCTATGCCCTGGGCTTATCAATAACCCTTTGGCTTGTGAGGCCGATCCTATGGGGTTAGATTAAATAACTCAAATTCATATTTTTTATGCTTTGGATAACCAACTGGAATACAACCATGGATCTGGCCAACCTCAACGCTTTTATCGCGATTGCCGAGACCGGCAGCTTCTCCGGCGCCGGCGAACGGCTGCACCTGACGCAACCGGCCATCAGCAAGCGCATTGCCGGACTGGAGCAACAACTGAAGGTGCGACTGTTCGATCGCCTCGGTCGTGAAGTCGGCCTGACCGAAGCCGGCCGCGCCCTGCTGCCGCGGGCTTATCAGATTCTCAATGTGCTGGACGACACCCGTCGGGCGCTGACCAATCTGACCGGTGAAGTCAGCGGCCGGCTGACGCTGGCCACCAGTCACCACATCGGCCTGCACCGTTTGCCACCGTTATTAAGGGAATTCACCCGCCGCTACCCACAAGTCGCGCTGGATATTCAGTTCCTCGATTCGGAAGTGGCCTACGAGGAAATTCTCCATGGCCGTGCGGAGCTGGCGGTCATTACCCTGGCGCCGGAGCCGCACACGCTGGTCAAAGCCACGCCGGTCTGGGACGACCCGCTGGATTTCGTGGTCGCCCCCGAGCATTCGCTGATCAGCAATGGCGCCGTCAGTCTGGCGGACATTGCCGGTCATCCGGCGGTTTTCCCCGGCGGCAACACATTTACACACCATATTGTCCAACGATTGTTCGAGGCCCAGGGGCTGACGCCGAACATCGCCATGAGCACCAACTATCTGGAAACCATCAAGATGATGGTCTCCATCGGCCTGGCCTGGAGCGTGTTACCGCGCACCATGCTCGATGATCAGGTGGCAAGCATCGCTTTGCCGGGCATACAGCTCAGTCGCCAGCTAGGCTATATCGTGCACACCGAACGGACGCTATCGAATGCGGCAAGAGCTTTTATGGCCTTGCTGGATGCTCAAATCGATCTGCCAGGGACTCTGGGCTAACTTGTGCTACTCCTATAGAGCCGCTGTCCCTGTGCCTAAAATGCCACCACCGCTCAAGGCCTGTTAACGATGCCGAAATCTGTTGACCGAATTCCGCCGATGCCGCGCATTCAAGCCATTGACCCGCGACGTTCCGAGCAGAGCTGGGAGAGCGCGCCGCAATTGCTCGCTGCGCTCAACGGCGCTCGGCTCGGCGCCTGGTATTGGGACATCGAGCGCGGGCAGATCAGTTGGTCACGGGGCACCCAGGCATTGTTCGGCTTCGATCCGCGCCAGCCGCTGCCGGAAGATCTTGAATACCTCGATTTGCTGCCGCCGGAAGACCGCGCGAAAACCGTCCGCGCCTTCCATGCGGTGATTGCCGGCGCGCCGCTGGAACAGGCGATGCATCACCGCATCCGCTGGCCCGATGGCAGCCTGCATTGGCTGGAGATCAACGGCAGCCTGCTTCCGGACAAAAACGGCCGCCCCCGAATGATCGGGGTGATTCGCGAAATCACCCACCAGCGTCAACGCGAACAGGCCCTGAGCAGCTCGGAGAAACGTTTCGCCACCCTGTTTCACCTGTGCCCGAACATGGTCTTGCTCACCCGCCAGGAAGACGGCCTGATCAGCGAGGCTAACCAGTATTTTGAAAGCCTGTTCGGCTGGCCGGTGCAGAGCGCGATTGGCCGCACCACTCTGGAGCTGGGCCTGTGGGTGCACCCCGAGCAACGCGCCGAACTGGTCAAGAAAACCAAGGCCAAGGGCGAACTGGTCAGCATGGAAGTGCAGTTTCGTGAGAGTAACGGGCAGATTCACGACGGCATTCTCAGCGCCCAGAAAGTCGAGCTCGAAGGCCAGCCGTATCTGCTCAGCACCTTCCTCGACACCACCGAGCGCAAAGCCGCCGAACACGCCCTGAAAGACAGCCAGGAACGCCTCGACCTCGCGCTGGATTCGGCGCAGCTGGGCACCTGGGACTGGCACATCCCCAGCGGCATGCTCTATGGCTCGGCGCGCGCCGCGCAATTGCACGGGCTGGAGCCGATACCGTTTCATGAATCGTTCGACGAGTTTTTCGAAGGCGTGCCCGGCGAAGAGCGCGACAGCATGCGCGACGCCTATCGCAGCCTGCGTGAAGGTCCGGCGGGCAATTACCAGCTGACGTATCGTGTGCAACTGCCGGACGGCAGCTCACGCTATCTGGAAAGCCGTGCACGCCTCTATCGCGACGACAACGGTGCGCCGCTGCGCATGGCCGGCACGCTGTTGGACATCACCGATCAGGTCGAGCGCGAACAGCGGCTGGTGGCGTCCGAAGAGAAATTTGCCACGCTGTTCCAGGTCAGCCCCGACCCGATCTGCGTGACACGGCAGGACAGCGGCGAATTCATCGAAATCAATTCAAGCTTCACCCAGACCTTCGGCTGGAGCGCCGCCGACGTGATCGGCCGCACCGCCGAAGACATCGGCCTGTGGGACGCCTCGGCGAAAAGTCTGCAACGCATCGAACGGGTGATCCGCGAACAAGGCCTGAGCAATGTCGCGATTATTGTTCAGCACAAGGATGGCCAGTCGCTGACCTGCGTGATTTCCAGCCGGCAGATCAGCGTCGGCAATCAGCCCTGCATTGTCACCACCCTGCGCGACATCACGCAGCAGCAACGCTCGGAGGCCGCCCTCAAGGCCAGCGAGGAGAAGTTCGCCAAGGCCTTTCACTCAAGCCCGGACGCAATCACCATCACCGAACGCGATACCGGACGCTATCTGGAGGTCAACGACGGTTTCTGTCGCCTCACCGGCTATCGCGCCGATGAGGTGGTCGGCAAAACCGTGTATCAGGTCGGCATCTGGGCCGAGGAGAAACAACGTTCTGCGCTGCTGGCCGAACTGCAGATCAAGGGCCGCGTGCACCATCAGGAAATGCTCGGGCGCAACAAGCGCGGGGAATTGCTGACGCTGGAAGTGTCGGTCGAACCGATCACCCTGAATGAAACGGCATGTCTGCTACTGACCGCCCGCGACGTCAGCCTGCTGAAAAACGCCGAAGCACAGATTCGCCATCTGGCCTACCACGACCCGCTGACCAACCTGCCCAACCGTGCGCTGCTGATGGATCGCCTGAGCCAGCAGATCGCCCTGCTCAAGCGCCACAACCTGCGCGGTGCGCTGCTGTTTCTTGACCTCGACCATTTCAAACACATCAACGACTCGCTTGGCCACCCGGTCGGTGACACGGTGCTGAAGATCATCACCGCACGGCTCGAAGCCAGCGTGCGCATGGAAGATACGGTCGCCCGTTTGGGCGGCGATGAGTTCGTGGTGCTGCTCAGCGGCCTGGAAGGCTCGCGCAACGAAGTCAGCGCGCAGGTGCGCGAACTGGCCGACACCATCCGTGAATTGCTTTCGGAGCCGATGTTCCTAGACGGTCAACGCCTGCAAGTGACGCCGAGCATCGGCGTGGCACTGATTCCCGACCACGGCTCGACCCCGACCGACCTGCTCAAGCGTGCCGACATCGCCCTGTACCGGGCCAAGGATTCCGGGCGCAACACCACGCAGATGTATCACAACACCATGCAGAAAGCGGCCAGCGAACGGCTGCGCATGGAGACCGACTTGCGCCTGGCCTTGTCTCGTGGCGAATTCAAGGTGCATTTCCAGCCACAGGTCGACGCACGGGACAACCGCATCATCGGCGCCGAAGCCCTGGTGCGCTGGAATCACCCGGAGCTCGGTGCACAATCGCCGACCGAGTTCATCAAAGTGCTGGAAGACAGCGGCCTGATCCTGGAAGTGGGCACCTGGATCCTCGACGAAGCCTGCGAGGCGTTCAAACAACTGATCGCCACAGACCTGATCAACCCTTTCGACTTCAGCCTGTGCGTGAATATCAGTCCACGCCAGTTCCGCCAGAACGACTTCGTCGAACGCATCGAACACAGCATGACCAGCCACGGCCTGCCCTGCACGCTGCTGAAGCTGGAAATCACCGAAGGCATCGTCATTCAGAATCTGGAAGACACCATCAGCAAAATGCGCCGCCTGAAAAAACTCGGCGTGAGCTTCGCCATGGACGATTTCGGCACCGGTTATTCGTCGTTGACCTACCTCAAGCGCTTGCCGGTGGACACGCTGAAAATCGACCAGTCGTTCATCCGCGATGCAACCACCGACCCGAACGACGCGGAGATCATCCGCGCCATTGTCGCCATGGCCCGCAGCCTCGAACTCGAAGTGATTGCCGAAGGCGTGGAGACGCCGGAGCAACTGGCGTTCCTGCAAGGCCTGGGTTGCCACTTGTATCAGGGTTATCTGCACAGTCGGCCCTTGCCGCTGGAGGACTTGAAAAAACTGCTGCCCTGACGCGCCCAATTTGCAACAACCGCGTAATTGCCAGGGTTGGCGGCAACCTGTAGGGTCGCTTTTTTTTGCGCCGTTTCGAGATCAGTCATGCAGGATGCAACCCTTCCCCGCCCGGCCCTGCTGGGCATCGACCTTGGCACCACCAACAGCTTGATCGCCGTCTGGCAGGACGGTCAGGCGCGGTTGATTCCCAACGCCCTCGGCGATGTGTTGACCCCGTCGGTGGTCAGCCTCGACGAAGACGACACGATTCTGGTGGGCAAAGCCGCCCGCGCCCGCCTGACCACACACCCGGAGCGCAGCGCTGCGGCCTTCAAGCGGTTTATGGGCAGTGATAAACAAGTCGAACTCGGCAGTCGTCAGTTCAGCCCCGAGGAGCTTTCGGCGCTGGTGCTCGGCTCACTCAAGCAGGACGCCGAAGCTTTTCTTGGCCACCCCGTCTCGGAAGCGGTGATTTCCGTACCGGCGTATTTCAGTGACGAGCAACGCAAACGCACAATGTTTGCCGCTGAACTGGCCGGACTGTCCGTCACGCGCCTGATCAACGAGCCGACCGCCGCGGCCATGGCTTATGGGCTGCATGAACAGAAATTCGAACGCACGCTGATCTTCGATCTGGGCGGCGGCACCTTCGATGTCACGGTGCTGGAATACGCACTGCCGCTGATCGAGGTGCATGCGTCCACCGGCGACAATTTTCTCGGTGGCGAAGACTTCACCGCCGCGTTGCTGCAAGCCTGCCTCAAGGACTGGCAACTGACCCCTGCAACGGTCGACGCGCAAGCCATGGCCAGCCTTGGCGATGCGCTGGAGCAGCTCAAGTGCAAACTGGGCGAAGGCAGACAGCAAGTGAGCTGGCGGCACGCCGAGCAGACATTCGAGTGGTCGCTGGACGAAGCCGCTGCGGTGAAAATCTGGGAACCGCTGCTTGGCCGTTTGCGCGCACCGATCGAACAGGCCCTGCGCGATGCCCGGCTCAAGCCACGCGACCTCGACAGCCTGGTGCTGGTCGGAGGCGCCACGCGGATGCCGGCGGTGCAGCAATTGGTCGCCACGCTGTTCGGGCGCCTGCCTTACCGTCATCTTGATCCGGACACGATTGTTGCGCTTGGTGCGGCGACGCAAGCGGCGTGCAAGGCCCGCGATGGCGCGGTAGAAGAACTGATCCTGACCGATGTCTGCCCGTACACGCTGGGGATTTCGACCATGCGCGGCGATGACATCAAAGGCGCGTTCTCACCCATCATCGAACGCAACACCATCATTCCGACGTCACGCGTGGAGCGCTACCACACGACCTCGCCTAGGCAGGAGTTCATCCGCATTGCGGTTTATCAGGGTGAACGGCCGTGGGTGCGCGACAACATTTTCATCGACGCCTTCGATGTCACGCTGACACCCACCGATCACATCCAGGCGCTGGACGTGCGCTTCAGTTACGACATCAATGGTTTGCTCGAAGTCGACGTCACGTTGCTGGAAACCGGTGAACGCCATAGCCACAGCATCGACCGCAGCCCTACTGGGCTTGACGAGCAATCCCGCCAGGCCAGCCATGAACGCCTGACCAGCCTGAAAATACACCCCCGCGATGCCCTGCCCAACCGCACCCTGCTGGCGCGACTGGAACGTGCGTGGATGCAAAGCCTCGGCGACGACCGGCAGCGTATCGCCGAGTGGCTGGACAGTTTCACCTCGGTGCTGGGTGGTCAGCGATCGGAAGAAATCGCCAGCCACCGTTCACAACTCAACAAAGTTCTGGATGAGCTGCGTCTCTAGCCGTTGAGTCGACGCAACGCGGCCTGCAAACCACCGGATAACGTGTCCTCTCGATCACTGTCCGGTGGTACACCGTAGCGGTTGGGCAACTTCTCACCGGGAAAGCCGAACAGCACCAGCGGCAGAAATGGCAAGACCGGGGTCAGGCCGGCCAGAATCAGAAAGCTTGCAACACCTCGGCCCATGTCGTGCAGACGCCTCAGAATGGCACTGAGCATCAGCATCAGCGCCACTGCCAATACCACGAAAGCGGAAAACATCGAGCCACTGAACAAGGCCAGCAATGGCGTAAGCAGCACGATACCAATCACCTGACCGATAAATGCCTCGCGCCCCAGTCGTGTGCCAAGACGCCAGAACGCGGTTGCAGGCGTCGGCCGAGTGTCAGCCTTGGCCAAAAGCAAACGCTCTGACCACGACAGTAATGCACTAAAGGCAAAGCGTAAGCCGAGGCCATTGTGCGTGTTGTCCTTGGCCTGCTGCATGCGCATCAGGATTTTCTGTCGCGGCACCCCGGCGCTACCGTAACGCGCCATATCCTTGAGCACATCCAGCGCCAGGTAAAACGCGTCGGTGTAATCAACGCCGTCATCCTCCAGCACCTCACGCGGCGGGCGTGTGGGTTCACCTTTGATCAGACTGTGGCGGAATCCATCGAACCAATCCTGTGGATTGACGACTTCGGTGATGCTCTCAAGCAGGTATTTGCGCTGTTGCGCATTGAGCAGCGGATCGTGATACAGCACCCCAGCCAACAGCATGCGACCGAGCAAATCCTCATTGAAATGGCTGATGTCGCTGCGCATGCACTCGTACAAACGGTCATTGCTCAACAGCCTTGCGCTGTCGAGCGCTTCCTGGACGCTGAACAATTTACGCGCGAGCAAGGCATGCACCGGGTCGGCTGCTTGCAGCCAGCCCAGCAGGCCACTGGCGCTGCCCTGCTCGCGATTCAATCGACACAGCAGCGGCTGCAAACGCGCCAATGGATGCTCACGCGCAACGCTCATCGAATCAATGCAGTGCGCCGATTGCGCACCCAGCCAACGTGTCGGCTCGTCGAGGGTTGCCAGCAAGTACAGCGCCTGACGATGCCATTCCCAGACGGCGCCAGGGTTATCGATGGCCGGCAGTAGCATGCCTTGCTCGGCCAACTGCGCTTGCAGCTTCAAGCCATCGAGCACGACGTCGCGCTTGCTCAGACTGAATGCTTCGTCCAGCCGGGCCAGCGACCGCGTGTCATAGGCTCGCAAACGGCGCATCCACAGCAGGCTGAGCTCCAGCGGCTCGCCCTTTTGCAGTTCCGGCGGCAGCTGCACCGATTCTTCGCTGGTCAGAAACGCATGCAAGGCACGCGGAATGGGGGCCTGGGTCAACCAGCAGATCTGTTGATCGGCTTGGTACTTGAAGCCTTCCAGCACCAGCTGATCAAGAATCTCAGGAGCCTCTGGCGCATCCATGACGCGTTGCAGCAAGGGCACATCGCCGCGGTGCAAAGCCCAGGCGTGCTGGTACAGCACCTGAAGTGCCGGGTCGTCGCTGGCAATAATCAGCCACGCCAGCAAAGGTAGTTCGTCACCGCTGATGCGCCACTCGACAAAGGCATCGGCGATGCCCTGCAAGTCCAGCTGCCGCGCGCGAAACCAGCGCCCCAAGGTTTCCGGACGCTGCGAAGGACTGCCATATTCCTGGGTGACATCACTGAGGTCAGCGGACCAGTCGCGGAAGTTTTCCAGACGATCAAACGCCTGGATAAGCAGCGGCAAGCGCTGTGGTTGATGACGCGCGCACAGATCCAGCAACCAAGTGGCGGCCTTGGGATGGTGATGCTCTCGCCAGAGTTGCACCCAGGCCTGAAGCGCCAACTCTTCCATGCCCAGCGCACTGCGCTGACAGGCCAGCAGATAAAGCCAGTCAACGTCGTCCGGCGCCAGCCGATGCTGCTCACTGATGATGTCGAGAAAGTCTTTACTGGCAATGCCGGCCTGACTGAACTGGATCGCCAGACGTTGCACCAGCGCATCATCGGCAGGCAGCGGGATACAGGTGTGCAGGCTGGCGAAATAGCGGAAATCGTCGAGCGAAGCGTTATGGTGAAGATGATTCAGCGTGCGCACATACCAGAGCGCTTCCAACTGCGCGACGACGGGCCAATGGCACATCAACGACGTGTCGAACGGGTCCGGTGCGGCTATCCGCTTCAAGAACTCATCGACATGTCGGGCGCTGTCGAAAGCCAGATCGAGCATCCGGCTCGCCCAGCCCAGGCGCTGCGCCAACAAGCGTGCGCAGGCGTGGGAAATCGGTCCAGCGTCGAGCAACTCACGCAACAATGGCCAGCAAACATCGTCCAACACGTCCAGAGGCAGGCGATCCAACTCAAGGTTGAATGCCTGCCAGGCTGCAGGACTGAAGCGACGTGTCGGATCGATCAGCAGCGCTTCGAAATCTGCCAATGTCTGGTCGGCAGGACTCGCCTCGTCATCGACTGGTTCGCCTGCCTCGTCCGGCTGCTCACGGGCGAAACGCATTGCTAGCTCGTACGCTTCGCGCAATGCCTGAAATCCTTCCGGATCGGTTTCAGGATGATGTTGCGGCAAGCGCGCGCGATAGGCGCCGCGAATGACGTCATTGTCTTTGGTGGGCTCGATACCCAAGCGAATCCAGCAGCTCATGACCAGTCGAACTCCCCTAATGAGTCGGGCCTTTCAGGCAGATGCAAGGGCATGTCCCAGGGCAACTGGGCAAAGAATTCGCGGGCATCGCGATCAAGCTTTCTGATGACCACCGTGGTGCCGATGTAGTCGCCTTGCCGATCGTATTCGTGGGCAAGTTCCTCATCTTTATTGCCCAGGCAATGCCAGAAGGCTTTACCGATGACAAAGCCATTCAGGTAACTCGTCCAACTGTCGTAGTAGTACCGCGCACGCGCCGCCATGCGGCCGTGCAGCCAGAGACTTTCGGTGAGATCGATCCAGCCGTGCAGCACCGCCGAGCGCAGCAGAAAGCCCATTCGGCCAATGTCCCAGGCGCGAATACCGCCAGAGCCACACTCGCCGAACGTACGGCTGGCCAACTCATAAAAGGCGCGCTGGCGGGTATCCAGCGTGTCTAGCAAGGCTTGCCATTCAGACGGCAGACAACGTTCCCACTGTCGGTAGGCTTCGTTCAAAGAGGTCGCGTGCCCGGTGTCGGCCGTGCTCAACATGTCGAGCAATTGCGCGCGCGTGGTAATGCCCCAGCCGCCTTCGACATCGACGTGTTTGAGGTCGAAGCAGTAAGTGGGGGCGGCGTAGTCGGCATCGGGATTGAGGGCGACCAAAGGCGCAGAAAGCGCGTATAGCCAGCGCTGTTCCATTTCGTCCATGAACAAAGGCTCCGGGCCAGCGGAAATGAGAGAGTGCCGGCCTTGTTGGCGCGGATTGTAAAGAGCCGTAGCCGCAGCGGCAAACAGTGCGTGCGGTTTTCCTGCGCGCATAAAAAAGGCCCCGACGTATCGGGGCCTTCATTCAGCGGCTCAGCGCTTGATCAGACGATTGTGTATCTGCCTGTGATCAATGCTGCAGAACCGGTTGCTGCGTCCCGTTGATCGGGATGCGTTTGGCTTTCGCTTCTTCCGGGATCACCCGCAACAGGTCGATGCTCAGCAGACCGTTGCTCAGGCCGGCGGCCTTGATTTCGATGTGATCGGCCAGACGGAAGGACAGCTTGAACGCACGCTGGGCAATGCCCTGGTGCAGGAAGGTTACGCCTTCGTTGGCATCACGCTTGCCGCCACTGATGGTCAGCACACCCTTCTCGACTTGCAGCTCCAGGTCTTCTTCCTGGAAACCGGCTGCCGCCACGACGATGCGGTATTGGTCGTCGCCGTGTTTTTCAACGTTGTAGGGTGGATAGGTGCTGCCTGGCTCATTGCGCAGGGCGGTTTCGAACAGGTCGTTGAAACGGTCGAAACCTACCGAGGAACGGAACAGTGGCGCGAGGGAAAATGCAGTACTCATGGTTCAAATCTCCTGAAAACAATCAGCAAGGTTTTATGTCTCCGCGACCCGAATTCGGCATCGCGTAACCCTTAGATAGGGACCGCTGAAATGATTTCAAGAGATTATTTGCAGATTTTTTTCAGGCCGCTTCGGCGACCGGCAGACCAAGCAAACGCGAGACCTGATCAGGTTCCGTCTCGCGGCGCAGGACGGTGAACAGCTCGGTGGCTTCGGGATAATTGCGCGTCAGCATGGCCAGCCATTGCTTCAAACGACCCGGCGATTGGCGCGCAGTCATCTGCGCTTTGGCCTGTAGCCAGAAGTCCTGGATCAGCGGCAGCAGCTCGGTCCAGGTCATTTCCACGACCTCTTCACCGGCGCGTGCGGCAGCGATTTGTTTGGCCAGATCCGGGCGCGAGACCAGACCGCGACCGAGCATGATGTCTTCCACGCCGCTGATTTCGCGGCAACGGCGCCAGTCTTCGACGCTCCAGATATCGCCGTTGGCGAACACTGGCACCTTGACCACGTCCTGCACGCGCGGGATCCACTCCCAGTGCGCCGGCGGCTTGTAGCCATCCATTTTGGTTCGGGCGTGAACCACGATGTGTTCGGCGCCGCCCTCGGCCAGTGCCGTCGCACAGACCAGCGAACCGTCCGGGCTGTCGAAGCCCAGGCGCATCTTGGCAGTGACGGGAATATGCGCCGGTACGGCACGACGCACGCGCTCGACGATCTGGTTGAGCAGTTCAGGCTCCTTGAGCAGCACTGCACCGCCACGGGACTTGTTCACGGTCTTGGCCGGGCAGCCGAAGTTGAGGTCGATCACTTCGGAACCGAGCTCGCAGGCCAGCGCCGCGTTTTCCGCCAGACACACCGGGTCAGAACCCAACAATTGCACGCGCAGCGGCACGCCGGAACGGGTGCGCGCGCCGTTGAGCAACTCCGGACCGAACTTGTGGAAGTAGGCCGGGGTGAGCAACTGGTCGTTGACCCGAATGAATTCAGTGACGCACCAGTCGATGCCGCCAACGCGGGTCAGCACGTCGCGCAGGATGTCGTCGACCAACCCTTCCATGGGCGCCAGAGCAATTTGCATGGGGAAAACACTACTTAAGGAAAAAACGTGCGGCAGTTTACTGGATATCGCAAGAAATCGCAGAAACCTTGTGGGAGCGAGCCTGCTCGCGATCGCGGTGCTTCAGTCACATGCGCATCGGCTGACATAGCGCAATCGCGAGCAGGCTCGCTCCTACAGTTTAGATTTGGACAGATTCTGAGGGCTGGATCGCCGGGCCATAGCCTTCGATGAACTCGGCCGGCATGCGCTTGGGTTTGCCAGTGGACAATTCAATGCAGACAAACGTGGTCTGCGCGCGCAGCAGTGTGGTGTTATCGCTTGGACGCTTTAGCTGGAAATGCCGGGTCATTTTCAGGCGCTGGTCCCAATCGACGATCCAGGTCGCCAACTGCAGTTCGTCGCCTTCATAGGCAGCGGCCAGATAATCGATCTCGTGGCGCACCACCGCCATCGCCCGGTCCAGGCGCCGGTACTCGACCAGATCCAGCCCCAGACGCTGCGAATGACGCCAGGCGCAGCGTTCGAGCCAGGTCACATAGACCGCGTTATTCGCGTGGCCCAGCCCGTCGATGTCCTCGGCGCCCACTTGCAGATCAATGGTAAACGGCGTTGCCCGATCCCAGCCCATGCCCCACTCCCGGTCAATTTATTCAACCGGGGCAGTGTAACGGAGCTCACGCCGATTGGCGCGCCTGAAGGCTGCGGCCCGCCAGCAGTGATAACACGCCATCAATCACCCGAGGGTCGGCCAGCACGCGCTGATGACCACCGCTTTCGAGGCGCAGCAAACGGCTGTCGAACCAGGATTCGTGAATCAGTTGCGATTCTTTGACCGAGACGAAATTGTCGTCCTCGGCGTGCACGATCAGGCCGGGCATATCCAGTTGATAGTGGGCTACATCGAGGGTGGCAGCGCGCATGCCGACATCCTGTTCGACCTGACGGATGAAAGCGGAACGCGCTCGTGGCGGCATCCCCACGTAACGAGCAAAACCCCGCAGCACACCGAGGATGCGAGCAGGAGCGGCAATGCTGACGAGGGTTTCGGTGCGCAGGCCCAATTGCACGGCGAGCATCGCACTGGCGCCACCCATGGAGTGGCCGATGACGGCTTGCAAGGGCGGCAGTTCGGCGGCGGCTTCGAGCATGGCGCGGGCGAACAGTACAACATTGGCCTCACGTCCCGGCGACCGACCGTGGGCCGGGCCATCGAGTGCGACGACGGTGTATCCAGCTTCAACCAGCGCGGTGATCAATGCAGCGAATTGGGTTGGCCGCCCTTCCCAGCCGTGCATCAGCAATACGGTCGGGCCTTGCCCCCAGCGCAGCGCCGATAAACCAAAACGCAAGGTGATCCGTTCGGAATTGGCCAGTAATGGCAACTCCCAATCCCGCAGCGGCAAAGCTCGCGGCGTCATGAACGCCAGACGCATTTTGCTTGCTACCTGTTTCGGTGCAATCCAGCCCAAGGTGCCATTTACGCCACGAATCCACTTCAACGTGTTCATCGCTCTCTCCTCAGGCGTGTTGCCTTCAGGTCAACGCACCGCCGACTTGGCAGCGCGCAGCAATCGATCGGACAAATCTCCAGGGCCAAGCGCTCTTGCGAGGGCCAGACCACCCACCATCAAGGCCACGTCGGCCAGGGCTTTGTCGGTGTCCTCAGGGCTGGACGCCAACTGCGCAATCATCAATTCCAAGTGTTCGTTGAGCGCGATTCGGAACGAGTCCGGTAAGCGACCCAGCTCACCGATGGACGCCGGAATCGGGCACGCCGCGTCACTGGAATCGCGGTGCTTGCGCGACAGGTAGAACGCTGCGACCAGCGCGCGACGTTCTTCGCCAGTCAGTTCGGCATCCATGTCGGCAATCAGGTCGCGGCGGCGCCCCAGCAATTGCTTGAACGCTTCGAGCATCATCGCGTCCTTGCTTTCGAAGTGCGCGTAGAAGCCACCGACGGTCAGGCCGGCCGCGCCCATCACTTCGCCCACGCTAGGGTCTGCGGGGCCACGCTGAATCAGTGCGGCGCTGGCAGCCTTGAGGATGCGTTCGCGGGTTTGAGCTTTTTTATCGTTCATCGTTGCCTCCGAATATTACGACTAGAATATTATTCGCATAATAATATTCTGCAAGTCAAGGATATGACCGCTGGTCTGAAGCACAGTGTAAGGAAAAAGGAGAGTTGGCCAAACGCCAGACAAACAAAAGGGCCATTCAATAATTGAATGACCCTTATAAAATCCCGCAGAGCGGGTAATCGTGGCGTCCCCTAGGGGACTCGAACCCCTGTTACCGCCGTGAAAGGGCGGTGTCCTAGGCCACTAGACGAAGGGGACACAAACCCTTCTATACAACTGATCAGTGCTGAGAGCTGATCGATTCAAGGCCGGTGTGGCCAGACCTTGAACTTGTAAAATTGGTGGAGCTAAGCGGGATCGAACCGCTGACCTCCTGCATGCCATGCAGGCGCTCTCCCAGCTGAGCTATAGCCCCGGATTTTTCGCCTCGCGGCGGAGCGACATCTTGCAACATCGCTTCTGTAAAACTGGCGTCCCCTAGGGGACTCGAACCCCTGTTACCGCCGTGAAAGGGCGGTGTCCTAGGCCACTAGACGAAGGGGACGCAAACCCTTCTATACAACTGATCAACGCTGAGTGTTGATCGCTTCGAAGCCGGTGTGGCCAGGCTTCGAAGTGTAAATTGGTGGAGCTAGACGGGATCGAACCGTCGACCTCTTGCATGCCATGCAAGCGCTCTCCCAGCTGAGCTATAGCCCCTCATCGTTGATGTCATCGCTGAGGACGGGGCGAATCTTAAGGGCGTATCGGAGGGCTGTCAAACTTATTTTTAAAATATTTCAAAGTTTTTTGCCGACATAACAATCACTTACCGCCCTCCCCCCGAAAATCCGGGGGAAAAACGCCGAAGGCCGGAATCAAACGATCCCGGCCTTCGGTTGTTCCTGCAGAGTCAGGCGTGCTTAAGCGATAGCGCCCAGCAGCTTTTCCCACTCTTTGTTTTCTTTCTTCGACACGCCGCCCAGCAGGTCAATCGCCTGACGCAGACGGAAACGGGTCAGGTCCGGGCCGATGATTTCCATGGCATCGAGCACCGACACCGAACTCGCCTGCCCGGTAATCGCGGCAAACATCAGCGGCATTGCATCACGCAGTTTCAGCTCGAGGGATTCAACCACCGCCTGAATCGTCGCGGTGATGTTGTCTTTTTCCCACTGACGCAGGCTTTCCAGCTTCCACAGGATCAATTGCATCAACTGGCGAACCTGATCACCGGAAAGTTTCTTCGACTCGAACAGCTTGGCATCCGGATTGACGCCGCCGGCGAAGAAGAACCCGCCCAGCGGTGCAACCTGGCTGAAGGTTTCAACACGACCCTGCACCAGCGGCGCGATCTTCATCATGTATTCCGGGTTCAACGCCCAGGTCTGCAAACGGCTGGCGAACTCTTCCACCGGCAGATCACGCAGCCACTGGCCGTTGAGCCACGACAGCTTCTCGATGTCGAAGATCGGCCCGCCGAGGGAAACACGTTTGAGGTCGAAGTTGTCGACCATTTCCTGCAACGAGAACTTCTCGCGCTCGTCCGGCATCGACCAGCCCATGCGGCCGAGGTAGTTGAGCATCGCTTCCGGCATGAAGCCCATGCGCTCGTAGAACGTCACCGAGGTCGGGTTCTTGCGCTTGGACAGCTTGCTCTTGTCCGGGTTACGCAGCAGCGGCATGTAACACAGCTCCGGTTGCTCCCAACCGAAGTACTCGTACAGCAGAATCAGTTTCGGCGCCGACGGCAGCCATTCTTCGCCACGCAGAACGTGGGTGATGCCCATCAGGTGGTCGTCGACCACGTTGGCGAGGAAATAGGTCGGCAGGCCGTCGGTCTTCATCAGCACTTGCATGTCCATGCGATCCCACGGGATCTCGACATCGCCACGCAGCATGTCCGGCACCACGCAGACGCCTTCGCTCGGCACTTTCATGCGGATCACGTGCGGCTCGCCAGCGGCCAGACGGGCAGCGACTTCTTCCTTCGACAACAACAGCGCGCGGCCGTCGTAACGCGGGGTTTCGCCGCGAGCCATTTGCTCGGCGCGCATCTGGTCCAGTTCTTCAGCGGTGCAGAAGCACGGGAACGCGTGGCCCATGTCGACCAGTTGCTGGCAATATTTCTGATAGATATCGCCGCGCTCGCTCTGACGGTACGGACCGTGCGGACCGCCAACGTCCGGGCCTTCGCTCCAGTCGATACCGAGCCAGCGCAGGGCGTCGAAGATCTGCTGTTCGGACTCGCGAGTCGAACGCAACTGGTCGGTGTCTTCGATGCGCAGGATGAACTCACCGCCATGCTGCTTGGCAAAGCAGTAGTTGAACAATGCGATGTAAGCGGTACCTACGTGGGGGTCCCCGGTAGGCGATGGCGCGATGCGAGTGCGGACGGTGGTCATGGCATGTCTCGAAAAGAATGAAAAGCAAAACAATCAAGCGGCGAATGGTAACAGGCGACACCCGCCCCGCTCCAGCGGGCAGGGCATTTAAGCCAAGTTTGCGGCTGGAACGCCCATAGACCGCGGTGAATGGCCGAATATCAACAGATGGCATTTACCGTTTATCGGCTGTATGCCAGATTCGTCTGCTGATAACTTTCCTTACAATTCCTCGACTACAGTTTGCCCATGCCTGCCCAACTCAAGCGTCGCCTGTTTATTTTCCTGCTTCTGGTCCTGTTGATCGCCGGGGGCTTTTTCGCCCATTGGTTTTTCAAGGGGCGCTTTTATGAAAGCACCGACAACGCCTATGTCCAGGGCGAAATCACCCGTGTCTCGAGCCAGTTGAGCGCGCGCATCGATGAAGTGCTGGTGCAGGACAACCAACATGTGGAAAAAGGCCAGTTGCTGGTGCGCCTTGAACCCAATGATTTCCGCCTGGCCGTGGATCGTGCCAATGCCGCCCTCGCCACCCGCGAAGCCGAACGCCTGCAAGCACAGAGCAAACTGACCCAGCAATCGAGCCTGATCGCCGCCAGCGATGCGCAAGTGGCGACCACGCAAGCGACGCTTGGCCGCTCGCAAATGGATTTGTCGCGGGCGGAAACCCTGCGCAAGCCCGGTTACGTTTCCGAAGAACGCGTGACCACCCTCTCCGCCGACGCCCACATTGCCCGCTCGCAAGTGGCCAAGGCCCAGGCCGACGCGCAGGGTCAGCGTCAACAGGTCAACGCCCTGAGCGCCGAGATCAAACGCCTCGACGCGCAGATCGCCAACGCCCGCGCCGACCTTGCGCAAGCCGAACTCAACTTGACCCGCAGCGAAATCCACGCGCCGATCAGCGGCCTCGTCGGCCAGCGTGCCGCACGCAATGGTCAGGTGGTGCAGGCCGGCGCCTATCTGTTGTCGATCGTCCCGGACGAAGACATCTGGGTGCAGGCTAACTTCAAGGAAACCCAGATCGGCCACATGCAGCCCGGGCAGAAAGCCGAGCTGACCTTTGATGCCTATGGCGATACGCCGATCGAAGCGCGGGTCGACAGTCTGTTCGCCGCCTCCGGCGCGCAGTTCAGCCTGCTGCCGCCGGACAACGCCACCGGCAACTTCACCAAGGTCGTGCAGCGTATTCCGGTGAAGCTGACCTTCAAAGCCGATAACCCGCTGCGTGGCAAGATCCGTCCGGGCATGTCGGTCACCGCCACCGTGAATATCAAAGACGCCCCAGACGATGGCCGGTGATTCGCTGATCCGCCCGGTCGGCGAACCGACCCGGCGGGACTGGATTGCGGTGATGAGCGTGATGCTCGGCGCCTTTATGGCGGTGCTCGATATCCAGATCACCAACTCTTCGCTCAAGGATATTCAGGGCGCGCTGTCGGCGACGCTGGAAGAAGGCTCGTGGATTTCCACCTCCTATCTGGTCGCGGAAATCATCATGATCCCGCTGACCGCATGGCTGGTGCAGTTGCTCTCGGCGCGGCGCCTGGCGGTGTGGGTGTCGCTGGGTTTTCTGGTGTCATCCTTGCTGTGCTCAATGGCCTGGAGTCTGGAGAGCATGATCGTCTTCCGCGCCATGCAAGGCTTTACCGGTGGCGCGCTGATCCCGCTGGCGTTCACCCTGACCCTGATCAAACTCCCCGAACATCACCGCGCCAAAGGCATGGCGATGTTCGCCATGACCGCGACGTTCGCCCCGTCCATCGGCCCGACGCTGGGCGGCTGGCTCACGGAAAACTGGGGCTGGGAATACATCTTCTATATCAACATCCCGCCCGGCCTGATCATGATCGCCGGGTTGATGTATGGGCTGGAGAAGAAAGAAGCGCATTGGGAGCTACTGAAAAGCACCGATTACACCGGCATTCTCACGCTGGGTATCGGCCTCGGCTGCTTGCAGGTTTTTCTCGAAGAAGGCCACCGCAAGGACTGGCTCGAATCGAGCCTGATCGTGACCCTCGGCAGCATTGCCCTGGTGAGCTTGATTACCTTTGTGATCGTGCAGATTTCCAAGCCCAATCCGCTGATCAACCTTGGCATCCTGCGCAATCGCAACTTCGGCCTGTCGAGCATTTCCAGCCTGGGCATGGGCGTCGGGTTGTATGGCTCGATCTATCTGTTGCCGCTGTACCTGGCGCAGATTCAGAACTACAACGCCCTGCAGATTGGCGAAGTGATCATGTGGATGGGCGTGCCGCAGCTGTTTCTGATTCCGCTGGTGCCGAAACTGATGAAGTTCGTCTCGCCGAAATGGTTGTGCACGATCGGGTTTGGCCTGTTCGGGCTGGCGAGTTTTTCTTCGGGGGTGCTCAACCCGGATTTCGCCGGGCCGCAATTCAATCAGATCCAGATCATTCGGGCGCTGGGGCAGCCGCTGATCATGGTGACGATTTCGCTGATCGCCACGGCGTACATCCTGCCGCAGGACGCCGGCTCGGCGTCGAGCCTGTTCAACATCCTGCGTAACCTCGGCGGTGCAATCGGCATTGCCCTGCTCGCGACATTGCTGGATGCGCGGACCAAGACTTACTTCGATTATTTGCGTGAGGCGGTGGTGCCGACCAACCCGCAAGTGGCGGAGCGCCTGGCGTCGATGAGCGATCGGTTTGGCAGTGATACGGCGGCGCTGGGCAAGTTGAGTGAGATCGTCCATCAGCAGGCGGCGATCATGGCTTACAACGATGCGTTTCACTTTGTCGGGATTGCGCTGGGGATCAGTATGTTGGCGATCTTGCTGACCAAGAAATTGCCGCAGGGATTGAAGGCTGGGGAAGCCCACTGATATTTGCAGTGTTTGCACCGGCCCCTTCGCTGGCAAGCCAGCTCCCACAGGGATTGATGGTGAACACAAATTTTGTGAACACCAAAGAAACCTGTGGGAGCTGGCTTGCCAGCGATAGGGCCAGATCAGGCAATGAACATCAAACAGCCAGAAGCCGCTCACGCAACTTGGCAATTTCATCACGCATCTGCGCTGCCGCTTCAAACTCCAGATCCCGCGCCAGCTGATACATCTTCTCTTCCAGCGCACGAATACGCTTGGTGATCTCGCTCGGCGAGCGCAGTTCGGCTTCGTACTTGGCGTTTTCCTCGGCAGCCTTGGCCATGCCTTTGCGCTTCTTGCTGCGCGAACCGGGCACGGTGGCGCCTTCCATGATGTCGGCGACGTCCTTGATCACGCCTCTTGGGGTGATACCGTTTTCCAGGTTGAAGGCGATCTGTTTGTCGCGACGACGCTCGGTCTCGCCAATCGCCCGCTCCATCGAACCGGTCATGCGATCGGCATACAGAATCGCCCGGCCATTGAGGTTCCGCGCCGCCCGGCCGATGGTCTGGATCAGCGAACGCTCGGAACGCAGGAAGCCTTCCTTGTCCGCATCAAGAATCGCCACCAGCGACACTTCCGGCATATCCAGACCTTCGCGCAACAGGTTGATCCCCACCAGCACATCAAAGGTGCCGAGGCGCAGGTCGCGAATGATCTCGACCCGCTCAACGGTGTCGATGTCCGAGTGCAGATAACGTACACGCACGCCGTGGTCGGCGAGGTAGTCCGTAAGGTCTTCGGCCATGCGCTTGGTCAGCGTAGTGACCAGCACGCGCTCCTCGACCGCTACCCGCTTGGTGATTTCCGAGAGTAGATCGTCGACCTGAGTCAGCGCTGGACGCACTTCGACTTGCGGGTCGACCAGACCGGTCGGACGCACCACTTGCTCGACCACGCGCCCGGCATGTTCAGCTTCGTAATTGCCCGGCGTCGCCGAGACGAAAATGGTCTGCGGGCTGACCCCTTCCCACTCGTCAAAACGCATCGGCCGGTTGTCCAGCGCCGACGGCAGACGGAAGCCGTATTCGACCAGGGTTTCCTTACGCGAACGGTCGCCTTTATACATCGCGCCGACTTGCGGCACGCTGACGTGGGATTCGTCGATCACCAGCAAGGCATCGGCCGGCAGGTAATCGTAAAGGGTGGGCGGCGCCGCACCGGCCGGGCGCCCGGACAGGTAGCGCGAGTAGTTTTCGATGCCGTTGCAGTAACCCAGCTCAAGGATCATCTCCAGGTCGAAACGGGTGCGCTGCTCCAGACGTTGGGCTTCGACCAGTTTATTGTTGCTGCGCAGGTATTCGAGGCGCTCCTGCAATTCGACTTTGATGTGTTCGATGGCGTCGAGCAGGGTTTCCCGTGGCGTCACATAGTGGCTTTTCGGGTAGAAGGTGAAGCGCGGCATCTTGCGGATGACTTCGCCGGTCAGCGGGTCGAACGCGGAAATGCTCTCGACTTCGTCATCGAACAGCTCGATGCGAATCGCTTCCAGGTCCGATTCTGCCGGGTAGATATCGATCACATCGCCACGTACGCGGAATGTCGCACGGGCAAAATCCATATCGTTGCGGGTGTATTGCAGGTCGGCCAGACGGCGCAGCAATGCGCGCTGATCGAGTTTGTCGCCGCGATCGACGTGCAGCACCATCTTCAAATAAGTTTCCGGGCTACCCAGACCGTAGATGCACGACACCGTGGTGACGATGATCGCGTCCTTGCGCTCGAGCAGTGCTTTGGTCGCCGAAAGCCGCATCTGTTCGATGTGGTCATTGATCGACGCGTCCTTCTCGATGAAGGTGTCGGACGACGGCACGTAGGCTTCGGGCTGATAGTAGTCGTAGTAGGAAACGAAATATTCGACGGCGTTGTTCGGGAAGAACGCCTTGAACTCGCCATACAGTTGCGCGGCAAGGGTCTTGTTCGGCGCCAGCACCAGCGTCGGGCGCTGGATCTGCGAGATGACATTGGCGATGCTGAAGGTCTTGCCCGAGCCGGTCACACCGAGCAGCGTCTGGTGCGCCAGCCCGGCTTCGATGCCCTCCACCAATTGGCGGATGGCTTCTGGCTGATCGCCGGCGGGCTCGAAGCGAGTGACTAGCTGGAATTCGGACATACACACCTCTGGGATCGCGGCGCTCCGAGCAAAGCGGAGTACCACGGGGACGACCGCAAACGACCGATGTCGCGCAAGAAAAAACCTGGATTGTGCTCAATGTGGTGGCGATTGCCTCACCTTTCAAGGCAAACGTCCTACATCCGGTAAAGACTCTGACACGGTCAATCGACTAACGGTCAAGAAATAATCGGAAAAACTTACCCGAAAAGCCGATTCGCCTGTCGCCATTGCTCAGTGATGGCCTCTATACTAGCTCCCCGTTTGTGCACCGCTCTAGTGCATTCGGCTGGAGCGCGACACGTCCCTCCACACTCCATTCAGAGCCGCCGTAATAATGAGCCTGTTCTCCGCTGTCGAAATGGCACCCCGCGATCCAATCCTGGGCCTCAACGAAGCATTCAACGCCGATACCCGGACCACCAAGGTCAACCTGGGCGTGGGTGTTTACTGCAACGAAGAGGGGCGAATTCCACTTCTGCGCGCCGTGATCGAAGCTGAAACCGTTCGCGCTGCTCAGCACGCCTCCCGTGGCTACCTGCCGATCGACGGCATCGCCGCCTACGATCAGGCGGTGCAAAAGCTGCTGTTCGGGAACGACTCGCCGCTGATCGCTGCCGGTCGCGTCATCACCACTCAGGCCGTCGGCGGTACCGGCGCACTGAAAATCGGTGCCGACTTCCTCAAGCAACTGCTGCCGAACGCTGTCGTGGCAATCAGCGACCCGAGCTGGGAAAACCACCGCGCGCTGTTCGAAACCGCCGGTTTCCCAGTGCAGAACTACCGCTACTACGACGCCGCCACCCACGACGTGAACCGTGCCGGCCTGCTCGAAGACCTCAACGCCCTGCCGAACGGCTCGATCGTTGTTCTGCACGCTTGCTGCCATAACCCGACCGGTGTCGACCTGAGCCCGGCTGACTGGAACAACGTGCTGGAAGTGGTCAAGGCCAAAGGTCACGTGCCGTTCCTTGACATGGCGTACCAGGGTTTTGGAGATGGCATCGACGAAGACGCCGCCGCTGTGCGCCTGTTCGCTGAATCGGGCCTGACCTTCTTCGTCTCGAGCTCGTTCTCCAAGTCGTTCTCGCTGTACGGCGAGCGCGTCGGTGCGCTGTCGATCATCAGCGAATCGAAAGAAGAAAGCGCGCGCGTACTGTCGCAAGTCAAACGCGTGATCCGCACCAACTACTCCAACCCGCCGACCCACGGCGCAAGCATCGTCGCTGCCGTGTTGAACAGCCCGGAACTGCGTGCGCAGTGGGAAGCCGAGCTGGCGGAAATGCGCCTGCGCATTCGCGGCATGCGTGAGCAAATGGTCAACCTGCTGGCAGAGAAAGCGCCACAGCGTGACTTCAGCTTCGTCGGTCGTCAGCGCGGCATGTTCTCCTACTCCGGCCTGACCACTGAACAGGTTCATCGCCTGCGTAACGAGTTCGGCATCTACGCCCTGGACACCGGCCGGATCTGCGTGGCTGCGCTGAACCAGAGCAACATCAAGGCTGTGACGGACGCGATCGTTCAGGTCATCTGATTTCGCCGCGCGATGAAAAACGGGAAGCCTTCGGGCTTCCCGTTTTTATTTGCCTGATTAACCGTGCCCATAACCTCTAGACTGCACATAAATCGAAACTGTAGGAGTGAGCTTGCTCGCGATAGCGTCTGATCAGTTGACGCTGCACTGCCTGACGCACCGCTATCGCGAGCAGGCTCACTCCTACAGGTTTTGTGTACACCCGGGATATCTGATGAGAGACAACATGAAAAACGACAACCTGCGCGCCGACCGTGACGATCTGGATGATTTCATCCCCCGCGCTTCGGCCAAACGTGAAAAAAGCCTGGTGCTGCAAGTTGCCGCCGGCGTCTTCCTCGGTGGCCTGGTCCTGTGGCTGGTGCAACTGGCGGCGACGGCGGCTTACGCCAAACTGATGCTCGGCACCATCACCTTCGGCAGTTAAGCCAGCTCGGTCGCGCGCTGACTGGCAGCATCGTCATAGGCGACGTAAAGCGATTCGGCGATCTGGCTTTTGATCGCCTTGGTGCTTTCAAGCCCGAGGACAAATCCTTCAGCCTTGCCGCCGGCGCGGTTCAGCTCTTCAGCCGTACTGGCCTGAGTGATTGCATCGAAGAGTTTTTCGGCGTGTGGGCCAACCCCTTTGGGCAGGCTGATCTGAGTGATGCTCATGCGAGCACCTCGCTGTTGCAGGAATTGCGGACTGGGTGATTCATGGCGCGTACCTTTTCGGCGAATGGCCGGCAGCGCGTGTGACCACTTCCGGGCAGCCATGGTAGACCTCTGATACGGTTCTGGTAACCGCCAATCGAGGATAAACCACCGTCCGTCCCGCGAAATCACTTATTTTCCTGATCGACGCTTGACTTCTCTTTTTGAATCAGTAACATACGCACCAATTCCGCAATAGCTCAGTTGGTAGAGCAAATGACTGTTAATCATTGGGTCCCTGGTTCGAGTCCAGGTTGTGGAGCCAAATAGCAAAGCCCCTGAATCGAAAGATTCAGGGGCTTTTTTGTGGGCGCTTGAAAAGATCAAAAGAAAAGGGCCGATCTGCGCTTAACAGATCGGCCCTTTTCTATTCAGACGCAGCGGTCAGACATGTTCGCTGCTTTTCACCTGCGCTTTCGGCGCGCCATGTCCGTGGTCGTGATCATCCGGCTCGATCACCGGCACTTCCTTGCCATCGCAGTCATGCAGTTTGCCGTCGCTGAAGTAATCGCCTTCACGCAGCGCTGCCAGATCGCGATAACGCAGGGTCCGCTCTTCCGCTGCCGCAAACACCGACTGCTGGTCCGAGTTGCCAGCGGTGAAGTGGTTGAACGCCAGGTTGAGCAGGATCGCCATGATCGCCGACGAACTGATGCCCGAGTGGAAAATGGTCGCGAACCAGCTCGGGAAGTGATCGTAGAAGTTCGGTGCAGCAATCGGGATCATGCCGAAACCGATTGAAGTGGCGACGATGATCAGGTTGACGTTGTTGCGGTAGTCCACCTTCGACAGCGTACGGATACCGCTCGCGGCCACGGTACCGAACAACACGATACCGGCGCCGCCGAGTACCGAGGTCGGCACTGCCGCAATCACCCGCCCCATGAACGGCAGCAGGCCGAGAATCACCAGGAAGATACCGCCGGTGGCCACTACGTAACGACTCTTGATGCCGGTCACCGCTACCAGCCCGACGTTCTGGGCGAAGGCGCTTTGCGTGAACGAACCGAAGATCGGCGCAAACATGCTCGACAGCATATCGGCCCGCAGACCGTTGCCCAGACGCTTGGAGTCAACCTTGGTGCCGATGATTTCACCAACCGCCAGAATGTCCGCCGAGGTTTCCACCAGGGTCACCATGACCACGATGCACATCGACAGAATCGCGGCGAAGTGGAAAGTCGGCATGCCGAAATGGAACGGCGTCGGGAAGCCGAACATCGGCCCGGTGGTGACACTGGAGAAGTCCGCCATGCCGAGGAACACCGCCAGCACCGTGCCGATCACCATGGCCAACAGGATCGACAGACGCGAGATGGTCGAGCTGCCGACCTTGCTCAGCAGCAGCACCAGCACCAGCGTCACCGCCGCCAGACCGATGTTTTGCATGCTGCCGAAGTCCGGCGCGTGGCTGTTGCCGCCCATGGCCCAGCGTGCGGCCACCGGCATCAGCGTCAGGCCGATGGTGGTGATCACAATGCCGGTGACCAGAGGCGGGAAGAACTTGGTGATTCGCGAGAACACCGGAGTGATCAACAAGCCGATCAACGAGGCTGCAATCACCGCGCCCAGCACCGACTGGAAACCGCCCTCCCCGCCACTGCTGACAATCGCAACCATGGTCGCCACGCCGGAGAACGACACGCCCTGCACCAGCGGCAACTGACAGCCAAAAAACGGCAGACCCAGGGTTTGCAGCAGTGTCGCCAGCCCCCCCGCAAACAATGAAGCAGCAATCAACAAACCAATGTCCGCCGGCGACAGGCCGGCCGCCTGGCCGATGATCAGTGGCACCGCAACGATACCGCCGTACATGGTCAGAACATGTTGCAGGCCGTAAGCCATATTCGCGCCGACCCCGAGATTTTCGTCCTCGGGCCGTTGGTGTGAAACATGGGGCGTTTTCATGGTGGGGGGTTCCCTGGTTTTTGTTATGCGCACACTGTATTCAATACTCGGGACAAATGTCCATAGAGTTGTATACAACTTGTCAGTCACATAATGGATAGGTAGCCACCCACGCTTCTATGCCAGCGCTTCCCTTCCCCACAAATCCGGCAACACATCCGTTCCTGCCCACCTTCCATCTGCCACTCGGCTGAAGTCTCCATGGCGACCGACGGTACAGGCACGCTCTTCTCTATGCATATAAAGTATGCATAAGTGATGTGCGCAATATTCAAAGGGAATGTGCCTTATGAAAGACGAATTCGACTTCTCACAGAGCAAACGTGGCGCAGTGGCTACCAAGGGTAAAACCCGCATCACCATCATGCTCGACGATGCCGTTATCGATGCCGCACGCATCGCGGCGCAAAACGAGGGTTTTGGTTATCAGACGGTGATCAATAACACCCTGCGCCATGCCTTGCTGGATGGCGCAAGTAAATCGGAACAGGCCGATTCATCTCAGCCTGGGCAGCTCAAGCAAGGCATCACTGCCGGCGACCTCAAGAGTCTTGAGAAAAAGCTGTCAGCGGCCGCCGGGGAAATTCGTCGAGTACTGGAAGCGGATACAAAGCCCTAGGCCTCAGGCCGGCACGATCATCCGCGCCAAAGCGCCGCGTACATGCGGCTGCTCGGGCAAGCGAAGATCAAATTCCTGCTCCAGCAATGCAATCAGTTCATCGACGTCCGTTACTTCACGCCGCTCACTGCTTGCCCCCATGCGATGGAGGGCAAAGCTGCCGTTGTTCAATGTCTTGCGCCAGCCATCGCCGGTACGCGCAACCATCAGCCGCTGAGCGAATGGCGAATCTGGGTGCGTCGAGACGTACCAGTTGCCGATGGTGTAATCGATGTCTTCCTGGCGTTGCAGATCGAACAGGTACATCGAGCGCCACTCACCTGCAACGTTGGCGCGCAGCATGTAGCCATCGGGTTGTTTTTCGATGCGATAGGGTTCGTGCGGGGTGGCCTGCTCGTCTTCGGCGTCGAGGACCAGCGGCGCGGTCGGCACCATGCCGCCGAAGCCGACGTCGGTGATGTAGCGCACACCGTCGAGGGTGACCAGGCTCAAGCGGTGAGTCCGTGCCGTCCAGGTGCCTTCGGGTTGATTCATGACCACGCGGCCGCTGATCGCCCGAGCGTCGAAGCCCAATTCCCGCAGCAAGGTAAAAAACAGCTTGTTCAGCTCGTAGCAGTAACCGCCACGGCCATCGTGCAGGACTTTCTGCTCGATCGAGGCAAGATCGATCGGCACTGGCGCGCCGCTGATGGTCGACAGATTTTCAAAGGGGAAGGCACCGGTATGGCGCAATTGCAACTGGCGTAAGGTTTCCAGGGTCGGCGCTGGCGGTGCGTCGAACCCCAGGCGTTGCAGGTACAGCTTCGAATTCGTCAGGCGTGGCTCACTCATTGCTCGGTCCTTAGGCATGGGGCCGCAGATCACTGCGTTGGTGGTCGCCATGTATACGGGATCAGGCGCTGTTCTCGACAATTGATTTCACCAATCGCCTCTAGCGTTTTTTCCTTGAACCGATACGAATCCACGTCGGCGCATGATCGCTCGCGTGCGCTTCGTTGCGCACCCAGGCGTCTACGCCGGCCTCGTGCAAGTACGGACTGAGTGCTGGATTAAGCAGCAGATGGTCAATGCGCAAACCGGAATTGCTTTGCCAGTGTTGGCGGAAGTAATCCCAGAAGGTGTAGAGGCGATCTTCGGGATATAGATGCCGCAGCGAATCGGTCCAGCCCTGGTCCAGCAATCGTTGATAACACTCGCGGCTTTCGGGTTGCAGCAACGCATCTTTGAGCCATGAACGGGTGTTGTAGATGTCCATGTCGGTGGGCACGACATTGTAGTCACCGGCCAGCACCACGGGGTGATCGCTGCTTTGCAGGTCTTTTGCGTAGCTGATCAACCGCTCGAACCACGCCAGTTTGTAATCGAATTTCGGTCCCGGTTGCGGGTTGCCGTTGGGCAGGTACAGGCAACCGACCAATACGCCATGCACCGCCGCTTCCAGGTAACGGCTGTGCTTGTCATCGGGATCGCCCGGTAAGCCGCGTCGGCTCTCTAGCGGTTGCGCGTCACGGGCGAGAATGGCCACGCCATTCCATGAGGCCTGCCCGTGCCAGATCGCGCCGTAACCGGCGGCTTCCAGTTCGGCCGCGGGAAAGGCGCTGTCGAGCGATTTAAGCTCTTGCAGACAGACGATGTCCGGTTGCTCGCGCTTGAGCCATTCCAGCAGATTCGGCAGCCGTGCGCGCAGGCCATTGACGTTGAACGTGGCGATTCGCAGGTTTTTCATCGACTGAGGCTCCTGCCCCTGGCATGTGAAAATTGTGACCTTGCGAGCACTGTGCGGGTTGCATCGGATATCGCCGCTACGGCGTAATAAGCGCTCGTCTGCCCGAACTGTCGAGAGCCGTACTCCATGCACACCACACTGCAAGGCCAGCGCATTGTCCTGCGCCCGCTTCAATACTCGGACGCCGATGCGCTGGTCCGCGCTGCCGCTGACGGCGAGCTGTGGGATCTCACCGTGACCGTTGTGCCTTCAGCGAGCACCGTCGACAGCTACCTGCAAAAAGCCCTCGACGGGCGGGATGCCGGTACGGTGCTGCCGTTTGCCATCACCTTGAAGGACAGCGGCGAAGTGATCGGCTCAACGCGCTTCTGGAAGATCGACCCGCTCAATCGCAAACTGGAAATCGGCAGCAGCTGGATCTCGGCGAGCTGGCAGAAGTCCTTCGTCAACACCGAAGCCAAATACCTGATGCTGCGCCACGCCTTCGAAGAGCTCGACTGTGTGCGTGTGCAATTCACCACCGACGAGAACAACCAGAAATCACGCCAAGCGATCCTGCGCCTCGGCGCGCAGCAGGAAGGCATCGTCCGCCACGAACGGATCATGCCGGACGGGCGCAAGCGCAACTCGGTCCGGTTCAGCATCATCGACGACGAATGGCCGCAAGTGCGCCTGCACCTGGAGCAGAAACTCGCCGGCTACGCGTAAGGCTCAGGCGCGATTGCGCAGCCATTGCAGGAAGCCTTTTTTCGGCACCACCACCGGCGCTTCCTCGGTCAGCGATTGCGCCTTGTGCAGACGATAATCGAGCAGGGTTTTCATGGCGTCGCTGATGTCGTGACGGGCGTCGAGGCACGGCTTGAGGTAAGTCTTCTCGATGCGGTACAGGGCGCAGAAGGTCTTCGCGGCAAACTTCGCCGGCACCGAGGAATCGGAAAGAATCCCCGCCTCACCGATGACCTCGCCGGGGCCCATGCGTCCGGACTCGAACGGCGCTCCATGGCGGGTCAACGTCACCGTGACCACCCCCGATTCGATAATGAACAAATGATCGCTGACCTCCCCCGCCTCAAGGATTGTCTCGCCAGCCCGGAAGCTTTGCAGGGTCATGTTCTGGCTGAAGGTTTCTTTTTCTTCCTGACGCAATGTGGAAAAAATCGGCGAGCTGTCGAGCAACGCCCGAGGCCGCGACAGATTGGTCGGTGCACTGCTTTCATCAGTCGACAGCAGATTGACCCCGGATGCCTGCAAGTGCCGATACGCCAGATCGAACAGCTGATTGCGCACCACCCGTTTCTCGCCCATCGAGGCGACGAAACCACTGATTTCGTATTCCGCGCCACTGCTGCCGGAGCTTTTCAGTGCGACGCTCGGCGCAGGTGTGTCGAGCAATTGGCGACAGCCCTGCATCGCCCGCTCCAGTGCGTCGATCACCGAGCTGGGGCGCGCGTGTGGGCTGACCTGAACGCTAACCGCGACGCCGAACATGTTGCTCGGCCGGCTGAAGTTGATGATCTTGGCCTTGGCCGCCAGCGAGTTGGGAATCACCGCCATGCTGCCCTGACTGGTTTGCAGGCGTGTGGCGCGCCAATCGATATCGGTGACCCGGCCTTCGGTGCCGTCGATGGAAATCCAGTCATCCAGTTGATAAGGCTTGGTGGTGTTGAGGACGATCCCGGAAAACACGTCACTCAAGGTGCTCTGCAAGGCCAGGCCGACGATGATCGCCAGTGCGCCGGACGTCGCCAGCACGCCTTTGACCGGCAGATCCAGCACATAGGCGAGTGCCGCGATAATCGCAATGAGGAAAATCACCGCGCCGAGCAAGTCCTGCAATAGCCGCCCGGTGTGCCCGACCCGCTGCATCATCACCGCGCCGATCAACACCGTCAGGGTGCGTGCGCCGAACAGCCACCAGCCGATCTGCAACCCGGTCGCCGCCAGGTGCAACGGCACGTTATCGGCCCATGGCGCAGGCTCCATCGGATTGAGGCCTTCGTTGAACAGCAGGATGCTGAACAAAGTGAAAATCAGCACCCGCACCAGCAGTTTCCATTCACTGCCATGGGAGCTGATCAGGCGCCACAGACCGAGATCGAGGAGGATCAGGATCAATGCGCAAAACAACGGGTGTTCAGTCAGCAGAGACAGCATCAAACAACTCCGACGAGGGCCAATCGCGAGAAGATCGCACAGATTGGGACAGTGTAGGAGCAATTGATTTCAGAGGATGAACACCCGCGCGAAAACCCCACAAAACGAAGTGTGGGAGCGAGCCTGCTCGCGAAAGCGGTGGATCAGTCAAAGGTGCATTGACTGACATGACGCCTTCACGAGCAGGCTCGCTCCCACAGGGTGAGTGTAATGGCGGGATCAGCCGTGCATCCGGCCAAAGCGCCCGGACTGGAAGTCGGTGAAGGCCTGATGGATTTCCTGCTCGGTGTTCATCACGAACGGCCCGTGACCGACAATCGGCTCGTCGATCGGCTCGCCACTGAGCAACAGCACCACCGCATCCTGACTCGCCTGGAGTGTGAGTTGCCGGCCATCGCGTTCGAACAACGCCAGTTGCCCTTGCTCCGCTGATTCCTGTCCATTGATCTGCACCGAACCCTTGAGCACCACCAGTGCAGTATTACGCCCCTCGTGCAGATCCAGCGTCAGCAACTTGCCGGCGTTCAGCCGCAGATCCCACACATCGATTGGCGTAAAGGTCCGCGATGGGCCTTTATGGCCATCGAACTCACCAGCGATCAAGCGCAGGCTGCCGGCGTTGTCCTTCAGTGCAATGCTCGGAATGTCACCATCGAGGATTGTCTGATAACCCGGCGCAGCCATTTTGTCCTTGGCCGGCAGATTGACCCATAGTTGAACCATTTCCAGCTTGCCGCCAGTCCGGGCGAAGTTATCCGAATGGAATTCCTCATGGAGGATTCCGGAAGCGGCGGTCATCCATTGCACATCGCCAGGGCCAATGGTGCCGCCACTGCCGGTGGAGTCGCGGTGCTGCACTTCACCGTCATAAACAATCGTCACGGTTTCAAAACCACGGTGTGGATGCTGCCCCACGCCGCGGCGCTCGCTGGTTGGCGTGAATTCGGCAGGCCCGGCGTGATCGAGCAGCAGAAACGGGCTGATGTGTTGGCCCAGGTTGTCGTAGGAAAACAGTGTGCGTACCGGAAACCCATCGCCGACCCAATGGCCGCGAGGGCTGGTGTAGATACCGATGATGTTTTTCATGGTGGGCTCCAAATCAGTGAGTGACGCAATGGATTGAGCTTAAATCCATGACCATTAATGCACTAGACGGCAAAAACCGGTCTCAGCGTTCTATCTGAAGAACAGTGCGTTCGCGGGCAGACTCAGAACCGAGGCGCCGCCATCGCGGGCAAGCCCGACTCCCACAGGGATCTCCAGTGAACTCGGACTTTGCGAACACCCGAGAACCCTGTGGGAACTGGCCTGCCAGCGATGAGGCCAGCCCGGACAGCACGGATCCCGGAAAAGATTCATGACCTGAGGTCAAAGGTGCTTTGCCCCCCCGACGGTTTTTCTCACGGAAACAGACGCGGATACTCCTGCCCATTCCCACTGCAACCCTGGAGTCCTTCATGTCTGTTCCCGCTTTCGGTCTTGGTACGTTTCGCTTGCAAGGCCAGGTGGTCATCGATTCGGTGAGCACCGCCCTTGAACTCGGCTACCGGGTCATCGACACCGCACAGATCTACGAAAACGAAGCCGATGTCGGCCAGGCCATCGCCGCCAGCGGTATCCCTCGCGAAGAACTGTTTATCACCAGCAAGATCTGGGTCGCCAATTTTGCCGGGGATCGCTTGATCGAGAGCCTCAAGGAGAGCCTGCAAAAACTGCAGACCGATTACCTCGACCTGACTCTGATCCACTGGCCATCGCCGGACAATCAGGTGCCTGTCGAAAAATTCATGAGCGCGCTGCTGGAGGCCAAGCGTCTGGGCCTGACCCGGCAGATCGGCATTTCCAATTTCACCATCGACCTGATGAAACAGGCGATTGCTGCCGTCGGTGCCGGCCACATCGCGACCAACCAGATCGAACTGCACCCGTACCTGCAGAACCGCAAAGTGGTCGAATTTGCCAAGAGCCAGGGCATCCACATCACCTCGTACATGACCCTCGCATACGGCGAAGTGCTCAAGGACCCACTGATCCTGCAGATCGCTGAACGCCTGCATGCCACCCCGGCACAAATCACGCTCGCCTGGGCCATGCAATCGGGTTACGCGGTGATTCCATCGTCGACCCGGCGCGCCAACCTGCAAAGCAACCTTGGCGCCACGGCACTGACGCTGAGCGAAGCCGACATGGCGCAAATCGCCACGCTGGATCGCGGCCATCGCCTGACCAGCCCGAAAGGCATTGCGCCCCTCTGGGATTGACAGCTTAGGCCTGAAGGCGTTGCGCGAGGCCATGCATGGCCGCGCGCAGCGTATCAATCGCCAGCCCCATGGCAACGGCTTCGGCCTCGCGGCAGGCCTGCTCCAGATCAGCGCAGGCCGATACCACCCGCGCCGCCCCGACCATCTGCGCGCCACCCTTGATATGGTGGGCCAGTTCGCGCAGCCCTTCGCGGTCATGCTCATGGAGCAGATCGTCCAGTCGCAGCAGGTCGCGGTGCAGACTACTCAGCACTTCCTCTCGCAAGCGCTCGATCAGCGAGCGATCGCTGCCGGCCATCTGTTCCAGCGTACTCAGATCAATTTCTGTCAGGGGATCTTCCACGGTCGGCTCGACCTCTATGTCGCCATGGCTGGCGCCATTCAACGCCTGCTGCAAATCGTGCAGGCGAATCGGTTTGAACAGGCATTCGTCCATGCCGGCATCGAGACAACGCACCTTCTCCTCGACCTGTGCGTTGGCGGTAAAGCCGAGAATCAGACAAGGCGCCTGCCCGCTCGCAGCCTCCTCTTCACGAATGGCCATAGCCAGTTCGTAGCCGTTGCGCCGGGGCATGTTGCAATCGGTGATCACCACATCGAACGGCTGTGCCCGCCAACGCTCCAGCCCGGCGTGGCCGTCCTCGGTATCAACCGTGCGATGGCCAAGCTCACTCAACTGCCAGCACAACAACAAACGGTTCACCGGATGATCGTCGACCACCAGAACGTTCAGTGAGCATGCAGCAGCGACCCGTGTTGCAACGTGCGCTGGCGCTTGCGCGAGTGCGGCCAGCAGCGGCAGTTCGAGGCTGACTTCAACTTGCGTGCCGTAACCCTGCTCGCTGTCCAGGCGCAACGCACCGCCCATCATTTCGCAGAGACTGCGGCTGATTACCAGGCCCAGCCCGGCGCCGCTGCGCAGCGGTTGCGCGGTATGACTCGCTTGCACGAACGGACTGAACAACCGCTGCCGATCCTGCGCGCTGATGCCGATCCCGCTGTCCTCGATAAGCACCTTCACCGCCACGTACTCGGTGGACGTAACCGTCAGCGCAAGCCGCAGACTCACCTCGCCCTGTTCAGTGAACTTGATGGCATTGCTCAGCAGGTTCGACAGCACTTGCTTGAAGCGTGTCGGGTCAATCAGCACATCGACGTCGCTGCGCCCATCGAGTTCGATATGCCACAGCAAGCGCTTTTGCCGCGCCAGCCCCTCGAACACCCGGCAGACCGACATCACCAGTTCACGCAGGTTGACCCGCTCAGGGGCCAGGGACAGATGCCCGGTTTCAATACGGGCGATATCCAGAATGTCGCCGATCAATGCCAGCAGTTGTTGTCCGGCGTTGGAGGCCACTTGAATTGCCAGGCGATCGGTCACGCCTTCATCGGCCCGTTTCAAGGCCAGTTCGAGCATGCCGATCAACGCATTCATCGGTGTACGGATTTCATGGCTCATGGTCGCCAGAAACGTGGTCTTGGCCCGGTTGGCGTCATCTGCCGCTTCCTTGGCTTGCTGCAATTGCTGCAACCACTGCTGACGCTGACGGATCTGCCAGCGCTGAAATCCGATCCAGCCCAGCGCCAGTACCAGCAAGCCCGCCGCACCAAAAAATCCGAGGAGGATCTCGCGGCGATGACGCAACCAATAGCTGTCATCGACCACCACATCATGGCTCCAGCGTTCAACCAATTCGTCCATCTGTTGCGGAGCGATACTCAGCAGGGCTTTATTCAGGATCGAGTGCAGCACTGCCGCCTGCGGCGCAGTGGCCAGTGCAATACGTGCCGGTTGATCGCCGACGGTGCTGGTGATGCGCAGACGTTCGCGGTAGTGACGGGCGATCAGATATCGCGCCACCAGCAATGAGCTTACGGTGGCATCGACCTGTCCTTTGGCAACCTGCGCCATGCCTTCGGCGGGGCTTGCGACTTCGACAAAACGTATGCGCGGTACGCGCCCCTGCAGGTATTCGCGCAACGGATGACCGCGATAAATGGCCAGACGTTTGCCCACCAGATCGTCAAGCGTGCGCGGGCTCTGCACCGTGACTGCACTGACCAGCACGAACGGGTTGTTCAGATAAGCGCGGGTGAATTGCAGTTCGCTTTCCCGTTCACTGCTGGGTGTCACCACGGGCAGCACATCCAGTTCACCGGCCTGCAACTGCGTGATCTGGCGATCCAGCGAGACGCCACGCACGATGTCGAAATTCAGTCCGCTGCGTTGACTGATCAGGCTCAGCAGTTGCGCCGACAGCCCGTTGAATCGGCCATCGGCATCGAAAAAAGTCAGCGGCGCGAAGTCTTCGATGCCGCCCACGCGCACCACCGGATGTTGCGCCAGCCAATGCTGTTCGGCGGCACTCAGTTGCACCCTTGCCTGTCCCGCCATTTCGGCAGGTCCGGCGCTCCAGCGCTGTTCTATGCGTTGTCGATGCTCCATCGGAATGCTCGCCAATGCCTTGTCGACGATACGCTTGAGGCGCACCTCGCTGCGCAACAACGCAAAGCCGAACGGGTTGGCATCAAGCCCCGCCGGCCCGGCCAGATGCAGGTCGTTGCGATAATTGGTGTTGATCAAATAGTTGGCACTGATGAAGTCGCCCAGATACACCTCATCGGCGCCGAATGCCACGGCGCCGAGAGCGTCCATCGCCGAGGGATAACGCTGCACACTCGCTTCGGGGTAGAACGCCTGCACGATCGCCAGTGGCAGATAATCTTCGACCATGGCGACGCGCTTGCCCGCGAGATCTTCGGGCATCGTTTCGTCGAGCCGGGTCACCAGCATCGGCTGATCTTCAGCGTAGGCGCGGGACAGAACGAACGCAGGATCGGCGGTCTCGAAACTGTTGGACGTGCCCAACAGTTCGAGGTCGCCGCGCTTGAGTGCTGCCATCGCCAAATCCCGGTTGGCATAGCGCCGCACTTCAATATCGGTTCCGAGCAGTTGCGCCAGCAGGTCGGCGTAATCGGCCGTGAGCCCTTCCAGCTCATGCTGATTACGAGTGATCTCGAACGGTGGGTAATCCGGCCCGGAAATGCCCATGTGCAGCACCGGATGCTGACGTAGCCATTGCCGATCCTGTTCGTCCAGGCGAACCTCGACCGGTTCCACGCTGGCGCGGGTCAGGACCTCCAGCACCTTTGGCATTTCATTGGCCCAGCACGAGACCACGAGGCTCAGCCACAACCCGCCAATCTGAACGACGCGGATCATGCCCGGCCGCTCAGATCAAATGATTGCGCTTGGCGAAATCGCGCAAGTGCACCGCTGAACTCACCCCGAGCTTCTTCATCAGACGGGTTTTGTAGGTACTGATGGTCTTGTGGCTCAGGTGCATCTCTTCGGCAATCGCCTTGTTGGCCTTACCCTGACCCAGTTGCTCGAAAATGCTCAATTCGCGATCGGAGAGCTGATCGATCATCTGCTTTTCCGTGGTTTGCACAGCATTCAACGTGCTGACATTGTCCGGCATCGCAGAAAAATAGGTGTAACCCGACATCACCGCCTGAATGGCTTTGTGCAGTTGTTCCAATTGATTGGTTTTGGTCACGTAGCCCATGGCCCCGGCGCGCAGACAACGCTCCTGGTAAAACAAGGGGTCGTGGGAACTGAAAACGAGGACGCGACAGTCAAGCTCGTTGGCTTTGATCCGCGTCAGTACTTCCAGGCCGTCAAGGCTCGGCAAACGCAGATCGAGCACCACCAGCCGGGGTTTGTGCGTGCGGATCAGTTGCGACACCTCGTTGCCATTGGACGTTTCATGGACTTCCTTGAAACCTTCGGCTTTCAGCACGATGCGGATGGCAGCGCGCACCACCGGATGATCATCGACGATCAGCGCTGACTTCATGGCCACTCCCGGGGCAGATTCTAACGATGAGGCCACCGGCGTGGATCGATCCGGACTCAGTGGCTGCGCGGTGACTGTTGCACGGAACGGAAAGTGAATCACCTGTCAGGTCTGACAGTTGCGGTCAGCGTATTTCTATGCATACGCCCGACGCTGCACTGCTGGCTCCGGCTTCCACTGCGAAACATCGACGTGAGCCATCAATTGCCTGATTGCCTGTTCATTAGGTAACGGCACATGACTGATCAGCACATTGTCCTGAGCGAAACCTGAAATCGCCTGCAGCGGCGCAGAGGGTTCGTTGTAGATCAACGCATGACGCACCTGTGGGTTATCGAGGAAAAACCCCAGCAGATCCAGCGACCCTGCCGCCAGACCGGCGTCGATGACCACGGCATCGAACGGTTCACAACCGTAGTCGACCAGCGTCAGCAGTTCGGCGAGGTTCTGCACCGGGGCCACGCGGTAATAATCGAGACCATTGAACAGGCGCTCGATTTTCATCCGGTGGAAGTGCTGCGGATCGGCGATCAGGATACGCAGGGCTTTGTTGGTCATGCTCAATCTCCAGAGAGGCAGGGTTCTGAGTGCGGCAAGACTACGCAAGCTCAACGGTAGGTTCTGTAGGACTTTTCCTAAAAACCGAACAATCAACCGAGATCTACCGGGTACATGGACGCAGCCGCAAGCGGCACCGGGAGGTTGCTTGTCTTCTAAACATCAAGCTGCGCCAGCAGTGCACCCAGCGTCTGTCGATCCGGTGTGCGGGTCAGATACAACTGGCGTTGATGGTTGGCGTAAATCGTCTCGGTCTGCGGCTGACCGCGCCGCGCATCGTGAATGACACAGTGGCGAATCTGTGAATTGCTCTGAAAAAAGCGCACCGGGTCGACACCGGCAGCGGCGATCAACTCACCGTTGATCACCATCAGATCAAAGCGCTGGAACGGGTCATGGGCGTAGTGAGTCAAGGCCAGCAATTCACGAAAAGAATGCACCGGTGTGAGATTCGGGTAGCCCAGTTCGTTGAAGATCTTCGCGATCCTGCCTTGCAGAACACTCTGCTCTTCGGCAATGACCACTCGCCAGTATTTGTAGGACATAGGATTTAACAGCGTGGGAAAAGGTGCTGACCACGCTACTCACCCCCATTTAAAACCTCTGTAGGAAAATTCTTAAAAGCGGCCGGAAACCTCGCAAAAACCGGCAAGATCAAAGTCGTGGACTGCCAGATTAATCCTGTGGGCACGTGGGAAACGCCCAAGCGGAGCCTACTCGGTTGTACTCGGACTCCAGAACGCCTGCACCACCAGCGCCGAAGTCGAGATCCGTGCAACCAGTGCATCCAGTTCATCACCATCGACCGAAGTGGTCGCCAGTGTCGCTTCGATCTCGATTTCATCGGCACCAAACGCGTGTACGTCGACATCGCTGGCCGGATAGTTGCTGCGTTCCAGTTCCGCTTCGAGCAAGGCAAACACAGCCGTTTGCTGTGAGCGCCGGGCGATGACGTAGACGATGTTGGTGACTTCGGCCGAGACCACGTCCAGTGGCTGACGGTTGATGTTATTGACGATGGGACGCAGCAACGTGTTGGCGGCGAGGATAAACAGCGTGCCGAGCACGGCTTCGGCGAGCAGGTCGGCACCGGCGCAGGCGCCGACCGCCGCCGAGGTCCAAAGGGTGGCGGCGGTGTTGAGGCCACGGACGTTGCCTTCTTCGCGCATGATCACCCCGGCACCGAGAAAACCGATGCCGGAAACCACGTAGGCGACCACCCGCACTGCGCCTTCGGCACCGGCGAGACGGTTGGCCATGTCGACGAAAATCGCCGCACCGACCGCCACCAGCACGTTGGTGCGCAGGCCGGCGGTGCGTTGCCGGTACTGGCGCTCGAAGCCGATCAGGCCGCCGAGGATGAAGGCGGCGCTGAGGCTGACCAGGGTGTCGAGCAGGGAATCGAGGTTGAGGTTGTTGATGGCTTGCATGATGAAATCCTTGAAAAACACGCGATCTCTGTAGGAGTGAGCCTGCTCGCGATAGCGGTGTGTCAGTCGCTGGAAATCTTGACAGACAGATTGCTATCGTCGGAACGCCGCCCGGAGCAGGCTCACTCCTACAGGGGCAGCATTACTGCCAGCCGAACCGGCGGATGTAGAAACCTTTGACCGCCTGAGTCAGCGCCATGTACGCCAGCAGAATCACCGGCAGGAACACGAAGTACAGCGATGGCAACGCCTGCAGTTTGAAGTAATGCGCCAGCGGCCCCATCGGCAGGAAGATCCCCACCGCCATGATGATCCCGGTCATCACCAGCAGCGGCAGCGCTGCACGGCTTTGCAGGAACGGAATCTTCGGCGTACGGATCATGTGCACGATCAGCGTCTGGGTCAGCAACCCGACCACGAACCAGCCGGACTGGAACAGCGTCTGGTGATCCGGGGTGTTGGCATCAAACACGTACCACATCAAGGCGAACGTAGTGATGTCAAAGATCGAACTGATCGGCCCGAAGAACAGCATGAACCGACCGACATCACCCGGCTGCCAGCGTTGTGGTTTCTTCAGCATTTCCTCGTCAACGTTGTCGAACGGAATGGCGATCTGCGAAATGTCATAGAGCAGGTTCTGCACCAGCAGGTGCATCGGCAGCATCGGCAGGAACGGAATGAACGCACTGGCCACCAGCACCGAGAACACGTTGCCGAAGTTGGAGCTGGCGGTCATCTTGATGTACTTGAGCATGTTGGCGAAGGTCCGGCGCCCTTCGAGCACGCCCTCCTCCAGCACCATCAGGCTCTTTTCCAGGAGGATGATGTCCGCCGCCTCTTTAGCGATGTCCACCGCGCTGTCCACCGAGATACCGATATCGGCCGTGCGTAGCGCCGGGGCGTCGTTGATGCCGTCGCCCATGAAGCCGACGACGTGGCCGTTGCCCTTGAGAATGCGCACGATGCGTTCTTTGTGCGACGGCGTCAGTTTGGCGAAGACGTTGGTTTTCTCCACGGCCACCGCCAGTTCGGCATCGCTCATGCGTTCGACGTCATTGCCCAACAGCAAACCTTGCTGAGCGAGGCCGACTTCGCGGCAGATCTTCGCGGTGACCAGCTCGTTGTCGCCGGTCAACACTTTCACAGCCACACCATGCTCGGCCAAGGCCTTGAGCGCTGGCGCGGTGCTTTCTTTCGGTGGATCGAGGAACGCCACATAGCCGATCAGCGTCAGTTCATTTTCATCAGCCAGGCTGTAAGTGTCGCGACCTTCAGGCATCGAGCGAGCGGCCACGGCCACCACGCGCAAGCCTTCAGCGTTGAATGCTGCAGTGACCTGACGAATACGGGTCAGCAATTCATCGCTCAAGGCTTCATCGATGTCGCCATGACGCACGCGGCTGCACACCGCCAGCACTTCTTCCACCGCACCTTTGCAGATCAACTGGTGTGGCTGGCCACGCCCTTCGACCACCACCGACATGCGCCGACGATTGAAGTCGAACGGGATCTCATCGACCTTGCGAAACGCCGTGCCGACCTTCAGCTCACGGTGGACTTCCACGTGTTCCAGCACCGCCACGTCCAGCAGGTTTTTCAACCCGGTCTGGTAGTAGCTGTTGAGGTAGGCCATTTCCAACACGTCATCGGAATCTTCACCCCAGACGTCGACATTGCGCGCCAGGAAGATTTTGTCCTGGGTCAGGGTGCCGGTCTTGTCGGTGCAGAGCACGTCCATCGCGCCGAAGTTCTGGATGGCGTCGAGACGTTTGACGATGACTTTTTTGCGCGACAGGAACACCGCTCCCTTGGCCAACGTCGAGGTGACGATCATCGGCAGCATTTCCGGGGTCAGACCCACGGCAATCGACAGCGCGAACAGCAATGCCTCGGTCCAGTCGCCCTTGGTGAAACCGTTGATGAACAGCACCAGCGGCGCCATGACGAACATGAAGCGAATCAACAGCCAGCTGACTTTGTTGACGCCTTGCTGGAACGAAGTCACCGCACGATCGGTGGCGCCGACCCGTTGTGCCAATGCGCCGAAATAGGTGCTGTTGCCGGTGGTGAGAATCACCGCCACCGCCGTGCCGGACACGACGTTGGTGCCCATGAACAGGATGTTGTCGAGTTCCAGCGGATTGCGTGTGTCGCGATCAGCCTGACGCGCAAACTTCTCCACGGGCATCGATTCACCGGTCATTGCGGCCTGGCTGACGAACAGATCCTTGGCGCTGAGCACCCGGCAATCGGCGGGAATCATGTCACCGGCCGACAGCACGATCAGATCCCCGGGCACCAATTGCTTGATCGGCAATTCGCTGCGCGGCGCATCCCGGCGCATCACCGTGGCGGTATTGCTGACCATGGCTTTCAATGCATCGGCGGCCTGATTGGATTTGCTTTCCTGCCAGAAGCGCAGCAGCGTCGACAGCACCACCATCGAGAAAATCACGACGGCTGCTTTAAGGTCTTCAGTCAGCCACGAGATCACCGCCAACAGGGTGAGCAGCAGGTTGAACGGGTTTTTGTAGCAGTGCCACAGGTGGATATACCAGGCCAGTGGTTGCTCGTGCTCGACTTCGTTAAGGCCGTATTGCGCACGCAGGGCATCGACTTCGAAATCGGTGAGGCCGTCGGAATGCGTGCCCAGTGACGACAGCAACACACCGCTGTCGCAATGCGCGGCATCGACCAGGGTGTTGGCCAGGGTTGGCGGCACTTCACGGCTGACCGTGGTGTCGTTGATGGTTTCCAGCAAGGCCAGGCGACGGAAATGCCGGGCGATGTGGCGGGTCCGCAGAAAACCTGCGAAAAATTCCTTGAGCGTAAGTTTCATGGCTGTTGCCCCTGTGGTCAGCCGGGAAACCGTCAAGCAGGTACGGCCGCGCCTCGTCCGCCGGGAAAACCGGCACGGCAAGGCTTGGCGCGCCGGTCAGAAAAGACAGGCGTGTCGATAGGGCTGCGATGACGACAATAAAGTCGAAATCACGCTCTTCCAGTGTCGATGAGAAGGACTTCAAGACATGACCAAGGACTGGCCATGTACGGGATGCCGCTGCTCGCTGTTACGGCGAGACAACGGCACAAAAGAGGCGCGTTATCTTGCCGAGAATCTGCCGGTTACCGAGACCGGCCGACAACTGTCACTCGAACAAGTACCCACTGTGGGTCTCCGCTATTGATGAAAACGCGCGAAGCTTACGCCCCGATGTCTGGAGAGTAAACCCGCAAAAGGAAGTGTGTCGGAGAATGTCAGGGTCATTCAGGAAGGGTTCAGGATTGTGAAGTTCTGGTGTTTTCGAAGGCCCCATCGCGAGCAGGCTCACTCCTACATTGGTCCTGCTTACACAGAACATTGTAGGAGTGAGCCTGCTCGCGATAGCGGTGGTCCATCAAAGGTGATGGTGCCTGACCCGCCGCCATCGCTGGCAAGCCAGCTCCCACAATGTTTTGTGTGATGTCCGCTACCGCTAACACAACACTGATCCCTGTGGGAGCTGGCTTGCCAGCGATAGCGGTGTATCAGGCAATACAGAGTTAGCTGGCAGTCGCCAACAACAGATCTGCCATCGAACGATGCCCACGATGCTTGCCGTGCTCATACAGCGAGCCGGCAATCTCGTCCGCACGAATCGGCAACACCGACAGCAATGTATCGCTCAGACCATGGCTGGCCTGGCAGAAGCCCTGCATGTAGATGCCGGCCTTGCAGCGCTCGTCGGTAATCAGTTTGTAGTTGCGATCGACCTCGAACTCACCCAGGTATTCTTCCAGCGGCGCCAGCAATTTGCGGTGCATCTGGCGCTCGTAACCGGTGGCCAGCACTACGGCGTCGTAAAGGCGCACGGTGACTTCGCCAGTGGCGTTGTTGCGCACGGCCAGTTCGATACCGTTTTCGGTCGCGGTGGCTTTCTCGACGGTGGTCAGGGTGCGGAACGCATGACGGGCAATCCCGGAAACCTTCTGGCGATAGAAGATGCCGTAGATGCGCTCGATCAGGTCGATGTCGACCACCGAGTAGTTGGTGTTGTGGTACTCGTTGACCAGACGCTCCCGCTCGGCGCTGTTCTGCTGGAACACCAGATCGGTGAACTCCGGCGAGAACACTTCGTTGACGAACGGGCTGTCGTCCGCAGGCTTGAGTGCCGAACCGCGCAGGATCATGTCGACCTGCACCGACGGGAACGAATCGTTCAGATCGATGAACGCTTCCGCCGCGCTCTGCCCACCGCCGATGATCGCAATGCTCATTGGCTGATTGTTCACGCACGGCTGCTCGGCCATTTGCGACAGGTATTGCGAGTGGTGGAACACGCGGGTATCGCCCTTCAGCGCCTTGAACGCCTCTGGAATACGCGGGGTGCCGCCGGCACTGACCACCACCGAACGGGTGGTGCGTACATGTTGCAGGCCCTGGCTATCGCGGGAAATAACGCGCAGCGCTTCAACCTGATGGTTGTGCAGCACCGGCTCGATGGTCAGCACTTCCTCGCCGTAACGGCTCTGCTCGGTGAACTGCCCGGCGACCCAGCGCAGGTAGTCGTTGTACTCCATGCGGCACGGGTAAAAAGTGCCGAGGTTGATGAAGTCGACCAGACGGCCGTGGTACTTCAAATAGTTGACGAAGGAGTACGGGCTGGTCGGGTTGCGCAGGGTCACCAGATCCTTGAGAAAGGAAATCTGCAACTCGCTCTGCGTCGACAGGGTGTTGCCGTGCCAGCTGTAGTTGGCCTGCTTGTCGAGGAACAGCACATCCAGCTCACCCTGAGTCGGGCCGCGCTCTTGCAGAGCGATGGCCAGCGCCAGGTTTGAAGGGCCGAAACCGACGCCGATCAGGTCGTGAACGATGGGCGATGCAATTGCCTGTGTCATTTCCAGTGTCCTCTGGATGAACCCCTCAACGCGGGGATAAAGCCTGGGTGGCCTGACCGGCCTGAATCAGGTCAGCAGGTCGTCTGTTGAGTAGGAACGAGGACGATGAAAGGAAATTTAACCGGGAAGGATCAATGGGCGTCCCATTGTTTGATCCGCAACCGGCAGTGTTTCATGGCGTTGACGATGTGTTTTTCCACCAATGCCTTGGAAATCCCGAGGTGCTCGGCAATTTCCGGATGGGACAGACCTTCGATCTTGCGCAGCAGAAAACATTCACGGCAGCGCGGCGGCAGCTCTGCCAGCGCGCGCTGGAGCATCTCCAGACGTTGACCATGATCAAGGGTGCCATGGGGCGACGGGGTGAAATAGCGCTCTTCATTGTCCAGCACATCAAGTGACTCGACCTGACGCAGGGCATTGCGTCGATGATCGTCGATGACCAGGTTCAATGCCGTGCGATAAAGAAAGGCGCGCGGTTGTTCGATCGGCGTGTCGCTGGAACGCTCCAGCACCCGCACATAAGCGTCATGCACCACATCTTCGGCCACCTGACGGTTGCCTAGCTTGGCGTTAAGGAAACACACCAGCTCGCGATAGTAGTTTTCCAACATGACTCCCGACCGCATCGTTGCAGATCCTGTCCTTGAGCGCACCGATCCGGCCGCGGAATACGCAGTAGCAAGATAGTGGCAACTTGAGGGGCGTAATTTATAGTAATTCTCATATAGATTTAAAGCGCTGATTCCATATCCCGACCAAATAGTCCTGTCCGGACACCTGTTACATGATGTGTTAGCGCTTAAATTCCCTTGCACATGCCTCGTTTACAGGACAGCTCCCCGTATCTGTCGTGCCTTGCGACAGCGTTCAGCGCCCCTGCACGCCTGTGTACTGGCCGGATGACGGGCCGAATCCACTGGCCGGAACCCTGCATGAAACGTCCCCGCCCCGCCCGACGCGCCTTGTTCGCCGCCCTTTGCCTGATTCCCGTGATCGCTGTTGCCGCGTGGCAAGTCCTGCCACCCGGGCGCGACGCTCTCGCTACGGTGCAAGTGACCCGCAGCAATATCGAAAACAGCGTGACCGCACTGGGCACGCTGCAGCCACGCCGTTACGTGGACGTCGGTGCGCAGGCATCCGGGCAGATCCAGAAGATTCATGTCGAGGCTGGCGACACGGTCAAGGAAGGCCAGTTACTGGTAGAGATCGACCCATCCACGCAAAAGGCCAAACTCGATGCCGGGCGGTTTTCCATCGAGAACCTCAAGGCGCAGTTGCAGGAGCAACGCGCCCAGCACGACCTCGCGCAGCAGAAATACCAGCGCCAGCAGAAACTCGCCGCGGGTGGCGCCACCCGTGAGGAAGACGTGCAGACGGCCCGCGCCGAAGTCCGCGCGACCCAGGCGCGCATCGACATGTTCCAGGCGCAGATCCGTCAGGCCCAGGCCAGCTTGCGCAGTGACGAGGCGGAGCTCGGCTACACGCGGATTTTTGCGCCAATGAGCGGCACCGTGGTCGCCGTGGGCGCCCGCGAAGGCCAGACGCTCAATGCGCAACAGCAAACCCCGCTGATCCTGCGCATCGCACGACTGTCGCCGATGACCGTGTGGGCCGAAGTTTCCGAAGCGGACATCGGCCACGTCAAACCCGGGATGACCGCCTACTTCACCACCCTCAGCGGCGGTAGCCGGCGCTGGAGCAGCACGGTGCGGCAGATTCTGCCGGTGCCGCCGCGCCCCCTCGAACAGAACCAGGGTGGCAGCCCCACCAGCGGTCGCAGCGGCAGCGAACGCGTGGTGCTCTACACCGTATTGCTCGACGTCGACAACGCCGACAACAGCCTGATGACCGACATGACCGCGCAGGTGTTCTTTGTCGCGCAACAAGCGCAAGACACCCTGACCGTGCCCACCGCAGCCCTGCAACCAGGTTCACGCCCGCAGTGGCAACGGGCGCAGATCGTCGCCGCCAACGGCGAAGTTCAGTCCCGCGAGGTACGCACCGGCATCAGCGACCGCCTGCGCACACAAGTGCTGGAAGGCCTGGCCGAGGGCGATCACATCCTCAGCGCGCCGACCACCGGCAGCGGAGGCTGAATGCAGACGCCTCTGATTGACCTGCGGCAGATTCGCAAATCCTACGGCGGCAATGACAGTCCGCTGGTGGAAGTGTTGCGCGGCATCGATCTGTCGATACATGCCGGCGAATTCGTCGCCATCGTCGGTGCGTCCGGCTCCGGCAAATCGACATTGATGAACATCCTCGGCTGCCTCGACCGCCCCACCAGCGGCGAATACCGTTTTGCCGGTGAAGACGTCGCGCAACTCGACACCGATGAACTGGCCTGGCTTCGCCGCGAAGCATTCGGTTTTGTGTTCCAGGGTTATCACCTGATTCCGTCCGGCTCCGCCCAGGAAAACGTCGAGATGCCGGCCATCTACGCCGGCACCCCGGCCGCCGAACGCCACGCCCGGGCCAGTGCCTTGCTGGAGCGGCTCGGCCTGGGCAGCCGCACCGGCAATCGCCCGCATCAGCTTTCCGGTGGTCAGCAACAGCGGGTATCGATTGCCCGGGCGTTGATGAACGGCGGCCACATCATCCTCGCCGACGAACCCACCGGCGCCCTCGACAGCCACAGTGGTGCCGAGGTCATGACCCTGCTCGACGAACTCGCCGGTCAGGGCCATGTGGTGATACTCATCACCCACGATCGCGAAGTCGCACAACGAGCCAAACGCATCATCGAAATCCGGGACGGCCTGATCATCAGCGACACCGCCGAACACCCGTCAGCCGCGCCCCGCACTACCAATCCCGGCGCTTTGCAAGCGGTTGATCTGCGCCAGCGCCTGAGCACCGGCAGTACGCAGACCGGCGCCTGGAAAGGTGAACTGGTCGACGCCGTGCAAGCGGCGTGGCGAGTCATGTGGATCAATCGCTTTCGCACCGCCCTGACGTTGCTGGGGATCGTCATTGGCGTTGCTTCGGTGGTAGTGATGCTGGCGGTGGGCGAAGGCAGCAAACGCCAGGTAATGGCGCAGATGGGCGCTTTCGGCTCCAACATCATTTACCTCAGCGGTGCGGCGCCCAACCCGCGCACGCCGCCGGGCATCATCACCCTCGACGACGTCGCCGAGCTGGCCGCCCTGCCCCAGGTCGAACGCATCATGCCGGTCAATGGCTCCACCGCCGGTGTACGTTTCGGCAATGCCGACCACAGCAGTTACGTCGGTGGCAACGACACTAATTTTCCAACCATTTTCAACTGGCCGGTGGTTCAGGGCAGTTACTTCACCCAGGCCGATGAAGACAGCGCCGCCGCCGTGGCGGTGATCGGCACCAAGGTCCGCGACAAGCTGCTCAAGGATGTCGCCGATCCCATCGGCCAGTACATCCTCATCGAAAACGTACCATTTCAGGTCCTCGGAGTTCTGGCCGAGAAAGGCTCAAGCTCCGGCGATTCCGACAGCGACAACCGCATCGCCGTGCCCTACTCGGCGGCCAGCACGCGTCTGTTCGGCAGCCGCAATCCGGAATATGTGGTGATCGCCGCCAAGGACGCACGCAAAGTCAAAGACGCCGAGCAGGCGATCGAACAGGCAATGCTGCGCCGGCACAACGGCAAAAAGGATTTCGAACTGACCAACAATGCCGCAATGATCCAGGCCGAAGCGCGCACGCAAGGCACGCTGTCGCTGATGCTCGGCGCCATCGCTGCCATCTCCTTGCTGGTCGGCGGTATCGGTGTGATGAACATCATGCTCATGACCGTACGCGAACGCACTCGGGAAATCGGTATTCGCATGGCCACTGGCGCCCGACAGCGCGACATCCTGCGCCAGTTTCTCACTGAGGCGGTGATGCTCTCGGTGGTCGGCGGCATTGCCGGTATCAGCCTGGCGATGCTGGTCGGCGGCGTCCTGTTGTTCAGCGGCGTGGCAATCGCATTTCAATGGCTGGCCGTGCTCGGCGCTTTCGCCTGCGCGCTGGTCACCGGCGTCCTCTTCGGCTTCATGCCTGCCCGCAAGGCTGCCCGGCTCGACCCGGTCACGGCCCTTACCAGTGAATGATCGATCTATGAAAGCGCCACTGACAATCCTTGCCGCCAGCCTGTTGCTGGCAGCCTGCAGCAGCCCTGCGCCGCGCCCCGACAGCGGCGTGCAGCCACCGCTCGCCTGGCAATCGCCTGACCATCCCGGCGCCGTGCAAGGCAATCGGCAGTGGTGGACGCAGTTCGGCAGCCCTGAACTCGATCAACTGGTCGAACAGGCGCGGCTGGGCAGCCATGACCTCGGTGCCGCCGTTGCGCGGGTCAGACAGGCTCAGGCCAGTGCGACGATTGCCGGCGCCCCGCTGCTGCCGGAAATCAAGGCCGGCCTCAATGCCAACCGACAGAAACTGTTGCACGGCAAGGGCTACAGCCAACTGGACGTCAACCCGGATAACCGCTCGCTGGATTATTACGATGCCGAGTTGAGCGCCAGTTACGAAATCGACTTCTGGGGCGGTAAACGCGCCACACGCGACAGCGCCGTGTTCGGTGTGCAGGCCAGCGAGTTCGACCGTGCCACCGTCGAACTGACCCTGCAAAGCGGCGTCGCCACCAGCTACACCCAGGCCCTGGCCTTACGTGAGCAGACGCGTATTGCCGAGCTCAATCTGGCCAACGCGCAAAACGTTCTGCACCTGGTGCAAACCCGTTTCGACGCTGGCAGCGCTACTGCGCTGGAACTGGCCCAGCAAAAAAGCCTGGTGGCTGAACAGCAGCGCAAATTGCCGCTGGTGCAGCAACAGGCCCGCGAAGCATTGATCACCCTCGCCGCCCTGCTCGGCCAACCGGTGCAGGCACTGTCGTCCCTGCAACAACCGTTCGAGCAGTTGCAGTGGCCGAACATCGCCAGTGGCGTACCCAGCGATCTGCTGAGCCGGCGTCCGGATATCGCCAGCGCCGAAGCCAGACTGGCAGCGGCCCAGGCTGACGTCACCGTGGCCCGGGCGGCCATGCTGCCGAAGATAACCCTGACAGCCAGCCTCGGCACCGGCGCCGATCTGGCGGCGGATCTGATGCGTACAACGTTCTACAACCTGTCCTCGGGATTGACCGCGCCGATCTTCAACAACGGCCGATTGAGTGCTGAACGCGACAAGGCCAGGGCGCGTCAGGACGAACTGCTGGAGTCATATCGCGGGGCAATCATCAACGGTTTTGCCGACGTCGAAAAAGCCTTGAGCAGCATTCGCGGCCTCGACGAACAGCGCCAGTGGCAAAGCGAAGAACTGAGCCAGGCGCAAACCGCATTCGACATTGCGCAAAGCCGCTATCAGGCCGGCGCCGAAGACTTGCTGACGGTGCTGCAAACCCAGCGCACTTTGTATGCGGCGCAGGACATGAATGTGCAACTGCGCTTGTCGCGACTGCAGGCGAGCATTGCCTTGTACAAAGCGTTGGGCGGCGGCTGGCAAGTCATCTGAGCGCAAATTAGCGACTGTCCCGACGCCTTCGCGAGCAGGCTCGCTCCCACATTGGATCTGCGTCGTTTACAAAGTCCCCTGTGGGAGCGAGCCTGCTCGCGACAGCGCCAGGTCAGGCGAAACCAATCTCTCAGGGCAAAAAAAATCGCAGCACCGGGCTGCGATTTTTTTTGCGCTTAGAGTTGCCGCCCCTTCACTTTCAGATGCCGGGCATACCACGGCCGCTGCGGCACTTTGCGAAACAGGTCGGCCATGTTGTCTTCATCGCCAAAGGTGATGCGCAACGCGAGCTTCATCGTTTCCGGGTCCATCTCCACCGAACGCCCGATTTGCAACCCTGGCACGGTGCTGCAGCCATGGGTATCCGGGCCCAGCCAAGGATCATCCACTTCGACCCAGCGCCCCGGCGCAAACCACGGCACGCCGTTGACTTCCAGCCGGCTGACCTCGCCCGGGTGAAAACGCTCATGAGCACGGAACCAGTCTTCGATACGGTCATCGATCCAGCCGTGGAAACGCCAGAACACCGGGTTCACATGGGAGGAAAACGGGTCGCCGAGGAAGTCGTTTTCCGGGGCATACCAACGCGCGGCAAAATCCGCCTGATCCCGCGCCATCGGCACTGGAATGTCATTGGACGGATCACGTGCCACCGACGCCCAGCGCATGTGCAACCAGTCGTGCAGGCCCAGTTCGACTTCCGAACCGAACTGGCCGAGGGTGAGTTTCGACAAGTAGCGCGGATCGCGGTATTGCGATTCCCACACCTGGAAATTGCTGTGGTAGGTCTCGGCCGCTTTGATGTCGCTGACCCATTTGGTGTATTCGTCGTCGCCTTCGGTCAGCCACGTCGGCGGCAGTGCGTTACCGTCATGATTGTCGAAGTAACGGGCGAACCCCTGGCGATCACGCTCCAGCTCCGGTTGCGGCATCGGGAACGCCTGCCATGATGGCAAGTCCTGCATCGAACGGGCCTTGCCCAGCATGTGTCGATGCATGAAGAAAAAGTCGATGCCCGAGCCGTTGCGATCCTTGCTCGGCCCACGGGCATCGCGCTCCTTGTCACGGGGGCCGGGTTGCCAGCCGATACCGCGCAGGGCTTCGCGTTTTTTCTCCGAGAGCTTGTGCCACTTGTCGCGGCTGGCGTGCCAGAGCTGGTGGAACAGCCGATGTTCCGGCGCGACCAGCCACGCCAGCAATGTCGGGTTCAACCCGGTGCGCTCGCGAGCCTCGGGAAAACGTCGCTTGATGGCGATGAAATGATTGTCGAGTTCGGGCAGAGCCAACGGTCGATCCAGGCGCGACACTTGCCCGGTGAACGTGCCGCTGCCGGCATTGCCGAACGCCGCCCAGACTTCGTCCAGTTTCACTTTGAATTCGTAGACTGGCGGCGCTTGCGGCGTATCGGTACGCATCAGCCGCCAGTACAACTCGGCGCCGTTGCCTGGCGCCAGATCGCCGACCACCTGGTAACGCGCAGGTTCTTCGGAACGCAGGTTGGCGCCGGTATCGAGATAGCCGCGCAAGCCGCGACCACGGTGGGCAATGTCGAGAAACAGTTCCAGACCTTCGCGCGGCAAGCCATCGAGTCCGGCAGCAGCTCCGCTGAAACGGATATCCCACACGCCGCGCAGGTTGTCCGCCAACTGTTGGCCGGCCGTATCGGCCAGGTCGACCGTCGCCTCTCCCGGGGTGATCGGAAACTCCTCACGGGTCAGCTCGCGATGTGCATAAAAAGCGGCAGGCAGCGCAGCGCCCGTGAGTGCCATGCCCGCCATGAACCAGCGTCGAGAGATCGTCATTGCCCTACCTGTGTCAGCCATGAAGCAGGCTTTATCCAAGCTAGAACGTTTGCTCGCCGGGGAAATTTACGGCCCCGGCAAAAGATCGCTACGCGTCGTCAGCGCTTTTCCTGCGCGCGACTAAATTACCCGCCCGACCACTCGTTCCTCCCAGATAGCAAAGGCCCCTGCGCCTGCACCTCGACGGCGAACCTGAATGAGATGGCAATGACAAAACCGCGTTCGAAAAAGGCTCTATTTATCGGCCTGCCGCTGGCCTTGGCGATCAGCGCCGGCGCAGGGTTTCTGGCTTGGGATTACTGGTTTCGGGACAACCCCGGCTATCCGGTAAAAGTGATGAAACAGGCGACCGAGCTGCAGGACCGCATCCTCTCCTTCGACAGCCACATCACCGTGCCCCTGAGTTTCGGCGCCCACGACAACGAAGCCGACAAGGACGGCTCCGGGCAGTTCGACCTGATCAAGGCCAATCGCGGCCGCTTGTCCGGCGCTGCGCTGACGCTGTTCGGCTGGCCGGAAATGTGGAACGGTCCGAACGCTCCGCATCGCCCGACCGAAGGTTTTGTCGAAGAAGCCCGTAACCAGCAGGAAGTGCGCTACAAGATCATCACTGGCATGGTCCGCGACTTTCCCAATCAGGTCGGCATCGCCTACACCCCGGATGATTTCCGCCGCCTGCATGGTGAAGGCAAGTTTGCGATTTTCATCAGCATGCTCAACGCCTATCCATTGGGTAACGACCTGAGCAAACTCGACCTGTGGGCCGGACGCGGCATGCGTATGTTCGGCTTCAGCTATATCGGCAACAACAGCTGGGCGGACTCGTCGCGCCCGTTGCCGTTCTTCAATGACTCCCCTGATGCCCTCGACGGTCTCTCCGATATCGGCAAGCAAGCGGTGCACCGTCTGAACGATCTGGGTGTGATCATCGATGTTTCGCAGATGTCGACCAAAGGTCTGGAACAGGTTGCGCAATTGAGCCGCACACCGTTGGTGGCCTCGCACTCGGCACCGCGTGCGGCCGTGGATATTCCGCGCAACCTCAGCGACAAGGAATTGCAGCTGATCAAAAACAGCGGCGGCGTGGTCCAGGTAGTCGGCTTCTCGCAATACCTGAAACCGCTGACCCAGGGCACTCAGGACAAGCTCAATGCCCTGCGCGCACGCTTCGATCTGCCGCCCTTGCCTAACCTGGCCATGGCACTGATGCCAGGCGACCCGATCATTACTGCATGGTCGGAGCAGAAACTCGGCCAGTACGCCAGCGGCCTCTACGGCATCCTTGAAGAAGAACCGAAAGCGACCCTCAAGGATCTCGGCGACGCCATCGATTACACCGTGCGCAAAATCGGTATCGACCATGTCGGCATTTCTTCCGACTTCAACGACGGCGGTGGCATCAAGGGCTGGGAAAACGTTGGCGAAATCCGCAACGTCACTGCCGAGCTGATCCAGCGCGGCTACTCCGAAGCGGACATCGCCAAACTGTGGGGCGGCAACTTCATGCGTGTCTGGGACCAGGTGCAAAAAGCCGCGAAACCGGCACTGATTTCCCGTCAGGACGCAGCCAAGCCATGACTGATCGCCGGACCTTTCTGAAACAGGCGGGCGTGGTCGCAGCCGCGCTGCCGTTTGGCGCCAGTCTGGCAACGCCGGCAATGGCAGCGACCGCCCCTGTGGCATCCGCGAACAAGTGGACACAACTGCGCCAGTTGTTCGATCAGGATCCGCAGGCGATTCACTTCGCCAATTTTCTGATCACCTCCCATCCAAAACCGGTGCGCGAGGCCATCGAACGCCATCGCGCCGCCATCGACCAGAACCCGGGGCTGGCCATGGATTGGGACTTCGGTGTCACCGAGAAGCGCGAAGAAAACGTGCGGGTCTGGGCCGGTAAATACTTGCAGGCCAAACCCGGCCAGATCGCCCTCACCGGCAGCACCACCGAAGGCCTGGCGATGATTTACGGCAGTGTGCAGGTGCGCCCGGATCAGGAAATCCTCACCACCGAGCACGAGCACTATTCCACCCGCAACATTCTCGATTTCCGCACCCGCCGCGATGGCACCCGGGTGCGCAAACTCAAGTTGTTCGAGTCCCCGCAAAGCATTTCGCTGGATCAGGTGCTCGACATCATCAACCGCAACATCCGTCCCGAAACCCGTGTACTGGGCATGACCTGGGTGCATTCGGGCAGTGGCGTGAAGTTGCCGATCAGCGATATTTCGCGACTGGTCGATGAACACAATCGTCAACGCGACGACAAGGACCGCCTGATTTACGTGGTCGACGGGGTGCATGGTTTCGGTGTCGACGACTTGAGCTTCGTGCAAATGAACTGCGATTTTTTCATCGCAGGTACCCACAAGTGGATGTTCGGCCCGCGTGGCACCGGCATCGTTTGCAGCCGCAGCGAAGAACTGAAATACGTCAGCCCGAGCGTGCCGACGTTCTCCGAAGCCACCTCCTTTGCCACCATCATGACCCCGGGCGGTTATCACGCTTTCGAGCATCGCTGGGCGGTGGACGAAGCCTTCAAGTTGCATCTGCAACTGGGCAAGGCCGACGTTCAGGCACGCATCCATCAGCTCAACAGCTATCTGAAGCAACGCCTGCGGGAACAGTCGAGCATCGAGTTGGTGACGCCTTTCGATCCGCAGTTTTCTGCCGGTTTCACCTTCTTCCGCGTCAAGGGTCAGGACAGCGATGAAGTCGCCGCCTACCTGATGCAAAACCGGGTGATCTGCGATGCGGTCAGCCGCGACGTCGGCCCGGTGATTCGTACTGCGCCCGGCCTGCTCAACAACGAAGCCGAAGTGGACCGGTTCATGGACATCCTCGGTAAAAAACTGCGCGCCTGATCCCTCGACTCCAGTTTTCCTTTCACAGAGACGACTCATGAAAAAGCCTTACGCCTCTTTCACCCTCAAGGCGCTGCCGGCGCTAGCCCTGACTGCGCTGTGCGCCGGTCTGCTGCCGGGGGCCGCCCAGGCTGCCACACCACCGGCGCCGGGCAAGGTCTTCAAAGACTGCAAGGACTGCCCGGAAATGGTCGTACTGCCGACCGGCACCTTCACCATGGGCACCCCGGATGACGAAGTCGGCCGCGAACCGGACGAAGGCCCGCGCCACGACGTGACCTTCAGCAAACCGTTCGCCATCAGCCGCTTCCAGGTGCTCGTCGGTGAGTGGGATGCGTATGTGCGCGAAACCGGCAACAAGCCTTACGACTTCGATGATCGCCCGGGCCGCCGCTGCACCGCCGGCAAGCCTGAATTCAAACAGACCGCCCGCGACCCTGCCGTGTGCATGAACGTCGCCGAAGCCCAGGGCTACATCGACTGGCTGTCGAAAAAGACCGGCCACGCGTATCGCCTGCAAAGCGAATCGATCCGCGAGTACGCCGCACGCGGCGGCAGCACCGGGCCCTTCCCTTTCCCGTTCGATGAAGGCAACAACTACCAGATCTCCAAACACGCCAACACCTATGGCGCCGCCGACGGCTACAACTTCACCTCCCCGGCCGGCACTTTCCCGGCCAATGCCTTCGGCGTTTACGACGCCCACGGCAACGTCTACGAATGGACCGCCGACTGTTATCACAAGGATTACTCCGGCGTACCCGACGACGGCCGCCCATGGACCCAGGAAAACTGCGAGCGCCAGGTCATGCGTGGCAACGACTGGGGCGAGGCGCCGGTGTTCTCGCGTTCCGGCAACCGCAACAGCAGCTGGCCGACCAGCAAAGGCGACTGGCTCGGGTTTGGTGTAGTGCGCGACCTCTGATCCTGCCCGCCCCGACCGCAGCCCCGCCTGCGGTCGTTTAAAGAAAGTCCGTGACCATTCGTTTTCCTTTAGTACCGGCACTCCCTCCGCACCGAAGCAGGAATCCTCCATGACCAAGCCTACGCGTGGGGCGATCAACGAATTGTTCGCCTTGCTCAAGCCCTTCCGCCTGATCGTCTCTGTGTCCATCGTGCTCGGCATGATCGGCGGCCTGAGCGTCACCGTGCTGCTGGCGACCATCAACAATGCCCTGCACTCCGACGACGGCCTGACCCGCACCGTGGTGATGATCTTCGCCGGCCTGTGCGCACTGGCCTTGCTGACGACGATTCTGTCCGACATCGGCACCAACTACGTCGGTCAGCACATCATTGCCAAACTGCGCAAGGAACTGGGGGAGAAAGTGCTGTCGGCGCCGATCGACCAGATCGAACGCTACCGCAGCCATCGGTTGATCCCGGTATTGACCCACGACGTCGACACCATCAGCGACTTCGCCTTCGCCTTTGCCCCGCTGGCGATCTCCATGACCGTCACCCTCGGTTGTCTCGGCTATCTGGCGTTGCTGTCCTGGCCGATGTTCCTGATGATGCTGGTGGCCATCGCGATCGGCACAACCATTCAGGCGATTGCCCGGGCCAAGGGCATGCGCGGTTTCTACGCCGCACGTGATTCCGAAGATGAACTGCAAAAGCACTACAACGCGATCGCCGAGGGCGCCAAGGAGCTGCGCATTCATCGCCCGCGTCGCCAGCGCATGTTTGTTGCCGGGATTCAGAAAACCGCCGAAAAAATCTGCGACACGCAGATCAAATCGATCAACACGTTTGTCATCGCCAAGTCCTTCGGCTCGATGCTGTTCTTCGTGGTGATCGGCATGGCGCTGGCCCTGCAGTCTTTCTGGCCCAGCGGCGACAAAGCGGTGATGAGCGGATTCGTGCTGGTGCTGCTGTACATGAAGGGGCCGCTGGAACATCTGGTCAGCACCTTGCCGATCATCAGCCGCGCACAAATTGCCTTCCGCCGGATCGCCGAGCTGAGCGAACAATTCTCCTCGCCCGAACCGCACCTGCTGCTGGAAGACCAGGGCAAGAAACCCGGTGCCGTCAACAGCCTGGAACTGCACAATGTGCGCTACGCCTTTCCGCCCGTGGCAGGCAGCGAGCCATTCCGCCTCGGGCCGGTCAACCTGCGCATCGAACAGGGCGACATCGTGTTCATCGTTGGCGAAAACGGTTGCGGCAAAACCACCCTGATCAAATTGCTGCTGGGTCTTTACGCGCCAACCGAGGGCGAAATCCGCGTCAACAATCAACCGATCACCGCGCTCAATCGCGATGACTACCGCCAGAACTTCACCACGATCTTTGCCGACTACTACCTGTTCGACGACCTGATCCAGGGCGACCGCGAGGTGCCGCAGGACGCCACCCGCTACCTCGAACGTCTGGAGATCGCGCACAAGGTCAGCGTGCGGGACGGCGCCTTCAGCACCACCGACCTGTCGACCGGCCAGCGCAAGCGTCTGGCACTGGTCAATGCCTGGCTCGAAGAGCGTCCGGTGCTGGTGTTCGATGAATGGGCGGCCGATCAGGACCCGACCTTCCGCCGCATTTTCTACACCGAACTGCTGCCCGACCTTAAGCGTCTGGGCAAGACCATCATCGTCATTTCCCACGATGACCGTTACTTCGACGTCGCCGATCAACTGGTGCGCATGGAGGCCGGCAAGGTCAAGAGCGAACTGCAAACCGCTTGATTGAAGAGGCCGTGGCCAGGTCGGAAAAAATAATTTTCCGGTTTGCCGCGGCTTCCTCGTCTTAATGAGATGAATAAGAACCATTAACAACTATACCTGCCAAGGTCTTAACCTCATGTCCGCATCCCGTTTCATGCTTCGCCCTCTGACTCGAGCCCTGCTGATGCACGGCGCGACACGCACTCGACTGGCCGGCACCGGCCTTGGTCTGGCACTGACCCTCACCGCAGCCCCGTATGTCCAGGCCCAGGAATGGACCCTGAACATCCCGTCGCAGCCACTGGCGCAGGCGCTGCAAACCCTTGGTCAGCAGACCAGTCTGCAAATCATCTACAGCCCGGAAAGCCTGCAAGGTCTGCGTTCCAGCGCATTGAATGGCCGCTACCAGGATGATGAGTCGCTCAAGGCGATGCTTAACGGCACCGGCATCCGCTACCAGCGTGACGGCAACACCGTGACTGTCCTCGGCCCTGCCACCGGCAGCGCGATGGAACTGGCACCGACCAACGTCAACGCCAGCCGACTGAGCGCCACCACCGAAGGCAGCAACTCCTACACCACCGGTGGCGTGACCATTGGCAAGGGCGTGCACTCGTTGAAGGACACCCCGCAGTCGGTCACGGTCATGACCCGCAAGATGCTCGATGACCAGAACCTCAACACCATCGAACAAGTGATGGAAAAGACCCCGGGCATTACGGTCTATGACTCGCCCATGGGCGGTAAATATTTCTACTCCCGCGGTTTCCGCATGACAGGCCAGTACCAGTACGACGGCGTGCCGCTGGACATCGGCAGCAGCTACGTGCAGGCCGACAGCTTCAACAGCGACATGGCCATCTATGACCGCGTGGAAGTACTGCGCGGCGCGGCCGGCATGATGAAAGGCGCAGGCGGCACCGCCGGTGGCGTCAACTTCGTACGCAAACGCGGCCAGGACACCCCGCACACACAACTGTCGCTGTCGGCAGGGACGTGGGACAACTATCGTGGTCAGGTCGATACCGGTGGCCCGTTGAACGACGCCGGCACCATCCGTGGTCGCGCCGTGGTCACTGAGCAGACCCGTCAGTATTTCTATGACGTGGGCGAACGCAGGGATCAGATCTACTACGGCGCGCTCGACTTCGACCTGAGCGACTACACCACCCTGGGTCTGGGCATGGCCTATGAAGACGTCGATGCCACGCCGTGCTGGGGCGGCTTGCCGCGTTACGCCGATGGCAGTGATCTGAAGCTCTCGCGCTCCACCTGCCTGAACACCGCATGGAACAACCAGCGCAGCAAGCGGGCCACTTACTTTGGCGATCTGAAACACGAGTTCAACGACAACTGGGCGTTGAAGGTCGCGGGTGTCTACTCGAAAAACACTCAGGACATGGAATACGCCTTCCCGAGCGGTTCGGTACCGGTTGGCGCCACCAGCACCAATACCCTGATGATCGGCAGCACCTTTGACTACGATCAGGTCGACTACGGCCTCGACGCTTACGTGGACGGCAAGTTCGACGCATTCGGCCAAGAGCACGAACTGGTCGTCGGCGCCAACGCCAGCCGCTCCCACAAGGATGACTTCTACGCCGTGGCACTCCTGCCTCAAACTCAGGATGTGCTGAACCCCAACCACCACCTGCCCCAGCCAGATCAAAGTTACTACCTGGCCAACGCCACCCGGGGTGGTCCGGTGGACATGCGGATCAAGCAATACGGCGCCTACTCCACGGCACGCCTGAAACTGGCCGATCCGCTGACCTTCGTCCTGGGCAGCCGCGTCAGCTGGTACAAGTCCGAAACCGACTCCGTCTCGTACTGGCGCGGCGAAGGCACACCGACCAGTTCCCAAGCCAAGGAAACCGGGCAAGTCACCCCGTTCGCCGCGCTGTTGTTCGACATCAACGACAACCTGACCGTTTACACCAGCTACGCGGATATCTTCACCCCGCAAGGCAACTACAAGACCATTAACGGTTCGACCCTCAAGCCATTGATCGGTCAGAGCTATGAACTGGGGATCAAGGGTGAATGGTTCGACGGTCGCCTGAACAGCTCCTTCAACCTGTTCCGCACCGTCCAGAAAGACGCAGCCCAGGATGACCCGGCCTGCCCGGACAGCACCTGCTCACTGAACTCCGGCAAAGTGCGCGCCCAAGGCTTCGAAGCTGAAGTCAGCGGTGAAGTCATTGACCGCCTGCAACTGCTGGCCGGCTACACCTATACCCAGACCAAGGTGCTGGAAGACGCGGATGCCGGTCAGGACGGTGTGGTGTATAACTCGTACGTGCCGCGCCACCTGCTGCGCGTCTGGGGCGACTATGCCCTCAGCGGCCCACTGGAACGCGTTACCGTCGGTGCCGGCGTCAATGCCCAAAGCAGCAACTACCGCGTCTCGCCGAGCAGCGGCAACGATATCACCCAGGCGGGCTATGCGGTCTGGAACGGTCGAATCGGCTACCGCATCGACGACACCTGGTCCGTGGCACTGAACGGCAACAACCTCTTCGACAAGCGCTATTACGCCACGGTCGGTACCGAAGGTTGGGGTAACTTCTACGGTGAACCGCGCAACTTCGTGATGTCGGTCAAGGCTGACTTCTGATTCTGCAGCGCCAATGAAAACGCCCCGCAATAGCGGGGCGTTTTTTTGTGTACAAGGCGAGAAGCTGCATTCCCACGAGAAGCGTGGGAACGATCAATGTTCAACCCAAATGGCGACTCAATGCCCGACTCAAGCTGTCATACACGCTCAGCACCTCCGGCATGACCGAGACCAGCCTGAGCAAGTCATGGGTCAGGCCCGGGCAATGCTCGAGTTCGACATTCACCCCCTGCGCGCGCAATTTATCGACGTAGGCCTGGCCTTCGTCGAGCAACGGATCAAACCCGGCAAGCAGCACGATTGCCGGCGGCACACCGCGCAGATCTTCGGCCAGCAACGGTGAGAAGCGCCAGTCCAGCAGGTCTTCGGGGCTGCGGGCGTAGTGCTGGTAAAACCAGTCCAGCGTATCGTTCTCCAGCAAATACCCTTCACTGAACAACAAGCGCGAATCGTGGGTGCGCGACGCATCAGTGACCGGATAACACAGCAGTTGCACCTTGGGGACGATGGCCACGGTGTGTGGCTGAACCACCGCTTGCAAGGCCAGCACCGTCGCCAAAGTGGCGCCGGCACTGTCACCGCCGAACGCGACACGACCGGCATCCAGCCCCAGGGACTGCGCCTGTTCCACCAGCCAGGACAAGGCGTCTTCCCCGTCCTCCAGCGCCGTCGGGAATTGCTGCTCCGGCGCCAGTCGATAGCCGACGGACAACACCGCGCACGGCGTACGTCGGCAGAATTCACGGCAGACACCGTCATGGGAATCCAGGCTGCCCACGACAAAACCACCGCCATGGAAATACACCAATACCGGAATCAGTGCCGTCGCTTCGCTCGGGCGATATAAACGCAACGCCAGTGGCGCACCATCCCGCGCCGTGGTGTTGACCTCCAGCACGTCAATATCCTGAGGAGCATTCCAGCGCAATTGCGCCGTGGTTTGTTCGAAAATCGCCCGGGCCTCTGCCGGGGTCAGTTGATGCAACGCCGGCTGGCCTGCGTCCTGGCTGTCTTGCGCCAGGTCCAGGAAGGCTTCCAGATCAGGGTGTAACGACATCGAAAAAATCCTTATGTCCGTAAAAAGGGACGCGCCTGAGCAACGCCCCCCCTGCAATGATTAAAACCCCGGCTCTCAGCCCACCCGCGCCATGCAATGCTCGATCAACGCCTCAAGCTCGCGCTGATAATCCTGCATGAACGACTCCATAGTGCTGGCCCGATAACGCTGAGTGCTGTAGATGCAACGCAGCGCCAATTGACCGTCGTACACCTGGCCGACAACCTCCAGCCAGTTGCCCAGATTGGCTTGCAGGCTGTAGTTGTCGCCGGTTTCTTCCAGCGCCGGCACCAGCAAGGCCTGCTCATCGAAGCTCTGGTCGAACTGCCCCAGATAGTTGAACGTCACCCGTGCCTGCGGCAGGTCGGCCAATTGGCGGGCCAGTTGCGGGCCGGCCAAGTGACGCAACACCCCGTAGCCGATTCCTTTCTGCGGAATGGCCGCCAACTGCGCCTGCACGTTGATGATCGACGCACCGATGTCCGCGCTGTCGGGAGTGAGCCGGACCGGGAACATACTGGTGAACCAGCCCAGGCTGCGACTCAGATCGATGTTCTCGAACAGGTCCTCGCGGCCGTGCCCTTCCAGCAAGATCAACGCCGACGGCTGTTCGCTCCAGCGACACAACGCCCGGCTCAGGGCCGACAGCAGCAAATCGTTGATCTGCGTGCGATAGACCGCCGGTGCCTGCTTGAGCAACTGCTCGGTATGCTCGCGGGACAACTTGAGTCGAGCCTGAGCCTGGTGACGCACCTGATTCTTGCCGCGACGGTTGTCGCATGGCAGATCGATGCCCGGCTGATCCAATTGCTCCAGCCAGTAACCCAATTCCTGCTCGGCAATGATCGGCGCCTGCTCCAGCAGGGCTTCGGCAAATGCGCGATAGCTGCTGGTACGGATCGGCAATTGCGGTTCGATGCCGATCACGCAAGCCTCGTAGGCGACCTTCAAGTCGTCGAGCAAAATCCGCCACGACACGGTGTCGACCACCAGATGGTGGATAACCATCAACAGCCGCGCCTGGCCGTCCGGCAAGGCGATGTGCACCACACGCCAAGCCGGTCCATCATCGAGTTTGAGGCTGCGCTGAGTGAGGTTCGCCAAGGCCTCGACCTGCTCGCTGCTCTCGACTTCACGGCGCCACAGCAACGTCTCGCGGCGCTCGGTTGGTGCGGCATAGCGCTGCAACCAGCGCCCGCCTTCCTGACAGAAGCGCAGGCGCAAGGCGTCGTGATGGTTTTCGATCCAGCCCAACGCCTGTTCCAGGGCATCCAGATCCAGCGTCTGACGCGCACTCAGCAAAAACGATTGGTTGTAGTGATGAGACTCGGCCATGCCTTCGCCGAAGAACCACTCCTGAATCGGCAGCAGATTGAACAACCCTTCACTGGCCACATGGGTGAGGTCCACCGACGGTTGCGCGGTGACGGCCTTCACCACGTCCTGCTCGACGATGCCAGCAATGGTCTGATAGCGCATCAGATCGCGCAGCTTGAGGTCCATCTGCAGGGTCGGGTGGTTCCTGACCCGGGAAATCACTTGCAGGCTCAGGATCGAGTCGCCGCCCAGTTCGAAGAAGTTGTCGCTGATACCGACCTGCTCCACCTGCAACACCTGCGACCAGATCTGCGCCAGTAACTCTTCCTGCTGATTGCGCGGGGCAACGTATTCCTCGCTTTTGAATTCCGGCTCGGGCAATGCCTTGCGGTCGAGCTTGCCGTTGGGAGTGATCGGGAAGGCACTGAGGCAGACGATCTGCGCCGGCACCATGTATTCCGGCAAGGTGCTGCGCAGACCGGCCTTGAGTTCTTCACCCAGTTGCTGGCCGGCGTCGGTGACGACGTAACCGATCAGTTGCTTGCCGGAGGCATTGTCCCGGGCGATCACCAAGGCGTCGCTGACCTGCGCCAGTTGCCGCAGGCTGGCCTCGACTTCACCGAGTTCGATACGGAACCCGCGCACTTTGACCTGATGGTCGATGCGACCGACGTAATCGACCACGCCGTCCTGGCGCAAACGCACCAGATCGCCGGTGCGGTACAGCCGCTCGCCGCTGGCATACGGATTGGGCACGAAGCGTTCGCAGGTCAGGTCTGGCCGCCCATGGTAACCACGGGCAACCCCATAGCCACCGATGTACAACTCGCCGGCGAAACCTGGCGGCAGCGGATTCAGTTCTTCATCCAGCACATACAGCGAACGCGCACCCACCGCTCGGCCGATCGGCGCATAGGCTGCTTCACACTGCTGGCTCACCGGCACTTTCCACAGCATCGGCGTGACCACGGTTTCCGTCGGGCCGTAGCCGTTGGTGAAGTACTCGGGACGCAGCGCCGCCTTGACCTGTTCGAAAGTCTGGTCCGGCACCGCATCGCCGCCGAAGCAATAGATGCGCACCGGTGGCGGTGCAATTGCGCTGGCGGCGGCGTACTCGGCCAGTTGCTTGAGGTAAGCCGGCGGGAAGCAGGCGATGGTCACGCCGTACTCGTGCAACGCCTGATAGGTCTGCTCCGGCGTCCACAGGCAACCGTCGCGCACCACCAGCCGGCCGCCGCTGTACAGCGTACTCAACCAGCGCTCATGAGCACCGTCGAAAGCGAACGACATGAAGTGCAGCTCGCAACTGCGGTTGTCCATTTCATACAGTTTGGCGATGGCCTGACAGTGCATGCTCAGTGGTCCCTGAGTAACTGCCACGCCTTTTGGCCGTCCGGTGGAACCCGAGGTGTAAACCAGATAGGCCAGCCCTTGCTCCAGCACGCGACGCACCGGCGCTTCATCGCCATAGCGGGATTCGTCGAGGTGATCCAGCTCAAGGCGCAACAGGCCTTCGGGCGCCGGCAACGCCGCCCGCAGGCTGCTCTGGGTCAGCAGCAGCGCCATGCCGGAATCTTCGATCATGTACGCCAGACGCTCCGGCGGGTAATCGATGTCCAGCGGCACATACGCTGCGCCGCTTTTGAGCACGGCGAGGAAGCTGACGACCATTTCCAGTGAGCGCGGCAGTGCCACGCCGATCACTACTTCCGGCCCCGCGCCATGCTCGATCAAGCAATGGGCCAGACGGTTGGCCCGTCGTTCCAGCTCGCCGTAGCTCAGGCTCAGCCCGGCGCATTGCACCGCAATGGCCTCGGGCTGACTCAGTGCGTGTCGGCTGATCAGCTCCGGCAACAGCTGCGATTGGTGCTCCGCCGCCGGTTCGGCGCTCCAGGCTTGCATCGCCTGCCATTGTTCAAGCGACAGACGCTGCAGGTTACCCAGGCGTTCGTAAGGCGCGCGCATCATCGCCTCAAGGGTGTTTTCCAGGGTCAGGCGAATGCCTTCCACCGCCTCGGCACTGAAGTGGCTGCGCAGGTACAGGTATTCAATCGACAGTTCGTCGCCGAGCATCACCGCCAGGTCCATCGGCACGTTCGTCACGTCATGTCCGATGGATTTGCCGAAGCTCAGGCCGGTATCGTTGTCCTCTTGCAGGCGATCATCGATCGGGTAGTTCTCGAACACGATGATGCTGTCGAACAGCGCCTGCCCGCCCAGGCCGGACCAGCGTTGCACGTCTGCCAGCGGAGCCTGGGAATGGTCGCGTATATCCAGGTTGTAGGCCTGGATCCGGTTCAGCCAGTCTGCCAGAGGCTGATCCGGTTCCAGCGTCTGAATGATCGGCAACGTGTTGATGAACAGACCCAGCATGTTGCCGACATTGGGCAAACTCTCGGGACGCCCGGAGACCGTAGCGCCAAAGGTCACGGTGTTTTTTCCGGTGTAGCGCTGCAACAGCAGCAACCATGCGCCCTGGATCAACGTGTTCGGCGTAATCCGCAGATCGCGACAGAACTGCAGCAGACGACCGGTCTGTTGCATGTCCCAACGCGAGTAAATGGCGTTGTGGCCGGGTTCATCCGACACATGCCGAGGATGGATGGCCTGGCTCAACGCCGTCGCCTCGGTGACCGGGGCCAGCCGGGCTTTCCAGAACAGCTCCCGGGCATCTTGGTCCTGGGCTTGCAACCAGGCGATAAAGTCGCGGTAGCGACCGTTCTCAGCGCTGATTTCACCCTTGGCGTAGTGCTGGATCACCTCACCAAACAGCCGCGAGCTGCTCCAGCCGTCCATCAGGATGTGGTGACTGGTCCAGACCATCTGATACTGATCTTCAGTGCTGCGAATCAACAACACTCGCTGCAGTGGCGCCTGGGTCAGCTCGAAGCCTCGCGCGCGGTCCTCGGCGGCCCGCGCGGCGATGTCTGCCTCGCTGGCGTCGCGATCGCGCCAGTCGAGCACCTGCAAATCGAGCGTCGCCTGACGCTGGACAACTTGCAGCGGTTTGGCCAAGCCATCGTGCCAATGGAAGCTGGTGCGCAGGATGGCCTGACGCTCGATGACCGCCTCCCAAGCCTTGCGGAAACGCTCAACATCCAGACCGCCCACCGGCAAACTGATCTGATTGACGTACAGGCTGGAACCATTGTCCGACAAGGTATGGAACAGCATGCCCTCTTGCATCGGCGACAGCGGATAAATGTCTTCGATCCGGGACGGGGCTACCGGCAAGGCGTCCAGTCGGGCCTGATCCAGCTGCGCCAGCGGGAAGTCCGAAGGCGTGACGCCGTGGCTGTCCGGTTGGCAGCAATGCTCGATCAGCAGCTCCAGCTCCCGCCCGTACTCTTCGGCCAGGTGTTCGATGGTCGAGGCGTTGAACATGTGCGTGCTGAATGACCAGCCGACACTCAACTCGCCGCCGTACACTTGGCCATTGAGCGTCAGCCAATTCCCCAGCAGCGCATCGTTACTGTGTTCTGCGCCCTTGAACTCATCGGCCGGCACAAACAAGGCACCGCTCTGGCTATCGAAGCTACCGTCAAACTGGCCCAGATAATTGAAGGTGATACGCGGTGTCGGCAGGGTCCGCAGCGACGCCTGGCAAGCCTCGTCACCCAGATAACGCAGCACACCGTATCCAATGCCACGATCCGGAATGGCGCGCAGTTGCTCCTTGATTTGCTTGATCGAGCCGGCCAGCTCCTGGGTCGGAGTCAATTTGACCGGAAACAGGCTGGTGAACCAGCCGACTGTGCGGGTCAGATCGAGTCCGTCGAACAAATCTTCACGACCATGGCCTTCGAGCTGAATCAGCACCGACGACTGTTCGCTCCAGCGGGCGATCACCCGTGCCAGCGCCGTCAGCAGCAGGTCGTTGACCTGTGTACGGTAAGCCGCCGGGGTCTGTTGCAGCAGTCGTCGGGTCAAGGTTGCGTTCAGGCGACTGTAAAGCGTCATGGCATGGCGACTTTGCAAGCTGCCCTGAGGGTTATCTTGCGGTAGCGGCGCGTCGTCCGAGCGCTGCGCCTGCCAGTAAGGCAGTTGCCCAAGCAGCGATTCACTGCGGGCGTGACGTTCCAATTGCTCCGCCCAATGCTTGAAGGACGTGGTCTTGGCCGCCAATGCCAACGATTCGCCGGCCAGTAACTGACGGTAGCTGCCCTGCAAGTCCTCCAGCAGAATCCGCCAAGAAACACCGTCGACCACCAGGTGATGAACGATCAACAACAAGCGCTGTTCGCCCTCAGGCAAATCGAACAACACCGCGCGCAACAACGGGCCTTGTTGCAGATCCAGGCTGCGCTGGGCTTGTTCGGCGACGCGTTCCAGGTGGGCGGCATCACTGACCGTTTCCTGCCACAACGGTGACAGGCGCTGTTGCTCCACGTTTCGATAGCTCGCCGACCAGCTGCATGGCGTTTGTGTAAAGCCCAGGCGCAGGCCGTCGTGATGATCGATCAGCGCGTGCAAGGCCTGTTCAAGCGTCTCGGCCACCAGAGGGTTTAACGGTTTGAGCAGCACCGACTGATTCCAGTGATGGCGTTGCGGCAAGGGCTGTTCGAAGAACCATTGCTGAATTGGCAGCAATGGTGTCTCACCTGTCACCGGGCCTTGATCGGTTGGCGTCAGGGCTTTGCCGATCTGCGCGACAGTGGCCAGCCCCTGGACGGTCTGCTGCTGGAACAGATCCTTGGGTGTGAAGCTGATTCCCTGCTGACGCGCCCGGCTCACCACCTGAATGGAGATGATCGAATCGCCACCAAGGGTGAAGAAGTTGTCGGTCAAGCCGACCCGTTCGAGTTTCAGAATGTCCTGCCAGATCCCGGCAATCTGCTGTTCCAGCGCGGTGCGAGGCGCCACATAATCGCGCTGCGACTGACTGGCATCCGGTGCTGGCAGCGCCTTGCGATTGAGTTTGCCATTCGGCGTCAACGGCAGTTGTTCAAGGAACAACCACTGCGCCGGCACCATGTAGTCCGGCAGATGCGCCTTGAGGGCGGTCTGTAGCGCTCCACTCAAGTCGTCCTGTTCTTTGAGACTGAGGCCGCTATCACTTGGCACCACATACGCCACCAGTTGCTGACCACTGTTGCCATCCACCGCCAACACCACACCGTCACGCACGCTGTCCTGAGCAAGCAAACGCGCTTCGATTTCACCCAGTTCGATACGGAACCCGCGCACCTTGACCTGATGATCGATGCGGCCGACGTATTCGATCCGGCCGTCATCGCTGAAGCGGGTCAGGTCGCCGGTGCGGTACATGCGCTCGCCAGTGGTCGAGAATGGATTGGGCAGGAAACGTTCAGCGGTCAGGCCCGGGCGGAACAGATATCCACGGGTGATGCCGTCGCCGGCCAGATACAGCTCCGCCGCCACGCCAATCGGCGCTTGTTGCAATTGGCCGTCGAGCAAGTACGCCGTGGTGTTGACCAGCGGCCGGCCAATGTTCGCTTGGCCACCGAGTTCACGGCGGGTGCAGGTCGAATACGTGGTGTCTTCCGACGGGCCGTACAAATCATAGACATGCGCCACCGCGGTTTCGCGGTAGAGCGTGTCGACCAGACTTTGCTTCAGTGGCTCACCGGCGAGGTTGATGATGCGCACGCCCGGCGGAATTTGCCCGGTGCGTTGCAGCGCGGCAATGGCCGACGGCACGGTGTTGATCAGACGCACCTGATCGCGCTCCGGCAAGTCCGGCAGCTCCAGGGCATTGCGTGCCATGACGAGCGAACCGCCGCGTGCGAGGGTGACGAAAATCTCCCACACCGACAGGTCGAAGCACACCGACGTCGACGCCAGCACACCTTGCAGATCGTCTTCGCTGTAGACCTCGGCGGACCAGTGAATCAGCGCCTGCACGTTGCGGTGGGCGATGGCCACGCCTTTCGGCTTGCCGGTGGAACCGGAGGTGTAGATCACGTAGGCCAGATAGGCGGAGTCGCCGCGCACACCCGGATTGTCGGAAGACTGCTCGGCAAATGCCTCACCGCCCGCCTCGACCAGTACCACCTGCGCATCCGTCTGCGGCAGTTGTGCCAGCAGCGACTGCTGCGTCAGCAAGACTTTCGCCTGACTGTCGTCGAGCATGTAGGCCACGCGATCAGCCGGGTAATCCGGGTCCAGCGGCACATAAGTGCCGCCGGCCTTGAGCACCGCCATCAAGGCGATTACCAGCTCCGCCGAACGCGGCATCGCCACGCCCACGCGGACTTCCGCACCGACACCCAAGGCCAGCAGATGATGCGCCAGTTGGTTGGCACGTTGATTGAGTTCGGCATAGCTCATGGCGGTGCCGGCGTGACTGAGTGCCGGTGCTTGCGGATGGGCTGCGACGCGCAGTTCAAAACTCTGCGGGATCAGTCGTTCAGCGGGATACGCGCCCTGATTGTCGTTCCATTGCGCCAAGGTCTGGCGTTCGGCGAGAGGCAACAGGCCGATCTCACCAAGCAGACGTTGTGGTGCGTCGAGGAACTGCTGCAGCACTTCTTCAAGATGGCCTGCCAGGCCCAGCACGCTGTGTTCGGCAAAGTGCTCGGTGAGGTAGTTGAAGTCCAGGTTCAACACGTCGCTGGCCCCGGCGATCAGGGTCAGACCGTAGTTGGTTTGCTCGCGGTGCTCCAGGCCGGCGAAACGCAGTCCGCCCGGATTGGCTTCCAGCGCTTCGGACACCGGATAGTTTTCAAACACCAGCAACGTGTCGAACAGCGCTTCGCCGCTCAACTGAGCCAGACGCTGGATGTCCTGCAACGGGGTCTGCTCGTAGTCACGCAGCAACAGGTTCTTGTCCTGCACGCTGCGTACCCAGTCGCCAACGCTGAGCGTGGCGTGCGGGCTGGCGATCACCGGCAAGGTGTTGATGAACAGTCCCAATTGCTGCTCGATGCCCGGCAGATCCACCGGACGCCCGGACACCGTGGCGCCAAACGCTACGGTGGCCTGGCCGGTGTAGCGCTGCAACACCAACAGCCAAGCGGCTTGCACCAGACTGTTGAGGGTCACTTGCTGCTGACGAGAGAAACCGTTCAGGCGCTGAGTGAAGGCTGCGTCGAAATGCAGGCGATGCATTTGCTTGCCCGGGCCCGGCACCGTACGCCCGTGGCAGGCCGAAGCCAGCCGGGTCGGCTCGTCCAGTTCGGCCAGTTGCACGCGCCAGAAATTCTCTGCGGCGGCCTTGTCCTGACCTTGCAGCCAGACCAGGAAATCACGGTAACGGCCCTGCGCGCTCGGCACCGGCTGGCCGGCATAATCCTGCAATACCTCGCCGAACATCCGCGAGTTGCTCCAGCCATCCATAAGGATGTGGTGGCAGGTGAAAATCAGACGGTGGCGGTCATCGGCCGTGCGCAGCAGGCACAGACGCAGCAGCGGCGGATTCTGCAGATCGAAGCCGCGTTCACGGTCGGCCTGCGCCCGCGCTTCGAGCACGGCCGGCAGGTCCGTCACACCGCGCACATCCACTTCCGGCATTTCCAGGGTCAACTGACGATTGATCACCTGCAGTGGCGCATCGAGACCGTCGCGGCCCCAGATGAAACCGGCGCGCAACACTTCATGGCGATCCACCACGCGTTGCCAGGCCTGCTGGAAACGCGCCACGTCGAGGCCGTCGATGTCGAGCAGCATCTGATAGACATAGGCGCTGGCATCGGCGTCGTACAGGCTGTGGAACAGAATGCCTTGCTGCATCGGCGCCAGCGGATAAATGTCCTCGATCCGCTGGGCAGCCATCGGCAGGCTGTCCAGATGCGCCTGCGACAACCCGGCCAACGGCACATCCGACGGCGTCAAACCGCCACTCGGATGGTTCAGGCAATGGTCGATCAACTCACCCAGCGCCACTTCATAAGCGCGGGCCAGGGCGTTGATGGTGCTTTCCTCAAACACATCGCCACTGTAGGTCCAGGTCAGGCTCAACTGGCCCTGATAGACCCGGCCATCAATGGTCAGCCAGTTGGCCATCGGCGCGTTTTCGTCCTGGCCGGCGCCCTTGTCTTCGGTGGCCGGAACCCACAGGGCGTCGTCATCGAAGTTGTTGTCGAACTGGCCGAGGTAGTTGAACGTCACCTTCGGTTGCGCCAGTTCGTTCAATGCCGCTTGCGACTCGGCGCTGCCCAGATGACGCAGCAAGCCATAGCCGATGCCTTTGTTGGGGATCGCGCGCAGTTGCTCCTTGATGCCTTTGATCGAGGTTTCGAGACTCGCGTCCGGGGTCAGGCGCACCGGGAACATGCTGGTGAACCAGCCCACCGTGCGGCTGAGGTCGAGGTCATCGAAGAGGTCTTCACGACCGTGACCTTCCAGTTGCACCAAGGCACTGTCGGTGTTGGTCCACTGACACAACACTCGGGCCAACGCGGTCAGCAGCAGGTCATTGACCTGGGTGCGATAAACCGCCGGCGCCTGTTGCAACAACTGACGGGTGCGTTCGGCATCAAGACGCGTGTCGACGCTGCGCTCGAAACGGTTGCTCAATTGGCCCTGCGGATTGTCCAGCGGCAGTTCGACGGAAACATCGCGCAGTTGCCCGCGCCAGTAATTCAGTTCGCTTTCCAGTTCGGCGCTGCGGGCATGACTTTGCAGACGCTCGCCCCAATCCTTGAACGCACTGGTCTTGGCCGGCAGACGCACGACCTGACCGCTGCTCAGTTGTTGATAGGCGGTTTGCAGGTCTTCCAGCAGGATCCGCCATGACACGCCATCGACCACCAGGTGATGGATCACCAGCAGCAGACGCTGACTGGCGTCCGGCAAGTCGACCAACACCGCGCGAATCAGTGGGCCATCGAGCAGATCGAGGCTGCGTTGCAAGTCCAGGCAAAGCGCTGGCAATGCAGCGCTGTCGTCCAGCGCGACCGTGCGCAGCAGGGCTTGCGCCTGATTCGCAGGTGCGTGGCTCTGCTGCCAGCCATCGTCGGTTTGGCGGTAACGCAGGCGCAAGGCGTCATGATGACGTTGCAGGTGCAACAGCGCCTGCTCCAGCGGTGCCGGTTGCAGCGCGGTGGCCGGGGTCAGCAGGATCGACTGGTTCCAGTGATGCCGCGCCGGGATGTCGCTGTTGAAAAAGTAATGCTGGATCGGTGTCAGCAGCGCGTCGCCGAGCACATCACCCTGCTGCATCTGCACCGCGTCGCTCTGTTGCGCGACGGTCGCCAGACGTTGCACGGTCTGATGCTGAAAGATGTCTTTGGGGGTAAAGCGAATGCCCGCCTGACGGGCGCGGCTGACCACCTGAATCGAAATGATCGAATCGCCGCCCAGCTCGAAGAAGTTGTCATTGAGCCCGACACGCTCGACCTTCAACACGTCCTGCCAGATCTCGGCCAGACGCTGCTCCAGTTGGTTGCGCGGTGCGGCATAGGCTTCCTGCACTTGCGCAACTTCCGGGTGCGGCAGTTGCTTGCGATCAAGTTTGCCGTTGGCCGTCAGCGGCAGGCGCTCAAGAAACGCCCAACTGACCGGGACCATGTAATCCGGCAGGGTTTCGCGCAAATGCGCCTTGATCGAATCACGCAGTGCGCCCTGCCCTTCGGCGTCCAGCACCTCGTTGGCGACGATCCAGGTCGCCAGTTGCTGACCGCTGAGACCGTCGACCGCCAGCACCACAGCTTCGCGCACGTCAGGGTGCTTGAGCAGTTGCGCTTCGATTTCCCCGAGTTCGATACGGAAGCCGCGGATCTTCACCTGATGATCGATCCGGCCGATGTACTCGATCACGCCGTCGCCACGCAGCCGCGCCAGGTCGCCGGTGCGATACAGCCGCTCACCCGCCTGCGGGTTGAATGGGTCGGGAACGAATCGCGTGGCGGTCATGCCGGCCTGATTCAGGTAACCCCGGGCCAGACCGGCACCGGCGATGTACAACTCACCGATGCAGCCTTGCGGCACCAGGTTCAGCGAGCTGTCGAGCAAGTACCACGACAGGTCGACAATCGGCTCGCCAATCGGGCTGCTGTGGCTTTGCTGCAGATCGTCCATCGACAATGGACGATAGGTCACGTGCACCGTGGTTTCGGTGATCCCGTACATGTTGATCAGTGTCGGTGCGCGGTCGCCGAAACGTTCGAACCACGGGCGCAGGCTCTGCACTTCCAGCGCCTCGCCGCCAAACACCACGTAGCGTAATGCGTTATTGAGTGGCGACTCGCTGGCGATCTGCATCAAGGGCTTGAACGCCGACGGCGTCTGGTTCAGCACGGTGACGTTTTCATCGCACAACAGGGTGTAGAAATCTTCCGGGGAACGGCTGATGTCATGGGGCACCACCACCAGTTTGCCGCCGTACAACAGCGCCCCGAAAATCTCCCAGACCGAGAAGTCGAAGGCGTAGGAATGGAACAGCGTCCAGCTGTCCTGCGGGCCGAAATCGAACCAGTGCTCGGTGGCGCTGAACAGGCGCATAACGTTGCCGTGCGGCAGCAACGCGCCTTTCGGTTTACCGGTGGAACCCGAGGTGTAGATGACGTACGCCAGACTGTCCGGTGTGGTCAGGCAGACCGGGTTGGCTTCGTTGCCATGTTCCGGCGCCTGATCCAGATCGAGGCACGCCAGTCCCGGCGGCACCGGCAGTTGCGCGAGCAGATGGCCTTGGGTCAACAGCAGGTTGATGCCGCTGTCCTCGATCATGTAGCTCAAGCGATCATCCGGATAGCTCGGGTCCAGCGGCACGTAAGCACCACCGGCCTTGAGCACGGCGAGGATGGCGACGATCATGTCCAGCGAGCGTTCGACCGCGACGCCAACGCGCACGTCCGGCCCCACGCCACGGCCGATCAGCGTATGCGCCCACTGGTTGGCGCGGCGATTGAGTTCGGCGTATGTCAGGCGCTGCCCGGAATAAGTCACGGCGACCGCGTCGGGATGACGCTCGGCCTGCACTTCGATGGCTTGATGGATGCACTGCGACAGCGGTTGCTCGATGCGCTCAGGATTCCACTGCGCGAGCAATTGTTGCTGTTGACCGGCATCGAGCATCGGCAACTGGCCGATGCGTTGCGTCGGCTCGGCAACGATGGCCCGCAGCAGCGCGTTCCAGTGCTGCGCCAGACGCTCGATGGTCGCCGCGTCGAACAGATCCGTGGCGTACTTGAGCACCGCTTCAATGCCATGCGCCTGTTCGGTGGTGTTGAGGGTCAGGTCGAACTGCGCGGTCTGGCTTTGCCATTCCAGCGGTTCGATGCTCAGGCCATTCAAACGGGTTTCGACGCTCGCACGGCGCTCGGCCTGATGGTTGAACATCACTTGGAACAGCGGGCTGTGGCTGAGACTGCGGCCCGGCTCCAGCGCTTCGACCAGTTGCTCGAACGGCAAGTCCTGATGGGCTTGCGCTTCCTGCGCGGTCTGTTTGACCTGACGCAGCAGATCGACAAAAGGCATCTGCCCGTCAATGTCGGCCTTGAGCACCTGAGTGTTGACGAAGAAGCCGATCAGCCGCTCGATCTCCACCCGGCCACGGTTGGCATTCGGCACGCCGACGCGGATATCGGCCTGACCGCTGTAACGATGCAACAGTGCCTGGAACGAAGCCAGCAAGACCACGAACAGGGTGACGTTTTCCTGGCGGGCGAAGGCCTTGAGCGCATTGCTCAGCGCCGGGTCGAGAATCAGGTTGTGACTGGCGCCGGCGAAGCTTTGCTCGATGGAACGCGGGCGATCCATCGGCAGTTCCAGCACCGGTTGCTCGCCGCCGAGTTTCTCCTGCCAGTAAGCTAATTGCCGCTCCTGCTCACCGGCCTCCATCCACTGCCGTTGCCACAGGGCGTAGTCGGCGTATTGAATCGGCAAGGCCGGCAGACCGGCGTCGTGACCGAGGTTGAAACCGGCGTACAACTGCACCAGTTCCTCGATCATCACTTGCAGCGACCAGCCGTCGGAGACGATGTGGTGCAGGGTCAGCACCAGCACGTGGTCATTCGGGGTGACTTGCAGCAGCGCTGCGCGCAATAGCGGGCCGTGCTGCAGGTCGAACGTTTTCTGGCTCTGGGTCTGCACGAACGCCTGGATCGAGGCATCCGGGTCGTTCGCCAGCTCAGCGCTCAGTTGATGGATCTCCAGTGCAAAGGGGCCTGCGGGCAGGACCACTTGCAAGGGTTGCGCGGTTTCCTGAGTGAACACCGTGCGCAAGGTTTCGTGTCGCTCGATCAGCGCCTGAACGCTGCGCTCCAGCGCGCTGACATCCAGCGGCCCCTGCAAACGCAGGGCCGTCGGAATGTTGTAGGCCGCGCTGTGCGGCGCCCACTGCCAGAGAAACCACTGGCGCTGCTGAGCGTAGGACAGCAGCAACGGCTCTTCAGCCGTGCGCTTGAAAACCGGAGCAATGTCAAAGAGGTTGACGCCTTTCTGCTTGAGCAGAACCGCCAGAGCCTTTCTTTGCTTAGCCGAAAGTTGTCCTACCGACTCGATTAACTCTTGCACGCGTTTTTCCCTCTCAAGAAATCAGTTTTTCCAGATCATCGAGGGATAGACGTTTGAGGGCCTCCAGGGATTTAGCCAATTCATCCTGAACGGGCGACATTTCGACGCGCAAGGCTTCGATTCGCGCGCAGAACGCCTTGAGGGTATCGGTTTCGAACAATTCCTTGAGCGGCACCTTGTCGCCCAGACGCTCCTTGATCCGGGTCACCACCAGCGTGGCCAGCAACGAGTGCCCGCCGAGCTGGAAGAAGTTGTCGGCAAGGCCCACCTGCTCGACCTCCAGCACTTCCTGCCAGATCGTCGCCACTTCCCACTGCAAATCGCTTTGCGGCGCCTGATAGTGCTGCTGCGTCGGGCTGTCGCCCAAAGCCATCAACGCCTTGCGATCGAGCTTACCGTTGGGGGTCAACGGGATGGCGTCGATCAAATGCAAGTGGCCCGGCACCATGTGCGCCGGCAAGCGACTGGTCAGCGCGTTGCGCAGGCGTTCCGCCAACAACGTCTGATCGGTCACTGCCTGCGCCGCCACCACATAGGCATGCAGGTGTTTACCGGCGGCACCGTCCTGAGCGAGGACCACGGCTTCGCGGATCTCGTCCTGCTCCAGCAGCCGCGCTTCGATCTCGCTGAGTTCGATACGGAAGCCGCGAATCTTCACCTGATGATCGGCCCGACCGATGTACTCGATATTGCCGTCATGGCCCTGACGCACCAGATCGCCGGTGCGGTACAGCCGCTCGCCGTTACTGGCGTACGGGTTCGGCACAAAGCGTTCGGCGGTCAGCGCGGCGCGCAGCAGATAACCACGGGTCACACCGGCACCGCCCAGGTACAGCTCGGCGGGCACGCCGCCCGGCAACACTTGCAACTGGCTGTCGAGCAAATAGGCCACAGTGTTTTGCAGCGGTCGGCCGATGTTCGCCTGCCCTTGCGGCGTGCGCAGGGTGAAGGTCGAATAGGTGGTGTCTTCCGACGGCCCGTACAGATCGTAGACCTGCTGCACCGAGGTGCTCGCGTACAAGGTGTCGACCAGACTTTGCTTGAGCGGCTCACCGGCCAGATTGATGGTCGCGACCGAATGCGGAATCTGCCCGGCACGTTGCAGCGCGGCAATCGCCGACGGCACCGTGTTGATCAGCGTGACCTGTTCGCGAGCCGGCAAATCGGCCAGGGCCAGCGCGTTGTCCGCCAGTACCAGGCAGCCACCGCAAGCGAGGGTGACGAAGATTTCCCAGACCGACAGGTCGAAGCAGATCGACGTCGACGCCAGCACGCCGCGCAACTGTTCTTCGCGATAGATCCCGGCCGACCACTGAATCAGCGCCGACAGGTTGCCGTGGGTAATCGCCACGCCTTTCGGTTTACCGGTCGAGCCCGAGGTGTAGATGACATAGGCCAGATTCTGCGCAGTGACACTCGCCTGCGGTGCGGTGATCGAGAACGCGCTCAAGGCGCCCTCTTCCACCAACAGCACCTCAGCGCTCAAGGTTTGTGGCAACAGCGCCAGTGCGGCGGGCTCGGTGATCAGCACGGCGGCGCGGCTGTCGTCGAGCATGTGCAGCAAGCGCTCCTGTGGATAGTCCGGATCCAGCGGCACATAGGCGCCACCGGCCTTGAGAATGGCCAGCAGGCTGACCAGCATGTCCGGCGTGCGTCGCATGCACACCCCGACCCGCACCTCCGGACCGACGCCCAGCGTTTGCAGCTTGTGCGCGAGGCGGTTGGCCCGGGAATCGAGGCTCTGGTAATCGATCTGTTGCTCGGCGAACAGCACCGCGTGTGCTTGTGGCTGACGCTGTACCTGCGCGGCGAGGTGTTCCAGTACCGTGCGGGGGTCCGTTGCCGTGACGTCGGCCTTGCCCCAATCGATGGCCTGTTGACGCTGCGGTTCTGCGAGCAATTGCAGCGCACCCAGCGGTTGCGTGGCATCGGCGAGGAACTGCGTGAGCAGGCTTTCGAGTTGTGCGCTCAACGCGCTGATCGCGGTCGCAGCGAAACTGGCCTGGTCATAACTGATCCCCAGACTCAGCTCGCGACCGGTGACCGCCACCAGCGTCAGCGGGTAGTTGGTCTGTTCCTGACGACGAATCGCCGAGAACGTCAGACCGGTGGCCGGGCCTTGTTGCAGGGCTTCGGCCATCGGGTAGTTTTCGAACACCAGAATGCTGTCGAACAACGCCCCGTTACCCGCACCGGCCCAACGCTGAATGTCGTAGAGCGGCGTGTGCTCATGCTCGCGCAGCGCCAGATTGACGTCCTGCACCTGTTGCAGCCACTGGCTGACGACAATGTCAGCGGACGGCGCCGCCACCACCGGCAAAGTGTTGATGAACAGACCGATCTGTTGCTCGACGCCCGGCAAATCCGTCGGGCGCCCGGCGACCGTCGCGCCGAATGCCACATTGTCCTGCCAGGTGTAACGCTGCAACAGTACCAGCCACGCCGCTTGCACCAAGGTGTTGAGGGTGACTTTCTGCTCGCGGGCAAAACGGTTCAGATCCGCCGTCAACGTCTCACTGAATACGTGCTCGTGATCGGCGTAACCGCTGGCCGCTTGCTGCGCGCCGGACAAGGCACTGGCCAGACGCGTCGGCTCATCAAGGTCCGCAAGGGCTGTCGTCCAGAAATCGCGACTGGCCTGCTGATCGCGCTGCCCCAGCCATTCGATGTAATCGCGATAACGCCCCTGCCCGACCGCCGGGTTCATGCCGGCATAACGCTGCAGCACTTCGCCGAACAACTGCGACGTACTCCAGCCGTCCATGAGGATGTGATGGCAGGTGTAGATCAGGTGGTGCGTCGCCTCATCCGTGCGCACCAAGGTCACCCGCAACAGCGGCGCACCGGTCAGGTCGAAACCGCTGGCAAGATCTTCGCCGGCCAGTTGATCCAGTGCCGTGCCGAGGTCATGGCGACCGCGCCAGTCCTGCACGCGCCATGGCATCTGCGCACTCTGGCGCACCACTTGCACCGCAGCGGCGGCATCCTGTGGCCACACAAATGCCGTGCGCAGGATTTCGTGAGCATCAACGGTTTGCTGCCAGGCCTGATGGAAGCGCTCGGCATCGAGATGTTGCACATCGACGCGCAATTGGTTGGTGTAGGCCGGGCTGTGCGGATCGTTGACGCTGTGGAACAGAATGCCCTGCTGCATCGGCGACAGCGGATAGAGGTCGACGATGTCGCGGGCCGGAATAGGCAATGCCGAGAGTTGTGCCTGGGTCAGCGTTGCCAGACTGAAGTCCGACGGCGTGACAGCCGCCTCGCCACTGTCGCAGCAGTGTTCGATCAAACGCGCAAGCTCACGACGATAGGCCTCGGCCAGCGCCTCGACGGTTTCTGCGCGATACATGCCGGTGCCGAAGGTCCAGGTCAATTCCAGCTCACCGCCGTAGACCTGACCGTCAACGCTCAGCCAGTTACCCAACGGCGCGGCTGCGTCCTGGTTGGCCCCGGTGCTTTCACCGCTGGGCACGAACAGCGCGCCGGCGTCGGCATTGAACGCGCCGTCGAACTGGCCGAGATAATTGAACGTCACGCGCGGCTGCGGCAATGCCTGCAACTCGGCGCAACGGCTCAAGTAGCGCAGCACACCAAAGCCGATGCCTTTGCCCGGCACCGCACGCAATTGTTCCTTGATCGCGCACAGCGACGCACCCGGCGTTGCCTCGGGGGTCAGGCGCACCGGGAACAGGTTACTGAACCAGCCTACGGTGCGGCTCAGGTCGATGTCGTCGAACAGGTCTTCACGACCGTGACCTTCGAGCTGAATCAATACCGAAGGCTGTTCGCTCCAGTCGCACAACACCCGCGCCAGCGCCGTCAGCAGCAGGTCGTTGATCTGCGTGCGATACGCCGCTGGCGCCACTTTCAACAGCTTGTGGGTCAGCGCCTGGCTCAGGCGCGAACTGGCGTGGGCGGCCTGTTCGCGGGTTTGCGTGTCCTGCGGGAAATCGCGCGGCATTTGTGCGTCGCCGGCCTCCAGGGTCTGGCGCCAGTAGGCGCTCTCAGCGGCCAGCGCTGCGCTCTGCCCGTAACGGTGCAGATGCTCGGCCCAGCTGTGCAGCGAGCTGCTTTTGCCCGGCAGAACCAGCGGCGTACCCGCCGCCAACGCGGTGTAAGCGTGCTGCAGATCTTCCAGCAGAATGCGCCACGACACGCCGTCGATCACCAGGTGGTGGATGACCAGCAACAAGCGTTGCTCGGCGTTCGGCAGGTTCACTAGCACCGCCCGCAGCAAATGGCCTTGTTGCAGATTCAGGCTGCGCTGGGCTTGATCGGCGAGCGCCGGCAACGCGTCCAGGCTGTCCAGCTCACGGACCCACAACAGCTCTGGATCACGCTGGGTCTGCGGCATTGCCTGCCACACGTCGCCGGACGCCTGGAAATTCAGCGTCAACGCGTCGTGCTGTTCGATCAGCGCCGCCAGCGCTGTGCGTAGGTGAGCGGCGTCAAGCAGCGTGGTCGGTTGCAACATCACCGACTGGTTCCAGTGCTGACGCTGGGCGATCGGGGTTTCGAAGAACCGTGCCTGAATCGGCAACAATGGCAACGGTCCGCGAGCTGCCGGCGCCGCAGCCGCAACGGGTTTGGCTTCGATCAGTTTGGCCACGGCGGCCAGTTGGCCGATGGTCTGTTTTTCGAACAGTTGCTTGGGGCTCAGCTTGATGCCCTGGCGTTTGGCCCGGGCAATGATTTGCAGGCTGAGGATCGAATCACCGCCCAGCTCGAAGAAGTTGTCGGTGCTGCCGATGCGCTCAAGCTTGAGCACATCGGCCCAGATCGCCGCGAGTTTCTCTTCGACTTCACCTTGCGGCGCGACGAAGTGCTGAGTGACCACGCCCGGCACCGGCAAGGCACGCTTGTCGAGTTTGCCGTTGGCCGTCAGCGGCAGTTGCTCGAGCAGGACGATCTGCGCCGGCACCATGTAATCCGGCAGGCACGCCTGCAATTGCTCGCGCAGCGCCTGTGCCGCTAACGAAGCACCTGCGACCGGCACACACCACGCGACCAGTTGCAGACGCGTCGGGTCATCATCCAGTGACAGCGCCAGCACCGCCGCTTCACTGACGCCGTCGAGACCGAGCAGCACACGCGCCACTTCCGCCGGCTCCACGCGATAGCCGCGCACCTTGACCTGATCGTCGGCGCGGCCGATGAATTCCACCGCTTGCTGACGATTGCGGCGCACCCGGTCACCGCTGCGATACACCCGCGTACCCGGCGCACCGAACGGATCCGGCAAGAAGCGCTCCGCCGTCAGCCCCGGCTGATTCAGGTAGCCCAGCGCCACGCTGTCGCCACCGATATACAACTCGCCAGCCACCTGATCGGCGACGTTGTTCAGGACATCGTCGAACACGTAGACGTGAGCGCCGGTCAGTGCGCTACCGACCGGCACGCTGCGGGTGAGCGTCAGATCAGCGACTTCATGGGCCAACACGCCCACCGTGGTTTCGCTCGGCCCATAGTGGTTGATGATGCGGCAGCCCGGTTTGAGCTGACGCACGCGCTCCACCAGCGCCGGCGAGCACGCCTCACCGCCGACGATCAGCGCGTGTTGCGGCAGCACGTCGGCTGCCCTTGCGGCCTGCAACAACGCGGCCAGATGACCGGGAACGATTTTCAGCATGCCCACCTGGTGCGTTGCCATGTACTCGGCAAACCGGTCCGGATCGAAACCCAGCTCTTCCGGCAAGACATGCAACAGGCGCCCGGAACACAGCGCGCCGAACAGCACGGTGAAACCCAGATCCGCAGCAATGGTCGAGACCAGCGCCATGCTGCTGTCCGCCGCCGGTGCCAGTCGCTCCAGCACACCGCGAACATAACTGCCCAGCGCGCCGTGGCTGACCAGTACGCCTTTCGGTTGCCCGGTGGAGCCGGAGGTGTGAATCACGTACGCCGCTGATTGAGCGCACAACGCCACGGCCGGACAGGTGTCCGGCATTGACTGCCACTGCCGCGCTGCGAACGCGATGCCCCGACAGCCGTCAACCGCCAACCCGGACACGCGCGCATCGCCTTCGGTGCACAACAACAGCCGCGCCTGCGCCGCACCGAGCATCTGCTGCAAACGTGCATCCGGCGCCTTGACGTCCAGCGGCATGTACACCGCGCCGGCCTTGAACACCGCCAGCACACAGGTCAGCCAGTCCAGCGAGCGCTCCATCAGCACCGCCACCGGCTCGCCGACGTTCACGCCCTGCGCCAGCAGATGATGGGCCAGACGATTGGCCGCTTGATCCAGCACCCGATAACTCAAGACCTGATTCAGGTCGCGGGCGGCCGGCGCCTCAGGCTGGCGGGCAACTTCACGATCCCAATGCTGCAACACCGACAGCGCCGGCGCGGCGGGTGCCGGAAGTGGCGCCGGCAAGGTCACCGCAACGCGGTGCAGTGGCGCTTGCGGCGCTTTCAACAACTCGCTGAACAAGCCGAGCAAGGCCGGCACAAACCCCTCGACCGTCTGCGGGCGATAGAGGTCGCTGGCATAGGTCATCTGGCCATGAATCAGCGTGCCGTCATCGGTGATGTCCAGCGCCAGATCAAAATGAGTACCGTCCTTGTCCAGCGGATATTCCGCCACGCTCAGCCCTGGCAGGGCCATCGAACGCTGCTTCTGCATGCCGACGTTCTGGTTGAACTTGGCCTGGAACAACGGGTTGTGGCCCAGGGTGCGTTCAGCCACCAACTCGTCCACCAGTTGCTCGAACGGCAGTTCCTGATGCGCCTGGGCACCGAACGCGGCTTCACGTACACGCGCCAGCAAATCCTCGAAACTGCCGCGCTCGTCCACCTCGCATCGCAGCACCTGAGTGTTGACGAAAAAGCCGATCAGCCCTTCGACCTCAGCACGGCCACGGTTGGCATTCGGCACCCCGACACGAATGTCGCGCTGCCCGGCCTGCCGCGACAGGAACAGCGAGAACCCGGCCAGCACCAGCATGAACAGACTGATGCCCTGGCTACGGGCAAACGCATTGAGTTGCAGGGACAGCGGCGCACCGAAATCAAAACTCAGGGTCTGGCCTTCGAAGCTTTGCGTCAGCGGTCGGGCAAAGTCCGGTGCCACTTCCAGCAGCGGATGCTCTTCACCCAGTTGCTGGCGCCAGTAATCGAGTTGCCGCTCGCCCTCGCCGGCTTCCAGCCAGCGCCGCTGCCAGATCGCATAGTCGGCGTATTGCAGCGTCAGTGCCGGCAATTGCGGCTCGCGTTCAAGGCTGAAGGCCTGGTAGCACTGGACGAATTCCTTGACCATCACGTCCATCGACCAACCGTCGGAGACGATGTGGTGCATGCTCACCACCAACACGAATTCTTCTTCGGCCAGCGCAAACAGGCTGGCACGCAACAGCGGCCCGTGGCGCAAATCGAACGGCCGCGCCGTGACGTTCTGCACCTGTTGCGCCAAGGCAGGCTCGCGCTCTGACGGCGGCAGGCTCGTCAGGTCGATGCGTTCCAGTGTCAACGGCTGTTGCTCAAGGATCACTTGATGCGGCTGATCACCGTCGGTCTGGAACACCGTGCGCAGAACTTCGTGACGCGCCACCAGATAATCGAACGAACGCTGCAACGCCGATTCGTCCAGACGCCCATTCAAGCGCAAGCCGGCGGCCATGTTGTAAGCGGCACTCTGCGGTTCGAGCTGCCAGAGAAACAGCAGGCGCTGCTGGGCAAACGACAACGGAATCTGCGCGACATCGTGACGACTGACCGGCAGCGGCAACAGGCTGAAGTCCTTGCCGTCTTCACGCAGCTTGGCCAAAAACAGCCGACGCTGTTCCAGCGGCAAGCCGACGAACCTTTTCGCGATGCGCTCCGCCATGGTGCCGCTCATACTTCCTCTCCTTCCAAAGCATTCATGAACTGATCCATGTCGGACCAGTCGTCGTTCGTTGCGCCGTCAGCCAGTTGCGCAAGCATTGCCGCCAGATCGGCCAGAACCGGTTTCTCGAACAGGCTGCGCAGCGGCAACACCACGCCCTGCAGGTTTTTCACCCGGGCGATGACTTGCGCGGCCAACAGCGAGTGGCCACCCAATTCGAAAAAGTGATCGTCCAGACCCACCCGCGACACTTGCAGGACATCCGCCCAGATCTGCGCCAGACACCGCTCGGCGTCCGATTGCGGGGCGCGGTAGTCGCCCTGCAACTGCACAGGATCCGGCGCGGGCAACGCCTTGCGATCGAGCTTGCCGCTCGGCGTCAGCGGCAGGTTCGCCAGCAACAGCAGATGGCCCGGCACCATGTAGTCCGGCAGAGTGGCTTGCAGCGCTGCCCTAATTTGCTGACGGAACGCCGCTTGCGTCGCCGCGCTGTCGAGCACGGCCTGATCGCTGACCACGTAGGCCACCAGTTGCAAACCACCACTGAGCGGCACCGCCAGCACCACCGCCTCGCGGATGCCCGGGCACTGTTGCAGGCGCGATTCGATTTCGCCCAGCTCGATACGGAAGCCGCGAATCTTCACTTGATGATCGACCCGACCGACGTACTCCAGCGCACCATCGGCGCGTAGTCGGGCGCGGTCGCCGGTACGGTACAGGCGCTGGCCGTCAGCGAACGGATCAGCGATAAAGCGCTCGGCGCTGAGCATCGGCTGACGGTGATAGCCACGCGCCAGGCCCGGTCCGCCGATATACAACTCGCCCACCGCACCTTGCGGCAGCAGGTTCAAATCATCGTCCAGCACGTACAAACGACGCGCGTCGAGACCTTGTCCGATCGGGATGCCGCGCCACGACACGGCGTCCGCCGTCAGTGCCGTGCAGTCATGAATGGTCGAAACCACCGTGGCCTCGGTCGGCCCGTAGGTATTGAGCAATCGCACATGGCCCAACCCGGCCTGTTGCCATAGGCGCAAACCGTCCACCGCCATGGCTTCGCCGCCGACATGAATCTGCCGCAACGCAGCGAAACCGCTCGGTGGGTTGGCGGCGTATTCCTGCACCAGCCAATACCAGTAAGCGGCGGGCAAGTCGGCCAGGGTGATGCCGTGTTCGAGGATGACCTGATGCAACGCCGCGCTGTCCCACAACCGCGCATCACGCAGCACGACAGCAGCGCCGTGGCACAGTGGCGGGAAAAACTGCTCGACGAAGCCGTCGAAACTGCTGGTGGCGAATTGCAGGACCCGGTCGCCTTCACGCAGTTCGCTGTAATCGATGGCGCGGTCGATGAACTCGCTCAACGCGCCGTGACTGATCGCCACGCCTTTCGGGCGCCCGGTCGAGCCTGAGGTGTAGATCACGTAGGCGAGGTTTTGCGCCTCGACCGTCACCGAAAGATTGTCGACCTGCCCGTCATCGGCCAACTGCTCCAGACACAGGCAGTCGACACCGTCGAGAGCCGGCAGGCTGGCGAGGCTCTCGCGATCGGTCAGCAGCAGTTTCAGGCCACTGTCATCGAGCACATGGCGCAAACGTTCGGCCGGTGTTTGCGGATCCAGCGGCACGTAAGCGCCGCCAGCCTTGAGCACTGCCAGCAGCGCCACCGCCAGTTCCAGCGAGCGCCCCAGCGCCACACCGACCAGCACGTCAGGGCCGACACCGCGAGCGCGTAACTGGTGGGCCAGACGATTGCTGCGGGTGTTCAACTCGGCGTAGCTGAGTGACGGCGACGGCTCGGTCGCGAGGATCACCGCCGCTGCCTGCGGCGTTCGCGCTACTTGTGCTTCGAAGCGTGTTTGCACGCTGGCGAATAGCGGTTCGGCCTCGGTGCTCTGAATCAACTGCGCGTGCTCGACGTCCGCCAGCAGCGCAACTTCGCTGATCAATTGCTGAGGGTCACGGCACACGGAGGCCAGAATGTTGCGCCAATGTCCGGCCATCGCGGCGATGGTCGCGGCGTCAAAAATATCGGTGGCGTAGGTGAAGGCAGCGAACAGTTGCTCGCCCTCCTCGCGGGTGTCGAGCATCAGGTCACTGGTAGCGGCATGTTGGCGACCGCTGCCGGCCAGTTGCTCTTCAGTCAAATAGCCGACCTGCAACCCCGATTCCAGTTGCACATGCTGCAAGTCGGTCACCAGCGGCTGGTGGTTGAACATCACCTGGAACAGTGGATTGTGGCTTTGGCTGCGCGCTGGTTGCAGGGCTTCGATCAACGCGTCGAACGGCAACTCCTGATGAACCTGTGCACCGAGCGCGGCTTGACGCAGGTTCTGCAAGAGATCGCCAAAACGCGTTTGCGCGGTGACTTCGCTGCGCAGGATCTGCGTGTTGACGAAGAAGCCGATCAGGCCTTCGGTTTCGCTGCGGGTGCGGTTGGCGATCAGCCCACCGACACGAATGTCGGTCTGGCCGCTGTAGCGATGCAACAAGGTTTTGAACGCGGCCAACAGCACCACGAACAGGGTTACGCCCTGACGCTGGGCGAGGCTTTTCAGTTCCTGGCGCAGCGCTGCGTCGATGACCGTTTCCAGCCGCGCCCCCTGATGACTTGATTGCGCCGGATAGGCGCGGTCAGTCGGCAATTCAAGCACCGGGTGTTCGTCACCCAGTTGCGCGCGCCAGTAATCCAGTTGCCGCTCGCGCTCGCCCGCCTCCAGCCAACTGCGCTGCCACAGCGCGTAATCGCGGTAATGCACGGTGAGTGCCGGCAACGATGGCTCGCGCCCCGCGACCAGGGCGTCGTAGGTGCGCATGAACTCGTCGATGAGAATGTTCATCGACCAGCCATCGGCAATGATGTGGTGCAAGGTCAACAGCAGCACGTGCTCCTGCTCGGCCAGACGCAACAGGCGCAGGCTCAGCAGCGGGCCGTTTTCCAGGTCGAACGCCTGCGTGGCCTCGGCCATCATGTGCTGCTGCGCCAGAGGCCAACGCTGGGCCTCGGGGACGGCACTCAGATCGGTGATGGCCAGCTTCAGAGGCTGAGGCTCGGCGACGCGCTGAAAAGCGCGCTCGCCTTCCTGACCGAAGGTGGTGCGCAGGCACTCATGCCGCGCCGCCAAAAGGCTGAATGCCTGCTCCAGCGCCTGCGCTTGCAGATCGCCCGTCAGGCGCACGGCCATCGGCAAGTTGTAAGCAGCACTGTGCGGGTCCAGCTGCCAGAGAAACCACATCCGCTGCTGGGCATAAGACAGGCCGTCACGCTCGGCGATGCCGTCACAGGCGGTCATGGGAAGCTGCGCAAAATCGATGCCTTCGCGGGCCATGCCGGCGAGAAACAAACGGCGTTTGTCCTGCGGCAGTTCGATAAAGCGACGGGCTAGTTTCTGTGCGTCTGCGGCATTCATGCATGGGGTCCTTGCTGATCGGCGGCGTGACCAGGAGGCCCGGTCGTATCAACAAGAACGAATGACAAACGCAATGATTTAGCGCGCCGGCGCAATACCGGCCGGGCGGCACTCCCGCCAGATGCAGAAATGCCGAAGCCGCGGCAAGAGCGGCTTCGGCAAGCGTTCAGACAAACGCCGGGATCGCTCAGCGAGCGTCCAGAGAATGCCCCTCGGCCATGGCGACAATCACTTTGCGCGGGCCCTCAAACGGCGATCGCGCGTGGGCCGACAGCATGTTGTCGAGCATCAGCACATCGCCTTCCTGCCAGGGGAAGCTGATCGCGCACTCGTCGAGCACTGCGCGAATCTGCGCCAGCACCTCATCTTCAATGGCCGAGCCGTCGCCGTAGTAAACATTACGCGGCAAGTCCTCTTCGTCGACGATGTCCAGCAGGCTTTCGCGCACTTCCGCTTGCAGGTTGGAAATGTGGAACAAGTGCGCCTGGTTGAACCAGACGTTGTCGCCGGTCACCGGATGCACCGCCACCGCCTGACAGGTCTGACGGGTGCGCAGCTCACCGTCGTCCTTCCATTCGCAAACAATGCCGTGGGCCTTGCAGTAGGCCTCGACGACCTCGCGATCCTCGGTGTTGAACACATCTTCCCAGGCCACATCCAGACCATTGCCGAAGTTGCGCACATACATCAGGCCTTTGCTGACGAAGCGCTCGCGAATCGTTGCCGGAATACGTCGATAGACTTCACGGCTGTCGGCAATCGGCGTTTCGCCACCGGACTTGGCCGCGATCATGCTGTAGAACCAGATCTTCATCGGCCAGTCGCGGGAATAGGCCTGCTCGTTGTGCAGCGGAATGCTCTGGTGCGCCGGGTATTCGGTGGACGTGTACACGCCTTGCGTCACGTTGGTACGCGGCGTCGAGCCGAATTCATAGTTCAACAACGGATGGCCAAAACTGGCCGCGAACTGACGGAACTGTTCAGCACCGTTCAGACGGAATCCACGGAACAGCACCCCGCCATCGCGCAGCAAATGTTCGTCCACCAGCTCTTTCAATTCATCGAACACCGCCAAAAGGTCGATGTCCGCATCGGTCGCTTCCACCAACAACGGCAAGCGCCCCCGTTGCGGCAGCAGTGGCCGAACGGAAAATCCCACAGCAACAGCCATGACTGGCCTCCTGTAATCACTCGATAGGTGAACCGCGCACTAAAACGCCGGTGCCGCTGCCTGCGCATGGCGGCGGTGGTGGACTTCCAGATGGGTCTTGATCGTGCGGATGACCCGGGCTTCGTGTTCATGGATGAAGAAATGCCCGCCGGTCATCATGTCCACGGAAAAACTGCCCAGGGTTTCTTTGCTCCAGCCGATCAGTTGTTCGGTGGTCGCGCGGTCTTCCTTGCCGCCCAGCACGTGCACCGGGCAATTGAGCAAGGGCCGCTGCGCCGGCGTGAAACGTCCGCACATCATGAAGTCGGCACGCAGCACCGGCAGCGTCAGGCTCATCAGTTCCTGGTTGGCCAGCACTTCCTCACTGGTGCCTTGAAAGGTGCGCAACTGCTCGATCAACTCGTCATCGCTGCGCGCCTCGGCAAAGCCACGATCGTAGTCACTGCGCATGGTCGGGGCGGCCGTGCCGGAAGCGAACAACGCTACCGGCTCCGGCGCACCGAGTTCGCGAAAAGCATGCGCCATTTCGCACGCCAGCAGCGCACCCAGGCTATGCCCGAACAGGGCATAAGGCGTCTGCAAGCCGGGCTTGTGCTCACGGGCCAATTGGCCGGCCAGCGCACGCATGTCGATCTGCAAGGGTTCGTCGAAACGGGCACCGCGCCCGGGCAATTCCACCGGTTGCAGGTGCAGCCACGACGGCAGTTGGCGCCGCCAGCGGCTGTAGACCATGGCGCTGGCGCCCGAATAGGGCAGGCACAGCAGTGTCAGCTTTGTCACCGCGTTTACCTCAATAGGGTTATCTGTAAAAGAGAACGGATGAGGCGACGCGGGAATTAGTCGGTTGGTTGATCACTTCAGATGACGGAAACTCTGCACCGCCGACGCGAGGACCACCGCCCCGGCGGCAATCGCCAGCCAGAAGCCACTGCGCGCGCCAAAGGCATCGACCAGCGCACCGGAACCGGCGGCGCCGATGGCAACGCCGATGCTCAGGCCGGTCACCAGCCAGGTCAGGCCTTCGGTGAGTTTGGCCGGCGGTACGATGCGTTCGACCAGTGCCATCGCGACAATCAGGGTCGGCGCAAAGAACAGCCCGGCAATGAAAACCGCCAGCGCCAGGCCGAGAATGTTGCTCGCCAGCAATAGTGGCAACGTCGTCACTGCCGTTGCCACTCCGCCATACAGAAACAGTCGCGGCAGCGGCAGTTTCGAACGCATCGCCCCAAACGCGATCCCGGCCAGACACGAACCGATGGCATACACCGACAGCACAATGCTCGCCGCTGCCGGTTGCCCCTGTTGTTGGGCAAACGCGACGCTGACGACATCGACCACACCGACGATCACGCCCATGGCTATCATCAAGGCCAACAACAGCTGAATATCTGTCGAGCCGATGATCGAACCGTGATGTTCAGACGCGTGCGGATGCACCGGCGGCTCGGTGCTGCGCTGGACGACAAACGCCGTCACGCCGATCGCCAGTGCCAGCAACGCCGCCAGCGGCCCGGCTTCGGGAAACACCGCCACGCACAGCCCCACCGACAGCGGTGGGCCGACGATGAAACAAACTTCATCGAGCACCGACTCCAGCGCATACGCTGTCTGCAATTGCGGCTGGCCGCGATAGATTTCCGTCCAGCGCGCTCGCACCATCGCCGACATACTCGGCATGCACCCAGCGAGCGCGGCGAACACAAACAGCGTCCAGGTCGGCGCCTGCAACCGTGTACACAGCAGCAACATCAACAGCGCGCCACCACCGATCAATGCCGAAATGGGCAGCACTTTGCCCTGACCGAAGCGGTCCACCAGTCGCGAAACCTGCGGTGCGCAAAACGCCGTGGCCAAGGCAAATGTCGCCGCCACCGCACCGGCCAGTGCGTACCCACCGTACAGCTGCGAAAGCATGGTGATCACGCCGATGCCGGTCATGGAAATCGGCATGCGCGCGATCATCCCGGCCAGCACAAAATTTCGGGCGCCGGGGGCGTTGAACAATTCGCGGTATGGGTTTGCCATCGGGTCACAGCCTCGTCAGGGGCGGCCAAGTTGCCATAGAGGCTGATGAGAGAGGAAGCGGGGAATTGTTGGTGGAATGTGAAGGCCCCATCGCGGGCAAGCCCGATCCCACAGAGATACTGGTCGTACATAAATTCATGTTCACCTATGTTCCCTGTGGGAGCCTGGCTTGCCAGCGATGAGGTCCATACTTTCACCACAAAACCCACAGAAATGAACTCTCACGCCAGGCAATCGGTCAGCTGATTAAGCCCTCAACCCAGGCGCCTCCTCTATGCACATTTCTCTCTCCGGTCAGGTAGCTCTCGTCACCGGCGCCAGTTCCGGCATTGGCCACGCTTGCGCCAAAGCCCTGGCCGCTGCCGGTGCCGCCGTGGTCATCAACTACAACCGCCAGGCCGAACCCGCCGAAGCACTCGCCCGACAAATCATCGCCGATGGCGGCCAGGCACTGGCCATCGGTGCCGATGTTTCCAAGGAAGACGAGGTCGAACGGCTGTTCGCTGAAACCCTCGACGCCTTCGGCTCACTGGACATTCTGATCGCCAATTCCGGCCTGCAAAAAGATGCGGCGGCTGTGGATATGTCGCTGGATGACTGGAACGCGGTGATCGGCGTCAACCTCACCGGCCAGTTCCTCTGCGCCCGTGCCGCGTTGCGCATTTTCAATCGCCAAGGCATTCGCGAAGGCGTATCCCGCGCCGCCGGCAAAATCATCCATATGAGCTCGGTGCACCAGCGCATTCCGTGGGCCGGGCACGTCAATTACGCGGCGTCCAAGGGCGGTGTCGATCAGTTGATGCAGACGCTTGCCCAGGAAGTCAGCCATCAGCGCATTCGCATCAACAGCATTGCACCGGGGGCGATTCGCACGGCGATCAATAAAGAAGCCACCGAAGGCGCTGCCGGGGAAGAGCTGCTCGACCTGATTCCCTACGGGCGCATCGGCGATGTGGAAGACGTCGCCAATGCGGTGGTTTTCCTCGCCTCCGATGCTTCTGACTACATCGTCGGCACTACCCTGTTTATCGACGGCGGCATGAGCCTCTATCCGGAGTTTCGCGGCAATGGCTGAGCATCATCCAGAACGACAAAGCCCGATCGACGCCCACGGCATCATCGGCGACATGCGCAGTGCGGCACTGGTCAACGACAAGGGCAGCGTGGATTTTTTCTGCTGGCCGGAGTTCGACAGTCCGTCGATTTTCTGTTCGTTGCTGGATACCCCCGACGCGGGGATTTTCCAGTTGGCGCCGGACTTGCCCGATGCCCGGCGCGAGCAGATTTACCTGCCGGACACCAACGTCCTGCAAACCCGCTGGCTCAGTGACGATGCCGTGGTGGAAATCACCGACATGCTGCCGGTGGGTGACAGCGAAGATGACTTGCCACTGCTGATGCGCCGTGTGCGGGTGGTCAGCGGCGAGGCGAATTTCCACATGCGCTGCGCGGTACGCCACGACTATGCCCGTGCCGACACTCGCGCGGCGCTGGATAACAACGACGTGGTGTTCAGCGCCAGCGGGCAACCGACGCTGCGCCTGGCTTCTGATCAGCCCTTGCAGGTGGACGCCGCAGCGGCGATTGCCCGCTTCACCCTCAAGCAGGATCAGACGGCGGCCTTCATGCTCGGCGCCAGCGACGATCCGCGCTTCGCCGAAGGCGCCGGCGACTTCTGTATGGAGCGCACGCTGAAGTTCTGGCGCGACTGGATCGGCCAGTCGATTTACCGTGGACGCTGGCGGGAAATGGTCAACCGCTCTGCCCTCGCGCTCAAGCTGCTGACCTCGCGCAAACACGGCGCGATCCTCGCCGCCGCGACCTTCGGCCTGCCGGAAACGCCCGGCGGCGAACGCAACTGGGATTATCGCTACACCTGGATCCGCGATGCGTCGTTCACGGTTTACGCGTTCATGCGTCTGGGCTTTGTCGGCGAAGCCAACGACTACATGCGCTGGCTGCGCCATCGGGTCAGCGATTGCCATGGTCAGCCGATGAAACTCAACATCTTGTACGCCATCGACGGCCGACAGGAATTGCCGGAAACCGAACTGGACAACCTGTCCGGGCATGGCGGCGCCCGACCGGTGCGCATCGGCAATGGCGCTTACGACCAGATTCAGCTGGATATCTTCGGCGAGCTGATGGACGCGGTGTATCTGGTCAACAAGTACGGTGACGCGATTTCCCACGAAGGCTGGAAACACGTGCGCGAAGTGGTCGATCAAGTCTGTGAGACGTGGCAGACCACGGATGTAGGCATTTGGGAAATGCGCGGTGAGCAGCATCACTTTCTGCACTCACGGCTGATGTGCTGGGTGGCACTGGATCGGGCGATTCGTTTGGCTTCAAAACGCTCGTTGCCGGCACCGTTCGCCCAGTGGGATCAAACCCGCCAGGCGATCTACGCCGACATCTGGGACAACTTCTGGGACGAAGAGCGCGGGCATTTTGTCCAGTACAAGGGCGGCAGCTCCCTCGACGGCTCGATGCTGCTGATGCCGCTGGTGCGTTTCGTCAGCGCCAAGGATCCGCGCTGGCTCTCGACCCTCGAAGCCATTGAAAAGCATTTGGTACGCGACGGCATGGTTTACCGCTATCGCAACGATGACGCCAACATCGACGGCTTGACCGGCACCGAAGGCGCGTTTGCCGCGTGTTCGTTCTGGTACGTCGAATGCCTGGCCCGCGCCGGTCAGGTGGAAAAGGCCCATCTGGAGTTTGAACAGTTGCTGCGCTACGCCAATCCGCTGGGGCTGTACGCCGAAGAATTCGACAGCCATGGCCGGCATCTGGGCAATACCCCGCAAGCGCTGACGCATCTGGCGTTGATCAGTGCGGCGAGTTTTCTGGATCGACGGTTGAGTGGGGAAAAGAGTGAGTGGCAGCCGTAAAGCTCGCCACTTTCTGTAGGAGATATTCCACAAAACTGTGCTTTAGCGGGCTATTCCCTACGCAGCAATCAGCAGGGTGGCCCCCCTGTGGTGAGGGGATTTATCCCCGATGGGCTGCGAAGCAGCCCCCAACCCTGCGTCCCCACTCCTCCAGAAATACCGCATTCACTGACTTTGCGACTGCTGCGCAACCGGTCGGGGCGGTGCGACGTTTCGCTAAATCCCCTCACCACAATTGCGCAGCTCAGCCCCTACATCTTCTAACCCCCCCCAATCCCTCCCCCGCAACTTGCACTTACACCCCGAAATACCTTGTTGCCAGCTGTTACATCCCCCCCTACCATCCACCGCAACGGGCACAGCGGAGCTGTCCAATAAAACCCGAATTCAAGGAACCAGAATGTCCCAGCACGTCCAGCGCAGTATCGACACGCCCCTTCGCAGCGGCCTGACCCGCACCCAACTCTGGGAAGCCGCCGACAAAGGCCTGATCAAATGCTGGGAAATCGGCCGCCAACGCGCCGCACGCTTCCCCGACCTCGCCTTGAAATGCCTCGCTGGAGAATTACCGGTGCTCGGCTGGAAGGGCGGGGTCAGTCGTAGCCTGAAGAAAAACGAAAAATACGGATCGCTGAAATACCTCGCCCAGTGGCAAGGGTTGCGTGGGGAAGATCTGGATATCGATTTGAGCGAAGAACGCTCGCTGACGTGCTCGCGGACGAAGATGCGGGTGACGTTTACCCCGGATCGGAGCAAGTATTTCAATCAGGTGGCGGAAGCCGAGGTCTGATACATCCGAGGAATAACGCTTTTGTGGCGAGGGAGCTTGCTCCCACTGGGTTGCGCAGCGACCCTGACTGGGCTCAAAAGCATGGGCCTGCTGCGCAGTCCAGCGGGAGCAAGCTCCCTCGCCACAGGTTCAGCGTTGTCCCGTCAATCTGTTGCAGCACTGACCGAAAAGCGCTCGCGATAAGCCTGCGGCGTCACACCAATCGCCCGCAGGAAACTACGGCGCAGCGTCTCTTCGCTGCCAAACCCGCAATTGGCGGCGATGCGTTTGACCGGCAACCCCGTGTCACTGAGCAAGCGCCGCGCCGTTTCCACGCGGATCAACTCGATGGCCCGCGCCGGGGTCTGGCCGGTGTCGGCGCGGTAGTGGCGGACGAAACTGCGTTCGCTCATCCCGGCCTGCTCGGCCAGGGTCGGGATGCCGAGGTCACAGGTCAGGTTTTCGGCGATCCACGCGTGCAAGTCGTCGAAACGATTGCCCTGATTCTGCAGCGATAGCGTCACGCTGAATTGTGACTGCCCGCCCGGGCGTTTGAGGAACACCACCAGATGGCGGGCGACGTCCAGCGCGATGTCGCGACCGAGATCTTCCTCAACCATCGCCAGCGCCAGATCGATGCCGGCGGTGACTCCCGCCGAGGTCCACACCGGGCCGTCGTTGATGAAGATCGGATTGGCTTCGACTTGCAGTTTTGGGTGCTGCTGCGCCAGTTGTTCACAGCGGGTCCAGTGGGTGACCACACGGCGGCCGTCGAGCCAGCCGCTGGCGGCGAGCAAAAATGCGCCGGTACATACCGAAGCCACGCGCCGGCATTTGCCGGCATGCTCGCGCACCCAATCCACCAGCGGCACATCTTCCGCCGCCGGATAAATGCCCCAGCCACCGGCGATGATCAACGTGTCGCTGGGCGCTTCGGGCAACGGCTCGGCCAACACCGCCAGACCGGCCGAGGACATCACCGCCCCGCCGCCGCTGGCAATCACGCTCGGCGCATACGGAATGGGCAATCCGCGCTGACGGCAGAGGTCATTGGCCGAAGAAAATACCTGCAACGGCCCGGTGACGTCGAGGATCTGCATGTTGGCAAACGCGAGTACGTGGATGGCTTTGGGCATTTGGCGTAATTCGTGGGGTTATTGGCGTATACGCCAGAACCTACGCGCCTACAGTGAAGCCGTCCACCCCTTTTCATGGAGCAAGAACGATGACGCTGCAGATCGGTTTTCTGTTGTTTCCACAGGTTCAGCAACTTGACCTGACCGGGCCGTACGACGTGCTCGCCTCGCTGCCGGGCGTGCAGGTGCATCTGATCTGGAAGGATCTGATGCCGGTCACGGCCAGCACCGGGCTGCTGCTGAAACCGACCACAACGTTCGAGGATTGCCCGGATCTGGATGTGATCTGTGTGCCCGGCGGTGGCGGCGTCGGTCCTTTGATGGAGGATGCTCAGACGCTGGATTTCATCAAACGTCAGGCTGCGCAAGCGCGTTACGTGACGTCGGTGTGCACCGGGTCGCTGGTGCTCGGCGCGGCGGGTCTGCTGCAAGGCAAACGGGCGACTACGCATTGGGCATATCACGATCTGCTGCCGACACTGGGCGCGATTGCGGTGAAGGATCGGGTGGTGCGTGACGGCAATCTGTTTACCGGTGGCGGGATTACCGCAGGAATCGATTTTGCGCTGGTGTTGGCGGCTGAACTGTTCGATGCCGACACGGCGCAACTGGTGCAGTTGCAGCTGGAATATGCGCCGGCGCCGCCGTTCCATTCGGGCAGCCCGGAAACGGCACCGAACGCGATTGTCGATGAAGCCCGCCTGCGTGCCGCGCCATCACTGAAGCTGCGCACGGAAATCACTGAGCGCGCGGCGGCAAAACTCAACCTGCGCTGATCCCTCAGCCAAAAACAAAACCTTGTGGGAGCTGGCTTGCCAGCGATAGCGGTGAATCAGCCGATGACGATTTCGGCTGTGCAATCGTCATCGCTGGCAAGCCAGCTCCCACAGGTATCGGGTCGGCCAGAGGTTGTGGACTGTCCCCGTTTCTCGCCGCACCTTGACTTGTCCCCCGCCGCTCGTCCGTGTAGAAAGCCCTTCCACAAAATCTGCACAAGGACCCTCCATGAAGTCTCTGCCATGGCTCTATCTGGCACTTCTCGGCCTCGGCTACGGTTTGGCGCTGAGCTACGGTCAACTCGGCTGGCTCGCACTGATCTCTATCGGGCTGCTATTGATGGCCGGTTTCGCCGTACGCCAGCAACACGTGCCGTTTGCGCGTTATCTCGGCCACGGCCTGTTCATCGTGCTGGCTTTGGCGCTGGCCCTGCACTGGCTGCCAGGGTTCTACAACGGTCGCGCCATTGATCCGCAACGTTTCACTGACAACGCCGTGCCGTTCTCGATGTACCTCAATCAAGACAAACCGCTGATTGGTTTCTGGCTGTTGCTGGTCTGCCCATGGATTGTCGCCCGGCGCTCGCTGCGCCTGACGGTCTACGCCACCGCCCTCGCCCTGACCTTGAGTGTGATCCTCGCCCTCGGCGGCGCGTTGTTGCTGGGCGTGATCGCCTGGGCACCGAAGTGGCCGGATCAGGCGTGGCTGTGGGTGCTGAACAATCTGCTGCTGGTGACCCTGGTCGAGGAAGCGCTGTTTCGCGGCTATATACAGGGCGGCCTGAGCCGGCGTTTCAAAGATCTGCCCTATGGCGAAAATCTTGCCCTGCTGCTGGCCTCGTCGCTGTTCGGGCTGGCGCACATCGGTGCGGGCTGGACGTGGGTGTTGCTGGCGGGTCTGGCAGGTGTCGGCTATGGTCTGGCCTACCGTTTTGGCGGACTCGGCGCAGCAATCGCCACGCACTTCGGGCTGAACCTGCTGCATTTCGCACTGTTCACCTATCCGATGCTGGCGGGTTGAAGCAAGGCCCGTTTTGCGACGCCGTACTGATTACTGAAAGAAAAATTCAACAATTTCCTGCCACCGCCGACAACCTTTCAAAGCCTTGCGGATTGAAAAACCATGCGTAACAACCAGCCCATTACACAACGCGAACGGACTTTCCCGGCTCAGCAGCGGTTGATTTCCACAACCGACGCCAAGGGCGTGATCACCTACTGCAACGACGCCTTCGTCGAGATCAGCGGGTTTTCGCGTGAGGAGCTGATCCGTGCGCCGCACAACCTGGTTCGTCACCCCGACGTCCCGGCTGCGGTGTTTTCGCACATGTGGGGCACACTGAAACAAGGCTTGCCATGGATGGGCATTGTCAAGAATCGCTGCAAGACCGGTGATCATTACTGGGTTAACGCCTATGTAACGCCAGTGTTCGACGGCAATCAGGTGGTCGGTTACGAGTCGGTGCGGATCAAACCCACCGCCGAACAGATCCGCCGCGCCGAAGCGCTCTACCAACGCATCAACCAAGGCAAGTCGGCAATCCCTTCCAGCGATAAATGGCTACCGGTGCTGCAAGACTGGCTGCCGTTCATTCTGGTCAGCCAACTGAGCTTCGTGATCGGCGCGACGCTGAACTCGCACTGGGGCTTTGCTCTGGCGGCGGGTCTGTCGGTGCCGTTGGGCCTGATGGGCCTGCAATGGCAGCAACGTGGGCTCAAACGCCTGCTGCGCCTGGCCGAGCAGACCACGTCCGACCCGCTGATCGCGCAGATGTACACCGACAGCCGTGGCGCCCAAGCGCGTCTGGAAATGTCGATCCTCAGCCAGGAAGCGCGCCTGAAAACCTGCCTGACCCGTCTGCAGGACACTGCGGAACACCTGACCGATCAGGCCAAGCAGTCCGACGCCTTGGCACACAGCAGCTCGACCGGCCTGGAACGTCAACGCGTGGAAACCGAACAGGTCGCCACCGCCGTCAACCAGATGGCCGCAACGACGCAGGAAGTGGCCAGCCACGTACAGCGCACCGCTGACGCGACCCAGGAAGCCAACCGCTTGACCGGTCGCGGCCGCGACATCGCAGGGGAAACCCGCGAAGCCATTCAGCGTTTGTCCGTGGTCGTGGGTGAAACCGGTTTGACCGTCACTCAACTGGCCAAGGACAGCGACGAAATCGGCGGCGTAGTTGATGTGATCAAAGGCATCGCCGACCAGACCAACCTGCTGGCACTGAACGCTGCGATCGAAGCCGCGCGTGCCGGCGAGATGGGCCGTGGCTTTGCCGTGGTGGCCGACGAAGTGCGTCAACTAGCGCAACGCACCAGCGAATCGACCGGGCAGATTCATGCCTTGATCGCCAAGTTGCAGCAAACTGCGTCCAGCGCTGTGCAGACCATGGAAGCTGGCCATCGTCAGGCGGAAGAAGGTGTGGCGCGGGTGCTGGAAGCGGATCAGGCACTGGTCGGGATCAGTGAAGCGGTGGCTAATATCACCGACATGACCACCCAGATCGCTGCGGCGACCGAAGAGCAAAGTGCGGTGGCTGAGGAGATCAGCCGCAACATCAGCAATATTTCGGAACTGGCGGATCAGACCTCGGAACAGGCGCAAAACTCGGCGTTGCTGAGTGAAGAGCTGACGAAGACTGCCAACACGCAATACTCGTTGGTGGAGCGGTTTAACCGCTGATTGATGTGTTGCAGACAAAAAACCCGGATGGCGCGAGCTTCCGGGTTTTTTTGTGTCATTGAAAATACCCAATTCGGGGTTCGGTTTGAGTTGAGGCTGCGCATCAAGAGCTCACTCACCCATCCCGCCACAACCGCCAACCCGAGGCATCTAATACGCTAGGTGCACCTCTCTGAAAAATCTTGTGTTGAACATTCAAAATCTTGGCAAAAACACACAAAACATTGCAACTGTCTACTGTCAGGTCTGACAGTAGACGGCCAACCTCCATGGGTTTATCTATAAATCGTCGAACAGTCCATTCGCAATTGTTCCCACGACATGACCAAGGAGCTAAAGATGACCGCACAACTTATTTACATACCGAAAGCAGATTTTACTCAAAAGCAGGGAAATGTCCTCACTTGGCAATTCGGCACCAATCCCGAAACGAAGTCCATAAGAACTTTTTTTGATCTACACCACTTTATTCCGACAGACGAAAAGAACTGGTCAATCTCTGGATCGACAGGAACTATGGAAGACGAAAACTTCTTTGCCTACCTTTTCTCGATCCCCTACACCAATGACGCTCCGTTCAATAAAACCTATACGTTAAAAGATGGGCTAAGTTTCAAGCATGGTCACTCATCGCCTGCACCTGAGGGATTTTACGGTGTTGCCTACGTTGATGCTGATGAAGCCATACTTAATATCGACATCCATCCCACCAAGGGGTTTGCTACAGGTACATTTGAAGCAAAGTTTAAAAGCCATGGGTACCGTACACAGCCTAAAGGAACTTTCAACTTGCTAAGAGATGATTTGTGATCCTCTTCCAACTACGGCTTCGAGCCGCTTTGCCATAACAGGTTTTTTCAGTAACAGGCAAACGACATAACTGACCTCATAGCCATATTGCTATCGCGAGCAGGGTCGCTCCTACATTGGATACGCTGTGATCACAGATAATATGTCCGACGACAATTCACTGTGGGAGCGACCCTGCTCGCGAAGAGGCCATAACTGCCAGCGAAATTACTGAGGCAACTTCAGCTTATCCAGCAGTCGATTAATCAACAGTTCGTTCAGCATGATTACCTGTTGCAGCGCCAGCAGCGGTTTGCGCTCCGGGCCGCCGATTGAGTTGGCGATGTTACCGGCCATGGCGTGGGCGTATGAAAGCGACTCGCTCGCCTCGACCAGCAGGGTTTCATCATCCAGCGTGGGGTCGACGAGATAGACGGGGCGAAACTTGGGCGAGGCTGGCGGAGCCGCCAGGTCTTCGGGTTTGAGGTAGTAGTCGAGGGCGCGGTCGGTTGCTTCTTTGATCTTTTGCGGGCTGAGCGCTGGGTCGTGGGGGATTGGATCTTTGGGCGGTGGGTTTGGCGTGATTTTGAACATGGATGAAACTCCTATCGCAGTTAAGGAGCCATCACTCTCGCTACCAAACGAGAGGGTGGTGGCCATACGCGGGTTGGTAGACCGGCTGCAATAGGAACCCGGCGCTCACGAGTGAGCCCCACGCATGACCACCATAAAACCGAGCCCCAAGAAGAGGGACTGCATACGGTGTTGCCATATAGCTATTACAGACGGGCTACCAAACCCGATCACTGTTTTTCAGTGACTGGGAAACGATACAACCCGCCCCATAGCCGTGTAAGCCGGCGGATTCTGGCGTACGCGTAGGTAACGGCGCAAGGTGTCGTAGGCCCGATGGCGTAACGGGTTGTGTGATTTAAACGTGCTTGCAGGATTGCGTTTACTGACAGAGAAAACTGGAAATTCCCCTGTTGTATTGATGTTGTTTTTGAGGCCGTTTCGCGAGCAGGCTCGCTCCCACATTTAGATCGGGTGCATCAGTAAGAGATTGGTCGGCTGTCAGGCCGCCATCGCTGGCAAGCCAGCTCCCACAATGGATTGAGTGTGTTCAGTTAGAGATTGGTTGGATGTCAGACCGTTTTCGCGAGCAGGCTCGCTCCCACATTTAGATCGGGTGCATCAGTAAGAGATTGGTCGGCTGTCAGGCCGCTATCGCTGGCAAGCCAGCTCCCACAATGGATTGAGTGCATTCAGTTAGGAACTGGTCGGCTGGCAGGCCGCCATCGCTGGCAAGCCAGCTCCCACAGTTTTGATCTATGTAAAGCACGCGGCGCATGCCGCCCCACTCAAAGGATGAGCGTTAGCTCGGCTTCGGCTTTTGATCTTGATCCACGGGCGACGTCGGCAGGCTGAGCGGAGGGATTGATCCGGGCGTGGGAGCGCAGCGACCGTTTGGCGCAGCCAAACACATCGAGAGGAGGTGCAGCGAAGCAAACCGGAGGCGATGCGCCCGGATCCATCCCGGAGCGAAGGAACCCCGAGCTTTAGCGAGCGGGCCGAACGTTGGAGCAAGCGTTTTTTTGCTTACTTTTTTTAGGCGTTTGTAAAAAAAGTGAGTCGCCGTAAGGGCGAAACCCTAAGTGGCCGTTACCGCAGCAATGGATATGTACCCAAAACGAAGAACTGCGGCTCATCCAAGATCCATCCCCCTCACCCCAGCCCTCCCGAAACGTCGGACCGCCCCCAAGGGGGCGAGGGGAAAGGGAGCCGATCTTTATGCAGTTCGGGATCTCGGTTAACCCTTGAGAAACTCGGCTACCTTCTGCGCGGCGCTGGCCAAATGCTGTTCATGGGTAAACCCGGAAACCTTCAATGGCTTCAAATCATGATCCCCAGCCGCCAGCCACAACACCTCAATCCCCGGCGCTAACGAATACCCCTCGACCGCCTCACGATTGCCAAGCGCATCCCGCTCCCCCTGCACAATCAACGTCCGAGTCTGCAAACCAGCCAAATGCTCAACCCGAGGTTTCTCCGGTTTACCCACTGCATAAAACGGATAGCCCAAACACACCAACGCATCGGCACCCAATTCGTCAGCCAAGAGACTAGCCATTCGCCCGCCCATGGACTTGCCGCCGATCCCCAGCGGCCCAGCGACATGACGTCGCACTTCGGCAAACACTTCGCGCCAGCATTCCAGCAGTTTCGGCGCCGGGTTCGGCGGACGCTTGCCACCGTCGATACGCCGCTGCGCCATATACGGAAACTCAAACCGCAACACGTTAATCCCAAGCCCGGCAAGGCGTTCAGCCATGTCGTTCATCCAGTCACTATCCATCGGCGCCCCCGCACCGTGGGCGAGGATCAACGTCGCCGAAACCTCACCATTGGCGGCATCCCAAAGCCACCCATGATCCTGCACGCACTGCGCCCATTGATCCCCGTCAATACTGGCCTTGTGCTGTTTGTCCATGCTTGCCTCGCTTTTAGTCTGCCTATAACTCCAGACGAAGGATTCGCCGCGTGTTTTGCGCGCGCTCACTTCGGCTGAACCGTGGATGGGGAACCATGAACACTTCTATCAGTACCGCCTACAACTACAAGGTGGTCCGCCAATTCGCCATTATGACGGTGGTGTGGGGCATCGTCGGCATGGGCCTCGGGGTTTTTCTCGCGGCCCAATTGGTCTGGCCCGAACTCAACTTCAATTTGCCCTGGACCAGTTTCGGCCGCCTGCGCCCACTGCACACCAACGCGGTGATCTTCGCGTTTGGTGGCTGTGCGCTGTTCGCCAGTTCCTTCTACTCGGTACAACGCACCTGCCAAACCCAATTGTTCGCGCCAAAAATCGCCGCGTTCTGCTTCTGGGGCTGGCAACTGGTGATCCTGTTGGCGGCGATCAGCCTGCCACTGGGTTACACCAGCTCCAAGGAATACGCCGAGCTGGAATGGCCGATCGATATCCTGATCACCATCGTCTGGGTCGCCTACGCGATCGTGTTTTTCGGCACGATCATGCAGCGCAAGACCAAGCACATCTATGTGGGCAACTGGTTCTTCGGCGCATTCATCATCACCGTGGCGATCCTGCACATCGTCAACAACCTTGAGTTGCCGGTGAGTTTCACCAAGTCCTACTCGGTGTACGCCGGTGCAACCGACGCGATGGTGCAATGGTGGTACGGCCACAACGCCGTAGGCTTTTTCCTCACCGCCGGTTTCCTCGGGATGATGTACTACTTCGTGCCGAAACAGGCCGAACGTCCGGTGTATTCGTATCGCCTGTCGATCGTGCACTTCTGGGCCCTGATCACCCTGTACATCTGGGCCGGCCCGCACCACCTGCACTACACCGCGTTGCCGGACTGGGCACAGTCGCTGGGCATGGTGATGTCGCTGGTGCTGCTGGCACCGAGCTGGGGCGGGATGATCAACGGCATGATGACCCTCTCGGGCGCCTGGCATAAGTTGCGCAGCGACCCGATCCTGCGCTTCCTCGTGGTATCGCTGGCGTTCTACGGCATGTCGACCTTCGAAGGTCCGATGATGGCGATCAAGACCGTCAACGCCCTCTCCCACTACACCGACTGGACCATCGGCCACGTACACGCCGGCGCTCTGGGCTGGGTAGCGATGATTTCCATCGGCGCGCTGTACCACATGATCCCGAAAATTTTCGGCAAAGAGCAGATGCACAGCGTCGGCCTGATCAACGCGCACTTCTGGCTCGCAACCATCGGCACCGTGCTCTACATCGCCTCGATGTGGGTCAACGGCATCGCCCAGGGCCTGATGTGGCGCGCAGTGAACGAGGACGGCACGCTGACCTACTCCTTCGTCGAAACCCTGGTGGCCAGCCACCCAGGCTTCGTCGTGCGGCTGATTGGTGGGGCGATCTTCCTCAGCGGCATGTTCCTGATGGCTTACAACACCTGGCGCACCGTGCGGGCCTCGCAGCCTGCTGACGTCGTTGCTGCCGCGCAGATGGCCTGAGGAGTCCGCCATGAAACACGAAACGATTGAAAAGAACGTCGGCCTGTTGATGTTGCTCATGGTCTTCGCCGTGAGCATCGGCGGCCTGACCCAGATCGTCCCGCTGTTCTTCCAGGACGTCACCAACAAACCGGTGGAAGGCATGAAGCCCTACACCGCGCTGCAACTGGAAGGCCGCGACATCTATATCCGCGAAGGCTGCGTCGGTTGCCATTCGCAGATGATCCGGCCGTTCCGCGCCGAAACCGAGCGCTACGGGCACTACTCGGTGGCCGGTGAAAGCGTCTGGGATCATCCATTCCTGTGGGGTTCGAAACGCACCGGTCCGGATTTGGCCCGGGTCGGCGCGCGCTACTCGGATGACTGGCACCGCGCGCACTTGTACAACCCGCGCAACGTCGTGCCTGAGTCGAAAATGCCGGCCTATCCATGGCTGGTCACGCAAGCAGTCGACAGCAGCCACACCGAAACCAAGCTCAAGACCATGCGCACCCTCGGCGTGCCGTACACCGACGACGACATCAACGGCGCGGTGGCCAGCCTCAAGGGCAAGACCGAAATGGACGCCCTCGTCTCCTACCTGCAAGTGCTCGGCACTGCGATCAAGAGCAAGAGGTGAGCCATGGTCATTGAAATGAGTGCAGGCCTGATTCGCGGCCTCGGCACGGTCGTGGTGTTCGTCGCCTTCGTCGGGCTGACGCTGTGGGTGTTCAACCGCAAGCGCACCCCGGAATTTGCCGAAGCGCGATTGCTGCCATTCGCCGACGAACCGCTACCCGATACAACCCCAGCATCTGAACCAAGGAGTACCCGGCCATGACCACCTTCTGGAGTACGTGGATCTGCGTACTGACCATCGGCAGCCTGATCGGCCTGACCTGGCTGCTGGTCGGCACCCGCCGGGGCGAGACCAAGGGCAGTGTCGACCAGACCATGGGCCACAGCTTTGACGGCATCGAGGAGTACGACAACCCGCTGCCGCAGTGGTGGTTCATGCTGTTCGCCGGCACGCTGGTATTTTCCGTGGGCTATCTGATCCTGTATCCGGGCCTCGGTAACTGGAAAGGCATCCTGCCCGGTTACGAGGACGGCTGGACCGGCGTCCACGAGTGGGAAAAGGAAATGAACAAGGCCGACGCCAAGTTCGGGCCGATCTTCGCCAAGTTCGCCGCCATGCCGGTAGAGGAAGTGGCGAAGGATCCGCAGGCGCTGAAAATGGGCGGTCGTCTGTTCGCCTCAAACTGCTCGGTGTGCCACGGCTCGGACGCCAAAGGCGCGTTCGGTTTCCCTAACCTGGCTGACAGCGACTGGCGTTGGGGCGGCGACGCCGAGACCATCAAGACCACCATCATGGGTGGCCGGATGGCGGCGATGCCGGCCTGGGGCGAAGTGCTCGGTGAGGCCGGGGTGAAGAACGTCGCCGCCTACGTGCGTCACGAACTGGCCGGCCTGCCGCTGCCAGCGGACAACAAGGCTGATCTGCAAGCCGGACAACAAGCGTTCAGCACCACTTGCACAGCCTGTCATGGGGCCACCGGCCACGGCACTGAAGCCATGGGCGCACCGAATCTGACGCACCCGGCCGGATTTATCTATGGCACCAGCCTGACGCAGCTTGAGCAGACCATCCGCCATGGTCGTCAGGGCCACATGCCGGCGCAGAACGAACTGCTGGGTAACGATAAAGTGCAATTGCTGGCCGCTTATGTGTACAGCCTGTCTCACGGATTGAATACAGAAAAACTTATTACTGAAGACAATAAACAATAAGCATTGCGCAACATCTGCCGCACCTTTCTCGGTGCGGCAGCATCCAGCCTCTTTGCGACGCATTGTCGCACCCCTTTTCACCCTCTCCTTTCGGTTCCCCGGATTCGGGTCTACGCTTGGTCGATGCGGACTGGCTCGTGCCGGTTCCAGGTCAACGCTAACCGCTGTGTTCTCCGAACCGGCTGACTGACGTGGCCGCAAACGCCGGTAGATACCGGCTGTCGTGCCATTTGCCGTCCGTCACCCGAACAGGCCGTTTGAACACACCCCGTTACAAGCGACCTGAACCCCTCGTTTTTTTCGTCCGCTGCGACATTTTGTCCGAGGCCAATTTTGTCCTTACGCGGCGCATGGAAAGGCCGCAGAATCAGCGTTGGAAAGCATTGACCCAGGTCATGGCGCGTTGCAATGACCCCCTGCTCTCTGCATACTTGCGGCCGATTTTAATCCTAATAAAACACCCAAACCGTGGAACCTTAGAATGAGCACAGCAATCAGTCCGACTGCTTATAACTATAAGGTAGTCCGCCAGTTCGCCATCATGACGGTGGTCTGGGGGATCCTTGGCATGGGGCTCGGTGTCTTCATCGCCTCGCAACTGGTCTGGCCGGAATTGAACTTCGGTCTGCCGTGGACGAGCTTTGGACGCCTGCGCCCGTTGCACACAAACCTGGTGATTTTCGCCTTCGGTGGTTGTGCACTGTTTGCCACTTCCTACTATGTCGTGCAGCGAACCTGCCAGACGCGACTGATTTCCGACAGCCTCGCGGCCTTCACCTTCTGGGGCTGGCAAGCGGTGATCGTCGGCGCGATCATTACCTTGCCGCTGGGTTACACCACCACCAAGGAATACGCGGAACTGGAATGGCCGCTCGCCATTCTGCTGGCCATTGTCTGGGTCACCTACGGTCTGGTGTTCTTCGGCACCATCACCAAGCGCAAGACCAAGCATATCTACGTGGGTAACTGGTTCTACGGCGCGTTCATCGTCGTGACCGCGATGCTTCACATCGTCAACCACGCGTCCTTGCCGGTGAGCTTCTTCAAGTCCTACTCCGCCTACTCGGGCGCAACCGACGCGATGATCCAGTGGTGGTACGGCCACAACGCGGTGGGCTTCTTCCTCACCACCGGTTTCCTCGGGATGATGTACTACTTCGTGCCGAAACAGGCCGAACGTCCGATCTACTCCTATCGCCTGTCGATCGTGCACTTCTGGGCATTGATCACCCTGTACATCTGGGCCGGTCCGCACCACCTGCACTACACCGCCCTGCCGGATTGGGCACAATCGCTGGGCATGGCAATGTCGATCATCCTGCTGGCGCCAAGCTGGGGCGGCATGATCAACGGCATGATGACCCTGTCGGGCGCCTGGCATAAGCTGCGCACCGACCCGATCCTGCGTTTCCTCGTGGTGTCGCTGGCGTTCTACGGCATGTCGACCTTCGAAGGTCCGATGATGGCGATCAAGACCGTCAACTCGCTCTCGCACTACACCGACTGGACCATCGGCCACGTCCACGCCGGCGCTCTCGGCTGGGTAGCAATGATCTCGATCGGCGCGATCTACCACATGATCCCGAAACTGTTCGGCCGTGCGCAGATGCACAGCGTTGGCCTGATCAACGCGCACTTCTGGCTCGCGACCATCGGTACCGTTCTGTACATCGCCTCGATGTGGGTCAACGGCATCACGCAGGGCCTGATGTGGCGTGCAATCAACGATGACGGCACCCTCACCTACTCGTTCGTCGAAGCGCTGCAGGCCAGCCACCCGGGCTACATCGTCCGTGCCCTGGGCGGTGCGTTCTTCGCCAGCGGCATGCTGTTGATGGCTTACAACGTCTGGCGCACCGTGCGCGCCTCGAACCCGGCTGAAGCCGAAGCCGCTGCCCAGATCGCTGTCGTTGGAGCTCACTGATGAAGCATGAAGCTGTCGAGAAGAACATTGGCCTGCTGGCCTTCTTCATGGTCATCGCCGTCAGCGTTGGCGGCCTGACCCAAATCGTTCCGCTGTTTTTCCAGGACGTCACCAACAAGCCGGTCGAAGGCATGAAGCCACGCTCGGCGCTGGAACTGGAAGGCCGCGACGTTTATATCGCCAACGGCTGTGTCGGCTGCCACTCGCAGATGATCCGTCCGTTCCGTGCGGAAACCGAACGCTATGGCCACTATTCGGTTGCCGGTGAAAGCGTCTGGGATCACCCGTTCCTGTGGGGTTCCAAGCGTACCGGCCCGGACCTGGCCCGTGTGGGCGGTCGTTACTCCGATGACTGGCAGCGTGCGCACTTGTACAACCCGCGCAACGTGGTGCCTGAGTCGAAAATGCCGGCTTACCCGTTCCTCGTGGAAAACAAGCTCGACGGCAAAGACACGGCCAAGAAAATGGAAGTGTTGCGCACGCTCGGCGTTCCTTACACCGACGAAGACATCGCTGGTGCACAGGCTGCCGTGAAGGGCAAAACCGAAATGGACGCGCTGGTGGCCTACCTGCAAGGCCTGGGCACCATCATCAAAAGCAAACGGTGATCTAGATGGATATCGGGATGATTCGTGGCCTGGGCACCGTTGTTGTGATGGTGGCCTTCATCGGTCTGGCGTTGTGGGTGTTCAGCCCCAAGCGCAAGTCGGAGTTTGAAGACGCGACCTTGTTGCCTTTTGCGGATGATCCCGAAGCCATCAAGCACGTCGAGCAAGCTTCTAGGAGTAACAAAGAATGACTACATTCTGGAGTCTGTACGTCACAGTCCTCAGTCTCGGTACGATCTTTTCCCTGACCTGGCTGCTGCTGTCGACCCGCAAGGGCCAGCGCAGCGAACAGACGGACGAGACGGTCGGGCACTCCTTCGACGGGATCGAGGAGTACGACAACCCACTGCCGAAATGGTGGTTCATGCTGTTTGTCGGCACCATCGTTTTCGCCTTGGGTTATCTGGTGCTGTACCCGGGCCTGGGCAACTGGAAAGGCCTGCTGCCAGGTTACAACTACCTCGATAACGACAAGCAGACCGCGTTCGCCAACGGCCAGACCGGCTGGACCGGCGTGCACGAGTGGGAAAAGGAAATGGCCCGTTCGGACGCCAAGTTCGGTCCGATCTTCGCCAAGTTCGCCGCCATGCCGATCGAAGAGGTGGCCAAAGACCCGCAAGCCCTGAAGATGGGTGGCCGCCTGTTCGCCTCCAACTGCTCGGTCTGCCATGGTTCCGACGCCAAGGGTGCTTACGGTTTCCCGAACCTGACCGATGCCGACTGGCGCTGGGGCGGTGAGCCGGAAACCATCAAGACCACCATCATGGGCGGTCGCCACGCGGTGATGCCGGCCTGGGCTGAAGTCATTGGTGAGCAAGGCGTGGCCGACGTGGCAGCGTTTGTCGTGACCAACCTCGATGGCCGCAAATTGCCGGAAGGCACCAAGGCCGACCCGGCCAACGGCGGCAAACTGTTCGCCGCCAACTGCGTGGCTTGCCACGGTCCGGCCGGTAAAGGCACCCCGGCCATGGGCGCGCCTGACCTGACTCACCCGGGCGCGTTCATCTACGGTTCGAGCTTTGCGCAACTGCAGCAGACCATCCGTTACGGCCGTCAGGGCCAGATGCCAGCGCAGGAACAACTGCAAGGCAACGACAAGGTGCACCTGCTGGCGGCTTACGTTTACAGCTTGTCCCACGGTGAAAAAGCACCGGAAGCGAACGCCGAGTAAGGCCGACGCTTGAAGCAACAAAACGGCCCCGCCAATGATAATTGGCGGGGCCTTTTTGCCTCTACTTCCCCCCATCGAAAGACCAGTGGTTATTTTCTGTAGGGCACGGAGGTTGCTGCACGCCGAACAAGGTAGTAACGTTTCTACAAACCATGTTCAGGGGGGATCTTCATGATGGCCATCACCACCATTTCAAGCCGCGAATTCAATCAAGACACAAGCAGTGCCAAAAAAGCCTCGCGTCAGGGGCCGGTTATCATCACTGACCGTGGCAAGCCCGCTCACGTACTGCTAAGCATTGAGGAGTACCAGAAATTGACGGGTACGAACGCGAGCATTGTCGACCTGTTAGTCATGCCTGAATCGGCAGACATCGACTTCGAAACCGAGCGTGCCGTGATCACTCACCGCCCTGTGGATCTGTCCTGAATGTATTTACTCGACACAAATGTGATTTCCGAACTGCGCAAACCTCAGGCTGACGCGAATGTCGTCGCCTGGGCCAAGAGTACTTCTGCTCCAAGCATGTTTATTTCAGTGATTACTTTGATGGAGCTGGAGACAGGGGTGCTGCGGATAGAGCGCCGCGACCCCGACCAGGGAAAGGTACTGCGCCGCTGGTTGAAGCGACACGTTGTCCCCGCCTTCGACACAAGAATCCTACCTATCGACGTGGCTGTCGCCGTTCGCTGTGCCAGCCTGCACGTTCCGGATCGCGCCAGTGAAAGCGATGCGCTGATCGCTGCGACTGCCTTGGTTCACGGTCTTACGGTGGTGACCCGAAATATCGGCGATTTTCAAAACAGTGGCGTGGCACTCATCAATCCATGGGATTGACGAATTAGTCCTTTAACGGTGAAGCCCCAGTGATACCGACGTTACAAACTACCGGCTTGAGAAGACCCCGCCAGTCATCCAACGGGGCCGTTTTTTTTATGGCCGATTGGCCCTGATGGATTTCACGGGAATGGTGTCTATCAACTCCCGTTTCTGCCATTGATTGTCCTTCACCAGATAGATCTGCAACTGCTTGCGATCCTCGGTAAAGCTGGTGATCAGGTAAGTCTGTTGAGAAGTGGCACCACTCAGGTACATCGGCACATTCCCCAACCAATAGGAACTACCACCGTCCTTGTGCAGATGGCCAGCAAATACCGCAGTGACTTCATATTTCTTGACCATTTCGATAAAGCGCTTCTGCTGGCTGGCGTCCTTCATTTCCAGCGGTTTGTGCATGTTTATGATGATGGAGTACCCCCCAGCTCTCGCCAGCCGGAGATCGTTCTCAAGCCAGTCCAGTGCACTGGTGATGTCGAAAGTGGTGGGGTTCCAGACACTGGAAATTTTTCTCGTGTAAGTAGGCTCGTTATTGAGCTGCACCAGGTGCACGTCATCAATGGTCTTGGAGTAAGCGAGGCTCCCCGAATAAAGCCTGTTTACTGCGCTGCCAGTAATCTTCAGATCAAAGCTGCCCACCTTGCCTTCATGATGTTCCTTGAAAGCAACAATACTGCCGGCCGCACAACTATTGCTGAAACAGTCATCGACGTTATTTTCATAGTCATGATTACCCAGGCCATACAGGTAATCCGTTCCGAAGTGTCTCTTTAGCGCCGACGCCATATAGTCACGCTGCCAGCCATGACCGAACGCAGTGATGTCACCATTAATCATCAAAGGGATCGTTGACTGCGATCCGTTGCGGATTCGAAAGTCAGCGATACTTGCCAGTTGACTTTCCACCAGCCACTTCGAACGTTTCGTGAACTCCTCAGCGGATTCATGTGTTCTGCTGTCCGTCTTGTCTGTCCAGGGATATTGCGTGTCCGATGCGAACACCATGTGCTTCGGTGCATCCGGCAATGCATGGGCCATAAAAACCGAAAACAATAAAAACACCCCTACAATCAAGCTTGCCACTTTATTAATAACCATCACATAACACTTCCATTTAGTCGAATAAACTGACGACCTCATGCCGTCAACTTTCACGCTATTAGAAAACCTTGTAATCCTCAAACATACCGTACGAATTAATTAATTTAATTTATTTCGCCCCGACACCAGCCAACTTGCGAAATACAACTAAGGTAAAGTCCCTCATTACACAAGGCACTCATAAAATGAGACGAATATCCGCTAGACTCGACTTTCAGCGAACAGTAACTTTTATCGGCGCCTGAGACTTATTGTCAGAGCGCCTCATATATCAATAGATTCCAAGGAAGATAAACATGCGAGAAGCTGATCATGATTGTGTGCAATCCCAAGAGGATTTCACCTATGTCAACTCTGATAACGAACCCTCCAATACGCAGCACCAGGAGAGTAATGACGCCACAACCGTCGACGTGGTCAAAAAAAACCCCGGCAGCGGGCTCGACAGTCTCGGCGGCGGAAGGCTGATCTGAGCAAAGCAGGGACTCGCTCGCCAGAGCGAGTCTCATGCATCGTCTATAGTCAATTGATCTGGGTCAGGACTTGTTACATCTGCTACACCATTTGAACCCTTCTCCCAACGCGACCAAAGGTCGCACCCGTTCGTCGGCGTGACAGGCGTATCATTGCGCCACTGCAACGCCTTTCTGACCCCGGCCGGCACGTATCGACCGAGGCATTTTTCCACTGCCGTGGGATGCAATGATGAGCAACCAGATTCCGGTACACGACGTCACGCCACCCAGCAAAAACGCGAATAACAGCGTCGATCTCTACGCCTCTCGAGAAAAAATCTACACCCGTGCCTTCACCGGTCTGTTCCGCAATCTGCGGATGATGGGCGGTGCCGCGCTGTTCCTGCTGTATTTCGGTACGGTCTGGCTGAACTGGGGAGGTCATCAGGCCGTGTGGTGGAACCTGCCCGAGCGCAAGTTCTTCATCTTCGGCGCGACTTTCTGGCCGCAGGATTTCATTCTGCTCTCGGGCCTGTTGATCATTGCCGCGTTCGGCCTGTTCTTCATCACCGTGTATGCCGGCCGTGTGTGGTGCGGCTACACCTGCCCGCAAAGCGTGTGGACATGGATTTTCATGTGGTGCGAGAAGGTCACCGAAGGCGACCGCAACCAGCGCATCAAGCTCGACAAGGCGCCGATGAGCGCCAACAAGTTTGCGCGAAAATTTGCCAAACACGCGCTGTGGTTGCTGATCGGTTTCGTTACCGGCATGACCTTCGTTGGCTATTTCTCACCGATCCGCGAACTGGTGTTCGAATTCTTCACCGGCCAGGCCGATGGCTGGTCGTATTTCTGGGTCGGTTTTTTCACCCTCGCCACGTACGGCAACGCCGGCTGGTTGCGTGAGCAGGTGTGCATCTACATGTGCCCGTATGCGCGCTTCCAGAGTGTGATGTTCGACAAGGACACGCTGATCGTTTCCTACGACCCGCGTCGTGGCGAAAGCCGTGGCCCGCGCAAGAAAGGCGTCGACTACAAGGCCATGGGCCTGGGCGACTGCATCGACTGCACCATGTGCGTTCAGGTCTGTCCGACCGGCATCGACATCCGCGACGGCCTGCAGATCGAGTGCATCGGTTGCGCTGCGTGCATCGATGCCTGTGACAGCATCATGGACAAGATGGACTACCCGCGCGGGCTGATCAGCTACACCACCGAGCACAACCTGTCCGGACAGAAAACCCATAAACTGCGGCCACGTCTGATCGGCTACGCGGTGGTGTTGCTGGCGATGATCAGCCTGCTGGTGACCGCGTTCTTCATGCGTTCGCTGGTCGGTTTCGACGTCAGCAAGGACCGCGTGCTGTACCGCGAGAACGCCGAAGGCCGGATCGAAAACGTCTACAGCCTGAAGATCATGAACAAGGACCAGCGCGATCACACCTATGTGCTGGAAGCCGCCGGTTTGCCGGATCTGCGCCTGCAAGGCAAACGCGAGATCAAAGTGGCGGCTGGCGACATCGTCAGCATGCCAGTCGAACTGTCGAGCGCACCGGAACAACTGCCATCGAGCACCAACGAGGTGAAATTCATCCTCAAGGATGCCGATGACGACAGCGTCCACGTTGAAGCCAAGAGCCGATTCATCGGCCCACAAATCCGTTGAGAGAACTGAACATGCCCGCCGCAAACGCCGCAAGTCCCTGGTACAAGCACCTCTGGCCGTGGATCATCATCGGGATTCTGGCCTGTTCGGTGACCTTGACCCTGTCCATGGTGACCATCGCGGTGAACAACCCGGACAACCTGGTCAACGACAACTATTACGAGGCCGGCAAAGGCATCAATCGCTCGCTGGATCGCGAGTTGCTCGCGCAGAACCTGAAAATGCGCGCTGCGGTGCATCTGGATGACGTGACCGGTGAAGTCGACCTGCGTTTGAGCGGTGACAGCCAACCGGGCAGGCTGGAGCTGAATCTGATCTCGCCGACCCAGCCGGAGAAGGATCGCAAGGTCGTTATGGTCCGCAGCAAAACAGAAACCGGGCGCTACATCGGCCAACTCAACGACAAGATCGAAGGCCGCCGCTTTGTCGAGCTGTTGGGGTCTCAGGATGACCACGTCTGGCGCATGTTCGAAGAAGAGCTGGTCAGCCATGACAAGGAGTTGCTGCTCGGTGATGAGCCGCTGCAAGGCGCCGAAGACCTCAAAAAATAAGCCTGACTCTGATCGTTCCCACGCTCGGCGTGGGAACGCAGCCAAGGACGCTCCGCGTCCCAGCCGAAGCGGACGCGGAGCGTCCGGGGAGGCATCCCCACGCCGAGCGTGGGAACGATCATCGGAACACGATCCATGACCAGTCCAACCCCCTGCTACCACTGCGCCCTGCCCGTCCCGACCGGCAGCCGCTTCACCGCTGTCGTTCTCGGGGAGCCCCGTGAATTCTGCTGCCCCGGTTGTCAGGCTGTGGCCGAGGCCATCGTCGCCGGAGGCCTGGAAAGCTATTACCAGCATCGCAGTGAAGCCTCGGCCAACCCCGAAGCGTTGCCGGTGCAATTGGTTGACGAACTGGCGCTGTACGACCGCGCCGATGTGCAAAAACCTTTCGTCCGTCATGACGGCGAACTCGCCGAAACCACCCTGCTGATGGAAGGCATCAGTTGCGCCGCCTGCGGCTGGCTGATCGAGAAACATCTGCGCACGCTGCCAGCGGTGGCCGAGGCGCGATTGAACCTGTCCAATCATCGTCTGCACGTGCGCTGGGCCGATGGGCAATTGCCGTTGAGCCAGATGCTCGCGGAATTGCGTCACATCGGTTACGCCGCGCACCCCTATCAAGCCGACCGCGCCAGCGAACAACTGGCCAGCGAAAACCGCCTGGCCCTGCGCCAGCTCGGGGTGGCCGGGCTGCTGTGGTTCCAGGCAATGATGGCGACGATGGCGACCTGGCCGGAATTCAACATCGACCTCAGCCCCGAGCTGCACACGATCCTGCGTTGGGTCGCATTGTTTCTGACCACGCCGATCGTGTTCTACAGCTGCGCACCTTTTTTTAAAGGGGCGATGCGCGATTTGCGCACGCGGCACCTGACCATGGACGTCTCGGTATCGCTGGCCATCGGCAGCGCTTACATCGCCGGGATCTGGACGTCGATCACCGGCGTCGGTGAGTTGTATTTCGATGCGGTCGGCATGTTCGCGCTGTTTCTGCTCGCCGGACGCTATCTGGAGCGCCGCGCCCGCGAGCGCACCGCCGCTGCCACCGCGCAATTGGTGAATCTGTTGCCGGCCTCATGCCTGCGTCTGGATGCAGCCGGCCAGAGCGAACGCATCCTGCTCAGCGAACTGCGCCTGGGCGACCACATTCTGGTGCAACCGGGCTCGATCCTGCCGGCGGACGGCAAGATCCTCGACGGCCAATCGAGCATCGACGAATCGTTGCTGACCGGCGAATACCTGCCGCAGCCACGCATGCCGGGTGAAGCGGTGACGGCGGGCACGCTCAATGTCGAAGGCGCGCTGACCGTTGAAGTGCAGGCGCTCGGACAAGACACGCGCCTGTCGGCCATCGTCCGTTTGCTCGATCGCGCCCAGGCAGAAAAACCGCGCCTGGCGGAAATCGCCGATCGCGCCGCGCAATGGTTTCTGCTGTTGTCACTGATCGCCGCAGCCGCCATCGGCCTGTTGTGGTGGGAGCTGGATTCGTCACGCGCCTTCTGGATTGTCCTCGCCATGCTCGTCGCCACTTGCCCTTGCGCCTTGTCACTGGCAACGCCGACCGCGCTTACGGCCGCCACCGGCACCCTGCACAAACTCGGTCTGTTGCTGACTCGCGGTCATGTGCTGGAAGGGTTGAATCAGATTGATACGGTGATCTTCGACAAAACCGGCACCCTCACCGAAGGTCGCTTGGTACTGCGCTCGATCCGTCCGCTGGGGGCGCAGGACAGCGATCAATGCCTGAGCCTCGCCGCTGCACTGGAAAACCGTTCCGAACACCCGATCGCCCGTGCTTTCGGCCGCGCACCGCTGGCAGCGGAAGAAGTCCACAGCATCCCGGGCCTGGGCCTTGAAGGTCTGGTCGGCGAGCAGCGTTTGCGCATTGGTCAGGCGGAATTTGTCTGCGCCCTCAGTGGCTCACCTTTGCCAGTGATGCCGGATGAACCGGGCCAATGGCTGCTGCTCGGTGACAGCTCCGGGCCGCTGGCGTGGTTCGTTCTTGATGACCGCTTGCGCGACGATGCCCCCGCCCTGCTCGCGGCATGCAAGGCCCGTGGTTGGCGTACTTTGCTGCTGTCCGGTGACAGCTCGCCGATGGTCGCCAGTGTCGCCGCCGAACTGGGTATCGACGAGGCCCATGGCGGCCTGCGCCCGGACGACAAACTGCAAGTGCTGCAACAGTTGCACAAGGAAGGTCGCAAAGTGTTGATGCTCGGCGATGGCGTCAACGATGTGCCGGTGCTGGCGGCCGCCGATATCAGTGTGGCCATGGGCTCGGCCACGGATCTGGCGAAAACCAGTGCCGATGCCGTGCTGCTGTCCAACCGTCTCGACGCCTTGGTGCAGGCGTTCACCTTGGCGCGGCGCACTCGCCGGGTAATCATCGAGAACCTGCTGTGGGCCGCGCTGTACAATGGCCTCATGTTGCCGTTCGCCGCCCTCGGCTGGATCACCCCGGTGTGGGCCGCCGTCGGCATGTCGATCAGTTCGTTGACCGTGGTGCTCAACGCCCTGCGCCTGACTCGCCTGCCGAGCACGCCAGCCGTTCGCACCTCGTCAGAAACCCGCCCGCTGCCGGCCTGAGCCGCGCGGGCATGGAGTACAGATGCCAGCTCTCTACGTGATGATTCCGGCCGCGCTGCTGATTGTGGCCATCGCCGTGTACATCTTCTTCTGGGCGGTGGACAGCGGCCAGTACGACGATCTCGACGGCCCGGCCCACAGCATCCTGTTCGACGATCAGGACCCGAACCACACCGCGGCCGTCGACGAAGCCAACCCGAACAAACCGGACGACAAGGCGCCACCTCATGCTTGAACTGGCGCGGCTGCTGGTCTCGGCGCTGATCCTCGGCCTGCTCGGTGGCGGCCATTGCCTAGGGATGTGCGGCGGCTTGATGGGCGCGCTGACATTGGCGATTCCCAAGGAACAACGCAGTCGGCGCTTTCGTTTGCTGCTGGCGTACAACTTGGGGCGGATCCTCAGTTATGCCACCGCAGGATTGCTGATCGGCCTTGCTGGCTGGGCGGTGGCGAACAGCCCCGCCGCACTGTTCATGCGCGTGCTGGCCGGGCTGCTGTTGATTGCCATGGGTTTGTATCTCGCCGGTTGGTGGAGCGGCCTGACCCGCATCGAAAGCCTCGGCCGCGGTTTGTGGCGCTACATCCAACCGGTGGCCAACCGCTTGCTGCCGGTGTCGAGTTTGCCACGCGCGTTACTGCTTGGCGCACTGTGGGGCTGGCTGCCGTGCGGACTGGTTTACAGCACGTTGCTGTGGTCGGCGAGCCAGGGCAATGCGCTGGACAGCGCGTTGTTGATGCTGGCGTTCGGGCTGGGTACCTGGCCGGTGCTGCTGGCTACCGGTCTGGCCGCTGAGCGGGTCACGGCGCTGTTGCGCAAGCGTAGCGTGCGTATGGCTGGTGGGTTGTTGGTGATTCTGTTCGGCATCTGGACCCTGCCCGGCCCGCATCAGCATTGGTTGATGGGGCACTGATATGAACCCAAGAAATTGAGCCAGTGATATCCCCTCACCACAAAAACCAGGCAAAGCCTTCAACCACCGTTGATGCAAATCAACAGCCCCATCGCCGCACCCCGATAGACTCGCCACACTGCCAGCCTATCCGGGGGAATGCCCGCATGCTCGACGCCATTCGTTGGGACACTGATCTGATCCGCCGCTACGACCTGGCGGGGCCGCGCTACACCTCTTATCCGACGGCCGTGCAATTCAACAGTCAGGTCGGCACCTTCGACCTGTTCCATGCCCTGCGCGACAGCCGCAAGGCCTTGCGGCCGTTGTCGCTGTACGTCCACGTGCCGTTCTGCGCGAACATTTGCTACTACTGCGCCTGCAATAAAGTCATCACCAAGGATCGCGGCCGCGCATTGCCGTACCTGCAACGCCTGGAGCAGGAAATCCAGCTGATCGCCTGTCACCTCGACCCGGCGCAAAAAGTCGAACAACTGCACTTTGGCGGCGGCACGCCGACCTTCCTCAGCCACGACGAACTGCGCCAGTTGATGGCGCACCTGCGCAAACATTTCAATCTGCTGGATGACGATTCCGGCGATTACGGCATCGAGATCGACCCTCGCGAAGCCGACTGGTCAACCATGGGCCTGCTGCGCGAACTGGGTTTCAACCGGGTCAGTATCGGCCTGCAAGACCTTGATCCGGCGGTGCAAAGGGCGGTCAATCGCCTGCAAAGCCTGGAAGAAACCCGCGCCGTGATCGACGCAGCGCGCACCCTGCAGTTTCGCTCGATCAACATCGACCTGATCTACGGCTTGCCCAAGCAGACCCCGGACAACTTTGCCCGCACCGTCGAGGAAGTCATCAGCCTGCAACCGGATCGGCTCTCGGTGTTCAACTACGCGCACCTGCCGGAACGCTTCATGCCGCAGCGACGGATCAATGGCAACGAATTGCCAAGTCCGACGCAGAAACTGGACATGCTCCAGCGCACCATCGAGCAACTGACCACCGCCGGTTACCGCTACATCGGTATGGACCACTTTGCCCTGCCCGACGATGAGCTGGCGATTGCCCAGGAAGAACAAACCCTGCAACGCAACTTCCAGGGCTACACCACACACGGCCATTGCGATCTGATTGGTCTGGGGGTGTCGGCGATCAGCCAGATCGGTGACCTGTATTGCCAGAACAGCAGCGATCTCAACGAATACCAGACCACCCTCGCGTCCGCGCAACTGGCAACCAGTCGTGGCCTGGTGTGCAATGCCGATGACCGGCTGCGTCGCGCGGTGATCCAGCAACTGATCTGCAATTTCAACCTGGACTTCGCCGCGATCGAGCAAGCGTTCAACATCGATTTCCAGGGTTACTTCGGCGCGCTGTGGCCGCAACTGCAAGGCATGGCCAAGGATGGCCTGATCACGCTGGACAGCGAGCGGATCGAAGTATTGCCGGCGGGACGTTTGCTGGTGCGTTCGGTGTGCATGGTGTTCGACGCTTACCTCGAACAGCAGAACCGCCAGCGGTTCTCGCGGGTGATTTAGTTTTTCATCAGCAACGAACCGACTTTCATGTTTTGCTCGGACGTCAGGCCCGACTGGCCGACCACTTTCGACAAAGCCAGATTGGCGGTAATCAAACCGGTGTTCAACGCGGCAATGGCGCCACGCAGGCTGGCAACCTTGATGATTTTTTCTTCGTTGGAAAGGCGCTTGTCGGCCATGATCTTTTCGATCTGCGCCTTTTTCTCGGCAATCTCTTTTTGCAGCTTGCGGATCATCTTCAGCAATTGCTGGATGTCCTCGGGCAAACCGCTTTCTTCGATGTCCCTATTGTCGCCACCCGCCCCCGCCGATTTCTCGATGGAGGCTCCGGAGAGCGACACTTTGACGCCTTCGACCAAGGTCGGGGTTGCGTCTGTCGTCGAGTCGGCATTTCGGTCCTTGTCGGACGCGTTTTTAAACGCTTCCGACGTTGCCTCAACGCCGCTGCTACCGGGGCCCAGCGTACCAATGGCAGCCATCGAAGCGGTTCCTTGAATAGGGTGTGATGACAGTTTATCGGCCAGTTGCCCTGCGGCTTTACGCCCGTGGGACAAACTCGCCACACGCTGGCCTGAATGTCCTCCCGTGGGTTACCCTTACGGCTTATGTGTGTTTTCCCACAAGGATTAAAGAAATGTCCGAGCCAGTTAAACTGCGCGCTCACAACCAGGCCCATTGCAAGGATTGCAGCCTGGCCCCTCTCTGCCTGCCACTTTCTTTGAATCTGGAAGACATGGATGCGCTGGACGAAATCGTTAAACGCGGCCGCCCGTTGAAAAAAGGCGAGTTCCTGTTCCGTCAGGGCGACACGTTCGATTCCGTTTATGCAGTACGCTCCGGCGCCCTGAAGACCTTCAGCCTGAGCGACACTGGCGAGGAGCAACTCACGGGCTTCCACCTGCCGAGCGAACTGGTCGGCCTGTCCGGCATGGACACCGAGAAACATCCGGTTTCCGCCCAGGCGCTGGAAACCACCTCGGTCTGCGAAATTCCTTTCGAACGCCTCGACGAACTGGCCCTGCAACTGCCGCAGTTGCGCCGCCAGTTGATGCGCGTGATGAGCCGGGAAATCCGCGACGACCAGCAGATGATGCTGTTGTTGTCGAAGAAAACCGCCGACGAACGCATCGCAACATTCCTCGTCAACCTGTCGGCGCGCTTCCGCGCTCGCGGTTTCTCGGCCAATCAGTTCCGCCTGAGCATGTCGCGCAATGAAATCGGCAACTACCTTGGCCTGGCGGTGGAAACCGTGTCCCGTGTATTCACCCGTTTCCAGCAGAACGAACTGATCGCCGCAGAAGGCAAAGAGATCCACATCCTCGACCCGATCCAGCTCTGCGCCCTGGCGGGTGGCTCGCTCGACGGCTGATCTCGACCCGCGGCCGAGCGCATCGTTTCAGCCGCGGGTATACTGCGCCGTTTGCAGCCCTGCCAGGACAACTCGACGATGGTCTTCGACTCCTTCGACATCAAATCCCTGATCCGCCCCGTGATCGACTTCCCGAAACCGGGCGTGATCTTTCGCGACATCACCCCACTGTTTCAGTCGCCGACGGCTCTGCGCCTGGTGATGGACAGTTTCGCCCACCGTTACGTCGAAGCCGACTTCACCCACATCGGTGCGATGGATGCCCGTGGTTTCCTGATCGGTTCGGTGCTGGCCTATCAGTTGAACAAGCCGCTGGTGCTGTTCCGCAAGCAAGGCAAACTGCCGGCGGACGTGTTGGCCGAAGGTTACGCAACCGAATACGGCGAAGCCTTCCTGGAAGTGCACGCCGACAGCCTGTGCGAAGGCGATTCAGTGGTGATGTTCGATGATTTGATCGCCACTGGCGGGACGCTGATTGCAGCGGCCAACCTGATTCGCCGCATGGGCGCGCGCGTGCATGAGGCGGCGGCGATTATCGATTTGCCGGAGCTGGGTGGCTCGCAGCGTCTGGAAGATATGGGCATCCCTACCTTCTGCCTGACGCAGTTTGCCCTGACTGACAAGTAAGCGGCGCTCCCACTGACGCCATCGCTGGCAAGCCAGCTCCCACAGGTTTTTTGGTGTACACAACCTTTGTGAACGATCTGAATCACTGTGGGAGCTGGCTTGCCAGCGATGAAGCCAGCCGCAACACCGAAGATCAAAGCCCCATCTGCTTGCTGATGATCTCGTTCATCACCTCTCGCGTCCCGCCGCCAATCGACAGAATGCGGTTATCCCGATACAGCCGCTCCACCAGACTCTCGCGCATATACCCCAGCCCACCCAAAATCTGCACGGCTTCGGTAGTGATTCGGTCCGAGGTGTCCGTGGCAAAATTCTTGGCCATGGAGATCTCCTTGATCACACTCTGCCCCGCCGCCATTTTCGCCGCTTGCCGATAAGTGAATTCCCGCGACACCTCCAGAGCCGTGGCCATCTCGGCCAAACGATGCTTGATCACCTGAAACTTGCCGATCGGTTTGCCAAAGGCCTCGCGTTCCCGCGCCCACTTCAGACTCTCTTCCAGCGCCAACTGCGCGGTCATGTTGGCCATCAGCGCCAGCGCCAGCCGTTCACTCTGAAAGTTGCCCATGATGCAGGCGAAGCCCATGTTCTCGGCGCCGATCAGATTGCCCACAGGCACGCGGCAATCGTCGAAGAACAACTCGGCGGTGTCTGACGCCCACCAGCCCATTTTTTTCAACTGACGGCCGACGGTGAAGCCCGGCGTTCCCTTCTCGATCAATAGAAGACTGATGCCGGCGAAACCCGGCGCTCCGGTGCGCACCGCGACGGTGTAGTAATCGGCGCGCACACCACTGGTGATAAAGGTTTTGCTACCGCTGACGCGGTAGAAATCGCCGTCACGCACGGCGCGGGTCTGCAGATTAGCGACGTCGGAGCCGCCACCGGGCTCGGTGACCGCCAGGGCGCTGATCTTTTCGCCGCTGAGCACTTGGGGCACGACGCGGTCACGGACGTCGGGGCGGGCCCATTTGACGATCGGTGGCAGACCGATATCCAGCGAACCAAGCCCCGCTACCAGTCCGCCAGAGCCGCAGCGCATCAGCTCTTCACTGGCGGCGACCTTGGCGAACAGGTCGCCTTCATGACTGCCGCCGAGCGCTTCCGGGTAACCGATACCAAGGATGCCGGCGGCGCCGGCCTTCAGGTACAGCTCACGGGGGAAGCTCTCGGCTTCTTCCCACTTATCGATATCCGGCAGGATCTCGCGCTCGACGAAACGTCTGACGCTGTCGCGGACCATTTGGTGGCTGGGGTCGAAGTATTCCTGAAAGGCAGGCATGGGCGAGCTCCACGGAAGGGTTCGCCGAACTTAACCGAGCGCTTGCTTGGTTTTCAACAGTATTGTGTGATTTGGAGAGACCGAGGTGCGTTCATCGCTGGCAAGCCAGCTCCCACAGGGTTCGGAGTTGTCGACAAATTTTGCGACCAACACAAATCACTGTGGGAGGGTTCGCCGACGCTAACCGAGCGCTTGCTTGGTTTTCAACAGTATTGTGTGATTTGGAGAGACCGAGGTGCGTTCATCGCTGGCAAGCCAGCTCCCACAGGGTTCGGAGTTGTCGAAAAATTTTGCGACCAACACAAATCACTGTGGGAGCTGGCTTGCCAGCGATGGGGTCAGAACAAGCAATAAAGAACTCAGAGGGCGATCGGTTTGCGGCCGGCAAACGAATGCGCCAGCGTGCCGCCATCCACCAGCTCCAGCTCACCCCCCAACGGCACCCCGTGGGCAATCCGCGAAGCGATCAGGCCTTTGTTGTTGAGCAGTTGGGCGATGTAATGCGCCGTCGCCTCACCTTCCACCGTCGGGTTGGTGGCCAGGATAACCTCGGTAAACGTCCCCGCCTCTTCAATCCGCGCCATCAACTGCGGAATGCCGATCGCCTCAGGTCCGAGCCCATCCAGCGGCGACAAGTGCCCCTTGAGTACAAAGTAGCGCCCACGGAAACCGGTCTGCTCGACCGCATACACATCCATCGGCCCTTCGACCACGCACAGCAGGGTGTCGTCGCGGCGAGTATCGGCGCACTGCGGGCACAGATCGTCTTCGGTCAGCGTGCGGCACTGGCGGCAGTGACCGACCCCTTCCATGGCCTGATTCAAGGATTGAGCCAGACGCAGACCGCCGCTACGGTCGCGCTCGAGCAACTGCAACGCCATGCGCTGGGCGGTTTTCTGACCCACACCCGGCAGAATTCGCAGGGAGTCGATCAGTTGGCGAATCAAAGGGCTGAAGCTCATGGGTAAAAATTCCGACAAAACAACGAGACGCGGTTTATACCCGCGCCTCTGGCCAGCGTCAAATACTCAGTCCTGGGCGACCTTCACCACCAGTTTGCCGAAGTTGCGCCCTTCCAGCAGACCGATAAACGCCTCGGGTGCCTGTTCCAGGCCCTCGATCACGTCCTCGCGGAATTTCACCTTGCCCTCGCGCACCCACGGCACCATGTGGCTGATGAATTCCGGCTGACGATCACCGTAGTCATCAAAGACGATGAAGCCCTGAATTCGCACGCGCTTGGTCAACAGCGTGCGTTGCAGCATCGGCAAGCGATCCGGGCCCGTGGGCGCCTCAGAGGCGTTGTAACCGGCGATCAGCCCGCACAACGGAATGCGCGCCTTCGGATTGAGCAGCGGCACGACCGCGTCGAACACATGACCACCGATATTCTCGTAGTAAATGTCGATGCCATTCGGGCAAGCCTTGGCCAGTTGTTCGGCGAAATCCGCCGCTTTGTGATCAATGCACGCATCGAAACCCAGCTCCTCGACCACGTATTTGCACTTCTCGGCACCGCCCGCCACACCCACAGCGCGCAGGCCTTTGATCTTCGCTACTTGCCCGACCACCGAGCCGACCGCGCCCGAAGCTGCCGCCACCACCAGGGTCTCGCCCTCTTTTGGCTGGCCGATGTCCATCAGGCCCATGTACGCGGTCATGCCCGGCATGCCCAGCACACCCAGGGCCATCGACGGGCTCGGCAGCCCTGACGGGATCGGAATGATATTGCGGCCGTCGCTGATGCTGTGGCTCTGCCAACCGGTGGCGCCGACCACCAGATCGCCTTCGTGGAATTTCGGATGACGCGATTGCTCGACCCGGCTGACAGCGCCACCGGTCATCACTTCGCCGATTTGTACCGGCGCGGCGTAGGACGGAGCGTCACTCATGCGTCCGCGCATGTAGGGGTCCAGCGACAGGTAGAGGGTTTTCAGCAGCACCTGCCCGTCTTCAAGATCCGGCAACGCTTCGCGCTCCAGACGGAAGTTTTCCGGGGTCGGTGCGCCCACCGGGCGCGAGGCCAGGACAAAGCGTTGGTTGAGCGTCAGAGGGTCGGACATGTCAGCGTCTCCTGTGAATGAGGAATTCGAAGGTATAGGGAGCAGACCTTTGTGGCGGTGGCGCGTTCCACTTGATCGTTCCCACGCTCCGCGTGGGAATGCCTCAACGGACGCTCTGCGTTCGGCTCTGGACTGGGGACGCGGAGCGTCCCGGGCTGCGTTCCCACGCAGAGCGTGGGAACGATCAACCAGAAACAAAAATGCCAGGCGCGATGCCTGGCATTTTGTGTAGCTCATCTGCCGCGCAATGGCGAATCAGAAAGGCAGTTTCATACCCGCTGGCAGGTTCATGCCGGCGGTCATGCTGCCCATTTTTTCCTGGCTGTTGGCTTCGATCTTGCGCACGGCGTCGTTGACGGCAGCAGCAACCACGGCTTCCAGCATCTCTTTGTCGTCTTCGCTCAGACCTTCGACCAGGCTTGGGTCGATGCTCACGCTCTTGACGTCGTGACGACCGGTCATTACCACGGTGACCATATCGCCGCCGGCCTTACCGGTGACTTCGGCGTTGGCCAGTTCTTCCTGCATCTTGGCCATTTTTTCCTGCATCTGCTGCGCCTGCTTCATCAGGCCGGCCATGCCACCTTTCATCATGGGAATCACCTCAAAAGTACTTGGATCAAAACAGCGCCCGGCGAGTTGGGCCGGACGCCCTCAGTTATTAGCCTTGGGCGACCAAGGCATCGACAGGTTCAATAGTATCGTGTCGCACCACCGCGCCGAACTGCTGGACCATCTGCTGGATGAACGGATCGCCGTGGATCGACTCTTCCGCCTCGCGCTGACGGTTGGCACGACGCCGGGACGCAGCCTGAGCCGGGGTTTCCTGCTCGGGCTTGATCAGCTCGATGGTCAGGCTCAGCGTGCGGCCGTGGAACTGGTTCAACGCATCGTTGAGACGACGCTGTTGCGTAGCGTTGAACAGCGCGCTGTGCGCCGGATCGAGGTGCATCAGCCAATGGTCGCCATCGACCGCAATCAGCGTGCAGTTGGCGGCGATGCTGCCGGTCATGCCGGAAATCGGCAGTTTCGGGAACAGCTCCAGCCATTGCAAGGCCAGACCGGTGGCCGGTGCCGCAGCCGGTTCTGGCTCAGGCTCCGGTGCAGGCTCGGCGGCGTGTTCGCTGGCCAGTTCGTCGAGGTAGCTGTAAGCCGAATCCATGTCCGGCTCGATGTAATCCTCGTCCAGCGGCGGCTCGTCGTCCATGTCCATGCCCGGGGTGGCGGCATCGACGTCGGCGACCGACGGCTCCGGAATCGGCGCAGCGGCCCACTCCGGTGCGTCCGGGACCACGCTGTCCGGGGTCGGCAGCGGCATCGGCGGCAACTCGGGCTGCTCGGCGGCGGTTTCCAGCACGGGCTCGACGGCGGGTTGCTGCGCGGGCGCGGGCTCGGGCTCAGGCTCTACCGGATCGTTCCACGGCAGATCGACCACTGCTTCGACGGCAACTGGCTCCGGCTCGGGTTCCGGTGCTGGTTGCGGCTCAGCTGCGACCACAGGCTCGGCAACCGGTACCGGCGCATCCACCAGAGTTGGTGCTGGTGTTGGTGTCGGTGCAACAGCCGCTGCGACTACCGGCGCAGGTTTGGGCGCGGCAGCCACGGAGTTTGCGGAATCAACTGTGGCCTGGCTGATCCCCACTGGCTTTAGCGGCTGCCTCGGGGCGTCCGCCGTATCCGCCGGCCGGAAGGCCAGCATTCGCAGCAGGACCATTTCGAAACCACCGCGTGGATCCGGTGCCAGCGGCAAATCGCGGCGACCGATCAGGCCCATCTGGTAATAGAACTGCACGTCTTCGGCCGGCAACGCCTGCGCCAATGCCAACACCCGGTCACGGTCGCCGTGACCATTGTCGACACCTTCCGGCAGCGCCTGAGCGATGGCCACGCGGTGCAGCACATTGAGAATTTCCGAGAGCACGCCATTCCAGTCCGGGCCTTGCTCGGCCAGGTGGCGCACGGCTTCGAGCAACGCCTTGGCATCGCCTTCGATTAACGCATGCAGCACGTCGTAAACCTGACCGTGATCCAGCGTACCGAGCATCGCCCGCACGTCGGTGGCCAGTACCTTGCCTTCACCGAACGCGATCGCCTGATCTGTCAGGCTCATGGCGTCACGCATCGAACCGTCAGCGGCGCGACCGAGCAGCCACAGTGCATCGTCTTCGAACGGCACGTTTTCGGCCGTCAGTACGTGGGTCAGATGCTCGACCACACGTTCCGGCGTCATGTTCTTCAGCGAGAACTGCAGGCAACGCGACAAAATCGTTGCCGGAAGTTTCTGCGGGTCGGTGGTCGCCAGGATGAACTTGACGTACGGCGGCGGCTCTTCAAGGGTTTTCAGCAGCGCATTGAAGGAATGGCTGGAAAGCATGTGCACTTCGTCGATCAGGTAGACCTTGAAGCGCCCACGGCTTGGCGCGTACTGCACGTTGTCGAGCAGTTCGCGGGTGTCTTCGACCTTGGTGCGGCTGGCGGCGTCGATCTCGATCAGGTCGACGAAACGCCCCTCATCGATTTCACGGCACACCGAACATTCGCCACACGGGCTGGAAGTGATACCTGTTTCACAGTTCAGGCATTTGGCAATGATCCGCGCAATCGTGGTTTTACCCACCCCGCGCGTACCGGTGAACAGGTACGCGTGGTGCAGCCGCTGGCTGTCCAAGGCATTGATCAGAGCCTTGAGCACATGGGTCTGGCCGACCATTTCGCGGAACGAGCGCGGACGCCATTTACGTGCAAGAACCTGATAACTCATCGAAAACCGTCGCAACGAAGGAAGCTGAAGCGGCTAATGCTAGCGGAGCAAGGGCAAAATTGCATCCGGTGTGCTCGTCTAATATGGCTAAGCTGCATGAGCAGAGGCTTTTATCGGCCCGGGATGGAGAATTACCGGAGCGTTTATGCGGTGGGCCGCGGGGGCAATGCTGGGGATCAGCCTGAGCGTGACAGCAGCGGAACCACCGCTACGCTTCGTCGTGGCCGACAGCTGGGCGATGCCGATGGTGCAACTGGAACGCGGTCGCCCGACCCAAGGCATCCTGCACGACATCATGCTTAGCCTCGCCACTCAAGTGGGCGTGCCGGCAGAATTTCACGTCCTGCCCCGCGCCCGCGTGCAAGGTGCCATGGAGCGCGGCGAAGTCGACGTGCGCTGCTACGCCGCACAGTCATGGCTGCCGAACCAGTCCGGCGATTACATCTGGAGCATTCCGCTGTTGTTTCAGCGTGATTTGCTGATCGCTCGCCAGGATCAACCCGCCAGCGCCGATCCCTCCAGCCTGCCCCTCCAGTCGATCGGCACAGTGCTCGGCTACACCTACCCCACCCTGCAACCCCTCTTCGATGCCAATCAACTGCAACGTGAAGATGCGCGCAATCAGGAGCAGGTGCTGGATAAGCTGCTGGCCGGGCGCTATCACTACGCGGTGAGTAACCAATGGACGCTGGACTGGTTCAATCAGCGCCTGCCGCCCGGACAGCAACTGCAAGGTGTGGCGGTGCTGCAGGAGCAGAAAGTCGGTTGTTATGTGAGGAATGATCCGAAGGTGCCGGTGCAGCGGATTTTGCGCACGTTGCTGAGGATGAAAATGTCGGGGGAGATTGATGAGATTATCCGGTTGTATACCGGTACTAAAGTTGACGAGCGCTAAATTATATAAGAGCTACATACCTCTAAACAAAAGACACATATCAAACCACGCAGCCTATCAAAGTAAACCGCTCACATCACATACGTCGCCATTCGCCAGAAAGTTCGAATGAGCAAAACAAAAAAAACAGTAAACTATATTCAACAAACTCTGAGGCAAACTACAAAAACCCTCACTAAATTTAAAATGCCTGCCAACGGCAGGCACTTTTTGATGATAGCCCTCAAAGGCGCTCACTTACACACCACCAGCGCCCTTAGAGAGACACTCCCCACTGACAGTCTAATCGCAAAAGCTATTTTTTATCCGAAATAGCATTAATTGGCCTTATCTGAAATTTGCGACTATATAGTGGCGACTTAAAATACCTACCAACTGGAACAGCACTTTCGATCAGCTGATCCATTGCGACTTCTAATCCCTCGTCTTTAAAAGCAATAGACAACTCATTGGAGCCAACCCCCAGATCTGGATTAGAGGTTCTACATTGCACGAAAGGGTGCGCAATTTCTTCAAGATACTGGTAAAAAGCATCCTTAGATATTACGAGCCCAAATCTACGCCACGCGTACTTCTTCCCCCAATAATAGCCATCTTTAGCTTTATGAGATACACGCTCATCATTCTTGCCGCGATTCTCTTCAAGCTTGTCATTAGAGAATTGTTTTGCAGCGAGATAGCTGAGGACTTTATTGACTGTATCCGCGCGCCCCATTGCTGACAACTCAACGATATTCCTACCAGCTGAATCCGTACTAAACCCTATATTATAACGATCACCATCTACTAGCTCCGCCGCACTATTGTTCGTTTCAAACTGATAGATCGTGTCGGTAGTATTTGGTGTAAATTGATGTAAATACTTGCCATTCGGCAAAGGCACTACGTGATAACCTCTAACGATCAAATCGTGAATGGTGTATAAGGTTCTTGATTTCATTATCCCTTCCTTGTGATTTACCGAGCACAAAATGTAGTGGCTCATAGCCATAAACTCAAGTGATTTCCTGCGATTGAAATGAACCTCTCTGGATCGCACGTAAATTCAGCTCAAAAACCACGATCCAAATACGCGCCACCTCAAAACCAATCTCGCTAACGAATCGAGACGTAACCAACGGTTACCTGAACTCGCTATGGCTAGCGAGTGGCAAAAAGTACCTACCCACTCCATCGCCGCGCTATCCAACTCAAAGGAAATGCCTTTCTGGGGCGCAAAAGTCGATGGGATCAGACTGATTTCGTATCCCGCCTCTTTACTAGGTCAACCATAGCAAGATAGCCTCAATCATGGCCGAGTGCCATGAATGGAATCACTGAGGACTACAGCATGGCTCGCTATATCACCCCGCTTCCCTCTCAACGCCTCCTGATTACAGAGCGTGACTGCAAGAATGTAATACCGAACACGCCCCGGTGTTCTGTTTTCTTCCCTCTAAAGAAAAAAATGCGGATCAAAACTTGCCTGAATATGCTTCCTCTTAGTACTCAATGGAAGCCTCAAAAAAAGTCCAGACCATTAACCTTTCCGCATCCAAACATGATAACTGCTGGGGAAATATAATGGCGAACATTCCAAAATACAGCATCAATATAGACGACCCCAACTGGGGCTGTACGCACACAGAAATCGCACATACCACCCCAAAGATAAAACTTTGCCACGTTAAAGTATCCGACATAAAGAAGATTGCGCTCGAGCTAACAAACTCCGTCTTAAATACGTCATGGATAATGAATTTAGATTCCGGGACACGTCGCTCCTATGAAAAAACTGCTGCAGAGACCGCAAGCCTATTAGTCGACATATTTAATAGAGTGTCAGCATCCAGCAAAATCGCTGGCGACTTTGGAGAATTATTAATTTCCATCGGCTCCGCCAGAGCACTACAGCTAATTTTCAATCATGCACAAACACCAATAGCTGAACTTTGGAAACCTCAAAAAAAACAAAATGAGGGGTTTGATTTCCACACCACCTGTCCAGGAGAATTTATAAATTTCGGGGAAGCAAAATACTCCACAAAAAAAAACCCACATGGAGAAGCACTTTCTCAGGCACACAAATTCGTAACAGAAGAAAAACACTTTAGGGATCGAGTACACCTGATCAACTTAGTAAATAAAAATGCAATAAAGAACTTAGACAACGATCAATTTGGGATTGTTGCAGCGTTCTCTTTAAACTCTTCTACCCCGCTGACAATTTTTGAAAACGCTCTTTCGAGCGCAGAAAAAATCCTATCCACAGCCAAGATTGAAACTATCTACTTGGTAGGTGTAAGCAAATGAACACAAGCAAAATTACAAAAATCAAACACAGTGAAAGCCCATTTTACGACCTAACAATTGTACTAGAAAAATTACATACAGACGGCCCGATAAGCTCCGACATCCTTGAAACATTAAGCTATTACAAAGAATTCCATACTGAAGTATTCGCAGAATTTGAAGAAAAGGTGATTTCCGCGCTAGGTTTATTCTATAAAATCAAGGAACCTGACAACGTATATTCTTTTCTGATTTCCGGATTTGGCAATCAACACAAAAAAGACTACGGCGAATACCTTACTCCTGTTCAGGCAAGTGTTAGGCGCGCTGTTGACGAAAACCAATTCGTTTCTATTTCTGCCCCCACTAGCGCCGGAAAATCATACTCCATTCGTGACTTCATCGCAGAACAATCTGGTGATGCTGTGGTAGTGGTTCCATCCAGAGCCCTCATAGCTGAATATATGAGCGCTATGAGACGCAAGTTCGGAGGAGACAAAAATGTAATGATTTCGGCTTTTGTGGACAGCGTTTTCACTAGCAGAAACTTAAAAAGAATTTTCATACTCACACCAGAACGTGCACGCGATTTATTTCTAACCACACTAAAGTTAAACATAAAAGTTTTCTTCTTTGATGAAGCACAGGTATCTGAAGAGAAAGCCAGAGGTATAGTATTTGATGTACTAGTAAGACGAATACAAAAATCCTTCCCAACCGCAAAACTTATATTTGCACACCCATTCGTGGAAAATCCTGGTGCACAGTTTAAAAAGCATGGCATAAATGACGAACATAGCTTTTCTAGGTCCTACACGCATGGAACAGTTGGAAAAATAAGCATTCAACGCCATAGCAACGGAAACTCTTACTACTTCAGCCCCTTTGAAGAAAAAGGTTACACATTAAAAAAATGTATTGAATTCCCTCAAAAATTTGAAAGCTTTGCCTTAAATGGAGAACATTCCATTCTTGTATATGTTTCGAAATCATCAATCTACAAGGGAGTATTTCTTAAAAACTTCCACTCCAACATTGACTTATTTCCATTCATAACAGACTCAAAGGCAAAAGAAATAATAACTACAATTGAGCATTTGCTCGGCGCAGATCAGAGCATTCACCGCTCGAAACTGGTTGCACTGCTTCACAAAGGCGTTGTAATCCATCACGGCTCCGTCCCATTGGAAGTACGCTTTTTAGTTGAAGACTTTATACGGAACGGCTTTGCAAAAATATGCTTTGCGACTAGTACGCTGGCTCAGGGCGTCAACATGCCATTTGACATTGTCTGGTTAGAAAGCATGCGCTTCATGGGTGACGATGGTAGCGACAGATCGTTAGCCTTTAAAAATCTTATAGGCAGGGCAGGCCGATTATCAGATGACAAGAAATTTGATTACGGATACATATTCACCGAAAGTGCAAAGTTATTCACCGAAAGAATCAATGATCACTATCATCTGAGTGAAGAGTCATTGATTGAGTCAAGCTCCGGCGATGAACCTTCTGACTCAGACGAACTCTTAGATTCTATTCGCTCAGGCACCTTTGATGACGAATTACATATACCTCAATCAAAGGTAGAACGTTTATCTAGCGAAGAGTCAATAGCCGCGTGCAGGCGCATTCTTGAAATAATTTATAAACGCGGTGGTACGATAAGAGATAACATTTCAGGAAAGCCGAATAAGGACACCAGATTAGAGGTATGCAAAAATTTTAAAACCCTATTCGAGTCATCTCTTAATCGTGGATTATTTGAAGGCGAGGAAGCCGTCTTCGACTCTGCAATTTCTATATTTCTACATTCTATACAGGGACGCTCATTCAGAGAAATCGTTGGCATCAGATACAATTATATTTCAAAACGTGAAGAAGGGAAAATGGGTGATGCCGCATTTACTCAACCTGCCAATAAGTTGCCTGACAGTACGTTAACGAGAAAATACCCTCTATTCAAATCTATTAAAGCAAAGGATGTCAGCTACGACGCAGTCATTTTCGACACCTACGACTATGTAGATCAAGTAATATCTTTCTCATTATCAGATACTTTTTCTGCTGCATTTAAAATTTACAAAAATCTCACACAAGACTCTCGAGCCGAGAAAATGATCGAACTATTACGGTTCGGCACAAATAATGCGTACCATATGCTGTTAATGCGGTACGGATTTCCACCAGAAGATGTTGCCGAGATAACACCCTATATTTTATCTATTAGCGAAGAAAATATTGTTTTTAGAAAAAAAATCGAGGATGCACCTCTTTACATCAGAAAATTAGCAGACTGGTACCGTCCTTAACCATTTTTGGGCGCGTCGAGAGCAATAGAACCTTCAGCTATTACAGGCTATCGGCGCCCTAATATTACGTTGTTCCCACCCTAGCAAATCGCAGGCAAAAAAAAACCGCAGTGGGCGAAACCCATGCAGTTCTGTTTGAAGCGTTCGATTGTTCGTTAAGGTGGTAACCCCACCAGCCACACCCCGGCACACAATGTTCCCGCTGTGGCTGCTGCCTTCCGGCTCTGACCAGGTTCACGGGTAATCGTTGCGGGGGGACCGATGGGGTCACCATAACGACGCTTGCCTGTCGGCGAGCCGCGCCATTGTACCTATCTGAGGTGAAGTTACAACCGTTGGTTGCAGATAAAAATATGAACAGCTTCAAGGACATGCGCCATGCCCGAAAAGATCGCAACCTGCGTCAGCGTTTACAGGGCAAGAACCTCGTCTGCCCGGCCGCCCGCCTGCTGGATCACCAGATGAATGAAGTGCAGTTTGGCAATCGCCGGCGCCGGCAGCACGAACGGGTAAAAATCCGGCTGGCCCATGCTGCGTGACAGTTCATTGAGCATGCCGGCCAGTTCGATCCACGCGTTGACGAACGAGAGAAACGCCTCGCCGCCGGGATGCTCGGGATCGTAGAGCGTGCTTGTGGGAAACGGCTGGTAGTCGAAATCCATTTCCCGCGCGCTCATGCCAAAGCCCAGCGCCGTGTCCACGGCGTCCATCATGTGCAGGTAATGCGCCCAGGTTTCTGCCCAGTCTTCCCACGGGTGCATGGTTGCGTAGGCACTGACGTACTGCTGCGGCCAGTCCAGTGGGGCGCCCTGCTGGTAGTGTCGATCCAGCGACTCGGCATAACTGGTGCGTTCATCGCCGAACAGGTTGCGGAATGAATCGAGCCACGGGCCGTTGGCGATCAGGCGATCCCAGTAGTAGTGGCCGACCTCATGGCGGAAATGCCCGAGCAGCGTGCGATACGGTTCGTGCATCTGCGCCCTCACCCGCTCGCGGTGGGCGTCGTCAGCTTCTTTGATATCGAGGGTGATCAGGCCGTTGGCATGGCCGGTCATCGGCGCGTTGCCTTCGAGGTCGACGCCGATAAAGTCAAAGGCCAGCCCGGTTTGCTCGTCCACGGTTTTCGGGGTGACCTGCAAGCCGAGGGTGATCAGTTGCGCGATCAGTCGCCGCTTGGCAATTTCGACCTTGCGCCAGCGCACGGGGTTTTCCGGGTCGGACAGATCGGGGATGGTCCGGTTGAGGCTGCAGGCGATGCACAGGCTGTCGTGATCGTTGGCCGGCAGCAGCCAGTTGCACGCGGCAGGCGTGTCTAAGTTGGCGCAACGACGGAACAGCCCGGCGTCGGGATCGGCGTCGAGGGTCCAGGTGCCATCCTGCGGCCCGGGTTGCAGCGAGGTCAGGCGACTTTCTTCGGGTTGATAGCCGAGCAAGGCATTGCACGCCAGGCACTGGCTATTGCGAAAGAACAGCGACTGGCCGCAGCGGCACGGCCAGACTTTGCTGTTGCGTGAAGACTCGCCCATGAACGGCGCGACGATGCGAGAACTGAGCTGCTCGAAAAAGCGGTACATGGCGATCTCTCCCTGGGGCTTGCCAAGACTAGATCATCCTCGTGACAACATCGTTCCCGCGTTTTGCTGATCGTTCCAACGCTCTGCGTGGGAATGCATCCAGTGACGCTCTGCGTCACAGCGGACGCGGAGCGACCGGGGCGGCATTCCCACGCGGGAGCGTGGGAACGATCAAACGTTCAGGCCATGGGTTTTGAGGAAAGCGATAAAGGTTTCTTCGTCCATTACCTTCACGCCCAGTTCATTGGCCTTGGTCAGCTTGGAACCAGCGCCGGGGCCGGCGACCACGCAGTGAGTTTTCGCCGAGACCGAACCGGCGACCTTGGCACCCAGGCTTTCCAGATGCTCTTTGGCAACATCACGGCTCATCAACTCGACCTTGCCGGTCAGCACCCAGGTCTCGCCGGACAGCGGCAAGCCTTCGACGACTTTCTTCTCGCTCTGCCAGTGCATACCGAAATCGCGCAGTTGTTTCTCGGATTCTTCCGCCAGTTGCCGATGCTCAGGCAAGGCAAAAAACTCACGTACCGAATTCGCCTGTTTCTCCGGCAGTGCCTGACGCATGTCCAGCCAGTCGGCATTCATCACCGCTTCCAGCGAACCAAACTTGTCCGCCAGTTTCTGCGCACCGCCCGGGCCGACCGAAGGGATGTGCAGTTTGTCGAGGAAACCGCCAAGCGTGGTGCTGGCAGCAAACTCGGCGCCCAACTCGCCTTGGTCCTGAATCTGCAAACCATGGCCGAGCAATTCAGTGATCACCTGTTGGTTATGCGCATCTTCAAAGAAGCTGTGAATCTCGTGCGCCACTTCCAGGCCAACATCCGGCAGGTAGGTCAACACTTGCGGCAACGCCTGCTGAACGCGCTCCAGCGACCCCAGCGAGCGCGCCAGGACCTTGGCCGTTTCTTCGCCGACATCAGGAATGCCCAGCGCATAGATGAAACGCGCCAGCCCCGGTTTCTTGCTGTCCTCGATGGCCGCGAGCAGTTTGTTGCTCGACACCTCGGCAAAACCTTCCAGATCGACGATGTCGTCGAATTTCAGCGCGTACAGATCGGCCGGCGAGCTGACCAGACCTTCGTCGACCAGTTGCTCGACGCTCTTGTCGCCCAGGCCTTCAATGTCCATCGCCCGGCGCGAGACGAAGTGGATGATCGCCTGCTTCAGTTGCGCGCCACAGGCCAGACGGCCGACGCAGCGATACACCGCGCCTTCGCTGACGGTTTCCTTGCCTTTGCTGCGCTTGATCAGTTGCGTGCGCTCGACGTGCGAACCACAGACCGGGCAGCTATCGGGAATCTGCACCGCACGGGCGTTTTCCGGGCGGCGATCCATAACCACCTGCACCACTTGCGGAATCACGTCGCCGGCGCGACGGATGATCACGGTGTCACCGATCATCAAGCCCAGACGCGCCACTTCGTCCATGTTGTGCAGCGTGGCGTTGGCCACGGTGACGCCGGCAACCTTGACCGGTTTCAGTCGTGCGACTGGCGTGACGGCGCCGGTGCGGCCGACCTGGAATTCCACGTCGAGCAACTCGGTGAGCTCTTCCATCGCCGGGAATTTATGCGCGATGGCCCAGCGCGGTTCGCGGGCGCGGAAGCCCAGCTCACGCTGATCGGCGATGCTGTTGACCTTGAACACCACGCCGTCGATTTCATAGGCCAGCGAATTACGCCGCTCGCCGATGTCGCGGTAGTAATCCAGGCACTCGCCAATGCCCTTGGCCAGCTTCAGCTCGTGACTGATCGGCATGCCCCATTTCTGCAACTGCTTGAGGTTGCCGATGTGGGTGTCGGCAATATCGTGGGAAACCTGACCAATGCCGTAGCAGCAGAATTCCAGCGGACGGTTGGCGGTGATCTTCGAATCCAGCTGACGCAAGCTGCCGGCCGCAGCGTTGCGCGGGTTGGCGAAGGTCTTGCCGCCGACTTCCAGTTGCGAGGCGTTGAGGCGCTCGAAACCGGCCTTGGACATGAACACTTCACCGCGCACTTCCAGGGTCGCCGGCCAGCCTTCGCCGTGCAGCTTCAGGGGAATGTTACGCACGGTGCGCACGTTGACGCTGATGTCTTCACCGGTGGTGCCGTCGCCGCGTGTGGCGCCACGTACCAGCACGCCGTCCTGATAGAGCAGGCTGACCGCCAGGCCATCGAGCTTGGGTTCGCAGCTGTACTCCACCGCCGCGCCGCCACCGAACAGGTCACCGGCCGGCAGATCCAGCCCTTCGGTGACGCGGCGATCGAACTCGCGCATGTCGGTTTCTTCGAAGGCGTTGCCGAGGCTGAGCATCGGCACTTCGTGACGCACCTGGGTGAACGCGGTGAGCGCCACGCTGCCGACGCGCTGGGTCGGTGAGTCGCTGGTGATCAGTTCGGGATTGGCCGCTTCCAGCGCTTTGAGCTCGTGGAACAACCGGTCGTACTCGGCGTCCGGAATGCTCGGTTCGTCGAGGACGTGGTACCGGTAATTGTGCTGATCTAGTTCAGCGCGCAGCTCTAGAATGCGGTTTTTGGCGGCGGTCATGGGGTGTTCTCTCATAAAGCAAAAGAGCAGCCGAGGCTGCTCAATCTATTTGCCGATTGCCTCTTTTTTATCGCGAGGCAATCTTTTCAATCAACGCTTCTGGGTCAGGGCGCGGCGTTCGAACTCGACGATGCGCTGACGGTAGTGCTCAATCGTTTGTGCGGTCAGCACGCTGCGCTGGTCATCTTTCAGCTCGCCGTTCAGTTCCTGCGACAGCTTGCGGGCTGCGGCCACCATGACATCGAAAGCCTGCTTAGGATGACGCGGGCCTGGCAGGCCGAGGAAGAAGCTCACCGCCGGGGTGCTGAAATGGTCGATATCGTCCAGATCGAATATGCCCGGTTTGACCGCATTGGCCATGGAGAACAACACTTCACCGTTGCCGGCCATGCTTTCGTGGCGGTGGAAAATATCCATCTCGCCAAAACGCAGACCACTTTCCAGAATGTTCTGCAACAGCGCCGGGCCTTTGAAGCCGGCAGCGTCGCGGCAGATCACGCTGATCACCAGCACTTCTTCGGCTTGCGGCTGATCCTTGTCGACAACAGCAGGCGCAGGCTTGCTGTCTTCAACGAAGTCATCGTCACGGCTGCTGAAGCTCGGGCCGTCATCCAGATCGAGATTGAGGTTCAGGTCACCCTGAGCCGGACCGTTGCTGCCACGTTTGCCACGCTTCGAACCGGATTCGCGAGGCTCGCGTGCTTCGCGGGCCGGCATGCTCACCGAGGGCAGATCGTGTTCGTCCAGCTGCGGTTCTTTATGGTTGTCCAGCACGCGAGCCGGGCCCAACAGCTCGGCGCTGGTGTCCTCGTCCGGCAGGTTGGACAGACTTCGGTCAAGACGGAATTTCAGTTTTCCCTTGCCGCCGCGCATACGGCGCCAGCCATCGAAAAGAATACCGGCTATCACAATGATGCCGATGACGATCAGCCACTCGCGCAGACCGATTTCCATGTAATCCCGTGCCTCTATAAAAAATGCTGAAAAATAAGGGGTTTACACTGTGCAAACCGCTTTAAAACGTGGCGCCAACTCTATGTTCTGACAGGCGTTTTGCCCACGTATACGAAAAATTGACATTAAACTAGCACGACCAAAGACAACTTTACACCGTCTGTCTCATTGGCTTGCGCGAATATGTCGATTGGCCAGCAAGTCGAACGCGGTAAAAAAGTCCTACAAGACTAAATTACCTTTCCGACACCACGCTGGCTCAGGCGTCCACCATCGCCATCGCCTCCTCGACATCCACGGCTACCAGTCGCGAACAACCCGGTTCATGCATCGTTACGCCCATCAACTGCTCGGCCATTTCCATGGCGATTTTGTTGTGGGTGATGTAGATGAACTGCACGGTCTGCGACATCTCTTTGACCAAGCGTGCGTAGCGTCCAACGTTAGCGTCATCCAGTGGCGCGTCAACCTCATCGAGCATGCAGAACGGCGCCGGATTCAATTTGAAGATGGCAAATACCAGTGCCAGCGCGGTCAGGGCTTTTTCCCCGCCGGAGAGCAAATGGATGGTGCTGTTCTTCTTCCCTGGCGGCTGCGCCATGATCGTTACCCCTGTATCGAGTAGATCTTCGCCCGTCAGTTCCAAATACGCCCGTCCACCACCGAAAACTTTTGGAAAAAGTGCCTGTAAACCGCCATTGATCTGATCAAAGGTATCTTTGAAACGGTTACGGGTTTCCTTGTCGATCTTGCGGATAACGTTTTCCAGCGTCTCCAGTGCTTCGACCAGATCGGCATCCTGCGCATCCAGATAACGCTTACGCTCGGACTGTTGCGTGTATTCATCGATGGCCGCGAGGTTGATCGCGCCCAGGCGTTGAATCCGCGCATTGATCCTTTCGAGTTCTTCTTCGGCTTCGCGTTCACTGGCCTGCGCGGTCAATGTGGCGAGCACGCCATTGAGATCGTAGCCGTCTTCGAGCAATTGATCCTGCAAAGCCTTGCGGCGCACGGTCAGGGCTTGCCATTCCATGCGTTGTTGTTCGAGCTGGCCGCGAATCAACTGCGATTGCTGCTCGGCCTGGGTCCGGCGCTTTTCTGCGTCGCGCAATTCGCGGTCGGCGTCTTCCAGGGCGATCTGCGCAGTCTTGAGTTCTTCGTCGACGGTCATGCGCTTGTCGAGCAGTTCTTCGAGTTTCAGGCGCAGCTCTTCCAGCGGTGCCTCGCCCTCCTCCAGATTCAGACTCAACTGTTCGCGTTTTTCGGTCAGACGCTCGGCCTGCATTTCCAGACGCTCCAGCGCCTGACGCGTGGAATCATGCTGAGCGCGCAACGAGCCGAGACGCACGGCCAATTGGTGCGCGTGATCCTTGTGCTGACGCGCTTCCTGACGCACGCGATCAAGGCGCTCGCGCAGGCTGTCGCGCTGGGCCAACAGCAATTCGCGCTGCTCGGTATCCAGTGCCATCGCGTCGAGGGCTTCCTGCAACTGCATGCGCGCTTCGCCGACTTGTTCGTGCTCAAGTTCGCGCTGTTCGCCAAGCTCGACCAGCTCTTCATCGAGGCGTGTGCGGCGCAAAGTCAACTGTTCGGCCTTGGCTTTGCCGGCGGACAGTTGCGCTTTCAATTCACCTTGCTGACGTGCTTCGTCTTGCAGCAAACGACGCAAATGTTCGCGACCGTTTTCCTGCTGGCGCTGTTGCGCGCGCAAGGTTTGCAGACGGTTTTCCATGGCCTCGACCGTGGCTTCTTTCTCTTCGCGCTCAAGGTGCAGCGCTTCGATTTCCTGGCCACGGGCGAGCATGCCGCTTTCCGCTTCGCTGGCACGACGTACGCGCAGGAAGTGTCGACCGACCCAATAACCGTCACGGCTGATCAGGCTCTCGCCAGCGCTTAATTGTCCACGCAAGGCCAAGGCCTGTTCGAGGCTGTCGACGGGTTTGACCTGACCGAGCCACGGCGACAGATCGATCTGCGCCTCGACCTTATCCAGCAAGCTGCCGGCCACGCGTACGCCATCGGTGCCGGGGCTGAGCAGGCGCAAATCGCCTTGGGTGAAACCGGACAGATCGAAGCCGCTGAAGTCGTCGACCAGCACCGCCTGCAGATCGGCGCCGAGCACGGTTTCCACCGCCAGCTCCCAACCGGCCTCGACCTTCAGGCCTTCGGCCAGGCGCGGACGCTCGGTGAGGTTGTGTTCCTTTAACCATTCGGCAGTGCCGGTGCCTGGATCGAGTGCGGCTTGTTGCAAGGCTTCCAGCGAAGCCAGGCGACCATTGAGCCGCTGCAAGTCACCCTGCGCCTGTTGCTGCGCGGTCAACGCCTGCTGCAATTCCTGACGAAGTTGCTCGAGCTTTTCGACCTGAGCCTCTTCGCTGGTCTGCAAATCTTCGAGGGTCGCTTCGGACTCGGCGAGTTGCTCGTTGAGCTCCATGATCGCCGCGTCTTCCGGGTCGGCCGAAAGCAGCGCGCGCTCTTCGCCGAGGCGCTTTTGCCGATCGGCGAGGCGCTCCATGCTGGTTTCCAGCTGCTGGATGCGCGACTGCTGCACTTCGGCCTGACGACGCGGTTCGGCGGCGGTCAGGTTGAAGGCGTCCCACTGCTCCTGCCAACCGTGCATGACGCTTTCGGAATCTTCCAGCGCAGCGGCGGCTTCTTCGGCGGCAGCGCTGGTGACTTCCTGCTCGGGCGTGAGCATGTCCAGCTCTTCGCCGAGGGTCAGCAGCAAGGTGCGATCGTGACCCAGATGCGATTCGGTTTCCAGGCGTGCGCGTTCGGCTTCTTTCAGATCGTCCTGCAACTGGCGCAAACGTTGCTGGCCGTGCTGGATGCTCTGCTCGACCCGGGCGATGTCGCCGCCGACCGAATAGAAGCGCCCCTGCACCAGATTGAAGCGTTCGGACAGATCGTGGTGCCCGTCGCGCAGGCGTTCGATGGCCGCGTCGGCATTGCGCTGTTCTGCGACCAAGGCTTCGAAACTGATTTCCTGAGTGCCGATGATCGACTCGCGCTGGCCGACCTGATCGTTCAGATCCTGCCAGCGCAGGGCCGACAGTTGCGCCTTGAGCTGACGCTCCTCGGCTTTGAATTCCTGATACTTCTTCGCCGCCTCGGCCTGGCGGTGCAGGCGTTCGAGTTGACGCTCCAGCTCTTCGCGCAGGTCGGTCAGGCGAGCAAGGTTTTCGTGGGTGCGGCGGATACGGTTTTCGGTTTCGCGCCGGCGCTCTTTATATTTCGAGATGCCGGCCGCTTCTTCAATGAAGTTGCGCAGGTCTTCGGGCTTGGACTCGATCAGCTTGGAGATCATCCCCTGCTCGATGATCGAGTAACTGCGCGGGCCGAGGCCGGTGCCGAGGAAAATATCGGTGATATCGCGACGACGGCATTTGGTGCCGTTGAGGTAATAGGTGGTCTGGCTGTCGCGAGTGACTTTGCGGCGAATGGAGATTTCCGCGTAAGCCGCGTACTCGCCCAGCAACGTGCCGTCGGAGTTGTCGAAGACCAGTTCGATGCTGGCCTGACTCACCGGTTTACGGCTGGTCGAACCGTTGAAGATGACGTCGGTCATCGACTCGCCACGGAGGTTCTTCGCCGAACTTTCGCCCATCACCCAGCGCACGGCGTCGATGATGTTCGACTTGCCGCAACCGTTCGGCCCGACGACTGCCGCCATGTTACTGGGGAAGTTCACCGTGGTCGGGTCGACGAAGGACTTGAATCCCGCCAGTTTGATGCACTTGAGCCGCACGCTTAGGCAACCGTCAGGGCGGACACCACCAGATCGCAGCTGCGCTGGGCGTAAGCCGTCAGCACGATGCGGATCTGCGGCAAATCACGGGCAAGCACGGCGGCCAGCAAGCGCTCGAACAGTTCGAGGAACTCGCTCATTTCGGCCTTGCGCTGTTCGAGGGCAAGGAAGTAGGCGCGGCTCATGGCCGGCTGCAGGTTCTCGACGGTCTCTTGCAGGTACGGGTTGTTGGCGAACGGATAGGCAGCGCGCATGACGCTGAAGCTGTCGTCGACAAAACTGCGGATGTCCTGGCGCTCGTAGCTGGCGGTCAGGCGCTGCTGGATCTGCACGAACGGCGCCATGTCCGACTGCACTTGCCAGCCGTTGGCCACCGAATTGCCGAGCAGGATGTACAGCTCGCTCATCAGCGTGCACAGGCTCTGCACCTTGTGCGGCGTCAGTTCGGTGACGTGCGCGCCACGGCGCGGCAGGATCGCGATCAGGTGGCGGCGTTCGAGGATCAGCAAGGCTTCGCGGACCGATCCGCGGCTGACATTAAGTGCCAGCGTGACCTTCTGTTCCTGGATGCGCTCTCCCGGCTTCATTTCGCCACGAATGATGCGTTCGGCGAGGTGGTGAGCAATTTGCTCGGCGAGGCTGTCCGGCGCCTTGAACGTCATGGTTGTCCTTCAAACTCTATCGATCTGCACAAGCGGCGCAGTGTAGCGCAAATGCACGGGCATGGCGGAGTGCCCACTCAGCGGTTTTTGGCACGAATCCCGCAAAAAAGCGGGGTGACCGATGAGGGTCAATACTGAATAGACACGTTGCTGATCGACGAAACGTATTTTCCTGACCTTTAAGTCAGAAAACCATTGACCGAAAAGTCAGACCTGCTAAATTCGGTTCACGTCGGTTAACAACAATAATGAGTCTGCGAGGCCTTCCGTGATCCAGTTTTTACTTAACCAGGAACTCCGTAGCGAGCATGCCCTGGACCCGAATCTGACTGTGCTCAATTACTTGCGTGAACACGTCGGTAAATCCGGTACCAAAGAAGGTTGCGCCAGCGGCGACTGCGGCGCTTGCACCGTGGTGGTTGGCGAGCTGCAAACGGATGACGATGGCCGCGAACACATTCGCTATCGCAGCCTCAACTCGTGCCTGACATTCGTTTCGTCACTGCACGGCAAACAACTGATCAGCGTTGAAGACCTCAAGCACAAAGGCGAACTGCACAGCGTGCAGAAAGCCATGGTCGAGTGCCACGGCTCGCAATGCGGTTTCTGCACCCCGGGTTTCGTCATGTCGCTGTTCGCTCTGCAAAAGAACAGCGATGCGCCGGATCACGCCAAGGCCCACGAAGCGCTGGCCGGCAACCTCTGCCGCTGCACCGGCTACCGGCCGATTCTGGCGGCTGCCGAGCAATCGTGCTGCGGCAAGCAACCGGACCAGTTCGACGCCCGCGAAGCGGAAACCATCGCGCGCCTGAAAGCCATCGCCCCGACCGATATCGGCGAGCTGAACAGTGGCGACAAGCGCTGCCTGGTGCCGCTGACCGTCGCTGACCTGGCCGATCTCTACGACGCTTACCCACAAGCCCGCCTGCTTGCCGGCGGCACCGATCTGGCGCTGGAAGTCACCCAGTTCCACCGCACCCTGCCGGTGATGATCTACGTCGGCAACGTCGCCGAAATGAAGCGCATCGAAACCTTCGAAGACCGCATCGAAATCGGCGCTGCCACCGCCCTCTCCGACTGCTACGAAGCGTTGAACGCCGAGTACCCGGACTTCGGCGAACTGTTGCACCGCTTCGCCTCGCTGCAAATCCGCAACCAGGGCACCCTCGGCGGCAACATCGGCAACGCCTCGCCAATCGGTGATTCGCCTCCGCTGCTGATCGCCCTCGGCGCGCAAGTCGTGCTGTGCAAAGGCGAAACCCGGCGCACGCTGAACCTCGAAGATTACTTCATCGACTACAAAGTCACTGCCCGTCAGGAAAGTGAATTCATCGAGAAGATCATCGTCCCACGCGCCAGCGCCGAGCAGTTGTTCCGCGCCTACAAAGTTTCCAAGCGTCTGGACGACGACATCTCCGCCGTCTGCGCCGCGTTCAACCTGCGCGTCGAAAACGGCGTGATCAGAGATGCGCGCATAGCCTTCGGCGGTATGGCAGCAATTCCGAAACGCGCGGCTCACTGTGAAGCCGCATTGATCGGCCAGCCGTTCAACAACGCCGTGGTCGAACGCGCCTGCACCGCACTGGCCGAAGACTTCACACCGCTCTCGGACTTCCGCGCCAGCAAGGAATATCGCCTGCTCAGCGCGCAGAACCTGCTGCGTAAATACTTCATCGAACTGCAAACACCGCACATCGAGACTCGGGTGACCGCTTATGTCTAACCATCACGCCGTAGAGAAGACCCAGGCTGAATTGGCCGAGCTGTTCGCCAAGGACCTGACCACCGGTGTCGGCCGCAGCGTCAAGCACGACAGCGCCGCCAAGCATGTGTCCGGTGAAGCGCAGTACATCGATGATCGCCTGGAGTTTCCAAACCAGCTGCATCTGTACGCACGCATGTCGGACCGCGCCCACGCGAAAATCATCAGCATCGACACCTCGCCGTGCTACGCCTTCGAAGGCGTACGCATCGCCATCACCCACGAAGACGTGCCGGGCCTGAAAGACATCGGCCCATTGATGCCGGGCGACCCGCTGCTGGCCATCGATGACGTGCAATTTGTCGGTCAACCGGTGCTCGCCGTTGCCGCGAAGGATCTGGAAACCGCGCGCAAGGCCGCCATGGCCGCGATCATCGAATACGAAGACCTCGAGCCAGTGCTCGACGTGGTCGAAGCCCTGCGCAAACGCCACTTCGTGCTCGACAGCCACACCCATCAGCGCGGCGATTCGGTCTCGGCACTGGCGACCGCTGAACATCGCATTCAGGGCACGCTGCACATCGGTGGTCAGGAACACTTCTATCTGGAGACGCAAATCTCCTCGGTGATGCCGACTGAAGACGGCGGCATGATCGTCTACTGCTCGACGCAGAACCCGACCGAAGTGCAGAAACTGGTCGCCGAAGTGCTCGACGTGTCGATGAACAAAATCGTCGTCGACATGCGCCGCATGGGCGGTGGTTTCGGCGGCAAGGAAACCCAGGCCGCCAGCCCGGCGTGCCTGTGCGCCGTGGTTGCGCACCTGACTGGCCAACCGACCAAGATGCGCCTGCCGCGCGTCGAAGACATGCTGATGACCGGCAAGCGTCACCCGTTTTACGTCGAGTACGACGTCGGCTTCGACAGCACCGGGCGCCTGCACGGGATCAACATGGATCTGGCTGGCAACTGCGGCTGCTCGCCGGATTTGTCCGCCTCGATCGTTGACCGGGCGATGTTCCACTCGGACAACTCCTACTACCTCGGCGATGCGACCATCCACGGGCACCGCTGCAAGACCAACACCGCGTCGAACACCGCTTACCGTGGTTTCGGTGGCCCGCAAGGCATGGTCGCGATTGAGGAAGTAATGGACGCGATTGCCCGTCACCTGCAGCTTGATCCGCTGGCTGTGCGCAAGGCCAACTACTACGGCAAGACCGAGCGCAACGTCACCCATTACTACCAGACCGTCGAGCACAACATGCTCGAGGAAATGACCGCCGAACTGGAAGAAAGCAGCCAGTATCACGAGCGTCGCGAAGCGATCCGCCGCTACAACGCCAACAGCCCGATCCTGAAAAAAGGCCTGGCGCTGACCCCGGTGAAATTCGGTATTTCCTTCACAGCGAGCTTCCTGAACCAGGCCGGTGCGCTGATCCACATCTACACCGACGGCAGCATCCACCTGAACCATGGCGGCACGGAAATGGGCCAGGGGCTGAACACCAAAGTCGCGCAGGTCGTGGCTGAAGTGTTCCAGGTCGAGATTGATCGTGTGCAGATCACCGCGACCAACACCGACAAAGTACCGAACACCTCGCCGACAGCGGCGTCCAGCGGCGCCGACTTGAACGGTAAAGCGGCGCAGAACGCGGCTGAAATCATCAAGAAACGCCTGATCGAATTTGCTGCCCGGCATTACAAAGTCAGCGAAGAAGACGTGCAATTCCATAACGGTCATGTGCGCGTCCGCGACCACATCCTGACCTTTGAAGCGCTGATCCAGCAGGCGTATTTCAATCAGGTTTCGTTGTCGAGCACCGGGTTCTATAAGACCCCGAAAATCTACTACGACCGCAGCCAGGCCCGTGGTCGGCCATTCTACTACTTCGCCTTCGGCGCGGCGTGCTGCGAAGTGATCGTCGACACCCTGACCGGCGAGTACAAGATGCTCCGAACCGACATCCTTCACGATGTGGGCGCCTCGCTGAACCCGTCCATCGACATCGGTCAGGTCGAGGGCGGTTTCATCCAGGGCATGGGCTGGCTGACCATGGAAGAGCTGGTCTGGAACAACAAAGGCAAGCTGATGACCAACGGCCCGGCCAGCTACAAGATCCCGGCCGTGGCGGACATGCCGCTCGACCTGCGGGTGAAGCTGGTGGAAAACCGCAAAAATCCGGAAGACACGGTGTTCCATTCCAAGGCTGTCGGTGAGCCACCGTTCATGCTCGGGATTGCTTCGTGGTGTGCGATCAAGGATGCGGTGGCGAGCCTCGGTGACTATAAGCATCAACCGCAGATCGATGCGCCGGCGACGCCGGAGCGGGTGTTGTGGGGGTGTGAGCAGATGCGCCAGCTCAAGACCGTGAAAGCGGTCGAGGCAGAGACCGAACTGGCTCCGCTTTAAGACCGAGGCGCGGCCAATCGCTGGCAAGCCAACTCCCACAGGGTTCTGCGGTGTTTATCCGATATGCGTTACACCGCAAATCCTGTGGGAGCTGGCTTGCCAGCGATGAGGCCCGAACAGACAACGATGTTGTAGGGGTGAACTATGTACAACTGGATCGACGCCCTCGCCGACCTGCAGAACCAGGGCGAACCCTGCGTTCTGGTGACGATCATCGAAGAACTTGGCTCGACGCCACGCAACGCCGGCTCGAAAATGGTCATCAGCGCGAAACAGACCTTCGACACCATCGGTGGCGGGCATCTGGAATACAAAGCCATGCAGATCGCCCGCGATATGCTCGCCAGCGGCAAGCAGGACACCCATCTGGAGCGCTTCAGTCTCGGCGCCAGTCTGGGCCAGTGCTGCGGTGGCGCCACCGTGTTGCTGTTCGAACCGATGGGCCAGGTGCAGGCGCAGATTGCCGTGTTCGGCGCCGGCCATGTCGGCCGCGCCTTGGTACCGTTGCTTGCCGGCCTGCCCTGCCGGGTGCGCTGGATCGATTCGCGGGAAGAGGAATTCCCCGAACAGATTCCCCACGGCGTGCGTAAAATCGTCGCCGAGGAGCCTGTGGATGAAATCGACGACCTGCCCGCCGGCAGCTACTGCATCGTCATGACCCACAACCATCAGCTGGATCTGGAGCTGACCGCCGCCATCCTCAAGCGCAACGATTTCACTTGGTTCGGCCTGATCGGCTCGAAGACCAAACGCGCCAAATTCGAACACCGTCTGCGTGATCGCGGTTTCGACGCCAGCGTCGTGCAACGCATGCGCTGCCCGATGGGCATCAGCGAAGTCAAAGGCAAATTGCCTGTGGAAATCGCCATCTCCATCGCCGGCGAAATCATCGCCACCTATAACGCCAATTTCGGCCAGCAGACTGCCAGCGCCGAACCGATTGCCAAACTGCTGCCCGTTTCGCGCCGCAGTGAAGCCGCCAAACTCAAAGCCTCAAATTGATTAGAGAAACCTCATGCCTCTGACTCGCAAAGCCTACCGCGCCGCCATCCTGCACAGCATTGCCGACCCTGCCGAAGTCGGGATCGAAGCCTCCTACGAATATTTCGAGGATGGCCTGCTGGTGGTCGATGGCGGCAAGATCAGCGCCCTCGGCCACGCCAGTGATTTGCTGCCGACCCTGCCGGCGGACATCGAAATCGAGCACTACAAAGACGCGCTGATCACCCCGGGCTTCATTGACACGCACATTCACCTGCCGCAAACCGGCATGGTTGGCGCCTATGGCGAGCAACTGCTCGACTGGCTCAACACCTACACCTTCCCGTGCGAAAGCCAGTTCGGTGACAAGGCGCACGCCGACGATGTCGCGGATATTTTCATCAAGGAACTGCTGCGCAACGGCACCACCACCGCGCTGGTGTTCGGCAGCGTGCACCCGCAATCGGTGAACTCGTTCTTTGAGGCGGCCGAGAAGCTTGATCTGCGGATGATCGCCGGCAAGGTGATGATGGACCGCAACGCACCGGACTACCTGACCGACACCGCAGAATCCAGCTACGTCGAGAGCAAGGCGCTGATCGAGCGCTGGCACGGCAAGGGCCGCCTGCACTATGCGGTCACCCCGCGTTTCGCCCCGACCAGCACCCCGGAACAACTGACCCTCGCCGGGCAACTGCTGACCGAATACCCGGATCTGTACATGCAGACCCACATCAGCGAGAACCTCAAGGAAATCGAGTGGGTCAAGGAGCTGTTCCCGGAGCGCAAGGGCTACCTCGACGTTTACGACCACTACAAGTTGCTCGGCGAGCGCTCGGTCTTCGCCCACGGCGTGCACCTGTGCGATGACGAATGTGCGCGGTTGGCGGAGACGGGTTCGGCGATCTCGTTCTGCCCGACTTCGAACTTCTTCCTCGGCAGCGGCTTGTTCAATCTGCCGATGGCCGAGAAGCACAAGCTGAATGTCGGTCTGGGCACTGACGTTGGTGGCGGTACCAGTTTCTCGCTGCTGCAAACCTTGAACGAAGCTTACAAAGTGATGCAGTTGCAGGGTGCGCGCCTGAGCCCGTTCAAGTCGCTGTATCTGGCGACGCTGGGCGGTGCACGGGCGCTGCGTCTGGAAGACAAGATCGGCAATCTGCAACCGGGCTCGGATGCCGACTTCCTGGTGCTGGATTACAACGCCACGCCGTTGCTGAGTTATCGCTTGAAGCAGGCGAATAACATCGCCGAGACGTTGTTTGTGTTGATGACGCTGGGGGATGACCGCACGGTGCAGCAGACGTATGCGGCGGGTGCGTTGGTGCATCAGCGTTAACTCTCCGGCACTGATCGCCCCCCGCGCTGATCGTTCCCACGCTCCGCGTGGGAATGCAGCCCGTGACGCTCCGCGTCACTGGACGCGGAGCGTCCCCAGAGGCATTCCCACGCAGAGCGTGGTAACGATCAATCCCCCGGTACTTTTCAGTTCGGGGGATTTTTATTGCCTGTCAGATTGCTATCGCTGGCAAGCCAGCTCCCACAGGATTTGTGGTGTAACCCAAATCGGCTGCCCACCACAAACCACTGTGGGAGCAGGCTTGCCAGCGATTGGAGCAACTCGGTCTACTTTAGAGCTTGGCCGCAGGACGCCCAGACTTCTTGGTCTGCAACAGATGCGAGAACACCGCATGCAGATCATCGGAGGCGCCTTCCTCATCGAGGTTGAGCTTGCTGTCGATGTGATCCATGTGATGCATCATCAGATTCACCGCCAGTTCGCCGTCGCGCTTTTCGATCGCGTCGATCAACTGGGTGTGCTCGTCGTAGGAACAATGCGAACGGTTGCCGCTTTCATACTGGGCGATGATCAGCGAGGTCTGCGAGACCAGGCTGCGCTGGAAGCTGATCAGCGGGGCGTTTTTTGCCGCTTCGGCGAGTTTCAGGTGAAATTCACCCGACAGGCGAATACCGGCGCCACGATCACCGCGCGAGAAACTGTCGCGCTCATCGTTGACCATCTGACGCAGTTCGGCGATCTGTTCGGCAGTGGCATGCAGCACGGCCAGTTCAGTGATCGCGCGCTCGACCAGACGGCGGGCCATGAACACCTGGCGTGCTTCTTCAACGCTCGGGCTGGCGACGACGGCGCCACGGTTCGGCCGCAACAGCACGACGCCCTCATGGGCCAGACGCGACAAGGCGCGGCGAATGATGGTGCGGCTGACCCCGAAAATTTCCCCCAGCGCTTCTTCGCTCAACTTGGTGCCGGGCGCCAGACGCTGCTCGAGGATGGCCTCGAAGATATGCGCGTAGACAATATCGTCCTGGGTTCCGCTGCGGCCGGCTTTGCCTGCTCGCGGTTGTTTCTTGAGGGGTTGCAACTGTTCGTTCATGGGCACTCGAGTCGGGAGAACTGCGGCGAATAGACCGTGACTGTAATACGGCACAGTAGGTCGCTGGCAAGTATCGCGTAAAAAACAGCGCGATTGTACACAATGGATGGTGGCAACACGACTGTATGGCTGTTTGTGACCACGGCTGTATTGCAACGATCCGTTACGATTGAGTTTAGGCTTGATCACAGAATCCGCCTTCAGCGCACAATTCCCTGTAGGAGTGAGCCTGCTCGCGAATGCGGTGTGTCATTCGGCAATGACGTGGGTGACACACTGCAATCGCGAGCAGGCTCACTCCTACAAGGGTTGGCGTTATGGCGGGAATCTTCATTGGTATAAGGAACACCGCCGTCATGAACGACGCCACGCACACTCAACTGCGTCCCTTTTCCGACACATCGCCTTCGGCCATCGTCGCCGGTTTCATTGCGATGATGACCGGCTACACCAGTTCACTGGTGCTGATGTTCCAGGCCGGGCAAGCGGCGGGCCTGACCAGCGGGCAGATTTCCTCGTGGATCTGGGCGATTTCGATCGGCATGGCGGTGTGCTCGATCGGCCTGTCGCTGCGCTATCGCACACCCATCACCATCGCCTGGTCGACGCCCGGCGCGGCGTTGCTGATCACCAGTCTTGGCGGCGTCAGTTACGGCGAAGCCATCGGTGCCTACATTACCTGCGCCGTGCTGGTGACGATCTGCGGGCTGACAGGCAGTTTTGAACGTTTGGTGAAAAAGATCCCGGCATCGCTGGCGGCGGCATTATTGGCGGGGATTCTGTTCAAGATAGGCAGTGAAATCTTCGTCGCCGCGCAACACCGCACCGGTCTGGTGCTGGGGATGTTCTTCACTTATCTGCTGATCAAACGCCTGTCGCCACGCTATGCCGTGCTCGCTGCACTGCTGATCGGCACGGCGTTGTCGGGCTTCATGGGCCTGCTGGATTTCAGCGGTTTCCACCTGGAGGTGGCGACACCGGTGTGGACTACTCCGCATTTCTCGCTGGCAGCGACCATCAGCATCGGCATCCCGCTGTTCGTGGTGGCAATGACCTCGCAGAACATGCCCGGCATCGCCGTCCTGCGCGCCGACGGCTATAACGTGCCAGCCTCGCCGCTGATCACCACCACAGGCATCGCCTCACTGTTACTGGCGCCGTTCGGCTCCCACGGCATCAACCTCGCGGCCATCAGCGCGGCGATTTGTACCGGGCCGCACGCCCATGAAGACCGCAACAAACGTTACACCGCAGCGGTGTGGTGCGGGATTTTCTACGGGATTGCCGGAGTGTTCGGCGCCACATTGGCGGCGTTGTTCGCCGCGTTGCCGAAGGAACTGGTGCTGTCGATTGCCGCATTGGCGCTGTTTGGTTCGATCATCAATGGCTTGAGCATTGCCATGACCGAAGTGAAGGAACGCGAAGCGGCGCTGATTACCTTTATGGTCACGGCGTCGGGGTTGACGCTGTTTTCGATTGGTTCGGCGTTCTGGGGGATTGTCGCGGGGGTTTTGACGCTGGTGATTCTGAACTGGCGTAAAGCGCAGGCATAAAAAAACGGCGACCCTCAGGTCGCCGTTTTTTTCAGTATCACTTAGCCGCGTTGATCGGCTTTTCCGGATACCAAACGTCCAGCAGCGGGCTGATTTCAGCCTTGGTCAGCTCGGAACGGTTTTTCAGCCAGGCTTCAACGGCAGCGCGCTGCTCTTCGTTGACCGAGCCACGCTTCTGCAGGCAAACCAGACCGAAGTCGTCGCCGCCTACATAACCCAGACCGTTGGCTTCCATGGCTTCTTTGATGAAGGCTTCGAGGAAAGCGTCAATGGCTTCTTCGGACAAGTCTTCTTTGAAGTCCAGGTTCAGTTCGAAACCCAGCTCTTGAAATTCATCAACGCACAGTTTTTTGCGCAGACGCTGGGAACGGTTAGTCGCCATTGGAACAATCCTCTTAAGTAATAACGGCCGGCACTTTACCAGTTTAAGCGGTCAATTGCCCGATTCTCTGGACTGCGCAGCCGACCGCCTGTAAAAAAATCACGGATTAGCCACCCCGGGGACGGCACAAGCGGTTACACCTTGGGGCATAATGCCGACACTTTCGTGACCACTGAGGGCTTTTTCATCCATGTCCTCGTTATTTTTCCCCTCTTTTGCAGGGTTTTATTTCTTATGATCAAATCGTTGCGTCCACTTTTTCTGGCCGGCCTTCTTCTTCCACTGGCCCTGCCTGTCTCCGCTGCCACCATCAATACTTCTCTCACCCCCAACGTCGAAAAAGCCCTCAAGGCGAGCAAGCTGCAGCCGACTGCCCTGTCGCTGGTGATGGTGCCGCTGGATGGCCCGGGCACCGCGACCGTGTACAACGCCGACGTATCGGTCAACCCGGCCTCGACCATGAAACTGGTCACCACCTATGCGGCGCTGGAGATGCTCGGTCCCAACCATCAGTGGAAAACCGAGTTCTACACCGATGGCGACCTGAGCGGCGGCATCCTCAACGGCAACCTCTACCTCAAGGGTGGCGGCGATCCAAAGCTGAACATGGAAAAACTCTGGCTGCTGATGCGCGACCTGCGCGCCAACGGCGTGACCCAGATCACCGGTGATCTGGTGCTGGACCGCAGCTTCTTCGTGCAGCCGCAACTGCCGGAATTCAATGACGACGGCAACGACGAGAACAAACCGTTCCTGGTCAAACCGGATTCGCTGCTGGTCAACCTCAAGGCTCTGCGTTTTGTCGCGCGTAACGACGGTGGTCGGGTGTTGATCTCGGTAGAACCGCCGATTGCCAACATCCGCATCGAAAACACCGTCAAGGCGTTGAACTCCAAACAATGCACCGGCGGCGTGCGCTACAACCCGGTGGCGCAAGCCGACGGCAGCATGACCGTCACCGTCGCCGGCCAGTTGGGCGATGGCTGCAGCTCACAGACTTACCTGTCGCTGCTCGACCACGCGACCTACACCGCTGGCGCCGTTCGGGCGATCTGGAAGGAACTGGGTGGCAGCATCCAGGGCAAGGATCGTCTCGCCTCGACCCCGAGCAACGCCAAACTGCTGGCCCGCGCCTACTCGCCGGATCTGGCCGAGATCATCCGCGACATCAACAAATACAGTAACAACACCATGGCCCAGCAGCTGTTCCTGAGCCTCGGTCAGAAATTCCGCAACGACGCCGACGGTGATGACGCCAAGGCCGCGCAACGCGTGGTGCGTCAGTGGCTGGCACGCAAAGGCATTACCGCGCCGCATCTGGTGATGGAGAACGGCTCCGGCCTGTCCCGCGCCGAACGCGTCAGCGCCCGTGAGATGGCCAGCATGCTGCAAGCCGCCTGGCACAGCCCGTACGCCGCCGAATACATCAGCTCGCTGCCGATTGCCGGCACCGACGGCACCATGCGCAAACGCCTGAAGACCACCGCGATGCGCGGCGAAGCTCACGTCAAGACCGGCACCCTGAACACCGTGCGCGCGATCGCCGGCTTCAGCCGTGATGTGAATGGCAACACCTGGGCGGTGGTGGCGATCCTCAATGACAAGGCGCCGTTTGGGGCGTCGTCGGTGCTGGATCAGGTGCTGCTGGATCTATATAAGCAGCCAAAACTGGCGCAGACAGCTTCGGTACTGTAAGCCAATCCCGCCGACACCATGGAACCCTGTGGGAGCTGGCTTGCCAGCGATAGCGCTATGTCAGTCACCGAAGATGCTGACTGAAATGACGCTATCGCTGGCAAGCCAGCTCCCACAGGTTTGTGGTGTATTGAATGTCAGCTCATCTGCTCAACCCGATCGCGCCCGCCCTGCTTGGCTGCGTACACACCCGAGTCGGCGCGCAGCAGCAGCGAATCCGCGCCCTCCCCCGGTCGCCAGCTGGCGATACCGAAACTCGCAGTCACCACGCCGACCACATCCACCGGCGCACTGCGCAGCCCCTGCCACAACTCCACCGCGAGCATGTACGCGTGTTCGCCGTCGATGTCCGGGCACAGCACCATGAACTCCTCGCCGCCCAGACGACAAAACACATCGGTACGGCGCAGCCGATGGCCGATGCGCTCGCACACGGCTTGCAGCACCCGGTCGCCCACGGCATGGCCGTACTGGTCGTTGATGCGTTTGAAGTGGTCGATGTCGAGCATGATCACCGACAACTCCCCGCCGCCACGCTCGACCCGGGCCATTTCCGTGGTCAGGCGCTCCTGAAAATAGCGGCGGTTGTGAATACCGGTCAGCGAATCAGTCACTGACAGCGCACGAAGTTCTTCCTCGACCCGCTTCAGATCGGAAATATCCGAAATATAGCCATGCCACAGCACACCGCCGCCGGGCAGCTCTTCCGGCGTCGCCTCACCACGCACCCAGCGCAGCCCGCGCTCGGGCAATTGCACGCGGTATTCCTCGCGCCACGGGCTGAGGTTGTCCGCCGAGGCGCGAATCGAGGTGCGCACGCGGGTGATGTCCTGTGGGTGGATGCGAGAAAAGATCGCCTCGGCGTCGAGCAGCAGCACGTCCGGCTCCAGCTCGTAGATCTCGCGGATGCCGTCGCTGGCGTAGATCACGCTGAAGCGCCCGTCGAATTCCATCTTGAACTGGTAGATGCCACCAGGCACGTGAGCACTGAGTTTCTTCAGCAGCACGTCCCGCGCCGCCAGGGCCTCGTGGACGCGCTTGCGCTCGGTGATGTCGATACAGATCGCCAGATGGCCTACCCACAGGCCCTGCTCATCGAGGACCGGAGTGGCGAGCATGTTCACTGGCAGGTGGCTGCCATCGCTGCGTACCAGCGTCCACTCGCGAGCCTCGTGACCGCCGACTTCACCGCCCTCGACCAGCATCGCGTGGCAGGTCGGGATGCTCTTGCCGTACCGCGCACTCAATTCCGTAGAACGTGCGCTCAACTCCCTTGGCAAGTGCAGGTTTTCCAGGGTCATGTGGCCGACGACGTCGGCGCTGCTGTAGCCGAGCATCTGTTCGGCGCCGGGGTTGAAAGTATTGATCACCCCGCGCAAATCGGTGGCGATGATCGCGACTTGAGTCGCGGCATTCAGCACCCCGCGCAGTTGACCGTGGGTGCCGCGCAACTCCTGCTCACGCTCGTGCAGTTCCTGCGTGCGCAATTCGACCAGGCGCAAGGCGCGCTGGCGCTGGCTGACCAGCACATAGAGCAACGCGCTGAGCAGCAGACTCAGCAAGCCGCCAAGAATGATCACGCTGCCCACCGAAGAGTGATTGGCCTGCATAAAGGCTTCGCTGGGCAGGATATCGACCTGATAGTCGTGATCGGCCATGCGCACCAGCCGCGTCGCCGCCAGATCGCTGAGCGCCGGCTCGTTGGTGGATTCGAACAACACTTCGTGCTGATCATTGGTCGACAGGTCGAGAATGCGCACGGACAAGTAGTCATGAAACGCATCCGGCAAGCCATCGGCCAGCAGCTGGCGCATGCTGATTACCGCCATCACGTAGCCGAACGACTGTTGCTGGCCAGCCCGCATCACTGGTGCAACCAATAGCACCCCGCGCGCGTAGGACGGTTCGATACTCACCAGATGCATCGGTTGCGACACCGCCAGACCACCAAGCTTGTCTGCACGCTGGAGGGTGTCCCGACGCAGCGGTTGCGCCAGCAAGTCATAGCCCAAAGGCGAGCCGAGGCGACTTTGCGTCTGGCTGAACAGCACGGGCACGTATTCATCGCGCAGGCCGGACAGTTGCAGCTCGCCCTGTGCATTGAGTTCGCGAATGGTAAAGGTGCTCAGCCCTTCCTCTCGCACGCGCTGTTCAAAAGCGCCGCGCTCGGCAGCACTGACCCGCAGGGCAAACGAATAGGCCTGGGTACGCAGTAATAAAGGTTGGGTGTAGCCATCGAATTCGGCGCGGGACACCGATTCGGAGTTGGCGAAGAAGCGGCGCAAGCCGTCGAGGCGTTGCTCCTGATCCTGGAAGCGTTCTTCGATGCGGCTGTAACGCTCATTGGCCAGCAGTTGAAAGCGCTGACGCAATTGCTGCTCAAACTGATTGAAGGTGGCCCAGGCGAGCAGCCCCGTGAGAATCCCGCCGGCGAGCAATACCAGCATCGCGACCAGCCAGGCCGAGACTTCTTCGCTGATAAAACCCAGAATCTTCGGGCGCACGGGGTGCAACGACATAAGGGCAACTCACCACAGCAGCATTTCGGGGATACCCCCATTGGCCATGAGTGAGTTATAGCTATTAGCCATTAATTTGGCTAGCGCTGATCGGATCCAAGAGCCGTTAAAAATCAAGGCTCTGTGGATCCAACTTTGCCGAGTGTCAACGAGCCGTGATTTTCCAGGCGCGGTGGATCTTGGTGTTGCGCGCGAAATCCGGATCGATGGTCTGCGCGCTGATTTCCTCGACCGCATAACGCTCGGCGAGGTTTTCCTCCAACTGGAACTTGCGGAAGTTGTTGGAGAAGTACAGCACGCCACCCGGAGCCAGACGCGCCATGGCCAGGTCGATCAACTGCACCTGATCACGCTGCACGTCGAAGATGCCTTCCATGCGCTTGGAGTTGGAGAAGGTCGGCGGATCGATGAAGATCAGGTCGTATTCGTCACGACTGCTCTCCAGCCACGCCATCACGTCGCCCTGCTCCAGACGGTTCTTGTCGGAGAAGCCGTTCAGCGACAGGTTACGACGGGCCCAATCGAGGTAGGTTTTCGACAGGTCGACGCTGGTGGTGCTGCGCGCGCCGCCCTTGGCCGCATGCACACTGGCCGTCGCGGTGTAGCAGAACAGATTGAGGAAGCGTTTGCCGGCGGCCTCTTTCTGAATACGCATGCGCATCGGCCGGTGATCGAGGAACAGACCGGTGTCGAGGTAATCGGTGAGGTTGACCAGCAACTTCACGCCGCCCTCGCTGACTTCATTGAACTTGCCTTGCGCGGCCTGACGCTCGTACTGCTTGGTGCCACTCTGGCGCTCGCGGCGCTTGACCACTACGCGGCTCTTGTCGACGTTCAACGCCTGCGGAATCGCCGCCAGTGCGTCAAACATGCGCGCCGAGGCTTTTTCCGGGTCGATGGACTTCGGTGCGGCGTATTCCTGAACGTGCACCCAGTCGTGGTACAGATCGATCGCCATCGCATATTCCGGCATGTCGGCATCGTAGACGCGGTAGCAATCGATGCCTTCGCGCTTGACCCACTTGCCCATCGCCTTGAGATTCTTTTGCAGGCGGTTGGCAAACATCTGCCCGCCTTCGCTCAAGCGCGGCTGCTCGATCACTGGCGCCGGGGCCGGCGTCGGTTTGATCGGGTTGCCGTTCTTGTTGAACTTGCGCTCTTGCGGCTCGTCCGGAGTCTGATCGTAAGCCGCTTGCTCACGCTCGGCCTGACGCTGCTCCGGGGTACGACGCTCGCCGGTGACGAACTGATCCGGCAGCACTTTGATCAACAGCAGCTTGCACGGCAACGCGCCGTTCCAGAACGAATACTGTTTGTGGCTGCGGATGCCCATGCGCTTGCCCAGATCCGGCGCGCCGGTGAATACCGCCGCTTCCCAGTTCAGGCAGGCCTGACGCAGGCGCTCGCCGAGGTTCTGGTAGAGGTACAACAGGCTGGCTTCGTCACCCAGACGCTCGCCGTACGGTGGGTTGCAGATCACCAGACCTTTCTGGTTCTGGTCCGGGCGCGGCTCGAAGGTCGCGACTTCGCCCTGGTAGATCTTGATCCACTCGCTCAGACCGGCACGTTCAACGTTGTTGCGGCCCGGCTGAATCAGGCGGGGGTCGGCTTCGTAACCACGGATCCACAGCGGCGGCTTGGCCAGACCGGCAGCGGCGCGCTGGGAAGCCTCTTCGTGAAGTTTTTTCCACAGCGCCGGCACGTGACCGAGCCAAGCGGTGAAGCCCCACTGCTCGCGACGCAAGTTCGGCGCCATGTCGGCGGCGATCATGCCCGCTTCGACGAGGAACGTACCAACCCCGCACATCGGGTCAGCCAGCGCACCACCTTCGGCAGCAATGCGCGGCCAGCCGGAGCGGATCAGAATCGCTGCCGCGAGGTTTTCCTTCAGCGGCGCAGCGCCCTGCTGCAAGCGATACCCACGCTGGTGCAGGCTGTGGCCGGAGAGGTCGAGGGACAGAATCGCTTCGCCGCGATCCAGACGCAGGTGAATGCGCAGGTCCGGATTGAGCTTGTCGATGCTTGGGCGATCGCCTTGCGGGGTGCGCAGCTTGTCGACGATGGCATCCTTGACCTTCAAGGCGCCGAAGTGGGTGTTGTCGATGCCCGAGCCATGACCACTGAATTCGACGGCCAGGGTGCCATCGCTGAGCATGTGATCCTGCCACTCGACGTCGAGCACGCCGTGGTACAGGTCTTCAGCGTCCTTCATCGGGAAACGCTTGAGCACCAGTAACACGCGGTTGGCCAGACGCGACCACAAGCACAGGCGATAAGCGGTTTCCATGGTTGCCATGCCACGCACGGCGGAAGTGTGCTCGCGGGCTTCTTCAAGGCCAAGCCCGACGGCTTCCTCGATGAGCAGGCCTTCAAGGCCTTTAGGGCAAGTGAGGAAGAGTTCGAAACGGTCGGACATGGTTTTTCCAGAGCCTTTGGCTAGTGAATCGGCAACGCATTGCCGATCCGGTTTTCAATCAGGCGCTTTTCTACAAGAACGCCCGCGTGGCACGAAGGTGTGCCATTCCATCCCCGCTGCTCGGGTTAAAAGAGCTTAGATGCAAGGACAGAGAAAAAAGTTGGTGCAACAAAAAGTCTTAAAGCGACCCTTCGTCGAATATTACCTGAGTCTAAACGTGGGTCATTCTCACTAAAGAATTAAGCCCATCATCCAGTGCGGCGCCGATCATACCGGGGTTTGCTGAAAAAACATTCATGAAACCCACAGTTACTTATGGCTGTAGCACTATTTTCGTTACGTCCTTATGACAAAACGATCATTCCCTCGGTGTGACTCATTGGTTAGAACTGAACACAGGTTGACGTCCCAACGGCGTCAACACCTTGGCTCGCCACGCCGGCAGCGAGCCGCCCACGGCAGAGTTTTTCTGCCAGACCTCGGTTGAGGTCAACGCGACACAAACAGTCAACAAGTGAGGGAAACACCCTATGAGAAGACTTAAGCGTGATCCGTTGGAAAGAGCATTTTTGCGCGGATATCAATATGGCGTTGGTGGCAAATCCCGTGAGCTTTGCCCATTTACTCTACCGTCGGTACGCCAAGCCTGGATCAACGGCTGGCGAGAAGGACGCGGCGACAACTGGGACGGTATGACCGGCACTGCGGGAATCCACAGACTCAACGAACTTCACGCCGTCGGCTGACACAGGGCATTTATTCCGACACGACAATCTGAATTTGTAACGCATTAACCACGCACGTCCTTCCCGGACGGCGGGCTACGGCCCAGGGGCTCCTTCGAGGAGCCCTTTTTTATGCCTGCTTATCCGCAAGGTGATCCTGTGGTGAGGGGATTTATCCCCGACCGGCTGCGCAGCAGTCGCAATCCTGAGCCCCTGATTTTACTGGCACATCGAGGTGAATGGTTTTGGGCTGCTTCGCAGCCATCGGGGATAAATCCCCTCGCCACAAAAGCCCTCGGCAAACCTCAACGCAGCGCGGCGATAGCATCTACCGACTCACGAATCAGCGCCGGGCCTTTATAGATGAAGCCAGAGTAGATTTGCACCAGGCTGGCACCGGCAAGAATTTTCTCGGCCGCGTGCTTGCCTTCGGTGATGCCGCCCGCCGCGATGATCGGCAGACGACCACCCAGTTCACCCGCCAGCACCTTCACGGTATTCGTGCTCTTCTCACGCACTGGCGCGCCAGACAAACCGCCCGCCTCGTCGCCATGTTCCATGCCTTCAACACCGACACGGCTCAAGGTGGTGTTGGTAGCGATCACCGCGTCCATCCCGGTTTCGATCAGGGCCTGAGCGACTTGCGCGGTTTCTTCATCAGTCATGTCCGGGGCAATCTTGATCGCCAGCGGCACATGCTTGCCGTGACGCAGCGCCAGTTCGGCGCGACGGGTGGCCAGGTCTGCCAGCAATTGTTTGAGCGAATCACCGAACTGCAGACTGCGCAGCCCCGGGGTGTTCGGCGAGCTGACGTTGACCGTGATGTAACTGGCGTGGGCGTAAACCTTGTCCAGGCAGATCAGGTAATCGTCAACTGCGCGCTCGACCGGGGTATCGAAGTTCTTGCCGATGTTGATACCCAGCACGCCTTGGTATTTCGCAGCAGCCACCCGCGCCAGCAGGTTATCCACACCGAGGTTGTTGAAACCCATGCGGTTGATGATCGCCTCGGCTTCCGGCAGGCGGAAGATCCGTGGTTTCGGGTTGCCTGGCTGCGGACGCGGGGTCACGGTGCCTATTTCGACAAAACCGAAACCCAGCTGCGCGAAGCCATCGATGGCGGCGCCGTTCTTGTCCAGACCGGCCGCCAGCCCCACCGGGTTGGGAAATTCCAGCCCCATCACGGTCACCGGCATTTTTGCCGGGGCCTTGCACAGCAAGCCGTTTAAGCCCAAACGCCCACCCGCGCCGATCAGATCCAGCGACAGATCGTGGGAGGTTTCCGGGGAAAGTTTGAACAACAGCTGACGGGCCAGGGTGTACATGGGCGGCAATGACTCGGGCGGCGAAAAGAGGCGGCGATTATAGCCGGGCATCGACCTGCGGCGCGAGGCGCACGCACAAATCGCTGGCACTGGCATATGCCTTGCACTCTCCTGGCTATCAGCGCGCGGGCCAACGAAGGCAGGCGCGCAAGGACAATGGCGTCGTCTTCGGGTTTTGCCTGCGCAAAGTCTGTGGCGGCGCTTTTTTTCGAGGTGACGTTGTATGAATGAACCTTCGGTAGGGCCGCTGGCCTGGGTCAATGGCAGCGATGCCCCGGAAAAAACCGCGATCAACCTGGGCTTCATGGCCCTGAGCGATTGCGCCTCGGTCGTCGTCGCGGCCACACAGGGCTTTGCCCAGCCTTACGGGCTGACCCTGAACCTCAAACGCCAGACCTCCTGGGCCGGTTTGCGCGACAAACTGGTCAGCGGCGAACTGGATGCCGCCCACAGCCTGTACGGCCTGATCTACGCGGTGCACCTGGGCATTGGCGGCGTGGCGTCGACCGACATGGCGGTATTGATGGGCCTTAACCAGAATGGTCAAAGCCTCAACCTCTCCCACGGCCTGCAAAATCTCGGCGTGACCAGCCCTGAAGCGCTCGACGCGCACGTGCACCAAAGCCGCGCAAAACTCACCTTCGCGCAGACCTTTCCCACCGGCACCCATGCCATGTGGCTTTATTACTGGCTAGCGAGTCAGGGCATTCATCCTTTGCAGGATGTCGATAGCGTGGTGGTGCCGCCGCCGCAAATGGTCGCGCACCTGCAAGCCGGGCGCATCGACGGCTTCTGCGTCGGCGAACCGTGGGCCGCCAGCGCGGTGCAGCAGGATCTCGGTTTCACGTTGGCCACCAGCCAGACCATCTGGCCCGATCACCCGGAAAAAGTCCTTGGTTGCACCCGCGCATTTGTCGAGCAATACCCGAACACGGCGCGGGCGCTGGTGATGGCGATCCTCGAAGCCAGCCGTTTCATCGATGCAAGCGCGGAAAATCGTCGCAGCACCGCGCAGCTGCTCAGTGCGCCGGAATATCTGGACGCGCCGGTATCCTGCATCGAACCGCGTTTTCTCGGTGATTACGCCGATGGCCTCGGCAACCGCTGGCAGGATCCGCACGCGCTGCGCTTCCACGGTAACGGCGAGGTAAATCTGCCGTATCTGTCGGACGGTATGTGGTTCATGACCCAGTTCCGCCGCTGGGGTTTGCTGCGTGAGGATCCGGACTACCTTGCCGTCGCCCGTCAGGTTCAGCAGTTGGATATCTACCGCGACGCGGCAACCGCTGTCGGCGTCGCCGCGTGGGGCACCGACATGCGCAGCAGCCAGTTGCTCGACGGCAAAGTCTGGGACGGCAGCGACCCGGCCGGATACGCACGCAGTTTCAAGCTGCACGCCTTGAGCGACGACGCTCCCCTGCTCGCTCGCCGCTGAAAGGAGCCCACGAACATGTTGCGCATTCTGCTGATCAACGACACGGCGAAAAAAGTCGGGCGCCTGAAAGCCGCGCTGACCGAGGCCGGTTTCGAGGTAATCGACGAGTCAGGTCTGACCATTGATTTGCCGGCACGCGTCGAAACAGTGCGCCCGGACGTGATCCTGATCGATACCGAGTCACCGAGCCGCGATGTCATGGAGCAAGTGGTACTGGTCAGTCGCGACCAGCCACGGCCGATCGTGATGTTTACCGACGAACATGACCCGGGGGTGATGAGGCAGGCGATCAAATCCGGGGTCAGTGCCTACATCGTCGAGGGGATCCACGCACAACGCCTGCAGCCGATTCTCGATGTGGCGATGGCGCGTTTCGAGAGCGATCAGGCCTTGCGCGCACAGCTTCAGGCCCGTGACCAGCAACTGGCCGAGCGCAAGCGTATTGAGCTGGCTAAAGGGCTGCTGATGAAGATGAAGGATTGTAATGAGGAAGAGGCCTACACCCTGATGCGCCGCCAGGCGATGAGCCGACAGCAGAAGCTGATTCAGGTGGCGGAGCAGATCATTGCCATGAGTGAGTTGCTGGGCTAGCCCCCTCCTACCGATCGTTCCCACGCTTTGCGTGGGAATGCATCCCTTGACGCGCCGCGTCACCTCCTTGAAGCAGACGCGGAGCGTCCATAGCGGCATTCCCATGCGGAGCGTGGGAACGATCAGGATAGAGATGGCACAAATCTCGCTATGTAAAACGCACAGGTAACCAACGGCGGTTGCCCCACCCACGACAAAGACGTCGCTCACCCGCTCGCCCCACCCGGCGAATCAGGTAGCGGCGTTTTTGCGTTTTGGCCCCACAGACCGGGGCCGGTGGTGCGGCCGTGGCGGCGCCCCACTTGCTGTTGCATGACTCCTTTCGAGACTCCTTTTCAGCTGAGGTGCGCGATGAATTCAAGCTTCTGGAAATCCGGCCACGCCCCGACCCTGTTCGCGGCCTTCCTCTATTTCGACCTGAGCTTCATGGTCTGGTACCTGCTCGGCCCCTTGGCGGTGCAGATCGCCGCCGACCTGCACTTGACCACCCAACAACGCGGCCTCGTCGTCGCCACGCCGATCCTTGCCGGTGCGCTGCTGCGCTTTGTGATGGGCATGCTCGCCGATCGTCTGTCGCCGAAAACTGCCGGTCTGATCGGCCAGGTCATCGTAATCTGCGCACTGTTCGGTGCGTGGAAACTCGGCATTCACAGTTATGAACAGGCGCTGATACTCGGTCTGTTTCTTGGCATGGCCGGTGCGTCATTCGCCGTCGCTCTGCCGCTGGCGTCGCAATGGTATCCGCCGCAGCACCAGGGCAAAGCCATGGGCATCGCCGGTGCGGGCAACTCCGGCACCGTGTTCGCCGCGCTGCTCGCCCCGGTGCTCGCGGCTGCGTTCGGCTGGAGCAACGTCTTCGGCTTCGCTCTGATCCCGCTGATCCTGACGCTGCTGTTGTTTGCCTGGCTGGCGAAAAACGCCCCCGCACGCCCGAAAGCCAAAGCCATGGCGGACTACTTCAAAGCGCTGGGTGACCGTGACAGTTGGTGGTTCATGTTTTTCTACAGCGTCACCTTCGGTGGCTTCATCGGCCTGGCCAGCGCCCTGCCCGGCTACTTCAACGATCAGTACGGTTTGAGCCCGGTGACCGCCGGTTACTACACCGCTGCCTGCGTGTTCGGCGGCAGTTTGATGCGACCGCTGGGTGGCGCACTGGCTGACCGTTTCGGCGGTATCCGCACGCTGCTGGCGATGTACACCGTCGCCGCCGTCTGCATCGCGGCCGTGGGTTTCAATCTGCCAAGTTCCTACGCAGCACTCGCGCTTTTCGTCTGCACCATGCTCGGTCTGGGGGCAGGCAACGGCGCGGTTTTCCAACTGGTGCCGCAGCGTTTTCGTCTGGAGATCGGCGTGATGACTGGACTGATCGGCATGGCCGGCGGCATCGGCGGTTTCGCGTTGGCGGCCGGCATGGGCGCGATCAAACAAAGCACCGGCAGCTATCAATTGGCCTTGTGGTTGTTCGCCAGCCTCGGTGTGCTGGCGTGGTTTGGCCTGCACGGCGTCAAGCGTCGCTGGAGAACCACTTGGGGTTCGGCAGCGGTAACGGCAGCGCGGGTCTGACGCATCGATGGCCCTGCAACTGAGTTTTGCCGAAGCCAGCGCCACCGGCCCGCGTGCGGAGAATCAGGACGCCTTGCGCCTGGTCACACCCGCTCCGGCGCTGGCGGTGAGCAAAGGCTATCTGTTCGCCATTGCCGACGGTGTCAGCCAGTGCGCCGATGGCGGACTGGCTGCGCGTTCGACGTTGCAGGCCCTGGCGCTCGACTATTACGCCACGCCGCAAACCTGGAGCGTGGCGCAGGCGCTGGATCGGCTGCTGCTCGCGCAAAATCGCTGGTTGCAGGCCAATGGCGGCGGGCAGCCGTTGCTGACCACGGTCAGTGCCTTGGTCATGCGTGGTCGGCGCTTTACCCTTGCCCACGTAGGCGATTGCCGGGTTTATCGCTGGCACGCCGACAGCTTGCAGCGCATCTCTGAAGATCACGTTTGGGATCAGCCAGGCATGCAGCATGTGCTCAAGCGCGCGCTGGGGCTGGATCAGCACCTGGTGCTGGATTTTCTCGACGGCGAACTGCGTGGCGGCGAGAGCTTTGTGCTGCTCAGTGACGGTGTCTGGTCGACCTTGGGCGATACCGCCATTGCGGCGATCCTGCGTGACCAGCCGGATCTGGCCAGCGCTGCACAAACGCTGGTCAACGCGGCGCATCTGGCGGGGAGTCAGGACAATGCCAGTGCCTTGCTGGTGCGGGTCGATGGTGTCGGCGAGTCGAATATTGGCGATGCGTTGATTCATTTGCAGCAATGGCCACTGCCGCCGCCGTTGAAACCGGGGCAATCGTTCGAAGACTGGCAAGTGCAAGGCATCGTCGCTCAGAGCCAGCAATCGCTGCTCTATCGGGTGCTTGATGGTCAAGGCCAGACCTGGCTACTGAAGACCCTGCCCACGCGTTCGGCTGACGATTCCTACGCCGCGCAAGCGTTGCTGTCAGAGGAATGGTTCCTCAAACGTGTGGCCGGGCGGCATTTCCCTGAAGTCCATGCGTGCAGCCAGCGTCAGCATTTGTACTACGTGATGCGCGAATATTCCGGGACGACGCTGGCGCAACTCGGGCATCTATCCTTGGCTCAATGGCGAGACATAGCCGAACGCTTGCTACGTGCAGTCGGGCTACTGCACCGGCGGCAGATTCTGCATCGCGACATCAAACCGGAAAACCTGCATTGGGGCGACGACGGTGAACTGCGCTTGCTGGATTTTGGCCTGGCGTATTGCCCGGGCCTGTCCGAAGACGCGGCGTCGACGCTGCCGGGTACGCCAAGTTATATCGCCCCGGAAGCGTTTCGCGGTGATCCGCCGAGTGCGCAGCAGGATTTGTACGCTGTGGGTGTGAGCCTGTATTTCTTGTTGACCGGGCACTTTCCCTATGGCGAGATCGAAGCCTTTCAACGGCCGCGTTTTGGTGTCCCGGTGAGTGCCAGTCGCTATCGGCCTGATGTGCCGGAATGGCTGGCACAGAGTCTGGAGCGCGGGGTGGCGGCGGATCCGCAGCAACGGTTTGAAACGGCTGAGGAGTGGTTGTTGGTGCTGGAACAGGGGGAGCGGCGGAGTTTGAGTGTGCGGCCCAGACCTTTATTGGAGCGTGAGCCAATGAAGGTTTGGCGGACGATGGCGTTGCTGGCATTGCTCGGGAATCTGGTGCTGCTGGTGTTGTTGTTTCACAGCTGAACCGAGGCGCGGCCATCGCGAGCAGGCTCACTCCTACAATTTGAAATGCATTCTCCTGTAGGAGTGAGCCTGCTAGCGATGACGTAAGCCCAATCACCACAAATCCCCCCTGCCTGAACGCCCCACGAACGAGCAACCCGCTTCGATACAGTGCAAAAAACCACCCGCAATAACCGACCCGCCCCAATGAACCGGGCACTGCTCCACTTGGCACAACCACTGCATTAGCCCTTTCAACAAACACATAAAGCCCAACCTTCAACGACGAAGGCTGCGCTTCCCGAGAGAACGGGACCAGGACAAAGGCGTCCTCGCTAGGCAACTAGCGGGACGCCTTTTTTTGTTTGCGCAAAATTTCTCGAGCAAGGCCTGACTGCCCACAAGAGGCTAGCCGCAGCTCCCCGGAGAACCTGATGAAAAAACTCAAACTGGTGATGATCGGCAATGGCATGGCCGGGGTTCGCACCCTGGAAGAACTGCTCAAACTGAGCAATGAGCTGTACGACATCACCGTCTTCGGCGCCGAACCGCACACCAACTACAACCGCATCCTGCTGTCACCGGTGCTGGCCGGTGAGCAAACCTTCGAAGAGATCGTGCTCAACGATCTGGATTGGTACCTGGAAAACAACATCAAGTTGCTGCTCAACCGCAAGGTTGTGCAGATCGACCGGGTCAAGCGCCGGGTGATTGCTGAGGACGGCACTGAAGCCGAATACGATCGCCTGCTGATCGCCACTGGCTCGACGCCGTTTATTCTGCCGATCCCAGGCAACACCTTGCAGGGCGTGATCGGCTACCGCGACATCGCCGACACCCAAACGATGATCGACACCGCGAAAACTCACAAACACGCGGTGGTCATTGGCGGCGGCCTGCTCGGCCTCGAAGCCGCCAACGGTCTGATGCTGCGCGGCATGCACGTGACCGTCGTGCACATCGGCGAATGGCTGCTGGAACGGCAACTGGACAAAACCAGTGGCCAACTGCTGCAAACCGCCCTCGAATCCCGTGGTTTGCACTTCCGTCTGAGCGAGCAGACTCAGGCCCTGCATGACGCCGGCAATGGCCGCGTCGGCTCGGTGCAGTTCAAGAATGGCGACATCATCCCCGCCGATCTGGTGGTGATGGCCGCAGGTATCCGCCCCAACACCGAACTCGCGGAAAAGGCCGGCATCCCGTGCAACCGAGGGATTCTGGTCAACGACACCCTGCAAACCTACGACCCACGCATCTATGCCATCGGCGAGTGCGCCAGCCATCGTGGTATCGCCTACGGTTTGGTCGCGCCGCTGTTCGAACAGGCCAAAGTCTGCGCCAACCACCTCGCACAATTGGGTTTCGCCCGTTATCAGGGCTCGGTGACGTCGACCAAATTGAAAGTCACCGGCATCGACCTGTTTTCCGCCGGTGACTTCATGGGTGGCGAAGGCACGGAAACCATCACCCTCTCCGACCCGATTGGCGGCGTGTACAAAAAACTGGTGATCAAGGATGACGTGCTCGTCGGCGCCTGTCTGTACGGCGATACGGCAGATGGCGGTTGGTATTTCCGGCAGATTCGTGAGAATCACGCCATTGGCGAGATCCGCGATCACCTGATGTTTGGCGAAAATGCTCTAGGCGACGTAGGACATCAGGGCCAGGACAAAGCCATGGTCATGGCCGACACCGCCGAAGTCTGCGGCTGCAACGGTGTGTGCAAAGGCACCATCGTCAAAGCCATTCAGGAACACGGCCTGTTCAGCGTCGATGAGGTGAAGAAACACACCAAGGCTGCCAGTTCCTGCGGCTCCTGCGCCGGGCTGGTCGAACAGATCCTGATCAACACCGTCGGTGGCGCAGCCGACGTCAAACCGAAAAGCGAAAAAGCCATCTGCGGGTGCAGCGACCTCAATCACGGCCAGATTCGTCAGGCCATTCGCGAGCAGCATCTGCTGACCATCGCCGGCACCATGAGCTACCTCAACTGGCGCACCCCGAACGGCTGCGCAACGTGCCGCCCGGCCCTCAACTATTACCTGATTTCCACCTGGCCCGGCGAAGCCAGGGACGACCCGCAATCACGCCTGATCAACGAGCGCGCCCACGCCAACATCCAGAAGGACGGCACCTACTCGGTGGTGCCACGCATTTGGGGCGGCGTGACCAACCCTTCGGAGCTGCGGCGGATTGCCGACGTTGCCGACAAGTACAACGTGCCAATGGTCAAGGTCACCGGTGGTCAGCGCATCGACTTGCTCGGCATCAAGAAGCAGGATCTGCCGGGCGTGTGGAAAGATCTCGACATGCCCTCCGGCCACGCCTACGGCAAATCCATTCGCACGGTGAAAACCTGCGTCGGCAGCGAGTTCTGCCGCTTCGGCACGCAGAATTCGACACAACTGGGCATCGAACTGGAACACGATCTGTTCAACATGTGGTCGCCGCACAAAGTGAAACTGGCTGTCTCCGGATGTCCACGCAACTGCTCGGAAGCGGGGATCAAGGACGTAGGCATTATCGGCGTCGACTCCGGTTGGGAGATGTACATCGGTGGCAACGGCGGGATCAAAACCGAAGTCGCCGAATTCTTCGTCAAGTTGAAAACCGCCGAAGAAGTCCGCGAATACAACGGCGCGTTCCTGCAGCTCTATCGCGAAGAAGCCTTCTACCTCGAACGCACCGTGCACTACCTGCAACGGGTCGGCATGGAGCACATCAAGAAAGCTGTGCTGGAAGACCCCGAGCGCCGCAAGGCGCTGAACGAACGCCTGCAATTCTCCCTGTCGTTCGAACAGGATCCGTGGAAAGAGCGGCTCGCGCAGCCACTACTGAAGAAAGAATTCGACGTCATCCCCGTGAAAAACCTGGAGGTGCCGGCATGAACTGGCTCGATATCTGTGCCCTCGAAGAGATCAACGCCCTCGGCTCGCGGATCATCGCCGGGCCCAAAGGTGACATCGCGATTTTTCGTACAAGCGATGATGAGGTTTTCGCCCTCGACGACCGCTGCCCGCACAAAGGTGGGCCGTTATCCCAAGGTTTGATCTACGGTAAACGCGTCGCCTGCCCACTGCATAACTGGCAGATCGACCTGCAATCCGGCGAAGCGCAGGCGCCGGACATCGGTTGCGCTCACCACCACCCGGCGCGAGTCGAGAATGGTCGCGTGCAATTGGCCCTGCGGGACGTCCTCTGATGAGCCGCCAGACGACCGCTTCGACCTGCTGTTATTGCGGGGTTGGCTGCGGCGTGCTGATCGAGCATGACGGCGAGCGCATCCTCGGCGTCAGCGGCGATCCGACGCATCCGGCCAACTTTGGCAAACTCTGCAGCAAAGGCTCGACCCTGCACCTGACCGGTGATCTTGCGGCGCGGGCGCTGCACCCGGAACTGCGCCTGGGTAAAAGTCTGGCCCGCAGTCGTACGGATTGGGACACCGCGCTGGAGCACGCCGCTAACGTGTTCGCCCAGACCATCACTGAGCACGGCCCGGACAGTGTGGCGTTTTACATCTCCGGACAACTGCTGACCGAGGATTACTACGCCTTCAATAAACTGGCGCGGGCGCTGGTCGGCACCAACAACATCGACAGCAATTCCCGGCTGTGCATGTCTTCAGCGGTGGTCGGCTACAAACGCAGCCTCGGCGCGGATGCACCGCCGTGCAGCTATGAAGATCTGGACCTCAGTGATTGCGTGATGATTGCCGGCAGTAACATGGCCTACGCCCATCCGGTACTTTTCCGTCGGCTGGAAGAGGCGAAATCCCGCCGACCGCAGATGAAAGTCATCGTCATTGATCCGAGGCGCACCGACACCTGTGACCTCGCGGATCTGCACCTGGCGATTCTGCCCGGTACCGATGTCGCGTTGTTCCATGGGATTTTGCATCTGCTGTTGTGGGAAGACTGGATCGACCGCGACTTCATCCAGGCCCACACCGAAGGCCTCGCCGAGTTGAAGAACCTGGTGCGCGATTACGCCCCGCAGATGGTTTCGCAACTGTGCGGGATCAGTGTCGAGCAATTGCAGCAGTGCGCTGAATGGGTGGGTACTTCACCGAGTTTCCTGTCGCTGTGGTGCATGGGTTTGAATCAGTCCACGGCTGGCAGCGCGAAGAACAGCGCTTTGATCAATCTGCATCTGGCCACCGGGCAAATTGGACGCCCGGGCGCCGGACCTTTCTCCCTCACCGGTCAGCCGAATGCCATGGGCGGACGCGAAACCGGCAGCCTGTCGAATCTGTTGCCGGGGCATCGTGAAGCAGCCAACCCGCAGCATCGTGCCGAAGTGGCGGCTTATTGGGGTGTCGATCATCTGCCGGAAAGCCCCGGCCTCAGCGCCATCGAACTGTTCGAACAGGTGCGAAGCGGCAAGATCAAGGCGCTGTGGATTGCCTGTACCAACCCTGCGCAATCGATGCCGGATCAACACTCAGTGCGAGCGGCACTTGAGGCCTGCCCGTTTGTGGTTCTGCAAGAAGCCTTTCGCACCACAGAAACCGCTGCGTTCGCTGATCTGCTGTTGCCCGCTGCAAGCTGGGGCGAAAAGGACGGCTCGGTGACCAATTCCGAGCGGCGGATTTCCCACGTCCGCAAGGCCGTAGTCGCACCAGGTGACGCACGGCCGGACTGGGCGATCACGGTGGATTTCGCACAACGGCTGGAGAAACGTCTGCGCCCCGGTGAGTCGTCTCTGTTTACGTTCACCCGACCTGCGCAATTGTTCGATGAATTCAAAGAGCTCACACGTGGCCGTGATCTGGATTTGTCCGGGATCAGTCATGCGTTGATCGACGAGATTGGACCGCAACAGTGGCCCTTCCCCACCGGTGCCCGTGAAGGAACAGCGCGGTTGTATAGCGACGGTATTTTCCCCACAGCCAATGGTCGCGCGCAGTTCATTGCCGATCCTTACCGCGCCGCCAGGGAACAACGTGATGCGCGCTTTCCGTTGACCCTGATCACCGGCCGTCTGCGCGATCAATGGCACGGTATGAGCCGCACCGGCACGGCGGCGCAACTGTTCGGCCATGTCAGCGAAGCGGTGTTGAGCTTGCATCCGGATGAGTTGCGCCGGCAGCGTTTGCAGCCGGGTGATCTGGTCAATCTTAAAAGTCGTCGCGGCGCGGTAATTGTTGCGGTCGGCAGCGATGACAGCGTGCGTCCGGGCCAGGCGTTTCTGCCGATGCACTGGGGCGACCGCTTTCTCAAAGGCGGCGTGAACAGCCTGACCCTGCCGGCCTTTGATCCGCTGTCGAAACAACCGGAACTGAAACACAGCGGCGTACGCCTTGAACCGGTGAATTTGCCTTGGCAACTGTTCGCACTGATCGAGGGCAATGTTCAACGCCATTTCGAGACGCTGAGACCGCTCTGCGAGGTATTTTCTTACGTCAGTTTCAGCCTTGTCGGACGTCAACGATCGGCATTGCTGATCCGCGCAGCCAGCCCCGAGGCGCCGGATGCGTTGTTACTCGCTGAAATCGACCGATGCCTGACATTGATCGAGGGGCCGGTATTGGCCTACGACGACCCGCGTCGGGCCATCGGTAAACGGGTGCGCATCGAAAACGGTCGGATCACTGCGATTCGACTGGCCGGTGAAACCCTCGCTCAGCATTGGCTGCAAAGCCTGTGGCTGGAAGGTCGCGCCGACCAGCAACTGCGGCGCTGGCTGCTGGCGCCGATGAGTGCGCCACCGGCCAGCGCCGGGGCGCTGGTCACTGCGGATAAAACCCTGTGCAGCTGCAAAAACGTCAGCCTCAATGCGGTCAGCGCCGGCATTCGCCAAGGCCTGGATCTGCAAGGTTTGAAAAACACGCTGGGCTGCGGCACGCAATGCGGCTCTTGTGTCCCGGAAATAAAGCGCTTGCTGGCTGCCGACGTGCAACCAGTCGCCGTCATCTGATGAGGAAAAACACCATGCATGCAAAAGTCTGGTTGGTGGGCGCTGGCCCCGGCGATCCCGAACTGCTGACCCTCAAAGCGGTGCGCGCCTTGCGTGAGGCCGATGTGGTGCTGATCGATGATCTGGTCAACGAAGCCGTTTTGGAACACTGTCCGACCGCGCGAATCATTGCGGTGGGCAAACGCGGTGGCTGCCGTTCGACACCGCAAGCGTTTATCCATCGGCTGATGCTGCGCTATGCCCGCCAGGGGAAATGCGTGGTACGGCTCAAGGGCGGTGATCCGTGCATTTTCGGTCGGGGTGGTGAAGAGGCGCAGTGGTTGCGCGAGCGTGGTGTTGCGGTGGAGCTGGTCAATGGCATTACTGCCGGGCTGGCCGGGGCGACTCAATGCGATATTCCGCTGACCCTGCGTGGGGTGGCGCGTGGGGTGACGCTGGTGACGGCGCACACCCAGGACGACAGCCAGTTGAACTGGCAGGCACTGGCGCAGGGCGGCACGACGCTGGTGATTTACATGGGAGTGGCAAAGCTGGGCGAGATTCGTCAGCAGTTGTTGGCGGGGGGCATGGCGGCGAATACACCGGTGGCGATGATCGAGAATGCATCGCTGCCGCAGCAGCGGGAATGCCGCAGTGATCTGTTGGCCATGGAAGAGGATGCGGGGTTTTTTGGATTGAAAAGTCCGGCGATTTTAGTAATTGGAGCTGTGGCCGCGGTTGCAGAAGATCAAAAGATTGCAACCTGCGGCAGCTCCTACACTGAGAGTGCTTGCGCCCTGTAACGCCAAATCGCAGGCAAAGAAAAGCCCGGCCTGAGCCGGGCTTTTCTCGTAGCGGCAGCTAATTACTTAGCTTGAGCTTCAACCTGCGCTTCTACGCGACGGTTTACAGCGCGGCCAGCTTCAGTTTTGTTGTCAGCAACTGGGCGGGATTCGCCGTAGCCAACAGACTGAACGCGGGACGATTCAACACCGTACTGGTTGGTCAGAACTTGCTTAACGGCGTTTGCACGACGCTCAGACAGTTTCTGGTTGTAAGCGTCAGGACCGACGGAGTCAGTGTGACCTTCAACAGTAGTGGTGGTGGATGGGTACTGCTTCATGAAGTCAGCCAGGTTTTTGATGTCGCCGTAGCTGTTAGGCTTGACTACCGACTTGTCGAAGTCGAACTTCACGTCCAGCTCAACACGAACAACTTCAGCAACTGCCGGGCAGCCATCAGCGTCAACAGTTACGTTGGCTGGGGTGTCTGGGCACTTGTCAACGTTGTCGCAAACGCCATCGTTGTCGCTGTCGGAGCAGACTTCAGCTGGTGCTGGAACTGGAGCAGCAGCAGGCTTGGAGCCGCCACCGAAGTTCACACCGATACCGACGCTAGGAGCCCACTCGGTGTCGCCCTGGTCGATGTTGTACTGAGCTTCAACGCCAGCACGGGCGTAGAAGTTTTCGGTGAAGTACAGTTTTGCACCAGCGCCAACGTTGGCGAAGGTGGAGCGGTCACGACCGCCGGAACCGTTCTGACCGATGCTCTGATCGGAGAAACCAGCCGAAACGTACGGACGCAGCATGTCGCCCGGGTTGTTGAAGTGGTACAGAGCGTCCAGAGCGGTGTTGGCGCCCTTGATGTTACGACCGTCGTCGGAACGAACGTTGTGTACTTCGTCGTAGCCCAGACGCAGTTCAACGTCGTCGGTCAGGAAGTAACCGATCGAGCCACCGAACAGGTTGCCGTTGTTTTTGAAGTTACGAGCGCTGTCGAATTGTTCTTTCTTTGCGAAGCCTTCGATTTCAACTGCGCCTTGGCCTTGTGCCAGAGCGCCGAACGAAGTGGCGGCAATCAGAGAACCAATGGCCAAGCCCAAGGTGTTTTTCAGTTTCATCCGTTAAATCCCCATCTGGTGATTGTGAAGCAGTCCCGCAAACCGGGGGACAACTCGGCGGCAAGTCTATCAGAACTTGCCTACACGTAAGAGATATTTGCGCCGAACTAAGTTTCAGCAATGCCTGCAAATTTCTCACGCAATTTATCTAGAGCACGCTTGTAACGCATTTTTGTCGCACTCAAACCCATGTGCATGATGTCTGCGATCTCCTGAAATTCCAGTTCTGCGACAAATCGTAGCACCAGAATTTCGCGGTCAATCGGGTTCACATACACCAGCCAGCGATCAAGCCCGCCCTTCTCCTCGGGTTTTGGCGCCTTTTCTTCGGACGCTTCCTCAAGGGGGTCAAGACTCAATGCGTCCATCAAGCGACGCTTTCGCCGTTCCTTCCGATACTGCGTAATACATTCGTTGTACGTGATGCTGTATAGCCATGTCTTGAACTTCGATTTGCCCTCGAAGTTCTTCAGGCCGTACAGCACCTTCAACATGACTTCCTGACAGACATCGTCTGCGTCGCGATCGTTCCCAAGATATCTCGCACAGACGTTAAATAATGTTCGCTGGTAACGCCGCATCAGTTCTTCATAAGCGCGCGTTACGTGAAAAAGCTCGGTATGCGAGCGCGCGACCAACTCCTCATCAGAGAGTTCGCGGGGGTCGTAGCGCGTGGATAGCGTTTGGGCTTTATTCAAAACAAGTCGTGCCGACAGTCAGGTCAATGTCCACCGCAACCAGCCTCAGCTGGCATTTTGCGGCGGCATACATTAGCAGGGTTTGCCGGGTTAGCGGCTACTCACATGCTGTTCCAGCAGGATCCGATTGGAAAGAGAGACTAGCTCACCCTCATCGGTCAGCAATGTGGTTTTAACCGTGCCGATCTCTTCGATCTGGCCTTCGACCTCGCCAACACGCACTTGTTGCCCAACCTGATACAACTCACGCACATAGATTCCCGCGAGAATCTGACCGGCAATTTCCCGGCTTCCCAACCCCATGGCCAGCGCAACCGCCAGACCAACGGTAATCAATACGATGACGATCACATGGTTCAGCAGGTCAGTCTTGACCTCAAGCTGACTGATCGCGACCGAGATGCTGATGATGATCACCAGCCCTTGTGCAATTCGCCCCAATCCCGAAGCGTAGTCCAGGCCCACGCCTTCTGCCGCCCCGCGCACCAGGCCATTGGCCAGTTGCGCGAGCAGAACACCTACCAGCAACACCAGCGCGGCGCCGAATACTTTCGGCAAATACAACGCCAGCATATCCAGCGTAGCTGAAACTCGCTCAAGTCCAAGGGACTCTGCTGCAGAAACCAGGAAAATAAGCAGAACGAACCAATAGACGATCTTGCCGATCAGAGTCGAGATCGGTACTTGCAGCCCCGCACGCGACATCAACTTGGTCAGCCCTGTGCCGCCCATCAGGCGATCGAGGCCCAGTTTGGCGAGCAACTTGGACAACAAGGTATCGAGCAGTTTGGCCACGACAAAACCCAACAGCAGCACGACCAGTGCGCCGAACAGGTTCGGGATGAAGTTGGCGACTTTGGTCCACAACGCAGTCATTGCAGTGACGAGGCTCTGAGTCCAGAGATCAAGTTCCATATTCAATCAGCCTTATCAGCAGTGCGAGCGGTAGGTTTACGAAGACGGGAAACCGGCGAGACATGCGCCGATCCATTATTCAGGGCGATCATCAACGCGGGCAGCCAGCGGCCCAGCAGGCTGAACAGATCGCCGGCACCGACCTGGCGGTTGGCGGTTTTGAGCACACGGCCCAGGCACGCATCGTCGTCGCGGCTGGACGGCGAAGCGTTGAGCATGTCGCGTAAAGACTGTTCAAACGGATCGTGCATACGCACCTCTCGTGATGTCTGTGAAAGACGCGGGCAAATTTGGTCGGGTCACATACGCCATCTTCATACCCAGCGCAAACGACGGAATAACCACCACTGACCGAAGGCCAGGGCGAGCACCGTCAAACAGGCGATCAGGAAACCATAGGGGCTGCTGGAGAATGGAATTCCGCCAACGTTGATACCCAACAGGCCGGTGATGAAACTCATCGGTAAAAAAATGCAGGTGATGATCCCGAAGCGGTACATCGTGCGATTCATGCGTTCGCTCAAACGCCGGTCTTCGGCCTCCAGCACAAGCCCCACGCGCTCTCGGGTCAATTCGAGCTCTTCGAGATAGCGGGTCAGGCTGTTGTTCAGTTCGTTCCAGTAATCGGCGTCATCATCGACAAACCACGGCATTTTGATCCGCGTCAGTTGACCAAAAATGTCTCGTTGCGGAGCGAGAAAACGCTTGAGTCCGGCCGCCCTGCGACGGATGTGCAAAATGGCGCCGTGCTCCGGGGTATACCGTTCGTCGGCATCCATCTTTTCTTCTTCCTCATCGGCGATTTCCGAGAGGCAAGTGACCAGATCCTGCACCTTGTTGGTGAGGAACTGCGCCAGATAAAGGATGAGTTCAGAGGAGGTTTTCGGGCCTTTACCGTCCGCCAGGTCAGCCAACAACTCATCGGTGGCACGCAACGGACGCAAACGCAGGGAAATCACCCGTTGCGCAGAAGCAAAAATCCGCACCGAGACCATGTCTTCAGGCTCAGCCCCCGGATTGAGATTGACTCCGCGCAGAAACAGCAGCAGCTCGGAATCCGGCAGCGGCAACAGGCGTGGTCGTGTGTTCTCTTCAAGCAGCAGGTCGCAGGTGAACTCGTTGAGCCCGCTGGATTTGCGCAGCCAGGTCTGGGTTTGCGGATGACTGCGATCCCAATGCAGCCACAGGCTTTCATGCGCCTGCAACTGCAAATCGTCGAGCTCAGTCCGGGCTATCGAACGCGCACCGCCTTTACCGTCCAGCACCAGGGCATGCACCAGCCCCCATTGCGCGTTTTCTTCCTCGAACATCCGCATCCCTTTGTCGAAATTCTTATTCAGGCATCTTCAGCGGGCTCGGCGAGACGATCACGCCGTTGTTATCCGCATAAATGTAGTGGCCCGGTTGAAACGTCACACCGGCAAAAGTCACCGCCACGTTGAGGTCGCCGATACCGCGTTTTTCGGTTTTCATCGGGTGACTGGCCAGCGCCTGCACGCCCAGATCGGTTTGCGCGATGACGTCGACGTCGCGGATGCAGCCGTAGATCACCAGCCCTTCCCAGCCGTTTTTCGCGGCTTTCTCGGCGATCATGTCGCCCAGCAGCGCACGACGCAGGGAACCACCGCCATCGACCACCAGCACCTTGCCGTTGCCCTTGAGTTCCGCTTGTTCCTTGACCAGCGAGTTGTCTTCGAAGCACTTGATGGTCACGATTTCGCCGCCGAACGAATCACGGCCGCCGAAATTGCTGAACATCGGTTCCAGCACCTGGACCAGCTCCGGATAGGCGTCGCACAGGTCAGGCGTAAGGTAATGGTTCATCGAAAAGCTCCTGCAATAAGGAAGACGATCAAGGATGACGCGCTCTGAAGAGACGAGTTCCGGCAGTCGCTGTTTACCTTAGTCCATCCCATGGTCGCTGAACGAACCTGAACAAACCCTGAAACGTAATAGCGAAACAGCCACCAAATATGACCAGAACCGCACAATGCGTCATATCTTAGCCGCAAGCCGAGCCGAACGAAATGCCCTCTTCAGCGCCTTCAGCTCAAACGGCGGCTGCCAGATCCGCCTTTTCGCCCAGTAACGGCGTCTGCTGATCGCTCAACCAACGCGCCACCAGCGGCCACACCTCCACCTGCGCGGCCTTGCTCACCAACATTTCGACATGACCGAAATTGTCGTTGAAACCGTGTTCGCGCCCCAGATTGACGAACTGCTTGTGCTCGGAGCCAATCTGCTCGAAGAGTTTGCGACAGGCCCAGGCCGGGTCCTGATGATCCCCCACCGCACTCACCGCCAGTACCGGCACTTGCACATCGGCAAGACCGGCCCACCAGTCCTTGTCCTTGTCGCCAAAACGGCCGAACAGGCCGTACCAGCGCATGCTTTCGAGGGCCAGACCGATCGGCTCGTCTTCCGGCCCTCGTTTCAGGCGCGAGCCGGACAGCTGCGCAAAGCGCTTGAGAATGAAGCGACCGCTCCACTCCACCGGCGGGATTTTCAGCGGCCAATAGGTGCGACTCACTTGCGTGCCGAAAAACGCCGCCGAGGCCACGGCAGGCTCACCGAGGTATTCACCACCGAGCGCCGCCGCCAAGGTGATGCCACCCAGCGAATGGCCGATCCAGTGCGGTACTTGCCCGCTCTGCTCTCGCACGAACGCAGCAATCGCCGGCAGATCGTAACGGGCATAGTCGGCGACACGGTTACGTCGGTATTCCTCGTTGCGCTGCGACAGGCCGTGGCCGCGCATTTCCGGAATCCACACATCGAAACCCAGGCGCGTCAGATACGCGCCCAGCCCCAGCCCCTTCGGTGAAAACCAGAAACGCCGATTGGAAAAACTGCCGTGCAATAAAATCACCGGCACACCACGTGGCGCGGAATCATCGGCCATACCCAAACGGGTGACGGCGATCTCCACGGACCAGTCGGGGCTGTTGCCGGGTTTCAAGCGATACACGTCTTCGCTCAGATCACCACGCCGTTCGGCGCTGATCAGGGCGACAGGAAACAGGTTGCTGCTGCTTTGCATAATGCTCTTGCACAAAAAAGGGCGGCATCCACAGGAGCCCGCCCTACTCAAATCTCAAACCCGCTCCCACAGAGGAGCGGGCCGTTCACATACTGATCAAGCCTGAGCTTGACCTTCGGCCAGGAAGAACCAGGTTTCCAGTACGGTGTCCGGGTTCAGCGACACGCTTTCGATGCCCTGCTCCATCAGCCACTTGGCCAGATCCGGGTGGTCCGAAGGACCCTGACCGCAGATACCGATGTATTTGCCAGCCTTGTTGCACGCGGCAATCGCGTTGGCCAACAGCTTCTTGACCGCCGGATTACGCTCGTCGAACAGGTGCGCGATGATACCGGAATCGCGGTCCAGGCCCAGGGTCAGCTGAGTCAGGTCGTTGGAGCCGATCGAGAAACCGTCGAAGAACTCGAGGAATTCTTCGGCCAGAATCGCGTTGGAAGGCAGTTCGCACATCATGATCACGCGCAGACCGTTTTCGCCGCGCTTCAAGCCGTTTTCGGCGAGCAGATCGACCACCTGGCTGGCTTCGCCCAAAGTACGAACGAAAGGCACCATGATTTCGACGTTGGTCAGGCCCATCTCGTTGCGCACACGTTTCAGCGCGCGGCATTCGAGTTCGAAGCAGTCGCGGAACGATTCGCTGATGTAACGCGAAGCGCCACGGAAGCCCAGCATCGGGTTTTCTTCTTCCGGCTCGTACAGTTTGCCGCCGATCAGGTTGGCGTATTCGTTGGACTTGAAGTCCGACAGACGCACGATGACCTTCTTCGGTGCGAACGCTGCAGCGAGGGTGCTGATGCCTTCAACCAGTTTCTCGACGTAGAAACCGACCGGATCGTCGTAACCGGCAATGCGCTTGTCGACGCTTTCCTTGATTTCCTGCGGCAGACCGTCGTAGTTCAACAGCGCTTTCGGGTGCACACCGATCATGCGGTTGATGATGAATTCCAGACGGGCCAGGCCCACGCCGGCGTTCGGCAACTGCGCGAAGTCGAAAGCGCGGTCCGGGTTGCCGACGTTCATCATGATTTTGAACGGCAGCTCCGGCATGGCATCGACGGAGTTCTTCTTGATGTCGAAGCCCAGCTCGCCTTCGAAGATGTAACCGGTGTCGCCTTCGGCGCACGAAACGGTCACACCCTGGCCATCCTTCAGCAGTTGGGTAGCGTTGCCGCAACCGACGACTGCCGGAATGCCCAGTTCACGGGCGATGATCGCTGCGTGGCAGGTACGGCCGCCACGGTTGGTAACGATGGCGCTGGCGCGCTTCATCACCGGTTCCCAGTCCGGGTCGGTCATGTCGGAAACCAGCACGTCGCCCGGCTGGACCTTGTCCATCTCGGACACGTCTTTAATGATCCGCACTTTACCGGCGCCAATGCGCTGGCCGATAGCACGACCCTCAACCAGCACAGTGCCGGTTTCTTTCAGCAGGTAACGTTCCATGACGTTGGCCTGGGTGCGGCTTTTCACGGTTTCCGGACGGGCCTGCACAATGTACAGCTTGCCGTCGTCACCGTCCTTGGCCCACTCGATGTCCATCGGGCAGCCGTAGTGTTTCTCGATGATCATTGCCTGCTTGGCCAGTTCGCTGACTTCAGCGTCGGTCAGGCAGAAACGTGCACGCTCGGCCTTGTCGACATCGACAGTCTTGACCGAACGACCGGCCTTGGCCTCGTCACCGTAGATCATCTTGATGGCTTTGCTGCCCAGGTTGCGACGCAGGATCGCCGGGCGACCGGCCTCCAGCGTGCCTTTGTGCACGTAGAACTCATCCGGGTTCACCGCGCCTTGAACGACGGTTTCGCCCAGGCCGTAAGCGCCGGTGATGAACACCACGTCACGGAAACCGGATTCGGTATCGAGCGTGAACATTACGCCGGCAGTGCCGGTTTCCGAACGCACCATGCGCTGCACGCCGGCCGACAGGGCGACCAGTTTGTGATCGAAGCCCTGGTGCACGCGGTAGGAAATCGCACGGTCGTTGAAAAGCGAAGCGAACACCTCTTTGGCGGCGCGGATGACGTTTTCCACACCACGGATGTTCAGGAAGGTTTCCTGCTGACCGGCGAAGGATGCGTCCGGCAGGTCTTCGGCGGTGGCGGAAGAACGCACCGCTACGGCCACGTCAGGGTTGCCGGCCGACAGCGCGGCGAACGCGGTGCGGATCTCGGCATTCAGTTTTTCGGGGAATTCGGCTTCCATGATCCATTGACGGATCTGCGCGCCGGTCTTGGCCAGGGCATTGACGTCGTCGACGTCGAGCGCGTCGAGGGCCTTGTGGATCTGGTCGTTGAGGCCGCTCAGTTCGAGGAAATCACGATAGGCCTGAGCCGTCGTGGCGAAGCCGCCGGGGACCGAAACACCGGCGCCTGCCAGGTTACTGATCATCTCGCCCAGGGATGCGTTCTTGCCCCCCACATGCTCAACATCGTGTTTGCCGAGCTTATCGAGGGAAACTACGTACTCTACCAAGGTGATCTCTCCACTAACTGTGTTGGAAAAGCTCAGAAACCGGCTGCTCGGGGGAGCGTTGGCCGGTTGTATGGCCTGGACCTGGAAAATAAGTGAGAATGCTGGCCAATGGCGGCCGGCAAATCGCGCCTATCATATCCAAGATTGCTTATTAGCTTAAGGCCCAAGGTGCAAATGAAACGATCTGCTTTCTTTATCTCCGATGGCACCGGCATCACCGCCGAAACCCTGGGTCAAAGCCTCTTGGCGCAGTTCGAAAACATTACCTTCAGCAAATTCACGCGACCGTACATCGACAGCGTGGAAAAAGCGCGGGCCATGGTACAACAAATCAACAAAGCCGCTGAAACCGACGGCTTTCGCCCGATCATCTTCGACACCATCGTCAATCAGGACATTCGTGAGATTCTCGCAACGTCCAATGGTTTCATGATCGACATTTTCTCGACCTTCCTCGCCCCGCTCGAGCAGGAACTGACCGAGCATTCTTCCTACACCGTCGGCAAGTCCCATTCGATCGGGCACAACTCCAATTACATGGAGCGCATCGAGGCGGTGAACTTCGCCCTCGACAACGACGACGGCGCGCGCACGCACTATTACGACAAGGCTGACTTGATACTAGTGGGCGTGTCGCGATGTGGTAAGACGCCGACGTGCCTGTACATGGCCATGCAATTCGGCATCCGCGCAGCGAACTATCCGCTGACCGAAGACGACATGGAGCGCCTGACCCTGCCGTCCGCCCTGCGCGCCCACCAGCACAAGCTGTTCGGCCTGACCATCGACCCGGACCGCCTCACCGCGATCCGTAACGAGCGCAAACCCAACAGCCGCTATTCGAGCTACGCCCAGTGCGAATTCGAAGTGCGCGAAGTGGAAAATCTGTTCCGCCGCGAGAACATCCCGAACATCAACTCCACGCATTTTTCGGTGGAAGAGATTTCGGCGAAGATTTTGGTGGAGAAAGGCGTGGAGCGGCGCTTCAAATAATTTTGCGGTGTCCGGGCTGACGCCATCGCGGGCAAGCCAGCTCCCACAGGGTTTTGTAGTGAATGCGAAATTTGCAAACACTAGAGAAACCTGTGGGAGCGGGCTTGCCCGCGATGAACGATCACACGGTCTCTGTCAGTGCGCGATTTAAAGCCTCAAACCCCGCCAGCAACAAGCCGTCATCCCCTACCGAGTTACACACACTCACCCGAATAAACTGCGGCACCGCTGCATGCCCCACCGCAAACGCCTCGGCTGTGGCAACCAGGTAGTTGCGCTCCTTCAGTTCAGCGGCGATCTGCGACGCGCGCCACAACTCAGGCACTTCCACCCAGAAATGCGGACTGTGGCTGTGCGTCTTGTAGCTCAGCCCTTCCAGCGCCCCCGCAACCAACGCCTTGCGCCGGGTGATCTCGTTGATCTGCTCATCCAGCAAACGCTCGGCCATGCCGTTTTCGATCCACTGGCTCGCCACTTCCATCGCCAGTGGGTTGGCCATCCAGCAGGTGCCACGAATCGCAGCACTCAGGCGACCGATCAATGCCTGCGGTGCATGCAGATAGCCGATGCGCAACCCTGCTGAAACAGCCTTGCTCAAACTGCCGATCAACACCGAACGCTCCGCGGCGTAATAACTCAGGGGTAGCGGACGCTGGCGATCCAGCACCGCATGGGCTTCATCTTCAATGATCAGTAGATTGTGTTCACGACAGACCTCGGCAATCGCCTCGCGCCGCGAGACGGACATGATCGCAGCCGTAGGATTCTGGATCGTCGGCGTGCAATACAGCGCCGAGACGCGGTGCTGACGGCAAATGTCCTGCAGAGATGAAGGCAACAGTCCTTCGTCATCCATCCCCGCACCAATCAGTTTTATCCCGAGCTGACGTGCGACGCTGATCAATCCGGGGTAGGACAAATGCTCGGTGACCACGGTGTCGCCGGCCTTGAGCAACCCCATCAACGCGCACAACAGGCCATGCTGCCCGCCGTTGACGCACAGCACATGATCGGCGTGAGGCGCGAAATCCCCGTGACGCAGCCAATCAGCTCCCGCCGCGCGATGCCTTGGCAGCCCACCTTCGGGGGTGTACCCCGTCAATTGCTGCAAGCGTCGCGAATCACTCGCCAGGGTGTGCAGGGCTTGGCTCATCAAGGCCGTTTCCTGCCCGGGGATCGGCTGATTCCGGCTCATGTCCAGGCAGGCTTGCGGTTCATCGCTGACATTGCGAAAGCCCTTGTCCTGCGGACGTTCCATCCCGCGCTGACGCACATAAGTGCCATCGCCTACGCGCGCCACCACCAGTCCTACACGCTCCAATTCGCCGTAAGCACGACTGATGGTGCCGATGGTGACGCCAAGACTGTCGGCCAACAGTCGGTGAGGCGGCAGCTTGCTACCGGGTTCGATGACCCCGGCACCGATGGCTTTTTCGACCGCATCCGCGAGCCGCTTGTACTTCACACCGACGCCATGGGCGAGGCCGTCACGGAGGATTGACACCATGGCAATACTTACTTTGACACTCATTCTCGCCCCGAATAGCGTAAGGAAAACAGGTTCAATCAGGGATAGACCTTTTCAGTGACGAGGTCAATTCTGCCGTCCGGAGCACCCAGCATGTCGACCGCTATCAGCACACCGTTGAACATCAGCAAGCCGTGGCTCGGCGGGTTAGTCACCAGCCTGCTGTTTCTCATCGTCTGTCTGAGCTGGGGCACCACGTGGCTGGGGATAAAGATTGCCGTGGAAAGCGTGCCGCCCCTGACGGCCGCCGGCCTGCGTTTTCTGATTGCCTTCCCGCTGTTCCTGGGTTTCGCCGTATTACGCAGGGAGCCTTTGTTGTTTCCCCGGGAAAGTCGCTGGTTTTTCGTGTTCGTCACCTTGTCGTACTTCAGCCTGCCGTACTACTTGCTCAACTACGGCGAGATGCATGTCTCCTCCGGCCTGACTGCCCTGTTATTCAGTGGCATGCCGGTGTTCATCCTGATTTTTTCCGCGATGTTTCTGCGCGAGCAAATCCACCCCGCGCAGATGCTCGGCATCGCCATCGGCTTCGGCAGTCTGTTCATGATTATCCGCAGCCAGGGCTTGCATCTGGATCAGGCCGAATGGCTTGGCGTGCTGGCGATTCTCGGCGCGGCGATCCTGCATGCCCTGTGCTACGTGGTGACCAAAAAGCATGGCAGCGCGATCAGCGTAATCACTTACAACACCCTGCCCATCGGCATCGCCGGTTTGATGCTGCTGGTGGTAGGCCTGGGTCTGGAAAGCCCGACATTCGCCTCGATCACCCCGCGCTCGTGGGGCGCCCTGCTCTACCTCGGACTTGTGGCGTCGGTCGGCGGCTTTATCGTCTATTTCATCCTGCTCAAACGTTTGAGTCCGGTGCTTCTGTCGTTCGTCTTCATCATCTTTCCGGTGTTCGCCGTGATCATCGGCGCCTGGTACGAAGGCACGCAAATTTCTCGCGACCTGATGCTCTATTCGGCGACCCTGCTCGCCGGTTTCGCCATCACCAAACTGCCCGTCAAGCGCTGAAAAACACTTGTCGATTCGCAGCAGAACTCACTTTGAACATTGGAGGTTCAAATGTCGGTACACACCATGGAAACCCTCAGCCTGTTTAACAATGCTCCCTACCAGCGCGACTTCAGTGCGCGGGTCATCGCGGTGGTTGATCAAGCCGTCGTGCTGGAACACACCCTCTTTTATCCAACCGGAGGTGGGCAACCCGGGGATACCGGGTATTTCAGCCTGCCGGATGGCACGCGGATCAACGTCACGGGCACGGTGCGCGATCCCTTGCTGCCGTCGATCATCTGGCATCAGGTAGAGCAATGCCCGCCGCACCTGTGCACGGGCGCCCTGCTCAATGCCAGCCTCGATTGGCAGCGGCGCTATCAACACATGAAGATGCACACCTGCCTGCACCTGCTGGGTTCGATCATCAATGCGCCGGTAACCGGGTGCAGCATCAGCGCCGACAAGGGACGCCTGGATTTCGACCTGCCGGAAATGACCCTCGACAAAGAGTGCATCACTGACGAACTCAACGCGCTGATTGAGCAGGCCATTCCAGTCAGCACTTTGTCGATGCCGGCCTCGGAATACCCCGCACTACTGCAAAGCGCCGGCAGCAAAACCGCGAAACCGCCAGTGATTCAGGGCGACCTGCGGATGGTCGAAGTCATCGGCATCGATATCCAGCCCTGTGGCGGCACCCATGTGCAAAACACCCGGGAAATCGGCCGAGTGTTTTGCGAAAAAATCGAAAAGAAAAGCAGGAACAATCGACGGGTGATCCTGCGATTCGAATGACGACGCCTGCGCCGACCTCAGATCACCAACAGGTCGACAAAGCGGTTCACCGCGGTCGCTTCAAGCTGCGTCTGATCCTTGCACAACGCGAAGATCTCGGCGCAGCGTTGCCCCGTGAAACGGGTGGCGAGGTTTGCCTTGAACTTGTCTTCGAGCAACGGCACTCCTTCGGCGCGACGTCGACGATGGCCGATCGGGTACTCCACGATCACGTTCTCGGTACTTGAACCGTCCTTGAAAAACACCTGCACGGCGTTGGCAATCGAGCGTTTGTCGGCCTCCAGATACTCGCGGGTGAAGCGCGGCTCTTCGACGATGACCATTTTCTCGCGCAGCACATCGATGATCGGATGCGCCTTGTGGAAGTCGTCTTCGTATTGCTCGGCCACCAGATTGCCGAAGGCCAGCGGCACAGCGGTCATGTACTGGATGCAGTGATCGCGGTCGGCCGCGTTGGCCAGCGGCCCGACCTTGGAAATGATGCGAATCGCCGATTCATGGGTGGTGATGACGATTCTGTCGATCTCGTGCAGGCGATTGCGCACTTGTGGATGCAGTGTCACGGCGGCCTCGCAGGCCGTTTGCGCGTGGAATTCGGCGGGGAAGCTGATTTTGAACAGGACGTTTTCCATCACGTAACTGCCGAACGGTCGCGAGAAACTGAAGGCGCGCTTGTTTTCGGGCTTTAACGCCAGATCGTTGTTGGTGTGGCTGAACAACACGTCATAGAAACCCCACTTCCTGGCACTGAGCACACCCGGAATACCCATCTCGCCGCGCATGGCGATGTCGGCCAGACGCACGCCGCGGCTGGACGCATCCCCCGCCGCCCAGGATTTCCGCGATCCGGCATTCGGTGCATGCCGATAAGTACGCAGCGCCTGGCCATCGGCGAAGGCGTGGGACAGTGCCGATAGCAGTTGCTCGCGATTGGCGCCCATGAGTTTGGCGGTGACTGCCGTCGAGGCAACCTTCACCAGGATGACGTGATCGAGTCCTACGCGGTTGAAGGAGTTTTCCAGGGCAATCACGCCTTGAATCTCGTGGGCCATGATCATCGCTTCCAGCACATCGCGGATTGTCAGCGGCGCTTCACCGTTGGCCAGACGTTTTTGCGACAGATGATCGGCCACCGCGAGAATCCCGCCGAGGTTATCCGACGGATGCCCCCACTCGGCAGCGAGCCAGGTGTCGTTGTAGTCGAGCCAGCGCACGATGCAGCCAATGTCCCAGGCGGCTTTGACCGGATCGAGACGATAACTGGTGCCGGGGACCCGTGCGCCAAACGGCACGACGGTGCCTTCGACGAGGGGGCCCAGGTGTTTGGTGCATTCGGGGAAACGCAGGGCCAGCAAACCACAGCCGAGCGTGTCCATCAGGCAGTTGCGGGCGGTGTTCAGGGCTTCGGCAGATTCGACTTTGAAGGTGAGGACATAGTCTGCGATGTCCTGCAGGACACGGTCGTAGTCGGGGCGGTTGTTCAGGTCGACGTTGGCGCTCATGTTCGATTCACTCTTGAAGTGGTTCGTTGATGGGACCTCGGTTCAGGGCTAACGATTTCTTATGGTTGAAATGCAGATAACTGTAGGAGTGAGCCTGCTCGCGATGGCGGCGTGTCAGGCAACATTGATGCTGAATGTCAGTGCGCTATCGCGAGCAGGCTCACTCCTACAGTTTTGTTCGGTGCCGGGTCAGAAAGAATCGCCGGGGATCCGGACGTAACCTTCCATCAACACCCGCGCACTGCGGCTCATGATGGCTTTTTTCACGACCCACTCACCGTTTTCAAGGCTGGCCTCGGCGCCGACGCGCAAGGTCCCGGACGGGTGACCGAAGCGCACGGCGTTGCGTTCAACACCGCCCGCGGCAAGGTTGACCAAGGTCCCGGAAATGGCTGCTGCGGTACCAATCGCCACCGCCGCCGTGCCCATCATCGCGTGGTGCAACTTGCCCATCGACAACGCGCGCACCAGCAAATCAACATCGCCAGCCGCCACGGTTTTGCCGCTGGAGGCCACGTAATCCGATGGCTTGGCCACGAACGCGACTTTCGGCGTGTGTTGACGCGTGGCTGCCTCATCCAGATTTGAGATCAGACCCATGCGCAACGCGCCATAGGCACGGATGGTTTCGAACATCTGCAAGGCTTTCGCATCGCTATTGATCGCGCTTTGCAACTCGGTGCCTTTGTAGCCGATGTCTTCAGCGTTGACGAAAATCGTCGGAATCCCGGCATTGATCATGGTTGCCTTGAAGGTACCAACCCCCGGCACTTCCAGCTCATCGATCAGGTTGCCGGTGGGGAACATCGAACCACCGCCGCCCTCTTCTTCCGCCGCCGGGTCCATGAATTCGACTTGCACTTCGGCGGCCGGAAAGGTCACGCCGTCGAGTTCGAAATCACCGGTCTCTTGCACTTCACCATTGGTGATCGGCACGTGGGCGATGATGGTCTTGCCGATGTTGGCCTGCCATACGCGCACCACCGCCACACCGTTGTGCGGAATGCGGCTGGCATCGACCAGACCGTTGCTGATGGCGAACGAACCAACGGCTGCCGAGAGGTTGCCGCAGTTGCCGCTCCAGTCGACGAACGGCTTGTCGATGGAGACCTGACCGAACAGGTAATCGACGTCATGATCGGCCTTGATGCTTTTCGACAGAATCACGGTTTTGCTGGTGCTGGACGTGGCGCCGCCCATGCCGTCGATCTGCTTGTCGTACGGGTCGGGGCTGCCGATCACGCGCAGCAGCAAGGCGTCGCGAGCCGGGCCGGGGATCTGTGCCGCTTCGGGCAGATCCCTGAGGCTGAAGAACACGCCTTTGCTGGTGCCGCCACGCATGTAGGTGGCGGGGATCTTGATTTGTGGTGCGTGAGCCATGGTGCTCCTTAACGAAGACATGGGACTTGAAGTCCCATGCCCACATCAGTTGATTTAAACGGCAACCGCCGACTCTTCGAGGAAGTCTTGAGCGAAGCGTTGCAACACGCCGCCGGCCTCGTAGATCGATACTTCTTCAGCGGTATCCAGACGGCAGGTCACGGACACTTCGACGCGCTCGCCGTTTTTGCGATGGATCACCAGCGTCAGGTCGGCACGCGGTGTACGGGCGCCGATCACGTCGTAGGTTTCGCTGCCATCGATGGCCAGGGTGTGGCGGTCGGTGCCCGCTTTGAACTCCAGCGGCAACACGCCCATGCCCACCAGATTGGTGCGGTGAATGCGCTCGAAACCTTCGGCGACGATCGCTTCGACACCGGCCAGACGCACGCCTTTGGCCGCCCAGTCGCGGGACGAACCCTGGCCATAGTCGGCGCCGGCAATGATGATCAGCGGCTGCTTGCGTTCCATGTAGGTTTCGATGGCTTCCCACATGCGCATGACCTTGCCTTCCGGCTCGACCCGCGCCAGCGAACCCTGTTTGACCTTGCCGTTTTCCACGACCATTTCGTTGAACAGTTTCGGGTTGGCAAACGTTGCGCGCTGCGCGGTCAGGTGGTCGCCACGGTGGGTTGCGTAAGAGTTGAAGTCCTCTTCCGGCAGGCCCATTTTCGCCAGGTATTCGCCGGCAGCGCTGTCGAGCATGATCGCGTTCGAGGGCGACAAGTGATCGGTGGTGATGTTGTCCGGCAGCACTGCCAGCGGGCGCATGCCCTTGAGCGGACGCGCACCGGCCAGCGCGCCTTCCCAGTACGGCGGTCGGCGGATGTAGGTGCTCATTTCGCGCCAGTCGTACAACGGCGTGACTTTCGGGCCGGTGTCTTCATGGACAGCGAACATCGGAATGTAGACCTGACGGAACTGCTCGGGCTTGACCGAAGACTTCACCACAGCGTCGATTTCTTCGTCGCTCGGCCAGATGTCTTTCAGGCGGATTTCCTTGCCATCCACAACGCCGAGAACATCTTTTTCGATATCGAAACGGATGGTGCCGGCGATGGCATACGCGACCACCAGTGGCGGCGATGCGAGAAACGCCTGCTTGGCATACGGATGGATGCGGCCGTCGAAGTTGCGGTTGCCGGAAAGCACAGCGGTGGCGTAGAGATCGCGGTCGATGATCTCTTGCTGGATCACCGGATCGAGGGCGCCGGACATGCCGTTGCAGGTGGTGCAAGCGAAGGCGACGACGCCGAAACCGAGTTGCTCCAGCTCCGTGGTCAGCCCCGCTTCATCGAGGTACAGCGCCACGGTTTTCGAGCCCGGCGCCAGCGAGGATTTCACCCATGGCTTGCGGGTCAGGCCGAGCTTGTTGGCATTGCGTGCGAGCAGGCCGGCAGCAATCACGTTGCGCGGGTTACTGGTGTTGGTGCAACTGGTGATGGCGGCGATGATCACCGCACCGTCGGGCATTTGCCCCGGCACGTCATCCCACTGCCCGGAAATGCCTTTGGCGGCCAGATCGGACACTGCAACGCGGGCGTGTGGGTTGCTCGGGCCGGCCATGTTGCGCACTACCGAGGACAGGTCGAAGGTCAGACCGCGTTCGTACTGCGCGCCTTTCAGACTGTCGGCCCACAGGCCGGTGGTCTTGGCGTAGTGCTCGACCAACTGCACTTGCTGGTCTTCACGGCCGGTCAGTTTCAGATAATCGATGGTCTGCTGGTCGATGTAGAACATCGCCGCCGTGGCGCCGTATTCCGGGGCCATGTTGGAGATGGTCGCGCGGTCGCCGAGGGTCAGGTTGGCTGCGCCCTCGCCGAAGAACTCCAGCCAGGCGCCGACGACTTTCTGTTTGCGCAGGTATTCGGTCAGCGCCAGCACCATGTCGGTGGCGGTGATGCCCGGTTGCAGCTTGCCAGTCAGTTCGACGCCGACACTTTCCGGCAGACGCATCCATGAGGCGCGACCGAGCATTACGCTCTCGGCTTCGAGGCCGCCGACGCCGATGGCGATCACGCCCAGCGCATCGACGTGCGGGGTGTGGCTGTCGGTGCCGACGCAGGTGTCAGGGAACGCCACGCCGTCACGCACCTGGATCACCGGAGACATTTTCTCCAGGTTGATCTGGTGCATGATGCCGTTGCCCGGCGGGATCACATCAACGTTTTTGAAGGCTTTTTTGGTCCAGTTGATGAAGTGGAAACGGTCTTCGTTGCGACGGTCTTCGATGGCGCGGTTTTTCTCGAATGCCTGCTTGTCAAAGCCGCCCGCCTCCACCGCCAGCGAGTGGTCGACGATCAGTTGCGTCGGCACCACCGGGTTGACCTGCGCCGGATCACCGCCCTGCAAGGCGATTGCGTCGCGCAGACCGGCGAGGTCGACCAGCGCGGTCTGTCCGAGAATGTCGTGGCAGACCACACGCGCCGGGAACCACGGGAAGTCGAGGTCGCGTTTGCGCTCGATCAATTGCTTGAGGGAATCGGTGAGCGTGGCCGGGTCGCAGCGACGCACGAGGTTTTCTGCGAGCACGCGGGAGGTGTACGGCAGGGTGTCGTAGCTGCCGGGCTGGATCGCTTCAACCGCGGTGCGGACATCGAAGTAGTCCAGCGGCGTGCCGGGCAGGTTCTTGCGAAATTCTGTGTTCATCGGGTCAGGACTCGGGTCACGGTAGTTTCAAGAGGTGGGGCCGGTCGCCGATCTTGAACTTCACACCGAACCCTGTGGGAGCTGGCTTGCCAGCGATAGCGGTGGGTCAGTCGACATCAATGTTGGATGTGACTCAGTCATCGCTGGCAAGCCAGCTCCCACAGGGTCTTCGGTGAATCTCGGATCAGTGTTCGGCGCCCACCATTCAGCGACGTTCGATTGGCACGAACTTGCGCTGTTCGACGCCGACGTACTCGGCGCTCGGGCGGATGATGCGGTTGTTGGCACGCTGTTCGAACACGTGCGCGGCCCAGCCGGTCAGGCGCGAGCAGACGAAGATCGGCGTGAACAGCTTGGTCGGGATGCCCATGAAGTGGTACGCCGAGGCATGGTAGAAGTCGGCGTTGGGGAACAGCTTCTTCTGTTCCCACATGGTCTTGTCGATGGCTTCGGAAACCGCAAACAGCACCTTGTCACCGACTTCGTCCGCGAGTTTTTTCGACCAGCCCTTGATCACCTCGTTGCGCGGATCGCTGTCCTTATAGATCGCGTGGCCGAAGCCCATGATCTTGTCCTTGCGCTCGAGCATGCCGAGGGTGCCTTTGATCGCATCCTCCGGCGAGGAGAAGCGCTCGATCATTTCCATCGCGGCTTCGTTGGCGCCGCCGTGCAACGGGCCACGCAGCGAACCGATGGCCGCCGTTACGCAGGAATACAGATCGGACAGGGTCGAAGCACACACGCGAGCAGTGAAGGTCGAGGCGTTGAATTCGTGCTCGGCGTAAAGGATCAGCGAGACGTTCATGACTTTGACGTGCAGTTCGCTCGGCTTCTTGTCATGCAGCAGGTGCAGGAAGTGGCCGCCGATGGTCGGTTCGTCGCTCACGCAATTGATGCGTTTGCCATCGTGGCTGAAGCGATACCAGTAGCACATGATTGCCGGGAACGCGGCCAGCAGGCGGTCAGTCTTGTCGCGCTGCTCGGAGAAGTCTTTCTCCGGTTCGAGGTTGCCGAGGAACGAGCAACCGGTGCGCATCACGTCCATCGGGTGGGCGTCGGCGGGGATGCGTTCAAGCACTTCTTTCAGCGCTTGCGGCAGTTCGCGCAGCTTGCTCAGTTTGCCTTGGTATTCGTCGAGTTGCGCCTGGGTCGGCAGCTCGCCGTAAAGCAGCAGGTACGCCACTTCTTCAAATTGTGCATCGGCTGCCAGTTCGCGTACGTCGTAGCCGCGATAGGTCAGCCCGGCACCGGCCTGGCCCACGGTGGACAGTGCGGTTTGCCCGGCAACCTGGCCACGGAGCCCGGCGCCACTGAGTACTTTTGCTTCGGCCATTGCTGTCTCCAATCTTCTTGAATTTGTAGGGGAAACTTGTGGGAGCGCGCCTGCTCGCGAAGGTGGTCGCAACACCTCGGTGCATCAGGGACACGGCGTTATCGTTGGCGTCCTTCGCGAGCAGGCTCGTTCCCACTGGGTTTGAATCAGCCTTTCTTTTGTGCAAACAACGCATCGAGCTTCTGCTCGAAGGTGTGGTAATCGATGCGATCGTAAAGCTCCATGCGAGTCTGCATGGTGTCGATGACATTCTGCTGAGTGCCGTCGCGACGGATCGCGGTGTAGACGTTTTCCGCAGCCTTGTTCATCGCGCGGAACGCCGACAGCGGGTAGAGCACCAGCGACACGTCGGCGCCAGCCAATTGCTCAGTGGTGTACAGCGGCGTCGAACCGAACTCGGTGATGTTGGCCAGAATCGGCGCTTTCACGCGGTTGGCGAACAGCTTGTACATTTCCAGCTCGGTGATGGCTTCCGGGAAGATCATGTCGGCGCCGGCCTCGATGCACGCTGCTGCGCGATCCAGCGCCGATTCCAGACCTTCCACCGCCAACGCATCAGTGCGCGCCATGATCACGAAGCTGTCATCGGTGCGGGCATCGACGGCGGCTTTGATGCGGTCGACCATTTCCTGCTGGCTGACGATCTCTTTATTCGGGCGATGGCCGCAGCGCTTGGCGCCAACCTGATCTTCGATGTGAATCGCCGCCGCGCCGAACTTGATCATCGACTTGACCGTGCGCGCGACGTTGAACGCCGAGGAGCCGAAACCGGTATCGACGTCCACCAACAGCGGCAGATCGCAGACGTCGGTAATGCGGCGCACATCGGTCAGCACGTCATCCAGCCCGGTGATACCCAAGTCCGGCACGCCGAGCGAGCCTGCGGCCACCCCGCCACCGGACAGGTAGATCGCCTTGAAACCGGCGCGTTTGGCCAGCAACGCGTGGTTGGCGTTGATCGCGCCGACCACTTGCAATGGGTGCTCGCTGGCGACGGCATCGCGGAAACGCTGGCCTGGAGTGCTGTGCTTGGAACTCATGACTCACCTCGTTCAGTGGCTGTCTTATTGTGGGCGCCGTCCTGGTAATGACGGGCGATGTTGCGTTTCGAGGCGCCGATGTGACGGCGCATCAACAATTCCGCGAGCTCGCCGTCACGGTCGGCAATGGCATCGAGAATCCGGTGGTGTTCGGCGAAGGCTTGGCGTGGGCGGTTCGGCGTGGTGGAAAACTGGATGCGGTACATGCGCACCAGTTGGTACAGCTCGCCGCAGAGCATTTGCGTGAGGGTGCGGTTGCCGCTGCCCTGGATGATCCGGTAGTGGAAGTCGAAATCGCCTTCCTGCTGGTAGTAGCCAACGCCCGCCTGAAACGCCGCGTCGCGTTCGTGAGTTTCCAATACGCGGCGCAGTTCGTCGATTTCTTCGACGCTCATGCGCTCGGCCGCCAGCCGGCAGGCCATGCCCTCAAGGGATTCGCGGATTTCGTAGAGTTCAAGCAATTCGGCGTGGCTCAGTGAGACCACCCGCGCACCGACATGCGGCACGCGCACCAGCAAGCGCTGGCCTTCCAGCCGATGAATGGCTTCGCGCAGTGGCCCTCGGCTGATGCCGTAGGTGCGCGCCAGTTCCGGCTCGGAGATCTTGCTGCCCGGGGCGATCTCGCCTTTGACGATGGCCGCCTGAATGCGCCGGAAGACGTTTTCCGAAAGTGTCTCGGAATCGTCGCCGCTGATGACCGGGGGATCGAGTTGATCCAGCATATTGTCGACACCTTCAAATCCAATGCGGCAAAAACTAGCCAATTAGCCTGCATCAGTCAAAGGATAAATCGACATTGTCGACAATCGTCTAATAAGCCTCATCAATAGCCCATGGGGTTATAGACCGGCCCTGGCGCTGGCGCCATAAAACCACCGTGCTAGAATGCCGCCCGCATTTGCTGGCCATTTGTACGGCTTGTCATAAAAAGCTGATAGGCACACGAAGGGCCTTGCGCAAGTTTTGCCAGGGACCTGAACCGACAACGGAACGCTGCGCACCAGGATTTATGAGACTCAAGCCTTTCCCGACATTTTTTGCCCTTTTTTGCCTGCCCGGCCTCGCCGCTGCGGGGGAAAAAACCGTGTACGGCCTCAACGAATATGCATCGCTTGATGGCATCAATCTCGAAGTCGCGGCCAAACTCGACACCGGGGCGAAAACTGCCTCGCTGAGCGCCCGCGACATCAAACGCTTCAAACGCAACGGCGAGTCCTGGGTGCGCTTTTATCTGGCCATCGATGCCGCGCATTCGCACCCGATCGAACGGCCGCTGGCCCGGGTCAGCAAGATCAAGCGTCGCGCTGGCGACTACGACCCGGAAGAAGGCAAGAAGTACACCGCCCGTCCGGTGATCGAGCTGGATATCTGCATGGGTTCGGCTTTGCGCAGCATCGAAGTGAACCTGACCGACCGAAGTGCGTTCCAATATCCGCTTTTGATTGGCTCCGAAGCGCTGAAACGCTTCGACGCGCTGGTCGACCCCAGTCTTAAATACGCTGCCGGCAAACCCGCCTGCACCATCGCCGCTCATACCGCCGAGTAATTTTCATGCGTTCTCTAACCTTCCACCTGAAAATCCTGATCACCATTCTGGTGCTGCTGGGCGTTTCGGTTACGGCCTATCAGATTTTCGTACTCGGCATCCCGGTGACCGAAGATGCGACCGACGACTTGTGGAACATCGACGCCAAGGTCGAGTTCGTCGCCAGCACCAAGGATCCGGTGAAGATCCAGATGTTCGTGCCGCCGTTGAGCCGCGACTACGTCAGCCTCAACGAAAGCTTCATCTCCAATAATTACGGCGTGGCGGTGAACCGCGTCGACGGTAACCGCAAGGTGACCTGGTCGGCGCGCCGGGCCAAGGGCAATCAGACCCTCTATTACCGCCTGGTGCTGACCAAGCGTTACACCGCGGAAAAGACCAAGATCAAAGGCCCGACCTTCCGCGACAGCATCGCCATCGAAGGCCCGGAAAAAATCGCCGCTGAAGCCCTGCTCGCGCCGATTCGCCAGCACTCGGCCGACGTCGAAACCTTTATTGGCGAGGCGATCAAACGGGTCAACAACGTCAACGACGACAACGTGAAACTGCTGCTGGCCGGCGACCCGTCGACGCCACACAAAGCCAAAATCGTCGAACTGCTGCTGTCGATCGCTCACGTACCGGTGGAAAAAGTCCACACCATCCGCCTCGTCGCCGACCAACCGCAAATGCCGGAACTGTGGCTGCGCAGCTTCAATGGCAACGACTGGCTGTACTTCAACCCGGAAACCGGCGAGCAGGGCCTGCCGACCGACCGCCTGCTGTGGTGGACTGGCGATGAAAACCTGATCACCGTCGACGGCGGCAAGAAGGCCAACGTGACCTTCAGCCTGAACAACAGCGAGATGAACGCGATTCGTCTGGCCAAGCTGACCGACGAAAACACCGATGCCAATTTCCTCGAATACTCGTTGTACGGCCTGCCGCTGCAAACCCAGCAGACATTCATGATCATGGTGATGATCCCGATCGGCGTGCTGGTGATTCTGATCCTGCGCAACCTGATCGGCCTGCAGACCTTGGGCACATTTACCCCAGTGCTGATCGCCCTCGCCTTCCGTGAAACTCAGTTGGGCTTCGGCATCCTGCTGTTTACCGTGATCACGGCGCTTGGGCTGTCATTACGCTCATATCTGGAACACTTGAAGCTGCAAATGCTGCCGCGACTCTCGGTGGTGCTGACCTTTGTCGTGGTGTTGATCGCGGCGATCAGCCTGTTCAGTCATAAGCTCGGTCTGGAACGCGGCTTGTCGGTAGCGCTGTTCCCGATGGTGATTCTGACCATGACCATCGAACGCCTGTCGATCACCTGGGAAGAGCGCGGTGCCAGCCATGCGATGAAAGTGGCGATTGGCACGCTGTTCGCGGCGTCCCTGGCGCACTTGATCATGACCGTGCCGGAGTTGGTCTACTTCGTGTTCACTTTCCCGGCGATCCTGCTGATTCTGGTCGGCTTCATGCTGGCGATGGGTCGTTATCGCGGTTACCGCCTGACCGAACTGGTGCGTTTCAAGGCTTTCCTGAAGAAGGCTGACGCCTGATGTTCGGTTTCTGGAAGACCTGGAAGGCCCTGGAGGCCCGGGGCATCATGGGCATCAACCGGCGTAACGCCGACTACGTGCTCAAGTACAACAAGCGCAGCCTGTACCCGATCGTCGATGACAAGATCATCACCAAGGAACGCGCGATCAAGGCCGGCATTCACGTGCCGGAGCTGTATGGCGTGATTTCCACCGAGAAGGAAATCGACAAGCTCGGCGAGATCATCGGCGGGCGCAGCGACTTCGTGATCAAACCGGCGCAAGGCGCCGGCGGTGACGGCATCATCGTCGTCGCCGACCGTTTCGAGGGTCGCTATCGCACGGTGTCGGGCAAGATCATTGCCCACGAAGAACTTGAGCACCACATCTCGAGCATCCTCACTGGCCTGTATTCGCTGGGCGGCCACCGTGATCGGGCGCTGATCGAATACCGCGTGACCCCGGATCAGATCTTCAAGAGCATCAGCTACGAAGGCGTGCCGGACATCCGCATCATCGTGCTCATGGGTTACCCGGTGATGGCGATGTTGCGCTTGCCGACCCGCCAGTCCGGCGGCAAGGCCAACCTGCACCAGGGCGCCATCGGTGTCGGTGTTGATCTGGCGACCGGTTTGACCCTGCGCGGCACCTGGCTTAACAACATCATCACCAAACACCCGGACACCACCAACGCGGTGGACGGCGTGCAACTGCCCTACTGGGACGGTTTCATGAAACTCGCTGCCGGCTGCTATGAGCTGTGTGGGTTGGGGTATATCGGTGTGGACATGGTCCTCGATCAGGAAAAAGGCCCGCTGATTCTTGAGCTGAATGCGCGGCCGGGGCTGAATATTCAGATCGCCAATGACTGCGGGCTGACCTTGCGTACCCACGCGGTTGAAGCGCGACTGGAAGAGCTGAAGGCGCGTGGGGTGACCGAGTCGGTTGAAGAGCGGGTGGCGTTTACTCAGGAAATGTTTGGGCATATTCCTGCGGTCGAGGGCTAAAAGCTGAAGAGCCCCTCACCCTAACCCTCTCCCGGAGGGCGAGGGGACTGACCGAGGTGGATGTTGGAGCTACGCCGACTTGACAGTCTTGAATCGAACTCAGGACTTGAAAAGCCCAGATCTGCTCCCCTCCCCGAAATATCGAGTCGAACCGAGGCTTTGAAAAGCATGAAGATCTGCTCCCTTTCCCCCTCGTCCCCCTTGGGGGAAAGGGCTGGGGTGAGGGGGTAGGCTTTTGACTTTGATCTGGGATCGGAGAGGACTACAATCCCCACCCCGCTTCAACGGCCGATCTGCCCCGCCCATGTTGACCTGCTCCGTACATCCACTTCCCTACCGCGCCAATCCCGCCGACTACTTTGCGGCCATCCGCCACGCGCCCGGCGCCGTGCTGCTCGACAGCGGCCGGCCAAGTGCCGACCGTGGCCGTTATGACTTGCTCAGTGCCTGGCCGCTGGAACAACTGGCGGTGTTGCGGGATGAAAGCGGCAGCCATTTCCTGCAACGCCTGCGTGACAATCTGAACCGTTTGGGCGAGGCACAACTGCCTGCCACTTATGAACTGCCGTTCGCTGGCGGATTGATCGGTTATCTGAGCTATGACTTTGGTCGGCACCTGGAAAACCTGCCGAGTCATGCACGAGATGATCTGCAACTGCCGGATGCCCAGTTTGGGTTGTATGACTGGGCATTGGTCAGCGATCACCAGGCTGGCACCAGTCAACTGGTGTTTCATCCGTCGATTGTCGACAGTGAAAAGCAGCGGCTGATCGGTCTGTTCACTCAACCGGTTGTTGAATCGCTGGCGCCGTTCAAGCTGAACCAACCGATGACCGCCGATCTTTCGGCTGACGACTACCACCAGGCCTTCGAGCGCATTCAGCATTACATTCAGGCCGGTGACTGCTATCAGGTCAACTTTGCCCAGCGTTTCCGTGCCTCATGCCAGGGTGACCCATGGTTGGCTTACTGCGAATTGCGCAAAGCCTGCCCGACACCGTTTTCCGGCTTCCAGAGCTTGCCCGATGGCGGCGCGGTGCTGAGCCTGTCGCCGGAGCGCTTCGTCAAGGTCAGCCAGCGCCAAGTGGAAACCCGCCCGATCAAAGGCACCCGCCCTCGAGGCCTGACCCCCGCCGAAGACGCGGCCAACGCCGCTGAACTGCTGGCCAGCCCGAAGGATCGCGCGGAAAACCTGATGATCGTCGACCTGCTGCGCAACGACCTCGGACGCACCTGCAGCACTGGCTCGGTGCGCGTGCCGGAGTTGTTCAGCCTGGAAAGCTATCCGAACGTGCATCATTTGGTCAGCAGCGTGACCGGTGAACTGGCGGATGACCGCGATGCACTCGATCTGATCGCCGGCAGCTTCCCCGGCGGTTCGATCACCGGCGCGCCAAAGATTCGTGCCATGCAGATCATTGACGAACTGGAGCCGACCCGGCGCGGTTTGTATTGCGGGTCGTTGTTGTATCTGGACGTGCGCGGCGAGATGGACAGCTCCATCGCGATTCGCAGTCTGTTGGTCAAGGATGGGCAGGTGTGCTGCTGGGGCGGTGGCGGGATCGTCGCCGATTCGGACTGGCAGGCGGAGTATCAGGAGTCGATTACTAAAGTCAGAATCCTCCTGGAAACCCTGCAAAACCTCTGAGTAAAGATCGTTCCCACGCTCTGCGTGGGAATGCAGTCCGGGGCGCTCTGCGTCCCATCCAAAGCCGAACGCGGAGCGTCCGTTGAAGCATTCCCACGCGGAGCGTGGGAACGATCATCAGGGAGCCATGCTTACAGGCTGAGGTCGCGGTTTGAGGCTTTGAGGAATTCCTGCTTCAGCTCGGCAAACGTGTGCACCGCCGGAAACTGCGGAAACTCGCGAATCACATTCTCCGGCGCATGGAACAGAATCCCCGCGTCCGCCTCACCGAGCATCGTGGTGTCGTTGTACGAATCACCCGCCGCAATCACCCGGTAGTACAGGCTCTTGAAGGCCAGCACCGACTGGCGCTTCGGATCTTTCTGACGCAACTGATAGCTGGTCACCCGCCCGTTTTCATCGGTAATCAGGCGATGGCAAAGCAGCGTCGGGAAGCCCAATTGACGCATCAACGGCTGGGAAAACTCATAGAAGGTGTCCGACAGGATCACCACCTGAAAGCGCTCGCGCAGCCAGTTGACGAACTCCACCGCGCCGTCCAGCGGTTTCAGGCTGGCGATCACTTCCCGAATATCCGACAGCTTCAAGCCATGTTCATCGAGGATGCGCAGACGCTGTTTCATCAGCACGTCGTAATCGGGAATGTCCCGGGTGGTGGCTTTGAGGGATTCGATTCCGGTTTTTTCGGCGAAGGCGATCCAGATTTCCGGTACCAGTACCCCTTCAAGATCCAGGCAAGCAATTTCCACAAGACACTCCCGTTTGTATTGATTATTGAGTCGAGCGAGCCCGAACTCTAGCGACTCCCCCACGCCCGCGCAACGCACAGCACGCCCCGCCAGACGCAGCTTTTTGTTACCATCGCCGCCATATAGAGCGCCCAGCGCCACCGACCTGTAGGAAGCCGCCCTGATGAGTGCAACGTTCGATGTCGTGGAACTCGCCACGACCTATGCCAACAAATCCGCGCAAGACATCCTCAAACTCGCCTTTGCCGAGTTCGGTGATGAGCTGTGGATATCTTTCAGCGGCGCCGAGGATGTGGTGCTGGTGGACATGGCCTGGAAGCTCAACAAGAACGTCAAGGTGTTCAGTCTCGACACCGGTCGCCTGCACCCGGAAACCTACCGATTCATCGATCAGGTGCGCGAGCACTACAAGATCGACATCGAACTGGTGTCGCCGGACTACACGAAACTGGAACCGTTCGTGAAGGAAAAAGGCCTGTTCAGTTTCTACAAGGACGGCCACGGTGAATGCTGCGGGATCCGCAAGATCGAGCCGCTGCGACGCAAGTTGTCCAGCGTCAAAGCCTGGGCCACCGGCCAGCGCCGCGACCAGAGCCCTGGCACGCGCAGCGCCGTGGCGGTGCTGGAAATCGACACCGCGTTCTCTACGCCTGAGCGCACCCTGTACAAGTTCAATCCGTTGGCGCAGATGACCAGCGAAGAGATCTGGGGTTACATCCGCATGCTTGAGCTGCCGTACAACAGCCTGCATGAACGCGGCTTTATCAGCATTGGCTGCGAACCGTGCACCCGCCCTGTCCTACCGAATCAGCACGAGCGCGAAGGCCGTTGGTGGTGGGAAGAAGCCACGCAGAAAGAATGCGGGCTCCATGCGGGAAATATCATCAGCAAGTCGTAACCCCCTGCCACGATGATTTCCCCTTGTAGAAGTGAGCCTGCTCGCAATAGCGGTGTATCAGGCAAAAAATTCATCGACTGATACGCCGCTATCGCGAGCAGGCTCACTCCTACACTGGCCTCTAGCGACTCAAAAAAATGTGTACACAGGAATGTCACCATCGGTGCCATTTATGTGTGCACTTTTTGTTTTCACGCCCTGAAAAGTTACATCACTTCTGAACGCCTCTCCGCTTTGCCACCTCCGCAAAATCCCCCGCAAAAAATAAATACCTGTTCAATCGGTCAATTTATAACCAACTATTTTCAATCACTTAGCGTTGCTTGATAACTTTTCGAAATGATGATGGCTGCGCATAGATCGATAACTGGCACAGATCTGGCTTTGGTGCATACATGTTTTGTATACAAAACTGCAAAACATGACTAAACACTTTCGATCCGCAAGCCTGAAGCGCCCTATCCCGTACAGGCTGCAGATGCCCCGTAACCAGTGATGTTTGCTGGCCGCGACGAAGATTTGTCGAGCCCCGGGCTCATGCACAGTCATCGCGGCCCGCCCATCAGGAGCCTGCCGGAATGCGTACAAGTCTCTCCAACAACATCGCGCTGAATCTGCCCTCCTCCGCACTCGATCAGCCCTTGCCGTACGACGGTCTGGTCGAGCCGTTGCAACTGAGCCCCCGTCTGCACAACAGTGATCTGGCGCCGACCAAAGCCGAAGGTCGGCGCTGGGGCAAGTACAGCATTTTCGCCCTGTGGACCAATGACGTGCATAACATCGCCAACTACTCGTTTGCTATCGGCTTGTATGCCCTGGGGCTGGGCGGTTGGCAGATTCTGCTGTCGCTGGGGATAGGCGCGGCACTGGTCTACTTTTTCATGAACCTGTCCGGTTACATGGGGCAGAAAACCGGGGTGCCGTTTCCGGTGATCAGCCGGATCAGTTTCGGTATTCACGGCGCGCAAATTCCTGCGCTGATTCGGGCGGTTATCGCCATCGCCTGGTTCGGGATTCAGACGTATCTGGCGTCAGTGGTTTTCCGGGTGTTGCTCACGGCGGTCCATCCGGGCTTTGCTGAATACGACCACAACTCGATCCTCGGCCTGTCGACGTTGGGCTGGGTGTGTTTCGTGGCGATCTGGTTCGTGCAACTGGCAATCCTCGCCTACGGCATGGAAATGGTCCGCCGTTACGAGGCGTTCGCCGGCCCGGTGATTTTGCTCACCGTCGCCGCTCTCGCCGCATGGATGTACTTCCAGGCCAACGCAACCATCGCCTGGTCGATCCGCGAACCACTGACCGGCGGTGAGATGTGGCGCAATATTTTTGCCGGCGGCGCATTGTGGCTGGCGATTTACGGCACGTTGATCCTCAACTTCTGCGACTTCGCCCGCTCCTCGCCGTGCCGCAAAACCATCAAGGTCGGAAATTTCTGGGGTTTGCCGGTGAACATTCTGGTGTTCGCCGCGATTACTGTTCTGCTGTGTGGCGCGCAATTCCAGATCAACGGCCGGATCATCGAAAGTCCTACAGAAATCATCGCCTCGATTCCCAATACGTTCTTCCTGGTCCTCGGTTGCCTGGCGTTCCTGATTGTCACCGTGGCGGTGAACATCATGGCCAACTTCGTCGCCCCGGCGTTTGTCCTCAGCAATCTGGCGCCGAAATACCTGACCTTCCGCCGTGCCGGGCTGATCAGCGCGACCATCGCCGTGCTGATCCTGCCGTGGAACCTCTACAACAGCCCGCTGGTGATCGTGTATTTCCTCTCCGGACTCGGCGCCCTGCTAGGCCCGTTGTACGGCGTGATCATGGTCGACTACTGGCTGATCCGCAAAGGTCGGATCAACGTTCCGCAGCTCTACAGCGAAGATCCCAACGGCGCCTATTACTACAGCCACGGGGTCAATTTCCGTGCGGTGGCGGCGTTTATTCCTGCGGCATTGATCGCCATCGTCCTGGCGCTGGTTCCCGGTTTCCACAGTGTTTCGCCGTTTTCCTGGCTGATCGGTGCGGGAATCGCCGGAATGCTCTACCTGATCATCGCCAAACGTCAGCCGCACTACGCCGACGTCAATGGCGAGTCCATCGCTGTCGACAACGTCTGCCACTAACTTCTTCGCGGCCCGGACTTCGGGCCGCAGAACTGCCCGCTATAAGGACTTCCCATGCGAATTCTCGTGGTCAACGTCAACACCACCGAATCCATCACTCAGGCCATCGCTCGCTCGGCGCAGGCCGTCGCCTCACCCGGTACGGAAATCGTCGGTTTGACGCCGTACTTCGGCGCCGATTCGATTGAAGGCAATTTCGAAAGCTATCTAGCCGCCATCGCGGTGATGGATCGGGTGATGTCTTACGATCAGCCGTTCGATGCGGTGATTCAGGCCGGTTATGGCGAACATGGTCGCGAAGGTTTGCAGGAGCTGCTCAACGTACCGGTGGTGGACATCACCGATGCGGCGGCCAGTACAGCGATGTTTCTTGGCCACGCGTACTCGGTGGTCACCACGCTGGATCGCACGGTGCCGCTGATCGAGGATCGTTTGAAGTTGTCCGGTCTGTGGGATCGTTGCGCTTCGGTGCGGGCCAGTGGTCTGGCGGTTCTGGAGCTGGAACACGAGCCGCACCGCGCACTGGAAGCCATCGTGCATCAGGCGGAGTTGGCGGTGACGCAGGACAAGGCCGAAGTGATATGCCTGGGTTGCGGCGGAATGGCCGGGCTGGATGAGCAGATTCGCCGGCGTACCGGGGTACCGGTAGTGGACGGGGTGACGGCCGCGGTGACCATTGCGGAATCGCTGGTGCGCCTGGGGTTGTCGACGTCCAAGGTACGGACGTACGCGACGCCGCGGCCGAAAAACATCATTGGCTGGCCGGGTCGGTTTGCCCGCTGAGTCATCAGCGGAAATCGGGTCGCCCCATTCGCGAGCAGGCTCGCTCCCACATTTGGAATGCAGTTCCCCTGTGGGAGCGAGCCTGCTCGCGAACGGGTTGACTCGGTCTCAAGCCTCACTCAGATAGCACTGAACCGCTGAGCCAACCCCTGCTGCGCAAACTGTTCAATCACAAAATCCACAAAAGCCCGAGTCTTGCCCGGCAACAATTTGTGCTCGGCGTAGTAGATCGAAATGTTGCCGTCATCGACAAACCAGTCCGGCAATACCCGCTGCAATGTTCCCGCCTGCAGATATCCCACCGTAAACGGCATGCTCACCAGCGCAATGCCCAAGCCCTGCGCCGCCGTTGCACACGCCGCCTCGGAATCGCTCATGGTCATTCGCGACTTGAGGGTCAATGGTCGACAAAGCTGACTGCCGCTACTGATCAACTGCCAAGAGCGTACTCGACCGGTTTGCGGCGAACGAATCAGAATGCCATCGTGATGTTGCAGGTCATCCGGCTCGGCGATCGCCGCGTGCTTTTGCAGATAGTCAGCAGACGCCACCAACACGCGATGCGCGGGGGCCAATTTGCGTGCAACGACACCTTGGGGCAGTTCAAATCCGCCACCAATCGCCGCATCGAAACCCTGGCCAATTAAATCGACCTGACGGTTATCAAAATGCCAGTCAGGGTTGATCGCCGGGAACCGACGTAAAAACTCTTCCAGCAACGGCACGACGTACAAACGTCCGAACACCGTGCCCATACTGACTTTCAATGTCCCCGCTGGCAGGCCTTCGACACTGGCCAAATTGGCCACGGCATTCTGGATGGTCGTGAGACTGGCACTGACCTGACTCAAAAACAGCTGACCAGCCTCGGTCAGGGTCAAGCTGCGTGTACTACGCTGGAACAGCCGTACACCGAGCCGCACTTCAAGCTTCGCCACGCTCTTGCCGACGGCTGCCGGCGTCAGGCTCAAGCGCCGGGCGGCCTCGGCAAAGCTGCCGACTTCGGCGCTACGCACGAAGCATTCGATACTGCTGAAGGTTTCCATGATCGCCACTATAAACTTCTGGTTTACACAGACTATAGCAATCAGGGTCTACACGGTTGTCGATGCGCGGCCGATACTCGGCTCCAACAACAAGGCACCCCGCCTTGAAACATCTGGAGATCGAACATGACCACTCAACACCTCAGCGGCAAAGTCGCTCTGATTCAAGGCGGTTCCCGCGGCATCGGCGCTGCCATCGTCAAACGTCTGGCCGCTGAAGGCGCTGCTGTTGCCTTCACCTACGTCAGCTCAACCGCCAAGGCTGAAGAGTTGCAAAACAGCATCACTGCCAACGGCGGCAAGGCCCTGGCGATCAAGGCTGACAGTGCTGACGCCGCAGCCATTCGCCATGCGGTCAGCGCCACCGTCGAAGCCTTTGGCCGCCTCGACATTCTGGTCAACAACGCCGGGGTGCTGGCCATCGCTCCGCTGGAAGATTTCAAGCTGGAAGATTTTGATCAGACCTTGGCGATCAACGTACGCAGCGTGTTCATCGCTTCGCAGGAAGCCGCCAAACACATGGGCGAAGGCTCGCGCATCGTCAACATTGGCAGCACCAATGCTGACCGCATGCCCTTCGGCGGCGGCGGTGTCTACGCAATGAGCAAATCGGCACTGGTGGGTTTGACCAAAGGTCTGGCGCGGGATCTCGGCCCACGTGGCATCACCATCAACAACGTGCAACCCGGCCCGGTCGACACCGACATGAACCCGGCGCACGGTGACTTCGCCGAAAGCCTTATTCCGCTGATGGCGGTGGGTCGCTACGGTACAGCCGATGAAATCGCCGGTTTCGTCGCTTATCTGGTGGGGCCGGAAGCGGGTTACATCACCGGTGCAAGCCTGACCATTGACGGTGGTTTCGGCGCCTGATCCTCTGATTCGTCTTTAAGAAAAACGCCGCCCCTCTTTCAACAGAGGGGCGGCGTTTTTTCATGCTGCGTTCAGGCCCATTCCAGCGCTGGCAAGCCACAGGCGCTCGGGACAAACCCTTTCAACGACCGAAGAATCCCGTCGGCGTGTGCGTATTTTTCATCGGCCATGGCGGCGTCGGGAATGGCGATGGCGGTCATGCCTGCCGCTTTCGCTGCAGTGACGCCAAACGGCGAATCCTCGAACACCAGACAATCCTCGGGCGCGACACCCAGACGGCGGGCGGCGGTCAGGAAAATATCCGGCGCCGGCTTGGCTGCGCCGACTTCCGGATCGTCTGCCGTAACGATGAAATCGAACAGCGCAAACCAGTCACGGTGCAACGTGGTTTTCTGGCCGAACGACTGCCGCGACGAACTGGTGCCCACTGCGATCGGAATGTTGTGCGCCTTGAGGTGGCGAATCAGCTCTTCCGCCCCGGGCATCGCTTGTGCAGTGGGGAAACGCTCGCGCATCAGCGGCTCGCGAATCACCAGAAACTCTTCGGCAGTGATCGGCAAATCCAGCGCCTGCACAACATAATTCGCCAGATCGTTGGCCCCACGGCCAATGATGTTCTGCTTGATGCTCCAGTCGAAGGTACGCCCGTAGCGCCCGGCAATCAGCGAGGTGACCTCGGTGTAAATGCCCTCGGTGTCCAGCAGCAACCCGTCCATATCGAAAATCACGGCCTTGATCGGGCCGAACGCCTTCAGCGGTGCATTCATCATCGGATCCGTTTTCAAAGACATCCCGGGCGACGACTGGCGCCGCTGCGCGGATCTGATTAAAGGGTTCAGCAGCATAACGAGCGCAATGGACATTGAGCAACGGGCAATGTTCTCTGCGGCGATGAGGGCCTGCACAACCACAGGCCCTGAAGATTCAAACTTTACGCCATCGGCATTTAGAAGCCATCGGGAATTCGGTCACTGCTCATCTTCATCCTCTTCGTCTTCCATATCCGCCTCATCAGCATCGTTCAACGGCACCGTCGCGTCATCCATCAGCGACCCCGGATCCTCATTCCCCGGATCATTGATAAACGGCAGCCCACTCGGGCCTTTTTCTTCCTTGCCTTCGGTTTCGGGAGTCATGGCAAACCTCATAATTCGGGGTGTGTATCACTTTCGAAAAGCCCAACAGCCAATCGTTCCCCCCTACTGCAGAAACGAAAAACCCGGCTCACGACCGGGTTTTTGTTTAACCATCCATCAACGATGGCGGTTCTTATGTTTGTTCTTATGCTTGTGACCACCACCGGAATGAGACTTCCCGCCATCGTCGCCCAGGTTGTTGCCGACCGCACCACCCGCCGCGCCTCCCAATCCTGCACCGACAGCCGATCCGGTTGAGCCGCCAAGACTGTTGCCGATCACTGAACCGCCCGCCGCACCGAGGCCGCCACCAATGGCGGCCTCGGTGCGATTGCGTTTATTCGCCCCGACGGCACCGCCAGCCGCGCCACCTACACCGGCGCCGACCGCCGCACCGGTGCTACCACCGAGTTGTCCGCCGACGACATTGCCCAGCACGCCACCCAGCCCTCCACCAACGGCTGCCGAACCATCACCGGCGGCCATCGCGCCCTGAGCCACCAGCAATCCGAAAAACAGTGCAGATAATGACAAACGCATATGAACCTCACAGTTCCCGAATCGGGACAGTTCGCCCACACAAGGGCCTATGTGAGATTGGAGACTTCGGCGGGAAAAACGTTCAGCCATGAAAAAGCCCGGCATTGAGCCGGGCTTTTTCTGACAAGCGTTTTGGATCAGTGACGCTTGTGACCTTTCGACAGGTTGCTGCCTACCGCACCGCCCGCCGCGCCGCCCAGGCCGGCACCAATGGTCGCGCCGGTCCTGCCGCCGAGGCTGTTGCCGATTACCGAACCGCCAGCTGCACCGACACCGCCGCCGATGGCTGCTTTGGTGCGACTGCCTTTACGCGCCGCCATCGCACTACCCGCTGCGCCCGCAACGCCAGCGCCAATCGCGGCACCGGTGCTGCCGCCCATTTTCTGGCCGACAACGTTACCCAACGCGCCACCCAGACCACCACCCAGCGCCGCGGTACCGTCACCGGCAGCCATCGCACCTTGAGCAACGAAAAGCCCCAGAACCAAAGCAGGCAGAGTTAAACGCATGACGGAAACCTCAAAAATTGGGATGACAAAAAGGGCCGGGATTTAATGCCGTCGGAGCGCAAAAGTCCAGACGAAATCGGAGCGCTGCGCGTACTCGGCGCCGATTGGACAGCGATTCTGGAAAAGGTTTTATGACAGGCAAAAAAAAGCCCGCTGGGGAGACGGGCTGGAGACTTGCTTTCTAACGGATGGCTTCACCCTACTTTGGCGAACGTGAAAAGTTTGTGAAAACCTAAAAAACCACGTAGGACATTTCCCAGCTCGTTTGCCACACGTAAAAAACCCCGTTCGTTGACGGGGTTGTTAGCAGCCGGATTATTTGCGGGCGCGGATCGCGACCTTGGGTAGAAATTTCGCCTTCGGCCCTTTCGGTGCCGTGGACTTGATCTTGCCGGTCTGCACCGGGTCCTCGCCAAAACCAGACTGGTACTCGGTCTGGCCGCACCGTACGCAGTTGTTGAAGGAAAATTCAGCGCCATCGTCTTCGATATACGGATCAGTCATACCTTCGCCCCTTCAAATCGGGTCGACACCGGCAAAGCGCTTTTGCCTGAAAAAATATCGACCTCCAAGACTTTTGAGACTAGTCGGTCATTCCTGGACTTGTTATTCAGATGAACTGATGCCCGACGAATGGCCTACACCGAATCACCCCTCCGATACGCCCCACCTTGTCGCCATCGACCTGGATGGGCTCACATGGCCTGGGATCAAAATTCAGCGCAACTTCACTGCGGTACCGGTTGCGAACACCACAACCATCCCACCCTTACCGCCAGGCATGCTGATCTCAAAGTCCAACCCGACCACCGCATCGGCTTGCAGAGCACGCGCCCGCTCCTTGATTTCTTCAGTCGCCTGAATCCGCGCCTCCTTCAAAGCCCGTTCCAGCGTCTGCGAACGACCACCAAAAAAATCGCGCATGCCAGCGAACATGTCACGGATCACATTGACGCCCTGCACCGACTCGGCGCTGACAATGTCCAGATACGCAGTGATCTGACGGCCTTCAATGGCGTGAGTGGTGGAAATGATCATGAAATCGTCCTTTTACTGGTAAATAAATGCGCAATTGTAATCCCTGCCAAAGGTGAGGCGGACTTCGGCGGCGCGTCCGATAAAATCCAGACGCCAGAAACCACAAAACCCCTGACTTCTTTCGAAATCAGGGGTTTTGTGTACTGAATGTGGCGGTGAAGGAGAGATTCGAACTCTCGATACAGTTTCCTGTATACACACTTTCCAGGCGTGCTCCTTAAGCCACTCGGACACTTCACCGTATCTCTTCAAACATGTTCTGTCTGTCGAGGCGCGCTAATGTAGTCGAAAGCTTTTCCGATGGCAAACTTTTTTTCAGAATTTTCATGCGGTTAAGAGAAAAAGTCGTTTTGCCCCGCCGATGAGTCATGGCAAACCGGCCAATCTTCGGTGGGCATGGCCCTTCTATATAGAAGCAGAACGGCGCGGTACGCCGGTTGAGCCGGTAATCGGTGACCGGCGGGTCAGTCACGGCGCTTTACCTGGCCTACGGTGGTGGGTAACGTCTGCCCATCTTTCTTACAAGGAATAGCGTCATGAGTGAGTTGATTTCCTACCACCTCGAAGACGGTATCGCGACCCTGACCCTGAGCAACGGCAAGGTCAATGCCATTTCCCCGGACGTGATTGCGGCGTTCAACGCGGCGCTGGATCAGGCGGTTGCTGATCGTGCCATCGTGATCATTACCGGCCAGCCAGGGATTCTGTCCGGCGGGTACGACCTGAAAGTCATGACTGCCGGCCCTAAAGAAGCGGTTTCGCTGGTGACCGCCGGCTCGACGCTGGCTCGTCGCTTACTCTCTCACCCCTTCCCGGTGATTGTTGCGTGCCCGGGGCACGCCGTGGCCAAAGGTGCCTTTATTCTGTTGTCCGCCGATTACCGCATCGGTGTCGATGGCCCGTTCAGCATTGGTCTGAACGAAGTGCAGATCGGTATGACCATGCACCATGCCGGTATCGAGCTGGCCCGTGATCGCCTGCGTCGCTCGGCGTTTCACCGCTCGGTGATCAATGGCGAGATGTTCGATCCGCAAAGTGCTGTGGATGCTGGCTTCCTCGACAAGGTAGTTGCCGCCGAGGAACTGCAAGGCGCCGCCCTCGCTGCTGCGCGTCAGTTGAAAAAGATCAACATGACTGCGCACAAAAACACCAAGCTGAAAGTGCGCAAAGCCCTGCTGGAAACCCTGGACAACGCGATCATCCAGGATCAGGAACATTTGGGTTAATCACCCGGTTCCCGCCATAAAGAACAGCCCGACCGTCGTGTCGGGCTTTTTCTTGCATGCACGGTTTACAAAACCTCAATAGCTCTAGGATGCGTCTGACAACCCAGTCGGAAACATGCGCTTAAACATCGCCTATCTCCGGACTCTATAGCGGCAATTGCCGAAAACAGTGCACATCCGTACACTGCGCCACCTTTTGTCCCGGTGGGGCCTGAAAATGCTGTTCGTGTTTCGTATGTTATTGATGGGCCTGCACTTTATGGTGGCGGGTGTACTCGGGGTGATTCTCGGGGTGTGCCGTCCATTCAACCCGGACAACAGCCGTCTGTGTGCGCGCCTCTACGCATTACCGGCCATGTGCATTCTGCGCCTGCGAGTGAAGACCGATGTCAGCGGCTTGATGAACAAGCCCGACAGTTGCGTGATCATCGCCAACCATCAATCCAACTATGATCTGTTCGTGTTCGGTAATGTCGTTCCGCGCCGGACTGTCTGCATTGGCAAGAAGAGCCTGAAATGGGTGCCGCTATTCGGGCAACTGTTCTGGCTGGCCGGCAACGTGTTGATCGACCGTGGGAATGCGCACAAGGCGCGCCAGTCGATGCTCACCACGACGAATACTTTGCAGAACGAAGACACGTCGATCTGGGTATTTCCGGAAGGCACACGCAACCTCGGCGAAGAGCTGCTGCCATTCAAGAAAGGCGCGTTCCAGATGGCGATTGCCGCCGGGGTGCCGATCGTTCCGGTGTGTGTCAGCAGTTATATCAAGCACATGCGCCTGAATCGCTGGCGCAGCGGGAAAATTCTCATACGCTCGCTGCCGGCCATTCCTACCGCCGGAATGACCATGGACGACATGCCCATGCTCATCCAGCAGTGCCGCGAACAGATGCGCGAGTGCATCGCATCGATGGATCGACAACTGCAAGCCGCGTGAAAAACAAACCCGCCCTGTGCGGGTTTTTCTTTGCCCGCTGAACTGTGCAGATTTCACTGACTCTCAAGCAGCGACACGGCTAAGCTAAAGCCTTGTATTCCCTGCCACTGCCAAGAAGAAGTGAACCACCACCATGGGTCGAGTTGTTGCCGCTGCGGTGTACAGCGCGGGTAAGAAAGTCACCAATATTTCCCTTGATGAAGGCGCCGCCTGGGCCGCAAAAACCGGTCACTTTGTGTGGATCGGTCTTGAAGAGCCGGACGCGCAAGAGCTGGCCAACCTGCAGCGACAGTTCAACCTGCACGAACTGGCCATCGAAGATGCCTTGGAGAAACACAGTCGGCCGAAGCTGGAAACCTTTGGCGACGCTTTGTTTATCGTCACCTACTCGCCCATCCGCGAACACGGGATCCTGCAGTTCATCGAAACCCACATTTTCGCGGGCAAGGGCTACATCATTACCGCGCGCAACGGCCACTCGGCGTCCTACGCCCATGTCCGTCAACGTTGTGAGGCGCGTCCGCTGTTGCTGGAGCATGGGGAAGATTTCGTACTTTATGCGCTGCTCGATTTCGTCATCGAGAACTATCAGCCTGTGGGCGAAGCGATTCATGCCGAGATTGATGAGCTTGAACGTAACGTGTTGTGCAGTGCATTGAACGAACACGACATCCAGAAGCTGCACGGCTTGCGCCGTGATGTTGTTCGCTTGCGCCGATACGCAGCGCCGATGGTGGAAATCAGCGAGGAGCTACAGAAGCTCAGCTTTCCCTTCATCGACAAGAACATGCGCCCCTACTTTCGCGATGTGCAGATCCATGTGACGCGGCAGATGGAAGACCTGACAACGCTGGCCGACATTGCCAGCCAGACCATCGAAATTGGTGTGTTGCTGGAAGCGTCACGGCAGAGCGTGGTGCAGCGCAAGTTTGCCGCGTGGGCGGCGATTCTGGCGTTTCCGACAGCGGTGGCGGGGATTTACGGGATGAACTTCCAGAACATGCCGGAGTTGAGCTGGCATTACGGATACTTCGCCGTGTTGGGCTTTATTACAGTGGGGTGTGTGAGTTTGTGGGCGAGTTTCAAGCGCTCGGGGTGGTTGTAGATCTGTGGCGAGGGAGCAAGCTCCCTCGCCACAGGGTCCGTATCCGGCTTTAAACGGCTTTAGCCTCAGGCTTGTGCGCCACAAAACGCATCATCCACTCGGCCACCGTGGTGCCATGGTGCTCCTGCTCCAGGCTGGCCACGCCTTTGCTGTAAATCTGCGAACCCAGTGCTTCCTGACGCAGGTCCAGTAGCGCACGCGAATAATCGTGAATGAATTCCGGATGCCCCTGGAAACACAGCACCTGATCGTTGATGTGATACGCCGCAAACGGGCAGAAATCACTGGAAGCAATGACCGTAGCGTTTTCCGGTAGCGCAGTGACCTGATCCTGGTGGCTGATCAGCAACGTCAGCTCTTCACGCACAGGGTTCATCCACGGCGCCTTGGCCGCGAGTTTGTAGTTGTGGGTACCGACGCCCCAACCCTGGGTTGCGCGTTCGCTCTTGCCACCGAGCAATAGCGCCAGCAGTTGATGGCCGAAACATACGCCAAGCAGTTTGTCGCCACGCTCGTAACGGTTCAGCAGGTATTCCTTGAGGGTCTGAATCCACGGATCAGTGCCAAACGAATCGGCCTTGCTGCCGGTGACCAGGTACGCATCGAAGGTCTGTTCGTCGCTCGGGTATTCGCCCTGCATCACGTTGTAGACCGTGAACTCGGCGGCAATCGGTTGCTGCGAGAACAGGCGCTGAAACATCTGCCCATAACCCTGATATTGATCGACCAGTTCCGGACGCAGGATGTCGGTTTCCAGAATGCAGATGCGTAGCGACATAAAAAATACCTGACACGTGATGGGAATAATGAACACCCCAGAGCCTGCCTTGAAACACCCTGGCAAGGCAAGCCCCGGAATGTATTCCCTATCGCCTAGAACAGCTCTCCTTTCGCCGCTTTTTCCAGCAACAGCGCAGGTGGCGCAAAACGCTCGCCATATTGCTCCGCCAGATACTGCGCGCGCGCAACGAAATCCTTAACGCCGTACTGGTTGATGAACTGCAATGCCCCACCGGTCCATGCCGCAAAACCGATGCCGAAGATCGAACCGACGTTGGCGTCCGCCGTCGAGGTGAGTACGCCCTCCTCCACGCAACGCACGGTCTCGATGGCTTGCACGAACAGCAACCGGTCGCGCACGTCCTTCGGCGAGATTTGCCCGTCGGCCTTCTCAAAACGGGTCTTCAGTTCTGGCCACAAATGTTTCTGGCCACCGACCGGGTATTCGTAGAAACCGCCACCTGCGGCCTTGCCTGGACGCTTGTATTCGTTGAGCAGCAAGTCAATCACGGCGAACGCCGGGTGCTCAATCAGCGGTTTCCCTTCAGCTTGTAGGTCCTTGGCAGTTTGCTTGCGGATATGGCTCATCAGGCTGAGGGAAACTTCGTCGGAGATCGCCAGAGGCCCGACCGGCATCCCGGCCTTGCGCGCTTCGGTCTCGATCATCGGCGCGCTCACGCCTTCGCCGAGCATGGCGATGCCTTCATTGGTGAAGGTGCCGAACACCCGTGAGGTGAAGAAACCGCGACTGTCGTTGACCACGATCGGGGTTTTCTTGATTTGCAGGACGAAATCGAACCCGCGCGCCAGGGTTTCGTCGCTGGTCTGCGCGCCTTTGATGATCTCCACCAGCGGCATTTTCTCCACCGGGCTGAAGAAATGCAGGCCGATGAATTTGCTTTGATCGGGCACGGCGGTCGCCAGACCGGTGATCGGCAAGGTCGAAGTGTTAGAGGCAATGACAGCCTCAGCGCCGACGACTTTCTGCGCGGCTGCCGAGACTTTGCCCTTCAGTTCGCGATCTTCAAACACTGCCTCAATGATCAGATCACACCCGGCCAGATCGCCATCGTTTTCACTGGTCTGGATCCGCGCCAGCACCGCTTCCCGCTGCGCAGCATCCATCTGACCGCGCGCCACTTTCTTGTCCAGCAGCGCTGCCGAATGGGCTTTGCCCTTCTCTGCTGCGGCAAGATTGACGTCCTTGAGCACCACCTCGATACCGGCCGAGGCGCTGACAAAAGCGATTCCGGCGCCCATCATCCCGGCGCCGAGCACACCGACCTTGCGCGTGACGAACGGCGTAAAACCTTGCGGACGCGAACCACCGGCATTGATCTCGTTGAGTTGAAACCAGAAGGTACCAATCAGGTTTTTCGAGATCTGCCCGGTAGTCAACTCGGTGAAGTAGCGGGTTTCGATCAGGTGTGCAGTGTCGAAATCCACCTGCGCGCCTTCGACGGCCGCGCAGAGAATTTTCTCTGGCGCAGGCAACGTGCCTTGAGTTTTGGTGCGCAGGATCGACGGTGCAATCGCGAGCATTTGCGCGACTTTCGGATTCGACGGTGTGCCGCCGGGAATCTGATAGCCTTTCACGTCCCAACGCTGCACCGCCGTCGGATTGGCAATGATCCACGCGCGCGCCTTGGCCAGTAACTCATCGCGATCCGTCGCCAGCTCGTCGATCAAACCGGCCTGCAACGCCTGTTGCGGACGGACCTTTTTGCCTTCGAGCAGATACGGCAGCGCCTTTTCGATACCGAGCATGCGCACCATACGCACTACCCCGCCGCCGCCCGGCAGCAGGCCCAGAGTGACTTCCGGCAGACCCAGTTGCACTGACGAATCGTCCAGCGCCACGCGGTGATGACACGCGAGACAGATTTCCCAGCCCCCGCCCAACGCCGCGCCGTTAATGGCCGCGACCACCGGTTTGCCGAGGGTTTCCAGAGTGCGCAATTGCCCCTTGAGGGTCAGCACCATGTCATAGAAGGCCTTGGCCTCGGGCTTGCCGACCTTGATCAATTCATTCAGGTCGCCGCCGGCAAAGAAGGTTTTCTTCGCCGAGGTAATGATGACCCCGGCGATGCTGTCTTTTTCACTGACAAGCCGGGCAACACAGGCCGCCATCGCCTCGCGATACACGGCGTTCATGGTATTGGCGCTCTGGCCCGGCATGTCGATAGTCAGGACGACGATGGCGTCCTGGCCTTTTTCGTAACGAATGACTTCGTTCATAACAAGGTTCCTTGAATTCGGGGCTCAGAGACGTTCGATGATGGTGGCAATGCCCATGCCGCCGCCGACGCACAGCGTCGCCAGGCCATAACGCAGGCGCCGGGTTTCCAGTTCATCGAGCAAGGTGCCGAGGATCGCGCAACCGGTCGCGCCCAGCGGGTGGCCCATGGCGATCGAGCCGCCGTTGACGTTGACCTTGTCCGGGTCGACCGCCATGTCTTTGATGAATTTCAGCACCACTGAAGCAAACGCCTCGTTGACCTCGAACAGGTCGATGTCTTCCACCCGCAGACCGGCCTTCGCCAGCGCTTTGCGGGTAGCCGGCGCCGGACCGGTGAGCATGATCGTCGGATCGGTACTGGTGACTGCCGTGGCAACAATGCGCGCCCGCGGTTGCAGGCCCAATGCTCGCCCCTTGGCCTCAGAGCCGATCAACATCAGCGCCGCACCGTCGACGATGCCGGAACTGTTGCCCGGTGTGTGCACATGGTTGATGCGCTCGACATGGCTGTAAACCCGCAACGCCGTCGCATCGAAGCCCATCTGGCCGATCATTTCGAAGCTCGGTTTGAGCTTGCCCAGACCTTCCAGCGTCGACTCGGCACGAATGAACTCATCGTGATCGAGCAGGATGATGCCGTTCTGATCCCGTACCGGCACCAGCGACCTGTTGAACGAGCCATCGGCCCGCGCCCGCGCCGCTTTCTGCTGCGAGTGCAGCGCGTAGGCATCGACATCTTGACGGCTGAAACCTTCGATTGTGGCGATCAGGTCCGCACCGACGCCCTGCGGGGTGAAGTGGCTGTGCAGGTTGGTCTGCGGATCCAGTGCCCAGGCGCCGCCGTCGCTGCCCATCGGCACCCGCGACATCGACTCGACACCGCCGACCACTATGAGATCTTCGAAGCCTGAGCGCACTTTCATCGCGCCGAGGTTCACCGCTTCCAGACCCGAGGCGCAGAACCGGTTGATTTGCACACCCGCGACGCTGACGTCCCAATCGGCGACTTGTACGGCGGTCTTGGCAATGTCCGATCCTTGATCGCCAATCGGCGTGACGCAGCCGAGCACCACGTCATCGACCTGACTGGTGTCCAGCGAGGTGCGCTGCTGCAGCGCGGTCAACAGGCCGGCAACCAGATTCACCGGTTTGACGCTGTGCAAGGCGCCATCGGCCTTGCCTTTACCACGGGGCGTGCGTAATGCATCGAAAATCAAAGCTTGGGTCATGACGTCCTCGAACCTGTGCGGTGAGTGATTTCTTGTGACTCCACTCTTCGCCTGAGCGGCCATGGATTCAATGACCACAGTGCTCAATGCTGTTGACGCACACGCTCAGACGGACGGTCATCCGCGGCTGGGTGAACCGGTTCAGGTCGGCGAGTTGTCTAGCAAGCGGGCGGCAAAGAAGCTGGCAATACGCCTCATGCCTTTTTTATCGCGATTGACAACGACTCCATATGAAATGGATCTAAGCCAAGCGTGACGCGGGCCCTAAGGTAGAACATGTACGTCATGGTCGTCGGGTTTTGCCGAGGCAGGCGTTCTTTAACAGGAAGTGCAGCGCTTGCCGTCATGGATATGCAGGCAAGCATCAGGAAATAACAATAAAGGCGGTCAAGCCATGTTCAAACAACCGAAAGTTCGTCAAGCAGGACTCATTCTTTTCGCCACGACGCTGTTGTTGATTTTGCCGAACCTGACTAAGGTCATCGGCTGAGTACAAGCGGCAGGTGCTGTTTATCGCCATTGAAAATGTAACTGGCCCGCTACCCGGGCCAGCATGGCTGTGCCAATCTTTGCGCACTTCCACGACATGGACGGCGATCATTTGAAAGCGCTTATTGTATTCGGGGCCTTGCTGCTGAGCATGCCCCTGTCTGCCGCGCAGCTGGATTTGCAGTTGGGCGCAAAGAGTCGCACCTGGCAGACCGAGGAGCTGCTCAAGCATCCTCAGGTGCAAACCCTCACGATCAAGAACGACGTGTCCTACAAGAAGGACATGACTTATCGCGCCGTGCCGCTGGCGGCGTTACTGGATGGAGTCAATCCCGAAGATCATCTGCAGGCCGTGGCGCTGGATGGTTTCGCCGCCGAATTGAGTGCTGCGCCGCTGCTCAACACCCAAGGCTCGCGTGCGTGGCTGGCGCTTGAAGATCCGGCCAGGCCATGGCCGCCGCTGTCGGAAGGCAAACACAGCGCCGGGCCGTTTTATCTGGTGTGGACCGATCCACAGATCGGCAAGATCAGCCCGGAGCAGTGGCCGTTCGAAGTCGCCAGCATCAAGCGCATGGCACCAGTGGCCGAGCGCTTCCCTGCTCTGCTGCCCGATCCGGCGTTAAAGGCTGATGACCCGGTGAATCTGGGATTCGCGTTGTTTCAGAAAAACTGCCTGGCGTGTCATCGATTGAATGGCGCGGGAGATGCGCAATTCGGGCCGGATCTGAATATTCCGTATAACCCGACCGAGTATTTCGGCGCTGATTTCCTCAAGCGTTACATTCGTGACCCGCAGAGTTTGCGGCAGTGGCCGCAGGCGAAAATGCCGGGCTTTTCGGCGCAGGTGTTGCCGGATCGGGATCTGCAGATGTTAGTGGGTTATTTGAAACACATGGCCGGGCGCAAGGTTAAGCCCTGATCGTTATCACTGGCCTCATCGCTGGCAAGCCAGCTCCCACAGGGTAAGCGCCGATTTTGAATCAGCGGTGATCTGTGGGAGCTGGCTTGCCAGCGATTGCGGCGTCCCGAATCTTATTGCTGCTGCACGGAGATGACCGGCGCAGGTGTCGGCGAAACGAACACCTTTGCATGCATCTGCTCACACCCGCCGCCCCGGCGCATGCCGCGTACCGGGCAGGCGTCGAGATAATCCAGACCCACCGCCAGTTTCAAATGCCGTTCCGGCCGCGCCAGTTCATTGGTCACGTCAAAGCTGTACCAGGCGTCATCCAGCCACGCTTCCGCCCAGGCATGGCTGGCCAGATGTTCGCAATCTTCGCTGTACAGATACCCCGACACATAACGCGATGGAATCCCCAGACTGCGCGCGCAGGCCAGAAACGCGTGGGCGTGGTCCTGGCAAACACCCGAGCGTCCGGCAAAAGCCTCGGCCGCGCTGGTGTCGACTTCGGTCGAGCCCGGCGTGTAGGTCATGTGTTGATTCAAGCCGTGCATCAAATCGATCAGCGCCGTGCGGTCACGCCGTTGCTTGCAGGATTTCGCCGCAAACGCGCGCAGAGCTTCGTCTGCTTCGGTCAGCCGGGTGAAACGCAGGAACGGCAGCGCCGACTGACTCTCATGCTCGGCCTCGCGCAACTCGTCGATATCGACCTGCCCCCGGGCGCCAATGATGATCTCTTCATGCGGTTCATCCATGGTCAGCACATGCAGGATGTTGCCGAACGGATCGAGCTGCGCGCGCACCGGGCGTGGCAGGTCCAGCTGCCAGCTCAGCACGTGCTGACGCTCGCTGTCGTGAGGTGTCAGTCGCAGATACTGGATGCTCGCCCGCACCTGATCTTCATAGTGATAGGTGGTCTCGTGGCTTATGGAAAGTCTCATGCAGCCTCCAGGTATGAACTGTGAATGGCGTTGCCCAACTGGCGTACCAGCGGGATGAATTCGGTGAGCCAGGCGTGCAGGCCTTCTTCGAGAATTTCGTGAATGCCGGTGTAGCGCAGGCGTGCATCCATTTCTGCCGCCAGTCGCTGTGCCGGCCGACCGTTGGCCCCCGGCAGCTGCGCTAGGATCTGGTCGATCTCCTCGGTGCAGGCGCGCAAGGAGCGCGGCACATCGGCGCGCAACAGCAGCAGCTCCGCCACATGTCGGGCGCCGGGCGCATCGCGATAAATCTCGGTGTAGGCCTCGAATGATGACAAGGCCCGCAGCAAGGCACTCCACTGGTAATACGCATGAGCGGTGCCGTCGCTGACCGCTTCGGCCTGATCGCCCGCCATCTCGTAACGGGCATCGAGCAACCGCAGCGTGTTGTCCGCACGTTCGATAAAAGTGCCGAGGCGAATGAAGCGAAACGCATCGTTGCGCATGATCGTGCCGTAAGAGGCACCACGGAACAGGTGTGAGCGTTCCTTGATCCATTCACAGAAACGACTCATGCCATAGCGGCTCAGCCCCTGTTCGGCGATGCCGCGAATCTCCAGCCACGTGGCGTTGATGTTTTCCCACATATCTGCGGTGATCCGGCCACGCACCGCGTGAGCACTGGCCCGCGCCGCGCCGAGGCAACTGTAGATGCTCGCCGGATTGGCCGCATCCAGAGCGAAGAAATGCAGCAGACGTTCGGCGTGCAGATCGCCGTGGCGCTCCAGGTAATCGTCGAGGGTGCCGGTGATCAACAACGGCATGGCCAATTCGTGCAGACCATCGCCGCGACCGTCCTGCGGCATCAGCGACAGCGAATAACTGACGTCGAGCATCCGTGCGAGGTTTTCCGCCCGCTCCAGGTAACGCGACATCCAATACAGATCCGAGGCAGTTCTACTTAACATGGCAAGCTTCCTTCAATCCTCGACCACCCAGGTGTCCTTGGTTCCGCCACCTTGGGAGGAATTCACCACCAGGGAGCCTTCGCGCAGGGCGACACGGGTCAAACCGCCGGGCACCATCCGGGTTTCGCGACCGGACAATACGAACGGGCGCAAGTCGATGTGGCGCGGCGCAATGCCGTTTTCGACAAAGGTCGGACAGGTCGACAGCGACAGCGTCGGTTGCGCGATGTAGGCATGCGGCTTGGCTTTGATCCGCTCGCGGAACGCATCGATTTCCGCCGTCGTTGCCGCCGGCCCGACGAGCATCCCGTAACCACCGGAGCCCTGGGTTTCCTTGACCACCAGATCTGGAAGATTGGCCAGCACATGGGAAAGTTCAGACGGGTTGCGGCATTGCCAGGTCGGCACGTTCTTCAGGATCGGCTCTTCGTCGAGGTAGAAGCGGATCATGTCGGTGACAAACGGATACACCGACTTATCGTCCGCCACGCCGGTACCGATAGCGTTAGCCAACACCACATTGCCGGAGCGGTAGGACGATAGCAGCCCCGGTACGCCGAGCATCGAGTCGGAGTTGAAGGCCAGCGGATCGAGAAACGCATCGTCGAGACGGCGATAGATGACGTCCACCGCTTTCGGGCCGTCAGTGGTGCGCATGAACACTTTGTCGTCACGCACGAACAGATCGGCGCCCTCCACCAGTTCCACACCCATTTCCCGCGCCAGAAACGCGTGTTCGAAGAACGCGCTGTTGAAACGTCCCGGCGTCAGTACCACCACGCTCGGATCGTCGATAGGGCTGGAGCTTTTCAGTGTGTCGAGCAACAGGTTCGGGTAATGGTCGATGGGCGCGATGCGCTGGGCGGCGAACAGCTCAGGGAACAGGCGCATCATCATCTTGCGGTCTTCGAGCATGTAGCTGACGCCGCTAGGCGTGCGCAGATTGTCTTCGAGCACGTAATAGGTGCCGTCGCCGTCGCGCACCAGATCAACGCCGGAAATATGCGAGTAGATATCGCGGTGCAGGTCCAGGCCTTGCATCGCCAACTGGTATTGCTCGTTGGCCAGGACCTGTTCGGCGGGAATGATCCCGGCCTTGATGATGCGTTGCTCGTGATAAAGGTCGGCGAGAAACATGTTCAGCGCCTTGACCCGCTGGATGCAGCCGCGTTCGACGATCCGCCACTCGCTGGCGGGAATGCTCCGCGGAATGGTGTCGAAAGGAATCAGGCGCTCGGTGCCCTGCTCATCGCCGTAGAGCGTGAACGTGATGCCGGCGCGATGGAACAGCAAATCGGCCTCGCGCCGCCGTTGAGCCAGCAGCTCGTCAGGCGTGTCGGCCAGCCATCGGGCGAACTCCCGGTAATGCGGGCGAACCTGGCCGCCGGCATCGTACATCTCATCAAAATAGGTGCGGATCATGCCGTACTCCTTGTCACCCGGACCTACAGGCCTTCGCAAGGCCCGTGCCATCGGCATAAACGCTTTGATTTCAATCGGTTGGATATTCACGTCGCAGGCGTCGCACCATTCCTGTGCGGCAAATGCCCCAACCTGATTGCCCCCGCTTCATTGCGACGCACTGCATCGCCTATCACCAGCATAGTCAGAGTTGATTTCACTGCTCGGCGACGGCTGCGGATAATCCGCGCATTCGCTGCAAAACTTCATCGGCCACCGCGCCGGGAAGTGCCCGGCTCAACTGCTCTGGGCTGCCGTCGCAGCCCGCCCCGCTGTAACCCTGACCGGTTTCCTCTCCTTATCGGTCTTCCCTTTTAGCCACCCTCTCCGGTGGCTTTTTTTTGCCTCGGATTCTTGTTTCAGGGTTTTGCCGCAGCGGTTTTCGAACGCCGGAAACGACAACGGCCAACCCAAAGGTCAGCCGTTGCTTAATAGTTACTGCAAGAGATCAGTTCAGACGGTAGCGATTGCGCACCTCCTGCTTGACGCCCCAGCCCTCGATAATGCCACCCAGCGGTTCGACCACGGCAGAAAACCCCTGCTCGAAATCGCCGATATCGTCATATGTCGCGTACATCACTTTGCTCAACTCCAGAGACCACGCGCCGTCGTCGCGCACGCTGACCTGGGCATTGATGGATTCACCGCGAAACTTGCCTGCCGCCCTGCGCGCCCGCTCCTCGTCCGGGAAAATGGCGTAGAACTCAATGGGATGGAAGCGGGAAAAATCGAAACCGCCTTCTTTCATGCGGCGCAGAACATTGCTGCTGATGTCTTCTTGATAGGCTGTGCTCATGAATCGTCCCCCTCGGATAGATGGATAGACTTTCCGTATTCCCGCCCCGGGCCTTTGGCCAAAGTACTACGGCAACGTGGTTGCGCGCGGGAAACAAGCATGTAGCTGACAAGACCAGACCTTAGCGATCCGTTCGCTGATCTCGCTTGCAGAGTAGCCCCAAGATAGAGCCGCTGCCAAGGCCTGGTGCTTCAAGTGACAGGAAGAATTTCAGATTGGAGTGATGCTGCGGATTTCGATGCTGTTCTGGGTTTTCAGGTTTTTCACGCCGGCATCGGCGGTGCGCCCTTCCAGATCGTTCAGATCCAGTTCGGCGGCCACAGGCAGGAGCCGCTCCTTGATCAGTCGCGCGGCCTCATCGTCGCTCGGGCACTCGGCTCGCTCGAAGACCTCATCGACAATTTCACCGTGATCATCCACGAAAGTGACTTTCCACTTTTGCATCGGTGCCTCCTCGATCAAACCCGCAAATGGGCTTACACCTAAATCGACTGGTACGCCGAAAGTTGGTTCAAAAGGATTACAGCGGGCAAAGATGAAAAAAACATCATCCTGGAGATGCGCCGCGAATTTGCACACAACCATTGTGGCGAGGGGATTTATCACCGATGGGATGCGAAGCGTCCCCCAAAACCAGCCAACGCGGTGATCAGGCAGACCGCGCTTGCTGGATTTACGACTGCTGCGCAGCCGGTCGGGGATAAATCCCCTCACCACAGGGGATCCATACACAAATGAAAAATGGTGTGATCAGTCGTTGCTTGGTTTGTTGATCGCTTGCAGCACGTACTGCGGCAACGCGAACGCACCGATATGGATTTCCGGGTTGTAGTAGCGAGTGACGATGCCGCTGCCAATGAAGCGCTGTTGCAGGACTTCACGGCTCAGTTTGCGGTAGGCCGGATTGGTCGAACCCCAGGCAAACGTCATCGAACCACCAATGTAGGTCGGTACGGCGGCCTGGTAGAAGTGCCAGTCCGGGAACAGGCTGCGCAGACGACCGGCCGTGGTTTTGACTTCGTCGATCTGCATGAACGGCGTGCCGTTCTGCGTCACGAGGATGCCGCCTTCGTTCAGGCAACGGTGGCAGGCCTGGTAGAAGTTTTCCGAGAACAGCACCTCACCCGGGCCGATCGGGTCGGTGGAGTCGGAGATGATCACGTCGAATTTTTCCGTGGTGGTGGCGACGAAACGCATGCCGTCGTCGATTACCAGGTTCAGACGCGGGTCGTCGTAGGCGCCCTTGGAGTGGTTCGGCAGGAATTCCTTGCACATGTCGACCACAGTGCCGTCAATCTCGACCATGGTGATGTGTTCGACGCCCGCGTGCTTGGTCACTTCGCGCAACATGCCGCCGTCGCCGCCACCGATGATCAGCACGCGCTTGGCGGTGCCGTGAGCGAGGATCGGTACGTGGGTGAGCATTTCGTGGTAGATGAATTCGTCGGCTTCAGTGGTCTGGATCACGCCGTCCAGCGCCATCACACGGCCCATGCGCGGGTTCTGGAAAATCACCAGGTGCTGGTGTTCGGTGCGCACTTCGTGCAGCAGTTTTTCCATGCGAAAACGCTGGCCGTAGCCTTCGTAGAGGGTTTCCAGGTACTCGCTGGTCTTGGTGACGGTCATGGTCAAGTGCTCCGATGAATGCGCGGGCGTCGATCGTGACGACGATTGCCCGGGAAAGGCGCGCATTCTACGTTGCCGAAGATGACAGGTCGAACCTCACTTCATCGGCATACCACATAACCTTGTGCGAGCTGGCTTGCCAGCGATGCAGTCGCCCCGGTCTCTCAGTGACACCGCGGTGATGCTATCGCTGGCAAGCCAGCTCCCACAGGTTTTGTGGTCAGTCTCGAAATCGCGATCAGATTCGGACGTTGCCCCGCGGTCCGGCAATCGCCCAGATGATCAGACCCAGCACTGGCAGGAGGATGATCAGCAGCACCCAGACGATTTTCATCCCGGTGGTCGCGCCGCTTTTCAGCACATTGATGATGGCCCAGATGTCGAGGGCGAGGATGATCAGGCCGATCAGACCGTTGAACGTGGAACCCATGGTGTCGCTCCAGAATAGTGGCATGCACTTTTAGGATAGACGGTCGCGCGCAGGGTTCCCTTTTATTGCGCTCAGACGTGAACGGCAATTTTCAAAGCTTCCAGCGATGGCGCAGCGGCGATGCCGACTTCGGCGCAGAGTTCCAGCACCCGAGGCACGTCGTTGCCATAGACCAGCACCACTTGCAGCTCATCGTCGAGCAACTGACTGAAGTTCATCAGCGTGTAGCCGCCGTTTTCCTTGTTCAGGCTGCTCATCTGCACCTGGATGCGGTTGAGTGCGGTCAGTGCTTCGGTCTTGGCCAGTTGCTTGGGCTTGAGGTTGAAGTCGACGGTCGGACCGAACGAGGCAACGATCTGCGCGAACAGGTCGACGTAGGTGTCAGCCTGGAACAGCACGGTTTCCGGCAGGCTACCGACCACTACCCACTCGCCCAACGGGATCGGGAAGGTGTCGTCGTAGTTGATATCCGGGTTGGCTGTCAGAAAAGCGTCGGCATCGGCGTAAGCTTGTGCGGCTTCGTCGGCCACTTTCAGGATCTCGTCCTCGCCCATGCAGCCGGAGCTGATTTTGCTGATGAGTTCAACGAGTGCGGCTTTCATGAGGGCGGATCCTGTGGCGAAGGTGAATTTCGAGGGCGCGAAGGATAGCGCATTCTTCAGCACACCCGACACCTGTAGCGAGGGAGCATGCTCCCGCTGGGCTGCGTAGCGGCCGCAAAAAAGCTTGCCAGCGCTGCGCACTGGAGCGGGAGCAAGCTCCCTCACCACAGGGGATCACAATCTCAGGCGAGGAGTTTTTCCAGTTGCGCAGTAGTGTCGACTGCGCCCATGGTCCGTGCCGCATCCAATGCCGTCACGCCATTGGCGTCCTTGGCCTTTGGATCTGCACCTTTGCTGATCAGGTAATCAACGATTGCCACTCGGTTGAACATCGCCGCCATCATCAGCGCGGTTCGACCATCAAATGACGAACCTTCGATCTCGGCACCCGCCTCGACCAGCGCCTTGACCACTGCCAGGTCGCCCTTGAACGCCGCACCGGCGATCGGGCTCTGGCCGTTGCCGTTGCGCATTTCCGGATCGGCCTTGTGTTTAAGCAGCACCTGGACCGCATCCACATGGCCGTAATAGCTGGCCAACATCAGCAACGTGTCGCCCTTGCTGTTCTTCAAGTTCACCGGCAAACCGGCCGTGACCAGGCGATCAAGCATCTCGGCATCACCGTCACGCGCCTTGTTGAAAACCTGCTCGGTGAATTCGGCAGCTTCTTCAGGGGTCATCTGGCGGCTTTGGTCGGACATGGGGCAACTCCACTTTCGGTCAATCGGAAAGCCGACAGTTTCCCGAGCGAAACTAAAGCTGTCACCCCCTTTTTCTCAAGAACGCCTATAGCCAGAATCAATAACGATGTTTGCCTTGATCGATTTCCGCCAATACTTCATCTGTTACACGTACGTAGGTGTGAGTGCCGGGCAGCCATGCGTAAATCGGATCATCGCCTGTCTGGCCGGGGTCGAAGCCTTCGTTTTTCAGGCGCGTTTTCTGGTATTTGAAGGTGCCGGTGGTTTCCATTTTCACCTTCACCCGCAGGAACAACGGCACGGCATACGCCGGCATGCGTTCACGAATAAACGTCAGCAACTCGGCAAAATCCAGCGTCGCGAGGGATTCCGCCGGTGTGATCGCCGCCATCCCCGCCCGGCCATTGGTATTGCGAATTTCTACTCCATAGGCCACCGCCTCGGAGATGTGCGGGTGTTGCAACAAGAGGTTTTCGACTTCAGTGGTCGAGACGTTTTCACCCTTCCAGCGGTAGGTGTCACCGAGTCGATCAACAAATTGCGCGTGGCCGAAACCGATGTTGCGCAACAAGTCGCCAGTGTTGAAAAAGCGATCCCCTTTGGTAAACACGTCGTGCAACACGACTTTGGCGGTTTTCTGCGGATCGGTGTAGCCATCCAGTGGCGCTTTTTCATCGATTCGCGCCAGCAACAGGCCCTGCTCACCCTTGCCGACCTTGCGCATGAAACCGTCGTCGCTGCGCAGCGGCTCGCCACTGTCATGGTCATAGGCCACCAACTCCCAGGCCATCAATGAGAAACCGATGGTGTTGTCGAAATTGAGTATGTTGGTGAAACCGATGTTGCCGTCGCTCGCCGCGTACAGCTCACAAATGTGGTCAACGGCGAAGCGCGTCTTGAACTCGGCCCAGGCACCGGGGCGCAGACCGTTGCCAATCATCTTGCGCACGTCGTGACGGCTGTCATCGGCGCTGGCAGGTTGATCGACCAGGTAACGGCATAGCTCGCCGACGTAACCGATGGTGGTGGCGCGGTAGCGGCGCACGTCGTTCCAGAACTGGCTGGCGCTGAATTTACGGCGGATCGCGAAACCTGACGCGCCGTTGATCGCCGAGCCCCAGCACACGCAAAGACCGGTGGCGTGGTACAGCGGCAAAGTGCAATAGACGACGTCGTCGGGGCCCATGTTGAGCGCGATCATGCCGAAGCTGGCGGAACTGCGCATCCAGCGGCCGTGCTTGAACACGCCGGCCTTCGGCAGGCCCGTGGTGCCCGAGGTGTAAATGTAGAAACACGGGTCGTCGAAGAACACTTGCTGGCTGCTCGGCGGGTTGTCGCTGGAGGCGTCGCCACTGGCGCTGATCAGATTGACGTAGCCGTCGGGCGCAATGCCCGGATGGCTGTAAGTGTCCTGATCGGCCACGAACCAGGTACGTTGCGCGGCAATCGACACTTGCTCGCGCACTGCGGCAAACGCGGGCAACAATTCTTCGCCAACGACAATCGCTACCGGCGCCACCAGATTCACACTGTGGATCAGCGTGTCGCGCGTCTGCGAGGTGTTGAGCAAGGCGCTGACCGCTCCGACCTTGGCCAGCGCCAGAATCGTCACCAGCAACTCCGGCCGGTTCTCGATAAACACCGCCACCACGTCGCCCTTGCCGATGCCCTGTCCGCTCAGATAGTGGGCAATACGGTTGGCCCACTGATTGACCTGCGAATAGGTCAGCAGCACATCGCCCTGCAATAACGCCGGGCCTTGGGGATTGCGCAGGGTCGCTTGTTCGAACGTCCAGCCAAGGCCACAGCTTTGGGTCGGATCCGTGACGTTGGCCACCTTCATGCCTTTGACCACCCGCGGGATGGCTTTGGCAATCATCGGCAGTTTGCGGAGCATCATGCCCCAGGTAATCGTGTCGCTTGGCGCGTGACTCATGGAAGCTCCCCGTTCGACCTTGACGTGTGGCCGGTTTTTTTATTGTCGGGCTGAAACTACCGACGCTCGATGAGCGAGGGTCGAGTCCGAAAATACGTCAGCGCTTCTCGGGCTGTACACGCGGTTTTTGCAATGTTTTGTATCCGCAGGCTGAGCGGCGACGGCGAGGATCCTGGCTTGATCAATTGGTTCCGTTTATTCGTCGACGATCCCGCAAAATGCAGGATGCACGATGGCCATTCATGCAGATTGCACGACACCCTGAATTCCGATGGTTTTTAAGTTGTTGATTTACAACGATTTTATTTTTTTCAAATGCTGGCACAATCGCTGCAACCTCCTCTGCATGCTTGCCATTCAAGTGCATACGGAGCTGAAAAACATGAGCCTGATCCAAGAAAAATTTACCTCCCTGTTCTCCAACTTCGACGTCACCACCGCGCCACGTCCCGATGGCGGGATTCTGCTGACCCTGCGCAGCGCCGACGGCAAAGTGTTCAAACGCGCACTCACGTATCAGCAACTGCATGCCGGCGACCAACTGTCGTGGGCGATCAGCGCGATTCGTCGTGACCTGGCCGAACAGGCCAGTGAATTGCCGCAAATTGCCATGCTGCAAAGCCAGCAGCGTTTTGCCCTGCCGACGTATCACTCGCTGTAAGCTTTTAACGCTTTAAACAGAACAGGCCGTGGAGCATGCGCTTCACGGCCTGTTTATATTTTGCGGTTAACAAAAAACCCTGTGGGAGCGAGCCTGCTCGCGAAGGAGGTGTATCAGCCACTGATAAGGTTGGCTGAACGGACGCTTTCGCGAGCAGGCTCGCTCCAACATTTGATCGAGTGAAGCTAGAAGGCTTCCGGTTCGATCCCGGTGAAGCTGTCAACGGTGACATGCCCACCCAGCTCCCCGCCTTCACGGGCCAGACCACAGGTTTGCAAGCCTGCCGATTGCGCGGCATCGAGCTCTTCGACGATGTCCGACAGGAACAGGATCTCCTCCGCTTCAACACCGATCGCCTGTTGAATATTCGTGTAGGACTGAGCCTCACGCTTGGCTCCCGACGTAGTGTCGAAGTAACCGCTGAACAAAGGCGTCAGATCACCTGCCTCGGAACAGCCGAAAATCAGCTTCTGCGCCTGAATGGAACCCGAGGAATACACAAACAGTTGATAACCCGCCTGATGCCAGCGTTTCAGCGCTTCAACAGCATCCGGGTAAACATGCCCCTTCAACTGCCCGGCGTGATAACCCTGCGCCCAGACCATGCCCTGCAAGGCCTTGAGCGGCGTGGCTTTGCGGTCTTCGGCAATCCAGCTCAACAGAATCTCGACGACGCGTTCAACATCGGCCTGCGGCGCATTGCTGTCACGGCGCACGGCGTCGAGCTGCTCGGCGACATCGGCACGCGTGGCATTCTGCCGGACGAAATCCGGCAGGTGTTTGGCCGCATAGGGAAACAGCACGTCGAAGACAAAACTCACCGCGCTGGTAGTGCCTTCGATGTCAGTAACAATGGCTTTGATCGACATCGAATCAGTCCTCCAGACGCGGGAAACGACCGGCGATGTCTTCGCCGGTGAAGTTGGCAACCCAGCCTTCCGGGTTGTTGAACAGACGGATCGCAACGAAATGCGGATGCTCGCCCATGTCGAACCAGTGCTTGGTGCCGGCAGGTACAGAGATCAGGTCGTTCTTTTCGCAGAGCACGGCGTAGACGTAGTCGTCGATGTGCAGGGTAAACAGCCCACGGCCGGCGACGAAAAAGCGTACTTCGTCTTCGCCATGCCGGTGTTCCTCAAGGAACTTGGCGCGCAATTCGGCTTTTTGCGGGTGGTCGCTGTTGAGGCTGATGACGTCGACGGTGATGTAACCGCGCTCGGTCATCAATTTGTCGATCTGCTCTTTATAGGCGCTGATCACTTCTTCCTGGGTTGCGCCGGGCTGGATTTTCGCAGCGGCTTGCCATCGGTCGAAGCGCACGCCCTGCTCGGCCAGGGTCGAGGCGATGTCTTCGAAATGGGTCAGCACCTTGTTCGGAATGTCAGGGCTGGAAACGTGATAGACGGACAGGCTGCTCATTGGGGCAATTCCTCGGTATCGGCCTTGCCGTCCGGTTCTTGCAGACCGGTCGGGCACAGCATTTCATCAGGCAAATGGGCTACTTCTTGTAAAGTCAGCCTTGGCGGTTCATGACGCTGCGGGTTTTCAACTCGCACTCAAACAAAAATTCGAAAGCCTCGATCTGGCGCAGGGCGTCGTTCATCTGCGCGCCCCAGGTATAGAGGCCGTGGCCGCGAATCAGGTAACCGACGCAATCGGGATGGGCGTCGAGCCAAGGCTGCACCTTGGCGGCAAGGCGCGCAATGTCCTGATCGTTGTCGAAAATCGGCACGCGCACCCGCGATTCATGGGTCGAAATACCGCTGAAGGCTTTTTGCAGTTCGTAGTCTTCGAACTCGATAAAGTCTTCTGGGGTGAGGCGCGACAGCACCGTCGCATTCACCGAATGGGTGTGCAGCACCGCACCAATCTCTGGGCGCCAGCTGTACAGTTGGGTGTGCAGCAGGGTTTCGGCGGACGGTTTTTTGCCCGGCTCCAGGCTGTTACCCGACAGATCGGTAGCGAGCACATCGTCCAGACCCAACTGGCCCTTGTGCTTGCCGGACACGGTCAGCAACGCTTCGCTGGCCGACAGGCGCGTCGAGTAGTTGCTGCTGGTGGCCGGCGACCAGCCGCGACCGTAGAGAAAACGCCCGGCGTCGACGATTTGCTGGGCGAGTTGTTCACGCGTAAGGCTCATGGCCTGTCCTCTTGCATACGTGTGGCAATGATAACGGCAGCAGCGAGCGCCGCGAGACTGGCAATACTAAAGGTCAATGTCGCACCGAGGGCATTCCAGCTGTAGCCGGAATACAACGCCCCGAGCGCGCCGCCGGTGCCAGCCAAGGCTGCGTACAGCGCCTGGCCCTGACCTTGCTGGCGTGCGCCGAAACTACGTTGCACGAAGGCGATGGCAGCGGCGTGAAAACTGCCGAAGGTCGCCGCGTGCATAACCTGCGCGAACAACAGTACCCACAGGAACTCGGCGAACGAACCTAGCAGCAACCAGCGCAGCGCCGCCAGCAGAAAACTCGCCATCAACACCCGGCGCAGGGAAAACCGCGCAAGAATCCGGCTCATCGCCATGAACATCAACACCTCGGCGACGACACCCACGGCCCAGAGCATGCCGATGGTGCCGCGCGTGTAGCCGAGTCGCTCAAGGTGCAAGGTCAGAAAGGTGTAATACGGGCCGTGGCTCATTTGCATCAACGCAACGCAGCCGTAAAACGCCAGCACGCCGGGGTTGCGCAGTTGCTTGAGGAAACCCTCGCCGCTCGGCCGATTGCCTTGCGGCGGTTGCGCATTCGGCACCCACAGGCTGCTGAGGACGATACCGGCCATGATCAGCACCAACGCCGCAGGGTAGATGTCGAGGCTGAGCCATTCGAACAGCCGGCCCAGCGCGACCACGGTGATGATGAAACCGATCGAACCCCACAGGCGAATTTGACTGTAACGCGAGGTCTGCCCCTGCAAATGCGCCAGGGTAATGACTTCGAACTGTGGCAGCACTGCGTGCCAGAAGAACGCGTGCAGCGCCATGACCATGGCCAGCCAGGCGTAGGTCTTGCTGACGAAAATCAGCGAGAAGGTCAGCAACGTACACACTGCGCCGAAGCGCACGATGGCCAGGCGTTTGCCGGTGTAGTCGCCGAGCCAGCCCCAGATGTTCGGCGCCACGCAGCGCATCAACATCGGGATTGCGACCAGTTCACCAATGCGCGCGGCGCTGAATCCGAGGTGATCGAAGTACAGCGCCAGAAACGGCGCTGTCGAACCGAGCAAGGCGAAATAGAACAAATAGAAACTGGACAGTCGCCAGTAAGGGAGCGCCGCCACGCCGGTTACGCCGTGACGGCTTTGAGGCCCGCCATCAAAGCTGACCCAGCACCGGCGTGCTCACGCGCACATCTGCGTTCTGGCCACGGTGACGCAGCAGATGATCCATCAGCACGATGGCCATCATCGCTTCGGCAATCGGCGTGGCGCGGATACCGACGCATGGGTCGTGACGACCCTTGGTGATCACGTCGACCGGGTTGCCTTCAACATCAATCGAGCGGCCCGGGGTGGTGATGCTCGACGTTGGCTTCAACGCCAGATGGGCAACGATCGGCTGGCCGGACGAGATGCCACCGAGGATGCCGCCGGCGTTGTTGCTGAGGAAACCTTGCGGGGTCAGCTCATCGCGATGCTCGGTGCCGCGCTGAGCAACGCAGGCGAAACCGGCGCCGATTTCCACGCCTTTGACCGCATTGATGCTCATCAGCGCATGGGCCAGTTCGGCATCGAGACGGTCGAAAATCGGCTCGCCAAGGCCTGGCATCACGCCTTCGGCGACCACGGTGATCTTCGCTCCGACCGAGTCCTGATCACGACGCAACTGATCCATGTAGGCTTCCAGCTCCGGGACCTTGTCCGGATCAGGGCTGAAGAAAGCGTTTTCTTCGACCGAATCCCAGGTCTTGAACGGGATTTCGATCGGGCCGAGCTGGCTCATGTAGCCGCGAATGACGATGCCTTGGCTCGCCAGATATTTCTTGGCAATCGCACCGGCCGCCACACGCATCGCAGTTTCGCGCGCCGAGCTACGGCCGCCGCCACGGTAGTCACGCTCGCCATATTTGTGGTGATAGGTGTAGTCGGCGTGGGCCGGGCGGAACAGATCCTTGATTGCCGAGTAGTCCTTGGACTTCTGGTCGGTGTTGCGGATCAACAGCCCGATCGAGCAACCGGTGGTGCGCCCCTCGAACACGCCGGAGAGGATTTCGACTTCGTCGGCTTCCTGGCGCTGGGTGGTGTGGCGGCTGGTGCCCGGCTTGCGGCGATCAAGGTCGCGCTGCAGGTCTTCGAGGGAAATCTCCAGGCCCGGCGGGCAGCCGTCGACAATGGCGACCAACGCCGGACCATGGCTCTCGCCAGCGGTGGTGACAGTGAACAACTTGCCGTAGGTATTGCCGGACATTCAGGACGCTCCGTGAAATCAAACCCAAATTCGTGATGCGCGCCAGTATACGCAGGCTAACCGAGTAGTTCATCCTCGAACCTTAGTGGTGCTGGCGAGTCCAACCGGCACCTTGGCGAATGATGGCGTGATGATGCTGCGAGTTTTGATCTTGAGTCTTACCCTCTTTACTGGCTTTGCCCAGGCGACAGTCCTACAGCGGCCGGTATCTCTGGATACCGGCACGGGCGAACTTTTCGGTTCGCTGTTGCTGCCAAAATCCGACAACCCGGTGCCGGTTGTCCTGATTATTTCTGGCTCCGGTCCTACGGATCGTGACGGAAACAACCCCGACGGCGGGCGCAATGACAGCCTGAAACGGCTGGCGTGGGTGCTGGCCAAACACAACATCGCCACCGTGCGTTACGACAAGCGCGGCGTGGCCGCCAGCCTGGCGGCGACACCGGATGAGCGCAATTTGTCGGTCGAAGCCTATGCGGCCGACGCGGTGGCCTGGGGGCAAAAGCTCAAGGCTGATCCGCGTTTCGGCAAACTGATTCTGCTTGGCCACAGTGAAGGCGCACTGATCGCCAGCCTCGCCGCGCCGAAAGTCGATGCGGCAGCAGTGATTTCCCTGTCGGGCAGCGCCCGGCCGGTCGATCAGGTAATTCGCGAGCAACTGGCGCGCAGCCTGCCGCCACCGTTGATGCTGCGCAGTAATGAATTGCTCGATAGCCTCAAGGCCGGCCACACCGATGACAATGTCCCGCAACCGCTGCAAGTGATTTTCCGCCCGAGCGTCCAGCCGTATCTGATTTCATTATTCCGTCAGGACCCGGCAAAGGCTTTCGCACAACTGAAGATGCCGGCGCTGATCGTTCAAGGCAGTAACGACATTCAGGTCGGCACCGAAGACGCAAGACTGCTCAAGGCTGCCAAACCGGACGCCGAACTGGTGGTGATCGAAGGCATGAACCATGTGATGCGCATCGTGCACAACGACATGAAGCGGCAATTGGCCTCCTATAAGGACCCGAATTTGCCGTTGGCAGCCGAGTTAGGTTCGAAAATCATCGAGTTTATTGACGGACTTCGCACCCGTTAAACGCTGTTTACCCTCTAGTCCTGAAAGAAGCGGCCGATAAGCCTTTGTCGCCAGCGTATCGGCTGGCGACAAGCAGGGCTTGGACAGGATCTCGCCGTTATGACTGATACCCAGACTTCACCCGACACCACCGCTGAAAAAGACGCACCGCCAGCGGTCGAGCTGCCGTGGGCGGATGTCCACGTCGAGCACCACAAAATGCTCCGCCTGGCTCCGCTGCAGACCGATCGCCACACCGGTGGCCGGCCGCTGCGTTTTGTCGAATTCGGTTACGCCGAGCGCCACAGCAAAGAACACAGCCTGATGCGCATGGCGATCAAATTGCCGAGCCAGCGGGTGCGCAAAGAACAGAACCATCTCGATGTGTGGGCCGATCACACCACCAAACGTGTGCATTTCGGCCCGGACAGCGGCTTGCAGATCGAACCGTTGAACCGTGGCATCGGCCGTTTCGTCGCCGCGCAAGGTATCAACTGGGCGAAGAAGCGCTGGCCGACCTATACCGTCGACGGCATGGACTTGAACAACAAGGACGCGCTGAACGAAGACACCCGTCTGCGCCGCGATCATTTTTTGCGCGTGCATGGGTTTGATGTGGTGTACGCCGATGCCCAGCATTTGAAGGGCAGCATCAAGGACGTGCAGGTCGGTGATCTGCTCGGTGACTGGAACAGCGAGAAGCTGCAGATCGTCGAGATTCTTGAAGCGGCGCAGATGCTCCAGCAGGCTGAACAGAATCTGGCTGAACAGGAAGTGAAGCTGAAGAAGCAGGATGAGAAAGTCAGCAAGTTCAAGCGTGAAGACGCTGGGCTGCGCTTTACCATTACTTGTCTGGTGGCGTTTGCGGTGTTTCAGGCTGGTTTGCTGATCTGGATTGCTACGCACCGGTAACACATTGAGACCGAGGTGTCCCCATCGCGGGCAAGCCACGCTCCCACAGGTTTTGTTGATCGTTCCCACGCTCCGCGTGGGAACGATCAGTATCGGTCAGACGCGGGAAGCGAACAGCGCTTGATGATTGCGGCACTGTTCCGCCGTCAGCATGAACACGCCATGCCCGCCACGCTCGAATTCGAGCCAGGCGAAGTCGACCTCAGGGTACAAGGCGTCAACGTGCACCTGGCTGTTGCCCACCTCAACAATCAACAAACCCTTCTCGGTCAGGTGATCCGCCGCTTCAGCGAGCATCCGCCGCACCAGGTTCAGACCATCGTCACCGCAGGCCAGACCAAGCTCCGGTTCGTGTTGATATTCGTCCGGCATGTCGGCGAAATCTTCCGCATCGACGTAGGGCGGGTTCGACACGATCAGATCGAAACGCTGACCCGGCAGACCATCAAAGCCATCGCCCTGCACGGTGTACACGCGCTCATCGACACCGTGGCGCTCGATGTTCTGATTGGCCACTTCCAGAGCTTCGAATGACAGATCGGCCAGCACCACTTCGGCGTTCTGAAACTCGTAGGCGCAGGCGATACCGATACAGCCTGAGCCGGTGCACAGATCAAGAATTCGCGCAGGCTCGTTGCCAATCCACGGCGCAAAGCGGTTTTCGATCAGCTCGCCAATCGGCGAACGCGGAATCAACACGCGCTCGTCGACGATGAACGACATGCCGCAGAACCACGCTTCGCCCAACAGGTAAGCGGTTGGAATGCGCTCTTCGATGCGGCGCTTGAGCAGGCGTTGCAGGTTGACCAGTTCGTCGTCTTCCAGCGCGCAGTCGAGATAGCTGTCGGCGATTTCCCACGGCAGGTGCAAGGCACCGAGCACCAACTGCCGGGCTTCGTCCCAGGCATTGTCGGTGCCATGGCCGAAAAACAGATCCTCCCCATGGAAGCGGCTGACGGCCCAACGGATGTGGTCGCGCAGGGTACGAAGTCGGGAAGTGATCACGGGGCAAAACTCCAGAAAAAACGACTGGCGATTCTACCAGCCAAAACGCGCCACGACGACGAAGGAAAAATACCGGCGCGACGGTAGGAGTTTTCTGTTTTATGCGACAGCTATTGAACAGAACGTGTAACTTGACAAGGCTGCAGGCCAGTAACGACGGTGCCTACGATGGTAGCGATTCACAGAAGCGCTCAGCCAGAGGACAATGTCGCAAAAGCCCCACCCCAAGGAGCCCCAGAATGTCCGTTCCAAAAACGATGTTTCAACTCAGCGGTCGCGGTTACGCAGCGGCCACGTTGAGCCATGCCACCGTGGTCATCATCGATGCCCAGAAAGAATATCTCAGCGGCCCACTGGCCCTGAGCGGTATGGACGCGGCTGTCGCGAACATCAAACAAGTGGTTGCCGCCGCCCGTGCAGCCGGTCGGCCGATCGTGCATGTGCGTCACCTCGGCACCGTCGGGGGCCTGTTCGACCCGCAGGGTGAACGCGGCGAGTTCATCCCTGGCCTCGAACCGCAGGGCGATGAAACCATCATCGGCAAATTGCTGCCGAGCGCTTTTCATGGCACCGAGCTGCTCGATCGTCTACAGAACCTTGGCTCGCTGGACCTGATCGTCTGCGGCTTCATGAGCCACTCCAGCGTCAGCACCACCGTGCGCGCGGCGAAGAATCTCGGTTTCCGTTGCACTCTGGTTGAAGACGCCTGTGCCACCCGCGACCTGCCGTTCAAGGGCCGCGTGCTCAGCGCCGAACTCGTGCAGGAAGCCGAAATGGCGATCATGGCCGACAACTTTGCCACCCTCGCACTGACTCAAGATCTGATCTGATCCGCTCAGATCACGCTCTGATGAGCGGCTCACAGCGCCGCTCATCCGCAAAGTCCTCTCATTTGCCGCAAATGCCATAGCCTCAGGAACAACCCGGTCAACTCCCGGTCGAAGGGCCGATACCCATTGAGGAAGGTCGGAATGAAGTTATCCGATGGATTTGACGCACGCCGCTTGCGGCCCAAAGGCCAAAGCAACTGGCGTTTTCGTTTCGGCGCGGCGATCGCGGCCATTCTGGCGACGTTCGGCGTGCTGCTGGCACTGGCCGGAGCCGCCAGCCTGCTCGGGCACCCGCCGGCACTCGGCGACTTGAATGCCACGCCAATGGGCTCGGCAATCATCCTGGCAGTCGGTTTGCTGTTTCTGTATTTCGGTGTCGCCCTGTGGCGTCGCTGCCGCCGTCGCGCACGGCAATCGCGGGAACTGAACATGTCCCCGCATCTGATGAAAAAACACGACTGAATCACCGGCCTGGCTTTTTGCCGGGCCGTTTCGTTTCGACTTGGGTAAACTGGCCGCCCTTCGCGGAGGCTGACATGCAAGACGACGATTTTTCCCTGTTCAAAAGTGCGATCCAAGGCGTCAAGCCGATCAAGCACGACCGCGCCGACACCGGCAAACCCAAGGCTGACCGCGCACAGATCGCCAAGCTGCGTCAATCCGCCACCGTGCGCACCGATGCCACCACCGTTGACGGTCTGTCCGATCAGTTCGTGATCGACGTCGGCCCGGAAGACGAGTTGATGTGGGCCCGCGACGGGGTGCAGGAAAGTCAGATGCGCAAGCTCAAGATCGGGCAGATCCCGTTCGAAGGCAGCCTCGATTTGCACGGCATGAGTGTCGAAAAGGCCCGGGAAACGCTTTGGGCTTTTCTCGCTGAAGCGACCAAGTTCGAAATTCGCTGCGTACGCGTCACCCACGGCAAGGCTGTGCGGCTGGACGGCAAGCGGCCGATGATCAAAAGCCACGTTAACACCTGGTTGCGCCAGCACGCGCAGGTACTCGGTTTCTGCTCGTGCCAAGCGAAACATGGTGGTGCGGGGGCGGTTTACGTGATGCTTAAACGCACCATGATGGAAGGTCGCGACGAATAATCGCGTTACGCCGAACTTGCAGGGTCGTGTTCGCCACCGTACCCTTGCCCTTTGCGAAAATCCCCACAGGTAGTTTCATGTCCCTGGAACAGAATTACACCGCGATTCTCGGCCAACTGGGCGAGGACGTCTCCCGCGAGGGCCTGCTCGACACGCCAAAGCGTGCCGCCAAAGCCATGCAGTACCTCTGCCGCGGTTATGAACAGACGCTCGAAGAGGTCACCAACGGTGCCCTGTTCAGCTCCGACAACAGCGAAATGGTGCTGGTCAAGGACATCGAGCTGTACTCGTTGTGCGAACACCACCTGCTGCCGTTCATCGGCAAGGCCCACGTTGCGTATATCCCGAGCGGCAAAGTGCTGGGCCTGTCGAAGGTCGCGCGGATCGTCGACATGTACGCCCGTCGCCTGCAGATTCAGGAAAACCTCAGCCGCCAGATCGCCGACGCGGTTCAGCAGGTTACCGGCGCGCTGGGCGTTGCCGTAGTGATCGAGGCCAAGCACATGTGCATGATGATGCGCGGTGTCGAGAAACAGAATTCGTCGATGATCACCTCGGTGATGCTCGGTGAGTTCCGTGAAAACGCAGCGACTCGCAGCGAGTTCCTCAGCCTCATCAAGTAACTTGCTACAGAAAAAAACCGGCGTTGATCGCCGGTTTTTTTTCGTCTGCGAAAAATCGGGTAAGCTGCGCGCCTTTCTCAATGTGTACCGTGAGGCTTTCAACGTGTTCGTAAAAGCGCTTCGTGTCGGCCTTGGCCAACTGATCATTTTCGTCGACTTCATCACCCGTCCCGGTAAGAAAAACCGCCCCGCCGCTGCTCAGGCTCAAGTAGACGCTGCGGCAAAGGATCTGACCCTTTATCAGTTCCACGCCTGCCCGTTCTGCGTGAAAACCCGCCGGACCCTGCGTCGTTTGAATGTGCCAGTGGCGCTGAAGGATGCGAAGAACAATGAGCAGGATCGTCAGACCCTGCTGGAACAGGGCGGCCGGATCAAGGTGCCTTGCCTGCGTATTGAAGAGAATGGGCAGACGACCTGGATGTATGAGTCCAAGGTGATCATTGAGTATCTGGATAAGCGGTTCGCGGCGGTCTGATGTTGATGTTGTGTTGCTGATGCCCCCATCGCTGGCAAGCCAGCTCCCACTGTGATCTGTGGCGTTCACAAAACCTGTGGGAGCTGGCTTGCCAGCGATGGAGCCCGCACAGGCTCTGCAAATCCCAGACAAAAATAAACCGGCCCTTGAGCCGGTTTATTTTTTTCAGGCCGCCTCGGCCGCCTGCGCCTGGCGCACCACCGCCGCCAGTCGTTTGAGCCCCTCATCCAGTCGCGCCGGGTCGATATGGCTGAAATTCAAACGCAGATGCCCGAGGTTTTTATCCGGATCGGGAAAGAACGGCTCGCCCGGCATGAACGCCACATCATTGGCCAACGCTTCGTTGAGCAATGTCCGCGTATCCAGCGGCTGCTTCAACGTCAGCCAGAAAAACAGCCCACCCTGCGGCACATTCCAATCGGCCAGATCGGCAAAATGCGTTTCCAATGCCGCCTGAAACCCGTCGCGCCGCTCACGGTAGAAACCGCGCAATTGACTCAAATGCTGCTGATATTTCTCACCGCCAATCCACTGTAAGGCCTGCCACTGACCGATGCGATTGGTGTGCAGATCCGCTGATTGCTTGAGCTTTAGCAGGTGCGGAAACAGGTCAGGGCTGGCAATCAGGTAACCGACACGCAAACCGGGCAGCAAGGTTTTCGAGACCGTACCGGTGTAGATCCAGCTGGATTTTTTCAGGCGCCCGGCAATCGGTTTGGCGCTGCCGCCGTCGAAAGTCAGTTCGCGGTAGGGCTCGTCTTCGATCAGGGTCACGCCGAACTCGTCGAGCAATGCTGCAACGGCGGCGCGTTTGGCTTCGCTGTAGCGCACAGCTGACGGGTTCTGGAAGGTCGGAATCAGGTAGATGAACGCCGGGCGATGCTGCTCCAGACGACTGCGCAATTGCGCCAGGTTCGGGCCATCGGACTCTTGCGGCACGGTCAGGCAATCAGCACCGAACAGCTGGAAAATCTGCAGCGCGGCGAGATAGGTCGGCGCTTCGAGGAGGATTTCCGTGCCTTGGTCGATGTACAACTTGGCCGCCAGATCGAGGGTCTGCTGCGAACCGCTGACCACCAGCACCTGACTCGCCTGACAGTCCAGCCCAAGCGCCCTCGCCTGCGCTGCCAGCGCCTCGCGCAATGCCGGTTCGCCCTCACTCATGCCGTACTGACCGAGGGACAGCGGCATGTCGGCCCATTCGACTTTCGGCAGCATGACCTCAGCGGGCAGACCGCCAGCGAATGACATCACCTCCGGACGCTGGGCCGCGGCGAGGATTTCACGGATCAAAGAACTTTTAAGGCGCGAGACACGTTCGGAAAAAGCCATGGCGGTCACCGGTAGCGAGGCGAATGAGAAATAAGTCAAACTGGTTGACTTAAATTACGACAACTTGAGCGAGTACGTCAACATGCTTGACCTTAAAAGTCCCAGTAGTCAGCAACAGGCCATGGAAGCGTTTTTCTTCGGCTATCAGGCCTTCACCGCCAAGGCTGATGAAATGCTTGAGCGCCGCGGCTTGTCACGAGTGCATCAGCGGATCGTGTTTTTCATCGCCCGTTATCCGAATTTGAGCGTCAAGGAGTTGCTGGCTTTGCTCGGGGTGAGCAAGCAAGCGCTGAACATGCCGCTGCGCCAGTTGCAGGAAATGCATCTGGTCGACAGCGTGGCATCGCAGGCTGACAAGCGTAAGCGCCTGCTGGAATTAACGGCCGAAGGAGCGAAGTTTGAACAGGCGTTGCGGCGTGAGCAGGTGAAGTTGCTGGAGCGGGTATTTACCGAGGCTGGGGAGGCGGCGGTGAATGGCTGGCTGGCGGTGAATCTGGCGCTGGGGAACAGTCAGACGGTTCTCGACTGATTGATCTGGCCTCATCGCTGGCAAGTCAGTTCCCACAATGGTTGGCGATGCAATCAGATGTGCAGAACGACTCAAATTTGTGGGAGCTGGCTTGCCAGCGATGAGGCCCTCGAAGGCGATATATCCCTATCGACGGACCTTTCGTAAACAAAACCAAAAACAATATTTGCTTTATTTGTACACAAAAGCATAATCCACAGCGTGCGAGTTCCTGACCGCATGGTCAACAAATTCGCGTATGCCTCAAAGGGCCGCTGCCACCCCTCATGGGTCCGGCCCTGGAAATAACAATAAAACTCTTGAGGAGTACTCGCTGTGGAAAGCCGCAAATCCGAAGCATCGACGCTGGACCTCTCGCCGCCGTTACGCAATGGCCTGCTGGAGCGCATCTTCAAACTCAGCTTGCATGGCACCACGGTGAAGACCGAGCTGATTGCCGGTCTGACAACCTTCATCACCATGGCCTACATCATCTTCGTCAACCCGAACATCATGGCCGATGCCGGGATTGACCACGGTGCGGCCTTCGTCGCCACCTGTATCGCCGCCGCGCTGGGCTGCCTGTTGATGGGCCTGTACGCCAACTGGCCGGTGGGTCTGGCACCGGGCATGGGCCTCAACGCGTTCTTTACTTACACCGTGGTCGGCACCATGGGCTATAACTGGGAAACCGCGCTCGGTGCGGTGTTCGTTTCCGGTGTGTTGTTCATGATCCTGACCTTCTCGCGGATTCGCGAATGGTTGCTCAACAGTATTCCGGTCAGTCTGCGCTTCGCGATGGGTGCCGGTGTCGGCCTGTTCCTCGGACTGATCGGCCTGAAAACCGCCGGCATTGTCGTCGACAGCCCGGCCACGCTGATCAAACTCGGCTCTCTACGCGAACCCGGCCCACTGCTCGCCGCGATCTGCTTCCTGATGATCGCAATCCTCAGCTACCACAAGGTGTTCGGCGCGATCCTCATCAGCATCATCACCGTGACCCTCGCCGGTTGGGGCCTGGGCATCGTGCATTACGAAGGGATCATGTCGACCCCGCCTAGTCTGGCGCCGACCTTCATGGCCATGAACGTGGCCGGTGTATTCAACGTCAGCATGATCAGCGTGGTGCTGGCCTTCCTCTTTGTGCACATGTTCGACACCGCCGGGACCCTGATGGGCGTGGCCCAGCGCGCCAATCTGGTCAACGCTGACGGCCGTATCGAAAACCTGTCCCGCGCGATGAAAGCCGACAGCGCATCCAGCGTATTCGGCGCGGTGGTGGGCGTTCCGCCAGTAACCAGCTATGTGGAAAGTGCTGCCGGCGTGGCCGCTGGTGGTCGGACTGGTCTTACCGCAGTCACCGTAGGTGTGCTATTTATAGCGGCAATGTTTTTCGCACCGCTGGCCGGCATGATTCCGGCTTACGCCACCGCCGGTGCATTGATCTACGTTGCGATGCTGATGATGGGCGGCATGGCCCATATCGAATGGGATGAAGCCACCGACGCCATTCCGGCCATCGTCACCGCAATCATGATGCCGCTGACCTTCTCGGTCGCCGACGGCATCGCGCTGGGCTTCATTACTTACGTGGCGCTGAAAGCCGGCACCGGTAAGTACAAAGAGATTTCCGTGAGCTTGTGGGTGCTCTGCGCGATCTTCATCGCCAAGTTCATCTTCCTGTAAGCGCTACGCGGTTCCGCTTCAAATCAGCCTCACCCTCGCGGGTGGGGCTTTTGCGCACTCGTAATACCCACAAAAAGAAGGAGCAAAGTGATGAGTCTGGAAACCTGGCTGCTGTTCAGCGGCGCTGCACTGGTGGTGATCCTCATTCCGGGGCCACTGTCATTGCTGATGATCAGCAACAGTCTGAATTACGGTCTGCGTCGTTCATACCCGGCGTTTCTCGGCGGTGTCTTTGCCTCGATCTGTTTGCTCAGCGCCTCCGCGCTGGGTCTGGGCGCCCTGCTCCTCGCCTCGGAAAAACTCTTCAGCGCGCTGAAAATTGTCGGTGCGCTCTATCTGTTCTACCTCGCCTGGCAGAGCTGGCAGCAATCGCGTCAGCCCTCCACAGGCGCTGAAGTGCCGCAAGCAGCGCCGGTACCGCGTTTCCGCGCGCTGTTTGGCCGTGCTTTTGTGCTTGGCGCGAGCAATCCGAAGGACATCCTGTTCTTCGCTGCATTCCTGCCGCAATTCCTTAGCGCCGAACAACCCTTACTGCCGCAACTGTTGGTGATGATCGCGACCTGGACCGTGCTGGACCTGCTATGCAAACTCGCCTACGGCCTCGGCGCCCATGGTGCAGCGCGCTATCTGCGCAGCGGTAAAGGCCAGAGCTGGTTCAATCGCATCAGTGCCGGATTGTTCGGGGGAGCGGGAGCCGCTTCTTTGATTAGCAGCCACTGACAAGTTACGGCAAACTTACTGATGATGTTGTTAAATAGCCATTCTGATTGCAAAACAATTGCAGCCGGCATGGCTATTTTTATCACTCCGTACACTTTGGCGAACAGTGGCGCTTGGCGACTACCAGGAACACTTCGAAAAACCTTATTATAAGTCACCAGCGCAACAAAACTTTGTGCAGTGATATGTTGCCCAAGCCACGAATACAAGCAACAACATCCACCCCTCCGCTTCGCAATACGGTCTCTTACCCGATCGAGACCAGGAAACAAAGGCAAAACTCGCAGCCTGGCCTTGTCACGGCAAGAGAACCCTGAAACTTATCTCACACCTTATTGTTACTTCCACTTACCGATTGATTCTTACAAATGCAATACATCGCAACAACCCGGCGATATACACCAGTCAAAAATCAACAGTAGTATAGCCACGCCACTCAATATATATTTCGCCGAACAAGGATGTTCAAATGGCCACTCTTATACAAGAGCCTGAAATACAGCACGACTCCGTTGTCATTAACGATATTGGCCCTCAGCCTGCCAATGCGCGCACGGAGTCCACTCTCGATCTGAAAACAGCGAGAAATAACGCTACCGATACATCAAGTAAAACCTACACCAGCCAACTGAATCTCAACGACAAGCTTTTCGGGCCACTTGAAATTGGCCAGGTTTCGGTGACTCGGGTAGCTCTCGATGCGCTGGGTGCAAGAATCGACGGCCAGCCCCTGAACGGTGACAACACCTTCTTTCGAGTACCCAAGCGCTCTTTCGTCAATTCTTTGCAATTCAGTTTGACCGACATCGAAACCCATATGAAAGCGGCCAGTGGCAGAGACAGTTATCTGCTGCCAAATCTGCTGTTCGACATCGCCAGTCGGCGACCATTAACGTCTCCGCGCATGATCAGGGAGAATCTTCAAGCCACGGAAGATGCGGCCAGCCTGCGCGGAAAACTCGAGAAGCTGTTGAATGCAGCGCACAAGCTGGATTTGCGTCACGCCTCCTTGCCAAAAAACACCCCGGTCTGGGTTCAGAAGGTAAAAAGCTATTCCGCACTCGGCTCCAGTGTAGGGATTCAGAGCTTCGGGATATTCATGGGCATACGGGGCGTATACGAGGCTATCAAAGCCGATAACGTCCATGAAGCGGTTATCAATGGCACGGGGATAGTAAGCGAAGTCGGCTCCATTGCTGTTGACGTGACCGTTACGCATGAGGCCTCGCGCATGATCAAGGCCGGGCAACATGCTTTCAAGGATTTCGCCAAGACCCGATTCGCCGTCAGGCTGAGCCGTTCCGGAGGTCTGATCGGGGGAGCGCTGACGTTGCCGTTCGATATCTTCACGGCGATCAGATCCTTCACCGCAGCTGAAAACACCACTGGCAAGCAAGCCCTGGATCACTACGTCAGTGGTGCTCTGAGCATCACCAGTGCCGCCATGACCGTGATCCTTGGCGCCGCAGCAATGGCCGGTTTCTCCTCCGCTGGCCCGGTGGGTCTTATAGCGGGGGTCATGCTGGCAATCGGGTCTCAGGTGTATGGCGCGGTACGTGCGGTGGATGACATCGATGATTACATCGAACTCTCCATTGCCGAGCGTTGGGAGACCGGATTTCTCGCGTTCTGCCTGCAAGGACCAGCGACCGACGTTCAGAATCGGTTTCTGCTCGCCAAAGCCAAAATCGATCACGGCAAGCAATTGAAGGAAACGGCGAAAAAATTGCTGGAGGGGCAATTGAAGGACACCACCGAGGCCATTGTAAATGGCAGCTTCGATGTGGAACTGGAGACAACACCCATCCAGAAGCAGAATTGGTGGACCAAGGAATGGCACTGGGACAGCGTTTCTTCACCAAAGATAAAAGACGGAAACGACACCATTGACGCCCGCGAAGGCGTAACGGACAAGACCCCCGGCGCAGAAATAGGCACCGCGGGAGAAAACAAAGGTGTCGTGTGGTTCATGGGCGGCGGTGATGACGCCATACAAGGGGTGGAAAAAAAACCGAACGCTTTCTATTTCAATGCGGGGAAAAAACAACTGACCGGCGGCGAGAAGGACGACCACTTCGTATTCCAGGGTGCAGTTGTCAGCGATCCGGAAGAGGAACTGGCTGATCGCTGGACATTACGGGGTGGTGCGGGCAACGATTCGCTGATTCTGGGCAAGGTTGAACAGAAAAACCGTCATTGGTACAAACCTGTGGCCCGCTACAACATTGATTTAGCCGCCGGCACGATCGAAGCAATCGTTTTGGATCGAGCCACCGGAAAAGAGTTGAAGCGTAGTGCGCACAGTACCCTCGAGAGCATCGAGAATGTCGAAACCGTCGCCGGTACATCCAGCACAGTGACCGGGACCGATGAGCGCAATGTCATCAAGGCGCGAGGCAACGACATCATCCGGGCGGGGGCTGGCAACGATCAGATTCATTTGCTGCAAGCGGGTGCGTCAGCCTGGGGCGCAGCCGGTGTGGATGAATATTTTATTGACAAAGTACCGGGCACACTTTCTATCTTCGAAGACGGAGAAGAGGACAGTGTGATTGTGCTGAATTTCAGAATGGAGTTGATCGACCACTTTATCGTGATGGAGGACGGCTCACTGATATTGATGCTAAACGCTGACAGCTATGAGAAAACCAAGTTAGTCATTGCGAACGTCTACGAACAAAAAGACGGCGAACTTCGTATAAAAAACAAAAAAATAACTTTTTTTACCAAGGACCAATTCTACCTCGTGCCTGACTTTCCTGAGTCGGTACACAGACTTGGATATGTGACTCTGGAAGCGACTATCTTAAAGCATGGCACTCCTTTACAACCGATCTTCGTCTATTCCGGCGTTTGCAAAATCAAACACAAAAACTATGCGACTTATTACATCCCGCGCAATGAACACCCTGTTTTCTTTGAATCAATCAAACGCACAGAGGAAAGTATAAAAATCTATCTGGACTACGCCAGCAACGAAATTACCAACGTAGAGCTCGCTTGCGGAATGGGGGTCAAGACCAACTGCCTTCATGGCTTGACCAATCTGACCTATCACTTCGGCGAAAAAAAGCTGACGTTCTCTACGTTTTCGAGTTTTGACGTTGCTTTGTACGGCACCGACAAGATGGAACGCTTCCTCGAAGTACTTGCCGAGGGCGTCCAGCAGAAGTACGTGCTCGTATTCAATGATGGCTTGATGACCAGTCCCCGAATCGCAAAAATCATACCGCCCACTAAGGATGACTACTCTACGGACGGCTATGCGCGATGGAAACTCCTGCAACCTTTCCCGTCAAACTACCGTGCGAGCTGGCCGCCTCTCGATCTGCCCGAAAACGAGGCTTACACATTAAGTTCCCGGGGTGCCTGCATCAATTTCTCCCCCCTTTCCGAGCAAACCGCGTTGGAATGTCTGGAAGGTCAAGGCGGGACCTACATTCTTCACCTCGCTGCCAACATGAACCTCAAAATCGCGACACCAGGTGGTTTGGCCAGTGCGAGTGTCAGATTGCCGCATTCGTCCACCTGGGAACTGGATGCCACAGCGTTGGGCAATGTCGAGATCAAACTTGAAAACAACAAACTCCGTATCGGCACTTGCACAATCCATCTTCCGGAATACGGCAGTGAAGACATAATCGACACCGTGCATGTCATTGTCGAAAACGGGATCATTAAAACGGTCGACCTGTCATTCGACCTGATTACCATCACAGGCGTCGACGCTCGATACTTCGTTGAACCACCAGGACCTTCCGTGGCGCTCTCGGGAGTTTATTCTCAAGTGGCTGAACTGGAACTGCCGGTGAGAAATGCCACCCTCAAAAATTACCCGACCTTTGAACTGAGCTACAGCTTTCCAAAACGACGTTGGGCCACCAAGCCCTATATAACCAACATCATTAACAGATCACATCTCGATATTTCCGGCCGGTGTAATCATCAGCTACCCAAACCACAACTGACACCGCTTCAAGAATCAATAATCGCCTTTGATTCGGTGCCTGTCTCTTAACCCGCTCGACTTACAACTGTGTAAATCCAGCGCACTCTGACAAACCAACAGCTTTTCAACTTTCCCAGCCCCGACCCTGTCGGGGCTGCACTCAAGTGCGCGTCAAAAATGTGATGAAACGTTCATCAAATGGAGTATCCGTTCATGGCCAAATCGCCCAAAAAAATTCCGAAATCTTCCGCAGGCGACGCGTCGACGCCCACCACCCGAACTGGCGTTGATCTTCCCTCCGGTCACCGATTCCCGGATCTGCATCTGCCTGACGGTGACCCGACACCAGGCCATTCAGCGCGTCAGTCACAGATCCCGGTGGTTGAACAGCCTAACGTTATCGTGAGCAATCTGCCCGGTCACAGCATTGATACCTATGGATTCGCCCGCAGTGAAATTGCCTGGCCACAAAGTCGCTACAACGAATTGGTCGCTCTGGGAGCAGAGACCGGACTGTTCAGAGGACCAGACCTGCGCACCTATGCGGAAATAGGCAACGAAGGCCGCTTTCTGGTTGAGCTCAATGAACGCGGTGTTTACCACGTGCCTCTGTCCTTTGCACCCGGAGTGCCCGGCCCGATTTTGACCAAAGTTGAAGGTCAGCCACGCTGGCGCATCGAGCGGCCGGGCTGGCAATCGTCGCCGACAGCAGCGGTTTCCATAACGCCAAAACCGCCGACCTACTTAGCCCCTCATTTGGCAGCGGCATTGACCAAGGCCGACCTGTCATCCGACGGAGTCCGCTACGACAAGCACAAGAAAACCTATGTCGACACGGCAGACGGCACGGTAATGGTGCGCAAGAACAGCGATGGCGCCTACCGCGAGACGTCCGCCAGCGAACTCTCTCCTTCCGGCCCCGAACTTGAAGCCGTTGCCGGAACGAAACTCTGGCGACGCAAGGCCCTGGACACTGCCGAACCCACTCGCACCGCTGACGAACCGACGCCTGGCCCGAGCAAGCGTGCACGGCTTGACGACCCGCAAGAACCTGAGGCTCCGACAGCCGCAAACAGCGCCATCATGGCTGAGCAAACGCCTTACTTCTGGTTGCCATGGGGCCATCTGCATCAGCCCACCACTGGCGAATCCATCCAGCTCGGCTGGCTGCACTATTCAATCGTACCTGTCGGGTCCGCACCCCATCGCCTGCCCAAGGTGTACTACTTGCAGCACCCGGAATTTGCGCCCACACACTTCGCTGGCTTTGAGCGGATGCTGCAAACGGCCCCGGAACTCCAGCCGGTCGCCACTTTCCGCATCGGCACCGAGCCGGGAGAAGTTCGCCCCGGCAAGCGCCTTTTCGAGAAGCCGTTGACCCAGTCCGTCGCCGAGACCTTTATCGACTTCTCCGATTTCACGGCAAGAGCCGTCGCCCGCCGACTGTTCGAACTGTCGGATGATTCACCCACCGTCACCGGCACCGGACTGAGCAACATTCAGAATGTCTTGAGTCAATGGAACCAGAAGCCCTTCCCCACAACACCGGCGTTTGCCGACCCGCTGAACATGCTGCCGGTGGCGAACTCCATCGAGGTCTCGGGAAAAAAAGTCATTCCGTTGCACCCGCAGGTCGAAGGCGATCTGCAGCGACTGATGTTTGACCCGCAGCATTTTCCATTCGAATGGAAGAACTACAAGAAGGAGCCGACCGATCTGAACCTCAGGCGTCTGGTCGGCGCCTTGCTGATTCGCAGCAGCTATGACGTTTTTCCCCTGACCCACGACCATCGCAAGCCGACGCTGGTCTTCAGGCGGAGCAATCATGACGAGGTGTTTTTTCTGAAACTGGGCACGGTCGAGCATATCGGTCTGTCCCATACGCCTGGCAACGAGCTGGCTGATCCGGGTTTATCTGCCCGAATCGGCAGCGAGGCCTATACCGCCCTGAGCACCGCTGCGGTAAAAGGCAAGGTTGTCTGGCTGATTGGCGGGGTGATGAAAGTCGAATCGAACCCGGAGGCGGTCTTTATCCTCAGAGAGCGCTGACAGCCACAGTTGCCCTCGCCGCTCTGTCGGCGAGGGCAGCCTCTGCCTTGGCGCATCAAGGCGTTCACTTCGTAACGACTTGCATCATTTGCCGTCAGTGCAAGACATATATACCGCACGCCACCTCCCCCGATTCCCCAGCATTAGCCCTTTGAAGAACCCGTACTTCACAGGAGCATCGCAATGGCGAAATCGCCCAAGAAAATTCCGCTTTCACCTCAGCCCGATAACACTGCGAACCCCACCCGACCCGTGACCGAGCCACCGGGTGGCAGCCACGGCGATACCCGGCACTCGGTGCCGGCGCTGACCGGCACCGAGCCGACACCCGGGACCTCGACAGGAAGCGGGGCCGACGTACCCGGCCGGCACTCGAGCGTCATCATCAGCCAGATGCCTGAACCCGAACCTCACGTGCCTGCACGGCGGGCGTCTGCAGAGGGCGACCCACGCCATCCGGACGCCAGCCAGGCGACACCTGCCATCGACTCAGCCATCGGAACGGATCTGCGTCCCGCCACGTTCATCGATCCGGCACTGGCAGCTCTGCTGACCAGTGCCGACAGCTCGGCGGAGGGGATCCGTTACGACAAGCACAAAAAAACCTATGTCGATCTGGAGCACGGCACGGTGATGGTACGCAAACACCCGGATGGCAGTTATCAGCAAACCCATCCCGGCGAATTGAGCCCGACCGGCGAACGGGTCGAACAGATTCCGGGGTCGAAACGCTGGCGCCAGGTAGCGCCGAACCGTTCGCCTGTGGACGCTGATCCGGTGCTCGTCGAGGCGAATGAACCTACGCCAGGTCCCAGCAAACGACCACGTCTGGACGAGCAAACCAGCGCGGCAGAAGAAGCCGGGATACTCGTGGAAAGTCTTCTGTCCCGGCAACCGGATGCACTGGATCTGTCGGCCGGGCAATGGCGCAACTGGGGCAAAAACACCCCTCCGGAATCGGGCGCCTCCATCGAAATAGAGGGTGCACATTACCCAATCGTGGATCAAGGCATCCACCCCGTTACGGGCCTGGTCTATTTGCAACACCCAGGCTTTGCGCCCGGGCGCTACGACGCGTTTGAACAGATGCTTCGCCTTGAGCCCTCGCGCCAGCCGAAATGGGCGCTACACCGCGATGGCCAATGGAGGGTGCTGGAGAACCATTTCCCGTTTGAAATGCCTCTCAAGCAGTACGTCGCCAATTCGTTCAAATACCTCTCCGATCACTCGCAGAGCAACCTGGCGCGCGCCGTGTTCGACCAGAGTCACCCCTTGGGCACGGTGACCGGGCATGGCCTTTCGGTGATGACCCTGACCTTTCGCCACTGGATGGATCGCATCAACAACGAAGCGCCTATGCGCGGGCTCATGGATCCGCTGCTGATGCTACCGCCCCTGCCTGTTCAGCCGTTCACCATGGTGCCGGGAGGCGTGCTTTCTTTGCCCGCGCCCTCTCCCCGTTTTTTGCAGCGAATCGACTTTGACCCGCAACAGTTCCCTCTCGAATGGGGCACCTACGCAGCGGCCCCGACGGGTGCCAGCCTGCGCACGTTATTCAGCACAGTCCTGCGGCAGAACGGTTACGTCATCAATACGACCCCGCGGGCGATGAGCGAAGGCGCCTTGCTGTTTCACCGCGAAGGCGTCGCCGCGATATTCGTCCTGAAACTGCCACGCGTCACTGGCAGCACGATTGCCCGTTACAGCGTGCCCGGCGCGGAAATGTCCAGCCCGGCCTTCCTGGCAAAACTCAGCCACGTGTCCCGACAGACATTGACCACCCATCTGGCGCAGAACCAGATCGTATACCTGGTGGGCGGCACGCAAGAGATCGCCCCGGGCAAACCGACGCTGTTCATGGTGAGAGAGGGATGACCGTAGACCGAGCGTCCACTGCCTCACTCGCCCACTGCGCTGCAGCAGTCCAATTGAAGAGAAAACCTGTATGGCCAAACCACCGAAAAAAATTCCTATCACCTCTGCACCCGACACGTCTGTGGAGGTTACCCGAATCGTTACTCATGAGCCTGCCGGGCATCTTCCGCATACCGGCGGTTCCGACCCGATAGGTTCGATCATTCGCGCCCCTCACTCTGACGCCGGGAATCCTTCGCCAAACGCAAACCAGCAGCCGCCAGGGGTCACCATCAGCAATTTGCCCGAGACTGTCGCCGCGTTGCTGGAAGCCAATATGCGCGCAATCACCTGGCCGGCCAAAAACGCTCACTTGTTGCGCGCAATCAGCAATCCCCGCGGGTTGTACGAAAGCCCGGACGGCGATACCTATGCCCACATCGCCGACGAAGGCTACTTTCGCGTCGACCGTCAAGCCGATGGCCGCTACCGCATGCACTGGCCAGAGGGCCTCGGCGAAGCGGGTCCGCTGCTCACGCAAGTCGAGGGCCAAGCCTACTGGCGCCCCGCGCCATCCGCTCGGCCCGTGCCCGCGGCGGTGAGTGTCGAGACAGCGGCAAATCCTTCGCCGCCACGCCCTTTGCCCGCCGATCAGGCGGCCTGGCTGACCAACGCGCAAACCACTTGGGACGGCATGCGCTATGACAAACGCAAAGCCACCTATGTCGACATGGAAGACGGCACAACCTTTATGGTGCGCAAACATCCGGAGGGCGGCTATCAGCAAGCCTCCGCCCATGAGCGCAACTCGCTCGGCGCGCGGGTCGAGCAGATTCCAGGAAGCAAACGCTGGCGAACCCGACCGGACGACGAGCAGTTGCCGGGGCCCAGCAAACGTGCGCGCCTGTCCGCCCCTCAACAACCCACGCTGGCACGTCCGTCGTCCGGCCTTACACCTGATGCACAGCCCTCGACCGGAGCCTGGAGAAGCTGGGGCAAAACCAGCAAACCGGAGTGGAATGACTCTATCGAAATAGACGGTCTGTACTATGTGATCGTGCCGCAGCGGATGCAGGCCGATACGCTGCTCGTCTATCTGGAAAACCCGCTCTTCACCCCTGGCCGATACGACGCCTTCGAGCAAATGTTGCAGACCGACCTGTCTCTGCAACCAAAATGGGCGGTTAAGACCAATGATGCCTGGGCAATCGTGGAGCAACGCCCGTTTGAGGGATCGCTGACCGGGTATGTCGGTAAAACCTTTCTGGATTTGTCGCAGCAGTCGTCGAATGCTATCGCCAGAACCGTGTTCAATCAGGCGAATCAATCCGAAGTCATCAACGGTGATGGCCTGCGCATTGTCTTCGACACGCTGTATCACTGGGAAAACAGAACCACCTCGACCGCACCGAGGCCTGAACTGGCCGACCCATTGTTGCTGCTGCCCATCCTGCCGGCACAGCCCAGCGTCGATCTGCTGGGGCACAACCTTGTGCTCCCGCTGCCGTCCGGCGAAGCCTTCCAGCGACTCGATTTCGATACCAGCCGATTTCACCAGCAATGGCGCGACGCGCTGGACACGCCGGGCGCCAGTTTGCGCGCGATGTTCAGCGACCTCCTCGAACACAGCGGTTATACGGTCGATCGCACCAGCCGCATGTTCAGCGAGGACGCATTGATCTTCAAGCGGGAAAACCTGGATGCCGTATTCGTCCTCAGATTTCGCCCCAGTGCGGCCGACGGCACCCTTTATCGAGCGGTGGATCCGGCTTCGGAACTGAACGGCGAAGGGTTCAGGAAAAGGCTCGAGACCTCGAAATGGCGGCAGATGCTCGAGCCCGGCAAGGTCGTCTATCTGGTCGGCGGTACGCAGCCAGTCTCTGCACAACAGACGTTGCTCTTCATTGTGAGAGAGGGCTGACGTTCAGCGGCAGGCACACCTGTTTCAGGCGCACTGCGACGTGCAGTGCGTAACCCGGACCAATCACGAATATCGAGCGAAAAAGAATGGCCAAAACACAGAAAAAACTCCCTGGCACCGTTTCACCTGACTCGTCCACGCCCCCTGCGCGGCCTGTGACTGAGACGCTTGACGGCACTCACAGAATTGCCGGCAGCACTGACTCCGTCTTTCCCGCAGCAGATCAGCCCTTTGCACGCGTTCGCGAAAGTACAGACGAAAACAACCCGGTCTCGGCGGTTTCCGTCAGCAATAGGCCCCCAACGTCGTGGCCAACGCCGGATAACGCTCGGCGATCGATTACCTGGCCGGCGGATCAAGTGCATCTGTTGCGGGCACTGACGACCGATAGCGATCTGTTCATCAGTCCGGATGGCAAGACGTATGCCTATATCGAAAACGAGGGCCATTTTCTGGTTGAACGCCAACAGGATGGCCGCTATCAAGTGCCTTTCGACTTCACACCGGACTTGCCCGGACCTTTTTTGCATAAGATCAGCGGTCAGTCATCGTGGCGCTTTGAACTGCCGGCCTGGCTTTCGGCGGACTCGCCAGCAAGCCTTTCTCCTGCGGCCATCACCGCGCGCGCATCCGCGAAAACACCCAGCGCTCTCGCGCCTCATCTCGCCGCGCGGCTATCAGACCCGGCGGCGTCAGCGCAGGGTATCCGCTATGACAAGCACCGCAAAACCTATGTCGATACGGCTGAAGGCACCGTCATGGTCGGCAAAAACGCCGAGGGTGAGTATCAGCAGACTTTTGCCAGCGAACTGAAACCTTCCGGCGAACGGGTTGAACAGATTCCCGGAACAAATCGCTGGCGCCGCAAAGTAGCGGACGCCACAAGCGCTGCCGAGCATACGCCGACGAATAATCGACGACTGGCCGAGGAATCGCAGGCAGACGAGTCAGGCCCAGGCAAGCGCCCGCGTCTCGCCGGCGAAAGCGAGACCTTATCGGATCATCATCCGGATACGTTCAGCGGTGATCGCCCAGCCACATAAATCTCACGAAAATCCAATAGAGAGTCACCCCGGCCCCCATTCAACAGACGAAAAAAAGCCCGCAGTGTGAGCGGGCGAAAGACCAAAGAAGCTATATGCGCAGTCGCTTCCCGGTGGGGGCAGCTGCTTGGGGGTCAGCTGCCCCGATACGTGGAATAGCTGTAAGGCGAGATCAGCAATGGCACGTGGTAGTGATCCTGTTCGGCAGAGATGCCGAAACGCAGCACCACCACGTCCAGAAACGCCGGTTCCGGCAGTTGCACGCCACGGGCGCGGTAGTAATCGCCCGCATGGAACTGAACCTGATAAACGCCGGTACGATAGTCATCACCTTGCAGCAGCGGTGCATCGACCCGGCCATCGCTGTTGGTCACGGCACTGGCGACCAATTCCAGTTGCGAACCTTCAACGCGGTACAGCTCGACCTTGATCGAACTGCCCGGGCAACCGTGTGCAGCGTCCAAAACGTGTGTAGTCAAACGTCCCATTGATTCTGCGCGCCTGGCCGCAAAGAGCAGTCAGACCTCGCGCCTCCCGAAGTCAGATAAAAAGGAGACCGCACCGTTTCGAAGCACGAAAAGTTGCGGCGAGCGACTGATTAAGACACTTTTCAAAAAAATTGTACACAATAAAAACGACATTTTTCACATCACCCCCGCCATCCGGGACTTTCCCCGCGTTCTGCCAGCAAAGCGCCTGATCATTGAACCTCCTATCCATTAGCTGACTGGTCAGGCAGGTTTCTTGCAGGCTCACGCCACTAACAGCAAAAGATGACAGTCGGTGAAATTTGCGAAAATTCAGGCTTACAAATTGAGAATAAAGTTGTATACAATCAGCCCATCGCTGTGACGCCAGCCTGCACACTCACCGCCGGGCCGTTACACAACCTGTCAACGAATAAGAAGGAAGACTGCAGTGAGCGCTGACTACCCACGCGACCTGATCGGTTACGGCAGTAACCCTCCTCACCCACACTGGCCGGGCAATGCCCGCATCGCCCTGTCCTTCGTACTCAATTACGAAGAAGGCGGCGAGCGCAACATTTTGCACGGCGACAAAGAATCCGAAGCCTTTCTGTCCGAGATGGTTGCCGCTCAGCCGCTGCAAGGCGCGCGCAACATGAGCATGGAATCGCTTTACGAGTATGGCAGCCGCGCCGGCGTCTGGCGGATCCTCAAACTGTTCAAGGAATTCGACATTCCGCTGACCATCTTCGCCGTCGCCATGGCCGCTCAGCACCACCCGGATGTGATCCGCGCAATGGTCGACGCCGGCCACGAGATCTGCAGCCACGGCTATCGCTGGATCGACTATCAGTACATGGACGAAGCGCAGGAACGCGAGCACATGCTCGAAGCGATCCGCATCCTCACCGAACTCACCGGTGAGCGTCCGCTGGGCTGGTACACCGGTCGCACCGGTCCGAACACCCGTCGCCTGGTAATGGAAGAAGGTGGTTTCCTATACGACTGCGACACCTACGACGACGACCTGCCCTACTGGGAACCGAACAACCCGACCGGCAAGCCGCATCTGGTGATCCCGTACACCCTCGACACCAACGACATGCGCTTCACGCAAGTGCAGGGTTTCAACAAGGGTGACGATTTCTTCGAATACCTCAAAGACGCGTTCGACGTGCTCTACGCCGAAGGTGCCGAAGCGCCGAAAATGCTCTCGATCGGTCTGCACTGCCGCCTGATCGGCCGCCCGGGTCGCCTCGCTTCGCTCAAGCGCTTCATCGAATACGCCAAAAGTCATGAACAGGTGTGGTTCAGCCGTCGCGTCGACATCGCGCGTCACTGGCACGAAACCCAGCCGTACCAAGGGGCCGCCAAATGAGCCGCTTTCAAACCCTGCAACCATCGACCCTGAGCCGCGACGCCTTCGTCAAAGCCTTTGCCGACATCTACGAACATTCGCCATGGGTGGCCGAGAAGGCCTACGACCTGGGCGCAGACGCATCGATCGACGAGATCGAAACCCTGCACCAGCGCATGAGCGACATCCTGTTGAGCGCCGATCACGCCAGTCAACTCGCGTTGATCAACGCTCACCCGGACCTGGCCGGCAAAGCTGCCGTCCAGGGCCAATTGACCGAAGCCAGCACCAATGAACAGGCTGGCGCCGGTATTCACCAATGCACGGCCGAAGAGTTTTCTCGCTTCACCGAGCTGAACGACGCCTACAAAGCCAAGTTCAAGTTTCCCTTCATCATGGCGGTAAAAGGCAGCAACCGGCATCAGATCCTCGCGGCGTTCGAAACGCGCATTCACAATTCGGTCGACACCGAGTTCAAATGCGCGCTGGCGGAGATCAACAAGATCGCCCTGTTCCGTTTACTGACTCTTTAGCAAGCCTGACCCGAGTACATCAAACGCGGAGAGTACCCAGGGTCTTGCAAGCATCCCCAGCCAACTTATTAAAGGCAGACAAGAAGAATGAAAGCTTACGCCGTACCTTTCGAGAAGTTCGTCAACCTGGCCGATGCCCGTCTGGGCACCAAAATCATCTCGGTCACCGATGACTGGTTCGCAGACGCCAATCGTCTGTTTCAGCCAACCCCGGCCGTGTGGAAGGAGGGTGTGTTCGATGACAACGGCAAGTGGATGGACGGCTGGGAATCGCGCCGCAAGCGCTTCGAAGGCTTCGACAGCGCCGTAATCCGCCTGGGCGTTCCGGGCTCGATCAAAGGCGTGGACATCGACACTTCATTCTTCACCGGCAACTTCCCGCCATCGGCGTCTCTGGAAGCGTGCTTCCTGGCCTCGGGCGAGCCTGATGAAAACACCCAGTGGACTGAAGTGCTGTCGGCCGTCGAGCTGCAGGGCAACAGCCACCACTACCACGAAATCAGCAACGACAAGGCCTTCAGCCACCTGCGCTTCAACATCTACCCGGATGGCGGTGTCGCCCGTCTGCGCGTGTACGGCATTCCGTTCCGCGACTGGTCCGCTGTTGGCGACAACGAACAGGTCGATCTGGCAGCAGCCCTCAACGGTGGCCGCGCCCTCGCCTGCTCCGACGAACACTTCGGTCGCATGAGCAACATCCTCAACCCGGGCCGTGGCATCAACATGGGCGACGGCTGGGAAACAGCACGTCGTCGCACGCCAGGCAATGACTGGGTGATCGTCGCGCTGGGCCACCCGGGCGAGATCGAGAAGATCGTCGTCGACACCCTGCACTTCAAGGGCAACTACCCGGACACTTGCTCGATCCAGGGCGCTTTCGTCAAGGGCGGCACCGACAGCCAGATCGAAACCCAATCGCTGTTCTGGCGCGAACTGCTGCCAAGCCAGAAGCTGGAAATGCACGCCGAACACACCTTCGTCGAGCAGATCAAGGCACTGGGGCCGATCACCCACATCCGTTTGAATGTGTTCCCGGATGGTGGTGTGAGCCGCCTGCGCGTTCTCGGCAAGGTCGCTAAATAAGGTTGAACCCAATCGCTGGCAAGCCAGCTCCCACAGGTTTTGTGAACGCCACAGTCCACTGTGGGAGCGGGCTTGCCCCGGGCGGCGTTCCGACGATGGCGATAGTTCTAACAACACAGAATTCGGATAAGAACAGCATGCGCACACTACAGATTGAACCGCTGACCAAAGAAGCCTTCGCCCCTTTCGGTGACGTGATCGAAACCGACGGCAGCGATCACTTCATGATCAACAACGGTTCGACCATGCGCTTCCACAAACTGGCGACGGTCGAAACCGCGACGCCTGAGGACAACGCGATCATCAGCATCTTCCGCGCTGACGCGCAGGACATGCCGCTGACCGTGAGCATGCTGGAACGCCATCCGCTGGGCAGCCAGGCTTTCATTCCGCTGCTCGGCAACCCCTTTCTGATCGTGGTCGCGCCACTTGGCGATGAACCTGTATCAGGCTTGGTCCGCGCCTTCGTCACCAACGGCAGGCAGGGCATTAATTACCATCGCGGCGTCTGGCACCACCCGGTGCTGACGATCGAAAAGCGGGATGACTTCCTGGTGGTTGATCGCAGTGGCACAGGCAATAACTGCGATGAGCATTTTTTCAAAGAGGATGAGCGTTTGATCCTCGCCCCCCACCAATAAGAGAAGGTCTGATCACTCGACAACAAGAGTGACAGGCGAGAGGTAAAGACTGTGGAAGCACATCTGTTGGAATGGCTGAACCTGAGCGTGCGCTGGGTTCACATGATCACTGGCGTGGCCTGGATCGGCGCGTCGTTCTACTTCGTCTGGCTGGAGAACAACCTCAACCGCGTCAACCCGAAAACCGGTCTTGCCGGTGATCTGTGGGCGATCCACGGTGGCGGTATCTATCACCTGGAAAAATACAAACTGGCCCCACCGTCGATGCCGGAGAACCTGCACTGGTTCAAATGGGAAGCCTACTTCACCTGGATGTCGGGTATTGCGCTGCTGTGCGTGGTGTTCTACTCCAATCCAACGCTCTACCTGCTGGCTCCGGGCAGCACACTGAGCGGCCCTGAAGGCGTGGCCATCGGTATCGGCTCGCTGTTCCTCGGCTGGTTCATCTACTCCTTCCTCTGCGACTCCGCTTTGGGCAAACGCCCTGCCCTGCTCGGCTTCATCCTGTTCGTGCTGATCATCGGCGCGGCGTATGGCTTCAGCAAGGTGTTCAGCGGTCGTGGTGCGTACCTGCACGTCGGCGCGATCATCGGCACCATCATGGTCGGTAACGTGTTCCGCATCATCATGCCGGCTCAGCGTGCACTGGTGGCGGCGATTGCCGAAAACCGCACGCCTGATCCGGCGCTGCCGGCCAAAGGTTTGCTGCGTTCGCGTCACAACAACTACTTCACCCTGCCGGTGCTGTTCATCATGATCAGCAACCACTTCCCGAGCACCTATGGCAGCCAGTACAACTGGTTGATCCTGGCCGGGATCGCAGTGTTGGCGGTGTTGGTGCGTCACTACTTCAACACCCGTCACGACAGCCACAAGTTTGCCTGGACTCTGCCGGTTGCGGCGGTGGGCATGATCACTCTGGCGTACGTCACCGGTCCTGTACCGATGTCGACCGCTCCGGAAGTGGCCAAGGCTCCGGCAAAAATCGAGTACCAGCCGCTGCCGGAAACGGCACTGGGCGGTGGCGCGAAACCGGCTGAAGCGGCAGCACCCGCAGCAGCGCCTGCAGCAGCACCGGCGCAAGCCTCCAATGCAGGTCCGGCCTTCGACAAAGTGCACAACGTGATTCAAGAACGTTGCGCGGTTTGCCACTCGGCCAAACCGACCAGCCCATTGTTCAGTGCGGCCCCTGCCGGTGTGATGTTCGACACCCCCGAGCAGATCCGCCAGAACGCGGCGCGCATCCAGGCGCAAGCCATCACCACGCAGATCATGCCACTGGGCAACATCACCCAGATGACCCAGCAGGAACGTGACCTGATCGGTGCATGGATCGCCCAGGGAGCGCAGACCAACTAAGCCACAAAAGCATCGCTGGCAAGCCAGCTCCCACAGGGTTTTGCACTGCCTGTGTGGGAGCTGGCTTGCCAGCGATTGGCCGCAACGCGGTTTACCTGATGCACAGAAACAGCTGTGAGCAACCCGGCAGCTGTTCAATCACAAGAATAAAAAAGATCCGAGGTGTTGCATGTCCGAGCTGTCCAAAGCGCGCATCCCCGACGCACCCGCCATTCAGCGATTGCCCCTTTTGCAACTGATCCTGGTCGGTTTGCAACATGTTCTGCTGATGTACGGTGGTGCCATCGCGGTGCCGCTGATCATTGGACAGGCCGCTGGCCTGAGTCGTGAAGAAATCGCCTTCCTGATCAACGCCGACCTGCTGGTCGCCGGTATCGCCACCATCGTGCAGTCCTTGGGCATCGGCCCGATGGGCATTCGCATGCCGGTGATGATGGGCGCCAGTTTTGCCGCCGTCGGCAGCATGGTCGCCATGGCCGGCATGCCCGGTATCGGCCTGCAAGGGATCTTCGGCGCCACCATTGCTGCCGGTTTCTTCGGCATGATCATCGCGCCGTTCATGTCCAAGGTCGTACGTTTCTTCCCGCCGCTGGTGACCGGCACAGTCATCACCTCGATCGGCTTGTCGCTATTCCCCGTAGCCGTGAATTGGGCTGGTGGCGGTGCCGCCGCTGCGCAATTCGGCTCACCGATTTATCTGGCCATCGCCGCTCTGGTGTTGGGCACCATTCTGTTGATCCACCGCTTCATGCGCGGTTTCTGGGTGAACATTTCCGTCCTGATCGGCATGTGCTTTGGCTACCTGCTGTGCGGCGCGATCGGCATGGTCGACCTGAGCGGCATGGCCAACGCGCCATGGGTGCAATTCGTCACCCCACTGCATTTCGGCATGCCGAAATTCGAACTCGCGCCGATCCTGTCGATGTGCCTGGTGGTGGTGATCATCTTCGTCGAGTCCACCGGGATGTTTCTCGCGCTGGGCAAGATCACCGGCCAGGAAGTCTGCCCACGCATGCTGCGTCGCGGCTTGTTGTGCGATGCCGGCGCTTCATTCGTGGCCGGTTTCTTCAATACATTCACCCACTCCTCTTTCGCGCAGAACATCGGCCTGGTGCAGATGACCGGCGTGCGTTGCCGTTCGGTGACCATCGTCGCCGGTGGCTTGCTGATCGTCCTCAGCCTGCTGCCGAAAGCGGCGTTCCTGGTGGCGTCGATTCCACCGGCGGTATTGGGCGGTGCGGCGATCGCGATGTTCGGCATGGTTGCCGCGACCGGCATCAAGATTCTGCAGGAAGCCGACATCGGTGACCGTCGCAACCAGTTGCTGGTGGCGGTGAGCATCGGCATGGGTCTGATCCCGGTGGTGCGTCCGGAGTTCTTCGCCCACCTGCCGTTGTGGATGAGCCCGATCACCCACAGCGGCATCGCCATGGCCACGCTGAGTGCGTTGACGCTGAACCTGCTGTTCAACATTCTCGGCGGTGCCGAGCGCGCGGCGATCAACGACTGCCACGCGCATCAGCACTAAAAACAGCATCACCAATGTCCTCTGCAGGAGTGAGCCTGCTCGCGATTGCGTCATCAACACCGACATCAATGTTGACTGATTCACCGCTATCGCGAGCAGGCTCACTCCTACAAAGGCACGCAACAGCTCTGCGCCTCAAACAATAAAAACAAGAGGGAGCAACAGATGATTCGCACGCAAACCAACCTGCTGTTGAGCGGTGGCCTGCTGGCCGCATCCCAAGCCATGGCCGGCGATTTATTGCTGTGGCAGACCAACAGCCTGAGCTATCTGTACGGCAAGAATTTCGCGATCAATCCGTCGATCCAGCAGACGGTGACGTTCGAGCACGCCGACAAATGGAAGTACGGCGACAACTTCCTGTTCGTCGACAAGATCTTCTACAACGGCCAGGAAGACCGCAACAAAGGCCCGCACACCTTCTACGGCGAATTCACCCCGCGTTTCTCGTTCGGCAAGATCTTCGACCAGAAGCTCGAATTCGGCCCGATCAAGGACGTGCTGCTGGCGATGACCTACGAGTACGGCGAAGGTGAGAGCGAGGCCTATCTGATCGGCCCCGGGTTCGACCTCAAGGTGCCGGGCTTCAACTACGTCACCCTGAACATCTTCCGCCGCCAGACCGAAGGCCCGCGCCCCGGCGACGGTGTCTGGCAGATCACCCCGGGCTGGTCGTACAGCATCCCTGTGGGCAATTCCGACCTGCTGATCGACGGTTATCTGGATTGGGTCGTCGACAACGACGAGAACTCGCGCGGCACCTACCACGCCAACCTGCACATCAATCCGCAGATCAAATACGACTTGGGCAAAGCGCTGGGCTGGAGTCAGAAGCAGCTGTATGTCGGCACCGAATACAGTTATTGGAAAAATAAATACGGGGTCGAAAGCAGCCACAACCTCGACACCAATCAGAACACCGCCAGCCTGCTGGTGAAGGTGCACTTTTAAGATGACCCGCAACCGTGCCCCATACCTGTCGTCGGTGCTCTGTTGCGGGGCACTTGAGAGCTGGCCAAGGAGTCAGTATTCTCCGCGGCCTCATGAATTCGGTCTAAAAAAAAGCCCGGATTTAATTCCTGACCGACAGGCCAACTTATCCCGGCCCCGGTCAGTACCGAGGCATCCCGAAAACACGCTCTGTCGACTGTTTTTCAGCAGCCGACCGGGCGTTTTTTTGCTTTTCGAAAGCCTTGGCCCAGCTCTTGCTAACAGCATGAAAGCTGACCAATCGGATGACTTTTGCAGCAACGAAAAAAGGCGCCACACCAGAGCGCCGATCTTAAAAAAATAAACGTGGAACACCTACTTTGGGAGCAACCGAATGAAACGTATGTGCACCAGCCTGATGCTCGCGGGATCGATGCTGGCCGGCGGCCAGGCCATGGCCGATGGCCTGTTGCAATGGCAGAACAACAGCCTGACCTACCTTTACGGCAAAGACTTCAAGGTCAACCCTGCGATTCAGCAGACCGTCACCTTCGAGCACGCCGACGCCTGGAAGTATGGGGACAACTTCCTGTTCGTCGACAAGATCTTCTACAACGGTGACAAGGACTTCAACAACGGCCCGAACACCTACTACGGCGAGTTCAGCCCGCGCATCTCGCTGGGCAAGGTGCTCGACCAGAAGATCGAATTCGGCCCGATCAAAGACGTCCTGCTGGCGATGACATACGAGTTCGGCGAGGGTGACACCGAGTCCTACCTGATCGGTCCGGGCTTCGACCTGGCCATCCCGGGCTTCGACTACTTCCAGTTGAACTTCTACCAGCGCCACACCGAAGGCTCGCGCCCGGGTGACAACGTCTGGCAGATCACTCCAGTGTGGTCCTACACCATTCCGGTCGGCGACTCGAACGTGCTGATCGACGGCTACATGGACTGGGTCGTCGACAACGACGTCAACAACCGTGGCGAATACCACGCCAACCTGCACTTCAACCCACAGGTCAAATACGACTTGGGCAAGGCGCTGAATTTCGGCGAGAAGCAGTTGTACGTCGGTGTTGAGTACGACTACTGGAAAGACAAGTACGGGATCGACGACACCCGTGCCTTCACCACCAATCAGAACGTGACCAGCTTCCTGGTGAAGTTCCACTTCTAATGCCGGTGTAAGTGGCGTCTGCGAGGACGCCATCGCTGGCAAGCCAGCTCCCACAAGTTCTTTGGTGTAGACAAAATCTGTTTACGACGCAAAGCCCTGTGGGAGCTGGCTTGCCAGCGATTGCCGCACCACCGATCTCAGGCTGGAACCACCGCTTCGGACAGCCCCAAAAACCGGCAAAGCTCCTCACGCTTGGCCAACGCATCCCGTCGCCCCAGATCGATCAACTCGCTGCAATACCCCGCCTCGAACAGCAGATAACTCAACACTCCCGCCCCGCTCGTCTTGGTCGCTCCCGGCCCACGCAAGAACAAGCGCAACGCCGCCGGCAATTCCTGACGATGGCGTGCCGCGATTTCATCAATCGGCTGACTCGGCGAAATCACCAGCACCTCCACCGGCGCCACACCCAATTCGCGAGTCGGCGTGCCGGCGGGCATCAGGTGGCTGAACTGGTTGAGACGCTGCAGCAACTCGATGTCGCTTTCCAGGCTGTCGATGAACGTGCTGTTGAGCATGTGTCCGCCAATCTGCGCCAGCGTCGGCTGTTGCCCGGTGTAGGTGCGCTCCAGCGGCTGCTGCGGATCAAACCCGCGCGGGTTGCCACTGACACCGACCACCAGCACGCGACTGGCGCCCAGATGCAGGGCCGGACTGATCGGCGCCGATTGCCGCACTGCGCCGTCGCCAAAATATTCATCGCCCAGTTTCACCGGAGCGAACAACAACGGAATCGCCGAACTGGCCAGCAGATGCTCCACCGACAATTGCGTCGGCACGCCGATGCGCCGATGCCGCAGCCAGGAATCAATCTTGCCGCCGCCCTGATAGAACGTCACCGCCTGCCCCGACTCATAGCCGAACGCAGTCACCGCCACCGCGTGCAATTGCTTGCGTGCGATGGATTCGGCGATGCCGGGCATGTGCAGTTTTTCATTGAGCAGATCGCGCAGCGGCGAACTGTTGAGCAGCGCCACCGGCAGGTGTCGGCCCATGCCGAGCAAACTGTGGCTGACAAAACGACTGGCTTGGCGGATCACTCCCGGCCAGTCACTGCGCAATACGCGATGGCTGCGAAAGCCCTGCCAGAACAGCGTGAGGCGTTCGATGGCGGCGCGAAAATCCGTGGCGCCGCTGGCCAGGCTCACGGCGTTGATCGCCCCGGCCGAGGTGCCGACGATCACCGGAAACGGATTGTCGGCGCCCAATGGCAACAACTCGGCAATCGCCGCCAACACCCCCACCTGATACGCCGCCCGAGCCCCGCCGCCGGAAAGAATCAAACCTGTGACCGGTTCAGCTGGGCTCATCGCAACACTCCATGGTGCTCAAAGGGATGGGTGAATCAACCGCGTTTGGCGTACAGCTTCGGCTCGCCCGGTGGACGGCTCTTGAAGCGGCGATGCGCCCACAGGTATTGCTCGGGGCAGGCTCGCAAAGCGCTTTCGACCCACTGATTGATGCGGATGCAATCGGCCTCTTCGGTCTCGCCGGGGAAGTCCTCCAGCGGCGCATGAATCGTCAGGCGATAACCGCTGCCGTCCGCCAGACGCTCCTGAGTGAATGGCACCACCAGCGCTTTGCCCAACCGGGCGAATTTGGTGGTCGCGGTCACGGTCGCTGCCTGAATGCCGAACAGCGGCACGAAAATGCTTTGCTTGGCACCGTAGTCCTGATCCGGCGCATACCAGATCGCCCGACCCGAACGCAGTAACTTGAGCATGCCGCGCACGTCGTCGCGCTCCACCGCCAGCGAATCGAGGTTGTGCCGTTCGCGGCCCTGACGCTGGATGAAATCGAACAGTGGGTTCTTGTGTTCGCGGTACATGCCATCGATGGTGTGCTGCTGACCGAGCAATGCCGCGCCGATTTCCAGCGTGGTGAAATGCGCCGCCATGAGAATCACGCCTTTGCCTTCGCGCCGGGCTTTTTGCAAATGCTCCAGACCTTCGACGTGGGCCAGTTTGGCCAGGCGCTCGCGGGACCACCACCAGCTCATCGCCATCTCGAAAAACGCGATGCCGGTCGAGGCAAAGTTTTCCTTGAGCAGGCGTTTGCGCTCGGCGGCGGATTTTTCCGGGAAGCACAGTTCAAGGTTGCGCTTGGCGATGCGCCGCCGGTCGCCGGCCACGCGATACATCAGCGCGCCCAAAACTCGACCGATGGTCAGCAATGCCGGATACGGCAACTGCACGATCAGCCATAAAAGCCCCAGACCGCACCAGAGCGGCCAGAAGCGTGGAGCAAGAAATGCTCTTCGAAAACGCGGGCGATCCATTAAAGCTTCCGTAAATACAGTGGCCGCGCATTCTACATCGTTCGACCCGGCTTGCGGCTCGCGGGCGTTCTCGTTATAAGTCTCGGCACTTTTAGTGACAAGCCGTTGTATGCCGACATGAGCCAAACCGAACCGTTAGACCAAGATCCCGTATTCCAGCTCAAGGGCAGCATGCTGGCCATTACTGTGCTGGAACTGGCCCGTAACGACCTCGAAAGCCTCGATCGGCAATTGGCCGCCAAAGTCGCCCAGGCGCCGAACTTCTTCAGCAACGCGCCGCTGGTTCTGGCGCTGGACAAATTGCCGCCGAGCGAAGGCGCGGTCGATCTGCCGGGCCTGATGCGCGTGTGCCGCCAGCATGGCCTGCGCACCCTGGCGATTCGCGCCAGCCGCATCGAAGACATCGCCGCCGCCATCGCCATCGACATTCCGGTGTTGCCGCCGTCCGGCGCCCGTGAACGGCCGCTGGAAACCCCGGAAGCCGAAGTCAAAAAGAAACCGGAAAAACCACCGGAGCCGACCGTAAAACCCACCCGTGTCATCACTACGCCAGTGCGTGGTGGCCAACAGATATATGCCCAGGGTGGCGATCTGGTCGTGGTTTCCTCGGTCAGTCCGGGGGCGGAACTTCTTGCCGATGGCAACATCCATGTATACGGCCCGATGCGCGGTCGTGCGCTGGCCGGGGTCAAGGGTGACACCAAGGCGCGGATTTTCTGTCAGCAATTGAGCGCTGAACTGATCTCTATCGCAGGCCACTACAAGGTTTCCGAAGACTTGCGTCGCGATCCGATGTGGGGCTCGGGCGTACAGGTCAGCCTGTCGGGCGACGTGTTGAACATCATTCGGCTTTAACGGATACTGCCGCATTTTCCAAGCATCTCTAAAACGTAGCGAAAACGGCTCAAACGAAGTAGGAAAAAGGCCTAAAGCCAAATTCCAGCCAAGGCTGTCCGACTGCAGTAGTTTTCAAGAGATGTTTTTCAGGGGCTGAACAGTCCTTCTTCCTTAGGGGTGAAACACCTTGGCCAAGATTCTCGTGGTTACATCCGGCAAGGGTGGTGTGGGTAAGACCACCACCAGCGCCGCTATCGGTACCGGCCTCGCTCTGCGCGGCCACAAAACAGTGATCGTCGACTTCGACGTGGGCTTGCGTAACCTTGACCTGATCATGGGTTGCGAGCGCCGCGTGGTGTATGACTTCGTCAACGTGGTCAACGGCGAAGCCAACCTGCAACAGGCGCTGATCAAAGACAAGCGTCTGGAAAACCTCTACGTACTGGCCGCCAGTCAGACCCGCGACAAAGACGCGCTGACTGTCGAAGGCGTGGAAAAGGTTCTGATGGAGCTCAAGGAACAATTCGAGTTCGTGGTCTGCGACTCCCCGGCCGGCATCGAAAAAGGTGCGCACCTGGCCATGTACTTCGCTGACGAAGCGATCGTCGTGACCAACCCGGAAGTGTCCTCGGTACGCGACTCGGACCGCATGCTCGGCCTGCTGGCCAGCAAGTCGCGTCGCGCCGAACGTGGCGAAGACCCGATCAAGGAACACCTGCTGATCACCCGCTACCACCCGGAGCGTGTTGAAAAGGGCGAGATGCTTGGCGTTGAAGACGTCAAGGAAATCCTCTCGGTAACCCTGCTCGGCGTGATCCCGGAATCCCAGGCGGTGCTCAAGGCATCCAACCAGGGCGTACCGGTGATTCTCGACGACCAGAGCGATGCCGGTCAGGCTTACAGCGATACCGTCGACCGTTTGCTGGGCAAAGAAAAAGCCCACCGTTTCCTCGATGTCGAGAAGAAGGGATTCTTCGAGCGCCTGTTTGGAGGTAGGTAATGAACCTTTTTGACTTCTTTCGTGCCAACAAAAAGCCAAGTACCGCCTCGGTAGCGAAAGAGCGTCTACAGATCATCGTGGCGCATGAGCGCGGCCAGCGCAGCACGCCGGATTACCTGCCAGCCTTGCAGAAGGAACTGGTCGACGTGATCCGCAAGTACGTCAACATCGGCAACGACGACGTACATGTTGCACTGGAAAGCCAGGGCAGTTGCTCGATTCTGGAACTCAACATCACCCTGCCAGATCGCTGAGTCGATCCGGCAGGAACGACGGCGGCTCAGGGCCATTCCCATACCGGAATGGCCCTGAGCCGCCGTTGGCATTTGTTACGAGGCTGTTTTAATGCCGTTGTCCAACATCCGCATCATCCATCAGGACGCCGCCGTACTGGTGGTCGACAAACCGACCCTGCTGCTTTCGGTGCCCGGTCGCGCCGACGACAACAAGGATTGCCTGATAACCCGCTTGCAGGAAAACGGCTACCCGGAAGCGCGCATCGTCCATCGTCTGGACTGGGAAACCTCCGGCATCATTCTGCTGGCCCGTGACGCCGACACCCATCGCGAACTGTCGCGTCAGTTTCATGACCGCGAAACCGAAAAGGCCTACACCGCGTTGGCCTGGGGTCAGCCGGAGCTGGACAGCGGCAGTATCGATTTGCCGTTGCGCTACGACCCGCCGACCAAGCCACGTCATGTGGTGGATCATGAATTCGGCAAACATGCTCTGACCTTCTGGCGCGTGCTGGAACGTTGCGGCGACTGGTGCCGCGTCGAGCTGACGCCGATCACCGGCCGCTCGCACCAGTTGCGTGTACACATGCTGTCGATCGGGCATCCGTTGCTTGGCGATGGCCTCTACGCACACGAACAAGCCCTCGCTGCCTGGCCGCGCCTGTGCCTGCACGCGAGCATGCTCAGCTTCACCCATCCGCAAACCGGTGAACGCCTGCGCTTCGAGTGCCCCGCCCCCTTCTGACGGCTTGCGCAGAAACCCTGTAGGGGTGAGCCTGCTCGCGATAGCGGTGTGTCAGACCAGAATTATTTGAATGACACACCGCTATCGCGAGCAGGCTCACTCCTACAGGGATCCGGTGCAGATTCAATTCCCCGGCCGATGCGTTAAACTCCCGCCCATTGCTGTCTGGAGTTTCTTATGCGCGAAGAGTTGAACCAAGGCCTGATCGACTTTCTCAAGGCCTCCCCTACCCCGTTCCACGCCACTGCCAGCCTTGTTCAACGTTTGGAGGCCGCCGGTTTCGTGCGCCTCGACGAGCGCGAGCCATGGACCACCGAGCCTAACGGCCGCTATTACGTCACCCGTAACGACTCCTCGATCGTCGCGATCAAAATGGGCCGCACTTCGCCACTGCACGGCGGTATCCGCCTGGTGGGCGCGCACACCGACAGCCCGTGCCTGCGGGTCAAGCCGCAACCGGAGCTGCAGCGTCAGGGCTTCTGGCAACTGGGCGTCGAAGTCTACGGCGGTGCGCTGTTGGCCCCGTGGTTCGACCGCGATCTTTCGCTGGCCGGCCGCGTGACCTTCCGCCGCGACGGCAAGGTCGAAAGCCAGTTGATCGACTTCAAGGCGCCGATCGCGATCATTCCGAACCTGGCCATTCACCTCAACCGTGAAGCCAATCAAGGCTGGGCAATCAACGCGCAGACCGAACTGCCGCCGATTCTCGCGCAATTTGCCGGTGACGAGCGCGTCGACTTCCGCGCCGTACTCACCGATCAACTGGCCCGCGAACATGGCTTGAACGCCGACGTCGTACTCGATTACGAGCTGAGTTTCTACGACACGCAAAGTGCTGCAGTGATTGGCCTGAACGGCGACTTCATCGCTGGCGCGCGTCTCGACAACCTGTTGTCGTGCTACGCCGGCCTGCAAGCCTTGCTCACTGCCGAGACCGACGAAACCTGCGTGCTGGTGTGCAACGATCACGAAGAAGTCGGCTCCTGCTCGGCCTGCGGTGCCGACGGCCCGATGCTCGAGCAGACCCTGCGCCGCCTGCTTCCGGAAGGTGACGAGTTCGTCCGCACCATCCAGAAATCCCTGCTGGTTTCGGCCGACAACGCCCACGGCGTACACCCGAACTATGCCGAGAAGCACGACGCCAACCACGGCCCGAAACTCAACGCCGGTCCGGTGATCAAGGTCAACAGCAACCAGCGCTACGCCACCAACAGCGAAACCGCCGGGTTCTTCCGTCATCTGTGCATGGCCGAAGAAGTGCCGGTGCAAAGCTTCGTGGTGCGCAGTGACATGGGCTGCGGCTCGACCATCGGCCCGATCACCGCCAGCCACCTGGGCGTGCGCACCGTCGATATCGGTCTGCCGACCTTCGCCATGCACTCGATTCGGGAGTTGTGCGGCAGCCATGACCTGGCGCACCTGGTGAAAGTGCTGAGCGCGTTCTACGCCTGCCGCGAATTGCCGTAAGCAGTATTTGTGGCGAGGGAGCTTGCTCCCGCCGGGTTGCGAAGCGGCCCTAAAACCTGAGCACGCGTTGAGTCAGCATGATCGTGTGCTCAGAATTTACGACGGCTGCGCCGCCGAGCGCGAGCAAGCTCCCTCGCCACAACATCGAGCAAAGAGCGGTTCATTGCTGACACACATCACCACCCGCGTCAGAAACCGACCTAGACTTAAATCATCCCTCCCGACAAGGCAGTCACCATGATCTCGATGTCCTCCTTCCACGCCATGCTCATTCCGATCCTGTGCGGAATGATCCTGCTGGCCATCGGTTTCAACTTCCGCGACAAGAACGCCGGGGTGTTCGCCATGTGGATCGGCATGCTGATGATCCTCGCCACCGTGGTCTACAAGATCCTCGCCAAACTCAACGAATAAATCCGCGCCCGGCTCGCATTGAATCAGGCGGGCTCGTACACTCCAGCGAATCCGCCCCTTGCGAGGTTGACCGCCTAGTGTTTGCTCGTCTGTTTGCTCTACCCTGCCTGTTCCTCGTCTGCCTGATGACGCTGCTGCCCGTGGCGCCTGCCCACGCGGTCGGTCTGCCGGGCCTGCTCAACACCACCAAGACGCAGCCCGAAGCCCAGGAACCGTTGGGGCAATCCCTCGATGAAGTCATCAAGTCGCTGGAAAACGACAAGCAACGTGCGCAGTTGCTGACCGATCTGAAAAAGCTGCGCGACGCCACGAAAAAGGCTCAGGCCTCACCGGAAGAAGGCGTTCTCGGCCTGATCGGCGGCACGCTGGCCAGTTTCGAAAAACAATTCTCCGGCGCCGACAGCCCGCTCAATCGCTGGTCCAACGAGTTCGATCTGGCCAAAGATGAGCTGAAAGCCATGCTGCTCCCGGCCAGTGAATGGCTGCCGATCATCTTCGGCTTCGCGGTGATTCTGATGGTCTGGAGCCTGCTCGCCGCCGCGCTGATCTGGCTCGGCCACCGGGTGCGCATGCGCTTTGGTCTCACCGAAGAACTGCCGCAACACCCCAAGGCTCTGGATATGCTGCGCTTCGCGTTGCGCAAACTCGGGCCGTGGTTGATCGCTTTGGTGATGACCGTTTACATGAGCTACGCCCTTCCCTCGTCACTGGGCAAAAGCCTGGCGATGGTGCTGGCCTATGCGCTGGTGGTCGGCACCTGTTTCTCGGCGATCTGCGTGATCGCGTTTTCCCTGCTCGACGGCCCGCACCGCCATCGCGCGCTCTACATCCTGCGCCATCAGGCGTTCCGGCCATTGTGGCTGATCGGCAGTTTTGCTGCGTTTGGTGAAGCGCTGAACGACCCGCGTCTGATCGAGAGCCTCGGCGTGCACTTGGCACACACCGCCGCGACCGTCGCGAATGTTCTCGCCGCGCTGTCAACCGGGTTGTTCATCCTGCGTTTCCGCCGGCCGATCGCGCACCTGATCCGCAATCAGCCGCTATCCCGGCGCCTGACCCGCCGCGCCCTCAGCGACACCATCGAAATCCTCGGGACCTTCTGGTACGTGCCGGCGCTGGTACTGGTCGGCATTTCGCTGTTCGCCACGTTTGTTTCCGCTGGCGACACCAGCACCGCGCTGCGCCAGTCGCTGATCTGCACCGTGCTGCTGGTGTTGTGCATGGTCATCAATGGATTGGTACGCCGGCATTCGCTCAAACCGCAACGCGGAGCGAAACGCCACGCGCTCTACTCCGAGCGCCTGAAAAGCTTCTTTTACACACTCGCGCATCTGCTGGTATGGCTGGTGTTCATCGAACTCGGCCTGCGGGTGTGGGGCCAGTCGCTGATCGGTTTTGCCGAAGGCGAAGGCCATGACGTCAGCGTCAAACTGTTCAGCCTGATCGGCACACTGATCTTCTCCTGGCTGATCTGGATTCTCGCCGACACCGCTGTGCATCACGCCCTCACCCGCTCGCGCAAAGGCTTGGCCAACGCCCGCGCGCAGACGATGATGCCGCTGATCCGCAACGTGCTGTTCGTGGCGATTTTCATCATTGCGCTGATCGTCGCCCTGGCGAACATGGGCATGAACGTCACGCCACTGCTGGCCGGTGCCGGTGTCATCGGTCTGGCCATCGGTTTCGGCGCGCAGTCACTGGTCGCGGACCTGATCACCGGCCTGTTCATCATCATCGAAGACTCGCTGGCCATCGATGATTACGTCGACGTCGGCGGCCACCTCGGCACCGTCGAAGGCCTGACCATCCGTACCGTGCGCCTGCGCGACATCGACGGCATCGTCCACACGATCCCGTTCAGCGAAATCAAAAGCATCAAGAACTACTCGCGGGAATTCGGCTACGCGATCTTCCGCGTAGCTGTGCCATACAACATGGAAATCGACGACGCGATCAAACTGATGCGCGAAGTCGGCCAGAAGATGCGCACCGATCCACTGCAACGGCGCAACATCTGGTCGCCGCTGGAGATTCAGGGTGTCGAGAGTTTCGAGTCCGGCAGCGCGATCCTGCGCGCCCGCTTCAAGACCGCGCCGATCAAACAATGGGAAGTTTCCCGGGCCTTCAACCTGTCGCTCAAGCGGCATCTGGACGAGGCAGGACTGGATCTGGCGACGCCGAGAATGAGTGTGCAAGTGATCACTGCCGGTGGTGGCCAGCCGAAGGAATAGCACTTAGGCAGGACGTTCGGGTCACAGGCAGAGAAGCCAGAAAAACAATAACCATGGAGAAACCCGATGCAGCTGACACGCATTGCCCAAGCCCTTCTGCTCACCCTGATCGCCAGTAACGCCGTCGCGGCGACAATGGACAGCAGCCGCGAACAGATCGCCGCGCAAGCCAAACAGCTTGAACCCGAACTGCTGGAAACCCGCCGCGACATCCACGCCCACCCGGAACTCGGCAACAGCGAAAAACGCACGTCGGAACTGGTCGCCAAACAATTGAAAGCCATGGGCCTGGAAGTCAAAACCGGCGTCGCCCGCACCGGCGTGGTCGCCGTCCTCAAAGGCGCCCTGCCCGGCCCGACCGTAGCCCTGCGCGCCGACATGGACGCCCTGCCGGTCAAGGAAGTTTCCGACCTGCCGTTCGCCTCGAAAGCCAAAGGCACCTACCTCGACAAAGAGGTAGATGTCATGCACGCCTGCGGCCACGACGCCCACACCGCCATCCTGCTCAGCACGGCAAAAATCCTCACCGGCCTGCGCGACACCCTGCCCGGCACCGTGGTGTTCTATTTCCAGCCCGCCGAAGAAGGCCCTAGCGACTTCATCCCCGACGGCAAAAACACCTGGGGCGCGAAAATGATGGTCGAAGAAGGCGTAATGAAGTCACCCAAACCCGACGCTGTCTTCGGCCTGCACGTCTGGGCCGGCATCCCCGCCGGCCAGATCGCCTATCGCCCCGGCGCCACCCTCGCCAGCTCCGACGACCTGCGCATCAAAATCCTCGGCAAACAAACCCACGCCGGCCGTCCCTGGGACGGCATCGACCCGATCACCGTCGGCGCCCAAACCATCGTCGGCCTGCAAACCGTGGTCAGCCGTCGTACCGACATCTCGTCTTACCCCTCAGTGGTCAGCATCGGCACCATCAACGGCGGCACCCGCTACAACATCATTCCCGAATCCGTCGACATGACCGGGACCATCCGCTCTTACGACTACGGCATTCGCCAGAAACTGCATGCGGACGTGCGCCAGACCGTCGAGAAAATCGCCGAGAGCGGCGGCGCGAAAGCTGATGTCACCATCATCGAAAAATACGACCCCACGATTAACAACCCGGCACTGACAGAAAAAATGCTGCCGACGTTGAAGTGGGCAGCCAAGGATGATGTGGTGAATGCACCGCTGGTGGGGGGCGCGGAAGACTTTTCGTTCTATGCCAAGGAAGTGCCGGGGTTGTTTGTGTTTCTGGGCGTGACGCCACGGGATCAGGACATGAGCAAGGCAGCACCGAATCATAATCCGGGGTTCTTTGTGGATGAGTCGGCGTTGGTGGTGGGCGTGAGGACATTGGCGTCGCTGGCGACGGATTATTTGTATGCCAATGCGGGGGCGGGTAAGTAGAGATGAGGTAACTGTGGGAGTGCCTTCGCGAGCAAGCTCGCTCCCACATTTGGACCGTGTGCAGTCTGCCAGAAATTGGTCGGCTCTCAGGCCGCCATCGCGAGCAGGCTCACTCCTACAAGGGATCGAGTACATCCGCAAGAAACAGGTCGGCTGTCAGGCCGCCATCGCTGGCAAGCCAGCTCCCACAAGAAAATGAGTACACCCGAAACGCGGCGCATGCCGCCCCACTCAACACAATGAGCGTTAGCTCGAGTACCGCTTTTGATCTCCACCACTCAACACAATGAGCGTTAGCTCGAGTACCGCTTTTGATCTAGAGCGCCCGTCGGAAGGCTGAGTGGAGGGATTGATCCGGGGGTGGGAGCGCAGCGACCGCTTGGCGAAGCCAAGCACATCGAGAGGAGGTGCAGCGCAGCAAACCGGAGGCGATGCCCCCCGGATCAATCCCGGAGCGAAGGAACCCGAGCCACAGCGAGGGCCGAACGTCAGGGCACAGACCTTTGGTTACTTTGGGGCGTTTGCCAAAGTGACCCGCCGTAAGGGCGGAACCCTAATCAGCAACACCCGCAGCAACGGATATTCACACCAAGCGATCAAACCACATCAACCCCAACATGAATCGCATCATGCCGCCAAAACTCCAGATCACAATCAATCAACCGCTCATGCTGATCATAATTGACCCGAGCAATCCGCAACCCCGGACTCCCCACCGACACCCGTAAAGCCGCCGCCGCATCCACCGACAACGACGTAGGCACAATCTCAAAGCGCACCCGCCCGTAGTGCAAATCGTAATGCCGCGCATACAACTCGGTAATCGACTGATTCAAATCAAAATCCAGAATCCCCGGAAAAAACTGCGGATTCAGATAATGCTCCACATAAAGCACCAGCCGCCCATCAATCCGCCGCGACCGACAAATCTGAATCACACTCGACAGCGCCGGCAACTGCAGCCAGGCACAGACCGCCGCCGACGCCGGTTGCAGTCGAGCCGAAATCACCTCGGTCGACGGCACCCGCCCCTGCGCACTGACCATCGCGTGAAAGTGACTGCGCTGCATCAAGTTATAAGCCAGACGCGGCGGCGAAACGAACCAGCCCCGCCGCTCCTCACGATAAATCTGCCCTTGCGCCTCCAGTTGCAACAACGCCTCGCGCACAGTAATCCGCGTCGTGCCGAACAACTCACTGAGCTTGCGCTCGGCCGGCAACTTACTGCCAGGCGCCAATAGCCCGTGGTCAAGTTGCTCCTGCAACACCTGGCCAATCGCTGTCACCGCTTTTGTTGCCTCATCGCGCATCAACGTTACCTATCTGGACTAGACCAGCACTGTTTCGGGGCAAAACCGCACGGCGATCTCACCGCATTCGTGTGTTGCAAGCCTAGGCAGTGCAGATGACCGAGAGATGACAAACCTGCTGAACGGTCGGCTAAACGACTTGCAATACATCGGCCAAGTCCCTTGCTCTCCGGGGCTTTGAGCATGGTCTACGCTTAGCGGGCAGCCGTCGAAACCGGGCAAATAAAAGGCTTGTCCGGCGACCACCGACATCAAAGTGTCATCCAGCCCCCTTAAATTGGCTCAGGTATTGCTGACCTAGACCAACACAAACCGCAATCGCAGCGTTGAACACGACCAAGGAGCTTCGGAATGAAACAGCTTTTCCTGGCAACACTGTTAGGCTCGACCATTGCAATGTGCACCTCCGCCATGGCGGCAGGCACCGATCTGAAAACCCTCGAAGCCGCTGCGAAAGCGGAAGGCGCCGTCAACAGTGTCGGCATGCCCGATGACTGGGCCAACTGGAAAGGCACCTGGGAAGACCTGGCCAAGACCTACGGCCTGAAACACATCGACACCGACATGAGCTCGGCTCAGGAAATCGCCAAGTTCGCTGCCGAAAAAGACAACGCCAGCGCCGACATCGGCGACGTCGGTGCAGCCTTCGGCCCGATCGCGGTCAAGCAAGGTGTGGTGCAGCCGTACAAGCCAAGCACCTGGGATCAAGTCCCGGACTGGGCCAAGGACAAGGACGGCAACTGGGCGCTGGCCTACACCGGCACCATCGCCTTCATCGTCAACAAAAAACTGCTGCACGGTTCCGAAGTACCGACCAAATGGGCTGACCTCAAGGGCGGCAAATACAAGGTCTCCATTGGTGACGTGAGCACCGCCGCACAAGCCGCCAACGGTGTACTCGCCGCTGCACTGGCCAACGGTGGCGACGAGAAAAACATCCAGCCTGCGCTGCTGCTGTTCGCCGACATCGCCAAGCAAGGTCGCCTGTCGATGGCCAACCCGACCATCGCCACCATGGAAAAAGGCGAGATCGAAGTCGGTGTGGTCTGGGACTTCAATGGCCTGAGCTACAAGGCAAAGATGGCCAACCCGGATGACTATGTGGTGCTGATTCCGTCCGATGGCTCGGTGATTTCCGGCTACACCACGATCATCAACAAATACGCGAAAAACCCTAACGCCGCCAAGCTGACCCGCGAATACATCTTCAGCGACGCCGGCCAGACCAACCTCGCCCGCGGCAACGCCCGTCCGATCCGCGCCGAGCACCTGCAACTGCCGGAAGACGTGAAAGCCAAACTGCTGCCGAACGAGCAGTACAAAAAGGTCACGCCGATCAAAGACGCCGATGCGTGGGAAAAAACTTCCAAGGCCCTGCCGCAGAAGTGGAACGAAGAAGTCATCGTAGAGATGAAGTAACGCGGCTGATCACCACTTTGTGATCTGAAACAAATCCCCATGTAGGAGTGAGCCTGCTCGCGATAGCGGTCGAACATTCAACAACAGTGTTGACTGATCCACCGCTATCGCGAGCAGGCTCACTCCTACAGGGGGTCCAGGTTGAATCTGCAATTTATTGTTTCGCGGAGTTTTTGCCCCTATGAAGCACAACGTCATCCTTGTCGTGCTCGACGGCCTCAACTATGAAGTCGCGCGTCACGCCATGGGGCATCTGCAGGCTTACGTTGGCGCAGGACGCGCCGCGCTCTACCAGTTGGAGTGCGAGTTGCCGGCCCTGTCCCGACCGCTTTACGAGTGCATCCTCACCGGCGTACCGCCGATTGACAGCGGCATCGTCCACAACAACGTCTCGCGCCTGTCCAACCAGCGCAGCATCTATCACTACGCGCGCGACGCCGGGCTGAAAACCGCCGCTGCCGCCTATCACTGGGTCAGCGAGTTGTACAACCGCTCGCCATTCGTGGCCGCCCGCGACCGTCACACCGACGATCCGACGCTGCCGATCCAGCACGGCCATTTCTACTGGCAGGATCACTACCCGGATTCGCACCTGTTCGCCGACGCGGAACACCTGCGCCTGCGCCACGCGCCGGACTTTTTGCTGATCCACCCGATGAACATCGACGACGCCGGCCACAAGCACGGCCTCGACACCGCGCAATACCGCAACAGCGCGCGTTTCGCCGACATTTATCTCGCCGACTATGTACAGGGCTGGCTCGACGCCGGTTATCAGGTGCTGGTGACTGCCGACCACGGCATGAACAACGACCGCTCGCACAACGGCCTGCTTCCCGAAGAACGTCAGGTGCCGTTGTTCGTCCTCGGTGACGCCTTCAGCCTCGACGCAAACGCCACACCGAAACAGACGGAAATTTGCGGCACGGTCTGCGAACTGCTCGGCGTACCCCACGACAAACCTGTGTGCCGGGAGTTGCTCAAGTGAATGCCATGACTCGCGGCAAATGGCTGGCGGCCCTGTGTCTGGTGCCCTTCGCCCTGTTCTTTATCGTCTTCGAAATCGCTCCGCTGATCTGGGTGATGATCAACAGCCTGCAATCGGAGGAATTCGGTTGGGGACTGGAAAACTTCACCAGGATCTTTAGCTCGAAGTTCTATCTGCAAGCGATCCAGTACAGCCTCGAGATCAGTTTCTGGTCGAGTGTATTCGGCATCATCATCGCCGTACTCGGTGCGTATTCGCTGCGCCGGGTCGACTCCAAACTGCGCAATTTCGTCAATGCCTTCGCCAACATGACCAGCAACTTTGCCGGCGTGCCTCTGGCCTTCGCGTTCATCATCCTGCTCGGTTTCAACGGCAGCTTCACCATCATGCTCAAGCAGGCCGGGATCATTCAGGACTTCAACCTGTACTCGAAAACCGGCCTGATCATTCTCTACACCTACTTCCAGATTCCGCTCGGCGTGCTGCTGCTCTACCCGGCCTTCGACGCCTTGCGCGAAGACTGGCGCGAGTCCGCAGCGCTGCTCGGCGCCAATGGCTGGCAGTTCTGGCGACACATCGGCCTGCCGGTGTTGACCCCGGCGCTGCTCGGCACGTTCGTGATCCTACTGGCCAACGCCCTCGGCGCCTACGCCACGGTGTACGCACTGACCACCGGCAACTTCAACGTGCTGCCAATCCGTATTGCGGCGATGGTCTCCGGGGATATTTCCCTCGATCCGAATCTGGCCAGTGCGCTGGCTGTGGTACTGGTGGCGCTGATGACCATCGTGACGGTTGTGCATCAACTGCTGTTGAAGAGGAGCTACCATGTCTCGCGCTGAATCCGGCCCGGCCGGTGTCTACCACCGCGTCGTGGTCTACCTGCTGTTCGCCATCCTCCTGTTGCCACTGGCCGGCACGCTGGTCTATTCGATCGCCAGCAGTTGGTCGGCGACCATTCTGCCCAGCGGCTTCACCTTCAAGTGGTACATCCAGTTGTGGAGCGACCCGCGCTTTCTCCACGCCTTTGGCCAGTCGCTGCTCGTTTGCGTCGGCGCGCTGGTGCTGTCGGTGGTGCTGATCCTGCCGCTGCTGTTCGTGGTGCATTACCACTTCCCGAAACTCGATGCGCTGATGAACATCCTGATCCTGCTGCCCTTCGCGGTGCCACCAGTGGTGTCGTCGGTGGGCCTGTTGCAACTGTATGGTTCCGGGCCGATGGCGATGGTCGGTACGCCTTGGATTCTGATCGGTTGCTACTTCACCGTGGCGCTACCGTTCATGTACCGGGCGATCACCAACAACCTGCAAGCGATCAACCTGCGCGACCTGATGGACGCCGCGCAACTGCTCGGCGCCAGCACCTTTCAAGCGGCGTTTCTGGTGGTGCTGCCGAATTTGCGTAAAGGCCTGATGGTCGCGCTGCTGCTGTCGTTCTCGTTCCTGTTCGGTGAGTTCGTCTTCGCCAACATCCTCGTCGGCACCCGCTACGAAACCCTGCAGGTTTACCTGAACAACATGCGCAATAGCAGCGGGCATTTCACCAGTGCGCTGGTCATCTCGTATTTCTTTTTCGTGCTGGTCCTGACCTGGATCGCCAACATCTTGAACAAGGACAAAAGCGAATGAGCTATGTCAGCGTCCAACACCTGCAGAAAAACTACGCGGGCACCACGGTGTTCAGCGACATCAACTGCGAAATCAACAAGGGCGAATTCGTCACCCTGCTCGGCCCGTCCGGTTGCGGCAAATCCACCCTGCTGCGTTGCATCGCCGGCCTGACCCCAGTGGATGGCGGCAAGATCCTGCTGGATGGTGTCGATATCGTGCCGTTGAGCCCGCAGAAACGCGGTATCGGCATGGTGTTCCAGAGCTACGCGCTGTTCCCGAACATGACCGTGGAACAGAACGTCGCCTTCGGTTTGCGCATGCAAAAGGTCAACGCCGACGACAGCCAAAAGCGCGTTGCCGAAGTGTTGAAACTGGTTGAACTGAACGACTTCGCCAGCCGCTATCCGCATCAGTTATCCGGTGGCCAGTGCCAGCGTGTCGCCCTCGCCCGTTCGCTGGTCACCCGCCCGCGTCTGTTGTTGCTGGATGAACCGCTGTCGGCACTTGATGCGCGGATTCGTAAACACCTGCGCGAACAGATCCGTCAGATCCAGCGCGAACTCGGCCTTACGACAATCTTCGTCACCCACGACCAGGAAGAAGCGCTGACCATGTCTGATCGGATTTTCCTGATGAATCAGGGGAAGATCGTGCAAAGTGGCGATGCCGAAACCCTGTACACCGCGCCGGTCGATGTGTTCGCCGCCGGCTTCATCGGCAACTACAACCTGCTCGATGCCGACGACGCGTCGAAGCTGTTGCAGCGCCCGATCAACCACCGCATTGCCATTCGCCCGGAAGCCATCGAACTGAGCCTCAACGGCGAACTCGACGCGCAGATTCGCAGCCACAGCCTGCTCGGTAACGTCATCCGCTACCGGATTGAGGCGCGTGGCGTGGAACTGGTGGTGGATGTGCTTAACCGCTCGGCCGCCGATCTGCACCCCGACGGTCAGCGCCTGGCACTTTCCATCGATCCGACTGCCCTGTGTGAGGTAGCTTAAAAGCAGTTGCAAGCTTCGAGCTACAAGCTTCAAGTTGTAGACTGCGGCGCAGCTGATTCCAATTCTTGCAGCTCGAAGCTTGTAGCTCGCAGCTGTTCTCGGAGAGAACTGATGGCCCTGGCAATTTTTGATCTGGACGAAACCCTGATCCACGGCGACTGCGCCACCCTCTGGAGCGAGCAGATGGGGCGCCTGGGCTGGGTCGATCCCGAGTCGTTCATGCGCAAAAACAATGAGCTGATGGACGCCTACAGCCATGGCAAATTGCGCATGGAAGACTACATGGAGTTCAGCCTCGAACCCTTGATCGGCCGCACGCCGGAAGAGGTCGAGCACCTTGTCGGCCCGTGGGTCGAAGACTTCATCGAGCCGATCATCTTCAGCGACGCGACCAAAACCATCGCCGCCCACCGCAAGGCCGGCGACCGGATTCTGGTGATCTCGGCGTCGGGTACACATCTGGTCAAACCGATTGCCGATCGCCTGGGCATCGACGAGGTGCTGGGCATCGAACTGGAAGTCGCGCATGGCGTGTACAGCGGCCACACCGTGGGCACCCTGACCTATCGCGAAGGCAAGATTACCCGGTTGCTGGAATGGCTGGATGCCGAGGAAGAAAACCTGGAAGGCGCGAGTTTCTATTCCGACTCGCGCAATGATCTGCCGTTGTTGCTGAAGGTGGATTTCCCGCATGTGGTGAATCCGGATCCGGTGCTGCTTGAACACGCCGAAAAGGCCGGCTGGCCAATCCATCTCTGGAAATAACGGAGATCAAATGTAGGAGTGAGCCTGCTCGCGATGGCGATCTGTCAGCCAACATCAATGCTGACTGACAGACCGCCATCGCGAGCAGGCTCACTCCTACAGGGTTTGCGTTCTCAGCTCAGGCTGTCGTCAATCACCAACACCAGTTTCCCCGAAACCGTATTGCTCGCCAGCTCGGCAAACGCCGCCTCGGCGTCTTTCACCGCAAAAGCCTTGGCCAACTGCGGACTCAACCGTCCTTCGGCAAACAACGGCCACACATGCTGGCTCAGATCACTGAACAGATCGGCCTTGAACTGATCGTCACGACTGCGCAGCGTCGAACCCAGCAATTGCACACGCTTGGCCAGCACCTGCGCCAGATCCAGCTTGGCCTCGCGGCCGCCCATCAAACCGATCAACACCCAACGTCCATCCAGCGCCATCAGCTTGAGATTGAGCGGCGAATAACTGCCACCGACCGGATCGAGAATCACATCAAACGGCCCGAAGTCGCGCAGGCTTTCCAGGTCATCGGTACGCACCACCCCGCCCTGGGCTCCCAGCGCTTCACAGTAAGCCAAACGCTCGGTTGACCCGACGCTGACCCAACATGGGTTGCCGAACGCCTTGCACAACTGAATGGCGGCTGAACCGATTCCACTTGCCCCGGCGTGCAGGAGAACTTTCTCACCGGGTTTGAGTGCCGCAAGTTGAAACACATTCAGCCAGACTGTTGCGTAAACCTCGGGTAATGCCGCCGCTTCGATCAGCGATACACCTTCGGGCACCGGCAGCACGTGCCGTCCGTCGACCACCACCTCTTCGGCCATGCCGCCCCCGGCCAGCAAGGCGCAGACCCGGTCGCCCACCTGCCACGAACTGCCAGCACCGACCTCGCTGATCACCCCGGAACACTCAAGACCGAGCACTTGGCTGGCGCCGGGCGGGGGCGGATAAAGCCCTGCCTTCTGTAATAAATCAGCGCGATTGAGGCCGGCTGCCGCCACTCGAATGCGGACTTGTCCTACATCACACGTAGGACTCGGCTCTTCAACCCATGCCACTTGACCTTCCACGCCTTGCAATGCCTTCACAGTGCCTCCATAGTGAGTCTGGACTGAGCCCGAAGCTGTAGCGCCGGGCTTTTTGCATTATGCGACCGGCTCTCGTAGAACCGGCGACTTCAAAGACGGCCTAATATGCGTTATCAATTGTCCCCGCGTCGAATCAGCATGAAGCATTTGCTCCCCAGCACCGCCCTCGCTCTTTTTATCGGTATCGGCCTGTTGCCGGTGTCGGGCACCACATTCGCAGCCAACAGCTGGGACAAGTTGCAGCCTGATCGCGATGAAGTCATCGCCAGCCTGAACGTCGTCGAGTTGCTCAAGCGTCACCACTACAGCAAGCCGCCACTCGACGATGCGCGCTCGGTGATCATCTACGACAGCTACCTCAAGCTGCTGGACCCGTCGCGCAGCTACTTCATGGCCAGCGACATCGCCGAATTCGACAAGTGGAAAACCCAGTTTGACGACTTTCTCAAAAGCGGCGACCTCAACGCCGGGTTCACCATCTACAAGCGCTATCTGGACCGCGTCAAGGCGCGTCTGGACTTCGCCCTTGCCGAGCTGAACAAAGGCGTCGACAAGATGGACTTCACCACCAGGGAAACCTTGCTGATCGATCGCAAGGACGCCCCTTGGCTCAAATCCACCGCTGAACTCGACGACCTGTGGCGCAAACGCGTCAAGGACGAAGTGCTGCGGATGAAGATTGCCGGCAAAGAGCCGAAGCAGATCCAGGAAACCCTGACCAAGCGTTACAAGAACCAGTTGTCGCGCCTGGACCAGACCCGTCCGGAAGACATCTTCCAGGCGTACATCAACACCTTCGCCATGTCTTACGATCCGCACACCAACTATCTGTCGCCGGATAACGCGGAAAACTTCGACATCAACATGAGCCTGTCCCTCGAGGGCATCGGCGCCGTGTTGCAGAGCGACAACGACCAGGTGAAAGTCGTGCGCCTGGTGCCGGCAGGCCCGGCTGACAAGACCAAGCAGGTCGCTCCGGCCGACAAGATCATCGGTGTTGCCCAAGGCAACAAAGAGATGGTCGACGTGGTCGGCTGGCGTCTGGACGAAGTGGTCAAGCTGATCCGTGGTCCGAAGGGTACCGTCGTACGTCTGGAAGTGATTCCGGCGAGCAACGCGCCGAACGACCAGACCACCAAGATCGTGCCGATCACCCGTGAAGCGGTGAAGCTCGAAGACCAGGCCGTGAAGAAGTCCATCCTCAACCTGAAACAGGACGGCAAGGACTACAAACTCGGCGTCATCGAGATCCCGGCTTTCTACCTCGATTTCAAGGCATTCCGTGCCGGTGATCCGGACTACAAGAGCACCACCCGCGACGTCAAGAAACTGCTGACCGAACTGCAGAAAGACAAGGTCGACGGCGTGGTCATCGACCTGCGCAACAATGGCGGCGGCTCCTTGCAGGAAGCCACCGAACTGACCAGCCTGTTCATCGACAAGGGCCCGACCGTCCTCGTGCGTAACGCCGATGGCCGTGTCGATGTGCTGGAAGATGAAAACCCGGGTGCGTTCTACAAAGGCCCGATGGCGCTGCTGGTCAACCGCCTGTCTGCCTCGGCTTCGGAGATCTTCGCGGGCGCCATGCAGGACTATCACCGCGCGCTGATCATCGGTGGCCAGACCTTCGGTAAAGGCACCGTGCAGACCATTCAGCCGCTGAACCATGGTGAACTGAAACTGACCTTGGCCAAGTTCTACCGGGTCTCCGGTCAAAGCACCCAGCATCAGGGCGTCCTGCCGGACATCGACTACCCGTCGCTGATCGACACCAAGGAAATCGGCGAGAGCGCCCTGCCGGAAGCCATGCCGTGGGATACCATCCGCGCGGCGATCAAACCGGCAGCCGATCCGTTCAAACCGTACCTGGCACAGCTCAAGTCCGAGCACGACACGCGCACCGCCAAGGATGCCGAGTTCGTCTTCATCCGTGACAAGCTGGCGCTGGCGCAGAAACTGATGGAAGAAAAAACCGTCAGCCTCAACGAGGCCGATCGTCGTGCCCAGCACGCCGACATCGACGCCAAACAGCTGACGATGGAAAACATCCGTCGCAAGGCCAAAGGCGAAGAGCCGCTCAAAGAGCTGAAGAAAGAGGACGAAGACGCCCTCGCCGCCGCTGAGCCGGACAAGGTCAAACCGGAAGACGATGCCTACCTGAGCGAAACCGGGCGCGTGCTGCTGGATTACCTGAAGCTGAGCAATCAGGTGGCCAAGAAGTAAAGTGATGGCAATTTAATGCTGACGATCCCCGGATCGTCATCAAACAGTCATCATTCTGTCGTGCAATAAAGGACTGGGAGCCACTCTCTTCATCGAGAGCGCTCCCAGTCCTTTTTTATCGCCAGAGATTGCCATGACCACGACCGAACAGCTGAGTGCCTTGAGCTCGATCCTGACTCAAAGCGGATTACACAGCCTGTTCCAGCCGATCATCTGTCTCTCCGAACGACGCATCCTCGGTTACGAAGCCCTCACCCGTGGCCCGTCCAACAGCCCCCTGCACTCGCCCATCGCGCTGTTCGCCGTGGCACGTCAGGCTGGCCGTCTGAGTGAGCTGGAAATCGCCTGCCGCCAGTCTGCCTGCCGCCGTTTCAACGAGCAGCAACTGCCGGGGAAGCTGTTTCTTAACGTCTCGCCGGAGTCCTTGCTCGAAGCTGCGCACCAACCGGGGCGTACGTTGCAATTGCTGCAGGACTTCGGCATTCCGCCAAGCCAGGTAGTCATCGAACTGACCGAACAGACGCCGATCGACGACTTCCAATTGCTGCAAACTGCGCTGCATCACTATCGCGCCATGGGCTTCTCAATTGCTCTGGATGACCTCGGTGCCGGGTATTCCAGCCTGCGCCTGTGGTCGGAACTGCGTCCGGATTACGTGAAGATCGACCGGCACTTCATCGACGGCATTCATCAGGATGCGTTGAAGCGAGAGTTTGTTGGATCGATTCTGCAAATCGCCAAGGCCTCGCGAGCGCAAGTCATTGCCGAAGGTATCGAACTGCCCGAAGAGTTGGCGGTGCTGACCGAGATGGGTGTCGATCTGGTACAGGGTTACCTGCTCGGCCGACCGCAGGAACATCCGCCCCGCGACGCCCGGGCCTTGATGCCGAAACACGACAGCAGCGCCGTAGCGTTGAACGACGAAGGCAGCGATCTCAGCGCTCTGCTCAATGACCAACCCGCCGTGCATCGCGACACGCCGACCGCCACTGTGCTGGAAGCCTTCCGCCGCCAGGCCAACCTCAACTCACTGGCCGTCCTCGACGAACAAGGCCAGCCATGCGGCATCGTTCACCGCCACTCCCTATCGGATGCCCTGCTCAAACCCTTCGCCACCGACCTGTTCGCCCGCAAACCCATCAGCCGCTTGATGAACGACGACTTCCTCGCCGTGGAAATGAGCCAGTCGCTACAGCAGGTCAGCCGCCTGATCACCAGCCGCGCCCGCCAACGCATCGAAGAAGACTTCATCATCACACTCAACGGCAGCTACCTCGGCCTCGGGCGCGTGATCGACGTACTCAAACTGATCACCGAACTGAAAATCCAGCAAGCCCGCTACGCCAACCCACTGACCCTGCTACCGGGCAACGTCCCCATTCAGCAATGCCTGACGCGCTTGTTGCAACAAGGCCGCGAATCGATCATCTGCTACGTCGACATCGACAGCTTCAAACCCTTCAACGACATCTACGGCTACGGCCGCGGCGACGAAGTCCTGCTGTGCCTGGCGCAATGCCTCAACGAACGCGTCGACCCGTCGCGCGACTTCGTCGGCCACATCGGCGGCGATGACTTCCTACTCGTTCTCGGCCCCGAGGACTGGCGCAAACGCCTCAACCAGTTGCTTGATGACTTCCAAAGCCAATGCCGCCGCTTTTACCGCCCCGAACATCTTGAAGCAGGTTGCTTCATTGCGCCGAATCGCCAAGGCGTGCGGCAGGAATTTCCGCTGCTGTCACTGTCTATCGGCGTCGTCCACCTGCATCCCGAAGCCTGCGCACAACTTGATGCGAGCCAACTCGCGGAGATGGCCTCGCAGGCGAAGCATCATGCGAAGAATGTTCCGGGGTATAGCGTGCATTTGCTTGATAGCCTCACTGCCCCTGAACTGCATAAACCGCAACTAATCGGCCAACGCTGATGCCCCAAACACCAAAAATTCCTTTGGGAGCGGGCTTGCCCGCGAAGGGGTCTGTTCAAACAGCCTTTATATCGCTACTGACAATTTTTTGAAAACCGCCTCGAGAATCATCAAACAGTTTCAAATCAAATCGCGCTGTGCAATCAAGATAGAAGTCACTCACAAGACTGACCTCGTCATGTCGAAAATCCATTACTTGCTTATAAAATGACGTTATAGCCGGATCATTGGAGTTACTCATAGAATTAATCACTTCACACTTTTCGTATACCCGCACTGCATCTACCACCACGTTCTCAAAATATACCTCGCGATTTTCAAGACCGAGAAATCTGGAAAAATGAAAAGGCAAACTTCGACCCGACCTAAAGACATTACAAAGACTAAGAACTAGAAGACTTGCAAAATACAAACGCTCCCTGCAATCTGGATTTGAGATTAACTCCAGTAAACCTGCGTCTCCGCATTCGCCGAAAATATTCTGTTCCACTGCCTCAGGATCCTCACGGTACTGGTCACCAAACAGCTCAGCATCTGACTCTCCGCGAGTCCATCGCTTAAAATCGTCGAATGACCACCTACCCTCAATGACCTCAATGACCTCAATCATCAGGCTTTATCATCCTTTAAATGTTCATGCTGATATCTCGCTAAGCATTCAAGTAAAACCTGCATGAATTGGCGCTGATCCTCTACATCGTCATCAAAGTATGTTGTGATTTTTGTGAAGATCGCATCAAAATTATCATCAATTTCCAAATAGTATATCAACGTTTCGATACACCACTCGCGCTCACGCTCACTATAAGAAAGAAACTCAGGCTTCATAAGAATATCAAAAAGCTCAGCAAGCTCCTCTTTATCATTAACATCCTTTGAAACAATGATTTTTTCACGTGCGTCGTCGTGAGTATTATCTATATCAAATAGAAAAAGCAGACTACGCAAGACAAAATATTCAGGCTTACGTTTCATGGCATAAATTCCGCATAAGAAGTTATCGGCTTACCTGCTCTATCAAGGATTACTATTGCATGTGTTTGTTGCCCATAATCTACGCCCCCTCTCTTATAGCCCTCACCAATAATTTTGCCCATATTCATCGGCTCCCTCGACGCCATTTGCCCATTTCTCCTAAAAATAAGTTGCGCACGATGTATGGCATTCAGTTGGTCTCGATAACTAAAAAAATGAGTGGCCGCACTAGGTATCTTGGGCTGTCCTGCTCTTCTACCGTTGGTGTAGACCTCAATGTTTCCAGTAGTTGGGTTTCGTCCTGTAATTGAACGTTCCTGCTGAGAAGCCAGCGTAGTCTGTTTGCCATGTTTCTCTAAGAAGTGTGCGTCTCTCGTGTTTTTTTCCATTTCATCCAAACGTCGATAAGCATTCGCCTCCGCCAACTCATCAATCCTCGCCCGCCGCTCCTGCGCCGTCATCTTCGGCAGCGCTGGCTCACCGTCATCAACCTTACCTCCGGGCACCTCACAACCCGGCTTATTCGGCGGCGGGCAGTTGGACGTCAACCCCAACGGATCCACCCACCCCGTCGGGTTCGGCACGTACTGGTACTGATTCAACCCACCGGCCAACTTGATCGGATCCGGCGTCAGATACCGTCCCAACCTCGGGTCGTAATACCGATGGCGGTTGTAGTGCAGCCCGCTTTCCCCATCGAAATACTGCCCCTGAAAGCGCAGCGGCTGGTCCAGGTATTCCTCGCCGGCCAGGGTGATCGTGGCGACTTTGCCGTAGGCGTCGTATTGCGCCGACCAGACGATTTCGCCGCTGTAGTCGGTGAGTTCCTGCGGGGTGCCGAGATGGTCGAGTTGGTAGTAGAACGGGCAGGCGCGTTTCGGGCCTTTGCCGTCGAGCAGCGCCAGCGGGCGGAAGGTGCCGGGTTCGTAGACGTAGCTGCGGTGGTGGGTCTTGCTGCTTTCGGCGACGAGGTGGTCGCCTTGCCAGAAAAACTCGGTGGTCGCGCCGTCGATGGTTTTGCTGATGCGCCGGTTGAAGGCGTCGTACTGGTAGGACGCGGTTTTGCCGTCGGGACGGGTCAGGCCGATGAGGCGATGCTGGCAGTCGTAGCTGTATTCGGTGACGAGTTTCTGCGCGGTGCCGCGGCGTTCGCGGATCAGGTTGCCGAAGGCGTCGTAGTCGTAGTGGCGATCACCCTGCAGCAGCAGGCGGTTGCCCTTGATCTGTGTCGGGCCGGGACGGTCCTGCATCAGCAGGTTGCCAGCCGGATCGTGGGCGAAGGATTCCGGCAGTTCGTCGCGTGAGTGACGCACGCGGATCAGGCGGTCGAGGGCGTCGTAGCCGTAGGTGCGCTGGCCGTGGCGGGTGTCGGCGATGTGCTCCAGGTTGCCGTTGGCGCTGTAGGCATAATCGCGGCGGTACAGCGAAGCGTGCTCATGGCCTACGGCGTGGGCGAGCAAGCGGCCCTGATCGTCGTAGGCATATTTGCTGAGCAGCAGGCCTTGCTGGCGTTGTTGTTCACGACCGGACTCATAGCGATGCGAAGTCAGGGGCGCGCCGTTGAGGTGGATTGCGGTGAGCGCGCCGCCCTTGGCGTAGTGGTAGTCGAGCTTGCTGTTGTCCGGCAGACGCTGGCGCTTGAGTTGGCCGCAGGCGTCGTAGGTATAACGCAAGGTGCCCCAGCCCTGATGCTCGGTGATCAGCCGATCCTGCAGGTCGTATTCAAAGGCCAGCGGGTGTTTCTGGCCGTCGTCGACGCCGGTCAGTCGGCCGAGGCGGTCGTAGCGGTATTCGACCTTGACCCCGTCCGGCAGGGTCTTGATCAGCAGGCGCCCGGCGGCATCGCGCTCGTAAGCGGTGAGCAAAACAGAGCCGTCATCGCCGAACTCGGTCTTTTCCAGCAGATGGCCATTGAGGTCGTAGGCGTAGGCCGTGCGTCGGCCGTCGAAGCCGGTTTCCTGTCGGATCAGTCCGGTCGGCGTGTAGTCCAGTTGGTACTTTTCGCCGGACTCGTTCTCGATTTCGGTGAGCAGCAGCTGCGCATGGTCGTAGCGATACTGCACCCGCGTGCCATCGGGGTTGATCTTGCGCGAGACCAGGTGCAGGTCATCGTCATACTCGTAGCGGGTGATGCGCCCGAGTTCGTCGCGTTCGGCGGTGACTTGACCATAGGCGCCGTAGCTATAGGCACGGGTGGAACCTGTAGGAGAAGTCGTCTGGATCAGTCGGCCAACCGCGTCCCAGTGCTGCCGCGTGATCGCGCCGTGTTCATCAACAGTGGTCGTCCGTCGCCCCAGCGCGTCGTAGGAAAAACGCCGCACGCCGCCATCGGGCAGGGTTTCTTCCGTCAATTGACCGAGCGTGTTCCAGACGAAAACATGCCGACTGGTGTCCGGATAACGGATCGACAGCAACTGCCCGCGAGCGTCGTAGTGGTAATGGCTGACCTGCCCGTCGGGATCAACCGCTTCGGTGACATCGCCCTGGGCATTGCGCCGGTAGGTCCACACCGCCTCGCCACGGCAGCGGCTGTGCAGGAAACCGTTGCGGTACTCGTAGGACGTCGGCTCATCGTCCGGCGGAAGCAGCGCGATCAGCCGTCCGACGTCGTCGTAGCGGTATTCGGTAACGGCGCCTAAAGGGTCCTGCTCGGCGATCAAACGTCCCGCGTCGTCGTAAGCCTTGAGATGCTCGCCGCCGTCGGCTTCGACCTTGCGCACCAGGCGTGCACGGTCGTCGTGGACGTAGGTTTCTTCGGTGCCATCGACGTAATGCACCGCCACGCTGCCGTCGTCGTCCCAGACGTAACGGGTGTCCATCTGCGAGAACGAGGCCCAGTGCCGCACGCAGCGGGCAGCCTTGCCAGCGCGCTCCCACTCCCAGAAGAAGCTCGCGCCACCGGTCAACTGGCGCTGCAGAATGACGTGCTGATCGTCGTAGTCGTAACGCTCGCTGTCGCCGACGGCGTTACGCGCTTCGATCAGGTGCTGATAGGCGTCATAGCCGTAACTGACGAGGGTCTGCTCGGTGTGCCAAGGCTCAGCAAGATTCTGCGTCGGATCAAAGCGCTGGTAATCCACCGCAACCAGATGAGCCCGATCGTAGCGCAACAACAACGCCCGACCCGCACCGTTATCCAGTCGCTGAACCCTGTCGGACCGATCCCGTTGTACAGTCAGACGGTTGCCATACCCATCACTAACTGCCGCCAGCCTTCCAGCCCGAAAGTGATAAAACCGCGCCGCGTCCCCCGCCAGCGCGAGGATCAACTCCTCCGGCTCATCCCCGAGAAAAATCGCCGCCCGCGACAAACTGTTGTGAATCGCCGGCCGCGCAACGCTAGGCAACGGAAACCGCGTACGCCGGTTCTCATGGTCAACCCAGACCACAAAATCGCCATCAAACTCCAGCCGATGCGCCAGCGAATGACTCCAGCCAAACCCCAGCCCGACATCGATCTCGGCCGCGCTGGTGCGATACAAACGGGTGAACTCGAACGGCAGCACCCCATCCAGCACGCCATCGGTGAGGGTCAGCAGTTCCTCGCCAGTGACCATCGACACCGGGCAGCCGTTGGTGCACGTACCTGGCACACAATCGGCGCTGTCACCGTTGGGGTTTTTCGCCTGATCCGGCGCGTCGTCGTGGTGTTCGTTTTTCTTCAGCAAAGCGTTGCGCTTGGCATTCCAGCGCAATTGCATCCGGCCTTTTTTCACACTGGCCGCAATCCCGCGCGCGGCAACGGTCTTGTATTTATCAACGTACTTGATGAAGCCACTGACGATGCCGAACAACGCCTTCACCAACCGCATCACCGCCGACAGAAGTTGAACCGCGCGATCCGCCATACGCAGCGTCAGATAAGCGATGCCCGCGCCGCCACTGGCAAACGTCAGAACAACGGCAATCAGCACATCAATCAACAATTGCACGATGACCAGCGACACCGCTTCAGCGGTTTTGCCGAAGACCTCACTGGGCGGCAGCATCTCCAGCCAAAGGCTGGCCGTTCGCAACAGCAAACACAGCGCGGCCTCGTCACTGACCAGCAACTGCAGCTTTTCCATGAGCTCGGGAGCGTTCGCTGCCAAATCGATCAGATCCGCCGCGCCACTGCCCAATCGCTCCACAAAAGCGCCGGGATCTCTGAGAATGTCCGACAGCATTCCAATGCTGTCCCACACCCCTTCGATCGCCGCCCAGCTCCCGGCGAGCATGCCGTTGCCCGCCGCCGTCGCCACCGACTGCGACCACTGCGGCTTGAATCCCTGCCACTCGCTGCGCAGCCAATCATCCAGCTCAACGGTCAGGCCATCGTAGGATTCGAAAAGATCTTCAACTTGTTTCGGGGTGACAGCGCTGTGCACATGCACCCGATAGAACTTGCCCTCTTCGCCGCGAAATTCGCCCAGGCCTTGGGCATCAAGGGTCACGGGTACTGTTTTGCCACCATCTACCGCCACGACATCAACCACGATGTTGCCCAGCGGGATGTCATAGACCGATTCGAACTTGCTCTCGATCAGCATCAATCCGCCCTTCGGGCACTGGACGACGCGGGAGAAAAACTGGTCGTCGCTACTGCTGACGGCGCTAGTGTTTTCACCGAAGCGGATCAACCGCTCCATGCCCATCAGCGACGGCAGATCGGCGGCGTGGCTGACGGTATCGGCTGCACGGCTGGCCCAATGTTTGAGCTGTTCGCGGTAGAGGCTGAGGGTCTCGGGGAAGCTGTCGAGCTCTTGCTCGATACGGGTGATGGCTTCCATCAACGTACGCTGGCGTACGGAGTGGACTGAATGACCGGGTCGAGCATGAACGTTCCCTCGCGCAAAAATTAGGCGCGGGAACTGTGCGGGGGATCAATCAGGAAAGAAGTCAGGCAAGTAGGCAATGGATGTAGGACTAGTCTGTAAAACATCAAAAAAAATAAACAGACCGGCATAAACGCAAACGTGGCGTGAGGTTTCCCTCACGCCACGTTTATTGGGCAGACATATTTGAAGTTACTGCGTTGAACCTCCAGTCCCCAGTTCTTTCAATTTAAGCTCGGCCAACGGATGCCCGGCCTTGGCCGCCATATTCCACCAGCGGGCGGCTTCGACAGGATCCGGCGCTTTGCTCGGTGTGCCTGCCAGGCTGATCACACCGACCTGATAGGCCGCTTTGCCATCACCGGCCAGGGCCGCCAACCGCAACAGGCGCACGCCTTCTTCTCGCGCCCCCAGCCCGACACCGCGAAAGGTCAGGATGTGTCCGTAGAAGCTTTGCGCGCCGACATCGCCGAGGTTGGCCATGCGTGCGAATTGGCCCTCCAGCCAACGCCAGCCGCGCGGCTGACGGACAAACCACGACCAGTGAAACAGCCGGCGCGCCAACCAGTAGCTGGCCTGCGCCTTGAGTCGTAAAAACACTCAGGCCTCCGCCGATTCCGGGTACTCGTATTCGAAGACTCTGACCACTTCCGAAGCATGCCAGGAAGCCGCTGCAACACCATCGGACGGCCCGGAAAAACGCCCCAGACGCTCAACGCACTCGAAAAAGCCGGTGCGCGGCAGACGACTCGCGCCCTGACTGATTACCAACGAGCTGCGCAACGGCTGTTCGGCCTTGGCGTCGAGTGCCGCCAGATGCTCAAGCGCGGCGGTCAGGGTCTGCATCGCCGGCGTCGGCAATTGCAAACGTTCGAGCAGCGCCCGATACGTCAGCAGATGGCGCTGCCTGCGTGCCTGATCCAGCTCCCCCAGCAATCCGTCCCAATGTTGTCGACTGATGCGTACGCTCACGATTCTTCCCTCCACCCTGGCACCGTCAGTTCCCAGGCCAGGCTGCGGCGAATCGCGGCGTCAGGCAGACGCTCACCACTTTCAATCATGGCCAGGTAAGACGGGCTGATGCCTACCGTGCGGGCCAGCGCCTCGATGGCGATGCCCTTCCCTTCGCGCAAACTGCGTAATTGATCCAGACCTGGAAGAATCGGGTCCGGTGATGCCGCGACTGGCTCTGGAGCCTGCCGCGACGGTGCTTCGTTGATGCCTGCTGCTTTCAGTAGAGCCTGATACTGAGCCCATGGCAAAACCGCGTATTCGGGTTCGCCATCGCGTGCAATTATCTGAATATCCATGACTACCCCGTAGGACAACAACACTTAGCGAGTCGGCACTTTTCCCTAGAAGTGTAATCCTAACAGCGGCCAAGGTCGCGGGGGGTATCTATCTGTTGGCGGGTTGGGTGAATCAGGGCTTTTTCGGGCCCTGAAGTTGCAGTTGCGCGGGGGTATCAGGCAGGCGCTCGACGACCGCCAGTTTTTCCGGCTGCTGGCGATTGCGCCAAAGTCTGAAGGCGCTGAGTTCATCGTCGAGGGTTTTCATCAGCCAGGCGAGGACGGCGATGTCATCAAGCATGCCGAATACCGGGATGAAATCCGGGATTGCATCGACCGGACTGAGGAAATACATCAGCCCCGCGACCACCGAGATCAACGCTTTGGGACTGATAGCGCGATACTCGCCGCGCCAGTAGGCCAGGCATAGCGCCTGGAGCAAACGCAGATCATCCTTCAGTTTTCCGAGACGATTACCCTGCGCAGCGCCTTTGCTGGCTACCGCAAACAGCAACGTCGGCAGGCGACCGCGAGCGAGCAGCCGGCCAGCCAAGGGCAGGAATCGAGCGAAATTCCACGGAGCTTTCATCTTTTCCTCCCGTTGAAATGTTATCCACACAAATTGTGGATAACCTTGTGAACAGAGCTGCATTTCAGCGCTGAGAGCCCCGTTTCATAAGGGCTGCGCTCAGATCGGGCGTTTTTTACTCACATAAAAAACCCCAATATTTCATTGACTTGGCGGCTCAGGGCGTCTAGCGCAGCAACCTCAAAGGCTATGACTCTTCTGACCGGCATCGGTTCGCTCTGTTTACCTTTGCCAAGGTCCAGATGCAACAACGCCCCGCATAAGCGAGGCGTTGTTGTTGAAGCCCTGGCCGATTACTTGGCGGCAGCAGCGTCTTCTTTGGCTGGATCCTTGATGGCCAGCAGTTCCAGGTCGAAAACCAGAACCGAGTTGGCCGGGATTGCCGGGCTTGGCGATTGTGCGCCGTAAGCCAGATCGCTAGGGATGTACAGTTTGTACTTCTCGCCAACGTGCATCAGTTGCAGACCTTCAACCCAACCCGGGATCACGCCGCTCACCGGCAGATCGATCGGGCTGCCGCGCTCGACGGAGCTGTCGAAAACGGTGCCGTTGGTCAGCTTGCCGGTGTAGTGAACGGTCACTACGTCGGTAGGCTTAGGCTGTGGGCCGTCAGCTTTCTTGACCACTTCGTACTGCAAGCCCGAGGCGGTGGTAGTCACGCCAGCCTTCTTGCCGTTTTCTTCGAGGAACTTCTTGCCGGCAGCTGCCGACTCTTCGCTCATCTTGGCCATGCGCTCTTCGGCACGCTTTTGCAGCGCAGCGAAAGCTTCGACCAGTTCTTCATCTTTCAGCTTCTGTTCTTTCTTGCCGACGGCATCTTCGATGCCCTGGGCTACCGCTTTGGAGTCCAGGTCATCCATGCCTTCCTGAGCCAGGCTCTTGCCCATGTTCAGGCCGATACCGTAGGAAGCTTTTTGCGCCGGGGTTTTCAGCTCTACGCTGGTCTGCGAATCACAACCCGCGAGGACCAGGCTAACCAGGGCTACCGCCGCCGCCAACCGATGCTGTTTCATGCTATTTCCTTGTTCATGCGCCGAAAGGGCAATCGAGTAAAGCCGCGAGCTTATCAGGCCGCCACGACCAATGGCTACCGGCATGAGAGCAGTAAACCTGCGATAAGTTCAGGGACCAAAACGCATTTGGGCAAACGGATGATGAAGCTTCTGTCATCTGATCCTGAGCGCGAGCGACTCACCCATCCTCATGACTTGGCGTAATGGCCACTTGCCGCACCGGGTCAAGCTCAGGCATAACAGCGCAACAATTCGACAAGGATGTTTATCTTGCGCCTCTTATTCCGTGTGCTGACCCTGATCGTCGTGCTGCTTGGACTCGTCCTTGCGGTGGTGTTGTATTACGTCGCCAATCCGAAATTACCCTTCTACACCCCCGTGCAGCAGGTGCATTACCTGAATCAGTGGTCGCAGGCAGAACGCCAGACCTACTACTTCACGCCACAGGGCACTCAGGTCAAAGGATTGCGTTACGAGTGGTTCCAGGCGCTGGAGTTGCCCTTTTCGCAACAGCGTTTCGCCTCGCCCGAATACCTCGCACGATTTGGCTTTCTGATTGATCCACAACAGAAAGCCACGCCAAACAACCCTGGCAATCTTCCTGTCGGCTTTGCGCGGCACCAGAATCCCGGAAGCACCGAGCAATATCTGGACATAACTTGCGCCGCTTGCCATACCGGCGAATTGCGCTTTAACGGCCAAGCCGTGCGTATTGATGGCGGCTCGGCGCAACACGTATTGCCTTCCAGTGTTCCTACGCTGCGCGGCGGCAGTTTCGGACAAGCCTTGGTCGCCAGTCTGACCTCGACTTACTACAACCCATGGAAATTCGAACGCTTCGCGCGCGCGGTACTGGGCAATGACTACGACGCACGTCGCGAGCAGTTGCGCAAAGACTTCAAAAACTCGCTGAACACTTTTCTGAAAGTCGCCTGGAACGACACCCACCGTGGCCTCTACCCCACCGAAGAAGGCCCGGGACGCACCGATGCATTTGGGCGGATTGCCAACGCGACGTTCGGTGATGCCATTTCTCCTGCCAACTATCGCGTCGCCAACGCGCCGGTGGACTACCCGCAGTTGTGGGACATGTGGACGTTCGACTGGGTGCAGTGGAACGGTTCTGCGCAACAGCCGATGGCGCGCAACATCGGCGAGGCACTGGGTGTCGGCGCCACCCTGAACTTCTTCGACGCCAATGGCCAACCGCTGCAAGGTGATGAACGCTATGCCTCCAGCGTCCGTGTGCGTGATCTGCACAAAATCGAAGAAACCCTGCAGCGCCTGCAACCACCCGCGTGGCCGGAAGACGTGTTTGGCGTCGTCGATAAAGCGCTGGCGGCCAGGGGGCGCGCACTGTTTACCGAAAACTGCGCCGGCTGCCACGTTCCGCGCAAGACTCAGGAAGGCGAACGCTGGGTGCAACATTTGCACCTGTTGCCAGTGGAGGTGATCGGCACCGATCCGAATGCTGCCAACAACATCGCCAGCCATCGTTTCGACCTCACGGCCCTGCAATGGGATCTGAAAGAGCTGGAAAAAATGGACGTGAAACTGCACCCGTCCCCCGAGGAGCCGCTGGATCTGAGCCAGTTGTCCGTGGCCAAAGGCCTGGCGTACGTCACCGCATTCGTCGAAAACCGCGCTTATCGCGAAGCCAACGTCACTGCGCAAGAGAAACCGCGACTCGACGGTTTCGGCCTGCCGATCGGTGTGCGCGAAAAAGTCGCCTACAAGGCTCGCCCACTGGCCGGCGTCTGGGCCACTGCGCCGTTTCTGCACAACGGTTCGGTGCCGAGCCTTTATCAGTTGCTGTCGCCGCAGGATGAGCGCGCCACCACTTTCTATAAAGGCAGCTTCGAATACGATCCGCGTCATCTGGGCTATCGCACCGAAGCTTTTACCAATGGCTTCCTGTTCGACACGCGGATCACCGGCAACCACAACAGCGGTCATGAATTCCGTGCGGGTGAACGCGGCAATGGTGTCATCGGCCGCTGGTTGCAGCCCGAAGAACGTTGGGCGTTGCTGGAATACCTGAAAGTCCTCGGCGGTCCACTGGAGGCGCAATTGCCATGATCTCGACCTTCAAGAAAGACCTCCCGCCGCTGGCCCGGATCTGGTTGTGGCTGGGGCGCCTGCTGGGCAAAACCCTGCTGTTGTTACTCGCCATCGGCCTGCTCGGCGGGGCCGTTGCCTGGGCCTGGTTTGCCTGGCAGCACCGTGGCCCGGTTTCCGCGCTGGAGCAGATTCCGCCGGGCGAGTCGGCCATGACTCAAGAGGTGATTCAGACCGCCGTGCGCATTGTTGATCAGCACCGCGAGCCGACGCGCTATCTGCGCGACGCTCACGCCAAGGCGCATGGCTGCGTGAAAGCGCAGGTGCTGGTTCTGCCGCAACTTGCCCAGTCGTTGCAGCGGGGCGTGTTCAGCGAGCCGGGGAAAACCTGGCAAGCGCTGATTCGCCTGTCCAACGGCAACGCCTATCCGCAGTTCGACAGCATCCGCGATGCCCGGGGCATGGCGATCAAACTGCTCGACGTACCCGGCAAACCCTTGCTCGACAACCGCCAGCAACAGCATGAGCAAGACTTCGTGATGTTCAGTCATCCGAACTTCTTTGTCAGTGATGTCGCCGAGTATCGTCAGAATGTGGCGGCGCAGGCTGACGGCAAAAAGGTCATGGCGTTTTTCCCCGGTTGGGATCCGCGCACCTGGCAAGTCCGGCATCTGTTTATTGCCCTGGCGACCTTGTCGCCTGCGCCGGAAAGCCCGACGGGCACCACGTATTTCTCGGTCTCGCCGTACAAGTTCGGCGAGTCGAACGCCAAGTTCCGGGTAACGCCGGATCCCGACAATTGCCCGGCCTACACCCTGCCCCGACAAAACCAGGATCTGCCGAACTTCCTGCGCAACGCCCTGAATCAGCAACTCTCAACGGATCGCGTACCGGCCTGTTTCCTGCTGCAGATTCAGCGCCAGGATGCCAACAAATACATGCCGATCGAGGACACCAGCATCGAGTGGCGCGAGCAGGATTCGCCGTTCGAAACCGTGGCCCGTATCACCGTGCCACCTCAGGATTTCGATACACCGCAGCAGAACCTCGATTGCGACAACCTGTCTTTCAACCCCTGGTTCGGCATTGAAGCGCACCGCCCGATTGGCGGGATCAATCGCCTGCGCAAAGCGGTGTACGAGGCGGTCAGCGACTATCGTCATCAGCGCAATGGCGGTTGATCACGGCTCTTGCTGTGCGGCAGATGACGCCATGACTCTTCCAGCCTGGGGCCATGCAGCACTGGGGAGCAGGACGCTGAGAATTCCGGCGCTGGCGACTTTGTCGATCAACATCTGCGCACGGATGTCGCCGGAGTTGATTTTTTGCTCAAGGTCTTGGGTGAGTTCGGCGATCAACTCGCGAACCTTGGGCAGTATCGGTTTGGCGAAACGCAAGACAGCGCCGTCGGGGGTGATTGCAAAAATGCGTTGATGAGGCGCCTCACTGACCCGTGCCAGACTGACTTTGAGGTCGGCGGTAGAGAAAAAATTGCGCGAAAGATCGGTCCCGCCCGATGTTGGCGATGGTTGAATCGAGTGATAAATACCAAGCACGCGAAAGGCTCGGGGGATGCGCGGCTGACCCTGTTGATTCCCGGGAAACAGCGCACTGCGGTCAAAGCTCGCGTATTGGCGGGAGACCGGCTCGGTGACGATCAGAAAATCACTGACGTTATGTTTGAGAATAAAACCGACATTGGGATTTGCCGACGGCAACGCGGGTAATTGTTTTCGCAGATAGACGGCTGCTTCTTTTGCATTTCGACAGATCGGACCAAAGATCGGCATGGTTTTAAGCGCCGGTGGTGCCTGCAGAATGTCCGACCGCCAACTGGCTTTGAGCCGGCCACGGTGCCGCCAAAGATCCCCGGGAACCACAACGGTTACCTTTCCAGCCGCCACCGCCAACAGGATCCACAGGCTGCTGGGAATCGAGCCCTCTTCATACAGGGTCTGAAAACGTCGCGAATCGCCATCCGGGTTCGGCGCAAGGCGCGGCGACAGTTCCTGTTCAAACGGCAGATTGGTCGACGTGTACGAGAGAAGTCCGCCGTTACCGGCACTCAGATAACATTTCGAGTATTTTCGATGCGGATTCATCACTGCAGACAAATCGGCAATGGTGAAGAAGCGATTGCGCTGAACCCATTCCGTGGTGGCTTCGTCGGCGCCTTGAACCTTGGCCGGGTGCGCATGGAAACTCGCTTCGAGGGAAAAACCTCTGGGAATGATCAACTGGCCATTCGCACCGGCAGTCACTGCCCACTCTCGACGCGGATCCTTGGCTGGATCAGGGAGTTTTTCCTCGACCCCGCTGGCTTTAGCCTCGATCCGCTGAACGCAATAGAAGCGCTCGTCCGCGCTTTTCAGAATGAACCAGTGCAACTCGGTACTTCGCGGCGGTTTCAGCAGGCCGTGCAGACACGCTGCGGCATCATCGCTCGAGAGAAATGCAGGTTTGTCTGCCATGAATGACAGCGCATTCGTGTCGTCGGCAGAAACGGTAGCGGTTGCAGAGGGAGTTGGGGGCATGCGGTCGGGCTCTCGGCAGGCAATGGAATCGGCGCCATGACCTGATGAGGTCATGGAAAACAAGGTCCATTGTCCGAAAACGATGCGACTGGCAGGCACTACATAGATATAGGCCGTGAAGAAAACCCAAACGCCAGACAGCAAAAAGCCCGCACTAGGCGGGCTTTCTGTGGAATCTGGCGTTCAGTGTTCCAGATTCCGAATATGGCGCAGCGGACGGGACTCGAACCCGCGACCCCCGGCGTGACAGGCCGGTATTCTAACCGACTGAACTACCGCTGCGCGAAACGCTTGAAACGAATGGTGGGTGATGACGGGATCGAACCGCCGACATTCTGCTTGTAAGGCAGACGCTCTCCCAGCTGAGCTAATCACCCTTCGCTTCGTTACGGGACGCATTATGCCACAAGTTTTCGTAAAGTGTTGATTTAATTGAAGTTTTTTTCAAATAAATCCGAAAACCGGTGAAACGACACATCTCGAAGGTACAACTCGAGGCAGAAAAAAACCCGCCTTGGCGGGTTTTTCCGTGGTGACCTGGCGTTCAGTGTTCCAGGTTACCGAATATGGCGCAGCGGACGGGACTCGAACCCGCGACCCCCGGCGTGACAGGCCGGTATTCTAACCGACTGAACTACCGCTGCGCTAAACACTTGAAACGAATGGTGGGTGATGACGGGATCGAACCGCCGACATTCTGCTTGTAAGGCAGACGCTCTCCCAGCTGAGCTAATCACCCTTCGCTTCGGTGTGGCGCGCATTCTACGGAGCGACCCCACCTCTGGCAAGCACTTTTTTAAATAATTTTCTCAGGCCTTCCAAAGGCTTAGAGAAGGGTTGGCCTATGCCACGGCGAAGACAATAATGCCCCCCTTTGTATAAAGGAGAGACTCACCCCATGTGGTTCAAAAACCTGCTTATCTATCGCCTGACCCAAGACCTGCCTGTCGATGCCGAGGCGCTGGAAACTGCACTGGCCACCAAACTGGCGCGTCCATGTGCAAGCCAGGAGTTGACCACCTACGGTTTCGTCGCGCCGTTCGGCAAAGGCGAAGATGCTCCATTGGTGCACGTCAGCGGTGATTTCCTGCTGATCGCTGCACGTAAAGAAGAACGCATTCTGCCGGGCAGCGTCGTACGCGATGCGGTCAAGGAAAAGGTCGAAGAGATCGAAGCCGAGCAGATGCGCAAGGTCTATAAGAAGGAACGCGACCAGATCAAGGATGAAATCATCCAGGCGTTCCTGCCGCGCGCCTTTATCCGTCGTTCGTCGACCTTCGCCGCCATCGCGCCGAAACAAGGCCTGATCCTGGTCAACTCGGCCAGCCCGAAACGTGCCGAAGATCTGCTTTCGACCATTCGTGAAGTGATCGGCACCCTGCCCGTTCGTCCGCTGACCGTGAAAATGGCGCCGACCGCAGTCATGACCGATTGGGTGACCACGCAGAAAGCCGCCGACGACTTCTATGTGCTGGACGAGTGCGAACTGCGCGACACCCACGAAGACGGCGGCATCGTGCGCTGCAAGCGTCAGGACCTGACCAGCGAAGAAATCCAGTTGCACCTGAGCACCGGCAAAGTCGTCACTCAGCTGTCGTTGGCCTGGCAGGACAAGCTGTCGTTCATGCTCGACGACAAGATGACCGTCAAACGCCTGAAGTTCGAAGATCTGTTGCAGGATCAGGCGGAACAGGACGGCGGCGACGAAGCCCTGGGTCAACTGGACGCCAGCTTCACCCTGATGATGCTGACGTTCGGTGATTTCCTGCCGGCGCTGGTGGAAGCGTTGGGTGGCGAAGAGACTCCGCAGGGGATCTGAACATAACCGGTTTCAACTGAAGAAACCGGGGTCTACTGTGGGAGCTGGCTTGCCAGCGATAGCGGTGTTACAGATAGCTCATATGCCGTCTGACACACCGCCATCGCTGGCAAGCCAGCTCCCACAATGTTATGTGGTGTTCACTCAATAATAAGGAACAAGCCATGCGCGCACTGGCTGCACTCAGCCGCTTTGTCGGCAATACCTTCGCTTACTGGGTTCTGGTTTTCGCGGTCATCGCGTTCCTGCAACCGGCATGGTTCCTCGGCCTCAAAAGCGCGATCGTGCCGCTGCTGGGCCTGGTGATGTTCGGCATGGGCCTGACCCTCAAACTTGATGATTTCGCCGCTGTCGCCCGCCACCCGTGGCGTGTCGCGCTGGGCGTAGTCGCGCATTTCGTGATCATGCCCGGAGTGGCGTGGTTGCTCTGCCAGGTATTTCACCTGCCGCCGGAAATCGCCGTCGGAGTGATCCTGGTTGGTTGCTGCCCGAGCGGCACCTCGTCCAACGTGATGACCTGGCTGGCCCGTGGCGATCTGGCGTTGTCGGTGGCCATTGCCGCCGTCACCACCCTCCTCGCCCCGCTGCTGACCCCGGCGTTGATCTGGCTGTTGGCTTCGGCGTGGTTGCCGGTGTCGTTCATGGAGTTGTTCTGGTCGATCCTGCAAGTGGTGCTGCTGCCGATCATTCTCGGTGTGGTTGCGCAACGCCTGCTCGGTGACAAGGTCCGCCATGCGGTGGAGGTGTTGCCGCTGGTGTCGGTGGTCAGCATCGTGATCATCGTCACCGCTGTAGTGGCGGCCAGTCAGGCGAAAATCGCCGAATCGGGTCTGCTGATCATGGCAGTGGTGATGCTGCACAACAGTTTCGGCTACTTGCTGGGTTACTTCACCGGTCGCCTGTTCAAATTGCCGCTGGCGCAGCGCAAGTCGCTGGCGCTGGAGGTCGGCATGCAGAACTCGGGATTGGGCGCCGCTTTGGCCAGTGCACACTTCTCGCCACTGGCGGCGGTACCAAGTGCATTGTTCAGTGTCTGGCACAACATTTCCGGGGCACTCCTCTCAACCTATTTCCGGCGCATGAGTGAGAAGGAAGATCGCGAAGCGTTGGCGCAACAGGCCGTCGACTGAGCTGAAACTTGATCCCCGGATCAAGGCTCGGCAATATGTCGCGCAACGCGGGGACGACCCTGCGGCTCGATCGAGTTTTTTATCTGGGGACGACCCCGTCAATCGATGGAGGTCTCTCATGTCCTGGATCATTCTGTTTTTCGCCGGCCTGTTTGAAGTCGGCTGGGCCGTCGGCCTGAAATACACCGATGGCTTCACCCGCCCGCTCCCCACCGTATTGACCGTTGCGGCCATGGCCATCAGCCTTGGCCTCCTGGGTCTGGCGATGAAGGAATTGCCGCTGGGCACGGCTTATGCGATCTGGACCGGGGTCGGCGCTGTGGGCACGGTGATTGCCGGAATCATTCTGTTTGGCGAGTCGATGGCGTTGATTCGGCTGGCCAGTGTGGCGTTGATCATCACTGGTTTGATCGGGCTTAAAGTTAGCGCTTAGGCCACTGGCCCAATCGCTGGCAAGCCAGCTCCCACAAGGATTTCCGGTGAACACAAATGCTGTGTACACCCAGGAAACCTGTGGGAGCTGGCTTGCCAGCGATGGGGGCAGTCCCTTCACCAACTATCTAACGGCGCCCCGCAAATCGCCCACCAACGTCTGCAACTTCTCTGGCTGCGCTGCCTCGACGTCCACAGGCGCACCCGCCACCAATGTCACCCGCGACCACAACCGGCGGAACACACCCTTGTTCGGGTCGCGACTGAAGAAACTCCCCCACAAGCCCTGCAACGCCAGCGGAATCACCGGCACCGGCGTTTCCTCGATAATCCGCGTCAGCCCACCCTTGAACTCATTGATCTCGCCATCGGCGGTCAACTTGCCCTCAGGGAAGATGCACACCAGCTCACCGTCCTTCAAATATTGGGCAATGCGGCTGAAGGCTTTTTCGTAGATCTGAATGTCTTCATTGCGTCCGGCAATCGGAATCGTCCCCGCCGTACGAAAGATAAAGTTCAGCACCGGCAAGTTGTAGATCTTGTAGTACATGACAAAGCGAATCGGCCGACGCACCGCGCCGCCGATCAGCAAGGCGTCGACAAACGACACGTGGTTGCACACCAGCAACGCCGCGCCTTCATCCGGAATAGCTTCAAGGTTGCGATGCTCGACGCGGTACATGGAATGGCTGAGCAGCCAGATCATGAAACGCATGCTGAACTCGGGAACGATCTTGAAGATGTAAGCGTTGACGCCGATGTTCAGCAGCGACACCACGAGGAACAGTTGCGGGATCGACAGTTTGACCACGCTCAACAACACGATCGAGACAATCGCCGACACCACCATGAATAGCGCGTTGAGAATGTTGTTGGCGGCAATCACTCGCGCCCGCTCGTTCTCGGCCGTGCGCGACTGGATCAATGCGTACAGCGGCACGATGTAGAAGCCGCCGAAAATGCCGAGGCCGAGAATGTCCACCAACACTGCCCAGGTGTGCGCAAAGCCCAGGACTTCGGTCCAGCTGTGGCCAGTGACACTGTCGGGAATCCCACCGGAATGCCACCAAAGCAGCAAGCCGAACACCGTCAGACCGAATGAGCCAAACGGCACCAGACCGATCTCGACTTTGCGCCCGGAGAGCTTTTCGCAGAGCATCGAACCCAGCGCGATACCCACCGAGAACACGGTGAGAATCAGCGTGACCACGGTTTCATCGCCGTGCATCCACTCCTTGGCGTAGGCCGGGATCTGCGTCAGGTAAATCGCCCCGACAAACCAGAACCACGAGTTGCCGACAATCGAGCGCGATACTGCGGGCGTCTGGCCCAGCCCCAGTTTCAGCGTGGCCCAGGATTGGCTGAAGATGTTCCAGTTCAGACGCATTTCCGGTGACGAGGCCGCCGCGCGGGGAATGCTGCGGCTGGCCAGATAACCCAGCACGGCGATGCCGACGATGGCGGTCGACACCAGCGGCGCGTAGTGGGTCGAGGACATGATGACCCCGGCACCGATGGTCCCTGCAAGAATCGCGAGGAACGTGCCCATCTCCACCAGACCGTTACCGCCAACCAATTCCTCTTCACGCAAGGCCTGCGGCAGGATCGAATACTTCACCGGCCCGAACAGCGCCGAATGGGTGCCCATCGCGAACAGCGCCACCAGCATCAGCGACAAGTGATCGAAGAGGAAGCCGACCGAGCCCACCGCCATGATCGCGATTTCCGCGAGTTTGATCAGACGGATCAGCGCGTCCTTGGCGAACTTCTCGCCGAACTGCCCGGCCAGCGCCGAAAACAGGAAGAACGGCAGAATAAACAGCAGCGCACACAGGTTGACCCAGATCGAGCGATCACCCTCGATGGTCAGCCGGTAGAGAATGGCGAGGATCAGCGACTGTTTAAACACGTTGTCGTTGAACGCACCGAGCGACTGCGTGATGAAAAACGGCAGGAAGCGCCGGGTGCGCAGCAGGTTGAACTGTGAGGGGTGACTCATCTTCCGTGTTTTCCTGATGTTGGGTAGAGAGGCCTGGGTTCTTGTATTGGAATCTCGAACCGCGATCCAGGCCACACATTACCTAAACTTTTCAGGTTATTTCTTCAAACCTGCAATGCACGGCGAAACAAACAGCTCACCACGCCATGCCCCTTGCACGGTGCGCTTGCCGACAATCAGCCACATCAAGGCCAACAGGGCCACCAGCACGCAACCAACCACACTGAAAAACCCGAGGTTCAGCGTACTGGCAAGCTTGAGCGTTGCCAGCGAATACACGCCCAAAGGAAAGGTGAACCCCCACCAACCGAGGTTGAACGGAATTCCGTCGCGCAGATAACGCACGGTGATCAGCAGTGCCATCAGCATCCACCACAGACCAAAGCCCCACAGTGTGATCCCCGCCACCAGGCCAATGCCGGAAGCGATTTCGCCAATGCCCGGCAGGCCGTTGGCGGCGAAGATGGCCGGCGCATCGGCCCCCAGCAGCAACATGCCCAGCGCACCAGTGCCAATCGGGCCGAGGGCCAGCCAGCTCGATGCAGCCATATTCTCGTGAGGCAGTTTGTGCAGGGCCATGCGCAGCAACAGGATTGTGAGAATGCTGAACGCTACCGGTAGGGAAAACGCCCAGAGCACGTAGCTTGTGGTCAACACCACCAGTTGCGAGTGGGCATCGGTCAGATGTGGCGCGAGCAGCCCACCACTGGCGGCGGCGACTTCCGCAGCCACCACCGGTAACAGCCAAACCGCCGTCATCTGATCGATGCTGTGTTCCTGACGGGTAAACATCATGTAGGGAATCAGTACGCCACACGCCAGAGACATCGCCACATCAACCCACCACAGCACTTCGGCCAACTGGATGACACCCTCGCCCCAACGCGGCAGACCAAACAACAGAAAGCCGTTGATGATCGTTGCCAGGCCCATGGGAATGGTGCCGAAGAACATCGACACGGTGGAATGGCCGAAAATCCGCCGCGCCTCGTCGAAAAACAGGATCCAGCGTGCGGCGTATGCAGCGGTAAACAATGTGAACAACAGGATGTTGAAAAGCCACAGCCCTTCGGCCACGGCATGCATCCCGGGAATCGCCACCGGCAAATTCGCCAGTGCCAGCGCCAGCACACCAGTACCCATGGTTGCGGCGAACCAGTTCGGAGTGAACTGACGGATCACTTCACGCGGATGCTGAAGTTGGCTGAGCGGCTTGATGCCGGGTTTGGCGCTGTTAGGGCAAATCATCATGAACTCCTGTCCTCAGGTGAGGTTGAGTCCATGGTAGATCCGAATCGAATATCTATATAACGGGTAATTTCTCTAACTGTTATCTGTTCTATAGATAAGCAGTCAAACACTGCCTTCGCTTTCGATGACCAGAATCCGTGCGACGCCCTGCGGATGCGCGACATGTTCGGTACCGACCGAGGCGTAGAAGATATCGCCAACCGCCAACTGCACCTGTTTTTCTTCACCTTCCTCGCGGTAATGCATCGACACTTTGCCGTCGAGCACCACAAACACTTCCTCACCGTCATTGACGTGCCACTTGTACGGCTGATCGGTCCAGTGCAGGCGCGTGGTGATGCCGTTCATGTTGGCGATATCGAGCGCGCCCCAGGCGCGGTCGGCGGTGAAGGTCTTGCTGCGAATAATCTTCATGAATCGATCCGTGAGAAGAGTGGCCGGGCAAGGCTAACCGAAACCGCTGTGCTTATGGAGCGCTGCACACCTTGGCAGATCGAGGACGCAGACTGAGCAACAACGCTGCCACGGCCAACACGATCAGCACCCCGCCATACACATCAGTCGTGGCCAGCAATCCGAGTTGGTGGGTGAAGTGCCCGGCTAACAAGGCAGGCAAGCAAAACGCCAGGTAACTCAGCACGTAAAACGCCGACATCAACCCGGCCCGCTCATGCGGTAACGCCAGCGGCACCAGGTTGCGCACCGCGCCGAGAAAGCCTGAGCCGAAACCACACCCGGCGACCAGCGTGCCGAGGAAAAACAGCGACAGACTGGCGCTGTGCACACCGAGCAGAATCAGCACCAGACCACTTGGCAGCAAGCTTGCGCCGAGTTGCGACGCGCGCGTGGCGGGACGATTGCGCAGGGTGAAGATCATCAGGGCGCCGGTGACGGTCAGTGCCGCGACGGTTGCGCCGCCGATCAGATTGGAAGTGGAACCGGTGGCCGTGCGCACCAGCGACGGCGCCAGTGATGCGTAGAAACCGCCGAGCGCCCAGGTCGCGGTGTTCAGCGGCAGCACTCGCCACAACGTTGAACGCGCCTGAGCCGGGACATGCAGCGTCGGCCGCAACGACGCCCAGGCCCCAGCCTGCGGGCTGACACTTTCCGGCAGGCGCCAGACATACAGTGCTTGCAGCACAAACAGCGCGAGCAGCAGCCAGTACGTCAGTTGCAACGGCGCCGGAGCGAACTCGGCCAGCAGGCCACAGCCCATGGCTCCCAACGCCATACCCAGCAACGGCGCAACACTGTTGATCAGCGGTCCTTGCTGGCGGTCGGTGTCGAGCAATGTTGCACTTAATACGGCAGTGGCCATGCCGGTCGCGAAGCCTTGCAGCACCCGCGCACTGATCAGCCAGGTGACGCTGTCGGCGCTGATGAACAACAGCATCGCCAGCGCATTGAGCAGAACGGCAGCGAAGATCACCGGTTTACGCCCGAGATGATCGGACAGCGATCCGACGGTTAACAGCGCCGCCAGCAAACTCAGGGCGTAGACGCCGAAAATCAACGTCAGCATGGCTGCCGAGAAATGCAGCTGATCCTGATACAGGTGATACAACGGCGTCGGCGCCGTGGAAGCGGCGAGAAAACTCAGTAAGGTGATCGCCAGAAACCACAGGCTGGGACGATTGGAAGCAAGGCTGTTCATGTGCACACTCCGCAAAAGCTAATTTTTTGCTTTTGCGGAGTGTGCTCTCGGCCTGTGCTTAAAGCAAATTCTTTGTGTTAAGGTCTGCCGCATGGCTATTAAAGAAGGTTTACGCCCGGGTGGTCGCAGTGCCCGGGTGCAAGAGTCGATTCATTCGGCAGTCCGCGCGCTCCTGCAAGAACAGGAGCGTTCGACCGTGACCGTCCCGCAAATCGCCGCACGCGCAGGCGTTACGCCGTCGACGATTTATCGACGCTGGGGTGATCTGGCGGCCTTACTGGCCGACGTCGCCCTCGCCCGCATGCGTCCTGACAGCGAACCGGCAGAAACCGGCAGTTTGCGCAGCGATATCCGCGCGTGGGCCGAGCAGTATCTCGACGAGATGAGTTCCGAGCCCGGACGCAACATGATGCGCGACGTGCAGGCGAGTGCCACGCCGGGGTATTGCGTGAAGATTATCGGCGCGCAGTTGCAGACGATCATTGAGCGGCATCCGGATGAGCCGGCACCGAGCGTTGATCATTTGATCAATCTGGTGGTGGCGCCGGTGGTGTTTCGCATTCTGTTTTCCGCGGCGGCGCTGCAGGTGGAGGAATTGCACCGGTTGATTGATATCGCGCTGAAACAGGACTGACGCCATCGCTGGCAAGCCAGCTCCCACAGGGATCTCCAGCGAATGCAAATTTTGTATACGCCCTGAAAACTGTGGGAGCTGGCTTGCCAGCGATGAGGCCGCCCAGTCACTCTCAAACCACCCGGTTCCACACCTGCGACACCCCGCCACGCCACGACCTTGGTCGACACTGACTAACCGCCGCACTCATGCGAGACTGTCCGCCCGGGCAGGAGTGCCGGGGAGTCTTCTGTCGGGAGTGTTGCATGTCGTTGTCCACCGGGCTGATCGCCGCCGTCGCCCTGGCCTATATGGCCATCATGTTCGCCATCGCCTTCTACGGCGACCGTCGCAGCACGCCGCTGCCACCACGGATGCGTGCCTGGGTGTACAGCTTGTCGCTGGCGGTTTATTGCACCAGCTGGACGTTTTTCGGCGCGGTCGGTCAAGCCGCTGAACAGTTGTGGTCATTCCTGCCGATTTACCTCGGGCCGATCCTGCTGCTGGTCTGTGCACCGTGGGTCCTGCAAAAAATGGTGATGATCAGCAAACAGGAGAACATCACCTCCATCGCTGACTTCATTGCCGCGCGCTACGGCAAATCACAATCGCTGGCGGTGGTCGTGGCGCTGATTTGTCTGGTCGGCGTTCTGCCCTACATCGCTCTGCAACTCAAAGGCATCGTCCTCGGCGTGAACCTGCTGATAGGCGCCGGGGCCGATGCAATGGGCACCCGCGCCCAGGACACCGCGTTGATCGTGTCGCTGGTGCTGGCGCTGTTCACCATTGTTTTCGGCACGCGCAACCTCGACGCCACCGAACACCACCGGGGCATGGTGCTGGCGATTGCGTTCGAGTCGCTGGTCAAGCTGTTCGCCTTTCTCGCCGTCGGCGCCTTCGTCACTTATGGCCTGTATGACGGTTTCGACGACCTGTTCAATCAGGCGATGCTCGCCCCGCGCCTGGAGGAATACTGGAAAGAAACCATCAACTGGCCGTCGATGGTGGTGCAGACCGGCGTGGCCATGATGGCGATCATCTGCCTGCCACGGCAGTTTCACGTCACCGTGGTGGAGAACATCGATCCGCAGGATCTGCGCCTGGCCAAATGGGTGTTCCCGGCGTACCTCGCGCTGGCCGCGCTGTTTGTAGTGCCAATCGCCCTCGCCGGTCAGATGCTGCTCCCGAGCAACGTGCTGCCTGATTCATTCGTGATCAGCCTGCCACTGGCCCAGGCCCACCCGGCGCTGGCCATGCTGGCGTTTATCGGCGGCGCTTCAGCCGCCACCGGCATGGTCATCGTCGCCAGCGTGGCGCTGTCGACCATGGTTTCCAACGACATGCTGTTGCCGTGGTTGCTGCGGCGCAACAATGCCGAGCGTCCGTTCGAGGTATTTCGTCAGTGGATGTTGTCGGTACGCCGAGTGAGCATCGTGCTGATTCTGCTGCTGGCTTATGTCAGCTATCGATTGCTCGGTTCCACGGCGAGTCTGGCGACCATCGGCCAGATCGCCTTCGCCGCCGTGACGCAACTGGCGCCGGCGATGCTCGGCGCGCTGTACTGGAAACAGGCCAACCGGCGTGGCGTGTTTGCCGGCCTCGCCGCCGGCACATTCCTATGGTTTTACACGCTGATCCTGCCGATTGCCGCGCGCAGTCTCGGCTGGTCGCTGGACACCTTCCCCGGTCTGGCGTGGCTGCACAGCAACCCGCTGAACTTGCCGATCACGCCATTGACCCAAGGCGTGGTGCTGTCGCTGGCGGGCAACTTCACCTTGTTCGCTTGGGTCTCGGTGCTGTCCCGCACGCGGGTTTCGGAGCACTGGCAGGCCGGGCGCTTCATCGGTCAGGAAATCAGCGCCCGCCCGAGTGCGCGCTCGATGCTGGCGGTACAGATCGACGATCTGTTGCAACTGGCCGCGCGCTTTGTCGGTGAAGAACGTGCCCGCCAGAGCTTCATTCGATTTGCCTACCGCCAAGGAAAAGCCTTCAACCCCAATCAGAACGCCGACGGTGAATGGATTGCCCATACCGAACGTTTGCTGGCCGGCGTGCTGGGCGCCTCTTCGACGCGAGCGGTAGTAAAAGCCGCCATCGAAGGTCGGGAAATGCAGCTGGAGGACGTCGTGCGAATTGCCGACGAAGCTTCCGAGGTGTTGCAGTTCAACCGCGCCCTGCTGCAAGGCGCCATCGAGAACATCACCCAAGGCATCAGCGTGGTCGACCAGTCGTTGAAACTGGTGGCGTGGAACCGGCGTTACCTGGAACTGTTCAACTACCCCGACGGACTGATCAGCGTCGGCCGGCCGATTGCCGACATCATTCGCTACAACGCCGAGCGTGGCTTGTGCGGTCCCGGCGAGGCGGAAGTCCACGTCGCCCGGCGTTTGCACTGGATGCGTCAGGGTCGCGCGCACACCTCTGAACGGCTGTTCCCCAACGGTCGGGTGATCGAGCTGATCGGCAACCCGATGCCGGGCGGCGGTTTTGTCATGAGTTTTACCGACATTACCGCGTTCCGCGAGGCCGAGCAGGCCTTGACCGAAGCCAACGAAGGCCTGGAGCAACGGGTCAGCGAACGGACTCAGGAGCTGTCGCAACTCAACGTCGCGCTGACCGAAGCCAAGGGCACCGCCGAGGCCGCCAACCAGTCGAAAACCCGCTTCCTCGCCGCCGTCAGCCATGACTTGATGCAGCCCTTGAACGCCGCTCGCCTTTTCTCCGCCGCCCTCTCCCACCAGGATGACGGTTTGAGCAGCGAGGCGCAGAAACTGGTGCAGCACCTCGACAGTTCGTTGCGTTCGGCCGAAGACCTGATCAGCGATCTGCTGGACATTTCCCGCCTGGAAAACGGCAAGATCAACCCGGATCGCAAGCCTTTTGCGGTCAATGAGCTGTTCGACACGCTCGGCGCCGAGTTCAAGGCGCAGGCTCAGGAACAAGGTTTGACCTTCCGCGTACGCGGCAGCCATTTGCGCATCGACAGCGACATCAAGTTGCTGCGACGAATCCTGCAGAACTTCCTCACCAACGCGTTCCGCTACGCCAAAGGCCCGGTGCTGCTGGGCGTACGGCGCCGCGCCGGCGAGTTGTGCCTTGAAGTGTGGGATCGCGGGCCGGGCATTCCGGAAGACAAGCAGCAGGTGATTTTCGAGGAATTCAAACGCCTCGACAGTCATCAGACCCGCGCCGAAAAAGGTCTCGGCCTCGGGCTGGCGATCGCCGACGGCTTGTGTCGCGTACTCGGTCATACATTGCGTGTGCGCTCGTGGCCGGGGCGCGGCAGTGTGTTTAGCGTCAGTGTGCCGCTGGCTCGCACGCAGACCGTGCCGGCCAGCGCTGCTGTCGAGATAAACGGCAAGATGCTGAGCGGCGCGCAGGTGCTGTGCGTCGATAACGAAGACAGCATTCTGATTGGCATGAACAGCCTGTTGAGCCGTTGGGGTTGTCAGGTCTGGACGGCGCGCAATCGTGAGGAATGTGCAGCGTTGCTCAGCGACGGGGTGCGGCCGCAAGTGGCGCTGGTCGACTACCACCTCGATCACGGCGATACCGGGACCGAGTTGATGGCATGGTTACGCACGAGTCTGGGTGAGCCGGTGCCAGGCGTGGTCATCAGTGCCGACGGGCGGCCGGAGATGGTTGCGCAGGTGCATGCGGCAGGGCTGGATTATCTGGCCAAACCGGTGAAACCGGCGGCCCTGCGGGCGTTGTTGAGTCGCTATTTACCGCTGTAATGCCAAGACAGCGCAAGACCTGTGGCGAGGGAGCTTGCTCCCGCTCGGCTGCGCAGCAGGCGCCAATCCATTCAACGCGGTGTTTCAGATAAATCGGAATCGGGGTTTTCGGGGGTGCTTCGCCCCCCAGCGGGAGCAAGCTCCCTCGCCACAAAAATCGGGTTTACTCAGGCAACTCGACCAAGCCGTCGACATCCGTCATCGCTCGTTCCAGCAGATCCGCCGGCAAGCTTTTGCTCGCCCGCGCACCGAGCAGTTTGAGCTGCTCACTGCGGCTGACCAGGTTGCCGCGTCCTTCTGTCAGCTTGTTGCGCGCCGAGCTGTAGGCTTTGTCCAGTTGCTGCAGGCGATTGCCGACCTCGTCCAGATCCTGAATGAACAACACGAACTTGTCGTACAGCCAGCCGGCCCGCTCGGCGATTTCCCGGGCGTTCTGGCTCTGGCGTTCCTGTTTCCACAGGCTGTCGATGACCCGCAACGTCGCTAGCAACGTGGTCGGACTGACGATCACGATGTTACGGTCGAACGCGTCCTGAAACAGCGTCGGCTCAGCCTGTAATGCCGCCGAAAAAGCCGCTTCGATGGGCACGAACAGCAGAACGAAATCGAGGCTGTGCAGGCCCTCCAGACGTTTGTAGTCCTTGCCCGACAAGCCCTTGACGTGATTGCGCAGGGACAGCACGTGCTGTTTGATCGCGATCTGCCCGAGCGTGTCGTCTTCGGCGGCAACGTACTGTTGATAGGCGGTCAGGCTGACCTTGGAGTCGACCACCACCTGTTTGTCGCCTGGCAGGTAAATGATCACGTCGGGCTGGAAGCGCTCGCCGTCCGGGCCCTTGAGGTTGACCTGCGTCTGGTACTCGCGGCCCTTCTCCAGGCCGGCATGTTCCAGCACGCGTTCGAGTATCAACTCACCCCAGTTACCTTGGGTTTTCTGGCCTTTCAAGGCGCGGGTCAAGTTGGTGGCTTCATCGCTCAAGCGCAGATTGAGCGCTTGCAAACGCTCCAGTTCCTTGGCCAGCGAGAAGCGCTCGCGAGCCTCGGCCTGATAGCTTTCTTCCACGCGTTTTTCGAAAGACTGGATGCGCTCTTTCAACGGATCGAGCAACTGGCCGAGACGTTGTTGACTGGTCTCGGCAAAACGCTGTTCGCGCTCGTCGAAGATCTTGCCCGCCAGCTCGGCGAATTGCGCACGCAATTCATCACGCGAGCCTTGCAGGTCATTGAGGCGTTGTTGATGGCTTTCCTGCTGCTCGCGCAATTCGGCGTTCAGCGATGCCGCCTGAGCGTCGAGGCGACGCAGTTCGGCTTCTTTGTTGGCGCGCTCGATGTTCCAGGCGTGGGAAGCGTCACGGGCGTCATCGCGCTCGATCTGCAACAACTCGACTTCGCGACGCAGGGCTGCCAATTCAGCTTGTTTGGCCGCGTTGGCCTGGCCGAGGTCAGCGACTTCGTCGCGACTGGCCTCCAGTTGAGCGTTGAGCCCGTCCTGTGCCAGTTGCGCCATGGCCAGTCGCTCTTCGAGCAAGGCCACTTCGGCTTGCCCGCTGCTCGCCCGGCGCTGCAGCTGCCAGGCCAGTGCCAGCAACGGCAGCCCTGCCGCTGCGAGCCCCAGCAATAAGCTGGTCAAGTCCATAGCCATAGCGATTCCTGCCGATCCGATAAAGCCTGAAGGTTAACCAAGGTGTCAGAACTTGGACAGCTCAGTCTTCGATGAGACCGAGTTCCTGTTGCGCACGAAGGTCGCCGGCGCGCGCGGCCTGACGCAACAGATCGTGACCGATGCGGCGATCACGGGCACTCCCGCATTCACGACACATCAACTGTCCGAGACGGCTTTGCGCGGCGACCACGCCTTCGCGCGCCGGTTGCTTGAGCAAGCGACCGGCAAGGTGCTTGGCATTGTGACTGTCGCTCAGGCGCGGGCTGTCGAGCAGCCATTCGGCCACACGCACGGAAAATCGCTTTGGCGAGGTAACACGAGGAGGTTCTGAGGTAACAGAGTCTGATACTGAGCGAAACTTCATAAAACACTGTGGGACAGATCGGAAGGCGCGCCACTCTACTCTCTTTTTCTTACAGGTAAAGCCGAAAAACAACCCGGCACGCCCGTCCTAGAGCAAGCGCTCGGGACAATCCACAGAAGCTGTGGATAACTCAGTGGACAACCGCCCTTCAACCCTCGCAAAGCCTTGTGGAATGGGGCTCGCAGTCAAACTGACGATTTTTTCACCAACAAAAAAAAGCGATGTTTTTCATTGACTTAAACTTTCGTTACAGGCAGCCGTCGGGGTCAGGATTGATGTGACAGCGTCGTTACAGCTCGCGCAACTAATGTGCACAAGTACCTGTTACCCGGTTATATCGATGCGCTTTTTCGGGTCGTTTTAGCTGTCTGCCTGGGGATAAGCGGCTCTAAAACGCGGCTTGATGAAAAAACATTCACTGACCGGTGGTCGATATGTGAGCCGATTCGAGGCGATTCAATGGAATGCAAAGCAGACTTGGCCAGAGATTTCAATTATTTTTCAACAAAGGTTTGCTTTAACAAAAATGATCCATTACTATCCGCGGCGTTAGTACCAAGCTGAAAGTCAATTCCGGTCGAACATATCCCCACGGTCAGCCTTCTTCCAAGAAGCCCTTACCGAAAAAAGCGGGAACGACCCCTCGATGGTTTCCAGGTAAATCTTTCCGCGACACGGCCTTTGAATAATGCAAAGGGTGTTGCGAAGACCACTTACTCTGACCGAACCAGCCTGCAAATTGATCAGGATCTTCACCCCGGGCCCAGAACCTTTGCCCTTGATGTGATGCCTGTCCTCCTAAGTACCTACCTGCCAGCCCAAGCGCGCCAATTTATCAGCGCTTCAAACTGGCTGCTTTGTTCCAGTCGGGTTCTTTGTTCGACCAATGGTGGTCGACATTACTGGAACGTTTTAACGTTGCACGGTTCTTATCCGTGTCATTTGTAGGAACACCTAATAACTATGTCTACTCAAATCCATACTCAGGATGCCATTCGCACCCTAACCAACGCTTTTGCACCAATGAACTGCCTGATCATGGCCGCTCGCAAAGGCTGCTTCAGCTTCACCGTAGTCAATGAACACGGGATCGCCCGCCACAGCGAGCGTCTGTACCCCGATCAATACTCCAGCGCCGAACCGCTGCAGGCCGTGATCGATCGTACCCGTCAGGCACTGGTTGCCTGAAAGCCGAAAAGGCTGCAAAAAGCAAAAGCCCCGCTTAAAACGCGGGGCTTTTTATTGCCTGATGTTTCACTTTGCGCGGTCAGCGCTTAAGCACCTTCCGATATAACGGTTATAACGGGTCGGCGGAAATATTTTAAAAACAGGCCTTTACGTCGCGAATATGACACTACACTTCAACTCAAGCGGCGTGATCCGCTTCCGGCGAGCCTGAGTCGATCCACCGCTGCCAAGGCCCCTTCAGGTATCGCCGCCCAATAACAAGATCCGAGGGATTTATGGGTATCGCTGCCAGCGAACTGTGTCGCTATGTGATCCGTCCTACGCTGATTTATCTGGGACGTCACTGCGCGACTGCCGAATCCCTGCTGCTGGGCATCGCCGCCAGCCAGTCTGCCCTCGGGTCCGCCCTGCATGACCGCCGTGGCCACGGCCTCTACCGCATCGCCGAGCATCGCCATCAGGCGCTTTGGGATCACTACCTGGCGCTCGATCCGGAGCGTGCAAGCCTGGTGCGCGGTCTCGCCAGCCAGCATGCCTTTCTCAGCGGCCCGCACCTGGAATTGACCGTCAACCTGCGTTACGCCACAGCGATCGCCTGGCTGCTGGTGGAAGAACAAAACCCTACCCTCCCCGACCCGAATGACTTGCTCGGCATGGCGCGTATCTGGCGTCAGACCTTTCAACCTCAGGGTCGTCTGCGTGACTTCACCTACGCCTGGCAAACCTGTGTTTCACCGCTGAATCAGGTCGCTTGCTGACCAAGCAGTTTCACAAGATCGCACAACAGGCAGTGATTTTGGTCGGATTGTCCTACAAAACCGCTCTAACTCAAGGCATACGGACTATAGCGCCGAGACGAAAATGTTGGTAATTTTCGCCCCGGTGATCACCAGGAGTTCTAATAATGAAAAAAGTAATGCTCAAAACCACCCTTAGCCTTGCCGTAACCGTGGCATCCACCCAGATCTTCGCAGCTGGCTTTGCCATCAACGAACACAGCATCAGCGGGATGGGGACTGGGTACGCCGGGCGATCTTCTTCTGCCGACGACGCAAGCACTGTTTATGGCAACCCTGCCGGCATGTCGCGCATCAAGCGCGAACAAGTCACGGGCGGTGTTGCATTCCTCGACGCAAAAACCGATATCAGCGACGCCAGCTCCAGCCCTAACCGCGGTAGCAACAAAGGCGACATGGTGCCCTTCACCTCCGTACCTATGGGCTTCTACGTCAAACCGATTGACGACCATTGGGCATTCGGTCTCGGTGTATACGTGCCGTTCGGCCTGATTACTGACTACGAGAAAAACTTTGCCGGCCGCTACTTCGGCAGCAAGTCGGAAGTACAAGTCATCACCTTCCAGCCGACTGTCAGCTACGCCTTCAACGACAAGGTATCGATCGGTTTCGGTCCGACCATCAACCGCATCGACGGTACGCTGGAATCCAACCTGTCGATCACTCAGGCCGCGCCGGATGGCAAGGTCAAGATCAAGGGTGACGACACCGCGCTGGGCTACAACATCGGCGTGCTGGTACAAGCCACTGATACCACTCGTCTGGGTCTGACTTACCACTCGAAAGTCGACTACAAGCTGGAAGGCAACACCAAGGTCAACTACGGTGTGCTCGGTGCAGTCGGTCTGGGCGCCAACCAGAAGTACGATGCTTCGTTGAAGATCACCACGCCTGAATCGATCGACTTCTCGGTCACTCAAGCGATCAACGACCGCTGGAACGTCTACGCCGGTTCGACCTGGACCCGCTGGAGCCAGCTGGAAAAGATCACCGTCAAGAACTCCGGTGTGCAGCCGCTGCTGGCCGGTCAGTTCGGCGAGATCACCGAAGACCAGAACTGGCACGATTCCTGGGCTTACGCCGTGGGTACTTCGTATCAGCTGAACAAGGAATGGGTACTGCGCACCGGTCTGACCTTCGACCAGTCGCCGACCAACAACGTCGACCGTTCGCCACGCATTCCTACCGGCGACCGGACCATCTTCAGCATCGGTGCCGGCTGGAGCCCGACCGAAGACCTGACCATCGACGTTGCTTACTCGTACCTGAAGGAAGAGTCGGTCAAGATCCGCAACGAAAACGATCGTGGCCAGAGCTACAACGCCAAGTATGAAAACTCGGCAAACGGCTTCGGTGTCGGCGCGACTTACCGTTTCTGATGCTGCACGGCGAGGCTAACCCCTCGCCCACAAAAAAGCCCCGCTCTCTTTGCAGAAGCGGGGCTTTTTTGTGCCTGGCGTTCGCCCTCAGAAACGAGCAGGCTCGCTCCCACAAGAGCTCAGTTCTTCAGGGGTTTCGAGGCGATGGCTTTCTCGATTGCGGCGATAAATTCCGGATCATCGGGCTTGGTCAGGCTGGAGAAATTCGCGATGACCTTGCCCTGACGATCGATCACGTATTTGTAGAAATTCCATTTCGGCGCACTGCTTTGGGCAGCGAGCACCTGGAACAGATGGGTGGCATCGCCACCACGGACTTTCTGCGGTTCGGTCATGGCGAACGTCACGCCATAGTTGGCGTAGCAGACCTTGGCGGTCTCGGTGCTGTCCTTGGACTCTTGCTTGAAGTCATTGGAAGGCACGCCGAGCATTTGCAACCCTTGCCCTTCGTAGCGTTTATGCAGCGCTTCAAGGCCTTCGAACTGCGGCGCAAAACCACAGAAACTGGCGGTATTGACCACCACCAGCGGCTTATCGGCGTACTGCTTGCACAGATCGATGGATTCCTTGGCTCGCAGCTTGGGCAGCGAACCCTGCAACACTTCCGGGCAATCCGCCGCCTGGGCCAGGCCAGTCAACGCCACCAGCAACGCGGGAACAGCACACCAGCGCATCAGCATGTCGTACATCCTTGAGCAGTCGTCAGACTTCGACGTTACTCGCCGGACAGCCTTCTAGCAAATACTCATGCCCAATTGCATCAATGCCAGCCCGCCTTGATGCCAGCCCCACCACACCAGCGCCAGCAAAGCGGCGCCGAGTGCGGTGATGGCGAGTCGTGGCCAGAATCGGCTCATGCGGCGCTCGCAGCGGCTTGCAGGCGCGCCACCGGACGCTCGCGCACCGGCCAGTTCAATGCAGCCGCCAACAGGCTGAGAAGAATCGCCACTTGCCAGATCAAGTCGTAACTCCCGGTACGGTCATACACCACCCCGCCCAGCCAGCCGCCGAGGAACGATCCGAGCTGATGGAACAGGAACACAATGCCACCGAGCATGGACAGATTGCGCACACCAAACAAGGTCGCCACCGTGCCGTTGGTCAACGGCACCGTCGACAACCACAGGAAACCCATGGCCATGCCGAACAGGTAGGCCGACGTGGTTGTCACCGGCAGCCACAGGAACAGCACGATCACCACCGCACGCAACAGGTACAACGCGGTGAGCAGACGCGGTTTCGACATGCGCCCGCCGAGCCACCCGGCGGTGTAGGTACCGAAGATGTTGAACAGCCCGATCAGCGCCAGCACCGTGGTGCCGACCGTGGCCGGCAAGTGCTGATCGACCAGGTACGCCGGCAGATGCACGCCGATGAAAACCACTTGAAAACCGCAGACGAAAAAGCCGAACGCCAACAGCCAGAACCCCGAGTGTGAACAGGCTTCGCGTAGCGCCTCGGACAGCGTCTGCTCGTGACCGAGCACCGGCAGCGGTTTGTCCTTGAGCATGCTCACCAGTGGCACGATCATCGCCACCAGCAGGCCCAGCACCAGCAGTGCGGCAGACCAGCCGAGCCAGCCAATCAGCCCTAATGTCCCCGGCAACATGGCGAACTGGCCGAAAGAGCCGGCGGCACTGGCGATGCCCATGCCCATACTGCGTTTCTCTGGTGGCACGGCACGCCCCACGACGCCGAGGATGACCGAGAACGAGGTGCCGGAAAGACCGATACCGATCAGCAGGCCGGCGCTCAGTGACAACGTCACCGCCGAATCAGACAGCCCCATGCACACCAGACCCGCCGCGTAGAGCACTCCACCGACGAGGACCACTTTCGCCGCGCCGAAACGGTCAGCCAGCGCGCCGGTAAACGGCTGCGCCAGACCCCAGATCAGATTCTGCAAGGCGATCGCGAAGGCAAACACCTCGCGGCCCCAGCCGAACTGCGCACTCATCGGCGACAGGAACAGGCCGAAGCCGTGACGCACGCCCAATGACAACGCGAGAATCAGCGCACTTCCCAGCAACACCCAACCGCACGTCCGCCACATCGATGTCATTGTTATTCTCCAGTCGCGGGTATATACCCGCTTGAATCCGAAAAAACTGGCATCAAGCCAGTTCATCAAGCAATTTGAGCAAGGTTTCACGCTTCTCGGCACCCAGGCGATCAATCAATCGCTGCTGCGCCGCTTCCCACGCCGGCAGCGCTGCTGCCAAACGCTGCGCGCCGGTTTCGGTGAGCCGGACAATCCGGTTACGCATGTCCGCGCCCTCGGCCAGCGTCACCAGCCCTTCGCCTTCCAGCACGCGCAGATTGCGCCCCAGGGTGCTGCGATCCAGGCCCATGGCTTCGGCAAGTTCGGAGATGCTCGGTTGATCCAGACGCTGCAGATTGCACAGCAAAGAATACTGGGCAACGTTGATCCCGAAGCCGTCGAGAGCGCCGTCGTAATGCCTGCTGACGCCACGAGCGGCGCGACGCAGGTTAGTGCACAAACACTGAGAAGGAAGCATGATGCGTGTATATACCCGCGACTGTGTTAAATCAAGTTACAGATGAGTTCATCCATAACATTTTTGGTGCCTGAAAGATTGCTATCGCTGGCAAGCCAGCTCCCACAGAGAATGATATTGCCCACAAAATCTGCAAATCCCCCCAATACCTGTGGGTGCTGGCTTGCCAGCAGATTCAACATAAAATTTCTACAGGAAATGACATTGCCCAAAAATCGGCAAACCACCCCAATACCTGTGGGAGCTGGCTTGCCAGCAGATTCAACATAAAATTTATACAGGAAATGACATTGCCCAAAATCGGCAAACCACCCCAATACCTGTGGGAGCTGGCTTGCCAGCGATGAGGCCAGCAGATTCAACAGAAATCTGTCAGACCAAAACCAGCCCAACCAGCACCGCCATCTCCAGCAACTCCAGCAACGCCCCCGCCGTGTCTCCTGTCGTACCGCCCAACCGCCGCACCATCACTCGCCGCAGCCAGACGAACACGACAACCGCCACCAGCAGCGCAACAACAGCCTTGAACCCGGCAATCAGCACACACGCCAACGCGCTCACCGCAACAACCCACCAACCCGCTCTGCGCGGCAGATGATCGGCCAACGCTTGCCCCAGGCCACCGGCCCGCACATACGGCGTGGTCAGAAACAACCCGAGCAGCGCCGCGCGCCCAAGCACCGGCACGATGATCAGCGCGAGCGTCTGCTGCTGTTCGATCAACGCCAGCAACGCCGCAAACTTGAGCAACAACACCAACACCAGCGTCACCACCGCAATCGGCCCGCTGCGTGGATCCTTCATGATCGTCAGCGTACGCTCACGATCACCAAAGCCGCCGAGCCAGGCATCGGCGCTGTCGGCGAGCCCATCAAGATGCAATGCCCCGCTGAGCAACACCCAAACCGTCAACAACAACGCCCCGTGCAGCAACAGCGGCGTGCCAGCCAATGCCAGATTCAGCGACCAGAGCATCACACCGAACAGCAGCCCGACCAGCGGATAAAACAGCAGCGAACGCCCAAGCTGTTCAGGCTCCGGCATCCCCGGCAAACGAATCGGCAGACTGCTGAGAAATTGCAGGGCGATCCACAGCGGCAACATGTCAGCGACCTTCCTTGAGCGAGCCATCTGCGTCGACGGTCAGGGAGAACAATGCCCCATGAGTGACTTCGACATTAAGCAGTTGCTCACGAGGCAACCCTCGCGCCCGCGCCAGCAACAGGCGCATCACTCCGCCATGACTGATCAGCAGCACCCGCTCACCCGCGTACGCTGCGTGTAACTGCGCGACCGCCGACAGCACGCGAGCGGAAAAATCGCCGACTGGCTCCCCTTGCGGCGGCGTAAATGAATAGGGATCCGCCCAAAACAGCCCCAACGCCTCAGCATCGGTTTCCATCAACGCCACCGCGCTCCGCCCTTCCCACGCACCGAAATGCAGTTCCTGCAGATCCTTGTCCAGTTGCACCGGCAGATTCAATTGCTCGCCCAACTCAGCGGCAAAGCGCGCACAACGCTGCAACGGCGAACTGACCAGACGATCCCACGGCCCGCCCGCGATGACCGCCGCACGCATCTGCGCCCAGCCCTTCTCAGTGAGCGCATCGTCGAGGCTGCCGCGCAAGCCACCACCCAGTTCCGTCTCACCGTGGCGCAGCAGATCCAGACGCAAAGTCATGCCGAACGATCCGCCACCGCCGCTTCGGCGAACGTCGCCATCTGCCCGTGCAGATCACAGGCCAGACGCAACAGCGGCACCGCCAACGCCGCTCCGCTGCCTTCGCCCAGGCGCAGACCGAGTTCCAGCAATGGTTCGGCGTTCAACGTTTCCAGCACATGCCGGTGACCCGGTTCCGCGCCACGGTGACCAAACAGCAGCCACTCGCGGCAGGCCGGATTCAGGCGTACAGCTACCAGCGCAGCGACGGTGCAGATAAAGCCATCGACGAGCACCGCGAGACCCTCCTGCGCCGCTGCCAGATACGCGCCGACCAGCGCCGCAATCTCGAAACCACCCAGATTGAACAGCGTCTGCAACGCATCACCCCGTTGCGCCGCGTGCAAGGCCAAAGCACGCTCGATCACTTGCGCTTTACGGCTGACGCCTTCGGCATTCAAACCAGTCCCGGGACCGGTCAGATGCACCACCGGGCAGTCGAGCAACGCACACGCCAGCGCGCTCGCAGCGGTGGTATTGCCAATGCCCATTTCGCCGCCGATGAACAACTGCGCGCCTGCCGCTTTCGCCCGCAGTACGCTGTCGCGACCGGCCTGCAACGCGAGTTCGCCTTGCGCCTGAGTCATCGCGGCGCCCTGAACGAAATTCGCCGTACCCGCGCCGATGTTCAAGTGACGCACGCCCGGCAGATTCAGCGACGGCGTCACCGTGCCCAGATCCACCACTTCCAGTTGCGCATTGAGCTGGCGCGCCAACACGCTGATCGCCGCCCCGCCACTGACGAAGTTGAGCAGCATCTGCCCGGTGACTTCCTGTGGAAACGCGGAAACGCCTTCAGCGACCACGCCGTGATCGCCAGCAAAAATCGCAATCCAGATCTGCTCAAGCGTCGGTTTGACCTGCCCTTGCAGACCGGCCAATTGCACCGCCACGGACTCGAGGCGCCCCAGGGATCCGGCCGGTTTGGTCAATTGCTGTTGCCGTGCCGCCGCTTGCTCAACGATATCGGCGTGCACCGGTTTGCACGGATTCAGCCACCAGGTTTGGGTCATAACGCAGATCCTTTCAGGGTCAGGGGCAGGCCGGCGACGGTCAGGACAACACGCTGACAACGCTCGGCCAGAGCTTGATGCAGCCAACCGGCTTCATCGACGTAGCGGCGAGTCAATTCGCCCAGCGGCACGACACCCATTCCGGTCTCGTTGCTGACAAAAATGATTTCCCCCGGCAGTGACGCCAGGCATTCGAGCAGGGCTTCGCGTTCGGCGGCGAGGCGTTCGGCATCGTCGAGCATCAGCAGATTGGTCATCCACAGGGTCAGGCAATCGATCAGCAGGCAGCGCTCGGCACTGGCGTTTTCGCGCAATACGCGAGCAAGCTCCAGCGGTTCTTCGATGAGCGCCCATTCAGCGGGGCGGCGGGCACGATGATGGGCGACGCGGTCGCTCATTTCACCGTCCAGCGGCTGGCTGGTGGCGATGTAGGTCACGGCCAGTTGAGTGTCGCTGGCGAGTTTTTCTGCCAGGCGACTTTTGCCGGAGCGGGCGCCGCCGAGGATCAGTTGGAGCATGGGTCATCCAGAAAAATGTGTAGTGAGCCAACCGGCCTCTTCGCTGGCAAGCCAGCTCCCAAAGGGTTCAAAGGTGTTCACAAAATTTGCAGCCGACATCAATACTTGTGGGAGCTGGCTTGCCAGCGATGAGGCCAGCACAGGCAACTCAAATCCCACAAAGCTGGCGCAACAAATCGGTATCCAGATGCTTCTCCACCAGATCCGCCAAGCGCTCGATATCGCGCTCGCGCAAGCCGTGGTAATCCACCTCCTGCACATCGTTCAGCCCCGCCCAGCGCAACAGCGCCGCGCTGGCTGCCGGCGATTCGAACAAGCCATGCAAATAGGTGCCGAACACCTGCCCGTCAAGACTTTGCGCACCGTCGCAACGACCATCATCCAGACGCACCGCCGCATGCTCCAGCGCCGGCCCGCTGGTCACACCGGCATGAATCTCATAGCCGCTGACCTCAGCCTCTTCCAGCGCCAGACGCCCGCGCACATTGCGCAGTTGCTTCTCGGCCTCCAGCGTCGTTGCAAACGCCAGCAAACCCAGACCGGCGCTGGAACCCGGCGCGCCTTCCAGGCCCAGCGGGTCATGCACCTGCTCACCGAGCATCTGCAGACCGCCGCAAATCCCCAAGACTTTGCCGCCGTAACGCAGGTGACGGCTGATCGCCGCTTCCCAACCGTTGGCGCGCAGATACGCGAGATCACTGCGCACGCTTTTCGAACCCGGCAGGATGATCAGATCCGCCGGCGGAATCGCCTGGCCCGGACCGACAAATTGCAGATCGACTTGCGGATGCAGACGCAGCGGATCGAAATCGGTGTGGTTGCTGATCCGTGGCAACACCGGCACCACCACTTTCAATACCTGGTCGGCCTTGTCGGTCTGGCGCTGATCGATACCGTCCTCGGCTTCAAGATGCAGGTCCATCACGTACGGCAGCACGCCCACCACCGGTTTGCCGGTGCGCTGCTCAAGCCAGTCGAGGCCCGGTTGCAGCAAGGCGATGTCGCCACGAAAACGGTTGATGATGAAGCCTTTGACCCGCGCCTGTTCGCTCGGCGAGAGCAGTTCCAGCGTGCCGACCAAGTGGGCGAAAACCCCGCCGCGATTGATGTCGGCGATCAGCAACACCGGACAATCCACCGCTTCGGCAAAGCCCATGTTGGCGATGTCGCCGGCACGCAGATTGATCTCCGCCGGCGACCCCGCGCCCTCGACCATGACCAGCGGATACGCCGCGCTGAGCCGTTGGTGCGAGGCCAGTACGGCTTGCATCGCGATGGCTTTGTAATCGTGATACGCCACGGCGTTCATGCTGGTGACGGCACGGCCATGGATGATCACTTGCGCGCCGGTGTCACTGTTGGGTTTGAGCAAGACTGGATTCATGTCGGTGTGTGGTTCAAGATTCGCCGCTTGTGCCTGCACCGCTTGCGCGCGACCAATCTCACCGCCGTCAGCGGTCACCGCGCTGTTGAGCGCCATGTTCTGTGGTTTGAACGGCACCACGGCGATGCCTTGGCGGGTCGCCCAGCGGCATAGCGCCGTCACCAAGGTGCTTTTGCCGGCGTCGGAGGTGGTGCCTTGCACCATCAGGGTTGTCATCGGGGTTCCTTGGCGAAAGCTTGCAGCGCCTGTTCGAGGCGCGCCTCTTCAGCTGCATCGGCAGGCAGGCCGAAACGCAGACTGCTGTTGTGAGTGAAGATGCGCAGGAGGATGCCGCGTCGGGCCATGAATTCGTGCAGCGCTTGCGCCTGCTCGGTGATCAGCCACTGAAACAGCGCGCAACCGCCGTGCGGTTTGAAGCCATAGCGTTCCAGCAACAGCGCCAGCCGCTCGCTCGCTTCATCGCTGCGAATGCGCTGACGGGTGTGACCTTCGGTGTCTTGCAGACAGGCTTGACCAAGCACCCGCGTCGGTCCGCTCACGACCCAAGGCCCGACCTGTTCGGCGAGCAGCTTGAGCAACTTGCGCTCGGCCAGCACAAAGCCCAACCGCACTCCGGCCAGGCCAAAAAACTTGCCGAACGAGCGCAACACAATCAGCCCGACCAAATGGGTATGCGCGGCCAGGCTCAGTTGCGGCGTGTTGTCCATAAATGCTTCATCGACCACCAGCCAGCCACCGCGCTGAGCGAGCCGCGCATGCCAGTCGAGCAGGCGCGCCGGGGTCAGGCTCAGGCCGGTCGGGTTGTTCGGGTTGACCACCACCAGCACATCGAGGCTGTCGAGAAAGAATTCGACTTCCTGTTCCAGCACTTCGCGCACGATGTAGCCGCTGCGCCGCCAGGCCTCGGCATGCTCGGCATAACACGGCGACAGCACGCCGACCTTGCCGGCACGACGCAAACGCGGCAGCAACTGGATGGCCATCTGCGAACCGGCCACCGGCAACACCTGCGCCGCGCCGTAGTAATCGCATGCCGCCTGCTCGAGACCATCATCGGTTTCCGGCAATCGCGCCCAGGCGCGCAGCGGAATCTCCGGGACTGGAAACGGCCACGGCGCCAGTCCACTGGACAGGTCGAGCCAGTCAGCCTCGGCGATGCCGTAATCGTGTGCAGCCTTGCGCAGCCGGCCACCGTGCTCAAGCATAGAATTCAGCCCCCACGCAGAGAATCAGCAGCCATAACCATACGCCGCGCTGGACCAATTGCCAGCCACGGTCGATGGAATCGGCATCGGCCGCTGGGCCTTCGCCGAGTTGCGGACGCTCATGCAGTTCGCCGTGATAGATCGCCGGACCACCCAACTCGACGCCGAGCGCACCAGCCCCTGCCGCCATCACCGGGCCGGCGTTGGGGCTGTCCCATTTTGGCGCTTGAGTACGCCAGCACTGCAACGCGAGTCGGGTTTTGCCCAGCACTGCGTAGGTCAAAGCAACAAGGCGTGCAGGAATGTAGTTGAGCACGTCGTCGATTTTTGCCGCGCACCAGCCGAAGCGCTCGAAGCGTTCGTTGCGATAGCCCCACATCGCGTCGAGCGTATTGCTCAAGCGATACAGCACCACGCCGGGTGCACCGGCCACGACAAACCAGAACAGCGCGGCGAACACTGCATCGCTGCCGTTCTCCAGCACCGATTCAGTAGCGGCGCGGGCGACCGCAGTGCTGTCGAGTTCGCTGGTCTGGCGGCTGACCAGATAACCGACACGCTTGCGCGCTTCCTCCAGATCATCGGCGCGCAACGCCGCGGCAACCGGCGCGACGTGCTCACCGAGGCTGCGCATACCGAGGGCGCAATACAGCGCAAGAATTTCGACGAGCCAGCCCACGTACGGCGCCCAGGAAAACGCGGTGGCGAGCAACGTCAGCGGCAGCACCGCGATCACCCACGCGGTGACGCCATGGCTGCGCCAGCCACGTCCGCCGGCGTTGAAACGTTGCTCGATGCGCCCGGCAAAATTGCCGAACGCCACCAGCGGATGCCAGCGTTTCGGTTCACCCAGCAGCGCATCCAGCGCGACCGCGGCGACACTCAACAACGCCACACTCATTGACTCACTCCCCAATAATTCTCAAACAGCAACTCATTGAGCGGACGCGCCTGCGCCCACCCTTCGAGTACCAGCATCGGCGCCGGATAGAATTCCTTGACCGGGCCCAGACACAAAACCGCCAGCGGTTTGGCACCTTCGGGCAGCTTCAGCAGATCCGCCAACGCTTGCGGCTCGAACAGCGAGACCCAGCCCATGCCCAAGCCTTCAGCCCGGGAGGCCAGCCACAGATTCTGGATCGCGCAGGACAACGAAGCCATGTCCATTTCCGGCAGCGTGCGCCGACCGAAAATGTGTTTCTCGCGATCATCCATCAATGCGGCGACCAGCACTTCGGCGCAGTCGTTGATGCCTTCGACCTTGAGTTTCATGAACTCGTCACTGCGCTCGCCGAGCGCTTCGGCGGTGCGGATGCGTTCTTCTTCCACCAGATTCTGGATCTGCCCGCGCAGGGCTCGGTCGCTGATACGGATGAAGCGCCAGGGCTGCATCAGGCCGACGCTGGGGGCCTGATGCGCGGCCTCGAGCAGTCGCCCCAGCAGTTCGGGCGCGACCGTGCCACCGGTGAAGTGACGCATGTCGCGGCGTTCAGCGATGGCTCGATAAACCGCTGCGCGCTCGGCTTCGGAGAATGCGTTGTCGGTCATGGCCCCATCGCTGGCAAGCCAGCTCCCACAGGGGATTGGGTTTCTTCAGACATTGCATCACCCACCACAGAAGCTGGATTACCAGTCCCTAATGGCGATCGCATTTCTTCAGGCTTTACACCGCCCACTGTGGGAGCTGGCTTGCCAGCGATGGCGGCCTTGAGATCTGGCGCAAACAGCGCGGCAATCGCAGTCGGATTCGACGGAAAATAAAAATGCACGTACGAAGCCGTCATCCGCCCTTCCCGATAAACCGCCTCGGCCCCGCGCCCGCCATTCGGACTCAGGCCCCGGGCAATCGGCGTCAGCTCGGTGGTGGTCAGGGAATGATGATAGGTGTGACCGCGCAGCGAACCCTCCGGCAGATCCACCGCTTGCAGGGCCAACGCCGCCAGACGCTTTTGCATCACCGCATCGCCCGCCAGCAAACCGACCAGTTCAGCGCGAGTGCCTTCAACGTCAGTCAAGGAATCGAGCAGATACAGCATGCCGCCGCACTCGGCGAGTAACGGTTTGCCAGCCGCGTGATGCGCACGGATCGCGTCGAGCATCGCGGTGTTCTGCGACAGCGCAACATGATGCAATTCCGGATAACCACCGGGCAGATACAGGCTGTCCGCCTCGGGTAATTGCGTATCGCGGATCGGCGAGAAGAAGCTCAATTCGGCACCCATTGCGCGCAACAGGTCGAGGCTCGCGCCATAGGTGAAGGCAAAGGCTTCATCGCGAGCAACGGCAATGCGCACGCCTTCGAGCAATGGCTCGGCGGCGATCACGTCAGGCGCGGCGAACTCCACGGCCGGTGGCAGCGCTACCTCGCAACTGCTGGCAAGCGCTGCGGCGGCCGCATCGAGGCGCACGTCGAGATCATTCAGTTCGCTGGCCTGCACGAGGCCGAGATGGCGGCTCGGCAGTTCGATGCCGGTTTCGCGAGACAACGCGCCGTACCAGCGCAAACCTTCGGTGAGGCTGCCTTCGAGCAATTGCGCATGGCGCAGGGTGCCGACGCGGTTGGCCAGCACGCCGGCAAACGGCAAGTCCGGCTGATAGCGCGCCAATCCAAGCGCCAACGCACCAAAGGTCTGCGCCATCGCCGTGCCGTCGATCACACCGAGGACCGGCACACCAAAATGCCGCGCCAGATCAGCGCTCGACGGCGTGCCGTCAAACAACCCCATCACGCCTTCGATCAGAATCAGATCGGCTTCAGCAGCGGCTTCCCATAACAGGCGACGGCTTTCCTGCTCGCCGACCATCCACATGTCCAATTGATAAACCGGCGCACCGCTGGCGCGCTCGAGAATCATCGGGTCGAGAAAATCCGGGCCGCATTTGAACACGCGGACCTTGCGCCCCTGATTGCGATGCAGACGGGCGAGTGCTGCGGTGACGGTGGTCTTGCCCTGACCGGAGGCCGGCGCGGCGATGAGGACCGCCGGGCAGTGACGTGGTTGATTCAAAGTTCGACGCCTTTCTGCGCTTTGATACCGGCCTGGAAGGCGTGTTTGAGCATGCCCATTTCGGTGACCGTGTCGCCCATCTCGATCATTTCCGGCTTGGCCGCACGCCCGGTGACGATCACGTGCTGCATCGGTGGACGCGCCTGCAAGTCGCTGAGTACCTGATCGAGATCGAGGTAGCCGTGCTTGAGGGCGATGTTCAGTTCGTCGAGCACCACCAGACCGATCGACGCATCGCGCAGCAGTTCGCGGGACACGGCCCATGCAGCTTCGGCGGCGGCGATATCGCGCTGACGGTCTTGGGTCTCCCAGGTGAAACCCTCGCCCATCACGTGGAAACGCACTTGCTCCGGGAAGCGGCGGAAGAACAACTCTTCGCCAGTGCTATTACGGCCCTTGATGAACTGCACCACGCCGCACTGCATGCCGTGGCCCATGGCGCGGGCGAGCATGCCGAATGCCGAGCTGCTTTTGCCTTTGCCATTGCCGGTCAGCACCAGCACCAGACCGCATTCGTCGGGCGAGTTGGCGATGCGTTCATCGATCACGGCTTTTTTGCGCTGCATACGCGCCAGATGGCGTTCGTCACGCTCGGGGAAATCAGTCATGGGGAGCTCTCCGTTGAGGCTGGATAACGGCGGGCAGGCACAAGAATAGACGGCAAAAAGCCTGGCATCGCCCACCGTGATGCCGCTGGATGGATCAGGCCGGTCTCCGGGCTCATGAGCGGCGTTCGCCTGACTGCGCGCCTTCCCGCTTTGAGCAGTGGCATTCGACGCAGTTTTCACTCATTTACCGTTGCGGGGGCAGCGCCGGGATCGTGGTCGCTCTTCGCTCGAAGACAACCCTCACCGGCTTCCCTGTTTCACTCTGTCGACGCAGGTCACAGAGCACCTGAAACAAGCCGCGAAGGTTAGAGGGTTGGGGGTGGAGCGTCAATTAAAGAGGGGGCCGTCGGGCGAATAACTGCCGTCGATCAATTAACTGGCGCCAATCTTGTGCCATGCTCAGACAAGTGATATCAAAGAGCCATGCTTTTGTCGAAAAAGCCATCACAACAATAAGGATGATTACGATGCAAGGCATGATCATCAGCAATCCGCGCCTGGAATTCCTGCGCCCGGTGCTTGAACGCTGGTTTGACTGTATCGACCGCTACAACGCCGTGCGCGGCGACAGCGACACGCCCTACTGGCATGACGAGAAAGCCAATCTCGGCCTGCTCTCGGCGGCGGCATGGATGGCCGAGCTGGTGACGCTGGAACAGACGGCCACCCGCAAGCAAAACGAAGACGGTGAGCGCAATGCCCGTGCCGACCTGTTTCTCGCCGGCAGCGAAGACCGCGCATACATCCAGGCCACGCAACGCTGGCCGCGGGTCAACAACCTCAACCTGACCCAAGCCCTGCAGGAGATCACCAGCGACGCCAAACGCATCAGCTTTGCCAGCGACCTCAAACTCGGCTGCCTGTTTGTCGCCCCACAAAAAGCCCAGCACAGCGCCAGCCCCGAAGAACTGCAAGACATGGTCGACGACCTGCAAAAGGAACACACCTGCGCCGTCGCCTGGTATTTCCCTTACGCCTATCGCAAGCTGCGCAACGAAGCCGGCAACTATCACCCGGGCATTGCCGTGCTGTTCAAAGAGGCCCGCAGTTGAGCAGTTGAACCATCGGGCTTGCGCGCTCCTCTATGATTAGGAATGCATTCATAGGGAAGATCAGTAATGCGCAAGTCCCAGCTCGTTTTCGTCATCGCCCTCGCCGGAGGGCTCACCGCCTGCGGTGAATCCTCCAGCCTGCAAGTTTCCGACGGCACCGGCCCTTCACCGAAGCTGCCCGAACCCAACAAGACCCTGATCCCGACGGTGAATATTGCTCCGGCGGTCGGCTGGCCCGAGGGCGGCAAACCGACAGCAGCGGCAGGCACCCAGGTCGCCGCGTTCGCCGAAGGCCTCGATCATCCGCGCTGGCTCTACGTGTTGCCCAATGGTGATGTGCTGGTGGCCGAAACCAATGCCCCGCCGAAACCTGACGACAGCAGCGGCGTTCGTGGCTGGGTGATGAAGAAAGTCATGGGCAAGGCTGGCGCCGGCGTGCCGAGCCCGAATCGCATCACTTTGCTGCGCGATGCCGATCACGATGGCGTGGCCGAGACACGCACGGTGTTTCTGCAGAATCTCAACTCGCCGTTTGGCATGACCCTGGTCGGCAATGATCTGTATGTGGCGGATACCGATCGCCTGCTGCGCTTCCATTACGAAGCTGGCGCGACCGAGATCAAGTCGCAACCGATCAAAGTCACGGATCTGCCCGGCGGCACGCTGAATCACCATTGGACCAAGAACGTCATTGCCAGCAAGGACGGCAGCAAGCTGTACGTCACGGTCGGCTCGAACAGCAACGTCGGCGAAAACGGCCTGGATAAAGAGGAAGGTCGCGCCGCGATCTGGGAAGTGGATCGGGCGACCGGCAATCACCGGATTTTCGCCTCGGGCATTCGCAATCCCAACGGTCTGGCCTGGGAACCTACCAGCGGTGCGTTGTGGACGGCAGTCAACGAGCGTGACGAAATCGGCAGCGACCTGGTGCCGGACTACATCACTTCGGTCAAGGACGGCGCGTTTTACGGGTGGCCGTTCAGCTATTACGGGCAGCATGTTGATGTGCGGGTGAATCCGCAGAATCTCGATCTGGTGGCCAAGGCCATTGCTCCGGATTACGCGGTCGGCCCGCATACCGCGTCGCTGGGCCTGACCTTCGCCGAGGGCAATACGCTGCCGGCGCAGTTCAAGGAAGGTGCGTTCATTGGCCAGCACGGCTCTTGGAACCGCAAGCCGCACAGTGGCTATAAAGTGATTTTCGTGCCGTTTACCGGCGGCAAACCGAGCGGCACACCGGTGGATGTACTGACCGGTTTCCTCGACAAGGACGAGAACGCGCTTGGCCGCCCGGTAGGCGTGGTGATCGATCAGCAAGGCGGCTTGCTGGTGGCGGATGATGTGGGGAACAAGGTTTGGCGGGTTTCTTCAGCGAAGTAGAGTTCTAACCGCTGTACGCAATACCTGCGGGAGTGGGCTTGTGTGGCGAGGGGATTTATCCCCGATCGGCTGCGAAGCAGTCGCCAAACCATCACACTCGGTACAACGGGTGGACTGAGAGGGTGGTTTTGGGGCGGCTTCGCCACCCATCGGGGATAAATCCCCTCGCCACACAAGCCCGCTCCCATAAGGGTTCTTCAAAGAATTGAATTACGGGTTATGCGCCAGATGCTCAGGCTGCAACACCCGCTTCGCACTCAGATACGCCTTCTGCCAATACGCCTTCGAAAGGCTGTCGAGCTTCACCGTACCGCCAGTGGCCGGTGCATGCACAAAGCGCCCTTCCCCGACGTAAATCCCCGCATGGCTGACCTGCGAACCGCCATTGGTGGCGAAGAAGATCAGATCCCCCGTCTGCAAGCCTTCCTTACCGACATTCGGCGCCTGCATCACAATCAGTTCGCGAGTCGAGCGCGGCAGAGAGATACCCGCCGCATCACGGTAGACAAAACCTATGAGCCCGCTGCAATCAAACCCTGAATCCGGCGTGTTGCCACCCCAGCGATAAGGCGTGCCTACCAGGCCAAGCGCGCGGAACAACACGTCTTCAGCAGCGGGCGAGAAAGATTGCGAGGGGCCGAACACGACCGGAGCGCGAACTACAGGCGCAGGCGGCGGAGTACGACTGGCGCAGGCGCTGAGCAGCGCTGCGAAGAAGATCAATGCGAGGCGGGCCGACATGGTCATAAGCAGAACATCCTGATCTGGCTGCGGCTTTCTCTGCCGGATGGACAGAAAACAAAACCGCCTGCGCAGCACGCAGGCGGTTTGCCATCAATATAGATTCAGGATTCTAGCGGCTACGCGGCAAACTTCAAGTAAGACTTTAACTTCACCTTGTAAAGTCTAGGTCTACTCCGTTGCCGGGAAGCTTTGTTGTCGCCACGGACGTGGCGACAACCGGGGAATTACTTGCGCGCGGTGACCACGGTCGGGGCCATGGCGAGTGCACGCTTGGCTTCGATGAAGGTCTTGCTCCAGTAGCTGTCACCCAGGCTGTCGATGCGAACACCGCCGCTGCGACGACTGCTGGAATGGATGAACTGGTTGTCACCGAGGTAGATCCCGGCGTGGCTGACACGACCGCGACGACCGTTGGTGGCGAAGAACAGCAGATCGCCCGGCTCGAGGTTGCTACGCGATACCAGCGGCGCATCCACGTTGATCATTTCGCGAGTGGAGCGTGGCAGGTTCATGCCGGCCTCTTCGCGGAACAGATAGCCGATGAAACCGCTGCAATCGAAACCGGCTTCAGAGGTACCACCGAAACGGTAACGGGTACCGATCAGGGACATGCCGCGTTCGAGGATGCTGTCGGCCAGAACTGGAAGCTGGTAAGGCTTGTTGCCGTTGAAGTCCGACAGTTCTTTTTCGGTGTCCAGCTCTTCCTGGTAAATAACGGAAGACTGGGCAGTGGCAGAATTTTTAACCTGTTGTGGCTGCTCTTGAACTGGAGAATGAGCAGCGCAACCGTACAACAGGGTGACGAGTGCGAGAGGCACGAGGGGTGCGAAGCGCTTTAGCATGGGCACGACCGTGGCTGATAGTTGTAAAGAAGCCGAGACTATGCCCGCTATCGACCTCATTTGCAAATTCAATCGATCTTTTTGTGACTTCTCGGTTTCTCGTTTACATCTAAGCGCTTAAGCCCATTTGAACGAATACGCGACCTGCAATCGGTGCAGGAACGCGGATTTTCTGGCGCCTGAAATATGCCGAAACACGCTGAAAGCCGCAGAACCAAAGGGATGGCTACCAGCCGAGGGTTTCTTTGAGGAAGGGAATGGTGAGCTTGCGTTGCGCCTGCAACGAGGCCTGATCGAGCTGTTCAAGCAGGTCGAACAGCGCACTCATGCTGCGGGTGCCGCGAGTCAAAATAAAATGCCCGACTTCGTCAGTCAGGTGCAAACCACGACGCGATGCGCGCAATTGCAAAGCACGCAATTTGTCTTCATCGGAGAGTGGGCGCATCTGAAAGATCAGCGCCAGGGTCAGACGCGATTTCAGGTCAGCCAGTTTGACCGGCAGTTCACGCGGCGAGGTCGAGGCAGCAATCAGCAGGCGCCGACCGCTGTCACGTAGACGGTTGAACAGATGAAACATCGCCTCTTCCCAGTCCGCCTTGCCGGCAATTACCTGCAAGTCGTCCAGGCAGACCAGTTCGTACTGCTCAAGATTGTCGAGAATTTCGATACCGCGATCCATCAACTCGGCCAACGGCAGATACACCGCCGGCTCGCCCATCTGCTCGAAACGCAGACACGCGGCCTGCAACAGATGCGTACGCCCTACGCCGTGTTTGCCCCACAGGTAGATCAGGCTTTCTGTCCAGCCGGCGTCGGCTTCGCATAGGCGCTCGACATAGCCGAGTGCAGCGGCATTGGCGCCTGGGTAATAGTTGATGAAGGTGGCGTCGTCACGCAGACGCACACCTAGGGGCAGCTGAATCGGTTTCATGCTGACTGAACAGTTCCCAAGGAACCGTTAGTGGCCTCTGTGTAAAGTTTGCGAAGTTTATACCCGTGAAGCTGAGCGCACAATGCAACAGAGTCCAGCCAAATCAAAGGTTTGCGTTAACACACTGGTTTTATGACAGATTCTCTGACGCCAACACCTGCATGACACGGGCCAACCCGGCGATTTGCCGGGTGGCCGTCACTGCCACTACAACTCGGGCTCGTCCGCCCCGCTATAGATGTCGGAGTCCTTGTACAAGTCGTGTACGTGGCGCACCAGCACCATGATCACCGCCGCCACTGGCAACGCCAGCAGTACCCCGGTAAACCCGAACAACTCGCCACCGGCCAGAATCGCAAAGATCACCGCCACCGGGTGCAGACCAATGCGGTCGCCCACCAGCAAAGGCGTCAGCACCATGCCTTCCAACGCTTGGCCGACCATGAACACCGCAACAATCCCGATCATCGGGTAAAGATCACCGCCGAACTGGAACAACCCGGCAATCAGCGCCGCGCCGATGCCGATCACGAAGCCCATGTACGGCACGATCGCCGCTAGGCCCGCGATCAGGCCGATCAACAGCCCCAACTCGAGCCCGACGATCATCAGTCCCGCCGCGTAGATCACACCCAGCGCCACCATCACCAACAACTGACCGCGCACAAATGCCCCGAGCACTTCATGACATTCGCCCGCCAGCGACACGATGGTTGCTTCACGATCGCGCGGCAGCAGGCTGCGGATCTTGGCCATCATCACGTCCCAGTCGCGCAGCAGGTAAAAGCTCACCACCGGGATCAGTACCAGATTGGCCAGCCAGCCGATCAGCGCCAGGCTCGACGCCGTTGCCTGACTCAGCACCACACTGACAATGTCAGTGGTCTGACCCATGTGCTCGCTGATCGCCGCCTTGACCTTGTCGAACTTCCAGAAGCCATCCGACAGCCCGAGCTTCGCCTGCGCCCACGGCAACGCCGTGTGCTGCAACCAGTCGAGCATCTGCGGCGCCAGTTCGTACAAGCGCAGCAATTGTTTGGCGAGCATCGGCACCAGCACCAGCAACAGCGCCGTGACAATCAGGGTGAACAAGGCAAACACGGCGATCACGCCCCAGGTGCGCGACAGACCGAGGCGCTCCAGACGATCCACCAGCGGATCGAACAGATACGCCAGCAGCAACGCCACCAGAAACGGCGTGAGGATCGGATGCAACAACCATACAAACGCGCAAAGCAGGACTACCCCACCGAGCCAGAACCAACGCCGCGTATCGGCCATGTACCACTCCTGTTGCTTCTATATAAGGAAAGACTTACCAGCGAAACCGCAACGACGGTGCCGCCGGTGTCGGGGCCGGAGCCACAACGGGCGGAGCACCTGCTACTGCTGGCTGTGGCGCTGCAACTGGCACGGGCGCTTCGGCGGGCAGTTCCTGCAACTTTGCCAGCGACAACTGCGCACGCATCTGATCGGCACTGCCATTGACCCGATAGACGATGCGATCGCCATCGACACTTTGCAGACGCACGCCGAACGGTTCGAGTAACCGCAACAGCGTGGCGTAATGCTCAAGATTCATGCCCTGCACTTCCAGGGTCTGCTGCCCCGACGCCCCGGGCTTGGCAACAAAGCGTGGCGCCAGGCGCTCGGCCACCGCCAGCATCACCGCATCGGCCACGGCGGCCTGATCGGCGCCCTGCACACTGCCCGCTTCTTTTTGATCGCCCAGCCACAAGTGCCACTTGGCTTGCCACTGCCCGCCCTCCTCGCGGGCATGCACCGCCAGCAGGGCATCCGCGTTGTAGCGCTCCGAAGCCCCGCGCAACGGCGCCGGATCGCTTCCTTCCAAAGCAGGTGCCGTGGCAACCAGCTGCTCACTCAGATCGGCCAGCGGCAAACGCAGCGGCAAACCACGGTGCTGAGCAGCCGTACGCAACGGCGCGGCCGCGGCCTGCCCGTCACCGACCAGACTCGAACCTTCGGTGGAGTCGTTCAGCCACCAGCTCAGAATCGAAGGTCGACTGGCGCCCCACAAGGACAACCCGGCACGGCGCAGGGCCTGCTCGGTGGTCGCCGGATCGAAGTCGACCTTCAGCACCTCCGGCGGCCCGGCATCAAAACCGAACTGGCTGATGATCTGCTGCGGATCTTTGCGAATCGCCGCCAGCCCTGGATTCTGCGGGGCTTTTGGGTCGCCGGTCAGGCGCAGGACCAGCGTATCCAGCGCAGCCTGAGTCGCGCGATCACGTTCTTCCGGTGCCTGGCCGTGGACCGGCTCACGTACTTGATAGAGGCCTTTGAGGTTTTCGGCATGACTCGCCAGGCTGACCACAGACAAACAGCCCACAAACAACAATTTACAAAAACGCATGGAAAATTCCCGTCGACAGGAGCGGCTGGAACAGGCCGCGTGAACCGGTTGAGCAAGGCTGTGACCCTCGGCCGTTGCAAAACATTCACACGGCGGCGGTAAGTTTTTGCACAGTGATAACGATAGACGGTTAATTGCCACACCTTATACAGGCACCCGTACGCCTCAATTGCAAAAAATTTCCGCCGATATGGCCCTGCCCGTCGGTGCGAGGATGGCCGCTGCCCCTCAAGCCTGATAAAATCGCGCGCCTTCGCAGACCGGCAACAGCCGGGCACCTCGAAACTCGCGTGAGGCCATCGCCCCCTCGATTTCGATGTTCCCGCTGAACTCGGTCGTTACCCCTGAATCCCCTCCCCTAAAGGCCTGGATCATGAGCAAGCAACCCTCCCTGAGCTACAAGGACGCCGGTGTAGACATCGACGCCGGTGAAGCATTGGTCGAACGCATCAAGAGCGTCGCCAAGCGCACTGCGCGCCCGGAAGTCATGGGCGGCCTGGGCGGTTTCGGCGCCCTCTGCGAAATCCCGGCCGGCTACAAGCAGCCTGTACTGGTTTCCGGCACCGACGGCGTCGGCACCAAGCTGCGTCTGGCGCTGAACCTGAACAAGCACGACAGCATCGGTATCGACCTGGTTGCGATGTGCGTGAACGACCTCGTCGTTTGCGGCGCTGAGCCACTGTTCTTCCTCGACTACTACGCCACCGGCAAACTCAACGTCGACACCGCTGCTCAGGTTGTTACCGGCATCGGCGCTGGCTGCGAACTGTCCGGCTGCTCGCTGGTCGGCGGCGAAACCGCTGAAATGCCAGGCATGTACGAAGGCGAAGACTACGACCTGGCCGGTTTCTGCGTCGGCGTCGTGGAAAAAGCCGAAATCATCGACGGCTCGAAAGTCGCCACCGGTGACGCACTGATCGCGCTGCCATCGTCCGGCCCGCACTCCAACGGCTACTCGCTGATCCGCAAGATCATCGAAGTGTCCGGCGCCGACATCGAAACCATCCAGCTCGACGGCAAACCGCTGACCGACCTGCTGATGGCTCCGACCCGCATCTACGTGAAGCCGCTGCTCAAGCTGATCAAAGACACCGGCGCCGTCAAAGCCATGGCCCACATCACCGGTGGCGGCCTGCTCGACAACATCCCGCGCGTTCTGCCAAAAGGCGCTCAGGCCGTGGTTGACGTTGCCAGCTGGACTCGCCCGGCCGTCTTCGACTGGCTGCAAGAGCAAGGCAACGTTGACGAGACCGAAATGCACCGCGTCCTGAACTGCGGCGTCGGCATGGTCATCTGCGTGGCTCAGGAGCACGTTGAAGTCGCTCTGAACACCCTGCGTGACGCTGGCGAGCAGCCTTGGGTCATCGGTCAGATCGCTGTAGCTGCCGAAGGCGCTGCTCAGGTCGAACTGAAGAACCTTAAGGCTCATTAATGTCCGCAACCTGTGATGTCGTGGTGCTGTTGTCCGGCACCGGCAGTAACTTGCAGGCTTTGATCGACAGCACGCGGACCGGCGACAGCCCGGTTCGCATCGCTGCGGTGATTTCCAACCGTGCCGACGCCTACGGCCTGCAACGCGCCAGTGACGCGGGTATTGCCACCCGCTCGCTGGATCACAAGGCATTCGAAGGCCGTGAGGCCTTCGACGCTGCCTTGGTCGAACTGATCGACGAATTCAATCCGAAGCTCGTGGTGCTGGCCGGTTTCATGCGCATTCTCAGCGCTGATTTCGTTCGCCACTATCAGGGTCGCCTGCTCAATATCCATCCGTCGCTGCTGCCCAAATACAAAGGGTTACACACTCATCAGCGCGCGCTGGAGGCCGGCGATACGGAACACGGCTGCTCCGTACACTTCGTCACCGAGGAACTCGATGGCGGACCACTGGTCGTACAGGCAGTATTACCGGTAGAGTTGCACGACACGCCGCAGAGTCTGGCGCAGCGAGTGCATGTTCAGGAACACCTGATCTATCCGATGGCGGTACGCTGGTTTGCCGAAGGGCGACTGGCACTCGGTGAGCAAGGTGCTTTACTGGATGGCCAGTTACTCGCGGCCAGCGGCCACTTGATTCGACACTAGGAGATATTATGCGTCGCGCCCTGCTCTTCGCTTGCGCACTGCTCGCCCTGCCTTTTGCGCAGGCGGCAGACCTTCAACCGTTCTCCGCCAGCTACACCGCCGACTGGAAGCAGCTGCCCATGAGCGGCACTGCCGAACGCAGCCTGACCAAAGGTGCCAACGGCGTCTGGACGCTCAGTTTCAAGGCCTCGATGATGATCGCCAGCCTGACCGAACAAAGCACCCTGACCCTGGACAAGGACACCTTGCTGCCGCAGTCCTATCACTTCGAACGTGGCGGTCTGGGCAAAGCCAAGAAAGCTGATCTGGATTTCGACTGGAACAGCAAAATGGTCACCGGCACCGACCGTGGCGATGCGGTAAAAATCCCGCTGAACCGTGGCATGGTCGACAAGTCGACCTATCAACTGGCACTGCAACATGACGTGGCTGCCGGCAAGAAGACCATGAGCTATCAAGTGGTCGATGACGGCGAAGTCGATACCTACGACTTCCGCGTACTGGGCTCGGAAAAAGTCGAGACCAAGGCTGGCAAGATCGATGCGATCAAGGTCGAGCGCGTACGCGACCCGACACAAAGCAAGCGCATCACCGTCCTGTGGTTCGCCAAGGATTGGGATTACCTGCTGGTCCGCCTGCAACAGGTTGAAACCGACGGCAAGGAGTACAACATCATGCTCCAGGACGGTACGGTCAACGGCAAGGCTGTCAAAGGTAGCTGATCCGATGGATGTAAAAAGCCCCGCAGATGCGGGGCTTTTTATTGCCTGCGATTTCTGCAACGACACCAATACCCTGTGGGAGCGAGCCTGCTCGCGAAAGCGGAGTGCCAGTCACTGAAAAATTTGACCGAACGGACGCCTTCGCGAGCAGGCTCGCTCCCACAGGATTCAGTGCTTATTCAAACCGAGAATTTGGCCACCATGTTGTTCAAATCCACCGCCAACCGTGACAACTCCTGACTCGCCGCACTGGTCTGATTCGCCCCCGCCGACGTCTGCATGGCCAGATCGCGAATATTCATCAGATTGCGATCCACCTCCCGCGCCACCGCCGCCTGCTCCTCCGATGCACTGGCGATCACCAGATTGCGTTCATTGATCAGCGTGAACGCCGAAGCGATCTCCTCCAGCGCAGTCCCGGCAGCCTTGGCCAGTTCCAGCGTCGAGCGCGCCCGAACATTGCTCTGCTGCATCGAACTGACCGCCGAATCCGTGCCTTGCTGGATCCCGCCAATCATCTGCTCTATTTCCTGTGTCGATTGCTGCGTGCGATGCGCCAGTGCCCGCACTTCGTCCGCCACAACCGCAAACCCGCGCCCGGCATCACCAGCTCGCGCCGCCTCAATTGCCGCGTTCAGCGCCAGCAGGTTAGTCTGCTCGGCAATCGACCGAATCACGTCCAATACCTTGCTGATGCCATGAACCTTCTGTGCCAGGTCTTCCACCTGACTGGCATTGCTGGTCACATCCTCAGCCAGAAACTCAATCGACGACACCGTCTGCTGCACCTGCTCGCGACCGTGCTGGGCAATCCGATCGGACTCACGCGAGGCCTCGGAAGTCGCCACCGCGTTGCTGGCCACCTCCTCCACCGCTGCGGTCATCTGATTCACCGCCGTGGCCGCTTGCTCGATCTCCAGACTCTGTTGATGCAATCCGCGCGTGGCGTCTTCGGTGACGCAACTCAGCTCTTCCGAGGCCGAGGCCAACTGGCTAGAGGACTCCGAGATTTGCCGGATCGTGTCACGCAGATTATGCTGCATGCTTTTCAGCGCATGCAGCAGCCGCGCCGGTTCATCCTTGCCGGAGATCGTGATGTCGCCAGTCAGATCGCCGCCCGCTACCACTTCCGCGACACCCAACGATTGTGCCAGCGGCAGCACGATGCTGCGGGTCAACAGCAGCGCCAGCCCGATGGTGATCAGTGCAGTGACAGCGATCATGACACCGACCCACACCCGCGAATTGATGAAAACCAGTCGTGCAGCCTCGGTCGCGAGATTCGCATTGTGCTTATTGAGCTCAACCAGTTCACGAAGGGTGACCGCCATGTCGTCGGCCAATGGACTCATCTCGCCATTGAGAATCGCAGCAGCCTCCTCGACTCGATCCTGAGCAGACAACTGCATCACCTGCGCCTGGAACTCCAGATACTTGTGCTCGGCGACTTTGAAGCGATCAAACAGCTTGCGCTCCTCGGGCAACACGATCAGCACGTCATAACGCTGCTGGGCTTCACTCAGCACACCGCGCAGCTCGTTGAGCTTGGCGACATTCTGCTGCAGCGCCTGCGGATCACGATTGAGCAGCAGGCGCATGGTCAGTGCGCGCAGGCGCAGCATGTCCTGACTCATCTCGCCGACGGCCATCACGCTGGGCAGCCAGTTGTTATCGACCTCATCAGACTGTGCGCGCATGTTCGACATTTGCAGCAGGGCGAACGCGCCGAGGGCAAATACCATCAGGGCCAACAGGCCAAAACCCAGTCCGGCGCGCGGGGCAATATTGAGACTACGAATACTCATTGCTCTGGTTCCTTCCAAAAGCGCTGCATCAACCCTGCAGCTGGTTGCTGTAGAAGGTATCGGCCCGGCGAGAATTTGCGTAAGACGAAAAAGTGATATCAAAAGGCCTTAATACTTCGAACGCTCGGCATTAACGATTCAGCGCGGTTTTGCCGGACTTGAACTCCGTTCGCGGCAAGATCGCCAAAAAGTTATCTCGCGCCACTTTGCGGGCAACGTCTTCCGGCAATGCGTCGAGGAATGGCCTGAAGCTATGCATTTCCTGACCAAGTTTGTTGAAACGCCCTACGACGTCTGAACCGAGCATGAAGCGCTCCGAATATTTCTCCACCAGCGCCAGCCATTCCGGTCGCGGCTTGCCCTGTTCGTCCAGCAGATAGGGCGTGAGCATGCTCCACGACAAGTCGATAAACAGATTGGGGTAAGCCTCAAGCATGCGCGTGAGGGTGGGCAGGAGAAAATCCAGTTGCGTCTGGTGTCGATGAATCTCGGCGCTGGTACCGGCGTGGGCCCAGATGAACCGTGTGTGCGGGTGATTACGCAGCGGCTCCTCGACTTCCTTCAGGTACAGCGGATTCTTCTCACGCTTGGAGGTGATGTTGGAGTGCACCATCACCGGTAAATCGTTTTCCGCCGCCAGGTGATAAATCTTGGTCATGGCCTCATTGTTGGCGCGCGGCGTGTCACCGGAAGTCAGCGCCGTAAGATCGTCATGTCGGGTAAATACTTCGCCAATGCCCTGCCATAACCCCGGATACAGATCGAGCATGCGCTGAATGTGCGCGGCGGAGTTTTTGTCGTTGGGGTTGAAGCCGGAAAGGAATGGATGAAAGTACGGACGCTGCTCAGGTGTCAGTTTCTGTACGGCGTCGGCGACGATCACGTCGGTGGCGCTGTACCAATAGGCATCAGCATCATCGCCGGCGTAATAACGTGGGCGTTTGGGTTCGTCTTCGTGCCACTTCTTCGCTACAGGGATGCCGGAAATCATCACATGCTCGATGGAGTTTTCCTTCATCGCCGTCAGCAGTTTCGCCATGCCGGCGGTTTCCTGGAAAAAATCCACGAAGTGCAGGTGTGCATCGCTGTAGGTGTATTCGCGGGCGCTGGCAGTACCGGCGAACACCAGGAGGCAGGCGAGACTCAAACGAAACAAAGACACAATTAATCTCCGACAAGTAGGCATAGCCTAGACCCCGCCCTGATGACAAGGGTTCATCCCGCAGGAAAGTGGAACGCGTACCGGTGGGAATGCTCTATAACTGCAAGGTCTTTTTTGATCGAACGACTTTTTCCTACTGCTTGCGAGGTTCCCATGACCGTTACCGTCAATACCGTCTCCGCTGAAGGTTTTCGTCACACCGTACAGATTGATGACCACGAACTGTTTGCCGACGTACCGAAATCCGCCGGTGGCGAAGGCTCGGCACCTGAGCCGCACGACTACTTCGATGCCGCCCTCGGTGCCTGCAAAGCGCTGACCCTGAAGATGTACGCGAAGAAAAAAGACATCCCGTTGACCGGCGTCGGTGTTGAAGTGAAACGCGACAACAGTGAGGAGCAGAAAGGCAAATACGCCCTGCACGTCACCCTCACCCTCAAAGGCGTGCTGACCGATGCCCAGCGTGAAGAATTGCTGCGCGTCGCCGACCGCTGCCCGCTCCACAAGCTGATGACCACCAGCGAAGTGACCATCGAAACCCACGCCCCACAAGGCTTTGACAGCCAGTAATCACTACAGCGCCAGCGGCGGGTTATGCTTCTGGCATCACCCGCTCAGCCTGGAATGCACCATGGACACGCAACCTCTGATCATCCGCCCGCGCGCCGAAGACGTCGAAGGCCAGCCGATTCTGCGCCCGTTGCCGTCAGCCAAATGCCGTAGCGTCGGGCCTTTCGTGTTTTTTGATCACATGCTCGAAACCGTGTATCCGACCGGCAAAGGCATGAACATCCGACAGCACCCGCACATTGGTCTGTCGACCCTCACGTATCTGTTTGAAGGGCAGATCCAGCACAAGGACAGCCTCGGCTCCGATCAGGTGGTCAGCGCTGGCGATGTCAGCTGGATGACTGCCGGCAGCGCCATCGCTCATGTTGAACGCTCACCTGAGCCGCTGTGGGAGCAGAGCTTCACGATGCACGGCCTGCAAATCTGGCTGGCCTCGCCCAAGGATCACGAGCAGGGCCCCGGACATTACAGCCATCACCCGGCAGCGACCTTGCCGGTCAGCGATAACCTCGGCGTGCAGATTCGCATGATTGCCGGGTCAGGCTTTTGCCTGGAATCACCGGTGCCGGTGCTTTCTCCTACGCTGTATGCCGAAGTGAAGATGCAGACGGCGACCACGCTGCTGATTCCGACGGAGCATGAGGAACGGGCGGTATATGTATTGAGCGGTGATGCGCAGTTGAATGGCGAAACGATTGAGCCGTACGCGCTGGTGGTGTTGCCGTCCGGGGCAGAGATGAGCCTGTTTGCCGACAGCGATTTACATGCAGTGATATTCGGCGGCGCACCGCTGGACGGGCCTCGGCGGATCAACTGGAATTTTGTGGCGAGTGATCCGGCGGCAATTGATGAGGCGCGGCGCAAGTGGGCGGCCGGGGATTGGCCGACGGTGCCGGGGGAAGTTGAGCGGATTGAATTGCCTTAGTTCTGTGTCGCCTGTGAGTCAGTCATCGCTGGCAAGCCAGCTCCCACAGGTTTTCGCGTCGAGAAGATATTCTGCAAACGACTCGAAAACTGTGGGAGCTGGCTTGCCAGCGATGGGGCCCTGTCAGGCATCACAAAAGTGAGTGATGTCACCAGAATCAGCCCTTGAACACTTCATCCAGCAAATCATGCATCGACTTGAAAGCGCGCTTGGCAGTCTTCGCGTCGTACATCATCTTGCCCGGCACATTCGCATGCGGATCAGTGAACGAATGCACCGCACCGCCGTAGCTCAGCAACTGCCAATCGACGTTCGCTGCGTTCATCTCATCTTCAAACGCCGGCAACTGCTCTTTCGGCACCAACGGATCGGAAGCGCCGTGCAGCACCAGCACCGAGCCTTTGATGTTTTTCGCATCGGCCGGGTTCGGCGAATCCAGTGTGCCGTGGAACGACACCGCCGCTTTCACCGCCGCGCCAGTGCGCGCCAGATCCAGCGCACAGCAACCGCCAAAGCAGAAACCGAACACCGCCAGTTTCGAGGTATCGACTGCCGCCTCACCCTGCTTCTGCAACTGCTCGAAAGCCGCCTGCATACGCTTGCGCAGCAATGCGCGGTCATCCTTCAGCGGCATCATCGCCGCACCGGCCTGATCAGCGTTCTGCGGACGCACAGCCTGGCCGTAAACGTCAGCGATCAACACCACGTAACCCTTGGCCGCCACCGACTTGGCGATTTCTTCGGCACCGGCGCTGACACCCATCCAGTTCGGCGCCATCAACAGACCCGGGCGCGCGTCTTTATGTTCGGCGTCGAACGCCAGACGACCTTCATACGGCTGGCCATCAATCTGATAGACCACGGAACGTACAGTGACTTGGCTCATTTCTGACTCCTGATTCGTTAAACACCAGAATGAAAAAACCCGCCGAAGCGGGTTTTTCCTACAACGTGATCAAACCGACAGTTCAACCAGCAGCTTGTTCAGGCGGCGCACATAAGCGGCCGGATCTTTCAAGCTGTCGCCAGCCGCGAGGGCTGCCTGATCGAAGAGGATGTGCGACAGGTCGCCAAAACGCTCTTCGCTCTGCTCGCCATCGAGTTTCTCGATCAGCGGGTGGCTCGGGTTGAATTCGAAGATCGGCTTCGAATCCGGCACCTTCTGACCGCTGGCTTCGAGGATCTGACGCATTTGCAGACCCAGGTCCTGCTCGCCAATGGCCAGAATGGCCGGCGAATCGGTCAGACGATGGGAAACGCGCACTTCAGCCACGGAATCGCCCAGCGCGGTTTTCAGACGCTCGACCAGACCTTCTTTGGATTTCGCGACTTCTTCTGCGGCTTTCTTGTCCTCTTCCGAGTCCAGGTTGCCCAGATCGAGGTCACCGCGTGCCACGTCGACAAAAGTCTTGCCGTCAAACTCGCTGAGGTAGCTCATCAGCCACTCGTCGATGCGGTCGGTCAGCAGCAGCACTTCGATGCCTTTCTTGCGGAAGACTTCCAGGTGCGGGCTGTTCTTGACCTGCGCGTAGGTTTCGCCGGTGAGGTAGTAGATCTTGTCCTGACCTTCCTTGGCGCGTGCCAGGTAGTCGGCCAGACCGACGATCTGCTCGCCGTCGTCGCCATTGGTCGATGCGAAACGCAGCAGACCGGCGATTTTTTCCTTGTTGGCGAAATCTTCTGCCGGGCCTTCTTTCATGACCTGACCGAAGTTTTTCCAGAAGCCTTTGTATTGCTCAGGCTCGTTCTTCGCCAGTTTTTCCAGCATGTCCAACACACGCTTGGTCAGCGCGGTCTTCATCGAATCGATGATCGGGTCTTTCTGCAGGATCTCACGCGACACGTTCAGCGACAGGTCGTTGGAATCGACCACGCCTTTGATGAAGCGCAGGTACAGCGGCAGGAACGACTCAGCCTGATCCATCACGAAAACGCGCTGCACGTAGAGCTTCAGGCCTTTCGGCGCTTCACGCTGATACAGGTCGAACGGTGCACGGGCCGGCACGTAAAGCAGCGAGCTGTATTCGAGCTTGCCTTCGACTTTGTTGTGGCTCCAGGCCAGCGGGTTTTCAAAGTCGTGGGCGATGTGTTTGTAGAACTCCTGATATTCCTCGTCCTTCACTTCAGTGCGAGGGCGGGTCCACAGGGCGCTGGCGCGGTTGACGGTTTCCCATTCAACGGCCGGGGCTTCTTCGCCTTCGGCAGCAGCCGCTTCTTTCGGCAGCTCGATTGGCAAAGCGATGTGGTCGGAGTATTTCTTGATGATGTTGCGCAGACGCCAGCCATCAGCGAACTCGTCTTCAGCCGCTTTCAGGTGCAGAACGATGCGAGTACCGCGCTCAGGTTTTTCGATGGTGGCGACTTCGAATTCGCCCTCGCCTTTCGACGACCAGTGCACGCCTTCGCTGGCCGGGGTGCCGGCACGACGGCTGTACACGTCAACCTGGTCGGCAACGATGAACGCCGAGTAGAAGCCCACGCCGAACTGACCGATCAGGTGCGAATCTTTCTTCTGATCGCCCGAGAGATTCTTCATGAAATCGGCGGTGCCCGACTTGGCGATGGTCCCCAGGTGGGTGATCACATCGTCACGGTTCATGCCGATACCGTTGTCTTCGAGAGTGACGGTCTTGGCGTCCTTGTCGAAGCTCACACGGATTTTCAGATCTGCGCCACCTTCGAGCAACTCAGGCTTGGCCAGGGCTTCGAAGCGCAGCTTGTCGACAGCGTCAGAGGCGTTCGAGATCAATTCGCGAAGGAAGATTTCCTTGTTGGAATACAGCGAATGGATCATGAGGTGCAGCAGCTGCTTTACCTCGGTCTGGAAGCCCAGGGTTTCCTTTTGAGTTTCCACACTCATGGTCATCAAACTCCAATCAGATGGCAGTGGCCGTGACCCGAAATGGTCTACGGCGGGTTGTCATCTGAGTTTGGGGCAGTGTTCAGGATTTCAAGGGCTCTTCAATTTTGAAGTGCGCGCGGGCGGTGGCAATCGGTTCGCTTTCTGTGCTTTGCCAGGCCGTGACGGCAACGTTGGCCACCCGCCGCCCCTGGCGGCACACCTGACACTTGGCCCAGGTGTCGCGAAACTGCCCGGCGCGCAGGTAATCAAGGGAAAAGTCGATGATCTTCGGCACACCCGGCGCACCAGTGAAGATCAATAGATGCAACGCCGCTGCGAGCTCCATGAACCCGGCAATCACCCCACCGTGGATCGCTGGAAGTAAAGGGTTACCAATGTTGTCCTTGTTCGCCGGCAGCTTGAACAGCAGCTCGTCACCGACGCGTGAGCATTCGATGCCAATCAGCCCGGCATACGGGATCAGTTTCAGCAACGGCGCATAGTCTCCCTGCGCATGAGCCTGTAGCAGTTGTTCCTTGAGGTCGTTGCTCATTGGCCTCCCCTCTTGATGGCACCGCCGAAACCTTTTGTTCCTTTTATATTTTTGCCCATGCGCATGAAGGTGCCGACGACATGGGCAATCGGCTGCTCGGGATCATCCTGATAGGCGAAACCGCGAGCGAAGATCACATCGGTCGTGACCCGATAGCACTGGGCGAAGCCGTAGACATCCTTGTTGGGCTCGGCGGCGTGCATGTAATCGATGCGCAAGTCGAGGGTCGGGCAGACTTCGAATTCCGGCAGCACGCACAGGGTGGACATGCCGCAAGCAGTGTCCATCAACGAGGTGATCGCTCCGCCGTGAATGACACCAGTCTGCGGATTACCGACGATTTGCGGACTGTACGGCAGGATCACCGTCAGCCCCTCGCCTGAGGCGCTGTGCACCTTTAAACCCAACACCTGACAGTGACGCAACGCCGACAGAAATCGCGTCGCACGCTCAAAAACGGGGTTTTCGGCCATTTGATAATTACTCTCGTTAGAGCCTTTTGCCAGTAGTAAGGAATACAGCAAAAGTTCCGTGTAAAAACAAACTTATATATCTGAAAGAAATGAGGAACTTAACGTTGCGGGCAACGTTCTTAAGGCCAGTAGTTATTTTCCATAAGGAGAAACACCCCATGCGTAAGACTTTAGCTATTGCCTTGATGTTGACCGCTTCCCTCGGTCTCGCTGCCTGCGATAAAAAATCCGAGGACAAAGCTCAAGATGCCAACCAACATGCTGAGCAGGCTCAGCAAGACATGAACAAAGCTCAGGATAAAGTGAACGACGCAGCAAAAGAAAACGCCGAAGCTGCCAAAGCTCAGGCTGAATCGAATCAAGCTGCTCAAGAAGAAGCCGCCAAAAAGCAATAATTTGCTTTTCGGTGTAAAAAAGAAAACCCGCCAAGTGCGGGTTTTCTTTTGCCTGTCATTTGTCGCTAATGCCGCTTAGAGCAGCACAGTTCTAAAAGTCGGACTAATCATCAACAATAAAGAGCAAATCAGGCCCACCAGCCAGACCAGACTGCGCAGCTTTGGAATATCAGCCAGGTAGAACCACAAATAGAGGATCCTCGCGATCACAAAGATGATCGCCAAGGCATCGATCAACCATCCCTGGGTTTGCGTGGTATGCGCCATCAGCACACCGACTGCGAACAAGATGAATGCTTCGATACTGTTCTGGTGCGCCGCCAGCGCTCTGACCCCATAACCGCTGAGTTGCGCCTGCTGTTGGCGTGGCAGATGGTTGTTGTAGCCGCCCTGCTCTTTCATGGCCTTGCCCACCGGCAGGCGCGCGATATAGATCAACAGCGCACTGATAAACACACACCAGAACGGAATACTCATCAAACGACCTCTTTGTTTGCCTCGGGAATGGGCGCTTCTGTAGGGGTATAGACCATTACATCAAGAACGTCGGAATGAAACTCGCGGCGATACAACACCAGCACAACGCCAGCACTCATCAGCATGAACAGCCACGGGCTGACGAACCACGCCAGCATGGTCATGCCGAAATAATAGGAACGCAGACCAAAGTTGAACTGGTTGGCCGCCATCGAAATCACACGGGCCGCCCTTGACGCAAACGCCTTGCGCTCCTGCTCCGACACATGCCGTTCACCCACCATCGGCGCCGACCCGACTAGCACGGCGGCAAAGTTGTACTGGCGCATGCACCAACTGAACGTGAAGAACGCATAGACGAACACCAGCGCCAGGCACAGCAACTTGATCTCCGACATGCCCTGTGAGGCCTGCTGCACCATCGGGATGTCAGCCAGCAACGACACCGCCCGCTCGGAGGCACCGAGCACGGTGAGAATACCGGCAAGAATGATCAGGGTGCTGGACGCGAAGAACGAGGCGTTGCGCTCCAGATTGCCGATCACGCTGGCGTCGGCAATGCGGTTGTCGCGCAGCAACATGCGGCGCATCCAGTCTTCGCGGTAGAGATGCAACACGCTGGCCAGACACGCGGTGTCGCGAGCCTTCCAGCTGGCGTAGCGGGTGTAACCGCCCCAGCAGATGACAAACCAGAGTGCGGCGAGCAGGTGGATCAGGTTGGCGTGGATGAACGACATGCGGGTCCCTGTGATGAATGGAAGCTGTTCCAGGTAAAACCTGTGCAGTGCTTCGACGTTAGCTCAGGGAAAAAGACACTGCCTGACGCCCATAAAAAATGCCCCGTATCGATTGATACGGGGCATTTCTGTTTAAGCGTTGTAAACCCGCTTGTGGCGGATCACGAAGCTTTAAGCAATGGCTTCGCTACGCTTGCCCAGCAGACGATCGCAAACCACCGCGACCACCAGGGTCATCACGCACGGCACCAGCCATGCCAGGCCCTGCTCGCTCAGCGGCAAGTGGGACAGTTGCGAAGGCATCCAGTCAGCGAGACCGGCGCCCTTGAGTGCATCGATGGTGCCGAACAGGAAGGACACCAGCATTACCGGGCCGAGAATGCGGCCATGCTCATGCCAGAAGTCTTTGCAGAAGCTCAGTGCCACCAGCACGATGCATGGCGGATAGATCGCGGTGAGCACCGGGATCGAAAACGCAATCAGCTTGGTCAGGCCCAGGTTGGACACCAGCAGCGAGAACGCTGCCAGGATGATCACCAGCGTCTTGTAAGACAGCGGCACCACACCGCTGAAGTATTCGGCACAGGCGCAGGTCAGGCCAACCGCCGTCACCAGGCACGCCAGCGAGATCAGCACCGCGAGGAAACCGCTGCCCAGCGAACCGAAGGTGTGTTGCACATAAGCGTGCAATACCGCCGCGCCGTTGGTAGCACCGACCGCCACTTCGTGGCTACCGGACCCGAGGCGGAACAGGCTGACATACACCAGCGCCAGACCGACACCGGCAATCAACCCGGCGATGATCGCGTAACGGGTGATCAGCGCAGGCGACTCGACGCCACGGGAGCGGATCGCGTTAACGATGACGATACCGAACACCAGGGCGCCGAGGGTATCCATGGTCAGGTAACCATTGATGAAACCCTGGGAGAACGGTGCCGCCACGTATTCCGCTGTGCCTTGACCAATATCACCGGCCGGCAAGGCGAATGCCGCAATGCCCAGTACCGCCAGGGCGATGATTTTCAGCGGCGCGAGGAAGCGCCCCACGGTGTCCAGCAAACGGCCCGGGTAGAGCGAGATGAAGAACACCAGCAGGAAGTACACCGAGCTGTAGAGGAACAGCGCCAGCGGGCTTTCGCCGGTCAGCGGCGCCAGGCCCACTTCGAACGACACGGTCGCGGTACGCGGTGTCGCGAACAGCGGACCGACCGCCAGATAGCACGCGGCAGCCAGAATGCCGCCAGCGATCTTGCCGATCGGGCTGCTCAGCGCATCCATCGCCCCACCGACCTTGGCCAGTGCAACGACGGTGATCACCGGCAAGCCGACAGCGGTGATCAGGAAGCCGAGCGCCGCCATCCAGACGTGAGGTCCGGCCTGCAAACCGACGATAGGCGGGAAGATGATGTTACCGGCCCCGACGAACAGGGCAAATGTCATAAAACCAAGTGCCAGGATGTCCTGACCTTTCAAAACTTTCATTAAGGAAACCACACTCTGAATCGGAATTTAGGAGGGGATTTCCCTGTGGGGTTAGGGAAATGCTGTCGATCCGTATGGGATCAACCCGTTTAGCGCGTTGCATGCCTTGTGGGCGGCAGACGCAAAAATGGCTGCTAGCCTAACGAATTTGTCTGACAAACGCACTGTTTGGGGGCGAACTATCCGATACGCGACGTGTCTTTGTCGCGTTTACGTATCTATTTTTCCTACATGGAACTCTGTAGGTAGAGCACGAACCCTGTAGTGAGGGGATTTATCCCCGATGGGCCGAAGCAGCCCTGATTGAGAACTTCTAGCGCTTTTCGATTGGCTGGATACATCGGGTTTGGAGCCGCTTCGCAGCCCATCGGGGATAAATCCCCTCGCCACAGAAGCCCTTCTATCGCTCTAAATGCCAGAAACGACAAAGGCCACCCGAAGGTGGCCTTTGTTTGGTAAAGCGTCAGCTAAGCACGAGGCTTACTTGACAGCCCAACCAGTCAGCTCGGCCAGGGCCTTGCCGATGTCTGCCAGCGAACGCACGGTTTTTACGCCTGCGTCTTGCAGAGCAGCGAATTTCTCGTCTGCAGTGCCTTTGCCGCCAGAGATGATTGCGCCAGCATGGCCCATGCGCTTGCCCGGAGGAGCAGTCACACCAGCGATGTAGGAAACAACCGGCTTGGTCACGTGTGCCTTGATGTAGGCAGCCGCTTCTTCTTCAGCCGAACCGCCGATCTCGCCGATCATTACGATCGCTTCGGTCTTCGGGTCTTCCTGGAACAGCTTCAGGATGTCGATGAAGTTCGAACCCGGGATCGGGTCACCACCGATGCCGACGCAAGTCGACTGACCGAAACCGGCGTCAGTGGTCTGCTTCACAGCTTCGTAGGTCAGGGTGCCGGAACGCGAAACGATACCGACCTTGCCTGGCAAGTGAATGTGACCTGGCATGATGCCGATCTTGCATTCGCCTGGGGTGATCACGCCTGGGCAGTTAGGGCCGATCAGGACTACGCCCAGCTCGTCGCACTTAACTTTAGCGTCCAGCATGTCCAGGGTAGGAATGCCTTCGGTGATGCAGACGATCAGCTTGATGCCGCCGAAAGCAGCTTCCAGGATCGAATCTTTGCAGAAAGGAGCCGGAACGTAGATCACGCTGGCGGTAGCGCCAGTGGCCGCTACTGCGTCTTTGACGGTGTTGAACACTGGCAGACCCAGGTGCTCGGTGCCGCCCTTGCCTGGAGTTACGCCACCAACCATCTTGGTGCCGTATTCGATGGCTTGCTGGGTGTGGAAACTACCTTGCGAACCGGTAATACCCTGGCAGATAACTTTGGTGTCTTTATTGATCAGGACGCTCATTATTTGCCCTCCGCAGCTTTGACAACTTGTTGAGCAGCGTCGGTCAGGCTGGTAGCAGCGATGATGTTCAAACCGCTTTCTGCCAGTACTTTAGCGCCCAGCTCAGCGTTGTTGCCTTCAAGGCGAACAACAACCGGGATTTTCACGCCGACTTCTTTCACAGCGCCGATGATGCCTTCGGCAATCATGTCGCAGCGAACGATGCCGCCGAAGATGTTGACCAGTACTGCAGCGACGTTGGTGTCGGACAGGATGATCTTGAACGCTTCGGTAACGCGTTCTTTGGTAGCACCACCACCTACGTCGAGGAAGTTGGCTGGCTTGCCGCCATGCAGGTTGACGATGTCCATGGTACCCATGGCCAGGCCAGCACCGTTGACCATGCAGCCGATGTTGCCTTCCAGTGCTACGTAGTTCAGTTCGAACTTGGCAGCGTGCGCTTCGCGCGGATCGTCTTGCGACGGATCGTGGAAAGTCTTCAGCTTAGGCTGACGGTACATTGCGTTGGCGTCGATGTTGATCTTGGCGTCCAGGCAGTGCAGATCGCCGTCAGCCTTGATCACCAGCGGGTTCACTTCCAGCAGAGCCAGGTCGTGATCCTTGAACAGTTTGGCCAGACCTACGAAGATCTTGGCGAACTGAGCAACCTGCTTGCCTTCCAGACCCAGCTGGAATGCCAGCTCGCGACCCTGGAATGGCTGAGCGCCAACCAGTGGATCGATAGTGGCCTTGAGAATTTTTTCTGGAGTGTCGTGAGCGATTTTCTCGATGTCCACGCCACCTTCGGTGGAAGCCATGAACACGATGCGACGGCTCGAACGGTCAACGACAGCGCCCAGGTACAGCTCTTTAGCGATATCAGTGCACGATTCAACCAGGATCTTGGTGACTGGCTGGCCATTGGCGTCAGTCTGGTAAGTCACCAGACGCTTGCCCAGCCACTGCTGTGCGAAGGCTTTGGCGTCTTCTTTGCTGCGAACCAGCTTAACGCCGCCCGCTTTACCGCGACCACCGGCGTGGACCTGGGCTTTGACAACCCACTCGCTGCCGCCGATTTTGTCGCAAGCTTCTGCTGCTGCTTCCGGGGTGTCTACTGCGTAACCAGTGGAAACTGGCAGGCCGTATTCAGCGAACAGCTGCTTACCCTGATACTCGTGAAGATTCATGCTTTTTACCGTCTTCGTTAGGTACTGCGCATTCGGCGCTGCGCTCATTTGAGTGCCGCGCCACCTGTGACTGCTGCTTGCGTAGCCTTTCCGGATACCCGGTGCAGCTACGCAAGACTGCGTCCAGCGGACATTCCGCGGTGAGACTTGCTCGCAAGGCTCACGACGGGCCGTTACCGCCGTGGTTTCTTATTGTGTCTTAACGCTTCTTGCGGTTGGCAATGTGGATGGCGCCGCCATTCACAGCCAAAGCAGCTTCGTGCAAGGCTTCAGACAGGGTCGGATGGGAGAAAACCATCATGCCCAGATCTTCAGCGCTGGTGCCGAATTCCATACCGATCGCGCCCTGCTGAACCAGTTCTGCAGCGCTCGGGCCAATCACGTGCACGCCCAATACGCGGTCAGTCTTGGCATCAGCGATGACCTTGACGAAACCACCGGTATCGTTGGCGGCCATGGCACGGCCGGAAGCGGCGAACGGGAAGGTGCCGACGTTAACTTCAACGCCTTCAGCTTTCAAGGCCTGCTCGGTTTTGCCAACCCACGCGATTTCCGGGTGAGTATAAATAACCGAAGGGATCAGGTCATAGTTCATCTGGGCTTTGTGGCCCTTGATGCGCTCGACAACCATGATGCCTTCTTCGGATGCCTTGTGAGCCAGCATCATGCCGCGAACCACGTCACCAATGGCGAAAACGCCCGGTACGGTGGTGGCGCAGTGATCATCAACGTGCACGAAACCGCGCTCGTCGAGGGTCACGCCGCTGTCGGCAGCCAGCAGATCAGTGGTCACCGGACGGCGACCAACGGCTACGATCAGCTTGTCGAAAGTGATGGTCTGTTCGCCGTTGGCGTCGGTGTAGTTGACAACGACTTCGTCGCCGTTGACTTTCGAACCGGTTACGCGAGCGCCCAGCTTGATGTCCAGACCTTGTTTGGTCAGGGTTTTCAGCGCTTCCTTGGAAACAGCGGTGTCCGCTGCCATCAGGAAAGTGTCCAATGCTTCGAGGACAACCACTTCGGAGCCCAGACGCGACCATACCGAACCCAGTTCCAGGCCGATCACGCCAGCGCCGATCACGCCCAGACGTTTAGGTACGGTCTGGAATTCCAGTGCACCAGTCGAATCAACGATGACTTTCTGGTCAACCGGAGCCGGTGGAATGTCGATTGGACGCGAGCCTGGAGCCAGGATCACGTTTTCAGCTTCGATGACTTCAACCGAGCCGTCGGGCTTGGTGACTTCGACTTTCTTGCCAGCCAGCAGTTTGCCGTGGCCCTGGATCGAAGTAACGCCGTTGGCCTTGAACAGAGTGGCAACGCCGCCGGTCAGGTTCTTGACGATGCCAGCCTTGCGGCCAACCATCGCAGCGACGTCCATTTTGACTTCGCCAGTCGAGATACCGTGAACGTTGAAGCTTTCTTTGGCTTCCTTGTATTTCCAGGAGCTGTCCAGCAGCGCCTTGGAAGGAATGCAGCCGACGTTCAGGCAGGTACCGCCCAAGGCTTGCTTGCCTTCGGCGTCGGTGTACTTCTCGATGCAGGCAGTGGTCAGACCCAGCTGCGCGGCCTTGATGGCAGCTACGTAACCGCCAGGGCCGGCACCGATCACTACTACGTCAAATTTCTGCGACATTCAAAAAATCCTCTTTAGCGAAAAGCTTCAAGCCGCGCGCTCCAAGCCAAGCTGCCCTTTCCTGCAGCTTGAAACTTGAAGCCCGCGACTGCTTCTATCAGATATCCAGCAACAGACGAGCCGGATCTTCCAGCAGGTTCTTGATGGTCACCAGGAAGGTTACAGCTTCTTTGCCATCGATCAGACGGTGATCGTAGGACAGTGCCAGGTACATCATCGGACGGATAACGACCTGACCGTTGATGGCCATAGGACGCTGGATGATGTTGTGCATGCCCAGAATCGCTGCCTGCGGCGGGTTGACGATCGGGGTCGACATCATCGAACCGAAGGTACCACCGTTGGTGATGGTGAAGGTACCACCGGTCATCTCGTCCATCGACAGTTTGCCGTCACGGGCTTTCTTGCCGAAAGTGGCGATGCCGCCTTCGATTTCAGCCAGGCTCATCAGTTCGGCGTTACGCAGAACCGGAACAACCAGGCCACGGTCGCTGGAAACGGCAACGCCGATGTCCGCGTAGCCGTGGTAAACGATGTCGCCGCCGTCGATCGACGCGTTGACAGCCGGGAAGCGTTTCAGCGCTTCGGTAGCTGCTTTCACGAAGAACGACATGAAGCCCAGGCGTACGCCGTTGTGGGACTTCTCGAACAGGTCCTTGTACTTCGAACGCAGAGCCATGACTTCGGTCATGTCGACTTCGTTGAAAGTGGTCAGCATCGCCATGTTCGACTGAGCTTCAACCAGACGCTTGGCCACGGTGGCACGCACGCGGGTCATCGGTACGCGCTTCTCGATGCGGTCGCCAGCGGCGAACACAGGAGCGGCAGCCGAAGGAGCAGCAGCCTTGGCAGGCGCGGCAGCCGGAGCGGCTTTCTTGGCAGCAACAGCTGCAACCACGTCTTCCTTGGTCACACGACCGCCTTTGCCGGTGCCGGCAACGGAAGCGATGTTGATGCCGTTTTCTTCAGCCAGCTTGCGCGCAGCCGGTGCAGCAACAGGATCGTCTTCGCCTTCGGCAGCAGCCGGTGCAGCGGCAGCAGCGGCCGGAGCAGCAGCGGCGGCTGGAGCAGCGGCAGCAGCGCCGCCCGCTTCGATGGAGCCCAGGACTTCGTCGGACAGAACGGTGTCGCCTTCGTTCTTGACGATTGCGCCCAGCACGCCGTCGGCAGTAGCCAGAACTTCCAGTACGACTTTGTCAGTTTCGATGTCTACGATCAGATCGTCGCGCTTGACAGCGTCGCCCGGTTTTTTGTGCCAGGTGGCAACGGTGCCATCGGCAACCGATTCCGGGAAAGTGGGGGCTTTGATCTCGATAGCCATTATCTGTGGTTCCTTAAATTCGGTTTCAGGTGCGCGAAGGCGTTAAACGGTAAACGCGTCTTGCAGCAGTTTTTCCTGCTGCTCGGCGTGCATCGATGCGTAACCACAAGCAGGTGCAGCAGAAGCCTCACGGCCCGCGTACTCAAGTACGAGAGATTTGTTGAGGTTGCTGATGCTGCGGCGCAAGTGGTGCTGGCTGCAGTACCAGGCGCCCTGGTTCATCGGCTCTTCCTGACACCAAACGGCATGTTTGACGTTGGTATAAGGAGCCAGGACTTCTTTCAAGTCGTCCTCAGGGAATGGGTACAACTGCTCGATACGCACGATGGCGATATCTTCGCGGCCTTCGGCACGGCGTTTTTCCAGCAGGTCGTAGTAAACCTTGCCGCTGCACAGAACAACGCGCTCGACCTTTTTCGGGTCCAGGGCATCGATTTCCGGGATCACGGTCTGGAACGAACCTTCGGCCAGATCTTCCAGCGTCGAGATGGCCAGCTTGTGGCGCAGCAGCGACTTCGGCGTCAGCACGACCAGCGGCTTGCGCAGCGGGCGAATCACCTGACGACGCAGCAAGTGGTAGATCTGTGCCGGCGTGGTCGGTACGGCTACCTGAATGTTGTGCTCGGCGCACAGCTGCAGGTAACGCTCCAGACGTGCCGAGGAGTGCTCGGGACCCTGGCCTTCGTAACCGTGTGGCAGCAACATGGTCAGACCACAGAGACGGCCCCACTTGTGTTCGCCGCTGGTGATGAACTGGTCGATAACAACCTGTGCACCGTTGGCGAAGTCGCCGAACTGGGCTTCCCAGATCACCAACGCATTTGGCGTGGTGGTCGAGTAACCGTATTCGAACGCCAATACCGCTTCTTCCGACAGGAACGAGTCGTACAGGTCAAAACGTGGCTGACCGTCGTACAGGTGCTGCAGCGGAATATAGGTGCCGGCATCTTTCTGGTTGTGCAGAACAGCGTGACGGTGCGAGAACGTACCGCGGCCGATGTCCTGACCCGTCATGCGGATCGGGTGACCTTCGAACGCCAGGGTCGCGTATGCCATGGTTTCGGCGTAACCCCAGTTGATCGGCAGGCCGCCGGCTTGCATCTTCTGACGGTCTTCGTAGATCTTCGCAACCTGACGCTGAACCACGAAGCCTTCCGGAATTTCCAGCAGCTTGGCAGACAGTTCTTGCAGGGTCTTCAGATCAAAGCGAGTGTCGTGACGCGCAGTCCAGGCGTGGCCCAGATACGGACGCCAGTCCACGAACAGCTCTTTGTTCGGCTCTTTGACCAGCGATTTCACAACGTGCAAACCGTTGTCCAGCGCGTTGCGATACTCGTCGACCTTGGCCTGAACACGCTCAGCGTCCAGTACACCGGACTGAGTCAGACGATCAGCGTACAGCTCACGGGTGGTGCGCTGCTTGGTGATCTGCTGATACATCAGCGGCTGGGTGCCGCTAGGCTCGTCGGCCTCGTTGTGGCCGCGACGACGGTAGCAGACCAGGTCGATCACCACGTCACGCTTGAACTGCATGCGGTAGTCGATAGCCAGCTGGGTCACGAACAACACGGCTTCCGGATCATCGCCATTCACATGGAGAATCGGCGCCTGGATCATCTTCGCAACGTCGGTGGCGTACTCGGTGGAACGCGAGTCAAGCGGGTTGCTGATGGTGAAACCCACCTGGTTGTTGATCACGATGTGCACGGTGCCGCCGGTTTTGAAACCGCGGGTCTGCGACATCTGGAAGGTTTCCATGACCACACCCTGACCTGCGAATGCAGCGTCACCGTGGATGGAGATCGGCAGAACCTTCTCACCGGTCTGGTCGTTACGACGATCCTGACGGGCGCGAACCGAACCTTCGACCACCGGGGAAACGATTTCCAGGTGGGACGGGTTGAACGCCATGGCCAGGTGAACTTCACCGCCAGTGGTCATCACGTTGGACGAGAAGCCCTGGTGGTATTTAACGTCACCGGAACCCAGCTCGACCTTCTTCTTGCCTTCGAACTCGTCGAACAGCTCGCGCGGGTTCTTGCCGAAGGTGTTGACCAGCACGTTCAGACGGCCACGGTGGGCCATGCCGATGACGACTTCCTTGGTGCCGTAGGAACCGGAACGCTGGATCAGTTCGTCGAGCATCGGAATCAGGCTTTCACCGCCTTCCAGACCGAAACGCTTGGTGCCCGGGTATTTGGTGCCCAGGTATTTTTCCAGGCCTTCACCGGCAGTCACGCGCTCAAGCAGGTGGCTCTTGATGTCGGCGGAGTACGTCGGACGACCACGCACGCTTTCCAGACGCTGCTGGAACCACTGGCGCTGCTCGGAATCGGTGATATGCGTAAATTCAGCGCCGATGGTGCGGCAATATGTCTGCTGCAACGCTTCGTGAATTTCGCGTAGGCTCGCTTCCTCTTTGCCGATGAACAGGTCGCCGGCACGGAAGGTCGTATCAAGATCGGCATTGGTCAAGCCGTAATGATTGATCGACAGGTCTGCAGGTGCAGGACGCTGCCACAGCCCCAGCGGGTCAAGCTGGGCTGCCTGGTGGCCACGCATACGGTAGGCCTGGATCAATCGCAGCACTTCAACTTGCTTCTTCTCGTGCTCACTGCTCACGCTGCCGGCGGAAACCGGTTGGGCGCGGCGCTGGTTCTTTGCCAGCAGCACAAAATGATCGCGAATTGTGGAGTGCGAAACATCAGTGGCAGAGTTGCCGTCGGCAGGCAACTTCTGAAAGTAGGTGCGCCACTCTTCTGGCACAGCGTTAGGGTCGTGCAGGTAGAGCTCATAAAGCTCTTCCACATAGGCAGCGTTTCCACCTGAAAGGTAGGCGCTGTTCCACATGCGCTGCATCACGCTTTCTTGCATGCTTGGTCACCCTCGGTTAGGGGAACACCATCGGCGTCGACACCGAGCAAACTTGCAGAAGTCCGAATGCAGCGACCAAAACAAGCCACCTAGGATCACGCTGATAGTCCGGGTACCAGCCCGGATGCCCCTGCTTGTCTCATTTCTTCAAAATAAGAGCCGCAGCTTATGGCTGCTGCTCTGGTTATAGCCATGACGCGGGTTGAAGCCCGCGCCACAGCCTCTTCGGTACAGCGGTTCTACGGTTACAGCAGCTGAATCACACGCCGCTCGAAAGCAGCATGTTACGGATGTGACCGATGGCCTTAGTCGGGTTCAGGCCTTTCGGACATACGTTGACGCAGTTCATGATGCCCCGGCAGCGGAATACGCTGAACGGGTCATCGAGCGAAGCCAGACGCTCGTTGGTCTTGGTGTCACGGCTGTCTGCCAGGAAGCGGTAGGCTTGCAGCAGTGCAGCTGGACCCAGGAACTTGTCCGGGTTCCACCAGAAGGACGGGCAAGAGGTCGAGCAGCAAGCGCACAAAATGCACTCGTACAGACCGTCGAGCTTTTCACGCTCTTCTGGCGACTGCAGACGCTCGATGGCCGGAGCCGGCGTGTCGTTCTGCAGGTAAGGCTTCACCTTCTCGTATTGCTTGTAGAAGATGCTCATATCGACGACCAGGTCACGGATAACCGGCAAACCTGGCAGTGGACGAACGATCAACTTGTTACCTTTTACAACGGCGGACAGCGGCGTGATGCACGCCAGACCGTTCTTGCCGTTGATGTTCATGCCGTCGGAGCCGCAGACGCCTTCACGGCAAGAGCGACGATAGGAGAAACCCTCGTCCTGCTCTTTGATCAGCGCCAGCACATCCAGCACCATCAGGTCTTTACCACCGGTATCGACCTGGAATTCCTGCATGAACGGCGCAGCGTCCTGATCAGGGTTGTAGCGATAAACACTGACTTGCAACATGGCGGTCACCCTTAATAAGTCCGGACTTTAGGTTCGAAAGTCGGAACAGTCTTCGGCGAGAAGTTCACGGCACGTTTGGTGACGCGCTTGTCACCCGGGAAGTACAGGGTGTGGCACAACCAGTTTTCGTCGTCACGATCTTCGAAGTCTTCACGGGCGTGAGCGCCGCGGGACTCTTTACGTACTTCGGCAGCGATGGCGGTAGCTTCAGCCACTTCCAGCAGGTTTTGCAGCTCCAGCGCTTCGATACGGGCAGTGTTGAACGCCTGCGACTTATCGTTGATCTTCACGTTGGCGATGCGGGTACGCAGATCTGCGAGCTGAGCGATACCTTTCTGCATGTATTCGCCGGTACGGAATACGCCGAAGTAGTTCTGCATGCAGCTTTGCAGCTCGCGACGCAGGGTTGCCACGTCTTCGCCATCAGTACGGCTGTTCAGCGCGTTCAGACGCGACAGGGCAGCTTCGATGTCGGCTTCGGTAGCGTCGTCGTATTCGATGCCGTCGGTCAGCGCTTTTTCCAGGTGCAGGCCGGCAGCGCGGCCGAATACCACCAGGTCGAGCAGCGAGTTGCCGCCCAGACGGTTGGCACCGTGAACCGATACGCAAGCCACTTCACCTACCGCGAACAGACCAGGAATGATCTGGTCCACGCCTTCGGCGTTCTGGGTGATCGCCTGGCCATGAATGTTGGTGGCAACGCCGCCCATCATATAGTGGCAAGTCGGAACAACCGGAACCGGAGCAACCACCGGGTCAACGTGAGCGAAAGTCTTCGACAGTTCGCAGATGCCTGGCAGACGGCTGTGCAACACTTCCTCGCCCAAGTGGTCGAGTTTGAGCATTACGTGGTCGCCATTCGGACCGCAACCGTTGCCGGCGATGATTTCTTTAACCATCGAGCGAGCAACCACGTCACGACCGGCAAGGTCTTTGGCGTTCGGAGCATAACGCTCCATGAAACGCTCGCCGTGCTTGTTGATCAGGTAACCACCTTCACCACGGCAACCTTCAGTTACCAGAACACCGGCGCCGGCGATGCCGGTCGGGTGGAACTGCCACATTTCGATATCTTGTACCGGCACGCCAGCACGCAGAGCCATGCCGACGCCGTCACCGGTATTGATCAGGGCGTTGGTGGTGGAAGCGTAGATACGACCTGCACCGCCGGTAGCCAATACGGTGGCCTTGGCGCGGATGTAGGTGGTTTCGCCGGTTTCGATGCAGATTGCGATCACACCGACGAATTCGCCTTCCTGGTTTTTCACCAGATCAACAGCGTAGTACTCGTTCAGGAACGTGGTACCGGCTTTCAGGTTGCCCTGATAAAGGGTGTGCAGCAGAGCGTGACCGGTACGGTCGGAAGCTGCGCAGGTACGTGCAGCCTGACCGCCCTTACCGTAGTCCTTGGACTGACCACCGAATGGACGCTGGTAGATACGGCCTTGCTCGGTACGCGAGAACGGCAGACCCATGTGGTCCAGCTCGAAAACGGCAGCCGGGCCTTCCTGACACATGTACTCGATAGCGTCCTGGTCACCGATGTAGTCGGAACCCTTGACGGTATCGTACATGTGCCAGCGCCAGTCATCGTTCGGGTCAGCGGACGCGATCGCGCAAGTGATGCCGCCCTGGGCGGATACAGTGTGCGAACGGGTCGGGAAAACCTTGGTGATCACGGCAGTCTTGTGACCACCCTGTGCCAGTTGCAGCGCAGCGCGCATGCCGGCACCGCCACCACCAATAATGATGGCGTCGAAAGAAATCGTTGGAATGTTAGCCATGAATCAGATACCCCAGAGAATCTGCACACCCCAGACGAAGTAAGCGAACATCGCGATGCCGCAAACTGCCTGGAAAAGGAAACGTACTGCGGTCGCGGACTTGCCCAGCGCCATTGGCGTCAGGTAGTCGGTCGCGATGGTCCACATGCCGACCCAGGCGTGAGCGCCAAGGGCAACGAGGGCCAGCAGACTGAAGATACGCATCCCGTTGTGAGCGAACAGGCCGTGCCACTGGTCGTAGCCAATGCCCGGATTCGCTGCAAGGTATCCGATCAGGAAGATGAAATAAGCCGCGAGAACAACCGCAGACACACGTTGCGCCATCCAGTCATAGAGGCCCGAACGCGAAAGGTTCGTAACGCTGGTTACCATATCCAAACTCCTGCCAGAACGATCAGCACCACGGAAATGGCGATGATGATTTTCGAGCCCAGGCGGCCGCCTTCCAGCGTCTCACCGATGCCCATATCCATGATCAAGTGGCGCACACCGGCTACCAGGTGATACAGCAGAGCGGACAGGAGGCCCCATGCTACGAACTTGGCCAGCGGGCTGGTCAAGCATGCCTTCACTTCGGCAAAGCCTTCCTCGGAACCCAGGGATTTGCCCAATGCATAAAGCATGAAGCCAAGGCCCAGGAAGAGGATGATGCCGGAAACACGGTGAAGAAACGACGTAACGCCGGTGATGGGGAGTTTGATGGTCCTTAGGTCTAGGTTTACAGGTCGTTGGCTTTTCACGGCTTTTTTTTCACACTGAAGAGCCCCTAACAATCAGGGCAAAGTTGTTGGGGAGTGCACTGGTCAGGTAACCACCACCCAGGGATGCGACCCCCAATAAAGCAGGCCCAAAAGCCCTTGGCGGTCGGTGGCCGAGTATAGACAGTTAGGCTACTAATGACAACGCAATCACCTACCCCAAATAGCTGATTGCACAAGTCGTATAAAAGGCGTAAATGGCAGTCAATTTCGAGGAAAAAGTACGCTTAAAGCCTTCTGGAGCAAGACTTTAGGCAAATTGACATTCGAATTTATCTCACTATAGTGGTGCGGGCCCTGCGTGGGGGGTCTGTCTGATGGTTCAAGCATAAATAGGAGGCCACATGGCTGACAAAAAAGCGCAGTTGATCATCGAGGGCGCAGCCCCCGTCGAGCTGCCCATTTTAACCGGCACCGTTGGTCCCGATGTAATCGATGTTCGGGGCCTGACGGCCACGGGCCGCTTCACTTTCGACCCTGGTTTCATGTCGACCGCTTCGTGCGAATCGAAGATCACCTATATCGACGGCGACAACGGCATTCTGTTGCACCGCGGCTACCCGATCGAACAGCTGGCTGAAAAGTCGGACTACCTGGAAACCTGCTACCTGCTGCTCAACGGCGAACTGCCGACAGCAGAACAGAAGGCCCAGTTCGTCAGCACCGTGAAAAACCACACCATGGTTCACGAGCAGCTGAAAACCTTCTTCAACGGCTTCCGTCGCGACGCCCACCCGATGGCCGTCATGTGCGGCGTAGTCGGCGCCCTCTCGGCCTTCTACCACGACTCCCTCGACATCAATAACCCGCAGCATCGCGAAATCTCCGCGATCCGCCTGGTTGCCAAGATGCCGACCCTGGCAGCGATGGTTTACAAGTACTCCATGGGCCAACCCATGATGTACCCGCGCAACGACCTGACGTACGCGGAAAACTTCCTGCACATGATGTTCAACACCCCGTGCGAGATCAAACCGATCAGCCCGGTACTCGCCAAGGCTATGGACCGGATCTTCATCCTCCATGCCGACCACGAGCAGAACGCATCGACTTCCACCGTGCGTCTGGCCGGCTCTTCGGGTGCCAACCCGTTCGCCTGTATCGCCGCCGGTATCGCCGCACTGTGGGGCCCTGCCCACGGCGGTGCAAACGAAGCCGTTCTGACCATGCTTGACGAGATTGGCGATGTTTCGAACATCGACAAGTTCATCGCCAAGGCCAAGGACAAGAACGATCCGTTCAAACTGATGGGCTTCGGTCACCGCGTTTACAAGAACCGCGACCCTCGCGCGACTGTAATGAAGCAGACCTGCGACGAAGTACTGAAGGAACTGGGCATCAACAACGATCCGCAACTCGAACTGGCCATGCGCCTGGAAGAGATCGCGCTGACCGACCCGTACTTCATCGAACGCTCGCTGTACCCGAACGTCGACTTCTACTCGGGGATCATCCTCAAGGCGATCGGCATTCCGACCAGCATGTTCACCGTGATCTTTGCGCTGGCGCGTACTGTTGGCTGGATCTCCCACTGGAAAGAAATGCTCTCCAGCCCGTACAAGATTGGCCGTCCGCGCCAGTTGTACACTGGTTACGAGTCGCGTGACATTACCAAGCTGGAAGACCGCAAATAAGACTTGTCTTGCGATGACGTCTTAAGTTTGTAACGGGGACGGCCTCTATTTATATGGAGGCCGTTTTTGTTTGTCTGGGGGTTTGGGGGTTTGGGGGTTTGGGGGTTTGGGAATTGTGAGCATATCCGTTGCTGCGGTGATGGCTGCTTAGGGTTCCGCCCTTACGGCGGGTCACTTTTGGCAAACGCCCCAAAAGTAACCAAAAGGGCTGCTCCCGGACGTACGGCACTTCGCCTAGGCTCAGTGTTCCCTCGCTACGGTGTCCATCCGGGGGCATCGCCTCCGGTTTGCTTCGCTGCACCTCCTCTCGATGAATGCGGCTTCGCCGCACGGCGCTGCGCGCCTACCCCGGATGAACACCTCCGCTCGGCCTGCCGATGGGCCTGAAGATCAAGAGCAGGATCAACAGCCAAAGCCAAAGCCAAAGCCAAAGCCAAAGCCAATCAAAAGATTGCAGCCTTCGGCAGTGCCTACAAGGCATGAGTACAACCGCCAGAGCTTGGTCGAATGTCAGGTCGCCATCGCTGGCAAGCTAGCTCCCACAGGGGTGAAGTACAACCGACAGAAACAGGTCGGCTGTCAGGCCGCCATCACTGGCAAGCAAGCTCCCACAGGAGTGGAGTACAACCGACAGAAACAGGTCGGCTGTCAGGTCGCCATCGCTGGCAAGCCAGCTCCCACAGGGGTGGAGTACAACCGACAGAAACAGGTCGGCTATCAGGCCGCCATCACTGGCAAGCAAGCTCCCACAGAGGTGGAGTACAACCGACATAAACAGGTCGGCTATCAGGCCGCCATCGCAGGCAAGCCAGCTCCCACAAAAAAAATGAGTACACCCCCGCACGCGGCGCATGCCGCCCCACTCAACACAATGAGCGTTAGCTCGAGTACCGCTCTTGATCTTAAGCGCCCGTCGGCAGGCTGAGCGGAGGGATTGATCCGGGGTGGGAGCGCAGCGACCGTTTGGCGCAGCCAAACACATCGAGAGGAGGTGCAGCGAAGCAAACCGGAGGCGATGACCCCCGGATCGATCACGCAGCGAAGGAACCCGAGCCACAGCGAGGGCCGTACGTCAGGGTAAAGCCTTTTTGGTTACTTTTTCGGCGTCTGGAAAAAGTGACCCGCCGTAAGGGCGGAACCNTCTGCGATTTGCTTGGGGTCTTGGGGTCTTGGGGTCTTTGGGTTTGGGGTTTGGGGTTTGGGAGCATATCCGTTGCTGCGGTAACGGCTGATTAGGGTTCCGCCCTTACGGCGGGTCACTTTTGGCAAACGCCCCAAAAGTAACCAAAAGGGCTGCTCCCGGACGTACGGCACTTCGCCTAGGCTCAGTGTTCCCTCGCTACGGTGTCCATCCGGGGGCATCGCCTCCGGTTTGCTTCGCTGCACCTCCTCTCGATGTGTTTGGCTTCGCCAAACGGCGCTGCGCGCCTACCCCGGATGAACACCTTCGCTCGGCCTGCCGATGGGCCTGACGATCAAGAGCAGGATCAAAAGCCAGATCAAGAGCCAGATCAAGAGCCAGATCAAGAGCCCCTCACCCTAGCCCTCTCCCGGAGGGAGAGGGGACTGACCGAGGTGTTTGAGAGAGCTACGCCGACATGAAATACCGAGTCGAACTCGGATTCGAAAGGCTCACAAATCGGCTCCCTCTCCTTGGGGAGAGGGCTGGGGTGAGGGGCAAACCCAACACAAAACCAAAGCCGACCACACGCTTCTCACCACTCAACACAATGAGCGTCAGCTCAAGTACCGCTCTTGACCTTCACCAATCAACACAATGAGCGTTAGCTCAAGTACCGCTCTTGACCTTCACCACTCAACACAATGAGCGCTAGCTCAAGTACCGCTCTTGATCTTCACCACTCAACACAATGAGCGTTAGCTCAAGTACCGCTCCTGATCTTCACCACTCAACACAATGAGCGTTAGCTCGAGTACCGCTTTTGATCTCAACGCCCGTCGGAAGGCTGAGCGGAGGGGTTGATCCGGGGTGGGAGCGCAGCGACCGTTTGGCGCAGCCAAACACATCGAGAGGAGGTGCAGCGACCGTTTGGCGCAGCCAAACACATCGAGAGGAGGTGCAGCGAAGCAAACCGGAGGCGATGACCCCCGGATCGATCCCGCAGCGAAGGAACCCGAGCCACAGCGAGGGCCGTACGTCAGGGTAAAGCCTTTTTGGTTACTTTTTCGGCGTCTGGAAAAAGTGACCCGCCGTAAGGGCGGAACCCTAAGCAGCCATCACCAAAAAAACGGATATACACCCAAAATCAAAAAAACCCACCAAAGTCCGATAACCGCCCACAAAAAATGCCCCGATCTCTCAACCGGGGCATTCAGCACAACACTACAAAACCATCAAACCATCAATGCGAAACCGCCCCACTCGCCCCCAACCCCGTCTGCGAACGCACGAACTGCGGGAAAAACAGCGCCCGCTCATTATCCGCAGCCGCCGACTTGTCAGTAATCGAGAAGAACCAGATCCCGGCAAAAGCAATGATCATCGAAAACAGCGCCGGATACTCGTAAGGGAAGATCGCCTTCTCATGATGCAGAATCTGCACCCAGATGGTCGGACCAAGAATCATCAGCCCGACCGCACTCACCAACCCCAACCACCCGCCAATCATCGCGCCACGGGTAGTCAACTTCTTCCAGTACATCGAAAGCAACAACACCGGGAAGTTGCAGCTGGCCGCGATCGAGAACGCCAGACCCACCATGAACGCAATGTTCTGGCTTTCAAACAGAATACCCAGACCAATGGCCAGAATCCCCAGCGCAATCGTGGTGATCTTCGAAACGCGAATCTCATCCTTGTCGTTGGCCTTGCCCTTCTTGATCACACTGGCATACAGATCGTGCGATACCGCCGAAGCACCGGCCAGAGTCAGACCCGCCACAACCGCCAGAATGGTCGCAAACGCCACCGCCGAGATGAAGCCAAGGAAGATACTGCCGCCCACCGCATCAGCCAGGTGCACCGCCGCCATATTGTTGCCACCGAGCAAAGCGCCCGCCGCATCTTTAAAGGCCGGATTGGTGCTGACCAGCAGGATCGCGCCGAAGCCGATGATGAAGGTCAGGATGTAGAAATAACCAATGAACCCAGTCGCATACAGCACGCTCTTACGGGCTTCTTTAGCGTCACTCACAGTGAAGAAGCGCATCAGGATGTGCGGCAGGCCAGCGGTACCGAACATCAGTGCCAGACCCAGCGAGAACGCCGAAATCGGATCTTTCACCAGACCGCCCGGGCTCATGATCGCCTCACCTTTGGGGTGAACCTTGATCGCCTCGGAGAACAGCATGTTGAAGTCGAAGTTGACGTGCTTCATCACCATCAGCGCCATGAACGAGGCACCAGACAGCAACAGCACCGCTTTGATGATCTGCACCCAAGTGGTCGCCAGCATGCCGCCGAAAAGCACGTACATGCACATCAGGATGCCAACCAGAATCACCGCGACGTAATAGTCGAGACCGAACAGCAACTGGATCAGCTTGCCGGCGCCAACCATTTGCGCGATCAGGTAGAACGCCACCACCACCAGCGAACCGCAGGCCGACAGCGTGCGGATCTGGGTTTGCCCGAGGCGGTAGGACGCCACGTCGGCAAAGGTGTATTTACCCAGGTTACGCAGACGCTCGGCGATCAGAAACAAAATGATCGGCCAGCCCACCAGGAACCCGATCGAGTAGATCAGACCATCGTAGCCGGAAGTGAACACCAGCGCGGAAATCCCCAGGAAGGACGCCGCTGACATGTAGTCACCGGCAATCGCCAGACCGTTCTGGAAACCGGTGATCTTGCCGCCCGCCGCATAGTAGTCGGCGGCCGACTTGTTACGCTTCGAGGCCCAGTAGGTGATGCACAGCGTGGCACCGACGAACACCACAAACATGGCGATCGCGGAGACGTTGAGCGGTTGTTTGTGGACTTCACCCGTCAGGGCTTCAGCGGCCCAGACGGCGGGCGCGAACGCTGCGATGCTCAATAAAGCCAGTAGACGCCGGATCATTGCTGAGCCTCCTTGAGAATCGCATTGTTCAGGTCGTCGAACTCGCCATTGGCGCGGCGCACGTAGATCGCGGTCAGGATGAAAGCCGAGACAATCAGGCCGACACCGATCGGGATGCCCCAGGTGATTGAAGACTCGGGACTGAGCTTGGCCCCGAGCACTTTCGGGCCGTAAGCGATCAGAAGGATGAATCCGGAGTAGAGCCCGAGCATGATCGCCGAGAGTATCCAGGCGAACTTTTCCCTTTTTCGCACCAGCTCCTTGAATCGGGGACTGTTTTGAATCGAGAGGTAAATGCTGTCGTTCATTGTTTTTATCCTCGCAGCACAGATTATTGTTGGAACATAGCTAATGTATGCGGCTGCGAGCGCGGTAACAGACGACCTTAGTAGTAGAACGCCATGACCCTTTTGCCAATTTCAAGCACAAAAAAAACTGTGGGAGCTGGCTTGCCAGCGATGACGTCGTGTCAGCCAACTATTAGTCAACTGACAGACCGCTATCGCGGGCAAGCCCGCTCCCACAGGATTGGTGGTGAACAAAAGCTATTTCGGGTTATTTAGTCCAGTCAGCCACGCGATCCGGGTGCTTGGCGACCCAATCCTTGGCCGCTGCTTCAGGTTTGGCACCATCCTGAATGGCAAGCATGACTTCGCCGATTTCGTCTTTCGACGCCCACTGGAAGTTCTTCAGGAACTTGGCCACTTCCGGCGCCTTGGCGTCCAGTTCTTTGCTACCGATGCTGTTGACGGTTTCAGCTGCGCCGTACACGCCTTTCGGGTCGTCGAGGAAGCGCAGTTTCCACTTGGCGAACATCCAGTGCGGTACCCAACCGGTGACAGCGATAGATTCGTTCTTCTTCTCGGCACGAGTCAGCTCGGCGATCATGCCGGCGCCGGAACTGGCCTTGAGGTTGTACTTGTCGAGGCCGTAATCCTTGATCGCCTGATCAGTCTTGAGCATCACGCCTGAACCGGCGTCGATGCCGACAATGCGGTTCTTGAAGGTGTCATCGGTTTTGAGGTCTTCGATCGACTTGGCTTTCACATACTCCGGCACGATCAGGCCGATTTTCGCGTCCTTGAAGTTCGGGCCGTAGTCGACGACCAGATCCTTGTTCTTCGTCCAGTATTCACCGTGGGTCACGGGCAGCCAGGCGGAGAGCATGGCGTCGAGTTTGCCGGTGGCGACACCTTGCCACATGATTCCGGTGGCGACGGCTTGCAGTTTCACGTCGTAGCCGAGTTTCTGCTTGATCACTTCGGCCGCTACGTGGGTGGTCGCGACGCTGTCGGACCAGCCGTCAACGTAACCGATGTTCAGGGTCTGTTTTTCAGCGCTGGCAAATGTGGAACTCATCGCAAGCACCAGAGCGGCACCTGTGCCTAAAAGTCGTCGCATCTTCATCGTTACTTCCCCGAAATGCTGCGCCCGACGGATGACGGGCGACGTCAACGTATTGTTATGGTGCACAGCGCCCCCATCACGCCCGACCGCAAACTCGCTCTACTGCCAGTGGAGTGCTGACGCTTTCGATCATCAACCTGACGACCGTCGCGACCTGCTCTGTCAGCGACCTCAAGGCAACGAGAAACGACATCAGAAGGCCATTAACCGCGTCTATATAAATGACGCCAAATAATCCGCCCGAACTTTGCATGTCAAAATCATGCGAGCCACCAACCCCCGCTTAAATGCAGGTAACATGCGTCGCTTTGCAGCCACTCGGCCTGACCATGTCCGCGACCTCCCGCTTTCCTTTTCTTCCATATATCTTCGCCTGCCTGCTTGGCCTGTTTGGTCTTGGCGGCTTCTGGTACGGCTTGGGTAAACCGGTGATTCTGCCAGACGCCGCGACGCCGACGCACAAGCTGCAATGCGCCTCCTACACCCCTTTCGATAAAGACCAGTCGCCGTTCGACGTGCCGTTCAAGCTGCGCCCGGAGCGCATGGACGCTGACCTTGCATTACTGGCGACGCGCTTTGAGTGCATCCGCACGTATTCCATGACCGGCCTCGAAGCGTTGCCTGATCTGGCGCGCAAGCATGGCTTGAAGTTGATGATCGGCGCCTGGGTCAACAGCAATCCGGTAGACACCGAGAAGGAAGTCGATCTGCTGATCAAATCGGCCAATGCCAACCCGGACGTGGTCAGTGCGGTGATCGTCGGCAACGAAGCGTTGCTGCGCAAGGAAGTCACCGGCGCGCAACTGGCCCGACTGATCAACAAGGTCAAAAGCCAGGTCAAGCAACCGGTTACCTACGCCGATGTCTGGGAGTTCTGGCTCAAGCATCCGGAAATCGCGCCGGCGGTGGACTTCTTGACCATTCACCTGCTGCCGTACTGGGAAGATGATCCGTCGAACATCGACGCGGCCCTGCAACATGTCGCGGATGTGCGTCAGGTGTTCGGCAACAAGTTCGCACCCAAGGACGTGATGATTGGCGAAACCGGTTGGCCGAGCGAAGGTCGCCAGCGTGAGACCGCGCTGCCGAGCCGGGTCAACGAAGCCAAGTTCATTCGCGGGTTTGTCGCAATGGCCGAGAAAGAAGGCTGGCATTACAACCTGATCGAGGCGTTTGACCAGCCATGGAAGCGGGCAAGCGAAGGCGCGGTTGGCGGGTATTGGGGGCTGTTTGACGCCGATCGTCAGGATAAAGGCGTACTCGCCGGTCCCGTGACCAATGTGCCGTACTGGAAAGAATGGCTGGCGGTCGGAGGACTGATCTTCCTCGGCACCCTGATCCTCGGCGGCCGGGTTCGCACGACACGCTCGGCACTGATCTTGCCGCTGCTGGGCGCCCTCGCCGCTTGTTCGATTGGCGCCTGGGGCGATCTGGCGCGAGTCACCACACGATTCACCAGCGAGTGGCTGTGGGTCGGGTTGTTGACGGCACTGAATCTATTGGTGCTTGCACATGCCGCGCTGACATTGAGCGCTCGTACTGGCTGGCGTGAAAAAGCCTTCAACCTGCTGGAGCGTCGTGCCGGGTGGCTGGTGGCCGCAGCCGGTTTTGCAGCGGCGGTGATGATGCTGGAAATGGTGTTTGATGCGCGCTATCGCAGTTTTGCGAGCATGGCGTTTGTGGTGCCTGCGCTGGTTTATCTGTGCCGGCCGGTGAGCGTGCCGCGTCGTGAGGTTGCTCTGCTGACCTTTATCATCGGTGCGGGCATTGCGCCGCAGTTGTATCAGGAAGGTTTGCAGAATCAGCAGGCGTGGGGTTGGGCGTTGGTCAGTGGGTTGATGGTGATTGCGCTGTGGCGTTGCTTGCGGGTTCGTACCCGCTGATCTTCGGTGTCTGTACCGCCCTCATCGCTGGCAAGCCAGCTCCCACAGAGGTATGGGTTAACACGACATGTGTGCACGACCCAAAAAACTGTGGGAGCTGGCTTGCCAGCGATGGCTGACTGTCAGGCGCTACGGGAAGCTCTGACCAGCCGCAACCCGGCAATCACCACCGCAAACACCGCCAGTGTCGTGTTGTACAACGCCAGTGCCGGCAACCCGACCACCAGCGCCAGCACCGCCAGCCACCACCCTGCCCGCCCCGGCACGACAAAACCGAGCAACGCCGCACCCAACGCCGTCCAGCCCAATACCTTGAAGTGAATCATCAGCCCCAGGTTCGAGCGCAGCTGACACTCCCATCGGCTCGCCTCATCAACGCAGATGCCGACCCACTGCCCGTCCTCCATAAAGCCATAGCGCGCGCCATAACTGGCGGCTAGCCAAAGCGGCAGCAAAACAAGCAGCAGAATCACGGGCAAGCGGCGGGACATGAAGCACTCCAATCTTCGGAAATCGGCGGCCAGCTTAATCTGCCGCCATCCATACGCAAGCACTAACAACAGTTAACTAGTCATCCAATCCGTGCAAAGTGTATCGTCCAGCTACTATTACTCCGAATTCTGCCTGTTTGGTGCCGCGGCATGGCACTTTGGCGCAAACCCGGTGGTCATAGCCTGCGAACTTCATTCGGCACCTTCCTCTAAGGGATCTAGTCATGCTCCGTTCCTTGCGCTTCGCCGCGCTGTTCAGCGGCCTTATTCTGAGTGCGTCCGCACTGGCGGTGGATATCGACGCCGCCAGCTATGGCTACCCCCTGACCAACCCGTTCGAGGCGACCATCGCCACGACTCCGCCGGACCTGCGTCCGGAACTGCCGCTGGATGATGACATCAATCAGTCGGATCGCAGCGTCACCCTGCGTCCGGAGCGAGCGTTCATCCTGCCGGACAACTTCTGGGCGGTGAAAAAGCTCACCTATCGCATCGCCGAGCAAGACAAACCGGCACCGCTGATCTTCCTGATCGCCGGCACCGGTGCGCGCTACGACAGCACGCTCAACGAATACCTGAAAAAGCTCTACTACAAGGCCGGCTACCACGTCGTGCAACTGTCGTCGCCGACCAGTTTCGACTTCATCAGCGCCGCTTCACGCTTCGCCACCCCAGGCGTGACCAAAGAAGACGCCGAAGACATGTACCGCGTGATGCAGGCCGTGCGGGCGCAAAACCCGAAAGTGCCGGTCACTGACTACTACCTCAGCGGTTACAGCCTCGGCGCTCTGGATGCCGCATTCGTTGCGCACCTGGACGAAACCCGACGCAGCTTCAACTTCAAGAAAGTCCTGCTGCTCAACCCGCCGGTCAACCTCTACACCTCGATCACCAACCTCGACAAGCTGGTGCAGACCGAAGTCAAAGGCATCAACAACAGCACCACGTTCTATGAACTGGTACTGGGCAAACTGACCCGCTACTTCCAGCAGAAAGGCTACATCGACCTCAACGACGCCCTGCTGTATGACTTCCAGCAGTCCAAGCAGCATCTGAGCAATGAGCAGATGGCAATGCTGATCGGCACCTCGTTCCGCTTCTCGGCCGCCGACATCGCCTTCACTTCGGACCTGATCAACCGTCGCGGCCTGATCACGCCGCCGAAATTTCCGATCACCGAAGGCACCAGCCTCACGCCGTTCCTCAAGCGTGCACTGCAATGCGACTTCGATTGCTACCTGACCGAACAGGTGATTCCGATGTGGCGCGCCCGTACCGACGGCGGCAGCCTGCTGCAACTGATCGATCAGGTCAGCCTGTACGCGCTGAAGGATTATCTGCACGACAGCCCGAAAATCGCCGTGATGCACAACGCCGACGACGTGATCCTCGGCCCGGGCGACCTCGGCTTCCTGCGCAAGACCTTTGGCGATCGCCTGACCGTTTACCCACTGGGCGGCCATTGCGGCAACCTTAACTACCGCGTCAACAGCGACGCCATGCTGGAGTTCTTCCGTGGCTAAATATCTCCTGCTGATTGCAGCGTTACTCTGTGCAGGCGTGGCCCAGGCCGACAACAGCAAAGCCAATGCACCGGTGGTCGTCGACAGCGACGGTTTCAAGGAGCCGCTGTCGAAACTCAAGTTCAACGCGGGGCTGGATCAGCGTGAATTCGAGCGGTCGACGCTCAACGCGCTGAACGTCTATGACCCGCTGGAAGAGTGGAACCGTCGCGTTTACCACTTCAACTACCGCTTCGACCAATGGGTGTTCCTGCCCGTGGTCGATGGCTATCGCTACATCACGCCGAGCTTCGTGCGTACGGGCGTGAGCAACTTCTTCAACAACCTTGGCGATGTGCCGAACCTGGTCAACAGCTTGTTGCAGTTCAAGGGCCAGCGCTCGATGGAAACCACCGCGCGCCTGCTGCTCAACACCACGATCGGCATCGCCGGCCTGTGGGACCCGGCCACTGCGATGGGCCTGCCGCGCCAGAGCGAAGACTTCGGGCAGACCCTGGGCTTCTACGGCGTACCGGGTGGCGCGTACTTCGTCCTGCCGATCCTCGGCCCGTCGAACCTGCGTGACACCGCCGGTCTGGCTGTGGATTACAGCGCTGAAACGGCGATCAACTTCCTCAACGTTTCGGAAGTCAGCTCCAACCACCCGGAAATCTGGGCCCTGCGCGCCGTCGACAAGCGCTACCAGACCAGTTTCCGTTACGGTCAGCTGAACTCGCCGTTCGAGTACGAGAAGGTGCGTTACGTGTACACCGAATCGCGCAAGTTGCAGATTGCCGAATAAGTAGGCGGCAACAAAAAAGGGCCATTCGATGCGAGTCGAATGGCCCTTTTTCATGGCACCACAAAGATCAAACTGTAGGAGTGAGCCTGCTCGCGATAGCGGTGTGTCAGTCATGACTGACACACCGCTATCGNCCTGCTCGCGATAGCGGTGTGTCAGGTCATGACTGACACACCGCTATCGCGAGCAGGCTCACTCCTACAAAGGTTTTGTGTTGTAGGTTAGTTCTTTACTGCTTTCCAGATCTTGCCAACGACCGAGATAACCGCCAACACCACCGCACCGGCAATAATCCCCGCTACACCGTTGAGCAGCACCGGCACCACAAACCCGGCACTTCCCGCCGCCGCGCCAACGCTTTCAATCCAGTGATGCACCACTGGAATGCCGTGAGTGAGGATGCCGCCGCCGACCAGGAACATCGCCGCCGTGCCCACCACCGACAGGGTTTTCATCATGTACGGCGCCGCCGTCAAAATACCGCTGCCGATTTTTTTGGCCACTTGCCCAGGCTTCTGCGTCAGCCACAAGCCGAGGTCGTCGAGCTTGACGATGCCCGCCACCAGACCGTAAACGCCGACGGTCATGACAATCGCGATGCCCGACATCACGATGACCTGCTGAGTCAGCGAGGCATCGGCCACCGTGCCCAGTGTGATCGCGATGATTTCTGCCGAAAGAATGAAGTCGGTGCGGATCGCGCCTTTGATCTTGTCCTTCTCGTACGCCACCAGATCAGTGGTCGGATCGGCTACGGCCTCGGTCAGTTGCGCGTGCTCGGCGTCATCTTCAGTCTTGCTGTGCAGGAATTTGTGCGCGAGCTTCTCGAAACCTTCGAAACACAGGTACGCGCCACCGACCATCAACAGCGGTGTCACCAGCCACGGCACGAACGCACTGATCGCCAACGCCGACGGCACCAGAATCAGTTTGTTGACGAACGAGCCCTTGGCCACCGCCCAGACCACGGGAATTTCCCGCTCGGCGCGCACGCCGGAGACTTGCTGGGCATTCAGCGCCAAGTCGTCGCCGAGCACCCCGGCGGTCTTCTTGGCGGCCATTTTGCTCATCAACGCCACGTCATCCAGCACGGTGGCAATATCGTCGACCAGCACCAGCAAACTGCTTCCTGCCATGAATCCTGTTTCCTTCTATGAATGAATGTTGCGAAGCATAACGCGACCACAGACCACACGGGGCATTCTTGAGCGTCGCGCGAGGCCGGTGCTACCATGCGCAACCGCCAGAACAGGCAAGGAACCACCGGGTTTATGAGCACAATCCGCGAGCGCAACAAAGAACTGATCCTGCGTGCCGCCAGTGAGGAGTTTGCCGACAAGGGCTTCGCTGCGACCAAAACCAGCGACATCGCCGCCAAGGCAGGATTGCCCAAGCCCAACGTCTACTACTACTTCAAGTCCAAGGAAAACCTCTATCGCGAGGTGCTGGAAAGTATCATCGTGCCGATTCTGCAAGCGTCGACACCGTTCAACCCGGATGGCGTGCCGAGCGAAGTGCTCAGCGGCTACATCCGCTCGAAGATCCGCATCTCCCGCGACCTGCCCTTCGCCTCCAAGGTCTTCGCCAGCGAAATCATGCACGGCGCCCCGCACCTGAGCGCCGATCTGGTCGAGCAGCTCAACGGCCAGGCCAAGCACAACATCAACTGCATCCAGAGCTGGATCGACCGCGGCCAGATCGCCCCGATCGACCCCAATCATCTGATGTTCAGCATCTGGGCCGCGACCCAGACCTACGCCGACTTCGACTGGCAGATTTCTGCAGTCACCGGCAAGGACAAGCTGGACGAGGCGGATTACGAGGCGGCAGCGCAGACGATTATTCGATTGGTGCTCAAAGGGTGTGAGCCGGACTGATAGACCGTGGTGCGGCTATCGCTGGCAAGCCAGCTCCCACAGGGATTTGTATTGTTTACTGAATCTGCGTTCAACACAGCTCCCACATGGATTTGTGCTGTTTACTGAATCTGTGTTCAACACAGCTCCCACATGGATTTGTGCCGTTTGCTGAATCTGGGTTCAACACAGAAACCTGTGGGAGCTGGCTTGCCAGCGATGGCGGCGACTCGGTCCTGGATTAAACCCAGATAGCATCCCACAGTGGATAGTCGCCAAGCTTTTCCACCAAGCCTGCCCGCAATGGGTTGGCCACTACATAGCGCGCCATTTTCACCAGATCATCTTCCCGCCTCAATGCGCGATCATGGAAACCCTGCTGCCAAAGCGGCCCACTTCTACCACTTGAAAGATTCACTTCACGCGTAATCAGGGACTTGGTCTCGCGCATCAACTTGTGCAGAGAACAATTCTCCAATTCGACAAGCCAATGGAAATGGTCAGGCATGACAACCCACGCCAATGATTTTGCCAGTCCAAGATCTTGCGCCCGACGAAACTGCCGAACAACCAATCGGCCCAACGCGAAATCGGAAAAGATCGGTTCGCGATCTAGTGTGTTAGTGGTCAGTAAGTAGATTCGATGGTGCTCGGCATAGCGGCCGGTTCGCAGACGATGTGATGCGGGAAGATCAGGCAATCCATTGCCCCTTCATGATGTGTTCATCAGAAGGCTAGACCTCAGTGGTCTATCTGGCTGTGCCAGTCTTTTATCTTGATGTGTCAGTCAGTCCGCCATCGCTGGCAAGCCAGCTCCCACAGGGATTTGTGTTGCTCGCTGAATCTGTTTTCAACACATAAACCTGTGGCAGTTGGTTTGTGTTGTTCGCAAAACCCAAGTTCAACACAGAAACCTGTGGGAGCTGGCTTGCCAGCGATGGCTATCGATCAGACGCCAGAGAACATGCATTCACTGCACATCCGCGGCGATCTTTCGTTTCAACCCTCTTCACCCATCACCCAGCGCAACGCTTGCGGGAACGACGTTTTCCAGTCATCCGGGTAGAAGTGTCCACCTTCATGGGTACGGGACTTCACCTCATTGCCGTCACTGAACAGCTGGCGGAAATCGACCGTCATCTGCTGATTGCCCGGCCCTTCTTTTTTACCGTTGATCACAAACACCCTTTTGCCACGAGCCTTGCTCACCGTCGGGGTCGGCTGCATGCCGCCGGGTGAGACCAGCAGCGCACCCGCGTAATCCTCCGGATGCTGGGCCAGCAAGGCACCCGCGTGCTGCGAACCCTGGGAGAAGCCCATCAGGTAGACGCGTTTGCGGTCGATGCACTGCTGCGCTTCCAGCTCTTTCAAGCCTTTCTGTACAACCTTGTGCGTGCCTTCGAAACCCGGGCCGATCCAGCGGAAACTGTTGGTGGCATTGATCATTTCCGTGCCATTGATGCCGAGAATGATTGCCCCGGTATCTGCCAGCGGCTGATCACTTTCATCCAGTTCACCGTTGATGCCGTAACCGTGCAGCCACACCACGACCGGACGGCACGCTTTGGGCGCGGGAATGCCGGCAGACGGGTTGAGCACCGAAATCGCGCCGACCTTGCCGACGGCGATTTTCTTGTAGCGCTCCTGAGCATTGGCCAGCACGGATTTATAGGTGGCGGTGTCGCGCAACTCGGAGAAATCCTCGTCACCGGCCAGCAACGGGCCGAACCACAGGCCGCGATCATCGGCCTCTTTAAGAAAGCGCAGGGCCAGCTTGTCATCGCCACGGCGGGCGAACAGTGCAGCGACCTGGTAAGGCGCCTTCAGTTGCTTGGGATCTTCACGGGTGGCCGCCAGATAAACCGCAATCGCCTGCAGCGCATCGGTGTCTTCGAGCTTCTCGGCCCGCTCCATCAACTCGGGCACATCGTCGGCATTGAGCAACGCGGACACCACCGGGCTAAGCGCCTGGAACGCGATTTCCTCGGCGTCCAGCGGTTCGGCGGCGTGCAGAAAGGTCGTGCAGAGGGTCATGGCCGTGGCCAGAGAAATACGAATGAGCGTTTTCACGCTGATCTTCCTTGATACAAAAACGGGGCGGCAGTCTATCGACGCCACCCCGATTCGTCACCACCTCAATGCCAACCGGGGGTGATTGCGTTCAGATCAAGAAGCCACTCCCGCGTCCGCTTTCAAATCCAGCGCCTCCACCGCTTTGATCGCGACCTGTTCATCGATGTCCGACAGATCGCCGCTGATGCCGATCGCACCCAGCACGTTCCCCGCCTGATCGCGGATCAGCACACCACCCGGTGCCGGCACGACGCTGCCCTGGCCCATGCTGTTCAGCGCGGCAATAAACGCCGGACGTTGTTGCGCGTCGAGCGCCAACAGGCGTGAGCCCTTGCCCAGTGCTATGGCGCCCCAGGCTTTGCCGATGGCGATCTGCGGGCGCAGCAGGCTGGCGCCGTCTTCGCGTTGCAGAGTGATCAGGTGCCCGCCGGTATCGAGTACCGCGATGGTCAGCGGCGCGGCGTTGATGCCCCGCCCGGCACTGATGGCCTGGTTGACCAGGTTGACTGCGACTTTCAAGGTTAAAGCGCTCATGGTGCCGTCCTCATTTTGTTATTGGGAAAGTCGTGGGGCTGCGGTTTTCTGCCGCAGCCGGACGCAACAAATAGAACACAATGAGTTATTTTTTTGTATACAATAATTCTCGAAAAGCGCCACATGCGACGAAAAGCCACAGTCATACAGGCTTCCGACGAATGAAACAGGCGCTTGAGAAAATGGATTGACCTGCGCCGTCCGCCGTGAATACACTCTGCGCAAAGCCACTTGTATACAATTACAAAACGTAAAGAGGCACAAAACCATGAGCAAAATGAGAGCAATCGAAGCCGCCGTTCTGGTGATGCGCCGTGAAGGGGTTGATACCGCTTTTGGCATCCCGGGCGCTGCCATCAACCCGCTGTACTCCGCCTTGCAGAAAGTCGGTGGCATCGATCACGTCCTCGCTCGCCACGTTGAAGGCGCCTCGCACATGGCCGAGGGCTACACCCGCACCAAGGCCGGCAATATCGGCGTGTGCATCGGTACTTCCGGCCCTGCCGGTACCGACATGGTCACCGGGCTCTACAGCGCCTCGGCCGACTCGATTCCAATCCTCTGCATTACCGGCCAGGCACCCCGCGCCCGTATGCACAAGGAAGACTTCCAGGCGGTCGACATCACCAGCATCGTCAAGCCCGTCACCAAGTGGGCGACCACTGTTCTGGAACCGGGCCAGGTGCCTTACGCGTTCCAGAAAGCTTTCTACGAAATGCGCTCCGGCCGCCCTGGCCCTGTGCTGATCGATCTGCCGTTCGACGTACAGATGGCCGAAATCGAATTCGACATCGACGCTTACCAGCCGCTGCCATTGGCCAAACCGACCGCGACTCGCGTTCAGGTCGAGAAGGCCTTGGCTCTGCTCGATCAGGCTGAGCGCCCACTGCTGGTGGCCGGCGGCGGCATCATCAACGCTGACGCCAGCGACCTGCTGGTCGAGTTCGCCGAGCTGACCGGTATCCCGGTTATCCCGACCCTGATGGGCTGGGGCACCATCCCGGACGATCACCCGCTGATGGTCGGCATGGTCGGCCTGCAGACTTCGCACCGTTACGGCAACGCCACGATGCTCAAATCCGACGTGGTGCTGGGTATCGGTAACCGTTGGGCCAACCGTCACACCGGTTCGGTTGACGTCTACACCGAAGGCCGCAAGTTCATTCACGTCGACATCGAAGGCACGCAGATTGGTCGTGTGTTCACGCCGGATCTGGGCATCGTGTCCGACGCCGCTGCTGCACTGACCGTGTTCATCGAAGTGGCCCGTGAATGGCAAGCCGCCGGCAAACTGAAAAACCGCAGTGCCTGGTTGCAAGACTGTCAGCAGCGCAAAGCCAGCCTGCACCGCAAGACCCACTTCGACAACGTGCCGGTCAAACCGCAGCGCGTTTATGAAGAGATGAACCAAGTATTCGGCAAAGACACCTGCTACGTCAGCACCATTGGTCTGTCGCAGATTGCCGGCGCGCAGTTCCTGCACGTCTACAAGCCGCGTCACTGGATCAACTGCGGCCAGGCAGGCCCGTTGGGCTGGACCATTCCGGCAGCGCTGGGCGTGGTCAAGGCCGATCCGAGCCGGAAAGTCGTGGCCCTGTCGGGGGACTATGACTTCCAGTTCATGATCGAAGAACTGGCGGTCGGCGCTCAGTTCAAACTGCCCTACATCCACGTCGTGGTGAACAACTCGTACCTGGGTCTGATCCGTCAGGCCCAGCGCGGGTTCGAAATGGACTACTGCGTGCAGCTGTCCTTCGATAACCTGAACGCGCCGGAACTCAACGGTTACGGGGTTGACCACATTGCAGTGGCTGAAGGCCTCGGCTGCAAGGCGCTGCGTGTGTTCGAACCGGCTGACATCGCCCCTGCCCTGCGCAAGGCCGAACAGATGATCGAAGAGTTCAAGGTGCCGGTGATCGTCGAGATCATTCTGGAGCGTGTGACCAACATCTCCATGGGTACCGAGATCAACGCTGTCAACGAGTTCGAAGACCTGGCGCTGGTCGGCAACGATGCGCCAACGGCGATTTCGCTGCTCGACTAACTGCTGACCGCTCTCCCAGTGGGAGCGGGCCATGTGGCGAGGGAGCTTGCTCCCGCTGGGGCGCGAAGCGGCCCTGAAATCCTGGGTCTGCTACGCAGCCCAGCGGGAGCAAGCTCCCTCGCCACACAAGCCCGCTCCCAAATGGGGAACCTCACAAGATTTACGGGAGACCACCATGCCGCGTTTCGCAGCCAACCTGTCCATGCTGTTCACCGAACAGGATTTCCTTGCCCGTTTCGACGCCGCCGCCAAGGCCGGTTTCTCGGGCGTTGAATACCTGTTCCCGTACGACTTCAGCTCTGCCGAAATCAAGGCAAAGCTCGACGCCAATGGTCTGACCCAAGTGCTGTTCAACCTGCCGGCCGGTGACTGGGCCAAGGGCGAGCGCGGTATCGCCTGCCTGCCGGATCGCGTTGAAGAGTTCCGCGCCGGGGTCGATCTGGCCATCGCTTACGCACAAGTACTGGGCAATACCCAGGTCAACTGCCTGGCCGGTATCCGTCCGCAAGGCGTTGACGATGCCACGGTAGAAAAGACCTTCGTCGCCAACCTGAAATACGCTGCCGACAAGCTGCAGGCAGCGGGCATCAAACTGGTGATGGAAGCGATCAACACCCGCGACATCCCGGGCTTCTACCTGAACAACACGGCGCAAGCCCTGTCGATTCGCGAGCAGGTCGGCAGCGCCAATCTGTTCCTGCAATACGACATCTATCACATGCAAATCATGGAAGGCGATCTGGCCCGCACCCTGCAATCGCACCTGGGCGAGATCAACCATGTGCAGCTCGCGGACAACCCGGGGCGCAACGAGCCGGGCACCGGTGAAATCAACTACCGCTTCCTGTTCGAACACCTCGACCGCATCGATTATCAGGGTTGGGTGGGTTGCGAGTACAAGCCGCTGACCACCACTGAAGCGGGCCTTGGCTGGCTGAAGACCCACAACGCAATCTGAGTTCGAGTTTTCAACATGGATCTGGGCTTGAAACCAGATCCCCTGTGGTGAGGGGATTTATCCCCGACCGGCTGCGCAGCAGTCGTAAAACCTGCACCCGGGATTGGAACTGATTGGCGCTAAAAACTGGGGCAGCTTCGCTGCCCATCGGGGATAAATCCCCTCGCCACAAAAGCCCATCGGTTGCACACCGGGGGAAAGACAAAAACAAGAGGATTTTCTCATGGCTAAAATCGGATTTATCGGCACCGGCATCATGGGCCACCCAATGGCGGCGAACCTGCAGAAAGCCGGTCACAGCCTGTTCCTGTCGGCGCACCACGACGCCGCCCCGGCTGATCTGGTTGCCGCTGGCGCCGTCGCCTTGGCCAACCCGCGCGAAGTGGCGCAGGAAGCTGAATTCATCATCGTCATGGTCCCGGATACCCCACAGGTCGACGACGTGCTGTTCCGCGCCGACGGCGTGGCGGCCGGCATTGGCAAAGGCAAAGTCGTCATCGACATGAGCTCGATCTCGCCAACCGCCACCAAGGCGTTCGCCGCGAAGATCAACGAGAAAGGCGCGCAGTACCTCGACGCACCAGTGTCCGGCGGTGAAGTCGGCGCCAAAGCTGCGACCCTGAGCATCATGGTCGGTGGCGACGCCGATGCCTTCGAACGCGCCCTGCCGCTGTTCCAGGCCATGGGCAAGAACATCACCCTGGTGGGTGGCAATGGCGACGGTCAGACTGCCAAAGTCGCGAACCAGATCATCGTCGCGCTGAACATTCAGGCCGTCGCTGAAGCCCTGCTGTTCGCTTCGAAAAACGGTGCCGACCCAGCCAAGGTGCGTGAAGCGCTGATGGGCGGTTTCGCTTCGTCGAAGATCCTCGAAGTGCACGGCGAGCGCATGATCAAAGGCACCTTCGATCCAGGCTTCCGCATCAGCCTGCACCAGAAGGACCTGAACCTGGCCCTGCAAGGCGCCAAGGAGCTGAACATCAACCTGCCGAACACCGCCAACGCCCAGCAAGTGTTCAGCACCTGCGCGGCCATCGGTGGCAGCAACTGGGACCACTCGGCGCTGATCAAAGGTCTGGAACACATGGCCAACTTCTCGATTCGCGACAAAAAATAATCTGCGCCTCTGGCTCGCTCCCTGTGGGAGCGGGCTTGCCCGCGATGGCATCGACGCGGTCTGCCTGCAAGACCGCAGCGCCTGAATCGCTGGCAAGCCAGCTCCCACAGGGACCGGGTCGCTGCACCGTTGTCGCTCCACTCCAATAACAAGAATTCCGGGAGCCCGCCATGTCGGTCGATCCGCAACAACTGCTGCGCGAGCTGTTTGCCACAGCCATCGACGCGGCCCATCCGAACCAAGTCCTCGAAGCCCATCTGCCCGCCGACCGCACTGGCCGCGTGATCGTCATCGGTGCCGGCAAAGCCGCCGCTGCCATGGCGCAAGTGGTCGAGCGCTGCTGGGAAGGTGAAGTGTCTGGCCTGGTAGTGACCCGTTACGGTCACGGCGCCCCGTGCGAAAAAATCGAAGTGGTCGAAGCCGCGCATCCGGTGCCGGACGCTGCCGGTCTGGCCGTGGCCAAACGCGTGCTCGAGCTGGTCAGCAACCTGACTGAAGACGACCGCGTGATCTTCCTGTTGTCTGGCGGCGGCTCTGCCCTGCTCGCCTTGCCGGCCGCCGGCATCACCCTCGCCGACAAGCAATCGATCAACAAGGCCCTGCTCAAATCCGGTGCGACCATCGGCGAGATGAACTGCGTGCGCAAGCACCTCTCGGCGATCAAGGGCGGACGCCTGGGCAAGGCCTGCTGGCCTGCGACGGTTTATACCTACGCCATTTCCGATGTGCCGGGCGACCTCGCCACGGTCATCGCTTCCGGCCCGACCGTGGCCGACCCGAGCACCTCGGCCGAAGCGCTGGCGATCCTCAAGCGCTATGCCATCGAAGTCCCGGCCTCGGTACGCAACTGGCTGCAAAGCCCGGAATCGGAAACCGTCAAACCCGGCGATCCGAGCCTGGCGCGCAGTCATTTCCAGTTGATCGCCCGTCCTCAGCAGTCGCTGGACGCCGCTGCGGTGAAATGCCGTCAGGCCGGTTTCAGCACGCTGATCCTCGGCGACCTCGAAGGCGAGTCGCGCGAAGTGGCGAAAGTCCACGCCGGCATCGCCCGCCAGATCATCAACCACGGCCAGCCACTGGCGGCGCCGTGCGTGATCCTTTCCGGCGGCGAAACCACCGTGACCGTGCGCGGCAATGGCCGTGGCGGGCGCAACGCCGAATTCCTCCTCAGCCTGACCGACAGCCTCAAAGGCCAGCCCGGCGTCTATGCCCTGGCCGGTGACACCGACGGCATCGACGGCTCGGAAGACAACGCCGGAGCCATCATGACCCCGGACAGCTACGCCCGCGCCGCCGCCCTCGGTCTGAGCGCCAGCGATGAGCTGGATAACAATAACGGCTACGGCTATTTCGCAGCGCTCGATGCGCTGATCGTCACCGAGCCGACCCGCACCAACGTCAACGACTTCCGCGCCATTCTGATCCTCGAGAGTTCTAAATCATGACGCCTGATAAAAAGGTCAAAATCCTCGCCACCCTCGGGCCTGCGGTCGATGGCATCGAAGACATCCGCGAGCTGGTCGAGGCCGGGGTCAACATCTTCCGCCTCAACTTCAGCCACGGCGATCACGCCGACCACGCCAAGCGTTATCAGTGGATCCGCGAAGTCGAGCGCCAGCTCAACTACCCGCTGGGCATTCTGATGGACTTGCAAGGGCCGAAACTGCGCGTCGGCAAGTTCGCCGACGGCAAGGTGCAGTTGCATCGCGGTCAGGCATTCCGCCTCGATCTGGACGCGATACCGGGCGATGAACGCCGGGTGAATCTGCCGCATCCAGAAATCATCGCCGCACTGGAAGCAGGCATGGATCTGCTGCTCGACGACGGCAAACTGCGTCTGCGCGTGGTGACCAAATACCACGACGCGATCGACACCACCGTGCTCAACGGTGGCGAGTTGTCGGACCGCAAAGGCGTCAATGTGCCGCAAGCGGTACTCGACCTGAGCCCACTGACCGCCAAGGATCGTCGCGATTTGAGTTTCGGTCTGGAGCTGGGTGTGGACTGGGTGGCGCTGTCGTTCGTGCAGCGTCCGCAAGACATCCTCGAAGCCCGCGAACTGATCGGCGACAAAGCGTTCCTGATGGCTAAGATCGAGAAGCCGTCGGCGGTTGAACAGCTGCGCGAGATCGCCGAACTGAGCGACGCGATCATGGTGGCCCGTGGTGACCTCGGCGTTGAAGTGCCGGCGGAAAGCGTGCCGCAGATTCAGAAAAACATCATCACCACCTGCCGCGAACTGGGTAAACCGGTGGTGGTGGCGACGCAGATGCTGGAGTCGATGCGCTTCTCCCCTGCCCCGACCCGCGCTGAAGTGACTGACGTTGCCAACGCCGTGGCCGAAGGTGCCGATGCGGTGATGCTGTCGGCGGAAACCGCGTCCGGCGAGTACCCGCTGGAAGCCGTGCAGATGATGAGCAAGATCATCCGTCAGGTGGAAAACGGCCCGGATTATCAGACTCAACTGGACGTGAGTCGGCCGAAAGCTGAAGCGACCGTTTCCGATGCGATCAGCTGCGCGATCCGTCGCATCAGCAACGTGCTGCCAGTGGCGGTGCTGGTCAACTACAGCGAGTCGGGCGCGTCGAGCCTGCGTGCGGCGCGGGAACGGCCGAAAGCGCCAATCCTCAACCTGACGCCGAACCTGCAGACGGCGCGGCGTTTGAGCGTGGCGTGGGGCATTCACTCGGTGGTCAACGATCGTTTGCGTCAGGTTGATGAAGTTTGCTCGACGGCGCTGGAAATCGCCCAGGCACAAGGCATGGCCGAGCGTGGCGATACGTTGCTGATCACGGCGGGTGTGCCGTTCGGGCAGCCTGGATCGACTAACTCGCTGCGTATCGAAACGTTGATCTAAAGAAAGCTACACAACCTGTGGCGAGGGAGCTCGTCGAGTCGTCGCACCGTCCCGCTCGACTGCACAGCAGTCGTCGCTTTTAGGGCATGACGGTTTTCACAGAAAAACCGCATCAACCCATGTTGGGGCCGCTTCGCGACCCAGCGGGAGCAAGCTCCCTCGCCACAGAGATTCATATAACAAAGAGATTCATTGTTTTTACTGGCCTCTTCGCGAGCAGGCTCGCTCCCACAGTTGATTTGTGAGCACCACAAAATCAATGACTGAACAAAGATTCAATGTGGGAGCCAGCCTGCTGGCGAAGCAGGCGACTCGGTTTCACTGACTTTTTAGAACTGCCATGCCTGCCAATCATTTCAACACCCACTGCCCCGACTGGGCCGAGGCTTTGCTCAACGGTTTCAGTCAAATATTCCTTCAGCGCCATCCGCTGTGCGGCCTGCTGTGCCTCTTGGCGATCCTGCTCACTGCGCCCGTGCTGTTTGCCGGTGCGCTGCTCGGTGCTGTCGCCGGGTTGCTCACCGCACAACGACGCAACTACGCCAAGGCGGATCGCCAGGCCGGGCTGTTCAGCTACAACGGCGTTTTGCTCGGCCTGTTGCTGAGTCTGTATTTCCCTTGGTCGCCGATGCTGCCGCCGCTGATTCTCGCTGCCGGCGGCTTGAGCGCGATGCTCACGCAGCAATGGCTCAAATATGTGTACCGCAGCCGATCCATACCGGCCTACACCTCGCCGTTCGTGGCCATGAGCTGGGCGTTGTTGCTGTTCGCTGAACCGTCAGCGCCGATGGCTCACATCGAGATGAATACGCTGAACCTGCTCGCGGCCGAGCTCCGAGGCTTGGGCCAGGTGATGTTTCTCGACCATCCATTGGCAGGCGCGCTGATCGCCGCCGGTTTGTTGATCGCGGATCGCCGCGCCTTCTGCTGGGCGCTGCTCGCATCTGCCATCGGCCTGGGCTCCAGCCTGCTACACCACGAAACCAGCGCTGCGCTTTTCGGCCTCGGCAGCTATAACGCCGTACTCGCCGCCCTCGCCTTCAGTAGCCAACGCCAACAACCGTGGTTGCCGCTGGTCGGCATCGTCCTCGCACTGCTGGTCACGCCGCTGTTTGCCGCCATCGGCTTGGCCACATTGACGGCGCCGTTCATCCTCGCCTGCTGGCTGATTCGCGCCGGGATTCAAATGCTCGGCAAAGCCACGGTAGACAGTGCGTCTTGCGCTCACGGGGAGAATCAACCTAGGCTGCGCTGATCTTTGATTCAGGCGTTTTCCATGGACAGCAGCAGCAACTGGCGTGAACGGCTTTACGTCATGATTTTCCAGAGCGACACCCTCGCCGGGCGGCGCTTCGACGGCATCTTGCTGTTGATCATCCTCGCCAGTCTGGTGATCGTGATGCTCGACAGTATCGACAGCGTTCACCGCAACTACGCCGATGTGCTGGCGTACATCGAGTGGGGCTTCACGATCATCTTTCTCGGCGAGTACATCCTGCGTCTGTATTGCTCGCCCAAACCGTTGCGCTATGCCTTCAGTTTTTATGGACTGGTGGACCTGCTGGCGATCGTGCCGGGGATCCTCGCGCTGTATTACAGCGATGCGCAGTACCTGCTGATTATCCGGATCATTCGGATGCTGCGGATTTTCCGCGTGCTCAAGCTCAGTCCGTACCTCAAGCAGGCCAACTATTTGATGTCGGCGCTGCGCGGCAGCAAGCAGAAAATCGTCGTGTTCCTGGTCAGCGTCTGCACCCTGGTGACGGTGTTCGGCACGTTGATGTACGTGATCGAAGGCCCGGAACATGGCTTCACCAGCATTCCCAAAGGCATCTATTGGGCTATCGTGACCCTGACCACGGTGGGCTTCGGCGACATCGTGCCGAAGACGCCGCTGGGCCAGGTGATTTCATCGCTGGTGATGATCACCGGTTATTCGATCATTGCCGTGCCGACGGGGATTTTCACCGCCGAGCTGGCCAACGCCATGCGCGGCGAACAGCTGCAACACGACTGCCCGGTGTGCAAGAAAAACAGCCATGAACACGGCGCGGCGTTCTGCTCGCGCTGTGGCAATGCGTTATTTAAGAAACTGGAATAAGCACAGAGCTTTTTAATCTTTAAACGACTATGCGGGCGCCGTTATAGTCAGTGGCAAATGAACATCACCCCTGCTTCTACACAGATAAAACAAGGAATGCGCAGTGAAAAAACTCTTTGGCGCCTCACTTCTCGCCGCCGGCCTGGCCTTGGCCAACATCGCTCAGGCAGCCCCGACGCTGCTTAACGTTTCCTACGACGTGATGCGCGATTTCTACAAGGACTACAACACTGCGTTCCAGAAACACTGGCAAGCCGAACACAACGAAAACATCACCGTACAGATGTCCTTCGGCGGTTCGAGCAAACAAGCGCGCTCGGTGATCGATGGCCTGCCGGCTGACGTCATCACCATGAACATGGCCACCGACATCAATGCTCTCGCCGACAACGGTCAACTGGTACCGAAGGACTGGGTCACCCGTCTGCCGAACAACAGCGCGCCGTTCACCTCGGCCACTGTGTTCATCGTCCGTAAAGGCAATCCGAAAGCCCTGAAAGACTGGCCGGACCTGCTCAAGGACGGCGTGCAGGTCATCGTGCCGAACCCGAAAACCTCGGGCAACGGCCGCTACACCTACCTCTCGGCCTGGGGTTATGTGCTGAAGAACGGCGGTGACGAGAACAAGGCCAAGGACTTCGTTGGCAAACTGTTCAAGCAGGCGCCAGTACTCGACACCGGTGGCCGCGCCGCGACCACCACGTTCATGACCAACCAGATCGGCGACGTGCTGGTGACCTTTGAAAACGAAGCGGAAATGATCGCTCGCGAGTTTGGTCGTGATCAGTTTGAGGTGATCTACCCAAGTGTTTCTGCTGAGGCCGAGCCACCGGTGTCCGTGGTCGATAAAGTCGTCGACAAGAAAGGTTCACGCGCTGCTGCCGACGAGTACCTGAAGTACCTGTGGTCGCCGGAAGGTCAGGAAATTGCAGCCGCTAACTACCTGCGTCCGCGTGATCCGGCGGTACTGGCCAAGTACACCGACCGCTTCCCGAAAGTTGATTTCCTTTCGGTGGAGAAGACTTTTGGTGACTGGCGCACCGTGCAGAAGACGCACTTCAATGATGGTGGGGTTTTCGATCAGATTTACAGCGGGCAGTAAGGTTTAGGCTGACATGAAAAAGGCGACCCTCAGTGGTCGCCTTTTTTGTGCACATCTGAATCCAACACAAACCCAATGTAGGAGTGAGCCTGCTCGCGATAGCGTTCTATCATTCAGCACATTTGGGGGCTGACAGACCGCTATCGCGAGCAGGCTCACTCCTACAGGGAATTGTGTTTAGGCAGTTACATCGGCGGGGTTACACCATCCTTTCCAGCGGAAATCGATTGCGCGGTCAGCGTGCCATCCGCACTCTGCGTCACGAACGAAACGATCTTCACCCCAACCTTGAGCAAGCTGCGATCCCCCGGCATCAAATTAACGATCGGCACATCCTCCGGCACCAGAATCTTCTGCTGGCCGCCCTTGTAATTCACCGTCAACACCCGGCCATTGCTGACTACCAGATCACCGACACTGCCATTGGTCATGCTGCTGCCTTTGGCCAGATCAAACGGCCGATGTCCATCGCCGCTGCCAGCCAACTCCGGCGGAAACACATGCACCTCCAACGCCTTGAGCGTGCCGTCTTCCTGTGGCATGGCTGCCGAGCCAATGTAGCTGCCGGGCTTGATGTCTTCGATATTGGCGAGGGTCACGGCGCGGACCTTGGTGTCCTGAGTCAACTGGATTACCACGTTCTCGCCACTGTTGACGTGGACTTTCAATGAGGCGGCGCTGACGCCAGTGATTTCGCCGCGCACGCCGATGCGCATCCCCGGCGCGTCGGCCGCTTGCACGCTGTTCGCGCCCAGCAAGCCGAGCATGGCTATGGTTGCGGTGTAACGAAGCATCTGACGATACATTGCAATCCTCCGGTCATGAATGTTCAACAAGTCGATGCAAACATAAGCACGCTATCGAAGAAGATGTAAGTGAATGTATCATCGACCGTCAACGGCCGGACGCAAGGTCCACTGAATAACATTGAACCGATGACAGCCCGTCATTCCGCAACGGAATAACTGATATCAATCGAAGGCGCCTTCTGCCCGCCTGGCTTGTCCCATAGCCTCACCGCATTCCCTTTCGCTGGATCGAGAAACCTTATGACCGCCACAACTCACGCAATGACCCGGGGAATGGTGCTGCTGTTCGCTTTCTGCTGCGGCGCCATTGTTGCCAACATCTACTACGCGCAGCCGATCATCGGCCTGATTGCGCCGGACATCGGCCTGACCGACACCATGGCCAGCTTCATCGTCTCGCTGACCCAGATCGGTTACGCGCTGGGCCTGTTCTTCCTGGTGCCGCTGGGCGATCTGCTGGAAAACCGTCGGTTGATGATCATCACCACGGTGGTGGCAATTGCCAGCCTGCTCGGTGCTGCGTTCACCGATCAGCCCAATGTGTTTCTGCTGATCTCGTTGTTGGTGGGCTTCAGTTCGGTGTCGGTGCAGATCCTGATTCCGCTGGCTGCACATCTGGCGCCGGAAGAATCTCGTGGACGTGTCGTCGGCGGGATCATGGGCGGCTTGCTGCTGGGTATTCTGCTGGCGCGGCCAGTGTCGAGCGTGGTCGCCGACCATTTCGGCTGGCGGGCGATGTTCATGATCGCGGCGGCATTGATGGCGGCGATCAGCGTGGTGCTGGCCCTGACCGTGCCCAAGCGCCAACCGGATCACAGCGCCACTTACGCGCAACTGATCGGCTCGCTGTGGACGTTGCTGCGTCAGCAACCGGTGCTGCGTCAGCGGGCGTTTTATCAGGGCTGCATGTTCGCCACCTTCAGCCTGTTCTGGACGGCAGTGCCGCTGGAACTGGCACGCAACCATGGCCTGTCGCAAAGCGAGATCGCGATCTTCGCCCTGGTCGGCGCCATTGGAGCCATCGCCGCGCCGATCAGCGGACGCCTGGCCGACGCCGGCCATACCCGCATTGCTTCGCTGCTGGCCATGGTGTTCGCCAGCCTGAGCTTCCTGCCCGCCTTTATCCACCCGGCCTACAGCGTCATTGGTCTGGCCGTGACCGGCGTGGTGCTCGACTTCTGCGTGCAGATGAACATGGTCCTTGGCCAACGCGCGGTGTACTCGCTGGACGCGAAAAGCCGTGGTCGCCTGAATGCGCTGTACATGACCAGCATTTTCATCGGCGGCGCCTTCGGCTCTTCGGTGGCCAGCGCGGTATTCGAGCATGGCGGCTGGTTGTGGATCGTGATTGTCGGCAGCGCGTTTCCGGTGTTGGCGTTGTTGCGGTTTTTGAGTGTTTCGCAGCGTGGTTCATTGGCAACGGCGTAAGACGTAAAAGCTTCGCGAGCAAGCTCGCTCCCACAGGTTATTCATGGATCCTGCGGGAGCGTTGTCACTCAATACCGAACCAGTTTTTCCATCGCCGCATCCGCCAGAAATGAGGAGCGGCTTTTTACGTTGTGCTCACGCACGTAGCGATCAATTCGCTGGATCACGTAGCCGGGCAGCGTCACGTTGACCTTCTCGGTCTTGCCCAGATACGGCGAGATATCCAGTTCCAGCATGCCCCAACCCATCTCGGCGAATTCCGGATTGTTGCGATGTGCCGCCGCAGAAGTTGGCAACGGAATGGGCTCTCCGTCCGCCGCGATCTCTTGCAGCATGATGTGTGCGATCTCAACCGCTGCGTTGTAGGCATCTTCAAAGCTATCCCCCGCCGTGACAGCGCCGGGAATATCGGGGATCTGAATACCGATGGCGGTGTTCTCATCACCCCACTCGATGCAGATGGGATATTGCATTATGGATCTCCTTCGAAACTGGCTGGCGGGTTGTACAGCCCGGCACGCCTCCTGATACTTTTGACCTTCCCCAACGGTAAATCCTTTTTCGGATGAGGCACGGGAATCGTGTACGGGTTGTAACGGTGCCTGAAGATGTGATGGCTGCCGGTAATCCCGTCCAGCGTCCATCCTGCCTCCTCCAGCTCCTTGATCAATAACCTGCTTTGCACCAACCGCCTCCTTGCCTCGGCCCGTTAAAAGTAACTCTAGAGTTATCTTTACTCAAGCATAGAAATCCGCAGAGCGACGCCCGGTTGTTTTACAGCGTGTGATTGAAACCGCTAAACCTTGAGCACTGTGCAGCACTTCCATGAGCAATTTCTGTGGGCACCCAACAGGCACACAGCAAAACGGCGATCCGAAGATCGCCGTTTTCATTACTGTCCGAACTGCTTGCCCAACCCCGGCGGCACGCCGTGGATGTCGGTGTCTTCCCACGGGCCGTTGGGGTTGATGGAGCGGCTCCAGCCGTTGTTCCAGCGGAAGTAAGTACGTTGGCGGTAGAAGGTGTTGGTTTGGCCGTCGAGGACGTAGACGCCGAGTTTCTGATCCCAATGGCTGTTGCCACCCGGTGGTGGAGCGAAGCTCGCCGAAGTACGCGGGACCGGTTTCGCCGGTTTGGCGGGGATGCTTTTGCCCGGTGTCGGTGAGGTCGACGGGGTCGGGCTGGGTTGCGACGGAGGAATTGGCGGCAGGTTGGTGGTCGGTTCCGGTCGTTGCACCGCACATGCACTCATGCCCAGGGCCAGTGTAAGGACTGTGATTCGGGCGATGGTGTGCATGGCGGTGCTTTCCTGTTTTTATTCCCGGTGGTTATTTGTCCGGGCTGTCGATGGTCAGTGTTTGTGGCGCAGTGGTGCTGCTGGCCAGAGGGCCGCTGCGACCGACCCACTCCCCGGCGGTCGGCTGACCGGCCCGGGAGATGCGCGCAACCAATTGGACTTCAGGGAAGTTCGACAGTTTCAACTGCGGCATCATCGCGTCGGCATCACCCAGTTCGACGGTCACCGGCAGATCGGCCACGGTCAGGCGTTTGGCCGCCAGCGGCGCTGGAGGCCCGGACGTGGCGCGGGCAAAGATGAACACGCTGTCGCCCGGCTGCACCCTGCCTTTGAGTTCGCTGGCCAGATCGACGCGAACCTTGAGCAGTGCGGCAGTTTTGGCCGCTGGAGCCTCGGCGACCTTGCCGCCGCTGGCTTGCAGGCGCTCGGCGGCACGCTCGATCCCGCCTTGCAGCGCTTCGCGGGACTTGTCGTCCGGTGGCAATTGCGCCAGCAGACGATTCCAGTAATCGATGGCTTGCTGATAGCGCTCACCTTCGAATGCGGCGATACCCAGCAGACCGAGGCTGGTGACTTCTTTCGGATCGGCCTTCAGCGCTTCATCGGTCAGGGCTTGAATCTTGTCCGACCACTTTTTGCCATCGGCAAAATACTGCGCCTGCGCCCACTGGCCGAGCAGCTCCGGCTGGCGGCCGGCGAGGTTGGCGGCGCGTTCGAACATCTTCGCCGCGTCCGCCGGACGCTCCTGAGCCATGTAAGTGCGACCGAGGAAGTACAGGCCTTCCGCCGAATCCGGCTGCGCGGCAACCGCGCGCTCCAGACGTTGGGTCATCTCTTCCATCGACTGCGGTGCCTGGGCGAATTCGCGGGTCAGTTCGACTTTGTCGGCAGCACCGAAATGCAGGTACAGACCTAGTCCCAACACCGGTACAAGCACCGCCGCCAGCAACGGCAACGGCTTGCCCAGCTTCGACACGCGCGGCGCTGTAACGCCTTCGGTATCCGCCAGCAATTCACGCGCAGCCTCAGCGCGACCGCTGTCCATTTGCGCGGCGTCGAGCACGCCTTCAGCCTGTTGCGATTGCAACTCGGCCACGCGCTCCTGATACAGCGCAACGTTCAGGGCAGTGCGATCTTCTTCACGCTGGGCGCGACGTTCACGCAAAACCGGGATCAGCAGAAAACTCAGGGCGACCAGAAGCAACAGCCCTGCGGCAAGCCAGAAATCAATCATTCTTGGTTTTTATCCAACAGTTGGTCGAGGCGCTGACGCTCATCGGCGGAAAGCGATTGCGGGGTTTCGGCGCGTTGCCCGCGACGACGGCGGACGATCACCGCGATCACCACAAAGCCACCGAGCAGCAGCGCGGCCGGGCCGAACCACAGCAAGGCAGTCTTGGCATTCAGTGCAGGTTTGTAGCGAACAAAATCCCCGTAGCGATCGACCATGAAGTCGATGATCTGCTGGTTGTCCTTGCCCTCACCGAGCATGCGAAAAATCTCTTTGCGCAGGTCAGCGGCAATCGGCGCGTTGGAATCGGCGATGTCCTGGTTCTGGCATTTGGGGCAGCGCAGTTCCTTGGTCAGTTCGCGGAAACGCTCGCGGTCACCTTCTTTGGCGAACTCGTAAGTATCGATGGCGGCGTGCGCCACACCGGCCAGACTCAAGCCCAATACCACGGCGGCTAAATAACGCTTCATGGCTTGGCCTCATCGACCAGCGCCTGATACTTGGCCGCGAGTTTTTCGCGCCAGACCTGCTCGTCGATCACGCCGACGTATTTGTCACGAATGATGCCTTTGGCGTCGATGAAAAAGGTTTCCGGCGCGCCGTAGACTCCGAGGTTCAGGCCCAGCGAGCCTTCGTCGTCACGGATGTCCAGCGCATAAGGATTGTGAAATTCGGCCAGCCACTTCAGCGCATCGGCGTTGGTGTCCTTGTAGTTGATCCCGTAGATCACCACACCGCGCTCGGCCAGTTTGTTCAGCACCGGGTGTTCGACCCGGCAGGAAATGCACCAGGTGCCCCAGACGTTTACCAGGGCAGGTTTACCGAGAATGTCAGCCTTGGTCAGGGTCTTGTCGCCCTGCACTGCCGGCAACGAAAACTCCGGGAACGGTTTGTTGATCATGGCCGACGGCAGCTCCGCCGGATCAAGGTACAGACCGCGATAAAGGAATACCGCCACCAGCAGGAAAATCGCCAGTGGCACCAGCATCAACCAACGTCTCATGCAGCCGCTCCCGTCATGCCTAGCGCATCACGCACCTTGGATTTCACCTTGACCCGATAACGTCGATCCAGCGCCGCCAGCAAACCACCCAAACCGGTGAGCAAACCGCCGAACCAGATCCAGCGCACAAACGGTTTGACATGCACGCGCACCGCCCACGCGCCGTTTTCCAGCGGCTCGCCGAGGGCAACGTAGAGATCACGGGTGAAACCGGCGTCGATCCCGGCTTCGGTCATCATCGAACTCTGCACGGTGTACAGGCGTTTTTCCGGGTGCAGCACGCTGATTTCCTTGCCGTCGCGAATGACCCGAATGGTGCCCTTGTCGGAGGTGAAGTTCGGCCCTTCGAAGTGCTTCGCGCCTTCGAAGACAAACTGATAACCGGCCAGCGCCATCGACTCGCCCGGCGCCAGACGCAGGTCGCGTTCGGCACTGTTCTGGCTCGACAACACCACGCCCAATGCACACACGGCGATGCCGAGGTGGGCGATCTGCATACCCCAGTAACTGCGGGTCAGGGTCGGCAGGCCTTTGATCAGGCCTTTGTGGCGGGTCTTGTCGAAAATGTCGCGCACGCCGGCGAGCAATACCCACGCGGCGAGCAGGAAGGTCGCGATCACCGCCCAGTTGAAATCACCGTAGGCGACGCCGGCCACGACTGCCAGCGCGACACTGCCGAGCAATACCGGGGTGAGCATGCCAACCAGCCATTTCACCGGGGTGTCTTTCCAGCGCACGATCACGCCGACCGCCATCACCAGCATCAGCAACGCCATCAACGGAATGAACAGCGCATTGAAGTACGGCGGGCCGACCGACAGTTTGGCTCCGCTGATCGCATCGAGAATCAACGGGTACAGGGTCCCGAGCAGAATCATCGACGCCGCTACCACCAACACCAGGTTGTTGCCCAGCAGCAGGGTTTCCCGTGACCACAGATTGAAGCCGACCTGACTTTTCACCACCGGCGCACGCAAGGCAAACAACGTCAGCGATCCACCGACCACGAACAGTAGGAAGATCAGGATGAACACACCGCGCTCAGGGTCGGAGGCAAAGGCGTGCACCGAGGTCAGCACGCCGGAACGTACAAGGAAGGTACCGAGCAGGCTCAACGAGAACGCGGCAATTGCCAGCAGCACCGTCCAGCTCTTGAATACGCCGCGTTTTTCCGTGACCGCCAACGAGTGGATCAGCGCGGTGCCAACCAGCCAAGGCATGAAGGATGCGTTTTCCACCGGGTCCCAGAACCACCAGCCACCCCAGCCGAGTTCGTAGTAAGCCCACCACGAACCGAGGGTGATGCCGATGCCGAGGAAGGCCCAGGCGACGATGGTCCACGGCCGCGACCAGCGTGCCCACGCCGCATCAAGACGCCCACCGAGCAGTGCCGCAATGGCGAACGCGAAGGCCACGGAAAAACCGACATACCCCATGTAGAGCATCGGCGGATGGACGATCAGGCCGATGTCTTGCAGCAAAGGATTGAGGTCGCGACCGTCCGCCGGAATCTGCGGCAGGATCCGCGAAAACGGGTTCGACGTGAGAATCAGGAACAGCAGGAAACCGGTGCTGATCATGCCCATCACCGCCAGTACACGGGCGAGCATGACTTGCGGCAACTGGCGGGAGAACACCGACACGGCAAAGGTCCAGCCACCGAGGATCAACGCCCACAGCAGCAGCGAACCTTCGTGGGCGCCCCACACCGCGCTGAACTTGTAGTACCACGGCAAGGCACTGTTGGAGTTCATCGCCACATAGCCGACCGAGAAATCATCGGTCATGAAGGCGTAAGTCAGGCAGCCGAAGGCAAACAGCAAAAAGGCAAACTGCCCCCATGCGGCCGGCTGGGCCAGACTCATCCAGAAACGGTCGCCGCGCCATGCACCGACCAATGGCACCACGGCTTGCACCAGCGCAAAACACAGCGCCAGAATCATCGCCAGATGGCCCAGTTCAGGAATAAATATCGCGGAAGTCATCGATCAACCCTCCTTCGCTGGGGTCGGTGCGGATTGACCGCTGTCTTTCAACGCTTTGGTCACTTCCGGCGGCATGTATTTCTCGTCGTGCTTGGCCAGCACTTCATCGGCGACGACCACACCGTCCGCATTGATCTTGCCGAGGGCAACGATGCCCTGCCCTTCGCGGAACAGGTCCGGGAGGATGCCGCGATAGGTGATGGTCACGGCTTTGTTGAAGTCGGTGACGACGAATTTGACGTCCAGCGAATCCGGAGAACGCTCCAGCGAGCCCTTCTCGACCATGCCACCGGCACGGATGCGCGTGTCGTGCGGCGCTTCACCGTTGGCGATCTGGGTCGGGGTGTAAAACAGATTGATGTTCTGCTGCAGGGCGCTGAGGGCCAGGCCGACGGCAGCGCCGACTCCGACCAGAATCGCCAGAATGATGATCAAACGTTTTTTGCGCAGCGGATTCACTTGCCGTTCTCCCGGCGCAGACGACGCGCCTCTTGTTGCAGATACCGCTTGCGGGCCACGATCGGCGCCGCCACGTTGAAGGCCAGTACCGCCAGACAGATGCCGTAGGCCGACCAGACATACAGGCCATGATGGCCCATGGCGAGGAAGTCGCCGAATGAAGCAAAACTCATCGAGCGGCCTCCAGACTGTGCTGCACTTCTTCTTTGACCCAACTGGCGCGGGCTTCGCGCTTGAGCACTTCCAGGCGCATGCGCAGCAACAGCACGGCGCCGAAGAAGCAGTAGAAACCCAGAACCGTCAGCAGCAGTGGCAGCCACATCTCGGCAGGCATTGCCGGTTTTTCAGTGAGGGTAAAGGTCGCGCCCTGGTGCAGGGTGTTCCACCACTCCACCGAGTATTTGATGATCGGAATGTTGATCACGCCGACGATGGCCAGCACGGCGCAGGCCTTGGCGGCACTGTCGCGGTTGCTGATGGCGTTGCCCAGCGCGATCACGCCGAAATACAGGAACAGCAGAATCAGCATCGAGGTCAGCCGCGCGTCCCAGACCCACCACGAGCCCCACGTCGGTTTGCCCCAGATCGCCCCGGTGACCAGCGCCACGGCGGTCATCCACGCGCCGATCGGTGCGGCGCATTGCAGGGCGACGTCGGCCAGTTTCATTTTCCACACCAACCCGACCACGCCGCACACGGCCAGCATCACGTAGATCGACTGAGCGAGCATCGCAGCGGGCACGTGGATATAGATGATGCGAAAGCTGTTGCCTTGCTGATAATCCGGCGGTGCGAAGGCCAGGCCCCAGACGACGCCGACACCAATCAGCAGCAACGCTGCAATGCTCAACCACGGCAAGAACTTGCTGCTGATGCCGTAAAACCACTTGGGCGAGCCGAGCTTGTGAAACCAGGTCCAGTTCATACTGTTTCCATCACGGGTGCCGCTCATCGGTGTGAGCAGTCTCAGGGTCTTTGCTGGTTAAATTTTAACCAGACCTCATTATTCGCCGACGCTGATCTTCAGGCCAGCCGCTATTGCAAAAGGTGTCAGGGTGATCGCCAGGGCGGTCAGGCTACCAAGCCACAGCAGATACCCGGTCGCCGGCATGCCTTGCAAAGCCGCCTGCAGGGCGCCACTGCCAAGGATCAACACCGGGATGTACAACGGCAGAATCAGCAGCGCCAGCAACAGGCCACCGCGCTTCAAACCCACCGTCAGCGCCGCGCCCACCGCGCCGAGCAAGCTCAGTACCGGCGTGCCCAGCAACAACGAAAGCAGCAGAACCGGCAGACACGCGGTCGGTAAACCGAGCATCAATGCCAGCAAGGGCGAGAGTAAAACCAGTGCCAGCCCGGAAAAAAGCCAGTGTGCCAGCACCTTGGCCAATACCAGAAGTGGCAGCGGGTGCGACGAAAGGACCCACTGTTCCAGGGAGCCATCTTCAAAATCACTGCGGAAAAGCCCGTCCAGCGAGAGCAGGACCGACAAAAGCGCCGCCACCCAGACTAACCCCGGGGACAGGTTTTGCAACACTTGCGTTTCCGGGCCGACGGCCAGCGGGAACAAAGCGATGACGATGGCGAAGAAAATCAGCGGATTGGCCAGTTCCGCCGGGCGGCGAAACAGCAGTCGGGATTCACGGGCAACCAGCAGGCCGAACACACTCATACCGCCCAATTCCCCAGATCGATGTCGCGATAACCGGCCGGCATCCGGCTCAGGGTGTGGTGCGTGGTCAATACCACCAGGCCGCCGCGCTCGCAATGACCAGCCAGATGTTCTTCAAGTTGCGCCACCCCTTGCTTGTCGAGGGCGGTGAACGGCTCGTCGAGAATCCACAGCGGCGGGCTGTCGAGATATAAACGCGCCAGTGCCACACGGCGCTGCTGACCGGCGGACAACGTGTGGCAGGGAACATCTTCGAAACCGCGCAATCCTACGGCTGCCAGCGCTTGCCAGATGGCATCGCGTTCGGCGGGATGATGCAGGGCGCACAGCCAGGAGAGGTTTTCTTCCGGGGTCAGCAGGTCCTTGATCCCGGCGGCATGGCCGATCCACAACAGATTGCGCGCCAGTTCGCTGCGCTGTTCGGTCAGCGGCTGGCCATTGAGCAGGACTTGACCGTCGGTCGGCTGCATCAGGCCGGCCAACAGACGCAACAGACTGGTTTTGCCGCTGCCGTTAGGACCGCTGATTTGCACCATATCGCCACTGGCCAGTCTCAATTCGAGATTTTCGAAGAGCAGCCTCAAGTCACGTTCACACGCGAGGGCAACGGTTTGCAGGACAGGACTGGTCAAGGGATCACGGGCCTTATACGGTTCAAGTCGGCTCGGGTGCGGCCGTTAAAGAGATGCAGCATAGATGCATTGACGGCTCGTTCTAGAGAGCTGCGTCAAACAATTGTTATGTTTTTTGAACGAAGCGCAAGACGGGCGGCATTATACATGTCGTGCCTTACTCTCAAGAGTGCAATTTCCTCAGGTTGTGTCCGCGTATGACAGGCGAAATGAACATCCTCCCGCTCCCGCCCACCACCCCGGCGACCGCTCGCCCGCAGGTGGGTGAGCTGCTCAAGCTACTTACGCCGGTTGAAGGCTTGATCGGCGCCGGGCAGAGCGCCAAGGCCGAGGTGTTGTCGCTCAAACAGGCGGATCAGACGTTTCAATTATTGCTGAAGGTGACGCTGGACAGCGGGCGGCAGACCACCGTGCAAGCGACCAGCAATCTGCCATTGCCGCAAGGCACCAGCCTGGCGATCACCCAGCCGTCGGCAGGCAATCTGGCGATCACTGTGCAACAGGCGATTGCCAGCAGTGTCGCCACCCTCACCCGCATCGACACCGCGCAACTGCCGGTCGGTACTTTGTTGCAAGGCAAGGTGCTGACCTCGCAGGTCGTTGCGCAGCCACCGGGTCAAGCGACGGTGTTCCGCTCGATGGTCAGCCTGCTCAATACCGCGTTGAGCGGCAGCACCCTGAGCATCGACAGCCCGCAACCGCTGCGTATCGGCACCCTGCTCTCGGCGCTGGTGGAAGATTCGCAAACCCTGAAATTCCTGCCGCTGAGCAGCCGTCAGGAGCAACTGGCGGTGAGCCAGCAACTGGTCGGCCAGCAGAGTCGCCAGGCATCGCTCAGCGGTTTACTCAACGCGCTGCAAAACCTGCCGGCCGATACCGATCAAACGTCGGCAGATTTGCGCGCAGCGGTCGACAAACTGCTGGCCGGCCTGCCTGACGTGCAGCAACTGAGCACGCCCAAAGGCCTGGCGATGGCGCTGGCCAACAGTGGCATGTTCCTCGAAGCCAAACTGCTGACCGGCCAGAATCCGACGCTGGCCCCGGACATGAAAGCCGATCTGCTCAAGCTGATCGCGCAACTCACACCCGGCCTGCCCGGCAACACCAATCTGAATGCGATCATTGCCGCCAACACCTTGGCGCAGGCCATGCCGAGTTTCGTACGCAACGCCCTCGGCATGCTCGGTCAAGTCAGTGCCAAACCGCTGCCAAACAGTTTCCCGCTGCCCGACCGACTGCTGCAAAGCCAGGACGGCGAAGGTGATCTGGAACATTTGCTGCGCCTCGCCGCCGCCGCTGTTTCCCGGCTGCAAAGCCATCAGTTATCGAGCCTGGAACAGACCGGCGTCACCGATGACGGGCGCCTGCTCAGCACCTGGCAACTGGAAATTCCCATGCGTAACCTGCAGGACATCGTGCCGTTGCAGGTCAAGTTCCAGCGTGAAGAAGCACCGGAGAAAGAGCCCCAACCGAATGAGCGTCGCGACGAACGCGAGCCCAAACAACAATTGTGGCGCGTCGATCTGGCGTTCGACATGGAACCGCTGGGGCCGATGCAGATTCAGGCGCAATTGATTGCCGGCAGCCTGTCGAGTCAGCTCTGGGCTGAACGGCCGTACACCGCCGACCTGATCGAAAACAACCTGTTCGCTCTGCGCCAGCGCCTGCTCGATCGCGGGCTGAACGTCGGCGATCTGGACTGCCACCACGGCACCCCGCCGCAAGGCAACCAAACCCGCCTCGACCACCGCTGGGTTGACGAAACCGCATGAATGACACCACCGCCCCACGCCAGGCCATAGCCCTCAAATACGACGGCAACCACGCCCCGACCCTCACCGCCAAGGGTGACGAGGAACTGGCCGAAGAAATCCTGCGGATTGCCCGCGAGTGTGAAGTGCCGATCTACGAAAACGCCGAACTGGTGCGCCTGTTGGCGCGCATGGAACTGGGCGACAGCATTCCCGAAGAGCTGTATCGCACCATCGCCGAGATCATCGCGTTTGCGTGGAATCTGAAGGGGAAATTCCCCGAGGGACAGGATCCGGATGCGCCGATGGTCGAGAAGGACATCACCGAACGTGGGGATGATTACTGATCGTTCCCACGCTCTGCGTGGGAATGCCGCCCGTGACGCTCCGCGTCACATTTCACAAGCGGAACGCGGAGCGTCCCAAGATGCATTCCCACGCAGAGCGTGGGAACGATCCCGGTACGACAATCAGTTCTTGTGAAGTTTGCGCATCAACTCCGCCTCAGCCTGGGTCAAACCGCAGGACTGAGTCAGTTCATCAACGCTCGCGCCCATCCCCACCAGTTTCGCCGCTTGGGCGAACGACAGGCTCGATGGATCGCGCTGCTCCAGCGCAACAATCTTGTCAGGCAACGGCCCGACGACCGCGCGCAACTCGTGCAGGGCTTCGCCCATGCGCACGTTGCCGTTCTGGTAGTCGTCAACGCGTTTGGCCAGGTCCTTGATGCGCTGATCACGCAGCGCATCGCCATGAGCCTGTTGCGCGGCAATCACTTTTTGCGCCTTGATGTACGACACAAACATCGCCAGCGTCCCTGCCCAGAAAAGGAACAGGACAATAACCGCAACCTCGAGAATCAAATCAGATGCTCTCCAGTTCCGACCATTCTTCTTCGCTCATCATCTTGTCCAGCTCGACCAGGATCAGCAACTCGTTGTTCTTGTTGCACACGCCCTGGATGAACTTGGCCGACTCTTCGTTACCGACGTTCGGTGCGGTCTCGATTTCCGACTGACGCAGGTAAACCACTTCAGCCACGCTGTCGACCATGATCCCGACCACTTGCTTGTCGGCTTCGATGATGACGATACGGGTGTTGTCGCTGATCTCGCCGGTGCTCAGGCCGAAGCGCTGACGGGTGTCGATCACGGTGACAACGTTACCGCGCAGGTTGATGATGCCCAGCACGTAGCTTGGCGCACCCGGTACCGGCGCGATCTCGGTGTAGCGCAGGACTTCCTGAACGCGCATCACGTTGATGCCGTAGGTTTCGTTGTCCAGCTTGAAGGTCACCCATTGCAGGATCGGATCTTCGGAACCCTTTGCCGCCGTCGCCTTGTCGTTCATACCCTAGCCCCTCGAAGTACCGCGCCTGGCGGTTTATGTTTCGTTTCCGGCATATCGATGCCGGTACTGTCTGTTATGTCGGTTTGTGGTTCGGCTTACTGCCGGACATGTGTTTTGCCCCGCCGCTGGCGATCAACTCGGCCAGTGCGGCGACATCGAGCAAGGCGCACATGTGTTCAATCACCGTGCCGGCGAGCCATGGCCGCTGACCTCGATGACTTCTCCATTTGATTTCATTCGGATCAAGACGCAACGAACGACTGACCTGATGCACCGCCAGGCCCCACTCGTAACCTTGTACCGAAATCACGTACTGCAAGCCCTGACGGAAGTCATCGCGATAGCGATCCGGCATGACCCAGCGCGCGGTGTCCAGAACTTTCAGGTTGCCGGCCTGGCTCGGCAAGATGCCGAGGAACCATTCCGGCTGGCCGAACAGCGGCGTCAGTTCATGACCGGCCAGCGAATAGATCGAGCCGAGGCACACCAGCGGCACCGCCAACGTCAGCCCGGCCACGTCGAACAGCAGGCATTCGAACGCTTCGGAGGCCCAGGCTGGACGGCCGTCGGTTTCCACGGGCGGTGGCGTATTGCTCGGCGGCAAATGCACTTCCACCAGCGGCGGCACCAGCGTCTGTTCGACGGGTTCGGGCAGCACTGGCGCAGGTGCGGGCACGACTGGCGCAGGCTCGGCCACGACCGGTTCTGGCGTGGTTTTCAGAAGCTGGGTTTGCAGCAGTGGCGCCAATGTCGAAACGGGGGCGCGAACCGGCGCTGCCTCTTCGATCAACATCACCGGCGCCTTGGCCGCAGGAGCAACGGCGGGGGCAGCAACCGGCTTCACAGCCTGCTGCGCATCACGCGCCTGCTCTTCCAGCACCGCGGCCTGGAATTCATCCAGCGCCGCCGCACTTTCCACCTCTTCAGGTTCCGCTACGAATGCCGCTGGCAACTCGTCAGGAATCTCCTGCAACAAGCCATCCAGATACGACTGCAAGGCCAACTGCGGCTTCGACGTCAACTTAAGCGGCCGATTCATGCTCAAGCCACCTGCGGAACAAGTTGTTGCGCCAACAGATGCTTGAGCAGCGCGCGATAAGCCAGCACGCCACGGCTCTTGCCGTCGAATTGCGAGGGCGTGACACCGGCACGGCTGGCGTCGCGCAGACGCGTATCGACCGGGATGTAACCCTGCCAGATCTCGTCGGGGAATTTGTCACGCAGCACGCGCAAGGTATGCATCGATGCCTGTGTACGGCGATCGAACAGGGTCGGCACGATGCTGAACGGCAGCGCCTGTTTGCGCGAGCGGTTGATCATCGCCAGGGTGTTGACCATCCGCTCCAGGCCTTTGACGGCCAGGTGTTCGGTCTGCACCGGGATCACCAGCTGCTGGCTGGCCGCGAGGGCGTTGACCATCAGCACGCCGAGCAACGGCGGGCTGTCGATGACGGCGTAATCGAAGTCCTGCCACAGCTGCGCCAGACTCTTGGCGATCACCAGACCCAAGCCACTCTGCCCCGGCGACTGGCGCTCAAGGGTGGCCAGAGCGGTGCTCGACGGCAGCAGGGAAATGCGTTCGTCGCTGGTCGACAACAGCAACTGCCCGGGCAAGCCTTGCGGCACAGCGCCCTTGTGCAGAAACAGGTCGTAGTTGCTGTGTTCCAGGCTGTCGGGGTCGTAGCCGAAATAGCTGGTCATCGAGCCGTGCGGGTCGAGATCGACCACAACCACGCGCTTGCCCGCCTCCGCCAGCAAACCGGCTAAAGCGATGGAAGAAGTGGTTTTACCAACACCACCCTTTTGATTGGCGACTGCCCAGACTCTCATTCAGTTCGTTCCTCCCGGTCGAGATGCTCGACCGAGACATGGTTCAGCGTGTTAATGCGGGTGACGGAGAATTGACGGCACTCTCGCGTCCCGGCGTCTTGACCGGGGTCGGTGCAGTTTGTGTGCCAGCACGCTTGAGTGCGGCATCCGGTTGCGCGTTGGCGGTTCCGGTGCCCGTTAGGCTGCGGCGCACATCGAGGTTGCGCGATACCACCAGCACCACCCGACGGTTTTTCGCCCGGCCTTCGGCCGTGGCGTTGTTGGCCACTGGCTGGAACTCGCCGTAGCCCACCGAGGCCAGACGGCCAGGGTTCACACCCTGCATCGCCAGCATGCGCACGATGCTCGCCGAACGCGCCGAGGACAGCTCCCAGTTGGTCGGGTACTGCGCGGTGCGGATCGGTTGATCGTCGGTGAAGCCTTCAACGTGGATCGGGTTGTCGAACGGTTTGAGGATCGCCGCAACCTTGTCGATGATGTTGAACGCGATGTCGCTGGGCATGGCGTCGCCGCTGCCGAACAACAGGCTGGAGTTGAGTTCGATTTCGACCCACAACTCGTTGCCACGCACGGTCATCTGATTGGAGCTGATCAGATCGCCGAACGCCGCGCTGATGTCATCGGCAATGCTCTTCAGCGGATCGCTGGCGCCGGCGATACCGGCGTCGACCTGCTCGGCATCCTTGACCAGCGGCTTCGCCGGGGTCACGGTCTTCGGTCGCTCTTCGCCGATCGGGATCGGTTTGAGTGAGCGATCGGAGTCGGTAAAGACGCCGATCAGCGCTTCGGAAATAACCTTGTACTTGCCTTCGTTGATCGACGAGATCGAGTACATGACCACGAAGAAAGCGAACAGCAGCGTGATGAAGTCGGCGTAGGACACGAGCCAGCGCTCGTGGTTAACGTGTTCTTCCTGATGCCTGCGACGAGCCATAGTCCATTACCCCCATCAATCCATGAAGCCCTGAAGCTTCAACTCGATAGAGCGCGGGTTTTCACCTTCGGCGATCGACAAGATACCTTCCAACAACATTTCGCGATAACGCGACTGTCGCAACGCGATTGACTTCAGTTTGGCCGCGACCGGCAACAGGATCAGGTTGGCACTGGCCACGCCGTAGATGGTCGCGACGAACGCCACGGCGATGCCGCTGCCCAATTGCGTCGGGTCGGCGAGGTTGCCCATCACATGAATCAGGCCCATCACGGCACCGATGATGCCGATGGTCGGCGCGTAGCCGCCCATGCTTTCAAAGACTTTCGCCGCTTCGATGTCGCGGGCTTCCTGGGTGTAGAAATCCACTTCAAGGATGCTGCGGATCGCTTCCGGCTCGGCGCCGTCGACCAGCAGTTGCAGGCCCTTGCGCGAGTAGCTGTCGGGTTCGGCATCGGCCACGCCTTCCAGACCGAGCAAACCTTCCTTGCGTGCAGTGAGACTCCAGTTGACCACGCGGTCGATGCCGCCGGCCAGGTCCACTCGCGGCGGAAAGAAGATCCAGGCGAGGATCTGCATCGCGCGTTTGAACGCGCTCATCGGCGATTGCAGCAGCGCGGCACCGATGGTGCCGCCCAGTACAATCAGTGCCGCCGGGCCGTTGGCCAGCGCACCGAGGTGACCACCTTCCAGGTAGTTGCCGCCGATGATGGCGACAAACGCCATGATGATCCCGATAAGGCTTAGAACATCCATCAGATACACGCCTCGACGATGTGCTTGCCGATGTCGTCCAGACCGTACACCGCATCCGCGAGGTCGGCTTTGACGATGGCCATCGGCATGCCGTAGATCACGCAGCTGGCTTCGTCCTGTGCCCACACCGAGCTGCCGCCCTGCTTGAGCAGGCGTGCGCCTTCACGACCGTCGGCGCCCATGCCGGTCAACACGACCGCCAGAACTTTGTCACCGTAGGATTTCGCCGCCGAACCGAACGTGATGTCCACGCACGGCTTGTAGTTCAGACGCTCGTCGCCCGGGAGGATTTTCACCGCGCCACGGCCGTCGATCATCATTTGCTTGCCACCCGGGGCCAGCAACGCCAGGCCCGGACGCAGGATGTCGCCATCCTCGGCTTCCTTGACACTGATGCGGCAGAGCTTGTCCAGACGTTCAGCGAAGGCCTTGGTGAACGCTGCCGGCATGTGCTGGATCAGCACGATCGGCGCCGGGAAGTTGGCCGGCAACTGCGTCAACACGCGTTGCAGGGCAACCGGACCGCCCGTCGAGGTACCGATGGCAACCAGTTTGTAGGCTTTGCGTTTCGGTGCCGGCGACGAAGCGCTGGCAGCCGGCGCGCGCGTTGGCGTCGGAGCGGGTGCCGGACGTACCGGGGCGCTGGTGCTGTGGCTGCTGAAGCTCGATGCTGCCGGAGCAGGCGTCGGTGCAGGCGCAGCTACCGGAGCAGGCGCACTGTAGGCACTGAAACGACGGTTACTGCGCGAGATGCTATGCACCTTCTCGCACAGCAGTTGCTTGACCTTCTCCGGGTTACGCGAGATGTCTTCAAAATTCTTCGGCAGGAAATCCACCGCACCGGCATCCAGCGCATCGAGGGTTACCCGAGCGCCTTCATGGGTCAGCGAGGAGAACATCAACACCGGGGTCGGGCAGCGCTGCATGATGTGCCGCACGGCCGTGATGCCGTCCATCATCGGCATCTCGTAGTCCATGGTGATCACGTCTGGCTTGAGGGCCAGGGCCTGATCAATCGCCTCTTTACCGTTGGTGGCCGTACCGACCACCTGGATGCTCGGATCCGCTGAAAGAATTTCCGAGACGCGGCGGCGGAAAAAACCCGAATCGTCCACCACCAGGACTTTGACTGCCATAAACACTCCATTAGGCGCAGCGGGACGTTGTCGCCCCGCCGCCCCGGATTCAAATACGCCGTGCGGCGTAACGCTTGAGCATGCTTGGAACATCGAGAATCAGTGCAATGCGGCCGTCACCGGTGATGGTGGCGCCGGACATGCCCGGAGTCCCTTGCAGCATTTTGCCCAATGGCTTGATGACCACTTCTTCCTGGCCAACCAGTTGATCGACGACGAAGCCGATCCGCTGAGTGCCCACCGACAGGATCACCACATGGCCTTCGCGCTGTTCTTCATGAGCGGCGGAGCTGACCAGCCAGCGCTTGAGGTAGAACAAAGGCAAGGCCTTGTCCCGCACGATCACCACTTCCTGGCCGTCCACGACGTTGGTGGTCGACAGGTCGAGGTGGAAGATTTCGTTGACGTTGACCAACGGGAACGCAAACGCCTGGTTGCCGAGCATGACCATCAGGGTCGGCATGATCGCGAGCGTCAGCGGCACCTTGATGACGATCTTCGAACCCTGGCCCTTGGTCGAGTAGATGTTGATCGAACCGTTGAGCTGGGAAATCTTGGTCTTCACCACGTCCATGCCGACACCACGGCCGGACACGTCGGAGATCTCGGTCTTGGTCGAGAAACCCGGGGCGAAAATCAGGTTGTAGCACTCGGTATCGCTCAGGCGATCGGCCGCGTCCTTGTCCATCACACCGCGTTTTACCGCGATCGAACGCAGGACGTTCGGGTCCATGCCTTTGCCGTCATCGGAGATCGACAGCAGGATGTGGTCGCCTTCCTGTTCGGCTGCCAGCACCACGCGACCACCACGGGCCTTGCCCGACGCTTCGCGTTCTTCCGGCGACTCGATACCGTGGTCGACGGCGTTGCGCACCAAGTGGACCAGCGGGTCGGCCAGAGCCTCGACAAGGTTTTTGTCGAGGTCGGTTTCTTCACCCACCAGCTCCAGATTGATCTCTTTCTTCAGCTGACGCGCGAGGTCGCGAACCAGACGCGGGAAGCGCCCGAAGACCTTCTTGATCGGCTGCATCCGGGTCTTCATCACCGCGGTCTGCAAGTCAGCCGTGACCACGTCGAGGTTCGACACGGCCTTTTGCATGGCTTCGTCGCCGCTGTTGAGACCCAGGCGCACCAGGCGGTTACGCACCAGTACCAGCTCGCCGACCATGTTCATGATTTCGTCGAGACGTGCGGTGTCGACCCGCACGGTGGTCTCGGCTTCGCTCGCCGGTTTTTCCGGTGGCGGTGCAGCGGCAGCACGGGCCGGAGCCGGTGCAGCAGCGGCAGCCGGTTTTGGCGCTTCGGCTTTCGGTTCAGGCTTGGCGGCAGGCTTCGGCGCAGCAGCAGCAGCCGGTGCTTTCGCAGGCGGCGTGGCGACTGTCGAAGCGGAGCCGGCAGCAGCGGCGCCGACTTCAGTGAACTTGCCTTTACCGTGCAATTCGTCGAGCAGCGATTCGAATTCGTGATCGCTGATCAGATCGCTACCGGCAGCGGCGGCCGCCGGTGCGGCAGGCGCAGGGGCCGAGGCAATCGCCGACTCCAGCGCTTCGACGGCGAAGTTGCCTTTGCCGTGCAACTGATCAAGCAGTGCTTCGAATTCGTCGTCGGTGATGTCCGAGCTGTCGCCTGCTGCCGGCGCTGCAGGTTTGGCTGCCGCCGGCGCGACTGCGTCAGCTGCAAATTGACCTTTACCGTGCAACTGATCGAGCAGTGATTCGAACTCGGCGTCAGTGATTTCATCGCTGGCTGCCTCTTCGGCAGTTTGCGCAGGCGCAGCCGCCACCGGGGCTTCGGCTTCGGCCTTGACGGCGTTCAGCGAGTCCAGCAGCTGTTCAAATTCGTTATCGGTGATGTCGCCCGAGTCGCCTTCGACGACCAGCTCTTCGATCATCTCGGCCACTGGCGAAGCCGGGGCTTGATCCGCCGATTGCGGCTCGGCCAGACGCGCCAGCGCTGCCAGCAGTTCCGGCGTGGCGGCGGTGATCGGTGCACGCTCGCGGACTTCGCTGAACATGCTGTTCACCGCGTCCAGTGCTTCGAGGACAACGTCCATCAGTTCTGCATCAACGCGACGCTCACCCTTACGCAGGATGTCGAACACGTTTTCGGCGATGTGACAGCACTCCACCAGCTCGTTGAGCTGAAGGAAGCCGGCGCCCCCTTTTACAGTGTGGAAACCGCGAAAAATTGCGTTGAGCAAATCTGCGTCATCCGGACGGCTTTCCAGCTCGACCAGTTGCTCGGACAGTTGCTCAAGAATCTCGCCGGCCTCAACCAGGAAATCCTGAAGGATCTCTTCATCGGCGCCGAAGCTCATTAATGGGGTGCTCCTACAGGTCTAAAAACCCAAAAAACCTAAAATTCCAAAACTCTAGAATCCGAGGCTGGATAACAAATCGTCCACATCGTCCTGACCGGACACAACGTCTTCTCGTTTATCGGCATGAATCTGCGGACCTTCACCCTGCGAGAGATGTTTTTGTGGATCTTTTTCTGCAAGCATCGCTGCACGGTCATGTTCGATGCCCGCAAAGCGGTCGACCTGACTGGCCATGAGCACGAGTTTGAGCAAATTGCTTTCGACTTCGGTGACCAGTTGGGTCACACGCTTGATCACTTGACCGGTAAGGTCCTGGTAATCCTGAGCCAGCAGGATGTCGTTCAGATTGCTCGACACCGCACGGTTGTCCGTGCTGCTGCGTGACAGAAAACCGTCGACCCGGCGCGCCAGTTCGCGGAACTCTTCAGCTCCGACTTCACGACGCATGAAACGCCCCCAGTCGGTACTCAAGGCCTGGGCTTCTTCAGCCAGACCATTGACCACCGGCGTGGCGCTTTCCACCAGATCCATGGTGCGGTTGGCCGCGGCTTCTGTCAGCTTGACCACATAGCCCAGGCGTTCGGTGGCGTCGGTGATTTGCGACACTTCCTCAGCCTGCGGCATGTGCGGATCGATCTGGAAGTTGACGATCGCACTGTGCAGTTCACGTGTGAGCTTGCCGACTTCCTGATACAGGCCACGGTCACGGGTCTGATTGAGCTCATGGATCAGTTGCACAGCGTCGCCGAACCTGCCTTTTTCAAGGCTCTCGACCAGTTCGACCGCGTGTTTTTTCAGGGTCGACTCGAAATCGCCCTGTGAAGATTCGTTATGCTCCATAGCTCCCCCGCGCGTCATCAGCCGATGCGTTCGAAAATCTTCTCGATTTTGTCTTTCAACGCCTGAGCCGTGAAAGGTTTGACCACGTAGCCGTTCACACCGGCCTGAGCGGCCTCGATGATTTGCTCGCGCTTGGCTTCAGCGGTCACCATCAGCACGGGCAGATGCTTGAGTTTTTCATCGGCACGCACGTGGCGCAGCAGGTCGATACCGGTCATGCCCGGCATGTTCCAGTCTGTTACCAGAAAGTCGATGCTGCCGCTGTTGAGCACCGGAATGGCGGTAGTGCCATCGTCGGCCTCGACGGTGTTGGTGAACCCAAGATCGCGCAGCAGGTTCTTGATGATCCGCCGCATCGTTGAGAAGTCATCAACGATGAGGATTTTCATGTCTTTGTTCAATTCGACCTCCAAGCAGTCTTAAACGCGCCCAGCACCTGGGCGCGCCACTTCAATCAATCGGCGCAGCACTCGAAGACTGTCTGGAGCACAACAGAGCAAGACCGGTGCCGTTCATCACCGCACCAGCCTCGTTCGCAGTGTCCCCACACTGCCTTCAGCGCGCTCGCCACTCCCCCAAACGCCCCCGCAAACGGGCCGCGCACTGGCTGTGTAACTGGCTGACCCGCGATTCACTGACGCCAAGGACTTCACCGATCTCCTTGAGGTTCAGCTCTTCGTCGTAGTACAGCGCCAACACCAGTCGCTCACGCTCCGGCAAATTGGCAATCGCGTCCGCCAGCGCCGCCTGGAAGCGTTCATCTTCCAGATCGCGTGACGGCTCAAGATGAGCACTGGCGCCATCCTCGTGCAGCCCTTCGTGTTCGCCGTCCTGCAAGAGGTCGTCGAAACTGAACAAGCGGCTGCCCAGGGTGTCATTCAAAATCCCGTAGTAATCGTCGAGACTCAATTGGAGTTCGGCCGCAACCTCGTGATCTTTAGCATCACGGCCGGTTTTAGCTTCAATTGCCCGAATTGCGTCGCTGACCATACGGGTGTTGCGGTGAACCGAGCGTGGTGCCCAGTCCCCTTTGCGCACTTCGTCGAGCATCGCGCCGCGGATTCGAATGCCCGCGTACGTTTCGAAACTGGCGCCTTTACTGGCGTCGTATTTGGTCGAGACTTCGAGCAGGCCAATCATCCCGGCCTGAATCAGATCCTCGACCTGCACACTGGCCGGCAATCGCGCCAGCAGGTGGTAGGCGATGCGTTTGACCAGTGGCGCGTAACGCTCGATCAACTCGTACTGCGCGTCACGTGCCGACTTCTTGTAGTAGTTCATACCGCTGGCGGTCATAACACAGGCCCTGCCGTTTGCTGCACGAGGCGCTCGACGAAAAACTCAAGGTGGCCGCGCGGGTTGGCAGGCAGTGGCCAGGTATCGACCTTCTGCGCGATCGCCTTGAACGCCAGCGCGCACTTGGAACGCGGGAAAGCTTCATAGACCGCTCGCTGCTTCTGCACTGCCTTGCGCACGCTTTCGTCGTAGGGCACGGCGCCGACGTATTGTAGGGCCACATCAAGGAAGCGATCCGTGACCTTGGTCAACTTGGCGAACAGGTTGCGACCTTCTTGCGGGCTCTGCGCCATGTTGGCGAGGACGCGGAAGCGGTTCATGCCGTAATCGCGGTTGAGCAGTTTGATCAGTGCGTAGGCATCAGTGATCGAGGTCGGCTCGTCGCAAACCACCAGCAACACTTCCTGGGCTGCGCGAACAAAACTGACTACCGAGTCACCAATACCCGCAGCGGTGTCGATCACCAGTACATCGAGATTGTCGCCGATGTCACTGAAGGCCTGAATCAGACCGGCATGTTGCGCCGGGCTCAGGTGAACCATGCTTTGGGTGCCGGACGCGGCCGGCACGATGCGGATCCCGCCGGGCCCCTGCAACAGCACGTCGCGCAATTCGCAGCGGCCTTCGATCACGTCGGCCAGGGTACGTTTGGGCGTCAGGCCCAGCAGAACGTCGACGTTCGCCAGCCCCAGATCGGCGTCCAGCAGCATGACCCGACGGCCAAGCTCTGCCAGCGCCAGAGACAAGTTCACTGACACGTTAGTCTTGCCGACGCCACCTTTGCCGCCGGTCACCGCGATCACCTGTACGGGATGCATGCTGCCCATGTTATTTCTTTACCTTGTCTTGCATAGACGGAGGCCACATTACTGGCTGCGCGTTCACAACCGGAACAATGCATGGCAGACCATCGATGTAGGTACAAAAACTGTTCATGATTACCTCAGCCAACCTGCTTGGTCGGGCTGTGATAGATATCAGCGAACATGTCGGCCATGGCTTCTTCGCTGGGTTCTTCCTGCATTTGCACGCTGACGGCGCGGCTGACCAGTTGATGACGGCGCGGCAGATGCAGATCATCCGGAATCCGTGGGCCATCGGTCAGATACGCGACCGGCAATTCATGACTGATCGCCAGGCTCAACACTTCGCCAAGGCTGGCCGTTTCATCCAGTTTAGTCAGGATGCAGCCGGCGAGCCCGCAACGCTTGTAACTGTGATAAGCGGCGGTTAGAACCTGTTTCTGGCTGGTGGTTGCCAGCACGAGATAATTTTTTGCACGGATGCCACGCCCGGCCAGGCTTTCGAGCTGCATGCGCAGAGCTGGGTCGCTGGCTTGCAGGCCGGCGGTATCGATCAGCACCACGCGTTTGCGCAGCAGAGGATCCAGCGCCTGCACCAGCGACTGGCCCGGATCGACGTGGGTCACCGGCACATTGAGGATGCGACCGAGGGTCTTCAGTTGTTCCTGAGCGCCGATACGGAAACTGTCCATGCTCACCAGCGCCACATTCTGCGCGCCGTACTTGAGCACATAACGGGCCGCCAGTTTGGCCAGCGTGGTGGTCTTGCCCATACCGGCGGGGCCGACCATGGCAATCACACCGCCCTCTTCCAGCGGCTCGACTTCCGGTACGGCAATCATCCGCGCCAGATGCGCGAGCAACATGCGCCAGGCCTGACGAGGTTCTTCAATATCGGTGATCATCGCCAGCAGGTCGCGCGACAGCGGGCCGGACAGGCCGATCCGCTGCAGACGGCGATACAGGTTGGCTTGCGCCGGACGGCTGCCTTGCAGCTGATTCCAGGCGAGCGTGCCGAGCTGGACTTCCATCAGCTCGCGCAGGCTGTTCAATTCAAAACGCATCGAATCCAGCGCACGCGGATCCACGCCGCCGGAGGACTGCGCAGGCGCCGGGGCCGGACGCGCCGGGGCGGCGTAAGTCGGCTCGCTCAGCGGCTCAGCGGCAGTCAGCGGCAGGCCAGCGGTCAACGGCAGCCCGGCGAAAATCTGGCGATTGCTATTGCCATCGGCTTCGCCACGCAGGCTCAGTTCGGCCTGGGCGGTAACGATGCGCGACTGGGTCTTGCGCAGCTCGTCTTCGAGTTCCATATTCGGAACCCGTGGCGCCAGCGCCGACAATTTGTAATCCAGTGCCGCCGTCAACTCGACACCGCCGGCAATGCGGCGATTGCCAATGATGGCGGCATCAGCGCCCAGCTCATCACGAACCAGCTTCATGGCCTGACGCATATCGGCGGCAAAGAAACGCTTAACTTGCATAAACCACTACCTCAGCCGTTGGGCCCTACTGTCGCAACGATGGTCACTTGCTTGTTGTCCGGTATTTCCTGGTAGGCCAGCACGTGTAGCCCCGGGACCGCGAGGCGGCCGAAACGCGAAAGCATCGCGCGGATCGGGCCTGCTACCAACAGGATCACCGGCTGACCTTGCATTTCCTGACGCTGCGCCGCTTCGATGAGCGACCGTTGCAGCTTCTCGGCCATGCTTGGCTCCAGCAGAACGCCCTCTTCCGAGCCTTGTCCTGCCTTCTGCAGACTATTGAGCAATATTTGTTCCAACCTTGGTTCCAAGGTGATCACAGGCAGCTCGGAGTCAGTGCCTACAATGCTTTGGACGATGGCGCGAGATACGCCGACCCGCACGGCAGCCACCAGCGCGGCGGTATCTTGACTCTTCGCGGCGTTGTTGGCGATGGCTTCGGCGATGCTGCGGATATCGCGCACCGGCACGTGTTCGGCCAGCAACGCTTGCAGCACTTTGAGCAACTGCGACAACGTGACCACGCCCGGCACCAGCTCTTCGGCCAGTTTCGGCGAGCTTTTGGCCAGCAATTGCATGAGTTGCTGGACTTCTTCGTGGCCAATCAGCTCGCTGGAGTGCTTGTACAAAATCTGGTTCAAGTGGGTCGCGACCACGGTACTGGCATCCACCACCGTGTAACCGAGGGATTGTGCCTGGGCACGCTGGCTGATTTCGATCCACACCGCCTCCAGGCCGAAAGCCGGATCTTTGGCGTTGATACCGTTGAGCGTGCCGTAGACCTGGCCCGGGTTGATCGCCAGTTCACGATCCGGGTAGATCTCCGCTTCGGCGAGAATCACGCCCATCAGGGTCAGGCGATAGGCGCTCGGCGCCAGATCGAGGTTGTCGCGGATGTGCACGGTCGGCATCAGGAAGCCCAGATCCTGCGAGAGCTTCTTGCGCACGCCCTTGATCCGTGCCAGCAGTTGCCCGCCCTGATTGCGGTCTACCAATGGAATCAGGCGATAACCGACTTCCAGGCCGATCATGTCGATCGGGGTCACGTCATCCCATCCAAGCTCCTTGGTTTCCATGGCGCGGGCCGGCGACGGCAGCAGTTCCTGCTGGCGCTTGACCTCTTGCAGTGCTTCGACCTTGGCAACGTTCTGCTTTTTCCAGAACAGGTAAGCGCCGCCAGCAGCCAGCGCCGCCATGCTCAGGAACGAGAAGTGCGGCATGCCCGGCACCAGACCCATGACCGCCATCAAACCTGCGGCCACCGCCAGCGCTTTCGGCGAGGCGAACATCTGGCGATTGATCTGCTTGCCCATGTCTTCCGAGCCGGAAGCACGGGTCACCATGATTGCCGCCGCTGTCGATAACAACAGTGATGGCAATTGCGCCACCAAACCGTCACCGATGGTCAGCAAGGCGTAAACCCGGCCGGCGTCGCCGAAGCTCATGTTGTGCTGGAAGATACCGACGGCCATGCCGCCGATAAGGTTGATGAACAGAATCAGCAGGCCGGCGATGGCGTCACCGCGAACGAATTTGCTGGCACCGTCCATCGAACCGTAAAACTCGGCCTCTTGCGCCACTTCCTGACGACGCGCCTTGGCCTGGTTCTGGTCGATCAGACCGGCGTTGAGGTCGGCGTCGATCGCCATTTGTTTGCCGGGCATCGCATCGAGGGTGAAGCGCGCGCTCACCTCGGAAATCCGCCCGGCACCCTTGGTCACCACGACGAAGTTAATGATCATCAGGATCGCGAAGACCACGATACCGACCACGTAGTTACCGCCGATCACTACTTCACCGAAGGCCTGGATCACCTTACCGGCAGCAGCGTGGCCGTCCTGACCGTGAAGCATCACCACCCGCGTCGACGCCACGTTCAATGCCAGCCGCAGTAACGTCGCGACCAGCAGAATGGTCGGGAACACCGCGAAATCCAGCGGCCGCAGCGCGTACACGCAGACCAGCAGGACGACAATCGACAGCGCGATGTTGAAGGTGAAAAACACGTCGAGCAGGAACGGCGGCACCGGCAGCATCATCATGGCCAGCATGACCAGCAGCAACAACGGCACGCCCAGATTGCCTCGACTGAGGTCGGCAACATTCGAGCGAGCAGTGTTGAATAACTGAGAGCGATCCACCGGTTTTCCCCGTTCCTTTAAAGCAAACTTTTGACGCCCAGAGCGGACGCACGGCGGGTACTGCAAGAAGCTTTCCAACTTTTGCCGGGGAATGAAATAGAGGGGCTTGGCGGGGAATTTTTGCTGATTGGGCTGGCCCTTTCGCGAGCAGGCTCGCTCCTACAGGGAACCGCACTCCTAATGCGGAATGAAATACAAACCAGAATGTGGGATTGGAATGCATTCCAAATGTGGGAGCGAGCCTGCTCGCGAAGGCGCCCGTGAAGCCAGCGCAAAGTGCCTCTTAAACCGCGGTGTTTAAAAGACACTTCAGGACACGCCTCAAAGGCTACACATCCTTGCGTAATTGCCTACAGCTACGCCAGAATCCGCCGGCTTGTGCGCCTAGGGGGCGGGTTCTATTGTGGTGCGGTCGCTGACGAATCAGCGATCGGGTTTAGCGATCCGGCATCTAACAGACGCAACATGCCCATTCTCAATTGCAGTTTTTGTCTATCTGCAATTGGCGTCATGGTGGCTGTGCGTGGGAGACCTTCGGGTCTACCCGGGGTTTCTGTGACCCGGATCGCTAACCTGCGTACAGCCGCCACCTTTACTTGTTTAGCGATGAGCCGTGGCGGCCAAATCAACCACGGAGTCTCACCATGTTCAAACCAACACCCAACCCGCCCGAAACCGATCTCACCTCCCCCTACGAATCCCTCGATTCGAAAAAGCTCAACGACGCCGCCGACCGCGCCCTCGATCACTATCTCTGCCCGCCCGGGTCCACACCACCGCCCCGCAGAACCCGCAGGATGTACGCCGTTACTGCGGACTTCAAAAACGAGGAGATGCTGGCCGATGCCTTCGAGACCCTTGCTTCGGCAAGAACCATTGCCAGTGACTTTGCCCACCTCTTGCCAGCGTCGCAGCGCCGGACGCTGTTGGGGATTGCGCAGCTGATCATGCTCGGGGAATTGGCGGTGAATCGGGTGCTGGATAATCTGCAGGTGCCGCAGTAGCAGGACTGTCTGACAAGGCTTGAGTGCTGTGCTGTGGTTGCTGAGGTCTTCGCGGGCAAGCCCGCTCCCACAGGGATATGCATTAATCACAAGCCTGTGAGCAGTTACCAAACCTGTGAGAGCAGGCTTGCTCGCGAAAACTGACGCACAGCCAACACATGTCTTCAGGCATGAAAAAACCGCCGCCCGGTTCAATCGGGACGGCGGTTTTTTCGTTTCAGCTCTCGATCAAACCGTTTCCACGGTCGTCCAGCAACAACGTGGCGGCCATGCTGCCCATCACTACGCCGTCAAAACCTGCTCAGGTGCAATCACACCGAAACTGAGGGCCTTGCCATTGATGTAGCGCGAACCCTTGAGCACGAAGACCCCTTCGATGTCGACGAACTCAGTCTGCGTGTACATAAACGTCACTATCTCCTCAGGCGTTCTAATGTCTGGCTTCCCCCAGGACACTTTTACGCGCTGCTCTATCAGGGTTAGCCCCCACTTGAAAGGGATGATGGCGAGGTCTTTGATTTCGATCTGGCGCGCGGGATCCAACCAGCGAAAGTCCTGACGTGCCGTAATGAAAAGAGCATCACCTTCAATGGTGAATTGCGGTTTGCTGTAGCGCCTTTCCATTTCATCGTAGATCCAGCCATCCATGTAGTCCTCCAGATGGGTGAATCGCTCGAAAAGCATCGCGCTGTTGACGATTTTTTCGTCAGGTTTGCCAATCAAATTGTAGCTAGAGTGGTACGCCAGCCCCTCCACCTCAGGCCGAATCGAGTTAGTCGGCACCTCCAGATAATTTGGACTATAGGCGTTGGCCATGTGCTTGAAATGAGTGAAATCCAGAATCAGTTTGAACGTGACGGTGTAACCGATTGCGCGCTCATCAGGGCGCCTTTCCAACACACCGGAGACAAACTCCATCTCCATGCCGTCCAATTTTTTTAGCGGATTCGCTGCCATGATCGCTTCCTCTGAAACCTGACGTAGACGCCGATCCCTGGCACTCGCATCGAATGATCAGAGCCACCAATACAGGGAAAATGCCGGGAGAAATCCCATGGCAATTAGATCGCTGAGGAGCGCTCACTGGCTACTGTCAGAAATAACAGGTGCAGAGGTCTTTCAGACAGACGGTAACCGTCAGGAATCGCGACGCAGGTCCGGCGGAATCGGCAGATCGTCCTTGAGCGGATCCGGGCGCTTGCCCTTGCCCGCCTGGAATTGGCGGATCTGGTAGACGTAGGCCAGGACCTGGGCAACCGCAAGATACAAGCCCCCGGGGATTTCCTGATCGAGCTCAGTGGAGTAGTAGATCGACCGCGCCAGCCCCGGCGACTCGAGGAGCATGACGTTGTTGGCCACGGCGATTTCACGGATCTTCAGCGCCAGGAAGTCACTGCCCTTGGCCAACAGGACGGGTGCCCCACCCTTCTCGGAATCGTACTTGAGCGCCACCGCGTAGTGGGTCGGGTTGGTGATGACCACGTCGGCATCGGGAATCGCCGCCATCATCCGCCGCTGGGACATCTCGCGCTGGGTTTGACGGATGCGTTGCTTGACTTCAGGCCGGCCTTCCTGATCCTTGTGCTCGTCGCGCACTTCCTGCTTGGTCATCAGCAGTTTCTTGTGGGCTTCCCAGAGCTGCACCGGCACGTCGACCGCAGCGATGATGATCAGCCCGCAAGCCAGCCACAACGTACTCCAGGCAACCAGCGTGACGCTGTGAATGATCGCCCGGTCCAGCGGTTCATGGGCGATGCGCAAAAAGTCATCGACGTCGGCGGACAGCACCACCAACGCCACACCCAAGGTGATCAGAAACTTCGCCAAAGCCTTGAGCAGTTCGACCACAGACTTGAACGAGAACATCCGCTTGATGCCCGCTGCCGGGTTCATCCGGCTGAACTTGGGCGCCAGGGAGCCGGCCGCGAACAGCCAGCCACCGAGGGAAATCGGCCCGATCAACGCGGCCAGCAACAAGGTGATCATGATCGGCTGAATCGCCACCAGGGCGAGCTTGCCCGACTGCATCAGGAACGTGCCCATGGAGCCCTGGTTCATGATCACTTCGCGCGACAGCGTGAAGTTCATACGCATCAGGTCCATCAGGTCTTCGGCGAGCATGCCGCCGAATATCAACAGCGCGCTGGCACCGGCCATCATCACGGCGAGGGTGTTGAGCTCTTTCGAGCGGGCGATCTCACCCTTCTCCCGGGAGTCCTTTTTACGTTTCTCCGTGGGGTCTTCTGTTTTGTCCTGACCGCTTTCGCTCTCGGCCATGAGTCAGCGCGCCCGTGCCAGTTCGCGTAACAGCTGCAAGGCCTCGGTAGCCAGCGGCTGGTACTGATTGAGAATGTCCGCCAGGCCGACCCAGACAATGAACAGGCCGAGCACCAGGGTCAGTGGAAAACCGATGGAGAAAATGTTCAGTTGCGGCGCGGCACGGGTCATCACGCCGAACGCGATATTGACCACCAGCAGCGCGGTGACCGCCGGCAATACCAGCAACAACGCCGCGCCCAGCACCCAGCCGAGTTTGCCGGCCAACTCCCAGTAATGCGCGGTCATCAACCCACTGCCCACGGGCAACGTGGTGAAGCTTTCGGTGAGGACCTCGAACACCACGAGATGGCCATTCATCGACAGGAACAGCAGCGTCACCAGCATGGTGAAGAATTGTCCGATCACCGCCACCGAGACACCGTTGGCCGGGTCGACCATCGAGGCGAAGCCCATACCCATCTGGATCGCGACAATCTGCCCGGCCACAGCAAAGGCCTGGAAAAACAGCTGCAAGGAAAACCCGAGTACGGCGCCGACCAGGATCTGTTCGGCAATCAACAGCAGCCCGCTGAGATCGAGCGGACTGACCGCCGGCATCGGCGGCAGGCCGGGCACAATCACCACAGTAATCGCCACGGCGAAATACAGGCGCACACGCCGGGGGATGAGGGTTGTGCCGAACACGGGCATGACCATCAGCATCGAGGCGACGCGAAACAGCGGCAACATGAACGTCGCCACCCAGGAACTGATCTGGGTGTCGGTCAACTGCAGCAGCGATTGCATGGCTTAGCCGATGACCATCGGAATGTTTTTGTACAACTGAATGATGTACTCCATGAACGTCTGCACGATCCACGGGCCGGCGACGATCAGCGTGACCAGCATCACCAGCAGACGCGGCAGGAAGCTCAGGGTCTGTTCGTTGATCTGCGTGGCCGCCTGGAACATTGCCACCAGCAAACCGACCAACAGGCTCGGCACCACCAGAATCGCGACCATCAACGTGGTCAGCCAAAGCGCCTCACGAAATATGTCGACCGCGACTTCCGGCGTCATGGCGAAACACCTCCAAAACTGCTGGCCAGCGTGCCGATGATCAGCGCCCAGCCATCCACCAGCACAAACAGCATGATCTTGAACGGCAGCGAGATGATCAGCGGCGAGAGCATCATCATACCCATCGCCATCAGCACACTGGCCACGACGAGGTCGATGATCAGGAACGGAATGAAGATCATGAAGCCGATCTGGAACGCGGTTTTCAGCTCGGACGTGACGAACGCGGGTACCAGAATGGTCAGCGGCGCCTGATCCGGGGTGGCGATGTCGGTGCGCTTGGACAGGCGCATGAACAGCTCCAGATCACTGGTGCGGGTCTGCGCGAGCATGAAGTCCTTGATCGGCACCTGAGCCTTTTCCACCGCTTGCTGAGCGGTGAGTTTCTCGGCCAGATACGGTTGCAACGCATCGTTGTTCACCCGATCGAACACCGGCGCCATGATGAACATGGTCAGGAACAGCGCCATGCCCGTGAGGATCTGGTTCGACGGTGTCTGTTGCAGGCCCAGGGCCTGACGCAGGATCGAGAAGACGATAATGATCCGCGTGAAACTGGTCATCAGGATGACCGCCGCCGGGATAAAACTCAGCGCGGTCATGATCAGCAGAATCTGCAGACTGACCGAATATTCCTGCGCGCCGTCGGCGTTGGTGCCCAGCGTGATCGCCGGGATCGACAACGGATCGGCGGCGAACGCCAGCGGCGCGGCCAGCAACAGGGCCAGCGTCAAGACGATGCGTAGCGCACCCATTACTTCTTATCCTTCTGATCCTTGCCGAGAATCTTCAGCAGATGCTGAGCGAATTCCGGGGTCGCTTTCTCGCTGGTACCTGGCACTTCAACCGGCTCTTTGAGCACGTGCAGCGCGGTGATGGTGCCGGGGCTCAGACCGAGCAGAATCTGCTCATTGCCGACCTGCACCAGCATCAAACGGTCACGCGGACCGAGCGCACGGGAACCGATCAGCTCGATCACCTGGCCCTTGCCTGCCGGGCCTGCCTGCTGCACTCGACGCAACAGCCAGGCAAGGAAGAAGATCAGCCCCAGCACCAGCAGCAAGCCGAATACCAGTTGCGTCAATTGCCCGGCCACGCCGCTGTTGACCATCGGCGCAGTCGCGGCAACCGGCGCAGCAGCAGCGTGGGTTGCCGCCGGTTCAGCGGCCAGCACGCTCAACGGCAACGCGAGCAGAGCCCAGAGAAACCTTTTCACTCAGCGCAGCTTCTTGATGCGTTCGCTTGGGCTGATCACGTCGGTCAGGCGGATGCCGAACTTCTCGTTGACCACGACCACTTCGCCGTGAGCGATCAGCGTGCCGTTGACCAGCACGTCCAGCGGCTCACCCGCCAGGCGGTCCAGTTCGATGACCGAACCCTGGTTGAGTTGCAGCAGGTTGCGAATGTTGATGTCGGTGCTGCCCACTTCCATCGAGATCGACACCGGGATGTCGAGGATCACGTCCAGGTTCGGACCGTCCAGCGTTACCGGATCGTTGTTCTTCGGCACGCTGCCGAATTCTTCCATCGGCAGACGGTTGGAGCTGGCGGCGCCAGCTTCAGCAGCCAACAGCGCATCGATGTCAGCCTGGCCGTCACCAGTTTCTTCCAGGGCAGCAGCCCATTCGTCAGCCAGTGCCTGATCGTCCTGGGCGTTCATATCGTCGTTCATCATTTGTCCTCGGCGGGCAACAATTCAGCTAAATGTGTGGGGGTGAGAGCGGCGCTTCAGCGACGCTCGATCGGCTCGATCACTTGCAACGCGAGGTTGCCTTTGTGCGAGCCCATCTTGACCTTGAAGGCCGGTACGCCGTTGGCGCGCATGATCATGTCTTCCGGCATTTCCACCGGGATCACATCCCCCGGCTGCATGTGCAGGATGTCGCGCAGCTTCAACTGGCGACGGGCGACGGTGGCACCGATCGGCACGTCGACATCGAGCACGTCCTGGCGCAGGGCATTGACCCAGCGCTCGTCCTGATCGTCGAGGTCCGACTGGAAACCGGCGTCGAGCATTTCGCGCACCGGCTCGATCATCGAGTACGGCATGGTCACGTGCAGGTCGCCGCCACCGCCATCGAGTTCGATATGGAAGGTGGAAACCACGATCGCTTCGCTCGGGCCGACGATGTTGGCCATGGCCGGGTTCACTTCCGAGTTGATGTACTCGAAATTGACTTCCATGATCGCCTGCCAGGCTTCTTTCAGATCGACGAAGGCCTGCTCCAGCACCATGCGCACCACGCGCAATTCGGTCGGGGTGAATTCACGCCCTTCGATCTTCGCGTGACGACCGTCACCGCCGAAGAAGTTGTCCACCAGTTTGAACACCAGTTTGGCGTCGAGGATGAACAGCGCGGTGCCGCGCAGGGGTTTGATCTTGACCAGGTTGAGGCTGGTCGGCACGTACAGCGAGTGTACGTATTCGCCAAACTTCATCACCTGTACGCCACCGACGGCAACGTCCGCCGAGCGGCGCAGCATGTTGAACATGCTGATGCGGGTGTAACGGGCAAAACGCTCGTTGATCATCTCCAGAGTCGGCATGCGTCCACGGACGATGCGATCCTGGCTGGTCAGGTCGTAGCTTTTGACACTGCCGGGTTCGGCAGCGTTATCGGTCTGTACCAGACCATCGTCGACGCCATGCAACAGCGCATCGATTTCATCCTGGGACAGCAGATCCTGCACGGCCATGTCGTGTTCCTACTGCAGTACGAAATTAGTGAAAAGCAACTGTTCGATCACCACTTTGCCCAGCTCTTTCTGCGCCACTTCCTGCACGCTCGCTGTGGCCTTCTGGCGCAACATCTCCTGGCCGACCGGCGTCGCCAAAGTGGCGAAATCCTGACCGGAGAAGAGCATCACCAGGTTGTTGCGGATCACCGGCATGTGCACTTTCAGCGCTTCCAGATCGGCCTGGTTACGCGCCAGCATGGTGATGCTCACCTGCATGTAGCGCTGACGGCCGTTCTGGTTGTAGTTGGCGACAAAGGCCGGCGCCATCGGCTCGAAAATCGCCGGCTGCTTGCCGACGGGCGCTGCATCTGCGGCCTCGGCAGGCTTGCTTTGGGCGCTGTGCATGAAGAACCAGGTCGCCCCCACGGACGCGCCAATGGCCAGCAGCAACGCCAGCACGATCACGATGATCAGCTTGAGTTTGCCTTTGGTTGCTGGGTCTTTCACTGCTGCTGTTTCGCTCTTCGCCATGCCAATAATCCGTCACTAATCGGGTTTTCACAGTCGCACGGCAAGGCAAGAGCAAGTGTTATGCCAGAAGTGTCGGAGGGATTGACGAGAGGGATGTATCGACTGATGCAAGACCCTGTGGGAGCTGGCTTGCCAGCGATAGCGATTTGTCTGACACATTGATTTCGAATGTGCCGCCGCCATCGCTGGCAAGCCAGCTCCCACAGGGTACAGCGGTGTGTCAGGCGTAATAGTCGACCGCGCTGGTGCCGATCACGCTGGTGGTTTGCGCGGCTGCTTCAGCAATAGCGGCGGGTGCCAGCTCTTCATCCGCCGAATCCAGACGACCACCGGTAGCGCTGGTGCGCCCACTCTGGCCCTGCTGCGCCTGCTCCTGACCTTGCTGCCCCTGCCAGCCGCGACTCTGGTCGGACACATTGACGTCGACCTGGCCCATGCTCTGCTGGTTGAACATCTCACGCAACCGGTGCATCTGCCCGTCGAGCGCTTCACGCACACTCGGGTGCGCGCTCATGAACGTCACCTGAGTCTGCTGGTCGGGGACCATGTTCACGCGGATATCCAGACGCCCCAGCTCGGCCGGCTGCAACTGAATGTCCGCCGCCTTCAGATTGGCGCTCGACAGATACATGACGCGGTTGACCACTTCTTCGGTCCAGCCGCTTTGATGCATGGCGATCGGCTGATTGACCGGTACTGCGTTCGCAGTTTTCGGCGTGGCAGCCTGAGTCAGTGCCGCCAAGCGGTTGGCGAAGTCATCGACGCGGGTGTCGCTGGTGGCGGTTTTCAGGTCTTTCAGGCCGTCATCGATCAGCCCGCTGAAAGCCTTCTCGCCGCCCTGACTGGTGCTGTCCTTGTCGGACTGCACATCAAGCATGCTGGCCATGCCGGCGGCAAAGTTCTGCGCCGAGGTCAATTCGCCGTCAGCCTGAGTCTGCGCGGGCGCCGCTTTCGGTTGTGCCTGGCTGGCGGCGGAGATATGTCCACCCTGCTCCATCGCCATGCGCACGGCCGGCAAGGCATCGAGAGGGTCGGCCGAAGGATCGAAATCGCTGTCGGTGCTCGCCGCCGGATCCTTGACCACACCTGGCAATTGGGACACGGCCGGAGTTTCGGTTTTCGCCGGGGTGGCCGCTTCGACAACCGGGACCGGCACGACGGGTGCCGTCACTGCCGGCTGCACGACGGCGGCCAACGCAGGATCCAGCGTCGGATCGACTGGAGTGGCATCGGCTACCGGAGTCTGGTTGGTATCCGCGGATTCGTCGCTGCTGACGACCTTGTCGTCGGCCGCCACCGGTTTGTCGGCAGGCAAGGCATTGCCGCTATCGGCAACCGCCGGCTTCGCAGGGGCAGATTGATCCTTGCTGACGTCCTTCTTGCCGCCGGTGTCAGCGACCTTGTCGCGCGCCGATTTCAGCGGGGCGTCAACCGTGACGGCAGGCTTGCTCGAGTCCTGACTGGCAAACACCTGAGCGAAGCTTGAGGCCTTGTCCCCGGCGTCTGCGGCCACTGCCGACGGTTTGGCAGAGGCGGCTTGCGCCTTGGCCTGGGCGGCGTTCTGAAGAAGAATGTTGGGGGTCGCAGGCATGAAACGGTCTCCGCTGCACTGGGATCGTAGGTACAGTTGCGGGAGATGAATGCAAGTGCCGGGCCAGTTTTGTCCGACGCTTTGGAAAAGCGCCGGACGGCTCGTTTTATTGGGTTAGCGCGTCCTGGCGTTCATGCTCATATTCAGGCCGCACCTGAGCGAATTCGCTACTGATCTCGGCGACCAGTTTGGCGATTTGTGCAGGGCTTTTGTCTTTGGCGTCCGACTCAAGCCTCTGACAAAGCTCGGCCAGTCGAACCGCGCCCATGTTGCCGGCGCTGCCCTTGAAGCTATGAGCCACTTCGGACAAGACCTTGGCATCGGCAGTCTCGCGCAGCTCAAGCAGGCGGTTTTCCGAATCCGCCAGAAAGGTATCCAGCAATTCGGGATAACCATCCTCCATGACTTCGCGCAGTACGCTGAGCACCTCGCGATCAATATGTTTATCAGTCACTTGCTCACTCCTTGATCAAGAATTGCGCCGATTATGCCTCAATCTCCCAGAAAAACTCCACGTGGGCACTACGACCTTCGTCCGACCAACTCGCGTTGCGCCCCAATTGCCGGACCAGACTGACACCGCGTCCCGACAGACGGACACCGTCCAGGGGCCGATCCATGACCCTTGCGACATCGAAACCCTTACCGCTGTCGTCGACACGGATAAGCAGACACCCGCCCTTGCCTTGCGGCTTCACCTGCAAATGCACACGCACAAAGCCATCCTGCAAACTCTCCAGACGCACGTTGCGCTGCTCATAGTAGCGGGCGAATCCCGAGGCATCGCGCTTGAGGCTGGAGTCCAGACCCAACACCCCGTGCTCCAGTGCATTGGAATACAACTCGGCGAGCACGCTGTATAGCGCGCCGCTTTGCGCCCGTAGCCCATGCACCTCCTGGAGCAACTGCAACAGGTACGGCAACGGATTGAAACGCTTTAACGTGGCGCCACGAAATTCGAAACTCGCCGACCAGTCCAGCGGACACGACTGACCGCTGTCGGAGTACACCGGCACCGCAGGGTGCACCTGCTCAGGCTCAAGCAGGCTGACCTCGACCATACTCACATCGTCGCGAGCCTCACCGCGAAAATCGCGCAGCGCCTGCTCGATCTCGTCGAACAGTCGATCTGGCTCGCGATTGCTGGCGAACACTCGCTGCAAACGCTCGACGCCGAACAACTGATCACTGGCGTTACTGGTGTCGATCACCCCGTCGGACAACAGGAAGACCCGATCACCGACGGCCATCGGATGCACCTGCGTGCAGTCATCGAACGCCTGCGGGCTCAATACCCCCAACGGCAAATGTCGCGCAGCCAGAGGCTCGCGCTCGCCGCTGGCAATCCGGTGCAGATAGCCGTCCGGCATGCCACCGTTCCAGACTTCGACCGAACGCCTTTGAGAACTCAGGCACAGCAGCGTCGCACAACAGAACATGTCCACCGGCAGGATGCGCTTGAGCTTGGCGTTCATCTCGCGCAGGGTTTCCGCCAAGCCGTAGCCCTTGGCCGTCATGCCGTAAAACACTTCGGCCAACGGCATCGCACCGACGGCGGCCGGCAAGCCATGGCCGGTGAAATCACCCAGCAACACATGCATGTCGCCCGCCGGCGTATACGCCGCCAGCAATAGGTCGCCATTGAACAGCGCATAGGGTGATTGCAGATAACGAATATTCGGCGCACTCAGGCAACCGGAGTGCGCGACCTTGTCAAACACGGCTTTTGCGACCCGTTGCTCGTTGAGCAGGTAATCGTGATGTTTGGCGATCAGGTCGCGCTGCTGCAGCACCGTGGCTTGCAAGCGGCGCAAGCGGTCCATCGCCTTGATTTTGGCGGCAAGAATCACCTGGTTGTAGGGCTTCGCCAGAAAGTCGTCACCACCGGCCTCCAGACAGCGGGCCAACGCCTCACTTTCGGTGAGCGAAGTCAGGAAGATGATCGGCACCAGGGTTTCCCCGGCCAGCGCCTTGATCTGCCGCGCAGCCTCGAAACCGTCCATCACCGGCATCATCGCGTCCATCAGGACAAGATGCGGTTGCTGCCGGCGGAAGATCTCGACAGCATCGGCACCATTGGCCGCCGTCAGCACCTCATGGCCCTGACGGCGAACGATGGTCGACAACAGCAACCGGTCGGCGGCGCTGTCTTCGGCGATCAGAATTGTCAGCGGCTCGGAATCAGCCTGCATTGCGCTTATGCCACGTCGAAGATTTGTTCGAAATTTGAAATCGCAAGAATCTTGCGAACATCGGCATTGGCGTGGGTCAGCGTGATTTCGGCACTCTCACCGCCGGCATGATCGCGCAGCAGCAACAACATCCCGAGCGCCGAACTGTCGAGGTAAGTGGCGTCTTTCAGATCCACTTCAAAGGATTCGGGTTTCGGCTGCAGATTCTCGTAGGACTCTCGAAATTCCTGATGCTTGGCGAAATCGAATCGACCCTTGACTAAAATCGTCAGTTTTTGACCATCCGGGGATAATTCTGTAACGACTGACATTGACTGGCTTCCTTGTCATGAACAACCTTGTACAAGGTTTAGCACCAGATCCAAGCACGAGCAACTTAGAAATGGCTTGATATGCGAGCACCTGCTTCGCTGCGTGGTTCGAAAACCGTTCGTCGCTACTGTCAGATCTGACAGTAGCGTCAGATCCAGCTACATCATTCAATTGTGGAGCAGCAAGATCGCTGCATACAAAACCACAGGATCGCAATCATGAACAATGCACTCGCGAATTTTACCGCCCCCCATCTGCATGGCACCAGCTCGCCCATTATCGTCAGCAGAGCTGAGTTTGAGAGCGGTAAAGCAGCGCTTATGGCGTGGTGTGCCGCAGACCTGAATGATCAGGTCACTTTCGTGCTGAATACGGACGACGGAAAATCGTACGAAAAAATCGTCAACGTGAGCCCGGGTGGTGCGAGCAGTGGGAAAGTTGGCTCAAAATTTAATAGCGCAGATGATTGGCAGCTAATCGGTCAGCAGGTAACAACATACTTCACTGTTAGTCGCAATTCAGTACCCTTGGGCCGATCGGAAACGTTCAGGTTTCAAGTCTTAAAATAATGAGCTCATAAGTCACGCCGCGCCAAGATCAAAAAACATCCCGCCGCGGCAAGCGCTGGGACAACTCATCGAGCAGCTTCTGCTCGCGTTTGTCTTCAAGGCGTTGCGCCTCTTCGCGATAGCGCTGCACCAGTTTGCGCAGGCCCTCGACCTTGGCGAAGGCCTGTTGCCATTCCTCACGAGCCTTGTCGAGCTTGTTCTGGTGCCAGACCAGGCTCTGCCGCTGCTGGTCAACGGCGGTGTCGAGTTGCGCCAGAAAGCCCTGGAAGCCGAGCAGCCATTGCCCACTGACGCCAGTGCTGCCGCGCACGATCCATTGCTGCGAGTAATCCAGACGGAAGGCGTGCAGGTCGGCGAGTTTGCTTTCGGCGACCTTCACCTGGCCCTGAAAATAACCCAGGCGCTGCACGGCGGTTTTCTCGGCCTGTTCGGCCATGTCCACCACCGGAGCGAGACGCGCGGCTCGGCTGACGGCCATGGCCGGTTACCCGCCCGCCGCAGGGGCGAACAGGGTCTCGAGATAGGACTGGCTTTCGCCCATGTTGATTTTGTCGTTGAGGCCCTGACGCTGGTACCTGACCAATTGCGGTTGCAGGGAAATCGCAAGATCGGTCTCGCGATCGCCACCAGCGACGTACGCACCGACGCTGATGAGGTCGCGACTCTGCTGATAGCGCGACCACAATTGCTTGAAATACTGCGCGCGCTGCATATGTTCCGCCGAGACCACCGCCGGCATCACCCGGCTGATCGAGGCTTCGATATCGATGGCCGGGTAGTGCCCTTCCTCTGCCAGACGCCGCGACAGCACGATGTGGCCATCAAGTACGCCCCGCGCCGAGTCGGCAATCGGGTCCTGTTGGTCATCGCCCTCGGACAGTACCGTGTAGAACGCGGTGATCGAACCCCCGCCCTTCTCGGCATTACCGGCACGCTCCACCAATTTCGGCAGTTTGGCGAACACCGAGGGCGGATAACCCTTGGTCGCTGGCGGCTCGCCGATGGCCAAAGCGATTTCCCGCTGCGCCTGGGCGAAACGGGTCAGCGAATCCATCAGCAACAGGACGTTCTTGCCCTTGTCGCGGAAATACTCGGCAATCCGCGTGCAGTACATCGCCGCGCGCAAACGCATCAGCGGCGCATCGTCCGCCGGCGAGGCCACCACCACCGAACGCTTGAGGCCTTCTTCACCGAGGATGTGCTCGATGAATTCTTTAACTTCGCGACCCCGCTCACCGATCAGACCGACGACGATAATGTCGGCCTCGGTGAAGCGGGTCATCATGCCCAGCAATACCGATTTACCGACACCAGTACCGGCGAACAGACCCAGACGCTGACCACGGCCCACCGTCAACAAACCGTTGATGCAACGGATGCCGACGTCCAGCGGTACGCTGATCGGGTCGCGGTTGAGCGGGTTGATCGTCGGGCCATCCATCGGCACCCAGTCTTCGGCTTTCATGCCACCCTTGCCGTCCAACGCACGACCGGCGCCATCGAGCACACGGCCGAGCATGCTCATGCCCATCGGCAGTCGACCGGTTTCAGCCAACGGCACCACGCGGGCACCGGGAGCGATACCGGCGACGCTGCCGACCGGCATCAGAAAGACTTTGCTACCGGAGAATCCCATGACTTCCGCTTCCACCTGGGACGGGTGATAGCTGTCGTCATTGATTACCAGGCAGCGCGTGCCCATGGCTGCGCGCAAGCCTTCGGCTTCCAGCGTGAGACCAACCATGCGCAACAGGCGACCTTCGAGAATCGGCGCGCCAGCAATTTCAGTGGCTTCGGCATAGGTGCTGAGGCGCTTGGCGAAACTGGTGCGTTCAAGGCGCATCGGCGGTGTCCGCAAGCGGCTCGTCTGGCTCGGCCGCCGGTTTGACGTCTTCGGCAATATCCAGGCTCAAGTCCGGGGCAGCCGGGTGCAAAGCCTGTTCGTGCAATTGATCGAACAGCTTGTCCATGACCTGAGTGACACGGGTTTCAATGCTCGCGTCGATGCGGCTGTGCGCCGTCTCGACCCGGCAACCACCCGGCATCAGCGCTTCGTCTTCAACGATGCGCCAGGTTTCTTCGTGACGCTCGCGCAGGGCTTTGGCCTGTTCGAAGTCTTGCGGATTGACGTACAGACGCACATTTTCCACGCCCAGCGGCAACAGCTTGAGCGCATCGCGCATGACGTGTTCGATCTGCGACGAATCGATGGCCAGCTCGCGCTTGATCACCTGTTTGGTGATGTGTTGCACGAGATCGACCAGCGATTTTTCGATCTGGGTGTCTTGCTCGGCGATAGGCTCGAACAGGTGAGTCATCAGTTGCTCAAGGCTGGCCAGTTTCGCCGCCAACGCAACTTCGGCTTCCTGACGAACCTTCAGCGTAGCGCTGTGGAAGCCTTCTTTTTCGCCGATGCCGAAGCCCTCGTTGTAAGCCTCCTGACGGATGCTTTCGAGTTCTTCCAGGGTCAGTGGCTGGACTTCTTCCAGCGGCACTTCTTCCATTTCCGGCGGTTCGGGCTCCGGCTCCGGCTCGGGTTCCGGTTTCGGCGGATCGAAGCTTGGCATTGCCCAAGACTCGAAGCCACGGACATCGCGGGCACGGATCAGATCCGTCACATCGTCATCGTGCTTATCCATGGGCTTAGATCATTTCCTCGCCGCCCTTGCCACCGAGCACGATCTCTCCGGCTTCGGCCATACGGCGGGCGATGGTGAGGATTTCCTTCTGCGCGGTTTCGACGTCGCTGACGCGCACCGGGCCTTTGGCCTCGAGATCGTCGCGCAACAGTTCGGCCGCACGTTTGGACATGTTCTTGAAGATCTTTTCTTTGACGCCTTCGTCCGAACCCTTGAGGGCCAGCACCAGCACGTCGGAAGACACTTCGCGCAACAGCGCCTGAATGCCACGGTCGTCGACATCGGCGAGGTTGTTGAACACGAACATGAGGTCTTCGATCTGACCGGACAGGTCTTCGTCGACTTCGCGGATCGAGTCCATGAGCTGGCCTTCGATCGAGCTGTCGAGGAAGTTCATGATGTCTGCCGCACGCTTGATGCCACCCAGGGTGGTGCGCGAGGCGTTCGAGTTGCCGGAGAACTGCTTCTCGAGAATCTGGTTCAATTCTTTCAGTGCCGCTGGCTGCACGGTGTTCAACGACGAGACGCGCAGGATGATGTCCAGACGCACCTTGTGGTCAAAGTTGCCGAGCACTTCACCGGCCTGATCCGGGTCGAGGTACGCAACCACGATGGCCTGGATCTGCGGGTGTTCGTAACGGATCACGTCGGCTACGGCGCGTGGCTCCATCCATTTCAGGCTGTCGAGGCCGCTGGTGTTGCCACCGAGCAGGATACGGTCGATCAGGCCGTTGGCTTTGTCTTCACCCAGGGCCTGGGTGAGCATTTTGCGCACGTAGTCGTCGGAGCCGACGCCGAGGCTGGTCTGGTCGCCGACGATGTCGACGAACTCGCTCATGACCTGCTCGACCTGTTCGCGATGGACGTTACCCATCTGCGCCATGGCCACGCCGACACGCTGAACCTCTTTCGGGCCCATGTGGCGCAGCACTTGCGCAGCATCGGTCGAACCCAGGGACAGCAGCAGAATCGCGGCTTTGTCGACCTTGTTCAGTTTGACGGTGGCGGCTCGGTTATCACTCATCTGCGTTAATCCACTCTTTCACGACCTGAGCCACACGACCCGGGTCTTCAGCCACAAGGCTCTTGATTGCATTCAGTTGCGCGTCATAACCCTCACTCGGGCTCGGCAACAGAATGCTCTGCGGACCACCGAGGCTTACGCGATCGTTGGAAAGTTCGCCGTCCAGGCCGCCCATGCCACCGAGTTCCACGTCGCCGCCAAGACCGGCCAGCTCCTTGCCTTTGCCACCGCCGGTGATGTTGTTCAACACCGGGCGCAGCACACCAAACACCAGCACGAGGATGAACAACACACCCAGCACTTGTTTGACGATGTCCCAGAACCATGGCTGGGAGTAGAACGGAATATCGGCAATCACTTCGCCGCGCTCGGCGGAGAACGGCATGTTGATCACGCTGACACTGTCGCCACGGCTGGCATCGAAGCCGACCGCGTCCTGTACCAGACGGGTGAAGCGCGACAATTCGTCGGCGCTCCACGGCGCGCGGGTGATTTCCCCGTTAGCCGCATTGACCTTGACCTGATCATCGACAACCACCGACACCGACAGGCGATTCAGGCGACCCTGCTGCTGTTTGGTGTGGCTGATGGAACGGTCGAGTTCGAAGTTCTTGGTGGATTGTTGACGCTTGTCTGCCGGGTACGGCGCGAGCATCGGCTGGCCGGTGGCCGGATCCATGATCTGCTGGCCGTTGGCGTCAACCAATGGCTGACCCGGCTGCACCATGCTGGCAGGCGCTGCGGCGCCACCGGTGGTTTGCGGTGCCGAGGCTGGCGACGGTGGCTGGTTGCTCAGGGCACCCGGCACACCTTGCGGGCCATTGCTGGCGGTACGTTGTTCGTTGACCGACTGTTCACTGCGCAGCGCCGGTTGATCCGGGTTGAACTGCTCGGCGGTGGACTCGACAGCATTGAAATCGATATCGGCCGACACTTCAGCCTTGTAGCGGTCGTTACCCAACACCGGTTGCAGAATGTTGTGCACGCGCTGAGTCAGCATGCTTTCCATGCGGCGGCTGTAATCGAACTGCTTGCCGGCCATGGTCATTTCGGAGTTTTCCGCCTGATCAGAGAGCAGGTTGCCCTTCTGGTCGACGACGGTGATCTGCGATTTGCTCAGCTCGGGAACGGAGGTGGCCACCAGATTGATGATCGCCACGACCTGGCCCGGCTCCAGCGAACGACCGGAATACAGCTCGACCAGCACCGAAGCGCTTGGCTTGCGTTCATCACGCACGAACACCGAGCTCTTCGGAATCGCCAGGTGCACGCGAGCGCCCTTGACGTTGTTCAGGCTGGAAATGGTACGGGCCAGTTCACCTTCGAGGCCGCGACGATAATTGGTCGCTTCCATGAACTGGCTGGTGCCCAGACCCTGTTCCTTGTCGAGGATTTCGAAACCGATGTTGCCGTCGCTGGGAGTGACACCAGCAGCAGCGAGTTTCATCCGCGCACGGGACAGGTCATCGGCCTTGACCAGCAAGGCGCCAGAATTCGGTTCAACGGTGTAAGGAATATCGGCGGAGGCCAGGGTGTCCATCACCTGCTTGGCGTCCAGGCCGGCAAGGCTGCCGTACAACGGACGGTAATCCGGCTGCTGCGACCACAGCACCACGGCAAAGCCAATCGCCACGCTCGCAGCCAGGCCGACCAACAGGCCCACCTGACGCAGCACGGTCATCTCGGAGAGGTTTTCCAGGAAGGACAGGCCGAACAGCGGCGGTTTGCCGTCTATCGGGGTGGCCTTGGCCGGAACGTTATCGGCGACTGCTTCTGCCATGACTCAATCTCGTCCTTAAACCGGCATCTGCATGATGTCTTGATAAGCCTGAACCAGCTTGTTGCGCACCTGGGTCAGAGCCTGGAACGACACGCTGGCTTTTTGCGAAGCGATCATCACGTCCGTCAGATCGACGCCGCTCTTGCCCACTTCAAATGCGTTGGCCAGTTGAGTCGACGCCTGCTGGGTATCGCTGACTTTGTTGATGGCCTGACCGAGCATGTCGGAAAAGCTGCTGCCTGCCAGTTCAGGGACAGCGGCAGTCGATTTCGGCGCAGACATGGCATCCAGCTTCATGGCCTTCATGTCTGTCATCAACCGATTAAATTCAATACCTTGGCTCATGGTCTACTCTCTTGGGCGGCCCGCAATTTTTTGACACTCACTCGGCGGGTACACAGGTATTAGCAACAAGGGTGCCAGCTCATGGGCACCCCTTTCAGAAAAGCATTTTCAAATCTTTGCGCCACGACTCAGGTGGCGAACAGGTAGCCTTCGACATCCATCCCGGCATCACGCATTTGCGCCAACTTGTAACGCAGGGTGCGCGGACTGATGCCGAGCTTTTCCGCTGCTTCCTTGCGCCGGCCACGCTCGGTGCGCAGGGTGTCGATGATCATCTGAAACTCCCGGCGGCGCAGGTCATCACCCAGGGCGCCGGCCGAATCCGCTTCGATCTCCACCTCACGAATCACGGCAGGCACCGGCACTACCGCTGGCAACGTGGCGAACATCACCGGCCCGGCAAGACAGAAATCCTGCGGCTGGATCAAGCCGCCCTGCTGCAAAATCAACGCACGCTGAATCGCGTTATCCAGCTCGCGCACATTGCCCGGCCATGGATAACCGATCAGGCACGCCTGCGCCTCTGGCGAAAGTTTTGCCGCCGCATGCTTCATTTTATTGACGTGCTTGGCCAGCAAGCGCTCAGCCAGCGGCAAGATATCGGCAGTGCGCTCGCGAAGTGGACGCCAGGCCAGGGGAAAAACCGACAGACGGTAAAAAAGATCTTCACGAAAACGCCCCGCCGCCACTTCCCCGGCCAGGTCGCGGTTGGTGGTGGCGACCACGCGGATGTCCAGGGTGATCGGCTTGCGCGCCCCCACCCGCTCGACTTCGCGCTCCTGCAACACGCGCAGCAGTTTGGCTTGCAGGCCGAGGGGCATTTCGGAAATTTCGTCGAGCAGGATGGTCCCGCCGTCGGCCTGTTCGAACTTGCCCGCCTGCGCCGCAATGGCGCCAGTGAACGAGCCTTTCTCGTGACCGAACAACGTCGCTTCGAGCATGTTGTCGGGGATGGCCGCGCAATTGATCGCAATGAACGGTTGACTGGCACGATGGGATTGCTGGTGAATGTAGCGCGCCAGCACTTCCTTGCCGGTACCGGACTCGCCAGAAATCAGCACGGTGGAATCACTGCGGGCGACACGCGCTGCCAACTCCAGAAGCTGGGCACTGGCCGGCTCGACCGCGATCGGGCCATCAGCTTCGCATGCGCCAATATTGCCCAGCGCATGCCGCGCCACCAGATCCAGCAAGGCCTTGGGCTCAAACGGTTTGACCAGATAGTCCGCCGCACCTTGGCGCATCGCATCGACGGCACGCTCGACCGCACCGTGGGCGGTCATGAGCAACACCGGCAACTGCGGCTGACGGGCACGCAGCAACGCGAGCAATTGATGACCATCCATGCCGGGCATGTTGACGTCGCTGACCACCAGGCTGAATGCTTCGCGCGCTACCGCCGTCAGTGCCTCTTCAGCACTGCCGACCGCGTGATAATCATGACCGGCCAACAGCAACGTATCGGCCAGCGCCTCACGCAACGAGCGGTCATCCTCGACCAGCAAAACCTTGATGCCCATGACGTTCACTCAGCTCCTTGTCCAGCGCAAAACAGCGGCAGGATCACCTGCGCGCACGTGCCGCGTCCGACCCGCGAACGCAGCTGCAATTCTCCCTGATGTGCCCGTGCCACAGCCTTGACCACGGTCAGGCCGAGGCCGGTACCGGTGACTTTGGTGGTAAAAAATGGTTCGCCGAGGCGCGCCAGCACGGTCGGTTCGATCCCGCTGCCGGTATCGCTGACGCACAACCGCAGCGTGTTGTCTCGGCTGTAGCAATGCACTTTCAGACGTACATCGCCGGCGCTGGCCTGAATCGCGTTCTCGATCAGATTCAAAAGCGCGCCGACCAGCGTGTCGCGATTGCACAGCAACTCGCCGGCGTGGCTGTCGCACTGCCAGCGAATCGGCAGGTCCTGCACGTGGGTCAACGCGGCAGCTTGCAGTGACTGCATCAAGGCATTGGGCGTGATGCGATCGGTCAGCGGCAGTTCACCGCGAGCGAAGACCAGCATGTCGCGCACCTGATGCTCCAGCTCATGCAGACGCTCCTTGAGGCGTCCGGCGAAACGCTGCTGGGTGGCGACAGGCAGTTCCTGCTCGGTCAAATGACTGGCATAGAGCAACGCGGCGGACAACGGCGTGCGGATCTGATGCGCCAGCGAGGCGACCATGCGCCCCAGCGAGGACAGACGTTCGTGGCGCGCCAGTTGATCTTGCAGATGACGGGTTTCTGTCAGGTCGTTGAGCAGCACCAGTTGCCCCGGCTCGGCATCCAGCGAGCGCGTGGCAATCGACAGGCGTCGACCGTTTTTCAGGGAGATTTCGTGGCCGTCGTCTTCACGCGGCGCAAAGCAACGTGCGATGACATGGCGCCACAGTTCGCCGTCCAGCGGCAGACCAAGCAGTTCGATGGCGGCCGGGTTGGCTTCGCGCACGATGCCGTGACCGTCAATCACGATGACGCCACCGGGCAACAGATCAAGAAGGTTTTGCAGACGGTTGGCCAGACGTTCTTTTTCCGCCAGCTCCTGCATGCGCTGGGCACTGACCACCGCCAGCTCACCCTTGAGTTCGGTCACCCGCGCTTCGAGCATGCTGTAGGAGTCAGTCAACTGACTGGACATCTGGTTGAACAGCTCGAAAGCCTGCTCAAGACCCTGTCGGCTTGCCTGCTCTACGGAGGACGGTTGCCCCTCGGGACTGGAGGCAGAAGACATCTGGGCGGCTTGGGGCATTGTGCTCTCTCGCTTGGCTGACCGTCAGTTAAACGGAACGTTGCGAGGGATGTAGCAATACCCGTGCCTAAAAAAAACTGCTTATAAATGAAGCAGTTGAAAAACAGGCGTCAATCCTCCGCCTGTTCGTCTCCATCGCGCCGGCTCATGCCGTACTTGCGCATCTTCTCGACCAGCGTGGTACGTCGAATGCGCAGACGCTCGGCGGCACGCGCAACGATGCCATTGGCATCGTCCAGCGCCTGCTGGATCAGGCCCTGCTCCAGACCACCGAGGTAGTCCTTCAGATCCAGACCTTCCGGCGGCAGCATGGCATTGGCGGTGAAGTCCGGCGTATGACCATTGATGGCCACGCGCTCTTCGAGATCGCTGCGCAGGCTGTCGACCATTTGCTCGTCTTCGTCATCGACGTAGCGGAATTTCTTCGGCAACTCGACGACGCCAATCACCCCGTACGGATGCATGATCGCCATGCGCTCCACCAGGTTGGCCAGCTCACGGACGTTGCCCGGCCAGCCGTGACGGCACAGCGACATGATTGCTGCCGAGTTGAAGCGGATCGAACCGCGCTTCTCGTGCTCCATGCGCGAGATCAGCTCGTTCATCAGCAACGGAATGTCTTCGACGCGCTCACGCAGCGGCGCCATCTCGATCGGGAACACGTTCAGGCGATAGTAGAGATCTTCGCGGAACGTGCCGATCTCGATCATGCTTTCGAGATTCTTGTGGGTCGCAGCAATGATGCGCACATCGACGCTCTGGGTCTTGTTGCTGCCCACGCGTTCGAAGGTGCGCTCCTGCAACACGCGCAGCAGTTTGACCTGCATCGGCAGTGGCATGTCGCCGATTTCATCGAGGAACAGCGTCCCGCCGTTGGCCAGCTCGAAGCGCCCGGCACGGCTGGTGATTGCACCGGTGAAGGCGCCCTTCTCGTGGCCGAACAGTTCGCTTTCGAGCAGCTCTGCCGGGATCGCCCCGCAGTTGACCGGCACGAATGGCGCGTCGCGACGCTTGGAGTGGTAGTGCAGGTTACGCGCGACCACTTCCTTGCCGGTGCCGGACTCGCCAAGGATCAGCACGCTGGCGTCGGTGTCGGCCACTTGCTGCATCATCTGACGCACGTGCTGGATCGCCCGGCTGGTGCCGACGAGGCTGCGGAACAGATTGGGTTCGCGATGACGGCCGCGTTCGCGGGCCTGGTCATACATTTCGCGATAGACCTGGGCGCGGTGCAGAGAGTCGAGCAATTTGCTGTAGCTGGGCGGCATTTCGAGGGTCGAAAGCACTCGGCGACGCTGGTCTTCGGGCAAGTCGACGGAAGAATTATCACCCATCAGCAAAACCGGAAGGAACTCATCCCAGGTTGAGAGTGTCTTTAGCAAGCCCAAAAGCGCACCAGGAGCATTGACCGTCCCGATCAGTACGCAAATGACCTCACGACTAGACGACAAAGAGCCGACTGCCTGCTGCCAGTCATGGCTGCCGCAGGGTAAATTTTCTTCGCCGAGAAAATTTAGAATCACCGCCAGGTCGCGGCGGCGGACGCTATCGTCATCAATCAGCAGAATTTTGGTTTCACGCCACATGCAATAGCAACTTCCCTAGTCAACTCAATGCCCGAAAAATGGGGCAAGCGAGACGCTTGCAGGACACCTTGTGCCTGTAGACGCCTGAAATCTGAAAACAGCCACTAGTTAAGTCAAAAAACCGTGCACAGTCAAATTTATGGCGCACATGTCTGGATTAACTGGAGGTTAATTAACCAAACAGATGGTAAACCTTTGCCGCCTTTTGCGCTTGGGTGATCTGCGACATCTCGTTGGCTATCGCTTGCCGCTCACCCATGGCCGCCTCAAGAAGCTCCTTGTAGACATGGAGCAACTCCTCAAGGTTATCGCGCAACGCGACCTCGTCCAGCGAGGCCTCGGCCATGACGTCTTCCATGCAGGAACGGCAAGCCAGATCCAGCTCGCCAATGGCTTCCCAGTTGCGCTCGGCCAAGGCACCGACCAACGCTTCACGGGTATCGGCAATTCGCTGCAATACAAGACTCATGGTGCTCTCCTTAAAACTGCGGGCCTGGTGGAGCAATGCCGTCCCAGCCTTCTTTTACGGTGCGCAGCAGGCCGGCAACTTCGTCGAGAATCCGTGGATCACTCTTGGCGTTGGCTTCGGCGAGTCGCTTCATCATGTAGATGTAGAGCTGGTTGAGCTCACCTACCGAATCCGCGCTGTTTTCCAGATCCAGGCCTTCACACAGGCCACCGATAATGCCCACGGCCTTGCTGATGGCCGTGCATTTGGCAGCAATATCCTTGCGCTCGATGGCGCCCTTGGCCTCGGCAATACGCCCCAGGCCACCTTCCATCAACATTTGCACCAAACGGTGCGGGCTCGCTTCGGACGTCTGTGCATGCGCGCCGACTTTCTGGTATTGCCGAAGGGCTAACATCGGATTCATGTTCTACCTCATTGCCACAATGACTCGTATATCCAGTGTATCGCCAACGAATCAGAGAACTTTAGATCAAAAGACAAAAACCCGGCACACGCCGATAAAGCGTAGCCGGGTTTTTGTCGTGCCTGCCTGTTACTTCGCAGACTGCTGAGCGGTCAGCGAGCTGAAGAACGACGTGATGTTGCTCGCCGTCGCCTTCATCTGCCCTACCAGCAAGTCCATGGCGTTGTACTTGGCAGTCAACGTCTTGGTCAGGTTGGCGACACGCAAGTCCAGCGCCGCTTGCTGGTCGGTCAGGTTTCGGGTGTTTTTGGTGAGAATGGCCATGCGCTGATCAAGCAGACTGACACCTTTGAGCTCTCCCGCCGGTGGCTTGAGATACGGATCAACAGCCTTGTTCATACGCGCCAGCAAACCATTGGTGTCGTTGGTGCCGTTGAACAACTGCTGAACCTGGCCGGTCATGCCTGGCTGCGCCATGGTTTTGTTGAAGGCATTGGTATCGAACGTCAGGTTGCCGGTGTTGCGGTCGGTCATCACACCCAACTGGGACAGCACCGCCAATGGACCGCCGGCCCCTTCCGCAGTCAACTGACCACGAATATCGGCAATCAGCGAGCGCGGCATCGCGTCACCTGTGAATGCTGCTTGCACAGTCAGCTTGCCATCCGCATCCGGCGTCGCCTTGGACAGCGTGTCGATGGTCGTCTTCAACGTGTTGTAAGCGTCGACGAACGACTGAATCGATGTCTGCAACCCTTTGGTGTTGGCATCCACGGTGACAACAGTCGGAGTCGCAACGGTACCGGTGACAGGGCTGACAGTCGTCAGGTTCAGGGTCAAGCCACTGATTGCACCGGTCACCGTGTTGCTTTTGCTGGTGACTGCAAGGCCATCGATGGTCAGCTTGGCGTTTCCCGCCACGTCGTTGACAGCGCCTGAAGCGCCTGCAGCCGGACTAGGGCCCATCTTCTGGGTGCCATCGATTTCCAGACCGGCAATGCCGCTGACTTTGAGGTCAGAACCTTCGCCGGTCTTGCTCGAACTGATCACCAGGCGCGAAGCACCAGAGCTGTCGGTCACAATGTTGGCGGAGATACCGTTGGCGCCCTGAGCCTTGTTGATGGCGTCGCGGGTGGTTTGCAACGTGGCATTTGCCGGAATGTCGACATTGTAATCAGTGCCATTCTGACTGATTTTCAGGGTACCACTCGGAATGGCACTGGCGGCACCGCCGGCGAAAGAGGCGCTGGCGATTTTCGAGCCAGTGGCCAATTGACTGACAACAACGTTGTAATTGCCCGTCACAGCAGTGCTGTCGGACGTCGCGCTCAGAGTGGCATTGTTCGAAGTCGCGGTGAAACCGGCAAATGCAGGATTGGTCTTGCTGCCCAGGTTGGTCATCGCCGTCTGGAACGCGGTCAATGCACTCTTCAGCGAGCCGACACCGGAAATCTTCAGCGTGTTGACTTTGGTCGCGGTATCGATCTGCGTCTGCTTCGGCGCCTTGTCGGCATTGACCAGCGCAGTGACGATCGCACCGATGTCCAGGCCGGAACCCAGTCCGGAACCCGGTAGAATTGGACTTGCCATGTGCATCTCCCTTCAGATTGTTGCCATTCTTTTGACCGTTACACGCGTCCTGAGAACGGACAAACACTATTCATGCCAGCTATCAGACTTTGGCGTCGAACAATACGTGACTCGCGTTCGCGAGACTGTCTGCCAGCTTGAGGGCTTCCGCGGAGGGAATCTGTCGAACAACCTCACCCGTCTCGCTTGCGATCACCTTGACGATGACCTTTCCGGAATGTTCGTCGATGGAGAACTCCAGATTGCGCTTGATCGATTGAACGAACTTCTCGATCTCCTGCACCGCCAGCTTCAACTTGGCATCGTCCGTATCCTGACTCTTGGCAGCGGCCGGAGCTTCAGCCTTCACAACCTTAGGCGTCTCTGACGGTTTGTCAGCAACCGGCGTTACTGGCTTGGGAGCCGGATAAGACTGGTTAAGCTTGACGCTCATGTCCATGCTCATCACCTCCTAACGAAAAAAGGCGAGAGAGCGCGACTAGCGCACTCCCTCGCCCGAACTCATTCCGAAATTACTGAAGCAGCTTCAGTACAGCGGAAGGCAGTTGGTTGGCTTGAGCCAGTACGGAGGTCGAAGCCTGCTGCAGAGTTTGCTGCTTGGTCAGGTTAGCAGTTTCTGCGGCGAAGTCGGTGTCTTGTACACGACCCTGTGCAGCAGTGGTGTTCTCAACGATGTTTTGCAGGTTGGAGATGGTGCTGGTCAGACGGTTTTGCGAAGCACCCAGGCTCGAACGAGTGCTGTTGATCGTTGCAATTGCAGCGTCGATCGCGGTGATTGCGTTGTCGATGTTGGCAGCAGCGCCCGATACGCTTGCACCGGTCAGAACTACAGTACCGCTACCTACGGACAGGCTGACGGCGTCGAACTTGGAGCTCAGTACCAGGTCGATGTGGTTAGCCGAACCGGTGTTTGCGCCCACTTGCAGGGTCACAGTACCAGCCGAACCGTCCAGCAGGTTTTTGCCGTTCAGGTTGGTGGAAGCAGAGATACGAGTCAGTTCGTCCGACATCTGGGCGAATTCGTCGTTGGTTGCTTTCTGGTCGATGCTGCCGTTGGTACCGGTACGGGCTTTAACAGCCAGTTCACGCATACGCTGCAGAATGTCGGTCGAAGCTTGCAGAGCGCCTTCAGCGGTCTGAGCAACGGAGATACCGTCGTTGGCGTTCTGGATCGCCTGGTTGCCACCACGGATCTGGGAAGTCATACGGGTAGCGATCTGCAGGCCAGCGGCGTCGTCTTTAGCGCTGTTGATTTTCAGGCCGGAAGACAGGCGCTGCATCGAAGTCGACAGAGCGTCGGAAGCGCGGTTCAGGTTTTTCTGAACGTTCAACGACGTGGTGTTGGTGTTTACTGTTAAAGCCATGACGAATTCCTCGTTGGTTGGGTACTGCGGCTTCCGGCCCTGGCAACCGCCGGGTATGGCCTAGAGAACCTTCGTAATAGTTATCGTCGGGTAATCAGGTTGCTTGAGGGCTTTTTGAAAAAAATTTGCCATCACCCTGCCACCCCCGAGAAAACAAGGGCTTAGCGCGCCCCCTCCCACGAAAAAATGACGCCATAAAACTGCCCACATCACCAACCCTCGTGCCAGAGCCGTCGGTTCCCCGTCAGCGCTACGCACTGTCCAGCAATTCAATCAGTTCATACTCCATGAAATCGGCAAGTCCCAACCAGTCCTGGCGCTCCTGACACGCCAGGATGTGTGTCAGTACCTGCGCCCACGACTGCTGGACATTCTCAGGGGCGAGCGCAAAAAACCGCTGTGCCTCGTCGAATACATCGACCATGGTCAGCGCCGCTTCGACATCACGGCCCAAACGAAACAATCCCGCGCATTGCCGACATGCGCTGATGCACATCACCTGCGCACTCATTGCACAAACTCCGGATTGAATTGCGTGCCCACGATCATCGCCCCTGCCCGACTGCTGTTAAGGAAGCTGACCTCTGGGTGCAGAGCGATATACCGCTCCAGCACGCACAGGTAGCCACGAAAATTCAGCTGCGTCCTGACCCGTTCGCCATACCCGTCACGAACCCAGTGTCGCGCCTGCTCCACGGGAGGCCCCAGATCGCCATCGTCCCATCCGGCATGTGTCTTGTTCATCGGGAAGGCAAAGTCGGCGCCGAACAGCGTGATGCGCGTGCCGCCCATTTTCACGGCCAGGTCCACGGCGGGGTGAATCACGCTGCCGCCGGCATGCAATTCGGCCCGAGGGTGCTGCTGACGCAACGTGGCGTAGACCGGGCTGGCGGTATAAGCGCCATAGCGCTTGCCTCTCCAGGCCTTCAACACCGTCGGGGAGCTCATGGGCAGATACACCAGCGGGATGCCGTCGGACTCCTCGAAAGGCAGATGCCGAAAGCTGATCAACTGATCGATCGTCACCACCAGATCGGGGATGATCCCGTGCTGACGCAAAGGTCGATAAGCCGTATCGACACAAATGAACAGCGGCCGCTCGGCCTGGACACGCACCGACGCCAGCCGTTCAAAATGTCCTTCCAGGCTCGGTCCGGTGCCGATCACATAGATTTCGCGGCCGATGCAAGTGCCAAACAGTTGCGCCACGTCATCATCCGCAAGCAGCACCTCCAGGCTATCGCGCAAGCGCTGCTGAATCGCCGGCAATTGCGGATCGAACTCGCGATTGTTGAAACTCAGGTGAACTTCATTGACCAGCCGATCACGCACCTTGGCATTGAAGTCATCGGCCAGGAGCATTTCCGCGGGAAGGGCAAAAAACGGTGTGAAGATATCGGCGTGATCGCCGGCGTACATCAGTTCCACCCTGGGGTCTTCAAGCCATTGCCGCTGATCGAGCAGTTGCAACACCAGCGCAAACAGGGCGCCGTTAAGGACGTGCACGTACAAGCGTTCAAGCCCGGCACGCTCCAGCAAAACCGCTGGCAAGTCGCCAAGGCCGGTGCCATAGACATGCAATCGCGGTTTTTCCGGCAGGCTGGCTGCCTGGACCCGGGCCTCGTGAATCCGGTCATGGCGACTGGTCAGCTGGATCCCGTCCACGCTCAGCGTAGAGCCCAAGCCTTGTACCAGCTCGGCTTGAATGGCCGAACTGTCTTCAGCCACCAATCGTGCAAACAACGCCGGCCAGCGCAGCTGGATCACCTGGGCGTTGGCTTGGAAAAACTCGCTCATGCCGGCTCGCGCTCCGTTCAGGCAAAAAAATAGCGCTCAAGGTTAACCTTGAACGCTATTTTTGTATCCGCCGTTTTTTATCCGGCTCAAGGACGATAAATAATCGCCGAGCCCCACGACAGACCGACACCAAAACCGCTCAACGCAATACGCTGCCAATCGGAATCGAGTACGTGTTTTTCCAGCAGCAACGGAATGCTCGACGACACGGTGTTGCCGGTCTCGACCATGTCCTTGATGAACTTCTCCGGCTCGCCTTCGAAACGTCGTGCCACCGCGTCGACAATCGCCGCGCTGCCCTGGTGAATGCAGAACGCATCAATGTCGTCAGCCTTGAGGCCTGAATCATCGAGCAGCTCATGCAGGTGCGCCGGAACTTTCAGCAGCGCAAAGTTGAACACCTGACGACCGTTCATGAAGAACACGCCATCGGTGACTTTCAGGTGCGGAGCGCCGGAGCCGTCAGTGCCGAACTTGGCCTTGCCCAGCGCCCAGCTCGGATCTTCGCCCATCCAGGTAGCGGTGGCGGCATCGCCGAACAGCATGGTGGTGTTGCGGTCTTCCGGATCAACGATTTTCGAATACGGATCAGCGGTGATCAGCAGGCCGTTCTTCAGCCCGGCGGCTTCCATGAAGCCCTTGATCGCGTAGATGCCGTAGACATAACCGGAGCAGCCCAGGGAAATGTCGAACGCCGCAACGTTGGTCGGCAGACCGAGCTTGTCCTGCACGATCGCGGCAGTGTGCGGCAGGCCTTCTTCATCACCGTTCTGGGTGACGACAATCAACGCGTCAATCGATTCACGCTTCAGATCAGGGTTGCTGGCAAACAGCGCATTGGCCGCTTCCACGCACAGATCGGAGGTTTCTTGTTCAGCGTCTTTGCGCGGCAGAAATGCCGAACCGATCTTGCCAAGGATGAACTCTTCATCCTTCTCGAATTTTGCACCTTGTGCGTAATTGTCCACGCCGGCTACAGGAACGTAGCTCGCAATGCTTTTTATGCCAATCATTACGGCTTCCCAATAAAAAACAGCCCAAGACCACCGCTCGCAAGGATTCGAGGGGCGCCGACAAACAGAAATTGGCCGCCACGAAGGGCGGCCAGGGGGAGCGCAAAGGGCTATCACTGGAACCGAAAACGGGCCAGGCGCCATCTCCCCGATCAATACAATACAGTGAAGATGCGCGTTATGACTCGCAGGTCACGCTATTTTGCCGAATCGGTGCAGATCGGCTTATTCGACCAACGACCAATCCAGCGGCGTGCCGCGCTTGATCGGCGTGCGAGCGCGGCGGCCGAGAACGGCGTCGGTGTGCTTGGGCGGCAGACCGAGGCCGGGACGAATGGCCCGCAGATTGTCCCGAGTAAAGGGCTCACCCGCGGCCATGTCGGCGGTCACGTACAGCGAACGGCGATAGACCACCGATTTCAGTTCAGCTTCGGTGGCGCCGTATTGCACGTGCCCCAAAGCCTGCCAGGCACGTTCGGTTTCCAGCACCAGACTGGCCATTTCTGCAGGTTCCAGCGAGAAACTCGCATCAACCCCACCTGCCGAACGGTCAAGGGTGAAGTGTTTTTCCACCACCGTCGCGCCAAGCGCCACGGCTGCCACCGACACACCGACGCCCATCGAGTGGTCGGACAGTCCCACCTCGCAACCGAACAATTCACGCAGATGAGGGATCGTGCGCACGTTGCTGTTGAGCGGTGTCGCCGGATACGTGCTGGTGCATTTGAGCAGCACCAGATCCTTGCAGCCCGCCGCGCGGGCAGCGCGCACGGTTTCGTCGAGTTCGGCGATGCTGGCCATGCCGGTGGAAATGATCAGCGGTTTGCCGGTGGCGGCGACACGGCGAATCAACGGCAGGTCGGTGTTTTCAAAACTGGCGATCTTGTAGGCCGGCACGTCGAGACTTTCGAGAAAGTCCACGGCCGTGTCATCGAACGGCGTCGAGAACGCGAGCATCCCCAGCTCTTTGGCCCGGGCGAAAATCGGCGCATGCCATTCCCAAGGCGTATGGGCTTTCTCATACAGATCGTAGAGCGAAGTCCCCGCCCACAGACTGCCCGGATCCTTGATGAAGAACTCGCCTTCGGCCAGATCCAGCGTCATCGTTTCGGCGGTATAGGTTTGCATTTTCAAGGCATGCGCGCCGGCCTTGGCGGCGGCTTCGACAATTTGCAGGGCCACATCGAGCGACTGATTATGGTTGCCGCTCATCTCGGCAATGATGAACGGCGGCGCATCGGCACCGATCAGACGGTCGCCAATCTTGAAACTGCTCATGTGTGGTGTTCCTTCAAAACCTTGGTGAACGCGCAGGCATTTTGATTGAAGCCGGCGTCGCGAAATACATTCAATGAAGCGTGATTATCCGGCTGCACCTGGGCGGAAATGGCGGTCAATTGCGGCCAGTGTGCCCGGACAAATGACTCGCCCCGCGCCAGCAGCGCCCTGCCCCAGCCAAGGCCGATTCGCCCTGCAAACAGATGCAGCGAAACGTCGGCTTCGAAGCCGCGCAGGTCGTAACGCAACACCCCGACCGGGCCGTCGTCGGCCTCGGCGATCAACAACAAGTGCTGCGGATTACGCAGACTGGCGCGCATTCCGTCGAGCAGCAGCGGCGTGTCGTCCTGCGTCGCCGGACGAACCTTGAGCACGGCGCCGGCCAACGCCGCAGCGACTCGCAACGCTCCACGCCCATCGACCAGTTGCCGCGAACGTTCTGCCAGGCTCTGCCGCAAATACTGATTTCCCGCGACGAAACCAATCGCATCGCGCAACTGCTCGACACTGACCTGCTCCCGCGCGCCCATGAATACATGGGCGCCGGCTGCCGCCATGACTTCGCCATTGACTTGCTGGTTGTTCGACACCGCGATACAGATGGTCGGCAGGCCCAGCGCCGCACGCTCCCAACTGGTACCGCCGCCAGCGCCGATAAACAGGTCGGCCTCGGTCATGCGCTGATGGAAATCACTGACAAAGCTGTGCAGACGCCAATTCGGTCGCGTATCGCTCAGGGCTTGCATTTGCGCCCACGCCGGATTGTCGGCACCGGCAACAAAGTCCACTTCCAGCTCGGGAAAACCCACCAACGCGAGCATCGCATGATGAGTCTGCATCGCTGCGTCGAAACCACCGAAATTGACCAATACCCGTCGCGCCCTGGCTTTGATTTCGATCGCCGGGCCGTTGAACTCTTCACGCAACATCGCATAACGCGGACCGAGCAGGGTGCGGCAGCCATCAGGCACTAGCGCAGCGTAGTTTTCGCTGAGCCCCGAGAGATTCTGATTAAGCAGCAGATCAATGCTGTAGCGCCGAGTGGCGAGATCATCGACCGCAGCGATGTGCGGCGCCCAACGACGCGCGGCGGTTTGCCAGTGATGATCGAGACCGTAGTGATCGACGATGATCCAGTCGAATTCGCCATGACCTTGCAGTAACGCGCCCAATGCATCGATGTCGGCCTGCCACGGCAGCATCGATTCGATGGCTTGTTGCGGGTCTTCATCGGGGTAGAAATCCGGTAGCGCGAAGGTCTCGAAACCCTCCTCGCTCAGGACGTCGAGCCGATGCCCCGGCAAGCGCCGACAAGCAAACGCGACATGACTGCCCTGCTCGCGCAGCACGCGAGCCAAGGTCAGACACCGGGCAATGTGGCCGCTGCCAATGGTCGGCGAGGCGTCGGCGCGAATCAGCACTCTCATTGCAGCTCTCCGCCGGCCTTGAGCGCGGCGTAAAGGTATTCGGCGCGCTTCCAGTCTTCAGGCGTATCGATGTCCTGCACCAGATGTCGCGGCAAAATCACTGGAAGACTCGCCGACGAATAAACCACTTCGCTGCGCAACCAGGCGTCGCTGCGCCCCCAGTAAAACTGGCCGGCATCCTGAAACGCTTCGGGCAAATCCTGCGAGCGGGTGTTGCGAAACTCCGGGTACAACGCCGTGAGCGCGCCCTGCCCGTCCAGCGTCAACGCTCGCTGCACCGGAAAACCGAAACTGCAAACCGAGAAGGCAAAGGACTTGTCCGGATGCAGCTTCAGCAACTCGAATCCCTCGCGCAGATAAGACGCCTGCAACAGCGGCGCCGTGGCGTACACGCAACAGGCGTAATCGAAGGCTGGCAGTTGCTGCAAGGCATGCACGATCACGGCTGCGGTGCCGGTGAAATCATCGGCCAACTCCGCCGGGCGCAGGAACGGCACCTGCGCGCCATGCGCCCGCGCGACATCGGCGATCTGCGCGTCGTCGGTACTGACCACGACCTGATCGAACACGCCTGAATCCAGTGCCGTGCGGATCGAGCGGACAATCATCGGCACGCCGTCAAACAGCGCAAGATTCTTGCGCGGGATGCGTTTGCTGCCGCCACGGGCCGGGATGATTGCGACGTTGCTCAAGGGCGCTTTTCCAATAAAAACCAGGTGACATCATCTGCCGGGAATTGCGCATCGCGGTGATACACGAAGCCGTAATCGAGCAACTGCAGATCGGCATAGCGATCGAGCATTTCGCCAGCAAAATCGCGTTTGAAAAGTTTGCCGCTGTTGCCGCGATAGGACACTTCCATCGGGACCGGACTGTAATACTCGGCGATCAGGATGTAGCGCCGGCTCAGAGCATACAACTGCGCATACGCGCTCGCCAAAAGCTCCGGCGCCAGATGGATCAGCACGCCTTTGCTCAGGCTCAGGTCGTAGGTGCGCTCGCGGGGAAAGTCGAACAGCGAGCCGTGCCAGATCTGCGCAATGTCCAACGCCCGCGCCTGGGCGCAGGCGCATTCATTGATCTCGACCCCGAACAGTTCACTTTGCGGCAGCAATTGATGCAACGCCTGCAGGTTGTTGCCGGCATTGGTGCCCAGTTCCACCACGCTGGCGATGCGTGCGGCGCGGCTCAGAGCCCTGTCGAACAGCGCCAGATTGGCGGCCACCAGTGGCTTACCGATGTTGCGGTCAACGTACTGATTGCCGAAATCGCCCTGCCAGAATTTTTCCTGCTCACTCAGCTCACGCATTGCACAGCCCCATCCACCGCCGCAGCGGGATTTATTCGGTCAGCCGACGTAACTGCTCGATCACATGGTCCTGCTGTTCCTCGCTGAGCAACGGATACAGCGGCAGGCTGATCGCCTCGGCGTAATAACGCTCGGCTTCGGGGAAGTCGCCCTCGGCAAAACCCAGGTCGCGATAGTACGGCTGCAAATGCACGGGAATATAGTGAAGATTCACTCCGATACCGGCTGCACGCAAACCTTCGAATACCTGCCGATGCGTCAGGCCGACGCGCTCGGTCTGCAGTCGCACCACGTACAGATGCCACGCCGACTCCGCCTCCGGCTGCGCACTGGGCAAAGTCAGCGGCAGATAGGCCAGCAAACGCTCATAGCGCGCCGCCAGTTCACGACGACGCGCGATGAAGTCGTCCAGCTTGGCCAGTTGCGACAGGCCCAGCGCAGCCTGCAAATCGGTGATCCGGTAATTGAAACCCAGCTCGATCTGCTGGTAATACCAGGGACCGTGGCTGGGCTCGGTCATCTGCTGCGGATCACGGGTCATGCCGTGGCTGCGCAGACGCTGCAAGCGCTCGGCCAGCTGCGCACGATTGGTCAGCACCATGCCGCCCTCACCCGAGGTGATGATCTTCACCGGGTGAAAACTGAATACGGTCATCGCCGCAAATTCACCGCAACCCACCGGACGCCCGGCGTAGCTGGCGCCCACCGCGTGCGAGGCATCCTCGATCACGGTGAAGTTGTAGCGCACGGCCAGTTCGGCAATCTTGCGCATATCGCAGCTCTGCCCGGAGAACGCCACCGCGATCAGGACTTTCGGTAATGTGCCGTCGTGCTCGGCCTGCTCGAGCTTCGCCTGGAGGGCGACAGCGTCGAGGTTCCAGGTCAGTGGATCGATGTCGACGAAATCAACTTCAGCCCCGCAGTACCGCCCACAATTGGCCGACGCGAGAAAGGTGTTCGGCGTCGTCCACAACCGATCACCCGGCCCCAGGCCAGCCGCCAGGCAGGCAATGTGCAGAGCCGCCGTGGCGTTGCTCACCGCGACGGCGTAATCGGCCTGGCAACGCTCGGCCATGGCCTGCTCGAAACGCTCGATGCTCGGCCCCTGGGTCAGCCAGTCCGACTGCAGCACTTCGACGACGGCATCGATGTCTGCCTGATCGAGGCTTTGCCGACCGTAGGGGATCATGCCGAGAGCTTCGCGTGCAGGTCGGCGATCTGCCCGACCGAGAGGAAATGCGGATTGGTGTCGGAGCGATATTCGAAATCTTCGCTCACGGCATGACCCCGTTCGCCGAGTTTGTCGACGGCAAAATCGACATCGACACTGGTAAAGCGAATCGATGGCTGGATGGTGTAGTGATCCGCAAACTCAAGGGTCATCCGTGCATCGTCCAGCGGCACCATCAACTCATGGAGTTTTTCGCCGGGACGAATGCCGACGTTCTTGTGCGGCAGATGTTCAGCCATGCCGTGCGCCAGATCGACGATGCGGATCGACGGGATCTTCGGCACGAACACTTCACCACCGTGCATCCGCGCGAAGCTGTCGAGCACGAACTGCACGCCGTGGTCGAGGGTGATCCAGAACCGCGTCATGCGCTCGTCAGTGATCGGCAAATGCTCTGCGCCGTCGGCGATCAGCTTGCTGAAGAACGGCACCACCGAACCCCGCGAGCCGGCCACATTGCCATAGCGCACAACGGCAAAACGGGTTTCCTGCTCGCCGGCAATGTTGTTGGCGGCGACGAACAATTTGTCCGAGAGCAACTTGGTCGCACCGTACAGGTTGATCGGGCTGGCCGCTTTGTCGGTAGACAACGCCACAACCTTTTTCACGCCGTTGTCGATGGCGGCGGCAATGATGTTCTCCGCGCCATTGACGTTGGTGCGGATGCATTCGGTCGGGTTGTATTCCGCCGCCGGCACTTGCTTCAACGCAGCGGCATGTACCACGTAGTCGATGCCGCGCATGGCCTGACGCAAACGCTCGGCATCGCGCACATCACCAATGAAATAGCGCATGCACGGTGCGTTGAACGTCTGCTGCATTTCGTACTGCTTCAACTCGTCACGGGAGAACACCACCACGCGCTTGGGCTGGTATTGCTCCAGCAGACGGGCGATGAATTTGCGCCCGAACGAGCCGGTGCCGCCGGAGATGAAGATTGATTTGCCGTTGAACATATCTGAATTCCTGTGTCCTGTTCGCCAGCCTTAGCCGAGCAATTGCGCCCAATTGATCGGGGCACTTTCACCCAGGGTAAAACCTTTGCCGGTCAGCGCCAGGTTGGCGTTGTACGCCGGATCCTGTTCAAAGGCCGCGCTCCACTTCTCACGCAATGCAGACAATGCGTCAGGGGCTTGCGGCAACTCGCCGGTGTGCAATACCTGCACCAGCGGCGTCCACACCGTGAGGTAACCGGCCTGCCCGGCCTTGAGACACAGATCAACATCGCTGAAGCCGTCGGCGAAGGTCACTTCGTCCAGGCCACCCAGTGCGTTGAACAATTCTTTGCGCACCATCAGGCACACCTTCGACACCGCCGAATAGTTCTGCTCGACCGCCAGGCGCTGCATGTAACCTTCGCTCGCGTGTTTCTCGCCGATGAAGGCCGAAGCCACCCCGCCGTTCAACCCGAGAATCAAACCTGCCTGGGAGATCTTGCCGTCGCGGTCCACCAGTTTGGCACCGACGATGCCGACCTCAGGACGCTGGGCGTGATTGAGCAACGACTCGATCCAGTTCGGGTTGACCACTTCACTGTCGGTGGCCAGCAGCACCAGATATTCGCCCTGCGCCTGCTGGCTGGCCGCGTTGTACAGCGCCACTTGATCAAGCGGGCGATCTGCATGCAGCACCTGCACTTTGGCGTTGCGCAGCGTTCCCAACCAGTCATTGATCTCGGCCGACTGGTTCGGGTTGACCGCAATCAACAGCTCATAGCGGGTGTAACGGGTTCTGAGCAGCACGCCATCCAGGCAGCGTTGCAAGGCGCCAAGATCGTCGCCGGCAGGCACGATCACCGAGACCAGCGGCCGCTCGGCATGGCGATAGTCGATCTGCCAGGTGCCAGGCTGCGTCGAGGTGACCTGAGCCTTGTAACCGCGATTACCCAAATGGCGCAGCAGCGCCTGCCGCTCGTGAGCATTTTCTGCCAGTTCCGGCGCGCGGGTGATCAGCAACGGTTCGTCGAGATGGGCCAGGCCGTCGAGGCCGCCCTGCTCGATGATGCGCAGCAGCACATCGAGTTCCAGCGCCTTGCTGAAATCGACCTGATAACCACCGAGTTCAGTCAGCACTTCGCGACGAATCAACCAGTGCCGCGCCATCAGTGACGGAACGCTCTGCAGCAGATCCAGGTTGAAGCCCGGGCGGAACATATTTACCAGCGCACCATTTTCCTGGCGCTGGATTTCATCCGTGGCCACCGCACGCACACCTGGCGCCGCCATCAATTCCAGGCTGGCACGCAACAGGCCGGCAGCCGTGAACTCTTCACCCGCCTCCGCCAGCAGCAGCCAGTCGCTGGTCGATTGATTGACGCTCTGGTTGAGCTTGTCGACGAAGTTGCTTTGGGTCACTCGCACAAAGTGCAGCGTATTTTGTGCAGTGGTTGCAGCTGGCGGCTCACCCGTGGTGAAGACCACGACCTTGAAGGCTTTGCTGTGGCCTTCGAGCAAGCTGTCCAGGGAGATCTGCAACTTGTCGAGGTCGTCGTCCAGATCGAGCAGGAAAATGCCGAACTGCGGACCACCGCCATTGTCGGCCAGGTGCCGGGCAATCGCCGCAGCCTGTTCGGTATCCGGCGTACGCGCAGCGAGCCACTTGAGCAGGCGGCCGGTCAGCATTTTCTCGAATACAGGCTGATGCCCTTCGAGCAACGCTGCGTCCAGGCGCGCAACCCAGTCACGCAGCACTGGCGCGTCGTCTTCCTCGTCCAGCGGTTGCAATTGCGCGATCAGTTGCTTGATCACCGTGCGATTGAACACGTTAAGGTCGTGCGCCTGCCACAAGCGGTCGAGCACGCTTTCCGGGGTGTCATTGTTGCGTGCCAGCATCAGGCTCTGCTGGCGAGCCCAGATACCCTCCAGCTCCTTGAGCTGAACGCGTCCGGCCGGCATCGCGTGCAACAGAAACTCGAATTGAGTCAGTTGATCGAAAAACACCTGGTTGTAGAACGGCATTTCAACGTATTGCTTGGGACCGAAGCGACGCTGTGGCCCGGCCTCGATATCGATCCATGTCGACTCGAAGATGAGCTCGGCGGTGAGTGCCCGGTTGGTCTGCAGGCTTTCGGCGAGCGTGGCAAAACTCTTCAGAACAAACTGTTTGCCCTGCTGTGGATCCTGGTGCCCAAGCTGGGTCGGCAGCCCGGCAAGGAACTCGGCAAACGCTTCACGTCCGGCCACGCTCTTGGCGTCCATATAGGCCAGAGAGTGATAGATCTCGGTGTTGTGATCAGACTGTTCGTAGTTGATTTCGCGCACGACATAAGGAATCGGCAGAATCCGCGCCTTGCCCCGAGCCAGCATGTAATAGGTGTGACCGACTTCCTGCCACTGGAAGATCGTGTCTTGCGGCATCGCGTTGTACCAGTCGCGCAAGATCGCCGTACGCTGCACCGCATAGAACGGCGGCAGGTACTGATGCATGTAATCGAGCAGGCGATCCTCGGCCTGATCGGCCGAGTAGTCCTCGCAGACTTTCTTGTCGCGGCGGTAGTAATTGACGCTGTTGGCCAACGCCAGATACATCATGCTGTAGCCATGGCACAGGCTGTAATCGGGGTTGGCTTCCATGAACGCCACGGCTTCATGCAGGGCGTCATGCACAAGGAAATCATCGTCGGCGGCGAACACCATGTAAGGCGTCTGCAACTGCTCGACACCGTAGGCGAGCTTGGCGCGAATGCCCCAGTAGCCGAACTGCGGCAAGTGCTGATAATCCACGTTGGTGAATTCGGCAGGGATGCCCGCCAGCGCCACCGCCGACGAATCCAGCACCAGAATCCTGCACGGCAGGCTGCTGTAGAAGCGAATGGCTCTACGCAGAAACGCCGGGCGTTCGTGAGAGATCAGCACAATGGTCAACTGTTCGTTGAGTGCCAGACCGGTTTCAGAAGTGTTCTTGCCTTGCATATATTCCCCACACGCGGCGAGTCGCCGAAAACTCATCGTTGTTTGTCGATTAACGCACGCGACGCAGATAACCATCCGGCGCGACTGTGATCAGCAATTTGCTGTGAATCGACTGATCGATCTCGAAATCGCGGTTTTCTTCCAGGTAAGCCCACACTGCGGTTTTCGGGTTGTCACCCTTGCCCCACGGACGATCCGGGAAAGCATCGGCCGGCATGTCTTCGACCACGGTGTCCATGACCACGCAATAACTGCCCACCGAAACCAGTGGTGCATACAGGCGCAGCTCTTCGAGGACGTGCTCGTGGGTGTGGTTGGAGTCCAGCACCACCAGGACTTTTTTGCCCTGCACACGCTCGCGCACCTGATCGACGATCGCGGTGTCGATGCTCGAACCCTGGATCATGCTGATGCGTTTGAACATCGGGTGCGCTTCGATCGCTTCGCGATTGTGCTCGCGGATATCAATGTCGATGCCCAACACTTCGCCATGCCCGATCAGTTCCAGAATCGAGGCATAGAACACCAGCGAACCGCCGTGGGCGATGCCCGTCTCGACGATCACGTCCGGACGCAGGTTCCAGATGATTTCCTGCATCGCAACCATGTCCTGCGGGAACTGAATGATCGGCCGGCCCATCCAGCTGAAGTTGTAGGTGTACTTGTGTCTGGCCGTGGTGCCGACCCAGTCCAGGGACTCGGTCTGCAAGGCCTTGTCTTGCTGCAGGCCTTCGATGTTGGCTTTTACTTCTTCGCGAAACTGTTCATGCGGATTCATTACAACTCTCCAAAAATTCGGGAAACGGCTTACCTGAACACCCTGGCGTCCGGGTAAGGCACTGCGTTGGTCTTGATGATCCTGGCGGGATTGCCCACCACGACCGAAAAATCCGGAACATCCCTGGTCACGACCGCACCGGCACCGATGGTCACCCAGCGCCCGATGCGCAAGCGCGGCAGGATCGTGGCGTTGGTGCCGATAAAGGTCCCGTCACCGATTTCCACGCAACCTGCGATACACACGCCCGGCGCCATGAACACCGAGTGGCCGATCTGCCCTTCATGCCCCACGACACTGCCTGCGCTGATGCTGGTGTTGTCGCCCAGTGTCACTTCGGCCTGCATCAGCACGCCTTCCTGCAGGTAACTGCCCTGCCCCATGCGGATCATGCTCAGGTCGATACCCGGATGAACGAACTGGCCGAGTCGCGCACCGGCGTCGACCAACTGGCAGGTGGTTTCGTAGCGTAACCGGGTACTGCCGGTGATCAGATTGACGAAGCTCACGTCCTCGCCATTAAGTTCGCCGACGAGTTCGGACCCGCCGAGCACCGGCACCCCGTGAAACAGCGTGCCGTGCTTGCGCGGATCGTTGTCCAGAAAAGCGAATTCGATGTTCGGCGTGCTGCGCTTGACGGCGTGCAGCATGCGCACCGCTTCCGGGTTGGCCGCCCCCAGCAGATACATCTTCACAATGCGTGCCTGCGCGCCAGCAGATCGAGCACCACTTGCACCACCCGCTGCTGATCGGCGTCGGTCATGTCGTGATAGCTCGGCAGGTTGAAGGCGCGCTCAGGGAGTGCGAACGCCAGCGGCGTATCGACCACGTATTCGCTGAACATCGGCAGCGACGACAGCGGCCAGAAAAACACCCGGGCGTCGATGTCGGCGGCCTGGAAGGCAGCGATCATTTGCTCGCGGTGGATGCCGGTGTCGGCATCGAACACCACGGTCGGCATCCAGTAGCCATTGCGGCCATGGTCTGGCTCGGGATTGAGCGACACCCCCGGCACACCTTCGAGCGCTCGCGCGTAGTTGGCAAAAATCGCCCGTTTGCGCTCGATCAACTCGTCGATGCGCTCGACCTGAGCACAGCCGACAGCCGCTTGCAGGTTACTCATCTTGTATTTGAAGCCGACAAACTCCGGCCAGAACTGCTTGGTGCAACCGGCCACACGACCATGGTTGGACAGGGTCAGGACCCGCTCATACAAGGCTTTGTCCGAGGTGACGAACATGCCACCTTCACCGGTGGTCATGGTCTTGGTGCCATGAAACGAAAAAGCGCCGAAAGCCCCCAGCGAGCCGGCGGCCTTGCCGCGCCATTGCGAGCCGATGGCTTCCGCCGCGTCTTCGATCACCGGGATGCCGAATTCGCGACCGATGGCGAGCAGCGCGTCCATGTCACACAGATTGCCGTACAAGTGCACTGCCAGAATCGCCTTGGTGCGCGGGGTGATCGCGCTTCTGACCCGTTGCGGATCCAGGCACCAGCTGTCGGCCAGCACATCGACAAACACCGGCGTAGCACCGAGGTAAGTGATCGGCGCCGCCGAGGCAATCCAGTTGGTGTTGGCCAGGATCACTTCGTCGCCAGCGCCAACGCCCAGGGCTGCCATGCCCATGTGCAGCGCGCCAGTGCAACTGGAGGTGGCGATGGCGTAGGTTGCGCCCAGATGCTCGGCAAAGCCGTGCTCAAAACGTGTCAGGTATTCGTAGCAACGTGCGCCCCAACCGTTCTGCACGGCGTCCAGGGCATACTGCGCTTCAAGTTCGCCAACGCTGGGTTTGGTGTAATGGATTCTGCTCATTGGATGATCAACTCCGGAACGGCGACGACAAAGCGTGCGCCCCATGCCTTGGCCGCCGACAGTTGCTGCGTCACTTCGCTCAACAGGTTCCACGGCAAAACCAGAATGTAGTCAGGCTGCTCCTGGGCAATACGCTCAGGCGCGACAATCGGGATACGGCTGCCCGGCAGGAACTTGCCCTGCTTGTGCGGATTGGCATCCGCCACCCAAGCGAGCAGGTCCGGTTTGACCCCGGCGTAGTTGAGCAAGGTATTGCCCTTGGCTGCCGCACCGTAGCCAACCACACGCTTGCCGTCGGCCTTGGCCTGTAACAAAAAGCGCAGCAGTTCATGCTTGATGCGTTCAGCGGCGGGCGCGAGGGTCGCGTAGTACTCGGTGGTTTTCACCCCGGCCTCGAGTTCCGCCTGCAACTGTTGCTGCACTGCTGCCTGCACCGGACGACGTTCGCCATCCTTGCGCTGCACGAACACCCGCAGCGATCCACCGTGGGTGCTCAATTGGCTGACGTCGAACACTTCGAGGCCATTGCGCTCGCACAGGGCTTGCACGGCGGTCAGCGACAGGTAGGAATAATGTTCGTGGTACAGCGTGTCGAACTGCGCGCCAGCCATCAGCGTCAGCAGTTGTGGAAATTCGAAGGTGGCGACGCCGGCCGGTTTGAGCAAAGTGGCGAAACCAGCGAGGAAATCGTTGATGTCCGGCACATGCGCGAGCACGTTGTTGGCCGCCATCAGGTCAGCGCCCCAGCCTTCGCTGTGCAACTGCGAGGCGGTGTCGCGACCGAAGAACAGTTCGCGGATTTCCAGGCCCTTCTCGCGTGCTGCCTGTGCGGTACTGCGCGTCGGCTCAACGCCAAGACACGCAATGCCGCGAGCAGCCACGTACTGCAGCAGATAACCGTCGTTGGCGGCGACTTCAACCACGCGGCTGTCGGCAGTCAGGCCAAAACGCTCGACCATCTCTGCCACATAACGCTCGGCATGCGCGAGCCAGGTGCTGGAAAACGAACTGAAGTAAGCGTACTCGGCATCGAACAAGCTGTCGGCGCGGGTGTAATCCTCGGTCTGCACCAGCCAGCATTGCTGACACACGGCGACCTTCAACGGCACCCATTGCTCAGCCTGATCCAGGCGATCGGCATGCACGTAGGCGTTGGACGGCGGCGAGGTGCCGAGGTCGATCAGCGGCAGGCTCAGCGGTGCGGCGCACCCACGGCAGTTCATAGACGCACTCCAGCAAAGTGTTGATCGAGCGCGGGATGGCTGGAATCACGCGCTGACAAATTATTGACAGGCAACGGCCAGGCAATCGCCAGCCGTGGATCGTTCACCGACAGACCGCCCTCATGCTCCGGCGCGTAATCGGCGCTGTGCAGGTAGAGCAATTCGGCGTCGTCGGTGAGCGTCTGGAAACCGTGGGCGAAGCCGGCCGAGATCAACAGGCTGCGACCGTCACCGGCCTTGAGATGCTCGGCGTGCCAGTGCAAAAAGGTTGCGGAATCGGGGCGCAGATCGACCGCCACATCCCACACTTCACCACGCAGGCAGGTGATCAGTTTGGCTTCCGGCGCATTGGCATTCTGATAATGCAGACCGCGCACGCTGCCCTTCTCGCGGGTGCAGGAATGGTTGATCTGGCGGATATGGAATTCGCTGCCGAACGCACTCAGACTGCCTTCGCAGAACAGCCGGGCGAAGTGCCCGCGCTGGTCTTCGAAACGTTTGTGCTGGACGCTGAACAGGCCGGCCAGCGGCAATGCCTTCAGGGAAAACTCGCTCACAGCGCGCCTCGGTACAGGTTCAATTGGCCGAGTGTCACGTTGCGCATGTCATCGCCGTTCTGCCACGCCAGGTGCCAGTCGAGGGTCTGGGTCAGACATTGCTGCAAGGTCCAGCGTGGTTGCCAGCCGAGCACCTGGCGTGCGCGACTGCTGTCCAGACGCAGCAGGCCGGCCTCGTGCAATTCACTCGGTTCGATGCGCAAGCCACGCGCCTGCGGCCAGCGGCTGGCGAGCAATTCGACCACCTCGCCAACGCTGCACATGTCCGCCTCGCCCGGGCCGAAGTTCCAGGCACCGGCGTACTCCGGGCCCTCTTCGTAAAGGCCGGCGGCCAGTTGCAGATAACCGGCCAGCGGCTCCAGCGCGTGCTGCCATGGGCGCACGGCTTGCGGATAGCGCAGGGTCACCGGCTCGTCGGCCGTCCAGGCTTTGAGCACGTCGGGAATCAGTCGCTCCGGTGCAAAATCGCCGCCGCCCAAGACGTTGCCGGCGCGCGCGGTGGCCAGGGCCAGACCGTGTTCGGCGTACTTGTCCGCCGGAAAGAACGACGCGGCATAGGATTGTGCAAGCAACTCGCAGCAGGCTTTGCTGCTGCTGTAAGGATCGTGACCACCGAGGGCTTCGTCTTCGCGGTAGGGCCATAGCCACTCTTTGTTGGCGTAGACCTTGTCGGTGGTCACCAGCACGCAGGCGCGCACGCAGCCGACCTGACGAATCGCTTCAAGCAGGTTCAACGTGCCCATGACGTTGCTGGAGTAGGTACCGAGCGGATCGCGATAGCCTTCGCGCACCAACGGTTGTGCAGCCAGATGCAGAACGATCTCAGGCTCGGTGTCGGCGATGATTTCCAGCAGAGCGCCGAGATCGCGCAGATCACCGCGCTGATCATTGATGCCTTCGTGCACGCGCGCCAGTTCGAACAGGCTCGGCTCGGTCGACGGCTCCAGGGCAAAGCCGCTGACTTGCGCGCCGAGGCTTTGCAGCCACAGGGTCAGCCAACTGCCTTTGAAACCGGTGTGGCCGGTGACCAGTACACGTTTGCCGCGCCAGAAATCCGCGCTCAGTCCCATTGTTTCCATGGGGCCTCCCCGCTCTGCCACAGCGCTTCGAGATGATTCTTGTCGCGCAGGGTGTCCATGGGCTGCCAGAAACCGTCGTGCTGGAACGCCATCAACTCACCGCGTGCGGCCAGACCGTCCAGCGGACCCGACTCCCACGACGTCGAATCGCCTTCGATCAGCGGCAGGACTTTGGGCGACAACACGAAAAAGCCGCCGTTGATCCAGCCACCGTCGCCGCGTGGCTTCTCGGTGAAACCCAAGACCCGATCACCTTCGCGATCCAGCGCACCGTAGCGTCCCGGCGGTTGTACGGCGGTAACGGTGGCCAGTTTGCCGTGGGTCAGGTGGAAATCAACCAACGCGCCGATGTTCAAATCGGAAACGCCGTCGCCATAGGTGAAGCAGAAGGCTTCCTCATTTTCCAGATAGCGCGCGGCTCGCCCCAGGCGGCCACCGGTCATGGTCTCTTCACCGGTATCGATAAGCGTCACACGCCATGGTTCGCTGTAATTCTGGTGAACATCCATGCGGTTTTCACGCATGTCGAAGGTCACATCGGAGGTGTGCAGGAAGTAGTTGGCGAAGAAGTCCTTGATCGCGTACCCCTTGTAGCCCAGGCAAATCACGAAATCGTGAATCCCGTGGGCGGAGTACTGCTTCATGATGTGCCAGAGAATTGGCTTGCCGCCAATCTCGATCATCGGCTTGGGCTTGAGGTGCGACTCTTCACTGATGCGTGTGCCCAGACCACCCGCCAAAATTACTGCCTTCATCCTCTCCCCTCTCGCTCGTCACAGGGCTGCGCGTCGCTTTCTTGCGCGTCGCGGCCTTCTGGCTAAACCTTTCTGCCGTGCCGGGCGCAGGGGCAATGACCGCGAGCGCTCGTTTTATGGCGATTTAAGGGGGACTTGCAGGAAACGCGCCAGCTCGCAGAGCCAATCGGCGAGCGCAAAAAAACGGCCTGATCCGGTTCATGCAAACCGGATCAGTCCCTTCCCGAACGTCAAACCAACGCCTTCACATTTGTTGCAGACGAAAAAAAAACAGGCGACTCGAAAGTCGCCTGTTTTTTGGGGAGGGTATTGCGCGAACCGATCAGTCCGCCAGCCAGCCATTTTCCCAGTAGCGCAGGTTATCGCCACGCAGCACGTAATCGCGCAGCACCACCTCACGCAACTCGTCGCCCATGCGGTAGCTGGCATCAGGATCGGCCAGGTGCATGCGAATCGCCTGCAGCCACTCATCGGTGGTGTTGGTCTTGATCCGCGTGCACGGCAGGTAGCCGCGATAGGCCTCGGTGTCGGTGCAGATCACCGGGTAGCCGCAGGCGCCGTACTCCAGCAGACGCAGGTTGCTCTTGCAGTCGTTGAAGATGTGGAACTCCAGCGGTGCAAGGGCCAGATCCAGGTTGAGGCTGGCCAGTTTGGCCGGATACACGTCCAGGCCGATCACACCATGGAATTCATGCATGTACGGCCGCAGGTCATCCGGGCACATGCCGAAAAACACCCAGTCGACTTCGTTGGCCAGTTCGCGCACGACATCCGCGATCACCGCCAGATCACCGTGGTGACTGGTGCCGCCGCCCCAGCCGACACGGGGTTTCTTCGAGGTGCGGCGGCGGCCGCGCAGGTTGCTCCAGAGGTCCTTGGCAAGCATGTTCGGCACCACACGAATGTCGTGATGCATGTCCGAGAGCGCATTGGCCAAGGGTTGAGTCGACACGACCACCCGATCACACAGGCCGATCGCCCGGCGTACCATGCGCTCCATGTCCTGCTTGCTCGGCATGTTGCGGATGTGCGCGTTGCGATGGGGAACGTCAATCACATAGTCATCCAGTTCGAAGATCCGCCGGGCACTGAAGTACTTCTTCAGTGGCGGGATTTCATCGATGGCGTGCTCCGAGTAGCGCCCTTGCAGCACGATCACGTCGGGGGCCTGACGCTCGATTTCAACGATCGACGGCAAGCCGTAGCAGATGCGCCCTTCGACCCGATTGGCCGCCACCAGCTCGATCATCGGCTGGCTCATGCGGTAATGACCAATGGCAGAAGCATTGATCGGCACCGACAGTACATTGGGCAGCTGCGACTTGGAAAACGCAGTCCAGCCGGTCAGCAGACCCGGTTCGAGGCTGAAGTTGCTGGCACCGACGCCATGCAGGGCGAGGTTGACGTTGTATGCCGGATCGCGGGCGATCTGCGGTAACCAGCGCTGATAAAACGTATCCTGCTCGCGCTCGTGCTGTTGCTGATCTTCGCGCGTGGCCTCGATAATCGGGCGGGCGCCCACAGCCAGCCTGGCATGCGGATTCCACACCACCAGATAACCTTCGCGGCCGACACGCAGGCACAGATCCACGACGTTGTACGCGACCTTCAAGTCCTGTTCGTCGAGCCCCGCAACCTCCTCGAAGACCGACTTGCGCACCATCAGGCAGTCACCGCCGACGGCACTCAGATCCTGCACCGCCTGCAACCGGAACATATAGCCCTCCGACTGCATCGGCTGACCAAAGAACGGCAGCCCGGCCGGCCCTTGCAAACCGAGAATCAGGCCGGCATGCAGCACACCGCCGTCCGGGTCGTACAACTTGGCGCCGACCACCCCGACTTCGGGACGCTGCGCATGATTGAGCAGTTCGTCGAGCCAGTCGGCTTGAGTGATCACCGCAAAAGCATTGAGCAGTACCACATACTCGCCGCGCGCCTGACCAACGGCAAAGTTGTGAATGGCAGCGAGGTTGTTCTTTTGCGGGTAGCGCAACACACGAATCCGCTCACCGCCCAACTGCCCCATACCGTCGAGCCAGGCCTGGGCCTCGGCGCTTTCGCTGCCGCTGTCGACCAAGAGAATTTCGTAGGCGGTGTAAGCGGTCTTTTCCAGCAGCGTTTCGACACACCGCTGCAAGGCAGCCGTCTGATCCTGAGCGACGATGATCACCGACACCAACGGGCGGCGGGCATGGCGATAATCGACCCGATTGAGCAGCTCGCTGCCCTCACGCCGGGTCTCGTAGGCAATCCCCAGGCGCTGCAGATGCGCATCGAGCACCCGCGGATTCTGCTCCAGGACACCCGGGTCGGTGAGCCACTGGGACAGATCGAATTTCGATTCGAGCAACACTTCAGCGATATGCCCGATCACCTGAGTGCCGTCACTCTCGACCATGCGCCACAGCAGATCGTGAGGCGCCAGTTGTGCGAAGTCAGGCGCAAGGCCTCCCAACGCCAGAACCCGCTCGCGCTTGAACGCCAGAGCCCGCCCGACGTAGGGATAGCTGCGCATGAGGTCGAGGTTGAAGTCCGGCTTGAACGCAGGTTCTGCCGACTCGCCATTGCGCAGACTGCCTTCGTCGCTGTACAGGCATGTGAAAGACCGCGAATGGGCAATCCGGTCAGCCATGATCAGCAACGCCGTGGCCACCGGGCGATCACCGGGTTGCAGCAGGTAGAACCAGTCGGCGCCTTTCAGTTGCGGCAGCAAGGTGTTGAGCTGCTCCAGCCCGTCGTCTTGTAGCGGCAGGCGAAACACGCGGCCATCCAGCTCCGCTTCGGAACAGGACGCGGACAGGACCAGCACCAGTTCCGCCGGGTAATCCTGATTGGCGAGGGCCTCCAGCGTGCGTTCCACACCGTCGCGACTGCCTTTGCCGTCGATGATGATCGGCACGATCCGTGGCTGGTGTGACCAAGCGGCGATGGTTTCCGGGAGCAACTTGCGCTGTCCTTCGGTAAGCACCCGGCATTCCAGCCATTGCGCGTAGAGTTCGCCGAAACTCAGGCTGTCAACCCCGACGCCACACTCCTGACGGCTCTGCCTGGAGCCCAGGGTACGGCTCAACGGCAGCTCTTCCCAAATCCTGGGTGACTCATCAGCCTTTGCCAGCGGGATATAACGCACCCAGCCTGGCGCAGGCGCCGACTCACCGTTGCGGGCCTTGAGCATTTGCGAAAGCCACTCGCGCTCGACGTCCATCGCATCCTTCATCGGTTGCTGCGCGCTCAGCCGCTCCGGATAAAGACGCTCGGCGCTCAACACGTTGTTGGACACCGCCAGATTGCCGCGTCGCAGCAGGCAGATATACAAGGCGAAATCCAGGGACGCGACGAAGCAACTGCCCTCCTCGGTCAGTGCCGGCAGCAGCTCGACGACGTCCGCGCGGCGAAACAGCGCGTTGCTGAATCCGCCCAGAACGTTGACCGGGAATTTTTCAAATATCGCCAGCAGATCGTCGCCCTTGAACAGGCCACTGACCGGCGACAGCGAGGTGTTTTCCAGACGCGCAGGCAGGATGATGTCGTTCGCGTCCCAGAGCAGTCGCTGCGCCAGCACCAGGCTGACCTCGGCACGGTGCATCTCGTGCGCCTGCTGCTCGATACAGGCGGAATAGAGCAAATCATCGTCACACAGAAACTTGATGAACTCGCCCTGCGCCTGATCCAGGCAAGCTTTCAGGTTGCCGACCAGACCCAACGTGCGCGGGTTGCGTACATAACGGACGGCGACGCCGGTCTCCTCGCCGACAGTCGAGACGATGTTTTCGATCTCGACGCCACGACTGTCATCGCAAACGATGATCTCCAGATGGCCATAACCTTGGCCGACAGCGCTACGCAAAGCTCGCTCGAAAAAGCGTGGATTGAAGGCGGGAATGACAAGGCTGACGAGAGGGAGTGACTTCACGGCGGGCTCACAGGCGGCAAAAGCCCGCCGGGTACAGCGAGCCCTTGAAACCGCTAAAAAACATTACTTGGGGATAGAGCGAACGGGCGCTCACGCGCCCGTTAATCATCAGATCTTGTTGAACAGTCCCAACTGGCTGATCTTGCTGAACGCCAGTTGCGCGGCCTGCAGCATGGTCTGCTGCAAGGTCAGACGGGTCATGACTTCGGCCGGATCGGAATCGCGGATCGAGCCTTGGGTCGTGGTGTTCGCCGTACTCAGGCTCAGGTTAGTCGCGGTTTGCATTTCCAGCGCTTGGCCACGGGCACCAATGGTGGTGACAGAAGCGCCAATCTGGTTGGTAGCGGCGTCGATGTTGCCGAGACCCGACTCCATGACACCCTGAAACTTCTGCTTGGCAACATCATCACCGTCGATCGGCGTATTCAATGCCGTAATCATCTGGCCCAGCGTGTCGAGCACGTTCTGGGTCTGGTGATTGTTCGGCTGGATCGAGAACTGATCGCCAGCGGCCGGAGTGTTGCCCAGCGCGAAAGTCACGCCCGCAGCGGTCGCGTTGCCGCCAGCCACGGTGCCGGACGACACGGGTTTGCTGTCCGCAGTGACTGGCGCCGCATACAGATCGAACGCCGTGGCGCTGGTGAACTTGAGCACCGCGCCGCCTTGCGGGAAGGCGTTTGTATAGGCCGACTGGTCGGTGATGGTCGAACCGGTAATCACCGCAGTAGACGGGTTACCCGGGCTGCGCGCGGTGGTGAACGAGTCAGGCTGGGTCGACAGCTGGAAGCTGTGCCCGGCAATGACCGCGTCCGGGTTGGTGTCCCCCGCTTTCAGGTTGATGTTCAGCTTCAGGTCGACGCCACGGAAACTGACCGACTGGTTGGTGCCGGTGGTGTTGACGATCGCGCCGTTCTGGCTGGCTTCGGCCGTCACGTCGTTACCCAGCGCATCGGTGATTTGCAGTTGGGTGCTGCTGACGAAGCTGACGGTGTACGGCTGACCACCAGAGAACTTGGAGTTGTAGGTGGCAACATTGCCAACGGTACCGCTGGACAGCACGACACGGCCGTCATCCACTGCAGGAGCCGTCATGTTGGTGCTGGTGCGGCCGGTGTTGATGGTCTGCTGAAAGGCATCCCAACCGGTGGTGTTGGTGCCGACCGTCATACCGTCGCCGATGCCCAGGTTGATCGTGGTCTGGTCACCGTTGTAGGTGTAAGTGCCGTCGGCATTCTGCGAGTACGGCGCGGTATCGGTCTTCGAACCGGAGAACATGTAGTTGCCGTTGGCATCCTTGGAGTTCATCAAGCCCAGCACTTGTTGCTGGATCTGACTCAGTTCCGAAGCGTAAGCCTGGCGATCCTTGTCGGTGCGCGTGCCGGTGTTGGCGGCCAGGGCGAGTTCCTTGGCACGCGCCAGTGCGGTGGTGATGGAATCCAGCGTGGACTCCTGCACATTCAACGAATTTGTGGTGGTGTCGACGTTGGTCTTGTACTGATCCAGCATCGCTGCCTGCTGACCCAGTTGCAGCAAGCGACCGGCGCCCACCGGATCATCGGCTGCGGTGTTGATGCGTTGCAGGCTGCTCGCCTCGCTGGCAGTGGCCAGCGCCTTATTGAAGTTACGCTGATAATCCGAAGCTTGCGTTCCGTAATACTGAGCGGTGGAAATGCGCATGAATTACGACTCCTTAAAGGCTGTTGATCAGCGTGGCGAAAGTTTCCTGCGCAGCTTTGATGATCTGCGAAGACGCTGTGTAGTACTGCTGGTATTTGACCAGGTTGCCGGTTTCTTCATCCAGGTTGACCCCGGACAACGAATCGCGCGAGTCGGCGGCCTGCTTCAGGATTGCCGAGGTGGCTTCACCGTCGGAGATGCCTTGCGCGGTCTTGGTGCCGACATTGGTCACCAGTTTGTTGTAGGCGTCGGTCAGGCTGATGCCCTTGCTCGCCGAGCCGGTGTCGACGGTCTGCTTGGTTTGCAGGCCGACCAGCGCCTGGGCGTTGCGGTTATCCGAAGACGCCGCACCGGTCAGGTTCATGGTGAAGGTTTCGCCCGGTTTCGGCGTACCGCCAACCGTGGTTTGCACGGTGAAGGTTTTCTGCACGTTAGGCGTGACGCTCGTGTCCAGCACCGGGTTGCCGCTGGCATCGACGATGCCTACTTTCAGGTTCAGGGTGTTGGCCTGCCCCGGAACGATTGTGCCGGAGCTGATGGTTCCGCCCTTGGCGTCGACGAACTTGTAAGACTGACTGCCGCCGCTCGGATCGCCGAACACCAGTTTTACCGGTGTCGAATTCTTCAACGCCGCCTGCATATCGGCCTGAGCAGTCGGGTTGTAGATGTTGATGCTGTCGCTGAGCGTCGGCTGGGTGTAGGTGCCCAAACCGGCAGCGCTGGCCACACCGGTCAATGGACCGGCTGCAGCGATTTTCTTCGGATCGGTGAGTACGGTCTGAATGCTCGCTGCGGCGTTACGGGTCGGGGTCACCTTGAAGGTGTCGCCCGCGCTCAACGCGCCGCCCTTGAGTGCCAGCGTGAAACCGTCGATCACCGGTGGCGGATTGGTCGTCGTGCTGAAGGCGCCCATGGCGGTGCCGTCCGAGCGCTTGACGGTGTAGTCAGTAGCGCTGGTGAACGTGACCTGATAATCGCTGGTGGTCAGCTTGCCGGTGTCCTTGATGGTGACGTCAAGGTTGCCCGAGCCTGCGCTGTTGCCCGACTGCGCGATACTGCGCTGACTGATCAGCGCCGCACTGTTGATGTTGTTGAAAATCGCCGCGCCGAAGTCACCGTTCTTGTCGATGCCCTGGGCTTGCTGGCTGTTGATCTGATCGGCGATAACCAGGGCCACGCGCCCCAGTTCGTTCAGCGACGGATCGAGGACTTCTTTGCGATAGGTCAGCAGACCACCGATTTCACCACCGCTCATCGCCGAGGTGATATCGATGACGCTCGAACCGCGATCCATCTGGATCGCCATGCGCGTCGGGTCATCCTTGCTCGCAACGGTGCTCAGGGTGTTGGTGGTGTTGCCGATCACCAGCGGCTGGCCGGTGCCGATATACACGTCGAAACTGGTGCCACGCTCAACGACCTGCGCGCCGGTCAGTTCGGACAACTGGCGTACGGCTTCGTTACGGCTGTCGAGCAGATCGTTCGGCTGACCGCCACTGGTAGAAATCTCACCGATCTTCTGGTTCAGGCCGGCAATCGAGTTGGCCAGCTTGTTCACCTGGGCCGTCATGTCGGTCAGGTTGCCGTTGATGGTGGTGTTCTGGTCGTTCAACTGCTTGGCGATGGAGTTGAAACGGCCAGTCAGTGCCTGTGCGCCGGTCAGCACCGTTTGACGGGAAGTGTCATCGGTGGCCGAGGTCGATACGCTCTGCATCGAGGTGAAGAATTTTTGCAGCACACCGGTCAGGCCGGTGTTGACGTCCGACAGCGTGCCGTCCAGTGGCTTGGCTTGCGCCAGATACGACGCTGCTTCGCTGTTGAGCGAGGTCGCCGTGTGCAACTGGGTTTCCAGGTACGAGTTGTAGACCCGGCGCACGTCGGCCAGGGTGGTCCCCGTGCCGATGAAAACGTTGCCGACTTGCTGCGAGGCCTTGGTGCCTTGCACGGTTTGCTGGCGTGAATAACCGGCGGTATCGACGTTGGCAATGTTGTTGCCTGTCGTAGCCAGAGAGGACTGGCTAGCCGACAGCCCCGACATCCCGATATTGAGCAAACTCATGGTTCAGACCTTATACCTTGTGCCTTATAAAGGCGTGGTGGAAACGCCCGCCGCAGCGTAGTTTTCAAAACTGTTCATCTGCTTGGCTATCTGCGAAATCTTCGTCGCGTAGTTCGGGTCGGTTGCGTAACCGGCCTTTTGCAACTCGCGTACAAACTGTTCTGGGTTATCGGCAGACTTCACGACATCTTGATAGCGATTGTTGCTCTGCAGCAAAGTCACCAGATCGTGGAAACTGTCCTTGTACGAGGCGTAGGAACGGAACTCGGCCGTCTCCTTGACCATCGCGCCATTGCGGAACTCGCTGGTGATTGCCCGGGCCGAATCGCCCTTCCAGTTACTGCTGGCCTTGATGCCGAACAGGTTGTGGCTGCTGCTGCCATCCTGCGCGCGCATGACCGATTTGCCCCAGCCGGTTTCCAGCGCGGCCTGCGCCACCAGGTAACGCGGATCGACGCCGATACGCGCGGCGGCTTCCTTGGCCATCGGCAACATGGTGTTGACGAATTCGTCGGCGGAGCTGAAGGCTTTCTTCGCGGGCGCCAGCGGAATCTGCGCCATCGCCCGGCCGTAAATCTGCATCTGCCCACCAGCCGCCTTGTCCGACTCGGCGCGGGCCAGCCAGTCGCCGTTGTACAGCGGACCGGCGCCAGTGGTGGCGGCCGTCGTGGCGCGTTGCGGCAATTGGCTGGCGGCTGTCGGCATCGCGGACGGCACCAGACCTGCGAGCAAACGATCGGCGAGTTTCGGCGGCAAGGCCAGTCGACGCTGGTTGATCATTTCCATGTCGTTGCGGTGCGCCAGTTGCGTGTTCGGTGCATTGACCGAGCGCGACGCCCACAACGGGCGCTCGCCATTGAGGCGCGACAACGGGCCGTTGGTGGCGACGGTGCCTGCGGCAACCGGCGTGGCCACGGCCAGCGCCTTGGCCTTGGCCTCTTCCTGTTTGGCGGCGGAGGCTGCGGCTGCCTCGCCCGGCGCCATCGGCTTGTTCTTCGACATCTGCCGCATCAGCACGTCAGCCAGACCGATACCACCGCCCTCGCGAGACATGGAAACGGCCAGTTGCTGGTCGTACATTTCCTGATACTGCTTGGCCGCCGGCGTGTTCAGCGGATTGTCCTGGCCCAGCGCTTCGGTGGCCGAACGCATCGACTTGAGCATCTCGCCGAGAAACAGCGATTCGAACTCCTGCGCCACCTTGCGCATGTTCGCATCGCTGTCCTTGTCGCCAACCTTGAGCTGGTTCAGACGATTGAGGTCAGAGTAAGAACCCGAATCGCTGCTGCTGACCAGACCGCTCTTGCGCATATCCATGATGGTCGGCCTCAGATCACAATCAGGTCGGCTTGCAACGCGCCGGCCTGCTTCAATGCTTCAAGAATCGCCATCAGGTCACCCGGTGCTGCGCCGACCTGGTTCACCGCACGGACGATCTCGTCGAGTGTGGTGCCAGGGCCGAACTTGAACATCGGCTTGGCTTCCTGCTCGGCATTCACCCGCGAGCGCGGCACAACCGCAGTCTGGCCGTTGGACAACGGGCCCGGCTGACTGACGATCGGGTCTTCGGTGATGGTCACGGTCAGGCTGCCGTGGGTCACGGCGGCCGGCGACACTTTCACGTTCTGGCCGATGACAATGGTGCCGGTCCGCGAGTTGATGATGACTTTCGCCACCGCCTGCCCCGGATCGACTTCGAGGTTTTCGAGGATCGACAGATAGTCGACGCGCTGGCTCGGATCGAGCGGCGCAGTCACACGGATCGATCCGCCGTCGATGGCTTGCGCGACGCCAGGACCGAGCATGTCGTTGATCTTGTCGACGATGCGCTTGGCCGTGGTGAAGTCGGAACGGTTGAGGTTCAGCGTCAGGCTGTTGCCCTGGTTGAAACCGCTCGGCACCGAACGCTCCACCGAGGCACCGCCAGGGATACGACCGGCCGACGGCACGTTAACGGTGATCTTCGAACCGTCACGACCCTCGGCATCGAAACCGCCGACCACCAGGTTGCCCTGAGCGATGGCGTAGACGTTGCCGTCGATACCCTTGAGCGGGGTCAGCAACAGGGTGCCGCCGCGCAGGCTCTTGGAGTTACCGATCGAGGAAACGGTGATATCGACCTGCTGACCCGGTTTGGCGAACGCCGGCAGATCGGCACTCACCGACACCGCCGCGACGTTTTTCAACTGCACGTTGCCCGAGCCCGGCGGTACTTTGATGCCGAACTGCGAGAGCATGTTGTTGAAGGTCTGCAGGGTGAACGGAGTTTGCGTCGTCTGGTCACCGGTGCCGTTAAGCCCGACCACCAGGCCGTAACCGATCAACTGGTTGGAGCGCACGCCGGAAATGCTGGCGATATCTTTCAGCCGCTCGGCTTGTGCATTGAAGGCCGCCGACAACATAACGGCGGCCAGCATGAGGCTCTTGAAATTCAACGTAGCCACCTAGAAAGGGAACAGCGGGCTGAGGAAGAAACGGTCGAACCAGCCTGGCTGACTCGCATCGGCGAACGAACCGGTGCCCGAGTAGGTGATGCGTGCATCGGCGACACGGGTCGACGACACGGTATTGTCGGTGGCGATGTCATCCGCGCGCACCAGACCGGCAATGCGCACCAGCTCATCACCGGTGTTGAGGGTCATCCACTTCTCGCCGCGCACGGCGATGATGCCGTTGGGCAATACGTCAGCCACGGTCACAGTGATCGAACCGGTCAGGGTGTTGCCCTGCGCGGCCTTGCTGTCACCCTTGGTCGCACGGTCGCCGCTGTAGCCGACGTCCAGGCTCAGGTCATTGCCACCCAACGGGTTGTTGGTCACCGCGCTGCCGCCGAACAACGAAGTCAGGCCGATGCCGGTCTTGCTGTTCTTGGCCACTTGCGAGTTGGCGTTTTTGCTCGCCTGGGTCTTCTCGTTCAGGGTGATGGTGATGATGTCACCGACCCGGAACGCCTTGCGGTCGCTGTACAGGTTCTGTTCGAACCCGGCCTGATAGATCGAGCCGTTATTGGCCGCAGCCGGCAACGGCGTGCGCGGCAACACCGGGGCGTAGTAAGGGTCATTGGGCTTGGGCGTCGGAGCGACGCAGCCCGCGAGCGAGACGACTCCACTCAATGCCAGAACAGATACGAAGCGATTCATGACCCTACCTCACGGTGTTGCAGGCGACCTCATGGCCGCCTCATAGACTTGATTACAGATTCTGCGTTACGAACGAGAGCATCTGGTCGGCGGTGGAAATCACCTTGGAGTTCATCTCGTAAGCGCGCTGAGTGGTGATCATGTTGACCATCTCTTCAACGGTGCTGACGTTGGAGGTTTCCAGGGTGTTCTGCAGCGTGGTGCCGAAACCGTTCAGGCCCGGAGTACCGACTTGCGGCGCACCGGAAGCAGCGGTTTCGAGGAACAGGTTGTTACCCACGGCTTGCAGACCGGCCGGGTTGATGAAGTCGGCGGTTTGCAGGTTGCCGATCACCTGGGCGGCAGGGTTGCCGGCAACGGAGATCGACACGGTGCCGTCGCGACCCACAGTGAAGGTCTGGGCATCGTTCGGAATGACGATGGCCGGTTCCAGAGCGAAACCGCTGGCGTTGACGATCTGGCCGTTGGAGTCGAGGTGGAAAGTACCGTCACGGGTGTAGGACGTGGTGCCGTCCGGTTGCAGGATCTGGAAGAAACCGCGACCGTCGATGGCCATGTCCAGCGGCTGCTCGGTGGTTTGCAGGCTGCCGGCGGTGAAGTTTTTCTGCGTGCCGACGATGCGCACACCAGTACCCACTTGCAGACCCGACGGCAGTTCGCTGTCCTGGGTCGACTGGGCGCCTGGCTGACGTTTGATCTGATACAGCAGGTCCTGGAACTCGGCGCGGTCACGTTTGAAACCCGTGGTCGAGACGTTCGCCAGGTTGTTGGAAATGGTGGTCAGGTTGGTGTCCTGAGCGGACAGACCAGTTTTGGCAACCCATAGAGCCGGAAGCATTCGATTCTCCTCGTGCGCCTGTTTTACGGCGCGACGTTCTGATAATTAGCTGATCTGCAAGACCCGAGCCATGGCCTGGTCGTCGTCTTTGGCGGTGTTCATCATCTTGACGTGCAACTCGAACTGCTTGGCCAGAGCCAGCACCGAGGTCATCTCTTCCACGGCATTGACGTTGCTCGATTCCAGGAAACCCGACACCAGTTTGACGTTGGCATCGGCCGGCGCAGGCTGGCCGTCCTTGGTGTAGATCGAGCCGTCGAGGCCCTTGTTCATGTTCTTGATGTCCGGGTTGACCAGTTTGATCCGGTCGACTTCCGCCATGACGCGCGGGCCTTCGCCCATCGCACGAATACTGATGGTGCCGTCTTCACCGACTTCGACCTGCTGCTCGGGCGGCACGGCGATCGGACCGCCATTGCCCATCACCGGCATGCCGTTGCCGGCACGCAACACGCCGAGGGCGTCGATATTGAGGCTGCCGGTGCGCACGTAGCTTTCGCCGCCGTTGGGGTTCTGCACGGCGATGAAGCCGTTGCCGGTCACCGCGACGTCGAGGTCACGCCCGGTCTGTACCAGCGAGCCGGGAGTGAAATCAGTGGCGGGCCGTTCGCTCATGGCAAACGCGCGCGCCGGAAAGCTGTCACCGAACACCGGCATCGAACGCGCCTGCTCCAGGTCGCGCTGAAAACCGTTGGTGGAGATGTTCGCCAGGTTGTTGGCATGAGCCTTCTGCGCCAGCGCGTTCTGGCTGGCGCCGGTCATTGCCACATAAAGGTACTTGTCCACACTCTTTCCTCTGCATGCCGGACGTTTGCCGCCCACCGCTGTACTGCTGAGCCATAAGCAATTTGCAGACCAACTTTTTTCTGGCGGCTCGCGACCCGGTAAACAAAGGACTTGGGGGATTTTGCGGGGATCGGGGAAATGTATCGAAGTCGAAAAACCGGCGGTGTCATGCCGCTAGGCGGCAATCCCGATCTCGGGCTGGGCGAATAACCCTGTGGCGAGGGGATTTATCCCCGATGGGTGGCTAAGCCGCCCCGATACCGATGAATGCGGTTCAGCTGATACATCAAGTTAAGCGGCCTTGGGGCTGCTTCGCAGCCCATCGGGGATAAATCCCCGATGNCCCCCCCCCCCCCCCCCCCCCCCCCCCCCCCCCCCCCCCCCCCCCCCCCCCCCCCCCCCCCCCCCCAGGGGTCCACTTAGCTTTCAGGATCTTTGCCCACTTCATATTCGCGGAGTTTGTTGGCGATGGTGGTGTGCGAAACTCCCAGCCGCTTACCCAGTTGCCGACTGCTCGGATGCTCTGAATACAGTCGCTCCAGCACCGCTTTCTCAAACCGCCCGACAATCTCGTCCAGCCCACCCTCCAGCGAAAAATCGCCAAGCGGCTGACGCACGCCGTAATCCGGCAGGCGGATATGCTCAGCCTTTACCGTGCCGCCATCACACAACGAAACCGCCTGAAACAGCACGTTCTCCAACTGCCGCACATTGCCCGGCCAGTGGTAATGGCTGAGCCGATCCATCGCCGCCGGCGCGAGTTTCGGCAGCGAACAACCGATCTGCCGGCTGGCCTGATCCAGAAAGTGCTCGACCAATGGCGTCAAACCGTCGAGGCATTCGCGCAGCGGGGGAATATGCAGCGAAAGCACATTCAAGCGGTGATACAGATCCTGGCGAAACTCGCCACGCGCGCACAACTCGGACAAGTCGACCTGGGTTGCGCAGATCACCCGTACGTCCAGATAAACCTCTTCATCACTGCCTACACGACGGAAGCAACCGTCCTGCAGAAAGCGCAGCAATTTCACCTGCAAGCGCGGACTCATTTCACCGACGCCATCGAGAAACAACGTGCCGCCCGCCGTCAGTTCCAGTAGCCCGAGCTTGCCTTCCGCCCGTGCACCTTCGAAGGCACCCGGGCCGTAGCCGAACAATTCGGTCTCGGCCATCGACTCCGGCAGTCCTGCGCAGTTGAGCGCCATCAACGGCGACTGCCCACGCGGACTGGCGAGGTGACAGGCACGCGCCAACAACTCCTTGCCGGTGCCGGTTTCGCCTTCTATCAATAACGGCGCATCCAGCGGCGCCATGCGCCGCGCTTCGCGCACCACCGCCGCCATGACTTTCGAGCTCTGGAAGATGCTGTCGAAGCCGCGCAACTCCTGCTTGCGCACGTTATAGATGCGCTCACCGACGCGGTCGGCGCGGTGCAAGGTCAGCACTGCACCGGCCATGGCTTCGCTGTCGTCGTGTTCGGATTGCAGCGGCGCGATGTCAGCGAGAAAGATGTCGCCCTTGACCTTGACCCGCATGCCGTTGATTCGGGATTTATTGGCGCGCACCAACTCCGGCAAATCGAAATCCTCGGCATAGCGCGACAGCGGAATCCCCGGCACTTCATCGACCCGCACGCCGAGCAATTGCGCCGCCGCACGGTTGGCGGCAACGATCGAGCCGCCCATGTCGATCGACAACACCGGGAATTCCAGCGCACCGAGCAGCGCATTCAACTCCATGTGCCGACGCTCGCTCGGCATCAGCCCTACCCGCTTGACGCCGAACACCCCGGCAATCGCTTCGAACTTCGGCCGTAGCGCCTGGAACTGGATGTTGATCAGGTTCGGGCAATGCAGATAGATCGCGTTGCCATGCTCACCGCCGACCTCGCCGCGCGCGACGTTGATCCCGTACGCCACCAGCAGATTGAGGATGTCGCGCAGGATGCCGATGCGGTTCTGGCAGTGGACTTTGATGCGCATATAAATGACCCGTGAAGACAGTAATACCTGTAGGAGTGAGCCTGCTCGCGATAGCGGTGGGTCAGTTGATATTGATGCTGACTGATACACCGCTATCGCGAGCAGGCTCACTCCTACAAGGGAACGGCGCCGGACTTTTCTGTCGAGGGGCGCAGATAGTTGTCAAGATTATGTGACAGCCATTGGCCTTTTCAAACCCGAGAATCACCGCAAACGCGAGATATCCGCCAAACCGTAACGATAACTTTACGAATTAAAGAGAAATTTCCTACGCGCAGGCCATTCAACCTGCTGCACATCAACACGCTCTCAGGTAATTCTGAATCCATCGCTGGACATAACAAGAACGAATTCCCCTAGCAGGAGAGCAGTATGAAGCAGACGCAATACGTGGCCCGCGAGCGCGATGCGCAAGGTTTTATCGACTACCCCGCCGAAGAACATGCGGTGTGGAACACGCTGATCACCCGTCAACTGAAAGTGATCGAGGGTCGTGCGTGCCAGGAATACCTGGACGGTATCGAAAAACTCGGTCTGCCCCACGACCGCATTCCGCAGCTCGGCGAGATCAACAAGGTGCTCGGCGAGACCACCGGTTGGCAGGTCGCCCGTGTCCCGGCGCTGATTCCGTTCCAGACTTTTTTTGAATTGCTCGCCAGCAAACAATTTCCGGTGGCCACGTTTATTCGCACCCGTGAAGAACTGGACTACCTGCAAGAACCGGATATTTTCCACGAGATCTTTGGTCACTGCCCGCTGCTGACCAACCCGTGGTTCGCCGAATTCACGCACACCTACGGCAAACTTGGTCTGCAAGCGACCAAGGATGAACGCGTGTATCTGGCGCGGCTGTACTGGATGACCATCGAATTCGGTCTGGTCGACACCCCGCAAGGCAAACGCATCTACGGCGGCGGCATCCTGTCTTCCCCCAAGGAAACTGTTTATTCCCTGTCGGACGAGCCCGAGCATCAGGCCTTCGATCCGCTGGAAGCCATGCGCACGCCGTATCGCATCGACATTCTGCAACCGCTGTACTTTGTCCTGCCGAATCTCAAGCGCCTGTTCGACGTGGCTCATGAAGACATCATGGCCATGGTCAAGCAAGGCATGCAGTTGGGTCTGCACGCGCCAAAATTTCCGCCGAAACCGAAAGCGGCGTGAACCGTCGCTTTTAGTGACAAGTGAGTCTGTCAGTCGTCGCGGCTTTGGTTTAGCGTGACGGCATTGACGTCCGTAACAGCTCTTATAAAAAAGACACCCGATCTCAGGAATCCAACCATGTCCACTTTGAACCAAGCCCACTGCGAAGCCTGCCGCGCCGATGCGCCACAAGTCAGCGACGAAGAACTGCCGATCCTGATCAAGCAGATCCCTGACTGGAACATCGAAGTACGCGACAGCATCATGCAGCTGGAGAAGGTCTTCCTGTTCAAGAACTTCAAGCACGCGCTGGCCTTCACCAACGCCGTCGGCGAGATCTCCGAGGCCGAGGGTCATCACCCGGGCCTGCTGACCGAGTGGGGCAAAGTCACCGTGACCTGGTGGAGCCACTCGATCAAAGGCCTGCACCGCAACGACTTCATCATGGCCGCGCGCACTGACGAAGTGGCCAAGACCGCAGAAGGACGCAAGTAATGCACTTTGACGCCATCGGCCGGGTACCCGGCGACCCGATCCTCGGTTTGATGGAGGCGTATGCGCAGGACAGCAACCCGCGCAAGTTCGACCTCGGCGTTGGCGTCTACAAGGATGCCCAAGGCCTGACGCCGATCCCGGAAGCGGTGAAAATCGCCGAAGCGCGGCTGGTGGAAAGCCAGGACACCAAGACTTACATCGGTGGCCACGGCAATCCGCTGTTCGGCAAAGTCATCAACGAGTTGGTGCTCGGCGCCGACTCGAAGTTGATCGCCGAACAACGTGCCGGCGCTACCCAGACGCCGGGCGGTACCGGTGCCCTGCGTCTGGCCGCTGACTTCATCGCCCAATGCCTGCCGGGCAAAGGCGTATGGCTGAGCAACCCGACCTGGCCGATCCACGAAACCATTTTTGCGGCGGCCGGGGTCAAGGTCAGTCACTACCCATACGTGGGCAGCGACAACCGCCTCGACGTCGATGCCATGCTTGCCGTGCTCAATGAAGTACCGAAAGGTGATGTGGTGCTGCTCCACGCGTGCTGCCACAACCCGACCGGTTTCGACCTGAACCACGACGACTGGCAGCGCGTACTCGACGTGGTGCGCAGCCGCAATCTGCTGCCGCTGATCGACTTTGCCTACCAGGGTTTTGGCGATGGTCTGGAGCAGGATGCGTGGTCGACCCGCTTGTTCGCGGCAGAGGTACCTGAGCTGCTGATCACCAGTTCCTGCTCGAAGAACTTCGGCCTCTATCGCGACCGCACCGGTGCGCTGATCGTCTGCGCGAAAACCGCCGACAAGCTCATCGACATCCGCAGCCAACTGGCCAACATTGCCCGCAACCTGTGGTCGACACCACCGGATCACGGTGCAGCTGTCGTTGCAACCATCCTCGCCGATACAGAACTGAAAGCTCGCTGGGCCGACGAAGTCGAAGCCATGCGTTTGCGCATCGCCCAGCTACGCAGTGGTCTGGTGGAAGCGCTGGAGCCACACGGTTTGCGCGAACGTTTTGCGCACATTGGCGTGCAACGCGGGATGTTCTCCTACACCGGCCTGTCGCCGGAGCAGGTAAAACAGCTGCGCGAGCATCACAGCGTGTACATGGTCAGCTCGGGTCGGGCCAACGTGGCCGGCATCGATGCCACGCGTCTGGCGCTGCTGGCCGAAGCCATCGCCAACGTCTGCAAGTAACACCGCAATACTCTGCAGGAATTGCCGCAGGCTGCGATCTTTTGATTTGATCGTTCCCACGCTCCGCGTGGGAATGCAGCCCAGGACGCTCTGCGTCCCAACAGCGGACGCAGAGCGTCCTTTGAGGCGTTCCCACGCAGAGCGTGGGAACGATCAACACACACTGCCTTCGCGAGCAGGCTCGCTCCCACATTTGGTTTCGGCTATGGCCCAGTCTTTTGCTTTTCGCTCTCCCTGCGGCCATCTGTCGCATTAATTTGAATTAAAAGTCTGATTGTCATTTTTCCTCCTGTATCCTGCGCAGGCTTTTTCAGAAGCGCGGATCTACCAGATCTATCAACAGACTTAGCGAGGAGCGCAACCATGCACGAGATTCCTAATCTCCCCTTCCCAAGCCTGCACGTACCTGAGCAGACGACCACGCAACAAGCCGGTGCGGGGCAGCCCGAGCCGCAAGAAGCCGTTGAGAGCCGCCCGGCCGACAACGAAGAGTAAGGCCCGTCGTACAGACCGTGTGGAAAGCGCTAACATGCGCTTTCCACACTGCCTGAAACCGAGCCTGCCATGACCGACGAATTCTCCGAAAGCCAAGCCGCCGTCCTGATCGGCGCCACCGAGAAAATGATCGAGATCTGGACCCGCCTCTCTCCTGAGAAACAAGCCGCTCTGCTCGCCCGCTTCGGCAGTGAAGAAAACGCCCTCGCCGCGCTGGTCACCACACAACTGGTCGCTCCGGCCAAATCCTGAAGCCGCCGCCCGACAAATAGTTTTACTTTTCCCGCCTCAGATTGTTTCGCGCCGGTATCATGAGCAGCCTATCTATTCTGCTCTCCCCGTGGATCGTTACCCATGTCGTTCTCTAAGTCAGAGCCCCAGCGCCCCCTGGCGGTCACGCTGCAAGTCGTCTCCATCGTCCTCTTCACCTTCATCGGCTACCTGAACATCGGCATTCCCCTCGCGGTTCTGCCGGGTTACGTCCACAGCGACCTGGGCTTCGGTGCGGTAATCGCGGGTCTGGTGATCAGCGTGCAATACCTCGCGACCCTGCTCAGCCGCCCGTACGCCGGCAAGATCATCGACAACAAGGGCAGCAAGCTCGCAGTGATGTATGGTTTGGCCGGCTGCGGTTTGAGCGGAGTGTTCATGCTGATTTCCGCGTGGACACCGAACATGCCGATGCTCAGTTTGATCAGCCTGTTGATCGGCCGACTGGTGCTGGGCAGCGCGGAAAGCCTCGTCGGCTCCGGCTCGATCGGCTGGGGCATCGGCCGTGTGGGCGCGGCGAACACCGCCAAGGTGATCTCGTGGAACGGCATCGCCAGCTATGGCGCACTGGCGGTCGGCGCACCGTTCGGGGTGTGGCTGGTCGGCCAACTGGGTTTGTGGAGCATGGGCGTCAGCATCATCCTGCTGGCCGCGCTGGGCCTGTTACTGGCATGGCCAAAAACCGCCGCACCGATTGTTGCCGGTGAGCGCCTGCCATTCATGCATGTGCTCGGACGCGTGCTCCCCCACGGTTGCGGGCTGGCCTTGGGCTCAATCGGTTTCGGTACCATCGCGACCTTCATCACCCTGTATTACGCCACTCGGCACTGGGACAACGCGGTGTTGTGCCTGAGCCTGTTCGGCGCCAGTTTCATCGGTGCGCGACTGCTGTTCGGCAACCTGATCAACCGCCTCGGCGGCTTCCGCGTGGCGATTGCCTGCCTGTCAGTGGAGACCCTAGGACTGTTGCTGCTGTGGCTGGCACCGGACGCGCATTGGGCACTGGCCGGTGCGGCGTTGAGCGGTTTTGGCTTCTCGCTGGTGTTCCCGGCGCTGGGCGTGGAGGCGGTGAATCTGGTGCCGGCGTCCAGCCGTGGCGCGGCGGTGGGTGCGTACTCGCTGTTCATCGACTTGTCGCTGGGGATCACTGGGCCACTGGCCGGGGCGATTGCGGCGGGATTCGGGTTTGCTTCGATCTTCCTCTTCGCCGCCCTCGCCTCGCTGAGTGGATTGGCCTTGAGCGTGTATCTGTATAAACACACCGCCAAGTATCGCGAGGACTAGAAATCCACCTTGCCCCGCCCGGCCTTGATGCTGCCGCGCTTGGTCTTCGACTCAAGCCGACGCTTTTTTGAACCGAGGGTCGGCTTGGTCGGACGGCGTTTCTTTTCAACTTTGGTGGCGCTGAGAATCAGCTCGACCAGACGCTCCAGCGCATCGGCGCGATTGGCTTCCTGCGTGCGGTATTGCTGAGCCTTGATGATCAACACGCCATCGCTGGTGATGCGACTGTCGCGCAGCGCCAGCAGCCGCTCCTTGTAGAACTCGGGCAAGGACGAGGCCTGAATGTCGAAGCGCAGGTGCACGGCGCTGGAGACCTTGTTGACGTTCTGCCCCCCGGCGCCCTGGGCGCGAATGGCCGTCAATTCGATCTCGGCATCCGGCAGATGCACGTTATTGGAAATTACCAGCATGGAAAAGCGTCCGTATTCAGAACGCGCAGGATACCGCGAATAGCCAGAACGCGATCGCATTACAAGAGTACGCAACTTCTTGCGCACTTTGATGCGGTTTACTACAGCAAAAATTGAACAAGCTCTTCGGCCAGCGGCGCCCCTCCATGCCCCGTAATGGCCATATCATGGCTGGCATGAATCTTGATTCATGTTAAAAATTGAAGCGTAATTGACGCGGCTAGCATCAGCCCCCCCCGCAAAAGTGAAAACCCGGTCATGGAAGAGATAAGGAAGTCGTTATATGCCGCAGAAGGAAAAGGAGCGCGCAAGCGAGTCATGGCGCTTGCTGATGACTACGATCGGCTGACACTGAGTCATGAGATCTTTCCTGAGAAATGTCTGAATTTCATTATTGAAATTCTCTCGACAGACGCATTTTTCAATAAGCCTGGCGCAGATTTTTTCATAATAAAGATTTCATCGGATATGAACAGGCTCTCGGCAATTCAAAAGCAGGCATTGCTCGATGCCATTCGGAGCAACTATTCCAGATATGCAGTTATGGAATTCTGCTGGACTGTCGGCGATATGCTCGCGCGGCACTTTGATCGCACATCTGTCATCAGGGTATTTAAGTCAGTCTTTGACCAAGCGACAGCAGAGGGGAAAGAAGGTATTGCACTTGGGCTGGACATTTTCGCAAGGCATTCGAAGCGAGATCCGGGTGTCATGAGGCAAATCCAACGGATTTTATACAGCAGGCCGGCACACTGACTTTGACCATGCCCCATGAAAAACTCATCTTGATCAGGGTTATGGAAGAGGCAGCGTTTCTGCAAATGGAAAAATCAAAAAAGCATGACGCATTGCGGGTCAGATCTATCATGAAGCAGGTTTACCGATGACACTTATTGCCCAGCCCGGACCTTCGCTGATCGAGTTTCCTGACACTCTGCGCCCTCTGTTCCTGGCCGCTGGCTGGCCCGCGACTCTCGCAGAACCTTTGCCGGACTTCGTCCCGCCCGAGCACCCGGCCGCCGCACTGCTCGGACAACTCGCCGGCCTGCAGGTGGGGAAGTGCGGTAGAGGCGAAGACTGTGCTACCAGCGATGTCGCCTTTGGCACCTTTGAACACCTGCATGACAGCGAAGACTTCCTGGCCTGGCAGCAACGCCTGGGCAGCACTTTGGTAAGCATCGCCGAGATCGATCACGGTCACGCTGCGCTATTGATGGACGAGCAGCAGCGCTGCTATGTCTTGAGCATGATTCATGACGGTTTCTGGCTACAAGGTCGAACCTTCGTCCAGGCCATGGAAACCCTGGTGTTTGGGCGCAAAGCCGGTGAACAGGTCGCGCTGGCCACGCCCGGCGCCGTGCCCGCCATTTGAGTTTCTTTATGAAAGCCATCGTAGACACAGGATCAATATATGCATCGAAGGCTGCGCGGATCAGTCTTGATGAATCATGTGATGCAATATGGTATCTGGCTACAGGATATCGTCACGAGTTGATCTTCGAACCTCTGGCACCGATTTTTCTTCAATATAATGTATACGCAGTACTGGCTGCCGAACTCGAATCCAGTAGTGTTATTGCGGAGAAACTAGGTCGAGGATCTCTCCGATACTCGCTGCATACTGATCCACGGCCTCCCGGAACAGATTATTGAATTCTCAGAACTTGCAAACTCCTTGAAACAAGCCGACGCTGACATGACACCCACACCAAAAACCAGAGAATTCTTGCTTAAAATTCCATTTTCAAGAAGACCTACTTTTCAGCGGTAAAAATCAGACAGCTAAAGAATCGGAATACTGGAAAGCCGTACTGAGCGAACGACCCAATAGAACCTTTTTGCAATGCACCGCCCATAGCGGCAGGTAGGGAAACCAAATTGAACAAGATTGACTTCAAAAAATACAACATGAACGGCATCATTCGATCAAACAACAGTTCAATTGCGCACAAACATCAACTCACCTTTTTTCTTAAGGTATTGCACGCCCTGAACATCAAGTTTGCCAATTGCAAGCATGACCCTATGCATCTGGCTCAAGAATACATTGATGGAAAAATCACCACCAAAATATTAAAAACAGAGTCATCTATTTGGTGGGCGAAAATCGATGAGCACGAGGCAATACGCAACTTTCGTGAACGTAAAAATCTGATGGCAAGACTGGCGTTATGTTTATTGATGAGTGAGAGGGAGGATATCTCTGAACTCGGAGATGATCTATCGTGGTTCCTGGAGGTTCTCGGATTCCTGGGTGCTGGCATGAAGCCGACCGAACTTATGATCGAGTATTTTGACTTCCGCTGACGGCTACGAAAAAACCTATCGCGCTTTCGCGGAGCAAGTGAAATGTTCAATGACTATCTGCACAATCCGGACTGCTACTTCAGACTGGAGCGATCCTTTTATGAGTTTTTTCGCCTGGAGACTCAGACGAACAAAATCGATATAAAGGGATTTAAAGCACCTTATTACAATACGACATTCTCAAATGGCACGCCGTTCATGGAAGGCAATCCCATTTTTTCTGCCAGAAACGAAGCGAATGGGCAAATTCTCAGAGTGATACTCGACCAGGACACTGATGAGTTTGTTTCCTACCGAGACAAGGAACTGGGGTGCGAACTGGTTGTAATCGGCAACGTGAACTCACTGGAAGAAATAAAAAGAAAAATAGCTGAATGGACCAAAATTCAATGATCATTCAAGAAGAGTTAGCGCGAGCACTTGCCAACCTCCCCCCAGCTGCTTTACAGCGCTATGCGTCCAGACTGCTGCATACCTATTGCGAAGCAAAGTTCATTCGACACGGTGCTATCGAAAAATTGATAGCTCACCTTGATAGCTTTCCGGAGTGCGGTGGCTTGACTGACTGGGAGAGAAAAGGTGCGACACTGCCCCTGAATGGCAGGGGAGATAATATGCCGCCTGATCTCCTCCACTGCATTTCATCACAAGATATCGATGACTTCCGCGCAATTGTTGATTGCGCTGTGGAAGTCGGATTAGTAGATATGTACTCCACCCCAACTGAGCATCCGATAAAATTTATCGAGATGATTTGTTTAATTCTTTCCAGAAACAACATTGCTCTTCCTCGCCTGTAAATTGAGTTCTCTTTGGCTACAAGTAAACTTCCACCCTGTAAAACTCTGCGCGCTATTGCACAAAGCACTATCGGGCATAAGCTTTAGGTGCCTTGAAGATGGCGATCCCGCTGAAGAGGTGGGGCTGAATGAAGTTTTTCGCATTGAAGGTCACCTTGCCTAGACCCAGTAGCCCATTCAACACACAAGGATGTTTAACATGATTTATGATCCTTATAGGAGAGAGTTATTGTATCGAAAGGCACAATATAAGAATGTACTGGGCCGATACAGTAAAAAAACCAGCCTGCTTTTAGCACACCCTTTCGATGAGAGGTTGCTCTTAAGCCTGCCGGCAACGGACTCGATAATTAGTGATTTAAGATCAAGACGAGAAATCTTATGTGAGTTCACCGAGTTCTCTTCGATCGCTGAGTGCCTGCGCTTTACCTCATCACTAATGGATGATCGCGAATACTACTTGTTGATGGATGAAGACTGGAAATTCTGCGGGGCATACAAGGTAAAAAGCGGCGTCCGACTCTGTGAAGTGTTTGATTTTGACAGTACCGACAGCGACGAAATAAGACTGATCAGCTCTGATTTTACCGCGCAATTTTCTATTGATTACAGTGTCACGGGGTTCAGCAGAACCCTTGATTGCTGCATAAGACGCTATGGATAAATAAAAATGTCATTCTCGATCGACGACATCAATGAAATATCTCAGGCATTCAATCGGTTTGAAGATGGTTTGATACTGTCCTTCGAATTTTATTACGTACCCAATGAGCCACTGGCAGCAACCGTTGTGCTGCATGGAAGAGACCACAGAGCCAAAGGCAACGTCTGGAAAAAAATAAGAATAACCTTGACAGGTGTAACTGAATTGAGCGCACGGGTCATGGGCAATCAATTCAACTCCATTTGCTCGGGTGTTCGTTTATTGAAATTAAACGATCTCTGGTGCATTGATATCGACGGGAATTACGCGCTGGATGCAGACCCGTCTTCCCTGGAAGAAGTACGCCAGGACGGTGACCTCTACGTTATTGGTCGACAGATTGAGATTCAAGACGCCTGAGTCACGGCAAGCGGTCGATATGACGATTTTGAAACTGTGTTGTTTTATCTGCTGAATGTTTCGGGCAATAGAGCTTTTTGACAGATCCAGCGCCTGAAGCGTTTATACCGAGGGCCATTCGCGTTACCCTTTCGGGCGTTGCTCTACTCCAATCAATGCAGGAAGCATAAGCATGACCAATAAAGCAGTTATAGTGTTCAGCGGCGGGCAGGACTCAACCACCTGTTTGATCCACGCCCTGACCCACTACGATGAAATTCACTGCATCACGTTTGACTATGGTCAGCGCCATCACGCGGAAATCGAAGTTGCTCAGCACCTCGCCAAAAAGCTCGGCGTGACCGTGCATAAAACCATGGACGTGTCCTTGCTCAATGAGCTGGCCATCAGCAGCCTGACCCGCGACAACATTCCGGTCCCGACCGTGAATAGCTCCGGCGAAAGCCTGCCAAGCACATTCGTCCCGGGAAGGAACATTCTGTTTTTGACCCTGGCGTCTATCTACGCCTATCAAGTCCAGGCCAGGACTGTCATTACCGGCGTGTGTGAAACCGACTTTTCTGGCTACCCTGATTGCCGGGATGAGTTCGTCAAGGCCCTGAACAAGGCCCTTGAGCTAGGCATGGATTACAAGTTGCAACTGGACACCCCATTGATGTGGCTGAACAAGGCAGAAACCTGGGCCCTGGCTGATTACCACCATCAACTGGATCTGGTTCGTAACGAAACGCTAACCTGTTACAACGGCATCAAAGGTAGCGGATGTTCCGATTGCGATGCGTGTAATCTTCGCGCCAAAGGCCTGAACGAATTCCTGAATAACAAAGATCAGGTTACACACAATCTTAAAAACAAATTGAACTTGAAATAATTCAAACCACAAACGAGGCGCTCACTAACGATGGGATTTCCCTAGTGAGCGCCTTGTTGATCTTATTGCGTCTGAGCGCCTGTCAAATACTTCTTGAACAGTGACCTTGCGCCATACGCGGGCAAGACGTTAAAGAAGGCAAAACCCACTTTTATCGCGATCTGAACATAGATCATGCTCAATATCGCACTATTGTCCATCTTTCCATAAAAGGCGATATAGCAGAAAAGGAAACTGTCGATAATCACCGCAAACAACGTACTCAAGAACACCCGCAAAAACAGGAATCTCGAGTTCGTCAGCTCCTTGATCTTGCACAACAAATAAGAGTTTATGTTTTCCGAGACCAGGAACGAGATGGATGAGGCTACCAGTACCGACGACAACTGACTGATCACGTCGTTGTAAGGCCCGTCCAGTTTCCAGCCTGGTAGCCCAGGCAAGTGGGTAGTAATAGCCAGCAAAATAATAATGGCCGCATTACTGATAAAGGCAAAAAGAATCGCCTTTCGCGCAAGTCTGAGACCAAATGTCTCATTGAGCAAATCGACGATCAGAAACGTCAGCGGATAAAGAAAGGTGCCCGGCGTTACAACAATATCGAAATATTCCAGATAAATCGGCTTCGTTGCGGCAATACTGGTGAAAATGTACAGCGTGAACAGCATCAGGTTCAGGATGATGTAGATCATCCAGGAACTCTCATGACGGTCATTGATCTCGTAGGCAGTGAGTGCCCCACCCTGAGAATAAAACTTTTTATAGAGATTTTTTACTTCTATTTTATTTAGATTATCCATAATCTCACTATTCAACACTTCACTGAGCTTTATTTTAATTATCTTGCCTGTGGCTATCACCATGATGACGGCCAGACTTTTACCGTTTTCAAACCCTAGCAGCTTGTATTTGCTGTTTTCCGTTTCAACGCTGCAATCCATTAAATCGTTCCTCGATTATATCCCCGACCACACAAATACGATCCGTATCAGGGTCAACCTCATCCATTATGAATAACTTTTTGCCGACTTTGTCATACACCAGCTTTTGCCTATCGTTGCTGGACGCCCCCTTCTGCACGATCAAAAGATCACCTGGTTCATTCATTCCACTGATCTCGTTTTCCAGCAGTACACCGATCAGATTGAAAGACGTACCAAAGTAGTATGTCAGTGGATAGATGGTAGCCAGCTCACCAATTCTTTTATCAAGATTCTGAAGCAGCAAGCTCTCTTTTATCACCGGAACGGCCGCTGGATTCATATTTCCCTGCGGAGAGATGCTGTTGTCGATTATTTCCTTTTCTTCAAAATCAATGGTCTCTATTTCTTCATACGATACACCGAAGAAATCAGAAATCTTGCGCACGGTGGAGTGCTGTACGTTGACCACCTTGCCTTCAAGAATGTTATAGATAGTCGTCCTGGTCAATCCACTGGAATTGCACAACGACAACTGTGTCTCCCCGCGACTCTTTATCAAGTATTTAATGTTGTTTTTCAGATTCTCCGATCTTTCTCTTCTGTGCATAAAGTACTTACCATCTTTTTATAAAGGCAATTAGAAAACACGCCACGAATGAGCATTCAGTGGTGACACAGGAACACTACGCAGATAGTTGTACTGGTATTGGAACCGCCAGCGATCATAGCATTCTCCATCCTTGGTTTCGGTACAAAAGTCAGACGCAACAACCACATGCTCAGCTCTGCGGAGTCGATTCATGCTGCGTACCGACTCGTCCGTTTTGGCTGTCATCACTCGACAAACGCCTCCCGAACTGCAGTTTTACACCGTTTGCTTACGCAAAAAGAATCATTTTATTTGAACAATGTTCATTTTTCTGATTAATTTTTCTGGCGTTCCTCACTGAAAAACCTATGATGCGTCGAGCTCACCTCCTCCGATCAGCGAGCGAAACGCAAGAGCAGTGGTTGCTCGTACAGACGTTAGTTTTGCGCGCATTGCCCGCAAAACACGGAATGCGCCTGTACCGATCGGCAAGTGGATGTACGCAAAGTCGTGAAACCAAGGAAGGCGTGCTGTTGTTCGCAGTACGCAGCAAACATGGAAGGAATACGAAGCATGGCAGTCAAAACTGAACCGCTGATGAACCAGGCCGACTTACTGCGAAATGGTCTGGCGGATCTTCGTACGGAAGATGCCGAGTTGGCGGGGATTCTCGACGCTGAGGTCGCACGACAACACCGAGTGCTGTCATTGGTCTCCTCCTCCTGCGCAGTCATGCCCCGCACGCTTGCCGCCTCTGCGTCGGCACTGGTCAACGTGACCGCCGAGGGGATGCCAGGCAGGCGCTATAACGCCGGCTGCGAGAACGTTGACCTGGTCGAATCGCTTGCCATTCGAAGGGCGCGGGAGTTGTTCGGTGCCCAATATGCCAACGTGCAGTCACACTCGGCTTCGAACGCCACTTATCAGGTGCTCACTGCGTTGCTTGAGCCGGGCGACACCCTGCTGGGCATGGCTGTTGAACACGGCGGAGACCTCACCCATGGCAGCTCCAAAGCCTTCTCGGGCGCCTACTACAAGGCGATTCAGTACGGAACGACATCAGACGGCGTCATCGATTACGACAATGTGCGCAGCCTGGCGCTTGCGCATCGCCCGCGCATCATCATGTGCGGCGCCACAGCCTATTCGCGGGCCGTGGACTTTGAGCGGTTTCGCCAGATTGCCGATGAAGCCGGGGCGATCCTGCTCGCCGACATTTCTCATATCGCCGGACTGGTCGCTACAGGCCGACATCCGAGTCCGATCGACGCGGCTCACGTCACCACGACGTGCACACATAAACAACTCATGGGCCCTCGTGGCGGCCTGATCCTGTCGGGCCGGGACGCCAATACCAAGGTTCCCGGCTTGCGGACAACCTTCCGCCGTGCCCTCGATCAAGCCGTGTTTCCGCAAATGCAGGGGGCGCCAGCCGTCAACATGATTGCCGCCAAGGCTGCGGCGCTGGGCTATGCGATGTCTTCGCAGTTCGACGCTTACATGGGGCGAATTCGCAGCACTGCCGATGAGCTTGCCAGCGCGTTTCAAGCCCATGATTACGAGGTTGTGGGCGGCGGCAGTGAAAACCACACGGTGCTGATCCGCTTGCGTGGCGGCATCACCGGCGCCATTGCCGAGAAGGCGCTGGAGCATTGCGGGATCATCGTCAACAAACATCGCGTCCCCGGCGAAACTCGACCGGCACTTATCGCCAGCGGATTGCGTATCGGCACCGGCTCCATAGCGCAGCGTCACATCGACCCGCAGGGATGCCGCGAAGTTGTCAGTCTGCTGTGCCAGATTCTCGACAAGCTAACGCCGCAAGGCGAGCGGGAATACTCGCTGGACCCGGCCTCACAGGAGCAATTCCGGTTACAGGCCGAGGCGTTGTGCGCGATCTATCCCATCGCCGATTACGTATAACGGCGAACACAAAAAACCCGGCACTTGGCCGGGTTTGTTGTTTTTGCACTTTGCTTACTTCGCGACAGAACTCGACGCGTGCAGAGCCTGCTGCGCACCACGCTTGTTCTTGATCACGTAGCAGACCCACATGAACACGACCCACAGCGGAATCGCGTACACCGAGATCTGAATGCCCGGGATCAGCAGCATGACGCCGAGGATGAACAACACAAATGCCAGGCAGACGTAGTTGCCGTACGGATACCACAGTGCCTTGAACAGCGGCGTCTGGTTGGTCTTGTTCATGTGTTGGCGGAACTTGAAGTGCGAGAAGCTGATCATCGCCCAGTTGATCACCAGGGTCGCAACGACCAGCGACATCAGCAGCTCCAGAGCATGCTGGGGGATCAGGTAGTTGAGCAGCACAGCGATCAGCGTCACTGCCGCCGAAGCCAGAATCGAACGCACCGGCACGCCACGTTTGTCGATCTTCGCCAGGCCTTTTGGCGCATCGCCCTGCTCGGCCATGCCCAGCAGCATACGGCTGTTGCAGTAGGTACCACTGTTATAGACCGACAGCGCCGCCGTCAGCACGACAAAGTTGAGGATGTGCGCAGCGGTGTCACTGCCCAGCATCGAGAACACTTGCACGAACGGGCTGCCGCTGTAGGAATCGCCGGAGGCATTGAGGGTTTCCAGCAGGCTGTCCCATGGGGTCAGCGACAACAGGATCACCAGGGCGCCGATGTAGAAAATCAGGATCCGGTAGATCACCTGGTTGATCGCTTTCGGGATCACGGTCTTCGGCTTGTCGGCTTCGGCGGCGGTGAAACCGAGCATTTCCAGACCGCCAAAGGAGAACATGATGATCGCCATGGCCATCACCAGACCGCTGACGCCGTTGGGGAAGAAACCGCCGTGGGACCACAGGTTGCTGACCGAGGCTTGCGGGCCGCCGTGACCACTGACCAACAGGTAGCTGCCGAGGGCAATCATGCCGACGATGGCCACGACCTTGATGATCGCGAACCAGAATTCGGCTTCACCGAAGACTTTGACGTTGGCCAGGTTGATCACATTGATCAGCACGAAGAAGCCGGCCGCCGTGACCCAACTCGGAATGTGCGGTGCCCAGTAGTGGATGTACTTGCCGACCGCTGTCAGCTCCGACATGCCCACCAGGATGTACAGGATCCAGCAGTTCCAGCCCGAGAGGAAACCGGCGAAGCCGCCCCAGTACTTGTGTGCGAAATGGCTGAAGGAACCGGCCACAGGCTCTTCGACGATCATCTCGCCGAGCTGGCGCATGATCATGAAGGCAATGAAGCCGCAGATGGCATAGCCGAGAATCATCGACGGGCCGGCGGATTTCAGGACCCCGGCCGAGCCGAGGAACAATCCGGTACCGATCGCGCCACCGAGGGCGATCAGTTGAATGTGGCGATTTTTCAGGCCGCGTTTCAGCTCGCCTGATTGCGAGGGTTGTCCACTCATGAAAAAGGTCTCACGCAAGGTTTGATGATGTTCAGTAGACGTTGCTGCAAGGTTGCGATTTCAAGCAGCCCCGATCAAACCCCAGCGCAGGCACCAGGAGTTCAGCTTTTTTACAACGGTCATGCGTCACCTGTTTGTTTTTATCTGTGACGAAATCGAACCCGACACGCTTGTGACGCGGCGGAGTGAACAAGGCGGATAGCCTTGAGGTTTGCGCGATTACGCAGAGGGTCACAGTTAAAACGCGGCGCATTGTACACCGCTAACCCCCTGCTGCCAGACTCCGCTGGATCAGCGTATCGGTTGCCGGGATTGCGTGTGTCCGCCTCGAGACGCTCGAGCGGCTGCAAAATTTGAGTCAGGCCTTTGCAGGCCATCGACGGGGACGATGGAAAAACCGTCCCACGGAGAGAGGTGGAGATCAGTCACGGCGTTCATTGCGCCTCCTTCTTGTTATGCACCTGCACGACAGGCATGGGGCGCATCTCACCCTTCAAACGCCTCTGAAACAAGCGCGCCAGAGCCTTGCGCCATGCCCGGCCAGCGGCGCTTCGGCAGCTTTTCCTTACACTGGCTCGGTGCGCGGTGTTCCATTGGGTTTTACCGGGTTTTTCGTAAACATTTGTTTACAGGGCGTAACGCGAAGTTTCCATTTCAGAAATTTCCGTCAGACGTCTGCAAATTGACGGTAGCTAGCTTGCTAATGAAAACCACCACTTAGTTTTTTGTTTTTAAATAAGAAAACGCCGCTTAAAAAACAGAATAAAAAGTCCATTTAAAAATTAAATAAATTATTTTTTGCATTACAAAAATCCCTGAACTAGGTTCTTCACGTCTTGCCGGCCACTTCGACCGGCCAGTCACAACCGTGAAAGTCATCTAGGAGATCGACCATGCAAGCACTGGAAAAAGACTTGGATACCGAACTGCAACTGGACGAATGGTTTGAAGCACCGACCCATGAGGCGGCTGTGGAAATGATGCAAGCCGATGCGGTCGTTCCGTTCGGCACGGCGATGTGGCCTCTGTAAGACATCCCGGGCAGGCATGATCCGGCCGGTCGTGCCTGCCACTTTTTTCTCGGTCAGTCAGGGAGGACTCATGGATAAGCCCCGCGCGATCTCGCATTTCCTTTACTACCTCGAACATCACCCTGCCCTCGCCGGGCTCGACTCGGCGAAGATATTGCTCGGCCACACGGCGGATTACGAAGCCCTGACTGGCGCCATCGCCGAACAGGCTGGCGAACATCCGCGTTTCAGTTTCTGCGCCCGACGCCTGGAGCTGGAAAGCACCGCAGCGCTGACCTCGGCGATTACCGAAAGCGATCTGTACATTTTCTTCTACGACTCTTCCACCCTGCCCAACCCGCGCCCCGACGGTCCGGAATTTATCCGCGCGCTGCAAACGGTGATGGCGGAAAACTGGAAGAAGTCGCTGCTGTTCAAGGATTACGGCGACTATTTCTATGACACCTTCAGCATCACTCCACAGCGGATTGCCGGGCTGAACAGCCACTTGATCCAGCGCATGTCCCAGGCGACCACGCTGAGCTTTACCGATGAGCACGGCTCACGGTTTGAAACCCCCTTGAGCAGCATCAAGAAGTGGACCGACATCAATGGCGTCGGTAACTTCGACCTGGCGCCCGGTGAAATCGCGACTCACAGTGAAGCCATCAACGGCCATGTGAAGTTCAAGGGCACCTTCCTCAGCACTATTCCGTTTGCGCGCAAATATGGCGTGCTGGAGTCGCCGTTGGAGCTGTGGATCGAGAACTCGACCATCAGCCGCATCGCCACCGATGTGCCGGGGCTGGAGCATGATTTCAACAAATATCTGGACGCCAATCCGTCGAACCGGCGGATTGAGGAGTTGGGGATTGGCACCAACGAAGGGGTGAAGGATCTGTATGCGCGTAATGCCGGGTTTGAGGAGCGGCATTGCGGATTGCACCTTGGCCTTGGGGGTGGCGCCAAGGGTAGCCATCATCTTGACCTAATCTTCTCCAGTGGCGTGTTGGCGCTGGATGACAAACCAGTGTTTGATGGGCGGTTTGTGTTCTAAGACTGGAAACGATGGTGCTGCTTCGGGCCTCATCGCTGGCAAGCCAGCTCCCACAGGGAGCTGCGGTGTTCACAGGATTTATGTAACGCAATAGAAACCTGTGGGAGCTGGCTTGCCAGCGATGAGGCCCTCAAAAGCACCACCCGACTTTCGCCAGACGAAAAAAAACGCCAACCCTGCGGTTGGCGTTTTTTCATTCGGTGCTAAAGCCGATTACTCAGGCTTCTTGCGACCGAAACCCGGACGCTGACCGGAACCGGCCGGTGCACCGCGACGCTTGCCCGATGGCTTGTCACCGTCGACCAGTTTGATCCCCGGACGCTTCGGCGCGGGTTTCGCAGGACGCTTGTTGGTGGTGTCCGCCGGGCGATCTGCCACTGGCGTACCGCGACCGGCAGGCGCACCACGCTCGCCACGCTCGCCACGCTCAGTGCGACCGTTGGCCGGACGCGGAGCGCGCTCGCCGTCACGGGCGACTGGCTTGCGACCTGGACGCTCGCCTTCGATCTGCGGCTCGCGGGCCGGACGTGGGCCGGTCGGCGCGCCAGCGGCTGGACGCAGGGTGCGCACGCGCTCGGTCTTGGCCATCGGCCGCGACGATTTGCGCTGCATACGCTCCAGCTTGTCTTTGCTCTTGGCGTTCAGTTGCGGCATGGCAACCGGCGTCAGGCCCACCTCAGCGCTGAGGATGTCGACTTCGTACTGGCTCATTTCGCGCCAGCGGCCCATCGGCAGGTCGGAGTTGAGGAACACCGGACCGAAACGCACGCGCTTCAGACGGCTGACCACCAGACCTTGCGATTCCCACAGACGACGAACCTCACGGTTACGGCCTTCCATCACCACGCAGTGATACCAGTGGTTGAAGCCTTCGCCACCTGGCGCCTGCTTGATGTCGGTGAACTTGGCCGGGCCATCTTCCAGCACAACGCCGGCCTTCAGGCGTTCGATCATTTCGTCGTCGACTTCACCGCGTACACGCACGGCGTACTCACGGTCCATCTCGTAGGATGGGTGCATCAGGCGGTTGGCCAGTTCACCGTCAGTGGTGAACATCAGCAAACCGGTGGTGTTGATGTCGAGACGACCGATGTTGATCCAGCGCCCTTCTTTCGGACGCGGCAGCTTGTCGAACACGGTCGGACGGCCTTCCGGGTCGTCACGGGTGCAGATCTCGCCATCGGGTTTGTTGTACATGATCACGCGGCGGACCGATTCGGCCGCTTCTTCGCGCTTGATCACCTTGCCATCAATGGTGATGGCGTCGTGCATGTCGACGCGCAGACCGAGGGTGGCGTCTTTGCCATTGACCTTGATCCGGCCCTGGCTGATCCAGGATTCCACGTCACGGCGCGAGCCGACGCCGATACGGGCGAGGACTTTCTGCAGCTTTTCGCCTGCTGGGCCGATTTCCTGGTCGTCTTTCTGATTGATGTCACTCATCTGGGCACCTCCCGGTGTGATCTGTTCAGTCGCCTCGAAGTGAGCGCCTGAAGCATTGGAATCTGGGTTCTTGGCCGAAGGGATCGGCGAAGGGTCGCGAATCATACGCGGATGTGGGCCATCGCGCATCAGAGACTAGTTGATCAAGCCAAGGTTATTTCTTTTTCCGCCGACCGGCGCCGCCGAGTTTGATCAGGCGCAGGGCGGCTTCGGCCAGCACCGTACGCTTGTCATCCTTGTCGAGTTTCTTCCAGGCCTTGATTTCGCGCTTGCTGCGGCCGCAGCCGAGGCAGATGTCGTCGGTGAATTTGCAGAGGCTGATGCAGGGGTCTTTGGTTGAGCTCATACCCTTCTCCAGAACACATTGAACCCTGTGGGAGCGGGCTTGCCCGCGATGACGGAGTGCCAGCCAGCCTATTTTTGTCTGATCCACCGCAATCGCGGGCAAGCCCGCTCCCACAGGGTTCTTCAGTGTTCAGAGAATTTGACTGTCAGTCTTCGAACTCGCGACGTTCGGCTTCGATCGCTTCAGCCAGGGCGCGGGCTTCGGCTTCTTCTTCGCTCAGCTCGGGTTCTGGTGCGGATTGCTCCAGGGCAGCGACGGCAGCAAGAAGTTTTTCCCGGGCTTCGGCGACGCCAAGCACGTCCTCTTCAGGTTCGGCTTCAGGCTCAGCCCCGAGTTCAACCTCGATAACCGGCTCGGTGATTTCAGCTTCGGGTTCGCTCGTCGATGCTTCAACATCAGCAACATCAGCGGCATCACGCAGCAAATCGTCGAAGTCGGTCTTGATCCCCTCCTCCATGCTGTCCAGTTCCAGCAGCAAGGTATGGAAACTGGTTTCTTCCTTCTCCTCTTCCGGCTCGGCGCTGGCATCGGCCAGCTCCTGCAAGCCTTGCGGCACCGGCGCGTCATCGAAATCGAGCACAGGATCGGTTTCCATCTCGCGCAGTTCGGCCAGCGGTGGCAGATCTTCAAGATTCTTCAGATTGAAGTGATCGAGAAACGCCTTGGTCGTCGCAAACATCGCCGGTTTGCCGGGCACGTCGCGGTAACCGACGATGCGGATCCACTCGCGTTCAATGAGGGTTTTGACGATGTTGCTGTTGACCGCCACACCGCGCACGTCTTCGATCTCGCCACGGGTGATCGGCTGGCGATAGGCGATCAGCGCGATGGTTTCCAGCAAGGCACGAGAATAGCGCTGCGGGCGCTCTTCCCAGAGTCGGCCAACCCACGGCGAAAACTTCTCGCGGATCTGCAAGCGATAGCCGGACGACACCTCTTTGAGCTCGAACGCACGGCCGTCGCAGGACTTGGCCAGTAACGCCAAGGCTTTCTTGAAGACTGGCGGTTCGGGCCGCTCGCCCTCTTCGAACAGTTCGTAGAGGCGCTCAAGGGATTGCGGCTTTCCCGAGGCCAACAGAAAGGCTTCAAGCAGGGGTGCCAGCTCGCGGGGTTCAGTCAGGTTCATGTTTCGACTCGTTATTCGGCTCGGGCTCGCACGTGGATCGCGGCGAACGGCTCATTCTGCACCAGCTCGACCAAGGATTCCTTGACCAGTTCAAGGATTGCCATAAAGGTCACCACCACACCGAGGCGGCCTTCTTCGGCGGTGAACAGCTCGACGAACGGCACGAAACCGCCGCCCTTGAGCCGTTCCAGCACATCGCTCATGCGTTCGCGGGTGGACAGCGCCTCGCGGCTGACCTGGTGGCTTTCAAACATGTCGCCTCGGCGCAGCACTTCGGCCATGCACATCAGAATCTCTTCCAGCGCGACGTCGGGCAACAGCTTGCGTGCGCGGGCTTCCGGGGCGTCAAGCTTGGGCACCACGACGTCGCGGCCGACCCGGCTCAGGCCATCGATGCCTTCGGCGGCAGCCTTGAAGCGTTCGTATTCCTGCAAGCGGCGGATCAATTCGGCGCGCGGGTCGTCTTCTTCGTCTTCGACGGTTTCGGCCCGTGGCAGGAGCATGCGCGACTTGATCTCGGCGAGCATCGCGGCCATCACCAGATACTCGGCCGCCAGCTCCAGGCGCACCGACTGCATCAACTCGACATACCCCATGTACTGACGGGTGATTTCCGCCACCGGGATGTCGAGGATGTTGATGTTCTGTTTGCGGATCAGGTACAGCAGCAGGTCGAGCGGGCCTTCGAAGGCTTCAAGGAAGACTTCCAGTGCATCCGGCGGGATGTACAGGTCGAGCGGCATTTCCATGACCGCCTGGCCATAGACCATGGCAAACGGCAGCTCCTGCTGAGCGCCGGCCTGGGGATCGACAACGGTTTCCACTGCGGACATTCAGGCCTCGACCATGAACGGCGTCGGATCGCCACAACCGACACGGACCACTTCCGGGTCATCGCCGGTCAGGTCGATCACGGTGGAGGCCTTGATGCCGCCAAAACCGCCGTCGATGATCAGGTCCACCTGATGTTCGAGCAACTGGCGCATTTCGTACGGATCACTCAAGGGATCTTCGTCGCCGGGCATGATCAGCGTTACGCTCATCAGCGGCTCCCCCAACTCGGCCAGCAGCGCCAGGGCGATCGGCTGGCTGGGTACGCGTAGCCCGATGGTGCGCTTCTTCGGATGCAGGAGCAGCCGAGGCACTTCGCGGGTGGCGTTGAGAATAAAGGTGTACGGCCCCGGCAAATGCGCTTTGAGAATGCGGAAGGTGCCGGTGTCGATCTTGGCGTAGTTGCCCAGTTGCGAAAGGTCACTGCAGATCAAGGCGAAGTTGTGCTTCTCATCGAGCTGACGCAGGCGTCGCACGCGCTCGATCGCGGTTTTGTCGCCGATTTGGCAACCGATGGCGTAGGAAGAGTCTGTGGGATAAATCACCACCCCGCCCCTGCGGATGATCTCGACCGCCTGTTTGATCAGGCGCGCTTGCGGGTTTTCCGGATGAATCTGGAAAAATTGACTCACATTCTCTACCTGTTCAGACGGCGGCAATAACTGTGTCATGTTTGAACCGACCCCACAGGGGTGGAAGGTCATCGGGAACCGGCCGGTACTGGCCGATCTCGGACCAGCCGCCAGGGCCATGGAAATCACTGCCGGCGCTGACCAGCAGACCGAACTCACGGGCAAGGATTGCCAGGCTGCCGACCTGTTCCGCAGGCTGATGGCCATTGACCACCTCGATCGCATGCCCGCCTGCTTGAATATAGTCGGCAATCAGCTTTCGGCGCTTGCTGCGGGTGAAATCGTAGTGCCACGGATGCGCCAGACTGACCCAGGCACCAGCAGCGCGCAGTGTGCCAACGGTGTCTTCCAGGGTCGGCCAGTGCAATTTGACGTCGCCCAGCTTGCCGGCGCCGAGCCACTTGCGGAACGCCTCGGCGCGATCCTTTACAAAACCTTCACGCACCATCCAGTCGGCGAAATGCGGCCGGGCCGGCGCGTTGCCGCTGTCGCCCAGCTCCTGCTGGATCTTCCGGGCGCCGTCGAGGGCGCCGGGCATGCCCTTGAGGGCGAGCTTGCGGCTTATCTCTTCCGACCGCAGCCAGCGGCCATCGTGCAATTTGGCAATCGCTTCGACCAACGGCGCGGCGTTCACGTCGAAACCGTAGCCCAACACATGAATGGTTGCGCCGCCCCAAGTGCAGGACAATTCCACGCCATTGACCAGTTGCATGCCCAATTCGTTGGCGGCCGTGCGCGCTTCGGCGAGGCCTTCAAGGGTGTCGTGGTCGGTCAACGCCAGGACTCGCACGCCGTTCTCGAACGCTCGCGCAACCAGAACCGCAGGCGCCAGGGCGCCATCGGAGGCCGTGCTATGGCAGTGCAAATCAACATTCACGGGGAGTTGTAACCTCAAATCAGCTGGCGCTATCGCGCGCCCATATGTTTGTTATTATGCCGCCACATCCGGCATCTGGCTCTCACTGTGAAACAATTCATCGATTTCATCCCGCTTCTGCTGTTCTTCATCGTCTACAAACTCGATCCCCGCACCGTCGACGTCGCCGGCCATGAGTTGACTGTAGGCGGTATTTACAGCGCCACCGCAATGCTGATCATCAGCTCTCTGGTGGTGTACGGCGCACTGTTCATCAAACAGCGCAAGCTGGAAAAGAGCCAATGGCTGACCCTGATCGCCTGCCTCGTGTTCGGCAGCCTGACCCTCGCGTTCCACAGCGAGACCTTCCTGAAATGGAAAGCCCCGGTGGTCAACTGGCTGTTCGCTCTTGCCTTCATCGGCAGTCACTTCATCGGTGACCGCCTGCTGATCAAACGAATCATGGGCCACGCGCTGACCCTGCCGGATCCGGTCTGGACACGCCTGAACATTGCCTGGATCGTCTTTTTCCTGTTCTGCGGGGCCGCCAACCTGTTCGTCGCCTTCACCTTCCAGAGTTACTGGGTCGATTTCAAGGTGTTCGGCAGCCTGGGCATGACCGTGCTGTTCCTGGTCGCACAGGGCATTTACCTGTCCCGTCACCTGCACGACACCGATACCACAACACCAAAAACCGAGGACTGACATGCTCTACGCAATCATTGCCACCGACGTCGCCAACTCGCTGGAAGCGCGCCTGGCTGCGCGCCCTGCGCATCTGGAACGTCTGCAAGTGCTCAAGGGCGAAGGCCGCATCGTCCTGGCCGGCCCGCATCCGGCCGTCGACAGCAATGATCCGGGCGCAGCGGGCTTCACCGGCAGCCTGATCGTCGCCGAATTCGACTCCCTGAGCGCCGCGCAAGCATGGGCTGACGCCGATCCGTACATCGCCGCTGGCGTCTACGCCAATGTGCTCGTCAAGCCGTTCAAGCAAGTCCTGCCGTAACGCTTTCCCCACGCGATGAACCTTCTCGGTTCATCGCGTTCTCAATCGCTCATTATTCTCGTTTGCCTGCCGACAACCTGCCCAATATCCATTTGGAAGCAGGTGTCGCGATGCGCAAGGGTCCGTTGTGTCTGATGTTGGTCACGTTGTCGATCATGGCGCCCGCCCATGGTGAGGAAACTACCGAAGGCGGTAACTCCACGCCGCTGTCATTGAGTGCCGGCAGTCAGATCACCGAGTTGCAGCAGCGCCTCAAGGCCAGCGAGCAGCAGCGAGAAGAATTGAACAAACAACTGCAAAATGCCGACAACACACGCGAAAGCGCTCAGCTCGCCCGGCTACGCCAAGAGAACCAGCGCCTCAAGCTGCAACTCAAGGAAGCCCAGGCCAGCCCGCTGCCGCGCCTGTTGACCGATCAGCAGCAGTGGTTCGTTACCGGGGCCGGGGTAGCGCTATTGGCGCTGCTCTGCGGTATCTTTGCCAGTGGTGCAAGCCGAAAACGTCGGCAATGGTTAAATTGAGTGAGTCATGAGCGAGCTGTTACTGATTGATGATGACCAGGAGTTGTGTGAACTCCTGAGCAGTTGGCTGAGCCAGGAAGGCTTTCAGGTGCGTGCTTGCCACGATGGTCAGAGCGCCCGCAAGGCACTGGCGGAAACCGCCCCGGCGGCGGTGGTGCTGGACGTGATGCTGCCCGACGGCAGCGGTCTGGAACTGCTCAAGCAACTGCGCAACGATCACGCCGATCTGCCGGTGCTGATGCTGTCGGCACGCGGCGAACCGCTGGATCGTATCCTCGGCCTGGAACTGGGCGCCGACGATTACCTGGCCAAACCCTGCGATCCCCGTGAACTGACCGCTCGATTGCGCGCCGTGTTGCGCCGCAGTCACCCGGCCGCGGTGTCGACGCAACTTGAGTTGGGCGACCTGAGTTTCAGCCCGGTGCGCGGTGTGGTCAGCATCGATGAGAAAGAACTGACGCTGACCGTTTCCGAAAGCCGTCTGCTCGAAGCCTTGCTCAAGCAGCCCGGCGAGCCGCTGGACAAACAGGAACTGGCGCAACTCGCCCTCGGCCGCAAACTGACCCTGTACGATCGCAGCCTCGACATGCACGTCAGCAACCTGCGTAAAAAGATCGGCCCCCACCCGGACGGTCGCCCGCGCATCGTCGCCCTGCGCAGCCGCGGCTATTACTACAGCCTGTAAATACCCATCTGTGGCGAGGGAGCTTGCTCCCTTGCCACAGCGGTTTGTCAGGCTGATGGCAAAGCGTCTTTACCCAAGCTTTACGCAGCGCTGACCGCCGCTGACCTTGATCTCCGTAATCTGCACACATCCGGAACGTACCGGGAACGAGACAAGGAGATACACCATGCGCAAGACTCTTATCGCTTTGATGTTCGCTGCCGCTCTGCCAACCGTCGCCATGGCCATGCCACAGGATGGCGGCCCGATGGGTGGCCCGCTCGACGGCCCACGCCACGGCGGTCAGATGCACGGCATGCACGGCAAAGGCCCGTACAGCCAACTCGACCTGTCCCGCGAACAGCGTGAACAGATCCGCAAGATCATGGGCGAGCAGATGCACGAGCGTAAGCAAGTGGTCGACAAGTACCTGGAAAAACTTTCGCCAGCCGATCAGAAAGCCCTGAAAGACGAGATGGCCGTTAACCATAAGAAAGCCGAAGCCGATGTGCGTGCGGTATTGAAACCGGATCAACAGAAGAAATTCGACGAGATCCAGAAGAAACAAGCCGAGCGCCGCGCCGAATGGGCCGAGTTCAAGGCGTGGAAAGCGCAGCAGCCGCAAAAGGCGCAATAATGTTCTAACCTAGGCCCGACGGTTAAATCCGTTGGGTCTTTTGTTTTCGATCTAATGTTGAGGCCTGGTGGCGAGGGGATTTATCCCCGATCGGCTGCGAAGCAGTCGCAAAATCAGCGGATGCAATGTATCTGGCAATCCGCATTCGCAGGTTTTGGGACCGCTACGCGTCCCATCGGGGATAAATCCCCTCACCACAGGGCTTCCAACATGGACTGTGTTTGATTGAGGATTTTCTGTGCGTTCATTGTTCTGGCGTATTCTCGCAAGCTTCTGGCTGGCCATTGCTCTGGTGGCAGGGCTTTCGATTCTGCTCGGGCACATGCTCAATCAGGACGCGTGGATCCTCAGCCGCCATCCGGGCCTCAACACGTTGGCCGCCGAGTGGACGCAGACCTACGAAGCGCAAGGCGAAGAAGCCGCCCAAGACATCCTCGAACAACGCAAACGCCAGTATCACATCGACGTTCAGGTGCTCAACGAAAGCGGCGACCCGGTGGTACGCGGCACCTTCCCCCGCCGCGCCGCCGCCTTCGAAGCACGCCAGAACAACGATGACCGCCGCCTGCCATGGCGCCGCCTCACCGACGAGTTCACCAGTGACAAAACCGGCGACACTTACCTGTTCATTTACCGCATCCCGCACCCGGAACTCGACGCCTGGCATCGCGAAAGCCTGCTTTGGCCGTTGAGCGCGTTGGGGATCGCGTTGGTGGTGCTGACCCTGTTCAGTCTGCTGGTGACCTTTTCCATCACCCGCCCACTCAGCCGTTTGCGCGGCGCGGTGCATGATCTGGGGCAGACGACTTATCAGCAAAACAGCCTGGCGAAACTGGCCAACCGTCGCGATGAGTTCGGCGTACTGGCCACCGATTTCAACCGTATGGGCGCGCGCCTGCAAAGCCTGATCGGCAGTCAGCGCCAACTATTGCGCGATGTCTCACACGAACTGCGTTCGCCGCTGGCGCGGCTGCGTATCGCCTTGGCGCTGGCCGAACGCGCCAACCCTGAAGAACGGGAAAAACTCTGGCCACGCCTGACCCGCGAGTGTGATCGGCTGGAAGCGTTGATCAGTGAAATTCTGGTGCTGGCGCGGGTCGATGCCGACAATGCCAGTGCTGAAGAAGTGGATCTGAATGCGCTGCTGGGTACCCTGCAAAAAGACGCGCAGCTTGGCTCGCCGGAGCAGACGGTACGCCTGGAAGCCGAGCCGCAACTGAACCTCAAAGGCTGGCCGACGATGATTGAGCGGGCCATCGACAACCTGCTGCGCAATGCTCAGCGTTTCAACCCTGAGGACCAGGCCATTGAAATGCAGGCATCGCGTCAAGGCGAAAAAATTATCGTGAGCGTGCGCGACCATGGGCCCGGGGTGCAGGAAGAGCATCTGAAGCAGTTGGGTGAACCGTTTTATCGGGCGCCGGGGCAGACTGCCGCCGGGCATGGTTTGGGATTGGCGATTGCGCGAAGGGCGGCGGAACGGCATGGCGGCAGTCTGACGCTGGCCAATCATCCGCAGGGCGGGTTTATTGCCAGCCTGGAATTGCCGCTGGTGCCGGGCGCGGTGGTGCAACCCTAAGAGCCGCCCTCACCCCAACCCTCTCCCGGAGGGAGAGGGAGCCGACCGCAGTGTCTTGCGTCATACATCGACCTGAAAAACCGAGTTGATTATGGATTCGGAGGCCTGATCAACTTTGAATTCGACTTAAACCAAAGTCGATTCTGGATTCCACGAAGATCGCCCACGTCGGCGTACCTCTTGAGCCCCCCCAATCAATCCCCTCTCCCTCCGGGAGAGGGTTAGGCGGGCGGCGTTCCGATGAGGGGCTTTTGATCTTCAGGCTTTACCAGGCCAGGCGCTGACAAACTCGGCCAGATCAACTTTCTCCGCCACACGCGGTTCTTTCTGCGGAGTGCCGAGGTAAAGGAAAGCAATCACCTCTTCACCCTCGGTCAAGCCCAAACCCTGCGCCACATGCCTGGAATAAGCCAAATCACCCGTACGCCACACCGCACCAATCCCCTGCGCATACGCCGCCAGCAAAATCCCGTGCGCCGCACACCCGGCCGCGAGCAATTGCTCGGCCTTCGGATACTTGACGTGTTCCTGCAATCTGGCGATCACCACAACCACCAGCGGCGCACGCAGCGGGCCGTTGCGGGCCTTGTCGATCATTGCTTCGGTGACTTCGCCTTCCTGCATTTGCGCAGCTTCAGCCAGCAACTCGCCCATCTGCTCACGCGCTGCGCCTTCGACCGTCAGGAAGCGATACGGCTGCAAATGCCCGTGATCCGGCGCGCGCAACGCTGCGCCAAACAGCGCTTCGCGCTGCTCGGCAGTGGGGGCCGGTTCGACCAGGCGGGGAACGGAAACACGGTTGAGCAAAGCGTCGAGAGCCTGCATCGGCCACCTCCTGAGAAAAATGTGCGGCTATTCTAGCTGCATCTGCCAACGGGATGCCGGTTTACATGCCCTGTCCCACGGGTAGAATGGCGCCCTTCTTACATCAGCCCGAGCGGACTTCATGGCGTTGCCGACCTTACGGATCATTGGTTTCATCATCGGCATCTTCCTGATCACCCTGGCCGTCGCCATGGTTGTGCCCATGGCCACCCTGGTGATTTTCGAGCGCACCAGCGACCTGCCATCGTTCCTCTGGGCGAGCATGATTACCTTCGTCGCCGGTCTTGCGCTGGTGATTCCCGGCAGGCCCGAACACATTCACCTGCGCCCGCGTGACATGTATTTGCTGACTGTCAGCAGTTGGCTGGTGGTGTGTATTTTCGCCGCGCTGCCGTTTCTGCTGACCCAGCACATCAGCTACACCGATTCGTTCTTCGAAAGCATGTCCGGCATCACCGCCACCGGCTCGACCGTGCTCAACGGCCTCGACACCATGTCCCCCGGCATCCTGATGTGGCGCTCGCTGCTGCACTGGATCGGTGGCATCGGCTTTATCGGTATGGCGGTGGCGATTCTGCCGCTGCTGCGCATCGGTGGCATGCGCCTGTTCCAGACCGAATCCTCGGACCGTTCGGAAAAGGTCATGCCCCGCTCGCACATGGTGGCGCGGCTGATCGTGGCGGCGTATGTCGGCATAACCATCCTCGGCAGCCTGGCGTTCTGGTGGGCCGGGATGAGCCCGTTCGATGCGATCAACCACGCGATGTCGGCGATTTCCACCGGTGGTTTCTCGACGTCCGACCAGTCGTTGGCCAAGTGGACACAACCGGCGGTGCACTGGGTCGCGGTGGTGGTGATGATTCTCGGCAGCCTGCCGTTCACCCTTTACGTGGCGACGTTGCGCGGTAACCGCAAGGCGTTGATCAAGGATCAACAAGTGCAGGGCTTGCTCGGCATGTTGCTGGTGACCTGGCTGGTGCTCGGCACCTGGTATTGGTGGACGACCAATCTGCATTGGCTGGATGCGTTGCGGCATGTGGCGCTGAACGTGACGTCAGTCGTCACCACCACTGGTTTCGCCCTCGGCGACTACAGCCTGTGGGGCAACTTCTCGCTGATGCTGTTTTTCTATCTGGGCTTCGTCGGCGGCTGCTCCGGTTCGACGGCGGGCGGGATCAAGATCTTCCGCTTCCAGGTCGCGTACATCCTGCTCAAGGCCAACCTTAACCAACTGATTCACCCGCGTGCGGTGATCAAGCAGAAGTACAACGGTCACCGCCTCGATGAAGAGATCGTGCGTTCGATTCTGACTTTTTCGTTTTTCTTTGCGATCACCATCTGCGTTATCGCCCTGTTGCTGTCGCTGCTCGGCGTCGACTGGATGACCGCACTGACCGGCGCTGCCAGTACCGTGTCCGGCGTCGGCCCGGGTCTGGGCGAAACCATCGGTCCGGCGGGCAACTTTGCCACCCTGCCGGACGCGGCCAAGTGGATCCTGTCGTTCGGCATGCTGCTTGGCCGACTGGAGATCATTACGGTGTTTGTGCTGTGTATTCCGGCCTTTTGGCGTCACTGATCACATTCGGCGCCTGCAACAGCCGCGCCCGGTAATCGCCGGGCGTGGTGTCGAACCAGCGACGGAAGGCGCGGAAGAAGTTGCTCGGATCGGCAAAACCCAACAGATAGGCGATTTCCAGCAACGTCATGCTCGGTTGCGCCAGATACTGCTCGGCCAGTTCGCGGCGGGTGTCATCGAGCAGTTGCTGAAAGCTTGTGCCCTCCTCCTGCAACCGGCGCTGCAAGGTGCGCTGCGACAGGTGCAAAGTCTGCGCAACGGTGTCGCGCTTGGGTTCGCCCTGAGGCAGTAAACGGCACAGCACCTGCCGCGCTTTGTGGGTCACGCGACTTTCGGAAAACCGCGCCAGGTACTCCCCGGCAAACCGGTCATGCAGCAACGCCATCGCCTCATTGGCCGTGGGCAGCGGCGCTTCCATGTCGGCGCGCTCGAAGATCAACGCGTCGTACGGCGCATTGAACATCAGCGGTGCATGGAAAGCCTGTTTGTAAGGTTGCAGATCTTCCGGTTCATCGCCTTGCACCAGCACTTTGACCGGGTGCAGCGTGCGCCCGGTCAACCAGCCACACAGGCCCAAAGCGCAGGCCAGCGAAGCCTCGGCACTTTGCCGGGTCGGCGGCAGATGGTCGCCGTGCACCGTCAGGATCAGCGCGTAACCGTCCTCGATCAGACGAAAACTCAGGTCGGCGCTTTCGGCAATAATGCGCTGATAACGCACCAGTCGCTGGAAACCTTCGGCGAGGGTGTTGCTGGACATCAGCGCATAACCGGCGACATGGAACGACGCCGGGCGCACCACTTTGCCCATGTTCAGGCCGATCGCCGGGTTGCCGGACAACTCGACCGCCCGTTGCCAGAGTCGGGTCATGGAATCTTGCGGGAAACGCGCATCCGGATCATCCAGGGCGGCGTAATCGAGCCCCAGTTGCTTGAACAGTACCCGGCAATCCAGGCCGTCCATCTCCAGTGCTTTGACAATCCCCATCGCCCAGCTTGCAGAAGTTGTTCGTTCGCTCATGGCGTTATTCTTTTACATGAGGGGCCGCATGCTACGGCCTGATTTGCGAAGGATACTAAAGTGGCGCCGATTGTCACTGGCCCACGCCAATGATCACTCTAGACTCAAATAAGCTACCCGCAGAACAACTCGTCGCCAGAACAATAACCACAGAGATCGCGGTCGTGGAAAACATCAAGCATTTCAACAGCTTCGCCGAGTTCTATCCGTATTACCTCAGCGAACACAGCAACAGTACCTGTCGTCGATTGCATTTCATCGGCACGACACTGGTAATTTTCATTCTCGCCATGACCATCGCCAAGGGCGCTTGGCTGCTGTTGCTGGCCCTGCCGCTGGCCGGTTACAGCTTCGCCTGGGTCGGGCATTTCTTCTTTGAAAAGAACCGTCCGGCGACGTTTCAGCATCCGCTGTACAGCCTGCTCGGCGACTTCGTCATGTATCGCGACATGATCCTCGGTCGCGTGGCCTTCTGAAAAACAACACTGAGGATGGCCGATGAACGCCAGCGCCCGTTTCACCCATATGCAGGATGGCACCCAGGAAGACTGGGCGATCATCGCTGCGGATTTCAGTGCCTATGCCAAGCAATTGCCGTCACGGATCATGACCCACCTGAAATTGCTCGAAGGCGATTTCGGCGGTTTCCCGGTGGACCGCCTGACCCATTCGCTGCAAACCGCCACCCGCGCCTTTCGCGACGGGCGTGACGAGGAATACGTGGTCTGTGCATTGCTGCACGACATTGGCGACACTTTGGGCTCGTATAACCATCCGGACATTGCGGCGGCGATCCTCAAGCCGTTCGTCAGTGCCGAGAATCTGTGGATGGTCGAGAAGCACGGGGTGTTTCAGGGCTATTACTTCTTTCATCATCTGGGCATGGATCGGCACTTGCGCGAGCAGTTCAAAGAGCACCCGCAGTTTCAGGCGACCGCCGAGTTTTGCGCCAAATACGACGCGGCGGCGTTTGACCCGGCGTATGACACGCTGCCGTTGAGCTTCTTTGAACCGATGATGGAAAGGCTGTTTGCGCAGCCGAAGAACTCGATCTACAAGGCTGCCATGGAAGAACACAGCCCAGCTTGATGTTGCCTGTTCCGGCCTCATCGCTGGCAAGCCAGCTCCCACATGGGTTTGTGGCGTTCATAAAACCTGTGGGAGCTGGCTTGCCAGCGATGGGGCCCTCTCAAACACTCGAGAATTCAGGCAACCTCAACGACTTTGGCAGCCTTGAGTTCCGCCTCACGCGCCTGCGCATCCGCCAGCCGATACAGCTCGATCGTGCCATCCCAATGCTCGATCAGCGCCGTGCACGACTCCACCCAATCGCCGCAATTGAGGTAATCCACCTCACCGACCTTGCGAATCTCGGCATGGTGAATGTGTCCGCACACCACACCGTGCAGTTCGCGCTTCACGCATTCATGGGCGATGGCTTCTTCAAAATCGCTGATAAAACTCACCGCGGTCTTCACCTTGTGCTTCAGATACGCCGACAACGACCAGTAACCGTAGCCATAACGGGCGCGCCAGTGGTTGAGCCAGCGATTGAGCGTTAGGGTGAACTCGTAGGCGGAGTCGCCGAGAAAGGCCAGCCAGCGGTGATAACGGGTGATCACATCAAACTGGTCGCCGTGAATCACCAGCAAGTGCCGACCGTCCGCCGTGACGTGCACCGCCTCGTCGACCAACTGAATGTTGCCCAGAATCAGTTTCGAATACCGGCGCAGGAATTCATCGTGGTTGCCAGTGACATAGATCACCTCGGTGCCGCGCTTGCTCATGGTCAGCAAGCGGCGAATCACGTTGGTGTGCGCCTGCGGCCAATACATGCCACCGCGCAGTTTCCAGCCGTCAATGATGTCGCCGACCAGGTAGATCTTGTCGGCATGGTAGCCCTTGAGAAATTGCGACAAGTGCTCGGCCTGGCAATCCCGCGTGCCCAGGTGCACGTCGGAAATCCACAAGGTGCGCACCCGTTGTTTACGACTGGGTCTGGCGAGCTCGGCGCTGGTCATGGGCAACCCTCTGCGATGTTTTCGCCAGAGTGCGCCCGTCCGGTTAATCGACCATGACAGGCGCGAGTCAGTCCTGTGACAGCGCATCCCGGTTGCGTCGGTGTAGACTGGCTGCCTGCCCGGAGACTTGCCATGCGACCGATTCTCACCCTGCGTCAGTACACCCACGACTTGATCGTTCACAGCCACGAGCATGCCCAATTGGTGTTCGGTCTGTCCGGTGCGCTGGATTTCGAGGTCGAGGGCTGCGGCAGCCAGGTGCGGCAGCAGAGTTTCGTGGTCATCCCTTCCGGCGCCCATCACGCCTGCGGCAGTCCGCAGGGCAGTCGCTGTCTGGTGCTGGATATTCCTGACGGGCAATGGCTTGCCGATTCACTCGGTGATCATGCCGAGGCCAGCCGCCGCTTGCTCGACACTCCTGCTCGTCTGTCGCTGGATGGCGGGCAAAGCCAATTGGTCAGTTGGCTGGCGCACAGTCCGGTCAGCGACCCGCTGATTGCCCAGCAAGGTGCGGTGTTGCTGCTGGCCAGCCTCAATCATGCGCAACCGGTCGAATTCGCCGCCCGGCGCCTGCCCTATGCGGCACTGGATGCGCACATCGAACAGAACGCCGCTTACCCATTGCAGGTCGCAGATCTGGCGCGGGTTGCCGGGTTGTCCAGCGCGCGTCTGCATGCCCGTTTCATGGCCGAATGCGGGCAGACGCCGATGGATTACATTCGCAGTCGACGGCTGCATCTGGCAGTGCAACTGCTGCGCGACACCGCATTGCCGATAGGTGAAATCGCCAGTCGCGTCGGTTACAGCTCGCAGAGTGCCTTTTCAGCCGCTGTCCTACGTGAGTTCGGCTCATCACCCGGCCAGCTTCGGCGCGATTCCTGCGACAAAAGACGATAGTCTGCCGACAGACTTATTGGCCTGAACGCGCTTCAATGAGCCTACGGGTTGATCGTTCCCACGCTCTGCGTGGGAATGCAGCCCGTGACGCTCCGCGTCACTGGACGCAGAGCGTCCCTAGAGGCATACCCACGCAGAGCGTGGGAACGATCAACGGTTCAATGTAGGTTGAATTTGCGTTAGTAGAAGGATTGCAATGACTCCGCGTACCGCCCTTGGCGCCCTGCATATCGGTGCCCTGATGTTCGGCCTGACCGGTGTGTTCGGCAAACTCGCCGCCGCTTCCCCCGCTGTTATCGTGTTCGGACGAGCCGCTTTCGCTGTGCTTGCCCTGGGATTTTTCGCCCGTTTCGCCAGTCAGCACGGCTGGCAAAAACTGCAAGCCGTGGACTGGCGCCGTCTCGCCCTGAGCGGCGTTTTACTGGCCGGGCACTGGGTGAGCTTTTTCATCGCGGTGAAGGTGGCCGGCGTAGCTATCGCCACTCTGGGTTTTGCCAGTTTTCCGGCATTCACGGTGATTCTGGAAGGGCTGATTTTCCGCGAGCGCATCCGCGCCAATGAAATCGTGCTGGTGGTACTGGTCAGCGTCGGCCTGATCCTCGTGACCCCGGCGTTCGATCTGGCCAGCGGCGCGACCACGGGTTTGCTCTGGGCGGTGTTGTCGGGCCTGTTGTTCGCGCTGCTGTCGCTGACCAACCGCGCCAGCTCCGGGCGCATTCCGGCGGTGCAGGCGGCGCTGTGTCAGAACGTGGTGGTGGCGCTGTGTCTGCTGCCGGTTGCGGCACCGCAACTCAGTGAGGTGCGCGCGCTGGACTGGTTGTGGATCGCCCTGCTCGGCGTGTTTTGCACCGGCGTCGCCCATAGCCTGTTCGTTGCCAGCCTGGCGGTGATCAAGGCGCGCACCGCCGCAGTGGTGTTCGCCATGGAGCCGGTCTACGGCATCACCGTCGCCTGGCTGTTGTTCAACGAAAATCCGACGCTACGGATGTTGATGGGCGGCGCGCTGATCATCGTCGCCATCGTCGTGTCCGCGCGGATGTCCGGCAGCACCGACAAGAAAACTGTTGCCGCCGAGGCCGCGTCTCACTGAGTGCGGTCGTTGTGGCCGAGGTCGCGGTCAGGATCGATCTGATCGCGCACCCGCTGCTTCAGCACTTTCGCCTCAGGGAAACCGCCGTCAGCCTTGCGTTCCCAGATCTGCACGCCATCGACCGTGATGTGAAACACCCCACCAGTACCGGGCACCAGTGACACCTTGCCGAGGTCATCGCCAAAGGTGCTGAGCAGTTCCTGCGCCAGCCACGCGGCGCGCAACAGCCACTGGCATTGGGTGCAATAGGTAATGACGACTTCGGCTTTTGCGGCAGACATGTTCATTGAAACTCCTGAGACAGAGGGCGCCGCTATAATAGCCGGCTTTATCGCTTGCCCCGAGACTCACAATGCGCCGTCTGCTGTTCTGCCTGCTGCTTGGTTTCCTTCCAATGTTGCTTTGCGCCGCTGAAGCGCCACGGCCGAAAGTTGGCCTGGTGCTGTCCGGCGGTGCCGCTCGCGGGCTCGCGCACATTGGCGTGCTCAAGGCATTGGAAGAACAAGGCATCAAGATCGATGCGATCGCCGGCACCAGCATGGGCGCAGTGGTCGGCGGTCTGTATGCCTCGGGCTACAAGATCGATGAACTGGAAAAACTCGCCTTGGGTATCGACTGGCAACAGGCGCTGTCCGATGCGCCGCCCCGCGAGGACGTGCCATTCCGGCGCAAGCAGGATGACCGCGATTTTCTGGTGAAACAGAAACTCAGTTTTCGCGACGACGGCAGCCTCGGCCTGCCACTGGGGGTGATTCAGGGCCAGAACCTCGCGCTGCTGCTGGAAAGCCTGCTGGCCCACACCAGTGACACCCGGGATTTCGACAAACTGCCGATCCCGTTCCGCGCCGTGGCCACCGACATCGCCAACGGCGAGAAAGTGGTGTTCCGCAAAGGCCACCTGCCTCAGGTGATCCGCGCCAGCATGTCGATCCCGGCGGTTTTCGCCCCGGTCGAACTCGATGGTCGGCTGTTGGTGGACGGCGGCATGACCGACAACATCCCGCTGGATGTGGCGCGGGAAATGGGCGTCGATATCGCCATCGTGGTCGACATCGGCACACCGCTGCGCAATCGCAAGCAACTGACCACCGTGGTCGATGTGCTTAACCAGTCGATCACCCTGATGACCCGGCGCAATTCCGAAGAACAACTGGCCGCCCTCAAACCGACTGACGTGTTGATCCAACCGGCATTGGCCAGCTTCGGCGTCACCGATTTCGGCCGCGCCCAGGAGATGATTGATGCCGGTTATCGTGCCACCCGAATCCTCGACGCCCGCCTCGCCCGACTCAAGCCGAGCGAGTCTCAGGACGCCGAACTCAACGCCGCCCGCGCACCCGGTCAACGCACGCCCATCATCACCGCGATCAAGGTCGAGAACGACTCGAAGGTCGACGACGATGTGATCCGCTACTACATCCGTCAACACATCGGAGAGCCGCTGGATCTGGGCCGATTGCATTCAGACATGGGCACCTTGTACGGCCTCGACTACTTCGAGCAGGTGCAGTATCGCGTGGTGCACAAGGGCCAGGATCACACCTTGGTGATCAGCGCCCGGGGCAAGCGCAGCGGTACCGATTATCTGCGCGTCGGCTTGAACCTGTCGGACGACATGCGCGGCGACAGCGCCTTCAACCTCGGCGCCAGTTACCGCATCAACGGTATCAATCGCCTCGGTGCGGAATGGCTGACCCGGGCGCAGCTTGGCGACAAACAGGAACTGTACAGCGAGTTCTATCAGCCACTGGACGTCGGTTCGCGCTACTTCATTGCGCCCTCGGTGGTGTTCGAAGCACAGAACGTCGACGCCGTGCTCGACAATGATCCGATCGCCCAGTACCGCGTCGAGCGCTACGGCATAGCGCTGAATGTCGGCCGGCAAATCGGCAACAACGGTGAAGTGCGTTTCGGTGTCGGCGAGGCCTGGGGCAAGGCTGACGTGCGGATCGGCGATCAGGATCTGCCCAGCGAAAACTTCAACGAAGGTTTCTACTCGCTGAAGTACTCCTACGATTCGCTGGACAACGTTTACTACCCCCATGAAGGCAAGGACATCAGCCTGACGTTCCTGCAATTCGAGCCAAGCCTGGGTTCGGATACGCGCTATCGACAGTGGGAGTTCAAACTCGACAAGGCGATGAGCCGCGGGCCAGACACACTGATTCTCGGTGGGCGTTATGGCCGTACCCTCGACGACACCAACGTGGTGACGTCGAGTTTCCTGCTCGGCGGCGCACGGCAATTGTCGGGGTTCCGCGAGGATGCGATTTCCGGGCAGAACGTCAGTTTGATGCGCGCCGTTTATTACCGTCGACTGACACCGCGCTCGTACCTGCCGCTGGACTTCCCGCTGTATGCCGGAGCTTCGCTGGAACGTGGACGGGCGTGGAACAACGACAATGAGTTCGACAGTGGCTACATCAATGCAGCGAGTGTGTTTATCGGTTTCGATACGCCGCTGGGGCCGTTGAATTTCAGTTATGGATTGAATGATGCAAATGAGCAGGCGGTTTATCTGAATCTGGGGCAGACGTTCTGATCAGGATTCAGAATGGGCGGTGCCTGTTCTATTGCCGCTCCCACAGGGATTTGTTGTGTTGTCGAGAAATGGGACACAGCAAACAACCTGTGGGAGCGGGCTTGCCCGCGATGGCGTCGTCAAGAACACCACATCAGTCAATGAACGTCTGGATCAGCGAATGCCCGCCAGAAGGGTTCGGGCGGTTTGCTTCAATGGCTCATCGCCTTCCTTGAGCAATTCATTGAGCAAGGCAATCGCGCTGTCGATGTCTCCGTCATCAATGCAGGTTTGTGCCTGTTCGAGCTTCCCGGCACCCGCTGCCTCCTCCGCCTCCGACATTTGCAACGCCAACGGCTCCAGCGTGAGCGATGGCGCTGGCGCTGGATCAGCAAACTCATCGAGAAAATCATCGTCCAGCGCTTGCGTATCCGGCTCGGGAATCCACTCAAGTTCGGCGTCCTCGCTGACCGAGGTCTCCGGCAGTTCAAAGCCCTGCGGCAACACTTGCAGGCTGGAACTGAAAGCGGACTCTGCAGCGGATGGCTGAACCGGCGCCGAACGGCTGTCCTCCAGATCCCAACTGGCATCCATCGACAACTCGTCGAGATTCAACTCGAAATCATCCTCGGGTGGTGCGGGCTCAGGAACAGCGACGACGGCGGGAACTACGCTGGCGACCACAGGGGCAACTGCCGCCAACGGCGCGCTGTTCGCCAGTTTCGGATACCGGACGCGGATTTCCTGTAAGGACTGCGCGTCCACGCCAAGCGCTCGCAAATGACTTTCCTGTTGCTCGAACGCCGCGCTATCACCCTGACGTCCCAGCACTTCCAGCAATTGCAGACCCAGATCGACACGCTCGGGTTCCTTATGCAGGGCATCGCGCAACAACCCGGCCGCCTCGCCAAGTCGCCCATAGGCCAAGTAGATCCCCACCGCTTCCAGCACATCACCTGCCGCCGGTTCTTCTCGCTGTTCAGCTACAGCGTGAGCCGTGACGGGACGGCTATCTTCGGTTTCATCAACATCCGGCTCATTGCGCAGTGGCAACAGCGGCAGCGGTGCAACGCCTTGCAGCTGTTGCTGGCGTCGGCGGTGAACAAACAAAGCGGCCAACACGCCCAGCAAAAGCAGCAGACCACCCAACAACGGCCAGCTCAAACCTTCATCCGTGGATTCGACGGGTGCAGCAACTGGCGTTGGCGTCGGTGTGACGACGGGCGCTGGCGGGGGCTTTTGCTGTTCGGCCAGGCGCGTTTGCAAATCACTGACCTGCTTCTTGCCGTCGGCAATCTGCACATCCTGCGCCTGCAGTTTCGCGTTAAGTTCGTCGAGCGTTTTTTGCAACTGCTGGTTCAGCAGCACGCTGGCGGCCAATTGTTCGGCCAGCGCGTCGTTGGCCGGCGTCGTTACGGGCGGTGGCGCAGCCGGTGTGTCGCGTTTGCCCTGCGCCCCCTGTGGCGGCGCAGTGACGGGTTCGACGGTAGGAAACGCCGAGGACTGTGCGCGGGGATCCGGCTCATCGGTGGCCGGCACGATACCCGGCGAGCCCGGTGGATCGATCAGCACCGTGTACTCGCGCAGCAGACGGCCGTTGGGCTGATTGAGTTGCACAAGGAAATTCAGAAAGGGTTCGTTGACCGGTTTGCTGGAGGTCACCCGGATCATCTGGCGATTGCCATGCAGGATTGGCGTGAATTTCAGGTCGCTGAGAAAGAACACCCGCTCGACCCCGGCACGGCCGAACTCGTCTGCCGTGGCCAGGCTCACCGACAGATCGTTCTGCGTCAGACCACCGACATCGAGCAGCGCGATATCGGCCTTTAGTGGCTGATTGAGCGCGGAATGAACCGTGATGTCACCCAGCCCCAGGGCCAGCGACAGGGTTGAATAGCCGACGGCGCCAGCGACCAACAGCGCTTTGGCGCTAACGCGCAGTACCACGTGCCAACTTGCGAGCATGAGCATCCCTTAAATAAGCAAAACCGACTTCTATGCGTTCGCACATCCGGTACGAACACGATATTGCCCAGTAGTTCTTATAGTCTGCCCAGCCCGATCTCTCAAAAAACCGGCACGCGGTTATGCCTCAAGATTTTTCCAGATTGGCCAGAATGTGCCCGTGAACACGCATGCACACCTTTAAATCCACCTCATCCACGCCATCGAACAATTCATGGCGCAGTTGCGTGGCAATGGTTTCGATCTGTTCGATGAGCGGCAGGGCGGGTGCGCACAGGACGATTTTTTTCGCCCGGCGGTCTTCCATCACGGACTGGCGTTGCACCAGACCCTGGCTTTCCAGACTATCGAGCAAGCGGGCGAGCGTCGGACCTTCGACGCCGACGCTTTGCGCCAGCTCGCGTTGGGTGGGTGCTTCTTCGAAACGCGCCAGATGCAGCAGCACCAGCCAGCGCGCCTGAGACAGGCCGAGGCCGGCCAGGCGCCGGTCCAGCTCGGCACGCCAGCCGCGGGACATCTGGGCCAGTTGCATGCCAAAGCGGTGTTGATCGGTTAACGGCATAAAACACTCATGATTAGACTGAAGTAATAGAGAAAAACTAATTATTAGTCAGCTAAGCATGAGCTGCAGCTATAGGCAAGTGGCGGTCTGTACTGAATCGTTACAACTGTATAGCGCTTGGCGCAAACGCCATCTCACATCTCAAATTCAGATTGCAGCGCAGCCCGCACGCAGTACAGCACGCCCTCCGGCACGCGGCCGGCAAACAACTCGGCGATCTCGGCGACCGACGGCAACTCGCCCTCGCCATCGAGGAACGCGTCCTGCACTTCGCCCATCAGTTCTTCAGGCAAATCCAGGGCCTGCTCCAGCGACAACTGCTGCTTGCCAATCGCTTCGGCGAGCATGGTGTAAACGTTCTTTTCCGAGCACTGCAATTGCCCGGCGATCTGCATCGGCGTCATGCCGGCGCGAGCCAGGGTGATCAACTCGTGACGCACGTCGGCCACCACTTTCGGCGCCTCGGCCTCGCCACCAAGCACTTCGAGGAAAGCATCGCCGTAACGCTCCAGCTTGCGCGCACCGACGCCGCTGACCCGGGCCATGTCCGCCAGCGAGGTTGGCTGGCTGCGGAGCATTTCCAGTAGGGTCGAATCGGGGAAGATGACGTACGGCGGCACGCCATGCTCTTCGGCGAGTTTGCGCCGCAGGGCGCGCAAGGCTTCCCACTGTTCGCGTTCCTCGCCGCGCACCAGTTGGCTGGCCGGGCTCTTGCTGGCGGTTTTGGCGGTGACTTGCGGTTTCAGGTCACGGCGCAATTCCAGGGTCACTTCGCCCTTGAGCAATGGCCGGCAGGTGTCGCTCAGGCGCAAGCCGCCATAGCCTTCATGATCGACATCGGCCAGGCCACGCGCCACCAACTGGCGGAACAACGAGCGCCATTCGCTTTCACTCAGCGCCTTGCCTACGCCATACACCGACAGATGCTGATGGCCAAAGCTGCGAACTTTTTCGTTGTCCTTGCCCAGCAGCACATCGACCAGATGGCCGACGCCGTAACGCTGACCGGTGCGATAGATCGCCGACAACGCCTGACGAGCAGGCTCCGTGGCGTCCCAGGTCTGCACGCCATCAACGCAGTTGTCGCAATGGCCGCAAGGCTCCGCCATCTCTTCATCGAAATACGCCAGCAGCGTCTGTCGGCGGCAACGGGTCTCTTCGCACAGCGAGAGCATTGCATCGAGCTTGTGCTGCTCCAGGCGCTTGTGGCGCTCGTCGCCTTCGGAGTTTTGCAGCATCTGCTTGAGCATCACCACGTCTTGCAGACCGTACGCCATCCACGCGTCCGCCGGCAGACCGTCACGGCCGCCGCGCCCGGTTTCCTGGTAATACGCCTCAAGGGATTTCGGCAGGTCGAGGTGGGCGACGAAACGCACGTTGGGTTTGTCGATACCCATGCCGAACGCCACGGTGGCGACCATGATCAGGCCTTCCTCGTTGAGGAAGCGTTTCTGGTGATAGGCGCGCAGATCGTTGGGCAGGCCGGCGTGATACGGCAGCGCCGGGAAGCCTTGCTCGCTGAGAAACGCCGCCACTTCCTCGACTTTCTTGCGCGACAGGCAATAAACGATGCCGGCGTCACTGCGGCGCTCGGCGAGAAACGCCAGCAACTGCTTGCGCGGCTGCTCCTTCGGCACGATGCGATAGAAGATGTTGGGCCGGTCGAAACTCGACAGAAAGCGCTCGGCATTCTGCAAATGCAGGCGGGTGACGATTTCTTCGCGGGTACGCTTGTCGGCGGTGGCGGTCAGGGCGATGCGCGGCACATCGGGGAACATCTCCGCCAACTGACCCAGTTGCAGGTATTCCGGACGGAAGTCGTGCCCCCACTGCGAAACACAGTGCGCCTCGTCGATGGCGAACAGGGCGATGTTCAGCCCTTGCAGGAAAGACAACATGCGCGGCTGCACCAGACGTTCCGGCGCCAGATAGAGCATTTTCACTTCGCCGCGCTTGATCCGCGCGGCCAGATCACGCTGCTGCTCGGCGCTCAACGTGGAGTTCAGCGCGGCGGCGGCCACGCCCAGCTCTTCGAGGGTGGCAACTTGGTCGTCCATCAAGGCGATCAGCGGCGACACCACTACCGCCAAGCCATCGCGCAGCAACGCCGGCACCTGGAAGCACAGGGATTTGCCGCCACCGGTAGGCATCAGCACCAGCGCATCACCGCCGCTGGCCACGCGCTCAATGATTGCACCCTGACGGCCACGGAAACTGTCGTAGCCGAAGATGTCCTTGAGGACGCGTTGAGCCTGTTCGAGCATAAAAACTCCAAAAATCTACTGATACATCCCTGCTCAGGCTGGTTCAAGACAGCCAGGGCTGCTTAAACAAAACGTAAGGACGCGTTGCATGGCGGCCGCCTTACGGGCAGGGATCGCAAAACGCGGCAGTATACCCGAGCGTTCCCCGGCACAGGGTGCCGCTGATAAGACTCCGCTAGTCACCAATACGAAACCCCGTGGGAGCGGGCTCGCCCGCGATGGCCGGCACGGCAAACTTCTTCATCGACAAATACACCGCTATCGCGGGCAAGCCCGCTCCCACAGGATTCGTTGCCCACCTTCAGTTTGTAGGCCGGCCGGCAATTGCGGCAAATCTGCCATGCGGCTGGCTTGAGCGCTCAAGAAGGCCTAGAATTCCCGCATTGTTTATTCCCCCAAGGTAGCCCCGTAATGTCCTTCGCTGAGCAACTGACCCGCCTGCAAGTCTTCCTCGATGCCGACGAGCTGCACGACGAGGCACTGGATTACGTGGCCGCTCACGGCTACCTGACCGCGCTGTCGATCTGCGCCGAAGACGTACCGGAGCGTGAATGGATCGACGCCCTGTTCGCTGAAGAGCCGCATTACAGCAGCGACGCCCAGCGCGAAGAGATCGAAGCCACCCTGATCGGCCTCAAGGCGCACATCGCCCGTCAACTCGCTTCCGACGAAGAATTCGAGCTGCCCTGCGAACTGGATCTGGGCGAAGAGCCGGACGATTCCGAACTGCGCGGCTGGTGCATCGGCTTCATGGAAGGCGTGTTCCTGCGTGAAGCGGCCTGGTTCGAAACCGCCGAAGAAGAAGTCAGTGAAATGCTCCTGCCGATCATGGTCGGTTCGGGCCTGTTCGACGAACAGCCAGAGTTCGAAGACATCGCCAAGGATGCGAACCTGATGGACGACATGATCGTGCAGATCCCGGAAGCCCTGACGGCGCTGTACCTGCTGTGCCAGGCGCCCGACGAAAAACCGGCGATCCTCAAGCCACGTCACCACTAAGATCCGGCCTATGGACAATCCCATAGGCAACCGCCCCCTGATGTTGCGCTACTGCCTGCTGGCCATCGGCTGGCTCAGCGTGGCATTGGGGGTGATCGGGATTTTCCTGCCCGTCCTCCCCACCACTCCCTTCCTGTTACTCGCCGCCGCGTGTTTCGCCCGCAGCTCTCCGCGTTTCTATCATTGGCTGGTCGAGCATCCGAAACTCGGGCCGTGGATTCGCGACTACCTTAATGGCAACGGCATTCCGCTCAAGGGCAAGGTCTACGCGATCGGGCTGATGTGGGCGAGCATTCTGTTTTCCTGCTACCTGGTGCCGCTACCGTGGGCGCGGGGGTTCATGTTGACCAGTGCGGTGTTGGTGACGGTTTATATCTTGCGGCAGAAGACCCTGGAAAAAGACTGAATCTGCGGACTCACCCGCGCGGGCTCGACACCACGGCCACTTCAGGTCACTCGGGGCTGTCATTCAGTCAATCATTCCGATTTTTGGTCGGCCAAACCTACTCATTTTGTACTTACAGCCCAACCTTCCTCACCTGTAAAGGCTGGCAGGTTTATTCGAAAAAGCCGCTTGCTCTGTTACAGAGAAGCGGCTTTTTTTACTCCTTGACGATGTTCTGAAGATCACACCGTCGCCTCGCTAGCGCTGTCAGACCTACCAGCTATACCTCACCCCGACATTGGCCCCCCAGGGCTGCTCGATGTGCTCGCCTTTCGAGTAGTCAAAATCGGCATGCACTTGCCACTGCGCAGACATGGCCACCGCCACCCCCGCTCCGAACTCGGCCCGGGAACCCGACAAGTCATTGTTGAACACGTTGTTGTTGACCTTCACTTCGTTGTTCGAGGCGAACTCATGAGCAATCGCCGCGCGCACGTAAGGCTGCGCGACAGCGCCGTTACCGAAACCGAAGTTACGCCCGAACGTGGCACCGGCCTTGCCGAGCAGTGAACGCATGCGATCGCCGTCGGCGTCCATGTCGTTGTCCAGCGTGTAGCGTTTGCCCTGTATCTGCACCGCCGACAATTGCGTGAAAGGCTCGATGAAGTAACCGTCAGCCAGTTTGATATGCCGACCGAATTCCGCCGAACCGCCCACACCCCAGTTGTCGTAATCGCCCTTGGTACGACTGCCGTCGCTCAGGTTGACCTTCGATTCGTTGCGAAAGCGGTTGAACTTGAGCACGCCATCAACGTAGTAACCGGTGTCGCTGTCGAGCCAGGTCACGTACGGGCCGACGTAATAGCTTTTCACCGTGCCCGAGGTGCCACGATTCAAATCCAGATCAGACTGGCTCGTGCCCGCCAGCACACCGACCAACACCTGGCTTTCACCTATCCGGGCGTCGGCGCCAAGGGACAGGCCCTGCTGCTGTTGCTGATAACCGGTTCCCGAACCGTCGGCCACGTTGTATTTGTTGCCGTAGGTACGGATCCAGCCACCGGCCTGACCGCCGTTGAAACGCAGCTCACCCATGCGGCTGCGCAACGAGCTCAACTCGCCGTACCACACGGTGGGCGCGGTATTGAACAGTGCCAGCACTGAACGCGCGCCAGGGCTGATCACGGCGGTGGTAGGGTCAAGAAACCAGTCCCTGCCGCCTTCGCCGTTTTCCCGATTGGCCAGGCTGTAAGACCAGGTGCCGACGTCGACCACACTGTTGCCCGCCAGTGCAAACTGCGCACCATTGGTACTGCTGGTGCGTGCCAGCGTCAATTGCTGAGGCGACACCGCATCCAGGCCCGACGCCGCCACCGCGAGAGCAAAGTCACCCGCTGATGCGCCGACCACATTCAGGAAGTCATGCTCTCCCGTAGCAAAATCCCCCTTCATGACAAAGGTGCCATTGCCAGACAGCGCGCCGACATTCAATTGGTAATAGGTGGCGGGCGCATCAGCGGCGCCAAAGGTGACACTGCCGCCATTCATGCCCAGGGCGCCGATCGAGTCGTTGCCTGTTAGCGTCCAGTTCGAATGGCTGTCGATGTTGACGCTGGCGACCTTGTCCAGGCGACCGGTGAACTGTGATTGGTTTTGCAAGGTCACGCTGGCTGAGGAACTGCCATCGACCAGCACGTCGCCGGTCATCTGGCCCTGGTCGAAAGTGAGGTTGGCGGTGCTGCCGTCCGCAATGTTGATGTTGCCTTGCAACGTGCTGTTGGCAACTGCCATGGTAACCGTTGAAGCACCTTGCACATCGAGCAGGATGTTATTGCCAGCGAGCAATTTCGAGTTGTTCAGAACATGAATATCCGCCTGCACCCCTTCCTCGACAAGAATGGCTGACGATAACCGCCCTTCAAGTGTTGCGCCATCAAGCGTCAGATCGGTCTCTGCCAACCCTTGACCACTCAGGGCCATCCGCACACCGTTGGCGTCACCACTGATAATTGTGCCGTTCGCCCGAACCGTACCTGCAAAAAATTCGATGCCGACGCTGTCCGCAAGGGTACCCGTGACTTCACCGCCATTAAGTTCGAGGGTACTCAATCCTGTAATCGCAACACCCGCTATTCCACCGCGCAGGACGCTGTCTGTCACTACGGCAGCAGAACCGGTAAGCGTTCCCACCTGGCGCCTCAGCGTCAGTGCGGCGTCATCACTGGTGAGCGTTACTCCGATCAACGTTGCCTGACTGTTCGAGAGGGTAATACCACTATTGCCATTGCGACCGGCGAAAGTGCCCCCTGTCGCATTTATTGTCGAACCGGACTGAACGAGAACTTCATAAGTACCAGCATTATGGGCGTTCAGGATACCGCCGCTGTTCACCAGGTAATTATCAGTTGGCGTGGCGTTGTCTATGCTTCGACTTTCCCCCGCCCCCACGATGGTCAATGCCATCAGGGGCGAGCTGACAAAAAACAAAGGTGAAAACATCAGAAGGGTTACTCGGCCGGCGCACAGAAAATGCCCTCTCGACTTTTTACAACTCATAATTCTCTCCGATGGTATGAGTGTTAAAAAACAGATTCTTTGATGTAAGCAGAGTAATAGGAAGTGCCACCCACAAAATGTAGGAAAAGTCTCATATTGCATGAGGTTTTATCCCGCGCTCGCGCCGAATCCGCACATCGCTTCCATTGCGAAACCCCACATCATAAAAACCTGTAGCACAAATGAAAAAGGAAGATTTGCATCTTCCTTTTTCGTTACACCGATTAACGAACAGTCGGGATCGGGCACATACCTCCGTCGCCTGTGCGTGCAATCACTTGAACTTCGTGCTTATCAGAAGTCTCAGACCGACCCTGTACTAAAGCTGAATATTCAATGCTCCCACTGCCGTCTATGATCGGTTTCAAGACGGTGTCGTAAGGTAAATACACAGTGAATCCGTCTCGATGTTCTTCGTTGGCAAGTTTTTTGGTAAATTCATAAGGTGTGATTGGAACAGGATCTGTTCCATCCCAGCCCACGCCAGTCCAGGTAAACTCCAAGTCCATGCCCAACTCCAAAGGCGCTCCGCCCGGAACCGTCACAACGGCTACATGTCCCTGTCCGGCAATATTTCTCAGCGACCCACAGTCCAAGTATTCGCTACTTCCAATCATGAAAGTAAAGTTGATCTTTGGCTCTGGCAAGGTGACGGGCACGACGTAAACGCTCACTGGCTGTCGAAGTGACGGGTTTGGATTATTGTCGGGCAATGCGGGATTGGTAATCTTGTAATGTACGGGAATTGCCTGACCATTACCCTGTGCAGTAATAAATGCGTGTGGAATGGTAAACGGAACCGGATCGTCGTCATTTTCACTACCGGTCACGGTATACACCCCTCCAGGACCGGGAACAGCTACGTCCCCCCAGTAGAGTTGATAGACGTCACCAACTTCTCGAACTTTATCAATGACTGTACTCGCCGTGCCGTCAATCCCTGCATCGACGAGCTCAAATTTATTGGGATCGCCAGTGACTGCCGCTTGAACCCTTACCACGCTCAAGTTCGGGTTGCCTGTTTCCGGATCTTCTGGATCAGGTGGCGGGGTACCAGGACGCCGAAGGTCGACCTTCACCGGCACAACCGTGTTTTCAGGATATTCCTGCGTGCTACGCCATATCGAGTAGGTGACGCTGACAGGCCTTTCCCCGAGTCCTTTGAGTTTCACATGGTCGTAAGGAACGTCGAAGATCATCGGAAAACCATCAACGGACCTTTTGCGTGGCTGTGGAATGCCATCCCACGTCAGCGCTACCTCATCCATCGCGCCAACATTGTCATACGCGCGGATGATAACGCCCACATCAGGGTACGCATCCTTGATAGTGATGAGGTTATCGGGACCCGGCGCCTCAGGCACTTCAAGAGGCTTCAGGTTAGTGGGCTGCTGCGTCAGCAGAACCAGAACGTCCAGCTCATGTGAAGGCGGTCCTTCATTGCCAACGCGATCCTGCCATTGGTAATAAATGATTCGTTTCCCCTCACCCCCGGCTTCGATCCGGGCCTTCGTCAGTGTGACCGTCATAGCAGCGCTACCGTCGTCGGGGGCAATATAGGTGTCGACGATCGTGCCCGGAAAGCTCTCGCCCATATAGACACGGGCAGTATCCCCGGTTCGTCGATCGGGATGCAGCGGGATCGTCAACTCAAGATCAGGGTCGGTTGCCAATCGCTCTATTGTTATACGACCGTCCTCGTACGGAGTCGGTAATTCAATTGGCTCACCAGCGATATTTTTATTCGGCGGCTCCTTATCAATCAGAATAAATTCCGGAACTGGAAAATCATATACATCCCTGACATAGGTCAATCTATAGCTCAATGCAAACCGACCTTCTGCACTCGTCTCAAGACCCGGCAATACCAGTTTCTGCTGAGTAGTTACCGGAGTCTTCGCTATGATGGGATCGCCCACTTCCATGCCATTCCACAATAGTTGCAACTTTACGTCGCGATTAGGTGGAGGGACAGGATTGATATCCAGAACGTTTTCGATAATAACTTCGTTAGGAAAACCCTGCCGAGCCTTCGGTAGTTTGTTGTCATCGTCACCTGATACATTATCCAGCAAACCCTGTAGTTTCGGTGGCGTTGGAGCGCGTGACGCCCGGGTTGCGCGGATGGCCTTCATTGCCGCCCTGCCGGGCTCGCCTTGGGTATTTTTTTCATGGACAGTCATTTTGTCACTCTCCTGATATTAAAGCAGATATTTGAACTCTATTTTTCGACACAACATGACCTCCGAATCGAAACTTCGACCCGTTACTGCCTGTCATTTATTTACTGCTTTATTTGCACGAAAAAACTTATTCCGGGCAATAAACCTCATTCATCGGCGAACAGACTATGCCGCTAGGCATGGTTCTATTGATAATTACAAATTCAGGTCGTGACCTGCCAATCGTGCCGTCCTGTTTATACAACACATAGTAAACAAGTGCGGAAGCATTATTCACCATGGGTGCTATAAGCCGTTCGTAATCAGTGACGACCAGATCAAAGCCATTTTGGATATCCGCCAACTCGATTTGTTTTGGCAATTCGTCATAGGCATCGACTATAGGATTAGTCCCGTTCGGTCCCAGACAGCCCTGCCAATGCACAATAACTTCATCCTTCTCTGCAAAGAGAGGGTTGGCCGGAATATGTACGGTGACGCCTTCCCACAAACGAGGTTTGGAGCAACAGTGCAATTCGACTTGTTTTCCGGCATGGGGGAATGTCGGCTCGTCGAGATTTTCGATGACGACGATCGCCACCTCTACCTCAGTCTTTCGAGCATGCTGGTCATTCACCCCATTACGGGTAACGTAGTAAACCGGTAACTTCGGATTCTGCAGGTCTGGCTGAATGTACTGCCAAGGAATCTCCACCTCGATGGGCGTGCCGGCGCCATCACTGGCTTGCACCGTGTACGTGGCAACCGGCGTCGGAATCTGCCCCCAGTACACGTCTATTTCCTCAAAGGGCTGAGGATTGTCGTAGAGCGTCAATATCGCTCGCGCCGGCAAGCCGAAATCAATACTGCGTAGCTTGTCGGGAAGATCAGACTTCTGCCCGCGAATTTCCACTTTAGCCAGGGTTTCATTGAGCAACGCCGGGGCGTGTACATGATCCTGACCGGCAATGGTCAAATTCAACGCGACAGAAATGTCGGAGGAAGGCGCAGTGTAGCTGCCATCTGCCAGACGAATGCGATAACTCACTTTGGGCCGTGACGGACCATCGCCACGCGCATGCAGCGCCGTCCACGGAACAGTGGTTTGCAGCGGGAAGTCCGTCGGATCGACCGGAATTTCTGCCAGCGTTGTTCCGTCCCAGTCGATAGCAACCCGATGGGCAGCATCCGGAAAATCATAAGGATCTATCAGTACCTGGACGCTTTCACGAGCCTGCTGCCGATCAAGCAGATTACGCGTCAATATCACGCGAGGAGGAGGCAGCTTACCTGGCAGCGGCGACAGATCGACAAAGATTTTCGCTCGCCTGGCGTTGGGCCCGATATTGCCCGCAAGATCCCTGAGCCGGTAATACATAAAACGATCACCGTGCCCCCAAGGGCGGATCTCGTCGGCATACACAGTGATCAACAGACGTTTGTCGATAATGTCCTGAGCGCTGAACTCCTGTTCGCGGATCTCGACGTCGCTGTCGAGCGGATCTTCCTTGTCCGTCCAGAAATAGACTGCTCGATCGCCCGGTGCTACATCGGTGTAAAACGGTACTTCGACGATGACCTGCCCGTGCTGCGTCAAATAGCTTTCTGTGATGACACCGTTCAGCTCGTCAGGAAAAATGACCGCATCGGGCTGGTTGCCGAAATTGGGCTTGTAGGTGTCGATGGTGATCTGTTTTTTTAAGGATTCCGAAGCGTTGGCCTCAGATCCGCTGGGGTAAAAGCGAATGGATACGTCATAGACCCCATGGCTTAAAAGATCTTTCGGTACGCTAAGAGTCTGCGGCTGCTGCACCGGGACATTGGATGGGTACTCGCGAAAATCCACCGGAACAAAGGCTGCGCCGCGCGTTCTGAAGCCCAGTTCCACTTTGTCGGTACGATTGGGAACCGTCGTGAAATCCACGCCTTCGAACGTGACCTGCAGAGGCTGCCCCAGCGCACGCAGAGGAAGAAGTCCCGCAGGATCATCCGGGTCCAGCACCGAAGGTACTTTGGGTGCTGGAATATCGGCGAGCGGCTCGCCCTGAGGAGTGATTTGATCGTTCGGCGTATTGGTGGCAGACATCGCACGTAATCCCTGACGAATGTTGAAGCCCGCGTTGCGCACATTGTCGAACTGCGGCAGGCGTGTGTTGAATGGCTTCATTTAGCGCGCATCACTCAAAAGCGACAACTGTCAGAAATTACAGGTATTGCTACCGTTCGTCGGAGAAAATCCCGATTAGCAGGCCTACACCCGATAAACGACAGCGTTTAACCGATCGCGCCCTCGACCGTGGTTGCTGAAGCTCTCGGGAGCAAGCCCTCCGCCAACAGCTATCTGTGTCGATCACAAACCTCTGTCACACCACCGAACCTGTGGGAGCGAGCTTTTTCGCGAAGACTGGCCAGTAAGCAACGCAATTCCATCAGGCGAAAAAAACCCGCCGCCCCTTCAATAGGGGCGGCGGGTTTTGTCGTTTCAGGCCTCGATCAGACGGTGTCCACCTTCAACGAATGATCATTCAACATGCCGCTGATGATCGTCGCCGTGTCATGGCCACCGGCAACCACGCCACCCGCTCCCGGCGTGACGCCGTAGTGGCTGGCGAGGTTGACGCCGGCCAGATCGATGGTCTGGTTCGGCGTGGCACCGGCCATGGCGCTGACATCGATGCTGGTGAGCACCGACGCGCCGCTGCCGGTGACGGTGAAGTGCAGGTAGTCATCCAGCGACGCCGTGGTGCCGTTTTCACCTTGCAGCAGTTGCGACAGGTCGAGCTTGTCGGTGCCGGGGGTGAAGTCGGTGATCAGGTCGTGGCCGCTGTTGCCTTTGAGCCACTGGAAGGTGTCGGCCCCTGCGCCGCCCGTCATCGTGTTGTTGCCCATGCCGCCGATCAGCAGGTCATCGCCGCCGCCACCGTTGAGGATGTCGTTGCCCAGGCCGCCGTTGATCACGTTGTTATTGTTGTCGCCGGTCAGGGTGTCGTTGAAGTTCGAACCGACGAGATTTTCGATAGCGGTCAGGGTGTCCGTCCCTGCGCCGACGGTGTTTTGCGCGCCGAGCAGGCCGAGGTTGACCGTCACGCCGGCCGTGGCGTGGGCGTAGCTTGCGGTGTCGATCCCCGTGCCACCGTCAAGCAAGTCGTTGCCCGGGCCGCTGTAGAGCAAGTCATTCCCAGCGCCGCCATGCATTTCGTTGTTGCCCGAGCCTGCGGTGAGCACGTCATTGCCATCGCCACCGTTGAGGATGTTGTCGCCGGTGCCGGCCACCAGAATGTCATCCCCGGCAGTGCCCGTGAGGGTGTGGCCATCCTGATAGGTAATGGTCACAGCAGCGGTATCGCTGCCGCCGTGGTTGTCGTTGGCGGTGTAGGTACCGTTGAAGTCCGGGGTGATGTCGTGGGCCCCGGCGTAGTTGACCGTCATGGTCAGTTGGTAGTTTTCCGCAGCGTTGGTGTTACTGCCGCTGGTGTTGGTGATGTTGGTCACGTGGATCTGATACGTGCCGTCGGCGCTGGCGGTGATGGTGCCGCCATCGGCGATGCCGACGAACGCGCCGCCGTTGAGCGAGTACTCCATGGTGATGTGCCCGGCCGCCAGGTTGTGATCGAGGTTGAGAGTTTCGCCCTGTTTCAGTTTGACGGTGATCAGGTCTTCATCGTTGGCATTGGCGTTGGTCACCGCGCCGAGGTAACCGCTGACCACCAGCACGGCGGTCATCGCTGCGGTGTTGGCGGCAAACGCATTGCGCACATCCGCCAGGCTCTGGTTGGCCGCCGTATTCCCGGTGCCGTTGAAGGTGATCGCACCGCTGCCGGTGAAGTCCGCGCCCTTCGCCGCCCAACCGGTATTGAAACTGGTTGGCGTGGCGTTGAGCGTGTCGCCATTCGGATCAGTGTCGTTGGCCAGCAACAACTCGCCCGGCACCACGATGTTGCTCGACAGCACGTTAGTGATGACGTGGTCGTCCGCCGCCACCGGAGGCGCGTTGGGGATCACTTTCACCGTCAGCGTCGAGCTGGCGAGGTCGCCGTCGTTGTCGCTGAGGGTGAAACCGATGTTTTCGGTGATCACCACCGCGGTGGTTTTCTGCGAGGTGTAGCTGTATTCACCGGTGTCGAGGTTGATCACCAGCGTCCCGCTGTTGTTGGTGGCGATGCTCAGCGTGTTGTTCACGGTGTTGAAGGTGCCATGGTTGGTGCCGCCGCTGGCGACCAGCGAGCCCTGTCCGCCATTGGCTTTTGGATCGTAGGTGTACGTGGTGCCGTCAATGACGATGGATTTGATGAAGCCGCCATCGGCGCCGAACGTACCGCCCTCTCCCAGCAACGAACCGGTAACCGGCGCGCCTTCCACGGTGCCGGACAGCACCGAGTTGAGCTGGTTGAGATCCGTCACCACCACCGCGTTGGTATTGGTGTGGGTGATGCCGTCATACGCCAGCGGATCGAGGTTGGCGTTGCTCACGCCACTGCCCAGGCCGATCGCGTAGTTCTTGATGTTGTTGGCATCGAGGAAGTTTTTCAGCGCCGCTTCGTCGGCAGCGTTGATGTCGCCCTCGTTGGGTTTGCCGTCGGAGAAGAAGTAGCCGACGTTCTGCGCCCCGGTGAGTTTGCCCGAGGTGTTGAACGCGGTCTGCATCACCGCCACGGCCGCGTCGTAGTTGGTGCCGCCGCCCGCCGTGAGGCCGGCGAGAATGGTTTTCGCCGTGGCCACATCGACCCACACCGAGGTGCGGTCGGTAGCGTTGCTGCTGAAGGTAACGAGCTGCACTTTCACATCGCCAAGATCATCGTACTTGTCGAGCAAGGCACTGATCGCCTGCTTGGCCAGCGCCAGCCGCGACAAGCCGGGCACGCCAGAGGCGTCGGCCATACTGCCCGAGATGTCGAGAACGATCAGCAGGTTGGAATCGATCTCCACCGCCGCCACCGAACGATCCGACGCCACGGCTTTGGGCACGTCGTCGACGATGTTGACGACAAGGGTGCTGGTAGTGCTGTTGCCCAACGCATCGGTGGCTTTGTAGGTGAAGCTTTCGCTCAGGGTGTTCGCCCCGTCGTTGGCATTCGGCGTGGTTTTCGGTGCCGAGGTCAGCGTGTAGGTGTAGGTGCCGTCAGCGTTGAGCTGGATCTGTCCGTAAGTGCCGGTGGCGCTGCCGACCAGCGTATAGGTGATCGCGCCCGTGCCGCCGGTGACCGCGCCGACCAGGGTACCGGTGGCGGTTTCGCCGGTGTTGGTCGGGTCGCTGCCGGTGACCGTGCCGGGGGCCAGATCCGCGCCGTCCTTGGTCAGGTCGAGGGCTTTTTCGTAGACCGTCACGTCCTGATCGACCGAGGCCACCAGTTTGCTGTCGGCGACATTGATGGTGATGGTGGTGGTGCTTTCATCGCCGTCACTGTCGCGGATGGTGTAGGTGAATGTATCGGTGGCGCCGGGTGGGCTCACCGAGTTCGGGTTGCTGTGGTAGACGGCGTTGCCCGCCGCATCGAGGGTCAGGTATCCGAAGGCGCCGTTGATGTTGCTGTTGAGGCCGCCGATTGCCGACGTCGCGGTGTTGCTGCCGGCGCGCACGCCCACCACGGCACCGCCCGCCGCAGCACCATCGGCGCCGGTGACGTCGTTGCCGAGCACGCTGATGTTGACCGTGCCACCCTCCGCCACCGAGCCGGTGTCGGCTTTGGCGGTGGGGAGATCATCGATGATGTTGACGTTGATCTGGCCGCTGGCGGTGCTTCCGTCGGTGTCGGTCGCCACCACGTTGAAGTTCTCGGTGAGGCTGTTGGCACCGTTGGCGTTCGGGTGGGTTTCGTTATCCACCAATGTGTAGCTGTAGCTGACCACGCCGGTCGCCGGGTTGTAACCGGTGATGGTGAACGTGCTGCCCAGCGGCGAGACGACCGATTGCGGGAAGCCTGCGGCCAGGCCGTTGGTGACCACGGCAATGCCACCAACGGTGAGGGTTTGCAGACCATCGAGCGCGGTGACGGTAAAGATGCCGCTCTGGGTCAGGGCCGGTGCGTTGGGGCTGGTGCCGTCGCTGAGGTTTTTCTCGTAAACGGTGAGTTCGCCGCCATTGACGTCAAGGCCGTTGAGCACCACCGGATCGTCGTTGTTGTGGATGTTCAGCACCAGATTGGCGGTGCTGGTGTCGCCGTCGGCATCCGTCAGGGTGTAGGTGAAGGTCTCGGTGCCGTTGCCACCGCCGTGCAGATTTCTGAAGTCGGCGTCGCTGGTATCCAGCGTGTAGGTGTAAGTGCCGTTGGCGTTGAGTACCAGGGTGCCGTAGGTCCCGACGATCGTGGCGGGCGTGATCGGACCGGCATTCGGCCCGGTCGCGACGACATCGGCGCCTTGCACGTCGTTGGTCAGCACGTTGCCGGTCAGCGTCAGTTGGCTTTCCGAGGCGGTGTTGGCGTTGCTGTCGTTTACCGCTTTCGGCACGTCATCGACGATGCTGACGACGATGGTGCTGGTGACGACGTTGCCCAGCGAATCGGTGGCCTGATAGGTAAAGGTTTCGGTCAGGGTGTTGGCCCCGTCGTCGGCGTGCGGCGTGGTGGTCGCCGGCGATGTCAGAGTGTAGGTGTAGGTGCCGTTGGGGTCGAGGACGATCTGCCCATAGTTGCCGGTGGCACTGCCGACCAGCGCATAACTGATCGCACCGACGGCGCCGGTGACCGAGCCGACCAGCGTGCCGGACGCGGTTTCGCCGGTATTGCTCGGATCGCTGCCGGTGACCGTACCGGGGGCCAGATCGGCGCCGTCCTTGGTCAGGTCGAGCGCTTTTTCGTAGACGGTGACGTCGGTGTCGCTGGTCGCGTAAAGCTTGCTGTTGGCGACATCGATGGTGATGGTGGTGGTGCTTTCATCACCGTCGGAATCGCGCACGGTGTAGGTGAACACGTCCACCGCGCCCGGGCCGTTCACGGTGTTCGGATTGCTGTGATAAACAGCGTTGCCGTTGGCATCGAGGGTCAGGTAGCCGTAGGTGCCGTTGATTTGCGCGTTCAGGCCTCCGATGGCAGAAGTCGAAGTGTCGGCACCGACGCGTACGCCCACTACTGCGCCAGTCGCGGCCGGGCCGTCAGCGCCGCCGATGTCATTTTCGAGCACGTTGCCGCTGACCGTACCGCCCTCCGCCACCGAGGCTGCGTCGGGATGAGCGCTGGGCAGGTCATCGACGATATTGACGTTGATCTGGCCGCTGGCCGTGCTGCCGTCGGTGTCCGTGGCGACGACATTGAAGTTCTCGGTAATGCTGTTGGCACCGTTGGCGTTCGGATGGGTTTCGTTGTCGACCAGGGTGTAGCTGTAGCTGACCACACCGGTGGTTGCGTTGTAACCGGTGATGGTCAACGTGCTGCCGAGTGGCGTGACGATCGATTGCGGGAAGCCTGCGGCGACGCCGCCGGTCACCACGGCGATACCGCCCACGGTGAGGGTTTGCAGGCCATCGAGGGCGGTCACGGTGAAGGTGCCGCTCTGGGTCAATGCCGGCGCATCGGGACTGGTGCCGTCGCTGAGGTTTTTCTCGTAGACCGTCAGCTCGCCACCGTTCACATCGAGACCATTGAGCAGTACCGGATCGTCGTTGTTGTGGATCTGCAAGACGAGGTTGGCGGTGCTGGTGTCGCCGTCGGAATCGGTGAGGGTGTAGGTGAAGGTTTCAGTACCGTTGCCACCGCCGTGCAGATTTTTGAAGTCGGCGTCGTTGGTGTTCAGCGTGTAGGTGTAAGTGCCGTTGGCATTGAGTTGCAAGGTGCCGTAGGTCCCGGTGAAAGTGCCGGCGGTGACCGGCCCGGTAGTTACACGGTCGGCGCCTTGCACGTCGTTGGTCAATACGTTGCCGGTCAGTGTCAGTTGGCTTTCCGAAGCGGTGGTGGTGTTGTTGTCGTCCACGGCTTTTGGCAGGTCATCGATGATGTTCACATCGAGGGTCGCGTTGGCGGTTGTGCCGTTGTCGTCGACCACGGTGACGGCGAACTGCTCAGGCAGGTTGTTCGCGCCGTTGGCGGTTGGGTGCGCTTCGTTGTCGACCAGGGTGTAGCTGTAGCTGACCACGCCGGTTGCTGCGTTGAAACCGGTGATGGTCAGCGTGCTGCCCAGCGGTGTGGTGACTGATTGCGGGAAGCCTGCGGCGACGCCGTTGGTGACGACGGCAATGCCGCCGACGGTCAGCGTGGTGACGCCATCGAGCGCGGTGATGGTAAACGTGCCGTTTTGGGTCAGTGCGGTTGCATCAGGCGCGCTGCCGTCACTGAGATTTTTCTCGTAAACCGTCAGTTCGCCGCCATTCACATCGAGACCGCTGATGACCACCGGATCGTCGTTGTTGTGGATCTGCAAGACGAGATTCGCGGTGCTGGTGTCGCCGTCGGAATCGGTGATGGTGTAGGTAAAGGTTTCGGTCCCGTTGCCACCGCCATGCAGGTTTTTGAAGTCAGCGTCGGTCGGGTTCAGCGTGTAGGTGTAAGTGCCGTTGGCGTTCAGCACCAGCGTGCCGTACGTGCCGGTAAAAGTACCTGCCGTGATCGGCCCGGCATTTTCACCCGTCGGCACACGGTCGGCGCCTTGCACGTCGTTGGTCAGGACGTTGCCGGTCAGTGTCAGTTGAGTTTCCGAAGCAGTGGTGGTGTTGCTGTCGTCCACGGCTTTTGGCAGGTCATCGATGATGTTTACATCGAGGGTGGCATTGGCGGTGGTGCCGTTGTCATCAACCACGGTGACGGCGAACTGCTCAGGCAGTGTATTGGCGCCGTTGGCGGTCGGGTGCGCTTCGTTGTCGACCAGGGTGTAGCTGTAGCTGACAACACCGGTCGCTTCGTTGAAACCGGTGATGGTCAGCGTGCTGCCCAGCGGTGTGGTGACCGATTGCGGGAAGCCTGCTGCCACGCCGTTGGTGACCACGGCAATGCCGCCCACCGTCAGGGTGGCGACACCGTCCAGTGCCGTGATGGTGAACGTGCCGTTTTGCGTCAGTGCGGTTGCATCATGCGCGCTGCCGTCGCTGAGATTTTTTTCGTAAACCGTCAGCTCCCCGCCCTCGACGTTCAAGCCGTTGATGACCACCGGATCATCGTTGTTGTGAATCTGCAAAACCAGGTTCGCGGTGCTGGTGTCGCCGTCGGAATCGGTGATCGTGTAGGCGAAGGTTTCCGTGCCGTTGCCACCACCGTGCAAGGCTTTGAAATCCGCGTCGCTGGTGTTCAGCGTGTAGGTGTAAGTGCCGTTGGCGTTCAACACCAAAGTGCCGTAAGTCCCGGTGAACGTACCGGGCGTAACCGGGCCGGTGGCCACACGGTCGGCGCCTTGTACATCGTTGGTCAGGACATTACCGGTCAGCGTCAGCAAGGTTTCCGAGGCTGTCGAGGTGTTGCTGTCATCCACCGCTTTCGGTACGTCGTCGGTGATGTTGACGTCGAGCGTGCCAGTGGCGCTGTCGCCGTTGCTGTCGCCGGCAATCACCGTGAACTGTTCGCTGAGGTTGTTCGTGCCGTCGCCGGCGGCATGGGTTTCGTTGCCGTTGAGGGTGTAGCTGTAAGTGACCACGCCGGTCGCCGGGTTGTATCCGGTGATGGTCAGCGTGTTTCCCAGTTGCGTGGTGATCGATTGTGGAAAGCCGACAGCCACGCCCGCGTTGATCAGGCTGATGCCGCCCACGCTCAGGCTGCTCAACCCGTCTGGCGCCGACACGGTGAAGCTGCCGCTCTGGGTCAGCGCGCCGGGATTGGCGGCCGAACCATCAGGCAGATTGGCTTCATTGAGGGTCAACTCGCCGCCGGGCACGGCAAGGCCGCTGAGGGTGACCAGATTGTTGACCGGTGGCGGTGGCACCACCGGCACGGTGTTGTCACCGTTGTCGATGACCGCGTTGTGGCGTTCTTCGGGAAACTCGGGGATACCGCCGAACCCGGCAGTCGGGAAACCGATGATCGGATCGACCCGCCCGCCGACTTCGGTCAGTAAAACGAAACTGTGCCCGCCGCCCAATTCACCCGGCGCGCCGCCCGGTGCATTGGGGCCGGCTGCAGTGGCTTCAGCGGATTTGGTCGGGTCGTCACCGGCGGCGATGGCTTTCTGGATCTGCTCGACGTCGGTCAGTTGCGCCTCGCTCGGGGTCAGCACTTCGGGCGCGTTGACATGCGCCGCCTGATCGGCCAGCAACTGGCTGGTCATGGTCAGGCTGCTGTCGCGGCCCAGGGTCAATTCCTGGCCATTTTGCAGATGAACGGCAACGGCGCCTTCCGCCCCGGTGATCAGTTGATCGCCCGCAAACAAGCGATCCCCTTCAACCAGTGCGCGTTTTGTACCGTCGGCTGACTGAGCGAAAACCTGGCCAATGACTTTAGTAACCGTACCGATGAGCGTTGCCATGTGAAATCCTCCGCTGCCGACCACCGTCGGCACTGGTAAGCGAAGCAGCCCATGGCTCAATCGGGTTGTCGGGGGCGACGCTCGCACCCTCGACAGTTCGTTTCGCAGGTAGCACCTTACGGAAACTTCAGTGCTATCAAGCACTTCCGAACCCTGTTCAAGGCAGCACGCCCACTAACGCTACGTAACGATGGTGAATCACCCGAGTGACAAAAAAATGTCGCTCATCCGTCGCTACGCGTCCCTCCCCTTCAGCAGTACTTCGCCGTATGTCGCAAAGTGAGTGGAACTTTCCTCAAGCCTTTTTGCACTCCCTAAAGCGCATAAAACAAAGGCTTTCGTGCTGAACAATGTGCCGCTTTTTACAAAGCGCATAAGTTTTTTTCGGCATAAGCCTTATGAAAATTTTTTCTTAGCTACGCTTCAGGATGTTCTTAGCTCTGTTGTTACAAGAGTGAAACGCCTACACCTAAAAATATCGTCAAATATTTGGCGACAGTTACACACCATCAGGACTCAGGGAGATGCACCCATGCGCGTTCTAACCCCCCTCTGCAGCGCGGTTTTGCTGGCCATGGCTTGCACTTCTCAAGCCCAGGCCATGAACCTCACCGAGGCGATCCAAAGCACGATTGCGACCCACCCGGAACTGGCTTCGCGCGTGGACGCACGCCTGTCGGCTGATGAACAAGTCAAAGTTGCCAAGGGCGGCTTCTACCCGTCCGTCGATTTGAACGCCGCCTATGGTCGCGGCTACAGCGACAACACCAACACCCGGGCCTTCGGTAATCACCACACGGAGATCCTCAATTACACCCAGTCTGAGCTGCGTCTGCGGCAAATGCTCTTCGACGGTTTCAACACCGCCAACGAGGTCGAACGGACCAAAGGCGTGTCCAATTCGCGCGCGTACTACGCGCAAGGCACCGCCCAGGATCTGGCCCTGCGCACCATCGAGGTCTACCTCGAAGTGCTCAAGCGCCGCGAACTGGTGACGCTGGCCCGGAACAACCTGCAGGCGCACTTGCGGGTCAACGATCAGATCGGCCTGCGCACCGAGCGCGGCGTCGGCAGCACCGCTGACTCCGATCAGTCGGTCGCTCGTAAAGCGTTGGCACAGAACAACCTCGACACCGCCGAAGTCGATCTGGCCGATGCCGAATCAAACTTCTACAGCGTGGTCGGGCGCATGCCCGATGAGCTGGAAACCCCGGCCTCGACCCGTGGCGAGTTACCCACCTCCCTGCCGGAAGCCCAGCAGAGCATGGTCGAGAACAACCCGTATCTGAAATCCGCACAGGCCGACGTGCAATCGGCCGAGAGCCAGTACGAAGTCGCCAAGTCACCTTTCTATCCACGCTTCGACGCAGAAGCTGCGGTGGGCGCGAACAACAACGTGCAAGGCGATGAGGGTCACGACAACGAATGGCGTGTGGGTGTGGTGATGAACTACAACCTGTTCCGTGGCGGCAGCGACAAGGCGCGACTGGCCTCCGATGCGCACCAGATCAATCAGGCGATGGACATCCGCAACAACGCCTTGCGTCAGTTGAACGAGAACATTCACCTGGCCTGGAACGCCATGCTCAACGCGAAGAAACAGACCCCGACCGCCCGCGAATACGCTGAAACCACCAAGCGTGTACGCGCCGCCTATCAGGATCAGTTCGGCCTTGGCCAACGCACCCTGCTCGATTTGCTCGACAGCGAAAACGAGCTCTACAACGCCAACCGCCGCTACACCGAAATCCGCTACACCGAGGAATATTCGATGTACCGCGTGCTGGCGAACATGGGCCAGTTGCTGAGCAAACAACGGGTGGTGCTGCCTGCCGATGCGATCGCCGCGACCGAGGTGAAAAACGAGGCACGTCTGCCCGAGCTGAAATAACCCTTTATGCAAGCGCTGCCGAAGGCTGCGATCTGATCGTTCCCACGCTCCGCGTGGGAATGCAGCCCGTGACGCTCCGCGTCAATGGACGCAGAGCGTCCCTAGAGGCATTCCCACGCAGAGCGTGGGAACGATCAATGTGTGGATTCCCGTGCCCGTTCAACAGAGGCGATCAATATGACCAGCATGGAACCCGGCCATTCCGGGGTCGATCCGCGGCTGAGCTTCGATGATCCGTTACTCGACGGTCTGTTGATCCTCTGCAAACTCCATGGCGCGACGGTCAGTCGCGCCAGCCTGAGTGCCGGGCTGCCCCTGAACAAACAACGCCTGAGCCTCGATCTGTTGCCCCGCGCCGCCGCCCGGGCCGGGTTGCAGGCGCGTTTGCTGCGTCGTGATCTGAAAGATATCTCGCCACTGAACCTGCCGATCCTGTTACTGCTCAACGACGGCCGCACCGCCGTGTTGCGGCGTTTTGGCGATGACGGCAAAGCCCTGATTTTGCCCAGCGAAGCCGATGGCGGCGAGCAATGGGTCAGCCGCGAAGAACTCAGCGAACACTACAGTGGCCAGGCCTTGTTCGCCCGGCCCCGCCACGAACTTGAAGACCTGCGCTCGCCCCTGGTGCCGCGAGTGCATGCGTGGTTTCGCGACACTTTGAAGCTGTCGAAATGGCTCTACAGCGACGCGATCCTTGCCAGTTTCCTGATCAACCTTCTGGGCCTGATGGTGCCGCTGTTCGTCATGCAGACCTACGACCGCGTGGTGCCGAATCAGGCCACCTCGACCCTGTGGGTGCTGTCGATCGGGCTGCTGATCGGCACCGGTTTCGAACTGGTGTTGCGGGTGGTGCGCGCGCACTTGCTGGACACCGCCGGCAAGAAAACCGATGTGATCCTATCCGCGACATTGTTCGAGCGCATCACCGGCATGTCGATGAAGGCGCGGCCGGCGACCATCGGTGGTTTCGCCCAGAGCATTCATGACTTCCAGGGCCTGCGCGAATTCCTCACGGCGGTGACCCTGACCAGTCTGATCGACCTGCCCTTCGTGGTGTTGATGCTGGTAGTGATCGGCCTGCTCGGCGGCTGGCTGGTGGTGATTCCGCTGCTGGCGTTTCCGATCACGATCATGTTTGCCCTGGCCATTCAGGTGCGTCTGCGCGACACCGTGCAGAAGAGTTTGAGCCTCGGCGCCGAACGCCAGGCTTTGCTGATCGAAACCCTCGGCGGTCTGGAAACCCTCAAGGCTTGCAGCGCCGAAAGCGAGCGCCAGCACAAATGGGAAAGCACCCACGGCGCCCTCACCCGCCTCGACAGCCACGCGCGCAATCTATCGGCGCTGGCCACCAACGGCACGCTGTTCATCCAGCAGTTTTCCGGGATGGCGACGATTGTTGCCGGGGTCTACAGCATCATCGCCGGCAACCTCAGCGTCGGCGCGCTGGTGGCGACATACATGCTCGGCAGTCGCGTGCTCGCGCCGCTGGGGCAGATCGCCGGGCTCATCACCCGTTATCAGCAAGCGCAACTGACCATGAAGAGCACCGACGCGCTGATGGCTCTGCCGCAAGAACGCGACGGCAAACAGCGGCCGCTGGAACGTACGCAACTGCAAGGCGCGCTCGACGTCAACGGCGTGACCTTTCATTACAACGGGCAGAATGCGCCGGCCCTGAGCAATGTCAGTTTCAGTCTGAAACCTGGCGAACGGGTCGGCATCATCGGTCGCAGCGGTTCCGGCAAAAGTACTTTGGCGCGGCTGGTGATGGGCTTCTATGAACCGGAAGAAGGCCAATTGCTGCTCGACGGCCTCGACCTGCGGCAACTGGACGTCGCCGACCTGCGCCAGCAGATCGGTTACGTCGCCCACGATCTGCCACTGTTGGCCGGCAGTCTGCGCGACAACCTGACCCTCGGCGCGCGCTACATCAGCGACTCACGCATGCTCGAAGTTGCCGAACTGACCGGCGTCACCGAACTCGCCCGTCAGCACCCGCAAGGCTTTGACCGCCCCGTCGGCGAGCGCGGGCAATTGCTCTCCGGTGGTCAGCGTCAAGCCGTGTTGCTGGCGCGAGCCCTGTTGCTCGACCCGCCAATCATGCTGCTCGACGAACCCACCAGCGCCATGGATAACAGCAGCGAAGACCAGTTACGCCAGAAGCTGCACGAATGGGTGCAAGGCAAGACGCTGCTGCTGGTCACCCATCGCACCTCGATGCTGAGCCTGGTGGATCGCTTGCTGGTGCTGGACAACGGCCGGGTCGTCGCTGACGGTCCGAAAGAAGCAGTCATCGATGCACTGCGCAAGGGCCGTGTCGGCTCGGCGGCAGTCTAGGAGTAAGCCATGTCTGCTGCATCCGATGGCAAATCACGCGGCTACTTCGACAGTTTCGGCAAAAGCGCCGAGGCCGAGTTCATGCCGGAAACCGCCGGCGCCTCGTTGCAGGATTCGCCACGCTGGTCGCGGATTACCGTGTGGCTGGCGGCGGGATTGCTGATCTCGGCGCTGGTCTGGGCCAAATTCGCGGTGCTTGAAGAAGTGACCATGGGCGAAGGCAAGGCGATTCCGTCGAGCAAGGTCCAGGTGATCCAGAACCTTGAGGGCGGGATCGTCACTGAAATCTTTGTCCGCGAGGGGCAAATGGTGAACAAGGGCGACACCCTGCTGCGCCTGGATGACACCCGGTTTCGCTCGAACAAGGGCGAAAGCGAAGCGGATCGTTATGCACTGACGGCCCAGGTCGAACGGCTGTCAGCGGAAGCCGAGGGCCGGCCGTTCAAACTCTCTGATGAAGTGATCGCCAAAGCACCGCAAGTGGCAGAAGACGAGCGCTCGCTTTACGAGCAACGGCAACGGCGTCTGGCCAGCGAACAGCGCACCTTGAGCGAACAATTGCGCCAGAAGACTCAGGAACTGGCTGAATTCCGCTCCAAGCAAGGCCAGTTCAGCTCAAGTCTGGCGCTGCTGCAGCAAGAGATGAACATGTCCGAGCCATTGGTGAAAACCGGCGCGGTGTCCCCGGTGGAAATCCTCCGGCTCAAGCGTAGCGCGGTAGAAATTCGCGGGTCCTTGAACGCGACAACCCTGGCGATTCCCCGGGCCGAATCGGCGATCGCCGAGATCCGCAGCAAGATCGACGAGTCCGAGCAGACCTTCCGCTCCGAGGCCGCCAAAGAGCTGAATGAGAAACGCACGGACCTGTCGAAAATCACTGCCAGCAGCATCGCCATCGACGACCGTGTCAGCCGCACCACCGTGACCTCGCCGGTACACGGGGTGATCAAGCAACTCAAGGTCAACACCATCGGCGGCGTGGTCCAGCCGGGCAGCGACATGGTCGAAATCGTGCCGCTTGAAGACAACCTGCTGATCGAGGCCAAGGTGCGGCCGCAGGATGTGGCGTTCCTGCATCCGGGCCAGAAAGCCATGGTCAAGTTCAGTGCTTACGACTACACGATTTACGGCGGGTTGAGTGCCAAGCTTGAGTTGATCGGTGCGGACACGATCACCGATGACAAGGGCAACAGCTTCTATCTGATTCAGGTGAGAACCGATAAAAACCATTTGGGCGGGGATGTGAAACCGCTGCTGATCATTCCGGGAATGGTAGCGACGGTGGACATTATTACCGGGGAGAAAAGTGTGCTGGATTATCTGCTGAAACCGGTGCTGAAGGCGCGGACCGAGGCGATGCGTGAACGGTAGAGATATCCGGATTTTGTGGTGAATTGAATGGCCTCATCGCTGGCAAGCCAGCTCCCACAGTATCCGGGTCAAACACAAAATCTGTGAACACCTCAGGACCTGTGGGAGCTGGCTTGCCAGCGATGAGGCCAGCAAAGGCACTGATCATTTTTCAGCATGATTGCGCTGAAAAACCTCCTCCCCCATCGCCGCAATCTGCCCCTCGATCAACGCCTCGAACGGCCTCAGCAACGGCGCAAACGTAGTCGGTGCTTCGAGAGTTTCAAGCGCCTGCACAATCGCCTCGATCGTCGACAACGCCCCCGGCCCCGGCGCCTTGCGCAATCGATAGCGCGACACACCGCCCTGCGCCAGCGTCACCCGTGGCAACGCCGCCAGCAGCGGATTGAGGTGCAACATCTTGCGCGCCTTGCGCCAGGTGCCGTCGGGCACCACCAGCAGCAACGGTTCATCAGACTCGCCATACGCCTGCATCGGCAGCGCATCATCCGCCGGAAACAACAACCGCGCCTGATACCCCGGCCGGTTCAGCAACGCCGGCAAATCCTCGAACACCTCACCGACAATCAGTTCGGCATTGGTCAAACCCAGCGCCGCCAAACGCGCGGTATTGAGCGCATGACTGACCTCGCTCGGATGCTGCAACAGCAACACCCGGGTGCGGCTGTCGAGACGGGGGATCAGCGCGCACAGGCAATGGGTTTCGGGGCGCAGGCAGCGCGGGCATTGAGGTCTGGACATACTTCTTGTTCCTACAAGCTAGGCCTGATTGAGCTGGGCTTTGAGCAAATCACGGAAGGTCTGAATCAGCGGTTCACGGCTGCGGCCCCGGCGCATGATCATCGAAAACGGTGCCTGATAACCGAAGGTCGCCGGCAGCAACACACGCAAATCACCCTTGTCCGCCCAGGCTTGAGCGTAGTGCTCCGGCAGGTAACCGATGTAGGCGCCGGACAGCACCAGAATCAGCTGCGCTTCCATACTTTCCACGGTCGCCGCACTGTGTTTGAAGCCGTGCCGGGCCAATTCCGCCTGACTCCAGTAACCGCGTCCGACCATGCGTTGCTGGGTGATGACCTGCTCAGGGATGCGCCGCTCGTTGAACAACGGGTGCCGGCTGCTGCAATACAGCCAGTGCTGCTCGCGGTACAGCGGCATGTAGACCAGACCGCTCATGCGCGTGGAAAACGCACCGATGGCCAGATCGAGGCGGTTGTCCTGCACGCCGAGTTGCAGTTCATACGGGCTCATCACCGACAGATGCAAATGCACCGCCGGATGTTCCTGACTGTAGGCGCCGATGGCTTCGGCGAACGGCAAGGCCTTGTCACTGACGGTGGAGTCGATGACCCCGAGATTGAGCGTGCCGCGCAGTTCACCCTTGAGCGCGGCGGCGTATTGCTCGAAACCTTCGAGTTCGGCGAGCAGGCGCAGTGTTTCCTGATGGAACAGCTCACCTTTACTGGTCAGGCTGAACCCGCCACGCCCGCGATGGCACAGCACCAGACCGAGCGCGGCTTCGAGCTGGCTCATGTAGGTGCTGATCGCCGAGGTCGACAGGTTGAGTTCCTGTTGCGCGTTGGCGAAACCCTGATGGCGCACGACGCTGACGAAAATGCGCAACAGTTTCAGGTCGGGTAAAGCGTTGGCCATGTCTACTCCAAGGATCGTTCCCACGCTCTGCGTGGGAATGCAGCCCGTGACGCTCTGCGTCACCTGCGAGTACGGCTGGACGCGGAGCGTCCGTGGATGCATTCCCACGCGGAGCATGGGAACGAGCAGGTGGGGAAGTCTGGCATTAGTTTAGAAAAATCTGAACTAAGTATTTGCCCGTAGCGATTCTTCCCCTCCACTACATTTCGCAGAATCGGCCCCACAGCGGCGCCCGACCTCCCGTGAACGGCGCGCCGACATAAATAAAACAAAGACGATGAGGCCCTACCCGTGGACAAGATTCTTCACCAACCACTGGGCGGCAACGAAATGCCGCGCTTCGGCGGCATCGCCACCATGCTCCGACTCCCACACCTACCTACCGCTGCCGGTCTGGACGCTGCCTTTGTTGGCGTGCCACTGGACATCGGTACTTCGCTACGCCCCGGGACCCGCTTCGGGCCACGCGACATTCGCACCGAATCGGTGATGATCCGCCCGTACAACATGGCCACCGGCGCTGCGCCGTTCGATTCGCTGTCGGTGGCCGACATCGGTGACGTGGCGATCAACACCTTCAACCTGCTCGACGCCGTGCGCATCATCGAAGAAGCCTACGACAATATCCTCGAGCACAACGTGATCCCGATGACCCTGGGTGGCGACCACACCATCACCCTGCCGATCCTGCGGGCGATTCATAAAAAGCACGGCAAGGTCGGTCTGGTACACATCGACGCCCACGCTGACGTCAACGATCACATGTTCGGCGAGAAGATCGCCCACGGTACGACCTTCCGTCGCGCCGTCGAAGAAGGCCTTCTGGACTGCGACCGTGTGGTGCAAATTGGTTTGCGTGCGCAGGGTTACACCGCTGACGACTTCAACTGGAGCCGCGATCAGGGCTTCCGCGTCGTACAAGCCGAAGAATGCTGGCACAAGTCGTTGGCCCCGCTGATGGCCGAAGTGCGCGAGAAAGTCGGCGGCGGTCCGGTGTACCTGAGCTTCGACATCGACGGCATCGACCCGGCCTGGGCGCCAGGCACCGGCACCCCGGAAATCGGTGGCCTGACGACCATTCAGGCGATTGAAATCGTGCGCGGCTGCCAAGGCCTCGACCTGATCGGTTGCGATCTGGTAGAAGTCTCGCCCGCTTATGACACCACCGGCAACACCTCGCTGCTGGCCGCCAACCTGCTGTACGAAATGCTCTGCGTACTGCCTGGCGTGGTCCATCGCTGAGGATCGGGTCATGAACGAACGTGATCAGGTTTTGCAAGCGGCCGCCGATCTGGTGGCCGCGTTCGCCCGCAACGATCGCGAAGCTTACTTCGGCGCGTTCAGCGCCGACGCAAGTTTCGTCTTCTACACCCTCGAACAGCCTTTGCTGTCGCGCGATGCCTATCAGGCCTTGTGGGACAGCTGGCGCGCCGAGGATGGCTTTGAAGTGCTGTCGTGCACTTCGAGCAACGCCTTCGTCAGCCTGCAAGGTGACGTGGCGATTTTCATCCATGACGTGGCCACCGAGCTGCGCATGCAAGGGGAGCAACACTTCAGCCAGGAGCGCGAGACGATTGTTTTCACGAAACAAGCGTCGAGCCTAGAACAACAAGGCCATTGGCTGGCCTGCCACGAACATTTGTCCGCAATGCCGGAAGGGCTGCCATCCCCTTAGCCAAGACAGGTGACGTTCACGCACGATGAACGCGCCTTTATGATCGGAGCAGATCATGAATAACAACAACAACGACCAAAGCCTTACGCAGATTGAAACCCACGGGGTCGAACAGATCCCGGACCACGAACGCAGCGCAGGCCCGACGGACTTGTTCCGGATGATCTTCGGCGGTTCGAATACCTTTGCCACCGCCGTGCTCGGCAGTTTCCCGGTGCTGTTCGGCCTGTCGTTTCAGGCCGGCATCTGGGCGATTGTTGCGGGCGTGCTGCTCGGCTCGCTGATCCTCGCACCGATGGGCCTGTTCGGCCCGCTCAACGGCACCAACAATGCCGTGTCGTCCGGTGCGCACTTCGGCGTGCACGGGCGGATCGTCGGTTCGTTCCTGTCACTGTTGACCGCTATCGCGTTTTTCTCGCTCTCGGTGTGGAGTTCGGGGGATGCGCTGATCGGTGGTGCGAAACGCCTGATCGGTCTGCCGGAAACCGACCTGACTCTGGGCCTGGCCTACGGTCTGTTCGCGATTCTGGTGCTGACCGTGTGCATCTACGGCTTCCGCTTCTTGCTGTGGGTGAACAAGATCGCGGTGTGGAGCGCCAGCCTGTTGTTCCTGCTGGGCATCTTCGCCTTCGCCGGTCCTTTCGACGTCAACTACGCCGGCACGGTGAGCCTCGGTCAGCCGGGTTTCTGGGCCGCGTTCATCGGCGCCGCGCTGGTAGCGATGAGCAACCCGATTTCCTTCGGCGCGTTCCTCGGCGATTGGTCGCGCTACATCCCGCGTGACACCTCCAAGCAGCGGATCATGGCGGCGGTTGTGCTGTCGCAGATCGCCACGTTCATCCCGTTCCTGTTCGGCCTGGCCACCGCGACCATCGTTGCGATCAAGGCGCCGGACTACATCGCGGCGAACAACTACGTGGGTGGTCTGCTGGCGGTGTCGCCGAGCTGGTTCTTCCTGCCGGTGTGCCTGATTGCGGTGATCGGCGGCATGTCCACCGGCACCACCTCGCTGTATGGCACCGGGCTGGACATGTCCAGCGTGTTCCCACGGGTGCTGTCGCGAGTCAAGGCGACGCTGCTGATCGGCGTGCTGTCGATTGCCTTCATCTTCATCGGGCGCTTTGCGGCAAACCTGGTGCAGAGCGTGTCGACTTTCGCCGTGCTGATCATCACCTGCACCACCCCGTGGATGGTGATCATGATCATCGGCCTGCTGGTACGTCGCGGCTTCTACTGCCCGGATGACCTGCAAGTGTTCACCCGTGGCGAACAGGGCGGACGCTACTGGTTCAGCCACGGCTGGAACTGGCGTGGTCTGGGCGCGTGGATTCCGAGCGCGGCGGTCGGCCTGTGCTTCGTCAACCTGCCGGGGCAATTCGTTGGCCCGCTGGGCGAAATGGCCGGTGGCATCGACATCAGTCTGCCGGTGACCCTCGGTCTGGCGTCGGTGGTGTACCTGACGCTGCTGAGCCTGTTTCCGGAACCGCGCGAAGTGTTCGGCCCGACGGATGCGCGTAGCCAAATCGTGGAAAAACCTGAACTGCGCCAGGCTGCCTGACGCAGATCCCCTGTAGGGGTGAGCCTGCTCGCGATAACTGCAGCACATCCAATAAAGATGTGACTGACAGACCGCTATCGCGAGCAGGCGAAGGCCTACAAAGGGCAGCACCACTGAACCAAATTTGTTTCACCATAAAAAAGACAATCGGAGACACGCCATCATGGCTTTGGATTTATTCGTCGTCCTCATCTACGCCGCCGGCATGCTCTTGCTCGGCTACTTCGGCATGCGCAAGGCCAAGACCAACGAGGACTTTCTCGTGGCCGGTCGTAACCTAGGCCCGAGCCTGTATATGGGCACCATGGCCGCGACCGTGCTCGGTGGCGCATCCACCGTCGGCACCGTGCGTCTGGGCTACGTGCACGGCATCTCCGGTTTCTGGCTGTGCGCGGCACTCGGTTGCGGCATCGTCGCGCTGAACCTGTTCCTCGCCAAACCGCTGCTGAAACTGAAGATCTACACCGTTACCCAGGTCCTGGAAAAACGCTACAACCCGATGGCCCGCTCGGCGAGCGCGGCGATCATGCTGGCCTACGCGCTGATGATCGGCGTGACTTCGATCCTCGCCATCGGCACCGTGCTGCAAGTGCTGTTCGGCCTGCCGTTCTGGATCTCGGTGTTGCTCGGCGGTGGTGTGGTGGTGGTCTACTCGGCCATTGGCGGCATGTGGTCGCTGACCCTGACCGACATCGTCCAGTTCATCATCAAGACCGTTGGCCTGATGTTCATCCTGTTGCCGATCTGCCTGTACCGCGTCGGCGGTTGGGATGAGTTGGTGCTGAAACTGCCGGCCACTGCCTTCAGCTTCACCACCATCGGCTGGGACACGATCATCACCTACTTCATGATCTACTTCTTCGGCATCCTGATCGGTCAGGACATCTGGCAACGGGTGTTCACCGTCAAGACCGCCAAAGTCGCGCAATACGCCGGCAGCATTGCAGGTATCTACTGCATCCTCTACGGCCTGGCCTGCGCGCTGATCGGCATGGCCGCGCACGTGCTGATCCCGGATCTGGACAACGTCAACAACGCCTTCGCCGCCATCGTCAAACTGTCGCTGCCGGACGGCATCCGTGGTCTGGTGATCGCTGCGGCACTCGCGGCAATGATGTCCACCGCCAGCGCCGGCCTGCTCGCCGCTGCCACCACCCTGACTGAAGACCTGTTGCCGAAACTGCGTGGCGGCAAACAGTCGAGCCTGGGCATCAACCGATTGTTCACCCTGCTGACCGGCATCGTCGTGCTCGGTATCGCGCTGGTGGTGAACGATGTGATCAGCGCCCTGACCCTCGCCTACAACCTGTTGGTCGGCGGCATGCTGATCCCGTTGATCGGGGCGATTTTCTGGAAACGCGCGACCACCGCCGGCGCCATCGCCAGCATGGGCCTGGGCTTTGCCACCGCGCTGCTGTTCATGTTCAAGGACGGTCTGGACGCCAACACGCCGATCTACTACAGCCTGGCTGTCGGTCTGGTGAGTTTCGTGGTGGTCAGCCTGGTCTCCCCTCGCCCGGCGACCGTGGCCAGCGCGATCTAAGCTGAAACATAACGACTTGATGCTTTCTTCGACGGGTGTGGCGTCGGTTGCCACACTCGTTTTTTTACGCCTGAAGGAATGTGCTGATGAAGATTGTTTCTCGCGATCAGTGGTTTGAAGTGCAGCACCTGAGTGACGGCATCCGGTTGATTCATGAGCCGCACATTCGACCGTTCTACCGCTGCAACCTGTGGCATGTGCAGGGCCGCGACAAAGACCTGTTGCTCGATAGCGGTTCAGGGCTTGTCAGCCTGCGCGAACAGTTGCCATGGATTACCGAGCGACCGTTGGTGGCAGTGGCCAGTCATTGCCATTTCGACCACATCGCCGGGCATCACGAATTCGCTGAACGACTGGTGCATCCGGCCGAGGCGGACATTCTGGCAGCGCCCGATGGCGAGAATGATCTGAGCCGCGCTTTCGTCGGCGATGACATGTTCGAGGCGCATCCGGATTGCCCGTTGTGCTACGCCGAGTACCGGGTCAAAGCCGCGCCGGCGACCGGGTTTGTCGAGGATGGCGATGTGCTGGATCTGGGCGATCGCAGCCTGCAAGTGCTGCACACGCCGGGGCATTCGCCGGGCGGGATCAGCCTGTATGAAGCGGCGACACAAACGCTGTTCAGTGGCGACATCATCTACGACGGGCCGTTGATCGAAGACGCCTACCATTCGAATCTGGATGACTATGCGGCCAGTCTGCGGCGTTTGCAGGCATTGCCGATCCGCACCGTGCATGGCGGGCATTTCGGCAGTTTCTCCGGCGAGCATTTGCGTTCGATGATTGACGAGTGGTTACGCGGGCACGCGTGACGCCTGCTGTAATCAAGCAAAACAACAATCAGAAATAGCTGCCATGAGAAGAGCTGCCGTGCGTGCCGCCGTGCACCGATATATTCGGCGCCTGCTGGAAACCCGCGAATTCAATGACAACACCAGCCTGGTGCAACTGGGTTTGGAGAAAGCTGATATCGAGGATCTGATCTTTCATCTGGAAGATGAATTCGGACTGACGGCGTTTACGGCGGAGGAAGACCGGATGCTCAAGACCGCAAAGACCGCGAATGACTTGAGCCGGTTTTTACTGGAGATCGGGCGGCATTGAGAGGGATTGCCAAATACATCTGTCAGGATGCTGGAGATCCCTGTGGCGAGGGGATTTATCCCCGATGGGCTGCGAAGCAGCCCCAAAACCATTAAACCCGGTTCGACCTGTAAGAATGTGATTGCTGCAAATGGGGCTGCTTCGCAGCCCATCGGGGCGGTGCGACGTTTCGCTAAATCCCCTCGCCACAAATAACCCCATTCACTTGATGCTTACGTCTGCCTAGCGCCGACGCGGTTGGCGCCGACGCTGTTCGTCGTCTGTGCGAATCGGTACGGGTTGCAGAGGCGGTTCGATCAAGCCGAGGGCAACACCTAAATCGTGCAGCCAGTTCTGAATTTTCTCTTTCATCGTCATGCCCCCTTCAGGGTGGTGCTGAGCGGCCGGAATTCTGAGGCCGCTTCGCACTGATAATAGTCCGAAGTCCTACGCAATGCTCGGCGAAATCCGCAATGATCTGTTACTGAATTGAACAGAATTCCTGTCCATTCGTTCAAGCCGTTTCCCGGCTTTCATTCAGAGCCGCAGGATAGACGGCTTGCTGCACTTCAATCCACGCGTTGAGGTTGGCGCCAAGCATGCCTCTGCGCCACATGAGCCACGTTGTCGCACCCGCGAACGGCTCGGCCAATGGATGCACGGCAACGTTCTCGCGCCCCGGCAGACTGGCCAGCATCGACTCCGACATCAGCGCCACGCCACTGCCCGCCACCACACAAGCAAGCATGCCCTGATAGGACTCGATTTCCATCGCCCGGCCCATCGCCGCATGGGCGTGGGCAAACCACGCCTCCAGGCGCATACGGTAGGAGCAGCCCTGGCGGAACGTGAACACCGAGCGCCCTTCAACATCCGCAGCGCTGCGAACCGGTGGATGATCGATTTCCGTGATTAACACCAGGCGCTCTTCGCACAGCGGCACGCCATCGAGCCCGGCCAGCTCCAGCGGGCCGTCCACCAAAGCCGCATCGAGGCGACCGGTGAGCAAGCCTTCGAGCAGTTCGCCGCTCGGTGCCGACTGCACTTGCAGGTTCACCGCCGGGTACTGCTTGTGATAGCGCGCCAGCAACGCCGGCAAATGGATCGCTGCGGTGCTGTACATCGTACCCAGAACAAAATCCCCCGCCGGCTGCCCACCCATCACCGCCGCAGTGGCCTGATCACGCAGGGCAAACAGTTTGCCGGTGTAGTCCAGCAAGACTTTTCCCGCAGGCGACAGCTGCAAACGCTGACGTTCGCGGACGAAAAGCTCTACGCCGAGTTGCTCCTCCAACTGTTTAAGCCGGGTCGACAGATTCGACGGCACTCGGTGCAGGCGTTCGGCGGCGCGGGTGATCGACCCTTCCTGCGCAACGGCCTGAAAAATCCGCAGTTGGCTGAATTCCACGACCTTTCTCCAGAACAGAACAAGTTACTCACTATTATTCAATTTTAAAGAAAGTCAATCAGTCTTAGCCTGACGGTCATTGATCCTCTAAAGGAATCCAGACCATGTCGCCGCTGATTCGCTTATCCGCTTGCTTCGTCGCTCTGATGATGGCCATGGGCATCGGCCGTTTCGCTCTCACACCGCAAATGCCGCATCTGCTCAGTGAAGGGCAGTTTGACCTGACGGCCGCCGGTCTGATTGCGGCGGCCAACTACCTCGGTTATTTGCTGGGTGCGGTGGATGCAATGTTCGCCCGCCGTCCCGAGCAGGTGCAGCGTCGCCTGCACGGCGGATTGTGGCTGTGCGTGCTGCTGACGCTGGCATCGTTCTGGGCCAACGGTTTCTGGTCGCATCTGGTATTACGCTTCGGTACCGGCGTGGCGAGTGCCTGGGTTCTGGTGATGATCACATCACTGAGCCAGCCATTGGCTGCGGCGGCAGGGCGTCCTCGGTTGGGCGCATTGGTGTTTGCCGGACCAGGTCTGGGAATTTTTCTGACGGGATTGCTGGCACTCGTCTCACATCTGTTGCAGCAGACGTCGGCGACGTTGTGGCTGATCTATGCCGTGGCGGCCTTGGTGATGATGCTCGGCGTCTGGCGCTTTTTGCCGCAACCGGTCGCCGCGCCCATCGTTGCAACGACTTCCATCAATCCAGCCAATCGCGGCATTGCCCGTCTGGCCGTGATTTACGCGTTGTACGGCATCGGCTACATCATCCCGGCGACGTTTCTGTCGCAGATGGCCAACGCGCAGTTTCACGGGCAATGGCAAGCGGATCTGTTCTGGCCGTGCTTCGGCCTTGGTGCGGCCATCGGTGTGCTGCTGGTGAGTCTGCGCCGGCATGATCCGGCGACCACGCGCCACTGGTTGACTGCGACGCTGTGGCTGCAAGCCGCCGGGGTTTTTGCCTGCCTGTTGGGCAGTGGTTGGGGTCTGGCACTGGGTGTGGTTCTTTGCGGCACTCCGTTTCTGGCCTGCATGCAGTTGGTCATGCAACGCTCCCGGGAGCTGGCGCCGCATGCCACCCAGCGCAATGCCGGCATGTTGACCGCTTGCTTTGCCGTCGGCCAGCTCAGCGGCCCGTTGCTGGCCGCGCTGAGCAGCCATTTCAGCGGTGGTTTGCAGCCTGCGCTGGTGATCGCCGGCAGCGGCTTGTTGATGGCCGGTGGCCTGGCGCGGCAATCGACTAGCGCTGGCCGAGCGCTTTGCGCAAACGCCGACGCAGCCACTGCTCGGCGCTGACAAAAGTGATGCCGAGCAATACCAGCACCGCACCGATGACAAAGTTCAGGCTCAGGTGTTCGCCGAGCAGCAACACGCCGAAGGTGACGCCGAACAACGGCGTCATGAACGAGAACACCGCGAGGTTGGCGGCCAGATAACGGCGCAGCAGCCAGAACCACACCAGGTAACTGAAGAACGACACCACCAGGCCTTGAAACAACACGCTGGCCACTGCCACTGTAGTCAGGCTGACATGAGTAATCTGGCCGCTGAACAGTGCGATCAGCAACAGGCCGAGAAAGCCGACGATCAATTGATAGAACAGGGTCAGCGTTACCGGTGCCTCGGACAACCGCGAAGCGCGCACCACCACCGTCGTCGCGCCCCAACAGGCGCCAGCCAAGACACCAAAGGCGTCCCCCAGCAGCATCCGCCGGTCGAGGTTGTCCCACGACACGCCGCCAGCGAAGGCAATCGCGATACCGATGAAGGCGAGCAAAATCCCCAGCCACTGCAAGGGCCGCAAACGCTCGCTGGCCAACAGGAAGTGCACGCCCAGCGCGGTGAAGATTGGCGCGGTGTAGAGGAACACTGACATGTGCGCCGCCGTGGTCAGTTGCAGGCCTTCGGCGATGAAAAAGAACTCCAGGCCGAACAGCGCACCGGCCAACAAGCCGCCGCGCCAGGTCTTGCCGACCTGATTCCAACCGCCCTTCCAGCAGATGAGCAGTCCTACCAGCAATGCGGAAATGCCCGAGCGCGCCGCCGCTTGCATGACCGGCGCAATGTCGGGCGCCGCCCACTTGATCATCACTTGCTGCACGCCCCAGATCAGGCACAGGCCAATCATCACTTGCAGGGCAAAACTATCGGCATTGCGCCGCTCGATACTCACGGCAACACCTCGTACACACACAACATGGCAGGCCATCCAATGGTCATAACAAAGCCCCGGATCGATGTCCGGGGCGAATAGTGATGGCGTCGATTATTCACCAGTGCGGCAGAAAAAGCCGTCTGGAAAAGACATTTAATTCTTCCGTTGCGTCAGCGGTGAATGGCTGTCGGCTGCGCCGTCAATCGCTGGCAAGCGAGCTCCCACAGGGTTGCATAGTGTCTACAGATTCTATGTTCGGCACAAAACCCTGTGGGAGTCTGGCTTGCCAGCGATGAGGACGGTCGAAGCAGCACAACTCAACGCTTCGAAACAGCAAACCGCCGAGCCACACAAAACCCGACCGTACAAGCCACCGCCGTGGCAAACGTTCCCCACCCCCAATCCAGCAACGTCACCTGCACCGACCAGCCGCGCAATGTCGCCCAATTGGTCAGGTCATACGTCCCATACGCCACCAGCCCCAACAACGCTCCCATCCGCGCCGCGTGCTGCCAACTGAGCGCGGGCAACACCACAAACTGGATACAACCAAAAACATACAGGCAATAAAAAACCGCTGCGGGAACCAGCAGCGGTTTTTCGAGCATCAGCGGACCGAGCAGTTCGCGATAGGTCGGTGCCATCAGCAGGCCGAGCCAGATGCCGTCAAGCAAAAGAAACGTCACCAACGTGGCGACGTAGGCAATCAACGCTTTTTTCATTTACCCGACCTCCTGTGAGCCCATGCAACATGGGCCACACCAGGCTCAGGTTAGTTCAATGCGATCGGCGTGAATGACGATCTTGCCATCCTTGTACAGCGAACCGATGGCCTTCTTGAAGTTGCCCTTGCTGACGCCGAACAGGCTGCTGATCAGTGCCGGATCGCTCTTGTCGCTGACCGCCAGCGTGCCGTCGTTCTCGCGCAATTTGGCGAGGATCTTCGACGACAGGCTGCTGGCCGCTTCCTGGCCGACCGGTTGCAGGCTCAGGCTGATCTTGCCGTCACTGCGCACTTCCTTGATGAAACCCTTTTCACGCATGCCGGAGCGCATGAACTTGAAGATTTCATTCTTGTGAATCAAACCCCAATGCTTGTTGTTGATGATCGCCTTGAAGCCCATGTCGGTGGCTTCGGCGACCAGCAGATCAACTTCCTGGCCTGCGCTGTACGTGGCCGGGGTCTTGTCGAGGTAGCGATCCAGACGCGCGGTGGCGGTGATGCGGCGGGTGTGCTTGTCGAGGTAGACGTGCACCACGCAGTACTCGCCGACAGTCATCTGCCGCTTCTCTTCGGAATACGGCAGCAACAGATCTTTCGGCAAACCCCAATCGAGGAATACGCCAATGCTGTTGACTTCAACAACTTTCAGACTGGCAAACTCGCCCACCTGAACTTTTGGTTTTTCCGTGGTAGCGAGAAGTTTGTCTTCGCTGTCCAGATAAATAAATACGTTGAGCCAGTCTTCATCTTCGCTGGGAATATCTTTAGGGATATAACGGTTGGGCAAAAGAATTTCGCCGTCGGCACCGCCGTCCAGATATAAACCGAAGTTAGTGTGTTTAACCACTTGCAAACTGTTGTAACGCCCGACTAAAGCCATTTTCCAGAACCCTCATTGCGTGGGCGGCATTCTACCCGGTTTTGCCGCGTCCGTTCGCGGGCAAACCGGCGAGGCCGCAAATTCTGTGACAAGCCTTGATTTTCCTCGGTCGCGGGCCGGCGACCTGCCGCTCGTCAGTCTGATTTCGCGCCTCGCGATCGAGCATCAAGGCGCCACGGAACATCAATGTTCTTATTTAAAACAGCAGGTTAGCCGGATATTTCGAGTATTGAATCGAGAATAATGCAGCAACGCACTGGGTTATTCCGAAGGATATTTACCAAGCTATTGTCAAGTTATTCCTGTACGATGCCTGGCCGAGTTACTTTTCTACAGGTTAATGGCCGCCATGCGTGTAAAAGCATCCACCAGCAAAGCAAAGCCAGCTCCAGCCGTTGAAACCAGCGAATCGATCAACGATCAGATCGCAGCGTTCCTCAAGTCCGGCGGCGAGATTCAGCAAATTGCCAAAGGCGTCAGCGGCCAGACGTTCGGCCCGTCCAAGCAGATCAGCCTGGGCAAGAAGTAACACCGGTAATACACCCGTCCTGAGGCGCTTTGAGCTTCGAAGCGTCTGGACTGGCACCCTCGCCACACCCACCCTCTGTTTAATCAAACTTGTATAAATCGACGAACGGCCTTCAATGCCGATCATTCGCCGGTATCCTTGCACGCGTCTAGATCAAGCGTTTCAGCAGGCCCGCCGGCCAGCGCTCGCTGTTCATGGAGTGACGCATGCGCAAAACATCCTGTTTATTGCTTGTAGGCCTGCTGGCATGCACGACTGCGCACGCGCAGATTTTCCAGCGTGAGCTCGGCGATTTCGACCTCAAACTCGGCACCACTCCGAGCCGCAGCATGGCCCAAGGCCTGGTCAAACCCGCGGCGGTCGGTTCATTCCACGGCGGCCTCGATCTGAGCCATAACAGTGGGCTCTATGTTGGCCAGTACGCACCGAGCATGGGCATCACTCCGGGCAAAAACCTCGAGATCGATTCCTACGTCGGCTTCAAACAACCCTTCGATAACACCCTTGGCTATGAAGTCGGGATGATTCACTACAGCTATCCCAAGGTGGATACCCTCGACAGCCAGGAACTGTTCGGTGGCCTGACCCTGCTCGGCAGCCGATTCGGCATCGCCTTGAGCAACGATCCGGACAAACAGAACAACACCCTGTTCGCCGACCTTGGCGGCAATCAGCCATTTGGCATTGGCGTCAGCATGAAATACACCACCCACCAACTGAACACACCGGTCGCTGTGGACGGTGGCTACGTCAGCAGCTTCACCGATTGGTCGGTGAAATTCTCGCGTCCGATCATGGGCGTCAATCTGGACCTGATCTACAGCAATTCCAGCCTCAGCGGCAGCGATTGCTCGGCCTACTCCGGCCATAACAGCGAGTGCGACGGCCTCGTCACGCTCAAGGCCGAACGCGCGTTCTATTGATCGGCTGAACTGCCGCACACCTTCTGCGTTCACATAGGAATCAGACTTTCGAAGCCAGGCTCATGCAAGGATTGGCCCATGTCTCGCTGGTTCAAAAACATTGCCGCCCTGTTGATATTCACCCTCGCCCTCGGCGCCTGCAGTCGCGTCGGCCTGGCCTATCGCAACCTCGACGTGATCATCCCGTGGACGCTCAGCGACTATGTGGACATGAACGGCGAGCAGAAAGACTGGTTCAACGAGCGACTCAAGGAACACCTGAGTTGGCACTGCACCACGCAATTGCCAGGCTATCTGGATTGGCTGGATCGCTTGCAGACCATGGTCGAAACCAATCAGGTCACCGACGCAGCACTTCAGTCGCGCACCGTGGAAGCCAAACAGGCCATCGCTGAAACCGCACGAGAAATCACTCCGTCTGCAATCGAGTTGTTGCAGGGGCTGGATGACAAGCAGGTCGCGGAAATGAACGACGCGTTTGCCAAGGATCTGCGCAAACGTCAGCAGGAATACCTCAAGCCACCGCTCAGCCAACAGATCGCCGAACGCGCTGCACGCATGGATAAACGCCTGAACGACTGGCTCGGCCCTTTGAGCGCGCCTCAGGAACAACGGGTGATGGCCTGGTCAACGGCGCTGGGCGATCAGAACACCCAGTGGATCGCCAATCGTGCGCATTGGCAAAAGCAGTTCAGCGCCGCCGTCGCGCAGCGTAACAGCCCGGAGTTCCCACAACGAATCGAAACACTTCTGGTCAATCGCGAGAGTTTATGGACAGCGGATTATCGCAAAGCCTTTGCCGATACCGAGGCGCAGGGACGCGCACTGGCGGTGGACTTGATGGCGGTAAGTACGCCGCAGCAGCGTCAGCGGTTGTTGAAGAAGATCGAGGGTGTACGGAAGGATTTCAATGACTTGAAGTGTCTGAAGGCCAAGCAAAAACCCTGAGCATTACGTATTTCAATTGTAGGAGTGAGCCTGCTCGCGATCGCGGTGTGACAGGCGCTGTTTATGTGGCTGTCACACCTCGATCGCGAGCAGGCTCACTCCTACAGGGCGATCTGCGTAAACTCAGGCAATCTGGGCTTTGGACGCCACTTCATCAAATGTCGCCTCATCCAGCGCATCATCCTGCTCATCCAGCACCTGGCGCGGATGATCATTGCCGGGGATGCTGCTGTCGATCAGGCTCAGCAGGCTGGATCCGCGCGGGGTCAGAATGAAATTGTTGCCGGTACTGCCTTCGTGGTCCGGGCGCGGCGCGATATACCCGCGGTCGAGCAGCAGACCTTCATACTCACAGGCCAGCGTTTTCAGATGATCCAGATTCTCGATCTGTTCACCTGAATTGGCTTTCTCCGCCGCATAGTCCTCGGCGTATTTTCGAGGCGCGAAACTTTCGCCAGCGCTGTTCTGCACTTCGTGCAGCAAACGCTCAATCAAATCCCACTTATAAGTCGTCATCCTGATTCAACCTCCGGTGCGCATGGTTTATGGCGCTGTCATAGGTTGTGACCCGAGCCTGCCGCAGCCGTTCAGCCGCGTTTTGCGAGATGACCGACCGGCGGTCTGTCGAATTCCCCGAGGGTTAAACGACTAGTCTGAAACAGACGGTTTCAACCCCGCAGGAGAAATCATCATGAACGTTGAGAATCATCCGGTGGTGTCGCGCGAAGAATGGCTCGCCGCCCGCAAACAACACCTGGCCAACGAAAAAGCCTTCACCAGGGAACGCGATCGGCTCAGCGCCGAACGCCGCGCCTTGCCCTGGGTGAAGATGGACAAGGAGTACCACTTTCAGGGCCCGAACGACGAACTGAAACTGGCGGACCTGTTCGGTAAACACAGCCAGTTGGTGGTTTACCACTTCATGTTTGCCAAGGATTGGGAAGAAGGCTGCCAGGGCTGCTCATTCCTCAGCGACCACATTGATGGCGCCAACCAGCACCTGGCCCATCACGACATCGCTGTCGTTGCTGTTTCCCACGCGCCGTTCAACGAATTTCAGGATTTCAAACGGCGGATGGGCTGGAAGTTTGACTGGGTGTCTTCAGAAGGCTGCGACTTCAACTATGACTTCGGTGTTTGTGCCCGGGCTGGGGATGTGGCTGCAGGAAAGGCTACGTACAACTATGAAAAGACCGACAGTGCCGAGGAAGAGATGCCGGGGCTAAGCGTTTTTTATCGCAACGATAAAGGCCAGATATTCCATACCTATTCAACCTACGCCCGTGGCCTGGACATGTTGGTTGGCGCCTACAACTACCTCGATCTCACACCCAAGGGCCGCAATGAGGACGAGATCATGGAGTGGGTTCGTCATCATGATCGGTATGAGGCAAAAGCAAAGTCCAGTTGCTGCCATGGAGACTGAAAGGCAAGTACAGATTCTGAACTTTTCCCGCCACCCAGGCCTCAACCGGTTAACCCGCCTTAACCGGAACTGAGGCCTGCCACGATGAAAACCCTGATCAAGCTCACCCTCGCCGCCACTCTTGCCTGCGCCCTGCCCGTCTGGGCCTGCACGCCGGAAGAAGCCACCGCCAAACGCGAACAACTGGCCAAGGAAGTCGCCAAGCTCACCGAGCAGAATCCAGCCAAGGCCAAGGAAATCAACGCTGAGTTGCAGAAGATGGATCTGGGCACGGCGAGTGCGGATCTCCCGGACAAGTGTCAGTTGATTGATCAGCGCTTGAAAGAACTGGATACAGCAGAGAAGAAAACCGAAAGCTAAAAAGCTAAAGATCGCAGCCTTCGGCAGCGCCTACACCGAACCCTGTAGAAGCTGCCGAAGGCTGCAATCTTTCGATCATGAAAATGCATCAATGCATTTATTTATTTGCACAAATGCATATTCATGACTACGGTTACATCGAGCAAGGAGATCGGCACCGGCCATCGGAGATGGCAACCGTTGAATACCGATCGCTCTGTAATACCGCAACACCCATACAAGCTGGACGCTTGTTTTCACTCATGGAGGATTGAAAATGTTAACCACAGAAGCAACCCGATTTACCGGCGAAACTTTGCCACGATGCCTGATCGGCCATCTTCTCGACCCGCAACTGGTTGAAGTCGAAGCCGCTGCACAGGTCAACGCGCTGGCCGCCAGTCTCAACTTCAGCATGCAAAAGCAGACCCAGACCAACTGGTGCTGGGCCGCCGTTTCCGCCTCGGTCGGCAACTATTACGGCACTGGAAACTGGACCCAGTGCGGGGTCGCCAGCTCGGCACTGGACCGCAACTGCTGCAATCAACCCGGGCCGTGCAACGTCTATGGCTATCTGGACACCGCGCTGCGGATCACCCGCAGTTACAACGGCATGAATCAGGGCTCGCTGCAGATGCCGGCCATCCAGAACCAGATCAGCATGGGCCGACCGGTCGGCCTGCGTTGCGCCTGGTACGGCGGCGGTGCGCATTTCCTGACGATCTACGGCACCAATGGCGATTACGTGCTGGTCGCAGACTCGATCTACGGCTACTCGACCCGCGCCCTGAATGCCTTCCCCCGTTCCTACAACGGCGGCGGCAACTGGACCAACACTTACTTCACCGTAAAAAACTAGGAGGGCGACATCATGCAACTGACTTATCCAAAGGCGCCTTCCAACGGCGTACAGACCTTGCGTCCGGCACTGCAAGCCGCCCTGCAAACCCGGGGCTTTGGCGTCAACCGCCAATTCGCCAACGCCGCTGCGGCGAAGATCAGTCTCAGCGAGGCTTATCGTGGCTACTCGCTCAGTCTGGACGACCTGAACAACGGCAAAGGTCTGCAGAACGCGCGAATCGGCGATTGGCATTACCTGGTGTTTGCCGATGGCGTAACGATTGCCGATGCACAATTGGCTGAAGTGCGCGGGCATGTCGAGTTCGCCTCGTTGAACCACGGCGACCTCGCCGCCGCCACGGTGGGTGCGCTGAAACTGGCAGAGCAATCGCCGCAGTTGCAGGGCAAAACCGTGGAGCTGCGGCTGTTGTTTGTATCTGCGCTCAACGTTGTGGCGATCTGGCTGCATGCTGACGGTGAAGAGCTGCTGATCCCGATCGAGCCGACGCCCAGGGACCTGGCCGTCACTCGGTTGTACAGCGAGGCTGCCCTGCTCGCTGCATTGAAACCGGCGGCTGCTCAGGCGAAACAGCGCTTTGATGCCGACACCAGCGGCCTGCTGGGCAACTGACAAACGCTGGACGAAAAAAAACCCGGACATTGTCCGGGTTTTTTCTGTGTGCCTGAATCGACTTACTCAGCCGCAGGCTCTGCCGGCTTGCGGCGCTTGAGCGGGGCCATGCCGTCGCTGCTCACCAGAGAGTCCGGTTTCGGGCGGTTGACGCTCTTGCGCTTGGTCGGCGTCTTGGCGGCGGTTTTCTTCTTGTCGCCCTTGGCGTCGGTCTTTTTCTTCTTCACGCCGACAGCTTTGCCCGAGGCCTTGACCTTTTTCGGTCCGCCGTAGGTGCCTTTGACTTCCTTGATGGTGCGGCGCTCGAAGCTTTGCTTCAGATAACGCTCGATGCTCGACATCAGGTTCCAGTCGCCGTGGCAGATCAACGAGATCGCCAGACCGTCGTTACCGGCGCGGCCGGTACGACCGATACGGTGTACGTATTCGTCGCCGCTGCGTGGCATGTCGAAGTTGATCACCAGGTCCAGACCATCAACGTCCAGACCACGGGCCGCGACGTCGGTTGCGACCAGAATCTTCACGCCGCCCTGCTTCAGACGATCGATCGCCAGTTTGCGATCCTTCTGGTCTTTTTCGCCGTGCAGCACGAACGCCTTGTATTCCTGAGCCACCAGACGCCCGTAGATGCGGTCGGCCATGGCGCGGGTATTGGTGAAGACGATGGCCTTCTGATAGGTCTCGTTGGCCAGCAGCCAGTTCACGATCTGTTCTTTGTGCTGGTTGTGGTCGGCGGTGATGATCTGCTGACGGGTCGTCGAGTTCAGCTGGCTGACCGCGTTGAGCTGCAAGTGCTCAGGGTTGTTCAGCACCTTGGCGATCATCTCGCGCAGGCCGGAACCGCCGGTGGTGGCGGAGAACAGCATGGTCTGCTGACGGTTCGGGCATTCGTCGACCAGACGCTGGACGTCTTCGGCGAAACCCATGTCGAGCATGCGGTCGGCTTCGTCGAGCACCAGTACTTCGACTTCTTTGAGGTCGAGGTTGCCGGCGTTGAGTTGCTCGATCATCCGGCCCGGGGTGCCGATGAGGATGTCCGGCACTTTGCGCAGCATCGCCGCCTGCACCTTGAAGTCTTCACCGCCGGTGATCAGGCCGGACTTGATGAAGGTGAACTGCGAAAAGCGTTCAACTTCCTTCAAAGTCTGCTGGGCCAGCTCGCGGGTCGGCAGCAGGATCAGGGTCTTGATGCTGACGCGAACCTTGGCCGGGCCGATCAGGCGATTGAGGATCGGCAGGACGAAAGCGGCGGTTTTGCCGCTACCGGTTTGCGCAGTCACCCGCAAATCACGCCCTTGGAGCGCCAGCGGGATGGCCGCGGCTTGCACAGGCGTTGGCTCGACAAATTTCAGCTCGGCCACAGCTTTAAGCAGGCGTTCGTGCAGGGCGAATTGGGAAAACACGGGTGCTACCTCGAAGATATGCAAAAAAACAGCTGCATAGGTTACCGGTTTCGAGCGCTCAGGCCGAGTTTCTTTATACAAACGGACGTAATCAGTGGCTTTTTTGTTGCTCGATTTGTCTCTAACGGTAATACACAGCGTCTTAAATGCTCTAATTGCCCATCGCGTCTTACAGAAGAATCGTTTCTCTCATGGATTTCAAACAGCTCTGGCTCAAAGCCCAGGACCTCTGGGGCACCCTCGAACAGCATCCGTTCCTGCAGGCCGGCCTCGCCTTGACCTTGCTGCTGGTGATCGCGCTGGTACTCGGACGAGTGGCGCGTTATCTGATCCTGCACACCAGTCGCATGCTCGGTCGCCAGCCGTCCCTGCACTGGATCAACGACTTTCGCCACAACAAGGTGTTTCAGCGCCTGGCGCAGATGACGCCGTCGCTGGTGATCCAGTTCGGCCTGCACCTGGTGCCCGAACTGAGCAAAACCGCGATGACGTTCCTTGGCAACGTCGCGCTGTCGTTCACCATTCTGTTCCTGCTGCTGTCGATCAGCGCCCTGCTCAATGCCTTGCTCGACATCTACGCGCGCACCGAACACGCCCGTACCCGCTCGATCAAAGGCTACGTGCAACTGGCAAAAATGGTCTTGTACGTGTTTGGCGCGATCATCATCGTCGCCACGTTGATCGACCGCTCGCCGCTGTTGCTGCTGTCCGGTCTTGGCGCGATGTCGGCGGTGATTCTGTTGGTCTACAAGGACACTCTGCTGTCGTTCGTTGCCAGCGTGCAACTGACCAGCAACGACATGCTGCGGGTCGGCGACTGGATCGAGATGCCGCAAGTCGGCGCCGATGGTGACGTGGTCGACATCACGTTGCACACGGTCAAGGTGCAGAACTTCGACAAGACCATCGTCTCGATCCCGACCTGGCGGCTGATGTCCGAGTCGTTCAGAAACTGGCGCGGCATGCAGCAGTCCGGCGGGCGACGGATCAAGCGCAGCCTGTTCATCGACGCCAGCGGTGTGCGTTTCATCCGTGACGATGAAGAAGAGAAGTTGAGCCAGGTGCATCTGCTGACCGGCTACATGAGCCGCAAGAAAGCCGAGCTCAAGGCGTGGAACGAGGCGCAGGGCAACGTCGCGGCAATGTCGGCCAACCGCCGGCGCATGACCAACATCGGCACCTTTCGCGCTTATGCGCTGGCGTATTTGAAGAGTCACCCGGAGGTGCAACCGAACATGACCTGCATGGTCCGGCAGATGCAGACCACGGCGCAGGGCATTCCGCTGGAGATCTACTGCTTCACCACCACCACGGTGTGGGCCGATTACGAGCGGATTCAGGGGGATATTTTTGATTATCTGCTGGCGGTGCTGCCGGAGTTTGGGTTGAGCCTGTATCAGCAGCCGAGTGGTGGGGATTTGCGTACCGGGTTGCTGCCGGCGGTGTTGGGCGCAAGCCACATTCCCGAACCTGAAAAACATCTGATGTAACTTCACCGATCAAAACTGTAGGAGTGAGCCTGCTCGCGATGGCGGTGTGTCAGACAAATCAATATTGACTGAGACACCGCGATCGCGAGCAGGCTCACTCCTACAGGGGATTATGAGGTGGCCGCAGATTTGCGGATACCCAACCGGCTGATCCACACCGCTGCCAGAATCACACTCCCGCCAAGGAACAACCTGCCCAGTTCCTCATGCTGATTCCAGATCAGCAGGTTGAGCAAAAGCCCCACCGGCACATGCAGGTTGTTCATCACCGCCAGCGTGCCGCCGTTGACCATGCACGCGCCTTTGTTCCACCAGTACAAACCGAGCGCCGTCGAGACCAGGCCGAGAAACAGCAACACGCCCCATTGCAACGGCGCTTCCGGCAGGAAGTTGGCCTTGCCGAACATCAGGAATGCCGGCAAGACCACCGCCAATGCACCGAGGTAGAAAAAACCGAAGCGCCGGTAATGCGGCAGATCGCTCGGGTGTTTCGCCACCAGATGTTTGTACAGCACCTGCCCGGCGGCGTAGGTGAAGTTGGCCAGTTGTAGCAGCAGGAAACCCATGAAGAAGTCAGGGTTGATCCGGTCGAAGCGAATTACCGCCGCGCCGCCCACCGCCACCAGCGCCGCAATCAGCGCCCACGGATTGAAGCGGCGGTTCAGCGCGTCTTCGATCAGCGTCACATGCAGCGGCGTGAGGATGGTGAACAGCAAAACCTCAGGCACCGTCAGCACGCGGAAGCTCAGATACAGGCAGACGTAGGTCACGCCGAACTGCAACGCGCCGATCAGCAGCATGCCGCGCATGAACGCCGGTTCCACCGAGCGCCAGCGCGTCAGCGGGATGAACACCAGCCCGGCCAGCACCACACGCACCAGCACTGCGAAGTAGCTGTCGACATGCCCAGCCAGGTATTCGCCGATCAGGCTGAAGGAAAACGCCTGGATCAGCGTGACAAAAAGTAGATAGCCCATGGTCGCCTCTGTTTCGAATGGCGGCGACGATAGCGGGTTTTGCGCCAGACCGCGAACCCTCAAACAACACAAATCCCCTGTGGGAGCGAGCTTGCCCGCGATGAGGGTGTGTCAGGCAATTTGATGTGTCTGAATGACCGCCATCGCGAGCAGGCTCACCTACAGGGGTTCTACGTCGTTCACTGAATCGTGGACAAAAAAAAGCCCGATCTCGCTAAGGCGTTCAATCGGGCTACAGCACTCAGGAGCAACAAGTGCAAAGGGAGGTTCGATGCGCGTAGAGCCTTGAAGGGGTTGCGCCAGGTCACTAAAACAATCGGCGATTATCTGGCGATTAACATATCAAGCGACCTGGGACAGCTTGGCGTTGGCCTGATTCAAGCCTTTCTCCTGGAAGTCGCCGCCAAGGTTCATGCCTTCGGCGTGAATGAAGGTCACGTCGTGGATGCCGATGAAACCCATGACCTGACGCAGGTACGGTTCCTGGTGATCAGCCGGGCCACCGGCGTAGATGCCGCCCCGTGCGGTGAGCACATAGGCACGTTTGCCGCTGAGCAAGCCTTGCGGACCGGTTTCGGTGTACTTGAAGGTCACGCCGGCACGCAATACGTGATCGAGCCAGGCCTTGAGGGTGCTCGGGATGGCGAAGTTGTACATCGGCGCGGCCATGACCAGTACGTCGGCGGCCAGCAATTCATCAGTCAATTCGTTGGAGCGGTCGAGCGAGGATTGTTCGTTGGCGTTGCGCTGTTCGGCGGGTTTCATCCAGCCGCCCAGCAGATTGATGTCCAGATGTGGCACCGGCTTCACGGCGAGGTCACGTACGGTGATCTGATCGGCAGGGTGCGCGGCTTTCCACTGACTGATGAAGGTCTGGGTCAGTTGACGGGATACCGAGTCTTGCTGGCGGGCGCTGCTTTCGATGATCAGAACGCGGGACATGTTGTGTAGCCTCCATCCGAGAATGTTGTAGGTCGATGGAGTGAAGGTTAAACAGAGTCGAATCGATGAAAAAGCGCAAATAATTGCTATAAAGCATCGATAATTTCGTTTATAAGCTGACCATACCTTTAGGAGTGAGCCGGCTCCGGGCGGCGTTCCGACGATAGCGGTGTATCAGTCAATATCGATGTAGCTGACACACCGCTATCGCGAGCAGGCTCACTCCTACAAGAGATCGACTGTTATTTCGGGGTGCAGGTCAGGTTGATGCGCAGCTTGATGATCTCTCGGGTGAACTTGGCCGTGGCGTTTTTATGTTTGCCGGCAGGCACATCGATGGTGCGGGTGCGCGGCGCCTCCGGGCCATTGTTGAACACCGCTTTGCAGGTCGCATCGACATCACCGTAGTTGCTCACTCGTATGGAGCCGATGTCGTTGTCCGTATCGAAGGACTCGTAATCGATCTTCATGCCGTTGAGGTTTTTCTGCACATCGATCGGATACGCAAACGCCGTCAGCGGCAGCAGCGCCAGCAACACACAACAGAATTTTTTCATTCGGCAGTCTCCATGAGGGACCGCCAGCTTAGGACAAGAGGAGCTATTGATGAAAGCGCCCCGCGTGACCCTTGATCAATGGCGAACATTGCAGGCCGTGGTCGACCACGGCGGCTTTGCGCAGGCCGCCGAGGCCCTGCACCGTTCGCAATCGTCGGTGAGCTATACCGTCGCCCGCATGCAGGATCAGCTTGGTGTGCCGTTGCTGCGCATCGACGGGCGTAAAGCGGTGCTCACCGAAGCCGGCGGCGTGTTGCTGCGCCGCTCGCGGCAACTGGTGAAACAGGCCAGCCAACTGGAAGACCTCGCCCACCATATGGAACAAGGCTGGGAGGCCGAAGTGCGGCTGGTGGTCGACGCGGCTTACCCGAGCGCACGCATCGTCCGCGCGTTGACCGCGTTCATGCCGCAGAGCCGTGGCTGCCGCGTGCGTCTGCGCGAGGAAGTATTGTCCGGCGTTGAGGAAGTGCTGCTCGAAGGCGTGGCCGATCTGGCCATCACCGGCATGGGCATCCCCGGCTACCTCGGCGCGGAATTGAGCGACGTCGAGTTTATCGCCGTGGCCCATCCCGACCATGCCCTGCATCGGCTCAATCGCGAGCTGAGCTTCCAGGACCTGGAAACCCAGATGCAGGTGGTGATCCGCGACTCCGGCCGCCAACAACCACGGGACGTTGGCTGGCTCGGCGCCGAGCAGCGCTGGACCGTCGGCAGCCTCGCCACCGCCGCGACGTTTGTCAGCAGCGGCCTGGGTTTCGCCTGGCTGCCGCGACACATGATCGAACGGGAATTGAAAGAAGGCACGCTCAAGCTGCTACCGTTGGATCAGGGCGGCAGCCGCAACCCGAGTTTCTATCTGTACTCGAACAAGGACAAACCGCTGGGCCCGGCCACGCAAATCCTCATTGAATTGCTGCGTACCTTCGACACCTTGCCGCTGGACGCACCGTTCGCCGCCCCCGAACAAGCCTGACACGGAGTTCACCGATGGCGTATTTCGAGCATGAAGGTTGCAATCTGCACTACGAGGAATATGGCCACGGCACACCGTTGCTACTGGTTCACGGGCTCGGTTCAAGCACGCTGGACTGGGAAATGCAGATCCCGGCGCTGGCCGCCCACTACCGGGTGATCGTCCCTGACGTGCGCGGCCACGGCCGCTCCGACAAGCCCCGCGAGCGCTACAGCATCGCCGGTTTCAGCGCCGACATGCTGGCGCTGATCGAGCACTTGAACCTCGGCCCGGTGCACTACGTCGGGCTGTCGATGGGCGGGATGATCGGCTTCCAGTTCGGCGTCGATCAGCCGCAACTGCTCAAAAGCCTGACCATCGTCAACAGTGCGCCTGAGGTGAAACTGCGCAGCCGCGACGACTACTGGCAGTGGTTCAAGCGCTGGAGCCTGATGCGCGTGCTGAGCCTGGCGACCATCGGCAAAGCCCTCGGCGGCAAACTTTTCCCGAAACCCGAACAGGCCGATCTGCGGCAGAAAATGGCCGAACGCTGGGCAAAAAACGACAAACGTGCTTATCTCGCCAGCTTCGATGCGATTGTGGGCTGGGGGGTTCAGGAACGACTTTCCCGAGTGACCTGTCCAACCCTCATCGTCAGCGCCGACCGTGACTACACACCGGTGGCACTGAAAGAAACCTATGTAAAACTGCTGCCCGATGCGCGGCTGGTGGTGATCGCCGATTCACGCCACGCCACCCCGCTCGATCAACCCGAACGTTTCAATCAAACGCTGCTGGAGTTTCTCGCCGCAGCCGATATTCAATCTCAGGATCACTGACCCATGCTGAAAAAACTCGCCCTCGCCGCCGGTACCGTGCTGTTCGCTGCCAACCTGATGGCGGCCACGCCAGCCAAGGCACCACACGTGCTGCTGGACACCACCAACGGCCAGATCGAAATCGAGCTGGACCCGGTCAAGGCGCCGATCAGTACCAAAAACTTTCTCGATTACGTCAACAGCGGCTTTTACACCAACACGATTTTCCACCGTGTGATCCCGGGTTTCATGGCTCAGGGTGGCGGTTTCACCCCGCAGATGCAGCAGAAAGACACCAAGGCACCGATCAAGAACGAAGCCAGTAACGGCCTGCACAACGTTCGCGGCACCTTGTCGATGGCGCGCACCTCCAACCCTGACTCGGCCACCAGCCAGTTCTTCATCAACGTGGCTGACAATGCTTTCCTCGATCCGGGTCGTGATGCCGGTTACGCGGTGTTCGCCAAAGTGGTCAAGGGCATGGACGTGGTCGACATCATCGTCAACTCGCAGACCACCACTAAAAGCGGCATGCAAAACGTGCCTGTCGACCCTGTGATCATCAAGTCGGCCAAAGTCATCGACTAAGCTCTGCAGGGCGTATCGAGCGGCGCTGGCCTGATCCCGCGCCGCTCACACCGATAAAAGGAGAGCCCGTGCTCCGGGCGGTTATCTGATGCTCTATCGCCGTTTTGAACAACTGATCGACATTTTTCGTGAAGCCCCGACGGCGTCTCCGCCGGACCGCGTTCTCCCCTTCTACACCTATTACCTGAAGCAGGTCTGGCCAAGTTTTGCCGCCCTGCTCGTCGTCGGCCTGTTCGCCGCGCTGATCGAAGTGGCACTGTTCAGTTACCTGAGCCGCATCATCGACCTGGCCCAAGGCACACCGAACCCGAATTTCTTCAGCGACCACGCCCTCGAACTGACGTGGATGCTGGTGGTTGCGCTGGTGCTGCGGCCGATCTTCTTTGGCCTGCACGACCTGTTGGTACATCAGACCCTGAGTCCGGGCATGACCAGCATGATCCGCTGGCAGAACCACAGCTACGTGCTCAAGCAGAGCCTGAATTTCTTCCAGAACGACTTCGCCGGACGCATCGCCCAACGCATCATGCAGACCGGCAACTCGCTACGTGACTCGGCGGTGCAAGCGGTGGATGCGCTGTGGCATGTGGTGATTTACGCGATCAGTTCGCTGGTGTTGTTCGCCGAGGCCGACTGGCGCCTGATAATCCCGTTGCTGACGTGGATCGCCGCGTACATCGGCGCGTTGTATTACTTCGTGCCACGGGTGAAGGATCGCTCGGTGGAAGCCTCTGACGCGCGCTCGAAACTGATGGGCCGGATCGTCGATGGCTACACCAACATCGCCACGCTGAAGCTGTTCGCCCACACCAATTTCGAACAGCACTACGCCAAGGAAGCCATCGAAGAACAAACGGTCAAGGCGCAAATGGCCGGCCGCGTGGTCACCAGCATGGACGTGGCGATCACCGCCATGAACGGCTTGTTGATCGTCGGCACCACTGCGCTGGCGCTGTGGTTGTGGACGCAGTCGCTGATCAGCGTTGGCGCGATTGCCCTGGCCACCGGCCTGGTGATCCGCATCGTCAACATGTCCGGCTGGATCATGTGGGTGGTCACCGGCATTTTCGAGAACATCGGCATGGTGCAGGACGGTCTGCGGACCATCTCGCAACCGGTCAGCGTCACTGATCACGAACAGGCCAAACCGCTGGATGTGGCCCGTGGCGAAGTGCGTTTCGAGCACGTGGATTTTCACTACGGCAAGAAGAAAGGCATCATCGGCGACCTCAACCTGACCATCAAACCGGGCGAAAAAATCGGCCTGATCGGGCCGTCCGGCGCCGGCAAATCGACCTTGGTCAACCTGCTGTTGCGCCTGTACGACGTCGAAGGCGGGCGCATTGTGATCGATGGGCAGAATATCGCCGAAGTCGGCCAGGAGAGCCTGCGCGCGCGCATCGGCATGATCACTCAGGACACTTCGCTGTTGCACCGTTCGATCCGCGACAATTTGCTCTACGGCAAACCCGACGCAACGGATGCAGAGCTTTGGGACGCAGTGCACAAAGCCCGTGCCGATGAGTTCATTCCGTTGCTGTCGGACGCTGAAGGCCGTACCGGTTTCGATGCGCACGTTGGCGAACGCGGAGTGAAGCTGTCCGGCGGCCAGCGTCAGCGCATCGCAATTGCCCGCGTGCTGCTCAAGGACGCGCCGATCCTGATCATGGACGAAGCGACCTCGGCACTGGACTCGGAGGTCGAAGCGGCGATTCAGGAAAGCCTGGAAACCCTGATGCAGGGCAAAACCGTGATCGCGATTGCCCACCGCCTCTCGACCATCGCGCGCATGGATCGGCTGGTGGTGCTGGAGAACGGCAAGATTGCCGAAAGCGGCACCCATGCCGAGTTGCTGGCGCATCGCGGCTTGTATGCCAGGCTGTGGGCGCACCAGACCGGGGGGTTTGTCGGGATCGATTGATCTTCTCATGATCGTTCCCACGCTCCGCGTGGGAATGCAGCCCGTGACGCTCCGCGTCACTGGACGCAGAGCGTCCCTTGAGGCGTTACCACGCAGAGCGTGGGAACGATCATCACAGGGGATTCGCCGAATCTCGACTGGATAAAACCGCCACAGCCCTTTAACCACGGGCGCTGGCGGTTTTTTTGTGGCCGCTGGAAATCCATAAAAACCCTGCTGTACTCAGCCAAGGCTCCAGCACGGAACCTGTCGTAAGTCTGCAGGGATGCACAACTCGATGCGGTCTCGATAGCACGTCTATCAAGGACTCTCTCATGTCTCTGTTCAAACGTTCAGTTACTGAGTTGTTGGGTACATTCTGGTTGGTATTGGGAGGTTGCGGCAGCGCCGTGATCGCCGCTTCATCACCTTTGGGAATCGGGGTGCTGGGGGTCGCCCTGGCGTTTGGTCTGACGGTACTGACCATGGCGTTCGCCATTGGCCACATCAGCGGATGCCACCTCAACCCGGCGGTCTCGGTCGGGCTGGTGGTCGGCGGTCGGTTTCCGGCCAAAGAACTGCCTGCTTACATCATTGCCCAGGTACTCGGGGCGATCCTCGCGGCAGCGCTGATCGCGCACATCGCCAGCGGCAAGGAAGGCTTCGACATCGCCGCCGGTCTGGCCTCCAACGGTTATGGCGAACACTCCCCCGGCAAGTATTCGATGGCCGCAGGTTTCGTCACGGAACTGGTGATGACCGCGATGTTCGTGATCATCATTCTCGGCGCCACCGATAGACGCGCTCCGGCGGGGCTGGCCCCGATTGCCATTGGTCTGGCACTGACGCTCATTCACCTGATCTCGATTCCTGTGACCAACACTTCGGTCAACCCGGCACGCAGCACTGGCCCGGCGCTGATTGTCGGCGGCTGGGCGATCGCGCAGTTGTGGATGTTCTGGGTCGCGCCGCTGATTGGCGCGGTAGTCGGTGGCGGGATCTATCGCTGGTTGGGCAAAGAGGAGTCCTGAAGACACGGAAATCCCTTTGTAGGAGTGAGCCTGCTCGCGATAGCGGTCCGCCTGACAGTGATGAGGTGACTGAAAGACCGCCATCGCGAGCAGGCTCACTCCTACAAGGATCTATGTTTGGCGGTAGGGCAAGGCTGCTCTGGCCTCTTCGGCATAGGCCAGCACGCCAGCGCGTTCTTGGTGCAGGAAATCCTTCACCGCCGCTTTCAAACCCGGATGGCGCAGGTAGTGCCACGAATGGGTGATCACCGGTTCAAAACCGCGAATCAACTTGTGCTCGCCCTGAGCGCCCGCGTCGAAACGCTGAAAACCGTTGGCGATCGCGTAGTCCATGCCTTGATAAAAACAGGTCTCGAAGTGCAGTCGATCAAACTCGGCGAGACAACCCCAGTAACGCCCGTAGAAGCTGTCGCCCCCCACCAGACTGAAGGCCATCGCGACCGGCCGTGAGCCCTGTCTGGCCAGCACCACACGGATCGCCTCGGGCATGCGTTCGGCCAGCAAACTGAAAAACTCCCGGGTCAGGTAAGGCGTTTGTCGCCGCACCGCGTAGGTGTTGGCGTAGCAGGCGTAGACGAAATCCCATTGCGCCTCGTCCAGTTCACGCCCCTCAAGCCATTCAAATTCAAAGCCCTGCCCCGCCACCTGCTCACGCTCTTTGCGCATTTGCTTGCGCTTGCGCGAACTGAGCACGTCGAGAAAATCCTGGAAGTCGCGATATCCGCGATTTTGCCAGTGGTACTGACAGCCGATGCGCTGCAGCCAGCCCGGCTGCTCGGCCATTGCGGCATCGGTAAACGGATCGGTGAAATTGATGTGCGCGCTGGAGAGCCCTTCGATTTCCAGATAACCCGGCAGGCTCTTGAGCAACTCGAAACCGTGCTCGACGTTGGCGGACAACAGCCGCGGCCCGCTGACCGGACTGAACGGCACCGCCGTCAACAGCTTGGGGTAGTAATCGATTCCGGCACGCGCGCAGGCATCGGCCCAGCCATGATCGAACACATACTCGCCATAGGAATGCCATTTGCGATAACTGGGCAACGCCGCGATCAATCGCCCGTCTTCGATGTGCAGCAAATGCTCGGGCTGCCAACCGGTGTGGGGGCCCACGCTACCGCTGTCTTCCAGAGCGCTGAGAAAGGCGTGACGCAGAAATGGCTGAGTGTCGGGCACCAGCGCGTCCCACATCGCCGGAGCGATTTCAGACAGGTTTTGCAGGCATTGCAACGGCATCGACAAGCTCTCCACAACTGGGTTTCAGCGCCCGGCGAGTATCGCCGATTGCGCTGCATTGCACACCCGCAATCGGCCGACAGCGCTCTAGATCAATAGTTCAGGGCAAATGCGCACCGTCATCAACCTGCCATCACTGTGCCACTGCTCTGTCATAAACCATCGCGATACTGGCGCCTGTTTTTAGAGCGCCGGGTTCTACCCGGACACTGTTTTCCGACCTTCAACCGTCGGTTGTGCCCAGGATGGTTCAGCCATCCCTCTCATCTTCGGAGATTGCTATGCGTCTTGCTTCCACGAAAACTGCGGCGGCCCTGTGCGGTGGCCTGTTGCTGGCCATGAGTGTTCCGGCCAGTGCTGCAGTCGACGCCAAACTGCTCGACATGCTCAAGGCTAACGGTTCGATTTCCCAGGCGCAGTACATTGAACTGCAAACTGAACTGGCCAAGGATCAGAAGGCTCAGCAAATCGCGCAGCAGGCGCAGCAAGAGACCAACGAACAAGTCGCGGCTGTCGCGAAGAAGACCAATGAACAAAGCGCCTTCGACCAGAAACTGGCCTGGGCCGCCAAGACCCAGTTCAAGGGCGATGTGCGTTTCCGTCAGGAAACCATCAAGATCGACGGCGAACCGAACAACGGTGGCCGCGACAAGGACCGTCAGCGTATCCGTGCCCGCCTCGGTGCCTACACCGAGATCAACCCGCAAGTCGACACCGGTATCCGTATCGCCACCGGCGGCGGCGATGATGCCCGTTCGACCAACCAGGACCAGGACAACTACTTCGACAAGAAGCAGATCTGGCTCGACCTCGGTTACATCGACTACCACCCCGATCAGATCAAGAACCTGCACATCATCGGCGGCAAGATGCTGCAACCGTGGGTCAGCATGGGCGACGTGATCTGGGACAGCGACATCAACCCGGAAGGTCTGGCCGTTACCTACAAATACCCGCTGGGCAGCAGCGCCGAACTGTTCGGCAGCCTGGGTAACTACAACCTCAAGGACAACGTCGATGGCGATGGCGTGCAATTCCGTCACGACCTGCGTCTGACTTCCGGTCAGTTGGGTAGCCGCTTCAACATCACCGACAACCTGAAAGTGACTTTGGGCGGCAGCATCTACGCCTACCAGAACGATGAAGACAGCCGTTGCACCGGCACTTCCACGCCGTGCGCCCTGGCGGTCAACGGCAACTCGGCCAACAACGAATTCCGTCTGTATGAAGGGTTCAGCCAGGTCGACATCGGTGGTCTGCCGATGCCATTGTCGTTCTACGGCCAATACGTGAAGAACAACGATGCGGTGACCGATCAGGACACCGCGTGGCTGTTGGGTGCCAAGTCGAAAGTCTTCGGCCTGAACCTCGATTACAACTATCGTGACGTTCAGCGCAACGCCGTGGTCGGCGCCTTCACCGACTCCGACTTCGCCAACGGCACCACTGGTTCGCGCGGTCACAAGTTCAAGGTCGGTTACGACATCGACAAGAACTTCGCCATCGGCGCTACCTACTTCCTGACCAAGGCTGACTTCGCCAGCCGTACTCAGCGTGACGCAGAGGCCAACACCCTGCAGCTGGATGCGGAGGCCAAGTTCTAAAACGCGTCACCCTGTAGTCTGGCGCGGGTGGGGCGATCCCCATCATCCGTTCGCTTCACCCACGCCGGGCTATTTTTGCAGTATGCAAATGCCCTCCTACAGGGGCTTGTCTTTTCGGCGCTGTTCAGCCAGGCGCTCGGCCAAGGCATCCACACCCTCTTGCGCTTTTTCCGGCATCGCCTTCAGCGTGGCTTGCATCAAACGCATCTGACGAATGAAACGCCGGCAGTTCGGGCAAAACATCAGGTGATGGCGCACCATCAGGTTTTCCCGAAAACTCAGTTCGCCATCGAGATAATCGCTGGAACGCGCCACTTGCTCCTTGCAGGTCAACATTCTCCTGTCTCCTCAAAATGCTCCACGGTCGCAAAGACCTTCAAACGTGCCCGATGCAGCAGCACGCGGACATTGGAGAGCGAGATCTCCAGAAGATTACAGATCTCTTCCAGCTCCAGACCCTGACGTTCGCGCAGCAGCAACACACTGCTTTGCAGTTCCGACAGGCTCAACAGCGTGTGCTCCAGGCATTCGCGCAGTTCGCCTTCGGTCAGCAGCGCTTCGGGGGTGTCCTGGTGCCAGGCAAATGGTGCGACCAGCCAATGGCCGTCGCCGGGCGAGAAACGGTCGTCGTCAATGGTGCCGTGGGGTGACGGCAGGTCATCCATCAGCACTTCGCGGCGATTGAGTTTGTAACGACTCTTGGCCGAGTTGGCGGTGATGGTCAGCAACCAGGTCTTGAGACTGGAGCGGCCCTCGAAGCTGCCGATATGGCGCACCACCGACAGCCAGGCATCCTGCACCACTTCTTCGACGTGACGCTGGCCAACAATCGCATACGCGACAGCGCGCATCGCGCTCTGATACGTCGTGACCAGTTCCTTGAAAGCCTTTTGCTCGCCTGCCAGCAAACGTGCGAGCAGTTGGGTGTCGTCAGCCGCCATCCATCAATCTCCTTGTTCCGACGTCGAAAATGACTGCGGCAGGATTCGCCAAAAGCGTCTCCTGCCGCGATTTCCGAAAACTACAGCGTTGCAGCCGATTCGGATGTAGGAAAGATCAGCGCGATTAAGCGGAAATTAAACCGCTTTTCAACGCTTGCGCAGAATCACACTGCCGATCGAGTAACCCGCACCGAACGAACTCAGCACCGCCAGCGAACCGCTCGCCAGATCATCCTGATACTTGTGGAAAGCAATCACAGAACCTGCGGAGCTGGTGTTGGCGTAGGTGTCGAGGATTACCGGTGCTTCTTCTTCGGTAGCCTCGCGGCCGAGCAGTTTGCGCACGATCAGGTGGTTCATGCTCAGGTTGGCCTGGTGCAGCCAGAAACGCTTGACGTCGCCGACGTTGAGCTTGTTCTCCTCCAGATGTGCAGCGATCAGTTCGGCGACCATCGGGCAGACATCCTTGAACACCTTGCGACCTTCCTGCACGAACAGCTTGTCGCGGGCGCCGATGCCCTCTTCCGCCGCGCGGTTGAGGAAACCGAAGTTGTTGCGGATGTTGTTGGAGAACTTGGTCAGCAGTTTGGTGCTGACCACATCGAACTGGTGTTTGGAGGTCGCGGTGTCTGCGCGCTCGATGATCACCGCAGTCGCGGCGTCGCCGAAGATGAAGTGGCTGTCGCGGTCACGGAAGTTCAGGTGACCGGTGCAGACTTCCGGGTTGACCATCAGGATTGCCCGGGCCTGGCCCAGTTGCACGGTGTTGGCGGCTTGCTGGATACCGAAAGTGGCCGACGAGCAGGCCACGTTCATGTCGAAACCGAAGCCTTGAATGCCCAGCGCTTCCTGGACTTCGATGGCGATGGCCGGGTAGGCGCGTTGCAGGTTGGAGCAGGCGACGATGACGCCGTCGATGTCAGCGGCGGTTTTGCCGGCGCGCTGCAAGGCTTGTTCGGCAGCGCCGATGGCCATTTGGCAGAGTACCGACCATTCATCGTTGGAGCGCTCCGGCAGACGCGGGGCCATGCGCTGCGGGTCAAGGATGCCGTCCTTGTCCATGACAAAGCGGCTCTTGATGCCCGAGGCTTTTTCGATGAACGCGGCGCTGGATTCGGTCAGAGCCTGGATTTCGCCGCTGGCGATGGCGTCGGCGTTGTCCGCGTTGAACTGCGCGACGTAGGTATTGAAAGACTGCACCAGCTCTTCGTTGGAGATGCTGTTGGCCGGGGTGTACAGGCCGGTGCCGCTGATGACGACGTTATGCATGGTCGTTTCTCTAATCTGTTCAGGCAGAAAGTGCTGGAACCGTCGTACCAACACACAAAGGGTCTATTCCCATCAGGGGGGACGCAAACCTGGCATCGCTTTATTCCGCTCCGTGACCGCGCCAAAGGCTCTGGGTCGCGAAACCGGCGTTTATGGTCGCGAAGTTTGCCATAAACGTTGGCTTTTGGCGCCTTTCTCAAAATCAACACGGATGATCGTTCCCACGCTCCTGCGTGGGAATGCAGCCCGTGACGCTCCGCGTCACTGGACGCGGAGCGTCCCCAGAGGCGTTCTCACGCAGAGCGTGGGAACGATCAGCTTCACGGTTCGACCTGGGTCCACTGCTTGTTCAGGCGTTTGTCGGAGATCGGTACTTTCGTGCCCAACTGCTGGGCGAACAGCGAAACCCGGTATTCCTCCAGCCACCAGCGATACAGCTCAAGCTGCGGATCGCGTTTGCCTTCCTGGGCATGCTTGGCCGCGCGAGTCTGGTATTGCGCCCAGAGCCCGGCGAGTTCGCCACTCCAGACGCGATCCTTCTGCACTTGCGCGCCGAGTTTTTCGAAACGCTGCTCGACTGCCTTCAGGTAACGCGGCAGCTCTTTAAGCCACTGCATCGGCGTTTCCCGGACAAACCCCGGATAAACCAGATGGCTGATCTGCTGCTTGATGTCGTTCAACGCCACGGCTTGCGCCAGATCGATCTTGCCTTTGAAGCGTTTTTGCAGACCGTGCCAGATCTTCAGGATGTCCAGGGTCAACCGCGCCACACGCTCGGCGTGCTCGGTCCAACTGCCGCGTTTGCGTTCGGCCAGTGCCGCCAACCCGGCGCCATCTCGCGGCAACGGGTCTTCACCCTCCAGAATGCAGCTGTCGAGGCTGGCCAGCAGAATGTCTTCGACCAGTGCATCGACCCGGCCCAACTCGCGATAGAGCAAGCCCAGTTCAGTCTGCCCCGGCAATTTGCCACGCAGGAACTTGGCCGGCTCGGCCAGTTGTTGCATCAACAGACGCTGCAACGCACGACGATGCTGGAACTCGGCTTCGGCCGGGGTCGAGAACCGCCCTTCCTTGACCGTGCCGCCCTCTTCCACCAGCGCCGGATAGACCGTCATCGACAGCCCGGCGATCTTCTGTTGAGTCTTTTCCGCCACTGGCGCGAAGACCTTCGCCTCCACCGGTTGCTGACTTTTCGCACTCTGCGGCACTGCCAACGCCGCCTGACTGGCTTCGGCAAAACGCGCGGTCAGCTCAGCGAGATCACGTCCTTCGCCGAGGAATTTGCCTTGGCCATCGACGATTTCCAGGTTCATCCGCAGATGCCCTTCGACGCCTTGCTCAGCTTCGGCCCACGCCTCATCGCTGACCCGCGCACCGGTCATGCGCAGCAGCTCACGCCCGAGCGCCTGCGGCAATGAACCGTCGGCAAAGGTCATGCGTTGCAGCGCAGCCTTGATGAAGTCCGGCACCGGCACGAAGTTCTTGCGCAGCGCCTTCGGCAGGTTGCGCACCAGCGCGATGCACTTGGCCTCGATCATTCCCGGCACCAGCCATTCCAGACGCTCCGGCGGCAGCATCGGCAGCAGCGGCGCCGGCACGCGCAGGGTTACGCCGTCACGCGGGTGGTTGGGTTCGAAGTGATAGGTCAGCGCCAGTTCCAGATCGCCAATGTGCAGGGTGTCCGGGTAGTCACGCGCAGTGACTTCACTGGCTTCACGGGCCAGTACGTCTTCTTCGCGCATGATCAACAGCTGCGGATCTTTCTGGCTGTTGATGCGATACCAACTGTCGAACGTCGCCGTCTGATGAATCTCTGCCGGCAGCCGCGCATCGTAGAACGCGTAGAGGGTTTCTTCGTCGGCAAGAATATCGCGGCGACGAGCCTTGGCTTCCAGTTCGTCGAGCTGCTCCAGCAATCGCTGGTTGGCGCTCAGGCACTTGGCTTTCGACTGAATCTCGCCACGCACCAGACCTTCACGGATGAACAGTTCACGCGACACCACCGGATCGACCGGGCCGTAATGCACCGGTCGACGGCCAACCACGATCAGCCCGAACAGGGTGATCTGCTCGAACGCCACGACCTGACCGCGCTTCTTCTCCCAGTGCGGTTCGAAGTGGTTTTTCTTGATCAGGTGCCCGGCCAACGGCTCGATCCAGTCGGCGTCGATCTTGGCGACCATGCGCGCATAAAGCTTGGTGGTTTCCACCAGCTCGGCGGTCATCAGCCACTGCGGACGCTTCTTGCCGATGCCCGACGACGGATGAATCCAGAAGCGCCGCTGACGGGCGCCGAGGTAATCGCCGTCCTCGGTTTTCTGGCCAATCTGGCTGAGCAGGCCGACCAGCACCGCTTTGTGCAGTTTCGGGTAATCCGCCGGCTCTTTATTGAGGCTCAGCTGCATGTCGCGGCAAATCAGGCTCAACTGGCGGTGGGAATCGCGCCACTCGCGCAGGCGCAGGTAATTGAGGAAGTTCTTCCGGCACCAGTTGCGCAGCGGGCTCGCGGTAAGGGCCTGGCGCTGTTCTTCAAAACCGCGCCACAAATTGACCAGTCCGGCGAAGTCGGAATCAGTGTCTTTCCATTGCGCGTGGGCCTGGTCGGCAGCTTGCTGACGCTCCGGCGGACGCTCGCGCGGATCCTGAATCGACATGGCACTGGCGACGATCAGCACTTCCTGCAGGCTGCCGAGCTTCGCCGCTTCGAGCAGCATGCGGCCCATGCGCGGGTCCACCGGCAGACGCGCCAGTTGGCGGCCCAATGGCGTCAGCTGACTGTTGCGATCCACCGCCGAGAGTTCTTGCAGCAGGTTGAAACCGTCGCTGATCGCCTTGCCGTCCGGCGGCTCGATAAACGGGAATGCAGTGATCTCGCCGAGGCGCAGATGGAGCATCTGCAAGATCACGGCTGCAAGGTTGGTACGCAGAATCTCCGGATCGGTAAATTCCGGACGGCCGAGGAAATCTTCTTCGCTGTACAAACGTATGCAGATGCCCGGCTCAACCCGACCGCAACGACCCTTACGCTGGTTGGCGCTGGCCTGGGAAATCGCTTCGATCGGCAAACGCTGCACTTTGGCGCGATAGCTGTAACGGCTGATGCGCGCAGTGCCGCTGTCGATCACGTAGCGGATGCCCGGCACGGTCAACGAGGTTTCAGCAACGTTGGTCGCCAACACCACACGACGGCCCGGGTGCGACTGGAAAATCCGCTGCTGTTCGGCCGGCGACAGGCGTGCGTACAGCGGCAGAATTTCAGTGTGTTTGAGCTGGGCTTTACGCAGCATGTCCGCTGCATCGCGGATCTCGCGCTCACCGGGCAGGAACACCAGCACATCGCCAGGGCTGCGGCGTTCGCTGCGCTCGTAAGCGGCGATTTCATCGAGGGTGGCGAGGATCGCCTGATCCACGGTCAGGTCGTCTTCGACGCGGTTGCCCTCTTCGTCCTGCTCAAGGGTCAGCGGGCGATACCAGGTATCCACCGGGAAGGTGCGGCCGGAGACTTCGACAATCGGCGCATCGTCGAAGTGCTTGGAGAAGCGCTCCAGATCGATGGTCGCCGAGGTGATGATGACTTTCAGGTCCGGGCGACGCGGCAGCAGGGTTTTCAGGTAACCGAGGAGGAAATCGATGTTGAGGCTGCGTTCGTGAGCTTCGTCGACGATGATCGTGTCGTAGCGTTCCAGATACCGGTCATTCTGGGTTTCCGCGAGCAAAATGCCGTCGGTCATCAGTTTGATCAGGGTGTTGGAATCGCTCTGATCCTCGAAACGCACCTGATAGCCGACCAGCGCCCCGAGCGGCGTGGCGAGTTCTTCGGCAACGCGGCTGGCGACACTGCGGGCAGCGATCCGCCGTGGCTGGGTATGACCGATCAGGCCATGCTGGCCGCGACCGATTTCCAGACAGATTTTCGGCAACTGGGTGGTTTTACCCGAACCGGTTTCGCCGGCGATGATCAGCACTTGGTGCTGTTCCAGCGCTTTTTTGATTTCGTCGCGCTTGGCGGCAATCGGCAGGCTGTCGTCGTAACGAATCACCGGCAGGCTGGCGCGGCGCGCCAGCACTTGATCACAGGACGCCTGCATGCGCGTCACCCACTGGGCCAGCTTGGCTTCGTCAGGTTTCTTGCGCAGCTCAAGCAACTGCCGCCGCAGCCGGTGGCGGTCGGCGAGCATGGCGTGATCGAGGTTTTTCAGCAGTTTGTCGATGGAGGGCGATTCGTCGGTCATCGGGTACGCAATTCGGTCGTCTATTTGTGCAGGGGGCGGATTGTCGCAGATTTGCGGCACTGAACACGACTGCGAGGTGCTCTTGTGGCGAGGGGATTTATCCCCGATCGGCTTCGCAGCAGTCGCCGACTGGATATCAAAGTCGATCTGGGGCGTCTGAGTTGAATGGTTTTTGGGGGGCTTCGCACCCCATCGGGGATAAATCCCCTCGCCACAATGTGTTCAGGGGGAGTTATTCGTTATCCAGGCCCTTGCGCCGATACGGAAAGACGTCGATGACCTTTCCCGCCCGAATCGCCTCCTGCAACCCCTTCCAGTAATCGGCGTTATACAACTCCCCATGCAGCTGATCGAACAACTTGCGCTGCCCCGAATCGGCAAACAGAAACGGCGGAAACTCCTCAGGGAACACATCCAGCGGCCCGATCGAATACCACGGCTCCGAGGCCATTTCGTCTTCCGGCGTACGCGGTGCCGGAATGTGGCGAAAGTTGGCCTCGGTCAGAAAGCAGATCTCGTCGTAGTCATAAAACACCACACGCCCGTGCCGCGTGACGCCGAAGTTCTTCAGCAGCATGTCGCCGGGAAAGATGTTCGCCGCCGCCAATTGCTTGATCGCCAGACCGTAGTCTTCCAGCGCCTCACGCACTTGCGCTTCGTTGGCGTTTTCCAGATACAGGTTGAGCGGCGTCATCCGCCGCTCAGTCCAGCAGTGGCGAATCAGCACGGTATCGCCTTCCACCGAGACCGTAGACGGTGCGACTTCGAGCAATTCCTCAAGGCACGCCGGATCGAACTTGCTCAGCGGAAAACGGAAATCGGCAAACTCTTGGGTATCGGCCATGCGCCCTACCCGGTCGACACTCTTCACTAGTCGGTACTTCTCGATCACCGTGGCGCGGTCGACGTTTTTTGACGGCGAAAAACGGTCCTTGATGATCTTGAACACGGTGTTGAAGCCCGGCAGGGTGAACACACTCATGACCATGCCGCGCACACCGGGAGCCATGATGAATTGGTCGTCGGTGTTGGCCAGGTGGTTGATCAGCGCCCGATAGAACTCGGACTTGCCGTGTTTGTAGAAGCCGATCGAGGTGTACAGCTCGGCGATGTGCTTGCCCGGCAGGATGCGCCGCAGGAAACCGATGAACTCCGCCGGCACCGGCACATCGACCATGAAATACGAACGAGTGAAGGAGAAGATGATCGACACATCGGCTTCGTCGGTGATCAGCGCGTCGATCTGAATCCCGCGTCCCTCGCGGTGCAGCAGCGGAATCACCAGCGGCCACTGCTCGTCGCGGGTATAGATGCGCCCGACCAGGTACGCGCCTTTGTTGCGGTACAGCACCGAGGAAAACAGCTCGACGCTCAGTTCCGGGTCCTTGCACACCCAGTCCGGCAGGTTCTCGCGCAGTTGCGCTTCGAGGCGGCGCAGGTCGCCCGGCAGGTCGGCGTAATCCTCACTGAAGCGGTAGTCGGCAAAAATGCTCGCGAGCATCCCCGACAACTGGCCCTGGGGTTTGTAGGTGCGGGTTTGCGCGGCCCGGGCACGCCGCAGGCTCGGGCGCGTGGTGTGGATGAACATGCAGCCGTCGCTGATCAGGTCATGGCTGAACAGCCCGCAGAAAATCGAGTTGTACCAGGTCTCGGACAGTTCATCGTCGAAGCGCAGGTCGATGACGCTGATGTAGGCGCTTTTCACCAGCGGCCAGCAACTGACATTCATCAGCGCTTCGTCATCGAAATACTCGCGCAGGCGGGCGATGGTTTCGCTGACCTTTTCTTCGTAGAGGTTGATCCGCGCCGCCGACGCGGTTTGGGTCTCCTGCCAGCGCGCCTGCTCGAAACGCTCCCGGGCACCGTCGGTGATCCGGCGAAAATGCTCGCGGTAGTCGTCAAAGCCGTCGAGGATCATGCGGGCGATGTCGGTGGCGGGCCATGGCTGCGGCATAGATAAGACCTCAACGTGCATTCGGAAGGCTTGAGCTTAGCCACGGAACAGACCTGAGGAGAAGTGCAATTTCTGCCAAAACTGAAGCACAGGCGTACGTCAGTGCGTTTTTTCGCCGGGCAGTGGTCGGGAAAAATTAATTGCCCGATTGGCGGTTGCCATTGGCAAGGTGCTCGGCAACACTCTCGTCCCGATCTAGGAAGGAGGCCCGTCGTGAGCCCAGTCGATATTTTCCGTATGTTGTCGCTGGCGGCCATCTGGGGCGCGAGTTTTCTGTTCATGCGCATTATTGCGCCGGTGATCGGCACGATTCCGACGGCGTTTTTCCGTGTGTCGATCGCTGCCGTCGGCCTGCTGGTGATCCTCGGGTTGATGCGCATCAGTTGGGATTTCAAAGGCAAGCTGAAAACCGTGATGTTGCTCGGGGTGATCAACTCGGGGATTCCGGCGACGCTGTATTCGGTGGCGGCCCAAGTGTTGCCGGCCGGTTACTCGGCGATTTTCAACGCCACCACACCGCTGATGGGCGTGCTGATCGGCGGCTTGTTCTTCAGTGAAAAACTGACCGTCGCGAAATTGACCGGCGTGTTCCTCGGCCTGTTCGGCGTCGGCGTGCTCACGCGCGCAGGTCCGGTGGCCTTCGATCTGGAACTGCTGATGGGCGCCCTCGCCTGCCTGCTCGCTACCACCTGCTACGGTTTCGCTGGCTTCCTCACCCGGCGCTGGCTGGATCAGAGTGGTGGGCTAGACAGTCGACTCTCGGCGGTCGGCAGCATGCTCGGTGCTTCACTGTTTCTCCTGCCGTTGTTCAGCTACAGCGTGATCACCGCACCACCGTCAAGCTGGGGCGGCTGGAGTGTCTGGCTGTCGCTGCTGGGCCTGGGCCTCGGCTGCACGGCGTTTGCCTACATCATTTACTTCCGGCTGCTCAGCTCCATCGGCCCGGTGAAGTCAATGACCGTGACCTTCATGATTCCGGCGTTCGGCGTGTTGTGGGGTGCGTTGCTGCTCGATGAGCCGCTGTCGATGGCGCATCTGTATGGCGGGGTGTTGATTGCGCTGGCGTTGTGGCTGGTGTTGAAGCCGGCGGTGGTGAAGTCTTCTGCAGCGCCAGCCCGATGATTTTGCGGCGTTGCTGATTCAGTCTTCGCGGGCAAGCCCGCTCCCACAGTGATTGATGTCGTCCACATCATGGGTGTTCAACACAAAACCCTGTGGGAGCGGGCTTGCCCGCGATGGCGGCTGTTCGGCCGCCATCACCCTACAGGTCAGCCGGTTTTACGGAACACGAACGCCAGACCGACGATGATCAACAGCATCCCCAGCACGCTCAACGCAGCCAGGCGATTGCCGAAAATCAGATAGTCCATCACCGCCGTCACCGCCGGCACCAGATAGAACAGACTGGTGACATTCACCAGATTGCCCCGTGCGATCAGGCGATACAGCAACAGCGTCGCCAGCACCGACACCACCAGCCCCATCCACAGCACCGGCACGATGAAACCGGCGCTGTGTTCGAAGTGAAACGGCTGGAACGGCACAAAGATCCCGCAGAGCAACAGGCCCGCCAGATACTGCACCGGCAACGTTCCGAGGGGATTGTCGGTGATGCTTTTTTGCATGATCGACCCCAGCGTCATACTCGCCAGCGCCAGCAAGCCAAACAGCATCCCCGCCCACGACATCCCGGCCAAACCAATGCCTTGGTAAACCACCATGATCAACCCGGCCAACCCCAACGCCAGACCAAACATCCGGCTCGCCGAACGCTGCCGCTCCATCAATACCACCGTGAGAATCGGCTGCACGCCCATGATCGTCGCCATTACCCCCGGTGTGACTTTGGTGTTCAGCGCCAGCAGATAGAAAATCTGATAAGCGCCCAACAACACCATGCCCGTGGCCATTGCATACAGCATCGGCCTGCCGCCCTTGGGTAGTTTCAACTTGAGCAACGGCGCCAGCAGCACCAGCCCGCACAGGGCAATGACGAAACGGATCAGCAGAAAGGCAAAGGGCGACGCGTGGGCCAGGCCCCATTTGGAGAAGATCGCACCGCTGCTCCATAACAGAACGAACAGGCTCGTGGACGCCGCCGCGAGCGCGGTTTTTTTCGAAAGGACAAACATGAATACCACCTGTAGTCAGGCAAAAAGCCAACTCAGCCGAAGCTGAAATTCAGTAGGTTTTTTCAGGCGGGCACAGGGGTCAGCAGAAACTGCCGATCAGCCCGAAACGCCAACGCCCGGCGGTGATACGACTGCGCACACCGGCGTGCTACTGACAGGTGGGGGGTAATGACTGATCTGCTTTGGCTGCTGATTCCCGCACGGCACGACGCCAGCGTTGACCGCTGAATCGACTACCGCGTTGATGAGGGATGCAGGCATTGGGGCTGATCTTTTTCCGAGGATGGAAACGAGAGTGATGACTCTCGCGAGCGCCGACTATAACCAGCGTGGGACATGGATTGCAATGATTTGGGCAAAGGGCCGGTAACGACGAATGGATGACGGCTGAATAGGCTGTGGAGCAACCGCAACACCTATCGATGGGGAGACATGGAATGCTCGAAGTCATATGCCAAGGGAACGGAGTTATCTGCGCTATCAGTTGTATCGGTCGCTCGCCAGGAGGCAGGCAAGTATCGCCACTGCTCTATTACAACTTTCAGCAGGACAAGACTTTTCGAAGATACGCTTCGAACCTATCGATGCCCTAGCACTGAGCGCGTTTGAGCTTTGGGAGAATCCGCATTTTTGCTGGCGAGAGATTGCCGCATGGAAGTCACGAGAGCCCTTGTCCCTGGATATCGCGATCTGGTTTGAAGAACAGCTATGCGGACTTTGTTTCGTCAATCCAAACAAAAGCCGTCAGCGAATTCGAATCGTGCGATTGGAGGGGCGACCCGGCGCGCACCCACTTAAAAAGCGTATTGCGGTTTTGGCGATGATGGCCATCGATGAGTTTGCGCAAATAATCGGCAGTAAGTGCATTGAAGTCCAGGAACCGATACAAGGAGCAATTCCTGTTTATACAAAACTCGGCTTCAAATTTGATTTGGAAGGCCGCCTTGTCCTCACAGTGGAGAGTAAAGTATCGTGAAAACTGTTCAAGTAATGATCAACGAGGGCGGGAGCATGCGTAAATCTGTGAAAAAATCCCCCATTAAGAAACGATCAACCAAAACGGACGAAAAGCTTGACTCCTCCGAGCTATCAGCCAATCAGCAGCGCTTTCTTCAGCTACTGATTACAGGGATCGACAACGAACCCGACGTCCTCGCCGGACGGCGCTGACTTGCAGGCAATAAAAAACCGCTCACAAGGAGCGGTTTTTTATTGCCGGCGGCTTTTATCCAAACAGCCAATACCCGAGCAACGTCAACACCACCACTGCCAGCACCGGCCGTAAAACGCGGTAGGCCTTAGGGTTACGGCGCTTCCACTGCTTGACCACGCCGCTGAACTTGTCACTGAAGTTCTTGCTCCAGGCGTAAGCCTGATTGATACCGCCGACGCGTTCGTCGTCGAGGTTCTGCGGTGCGGTCGCGCGGCCGAGCCAGCCACTGATGAAGCGGTTGATGCGGGTCATGAGGCGGTTGCTCAGCGGCCGCTCGATGTCGCAGAAGAGGATGACGCGGGTCTTGTCGGTTTCGTTCTTGACCCAGTGTACGTAGGTTTCGTCGAACATCACGTCCTCGCCATCGCGCCAGGCGTAGACCTGACCATCGACGAAGATGCGGCAGTCGTCGGAGTTTGGCGTCGACAAACCGAGGTGATAACGCAGGGAGCCGGCAAACGGATCGCGATGCGGGTTGAGGTGGCTACCGCCCGGCAACAGCGCGAACATGGCGCCCTTGACGTTCGGAATGGCACTGACCAGCGCGACGGTTTTCGGGCACAGGGTTTCTGCCGACGGCAGCGGTTTGTCGTACCACTTGAGGTAAAAACGCTTCCAGCCCTTCTTGAAGAACGAACCGAAACCGGCATCGTTGTTCTTCTCCGCCGCACGGATGTAACCCTCGTCGAACAGGTGCATGGCTTCGTCGCGAATGGTTTCCCAGTTATCGCGCAGCACATCCAGTTCCGGGAACTTGCTGCGGTCCAGATACGGCTTGGACGGCACGCCGGAAAACAGATACATGAGGGCGTTATACGGCGCGAACAGCGCCGAGTGGTTGACGAACTGGCGCAGCACCGGCAGGCGCGCCTTGCCGCGCAAATGCACGTAAAGGATGCTGCCCACAAACAGCAGCAACACCAACACCTTGGCGGCTAACGAAAAGGTCATCAACGACTCCTTGAATAAAGACAACACTGCGCACGCCCTTTACCCGGCATGGCAGCCGGCCATGATAAACACTACCGGCCTGGGGAAAAACCCGTTAAACCTAATATTCAGTATTAAGAATTGCGCAATAAAGCATTTATTAACATAACGGTCCTGAACGGTGGCTGACCTGAGTCAAAGATCAAAAGATCGCAGCCTGTACTGCGGTCCTTTGCTTTACCGGGTTACTGCTGGTTCTCCTGCTCGGTGAACAGATCGCTGAACAACATGCTCGACAGATAACGCTCACCGGAGTCCGGCAGGATCACGACAATGGTCTTGCCCTGCATTTCCGGGGTTTCCGCCAGGCGCACGGCAACCGCCATCGCTGCACCGCAGGAGATACCGCACAAGATGCCTTCTTCCAGCATCAAGCGCAGGGCCATCGCCTTCGACTCCTCGTCGGTGACCTGCTCGACCCGGTCGACCATGGCCAGATCCAGATTCTTCGGTACGAAACCGGCACCGATGCCTTGAATCTTGTGCGGTGCCAGCGGTTTGGCCTCTTCACCCGCCAGCGTCTGGGTGATCACCGGCGACAACACCGGCTCCACCGCCACCGACAGAATCGGTTTGCCCTGGGTATTCTTGATATACCGCGAAACACCGGTAATCGTTCCGCCCGTGCCGACGCCAGCCACCAGCACATCGACGGCGCCATCGGTGTCGTTCCAGATTTCCGGGCCGGTGGTTTTTTCGTGGATGGCCGGGTTGGCCGGATTGTCGAACTGCGCCGGCATGAAGTATTTGCCGGTATCGCTGGCAACAATCTCGGCAGCCTTCTCGATCGCGCCTTTCATGCCTTTGGTCGGTTCGGTCAGCACCAGCTCGGCACCCAAAGCCTTGAGGACCTTGCGCCGCTCGATGCTCATTGACGCCGGCATGGTCAACATCAGTTTGTAACCACGGGCGGCGGCGACGAAGGCCAGACCGATGCCGGTGTTGCCCGACGTTGGCTCGACGATGGTCATGCCCGGCTTGAGTTTGCCGCTGCTTTCGGCGTCCCAGATCATGTTGGCGCCGATCCGGCACTTCACCGAATAACCGGGGTTGCGCCCCTCGATCTTGGCCAGGATGGTCACGCCACGTGGCGCGATGCGGTTGATCTGCACCAGCGGCGTATTACCGATGGAATGGGCGTTGTCAGCAAAAATACGGCTCATGGCTGGGTCCTTATGCAGCGTTGAATTCAGCGCCCACGGTATGCCTGTTGCCCATTGCAGTCCAGTCGGGTCGAACGTCTGCGGCCGGCAACAGTCAATCGCTTACATCGTTCGGGAATTGCCGTCATGAAACGTCGTTACAGCTGGCCATTAGGGATTATCGCCGTCATCGTCGTGTTGTTGATTGCCCTGCACATCGCTCTGCCTTATGTCGTACGCGATTACCTCAACGACAAGTTGGCGAACATGGGCGATTACCGTGGCCAGATCACCGACGTAGACCTGGCGCTATGGCGCGGCGCCTACAAGATCAACGGTCTGAAAATCGTCAAGGTCGACGGCAAGGTTCCGGTGCCCTTCGTTAACGCGCCGCTGATCGATCTGGCCGTGAGCTGGCATTCGCTGTGGTACGACCATGCGGTGGTGGCGCAGGTGAAATTCTTCAATCCCGAAATCAACTTTGTCGACGGTGGCGCCAACAAGCAGAACTCCCAGACCGGTCAGGGTACCGACTGGCGCGCGCAACTGGGCAAGTTGCTGCCGATCACCCTCGACGAAGTGCAGATTCACGACGGCAAAATCAGCTTCCGCAACTTCAACTCCAAGCCACCGGTGAACATGAATGCCACCAATGTCGACGCCAGCATTTACAACCTGACCAACGTGGTCGACAAAGAAGGCAAACGCGATGCCCGCTTCGAAGGCAAGGCCAAACTGCTCGGCCACGCGCCGCTGGAGACTACCGCCACCTTCGACCCGTTGAGCAACTTCGAAGACTTTGAATTCCGCCTGCGCGCCAAAGATATCGAACTCAAAAGCATGAACGACTTCGCCTCGGCCTACGGCAAGTTCGACTTCAACGCCGGCCACGGTGACGTGGTCATCGAAGCCCAGGCCAAAAAAGCCCAGGTCAGCGGCTACATCAAGCCACTGCTGCGCGATGTCGAAGTGTTCAACTGGCAGCAGGACGTCGAAAACAAGAACAAAAGCATCTTCCGCTCGGTGTGGGAGGCAATCGTCGGCGGCACCGAGACTGTGCTGAAGAATCAGGCAAAGAACCAGTTCGCTACCAAGGTCGAACTCAGCGGCAACGTGCATCAGCAAAATATCAGCGCGTTCGAGGCGTTTTTGCAGATTTTACGCAACGGTTTCGTTCAGGCATTTAATGCCCGGTATGAGCGGCCTAAGCCGGATGCGGGTTAGGGTTTGAAGCTGAAAATGCATCGATATAAAGAGTGTCTGCACCGATTTGAATATCCGGGGCTAGCCATTCAACAGACCAGCCATCATCGTCCATACGAGCGGTCGCAAAGACTTCCGGATCGAGTAATGGATCTAGACCTGGATAAGTATGGATATCCCGATTCAGATCGACTGTCACTCGTTGGCCATTGATAAAGGTCAGTGCCAGTAGGAAACCTGGATGTGCAGTGACAGCTGACAAGCGGGGGCGTTTTATGGGTGACATATATTAAAACCCTGGAATGGACGCGGTGGGTCTGCTTCGCAGCCCAGCGGGAGCAAGCTCCCTCGCCACAGAATGCCCTCATGTAGCGGGTAATACGCTGTGCCCAGAGGCTATCGCCAAATCGACGGAGTAAAAATACTGGCCAAGCGCCGAGACTGAGTCAACATGTGACGCCCCATTCAGAGACTGAATAAGCCGTCTGCGTTCACAGTCGACCGGGCTGCGCGTTATAGTCGGGGCATCCGATTATTTCGCCCCCGCCCTGCCCGTCAGGTCGGCGTTACCGTTCGAGGATTAGCAGATGAAGTTCGAAGGCACCCAGGCCTACGTCGCCACCGATGACCTGAAGCTGGCGGTCAACGCCGCCATCACCCTGGAGCGGCCGCTGCTGGTCAAGGGCGAACCGGGCACCGGCAAGACCATGCTCGCCGAGCAACTGGCCGAATCGTTCGGCGCCAAGTTGATCACCTGGCACATCAAGTCGACCACCAAGGCTCATCAGGGCCTGTACGAGTACGACGCGGTGAGCCGTCTGCGCGACTCGCAGCTGGGCAATGAAAAAGTCCATGACGTGCGCAACTACCTGAAGAAAGGCAAACTCTGGGAGGCTTTCGAGTCCGAAGAGCGGGTCATTCTGCTGATCGACGAGATCGACAAAGCCGACATCGAGTTCCCGAATGACCTGTTGCAAGAACTCGACAAGATGGAGTTCTACGTTTACGAGATCGACGAGACCATCAAGGCCAAGAAGCGCCCGATCATCATCATTACCTCGAACAACGAGAAAGAGCTGCCGGACGCCTTCCTGCGCCGCTGCTTCTTCCACTACATCGCCTTCCCCGACCGCACCACCCTGCAGAAAATCGTCGACGTGCATTACCCCGACATCAAGAAGGATCTGGTCAGCGAAGCGCTGGACGTGTTCTTCGACGTGCGCAAGGTTCCCGGTCTGAAGAAGAAGCCGTCGACCTCGGAACTGGTCGACTGGCTGAAACTGCTGATGGCCGACAACATCGGCGAAGCCGTGCTGCGTGAACGCGATCCAACCAAAGCGATTCCGCCACTGGCCGGTGCCTTGGTGAAGAACGAACAGGACGTGCAACTGCTTGAGCGTCTGGCGTTCATGAGCCGTCGCGGCACCCGCTAAGAGGCTGATGCCATGTTGCTCAACCTGTTCAATGAAATGCGTGCAGCCAAGGTACCGGTGTCGGTGCGCGAGCTGCTCGACCTAATCAACGCGCTGAAACAGCGCGTAACCTTCGCCGACATGGACGAGTTTTACTACTTGTCGCGGGCGATTCTGGTGAAGGACGAGCGGCATTTCGACAAGTTCGACCGCGCGTTCGGCGCCTACTTCAATGGTCTGGAAAAACTCGACGATCACTTGCAGGCGCTGATTCCCGAAGACTGGTTGCGCAAGGAGTTCGAGCGCTCGCTGACTGACGAAGAACGCGCGCAGATCCAGTCCCTCGGCGGCCTGGACAAACTGATCGAAGAGTTCAAGAAGCGCCTGGAAGAACAGAAGGAGCGCCACGCCGGCGGTAATAAATGGATCGGCACCGGGGGCACCAGCCCATTCGGTTCCGGCGGTTTCAACCCGGAAGGCATTCGGGTCGGCGATGCCGGCAAACGCCAAGGCAAAGCAGTCAAAGTCTGGGATCAGCGCGAGTACAAGAACCTCGACGACTCGGTGGAACTGGGCACGCGCAACATCAAGGTAGCCCTGCGCCGTCTGCGTAAATTTGCTCGCCAGGGCGCGGCGGAAGAACTGGACATCGACGGCACCATCGACCACACCGCCAAGGACGCCGGCCTGCTCAACATCCAGATGCGCCCGGAACGGCGCAACACAGTGAAGCTGCTGTTGCTGTTCGACATCGGCGGCTCGATGGATGCGCACGTGAAGATCTGCGAAGAACTGTTCTCGGCCTGCAAGACCGAGTTCAAGCATCTGGAGTACTTCTACTTCCACAACTTCATTTATGAATCGGTGTGGAAGAACAACATGCGCCGCACTTCCGAGCGTTTCTCGACTCAGGATCTACTGCACAAGTACGGCGCCGACTACAAAGTGATCTTCATTGGCGACGCGGCCATGGCACCTTATGAAATCACCCAGGCAGGCGGCAGCGTCGAGCACTGGAACGAAGAGCCGGGCTACCTGTGGATGCAGCGCTTCATGGAGAAGTACAAGAAGCTCATCTGGATCAATCCGTATCCGAAAGATACGTGGGGCTATACCTCGTCGACCAATATCGTGCGCGATTTGATCGAGGATCAAATGTATCCGCTGACCCTGCGTGGGCTTGAGGAAGGGATGCGGTTTCTGTCCAAATAATTGTTGTTGTCTGGACTGGCGCCATCGCGGGCAAGCCCGCTCCCACAGGTATCGGTGGTGTACATAAATTTCGAGTACAACTCGGACACTGTGGGAGCGGGCTTGCCCGCGATGCTTTTAGCGATTGATAAAGCGCTGCAAATACTCGACATGCTCCCGGTGCGCGACGTCCTGCACCACCGGCCTCAACCTCACCTTGGCCCCCGGCAAACACTGCGCCAGCCGCGCCAACGCCAACGGCGTCAGCGCCCCCAATCGCGGATAGCCGCCAATGGTCTGCCGATCGTTGAGCAGCACAATCGGTTGCCCATCCGGCGGCACCTGCACGGCCCCCAACGGAATACCCTCGGAAATCATCGGCTGGCCGTGATACTGCAACGCCTTGCCGAGCAAGCGAATGCCCATGCGATCGGCGCGACTGTCGAGCGTCCACGCGCTGTTGAACAGATCAAACAGACTCTGCCCGCTGAACTCGCCGATCTGTGCACCGAGCACCAGATCCAGCGGCGTATTCAGCCGTAGATCCGGACGATATTCCATCGGCACCTCACGAACCAGCAAGGCGTGCCCCTGATAAGTCAGCGTCGCACCTTTGGCCAACGGCAAGCCCATGCCATCCAGACCGCCGAGTTCTTCGCGCACCACCGTAGCACTGCTGCCCAACACCTTCGGCGCGTCGAATCCACCGGGTGCGGCAAGATAAGCACGGGCGCCGAGCAGCGGCTGAGTGAACTGCAACTTCTGCCCTCGGGCCAGTTTGAAACTGCGCCACGGCGCCACTGGCTGCCCGTCGATCTGCGCGCCGAGATCGGCTCCGGCCAATGCCAGCAAGCAGTCCTCCTCAGCCACCACGGCAAACCCGCCAAGGGTAATTTCGACCACCGGCACGTCCAGCCCATTGCCCAGCAGCCAATTGGCCCAACTCATCGAACACCCGTCCGCCGCGCCGCCCTGGGTCACGCCCAGATGCCGCACGCCAAAGCGTCCGGCGTCCTGCAACAGGCACAGCGGCGTGCTCGCTTCAATCTTCAGTCGGCTCATGCCTGCGCCTCCAGAGGCGTGTCATCGCCGCCCAAACGGATGAATTCGGCATGGCTCACCGCTTCGAAACGCACGGTGTCGCCGGGTTGCATCAGGCTGTAGCCATCGCGGTTGCGGTCAAACAGCTTTGCGGGCGTGCGGCCAATCAGGTTCCAGCCGCCGGGGGAGACCACGGGATAGGCGGCGGTCTGGCGTTCGGCGATCCCGACGCTGCCGGCCGCGACTTTTTTCCGTGGAGTGCTCAGCCGTGGCGCCGCCAGAATCTCTTCGACCAACCCCATGAAAGCGAAACCCGGCGCAAAGCCGAGCGCGAACACCTGATATTCCCTGGCGCTGTGACGGCGAATCACCTCCTCCAGCGCCAGACCGCTGCGCTCGGCGAGCAAGCTCAGTTCCGGTCCGACACTCAGGTCGTACCAGACCGGCAGCACATGGCACTGGCCGCCGGTTCGCGCATTCGGCGACAGGTCGACCAGCGCCTGCGCAATCAACTCCCGCGCCTGATTCGGATTCAATGAAGTCAGGTCGTAATGCACCATCAACGTCGTATAGGACGGCACCAGATCAATCAACTGCGTGCCGAAAGCCTGACGCAACCGCTCGCTGGCCGCCAGCATCCACGGCATGTTGGCCTCGGCAATTTCATCGAACAGACGCAGCATCAGGCAATCCAGTGCCACCACTTCAATCCTTGGGTTCATTGCGCATCCTGCTGATTCAGGGCCTCGCGAATGCGTTGCACGGCGGCGACCGAACTGGCGTTGTCGCCGTGTACGCAGAGGGTGTTGGCTTGCAGGCGCAAGGCGCTGCCATCGTTGGCGATCAGATTGTCACCACGGGCAATCTTCAGCGCTTGTTCGATGATGATCTCGGGATCGTGATGCACCGCGCCCGGCAGTTGCCGTGAAACCAGTTTGCCGGCGCTGTCATAGGCGCGATCAGCGAAGGCCTCGAACCATAGCGTGAGGCCGTACTCATCACCGATCTGCTGCGCAGCGCGATTGTCGCGAGTGGCCATCAGCATCAGCGGCAGACTGCGGTCGTAAGCCGCCACGGCCTGAATCACCGCGCGCAATTGCGCCGGGTTCGCCATCATGTCGTTGTACATCGCACCGTGGGGTTTGACGTAACTGACTCGCCCGCCCTGGGCGCGGCAAATGCCGTCGAGGGCGCCGATCTGGTAATGCAGGATGTCTTGCAGTTCCTGCGCGGAGTACGCCATCGAACGGCGGCCGAAGCCGACCAGATCCTGATAGGCAGGATGGGCGCCGATCTGCACGCCGTGACTCAGGGCCAGGCTGACGGTTTTGCGCATGATGCTCGGGTCGCCGGCATGGAAGCCGCAGGCGACGTTGGCGCAATCGATGAAGGGCATGACTTCGGCATCCAGACCCATGGTCCAGCTGCCGAAACTCTCGCCAATGTCGCAGTTCAATAACAGGCGGCTCACGGTAAACACTCCTGTAGCTTTTTGTCTTTCTATCCGTAGGACATTGCCCGCCGGGCAGTGCCTCGCAGGTTAGCAGTTACTGTGCATCGAGTTGCTTGCCGCGAGTCTCCGGCAGGCTAAAGGCCGCGAGAATCACCACGCCGTAGGACACTGCAGCGAACGCACCAATGCCCATGCTCAATGGCACTTTCTGGCTGAGCAAACCGATCAGCAGCGGAAACAATGCGGCCAGCGCGCGGCCGATGTTGTAGCAGAAGCCTTGCCCGGAACCACGAATCCGCGTTGGAAACAGCTCGGTGAGAAACGCGCCCATGCCGCTGAAGATCCCTGAAGCAAAAAAGCCCAACGGAAAGCCCAGCCATAACATCACAGCGTTGCTGACCGGCATTTGCGTGTACAGCAGAACGATGGTGAACGAGCCCACCGAGAACAGGACGAAGTTCTTTTTGCGCCCCAGCAGATCGGTCAGATAGGCGCTGATCACATACCCGACGTAGGAACCGACGATCACCATGGCCAGATAGCCGCCGGTGCCGAGCACGCTCAAGCCGCGTTCATTTTTCAGGAAGGTCGGCAGCCACGAGGTGATTGCGTAGTAACCACCTAGCGCACCGGTGGTCAGCAGCGAGGCACGGAATGTGGTGAAGAGCATGCCGGGGGCAAAAATCTCGTAGAACTTCGCCGGGTTGTCGGGTGTTTGTGCAGCCTTGGCTTCGCGGTAAATCTCCGGATCTTTCACCAGTCGACGGACGAAAATCACGAAAATCGCCGGGACGATGCCGAGAATGAACAGCGCGCGCCAGGCGTCTTCCGGCGGTAGCACCGAGAACAACAGCGCATACAGAATCGCCGTCAGCCCCCAACCCAAAGCCCAACCGGATTGCACCATGCCCACCGCTTTGCCGCGATCCTTGGCGCGGATCACTTCACCGATCAGCACCGCACCGGCGGTCCATTCGCCACCGAAACCGAAGCCCATCAGGGTGCGGGCGATCAACAATTGTTCGTAGTTCTGGGCGAAGCCGCAGAGGAAGGTGAAGAAGGCAAACCACAACACGGTCAGTTGCAGGGTGCGCACGCGACCGATGCGGTCGGAAAGGATGCCGGCAACCCAGCCGCCGATGGCCGAGGCGATCAAGGTGCTGGTGTGGATCAGCCCGGCTTCACCGGTGGTGATGCCCCACATCGCAATCAGCGTTGGCACCACGAAGCTGAGCATCTGCGTGTCCATGCCGTCCAGACCGTAACCGATCTTGCAGCTCCAGAACGTGCGGCGCTCCTGTTGATTGATGTTGCGGTACCAGTCGAACGGCCCCGGACGCGCCGCTGCCTTGGGTAAATCAATGGTGTCGGGAGCACTCATGGCAAATCTCCGCAGGTTTTTATTGGTCTTGTTCGCAGATCCCGCGACGCCTATCGTGGGAACCGGATGCGCCGATTTTTGGGCGCGCCGCCCTGCTGCGTCCAACGAATAAAAACCCGCCTTAGGCATAAGAAAAATTTGTCACCCGAGCCTTTGCCATGAACCTGAAGTTTCTCGAGACCTTTGTCTGGGTCGCCCGGCTGAAGAGTTTTCGCCTGACCGCCGACAAGCTGTTCACCACCCAGGCGTCGATTTCCAGCCGTATCGCGGTGCTCGAAGGTGAGCTGGGGGTGAAGCTGTTTTTACGTGATTCTCGCGGGGTCAGCCTGACGCCCGAAGGCTTGAAAGTGCTGGACTATGCCGAGCAGATGCTCGACACCATGAGTGCGCTCAAGCAATCGATCGAAACCCGTTCAAGCAAGGTCGGCCGGGTGCGTATCGGGGTGATGGACACGGTGATCCACACTTGGCTGAGCCCGTTGGTGGCGCAGATGACCGATCTCTATCCACGCGTGGAAATCGAGCTGGTGGCGGATACCTCGCTGAACCTCTGCGATCAGCTGCAAAAAGGCTTTCTCGATCTGATCCTGCAAACCGATCTGGTGCGCCATGAAAGCGTGCGCAGCCTGGAGCTGGCCAGCCATCCGCTGGGCTGGATTGTCGCCAGCAATTCGATCTACAACCGCGAGTACGCCGATCTGGCCGAACTGGCGCAGGAACGGATCATCACCTATTCGAAAAACTCGCGGCCGCATCAGGACATTCTGGCGTTGATGCAGGCAAATGGCGTGCTGGCGCCGCGATTGAATTGTGTGAATTCGGTATCGGCGATTACGCGGTTGTTGCGTGATGGATTTGGTATTGGCGTGTTACCGCCCGTGCTGGTGGCGGAGGAATTGGCGCGGGGGGAACTGACATTGTTGGCCATTGATCAGCGGCCGCCGGACTTGCAGGTGGTGGTGTCGTGGCGAGTGGGGGTGGAGTGGGTCGAGGAGATTGTGACGTTGTGTCAGCAGGTGTTGGCGGGGTATGCGGACAAAGTGGGTGAAAACTACATCACCCTCCCTCACTGACTGATTGATCGTTCCTACGCTCCGCGTGGGAATGCAGCCCGGGACGCTCCGCGTCCCTCGAAAGCCGAACGCGGAGCGTCCGTTGAGGCGTTACCACGCAGAGCGTGGGAACGATCATCAGAGACCGCGCACGTCGCGATCTTCGATCGGCCGGCTCTGGCGCAGACGCTTGCCGCCCAGCACCACCCAGTCAATCAGACGGAACAGACATTCAATCCCGAACGACAGCAGCAGCGCGCCACTCATGCCCCAGATCATCGCCTCTGGCGTCAGCAGAATCTGGTAGCTGTAGCCATTCCAGGTTTCCTTGCGGATGTCCGGATCAGCGGCCAGCACCACTTGCAGGAAGCGGATGTACCACGGGCCCTGCATCGCCTGGTATTGCTTGTCCAGCGCCAGCTGACGATTGAGCAAGGTGCTCAGGCTGTCGGCGTCGCTGCGAAATACCGGATCTTCGCTGGCGCGGTAATGCGCAACCAGCGCCTGCAAGTCGCCTTTGAAAAACTGCTCGGCAGTGCCCTGAAACCCGCGCAGGCCGGTCTGCGCTTCGATCAGATGCGCCTCGACGCGTTTCGCATAATCGCTGATGAACCCCGGCACCTGGACACCGATCAACAGGCCCGCCGCAAACAACACCAGCCGTAGATAACTGAGCAACATGGGGTGCAATCCTTATTCGGTCTTGCCTTGGCTGACGCATTCGCCGCGTCGCCACAGGCTCCATTGGCCCGGTTCGTAGCGGGTCCAGGTTTCGTTTTCGGTCAGAGGTTCGGTGGCGATCACCGTGACCACGTCGTTGGGCGTGGTTTCCGCCTGGAAGTCGACGATCACATCGACGTCCTTCAGGCGTGCCGGGCCAAACGGTGCACGTCGGGTGATCTGCGCCAGTTTGGTCGAGCAATAGCAGAACAGCCAGTCGCCATCGCTGAGCAGGCAGTTGAACACGCCTTTGCTGCGGTATTCGGCGCACGCGGCGACCAGATCCGGCAGCAGCACTTCTATATCGACCGGTTCCGGGAATGCTGCACGCACACGATTGAGCAAATCGCAGAACGCCGCCTCGCTGTCGGTATCGCCGACCGGGCGGTAGAAACTTTTGATCGGGGTGAAATCGGCGAGCTGGCCGTTGTGCGCGAAGCACCAGTTGCGCCCCCAAAGTTCACGGACGAACGGGTGAGTGTTGGACAGGCAGACCTTGCCGACGTTGGCCTGACGAATGTGGCCGATGACCACTTCGCTCTTGATCGGGTAACGCTGCACCAGGTTGGCGACTTCCGATTCGCAACTCGCCGCCGGATCCTGAAACAGCCGCAGGCCACGGCCTTCATAGAAAGCGATGCCCCAACCGTCGCGGTGCGGGCCGGTGCGACCGCCGCGCTGCATCAGGCCGGTGAAGCTGAACACGATATCGGTCGGCACGTTGGCACTCATGCCCAGTAATTCACACATGTGCGGACTCTCGGATTACAGACGCGGCTCGACCCGCATGCGCTGCGGATTGTTCGGCACTGGCGGGCGACCATAACGATCATCACCGGCACCACCGAACGGTTGATCGTCGTCTCGATCCTCTGACCGGGCCGCTGCCTTGGCGGCTTCAGCCTGTTCGCGGCGAGCTCTGGAAGCGCGCTCGATCGGGAAGCGGATCAACACGAAGATCAGGTAAATGCCAAAAGCGATCATGCCGTACATGAACAGATCGGAGATTGCGCGCCAGGCGTTGTTACCGACCTTGAAGGCCAGATCCAATGCGGTGATGGCGATGGCCGGCGCAACCTTTTCCTTCACCGGATCAATGATGGTCGGGCTGAACAGCAACACCGCCATCAACACGCGCAACGGTTCGCGCAGCCAGCGCCACATCCAGGTGGTCAGGCGCATCCATACCAACAGGCAGCCTACAGCGGCAAAGGCGTAGAGGCCCCAGGCGATCAGATAGTCGTTCTCGGTCATGGTGTCCATGGCAAGGCAGGCAAAGAGGCGCTTATAGTAACGACTTTTCGCCCGTCAGGCTTGTCCCAATAGACACACGACCTGTGGGAGCGAGCCTGCTCGCGAATACGGACTGTCAGTTGAAACATTGTTGTCTGACCCACCGCTTTCGCGAGCAGGCTCGCTCCCACAGGGTTTGCGGTGATACCCGGATTCGCGAAAAACCCTATTCCGAACATTGTCCGAGAGCCTTCCATGCCCGTATCCGCCAACGTCATCAGTGCCCCGATTGCCCACAAGGCACCCGGCGCCGACCCGTATGCCTGGCTGCAGGAGCGTGACACCGACGCGGTGCTCGACTACCTCAAGGCCGAAAACGCTTACCAGGAAGCGCAAACCGCCGATCAGGCCGAGCTGCGCGAAAGCCTGTTCGAAGAGATCAAGGGCCGGATTCTTGAAACCGACCTGTCCCTGCCCTCGCCGTGGGGCCCGTATCTGTATTACACGCGCACCACTGCCGGTGACGAATACGCCCGGCACTACCGCTGCCCGCGTCCGGCGGACGACAGCCTGACCCTCGATGAAAGCCGCGAGCAACTGTTGCTCGACCCGAACGTGCTGGCCAATGGCGGTTTCTTCTCGCTGGGCGCGTTCAGCATCAGCCCCGATCACCAGCGTCTGGCCTACAGCGTTGATGCCTCGGGCGATGAGATCTACACGCTGTTCGTCAAAGAACTGGCCAACGACAAAGTCAGCGAACTGGAGTTCGAAGACTGCGACGGCAGCATGACCTGGGCCAACGACAGCCTGACGCTGTTCTTCGGCGTGCTCGACGACACCCATCGCCCGCACAAACTGTTCCGCTACCGCCTCGACGGTACCGCTGCCGAAGAAGTTTTCCACGAGCCGGACGGGCGTTTCTTCCTGCACTGCTACCGGGCAAGCTCCGAACAGCAGTTGCTGCTGTCCCTGGGCAGCAAGACCACCAGCGAAGTCTGGGCGCTGGACGCCAACCAGCCGCAGTTGCCATTCGCTTGCCTGGCGCCACGGGTCGAGGATCACGAATACGACGTCGACCATGGCCTGCTCGATGGCGTATGGACATGGTTTATCCGCACCAACCGCGATGGCATCAACTACGCCCTGTATCAGGCGCCAGACACTGGCGTGGTGCCGACGGAGGCCGATTGGCAACAGCTGATCGCCCACAGCGACACAGTGATGCTCGACGGTGTGAGCCTCAACAGCGAGGCCATGACCCTGAGCCTGCGCGAAGGTGGCTTGCCAATCATCGAAGTTCACCCACACGGCGTGGCGCCTTATCGCGTGCAATTGCCGGACGCGGCCTACAGCCTCTACGTGCAAAACAGCCTGGAATTCGATAGCGACCGCATTCGCCTGCGCTATGAGGCGTTGAATCGCCCGGCTCAGGTCCGCCAATTGATACTGGCCAGCGGCGAACAGACCGTCCTGAAAGAAACCCCGGTGCTCGGCCCGTTCGATGCCGACGCTTACGTCAGCCAACGCCTGTGGGCGAGCGCGCCGGACGGTACGCTGGTGCCGATCAGCCTGGTGATGAAACGCGAAATGGTCGGCAAACCGGTGCCGCTGTATCTCTATGGTTATGGCGCTTACGGTTCGAGCCTAGACCCGTGGTTTTCCCACGCACGTCTGAGTCTGCTCGATCGTGGTATGGCCTTCGCCATCGCCCACGTACGCGGTGGCGGTGAACTGGGTGAAGCCTGGTATCGCGCAGGCAAGCAGGAACACAAACACAATACTTTCAGCGACTTCATCGCCTGCGCCGAGTTTTTGATCCTCAACGGCATCACCACGGCGGAAAAACTGGCGATCAGCGGTGGCAGCGCCGGTGGTCTGTTGATCGGCGCGGTGCTCAACCAGCGCCCGGATCTGTTCGGTGTGGCGATTGCCGAAGTGCCGTTCGTCGACGTGCTCAACACCATGCTCGACCCGGAGCTGCCGCTGACCGTCACTGAATACGACGAGTGGGGCAACCCGCAGGAACCGGAAGTCTATGATCGGATCAAGGCCTATGCACCGTACGAAAACGTCAGCGCTCAGGCGTATCCGGCAACGCTGGTGATCGCCGGCTACAACGACAGCCGCGTGCAGTACTGGGAAGCGGCCAAGTGGGTGGCAAAATTGCGCGCGACGAAGACCGACGACAATGTGCTGCTGCTCAAGACTGAATTGGGCGCCGGCCATGGCGGAATGAGCGGGCGTTATCAGGGATTACGTGACGTAGCGCTCGAATACGCATTTGTGTTCAAGGTTTTGGGCATCGTCTGAGGAACTCCGTCGGTCACTTGGGTCTTAACTCCAGACCCAAGAGGCCGATACCTCACAGATCTCCGTGAAAACCGATCCCCTCACCACAAAAAGGGTTCCCACGGGATCCGTGTACAGCCTCGAAAATGTGAAAACAAAAAGATTGCCACGACATGTCAGAACCCACCTTACTCAACAACGAAATTCGCGACTGGCTGATGGATTGCGGCCTGTTCGATCAATTGCAACTGGCCGATTTCGCAGCGGCATCCGGCTACTTCAGCATCAGCACCGTGGCTGAAGGCGAAGCGATTTTCCGCGAGGGCGATGCCGGCAGCTTCATGTGCATCCTCCACACCGGCCAGGTCGCCGTGCAGAAAACCGGCGCCGACGGCCAGGTCATCACCATGGCCACCCTGCGCAGCGGTCGGGCGTTCGGCGAAATGGCCGTGCTGGACGGCGAAAGGCGTTCTGCGACGTGCGTGGCAGCGAGCAATTGCCAACTGTTGAACCTGGGCAAGGACTCGCTGGAAAAAATGCTCAACGACGCGCCGAAGATCGCCGCCAAGATCATCCGCGCCCTCGCCGTCTCTCTCTCCAAACGCCTGCGCATGGCCGACGGCCAATTGGCGGCGCAGCAGATTTAACCGCCCGGGGATTTGGCCTTGGTGCCGCTCGGTTCAATGCCCGGCACCGCTTGATCCTTGCTCGGCGGACTGGGCATTTCGATCGGCACCAGCGGCGGGCTGCCACTGCCGGCGCCCGACTTGGGAATGTTGATCGGCGTGATCTGCGGATACGGTGTCGGTGTCGCGGTTCCAGGCGAGCCAGGCTGCGGCGCCGGGCTGACCGGAACAACCTGCTGTGCCTGCACGGCAGTAATCGAGAGCGCGGCCAGGGCAATGACCGTTAGAATGGTGCGCTTCATCAAGGGCTCCGTTGGCCTTAGTCTGCGCTCAGGCTACTCCCAACGGGCCTGCTTGCCTTCCCCCTTGTAGAGATTTCCATGAAACGTTTCGTTCTGCTCGACACCACCCCGATCCCTGAAAGCGGCGGTGCCCTGTGCCTGTTCGAGTATGGCGAGGATTTCGTCATCAAGATCCAGGGCGGCGACGGCGGGCAATTGATGAACACGCGTATGCACGGTTCCGAAGATGCGCTGGCCGAGATTCCTTGTCGCAAGGTGGCTGGCCGGCCGAACTCGCGGGTGCTGATCGGTGGGCTCGGCATGGGTTTCACCCTCGCCTCGGCGCTCAAGCATCTGGGTAGAACCGCCGAAGTGGTGGTCGCTGAGCTGGTGCCCGGCGTGGTCGAGTGGAACCGTGGCCCGCTCGGCGAAAAGTCCGGGCGGCCATTGCTTGATCCGCGCACGGTGATCCGTCAGGACGATGTGGCCAAGGTGCTGCAAAGCGAGCCGAACGGCTTCGACGCGATCATGCTCGACGTCGACAACGGCCCCGAAGGCCTGACCCAAAAGGCCAACAGCTGGCTGTATTCCGCCGCTGGTCTGAATGCCTGTGCCAAGGCCCTGCGTCCCAAAGGCGTACTCGCCGTATGGTCGGCCAGCGCCGATCGGCTGTTTTCCGACAAATTGAAGAAGGCCGGTTTCAAGGCTGAGGAAGTGCAGGTGTTCGCCCACGGCAACAAGGGCACCCGCCACACGATCTGGATTGCCGAGAAACTCAAGGGCTGAGCTAAACTCTGCACATAACCGTCATTAGTCTTTTACAAAGGTGAACCCATGAGTTCGTCCACCCCAACCAACACGTCGAAGCTGGATCGCATCCTCGCCGACAACCAGCGCGACAAGGAAATGGGCTACCGCGACAAGGCCCTGAAGATGTATCCGCACGTCTGTGGCCGCTGCACCCGCGAGTTTTCCGGCAAGCGCCTGAGCGAACTGACCGTGCATCACCGCGACCACAATCACGACAACAACCCGCAGGACGGCTCGAACTGGGAGCTGTTGTGCCTGTACTGCCACGACAACGAGCACTCGCGCTACACCGACCAGCAGTATTTCAGCGAAGGCTCGCTGAGCACGCCGAAAATCGCCAAGGCAACGCACAACCCGTTCGCCGCGCTGGCCGGGTTGATGAAGAAAGAAGACTGATCTTCATCGCCTGAATTGGCCTCATCGCTGGCAAGCCAGCTCCCACAATGATTTTGGTCGCTCACAAATTTTGTGTACACCCGAGATACCTGTGGGAGCTGGCTTGCCAGCGATGAGGTCAGAGCAGACAGCGCAAATCCTGAATCTGCCCGCCCTCCCCCAATCCCCGTATAATCGCGCTCTTTTTCCCGAAGGCACCCCGCTCGTGGCAGACAAACGTTACAGCTGCATTGGTTTGTACAACCCCAAGTCACCGGAGAACGTCGGTTCGGTGATGCGCGCCGCAGGCTGTTACGGCGTGGCGTCGGTGTTCTACACCGGCAAGCGCTATGAACGCGCCGCCGATTTCGTCACCGATACCAAACGCGTGCACTACGACATCCCGTTGATCGGCATCGATGATCTGAAAAAGATCCTCCCGCTAAACTGCGTTCCCGTCGCCGTGGAACTGGTCGAAGGCGCCCGTCCGTTGCCGGAATACACCCACCCTGATCGCGCCCTATACATCTTCGGCCCCGAAGACGGCTCGCTGGACAAAGAGATTCGCGACTGGTGCGAAGACGTCGTGTACATCCCGACCACGGGCTGCATGAACCTCGCCGCCACGGTCAACGTCGTGCTCTACGACCGCATGGCCAAGGGCCTGAATACCCGCTCCGGGCCGAAATTCCGCTGAAGCGTCGCACATCCGATGGAACAAGCGGACCGCTCTGGCAGTCAGCTTGTTTATCCATTACTCATTGCCTGGAGAAAGATCATGAGCGAACTCAAACGTGTCGAGCGTATCGAATCCACCCCGTTCCAGAGCCGTTCCGAGCAGAACGTGGAAGGCTGGGAGCGCATCGGATCCTTGGCAGGCGGCGTGATCATGGTCGGCAAGGGCCTGCGCCGTGGCGGGGTGTTCGGGTTGATTCAGGTGGCGATTGGCGGCGTGGCCATGGCTCGTGGGATTACCGGACACAGTTCGGTGAAAAGCCTGTACGAGAAAAGCCGTCAGGACATGAATAACGTGCGGGCGAAGATCGAGCGAGCCGGGGAAGAACTGAGCAAGCTGAAGGCCAATGCCGAAGCAGCGACCAGTACCGCCACCGTTACCGGCAATGATTCTGTGAAATCGCCGAAAGCCGGGGTTTGATCCAGAATTTGCTTTGGGGCTGATGACCCCATCGCTGGCAAGCCAGCTCCCACAGGTCTTGTGGTGATCACATATTTTGTGTCCGACCTAAAACACTGTGGGAGCTGGCTTGCCAGCGATGGCGGCGTTACTGAAGTAACGCGGTATCGAGGACTTTGGAAGACTCGCCGAGAACACTCTCGGCCAGTTGCACAAATTCCTTGGTACTCACCGTCCCCAAATGCATCGCCCCACGCAGCACATCATCCAGCGAGCGCTTGTTGCGTGTCTTCAAACGAATCTCGCCATCCAGTTCCTGCAACACCACCACCGCTTTCGCCACCTGCGCCGCGCTGATCTGCTCGCCGCGCAAGGTTGTAACCTTCTGGCTGTCCTTGGCCAATTTCGCCTGTAACGCCTGATAACGCTCATCGCTCATACCACCGGCACGGCGCACCAGTTCGATCGCGTAATACTCGGCAAACCCTTCGCTGATCCAGTCGCTGCGCTGCTCATCATTGATCCGGCCGAACACCTGCGCCAACTCACGCACCAAGGCACTGCTGCCGCTTTCACTGACCAGCGGCAGGCGCGTATTTAGATAGATCGACTCGTGTGCGCCGAGGCTGCCGCGCCACATCGGGTCATTGGCGCCGACGATCAGCAACTTGGTCGGATGACGCGGATACAGCGCTTGTACCTGCGGCCAGACAAACGTCAACAACGTCAGCACGTCCATCCGCCGCATGCCCTGCCCTTGCGGCGACGCCACGGTGACCTCGGTTTCACCCAGGCGCGTGCGCCGGCTGCCGAGATGGCCGGCAAGCATCCAGCCCGTCGGGCGATCGAACAGACGAGAGGGATTGTCGATGCGGAATTTGTTCTTGCCGATGCGTGGCCAGGCGGTTTCGACGCTTTTCCAGCCCTCGGGCAGTTCGAATTGCAGGCGCGAGACCAGTTCGGTGCCGTCCTGTTGATCGAGCTTGGCCGACGGCACCAGTTCGTCGCCGCGCATCAACGCCCAGGTTGACGTCATACGGGTGTCGAAACTGCCGCTCTTGCGGCCGTGGCTGATGCGCACGCGATAGGTCAGGCTGGCCTTGTCGCTGGTCGGACGCCAGACGCCACGGGCCTGTTTGCCGGGCGTCAGCAGCCATTGGCCGTCCGCCTTGAAGTCGCTGTAATGACTGCCGTCGCCGAGGTCGAAATCAAGGCTGCGCACCGCTTCACCTTTGGCCAGGGTCAGGCGCACTTCAGCCTGATCGCTCTGTGGCAACAGGCGTACGTGGTAATCCAGATCGACTTTCTTCGCCGCCCATGCCGGCGCGCTGAGCGCCAACAGCGCAACCATCAACGCCCGCTGCAATCCCACAGCCATACCCACTCCTTGTTGAAATCTGGATTTGCGAGCGTTTAACCCGCCCGGAAAATCAGGTGATCTTCCCAGTCATCCTCCGGCACGCTGCCCTCGGCGAGCATGCGCCCGGACTGCGAAATCCGCTCGTGGTGCACCGCGTCGCGGTCGCCGCAGACCAGGTGATGCCAGAGTGGCAGGTCCTTGCCTTCGCTGACCAGACGATAGCCGCAGGTCGGCGGCAACCATTTGAACTCTTCGGCCTGGCCCGGGGTGAGCTGGATGCAATCCGGGACAAACTTGATGCGGTTCGGGTAATCGCTGCACTGGCAGGTTTTCAGATCGAGCAGTTTGCAGGCGATGCGCGTGTAATAAACGCTGTTGTCCTCTTCATCCTCGAGTTTTTGCAGGCAGCACAGACCACAGCCGTCGCACAGCGATTCCCATTCCTCCAGATCCAGTTGATCGAGGGTTTTGCGTTTCCAGAACGGTTCGACTTTGGCGACCATGGCTCAAGCATCAACATCAGGTGGTGAAAAGGCCGCCAGTCTAGTGCCCCAGGCCTTGCGGGCCAAGCGCTGGCGACTGCCGGTTGCGCAGCACTTGTCAGTTTTTGTGACGGCGCGTAGCTTTGCCAGTCGCAGGAGCCTTGCCCGGGAGCCATTAACGCTCGACCACGTTGCATCCCGGTGAACTGACACGGCTCGGAAAACCCCATCGTTCAGCGCAACTGATCCCGCCGGGTTTTCGTTCGAATCTTTTACTCAAACGTAGCAAGGAATTTCTTGATGAGTGCCAACCCTCGCGTTGCCGAATACGCCATTCACCCACAGTTCACCGACCGCTGGTCGCCCCGCGCCTTTACCGGTGAAGCGATCCCGGAAGAAACCCTGCTGAGCTTTTTCGAAGCGGCGCGCTGGGCGCCATCGGCCTACAACTCGCAGCCGTGGCGCTTTCTGTACGCACGTCGCGATACGCCGAACTGGGAGCGTTTTCTCGGTCTGCTGAACGAATTCAACCGTGGCTGGGCGCAGCACGCTTCGGCGCTGGTGATCGTGATCTCGAAAACCACCTTCGCCGTGCCGGGCGCCACTGAAGAAACGCCGGCGCTGTGGAGCACCTTCGACACCGGTTCGGCGTGGGGTCATCTGGCGCTGCAAGCCAGCATCAGCGGCTGGCATACCCATGGCATGGCCGGCTTCGATCAGGAGCTGACGCGCAAAGAGCTGAACATTCCTGAGGGTTATGCGCTGCATGCGGCAGTGGCCGTCGGCAAACTTGGCGACAAATCGACGCTGGCGGATTACCTGCAAGCGCGTGAAGAGCCGAGCCCGCGTCGCCCGTTGAGCGAACTCGCGGCAGAAGGCGACTTCACCCTCTAAGCCACAACGCAAAACAACTGTAGGAGTGAGCCTGCTCGCGATGAGGCCGTGTCAGTCGACATTAATGTTGTCTGACACACCGCTATCGCGAGCAGGCTCACTCCTGCATTGTTTGCGTGAATCAGTAACCGCGGTTGAAATCCACTTCCCCGCGCAACGCTTCACCCGCCTGATACGCCCGCAGATTCTCGACAAACAACTGCACCATCAACGCCGGTGAAGTCGGTGCCGAGCTGTGACCGGTCAACAGCAAACCCCAGGCCGTCCAGAACGGATGACGTTGCGGCAACGGTTCCTGACGGCAGACGTCGATCACCGCGCCCGCCAGATGCCCTTCCTTCAAGGCCTCCACCAGATCCGCATCAACCACCGCCACACCGCGCCCGACGTTGATGAACAACCCGGTCGGCTTGAATTGCTTGAACAGCGCCGCGTCGTAGATATCGTGGGTGTGTTCGGTGTTCGGCAGCAGGTTGACCACGTAATCGACCTCGCCCACCAGACGCGGCAGATCCGCCATCGAGCCGACTTCAACGAACGGTGCCTGCTCACGGGCGCTGCTGGCGATACCGTACAGTTCGACGCCGAACGGCAACAGGAACTGCGCAACGCTCTGGCCGATGTCACCGGTGCCGACGATCAGCACCTTGCGTCCGACCAGGCTCTGGCCGGTGCGGTTGTCCCATTTGCGCTCGACCTGGCTGACCAGCCGCGCCAGCACTTCGCGTTCGTGGCCGAGCATGTAGGTCAGCACGTATTCGGCCATCACCTGGCCGAAAATCCCCACCGCGCGGGTCAAGCGGTAATCCCGACGCAAGCCATCAGCGAGCAGCGGCGTGATGCCGGCCCAGGTCGATTGCAGCCATTGCGGTTGATGGCCCTGGCGCAACAGGGTCGCGAGCAGATCCGGTTGCCCCAGCCACACCGGGCAATCGGCGGCCTGACGGGCCAGTTCAGCGGAGTCGCCGCTGGTCAATACTTCAAGCTCCGGCGCTGCCTGACGCAGCAGCCGGGCGTATATCGCGTGGTCGTGTTCAGCAATCAGAACGCGCATCTTCAAACCTTTCGCAAACCGTGCAGACAGCCGCCGCTTTCAGGGCGGCCATCGCGGTAAAAACAGTTCCAGGGTTAACAGAGGCCCAGAACAGGGCCTCGCCGATCAGACCGGGTCGTTGCGGCGCAGCAACTCTTCGGGCAAGTGCTCGATGTACTCGTCCTCGGCCGGTGGCATTTGCAGGTGATAGCCCTGCTTGTCGAGGTTTTCCAGGACCACGACGATGTCCTCACTGGCCAGTTTGCGCTCAGGCGTCAACACCAGACTGAAGGAAAATATGGCTTTGCCGAAAGCCGCCATCAACGCCTCGGGCACGCGTTCCAATTCATCGCTCTTGAGCACATAGAGGTACATGCCTTTGCGCTTCGAGCTTTGGTAAATAGAGCAAATACGTTTCAAGGCTGTTCTCCGGCGGTGGCCAGGCTGTCGAGCAGCTTCTGGCCCATGAGTTCGCGGCGCCAGCCACGCAACGACTCAGGCAATTGGTAAGGACCCTCGGGGTAGCCGCTTTTGACCAGCGCTTCGAGGGTTTTCTTGCGCAGCATCAGCTCTGGGGCAATGCCCAGACGCTCGGCCTCAGCCTGGCCCAATGCGCGCAGTTGTTTGATCAACGCTGCCGCTTCGATCGGCAATGGCTCTGCTACAGCAGGCGGCCATTGATCAGGCCCCACACTGCCAGAGCGCTTGATCAGATCAAGCAGAAATTGACCGTCCTGACGCACGGTACGCGGGTGCATGTCTTCGATCTTGCCCAGCGCGGCGAGGTTGTCCGGTTGGGTACGCGCCAGCGGCCACAGCGAGTGTTCACGAACGATGCGGTTGCGTGGCAGATCGCGGGCACGGGCTTCTTTTTCACGCCAGGCGCACAGCTCACGCAGCACAGCCAGTTGCGCGCGAGACAGTTTCCACGCCAGTTTGGCTTCGCGATAGACCTCGTAGGGGTCGGTTTCGCGACGCAGGTTGGCGACCAGTTCGGCGCCGTCTTCCAACACCCAGGCGAATTTGTCGTCAGACAGTTTCGGCCGCAGCTGGACGAAAACCTCCGCCAGATGCACGGCATCTTCAGCGGCGTAGCTGATTTGCGTGTCGGACAACGGACGCTGCAGCCAGTCGGAGCGGGTTTCGCCTTTCGGCAGTTCGATACCGAGCACTTCCTGCACCAGTCGCGAATAGCCCATCGAGAACCCTAGGTTCAGATAGGCAGCGGCCAGTTGCGTGTCGAACATCGGCGCCGGCAGACTGCCGGTCAGGCGCAACAGGACTTCGAGGTCTTCGCTGCACGCGTGCAGGACTTTGAGCACTGCCGGGTTTTCCAGCAATGCGGCCAGCGGTTGCCAGGCATTGATGGTCAGCGGATCTATCAGGTAGGCGCGTTTGCCGTCGCCGACCTGCAACAGGCCGGCAATCGGGTAAAAGGTGTCGACCCGCATGAATTCGGTGTCGAGGGCCACGAAAGGCAGCTGCTGCCACTCGGCGCAAAATTGCGCGAGGCTTTCGTTGTCGCGAATCCAGTGAATATCGATGGCCACACGGCTCTCCCTTGAAGAATGGCGCGCAGTATATATCGCCACTGGCGATTTACGCGCCTGCGAAGGGCAAGAGCTGTAACGAAATGTCCTGCCAAAGAGCAAGAATAGTCTGACAGAGGAAACGGACAGGCCCGTCGGGTCAGAACGACGGGCCCTAAACGGCTCAGTCCTTGGCCAGCACGCCGTCAATCACCGCGCCACGGCATCCGGCAAACAGGTCCAGATCCGGCTGATAGACCTTGCTGCGCACCTCCAGCAGGCCAAGCATCGAGTGGAACAGATTGTCCTGACTCAACGGTTTGTCACGACTCATTTGCAGGCAATGGGTGTCGACCGAATAAGCCTTTTGATAGTTGTCGGAGAACCACGCGAGCATCGCCACATGCTTTTGTTGCTCGGGTGCCAGCATGTAAGGCGTGCCATGCAGGAACAAGTTGTACTCGCCCAGCGACTCACCGTGATCAGACAGATACAACATCGCCGTATCGACTTTGTCCTGATTGTTGCGCAACACATCGATCAGGCTCGACAGCACATGATCGGTATAGACCAGGGTGTTGTCGTAACCGTTGACGATACTTTCGCGGCTGCAATTGTTCAGCGCGTTACTTTCACAGACCGGCGTGAAGTGCTCGTATTCCTTTGGATAACGCTTGAAGTATTCCGGGCCGTGACTACCCATCTGATGCAGGACCAGCACGGTGTCCTTGTCCAGATGATCGATAAAGCCTTGCAGACCTTGCAGCAGGATTTCGTCGCGGCACTCACTGTTGGCGCACAGCGCCGGATCCTTCAAGTTGCTGACATCCTGCACGGTGACTCGATCACAGGTGCCTTTGCAGCCGGACTGGTTATCGCGCCAGATCACGTCGATGCCGGCACGCTTGAGCACGTCGAGCAGGCCTTCTTCGTTCTTCGCCTTACTCGCGTCGTAATCCTTGCGGCCCATGTTGGAAAACATGCACGGCACCGAGACCGCGGTTTCAGTGCCGCAGGAATGCACATCGGTGAAAGCGATCAGCCCGGCTTCCTTGTCCAGTTTCGGCGTGGTGTCACGGCCATAACCGAGGATGCCGAAGTTCTCTGCGCGGGCACTTTCCCCCACCACCAGTACGGTCAGGGATTTGCGCGGCTGGACTTTCAGATCCGGGTTGCGTTGTGCGTCTTCGCCAATTTTCACGAACGGTTGCTGCGCCGAGACGACCTGCTCCCGCAGGTAACCGGCCGACGCGCCAATGTAGTTGCTCGGCACGAGCATCAGGCGCAGTTCATGGTGATTACGAAACAGCGAAGACAATCCCTGATAGTTGGCCAGCGCCACACCACCGATGACCGCCACCGACGCCACACTGACGACAACTTTACTGAGCAGTTCGTGATGCCAGCGACGATAGGTGACTGGAACTTTCCATAACAACCACGACGGTAAAACGCCTAACAACAAGACATACATAAACAACTTCAGCGACAACAAGTCACGCACTTCCGTGACATTGGTTTCAGCGAAGTTTCGAAACATGCCCGCATCAATCATCACGCCATACTGGCTCATGAAATAAGCCACGCCGGCGCTGATCAAGAACATCAAAGTCAGGATGGGTTTAAGCAGCGGACGAAAGGCCAGAAAAGTCAGCACGATGTTGAACGCGGCAAAGATCATCACGGCGAAAGCCACGCGCATGGCGATGCCTTTGCCATCCGCCGCAGTAATCTCGAACAAATGCTGCCAGAGCACAAAGTTGAAACCGAGCAAAAGAAAGGCACTGGCAATCAACGTTACCCATTCCGGGCGCACGGTTTTTAACTTCAACATAGAGGTGGGCAATTCCTGAAAAGAAGCGCCTGGGTTAATTGTGAAAAATTCATTAACCGAGGCATAACAAACTTTAGGCAGGCAACCATCAATTTTTTGTGAAAAAGACGCCAACGATTAGTTGGCAGGTGGCTATAACGCGAACTTGTGAAGTATTTGAGAATGATTCAGTTCTGGTTAAGTTTTGGACCAGACACTTTTCTGTGGGAGCGGGCTTGCTCGCGAAGAGGTCGGCACATTCCGCACTGAGGGTGACCGCCCCACCGCTTTCGGGAGCAAGCCCCCTCCCACAAGGAGAGAAGTGTTATCGACTTTTTAAATACTGCTCGGGATTTTCTGGTTTGTCCGGTGCGACAGCCGGGCGCCTAATTGTCAGCCTCTCGCTCATAGGTCTGAAGATGGAAAACGTCCGCACCACCGCCCGCCCCGCTCTCTGGCTGATGCTCGCCATCATTCTGGTCGCACTTAATCTGCGTCCATCGATGGCCGCGGTCGGGCCATTGCTCTCGGCCATTCGCGGCGATATCCCGTTGAGTTACAGCCTCGCGTCGCTGCTGACCATGCTGCCGGTGATGGCCATGGGCATGGCGATGTTTTTCGGCATCGGCATCAGTCAGCGTCTGGGTGAGCAGCGCACAGTGCTGCTGTCGCTGCTGATCATCGGGTTGGCAACACTGGCGCGGCTGTTTGTCGATTCTGCGGCGGAGCTGATTATCAGCGCGGTGCTGGCGGGAATCGGCATCGCGCTGATTCAGGCGTTGATGCCGGCGCTGATAAAAGCACGTTTCCCGGACAACGTGGCGCTGTGCATGGGCTTGTACGTGACCTCGATCATGGGCGGCGCGGCCATTGCCGCCTCGTTCGCCCCACTGGTGATGGTGCAAACCGGAAGCTGGCGCCTCGGATTGGCCATTTGGGCAGCGCTGGCGTTGTTCGCCTTGCTGTTCTGGTGGTCACAACGCACCCATCTGCCAAACGCCGTCAGCGCTGCCGCGAAGAAAGAATCGTTTTTCGCCAATTCCCGCGCCTGGTTACTCGCGGTCTTCTTCGGTCTGGGGACGGCGTCCTACACCTGTGTGCTCGCCTGGTTGGCGCCGTACTACGTTGAAAAAGGCTGGAGTGAACAGAACGCCGGTCTGCTGTTGGGTTTTCTGACGGCCATGGAGGTGATTTCCGGCCTGGTGGTTCCGGCCATCGCCAATCGCAGTCGTGACCGGCGCGTGGTGTTGATGGCGCTGCTCGGATTGATCATCGTCGGCTTCTGCGGGTTGATCCTCAGCCCAGACCATCTCAGCCTGCTGTGGCCCTGTCTGCTGGGGCTGGGTATTGGCGGACTGTTTCCGATGAGCCTGATCGTCTCGCTTGACCACCTCGACAATCCACAGCGTGCCGGCGGCCTTACCGCTTTCGTGCAAGGCATTGGTTATCTGATTGCCGGCCTCTCCCCTCTTCTGGCGGGGATGGTTCGTGATCAACTCGGCAGCTTCGAATGGGCGTGGTGGTCGCTGACGGCGGTGATGGTGGTCATGCTGCTGATGGTGCTGCGCTTTGATCCGCGACATTACACGCAGCATATTCGATGATCGCAGAAGCCCATGAGCTAGAGGCCTCTGGCCATCTTTGCGCGGATTATTCAGCGACGTCGTGTTGCTAAAACTTTCTGTCCCACAACTGTCCGTGAAATGTCCTACAGGGGTTTCTCCTAGCACTATCGTTCCGTTAGGATCGTTCGCACACGTTTGCGCGGATTCAGCGCAAGGAGCACAGCGAGACAGTACGGATGCTGAACAGTAACTTGCTTCGAAAGCTCGACATGCAGGACCTCATGGTGTTTATCGCCGTGTATGAGCAGAGCAGCGTCACCGATGTGTCGGAAACGCTGTTCGTCAGTCAATCCACCGTCAGTTATTGCCTGAAAAAACTGCGTACCAGTTTCGAAGACGAGCTGTTCATCAACACCCGTACCGGCATGCGCCCGACCTACAAGGCCTGCAGCATGTACGGCCATGTGCAGAAAATCCTCGAAAGTATCAACCTGTGCCACGCCGGTGCCCCGGCATTCGATCCGAGCCGGCAAGCCGTCACCTTCAACATCTGCGCCCCGGAGTACTTCGAGCAACTGATCCTGCCGCGTCTGTTGAAGCGTTTCGACTACGATGACTTGCCGGTGATGGTCAACATGCACAAGTTCGAAACCGACGTGCCGGCCGATGAACTGCGTGACGGCAGTCTCGACCTGGTGATCAGTTTCGGCCCGAACTTTCACCGCAATCACACTGACCTGAAGTCGCGGATGCTGCTTGAAGATGATCTGGTCTGCGTCTTCGATAAACGTGCCACACCACTGGAACCACGTCTGAGCCTGCAAGCCTTCACCGAACGCCGGCATGTCTTTCCGACACCCTGGACGTCCACCACCAACATGGTCGATGGCTGGCTGGCACGGCAGGCGCAGAAACGTCAGATCGTGGCACGCTCCAACAGCTATAGCGCCGCACTGAAAATGATTACCGGCACCGATTTCATCCTCACCCTGCCCCGGCGCATCCAGCGTTTACTGACCAAAGAAGCCATCTTCAATCACTGTGAGGCGCCGAATGGCCTGCCGGGGTTCACCCTCGACATGCAATGGAGCCAGCACGCCGACCATGACAGCGCCAACATCTGGCTGCGCGAGCAAGTGATCAAGGTGTGCAGCGAACTGGAAGTCGCCTGAAGCTTCACCAATGCCGGTTTTGCAAATCCCTGCAGGCGCTGTCGCGCCTGACTGCAGTGATTTCAAGGCGCGGTGAGGGGGCGCTCGCTCATGAACGCTTCCAGCCGCGAACGTAACCAGCGTTCGGCCGGGTCGCTGTCGACGTGACTGAGCCAGACCATCGATAGATCGAGCATCGGCGTCTTGAAAGGAAACGGCTCTTTGAACAGCAATCCGGACGCAGCCATGGCCTCGGCGGTGTAATCCGGCAGACTGGCAATCAGATCCGTCCCGGCCAACAAGGCAGGCAATGCGCTGTATTGCGGCACTGACAACACGACCTGCCGGGTGCGACCGAGTTCGGCGAGCCACTCGTCAGCGTAACCACTGATGTTCGCCGTGTGGGAAACCAGCACATGGGGGCGCGAGCAGTATTCATCGAGGGTCAACGGTGAGTCGGATGCATCGGCACGCAGGATACTCGGCTGGATATGCCGCAGCAGTTTGCGTTTGGCATTCGCCGGCAAACCACGGGTCTGGCTGATGCCCACGGTGATATCACCCGCTGCGAGCAAGTCGGGAATCCGCCAGTAATCGACGTGTTGCACCACAAACACGACTTTCGGCGCTTCCTGGCGCAGGGCGCGCAGCAAGGGTGGCAACAGGCCGAACTCGACGTCATCGGACAAGCCGATGCGAAAGGTCATGTTGCTGACAGCAGGATCGAAATTGTGCGTCAGGCTCAGCGCGACGGACAGCGAATCGAGCGCCGGCGAGAGATGACGAAACAGTTCTTCGGCACGGGCCGTAGGCTCCATGCGATGGCCGACGCGGATAAACAATGGATCGTTGAACATCGAGCGCAAGCGATTGAGCGCCGAGCTGATGGTCGGCTGGCCGAGAAAAAGCTTTTCCGCCGCCCGGGTCACATTGCGTTCGAGCATCAAGGTCTCGAACACCACCATCAGGTTGATGTCAGCCTTGCGCAGTTCATTTCGATTCATCCATTGCTCCCCTGATCCCCAGACTGGAGGCAGTGTAGAAAGTCCTTGGGCCTGGCGTCCATCAGCATCCACACAGTGTTTCAGCGCTTAGTGGACGGTCAGCGTTTTCAACCCCAGCCCCATGACCCGCGCATCATCATTCAAGCCCAGCTGTTGCGGGCTGACGGCATCGGGCAGATGCAACTGAAGTTTCAGCAGCCCCTCCTTGCCCAACGTCTCGCGGATGGCCGTACTGAGCGGAATTTCCAGCCGGTTGTCTTGCACCTGCGTCAGACGCGTCGACAACACCTGTTCACCATTGATGCTGACGATGACCCGCTGGGTAAGACCTGGCGGCATCACGAATGCCAGTGCCTCCAGCACGATCACTTGGGTATCCGGCTTCACCCGCAGGGTGATTTCAGCCTCCGTCCCTTCGCTCCAGGTACCCCAGGTTTCAGGCGCCGCCCAGCCCTTGGTCAGCTGTCGGCTTTTACGATTGAATGTCTGCACCAGCCCTGACTGGCTGGACGGAATCGAGGACATTGCCCGCCCCTCATCAACCATCGCCAGGCATTGATTGCAGTGTTTCCAGCCCGGTGCCAATACAACAAAATCGTCTACGCGGGTCAGCAGGTCAGTGTCGCTGTGCACACTGTTGATGGCCGCGTCCAACGCCTCATCATCAATGATGTACAGCGAGTCGGCCTCGTAATCGCCCGTCGCCAGCCTGCGCTGCGCATCGAGCTGGGTGCGTTCGAGGACAGAAGGACTCATGCGCCCCATGTACACGGCATCGGTCTGCAATCGATGAGCAGCGGCGAAATCGGCGATGGCCTGCCACTGATCGGGCTGATTTTTCGGGATCATCGCGCGGATATTCTTGTAATGAGCCGCGGCGCTGTCCCAGAAAGGATCATGCATGGGGCTGGCCCAGGTGGATGTCGGTGGCAGCATTTTCGCCGCCCGCAAACTCGCCCAGGCAATGCGGGTATCCACCACTTGCACCACCAGCGCCAGTGCTAGCAAACCGATGGCGGTGCGCGCGCGATAACCACGCACGACGAAGAACACCAGCAGCACGACGATGGCGTAAAACACCGGCCAGAACATGCGACCCGAGGCGCGAAAAATACTCGCCAGACGCTCTAGGATTTTGGGTAGCGGATAGCTGAACGTGTGCGTGCCCCAACCGATCTGGTTCGACAGTGCGAACAGGGTCAATCCCAGCATCGCCAACACCAACCAGGGCCGGCTGCGCAGCAACGCCTTCAAGGAAATGCCGCTTCTGAACCAGGCGATGCTCGCCAATGACAGCAATAACAGAACCCCGAGGCCCAGATAATTGAAGCCTTCATAATCGCCGCCGCCGTTGGCAAGGTTTGGCAGAACATATGACCAGCCATCCGAATCGACCAGGGACAGCAGATTCATTCGATACCAGCCAAACCCGCCACCGCCCGCGCCGTCGACAATGCTGAAATACCCGGCTTGCCAGCAGCACACGCCGACCAGGGCAAACAGACTGGCGAACTCGATCAGGCCCTGACGTCGGGTCAGTTTGCCGACCCAAAGTTTGCCAAGCACATCCGCCACCCAGATCAGCGCCACCATCACCAATAGATACGCATGCACCAGTGCCGTGGCGGCCAGCAATGTGCCCCATGCCAGGCGCCGCCGTTGGAGCATCGGCTGCAGCGCCAGGTAAAGGGCCGCCAGAATCAGGAAGTGTCCGGCCAGGGACAAGTGCCCTCCGGTACGAAGAAACATCGGCGGAGAAAACACCAACAGCCCCGCGCCCAGCAGTCGAAGCACGGGGTTATCAGTCATCAACCCGAGCAATTGCCAGGCAAACCAGGCCTGCAAAACGAAACAGGCCAGCAACCAGATTCCGAAATACTGAAAGGTGTCCGGCAACCAGCCACTGAACGGTTTGAACAGCAGCGCCATCAGTGGATTGGAGTCAGAAAAGATGATCGCGCTGCCCAGCTCCAACCCATACGACGGGTTGAGCCCGAGCGGAAACGTCCAGGGCGAATGACGGAAATTCACCCAGCCCAGGTAATGCGTTGCCGGATCACCGTCCTTCAACCAAGCGATGTTCTGCGGATCCAGCGCCTGTGGACCGATCACCAGGAAGAACACCAGCACGCCCAGCAGGATCGGTAGCAACGCGAGGGCCGGATGGGTGTTCGAAACCTTCATCGATACGTCCAGAAGTTATGCAGCACAAAAGTGAATGCCGGAATCGTCAGCGCCACCGCACCGATGCCCAACAGATAGTGGAGCCCGGCCATTTGCGCAGCCCAGGCAACCAACATCGCCAATAAAAACCCACCCAGCGATACCAGCAGAAAACGCATCAGGGTTCTGCCATGCAGCCGGGCCGAGAAACTCCAGGTGGTGTTGATCACGTAGGAAACGACGGTCGCGACGGCAAAAGCCACGCCGTTGGCAAGCGGTGGCTGAGGGGCGATGAAATTGATGAACAGCACCGCGACCAGGGCATGCAAGCCAGTGACGAAAATCCCGGTCAAGGCAAAACGCAAACCGCGCTGGATCAACAGGGATTTTTCCGCTGAGGTCACGGTTTTTGCGCCAGCACAAAAACGCTCAAACCGGCGAGGCGATTGGTGCGCATCAATGGCAGCTCCAGGCTGCAAAGGGCCTTGAGCACCGAGTTCACCAGCGGGTGATGACGCTTGAGCTGCGAGCGTGGCGTTGCAGTCTGCGGGCCCTGTGGCAGCAAACGCAGTGCCGCCGCAATCGGGAACACCGCGCCGAAATAATAGGCACCGCGCTGCACCGTCAGGCCGGCATCGCGAGCCAGTGTCTCGAACTGTGCCAGGGTGTAGCGGCGCTTGTGTTCAAGAAAGTCGTCGTGACCGCTCCAGAGAAACTGGAACGCCGGCACCGTCATCAGAAAACGGCTGCCGGACGGCACTTTGTCGACGTATTCCTTGAGCAGACCGAGGTCGTCATCGACGTGTTCAAGGACATCCATCAGCAGCACGAGATCGGCGTCAATGGTTTCGATGCCGCGCCGGTAATGCACCGGTTTGCCGGTGGTGGTTGCATCTGAATCAACGGGGTAGCTGATATCCACGCACCAGGCCTCACGCGCATCGGTCTGGCTCAACAGATGATGGGAGAAAAACCCGGAACCGGCGCCCACATCGAGAATCCGCTTGATCGGCGCATCGCCGAGCAAGCGACGGGTGGCTGCCGCTTTGGAACAGTAATACCAATGCTCGCCGATGCTGTCGCCGAGGATGTCGGTTTCCTTGAGATCCATGTGTCAGTCCTTGGGGTCGTAGACGCGACGCACCAGATAAACCGGCCGGCGTTTGGATTCGATATAAGTGCGGCCCAGGTACTCGCCGAGCACACCGATGCCAATCAATTGCAGGCCGCCAAGGAACGTGACCGCGACCATCAGCGAGGCGTAACCAGGCATGTCGACACCGTGGACCAGCGTACGCACCACGATAAAAATGGCGAAGGCAAACGACACCAGCGACACAAGTGCCCCGATGTACGTCCAGATCCGCAACGGTTCGGTGCTGAAACTGGTGATGCCTTCCAGGGCAAAATTCCACAGTCGCCAGCCGTTGAACTTGCTGTGCCCGGCCACGCGCTCGGGGCGCTCGTAATCGACGTGAGTGGTGCGAAATCCGACCCAGGCGAACAAGCCTTTCATGAAGCGTCGGGACTCCGGCAAGGTCAGCAACGCATCGACCACACAACGATCCATCAGGCGGAAGTCGCCGACGTTCTCCGGCAATGGCTGTTCGGCGATTTTATTGTGCAGGCGATAGAACCAGTGCGCCGAGGTCTGCTTGGCCCAGGTATCGCTGCGGCGACTGATGCGATGGCCCAGCACCACTTCGTAGCCTTCCCGCCAGCGCTCGATCATTTGCAGGATCACTTCAGGCGGATCCTGCAGATCGGCATCGATCGGCACCACGATCTGCCCCGTCGCCATTTGCAAACCGGCAGACAACGCCGCCTCTTTGCCGAAGTTGCGACTCAGATCGACGATGCGCAGGCGCGAGTCTCGCTGCTGGCGCTCAAGTAAACGCTGCAACGTGGTATCAGTGCTGCCGTCATTGACGAACACCATTTCAAGGTCAATTGACGGCTGGGTCTGAAAGACCTCATCTATGCGCAGGAGAAACGTGTCGAGACTGTCCTCCTCGTTAAAAACGGGGACAACCAGCGATAACGTCACCCGAACGGCCTGTTGCGTTCCGTGCTCAGTCAAAGGAGTGCTCTTTTTATAGTGTTTGTCGGTCGACGAAAGATTTTCGACGCCATGAGCCGTCCCGTATTAAGCAGTAGCGTCGACGGCGTTGCAAGGGTCAAACGGCGTCATTTCGGCCAAACCAGAGGCCTGACCCGGCGCTCTAGTCCGCACTCCTCAGAAACATCCGCGAACGATTGGAAACAAATGTCCGATAGCCAAAACACCCGCCTGCGCTAGGCTTGCGTCGATGCGCCACACAGGCTGTCGCACGCACAAATCGCATGGAGCGAACTGAATGTATTTCGAGATTTACAGGCAATCCAGAGGCACCCCAAGCACCGGCAAAGGCCAATGGCGCTGGAGGCTGCGCGCGGGCAATCACGAGACCATCGCCAGCGGCGAGTCGTATGTGAACAAGGCGGATTGTTTGCATGTGATCGCGCTGATCAAGGGTGCAACGGGAGAGACGCCGGTCAAGGAGATTTAACCGCGAGAGCCAATGCACGACTGCGTCCTACAGCCCTTTCCTTTTTTGTTCGAACCAGTGGCTAGTTATCCCAACGCCTCTACGCTGACCGTCGTATGGGGCAATCCGGCCCTGTTCCACCTGATCAATCGAACTCGAAAGGAGCCGTAAAAATGGCTAGAGACAAAGCGAAAGACGACAAGCACTTCAACTGCTCGCAAGAACACGAAGCGGACTATGTCGCCGGCCTCTACCCACATGCCAAGGACGAAGTGAAAACCTTCCTTAGCTCGGCATGCAAGGACAAGACGCTGCACAACTCGACGCATAAGGATGTGTATGAATTGATCAAACGGAAGCTGGGGCACTCGCAGCCGTGAGTGATTGATTGCGGGGAGTTTTAGACCCTGCAGACATGGAAAAGCCCCACAGAGTAAATTCTGTGGGGCTTTTCCAAGGCACCGAAAACAAAAAAGCCCCGTAGCTTTTCAGCTACGGGGCTTTTTCTATGTAATGGCGGAGAGATAGGGATTCGAACCCTAGGTACCGGTGAAGGTACAACGGATTTCGAATCCGTCCCATTCGGCCACTCTGGCATCTCTCCAACGGCGCGCATCATAACAACACTTTTACCGAAAGCAAACCCTCTTTCGAAAATTTCTTCGTGCTATCAGATGCTTGCGTCGATTAAAGCGGTACACCCAGACGATTGGCGACTTCTTCGTAGGCTTCGATGACGTCACCGAGGCCCTGGCGGAAGCGGTCCTTGTCCATCTTCTTCTTGGTGTCCTTGTCCCACAGACGGCAGCCGTCCGGGCTGAACTCGTCGCCCAGGACGATGGAGCCGTCACTGAACACACCGAATTCAAGCTTGAAGTCGACCAGCAGCAGGCCGGCGTCGTCGAACAGCTTGGTCAGGACTTCGTTGACCTTGAGCGACAGTTCTTTCATGCGAACCAGTTGCTCGGCGGTACCCCAACCGAATGCCACGACGTGGGATTCGTTGATGAACGGGTCGCCCTTGGCGTCGTCCTTCAGGAACAGCTCGAAGGTGTACGGGTTGAGCTTCATGCCCTCTTCGACGCCCAGGCGCTTTACCAGGCTGCCGGCGGCGTAGTTACGCACGACGCACTCAACCGGGATCATGTCGAGTTTCTTCACGAGGACTTCGTTGTCGGCCAGCAATTTGTCGAACTGGGTCGGAATACCGGCCGCTTCGAGTTTCTGCATGATGAAGGCGTTGAACTTGTTGTTCACCATGCCTTTGCGGTCGAGCTGCTCGATGCGCTTGCCGTCGAACGCCGAGGTGTCGTTGCGAAACAGCAGGATCAAGCGGTCAGCGTCGTCGGTCTTGTAAACCGATTTGGCTTTGCCGCGGTAGAGTTCTTCACGTTTTTCCATGATGGGCTCCGCTTGCTAAGTAGGTGGGCTAGGCGATGTGGCGCCAGTCGAGCCCTGAATCTTGATCGGCCAGTTGCAGCCAGTCCGGGTCGCACCCGAGGGTGTCGACAAAACATTGCCGGGCCAGCTGCGGCAAGTTGTTCTTGCTGCTCAGGTGGGCCAGGACCAGGTGTTGCAAGCCCTGCCAACCCAACTCGGACACCAGGAATGCCGCCTGATGATTGTTCAAATGTCCCAGCTCGCCGCCCACCCGTTGCTTGAGAAAGTACGGATAGTGACCGCGGGCCAGCATGTCGCGGCAATGGTTGGATTCGATCATCAACGCATCGAGATCCCGATAACCGTCCAGCACCCGCTCGCAGTAGGAACCCAGGTCGGTCAGCAGGCCGAAGCGCCGCTGCTCGTTATCACTGAATACATACTGGGTCGGTTCCTGCGCATCATGGGCCACGGCAATGACCCCGATATTCAGCGCACCGATCTGCAGTTGCTCGCCGCCGGCCAGAAAGCCTGCGGGTTCAATCGGTTTGCGCATCCCGCGCAGTGTGCCGCGACTGAGGTAGACCGGTAGATTGTAGCGCCGAGACAGTAAACCCACGCCATGCACGTGGTCGGCATGTTCGTGGGTTACGAGTATCGCGCTCAGTTGCGCCGGGTTCACCCCCAGGCGCAACAGGCGTTTTTCGGTTTCCCGCAGGGAAAAACCACAATCCACCAGCACATACGTATCAGCACTGGCGATCAGCGTGCCGTTCCCTTGGCTACCGCTGCCGAGAACGGCAAAACGCATGGTTGATCAGCCCAAGTTGTCCTGAATCACGCTCAACACTTTACGCGCCACTTCAGCCGGCGCGACGGTGTTGATGTTTTTCTCGACGGTCACCTGAATGTTCTCGCCAACCTTGCTCAGACGAACCTGATAACGCTCGGCACGGGCTTCGACTTCTTCCTTGCTCGGCGCGCTGCCGAACAGGCTGCTGAAGAAACCAGGCTTGTCGTCTTTCTTCTCGGCTTTTTCGGCCAGGTTGATGTAGTACAGGCCCAGGCTGCGGTTGATGTCTTCAACGCGCCATTCGCCCTGTTCCAGCGCGCGGCCAACACTCGACCAGGCACGGTCCAGATCGGTACCGACGTTCAATACCGGGTTACCGCTGCCGTCTTCGCTGAGGCTGACACGGCTCGGTGTATCGAAATCACGCGACGCCAGCATCGATACCGAACCGCCCTTCTCGGCGATACGGCTCATGCTCGCGAGCATGTCGTCGACCAGCGCTGCGTCCAGGCCAGTATTGACCGAACGATTGGTGAAGGCGACGTCGGCGGTGCTGCCGGCAGGACGCTCGGCGCTGACCACGTAGATTTCACTGGTGTTGCGCTGCACGCCCGGTTCGATACGCACACGAACGCGGGTTTCGCTGTCGCTGGCGACACCCGCCGCGCTCAGGCGCTTGGCCATGGCGGCGGACAGTTCATCGGAATGCTGCCAAGTGGTGGTGAATTCGCCGGTTTGCGGGCGCTGTTCATCCAGACGGAAACCGTTGTCCTGGAAGAACTGCACCGCCACTGGCCAGACTTCAGCCGGTGGATGCTGGGCCATGACCCAACGCGAATCGCCACTCTTCTGCAGCGAGTAGTCGGTCGCATCGGCGATGGCCGACAACGGCTGTGGACGTGGAACGATGTATTCGCCCTGGGCGGTGTCGTCAGCGACGTTACGCGGGATCGGCAGCAGCGGATCCAGACGCTTGGAGGTGCTGACATCCGGTGGCAGTTGCATCGGTGCAGTCTGTTGCGCTTGCAGGTAATCGCTACCACGGTCGCGGAAATAACCTTCCGGCCCCCAGACCCATCCACAGCCACTGGTGCTGGAGATAATCAAGGCAAGTGCGGAAAGTCCGGCCATTCGCTTCATGCGTTGTACTTCCTCAATTAAACCAGGACGCTGCACTGGCGCAGGGCCGTGCGAAGCGTTTCATGACAAGGTGCGCTCAGCCAGGTCAGCGGCAGGCGGATGCCTTCGTGCATCAGGCCCATTTCAACCAAAGCCCACTTCACCGGAATCGGGTTGGCTTCGATGAACAGGTCCTTGTGCAGCGGCATCAGTTTTTCGTTGATGGCCCGTGCGGTGTCGGCATCGCCCTTGAGCGCGGCCTCGCACAGATCAGCCATTTCGCGCGGGGCGACGTTGGCTGTAACAGAGATGTTGCCCTTGCCACCCAGCAGGATCAGCTCGACTGCGGTCGGATCATCGCCGGACAGCACGATGAAGTCCTTGCTCACGCCGTCGATGATCGCCTTGGCACGTTTCAGGTCGCCGGTGGCTTCCTTGATGCCGATGATGTTCGGCACGGTGGACAGGCGAATCACGGTCTCGGCCTGCATGTCGCAAGACGTGCGGCCAGGCACGTTGTAGAGAATCTGTGGAATGTCGACCGCTTCAGCGATGTGCTTGAAGTGCTGGTACAGGCCTTCCTGGGTCGGCTTGTTGTAGTACGGAACAACCAGCAGGCAGGCATCGGCGCCGGCTTCTTTGGCGTTGCGGGTCAGCTCGACGGCTTCACGGGTCGAGTTGGCGCCGGTGCCGGCAATGACCGGGATGCGCCCGGCAACCTGTTTGACCACGGCTTTGATGACGGCGATGTGTTCTTCTACATCAAGGGTTGCCGACTCGCCGGTAGTACCGACCGCGACAATGGCATGGGTGCCGTTCTTGAGATGGAAGTCCACGAGTTTGCTGAGGCTGTCCCAGTCAAGACGCCCTTGTGCATCCATGGGAGTGACCAGTGCCACCATACTGCCCGCAATCATGAAACCGCTCCTGCCGGAAAAAGAGAGCGGTAATGGTACTGGCGCCAAGATGCTTGCACAAGCGAAGTACTGCGCTGCCGCCATTCCCCTTGGCGTCGCTTTTCGCTACCCTTCAGACTTTGATCGGTACTGATCAGCTTGTACGCCGGGTTCCAGCCTCCCTTTTCGGCCTCCCAGACCCCGTTCCTGCGTCGCATCGACGCGCTCCCGCTATAGTGGAGCGAGCCGCGAGCGCATGCCGGGGCATTTTGAACGGACCGCCCGAATCGGCACACACTGGCGCAGCCCGGCGCCCAACGTCCGTAACCTACCGACCGCTCATCGCTTTAGGAATGCTGCATGTCCACCCCCACAGTCCGCGAACAATTCCTTGTCATCAGTGCCCTCGGCGCCAACCCCATGGAGCTGACTAACGTCCTGTGCCGCGCCAGCCATGAAAATCGCTGCGCCGTGGTTACTTCACGCCTGACCCGCCACGGCGAGTGCAGCGCGCTGATCCTCGAGATCTCTGGCAGCTGGGACGCCCTTGCGCGCCTGGAAGGCAGCCTGTCGGGGCTCGCCAAGAAGCACGCCTTCACCGTCAACGTGGTGCGCAGCGCGGCGCTGGAAAATCGGCCACAGGCGCTGCCATACGTGGCTTACGTCAGCTCGGCTTATCGCCCGGACATCATCAATGAGTTGTGCCAGTTCTTCATGGACCACAACGTCGAGCTGGAAAACCTGACCTGCGACACGTATCAGGCACCGCAGACCGGTGGCACCATGCTCAACGCCACGTTCACCGTGACCCTGCCGGCCGGCACCCAGATCAGTTGGCTGCGCGACCAGTTCCTCGATTTCGCCGACGCGATGAACCTCGACGCACTGATCGAGCCTTGGCGCCCACAAAACCCAATGTAAGGAAGCTTTCATGGCCGTTGTCATCGACCAACCGGTTACGGATTTCGAAGCACCTGCCACCAGCGGGCAAACCGTCAGCCTGTCTGCCTTGAAAGGCAAGCAAGTGGTGATCTACTTCTATCCGAAGGACAGCACCCCCGGTTGCACCACCGAAGGTCAGGGCTTTCGTGATCAGTACGCAGCGTTCCAGGCTGCCAACACGGAAATCTTCGGCATTTCCCGCGACAGCCTGAAGTCGCACGAGAACTTCAAGTGCAAGCAGGAGTTTCCGTTCGAGTTGATCAGCGACAAGGACGAGGCCGTGTGCCAATTGTTCGACGTGATCAAGTTGAAGAAGCTGTATGGCAAGGAATATCTGGGCGTTGATCGCAGCACCTTCCTGATTGATAAGGACGGTGTGCTGCGTCAGGAATGGCGCGGCGTGAAAGTGCCGGGGCATGTGGATGCGGTGTTGGCTGCGGCTCAGGACCTGGATAAAGCCTGATGTTTTTGTGGCGTTATCACTGACGCCATCGCTGGCAAGCCAGCTCCCACAGGGTTTCCGGCACACACGAAATCTGTGGGAGCTGGCTTGCCAGCGATGAGGCCAAAAGCCTCACCAAAGAAACGCTTTAAAGCAGCGGCGCCACTACCGGCTCCTTGCGCGGCCACGCATCCAGCACAGCCTTGAACAGCGTCGCCAGCGGAATTGCAAAGAACACCCCCCAGAATCCCCACAACCCGCCGAACAACAGCACCGCGCAGATGATCGCCACGGGGTGCAGGTTGACCGCCTCCGAGAACAGCAGCGGCACCAGCACGTTGCCATCCAGCGTCTGGATGATTCCGTAGGCCGCCATCAGATAAATGAACTGATCGCTCCAGCCCCACTGGAACAGCGCAATCAGCAACACTGGCACGGTCACCACCACCGCGCCGACGTACGGTACCACCACTGACACACCGACCAACAACGCCAGCAGCGCAGCATAATTAAGCCCGAGCGCAACGAACGCGATGTAAGTCACGCCACCGCAAATCACGATCTCGATGACTTTGCCGCGAATGTAATTGGCGATCTGCCGATTCATTTCCTGCGCGACCCGAGTGATCAGCGCCCGCTCACGGGGTAAATAGCCGCGCACCCACTCACCGATCATTGCCCGGTCCTTGAGGAAGAAAAACACCAGGATCGGCACCAGCACCAGATAGATCATGATGTTGACCAACAGCGGCAAGCTCGACAGCGAGAAGGTCAGCGCCCACTGGCCAAACTTGCCGATTTCGCCGCGCGCCGCTTCGATCGCCTGTAGCACTTGCTCATCGGACACCAGATGCGGGTAACGCTCCGGCAGCAGCAACAGCAGCGATTGCCATTTGGCGAGCATGCCCGGCAGTTCGTTGAACAGCGTGATCAACTGATGCCAGAGCAGCGGCAGCACCACGACGATGAATAGCATCAGCACGCCCATAAAGAGCGCAAACACCAATCCCACCGCCGCACCACCCGGGACCCGCAGACGCTCCAGCGTGACCACCAGCCCCTGCATCAGATACGCCAGCACCATCCCCGCCAATACCGGCGCCAGCATGCCACCGAGGGTGAGCACGGCGGTAAAGGCCAGCACCAGCAGAACGGCCAGCACCACGGCTTCCTCATCGGAGAAATAGCGCTGAATCCAGTCGCGTAACACTTTGAACATCAATAATCCTTAGGTCTTTTACGCTGTCGGTTTCAGGCTTTTTTCAACCAGTAACGGTAGACGCCCGCCTCGTCTTCTTCGCGCAGCAGCGTATGACCGGCCAATCGGGCAAAGGTGCGGAAGTCGCGCTGCGAACCCGCATCCGTGGCGATCACCTTGAGTACGGCGCCGCTCTGGAGCTTGTTGAGTTCCATTTTTGCCTTGAGCAACGGCAACGGACAATTCAGGCCACTGGCGTCCAGTTCCACGTCATGGGCTACAGCGTCAGTCATTGCGTCACTCCGGATCAGGTCAGTCGAGCTGCCTAGAATATCTGGTCGCAGCTTCGGTGTCCGGCTACAGTAAGGTCTTTGTCTTCTAAGGCTTTGTGCATGACTTTTCTGCGCCCTACCCTGCTGACGCTCGCTTGCCTGCTCGCCTCACCGGGCTTTGCCGACGATCTGCCGTCACTCGGCGACGCCAGTTCTGCCATTGTCTCGCCACAACAGGAATATCAGCTCGGTCGCGCCTGGCTGGCCATGTTGCGCAGCCAGGTTTCACAGCTCAACGATCCGCAGCTCAAGGACTACGTCGAATCCAGCGTTTACAAGCTGGTTGAGACCAGTCAGGTCACCGACCGGCGCCTCGAATTCATCCTGATCAACAGCCCGCAGCTCAACGCCTTCGCAGCGCCGGGCGGGGTGGTCGGGGTCAACGGTGGTTTGTTTCTGAACGCGCAGACCGAGGGCGAATACGCTTCGGTACTGGCGCACGAACTGGCTCACTTGTCGCAACGCCATTTTGCCCGCGGCGTCGAAGCCTCGCAGCGGATGCAGGTGCCGATGATGGCCGCGCTGCTGGCCGGTATTGTGATCGCAGCGGCGGGTGGCGGTGATGCTGGCATCGCGACCATCGCCGGCACTCAAGCGGCAGCGATTCAATCGCAACGCACCTTCTCTCGCCAGAATGAACAGGAAGCTGACCGCATCGGCATCCTCAATCTGGAAAAGGCCGGTTACGACCCGCGTTCGATGCCGACCATGTTTGAACGCTTGATGCGCCAATATCGTTTTGACGCCAAGCCACCGGAGTTTCTCCTGACTCACCCGGTTACCGAATCGCGTATTGCCGACACCCGCAACCGCGCCGAGCAAGCCAAACCGGGCGGCATTGAAGACTCCAAGCGCTATCAGTTGATCCGCGCACGCGTGCAACTGATCTACGAAGAAACCCCAGGATTGGGCGCCAAGCGTTTTCGCGCGCAGCTGGACGAAAACCCGAAAAACGACGTGGCACGCTACGGTCTGGCAATTGCGCAGATCAAGGGCGGTCAGTTGAATGAGGCACGCGAGAATCTCAAGCAATTGCTGGCGACATCGCCGAACGAAATCATCTACAACCTGGCGCAAGTCGACCTGGACATCACCAACAATCGATTGCCCGATGCACAGTCGCGGGTCGAGCGGATGCTCACGCAATATCCCGGCAACTATCCGCTGAATCAGGTTCGCGTGGATCTTCTACTCAAACAGAACCGCGCCGCCGATGCCGAGAAGGCGCTCGAAGGCTTGCTCAAAACACGCCCGGATGATCCGGATGTCTGGTATCAGGTCGCCGAAACCCGTGGGTTGTCGGGCAACATCATCGGTTTGCATCAGGCGCGTGCCGAATACTTTGCACTCGTCGGCGACTATCGTCAGGCGATTCAACAGCTCGATTTTGCCAAGCGCAAGGCGGGCAGCAACTTCCCGCTGTCGTCGCGCATCGACGCACGTCAGCGCGAGCTGATGGAGCAGGAGCGGATGATCAAGGACATGATGGGCTGATCATTACCCGTCAGCACAAAAGCTTCAGGCATAAAAAAACCGCCTCTTTCGAGGCGGTTTCTTTTTATCTACCAGCGGTTATTCAGCCAGTTTGAACGTGATGAAGCTCGCACGCCCTTGGCGCAGGACCCGCATCGACACCGAACGATTCTTCGGCAATGCCTTGGCGATCTCGGCGAACTCCTTGCTGGAGCTGATGGCCTGATTGTTCAGGTGAGTGATGACATCACCCGGTTGCAGACCGATCAGGGCCGCGGGACCGTCCTGCACTTCCTTGATGACCACGCCACCTTTGAGGTCGTAGGTTTTCTTCTGTTCGGCGGTCAGTTCGCCAACAGAGACACCAAGGCGGTTGCTGTTGGTTTCAGCACCGGACTTCGGCAGCGCATCCAGCTCTTTGTCTTCGTCAGGAATCGCGCCAACCGTCAGCTCGACGTTTTTGCGCTTACCTTCACGGATCACTTCCAGATTGGCTTTCGCCCCCGCCTTCAGCGCGCCGACCAGATGCGGCAGATCAGCAGACATGATGATCGGCTGACCGTTCATGCTGAGGATCACGTCGCCCACTTGCAGACCGCCCTTGGCCGCCGGGCCGTCATCCTGGATCTGCGCTACCAGCGCGCCGGCCGGTTTCTCAAGACCGAACGACTCGGCCAGATCCTTGTTCACTTCCTGGATGACCACACCCAGCCAGCCGCGACTGACCTTGCCACCGCTCTTCAGCTGATTGGAAACGTCCATCGCCACGTCAATAGGGATCGCGAACGACACACCCATGAAGCCGCCGGAACGGGTGTAGATCTGCGAATTGATCCCGACCACTTCACCGTTCAGGTTGAACAGCGGGCCACCGGAGTTGCCCGGATTGATCGGTACGTCGGTCTGGATGAACGGCACATAGTTTTCGTTCGGCAGGCTTCGACCCACGGCGCTGACGATACCTTGGGTCACGGTGTGGTCGAAGCCGAAAGGCGAACCGATTGCCACGACCCACTGGCCCGCCTTCAGGTCTTGGGACTTGCCGAGCTTGAGCACTGGCAGATCCTTGCCTTCGATTTTCAACAACGCCACGTCGGAGCGCGGGTCGGTGCCGATCAGCTTGGCTTTCATTTCGCTGCGATCAGCCAGACGCACGAGGATTTCGTCGGCATCGGCAATCACGTGGTTGTTGGTCAGGATGTAACCATCAGAAGAGATGATGAAGCCCGAGCCCAACGATTGCGCTTCACGCTGGCGACCACCACCTGGCGAACGCTGCTGAGGCGGCATGCCGCGCTCGAAGAACTCGCGCAGCATCGGCGGCAGGCCTTCGAGATCAGGCATCTGCTGGTTCACTTTGCGATCGGGCAGTTTCTGCGTGGTACTGATGTTCACCACGGCAGGCGAGGCCTGTTCAACCAACTGAGTGAAATCAGGCAAATCGGCCGCTTGCGCAGCCGGGACCGCCTGACCGAGCACCAGCACGGTGGCGAAAATGGAGAGATAAGACTTCAAGCTAGGTATCGACATACAGCTCCCGTTACGACGAGCAGGTTTAAGCGATATGGAACAAAAATCACCGGCAACCACTGGCCGGGACTTTTATTCCAGGAACAACAAACAAGGCCAGAGCCGTGAGGCTCTGACCTATAAAAAACTTTCGGGTTATTTGCAAATGAAAATGCTCAGCAAACATTTCATCTCCGTCTCGACGAAGAAATGGTAATGACTGAAATCAGCTCACTGCTTGCTGGTTGCAGCGCCATCAGTATTACGCATCGATAGAGCAATTCGTTCGGCAGTGCCGATCGGAATCTCGCCTACCACGGTGACCATCATTTCGCCTTCTGGCGTGGTCAGGCGACGGGATACAGCGACGGTCGGACCGAGTTGAGTACGGGTATCGGTGACCATAGCGCCATTCAATGGCTCAAGGAAAACCGAAAAGCGAGCCAATCCGTCGTCATACATCAGGCTGTTGACCTGAGTCTTGGTTTCAGGATCTTTGTGCGAGGTGCTGCTGGTCAGCTCGAAGCCCGGCGGCAGCCAGTCCGAATGCCATACCTGAGCAGTCTTTACGGCAGAGGCCTTGTCGCTGTCGAGGGTAATCGGCTTGCAATCAGCGGCAGCCAAAAGATCTTTATCCGACGGTACATCATCGGTATCGAGGCTGGTGAACTGGAATCGTTCGAGCAACTGCCCTTTGTCGTTCAACAGCAGCGACTTCAATGGCAGACCGGTCCTTTTGTCCAGATGCAACTCGAACCCGTAACGGTGCTGGTCACGAGGCGTCAGCGATACGATCACTGCGTCTCGCCCGGCCACGCGCGACTTGCCAATGACGGCAAGGTCATACCAGTTTTTCAGCTTTTGCGGATCGAGAGGACGAGCGGCCGAGTTGGGAGAATCCCCCAGTCCGGCAATCAGGGTGCCGCTGACGCATTGAGTATGCCCATCAATGCGCACGACTTCCTGAGCCGAGCCGTCGAGCTGGAGTAAACGCTCGCGGACTTGGCCATTCTGGACGCGATGCCAGATGTTATGGGTAGAAAAACTACCGTTACGCTCATAAACAAAGGTGCCGTGGAAGCTTTGCTGCTGCTCGGCCTGGCCCAGTCGGGTCAGCCAATCCTGGGCCTCATCGGCGTGGGCTGGAACGATGAACCAGCCACTGAGCAGAAGCGAAAGTAGAGGTATGGCGCGCATGATCCTCCTTAACGGTTTTCCAGGCTTGCTGCACGTGCATACGGCAATGCACTTTCAGTACCTTTCAGCGCTGCCTGTTGGGCGTGCTGACGCAGGTAGCCTGGCAGACGCTGATCGTGCCAGCCTGGTTGACCTTGCAATACGCCGTTGGCCATTGGGCCAGTGGCTTCCGAACTCTCACTATAGCCTGCCAGAACAGCCGGACCTTTGACCTGTGGGGTGGCCAGGGTTGGCTGATTGGATTGCTGTGCCAGTTCGACACCAGCGATTTCGTCCTGGTTGTACAGACGAACACCCGCCAGAACGGCAACAGTCACCGAGGCTGCAACAGCCAGACGGCCGAGGTTGCGCCATGGGCTGCGAGATACTTTGGCCGGAGCCGTCTCGTCTTCCAGTGCAGCAGATACTGCCGCAGCAATGTCCAGACGTGGCAGCAGCAGATCCTTGTGCATAGCTGCCCGAGCGATCTGGTAACGAGCCCAGGTCTCACGGGTATCGACGTCGTCCAGTGCATTGAGCACTCGACGCAATTCCAGTTCGTCCGCTTCGTTATCCATCACTGCGGACAGCGATTCCTGCAGGGCTTCACGACTCATGGCGTTCCTCTCTTGGCTGTCGCCGCTGTCTCAGTTTTCCTGCAACAACGGCTGCAGGGCTTTATCGATGGCCTCCCGGGCGCGGAAAATCCGGGAGCGCACGGTACCCACCGGACACTGCATGACGCTCGCAATGTCCTCGTAACTCAGACCATCGAACTCACGTAAAGTTAAAGCCGTACGCAAATCCTCTGGCAGTTGCTGGATGGTTCGATGGACGGTGCCTTCGATCTCATCCCGCAGCAATGCACGTTCTGGTGACTCGAGATCCTTGAGGCCATGATCGCCATCGTAGAACTCTGCGTCTTCGGAACTTACATCACTATCTGGCGGCCGACGGCCGCGAGAAACCAGGTAATTCTTTGCCGTGTTAATGGCAATACGGTACAGCCACGTATAAAACGCACTGTCGCCGCGAAAGTTTCCAAGTGCTCGATACGCCTTGATAAAGGCTTCCTGAGCCACGTCCTGGGCTTCATGGGTGTCGTGCACAAAACGCACGATCAACCCGAGAATTTTGTGCTGATATTTCAGCACCAGCAGATCGAAAGCTCGCTTATCGCCACGCTGAACGCGTTCGACCAGCTGCTGATCCTCTTCCTGGGTTAGCATGAACACTCCTCGATAAGCCCGAAGGAGACTTGCATAACTAAACGACCAGACTTGCAAACATAGACTCGGGCTTTTCGCAAAAGTTCTCCCCCTCCAAGCAAGTTTCCTGCGGGCTCTGATTTGGCACGCACGAAAAACGCAGCTCGGGATAAACCGGCTGCGCGAATAATCTTGTCATCGGTTTCGCCGGCAGGAACCCCAACCACAGATTCCGCACTGAAGCCGACACTGTCCCTTGTTTCTGGCACCGACTATTGATCTTGGGCCTTTGGCAAAAGTTCCAATTATTTATAGCCGTACCCACTGCACATTGGGCGACCCTGAACGGAAAAAGCGTGTTTCACCGCCGATACAGTCGTCTTTTCCCAAAACCTGCGGAAAAATCTTCCGACGAAGCACCCGATTTTTCCCGTCACAGTAGTTTCACAATGCCATATAGGCTCGGCTATTGTGCCGCCCCACCCCTCTATATACTAGTGGGCTGTGTGGCTGTCTTGACTCGCCGATCCAGCTGTCTTGCGCCAACCCCGACCCGGGTCGCTTTGAGCGGAATCCTGTAATGAGCCAACAATTCCAACATGATGTTCTGGTCATAGGCAGCGGTGCTGCCGGTTTGAGTCTCGCGCTGACCCTGCCGGGTCATTTGCGCATTGCCGTATTGAGCAAGGGCGATCTCGCCAACGGTTCGACATTCTGGGCGCAAGGTGGCGTCGCCGCCGTGCTCGACGATACGGATACTGTCGAATCCCACGTCGATGACACCCTTAATGCGGGCGGGGGCCTGTGCCATGAAGACGCCGTGCGCTTCACCGTCGAGCACAGCCGTGAAGCCATCCAGTGGCTGATCGACCAAGGCGTACCGTTCACCCGCGACGAACAATCGGGCACTGAAGACGGTGGATTCGAATTCCACCTGACTCGCGAAGGCGGCCACAGTCATCGGCGCATCATCCACGCGGCGGATGCCACCGGCGCCGCAATTTTCAGAACTCTATTGGCCCAGGCCAAAGAACGTTCGAACATCGAACTGCTGGAACAGCGGGTGGCGGTCGATCTGATCACCGAACGACGCCTGGGCCTGGACGGCGAACGCTGCCTCGGCGCCTACGTGCTGAACCGCGCCACTGGCGAAGTCGACACCTACGGCGCGCGCTTCGTGATTCTCGCTTCCGGTGGTGCAGCCAAGGTCTACCTCTATACCAGCAACCCCGACGGCGCCTGCGGTGATGGCATCGCCATGGCCTGGCGCTCTGGCTGTCGGGTAGCGAATCTGGAGTTCAACCAGTTCCACCCCACTTGCCTCTATCACCCGCAGGCCAAGAGTTTCCTGATTACTGAAGCCTTGCGTGGCGAAGGCGCGCACTTGAAGTTGCCGAACGGCGAACGCTTCATGTACCGCTTCGACAAACGCGCCGAACTGGCACCCCGCGATATCGTCGCCCGTGCCATCGACCACGAAATGAAACGTCTGGGCGTGGATTGCGTTTACCTCGACATCAGCCACAAGCCCGAAGCCTTCATCAAGACTCACTTCCCGACTGTTTATGAGCGCTGCCTGGGCTTTGGCATCGATATCACCAAACAGCCGATCCCGGTCGTACCGGCAGCGCACTACACCTGTGGCGGCGTGATGGTCGATCAACATGGCCGCACCGATGTGCCAGGGCTGTACGCTATTGGCGAAACCAGCTTCACCGGCCTGCACGGCGCCAACCGCATGGCCAGCAATTCGCTACTGGAGTGCTTCGTCTACGCCCGCTCGGCGGCGGCGGACATTCTTGCGCAACTGGACGCTGTTACCGCGCCGGACGCCCTGCCCGTCTGGGACGCCAGCCAGGTGACCGACTCTGACGAAGACGTGATCATTGCGCACAACTGGGATGAGTTGCGGCGATTCATGTGGGACTACGTCGGCATCGTGCGGACCAACAAGCGCCTGCAACGGGCTCAACACCGCGTGCGCCTGCTGCTGGACGAGATTGACGAGTTCTACAGCAACTATAAAGTCAGTCGCGATCTGATCGAACTGCGCAACCTCGCGCAAGTTGCTGAACTGATGATCAGCTCAGCCATGGAGCGCAAGGAAAGTCGCGGCCTGCATTACACCCTCGACTATCCGGACCTGCTGCCCGAGGCGCTCGACACTATTCTGGTGCCGCCCACCTACGCCGGCTGAACTTGAGCCGAACCCGCAGGCGCCGGTGCAGATCCGCCGCCTGCGAGTCGCGTGGTACGCAGATCGATCTGACCCGCCATTCTCCGCGCAAGCGAAAACGCAGCACCACGATCAGCGGCAGCGCCAGGCTGTCCGGTCGCAGTTGCACCGCTTGCCAGCCATCAGCCTGATTCCACAGTTGCCAGCCATCGGCATCCCGACGCAGGCGACAAAAAGCACTGGGATGACTCAACAGAATCTGCCGTGGCATCACGTAAAAGGCGTGAAGCAGGCAAGCGAAAGCGCCAAGGAGACTGGCCCAGAGTGGAATCGAAAGCAGAAACAACGAACCCAAAGCGAACGCCTGGGCCAACAGATACGCCGCCAGCAACTGCCGTGAGGCATGCCAGCGGCATTCGAACGAATTACTTGGGCTGGACACGATCCAGGATCATGCGAACCATGCGTTGCAGCTCAGGATCTTCAGACTCGCTGCGCTCCATGAACCAGCCGAACATGTCCTGATCCTCGCACGTCAGCAGACGCACATACAGATCGCGATCCACCTGGTTCAACGTCGCGTAGACCTCCTGCACGAACGGCACCAGCAATACGTCAAGCTCAAGCATGCCGCGACGGCTGTGCCAAAAGAGGCGATTCAGTTCAACTTGTTCGACTTCGGCCATGGGGCCCTCCTCAAATTTGGCGGCAAGTATACAGCCCGTGCGCAAGTCGCACAGTCGGCTTTGGTCGGGCACCACCGATCCTTTATCAACTACCCATTTCAACAACGCGCCCTTATGATGTGCCCCAGTCTATTTACCCTGCGATGACCCATGGCCGATTCTGCTTTTTTCTGCACCCTGTCTCATGAAGGCGTTCTCGCGGTTCGCGGCGCGGATGCCGGAAAATTCCTGCAAGGCCAGCTGACCTGCAATATCAATTACCTGAGCGACACCCGGGCCAGCCTCGGCGCGCGCTGCACGCAAAAAGGCCGGATGCAGTCGAGTTTCCGCATTCTGCTCGAAGGTGACGGCGTGCTGCTGGCGATGGCCAGCGAACTGCTCGAACCGCAACTGGCGGACCTGAAAAAGTACGCAGTGTTCTCCAAATCCAAACTGACTGACGAAAGTGGCTCATGGGTGCGCTTCGGCCTGGAGCATGGCGACGCCGTACTGGCCAGGCTCGGCCTGGATCTGTCCGCCGAAACCGACAGTGTCGCGCGTAACGAAGGCCTGATCGCGATCCGCGTTTCGCCGCAGCGTGCCGAACTCTGGGTACCCGTCGATCAAGCTGAATCCATCAAAGCCAGGCTGTCCGCCGTCCTGCCTGAAGGCGAGCTGAACCAGTGGCTGCTGGGCCAGATCCGCGCCGGTATCGGTCAGGTCATGCCGAGCACCCGCGAGTTGTTCATCCCGCAGATGCTCAACCTGCAAGCCGTTGGCGGCGTGAGTTTCAAGAAAGGTTGCTACACCGGCCAGGAAATCGTCGCGCGCATGCAATACCTGGGCAAGCTCAAGCGTCGTCTGTATCGCGTGAGCCTGGACGCCGCCGAATTGCCGGAACCGGGCACCCCGTTGTTCGCGCCGAGCCACAACAGCTCGATCGGTGAAGTCGTACTGGCTGCCAATGCCGGGAAAAACATTGAACTGCTGGCGGTGTTGCAGGCCGAAGCTGCCGAAGCGGGCGATCTGCATGTGGGCAGCCTTGAGGGGCCAGCGCTGCACTTGCTCGATTTGCCCTACGAACTGGATCGCGACCGCGAAATCCAGCGCTGATCGCAGCATTTGTTGCAACACCCTAGAGAGCATAAATGAACGAACTGGCGGATAAGATCCAACAGGATTTGGTTGAGGCCATCGATAACGATGACCTGGTTCTGCCAACACTGCCGGAAGTGGCCCTGCAAATTCGCAAGGCCGCTGAAGACCCGGAAATCAGCGTCAGCGACCTGAGCAAAGTCATTGGCCGTGACACTGCGCTTTCTGCGCGCCTGATCAAGGTGGTCAACAGTCCACTGCTGCGCGCGGCGCAGGAAGTCACCGACCTGCACACCGCCATCACTCGCCTGGGCATCAACTACAGCAGCAACCTGGCAATCGGCCTGGTGATGGAGCAGATTTTCCACGCCAGTTCCGATGTGGTGGAACAGAAGATGCGTGAAGTCTGGCGCAAGAGCCTGGAAATCGCCGGGGTCAGCTACGCGCTGTGCCGTCGCTACACTCAGCTCAAACCCGATCAGGCAGCACTGGGCGGTCTGGTGCATCAGATCGGTGTGCTGCCGATTCTGACCTACGCCGAAGATCACTACGAATTGCTGTCGGACCCGGTCAGCCTCAACCATGTGATCGACCAGCTTCACCCATTGCTGGGCGACAAACTGCTGCGCGTCTGGGAGTTTCCGGAGCGGCTGGTGGAGTTGCCGGGGTTGTATCAGGACTTCAAGCGCGACTCGGCAGAGATCGATTACGTCGATCTGGTGCAAGTGGCGAGCCTGTATTGCCACAAGGGCAGTGATCATCCGTTTGCGCGGATTGACCCACTCACGGTTCCGGCATTCAGAAAGCTTGGGATCGACCCGGAGAACAAGGCGTTGTGCGAGGATCTGGAAGAATCGCGGACGATGTTTTACTGATCGCTGTGGTGAGGGGATTTATCCCCGATGGGTCGCGAAGCGACCCCAAAATATGCAATCCGATTTTTCCCGACAGACCGTACTTTCCGAACTGCGACTGCTCGGTCGCCGATCGGGGATAAATCCCCTCGCCACAAAGGCCCTCGCCAATTTAGCCAGCAATAAAACTGACCCGCACCTTCAACCCCGCCTGCTCACCGTCATGCAACGTGATCTGCGCCAGATGCGCCCGGCAGATCTCACCGACAATCGCCAGCCCCAACCCCGAACCGGCGACCTGCTGATTACGTCGGTAAAAGCGCTCGAATACCCGATCACGCTCTTCCAGAGGAATCCCCGGTCCGTCGTCTTCAACCTCAAGCACCGCCGGCGCCGTCACGCGCAAAATCACGTTGCCGCCCGGTGGCGTGTGCGCCAGTGCGTTGTCCACCAGGTTGCTCAGCAACTCATTGAGCAACGTCGGCTCGCCGCGCAACCACACCGGTTCATCCGCCTCCAGCGCCAGCGCAACACCACGGGCGTGGGCCAGTGGCGCCATGGCCATGCCCAGTTCCCGGGCCAACTGACTCAGATCGAGCAATTGCGCCCCGCCCTCGGCAATCGCCCGCGCGCCGTTCTCGACACGCGCCAGCGAGAGCAATTGATTGGCCAGATGGGTCAGGCGATCGGTGCCCTGCGCGGAAGATTCCAGCGTCGTGCGCCAGACCTGCGGGTCATTTGAACGCAAGCCCAATTCAAGTCGCGCCTTCAACGCCGCCAAGGGTGTGCGCAATTCATGCGCGGCGTCGGCGATGAACTGTGCCTGTCGCTCGAACTGACCACGCAGGCGCTCGGTGAAATGGTTGAGCCCGCGCACCAGCGGCCACAACTCATGCTGCACTTCTACCAGCGGCAATGGCCGCAAGTCGTCGGGTTGGCGCTCTTCGACGGCGGTGCGCAAACGCTCCAGCGGTCGCAACGCTGCGCTGACCGCGAACCAGACCAACAGCAACGCGCCGATCGCCAACATGCCCAAACGCAACAAGGTGTCGGCGGCCAGACTGCGGGCCATGCTGACCCGGGCTTCATCGGTCTCGGCGACGCGGATTTCCGCCATGCCGTTCATGTTGGGTTCGGTCACGGCTTTGAGCAGGCTGACCACACGCACGTTTTGTCCGCGATAAGTCGCGTTATAAAAGCGCGCCAAGGCCGGGTAGTCATCAGTCCTGGGGGTGCCGGGCGGTGGGCCGGGGAGGTTTTCGTAGCCGGAAATCAGCTTCTGGTGGATGTCGTTGACCTGGTAATAGATCCGCCCGGCGCTGTCGTAGGCGAAGGTATCGAGGGCCACGTAAGGCACGTCGGCACTGAGGCTGCCGTCACGTTGCGACAGACCGGCAGCGATGGTTCGCGCCGACGCCAGCAAGGTACGGTCATACGCCGTGTCGGCCGCCTCGCGTCCATTCCAGTAAGCACTCAAGCCACTGGCGAGCATCAGCACCACCAGCAGCAACGCGAGGTTCCACAGCAACCGCCAGCGCAGGCTGCTGGGCTTATGCATCGCGACTTTCCAGCAGATAGCCGAGACCACGGAATGTCACGATCGCCACCGGTTGACCGTCGAGTTTCTTGCGAAGGCGATGCACGTAGATTTCGATGGCATCGGGGCTGGCTTCTTCGTCGAGGCCGAATACCTGCGCGGCCAGTTGCTCCTTGCTCATCACCCGTCCCGGTCGGGCGATCAGCGCTTCGAGTACGGCTTGCTCGCGGGAGGTCAGGGTCAGCAGCTCTTCACCGAGGGTGAAGCGCCGTGTGTCGAGGTCATAGGCCAGCACGCCGCACCGCTGCTGGCGCTCGCCGCCGAGCACAGTGCGGCGCAACAGGGCTTTGACCCGGGCTTCCAGTTCGGTCAGCTCGAACGGTTTGGCGAGGTAATCGTCAGCGCCGAGATTGAGGCCATGCACGCGATCTTTCACATCACTGCGCGCGGTCAGCATCAGCACCGGCAGATTTTTTCCACGAGCACGCAAGCGCGCCAACACCTCAAATCCATCCATGCGCGGCAAGCCGACATCAAGAATCGCCACCGCGTATTCCTCACTGCTCAGGGCCAGATCGGCGGCGACACCATCGTGCAACACATCCACGGTCAGACCGGTGCTCTTGAGCGCCTGGGCCACACTTTCGGCCAGTTGCAGATGGTCTTCGACGAGCAGGACACGCATGGATTCTTACCTCGTTCAGGGGTGGCCGGCGCCACTCTTTGTCGCGGAGTTTACAGCCGCAACCGCCGCTGTGAAGCCCGAAAACCGTGAAAGTCAGCTGAAAGGTTAGCGAAAGGTTGGGCCGTTAGAGTCGGTTTACGGACAGTTTCGACTGCCGTCGCTGCTGCCACACAGCGTGACGAAAAACGCCACGAAGCGTTTTCGACCAATAAGAACAATAAACGGAGTACACCCGCATGCCGTCCATGCAGACCCGGGCTCTCATGCCCGTTCGCCCTTCCCGTTTCAGCCACGCCACCCTCGCCAGCGCCGCCGCCCTCGCCGGTTTTTCGCCGTTGAGTTTTGCCGACTTCATCGAAGACAGCAGCGCCACCTTCGAAACCCGCAACATGTATTTCAACCGCGACTTTCGCGATGGCACCAGCGCCCAGCAATCCAAGCGTGACGAATGGGCACAAGGCTTCATGCTCAATCTGCAATCGGGTTACACCGACGGCACCGTGGGGTTCGGTGTCGATGCGTTGGGCATGCTTGGGGTCAAGCTCGATTCGAGCCCGGACCGTACCGGCACCGGCCTGTTGCCGACCCACGACGACGGGCGCGCGGCTGACGAGTACTCCAAAGTCGGCCTGACCGGCAAAGTGAAAATCTCCGCCACAGAACTGAAAATCGGCAGCCTGATCCCCGAACTGCCGATCCTCAAGCCCAACGACGGACGCATCCTGCCGCAGACCTTTGAAGGCGGATTGCTGACGTCCAAAGAAATCAAAAACCTGACCTTCACCGGCGGACGTCTGGAGAAAGCCAAGGATCGCGACAGCACCGATTTCGAGGACATCGCCCTCAACAACAAGAACAGCCGTTTTGCCGGCACCGCTGCCGGCAAGCACTTCGATTTCGGCGGCGTTGACTACAAGTTCACTGACAAGATCACCGGCAGTTACCACTTCGCGCAACTCGACGAAGTCTACAACCAGCACTTCTTCGGTCTGGTCGCCTCGCGCCCGATGGGCCCGGGCACATTTGCCACCGACCTGCGTTTTGCCGTCAGTGACGATCAGGGCGCGGCGCGTGGCGGCGAAATCGACAACCGCTCGCTCAACGGTCTGGTCAGTTATGCCTTGAGCGGCCACAAGTTCAGCGCCGGTTATCAGCACATGTCCGGCGACAGCGCATTCCCGTATGTCGATGGCAGCGACCCGTACCTGGTCAACTTCGTGCAGATCAACGACTTCGCCGGCGCCGAAGAACGCTCTTGGCAAGCACGTTACGACTTCGACTTCGCCAAACTCGGCATCCCCGGTCTGAGCTTCATGAGCCGTTACTTGAGCGGTGACAACATCAAGCTCAAGAACGGTGAAGAAGGCAAAGAGTGGGAGCGCAACACCGAGATCAAATATGTAGTACAAAGCGGCGCCTTGAAGGATGTCGCCGTGCGTTTGCGTAATGCCACTTATCGCTCGAATTACTCCGCTCGCGATGCTGATGAAGTGCGGTTGTTGGTGAGCTATAGCGTTGCGCTTTGGTAATTGATTGAAATGTCGAAGATGAAGATCAAAAGATCGTCTGATCGCGATCCGAGCCTTCGGCAACTCCTACAAAGAATCCCCTACAACAAAAAAACCTGTGGAGAGACCAATGAATTTGTCACTGCGTAAAGTTGCTTTAGCTATCGGCACGGTGCTGGTTGCCGGCCAACTCATGGCCGAACCGAAACGTCCGGAATGCATCGCCCCGGCCTCGCCGGGTGGTGGTTTCGATCTGACCTGCAAACTGGTGCAGAGCGCGCTGGTCAACGAAAAACTGCTGACCAAACCGATGCGTGTCACCTACATGCCCGGCGGCGTTGGCGCGGTGGCGTACAACGCCGTGGTTGCGCAACGTCCGGCCGATGCCGGCACGCTGGTGGCGTGGTCCAGCGGTTCGTTGCTGAACCTGGCCCAAGGCAAGTTCGGCCGTTTCGATGAAACCAATGTGCGCTGGCTCGCTGCCGTCGGCACCAGCTACGGTGCCATCGCGGTGAAAAGCGATTCGCCCTACAAGACCCTCGACGATCTCGTTCAGGCATTGAAGAAAGATCCGAGCTCCGTGGTCATCGGTTCCGGCGGCACCGTCGGCAGCCAGGACTGGATGCAAACCGCGCTGATCGCCAAGGCTGCCGGGATCAACCCGCGTGACCTGCGTTACGTAGCCCTCGAAGGTGGCGGCGAAATCGCCACCGCCCTGCTCGGCGGCCACATCCAGGTCGGCAGCACCGACATCTCCGACTCCATGCCGCACATCCAGAGCGGCGATATGCGTCTGCTCGCAGTGTTCGCCGACAAGCGTCTCGACGAACCGGAAATGAAAGACATCCCGACCGCTCGCGAGCAAGGCTACGACATCGTCTGGCCAGTGGTGCGCGGCTTCTACCTCGGGCCAAAAGTCAGCGATGAAGACTACGCCTGGTGGAAAGATTCGTTTGACAAATTGCTGGCCTCCGACGAGTTCGCCAAGCTGCGCGATCAGCGTGAACTGTTCCCGTTTGCCATGACCGGTCCGGAACTCGACACCTACGTGAAGAAGCAGGTTGCGGACTACAAAGTGCTGGCCAAAGAGTTCGGCCTGATCCAGTGATCGCCTCTGTCTAGCGGCTGCGTTCCCGATTGCGGGGACGCGGCACAGGAGCTCCCATGCTTATTCAACGCATTTTCGCTTCAGTGCTGTTGCTGGTTTGCGCCGGCCTGGCCCTGATGGCGTGGCCGTATCAAGCGGCTTTTTCCTACGAACCGGTGGGCCCGCGCGCCTTCCCTTTGCTGATGCTCGGCCTGATGGGCGCGGCGCTGCTGTACATGGTGTTCCGCCCGGCGCCAATCAAACACAGCGATGAAGATCCACCGCTGGATCGCGAAACGCTGACCAAGATTGCCATCTGCGTCGCCTTGTTGCTGGTATTCGCCGGTCTGTTCGAACCGCTGGGTTTCATCCTCAGCAGCATCCTGATCGGCATTCCGATGGCGCGCCTGTATGGCGGTCGTTGGTGGCCGAGCGTGGTGGTGACCACGCTGATGGCCATCGGTCTGTACCTGCTGTTCGACCGTGTGATGGACGTTCCGCTGCCCCTTGGCCTGCTCGACGTACTGGAGAACTGATATGGATACCCTCGGTTATTTGGGGCAGGGCTTCGGCGTCGCGCTGAGCCCGTACAACCTGGTCACGGCCCTGACCGGCACACTGATCGGCACCGTCGTCGGCTTGCTGCCGGGCCTTGGCCCGATCAACGGCGTGGCACTGCTGATTCCGATTGCTTTTGCCCTCGGCCTGCCGCCGGAGTCGGCGTTGATTCTATTGGCAGCGGTGTATCTGGGCTGCGAATACGGCGGACGGATCAGCTCGATCCTGCTGAACATTCCCGGCGAAGCATCGACCGTAATGACCACCCTCGACGGTTACCCGATGGCCCGCAAAGGTCTGGCCGGTGTGGCGCTGTCGCTGTCGGCGTGGAGTTCGTTTATCGGTGCGTTTATCGCCACCTGCGGCATGGTGCTGTTCGCGCCGTTGCTGGCGAAATGGGCGATTGCCTTTGGGCCGGCGGAATACTTCGTGTTGATGGTGTTTGCGATTGTCTGCCTGGGCGGCATGGCCGGTGATCGACCGCTGAAGACGTTTATTGCGGCGTTGATCGGTCTGTTCCTGTCGAGCGTCGGCATCGACGCCAACAGCGGCGTTTACCGCTTCACTGGCGACAACATTCACCTGACCGACGGCATACAGTTCGTTGTGCTGGTGCTGGGCTTGTTCTCGATCAGCGAGATTCTGCTGTTGCTGGAGAAAACCCATCGCGGTCAGGAAGCAGTGAAAGCCACCGGGCGGATGATGTTCAACTTCAAGGAAGCGTCTTCGGTGTTCGTGGTGAACATCCGTTGCGGCCTGCTCGGTTTCATCATGGGCGTATTGCCGGGTGCCGGTGCAACGCTGGCCAGTGCCGTGGCCTACATGACCGAGAAGCGTATCGCTGGTGCCAGCGGCAAGTTCGGTGAAGGCGATGCCCGTGGCCTCGCCGCGCCGGAAACTGCGATTGGCGCTTCGGCCTGTGGCGCGCTGGTGCCAATGCTGACCCTCGGCGTTCCAGGTTCGGGCACCACGGCAGTGATGATCGGCGCCCTGTCGCTGTACAACATCACCCCGGGGCCGCTGCTGTTCCAGCAACAACCGGACATCGTCTGGGGCCTGATCGCCTCGTTGTTCATCGCGAACATCATGCTGGTGATCCTCAACATCCCGATGATCCGTATCTTCACGCGCATCCTTGCGGTGCCGAACTGGGCACTGGTGCCGGTGATCGCGATCATCACCGGGATCGGCGTCTACGCGGTGCACGCCACCACGTTCGACCTGTTCCTGATGGTCGGTATCGGCATCTTCGGTTACATCCTGCGCAAGCTCGATTTCCCGTTGTCGCCGGTGCTGCTGGGCTTCATCCTCGGTGGTCTGATGGAGCAGAACCTGCGTCGGGCGCTGTCGATTTCCAACGGTGCATTGGAAATCCTCTGGACGAGCCCGATCACCTTCGGTGTCTGGGTACTGACCGCGATCATGTTGCTGATGCCGCTGCTGCGCATCTGGCGCAAGCGTTCGGTCGCGCGTCGCGCCATCGCCGATGTTTGATCGCGCCTCACTGAAATCCTGGTGGGGAACCCCGCTGGTCGGTCTGCTTGGCGGTTACCTCGCCAGCCAGATCGGCTGGCCACTGCCGTGGATGGTCGGCTCGTTGCTGGCGATCATCCTCGTGCGCTGCCTGACGCCGTGGCAACTCACGGAAATCCCCGGCGGCCGCAAGTGCGGCCAGTGGATTGTCGGGATCGGCATCGGCCTGCACTTCACCCCGGTGGTGATGGAGCAGGTGCTCAGTCATTTCGGTCTGATCTTTTTCGGTGCGCTGGTGACCAGCGTGTCGGCGGTGGTTGGCGTGTGGTTGATGCGCCGCACCGGGGAGGATCGCGCCACGGCGTTTTTCTCGAGCATGCCCGGTGGATCCGGCGAGATGGTCAACCTCGGCGCACGCAACGGGGCGATGCTCAGCCACGTTGCGGCAGGGCAAAGTCTGCGGGTGTTGGTGGTGGTGTTGTGTGTGCCGGCGGCGTTCAAGTATCTGCTCGGTGACGGCACGCCGATTGCTCACGCTGGCAGTGTCGATTGGCGCTGGCTGGCGATCCTGTTTCCGGCAGGTGGTCTGCTCGCGTGGCTCTGGCAGCGCTTGCGTCAACCCAATCCGTGGCTGTTCGGGCCGTTGCTGGTGAGTGCGGCGGTGAGCATCGGTTGGGATCTGCACATCGGGTTGCCCAATGGCGGCAGTCAGATTGGCCAGTGGTTGATCGGCAGCGGCCTGGGCTGCCACTTCAATCGACAGTTTTTTCGGCGTGCGCCGTCGTTCATGGGCCGCACGTTGATCGGCACGGCGCTGACCATGTTGATCGCCACATTGGCGGCGTTGGGCTTGAGTGCCTTGACCCATCTGGATCTGCGCTCACTGACGCTGGGCATGATGCCCGGCGGGATTGCCGAAATGAGTTTGACGGCGGAGACCCTGCAACTGTCGGTGCCGCTGGTGACGGCGATGCAGGTGATGCGGCTGTTGTTTGTGCTGTTTCTGGCGGAGCCGTTGTTCAAATACTGGAATCGTAATCCCGAGTAACACCGAGTCGACTTTATCGCTGGCAAGCCAGCTCCCACAGGGTTCTGAGGTGTACACATAATTGTGGCACCCACAAAAACCTGTGGGAGCTGCGGTGCGACGACTCGACTTGCCAGCGATGGGGCCCTTCAGGCCGACATCAAACCGGCGGCAAACGCCACTCGATCGGCGTTTCGCCATTCTGCTCAAGAAACTTGTTGGTCCGGCTGAAGTGCCCGCAGCCCAAAAATCCGCGATACGCCGACAGTGGCGACGGGTGCACCGAGGTCAGCACCAGATGCTTGGTCGCGTCGATCAGCTTCTGTTTGCTCTGCGCATGCGCGCCCCAAAGCATGAACACCAGATGCGGCTGGCGCTCGCTGACCAGCTCAATGATCCGATCGGTGAAAAACTGCCAGCCCTTGTCCTTGTGTGCGTTGGCGGTGGCGCGCTCGACGGTCATGGTGGTGTTGAGCATCAACACGCCCTGATCGGCCCAGCTCTGCAGATAACCGTGGTTCGGGATGTCGATGTTCAGATCGCGTTTCAACTCTTTATAGATGTTGACCAACGACGGCGGCGCCGGCACGCCCGGCTGCACCGAGAAGCACAAGCCATGGGCCTGTCCCGGGCCGTGATACGGGTCCTGGCCGAGGATCACCACTTTCACTTTATCCAGCGGCGTCGAATTCAGCGCATTGAAAATCAGCGGACCCGGCGGATAGATTTCCTTGCCGGCCGCCCGCTCCTGCTGCAGGAAGTTGCGCAACTCTGCCATGTAGGGCTGGTCGAATTCAGCACGCAGTGCCTCCTTCCAGCTCGGTTCGAGTTTGATACGGTCGTCAGCAGTCATGGTCATACCCGGCAAAAACAATGGGGCGAACCCTAGGAAAGCCGACCACGCTTGTCAATTGATCTGATGCACATCAGGCACTTTCCCACACAGCGATCATACTGATCGTTCAAATTCCCGATCGAGGTCACGATGAATCTGCACTTCGAAGAACTCTCCGGCACCGACGGCGCACGCCTCGGTATCGCCAGCCTGGACGCTGAAAAATCGCTGAACGCGCTGTCTCTGCCGATGATCAACGCCCTCAGCGACAAGTTGAATGCCTGGGCCAAGGATCCACAAATTGTCTGCGTATTGCTGCGCGGCAATGGCGCCAAAGCCTTTTGCGCTGGCGGTGAAGTGCGCAGCCTGGTCGAAGCCTGTCGCGCCCATCCCGGCGAAGTACCGCCGCTGGCCGCGCAATTTTTCGCTGCGGAATACCGCTTGGACTACAGTCTGCACACCTACCCGAAACCGTTGATCTGCTGGGGCCACGGCTACGTGCTGGGCGGCGGCATGGGTTTGTTGCAAGGTGCGAGCACGCGGATTGTCACGCCGAGCAGCCGTTTGGCAATGCCGGAAATCACCATCGGTCTGTATCCGGATGTTGGCGCCAGTTGGTTTCTGGCGCGGCTGCCGGGCAAGCTCGGCTTGTTCCTCGGCCTGACCGGCGCACACATGAACGGCCGCGATGCGCTTGATCTGGATCTGGCCGACCGTTTCCTGCTCGACGAGCAGCAGCCAGAACTGATCGAAGGCCTGTTGCAACTCAACTGGCAGGAACAGACCGCCATGCAGCTCAACAGTCTGTTCAAGGCCTTGCAGCAGGAAGCGCTGGCGCAGATGCCCGAGCCGCAGTGGCTGCCACGGCGTCGGCAGATCGACGAACTGCTCGACGTCAGCGACGTGAGTTGTGCCTGGAAAGCCATCAGCCTGCAACGTGACAGCAGCGACGCGCTGATCGCTCGAGCGGCAAAAACCCTGAGCGAAGGTTCACCCCTGACCGCGCATCTGGTGTGGGAACAGATCACCCGTGCGCGGCATATGTCGCTGGCTGAAGTTTTCCAGATGGAATACACCCTGAGCCTTAATTGCTGCCGGCACCCGGAGTTCAGCGAAGGGGTTCGCGCGCGGCTGATCGACAAGGATCAAAAGCCGCACTGGCATTGGCCGGACGTCAGCAGTGTGCCGGATGCGGTGGTCGAGGCGCATTTTCACAAGGTCTGGGAGGGGCGGCATCCGTTGGCTGATCTGAGCCAATACTGACCCTCCAATAAAAAGCAGGCACAAAAAAAGCGGCGCTCAATGCGCCGCTTTTTTGTTTGCGGTGGATTACCAGCGGTTGCCACGTCCGTTGTGGTCGCCGCGACCACTGTGACGGTCGTAGTTGCCGCGACCGCGGTGATCGTTGTCCCAGCCGCCGCGACGGTGGCCGTCCCAGCCGCCACGATCATTGCCGTGCCAACGACGGCTTTCGTAGTAGCGCGGAGCCGGCTGGTAGTAGCGTGGCGCCTGTTGGTAATAACGCGGTTGCTGGTAGTAGCGCGGGGCTGGCTGATAGTAACGCGGGGCCGAATAGTACGTGCTGCCACCGCTGTAATAAGTGCCGCCACCGTTGTAGTACGCCGGCGCGGGTGAGGTGTAGACCTCTGACCTGTAATAGCTGTCTCCGTATGAATAAGGGACGCATCCGCCAATGGAAAAAAACATCACGGCAAGCAGAAGAATTCGGCGATACATGGCGGCCTCCTGGACCGCGGGTAGCCACACCAGCGACGCTGGCAGGCGTCAGTCGTTTATTCGGTGACTGACGAAGTATCTGACAGCGTTTTCAGAATCTGGTGCGTTTCTGAAACAAGTTGAAACAAGTGATTCATGAAACCTTGTTCATCCGCCAACTCCGTCATTCAGGAGGTGATTAGTGGTGCCCACCGTGGTATCCGCCGCCGTGATAACCGCGTCCGTAACCGCCGTAATGGCCGCGACCACCATAGTAATAACGCGCGCCACCGTAATAGCGCGGGCCGTAATAACCGCCGTAGTAATAAGGCGAGTAATAGCCGGGAGAGTAATACGTGGCGGGATATGCATCGTAGGGACCGGCGTAGTAGTAACAACCGGACAAGCCCAGACCGAGCACGGCTCCAAGCAGTGCTCGACGCAACAGTTTCGAAATTCGCATGACGGCCTCCTGAAAGACCCACAGCCGCAACAGGACAGAGCAGCCGATACAGCTTTTGACTGACGCGGATCGATCAAGTGCCCGGTTCAGTCCGGCTTCAGATCAGTGGTGCTGGAACCCTGAAAACCACAGGTTGATGTCCAATACAGAAGCGACCATTCGCGCCGCGCATGGAGCAGTTATTTCCGCGCAGTGCCACTAGAATGCTTGCCATCGGGCCACTGCCAACGGAACTGCCATGCCGCTTCGTTCTCCGCTGTACTCGCAACGCTCACTGGTACTGACGCTGATTGCCCTGCTTGGCGCCGGCTTTCTCGCCACGTCGCTGCTCAGTTACTACGCTTCGCGCACGTCGATTCGAGACAACATCGTCAACACCGAACTGCCGCTGACATCCGACACGGTCTATTCGGAAATCCAGAAAGATCTGATCAGACCGATCCTGATTTCCTCGATGATGTCCCGCGACACCTTCATGCGCGACTGGGTGGTGAACGGCGAACAGAATCCCGAGCAGATGACCCGCTACCTCGACGAAGTCATGAGCCATTACGGCGCCTACACTGCGTTCTTCGTTTCCAACAGCACCCTCACCTACTACCACGCCAAAGGCGTGCTCAAGCAGGTCAAGGTCGATGAACCCCGCGATGCCTGGTACTTCCGTGTGCGCGACATGAAAGATCCGTACGAGATCAACGTCGACCCGGATCTGGCCAACAAGGACAACCTGACGTTCTTCATCAACTACAAGGTCTACGACTACCACAACCGCTTTATCGGCGCGGCCGGCGTGGGTCTGACCGTAGATGCGGTGATCAAGCTGATCGACAAGTACCAACAGCGTTATCAACGCAGCGTGTACTTCGTCGACACCTTCGGCCGACTGGTGCTGACCGGTGCCGAGGGCGGGCCAGAAGGTGCGCATAGCGGGCAAAGCCTTGGCGAACTCGACAGCATGAGAAGTCTGGTCAGTCAGTTGCCGAAACCGCACAGCGGCAGCTACGAATACTCCGCTCACGGCCAGGGGCATTTTCTCAACGTGCGGTTTATTCCGGAGTTGAACTGGTACCTGTTCGTCGATAAACGCGAGGACGGCGCGCTGAGCGAGATCCGTCAGTCGCTGTATCTGAATCTGTTGATTTGCCTGTTGGTGACGTTGATTGTGCTGGCCTTGCTCAACCGGGTGATCAAACGATTTCAGTCGAAGATCCAGGCCCAGGCCACCCTCGACAGTCTCACCGAGCTGCCGAACCGCCGTGGTTTCGATCTGCTCGCCGTGCAAGCCCTGCACGAAGCGCAACGGGAAACGAAGCCATTGACCGCGCTGTTGCTGGATCTCGATCACTTCAAGGCGTTGAACGACACCTATGGGCACATGGCCGGTGATCAGGTGCTGATCGGTTTTGCCCGCGACCTGCAAAGTTGCCTGCGCCATGCCGACATTGTCTGCCGCTGGGGCGGTGAGGAATTCATTGTTTTGCTGAAGGATACCGACGGCGACACCGGTCAGAAAATTGCCGAGAAAATCCGCCAGCATGTCGAGCAGCACGAATATGCCTACAACGGCCACAGCCTGAATCTGACCGTGAGCATCGGCGCCACCACCCTGCAACGCGAAGACACCTTGCACAGCCTGCTGTCGCGGGCCGATCATGCGATGTACCGGGCCAAACAAACCGGCCGCAACCGCACCTGCGCGGAAATGCCTCACTCGACTTATGCCTGACGTCATCGAAAGACCCGAACTCTGCCCGGCCTGCGGCGCCCGCAACGATTGCAGCCTGGCCGATCCGCGCACCGCCGACCGCGCATGCTGGTGCTACGGCGTCAGCATCGACGCGGCCGTGCTCGAAGCCTTGCCGCCGGAACTGCGGAACAAATCCTGCCTGTGCCCGCGCTGCGCGCAGGTCGAGGCGCAACTGCAAGCGGCCAAGCCGTCGATCCCGTAAGATGCGCGCCCCGCCATCCACTGAAACCTGAACATGCGCGTCGACCGCTTCCTCAGCAACTTGCCCCGCTACAACCGTCAGCAGGTTCGCCTGTTGCTGGTGGAAAAGCGCGTGCGCGTTGACGGAAAAGTCGTCACGGATCCGCACAGCGAAGTGCTGGAATTCAGCCGCGTCGAAGTCGACGACGAGGTGCTGCAACTGGGCAAACCGGCGCGCTACTTCATGCTGCACAAGCCGCCGGGATGCGTCAGCGCCACCCGCGATCCGCAACATCCGACCGTGCTCGACCTGCTCGATGAACCGGACAAGGACGACTTGCACATTGCCGGACGTCTGGATTTCAACACCACCGGTTTAATGCTGATCACCAACGACGGCACCTGGTCGCGGCGCCTGACCCAGCCACAAACCAAACTGCCAAAGGTTTATTACGTCGAAACCGAGCAGGACATTGGCGCGGAGTATGCGATGACGTTTGCCGAGGGCATCTACTTCGCTTTCGAAGACCTGACCACGCAGCCTGCACATCTGGAACTGCTCGGCCCGAGGTCGGCGCGCCTGAGTATCGTCGAGGGTCGCTACCATCAGGTGAAGCGCATGTTTGGCCACTTCAACAACAAAGTGCTGCGCCTGCACCGCGAATCCATGGGCCCTCTGCCGCTCGATAACGCGCTAAAACCGGGCGAGTACCGCGCTTTGCGCACCGAAGAGATTCATTTGTTCTAAGCCGGCGACCGCTCAGCAGAAGTTGTCGAACAATTTACCAAAGGCACTTGCGCGATCCTCCTACCCCTGCTTGAATCAGGACGTCGGCCAAATTGTGACCGATTAGTCACACCATACATCCAAGAAACTTTTTGCCGGTCGTCAGCCCTCTGGGTTGCGCCTCAGCCGGCAGAATGCCCGCCAATAACAATACCCGTCGACCGCTGTCATGGATCGACATGGGCCAAGCAAATTCCAGGCGTATGCCTACCTGTCACAAAGCTCGTGCAATCTCTTTTTGCGCGCATACCCGCTTGCTTGCCAGGAGTCTTATGACATGAGGCCAGAAATCGCTGTGCTGGATATACAGGGTCAGTATCGGGTTTACACGGAGTTCTATCGCGCAGACGCCGCAGAAAAGACCATCATCCTGGTCAACGGCTCGATGGCCACGACTGCGTCGTTTGCACAAACCGTGAAGAACCTGCACCCGCAATTCAACGTGGTCTGCTACGACCAGCCCTACGCGGGCCGGTCAAAAGCCCACAACCGTCACGAGAAACATCTGACGAAAGAAGTCGAAGGGCAGATCCTGCTGGAGCTGATCGACCACTTCGCCGCCGAACACGTGTTGTCGTTCTCCTGGGGCGGCGCCGCGACGCTCGTGGCCCTCGCGCACCAGCCACGGCGCATCGAGAAAGCCGTGATCAGCTCGTTCTCGCCAGTGATCAACGCGCACATGCTCGATTACCTGGAACGCGGCGTCGACTACCTTGGCCAGCGCGACGGCGATCGGGTCGGTGAACTGGTCAACAGCACCATCGGCAAACACTTGCCGTCGCTGTTCAAACGCTTCAACTATCGCCACGTCAGCAGCCTGGCCGAGCACGAATACGGGCAGATGCACTTCCACATCAGTGACGTGCTGCACAGCGATCGCCAGTGCTATTTGAACGCGGCGAAGAAAATCAACGTACCGGTGCTGTTTCTCAACGGCGAATGGGACGAATACACCGCCGCCGAGGATGCGCGCCTGTTCGGCAACCACGTGGCGCAGAGCACCTTCACCACGCTGCAGGCTACCGGGCATTTCCTCGACATGGAGCACAAAGCGGCGTGCCGCGATAGCCAGAACGCCCTGCTCGGCTTCTTGAAACCGGCACCGCAGGCGAGCCGCACGCGATACTCGTTTGTTCAGGATCAACATGCATTGGCTATTTGAAAGAGCGTCGTCGCGAGCGAGGCTGCCGGGCTGAGATTTTGCTTTTCTCACCACAGTGCTCGCCCGCGATTGACCGTTTTCAGTGATTTAAAGCGTTCATGAGTAAAAGAAAAACTTCAAATCCGTGGCCGAGTCTGGTACAAAGTCAGCCGCTCTGAGCGGGTATAGTTTAATGGTAGAACAGTAGCTTCCCAAGCTTCCGACGAGGGTTCGATTCCCTCTACCCGCTCCACTCGAATATTGGTCTCACGTTGTGTTTTTTGACGGGGGATGCAGGGATAGAAAAAACCGGCCTATAGGGCCGGTTTTTTTGTGGCTGGGATTTGAGGTTGGCCGTTTGGGCAGCGCGGAATGATTCGGAAACACATCATTGATTGCAGATACCCCCTCCCCTCTTACGCTTTGATCTCTCTAACGAGAATCCTTGAGAAGCATGCGACGCACGAAGTGATGCCCATGCTCGGGATCAATGACGGAGCAATTCCATGACAATCGGATTCAAACAGGAGTACGCAAGCCCATTCGCAGACTTCATCCGTAATGCGAAATCGCACGAAAAAAAACGTGTTTACCGTGAAGTTCTGACCGAAGCTACCAAGAAGCAGAATGAGGTGATGCTGGCCGCACATACCAAGCATTCGGCGGTTGGCGCAGGTTTAAATGCGTAAGCTGATCGAAATGATGACTTCAGGGGATTTCTCCCGTTGTGATCAGATTCAAGAATTGCTCTGAGTTGATGATGAAAGCTCCAGCCTCAAGTGCCTTGGAAACTTTGGTTGGCCCCGCATTTTCACCATAACAAAGAAACGTCAGCGTCTTGCCTGCCGTACTCATGACCCTCAACCCATATTCCACTGCTTTTTGCTCAAGCTCAGCCCGTTGTGCAGCTGCGAACCCAGTGAAAAGAATTTGATTGATCCTACCCGGTGACATTTTCGGATGAGGCGTTTGCGAAGCGGCTTCTGAAGCAACGAGCGCCGGTGGCTTTCGATTGTGCTGAAGCCTCGGAGAAGGAGGAGCGGCCTCATTTAAGAGCAGCTCAGCCCCAAGCAATACTTCGATGATGCGATCCTTGCGATAGGTTTTAGGAAAGGTATCGCTGGCCGATCGTCCTTGAATGTAAACCGAACTCTCTGACCAATGAATCAACTCCCGCTGACTTAAATCGCCCTTTGCATCTCTATAGCTGAATTTTAGAGTCGACATCCGTTTCACTCCCTTCTGACGATCACATGGCCAAATTCCATGCATTACTACGCTGGCTTTATCGAGAGGTGATCCCTTTCAACAGGCTCGTTGAGTGTCCATGACCTTCATTAGAGTTCAACGTTAGCAGCCCGAGCAGTGACGTCAGAAAAAGATGTGTTCCATTATTTTGCAGCGGAAGATCGCCCCATGAACATAAGCAAAACCCGGTAACAAACCCACCTCGCCATCGCTTCGGTCTTACCTAGACTGCGCTAAGTCAGCCACCCAACAGCGAACGACAACCGCCCGGTGGTTATAGTGTTGATCATAAAAATTCAATAGGTATAGTACCCACCAAGCACACCACAAGGAGGTGTTGTGAATAGCCGTTTTTTAATCGGCCAACTCGTCGCAGACGGTTGGTATCTGGTACGGATCAAAGGAAGTCACCATCACTTCAAGCATCCGACCAAACCTGGACTGGTCGCCGTGCCACATCCGAAAAAGGATCTGCTGAAGAAAACGTCCATCAGTATTTTGCAGCAGCCGCTGCTTTGACTCTCTGAGTCAGTTGCGCCATGGAGGACAACGAATATGCTCTACCCGATTGCGATTTCAATTGGCGATGACCAACACGCCTGGGGTGTAGAAGTCCCGGACATTCCTGGATGCTTTTCCGCCGGAGAGGATCTGGACGATGCCGTCGCCATGGCTCGCGAAGCCATCGAAGGTCATTTCGAGATTCTCGCGGACGACGGCGCTCCCATTCCAGCGGCCAGCAAGCTGAGCCTGCACGTGGCCAACCCGAAATACACCGGCTGTGCATGGGCCGTGGTGGATATCGATGTGCTCAAGTATTTGGGCAAAGCCCAAAAACTCAACATCACCCTGCCGGGGCACTTGCTCAACCGCATTGATGAATATGTGTTGCATCACCCGGAAGAGAAAAGCCGTTCCGGGTTTCTGGCCTCTGCAGCGTTAAAGGTGTTGCAGCAGGGTTAAATCCGGGCGCTTGGGAACCGGCCTCGTGGGCCGGTTTTTTTATATCTGCCAGATATCGACTTTGATGCGACTACTCACCCGGCACAACCTTATCCAGCGCCTGATTCACCGCCAACTCCCCCAACATGACGACCTGTGCAATGCCGAGCGCTGTCTTGCGGTGCGAGGTGTCGAGCAGCGCGGCGAAGTTGTTGAGCATGGTGGTGGCCGAGCCGAGTGTTTCGCTGGCGTTGGCGAGCAAGGATTCGGTGTCGTAGGCAGGGTTGGCGAGGTACATCGGTTCGGGTTCGCGGGTGGAACCCATGATCTGCGCGGTTGGGCTGAGGTAGTGGTCGAGGGCGCGCTCGGCGGCTTCGTGGAATTTCTTTGAATCAGGTGATTCGTAGGGGGAGGCCGGATCGGTTTCCGGCGGATTGGGCGTTACTTTGAACATTGGATTGAGACCTTTTAGTAAGGCCGCAACCGATCTCGCTACTAAACGGATGGGTGGCAGCTGTGCGCAAGTTAGTAGACCGGACCCCAATCCAAATCCGGCGCACCCGAGGGCGCCATGCGCACAGCCACCATCAGGTGCAAGCATTCGCCTGACTGAGTGGTACTCATGCAGCTATTTAGATTGAGGATGCCGGGCTACTAAACCCGATCACTGGAAATCAGTGACGCGAACCAAGTTACCGACCGCCCCTAAAGCGCACAAGCCGGCGGATTCTGGCGTAGCGGTAGGCAACGGCGCAAGGATTTGTAGGCTTCAGGACGTAACACTGCACGCCTTTAAACGCCTCACCCGGAAGATGTTTACGCAGCGATAACACATAGCGATTTTCCCGACATTACAGATCCACAACACTCCACCGGTTTTCACCTCCCACCCAACCGACTAGCATCTCCCCATCAGCCACCACCCTCCCCCTGCGCGGCCATCGACGAATACGCGCCATCACTTTCGAGGGATTCCAATCGCGGCCACTTTGCCGCTGATGATCGAACTCAAAAGAGCCTTCACCATGACTCAAAACATCTACGACGATCCCGAATTCTTCCAGGGCTACAGCCAGATGAACCGCTCCATCGGCGGCCTCGATGCCGCGCCGGAATGGCCGGCGCTCAAGGCGTTGCTGCCCTCCATGCACGGTTTGCACGTGGTGGATCTGGGTTGCGGTTACGGCTGGTTCAGCCGCTGGGCCAGTGAACACGGCGCGGCCAGCGTGCTGGGGCTGGATGTCTCGGAGAAAATGCTGGAGCGCGCACGCGAGACAACTTCGGCGGCGAACATCCGCTATGAACGCGCCGACCTCGAACAACTCGACTTGCCCGCTTGCAGTTTCGACCTGGCCTACAGCTCTCTGGCGCTCCACTACATCAAGGATCTGCCGGGGTTGTTTGCTCACCTCTACGCGGCGCTGAAACCGGGTTCGCACTTTGTGTTTTCCATCGAACACCCGATCTTCATGGCGCCGAGCAATCCCGGCTGGCTGATCGACAACGAGGGGCACAAGCGCTGGCCACTGGACAGTTATCAGATGGAGGGCGAGCGGGTGACGAACTGGCTGGCCGACGGTGTGATCAAGCAACATCGTACGGTCGGGACGTTGCTCAATTCGCTGATCGCTGCTGGTTTCACCCTTCGTCATCTCAACGAATGGGGCCCGAGCGATGCCGAAGTGGCGGCACAACCGGCGCTGGCGGAAGAGCGCGAAAGGCCAATGATGATGTTGGTGGCGGTGCAGCGCTGAGGCCAAATCTTTCGACCGGCCAGCCCGGGTTTTAGGGTGATAATGCGCGGGCGATCCAATCGCCCGCTTTTCCATCGGGCAGCAGAATATCCGGCGCACTCAAACTTGCGTCGAGGCAGTACCCACCACTCAAGGAAGCAAGATGCAGATCACCCAGGGACAACGACTACCTCTTTCAAACATTCTTCAGGGGCAATCGCTCACACTCGCGGTACAGATCCAGTCCAGCGATGTGATCGATTTCGTCTGCTTCGGCGTCGACGCGCAGGGCAAACTTTCCGACGATCGCTACATGGTCTTTTTCAACCAGCCGACCACGCCGTGCGCCAGCGTAAAGATCGAAGATCAGGGGCGTTTTCAGATCAATCTTGCGCAATTGCCAGCGTCGATTGACCGCTTGGTGTTCACGGCCTCCATCGACGGTACCGGGGCGATGAGCGCAATCGGTGCCAGCCACTTCACGGTGTCCAATCCTGCCGGCCAGGCCGTCGCCCACTGCGCTTTTTCCGGCGCAACGTTCAGCGCCGAAAAAGCCATTATGGTGGCCGAGTTGTATCGCAAAAACGGCGAGTGGCGCCTGCTCTCGAACCTGCAAGGGTACGCACAAGGCCTGGATGCGTTGGTGAACCACTTTGGTGGCGAAGTGGCCGAAAGCCCTGCACCCGCACCAGCCCCGGTGAAAATATCCCTCGAGAAAAAAATCGCCGACGCCGCACCGCATCTGGTCAGTCTGGCGAAGAAAGCGCAGATCAGCCTGGAGAAAGCCAACCTCACCCAGACCAAGGCCCGGGTGGTGCTGGTGCTCGACGCTTCCGGCTCGATGAACCATCAGTACGCAAAGGGGCGGGTGCAGGAAGTCGTCGACCGGTTACTGCCGCTGGCGGTGTCGTTCGATGAGGACGGCGAACTCGATTGCTGGGCGTTCGGCGCCAAGCCTTTGCGCCTCTCGCCAGTGACCCTGAGCAATCACAAAGCCTTCATCGATACCGACAATGGCGGCTGGAGAAAATGGGAGCTGGGCAGCCGCATCAACGATGAGCCCAAAGTCATCCAGAAGGTCATCGAGCAGTTTCAGCAAAGCAATGACGGTACACCGATGTATGTGCTGTTCATCAGCGACGGCGGCGTGTCCCAAAGCACCAAGATTACCCGTCTGATGGTCGAGGCGGCCAACCTGCCGATCTTCTGGCAATTCGTCGGACTCGGTGGCCATGGCTACGGCATTCTGGAGAAACTCGACACCCTGCCGGGGCGCGTGGTGGACAACTGCGGTTTCTTTGCTCTGGACGATCTGCACGACATCTCTGAGGAGCAGCTCTACGACATGTTGATGGCGGAATTCCCGATCTGGCTCAAAGAGGCCAGGGCCAAGGGCATCATTCGCTGACGATTTGCCGACAACCCGCGCACGGGGTCGTCCTGCGCGGACCGGGGACTCAATCCAGTGCCGACATCGGCAGCGGTGTGATGGCAGCGAATCGCGCCGAACGGTCAAGCTTGACCCGCGCGCCAAAATTGTCGAGTGCCGCGACCGGATCGATTTCACTCAGTCGGTCGAAGTTCAGCGAATTCCATTGGCTGCGTGAAATCACCACCGAGATCACATAGTGATCCTCGACTGTCCCGCTGGCCGCATCATCACGCTGGATATAACCCGACACCAGCACGTTGCCGATTCCGGGCAACAACGCAAAAACCTCACCCGTCACCCGAAACAACGAACCGTAACAAATCGCAACGAAGTCGCGGCGCGCCTGGGCATCGGTGCGTTTCTTGAAGGTCAGGCGACCATTGCCAGTGGCTTGGGCAATACGCCGTGGCATATCGCTTTCGTCCGGTAGATCAATATCCAGCGCGATGCCGCACACATCCTGAGAAAACTCGTAGGCCACCCGGGTATCCTTGGGCCACGCAATGCCGCTCAGCACATAGTTGAGCGCCTTCTCCATTTGCGCACTAAAGCCTTTGGCCGATAAGCGGAAAGCCTTTTCGATCTCTGTCCGCTCGAACTCATGGGCATCGCGAGTGGCCTGCCATTCGGCGAGTTCCTGAGCGTAAGCTGCCAACTGCGATTCGGCCTGCCGAACGACTTTCGCTGCACGCAGGAGCATTCGATCGACAAGGCCTGGGGTCAACTGCACAGGCATTGCCGGGGCCTCTATGGAAAAAGGCGCGGGAATCGCCGGCAGCGATCCTGGGCGCGGTGTCGGCAAATGCACCCCAAGGCAATCCTCAAGATCACGATTGATCGTCTGCGCGGCCTTCTCCAGCAACTGCTGAATGTCCTGCTCCTTCTCGGCCTTCACCCGTTTGACGATGGCTGCCGACAACGGTTGATCATCGATATCGGTGATCAGCAGAGTGCCCTCGTCGGTGATCTTGATCTTCACCGGGCCGGTGTACTCCGTTGCCGCAGTGCGCTGCCGAGCAGGACGATCAATGCGCTCACGATAGGACAGCCCCGTACCGGGCAGCCCCGCATTGAGGTAAGTGCCATTGCGGCCAATGGTCATGCTCAGGCCCCGAGGACCGATTGAAGTGCTCACCCCGGAACCGCTGATATTCAGGCGCACGCCCGGCACCAACGTAATCCGTTTGCTGAACCGAAATCCCATGATTGCTCCTTGCGTCCTGTCTGGCTGAGGTCAGCACCGCGACCGTGAAGGCTTACGTTCTGCCAGCGATGTAGTCGTCAATCGAAGAGAACTGCCGATGCCGGCACATCCACCCCGAGAGGAATACAAAAACCGTCGTCACCGCCACAGCCCAACCGCGCTTGCGCCGGGCCTCGCGCTTGTTGCTGGCGTTGCTGGCGAACAACATCAGCATCATCAGGCAGTAAAACGTCAGCAAGGCGATTTTTGCGAACAGTGCGAGCAAGAAATACAACGACACGCCGTTGCTGCGGTACGTCTGCACAATCACCTGCAAGGCCATGAGCGACGCCAGCACCCCGGCGGCAATCGCCGAATAGCGGGCAGGAATTTCCAGCCAGGCACTGCAGATAAAGTAGGTGCCAATACCGAGGATTGGCGTGAGACTGGTCCACAGTGCGTCGGTGTAGTCCTGGTAAATCGTCATCGATCCCCGATGATGCAACCAGACACAGATCAGCAGCAAAACCGCCATGACAAACAGCGCGATTTTCAGGTTCAGAACCGCTTGATGATCGTCCGCCGCATTGCGCACGGGACTTGCCGGCCTGGCCGTTGCCGATACCTGTACGGGGCCGGGATTAACTGCAGGATCGAGGGTCGCCGCCGGCACGCCCGGTTTAGTGACGGAGCCGACCACGGGCCTGACAGGTTGTGCCAACTGCTGCGTCAGCTCGCTGAGCCTTTGTGACATCGAGGACGACAGGCACTGCCCGGTTTTGCAGTTGTCGCGCAAACGCAGCCACTCACGCTGCTGCTGGCGGACGTCACTGGGGTTAGAGGCGCTCTCCAGCACACGAACGTACTTGGCGTTCAATTGCTCATCCAGCAGGCCGAGGGCCCCCTCTGCGCAGATTGCGTTTTCGGCAAAAGTGGTGGCCTTGGAACAATCAAAACTCGCTGCCGATACCGGGGCAGCGCACAGCGCCAGCAGCAAGCCAAAGAAGCTTGAGCCGAGAAACAAGCGTGACATGGTCGAAATCCCTTTTGTGTACGCAAACCCTGCGGTAGATGCCCAACGACGTTGCCAGAACGCCAACCATCCACTCGCCGAAACATTCCCTTTTTTGCTTTCAAGTACCACTGCCGTACGAACGACGGACAAGAAAAAGCCCCCTCGCGAGGGGGCCTTCTCAACCCTTGCGGGTTAGCCGATGCTCACACCGTGGGCTTCAGCCAGAGGCTTCAGGCCGCCAGCAAAACCCTGGCCGATCGCCTTGAACTTGAACTCTTCACCGTTACGGTACAGCTCACCGAAAATCATCGCGGTTTCGGTGGAAGCGTCTTCGCTCAGGTCGTAGCGAGCCAGCTCTTTACCGTCAGCCTTGTTGATCACTCGGATGTAGGCGTTGGACACCTGACCGAAGCTTTGCTTGCGGGCTTCGGCGTCGTGGATGGTCACCGAGAACACCAGTTTCTTCACAGCAGCCGCCAGGCCGTTGAGCTTGACGGTGGCTTGCTCGTCGTCGCCTTCACCAGCGCCCGAACGGTTGTCGCCCAGGTGCTCGACGGAGCCGTCGGTGGATTTTTTGTTGTTGTAGAAAATGAAACCGTTGTCGTCGAGGACTTTGCCGTTTTCACCCACGATGAAAATCGAAGCATCCAGGTCGAACTCGGTGCCGTCAGTGACACGCGGATCCCAACCCAGGCCCACGATCACTTCGGACAGGCCCGGAGCTTCTTTGGACAGCGAAACGTTGCCACCTTTGGACAGACTTACAGCCATGTTCACATTCCTTTTGTTGGGGGTTGGTTAAAAATTCATGCCGTAGGAGTTGGCCAGGGCGCGCAGACCACCGGCATAACCCTGACCAACGGCGCGGAATTTCCACTCGCCGTTGTGGCGATACAGTTCAGCGAACACCATCGCCGTTTCGGTCGAGGCGTCTTCAGCCAGGTCGTAGCGGACCACTTCGGCACTGGTCACGTCATTGACCACGCGGATGAACGAACCACCCACCTGACCAAAGCTCTGCTTGCGCGATTCGGCGTCATGGATGGTGACAACGAAAACCACCTTTTCCACGTCGGCCGGAACACGGCTCAGGTCGACCTTGATCACTTCGTCGTCGCCGTCGCCAGCACCGGTGCGGTTGTCACCGGTGTGCTCAACCGAACCGTCCAGGCTTTTCAGTTGGTTGTAGAAAATGAAGTCGGCTTCGCTGCGGACCTTGCCGTTCGCACCCAGCAGAAGAGCGCTCGCGTCCAGGTCAAACTCTGCGCCGTCAGTGGCGCGCGGGTCCCAGCCCAGGCCAACCAGAATCTTGCTCAGGCTCGGGTCGGTTTTGGTCAGCGACAGGTTTCCACCTTTGGTAAGAGACAGTGCCATGGGGTATTACTCCTTGTGGTGAAGACGATTACTCATTGGTTTTCGATCGGTGCTTCTTCTTCCTTTCCGGGGAAGATCAGACTGGCGACGACACCGATCGCCAATACAACCATTACGATCAGCAAACTGGTGTTCGCATCGATGGTGTAGCCGTGGTGGAACATGTGATCGGTTGCGTTCAAGCCCAGCTTGACGGCAATGAAGAACAGCAGCGCGATCACCGATTTTTCCAGGTGCACCAGATAGCGTTTCAGGGCTTCCAGGACGAAGTACATGGTCCGCAGGCCGAGAATGGCGAAGAGCATGGCCGAGTAAACGATCAGCGGCTCGCGGCTCACGGCGATGACTGCCGGTACGGAGTCGAAGGCAAACAGGATGTCGGAAACTTCTGCGACCACCAGGCAAAGGAACAGTGGCGTGGCGAAAATGGTGCCCTTCGCCGCCAGCGTCATGCCCTGGTTCTCGGGTTTCTTCAGTTCCACTTCGAGTTGCTTGCGCGACACGAAGAAGTTATGGCCGTGCAGCTTTGGCCATACCGGGAAGAGTTTTTGCGCAAAGCGGTAAGCCATGTGCTTGGAATAGTCTTCCTCTTCTTCGTCATCACCGCCGCTGCGCAGCATCATGATGGCTGTCCAGGCGACGATCACGGCGAACACGATCTCGACCCACGGGCCGAACGCCAGCAGACCGGTACCGATGGCAACGAAGATCCCACGGAACACGATGGCGCCGATGATGCCCCAGTACAGCACGCGGTGACGCATGCCATCAGGCACTTTGAACCAGGCAAAAATCGCCATGAATACAAAGAGGTTGTCGACGCTGAGGACTTTTTCCAGCGCATAACCGGTGACGAACAGGCTCGCGACATCCGGCCCGTGCTGGACATACAGAAAGCCTGCAAACGCCAGCGAGATCGCAATCCAGAAAATCGACCAGATCGAGGCTTTGGCCAGCGAAATGGGTTTGTCCCCACGGTGGGTGACCATGTCGAGCAGCAGCGCGCCCAGCGCGATACCGACGAACACCGCCATGGTCAGCGGGGGAAATCCAATGTGACTGTCCAAGGTACCGCTCCTTAAAGTTCGAAATCAGCCGGGTTCAATCCCAGCTCGAGGCAAATCAGACGGCATGCCGCTTTTTCTTTGTCGTCGAAATTGCCATCCGACGCACCGATGGCACACGCGACACGCACCAGCAGGCGGCCGGCACCGGCATCGCCCTTGATCTTGCCGATAGCCTTGAGCGCTTCCGCCTGACCGATCTGAAAGTCGAACTCGAACTTTTCGCAGTGACCGTTGAAGGATTTGATGACGTCGGCCATGTTGAAAACCTTCAATTCCGACGAGTTATTGATAAACCCGGCCATTTTGGTTTTCTCGGCGGAAGAAATCTCACCGTCTGCAGCGGCGACGATTGCGCACGCGGCAGTCGTGGCCTCCATGAATTTCTGGTTTTTGAACTTGCTCACCTCAGTGGTCAGTTTGTCCCGCGCCAATGCAGCGTTTTCTTTAAGCCATGCAAGCATTTTGAGGTCCTCTCAAAGGGCGGGGCACCAAGCCCCGCCAAGGTAACTATTTAGAGCCGGCGCGCCAGTTCATGCCCCAGCCGTAGGCTTCGTCCATCGCCGAATGCCCGCGGTGGAAATCCACTCGCCGGGAAACCTTGACGGCACCGTTGACGTTTTCGAGCATTGCAATGGCGCACATGCCATGGCGACCGCCCTCTTCGTTGAGGCGAACCTCGATGTCCGGCTGATTCGGGATGTAAATGGTCACGACGCCATCGGTCTCGCGCCAGTTCGGCGCGCCTTCGTAGATGAAGGCGAAAATCAGGATGCGGCGCACTTCTGCCCACTTGCCGCCATTGATGTGCATCCATTCGCCACCGGCCACGGAGCCGGTACGGTCGTCGCCCATCAACTGGATGTAAGGCGCATGCTTCAATTCGCCGAAGCAGTTGCCAAGGGCTTGCACCACACCCTTTTCACCGTCCTGCAACTCGTACAGGCAACCGACGTCCAGGTCGACCGAGGTGCTGCTGCGGAAGAAGCCGCCGGAGCTGCGCTTGTTCCAGTTCAGGTTGACCTTGATCTCACCGAAGCCGGCCGCCGTCTTCTCCAGGCTGATGGAGCTGCGGGTCTTGTCGAGGGTGACCTTGCTCAGGCTGATCGACGATTTCGCTGCCGCAGGAGCCGCTGGCGGCACGGGGGCTGGGGCTGGGGCTGGAGCCGGTGTCGGCGCTGCTGCCGGAGCAGCCACATCCACACCGAAGTGCCTGGCCAACGGCTCAAGTCCACCGTTGAAGCCCTGTCCGACACAGCGGAATTTCCACTCGCCCTGACGACGATAAAACTCGCCGAGGATCAGCGCGGTTTCCTTCATGCCACTGGTCGGGATCTGCGCTTCGACGCCCCCGGACACCACCACCGACAACTGCGAGACCCGCTCGAAACTGGCCTTGTTTTCGTAGATCGTGGCGGTTAGTGCGACCTTTTCCACGGCCGCTTCAAGTCGGCTCAGATCGACCGTGAACACCGCACGACCCGCCGAGGCGTCGGACAGGGTGACTGCCCCGCCCAATACGCTCGGTTGCCCGTAAAAGCACATGTCGCCATCGCCGCGAACCTTTGCCGTGGTTCCCAGAACAAAGGCCGAGACATCAATGTCAGCGCCAGGAATCGGCGAGTAATTGATGTCGACGCGAAGCGGGCCGCTGGCAACTGGCGCGTTGCCGCCCGGAGCAAGGGTCGCCATTAACGCAGCGCCTGAACGGCCAGGTTGACCAGATCGTCGGCGGTGCGGCCATTGGTGGTCTGACCGATCGCGGTGAATTTCCAGCCATCGCTGTCGCGGGACAGGCTGGCCATGACGATGCCGGTGTGAGCGCCACGCTCGGACAGATTGAAGCGGGCCAGTTCGTTCTTGTTACTGGCGTTGACGATGCGGCAGTAGGCATTTTCGACTTTTTCGAAGTTTTGCCCGGTGAAGCTGTTCACGGTGAACACCAGGTGCTGGACGACGGCCGGCAGACGTTGCAGGTCAACGTGGATGGTTTCGTCGTCACCCGCACCTTCGCCGGTGCGGTTGTCGCCGGAATGCTGGATCGAGCCGTCCTGCGACTTGAGCTGGCGGAACCAGACCAGGTCGACCGGCTGCAGGCTGCCGTCGAGCAGGATGCACGAAGCGTCCAGGTCGATATCACCGCCATTGCCCATCAGCTTGCCGAGAAAGCCGGCCTTCACCGGGTCCCAACCCAGGCCGAGGCTGACGCTGGACAGCGCCGTACCAGCGGTTTTTTCCAGGGAAATGGACTGCTTTTTTTCTAGGGTAAGTACCATCGTTACGCTCCTTGTTGGTCATCGGTGTTCATGGGCCGCTCGGATGTGCGCGCCTCATGCAGGTCGGCCTGCGCATCGCGCACGCCCGGATTTCTTCCATTGCTTACCCGCAGGCGTCCACGTCGCCATGACGGGTGAAAGTGCCGCCAGTGCGCATCTTCGGCCGCCGCGAGCAATTCGTGATCGCCGCGGGTATCGCCCCAGGCCCTGATCCGGTATTGCAACAAACTGCCGTAAACCGCTTCCAGCCTGATGACTTTGTTCGCGCAGCGACAGTTGTCGCCGGTGATGTGCCCGGTCAATACGCCGTCCACCACTTCCAGTTCCGTACCGATCAAGTTGATGCCCAGGCGCTCGGCGAAAGGCTGCAAGACCAGTGCAGGCGAGGCGGAACACAACGTCACCACGGCACCGGACTTGAGCTCGGCCTCGATCGCCAGCAAACCTGACGGACGCATCAGGCGCGGCCAGGCCTGCGCGCAATAACTCGTGGCCTGCTGTTGCAGCCACTCAAGCTTCACACCGCTCAGAAACGTACGGATCAATTGCGCCTTGAGTTCGTCACGGCTCATCCGCCGGGCGACGAATCGCAGGCTGGGCAGCGCCAGTCGGAGCAGGCGCCGATTGAACTCACGCTTGCCGAACGCAAACTTCAGAAACGGCACGAAACTGTCGTGCCGGGTCAGCGTGCCGTCGAAATCAAACACGGCGAGGACTGGTCGCTGCGGCGCGGCGGGGTTGTCGATCTGCTCTATCATCCTGCGGCCTCTGCCAGGCGAATCGAAACTTCGCCGACACCGTTTTCCGCATGGCGGATACCGTGCCAGCGCGCGCGCTCAAGAATGTTCGTCGCCCACTTGTAGTGGGTGGCGGGCTCGCACATCGCGTCGTTGTGGCGGAATACCGCCGGGGCCACGTCACTGACGATCAGCTTGGCGCTGTTGAAGTCTTCGAGGCTGACGCGCAACGTGTCCTGGATGATTTCGATCTGGCTGGGGTGAATGGCAGTCTTGCCGACCAGGCCATGGGCGATATCGAATTCCAGTTCTTCCTTGAGCAACTGCGGCGACGCCAGTTGTTCGAACACCGGCGCGGTCAGGGCAAAGCCCAGCGAACCCATGACCCCCGCCAGCATCGGAATCACGTAGCCCATCGGCGTGCTATAGAGCGTGGTGGTCGGATTGCGGCGCAGACCGAGGCTGCCCATCAAATCGTTGCCACCGATGCGCAGGGCGATGATTCGCTGGTCGAGGCTGGCCTTGAGGGCATGCCCCAGTTCGACCATCGCGCCGGGGTTGAAGACGTCCGTGGTTTCCAGCGTCGGCATCAGGAACAGCGCAGGGTTGGTCACGGCCTGTTCCCAGGCGCCCAGATTGGCCAGGGTCAGTTTCGGGATGACAAAGCCGTCGACATGCGCCATCAGCGGCCAGTCATTGAGAACAGCGGCCATCTGTGAATCGCGCGGGCGCACGAACAGCAGCGGGCCGCCCTCTGGCCGACCACCGCGTTGCTCGATGACCGTCAACAAACCATGCAGGTTGGCTAGCGCCGTCTCGATATCAATGTCCGCGACCGCGTCTTCCAGGCACACCACCAGCGAACGCAGTTCCGGCAGCTTGGTGCGGAACACCACGTCCAACAGATCGGCGCGAGTTGCGGGCATGTAGAGCGTGGCCCCGAGGGCGTAAGGAGAAAGCATCTTCATCAGCCCAGACTCCGAATGATCGTCACTGCCCGATAAGGGCCCAACTGCGCGCCGACCTCTTCCACCGGTACGCCGGCGGCTTCGGTCAGGTGCATGAGCAATTGCACGTCGCTGTCGTTGCGGTCGCGAATCAGCACATGGTGCGGGACGCGGCGCAACACTGCGCGGGTCGCCTCGGCGATGCCTGGCTTGACCCGATTGAGGTTGCTCACCTCGAAACGTGCTGCCAGTGCTGCAACGACGTGGGTGGCGGCCCCCTGAAGCTCGAGACGCTGTGCGTCGGTCCATGGCACGGCTTTCGGCACGATGCCCAACGTTTTACGGTGAGTTTCGATCTGCTCGATGAACGTCTGTGTCACATCGTGTTCGCGCAAGTGGTCGTAGACCACGCAGCCATGCAGTCCGCCGTTTTCAGGCCAGATCGAACGCGACACCAGGCCGGAGACAGTGGCGCCGAGAATCCCCGACGGAATCACCCAGTCTTCGGACGAAGCGGCCATCCAGGCGCGACCACAGGGGTCAGCCAGCACGACCAGTCGGGGAGATTTCGGGAAGCGTGCGTCTGCGCCAAGACTGCGTTGAATTTCGCCGCTGATCGCGCCCTTGCCGGTCCAGCCATCGACGAAGACGATGTTCTCGGCCCCGTGGGTCTGAATAATGGCTTCCAGGGCGACCGTGTCGATGCCGCGATCACGGACGATGCTGATGCCGTAATGGAAGGCTTCGCGCCCCATGTCGATGAGCGCGCGACGCAACAGCACACCCAGCGGCAGTCCGGCACGCACGAACGAAACCAGCACAATCGAAGCGCCGGTGCAGGCCTCGTTCAAGCCCAGAGCCAAGGCCTGCACATCCGTCGCCATGCGCGCGCCGTTCTGCGCCAGCACCCGATCGTACAGCGCCTTGTGCACATCGCTTGGGGCACTTTCCAGACTGATCATTTCGGAATAGTGCTTCTGCTTCGTCTGAATCAGGCGCTCTTTTTCCTCGACGTCCGTCACGTCCATCTGCACCGCCTGCAGCAGGAAATGCACGTCATCCGGCGCGTAGCTCGCACTGCCCACCGTCACCAGGCTGGAGATCGCATCACTCATGGATCGAAGCCCCTGCCCGCTTGGCCAACTGGCTGCGCGTCGGGGTCGCCCACAGGTGACACTCCTCCATGAACGCCAGGTCGGTGATGCTGTCGCCGAAGCCCAGCACAGGGCGTTCACCGTTGATTTCACGATCACGGCGCAACCATTCCTGAACCGCCGCCTGCTTCGACAGGCCTTGCGGCAGGAACGCCAGATTGTTGCTGTTGCCATGAATGTGCAGGCCATCCAGCAAGCCTTGCGCCCGGACTTCAGCCAGCACCGCGTCGAGAACGTCGTCACTGCTTTCGTTGTGTTTGGTCACCACGTAATGGCGCAAGCCCTGCTCTTCGACCACCCAGCCGCGCAGGGAAATGCCCAGTTGCTTGCCGATGGCCAGCGTCGCCTCACTCAGCTCCGGCAGGCGGCGCTGATAGTTGGCGAGGAGGTCTTCCATGCGCGCCTGCCAGGCCTGATCGAGCGTGCCGTCCGCGCCGAGGATCACACCGCCATGGGAGCAGATGGCACCGTGCTGAAAGGGCAACCGGACCCGGCTGAACGCTTCTACGCTGCGCGCCGTGACCGGGACGACATCGGTCGTCGCCAGCAGCCACTCGACCATCGATTTCTGCACCGGGCTCATGTAACCGTTGGGCTGACCGTCGACATCCAGGGTCGCGGTGTGGCGAGGTGTGCCCTCTTTCATCTTGCGTGCGGTTTGAAACAACGTGTCGTCGAGATCAACCAGCGTCAACGGACGGTTACTTGGCATCGACGATCACCTGCGCATTCAAGGTTTTCAACAGTTCGGCAGAGACTGCCTGCTGTGGGGTTTCCGAACAGATCAGCACCCGGTCGAACTGACCCGGACGCACGTTGTAGAGAAAATTTGGAATGCCCAGACCGTAGTTGTCGGCGAACGACAAGGCATGCTCGATCGCATGGCCCAGCGCAATCGGCGAGCGGCTGGTCGAACTGAAATGGACATCGGCGCCAGCACGTTCCAGACGTTCGGCGAGCAGGAACGGACGCCAGACAAACTCGCTGGTGCCCACCACCAGAATCCGCTCACCCGGTTGTACCTGAAGGCCTGGCGCCAGGGTGTCGGCGACAGCCCGCACGCCGAGGCGGCCCCAGTCATTTTCCGCGCTCACCGGCCAGTCACCGGCAGCAATGGTGCCCACCGCCGGCATGTCGGGCAAAGGCGCATCCGGGTCTTCATGGAATTGATACGAGCCCTGCAGCAGGGAAACCTGATGCGCGCAATCACCCAGCGCATCACGCACCGCGCCGCCGGACCAGTCCGTGAGTACACAGGTCACGACCTGTTCGAGTTTATCCAGACCGGCATCGACCAGCGCCCGATGCAGATTGATGAACGTCTTGCCCGTCGAGGCCTCATCATCAACCAGCACCAATGAACGGGCGCTGAGCATCTGCTCACGCACTTGCGGATCGACCGGCAGGTGAATCAGATGCGCACTGGCGTGACTGTGTTCTTCTTCGAAACGGGCGAACAACTCGGTTCCGGTGGGGTGACGGGTGCTGACCATGTACACGGTATCGGGGCGAGTGGCGCTGTACGCACGGTGAACGCCGGCGCCGAGGCCGACTGCGGTTTCGGCCATGCCGATGACCAGCACAGGGCCTGGCAGGTCCGCCGGAATTTCGGCGGCCAGACTTTCAAAACTGGCGGCCATCACTGATGGCCGGACCGGAATATGCCGTCCGAGTACTTTCGACACGAACAGGAATGCGCGCTTCGGATTACGTCGTTCGGCAAAGCCGAACAGTGATTCGGGGGCAATGACAGCATCATCAACGTTGACGTCCAGACGTCCACGCATCAGTTGTGCGCTCAGCGCTTTCGTTGCTGTACCAGATTCCATTAACAATTCCTGACTTGGCGTGTGATCGAAGATCCAGCGCCTCTTCCGTGGGTTTCAATTCAAAAGTGAATCAGAGATTTGTGGCTTCCACCCGCCACATTGATGCTTGTGCTTCGCGAGCCAACTGCGCCGCTGTGAACGTCTGGCCAGACGCATTTATTTTTCCATCGACCCGACAGGCATCGAGGAACGAAACCAGCAGCGAGGCTTTCACCGCAAAATTCATGTTTTGCGCATCGGGTACCGAAGAGGTCACCAGGCCAATCACGGCACCGGAAAAATCGAATAGCGGACTACCGCTTGAGCCCGGCTGAATGGGCGCCGTGAACTGCAACAGACTGGCATCGTTGCGCAAACCGAACAGCGCCGACACACCACCCTGAGTGACGTGGACGCCGCCACCGGCGAAACCGGCCAGCGGAAAGCCCAACGCGACAATGTCTTCACCCAGATCGCAACCGAATCCGGACTTGAAGGCCACCGGTTTCAACGGCGGGCAGTCGATCACCCGTAAAAGAGCAATATCGTTGCGCCGGTCGACCACCACGGGGTCGACACGATAGCGTCCGTCAAACGAGGCAATGTGAATCTCGCGCATGCCTTCAATGACGTGGGCACAAGTCATGACATGGGTAGGAGAAACGGCGAAAGCAGTGCCGGTGGCGCTGTCCGGGGCTCTGCCGGAGCCTGGCGCGTTCTGGCGTCCATTGGGGTGGGCTTCGTCGATATCGAGGCCGATGCGACGGCCGAGTGCCGCCAGCCCGTAGGCAGAACCTTCGGCCAGTGCGCGAAATTTCCACTGCTGATTGCGGCTGTAAAACTCGCCGATGATGATGGCGGATTCGCCGTTTTCGCGCAGATCCAGGGAGTACTCGATCTGGCCATCCACCTGCAGGCGCAGGTTCTTCAGCTCACTGACCGGGCCAACGGCGGAGAACGTGTAGACCACCAGCAACACACGGTCGCTGCCGGCCGGAATTTCATCCAGGTTCAGCTTGCAACCGACTTTTTGCTGATCGCCGACCCATTCCATCCACGCGCGTGGCGTCTGAAAAAGGGCGGCATCACCTTTCGGGCGGCGTTTTTCGTCAACCGGCAATATGGCAACGGCGGCGTACTCCCCGAAAGCCGAGGAGTTTCCACATTCCAGAGTCCATTCACTCCGGGCGTTTGATACTGCGGTGTTTGCGCCAGGCGCGAGCACCATCATTCCTTGAAAACTCCTTGTCTTGCGTCCTGCATGGGGCCGTATCGAACGACCAAAACGCGCAAATGGTAACAGATTCCATATGTCTATTTAACATCAGGATGATGCTATTGCAGCCACGGTCACCCCTTTTAAACGCACGTTCGGCCGCCAAACGCCCGCAGGCTCAGGCAAACCCAGCCGACGAGTGGCAAAGATGCCGGGCAGGTTCAAACCCGCTTCCCGGGTGTAACCGATGCCCCCGGAGTAACGAGCGTTAATTTCCAGCAGATGCGGTTTACCGTCTGCATCGTCACGGGTCTGGACATTGACGATGCCATCGCATTGAAAGTGTTCGGCTGCCTTGAGCGCGAGTTCTACAGCGGCACCTTCACGCTCGAGCAACTGATACAGACCGGTCTTGCGACGGCCAACAAACGCAATCGGGCGACCGGCTTCACAGACCATATCCACCGAACATTCGCTTCCCGCCATATAGGGCATCACTAGCATCGGTGGCGGCGGCGTATCAGCCGAGCGATAGGCATGCATATAAAGGTCGAAGTTGACCTCACGCTCGTCGGGGTTGGCGAAACAGCGGAAAGGGTCGGCACCTGCCTTGAAACGCCAGAACCCCTGGCCATAAATACCCACGGCCGGCTTGACGCACACTTCGCCCGATGCACTCAGCGTCTGATAAGCGGCGAGCATCTCTTCGGCATTGGCGGCGGTGATCGCCGGCACGCAGGCCAGCCCCGCTCGCTCTGCCTCAGCGGTGAATCGGCTCTTGTTATCGACCCGATCAAACGTATCCAAAGAGAGTGCGCCGGTAACCAGTACCAGGCCGGCCTCCTCGAAGCGCTGCCGAGCCTGTTCGAAGACGCTGCCAACGCGGCCCGCCAGGATGACTTTGATGTTGTGAGCCTGAGCGGTCGCAATGACCCAATCGATGCGTTCCTGATTGTCCGCAGGCTCCACAAAGCTGATGTCGGCGAACGAGGTGATTTCCGGGCGATCCCGTCGATGCGACGCATAAATCTTCACGTCGGCCGGCAGCGCCTCGCGCGCGCCGAGAATGATGTCGCGCTGACTGGACTGCCCTTCTAGAAACCAGATCACTATGTTTACCCTCCCTTGTCGTTACGCCGAATGCCGAAACATTTTCTGAGAACGTTCGTCTCACATCCGCCAATGGGTGCGGACAGTACCGTCTTCCACTGCAAACTCAAGGGGAACATTCGGCAGTGGATCTGGCGCTCTCGGAGCGTCATTAGTGCTTCTCGGGTTTATTCTCGGGTGGCCACAATAAACAGGCGCGGGAACGGCAACAGCACCGAGCCATCGGCCATTGCCGGGTAAGCCTTTTCGATTTCGGTCAGATACTGCTGCAGATACTGCGCCCGTTCGCTTTCAGTCAAAGGGCTCAGAAACGGAATCAACCCGCTGCCCTTGAACCACTCGACGACGCCCGCCGCACCGCCCGCCAGCTGATGGTGATAGGTGGTGCGCCACACATCGACTCGCGCGCAGTGCGCACGCAACATAGAGAAGTATTCGCTGGCACTCGCCATGTCAGTGCGCTGCCCGGCGGCACCGGCGAGTTTGCTGGCCCACGGGCCGTTTGCGGCGACTTCGCGCATCAGCCGGTGGGAGGGTTCGTTGAGGTTGTCCGGCATCTGGATCGCCAGACTCCCGCCTGACGCCAGTTTGCCCGCCAGCTTCGGCAACAGCGTCGCGTGGTCCGGCACCCACTGCAACACCGCATTGGCAAAGATCACATCGAACGGACCTGCATCGGACCATTGATCAATCTCGGCCACATCGAACTGCAACAGCGGCAAGCGCTTGCGGGCGGCGTCGATCATGTCGGGCGAACTGTCGAGTCCGCTGACCTTCGCTCCGGGAAAACGCTGCACCAGCAACTCCGTCGAGTTGCCCGGACCGCAACCGATATCGACCACCGCTTGCGCCTGCGCCGCAGGAATGGCCGCCAGCAGATCGCGGGCCGGGCGAGTGCGTTCATCTTCAAAAGCGACGTACTGTTTGGCGGACCAACTCATTGCGTTCTCCTGTCGGGGCATTCAGCGGTTGGTCACGATACAGGCAGCGACGCGAGCAGTTCCAGAGCCACTCGTTGCAAAGCATTTCAGCTCGATCACTCACACCTCAAGGCCAATCATGACGAAACCAGTCGCAAGGCCGATTTCACATGGAATACCTCGGTAACAAACAGAATTTTCATAATGCCGTCAGTGTCTGAATTTCAAGCACTCCGCCAATAAGGAACACGGCCATGAAATTCGCGAAGATTTCCCAGAAGCTCGCCCTGTGGGCCGGCAGCCCCAAGACCTTCATGGGGGCGCTGATCCTGATTGGGTTATGGGCATTGACCGGGCCGATTTTTGATTACAACGACACCTGGCAACTGATCATCAATACCTCGACGACGATCATCACGTTCCTGATGGTGTTCCTGATTCAGAACACGCAGAACCGCGATACCGACATTCTGCACTTGAAGATCGATGAGTTGCTGCTGGTAACCAAGGAGGCGCAGAACGCAATGCTGGGGCTGGAAGCGTTGGATTTGAAGCAACTTGAAGCGTTGCGCAAGCACTACCGTACGCTGGGTGAAGGGGAGGTGTTCAACCTTGAAGGTCTGGGCGAGAAGAGCAAGCCGAAGCAGGATTTGAATGATTGCTGAATCGTCTTTGTGGCGAGGGAGCAAGCTCCCCCGCCACAGGATTCTTGTAAGACTTGAGATTAGCGGCTGGCTTGCAGCGCTCTGGCCATCTCCAAATGATTTTGCAGTTTAGGCAATGTCTCATCAGCGAAAGCCTTGATCTCCGGAACATCGGTGGTCTGTGCTTCTTGCTGGATCTGCTGAATGGCTTCTTCAGTGGCTTTGACTTGGCTGGCGGCGTAGGCCTGGTCGAAGGTTGCGCCGTCTTTCACTTCAGGGATCATCTCCTTGGCCTTGTCGGCCATCTCGTCACGCGGTGCGACGGGCAGGTCGAGCTTTTTGGCGATTTTCGCCAAGTGCTGATTGGCCGTGGTGCGGTCGTTGATGACGACGATGGTGTAGTCCTTGACCTCTTTGGATTCGGTCTTCTGATGCGCCAGACGGCTGGCTTCGATGTCAGCCATGCCTTTGGCTGATGCATCGTTGATAAATTCGGCTGGCGACTGGGCAAAAGCGCTGCTGGCGAACAGTCCCAGAACAGTGACAAAACTCAAAAGACGTACTTGGGTGGCCATCCGGCTCATGGTCGCGCCCTCCTTCTCTCAAAATTCAAGCGGGAGCTTGCGCCCCCGCCTCTCAATCAAAACAACCTTCACCGACTACTTCGATTTCTGAGCGGGCTTGCGGCCCATGTCTGTTTTCGCAGGCTCTTTATCGACCGTCGTTGTGGTGGTTTTCCCACCTTTGCGACCGGCTTCAGACGCCTTCGTTCGATCGTTGGCGAAGTTTCCCGAGTTCGAGTTTCTTGAATTAGGCATGATTCTCTACCTCTTGGTATTGATCGTGGCGAGCAGGTGCCCGCCTAGATTGAGAATTTTCCGGCAGGCAAAGGTTTAGAAAAGTTGCCCGCGTCGCGACGAACGGTGAACCCGCATCAGCCATTGAGCGCGCGATGGTTCTGGCGCTTGGCGGCATACATCGCCTGATCGGCATGGCGAAACAATTGATGTTCCTCGCAACCATGCTCGGGATAGCGGGCGACACCGATACTTGGTTCGATCTGCAGGTTGTGGCCATCCAGGCGCATGGGTTGCACCAGCACTTGGCGAATTTTTTGCGCGACGCTGTCGGCATCTTCCACCGCTTGCACGCTGTGCAACAGCACGACGAACTCATCACCACCGATCCGCGCGACCGTATCGGTCTCGCGCACGCAGCCCTTGAGGCGGTTGGCCACGGTTTGCAGGAGCATGTCGCCTACCGCATGGCCGAAGGTGTCGTTGACCTGCTTGAAGCGATCCAGGTCGACATACAACAGCGCCATGTGCCCGGAGTGCTCGCGGGCGCTGGCCAATGCAGCCTTCAGACGGTCACGGAGCAGCTCACGATTGGGCAGTTGAGTCAGTTGATCGTATTGCGCCATGCGCCGCAGTCGCGCGTGCAATTGCTGACGCTCGATGGCGGTAGCGACCTGGGCGCAGACGTATTGCAGCAGTTCCTTGTCCTGTTCGGTGTAGCGCTCGCCGCCGGGCAGACTTTTGACGATCAACGCGCCGATGGTGCCGTTTTTCGAGCTCAGCGGGACGCCGAGCCAGCACGGTGAATTCTGTTCGGCCACCAATGCAGCAAAATCGGGCGGGGAATCGGCGCTGTCCGGCGTCAGAAGAATCGGCTGACCACTACGGATCACTTGCGTACACAGGCGCCCGGTGATCGTCCCGGGTTGCTCGGGCTGCAATTCGTGATCGTCAACGTGATAGGGAAAGTTCAGCTGTGCACAGTGTTCGTCGTAGAGCGCCACCGAGAAATTCATCGCCGGCAGCCACTCGCCGATGATCAGGTGGATACGTTTGAACAACGCCAGCAAATCTTCCGCCACATGCGCCGCCTCGGAAATCGCATACAGCGCCGCTTGCCGCGATTCGGCCTGCTTGCGTTCGGTAATGTCGCGGGCCACGGCGATGCGCAACTGATCCACTTCCGACCAGCGCGCCGACCAGAGAATGTGAGCGACGCCGCCGTCCTTGCGCACGTAGCGGTTCTCGAAATTGAGCTTAGGCTCGCCACCCATGATCTCGCTGGCGGCAGCGAGGGTGCGCTGGCGATCCGCCGGGTGCACCAGCTCGATCATTTGCCGGCCGATCAATTCCTCAGGCGTGTAGCCGAGTATGCGCTCGCAGGCGGCACTGACAAAAACGAAGCGACCCTGCTTGTCCACCGCGCAAACGGCGTCCAGCAACAGGTCGATAAAACTCGCCAACGGCGCGGAATTTCGGCTTTCCATGGTTCAGCACAGGTGTCCGGGCAATGCAGCACTGATCAACCATCCTTGACCGTTCGATCCCGCATCCCTGCACGTAACATCAAACCTTGTTCGGCATCAGCCCCGGCAGCGCATGTAGCAGCGCATTGACGGCGAAACCGATGAACATCACACCGCACAACCGGGTGATCAGCAGTTCATGACGCTGATAAATCGTGCGCACTCGCTGCGCGCCGACAACGCCAATGAGGATAGCGTAAGCCAGCAATCCGCCGAGGAAACTCAGGGCGATCAGCGCTGGCAGCATCGACCAGTTGAGTAGTTCGGCGCGGCTCGACAGGAGCGCTGTGAACGTCGCCACCGCCACCGGATAGGCCTTGGGATTGGTCAAGCCGAACAGGATGCCGTGCCAGAACGGATTGCGCGCCGCGCCTTGCGGCTGGTCATCGCTGCGGCTTTGCGCACGCACCGCGCGCCAGCCCAGCCAGAACAGGTACAAGCCGCTGAGTACGCCGAGCACATCGAACGCAGTGCTGCCTATTTCCCGTGCGCCGACAATCGCGATCAATGCGGTGCTGCACCAGACCACGTCGCCGAGCAGGTGCCCACAGAGAAACCCTGCCCCGGCCCGTCGCCCGTGGGCCGCGCCTATGCCGAATACCGCCAGCACACCCGGCCCGGGCGTAATGCCGTAAATGAAACCCGAGGCCAGAACGGCCATTAGTAACGATGGGGTCATGGAATACCTGCAAGCGCCAGAACACGTGGCCGCCAGTCTATATCAGCAAAATGTGTCAGATCACGGCGCGTCGTAAATACGCATGCCGGCGTACGGTTTCAGTCGACATGCCGCCAGCCGCGAAGCCAGTCCACCGACGTGGGCTTCGAGCTTGTGGCCATCGGGATCGAGAAAGTAGAACGACGCACCTTCGCTGCGGTTATCCCGCCATTCCTGCACGTTGGCCGCTTTTAGTGTCTCGACGAACAGCGGAAAATCCGCCGCATTGAGGCTGAAAGCGTAATGGGTGTAGTCGGCGGACGCCTCGGCGTTACGTTTCGGGTCAAGCGACAGGCACAGCCACAACCCGGGCAGCGATAGATAGGCACCGGCATCCCACGTCGCGTCGACGCGCAATTGCAGCACGTCGCGATAGAACGCCAGGCTGCGATTCAGATCAGTGACGGCCAGGGTCAGGTGGTTGAGGCCGTTGAGCATCGGATCAGTAACCTCTGAGGTCTTCAGGGACGACGTATTGCTGGCCGTCGTAAGTCAGGGTGATCTGGGTTTTCTTCAGGTCGGTGGTTTTCGAAACACACTGATCGCCCGACTGGGTGTTTTTCATCTTGCTGCCGCTGGTGGTGATGATCAGATCGGCGAGGCCGTGATGACTGGTGGTGCCGATTTCGAGCGTCCTGCGGGTTTTCTTCATGTAGCCCGCGCAACCGCTCATGAACTCACCGTGGTTCTTGTAGACCACCAAGCCTTCCAGTACCGGGCGCAGCTCATTGCCTTCGCGGACATACAGCGCCAGATCGGTTTTCTCGTAGGGAATCGCGCTGGAACTGTGCCCGAACATTGAACGCAGGCCAAACGCGCGGATGTCCGGCGCCAGTCGATAGCGGCCGGTGTCGATGCGCAGATCGTCAAAGCGAATGGCATCAGAGTTGTACGCGCCTGGTTTACGGTAAGTGGCGATGGTTTTTGCGTCGCTGGCATTGACGATCGCCAGATCCAGATCGAGCACCCCGGCATCGTCGCCGCCGGAGTCGGCAAGGTACGTGGTCTTGACTGAGATCGCCTGATTCGGGAAGGCCGGCCAGACGACGCAACGTGACATTGATTGGCCGTCATAGGCCTTGGTGGTACAGGCGCCCTGGGCTTGGGCGGTGATGGCCAGAAAACCGAGAGCAATAAGAAGTCTGGTTGGGCTGAACATTGTTCTTCCTTGATAAAAATCGAGTGTGGCAGGCCGGTTACAGGCCTTGGACATCGTTAGGCAAAACGTACGATTTGCCGTCGTAGCGCAGCGTGGTCAGTTCGGGCTTGTAATGGGTGGTCTTGATTTCACAGGTGTCCGGTGGCCCTTCTCCGGTGAGCCCGGTAGTGACCGATTTGAGGATCAGGTCAGCGAATCCGTGAGAGCTGGTTTTACCTATTTCAATCGTGCGAACCGTAGTCCCGCGATCGCCCGCACAGTTGCCATCCCACTCGCCACTGAAGCGGTAAACCACCAGACGATCCAGCACCGGACGCAATTTTCCGCCCTCTTTCACATAGAGCGAGAGTACGGTTTCATTCAACGGATTGACGCTTGAAGAGCCTTTGAAAATCGCCCGTACACCAAAAGCACGCAGCGTCGGTGTGAGCTTGTAGCGCGCGGTGTCGAGTTCCACGCTCTCCATTTCGATGGCATCCGTGGAAAACGCAGAGGGTTGATGCCAGGTGGCGAGCGATGTCGAATCGTCTGCTGACAACACCGATAAATCCAAATCGTAGGTGCCGATTTTTTCGCCTTTGGCGTACACCGGATCCGCTACAAATTTTGATACCGCGGTGATCGTCAGGAGCGGATCGACAGGCCAATCCTTGCACACAGAAAAGTCCCACTGCCCCGTCACCGCTGGCGGCGTGCAATCGGCAAACGCCTGCCCCGCCAGCAGCCACCCACCCAGCGCCACGCACCGGATCAATCCAGACTTCACTGTCACATCCCGCTCCTTGATAACTTTTCAGCCGCGCACTATCCCCTCCTCAATCGTGCGATTCAACCAGTTCAACGCCTGATCCCCGCCCCGACGCTTATGCCACGCCAACACAAACGTGAACGGCGGTATCTCGAATGGCGGCGGCACGACGATCAATTCGCGCTGATCAATCTCCCGCAGCCCCCGCGACGACACCGTAAGAATCAGGTCTGTGCCGCTGATGAACTGCGGTGCGACGTTCCAGTGCGGCAGGCTGATCGCAACGCGGCGGCGTTCGCGCAAAGCGGTCAGCGCCCGTTCGATTTCCGGCGTACCGCTGCCGCGCATTTCCAGCAGCACGTGCGGGCGTGACAGGTAGGTCGGCAGATCAAGAACACCGTCGGCGGGCAATGTCTGACGGTCGAGCAGGCACACGTAGCGCTCTTCGAACAGCAGCGTGCTGCGCAGTTCATTGGGCATTTCCGGGAACACCCCGGCAGCGACGTCGATATCGCCGTTGAGCACGCCTTCAAGCATGCCTTCGCGGCTGGCGTGGCTGATCTGCAAATCGATGCCCGGCGCTTCGCGGCGCAAGGTGCGGATCAGTGCGGGCAGGATAATCGCCGCGCCATAGTCCGACATCGCCACGCGAAAAGTACGGCGGGCACTGGCCGGATCGAAAGTGTTAGGCGCCAGCAACGATTGCACCTGGGCCAGCGCTTCGGCCAGTGGCGCGACCAGTTCCAACGCCCGCGCAGTGGGCGCCAGACTGGAACCGGCGCGCACCAGCAACGGGTCGCCGAGCAGGTCGCGCAAGCGCGCCAACGCATGGCTGACCGCCGGTTGACTCAGGTGCAGGCGCTCGGCTGCGCGGGTGACATGTTGCTCACTGAGCAAAGCGTCGAGGATCACCAGCAGATTGAGATCGATACGGCGCAGATCATTCATTTGATGCATGTTCTGGATGACAAAACGGAATTTAAATCTGCTCGACGAATAGCCTAGAGTCCAGCAAAACCTGTTGGAGGTAGAACATGAGTACGTTGCAGTGGGCCGGTTTGTTGGCGTTGGCCGCTTTTGCCGGGGCGGTTGTGCCGTTTCAGAGCGCCATCAATAGCAACCTGGCGCGCGGATTGGGGCATCCGTTGTGGGCGACGCTGGCGTCCTTGCTGGTGAGCGTTCTGGTGTTGTTGCCGGTGATTGTGGCGCTGCGCTTGCCGTTGCCGTCGTTGGCGTTTATCAGCAAGGCGCCGTTATGGATGTGGGCGGGGGGCGCGTTCGGGGTGTGTTTTGTGGCGCTGGCGGTGATGCTTTTGCCCAGGCTTGGGGCCTCAGGGTTTGTGGCGTTGGCGTTGGCGGGCCAGGTAATTGCCTCGATGGTGCTGGATCACTTCGGGCTGTTCGGGTTGGTCGAGAAGCAGCTGACATTGTCGCGGGTGTCTGGCGCGGTTTTGCTGATTGCCGGGGTGGTGTTGATTCAGTTTGGCGGGGTGTTTGAGAGGAATGTAGTGACGGTTGGGTGATGGGAATAGCAGATGGATTTGCGCTGCCTTGAAGTCAGTCATCGCGGGCAAGCCCGCTCCCACAGGGTTCTGCGGCGAATACAGATTTATGTATCGCCGCGCAAACTGTGGGAGCGGGCTTGCCCGCGATGGCGTCGGTGTAGCAGCCAAACTCTTTCAGAATGCAGCCGATCTCAAAACGCGTTGCGGAAAATCTCCTCGATCTGCCGCTGATCCGCCGCCCGCGGATTGGTGAAACCGCAGGCATCCTTCAAGGCATTGGCGGCGAGAATCGGGATGTCGGTGCATTTCGCGCCGAGATCACGCAGCCCGCCGGGAATCTCGACGTCACTGGCCAGGCAGCGGATCGCGCTGATCGCCGCTTGCGCGCCCTCTTCCGGGCTGAAGCCACGAATGTCTGCGCCCATTGCGTGCGCAACATCGGTGAGGCGATCGGCACACACCAGCGCGTTGAACGTCTGCACGTGCGGCAGCAGAACCGCGTTGCACACGCCGTGAGGCAAGTCGTAGAAACCGCCCAACTGGTGCGCCATCGCGTGTACGTAACCCAGCGATGCATTGTTGAACGCCATGCCCGCGAGGAATTGCGCGTAAGCCATGTTTTCCCGCGCGGCAAGATCACTGCCGTCGCGCACGGCCAGACGCAGGTTGTTGCTGATCAGGGTCATGGCCTTCAACGCGCAGGCGTCGGTGATCGGGTTGGCGGCGGTTGAGACGTAGGCTTCGATGGCGTGGGTCAGGGCGTCCATGCCGGTAGCGGCGGTCAGGCTTTTCGGCATGGCGACCATCAGCGCCGGGTCGTTGACCGACAGCAGCGGCGTGACGTTGCGGTCAACGATGGCCATTTTCACGTGGCGCGATTCGTCGGTGATGATGCAGAACCGGGTCATCTCGCTGGCGGTACCGGCGGTGGTGTTGATGGCGATCAGCGGCAGTTGCGGCTTGCTCGATTGATCGACGCCTTCGTAATCGCGGATCTGTCCGCCATTGGTCGCACACAGGGCAATGCCCTTGGCGCAGTCGTGAGGCGAACCGCCGCCCAGCGACACCACGAAATCACAGCGACTTTCCCTCAGCAGCCCCAACCCGGCCTCGACGTTGGCGATGCTCGGGTTCGGTTTGGCGCCATCGAAGATCACCGAATCGATGTCCTGCATCGCCAGTTTCTCGGCGATCATGCTCGCCACACCGGCCTTGGCCAACCCCGCGTCGGTAACGATCAGCGCCTTGCGAAAACCATGGTTGCGGATCGCGATCATGGCTTCGTCGAGGCATCCGCTGCCCATGATGTTGACCGCCGGAATGAAAAAGGTGCTGCTCATCGTGTATCTCCTGACTGGGGCCGAACCGACCGTCCGACTCGGTGGATGGATACAGGATCGACCGATCAGTCACGGCCGATGTTGATCTGGCTCAATGCCCGCTCGTGATAAAGTCGCCGCCCATCAGCCCCTATGTTTTGAGATGTGCCAAGCAATGAGCGATTTTCTGGATGTCGACGCGACCCTCGAAGACTGGAACACCCTGCGCACGACCGACTTCAAGGGTTTGCTGGTGGGTAACGGCGCCAGCCGCGCGGTGTGGGACGACTTCGGCTACGACTCGCTGTTCGAAAACGCCCGCACGGTGGAAGAGAAACCGTTGAGCCCGTCGGAACTGGCGGTGTTCGATGCAATGCAGACACGCAGTTTCGAGCAAGTCCTCGGCGCACTGAAAACCACCAGCCGGGTCAACAAGGCACTGGCCGTCAGCTCGGCGGCGCCGCGCAATCGCTACTACGCGATCAAGGAAGCGCTGATCAACACCGTGCACGCCGTGCACATTCCATGGCGCCTGGTGCAGGCCTCGACGCTGGCCACGCTGAATGAAGAACTGGCGCGTTATCGCACGGTGTTCACGACCAATTACGACCTGCTCAATTACTGGGCTCTGCAGCACAAAAGCGAAGCCATCGACGACCTGTTCAACGCTGCCAACGCGAGTTTCGACCTGAGCGAAACCGCCACCGGCAAACCGCGCCTGCTGTACCTGCACGGTGGTCTGCACCTGGTGCGCAATCAGGACGGCACCGCACGCAAACTGACCTCGACTGAGGGCACACTGCTCGGCAGTTTCGCGATCAACAACACGATCAAGACACTGGATGACGTGCCGCTGTTCGTCACCGAAGGGCCGAGCGCGGACAAGCTCAAGACCATCCGCAGTTCGGATTATCTGTCGTTCTGTTATGAGCAGTTATTGGGCCATGAAGACAGTCTGTGCATCTTTGGCCATGCGTTGGGTGAGCACGACGCTCATATCGTTCGGGCGTTGCGTCTGGCGAAACCGAAGATGGTGGCGATCTCGATTTACCCGCGCAGTGCGGCGTTCATTCAGCACCAGAAGCGGCATTACGCGAAGGTGTTCGAGGGGATGGGGGTTGAGTTGCGCTTCTTTGATTCGAAGACGCATGCGCTAGGGAATCCAAAGCTGTCGGTGCCCGTCGAGGTTTAGCGGCAAGGCTTCTGACGCCATCGCTGGCAAGCCAGCTCCCACAGGACTTCTGCCTGGATCAGAATTTGAAGTTCGACACATGACACTGTGGGAGCTGGCTTGCCAGCGATAGCGATAAACCCGTCGACATCCAGGCTGCGGATACTGGCCAACTCCAACAGAACATTCATTCTTCGGCGCTGTGCACCACCACCAGCAACTGCGCCTGCACCTCGCCCACCGAGCGAATCCGATGCGGTTTCTGCGCATTGAAGTGCAGCGCATCGCCGCGTTCCAGCAGCACCCGCTCGTTCATGAAATCCACTTCCACCTGCCCTTCGTGGACAAACAGAAACTCCTCGCCCAAATGCTCCTTGAAGGTTTTGTCGGTGAACTCACTCGGTGGGTAGATGATGAACGGCAGCAGGTTGCGCTCGCTGACCTGATGCGCCAGCACCGCATAACCCGGGCTCTGATCGTTGGCCGCCAGTGACTGCCGCTCGTGGCTGCGCACCAGGCTGTAGCTGTCGAGGCTGACGTTGTCTTCGGAGAACAGTTCCTCGACTTTCACGTTCAGCGCTTTCGCCAGTTTCAGCGCAGCGGCAATCGACGGGGTGTTCAGCCCGCGCTCGACTTTCGACAGATAACTCTTGGTCATGCCGGATTTTTCGGCCAATGCCTCAAGGGTTACGCCAAGTTTTTTTCTCAATAATTTCAAACGGATAGACATGCGCAGCGGTTATTCCATTGAGGAGGCGACGATTTGTGCTTGCCAATGACACTTTGTGTCATATAGCCTCTTTAGTGTCATTTGCAATCACCCAAAGGACACAGACATGGCCAAGACATTAGCACTACCCAAAGACCAACTGGTCAAGCAAGCGCTGACCCAGATGCAAAACACCCTGGCGGATAATACGTGGACAGACCGGCAAAAGCTGGCCCTGACCTGCCGGATTCTGTTCGAGAGCGGTCACGACTCCGGCCTCGCCGGGCAGATCACCGCCCGTGGCCCGCAACCGGGCACCTATTACACCCAGCAACTGGGCCTGGGCTTCGATGAAATCACGGCGAGCAATCTGCTGCTGGTCAACGAGGACCTGGAAGTGCTCGAAGGTCACGGCATGGCCAACCCGGCCAACCGTTTCCACAGTTGGGTGTACCGCGCCCGCCCGGACGTCAATTGCATCATCCACACCCACCCGACGCACATTGCTGCGCTGTCGATGCTGGAAGTGCCGCTTGAAATCTCGCACATGGATCTATGCCCGCTGTACGACGACTGCGCGTTTCTCGAAGGCTGGCCGGGCGTGCCGGTGGGCAACGAAGAAGGCGAATTGATCGCCGGGGCCCTGGGCGACAAGCGCGCGATCCTGCTGTCGCACCACGGCCAGTTGTCGACCGGTACCACGATCGAGGAAGCCTGTGTCATTGCGCAATTGATCGAGCGCGCCGCCAAGCTGCAACTGTTGGCGATGGCGGCCGGAACGATCAAGCCGATCATTCCTGAGCTGGGCCGCGAGGCGCATGACTGGGTGTCGAAACCGAAACGCCACGCCGCCGCTTTCAACTATTACGCTCGGCAGAACCTGCGCCAACACGCCGATTGCCTGAACTGAAACCCATTTGACGGAGTCATCCCCATGTCCAACATTCACGGCATCATCGGCTACACCATCACCCCGTTCGGCGCCAACGGCGAAGGGCTGGATCTGCCGGCGCTGGGCAAATCGATCGATCGCTTGATCGACAGCGGCGTGCACGCTATCGCCCCCTTGGGCAGCACTGGCGAAGGCGCTTACCTGAGCGACGCGGAGTGGGATCAGGTCGCCGAGTTCAGCATCAAACATGTGGCCAAACGTGTGCCGACCATCGTCAGCGTGTCCGACCTGACCACCGCCAAAGCCGCACGCCGCGCGCGCTTTGCCGAGGCCCATGGCGCCGACGTGGTGATGGTGCTGCCGGCGTCCTACTGGAAACTCACCGAGGCAGAAATCCTCGCCCACTACCGTGCCATTGGCGACAGCATCAGCGTGCCGATCATGCTCTACAACAACCCGGCCACCAGCGGCACCGACATGTCGGTCGACCTGATTCTGCGGATCGTCGGTGCGGTGGAAAACGTCACCATGGTCAAGGAGAGCACCGGCGACATCCAGCGCATGCACAAGCTGCAATTGCTTGGCGAAGGCCAGGTGCCGTTCTACAACGGCTGCAACCCGCTGGCGCTGGAAGCGTTCGCGGCCGGGGCGAAAGGCTGGTGCACAGCGGCGCCGAACCTGATCCCGCAACTGAACCTGGATCTGTACGCGGCGTCGCTGGCGGGAGATATGGCCAAGGCGCGCGAACTGTTCTACCGCCAGTTGCCGCTGCTGGATTTCATCCTCAAAGGTGGTTTGCCGGCGACGATCAAGGCCGGTTTGCGTGAGACGGGGCTGGAAGTCGGCGATCCGCGCTTGCCGGTGTTTCCGTTGAGCGAAACCGGGCGGGGTCAGCTGCAGGCAATCCTCAAAACCCTGCGCTGATTTTTCGGCAATACAGAAAAACTGTGGGAGCTGGCTTGCCAGCGATGGCGGCGTATCAGTCAACATCAATGCTGAATGATATGGCCTCATCGCTGGCAAGCCAGCTCCCACAGGAATGATGCTGGATTTGAAAGTGAGTTCAGAGGACCGGCAGGGTCTTGTCCTTGATGACTTTGGTCGGTCCGTTGGCCTTCACGCTGGCAATGCCCTTATCGCAAGCGGCGTCCGAGGAATACGACTCGCTGCTGCCGATGACCTGGTGATTGGCCGCCTTCAGATTGAAGTACGGATGGCCGTCCTTGGTCGACTTCTTCTCGTAACGTTCATCCAGCGGGCTGTTGGTCTGCACCGAGGCAATGCCGCCATCGGCTGCCGCGCGGGTGGTGTACAGCTCGCTGGTCAGAATCGTCTCGGCATTCGCCGCTTTCAGCACGAACCTGAACTGGCCGTTGCTGCTTTTACTCAACTCGTACCATCCGGACATGTTGCTGCTCCTGTGGATTGAACCCTCGACAGTAAAGACGGTTTCGCCGGTTTAGCCACTGCTGGATGAGCGCCAAATCGCCAACATGACAAATGACAATAATTCTCGATATCATCCGCGACTTTCTGCGCCCCCGCTTCGTCGAGAAGGATATCCATGCCCCGCCTCACGCCCGATCCTCTGTCGGCTGATTCATTTCGCCGGTTTTACGGGGACATCCTGCATTACCTGCGCAAACGCACGGAAAATCCCAGCGACGCGGCGGACATGACCCAGGACGTATTTACCCAATGGCTCGACTATCGCGACCGGGCCAAGGTCGAGCAGCCGCGCGCTTTCCTGTTCCAGATGGCGCGCAATCTGCTGCGTGATCACTGGCGCCGGCAGAAAGTGCGGCACATCGTCCAGCCCAATCACGACAGCGATATCGAACCGGTTACCGATGAGCAGCACGATCCGATGGCAGCGGCGCAGCGCCAGCAACGGCTGGAGCATCTCAAGGAAGTATTGGCCGAACTCTCGCCACGTCGGCGCGAGGCCCTTATGCTGCACCGCTTTGAAGGCTTGAGTCAGGCGCAGATTGCCGAGCGCATGGGGATTTCGCTGAGCATGGTGGAGAAACACATCGCCTTCGCACTGATGCATTGCAAACAACGCCTTGAGCAAGACAACGGCATGGAGAAGCCAGAATGAACCGCCCGCACGAAGTCGACAGCGAATTGCCGGACGACAGCATCGACGGTCAGGCCGCCGCATGGTTTACCCGCAATCGCCAGCAACAGGGCCGCGCTGTCCGACAGGCATTCGAGCAATGGCTGCGCGAACCGGAACACGCCAAGGCCTATCGGGCGTTCGAAGAACTGTGGGCCGATCTTGGCGAATTGCAGCAACTGAATCGGCCGACGCCGCTCAAGCTGCAAAAACCCAAACGCCTCTGGCGCCCTACCCTGGCCGTTGCGGCGGCGTTGGTCGGCGCGGTGCTCGCCACGCAGTTGGGCACGTCCTACGGGGTTTTCCAGCAGCAGATCGCCGCGCAATCCAAAGGCATGCGCACCGTCGAATTGCCGGATGGCAGCACGCTGTCGGTGAACGCCAACACGCAACTGCGCGTCGATTACGACAGCCATCAGCGGCGGATCTTTCTCGAACGCGGCCAGTTCTATGTCGACGTCGCCCCGGACAAGGAACGGCCGATGTGGGTGCAAACCGGCGACGCCACCGTGCGGGTGGTCGGCACCGGTTTTGATGTCCGGCGCACCGACAAGCAGCTGGTAGTCAGCGTCGCCCATGGCCAGGTCGCTTTCGCACCGGACCCGCGCACGTCATTGCTGCTCGGCGCACAACAACAAGCGGCGGTCGATCTGGACAGCGGCAGCGTGCAGCAGCAAACGCTGGCCGTCAGCCAGGTCGCCGATTGGCGCACCGGGCACCTGTCGTTTCGCAACCGCGAACTGGCCAGTCTGGTGGATGAGCTGAACCTGTATCGCGCCAGACCGGTGCTGCTGGCCAATGCAAAACTGGGCCATATCAGAGTCTCCGGCAACCTCGACGTCGAGGATCCGGACGCACTGATCAACGCCCTGCCCGCGCTGATCCCGGTGAAAACAGTGGCCCTTGCCGACGGGCGCATCCGTCTCGAAAACCGCTGACATCGGCTCATATGAGAATATTTTGCATTCGCATGTGAGGTTTTTTTTGTCTGCCGCGTCTTCCTCCGGTCTGCGTTGCTGACGCAGGCCTTTTTGGCCTTTTGCCGCTTTGGGGGATTCCATGTTTCGCGTGTTTTCGCCGTACCCGCTCACCTGCCTTCGACCGACCCTGCTCGCCGCCGCCTGCCTGGCATTCAGCATGCAAGCCCATGCCGAATCGATCAGCCTGCACCTGCCGGCACAATCGATGGCAACTTCGCTGAGCCAGATCGCCCAGCAGGCGAAGATCCAGTTGCTGTTCGACGAGGCGCAATTGCGCAACCTCAAGGCTCCGGCCATCGACGGTGATTACAGCGCGGAAGCGGCGATTCGCCAGTTGCTCGACCACAGCCAGTTCGGACTGATCAAGGTCAACCAGACGTACGTGGTGCGCCCGGTGGAGTCGGTCACCAGCAGCAGCGACAGCATTCAGCTCGATGCGCTCAGCGTGATTGGTACCGGCACCGAAGTCGACTCCAGCACTGTCGGCCGCTCGACGCTGACTCAGGCCGACATCGATCGTCATCAACCGAACAACATTCCCGCGCTGTTGAAGACGCTGCCCGGTGTGAGCATGAGCGGCTCGATGAAACCCGGCGGCCAGAAGATCAACATCTGGGGCCTGGGCGAGGCCGAAGATGTGCCAATGACCCTCGACGGCGCGAGCAAAAGCGGCTTCGAGCGCTATCAGCAGGGCACCATTTTCATCGAGCCGGAGCTGATCAAAAGCATCGAGGTGGAAAAAGGTCCGCACTCGCTGTTCACCGGCAACGGTGGCTTCGGTGGCACCGTGCACATGGAAACCAAAGATGCCCCGGACTTGCTGCAAGAAGGCCGTAATAGCGGCGCGATGGTCAAATATGGCTACGCCAGCAACGACCATCAGCAGACTTACACGGGTGCCGTGTTCGGTCGCACCGACGACGGGCGCGCCGACGCGCTGGTGTACCTGACCAAACGCGATGGCGACGATATGAAGCTCGCCGACAACCTGCCGGATCGCGACCACAACTACCCGCTCAACCCCAAGCGCCTGCCCAACAGCGCCCAGGATGTCGCCGGTCAACTGGTCAAGGTCAATCTGCACCTGACCGATGAGCACAGCGCCGGCCTGTCGTACTCGCACTCGGAAAGCCAGCGCTGGACCCCTTTTTCCTCTGCCTCTTACCCGAGCCCGCCGAGCGCGTTCAACATCCAGAAATACGGTTACGAAGGCGCGTTGAAACGGTTGATTGCCAACCGCGAAACCCTCGACACCACCTGGTCCGGTTTCTACCAGTACCAGCCGCTGGACAACCGTTTGATCGACATGAAGTTGAGCTACTCGCAATCCGACACTGACCAGACCGACGAGCGTGACGCTACTGCGTTTTTCCAGCCGGCCTCGGGCGGTCGCAAAATGGACACGGCTTACCAGGATCGCGTCGTCGAGTTACGCAACATCAGCCTGTTCGAAACCGGCGCCTTGGCCCACGCCGTGACCACTGGTGTGCAAATCCGCAAGCACAGCCGCGACACGGACATGTGGATGCCGGGCGCCGCCTATGATGTGCCGAAGTACAACTTTGGCCATTTCCAGCCGTATTTCATGCCCAAGGGCAAGGTCGACACCAACGCTTTCTATCTGCAAGACGCGATCACGCTGGGCGATTTCACCCTGACGCCGTCGGTGCGTTACGACCACGTACGCAACCGCGGCGAAGCCAACGACGCGCCGTATTACAGCAGCCCGAATCCGGCCATGGGCCACGATTACAGCGACCGCACTTATACGGGTTGGTCGCCACGTTTGTCAGCGTTCTGGAAGGTCACACCGGATACTGCGTTCTTCGTCGACTACAGCAAAACCTGGCGCGCACCGGTGATCGACGAGCAGTACGAAGTCCAGGGCATCGGCAATCGCACCGCGACCAGCGTCGACCTCGACCCGGAACGCATAACGGGCTGGCGCGCCGGTAACATCAGCCACTTCTCCAATGTGTTCACCGACAACGACAACGTGCAGATTCGCACCACGCTGTATCGCAACAAGATCGACGACGAGATCTTCAAGGCCACCGGGGTCGGCTGCCAGAATCAGGCGATCAAGGGCGGCACGATCGATTCGGACTGCAAGGGCTCTGGCCCGATGAGCAACTACCGCAACATCGGCAGCCTGACCATCAAGGGCTTCGAGGTCGAAAGCTTCTACGACTCGACCTACCTGTTTGGCTCGCTGTCCTACTCGTGGATGACCGGCAAGCACGAAGGTGCCTACACCAACCCGTGGGGGCCAAACGTCTGGGCACGAGACATTCAGCCGGCCAAATGGGTGGCGGTCATGGGCGTGAAAATTCCGGGTTGGGATGCGCAAGTGGGCTGGCAGGGTGAGTTCGTGCGCCAGACCGATCGCTTGCCAAGCGATCGCTACAGCGGTGGCAAGAACACCCTCGGTGACGTGTATTACGACCAATACGCCAACGACCGCTACAACGTGCAGGGCCTGTTCGCCAACTGGAAACCGCAGCAGGCGTACCTCAAGGGCACCGAGGTCAACCTGACCATCGACAACCTGTTCAACAAAAGCTACCGCCCGGAGCTTAGCGGCGACCTGGCTTATAGCCAGGGGCGCAATGCCAAGGTGAGTGTNACTATCGCGAGCAGGCTCACTCCTACAGGGGAACGCATTCCAACTGTAGGAGTGAGCCTGCTCGCGATAGTGTCACCCCGGTCCGGGCTATTTCACCGCTGCCCGCACCACTGATAACTCCGGCGCACTTACCCGCCGCTGACTCAGATACCGCGTACAACTCACTCGCAGGAACGACGCGAAATTCACCACTTCCCCGCGATAATCCATCACCTCTTCATACAGCTTGGCAATCAACTGATTGGTGGTCATGCCGTCGACCTCGGCGATTTCGCTGAGGATGTCCCAGAACTGGTTCTCCAGGCGCAACGTCGTCACCACGCCGCAAATGCGCAGCGAGCGCGAGCGTGACTCGTAGAGAATCGGGTCAGCCTTGACGTAGAGCTCGCACATCGGCGCTTCCTCGTTACAGGGTGATTTTGGTGCCGAGCAAGCCAAGGAGACCGGCCAGCCAGTTCGGATGCGCCGGCCATGCCGGGGCGGTGGCCAGATTGCCTTGAACGTGGCCATCCGTCACCGGAATGTCGATGTACGTGCCGCCCGCCAGTCGGACTTCAGGCGCGCAGGCCGGATAGGCGCTGCATTCGCGACCTTCGAGAACGCCCGCCGCCGCCAGCAATTGCGCACCGTGGCAGACTGCGGCAATCGGTTTGCCGGCCTTGTCGAAGGCACGTACCAGATCGAGAACTTTTTCGTTGAGGCGCAGGTATTCCGGCGCACGACCGCCGGGGATCACCAGCGCGTCGTAATCGGCCTCACTGACGTTGGCGAAGTCGAAGTTGAGCGCGAACAGGTGTCCGGGTTTTTCGCTGTAGGTCTGATCGCCTTCGAAGTCATGGATCGCGGTGCGTACGGTTTTGCCCGCCGCCTTGTCCGGGCACACGGCGTGGACGGTGTGCCCGACCATTTGCAGGGCCTGGAACGGCACCATCACTTCGTAATCTTCGACGTAATCGCCGACCAGCATCAGGATTTTTTTCGCGGCCATGGGGAGGACTCCTCTGGAGAATACTTGGGAGTATTCAAGGTAGACCTTATCCCTGAGGCGGGGTAACAACCGGCTACTACCGAGTTGACTTCATCGCTGGCAAGCCAGCTCCCACAGTGACCGAGTTGAACAGCAGATTGGTAATCGCCTCAGAAACCTGTGGGAGCCAGCTCCCACAGTGTCCGAGTTGAACAGCAGATTGGTGATCGCCTCAGAACCTGTGGGAGCTGGCTTGCCAGCGATGGCGGCCTGGAACTGTACGGATAAGTCTGTGCCTAGCTGTAGCAGCCCGAACGCTGCGGTTTATGGCTTTATGAAGGTCATTCCCAGCCACCTTCAATTCCGGTCCCCCTCATGTCCTCGCGCGAAAACACCGGCATGGCCCTCGGCCTGCTCGGGGTTGTGATTTTCAGCCTCACCCTGCCCTTCACCCGCATCGTCGTGCAGGAACTGCATCCGCTGCTCAACGGCCTCGGTCGGGCGCTGTTCGCGGCGGTTCCGGCGGCGCTGCTGTTGTTGTGGCGCCGGGAAAAGTGGCCGACCTGGAAACAGATCAAAGGCCTGAGCCTGGTGATCGCCGGGGTGATTCTCGGTTTTCCGGTGTTGTCGGCGTGGGCCATGCAGACCTTGCCGGCGTCCCACGGAGCGCTGGTCAACGGTTTGCAACCGCTGTGCGTGGCCCTCTACGCCGCGTGGTTGTCCCACGAGCGCCCGTCAAAAGCCTTTTGGGCCTGCGCGGCGCTGGGCAGTGCGTTGGTGCTCGGTTATGCGTTGTACACCGGTGCCGGCAGTATTCAGGCTGGTGACTTGTTGATGCTCGGCGCGATTGCCGTCGGAGGGCTGGGCTACGCCGAAGGTGGCCGGTTGGCCAAGGAGATGGGTGGCTGGCAGGTGATCTGCTGGGCGCTGGTGCTGTCGACGCCCTTGTTGATCGGCCCGGTGTTGTACCTGGCGCTGCAGCATCAAGGGGCGGTGTCCGCCAAGACCTGGTGGGCGTTTGGCTATGTGGCGTTGTTTTCGCAGTTTTTGGGATTCTTCGCCTGGTACGCCGGGCTGGCCATGGGCGGCATTGCCCGGGTCAGTCAGATCCAGCTGTTGCAGATCTTCTTCACCATCGCCTTTTCGGCGTTGTTCTTTGGCGAGCATGTCGAGCCAATCACCTGGGTGTTTGCCTGCGGCGTGATTGCGACCGTCATGCTCGGGCGCAAGACCGCAGTGAAATCAAATGTGGGAGTGAGCCTGCTCGCGAAGGGGCCGTAACAGACAGAATCATCGCTGACTGTCAGTGCGCTTTCGCGAGCAGGTCGAGTCGTCGCACCGTCGCTCCCACAGGATCTGGCTCAGGCCAGGTAACCGTCGGCGCGCAGCAGGGTTTCCAGGCAGTGCTCGCTGATGTTGTAGAACGCTTTCAACTCCTGAATCTTCACCAACAACTGCGCCGGGTCCACCGGTTCGGCGCGTTTCACCGCCAGAATCATCTTGTTCTTGTTGGTGTGATCCAGCGAGATGAACTCGAAAACCTTGGTCTCGTAACCGCAGGCTTCCAGAAACAATGCACGCAAACTGTCGGTAACCATTTCCGCCTGCTGACCAAGGTGCAAACCGTATTGCAGCATCGGCTTGAGCAGCGCCGGGCTCTGGATTTGCAGACGGATCTGCTTGTGGCAGCACGGCGAGCACATGATGATCGACGCGCCCGAACGGATGCCGGTGTGGATCGCATAATCAGTGGCGATGTCGCAGGCATGCAGGGCGATCATCACGTCCAGCTCGCTCGGCGCGACGCTGCGCACGTCACCGCACTTGAACACCAGCCCCGGATGATCGAGCTTCGCTGCTGCGGCGTTGCACAGGTTGACCATTTCCTCGCGCAGCTCGACGCCGGTGACTTCGCCCTCGGCCTTCAAGGTGTTGCGCAGGTAATCGTGGATGGCGAACGTCAGATAGCCCTTGCCCGAACCGAAATCCGCCACCCGCACCGGTTTGTCCAGCGCCAGCGGCGACGAGGTCAGGGCATGGCTGAAGACTTCGATGAACTTGTTGATCTGCTTCCACTTGCGCGACATCGCCGGGATCAACTCGTACTGGGCGTTGGTCACGCCCAGATCCTTGAGGAACGGTCGGCTCAACTCCAGGAAACGGTTTTTCTCACGGTTGTGCTCGGCGGACGGCGCCTCGCGCAACTGCTGAGGTTTGCTCTTGAACAGCGAAGATTTGCCCTTTTTGCTGTATTCCAGCTGCGCTTCGTCAGTCACGGCCAGCAAGTGCGCATTTTTGAACGAGGTCGGCAACAGCGCGGCAATTGTCGCCACGCCTTCGCTCAGCGGCAGGTTCTTGGTGATGTCGCGGGTCTTGTAGCGATAGACGAACGACAGATTCGGCTGCGCCTTGACCGTCACCGGTTTGATGATGACCCGCTGCAGATCAGCCTCTTCACCGACGTATTTGGCCAGCACCAGTTTGATGAAGCCGTTCTGTTCGAGGCTGGTTTGCAGCAGCTCGATGAACTGGGCGTGGTGGTCTGGCGTGGGTTTGGTGGAAGGGGCGGTAACGGACATGGACAAGCGGCCTCGGGCAGGCAAAATCGGGAATGGCCGGTATTTTAGGGGGGATGGGGGTTGGGGACACGCTCTTATTTACCCAACGGTTGTCAGAAGCACCCTCACCCTAGCCCTCTCCCAGAGGTAGAGGGGACTGACCGAGGTGTTTTCACAAGTTACGCCGACCTGAATTACCGAGTCGAACTCAGGTTTGAAGGTTTTGCTTCAAATCCATAATCGACTCGGTTCCACAGGTCGATGTCGAGCGCCAGATACCTCGATCGGCCCCCTCTCCCTCCGGGAGAGGGCTGGGGTGAGGGGCTGGATCTCTGCATCGACGAATAATCCAGGCCTTACCCCAGCACAATCAACCGATTCGGCAATTCATTCCTCACCTGCGTCACCGGCACATGCACTTTCAGCAGTTCTCCACACGCCTCGATACAGCTGACAAACCCTTCCAGCGTGCGCCCTTGCCGGACCTGCTCGGTAAACGCCGCGACAATTGCATCCCAGCTCTTGTTGTCCAGCCGTCTGGAAATGCCCTCATCCACCAGAATCTCCACGTACCTTTCCGCCTCGCAAACAAAAATCAGCATCCCGGTACTGCCCACCGTGTGATGCAGGTTCTGTTCGAGAAACTGCCGCCGCGCCAGGTTCGATGCGCGCCAGTGCCGGACACGGCGCGGTACCAGATGGGTGGTGATCTTCGGCAGACGAAACAGCAGGCACAGCACAATGAACAGCCCCCACTGCACCAGCAGCAGACTGCGCAGAGTCAGCCACCCGGTCAGGTAATGCACGAAGCCCGGCACCACCAGCGCCAGCAAACTGGCCCACAGCAGCGGGATGTACGCGTAGTCGTCGGCGCGCGCCGCGAGCACCGTGACCAGTTCGGCGTCGGTGTCGCGCTCGACCCGGGCGATTGCCTCGGCGACTTTGCGTTGTTCGTGTTCAGTCAGTAATGCCATGTCGAAAAGTGCCTGATCGTTATTGTTATGTGCTCACCAGCCGCCCGACGAACCACCGCCGCCGAAACTGCCCCCGCCGCCGCTGAAGCCCCCGCCTCCACCGCCGCCACCAAATCCGCCGCCACCGACGAAACCACCGCCGCCACCGGAGCCGCCACGGCCAGCGGGAAGGATACCGAGCATCTGGCAGACAAACACCGTCAGGATGAACAACATCACCAGAAACACGAACAACGCCGGGTGTCGGGAAATAAAGTCGTCTGAAGGATCACCGCTCGACTCATAAACCGTCGACGGCTCGTCCAGCGGATTGCCGCCCAACACCACCAGCATCGCCGCGACACCGTCGCTGATTCCCTTGCTGAAATTGCCGCTCTTGAAGGCCGGCGTAATGACTTGATGGATGATCACCGAGGTCTGCGCATCGGTCAGCCGATCCTCAAGACCGTAGCCGACCTCGATGCGCAATTTGCGCTCGTCCCGGGCGACGATCAGCAGCGCGCCGTTGTTTTTGTCCTTCTGGCCGATGCCCCAGTGCCGCCCCAACTGAACGCCGAAGTCCTCGATGGTAGTGCCTTGCAGATCCGGCAGCGTGACCACCACCAATTGCTCGCCGGTCGCTTGTTCATGGGCCTGCAACTGTTGGCTCAATTGCGCGCGCACCGAGGGTTCAAGCATCTGCGCTTCGTCCACCACGCGCCCGCTCAGCGCCGGGAACGTCAACTCGGCCCGGGCGCTGACGGCGAACAGCCACAGCATCAGCACCAGGCCCATCTTCAATACGCGCATGGGCAACCCCGGATCAGAATTTCACTTCCGGGGCCTTTTCTGCACCGGGCGTGGTGGCTTCGAAGGTTTCGCGAATCGGCAAGTCGCTGTACATAACGCTGTGCCAGAGACGGCCGGGGAAGGTGCGAATCTCGGTGTTGTATTTCTGCACCGCCAGAATGAAATCGCGGCGCGCCACGGCAATGCGGTTTTCCGTGCCTTCAAGTTGCGATTGCAGGGCGAGGAAGTTCTGGTTGGCCTTGAGGTCCGGATAACGCTCGGACACCACCATCAGACGGCTGAGCGCGCCGGTCAGTTGGTCCTGCGCCTGCTGGAACTGCTTGAGTTTTTCCGGGTTGTCGAGGGTGCTGGCATCGACCTGAATCGAGGTCGCCTTGGCCCGCGCTTCGATCACGGCGGTCAGGGTTTCCTCTTCATGTTTGGCGTAGCCCTTCACCGTTTCCACCAGGTTGGGGATCAGGTCGGCCCGGCGCTGGTACTGGTTCTGCACCTGGCCCCATGCCGCTTTGGCCTGCTCGTCGAGGGTCGGGATGTTGTTGATGCCGCACGCCGTCAGCAGCGTGGCGAGCACTAGCAGCGTGGCGACCTGCAAGCGCGAGCGATAGGTTGGACTGACATTCATCACGGTGATGCTCCTTGGCACATTTCATTATAAAAACCGGGTGCGAAACATTCTCGGCCGGCTCTTGGGGCATAATCGGCCGCGTCGCTGGATTACGACGGGGCAATGGGCTAAAAAGTGCCCTGCGTGATCATGCTGCCAAGTGTCGGCTGCCGTTTTTGGCTCTGCTTGTTTGAGCCTGTACCCGAACAACAATAGTCGCTCCCTAACTTTTGGCTGGCCGGCATCGCATTTGCCGTTTGGGCCCTTGAGAAAAATATTCATGAAGAAGCTGTGTTTGCTGGGTCTGTTCGTCAGCCTGGCCAGTCATCAAGTACTGGCCGCCACGACCCCGGTACCCCTGGAAAACAAGGATGCGTTCATCAGCAACCTGATGAAGCAAATGACCCTCGACGAGAAAATCGGCCAGTTGCGCCTGATCAGCATCGGCCCGGAAATGCCCCGCGAGCTGATCCGCAAAGAGATCGCCGCCGGCAATATCGGCGGCACGTTCAACTCGATCACCCGCCCGGAAAACCGTCCGATGCAGGACGCGGCGATGCGCAGTCGCCTGAAGATTCCGATGTTTTTCGCGTACGACGTCATCCACGGTCACCGTACGATTTTCCCGATTCCACTGGCTCTGGCTTCAAGCTGGGACATGGACGCCATCGGCCAGTCGGGGCGCGTTGCCGCCAAAGAAGCCGCCGCCGACAGCCTCGACATCACCTTCGCGCCGATGGTCGACATCTCCCGCGACCCGCGCTGGGGCCGCAGCTCCGAAGGTTTCGGTGAAGACACTTACCTGACCTCGCGCATTGCCAAAGTCATGGTCAAGGCCTACCAGGGCGAGACCCCGAGCGCCGCCGACAGCATTATGGCCAGCGTCAAGCACTTCGCCCTGTATGGCGCGGTCGAGGGTGGCCGCGACTACAACACCGTCGACATGAGCCCGGTGAAGATGTACCAGGATTACCTGCCACCGTACCGCGCCGCGATTGATGCCGGCGCCGGCGGCGTGATGGTCGCGTTGAACTCGATCAACGGTATTCCGGCCACCGCCAACACCTGGCTGATGAACGATTTGCTGCGCAAGGACTGGGGCTTCAAAGGCCTGGCGGTCAGCGACCACGGGGCGATCTTCGAGCTGATCAAGCACGGTGTCGCCCGCGACGGTCGTGAAGCGGCGAAGCTGGCGATCAAAGCCGGCATCGACATGAGCATGAACGACACCCTGTACGGCAAAGAGCTGCCGGGGCTGCTCAAGTCCGGCGAGATCGAACAGAAGGACATCGACAACGCGGTGCGCGAAGTGCTCGCCGCCAAGTACGACATGGGCCTGTTCAAGGACCCGTACCTGCGCATCGGCAAGGCCGAGGATGATCCGGCCGACACTTACGCCGAAAGCCGTCTGCACCGCGCCGAGGCCCGTGAGGTCGCGCGTCGCAGTCTGGTCCTGCTGAAGAACCAGAACGACACCCTGCCGCTGAAGAAAGACGCGAAAGTCGCACTGGTCGGGCCGCTGGCCAAGGCACCGATCGACATGATGGGCAGTTGGGCTGCCGCCGGGCGTCCAGCACAATCGGTGACCTTGTTCGACGGCATGAACGCACTCATCGGCGACAAAGCGAACCTGCTCTACGCCCGTGGTGCCAACATCACCAGCGACAAGAAGGTCCTCGACTACCTGAACTTCCTCAACTTCGACGCCCCGGAAGTGGTCGATGACCCGCGTCCGGCGAATGTGCTGATCGATGAAGCGGTAAAAGCCGCCAAGGACGCCGACGTGATCGTCGCAGCCGTCGGCGAGTCCCGTGGCATGTCCCACGAATCCTCCAGCCGTACCGACCTGAACATCCCGGAAAACCAGCGCGAGTTGATCCGTGCCCTGAAAGCCACCGGCAAGCCACTGGTGCTGGTGCTGATGAACGGCCGCCCACTGACCATCCTCGAAGAAAACCAGTCGGCTGACGCGATCCTGGAAACCTGGTTCAGCGGCACCGAGGGCGGCAACGCCATCGCTGACGTGCTGTTCGGCGACTACAACCCTTCGGGCAAACTGCCGGTGACCTTCCCGCGTTCCGTGGGCCAGATTCCGACCTACTACAACCACCTGAGCATTGGCCGGCCGTTCACGCCGGGCAAACCGGGCAACTACACCTCGCAGTATTTCGATGACACCACCGGTCCCCTGTTCCCGTTCGGTTATGGCCTGAGCTACACCCAATTCGCCCTGAGCGACATGGCGCTGTCATCGACCACGCTGAACGCCACCGGCAAGCTCGACGCCAGCGTCATGGTGAAGAACTCCGGCAAGCGTGACGGCGAAACCGTGGTGCAGTTGTACATCCAGGACGTCACCGGTTCGATGATCCGCCCGGTAAAAGAGCTGAAGAACTTCCAGAAAATCATGCTCAAGGCCGGCGAACAGAAAGTCGTGCACTTCACCATCACCGAGGATGACCTGAAGTTCTACAACGCCCAGCTCAAGTACGCTGCAGAACCTGGCAAGTTCAACGTGCAGATCGGCCTGGACTCCCAGGACGTGACGCAGCAGAGCTTTGAGTTGCTGTAATTTTTTCAGGCAACACATAAACATGTGGGAGCTGGCTTGCCAGCGATGGCGGCCTGACAGTCAACTAAGATGTTGAATGTGATGGCCTCATCGCTGGCAAGCCAGCTCCCACAATGATTTTTGGGGTTCCGGTTACCCGCGTCTATCGAGGATGTTGACCACCAACCGATCCACCCATCCCCAAATCCGCTGCTTGAACCGCCGCCACAACGGTCGGCGCTGCCACTCCTCCAGGCTCACCAACTGGCTCAAGCCAAAGTCTTTCTCGAAACTCGCGACCACCGCTGCCGTCAACGACGGGTCCAGTGCCTCAAGATTCGCCTCCAGATTGAAGCGCAGATTCCAGTGGTCGAAGTTGCACGAGCCGATGCTCACCCAGTCATCCACCAGGACCATTTTCAGGTGCAGGAAACACGGCTGGTATTCGAAGATCTGCACGCCAGCCTTGAGCAGGCGCGGGTAGTAACGATGCCCGGCGTAACGTACCGACGGGTGATCGGTGCGCGGCCCGGTCAGCAGTAACCGTACGTCGACACCACGGGCAGCAGCCTTGCGCAGGGAGCGGCGAATCTTCCAGGTTGGCAGGAAATACGGCGTAGCCATCCAGATGCGTTTCTGCCCGCTGTTCAAGGCGCGGAACAGCGACTGCAAAATGTCGCGGTGCTGACGCGCATCGGCGTAGGCCACACGGCCCATGCCCTCGCCCAAGTCCGGCATCTTGGGCAACCGTGGCAGACCGACATGCGCCGACGGCTTCCATGCCCGTCGATGGCGGTTGGCGATCCACTGACGGTCGAACAGCACCTGCCAGTCGAGCACCAGCGGGCCGGTGATTTCCACCATCACCTCGTGCCATTCGCTGGTGTCCTGACCCGGTGTCCAGAATTCATCGGTGACACCCGTGCCGCCGACCACTGCCAGACGCTGATCGACCAGCAGCAATTTGCGGTGATCACGATAGAAGTTGCCGACCCAGCGCCGCCAGTTCAGGCGATTGTAGAAGCGCAGTTCGACGCCTGCATGGATCAGACGCTGACGCAGGTTGAGGGTAAACGCGAGGCTGCCGTAATCATCGAACAGGCAACGCACTCGCACCCCGCGTTCGGCGGCTTGCACCAGCGCTTGCACCACGGCCTCGGCGCAGGCTCCGGCCTCGACCAGATACAACTCCAGCTCGACCTGTTCTTCGGCACGGGCAATCTCCACCAGCATGCGCGGGAAGAACTGCGGGCCGTCGATCAACAGTTCGAAGCGGTTGCCGTCACGCCACGGGAAGATTGCGCCACGCATGTCAGCGCGCCGTGAAAATCAGCACCGCACCCACCGGCACCGACAGACTGATGGCCGACAGGTCGGCCAGTTTGCGCAGGCTGTCGAGACCCGGGACGAGGTCAAAATCCTCGGCGTTGATCACCAGCGGTTCCAGCGTCACCACTTGAAAACGTCGGTCATCCAGACGAGTCGCCAACAGCTCGGCCGGGTATTCGTGTTGCTTGCCGTGCAGGTTGACGGTCAGCGGCAGACGCAATTCCAGTTGCGCGCCGGGGGCCAGATCGTTGATCGGGCGCAGGTCGATTTGCGTAGTGATGGTGGCTTCAGGGAATTGCTCAATCTGGAACAGCTCCTTGCGCATGCGTTCGTCACGCAGCGGGATGCCGCTGTTGATCGAGTCCAGTTCGACTTCAACCTCGGCGCGGCCGTTGGGGTCGACCTTGCCGTGCAGCACCAGAAAGCGCTGCACTTCGGAAATATGCGCGTTTTTCGTGCTGACAAACGACAGCCGCGACGACTCGCCGTCCAGATACCAATTGGCCTGCGCCGGCAGCGCAGCGGCGGCCAGCAGCAGGCTGGACAGGGTTGTGAAGAGGGAGCGGTTGAACATTGAACACTCGTGGGGCCGATAAACCTGCACGAACCTTAACCGCCCCCACGGTTATTGCAAACTCGATCACCGCAAATCCACCGATTGATTAACTCCCTGTGGGAGCTGGCTTGCCAGCGATTGCGCCGGCACAGGCGGTACATGTGTGACTGACACTCCGTCATCGCTGGCAAGCCAGCTCCCACAGGGGCTTCTATTCACAGGGGGATTGGGTGTGCTCAGGGATCGAGGCGACAGCCCTGACGCTCGCTTTGCCATTGCGCACTGTTGTGGCGGCCCATGCCGCTGACGGTGATGGTTTTGCGGGTGCTGTCATCGGTGAATTGGCTGGTCGGCAGCCATTGTTTTACGTAGCCATGGCAATACTCGGCGTCATTGTTCATCACATACCGACAGGAACAATATTCCTTGGCGGTGTAGGCGCTGATGATGTCCGGAAAGGCCCACAGATTTTCCCGTTCGTAGACGCCCCAGCCGAGCAGCACGACAAGCAGCACCAGCAAGAAGCGCTTCATGGCTGCACCGCCTTCAGCACACGCTTGAGCAATTCGTTGTGGCGGTAGCTGCCGTCGCGATCATCGCCGTAGCGCACGATCACGATTTTCTCGCTGGGAATCACGTACAGCGCCTGCCCCCAATGGCCAAGTGCGGCGAAAGTATCGGGCGGGGCGTCAGGCCAGGGTGACGGCGCGCCATCCGCCGGGCGATTGAGCCACCATTGACCGCCGGGGACGGCTTCGTCCTGATGGGCCTTGTATCCGTTGAAAGGTTTCAGGTTAAAGGCGAGCCAGTCCTTGGGCAGCAATTGCCGATCATGCCAACGCCCGTCGCGAGCCATTAACAGACCGACCCGCGCCAGATCCCGGGCAGTCAGGTAGGCGTAGGAAGACGCGACAAACGTGCCGCTGGCATCGGTTTCCCACACGGCGTGGCGAATGCCCAACGGTTCGAACAGCGCCGTCCATGGATAGTCGGGATAACGCTGCGGGCCGACGATGGTTTTCAACGCGGCCGCGAGCAGGTTGCTGTCGCCACTGGAATAACGGAACGCCTGCCCCGGCGCCGCGTAGCTGTCGTGATCAACAGTGAACGCGGCCATGTCGCGGTGGCCACGGGTATACAGCATCGCCACCACCGAAGATTTCAGCGGGGCGTATTCGTAATCTTCTTGCCAGTCGATGCCGGAGGCCCAGTGCAGCAGGTCGGCTATTTTGATCGCCGGGTGTTTGTGCAGCGCCGGGTAAAACTTCACGGCGGGGTCTTCAAGCTTGAACAAGCCTTCGCCATAAGCCACGCCGAGCACACTGGCCATCAGGCTTTTGCTGATCGACCAGGTCAGGTGCGGAGTCAGTTCGGTCGTGGGGCCGGCGTAACGTTCGTAGATGATCTGGCCGTCGCGGATGATCAGCAGGGCATCGGTGCGGACGCCTTTGCGGGTAGTGTCATCGCGAGTCGGGAAGGCATAGCTCTGCAGATCTTCAACCGCCGTGATCCGGGGGCCGACCGGCCATTGTTCGCCGGGCCATTGCTCGGCTTGAACGGTAAAGCTGAGCAGCAGCAGAAACAGCGACAGGCCTTTGAACATGGTGACGGCTCTGGAAATGAACCTGCTGAGCCTAGTCGGGGTTGATGACAGATTGGCGATTTTTGTTGTTCATGAAACCGCCATCGCTGGCAAGCCAGCTCCCCCAGGTTGCACAGGTGTTCACAAAATTTGTATCCACTAAAGAACCCTGTGGGAGCTGGCTTGCCAGCGATGGGGCCAGTCAGGCCTCCGCCAAAGCCTTGGCCAGCCGCTTGGCCCGAGCCCCCGCCGCCAACTGCATCACGCCCTGATCGCGCTGCCACATCACCGCCCACTCGGGATCACCGGCGGCCAGCGCCTGATCGATTTCGGTCTTGAGCGATTCAAACTGCGCAAACAACCCACCGAGCAACACATGCCCCGGCGGATTGTTCGGCGGCTGCCGGCTCGCTTCCGCACACCCGGCCAACAGCGCGAGCAAGCGCAATTGCAGTGGCTGCGGCCAGTCGCTGTCCTGCCCGACGCCATACAGCCACGCGGTCACTGCGCTCAAGACATAGACATCTTCAAGGGTGCGAAACGGTTTGACGTAAGCGTCCCAACCGTCGCCGGCAAGCAGTTCGCACATCGCGCCGTCGAGGTGCAAGCGACCGTGGCTGATGTCCGGCATCAACGGCAGCGCCGGCAGCTTTTCCACGGTCACGCCGGGTTCGCCGGGATACACCACCGCCAGGCTCAGTCGCGGCGCCTCGCCGGGTTCCTCACTGCGCGCGGCGATCAATAACCAGTCCGCCGCATCACCGGCGGTGACAAAGTCCTTGCGGCCAGTCAGACGCAAATCGCTCAACCGCGTCTGCATGTCCGCCGGACGCAAGCTGCGCTGTTCGGTCGCACACAACGCGCCCAGGCTCAGCGGCGCACTCGGCCACAACATGCGCAACGCCGCTTGATAACCGACCAGAAATGCCAGCCCCGGCGTCGCCATCCGCCGCCCGCCCGTGACCGCCAATTGGAACGGCGTGACGTTGCCCAGTTGATGCAACAACGTCGCAAAACCTTCGGCAAGGTCAGCAACGGCGGGCAATCGTTCACGGCTGTGCAGCAGATCTGGCCAGGGCATAAGAGGCTCCTTGTGGGCTGTCATATAAGCATCACCAAACTTTCATGGCGATGACACCGGGGCTACATAGCCTGACTTTGCACAACACGGCTGCATAAAGAAAGTCGATCGGCTGCAACCCACGACGGGTTAAAGGCCCGTACGGAGATTCACATGACTCAGATCGCCCGCATCAGCGACACCGGCAATGAACGCCGCCTGCAAGCCGAACGCCTGATCGGCGCCGAGGCCTTGCAGCAAGCCCAGGCCTTGCGCTTCAGCGTCTTCAGTGGCGAGTTCAACGCCAAAATGAAAGGCGCGGAGCTGGGTCTGGACATGGATGATTATGATGTTCACTGCAGCCACATCGGCGTGCGTGATCTGAACACCGGACGCCTGGTGGCGACCACCCGTTTGCTCGATCACACCGCCGCCAGCAGCCTGGGCAAGTTCTACAGCGAAGAAGAATTCAGCCTGCATGGCCTCGCTCATCTGCAAGGCCCGATCCTCGAAATCGGCCGCACCTGCGTTGACCCGGCCTACCGCAATGGCGGCACCATCGCCGTGCTGTGGGGCGAGTTGGCCGAAGTGCTGAATCAGGGTGGCTACAGCTACTTGATGGGCTGCGCGAGCATCCCGATGCAGGACGGCGGCATTCAGGCTCACGCGATCATGCAACGCCTGCGCGAACGTTATCTGTGCACCGAGCACTTACGCGCCGAACCGAAAAATCCGCTGCCGACGCTGGATATCCCCTCCAACGTGATTGCGGAGATGCCACCGCTGCTCAAGGCTTACATGCGTCTGGGCGCGAAGATCTGTGGCGAGCCGTGCTGGGACCAAGACTTCCAGGTAGCGGACGTGTTCATCCTGCTCAAACGCGACGAACTCTGCCCGCGCTACGCCAAGCATTTCAAGGCGGCCGTGTGATGAGCCGGTTTCGGGTGTACGCGCGGATTGCGCGAGTGCTGCTGGTGGTCTCGCTGGGCTTGAGCATGGCCAGCGTCTTCGGTGTGTTTGAACGGATTGGCCTGGCGCATTCGATGGAGCGTCGCCAGCGCTGGTCGCGGTTTTTTATGGCGCGCCTGAGCAACGCCCTGCCCTTTCGCGTGACAGTTCACGGTGAATTGCCGAAGCAGCCGATGCTGTGGGTCAGCAACCATGTGTCGTGGACCGATATCCCGCTGCTGGGGATGCTCACGCCGTTGTCGTTTCTGTCCAAGGCCGAAGTGCGTACCTGGCCGGTGGCCGGTTGGCTCGCGGCGAAGGCTGGCAGCCTGTTCATCCGTCGCGGTTCGGGCGACAGTCAGTTGATCCGCAAGCAGATGACCCGTCACCTGCAAAGCGATCATTCGCTGCTGATGTTCCCGGAAGGCACGACCACGGACGGGCGCTCGCTGCGCACGTTTCACGGGCGCCTGCTGTCGGCGGCGATTGATTCGGAGGTGATGCTGCAACCGGTGGCGATCCGTTATCTGCGCGACGGTGAGATCGACTCGCTCGCGCCGTTCATTGGTGACGATGATCTGCTGTCGCACCTGATGCGTTTGTTCAGCAACGATTGCGGCGATGTCGAAGTGCATCTGCTCAAGCCGATTGCCTGCCAGGGCCGGGAGCGCGCGGCGCTCGCGTTTGACGCGCAGCAGGCGGTGCAGAAGGCGTTGTTTGGCGCGATCCCGGAAAAGCAAAAATCCCCGATGCGCCCGGCCATCGCCGCCTGAAATACCAATCCAGAAATCACCCTCGGCCCCTGTGGGAGCTGGCTTGCCAGCGATAGCGGTAGACCAGCCGACACGAATGTTGAATGTGCCGACGCCATCGCTGGCAAGCCAGCTCCCACAGGGATTCAGGGTGTTGTTGAGGATTGTGCGAAGTCTTGCAATTGCGGGTAGAACAACGCGAAGTCCTCACTGAGCGGCTCATACAACCGCCGCAATTCCTGCATCGCCCCCGCCAGTTCTTCCGGCTTAGTCAGCCGCCGGGAAATGCCGCGCAACACCTGCTCCAGCACTTCAAACTCGCGGTACGAACCCAGCCAGTCATTGGCGACCATGTGCGGGGCGATCTTCGCCAGGCGTTCGGGCAATTGCCGCTCACGGGACAGCACCCGATAGACGTCGGCGGTGAACTGCTCCAGCGGTTGATCGGCATACAAGCGCCAGTCCCGCGCCAGGCAATGGTCGAAAAACACGTCGAGGACGATCCCGGCATACCGCCGTCGAGTCGCGGAAAATCGCCCCAGCGCGATGTCCACCAACGGATGGCGATCGGTGAACACGTCAATCCGTCGATGCAGTTGAATCGCCGCTTCAACCTGCGGCGCAAACTGCCCTTGCAGCCGCCCTTTGACGAAATCGCCATACAGACTGCCGAGTAATTGCTCGGGGCGCTGGCCACCGAGGTGCAAATGTGCGAGATAGTTCATGGGCGCAGCTTAGCACTGCGCGCTTTCATCGCTACACCCAACGTATCGTTATAACCCGATATACCGATTTATGCGGTCGTCAGATCAAATTCATATTGGTATATCGCGAAGTACCGATTTAAAGTTCGCCTCATCGCGATATAGCGCTACAGACATCACGAGCCCCAAGCCATGAACATCGACCTCGACGAAATAATAAAAGCCCTGGCACACCCAGTACGGCGAGACATCCTCATCTGGCTGAAAGACCCCAAAGCCCAGTTTCCGGAACAGATCCACAACCACGAGTACGGCATCTGTGCCGGGCAGATCGACCAACGCTGCGGCCTGTCGCAGTCGACCGTATCGGCGCACCTGGCCACCCTGCAGCGCGCCGGGTTGATCAGCAGCCAGAAGGCCGGTCAGTGGCACTTCTTCAAACGCAACGAGGACGTGATTCAGGCGTTCCTCGACGCCATCGTCAAAGAGCTCAGCGCTCCCACAAGGAATTGATTCAAATGCCCCTCTCGCTACTCATTCTGGCCTTGAGCGCCTTCGCCATCGGCACCACCGAGTTCGTCATCATGGGCCTGCTGCCCGATGTGGCGGCCGACCTCGGTGTGTCGATTCCCGGCGCCGGCTGGCTGGTGACCGGTTACGCCCTGGGCGTGGCCATCGGTGCACCGTTCATGGCACTGGCCACCGCCAAATTGCCGCGCAAGGCTGCACTGGTCGCGTTGATGGGGATTTTTATTGTCGGCAACCTGCTCTGTGCGCTGGCCAGTGATTACAACGTGCTGATGTTCGCCCGTGTCGTCACTGCGCTGTGCCACGGTGCGTTCTTTGGTATCGGTTCGGTGGTAGCCGCCGGTCTGGTAGCGCCGAACAAACGCGCTTCGGCGGTCGCGTTGATGTTCACCGGTCTGACCCTGGCCAACGTCCTCGGCGTGCCGCTGGGCACTGCACTGGGTCAGGAAGCCGGCTGGCGTTCGACCTTCTGGGCAGTGACCGTGATCGGTGTGATCGCGCTGATCGGTCTGATCCGCTTTCTGCCGGCCAAGCGTGACGAAGAAAAACTCGACATGCGCGCCGAACTCGCCGCGCTCAAAGGCGCCGGTATCTGGCTGTCGCTGAGCATGACCGCGCTGTTCGCCGCCTCCATGTTCACCCTCTTCACCTACGTCGCCCCGCTGCTCGGCGATGTCACCGGTGTCTCGCCAAAAGGCGTGACCTGGACCCTGCTGTTGATCGGCCTCGGTTTGACGGTCGGCAACATCATCGGCGGCAAACTGGCGGACAAACGCCTCGGTGCCACCCTGATCGGCGTGTTCGTGTCGATGGCCGTGGTCTCCACCGTGCTGAGCTGGACCAGCGTCGCGTTGATCCCGACCGAAATCACCCTGTTCCTCTGGGCCACCGCCTCCTTCGCGGCAGTGCCGGCCCTGCAAATCAACGTGGTGACCTTCGGCAAGGCTGCACCGAACCTGGTTTCGACCCTGAACATCGGTGCTTTCAACGTCGGCAACGCGCTTGGTGCCTGGGTCGGCGGCAGCGTCATCGCCCACGGTTTCGGCCTGACCAGCGTGCCTTTGGCCGCAGCCGCTCTGGCGGTGCTCGCCCTGCTGGTGACCCTGATTACTTTCCGTCAGAACGGCAATGCCGAGCTGGCCCCCGCGACCAACTGATTAACCACTTCATTACGAGGGTTGTATTTCATGGCAACAATTTTCGATCCGATCAAACTGGGCGACGTCGAGCTGTCGAACCGCATCATCATGGCTCCGCTGACCCGCTGCCGCGCCGACGAAGGCCGCGTACCGAACGCGCTGATGGCCGAGTACTACGTACAGCGCGCCTCCGCCGGCCTGATCCTCAGCGAAGCCACTTCGGTGACGCCAATGGGCGTTGGCTACCCGGACACCCCGGGCATCTGGTCCAACGATCAAGTGCGCGGCTGGGCTAACGTGACCAAAGCCATTCACGCTGCCGGCGGCAAGATTTTCCTGCAACTGTGGCACGTCGGCCGGGTTTCCCACCCGTCGTACCTCAACGGTGAAGCGCCGGTTGCACCGAGCGCGGTTCAAGCGAAAGGTCACGTCAGCCTGGTGCGCCCACTGTCCGACTACCCGACCCCGCGCGCTCTGGAAACCGCTGAAATCGCCGACATCGTCGACGCCTACCGCACCGGTGCCGAGAACGCCAAGGCCGCTGGTTTTGACGGCGTGGAAATCCACGGCGCCAACGGTTACCTGCTCGACCAGTTCCTGCAAACCAGCACCAACCAGCGCACCGACAACTACGGCGGCTCCCTGGAAAACCGTGCACGTCTGCTGCTGGAAGTGACTGACGCAGCGATCGACGTCTGGGGCGCCGGCCGTGTCGGTGTGCACCTGGCACCGCGCGCCGACGCTCATGACATGGGCGATGACAATCTGGCTGAAACCTTCACTTATGTGGCGCGTGAGCTGGGCAAACGTGGCATCGCGTTCATCTGCTCCCGCGAGAAAGAAGGCGCCGACAGCCTCGGCCCACAACTCAAAGAAGCCTTCGGCGGCCCGTACATCGCCAACGAACGCTTCACCAAGGACAGCGCCAACGCGTGGCTGGCCAGCGGCAAGGCTGACGCGGTGGCGTTCGGTGTACCGTTTATTGCCAACCCGGATCTGCCGGCACGTTTGAAGGCCGATGCGCCGTTGAATGAGCCGCGTCCAGAGTTGTTCTACGCCAAGGGCCCGGTCGGCTACATCGACTACCCGACGCTGTAAGCGCTATTCAGTACAAAGCAGCAAAAACACAAAAGCCCCCGACTTGTGAGAGCCGGGGGCTTTTTTGTGTTCGCCTGAAGATTGATTGCGCGGCTGATTAAGTAGCCCCTCATCGGAACGCCGCCCGCCCAGCCCTCTCCCGAGGGAGAGGGAGCCGATCTGTGTGCTTTTCAGATCTGGAGTTGGACCTGATATCTCAGGTCGGTGTATCTCGAAAGAACACCTCGGTCAGTCCCCTCTCCTTCTGGGAGAGGGCCAGGGTGAGGGCAAGCAGGCACATTCGTTCACACAGGAGACACAAATTCCCTACAAAATCCGTAGCTCGCTACGTATAAACTCCGGGCCTCAAACGTTTATAAAAGCAGGCCAGTTGACATAAGCTGCGCCAATTGCTCTTTTCTTTCATTTGCGCAGGCTGGGGCTCAGGCGCAGCATATCCAGCCCAGTGTCGACCCAGCGCTCGGCTTCGGCATGCAGTTCAAAACTGTCCGGCGCCAACAGCCAGCCGTACAGGAGGCCATCGATATAGGCATGAATGCTGATGGCCGCACGGGCAGTGTCGAGATCTTCCGGCAACTGGCCGCGATTCACCGCATTACGCAGGGTCAGCCCGATACGCAGATTGCAATCGAGACTGGCCGCCCGGCGCTGCTGGCGCAAATCGCACATTTCATCGGTGAACTCGCACTTATGAAACAGAATTTCGTTGATGCGTCGGGTCTTCGGATCCAGCGCAACTTGATGAAACAAATGAATCAGCAATTTGCGCATGCAGCCCAGCGGGTCCAGTTCGTCCTCGCTTTCGCTGGCTTTTGCCAGTTCATCCAGCGGCTCATGCAAGCTGTCGAGCATGGCCTGGACCAGATCGGCTTTGTTGCTGAAATGCCAATAGATCGCGCCGCGCGTGACACCGGCCATGGTCGCGATGTCCGCCAACGTCGTACGAGCGACGCCCCTTTCATAAAAGGCTTTCTCTGCCGCTTCCAGGATCTGGCTGCGGGTTTCTTGAGCTTCCTCTTTGGTACGACGGACCATGGCAGTAAAACCTCAAACAGGATGTTTCAGGGATGGCTGAATATCCGCTGAATAAAAAGGGGGCGATCTCTTCGCGAATCGACTCCCCGGCCTACAATTTCGAACCTTGCAACGACTTTTGTAACAGGGTGGGTACGCGGCCAAGGTGTTTACAAACAACCATGAACGTAAGTATATTCCTTAGCAAGCTACTTATCCACCCGACACTCTTTTTTTACCCTTCCACACTTCTTGTGCGTTTTTTGCGCGCCTGACCCGAGGATCTTCATGCAATTCAAGCCAGCTGTTACCGCTCTGGTCACTGCCGTCGCCCTGGCATCGCTGCTCAGCGGATGTAAAAAGGAAGAAGCGGCACCGGCCGCTCCGCCCCCTCAGGTCGGCGTCGTCACCCTGCAACCACAAGCGTTTACCCTCACGTCAGAACTGCCGGGCCGCACCAGTGCGTTCCGCATTGCTGAAGTTCGACCGCAGGTCAACGGCATCATTCTCAAGCGTTTGTTCAAGGAAGGTGCCGACGTCAAGGCCGGCCAGCAGCTCTATCAGATCGATCCATCGGTCTATGAAGCGACACTGAAAAGCGCTGAAGCCAACCTGCGTTCGACCAAATCGATCTCCGACCGCTACAAGCAACTGGTCGATGAACAGGCTGTGAGCCGTCAGGAATACGACACCGCACTGTCCAACCGTCTGCAATCGGAAGCTTCATTGCAGAGCGCGCAGATCAACGTGCGTTACACCAAGGTCTACGCGCCGATCTCGGGCCGTATCGGTCGTTCTTCGGTCACCGAAGGTGCCTTGGTCAGCAACGGCCAGACTGACGCCATGGCCGTGATCCAGCAACTGGACCCGATCTACGTCGACGTCACGCAGTCGTCGGTTGAACTGCTGGAACTGCGTCGCGAGCTGGAAAGCGGTCGTCTGCAAAAATCCGGCGACAACGCTGCAGCGGTCAAGCTGACCTTGGAAGACGGCAGCCAGTACAAGCTCGACGGTAAGCTGGAATTCTCCGAAGTATCGGTCGACCCGACTACCGGTTCCGTGACCCTGCGCGCCGTGTTCCCGAACCCGGATCACACGTTGCTGCCGGGTATGTTCGTCCACGCCCAATTGCAGGCTGGTGTGAACAGCGCCGCGATCCTCGCCCCGCAGCAGGGTGTGACCCGCGACCTCAAAGGCACACCGACCGCACTGGTCGTTGGTCCGGACAACAAGGTCGAGTTGCGTCAGCTCAAGGCCAGCCGCACCGTCGGCAGCCAGTGGCTGATCGAAGACGGACTGAAGGCCGGCGATCGTCTGATCACCGAAGGCCTGCAATTCGTCAAGCCCGGTGCCGAGGTCAAACCGACCGAAGCGACCAATGTCGGCGCAAAGAACCCGGCCCCCGCACAGGCAGCTGACAAAGCCGCCGGCGGCAAAGGGGAGTAACCCATGTCAAAATTCTTCATCGACCGTCCGATTTTCGCCTGGGTAATTGCCCTGGTGATCATGCTGGTCGGGGCACTATCGATCCTCAAGTTGCCGATCAACCAGTACCCGAGCATTGCGCCACCGGCCATTGCAATCTCCGTGACCTACCCGGGTGCTTCGGCGCAAACCGTGCAGGACACCGTGGTCCAAGTGATCGAGCAGCAGCTCAACGGTATCGACAACCTGCGTTATGTATCGTCGGAAAGTAACTCCGACGGCAGCATGACCATCACCGCGACCTTCGAGCAAGGCACCAACTCCGACACCGCACAGGTACAGGTTCAGAACAAGCTGAACCTGGCGACCCCGCTGTTGCCGCAGGAAGTGCAGCAACAAGGTATCCGTGTGACCAAGGCAGTGAAGAACTTCCTGTTGGTGATCGGCGTTGTGTCGCGTGACGGCAGCATGTCCAAGGACGACCTGTCCAACTACATCGTGTCGAACATGCAGGACCCGATCTCGCGCACCGCCGGTGTCGGTGACTTCCAGGTCTTCGGTGCCCAGTACGCGATGCGCATCTGGCTCGACCCGGCCAAGTTGAACAACTTCAACCTGACCCCGGTCGACGTGAAAACCGCCATTGCGGCGCAGAACGTCCAGGTCTCATCCGGTCAGCTCGGCGGCTTGCCGGCCGTGCAAGGTCAGCAACTGAACGCGACGATCATCGGCAAGACCCGTCTGCAAACCGCCGAGCAGTTCAAGGAAATCCTGCTCAAGGTCAACAAGGACGGCTCGCAGGTTCGCTTGAAAGACGTCGCCGACGTTGGCCTGGGTGGTGAAAACTACGCGATCAGCGCCCAGTTCAACGGCAGCCCGGCTTCCGGTCTGGCAGTGAAACTGGCCAACGGCGCCAACGCCCTGGACACGGCCAAGGCCCTGCGCACCACCATCGACAGCCTCAAGCCATTCTTCCCGCAAGGGATGGAAGTGGTATTCCCGTACGACACCACTCCAGTGGTGACCGAGTCGATCAAGGGTGTGGTTGAAACCCTGGTCGAAGCGATCGTGCTGGTATTCCTGGTGATGTTCCTGTTCCTGCAGAACTTCCGCGCCACCGTCATCACCACGATGACCGTGCCGGTGGTATTGCTCGGTACGTTCGGCATCCTCGCCGCCGCCGGTTTCAGCATCAACACCCTGACCATGTTCGGTATGGTGCTGGCCATCGGTTTGCTGGTGGACGATGCCATCGTCGTGGTGGAAAACGTCGAACGGGTGATGGCTGAGGAAGGGCTGTCTCCCAAGGAAGCGACCAAAAAGTCCATGGGCCAGATCCAGGGCGCACTGGTCGGTATCGCCCTGGTACTGTCGGCAGTACTGCTGCCGATGGCGTTCTTTGGTGGCTCGACCGGCGTGATCTACAAGCAGTTTTCGATCACCATCGTCTCGGCCATGGCCCTGTCGGTGCTGGTAGCACTGATCTTCACTCCGGCGCTCTGCGCGACCATGCTCAAACCGATTCCTCATGGTGAGCATGGCACGCCGAAAAAAGGCTTCTTCGGCTGGTTCAACCGCAACTTCGACCGTAGCGTCAAAAGCTACGAGCGCGGCGTCGGTAACATCCTGCGTCAAAAGGTCCCGTATTTACTGGCCTACGCGCTGATTCTGATCGGCATGATCTGGCTGTTCATGCGCATTCCTTCGTCCTTCCTGCCGGAAGAAGATCAGGGCGTACTGTTCGCTCAAGTGCAGACCCCGGCCGGCTCAAGTGCCCAGCGCACTCAGGTGGTCGTGGATGAAATGCGTGAGTACCTGCTGCGGCCGACCAAGGATGGCGGTGAAGGTGACACGGTAGCATCGGTGTTCACTGTAACCGGCTTCAACTTCGCCGGCCGTGGTCAAAGCTCGGGTATGGCGTTCATCATGCTCAAGCCATGGCACGAACGTGACGCCGACAACAGCGTGTTCAAACTGGCCGCTCGCGCCCAGCAGCACTTCTTTACCTTCCGTGATGCGATGGTGTTCGCCTTCGCCCCGCCGGCGGTACTGGAATTGGGTAACGCCACCGGTTTCGACGTGTTCCTGCAAGACCGCGCCGGTATTGGTCACGAAAAGTTGATGGAAGCACGCAACCAGTTCCTCGGCATGGCGGCGCAGAGCAAGGTGCTGTCGCAGGTGCGTCCGAATGGTCTGAACGACGAGCCACAGTTCCAGCTCGAAATCGACGACGAGAAGGCCAGTGCCCTCGGCGTTACCATCAGCGACATCAACAACACCTTGTCGATTGCCTTGGGCAGTAGCTACGTCAACGACTTCATCGACCGCGGTCGGGTGAAAAAGGTGTACGTGCAAGGCCAGCCGGATTCGCGCATGAACCCGGAAGATCTGAAGAAGTGGTACGTACGCAACGCCAGCGGCACCATGGTTCCGTTCTCGGCGTTCGCCAAGGGCGAGTGGATCTACGGCTCGCCCAAGCTCTCACGCTATAACGGCGTAGAGGCGGTGGAAATCCTCGGTGCTCCGGCTCCGGGTTACTCCACGGGTGAAGCCATGGCTGAAGTCGAAGCCATCGCGGCGAAACTGCCAAAAGGTGTCGGTATCTCCTGGACCGGTCTGTCCTATGAAGAGCGTCTGGCAGGTTCGCAAGCCCCGGCCCTGTTCGCGCTGTCGTTGCTGATGGTATTCCTGTGTCTGGCGGCACTGTATGAGAGCTGGTCGATTCCGATTGCTGTCGTACTCGTGGTGCCGTTGGGGATCATTGGTGCCTTGCTGGCGACCAGTCTGCGCGGTCTGTCCAACGACGTGTACTTCCTGGTGGGTCTGTTGACGACCATCGGTCTGGCGGCGAAAAACGCCATTCTGATCGTCGAGTTCGCCAAGGAGCTGCACGAACAGGGCGCCAGCCTGCGTGACGCAGCTATCGAGGCTTGCCGCATGCGTCTGCGTCCGATCATCATGACCTCGCTGGCGTTTATTCTCGGTGTGGTACCGCTGGCTATTTCCACCGGCGCGGGCTCTGGTAGCCAACACGCCATCGGTACGGTGGTAATCGGCGGTATGATCACCGCCACGATCCTGGCGATCTTCTGGGTCCCACTGTTCTTCGTCACGGTTTCGTCCATGGGCCAGCGTAAAAACGCCGACCAGGATGAAACTAAAGAAACTCCTAAAGAGGCTGGCCAATGAGCAAGTCGCTACTCTCCCTCGCAGTCGCCGCCTTCGTGCTGAGCGGTTGCTCGCTGATACCTGATTATCAGCAGCCTGAGGCTCCGGTCGCAGGCCAGTACCCGCAGGGCCCGGCGTATTCGCCGGCCCAGGCACCGGCGCAAGCCGCTGCCGAGCAGGGCTGGAAGCAGTTTTTCCATGACCCTGCCCTGCAACAGCTGATTCAGGTATCGCTGGAAAACAACCGTGACCTGCGTGTTGCGGCACTGAACATCGACGCCTACGCGGCTCAATACCGCATCCAGCGTGCCGACCTGTTCCCGGCGGTTTCGGCCAATGCCAGTGGCAGCCGTCAACGGGTTCCGGCCCGTGCATCGCAGACCGGCGAGTCGAGCATCACCAGCTCGTACTCCGCCACCGTCGGCATCAGTGCCTACGAACTCGACCTCTTCGGTCGGGTTCGCAGCCTGAGCGAACAAGCGCTGCAACAATACTTCGCCACTGAAGAAGCGCGCCGCAGCACGCAGATCAGTCTGGTCGCCAGCGTCGCCAATGCTTACCTGACCTGGCAAGCCGACAAGGAACTGCTGAAGCTGACCCAGGACACCCTCGGTGCCTTCGAAGAAAGCTACAAGCTGACCAGCCGCAGCAATGAAGTCGGTGTCGCCTCGGCGCTGGATCTGGCGCAGTCGCGTACCTCGGTGGAAAACGCCCGTGCACAACTGGCCAAGTACACCCGCCAGGTCGCGCAGGACGAAAACAGCCTGACCCTGCTGCTCGGCACCGGCATCCCGGCCAACCTGCAAGCGGCCAAACCGCTGTCGGATGATCTGCTCAGCGACGTACCGGCCGGTCTGCCTTCGGACCTGCTGCAACGTCGTCCGGACATCCTCCAGGCCGAGTACAACCTGAAGGCCGCCAACGCCAACATCGGCGCCGCCCGTGCCGCGTTCTTCCCGAGCATCAGCCTGACCGCCAACGCGGGCAGCCTGAGCCCGGACCTGTCCGGTCTGTTCAAGGGTGGTTCGGGGACTTGGCTGTTCCAGCCGCAGATCAACCTGCCGATCTTCAACGCCGGCAGCCTGCGCGCCAGCCTCGACTACGCCAAGATCCAGAAGGACATTGGCGTGGCGAACTACGAAAAGGCAATTCAAACCAGCTTCCAGGAAGTCGCCGATGGCCTGGCCGCACGCCAGACCTACACCGAGCAGTTGCAAGCGCAGCGTGATTTCGTTCAGGCCAACCAGGATTACTACCGCCTGGCCGAACGTCGTTACCGCATCGGCGTCGACAGCAACCTGACCTTCCTCGATGCCCAGCGTCAGCTGTTCAGCGCGCAACAAGCGCTGATCACCGACCGCCTCGCGCAGCTGACCAGTGCGGTCAACCTGTACAAGGCCCTGGGCGGTGGCTGGAATGCGCAAACCGCGCAGAACGAACCGCTGAAAGAAGAAGCGCCGAAGATGAAGCTGTTCTGATCATCATCAGGTGAACACAAGGAGCCCGCCATTTGGCGGGCTTTTTGTTGTCTGTCAAAAAGTTGTGTTGCCTGGGCTGGCCCCATCGCTGGCAAGCCAGCTCCCACACAGGTTTTGTGGTGTTCTCAATTTCTGCATCCAGCCAGATCACTGTGGGAGCTGGCTTGCCAGCGATGAGGCCCGCACAGCCGCCGCAAAATCATCATCAATCTTGGTTCGATAATCGCCCAGAACCCGCTTTCTCCGATTGAAACCACGCCTGCGCGCCCCGCACCATTCGTCCCACAAAACCAATAACAACAGGTTCGACACCATGCCCCCGCGCCCTGCCCTGTCCGGCTGATCTCCGCCGCCTCGTCCCGAATCTGCATAACCCTGTCTGCCCCGCAAACGGCGGCAACGGGCCTCGTTCGACCCAAAAAAATAACAAAGAGATCCTGCGATGACACATCCCACTGCGCCGTACGCATTCCCCGGCCTGATCGCCCTGGCCCTCGCTGGCGCTGCCCTGCCCGCTGCCGCTGAAGAAGGCGGTTTTATCGAAGGGGCCAAGGTCAATCTCAACCTGCGCAACTTCTACATCAACCGCAACTTCACCAACCCGACCAAAGCCCAGGGCAAAGCTGAAGAGTGGACGCAGAACTTCATCCTCGACGCCAAATCCGGTTTCACCCAAGGCACCGTCGGTTTCGGCATGGACGTGCTCGGCCTGTATTCGGTGAAGCTCGGCGGTGGCAAGGGTACTGGCGGGTCGCAGCTGCTGCCGCTTGATCACGACGGTCGCCCGGCGGACAACTTCGGCCGCACCAATGTCGCTTTCAAGGCGAAGCTGTCGCAGACCGAAGTGAAGGTTGGCGAATGGATGCCGGTGCTGCCGATCCTGCGTTCGGATGACGGCCGCTCGCTGCCGCAAACCTTTCGTGGCGGCCAGATCACCTCCAGGGAAATCGACGGCCTGACCCTCTACGGCGGCCAGTTCCGCGCCAACAGTCCGCGCGACGACAGCAGCATGAGCGACATGTCGATGTTCGGCAAAGCTGCGTTCACCTCCGATCGCTTCAACTTTCAGGGCGGTGAATACGTTTTCAACGAAAAACGCACGCAGATCGGTGTGTGGAATGCCGAGCTCAAGGACATCTACAGCCAGCAATACGTCAACTTGGTCCACAGCCAGCCACTCGGTGACTGGACACTGGGCGCCAACCTCGGTTTCTTCTACGGCAAGGACGACGGCAGCGCCCGCGCCGGTGATCTCGATAACAAGACCTGGTCCGGCATGTTCTCGGCCCGATACGGCGGCAACACCTTCTACATCGGCCTGCAAAAGCTCACAGGCGACAGCGCCTGGATGCGCGTCAACGGCACCAGCGGCGGCACCTTGGCCAACGACAGTTACAACTCAAGTTATGACAACGCACAGGAACGCTCCTGGCAGGTACGCCACGACTACAACTTTGCCGCACTTGGCATCCCCGGTCTGACCTTGATGAACCGCTACATCAGTGGCGACAACGTGCATACCGGCACCATCACCGATGGCAAGGAATGGGGTCGCGAATCGGAACTGGGTTACACCGTGCAGAGCGGCACACTCAAGGACCTCAACGTCAGATGGCGCAACTCGACCATGCGCCGGGACTTCAGCAACAACGAGTTCGATGAGAACCGCCTGATCATCAGCTACCCGATCAGCCTGCTCTAACCTCAATCCCCTGGAGCTGCCGCAGGCTGCGATCTTTTGATTTTGTTTTTAAGATCAAAAGATCGCAGCCTGCGGCAGTTCCTGCATAAAAGGTGATATCAGCGAGCCATCCGTCAGGAGCGCTGGCACTTTGTTCGACGTCGGGTAGAGTTGAAAAAACCTGAAGGACTCAGGCGTACGACCTCTCCCACTTCCGTTATCTGTTGATGTTGGTCCCCAAGACTTGAGCCAGGCTGTCATCGGAAGACAATGCTGATCACCAGAGGACCCCCTCATGATCACCCGACTCAATGTAGCTCCCGACTGGGACGCCAAGGCGTACCAGCAGTTTTCCCGTCTCAGGCAACGCCCGGTCAATGAATTGCTCGACCGTGTCGAACTGCACAACCCCAAACATATTTATGACCTCGGCTGCGGCACCGGTATTGCCACGCAGTTGTTGGCCCAGCGCTGGCCGCGTGCACAGCTGCAGGGCGTCGACAGCTCGCGACAAATGCTTGATGAAGCCCGCTGCCTGCCGATTCACGCATCGTGGAAACACTGCGATCTGCTCGAATGGCAGCCTGAACAACCGGCGGATCTATTGCTCGCGGCGGCCGTGCTGCATTTCATCGGCGACCACGACACCTTACTGCCGCGCTTGCTCGGCCAGCTCAATCGCGGCGGCTGCCTGGCGGCGCACATGCCGGACTGGCGCGATGCGTTGTGGTATCGGCTGATGCTCGACACGCTGGACGATGCCGGCCCCGGCGGCACACCGCTGGGTACGCGGCAATTGCGCCAACGTATGGCGGCGCGGCCGCTGTTGGCGCTGGAGGATTACTATCGCCTGCTCGCGCCGTTGACCGAATCGCTGGATATCTGGGAGACCGAGCAATTGCAGGTGGTCGACGGGAAATCGCCGGTGTATGACTGGGTCAAGGTGTCGGCGTTGCGCCCGGTGATGCAGGCGCTGAATTCAGAGGAGCAGTCGCGATTTATCTATCACTACCTGATGCGGGTGCATGAGCATTATCCGCAGGAGAGGAATGGGCATACGTTGTTTCCGTTCAAGCGGATATTCATTGTCGCCACGGTGTGATGCATCACGGCGACTACCGCTATCGCTGGCAAGCCAGCTCCCACAGGTTTTTGGGTTGTTCACAAATTTTGGGTACACCCGAGAACACTGTGGGAGCTGGCTTGCCAGCGATGGCGTCAGACTGGACAACAACTATTCCCGGGATTCGACACCCAGCTCATCCCACACCGACTCCGCCAGATGAAACGTCGCATTCGCCGCCGGAATCCCGCAATAAATCGCACTCTGCATGATCACTTCCTTGATCTCGCCACGGCTCACGCCGTTATTGGCGGCTGCGCGCAGGTGCAGTTTCAGTTCGCCCTCGCGGTTCATGCCAATCAGCATGGCAATGGTAATCAGGCTACGGGTGTGCCGAGGCAAACCCGGGCGGGTCCAGATATCGCCCCAGGCATGACGGGTGATCATCTCCTGAAATTCGCCATTGAACTCGGTCAGCGTCGTCAGGCTGCGATCGACGTGGGCATCGCCCAACACTGCGCGGCGCACCTGCATGCCGTCGTCGTAACGTTGTTTCTCGTCCACAAAAACTTCCTCACCTGGCCTGCAAAAACGCCAGCACACGGTCGCTGAATTCAGCGCCGGCCTGCACGTTGGAAAGATGCGCCGCATAGAACTCGGCATACTCGGCGCCGCGTACATGCTCCTGAATGAAATGCCCGCCGGACGGCGGCGTGACCGCGTCTTCGCTGCCGGCAATCACCAGCAACGGCACGTTGATCGAAGCCAGTTGATCACGGAAATCGGCATCGCGTACCGCCGCGCAATTGGCCGCGTAACCTTCAGGCGAGGTCGCCGCGAGCATGTCGGTGATCTGCTTGGCCGCCGCCGGATGAGCCGCCGAGAAGTCCGGGGTAAACCAACGGGCAATCGAGGCATCACGCAGGGCAACCATTGCCGCCGGACCGTCGCGCAGCACGGTTTCGATGCGTGGATTCCACACTGACGGATCGCCGATTTTTGCCGCCGTGTTGCAGACGATCAGTTTGTGCAGGCGATGCCCGGCATTGATCCCCAGCCACTGGCCGATCAATCCACCCATCGACAATCCGCAGAAATGCGCGCGCTCGATGTGCAGCGCATCCAGCAGCCCGAGCACGTCATGGCCCAGTTGCTCGATGCTGTACGGCCCCGGTGTCACCAACGATTGACCGTGCCCACGGGTGTCGAAACGCAGCACACGAAAATTTTCGGTGAACGCCGGCATCTGCGCGTCCCACATGTGCAGGTCGGTGCCCAGCGAGTTGGACAGCACCAGCACCGGCGCATCGACCGGGCCTTCAATCTGAGGCCCTTGAATTTGATAGTGCAGTTCGCCATCGGCGAGTTGAACGAAAGCCACAGCCCTCTCCTTCAGACAGACAATGCGTGATGTTCGACCACCGCACGCTCGACCCAGACTTGCGCCTGACCGAGGTAATGGGCGGGATTCAACAGATGATCCAGTTCGGCGCCGCTCAGTTCGGCGGTGACCGCTGGCTCATCACCGAGAACTGCGCGCAAGTGGCGTTGCTCGGCCACCGCGCGCTTGCAGCATTGTTCAAGCAGGTGATGCGCGGTATCGCGGCCGACCCGTTGCGCGAGGACGATGCTCACCGCTTCGGCCAGCACCAGCCCTTGGGTAAGTTCGAGATTGCGTGCCATGCGTGCGGCATCGACTTCCAGGCCATCAGCCAGCAGGCGCGCCTGTTGCAGCGCCCCCGAGACGAGGCAGCAAATCTCCGGCAGGGTTTCCCATTCGGCATGCCACAGACCGAGGCTGCGTTCGTGCTCCTGCGGCATCGCGCTGAACAGCGTCGACACCAGCCCCGGCACTCGCGTTGCCGCGCCGATCAGCACCGCCGCTCCGACCGGGTTGCGTTTATGCGGCATGGTCGAAGAACCGCCCTTGCCCGGAGCCGACGGTTCAAAGACTTCCGCCGCTTCGGTCTGCATCAACAGGCTGATGTCGCGGCCGAGTTTGCCGAGGCTGCCGGCGATCAAACCGAGCACCGCGCCGAACTCAACGATGCGATCACGCTGGGTGTGCCACGGTTGTTCCGGCAAGGTCAGTTGCAGTTCTTGCGCCAAAGCTTCGGCAATCGGTAACGCCTGCTTGCCAAGCGCCGCGAGGGTTCCGGACGCGCCGCCGAATTGCAGCACCAGCAGGCGCGGCTTGGTTCGCGCAGACGCTGACGGCTGCGAGTCACTGCGCCAAGCCAACCGGCGATTTTCATGCCGAGAGTCACCGGGGTTGCGTGTTGCAGCCAGGTACGGCCGGCCAACGGGGTCGCGGCGTGGCGTTGGGCCTGAGTCGCAAGAGCATCGGCCAGTTGTGCCAGATCGTTTTCGATCAGTTGCAGCGCCTGACGCAATTGCAGGACCAGCCCGGTATCCATTACGTCCTGACTGGTCGCGCCCAGATGCACATAGCGCTCGGCTTCGGCATCCGTGGCGGCGATCTGCTTGCCCAAGGCCTTGACCAGCGGAATCGCCGAATTGCCCGCCGTGGCAATCGCCTCGCCCAACGCGGCGAAGTCATACAAACCGGCGCGGCAGGCATTTTCGATGGGCGCCACCGCGTGTGACGGAATCATTCCGACCCGCGCCTCGGCCCGAGCCAGCGCCGCTTCGAAGTCGAGCATCGCTTGCACGCGGCCCTGATCGCAGAACACGTCGCGCATATCGCGGGCAGTGAAGTAGGCATCGAACAATTGATTGCCCGGTCGCTGAGTCATAAACAGTCCTTGCCGGCGCGGGCCATGACGGCCCGCGCGCATCGGTTTAGAGATCGTGGTGCAAATACGCCGCCTGTTTCGGCAAGCGCAAACTGAACAGGAACGCGACGGCCATCATCACCGTGACGTACCAGTAGAAGGCGTTTTCCATGCCCCCGGCTTTCAGGCTCAGGGCCACATATTCTGCCGAACCGCCAAAGATTGCGTTGGCCACGGCATAGGCCAGACCGACGCCGAGGGCGCGGACTTCCGGCGGGAACATTTCGGCTTTCACCAGACCGCTGATCGAGGTGTAGAAACTGACGATGGCCAGCGCCACGGTGATCAGCACAAAGGCCAGGATCGGACTGCTGACGCTTTTCAGGCTCAACAGGATTGGCACGGTAAACAGCGTACCGAGCGCGCCGAACCAGAGCATCGAGTTACGTCGACCGATCTTGTCGGCGAGCATGCCGAACAGCGGTTGCATGCACATATAAAGGAAGAGCGCGCCGGTCATGATGTAGCTGGCGGTCTTGGCGTGCATGCCGGCGGTGTTCACCAGATATTTCTGCATGTAGGTGGTGAAGGTATAGAAAATCAGCGAGCCACCAGCGGTGTAGCCGAGCACGGTGATGAACGCGGCTTTGTGGTCACGGAACAACGCACGAATGCTGCCGGCGTCCTTGTTCTCGCGCATTTCCTTGCTGGTGGTTTCTTTCAACGAACGGCGCAGGAACAGCGAGATCACCGCCGCGACCGCACCGACCACAAACGGAATCCGCCAGCCGTAGGCACGCAGTTCGTCTTCGCTGAGGAACTGTTGCAGGATCACCACCAGCAATACCGCCAGCAGTTGCCCGCCGATCAACGTCACGTACTGGAACGAGGCGAAAAAACCGCGCTGGCCCTTGAGCGCGACTTCACTCATGTAAGTCGCGGTGGTGCCATATTCACCGCCGACCGACAGGCCTTGCAGCAGACGTGCAAACAGCAACAACAACGGCGCCCAGACACCGATGGTGTTGTAGGTCGGCAAGCAGGCGATGAGCAACGAACCGAAGCACATCATCAGCACCGAAATCATCATCGAGGTCTTGCGGCCCTTCTTGTCTGCCAGACGCCCGAAAATCCAGCCACCAATCGGGCGCATCAGGAAGCCGGCGGCGAACACGCCTGCGGTGTTGACCAGTTGCACCGTCGGGTTATCGGAAGGGAAAAACGCCGGGGCGAAATAGATCGCGCAAAAGGCGTAGACGTAGAAGTCGAACCATTCGACGAGGTTGCCGGACGAAGCGCCGACAATGGCGAAGATGCGCTTGCTGCGCTCTTCGCCGGTGTAATGGGAGGTGATGGTTGTCATTGTTTATCACTCGATAGGGACAGTGAGAGTCTAGACATACTTTGCAACAGTCCCGTTCCACATCCTGTATTGATCGTTCCCACGCTCTGCGTGGTAACGCATCCCGTGACGCTCCGCGTCACACTGGACGCAGAGCGTCCATGGCGGCATTCCCACGCAGAGCGTGGGAACGATCAGTAGGCAGCGATCAATAATCGAAGAACACCGTCTCTGCGTCAGTGCCCTGCAAAATCACATTCCACTGATACACCCCCGCCGCATCCGGCTTCGCCAGCAAGGTCGCGCGGCGCTCGGCCGGCACACACTCCAGCAACGGATCATTCACGTTCGCCGGCTCCCCTTCAAAGTAAATCCGCGTCAGCAAATGCTTCACCAAGCCCCGCGCAAACACCAATACCACCAGATGCGGCGCCTGGGTCGAGCCCTTCAGGCCTTCGACCGTGCCCGGCTTGATCGTGGTGAAACGGAAACGCCCTTCAGCGTCCACCGGCACCCGGCCGAAACCTTCGAAATGCGGGTCCAGCGGTTTGTCCTGCTCGTCTTCCGGATGCGCGTACTTGCCGGCAGCGTTGGCCTGCCAGACTTCAAGCATGGCGTCGTTGACCACATCGCCGTTGCCGTCAACGACTTGGCCGGTGATCGCCACGCGCTCGCCGAGGGTTTGTTCGACCGCGAGGTTTTCGCGGTTCAGCCAGGTCAGACCGATGTGGTAGTACGGCCCGACGGTGTGGGACGTGGTGGCAGTCAGGGTCATCTTATTTCTCCATCGGCGTGGCGTCGCGGCCACGCAAGACGATGTCCCAGCGGTAACCGAGGGCGTAGGACGGAATGGTTTTTTCCAGATCGAAACTGGCGATCAGGCGTTCCTTGGCCGAAGTGTCCGGCACGCAGTTGTAGATCGGGTCGTAGGCCAGTAGCGGATCGCCGGGGAAGTACATCTGCGTCACCAAGCGAGTAAGGATGCTCGGCCCGAACAACGAAAAATGAATGTGCGCCGGGCGCCACGCGTTGTGGTGGTTGCCCCACGGATAGGCGCCGGGCTTGATGGTCTGGAACTGATACCAGCCATCGGCGTCGGTCACGGTGCGGCCGGTGCCGGTGAAGTTCGGGTCCAGCGGCGCGTCGTGCAGGTCGCGCTGGTGGTTGTAGCGGCCGGCGGCGTTGGCCTGCCAGATCTCCACCAGAATCCCCGGCACCGGCAGACCGTTTTCGTCGAGCACACGGCCGTGAATGATGATCCGCTCGCCCAACGGTTCGCCGTCGTGCTGGGCGGTCAGGTCATTATCTTTCTCGGCGACGCGTTCGGCACCGATGGTCGGGCCGGTGATCTCCGACAACGAATGCGGCAGAAACACCAACGGCTTCGATGGCGAGCGCAGATTGGTGGATTGATACGTCGGGTGCAGGTACTCAGGCTGAGTGCCTTCCTGCGGACGACGGTAACCAGGCTTGTCAGACATGTCGCTTTCCTCTGTTCTTTTTCGTCACGGCTTGCGTCAGACGCGTTCGATGGCCAAGGCCAGACCTTGGCCAACTCCGACGCACATGGTCGCCAGACCTTTCTTGCCGCCGGTCTTTTCCAGCTGATGCAGCGCGGTCAGCACCAGACGCGCGCCGCTCATGCCCAACGGGTGACCGAGAGCAATCGCGCCGCCATTCGGGTTGACCTGCGCCGCGTCATCCGCCAGCCCCAGTTCACGCAGCACTGCCAAGCCTTGGCTGGCGAAGGCTTCGTTGAGTTCGATCACATCAAAATCGCTGACCGCCACACCGAGACGCTCGGTAAGTTTGCGCACCGCCGGCACCGGGCCGATGCCCATCACCCGTGGCGCGACACCAGCGCTGGCCATGCCGAGTACCTTGGCACGAGCGGTCAGACCGTGTTTTTTCACCGCTTCGGCGGACGCGAGAATCAGCGCGGCGGCGCCGTCATTAACCCCGGAAGCATTGCCGGCGGTGACGGTTTTGTCCGGGCCGTTGACCGGTTTCAGTTTGCTCAGCGCTTCGAGTGTGGTGTCGGCACGTGGATGTTCGTCCTGGCTGACCACGGTTTCGCCTTTTTTGTGGGCGATGCGCACTTCGACGATTTCTTCGGCGAAGTAGCCAGCGGCCTGCGCGGCAGCGGTGCGTTGCTGACTGCGCAAGGCGAAAGCGTCCTGATCCTCGCGGGACACTTGATAGTCGTCGGCGACGTTGTCGGCGGTCTGCGGCATCGCGTCGACGCCGTATTGCGCCTTCATCAACGGGTTGATGAAACGCCAGCCGATGGTGGTGTCTTCCAGTTTCATGTTGCGCGAAAACGCCGCGTCAGCCTTGCCCATCACGAACGGTGCGCGGGACATCGACTCGACGCCGCCGGCAATCGCCAGCTCCATCTCGCCACTGGCAATCGCGCGGAATGCGGTGCCGATCGCGTCCATGCCCGAAGCGCAGAGGCGATTGAGGGTCACGCCCGGCACGCTGTCCGGCAGACCCGCCAACAGCAGCGCCATGCGTGCGACGTTGCGGTTGTCTTCGCCGGCCTGGTTGGCGCAGCCGAGAAACACCTCGTCGATTGCATTCCAGTCCACCGATGGATTGCGCTCCATCAGCGCCTTGATCGGCACAGCCGCGAGATCGTCGGCACGAACGGCAGACAGTCCACCGCCGAAACGGCCGATGGGGGTACGAATCGCGTCGCAGATATAAACGTCACGCATCATGCTTCTCCCGGTGCCTGACCGTGGGCGGCGGCCGTGCGCGCTTCGAGATCGCGCAGTGCGGTCAACTCGACTTCCGTCGGTTCGGCGGTGGTGGCTACGTCATCGGCAAAACGGATCGCCCAACCGGTGGCGGCGACCACTTGCTCGCGGGTCACGCCTGGGTGCAGTGCGGTGACCACAAATTCGTAGGTGCCTTCTTCCGGCTCCATGATGCACAGGTCGGTGATGATCCCGACCGGCCCGGCGCCCGGCAGGCCCAGACGTTTACGCGAATCGCCGCCCTCGCCATGACCGACCGAGGTGATGAAGTCGAGCTTGTCGACAAACGAACGCGCCGACTGTTTAAGGATGATCAACACGCTTTTCGCCGAACCGGCAATCTCCGGCGCGCCACCGGCACCCGGCAGACGCACTTTCGGCGCATGGTAATCGCCGACCACGGTGGTGTTGATGTTGCCGAAACGGTCGACCTGCGCGGCGCCGAGAAAACCGACGTCGATGCGTCCGCCCTGCAACCAATAGCGAAAAATCTCACCGGTCGGGACGACAGTGTCGGCGGTCTCCGCCAGTTCGCCGTCACCGATGGACAGCGGCAGTACGCTCGGTTTGGCGCCGATCGGGCCCGATTCGTAGATCAGCACTACGTCCGGCGACGACGTCAGGCGTGCCAGGTTCGCAGCTTTCGACGGCAGGCCGATGCCGACGAAGCACACCGAACCGTTCTTCAGGCGACGGGCTGCGGCGACGGTCATCATTTCATTGGTGGAGTAAGTCATTATTTGGCCTCCGAAGCAGCGGCCAACTTGGCCTGGAACTCGCTGAAGTCAGCGCAGCCATGGATGTATTCGTTGATCCACGCGGTAAACGTCTCACGGTCGCGGGCGATCGGGTCCCACGCCTGATAGAAACGGTTGTCGCGTTCGGTGTAACCGTGGGCGTAGGACGGATGCGCACCGCCGGGTACATGGCAGACCGCGCTCAAGGCCCAGGTCGGCAGTACGCAGGCGTTCATCGGCGCGTTGAGGTTGTCGACGATTTCCTCAACGGTGACGATGCAGCGCTTGGCGGCCAGCGCCGCTTCTTTCTGCACGCCGAGAATGCCCCACAACAGCACGTTGCCTTGGCGGTCGGCTTTCTGCGCGTGGATCACGGTCACGTCCGGACGCACCGACGGCACGGCCGCCAGCACTTCACCGGTAAATGGACAGGTGACGGTTTTGATCAGCGGGTTGACCTTTGGCAGGTCGGAGCCGGCGTAGGCACGCAGCACCGCGAACGGCAGGCCGGAAGCGCCAGCTACGTAGGCATTGGCCAGATCGGCGTGGGAATGTTCTTCGATCTCCAGCGGGTGCGGCCATTGCTTCTCGACCGCGTCACGCAGACGGTGCAACGAACCTACACCCGGATTGCCACCCCAGGAGAAGATCAGCTTGCGAGCACAACCGGCTCCGATCAGTTGGTCGTAGATCAGGTCTGGCGTCATCCGCACCAGGGTCAGATCTTTCTTGCCCTGACGAATGATTTCATGACCTGCCGCCGTAGGGATCAGGTGAGTGAAGCCTTCGAGCGCGACGGTGTCGCCGTCGTTGACGAATTGCTTCACCGCGTCGTGCAGCGAAAGGATCTCAGCCATGGAGCGGGCTCCCGTTTTTGTAATGAATCGCCAGTGATAAAAAGGCGCGAGGTTCAGCGCCGGAGTCACTGCAGATTAAGCCTGGGAAATTCGCCAAACAATCCGATAATCGACTGAGTGTTCGTTTATCGAACAGATTGTTATCAACCTAACAATGATCGTTCCCACGCTCCGCTTGGGAACGCAGCCCAGGACGCTCCGCGTCCAAGAGCAGACGCAGAGCGTCTATTGAGGCGTTCCCACGCAGAGCGTAGGAACGATCATGTGCTGAAAATCAGGTGGCATCCGCATGACTGACCATGCCCTTGATCACCACCGCCGTAGTGGCCAACGCCGCCGGAATCACCAACGCCGTCAACACCTGCTCGAAATTCCAGCCCAGGCCCAACAACGTCGCGCCCATCCACGCCCCGAGAATCGCGCCGAACCGACCAATCCCGAGCATCCACGACACCCCGGTCGCTCGCCCCTGAGTCGGATAAAACCGTGCTGCCAGCGACGGCATTGCCGATTGCGCACCGTTCACACACATCCCCGCCACCAACACCAGGGTCGCCAGCAGCGTGATATTGCCCAGACTCTGCCCCACCGCGTAGGCAAACACTCCGGCCAGCAGGTAGAAAATGCCAATCACCTTGTGCGGATTGAAACGGTCCATCGCCCATCCCACAGCGACCGCGCTCAATACCCCGCCAAACTGGAACAACGCGCCAATGAACGCGGCCTGCTCCATGCTTGCGCCGCTGTCACGCATCAGTGTCGGCAGCCAACTGGTCAGCAGATACACAATCACCAGGCCCATGAAATAGGTCAGCCACAGCAACAAGGTGCCGGTGCTGTAGGTGCCCGAGAAGATCACCGCAAACACATTGCGCGCCTTGACGGTTTTCTGTTCCGGCACGCTGAAGCTGGAAGCCTGAGCGACGGTGACCGGGTCAATCGGCGCGAGGGTCTTGCGCACTTTGTCGGTACCGCGGTTGCGCACGACCAGGTAACGCGCCGATTCCGGCAGCCAGAACAGCAGCACCACGGCGAGGATCAGCGGCAGGATTCCACCAATCAGCAACAAACTGTGCCAGCCGAACGCCGGAATCAGCTTTGCCGAAATAAAACCACCACCGGCCATGCCGAGGTTGAATCCACAGAACATGCTGGTCACCAGCAGCGACTTCTTGCGCTCCGGGGTGTATTCCGACAGCAGTGTCGTCGCGTTCGGCATCCCCGCGCCCAGACCGAGGCCGGTGAGGAAACGCAGCACCAGCAATTGCTCGACATTGGTGCTGTACGCCGAGGCCAGACTGAAAGCACCGAACAGCACCACCGCCCCCACCAATACGACTTTGCGCCCGAAACGGTCAGCCAAGGGCCCGGAACCGAGCGCGCCGAAGACCATGCCGATCAGCGCGGCACTCATCACCGGGCCGAGGCTGGCGCGGTCGATGCCCCAGTCCTGCGACAGCGCCGGGGCAATGAAACCCATCGCGGCGGTGTCGAGGCCATCAAGGAAAACAATCAGGAAACACAGGATCACCACCCGCCACTGATAGCGCGAGATTGGTTGGGCATTGATGAAGGTCTGCACGTCGAGGCAGTTACCCACAGCGGACTGAGGCTGGTTCATTATTTTTATTCCACGCAAAAAAACGCAGTCGAACGGCGGCCGGCCAAAGAGCGGCACGGTCACAAGAATAGAAGGTCTGGATCAGGCGTTGCGCTGAACCCGGCAACAGGGGATGGGGCGGAGACAGTCGGGGAGCATGCGCATGGTGAGTTGCCTCTTGTCATTATTATGGGAGTCGACAATCCGGCGGGCTCATACAGATCAGCGCCGGATGACGCTGCCGCGACATTAATGATCCGAGGGTTTTAGCGTCAATTCGATAAACGCAACACTGTGCGTTTATCGAACAGCTTCATCAGGCGAACAATTGCGCACTAAGGTCGCGGCTGGCGCTGAGCAGGCCCGGCAGGAAGCGTTGTTCCAGCTCGGTACGACTGACGCGACCGGCGTGAGTACTGACGTTCAGTGCTGCAACCACTTGCCCGGAAGCATCGTAGACCGGCACGGCAATCGAGCGCAGGCCTTGCTCCAGTTCCTGATCGACGATGCACCAGCCTTGTTGCCGCACTTCTTGCAGGCATTCGAGTAGCGCCTCGGGCGTGTGCAGGGTGCGGCTGGTCTTGGCAACCAGTTCAGCGTGGTCGAGGTATTCACCCAGCGACGTGTCGTCCAAAGCTGCCAGCAGAATCCGCCCCATCGACGTGCAATAGGCCGGCAAGCGCCCGCCCACCGAAAGATCCACGGAAATCAGTCGCTGGGTGGTCGCCGAGCGGGCGATATACAGAATGTCGTCACCTTCCAGCGTGGCCATGTTGCAGGCTTCGTGCAGTTGCTCGCTCATGCGGTCGAGGTACGGCTGCGCGGAGACGGCCAACGGTGTCGAGGATAAATAGGCGTGGCCGAGGGTCAGCACTTTCGGCAGCAACGAGTAGGTGCGCCCGTCAGTCGTGGCGTAGCCGAGCTTGATCAACGTGTGCAGGCAACGGCGCACGGCGGCCCGGGGAATTTCCGTGCGGTGGCTGATCTGGGCGATGGTCAGATGACGCTTGCGCTCCTGAAAGGCCTGCACCACCGCCAGACCACGGGCTAGCGAGGTCATGAAGTCCGGATCACCGGTCAGCGCCTGGATCCGTTTGGCCGGCGAGGCAACAATCGGCGGCGCCACTGAGGTGAAGGAGTTGCGCATTTGATCGTTCATTTCTTGTCCTTGGTTCCGGCACGGATCAATGGCTATACAAGCGACTCCCGGGAAGATGCACAAGAGTGGAGACGCCAAGATTGGGCGATTATCGAACCGCCGACCGATTATCGCAATGGCTCCCGGCTGGCCGCTCGGGCGCCTTATTAGTGAGGATTGAACTTCGGTGCATCATTGGCTCTGCGCATAGTTGTTCGACTAAATGGCGCCAGAAACTGATCACCTGACAAACAAGGCAACACCCCACCGACAACTTCTGTTAAAAGTTGTGAGTCACAAAACAATCACACATCCGGAACCGTTTTTAACTTGGCAGAGATAGTCAATTCCAAATCGACCGCTATAATGCAAGTCAGTGGTCTGTCGTTTTTTCCTTGATAACGACGCCACCCGCTGCCGCGATGTCCATCGCGGTCAGCCCGGCCAGCGCCTGACGCTCATACTCATGCACCGCCAGCACGCTTGCTGATTACTGGAAACTGATGCTGCGTCAGTTTTAATCTGGTGACGTAGCCGCCTGCAACATGGAAGTCTTGAACGTTCTGCCGACACCACCAATGTCCATTCTGGCATTGAGCCTCGGCGGGTTCGCTCAATCGATTTGTTGCCGTGCGATTCGCCAGACATTTAACTCAACTCAAACAGGTAGCACTGTGACGAAAGACGAACTGCGCGCGGAACTTGAGCGCCAGGAACAACGTTACAAGGATGTTTACGGCGGGGAAGTCACCACCTACGCCGCTCAACCCGAACCGGAACGCAAGGCATGGCGGAAACGACCAACTGTTCAGGATCAGGTTTTCCAGCAAGAACTGAAAAAGATGGAAGAAGAACTCAAAACCGAAGAGCCATAAGTCACGGTTTTTGCTTCTTTGAAGGTTTGCGCCAGCACCGGCTACAAGCGCGGTGTAACGACGAAGCCTTGCGCGCCCGCTACCCGCGGGCAGCGGCTATCTCCCCAGCCGGCAGGCTGCAGGGACGATTCAGACAGGTTTCACAGATATTTCAGACAAGCGTTTGAACCCTTTACGTGCCTGCGAAACTCACGGGCTAGAAGGACTTTTTCCAAGTAATTCAATGACTTGAAAAACCCTGCGCGACGCTTGGTTTTAATGCGCTGCAACAAATTAAATCGAAGAAGAATGTTACCGATGAGCAGGTAGGGCATCGATTTCGAGACTTTTCTGGCATAATCGCGCCCCCTTACGACCGGGTCAGAAAACCTTCATGATCGATTTATTCAGCGGACTGGATGCTTGGGTGCTTGTGAGCCTCTTGCTCGCCCTGACGTTTGTCCTCGCCTTCGAGTTCATCAATGGATTTCATGACACCGCTAACGCGGTAGCCACTGTTATCTACACCAAAGCCATGCCGCCTCACCTGGCGGTGTTCTTTTCCGGTGTGTTCAATTTCCTCGGCGTGCTGCTGGGCGGGGTTGGCGTGGCGTATGCCATTGTCCACTTGCTGCCGGTTGAACTGCTGATCAATGTGAACACCGGCCATGGCCTGGCGATGGTGTTCTCGTTGCTCGCGGCGGCGATCACCTGGAACCTGGGCACCTGGTACTTCGGTATCCCGGCGTCGAGTTCCCACACCTTGATCGGTTCGATCCTCGGTGTCGGCCTGGCCAATGCCCTGATCAACGATATCCCGTTGGCCGACGGCGTGAACTGGCAGAAAGCGATCGACATCGGCGCTTCGCTGGTGTTCTCGCCGATGGCTGGCTTCCTGATCGCGGCACTGGTGCTGATCGGCCTGAAATGGTGGCGCCCGCTGTCGAAGATGCACAAGACACCGGAACAGCGCCGCAAGATCGACGACAAGAAGCACCCGCCGTTCTGGAACCGTCTGGTCCTGGTGATCTCGGCCATGGCCGTGAGCTTCGTGCACGGCTCCAACGATGGCCAGAAAGGCATCGGCCTGATCATGCTGGTGTTGATCGGTATCGTTCCTGCGCAGTTCGTACTTGACCTGAACAGCACGACTTACCAGATCGAACGCACCCGCGATGCGACCCTGCACCTGAGCCAGTTCTACCAGCGCAACTCTGATTCCCTCGGCGAGTTCCTGGCCCTGGGTAAAAGTGTAGAAGGCGACCTGCCGGAGAAATTCCGCTGCAACCCGCAGCAGACCGAACCGACCATCAGCGCCCTGCTCCACACCCTCAAAGGTGTAGCGGACTACCATTCGCTGTCGTCGGAAAGCCGCGTAGAAGTTCGTCGCTACCTACTGTGCCTGGATGACACGGCGAAGAAAGTCGGCAAGCTGCCAGGCCTGGAAGCCCGTGAAAAGGCTGACCTGGACAAACTGCGCAAAGATCTGACCACCACCACCGAATACGCCCCGTTCTGGGTGATTCTGGCGGTCGCACTGGCCCTGGGCCTGGGCACCATGGTTGGCTGGAAACGCGTGGTACTGACCATCGGTGAGAAGATCGGCAAGCAAGGCATGACCTATTCTCAGGGCATGTCGGCGCAGATCACCACTGCCAGTTTGATCGGTATGGCCAACATCTTCAGCCTGCCGGTGTCGACCACTCACGTTCTGTCTTCGGGCGTGGCCGGGACCATGGTCGCCAACAAGAGCGGCCTGCAGGGTGGTACGGTTCGCACCATTCTGTTGGCGTGGGTGTTGACCCTGCCGGCGACTGTTGCGCTGTCGGCCGGGTTGTTCTGGCTGGCGTCTAAGGCTTTGGGTAGCTGATAGATAGCGGCACATGAGAAAGGCGCGATTCGAAGGAATCGCGCCTTTTTTTGTGTTTGGGGGGGTGGGGGTTGAGGGGTTGGGGGCATATCCGTTGCTGCGGTAACGGCTGCTTAGGGTTCCGCCCTTACGGCGGGTCACTTTTTCCAGACGCCGAAAAAGTAACCAAAAANGGCACTTCGCCTAGGCTCAGTGTTCCCTCGCTACGGTGTCCATCCGGGGGCATCGCCTCCGGTTTGCTTCGCTGCACCTCCTCTCGATGAATGCGGCTTCGCCGCACGGCGCTGCGCGCCTACCCCGGATGAACACCTCCGCTCGGCCTGCCGATGGGCCTGAAGATCAAGATCAAGATCAAGATCAAGATCAAGATCAAGATCAAGATCAAAAGCCAAAGCCAAAGCCAAAGCCAAAGCCAAAGCCAAAGCCAAAGCCAAAGCCAAAGCCAAAGCCAAAGCCAAAGCCAAAGCCAAAGCCAATCAAAAGATTGCAGCCTTCGGCAGTGCCTACAAGGCATAAGTACAACCGCCAGAGCTTGGTCGACTGTCAGGTCGCCATCGCTGGCAAGCCAGCTCCCACAGGGGTGGAGTACAACCGACAGAAACAGGTCGGCTGTCAGGCCGCCATCACTGGCAAGCCAGCTCCCACAAAAAAATGAGTACACCCCCGCACGCGGCGCATGCCGCCCCACTCAACACAATGAGCGTTAGCTCGAGTACCGCTCTTGATCTCAAGCGCCCGTCGGCAGGCTGAGCGGAGGGATTGATCCGGGGGTGGGAGCGCAGCGACCGTTTGGCGAAGCCAAACACATCGAGAGGAGGTGCAGCGAAGCAAACCGGAGGCGATGCCCCCCGGATCGATCCCGCAGCGAAGGAACCCGAGCCACAGCGAGGGCCGTACGTCAGGGTAAAGCCTTTTTGGTTACTTTTTCGGCGTCTGGAAAAAGTGACCCGCCGTAAGGGCGGAACCCTAATCAGCAACACCCGCAGCAACGGATATTCACAAAAAACACCCCAAGCATGGTCGGCCCACAGGCCGCCAAGGCAAAAAAAAAAGGGCAACCGAAGTCGCCCAAAATGCCTTGCGTGCTCATCAAACCTGAAAGGAAATCAAGGCTTCTTGCGCTTGTTCGCATCCTTCCAGATAAAAAATCCAAACCCTGCAAAAAACAGAACCATGAGGCCAACAGTCAGCACCCCGGCAAACACCACGTTATCGAAAAACATGACTGGCCTCCTGGCCCCTGCTCTGCTGCGATGGAACTAAGTTACCAAACACACAGGCGCACAAATTGACCGGGATCAATACCAGCAACGAAGAGAGATAAAGGCGGGAAAATAACTGACCTGCATCAACGGATGCAGGAGGAGATCAACGCTTTTTCGGTTTGTTTTTCGACTTTTTCTTGGTTTTTCCCAGCGGCATCGCCTGCTCGAAGGCATTGCGCACTTCATTCAGGCGCTTCTCTTTGATGTCGTGTACGCGCTTGGCACGTTCGGCATTGAGGTCAATCAGTGTGTCGTCTTGGCTCATGGCAACAGGCATCGCTTGAAATAATCACAACTGCCGCGTCAAAGGCAGGACTGCGCCAATAATGCAGCCTGACGCGAGCGCTGAACAGCCATCGGCATAACGCACCTTCAACAATTGATGTACCCGCTGCCGGATTTCCACGCACAATCGGCGCCTGGAACCAAGCCCCAAAGGATGTTTGCCGTGCCCTTGCACCAGGATCTGCCACCACTGATGGCCCTGCGCGCCTTTGAGGCCGTGGCGCGCCACTTGAGTTTCATCAAGGCTGCCGATGAGTTGTCAGTCACGCAAAGTGCGATCAGCCACCAAGTGCAAAAGCTTGAAGAATGCCTCAACCTGCGGCTGTTTGTCCGGCGCACACGGGCCATCGACCTGACGCCCGCCGGCGCGGCGTATTACCGACAGATCGAACCCGCCCTCGCCGCCATCGCCCAAGCCACCCGACAATTGCGCGGCGAACAACCGGCCACCTTGCGCATCGGCCTGCTCGCCTCCTTCGCCACGTTATGGCTGGCCCCGCGACTGGCGGATTTCAACGCAAAACATCCGCACATCCATGTCGAACTGCTGCCCGCCGTGCAATTGGCCGATGTCGGCGGTGGTGAAGTCGATCTGGCTATCCGCTATGGCAAGGGCGGCTGGCCGAAAGTCCGCGCCCGGCGCTTCATGAGCGAAACCCTGACCCCGGTGTGCAGCCCCGCCGCCAAGGCGAAAGGTGTCAACAATGGACCGCTGCTGATGGCCAAGTCGCACCAGCCGTTTGAATGGATCGACTGGCAGCAACACAGCGGCATCGATCTGGCTCATGTGCCCAGCGTCATGCTGCACGACTACAACATCGTGGTCGAAGCCGCCGTCGCCGGCCAAGGCATTGCCATGGGGCGCCAGCGCCTGATCGAGCGTCGACTCAAGGAAGGTGCACTGGTGCCTGCCTTCGACACGCCGCCGATGCACAGTGAAATCGGATACTGGCTGGTCACTCCCGAACGTCCGCCAAGCCTGGCTGTACAGAGTTTCTGCCAGTGGCTGGAAGCGATTGCCGACGCATGAGTTATTTGGATACGTCGGATTAAATCTATCCGTTTGTCCGCCCTGCCACGGGGCAACATGCTGAAGCCCTCACTCCGGAGGACTTGCCATGACCGACTCTCTCAACCAACGCGTCCAGCAACTCGGCCTGCAATTGCCCGCACCGAGCCAGCCCATCGCCAATTACGTCAATCACGTCGTCAGCCAAAACCAGCTATTTATCTCTGGGCAGATTCCGCTGCTGGACGGCAAACCCGCCTTCATCGGCCGACTCGGCGAAGCAATCTCCGAAGAGGAAGGGGTCAACGCCGCCGAACTCGCTGCTTTGGGCCTGCTCGCACAGCTCGGCGCTGCCTTGGGGGACGATCTGGGCAAACTGGTGCGCATCATTCGTCTCGGTGTGTTTGTTGCTGCTACGCCTGACTTCCAGCGTCAGGGCGCGGTCGCCAATGGCGCATCGAATCTGCTGGTCAATGCCCTTGGCGAAAAGGGTCGCCATGTGCGCACCGCGGTCGGTGTTGCCAGCCTGCCCAGTGGCGTGGCGGTGGAAATCGATGCGATTTTCGAGCTCCAGCCGTGAATGCTGAGGACATCGCGTTTCTGCGATCAAGAACCCCAGGTTGCAATAACGTCATCCATTTCAACCACGCCGGTGCCTCACTGCCGAGCCAAGCGACCCTAGACGCCGTGATCGCACAGTTGCAACGAGAAGCGCTCGGCGGGCCCATGGAAGTGGCCGACGGTCAGGTACTGGAAAGGGCAAGAACCGCCGCCGCTGTCCTGCTCAATGCCCAACCCGAAGACATTGCGTTTGCCAGCAGCGGCTCGGCGGCGTGGAGTCAGGCGTTCAACGCGCTGGAACCGTGGCAACCGGGCGAGCGGATTCTGGTGGGGCGCCATGAATGGGCCGGCAATCTGGCCTGCATGGCTGAAGCGGTGAAGGCCGGCGCGCGACTGGAGGTGATTCCCTGCGACGCCAAGGGAGCCGTCGATCCACAGGCACTGGCGCAAATGATCGATCGCCATGTGCGCCTGATCGCCCTGACCTGGCTGCCCGCCAACGGCGGCCTGATCAACCCGGCGGCACAAATCGGTACGGTCGCCCAGCGCCACGGCATCCCCTATTTCATCGACGCCGGCCAGGCATTGGGGCAGTTGCCCTGTGATGTTCAGGCCCTGCAATGCGATGTGCTCAAGGGCGCCGGGCGCAAGTTTCTGCGCGGTCCACGCGGCACTGCGCTGCTGTATGTGCGCGCGCAGTTTCTGCAACGTTTGTTGCCGGTACAACGCGATGTGCTGTCGGCGCCGTGGGACGGCCAGCGCTTCACCTTGCGCAATGACGCCCGGCGTTTCGAGACCAGTGAAGTGTCGTTGGCCCTGCTGGCCGGATTGGCCAATGCACTGGAGGAACACAATCGAATCGGTGCGATTTCGATTCGACGGCGCATCGAACAATCCAGCCGCCTCCTGCGTGAGCGCATGCAGACGATTCCCGGCCTGACCCTGCGCAATCTCGGCGCGGCGCAGCAGCAATCCGGGCTGATCGCTTTCACGCTCCAGGGTTGGGACTGTGTTGCGCTCAAGCAGGCACTGGCCGCACGCCGCATCAACATCGGCGCCAATGGCGTCGCCTACACGCCGCTGGACATGCAGGCGCGCGGGCTGGACAGCATCGCGCGGGTGGCGGTGAGTTATCTGAATACAGAAGAGGAAATCGAAGTGTTGCTGGCAAACCTGGCTGAACTGGCCGCTCAGCCTCAGATTTCGATGTCGACCCACAGGCCCTGACGCGGCTGATCTTCCATCAGCGGCACCACCGGCACGGTGTTGTCGGCATTCAGTTCATGACCCGGCACGGCGAGGTGCTCTTCGGGGTCTTCATCGGCTTCGCGCCGGCGACGATCACGTTCCTGCTGACGGCGCTGTTCTTCGCGCGCCATCAGTCTGTCCTCTTCAGGATCGCGCTTTTGCAGATCGATCGTGCTTTCGTTGGAGCTTTCCTGCACCGGCACCACCGGAGGAATGTCCGGCCGCTGGCGGATCGGATCCTGCTGGGAAGTGATCGGCACAGCGCTCAAGGGGAGCATCGGTGGCAACATATAAGGGTCTCCTGTCAGCAGGCTATCGGCTTGGGCGATGGCGGCTTGAGCCACTGGTCGCTAACTTGTGACCGGGTTGGCACTCACGGGTGCCGCAAATCGCTCGAAAACTGACGGATGACTGCTTTTGTCTGCACTTGCAGCTTGTAGCTAAATGCTTGCCGCTGCGCCTAATCCTTTGGCCCTGAAGCCTGCATTCCGTTAAGATAGCCCGCTTTTTCAAGGTGGGAGTCAGGCAGCATGGCGCAGCAGTATCAACCGGGGCAACGCTGGATCAGTGACAGCGAAGCAGAGCTTGGTTTAGGCACCGTTCTGGCACAGGACGGCCGCTTGTTGACCGTGCTTTACCCGGCCACTGGCGAAACCCGCCAGTACGCGCTACGGAATGCGCCCCTCACTCGCGTGCGATTCTCGCCGGGTGACAGCATTACCCACTTCGAAGGCTGGAAGATGACCGTCCAGCAAGTCGACGATGTCGACGGTCTGATGGTCTATCACGGCCTCAACGCGCAGAACGAAGCCGTTACCCTGCCGGAAACCCAGCTGTCGAACTTCATTCAGTTCCGTCTGGCCAGCGACCGTCTGTTCGCCGGGCAGATCGACCCGTTGGCGTGGTTCTCGCTGCGCTACAACACCCTCGAACACACCAGCCGCCAGTTGCAATCTTCGCTCTGGGGCCTGGGCGGCGTGCGTGCGCAGCCGATCGCGCACCAGTTGCACATTGCCCGTGAAGTCGCCGACCGAATCGCGCCGCGCGTATTGCTGGCGGACGAAGTGGGTCTGGGTAAAACCATCGAAGCCGGTCTGGTGATCCATCGCCAACTGCTCTCCGGTCGCGCCAACCGCGTGCTGATCCTGGTGCCGGAAAACCTTCAGCACCAGTGGCTGGTCGAAATGCGCCGCCGCTTCAACCTGCAGGTCGCGCTGTTCGACGAAGAACGCTTCATCGAAAGCGATGCCAGCAACCCGTTCGAAGATACCCAACTGGCGCTGGTAGCGCTGGAATGGCTGGTCGACGACGAAAAGGCGCAAGACGCACTGTTCGCCGCCGGTTGGGATCTGCTGGTAGTCGACGAAGCCCACCACCTGGTCTGGCACGAAGACAAGGCCAGTCCGGAATACACCCTGGTCGAGCAACTGGCTGAAACCATTCCGGGCGTGCTGCTGCTCACCGCCACGCCGGAACAACTCGGTCAGGACAGCCACTTCGCCCGTCTGCGCCTGCTCGATCCAAACCGTTTCCATGACCTGGCCGCCTTCCGCGCCGAGAGCGAAAATTATCGCCCGGTGGCCGAAGCCGTTCAGGAGCTGCTGGACAAGGGTCGCCTGTCGCCTGAAGCGCACAAGACCATCCACGGTTTCCTCGGCAACGAAGGCGAAGCCTTGTTGACCGCCGTCAACGATGGCGACACCGAAGCCAGCGCCCGCCTCGTGCGTGAACTGCTTGACCGCCACGGCACCGGCCGCGTGCTGTTCCGTAACACCCGCGCCGCCGTTCAGGGCTTCCCGGAGCGCAAACTGCACCCGTACCCGCTGCCGTGCCCGGACGAATATCTGGAACTGCCGCTGGGCGAACACGCCGAGCTGTACCCGGAAGTCAGCTTCCAGGCCCAGCCGGACGCCAGCGAAGAAGAGCGCTGGTGGAAATTCGACCCGCGTGTCGAGTGGCTGATCGATCAGCTGAAAATGCTCAAGCGCACCAAAGTGCTGGTGATCTGCGCCCACGCCGAAACCGCGATGGACCTGGAAGACGCCCTGCGCGTGCGCTCCGGCATCCCGGCCACAGTGTTCCACGAAGGCATGAACATCCTTGAGCGTGACCGCGCCGCCGCCTACTTCGCCGACGAAGAATTTGGCGCGCAAGTGCTGATCTGCTCGGAAATCGGCAGTGAAGGTCGCAACTTCCAGTTCGCTCACCACCTGGTGCTGTTCGATCTGCCGTCGCATCCGGACCTGCTCGAGCAGCGTATCGGGCGTCTCGACCGGATCGGCCAGAAACACATCATCGAACTGCACGTGCCGTACCTGGAAACCAGCCCGCAAGAGCGTCTGTTCCAGTGGTACCACGAAGCGCTGAACGCGTTCCTCAACACCTGCCCGACCGGCAACGCCTTGCAGCACCAGTTCGGCCCACGCCTGCTGCCGCTGCTCGAAGAAGCCGACGACGGCGAGTGGCAAGCGCTGATCGACGAGGCACGCACCGAGCGCGAGCGTCTGGAAGAGGAGCTGCACACCGGTCGCGACCGTCTGCTGGAGCTCAACTCCGGCGGTTCGGGTGAAGGCGATCAGTTGGTCGAGGACATCCTTGAGCAAGACGATCAGTTCGCCCTGCCGATCTACATGGAAACCCTGTTCGATGCGTTCGGCATCGACAGCGAAGACCATTCGGAAAACGCCCTGATCCTCAAGCCGAGCGAGAAGATGCTCGACGCCAGTTTCCCGCTGGGCGACGACGAAGGCGTGACCATCACCTACGACCGCAACCAGGCGCTGTCGCGCGAAGACATGCAGTTCATCACCTGGGAACACCCGATGGTGCAGGGCGGCATGGATTTGGTGCTGTCCGGCTCGATGGGTAACACCGCCGTCGCGCTGATCAAGAACAAGGCGCTGAAACCGGGCACCGTGTTGCTGGAACTGCTCTATGTCAGCGAAGTGGTTGCCCCGCGCTCGCTGCAACTGGGCCGTTACCTGCCGCCGGCCGCGCTGCGCTGCCTGCTCGACGCCAACGGCAACGATCTGTCGGCCCGCGTCTCGTTCGAAACCCTCAACGATCAACTGGAAAGCGTCCCACGCGCCAGCGCCAACAAGTTCATTCAGGCCCAGCGCGATCAGCTGACGCCCCGGATCAACGCCGGTGAAGACAAGATCACCCCGCGTCACGCCGAGCGCGTGGCCGAGGCCCGTCGCCGTCTGGCGGCCGACACCGACGAAGAACTGGCGCGCCTGACCGCGTTGCAAGCGGTCAACCCGACCGTGCGTGACAGCGAACTGGTGGCGTTGCGTGAACAGCGTGAGCAAGGTCTGGCGATGCTGGACAAGGCTGCTTTGCGACTGGAAGCGATTCGGGTATTGGTAGCGGGCTAAACCGCCCTGCTCCAGCGCTGAAAACAAGAGGCCCGCAGTGATGCGGGCCTTTTTTTGCCTGTTATTTATTAGCTGATGCTGATGGCCTCATCGCTGGCAAGCCAGCTCCCACATTGGATCTCCAGCATGAACACAATCCCTGTGGGAGCTGGCTTGCCAGCGATAGCGGTTATGCAGTCGCAGCAGCAATGTCTGGCTCAACCACCGCCACCAAGCCCTCCTTCATCCGCTGCGCATCCCGCACAAAACACCGCGCCGCCAGAAACAGAAACACCATCGTCAGGAACAGCGCCACCGGAATCAGATACATAGCGTCGTGCAGCCCAACTGCCTTGAACGCTTCAGTCATCTGCTCCGCCCCCGCCGCCATCATCGCCGACTTGGCAAAATGATCCGACAGCCCGCCAACCACCACCGGCCCCAATCCACCGCCCAGCAGATACAACCCGGCAAAGAACAACGCCATCGCTGTCGCCCGCAGGCGCGGTTCGACCACGTCCTGAATCGCCGTGTACACGCAGGTATAGAAGTTATAGGCAAACAGCCAACCGACGCTGAACAGCGCCACAAACACACCAATCTCGATGCGCCCGGCATGCAACGCCCAAGCCGTGCACAGCGTCGAAATAATCAGACTGAACGCCGCGAACAGCAGTCGCCCATTGGCCACGCGCTGGTGAATCTTGTCAGCGATCCAGCCACCGAGGGTCAGGCCGATCAGCCCGGTCACGCCGACGATCAACCCGGTCGCCACCGCCGCTTCCTGCAACGGCATGAGGAAATAGCGTTGCAGCATCGGCACCAGAAACGAGTTGCAGGCATAGGTGGCGAAGTTAAAGCACAGCCCGGCCATCACCAGCCACAGGAAGGTCGGCACGGCGAGGATCCGGCGGATCGGTTTGTCGACTTTCTCTTGCGAGACCTGCACGGTTTCCGCTGCGCCGCGTTTTGGCTCCTTGATGAAAAACATGAAGATCGCGAGGAGCAGCCCCGGTACGGCGGCGATGAAGAACGGCGCGCGCCAGCTGTCGAATGCCTTGACCATCCAGCCGATGGTGAAGAACGCCAGCAGCAGCCCCAACGGCAGACCAAGCATGAAAATACCCATCGCACGCGCCCGACGGTGGGCCGGAAACAGATCACCGATCAACGAATTGGCGGCCGGTGCGTAACTGGCCTCGCCGATACCGATGCCCATGCGCACGAGCAAAAAGCTCCAGAAACTGCCGACCAGACCGTTGACCGCGGTCAGCGCACTCCACGTCGCCAGGCCCCAGCCCATCAGTTTGCTGCGTGAGCCGGTGTCGGCCATGCGCCCGAGCGGCAGGCCGGCAATCGCATAAACAATGGTGAACGCGGTGCCGACGATCCCCAGCTGAAAGTCGCTGAGGTGCCATTCCATGCGAATCGGTTCGATGATGATCGCCGGGATGGTGCGGTCGAAGAAATTGAACAGGTTGGCGAGGAACAGCAGGAACAGAATGCGCCAGGCATTCGCCGCTTGGGTCGAGTTCTGCATGGGTCCGTCTCTTTATTGTTATTAGGGCTTCACTGCCGACGCATCCGAGCCCGGAACCTGCAATCTAGTCAGGCCGGCAGAGGCTGTCTGTGATCATTCGTCTGCCTGATATCGGGCCATGGCCCTGTAACGAAACGTAAGCCCTTGATAACGCTGAAGTCCCCCGAAAACCGGGGCTTTCGCGGCAAAACCTTGCCACAAAAAAATAGTTTCGCGCCCCCCTTCCCAAGTTCGTGGCGAAGCCTAGAATGGCCGCCGGATCCGTCCGGATCTCCCGATCAATCCCTTTGATACCCGCCCCCATGTCCGAAGTCAGTCCGTGTCTGAATTGCGGTGCCTGCTGTTCCCATTTTCGCGTGTCTTTTTTCTGGGGTGAGTGCTCATCCTCCGGCGGTACTGTGCCCGATGAACTGGTGACGCAAATCAGCCCGAGTCGGGTGGCGATGAACGGCACCGACTGCAAATCGCCGCGCTGCACGGCATTGGTCGGTGAAGTGGGTAGCAACGTGCAGTGCTCGATTTATGAGCAGCGCGCCAGCCCCTGCCGTGAATTCGAATCGTCGTGGGAAAACGGCGAACAGAACGTTGACTGCGACAAGGCCCGCGCGCGCTTCGGCCTGCCACCCCTGCAACCCGACTGGGCCGAGATCCCTTTCGACAAGAGCGCCTGACCTTTAGCGCCAATGGCTATGAGGCTAATGCCGAAATCATTGGCATCAATGTGCTACCACGGCTTGCATCGCGAAAACCGCCTCTATACTCCAGTCATTCGCCTGCGTTGACGACGCAGTAAGGACGACTTCAGAGACGGGGCATGCTATGGAGTGGCTTGGTTTGCAGTTTGTTACCGAGCTGCCGGAGAGCGGGCAGGTCATTCTCGATTGCACACACAACCCTTTACTGGTGCTGGTGGCCTATCTGGTCGCCTGCGCTGCGAGTTTCGCTACCCTCGACATGGCCGAACGCGTCGGCCACGCTGAAGACCCCGGCTCACAACGACTGTGGCGCTGGATCGGCGCGACCTGCCTGGCCGGCGGCATCTGGGCCATGCACTTCATCGGCATGCTCGCCTTTCAGGCGCCGATCGACATTCAGTACGACTTGCCGATCACCCTGTTTTCCCTGCTGATTGCCCTGCTCGCTTCGTGGCTGGCCATGCACACGCTGAGCGAGGCGCAACCCAGCCTGATGCATTACCTGAAAACCGCCATCGTCATCGGCTTGGGCATTGCCGGTATGCACTACGTCGGCATGGCCGCGATGCACTCGGTTGCCACGGCTTATTACCAGCCCTTGTTGTTCGGCCTGTCGATCGTGATTGCCATCGTCGCCAGTTTCGCGGCCTTGTGGGTCGCGGGTTACTTGCGTGAAGGCAGCGGCATCGCTCATCAGATGCTCAAGTACGCCGCGGCACTGATCCTTGGCGCGGGCATTTTCAGCATGCACTTCACCGGGATGGCGGCGTTACGTCTGGTGTTGCCCGAGGGTAGTGTGCCGAGCCTTTCGGCGGAAAGCAGTCACCTGCAACTGGGCCTGACGGTGGCGCTGATCATTCTGTTGATCCTCGGTAGCGCGATCAGCGCAGCACTGGCCGACAAGAAGTTGCAGAACAAGGAGCACGACCTGCGCCGAGTCAACGCGCTGCTCAGCCAACTCGATCAGGCGCGCATGTCGCTGCAACAAGTGGCCAACTACGACGCCCTGACCAACCTGATCAACCGTCGTGGCTTCAACCAGATCTTCGCCGAGAAGCTCAGCCAGAAAGCCACCGAAGGCGGCATGCTCGCGGTGATGTTTCTCGACATCGACCACTTCAAGCGGATCAACGACAGCCTCGGCCATGACGCCGGCGACGCCTTGCTCAAGGTCATCGCCAATCACATCAAAGGCTCGGTGCGCAGCCATGAAGACGTGGTCGCGCGTTTCGGGGGGGATGAGTTTTGCATCCTGATCGGTCTGAATGACCGTGAAGAGGCGCGCGGCATGGCGCAACGGATCATGCAGAAAATGAAAGAGCCGATCGAACTCGCCGGACGCCGGATGGTGATGACCACCAGCATCGGCATCAGCCTCTATCCAGAAGACGGGACCACCTGCGAGGAGTTGCTCAAGCACGCAGATCTGGCGTTGTATCAGTCCAAAGGCGCGGGACGCAATGGCTTGCACTTTTTCAGCTCCAACCTGAAGACCCGCGCCAGCTTCGAGCTGCAACTGGAGGAAGAGCTGCGCCACGCCCTGCGCGAAGAAAACGGCCTGATGCTGTATTACCAACCGATCTTCGAACTGAAAACCGGCCGGGTTACCAAGCTCGAAGCGTTGATCCGCTGGCAGCATCCGGTCCACGGCCTGCTGACCCCGGACCGCTTTATCAGCATCGCCGAAAACAATGGCCTGATCGCCGAACTGGACAATTGGGTCCTGCGCCGCGCCTGCAAGGATCTGGGTGAACTGTCGCGCCATGGCTGCGAAGAACTGAAAATCGCCTGGAACTGTTCACCGCTGAACCTCGCCCGGGAAGAACTGGCGGACGAAATCGAAAGTGCGCTGCGCACCGCTGGGGTGGCGCCGGAACGGCTGGAGCTGGAAGTCACCGAGAATGCGCTGATGGGCAACATCGCCAACACCCTGGTGCTGTTGCGCCAGATCCGCGCCCTCGGTGTGTCGCTGTCGATCGATGACTTCGGCACCGGCTACTCGTCGCTGGCCTACCTCAAGCGACTGCCGCTCAACACCCTGAAAATCGACCGCTCGTTCATCCTCGACATTCCCAAAGCCACGGCCGACATGGAGATCGTCCAGGCGATCATCGTCATGGCGCACACCCTGCATTTGCAGGTGGTCACCGAAGGCGTGGAAAGCCTGGAGCAATACGAGTTCCTCGAGCGTTCGGGCTGCGATTTCATTCAGGGCTACCTGCTCAGCCGCCCGGTGCCGCTGGACGAGCTGCGCCCGGTGCTGGAAGAAATCAATCAGCGCAAACATTCACACACGATCAATCCGTTGATTCTGGCGCGCGGTACATTTGCACCAGTGTCGCTGGATCCTGCGCCAAAAAGCCTTGCGCCCCATGCAGGCGCATCAGTTGTGCGGCCAATCCGCTGATCGGCGTGGCCGAGCCTTGTTCGCGAGAGAACTTCACCGCCGTATCGAGATCCTTGAGCAGCGTGCGCACGTGCCATTTGATCGGTTCGAAACGGCTTTCGGCCATTTGCGGAGCGAGGATCTGCAACGGTTTGGAGTCGGCAAAACCACCGGCCAACGCCTCGGCAATCAGGCTGGCATCGACGCCCGCCTGCTCGGCCAACGCCACCACTTCAGCAATCACCAGCGCATTGCAGGCGACGATCATCTGATTGCAGGCCTTGGTCACCTGACCCGCGCCAACGCCGCCCATGTGCGTGACGCGCTGCCCCAGCTTGAGCAGCACCGGGCGTACGCGCTCAACGTCCGCCACCTCGCCACCGACCATGATTGCCAGGCTACCGGCCTCGGCCCCGACCACGCCGCCGGATACCGGTGAATCCACCCAGGCCATGCCGGTTTGCTCCAGCAACTGCGCCGCCATTTCACGCGTCGCCGTCGGCTCAAGGCTGGAAAAATCTACCAGCAACTGACCTTTTTTCGCTCCTTCGGCGACACCGGCCGGGCCGAACACGACTTCGCGCACCACCGCCGTATCGGCCAGACACAACATCACCACGCCGGCGTGTGCGCACAGTTCTGCGGGGCTCGCTACCTGCCGGGCACCGGCCTCGACCAGTGGCGCGCACTTGGCCGGGTTACGGTTCCACACCGCCAGCGGATAACCCGCTGCCAGCAGACGCCGGCACATTGGCAGGCCCATCAGACCGATTCCGGCGAACCCCAACGAAGGTAGCGTTGACATCATTTAGCCTCCTTTTGATTAAAGATCGCCGAATAATGGCCGATTCATCAACGATCAGGAAAGGATTCCCCCAAGCGACAGTCAGGCCAAGTCCCTGACGCTCGGGCTCAATTCGCGCAAAAAAAGACGCGAGATCTTATTCCGTGAGGTTCGCAGGCAACTGGCCCGCGAGCCAACCAGTCCAGGCATATGGCGCACAATGACTTCTAAAAACAATCCCGCCACCGCGGTATCCGATCTGACCTTGAGCCCCGCGGCGAACAGCCCGTCATCGTCGAAGCCATTGGTCCCGTCGCGCCCGCTGTCAACTCAGCAATACCTGTACTTCACCGAAACCAATACCGACCGTATCCTCGACAACCTCGATGGCCTGCGTGATCTGGTGTTCCCGCGTCCGCCGCACCTGGAAGGCGACAACGAACAGCACAACGATCAGGAATTCCCCTCGGTGTGCCTGATCGGCCTCGGTCGCTGCGGCTCCAACATCGCCCTCGACGTCGCGGAGCTGGTGTACAACGCGCGCAAGTTCTACCTCAACGAATTCAACAACGAAGATCGCCTGTCGCCAGACAAACGCTACGCCGAAAAGGGCTACAGCCCGGCCCAGTGGATCAAGAACAACCTGCGCATCGGCCCGAACAAATCTACCAAACCGGTGTTTCTGGTAGAGCCGCTGGTGATGCTCGGCGACCTCGACAAGGACATCGCCGGGCGCATCCGTTTCTCGCGCAAGGGCGAGAAAAGCGGCTTCCTGCGCGACTACAGCAAAATGAAGATCATGGACTTGTCCGAAGTCCACGCCGGTGGCGCCGGTAACGCGCCGATCCTCGGCCAGTATCTGGCGAAGATCATCCTCAACAAGGACACCCAGCGTTTCTCCAGCCCAGACTGGAAAATGATTCACTCGTACCTGATCGACAGCTGCGGCATCAAGGCCAACCAGTCGCGCCTGTATTTCTCGATCTTCAGTGCCGGCGGCGGTACCGGTTCCGGCATGGCCTCGGAATTCGGCCTGGCCCAGCAGCACTCGTACATGAACAAGACGTTCGACACCAAGCCGATGGACGAGCATGACGGCAAGAGCGGTCATTCGTTCGTGTTCGAGCCGATCTTCACCAGCGGCATCTGCGTGCTGCCGAACATTTCCGACCACCGCAGCGAAATGTCCGAGGCGCTGCACATCAACGCCGGTCGCCTGCTGTGCAAATACCTCTCGGAAGAATGGGATTTCTCCTACAACTTCGCCAACGAAGACAGCAGCGAAGCCAGCGTCATGGGCCGTATCCGCCCATGGAACGCGATGATGCTGATTTCCAACGACATCATGCGATACGCCGAAGAGAGCGATGACGGCAACATCCAGAACATTGACGTCAATGCGATGGAAAAACACGCCAACCAGTACATCTCGCAGCAGATCTTCAACATTCTGACCGCGCAGGCCGTCACCACTGACTACGACCAGAACTACTTCCGTCGTGCCGGCATCGACATCGGCGAAACCATTCGCCTGGATGCCAACGACCTGTTCATGAGTCTGGCCGGCCCGGTGGCGATTGCCTACGCCGAATCGGTGGTGCCGGAAACGCCGCCGCCGAGCAGCGACAAGTTCAAGGTGTTCGATAAAGAGCCGCAGCGCCTGAACATCGACGATCTGTTCTTCCGCTCAATCGACCTGCCGCACTTCAACAAGGTCACCCAGGCGATCGAAGGCATCAGCCTGCTGCCGATCGAGTCCAAGCGCTATCGCGCCTCGCTGGAGCAGTACAAGAACTCCGGCTACGACGCTGCCGCGCTGCACGACTTGCACTTCTTCAAGAACTGCTCGTCGGTGGTCTCGATTGTCTCGCTGCCGAAAGACTACAAACTGTCGTACATGGACCTGAACCGGTTGAAGACCCACCTCAACAGCCTGTTCCCCAACACCACGCTCAAGCGTTATGCGTTGGTGATCGGTGCTTCGGCCAACCTGTCGCTGACCACCCTGATCGCCAAGAGCCCGTGCCTGTCGGACGACTTCCTGACCTTGATCGTGGCGTTCATCAAGCGCTGCTTCGCGAAGAACCCGTACCGGTTCGACGAGACGCTGGATAACTCGATTCTCGACTTCATCATCAACGAAGAATTCGACGAAGACCGCATCGATGACCTGCTCAACGAATTCGAGAACCCGGCGAAGATCCTCGACACCAACTGGTACGCGATCAAGCCGATGTACGAGAAGAAGTACCGCGAGTTGATCAACGATAAAGAGAAGTTTGTCTCGATCAATGACATTCGCCTGTCGCGCGATTGCGTGAAGAAAGCGATCAAGTACCTGCGCGAGATCTACCGTCACCGGATTGGCAAGACCAAGGTTATTTCCCTCAATAACCATACCGGGAAGTCGTTCTCGGTCTGATCACAGACCGGGTCGCCCCAATCGCTGGCAAGCCAGCTCCCACAGGTTTTCGGGTGTTCACAATATTGGTGTTCACCGCAAACCTTGTGGGAGCTGGCTTGCCAGCGATTGGGCCCTCAGATTCCCTGAAGATTTCAGCTTTTCCAATATCCAGAAACAATTAAGCAGCCGTTAGGCTGCTTACTAAACTGTTCCCGTTACGTTTACGTCACCGTGATGCCACCCTCGCTTGTGGTGTTTCTCTACGGCAACGTGCCATCACGCTACTCGGCTACACACTTTTCAACGATGCTGGCATGCACTGCATCAGTGCAGGCATTCAGACCGCCGCCCTTTCCTGGATCAAAATCCACGGACTCACCACCACCGCCCACAGCTGTGGATCGCGCTCGAAAATATCCAGCGCCCGCGTTTCAGACAGCTTGGCGACCTGGTCTTCGGCCAGCCAGGCAGCGACTTTCTCGCCTTCATCCGACGCCACGGCCTCGGCAGCGGCGATCAAATCCAGCGCAGGGTCGACCCACAATAGGGCACCCCTGGCGAAGAACGGCTCCAACTCTTTCCAGGTAATAGATGCGGTCTCGCCGAGCAGCTTGGCATAGAGGGTGCTAGGTTCTTGATTCATGGGAACTGTCCGGAAAAGAAATCGACGCGAATGATAACGTCGGTGGTCCGCCAGAAAAACCCGGTTGCAAATGGCTGCACCGAACGAAAAGAGCAGGAACGCCAGGGAATGCTGATGATTGGGATATATGCCCACGAACGCCCCGCCGCAATTCTGTCTTTTTCATTCAAAAATGCGACACCCCCAAGTTTTGCCCCTCGGCGCCCGCTTCCCAGGCCAACAACCGGCGCTCTACACTGTACCGGTACAGTTGCCGGGGGCATTTCCGGAGGGTATCGCAAAGATATCTGACCCGGTTCTGCTGCTACGGCGCCAGAACTCAAAAAAATTACAACAGTAAGAGTGGAGCACTATGACTAAGGCTACTAAGCAGATTTCCAAACTGTTTGCCGCTATGGTTCTGGCCGGGGTTGCCAGCCATTCGTTCGCAGCTGACACCATCAAAATCGGTATCGCCGGCCCAAAAACCGGTCCTGTAGCCCAGTACGGCGACATGCAGTTCAGTGGCGCGAAAATGGCCATCGAACAAATCAACGCCAAGGGCGGCGTCGACGGCAAGAAGCTCGAAGCCGTTGAATACGACGATGCCTGCGATCCGAAACAAGCCGTAGCGGTCGCGAACAAGGTCGTCAACGACGGCGTCAAATTCGTGGTCGGTCACCTGTGCTCCAGCTCCACTCAACCTGCTTCGGACATCTACGAAGACGAAGGCGTGATCATGATCACCCCGGCTGCCACCAGCCCGGACATCACCGCCCGTGGTTACAAAATGATCTTCCGTACTATCGGTCTGGACAGCGCCCAGGGTCCTGCCGCCGGTAACTACATTGCCGACCACGTCAAACCGAAAATCGTCGGCGTCCTGCACGACAAGCAGCAGTACGGTGAAGGCATCGCCACCGCCGTGAAATCGACCCTTGAGAAGAAAGGCACCAAAGTTGCCGTGTTCGAAGGCGTCAACGCCGGCGACAAAGACTTCTCGGCGATCATTGCCAAACTCAAGCAAGCCAACGTCGACTTCGTTTACTACGGCGGCTACCACCCGGAGCTGGGTCTGATCCTGCGTCAAGCCCAGGAAAAAGGCCTGAAAGCCAAGTTCATGGGCCCAGAAGGCGTGGGCAACGACTCGATCACCCAGATCGCCAAAGACGCTGCCGAAGGCCTGCTGGTAACCCTGCCGAAATCCTTCGACCAGGACCCTGCCAACATCGCCCTGGCCGATGCTTTCAAAGCGAAGAAAGAAGACCCGAGCGGCCCGTTCGTGTTCCCGTCCTACTCGGCGGTTGAAGTGATTGCCGAAGGCATCAAGGCAGCCAAGTCCGAAGACGCGGCCAAAGTGGCTGAAGCCATCCACGCCGGTACCTTCAAGACGCCAACTGGTGACCTGAGCTTCGACGCCAAGGGCGACTTGAAAGACTTCAAATTCGTGGTCTACGAGTGGCACAACGGCAAACCGAAAACCGAAGTGTCGCCTCAGTAAGGCACGGCCGGACTGACTGCCAATAAAGCCCACGGCGTGCCGTGGGCTTTGTTTTACGAATGTAAGGGCCGCGCTGGCGTGATCCGCCAGTCTCCCCACCTGAAAATCTCAAAACCGTCATCAGCGGTTCGCTGGCAAACCCCGGATTCGAAGTGGATATAGATCCACGGGGCCGGGCGGGAAAATGACTCCACCAGTGAAATGCGTATCAGGTTTTTAGGAGCGCTGTAATGCCTGACATCTATCACTTCTTCCAACAGCTGGTTAACGGCCTCAACGTTGGCAGCATGTATGCCCTGATCGCCATCGGCTACACGATGGTTTACGGCATCATTGGAATGATCAACTTCGCCCACGGCGAGGTGTACATGATCGGCTCCTACGTGGCGTTCATCGCCATCGCCGGGCTGACCATGATGGGACTCGACAGTGTCCCGCTGTTGATGACGGCGGCGTTCATCGCCAGCATCGTCGTCACCAGTTCCTACGGTTACAGCATCGAACGCATTGCCTACCGCCCGTTGCGCGGCAGCAACCGTCTGATCCCGCTGATTTCCGCCATCGGTATGTCGATCTTCCTGCAGAACACGGTTCTGCTGGCGCAAGACTCCAAGGACAAAGCAATCCCCAACCTGATTCCGGGCAACATTGCCTTCGGTCCAGGTGGCGCACATGAAGTGCTGATTTCCTACATGCAGATCGTGGTGTTCGTGGTGACCCTGATCGCCATGCTCGGCCTCACGCTGTTCATCTCCCGCTCTCGCCTGGGCCGCGCCTGCCGCGCCTGTGCCGAAGACATCAAGATGGCCAACCTGCTCGGCATCAACACCAACAACATCATCGCCCTGACCTTCGTCATTGGTGCTGCGCTGGCAGCGGTTGCCGCTGTGCTGCTGAGCATGCAATACGGCGTGATCAACCCGAACGCCGGTTTCCTCGTCGGCCTCAAAGCCTTCACCGCTGCGGTACTTGGCGGCATCGGCAGCATCCCCGGCGCCATGCTCGGCGGGTTGGTGCTTGGGGTGGCGGAAGCCTTTGGCGCCGATATCTTCGGCGACCAGTACAAGGACGTCGTGGCTTTCGGCTTGTTGGTTCTGGTGCTGTTGTTCCGTCCGACCGGCATTCTGGGCCGTCCGGAGGTTGAGAAAGTATGACTAGGAATCTTAAACAGGCACTGTTCAGTGCCTTGCTGGTGTGGGCCGTGGCCTACCCGGTACTCGGTCTGAAACTGACCATCGTCGGCATCAACCTCGAAGTGCACGGCACCAGCCCGGCCATTCTGGCGACCATCACCGTGTGCTCGGTGCTGATGTTCCTGCGGGTGCTGTTCAACCAGCAGATCAGCAAGGCGTGGAACTCCTCGCCGGGCCTGCCGCTGATCCCGGCCAAGGCCAGCAACTTCCTGACCCTGCCAACCACCCAGCGCTATTTCATCATTGCGCTGATCCTCATTGCGCTGGTGTGGCCGTTCTTCGGCTCCCGTGGCGCGGTGGATATCGCAACGCTGATCCTGATCTACGTGATGCTTGGCCTGGGCCTGAACATCGTCGTCGGTCTGGCCGGTCTGCTCGACCTCGGTTACGTCGGCTTCTATGCCGTCGGCGCCTACAGCTACGCGCTGCTGTCGCACTACTACGGCCTGAGCTTCTGGATCTGCCTGCCGATTGCCGGCCTGATGGCGGCGACTTTCGGCTTCCTGCTGGGTTTCCCGGTGTTGCGTCTGCGCGGTGACTATCTGGCGATCGTGACCCTCGGCTTCGGCGAGATCATCCGTCTGTTCCTGCGTAACCTGACCGATATCACCGGTGGCCCGAACGGCATCAGCAACATCGAGAAACCGACGTTCTTCGGTCTGACCTTCGAACGTAAAGCTGCGGAAGGCATGCAAACCTTCCACGAGTATTTCGGCCTGCAATACAACTCGATCAACAAGGTGATCTTCCTCTACCTCGTTGCCCTGTTGCTGGCGCTGGCAGCACTGTTCGTCATCAACCGCCTGCTGCGCATGCCGATCGGCCGTGCGTGGGAAGCGCTGCGTGAAGACGAAATCGCCTGCCGTGCGCTCGGTCTCAACCCGACGATCATCAAACTGTCCGCGTTCACCCTCGGTGCTGCCTTCGCCGGTTTCGCCGGTAGCTTCTTTGCTGCCCGCCAGGGTCTGGTGACGCCGGAATCGTTCACCTTCATCGAGTCGGCGATCATCCTCGCCATCGTCGTGTTGGGTGGCATGGGCTCGCAACTGGGCGTGATTCTCGCGGCCGTGGTGATGATTCTGTTGCCGGAAATGATGCGTGAGTTCAGCGAGTACCGCATGTTGATGTTCGGTGCCCTGATGGTGTTGATGATGATCTGGCGTCCACAAGGTCTGCTGCCGATGCAACGCCCACACATGGAGTTGCGAAAATGAGCCGCGAGATCCTTAAAGTCGAAAACTTGAGCATGCGCTTCGGCGGCTTGCTGGCGGTCAACGGCGTGGCCCTGACCGTGAAGGAAAAACAGGTGGTTGCACTGATCGGCCCGAACGGCGCCGGCAAGACCACCGTGTTCAACTGCCTGACCGGTTTCTACCAGCCCTCGGGCGGCAGCATCCTGTTGGACGGCGAGCCGATTCAGGGTTTGCCGGGGCACAAGATTGCCCTCAAAGGCGTGGTGCGCACCTTCCAGAACGTGCGGTTGTTCAAGGACATGACGGCGGTCGAAAACCTGCTGATCGCCCAACACCGTCACCTCAACACCAACTTCCTGTCCGGACTGTTCAAGACCCCGGCGTTCCGCAAAAGCGAACGCGAGGCCATGGAATTTGCCGAGTACTGGCTGGAAAAGGTCAACCTCAAAGAGTTCGCCAACCGTACCGCCGGCACCCTGGCCTACGGTCAGCAACGTCGCCTGGAAATCGCCCGCTGCATGATGACCCGACCGCGGATCCTCATGCTCGACGAACCGGCCGCCGGCCTGAACCCGAAGGAAACCGAAGACCTCAAGGCGCTGATCAGCGTGTTGCGCGAAGAGCACAACGTCACCGTGCTGCTGATCGAACACGACATGAAACTGGTCATGAGCATTTCCGACCACATCGTCGTGATCAACCAGGGCACGCCTCTGGCCGACGGCACGCCGGAACAGATCCGCGACAATCCTGAAGTGATCAAAGCCTACCTGGGGGAAGCGTAAATGCTGCAGTTCGAAAACGTTTCCACCTTCTACGGCAAGATCCAGGCCCTGCACAACGTCAACGTCGAAGTCCGTCAGGGCGAGATCGTGACGCTGATCGGCGCCAACGGTGCCGGCAAGTCCACGTTGCTGATGACGCTCTGCGGTTCGCCGCAGGCGCACAGCGGCAGCATCCGCTACATGGGTGAGGAACTGGTCGGCCAGGACTCGTCGCAGATCATGCGCAAGAGCATCGCTGTGGTGCCGGAAGGTCGTCGGGTGTTCGCCCGTCTGACCGTTGAAGAAAACCTCTCGATGGGCGGTTTCTTCACCGACAAGGGCGACTATCAGGAGCAAATGGACAAGGTTCTCGGCCTGTTCCCGCGCTTGAAAGAACGCTTCAACCAGCGCGGCGGCACCATGTCCGGCGGCGAACAGCAGATGCTCGCCATCGGCCGTGCGCTGATGAGCAAGCCGAAACTGCTGCTGCTCGACGAGCCGTCGCTGGGTCTGGCGCCGATCATCATCCAGCAGATCTTCGACATCATCGAACAGCTGCGCAAGGACGGTGTGACGGTGTTCCTGGTCGAGCAGAACGCCAACCAGGCGCTGAAAATCGCCGACCGTGCGTACGTTCTGGAGAACGGCCGCGTGGTCATGCAAGGCACTGGTGAAGCGCTGTTGACCGACCCGAAAGTACGCGAGGCATACCTCGGCGGCTGAGTCTTTTCGCCCAACAAAAAAAACGGCCCTCGGGCCGTTTTTTTATGCGCACCAAAAATCTCGAACCCACCGAAAATCCCTTGTAGGAGTGAGCCTGCTCGCGATCGCGTCGAGTCAGGCACCACTGATGTTGAATGACACAACACCATCGCGAGCAGACTCGCTCCTACAGTGGAGGGTCAGTACGGATTGCAGTGCTGCGCTACCGCCGTGGCCTGATCGACGTAAGGCCGTGCCGGTTCAAGGTTCCACTCAGGCTTGTTCCTCACAGGTTTGCCGTCGTAGGTGGCCGCCAGGTGACAAACCATCTGCCGCCGCAGTGACCCGCCATTGACGCTGTACTCCCGCCACTGCTGATCGTCTTTGTGCTTGTTGTACAGCTCGGCAAACATCCGGTCGGTCTGATCGTCCTTGATTGCACGACCGCAAGCAGTCGGCACCACGGAGAGCGACCAGGTGTTCGGCCCCAGTTTCGGATCAGGCCGTTGTACCCAGGTGCTCGACTCGATGTACTTCTCGCAGAACTGTGGCGCCGCTGGCGTCGAGGTCTGGATGCATGAGAAAGAGGCCTTGGCGACCGGTGTTTTCGGGAAGTCGATCTTGATGATGTTGCGTTCCTTGCCGGTCTTGGCCTTGTAGTCGCGTTGGTTGGCCATCGCATCGTTCAAGCCACGCTGATCACTGTAGAAAAACGCCAGAATCGGCAACTCGTCAGTTTTCGGGTTGCCCAGACGCAGTTCTGTCTGAGTCTGAAACTCGCGGCTGTTGATGACTTTGCGCGCGCCCATGAAGTTGCGGAAGGCGTCGACGCGCTCATTGCTACTCATCGGATTGCGCATGTTGAAGCCGCATTGCAACTGGTCCTGTTGCCGATTGTTGTTGTACTGGGTGAAGTGCGCGACCCAGGCATTCGGACTCAGGATCGGTGGTTTCATGGCCTGGCAGACCGCTTCTGCCGGGGCGGTGTTTTTGTTGTCGCCACAGCCTCGGTCATTGCGAAAGTCAGTCCAGGCATCGTTGGGGAACGCGCAATAGACATGCACCGGGGTCTCGGGGTCGCGAACCAGATCTCTGGGGGTAATCAGATAGCCGTTTTGCGTGCTCATGCCGGGGTCTTCATAACTGATGCCGTCGGCCCGCATGTACGAAGCGGCAAAAGTCCCCAGCTCCAGCGCTTTCGGGCTGGGATTCCAGACGTCCCATTTTTGCCCCTTGGCCGGATCGGCGCGGTGCGTGCCCCGAACCAATAGCCCTGAACAGTCCGAGGCGGGATCCTGACCGCAGCTGTCGACGGTTTTGTTGTACAACGATTCGACCTTCCTCAGCGTCTCGTCGCATGACTCGGCATTGGCCCATGTCGCCTGCACCAGCAGCGGGAACATGAGCAATGGAGCGATCCTGTTCAAACGTTTTTTCATGGCTTGCATCTCCTTGATTAGCCAACACACACCCTCAACGCGGGACCGGGTTGCAACCCGCGGCCCGCGTCTCGTTGTCCGATAACGCCGGCCGGAAAGGTTCAAGATTCCACGGCGTTTTGTTGCGGTAATTGAGCAGGACGCAATTCAATTGCTGGCGCATGCTGCCGGCGGATTTTTCGTTGTCCCGCCAGTTGCTGTCCGCGCCTTTGAGCGCCAGCAGTTGGTCGTACAACGCCGCCACCTGCTCGCCGGGCAAGGCACGCCCCGCCGCTGTGGGCACCACGCTAAGGCTCCATTCATCCTTGCCGGTGCCGGGGTCGAAACGTTTGATCCAGTCGGCTGAGGCAATATATTGCGGTGCTTGAACCGGCAGTGGATTGCAGCCCGCCCTGGCCGATTCCTGCGCACTGACATTGGGCCGGAACGGTTCCAGATTCCATTCGGTCTTGCCCGGATAGTTCTGGATCAGGCAGCTCAATTGCCCGCGCATGCTGCCCGCCGATTTCTCGTTGTCACGCCACTGGCTATCGGCGCCACGCAGGGCGAACAGTTCTTTGTACAAGGCCTCCTGATCACTGGCCTGAATCGCTTTGCCTTGGGCAGTGGGCGTGATCTTGAGTGACCATTCGTTCCTCTTGCTGCCGGGATCGTAACGTTCGATCCAGACTGCCTCGGCGATGTATTTCTGCGCCGGTGGCGCCGGTGTCGGCTGCGCGCCGCCAGCCGCCGTCAGGTCTATCGCCTGGTCAGCGGCGACATAGCTGAAACGTTGTTCGGCAGGCTTGGTGAAGTCCAGCCGCAGGATCGGCACGCTGTAGCCCTGCGCCTGGAGTTTCTTCTGGAAGTTGCGTGCGCTGTTCAGGCCGTTTTCCGGTTTCGGCGGAGCCTGATCGCCACGGGTGGCGAAGTTCTGGGTGCTGTTGACGTTGTAGATGAAGGCATCGATGTACTTCATGTTTTCGCTGCCGTCGTTAGTCGCGGTAGCGTTCTTCAACATGAACTCGTTGACCTGGGCACTGTAAGCGAACGGGTCTTTGTTGGTGGTGGTTGGCCGGGACTCGTGAACCCGGATCATTGCGTGCCAATCGCTGGGTTTCTCGGCGTTGAATGAACACTGACCGTACTGGATCGGGCCCTTCATCAGCCCGGTGTATTTCTGTGTCCATTGCTCTGCTGTGGTGACTCCGGCTTCCGCACAAGTGCCGTAGGCCAGCGCGGCATTGCGGTTGTTCATCACGCCCTGAGCGGCACGCGGTGGCTCGCGACTGTCGAAGAATCCGCAGCCGTACCACTTGCGTTCCGGCCCGGTACCGCCATCGAACGCGTAGATGCAAGTAAAGCCCTGCTCCTTGACCGGCAGGTTCAACGCCGCCGCATCGGTGGGGGTTCGCAGGATCAGACCGGCCGGGTGAATGAGAATCTTCGTACTCAGATCCTTGCGAATCCACGAGTAGGAAGTTGCGCCGATCTTGACCGCGTAGGGGCTGTAGTCCCACGGGTTGAAGGGGCCATCGTTAACCATGCGCAAAGTCACGCCACTGCAATAGTAGAGACCGCGCGGGGCGCCGGTATCCGGCTCCAGACACTCTTGCTTGAGGGTGTTGTAGTTGTGATTGATCCGCTTGAGCGTGTCCTGTGGATCAAGCAGTGGCTGCGCGGCGAGCGTACTGCACAGCAACGGCAGCGCGCACGCCAAAGCGAAAGATGAAGTCACGCGCGACAGCACGCGCGAGTCTGAGCGCTCCATTTTCATGAGATACCGTCCTGGTAAATCGGCCTGTCGATGTGGCCGTTGAAATGACTATAGAACACTCAGGGTTTTGCATTTTTTTCTAAAAAAATCCGGCTGCGCTGTAACGCATCGCCATGTCGTTTCTCTAGAGGGACAAGCAAGCGCAAACCGCTTGTAAAACCCAAGCTCAATTCGGAGAAACATCATGACTGCTACCACCCGCACCCTGTCCGCCACTGCACTGGTTCTGGCCCTCGGTTCCGCTCTGAGTATGGCCGCCGTATCGACCGTCCACGCCGCTGACGCCGACATGGAAAAATGCTTCGGCGTGGCAATGAAAGGTCATAACGATTGCGCCGCAGGTGCAGGCACCACTTGTGCCGGCACCGCGAAAATGGACTACCAGGCAAACGCCTGGAAACTCGTTCCGAAAGGCACTTGCACGACCACTGAAAGCAAGACCTCGCCGACCGGCTTCGGTCAGATGGAAGCGTTCAAAGCCAAGTCCTGACCTGCGGCCTGCCTGAGTGACGATCATGTTCACAATCAACAACCCTGCCCTCTCCGACACTCAGGCAGCCCTCACCGGGCTCCCTGCCCGCGCCGGGCTGGGGCTCAAGACCGGGCACTTCAGGGAAGTGCTCGGGTCCCGACCGGACCTCGGTTTTTTCGAAGTCCACGCCGAAAACTACATGGTGGCCGGCGGTCCGTTTCACCATTTTCTCGGATTGATTCGCGAGCAGTACCCGCTGTCGCTGCACGGTGTTGGGCTGTCCATCGGCGCTGAAGGGCCGCTGGATGTGCAACATCTCAAGCGTCTCGGTGCACTGATCGAACGCTATCAACCGCACGCCTTTTCCGAACACCTGGCCTGGTCCAGCCATGGCCCGGTGTTCCTCAATGACTTGCTGCCACTGGCCTATGACACACCGACGCTGCACCGCGTCTGCGAGCATATCGATCAGGTGCAGAACACCCTCGGGCGCCGCATGCTGCTGGAAAATCCGGCGACCTATCTGGCCTTTCAACGCTCGACCCTCGACGAAGCTGACTTCATTGCCGAAGTCATCCGCCGCAGCGGCTGCGGCTTGTTGCTCGACGTCAATAACGTCTACGTGTCGTGCATCAATCATCAGCGCGATCCATTGGCTTATCTCGATGCCTTGCCATTGCACGCGGTGGGCGAGATTCATCTGGCCGGTTTTGCAGAAGATAGCGACAGTCTCGGCGACCGTTTGCTGATCGACGATCATGGTGCGCCGATTGATCAGGCGGTGTGGAATCTGTACCGCCAAGTGCTGGAGCGCACAGGCCCGGTGGCAACGCTGATCGAACGCGACAATCAGGTGCCGGTGTTCAGCGTCTTGCTCGCCGAAGCGCGGCAGGCTGATGACTTGCTGATGCAAGCCGGGGGTCGATCATGAGCACGCAAGCGGCCTTCACGGTGGCACTGCTCGATGTGCAATCGCCCTGCCCCGAAGGCCTGTGCAGCGCCAACGGTGCCGATCCCGAGAGCCGTTTCGCGGTGTATCGCAACAACGTGCAGAGTTCGCTGATCAACGCTCTGGGCGACCGTTATCCGGTGGTTGCGCAATTGGTTGGCGAGGAATTCTTCCGCGCCATAGCGGCCGTGTTCATACAGGCTCGGCCACCGCACAGTCCGTTGATGAGCTTCTATGGCGAAGATTTTGCGGATTTCATCGAAAGGTTTGAACCGGCATTCAGCGTGCCCTATCTGGCCGATGTCGCACGTCTCGAGCACCTGCGTACCGTCGCCTACCACGCCGCCGATGCCAGCCCGATACACCCGGAAAAAATCACCGCCGCCCTGTCTGCACCCGACTCTTTGAGCGAACTGTGCTTAGGGCTTCACCCGTCGTTGCGCCTGCTCGACTCAAGCCATGCCGTTGTCGCGATCTGGGCTGCGCATCAACACGACGCAACGCTTGAAGCCATCAACATTCACCAAGCGCAGTACGCCCTGGTCTTGCGTAACCATCTGGACGTCGAGGTGTTTGCCCTCGAACACGGCGCCAGCGTGTTTATCCGTCTATTGCTCGATGGCCAGTCACTGCTGGCAGCGGCGCAAAACAGCCCGGCGTTCGACCTCAGTCAAACCCTGGCCCTATTGATCGCACACAACGCCATCACTCATCTGAACGACAAGGAATCGCCATGAACACGCTCATCCTCCGCGCCATCGCGCTGCTGGAGAAAATCCCCCACAGTCTGATTGCTTTCCTCGCGCGCTTTTCGATTGCGGCCGTGTTCTGGAAATCCGGGCAGACCAAGGTCGAAGGCCTGGCCATCGATCTGATTGACGGGACTTTTCAACTCGGCTGGCCGCGTCTGGAGGACTCAACGATTCCACTGTTCAAAAGTGAATATCACGTGCCGCTGCTATCGCCGGAAATCGCCGCGCACATGGCCGCGTTTGCCGAGCACTTTTTCCCGATACTGATTCTGCTCGGCTTCGCCACACGTTTTTCCGCCCTGGCGCTGCTGGGGATGACGCTGACCATCCAGCTGTTTGTGTATCCGGACGCGTATCCGACTCATTGCACGTGGGCGGCGGTGTTGCTGTTTCTGATGGCTCGTGGCCCTGGCAGGCTGTCGATAGATCACTTGATCGCACGCCGCTTCGCAAAATAAACAAATCCCCTGTGGGAGCGACGTCAGCGCTGGAGGCGATCCAGCGCCTCGCCGCTGCGCTTGAACCAGCCAATCAGATAGTCCGCCAATACCTGCGTGCGTTTCGGCAAGCCGCCTTGATAAGGATGCACCAGGTACATCGGCATGCGCCGGGTCTGGTAATCGCGCAGGAGCCAGCGCAGTCGACCATCGGCCAATTCCGCTTGCAACAGGTACGACGGCAATCGGGCGATACCGGCCCCGGTCAACGCGGCTTTCTTGAGCAGGTTGTAATGGTTGCTGGCGAACGGCCCCGATACCCGCACGCGCAGTAGCTCATGTTTCTGGTGATACAGCCACTCCTCGCGACCACTGTAATGGCTGTTGAGCAAACAACGGTGCTCGGCCAGCGCCTGCGGCGTCGCCGGCTCGCCGAAACGCTCGAGATACGCCGGGCTGGCGCAGGTCATTTCCTGCCAGGCCAGCAGCGGCTTGGCCACCAATCGCTCGTCATTGGCCACGTCACTGCGGATCGCCAGATCGAAGCCGTCCCGGGACAGATCGCGGTAACTATTGTTCAGCTCCAACTCGATCTGCACCTCGGGATATTTCTGCGAAAACTCCAGCAGCAGCCCATCGAAGAAGGTTTCCCCCAGCGACACCGGCACCGTCATACGCACCGGGCCGGCCATGTCGTCCTTCAATCGCGCCAATGCCTGACGCGCCTTTTCCACCTGGACAACCAGTGCCTGGGCTTGCGGCAACAATGCCGCGCCTGCCGCGGTCAGGCTTAAACGCCGGGTCGTGCGTTGCAACAACACCACGGAAAAGCTCGCTTCCAACTGACTGATGCGCTTGGACAACTGGCCCTTGCTGCAACCCAGTTGCTGCGCCGCCAAAGTGAAACTGCCGGCCTCGATCAGAACGGCGAACGCCGCGAGGTCATCCATCTCGCTCATGGATTGTTTCCATTTGAAAACCAAAGGTTGCCCATTAGTGCGCTTATCTACAAAAAAAACCACTCTAGACTGAAACCTCGTTTAATCACTCGAGGCACAGCACGATGAAAATTCTGTTGATAGGCGCTGGCGGCACCATCGGTTCGGCCGTAGACAAAGAACTGTCGCAACGTCATGAAGTCATTCGTATCGGCCGCAACAGCGGTGATTTCAACGTCGACATCAGCGACAGCGCGTCCATCCGCAAGCTGTTCGAACAGACTGGCAAGTTCGACGCACTGGTCTGCGCGGCCGGTAACGTGACCTTCGCCCCGCTGGGTGAGATGACTGAAGACAGCTTCGCCCTGGGCCTCAAAGACAAGCTGATGGGCCAGGTCAACCTGCTGCTGATCGGCCGCGAATTCGCCAATGACGATGCTTCGTTCACCTTCACCACCGGCGTCCTCAGTCATGACCCGATCCGCAGTGGTGCGTCGGCGGCGCTGGTCAATGGCGCACTGGACAGCTTCGTGCGCGCGGCCGCCATCGAACTGCCGCGTGGACTGCGGGTGAACTCGATCAGCCCGACCGTCCTGCTGGAAGCGATGGGCAGTTATGCGCCGTATTTCCGTGGTTACAAGCCGGTTCCGGCGGCGGATGTGGCTTTGGCCTACGCGAAAAGTGTTGAAGGCTTGCAAACCGGTCAGACATTTCACGTGGGCTAAACCCTTGTGATGAACGGTCAGGCTGCGTAACGTGGCGGCACTTGTCTGGAGAGCCGAAGATGCGTGTTGCCCGTTCGTTAGTCCTTGTTGCCTTGCTGCCGTTGTTTGCCGCCTGCCAATTGTTCGATGGCCAGCGTGAAAGTGCCTCGCATGTCGGGCAGACGCGAATGCAGGGGCAACTGACGGCGGTCGACGGCAAACTGGTGTTCCAGCCGTGTCAGGATCAACGCCAATACGTGATCAACGACATCGGCGGCACCAGCATCCTGCAAGAGGCTGCGACCCTCGCCGATGAGCAGGGCAAACTGTTCGCCGACGTACGCGGCAAAGTCGCCGGCGACCGCCTCGACCTCACCCAGTTGTATCGCGTCGAGCGCTCCGGCACCGCGTGCGATGACGCCAATTTCAAGCTGCTGATCCTGCGCGCCTCCGGCCATGGCCCGGAATGGAACGTCAAAGTCAGCGGCAAAGGCATGGTCATCGACCGTGATGGCCAGCCACCGCTCGCCGTGCCTTATGTTGAAGAACAACTGGGCGACGGTCGCTTCAATCTCAGCAGCGAAGCCAACAACCAGCGCATCGAACTGTGGGTCGCGCCGCAACGCTGTGTCGACAGCAAAACCGGCAGCGTGCAGCACATGAGCGCCGAACTGCGCATCGACGGCCAGGTGCAGCGTGGCTGCGGGTATTTCGGCGGATCGCGCAACGACTGAGCGTTTTAGCCTCACCGGATCCGGCCTTTGCGGCTTATAATCGCGGCCTTCAAACGCCCTGGCGCAGTTGTGCGCCCCGCGAACCCGGATCCTCGCCATGTTACGAATCACTGAACTCAAGCTGCCAATCGACCATCCCGAAGAAGACCTGCGCGTCGCCATCGTGCAGCGCCTGGGCATCGCCAGCGATGACTTGCTCGATTTCACCTTGTTCAAGCGCAGCTACGACGCGCGCAAAAAATCCTCCGAACTGTGCTTCATCTACACCATCGACCTCAACGTGCGCGACGAGGCCAAGGTGCTGGGCAAGTTCGCCGACGACCGTAACGTCAACGTGGCGCCGGATGTCAGCTACAAATTCGTCGGCCAGGCGCCGAGCGACCTGAGCCAGCGCCCGATCGTGGTCGGTTTCGGCCCGTGCGGGATCTTCGCCGGCCTGTTGCTGGCACAGATGGGCTTCAAGCCGATCATCCTCGAACGCGGCACCGAAGTGCGTCAGCGCACCAAGGACACCTGGGGCCTGTGGCGTAAAAGCGTGCTCAACCCCGAGTCCAACGTGCAGTTCGGCGAAGGCGGCGCGGGGACGTTCTCCGACGGCAAGCTGTACAGCCAGATCAAGGATCCGAAGTTCCTTGGCCGTAAAGTCCTGCACGAATTCGTCAAGGCTGGCGCGCCGGAAGAAATCCTCTACGTCAGCAAGCCGCACATCGGCACGTTCCGTCTGACCGGCATGGTCGAAACCATGCGTGAAGAAATCCGCGCACTGGGTGGTGAAGTGCGCTTTCAGGAGCGCGTCACTGACGTGCTGATCGACGACGGCCAACTGGTCGGCGTGCAACTGGCGAGTGGCGAAACCCTGCATTCGAAACACGTGGTCCTGGCCCTCGGCCACAGTGCCCGTGACACCTTCCGCATGCTCCACAGCCGTGGCGTGTTCATGGAAGCCAAGCCGTTCTCGGTGGGCTTCCGTATCGAACACCCGCAATCGCTGATCGACCGCGCGCGGCTGGGCAAATACGCCGGCCACCCGAAACTGGGCGCTGCCGACTACAAACTGGTGCACCACGCCAAGAACGGCCGCTCGGTCTACAGCTTCTGCATGTGCCCGGGCGGCACCGTGGTCGCGGCGACTTCCGAGCCGAACCGCGTGGTCACCAACGGCATGAGTCAGTACTCGCGTAACGAGCGCAATGCCAACTCCGGCATCGTCGTTGGCATCACCCCGGAAGTCGACTACCCGGGTGGCCCGCTGGCCGGCATCGAGTTGCAGGAGCGTCTGGAATCCCACGCGTTCATCCTCGGCGGCAGCAATTACAAAGCCCCGGCGCAATTGGTCGGCGACTTCATCAACGACATTCCTTCGACCGAACTGGGTGAAGTCGAGCCGTCGTACAAACCGGGCGTAGCACTGGGCGATCTGGCCCTGGCGCTGCCGGACTTTGCCATTGAAGCGATCCGTGAAGCATTGCCGGCGTTCGAGAAGCAGATTCGCGGTTACTCGCTGCACGATGCGGTGTTGACCGGGATCGAGACGCGCACCTCGTCGCCGCTGCGTATTACCCGTAACGAGACGCTGCAGAGCATGAACGTGAAGGGCTTGTTCCCGGCCGGTGAAGGCGCGGGTTATGCGGGCGGGATTCTGTCGGCGGGGGTTGACGGGATTCGCATCGCCGAAGCCGTGGCTCGCGACATTCTGGGCCTGGAAGCCTGATCAGCTAAATCTGCAACAACGCAAAAAACTGTGGGAGCTGGCTTGCCAGCGATGGCGGAAATTCAGTCAACATCAATGTTGAATCTGAGTTAGTCATCGCTGGCAAGCCAGCTCCCACATTTGATTCAGGTGTGTCAGATATTGGCGCGCAACACTGAAGTCGGCAGCGCCTCACCGCGTTCGGCAGTCGCCACTACCGCCGCGATCAACCCACTCAACTCATACCCCTGCACCTTGAGCCAGTCCTGATCGTAATAAGTGTCGGCATAACGTTCGCCGCCATCGCACAAAATCGCCACGATCGACCCCGACTCCCCCGCCACTTTCATCTGCTGCGCCGCCATCAGCGCACCGATCAGATTGGTCCCGCTCGACCCGCCGACATGCCGCCCCAGACGCTGCGCCAAATAGTGCATGGCTGCCAGTGACAAGGCGTCCGGCACCTTGACCATGGCATCGATCACTTTGGGCAGGAACGACGCCTCCACCCGTGGCCGACCAATACCCTCGATCCGCGAACCGCAATCCAGACGCAGACTGGCGTCGCCGGTCTGGTAGTAATCGAAGAACACCGAACGCTCGGCATCCGCGCACAGTACGCGGGTGCAGTGCTGGCGATAACGCACGTAGCGGCCGAGGGTCGCGGTGGTGCCGCCGGTACCGGGGCTGGAAATCAGCCAGCTCGGCTCGGGATGCTTCTCGTAGCGCATCTGCTGGAAAATCGATTCGGCGATGTTGTTGTTCGCTCGCCAGTCGGTGGCGCGCTCCGCGTAAGTGAACTGGTCGATGAAGTGACCACCATGCTCGCGAGCCAGGCGCTCGGATTCGGCGTAGATCTGCGTCGGATCTTTCACCAGATGACTCTGACCACCGTAGAAAGCAATCTGGGCAATCTTCTCCTTCGACGTGGTCGCCGGCATGACCGCTATGAACGGCAGACCGAGCATGCGTGCGAAATAGGCTTCGGAAATCGCCGTCGAGCCGCTGGACGCCTCGATCACCGGCGCGCCGGGTTTGAGCCAGCCATTACACAGCGCATACAGAAACAGCGAACGGGCCAGACGGTGCTTGAGGCTGCCGGTCGGATGACTGGATTCGTCCTTGAAGTACAACTCGATGCCCGGGAAACCCGGCAGCGGCAAGGGGATCAGGTGGGTGTCGGCGCTGCGCTGGAAATCCGCTTCGATGATGCGGATGGCTTCGCGTGCCCACTGTCGGTTGTCGCTCATGGTCATGATTCTCGTTGGATCGCGGCGGGAGATCAGCCTCCCTGGAAGGCTCATCCGTCAGCTTAGGAAAAATCCTGCAGCGCGCACAGATACAGCTGAGTCTCAATGTGTCAGGCAACTGCTAGGCTCAGCGTGACTTGAGCCAGACACCTTGTAACGACATATAACAAAAAAGAATATAACTTTTGTTTTAACAACTAACAGTACGGGTTAGGGTGTTCCACCTTTTTGACGATTCGATGGAGAGCGACCTTGCCTCTGCGTAGCACTTTCACGCGTTTCTTTCAGTTGGAAGCTGCCAGCGGTCTGTTATTGATCGCCGCGGCCATTCTGGCTTTGATTATCAACAACTCGCCCCTGTCGTGGCTGTACACCGGCCTGCTCGACACGCCAGTGGTAGCACAGATCGGCGCGCTGAAAATCGCCAAGCCCTTGCTGCTGTGGATCAACGACGGCCTGATGGCGCTGTTCTTCCTGCTGATTGGCCTGGAAGTGAAGCGCGAAGTCCTCGACGGTCAGCTGTCCAAGCCATCGCAGATCGTGTTACCTGGCGCGGCCGCTATCGGCGGCATGCTGGTGCCGGCGCTGATCTACTGGTTCCTCAACCGCGACAACCCGGCAGCGCTCGACGGCTGGGCCATCCCGACCGCCACCGACATCGCCTTCGCCCTCGGCGTGCTGGCCCTGCTGGGCAAGCGTGTGCCTGTGTCGCTGAAGCTGTTTCTGATGACGCTGGCGATCATCGATGACCTTGGCGCCATCGTGATCATTGCGATTTTCTACTCGGGTGAATTGTCGACTCTGTCGCTGGGTCTGGCGGCGGCGTGTATAGCGGCGCTGGTGGCGATGAACCGGCTCGGCGTGGTCAAGCTTGGGCCGTACATGATCATCGGCCTGATCCTGTGGGTGTGCGTTCTCAAGAGCGGTGTCCATGCGACGCTGGCCGGCGTGACTCTGGCCTTCTGCATCCCGCTGCGCACGAAAAACGCCGAACCTTCGCCACTACTGACGCTGGAACACGCGCTGCATCCCTGGGTCGCGTACGGCATTCTGCCGCTGTTCGCCTTCGCCAACGCCGGTCTGTCGCTGAGCGGTGTCACCGTCGAAAGCTTTACCCACCACGTACCGATGGGCATCGCCGTCGGCCTCTTGCTGGGCAAGACCGTCGGCGTGTTCGGCCTGACCTGGCTGGCCGTGAAGATCGGCATCGCTTCCCTGCCCCAGGGTGCCAATTGGGGTCAGGTGTTGGGCGTCGCCATCCTCTGCGGCATCGGCTTCACCATGAGCCTGTTTGTCGGTTCGCTGGCGTTTGAACCGGGCGTGAGCGACTACGCCGGCATGGATCGAATGGGCATTCTGACCGGATCGTTGTTTGCCGCGTTGATCGGTTATGCGGTGACGGCGGCGGCGAGTCGCAAGAACACAGCCTTACCGGCATAGAACCGTGTGGTGAGGGGGGTTATCCCCTTCACCACCGTTCATTTCCAATCCCGTCTCGATACATAGCGAACAATCCCACGTCTTTAGAGACGCGTCCTACAGCCACATCTTTCGCGCTTCGTTAACGTCGCACAGCCCTTTCAAGGGGCTGTCGATGGATAAGCGAAAGGACGATCAGTGGCTCGCAACAAGGACATTCCCCGGGTTCCCAACCCACCGGCGGGCGACGGGCACCTCGTCACTCACCGATACATGACGGCCAGCGAACTGACCGCTCGCGAATCCAGACAAAACGCTTATGACGCCATGTTGGCGCGGCAGGAGGCTTTTGAGCGCACCCGCGAAGTGGCTGCGACAAAGTCTGAGGTTCCGCGCGCTGGGTGCGTGTTCGCCAAGTCCTGCAAGTTACCGGACGCCATCATTGACTACTCGAATCCTTCGGGCATGGTGCCTACCGACAGCCTGAAGGACTACGGTGAAATTGCGTGGCTCGGCGCTCGCGAAGTCGATGCCGCGGGCGTGCTGAATCTGCAAGCGATCAGCGGCGACACGGTTTCACTGGGCGTCGGGCGCATCGCAATACGCATGCCCGCCCTCACCGCTAGCACTATCACATCACTTGGCGCGGTGGGTGCTGCCGCTCTCTCGGCAGTGGTCGCGCTGTTCTGGACGCCCACCCTCGGCGACAGCGCGCTCTACACCGAAGATCAACTACGCGCCCTGAAACAAGCCCGTACCCGTGTGCGCCTGCGCGTTGAACAACAGACGGACGGCAGCCTCAAGGGCTACGGCTTTTACACCGGCAAGAACCGCGATTGGGAAATGGTCGATGTCGTGCAGTTCAGTGCGCGTGGCAGCCAGTTCATCGCGGATCTTGGTGAAGGCGTCGAGCTGATCTGGACGCCGGCGGTGGATGGCTCGGACATCCTCGGCATCCCTGCCTTGGAGGCTGCACCGCAGGCGCCACATATCTGGGTGTATCCGCCGACGAAAGCGGCGGATGGGATTCTGGTGAATCCGGTTTATCCGCCGGAGTATCGGGATTTCATTTTGGTGTTTCCGGCGAATTCGGGGGTTAAGCCGGTATATATAGTCTTAAACGTTCCTAAAGATTTCAAATACCACCCCGCCCCTGTTTCGCTGCCGGCGTTTCCAGACGTGAAACCTGCACCACTGAAAACCTCCGTTCGCGGTGGAGGGAAAAAGCGAAGACGTTGGAAAGATGCATCGGGGAAAATTTACGAATGGGACTCTCAGCATGGCAAGGTTGAGATGTACACCAAGCAAGGAAAACACCTTGGAGAATACGACCCGAAAACAGGGAAACAAACAAAGCCTGCCGATTCCACAAGGAGAGTAGAAAAATGAAGCATGTAATAGAGGTATTCGATCGAAAGACTGAGGATTTGCTCCTAAGCGTGGAGATCGCGTCGCATCACGAGGAAGCATTGAAGGTGCTGATGAACTGGCAGCATCCTGAAGATGAGTTCGATGGCTCTGATTTAGACGAAGAGCAGATCAAAGTTTTGGAGGACTGGACTGGTGAAAAGCTCTTGGACGCTACTCATATAGTTCAGTTGGTGTGCATCGAATGACTTATGGCAACTTCAAGCTGAAACACACCATCGAGGCATTTAATAAACGCACAGCTCGGTTAGTTTTCGAGATCCCAGTTCCCGATGGAAACATTGAGCGGCTCAGAATAATCATGCATTGGGTCAATCCCGAAGACGAAATCTTTGGTTATGACCTCGACCAAGAGCAGATAAAGCAATTGGAAGCTTTAATCGGTCGAGCTTTCTACGACTCTAAATACGATTTTCAAATGGGTTGTCATGGAAGCGAGTAAATACCTTAAAAAAACCCCGACCAGTCACCTGATCGGGGTTTTCTTTACCCTAAATCCCGCTTAGTGCGAAACGCGGCTGGTCCCGCCAACGGTGGAGATGCGTACACGTTCACCAACGCGGAACACTTCATTCTCCTGAACCTGCTGCACATAGGCGCGCATGCTGCCGTCGTCTTCGCGCACGGTGATTTCCACGCCTTGGGTACGGGTCAGGCCTTCTTCAGTAGCCGAGCCGATCAGACCACCGGCCACAGCACCGATGACCGCAGCCACGATGCTGCCTTTGCCGCCACCGATGGCGCTGCCGCCGACACCGCCGACCACTGCGCCTGCAGCGCCGCCGATTGGGGTCTTGGTGCCTTCGATCTTGACCGGACGCAGGGATTCGATGGTGCCCATGCGAATCGTCTGCACGCGACGCGCTTCGTCACGGGAGTAGGAGTCACCGGTCAGGCTCGATTGGCAGCCGGTAAGCAACATCGCCATCGTGGAAAAGGAAGCAACCAGCAGAACAGACTTACGCATAGCATCAACTCCAAAGAAACATATATTCATTAAACTCCGTGGCTTGACGCCTGTCACGACACCGCCCGGACAAATTGGCTTTCATTCAGGCGCGGTACAGACACCTGCTTTACCAGAGGTAGCCACTACAGTAGCGCCAAATTACCGATTCTGCGCCACGGACACCAAGGATTTTCATGGATTACTTCATCATTGCCGTTACCACCGTCGCCGGTTTGTACTTCCATGGGTGGCTGTACGTACGGATCAAACGCTGGATGGATCGCGATCTGGCGTTGTCACTGGCCGGCAAGGACGAAGGCAAACGCGCCTTCATGCTCGAACAATTGGCCCGCGCTCAGGCGCAGAAGATCAAGCGTCGAGACCTGCCGAAGTGGCTTGAGGCCGCTGCGGCAGGCTATCTCGCTCGGTAGACTGCCTAGGGTGCCAGACGTTCAAGAATCCAGTCGGCGCCCTGCACTCGGTAGTTGAGGCGATCGTGCAGACGGCTCGGACGGCCCTGCCAGAACTCGATGCGCTCGGGCAGCAAGCGGTAACCGCCCCAGTGTTGCGGGCAGTCAGGCTGGGTGTCGCTGAATCGTTGTTCGGTCGCCTTGAGCAGATCTTCCAGCTCTCCCCGCCCGTTGATCACCCGGCTCTGCGGCGATGCCCAAGCGCCCAGACGACTGCCCAGCGGTCGCACCTGATAATACGCATCGGACTCTTCAGGCGTGACCTTCACTACCCGGCCTTCGATGCGCACCTGGCGCTCAAGGGTCGGCCAGAAGAAGGTCATGGCGGCAAACGGATTGACCGCCAGATGTTGGCCCTTGGCACTGTCGTAGTTGGTGAAGAAGGTGAAGCCCTGCTCGTCCAGGCCCTTGAGCAGCAGAATGCGGCAATGCGGACGCCCGTCCGCATCGACCGTGGCCAGGGTCATGGCGTTGGCTTCCACCGGCGCCTGTTCGGTTTTCACCGCATCGGCGAACCATTGGTGGAACAGCGCGAACGGCTCGGCCGGGGCCTGCGCCTCGGTCAAGCCATCCCGGGTGTAATCACGACGCATATCTGCCAGAGCCTGGGTCATGGCGCAGTCCTTTTCGTTAGCGGATCACTTTTTGGTGGCGTCGGCAGCGGCGACTTTCTTGTCGGTCGCAGCGGCTTTGGCGGGTGCGGTTTTCTTCGCCGGAGCCTTGGCTGGCGCTTTCTTCGCCGGTGCTTTGGCAGCGGCTTTCTTGGCCGGTGCCTTTTTGGTGGCCGGTACGGCAGCTTTCTTCGCGGCTGGCGCCGGGGTGACTGGTTTGGCCACTGGCTTGACGTCCTGCGCAGCGACCATGGTCACTGGCTTTGGCGCCGGCATGTTGTATTTGCTCAACAGCGCAACCATGGTGTTCTGCGGGGTCACCAGCATTTCCACGCGACGGTTCAGGGCACGGCCTTCAACGCTGTCGTTGGCGGCACGCGGGGCTTCTGAGCCCATGCCGCGCAGCATCAGGCGATCACGCTGCAAGCCGCTGAGGCGGAAGATCGCCGCAATGGCCTGGGCACGTTCTTGACTCAGTTTGATATTGGCTGGCGCAGCACCGCTGGAGTCACTGTGGCCAAGTACCAACACCGCAGTTTTCGGGTCGGCTTCGAGGATTTTCGCCACGCGGGTGAACGGGCCGAGGGTCACTGGCAGCAACATCGCCGGGCGATCCGGGTTGAACGAGCCTTCTACCGGCGCGGTCACGACCAGCACGTTGTCACGGCGTTCGAGTTGCAGATTGCTGTCCTGGATCGCGGTACGCAGGCGTGGTTCGTAGTCGTCGAGCCAGGCTTGAGTGACTTTCGGGTCCGGCATCGGCACGACCTTGGCGGTGTCCTGATCCTTGCCGCCGAACGGCCACCACCATTTGCCGCCCTTGTCGGCCTCGGCTTTGGCCACTTCAACCGGTTTGGCTTCGGGCTTCACTTCCGGCTTGGTGTCGGCCTTGGCGGTCGAATCGTCCGAGCCAAAAGGCCAGTACCATGGGCTGCTGCTTTCAGCCTTGGCTACCGGAGCGGCGGCAGCGGGTTTCAACGGAGCCGGGGCAGGCTCTTTGGCCGCCACCTTGTCGGAAGACCCGAACGGCCACCAGCTACCGCCGTCGGCATCGTTTTTCGGAGTCTGTGCACAACCGGTGATCGCAACACACAGGGCCAGGGCGAGAGTCGTTTTAGCTGACATTGAAAATCCACAAAATGAAGTAATGAAAAATCAGAGCACTTTCGCCCGGATAAACAGACGCTTTGAATCGAAAAACCTGTCGAGGTTCCGGCCCTGGAACCTCTGATGACGCTTTACAGACAAGTGGCAAGCACCCGCGCGAGCTTCTGCGCACGCGGATCCATCAAGACGTACGGCCCTAGGGTATTTGTCACAAAACCAAACGCGACATCATGCTCAGGGTCAGCAAAACCGATCGAACCGCCTGCGCCCGGATGGCCGAACGCCCGTGGGCCGAGGCCATAAGTGGCGTTGGGCACGTCCGGTTGATCGAGCATGCAGCCCAGACCGAAACGGGTGCGGGTCAGAAGGGTCTTGTCTTCGCCGAGGCTATGCTCGCGGGTCAGCTCTTCGAGCATGTCGCTTTCAAGCAGGCTGCCGTCGAGCAGACCGGCGTAGAAACCAGCGAGGCTGCGCGCGTTGCCGTGGCCATTGGCTGCCGGTTGTTGCATGCGCCGCCACTCCGGTTTGTTGGTGCTGGTGAGCACCGACGGTGGGTTGGTGAAGGCGCGGGTGGTCATGGCGGTCGGTTCACGCATGGTCACTTGCAGAAGACGCTGAGCGGCGGCATCACCCGCATTGCCCTTGCCCCGGGCGATATGTGCGACACGGTGAAACTCTTCGTCGGCCAAACCGACATGGAAATCCAGACCCAGTGGCTTGGCGACACGGGCGACGATGGATTCACCCGGTCCGCGACCGTCGGCGCGGCGCAACAACTCACCGATCAGCCAGCCGTAAGTGATCGCGGCATAACCGTGGCCAGTGCCCGGCGTCCACCACGGCGCCTCAGCCGCGAGAGCGTCGACCATGGTTTGCCATTCATAAAGGGCTTCAGGCGCCAGCAACTCGCGCAGGGCCGGCAGACCGGCCTGATGGCAGAGCAATTGGCGTAGGGTCACGGCCTCTTTGCCGGCGGCGGCGAACTCCGGCCAGTAGCGGGCGACCGGAACATCCAGTTGCAACTTGCCCTCGGCGACCAGTTGCAGCGCTGTCACGGCGGTGAAGGTTTTGGTGCAGGAGAACAGGTTGGCGATGGTGTCGCTGTGCCAGGCCTCGGCGCCGTCCTTGTCGGCAGTACCGGACCAGAGGTCGAGGACGGTTTCTCCGCCGACCTGTATGCACAAGGCTGCGCCGCGTTCCTGGGAATCGTCGAACAGTGCGGCGAAAGCCTCGCGCACCGCTTCGAATTGAAGCTCGTAATGTCCCTGAATCTGCACCCGCAACTCCCCCGCGAAAACGCTCTACAAAGTGGCCCGCATTGTTCCAGCCCTTGAGGGATTTGGGAACAGCTGCGGGCTGGACGGTTGAATCGGATTTTTGGTTGTGGCGAGGGGGCTTGCCCACTCGCCACAGTGTCAGTCAGTGACCATTGCCCGAATGCCCACCCGCATGCCCTGCCCCTGGGCCTTTTCCGGCTTCGCCCTTGCGCCCGCCTTCAGCTTCATGACCGGCGACCGCTGCGGCTTTCTCCGCCTCTTTGCCAAGCTGATCAACCGCCTGCAAATTGCTCTTGCGCACCGTTTCGACAAAGCCCTGATACGGCAGATCGGTCACACCGACCAAACCAAAGTGCCCGTTCTCGCCATCCAGCAGACGCCCGGTCACCGGTTGATCCAGATACTGGAACCAGTGCACGCCGACAATCGACGGTTCACTCAAGGCCTGTTTGAGGAAGTTGGCATACGCCGCGCCGCGATCCTCTTCCTTGGCCAGTTGCGTCACACCGCCCCAGAACGGGCCGCGATCAGTGGAGCCGAAGTTGAACTCGGTAATCAGCACCGGTTTGTCCAATGCATTCAAAGCGGCAAAGTCATAACCGTCCTGCGGTTTGAGCGTGTACATGTTGAAACTCAGCACATCGCAATATTGCGCGCAGGACGCCACGGCTTCCGGGGTGCTGATGGCGAAGCGGCCGCCGAGCAGCAACTGGTTCGGCGCATGCCATTTCAGCGAGTCGGAGATGGTCTTGAAATAGGTGTCGGCGAAGACCTTCTGGAAGTATTTGAAGTCGGCCTCGATTTCCGGGTGTTCCGGGTTCGGCAGCGGCGGGACGAAACCCGGATCTTCCATCAATTCCCACGCCGGCAGGTCGATGCCCCAGGCTTTCGACAGCCCCGCCTGATTACGGTATTTGTCACGCAATTGCTTGAGAAACGCGCGTTTGGCCGGCACGTCGGTGGTCATTTTCAAGGTGCCGTACGCCAGCGCGTAACGGGATTTCGGATCGTCGCCGGGACCGGCCCACGCCAGTTCGTTATCGGCAAAATAGCCAATCAGCCACGGATCATCGCGATGATCGCGGGCAGCGATGGCCACGGCGCGTTCGGTGGCCATCGCGAAACGCGGATCGAACGGGTCGGGCATGCCGCCCCACCAGTCGCTGCCGGTGCTGATGCTGGTGTAATCGCCGACGATCGACAGCGGCAAGGTGTACGGCACGCGGTCGGCGTCAGCCAGCGCATCGGCACTCCAGTTGCCGATCGTGTTGAAACCCCAGGCTTGCAGGCGATCAAGGGTATGGCTGGCCCACTGCTGCTCATTGACCGTGGCTTTGCACGGAGCCGTGACGGTTTGATCGGCAGCTTTTTCAGCAGTCGTTGCCACCGCGTCGGTTTTCGCCGCTTCGGCGACACCGGACTTCGCTTCACTGGCGCCTGCTACAGGTTCTGCGGCTTTCGCTGCCGTTTCTTCCACCGCGCCAGCCTTGGCCGCTTCAGCGATCCCCGCCTTGCTGTCGCTGTCCGGCGCGCAAGGCTCGCCGTAGACACGCTGCAGGTTGGCGGCATAGAAGTCGTACCAGCGCCCATTGCCGTAGCCCCGGCCCTGATCGGCGCCGTTGCCGCCACGGTTGTCGCCTTCACCAAAGTGAATGGCAAGGGGCTCGCCGGTTTTTGGCAGGGATTCGAACATGTATTCGCGACCCGCCACGTAGGTCTGGTTGACCTCGGGGCTGATGGTGTTGACGCCGAGGGAGTAAAACGGATGCCCTTCTGGCGTCACCAGATACCAGCGACCGTCGCGTTTTTCCGTGCGGAAGAAGCCGCTGGCCTTAAAGGCCGGGCCTTTGCTCCAGCCGCCGAACTTGTCCAGCGAGGACTTCCCGCGCTCGGCCAGCCAGGTTTTCAGCTGTTGCTGTTCCTTGGCGGCGGCAGATTTGAGTTGTTCGTCAGTGGCGATTTTTTCCGGCCATTTGCTGCGGGTCGACTGACCATAAGCGTCGACCAGATTGCCGTACACCGCTTGCGTGACCGCCTCGCCGTCCTGCACGCCAAAGCGTTCGAGCAGCAGGCTCTGGGCAACTTTCGGCTGATCCATCGACAGACTCACCGATACGATTTGGCTTCGATCAATCTCGCCGCTACTGCTGGCCAGCAAAATGCGTTGACCATCGACGGTCATCGGCATCGGCGGCCCGGCCTTCATGCCCTGGCTCAGTGGCGTAGCCGCTACCAACGGCACCAGCAAGGTTTGCGCCGGGCCGGCCGGCAGGTCGACGCGACTGGTCAGCGTCTGGCCATTGTTGCTCTGGATCTGCACATAGACCGTCACGGCCCAGTTCATCGCACTCTGCAGGCGCAGGCTCATCATTCCGGACTGCGACCAGTCCCAGGCACCGGTCTGCGGAGTCAGGCGCAACGTCGGGCGGGCCACCGGGTTGAACGTCACCCGGCGCAGCACTTCGCCCTCAGGGGTTTGTTCGGCGTTGGCTTGCGGCAGGTCGGCGTTTTCCGTGGTGATTTTCACCACGTCGGCGGGACGGACAAAGTTGAACAGCGTCTGCTGGCCAGCAGGCGCCGCCAGCAACGGGGCGGCGAAGATCAAGGCAAACACGGCAGGCAATGAACGGCGGATCATAAGAACGGAGTTCTCCCTAACGACCAAAAGGCCAATGGAAAAGCGTTGGCAGAGAGATAGACAGCGCGGCGGGCGAAATTGCCCACCGGTGTCTCAGGATATTTCACGACGGAAAGGAGGCAACGCATTGAGGATCGCCTTGCCGTAGCGCTGGGTGACCAGGCGCCGGTCGAGCAAGGTGATGGTGCCGCGGTCTTCTTCGGTACGCAGCAGACGCCCGCAGGCCTGAACCAGCTTCAGCGAGGCATCGGGCACCGAGATTTCCATGAACGGATTGCCGCCACGGGCTTCGATCCACTCCGACAGCGCGGCCTCGACCGGATCGTCCGGCACCGAGAACGGAATCTTGGCGATCACTACGTGCTCGCAATACGCGCCCGGCAAGTCGACACCCTCGGCAAAACTGGCGAGACCGAACAGCACACTGGAATCACCGCCATCGACCCGCGCCTTGTGCTTGTTCAGGGTTTCCTGTTTCGACAGGTTGCCTTGAATGAACACTTGCTTGCGCCAGTCGCGGTCGAGACCGTCGAACACGTCTTGCATCTGTTTGCGCGAGGAGAACAGCACCAGCGTGCCGCGCGAACCTTCGACCAGATCCGGCAACTCACGGATGATCGCGGCGGTGTGAGCAGCGGCATCGCGAGGGTCGGCTTTCAGATCCGGCACGCGCAACACGCCAGCGTCAGCGTGATGGAACGGGCTCGGCACCACGGCGGTGACGGCTTTTTTCGGCAGGCCGGCACGCATGCGGAAGCGGTCGAACGTGCCCAGCGCGGTCAGCGTTGCCGACGTCACCAGACAGCCGTAGGCGACGTTCCACAGGCTGCGGCGCAAGGTTTCGGCGGCGAGGATCGGGCTGGCGTTGACCTCGATGTCGAACAATGAGCCGCTTTCGGCCAGGGTCAGCCAGCGCGCCATCGGCGGGCTGTCTTCCGGGTCTTCGGCGGTGAACGCGGTCCACAGTTCCCAGTTGCCGGAGGCACGGGACAACAGGCTGCCGAACAGCGGATACCACTCTTCGGCCTGATTGCTGGCGATGCCGATGTTGACCTCGCCGTCCATGCCTTCCTTGAGCAGGTCGGTCAGGCGCGTGAACAGGTCATTGAGACGGGCGAAGCCTTTCTTCAGCTCAATGCCCATTTCGCGCATGTGTTCGGGAATGACCCCGGCAACAAAGCGATGGCGAGGCCGCTCACGGCCCTCGACGTCTTCGCCGGGTTTGAAATCGGCAATCTGCTCGCAGGCCGTAAACATGAACTGCTGCTGGGTCTTGATCTCGCGCGCCAACTCCGGCACTTGCTCGATCAACTTGCCGAGATCTCCCGGCAGCGGATGCTGGGCCAGCAACTTGGTGAGGTTCTTGGCGGTGGTTTCCAGCCAGTCGGCGGTGGAACGCAGGCGTGTGTAATGGGCGAAGTGGCCGATGGCCTTGTCCGGCAGGTGATGGCCTTCGTCGAACACGTAAATGGTGTCGCGCGGGTCGGGCAACACCGCGCCGCCGCCGAGCGCCAGGTCAGCCAGAACCATGTCGTGGTTGGTGACGATCACGTCAACCTTGCCCATGCCCTCGCGGGCCTTGTAGAAGGCGCACTGGCCGAAGTTCGGGCAATGGCGGTTGGTGCATTGGCTGTGATCGGTGGTCAGGCGCGCCCAGTCGGCGTCTTCCAGCGCATTGGGCCAACTGTCGCGGTCGCCGTCCCATTTATTGCCGGCAAGCTTTTCGATCATGCTGGTGAACAGCTTCTGACTGGCCTCATCGACCTCGATCTTGAAGCCTTCCTCTTCGAACAGCTGGGCCGTGGCGGTTTGCGCGTGACCTTCCTGCAAAAGCATGTCGAGCTTGGACAGGCACATGTAACGGCCACGGCCCTTGGCCAAAGCAAAGCTGAAGTTCAGCCCGCTGTTGCGCATCAGGTCGGGCAAATCCTTGTAGACGATCTGCTCTTGCAGCGCGACGGTCGCGGTCGCGATCACCAGACGTTTGCCCGCCAGTTTGGCAGTAGGGATCGCCGCGAGGCTGTAGGCCACGGTTTTACCGGTACCGGTGCCGGCTTCCACCGCGACAATCGCGGGGTCGCCACTGCGCCGGCCTTCGTCGTCGGTATCGATATCTCCGAGGACTTTGGCGATTTCAGCGATCATCAGGCGCTGGCCGTAACGAGGCTTGAGGCTCTTGGCCTCTAGAAAACGCGAGTAGGCGCCCTGGATCGTGGTTTTGAGTTCAGTGCTGATCATGGATTGTCGGGCGCAAAAAACGCTGGATAAATTTTCAGTGGTTTCGGATGGCGGCTATCATACCCCGCTAATTAATCCCGCGCAGAACGGAGTGCCCCAATGACACCTTTTAGCCTCGTTTACCCCCTGCATGTCCTCTCCGCCCTCGTGTGGGTCGGCGGCATGTTTTTCGCCTGGATGGTCCTGCGCCCGGCGGCTGTGAAGGCCCTCGACGGCCCTGCCCGCCTGACACTGTGGGTGGAAGTGTTTCAAGGTTTTTTTCGCTGGGTCTGGGTCGCGGTGATCATCTTGCCGATCAGCGGCGTAGGCATGTTGCATCTGCAGCAGGTCGGTTTTGAGACCGCACCGAAATATGTGCAGGTGATGATCGGGTTATACGTGGTGATGACGGCGCTGTTTATCCGGATTCAGGGGTTGATGCTGCCAGAGCTGCGCAAAGCGGTTGAAGCAAAGTACGGGCCGACAGGTGCGGCGGTGCTCGGGCGGATTCGCCGGGTGGTGGGGATTAATCTGATTGTCGGGTTGCTGCTGGTGGCGATTGCGGCGGCGCGGCCGATGTTCTGAGCCACAGCATTTTTTAAGCTGTGAACACTGCTGTGGCGAGGGGATTTATCCCCGATGGGTCGCGAAGCGTCCCCGCTCTTTAATCCAAAAGCGGGGACTGCTACGCAGTCCATCGGGGATAAATCCCCTCGCCACAATTGAGCCTTGCTGTTCTTTAGAAGCGCTGCACGGTCACGGCACCCGCCGCGCCGACCGGTCCAGGCTGACCATCAGCGCCGGCCTTGCCATTCTTGCCGCCATCGGCGCGATACACCAGGCAGCCCTTGGACTTGCCGCCCTTGCCGGCCTTGCCGCCAACGCCCGCCGGGCCACCGGCACCGCCGGCCACGTTGACCTTGATCAGCTCCGCCGGAAACTCACGCGGCACTTCAAGGCGTACCAGCCCACCCGGAGCACCGGGTTGACCGTCACTGCCGTCACTGCCATCAGCACCGTGCCCGGCCGAGCCATAAGTGCAGCCCGGATCTTCACCGTTGCCACCGTCCAGTCCGACAAAACCAGGCGCACCGGTGCCGCCACGAGCATCGACCAACAGTTGCGGCGCGTTCAATGCCTTGAACTGCAGATTCAGATTGCGCCCTGCCCGGGCGGCTTTTTCGTAGGTGCCCGGTGCACCGCGTGCGGTGATCTGGCTGCCTTCGCCGAGTTCTGCGCGAGCAACCTTCATGTCCAACGCCTGTGCCCCCGGCACGATGGCGATCCGAGCTTCGTGACCGAGGCGCAATTCACCGACACTCAGTTCAGTGACGTTGGCGGGAATCAGCAAGGTGCCGTAATCGGCCACGTCCAGGCGCTCAAGCTGCAAAGTGCCGGTGTTGTTAGGCAACCGCATAAGGGAGTTGGGTTCGACGCTGACCACTTGGGCACAGGCCAATGGGCTGATGAATGCAGCGAGCAAGCAGAGTTTACGCATGGGAAGAAGCCTCCGGAGCGGCCGGGGCCGGGATGGTTTGCAGGTGGAATACGCCGAACAGCAGGATGCGGCCACGGTCACGCCAAGGGTGCGGACGTCCCTTGAGGCTGCGATTGCACAGCAGCACTTCGAGCACATGAACCGTTAACAGCAGACCGCCGGCCAGATTGACCAGCAGATGCAGCGGATGAACAAAGGGTACAAGCTGATTGGCCAGCACCACACAGCAGAACAGCAGGGTCAATAACCGCCCCAGCCCCCAGAACACTTTCATACGCTCCCCCGTGTTGCGAATTATTCTTTGGGCGCACAGTAACGGCTTCTGCGGGGGATAAGCCAGAGGCAAAAATGAAAAAACCTTGCCGAGCCGCCAAATGGCTGCCGCAGCGACGATGATCGCCCCGGCAGCTCTAGCTCGCGGACTACAGACACATCCTAGCGATTGATGTGCAGCTCCACTCTGCGGTTTTGCGCGCGCCCTTCGTCGGTCGCGTTATCCGCCACCGGCTCGCTTTCGCCACGCCCTTCACTGGTCAGTTTGTTCGGCGCCAGGCCCTGACTCAGCAGATAAGCCGCGACGCTGCTGGCGCGTCGTTCGGAAAGCGCCTGGTTGTATGCATCCGATCCTTTGCTGTCGGTATGGCCGATGACTTTGATGCTCACCACGTCGGCATTGCGCAGTTTGTCCATCAACGTATCGAGCTGGGCCTTTGCCGCTGGCGTCAGGTCAGACTTGTCGAAATCGAAGAGCACGTTGCCGGCATCGCTCAAGGTGATGACTTCGGTTTGCGGAGCCGGTTCGACCGGTTTCTGTGCCACCGGGTACTGCGGCAGTGGACAGCCACGGTGATCGACCGGGGTGTTGGCCGGGGTATCGGGGCAACGGTCACGGCGGTCGAATACGCCGTCGCCGTCTTCATCGCCGTCCTGGGCATAACAGATCAGTCCGCCGGTAAGAATCCCCAGCGCCGCGCCGCCACCGGCCCAGCCGCCACTTTCGATGGCGCCGAGACCGCCACCGACCAGCCCGCCGATAAGGCTGCAGATCGGCCACGTACGTTGATTGAGAGGTGCAGTGCCATCGCTGTGGGTGGCGCAACCGGTGAGCAAGCTGCCTAGCAGCAGCACCGGCAAGACGGACCTTGAGAAAACAGTCATTGTGAAAGCTCCTGTGTCACCGGCCCATACCGGTTACACAGGAGTAAAGACCCGCATCCGCGACTGCACAAGCCGCGGATGCGAGAGGCCTAGCGGACGATTTTGATTTCGGTACGACGGTTTTGCGCACGACCGTCAGCAGTTTTGTTATCGGCAACAGGCTGGCTTTCACCCAGACCGGACACCGAAACGAAGCTGGCACGTGGCACACCTTGCTGGATCAGGTATTCCACCACCGAGTGCGCACGACGGTCCGACAGTTTTTTGTTGTAGGCATCGCTGCCCACGCTGTCGGTATGACCGGTCACGGTCAGTTGTGCGGTCGAGGATTCCTGTTTCAGGCGTGTGGCGACTTTGTCGAGCACTTGCTTGTCGGGGCCGGTCAGCGTGGCTTTGTCGAACTGGAAGTGCACATCACGAATAACGATGGTTTCTTCCTTGACTACTACAGCCTCTTCAACCACTGGCGCAGGGGCTGGTGGAGGGCAACCGTCAGCGTCGACCTGTACACCTTTAGGCGTGTGCGGGCACTTGTCGCGACTGTCCGGCACACCATCGCCGTCTTCATCGCCATCACCGTGCACCCAGCAATAGGCCGCTGCCGTACCACCGACCACCAACGCGCCATAACCGGCCCATGCCGAACTCTCGGTCGCGCCGAGGCCGGCACCGACAACACCACCGACCGCCGCACAGGTCGGCCAGTCGGTTTTCTGCAAACCTGCGCAACCAGTCAACACACTGGTTAGCAGAATCAAAGGTAATGCTGTCCGAACTATGCTCATCTGGTTTTCTCCTGAGGGATCGGCTTAGAACCGATTCAGGGAGTAAAGACCGGAGTTTTAATCTCCGCCAGCAATAGGCCACTGCTGTTTGCGACCGTGTTCACAGGACTTTGGCGCATTTGTCGCAAACCTGCGCGGCAGGGCTCTTTGCCGCCGCAGTCAGGCAGGCTAGTCTTGGCGGTCTGATTGAGGAGCTTCGATGAACGTCGCCATTTCTTCCCGTACGCCGCAACAGGCGTTGGCCGCTTTGCTGGATCGCTACGCGCCGGCGCGTCTGCTGCTGATCGGTGCCAGTGAATTCCCCGCGCTGAGCGCTTTCAAACAAGCGCATCCAGACACGTGCGTGGCCCACGCCGCGCCCGGCGCCTTGCCGGCGGAACTGGCGGCGCGGCGTTTCGATCTGGCGCTGGTAGTCGACTGCCTGGAGCATTTGCCCAAGCGCGACGGCCTTAACCTGCTGGGCGGTATTCGCAATCTCAACGCCAGCCGCATCGCAGTGCTGGCGGACCTTTCGGCCAGTGGCTGGCAGGAAACCGATTTCTACTCGCTGGCGCTGCAAGCCAGCGAACGCTTCCAGCGTGACGAACAGGTGTTGACCCTGTTTACCTACGATCTGCTTGACTACAAACAAGTCCCCGACTGGCTCAACTCACGGTTCTGGGCCAATCCGGAAAACTTCGGGAAATACTGGTGGTAATGCAATGAGTACAGCCATTTGCCCTTGCGGCAGCGGCAATCTGCTGGATGCCTGCTGCGGTCATTATCACGAGGGCCATCCGGCCCCGTGTGCCGAAGCCCTGATGCGTTCGCGCTACAGCGCCTATGTGCTCGGGCTGATCGACTATCTGGTGGCGACCACCCTGCCCGCTCAGCAATCGGGTCTTGATCGGCAGTCGATCAGTGCCTGGAGCGCGCAGAGCACCTGGCTCGGCCTTGAGGTCGAAAGTTCGGAAGTCTTCGGCGGCCAGCCGGAACACGCCTTCGTTACCTTCACTGCGCGCTGGCACGACGACCAGGGCGAACACAGCCACCGTGAGCGCTCATCGTTTGTGCAGAACGCCGGCCGCTGGTACTTCATTGATCCGACCGTGCAGTTGAAGCTGGGGCGCAACGACAGTTGCCCATGTGCCAGTGGGCAGAAATTCAAGAAGTGCTGCGCGGGATACTTTGGCGCTTGAGATTAAAAAATCGCAGCCTTCGGCAGCTCCGGCACGGGATTTCGTTCACCCCATAGGAGCTGCTGAAGGTTGCGATCTTTTAGCGTCTAGACTGGCAGCAAAGGGAGTCAATCCATGCTCGGTCACTGGCGCACACTGAAAACCCTCACCCTGCTGCTGTTTCTCGGGCTCAGCGGCTGCGCCTCATGGTTCAGCGACGACACCCGCGACCCCGCCGTGCACCTGGTAAAAGTCGAAGTGGTACGGGCCAAACTGCTCGAGCAGAAATTCATCCTGCACTTTCGCATCGACAACCCCAACGACAGCGACTTGACCGTGCGCGGTCTGGAGTACCGCATTCATCTGGCCGACATGCTGCTGGCCGAAGGCGAGTATGAACACTGGATCACCGTCGGGCCGAAGCGCAGCGCCTTTTATAAGGTGCCGATTCGCACCAATCTTTGGCCGCAGGTGAAAGAGGTGGTGAAAATGCTGAAAAGTCCAAATCAGCAGATTCCCTATCGGTTACAAGGCGAAATGGAAACCGGTTTATTCATCGCCCACTACGTGCACCTTGAGCGCAATAGCGTGATAATCCCGGCCGATTTAATTCCGGAGCAACACCGATGACTCAGCAACCTCATGTCCATGGCCCTGACTGCAATCACGATCATGACCATCACCACGATCACGATCACGATCACGGCCATGTCCACGGCCCGAACTGCGGCCACGCCCACCAGGAACCGGTGCGCAACGCCCTGAAAGACGTCGGCCGCAACGACCCTTGCCCATGCGGCAACGGCAAGAAATTCAAGAAGTGCCACGGCGCTTGATGCCTTGGGCGAAGAGCCTCTTCGCCTGACACACCGCCTTCGCGAGCAGGCTCGCTCCCACATTTGAACGCACCGTGATACCTGTGGGAGCTGGCTTGCCAGCGATGAAGCCGGCACCTTCAACATTGCTGGCGCCTGACACACTGCTATTGCTGGCAAGCCAGCTCCCACAATGGCCGGTGTTTCAGCAATATGGGAGCGAGCCTGCTCGCGAAGGGGCCGGCACATTCAATGAAAGCTTTTCAGCCTGCCGCCAGAATCCGCGCCGAACTGACCACCGTCGCATACTCCCCATGCAAATTCCCCAGCGACATCCCGTGCACGTCTTCAGCCGTACGCAACGTGCCGAAGTAATCGGCCTTGTCGAAGGTGAAGCACGCATCCTCTGCCACCCACGTATCAAACCCCAGATTGCCCGCCGTACGCGCCGTGGCCTCCACCGAGTTGTGGGTCGCCACGCCGACGATGACCAATTGCCCGATCCCCGCCTCACGCAACCGCGCCGCAAGCCCGGTGGCACAGAACGCATCCGGCACTTGTTTCTGGATCAGCCACTCACCGTCCCGGGGCAAAAACCTTGGCTGAAACTCCACCCCTTCCTGCTCGGGCCAGAACACCGAATCCGGCTCACGGGATAGATGCTGCACATGGATGACCGGCCGCTCGCTGTGCCGCCAAAGCCCCAGCAGATCGAGGATTCGCTCCTCAGCCTGCGGATTGTTACGCCGCCCCAAGCGGGGGTGCAGGATGCCTTTTTGCTGGTCGATGATGATCAGTGCAGCGTTGGCCTCAAGTTCCATGGCGGTCTCCTCACGCAAAGTCATTGAATGTGCCGCAGTTTACGCATGGAGTTGAGATTTTGCGGCGAGGGCGCTTGCTCCCGCTCGGCTGCGCAGCAGTCGCAAGTCCAGACAACGCATTTTTTTGATAAATGGCGGCACAGGGTCTGGGAGTGCTTCGCACTCCAGCGGGAGCAAGCTCCCTCGCCACAAAAACCCGGTTATCCCTGAAGATTTGCAGTTGGTCAGGCAAATCGAGAAATAACCGCTCGCCCCGCTTGCGCGGCCCCCTCCTGCTCACTAACGTAGCGGCTTTATTGCGCCCCCAGCCTTTACACCCCCGCAGGAGCTTTGCCATGGCCTCGCCAGCCCTCACACATTTTCTTCCCCGGTTCGGCGTTGCCGCAGCAGTGACCGGTGTCTTGAGCCTGTCCGGTTGCCAGACCTGGAACGCTCAGGACACCCTCCCGCCCACCTCCGGCGTGCAATCGCTCAAGGGCCTGGCGCAGAACGTTTCGGTGCGCCGCAATGCCATGGGCATGCCGTTGATCGAAAGCAACAGCTTCCATGACGCGCTGTTCTCGCTCGGTTATGTCCACGCCAGCGACCGCATCAACCAGATGGTCACCCTGCGCCTGCTGGCTCAGGGCCGTCTGGCGGAAATGTCTGGCGCCTCGATGCTCGACGCCGACCGCTACATGCGCGCCGTCAATCTGAAGAAAAGCGCCGCCGAACTTTACAAGGCTTCGTCGCCACGGCTGAAACGCTTTTTCGAAGTCTATGCCCGGGGCGTCAACGCCTACCTGTTCCGCTACGCCGACAAGTTGCCGGGCGACCTGGCCACAAGTGGCTACAAGCCTGAATACTGGAAACCGGAAGATTCGGCGCTGATTTTCGCCCTGCTGAATTTCAGCCAGTCGGCCAACCTGCCGGAAGAAATATCTTCACTGGTGCTCGCGCAAACCGTGACCACCGACAAGCTCGCGTGGCTGACCCCGTCCGCGCCTGACGAGAATCTGCCGCTGGCCGAAGCCGACAAGCTGCAAGGCCTCAAGCTCAACGGGCAAATCCCCGGCCTGAACGAACTGAGCAACGCCAGCCAGCAACTGTCGACGCTGAACCTGCTCGGCACCACGTCTTCGAACAACTGGGCCATCGCCCCGCAACGCAGTCGCAGCGGCAAGAGCCTGCTCGCCAGCGACAGCCATGGGCCATTGGCCGCGCCGTCGCTATGGAGTTTCGTGCAGATCCGCGCGCCGAAGTATCAGGCGGCAGGTGTGACCGTCGCCGGTTTGCCAATGGTGCTGGGTGGTTTCAACGGCAAAGTGGCCTGGAGCATGACCAGCGTGCTCGGCGATAACCAGGACCTGTTCCTGGAAAAAATCCGCCGTCAGGGCAGCAGCCTGACTTACGAGGTCAACGGCAAATGGCAGCCGCTGGGCGTGCGCAACGAAACCTATTTCGTCAAAGGCCAGCGGCCGATTCGCGAAGCGGTGTACGAAACCCGCCACGGCGCGTTGCTCAACAGTGCTCAGGCTGCGGCACAAGGCAACGGTTTTGGTCTGGCCCTGCAAACACCGAGCTTCACCGACGACAAATCCCTGGACGCGTTTTTTGATCTGAGCCGAGCGCAGAATGTTGAACGCGCCTCGGACGCGAGCCGCGAGATCCGCGCCATCGCCCTGAACCTGGTCTTCGCCGATGCCAGCAATATCGGCTGGCAAGTCACCGGACGTTTCCCCAATCGTCGTGAAGGCGAAGGCTTGCTGCCGTCGCCGGGCTGGGAAGGTCGTTACGACTGGGACGGTTACGCCGATCCGATGCTGCACCCCTACGATCAGGATCCGGCGCAAGGCTGGCTCGGCACCGCCAACCAGCGCGTCATCCCTCACGGTTACGGCATGCAACTGTCCAACTCCTGGGCCGCGCCGGAACGTGGCGAGCGTCTGGCGGAACTGGCTGGCAGCGGCAAACATGACAGCCGCAGCGTGATCGCCATGCAGTACGACCAGACCACGACTTTCGCCGCCAAGCTGAAGAAAGTCTTCGAAGCACCGGGCATGAAGCAGCCGCTGAAACAGGCAATCGATGCATTGCCGGAAGCCGATCGCAGCAAAGCTCGCGAGGCATTCACCCGCTTGATGGCGTTCGACGGCAAGCTCAGCCCTACCTCGGCGGATGCGGCGATCTATGAACTGTTCCTGCAAGAAAGCATGAAGCAGATCTTCCTCGACGAACTCGGCCCGGAATCCAGCCCGGCGTGGAAAGCGTTTATTGCCAACGGTGATTTGTCCTACGCAGCGCAGGCCGATCATCTGCTGGGACGCGAGGACAGTCCGTTCTGGGACGACATCCGTACGCCGCAGAAAGAAGACAAGGCTGTGATTCTCGCCCGCAGTTTTGCGGCAGCCATCAGTGCTGGCGACAGTCAGTTGGGCGGCGATCACAAAGCCTGGCAATGGGGCAAACTGCACAGCTACACCTGGAAAAACAGCAATGGTCAGACCGTTCGTGGACCACTGGCGGCGGGAGGCGATCACACGACGTTGAACACCGCAGCGTTTGCCTGGGGTCAGGATTTCACCACTACGCGTGCGCCATCGATGCGCTTCATCGTCGACTTCGGTCAAGCCGAACCGCTGATGGGGCAGAACGGTACGGGGCAGTCGGGGAATCCGGTCAGCCCGAATTACCTCAATGGCATTGATCAGTGGTTGAAAGGGCAATACATCGGCTTGCCGATGCAGCCGCAGAACTTTGACCGGGTGTATGGCAAAAACCGTCTGACCCTGACTCCCGGCAAGTAGCCCCCACGTTGATCGTTCCCACGCTCCGCGTGGGAATGCAGCCCGTGGCGCTCCGCGTCACTGGACGCAGAGCGTCCCTCGAGGCATTCCCACGCAGAGCGTGGGAACGATCGTGCGGTACCCGAAAAATCCATAGAACTTCTGAACCCGCGCAAACCTCATAGCTAACAAGCCCCCCATTTCTGGTAACGACATGGATCTTGTTATCGCCCGCCCCGAAGGTTTGTACTGCCCCGCCGGGGATTTTTATATCGACCCCTGGCGTCCCGTCGAGCGCTCGGTGATCACCCATGCCCATGGCGACCACGCTCGCACCGGCAACCAGCACTACCTTTCCAGCAGCGCCAGCGAAGGGATTCTGCGCGCGCGTCTGGGGCAGGACATCAACCTGCAAACCCTCGCCTACGGCCAGCGCTTGACCCACCACGGCGTCACCTTGAGTTTTCACCCCGCTGGCCATGTGCTCGGCTCGGCGCAGGTGCGTCTGGAATACGGTGGCGAAGTCTGGGTCGCTTCCGGCGATTACAAGATCGAGCCGGACGGCACCTGCGCGCCCTTCGAACCGGTGCGCTGCCACACCTTCATCACCGAATCGACCTTCGGCCTGCCGATTTACCGCTGGCAGCCACAGGCGCAGGTGTTCAGCGAAATCAATGAATGGTGGAAAGCCAATATCGCCGCTGGCAAAGCCAGCGTGTTGTTCTGTTACTCCTTCGGCAAGGCCCAGCGGATCCTGCACGGCATCGACGAAACCCTCGGCCCGATCCTCAGCCACGGCGCCGTAGAGCCGTTGAACCGCGTCTACCGTGATGCCGGCGTGTACCTGCCGCCAACAATCTATGCCGGTGACGTGAAAAAAAGTGACCCGATCATGCGCCAGGCGCTGGTGATAGCCCCGCCCTCGGCCGGTGGCAGCACCTGGATGCGGCGTTTCGGCGATTTCAGCGATGCCTTCGCCAGCGGCTGGATGCGCCTGCGCGGCACGCGTCGGCGGCGCGGGGTGGATCGCGGCTTCGTGCTGTCCGATCACGCCGACTGGCCCGGCCTGCTCTGGGCGATCAATCAGACTGGCGCCGAACGGGTGATGGTCACCCACGGTTCGATTGGCGTGCTAGTGCGCCATCTGCGCGAACAGGGGCTCGATGCCCAGGGCTTCAACACCGAATACGGCGATGACGAAGAAGAAAACATCGCCTCTCAACCGACCATCGCCGAGATGCCCGCATGAAAGCATTCGCCGAGTTGTACGCCGAACTCGACGCCACCACGTCCAGCAACGCCAAACTGGCGGCCATGCAGGCTTATTTTGCCCAGGCCGAACCGCAGGACGCTGCTTGGGCGGTGTACTTTCTGTCCGGTGGCCGGCCCCGGCAACTGGTGCCGGTGCGGATCCTGCGCGAACTCGCTGTCGAAGTGTCCGGGCTGACGCCGTGGTTGTTCGAGGAGAGCTATCAGGCCGTCGGCGATCTGGCGGAAACCATTTCGCTGGTGCTCCCGGAAAATCTGCACAGCTCCGATGCCGGCCTCGCCGAGTGGATTGAAGACAAACTGTTGCCGCTGCGCGGTGAAACCCCGGAATTCCTCTCACGGCAACTGCCGGCACTGTGGGCGCAGCTGGATCGGCCGAGCCTGATGCTGTGCATCAAACTGATCACCGGAAGCTTTCGTGTCGGCGTGTCGAAATTGCTGGTGACCCGCGCACTGGCCTCGATGGCCGGGCTCGACAGCAAACGTGTCGCCCAGCGTCTGGTGGGTTACACCGACCTGTCCAATCGGCCGAACGCTGCCAGTTATCTGAAGCTGATCGCCGCCGAATCCGCCGACGAACACTCCCAGCGCGGTGGCCAGCCGTACCCGTTTTTCCTCGCACATGCCTTGTCGCAACCGGTTGAAGAGTTCGAGGCGATGATTGGCCCGGCGAGCGACTGGCAGGTGGAATGGAAATGGGATGGCATCCGTGCGCAAGTGGTCAAGCGTGAAGGGCGGTTATGGGTGTGGTCGCGGGGTGAAGAACTGGTCACCGAGCGCTTCCCCGAACTGGATGTGCTGGTCCACGGTTTGCCGGACGGCACGGTGATCGACGGCGAGATCGTGGTGTGGAAAAGCACCCATCCACGCACCGAGGACGCTTTTGATCCGCAATCGCCAGAGCCGCCCGCGGTGCAACCGTTCGCGCTGCTGCAACAGCGGATCGGTCGCAAAACCCTCGACAAGAAAATCCTCGAAGACGTGCCGGTGGTGGTGCTCGCCTACGATTTGCTTGAATGGCAAGGCGAGGACTGGCGCAATCAGCCGCAGGCCAAGCGTCGTGCGCAACTGGAAGAGGTCATCGCCCGCTGCAACAGCCCGGTTCTGCTGCCCTCCCCTGTATTGACCGGCACCGACTGGTTCGACCTTGCGCGGCAACGTGAAGCGTCCCGGCGCCTGGGCGTCGAGGGCATGATGCTCAAGGCCCGTGACGCCTTGTACGGCGTGGGCCGGACCAAGGACATGGGGGTGTGGTGGAAATGGAAGGTCGACCCTTTCAGTGTCGATGCGGTGCTGATTTACGCTCAGCGCGGGCATGGTCGCCGCGCCAGTCTGTACAGCGACTACACCTTTGCCGTGTGGGACGGCCCGCCCGAATCCAGTCAACGGGCATTGGTGCCGTTCGCCAAGGCCTATTCGGGGCTGACCGATGAGGAAATGCGCCAGGTCGACAGCATCGTACGCAAAACCACGGTGGAGAAGTTCGGCCCGGTGAGCAGTGTGAAACCGAGTCTGGTGTTCGAACTCGGTTTCGAAGGCATTGCTCTGTCGCGGCGGCACAAGAGCGGCATTGCCGTTAGGTTTCCACGGATGCTGCGCTGGCGGCAGGACAAGACTGTGGATGAGGCGGATAGCCTTGCTACTTTGCAAGATCTGCTGGCTTGACCCCCTTTCCAGGGACACTGGTCATTTGAATTGAATGACTACCTGTGGCGAGGGGATTTATCCCCGATCGGCTGCGCAGCAGTCGCAAAACCTGAACATGCAATTCTCCCTGATGAATGCCGGGGGGTGCTTCGCAACCCATCGGGGATAAATCCCCTCACCACAGTTATCGCAGCCAGCCAAAAACCTCTACGCCGAGCCGAAATGGTGCAGCGCATTTTCGGCGCTCGTTTCCGTGCACCAATCCCCTCCTCATCTATCAATCCCCGCCTTTTAAAACACTTGTTCGGGACTCTGGTTCGGAAATTGCTACTTTCTATAGGTCGTACGCGTTCCAGTAACAATAATTCTGCGCCACAAGCGCTCATATTGGTTCTTAGGGATTGAATAATGAAAAAAGCATTGCTGACCCTTTCTGCACTGGCGTTGTGCATGGCCGCTGGCTCCGCGCTGGCCAAGGAATACAAAGAGCTGCGCTTTGGCGTTGACCCTTCGTACGCACCGTTCGAGTCGAAAGCGGCCGACGGCAGCCTGGTGGGCTTCGACATCGATCTGGGCAACGCGATCTGCGCCGAACTGAAGGTCAAGTGCAAGTGGGTCGAAAGTGACTTCGACGGCATGATTCCGGGCCTCAAGGCCAACAAATTCGACGGTGTGATCTCGTCGATGACCGTGACCCCGGCCCGCGAAAAAGTCATCGACTTCTCCAGCGAGCTGTTCTCCGGCCCGACCGCTTACGTGTCGAAAAAAGGTTCCGGCATCACCGCCGACGTCGCGTCGCTGAAAGGCAAAACCGTCGGTTACGAGCAAGGCACCATCCAGGAAGCCTACGCCAAAGCCGTGCTGGACAAGGCTGGCGTGAAAACTCAGGCCTATCAGAACCAGGATCAGGTGTATTCCGACCTGACCTCCGGCCGTCTCGACGCGGGCATTCAGGACATGCTGCAAGCCGAATTGGGCTTTCTGAAGTCGCCACAGGGCGCTGACTATGACGTCAGCAAGCCGGTCGACAACGAATTGCTGCCAGCCAAAACCGCTGTCGGTATTAAGAAAGGTAACACTGAGCTGAAGGCGCTTTTAGATAAAGGTATCAAAGCGTTACACGATGACGGCAAATACGCCGAGATTCAAAAGAAACACTTTGGCGATCTGAATCTGTACAGCGGCAAATAATGCCCCGGCGCCCATCCTCGATGGGCGCCTTTTCCATCCGCTCAGGTTGCTGATTTATGTTCGAAACCCTCTTACAAAATCTGGGGCTCTCCGCCTTCAGCCTCAAGGGCTTTGGCCCGTTGCTGTTGGAAGGCACCTGGATGACCATCAAATTATCGGCGTTGTCGCTGCTGGTGGCCGTGTTGCTCGGTCTGCTCGGCGCCAGTGCCAAACTGTCAAAAATCAAACTGGTGCGCCTGCCTGCCCAGCTCTACACCACGCTGATTCGCGGGGTGCCGGACCTGGTGCTGATGCTGCTGATCTTCTACAGCCTGCAAACCTGGCTGACGACGCTCACCGACTACATGGAATGGGAATACATCGAGATCGACCCGTTCAGCGCCGGGGTGCTGACCCTGGGCTTCATTTATGGCGCGTATTTCACCGAGACTTTCCGCGGGGCCATCCTCGCCGTGCCGCGCGGTCAGGTCGAAGCGGCCACCGCCTATGGCCTCAAACGCGGCCAGCGCTTTCGTTTTGTGGTGTTCCCGCAAATGATGCGTTTCGCGTTGCCGGGCATCGGTAACAACTGGATGGTGATGCTCAAGGCCACCGCGCTGGTGTCGATCATCGGCCTCGCCGACCTGGTCAAAGCCGCACAGGACGCCGGTAAAAGCACTTATCAACTGTTCTATTTCCTGGTCCTCGCCGCGTTGATTTATCTGCTGATCACCAGTGCCTCGAACTTCATCCTGCGCTGGCTCGAACGCCGCTACGCCGCCGGTGCCCGGGAGGCCGTACGATGATCGAACTTCTGCAGGAATACTGGCGAGCTTTCCTTTATACCGACGGCCAGAACATCACTGGTCTGGCGATGACGATGTGGCTGCTCAGCGCCTCGATCTTCATCGGGTTCCTGGTGTCGATTCCGCTGTCGATCGCCCGGGTTTCCAGCCACTTCTATGTGCGCTGGCCGGTGCAGTTCTACACCTACCTGTTCCGGGGCACGCCGCTGTATATCCAGTTGTTGATCTGCTACACCGGGATTTACAGCCTCGCGGCCGTACGTGCGCAGCCGATACTCGACAGTTTCTTTCGCGATGCGATGAACTGCACGATCCTCGCTTTCGCCCTGAACACCTGCGCGTACACCACGGAGATTTTTGCCGGGGCGATCCGCAGCATGAACCACGGCGAAGTCGAAGCGGCCAAGGCTTATGGTCTGACAGGCTGGAAGCTGTATGCCTACGTGATCATGCCGTCAGCCTTACGCCGTTCGTTGCCGTATTACAGCAACGAAGTGATCCTGATGCTGCACTCGACCACCGTGGCCTTCACCGCGACCATCCCCGACATTCTGAAAGTCGCCCGGGACGCCAACTCGGCGACCTTCCTGACCTTTCAGTCATTCGGCATCGCCGCGCTGATCTACCTGACCATTACCTTTGCGCTGGTCGGCCTGTTCCGCCTCGCCGAACGCCGATGGCTGGCCTTCCTCGGGCCGACACACTAGGAAACCTTGTAATGCGACACCAGATCCATGACCTGTTGGCCCCGCTGCCGGGGACCGCACGACAGATCCACAGCTTCCACTTCGGCCCGGCGCAGGCCAAGGGCAAGGTCTACATCCAGTCTTCGCTGCACGCCGATGAATTGCCCGGCATGCTCGTCGCCTGGCACCTCAAGCAGCGTCTGGCGGAGCTGGAAGCCGCCGGGCGCCTGCGCAGCGAAATCGTGCTGGTGCCGGTGGCCAATCCGGTCGGCCTCGAACAAGTTCTGATGGACGTGCCGCTGGGCCGTTACGAACTGGAGAGCGGGCAGAACTTCAACCGCTGGTTCGTCGACCTCAGCGAAGAGATCGGCAACGCCATCGAAGGCAAGCTGGGCGACGATCCGCAGCACAACCTCGAACTGATCCGCGCCAGCCTGCGCAACACCCTCGCCCGCCAGACCGCCAGCACGCAACTGCAATCCCAGCGCCTGACCCTGCAACGGCTGGCCTGCGATGCGGACATGGTGCTGGACCTGCATTGCGATTTCGAATCGGTGGTTCACCTCTACACCACGCCCGAAGCGTGGCCGCAGGTCGAGCCACTGGCGCGCTACATCGAAGCCCAGGCGAGCCTGCTGGCTACTGATTCCGGCGGCCAGTCGTTCGACGAATGCTTCACGCTGCTGTGGTGGCAATTGAGGGAACGTTTTGGCGAACACTTCGAGATTCCGCTGGGCAGTTTCTCGGTGACCGTCGAGTTGCGCGGTCAGGGTGACGTCAACCATCCGCTGGCCAGCCGCGACTGCCAGGCGCTGATCGACTATCTGATCCAGTCCGATGCGATCGTCGGCGAGACCAAACCGCAGCCGTCGCTGCCCTACCCCGCCACGCCGCTGGCGGGTGTGGAGCCGGTGACCACCCCGGTCGGCGGCCTGCTGGTGTACACCGCCACGGCGGGGCAATACCTCGAAGCCGGGCAGCAGATCGCCGAAATCATCGACCCGATCCACGACCGGGTCACCCCCATTCATTGCACCGGCGCCGGCGTGATGTACGCCCGTTCGCTGCGACGCATGGCCACTGCCGGCATGGTCATCGCCCACGTCGCGGGCGCTGAAGCCTATCGCAGCGGCTATCTACTTTCGCCTTGAGGATGTCTGTCCCATGTACAAACTGACCGTTGAAGGCCTGCACAAAAGCTATGGCGACCATCAGGTGCTCAAAGGCGTTTCGCTCAAGGCCAAGACCGGCGACGTGATCAGCCTGATCGGCGCCAGCGGCTCGGGCAAAAGCACCTTTTTACGCTGCATCAACTTTCTCGAACAACCCAACGACGGTGCGATGAGCCTTGATGGCCAGAAGATCCGCATGGTCACCGACCGCCACGGCATGCACGTCGCCGACGCCGATGAACTGCAACGTCTGCGCACGCGGCTGGCGATGGTGTTCCAGCACTTCAACCTGTGGAGCCACATGACCGTGCTGGAAAACATCACCATGGCCCCGCGCCGGGTGCTCGGTTGCAGCAAACAGGAGGCCGAAGACCGCGCCCGCCGTTACCTCGACAAGGTCGGCCTGCCGGCGCGGGTGGCCGATCAATATCCGGCGTTTTTGTCCGGCGGCCAGCAACAGCGCGTGGCGATTGCCCGGGCGCTGGCGATGGAGCCGGAGGTGATGCTGTTCGATGAGCCGACCTCGGCGCTCGATCCGGAACTGGTCGGGGAAGTGTTGAAGGTGATTCAGGGTTTGGCCGAGGAAGGCCGGACCATGATCATGGTGACCCACGAGATGAGCTTCGCCCGTAAAGTTTCGAGCCAGGTTCTATTCCTGCATCAAGGTCTGGTCGAGGAAGAAGGTGCGCCCGAAGAAGTGCTCGGCAACCCGAAAAGCGAACGCCTCAAGCAATTTCTCAGCGGCAACCTGAAGTAACGTCGTACACAACCCCCTGTAGGAGTGAGCCTGCTCGCGATGGCGTCATTACATCCAGCACTGATGTGACTTACGCACCGCTATCGCGAGCAGGCTCACTCCTACAAAAATCAAACTTGTCCGCCCACCGCGTGGTCACTGGAATAACCCCTCCAGAGCGCGCGCAGCCCGCATGGCGAAATCCTCCGACCTCGCAAAAACCTGGTTCAGCGCTCGCGGCTGGAAGCCGTTCGCCTTTCAGAAACAGGTGTGGGCTGCGGTAAAAAACGGTGAATCCGGAATGCTGCACGCCAGCACCGGCGCCGGCAAAACCTATGCGGTATGGTTTGCCGCACTCAACCGCTTCGCCCGATCCGCCCCCATCGTTGTGACTTCACGCAAACGCAAACCGCTCGCCGCACCGCTGACCGTACTGTGGATCACCCCGATGCGCGCCCTCGCTGCCGACACCGCACGCGCGCTGCAAACTCCCGTGACGGACCTGGAAATCCCGTGGAGTATCGGCCTGCGCACCGGTGACACCAGCAGCAGCGAGCGCGCCCGGCAGAGCCGACGCCTGCCGACCACGCTGATCACTACACCCGAAAGCCTGACCCTGCTGCTCGCCCGCGCCGACGCGCAAACAGCGCTGGCGACACTGCGCATGATCGTCGTCGATGAATGGCACGAACTGCTCGGCAATAAACGCGGCGTGCAGCTGCAACTGGCCCTCGCCCGCCTTCGTCACTGGCAGCCCGAATTGATTGTCTGGGGCGTGTCCGCCACGCTCGGTAATCAATCCCACGCCGAACAGGTGCTGATCCCACAAGGCGGTGGCGTCAGCGTCCAGGGTCAGAACGAAAAAGCACTGGCGATCGACACCCTGCTCCCACCCACCCTCGAACGTTTTCCGTGGGCCGGACACATCGGTTTGAAGATGCTGCCGCAAGTGGTCGCCGAACTCGATGTCTGCGCCAGCAGCCTGGTGTTCACCAACACCCGTGCACAATCGGAAATCTGGTATCAGGCGCTGCTTGAGGCGCGACCGGACTGGGCCGGGCTGATCGCGTTGCATCACAGTTCGCTGTCACGCGATACCCGCGACTGGGTTGAGCAGGCCTTGAAGGACGGGCTTTTGAAAGCAGTGGTCTGCACCTCCAGCCTGGATCTGGGGGTGGATTTCCTGCCCGTGGAGCGTGTGCTGCAAATCGGTTCAGCCAAGGGCGTCGCGCGTTTGATGCAACGCGCCGGGCGCTCCGGCCATGCCCCGGGCCGTACCTCGCGGGTGACGCTGGTGCCGACCCACAGCCTTGAAGTGATCGAAGCCGTCGCCGCCCGTGATGCCGTGGAGCAGCGACGCATCGAACCGCGACTGTCACCGCAAAAACCACTGGATGTGCTGGTGCAGCATTTGGTCAGCATGGCGCTGGGCGGCGGATTTTTACCCGATGAGTTGTACGAAGAAGTCCGTGGCGCCTGGGCCTATCGTGACCTGACACCTGCCGATTGGGCGTGGGCGCTGGCTTTCGTACGCCATGGCGGCATGTCTCTGACGGCTTATCCGGATTACCGTCGAGTCGAGCCCGACGAACAAGGTGTCTGGCGCGTGCCCGATGCGCGGCTGGCACGCCGGCATCGCATGAGCATCGGCACCATCGTCAGCGACGCGAGCATTCAGCTTAAATTCTGGAGCAAGGGTGGCGGCGGCAAGCAATTGGGCAGCGTCGAGGAAGGCTTTATTGCGCGGCTCAAACCGGGCGATGGCTTTCTGTTTGCCGGGCGTTTGCTGGAACTGGTACGAGTGGAAAACATGACCGCCTACGTCAAACGCAGCACGGCGAAGAAAGCCGCCGTGCCGCGCTGGAATGGCGGCCGTATGCCGCTCTCCAATGAACTGGCGCAAGCGGTGGTGACGCGCTTCACCGCTGCCGCACAGGGTGAGTTTGTCGGGCCGGAAATGCAGGCGTTACGGCCTCTGCTGGACACCCAGGCGCGCTGGTCCGGTTTGCCCACAACCAACGATTTACTGGTCGAGGTGCTGAAATCCCGCGAAGGCTGGCACCTTTTTCTCTACCCGTTTGCCGGACGGCAGGTGCATCTGGGGCTCGCCAGCCTGTTGGCGTGGCGGGTCAGTCAGCGTCAACTGGTGACGTTCTCGATTGCGGTGAACGATTACGGTCTGGAGTTGCTCAGTGCCACGCCAGTGGATTGGTCGCAACAACTCGATACCGAACTGTTCAGTGCCGATCACTTATTGCGCGATGTTCTCGCCAGCCTGAACGCGGGCGAACTGGCCTTGCGGCGCTTTCGCGAAATCGCCCGAATCGCCGGACTGGTGTTTTCCGGTTACCCCGGCGCGCCGAAAAGCACCCGGCAAGTGCAGGCCTCCAGCGGCTTGTTCTTCGAAGTGTTCAAGCAATACGACGCCGATAACCTGCTGCTGGCTCAGGCCGGGGAAGAGGTCCTACGGGAAGAACTGGATATTCGCAGGCTGGAACAGACGCTGGAGCACATCAATCAGATGAATCTGCAAGTGCATCAGATCAAACGTCCTACACCGCTGGGGTTTCCACTGTTGGTGGAACGCATGCGCGAGAGCATGAGCTCGGAAAAACTGGCTGACCGCATCAGACGGATGGTTGGTGATCTGGAAAAGTCCGCTGACAAGGGTAGCTCTGCATGAACGCGCCCTATCCTGTGCGCCTGGCCGGAGAGGAGTTGTGGCTGCTGCCGGAAAAAGCCTTGTATTGGCCGGCGCAGCAAGCCTTGCTGATCGCCGACGTGCATTTCGGCAAAGCGGCCGCCTATCGCAGCCTTGGCCAGCCCGTCCCTCAAGGCACAACGGCGAGCAATATCGCGGTGATTGATCGACTGCTGGCGAAACTGCCCTGCCGCCAGCTGATATTTCTCGGTGACTTTCTACATGGGCCCGGCTCCCACGCGGTGGGCACGCTGAGCGCACTGGCCGAATGGCGCTCGCGTCACGTTGATCTGCCGATGACGCTGATTCGCGGCAATCACGACAAACGCGCGGGTGATCCGCCGGTATCGCTGAACATTCGCGTAGTGCCAGAACCGCTATTGCTCGGCCCATTTTCGTTACAACACGAACCCGATCCGCACCCGGAGCGGCATGTACTCGCCGGCCATGTGCATCCGGTTTATCGGCTGCATGGCAAGGGGCGGCAGAGCTTGCGGCTGGCGTGTTTCAGATTGGCCGAGCGCATCAGCCTGATGCCCGCGTTTGGCGCGTTTACCGGTGGTTATCCGGTCGAGCGTGATGATAGCTGCAGGATTTTTGTCATCGGCGACAACGAAATATGGCCAGTCAGTTGAAGTCTTGGTGGACTTCAACTGACTGGCCATTCATTTCCCATAGGGATCAGGCCACAGGTGCCGGTGGTGGCTCGTCAGGCAGAGTCGGCTCACCTGGCTCGGTCGGTTGTTCGTTGGGGGTATCGGGATCAGGCTGACCCGGAATTCCGCCAGCCAGGCTGATGGACGGGTGTGCCAGCAAGGACCAGGCTAAAACGCCAATCTGATTGGGCTCAAGCCTTGCCAGTTCGGCAGTGATATGCGGATCGATCTTCATAGGGCACTCCTCGGCGAAGGCCCGTTTCGGCACAAGCAAAAACGGGCAGTACCCCCTCATAGAGTGCCTGCCCGCCAAAGAATTCCCGACATCTGCCGGATGGACGACTCAGGTACGCGGCAGAGTCACGCCACGCTGGCCCTGATACTTGCCGCCACGATCCTTGTAGGAAACTTCACATTCCTCGTCGGATTCAAGGAAGAGCATCTGCGCCACGCCTTCATTGGCGTAGATTTTCGCCGGCAGGTTGGTGGTGTTGGAGAACTCCAGGGTCACGTGACCTTCCCACTCAGGCTCAAGCGGCGTCACGTTGACGATAATGCCGCAGCGAGCGTAGGTGCTTTTACCCAGGCAAATGGTCAGTACGTTGCGTGGAATACGGAAATATTCGACGGTGCTGGCCAGGGCGAAGGAGTTCGGCGGAATGATGCAGACGTCGCTGTGGATGTCGACGAAACTGCCGGCATCAAAATTTTTCGGATCAACGATGGCCGAATTGATGTTGGTGAACACCTTGAAGTGGTTGGTGCAACGCACGTCGTAGCCGTAGCTCGACACACCGTAGGAGATCACTCGGCTGTCATCGCTGCCGCGCACCTGGCGCTCGACGAACGGTTCGATCATGCCGTGTTCCTGCGCCATGCGGCGAATCCACTTGTCCGATTTGATGCTCATGGCGGGTTTCCTGAATAGCGAGGTGAAAAATTCTGTCCGGCATCTTACCGGTCGCGCCGCCCGCTTCAAAGTGCGCGCTGCAATTCTCGCCGAACACCCCGTAATTACGCGGTATGGCGACGAACCGTCACACCGCCGATCCTTAAAACAGAGAAACCTTTGCAAGAAGCATTGGCACGTTCAGGAAAAAGGGTTAAGGTGGCGTCACTGTGTTGCTTGTGTCACTGAGAATCTCTACACGATATGTTGAATTTCGATCCAACCATCTACAAGAATTTTTCCTGCTCTTTGCACTCAGTCTCGGCCAGGGTTCTTCCTGTTCCGCAGTTATCTTTGTTCAAGGAGTTACACCATGTCTAATCGCCAAACCGGTACCGTTAAGTGGTTCAACGATGAAAAAGGCTTCGGCTTCATCACCCCACAATCCGGTGACGATCTGTTCGTTCACTTCAAAGCTATCCAATCCGACGGTTTCAAAAGCCTGAAAGAAGGCCAACAGGTTTCTTTCATCGCTACCCGCGGTCAGAAAGGCATGCAAGCTGAAGAAGTACAAGTTATCTAACTTGTAGCTTCTTTAGAAAAGAGCCCCGCCCTTAAAAGCGGGGCTTTTTTGTGTGCGCCTGTTTTGTTCAGGCAAAAAAAATCGCAGCCCGTCAAGGCTGCGATTTTTTGTGGGTGGCTTACCAGGCCACGCCAAATCCTGCGGTGTAGCGGGTCTTGTTCAAATCCGCATCGTTGGTGCCACTGATGATGTCGCGCTCGGCCTTAAGGTTGAGCGAGGCCCAATCGGTCACCTTGTAACGCAGCCCCATTTCCGCATCCAGCGCGTAATTGGCCACGTCGGATAGCGGCTTGCCGATTTCACCATTGGTGAAGAACTCGACTTTCTTGCCGATCAGGTAACGGTTGTAATCCCACTTCATGGCGACGGAATAGAAGTTGTCCTTGCTGCCATCGCGATACTCGTAATCGGTGCGGTTGAACAACGAGCCCAGCGAGAATGCGCCCAGCTCATCATCCCAGAACTGGTAGCCGGGACCGGTACCGACCACGCGCTGACGCGCCAGCTCTTCGATGTGATCACGCTTGTAGTTCAGACGGCCCTGCCAGAACCATTTATCTGTCAGGAAGCGGTCGAGTGCGTACTCGGCGCGCCAGTTGTCGGTGGTGGTCACGTCGTCCTGCACTTCGCGGTTGTATTCGCCTTCGGCGGTGTGACGCCAGCGACCATGGCGCGCCGAAGTCTTGAAGCCAATGTCGTAGTCGTCGGTGTCTTTTTCCGCACGCTGATAATCCAGCGCCAGATCGACATTACCCTTCCACACCAGATCCTCGACCACCGGTTTCGGCTTGAGGATTTGCTGAATACTGGCCAGCTCCACGGTTTTCGGCGCTTCACCGTTGGCGAGGGTGACCTTGCCATCTTCGGCCGCCGTCAGCGACTTGGAGACTTCACCGCTGTAGGCATCCTGCTTGACCAGCAAGTGCTGATCGCTGTCCAGCGTCTTGACCTCTTTCCAGTCAATGGTGACCGCACCGGCATATTTGGTCTGGATCAACAGCTTGCCGCCATCGAACACGGTGATGGTGCCGCTCAACTTGTCACCGTTCTTCAACCACACGGTGTCGGCAAGCAAGGGCGTGGACGCACTGAAAACAGCAAGGCACAGCAAGGATCTGGACAACATAAGCGAATCGAAGGCTCAAGTTTGCGAAAAAGGGGTCGGCATTATCCGTAGGAATAATTCCCTGACAAGGACTGACCGGACTATTTCTATTGAGTTCATTTCTCAACTGCCCGATGAGGGATTACGCTTAAGGCAATCAAACGATCATGTTCAGGAACCGTGTACGTGACAGACCCGATCCACGAAGTCGACAGCGAAGCGCAAATCCGACGCACGGCGCTCTACTCGACCCTGGCACAAGTGCCCGAAGGCAAAGTCGTCAGCTATGGTCAATTGGCTGATCTTGCCGGGCTGGGGCGCGCCGCCCGCTGGGTCGGTCGCACCTTGAGTCAGTTACCCGGCGACACCAAGCTGCCCTGGCACCGCGTGTTGGGCGCCGGTGGTCGGATCAGCCTGCCAGTGGGCAGTCCATCCGGGGATGAACAACGGGCGCGATTACGCACGGAAGGCATCACCGTCCTGAACAATCGTGTGGATATTCAGCGCCATGGCTGGCGTCCGGTAGAGCACAGCGGTTAGAGTGCGCGCTTTGTTTCCGCAATCTTGAGGCAGACTTCAGCCCATGCCCCGTAAAACCTGGCGCGCCGCGCTCGCCGCCTATGCCAGTCCTTCGACGCTCGTGCTGTTGTTGCTGGGTTTCGCCGCCGGCCTGCCGTACATGCTGGTGTTTTCAACGCTCTCCGTCTGGCTGCGTGAAGCCGGTGTGGCCCGGGAAACCATCGGCTACGCCAGCCTGATCGGCCTCGCCTACGCGTTCAAATGGGTCTGGTCACCGCTGCTCGACCAATGGCGTCTGCCATTGCTGGGCAAACTTGGCCGTCGCCGCTCGTGGCTGGTGCTCTCGCAGGCATTGGTGATTCTCGGTCTGATCGGCATGGGTTTCTGCGATCCGCAGAAGCATCTGTCGTGGTTGATCGCTATCGCCGTTGTCGTCGCATTCGCCTCCGCCACTCAAGACATCGCGGTAGATGCCTATCGCCTGGAAATCGCCGAAGACAACCGCCAGGCCGCCCTCGCCGCCAGCTACATGTCCGGCTATCGCGTGGCGGCACTGCTGGCCACTGCCGGCGCCCTGTTCTTCGCCGAAGGCTTCGGCTCTACAGGCTTCAACTATCAGCACTCGGCCTGGGCCGGCACTTACGCGCTGTTCGGGGCGCTGATGATTCCCGCGCTGCTGACCACGCTGCTGATGCGCGAGCCGCCCGTGCCGCTGCGCACGCAATTGCAGGCCGGGCGCTACACTTTTATGCATCAACTGATGTCGGTGTTTGTGCTGATCATCCTGCTGGTCTCGGTACCGGCGATGTTCACCCAGCTCTACAACACCGATTTCGCCAGCGTGCTGTTCGGCGGTATGAGCCCACTGGATCTGCTGCTTGAAGACCGTGCCTTCCTGCGCGCCATTCTCTATACGCTGCTCACCGGCCTGTGCCTGTCGACCATGGGCCGTCGTGGCCTCGCACCGGTGCTGACGCCGGTCAACGACTTCATTCTGCGCTATCGCTGGCAGGCACTACTGCTGCTCGGTCTGATTGCCACGTATCGGATGTCGGACACGGTGATGGGCGTCATGGCCAACGTGTTCTACATCGATCAGGGTTTCACCAAGGATCAGATTGCCAGCGTCAGCAAGATCTTTGGTCTGATCATGACCCTCGTAGGCGCCGGCATGGGCGGCTTGCTGATCGTGCGTTTCGGCATTCTGCCGATCCTGTTCATCGGCGGCGCGGCCTCGGCGGCCACCAACCTGCTGTTCGTGATGCTCGCCGACATGGGCCCGAACCTGCAGATGTTGGTAGTGACCATTTCCCTCGACAACTTCAGCTCGGGCCTGGCGACGTCGGCGTTCGTGGCCTATCTGTCGAGTCTGACCAACCTCAAATTCTCCGCTACGCAATACGCCCTGCTCAGCTCGATCATGCTGCTGCTGCCGCGTCTGATGGGCGGTTACTCCGGGGTCATGGTCGAGAAGTTCGGATATCACAGCTTCTTCCTGATCACGGCCTTGCTCGGCGTGCCGACGCTGTTGCTGATCGCCTTGCACTGGTTCCAGGAAAGTCGCCGCGAAGGCCCGACACCCACGCCCGAGCCTGTGCCGACGCCGGTCGCAGAAGAGTCGTAAGACAAATCGCCAATGGCGGGAGGAATCCCGCCATTGGACCCCTCCGCTGGCCACACTTCTGTACGTCAGCAAAACTCGCCGGTACACTGCTCCGTCATTTCCAGTCATAGCAACCGACAACGGCCAACCATGCGCACCAGTCAATTTTTGCTCGCCACACAGAAAGAAACGCCTTCCGACGCGGTCGTGATCAGCCACCAGCTGATGCTGCGCGCCGGCATGATCCGCAAACTTGCCTCGGGCCTGTACACCTGGCTGCCGATGGGCTTGCGAGTCATGCGCAAGGTTGAAGCCATCGTTCGCGAAGAGATGAACGCCGCCGGCTCTCTGGAAGTGTTGATGCCGAGCACCCAACCGGCCGAGTTGTGGCAGGAATCGGGGCGCTGGGAAGAATACGGCCCTGAGCTGCTGCGCATCAAAGACCGCCACGGTCGCGACTTCTGCGCGGGCCCGACCCACGAAGAAGTGATCACCGATCTGATGCGCAACGAGTTGAGCAGCTACAAGCAGCTGCCGATCAACCTGTACCAGATCCAGACCAAATTCCGTGACGAAATCCGTCCACGCTTCGGCTTGATGCGCGGCCGCGAATTCATCATGAAGGATGCATACTCGTTCCACGCTGATCAGGCGTCGCTGCAGGTCACTTACGACCGCATGCACGAAGCGTACTGCAACGTGTTTACTCGTCTGGGCCTGAAATTCCGCCCTGTTGAAGCCGACAACGGTTCGATCGGTGGCGCAGGCTCGCACGAATTCCACGTACTGGCCGAGTCCGGCGAAGACGATATCGTCTTCAGCAATGGCTCCGACTACGCGGCGAACATTGAAAAGGCCGAAGCTGTGCCTCGCGAAACCTCGCGTCCAGCACCAGCCGAAGAGTTGCGCCTGGTTGATACACCAGATACCAAGACCATCGCGGCGCTGGTGGAAAAATTCAATCTGCCGATTGAAAAGACCATCAAGACCCTGATCGTGCACGCGGAAGAAGAAGGCAAGCTGATTGCCCTGATCATCCGTGGCGACCACGAACTCAACGAAATCAAAGCGGCCCAGCAACCAGGCGTGGCCAGCCCGCTGGTCATGGCTTCCGATGCCGAACTGCGCGACGCCATCGGCGCCGGCGCCGGTTCGCTCGGCCCACTGAACCTGCCGCTGCCGATCATCATCGACCGCTCGGTCGAGCTGATGAGCGACTTCGGTATCGGCGCGAACATCGACGACAAGCATTACTTCGGTGTGAACTGGGAGCGTGACCTGCCAGTTCCGACCGTGGCTGACCTGCGCAATGTCGTGGCCGGCGACCCAAGCCCGGACGGCAAAGGCACTCTGGAAATCAAGCGCGGCATCGAAGTCGGGCACATCTTCCAGCTGGGCAACAAGTACAGCAAGGCGATGAAGTGCGAAGTGCTGGGCGAGAACGGCAAGCCGGTTACCCTGGAAATGGGTTGCTACGGCATCGGCGTTTCCCGTGTGGTAGCGGCTGCCATCGAGCAGAACAACGACGCCAACGGCATCATCTGGAGCGACACCCTGGCGCCGTTCCAGATCGCCCTGGTACCGCTGCGTTATGAAACCGAGCAGGTTCGCGAAGCCACCGACAAGCTGTACGCCGAACTGACAGCGGCCGGTTTCGAAGTGCTGCTGGACGATCGCGACAAGAAAACCAGCCCCGGCATCAAGTTCGCGGACATGGAGCTGATCGGCATTCCACACCGGATCGTGGTCAGCGACCGCGGCCTCGCCGAAGGCAACCTGGAATACAAGAGCCGTACCGAAGGCGAGGCGCAAGCGCTGCCGGTGGCTGACGTATTGTCCTTCCTTCAGGCCCGTATCCGCCGCTGAAACCAGATAGAGACGTCATGTTCAAGCGAAACACCTTAGGCCTCGGAGGCGCCACCCTGTGTGGCGCCCTGCTGGTCAGCGGCTGTGCCAATCACATGTCACAGCGCAGCGAGCACGAAGAGCGGGTCGAGCGAAAGTTGCTCGATCACAGCCTGCAGATTGATGTCGGTGAGCCTAAGGAGCTTGAGCTGCCGCAGCGACGCGTGAAGATCAACGAGCAGAAGACGTTCGAAGTCACTGAGTTCGAAGTCACTCGTCGTTACGATCGCTATACGCCTTACCAACCCTGGCGCGAAATCTACGAGATTCCGCTGGGCGCGGTGGCGGTGGTCGGCGGCGTCGGCGCGAACGTGGTCAACGTCTTCGCCCTCGGCAATTTGCCGGACAGCGTGACCAAGGACTGGCTGAGCTACGGTTTCGCCGGGCTCAACCCGTTCATGAACGTGCAGTCCAACGGTCGTGCGCAACAGAACCTGGCCGGCATCGATGAAGTCCAGCGCGACAAGCGCACGGAGTATTCGAGCCTGCCATGGAGCGAGCGTCCGGTGCAGGTCAAGGCCGGCAAGCAGACCTTCGACATGACCACCGATCGTAATGGTGTGCTGCGTCTGAACCTGCTGGACAGTCCGTTTGCCGAAAATGACCTCAATCATGTCGGCAAATTGCAGATCAGCGTCGAAGACGCCAAGGATGACGTGCATTCCGACTCATCCCTGCTGATCAGTAGCCACTTGCGCGGCAAGTTGCTGGAAGCGCACGGGCTGATTTACGACGATCTGGAGGATGACGAAGTGAGCCAGTGGGTTCACCGGGTCAAACGCCTGTCCGAGCTGGGCCTGGAAGAAGAAGCCAGCGAACTGGAACAAAGCCTGATCGAACTGACACGCAACGATCCTGAGTTGCAGACTGAGTTTCTCAAGTCTTTGACCAAGGATGCCGGACGTTTAGTGGCTGATCCGGGACCGAACTAAAAGCTGAAAGCATCGCGGGCAAGCCCGCTTGTGTCTGGGTAAGGGAATAAACTCTGGGGTGAGAGGGGTGGATGGCAAGCTGTGAGTCNGATACTGCTTATCAGACTGAATGCCATGCTGCGCGACGGCACCGAATGGCGGTGACGAATGGCAGGGTGAAGACAGTTGCTCCCACAGTGCTAGATGGTGAAACACAAATAGTGTGGACACCAAACATCCCTGTGGGAGCGGGCTTGCCCGCGATTGCAATCGAAAACTCGCAACAAAACTACCGCTCAAACAACTCCATCTGCTCAAACCCGCCGCGCAAATCCTCCAGCCTCACCCCTACCCCAAGCAGCCGCACCGGTTTCCCACCCCGATTGAACGCCTGCGTCAGCATCAACTGATAACTGCCCAAATCCCGCCCTGCCCCGGCCTGCTCCAGCGTCGTCTGGGTAAAATCATGAAACTTCACTTTGACGAATGGCTTGCCCGGTCGATAACTGCTGTCGATCCGCGCCATACGGGTTCTCAGGGTTTCCAGAAGCTCCGGCAACTTGTCCAGGCAACTGCGTAAATCCGGCAGGTCGACATCGTAGGTGTTTTCCACACTGATCGACTGACGGCGACTGTCGTTGTGCACCAGCCGATCATCAATCCCACGGGCCAGACTCCAAAGCCTCTCGCCAAAACTGCCAAATTCGCGCACCAGCGCCAGCTTGTCCCACTCGCGCAATTGCATGCAGTCAACGATGCCCAGTTTGCCCAGCTTGTCGGCCGTGACCTTGCCGACGCCGTGCAGCTTGCTCACCGGCAAGCCGCTGACAAAATCCTCGACCTGATCCGGGGTGATCACGAACAAACCGTTGGGCTTTTTCCAGTCGCTGGCGATCTTTGCCAGAAACTTGTTCGGCGCCACGCCTGCAGAAACAGTGATGTGCAATTGATTGGAGACCCGGCGGCGAATGTCCTGGGCGATCCGTGTGGCACTACCGCCGAAGTGCGCGCTGTCCGATACGTCTAGGTAGGCTTCATCTAGCGACAGCGGCTCAATCAAGTCGGTGTAATCGGCGAAAATCGTGTGGATTTCCTTTGAGGCCTCGCGATAAGCGTCCATGCGCGGCTTGACGATGGTCAGATCCGGACACAGCTTGAGGGCGTGTCCCGACGACATCGCCGAACGCACACCATAAGCTCGCGCCTCGTAGTTGCAGGTGGCGATCACCCCGCGCCGATCCGCCGAGCCGCCCACCGCCAATGGCTTGCCTGCCAGATGCGGGTCATCACGCATCTCGATGGCGGCGTAGAAACAGTCACAGTCGACGTGGATGATTTTTCGCTGAGTCATGTCAGAAAAGGAAACGTGGCAAGCCGGATCGGCAGTATCTCACTGACAACTGTATATAGCACCAGTAGTGCCGAATGTTCTTTTCCATGTGTAGGAAAAGACCGATGAATTTATTTTCTCAATCGAAAATGCATCGCCAATAGAGCTGAAAGCCTTGCCCCGCCTGCTCCGCGCTCTGCTCAAGCATCCTAAAAAACCGCTAACCGATTGAACCTCAACAGATTTTATCCAGATTGGAGGTTGACACCCCGGCGATCCTCTGTAGAATGCCGACACACAGACGCGGGATGGAGCAGTCTGGTAGCTCGTCGGGCTCATAACCCGAAGGTCGTCGGTTCAAATCCGGCTCCCGCAACCAAACATCAAAAAAGGCTACTCGAAAGAGTGGCCTTTTTTGTGCGCGTCTGTTTTGTCGACAAGCTTCTTATAGGAGCAGTCGTCAAACAGGAACTCTTTGCATTTCCTAAACTTAACGTGCCACCTGCGACCGTTTGACGCGATTTCACACTTATTTGACCCTTTACGGGATTAGCGGTTGACACCTCGCCGTTCGCCTGTAGAATGCCGCCACACAGACGCGGGATGGAGCAGTCTGGTAGCTCGTCGGGCTCATAACCCGAAGGTCGTCGGTTCAAATCCGGCTCCCGCAACCAAACATCAAAAAAGGCTACTCGAAAGAGTGGCCTTTTTTGTATCTGTTGAAAAAGTCCTTTCGCAACAATGATCTGTCACTGTGCAGTGAACCGCTTGGGATCTTCAGATGTTCTGACTTGCGACTATGCTTGAGTCGCAGGCAAGGCCTCTGCAATCCAGGAACTGCCCTCGCCGATACCCGGTGAGAGGCGTAGTATTTTGTGATTATTTTTTTCTACAGGGATTGGTAACTTGGCTGGATACCTCCATCCTGTCGCGCACAATCCAAGAGGTGATTGATGCGCGCCAACTCGTCTGATCCACAAGACACCGTCACAGCGGAACATCCGATCAAACCCGAGCGCTTGCGCTTGCTGGATCGATTGAGCAAATACCGTCAGCCCATCGGGCTGGGGGTCACATTGCTGTTGTTCACCATAGCGCTGATTGCCTGTCGCCACTTGCTCGTCGAACTCGATCTCGATGCGTTGCACGACTCGATTCTCGACGTGCCGAAACCCGCCCTGCTTGGCGCTTTCGGCGCAACCGTGGTCGGCTTCATTATTCTGCTCGGCTATGAATGGTCGGCCAGCCGCTACGCCGGTGTGACACTGCCACCGCGCATGCTGGCACTCGGCGGCTTCACCGCGTTTGCGATCGGCAACGCCATCGGCCTGTCGCTGCTGTCCGGCGGTTCGGTGCGCTACCGTTTATATGCACGCTTGGGCGTGGGTGCTTCGGAAGTCGCGCACATGACCTTGTTCGCCAGCCTGTCGCTGGGCTGCGCGCTGCCGCCACTGGCCGCACTCGCCACCCTCAGCGACCTGCCCGCCGCCTCTCAGGCGCTGGGGCTGTCTGAAGGACTGCTCGGCGCTGTTGCCGGCGCAGTGCTCGCACTGGGCGCGATTCTGGCGATTGGCATCTATCGCCGACGCCTGCCGGAACAACCTTACCGCGACAACCTGTTGGTTCGGGCCGGCCGTCGCACCCTGCGTCTGCCGGGCCGACGTCTGACCTTCCTGCAACTGGTCATCACCGCGCTCGACGTTGCCGCTGCCGCGACCGTTCTCTATCTATTGCTGCCCGAAGCGCCACCGTTTGGCGCGTTCCTGCTGGTGTATCTGCTGGCCCTGGCCGCCGGTGTGCTCAGCCACGTACCGGGCGGCGTCGGTGTGTTCGAAGCCATTCTGCTGGCCGCGTTTGCCGACAAACTAGGTGCCGCGCCACTGGCTGCAGCGTTGTTGTTGTATCGCCTGATTTACGTAGTACTGCCGCTGCTGGTGGCCTGTGTACTGCTGCTGATCAATGAAGGTCAGCGCTTGTTTCAAACTCAGACCATGCGCGCGGCGTCCGGTCTGGCGGCACCGATTCTGGCGGTGCTGGTGTTCCTGTCCGGCGTGGTCCTGCTGTTTTCCGGTGCCACACCTGAAATCGACACGCGCCTGGAGCACATCGGTTTCCTGATCCCGCATCGTCTGGTCGATGCTTCGCACTTCGGCGCCAGCCTGATCGGCGTGTTGTGCCTGATGCTGGCTCAGGGCCTGCGCCGTCGCCTGTCGGCCGCATGGATGCTCACCACCATTCTGTTGCTGGTTGGCGCCCTGCTCTCATTGCTCAAAGGCTTCGACTGGGAAGAAGCCACGCTGATGACACTCACCGCTGCATTGCTCGGTGTGTTCCGTCGCTCGTTCTATCGCCCGAGTCGTCTGACCGAACTGCCCTTCTCGCCGCTATATCTGGTGGCCAGCCTGTGCGTACTTGGCGCGTCGACGTGGCTGCTGCTGTTCGCTTATCAGGACGTGCCGTACAGCCATCAGTTGTGGTGGCAGTTCACCCTTGATGCTGACGCACCGCGTGGCCTGCGTTCGTTGCTCGGCGCCGCCGTGCTGTTGCTGGTGATCGCCCTGACCTGGCTACTGCGCACTGCCCGTCCGGTGATCCATCTGCCGACACCTGATGAACTCGATCGCGCCGCGAAAATCCTTATGGCCTCGTCGCAACCCGACGGCGGCCTCGCGCTGACCGGTGACAAGGCGTTGCTGTTTCACCAGAACGACGAAGCGTTTCTGATGTACGCACGCCGGGGCCGCAGCCTTGTTGCGCTGTACGACCCGATCGGCCCTGGCCAGCAACGCGCAGAAATGATCTGGCAGTTCCGCGACCTGTGCGACATCCACCATGCCCGCCCTGTGTTCTACCAAGTGCGCGCGGAGAACCTGCCCTACTACATGGACATCGGCCTGACCGCGATCAAACTCGGTGAAGAAGCCCGGGTCGATCTGCAGCGCTTTGACCTGGAAGCCAAGGGCAAAGAGATGAAGGACCTGCGTTACACCTGGAACCGTGGCACCCGCGACGGTCTGTCGCTGGAGATCCATGAGCCGGGCCAGGCGCCAATGGACGAGCTGAAAGTGATTTCCGATGCGTGGCTGACCGGCAAGAACGTGCGCGAGAAAGGCTTCTCCCTCGGCCGTTTCAGCGACGATTACCTGAAGCATTTCCGCATTGCGGTGATTCGCTTCGAAGGCCGCCCGGTGGCGTTCGCCAACCTGCTCGAGACTTATAGCCATGATCTGGCCAGTCTCGACCTGATGCGCGCGCACCCGGACGCCCCCAAGCTGACCATGGAATTCATGATGGTCGGCCTGATTCAACACTATAAGAGTCACGGATACGCGCGCTTCAGCCTGGGCATGGTGCCGTTGTCGGGGTTGCAACCCCGGCGTGGTGCACCGCTGACCCAGCGTCTGGGCTCGATGGTTTTCCGCCGTGGTGAGCAGCTGTACAACTTCCAAGGCTTGCGCCGCTTCAAAGACAAGTTCCAGCCTGACTGGGAACCTCGTTATATGGCTGTGCCCGCCGGACTCGATCCGCTGGTGGCGCTGGCCGACACTGCTGCCCTGATCGCGGGCGGCTTGACTGGATTGGTGAAACGCTGATGATTCAACGCTCCCTGAAGTACATCCTGGCCGCACTGATCGTGCTGGCCGTGATTGCCGGCGGCGGTTACTGGTACCTCAAACGTCCGGCACCGGAACCGACCGTAGAACAGCTGACTCCGGCCGATGGCCCGGCCATGACCCGTGTGATTCCCGGCACCAAGCCGAAAGCTCAGGTGCTGGTCGCGGTCAACGACGACCAGAAACTCTCTGAAAAGCAATTGACCACCCTGAGCCGCAGCGCCTCGGCGCAAATCGTTCAGGTGATTCTGCCCAAGGACTGCCTGCTGCAAAGCCGCGCCCTGCAAACCGGTCTGCGCGAACTGAACGGCCCGGCCACGCTGGTCAGCGGTATCGGCCCCGGCGCGGTACTGGCCTGGCGTTGGTTGTCCGAGCAAAAGGACGACAAGGCCCAAGCGATTTCCGTGGACCTGGCACTGGAAAAAGGTGGCTGCACGCACCTGTTGCCAAAATCCGCCGCCCACGGCCACTGGCTGGTGGCCTGGAACGACAACCCGGACGACGCCAGCGCAGGTTTCGTGCGCGATCAACCGAACGCCGAAACCAGCATCAGCGACTACGACATCAACCTGCCACAAGTGCTGAACAACGAACTGCGCAAGATCCTCGTCGGCGGCGACAAGGCCAACGGCGGTCTGGCGATACCGGTGGTTGAAGTCCCGGCCGGTCAAGCCAAAGACACCGTGACCCTGTTCCTTTCCGGTGACGGCGGCTGGCGCGACCTCGACCGCGACGTAGCGGGCGAAATGGCCAAGATCGGCTATCCGGTCGTCGGCATCGACACCCTGCGCTACTACTGGCAGCACAAGAGCCCCGAGCAAAGCGCGCTGGACCTGACCGAACTGATGCAACACTACCGGCAGAAATGGGGCACCAAGCGCTTCATCCTCACCGGTTACTCGTTCGGCGCTGACGTGCTGCCGGCGATCTACAACCGCCTGCCAGACACCGAGCAGCAACGTGTAGATGCAATCATCCTGCTGGCCTTCGCCCGCACCGGCAGCTTCGAAATCGAAGTCGAAGGCTGGCTCGGCAACGCCGGCAAAGAAGCCGCCACCGGCCCGGAAATGGCCAAGCTGCCAGCGGCGAAGGTTGTGTGCATCTACGGCGAAGAAGAGACGGATGAAAGTGGTTGCACGGACAAGACGGCTGTTGGCGAAGCAGTGAAACTGCCCGGCGGCCACCACTTCGATGAGAACTACCCGGCGCTGGCCAAGCGGCTGGTGGATCTGATCGAGAAGCGACAGAGCAAGGACTCGGTCGCCGAAGAGTGATCTGAAGCGCCCCACAAAAAGCCCCCGCAACTTCACGGTTGCGGGGGCTTTTTACATCTCGGACGATGAACCCATTTTCCTGTAGGAGTGAGCCTGCTCGCGATAGCGGAATGTCAGGTGGCAAATCAGTGATTGACACTCTGCTATCGCGAGCAGGCTCACTCCTACAAGGGATGGCGCTGGATTCAGACAACTCGTCAGTCTCGTTGGCCAAGCTGGACATCTATCCACGTGACATCATCGTCGCCAACGCTAAAGTCGCTATCCGGCGCCGCCAACAAACTGCTTTGCTGGGATTGCGTCAAGTCCGCCCAAAAGCCATCAGTGACAAATACCAAGCGCTCAACAGCGTCCAGTACACAACAAACAAAGTCAGGGTTTGGGACCCGATTGATTTTCAAGCATCGTGTTACCGAATTTCGCGCCGGGTCTTGCGCCAACTCACAGTGCGAACGGTCGTGCCGCCAATTGGCTTTGCAGTGAGGTGGCGTAATCCACTCGATGGCACCCGCCAGCGTCACAATCCCGCATGAACAGTCACCTTCGTATGCAACGGTGAGTCGGCCATGGGCGACCAAGCCAATCAGGTAACAGATGGCTCCCGCCTGATCAGCAGGCAACGACGCATGAAAATCCGACAGTATTGAACCCAATAGGCGCTCAACAGCTGCGGGCTCTGCAGGATAGCTCCCCTGCTTCATCTGTGTGGAATGAGCCGCCAACATGCCGCTTACGAAGCTTTCAGCAAGCTGTCCACTGCCGCGCCTGGAAGTGCCATCCGCGACAACAAAAAACCCACCGTCACCATCACAGCTCGCTCCGGCACAGTCATTATTTGCCCTGCTGGCTTGCCCAGTGATTGATCGGGAGCGGTATCTCATGCGTTGGCCAGCGCTTTCATACGCCTGTGAATAATCTGCCCTCTGCCTGGATTCGCCTGCACCGAGCCTGAGCTTTCGATCACGTAGCCAACCCCATCGAGCGCCATCAGCTTGTGGATTCCCTTTGCGATGAACGCCTTGAGGTCGCTGTCAGCCTGGCACACCTCCTCCAACAGCTCAGGCCGACCATCGATCAAGATGATCATGTCCTCGACATCCTTGTGATAAGGATCACCATTTCCCCGACCGGCGAAAGCTTCCAGTTTCGTCGCGAGAAAATACGTGGGCTGGAATATCTGGATGGCAGTGCCGCTGGGCAGGGTGAATTTATCCGCCCTCGCCAGCCCCTCGACGAACCAGCGGTTGGCATAGCCGAGCACTGCAGGATCAGAAGGCATGACATCCACGACAACGTCATTGAAGCGAAAACGACAATTGACCTCGTCCTCACCTGTGATCTTGAATCCCTTGGTCGCAAGCCGTTCGGTGAGTTGGTTCCAGGCGCTGATACCGGCCAACTCGATCACTAGATCAACGTCATCAGTGAAACGAATGTCGTCCAGCACGGCTGTATCTGTAACCAGCATGGCGGTTGTGCAACCGCCAACAAAAGCAACTTCGGCGAGAAACGCCTCGCCCAAGCCTTCAGCCACGAACTCAATGAGCTCGTAGTTGTGATCCGCGTTTGACGACATGTTATTTCAGCCCCATCCCTGCCTTCAGAATACTGATTGCCACACCACACTCACGCGGACCACCCAGACGAATCGCATCAGCGAGCGCCAGATAGTGGTAAAGGATCCGGTCTTTTTTCACCGCTTCCGGCACTGTTTTGTAAAGCGGCTCTATAGCTTGGCCTCGCTCGGTTCCAAGTGCATCCGGCCAGACCGGAATCAAACCGCCCGCACTCTTGATGCTTTTGGACAGCGCAGGCGCCGCAAAACCTGTGGGTATGCCACGAACCATCGCGCCAGGCTTGACCGGGAAGAAGTACTTCAGCGCGTGCTCGGTAATTTTCAGCAGTTCCCGGCGGTGCACTTTGGCAAGCCCGGTGTCGTAGTCATGGATGAGCAATCCGGATTCCCGACATCGCGCGAGAGCATTTGAGACTTCGCTTTTGCTCAGTCCGAGAGAGGCAGACAGCGCACGTAAGGAGTACCGATCACTCCAACTTGTCAGCGGTGGATCAGATGCTGGTTCCGCCCATCCCTCCCAGCCTGGCCCATCAGCGAAAGGCGAGTCGAATTCGCGACGCTGGAAGAGTGTGTCTTCGCCATCAGTGGAATAGGTGACCAATGGCTTCCCCACACTCTCCCCTGCGGTCATTCGGCTGACGACATAAGGCCTGAGCAGCTCTTCGACCCTGTCCGAATTCGATTCGGCCTCCATCTCCCCCAAGAGGTTCTCTTCCTGAGCGTGGAGACTGGCCATTTTGAACAAAAGTAAAATGTCTTGACTCTTCATTTAGCTCAAAACCTTAAGTGTCCACATTCCATAAAACGTGGACACTTGTCTCACTGACGAGGCTGGGTCGTCAAGCCCTTGGGTCGATCACTAATCGCTGCATACCTTGCCCGCATATCGTCATGGCTGACTGCTTGGGCCAGATCAAAGATGAGCAATCGTTCACTGGCCTTCTTTTCGATCCGAAGGTCCTTCGGTTCATCCTGTGCTTCTTGTTGCGCTGATGCTGTCATACGTACCTGAATGCTTTGCACACGTCGGTTCGTGCGTGACGTTTAGTATCGTTTACTTCCAGTCTCGCAATATCAGATGACGCCCACAGACCTTGTAGGCAAACTCCGAAACTCGTGTTTGGACGCTCTCCCGCTCTATTGCGCTGTTTTTTGACGGGATACTCTCCGGACGTCGCTGACCCATTCAGCGATCGGGTGTGGTAACCCGGTTAGGCAAAGTGCAACAGTGCCTCCATCACGACATCAGGTGTTCTTTTACGCCTGTAATTCACTGTCATGGCAGCTGTACGTGGGAGACCTTCGGGTCTGCCGGTTTCTTTGCTCCCCCGGTTTACCACCCTGCGTACAGCTGCCACCCATTCGTGTGGTAACGAATGAGGCAGCTCCTCGTTTTAGGGAGCAAAACAATGAGCAAAGAAAGTCCGTCAACGCCATCTGATCTTAAAACTATCGGCTTCACCCCTTTCCTCTACAACTCGGATCAAGCGTTCTTCAACGTCCGCTCCGGCATCCCGATCATTGATGCCCTGTCCCAATCCTCCGACCTGCTGTCCCTCGCCAAATCCTTCGCCGAGGACGCGGCATTTATCAAAGACACCGACCGCCACGCTTGGGCTGCGCATTACCTGACGGTGATGGGCAAAGCCTTGATTGATGACGTGATCCAAGCGTTGATGCCGCGACCTGCGCGGACGAAGACCGAATCTGAAGCCGAACTGGCTGACCCAACCTCATAACCTTGTGGGAGCTGGCTTGCCAGCGATGGCGGAGAGTCAGTCGACATTGATTCTGGATGTGCCGGACTCATCGCTGGCAAGCCAGCTCCCACAGGGGATTTGTGGTGGACTTGAGGTTTATGTGCGGGCACAAAAAAGCCCCCGCCAGCCTTGAAGCTGACGGGGGCTTTCAGTTGAGGTGGGGCTTACATCTCGACCTGCGTCCCCAACTCAATCACCCGGTTCAGCGGCAGATTGAAGAACCGCAAGTTGCCATTGGCATTCTTCAACATGAACGCGAACAGCGCTTCACGCCAACGCGCCATACCCTCGAGCTTCGAGGCGATGACCGTTTCACGGCTGAGGAAGTAAGTCGTGCGCATCGGGCTGAAATCCAGATCATCCAGATGACACAGCTTCAACGCCTGCGGCACGTCCGGCTCGTCGGTGAAGCCAAAGTGCAGGATCACCCGGAAGAAACCTTCCCCGTGTGCCTCGACTTCGAAACGCCGCGATGGCGGTACACGAGGGATGTCTTCGTAGACCACGGTCAGCAACACCACCTGCTCATGCAACACCTGGTTATGCAGCAAGTTGTGCAACAGCGCGTGCGGCACGGCGTCGGAGCGTGCGGTGAGGAACACGGCGGTGCCTTGCACACGATGCGGTGGCTGCACGCGGATGCTGCTGATGAAGATCGGCAGCGGCAACGCGCCTTCATCGAGGCGTTCGACCAGCAGTTGCTTGCCGCGCTTCCAGGTGGTCATCAGCACGAACAACGCGATACCGGCGATCACCGGGAAAGCACCGCCCTGAACGATTTTCGGCACGTTGGCGGCGAAGTACAGACCGTCCACCAGCAGGAAACCGATCAGCACCGGTACCGCAAGGATCGGCGGCCATTTCCACAGCAGCAGCATCACCGCCGACACCAGAATGGTGGTCATCAGCATGGTGCCGGTTACCGCCACGCCGTAGGCCGAGGCCAGTGCGCCGGAGGATTCGAAGCCGAGCACCAACAGAACCACGCCAACCATCAGCGCCCAGTTCACCGCGCCAATGTAGATCTGGCCCTGCTCGTCGCTGGAGGTGTGCTGGATGTACATGCGCGGGATGTAACCGAGCTGAATGGCCTGACGGGTCAGGGAGAATGCGCCGGAAATCACCGCTTGCGAGGCAATCACCGTGGCCAGGGTCGACAGCCCCACCAACGGAATCAGCGCCCAGCTAGGCGCCAACAGGTAGAACGGGTTACGCGCCGCTTCCGGGTTATCCAGCAGCAAAGCGCCCTGACCGAAGTAATTGAGCACCAGCGCCGGCAAAACCAGAATGAACCACGCACGGGCAATCGGCTTGCGACCGAAGTGGCCCATGTCGGCGTACAACGCTTCGGCACCGGTCAGCGCCAGCACCACGGCGCCAAGGATCGCCACGCCCATACCGGCATGCACCATGAAGAAACGCACCGCCCAGACCGGGTTCAGCGCATGCAGCACTTCCGGCGTATGGCTGATGCCGTAGACGCCAAGGGCGCCCAGCACGAGGAACCAGGTGACCATGATCGGCCCGAACAAAATGCCGATCCGCGCCGTACCGTGGCTCTGAATCAGAAACAACGCGACCAGCACCACCAACGACAGCGGCACCACCCAATGGTCGATGCCCTCAAACGCCAGCCCCAGCCCCTCTATCGCCGACAACACGGAAATCGCCGGAGTGATCATGCTGTCGCCATAAAACAGCGCCGCACCGATCAGTCCGCAAACCACCAGCAACGACCGCAGTTTTTTGCGATGCCCCGCCGCACGCCGCGCCAGTGCGGTGAGCGCCATGATCCCGCCCTCGCCTTGGTTGTCGGCGCGCAGGACGAACATCATGTATTTGATCGAGACGACCCAGATCAGCGACCAGAAGATCAACGACAGAATGCCCAGCACGCCATCGTGATTGACCGGTACGCCATAAGCGCCGGAAAACACTTCTTTAAGGGTGTACAACGGGCTCGTGCCGATGTCGCCGTAAACTACCCCGACTGCCGCGACCAGCATGCTCAGCGGTTTGGTAGCCGAACCCTCGGCGCCTGCCGCATGACTACTTGCCTGACCCATCCAACACTCCTACTTCTCAGAACCGGCTTCTTTGAATGAAGCACTATGCTTTGTGGTGCAGCATGCGCTGTTTTACCTGCTGTTACAGACGTTTTGTTGACTGTAAAAAATTGGTAAAGCTCAACGGCGCGAAGCATAGCGCAGCACTCGTCGTATTTCCCTGCATAAAGCTGGTCAAGTGCGTTACTCACCGCTAGAATTGCGCACTTTTTGATCAGAGGCGCACCCTAAGCGCCCGTCCGTCGGCTTTTCGCATCAGGAAAGCGGCGTCACAAAATACCGAGGTTAGACATGTCCACCACTCCTGCGCCGGCCAATCCAAAGGTTGGCTTCGTATCTCTGGGTTGCCCGAAAGCACTGGTCGACTCCGAGCGCATCCTGACCCAGCTGCGCATGGAAGGCTATGACGTGGTGTCCACTTATCAGGACGCCGATGTCGTGGTGGTCAACACCTGCGGCTTCATCGATTCGGCCAAGGCTGAATCGCTGGAGGTGATCGGTGAAGCGATCAAGGAAAACGGCAAGGTCATCGTCACCGGTTGCATGGGCGTGGAAGAAGGCAACATCCGCAACGTGCACCCGAGCGTGCTGGCCGTGACCGGTCCGCAGCAGTACGAGCAAGTGGTCAACGCCGTGCACGAAGTGGTGCCACCGCGTCAGGATCACAACCCGCTGATCGACCTGGTGCCGCCGCAAGGTATCAAGCTGACCCCGCGCCACTACGCCTACCTGAAGATTTCCGAAGGCTGCAACCACAGCTGCTCCTTCTGCATCATCCCGTCGATGCGCGGCAAACTGGTCAGCCGTCCGGTCGGCGACGTGCTCGACGAGGCTCAGCGCCTGGTCAAGTCCGGCGTTAAAGAGCTGCTGGTGATCTCGCAAGACACCAGCGCCTACGGCGTCGACGTGAAATACCGCACCGGTTTCTGGAACGGCGCGCCAGTGAAAACCCGCATGACCGAACTCTGCGAAGCGCTGAGCACCCTCGGCGTCTGGGTGCGTCTGCACTACGTTTACCCGTACCCGCACGTTGACGAGCTGATCCCGCTGATGGCCGCCGGCAAGATCCTGCCGTACCTGGACATCCCGTTCCAGCACGCCAGCCCGAAAGTGCTGAAGTCGATGAAACGCCCGGCGTTCGAAGACAAGACCCTGGCACGGATCAAGAACTGGCGCGAAATCTGCCCGGACCTGATCATCCGTTCGACCTTCATCGTCGGCTTCCCGGGCGAGACCGAAGAAGACTTCCAGTACCTGCTCAACTGGCTGACCGAAGCCCAGCTCGACCGCGTCGGCTGCTTCCAGTACTCGCCGGTGGATGGTGCTCCAGCCAATGATCTGGATCTGGAAGTGGTGCCGGACGACGTCAAGCAGGACCGGTGGGAGCGCTTCATGGCGCACCAGCAGGCGATCAGCTCGGCACGCCTGCAAATGCGCGTTGGCCGTGAAATCGAAGTGCTGGTGGATGAAGTTGATGAGCAAGGCGCGGTCGGCCGCTGCTTCTTCGATGCTCCGGAAATCGATGGCAACGTGTTTATTGATAACGGCAGCAATCTGAAGCCGGGCGACAAGGTCTGGTGCAAAGTGACTGATGCTGACGAATACGATCTGTGGGCTGAGCAGATCTAAGCATCACCCAGTACCTGTGGGAGCGAGCCTGCTCGCGAATGCGGTGGGTCAGTTGCTGAAAATGTTGACTGAACCAACGCCTTCGCGAGCAGGCTCGCTCCCACAAGGGGAATAGTGTTGTATTGAAAAGCCCCGCTCTTTTTACGAGATGCGGGGCTTTTTTACGTCTATCGTTTGCTGAGGGAAGGATCCTCATCAAACAGGGCATAAGAGGCACACAGGCATGCGTCACCATTCGGTCATCCACACGCCGAAACTCAGCGATTATCAGGAACTGACCCGGGTCTGGGAGGCCTCGGTCCGCGCGACCCATGATTTTCTGCCGGACAGCTACATCGAGTTGCTGCGCAACCTGGTGCTGACCCGCTACCTCGACTCAGTGATGCTGATCTGCACCAAGGACGCCAACCAACGCATCACCGGGTTCGCCGGTGTGGCGGCGGGCAAGATTGAAATGCTCTTTATCGACCCCGACTATCGCGGCCAGGGCCTGGGCAAAAAACTGCTGAACTACGCGCTGCAACATTTGAATGCCGATGAGCTCGACGTCAACGAACAGAACCCGCAGGCCTTGGGCTTTTACTTCAAGCAGGGTTTTGAAGTGATCGGCCGTTCGGAGGTAGACGGCATGGGCCAGCCGTATCCGTTGCTGCATATGCGCTTGCGCCAGAATCAGCAACGCACCTGAAATGGCTGACACACCATAAAACCCTGTGGGAGCTGGCTTGCCAGCGATGCGGACGCTGCGGTCTGCAAGAAATACCGAGGCGATGCCATCGCTGGCAAGCCCGCTCCCACAAGGGATACAGAACACCGTGAAATGGAACCGGACTTAACCGGCGCCACACAGGTACAATGCCCACCCCTTTTTTGTTACGGCCCTGTCATGACTGACCCGATTCGCCTCTCCAAACGCCTCATCGAACTGGTGGGTTGCTCCCGCCGCGAGGCCGAGCTGTTCATCGAGGGCGGCTGGGTCACCGTGGACGGCGAAGTCATCGACGAGCCGCAATTCAAGGTCGGCGACCAGAAGGTCGAGCTCGACAAGGACGCCAAGGCCACCGCGCCGGAGCCGGTGACCATCCTGCTCAACGCTCCTGCCGGCATGGATGTAGAAACCGCCATGCAGTCGCTCAGCGCCGAAACCCTCAGCGAAGAGCACCGTTTCAGCAAGCGCCCGCTGCGCGGACACTTCCTGCGCCTGACGGCCAGCGCCGACCTGCAAGCCAAGGCCAGTGGTCTGCTGGTGTTCACCCAGGACTGGAAAATCCTGCGCAAGCTCACCGCCGACTCGGCCAAGATCGAGCAGGAATACATCGTTGAAGTCGAAGGTGACATGGTCGCCCACGGTCTCAACCGCTTGCAGCACGGCCTGACCCACAAGGGCAAGGAGCTGCCGCCGGTCAAGGCCAGCTGGCAGAACGAAAACCGCCTGCGCTTCGCCATGAAAAATCCGCAGCCGGGGATCATTGCCCAGTTCTGCGAAGCGGTCGGCCTGAAGGTCGTCGGCATCCGCCGTATCCGCATCGGCGGCGTCTCGATCGGCAAGGTTCCGGTCGGCCAATGGCGCTACCTGTCCGGCAAAGAGAAGTTCTAAGGCTTCCACTGCCGCCACACATTTCGGCAGCGCGCCTGCGCGCTGCCCACAACGCATCAGGATTATCGACATGATTCACAACGACGTACTGCGCAGCGTGCGCTACATGCTCGACATCAGCGACAAGAAAGTCGTCGAGATCATCAAACTTGGCGGCATGGATGTAACGCTCGCCGACGTGATCACCTGGCTCGACAAGAAAGAAGAAGATGAAGAAGGTTTCGTCCGTTGCCCGGACGAAGTCATCGCACACTTCCTCGACGGCCTGGTGATCTTCAAGCGTGGCAAGGACGAAAGCCGTCCGCCGCAGCCGATCGAAGTGCCGGTGACCAACAACATCATTCTGAAAAAGCTGCGCGTGGCCTTCGAACTGAAAGAAGACGACATGCACGCGATCCTCAAGGCCGCCGAGTTCCCGGTGTCCAAACCTGAGCTGAGCGCGCTGTTCCGCAAGGTCGGCCACACCAACTACCGTCCGTGTGGCGACCAGTTGCTGCGCAACTTCCTCAAAGGGCTCACGCTGCGCGTGAGAGCGTAAAACAGTTTCGAGCCGCAAGCTGCAAGCTGAAGCTGCAAGCCCTGCTTTAACTTGCCGCTTGTAGCTTGCAACTCGAAGCTGGCCGCATGGCCCTCCATTCCGTTAGAAAATAGTGGCTCCGCTTTTCGCGGCTGACGACTAGGGTGTACTGATCCCTAATCCTCAGGACTCGCCATGCACCCGTATTTCTCCCTGCAAGGCCGCACCGCTCTGGTGACCGGCGGCACCCGTGGTATCGGCAAAATGATCGCCAAGGCCTTTGTCGAGGCTGGCGCCCGTGTATTCGTCTGCTCCCGGGACGCCGAAGCCTGTCATCAAACGGCCGAAGAACTCAGTGCCTTGGGCACTTGCCAAGGCGTGGCGGCGAATCTGGCGACGGAAGAAGGTGTACAGGAACTGGCCGCACGGCTCGGCGAGCAGATCACGCATCTGGATATTCTGGTGAACAATGCCGGCACCACCTGGGGGGCGCCGCTGGAGAGTTACCCGGTCAAAGGCTGGGAAAAAGTCATGCAGCTCAACGTGACCTCCGTGTTCACCTGCATCCAGCAGTTTCTGCCGTTGCTGCGCAAGGCCGGTTCGGCGGCCAATCCCGCACGGATTATCAACATTGGTTCGGTGGCGGGGATTTCCTCATTTGGCGAGCAGGCGTATGCCTACGGGCCGAGTAAAGCGGCGCTGCACCAGTTGTCGCGAATTCTGGCGCGGGAACTGGTGAGCCAGCACATCAACGTCAATGTGATCGCGCCGGGACGGTTTCCGAGCAAGATGACTCAGCATATCGGTAATGATCAGCAGGCACTGGCTGAGGATACGGCGCTGATCCCGATGAAACGCTGGGGGCGCGAGGAAGAGATGGCAGCGTTGGCGATCAGTCTGGCGAGTAAGGCGGGGGCTTATATGACCGGGAATATCATTCCGCTGGATGGTGGGTTTAGTCTCTGAAATCGGTGGTGCGGCTATCGCTGGCAAGCCAGCTCCCACAGGTTTTTGGGTGAACTCAAATTATTCTAACGTCCGAGAATCCTGTGGGAGCTGGCTTGCCAGCGATGGCGCCCGCCTGGCCACCACCAGACTTGAAGCCTGCCGGGTTATCATGCCCACCCTGCCCCGCTTCGAATACACACCATGACTTACAGCGTCTCGCCCATCGGCTTTGTCCGCTCCTGCTTCAAGGAGAAATTCGCCATTCCCCGCCAGCCGCAACTGGCCCCCGCCGCCCGTGGCGTGCTGGAACTGGTGGCGCCGTTCGATCAGGGTGACGCGGTGCAGGGGCTGGAACAAGTCAGCCACGTCTGGCTGCTGTTCCTCTTCCATCAGGCACTGGAAGAAAAACCGCGCCTGAAAGTCCGCCCGCCCCGCCTCGGCGGCAACAAGTCCATGGGGGTGTTCGCCACTCGCGCCACACATCGCCCGAATGGCATCGGCCAATCGGTAGTGAAGCTGGACAAGGTTGAATCCAATCGCCTGTTTATCTCCGGCATCGACCTGCTCGACGGCACGCCGATTCTCGACATCAAACCCTACGTGCCTTACGCCGACATCATCGCCAGCGCCTCCAACAGCATCGCCAGCGCAGCGCCGCAGTTGATCGACGTGCAGTGGACGGATGCAGCGTTGCAACAGGCGCTCACCCACGCTCAGCGTCTTGGCGAGCCTCTGGTCGAGCTGATCGAACAGTGTTTGGCGCAAGACCCGCGCCCGGCGTATCAAACCCCGGCGCCGGAACGTGAATACGGCGCACAGTTCTGGGACTTGGATGTGCGCTGGCATTACCCGACGCCGGAGCAGATCCGCGTCCTCGAAGTCATTCCCGCCGAAGCGTAATGTCCAGAAACGAAAAAGCCCCCATTGCCTGAGCAGGCAATGGGGGCTTTTCAGTGGAGCTTACTTCTCGACGAATGCACGCTCGATCAGGTAGTCACCCGGCTCGCGCATACGCGGCGACACGGTCAGGCCGAAGCTGTTGAGGACTTCGCTGGTCTCATCGAGCATGCTCGGGCTGCCGCACAACATGGCGCGGTCGTCCTGCGGGTTGATCGGCGGCAGGCCGATGTCGCTGAACAGTTTGCCGCTGCGCATCAGGTCGGTCAGACGACCTTCGTTCTCGAATGGTTCGCGCGTAACGGTCGGGTAGTAAATCAGCTTGTCACGCAGCGCTTCGCCGAAGAACTCGTTCTGCGGCAAGTGCTCGGTGATGAATTCGCGGTAAGCGACTTCGTTCACGTAGCGCACGCCGTGGCACAGGATGACTTTTTCGAAACGCTCGTAGGTTTCCGGATCCTGAATCACGCTCATGAACGGTGCCAGACCGGTACCGGTGCTGAGCAGGTACAGGTGTTTGCCAGGCTTCAGATCGTCCAGCACCAGCGTGCCCGTAGGCTTTTTGCTGATGATGATCTCGTCACCTTCCTTGAGATGCTGCAACTGCGAGGTCAGCGGGCCGTCAGGCACCTTGATGCTGAAGAACTCCAGATGCTCTTCCCAGTTCGGGCTGGCAATCGAGTAAGCGCGCATAAGCGGGCGGCCGTTTGGCTGTTGCAGGCCGATCATCACGAACTGCCCGTTCTCGAAGCGCAGGCCCGGATCGCGGGTGCACTTGAAGCTGAACAGGGTATCGTTCCAGTGATGAACACTGAGGACACGCTCGTGGTTCATGTTGCTCATGTACGTTTGACTCCTGGATATTGGCTCTGCGCTTGCTCTAGGCTGAATAAATGCCGATGGTGCGCAATTGCATCGCATTCTAATAGCGCCGACAATATCTGTTAACTGGATTATTAAGATAAGGGTTATCGGTTATATCGATATGCGATTTACTCTCCGTCAACTGCAAGTCTTCGTCGCCGTCGCCCAGCAGGAAAGCGTATCCCGTGCTGCGGGTCTGCTCAACCTTTCGCAATCGGCGGCCAGCACCTCTATTACCGAGCTTGAGCGCCAGTCCAGCTGCCAGCTGTTCGACCGAGCCGGCAAACGGTTGAGCCTCAATGCCCTCGGCAAACAGTTGTTGCCTCAGGCGGTGGCCCTGCTCGATCAGGCCAAGGAAATCGAAGACCTGCTCAACGGCAAATCAGGTTTCGGCTCTCTGTCAGTCGGCGCCACCCTGACCATCGGCAATTATCTGGCGACCCTGTTGATCGGTAGCTTCATGCAGCGCCACCCGGAAAGCCAGGTGAAGCTGCATGTACAGAACACTGCCAATATCGTGCAACAGGTCGCCCACTACGAAATTGATCTGGGTCTAATCGAAGGCGATTGCAGCCACCCGGACATCGAAGTACAGAGTTGGGTCGAGGATGAGCTGGTGGTGTTCTGCGCGCCGCAGCATCCGCTGGCCAAACGCGGCAGTGCGACCATGGAAGAGTTGACGCATGAAGCGTGGATTCTGCGCGAACAGGGTTCCGGCACGCGGCTGACCTTCGATCAGGCCATGCGTCACCATCGCAGCGCGCTGAATATCCGTCTGGAGCTGGAACACACCGAAGCGATCAAACGCGCGGTGGAATCAGGACTGGGGATCGGTTGCATCTCGCGCCTGGCGCTGCGCGATGCCTTCCGCCGCGGCAGTCTGGTGGCGGTGGAGACGCCGGATCTGGACCTGGCGCGACAGTTCTACTTCATCTGGCACAAGCAGAAGTACCAGACCTCGGCCATGCGCGAGTTTCTCGATCTGTGCCGCGCTTTCACCGCCGGTGTGCAGCGCAGCGACGAGATCGTTTTGCCGACAATCGCTTAAAGCAGAATCACCGCCCACACCAGCGCAATCATGCTCAGCGCGACGAATTGCGCGGCGCTGCCCATGTCCTTGGCGTTCTTGGACAGCGGGTGCAGTTCCAGCGAAATGCGGTCAATGGCCGCTTCCACTGCCGAATTCAGTAACTCGACGATCAGCGCCAACAGGCACACGGCGATCAACAGCGCCTGTTCGACGCGGCTGACATTCAGAAAGAACGTCAGCGGTACCAGCACCACATTGAGCAGTACCAGTTGGCGGAACGCCGCTTCGCCGGTGAAAGCTGCGCGCAGGCCGTCCAGCGAATAGCCGGAAGCGTTGAGAATGCGTTTCAGGCCGGTCTGGCCCTTGAAAGGTGACATAAAGTAGAAACCAACCAAAAAGGAGTGGGAAAGCTAGATCAACAAAAGTCAAAAAAGCGTGAAGACGCCAGCCATTATTGGCTCGGAATTGACTCAAGTTGTTGCAGCAGTAAAGCCGCTTGCGTACGAGTGCGCACATTCAGCTTGCGAAAGATCGCCGTGACATGGGCCTTGATGGTCGCTTCGGACACGCTCAGCTCATAGGCAATCTGCTTGTTCAGCAAGCCTTCGCAGACCATGGTCAACACGCGGAACTGCTGCGGGGTAAGGCTGGCGAGGCCATCGCTGGCGGCTTTGGCTTCGTCGGAAACGGCAACGGCTTCGAACGCCTGCGGTGGCCAGAACACATCACCATCGAGCACTTTGCGCACCGCTTCCTGAATCACGCTCAGGTCGCTGGACTTGGGAATGAAGCCACTGGCGCCGAACTCGCGGGACTTGACCATCACCGAGGCTTCTTCCTGCGCCGAGACCATCACCACCGGAATCTGCGGATATTGTCCGCGCAACATCACCAGCCCGGAAAAACCGAAGGCGCCCGGCATGTTCAGATCCAGCAAGACCAGATCCCAGTCAGCCTTTTCGGTCAGGCGAGTTTCCAGTTCGGCGATGCTCGCCACTTCCACCAATCGCACATTCGGGCCAAGGCCCAGCGTCACCGCTTGATGCAGGGCGCTACGAAACAGGGGGTGATCATCGGCAATCAGGATGTCGTATGTGGCCATTTTTCAAATGATCCTGTTTTTGATGGCAGACCCGGTGCATTCGGATCTTGCCAAAGCAACTCAAGATGCGCCTTTCAGGCGGCATCCACAGGGGCACGTTCAACGCCAATAACCAGCAAACACAGCGTTTCAAACCTTGGCCGCACCCTAATCGGCGCCAAGCATGCCCAGCGAAGACGGGGTGGTCAAGCAACACGGCCGCCGCTGCGTACAGTATGGGCCACTATTGGGCCAACTCCGGCTGCGGCTTTCGTATGAAGGGTTGCAACTCGGCATGGGCCGGGGTCGATTCATTCATGTCCAACTGCTGCTTGGCACCCAGGTAATGCTGGCTGAACACATCGAAATAGGCGTCCAGCGCCGACGCGGCGTCACTGTCTCCCGCCAGTTCCAGACACAGCGCAGCGACTTCTGCGGTGCACAGGTGCTCACTGCGGGTCGAGCGCCGCAAGCGATAGCGCGAGAGTTTGTCTGGCAGCAGACTGAGAATCGGCAAGCGATCAAAGTACGGGCTTTTGCGGAACATCTTGCGTGCTTCGGTCCAGGTCGCGTCGAGCAGAATGAACAGCGGACGTTTGCTGCTATCGAGTTCGACGGTGTTGGTCACCCGCGACGGCTCGACGTATTCGCCGGGGAACACCAGATACGGCTGCCATTGCGGGTCGTTGAGCAGCGCCAGCATCTGCGGATCGGGCTCGGTGCGCGACCAGATGAACGCGTGGTTATCGCGCACCACATCGGCAATCAGCCAACCGGTATTGCTCGGTTTGAACACTTCCTTGCCGGTCATGATCAGGCACACGCCGGATCGGGTTTCGACACTTGGCCGCCAAGCGCACAGGCAATGACTGATGATCACGCGGCAGTCGCGGCAACGCTCGGAGCGAAAGCCCCGGGCCTGAATCGGCTTGATGCCCTCGTCCTCGCGCTGATCGCGCAGGCGGGCTACGGCGTTGGGGGCATGGTTCATCACAGGCAAGGCCGGCAGACAGGGAAACTCGACACGAACAACACTCGGCAAGGCAATAAAGGCCGGCAGTTTACCAGAGCGAAGGGCACAAGCCTGTACCGTCCAGACCGGCTCCCCTATAATTCGCCGCCACTGAACGCACAGCCCCGTGGCTGGTCGAACCACCAGTCACCGAATCAGGAGAGTTTCATGCTGCGCCTTATCGTTCCCACCGCTGCCATTCTGCTGGCGTCGTCCTTCACCGCTCAGGCTGCGTCCTTGAGTGAGCAGAATCTGAACCGCGAGCTGCGCAACGTCGCCGCCCAAAGCAGCGTCGGCACGCCTCGGGCAATCAATGAAGACATTCTTGATCAGGGCTACACCGTTGAAGGCACTCAGTTGATCAACCACCTGAGTGTGCAAAAGAGCCACGCCGACAAAATGCGTGCCGATCCCAAAGCCGTGTATTTCCAGCTGGGTGCCTCGGTCTGCAACAACCCTTCGTTCCGCAAGCTGATGGCCAAAGGCGCGATCATGCGTTACGACTTCACTGAAGTGAAAACCAACAAAGCGATCGGCTCCGCCAGCTATCAGGAATCGGATTGCCCGAAAGCCGCCCCGGCGAAGAAGAAGTAATCATCGCGAATTGGCGCGCCGCTGTTCATCCTCGGCGCGCAGTTCGGCCAGCAAGGCCTGTAGATAGTGGGAGCGGCGCTCGCCTCCTGCCAGTCGCCGGCAACACTCCTCCTCGAGACTGACTTGATTGGCCTCGGCTGATGCTTTCAGCATTCGATACAACTGCGTATCGATCTCCAGAACCACTCTGGTCATGTGTCCCGCCTCCTTGCTACCCGCAAATCCTTGAATTGCGTGCACCTTGCGTACGGTATTGACGTGAAATTGTCGTACGGTGCCTGTAAATCAGTTAATCAGAGGGTTTGGCGGCCGGTGCACGTTCTGACGAGCGGTGATGTCACTGGCCGAAAAACAGTAAGCGATTGCCAGCCAGGACTTTGCAGCGCAATGATCGATTCAGCGCAACCGCTCGCAAGGGTCTAGATTGAAAGTATTCCGATCAGTCGTTTGCGGCAGGAAAAGGAACTGCCGATTGTGTGTTTTTGCAGCGCGGCACTGACGCCGCTCGTCAGGGCCACCCGCTCTGTGCAGAAGGAGACGTTGAATGCCTTACCAACCGAATGACCTGCTCAACCGTCATTTTCAGGAAAGCGGTCCCGACCTCATCAGCCAGGTCGAAGCACAGCTCAACCGCGTTTCCCCCAACAGCCCGAACATTCCCATCTACCGCGACATGATCCTGACCGTACTGCGCATGGCTCAGGAAGATCACAATCGCTGGAACGCCAAAATCACCCTGCAGGCCCTGCGTGAACTGGAGCAGGCATTCAGAGTGCTGGAGCAATTCAAGGGCCGACGCAAAGTCACCGTGTTCGGCTCGGCGCGCACGCCGGTCGAACATCCGCTGTACGCCATGGCTCGGGAACTCGGTGCCGCGCTGGCACGCTCGGACATGATGGTCATCACTGGTGCCGGTGGCGGCATCATGGCCGCCGCCCACGAAGGGGCTGGCCGCGATCACAGCCTTGGCTTCAACATCACTCTGCCCTTCGAGCAGCATGCCAACCCGACCGTGGATGGCACCGCCAATCTGCTGCCCTTCCACTTCTTCTTCACCCGCAAGCTGTTTTTCGTCAAGGAAGCCGACGCACTGGTGCTGTGCCCTGGCGGTTTCGGCACGCTGGATGAAGCACTTGAGGTGCTGACGCTGATCCAGACCGGTAAAAGTCCACTGGTGCCGGTGGTGTTACTGGACACACCGGGGGGCACCTTCTGGCAGGGCGCGATGGACTTCATCCGCCAGCAACTGGAAGAAAACCACTACATCCTGCCGACCGACATGCAATTGATGCGGCTGGTCTACACCGTCGAGGAGGCGGTGGAGCAAATCAACCAGTTCTACAGCAACTTCCACTCCAGCCGCTGGCTCAAAGGGCAATTCGTGATCCGCATGAATCACAAGCTCAGCGATCAAGCGCTGGAGCAGATGCAGGAGACCTTTGCCGATTTGTGCCTGAGCGACCACTTCCATCAACACGTCTACAGCGGCGAGGAACACGATGACGCGAAGTTCAGCCATCTGGCGCGCTTGGCGTTTGCCTTCAACGCCAGGAATCACGGGCGTTTGAGAGAGTTGGTCGATTACATCAACGTGCCGGAAAACTGGGCTCATTCCAAACCGCAAACCGCGCAACGCAACCGAGAGCCGTCGAAGGCTATTTAAAACGTAAAAAAAAACGGCCCGCTATTTTCATAGCGGGCCGTTTTCTTCAATCGTCTTAATCGTCCATGCCTCTGCCGCTGAACAAGCGGTTGATCATCTCCATCGAGAAACCTCGATAGGCGAGGAAACGGCCTTGCTTGGCTCGCTCCTTGGCATCAATCGGTAAGTGCCCGGAGAATTTTCGCTGCCAGGTTTCCTGAAGCTGCTCCTGCCAACTGATACCGCTTTCGCGCAGGGCGAGCTCGATATCGGCGCGTTGCAAACCGCGCTGACTCAGTTCCTCGCGAATTCGCAGAGGGCCATAACCGGAACGGGCACGGTAGGAAACAAAGCTTTCAAGATAACGGGCTTCGGAAAGCAGCCCTTCTTCTGTCAAACGGTCGAGGGCTGTTTCGATCATCTCCGCCTCAGCGCCGCGCTGACGCAGTTTACGCGTCAGCTCGACTCGACCATGCTCGCGACGTGCGAGCAGGTCCATGGCGGTTCGCCGCACCGCGACGAGGGTATCAAGTACGAGTGTCATTCAGAGACTTCAAACGTCGATGTCGGCCTCGGCCATATCGTCGATTTTGTCGCGGGTCGCCGAAGCCTTGACGTCTGCTGCTGGTGCCAGCAGTTTGTCACGCAGTTGCTTCTCGAGCTTGGCAGCGATTTCCGGATTGTCTGCCAGGAACTTGGCCGAGTTGGCCTTGCCCTGACCGATCTTGGTGCCTTCGTAAGCGTACCAAGCGCCAGACTTCTCAACGAAACCGTGCAGCACGCCCAGGTCGATCATCTCGCCGTTGAGGTAGATGCCCTTGCCGTAAAGAATCTGGAACTCGGCCTGACGGAACGGCGAAGCCACCTTGTTCTTCACAACCTTGACGCGGGTTTCGCTACCGACCACTTCGTCGCCTTCTTTCACCGCGCCGGTACGGCGGATGTCGAGACGAACCGAAGCGTAGAACTTCAGCGCGTTACCACCGGTGGTGGTCTCCGGGCTACCGAACATCACGCCGATCTTCATACGAATCTGGTTGATGAAGATCACCAGGCAGTTGGCGTTCTTGATGTTACCGGTGATTTTACGCAGCGCCTGGGACATCAGACGGGCTTGCAGGCCCACGTGCATGTCACCCATTTCGCCTTCGATTTCAGCCTTCGGCACCAGTGCAGCCACGGAGTCGACGATGATCACGTCAACCGCGTTGGAACGCACCAGCATGTCGGTGATTTCCAGGGCCTGTTCGCCAGTGTCCGGCTGGGACACCAGCAGGTCATCGACGTTGACGCCCAGTTTGCCGGCGTACTCAGGGTCGAGGGCGTGTTCGGCGTCGACGAATGCGCAGGTCGCGCCGGCTTTTTGTGCCTGAGCGATAACGGACAATGTCAGTGTGGTTTTACCGGAAGATTCAGGACCGTAGATTTCAACGATACGGCCTTTTGGCAGGCCGCCGATGCCGAGTGCAATGTCCAGACCCAGAGAGCCAGTGGAGATGGATGGGATCGCCTGACGGTCCTGATCGCCCATACGCATTACGGCACCCTTGCCGAATTGACGTTCGATCTGACCCAGGGCCGCAGCCAAGGCTTTCTTCTTGTTGTCGTCCATTAAAGTCCTCACGTAATCAATAAGGCCTGACGGCCAACACCTGTATAAGTAGCCAGTATTATTCCACAGCGTTCGCGGATCGCCTACCCCTGATTTTCGATTTCTCGTGCCGCCAGTCGCAGGAGCCCCTCTAGCGCGGCCTTCACCGTTTGTCGGCGGACTTCATCGCGGTTGCCGGCGAAGTGTTGAACCTCGCTGGAAACCACATCGCCCACGCCCCACGCCAGCCAGACTGTGCCCACCGGTTTGTTCGGCGTACCGCCATCGGGTCCGGCCACGCCGCTGACCGCGACAGCGAATCGCGCCAGGCTGTGTTTCTGCGCCCCCAGTACCATCGCTTCGACGACTTCCCGACTGACGGCACCCACCGTGCCGAACAACTCGGCCGGCACATTCAGTTGCTGGGTTTTCTGCCGATTGGAGTACGTCACGTAACCGGCCTCGAACCATGCCGAACTGCCCGGAATCCGGGTGATCGCTTCGGCGATCCCGCCACCGGTGCAGGATTCAGCGGTGGTGACGTGGGCATTGAGCACTTGCAGGCGTCGGCCAAGTTCGGCAGCCAGTTGGGTGATCTCTTTCACGGTGCGCTCCAGATCGTGTGGAATGCCTCCACCGTACACGAGCCGGTTGCGCTTTCAATACACAGACTCATTCAAAATGTGCAGGCGCCAGCGCTCTGACATAGGCCTGACACGCTTGCAAGGCAATCAGTCCGCGGTCGCCGCTGTCGGTGATGGCGATAATTCGTTGAGCATGCGCCGGGTCAAGTCGGGCGCGTACGGCTGCATGATCCACGCCGCCGGGGCCGGTGGGGGCTGGCAACGCGCAGCCGGCGGCAACGTCGCCGGCATCGAGGAGGACTGACAGGCGCACATCAGCAGTGGCAAGACGATCGCGCAAGCGATCCTGATCACGTTGGGCATCGCTCATCGCTCGAAAGTGGGTTTGTTCACTGGCGGCGAGCCGCTGCTCCAGCGCCAGACGTTTATCTTGCTCGGCCTGTTGCGCAGTGGCGGCGGTCTGGGTCAGATGATTGAGGGTGTCGGCGCTTGACCGAGCCTGCTCCACCAGTTGCCGGCCGTAGCGCCAGTCCTGAAGTTGCCAGGCGGCAGCAAAAGCACCCACGGCCAGCAACAACAGACCAATTACTCGCCAGGGGATTGGCATAACACCGCCCTCGCCCGCGCCCAGATTTCCAGACGATCCTGCAAACCGTTCAACCCGCCGTTGATACGACGGGTGATGGTGTTGAACTGGTCGCGGTCGGCCAACTCGTTCAAGCCGTTCTGCTCCCAGAACCAGGCGGCGGACTCGGCGGCCCATTGCGGCTGCTCTAACAACTCCGGCAACGACAGCAACCGCTCATCGCCGAATAATCCAACGCTGCATTGGCGATAGTTACTGCGACCTGTGATCTGGATCAGCCCGCGACCACGATACCTCTGGCCATCGCCGTCCGCCTCGGGCGTGTTACCCAGGCGTAGCGCCAGCGTGCCGGTGTCGTATTTGCTCAGATACTGGTTGTTGCCCAGCTCCCGTACGAACTGCAAATGGCCCGACTCGTGACCGATCTGCGCGAGAAACGCAGCGATGCGTTTGGGCGAATCGATGCGACGGCGCGCCATCGCAGAGTTGAGCGCAGAAACAAAAACGCCCGCTTGGCTGCGGGCGTTGGGCATGATGGTTAAAAGGTTGTTTTCGGTTATTTGCATAATGCTTGATCCTCCCTGGATATTGCCCCGATTGAATCACGACGGACGGGCAATGCCTGCCAGCCATTTATTTGCCAGAGTTTTCAGGGTGCCACCCGGAACATCAGCTTCAAGTGTTCCGCCCATTGGCAGTACTTGCCCGCCCGCTAACAGCCACGCCTGATACTCAAGCCAGTCGCGATTGGTTGAATCCTGTGGAATGAATGCTGAGTCTTCAATGCGCAGCACCCCGCAAGCAGTCAGTTGATATGTCATAAGCTCAATCCTAGATTTCAGCGTCCGCTGTCCATTCCAACTGCAAAGTCTGCCCTGGCGCACTGCCGACAGGCGTAACAGTGGCAAACGAAAGACCGCGCTCTGCCACACTTTGGAGAGTGGTACCGGTGCAAGCCTTGCTCATCGCTTGATTCCAGACTTGGTTACTGTTTTCGCCCGGGCAATAGGCGGTTACAGTCGGCTGTACTCGTTTCTGTACCAGAAAGCCGATAGTCATTCCGTACTGGCCGGTATTTCCCGTGGGAATTTGAGTGAAAGTCGCAGTACACGTGTTGGTACCGTTATTCGCTTTTATCGCCAGCCCGTTCACAAAGGATTTTTCAAAATAGCGCTGACAGAGCAACAGTTCTTCTGCGAAGGAACGATATTCGAAGGGAGTGGAAACGGGCCCCTCTTCCAACTGGATCCGGGTCAGATCCACTGTCTGCAATACATTCAGCGGCAAGTCGAATGACAATGTCAGACAATCATTGACTCCCTTCATCTTTCCGGCGATAGCAGGCACTTGGAAGGTTGCGGTGTGTCGAGTCCACGTCGTGTTCAGTTGAAAAACATCTACAACTTTTACAACTGCTTCCGAGCCCCCCGCACCAAACTGCTGGGCAATCGCGACTCTCAATGGTCGAACCGCGTCGGAGCGCGCCCAAAATGTCAACGTAGCGGTTTTACCCGCAAGGGTTCTGACCGACTCGATACTCTGAGAAACCTTGTGGGTGGTAGCTCCAGCCCCGGCCGCCGTTTGCTGCCAACGCAGAAAACAGTCCGGTTCGCCAGGAACGTCAGTTTGCCCAAGAGGAAAAACCTGACGACTGATATTCACCGCAGCACTACCGTTCCAGTCGCAGCGAAAGCGATCTGCCACATAACCACCGATGTTCGGGCCTTGGTTGGTCGTTCCGCGCTGCCAGATATCGAACCCGCCATTGATCAGCACATTTCTGCGATACACCTGTACCGGAAATTGTTGCAACGGATCCGGTCTGGATAATTGCCGGATCGCCTGAGCCAATTGATCAGTCTGTAGTTCGTCCGGTTTCAAACCAGCCGCGGTAATCGCGCTGAGTATTTCCTGAGTAACACTGTTGCCCCAGCTCGCTGGGATCAGCGATCCCGGCGTTCCGGCTATCGCGTCTTCGTCAACAAATTTGCCGTCGACCAAGCCGGAGCTGAGGACGCTTCTTGGATAATCCACTTTAATTCCTCTTCAGATCAGCGGCGACTCAGCCGTTCGTTCGCAGCAAGATTTGCAGCCAGTCGGGTTCAACCGGGCGTGAGCGTGCATCCGGGAAATCCGGGTCATTGGGCCACTCGCGTAGTGACTGTCGGTAAGACAGCAGTTGTTTGAACTCTTCGGCGAGCAGGGTCGTGCCCTCACCGACTTCCAGCTCTTCAGCGTCGCGAAGCACCAACCACTGTGTGTCCTGCAGCACTTTGTTACGCCATGCGCGTTCATGGCTGGCAAGGGCAATCGGGGAAATGACAGGGTCGATCAGCACAGGCTGACCACTGGCACTGGCGCTAATGACTTTGCCACTCGCCTGCCCGGCGAACAGTTCGACGTATTGCGCCTGGGTGATTTCCACCGCCCCTTCAGGCACTTCGGGAAGTGCGCTGTCGACTCGATCAAAGCCGAGACTTTGTGCATAAAAGTAAATCGTCATGGTCAGTACCCCCAAACCAGAATGCGGCCAGCAATTCCCGGCTCGGCCTTCACACTTGAAGCCAGGACGTTGCGCACCCGGGCAGCCACTGTCGTTGTCGTCGAGTTCGCGCCGTCAAATGCCCAAACGGTAACGTTGGAGGCACCCCAACCTGCCGGGTAGCCTTCATTGGCAACACCGCCGAGGACAGCATTGGGAAACCTGATCGGCAGCGACACCGTCATGTTGCCATTCGCATCGGATCCCCCCGTCACCCACTGCACGATCAAACCGCTGGGAAACTTTTGATATCCCGATGTGGCGAACTGTGCGGCGTAATTGGCCGAGTACTTCAGCGCAGCCGTGCCATAAACCACCCACACACCGGACTCTCTGACGAAGTTCGCACTTTCACCATTGTTCATTACGATCGACGCCAGATAAGCCCCTTGCGGACTGATCTGCGTGCCGGTTTTACTGGCCACGGTGACGGGGGCGCTGTTGCGGCAATGCAGGCTGATCGTGGCGCCACTCGGCACCGCAGCGGTATCCGGAAGCGTCACGGTATACGCTGCGTTACCACCCAGACCGATCGAGCAGCCGACATCGGACAAGGTCAATTGCGTGGCGGCGGATATCCCACGCGCACTTGCATAATTGCCCAACGCCCGCTGCACAAACTCGGACGTTGCTGCTGAGCGTCCGCCATCAAACTGCGGGGCGGTCATGAACAATGCCGGACTGCGCAATGCCCCCAGCAACTGATTGTTCGACGACTCATTCGGTGTCAGGCCGGCCGCCTGAACCACGTTAAGAATTTCTTGCGTGACGCTGTTGCCCCACGTCGCCGGGATCAGCGAACCGGGCTTTCCGGCAACCGGGTCTTCATCGACAAACTGGCCGTTGACCAGCCCGACACTGGGCACACTTTTGGGATAGTCCAAGGTTAATCTCCTTGATTGAAATACAGTGGGTGCGCAGGCCTCAGCCAATCACGCTGGCCAGCCAAAGCGGCGCAGATGGCCGGGAATCCGCTGTGGGAAAAAGCGCTGAATCAGGCCAGTCGCGCAGCGCTTGTCGGTACTCGAGCAGTTCCAGATATTGGGAAGCCTTGAGCAAGGTTCCACGCCCCAGTTCCTGCTCATCGCGATGACGAGTGACCAGCCATTCAGTCGCTGACAGGGATGCCTGACGCCAGCTACGTTCCGCTGCCGCAGGCGCTTGATCTGCAACAACCGGCGCCTGGAGGATCACCGGACTTTGCTGCGCGGGCAGTGGTTCGGCAGCTGTCGGCAACTGACTGATCGGCGCGCCGATTTCGACCACCTGGCCATCCGGCACTCGCACCATCGACTCGACAAAAGACGGCGCGAACAGTTGGCTGATTGCGTAGTCACCGGCGTCGATCCGTTCGACGACCACGCCGTTCTCGATCCGTGCATAAACGGCCATTACTCGTACTCCCAGATTTCACAGAAGGTGTTGCCGCCGGCGCCGCTGACGAATGAACTCGACGGATTTGACGAGCAAGAGCCACTGCCTCCCGAGCCTCGGACGCCTGCGAAACCCGGATTGTGTACGCCCCTGTACGGGGCGCCACCGTCAAACGGGCTGGCAGCTCCGCCTCCGGAGAGCATTCCCCAATTGCCGTTGAACATTGCGTAGCCACCGGTGTGACCCCGTGCATTGGCAAGGTTGCCGCCCACGGCGTCTTGACCCCCAGTGCCACCCTGAACGTACCCCGAGGATGAGGTTGTCGTATCGATGTTCAGGATCTGTGCGCCGCCGCCTCCTGTAACGCTCATGTAGGAGCCGAAGGAAGCCCCACCGCCGACCAGCCCCATCGTAGTGCTGGCAGCTCCACCGGCCCCCAAAGAAACGGGCACGCCGGCAAGCATCTGGGGCGTCACGTCATACAGACTCTCCGCATAGGCCCCCGATCCACCGCCGCCACCGAGACGCAGGTTCCCGGAGGCGACAGATGCACAACCGCCGCCAGATCCACCGGCCCCCACCAGTCGAACACGAATACGTCTGGCCTTGGGGTTAGGCTTGTAAACCGTGATCCCGACCGTCTCGAACTGCCGAACTGCCAGCAGCCGTCCCACCGCATCGGTGATGCCATAACCGGTCAACGTGGTTGGGGTATTTTTCAGTTTGGTAAAGTCGACCAGTGCACCGATTGCGCTGGCCAGTTGATCGGTTCTGGCTTCATCCGGCGTAAGCCCGGCGGCCTTGATCGCATTGAGAATTTCCTGCGTGACGCTGTTGCCCCAGGCGGCGGGGATCAACGAACCGGGCGAACCGGCGATCGGGTTTTCATCGACGAAGCCGCCGTTGACCAGCCCGACCCCGGGAATACTTTTTGGATAATCCATTGCACTGTTCCCTGTGCTGAATCAGTTGGCTACCGCTGTGCCGGGGGCGACCGGCCAGGTAATTTCATCGGGAAATCCTGGCTGTTGTTCGATACGGTTCAGCTCTACGCTGTAGAGTTTCCATTCGATCAGCAGCAGTTGTTCGTCATGATCGGCATCGCCAATATCTTCGGCGTATTGCAGCGGGGCGATGCGCAGGACGGCGTCGCGAAGAAGTTCATCGCGCTTGGTCAGGGTGACTTGCTTACGGTTCTTCAATGAAGCTGCTTCATCGATTTTCCAGGCACCATCGACCCACGAATGAAACCCACCGGGCCATGGCTGCGTGGTGAAGCCTTCAGGCAGATCGCCTAATGCTGTCCAGGTCTCTCGGATCCCCGTGTCGGTGCGATAGACATCACCGCGCAAATCTACTCGCTGCTGCAATGAGCCATTTTCATACGCCCACGCGTATCCACTGGGTGGCGGAGCGAGTTCGATGCTCAACGTGACAGCATTGCCTGGCAGTTGCAGGCCGATACCCGGCACGAGTAGAAAATCGACCGGGCCGGTCAACGCGCCGGCGTCGTCTATTAAGTAATTGAACATGTGCACCTCAGATCAGTTTGATTCGCGCGGGATAGGCAATGTTTCGCGGTCGGGTTTCCGTCGTAAAATTCCCGATGTTGCCGATGTAGGTATCGGAGTCGAACGCAGGATTGGGGTACGTGGTCGCGATGGTTCCGTCGGTTGGGTAAAAGTTGACGTCATTTGAAACGTTCCAGATAGGGTCCGGGATAGACGGCGCCGGCCGATTGGAAGACCCTGAACCGGTGGGCAGGTAGTGGTTATGGCTTTGCAGTGCATGGTTCTGCAAACTGCCGACGACTCGTCCTATATCCACGCCTCGAGTTTCATCGAGGGCTCGCAGAAATTCGCCGCGAACTTCTGGAATTCGAAAGGTCGACGCACCATCGCCACTGGTCCACGCACCTTCTCGGTTCCATCGCGCCGCTTCTGTCGTCAGGGCTCCTGAAGCCTGAGCGAAGTCCCACAACCACGGCCATTCCGCACGCTTGAAAAAATAGCCGTTGAGCAGACCGTAGCCACCGGGATTGAGCGCCATGGTGGTTTCGAACGAAGGGCGGCCCAGAGGGGTGTTGTCGAGGCGACCAACCGGCCACCAACTACCCGCCCCGTCACTGCGCAATTGCCACCAGTCACCGCCCCCCATCAGCACCAGAAACGGATAACCGCTCGCCGACAGGTGTGTATGAAAACGGATCCGGTCGCTGCCTGATGCCTGGACTACCAACCGGTTAACCGTGTTGTCCACACGGCGAACAATTACGTCACGCACACCAAGCCCGGCATCCGCATCGGGAAGCGTGACGGTCATCGCCCCCGCGCTGCCATCAATCAGAACCAACCCCAACTCCTGCGCGTCAAGCAGCTTTGAAGCAGAAATACGGGTGATCAGGGAGCGCATGGGACTAGACTTGCCGACAATTGACTGAATGGCCTTGTACAACTGACCGGTGTCCGTTTCGGAAGCCACCAACCCACCACCGGTAATCACACTCAGGATCTCCTGAGTCACGCTGTTGCCCCACACCGCCGGAATCAACGAACCGGGCGTTCCCGCCACCGGGTTTTCATCGACAAAGCGGCCATCGACCAGGCCGACGCTGGGGACGCTTTTTGGATAATCCATAGGTCTTTCGTTCCTCTGAAATAACAAATGAACCGCGTCGCGGCGATCGCTGATGCGAGCCAGTGGCGGTCTGTTTCTGAAAATAAAAAAGCCCACGGTGAAGTGGGCTTGGGCGAGCACAAGGCAGGCTGCAAGCTTCGACAAAAAACGCGTCAAAGTGGCCTTAGGGGTATCCGCGCCAGTTCATTGCATCATGTGCATCACGGTTTGGCCCGGGACTTGGTCCGGGACTTTTTCACAGTGACGTTGCCTGCAACCGACAGCACAGGGCGTCCTGACATGGCTGGAAACTGCGTCGATGAGGGCCAGTTGCGCAGGTCGCGGCGATATTGCTGCAACGCCGCGTATTGCTCGACTGACAGGGTGGTGGTTTCTGCGTTTTCCAACTCGTCGCGGTGCCGTGCAACCATGGGATCCGTTTCGCTCAATTGCGCATCACGCCATTGGCGTTCAGTGACCGTGGACTCTGCCGGCGTAGCGGACGGTGCATCGGCCAGAATGGGAAAGCCATTGGCACGACACACAATCACCTGATTGCGCCTGGGTCCGTCGATCAACTCGTTACGGTGTGATGGCGATATCTCGACAGCGTCCTTGGGAATCGACGAATTGATACGAGAATCAAAAAAACCCTGAACCGAAGGGCTCCAATAAATTTTCATAAACGGCCTACTTGCCTATGGCGATGTATTGGGCGCCCAGAGACGGGCTAGAACCCCGGGAAACGAAGGAGGACAAGCTTCGAGGCGAGGCTGCGATATAACCGATCGACCCAGAGGATGCGGTGTAGTCGTTGCACACCATTACTCGAAAAAAGTTCGAGTTGAAGCTGACCGGAAGCGGGGTAATCACGTCTGTCGTGGCGCTATTGATCCATCCCCACTGGATGATCAAACCGCCCATCCAGGAGGGAAAACCGAGGTAACCGGTTCCGCCGTTGTTTGCCAGGCTGAATCCAAGTTTGAGCTTCTTCGGCGTCACCGCCACCGTGTCATCCACGCCGCTCCCGACCTGATCCTGAGTCGCGACTTTCATCATTCCGGCAACGGTTTCGCTGGCCTGGCCGGGTAATCTGTCACTGATGTTTTTTATGATCGCCTGCTGAAGCTGACCATGATTCTGTTCGTCTGGCACGATGGCAGCTGCCTTGATGACGTTGACGATTTCTTCCGTCACGCCATTGCCCCAGGCAGCAGGAATCAACGAGCCCGGTGTGCCGTTGATAGCGTCCTCATCAACAAACTTCCCATTCACCAACCCGGCGCTGGGAACACTCTTCGGATAATCCATGGCTCATTCCCCCTTAGTCATAATTGATGTGCACCTTGGTATGCGCCGGCGCACTGCGGTGGATCAGGCATTCCAGCGCCGAGCCCGGATTGACGCCGAAGCGTTCGCCCCAGTAGCTCGCGCCGAAACGCCGGCCAAGCAGCAAGCGGCCGCCGGTGTTGAGCGTCCACATGAATTGCGCTTCCCAAGTGCCGAAATGCGCCGCGCCAAAACGTGCGCGGCCCATGCGTGGGGCTTCGAGTTCGGTGATGCTGGCGTTGGGGTAGCCCTGGCTTTTGGCGATTTCGAGGTAGTAACCGACGGCCTGACTGCCGACCGCGAGCAAACGCCGGCGTACGGCGAGGCGGCGGTCGTCGAACAGTGGCGTGGCGCCGAGGCATGGGTCGGGCAGATCCATCACCCGTTCCCAGTCCGGCACCAGTTCGCTGACTCCGGCCGGGTCCATTTCGTTGAGCAGGTCGGCGGCGCGGGCGTCGAGGCGTGCCAGTTCGACGGCGACACCATGCAGGACTTCTTCGAGTTCCGGGACTTGCTCCGGGTCCCAAGCGGGACCGGCGGGCAGCAAGGCGCGCAGTTGCGCCTGGTATTGCGCGGCGGTTCTTATGCCCCCCATACGCAACCTCCGAAAGTCAGCAGTTCACTCTTGCCGGCAGGTACGTCAGCCGCCGGTGCGGTGAGCGTGTGATCGTATTCGCCGCCGGCGCTGCTGATGGCTTCGCGGATATGGCTGATCAGCAGCGGCACGCCGAGATCGGCCTCGCGGTTGTGCAGATCGCGCAACTGCGCTTCGACCGCCGCACGCACGGCGGTGGTGTCGGGGTTGACGCTTTTGAAGCGATAGACCACCGGCACCTGAATCGGTCGCTGCACATGCACCTCGGCAGTCACCGGGCGCAGCGGTTCGATGTAGTCCTGAACCTCGGCCAGTTGCTCATCGTTCGGTACCGGTTGCGGATCGTCGTCGCGCATGATGAACACCGTCACCGTGCCCGGACCGAGCAAGCCGCCACGGCACCAGGCGCGGGTCACGCCCGGCACTTCCAGCGCCCAGGTTTCATAGTCGCTGGAAGAGCCGCCGTGGGGGATGACGCGATAGGAGCGAATCACCCGCGAGCGCAACGACTCCAGACTTTCTCGCGCCACACCGCCACTGAGCCCCGGCGCCAGAACGACGAAACTGCTGCCGACAACGCCGGCAATCGGTTGCACCGGCGTCAGCGTCAGACCCGCGTCGGCGTTGCCGAGGCTGCCGGCGTCGAGCGCAGCGATCGTGGTGCTGTTGCTGCCATTGCTGGTGGTGCGCGCGGCGGTGACTTTGTAGGTGCGGCCATCATTGGATTGCAGCAACGTGTCAACGTCGAGCACGGCACCCGCCGTCGCAGTAAAACTCACACTGCCGGTGGCCACTTGCGCAGGTTTGCGCGGTTGGTTCAGGCGCAACGCGGCGATGCGTTCCAGGGTCGATTCGTCGGCCTTGTCCGGCAGGATCTGCTCGGCAATCCAGTCGAGATAACCGTACAGACCATAAGCCGCGCCGCCTAAGGTGCGGGCCAGCACTTGCGCATCGGACTGGCGCAGCGAATCGCCGGCCAGGTCGCTTTGGGTGCGCTTGATCAGCACCGGCAGCGAAGGGGTTTCAAACGGCATAGATCACCTGCCAACTGTTATCGGGGTTGATGTCCAGACGTTCGCCGTCGGCCAGGGTCAGGACCGTGCGCAGGTTCAGGCGCTGGGCGTCGAGGCGTTCGCTGATGATGTCGATGGCGCTGCAATGGCCGTCGTCGATCAGCCATTGCAAGGCTTCGCGGGCGTAGAACTCGGCGTCCATCTGGGTCTGTCGGGTCAGCTTGACCCGGCGCAGCAGCCACAGCCGCGAACCGATACGATCATCGGCGACGGTGGGAAAAGTGTCGCCCCACCAACCGAAACGCTCCTCGTCGTCGAGGGCATCGTCATCGGCGGCGCGGCGCCAGGTGAACAGGCTGATGAGTACGGATCGGGTCAGTGCGGCGTGGAGGTTCGGGCTGATCAGCATCACTTGCCTCCTGCCGGCGCGCCGGTCTGGCCGCTACCGGCCTGCACGCCGACGTGCACGTGTTTGATCTGGCTGATGCCGCCGGCAATCTGATCGCCAGTGGAAACAAGCTTGCCGGTCTGGTTGATGACCGGCGTATCGAAGTTCACCGCGCTACTGGCGCGGATGTTCAGCGTGGCGGTTTCGATGTCGATGATCCGTCCGCGCTTGAAGTGAATCCTGTCGCCCTCGTCGGTGTAGATCGCCACTTCGCCGGCAGCCAGCGATTGCAGGCGATAGCGACGGTCGGCGACCACCAGGGCGATGGCGTGGGAACGGTCACCGCCGAGGAACGTGACGATCCCCTCGGCGCCAGCCAGTGGATTGCTGGTGAAGCCATACGGCTCGAAGTGTTCGAGGTCATCGTTCACTTCGCCGGCGGTAAGGCGCATTTGCAGCGATTGCAGCTTGGATGCCGAATTGGCGAGCACGACAGTGCCGCGCGCCAGCAGGCGTGTCAGTAGGCTCATGGTTTGTCCTCAAGGCTTTGCCAACACAAAACCTGTGGGAGCGGGCTTGCCCGCGATGGCGGTGTGTCAGGCAAAGAAGTGTTTGCGGTAACCACCGCTATCGCGGGCAAGCCCGCTCCCACAGGGACCTGTGTCAGGCCTGGTTTTTTTTCGGTGGCGTGGGATCGGGATCGAAGGTGTGCGGCGGCGCCACTTGCAGCGTGGTCACCGAGCCTTGCGCCGACAGCGAGTACGTCACTTTGGAAATCAGCATGTCGCCATCAAACCCGAGTACCGGATCCGTGACCTTCACCAGCGTGTTGTGGCGCCACAGATCGCCGTTGGACTGGCGCCAGCCTTGCACCTGATAGGTGGTGGTCTGCGCCCGGCCCATGCGGGTCGCGCTTTCCCACTGGGCACGTTGCTGAGCCAACTCGAAGGTCAGCGCCGTGCCCTCGTTGATGATCGTCGTGCGCCGACGTTTGAAAGACAGATCGGCAGCCGTTGATTCCACTTCGCTGACTGCCGCCCCGCTCTTCTTGTCCGAACCTTTTTGCTGACCGATCACCCGGTATTCGGAGAACACCTGGCTGTGATCCATCGGCGCGTTGGCCGACAAAATGTTCTTGCCCAGCTCCAGCGCATCACTCGCCCGACCGCCACTGCCGGGCTTGGCCAGCACCAGCCGACCCTGCTCGTCATCGGTGGAAAACACCCGGAACAGCGAGAGCAAACGGTCGATCGACTGGAACACCGTTTCGCCCGGCACAATCGTGTGTTTGGCCAGCCGCGCGGTCTCGGGAATCTGGTTGACCACCATCAGCGAGTATTCCATCGCCAAGGCCTGAACGATGCTCAGCAACGGTTGCTCCTGCCATTGATTGGGCCGGTTGGTGGCGGCGCAATCGACCAGATCCTGCGTCCTGGAACTGCCCTCGATGGTCAGGCCGATCTGCCGGCCGTCGTAACGGATCGGTGCCTTGAACACGTACCCCGTTAGCACCAGATCGTTGCCGATCTTTACTTCGCACGGGTCGCCGGGTTTGATCCGCTGATCCACTGTTTGCCCCGGCCATTGCCAGGTGATGTCGAGTTTGAAGGTACGAAACTGGCGCTCCAGATCAGCAGTGATTTCCACGCTTTTCCAGCCGCCGTATTCCAGGTTGTTGACCGTCAGCGTGACGCGGTTGTCCATGTCGCTCATGGTCTACTCCCTGGAGACTTTCACGTCATTGGGTGAAAAGCCCGGATGGTTCATCGCGTTACTCTGAGTCACCTGAGTCACCCGTGTGGCATCGGCAAATTGCTTGTAAGCCACGACCAGCGCCGGCAGGCTTTCCTGGAACGATTTAGTGACCTGTCGCACACCGGATGACGCCACGGCCTTGAGGTGCGCAATCAGCGCTTCCTTCACATCATTGATTGCCTGGTGGTGCTTGGGGTCGGCCTTGTCCAGCATCGGATCGATTGCCACCCCGACAGCCTTTTGCAGCGCTTTCATCTCATCGGTCACCGGCACTTCCTGACGGGTCACCGGTTGGTCCGCCTGATGCGCCACCGAAGGTGTCGACGACAGTTTCACCGCCGGGGCCGCCACTGGCATCGACGCAACCCATTGCGCCACTTTGACCAGCATCGTGTCCTGCACCAGATCGGCCATCGCCTGCGCTGCTGCGTTGGTGTCCTTGCCCGTGGTGATCTTCGGCGCATCAGCCTTGCGGATGGCTTCGAGTTGTTGGGAGACGTCGGCAATCACGCCACGATAGCCCTCCTTCGCGAACGCCTTCAGCTCCTTGATATCACCGAGCAAGCCCTTGAATTCCGCCGCCACTTCCTTGGGCAACTCCTTGACCGCTTTGACCAGTTCGGTGATCTGCCGGTACTGCTCGATCAACGGTTTGAGCTGTTCCTTGATCACCTCGTAAACCCCGGTCAGGCTGTTGCGCAGATTGGCAATGCCGATCCGCGCAGCCTTGATCAGCGTCATCGCCTGCTCGAAGCGTGCCACCGCCGAACCCAGCAAGGTGTCGGCTTTGGCCAGCAAGACTTTCTGGGTGCTGACAGTTGCGGTCGGAAACGGCAACGGCTTATCGGGATAGAACTTAAGGGTAAAAGTGACCAGCCCGCCGTCCTGGCGGGTGTGGGTCATGTCGCATTCGCCGACCTTGACTTGCAGGCGTCCCAGCCATGGATGCACCAGTTCACCGCTACCCGCTTCCAGTGCCTTGAGCAGCTTGTCGCGCTGCTCCAGGCAATCGGCACCGATGATGAATGCCGTGATGTCGTGGGTCTTGGCCTGTTGGCCGAGGTCCTCGAAAAACGGCAGGTCACGTTGCGGATACTCATGCAACTGACCTTTGCGACCGACCGGGGTTTTCGCCTGATCGATCCAGAAGCCGACACCGCGAAAGGATGCCGGCAACAAACGGTCACGCCAGTTCATTGGAACCTCCTGCCGATAGCGAGCGATAGCCGATGCGCGACGACAGCGCCAGCCCTGGTTGATTGCTTTGCGGTTGATCGGTGCGCAGTCCGGCCGGCGCATTTTCGAAGCGCACGGTCAGGCCGCCCTCGAGTTGCGTCCGGTTGTTGGCGGCGCTTTGCTGGATCAGAGCGCTGGAAGATTGCGGCAAGGAGCCGCCCTGCAACGCCCCGGTGGACGGCGCTTGAGGGGTTGCGCCAAAAAACGCTGGGGCCAATTCACCTTTGCCTTCGGCATTGGTCTGGCGTTGCGCTTGGGTCAGGGTTTCGACCTTGCCGGTGACCTTGGCGATCAACCCGGCGAAACCACCGTCGAACAGTTCCTTGATCGGCGCGATAACCGTTTGCAGTTTCTGCCACAACTCGCCGAACCACTCGGTGATCGGCCCCCAGCTCTCGATGATCTGATCCAGGGGCTTCCATTCGAACAGGGTGTGCAGAAAATCCACGACCGGCGCGGACAACGCCAGCAGTACATCCCACAGCGCCGAAAACACTTCACCGATCGGCTGCCAGTACTGCGCAATCTGCTCCAGCGGCGACCACTCGAACAGGCTGGTGAAAAAGCCTTTGACCTGTTGCACTGACGTTTGCAGAGCCATCCAGATCGGTTCGAAAAATCCAACGACACCGCCCCAGGCGCTGGTGATCATTTCCATCGGGAAAAAATCGAACAACGTCCGCAAAGCCTCTCGGGTGCTTTGCACAGCCGATTGCAGTGCCGCCCACAACGGCTGGAAGTACGCAACGACACTGCCCCAAGCGCTGGTGATCATCTGCATCGGCGAGAAGTCGAACAACGAAACGAAGAACTCTTTAGTCGACTGCGCCACTTTTCGCAGCCCGGCGAACATCGGTTCGAAGTACGTGACAACACCGCCCCACGCACTGCTGATCATCTGCATCGGCGAGAAATCAAACAGGTTTCTGAGAAACGCCATCACCGGCACACTCAAGGCCTTGAGCAATTCCCAGATCGCCGAAAACAGTCCCGTCAGCGGTGCCCAGTTTTCCAGGATCATGCCGGCGGGCGTCCACGAGAACACCGATTTGAAAAAGTCGATCACCGGCGCAGTGACGGCTTTGACCTTGTCCCATATCCCGGAGAAAAATCCCGCGATCGGTGACCACAGCGCCGCCAGTGCATCCAGCGGGCGCCAATCGAGGATCGAGCGCAACGTCGCCATTGCACTCGCCCCCATGTTTTTCACGCCCTCCCACAGGCCCTTGAAGAAAGCGCTGATCGGCGTCCAGTTGGCATAAATCAAACCGGCCGCCACCGCGATGCCCATCGCGATCAGCATGATCGGATTGGTCTTGAGCACCATGCTCATCACGTCCATCACTTGGGTCATGCCGGTGACGGCGGTTTGCATGGCGGAGAAGGCAATTGCCCCCGCCGCCAGGCCTTCGACCAGTTTCGGGTTATCGGCGAGCAGGCTACCGACCTGGGTCAGCATCGGTTCCAGTCCGACCACGAGTGCGCCGACCGCCGGCACCAGTGCGGCATCGACGGCGGCCGAAACCTTTTCCATCGATGCACTGAACACGTTCATGTTCTGCGCGGCGACTTTCGGCGCGGCGGGCAGGTCAACGGTTTTCGCCGTCTCGCTGACTTCAGTCAACTTGCCCTGAAACGCCGCCGCCGATTTGATGCCGTCCACGAACGGCGTGATCACGCTGCCGCCCTTGAACAGACCGCTGATGTCCAGTTTGCCGAGGCCGGTCTGTTCGAGGTTTTTCTTGAAGCTCTCGACCTTTACTCGCAGGGCGCCGAGTTTGGGCGACAGTTCATCGATGCCCGTCAGCAGCACCGGGGTTTTCGCTTTGTTTTCTTCGTCTGCCATCACTGCACCTGCTGCATCGCATTGATCCGTTGCGCGTGCTCCAGCGATTCGCGGAGCACATCCAGTGGCCTGGCCATCATCTGTTCGGGGTCAACCTTCCAGAACCAGGCCAGGTCATAGGCGACGGCGATCAGGTCGGTGATGGCGCCGACGCCGCACTCATGAAAAAACTCGCAACGGCCCAGCTCAACGCGTTGAGGTCAGCCAGATCCAGCTGGTTGACCGACGACGGCGGAATGCCGGCGCACACGGCGATGTATTTGGCCGCGACATCCATGTCGAGGCTGACCTCTTCGCTCTTGTCGATCTTGTACGGCAGCGCCTTGATCGCTCGCACTTCCTGCACCGTCGGGCGGCGCAGGACGAGTTCGGTCAGGGGCTCGCCGTGAGCTTCGATCGCAACTTGAAGCTTCACGGCGCCGCTCATTGCCAGGTCCCCTTGATGCCTTCGAATTTCAGTTCGATGGTGGCGTCATCGCCCTTGGAAACCGGCTCTTCGACCAGGTAGGCACCGGCCAGCACGTAGACTTTGCCGTTGCTGAATTCGCAGGTGACGGTGATGTCGGTGCCTTCGATCAGCTTCTTCAGCGGGAAGTCGGCGGTGTGCAGCGCGGTCACTTTGAACGACGGCGCGATGTCGGTTTCCTTGTAGAAACCGGGTACGACGGTTTCGCGTTTGACCGCCATCAGCGGGGCTTCGCAGCCGCCATTGATAGTCAGTTGTGCGCCGTCGACCTTGACGTAGCAGGTGCCTGCAATCAGTTGACCCATGGTGTTACTCCCTTGAATAAAAAAGCCCACGCGAGGTGGGCTGAATGCTTGACGCTAAACGCGGTTATCAAGCCGCGTCGTCGTACTGCAGACGGAATTGGTTGAGCAGTGCGAACACGCGCAGACCGTTGATGTAATCCGGCGGGAACAGCACGTTCACGCGGCTCGGGTCCTGCACGTCGCGCTCGACGATCAGGTGCTCGGCGAACAGCTCGGCGTTTTCCACGTGGCCTTCCAGTTCCAGCTTGGCGTACTGCGCGATCAGCTCACCGCGAATGGTCGCCGGGGTGACGATCGGCTGGCCGGCGCCGAAACGGGTGCCGTCGGAAGCCAGTTTGTGCCGACCGTACTTGCTGGTGATCACGCTTTGCAGACGACGCACGATGAACGCCGACTGGTGCATGGTTTCGCTGTCCAGGTAGGAGTTGTCGGCCTGGCCGTACGCGTTTTTCTGGTAGGTGGTGATCGAACGCTGGATGCGCATGTAACCGCCTTCGTAGTACGCAGTGGCGATGCCGTAGTTGAGCAGCGACTGACGCTCGGTCAGGGTGAAGCGCTCGCTCGCCGGCGCAGGATCGACGCCCGGCAGGCTGCCGCTTTGGGTCGGACGGCTGGCGTCGGCGGAGATGAACACGGCGGTGCGCGCAGCCAGTGCTGCAGCTTGTACCCAGAACGGTTGCGGTACGCCCGGCTCCAGCGCCTGAATGGTCATGTGCTGGTCATTGCGCGCCTGGCCGGCTGCGACCAGCGTGCCAACGGTGCCACGCTTGGCGCTGTAGACGTGACCGAACAGTTGCTTGGCCCAGGACCAGCGACCGGTGCTGTCATCCATGACCGCTTGCCAGGTGTTGAGGGTCGACAGATCCGACCATGGCAATGCGATGAACTCGAAGGGTTCGTCACCCAGTGCCGCCACGGCAGCGATCTGATCCGGCACGCCGGCGCCGCCGGTCATGGCGGTGATTGCGGAGGTCAGGCCGGCCGGGGTTTCTTCGCCGTTGCTCTTGCCCAGGCGATTGAATTGCAGGCTGATGTCGTTGCCGCTATCGCCGGTCCATTTCGCGTTCAGGGTGACCACGCCTTCGGCAGCCGCAGCGCTCACCGGCAGATCGGCCGTGGCGTTGATTTTCTGCGCCAGTGCAGTGGCCGCTTGGGCCGCAGTAGCCCCGTTGACCACGGTGGCTTGCACACGCACGCCGCCAACATACAGGTTGAGTACGCCAGCCTGAGTGGCGGTGCCGGTCAGGGTCAGTACGCCTTTGGCGATGGCACCTTCAGTGTTGTGCAGCGGCAGGCACCAGATCTCGCCGATCGGGTCGGCCTTGCGGAAGGTTTCGTACATCGAGGCGAGCATCGAGCCCTGGCCACCGATGCTCTTGGCCAGCGCCACGCTGGAAACCAGCACCAGTTTGCCGACTTCAGTCGGGGCAATGTTGTCGTTGACCTGAGCGACGATCAAACGACGCAGAGACGAGCTCGCGCTATTGGCGGCCGAATTGTCCATTTCGGCATAGAACAGCGGAACACGAATGTCCGCGGGGATGTTGCTGAATCCGATCGCCATTATTTGGCTCCCTGTGGTTTAGCCGCTTTTGCGGTTTTGATAGTGATATCGCCGTCGGCCAGACGCCGGCGCCACCAGGCGCTGTCTAGCACTTCACGGCCTTCAAGAGGCAGCAGATCGCCCGCCTCCGGGTCTGGCACGGCACGGCCAGCGGCCGGCACTACGGTGATGCGATTGCTCATGGGGTTACGTCTCCAGAGAAAGTCATTTCCACGCGCCCATCGGGGCCCGGGCGTTTCAGGTTGGGATCGGCCGGGTCGATCGCATCGACCCGCACGGTGGCCCCGGTAAAGGACGACAAACCGTCCAGTTCACGTTCGTGCCAACTCTCCGCAGGCTGACCGGGCAGATTGCGGCCGAGCTGGAACTCGGCAAAAAAACGCAGCCGGTAAAAGACGCGGCTGCTGTTGATCGAGACCAGTTCGCCGCCGTCGTAGACGATGGCGCTGTAGTCCTTGCTCGGCTTGAACCCCACCAGCGCGCGCCAGATTTCAGCGCGCAGGTCATGCAACAGATCCAGCGCTTTTGTAGCGTCGGTTGCGTCAAGTGCGAGGACGATGTCGAAGCGGTCGCGGATCGGTTGGCTGGTGAGGTTTTGCGCGGTGCTGTTGCTGGCCAGATCGGCCAGCGGTGTGATGTGGGCCGACGGTGTCGGCAGATCAGGGTTGCCTTGCAGCAACGCCAGATCGACACCCACCGAAATGTGATTGGCAAAGCCAGGGCATTGCCCACGCAGCTGCGTGAGGATCGGGGTGATCTTCATGGTGGTGTTCCGGAATTAGGGGAGTGACCGCAGGACTCATGTAGGAGTGAGCCTGCTCGCGATGGCGGACTTACATTCAGAATCGATGCTGACTGACACACCGCAATCGCGAGCAGGCTCACTCCTACAGGGATATCTGTCGCTGTGAGGTCACGCAGAATCAGGCTTTGGCGTCCGCCTTGGGGTCGAGGCCGGTTGCCTCGATCAGGCAGCGATAGCTTTCCTCGCGCTTGCCGCTGGCGGTGACCTTTTCGATCGACCAGCGACCGCGCATGAAGTCTGGCCAGGTGTCATCGAGCACCAACAGGCCTTCGGCAGCCAGCAGCGGATCGCCCGGACAGGTGACCTTCAGCTTGTATTTCTCGCGCAGCATCTTGCGCACTTCGGCTTCGCCGATGGCTTTGGCTTCTTCTTCATTGGCCTGTTTCTGGCGAATGACTTTGTAGGGTGCCTTGCCGGTTTTCACCTCCACCTGCTTGCCGGCATTGGCGTCCCAACAGCAGGTCTTGCAACCCTGATTCTGGGTGCGGGCAGTCTCTTCCAGTGTGGCGCTGATGAAGGCGTGATCACCCGGTCGATTGTTGCTGGTTACCGACAGCCGGACGTCCGGTATCACTTGGCCCGATAGGTTTTTCAGCTGCGCCGGTTTCGCCAGCACGTAGAGGTCGTTGAACGGTTTGGCCACCGCGTCGTACTTCTTTGCCAGTCGCGTGATAAAGCCCATGTCGGTTTCGTTCGACTGATCGACATGGGTGATCCTGATCAGCGCCAGTTCGGGATCGACGCGCGGCGAAAAACCGTGCCGCGAGACCAGCTCGCGAAACAGTCCGCCAAGGGTTGTCGGGCCATGACTGGCCGTGCGCCGTTCCTTGAATCGGGTCTCATCCTTGCCACTGAAAGGCGCTGCGGTCGCCACCAGCGTCAGGCGTAACGGGAACAGCGTCGGGGTCAATCGAGTCACTTTGAACTGGCCCTTTTCGACCAGCCCGGACTCCAGATAACCCACCCGCAAGCCGATGGTCCCGCCCAGGGTCGGCAAGCCTTCGAGGCCTTCCAGGTCGATCACCAGTGTCAGCTGATCAGACTCCATCCCGGCAGCATCAATGTGCTCCCAACTGATCAGACGCTGGTTCAGCAAGGCCTGGTTGGCGCCGTAGATTTCGATCGCCGGGGTAAATCCCTGTGCCATGCAACCTCCTTAGTCCCAGGCCAAAACCGGTTTGATTGCGGCGGGTCGGCTGTCGAGTTCCGGCAGCGTCACCCAGATGCCCGCCGGCAAAACGGGGCCGTGTTCGGCCAGGGTCGCATTGAGTTTCCACAACGCGGCTTCGGCCTGATCGTCTGAGCGACCCGACTCGCGGTAGAGCAACAGATTGACCGAATCACCGGCCACGCTTCGGACCTTACGCATTGTTGAACTCCGCTAATTCGAGTACCCACTTGATCACCATCGCGGTGCCGTCATCGATGACCTCGCTCTGGTTTTCCTGAACGCTGGTGATCCGCCACAAACCCCAGTTGCGACCGATGCCGTCGATCAACGGCAGCGGTACTCTCAAGGCTTGCAGCGCCCGCAGTTCATCGAGCCGTTCCATGGCCACGGCGTACATCGAGGTGCCGCCGATGGTCAGGGTTTCGGGCTTCTGTCCGGTCTGATGGGATTTGGGTTTACTGGTGAGGATCGGCAATTCAGTCCAGCCACCGTCGGATTTGCGTGCCAGCGTGCTGTAGGCAAACTCGCGGGACAGGCCGAAGATGAAACTGCCAAGTGCCATTTGTTGTTTCATCAGGCGACTCCATCGGTAAGGGCTGCGTCGCGGCGGGTGGCGAGGGGGTTGGTGCTTATCAAAGGCGTAAAGTCAGAAGTGAAATGTGACTGCATGACCTGCGCGACCATGGCGGTCACTTTTTCAGCACTCACCAGATCGCCGCCACTGAAGTTAAAAGCGGGCGCGTAGGTGACATTCTGGCTCTGCTGATTTTGCGCCTGCACACTGCTCAGGCCGGCGCTGACTTCTGACGGTGGAGCAAGCCGATCAGGCGCGGGTGTCGCAAGCTTTTCACCCAGCGCTTCCCCTTCCTGACTGCCGTAAAAGCTGCCGATGACGCCGCCTAATGCACCACCGATCATCGTACCGATGCCGGGAAGGATGAAGGTACCGATCGTGGCACCGATGCTCGCGCCGGCATAGCCACCGGCCAAGCCGCCCGCTGCCATCCCTACGCCACCGGCGACTTTTTTCGTATCGCCCTCGGCCACGCCTTCGACGACTTTCATGCCGGCTTCGACCATCGTCAATGGCATGCTCAATGGGCCTGCCACCCGGCCAAATCGGGCGCCCTGACTGATCAGGCTGCGCCCTGGAGCGGAGACCAGAAATTCGGCCCGACTCAGGGCGGCGGTACCGAGGGATCCGGCACTGGCCGAGAGGCTGCCCAACCCGGATCTGATGCTGGCCATTACCGGGCCTGTCCACGTCGCGGCTTGGGACGCCAATGCGCCCAGCGGTTTGCCGCCCTTCATTCCGGCAGCCATCAGAATCAGCGCGCCAGCAAGTGCCGGGGCCTTTTCCGCCACCTCACTCAAGCCATCGGCTGCTCCTCCGATTTTTTCCACCAGGTAGTCAAAGACTGGCAGTACGGTATCGCCGGCGGATGAATAGAGCCGGTCCTTCTGGGCGCCGAAGATGTTCCAGCGTGTCTGCGAAGTATCCGCGAGTGTCAGGGCGGTCTGATCAACCGCCCCTGTGTACTGTTTTTTATCCGCCACCAGTGCAAAGGCGCGCTGCACGTCAGCGGTATTCTCGAGCATTTGCCGAACCGGTTGGGCGACCGAAAACAACGTTGTCGACAGCGCGGATTGCTCATTCGGGGATTGTTTCTTCAGCGCCTCCAGCAACTCCATGATCGCGCCGGGAGCATCGCCCTTCATTTTCTCGGCCAGGGCCTTGGGGTCGAGCTGCAGCTGAGCGAACGCCGCTTTCTGGCTTGCAGAAGCTTTATCCCCGAGAGCCAGGGTCGTCGTGATTTTTTCGAACGCTACGCCCGCATCGGCCTTGTTTACCCCGGCGTTAAGCAACGCCGCAGAAAATGCCGCGGCTTGCTCGGGCGCCATTCCGGCGCCTTTTGCCGATGTGCCGTAAGTGCCCAGAATCGAGCCGATATCAGCGGCAGAAGCGGCCAATCGACTGTCGAGTAAACTGGTCGCGTCGGCCAGATCCAGGGTTTGCGCGCGATTGAGGCTCATCGAGGTACGCCAGCCGATCAACAGGTCCGCGGCATCCAGTGGTTTCATCTCGAACGCGGTCGCCGTGACCGCCGTGTCTCTGGTGAAATCCATCAGGTCGTTTTGCCTGGCGGCTTGATCGATATTGCCTTTGGCATCCACCCGATCATTGCCGACCCCGGCCTTGGCGCCAGCGTAGCCAATGCTTGCCAGCTCAACCGTAGTTGTACCGCCGGCCGCCACTTTCGCCTCGGTGGCCATCTTCTCCAGCGCGACCTGCATCGTTTTGCGTTGGTCGCCTTCAAGCCCGACGACCAGATCGAGCCTCGCCATCGCGGCGTCGAGATTGATGGCCGGTTGCAAAGGCTGATATGGCGCCGTGGCGGCATTCTCACTCGGCGTTTTTTGCCCGGCGCCAAGGGCCATACCGCCCATTTGTGCTTGCCGGTCGTTCAGTGCCTGTTGCAGCGAGTGCTGTGACATCAGCACCGTGTGTATCGACCCCAGCACATCCCTGAGCTGAACCTGTTCGGCCGTCAACTGACGCAGCTCGGCGGTGGCATCTGCCAGTGCCAGGCTCAGCCCGGCAAACCCGCCATCCGCTTTCAACGTCAGCTCTGCAACTGCCGAATCGGCGCCTCGTGCGGACATCGCAGCAGACTTCAGGGTGGCCGTGGTGTCGGGTATCCGCCCCTCTCGATTGATCTTCGCGAACGTCAACGCATAGTTATCATCTGCCATGCCGCCCTACTCCTGTTTCACGCCAAGGCGAGTGATCGCTATGTCGTAGCGGCGCAACGCCTTTTCGGCGTCCCATTCCAGAATCTCCGCCTCACTTACCGGGTAAATGAGCGGGACGATATCGAGGATTACTTCGATGTCGCGTTCCGAAAGTAGGCCGCCGGCTGGTTTAAAAAATCGTCTATGCGCACCTGCAATTGCGTCCAGTCCGGGACGGTCAGTTGGGCCAGATCGGGGATCATCAGGCCGGCGCAATGAGCGGTGATGAACTCGGCGCGTTCCTTGGCCGTTTTCAGTTTCTTCATCACTTTGGTGGCGCGCAGCACCGGCATTTCCAGCGACAGCGACGTCACGGTGCGGCCGGTCACGGCGAGCGGTTGCAGCAGTTGCACCTGATCAGGATCGGTGGATTTTTCCGCATCCTCGACCTGATCGAGAAAGTACGAAGTCGGACGGGTCGACATCTCGTGCACGTACTGGGCGATGCTCACGTAGTCCGGGCGTTTGAGCTGGTCGAGTTCCTTGACCGACAGGCCGGTGGCAAGCAGCGCCAGTTCGAAGAACTGATCGTCTTCGTCATCACCGGCACGCTCCAGCGCTTCTTTCTGCGCGGCGTAGAACAGCGGCTTGAGCTGGATCTGTTCGATTTGCGAGCCGTCATCGCCAGTGATGGGCGACAACAAATCATGCTTGGGTGGCATCCACGACATGAATGAATTCCTTGGTGATTCTTTGGGGGAGTTGTTGCAGTCCCTTGTGGGAGCGGGCTGTTGTGGCGAGGGGATTTATCCCCGATGGGTCGCGAAGCGGCCCCAAGCTGGTTTTACAAAAACAGACTTTGGGCTGCTACGCAGCCATCGGGGATGAATCCCCTCACCACGGGGTCCGCTCCCACAGGTTTTGTGCCCGGTGTGCTTGCCGGATTACGGCATCAGCACCGCACGACGGGCATCACCGAGGATGTCGACGCCGTTGAGCACGAACTTCTGGGTGCGCACGTCGATGTCGATCACCGGCACGCCGTTTTCCAGGCGGTTGTAGGTGCGGCAGGACAGTTCGAGGTTGGTCTTCGGTTTCTCGCCCATCTTCACCGCGGTTTCCTCAAGGGATTTCAGCTTGCCGCCGACGGTGTGGTAGGTGAACCAGGTGTTGCCATCCTGATCCTGGCCGGCTTCACGCACGTTCAGCAGGATGTCGTCACCCAGTTTTACGCCCAGCGCCAGCATCACTTCCGTGCCCATGCCTTGCAGGGTCAGCTTGGCGTTAAGGGCTTTGCCGCCCTTGGTCATTTCTTCGACGATGAAGCGACCGCCGCGCATCTCTTCCATGTCGAATTCGATTTTCGGTGGGGTAAATTCCTCCACGGTCGCCGACAGCGGCAAGCCTTGCAGGGTGGCCGCGATGGCCTGGCGATTGCGGTTGGTAAACATTAGAGAACGTCCTCCAGGAACTGCTCGATGATTTCATCGCGGGCGTTGAGTTGATAAATCATGTGTTCGTTCGGCGCGTAGCGACCGTAGTCGATGACCACGTACCAGGTGCCGTTCTTGTACTTCTCGACGCTGTTGAGTTCCGGGTGCAGATAGACGCTGCCGCCAGGAATGGTTTCGTCGGCGACCAGGGTCTGCAGCCAGTCGTTGATGCGCTTGACCTCTTGATCCATGAACGACTTGGTCAAGTTCTTGGCCATGGCTTTCTGGCCGGCCTTGACCAGCTTGCGGCTGATCGCATCTTCGAGACCGACGTAGCTGATGAACTTGCCGGTGATCGAGCGGTTACCCAGTAGAGAGAAGCCGCCGAGCACGGTGCGGGCGTAGTAGCTGACGCCGTAGCGGTTGAGCAGATCGCCTTCGGTGGAGGTGTCGAGGATGTTGTATTCGACAACTCGCGAGACGTCCTCGGCGTAGGTCACCTGGTTGCCCGGGCTCTCCCACTGCTTGACCTTGGCCAGCGCGGCAATCGCCAGGCTGGACGGTGCGAGGAAGACGTTTTTCTTCGCCGCTTTCGAATACACGGCCGGCATGTTGTGCACTACCAGGCAACGGTCGAAACCGAGATCGGCGCCGCCGAGTTCCTGGCTGTACAGCACTTGGTCAGCGACGGAGGCGTCCTTGCCGTCCAGCACCACACGAGCCTTGATGCGCTTGCCGAACGAGGCAAACTCGCTGGCCACCGCTTTGGTGCCGGTGAAGCCCGGCGCGCCGATGATCGTCAGGTCTTCCGGGACACTGCCCAGCGCGGCCAGACCGAGCTTGCGGCCGGTCGCCGGCTCAACACCGCCGATCACTGCGTTGACCGTGTCGGCCGGGGTCGCGCCCGCTTCGACGATCACCACATACACCGGCACCTTGACCACTTTGAGGATCTGGTAAACCGCGTGGTACAGCGTGCCCTCTTCCGAACCGGTCGGATCGAGCAGCGCGTGAGTGGTGAAGCTGTTGATGCGGAACGGGGCGTTACGCGGAATCAGCGGATCGGCCTTCGGCGCGGTGCCGACCAGACCGATGACGTTGTCACCCAGGCCACCCATGGCCTCGGGGGATTCAGTGGCATTGACGGTAATGCCGTTGTGCTCGAAGTTCAGAACCTCAGCCATGTTCAGTCAGCCTTCTTGGCAGCGGCCTTTTTGGCCTGGGTGGTAGGTGTTTTCAGTTCCAGTCGACCAGCGGTGTGCAAGGCATTGGCCTCGACGTCGAGCAGATCAAGGTCTTGACCGACGCTCGACCAGTGCCCACCGCCGGTGGGGAATGGGACGAGCACGGTGTAGGTTTGGCGAGTTGCCATTTTTCGTTTCTCCATAAACGTGAAAGCCCCTCGTGGGGAGGGGCTTGGCGGACAAGAAAACGCCCCGACAGTGCGGGGCGTTTTTATTCAGGCAGGCTGGCGAGTCGGTTCAAAGATCCTCTGAGGAACGCGAACCACTAACTGCCGTTTGGATAGCCTTTATTGCATCGTCGACGACCTGCCGAGCTTCATCGATTTCGCCCGCTGCAAGCTTGCGCCTGATCAGCTCTTTTGCCTCCAGGCGTCGCTCACGGACGAGATAGAGCACCTCTGCGTATTTAGCGGCTTCGGTCAGGATGCCATCGGCCGCTTCCTCAGCCGTGCGCCCCATGATCGCCCAAGCAGCTACAGTGCGCGGCACTGCATCTTCTGGATAGCCGGCGTCTTTGAATGCTTGCGCCTCGGCCGCCGTTCGTTCGTATTCGACCGCCCGAAGCGGGTCGACAGCAACGAGCCGGCGCATTTCGTCAGCGTAGGCATCGATTCGAAAACACATTTCCTCCGCTGTAGGGACGGGCTCCACCTCCTGCACCCACACACCGCTCCATTCCCCGGTTGTATCGTCCCGTATTCCGGAAAAGCGCGGGCTCCAGCAAGGCTGTGGAACTGGAGTCAGCGTCCAGTCAGGGTAGTTTTTGTTGGTGGCATCGGAGTAGCGAAACCCCCCTTTTGAATCAAGGATGTAATACATGGTTTGCCTTCACGCTAATTGAGTGCAGAGGTGGATTTGACCTTGATAGCTGCTAGCTCCGTTCGTCGCGCCCACAGACAAGTCGATCGTCAGGTTCCCATTGGTCTCCAGTGACCAGGAAAGGTAACCAAATGCCAAAGGTGACGACGTAACCCAGTCCCCGGTACCGCAACACCTGAATCGTGGTCTTGCACCGGGTGGCAGGACACACAGAAGGGCTGATTGACTTCCAATCGCGGCCCCTCGGGCGAAGTCAATGGAGACATATAAGTTGCCGTTAGCTGTCCAGTAACGCGAGGTGTTAGCGTCATAGAACCCGTTCAGAAAAGCGGGAACGGCTAAATTTTTAGAGGCTGAGAAGTCGGCAAAAGTCTGGTTTACAAGGTTCTGGGTACCTGCTGTCGTGTAGGCGTCAGTTATCCCGTAACCCGCGAGAGTGGCTGGTTTCCCGGATCCGATTTTCGACCAGTCAAGGTTCGGAATGTCTCCCGCTGCAAGCGCTCCCCCTCCTGTAACCAAACCCTTCGTGTTAACGGTAACCTTCGTGTAAGTACCCGCGGAAATGCCTGAGTCGGCAAGCGCTATGGAAATGTTGGCGCCCGCCGATCCGTCAAATGACGCACTGCCGCTCGCGGCACCAGAGATTGAGATATTGCGTGCCGTTTCGAGCTTACGAGCGGCAACCGCTGTTCCGTTGATCCCGAGGGCATCAGTGATGCCAAAACCAGCCAACGTTTGCGGATTCGCCCCGGCAGTCGCCCGGCCATATTCGTCAACCGTCAGACTCTTGTAAGTCCCGGCGGCAATCCCGGTGCGCCCTGCCAACATCTTGAAATTCAGCGCGGTAGTGCCAAGAGTGATCGGCGCATTGGTGGTCAGGTGCCACAGCGAATCGCCGTTTGCCGTCCCCTCCTCGACCATGACCGTCAGACCCGGCGTCACCTTGCCGCTGGAGTTGGCGTCGGTTGCTCGCACCCAGTCACCGTTGGCGACAATCCACAGGCCGTTGTCCTTGGCCAAAGTCTGATTCGACAGCAGCACACGGTCGCCGGCAATCACTGCCACCCCATCAATCTGCTGCGCACCGCTCAGCACCACATTGGTGGTTGCAGCAACACGCACCGATTGCTTGCCATCCAGTTTGCCAAGCTCTTCGGCGAGGTAACTCATGACCCAGGCACGTGTGGCTTTAACCACCGTGTCATCAATCAACAACGTCACCAGCGACGCATTGCTGGTCTCGAAAATCGAGCGAATGTAGAACTCTTTCCCCGAGCCCGACGTCGCTAGAACCGGTTTGAACGACTCCGGATATTTGACGATGGCGTAAAGAATCCCGGTATCAGTCCACAGCCCGGCCTCACGCACATACCAACCGCCAACATCCGGCGGAATAGTGACTTCAGCAAGCAGCCAGCTCGGATTCTTCTCGTCCTGGAATAGCGCATTGAGCGGCCCGCGCCAGACTTCGCGTTTCAGCGCAGTAGCGGTCGCGGCCGGGTTGTAGACCGCGCCGCCGCCGTCCCCGACGGAAATCTGCGTCAACTTGATCGGCGTACCCGCGGCCTTGCACGCCGTTTCGTAGGCAATCCCTGCGTTGGTGAGCAGGGTGTAATAGTCAGCCATTCAGGCCCCCTGAGGATAAATAGTGGATGTTTCGACGGTGTACATGCCAGCGGCCATGAACGCCTCGCCAGAGGTTTCCAGCCCTTCGATGAACACCGGATAAACCGTGGTCAGTTCGCCGCAGAACGTCGCGGCGCCGATGACGTGAGTACCGAATGCGCTCAGGCCTACAGAGACCGACAGCACATCCCGTTCGCTTTTGGCATCGGCCAGACGTCGGTCGAGACGGGCGTCGATTTCTTCGCTGTAGGGTTGGTCGCTGAAGGCTCGTACTGAAAAGCTGTAAGGCACGCCGGGCGGCGTTTGTTCGTACCAGGCGCGGATCTCGGGTCTTAACTGCAAACCCTTGGCGGCGTTTTCCAGTGCTCTGCGAGTGCCGGCCTGGCGCGCGGTGGGCCAGGCCAATTCGACGGTCAGGCGTTTTTCCGTTTCCGGCGCGGTGGTGCTCCATTCGGCGACGCCGCGATCCGCTGCGAGATACGGCAGGAAGGCGACCGGCGTTTCGCTCGGGTTCATCAGTTGCGGAAACGGTGGTGCGATGCGATCAAGCAATGCGCCGAAGCCCAGATCCAGCCCTCGCTCAAGTGCCGAGCTGTTGGCCGGCAGCAGCGTCGGTCGCTGAGTTTGTTCACTCATAGCGTCAGTACCTCGACCTCGACCGCCGTGCAGTACGGCGCTTGAAACGCGCTGGTCACGATCGGCGCAAGCGGTTCGAGAATCTGCAATTGCACGGCGCCAGCGCTGTGCAGCGTGTAGTCGATCCAGCTCGGATCGACCCGCCCTTCAAGGCGATGGCAACTGTCGGCGTAAGCCTGCAATTGTTGCTGCGCGGCGACTTTGGTCAGGCCGGAATCGGGTCCGGGATTGATCTTGGCGACGACGCGGATCTTGTAGCGCTGAATGTCGGCAGCCTTGACGGTGACGAGGTCGGTTTCCGGTCGTACATCCGGTCGGGCGAAGTGCTGACGCACGCCTTCGAGCAACGCTGCAGACGGGGTGCCATCGCCGTCTCGCGACAACACTGTGACCTGTACTTCGCCCGGCGCGGTGCGGCGGCCATTGCCATCCTTGACCTGCGCGGCGAAGCCGTCCGGGTTGAAGGTGTAAGTGACATTCACCACACCGGCTTCAGTGGATTCGACGTTCACCGTCGGCCGTTCGCCGAGGGTGAACACCTCGCGGCGATACTGCATCCGCGAACCCGCCGCCGGTGCATGCGGCGCCAGGTAATAACGCAACCGCGCGTCGTCGTCGCTTTCATAAACCGCTGGCACCGGCGGGAACGCTGCCGGGTCGCCCGGGTCGAGTAACTGCCGCTCCAGGCCCATGTCTGCAAGCCGTGCATCGAGGTTACTGCCGGTCGCCCACCACGCCAGCATCTGCTTGATGCGGGCGTTGTATTTGCGTTCGTGGGTTTGCAGCCGCACGCAGAACGCTTCCAGCGCCAGGGTCAGCAATTCGCTTTCGTTTTCCAGACTGACTTTGAGTTTCACCGCACTGTCCGGCGACCGGGCGCCGACGTATTCGATGACAAAGATCTTGAACTCGGCGAGCAGGTCCTCGAAGGCTTCGACGGTGATCAGCGCGGGTTCGGCCAATTGATTCTGGCCGGGGATCAACATGCTCATGTCACTACCTCGAAAGTCTGTTGACGGTTTTTCCAGGTGCCGGCGAAACGCAACAGCAGGCCGGCGCCCTGTCGTGTGGCGACGATCACTTGCGGCTGAAAATCGTCGATGCCGTTTTGCTTGTTGTAGAACGCTTGCGCTGCGTGGCTCTGCGCCAGAAGCAGGACGTCATCACCGAGGTTTTGCCCCAGCAACGTGGGGATCAACGAACCATAAAGGGGCCTTTTTTGCCGGGTGCCCAGCGGCGTGGTCAGGGCCCGGGTCGCGCGCTGCACAAATTGCAGCCAGTCGTCGACCGTGGCCCCGCTGTCTCTATCGATTCCGATCATGGAAGGCTTCTTAATCAGGGGCTGATGACGCGGCCCTGGTGATCGACCAAAGGGCCGCTGAAGTGCACGCCCGAAGCGTCGATGGTCAGGCCGACGGCGCCCAGTTGCAGGTTGATTGCCTGTGGGGTCATCGCCAGTTGTGCCGGGCCGATGCTCAGTTGCAGCGATTCGCGAGAACCGTTGAACGTCGCCGGACCGTTTTGCCAATGCAAGGTATGCGCGGCATCGTCGTAGCCGCTTTCGCTGCCGTCCTGATGCACTCGACGGGTCAGCGTCGGTACCGTCGAGGTTGGCGGAAAGCGATCACTGTTCAAGCCGAACAACGCCACGCTTTGTGCGCCGCTTTCGCCACTGCCGTAATTGAGTAGCAGACATTGCTCGCCCACGGACGGGATGCGCGACTCGCTCTGCGCTCCTGCACTCGGGTTGAAAAACTTGATGGCCGGCGTCAGCAATCCACCGTGGCTCACCTGACACGTGTTGCTGGCGGCATCGACCGATTGGCAGATGCCGATCCGGCAAAAGCTTTCGGCGCGGCGGTGCAGGTCTTCGATTTCCGCTTCCATTTCGGCCAGCCGTTCGATGATCGGGCCTAGCTGCATGCGCAGTATTGCGTCGAACATCGGTCAGGCCTCCAGCGCGGTGTATTGGTCGGGGTCGTCGATGTTGCTGACTTCCCAGGTGCGGGCAAATTTCGGGATGCCGAGCGGATCGTCGAGCAGCGTCGGGCCGAGGTAGAGGGTCTGGTTGAATGACAACGTCCAGGTTTTGTATGACTGCTCGGTGCGGATGAGCAATGATGGCAAACCATCAATGTTCATCGGTAGATCGCATTGATCGCCGGGCAAGTTCCAGCGGTTGTCGGTGATCAGGTTCTTCAGCACGGCAATCAGATCGCACGCTGCAAATGCCGTGGCGTTAAGCGCCGGGACGACTTGCAACGACACCGTCATGACATGAGCAATTCGCCCATCAGCGGCGCGCACTCCCGATGCATTTCGGTCGAAGTCGATCAACACCCAGGCTTGATCGCCCGGAGCACTGAAATCCTCGTGCTTGCCGACATTGAGGTTCAGCCCGGCGGTGTTGTGCAGCGTCGTCGCGATGGCTGTGAACAGTTGCGACGGCTGCTGGATCGGTGTGGGCATACATGACCTCCTTTTCTATCGTCCACGCGAAGCCCTGCCGCCAAAATGGCGGCATGGAAACAGTCAAGGTCAAGGCTGGTCGCGCGGCGGGACTTCGCAGACGCCGATGCGCTTGGCGGCCCAGCGTTCATACAGACCGATGGCCACGTCGGCACCGGCCATGGCTGTCAGGCAACCGAATGCTCCGGCGGCCCAGATCGACATGCCGGCGGCATACAACAGCATGATCGCCGAGACGCCGCAGATCATGCAGGCGCCGGAGCGCAGCGCGAGACGGCGCAAAAGCGGCCAGCCGCGAGCGCCCTCCTTGTCAGCGCGCCACATTTCGCCAGACACCCCGCCGACGATGGCAAGGAGGATGACCAGCCAGATCGGCATGTCCGCCAACGCTTGTTGCTCGTTTGTCATGTCACGCCTCCTGGGAGTGAGTTATTCGCTTTTTATGTCCGTTCAAACGACATCTCTGAAAGCGGGCATTACAGGAATGCCCGGAGGAATACACATTAAAATCATGACGACACCGATCTTGCCGCTGAAAGCAAAGACAGCTTTAGTATTTGCCCGTTCTTCGATCGTCTGACTGAGCACAACTTTGCAGACGCGGCTAAAAAGCCGCGCCATTGCATGATGCAATCCCGATATCGGGTTTACCAAAGTGGTGGATTAGAAGGGAGCAACTGGCCAGTTGATTGTATAGGGATAACCAGTTTGGTCTTTAATGTCACTGATTGCGACGCAGTACTGCTTATATGCAAGCAGCAGTTCGGTCTCGGAACTGCTGGCAACACCCAGGTCGAGTTTGTACTGCAGAGGATTGATCGTTAGCCAATTAGCGGCCTGAGTCAGTAGTTGGCGAACTCGAACGTCAAGGACAGCTACGTTATCTTCATAGGTCAGCTCAGTGAACACCCAGCCATTGCCAACGTAATTACCCTTCCAGCCGACTTGAACCGGAGTGTCGATAGAGACCTGGACCCAATAACCAGATGGCCCTGGTGGGGTAAATTGCGGCGACTCCTCTGCATCTACAATTTGTACCGCGCGGGTAAAGGGTGGGCTGTACGCGTCAATAAATACGTATCGATTCATCATATTTCCTTACTACGAAGTTTCAATAAATGTTGTTTTCATTTCTGCCAACCATGCGTTAACCGCGACTGGGGAAAACGCCAATTACGACAGGTAGGCATTCCAAAAAGCCCGGTATTTGAACGCCGGGCTTTTCAGTAATGCGCTCCTTCGCCTTCCTTCAAATCCTGTGTTCAAGAAGGAAGCTGACTGTTCGGCGCTACTGGCGCGGTACGAGTCCATTCAAATTGTTTTTCCGACCGCGGTCCCTGCCCGCCGGATAACTGCTTCTGGTGCTTTACGCTGCACACCCGGGTCAGTTGCCAACCCTCTGAACCGTTGAGGCCGGTTCATCGCTGCCTGTTCTTGTGGAACTAAAGAGCTTTCGTTTCCAGCCGCTTTGTCGAGCGGCTTGGTGGCAATGATATGCATGTATGCATATCCAGTCAATGCGTAAATGCATTTATTTATGCGCGAGAAATGCATGAGCGCATGAAGGCCGCATAAATCAAGGCGTAGAGGGTTTTTCACGGGCGAAAAAAAACCCGCCAATGGGCGGGTTCTATTCGAAAGGGGCGTGGTTAACGGGCGTACATGCCCCACCAGAAGACGTGGCCAAGGATGACGATCTGCTCTTCCTGGATTTCCTGGAAGCTGTAGTCCTCGTCCGGATGCTCATCACGATTGAAGCTGCGCAGACGGATGCCGGTAGGCAGGCGATAGAGTTGCTTCACCCGCAGTTGACCATTGTGGTTGATCGCGTACAGATCACCGTCAATGATGTCGCCGATCCCGCACTTGCCTGCGTTCACGCCAACCGTGGCGCCGTCACGCAGTACCGGCAACATGCTGTTGCCGCGCACGGTCACGCATTTGGCCTGGTCGAACTGTACACCGTTATGACGCAGGCTGCGCTTGCCGAAGCGCAGGCTAGAGCGCTCGCTCTCTTCGATGACGAATCTTCCTGATCCTGCTGCCAATTCAACCTCGCGAAGAAACGGCACCGACACCTCGTCGTCATCGACAGGGGTGTCGTCGTCCCACAGCATTATGTCCTTGAGTTCCGCGTGCACGTCATCACGCGCGGCACCGGCCGACGGCGCAACATCCGCGCGCCCGCGCAACTGATCGGTGCTTACATTGAAGTACTCGGCGATCTTCGAGATGTGTTTATCCGAAGGATCGACGATCTTCCCGCTGAGAATTCGCGAGAGAGTGGATTGAGGCACGCCGGTGCGACGGTGGAGCTCCGTGGGGGAGATCCCGTGCTGGTCGAGCAGTGCTCTTAAGACGGAGGATACGTTGCGTTTTTGCATAACGCGCATAGTGCTTGAAGTTTTTCGCGAAGACAAATGCTGATTTGCATATTTCGTGCATAAATCACAATTTGGCTGAAAAAGTGTCAGCGAGCCGTCATGCCTGCGTCGGGCCGACTGCCCATGGTAACCTTGCGCCCATCGCGGAAAAGCCGGGCTGTAGTCCTCGCTTTTGCCCTACATCTTTTAACGAGTTACCTGACAATCCGATGAATAAAGCCGTCTCCGACCTGTCCTCCCACACTCCGATGATGCAGCAGTACTGGCGCCTGAAGAACCAGCACCCGGATCAGCTGATGTTCTATCGCATGGGCGACTTCTACGAGATCTTCTACGAAGACGCGAAGAAGGCCGCCAAGTTGCTCGACATCACCCTGACCGCGCGCGGGCAGTCGGCGGGGCAGGCGATTCCGATGTGTGGGATTCCTTACCATGCGGCGGAAGGTTACCTGGCGAAGCTGGTCAAGCTCGGCGAATCGGTGGTGATCTGCGAACAGGTCGGTGACCCGGCTACCAGTAAAGGCCCGGTGGAACGTCAGGTAGTGCGGATCATCACGCCGGGCACGGTCAGTGATGAAGCGCTACTGGATGAGCGTCGCGACAACCTGATCGCTGCGGTGCTGGGTGATGAACGCCTGTTTGGTCTGGCGGTGCTCGACATCACCAGCGGCAACTTCACCGTGCTCGAGATCAAAGGCTGGGAGAACCTGCTGGCAGAACTGGAGCGGGTCAATCCGGTGGAATTGTTGATCCCGGATGACTGGCCGAAAGATCTGCCGGCAGAAAAACGCCGTGGCGTGCGTCGCCGTGCACCGTGGGACTTCGAGCGCGACTCGGCGTTGAAGAGCCTCTGCCAGCAATTTTCTACCCAGGATCTGAAGGGCTTCGGCTGCGAGACCCTGACCCTGGCCATCGGCGCTGCCGGTTGCCTGCTGGCCTACGCGAAAGAAACCCAGCGCACCGCCCTGCCCCATTTGCGCAGCCTGCGTCACGAACGTCTCGACGACACCGTGGTGCTCGACGGCGCGAGCCGGCGCAACCTGGAGCTCGATACCAACCTGTCCGGTGGCCGCGATAACACCCTGCAATCGGTAGTTGATCGCTGCCAGACCGCGATGGGTAGCCGTCTGCTGACCCGTTGGCTGAACCGTCCGCTGCGCGACCTGACGGTGTTGCTGGCGCGGCAGACGTCGATCACTTGCCTGCTCGACGGTTACCGCTTTGAAAAGCTGCAACCGCAGCTCAAGGAAATTGGCGACATCGAGCGGATTCTCGCGCGCATCGGCCTGCGCAATGCGCGCCCGCGCGACCTCGCTCGCCTGCGTGACGCCCTCGGCGCACTGCCCGAACTGCAAGTGGCGATGACTGACCTGGAAGCGCCGCACCTGCAACGTCTCGCCACAACCACCAGCACCTACCCGGAACTGGCGGCGTTGCTGGAAAAAGCCATCATCGACAACCCGCCAGCGGTGATCCGTGACGGCGGCGTGCTGAAAACCGGTTACGACAGTGAACTTGATGAGTTGCAATCGCTGAGCGAAAACGCCGGTCAATTCCTGATCGATCTGGAAGCCCGGGAGAAGGCTCGTACCGGCCTGTCCCACTTGAAAGTCGGTTACAACCGCATTCATGGCTACTTCATCGAACTGCCGAGCAAGCAGGCAGAGTCGGCCCCGGCAGACTACATCCGGCGCCAGACGCTGAAAGGTGCCGAGCGTTTCATTACGCCGGAACTGAAAGAATTCGAAGACAAGGCGCTGTCGGCCAAGAGCCGTGCCCTCGCCCGCGAGAAGATGCTCTACGAAGCACTGCTGGAAGATCTGATCAGCCAGTTGCCGCCGTTGCAGGACACCGCTGGCGCTCTGGCCGAACTGGACGTGCTGAGCAACCTCGCCGAACGTGCGCTGAATCTTGACCTGAACTGCCCGCGTTTCGTCAGCGAGCCGTGCATGCGCATCACGCAAGGTCGTCACCCGGTGGTCGAGCAAGTCCTGACCACGCCGTTCGTGGCGAACGACCTGAGCCTCGACGACGACACTCGGATGCTGGTGATTACCGGTCCGAACATGGGCGGTAAATCCACCTACATGCGTCAGACTGCATTGATCGTGTTGCTGGCGCACATCGGCAGCTTCGTACCGGCAGCCAGTTGCGAACTGTCGCTGGTGGACCGGATTTTCACCCGGATCGGTTCCAGCGATGACCTGGCCGGTGGCCGTTCGACCTTCATGGTGGAAATGAGCGAAACCGCGAACATCCTGCATAACGCCACCGAACGCAGCCTGGTGTTGATGGACGAGGTCGGTCGCGGCACCAGCACCTTCGACGGCCTGTCGCTGGCCTGGGCCGCCGCCGAGCGTCTGGCGCATCTGCGTGCCTATACTCTATTTGCTACGCACTACTTCGAACTCACCGTATTGCCGGAAGCCGAACCGTTGGTGGCCAACGTGCATCTCAATGCCACCGAACACAATGAACGCATCGTCTTCCTGCACCACGTGTTGCCAGGGCCTGCCAGTCAGAGCTACGGCCTGGCGGTGGCGCAACTGGCCGGCGTGCCGAGTGAAGTCATTGTGCGTGCACGTGAGCACTTGAGCCGTCTGGAAGACACCGCATTGCCGCATGAGGCGCCGAAGCCTGCCGCCAAAGGCAAACCGCTCGCTCCGCAGCAAAGCGACATGTTTGCGAGCCTGCCACACCCGGTGCTGGATGAGCTGGCCAAACTGGATGTCGATGATCTGACGCCACGTCGTGCGCTCGAATTGTTATATGCACTCAAGAACCGGATCTAAGCACTAAAGAACCGGATATAACGCAAACGGCTTCAAGCTGTTAGAATCTCGCGCGGTTTGGGATGCTGCTGGCTAATAGCCTGGCCAGCAGACATCGCTCCCGAACCTGGCGACCCCAACCGTGAAGGGGCAACGCTGCCGCCGCCTGAGGAGAAAATTAGAAATGACCTTCGTCGTCACCGACAACTGCATCAAGTGCAAGTACACCGACTGCGTAGAAGTCTGTCCGGTGGACTGCTTTTACGAAGGCCCGAACTTCCTGGTGATTCACCCGGATGAGTGCATCGACTGCGCCCTGTGCGAGCCGGAATGCCCGGCCGTGGCCATTTTCTCCGAGGACGAAGTTCCGGAAGAGATGCAGGAGTTCATTCAACTGAACGTGGAACTGGCCGAGATCTGGCCGAACATCACCGAGAAGAAAGAATCGCTGCCGGACGCTGAAGAGTGGGATGGCGTCAAAGGCAAGATCAAAGACCTCGAACGCTGATTTGTTGCGCGTTCGATAAAAAGGCCCTTCGGGGCCTTTTTTGTTTTTCTGCATTTTACTTTTCTACAGGCAAAAAAAGGGGCGGTTTGACCCGCCCACATTTTTTCCCTATTCCCTGTGTTCCTTTTCATCGTCCTGATGAATCGCGTCCTGCGATGTCCATTCCCCTCATCCTTGAAGGGCGTGTCTGTCCGTCGACACAGCCCTGATACTAAAGAGTTCCCCGCCAGGAGCAACGGGCCGAATACGCTTTGAGGCGCTGTCATAAGCACTTCATATTAGAAAATAAATAAGTAAATCAATAAGTTAAATATGATGAAAGTGGCGAATGGACGTCTACCGCATTGTAAAAATAACGAACACTTACGAAAGAGTAAGTAAAGGCTTACATCTCGAGACTACAAAGGTACTGACACCGATCGAAAGTCGAGCACTAAACGTGTGGCGAGGGAGCTTGCTCCCGCTTGAGTGCGTTTGCGGCTGCTGCGCAGCCCAGCGGGAGCAAGCTTCCTCGCCACAGGGGTATCGTTGAGCCACTAAATCGCGAGCAACAAAAAGCCCCGAACCAGTCGGGGCTTTTGCGGGCGTTGGAGGCGCCTACTGAAACAGCGACTCGCTCGACAGGCCATTCTTCTCGAGAATTTCCCGTAGGCGCTTGAGGCCTTCCACCTGGATCTGTCTTACCCGTTCCCGGGTCAGGCCGATCTCCAGGCCTACATCTTCCAGCGTGCTGCTCTCGTGACCGCGCAGGCCGAAGCGGCGTATCACCACCTCACGCTGCTTGTCGGTCAATTCGGACAGCCATTGATCGATGCTCTGCGACAGATCGTCGTCCTGCAGCAGTTCGCATGGATCGGTAGGACGATCATCCGTCAGGGTGTCCAGCAGGGTTTTATCCGAATCCGGACCCAGCGAGACGTCGACCGAAGAAACCCGTTCATTCAGGCCCAGCATGCGCTTGACCTCGCCTACCGGTTTTTCCAGCAGGTTGGCGATTTCTTCGGGTGAAGGTTCGTGGTCGAGCTTTTGCGTCAGCTCCCGTGCAGCCCGCAGGTACACGTTGAGCTCCTTGACCACATGGATCGGCAACCGGATGGTCCGGGTCTGATTCATGATTGCACGCTCGATGGTCTGACGAATCCACCAGGTTGCGTAGGTCGAGAAGCGGAAGCCGCGCTCGGGATCGAACTTTTCCACCGCACGGATCAAGCCGAGGTTGCCCTCTTCGATCAGATCCAGCAGCGACAGCCCCCGATTGACGTAACGCCGGGCGATTTTGACCACCAGCCGCAGGTTACTTTCAATCATGCGCTTGCGTCCGGCGGGATCGCCACTTTGCGACAAACGCGCAAAATGAACTTCTTCCTCCGGGGAGAGCAGTGGGGAAAAGCCGATTTCGTTGAGATACAACTGCGTGGCATCAAGTGCACGCGTGTAATCGATGTACTTATGTTGTTTAAGTGAAGCGGAGTGTTTGGATTTGGAACGAACGGAAGGTGGAGCAGCCCCTTCATCATTCGACATCGAAGATTCCGAATCGATGCCGGCCTCCATAAGGAGAACCTCATCGTCGATGTCAAACTCCGGCACTTCTTTACTGAGAGCCATTGTTATAGTCCTTTGGTGAGTTCGACCCCAAGCTCAAGCGACGCCTTTATCCTTGGCAGCGCTGGAGCCTGTCCCCTCTACGAGACGGAACAGGCTGGCTTACAAATCAACGTCTTGGCAGGAACTGCAGCGGATCTACAGGTTTACCTTGGCGGCGAATCTCAAAATGCAGTTTCACCCGGTCTGTACCCGTTGACCCCATTTCGGCAATTGTCTGTCCGACCTTGACCTGCTGTCCCTCCCGAACCAACAGCCGACGGTTGTGACCGTAAGCACTGACGTAGGTTTCGCTGTGTTTGATGATGACTAATTCGCCGTAGCCCCTTAAGCCACTCCCGGCGTATACCACCGTCCCATCAGACGCAGCTAAAACAGGCTGTCCCAAATCCCCGGCGATATCAATTCCTTTATTCAAACTACCGTTTGAAGAGAATTTTCCAATAAGAATGCCATTAGATGGCCATCCCCAGCCGGTCGGGGCCGGGCCGGGTGGAGGGAGTGGAGCTGGCGCTTGCTTGTTGGCGACGGACGGTGCTGCGCCCGCAGAACCAGTGGTTGTCGTGGTTGTCGTGCCATTTGCCTGGCGTCGGATTACCGTGGTTTTACTCGACGACGAAGGTGAAGAACTGGCGTTGCTCACCACCGCTGTCGACGTTGATCCGGTACGACCATCGAAGCGAATTGTCTGACCCGGGTGGATCGTATACGGCGTAGGAATATTGTTCCGGGCCGCGAGGGCTTTGTAGTCCCAGCCGTAGCGAAATGCGATGGAAAACATCGTATCGCCCGGACGGACTACATACTGCCCGGTCGTGACGGCAGGACGTTGGGCTGCTGCACTGTTGCGATCGACTACCCGGACGCTGCTCGATTTGGTGCTGGAGCAGCCCACCAGCAAGGTGCTCAAGACAAGGCCAGTCACCAGGCGCTGAAAGCTCGTGTTACCCATACGCTGCGCAATGACTGTGAGACTCACCCGCCGCTCCCTTTGTGGTGGCTGAAAAAATTCGGAATGCCGCATTTCGGCATGAGGTGTCGCAAGTATAACGGGCCGAATCGGCTTTACCTTTAATGAAGCGAAATCGCTTCGCGCACACGTTTGCAAGCCGACAATCTGTTGCGTTTAAACCATCGCTGCCGGAGTAAGACCGAGGCGAACGAAAGGAATTCAGCGCCTTTGAAGAAATGCTCAGGCCAGTGGCCCGTTGAGCAAAGGCACGAAGCGAACAGCGCCCAGAACGTGTCGGGAAAAGCCGTGTTCTTCGCGCACGATCAGCATCAGCTGCTGCACTTCCCCCGAACCCACCGGGATCACCATGCGCCCGCCCGGGGCCAGTTGATCAAGCAAGGCTTGCGGCACATCGGTGGCGACGGCGGTGACGATGATGCCGTTGTACGGCGCCAGCGCCGGCCAGCCTTCCCAGCCATCGCCCCAACGGAACACCACGTTGCGCAGATTGAGTTCGACCAGACGCTCCTTGGCCCGATCCTGCAAGACCTTGATGCGTTCAACCGAGAACACCCGCTCCACCAGTTGCGACAACACGGCCGTCTGGTAACCGGAGCCTGTGCCGATTTCCAACACCTTGTCCAATGGACCGGCCTCAAGCAGCAGCTCGCTCATGCGCGCCACCATATAAGGCTGAGAGATGGTCTGGTTATGGCCGATCGGCAGAGCCGTGTCTTCGTAGGCACGGTGCGCCAGCGCTTCGTCGACGAACAGGTGACGCGGCGTGCGGCGAATCACTTCCAGCACCTTGGCGTTGGACAGGCCTTCTTCATACAGGCGCTGAATCAAACGCTCGCGGGTGCGCTGGGACGTCATGCCGATGCCGCTGCGCATTCTGTCTTCGTGTTCACGGGCCATCAGCGCAGTCCCTCCAGCCAGCCGTCGAGACTTCTGAAGGCATCGTTGAAGGTGCGATCAAGCTGCAACGGGGTGATCGACACATAGCCCTGCATCACCGCATGAAAGTCGGTCCCCGGGCCGCCGTCTTCGGCATCGCCGGCGGCAGCAATCCAGTAACCGGCCTTGCCACGCGGGTCGACCACTTTCATCGGCGCTGCCGCCCGGGCGCGATGACCCAGCCGGGTCAACTGAATGCCGCGAATATGGTCGAGCGGCAAATTGGGAATGTTCACGTTGAGCACCGTGCGCGGCGGCAGATCCAGCCCGGCATGGGCCTCGACCAGTTTGCGCGCAAAGTAAGCTGCCGTCGGCAAGTTATCCACCTGGCGTGAGGCCAGCGAAAAAGCGAACGACGGACGCTCAAGAAAACGCCCTTCAAGGGCTGCCGCTACTGTCCCGGAATACAGCACGTCATCGCCAAGGTTGGCGCCGAGGTTGATGCCGGAAACCACCATGTCCGGCTCGCGCTCCAGCAAACCATTGAGGCCCAGGTGTACGCAATCGGTCGGTGTGCCATTGAGGCTGATGAAGCCGTTGGCCAGATATTGCGGGTGCAACGGACGGTCGAGCGTCAGCGAACTGCTGGCGCCGCTTTTGTCCTGCTCCGGGGCGATAACCACGCACTCGGTGTAATCCGCCAGCGCAGCATAAAGCGCGGCGAGACCGGGTGCGGTTACCCCATCGTCGTTAGAAATCAGAATACGCATGGGCTGTCCGTCTGCCCCACCGGCACCAGATCAACGAGTTCGCGCACCAATACAGTGGCGAAGCATCCGGCCGGGAGGACGAATTCCAGTTGCAGAATGTCTGGCTGGGGATAATGCCACGTCAACCCGCCAATGGGCAGCCGCAGGATGCGACGTTCGTGGCTCATGCCGGCGTGAATCAACCAATCACGCAGCTCCGCTTCACGGGCGGCAATCCCCTGCTCCAGATCATGGACAGCGCCAGCGGCGGGCGAGTCACCTTCGCCCCACTGCGGCCCGGTCGGGTGCAGATCGAGAATCGCCAGACGCGGATCGCTGCACTCGGCCTCACCGGCCGGAAAAAAACTGCGGCTGTCAGTGAATGCGAGCAGATCGCCGACTTGTGCCTTTTGCCAGGTGCCATCGGCGACCCGCGCCGCGAGCACCTGATTGAACAGGAAACTGCGCGCGGTCGAGAGCAGGCGTGAACGCACATTGCGCTGCTCCGGCAAGGCCTTGCGCGCCGCCCACGAACGCGCATCAACGACGTTGCCGCCGTCATGGCCGAAACGCTGGGCGCCGAAATAATTGGGAATGCCTTGTTTGGCGATCAGTTGCAGACGCTCTTCAATGGCAGCTCTGTCACCGGCAAACTGAGTCAGGCGCAACGTGAAACCGTTGGCCGAATGCGCACCGCGTTGCAACTTGCGTTTGTGGCGGATGGTCTTGAGGATCTTCAGCGTGTCATTTTCCGCTGCCGTCAGATCGGGGTCAGCCTTGCCTGGCAGTTGCACGCTGAACCACTGACGGGTCAACGCCTGGCGATCCTTGAGGCCGGCATAGCTGACGGTACGCAACGGCACACCCGCAGCCTTGGCGATACGCCGCGCTGCCTCTTCGGTGTTCAGGCCACGCTTTTCCACCCAGATCCACAGATGTTCGCCATCGCCGCTGAACGGGATATCGAGCACTTCATCGACCTGAAAATCTTCAGCGACCGCTTTCAGTACGGCGCTGCCCAGGGATTCGCCATAGGCACGCGGGCCGAGCAATTGCAGTTCGTTCATGCGCGCAGCAACAAGGCAACGGAGTGCACGGCGATGCCTTCTTCGCGACCGACAAAGCCAAGCTTTTCGGTGGTGGTAGCTTTCACGTTCACTTGATCCAACTCAACTTGAAGATCCGCCGCGATCAGCGCGCGCATCGATTCGATATGCGGAGCCATTTTCGGCGCCTGGGCAACGATGGTGTTGTCGACGTTGCCGACTTTCCAGCCTTTGGCATGGATCAGCGCGACCACATGACGCAGCAGTGCGCGGCTGTCGGCGCCCTTGAATTGCGGGTCGGTGTCCGGGAAGTGTTTGCCGATATCGCCCAGCGCCGCCGCGCCGAGCAAGGCATCGCTCAAGGCGTGCAGCAGGACGTCACCGTCGGAATGAGCGAGCAGCCCGAAGCCGTGTGCAATGCGCACGCCGCCCAGAGTAATGAAATCGCCTTCAGCGAAACGGTGCACATCATAGCCGTGGCCAATACGCATAAAAAAACGCCCCGATTTTTGTCAGGGCGTGATTCTACCTGCATTAATCCCGAAGGGCGCGTGCGTGATGCTGCAAGTGGTCGTCAATGAAGCTTGAGATGAAGAAATAGCTGTGGTCGTAGCCCGGTTGCAGGCGCAGCGTCAGTGGATGGCCTGACTGTTTGGCTGCTTGTTGCAGCGCTTCTGGCTTGAGTTGGTTGGCGAGGAAGTCGTCGCGATCACCTTGATCGACCAGCAGTGGCAGTTTCTCAGAAGCTTCAGCAATCAACGCGCAGGCATCCCATTCTTTCCACTTCGAACGGTCTTCGCCCAGGTAACGGGAAAAGGCTTTTTGGCCCCACGGGCAATCCATCGGATTGTTGATCGGAGAAAACGCCGACACCGATTGGTAACGCCCCGGATTACGCAACGCACAAATCAACGCACCGTGGCCGCCCATGGAGTGGCCGCTGATACTGCGCTTATCGGACGCCGGGAAATGCGCTTCAACCAGTGAAGGCAATTCCTGCACAACATAGTCATGCATCCGATAGTGACGGGACCAGGGTTCCTGCGTGGCATTCAGATAAAACCCCGCACCCAGGCCGAAATCCCAGGCATTGTCAGGATCGCCCGGCACATCAGGGCCACGCGGGCTGGTGTCCGGTGCGACGATGATCAAACCGAGCTCGGCAGCCATGCGCATCGCGCCAGCCTTCTGCATGAAGTTCTCATCGGTGCAGGTCAGACCCGACAGCCAGTACAGCACCGGCAACTTGCCGCCCTGCTCTGCCTGCGGCGGCAGGTACACGGCAAATACCATGTCACAACCGAGCACATCGGAGCGATGGCGATAGCGTTTGTGCCAGCCGCCGAAACTCTTCTGACAGGAGATATTTTCCAGACTCATGTAAAGACTCCTACGCAGTCACGGCAGCAAGCCTTCGAGACTTGCGGCCATGTCGCCACGATTGATCAGAAATGAATAACGGTACGAATGCTCTTGCCTTCGTGCATCAGGTCGAACGCCTTGTTGATGTCTTCCAGGCCCATGGTGTGGGTAATGAAGGTATCCAGCGGAATTTCACCGCTCTGGGCCATGTCGACATAGCTTGGCAACTCGGTACGACCACGCACGCCGCCGAACGCAGAACCGCGCCAGACGCGACCGGTGACCAACTGGAACGGACGGGTAGCGATTTCCTGGCCAGCGCCGGCCACGCCGATGATCACCGACTCGCCCCAGCCTTTGTGGCAGCACTCAAGCGCTGCGCGCATCAGTTGCACGTTGCCGATGCATTCGAAGGAGAAGTCGACGCCGCCATCGGTCATGTCGACGATCACTTCCTGGATCGGACGATCAAAATCTTTCGGGTTCACGCAGTCGGTGGCACCCAATTGTTTAGCGATTTCGAACTTTGCCGGGTTGATATCGATGGCGATGATGCGCGCAGCCTTGGCCTTCACTGCGCCGATCACTGCAGACAGGCCGATACCGCCCAAACCGAAGATCGCCACGGTGTCACCCGGCTTGACTTTGGCAGTGTTGAGCACGGCACCGATACCGGTGGTGACGCCACAGCCGAGCAGGCAGACCTTTTCCAGCGGTGCATCCTTGGAGATTTTGGCGACGGAGATTTCCGGCAATACGGTGTATTCCGAGAAGGTTGACGTACCCATGTAGTGGAAAATCGTCTCGCCTTTGTAGGAAAAACGCGAAGTGCCATCCGGCATTAAACCTTTGCCCTGGGTCGCGCGAATCGCCTGACACAGGTTGGTCTTGCCCGACTTACAGAATTTGCACTGGCCGCATTCCGGGGTGTACAGCGGAATCACGTGATCGCCGACGGCAACCGAAGTCACACCTTCGCCGATGGCTTCAACGATTGCGCCACCTTCGTGACCAAGGATCGACGGGAAGATGCCTTCCGGGTCAGCGCCGGACAAGGTGTAGGCGTCAGTGTGGCAGACCCCGGAAGCCACCACACGCAGCAGCACTTCACCGGCCTTGGGCATGGCGACATCGACTTCTACGATTTCCAGCGGCTTCTTGGCCTCGAAGGCAACGGCGGCGCGCGACTTGATCATGCTGACTCTCCAGTGAATCCATTGAATAAAAAAGCAGACAAGGAGTGTAATACATGGCCCGACGATGAATAATCCGGACAAAAGCAAAACATTATTGCCACACAGGGATAATCCTGATGTCCGAAAACCGTTGGGAAGGCATTGACGAGTTCGTCGCCGTCGCCGAATGCAGCCAGTTCACCGCCGCTGCCGAACGTCTTGGGGTTTCTTCCTCGCACATCAGTCGACAAATCGTACGACTGGAAGAGCGTTTGCAGACGCGACTGCTGTATCGCAGCACCCGACGGGTGACGCTGACCGAAGCTGGACAGACTTTCCTGCAACATTGCCAGCGCTTGCAGGATGGTCGTGAAGAGGCTTTGCGCGCAGTCGGCGACCTGACCAGCGAACCGAAGGGCATGCTGCGCATGACCTGTGCCGTTGCCTACGGTGAACGTTTTATCGTGCCGCTGGTAACGCGGTTCATGGGGCTCTACCCACAACTGCGCATCGATATTGAATTGAGCAATCGCCAACTCGACCTGGTACACGAAGGACTGGATCTGGCGATCCGGTTGGGACGCCTGCAGGATTCGAGATTGGTCGCGACGCGCCTGGCGCCAAGGCGCATGTACCTGTGTGCGTCACCGTCCTACCTCGAACGGTACGGCCGCCCACACAGTTTGTCGGAACTGAGCCGCCACAATTGTCTGATTGGTAGCTCGGACATATGGCAACTGGAGCAAAACGGGCGGGAATTTTCCCAGCGCGTGCAGGGAAACTGGCGCTGCAACAGTGGGCAAGCGGTGCTGGATGCGGCGCTGCAAGGCGTCGGGTTGTGTCAGTTGCCGGACTATTACGTGCTGGAGCATCTGCACAGTGGTGCGTTGATTTCGTTGCTGGAGACGCATCAGCCGCCGAATACCGCAGTGTGGGCGCTGTATCCGCAGCAACGGCATTTGTCGCCGAAGGTGCGCAAACTGGTGGATTATTTGAAGGTGGGGTTGGCTGAGCAGCCGGAGTATCAGGAATGAGTGTTGCGTTGCCCGTAAATGCGCTATCGCGAGCAGGCTCGATCCTACACAGGAACGCATTTCAAAATGCAGGAGTGAGCCTGCTCGCGATGGCGATTTAACAGGCACCACAGAAATTCAGTGGCGGTTAGTCCAACGCTGACGCAACCATTCGAGATCTTCCGGTCGGGTGACTTTGAGGTTATCCGCCCGCCCTTCAATCAGACGCGGTGCCAGTCCTGCCCACTCCATCGCCGAAGCTTCATCCGTAATCACCGCATCGGCAACAAGGCTATCCGCCAATGCACGATGCAACGCCCCCAGGCGAAACATCTGCGGCGTATACGCCTGCCAGATCACGCTGCGATCCACGGTCTCAACCACCCGACCGTGCTTGTCGACCCGCTTCAACGTGTCGCGCGCAGGCACCGCCAGCAAACCGCCCACCGGATCATCCGCCAGTTCATCCAGTAATTTGTCGAGATCTTCGCGACTCAGATTCGGTCGTGCCGCATCGTGCACGAGCACCCAATCCTCATCATCAGCACCTTGCGCATGCAAATGCAGCAAGGCATTGAGCACCGAGCCGGAGCGCTCGGCCCCGCCCTCAACGCGCTGAATACGCGGATCGCTGACGCAGGCCAGATTCGGCCAGTAAGGATCATCAACCGCAAGACTGACCACCAAACCCTTGAGGCTTGGGTGATCAAGGAAACAGCCAAGGCTGTGTTCGAGAATTGTGCGTCCGCCCAGTTGCAGGTATTGCTTGGGACGGTCCGCGGCCATTCGGGCACCGACGCCCGCGGCAGGAATCACGGCCCAGAAGGCCGGCAGGGAATTGATCATTGGGCCAACTGGTAAAGGGTTTCACCGTCCTTGACCATGCCCAACTCGTGACGAGCCCGTTCTTCAACGGTCTCCATGCCTTTTTTCAGCTCGCTGACTTCAGCGTCCATCACCCGGTTGCGCTCCAGCAAACCTTCGTTCTCGGCATGTTGATCAGCAATCTGCTGATTCAGCTCGGCAACTTGCGCCAGACTGCCATTGCCCACCCACAGGCGGTACTGCAGACCGGCCAGCAGCAAGAGCAAAACGAGAAACAACCAGTAAGGACTGCGCATCGAATATCAGGTATCCAGTGAAAAAAGACAGCCACGCCAAAACTTTGAAGCATCTGATAGCACGAAGCCTGGAAGACCCAGGCTTGTGCTGTTAAGGCATCAGATTAGTGGCAAATCCATCGCTGTCACGACTTTTTCGACACAATCCGGTGTCCTTTTATCAGTTTCCGCTTAACCGCGGAATTCGCTGCGACCGTTGTACTTGGCTTTGCCATTCAACTGCTCTTCGATACGCAGCAGTTGGTTGTACTTGGAAACGCGGTCGGAACGGCACAGCGAACCCGTCTTGATCTGGCCAGCCGAGGTGCCCACAGCCAGGTCGGCAATGGTCGAATCTTCGGTTTCGCCCGAACGGTGCGAGATCACTGCGGTGTAACCGGCAGCCTTGGCCATCTGGATGGCTTCCAGGGTTTCGGTCAGGGTGCCGATCTGGTTGAACTTGATCAGGATCGAGTTGGCGATCTTTTTATCGATGCCTTCTTTCAGGATCTTGGTGTTTGTCACGAACAGGTCGTCGCCCACCAGTTGAGTCTTCTCGCCGATCTTGTCGGTGAGGATCTTCCAGCCAGCCCAGTCGGACTCGTCCAGACCGTCTTCGATCGAGATGATCGGATAACGTTCGGTCAGGCCTTTCAGGTAGTCAGCGAAACCTTCCGCGGTAAACACCTGACCTTCGCCGGACAGGTTGTACTTGCCGTCTTCGTAGAATTCGCTGGCCGCGCAGTCCAGGGCCAGGGTCACGTCGGTGCCCAGCTTGTAACCGGCGTTGGCCACAGCTTCCGAGATCACTTTCAGCGCGTCTTCGTTGGACGCCAGGTTCGGTGCGAAACCACCTTCGTCGCCAACGGCAGTGCTCAGGCCACGGGCCTTCAGCACAGCTTTGAGGTGATGGAAAATCTCGGTGCCCATGCGCAGACCTTCCGAGAAAGACTTGGCGCCAACCGGCTGCACCATGAATTCCTGGATGTCGACGTTGTTATCGGCGTGCTCGCCACCGTTGATGATGTTCATCATCGGCACCGGCATCGAGTAAACACCCGGAGTACCGTTGAGGTTGGCGATGTGTGCGTACAGCGGCAGATCCTGATCCTGCGCAGCAGCCTTGGCCGCAGCCAGGGAAACGGCGAGGATCGCGTTGGCGCCCAAGGTCGCTTTGTTTTCAGTACCGTCGAGCTTGATCATCGCGTGATCCAGGGCTTTCTGGTCGCTTGGGTCAGTACCCAGCAGCAGATCGCGGATCGGACCGTTGATGTTGGCTACCGCTTTGAGCACGCCCTTGCCCAGATAACGGCTCTTGTCGCCATCACGCAGCTCGAGCGCTTCACGCGAGCCAGTGGATGCACCGGACGGCGCGCAAGCGCTGCCGATGATGCCGTTGTCGAGAAGCACGTCCGCTTCCACGGTGGGATTGCCACGGGAGTCGAGAACTTCACGACCTTTGATGTCGACGATTTTTGCCATTGTTGTAAACACTCCAAAGTTGACGAAAACGACGCAGCTAGAGGAAATCTTTTTACCGTCGGCAAGTGGTGTGCAGCGGGCAGCTTGCAGACGACAACGCACATGCCCGAGGGCATGTGCGACAAATCGTGCGGTACTTTACCGGAGAAATGAGTGTTACGCGGTTTCTACCGTCGGAAAACTCTTAACCAGTTCGTCCAAAGCTTTGAGCTGGGCCAGGAATGGCTCCAGTTTGTCCAGACGCAAGGCGCAAGGGCCGTCGCATTTGGCGTTATCCGGATCCGGATGCGCTTCGAGGAACAGACCCGCCAGCGCCTGGCTCATGCCAGCCTTGGCCAGATCCAGAACCTGTGCACGGCGACCGCCGGCAGAGTCAGCACGACCGCCCGGCATTTGCAGCGCGTGGGTCACGTCGAAGAATACCGGATACTCGAACTGCTTCATGATGCCGAAGCCGAGCATGTCGACCACGAGGTTGTTGTAGCCGAAGCTCGAACCACGCTCGCAGAGAATCAGTTGATCGTTACCCGCTTCCACGCACTTGTTCAGGATGTGTTTCATTTCCTGAGGCGCGAGGAACTGGGCTTTCTTGATGTTGATCACTGCATTGGTCTTGGCCATCGCGACGACCAGATCGGTCTGACGCGACAGGAAGGCCGGCAGCTGGATGATGTCGCAGACCTCAGCGACGACCGCTGCCTGTTCAGGCTCGTGGACGTCGGTGATGATCGGCACGCCGAAGGCTTGTTTGATGTCCTGGAAGATGCGCATGCCCTCTTCCAGGCCAGGACCGCGATAAGAGGCCACAGAAGACCGGTTGGCCTTGTCGAAACTGGCCTTGAACACGTAAGGGATGCCGAGTTTTTCGGTGACCTTCACATACTCTTCGCAAACCTGCATGGCCATGTCACGGCTTTCCAGCACGTTCATGCCGCCGAACAGCACCATGGGTTTGTCGTTGGCAATCTCGATGTCGCCGACGCGGATGATCTTCTGTGCCATCGGGGTTACGCCTTCTTCTGGTGTTGAGCCAACGCTGCTTTGACAAAACCGCTGAACAGCGGATGGCCATCACGCGGTGTCGAGGTGAACTCAGGGTGGAACTGGCAAGCGACGAACCATGGATGGTCCGGCGCTTCAACAACTTCAACCAGCGCTGCGTCAGCGGAGCGACCGGAGATTTTCAGGCCGGCTTCGATGATTTGTGGCAGCAGGTTGTTGTTCACTTCGTAACGGTGACGGTGACGTTCGACAATCACGTCCTTGCCATAGCAATCGTGAACTTTGGAGCCGGCTTCAAGCAGGCATTCCTGAGCGCCGAGGCGCATGGTGCCGCCCAGATCGGACGCTTCGGTACGCACTTCGACGGCGCCGGTCGCGTCTTCCCACTCGGTGATCAGACCTACAACCGGATGGCCGCTGGCGCGGTCGAACTCGGTGGAGTTGGCGTCTTTCCAGCCCATGACGTTACGAGCGAACTCGATGACCGCCACTTGCATGCCGAGGCAGATACCCAGGTACGGAACCTTGTTTTCGCGAGCGTACTGAACGGCAGTGATCTTGCCTTCCACGCCACGCAGACCGAAGCCGCCTGGAACCAGAATCGCGTCGACACCTTCCAGCAGCGCAGTGCCCTGGTTTTCGATGTCTTCGGAATCGATGTAGCGCAGGTTGACCTTGGTGCGGTTGCTGATGCCGGCGTGACTCATCGCCTCGATCAGCGACTTGTACGCGTCCAACAGCTCCATGTACTTGCCGACCATGGCGATGGTCACTTCGTGTTCCGGGTTCAGCTTGGCGTCAACCACTGCTTCCCACTCGGACAGATCGGCGCTGCCGCATTGCAGGCCAAAACGCTCGACGACGAAGTCATCCAGACCCTGCGAATGCAGGATGCCCGGGATCTTGTAAATGGTGTCGGCGTCTTCCAGCGCGATCACCGCACGTTCTTCAACGTTGGTGAACTGAGCGATCTTGCGACGCGACGAAACGTCGATCGGGTGATCGGAGCGGCACACCAGCACGTCTGGCTGCAGGCCGATCGAACGCAGTTCCTTGACGGAGTGCTGGGTTGGCTTGGTCTTGGTTTCGCCAGCGGTGGCGATGTACGGCACCAGCGTCAGGTGCATCAGCATCGCGCGCTTGGCGCCGACTTCGAAACGCAATTGACGGATGGCTTCGAGGAACGGTTGCGACTCGATATCACCGACGGTGCCACCGATTTCAACCATCGCCACGTCGGCGTCACCGGCACCCTTGATGATGCGGCGCTTGATTTCGTCGGTGATGTGCGGAATCACCTGGATGGTTGCACCCAGGTAGTCACCACGGCGCTCTTTGCGCAGCACGTGCTCGTAGACACGGCCGGTGGTGAAGTTGTTGTTCTGGGTCATGGTCGTGCGGATGAACCGCTCGTAGTGGCCCAGGTCCAGGTCGGTCTCGGCGCCGTCGTGGGTGACGAACACTTCACCGTGCTGGAACGGGCTCATGGTGCCCGGGTCGACGTTGATGTACGGATCCAGCTTAAGCATGGTGACCTTAAGCCCCCGCGCCTCCAGGATGGCCGCCAATGAAGCCGAGGCAATGCCTTTCCCCAATGAAGAAACAACACCGCCCGTGACGAATATGTAGCGCGTCATGAAAAACCCTAGAAGTCTGCGTTAAAGCGGTACGAGCCGCCGGGGAAAGCGAAGGAAGGCCGAAGCCCCCGATCACCTGCATTAATCACAGTGCACCTTTCAAAAAAACCGCCGCGTTGGGACAGACCGGCAGATGAAACACCGGTACGTTGCTCGCTACACATTTTTTGGAATCGCCCAGCAAAGACTGCTTGGTAATCGGCAACTCCTGCAATTCAGGCGAATCCACAGAAGTTGTATCAAGAAGGGAGCGTAGTCTACCGGAATGCTCCTTTCAGCTCAAACCTTGATCTTCGTCTATTGGCTGCCAATGCAATTTCCAGCCTTCCTGCGCATTGCCATCAAGACCCGGCAGGTTCGCCACCGCGAGCAATTCTTCGCCGCGAAACAGCAGCGGCAATCTGCCACGCACGAAGCCCGGCACCGCGCGCTCGTTGAGCAAGCGCTTGAGGTCGCGATGCCCCCGCTCGGCCAGATGCATCACTTCGCCGCCCTGCCGATAAGCAATGCGCAACGGCCCGCGAGGAGTCTGTCCGCTGAACATGACACGCCCGTTATCGGGCAAGCGTAGCGGTGACGCCGGAGCCTGCCAGTCGCTGCCGATCACTGGCGCGCGTAGCCAGTCGCCGCTGAGCCACCACAGACGACCGGCGCTGCGGTGCAGCTCACCATCGGCCAGACACCAGACAGGCGAAGCGCTCTGAGCGGCGTCGCAAAGATTTTTCCAACCCGACCAATGGTCAGTCTCAGGCAGACGCGTCAGTGGTTCGAGCCAGTGACTCGCCGCATTGCGCTGACGGGCGGCAGACAACCCTGCCAGCGACGCCAGTTCCAGCGACTGCAATCCCAGCCATTCGAATGCATGAGGGGATTGCGCCTGAGCCAGATCCATCTGTGCCAGCTCATCGAGCAGGCCTTGCGCTTCACGCAGATGCGCAGCGCTACGGGCCATGCTGGCCTGTGCTTGCGGCCAGCGTTCAGTCAGCAGTGGCATGATTTGCTGGCGCAAATAATTGCGCGAGAATTGCGAATCCTGATTCGACGGGTCTTCGATCCAGAGCAATTGATGGGCCAGTGCATAGGCCTCCAATTCGGCCCGGGTGATATCGAGCAGGGGTCTGACCAGAACCCCCTGCCCCAGCGGTCGCTCACCCGGCATGCCTGATAATCCTCGAACCCCGGCGCCGCGCAACAGACGGAACATCAGCGTTTCAGCCTGATCATCACGATGCTGCCCGGTCAGCAGCACGCCATTGGCTTGAGTCAACGAGCTGAACAGCGCATAACGCGCATCCCGCGCCGCCCGCTCCAGACTTGCCCCGGGCTTCACTGTCACTCGCTCGATCCGCAGCGGCACACCCAGCGCATCGCAAACGGACTGGCAATGTTGCGGCCACGCATCAGCCGCAGCCTGAAGGCCGTGATGGATGTGGATGGCGCTGAGCGTCGGGAGGGATTCGGTTTTTGCCAGATCGGCAAGCAGGTGCAGCAGGACGGTGGAATCGAGACCACCGGAAAACGCGATGCGCCAATGAGTGGCGTTGCGCCACGGCTCAAGATTCAGCAGAAGCCGGGAAGGCAAATCAATCATGGACTGGCCCATATTTAACTCTTTGCCCCAAAACAAATGTAGGAGTGAGCCTGCTCGCGATAGCGGTGTGACAGCCAACACATTAGTTGAATGTTACGCCCTCATCGCGAGCAGGCTCACTCCTACAGGGGTATTGCGTTCGACTTAGAGGCCGTAGCTCATCAGTCGATCGTAACGACGCTTCAACAGCGCTTCGTTATCGAACTTCTTCAGCATCGCCAGTTGCGAGCTCAGCTCGGCACGGATCGACGCAGCAGCAGCGGCCGGATCACGGTGGGCGCCGCCCAGAGGCTCGCCAATCACTTTGTCGACAATGCCCAGGCCTTTCAGACGCTCGGCAGTGATGCCCATCGCTTCAGCGGCATCAGGCGCTTTTTCTGCGGTTTTCCACAGAATCGAAGCGCAACCTTCCGGCGAGATCACCGCGTAGGTCGAATATTGCAGCATGTTCAGCTGATCGCAGACGCCAATGGCCAGTGCACCACCGGAACCACCCTCACCGATAACGGTGGCGATGATCGGGGTTTTCAGGCGCGACATCACACGCAGGTTCCAGGCGATGGCTTCGCTCTGGTTGCGTTCTTCAGCGTCAATCCCAGGATAAGCACCCGGGGTATCGATGAAGGTCAGGATCGGCATTTTGAAGCGCTCGGCCATTTCCATCAGACGGCAGGCCTTGCGGTAGCCTTCCGGACGCGGCATGCCGAAGTTGCGGCGCACCTTCTCACGGACTTCACGGCCTTTCTGGTGACCGATGATCATCACCGGCTGGTCTTCCAGACGGGCGATACCGCCAACGATAGCCGCGTCGTCAGAGAAGTGACGGTCGCCGTGCAACTCGTCGAACTCGGTGAAGATGTGCTCGATGTAATCGAGGGTGTACGGGCGTTTCGGGTGACGCGCAAGGCGTGCGATCTGCCAGCTGGTCAGCTTGCCGAAGATGTCTTCGGTCAGCGTTTTGCTCTTGTCCTGCAGGCGGGAGATCTCATCGCCGATATTCAGCGAATTGTCATTACCGACCAAGCGCAACTCTTCGATCTTGGCTTGCAGGTCGGCGATCGGCTGTTCGAAATCTAGAAAATTCGGGTTCATAGGCGTCCGTCTTGGGTCGTGTCCCAAATGAGCTTGGGCCGGCCGGTTGTCTATTCGCGCCCTACCTTAAGGGAGAGGCGCGCTGAGGTCGAGATTAAAAATTCAGGTTGTGGGCAGGCATTCTGATACCACCTGCCGGTCAACGGTATTGGAGGAAGACGTTGTCTCGCCCGAACTGGTCACGCAGGGCTTGAATCAAGGCATCCGCCGGGTCAATTCGCCAGGTCTCGCCAAACTGCAGCAAGGTCTTCGCATCGGGGCTGGTGTACTCCATGGTAATCGGGCACGCCCCGCGATGACGCTTGAGCAAGTCGCCCAACCAGCGTAGCTGATCACCCTTCAAGTCCTGGGTTTGCAGCTTCAGACGCAGGCTTTCGGCAAGGTTGGTGCGCGCGTCTTCCATGCTCATCACACGCTTGACCCGCAGACGCAGGCCGCCGGAGAAGTCGTCATTGCTGACCTCGCCTTCGACCACCACCATCGCATCGGTCTGCAGCAGCGATTGCGCAGAGTGGAAAGCATCGGCAAACAGCGACGCCTCGATCCGCCCCGAACGGTCGTCAAGGGTGATGAAACCCATCTTGTCGCCCTTTTTGTTCTTCATCACCCGCAGCGCGATGATCATGCCTGCCACGGTCTGCGTATCGCGAGCCGGCTTCAGATCAATGATGCGCTGCCGGGCGAAACGGCGGATCTCGCCTTCGTATTCGTCAATCGGGTGACCGGTCAGGTACAGGCCCAAGGTGTCTTTTTCACCCTTGAGGCGCTCCTTGAGGGTCAGTTCCTTGGCTTTGCGATGGCTCGCATAAACGTCGGCATCTTCCTCGACGAACAGCCCGCCAAACAGGTCGGCGTGCCCACTGTCGTGGGTGCGCGCGGTTTGTTCGGCCGCCTTGATCGCCTCTTCCATCGCCGCCAGCAGCACGGCACGGTTACGGTCGATATTGGCCTGGTAAGCCTTTTGCTCGTCGTGGAAGTACGGGCCCAGACGATCCAGCGCACCGCTGCGGATCAAGCCGTCGAGGGTACGTTTGTTGATACGTTTGAGGTCGACACGGGCGCAGAAGTCGAAAAGATCCTTGAACGGACCTGCCTGACGCGCCTCGGTGATCGCCTCAACCGGGCCCTGGCCGACGCCTTTGATCGCGCCGAGGCCATAGACGATGCGGCCGTCGTCGTTCACCGTGAACTTGAACTCCGAAGTGTTCACGTCCGGCGCGTCGAGGCGCAGTTTCATCGTGCGCACTTCCTCGATCAAGGTCACGACCTTGTCGGTGTTGTGCATATCCGCCGACAGTACCGCGGCCATGAACGGCGCCGGGTAGTGGGCTTTCAGCCAGGCGGTCTGGTACGAGACCAGGCCGTAGGCGGCGGAGTGGGATTTGTTGAAGCCGTAACCGGCAAACTTCTCTACCAGGTCGAAAATGTTACCGGCGAGGTCAGCGTCAATATTGTTGGTTGCGCAACCTTCAATGAAACCGCCGCGTTGCTTGGCCATTTCCTCGGGCTTTTTCTTACCCATCGCCCGACGGAGCATGTCCGCACCACCGAGGGTGTAACCGGCCATGACCTGGGCAATCTGCATCACCTGTTCCTGATACAGGATGATGCCGTACGTCGGCGCCAATACTGGCTTGAGGCCTTCGTACTGGTAGTCCGAGTGCGGGTACGCCAGTTCGGCGCGACCGTGCTTACGGTTGATGAAGTCGTCCACCATGCCGGATTGCAGCGGGCCCGGACGGAACAGCGCTACCAGTGCGATCAAGTCTTCCAGGCAGTCGGGCTTGAGCTTTTTGATCAGCTCTTTCATGCCGCGCGATTCAAGCTGGAACACCGCTGTGGTTTCAGCTTTTTGCAGCAATGTGTAAGTCGGTTTGTCGTCTAGCGGGATAAACGCGATATCCAGCGGCGGTTCGTTGACCTTGGCGCGGTCACGGTTGATGGTTTTCAGCGCCCAATCGATGATCGTCAGGGTCCGCAGACCGAGGAAGTCGAACTTCACCAGACCGGCGGCCTCAACGTCATCCTTGTCAAACTGGGTTACCAGACCGTCACCGGCCTCGTCGCAATAGATTGGCGAGAAGTCGGTCAGCTTGGTCGGTGCGATCACCACACCACCGGCGTGTTTACCGACGTTACGCACAACGCCTTCGAGCTTGCGCGCCATCTCCCAGATTTCCGCAGCCTCTTCATCGACCTTGATGAAGTCACGGAGGATTTCTTCCTGCTCGTAGGCTTTTTCCAGGGTCATGCCGACTTCGAACGGGATCATCTTCGACAGACGATCCGCCAGGCCGTAGGACTTGCCCTGCACCCGCGCCACGTCACGCACCACAGCCTTGGCGGCCATGGAACCGAACGTGATGATCTGGCTTACCGCGTTGCGGCCGTATTTCTCGGCCACATAGTCGATCACCCGGTCACGACCGTCCATGCAGAAGTCGACGTCGAAGTCGGGCATCGATACCCGTTCCGGGTTAAGGAAACGTTCGAACAGCAGGTCATATTCCAGCGGATCAAGGTCGGTGATCTTCTGCACGTAGGCCACCAGCGAGCCGGCACCCGACCCACGGCCAGGACCGACCGGTACGCCGTTGTTCTTGGCCCACTGAATAAAGTCCATCACGATCAGGAAGTAACCGGGGAAGCCCATCTGGATGATGATATCCAGCTCGAAATTCAAGCGATCGACGTAGACCTGACGCTTGGCTTCATAGTCTTCGGTGGTGTCTTTGGGCAGCAGTACCGCCAGTCGCTCTTCGAGTCCGTCGAAGGAGACTTTGCGGAAATACTCGTCGATGGTCATGCCATCGGGAATCGGGAAGTTGGGCAGGAAGTGCGTGCCCAGTTTCACGTCGATGTTGCAGCGCTTGGCGATCTCGACGGTGTTTTCGATAGCGTCAGGAATGTCGCTGAACAGCTCGGCCATTTCCTCGGCGCTTTTGAGGTATTGCTGATCGCTGTAATTCTTCGAACGGCGCGGATCGTCGAGGGCGCGGCCCTCACCGATGCACACGCGGGTCTCGTGGGCGGCGAAGTCTTCCTGCTTGATGAAGCGCACATCGTTGGTCGCCACCAGCGGCGCGCCAAGCTTGTCGGCCAGGGCCACGGCGCCGTGCAGTTGTTCTTCATCGTTGGGGCGATTGGTGCGCTGGATCTCCAGATAGAAACGATCCGGGAACACCGCCATCCATTCGCGCGCCAGGGCTTCAGCCTCGGCCGGGTTGCCGCCGATCATCGCCATGCCGATCTCGCCCTCTTTGGCAGCGGAGAGCATGATCAGGCCTTCGTTGGCTTCGGCGACCCACTCGCGTTCGACAATGATCATGCCGTTGCGCTGGCCTTCGATGAAGCCGCGCGAGATCAATTCGGTGAGGTTGCGATAGCCCTTGGCGTTCATCACCAACAGGCTGATCCGGCTCAGCGGTGCGTCCGGATCCTTGTTCGACAGCCACAGGTCGGCACCGCAGATCGGCTTGATGCCCGCGCCCATGGTGTTTTTATAGAATTTGACCAGGGAACACATGTTGTTCTGGTCGGTGACCGCGACCGCCGGCATGTTCATGGCGGTCAGCGCCTTGACCAGTGGCTTGATCCGCACCAGCCCGTCGACCAGGGAGTATTCAGTGTGCAGGCGTAGATGAACGAATGAAGCCGGCATAGTGATCCTGTCCAGTTACATAGAGACAACAAGGCCCGGATTGTACCGGGCCTTGAATAAAACATCAGCCTTGCGACTAAACCTGCGTCAGACCTTCCAGCGCCTCATAAGCCTGACGCACCGGGGCGAACGAGCGCCGGTGGATCGGCGTCGGACCAAGACGCACCAGCGCTTCCAGATGAACGGGCGTCGGGTAGCCTTTATGGCCCCCAATGCCGTAACCCGGATAGATCAATTCAAACGCGGCCATTTCGCGGTCACGGCTGACTTTGGCCAGAATCGACGCAGCGGCAATCGCCGGCACCTTGCCGTCGCCTTGCACAACAGCTTCAGCGCGCATCGGCAGTTGCGGGCAGCGGTTGCCGTCGATCATCGCCAGTTTCGGCTGAATGTGCAGACCCGCCACTGCGCGCTTCATGGCCAGCATGGTCGCGTGGAGGATGTTCAACTCGTCGATTTCTTCGACTTCGGCGCGGGCGATGCACCAACTGAGAGATTTCTCGATGATCTCGTCGTAGAGCTTTTCGCGCTTGGCTTCGGTGAGTTTCTTCGAATCGTTGAGACCGAGGATCGGCCGGTTCGGATCGAGGATCACCGCCGCCGTCACCACTGCACCGCACAACGGGCCACGACCGACTTCATCGACACCGGCAACCAATTCTTCAACTTCGGCGACCAAGGTGAAATCCAGACCCATTTGCATATCTTTCTTGCTCATCGTGTTTGACCGATCAGGTTGAGGACGGCGTCCGCCGCCTGATTGGATGCGTCCCGGCGCAGGGTGCGATGAATCTCGTCAAAGCCGCGCGTCTGTTCCTCGCCACCCTCGATCAATGGCGACAAGGTCTGTGCGAGCGTCTCAACTGTCGCATCATCCTGCAACAATTCCGGCACCAGCAAGCGTTGGGCCAGCAGGTTAGGCAAGGACACATAAGGACTCTTGACCATGCGTTTGAGAATCCAGAACGTCAGGGGCGCCAGGCGATAAGCGACCACCATCGGCCGCTTGTACAGCAACGCTTCAAGGGTCGCCGTGCCGGAAGCGATCAATACTGCGTTGCACGCTGCCAAGGCCAGATGGGACTTGCCGTCGAGCAACGTCACCGGCAGATCGCGGCCGACCAACAGCGCCTCGATCTGCGCACGCCGTTCTGCGTTGGCGCACGGCATGACGAAACGCAAACCCGGGCGCATGGCACGCAGGCGTTCGGCAGTATCGAGGAAAAGTGCGCCCAGCCGACTGACTTCTCCGCCGCGACTGCCGGGCATCAAAGCAACCAGCGGGCCATCGGGCAAGCCCAACTCGGCACGCGCTGCGGCTCGATCAGCTTCCAGAGGAATGGTATCGGCCAGCGTATGACCGACGAACCGCACCGGTACGCCCTTATCTTCATAGAATCTGGCTTCGAACGGCAGCAGGGTAAGCATCAGATCGCAGCCTTCACGGATCTTCAGCACACGTTTCTGCCGCCACGCCCACACCGACGGGCTGACGTAGTGCACGGTCTTGATCCCGGCCTGACGCAGTTTGAGTTCGATATTGAGGTTGAAATCCGGCGCATCGATACCGATGAACACGTCCGGTTTCTCGGCGATCAACGTGGCGATCAGATCCTTGCGGCGCTTGAGCAACTCACGCAGCCGGCCAAGCACTTCCACCAAACCCATGACCGACAAGCGCTCCATGGGAAAGTAAGACGTCAGGCCTTCAGCCTGCATCAACGGACCGCCGACACCGATGAATTCGACCGCCGGATGCTGTGCCTTGAGGGCGCGCATAAGACCGGCGCCCAGAATGTCACCGGAAGCCTCACCCGCCACCAGCGCAATACGCAAATTGGCCATGATCAGCGAGTGATGCCGCGAGTCGACGACTGGATGGAGTCGCGGAACACCGCAACTTCCGGGAATTGGGCCGCAGGCTCAACCAGCTCCGCCAGAGCCTGCTCGACCGTCAGTCCTTGGCGATAAACGGTTTTGTATGCGCGGCGCAACGCATGGATAGCGTCTTCGCTGAAACCGCGACGGCGCATGCCTTCGAAGTTCATGCTGCGCGCTTCGGCAGGGTTGCCAAATACGGTGACGTACGCCGGAACGTCCTTGCCGATGGCGGTACCCATGCCGGAAAAGCTGTGAGCACCGATGTGGCAATACTGGTGAACCAGGGTGAATCCGGAAAGAATCGCCCAGTCTTCAACGTGGACATGGCCGGCCAATGCGGTGTTGTTGACCAGAATGCAGTGATTGCCGATGACGCTGTCATGACCGATGTGGGCATAGGCCATGATCAGGTTGTGATCGCCCAGCGTGGTTTCCGAGCGGTCCTGCACGGTACCACGGTGAATCGTCACACCTTCGCGGATGACGTTGTGGTCACCGATCACCAGACGGGTTTCTTCACCCTTGTATTTCAGATCCGGCGTGTCCTCACCTACCGAGGAAAACTGGTAGATGCGATTGTGCTTGCCGATGCGGGTCGGGCCTTTGAGGATCACATGCGGCCCGATCACGGTACCCTCGCCGATTTCCACACCTGCGCCGATGATCGACCACGGGCCGACCTCGACGCCGTCTGCCAGTACGGCCGACGGATCGATGATTGCGCGAGGGTCAATCAAACTCATAGCTTGCGTTCCGCGCAGATGATTTCAGCGGAGCAGACTGGCTTGCCGTCGACCGAAGCCTGGCATTCGAATTTCCAGATCTGGCGCTTGCAGCTGATGAACTTGGCTTCGAGGATCAACTGATCACCCGGAAGCACAGGCTGGCGGAAGCGCAGCTTGTCGGAACCGACGAAGTAATACAGGGTGCCGTCGGCCGGTTTGACGTCGAGCATTTTGAAACCGAGGATCCCGGCAGCCTGAGCCATCGCCTCGATGATCAGCACGCCCGGCATGATTGGATGCGCCGGGAAGTGACCATTGAAGAACGGCTCATTGATGCTGACATTCTTGTAGGCGCGAATGCGCTTGCCTTCAGTGTCCAGTTCCACCACCCGGTCCACCAGCAGGAACGGGTAACGGTGAGGCAGGTATTCGCGAATCTCGTTGATGTCCATCATTTCGGGGGGAAGCCTATGTAAAGATTGGGAGCGCGACTGACGCGCACTCCTCTAGCAAATCAAGGAGGCAGTCTAGAGGCTGTGCACACTTGATATGGAAATGGTATCAGCCATCTGATGAAGCATTGCCGTCAGGGGTCACTTCCCCTACGCGCTTTTCCAGCTGTTTCAAACGTCGCGCGATGTCATCGAGCTGACGGATGCGTGCCGCGCTTTTGCGCCATTCGGCCGCTGGTTGCATGGCTGTGCCGGAAGAATACGCGCCCGGCTCGGTAATCGAGTGGGTCACCATGGTCATCCCGGTCAGGAAAACGTTGTCGCAAATATCAATGTGACCGACCAGACCGACACCGCCGGCGAGCATGCAGTGCTTGCCGATTTTGGTGCTGCCGGAGATCCCCACGCACGCCGCCATCGCGGTGTGATCACCGACCTGGACGTTGTGGGCAATCTGAATCTGGTTGTCGAGCTTCACGCCATTGCCGATCACGGTATCGGCCAGGGCGCCGCGGTCGATGGCGGTATTCACGCCGATCTCGACATCGTCGCCGATGGTCACGCCACCGATCTGGGCGATTTTCTGCCAGATACCTTTCTCATTGGCGAAACCGAAGCCTTCACCACCGAGCACCGCACCGGACTGGATCACCACCCGCTTGCCGATGCGCACATCGTGATACAGCGTCACCCGTGGAGCGAGCCAGCCGCCCTCACCGATTTCGCTGCGAGCACCGATCACGCAATGGGCACCCAAGGTCACTTGCGCACCAATCCGCGCACCGGCCTCGATCACCACGAAAGGCCCGACACTGGCGCTCGGATCAACCACCGCGTCTGCAGCAATCACCGCTGTGGGATGGATACCCGCTGTGGCTTTTGGCTTGGGATCGAACAAGTGAGAGAGACGTGCGTAAGCCAGATAAGGGTCCGGCACGACCAGCGCATTACCGGAAAAACCTTCGGCATCCGCGTACTTGAGCAGCAATGCTGCTGCCTGCGAACCCGCCAGGTATTTACGATATTGAGGATTTGCCAGAAAGCTCAACTGAGCTGGGCCAGCCTCTTGCAAAGTGGCTAGCCCAGTAATTTGCTTCTCCGGGTCGCCACGCAGGGTGGCGCCGAGGAACTCGGCCAACTGGCCGAGCTTGATAGTCACTGTCATGGGTTACTTCAGCTGATTCATGCGCTCGATAACCTGGCGTGTGATGTCGTACTGAGGTTTGACATCAATCACTGCGCCACGCTCGAACACCAGGTCAAAACCACCTTTTTTGATGACTTCTTCCACTGCGCTATCCAGTTTCGGCTTCAGTTGCTTGAGCATTTCGCGGTCGGCAACGGCTTTGGCTTCGTTCAGCTCCTTGGACTGGAACTGGAAGTCACGGGCCTTTTGCTTGAATTCCAGCTCCAGACGCTCACGCTCGCCTTGCTGCATCTTGTCGCCACCAGCCATCAGACGATCCTGAATACCCTTGGCACTGCTTTCCAGAGTCTTCAGTTTGGTCAGTTGAGGACCGAACTTTTTCTCGGCATCCACGGCGTACTTCTTCGCCGCATCGGATTCGAGCAGGGCCATCTGATAGTTCAGAACGGCAATTTTCATGTCGGCAAATGCCGGGCCTGCCACCATCAAGGAGGCCAGGAGAACCAATTGAGTCAACTTACGCACGATGCACTCCTACAAAATCCATTGTCGTTATCTTGGGTCAGACGCTTAGAACGTCTGGCCGAGGGAGAATTGGAACACTTGAGTTTCAGCTTCATCCGGTTTCTTGATCGGCATGGCCAACGCGAAGCTCAGAGGGCCCAGTGCGGTGACCCATGTCACGCCAACACCGACGGAACTGGCCATGTTGCTCAGGCTGATGTCGTTGCACTTGGTGTTCGACGACGAGCCATTGGCGTTGGTGGTGTCCTTGCACTGCGAATCGAATACGTTACCCACATCCCAGAATACCGACGTACGCAGGGAGCGTTGATCCTTGACGAACGGAAGCGGGAACAGAACTTCCACGCCGCCCTGAATCAGGACGTTGCCACCGAACGGCAGCGGGTCCTGGTCCGGGTCTATCGAAGTACCCGGGTTGGTGCCACGGCTCGGGGTACTGCGTGGACCCAGCGTACTGTCCTTGAAGCCACGTACCGAGTTGAAACCACCAGCATAGTAGTTTTCATAGAACGGCAAGCCGTCAGTCGAACCATAACCGTCGCCATAACCCAGCTCAGTGTGCAGACGCAGGGTGTAGTTTTCGCTGATCGGCTGGAACAGCTGACCACGGTAATCAAGCTTGTAGAACGACAGGTCGCTGCCCGGAATGGTGGTTTCCAGGGTCAGGCTCTGGGAACGACCACGGGTTGGCAGTACGCCTTTGTTCAGGGTCGACTCGGACCAGCCGGCCGACGCCTTGAAGTTCAGGTAGTTGTCGCCTTCCTTGTTAACGAAGTCAAAAATCTCGTCAACGGTGTATTTACCGGTCTTGATCTTGTCTTGCTGCGCGGACAGACCGAAGGTCAGACGCGAAGTCTCGCTGATCGGGTAGCCCACGTTCACGCCGGCACCCAGGCTGTCTACCGCATAGCTGGCTACGTCGACGTCGAGGTCTTTGTAGTCGGTGGTGCGATAGAACGCGTTGTAACCCAGGCTCACGCCATCGGCGGTCCAGTACGGGTCAACATAGCCAAAGTTGTAGCGGCTCTGGTATTCGCTTCGGGTCAGACCGACGCTGACGCGGTTACCGGTACCGAGGAAGTTGTTCTGGGTAATCGAACCACCGAGGATCAGACCGGCGCTCTGGGCGAAACCGACGCTGGCAGTGATCGAACCGGAAGCCTGCTCTTCAACGCTGTAGTTCACATCAACCTGGTCATCGACACCCGGAACTGCCGGGGTCTCGACGTTGACTTCTTTAAAGAAGCCCAGACGCTCAAGACGGGTCTTGGACTGGTCGATCAGGTAGGTCGAAGCCCAGCCACCTTCCATCTGACGCATTTCACGACGCAGCACTTCGTCTTCGGACTTGGTGTTGCCACGGAAGTTGATGCGGTTGACGTAGGCACGCTTGCCCGGATCGACAGCAAACAGGATGTCCACGGTGTGGTCATCATCGTGCGGCTGAGGCACGCCGTTGACGTTGGCGAAGGTGTAACCCTCGTTACCCAGACGGCGGGTGATCAGTTCGGAGGTGGTGGTCATCAGCTTGCGCGAGAACACCTGGCCTTTCTGCACCAGCAACAAGGACTTGACCTGATCTTCAGGGACTTTCAGATCACCGCTGAGCTTGACGTCGCGGACGGTGTACTTCTCGCCCTCGGTCACGTTGACGGTGATGTAGACGTGCTTCTTGTCCGGGGTGATGGACACCTGGGTCGAAGCGATATCCATGTTGATATAGCCGCGGTCCAGGTAGTAGGAACGCAGACGTTCCAGGTCACCGGAGAGTTTTTCACGGGCATATTTGTCATCGTTCTTGAAGAACGACAGCCAGTTGGTGGTTTTCAGCTCGAACAGATCGGTCAGGTCTTCCTCGGGGAAAACCGTGTTACCCACCACGTTGATGTGCTGAATGGCAGCAACGGTGCCTTCGTTGATCTTCACTTTCAGACCGACGCGGTTACGCGGCTGCGATACCACTTCGGTATCAACGGTCGCCGAGTAGCGGCCCTGTGCAACGTACTGACGTTGCAGCTCGTTACGCACACCTTCAAGGGTAGCGCGCTGGAAGATCTCGCCTTCGGCCAGACCGGATTGCTTGAGGCCTTTCATCAAGTCTTCAGTGGAGATCGCCTTGTTACCCTCGATCTCGATACTGGCGACGGATGGACGCTCGACAACCGTGATTACCAGAACGTTGCCTTCGCGGCCCAGCTGGATATCTTGAAAGAAACCGGTTTTGAACAACGCACGAGTGGATTCCACCAGGCGACGATCATCCGCCTGCTCGCCGACGTTCAACGGCAAGGCACCAAAGACGCTACCCGCGGAGACCCGCTGGAGGCCATTGACGCGAATATCAGAGATAGTGAAGGACTCGGCGTGAACTTCGGCGATCATCAATACGGTGAGAACCGCAGTTAGCAGCAGACGTTTCATGAAGTCCTTTCTTATTCCAACTGGCAATAAACAAACTGCCGCAAAATGCGGCAGATTCGCAATTCAGCGAAGCGTTACAGTCGACCCAGATCGTTGACCAGAGCAAGCAACATCACCCCGACCACCAAACTGATACCGATCTGTATCCCCCAACCTTGCACCCGATCCGACAAGGGACGACCACGCGCCCACTCGATCAGATAAAACAACAGATGCCCCCCATCCAGTACAGGAATGGGCAGCAAATTCAGAACCCCCAGGCTAATACTCAGATAAGCAAGGAAATTCAGGAAATCAGCGACGCCCGACTGGGCAGAAGCGCCCGCCACTTTAGCAATGGTTATCGGTCCACTCAAGTTTTTTACCGAGAGCTCGCCGAAGAGCATTTTCTTTAACGAATCGAGCGTCAGAATGCTCATGGTCCAAGTGCGACGGGCACCCTCGCCAATTGCGGCCAACGGCCCGTAACTGACCTCGCGAATCATCTCCGGCGGCCAGTCGATGGCTTTCACGCCGGCACCCAGGTAACCGCTTGGCGACTTGCTTTCACCGCGAGCGGCCAAGGTCACCGGGACGTCGATTTGAGCACCATCACGCTCGACGCGCAGCATGATTTTGGTATCAGGACGCGTACGAACGGTATCCACCACTTGCTGCCAGTCATTGAGTGCCTGGCCATCAAGCGTCAGCAGACGATCACCGGTTTTCAGGCCAGCCGCCTGAGCCGGGCCCTTCGGATCAAGCTCGGCAAGCACCGGCGGCAAGGCCGGACGCCATGGACGAATACCCAGAGAACGGATCGGATCCGGCTCATCAGCACCCTTGAGCCAGTGATCCAGCGCCAGTTCGCGCGGCGAATCTGCAGTAGAACCCTGCTCACGGACCAGCAACTGCAACGAGCCGCTCTCACCGAGTCGACGAACCAGTTGCAGATTGACAGCAGCCCAGCCAGAGGTCGGCTCGCCATCAATCGCAACAATTTCCTGACCTGCGCTCAAACCAGCCTTGGCCGCAATGCTACCGGACTCGACCGCCCCGATCACCGGACGCACCTGCTCGCTTCCGAGCATGGCCAGCACCCAGAAGAACACCAAGGCCAAAAGGAAGTTGGCAATTGGGCCGGCGGCGACAATGGCGATACGCTGGCGAACCGACTTGCGGTTGAACGACTGGTCGAGTTGATCGACCGGCACTTCACCTTCGCGCTCATCAAGCATCTTCACGTAACCACCCAACGGGATGGCAGCGACGACGAACTCGGTGCCTTGCTTGTCGTGCCAACGCAGCAACGGCATACCGAAGCCTACGGAAAAGCGCAGAACCTTGACGCCGCAGCGACGCGCGACCCAGAAATGGCCGAATTCGTGAAAGGTGACCAGCACACCCAAAGCGATCAGGGTGCCGGCAATCATATAGAGCGCGCTCATCTACTTTCTCCGCAATCCCGTTCAGTGCCGCGTGAAGCCATTGTGTTTCTAAATCTATCGGTCGTGACGCTTCAACCATTGTTCCGCCAGGACTCGCGCCCTGGCGTCTGCCGTGAAGACCGCATCGAGATCGCCGAGTGCCACAACCGGCTCAAGACTCAAGACCTCCTCGATGATACTCGCGATTTCCAGATAACGAACCCGTCCGTCGAGAAACGCTGCGACCGCCACTTCATTGGCGGCATTGAGCATCGCCGGCGCGCTGTCGCCCGCCTCGGCAGCCTGCCGCGCCAGACGCAGGCAGGGGAAGCGCTCTTCGTCCGGCGCTTCGAAGTCCAGACGCGCGATCGCAAAGAGGTCCAGCGGCGCCACGCCGGAATCAATTCGCTCCGGCCAGGCCAGTGCATTGGCAATTGGCGTACGCATGTCGGGATTGCCCAACTGCGCCAACACCGAACCATCGACATAATCGACCAGCGAGTGAATCACGCTCTGCGGATGGATCACCACCTCGACTTGGGACGGCTTGGCATCAAACAACCAGCAGGCCTCGATCAGCTCGAGACCTTTATTCATCATGCTTGCCGAATCCACGGAAATCTTGCGCCCCATGGACCAGTTCGGGTGCGCACAAGCCTGGTCAGGTGAAACATGCGCCAACTCACTCATGGGCGTCTGTCGGAACGGGCCGCCAGAGGCTGTGAGTAAAATCCGACGCACGCCGACGCTGCTTAATCCACGGGCGAAATCCTGTGGCATGCACTGGAAAATCGCGTTGTGCTCACTGTCGATCGGCAGCAGCACCGAACCGCTCTTGCGTACCGCCTGCATGAACAAGGCGCCGGACATCACCAACGCCTCTTTATTGGCCAACAGGATCTTCTTGCCCGCCTCGACGGCTGCCAGTGTCGGGCGCAAGCCTGCCGCACCGACGATCGCAGCCATGACCGCATCGACTTCCGGCGCAGAGGCGACCTGACACAGGCCCTCCTCCCCCACCAGCACACGGGTTGGCAAACCGGCTGCGCGCAAATCGTCCTGCAAACCGCGAGCGGCGGCGACTTCCGGCACCACGGCATACTGCGGCACATGACGTACGCACAAGGCCAGCAGCTCAGCCAGACGAGTGAACCCACTCAAGGCGAAAACCTGGTAACGCTCAGGGTGGCGAGCAATCACATCCAGAGTACTCAGACCGATCGAGCCGGTAGCCCCCAGAACGGTAATCTGCTGCGGGCGGCTCACGGTGCAGCCATCCACAGCAATACAGCGAAGACTGGAATAGCCGCCGTCAGACTGTCGATGCGATCAAGCACGCCGCCATGACCGGGCAGCAAATTGCTGCTGTCCTTGATGCCGGACTGACGCTTGAACATGCTTTCGGTGAGATCACCGACGACCGAGATAAATACGATCAGTGCCGCGCCAATCAGGCCTTTAAGCAACTCTGCCACTGTCCAGTCGCGCACCAGCCCGACAATGGCGGTAATCACCAGGCTCAGCGCCAGGCCACCATAAACGCCTTCCCAGCTTTTGCCCGGGCTGACCTGAGGCGCCAACTTGCGCTTGCCGAATGCACGACCCGAGAAGTAGGCGCCGATATCCGCACCCCAGACCAGCACCATCACCGCCATGATCAGCCAGTTGCCCAACGGGTACTGCTTGATCTGCACCAGGCCTTGCCAGGCCGGCAGCAGAATCAACAGGCCGATCACCAGTTTGGTGGCCGCACTGGACCAATGCTCGCTGGAGCGCGGGTATGTCAACACGAGAAACGTTGCCACGGCCCACCACAACACCGAAGCACCGAGCACCCAAGGCGCAAGACCGGGTAGCACATACATGACGAACAGCATCAATGCGACGACAGCGGCAAAGCCGACGCGGAACGATTGTGCGGTGAAGCCCGCCAGACGCGCCCATTCCCAGGCGCCGAGACTCACGACCAGACCAATGAACAGCGCAAAAGCGGAACCTTCGAGCAGGAAAAACCCGCACAAGGCAATCGGCAGCAGGATCAGCGCAGTGATGATTCGTTGTTTAAGCATTAAACCCGGGCTCCAGCTTCGACCTGTTCGCTCGTTTTACCGAAGCGACGCTGGCGCGAAGCGAAATCGGCCAGCGCATTGCGCATGGCATCGTGTTTGAAGTCCGGCCAGAACAGGTCGGAGAAGTACAACTCGGCGTAAGCCAGTTGCCACAGCAGGAAGTTGCTGATGCGGTGCTCGCCACCCGTGCGAATGCACAGGTCCGGCAACGGCAGATCGCCGGTCGCCAGACAGGTTTGCAGCAGATCAGGGGTGATGTCTTCCGGACGCAGATGCCCGGCCTGGACTTCACGGGCCAGACGCTGCGCAGCTTGCGCGATATCCCACTGACCACCGTAGTTGGCGGCAATCTGCAGGATGAAGCGGTTGGCACCCGCAGTCATGGCCTCGGCTTCGCGCATCGCGATTTGAAGCTCCGGATGAAAGCGCGAACGATCGCCAATGATGCGCAGGCTGATGTTGTTGTCATTGAGACGCTTGGCTTCACGACGCAAGGCCTTGAAGAACAGATCCATCAAGGCACTGACTTCATCGGCCGGGCGCTGCCAGTTTTCACTGGAAAAAGCGAACAGGGTCAACACTTCGACCTTGGCTTCAGCGCACACCTCAATAACGGCCCGCACAGCATCCACGCCCGCTTTATGCCCGGCGACACCCGGCATAAAGCGTTTTTTCGCCCAGCGATTGTTGCCATCCATGATGATCGCGACATGGCGCGGCACCGCGGACGGCGCAGTCTGCTTGGTCTTGTCCATTTAAAGCTCGACCCTTATACGGCCATCAGGTCTTTTTCTTTCTCTGCCAGCTTCGCGTCGATTTCAGCCACGAATTTCTTGGTCAGATCGTCGATCTCGCCAGTGGCGCGACGCTCTTCGTCTTCGCTGATCTCTTTTTCCTTGACCAGGTCCTTCAGCGAGCTGTTGGCATCACGACGAATGTTGCGCACGGCAACACGGGCGTCTTCAGCCACATCACGCGCCTGCTTGGTGAAACCGCGACGGGTTTCTTCGGTCAGGGCCGGCATGCTGATCAGCAGCAGTTCACCCAGGTTGGTCGGGTTCAGGTTCAGGCCTGCACTGCCGATCGCCTTGTCCACAGCACCGAGCATGTTGCGCTCGAACGCGACAACTTGCAGGGTACGCGCGTCTTTGACGGTGATGTTGGCGACTTGCTTGATCGGGGTGTCAGAGCCGTAGTACGGCACCATCACGCCTTCCAGAATGCTTGGGTGCGCTTGACCGGTACGGATGCGGCCGAAGTTGTGAGCCAGGGACTCAACCGACTTCGTCATGCGCTCTTTAGCGTCTTTCTTGATTTCGTTGATCATTGTTGGACTTCCTCGATCAGAGTGCCTTCAGCGCCGCCATGCACGATGTTCAGCAGGGCGCCGGGCTTGTTCATGTTGAATACGCGCAGCGGCATTTTGTGGTCGCGGCACAGGCAAATAGCCGTCAGGTCCATTACACCCAGCTTGCGATCCAGGACTTCATCATAAGTCAGATGATCGAACTTCTCGGCATGCGGGTCTTTGAACGGGTCTGCGGTGTAGACGCCATCGACCTTGGTCGCCTTCAGAACGACGTCGGCATCGATTTCGATTGCACGCAGGCAGGCTGCCGAATCCGTGGTAAAGAACGGATTGCCGGTACCGGCCGCGAAGATCACGACGTCCTTGGAGTTCAGGTGGCGCATGGCTTTGCGGCGATCATAATGATCGGTCACGCCAACCATGGAAATGGCCGACATCACGATGGCCGAGATATTGGCACGCTCCAACGCATCGCGCATGGCCAGGGCGTTCATCACAGTGGCCAGCATGCCCATGTGGTCGCCTGTAACCCGATCCATACCGGCTTTGCTCAGCGCTTCACCGCGGAACAGGTTGCCACCGCCGATCACCAGACCGACCTGTACGCCGATGCCGACCAGCTGGCCGACTTCCAGCGCCATCCGATCCAGCACTTTTGGATCGATCCCGAACTCTTCCGAGCCCATCAGGGCCTCGCCGCTAAGCTTGAGTAGAATGCGTTTATAGCGAGCCTGATAACCACTGCCCTGCTGAGCCATTGCGAATCTCTCCTGCGGCGTATTTAAAAATTCTTTGCGAGCTGTTTACAGCTGGCGTTCACTCTAGCTTGGCGCTGCTTCAGCGCCATCGGAACATGGCTTTGTAAGTCAGTTCCAAGTGGAAACCAATTAAAAATTGATAACCCCATCTGAAAAGAGGCTGCGCGCGTGAGCGGGCAGCCTCTTTCGGGCGACAGTTGAAAACCGTCTTATTGCTTGGCGGCAGCCAGCTGGGCAGCAACTTCTTCAGCGAAGTTGTCGACCGGCTTCTCGATGCCATCACCTACTTTGTAGTAAGTGAAGGAAACGATTTCTGCGCCGCCTTTCTTGGCCAGCTCGCCAACCTTGATTTCAGGGTTCTTGACGAACGCCTGCTCAACCAGGCTCGCTTCTGCCAGGAACTTGCTGATACGGCCTTTGACCATGTTCTCAACAATGTTTTCTGGCTTGCCTTTGATTTTTTCTTCGTTCAGCTGCAGGAACACAGCTTTTTCACGCTCGATCGCTTCATCGGAAACTTGCGAAGGCAGCAGGAACTCAGGGTTGCTTGCAGCTACGTGCATCGCGATGTCTTTGGCCAGCTCGACGTCACCGCCTTTCAGAGCCACAACCACACCGATCTTGTTGCCGTGCAGGTACGAACCTACAACGTCACCTTCAATACGGGTCAGACGACGGATGTTCACGTTCTCGCCTACTTTGGCAACCAGTGCTTCGCGAGCGGCTTCTTGAGCAGCGATCAGCGGAGCAGCGTCGGTCAGCTTGTCAGCGAAGGCTTTTTCAACGCTGGCAGCAACAAAGTTTTTGAAGTCGTCTTGCAGAGCCAGGAAGTCGGTCTGCGAGTTCACTTCCAGGATAACGGCAGCTTTACCGTCGTCCTTGATTGCGATTGCGCCTTCAGCGGCAACGTTGCCAGCCTTTTTCGCAGCTTTGATCGCGCCCGAAGCACGCATATCATCAATGGCTTTTTCGATGTCGCCGTCAGCCTTTTCCAGGGCTTTCTTGCAGTCCATCATGCCTTCGCCGGTACGCTCGCGCAGTTCTTTAACCAACGCTGCAGTAATTGCTGCCATTTTCAAATTCCTCTTGGATAGGTTTTCAACCATTCCACCCGATCGAACGGGCGTTCAATTCTTCCCGAACCACCGTTGTAGCCGCTGCACGTTACAGGTGCAGGGTGAGCGCTGCCACACGTGGGCGCCGACAACGGTTTTCGAGGTGGCAAAAAGGGGGCCAGGCCCCCTTTTTGCTTACTGAGTCAACGCCAGGGCGTTAATTACTCAGCTGCAGCCTGAGTTTCTTCAGCTGCGAATTCTACAGTGCCGCCGCCAACATTGTTGCGACCACGGATAACTGCGTCAGCCATCGAACCCATGTACAGCTGGATAGCGCGGATTGCGTCATCGTTGCCTGGGATGATGTAGTCAACGCCTTCCGGGCTGCTGTTGGTATCGACAACGCCGATTACCGGGATGCCCAGCTTGTTGGCTTCGGTGATCGCGATGCGCTCGTGGTCAACGTCGATCACGAACAGTGCGTCTGGCAGACCGCCCATGTCCTTGATGCCGCCCAGGGAGCGATCCAGCTTCTCAAGATCACGGGAGCGCATCAGCGCTTCTTTCTTGGTCAGCTTGGCGAAAGTACCGTCTTCGGCCTGAACTTCAAGGTCACGCAGACGCTTGATGGAAGCACGAATGGTTTTGAAGTTGGTCAGCATGCCGCCCAACCAGCGGTGATCGACGTACGGCGAACCGCAACGTGCTGCTTCTTCAGCAACGATCTTGCCAGCGGAACGCTTGGTGCCGACGAACAGAATCTTGTTTTTGCCCTGGGCCAGACGCTCTACGAAAGTCAGAGCTTCGTTGAACATTGGCAGGGTTTTTTCAAGGTTGATGATGTGAATCTTGTTACGCGCGCCGAAAATGTACTTACCCATTTTCGGATTCCAGTAACGGGTTTGGTGACCGAAGTGCACACCGGCCTTCAGCATATCGCGCATGTTGACTTGGGACATGATAGTTCCTTAATAAGTCGGGTTTGGCCTCCACGTATCCCAATGACCAACCAGTGGCATAAAGCCAAAAGCACCCAGGTCATCGTGTCGACACGTGTGTGGATTTAAGCCTTTCGGGGTATCCCCGGAAAGCGGCGCATTTTATATCACAGGGAAGGCAGAAACGGAACCCGAAATCTGCAATCGCACCAAGGACATGGGCTCGGCCCCCTTGGAATCGGCCCTGGGCGCACCATTGTATAGAGACAAGCGATACACGCAGGCGCGGATTTGCTCCTTCCGTCTGGTAGAATCGCGTTTTTCAGGGTCGCAAAACGCACAGCTGCCACCCTATCCGTATCAGCAAGCGCCGCCGAGCGCAGAGAGAGCCTGTATGACCGTCAACCTCAAAACCCCCGAGGACATCGCTGGCATGCGTGTCGCCGGCAAACTGGCCGCCGATGTGCTGGAAATGATTGCCGAACATGTCAAACCGGGCGTTACCACCGATGAGCTGAACCAGATCTGCCACGACTACATCGTCAACGTGCAGCAAGCCATCCCTGCCCCGCTCAACTACAAAGGCTACCCAAAGTCGATCTGCACCTCGATCAACCATGTGGTCTGCCACGGCATCCCGAATGACAAGCCGCTGAAAAACGGCGACACGCTGAACATTGACGTCACCGTGATCAAGGACGGTTACCACGGCGATACCAGCCGCATGTTCCACGTCGGCACCGTGCCAGTCTGGGCCGAGCGTCTGTCGCAGATCACTCAGGAATGCATGTACAAGGCGATCGAGATCGTCAAACCCGGCTGCCGCCTGGGCGACATCGGTGAAGTGATCCAGAAGCACGCCGAAAAGAACGGCTTCTCGGTAGTACGCGAGTTCTGCGGCCACGGCATCGGCAAGGTGTTCCACGAAGAGCCGCAGATCCTGCACTACGGCCGCGCCGGCACCGGCATGGAACTCAAGGCCGGCATGACCTTCACCATCGAACCGATGATCAACCAGGGCAAGGCCGACACCAAGGTATTGGGCGACGGCTGGACTGCGATCACCAAGGACCGCAAGCTATCGGCGCAGTGGGAACACACCCTGCTGGTCACTGACACCGGCTACGAGATCTTCACCCTGCGCGCCGACGACACCATCCCGCGCATGTCGGCCTGACCCCCAGAACGCTCCCAGCCTTATAGAAGGAAAGCCAATCGATGCCGCAGGTGGATCCCGAACTCTTCGACCGCGGCCAGTTCCAGGCTGAACTGGCCCTGAAAGCGAGCCCTATCGCCGCATTCAAGAAGGCGATCCGCCAGGCCCGCGAAGTGCTCGATGCACGTTTTCGCAACGGCCGTGATATCCGCCGGCTGATCGAAGACCGTGCCTGGTTCGTCGATAACATCCTGCAAAAGGCCTGGGAGCAGTTCAACTGGAGTGAAGACGCCGACATCGCGCTGGTTGCGGTCGGCGGCTATGGCCGTGGCGAGTTACACCCCTATTCCGACATCGACTTGCTGATCCTGCTGGACAGCGCCGATCACGAAGTTTTCCGCGATTCCATCGAGCGTTTTCTGACGCTGCTGTGGGATATCGGCCTGGAAGTCGGCCAGAGCGTGCGCTCGGTCGACGAATGCGCCGAAGAGGCCCGCGCCGACCTGACAGTCGTCACCAACCTCATGGAAAGCCGCACCATCTGCGGTCCCGAGCGCCTGCGCCAACGCATGCTCGACGTCACCAGCACCGCACACATGTGGCCGGCCAAGGAGTTCTTCCTGGCCAAACGTGCCGAACAGAAGGCTCGCCACCACAAGTACAATGACACCGAATACAACCTGGAACCCAACGTCAAAGGCTCGCCCGGCGGCCTGCGGGATATCCAGACGATTCTATGGGTTGCCCGTCGCCAGTACGGCACCCTGAACCTGCGCGCCCTCGCTGGCGAAGGCTTCCTGGTCGAGAGCGAAAACGCCCTTCTCGCCTCCTCTCAGGAATTCCTCTGGAAAGTCCGCTACGCCCTGCACATGCTTGCCGGTCGCTCGGAAGACCGCCTGCTGTTCGATCATCAACGCACCATCGCCGGCCTGCTCGGCTTCGAAGGTGACGACGCCAAACAGGCTGTCGAAAACTTCATGCAACGGTATTTCCGCGTGGTGATGAGCATCGCCCAGCTCAGCGACCTGATCATCCAGCACTTCGAAGAAGTCATCCTCGCCCCTGAGGACGAAGCGCCGCCGCAGCCAATCAACTCGCGCTTCCAGTTGCACGATGGCTATATCGAGGCGCGCAACGACAACGTGTTCCGCCGCACGCCGTTCGCCATGCTCGAGATCTTCGTGCTGATGGCGCAGCAGCCGGAAATCAAAGGGGTGCGCGCCGACACCATTCGCCTGCTGCGCGAAAACCGTCATTTGATCGACGACAATTTCCGCAATGACATCCGCAACACCAGCCTGTTCATCGAGCTGTTCAAGTGCAAGATCGGCATCCACCGCAACCTGCGCCGGATGAATCGTTACGGCATTCTCGGGCGTTATTTGCCGGAGTTCGGTTTCATTGTCGGGCAGATGCAGCACGACCTGTTCCACATCTATACGGTCGATGCGCACACGCTGAACCTGATCAAGCACCTGCGTAAGCTTCAGTACACCCAGGTCTCGGAAAAATTCCCGCTGGCCGCCAAGCTCATGGCCAAACTGCCCAAGCCCGAGCTGATCTACATGGCCGGCCTGTATCACGACATCGGCAAAGGCCGGCATGGCGATCACTCGGAGATCGGCGCCGTCGATGCCGAAGCGTTCTGCCAGCGCCATCAATTACCGGTGTGGGACAGTCGCTTGATCGTCTGGCTGGTGCAAAACCATCTGGTGATGTCGACCACCGCGCAGCGCAAGGACTTGTCCGACCCGCAGGTGATTCATGACTTCGCACAAGCCGTCGGCGACGAAACCCGCCTCGACTACCTGTACGTGCTGACGGTGGCCGACATCAACGCAACCAACCCGACGCTGTGGAACTCGTGGCGTGCCAGCCTGTTGCGCCAGCTCTACACCGAGACCAAGCGTGCCCTGCGCCGTGGCCTGGAGAACCCGGTGGATCGCGAAGAGCAGATTCGCCAGACCCAGAGCGCGGCGCTGGACATTCTGGTGCGCGGCGGCACCGACCCGGACGATGTCGAACAATTGTGGGCGCAACTGGGCGATGACTATTTCCTGCGCCACACCGCTGGCGATGTGGCCTGGCACAGCGACGCGATTCTCCAGCAGCCGGCCGATGGCGGGCCGCTGGTGCTGATCAAGGAAACCACCCAGCGCGAGTTCGAGGGCGGCACGCAGATCTTCATTTACGCACCGGATCAACACGACTTCTTCGCCGTAACCGTGGCCGCAATGGATCAGCTCAACCTGAACATTCACGATGCCCGGGTCATTACCTCAAGCAGCCAATTCACCCTCGACACCTACATCGTGCTCGACAACGACGGCGAATCCATCGGCGACAACCCGGCACGGATCAAGCAGATCCGCGAGGGCCTGACCGAAGCCCTGCGCAACCCGGACGACTACCCGACGATCATTCAGCGCCGGGTACCGCGCCAGCTGAAGCACTTTGCCTTCGCACCGCAGGTAACGATCCACAACGACGCTCAGCGACCGGTGACGGTGCTGGAACTCACTGCGCCGGATCGCCCGGGGTTGCTGGCGCGGATCGGCGGGATCTTCCTCGAGTTCGACCTGTCGCTGCAGAACGCCAAGATTGCGACATTGGGCGAACGAGTAGAGGACGTGTTTTTCATCACCGACGCCCACAACCAGCCGTTATCCGACCCCCTGCTGTGCAGTCGCTTGCAGGATGCGATCGTTGAACAGTTGAGCGTCAATCAGGAACCCGATATCAAGCTTTCGCGCATCAGTATCTGATCCAACAACTTCCCCCCTGTGGGAGCAGGCTTGCTCGCTCCCACATTGAACGAGGCCCCCATGAACAACGCTCTGAACCAGCTCCAGCCCTACCCGTTCGAGAAGCTCCGCGCCCTGCTCGGCAGCGTGACGCCAAACCCGGACAAGCGTCCGATCGCGCTGTCGATCGGTGAGCCGAAACACCGTTCGCCAAGCTTCGTCGCCGAGGCGCTGGCGAACAATCTGGATCAGATGGCCGTGTACCCGACCACCCTCGGTATTCCCGCCCTGCGCGAAGCCATCGCTGGCTGGTGCGAACGCCGCTTTGGCGTGCCAACCGGCTGGATCGATCCGGCGCGTAACGTGCTGCCGGTCAACGGTACCCGCGAAGCGTTGTTCGCGTTCACCCAGACCGTGGTCAACCGTGGCGACGACGCACTGGTGGTCAGCCCCAACCCGTTCTATCAGATCTACGAAGGCGCCGCGTTTCTCGCCGGAGCCAAGCCGCATTACCTGCCATGCCTTGATGAAAACGGCTTCAATCCTGACTTTGACGCGGTGTCGCCGGATGTCTGGAAGCGCTGCCAGATCCTGTTTCTGTGCTCGCCGGGCAACCCGACCGGCGCACTGATCCCGGTCGAGACCCTGAAAAAGCTCATCGCCCTGGCCGACGAATACGACTTCGTCATCGCCGCCGACGAGTGCTACAGCGAACTGTACTTCGACGAACAGACCCCGCCGCCGGGTTTGCTCACAGCCTGCGTCGAACTGGGCCGCAAGGACTTCAAACGCTGTGTGGTGTTCCACAGCTTGTCCAAGCGTTCCAACCTGCCGGGCCTGCGCTCCGGTTTCGTCGCCGGCGACGCCGACATCCTCAAGGGTTTCCTGCTGTATCGCACCTACCACGGTTGTGCGATGCCGGTACAAACGCAACTGGCCAGCGTCGCTGCGTGGAATGATGAAGTGCATGTACGCGCCAACCGTGCGTTGTATCGCGAGAAGTTCGACGCGGTGCTGGAGATTCTCAGCCCGGTGATGGACGTACAACGTCCGGATGGCAGCTTCTACTTGTGGCCGAATGTGCAAGGCGACGATGCGGCGTTTTGCCGGGATCTGTTTGCCGAAGAACATGTGACTGTCGTGCCCGGCTCCTATTTGTCTCGTGACGTGGATGGCGTCAATCCGGGGGCAGGTCGAGTGCGGATGGCGTTGGTTGCGCCACTGGCGGAATGCGTTGAAGCCGCCGAACGCATTCGAAACTTCATTACCCGTCATCGCTCGTAAAACTTATATCCCGCACGGTGCAATGCCGTGCGGGAATACCCTGCTCGCTGTTTCACGCAGACGGGGATTTGTTATCCGTATCAAGTTACAACTTCGACCAGCCAAAAAAGTACAAAGCCTATTACCTTCCCTTTTCCAAACGCGACGCCTTAGGGATCAAGGCACGACGTTCACAATCAATAAGGATATTGACCATGCACACCTGTCATTTTGTGAGAATGCTGGAGCCCGGCACTCGCCAGGAACAAGCCCGACAGAACCTCCCTCCGCGAACGCGCCACAGGCGTTCAGTCGCTTACTCAAACAGCTTCTGGGAAAACGCCAGTACGGTGACCTTCTCGTTCAAAGAGGACGTACCGGCCAATCTAAGGGTAAGGATAGAATTCTGCCTCAGGCGATGGGAGCCCTTTATCAGCCTGGCGCTCGAACTGGTCGATGACGGCGACGGCCAGATACGCATTGCAGTGGAAGGCAACGACAGTTACTCGGCCATTGGCACATGGGCCCTGCAAGAGGATCCGGACGAGCCCACCCTGGTGATAGGCAAAAGCCCTGATGATCGTTTTTTTGAGCAAACGATCCTGCATGAATTCGGCCATGCGCTGGGATTTCATCATGCGCATCTGCATCCCGACGCTAACATCCCGTGGGACAAACCCGCCGCCTATGACTTTTTCAAAAAGAACCATGGCTGGAGCAAATCCCAGGTTGATCACAACTTCTTTAACCTTGACTCCAGGCAGTCGGCATTCCTCGGCAGCTACGACAGACACTCGATCATGCATTACCCGACTCCCGAATTTCTCACCTACAAGAAATGGGATATCGGCGACAACATGACCCTCAGCGAAGGGGACAAACTCTTCGCCAGACAAGCTTATCCCGCCCTTGACTACTGGCAACTGCCTACTTGACCTGCCCCAGATTCGCTTCACTCAGGTCAAGGTCAGCCAATACTTCCCTGAGCACGTCATCACCAATCTCATGTTGACGGCTGAGGCTGTACAGCTCCAGGCGTTGCGCGCGCAGCGCCTTCAAACGTAAACGGCGTTCCAGCAGATCCATCTGGAACGCCAGCGCCTGGGCTTCGGCGGAATCGTTGAAGACGTCGAGTTGATGGCGGTACTCGGACATGATCCGCGCCTTCAATTCTGCCGACAGCGCCGCTTGCGCGGCATCCTGCGGGCCGACCTCTTCGGTTTCCAGCGCATGGATCGCCGCTTCGGCGGTCTTGCGCCAGGCGTCCCGGACTTCCTGACGGCGTTTATCGTCAGGGCTTTTTTCGATGCCGCGCAACAACAATGGCAAGGCGATACATGCCGAGACCAGTGACAGCAAAATCACCCCGGCGGCAATGAAAATCAGCAGGTCACGCTCGGGAAATGCCTCACTCCCCATCAACATCGGCACCGACATCACACCCGCCAGCGTTACCGCGCCGCGTACACCGCCGACTGTCAGCAGCCAGCAGGAGCGGGCGGTCGGGACTTGCGTCAGATCTCCCTTGCCACGCAATCGTCGCAACAGCACTGACAAACGCCAGATGCTTTGCACCCAGATAAATCGCAGCAGCACTAACGCGAGGAAAATCGCCAGCACATCGAGGCAGCGATACAGCAGCGTTGGCCACAGCGTCGGCTCATGGCTGACCACGGCTTTGATGATGTCCGGCAGTTGCAGACCCAGCAGCAGAAAAATCAAACCGTTGAAAGCAAACTCCAGCAGCGACCAGACGCTCCGGTTAAGCAGGCGCGTGCTGGTCTGGCGCGGCAACAGATCGAGCCAGCTCTGCATCATTCCCGCCGCGACCGCCGACAGGATGCCCGATACACCGAGACGCTCGGCCAGTACATAGGCGGCAAACGGCAACAACAGCATGAACACCACGTGAGTCGCCGGGTCATCCCAGCCTCGGGCGATCATCCATGCCCGCAATCGCCCGACCAGCCAGCTCAACGCGACGCCGACCGCCAAGCCTCCAAGTGCCACGACCACAAAGGTCAGGCTGGCGTTGGTCAGCGAGAAAACGCCCGTCACGGCGGCAGCCAAGGCAAACTTGAACGTCACCAGACCGGACGCGTCGTTCATCAACGCCTCGCCTTGCAACATATGCATCAACGGCGTGGGCAAACGGTTTTGCGAGATGGCCGACACCGCCACAGCGTCCGTTGGCGACAGCACAGCGGCCAACGCGAAAGCCACCGGCAGTGGAATTGTCGGCAGCAGCCAATGGATGAAGTACCCGGCGCCCACCACCGTAAACAGCACCAGCCCGACCGCGAGCGTCAGAATCGGTCCGCGCAAATGCCAGAGTTCACGTTTGGGCATGCGCCAACCGTCGGAAAACAGCAGCGGCGGCAAGAACAGAAACAGGAAAAGTTCGGGATCAAGGGCGACATGCAGACCCAGCGTCGGCCAGGCCAGCAAGGCACCGGCGGCGATCTGGACCAAAGGCAGCGGCAGCGGGATGATCCGTCCGACCAGACGGGAGACGCTGACCAGCATCAGCAGGATCAGGACGGTGTAGGCAGTTTGCATAAAGCGGAAATCTCAGACAATCGACAGCGTTGAACTGCCATATTAGCCGCTTAGGCTGTGCCTGACCGTTGCACATATGTCGCAGCCCTGCCACAAATCCCTTCTAGGAGTGAGCCTGCTCGCGATATCGGTTTAACATTCAACAATGCCAGTGGCAGGTAAATCGCCATCGCGAGCAGGCTCACTCCTACAGGGTTTTGCGGTGGGAAATCGACCTCAGGCGCCGCGAAACCGTTTGGTCATGGCATAATCCGACACCATTTTTCTCCAGCACCTGTAAAGGGGGCGATTCCTTGACGGTTTCAAGTAAAACGTTGCACCTTTTCGGCATCAAAGCCTGCGACACCATGAAAAAGGCGCGCACCTGGCTCGATGAACACGCTGTCAGCTACGACTTTCACGATTACAAAACCGCCGGTATCGACCGTGAGCACCTGACCCAATGGTGTGACGAGCACGGCTGGCAAACGGTGTTGAACCGTGCAGGCACGACCTTTCGCAAACTCGACGACGAACGTAAAGCCGATCTCGACCAGTCGAAAGCCATCGAACTGATGCTCGCTCAACCCTCGATGATCAAGCGCCCGGTGCTCGATCTCGGTGACCGAACCCTGATTGGCTTCAAGCCAGACATCTACGCGGCCGCTCTGAAGTAAGCAGCCCGTCACTCTTTGTAGAGGTATTCACATGTCCAACTCCCTGTTCAGCATCGCCTTCGGTGTCGGCACGCAAAACCGTCAAGGCGCCTGGCTCGAAGTGTTCTACGCACAGCCACTGCTCAACCCTTCGGCCGAACTGGTCGCGGCTGTTGCGCCGATCCTCGGTTACACCGAAGGCAACCAGGCCATCACCTTCACCACCGCACAGGCTGCGCAACTGGCTGAAGCCGTGAAAGGCATCGACGCCGTTCAAGGCAAATTGCTGACCCGCCTGGCCGAGAGCCACAAGCCGCTGGTCGCCACCCTGCTGGCCGAAGACGCACAACTGACTTCCACGCCTGAGGCGTACCTGAAGCTGCACCTGCTGTCCCATCGCCTGGTCAAGCCGCACGGCGTGAGCCTGGCCGGGATCTTCCCGCTGCTGCCGAACGTAGCGTGGACCAGCCAGGGTGCGATCGACCTGAGCGAACTGGCCGAGCTGCAACTCGAAGCCCGTCTGCGTGGCGAGCTGCTGGAAGTGTTCTCGGTGGACAAGTTCCCGAAAATGACTGACTACGTTGTCCCTGCTGGTGTGCGTATCGCTGATGCCGCGCGTCTGCGTCTGGGCGCGTACGTGGGCGAAGGCACCACCGTGATGCACGAAGGCTTCATCAACTTCAACGCCGGCACCGAAGGCCCGGGCATGATCGAAGGCCGCGTATCGGCTGGCGTTTTCGTCGGCAAGGGTTCGGACCTGGGCGGCGGTTGCTCGACCATGGGCACCCTGTCGGGCGGCGGCAACATCGTGATCAAGGTCGGCGAAGGCTGCCTGATCGGCGCCAACGCCGGTATCGGCATCCCGCTGGGCGACCGCAACACCGTCGAGTCTGGCCTGTACGTGACCGCCGGCACCAAAGTGGCGCTGCTGGACGAGAACAACAATCTGGTCAAAGTTGTGAAAGCGCGTGAGCTGGCCGGTCAGACTGACCTGCTGTTCCGTCGCAATTCGGAAACCGGTGCCGTGGAATGCAAAACCCACAAATCGGCGATCGAACTGAACGAAGCGCTGCACGCTCACAACTGAGTGCTTGGATAATCCATTGTAGGAGTGAGCCTGCTCGCGATGCTTTTAGCGCCCTCACGGACGCCATCGCGAGCAGGCTCACTCCTACAGGATTTGGCGTACATCCCGCCCATTTCACCAGGGCTATAAACCGTGATGATTCCCTCCCCCTGGCGTGCCGATTTCCCGGCCATCGCCGCCCTGCAACGGCAAGACCAGACCTATCTGGACAACGCCGCCACCACGCAAAAACCTCAGGCCCTGCTCGACGCGCTGGCGCATTACTACGCCAACGGCGCGGCCAATGTGCATCGTGCGCAACATTTGCCCGGCGCCCACGCCACGCAAGCGTTCGAAGACAGTCGACTCAAAGTCGCGCAGTGGCTCAATGCCGGTGACAGCGGGCAAATCATCTTCACCCACGGCGCCACCAGTGCGCTGAATCTCCTGGCTTATGGCCTGGAACATCTTTTCCATCCGGGCGATGAAATTGTCATCAGCGCCTTGGAGCATCACGCCAACCTGCTGCCGTGGCAGCAACTGGCGCAACGTCGCCAGCTGAAACTGGTGATCCTGCCGCTGGATGACGACGGTGTGATCGACCTCGCCGCCGCTGTCCATCTGATCGGCCCGCGCACGCGTTTGCTGGCGGTCAGCCAGTTGTCCAACGTGCTCGGCGCCTGGCAACCACTGCCTGCACTGCTTGGCATGGCCAAGGCGCAGAACGCGCTGACCGTGGTCGATGGCGCCCAAGGTGTGGTGCACGGTCGGCATGACGTACAGGCGCTGGGCTGCGATTTTTATGTGTTTTCCAGCCACAAACTGTACGGCCCCGATGGCCTCGGCGTGTTGTTCGGCCGCAATGCCGCGCTTGAACAGCTGAAGCCGTGGCAGTTTGGCGGTGAGATGGTGCTGGAAGCCAACTACCACGATTCACGCTTTCGCCCTGCCCCGCTGGGTTTCGAGGCAGGCACGCCGCCGATTGCCAGTGTGATCGGCCTCGGCGCGACCCTTGATTATCTCGCCGGGCTTGATCAGGACGCGGTGTCTGCTCACGAAGCCGCGCTACATGATTACCTGCTGCGCGGCCTCGCCGCCCGCAATGGCGTTCGCCTGCTGGGCAAGCCGCAACTGGCGCTGGCGAGTTTTGTTGTCGAGGGTGTGCACAACGCCGACCTGGCGCATCTGCTGACCGAGCAAGGCATCGCCGTGCGCGCCGGGCATCACTGCGCCATGCCGTTGCTGAAAAGCTTCGAACTGGCCGGGGCGATTCGGGTGTCGCTGGCGCTGTACAACGATTCCGAAGATCTGGAGCGGTTTTTTGAAGCGCTGGATCAGGCACTGGAGTTGTTGCGATGAAATTGCCGGCTGAAGCCGCCGATGCGCTGCACACCTTTCAGAATGCCGCAGGCTGGGAACAGCGGGCGCGGTTGCTGATGCAGTTTGGTGATCGTCTGGCGCCGTTGAATGAGTCGGACAAGTGCGAAGCCAACCGGGTGCATGGCTGTGAAAGTCAGGTGTGGCTGGTTGGGGAATTGCGTGATGGTCACTGGCAGTTCGCGGCGAGCAGCGATGCGCGGATGATTCGCGGGTTGGTGGCGTTGCTGTTGTTGCGGGTCAATGGACTGAGCGCTGATGAATTGCAGGAAGTTGATTTGCCGGACTGGTTCAATCAACTCGGCCTTTCGCGCCAGTTGTCGCCGTCGCGCAGCAATGGCCTGAATGCCGTGCTCCAGCGGATGAATGAGTTGGCAGGTTGATCGCTATCGCTGGCAAGCCAGCTCCCACAGGGTCCATGGTGTTCACAAATGTAGTGAACCTGCCAAATACCTGTGGGAGCTGGCTTGCCAGCGATGAGGTCATCAACTCCACCGATCAAACCTGAGGTTTCACTCGGTCAGCCGGGCGCCGGACACCCGCCACAATCTTGTCCACAGCCTTGGTCGCCGCGACCATGCCGAACGTCGCCGTGACCATCATCACCGCGCCAAACCCTCCCGCGCAGTCCAGTTTCACGCCATCGCCGACAAAACTCTTCTGCAAACAGATGCTGCCGTCCGGTTTCGGATAGCGCAGTTGTTCGGTGGAGAACACACACGGCACGCTGTAATGACGGGTTACGGTGCGTGAGAAGCCGTAGTCGCGGCGCAAGGTCGATCGTACTTTCGAGGCCAGCGGATCGTTGAACGTACGGTTCAGATCGCAGACCTGAATCAGCGTCGGATCAATCTGCCCGCCCGCGCCGCCGGTGGTGATGATCTGGATCTTGCGGCGCTTGCACCAGGCGATCAGCGCAGCCTTGGCGTTGACGGCGTCGATGCAGTCGATCACGCAATCGATGTTCGGCGTGATGTACTCGGCCATGGTCTCGCGGGTCACGAAATCCGCCACAGCGTGCACGGTGCAATCCGGGTTGATCCCGCGCAAACGCTCGGCCATCACTTCGACCTTGGGTTTGCCGACCGTGCCGTCCAGCGCATGCAACTGCCGATTGGCGTTGCTTACACAGACGTCGTCGAGGTCGAACAGCGAAATTTCGCCGACACCACAACGGGCCATGGCTTCCGCCGCCCAGGAACCGACGCCACCGACGCCGACGATCGCCACGTGGGCGGCGCGCAAGCGCTCCAGGCCTTCGATGCCATACAAACGGGCGATGCCTGCAAACCGCGGATCTTCTGTACTCATGACCAATACCCCAAAAACCGGCGCGCATTATAGGGCTACGCAGCGACAAGTTTTAACCTTCGATCTACAAGTGTAAGAACTTAAGTCAAAGAGGATTGCCCAATATCGGGCATTTCCCTGTCTGTTGTACGACTTGTGAACTACCGGTGTAGGATGCGCGCCCCTTTGGCGTATAGCCTACCGATCCTCCGTTCCACAGCCTTTGGAACCTGAAACAGCTATGTCATCGCGTAAATTTGGACTCAACCTGGTGGTGGTTCTGGCAATCGCCGCCCTGTTCACCGGCTTCTGGGCGCTGATCAATCGCCCGGTCACCGCGCCGAACTGGCCGGAGCAGATCTCCGGTTTCTCCTATTCGCCGTTCCAACAGGGACAATTCCCGCAGAAGGATCAGTTCCCATCTGACGAGGAAATGCGCCGCGATCTGGAGATCATGAGCAAGCTGACGGACAACATTCGTATCTACTCGGTCGACGGCTCTTTGCAAGACATCCCGAAACTGGCGGAAGAGTTCGGCCTGCGCGTGACCCTCGGGATCTGGATCAGCCCCGACCAGGAGCGCAACGAACGGGAAATCACCCGCGCCATCGAACTGGCCAACACCTCGCGCAGCGTGGTTCGCGTGGTAGTCGGCAACGAGGCGATCTTCCGCAAGGAAATCACCGCCGAACAACTGAGCGTGCTGCTTGACCGGGTTCGCGCCGCGGTGAAAGTGCCGGTGACTACCTCCGAGCAGTGGCACGTCTGGGAAGAACACCCGGAACTGGCCAAGCACGTTGACCTGATCGCCGCCCACGTTCTGCCGTACTGGGAATTCATCCCGGTCGACAAAGCTGGCCAGTTCGTTTTCGACCGTGCCCGCGACCTGAAAAAGCTGTTCCCGAAAAAACCGCTGCTGCTGTCCGAAGTGGGCTGGCCGAGCAACGGCCGTATGCGCGGTGGTGCTGATGCGTCGCCGGCAGATCAGGCGATCTACCTGCGCAACCTGGTGAACAAGCTCAATCGCCAGGGCTTCAACTACTTCGTGATCGAAGCGTTTGACCAGCCGTGGAAGGCCAGTGACGAAGGTTCTGTCGGCGCCTACTGGGGCGTGTTCAACGCCGCGCGTCAGCAGAAATTCAACTTCGAAGGCCCGGTGGTAGCGATTCCGCAATGGCGCGTGCTGGCGGTCGGTTCGGTGGTGCTGGCGTTGTTGTCGCTGACGTTGCTGATGATCGACGGCTCGGCGCTGCGCCAGCGCGGCCGGATCTTCCTGACCTTTATTGCATTCCTGTGTGGTTCGGTGCTGGTGTGGATCGGTTACGACTACAGTCTGCAATACAGCACGTGGTTCAGCCTGACGGTCGGTTTCCTCCTGGCACTGGGTGCGCTCGGCGTGTTTATCGTCTTGCTGACGGAGGCGCATGAATTGGCCGAAGCGGTGTGGATTCACAAGCGTCGACGGGAATTCCTGCCGGTCGAGGGCGACTCCAGCTATCGCCCGAAGGTGTCGATCCACGTGCCTTGCTACAACGAGCCGCCGGACATGGTCAAACAGACCCTGGACGCTCTGGCCGCGCTCGATTATCCGGACTATGAAGTCCTGATCATCGACAACAACACCAAGGACCCGGCGGTCTGGGAACCGGTGCGCGACTACTGCGCAACCCTCGGCCCACGCTTCAAGTTCTTCCACGTTGCGCCATTGGCCGGTTTCAAGGGCGGTGCGCTGAACTACCTGATCCCGCACACCGCCAAGGACGCCGAAGTGATCGCGGTGATCGACTCCGATTATTGCGTGCACCCGAACTGGCTCAAGCACATGGTGCCGCACTTCGCCGACCCGAAAATCGCCGTGGTGCAGTCGCCGCAGGACTATCGCGACCAGAACGAAAGCACCTTCAAGAAGCTCTGCTACGCGGAATACAAAGGCTTCTTCCACATCGGCATGGTCACCCGCAATGACCGTGACGCGATCATCCAGCACGGCACCATGACCATGACCCGCCGTTCGGTTCTGGAAGAATTGGGTTGGGCTGACTGGTGCATCTGTGAAGACGCCGAACTCGGTCTGCGCGTGTTCGAGAAAGGCCTGTCGGCGGCGTATTACCACGACAGCTACGGCAAGGGTCTGATGCCGGACACCTTCATCGACTTCAAGAAGCAGCGTTTCCGTTGGGCTTACGGTGCGATCCAGATCATCAAGCGCCACACCCGCAGCCTGCTGCGCGGCAAGGACACCGAACTGACTCGTGGCCAGCGCTACCACTTCCTCGCGGGCTGGTTGCCGTGGGTCGCGGACGGCATGAACATTTTCTTCACCGTCGGCGCGCTGTTGTGGTCGGCGGCAATGATCATCGTGCCGCAACGGGTCGATCCGCCGCTGCTGATTTTCGCGATCCCGCCGTTGGCGCTGTTCGTGTTCAAGGTCGGCAAGATCATCTTCCTCTACCGTCGCGCCGTTGGTGTGAACCTGAAAGATGCTTTCTGCGCGGCACTGGCCGGGCTGGCGTTGTCGCACACCATCGCCAAAGCGGTGTTGTACGGCTTCTTCACCAGCAGCATTCCGTTCTTCCGTACGCCGAAAAATGCCGACAACCATGGCTTCTGGGTGGCGATTTCCGAAGCGCGGGAGGAGCTGTTCATCATGTTGCTGTTGTGGGGCGCGGCGCTGGGGATCTTCCTGGTCAACGGCATGCCGAGCAATGACATGCGTTTCTGGGTGGTGATGCTGCTGGTGCAGTCGCTGCCGTACCTGGCGGCGTTGATCATGGCGTTCCTGTCGTCGCTACCGAAACCTGCGCCCGCGCCTGAACCGGCGCCGGTCGTCTAAATCCTCATCGATGCACTAAACGGCGGCCAATGGTCGCCGTTTTGCTTTAAGATAACCGCCATTTTGCGGGGCTTGGCGTGATACGCGGTCTGACTGACCGAACTCTATCCCCTGTAGGAGTGAGCCTGCTCGCGATGGCGGTGTAACAATCAATAGTTACGCTGACTGACACACCGCCATCGCGAGCAGGCTCGCTCCTACAGTTAGTCCGCGCCCACATTCATGACTCCGGAGTTTTCCATGACGGCCCACGCCGACCTTTCGCCGACCCTCCAACTCGCCATCGACTTGATCCGCCGTCCGTCCGTAACGCCGGTCGACGCCGATTGCCAGAAGCAGATGATGCAGCGCCTGGGCGATGCCGGTTTCAGCCTCGAGCCGATGCGCATCGAGGATGTGGATAACTTCTGGGCCACCCACGGCAACACCGACGGCCCGGTGCTGTGCTTCGCCGGCCACACCGACGTGGTGCCGACCGGTCCGGTAACGGCGTGGCAGATCGACCCGTTCAACGCGGTGATTGATGAACACGGCATGCTCTGCGGTCGTGGCGCGGCGGACATGAAAGGCAGCCTGGCGTCGATGACCGTGGCGGCCGAGCGCTTCGTCGCCGACTACCCGGATCACAAGGGCAAGGTCGCATTCCTGATCACCAGCGACGAAGAAGGCCCGGCGCATCACGGCACCAAAGCTGTGGTGGAGCGCCTGGCTGCGCGCAACGAGCGTCTGGACTGGTGCATCGTCGGCGAACCGTCGAGCACCACTTTGGTTGGCGACGTTGTGAAAAACGGCCGCCGTGGCTCGCTCGGCGCCAAGCTCACCGTCAAAGGCATTCAGGGCCACGTCGCCTACCCGCACCTGGCGAAAAACCCGATCCACCTTGCTGCTCCGGCGCTGGCCGAACTGGCCGCCGAGCATTGGGATCACGGCAACGATTTCTTCCCGCCGACCAGTTTCCAGATTTCCAACGTCAATTCCGGCACCGGCGCGACCAACGTGATTCCGGGTGATCTGGTGGCGGTGTTCAACTTCCGCTTCTCCACCGAATCGACCGTCGAAGGCCTGCAGAAGCGTGTCGCCGACATCCTCGACAAGCACGATCTGGACTGGCACATCGACTGGGCGCTGTCCGGCCTGCCGTTCCTCACCGAGCCGGGCGCGCTGCTCGACGCCGTGTCGGCGAGCATCAAGGACATCACCGGCCGCGAGACCAAGGCATCCACCAGCGGCGGCACTTCCGATGGCCGTTTCATCGCGACCATGGGCACGCAAGTGGTTGAACTGGGCCCGGTCAACGCGACTATCCACCAGGTCAACGAACGCGTATTGGCGGCCGATCTCGACGTGCTGACCGAGATCTACTACCAGACCCTGATCAAGTTGCTCGCCTGATGCTTGCTTGCCCCATTTGCAGTGAACCGCTGAACACAGTGGACAACGGCGTGGTCTGCCCCGCCGGCCATCGCTTCGACCGTGCGCGGCAGGGTTATCTGAACCTGCTGCCGGTGCAGCACAAGAACAGCCGCGACCCTGGCGACAACCAAGCCATGGTCGAGGCGCGCCGTGACTTTTTGAACGCCGGCCATTACGCGCCGGTGGCCAAGCGTCTGGCCGAACTGGCGGCGAGCTATGCGCCGGATCGCTGGGTCGACATCGGTTGTGGCGAGGGTTATTACACCGCGCAAATCGCCGAGGCCCTGCCGGATGCCGATGGCTACGCGCTGGACATCTCGCGTGAAGCGGTCAAACGCGCCTGCAAGCGCAACCCGGCGCTGACCTGGTTGATCGCCAGCATGGCTCGCGTGCCATTGGCGTCGGGCAGTTGCCAGTTTCTCGCCAGCGTTTTCAGTCCTTTGGACTGGGAAGAAGCCAAGCGTCTGCTCAGCGTTGGCGGCGGTCTGATGAAAGTCGGCCCGACCAGCGGCCACCTGATGGAACTGCGCGAACGCCTGTACGACGAAGTACGCGAATACACCGACGACAAGCATCTGGCCCTGGTGCCCGAAGGCATGGCGTTGGCGCACAGTGAAACCCTGGAATTCAAACTGACGCTGGACAAGCCCGAGGACCGCGCCAACCTGTTGGCGATGACACCTCACGGCTGGCGTGCCAGTGCCGAGCGTCGCGCGGCGGTGATCGAGCAGGCCGAGCCGTTCGAGACCACCGTGTCGATGCGCTACGATTATTTCGTTCTTCAATAACTTTTGGTCTCGGGCCAATGCCCGGGGCCGGCTAAATCCGCGAATGGATTTTTCAGACCCGCAGTGAGGACATCCATGCGCCAACCGGATATCGAGATTTACCTGAAAGACGCCGACGTCGACCACAAGGCCATTTCGGCCTGGCTGGGCGAAGCGTTGGGCCCATGCAGCGACTGGGTGCAGAAAGGCCAGACCTACAAGTGCAAGGCTGGCAACGTGCCGGTGACCTGGCTGCCGAAAGCCGTCGGCAAATGGAACAGCCTGTACCTGGAAAGCGACCAGACGCCTTGGAACGACGACATCGCCTGCGCTCGCGCAGCCTTTGCTGCGCTGAACGTCGAAGTGCGTTGTGCGCCGGGGACGTGGGTCGAGGAAGAAGGCGAAGAGACAGCAGATCGCTGGATTCGCATCAGCGAAGACGGTGAAGAAGAGATCACTTGGAAAACCGCCTGATACTGATCGTTCCCACGCTCCGCGTGGGAATGCAGCCCGGGACGCTCTGCGTCCCAATGCGGACGCGGAGCGTCCATTGAGGCATTCCCACGCAGAGCGTGGGAACGATCATCACAGACCTACAACATCCTCAGCCTGCAAACCCTTGTCGCCGGTGATCACCGCGTACTCGACCTGCTGACCTTCCGTCAGTGACCGATGCCCTTCGCCACGAATCGCGCGGTAGTGCACGAACACGTCCACCCCGTCCTCGCGCTGAATGAAGCCATAGCCCTTGGCGTCGTTGAACCACTTCACGTTGCCGGTTTCACGTGTTGCCATCTGTTCATACTCCTTTTTTATTATTGAACAGGCTTTTCGCAGGAAAGCCTTTGAGGAACGTCAGCCTGCGTCCGACGTCCATAAAAGGGCCCCGGCGGCAGATCGCCGAGTATATGACAGGCGGCAAAACTCTCAACAGGAGATTACTTCGCCGCTTTTTTGCCGATTTTCGATGAATCCGGCACACTAGCCACCGCCCGAGCACCTGCTCGGTTTTATCCACTCACGCAGAAGCCGTATGACCCGTTCCCCGTTCCGCCGTCTTGTGTTTGGCACCTTGCGCCGACTGTTGTATCTCTGGGTTCGCTCCGAGACGATCAACCAGTCGTCGTTCACCCTCAACCTCGACCGCAGTCGTCCGGTGTTCTACGTCCTGCAAAATCCATCGCTGACCGATCTGGCGGTGGTCGATACCGAGTGCACCAAGGCCGGCCTGCCGCGTCCGGTGCTGCCGGTGTCAGTGGGTTCGCTGATCGAGCCCGCCGCATTCTTCTATCTGACCCCGGACCCGGACTGGCTCGGCCGTCAGGACAAACGCGGTGCGCCGCCGACCCTGACACGGCTGGTCAGCGCGCTCACGCAGAACGCTGCCGAAGACGCACAGATCATTCCGGTCAGCGTGTTCTGGGGCCAATCGCCGGACAGTGAAAACAGTCCCTGGAAATTGTTGTTCGCCGACAGCTGGGCCGTCACCGGCCGTCTGCGTCGCCTGCTGAGCATCATCGTCCTCGGGCGTAAAACCCGCGTGCAATTCTCCGCGCCGATCCACCTGCGCGAGCTGATCGAACACAACAAGGGCCACGAACGCACCGTGCGCATGGCCCAGCGGATCCTGCGCGTACACTTCCGCAATCTGAAAGCGGCAGTGATCGGTCCGGACATTTCCCACCGCCGCAACCTGGTCAAAGGCCTGCTCAACCAGCCGCTGGTCAAGCAAGCGATCCTCGACGAAGCCGAGCGCGAAAACATCTCGCCGGAAAAAGCCAAAGCCCAGGCCCTGCGCTACGGCAACGAGATCGCCTCGGACTACACCTACACTGCGATCCGCTTCCTTGAAGTGGTGCTGAGCTGGTTCTGGAACAAAATCTACGACGGCATCAAGGTCAACCACATCGAAGGCGTGCAAAAGGTCGCCCAGGGTCACGAAGTGATCTACGTGCCGTGCCACCGCAGCCACATCGACTACCTGCTGCTCTCGTATTTGCTGTTCCGCAACGGCCTGACCCCGCCGCACATCGCCGCCGGGATCAACCTGAACATGCCGGTGATCGGCAGCCTGCTGCGCCGTGGCGGCGCGTTCTTCATGCGCCGCACGTTCAAGGGCAATCCGCTGTACACCTCGGTGTTCAACGAATACCTGCACACCCTGTTCACCAAAGGTTTTCCGGTCGAGTACTTCGTCGAAGGCGGTCGCTCGCGCACCGGACGCATGCTGCAACCGAAAACCGGGATGCTCGCCATTACCATGCGCAGCTTCCTGCGTTCGTCGCGCATGCCGATCGTGTTTGTGCCGGTGTACATCGGCTATGAGCGCGTACTTGAAGGTCGCACCTACCTCGGCGAACTGCGTGGCGCGAGCAAGAAGAAAGAGTCGATCTTCGACATCTTCAAAGTCATCGGCGCGCTCAAACAGCGCTTCGGTCAGGTCGCGGTGAACTTCGGCGAGCCGATCAAACTGGCGGAGTTCCTCGACGCCGAACAACCGGACTGGCGCCAGCAGGAACTTGGCCCGCAGTACAAACCGGCGTGGCTCAACGAAACCACCAACCGCCTCGGCGAAAAAGTCGCGCAGCATCTGAACGAAGCGGCGGCGATCAACCCGGTCAACCTGGTGGCCCTGGCGCTGCTGTCGACCAGCCGTCTGGCGCTGGATGATCGGGCGATGGCGCGGGTACTGGATCTGTATCTGGCCCTGCTGCGCAAGGTCCCGTACTCGCCGCACACCACATTGCCGGAAGGCGATGGTCGCGCGCTGATCGAGCATGTGAAGGACATGGATCTGCTGTCCGAACAAAACGATGCGCTGGGCAAGATTCTCTATCTGGACGAGCAAAATGCCGTCCTGATGACCTACTACCGCAACAACGTGCTGCACATTTTCGCCCTGCCATCGCTGCTGGCGAGCTTCTTCCAGAGCACCTCGCGCATGAGCCGCGAACAGATCCTGCGTTACACCCGCGCGCTGTATCCGTACTTGCAGTCGGAGCTGTTCATCCGCTGGAGCCTGGACGAACTCGATGCGGTGGTCGATCAATGGCTGGAAGCATTCGTCGAACAAGGCCTGCTGCGCTTCGAGAAAGACGTGTACCTGCGTCCGGCACCGAGCTCGCGGCATTTCGTGCTGCTGACCCTGCTGTCGAAGAGCATTGCGCAGACCCTGCAACGTTTCTACATGACCGTCTCGCTGCTGCTCAACGCCGGCCAGAACAGCGTCAGTGCCGAAGAACTGGAAGACCTCTGCACGGTCATGGCCCAGCGCCTGTCGATCCTCCACGGCCTCAACGCTCCGGAGTTCTTCGACAAGAGCCTGTTCCGCCACTTCATCCAGACCCTGCTCGACCTCGACGTGCTGCGTCGCGACGAAGCCGGCAAACTGAGCTACCACGAACTGCTCGGCGAACTGGCCGAAGGCGCGGCCAAACGTGTGTTGCCGGCGGAGATTCGTTTGTCGATCCGTCAGGTCGCGCTGCATCGCAGTGAAGATGCGGCCGATCAACCGGCCATACAGCCCGAAGCCTGATGAAAACCTGTAGGAGTGAGCCTGCTCGCGAAAACGCTGGGGCAGACAACAGAGATGTTGAACCGCCATCGCGAGCAGGCTCACTCCTGCATTGAAAGGAGATTTGCCATGAAAAAACTGACCGTTCTCGCTGCCGCTACCCTGCTCAGCGCCTGCCAATCGACCACCCCCGCCGGCAAAACCAGCCTCGACGGCGAAGTGTTCTATCTGCAACGCATCGCCCTGCCACCGAGCGCGACCCTGAGCGTAAGCCTGCAAGACGTTTCGCTGGCCGACGCACCAGCCGTCGTACTCGACGAACAGAAAGGCCCGGTCAAAGGCCAGGTGCCACTGCCGTTCCACTTGAGCTACGATCCGGCGCAGGTCAAACCCGGCCACCGCTACTCGGTCAGCGCGCGCATTGAGGTCAACGGTGAGTTGATGTTCATCACCACCGAAAACCACGCCGTGCAACTCGACGGCAACGATCCGCAGCCGCTGAAAATCCGCGTCGACGCCGTTCGTTAATTCATTTTCTGCAACAAGGAAGCCGCCATGCTCCGCCCTACCCTTCGCTTCGCCGGCCTCTGCGCGGGCCTGATGATCTCCGCCAGCGCCATGGCCCTGTCGCTCAACGATCTGTCGCAACAAGACGCCACCGGCGGCCTCAAGGACGCCCTGACCCAAGGCGCGCAACTGGCCGTCAAACAACTGGGCACCCCGGGCGGTTTCAGCAATAACCCTGAGGTGAAGATCGAACTGCCGGGCAAACTCGGTAAAGCCGCCAGCAAAATGAAAGCCTTCGGCATGGGCGCCCAGGTCGAAGAACTGGAAACCGCGATGAACAAGGCTGCGGAAACCGCCGTAACCCAGGCCCAGCCAATCCTCGTCGACGCCGTGAAGAAAATGAGCGTGGCCGACGCCAAAGGCATCCTCAGCGGCGGCAGCGACTCGGCCACCCAATACCTCGACAAATCCAGCCGCGAACAGATCCGCGCCAAGTTCCTGCCGATCGTCAAACAGGCGACCGACAAGGTCGGCGTAGCGCAGAAATACAACGCCTTCGCCGGCCAGGCCGCGACCTTTGGTGTGGTGGACGCGAAGAGCGCCAACGTCGAAAACTACGTCACCGAACAAGCGCTCAACGGCTTGTTTGAAATGATCGGCAAACAGGAAGAAACCCTTCGCAAAAACCCGGCCGCTGCGGCGACGAGTCTGGCGAAGAAGGTGTTTGGCACCCTTTAAGCCGACTCCGAACGGGAGCGAGATCGCTCGCTCCCGTTTTTCAATTCATTGGCAATGTGCAAGAAGAACACCCACTCGGAGCCCATTTTTCTCTTCTCGAAAATCTGCAACTCGACCAGCCCGTTGAGCGTCGACATCGCTGAATTGCAAGAGCAGCCAAGATGCTCCATCACATTGCCTGCCGTAAACTCCTTCGCCACGCCGTTCTTGGCAGCCTGATACAGCGACCGCTGCGGCTCCGTCAGCCGCTCAAAGAATCCCGCCCCCGTCAGCCATTGCTCGAAGTCCTCGCTGAACGCCACGCTCTTGCGCCAGGCCTCATCAAAACGGCTCACCGCCCGCACAATCACCGAGCACTGGAACTCGATGAAGTAGGTCAGATCCAGCTCATCCGCCTCGGTATGCAGATATGAGCGTCCATACTTCACCGGCGCATTACGCAACAACAGACTGATCGCAATGTAGCGAAACGCCGCGAACTCGTTCTTGAACATGAACCAATAAAACAACGCCCTCGCGACCCGGCCATTACCGTCACGAAACGGATGCTCATAGCCCAAGGCAAAGTGCAGCGTGATCGCCTTGATGAGCGGATGCAGATAGTTCTTGTGGTGAGGTAATTCATGGGCAAGATTGATCCACTGCGAAAGCCGCTCCAGCCGCAAGACCAGCCCGGTGGCGGGTGGCGGCCGATGCACAGTGTTGCCTGCACCGTCCTGAACAACCACTTCATCATTCGCCCTGAACATACCGGGAGAATACTGCTCGTCATCAATCCCCTCGACGCCAACCCGATGCATCGCGCTGATCAACTCGACACTCAAAGGTTCGTAGCGTTTTTCCCAGGCGAAATTCATCATCCGGTAGTTACCCATGACCATACGCTCGTCCGGCGTACGCGGCTGGCGCTGACGCCTGAGCATGTCCTTGGCCACACGCGTGGTCGTCGCAGCACCTTCCAGCTGACTGCTGGCGATCGCTTCGTCCTCGATCAGATCATTCAGCAAATAACTGAAATGCGCCCGCTCGCCGATCTGACTGGTCATGTAGTCCAGCGCGGCACTGGTCGTTTGCCGATCCACAATCGACAGGGTTCTCTGCGCCAACGGCGTCAGCAAATACTTGCCCCACTGCAACGGCTCTCCCAACGGCAGCAAATCGACGTACTGCGCAACCCGCGCCTTCTTGACAAGAGCCCAACACAAATTGACATCCAGCCCCGCCGCCCAGCGAAAGCGCAACGCTTCAAAGGGCAGATAACGCCCTTGATCATCGAGCGGCTTGAGCAACGCGAGATAATCCGCCAAACGTTGCTTGTGAGGCGGACGCACCAATAAGTCGAACACCCGGTCAGTTCTGCCCTTCAATGCTGGCGGCTTTTTCATCAAGACAAACTCAGGAACGCTGGAAAGCAGAGGCTGGAGTACAGCATCCGAGGCGCCGAGGCTCAATATCGGAGCTTTCTGAAAAAGATGTAGGAAGTGACGGAGGCAGAACGGGCCAAGGGTATTCAGATAGAAATGGAGCGGCTGGCAGGCCGCCATCGCTGGCAAGCCAGCTCCCACAATTTGGATTGGGTTCGTTCAGATAGAAATGGGGCGGCTGGCGGGCCGTCATCGCTGGCAAGCCAGCTCCCACAATTTGGATTGGGTGCGTTCAGATAGAAATGGGGCGGCTGTCAGGCCGTCATCGCGAGCAGGCTCGCTCCTACAGTTGGATTGCGCACATCTGCGAGCAACAGGTCGGCTGTCAGGCCGCCTTCGCGAGCAGGCTACAGAAGAGCAAGAGCAGATCGCTTCTGCTCTCACCACTCAACAGGATGAGCGTTAGCTCGGCTGCGGCTTTTGATCTTAGAGCCCGTCGGCAGGCTGAGTGGAGGGATTGATCCGGGGGGGGGGAGCGCAGCGACCGTTCGACGAAGTCGAACACATCGAGAGGAGGTGCAGCGAAGCAAACCGGAGGCGATGCCCCCGGATCAATCCCGTAACGAAGGGACCCGAGCCACAGCGAGGGCCGAACGTCAGGGCAAAGCCTTTTGGGTTACCTTTTCGGCGTTTGGAAAAGGTGACTCGCTGTAAGAGCGAAACCGCCAGCGGCAACACCCGCAGAAACGGATATTCACCCAAAACCCAAGAACCTGGTCGGCCCGAAGGCCGCCACGTCAAACCAAAGATCAACCCTCCCGCCGAACCCTGAACCAAGCCGCATACAAAGCAGGCAAAAACAACAGCGTCAGCGCAGTCGCAACAATCAACCCCCCCATGATCGCCACCGCCATAGGCCCAAAAAACACACTCCGCGACAAAGGAATCATCGCCAAAACCGCCGCCAGAGCCGTCAACACAATCGGCCGAAACCGCCGCACCGTAGCCTCGATAATCGCCTGCCAAGGCTTAAGCCCAGAAGCAATATCCTGCTCGATCTGATCCACCAGAATCACCGAATTACGCATGATCATCCCGGACAACGCGATCGTCCCCAACATCGCCACAAACCCGAACGGCTGCCGGAACACCATCAAAAACAACGTCACCCCGATCAACCCCAACGGCGCCGTCAAAAACACCATCGCCGTACGCGAAAAACTGCGCAACTGCACCATCAAAAGCGTCAGCACCACGACAATGAACATCGGCACCCCGGCATTCACCGACTTCTGCCCGCGCTCCGAATCCTCCACCGTGCCGCCGACATCCAGCAGATAACCATCCGGCAACTCAGCGCGAATCGAATCCAGCGTCGGCATGATCTGCTTGACCAGCGTCGCCGGCTGCTCCTTGCCATAAATGTCCGCCCGCACAGTCACGTTCGGCAGACGATTACGGTGCCAGATAATGCCTTCCTCAAAGCCGTATTCCAGCGTGGCGATCTGCGACAACGCCACACTGCGACCGTTATCCGTCGGCACCGCCAGACTCGGCAACAACGACAGCTCGGTGCGCTCATGCACCGTGCCGCGCAGCAGAATCTCGATCAACTCATTGTCTTCGCGATACTGACTGACGCTGGACCCGGTCAACGAACTCTGCAGAAACTTCGCCAGATTGGCCGTGCTAACGCCAAGCGCCCGGGCGCGATCCTGATCAATGTTCAGGTACACAACCTTACTCGGCTCCTCCCAATCCAGATGCACGTTAACCACATGCGGATTCTCGCGAACCTTGGCCGCAACCTTGCGCGCCAAAGCACGGACTTCCTCGATGTGCTCGCCAGTGACACGGAACTGCACCGGATAGCCAACCGGCGGACCGTTTTCCAAGCGCGTGACCCGCGAGCGCAGTGCCGGGAACTGTTCGTTAAGTGTGTCGATCAGCCAGGTGCGCAACGCTTCACGCTCCTCGATGTTTTTCGCCAGCACCACAAATTGCGCAAAGCTCGCTGCGGGCAACTGCTGATCGAGCGGCAGATAAAAACGCGGCGAGCCCGTACCGACATACGCCACATAATTGTCGATACCGGCGTGCTCCTTGAGCATCGCTTCAAGGCGCTTGACCTCAGCCGTGGTGTTCGCCAGCGAAGCGCCTTCAGCCAGTTTCAGATCAACCATCAGTTCCAGCCGATTTGAAGCCGGGAAGAATTGCTGCGGCACGAAGCGGAACAACATCACCGAGGCGATAAACAGCCCGACTGTCAGCACGATGACGGTCTTGCGATGAGCCACGCACCACTCGACCAAACGACGAACCCGCTGATAGAACGGCGTGCCGTAAGGATCCGGCTGACCATCAGCCGTGCCGTGTTTGGCCGCATGAATTTTCGCCAGATCCGGCAGGAGCTTTTCCCCCAGATACGGCACGAACATCACCGCCGCCACCCATGACGCGAGCAGCGCAATGGTCACTACCTGAAAGATCGACCGGGTGTATTCGCCGGTGCCCGACTGCGCCGTGGCAATCGGCAGGAAACCTGCGGCGGTGATCAGCGTTCCGGTGAGCATAGGAAACGCCGTGCTGGTCCAGGCATAGCTCGCCGCGCGGATCCGGTCGAAGCCCTGCTCCATTTTGATCGCCATCATTTCCACGGCAATGATCGCGTCGTCCACCAGCAGCCCCAGCGCCAGCACCAACGCGCCAAGGGAAATCTTGTGCAGGCCGATGCCGAGGTAATACATGCAGGCGAAGGTCATCGCCAGCACCAGCGGAATCGTCAGCGCGACGACCATGCCGGTGCGCACGCCGAGGGAGAAAAAACTCACCAGCAACACAATCGCCAACGCTTCGACCAGCACCTGGACGAACTCGCCAACCCCGGTTTTCACCGCCGCAGGCTGATCGGAAACCTTGCGCAACTGCATGCCGGCCGGGAGGTTTTTCTGGATGCGCGAGAACTCGCCTTCCAGCGCTTTACCCAGCACCAGAATGTCGCCGCCGTCCTTCATCGCCACGGCCAGACCGATTGCGTCTTCGCCCATGAAACGCATGCGCGGCGCCGGTGGATCATTGAAACCGCGACGCACGTCGGCAACATCGGAGATGCGGAACGTACGATCGCCGACCCGGATCGGAAAGTTTTTTATCTCATCGACTGTCTGAAAATTCCCCGAAACCCGTAGCTGCAATCGCTCGCTGCTGGTTTCGAAGAAGCCGGCAGTGGATACCGCGTTCTGCTCTTCCAGCGCCTGCTGCACCGCCGCCAGCGGCAAGCCGAGGGTGGCGAGTTTGACGTTGGACAGTTCGACCCAGATCTTTTCGTCCTGCAAACCGAGCAGATCGACCTTGCCGACATCCTTGACCCGTTGCAGCTGAATCTGGATGCGATCGGCGTAATCCTTGAGCACAGCGTAGTCGAAACCGTCGCCGGTCAACGCGTAGATATTGCCGAACGTGGTGCCGAATTCATCGTTGAAGAATGGTCCCTGAATGCCCGGCGGCAAGGTCTGGCGGATGTCGCCGACTTTCTTGCGCACCTGATACCAGAGGTCGGGGATTTCCTTGGAATGCATCGAATCGCGGGCAATAAAGGTGACCTGCGACTCACCGGGACGCGAGAACGAAACAATACGTTCGTACTCACCGGTTTCCATCAGCTTCTTTTCGATACGCTCGGTGACCTGGCGCGAAACTTCCTGCGCGGTCGCACCAGGCCAACGGGTCTGGATGACCATGGCCTTGAAGGTGAATGGCGGGTCTTCACTCTGACCCAGTTTGGTGTAGGACAACGCACCGACGATCGCCAGCAAAAGCATCACGAACAGTACGATCTGGCGATTACGCAACGCCCATTCGGAAAGGTTGAAGCGCATCGGAACTTACTCCTTGTCCGCCAGATTGACCACACGGTTGGAGCGATCCACGGGACGCACCTGCTGCCCTTCGAGCAGCACATGCACACCTGCGGCGACCACCCAATCGCTGGCGTTCAAACCTTCGAGCACCGGCACGGTTTTCTCGCCGAACGGGCCGACGCGCACGGGCGTTTTCTTCAGCGTGTTGTTGGCGTTGACCACCCAGACGTAGGTCGCGCCGTTTTCAGCGGTCAGCGCCGACAGTGGCACGGACAGCGGCACGACATCGGCTGACTGCACGAACACCCGGGCGCTCTGACCGAGCTCGGCCGGGACTTTGCCGCTGGTGAAAGAGATGCGTGCGGCGAAGGTTCGGGAGCGCGGATCGGCGGCGGGAGACAGCTCGCGGATCTGCCCGGCAAAACGCTGGTTCTGCTGCGTCCACAACTCGACCGTCACCGGTTGCCCGACCTTGAAGCGGCCAAAACTCTGTTCCGGCAGGCTGATCAACACTTCACGCTCGCCGTCTGTGGCGAGGGTGAATACGGTTTGCCCGGCCGCGACGACCTGGCCGACTTCCACCGAACGCTGGGCCACCACGCCATCCTGTGGCGCACGCAAAACCGCGTAACTGGCCTGATTGGTCGACACGTTGAATTCGGCTTTGATTTGCTTGAGGCGGGCTTCGCCGGAGCGGTAGAGATTCTCGGCGTTGTCGTACGCGGAGCGGCTGACCATCTGCCGATCCATCAGGGTCTTGTAGCGATCACGCTCGGCGCGCACCAGATTCAGATTGGCTTCGGCAGCAGCGACTTGGGCGCGGGTGGCTTCCAGTTGCAGTCGCACATCCTGCGGATCGAGTTCGGCGAGTGGCTGATCGGCCTTCACGCGCTGGCCTTCGTCGACCAGTCGTCGGCTGACTTTGCCACCGATGCGGAACGCCAGACTCGGCTCGTAACGGGCGCGGACTTCGCCCGGATAACTTTCCATCGCCTGCGCCGAAGGCTCTGGCTGCACCACCATGGCCGGTCGCACGGCCACTTGCGTCGCCTCTTCCTGACCGCATGCCGATAATAAAAATGCCAGACCGGCTGGCAACGCAAAGGACAACGCATGGCGGAACATGGTGACGGACCTTTCGCTAATGGTGCTTGGAATAATTATACTGGCCGGTATGTTATTAATAGCAAACTCACCAGTCCAGTATTAAAAGCGAAAAATGTCGAACAATCTTTCAGCTCCAAACGGCCCGGGCCGCCCCAAGGATCTGGCAAAGCGCCAGGCGATCCTCGATGCGGCGAAAATTCTTTTTCTGAGTCACGGCTATGCCAACACCAGCATGGACGCGGTCGCTGCCGAGGCCGGCGTGTCGAAGCTGACGGTCTACAGCCATTTCAACGACAAGGAGACATTGTTTTCCGCCGCCGTGATGGCCAAATGCGAAGAGCAACTGCCACCGCTGTTCTTCGAATTGCCCGAAGGCATTGCCGTGGAAAATGTGTTACTGAACATTGCGCGGGGCTTTCATCAACTGATCAACAGCGATGAATCAGTGAATTTGCATCGTCTGATCATGGCGCTCGGCAGTCAGGATCCGAATCTGTCGCTGATCTTCTTTGAAGCGGGCCCGCAGCGCATGGTGCAGGGCATGGAGCGGTTGTTGACGCGCATCCACGAGACGGGCGCACTGAGCATCGACCTGCCGCGTAATGCGGCCGAGCATTTCTTCTGCCTGATCAAAGGCGCAGGGAATTTTCGCTTGTTGTATGGCTGCGGCGAGCCGCTGAGCGAAGAGGCTTCAGAGAGCCATGTGCGGGAAGTGGTGGAGTTGTTTATGCGGGCTTACAGACCCTAGTTTCTGCGGTGTCTGTACTGACGCCATCGCTGGCAAGCCAGCTCCCACAGGGATCAGAGTGCGATCACAAATTGTGTGCACACCACCAAAACCTGTGGGAGCTGGCTTGCCAGCGATAGGCGCGACTCGGTCTCAGGGCTTGAGCGCTTTCTTCGGGTAGATGTCATACCGGCTGGATTTACCATCCAGCGCATGACTCGGCTTAGGCCCTTCAATGCACGGCGCCTTGCGCGGGCGCTTGACCACCACACGATGGGTCGCCAATGCCAGTGCCGCTGCCAGCAGCGCCGGGGCATCCGGATCATCCCCGACCAGCGGCCGGAACAGGCGCATTTCCTTCTTCACCAGTGCGGTTTTCTCACGATGGGGGAACATCGGGTCGAGGTAGATCACCTGCGGCGGCTCGCCTTCCCAATTGCGCATGACCTCGATGGAGTTGCCCTTGAGCAATTTCATCCGCGCCACAATCGGCGCCACATCGAAATCTTCCGCGCCACGCGCCAGACCATCCTCCAGTAACGCACCGATCAGCGGTTGGCGCTCGATCAGGCTCATCTCGCAACCGAGGCTGGCCAGCACGAACGCATCCTTGCCCAATCCCGCCGTGGCATCCAGCACCCGCGGGCGCACGCCTTGGGCGATGCCGACAGCCTTGGCGATCATCTGCCCGCTACCGCCGCCATACAACCGCCGATGCGCCGCGCCGCCCTCGACAAAGTCCACGCGCACCGGCCCCGGTGCATCCGGGCCGAGTTGCTGGAGCTGCAAACCCTGCTCACCGACCTGCAAGGCGAATTCGCCGTCGGTCACTTGCAACGGCAGACCCAGGCGTTCGGCCCACTGCTCGGCTTGCGCTTCAAACGTCGGGCCGAGGGCTTCGACATGGATGCGGCAGGCCGCGGGTTGCTCAATCATGGAAAACACGCTCAAAAAAGTTAAGGATCGGCAAAAACCGCCGATAACCCAATCAACGCGCATTTTGCCAGAGCTGAGCGTCAACCGAAAAAAATGTCAGGCATTCTTCCCACATCGATTGGCTACATTTCGCCCCATGGCGATTTCAGCCGTCAAAACACTCAAGCACTGAGCGGCGTCAGTCACCTGTGGCAGGATTTCTTTGCCCAGGCGCTGGCCGAACAGACGAGTGAAGTGGTGCCTGCCTGCGGCAAGTTTCCACCGGTTGACCTTAACAGCACTGAAGAGCCGACCGTGGGCAGCGAGTTGCACGCGCACATCATCGAACAGCGCGAATGCAATGTCGTCGAAACCGAAGTGCGTCCGCCAGAGCCGTTGTTCCTGCCGATCGCCGAGTTCGAAACGGAGCTGCTGGACAAGCCGTTCCCACCGTTCCCGCCAGAAGAGCTCAAGGCTCAACAGTCGCAGCAGGATTTCGACAGCAGCTGGGTTCGCCCGATCGTGATGAACAACGGCCAACCGATTCCGGAACCGGGTGCTGCGCCGCAAAAGCGTCCGCTGTACCTGCCGATTGCCGAATTCGACCTCGATCTGCTGCAGAAGCCGTACCCACCATTCCCGCCGGAAGAAATCGTCGAGCAGCAGAAAGCCCTGGACTTCGATAACGGCTGGGCGCGCCCGATCGTTTTGCAAAACCTGCGCATCGCCGCCTGACCTTCAGCGACACACGCTCCAGCGCCCGACATCGACATGAAAGTGATTGCGATGGGCAGCGTTGTATTCCGGACTCAACACCACACTGAACGCTTCGCAGGCGCCGTCGCGCACCTTGCGGAGAAACTGCGCGTCCTGATTCTGCTTGGGCCAGTCCTTGAGCACGCTGATGGTTCGGCCATCCGCCAGCCGAAAGCCAGCGATATCCAACGCATCGGCACTGGCATGACGACTCAGTGCGCCGCTTTCGCGGTTGTAGATATTGCGGCAGGCGAAGCTGCCGAGGTGATCGAGGCGCACGACTTTCTCGCCGTAAACGGACTGTGCGGCGGGTTGCAGGGTATGGCGTTCGAATAGGGCGTAGGCGACCGCCAACGGGCAACTGGCGAGGAAGCTGCTGCTGAGCGCCACTTCGCCGCCCTGCACGCGCAAGGCGCCGATCAGCGGACACTTGGCATCCGGGCTGTCGGACTGCGGCGTCACGCGCAACGCCGAGCTGCGCAGTGCCTGGGCGCAGAGTTCGGGGTCGCTGCGTAAACGCATCAGCTTGTAACCGGTCAGCCAGTTGGGCGTGGCTTTCACATCCAGCGGCGCCCACGGATTCCACTGCGGCGGCACTTCCAGCCAGCCGCGCCAGACACTGACCACGGCTGCGCCAACAATCAGCAACACAAACAGTGCAATCCACCGCGCCATGCTCAGCCTTTGAAAAACTGGTTGGCCTTGGCGTACGGCATCGACTGCGAAGTGAAGCCGAAAGTGCCGGACTGCTGAATTTCTTCGGCGGCGCGGAAGAACTCACCGAACGCCGCGAGCGCCAGCGCCGAACCGGTGCTGATCCGCCGCACACCGATTTCTTCAAGTTGCTGCACGGTCAGTTTCAGCCCGCCGGACATCAACACGTTGACCGGTTTCGGCGCGACTGCGCGCACCACTGCCAGGACTTCTTCAGCACTGCGCAAACCTGGCGCATACAGCACATCGGCGCCGGCCTCGGCAAAAGCCTGCAAGCGGCGGATGGTGTCGTTGATGTCAGGATTGCCGTGCAGATAGTTCTCCGCGCGGGCGGTCAGCAGGAATGGAAATGGCAGCGTACGCACAGCGGCAACGGCCGCTTCGATGCGCGCCACGGCGTGTTCGAAGCAATAGATCGGCGCGTCTGCACGCCCCGTGGCGTCCTCGATCGAACCACCCACCGCCCCCGCCTCGGCCGCTCGCAGCAAACTCTTCGCGCACTCGGCCGGGTCATCGGCGAAACCGTTTTCCAGATCCACCGCCACCGGCAAATCGGTCGCCGCGACAATCGCGCGGACGTTGGCCAAGGTGTCATCGAGACTCAAGGCTCCATCGGCCTTGCCCTGGGAAAACGCATAACCGGCGCTGGTGGTCGCCAATGCCTGATACCCCAGACTGGCGAGCATCTTCGCCGAGCCGGCATCCCACGGATTGGGGATGACGAAAATCCCCGGGCGCTCATGCAGGGCTTTGAAGGCTTGGGCTTTACGGACTTGTTCTTGAAGGGCAGAGGCATCCATCGGCAGGCTCCCGGGCAGAAAAACGAGTTCGCCTCAGAGCAGGCCAAGTTGCTCCGCGGCGGGTTCTCTGTATAGCTCAGGCAGAGATGGCAGGCCAGGCAAACGTTGCATCAGTTGTGCGTGAAATCGTTGCGCCAGCTTCGCCGCCAACAGGTTGTCGGCGGTGTGCAGGAAGATGTAGGGCGTGCGGCCCTCTTCGATCCACTCGGCGATTTTCGCCACCCACGGCACCAGGAACGGATCGTTGGCTTCAAGCTCGGGATGACCGATGAAGCGCACTTGCGGGAACTGCGTGAACGCCGCCGGACGCGTCGGCACCCGCGGCTTTTTCGATTGTGCGTGGATCACCGAAGACTCGGTCGACAGGCAACTGAACAGCGCACGCGGATCGAGGCAGATACGCTCGACGCCACGGTCCAGCAGCAGGCGATTGAGCAGCCGCTCGCTCTCGCCCTTGGCGAAGAACTGTTCATGCCGCACTTCGACCGCCAACGGGTAATCCAGCGCATCGATGAACGCCGTCAGTTCCGGCAGCCGCTGCGGCGTGAAGCTTTTCGACAGTTGCAGCCACAGCGGCGCTACACGCTCGCCAAGCGGTTTGAGCAATTGCACAAAGGTGTCGGCGGCGGTCAGTTGATCGCGCAAGTCGCCACTGTGGCTGATGTCACCGGGAAACTTGGCGGTAAAGCGAAAATGCGCAGGCATGATTTCGGCCCAACGCTGCACGGTGGCCGGCGAAGGACTTGCGTAGAAAGTCGTATTGCCTTCAACGGCGTTGAACACCTGGCAGTAGAGGCCCAAAAAGTCGGAGGTTTTGGCGTCTTGCGGGTACAGATACTCGCGCCAGGCGTTTTCGCTCCAGGACGGACAACCGAGGTAGTAAGGCAGATCCATCAGATGTACAGATCGAGGCCCAGCACGTCCGCATCCCAATCGACAAAACCGGCGGTGCTCAGGTAGCTGGCGAGGGCCATGGCTACGCTCTTTTTCATCGCGCGGTGATAAATCATGTCTTGCTGACGGGCAGGCAGATTGGACAGGCGTTGGGCAGAGGCTTTGGCAGCGCGGGCGGCCAGTTGCTCTTCAGTCGGGAATTCCACCTCGCCATCGATATCGTCGACGGATTCATCCAGCGCCGGATTGCCTTTGCGAGGCTTGCGCTTGATCGGGTAGGACTGAGAGGAGAGGCCGTCTATACGCATAAATTCATGCTCGGTATCGATGATGGCAATTTAGCGGCACTTGACCGACTTAGCAAACCGCCGAGTGATAACTAGAACACATAAAGCGCAAAAGGTTTAAAGCGCGGGGTTTGAAACTGACGATTGGCAGGATTTGGAAAAGGCATTCATTCAGGGAAAAGCTTGTGGAGGCTTTTTGTGGTGAGGGGATTTATCCCCGACCGGCTGCGCAGCATGCTGATAATGCAGTTTCACTGGAGGAATGCAGAGGGAGCGCTGCGCACTCCATCGGGGATAAATCCCCTCGCCACAAGTGAACAGCAAGGATCCGGGTGAATCAGCGGGCTTTGGGGGTGGCGACTTTGTCGCGCAGGTAAACCGGCTGCGCATCATCCGCGGGAATCGACTCGCCGCGCTCCCAGGCAAAACGCGCCAGGGTCAGCAAGTCTTCAGCGTGGGGCAGCATGCCGGCATCGGAGCCGGTCAGGTTGACGGCGATGCGTTCACCGTAGCCCCATCCAGTGCCCGCACCGAACCAGTCGCCGCTGGCATCGGTCGGCAGCGCGGCAACTTCCGGCGGCAACACCGCTTCGGCGCCGACCAGACGCATTTCGCCAGCTGTCTCGCGGTAGCAACCCCAATACACTTCATCCATGCGCGCATCGATCGCGGCCGCGACCTGACTCACGCCATGCTCACGAAATGCCCGCTGCGCGAGCACCGCCAGATTGGACACCGGCAACACCGGACGATCCAGCGCGAACGCCAGACCCTGCACCACACCAATGGCGATCCGCACGCCCGTGAACGCGCCCGGGCCGCGACCGAAAGCAATCGCATCCACCGCTTGCAGCGTGGTGCCGGCGTCGGCCAGCAGTTGCTGGATCATCGGCAACAACTTCTGCGCATGCAGGCGCGGGATCACCTCGTAATGGCTCGTGACCTTGCCGTCATGCAGCAAAGCAACGGAGCAAGCTTCAGTCGCGGTGTCCAGGGCCAGCAAGGTACTCATCGATGTATCCAGAACAGGGTGGGGAAAAAAGTGCGTCAGTATAAACAACTACGGCCCGCAAGCGGGCCGTGGATGATGCAGCCGATCAGCTTTTTCAGCTCAGCGCTTCAAGCACCTTGGCGGTGATCGCTTCTACCGAACCGACGCCAGGAATGTGGCTGTACTTCGGCTTGCCGTTGGCAGCCGACAGCTTCTGGTAGAAATCCACCAGCGGCTTGGTCTGCGAGTGGTAGACCGACAGGCGATGACGCACGGTTTCTTCCGTGTCGTCCTTGCGCTGTACCAGCTCATCGCCGGTGATGTCGTCTTTGCCAGCGATTTTCGGCGGGTTGTAGACGATGTGGTAAACGCGGCCGCTGGCCTCGTGCACCCGACGACCGGCGATACGCTGAACGATTTCTTCGTCTTCAACGGCGATTTCGACCACAGCGTCCAGCTCGACACCGGCAGTGACCAGTGCTTCAGCCTGCGGAATGGTGCGCGGGAAGCCGTCGAACAGGAAACCGTTGGCGCAGTCTGGCTGGGCGATACGATCCTGGACCAGTGCGATGATCAGGTCATCCGACACCAGGCCGCCGGCATCCATGATGCTCTTGGCTTGAACGCCCAGCGGAGTACCGGCCTTGACCGCTGCACGCAGCATGTCACCGGTGGAGATTTGCGGAATGCCGAATTTTTCGGTGATGAACTTAGCCTGAGTACCTTTACCGGCCCCGGGAGCTCCCAGCAGAATGACGCGCATTAGATGTGCTCCTCAATTTTTTTATAAAAAGCTTTTACAAAACAAAGGACTCGCCGCTTGGGACGAATCCTGAAAAATACGGGTCGTGGCCGCACAAACGGCCAAAGGCTGATCAAGATACACAGCAGGCTGCGCCCACACAAGACGCCAAAAGTCGGAGAAACCGACGCCTGCCGAGCCCCCGCGACAAGGTGACCCAAGTCGCAACCCCATCATTAACTGTCGCCTTGCGGCACATTCCCCCTCAACGCGAAGCGGCACCCGAGGTTGACTGCGGGTGCCGCACGCCACAGCAAAAACCTTAGCCGGTATTTCGCAAACCGGCGGCAATCCCCGCCACAGACACCAGCAGCGCCTGTTCCACGGGGCTGCCCTGCTCGACATTCTGCTGCCGCGAACGAGCCAGCAACTCGGCCTGCAATAGATGAAGCGGGTCGAGGTAGGTGTTGCGCAGACGGATGAATTCCAAGGTATCGGGGCTATGTGCCAGCAGTTGCGACTGACCGGTCAGGCCAAGCACCACCGTGCACGCCTGCGACAATAGGTCGCGTAAGTGCGCGCCCAACGGCAGCAACGCCGGCTCGACCAGACGTTGGTCATAAGACAGCGCAATATCGGCGTCAGCCTTGGCCAGCACCATTTCCAGCATGTCGATGCGCGTGCGGAAAAACGGCCACTGTTCGCGCATCTGCCCGAGCAGTTCGCCCTCCCCGCGCGCCAGTGCCTTGCTCAACGCGGTTTCCCAGCCGAGCCAGGCGGGCAGCATCAGGCGCGTTTGCGTCCAGCCGAAAATCCACGGAATCGCCCGCAGGCTCTCGATGCCGCCGGCACGCCGCTTGGCGGGACGACTGCCGAGCGGTAAACGACCCAGCTCCTGCTCCGGTGTGGACTGGCGGAAATACTCGACGAACTGCGGATTTTCCCGCACCACCTGACGATAAGCGCTGACGCCGTCGGCGGCCAATTCGTCCATCAGATGACGCCACTCGGGCGTAGGCGGCGGTGGTGGCAGCAACGTCGCTTCAAGCACCGCCGCGAGGTAAAGATTGAGGTTTTGCTCGGCGATGTCCGGCAGGCCGAATTTGAATCGAATCATTTCCCCTTGCTCGGTGGTGCGGAACCGTCCTGCCACCGAACCCGGTGGCTGCGACAGGATCGCCGCGTGGGCCGGACCACCGCCACGCCCCACAGTGCCACCGCGACCGTGGAACAACAGCAGCTCGACTTGCTGCTCGCGGCAGATTTCCACCAGCCGTTCCTGCGCGCGGTATTGCGCCCATGCCGCTGCGGTCGTGCCGGCGTCCTTGGCCGAGTCGGAATAACCGATCATCACTTCCTGCGGGCCTTGCAGCCGCGCGCGGTAACCCGGCAACAGCAACAGCCGCTCGATCACCGGGCCGGCGTTATCGAGGTCGGCGAGAGTTTCGAACAGCGGCACCACGCGCATCGGCCGCAGTACACCGGCCTCTTTGAGCAGCAGCTGCACGGCCAGCACATCGGAAGCCGCGCCGGCCATGGAGATCACGTAGGAACCCAGCGAGGCACCCGGTGCGGCGGCGATTTCCTTGCAGGTGTTGAGCACTTCCGCCGTGTCGGCGGAGGGTTTGAAATGCGCTGGCAGCAATGGGCGACGATTGGCCAACTCTCGACTCAGGAAGGCAATGCGGGCGTCTTCGTCCCAGTCTTCGTAACGACCGAGGCCCAGATAATCGGTGATTTCCGTCATCGCCGCGCTGTGCCGCGATGAGTCCTGGCGCACATCGAGACGCACCAGGAACAAGCCGAACGTCACCGCCCGGCGCAGACAATCGAGCAGCGGCCCGTCGGCGATCACGCCCATGCCGCACTCGTGCAGCGAGTTGAAGCACAGTTCCAGCGGATCGAGCAGATCGCGATTGTTGTGCAATACATCGGCAGGCGCCGGCGTTGTCGCCGTCAATGAAGCATGCGCCCAGTTACGCGTGGCACGCAGGCGTTCACGCAATTGCTTGAGGACTGCGCGATACGGCTCGGCACTGTCGCCAGCCTTGGCTTTCAGCGCATCGCTGGCCTGTTGCATCGACAGTTCGGCGGCGAGGTGATCGACATCGCGAAGGTACAAATCGGCGGCCATCCAGCGCGCCAGCAGCAGCACTTCGCGAGTCACGGCAGCAGTGACATTGGGGTTGCCGTCACGGTCGCCGCCCATCCACGAGGCAAAGCGAATCGGTGCGGCCTCCAATGGCAAACGCAGGCCGGTCGCGGCATGCAGCGCTTGGTCGGCCTTGCGCATGTGGTTGGGAATCGCCTGCCACAGCGAATGCTCGATCACCGCAAAACCCCACTTGGCTTCATCTACCGGAGTCGGTCGCGTGCGGCGAATTTCTTCGGTGTGCCAGGCTTCGGCGATCAGCCGTTGCAAGGTGTTCTGGATCTGCTCGCGTTCGGCCGTGGTCAGGTCGCGATGATCCTGTGCGGCAAGTTGCGCGGCGATCGCGTCGTACTTCTGGATCAGCGTGCGGCGCGCCACTTCGGTCGGGTGCGCGGTCAGCACCAGCTCGATTTCCAGTCGCGCCAGTTGCCGGGCCAACGACTCGGCGGTGTGGCCTTCGTTGCGCAAGCGCGCAAGCAATTCCGGCAGGACACGGGATTCGAACGGCGCCGGCTGCGACTCTTCGCGACGATGGATCAATTGATACTGCTCGGCGATGTTCGCCAGATTCAAAAACTGGTTAAACGCCCGCGCCACCGGGAGCAATTCGTCTTCGCTCAATTGATTGAGGCTGGCGCTCAGTTCGGCGTCCATCGAGCCCCGGCGATCGGCCTTGGCGCCCTTGCGAATCTGCTCGATCTTGTCGAGAAAGTCCTCGCCGTACTGGTCTCGAATGGTGTTGCCCAGCAGCTCTCCGAGCAGGTGAACATCTTCGCGCAAGCGTGCATCAATATCGGTCATCAGCAGTTCTCCAGCGGTAATCCGGGCGGCCTAGAAACGAGTGCATGGCCTAGAGAGTGCCGCTCTGCGCCGCTTCTTACAAGCCGGCCGACGAAGGGTCTTTAAACCTTGTCACCGAAAGCTAGTCTCAACAGTAAGCCGCACAACGGCTTGCCGCCGGCCCCGGCCGGACACTCACCAAGGCCTGCCACCCGCAGGCGCGACATGAGGTTTTTATGAAAATTCGTGAACTCGCCCAGCATTGGGAAGAAAACGCCAAGGGTCGCCTGACCGACACTGGCTACACGATTCATCTGGATGTCGAAGCGGCTGCGCGCCTGGCGGCGATTGCCGAGATGTACCCCAAACGCCACCCCGAAGAGCTGCTCGGCGAACTGATTGGCGCCGCGCTTGAAGAGTTCGAAGCGAGCCTGCCGTATGTGAAGGGGTCGACCGTGGTGGCGACGGATGAGGAAGGTGATCCGCTGTATGAAGACGTCGGGCCGACGCCGCGGTTTCTGGCGTTGTCGCGCCGACATTTACATGACCTCTCGGCCGCAGACGGCAAACAGAAACACTGATCCGAAATTGCGTTAAACCTGTGGGAGCGGGCTTGCCCGCGATAGCGCCACTTCAGTCAAAGATGCGTTGAATACGGTGGCCCCATCGCTGGCAAGCCAGCTCCCACAGGGGCTTAATTTTTCTTTTAGCACTACGTCGTATTCCCCCGCGCGTACCACTCCAAACCGTCAAAGTTCCCGCTTTAGAGCCTTGTCCATTCGGTCAAAGTTTTTTTTGGCGATAGGCCATCTTTTCTGAACTTTTGAAAATCGCCTCCGGTCGGAAGCTGTAACCACTCCTGGAACGAGCGTTTCAAAAACGCGCTTTCACACGACGCTTTCGGCTCCTCGACCAGGATGGATTTAGATGTTTTCAGGAGATGCCTAATGGAGTTGAAGACCATGAAAAACCAAACCTCGTTTACCCACCTGCGCGGTCTGAAACTGGCGGCCCTGGCAATCGGCACCAGCTTCGTACTGGCCGGTTGCGCCGGTAACCCACCAACCGAGCAGTACGCTGTGACCCAATCGGCGGTCAACAGCGCGGTCAGCGCCGGTGGTACCGAGTTCGCCGCAGTCGAGATGAAGCAAGCGCAGGACAAATTGAAACAAGCCGAAATCGCCATGCACGACAAGAAGTATGACGAGGCCCGTCGCCTGTCCGAACAGGCCGAGTGGGACGCTCGTGTAGCCGAACGCAAGGCTCAAGCCGCCAAGGCCGAACTGGCTGTGAAGGATTCCCAGAAAGGTGTTCAGGAACTGCGTCAGGAAAGTCAGCGCCCAGTGCAGTAAGCGCGCATCCCGACCGCAAAGCTGAAACTTTTATTGATAGAAAGGACGACAAATTATGCGTAAGCAACTGATGATCCCCGCTCTCCTGGCTGCAAGCGTTGCCCTGGCTGCCTGCTCCACCCCGCCTAACCCGAATCTGGAACAGGCACGCACCAACTACGCCGGCCTGCAAGCCAACCCGCAAGCGAGCAAAGTAGCCGCTCTGGAAACCAAAGACGCCAGCGATTATCTGGACAAGGCCGACAAGGCTTATCTGGACAAGCAAGACGCCGCCAAGGTTGACCAACTGGCCTACCTGACGAACCAGCGTGTGGAAGTGGCCAAGCAGACCATCGCTCTGCGCACCGCTGAAAACAACCTGAAGAACGCCGCTGCCCAACGTGCCCAGGCCCGTCTGGACGCTCGTGATCAGCAGATCAAACAGCTGCAGGACAGCCTCAACGCCAAGCAGACCGATCGCGGTACGCTGGTGACTTTCGGTGACGTACTGTTCGCCACCGACCGTGCCGACCTGAAATCCAGCGGTCTGGTGAACATCAACAAACTGGCGCAATTCCTCCAGGAAAACCCTGATCGCAAAGTGATCGTCGAGGGTTACACCGACAGCACCGGTACCGCCAGCCACAACCAGTCGCTGTCCGAGCGTCGCGCCAACTCCGTGCGCACTGCGCTGGTGAAAATGGGTGTTGATCCAGCGCGTATCGTCACTCAAGGCTACGGCAAGGAATATCCGGTTGCCGAGAATGGCAGCGCTTCGGGTCGTGCGATGAATCGTCGTGTGGAAGTGACCATTTCCAACGACAACCAGCCTGTGATGCCACGTTCGGCTGTCAGCTCGAACTAAGCTGTAGGCAGTTACGCAAAAGCCCCGCCTGACTCAGTCAGGCGGGGCTTTTTCATGCACGATCCCAATTCCCTTATGGGAGCGAGCCTGCTCGCGAAATCGGTATGTCAGTCAACATCCATGCTGACGGTGAACCCGTATTCGCGAGCAGGCTCGCTCCCACAGTTTGATCGGGTTACTGCTCGAGTTTTTGCGGGGTCTCTTCGCCCATGCAGCGCACGGCTTTTTTCTGCGCATTGATCAGTACACCGGTCAGACCTTTCTGCTCGGTATCGAACAACACCAGCACGCCATCGATGCACTGCGCCACTTGCGGCGCCGGGACCAGCGAGACTTTGTAGTCTTCGCCAGGAACGGTCTTGAGCATGGTGAACTCGTTGAGCAGCAGCGCATCCTCGGGTTTGGCGAAGTGCAGGTAGCCGTAGTACCACAAGGCGCCAACGGTGCCGAGGATGCTGCAAATACCGGTGATGATCAGCGGGATGGCGTTACGTTCTTCACTCATTGCGGACTCTCATCTTCAGAATTCGGGGGTTGCGGGTAATTCGGAATTTCGCCGAGGCGGCGCAGGCCGTTGAAATGTTCGGGATCGTCGAGGTAACGCACCATCACCTGGCGCCACACCGGATCGCCGAAGGTCTGCACATGACCACCACGGGTCAACTGCAGGACACGCGGCGGCGGCGCAGCTTGATACAAGCGGATGCCATTGGAAAGCGGCACCAGTGGATCATCGATGCTGTGGAAGATCAGTTTGGGCACGCCATTGAGCTGCGGCATCGAGTTGATCGCACTGTCGCCATCCGGCACCAGCCACGACAGCGGAACCTGAAACGGCCAGGTCAGCCACGAGGTACTGAGGGCATATTGGCCGACGCTGCGGTAACTGGCGGGCACGCCGTCGAGGACCAAGGCTTTGAGTTGTTTCTGCCGCTCAGGATGCTGCACCAGCCAATGCACGGCCATCGCGCCGCCAAGGCTTTGGCCGAGCAGGATCAACGGCTTGCCTTTGACCTCCGGGGCCTTGTCGAGCCAGGCGAACGCGGCGTCGATGTCCTGATAAATCGCCGGCAGGCTCGGCTCGCCCTCGGACAAGCCATAACCGCGATAGTCCACCAGCAACACTTGATAGCCGTTTTTCGGCAACCACCAACTGCCACCCAAGTGCATCGGCAAATTGCCGCCGTTGCCGTGCAGGTGAAGGACCGTGCCTTTGACTTCCACACCCGGTTTGGCCGGTAGCCACCAGGCGTTGAGTTTCAAACCGTCCGCCGTTGTCAGGGTAACGGTGCGGTATTCGAGTTTGGCTTTTTCCGGGGTGAAGATCTGCCCGGGCTCGGGGTAGAACAACAGCGAACTGCAACCGCCGAGGGTCAGGAGCAGGCAAAAGATGCCGAGGATTCTCATCCGGTGAAACCTCGCAAAAGATTCGGGTTGGAATACAGTCAAAAACTGTAGGAGTGAGCCTGCTCGCGATAGCGGTGAATCAGACAACATCAATGTTGAATGCTCAATTGCTATCGCGAGCAGGCTCACTCCTACAGGGGGTTTGTGTGTGGTCTAGAGGATGTTGGAGTAATCCGCTTCGATCCGGTCCAGGCTCAAATGGTTGAGGAAGTTGGAGAAACACATCCACGCCGACAACGCGTTCAAGTCGCGGAACTGGTCCGGCAGATACTTCGGCGGCACAACAAGCCCCTCATCGACCAACTGACGCAGGGTACGCATGTCTTCCAGCGTGGTCTTGCCGCAGAACAACAGCGGGATCTGCTCAAGCTTGCCCTTACGCACGGCCAACTGAATGTAGTTGTAAACCATGATGAAGCCCTTGAGGTAGGACAAGTCTTTGGTGAATGGCAGACCGGTCGGCGTCGATCCACGGAAAACCCGACTGGCGTTGCCGTAGCTTTCCGCCATTTCGAAGCCCTGTTCGCGGAAGAACTCGAACACCTGCAAGAAGTCCGCGCCCTCCTCGACCATGTGGATGGCGCGGGTACGGTTGGTCAGTTTGCGCAAGCGGCTCGGGTAGGAGGCGAAGGTGATGATTTCCATCAGAATCGCCAAGCCTTCCTGAGTCACCGTCGACGAGGGCGGGCCCTTGGACAGGAAGGTGCAGATCGGCTGGTTCAGACCATTGAGCGTGGTGCCGACGTGGACCAGGCCTTCGTGGACCTCCAGCGCGCGCACATCGCGGTCGTTGAACAGCGCATCGGTGCGGATCTTGATGTAGTCGGCGCCCGCCGCCGCGTCGGCAACAATGCCGTCGGACTCGAACACGCGGATGGTTTCCTCGGCCTCGCCGAACACCTTGTTCAGGCGGGTTTGCAACAGATGCACGGCATCTTTGGCGGTGAGGATTTTCGGCTCGTCCTTCAGATCGCCACGGCCATCGATGTTGTTCAGATAGTCGGACATCATCAGGCCGAGGTCGGCCAGGGTCGGATCACCGGCGTGAAACGCATCGGACGCGGCGCCGTACAGCTCTTGCGAGATCAGGCCGAAATCCTCGGTGCCGCGCGCTTCGAGCATGCGCACCACCATGCGGTATTCCTTGCACATGCGCCGCATGATCTGGCCGACCGGGTTGAACTGGCCGAGTTGGCGGGTGATGTCGCGCTCGATGTTCTGGAATTCCAGTTTGACCTTGCTTGAATCGAACGACAGCGGCCGATTGAGGTAGTAGTCGCGATCCACCGCCGGCATTTCCTTGCCCTTGCCCTTGAGAAAGCCCTTGCGGATGTTCTCGTCCCACTTGACGGCATCGAGGACGCGGATCGGCGTCTGCGCCAGCACGATGCGATCAGACAATATGCGTATCGACTGCTGGTAATCGTCCACCCGAAACTCCTGTAGAAAACCTGACCTGTGAATTATTTGGCGCGAGCCTGGCGCTGATAGCGCGCCGCTTCAACAAAAACATCGGAATTAGCCGGATCATCGAGGTAAGCGAAGACCTTGTCGAGGCTGCTGTCGACCTCCACGCCGTCGCCATCGTCGGTCTGGAAGGACCGACCGTCGAGGGCTTTTTGCTGAATCGCTTGATTGATCTGTTCGAGATCGAGGTTGTACACCACCAGTTCGTGCTTGTCGGTGAGTTCGAACCCGGCGATGGTGTAATGGCCACCGTAGCGGGCCGGCACTTTCGCTGACAGATACCAACGGCTGCCATGGCGCGACACGGTGAACGGATAGGCTTCGCGTTCGCGGGGTTTGGCCTTGAAGTACGTGACGGCCTGATAGCGATCGTTACCGACGCGGGTCAGTTCAAGGTTCATCGGCTCGCCCCAGGCATTGATGCTCGACCACTTGCCGAGCAGGCCCTTGGGCGCCGGATCACTGGCGGGCAGAGGCTCCCTGAAAGTCACCAGACAGCCACTGAGCAGCAGGAACGACAAGGCGATCAGCACGCCACGCCAGGCTTTCATTCAAAACTCCCTATGAACGTACCACCCTGAACATCACTACAGTCCCCTGTGGGAGCGAGCCTGCTCGCGAATACGGTCTGACATTCAACATCTGTGTTGCCTGACACACCGCTTTCGCGAGCAGGCTCGCTCCCACAGGGTGATGCAGCAGCCAATCAGACTGACGCGAGTACGAGGTGCATATACCGCGTCAGAATGCCGAGCATGTCTTGTTCGTCCAAAGGCTCGGCATCGTTGAGCAGGCCCTGATATTCCATCCGCCCGATAATCGCCGTCAACACCTTGGCATCCTGCTGCGGTTCACGCGAGCCCAATACCTGAAACAACTGGCAGGTGCCCTGCAACAGAATCTGCTGATGGGAACGCACCAGAATCGCCAGACGCGGGTTGAGCAGCGCTTCCTGACGGAAGGCCTGTTCAGCCATCAGATGCTCGCGACGATTGACCAGTTGCCGATGCACGTAATCGGCCATCAGCCGCGCAATATCGTCCGCCAGTTGCGAGCGCGACTCGGGGCTGCCGTCACCGCTGACCACCATTTCACGCAACAGACCTTCGTTGTTGATCCACAGCTTGGCCATGTAAGCCGCACTGCGTTCGACGTATTGAGCGAAGGTATCGGTGAGCAGGTCATCGATGTCCTTGAAGTAGTACGTGGTCGCCGACAGCGGCACACCGGCCTCGGCGGCCACGGCGCGGTGACGCACGGCGCGCACACCATCACGCACGACGATGCGCATCGCCGCATCGAGAATATCCTGGCGACGCTGTTCGCTGCCCTGTCGGCTGGCCTTGCGGCCCTGGTACTGAACACTTTCAGCGACCGCAGTGGCGATACCCGCTGCACCTTCTTGAGCGATTGCAACCATCACGACAGGACTTCCTCTGCTATTTCAAAAGTAACCAATTGATACATTTGTACCAGACAGGCAATAAAAAGCCGCCTGTTTTAGGCGGCTTTTTAACTGAAACGTTTACGCTTGCGGTCGCATGTGCGGGAACAGGATCACATCGCGGATCGACGGCGAGTTGGTCAGCAACATCACCAGACGGTCGATGCCGATACCTTCACCGGCAGTTGGCGGCATGCCGTACTCCAGCGCGCGCACGAAGTCGGCGTCGTAGTGCATGGCTTCGTCGTCGCCGGCGTCCTTGTCCGCCACCTGCGCCATGAAGCGCTCGGCCTGGTCTTCCGCGTCGTTCAACTCGGAATAGGCGTTGGCGATCTCACGGCCGCCGATGAACAGCTCGAAACGGTCGGTGACGTTCGGGTTGTCATCGTTGCGACGGGCCAGTGGCGACACTTCGAACGGGTACTGAGTGATGAAGTGCGGCTGCTCGAGTTTATGCTCGACCAGTTCTTCGAAAATCATCACTTGCAGCTTGCCCAGACCTTCGAAGCCCAGCACCTTGGCGCCGGCCTTCTTGGCGATGGCGCGCGCCTTGTCGATGTCGTTCAGGTCGTCTGCGGTCAGCTCAGGGTTGTACTTGAGGATCGAGTCGAACACCGACAGGCGCACGAACGGCTCGCCGAAGTGGAACACCTTGTCGCCGTACGGCACGTCGGTGCTGCCCAGAACCAGCTGCGCCAGCTCGCGGAACAGTTCTTCGGTCAGGTCCATGTTGTCTTCGTAGTCGGCGTAAGCCTGGTAGAACTCCAACATGGTGAATTCAGGGTTGTGACGAGTCGAAACGCCTTCGTTACGGAAGTTGCGGTTGATCTCGAAAACCTTTTCAAAGCCGCCAACCACCAGACGCTTGAGGTAAAGTTCAGGCGCGATACGCAGGAACATTTCCATGTCCAGCGCGTTGTGGTGGGTTTCGAACGGTTTGGCTGCGGCGCCGCCAGGAATGGTCTGCAGCATCGGCGTTTCGACTTCGAGGAAGTCGCGCTTCATCAGGAAGCTGCGGATGTGCGCGATCACTTGCGAACGCACGCGGAATGTCTGACGCACGTCTTCGTTGACGATCAGGTCAACGTAACGCTGACGATAGCGCTGTTCGGTGTCGGTCAGGCCGTGGTGCTTGTCCGGCAGTGGGCGCAGCGACTTGGTCAGCAGGCGCACTTCGGTCATTTCAACGTACAGGTCGCCTTTGCCGGAACGGGCCAGGGTGCCGACAGCAGCAATGATGTCGCCCATGTCCCAGGTTTTCACCGCGGCCAGGGTTTCTTCGGACAGGGTTTTACGGTTGACGTAGACCTGAATGCGGCCGGTCATGTCCTGAATCACCATGAACGAGCCACGGTTGAGCATGATGCGACCGGCAACCTTGACCGGGATTGCAGCCTCTGCCAGCTCTTCCTTGGTCTTGTCCGCGTACTTCTTCTGCAGTTCTTCGCAGTAGTTTTCGCGGCGGAAGTCGTTCGGGAAGGCATTGCCTTTGGCGCGCTCGGCAGCAAGCTTTTCCTTGCGCAGGGCGATCAGGGAGTTTTCTTCCTGTTGCAGGGCTTGCGGATCGAGTTGTTGGTCGCTCATGTCTTTAAATTTTCCATCACAGGTTCGTTGCCCCCAGCCTGCGGCTGGGGATCGCGGGCAGGCCCACTCCTACAGGGATCGTGTTGAATCAGCGATCCTGCAGCTTATTTCTTACAGCCCCGATTTCAGGCTGGCTTCCAGGTACTCATCGATGTCGCCATCAAGCACCTTGTCGCAGTCGCTGCGTTCGATGTTGGTGCGCAGGTCCTTGATGCGCGAGGCATCAAGCACGTACGAGCGGATCTGGTGACCCCAGCCGATGTCGGACTTGGTGTCTTCCAGCGCCTGGGACGCCGCGTTGCGTTTCTGCATCTCCTGCTCGTACAACTTGGCCCGCAGCATTTTCATGGCGGTGTCTTTGTTGGCGTGCTGGGAACGTTCGTTCTGGCAGCTGACCACGGTGTTGGTCGGTACGTGGGTGATACGTACGGCCGAGTCGGTGGTGTTTACGTGCTGACCACCGGCACCGGAGGAACGATAGGTGTCGATCCGCAGGTCTGCCGGGTTGATTTCGATTTCCACTTTGTCGTCGATCTCTGGCGAGACGAAAACCGCGGAGAACGAGGTGTGGCGACGGTTGCCGGAGTCGAACGGACTCTTGCGCACCAGACGGTGCACGCCGATCTCGGTGCGCAACCAGCCAAAGGCGTATTCGCCCTTGATGTGCACGGTCGCGCCTTTGATACCGGCGACTTCACCGGCCGACAGTTCCATGATGGTCGCGTCGAAACCGCGTTTGTCAGCCCAGCGCAGGTACATGCGCAGCAGGATGTTGGCCCAGTCCTGGGCCTCGGTGCCACCGGAACCGGCCTGGATGTCCAGGTAGGCGTTGTTCGGGTCCATTTCATGGCTGAACATGCGGCGGAATTCGAGCTTGGCGAGGTTTTCCTCGAGACGGGCCAGTTCGGCGACGACATCGCCCACTGCGCCTTCGTCGTTTTCTTCGACGGCCATGTCCAGCAAGTCGCGGCAATCGGCCAGACCGGCGTTCAGTTCGTCGAGGGTATCGACGATTTGCGCCAGCGCCGAGCGCTCACGGCCCAGTTCCTGGGCGTATTCAGGTTTGTTCCAGACACTCGGATCTTCAAGCTCGCGATTGACTTCAGTCAGACGCTCATGCTTTTGATCGTAGTCAAAGATACCCCCGAATAGTTTCGGAGCGCTCGGACAGGTCCTTGATGGTGTTCAGGATCGGATTGATTTCCATGACGGGCAGCACTCGTTGGCGAACTTTTGAAAGCCGGCGAGTATAACGTAATCAGGCTGGGACGGCAGCCCGTCTGGCGGACTGAATACGCCTTGATTGCGCGTTTACAGGCGCAAACACAAGGCACTTTCTCCAGAAAAATCCCACACGGCAAAGGACTAGTCCTACAACAGAAACAGAATTGCCCGGCATTCAACGCACTTTCACTCATTCACAGTCCCGCCCTTCTAAATCAGCACAAGGGACGTGTGATGTTCAGCCCTGCCAACCCAGCCTCTTTCTTCTTGGACATCGAGGGGTTCGAACACGACCTGCAGGTCCTTGAGTTCACTGGCAAGGAAGCTATCAGCCAGCCCTTTCGCTTTGATCTGACACTGGTCAGTGAACGCCCCGACCTCGACCTGGAAAGCCTTCTGCATCGTCTGGCCTTTCTCGGTTTTGACCGTCACGGCAGCGGCATTCATGGCCAGATCTACAGCGTCGGCCAGGGCGACTCCGGCAAACGCCTGACTCAATACCAGATCAGCCTGATGCCCGGCCTTGCCTGGCTGGGCCACCGTTTCGAGCAGAAAATATTCCAGAAACTCAGCGTGCCGCAGATCATCGCCCAGGTTCTGGAAAGCCACGGCATCCTGCGCAATGGCTATCGATTTGCCCTCGGTACGGACTACCGCCCACGAGACTATTGCGTCCAGTACGACGAGAGTTGCCTGCATTTCCTGCAGCGACTGTGCGAAGAAGAGGGCCTGCACTACCACTTCGAGCACAGCCGCGCGGGGCATGTGCTGGTGTTCGGCGATGATCAGACCGTCTTCCCCAGGCTGCACCGCCCCACCAGCTACCTTCAGGACAGCGGGATGGTCGCTGATGAGCAAGTGATCAACGCGTTCACCCTCTCGTTCAACACCCGCCCCACTGCCGTGACCCGTCGCGACTACGACTTTGAAAAGCCTTTGCTGCAACTGGAGAGCACTGCGAAAGATCCTTCGCCGTTGCGACTCGAAGACTACGGCTTTCCCGGTCAATTCACCGACCGCGAACACGGCAAGCAGCGCGCCCGACGAGCACTTGAACGGCACCGCAGCGATTATCGGCAAGCCACCGGACGCAGCGACCAGCCCATGTTGCTCAGTGGCCACTTCCTGTCCTTGACCGGCCACCCACGCCAGGAATGGAACGACCTGTGGTTGCTGACCGAAGTCATCCACACCGCGAAACAACCGCAAGTGCTTGAAGAGTCGGTTACCAGCATCCCGAGCGACGGCTTTTCCCAAGGCTACCGCAACACCTTTCTCGCGACCCCATGGGATACCCCTTTCCGACCCTCGCTCGTGCACCGCAAAAAAACCATCACTGGCTACCAAAGCGCCGTGGTCTGCGGCCCGCCCGGCGAAGAAATCCACTGCGACGAATATGGCCGTGTCCGTGTTCAGTTCCCGTGGGACCGCGATGGCGACCACAACGATCATTCCAGTTGCTGGGTGCGCGTTGCCAGCGGCTGGGCTCACGACCGTTATGGCAGCGTGCTGATCCCCCGCGTCGGTATGGAAGTGCTCGTCAGTTTTTATCAGGGCGACCCGGATAACCCGTTGATCGTCGGCTGCCTGCCCAATGGCACCAATCGCCCTGCGCTCGACCTTCCCGCCGAACACACTCGCAGCACCTTCAAGACCCAAAGCAGCCCTGGTGGCGGAGGCTTCAACGAACTGCGCGTGGAAGATCGCAAGGGGGCCGAGGAAATTTCCATCCGCGCCCAACGCGATTTCGTCCAACACGTGCTGAACGACCAGCGGGTGCAAGTCGACAACCAGTGCAGCGTCGTAGTCGGCGGCAATGCCCGGCATGAACTGCACGCAGAAGAACAACACATCACCCACGGCAACCGACAGACGGAAATCAGACAAGACGACCACCTGACGGTGCATGGCGACCGGCATATTCGCACCACCAACCATCGGTTGAGCGCTCAACAGCAAGTCCACGTCAGCGCCGACCAGCGCATCGTTATCGACGGCGGCACCAGCGTCACGATTCAGGCCGGTGGCGGCTGGATCACGATCAATGCGACAGGCATTTTCAGCAGCGTGCCGATTGAGCAAGGAGGGGCACCAATGCCGCTGATGGCGGCCGCACCGGTGGCGCTCGACGCGAGCGAACCACCTCTCCCCGATACGGTTTCAACCGCACTCCTCAAGCAACTGCTCGGCGACGAAGCGTTGATTGAACTGTGCCAGATGCCCAACGGCGGTACGCCGATGGACTGCCCGCTGAGCGACTGTCAATGCCGCAAAGCCTTGGGCAATGGAGCTCGCTCATGAATACCTGGATTTTGCTCGAGCGCCCTGCTGCGCAACTCGAAACGCTCTATCGCCTGACGACACATCCCGACACCCAGAAGCTGTTCGCCGGCACTTCACTCAACGGTTTCGCCGAACACAGCCCACTGCTGGTCCGTCTCGACAACCAGTCAATACTCACTCAGGCCATCGAGCAGACCCCGGCGCAATGGCCCGGGCTGCTGATTGAAAGTGCGTGTGACATGTCCTCGGTTCTCGCGCATTTGCGGCAGATCCTGTTCGTCAACTTCGACCAGCAACGCAAAGGCGTGCTGCGCTACAGCAACCCGACCGTCGCCAGTTATTTTTTTGCCGCGTGTACCGCGCAAGACCTCAGCCTGTGGCTCGGTCCGATCAACGAACTGCGTTGGTTCGGTGCGACATGGGCCACTCAAGCGACAGGCGAGTCTGGCTGGCAGCAACTGAACAACCTCCACGCCAACGACTGGCACATCGAACGCACACACCGGGCCATGGTGCTGAGCGCCGCCCAGGAAGAGGCCCTGACGCGCCAGCGCAATGAACAGTTTCTCTATCGCTGGTGGCGGCAACATCCACAGCACTCCTATGTACAGGCGGCGCAGTTGATGGCGCAAGCCCTGACTCAGGGCATCGACGACAGCGACGCGATCAGCGCCTTCCTGAGCGCCCATTGCACGCAGGCCCAGTCATGACGCGCCTGGGGAAGTTGACCGGAGGCCCCGGCTGCGAACGCGACAAGCTGATTGTTCAAGTAATTGGCACGGCACATGGCAATAACCAGCGCCTGCTGATCGTCGATCAATCCGGCGTCGAACCTCTTCTGGCCCTGACCGATGAAGCCGTACGCGAAACAGACCGCTTGACCAGCGTTCACAGCGAATTGTTTGTGTGGGACTGGTCGGCACAGCTCAAGCATCAGTTGTGGCTGGAAATTGCTACTCGCCAAGGCCCGCCCATTCGCCTGCCGTTGCTGGAAGACTTGCGTGTCACTCCGCGCCAACTGGAAGTGCAGTGCAATCAGATCGTGCCGATCCTGCCGTTCTCCGCCCTGCCCGGCACTCGTAGCCACTACGACCTCGGCACGCCGGTGCTGTGTCGCAGTGGTTACGTCTATGTGTTTTACCGTGATCGTCTCTGGCGCGAACTGGAAGTGCAGCAAGACGGCGAACTCACGACTTACCGCGATATCGACCTACAGGCCTATCGCCAGAGCCAGGAATTCAGCAGCGATTACCGACAAGCCAGTGGTGTCGATCTCAGCGAGATCTGGCTGCCCACGACCTGGAACAATCAACCCGCCGAAGCCGTGCAAATGTGTTTCAGCGAAATCCAGCTCAGCGCGGCGCGCATCAAGCGGCTTGAGGAAGATCCTGCGTTGCGCGCTCTGCGGTGTCAGAGCCCAACGCTGCAGTGCGAGAGCCAGACGTTTGAACGGCTATTCGAGCAGAAACCCGATGGTGCGGCGATGCTAGAGACTTTCAGTCGCTTCGACGCGTGGAATGCACAAGCGTCCGATGCGGCGACGAAAGCCAGCATTACTTGGCGCAACCTGGCCGAGCGGGCCTTTCCCGTCGCGCTGATCGCCCCGCAACGGGCACGCCAAAGCGGTTTCGAATACGTTTTTGAGCATCCGGGCCGCTACGTTTGCGACCTCTCGGGGCAATTCACGGCGCAGCGTAAAACCGAGGCCCAGGCCTGTCTTGATCAGTGGGAGCAAGGCGCCACACCTACGCTGCCTGAAACGTTCGAAAGCAGCGCGTGGGCCGATTGCCTCACCACGTTGCTGGATCAATTGCGCGGTAACCCGCCGAGCGCCGATGAAACGGATCTCTGGCAGCCCCAGCCTTCTGTCGTCGACGTGCTGCAAACGGCTCGGCAACGACGCGTGTGCGGCGTGCTGCTGGAAGACCCGCGCTACCGCGTGCGGCATCTGGTTTCGCAGATCCAGCAACAACAGCAACTGCTGGCGCGGTATGCCGAGCGCGCCAGTCTGCACCCGCACCACGCCAGCGCGGTCATGGTTCAGCAACTGATCGTGCCAGCGAGCATCGGTGGCCAGAAAAATCCGTTGCACGCCTGCTTCGACAAGGTGAAAGAGGCCGGCCGCCGCGACATCAACCGCTTCACCGCCACCGCAGAACGCGCGCTGCTCTGGCAGCAACTGAACAGGGCGCAGGCGCTGCTCGCCGAGTGCCTGCAACAACCGGTCACCCAGCAAACCCTGGCCGATCATTTGAGCCTGGAGGGCTTTGACTACCTCGCCGCGTTGTTTGCCGTCAGCCAGGTGTTCGCCAGCCTGGCGACCGTGCCGGCACAACTCGATCCGCTGGCTAAAAATGGCGATGTCACCAACGCGCTGACCGGACTGAGCCTCTACAGCCCGCAGGCCAGTATCGGCCAGACATTGCTCAACGACATCGCACACGACCCGGCGCACCCACTGCACGGGATGCTTTGGCCGGCCGTTGATGAAGCCGCGCTGGCGGCGCCTTATGTGCCACCCACAGAGAAAACGCTTAACGAGGGCGATGGCCGTTTACGCGCCGAACACCTCGCCGAATTCGAGACCGACCCGGGGCCTTACTACCCGCAGCTCGAACACCTCGACGGGCACTTGCTGGAAGGATTACTGGCCAGCGGCAGCCTGAACAGCACACTGACTGGCCAATCGAAAGCGGCGGCCAGCACGCTGGTCAGCATTTATGAAAATCTCGCGGGCGCCGTTGAAACCGCCAGCGGCGCGATGAAAACCCAGATCGTACACGCCCCCACCAGCGCCTACCTGCACGGACTTGGCGTGGGGTTGCTGCGCAGTTTGATGCCCAAGACCTTTGGCGAAATGCATTTCATCAATCGCCGCGACGCTGATCCGCAGCGGTATTACCTCTTCGGCTTGTCCGACGTGCCGGCCGGAGATCAGCGACCACGGCGGGTGATGGGGGAATACCTGGATGCTCAGGGACGACCGTTGAAGGCGGGGAACGCTGCGGACGTGTTCGAGACGCCGAGCGCTTCTCGCATGGCTCATTACAAATTATTGGTGATGCCGGTGGGGCATTCGACGGTGCGGAGTCTGAGTGAACTGAATCAGCGGATTAATGCCGTGCAAAAAGAGGATGTGGAGGCGCGGGGGGCGGATGACGCGAGAGTGAAAGGCGCGTTGCAGCGGGGGGTGGATGAGCATGGGGCGTTGCGGAACAGCAGGGTACATCGCGTGTTGGGCTCGTTGCCTTTTGCGGCTGGGGTTTTGATGCTGGAGGTTTGGAATGTCAGGACGGAGTGGGCGGCGGCGGAGCAGGTGAGACGGGAGAAGGGAGTATTCCGAATACTTTTATCTGGATTCGGAGCGGGTGTAGATCTAGTTATTGCGCTGGAAATGCTGACGGTAAAACTTGCCGGTACCCAATCGGTTTTGGCTGCTGGTCGCAATATTATTTTTACTATTTCAGATGACCTCGCGAAATTAATCTTCCGCCGATTCGAAAAGCTTTTCGTCAGAAAACTAACCGTGCGCCTGATAGCGCAAGTTACAAGCGGAACTGTGTTCGCTTTTATTAATTTTTACGACACTTGGTACGCCCGGCAGTGGGGAGACGACGCGATGTGGGGCTATCTGACGATGGCGGTAGGAGGTTCTCTCAGCGCACTGAGTGGCCTGATTGTCTCCACAACCACTTTTCTTGGTCTTGGCCCGACTGGTTGGGCGGCGCTGATATTAATCGTAATAGGCGCCGGAATTGCTTGGTGGCTGGCCGACAGGCCCATCGAAGAATGGCTGGTTAATGGCCCATTCGGCACTCACGTTCATTCAAGTAATGCGCATCTATTAGCTCCACAAAGGGGTTTTTACTACCTGATCAGTTTGTTCGCCGACATCCGCATCAACGTGGGCTCCAACTTCGAATTCGTCCCCAATGCCAAACTGGACATTCACGCTAAAACGCCGTTTCAAGTCACCTCATCCAACACCTGCATTCGCATTGAAAGTAACTTGCCGGGTTTGATTTCAAACTTAGGCACGCTCAACATCAACGCTTACTGCCGACTCAACACATTTGAAGTCAAAGGCGGCCGCATCAAAAGTGAAACTGTGCCGTTCACGAAACTGCTCGACAGCCAACTTATCCAACCCAAAGCACAAAGACTGCTACCGCAGGGAGTGGAACTATTCTTCGAAACCCCACCTAATTACGCCTTCGATTTGGTAACAGGATCATCTGGCACCTCACGACAGTGGCAAGTAAGAGCGCAGTGTGCACTACAACACAAAGACCAACTTTGGCACTTTCCCGCTCCGCCACCGAAAGATGGCACGCCATTTTATGAAGCTCATAACAGACCTAATTTCGGTAGTGAGAATGCGCTTTACTGGGCAGACGAAGTAACACATAAATCACGGAATAGTAATCAATGATCGATAAATCGTGGTACGCCCAGACGGCCTACGGGGCTAACGAGATGCCTCAGCAAGAGCGATCAACTGAACGGTCGTGGATTATGCGTTTTGCCAAGGGTAGATTGCCTTGGGGTAACACAGACAATGTATGCCCGATAGGTTTTGTGGAGGATTACTCGCCAAACGATCTTCGATACCAGGAAAAACTCCAGCAAGACCGCGATAAATAATTAGCCGCAGGCACCTACTCTTCAACCCCATACAAATCTATTAATTTTCATATGACCGATGACCACGAGCGTTTTAGGTATGCACTTCTTCCAGCAAGCTCTCATTTCTGGATATACATGTCTGGAGTAGGGCGCGTTTTGTTTTTTCTATTTTTTTTAGTCAGCATCCCTACTTATTTTTTAGGAATATCAACAGGAGATGAGTCTATTTGGGAATCTACACAAATCATGTTTAAAGTTTTCTTCTCCTGGATTCTCGGCGTACCACTTCTATGCTGGGCAATCGGCTCAATCGTCATAAAACACTTCCCCAGCCTCTGGCTAAAACCCTCCCGAGGCCCGATCTGGGAACTCAACCGCCGCACCGGGCTGGTCACCGTCTTCGACTACAAAAACAACGGTGAATATAAAAAGAACGGCACCATCGGTGAACTCACCGCACCCTTCTACGAGTTCGACGCCTACATCGCCACGTCCCCGGACAGTCAGGGCATGCCGATGAATGTGCTCTACCTCGCCCATCGCTACCGCAACATCATGATCAACTTCGGCGCGCTGCTCTGTCCCGGCCCCGAGACTCAACCCGCGTGCGCCCTGTGGGATTTCATCCAGAACTACATGGACGTCAGCCGCCCCCTGCCCGACCTGCCGCAATACGAGGAATATCGCCACCTCGACCCCACCACCGCCGAATACGACCGCCTCACCGGCCGCAACCCGCGCTTCTGGATCGACATGGACGATGCGACGTTCAAGCAGGTGGTCAGGGATATGCACCAACGCGTGAACAACATCGACACGTTTCAGCGGCCAAACCTGATGGCGAGGTATGTGACGTATGTCGATTGATGGGAGTGCTGGCACTTTCCTGCGCCACCGCCCAAGGATGGCAGGTCGTTTGGCGAGTTCCACAAAAAACGGGAGTTCGGCGGTGAAGGCAAACTTTAATGGGCAGATGAGATTACAAATAAATCGCGGAATAGTAATTAATGAATGATGAATCGTGGTACGCCCAGACTGCTTACGGGACGAATGAGGTTCCGCAACAAGAACCCTCGACTGGCCGTCCGTGGATTATACGTTTCGCCAAGGTCAGACTGCCTTGGGGTAACGCAGATAAACTAATACCTGTAAATATTCTCGAAAAATTCACACCAGAAAAACTTCGTCTTCATGAAGGATTCAAGAAAGAACGTGAAGAAAAAATCGCCACAACCCCCTATACCGCCAGTCAGGATGAATTTATTGACTTCCATATTAGGGATAACCACGAAAGGTTCAGATTTGCCCTTCTTCCCGCAAGCTCCCACTTCTGGATGTATATGTCTGGAGGGGGCCGTTTTTTGTTTTTTTTGTTCCTTTTAGTCAGCATCCCTACTTATTTTTTAGGAATATCAACAGGAGATGAGTCTATTTGGGAATCTACACAAATCATGTTTAAAGTTTTCTTCTCCTGGATTCTCGGCCTACCACTCCTATCCTGGGCAATCGGCTCAATCGTCATAAAACACTTCCCCAGCCTCTGGCTAAAACCCTCCCGAGGCCCGATCTGGGAACTCAATCGCCGCACCGGACTAGTCACTGTCTTCGACTACAAAAACAACGGTGAATATAAAAAGAACGGCACCATCGGTGAACTCACCGCACCCTTCTACGAGTTCGACGCCTACATCGCCACGTCCCCGGACAGTCAGGGCATGCCGGTGAATGTGCTCTACCTCGCCCATCGCTACCGCAACATCATGATCAACTTCGGCGCGCTGCTCTGTCCCGGCCCCGAGACTCAACCCGCGTGCGCCCTGTGGGATTTCATCCAGAACTACATGGACGTCAGCCGCCCCCTGCCCGACCTGCCGCAATACGAGGAATACCGCCACCTCGACCCCACCACCGCCGAATACGACCGCCTCACCGGCCGAAATCCGCGTTTCTGGATCGACATGGACGATGCAACGTTCAAGCAGGTGGTCAGGGAGATGCATCAACGCGTGAACAACATCGACACGTTTCAGCGGCCAAACCTGATGGCGGGGTATGTGACGTATGTCGATTGATCATTCCGACCGACCTCAGCAACTGAACAAGAGCCCAACATGAGCAACGACCGCCCTGCTAAAGCTACGTGCAGCAACTCCTACGCCATCATCCGAATCCGCCACAAGAAGTCTGGAGCGATGGCATGGCGTGTTTTTCTTTATCGGGAAGGCACTGTGAAGGTTCACAAGGAGTTCCCATTTATCAGCCATGGAGGTGAACACCCGGCGCATGCCGCTGCCGTGAAGTTTCGCAATGAGCAGATGCTCCGTTTCCCACCCCCTCTGAGCTGTGCGATTCGTCAAAAGCTCCGCTCAAGTAATACCAGTGGCCTGGCGGGTGTTTCAAGACAGAAAAACGGCAAGAACACTTACTGGATCGCGCAGACAACGGCCCGTGACGGTAAAAGGCTGACCCGGTCATTCAACGTCAGCACGTTCGGTGAAGAACAGGCAAAACAACGGGCAATCGATGCGCGGACAGAACAACTGGCGACGATCGAACATCGGGTTTTTCGTCAACAGGGCGCCGAAAAGCTTTACGGTGAATTGCTGCTGGCAGCCTCGACCGGTAAAGAACAATGAAACAGCGCAGGGAATGCATTTATCCCTCAGAGCTGTCCTGACCCGCTATTCGATACCCACCTGATTTCTCCCGTTGTTCTTGGCCAGATACAACCCGCGATCCGCCGCCGAGATCAGCAGCCGGCAATCGCTACCCGCCTCGGGCACCATGGTCGCCAGACCGATACTGATGGTCAGGCTCGCACCGTCGCCCGGGGTGTTGTGAGGAATCTTCAGCGCCGCCACAGTCTGGCGCAACTTCTCCGCCACCAGCCGTGCACCGCCCGGCGAGGTGTTCGGCAGCACCAAGGCAAACTCCTCACCGCCATAACGTGCCGGCAAATCCGACGGTCGCGCGCTGGCATCGCGGATCGCCGTGGCGACCTTGCGCAGCGCCTCGTCGCCCTCGACATGGCCAAAACTGTCGTTGTACGACTTGAAATAATCGACGTCGATCATCAGCAACGACAACTGGCTCTGATCACGTAGCGAACGGCGCCATTCCAGTTCCAGGTACTCGTCGAAGTGGCGGCGGTTGGACAGTCCGGTCAGGCCGTCGGAGTTCATCAGGCGTTGCAGCACCAGGTTGGTATCGAGCAACTGCTGCTGGCTCACCCGCAACGCACGATATGCCGCATCCCGCTGCAACAAGGTCATGTAGGAGCGCGAGTGATAGCGGATGCGCGCCACCAACTCGATGGTGTCCGGCAGTTTCACCAGATAATCGTTGGCCCCGGCGGAAAACGCCGCGCTCTTGATCAACGGGTCTTCCTTGGTCGACAGGACGATGATCGGGATGTCCTTGGTGGCCGGGTGATTGCGGTATTCGCGTACCAGACTCAGGCCGTCGAGGCCGGGCATCACCAGATCCTGCAGGATCACCGTCGGCTTGATCCGCACGGCTTGCGCGATGGCCTGATGCGGGTCGGAGCAGAAATGGAAGTCGATGTTCTCTTCGTTCGACAGCCCACGGCGCACGGCTTCGCCGATCATCGCCTGATCGTCCACCAACAACACCATGGCGGCGTTTTCGTCGGTTTTAATGTCGTCGATCTGTAAGTCATTCATGGGCGGTCACCTGAGTACTGCGGGGGCCAGGATTGCGGATAAATCGGTTCATTTGGGGAAAATCTCCAGCAATCGTGGCGCTATCTTTTCCAGTGGGCGAATTTCGACGGCGGCATCAATGGCCGCGGCGGCCTTGGGCATGCCGTACACCGCACTGCTGTGCTGGTCCTGCGCGATGGTCAGATAACCCTGCTGGCGCATGAGCTTAAGCCCTTGCGCCCCGTCGCGTCCCATCCCGGTCAATAAAACCCCGACCGCATCACCGTTCCAGTAACTGGCGACGCTTTCGAAAAACACGTCGATGGAGGGTCGGTAGATCTCGTTGACCGGTTCGGCGGTGTAGGCCAGCGTGCCGTTTTTCAACAAGCGAATATGGTGGTTGGTGCCGGCCAACAGCACCGCGCCAGCTTGCGGCGGCTCGCCTTCGCGGGCGAGGCGCACGTCCAGGCCACTGGCGCTGGCCAGCCATTCGGCCATGCCGGCGGCAAACACCTGATCCACATGCTGCACCAGCACGATGGCCGCGGAAAAGTTGCGCGGCAAGCCCTTGAGCAACACTTCCAGTGCCGCCGGCCCGCCTGCGGATGAACCTATCGCCACCAGCCGCTGGCACGAGCCCGAGCTGCGTTGCGGTGTCGGCACCGGACGCGAACGCGGGGTTTTCTCGCCGATCAGCCAGCCAATATTGAGGATCTTGCGCAGCAATGGCGCCGCCGCCTCTTGAGCGTTGCCGGCACCGAGGGCCGGGGTGTCGACCACGTCCAGCGCGCCGTGGCCCATGGCCTCGAAGACCCGGTGCACGTTCTGCTGGCGGTCGACCGTGACAATGACGATCGCGCACGGGGTTTCGGCCATGATGCGCCGGGTGGCTTCGACGCCGTCCATCACCGGCATGATCAGATCCATCAGGATCAGATCCGGGGTGTTTTGCGCGCACAGTTGCACCGCTTCGGCGCCGTTGTAAGCGACCCAGACCACCTGATGCGCCGGCTCGAAGGCCAGCGCCCGGCGCAGCGCCTCCACCGCCATGGGCATGTCGTTGACGATTGCGATCTTCATGCCCGCGCTCCTCCGATAAGCTCAACCACTGCGTCGAGCAGGGCGTCGTCATGAAAACTGGCTTTGGCTAAATAATAGTCGGCGCCGGCGTCCAGTCCACGGCGCCGGTCTTCTTCACGGTCCTTGTACGAGACCACCATCACCGGCAGCGATTGCAGACGGTTGTCGCGACGCAACAGTGTGACCAGTTCGATGCCGTCCATGCGCGGCATGTCGATATCGGTGATGAGCAAATCGAAGTCCTCCGAACGCAGTGCGTTCCAGCCGTCCATGCCATCCACCGCGACGGCCACGTCGTAGCCACGGTTGAGCAGCAGCTTGCGTTGCAGTTCGCGCACAGTCAGCGAGTCGTCGACCACCAGTACGCGCTTGCGTGCCGCTTCTGCGACCTGATTGCCGTGGCGGGCGATGCGTTCCAGGCGTCCGGTATTGAGCAGCTTATCCACCGAACGCAGCATGTCCTCGACATCAACGATCAGCACCACCGAACCGTCATCGAGCAAGGCGCCGGCGGAGATGTCCTGCACTTTGCCCAGACGCTCGTCCAGAGGCAATACCACCAGCGTGCGCTCGCCAATGAAGCGTTCGACCGCCACCCCGTAGACCGCATCGCGCTCGCGGATGACCACGACTTTGAGGGTTTCACCGCTGTTCTGGCTGGCCGGGCGGTTGAGCAACTGGCTGGCGGCGACCAGGCCGACGTGCTGGCCTTCATGCCAGAAATGCTGACGACCTTCGACCTGCACGATGTCGTCCGGCGCCAGATCACACATGCGCTCGATGTGCGCCAGCGGGAAGGCATAGGCCTCTTCGCCGACTTCCACCACCAGACTGCGCACCACCGACAGGGTCAACGGTACTTCGAGATGAAAACGACTGCCCTCGCCCGCCGTCTGCTCCAGCACCACGGCGCCGCGCAATTGACGAACCATGTGCTGAACAGCATCAAGCCCGACGCCTCGCCCGGACACTTCGGTGACGGTGTCGCGCAGGCTGAATCCCGGCAGAAACAGGAACGTCAGCAGCTCTTCTTCGCTCAACTGCGCGGCAGTCTCCGCCGGTGATAATTGTCGTTCGATGATGCTACGACGGACCTTTTCCAGATCGACGCCGTTGCCGTCATCGCTCAATTCCAGGACCAGCAAACCGGCCTGATGCGAGGCCCGCAGGCGGATCAGGCCTTCCTCGGACTTGCCCTTGAGCAAACGCTGCTCCGGGGTTTCGATGCCGTGATCGACCGCGTTGCGCAACAAATGGGTGAGCGGCGCCTCAAGCTTTTCCAGCACATCGCGGTCGACCTGGGTTTTCTCGCCTTCGATCTCCAACCGCACCTGCTTGCCGAGGCTGCGCCCCAGGTCACGCACCATGCGCGTCTGACCGCTGAGCACATCGGCAAACGGCCGCATGCGACAAGCCAAAGCGGTGTCGTAGAGCACTTGTGCGCGCTGGCTGGCCTGCCAGGCAAACTCGTCGAGTTCGGCGTTCTTTTCTGCCAGCAGTTGCTGGGATTCGGCGAGCAAGCGCCGCGCATCTTCCAACGACTCCAGCGCCTCAAGGCTCAGTGCATGCTCCTTGAGATGCACGTTGAGATTTTCCAGGGCGCGCAGGCCGTTGTTCTGCATGCGCTTGAGGCGTTGCATGGTCGCCAGATGTGGCTTGAGGCGCTGGGTTTCGACCAGCGACTTGCTCGACAGGTCGAGCAGGCTGTTCAAGCGTTCGGCGGTGACGCGCAATACGCGCTCGCCACCTTCGGTGGTGCGTTTGTTCTTGCGTGGCGTCGGCTCGGATACCTCGACAGGGATTTCCACCGAAGGCGCCGGCAGCGGTTCGACTCGTGGCGGCGGCTCAAGCTGCAACTCGGCCATGACCGGGGCAGCCACCGGGGTGACCGGGGTCGAAGGGTCGAGCAATTGCCCCATCAAGGCGACATACGCCTCGATGTCTGCCGGTTGCGGTGCGTTGGCCGGTGTCGCGATGCGCATCAGCAGGTCGGTGCCCTGCAACAACGCGTCGATGTGTTCCGGGCGCAGCAACAAACGCCCTTCCTGGGCGCTGACCAGACAGTCCTCCATCACATGCGCGACGCTGACGCCGCTGTCGATGCCGACGATCCGCGCCGCGCCCTTGAGCGAGTGCGCCGCGCGCATGCACGACTCCAGTTGATCGGCCTGGGTCGGATTGCGCTCCAGCGCCAGCAGCCCGGCACTGAGTACCTGGGTCTGGGCTTCGGCTTCGAGGCTGAACAGCTCCAGCAGGGAGGCGTCGCGCATTTGTTCGGGGGTCATGTGAGGCTCCGGGTCACGGCGAACAGCAGCTGTTCTTCATCCAGCCAACGCAGACTGCGACCTCGATATTGCAGGACGCCACGGGTGTATCTGGCGTTAGCCTGCGCGCCGGAACGTGAGGCGGCGTCGAGTATTCGTTCATCGATGGCGTGTATGCCGTCGACCTCATCCACCGGTACTACGACCGGCCCGCCATCGGCAGCGATGATCAGCATGCGCGGCATGATCCGCGCGCCGTTGGCCGGGGCCGAGTTACCGTCCAGATCCAGCAGCTCGACCAGCGACAGGCACGCCACCAACGCTCCGCGCACATTCGCCACACCGAGCAAGGCCCGCGAGCGCTGGTGCGGCAACGAGTGAATCGCCTGCAACGGCGCCACTTCTACCAGGCTGCGAGTGGCCAATCCGAGCCATTCTTCGCCGAGACGGAACATCAGCAGCGAACGGGTCTTCAGATCGGTTTCAAGCGCCATCGCCACCGGATCGCGCTCGTCCTGCTGCAAGGCATAGCGATCGAGCAGGCGCGTAGCGGCGGCGGAATACACCGAGCAGTTACGGCAATGAATATGTTCTTCCAGCAACGGACACGACTTGTCGCCGTGGATGCCGATGCGGTTCCAGCAGTCATCGATGGCCCGGGCGTCTTCGTGGGTGACGTTCAAGGTGTCGGACGCGATCATCATTTACGCTCACTGTCGGCGGCACGGCCGCTGCGGGCGGCGCGTTCCTGCAATCGTCTGGCACCGGCGCTGTCACCCTGGGCCTGCAACAAGGCGGCCAGGTGCATCAGCGCTTCGGGGTGTTGCGGTTCGAGGTACAAAGCCTTGCGGTAGTAACCCTGGGCTTCGAGGGCCAGACCTGCAACATCGCTGAGCAGGCCGAGCCAGTAAAACACCTGCGCCACCGGTTCCTGGCTGCGCAAATACTGCTCGCACGCAGCGCGGGCCTCGGCGCTTTTGCCTTCGTTGGCCAGTGCGGCGATGTTGGCCAATAGCGTGGCCGCGTCGGGATTCGCACTTTTGCTGGTCACCGGCATCGACGTCACGGAGGCAAAGGGTCGATTACGCACGGGCGGCGGTGTGCTGCGCACGGGTTGGCGTACCGGCAATGGGACGGGCGCGGGAATGGGCACCGGCTCGGGTTGCGGCTCGCTGTGGCGACTGAAAGCAAACGACTGCGGGATGCCGATCGAACGCATGCCCAACCGCCCGAGCAGACTGCCCTCGGCCGGACCGATGAACAGCACACCGTCGACATGCGTCAGGCGCTTGAGCACTTCGAATACTTGCTTCTGGGTCGGCTGATCGAAATAGATCAGCAGGTTGCGGCAGAACACGAAATCGAAGGCTGGCTCACTGGCCAACAGCGCTGGATCGAGCACATTGCCGACCTGCAAACGCACCTGCTCGCGGACGATTTCGTTGACCCGATGGCCGTCCTGTTCAGGTGTGAAGTGCCGCTCGCGGTAGTCCAGATCCTGGCCGCGAAACGAATTCTTGCCGTACAGCGCCCGCCGCGCCTTGTCCACCGACAGCGGGCTGACGTCCATGCCGTCGACCTTGAACTGATGCGGTTTGAGCCCGGCATCGAGCAAGGCCATGGCAATCGAATAGGGTTCTTCGCCGGTCGAACACGGCAGGCTGAGGATGCGCAGCGCGCGCATGTTGTTCAATTCGGCGAGGCGCTTGCGTGCCAGTTTGCCCAGCGTTGCGAAGGATTCCGGATAACGGAAAAACCAGGTTTCGGGAACGATCACCGCTTCGATCAGCGCTTGTTGTTCGTCCCGCGAGCCTTGCAGTAACTGCCAATACTCATCGGCATGCGCCGCTTGCGAGAGCGTCGTGCGCTGGCGCACGGCCCGCTCGATGATCGCCGGCCCGACCGAAGCGACGTCGAGGCCGATACGCTCCTTCAGGAAGTCGAAAAAACGCTGATCGCTGCTCATGGCTGTGCCTCAAGCTGCGCCGGATCACGCGGCGGATTGGGGAACAGCAAGGTGCGCACCGATTCATCCAGCAAATCATTGACCCGCACCCACTGCACCAGCCCCTGCGCATCCTCGCGCACCGGGCCGAGGTACGGCGCCTCGCGGTTGTCGAGGCCGTAAGGCTGAAACTCCTGCGGATGACAACGCAGGGTGTCGGTGGCCTGTTCAAGGATCAGTCCGAGCCATTGCGCCGGCTGCGTTTCGTCTGGTCGGTAATGCACCAACACCAATCGCGTACTGGTCCGCGCCTCGGCGGGCTGACCGAACGTCAGCGCACTCAGGTCGATGACCGGCACCACCGCGCCACGATAGGCAAACACCCCGGCGACCCATTGCGGCGCGCGGGCAATCGGCTTCAATGGCAGGCGCGGCAGCACCTCCGCGACTTCGGTGGCGCGCAATGCGTAGCGCTCGCTGCCAATACGAAACAGCAGGAACAACGCCGGCTTCACCACTTGCGCGGCGCTGCGTTTGGCGATGATTTCGCTCATCAGACTTTGAATCGCGAAACGCCGCTGCGCAGCCCGACGGCCACCTGGCTCAGTTCGTCGATGGCGAAACTGGCCTGACGCAACGACTCGACGGTCTGGCTGCTGGCGTCGCCCAATTGCACCAGCGCATGGTTGATTTGCTCAGCGCCAGTGGCCTGCGCCTGCATGCCTTCGTTGACCATCAACACCCGCGGCGCCAGCGCCTGCACTTGGTGGATGATCTGCGACAGCTGCTCGCCGACCTGCTGCACTTCGGACATGCCGCGACGCACTTCTTCCGAGAATTTGTCCATGCCCATCACGCCTGCGGATACCGCCGACTGGATCTCGCGCACCATTTGTTCGATGTCATATGTGGCGACGGCAGTCTGATCCGCCAGACGCCGTACTTCGGTGGCAACCACGGCGAAACCGCGGCCGTATTCGCCAGCTTTCTCCGCCTCGATCGCCGCGTTGAGCGAGAGCAGGTTGGTCTGGTCGGCGACCTTGACGATGGTCACCACCACCTGATTGATGTTGCCGGCCTTCTCGTTGAGGATCGCCAGTTTGGCGTTGACCAGATCGGCCGCGCCCATCACCGAATGCATGGTGTCTTCCATGCGCGCCAGGCCCTGCTGGCCGGAACCGGCGAGCACCGAGGCCTGATCGGCGGCGGTGGAGACTTCGGTCATGGTGCGCACCAGATCCCGCGAGGTGGCGGCGATCTCACGGGACGTCGCGCCAATCTCCGTGGTAGTCGCGGCGGTTTCGGTGGCGGTAGCTTGCTGTTGCTTGGAGGTGGCGGCGATCTCGGTCACCGAGGTGGTCACCTGCACCGACGAGCGCTGCGCCTGAGACACCAGCGACGTCAGCTCGGTCATCATGTCGTTGAAGCCGGTTTCCACAGCGCCAAATTCGTCTTTGCGCTCAAGGTTCAAACGGCTGCTCAAGTCGCCGGTGCGCATGATTTCGAGGATTTGTACGATGCGGTTCATCGGCGCCATGATCGCGCGCATCAGCAGCAAGCCACAGGCACCGGCGGCCAGCACGGCCACCAGCAGCGAGATGAACATGCTGATCTTCGCTGCCGCGACGGCATCGTCGATATTGGCCATGGCCTGGTCGGCGACTTTCTTGTTTTCGCTGATGATGTCGTTGAGTTTCATGCGCCCGGTGTACCAGGTCGGTGTCAGCTTTTCGCTGAACAGCTTGACCGCGTCGGCTTCCAGATTGCGCTTGTGAAGATCCAGCACCTGATCCTGAATCTGCATATAAGCGTCGTGATATTTCTCGAACGCGGCGAACTCGACCCGATCCTCGTCCGTGGTGACGGTATTGCGGTAGTTGGCCATCTGCTCTTGCAGGCGGTTTTCGAACGCCTTGTAGTCGGCGGCATCTTCGCTACTGATGCCCTGCCCTTCCTTGAGCCCGAGCAACTCCTGAGTCTGCAGGTAACTGTCGACCCAGGCGCCGCGGATCATCGAGCTGTAATAAACCCCGGGGATCGCGTCGTCGCGCACGCTGCTTTCACTGCTTTCAATCTTCAGCAGCCGCGAATACGACACGACCACCATCAGCAACATGATCGCGATAATCACCGCAAAGCTCGCCAAAATGCGTTGGCGCAACGTCCAGTTCTTCACAGTGATTCCTCGTGCCTAGGTCGAAATGCGGGGAGTATAGCCGAGGGCAGTGTTTCATTAATAAGACGCTTTTTAACCCCCGGGCCGGCCCGGCGTGGTTTGCCGGGCGGCTCTGGGGTGGGACTGTCCGCCAATCCGGGGCTGGCGTACCAGTGACGGAATGACAAAAGGAGGCGATGGATCGGTCATTCGTGACCGGCCAATGGCGGCGAAGAGCCATGATGCGCAAGAAGTTGCGCACTTGTTTTCAATTTTCAGCTACCAACTTGGCTACAGCCCATACGCCACAAGGCCTGTAGCCAAGTGCGCAAGAAGTTGCGCAGTACTGCGCAACTTCTTGCGCACTTTTACCCTGAATCCCCGCTGAAAAATCCTACAAAGCGCAGGCCAGAGCGGTTTCACCCCCGGCTCCCGGGGACCTCACAAAAGCTGGCACGCTCCTTGATAACAGTCAGGCACCCACCGGGCGATTTCGCCTCCCGGGCACCTTAAATTTATCCGCAAGGAGAGCATCCCATGGCAACACCAGCGTACATGTCGGTTACCGGCGAAAAACAAGGCCTGATCACTGCAGGCGCTTTCACCGCCGACTCCGTTGGCAACACCTACCAGGAAGGCCACGAAGACCAGGTCATGGTTCAGGCTTTCAGCCACGACGTGATCATCCCGCGTGACCCGCAATCCGGTCAGCCAACCGGTCAGCGCGTGCACAAACCTGTTGTGATCACCAAGGTCTACGACAAGGCTTCGCCTCTGCTGCAAGCCGCTCTGACCTCGGGCGAGCGCATGAGCGAAATCGTTATCCAGTGGTACCGCACTTCGGCTCAAGGTACTCAAGAGCACTACTACACCACCAAACTGGAAGACGCGATCATCGTCGCCATCAACAACAAAATGCACAACTGCCAGGACCCAGGCAACTCGCACTTCACCCACCTGGAAGAAGTGCAGTTCACCTACCGTAAAATCACCTGGACCCACGAAGTATCCGGTACTTCGGGTTCCGATGACTGGCGTGCTCCAGTCGTTTAATTACGGCTGATCGCTTCACACATCGGCCAGCTCTGCTGGTCGATGTTGTTTACGCCCCTCCAGAATTTCGCGTACGTTGACCCGCTTTTGCGGGCGTCGACGAGCGCCGCTTTACAGCACGAGGAACAACGGATGTTCGCGCCGGCCAACGAAACTCACTTTGCCCTGACCATCGAAGGTCTTTCCGCCGACTTTCAGGTGTTTACCCTGCAAGGCCGGGAAGCCATCAGCCAGCCTTTTGTCTTCGAAGTGGAACTGGTCAGTGAGCAGCCGTCGCTGGACCTTGAAACCCTCCTGCACAAACCGGCCTTCCTGCAACTGTCGCCCGACGGCAGCGGCATCCACGGCCAGATCTACCGCGCCGCGCAAGGTGACTCGGGCAAGCGCCTGACCCGTTATTCCGTGACCCTGCGCCCGCAACTGGCGTACCTCGCGCACCGGATCAACCAGCGCATCTTCCAGAACCTCAGCGTGCCGAAAATCATAGGCATGGTCCTCGAAGAGCACGGCATCCAGAGCAACGCCTACGAATTCCAGACCCACTCGATCTACCCCGAGCGCATTTATTGCGTGCAGTACGACGAGTCGGACCTGCACTTCATCCAGCGCCTGTGCGAGGAAGAAGGCATTCACTACCACTTCCAGCACAGCGCCACCGCACACAAACTGATCTTCGGCGATGACCAGACGGTGTTCCCGAAACTCAAACCCGTGGCCTATCAGCAAGACTCCGGCATGGTCGCCAGTGACCCGGTGATCAAGCGCTTCGACCTGCGCCTGGAAACCCGCACCAGCCGCACCACGCGTCGCGATTACGACTTCGAAAAACCGCGAATCACCCTCGAAAGCGAAAACCGTGGCGACGCCCTGCCCGACCTCGAGGACTACGACTATCCGGGCCGCTTCGTCGACCGCGAGCGCGGCAAACATCTGGCCAAACGCGCCCTCGAACGCCACCGCAGCGACTTCCAATTGGCTGAAGGCAAAAGCGATCAACCGTTGCTGGTCAGCGGCCATTTCCTCGCGCTGACCGCGCACCCGAAAGCCAAGTGGAACGACCTCTGGCTGCTCACCGAAATCCTCCACGAAGGCAAACAGCCGCAAGTCCTCGAAGAGTCGGTGACCAGCGACACCACCGCGCTGAAAGACGATTTCCACCAGGGCTACCGCAACCGCTTCCAGGCCACCCCGTGGGACGTGCCCAACCGCCCGCCCCTGCGCCACCCGAAACCGCGCATCCTCGGCAGCCAGAGCGCCGTGGTCACTGGCCCCAAAGGTGAAGAAATCCACTGCGACGAGTACGGCCGCGTCAAGGTCCAGTTCCACTGGGACCGCGAAGGCCAGGCCGACGACAAGACCAGCTGCTGGCTGCGCGTCTCCAGCGCCTGGGCCGGCGCCCAGTACGGCGGCATCGCCATCCCGCGCATCGGCATGGAAGTGCTGGTGACGTTCCTAGAAGGCGACCCAGATCAACCACTGATCAGCGGCTGCCTGTACCACAAGGAAAACACCGTTCCCTACGAACTGCCGGCGAACAAGACGCGCAGCACCTTCAAAACCCTGAGCTCCATGGGCGGCAGCGGCTACAACGAACTGCGCATCGAAGACAAGAAAGGTCAGGAGCAGATCTACCTGCATGCCCAGCGTGATTGGGACGAAAACATCGAGCACGACCAGAAGATTCGGGTCGGCAATGAGCGTCACGACACGGTCGAGAAGAACAGCTACACGGAATTCAAGGCTGAGGAACATCACACGGTTTATGAGGACCGCAAGGTTGAGGCGCAGGCCAATGATCACCTGACGGTTGGGGTGAATCAGCACGTCAAGATTGGGACTGGGCAGTTCATTGATGCGGGGCAGGAAATCCATCTTGATAGCGGCATCAAAGTCGTGCTGGAAGCGGGAGCTGAGCTGACGCTGATCGGAGGGGGCAGCTTTATCAAGATCGACGCCGCTGGCGTTACCATGAGCGGCCCGGTGATCAACATCAACTCCGGCGGCAGCCCCGGAAGCGGTACTGGCGCTGCTGCGGTACTTCCTGTACCGCCCAAGCCGGCCGATACCGCACCGGTCGGGCAAACGCTGGGCAACGCACCGGTCAACACGGCCGCACCTAGAAAAACCAGCGAGAAAGGCAAAGAGGCGCTCATCGTAGACGTGTGGGGAGACCCGGATTTGGGCAGTCAATTGCAATTGTTGGGGCCAGAGGACAAGGCATGAGTGAGTTCAAGGACAAGTCCATTACCGAAGGGACGCGCAAGAAGACCGACTACGATAATGATCAGAAATCACGATTAGCATTAAGTGTTGATCGAATCGATGGCGGCAAGCTGCAGATCCCCATCATGGTGGATGCGAAAACCACCGAAGAGCTGGACAAGTACCAGCAAAACACTTTGCTCGCGATAACCCCTTTGGCCCGCCTGCCGGGCCACGACAAGCTCAATGAGACCCTGCAAGGCGGTGTGCCGCGTGTGGGCCGCGTTTATGTATTCCAGAACAACAAGGTTTGGCGTGAACTCGTTACCGACGGCAAAGGACAACTGTCCGAAGTCGACCTAGTTCACTGGCGGAAAGTCGCGGATAAAAAAGGCAACGCCGATAAACGCGAGCCGGTGGGCGTTAAACAGCAACTGATTCTAGTGCCGATGTTTCTTCAGGGCCGATTTGTGGGTCGACAATTCAGCATGGCCTTTAGCGAAGTTTCCTGGACATGGGAATACATCACTTGGCTGGAAGAAGACCCAAGCCGCATCAAGGCACGCAGCCAAAATATGGCCTCCGCCTGGGCAGCAACAGCGGGTGAAACCACGATCTGGAAGGCCACCTCAATTCATCCCGCGACGCCAATCAAAAAACTGACCAAAGGGCTGCGCTCTCGGGATTTCAGCATTGAAGCTGCGATGGAAGACCCTGCGGAGTTCAATCCGGACTTCGCAGCCTTCAAACCCGATGCGTTAATCCTGAAGCTGCAAAAGCGCAAAGAAGAACTGGCTCAAAAAATCAAACATACGCCACCACCAGCCCTGCCAGCGTTGGAGGCGGGAGAGGATTTGTTGGCTCAAAAGGGGCTGCGTGATTACCCGCATCTGATTGGCATGATTCTCGATGACCCGTTGTTCGCCCTTCGTCATGCGACTTCACAGGTAAAGGAATGCGTCGATTATCTGCAAACCCTTAATGCCTTGGTCCCTCACCAATCCCACGGGCGATATGCACAAGTTTTATACAGCACACTGGCGGGCCCTCTTGCAGATCTAAAAGACAAAGTCGACCTACCCAAATTGCAAGCGGTGGTATTCGAAGAAGAACGTGAAAAGTCCCGTGAGAAGCTGGCAAAAAGACTGTCGATACTTGTCGATGTGTTGGACAGACAACTCCAACCAACACTCCTCGACTGGTGCTATCGGACTGATGAAGGCTTAGTCGAGCCCTATAGCCTACTGACCCTGGCCCTTGACGCTCTAAATCAGGTACCCGAGCGTAGCGATGTCATGTATACCGGCAAAGGTTATACGGAACTGACCGGTTCCATTAATCGACTCGTACAAAACCTGCTGCAAGGACAGCACCCACTGGGTAGTCTGCTGCTAGCAAAAACCGCTGAGCAACTTCCAGAACTTGTCAAACGTCTAAAATCCATGCGCAACAGTGGGAAAGCACCAGTACCGGAAGCCATGGGGTTGAGTACATTGATGCTGACGGCATCGTTAACTGGCGAAATTGACCAACCCAGCGCCGGAAAAGGTTTTGCATATTTCCTCGCAGACTTACTCGATAACTTCGGTGCCAGCGTCGTGGCCCAGATCGGTCGTTTGTCTCAGAATGCGTCTAAGATCCAGCTTGATCGCTTGTTTTCCCCTACATTTGTAACCTTGGCTGCACTTTCGCCAAAAATGACAGAGATCAAGTTGATGCCTTACGGTCAGGCACTGGCTCAAGAGTATGTTGTCATCGGTGTGCAAGGTGCAGGACTGCGTGGCGGACTTACTGATGTCGAACGCCAGGCACTCACTCGCAAAAGTTACCGTTACGCGACGCTTCACGATCAGTCCGGCACAAGTGTGGGAAGTACCAGTCCACGCGGCTCAACAGCAGGTCAGCCTGCATTGCGCAATGTCACGGTCATTGCGGTCCCAAAAGGGAATGCAGACCTGGCCAACTACAGTGCATTCCGAGTTCGTTTTGGCGCTTTGACCCAGACGATGGAAAAGAACAAAGCCGTGCCTACGTTGATGGTGGCGTTCGCTGCTTATAATCTATGGGTCCAAATAAAAGCATATGATGACCTTAATGCAAGCGGTGAATGGGGACGAGGGATCGCCGGGCTTGCAAGTGCTTCGATGGACTTAATTGCGGCCCTCGGAAGTCATAGCAAACTATTGATCGGCCCCGCCTTTGAGCAACAACTGACCAAACCTCGATTTAATGTAGAAAGAATTTCAGCTCGCTGGGCAGAAAATTTAAAACTGCAAACAGGTAGTCCAAAGTTACCGATCCTCCGAGCGGTAGGAGGATCGGCTACGGTTGGTGGTGCATTATTGAGCGGGTGGGATAGCTACCGCGCGCTGGATCAGGGCGATACGAATGCAGCCGCAGCTTATGGTGTAGCCGCAGCAGGAGGTGGTCTATGGGCAGCCTACGGTTTCGGGCTAGTCCTTAATCCTTACGCTCTTGTGATCGGTATGGTTTTATCCATCGGTGGCACTATTGCGGCCAACTTGTTAACGGATAGCGATATCGAAATCGTTGTAAAAAAAGGTCCATTCGGCAATCAGTTTGCCGAAGCAGGAATACTAGACAAAGCCTTAGGCAATGCTCAACGCTTCTCTCACTTGAAAGACCAACAGGTTGCCTTTCAGCAATTGCTCGGAATTATCGGAAAACCACAAATTTTCGTGCATCGATTGAGCGAGTGGCGGAAAAAAGCTCCAGCATCACACCTCAAAATACTACAACAGGCAGATTCTGATCGTGCACCACTTCCAAGCACGGAATTACAATGCGTCGCTCCTGGAAAACAGACATTGGTAGACCAAGACTGGGTCATCGTCCTCAGTTCTCCGCTACTGTCTATGTTCGAAAACAATCAGCAGTTCCAATTAATCGCGCAGGAATTCCAGAGCAGTATGCGTGTTAACGGTGTTTTCGACATCAAGCGTTATCAACGTGTACCTGCTGCGCCCCCTAAGTTCGCTGCACTCTCAATCGACACCACCAGTGTTCTCTATGTACTTCCTGCCAATTTTCCAGTTGTACAACTAAGTCCTTTGGATCGCCACAGTATACGTATCACTCAGGGTCTAAAAGTAAGTGCTCAATTTGAACTTAGTTCCGATCAAGCAGACCAAAGTTTAGTATTACCTCAACCTAGCCCAAAATCTTGGTCGGCCTTCACCGCCGCCAATCGTCGTTTGCCACCGGACGATTTAAAACCGGACGCCGCGCCACCGTATTGGCAGATTGAAACTACTGAGACTTTAGCATGACCATAAGAATGGAAAAACCATACGATATCGGTGCTTATCGCAGCGATAACACTGACCCTCTGCCACCGCCGAAATGGGCAAAAGATGCCAATCGGTCAGGGGGCTTTGATACTCATCTTGCCTTCGGTCATTACGCCAATCTAGACCCTGAGATGGAGATCACGGCTCAACTGGAAAGTAAAAAGCAGATAACAAACCAGAGACTGCAAGACAATACCAAAGAAGAATTATATTGTGGAGCCACTCGATGGCGCTTTCAAAACTCTAGCAAAATCCCACACTTACTATTTGTACTTAAAATCCTGTGCTTCACATTCATATGGACACCATGGACTATATGGATATTCGGATCAATCAAACCGGAGCTCGGCTATGGCCCTCCCGAAGTTGGACTTGGCCTTCTAATCGCACTTTTAGCCGTAACTTTAATGCTCACATCTTTAACTTTATACATGACAGGAAAGAGAACGGTCCACCTCCTGCAAATCTTAGGCCTTATAGTAAACAGCAGTATTGTATATTGGCTAAAAGACTCGATCCTTGGCGACGATAGTATGCAAATCGCTCTATGGGCCGGTGCTTTCTTATATTTCATGGCCACTATAGGTTCAGACTCGCTGATTTGGCTCCACAGTAAAATAAGCACCCACGACGGAAGCGAGTTCAACCGCCTTGACGGTATGCTCCGTTTCAAGCGTCGCTTCCGTCGACTCTTCGTCGCGCCCTTTGAAGAATTCGATCCAGTGCTGCAACTGCTTCCAAGCGGTTATGGCTCCCACGACTACGCGCTGTGGCTGCATCATCGCTATACCGACAACAAAATTTGCCTGGCGACCAAGGTTCACTCGCTGGGGTTGGATCAGGCCAACACACTCGCATTTTGGGATTGTCTACAGCGTTACATGGATATAACGCAGCCGCTGCCTGACTTGCCTGTGCTTGAGCAAAGTCGCCATCTTGATCCCGTGACAGTGGCCCACGACGCAAAAGCTGGCCGCAACCCACGACGATGGAGGGATCAGTCGGAGGAAGGATGGATCACAGGCGGCCGGAAGTCTCTGGCGAAGCAGTTGCAGGAGTATCCATGGCAAAAAGAACCCTGCATCGTGAAAGCGCGTATCGATCCGTCGTTGACGATTGAGGCGTACTACCGCGCTCAAGAAGCGAAGGGCATAGTTTCTACTCCGAAGGCCGATGACTTTGATGATGTTCATCGGCCTTGATGAGCTAGCTCTTCAGTTCAACTGGCGCACCTGCTTCTCCAACTCCACCTTCAACCCCGGCTCCAGTTTCAACTGTTTCGCCAGCTCATCCAGGTAGCTCTTCTCCATGAAGTTCTCCTCATCGACGAGCATCACGCTGGCGATGTACATCTCCGCAGCCATCTCCGGCGTACTCGCGGCGCGGGCGACGTCGGTCGGGTCGAGAGGTTTGTTGAGTTCGGCGTGGAGCCAGTGTTGTAGCTCCTGGTCGTTGTCGAGTTTGCTGAACTCGCCTTCGATCAGTTGGCGCTCGCGGTCGTCGATGTGGCCGTCGGCTTTGGCGGCAGCGACCAGGGCTTTGAGGATTGCCTGGCTGTGTTGTTCGGCTTGCGCGGGTGGCAAGCGGTCGAGGGTTTGCGGTTCGGTTTGCGGGGCGGTGCCTTTTTGGGCGTTGTAGTTGCCGTAGGCTTTGTAGGCCAGCACACCCAGGGCGGCGAGGCCGCCGTAGATTGCGACTTTACCGCCGACCTTGCGCACTTTCTTGTTGCCGAGCAGCAGGCCCATTGCGCCGGCCGCCAATGCGCCGCCACCCGCGCCTGAGAGCAGACCGCCGAGGGCGCCCTTGCTGGATGATCCGCCAAGCAGGCTGCCCAGGCCGCCGGACGATTTGTTCTGTGATCCGCCGGCCTTGTTTTGCAACAGATCCTGGCCGGATTTGAGTAGTTGATCGAGCAATCCACGGGTGTTCATGTTCCGCCTCCAAAACAGGGGTTATCCGGATCTATAAGGCCCTCAGCCTAGTTCGAAAGTGCCCCTGCCCTGTTTGCGAGTGTGCTTCCAGATGTTGCTCAGTAGGCGCAAGGCGTTCGCGAAAATAGATATACACTCAGGCCAATCTATAAAAACCGCCCACTGGGTACCCCTTCTCATGATGACCTTGCGTCAGATTCGTCACTTCATCGCCGTGGCCGAAACCGGCTCGATCTCCGCCGCCGCGCAAACCGCGTTTATCTCCCAATCGACTCTGACCCTAGCGATCCAGCAACTGGAGGAAGAAATAGGTGTCAGCCTGTTCAGCCGTCACGCTAAAGGCATGACGCTGACACACCAAGGTCATCAATTCCTACGCCAGGCGCACCTGATTCTGGCGACCGTGGACAACGCCAAGCGCAGCCTGCAACAGAGCACTGATCAGGTTGCCGGGCAGTTGATCGTCGGGGTGACCAGTCTGGTCGCCGGTTATTACCTCGCGGATCTATTGACTCGATTTCAACGGGCCTATCCCAACGTTGAAATAAGGGTGATGGAGGATGAACGGCCCTACATCGAGCATTTGCTGGTCAGCGGCGAGATCGATGTCGGCGTGCTGATCCTCTCCAATCTCGAAGATCGCCACGCCTTGCAAACCGAGGTGCTGACTCACTCCCCACACCGTTTATGGCTGCCGGCGCAGCATCCGTTGCTGGAACACGACAGCATCAACCTCGCCGACGTTGCCCACGAACCGTTGATTCAACTTAACGTCGATGAGATGGATCGCAACGCTCAGCGACTTTGGCGCGGCGCCGGGCTGCAACCAAAAATCACCCTGAGAACCGCCTCCACCGAAGCCGTGCGAAGCCTTGTTGCGGCGGGCTTGGGCGTTTCGATTCAGCCGGACATGACCTATCGCCCATGGTCACTGGAGGGCGACATCATCGAGGCGCGACCCATTGCCGACCTCAATCAGACACTCGATGTCGGTCTGGCCTGGCGCCGTGGCACCGCGCGCCCGGCTCTGGTCGATCCCTTCCTGACCGTC
>NZ_CM149552.1:860000-1300124 GCF_056155105.1 Pseudomonas trutticola BRTCR10 | reverse complement strand
GGCCCCAAAGGTGAAGAAATCCACTGCGACGAGTACGGCCGCGTCAAGGTCCAGTTCCACTGGGACCGCGAAGGCCAGGCCGACGACAAGACCAGCTGCTGGCTGCGCGTCTCCAGCGCCTGGGCCGGCGCCCAGTACGGCGGCATCGCCATCCCGCGCATCGGCATGGAAGTGCTGGTGACGTTCCTAGAAGGCGACCCAGATCAACCACTGATCAGCGGCTGCCTGTACCACAAGGAAAACACCGTTCCCTACGAACTGCCGGCGAACAAGACGCGCAGCACCTTCAAAACCCTGAGCTCCATGGGCGGCAGCGGCTACAACGAACTGCGCATCGAAGACAAGAAAGGTCAGGAGCAGATCTACCTGCATGCCCAGCGTGATTGGGACGAAAACATCGAGCACGACCAGAAGATTCGGGTCGGCAATGAGCGTCACGACACGGTCGAGAAGAACAGCTACACGGAATTCAAGGCTGAGGAACATCACACGGTTTATGAGGACCGCAAGGTTGAGGCGCAGGCCAATGATCACCTGACGGTTGGGGTGAATCAGCACGTCAAGATTGGGACTGGGCAGTTCATTGATGCGGGGCAGGAAATCCATCTTGATAGCGGCATCAAAGTCGTGCTGGAAGCGGGAGCTGAGCTGACGCTGATCGGAGGGGGCAGCTTTATCAAGATCGACGCCGCTGGCGTTACCATGAGCGGCCCGGTGATCAACATCAACTCCGGCGGCAGCCCCGGAAGCGGTACTGGCGCTGCTGCGGTACTTCCTGTACCGCCCAAGCCGGCCGATACCGCACCGGTCGGGCAAACGCTGGGCAACGCACCGGTCAACACGGCCGCACCTAGAAAAACCAGCGAGAAAGGCAAAGAGGCGCTCATCGTAGACGTGTGGGGAGACCCGGATTTGGGCAGTCAATTGCAATTGTTGGGGCCAGAGGACAAGGCATGAGTGAGTTCAAGGACAAGTCCATTACCGAAGGGACGCGCAAGAAGACCGACTACGATAATGATCAGAAATCACGATTAGCATTAAGTGTTGATCGAATCGATGGCGGCAAGCTGCAGATCCCCATCATGGTGGATGCGAAAACCACCGAAGAGCTGGACAAGTACCAGCAAAACACTTTGCTCGCGATAACCCCTTTGGCCCGCCTGCCGGGCCACGACAAGCTCAATGAGACCCTGCAAGGCGGTGTGCCGCGTGTGGGCCGCGTTTATGTATTCCAGAACAACAAGGTTTGGCGTGAACTCGTTACCGACGGCAAAGGACAACTGTCCGAAGTCGACCTAGTTCACTGGCGGAAAGTCGCGGATAAAAAAGGCAACGCCGATAAACGCGAGCCGGTGGGCGTTAAACAGCAACTGATTCTAGTGCCGATGTTTCTTCAGGGCCGATTTGTGGGTCGACAATTCAGCATGGCCTTTAGCGAAGTTTCCTGGACATGGGAATACATCACTTGGCTGGAAGAAGACCCAAGCCGCATCAAGGCACGCAGCCAAAATATGGCCTCCGCCTGGGCAGCAACAGCGGGTGAAACCACGATCTGGAAGGCCACCTCAATTCATCCCGCGACGCCAATCAAAAAACTGACCAAAGGGCTGCGCTCTCGGGATTTCAGCATTGAAGCTGCGATGGAAGACCCTGCGGAGTTCAATCCGGACTTCGCAGCCTTCAAACCCGATGCGTTAATCCTGAAGCTGCAAAAGCGCAAAGAAGAACTGGCTCAAAAAATCAAACATACGCCACCACCAGCCCTGCCAGCGTTGGAGGCGGGAGAGGATTTGTTGGCTCAAAAGGGGCTGCGTGATTACCCGCATCTGATTGGCATGATTCTCGATGACCCGTTGTTCGCCCTTCGTCATGCGACTTCACAGGTAAAGGAATGCGTCGATTATCTGCAAACCCTTAATGCCTTGGTCCCTCACCAATCCCACGGGCGATATGCACAAGTTTTATACAGCACACTGGCGGGCCCTCTTGCAGATCTAAAAGACAAAGTCGACCTACCCAAATTGCAAGCGGTGGTATTCGAAGAAGAACGTGAAAAGTCCCGTGAGAAGCTGGCAAAAAGACTGTCGATACTTGTCGATGTGTTGGACAGACAACTCCAACCAACACTCCTCGACTGGTGCTATCGGACTGATGAAGGCTTAGTCGAGCCCTATAGCCTACTGACCCTGGCCCTTGACGCTCTAAATCAGGTACCCGAGCGTAGCGATGTCATGTATACCGGCAAAGGTTATACGGAACTGACCGGTTCCATTAATCGACTCGTACAAAACCTGCTGCAAGGACAGCACCCACTGGGTAGTCTGCTGCTAGCAAAAACCGCTGAGCAACTTCCAGAACTTGTCAAACGTCTAAAATCCATGCGCAACAGTGGGAAAGCACCAGTACCGGAAGCCATGGGGTTGAGTACATTGATGCTGACGGCATCGTTAACTGGCGAAATTGACCAACCCAGCGCCGGAAAAGGTTTTGCATATTTCCTCGCAGACTTACTCGATAACTTCGGTGCCAGCGTCGTGGCCCAGATCGGTCGTTTGTCTCAGAATGCGTCTAAGATCCAGCTTGATCGCTTGTTTTCCCCTACATTTGTAACCTTGGCTGCACTTTCGCCAAAAATGACAGAGATCAAGTTGATGCCTTACGGTCAGGCACTGGCTCAAGAGTATGTTGTCATCGGTGTGCAAGGTGCAGGACTGCGTGGCGGACTTACTGATGTCGAACGCCAGGCACTCACTCGCAAAAGTTACCGTTACGCGACGCTTCACGATCAGTCCGGCACAAGTGTGGGAAGTACCAGTCCACGCGGCTCAACAGCAGGTCAGCCTGCATTGCGCAATGTCACGGTCATTGCGGTCCCAAAAGGGAATGCAGACCTGGCCAACTACAGTGCATTCCGAGTTCGTTTTGGCGCTTTGACCCAGACGATGGAAAAGAACAAAGCCGTGCCTACGTTGATGGTGGCGTTCGCTGCTTATAATCTATGGGTCCAAATAAAAGCATATGATGACCTTAATGCAAGCGGTGAATGGGGACGAGGGATCGCCGGGCTTGCAAGTGCTTCGATGGACTTAATTGCGGCCCTCGGAAGTCATAGCAAACTATTGATCGGCCCCGCCTTTGAGCAACAACTGACCAAACCTCGATTTAATGTAGAAAGAATTTCAGCTCGCTGGGCAGAAAATTTAAAACTGCAAACAGGTAGTCCAAAGTTACCGATCCTCCGAGCGGTAGGAGGATCGGCTACGGTTGGTGGTGCATTATTGAGCGGGTGGGATAGCTACCGCGCGCTGGATCAGGGCGATACGAATGCAGCCGCAGCTTATGGTGTAGCCGCAGCAGGAGGTGGTCTATGGGCAGCCTACGGTTTCGGGCTAGTCCTTAATCCTTACGCTCTTGTGATCGGTATGGTTTTATCCATCGGTGGCACTATTGCGGCCAACTTGTTAACGGATAGCGATATCGAAATCGTTGTAAAAAAAGGTCCATTCGGCAATCAGTTTGCCGAAGCAGGAATACTAGACAAAGCCTTAGGCAATGCTCAACGCTTCTCTCACTTGAAAGACCAACAGGTTGCCTTTCAGCAATTGCTCGGAATTATCGGAAAACCACAAATTTTCGTGCATCGATTGAGCGAGTGGCGGAAAAAAGCTCCAGCATCACACCTCAAAATACTACAACAGGCAGATTCTGATCGTGCACCACTTCCAAGCACGGAATTACAATGCGTCGCTCCTGGAAAACAGACATTGGTAGACCAAGACTGGGTCATCGTCCTCAGTTCTCCGCTACTGTCTATGTTCGAAAACAATCAGCAGTTCCAATTAATCGCGCAGGAATTCCAGAGCAGTATGCGTGTTAACGGTGTTTTCGACATCAAGCGTTATCAACGTGTACCTGCTGCGCCCCCTAAGTTCGCTGCACTCTCAATCGACACCACCAGTGTTCTCTATGTACTTCCTGCCAATTTTCCAGTTGTACAACTAAGTCCTTTGGATCGCCACAGTATACGTATCACTCAGGGTCTAAAAGTAAGTGCTCAATTTGAACTTAGTTCCGATCAAGCAGACCAAAGTTTAGTATTACCTCAACCTAGCCCAAAATCTTGGTCGGCCTTCACCGCCGCCAATCGTCGTTTGCCACCGGACGATTTAAAACCGGACGCCGCGCCACCGTATTGGCAGATTGAAACTACTGAGACTTTAGCATGACCATAAGAATGGAAAAACCATACGATATCGGTGCTTATCGCAGCGATAACACTGACCCTCTGCCACCGCCGAAATGGGCAAAAGATGCCAATCGGTCAGGGGGCTTTGATACTCATCTTGCCTTCGGTCATTACGCCAATCTAGACCCTGAGATGGAGATCACGGCTCAACTGGAAAGTAAAAAGCAGATAACAAACCAGAGACTGCAAGACAATACCAAAGAAGAATTATATTGTGGAGCCACTCGATGGCGCTTTCAAAACTCTAGCAAAATCCCACACTTACTATTTGTACTTAAAATCCTGTGCTTCACATTCATATGGACACCATGGACTATATGGATATTCGGATCAATCAAACCGGAGCTCGGCTATGGCCCTCCCGAAGTTGGACTTGGCCTTCTAATCGCACTTTTAGCCGTAACTTTAATGCTCACATCTTTAACTTTATACATGACAGGAAAGAGAACGGTCCACCTCCTGCAAATCTTAGGCCTTATAGTAAACAGCAGTATTGTATATTGGCTAAAAGACTCGATCCTTGGCGACGATAGTATGCAAATCGCTCTATGGGCCGGTGCTTTCTTATATTTCATGGCCACTATAGGTTCAGACTCGCTGATTTGGCTCCACAGTAAAATAAGCACCCACGACGGAAGCGAGTTCAACCGCCTTGACGGTATGCTCCGTTTCAAGCGTCGCTTCCGTCGACTCTTCGTCGCGCCCTTTGAAGAATTCGATCCAGTGCTGCAACTGCTTCCAAGCGGTTATGGCTCCCACGACTACGCGCTGTGGCTGCATCATCGCTATACCGACAACAAAATTTGCCTGGCGACCAAGGTTCACTCGCTGGGGTTGGATCAGGCCAACACACTCGCATTTTGGGATTGTCTACAGCGTTACATGGATATAACGCAGCCGCTGCCTGACTTGCCTGTGCTTGAGCAAAGTCGCCATCTTGATCCCGTGACAGTGGCCCACGACGCAAAAGCTGGCCGCAACCCACGACGATGGAGGGATCAGTCGGAGGAAGGATGGATCACAGGCGGCCGGAAGTCTCTGGCGAAGCAGTTGCAGGAGTATCCATGGCAAAAAGAACCCTGCATCGTGAAAGCGCGTATCGATCCGTCGTTGACGATTGAGGCGTACTACCGCGCTCAAGAAGCGAAGGGCATAGTTTCTACTCCGAAGGCCGATGACTTTGATGATGTTCATCGGCCTTGATGAGCTAGCTCTTCAGTTCAACTGGCGCACCTGCTTCTCCAACTCCACCTTCAACCCCGGCTCCAGTTTCAACTGTTTCGCCAGCTCATCCAGGTAGCTCTTCTCCATGAAGTTCTCCTCATCGACGAGCATCACGCTGGCGATGTACATCTCCGCAGCCATCTCCGGCGTACTCGCGGCGCGGGCGACGTCGGTCGGGTCGAGAGGTTTGTTGAGTTCGGCGTGGAGCCAGTGTTGTAGCTCCTGGTCGTTGTCGAGTTTGCTGAACTCGCCTTCGATCAGTTGGCGCTCGCGGTCGTCGATGTGGCCGTCGGCTTTGGCGGCAGCGACCAGGGCTTTGAGGATTGCCTGGCTGTGTTGTTCGGCTTGCGCGGGTGGCAAGCGGTCGAGGGTTTGCGGTTCGGTTTGCGGGGCGGTGCCTTTTTGGGCGTTGTAGTTGCCGTAGGCTTTGTAGGCCAGCACACCCAGGGCGGCGAGGCCGCCGTAGATTGCGACTTTACCGCCGACCTTGCGCACTTTCTTGTTGCCGAGCAGCAGGCCCATTGCGCCGGCCGCCAATGCGCCGCCACCCGCGCCTGAGAGCAGACCGCCGAGGGCGCCCTTGCTGGATGATCCGCCAAGCAGGCTGCCCAGGCCGCCGGACGATTTGTTCTGTGATCCGCCGGCCTTGTTTTGCAACAGATCCTGGCCGGATTTGAGTAGTTGATCGAGCAATCCACGGGTGTTCATGTTCCGCCTCCAAAACAGGGGTTATCCGGATCTATAAGGCCCTCAGCCTAGTTCGAAAGTGCCCCTGCCCTGTTTGCGAGTGTGCTTCCAGATGTTGCTCAGTAGGCGCAAGGCGTTCGCGAAAATAGATATACACTCAGGCCAATCTATAAAAACCGCCCACTGGGTACCCCTTCTCATGATGACCTTGCGTCAGATTCGTCACTTCATCGCCGTGGCCGAAACCGGCTCGATCTCCGCCGCCGCGCAAACCGCGTTTATCTCCCAATCGACTCTGACCCTAGCGATCCAGCAACTGGAGGAAGAAATAGGTGTCAGCCTGTTCAGCCGTCACGCTAAAGGCATGACGCTGACACACCAAGGTCATCAATTCCTACGCCAGGCGCACCTGATTCTGGCGACCGTGGACAACGCCAAGCGCAGCCTGCAACAGAGCACTGATCAGGTTGCCGGGCAGTTGATCGTCGGGGTGACCAGTCTGGTCGCCGGTTATTACCTCGCGGATCTATTGACTCGATTTCAACGGGCCTATCCCAACGTTGAAATAAGGGTGATGGAGGATGAACGGCCCTACATCGAGCATTTGCTGGTCAGCGGCGAGATCGATGTCGGCGTGCTGATCCTCTCCAATCTCGAAGATCGCCACGCCTTGCAAACCGAGGTGCTGACTCACTCCCCACACCGTTTATGGCTGCCGGCGCAGCATCCGTTGCTGGAACACGACAGCATCAACCTCGCCGACGTTGCCCACGAACCGTTGATTCAACTTAACGTCGATGAGATGGATCGCAACGCTCAGCGACTTTGGCGCGGCGCCGGGCTGCAACCAAAAATCACCCTGAGAACCGCCTCCACCGAAGCCGTGCGAAGCCTTGTTGCGGCGGGCTTGGGCGTTTCGATTCAGCCGGACATGACCTATCGCCCATGGTCACTGGAGGGCGACATCATCGAGGCGCGACCCATTGCCGACCTCAATCAGACACTCGATGTCGGTCTGGCCTGGCGCCGTGGCACCGCGCGCCCGGCTCTGGTCGATCCCTTCCTGACCGTCGCCCGTGAACAACCCCACGGCGGCCGCAAGCCATCTATTTAATCGAATGCCACCTTCAGTATTTAGAATTTGTCGACCTCGGAGCCGCGCACTAGTCTTGCTGCATCTATAAGACGTTCGGCTCCCGGTCACAGGGAGCGTCATGAACACACAAGAAAAGAGATCGCGGAAAATGGCTGGCGTGCAAACCCCGATGTGTACCGCGTTGTTGATCGACGGCGAACTGGTCGCCGGGGAAGGTTTCGTCGAGCCGATCCTCAACCCGGCAACCGGGGAAATCCTCACGCACATCGCCGAGGCCAGCACCGAGCAGGTCGAAGCCGCGATCCTTGCCGCCCACCGCGCCTTTGACGGCTGGTCGCGCACCACGCCGCAGCAACGCTCCAACCTGTTGCTGGACATCGCCAATGCCGTCGAAAAACACGCCGATCACCTCGCCCGCCTCGAATCGCTGAACTGCGGCAAGCCACTGCACTTGGCCCGCCAGGACGATCTGACCGCCACCGTCGATGTGTTCCGTTTCTTCGCTGGCGCCGTGCGTTGCCAGACCGGCCAGCTCAGCGGCGAATACCTGCCCGGCTACACCAGCATGGTCCGTCGCGATCCGATTGGCGTGGTCGCCTCGATTGCGCCGTGGAATTACCCGATCATGATGGCCGCGTGGAAAATCGCTCCGGCCCTCGCCGCCGGCAACACGCTGGTGTTCAAACCGTCCGAACACACGCCGTTGTCGATTCTGGCGTTGGCGCCTGCGTTGGCCGAAATCCTCCCGCGTGGGGTGATCAACATCATCTGCGGTGGCGGCGAAGGCGTCGGCAGCCATCTGGTCGGCCACGCTAAAGTGCGCATGGTCTCGCTGACCGGCGATATCGTCACCGGCCAGAAAATCCTCCAGGCCGCCGCGAAAACCCTGAAACGCACACACCTCGAACTCGGCGGCAAAGCCCCGGTGATCGTCTGCAACGACGCTGATCTGAAAGCCGTGGTCGAAGGCGTGCGCACCTACGGTTATTACAACGCCGGACAAGACTGCACCGCCGCTTGCCGGATCTACGCGCAGGCCGGGATTCACGACAAACTGGTCGCCGAACTCGGCGCCGCCGTCAGCAGCCTGCGCTTCGCCGGCAAGCGTGACGCCGACAACGAGATCGGCCCGCTGATCAGTACTCGCCAACGCGACCGCGTCGCCAGTTTCGTCGAACGCGCCCTCGGCCAGCCGCACATCGAACGCGTGACCGGTGCGGCGGTGCATTCCGGTGCCGGTTTCTACTATCAACCGACCCTGCTGGCCGGTTGCAAACAGAGCGATGAAATCGTCCAGCGCGAGGTGTTCGGCCCGGTGGTCACCGTGACCCGCTTCGACGAACTCGCGCAAGCCGTCGACTGGGCCAACGATTCGGAATACGGCCTCGCCTCGTCGGTGTGGACACAGAATCTGGACAAGGCGATGCAGGTTGCCGCGCGCCTGCAATACGGCTGCACATGGATCAACAGCCATTTCATGCTGGTCAGCGAAATGCCCCACGGCGGCCTGAAACGCTCCGGTTACGGCAAAGACTTATCCAGCGATTCGCTTCAGGACTACAGCGTGGTGCGGCACATCATGGCCCGCCACGGTCAGCATCTCTGACTACGCTAATAACAAGCCGAAAACGGCATGCTTCACCGCGTTCAAAACTGCCCCGACCATAATTTAAAGAAGAGGGTTCAACCATGTTCGTGCACAAGACCGCACTGCTCAGTGCAATCACCACGGCCTTGCTGGCCAGCGCCAGCCTGCAAGCGGCAGAACCGTTGAAGGCTGTCGGCGCTGGCGAAGGTCAGCTGGATATCGTTGCGTGGCCGGGTTACATCGAACGTGGCGAGAGCGACAAGGCCTACGACTGGGTGACCGGTTTCGAGCAGGAAACCGGCTGCAAGGTCAATGTGAAGACGGCTGCGACCTCCGACGAAATGGTCAGCCTGATGGCCAAGGGCGGTTACGACTTGGTCACAGCATCGGGCGATGCGTCGCTGCGGTTGATCGTCGGCAAGCGCGTGCAACCGATCAACACCGCGTTGATCCCGAACTGGAAGACTCTCGACCCGCGCCTGAAAGATGCGCCGTGGTACGTGGTTAACAACCAGACCTACGGCACCCCGTACCAGTGGGGCCCGAACGTGTTGATGTACAACACCAATGTGTTCAAGACGCCACCAACCAGTTGGAATGTGTTGTTCGACGCGCAGAATTTCCCCGACGGCAAACCGAACAAGGGTCGTGTGCAGGCGTATGACGGTCCGATCTACATTGCCGATGCGGCGCTTTATCTGAAAACCGCCAAGCCTGAGTTGGGGATCAAGGATCCGTATCAACTGACCGAAGCGCAGTACAAGGCTGTGCTCGATCTGTTGCGCGCGCAGCAGCCGCTGATCCACCGCTACTGGCATGACACCACGGTGCAGATGAGCGACTTCAAGAACGAAGGTGTTGTCGCTTCCAGCGCATGGCCGTATCAGGTCAACGGCCTGATGAACGAGAAGCAGCCGATTGCTTCGACCATTCCGAAAGAAGGCGCTACTGGCTGGGCCGACACCACCATGCTGCACGCCGAGGCCAAGCACCCGAACTGCGCGTACAAGTGGATGGATTGGTCGCTGAAACCGAAAGTCCAGGGTGATGTAGCGGCGTGGTTTGGTTCGTTGCCGGCGGTGCCGGCAGCGTGCAAGGAGAGCGAACTGCTCGGCGCCGAGGGCTGCAAGACCAACGGGTTTGATCAGTTCGACAAGATCGCCTTCTGGAAAACCCCGCAGGCTGAAGGTGGCAAGTTTGTGCCGTATAGCCGCTGGACCCAGGATTACATCGCGATCATGGGTGGCCGTTAAGCCCGGGAACAACTCGGTCGAACTCCCTTTCCCCCTCGCCCCCTGGAGGAGAGGGAGCTAAAAGCGGATCGCATTCACCGTTAGATGCCGATCGTTCCCACGCTCTGCGTGGGAATGCATCACCGGACGCTCCGCGTCCATTTGCACGAGGTGACGCAGAGCGTCACAGGCTGCATTCCCACGCAGAGCGTGGGAACGATCACTCGAAAAAGTCCAGGCAGGGCCGCTGCGACGGCCTTCGCCTTTTTGGAGCACCGCACCATGACGCTTGCAGTCCAGTTCACCAACGTTTCCCGGCAGTTTGGCGAAGTGAAGGCCGTTGACCGGGTTTCCATCGATATCGAGGACGGCGAGTTCTTTTCCATGCTCGGCCCTTCCGGCTCGGGCAAGACCACCTGCCTGCGCCTGATCGCCGGGTTCGAACAACCGAGCGCCGGCTCGATCCGCATTCACGGCGCCGAAGCGGCCGGTCTGCCGCCGTATCAACGTGATGTAAACACGGTGTTTCAGGATTACGCGCTGTTCCCGCACATGAACGTCCTCGACAACGTCGCCTATGGATTGAAGGTCAAAGGCGTCGGCAAAAGCGAACGGCACAAACGCGCAGAAGAAGCCTTGGACATGGTCGCCCTCGGCGGTTACGGCGCACGCAAACCGGTGCAGTTGTCCGGTGGTCAGCGCCAGCGTGTCGCCCTCGCCCGCGCGCTGGTCAATCGTCCGCGCGTGCTGTTGCTAGACGAGCCGCTCGGCGCCCTCGACCTGAAACTGCGCGAGCAAATGCAGAGCGAATTGAAGAAGCTGCAACGCCAGCTCGGCATTACTTTTATCTTCGTCACCCACGATCAAACCGAAGCGCTGTCGATGTCGGATCGCGTCGCCGTGTTCAACAAGGGTCGCATCGAACAGGTCGACACGCCGCGCAATCTGTACATGAAACCGACCACCACTTTCGTGGCTGAATTTGTCGGCACTTCAAACGTCATTCGTGGTGATCTGGCTCGCCAAATCAGCGGTCATCCGCAGCCGTTTTCGATTCGTCCGGAACACGTGCGTTTCGCCGAGGGCCCACTCGCCAGCCACGAAATCGAGGTCAGCGGATTGCTCCACGACATCCAATATCAGGGCAGCGCCACGCGCTATGAATTGACGCTGGAAAACGGCCAGACCTTGAGCATCAGCCACGCCAATAACCAGTGGATCGACAGCAGCGCGCAGCACCAGACCGGCCAGCGCCTGAGCGCGCGTTGGGCGCGGGAAGCGATGATCCCGCTGCACGACACCGTAACAAGCGGGGTGTGAAATGAGCACGCTCGCGATGACTCAATCGCCGCCCTTGCGCAGGTTTTCCAACCTGCTCTATCGCAAGCCGAACCTTTACTTATCGATGCTGCTGGTGCCGCCATTGCTGTGGTTCGGCGCGATCTATCTGGGCTCGTTGCTGGTGCTGTTGTGGCAGGGGTTCTACACCTTCGACGACTTCACCATGGCGGTCACCCCTGACCTGACCGTGGCGAATTTTGCCGCGCTGTTTCAGCCTTCGAATTTCGACATCATCCTGCGCACGCTGAGCATGGCCATCGTCGTGTCGATTGCCAGCGCCATCGTCGCGTTTCCGATCGCCTATTACATGGCGCGCTACACCACCGGCAAGACGAAAGCGTTTTTCTACATCGCGGTGATGATGCCGATGTGGGCCAGTTACATCGTCAAGGCCTACGCGTGGACATTGCTGTTGGCCAAGGGCGGTGTGGCGCAGTGGTTTGTGCAGCACCTGGGACTTGAGCCGGTATTGCAGTTCATCTTGGGGATTCCCGGCGTGGGCGGCAGCACCTTGTCGACCTCGCATCTGGGGCGGTTCATGGTGTTCGTCTACATCTGGCTGCCGTTCATGATCCTGCCGATTCAGGCTTCGCTTGAGCGCTTGCCGCCGTCGCTGTTGCAGGCTTCCGCCGACCTTGGCGCAAAGCCGCGCCAGACGTTTATGCAGGTGATTCTGCCGCTGTCGATTCCCGGAATTGCGGCCGGTTCGATCTTTACTTTTTCGCTGACATTGGGCGACTTCATCGTGCCGCAACTGGTCGGCCCGCCGGGTTACTTCGTCGGCAGCATGGTGTACGCGCAGCAAGGTGCGATCGGCAACATGCCAATGGCCGCCGCGTTTACGTTGGTGCCGATTGTGTTGATCGCCATCTACCTGTCCATCGTTAAACGACTGGGGGCCTTCGATGCACTCTGAAAAGGCTTCATTAGGTTTACGCATCGCAGCCTGGGGCGGGTTGGTGTTTCTGCACTTCCCGATCCTGATCATCTTTCTTTACGCCTTCAACACCGAAGAAGCGGCGTTCAGCTTTCCGCCGAAGGGCTTCACGTTGCACTGGTTCAGTGTGGCGTTTTCGCGGCCTGACGTTCTGGAATCGATCAAGTTGTCGCTGCAAATTGCGGCCATCGCCACGTTGATCGCGATGGTGCTCGGCACCTTGGCTTCGGCGGCGCTGTACCGGCGGGACTTCTTCGGCAAGCAGGGCATTTCGCTGATGCTGATCTTGCCGATTGCGTTGCCGGGGATCATCACCGGGATCGCGCTGCTGGCGACGTTCAAGACGCTGGGGATCGAGCCGGGGATGTTCACCATCATCGTTGGCCACGCGACCTTCTGTGTGGTGATCGTCTACAACAACGTCATCGCCCGCCTGCGCCGTACTTCGCACAGCTTGATAGAGGCTTCGATGGATCTCGGCGCCGATGGCTGGCAGACCTTTCGCTACATCATCCTGCCGAACCTCGGCTCGGCGTTGCTGGCCGGCGGCATGTTGGCGTTTGCGCTGTCGTTCGACGAAATCATCGTCACCACGTTTACCGCCGGGCATGAACGCACCTTGCCATTGTGGCTGCTCAACCAGCTGAGCCGGCCACGGGATGTGCCGGTGACCAACGTCGTCGCGATGCTGGTGATGATGGTGACCATGCTGCCGATTCTGGGCGCTTATTACCTGACTCGGGGTGGTGAGAGTGTCGCGGGCAGTGGCGGCAAATGAATTCATAACCGACACCACAATCCCCTGTGGGAGCGGGCTTGCCCGCGATGGCGGTGCGTCAGCCACCATCAATTTTGAATGGGAATGCCTCATCGCGGGCAAGCCCGCTCCCACAGGGTTCTCGATTCGGCCAGAACAACAAAAGTGTTAGTGAGGACAAACCCATGCAAACCAAACTCTTGATCAACGGCCACCTGGTCAACGGCGAAGGCCCCGCCCAACCGGTGCTCAACCCGGCACTCGGCGAAGTGCTAGTGGAAATCAACGAAGCCACCGAAGCCCAGGTCGATGCCGCCGTACGCGCCGCCGACAACGCCTTCGCCGACTGGTCGCAAACAGCGCCGAAAGACCGCTCCCTGCTACTGCTCAAACTCGCCGACGCCATCGAAGCCCACGGCGAAGAACTGGCCAAACTCGAATCCGACAACTGCGGCAAACCCTACAGCGCGGCGCTCAACGACGAGATCCCGGCGATTGCCGACGTGTTCCGCTTCTTCGCCGGCGCCAGCCGTTGCATGAGCGGTTCGGCCGGCGGTGAATACCTGCCCGGCCACACGTCGATGATTCGCCGCGACCCGGTTGGCGTGATCGCCTCCATCGCGCCGTGGAACTACCCGCTGATGATGGTCGCCTGGAAAATCGCTCCAGCATTGGCCGCCGGTAATACCGTGGTGCTCAAGCCGTCAGAACAAACCCCGCTGACCGCGTTACGTCTGGCCGAACTGGCGTCGGAAATATTCCCGGCCGGTGTGCTCAATCTGGTATTCGGCCGTGGTCCTACCGTCGGCAGTCCGTTGGTTACCCATCCGAAAGTGCGCATGGTTTCGCTGACCGGTTCCATCGCCACGGGCGCCAACATCATTTCCAGCACCGCTGACAGCGTTAAACGCATGCACATGGAACTGGGCGGCAAGGCGCCGGTGATCATCTTCGACGACGCCGATATCGATGCGGCAGTTGAAGGCATTCGTACCTTCGGCTTCTACAACGCCGGGCAGGATTGCACCGCTGCGTGCCGGATCTATGCGCAACAAGGCATCTACGACAAGTTTGTCGAGAAGCTTGGCGCGGCGGTGAGCACAATCAAGTACGGCTTGCAGGATGATCCGTCGACCGAGTTGGGGCCGTTGATCACCGCGCAACATCGCGACCGCGTTGCCGGGTTTGTCGAGCGAGCGGTGGCACAGCCACACATTCGTTTGATCACGGGCGGCAAGGCTGGCGAAGGTAATGGTTTCTTCTTTGAACCGACCGTACTGGCCGATGCGCAGCAGGACGACGAAATCGTCCGCCGCGAAGTGTTTGGCCCGGTGGTTTCGGTGACCAAGTTCACCGATGAAGCACAGGCGCTGGAGTGGGCCAACGATTCGGACTACGGCCTCGCTTCCTCCGTATGGACGGCGGATGTAGGACGCGCACATCGCATGTCGGCGCGTTTGCAGTACGGCTGCACGTGGGTGAACACGCACTTCATGCTCGTCAGCGAAATGCCCCATGGCGGTCAGAAGTTGTCCGGTTACGGGAAAGACATGTCCATGTATGGGCTGGAGGACTACACCACGGTTCGGCATGTGATGTTTAAGCACTAAAAGCATCGCTGGCAAGCCAGCTCCCACAAGGTTCAGTGCAGCCCTTGTGGGAGCTGGCTTGCCAGCGATGGCGTCACCTCGGTTTCAGGAAGGAAACCGGCATTACGCGCCACCAGGATCCCAAAACAATAACTACCGAACCGGGCGGCGCCCGCAAAGCCCCGCCACGGCCTCGGCCATCCGAAATCTGCCGATTTCACGGAGCAAACACATATGAGTGCCTCACCCGATCTCGCCGCAGCCGTTGCCGACAGCGATGCCGAACAACTGCGCAAACTGGGCTACACCTCGAACTTCAACCGCAGCATGAGCCTGTGGGAAAACTTCGCTTTAGGCTTCACGTATCTGTCACCGGTCGTAGGGGTTTATACCCTCTTCGGCCTGTGCCTCGCCGCTGGCGGGCCACCGATGTTCTGGGCCTACTTGTTGGTCGGTTGCGGCCAATTGCTGGTGTGCCTGATCTTCGGCGAAGTGGTTTCGCAGTTCCCGATTTCCGGCGGCGTGTACCCTTGGGCGCGCCGTTTGGTGGGCAAGAAATGGGCGTGGATGGTCGGCTGGATCTACTCCATCGCCCTCTGCGTGACCATCGCTGCAGTCGCCGTCGGTGCTGGACCGTACCTGGCCGCCATGCTCGGTTTTGAGCCGAGCAACAACACCAACATTGTCATTGCTTTGGTGCTGACCCTGTTCGCCACGCTGGTCAACCTCAGCGGCACCAAAGTGTTGGCACGGATCGCCATGTTCGGCTTTCTCTGCGAACTGGTCGGCGCGGTGATCGTCGGCGTTTACCTGCTGATCTTCGAACGCCACCAGCCGCTCAGTGTGCTGTTCAACACCTTCGACATCAGCGTCGACGGCTCGTACCTGCCGGCGTTCCTCACGGCTTCATTGGCGGGAATGTTCCTCTACTACGGCTTCGAGGCTTGCGGTGATGTCGCCGAAGAAACCCCGAACCCAAGCGCAAAAATCCCGGTGGCCATGCGCATGACCATCTACATTGGCGGCATCGCCGCGATGTTCGCTTGCCTGGCGCTGATCCTCGCCGTGCCGGATATGCAAGCGGTGATCAACGGCACCGACAAAGACCCGGTCACCACCATCCTCAACAATGCGTTCGGCCCGATCGGCTCTAAAGTGGTGATGGGCGTGGTGATGATTTCCTTCATCTCCTGCGTCATCAGCCTACAAGCAGCGGCGAGCCGCCTGCTGTACTCCTACGCTCGCGACGAAATGGTCATCGGCAGCGGACTGCTGAAGAAGATTTCTCCTACCACACAAGTGCCGGTTGCCGCTCTGTTCGTGTCCGGCGTCCTGCCGGCCCTGATCATCGCCCTCGGCTTCTTCCTGCAAGACGCCGTCGCCACCATCGTCAGCTTCGCAGCGATCGGCATCTACCTCGCGTTCCAGATGATCGTCCTGGCCGCGCTGTACGCCCGCAGTAAAGGCTGGAAACCGAGCGGCAAATTCACCCTTGGTGCTTGGGGCTGGCCAGTGAATATCGGCGCGCTGGTGTATGGCGTTGGCGCAATCATCAACATGGCCTGGCCACGTACACCGGATGCGGCTTGGTATGTGAACTATGCGATGGTGTTGAGCACTGCGATCGTGATTGGCTTGGGCCTGGTTTATATGTGGATTGGCAAGCCGTATGACCATGGCAAGGCGCCGGCTGGGGATGCGTGGAAGGTGAGTCGATAAAGCAGAATCGCCCCGGTAGATTCATTGTTACCGGGGCGATTTGCGAGACCGCACGTCGTGTAGCAATCCATAAGCTCAGGACGGCGTTATCAATTCGACTGAAGGGAAATAATTGCGGTAACGCTTGGAGTCTCTTGTCAACAAGGGCAATTTTTTAACGGCCGCATGTGCTCCGATGAAAAAATCCGCCAGAACATTATGCTTTCCACCGCCAACCTTCCGATACTTCACGAAGGCCTTACCAGCTAAAAACAATGCGGGTCTGGGAATGTCCTGCATGACCAATCCCAGTTGATTCACTACTCCGTCCAATGCCTCAAACGTCGAAAATGTCTGTGATAGCTCTGCATAAACTATCGGATTGATAGCTAACTCATGGATCAGTGATTGAGCACGAAGTTGCTGAATCGACCAATCGGCCCAGACCGGATCGTCTTCGAGCACATCAATCAACACATTCGTATCGACCAGCACCATCAATCATCCCCTCGGAGCAAGGCCATTAAATCATCGGTTCGCCATTTGATATCGGCTTTGCCCCTTACGGCATCAAATCGATCAGGAGCTCGCGCTTTTCCCGATTCGCGCTTAGCACTATGCAGAACCACTTCGCCATGACCGTTGACGCTGAACTCAATGGCCGAGCCCGGCGTAAGATGCAAAGCATCACGAATTGGCTTGGGAATTGTGACTTGCCCCTTGCTGGTCATGGTCGTCGACATGTCATACCCCTAAAGTATTACTCAATGGAACAACGTATTACTTGATCGAGATATCCGCAACCGCCGCTTATCGCAGGATTATTTTTACCGTATTGCAGGCCTCGACCTCTTAGCCCTGATGGCACCCATGCAGTTCATTCCGTGGACCCAAATAGATAAAGGAAAAACTAAGGCTTGGGCGGTCGGTTGCTGCTGACACTACAAAATCAGGCATTTCCTACAGATACTGCCTTCAGAAATAAGCCCGCTTTCCTACAGAAGGTATCGATAGAGCCGACTTGGCGTCTTGGGTGGCTAGCCGATAGGCTTTCTCTCGGCGGCGAAATCAGCGGCCCGGTGTCGGAGCCGGAGTAAATATCAAAACGGCGTGACCGCACTCATTTGAGTGGCGGCTCTATTCTCAACATTGGAGTCGACAAATGCCTAACCACGTCCAAAATCTTTCTGAAAGTTCTGACTTCTTCACCCCCACAATCTTCACCCGCCACAACCGCTTCCTCCACGCCTTCATGCAAGACCACGAATCCTGGTTCTGTGTTCAGGATCTCGGTCGTCTGATGGGCTATCCGCTAAACGAACGCCTCACCCTGAAACTCGATCCCGACCAGCGCCGCCATGTCCTCCTGCGTCGGGATGGCGAAATCGTCGATTGCGCGATGGTCAGCGAGTCCGGCCTGTTCGCCCTGCTCGTCCATCACTTCGTCCCGGAAAACCGCAACCTGCGCCAATGGCTGAGCCATGAAGTCATCCCGATGTTGCGCGAATCCAGCGCGGTTTCAGTGGAGAACCGTCCGAGCCTGAGTTCGGTAAATTGGGCAGGCGTCACCGTGCCGTTGCTGCACTGGCAACAGCAGGCGTGGGTCAAATGGCGGGATGTGCCTGAACTGATCCATGGGCAGCGGCCATATCCGGTTCTGGGTACTTGCAGCTAAGGCTCATAAACAAAAAAACCTGTGGCGAGGGAGCTTGTCGAATCGTCGCACCGTCCCGCTGGGTCGCGTAGCGGCCCCTCTTGAAAAGAAGGGGACTGCTGCGCAGTCCAGCGGGAGCAAGCTCCCTCGCCACAGGTTTACTCCGCAAGTTGATTGATCTGGCCGCCGTAAAAGCCAAGTAGCTTTCACGGCGCCTACCCCAGCGCTAGAACCGCGAAACACTCCTCATCGCATCCACCAGGTACCTCATCGCGATCCGGTCGCTCTCCGAAAGCTCTCGATAACGCTCCACCAGCTTCAGCTCATCAGAGCTGAGCCGACGTCTTTTGCGGCCGCTGCCGAGGCAGGGAAAGATGCCCAACATGTCGGTGATGCCTTGTATTTTTGCCATGGACGATGTCCTTCTCTAATACGTCAAAGAACTGCTCAACAACCACATCGCCCTGCCCCTTTCAGCAGCGTCGTGTGCCCCACCGGTCTGAAGGTTCGCGACCGGTCATGCCCATAGAATAGAAATTAAATCGGCGCTGAAAAGGGTTATTTAGAGTAATTAGTCGAAAAAAGCAGATATGCCGTGTAATTCAGAAAGCCCTGTCGGAAAAAATACTGACATGTCTTGTTTCATTGCCAGATCGAGCCTTGTAATCAATCATTTCTGCTCGACAATCGAACCGTTTAAGCTAGCCGGCATCTGTTTATAGTCCGTTGCGTTTGGCCGAAGGCTTGTCCGAACCGTTATTTCTGATCCAGCACGTGCCAGGAAAGGCGCGGGATTGCACACGACAGGTTGTATTTATGCACCGCAGGAATTTGCTCAAAGCGTCCATGGCCATTGCGGCTTACACCGGTCTGTCGGCCACCGGCCTGCTGGCCAGCCGTGCCTGGGCTGGCAATGGTGGCGCGGCTGATGGCGAGGCTCAGGCCTTTGACTTCGAAGCGCTCAAGCGTCAGGCCAAGCAACTGGCCGGCAGTGGCTATCAGGACACCAAACAGGTGCTGCCGCCGACACTGGCGACCATGACCCCGCAAAACTTCAACGCGATCCGCTACGACGGCGAGCATTCGTTGTGGAAGGAGAACAAGGGTCAGCTCGACGTGCAGTTTTTCCACGTCGGCATGGGTTTTCGCCAGCCGGTGCGCATGTATAGCGTCGATGCCAAGACCCGTACCGCCCGCGAGGTGCATTTCCGCCCGGCGTTGTTCAACTATGAAAACACCTCGGTCGACACTCAACAGTTGAAAGGCGACCTGGGTTTTGCCGGCTTCAAGCTGTTCAAGGCGCCGGAGCTGGATCGACATGACGTGCTGTCGTTCCTCGGTGCCAGCTATTTCCGTGCAGTGGATGCGACTGGCCAATATGGCCTCTCGGCGCGTGGTCTGGCCATCGACACCTACGCCAAGAAACGCGAAGAATTCCCTGACTTCACCAAGTTCTGGTTCGAGACACCGGACAAGAACGCCACGCGGTTCGTGGTCTACGCCCTGCTCGATTCGCCGAGCGCCACTGGCGCGTACCGCTTTGACATCGATTGCCAGGCCGAGCGCGTGGTGATGGAAGTCGACGCGCACATCAATGCGCGCACGGCCATTGAGCAACTGGGTATCTCGCCGATGACCAGCATGTTCAGCTGCGGCACCCACGAACGCCGCATGTGCGACACCATTCACCCGCAGATCCATGATTCGGATCGCCTGGCGATGTGGCGCGGCAACGGCGAATGGATCTGTCGACCGCTGAACAACCCGGCGACTCTGCAATTCAACGCGTTTGCCGACACTGATCCGAAAGGTTTTGGCCTGGTGCAAACCGATCACGAGTTTGCCAACTATCAGGACACCGTCGACTGGTACAGCAAGCGCCCGAGTCTGTGGGTAGAACCTACAACCGCATGGGGCGAAGGCTCTATCGATCTGCTGGAAATTCCTACAACCGGCGAGACCCTCGATAACATCGTGGCGTTCTGGACACCGAAAAAACCGGTGGCCGCCGGGGATTCGCTGAACTATGGCTACAAGCTTTACTGGAGCGCACTGCCGCCGGTGGGTACGCCGTTGGCGCGAGTGCATGCCACCCGTTCCGGCATGGGGGGGTTCACCGAAGGCTGGGCGCCGGGCGAGCATTATCCGCCAGTCTGGGCCCGTCGCTTTGCCGTGGACTTCACCGGTGGCGGCCTGGATCGCCTGCCGCAGGGCACCGGGATCGAACCGGTGGTGACCTGCTCGAACGGCAAGGTGCAGGACTTCAGCGTGTTGGTGCTGGATGACATCAAGGGTTACCGGATCCTGTTCGACTGGTATCCGACCAGTGACAGCGTTGAGCCGGTGGAGCTGCGGTTGTTCATTCGCACCAATGACCGCACGTTGAGCGAGACCTGGTTGTATCAGTACTTCCCGCCGGCGCCGGACAAGCGTAAGTATCCTTGATGACTTGAGTTGCCTGGACGTGCCTCATCGCTGGCAAGCCAGCTCCCACAGTGATCAACGTTGACACGTTGACCGTGTTTCAACACAAAACCTGTGGGAGCTGGCTTGCCAGCGATGGCGGCTCCCCAGGCACTGCATAATCAAAAGATGAAAATCAAAAAGCCCCGGTCATCACTGACCGGGGCTTTTTGCTTTTATCGCTGCTCAATCAATCGCGCAAATCAGACTCGTGAATCGGCTGATCACGATGAGTCGCGCGCTGATACTGCGCCGGCCACACCGCTTTGCGTCCACCGAGGTCATCATCGGCATGCAGCGGCCAGTAAGGATCACGCAGCAGTTCACGGGCGAGGAAGATGATATCGGCCTGACAGGTGCGCAGGATGTGTTCGGCTTGCGCAGGTTCGGTAATCATTCCCACAGTGCCGGTGGCGATGCCTGACTCTTTGCGTACACGTTCGGCGAAACGCGTCTGGTAGCCCGGTCCTACGGGAATCTCGGCGTTGGCGGCGGTGCCTCCGGACGAAACGTCAATCAAATCCGCGCCCAGGGTGTGCAGACGTCGCGCCAGCTCAACGGTTTCGTCCGGGTTCCAGCCGTCCTCGACCCAGTCGGTGGCCGACACGCGGACAAACAGCGGCAATTCCTCCGGCCAGACAGCGCGGACGGCTTCGGTGACTTGCAGTACCAGCCGAATGCGGTTTTCGAACGAACCGCCGTACTGATCACGGCGTTGATTGCTCAGCGGCGAAAGAAACTGATGCAGCAGATAACCGTGCGCGGCATGCACTTCAACCACACTGAACCCCGCCGTCAACGCACGTTTGGCGGCATCGACAAAAGCCTGAACAACGTCGGCGATCTGCCCTTCATCGAGCTGTTTCGGTTGTGTGTGTTGCGGGTCAAAGGCAATCGGCGAAGGCCCGACCGGGGTCCAGCCGCCATCGTCGAGTTTGACGCTGCCGTGCTTGCCAATCCACGGCCGGTGGGTGCTGGCCTTGCGCCCGGCGTGGGCCAATTGAATGCCGGCCACCGCACCTTGAGACGTGATGAAGCGAGTGATGCGTTGCAGCGGCTCGATCTGTTCGTCGTTCCACAGGCCGAGGTCTTCGGCGGTGATCCGCCCGTCGGCGGTGACTGCCGTGGCTTCGGTGAATACCAGGCCGGCGCCACCCACCGCGCGGCTACCGAGGTGGACCAGGTGCCAGTCGTTAGCCAAGCCATCGACGCTGGAATACTGGCACATCGGTGATACGGCGATGCGGTTGGGCAAGATCAGTTGGCGCAGGGTAAAGGGTTCAAGCAGCAGACTCATGGGGCACCTCTCGAATCAGTGGGCAGGCTCCAGGGTTCTGTTTGAAAAGTCGACGAGTGACAGAAAAAGGTACAGCACCCGCCCCCGCGGGCAAAAAAATCGACAAGACGTCACAAGGCCAATCAAGCAGTGCTTAGAGCCTAGTCGACAACCGGGGATGAGGGAGGGTTCAGAGTGATTCAGTGTGTGAAAGGGTGCTTTCGCGAGCAGGCTCACTCCCACAAAGACAACACCGTACCTGTGGGAGCGAGCCTGCTCGCGAATGGCGTCAACGCGGTTCGATGTGGGCAATCATCAGTTGCACGGTTTCGTTGCCCCGGAACTCGTTCACATCGAGTTTGTAAGCCAGCTCAACCCATTGAATGGTCGGATTCGGCCAGACCTCGCGGTCGATACCGAACGCAATACCGTCGAGCTTCACCGACCCACATTCGCTTTTCAGCACCACTTTCAGGTGCCGTTCGCCCACGACCCGCTGCTCGACCAACTGGAACACACCGTGAAACAGCGGCTCCGGGAAGTGCTGCCCCCAAGGTCCGGCGTGGCGCAGGGCGCGGGCCAGTTCAAGGTGAAACTCTTCAACCGCCAGCGTGCCGTCCGAGAGCAAGCGCCCGGTCAGATCTTCTTCGCGAAGTTGCCTACGGACTTCAGAGTCGAATGCCTCGGCAAACAACGGAAAATTCTCCTGCGGCAAGGTCAGACCCGCGGCCATCGCATGGCCACCGTACTTGCTGATCAACTCCGGATGCTGAGCCGCCACCACGCTCAAGGCATCGCGGATATGAAAGCCCTGCACCGAACGCCCCGAGCCCTTGAGCAGGCCGTCGCCAGCATCAGCGAAGGCGATGGTCGGGCGGAAATAACGCTCTTTCATTCGAGAAGCGAGGATACCGATAACGCCCTGGTGCCATTCCGGATCGAACAGGCACAGACCAAACGGCATCGATTCGACCGGCAAGTCCTTGAGCTGCGCCAGCGCTTCACGCTGCATGCCCTGCTCGATGGATTTGCGATCCTGGTTCATGCCATCCAGTTGTGCGGCCATTTCCCGCGCCATATTGGCGTCGGCGGTGAGCAGGCATTCGATGCCCAGGCTCATGTCGTCCAGACGCCCGGCGGCGTTCAGGCGCGGGCCGACGATAAACCCCAGATCAGTAGAGGTAATACGCGCGGCGTCTCGCTTGGCCACTTCAAGGATCGCTTTGATCCCCGGCCGTGCGCGACCGGCACGAATCCGCTCCAGACCTTGATGCACCAGGATTCGGTTGTTAGCGTCCAACGGCACCACGTCGGCGACGCTGCCCAGTGCCACCAGATCCAGCAGTTCGCCGATATTCGGCTGCGGCTTGCTCTCGTACCAACCAAGACTGCGCAAGCGCGCACGCAATGCCATCAACACATAGAAAATCACCCCGACCCCGGCCAGCGCCTTGCTCGGGAATTCGCAGCCCGGCTGATTCGGGTTGACCAGCGCATCGGCCAGCGGCAGTTCGTCGCCGGGCAAGTGGTGGTCAGTGATCAGCACTTTGAGCCCATGACGCTTGGCGGCGGCGACGCCTTCGACGCTGGAGATACCGTTGTCGACCGTGATCAGCAACTGCGGCTCACGGGTCATGGCGACTTCGACGATTTCCGGGGTCAGGCCGTAGCCATATTCAAAACGGTTCGGCACTAGATAATCGACATGCGCCGCGCCCAACAGTCGCAGGCCGAGCACGCCGACGGTACTGGCTGTCGCGCCGTCCGCGTCGAAGTCGCCGACAATGAGGATGCGCTGGCGTTGTTCCAGCGCGGTCACCAACAAGTCCACCGCTGCGTCGATGCCCTTGAGCTGCTGGAACGGAATCAACCGCGCCAGACTTTTATCCAGCTCCGCCTCGGACTGCACGCCCCGCGCCGCGTACAGGCGGGTCAGCAGCGGCGGGATATCACCAAGAAATGGCAGAGTGGCAGGCAGTTGACGAGGTTCGATACGCATGGGGTGACGGAGACTTCTCTTTAATACGTGTGATTAATCAGTTGAGGGCGCGGGCTCAGCCGCGCTCGCCTTGTAGCCATTGCAACTGGACTTCGTGCTGACCACGGTCGTCGGTGACGAAGATCGTCCCTTCGCTGATCATCACGTCCCACTTGATAACGCGAGGCATGTCTTTGGCCAAGGTCTCCAGCACTTCCTGCGGGACGGCGGCGATGTTGACGTTTTTCAGGTTCTTGATCGCCGGAATCACTTTGGTTTCCCAGACGCGCAGGCTGCCGTAGGCGAGCAGACTGGTGCGTTCGGTGCGACGCGAGCACCAGGTCAGGCGATCGGCATCTGGCTGGCCAACTTCGATCCAGTGCAGAACACGATCATCCAGGCTCTTTTCCCACAGCGCAGGTTCATCCACGTCCGACAGACCACGGCCAAACGACAACTGCTCGTTGTACCAGAGCGCGTAGGCCAGCAGCCGCACGGTCATGCGCTCTTCGGTCTCCGAAGGGTGACGGGCGATCGTCTGCTTGACGCTCTCGTAGACACTGCGGTCGAGGTCGGTGAGGTTCAGTTCGAATTTATAGGTAGTGGACGGCTGGGCCATGAACGGGCTTCTTGATACGAGGAAAGTCGGCAAGTCTAACCGATGCTGTAGGCAATCATCGAATTGATGGCGATCAACTTTGGGCGCCTGACAGCCGGCTATGTTAAAACGCTGTATCCGTTCAGCCTTGTCCTACAGGATTCAGTATGCCGTTCGCCAATAAACCGCTCAGCGGTGTGAAAGTCATTGAATTGGGTACGTTGATCGCCGGGCCGTTTGCTTCACGGATTTGCGGCGAGTTCGGCGCTGAAGTGATCAAGATCGAATCGCCGGACGGCGGTGACCCACTGCGCAAGTGGCGCAAATTGTACGAAGGCACCTCGTTGTGGTGGTTCGTTCAGGCACGCAACAAAAAGTCGCTGACGCTGAATCTCAAGCATCCCGATGGTTTAGCGATCCTGAAAAAACTGCTCAGTGAAGCCGACATCCTCATCGAGAACTTCCGCCCCGGCGTACTGGAAAAACTCGGCCTGAGCTGGGAAACCCTGCACGCGCTGAACCCGAAACTGGTAATGGTGCGCCTGTCCGGTTTCGGTCAGACCGGGCCGATGAAAGATCAGCCGGGCTTCGGCGCGGTGGGCGAATCCATGGGCGGTCTGCGCTACATCACCGGTTTCGAAGACCGGCCACCGGTGCGCACCGGGATTTCCATCGGTGATTCGATTGCCGCGCTATGGGGCGTGATCGGCGCATTGATGGCGCTGCGTCACCGCGAGGTCAACGGCGGCGTGGGCCAAGTGGTCGACGTGGCGTTGTATGAAGCGATTTTCGCAATGATGGAAAGCATGGTGCCCGAGTTCGATGTGTTCGGTTTTATCCGCGAGCGCACCGGCAACATCATGCCCGGAATCACGCCCTCCTCTATTCACACCAGCGCCGATGGCAAGCATGTGCAGATCGGCGCCAATGGTGATGCGATTTTCCAACGCTTCATGCGGGTGATCGGTCGTGAAGACCTGGCCAACGATCCGACGCTGGCCAGTAACGACGGGCGTGACGTCCGCCGTGACGAGCTGTATGGCGTGATCGATCGCTGGGTCAATTCGCTGCCGCTGCAAACTGTGCTCGACCTGCTCAATCAGGCCGAGGTACCAGTCAGCCGTATCTTCAGCGCCGAGGACATGTTGAGCGATCCGCAATACCTGGCCCGGGAAATGTTCCTGCACGCCAAGCTGCCCGACGGCAAACCCTTCAAGATGCCCGGCATCGTGCCGAAACTCTCTGAGACGCCAGGCTCGTCCGAATGGGTCGGACCGCAGCTCGGTGAACACAATGCGCAGGTACTCCACGATCTTGGCTATGACGAACAGCAGATCGCCCGACTGCGCGAAGACGGAGCCATTTGAGCTGAAACGCCAGCCGACATCGAACACCCATCGTGCCCACCACTGGTGGACGTGGCGGTTGTTCGGCTTATTGTTTCTGCTGGCCCTGCCCACTTGGGCGCAGGCCAAACCGACGTTGATCTGGTTACTGCGCGACTTACCGCCCTTGACGATTTTCGAAGGCTCGAAAAAAGGTCAGGGCGTCATCGATCACTTGATGCCAATGCTCATCGCCGGCATGCCGCAATACGAACACACTCTGATGCGGGTCAACCGTGCCCGGGGCATGCAAATGCTCCACGAAGCCTCCTTCACCTGCGACCCGTCGCTGATCTGGAGCGAAGAGCGCGCACAATGGATCGCGTTTTCCATCCCGGCCTTCCGCGCTGTCAGTAATGGCCTGGTGGTGCGTCAGAAAGATCGCGAGGTGCTGGCACCGTTTCTGGTTGACGGGGAAATCGATCTGGCGGCGCTTTTGGCCAATGGCAAAGAGAAGGTCGGTGTCGTGGCGGAGCGCAGTTACGGTGAGCGAGTCGACAACCTGTTGCGACAGGCCCCACAGGACGCACTGACATCCCATTACGGCAACGACGCCCTCAACAGTCTTCTATCGATGCAGCGACTGGGTCGGTTACAGGTGGTGTTGGGCTATTGGCCGGAGATCCGTTATCAGGCTCATCTGGCGCAAATAGCCGAAGACGATTTGCTGTTCTATCCAATCCGTGGCAACGGTAAATACCTGTCGGGGTACATCGGTTGCTCCGACACCGCTCAGGGCCGCCAGGCAATCAGCGAAATCAATCAGTTACTGCGTACCCTGCCCCACGATCAACTGAACCAGCTCTATGCCGATTGGCTGGATCCCGACATGCGCACCGATTACCTGGAGCAGGCCCGGGCATTTTTCGAGCAGCAGGCGACGCAGTGAACAAATTGCAGGCAAAAGAAACCCCGAGAAGTGGGGAGACGACTCGGGGTTAAACGTGGCCTACATAAAGACCCGTAGCAGCAAGCGACAAGCACCGGAGCACAATGCTTGATCCTGCTGTTATGGGGTCTGACTGACAGGGATGCAGGAAGGTTCCCACAAAAGATATTTCATTTTCAGAGCGCCGGACGCTTGTCCAGGGCCGCATTGCGCAACGCCGCGATCACACAGGGCTCCAGTCGCCCTTCGGCGATCAGGACGTCTCGGTGCAAGCCATCAACAACATCGGTCAACTGACGTTTGTCGGTCAGTTGCGCCTGATTGAATTCGCGTTCCACCACAATTGCACCGCTGCTGTTCTTCAAGGTCACCAGGCATTCACCATGGGCGCCGCTTGGAGAAAACGAAACCTGATACGGGCTCAGAGCCTCACCGAGCAATAGACTGATACTTTCCATCTCGATCTCCACTCAATCGTCCGAAAACATTGTGTCTGGGGCATGTCCACAGTAAATGACCACCGGCCCGAGAAGAAAGTTCTGCCTCATTCCGGTCGCAAGCATTGGAGTGTTACCGGTCGTTCAGAGCATGCACCGCGAAGATGACAGAAAAATAACCGTGCGCTTCAGGCCTCGACAGGCGGCGAAGGGGCGATCAGGTAGCTGTCCAGCAACCCTCTCATGAGCACCGCCGACACCGGCGTTTGCAGGCATCCCAGCAGCCGCAGCCTGTGTTCGCAAAGCAGCGGCTCGATATCATTCAGCAGACTCGAGGCCACCGCACCCAGCAGAATCAGCGCTCGCGCTTCACGCTGCTGCGCCAGATGCCGGATCAGGGCGAGGCCGTCACCGCCCTTGAGTTGCGGGTCGCAAATGGCAATATCGACCGCGCCGCGATGCCCCAGAGAACACAAGGCCGATGGCAGCGATGGCGCGGTCAGGACGTCATAGATGCCAATGGCATTGAGCATTTGATGCAATGCCATCAACTGAAACGGATTGGGTTCAAGAATCAGGACTTTAAGCGAGCGCATGGGCGACCTCTGAAACGACAATCGCGGACTCTCACCGCAGTTGCCGTTCACTGTAGGGCAGGCGTCTTAAGCCTCCCATCGGAAAAGTAGCCGCGTCCTATAGGACATTTCCCAACTTCAATGCGGACAACGGCAACCACTCTCCGTCCGACGCTGGGTAATATCCGTCCAGCCCCCCAGCAGTCCGCGCAACTTGCCGTCGACACTGTAGAACGGCACCGTCCACTGGTAGACCTCGCGCGGGCCACTCTTGAATTGCAATTGCCGTTTACTGAAGCGTGAGGTGCGCGTGCGCAACTGCACCATGAACTCTTCATGCAGCATCAGGGCCGTGGCCTCGGGCAGCGCTTCGATCTCGATCAGCAGCCGCCCCTGCACTTGATCCTGGCGTACTGAAAGCGCCTCCTCATAACTGCGGTTGCACATGACCAGGCGTCCTTGCAGATCCCGGACGAATACCGGATCAGGCATGGAATCGATCAGCGCGTGCTGAAAGGCCAATTGATCGCCCAGACTTTGCTCGGCAGCACCGCGCTGCTTGATCACTGCGGCCAGGCGACGATTCCACACCAGCGACAGCAGGCCGAACACGCCAAGCATTGCCATTGCCCAACAGCCCCAACCAACCAGCCGTTGCCAGAGCGAAGGCGCGGGAGGCGGTGAGATGCCCTCCAGCCATTTCAGGCGAATGGCGCGTAGCTCGGCAGCGGGAAACGCCTCCAGTGCCTTGTTGAGAATGCTCAAAAGCTCAGGCATGCCCTTGCGCACCGCCAGATGATCAGCCTCCCACTTGCCTTCCACCAGCCCGCCGACCTTGAGCAGCCCCAACGGATAAAGCTGCGCACCGATTTCGTTTTCGATCGTGGCGTAAGCCTCGCCACTCTCGACCAATGCCCGCGCCTCGGCGTAGGTTTTCACCGAGCGAATTTCGATCGACGGGTGATCACGGCGGATAAGATCTTCGAGTGCGTGCCGGGCTGGCAGCACCACTACACGCTTGGCCAGTTGTTCCAGCGAATCTACCGAGGGCGCTCCCGCGCGCCCGACAAACACCCAGCCTGCACCGCCAAAGGCATGGCTGAAATCGAGAAACACCTTGCGCTCGTCACTCATCGCCAGAGTGGTACTGATGTCTGCTGCCCCACTCTCGAGGCGCTCGAGCATGTGATCGGTGGAAAACGATTCATGGTGCACAAACTGCAGACCGGTCATGGCACTGATTTGCTTGAGCACATCATTGTTCAAACCGCTCCACTGCGCGTGCTCATCCTGAAACAGATACAGCGGGTACTGCACCGACGCCACCGTCACCTTAGGGTTATCGCGAATCCATTGACGCTCATGCTCATCGAGTTCGACCGTCTGAACATGCTGTGTCCGCACATCGTCACGCAGCGCCAGTTGCGCCGCCACACTGCTGCCCATGCCCGCGAGCATTCCCAACACTAACAACCAGCCCAGTGCTGGTTTGAAACCTCTATAAAACAGCATTGCCACATCCTTCGTGATCGACTCACCCGTCCTTCATGGGTGAAAACCCGAGCAGTGTGGCAGCAGAAACAAAAAAGCCCGTCAGGAGACGGGCTTCAAAATGTGACAGCTTTGGCAGGCTTAAAGTGGCTTGCCGCGGTTGCCATGCTGGCTGACAAAGGCTTGCACGGCTTTCAGCTCGTTTGGCAGAACGGTGCAGCGCTCGTTTCGCTCAAACAAATCAGAAAGATGTGCAGGTAGTTCGAGAGCTTTTCCTACACCGGCTTTTTCCACCGCGTCGGGGAATTTCACCGGGTGAGCAGTCCCCAGGATCACCATCGGGATGTCCAGGCTACGGCGGCACTCGCGCGCAGCCTTGACGCCAATGGCGGTGTGCGGATCCAGCACTTCACCGCACTGCTCGTAGACTTCGGCGATGGTCTCGCAGGTTTGCGCATCGTCCACGGCCAGCGAGTCGAACAGTTTGCGCGCTTCAGTCCAGCGCTCTTGCTCGACGCTGAAGCTGCCGTCCTTCTTGAACGAGTCCATCAGACCGGCAATCGCCGCACCGTTGCGACCGTGCAGGTCGAACAGCAAACGTTCGAAGTTCGACGAAACCATGATGTCCATCGACGGCGACAGCGTGGCGTGCAAGGTTTCCTTGACGTACTGATTGCCGCTCATGAAACGGTGCAGGATGTCGTTGCGGTTGGTGGCGACGATCAACTGGTTGATCGGCAGGCCCATGTTGCGCGCCAGGTAACCTGCGAAGATGTCGCCGAAGTTGCCGGTCGGTACCGAGAACGACACCGAGCGTGCCGGGCCGCCCAACTGCAAGGCTGCGTGGAAGTAGTAGACGATCTGGGCCATGATCCGCGCCCAGTTGATCGAGTTCACCGCCACCAGACGTGTGCCTTTGAGGAAGCTCTGGTCGGCGAAGCTCGCCTTGACCATTTCCTGGCAGTCATCGAAGTTGCCTTCGATGGCGATGTTGTGGATGTTCTCGCCGAAAATCGTGGTCATCTGGCGACGCTGCACTTCGGACACGCGGTTGTGCGGGTGCAGGATGAAGATGTCGACGTTTTCGCAGTGTTTGCAGCCTTCGATGGCAGCCGAGCCGGTATCACCGGAAGTGGCGCCGACGATGACCACCCGCTCGCCGCGCTTTTCCAGCACGTAATCGAGCAGGCGACCGAGCAGTTGCAGGGCGAAGTCCTTGAACGCCAGGGTCGGGCCGTGGAACAGCTCCAGCACCCACTCGTTACCGTTCAGTTGACGCAACGGCGCGACGGCGCTGTGCGAGAACACGCCGTAGGTTTCTTCGAGGATCTTTTTGAAATCGGCGTCAGGGATGCTGCCGGTAACAAATGGGCGCATGACGCGGAAGGCCAGCTCGTGATACGGCAGGCCGGCCCAGGAAGCGATTTCTTCCTGGGTGAAACGTGGCAGGTTTTCCGGGACGTACAGACCGCCGTCGGTGGCGAGACCGGCCAGCAGGACGTCTTCGAAATTCAGGGCCGGTGCCTGGCCGCGGGTACTGATGTAACGCATGATTTCAAACCTTCGGTTTGAGCTACAAGCTTTGAGCTGCAAGCTACAAGTGAAAAGCGGCTGTGCTTTTACTTGCAGCTTGAAGCTTGAAACTTGCCGCTGGTGTTAATTCAAGTGTTCGACGCGGATCCGTACAACCGGACCGTTCACGCCAGCCAGGGCTTCGAGGGCGGCGATGGCATCGTTGATGCGCTGCTCGACCACACGGTGGGTCAGCAGGATCATCGGCACCAGACCGTCGTGTTCCTCGACTTCCTTCTGCATGATCGACTCGATGTTGATGCCACGCTCCGAAAGGATGCTCGCCACCTGAGCCAGTACGCCCGGATGGTCCTTGGCCTGAATGCGCAGGTAGTAAGCGCTTTCGCAGGCTTCGATCGGCAGGATCGGATGGGCCGACAGCGAGTCCGGCTGGAAGGCCAGGTGCGGCACGCGGTTTTCCGGGTCGGAGGTCATGGCGCGAACCACGTCCACCAGATCGGCGATCACCGAAGATGCGGTTGGCTCCATGCCAGCGCCAGCGCCGTAGAACAGCGTCGAACCGGCAGCATCGCCGTTGACCATTACCGCGTTCATCACGCCGTTGACGTTGGCGATCAGACGATCGGCCGGGATCAGCGTCGGGTGTACGCGCAGCTCGATGCCGGTAGCGGTGCTGCGGGCTACACCGAGGTGCTTGATGCGGTAGCCCAGCGCTTCGGCGTAGTTGACGTCGGCGGTGGTCAGTTTGGTGATGCCTTCGGTGTAAGCCTTGTCGAATTGCAGCGGAATACCGAACGCAATGGAGGCCAGAATCGTCAGCTTGTGCGCCGCGTCGATGCCTTCAACGTCGAAGGTCGGATCAGCTTCGGCGTAACCCAGAGCCTGCGCCTCGGCCAGCACGTCTTCGAAGGTACGGCCCTTCTCACGCATTTCGGTGAGGATGAAGTTGCCGGTGCCGTTGATGATCCCGGCGACCCAGTTGATGCGGTTGGCGGACAGGCCTTCACGGATCGCTTTGATCACCGGAATGCCGCCGGCCACAGCCGCTTCAAACGCCACAATCACGCCTTTCTCGCGGGCCTTGGCGAAAATTTCATTACCGTGAACGGCAATCAGAGCCTTGTTCGCGGTGACCACATGCTTGCCATTCTCGATGGCCTTGAGTACCAGCTCGCGGGCAACGGTGTAGCCGCCCATCAGCTCTATGACGATGTCGATCTCAGGGTTCGTGGCCACTTCGAAGACATCGTTGGTAATCGCAATACCGGTCGTCTGGAACTGAGGCTTTGGCGTGCGCATGGCAATTTGTGCCACTTCGATCCCACGCCCGGCACGACGAGCAATTTCCTCGGCGTTGCGCTGAAGTACGTTGAAGGTACCGCCACCGACGGTCCCTAACCCACAGATGCCTACTTTGACCGGATTCACTGTGAACTCCCCATAAAACGGCCGACGCTGGGTCGGCCGGAAAACAACCGCATGCTCGCGGCTCTCAATTAATGGCCCGGCGATGTGGCTGCCGGACCATGATCGTCAAGGCTGACCGTGACGATGCGAATTACTTCGCGCCCAGCGCCAGTTTGGCGACTTGTGGCGCAGGCTGGTAGCCCGGAATGACTTGTCCGTCAGCCAAAACGATGGCCGGTGTGCCGTTCACACCGATCGACTGACCGAGGGCGAACTGTTTGGAAACCGGGTTATCGCACTTGGCGGCCTTGATTTCCTTGCCATCGACCATTTTGTCCATGGCGGCTTTCTTGTCTTTCGAGCACCACACAGCTTGCAACTGCTCGTCACCCGGCGAGCCGAGGCCCTGGCGCGGGAACGCTACATAGCGCACTTCAATGCCGCGCTTGTTCAGCTCAGGCACTTCGGCGTGCAGTTTGTGGCAGTACGGGCAGGTGGTGTCGGTGAATACGGTGATGAACGATTTGGTCTCGCCCACGGCCGGGTAGACCACGGTTTCGGCCACCGGGATGGCGTTGATCAGTTTGGAGATGCCGACGCGCTCGGCTTTCTCGGTCAGGTTGACCGGTTTGCCGTCCTTGAGCTGGAACAGGTAACCCTGAACGATGTACTGACCGTCAGCGCTGGCGTACAGCACGCGGCTGCCCTTGAGCTTGACTTCGTACATGCCCGGCAACGGGCTGGCATTGATGCTTTCTACCGGAACCTCGAGTTCGAGTTTTTCCAGGCTTTGACGAATCGCTTTGTCGGCCGCGTCATCGGCGACGGCAAAGGTGCTGACCAACGCAATGGCTGCGGCGGCGAAAATCTGGGTCAGACGCATGAGAACTCCTGAAGGCGGACAAATGGATCGGTCAGAACGCCCGTGCCGGAACACCGGGTCATAACCGTCCATCGTGCAAACCGGCAAAGCCTAACACATAAGGTCACGGTGGCCGAATGCGCCTGTCGCCACAGATTCATGTGCACCTGCCACACCCTCATACATGTGCAGCTGACACACATTATTGTGGCGAGGGGATTTATCCCCGATGGGTTGCGAAGCAGCCCTGAAACCGTCCACCCCGGTCTATCAGAAAAACCGAGCAAGGCGGGCTTGGGGCCGCTACGCAGCCCATCGGGGATAAATCCCCTCACCACAGATAAATATTTCAAACACAGAGGCCATGTCAGCCTCGAGGGTGATGTTTGGCGTGCAGGTCTTGCAATCGGGCGCGGGCGACGTGGGTGTAGATCTGGGTGGTCGACAGGTCACTGTGCCCCAGCAGCATCTGCACCACGCGCAAGTCGGCGCCATGGTTAAGCAGGTGCGTGGCAAACGCATGGCGCAAGGTATGCGGCGACAGCGACTTGCCGATCCCGGCGACCTTGGCCCAATGCTTGATCCGGTGCCAAAACGTTTGGCGCGTCATCTGCTCGCCGCGCTGACTGGGGAACAGCACATCGCTGGGGCGGCCGCCGAGCAATTCGCCGCGGCCATCGCGCATATAGCGCTCGATCCAGACAATCGCCTCCTCGCCCATCGGCACCAGCCGTTCCTTGCTGCCCTTGCCCATCACCCGCAGCACGCCCTGACGCAGGTTGACCTGCTCCAGAGTCAGGCTCACCAGCTCGGTCACGCGCAGACCGCAGGCATACAGCACTTCAAGCATGGCGCGATCACGCTGGCCGATGGCTTCGCTCAGATCCGGCGCCTTGAGCAGCGCTTCCACATCAGCTTCCGACAGGGATTTGGGCAGCGGCCTGCCCAGCTGCGGCATGTCGACACGCAACGTCGGATCTACGGTGATCAGCTTTTCCCGCAACAAATACCGATAAAACCCACGCACACCCGAAAGAAATCTCGCGGTGGAACGTGGTTTGTAGTTCTGCTCCAGACGCCAGGCCAAGTGATCGAGGATCAACTCACGGCCGGCGTTGATCAGCTCCAGGTTTTTCTCCTGCAACCAGCCGTTGAACAGCGCCAGATCACTGCGATAGGCGCCTCGGGTGTTATCGGACAGGCCTTTTTCCAGCCACAGGGCGTCGAGGAATTGGTCAATCAGGGGATGGTCGATGGCAGGCATGGGCGCTCAAGACACACAACCTCGGGGCTGTGCGCAAATGTAGAGTGAACTGTAGGAATGGCCGCTAGTCTTTCATAGCCCGCTATTTCAAGGAACAGGGAGCATCAATGAACGAGCAGCAAATCCTATTGGCATTTGGCGGGATTGGCGCCGCGGCGCTGGGTTGCCAATGGCTGGCCTGGCGCTTGAAGCTGCCGGCGATCCTGTTTCTGCTGCTGACCGGGATTCTTGCCGGTCCGGTGCTGGGCTGGCTCGATCCACAGGAAATGTTCGGGCCGTTGCTGATGCCGCTGGTGTCGCTGGCGGTAGCGCTGATTCTGTTCGAAGGCAGCCTGACGCTGCATCTGTCGGAATGGAAAGAGATTGGCAGCGTTGTTCATCGACTGGTGACGATTGGAGCTATCTCAACCTGGATCGTCATCGCGGTCGCCACCCATTATTTGCTCGGCTTTGACTGGATGCTGGCCATCCTTTTCGGCAGCCTGACGCTGGTGACTGGCCCGACAGTGATCGTGCCGATGCTGCGGGTAGTGCGGCCGAAAGCCTCTATCGCCAATATTCTGCGCTGGGAAGGCATTGTCATTGACCCGATCGGCGCCCTCCTCGCCGTCGTGGTCTACAGCTTCATCATTGCCAGCGCTGAGGGCCATGGTTTCAAGCAGAGTCTGTTGACCTTCGGCGGGGTGATTCTGTGTGGCGCGGCGTTCGGGGTTGTCGGTGGATGGCTGTTGGGGACGGTGATCCGCCGGCAGTGGCTGCCGGAGTACCTGCATAACCTCGCCTCGCTGGCGGCGGTGCTGGGGATTTTCATTGCCTCCAACGAGGTCATGCATGAGTCGGGATTGTTGGCGGTGACGCTGATGGGCATGTGGCTGGCTAACATGAAAGGCGTGGATGTGCGGCACATCCTGCACTTCAAGGAAAACCTCAGCGTGCTGCTGATCTCCGGACTGTTCATTCTGTTGGCGGCGCGCCTCGACTTGAACGCTTTGATTGGACTGGGTCCGCTGGTGCTGATTTTGCTGCTGGTGATTCAATTGATCGCCCGGCCACTGAACGTTGTGCTGAGCACGGCGGGCTCCAGCCTGAGTTGGCGTGAACGCGCACTTTTGTGCTGGATCGCACCACGAGGGATTGTCGCGGCCGCAGTGTCGGCAATTTTTGCCATTCGCCTGGATGAGGCCGGCCATGAAGGTGCGTTGCTGCTGGTGCCACTGACCTTTGCGGTGATCATCGGCACCGTGGTGCTGCAAAGCGCTACAGCACGCCCGTTGGCACGCCTGCTCAAAGTCGCGGAACCGGCGCCGAGTGGCTTCCTGATCGTCGGCGCCAATGCGCCTTCGCGCTTGCTTGGCAAGTCGTTGCAACAACTGGGCAGCCGGGTTTTGCTGACCGATTCGAGCTGGGAAAACATTCGTGCGGCGCGTATGGAAGGGCTACCGACCTACTTCGGCAACCCGGCTTCGCAACATGCCGATGCGCATCTGGATCTGGTCGGGTTGGGGCATTTGCTGGCGTTGTCACCGTCCGGCGAACTCAACACCTTGGCGGCGATGCGCTTTCGTCATGACTTCGGACATCATCGTTTGTTTGGTTTGGCCAGCGGTCATGAAAGCCGCCGCAGCGACAAACATCGCGCGAGCCTTGAGCATCGTGGCAATCAGTTGGGCAGTGAGGCGTTGACCTACGCGAAACTGGCCAGCCAGATGGGCCAGGGCGCCGAGCTGTACAGCACAGCATTGACGGACGGGTTTGGCTGGGAGGATTACCGGGCGTTGCATGGCAATCGGGCGACCCTGCTGTTCATGCGTGATGACAGTGGTTGGGTGCATGTGGTGACGCCTGAGACCACGTTGAAGCCGGGATCTGGGTGGACGTTGCTGGCGTTGATTCAGCCGGAGGCCAGCGGCGCCTCTTAAATCCAATCGCGGGCAAGCCCGCTCCCACAGTGTCCGTGTCGTGCATAAAAGTTGTGAACGACACAAAACCTGTGGGAGCTGGCTTGCCAGCGATGGTCGCGACGCGGTTACAGATCAGGCCGCAAAACCCGGGAGCACCGGCACCGGTCGCTTGTCATCATCGATGGCAACAAAGCTGAACTGCCCATGGATCGCCTTCTCGCGCCCATCACAACTCATGCTTTCCACAAACACTTCCACCTCGACCTTGAGACTGGTGTTGCCGACCTTGATCACTTTCCCTACCAGTTCGACGATCGAGCCGGCCGGGATGGCGTGGTTGAAGTCGATGCGATCAGTCGAAACCGTCACCAGCGCCAAACGGCAAAAACGCGTGGCGGTGATGAACGACACTTCGTCCATCCACGCCAGCGCAGTGCCGCCGAACAGGGTGTTGTGGTGGTTGGTGGTCGGCGGGAAGACGGCTTTGGTTACGCGGGTTACCGAGAGTTCGGTACGGCGTTCGATTTCCTGGTCACGGGTGGTCATGGTTCTGGCCTGAAACGAAATGGCTGTGGACAAATTGCAGGCAACAAAAAAGCAGCCCGTAGGCTGCTTTTTTCTGCATCGGAAGCTGGGCTTAAGCCAGTTTTTCCTTGATGCGAGCTGCTTTACCCGACAGGTCGCGCAGGTAGTACAGCTTGGCTTTACGTACGTCACCGCGACGTTTAACAGCCATGCTGTCGATCTGCGGGGAGTAGGTCTGGAAAGTACGTTCTACGCCAACACCGTTGGAGATTTTACGAACGGTGAACGCACTGTTCACGCCGCGGTTACGCTTGGCGATTACAACGCCTTCGAACGCTTGCAGACGGGAACGATCGCCTTCCTTCACTTTCACCTGAACGACAATAGTGTCGCCTGGGGCAAAGGTAGGGATTTCTTTGGTCATCTGCTCTGCTTCGAGTGCAAGGATGATTTTGTTGGTCATGCTGTGCTCCTAAGGTAAATCAACTGATCTACCATCGATACGTTGTTAACTATCGTCCCGCTCGCGGATGTATTCCTCGAGCAGCTTCTTCTCTTCTCCAGAAAGCGAGCGGCTTTCCAGAAGATCGGCGCGTCGTTCATAGGTCCTACCAAGGGACTGCTGTAAACGCCAACGCCGGATATGCGCGTGATTGCCACTTAGCAACACGTCGGGAACACGCTGATCCGCATACACCTCAGGTCGGGTGTAGTGCGGGCAATCCAGCAGACCATCCGTAAAGGAATCTTCCTCAGCGGAATCCGCATGCCCTAAAGCTCCAGGCAGCAGTCGTGTAACCGCATCGATCAGGACCATGGCCGGCAGCTCACCGCCAGACAACACATAGTCACCAATTGACCACTCTTCATCGACATGAGCCTCAATAAAGCGCTCGTCAATGCCTTCATAGCGGCCGGCAATCAGGATCAATGCATCCGATTTCGCCAACTCGCGTACCGCCGACTGATTCAGTTGACGGCCTTGGGGGGACAGGTAAATCACCTTCGCCGCCTCCCCGGCTGCTGCCTTGGCCTGAACCAGAGCATCTTCCAGGGGCTTGATCTTCATCACCATGCCCGGACCACCGCCAAACGGGCGATCGTCCACAGTGTGATGCCGATCCGTCGTGTAATCCCGCGGATTCCAACAGGTCAGCTGCAAGAGCCCCTGTTTGACCGCTCGACTGGTGATGCCGTAGTCGCCGATGGCGGAAAACATCTCGGGAAACAAACTGATCACTTCTACGCGCAAGTTAGCCACGCTTAGAAGTCCGCGTCCCAATCCACCTTCATCTCGCCCGCTGCCAGGTCGACGGCCAACACGCATTGCTCCGTATAGGGCAACAGGCGTTCGCGATCATCCAGGCTGCCAGCGCAAGGCTTGACTACCATTACATCATTGGCGCCGGTTTCCAGAAGATGATCGATTTTCCCGAGCAATTGCCCAAGGGTGTCGATGACCTTCAGACCTTCCAGTTGGTACCAGTAGTACTCACCTTCGGTCAATTCAGCGAACAGGTTGCGCGGCACGCAGATCTCATAACCGGCCAGAAGACGAGCTTCTTCACGATCATCAAGACCCTTGAGCTTTGCGACCAGGAACTTGTCGCTCCCGCGTCCACTGACCAGCTCGACCTGTTTGACATTGCCTTCGCGCTTGAGCGTCCAGGTTTTGTACTGCAACAGGTTTTCAGTCGGATCAGTAAAGGAATAAACCTTCACTTCGCCGCGAACGCCGTGAACAGAGTAAATTTTGCCAATAACGATCAAATCATCGGCAACAGCAGGCGTCGCGTTCATATTGCTCAGGCCGCAGCCTTGGCAGATTCCTTCAACAACTGAGCAACGCGCTCAGAAGGTTGTGCACCAACGCTCAGCCAGTAGGCAACGCGCTCTTGGTTCACGGACAGACGGATTTCCTGACCACGGGCAACAGGGTTGAAGAAACCAACCTGTTCTTTGTGGGAACCGTCACGCGGGTTGCGGGAGTCGGTTACGGTCAGGTGGTAAAACGGGCGCTTTTTGGAGCCGCCAAGGGCAAGACGGATTGTTAGCATGTGAACATCGTTCCTGTAGTCGGTGCTGCAAATCTAAATGCACAGCGGGCATGGGTGCCCGAAAGGCCGCATATTCTAAGGAATATCCGGACTTTTGCAAATGACTTTTTCCGGCGCCTATGGCATGCCGTGCGGATTTGCATGTAGAGCCGTCGATGAAAACGGCCAGTCAGCTCCCGCCGAGTGCGGGTTTGCTGTTGATCCCGCGTCCTTGCGGGGCCTGCGCCGGTGCGACGACCGGCGAAGTCTTAGTGTCCTGTATCACCCATTTCGCTCACTTTTGGCGAGTGACTGATGCCCTCAAGCAAGGCGCCGCGACGAGTCATAGCCCGCTATGGCGAGGAGCGGCAACGCAGCATGAGGGCATCAGGCGCCGCCATAAGTGAGCAGAATGGGTGAGACGGGACACCTCACATCTTTGGCATGCCGCCGCCGGGCAACATACCGCCCATGCCGCGCATCATTTTCGCCATTCCGCCTTTGGCGGTGAATTTCTTCATCATCTTCTGCATCTGCTTGTGCTGCTTGATCAAGCGACCGATATCCTGCACCTGCGTGCCGGAACCCATGGCGATCCGGCGCTTGCGCGAACCGCTGATCAGCTCAGGGTCGCGGCGCTCGGCCGGGGTCATGGAATTGATGATGGCTTCCATCTGTTTGAATTGTTTCTCTGCGGCGTTCTGGGCATTGCCCATTTGCGACAGGTTGACGCCACCGATGCTCGGCAGTTTGTCCATGAGGCCGCCAAGGCCGCCCATGTTCTTCATCTGTTGCAACTGATCGCGGAAGTCTTCGAGGTCGAAGCCCTTGCCCTTCTTCAGCTTCTTGGCCAGTTTGTCGGCCTTGTCCTTGTCGAGGGTCGCTTCAGCCTGTTCGATCAGGCTGAGCACGTCGCCCATGCCGAGGATCCGCGAGGCGATACGCTCAGGGTGGAACGGATCGAGCGCTTCGCTCTTCTCGCCCATACCGATGAACTTGATCGGCTTGCCAGTGATGGCACGCACCGAAAGAGCGGCGCCGCCACGGGCATCGCCGTCGACCTTGGTCAGGATCACACCGGTCAACGGCAGTGCATCGCCGAAGGCCTTGGCCGTGTTGGCGGCGTCCTGACCGGTCATGGCGTCGACCACGAACAGGGTTTCGACCGGATTGATCGCGGCGTGCAGCGCCTTGATCTCGCCCATCATCTCTTCGTCGATGTGCAGACGACCGGCGGTGTCGACAATGACCACGTCGATAAATTTCAGTTTTGCTTCTTTAATAGCCGCGGTGGCGATGTCCACCGGCTTCTGGCTCAGGTCGGACGGGAAGAACGTCACGCCGATGTCGTTGGCCAGGGTTTCCAGCTGTTTAATAGCTGCCGGGCGATAAACGTCCGCCGACACCACCATGACCGACTTCTTCTTGCGCTCTTTCAGGAAGCGCGCAAGTTTGCCGGCGGTGGTGGTTTTACCCGCACCCTGCAGACCGGCCATCAGAATGACCGCTGGCGGCACAGCGCTCAGGTTCAAGTCTTCGTTGGCCGCGCCCATCAGGCTTTCGAGTTCGGCCTGGACGATCTTCACGAACGCCTGGCCCGGCGTCAGGCTGCGCGACACCTCGGTGCCGACAGCGCGCTCCTTGACCGAATTGACGAAGTCCTTGACCACCGGCAGGGCGACGTCGGCTTCGAGCAACGCCATGCGCACTTCACGCAGGGTGTCTTTGATATTGTCCTCGGTCAGCTTCGCCTTGCCGGTGACATGGCGCAGCGTCTGCGAGAGACGGTCGGTTAAGTTTTCAAACATTGCGCGATCCTTTCAGGCCCTGTGTAGACCGGGATAATGGCGGCCCAGACCGGAATCAACATGTGCTCGGCGAGCCTGCGGCGTGGGCAGGTCGCGGATTATAGCGAAGACTGCGGCTGGCGGACACCTCGCTGTCAGCTTCCTGAGTCTTTCGTGCCATGGCGGTTCTATGCCAAACTCAGCCCCTTTCGGGCTTGCCTAACAGGATTTATGCTCCCCTTGTCACCCAGTTTGCTTACCACTCTCGCCGCCGCCCTTCTATACGCCGCTGCGACTCTTTATCAGAGCACCCGTCTGGCCACCGGCGCCAAGGCGAACAAGCGCCTGCTGGTTACGCTTGGCGTCCTCGCCGTGGTCGCCCACAGCGCCAGCCTGCTCACGCATTTGCTGACCCCGATCGGTCTGGGCCTGGATTTCTTCAGCGCCTCCAGCCTGATCGCCGCAGCGGTGATCGCCCTGACGCTGATCGCCTGCTCACGGATTCCGGTGGAGAACCTGCTGGTGCTGCTGTTTCCGCTGGGCGCAGTCACCGTGTTGCTGGCGCAGTTCGCGCCGACCGGCACGGTGCAGATCATCGATGAAGAGCCGGGCATCCTCGCCCACATTCTCTTGTCGATCCTCGCCTACGGCATGTTCACCATCGCGGTGTTCCAGGCTTTGCTGCTGCTGGTGCAAGACCACCAGCTCAAGCACAAGCACCCGTCCGGCCTGATCAAGAACTTCCCGCCGCTGCAAACCATGGAAAGCCTGCTGTTCGGTTTCCTCTGGGCCGGCTGGACGCTGCTGTCACTGTCGCTGATTTCCGGCTGGCTGTTCGTCGAAAACCTGTTCGCTCAGCATCTGGTACACAAAACCCTGCTGGCGTGCCTGGCCTGGGTGGTGTTCAGCGTGCTGTTGTGGGGCCGCAATCGTCTGGGCTGGCGCGGCCACAAGGCGATTCGCTGGACCCTCGCCGGTTTCTGCCTGCTGATGTTGGCTTATTTCGGCAGCAAACTGGTTCGTGAATACATCCTGCACATCTGACGGGCGGCATAAATGGACGGTTTGCCCATAGGGCCGATGCTCGCAATATTTGCCCTGCTGATTTTATGGTCGGGGCTGTTTACCGCCGTCGAAATCGCGCAGCAACACCTGCTCGCGCAACGCACTGCCTCACGCGCCAGCGATAAGCCGCTGGCCAGGCTGAGCTTCCCGCTCGACAGCCTGATCCTGTGCAATACCTTGTGCCGGGCACTGGCAGTGATCATCGCCACGCTGCTGGCGATTTTCCTTTGCGAAGAAAACGGCCCGTGGGCCGCTTGCCTGAGTGCCGGCGTGATCTTGCTGGTCTTCGCCGATTACTTCCCGCGCTCGCTCGCCAAACGCTATCCGGACGCCGTGCTTTCTTTCGGCAATACCTTGCTGGCGGTGCCGCTGAAAGCGGTTTACCCATTGGCCTGGCTGCTCAGCCGTATCAGCGGTTTGCTGACTCGACCGTTTGCGCGCAAAGCCCAAGTGGTGCAGCAAAGCGAGGACGACCTGGCGGCGGATCATCCCGATGATCCCGAACATCCGACACGCACGCACCCGGTGTCAGGCATCCATGCGCTGGACAACATCACGGTCAACGACATTCTGGTCCCGCGCAGCGACGTCGACGGCATCAACCTTGATGACCCGATCGAAGACATCATCGAACAACTGCGCCACAACAAACGCACGCGCCTGCCGGTGTTCCACAGCGACATCAACCAGGTCGAAGCGGTGCTCAATACCCGGCAGATCCGCCATCTGCTGAACAACGACAGTCTGACCCGTGAAGCGTTGCTGGCCGCCAGCTACGAGCCGTACTTCGTGCCGGAAAGCACGCCGTTGCAACTGCAACTGCTGAACTTCCACAAGCAGCAGCGCCGGTTGGGCATGGTGGTGGACGAGTACGGCGAAGTGTTGGGCATCGTCACCCTGGAAGACATTCTTGAAGAGATCGTCGGCGAGTTCGAAAGCGAGCACAGCCTCGACAACCCGCACATTCACACACAGGCCGATGGGCGCATGGTGATTGATGGCGCAGCATCAATCCGTGAGCTGAATAAATGCCTGGGCTGGCACTTGCCAAGCGACGGGCCGAAGACCCTGAATGGCTTGGTGACCGAAGCGCTGGAGACCATCCCGGAAAGCGCGGTTTGCCTGAAGATCGGCCGTTATCGATTGGAGATCCTCGAAACTGAGGAGAACCGGGTGAGCAAGGTGTTGATCTGGCATACCTCTTCGGTGCCTGCCAAGATCTAAGCGTTGTGGCGAGGGAGCTTGCTCCCGCTCGGGCACGCAGCGTCCGCAAATGTGTTGGGGTCGCTTCGCAACCCGGCGGGAGCAAGCTCCCTCGCCACAGAATCTCTACTGACCTCAGGTTTCATTGGCTCTGCCAGCCCTCTTGTTCATTTGTTAGCCCCCTTCCTATAATCGAGGCGCTTACCCAAGCGCAGCCGGTCCATGTGCTTATCCAGCACGATTCGGATCTCGGCCTTTTTCCGCAACAAACCGGCGACTGTTCCTACTCGAAACAGCGCTCGCGCCTCATCCCACATCCCTGGGTGTTCGACCATAATAATTCGCTCCAACGGAGCTCATGACTGTCAGGGATCACCGCATGACGACCAGTACCGCTTACAGCGACACCGCGCCTGCCCAACCGACCAATTCCGCCACCCGGGTGGCGACCGCGAGTTTTATCGGCACCGCCATCGAGTTCTACGATTTCTATGTGTATGCCACGGCCGCCGCGCTGGTGATCGGGCCGGTGTTCTTTCCGCAGACCTCGGGCACCGCGCAGATGCTGTCGGCGTTTCTGACCTTCGGCATCGCGTTCCTCGCCCGACCGCTGGGCTCGGCACTGTTTGGCCACTTCGGTGATCGCATCGGGCGCAAATCGACGCTGGTAGCCTCGCTGCTGCTGATGGGTGTTTGTACGACACTGATTGGCGTGCTGCCCGGTTATGCCAGCATCGGGGCCTGGGCGCCGATTCTGCTGTGCGTATTGCGCTTCGGCCAAGGGTTGGGGCTGGGCGGCGAATGGGGCGGCGCGGCGCTGCTGGCCACGGAAAACGCGCCGAAAGGTAAACGTGCGTGGTTCGGCATGTTCCCGCAGCTTGGCCCTTCGATTGGTTTTCTCGCCGCCAATGGTCTGTTTCTGACCTTGGCCATGACCCTCACCGACGAACAATTCCGTAGCTGGGGCTGGCGGATCCCGTTTCTGCTCAGTGCGGCACTGGTGATGGTGGGTCTGTACGTACGCCTGAAACTCCATGAAACCCCGGTATTCGCCAACGCCATCGCCCGCCACGAAAGGGTGAAAGTGCCGTTGGTCGAGCTGTTCAGTCAATACTGGGCACCGACGCTGCTGGGCGCTGCGGCGATGGTCGTATGTTATGCGCTGTTCTATATCTCGACGGTGTTTTCCCTGAGCTATGGCGTATCCACGCTCGGCTACAGCCGTGAGACGTTCCTCGGTCTGCTGTGTTTTGCCGTGTTGTTCATGGCGGCAGCCACGCCGTTGTCAGCCTGGGCCAGTGACCGTTACGGGCGCAAACCGGTGTTGATCATCGGCGGCGTGCTGGCGATTCTGTCCGGGTTTCTGATGGAGCCATTGCTGACGCAGGGCTCGACCTGGGGCGTGGCGCTGTTTCTGTGTATCGAGTTGTTCTTGATGGGCGTGACGTTTGCGCCGATGGGGGCGTTGTTGCCGGAGTTGTTTCCCACTCATGTGCGTTATACCGGCGCGTCGGCGGCGTATAACCTCGGCGGCATTGTCGGGGCCTCGGCGGCGCCGTTTTTCGCGCAGAAACTGGTGGCGATGGGTGGTTTGAGTTATGTCGGCGGGTATGTGTCGGCGGCGGCGGTGCTGAGTTTGATTGCGGTGCTGTGCCTGAAGGAAACGCGCAATAACGATCTGAATCAGGTTGCCTGATAGATCGCTATCGCGAGCAGGCTCACTCCTACAGGGGAACGCATTCCAATTGTAGGAGTGAGCCTGCTCGCGATAGACGCGACTCGGTTTACAGCTCTACAACAACAGCCTGAGCAGCACGGGTCGCTTTGGCACGAGCCGCTTCGATCGACTCATCCCGCGCCAGCGCCACACCCATGCGACGCTGGCCATTCACTTCAGGCTTGCCGAACAGACGCAATGCCGTGTCCGGTTCGCTCAACGCCGCACCAAGGTTGGCGAATGCCGTCTGGGTCGACTGCCCTTCCACCAGAATCACTGCCGAAGCCGATGGCCCGAACTGACGGATCAGCGGCACCGGCAGACCAAGAATGGCGCGTGCGTGCAGGGCGAACTGCGACAAGTCCTGCGAAATCAGCGTCACCAGACCGGTGTCATGCGGGCGCGGCGACACTTCGCTGAACCACACCTGATCGCCCTTGATGAACAACTCGACGCCGAACAGACCACGACCGCCCAGCGCTTCAGTCACGGCTTTGGCAACACGCTCGGATTCCGCCAGCGCAATCGGGCTCATAGCCTGTGGCTGCCAGGATTCCTGATAGTCGCCCTTCTCCTGACGGTGGCCGACTGGCGCACAGAACGTGGTACCACCAATATGACGCACGGTCAGCAAGGTGATTTCGTAGTCGAAATCGATGAAGCCTTCGATGATCACCCGACCTTTGCCGGCGCGACCGCCCTCTTGTGCGTAATCCCAGGCTTTCTGCACGTCATCGGCACTGCGCAGCAGGCTCTGACCCTTGCCCGACGAACTCATCACTGGCTTGACGACGCAAGGGAAGCCCAGATCCTGCACGGCTTTGCTGTAGTCCTCGAAGGTGTCGGCAAAGTGGTACGGCGAGGTCGGCAGATCCAGCTCTTCGGCAGCCAGACGACGGATGCCTTCGCGGTTCATGGTCAGTTGCGCAGCACGGGCGGTCGGGATCACGGTGAAGCCTTCGGCTTCCAGTTCGACCAGAGTGGCTGTAGCGATGGCTTCGATTTCCGGCACGATGAAGTGCGGCTTCTCGGCTTCGATCACTGCGCGCAGGGCGGCGCCGTCGAGCATGTTGATCACGTGGCTGCGATGGGCAACCTGCATGGCCGGCGCATTGGCGTAACGATCAACGGCGATCACTTCAACGCCCAGACGTTGCAGTTCGATTACCACTTCCTTGCCCAACTCACCACAGCCACACAGCAATACGCGGGTCGCGGTTGGCGACAATGGAGTTCCGATACGGGTCATCTCAGGTCCTCAAAGAAGCGGATCATCGAGGAAAGCGTCGCCATGCGCACTTTCCATGGGGAGAAAGCGCGGCATTTTACATGAACCCGAAGGTTTGGCTTCAGCTGGCGACGGCCTGTTTGCGTTCGCGCCAGGCCATGATCAGCCAGACGGCGGTAACGCCGGCGAATTTCGAGGCCAGGGCTGTGATGATCACTGGCGGCGTTATCAGATCGATCATGCCGAAGAAGATGAAGGTATCGAGAGGAATGCTCAGCGCCGAACTGATCCACAAGCGGTCACGCAACGGCCGTTTGGTGATGCTGAAGACCAGCCAGTCGATGATCTCGGACACCGCAAACGCCGTGGCACTGGCCAGGGCGATGGACGGATCGGAGGTGACATACGACAACACCAGCGCCGCCAGCATCGCCACGATGGCGCCGTGGCCGAAGCGGGTTTGCACCATGTCACGCAGCACGAACACCAGGCCGCCCCAGGCCGACCAGATGATGTCCAGGTGGGGCGCGGTGGAGAAGGCAAAGTTGATCAGCACGACGCTGCTGATGTAGGCGATGAGGAAAATCATGGGGGCGACCTGTCAGATTGGCGCACAGGTTACTTGAGGAGGAGAGTTCGGCCAAGTCGGCTTGCGATTTGTATACAAGGTCGAGGCTTACCTGTGGCGAGGGAGCTTGCTCCCTCGCCACAAAAGCGCTTCAACCGATATCTCAGCGCTTGGCCGGAATCATCCAGACCAACCCGCTCGCCTTCGCCCGCTCATGACACAACCCCAGCACCACGCGTCGCTCGTCATTGCTCATGCGGCCCCAGCGGGTGATCTCCGCGACCGTGCGCTGGCAACCGGTGCAAATATCGTCTTCGTCCAGCGCGCAAATATTCACGCAAGGCGAGGCGACCGGTCTTTCGACAGTAGTCATTCTTCCTGCTCAACCAGATCACGCGCATAACGCTGGGAGTTATGCACATAGTGCGCAGCGCTCGCTTCGAGCATCTTCTTCTGCGGCTCGGTCAACTCACGCACAACCTTGCCCGGCGAGCCCATCACCAGCGAACCATCCGGAATTTCCTTGCCCTCACCAATCAGCGAGTTGGCGCCAATGATGCAGTTCTTGCCGATCTTCGCGCCGTTGAGAATCACCGCGTTGATGCCGATCAGGCTGTAATCGCCAACGGTGCAGCCGTGGAGCATGGCGTTGTGGCCAATGGTCACGCCGGTGCCGATGGTCAGCGGATAGCCCATGTCGGTGTGCATCACGGTGCCGTCCTGGACGTTGCTGTTCTTGCCGATCAGGATCAGTTCGTTGTCGCCGCGCAGCACGGCGTTGAACCAGACGTTGGCGCCCTCCTCCAGTTTGACCTTGCCCACCAACACGGCATTGGGGGCGACCCAGCTCTGCGGGTGGGTTTCGACACGGGCGTCGCCCAAGCGGTATTTCATCTTGTTTTCCTCAGGGCTCACGGGGATGGCCATTCGAACGATGGCTTACGTGTTAATAAAGCTTTTAGGCGGTTGATGCAGACTAATCTTCGCGTCATAGAGCAGATTGATCAACTCGACGATCATGATCGCCGTCAGCCCCCAGATCTTGAACTCGCCGTAGCGATAACTCGGTACGTACCAGCTACGGCCCTGATAGTCGATGCGATGGGTGTGTTCGCGGGGATCCTTGCGGAAGAATTCGAGGGGGACACTGAACACGGCGGCGATTTCCGCGTCGTTGGGCTGGTACTCGACAAAATCGGGGATCACGCCAACGTAAGGTGTGACCTTGATTCCATGCAGAGAGATCAACGGGCTCAGCGGGCCGATCACTTCGACCAGTCCCGGCGGCAGGCCAATCTCTTCTTCGGCTTCACGCAAGGCGGTGAAAATCAGGTCAGGGTCTTCCGGATCGCGGCGCCCACCCGGGAAGGCGACTTCGCCGCCATGGGTCGAGAGACCGCTGGCACGCAGAGTGAGTACCAGCTCAGGCTCGGCACTGCGGGTGATCGGCACCAGCACGGCGGCCTCGGGGAAACGTGTGTCGGTCTCCAGCGTGCGCGGTGTGTGGTTGCTTACCCGATGCAGTAGCTCGTCCAGCATGAGTGTTCTCGATCTGTGCCTTACCCGGCATCATGCACCAATCATAGCGGCCGCCCAAGCCCCTCGCCGGAGCATGTCGCGAAACGACAACTTGCCGACCGGCACCGCTGCACGCCAAGATAGGCGCAGCATTCAGGAACCCCAGCATGAAATTTTGCAGCCAGTGCGGCAACCCGGTGACACAGCGCATTCCCGAAGGCGACTCGCGGCTGCGATTTGTCTGTGACAGCTGTCAGACCATTCACTATCAGAATCCCAACATCGTTGCCGGTTGTGTCGCGACCTGGGGCTCTAAAGTATTGCTCTGCCGTCGCGCCATCGAGCCGCGCCTCGGTTACTGGACGCTGCCCGCTGGTTTCATGGAAAACGGTGAGACCATCGAGCAGGCTGCGATCCGCGAAACCGCCGAGGAAGCCTGCGCCCGGGTACGCAACCTGAGCATCTATACGCTGATCGACGTGCCGCACATCAGTCAGGTGCATGTGTTCTTCCGCGCCGAGCTGGTCGATCTGGATTTCGCCGCCGGCCCCGAGAGCCTCGAAGTGCAACTATTCGACGAAGCCGACATTCCATGGGATGAGCTGGCTTTCCGCACGGTGGGGCGTACCTTAGAATGCTTCTTCGCTGATCGGCGCGCCGAGGCCTACCCGGTTCGGTCGGAGTCGATTCCGCCGCTCGCTCAGCCAGCCATCACTTAATCTTGTCGCAGCCCGGCCGATAGACAAAGCGCAGGCTGCAACAGGGCCTGCATGACATCTATAAATAAAGTATCTGCTTCATTCCTGGGGAATCGTTTCAATGCGCTGGTTGCTTGCCCTGTTCTGCCTGTCGTTCGTTACGGTCTCGCAAGCGTCATTCGTGACCACCGTGACGCCATCCAATACGCCTCTGATCGAAAAAGTGCTGGTGCTCAAATCGGCGCATCAACTGCAGTTGATCGCCGACGGCAAGCCGCTGAAGACCTATCGCATCTCGCTGGGCAAGGGTGCGAAAAAAGGTCCGAAACTGATTGAAGGCGACAAACGCACACCGGAAGGTTTCTATTGGATCGACTGGCGCAAGACCAGCGACAAATTCAACCTGTCGATGCACATTTCCTACCCGAACATCGCCGACTCTGCCCGTGCCCGACGTGAAGGCGTCGAGCCCGGCGGGATGATCATGATCCACGGCACGCCGGATTCGGAAGAAACGCCGGAAGACCTGTTCCACACGCTGGACTGGACCGACGGCTGCGTCGCCATGCGCAACGTCGACATGCGCGAAGTGTGGAATCTGGTGCCGGACGGCACGATGGTCGAGATCCGCCCTTAACCTGTGGCGAGGGGATTTAGCGAAACGTCGCGCCGCTCCGATGGGTGGCGAAGCCCGCCCTCCGCTTTCCTACTGCCAGACTGAGTTGGCAGGTTTTGCGACTGCTGCGCAGCCGATCGGGGATAAATCCCCTCACCACAAAGTGCTCATCCAGCCCTTACCACCGGTCGGCATTAAAAAATAAATCAAAAGATCGCAGCCTGCGCCAACTCCTACATGGGTGATACCACTCTCCACTGTAGGCGCTGCCGCAGGCTGCGATTTTTTGTTTTTCATAGCCCACCTCTAATACCACTCAAGACCAAACCCTTCCTGAACCGCCATTTCATTGGGCATTCGGCCATTTACCTGCGTTGACATGGTATTCAAGTGGTATTAATTTCCGCCCCACAAGCGAGCCACAACAATCCTATACTCGCGCCGGAAATGACCTACATGAACGACTTCCACGCCCTACGCCCAGATGACTCCCAGCCGACGCCGCTGTACCTGCAACTGGCGCGCAACCTGGAAGCAGCGATTCATGCCGGGCAGTGGAAAGCCGAACAGGCGATGCCATCCGAGCGCAATCTCAGTGAACAGCTCGGCATCTCCCGGGTCACCGCCCGCAAAGCACTGGAGGTCTTGCTCGATCAAGGTCTGATCCGTCGCTTGCAGGGTTCCGGCACATTCATTACGCCACGCTTGGAACAACCGCTGTCACGCCTTTCGGGTTTCAGCGAGATGCTCCGCCTCAAGGGTTTTGTGCCCAGCTCACAGTGGCTGGAGCGGGAAATCACCCTGCCGACCCACGAAGAATTGATCCGCCTGAGCCTGTCGCCGAACGACAAGGTCGCGCGCATGAAACGCCTGCGCAAAGCCGACGACACGGTGATGGCGATCGAGATGAGCACCCTGCCCGCCTCGATCATGCCCAAGCCACAATTGGTGGGCGATTCGCTTTACGAATACCTCGACGGCATCGGCAAACCGATTGTCCGCGCCCTTCAGCACATTCAGGCGATCAACGCCTCGGACGAGTTCGCCGCGCTGGTCGGCATCGCCCCCGGCACCGCCATGCTGCTGATGACCCGGGTCGGCTACCTGGAAGACAACACGCCGATCGAAGTCACCGACACCTATTGCCGCAACGACTACTACGACTTTGTTGCAGAGCTGCGCCGCTAAAACGGCCCAAAGCGAGAACCGAAATGTCCGAAGACAACATCCTTACCGCCAGCGGCTGGATTCGCGGCCGGCTGATCCACGAACACGGCAAAGTCGTGTCGATCGAAGGCGTGCCGTGCGATCCGGCCGACAATGACCTGCCCTATCTGCTGCCAGGTTTCATCGACCTGCATGTCCACGGCGGTGGCGGCAAAGACATCATGGAAGGCGCCAGCGCGTTCGAGACCATCACCAAAACCCACGTGCGCTTCGGCACCACCTCGCTGCTGGCCACGACCATGACCGCACCGAGCGCCGAGATCTCCAGTGTGCTCAAAGAGGTCGGAGAATTCTGTGAACAGCGTCCGCAAGGCGCCGCACGGGTACTCGGCGTGCACCTCGAAGGCCCGTACATCAATCCCGGCAAACTCGGTGCACAACCGAACTTTGCTCACACCGCGTTGATGGCCGAAGTCGAAGAATACCTGGCGCTGGCGCCGATCCGCGTGATCACCATCGCCCCGGAAATCGCCGGCCATGACGGTTTGATCCGAGAACTGAGCAGCCGTGGCGTGCGCATGCAGATCGGCCACACCCTCGGCAGTTACGAGGAAGGCGTCGCCGCACTGGAAGCTGGTGCCACCAGCTTCACCCATTTGTACAACGCCATGAGCCCGCTGCATCACCGCGAGCCCGGCATCGTCGGCGCGGCACTGGCCCACGCCAAATTCGCCGAATTGATCCCGGATTTGCTGCACGTGCATCCCGGCGCCATTCGCGTGGCCCTGCGTTCGATCCCATGCCTGTATTGCGTCACCGACTCGACCGCCGCCGCCGGCATGCCCGACGGTGAGTACAAGCTTGGCAGCCACACCGTGACCAAATGCCTGGGCGGCGTGCGCCTGCCCGACGGCACGCTGGCCGGCAGCACCCTGACCATGGATCAGGCCCTGCGCAACCTGGTGAAGATCGGTTTGCCGATCAGTGAGGCCTCGCAACGTCTTTCGCAATTCCCCGCCGACTACCTCGGCATCACCGAACGCGGGCGCCTTGAACCAGGCGCCTGGGCCGACTGCGTGCGGCTGGATCGCTCACTCACACTGACCGCCGTCATGGTCGAAGGAGAAGACATTGACTTCAAAAATGCTTGAAGAGGCGCTGTCCTCGTTCGAGGCCGTGCAGGCCCAACTGCAACAACTCGACCCGCAGATGATCGAGATCGCCGGGCGCTTGCGCCGTCAGCCACCGCAAGTGGCGATGACCGTTGCGCGCGGCAGTTCCGATCATGCGGCGAGCTACTTCGCCTACCTGACCATGCAGCAACTGGGCGTACCGGTGGCGTCGTTGCCGATGTCGGTGGTGACCATGCAACAGGCGCCGTTGAAAGTCAGCGGTCAGGTCGCGTTCGCCTTTTCACAGTCGGGTCAGAGCCCGGATCTGGTCAACAGCCTGCGTCTGTTGCGCAAGCGTGGCGCGCTGAGCGTGTCGATGGTCAACGCCGCCGATTCGCCACTGGAAGCTGCGTGTGAATTCAGCGTGCCATTGCTCGCCGGTACCGAAAGCAGCGTCGCCGCGACCAAAAGCTTTATCGCAACCCTCAGCGCGAGCGCCCGTTTGATCGCGCACTGGAAAGAAGACAGCGAATTGCTGGAGGCGCACAACGCCCTGCCCGAAGGCCTGCGTGAAGCGGCGAAACAGGATTGGAGCGTGGCCATCGATGCCCTGCGCGATTGCGAACGCCTGATGGTCATTGGTCGTGGCGCCGGTTTTGCCATCGCCCAAGAGGCGGCGCTGAAATTCAAGGAAACCTCGGCCATTCAAGCTGAAGCGTTCAGCAGCGCCGAGGTCCGTCACGGCCCCATGGCGCTGATCGACGAACACTACCCGCTGCTGGTCTTCGCCCCACGCGGTGCCGAGCAGGCCGGCCTGTTGAGCCTCGCGGCAGAAATGCGCCAACGCGGCGCCCGTGTGTTGCTGGCGGCACCGGATGACGTCAGCGAACGCGACCTGACCCTGACCCGCGCCGAACACCCGGCCCTTGATCCGATTCTGGCCATCCAGAGTTTCTACGTGATGGCCGCAGGCCTCGCCGTAGCCCGTGGCATGGACCCGGATCAGCCGCGCCACCTGAGCAAAGTTACGCGTACGCACTAAGCCCGAATGACTGCACACCTGATGAGACCGAGCCATGCACAACAACAATAAAGAGCTGACCCTCAGCGCCCCGCTCAGCGGCCCGGTGCTCACGCTCGCCAAAGTCCCGGACGCAGTGTTCGCCAGCGGCGCGATGGGCGATGGCATTGCCATCGATCCCGTCAACGACACCCTGTACTCGCCGTGCGCCGGCGTGATCATCCACGTCGCACGCACCGGCCATGCGTTGACCGTGCGCGCCGACAATGGCGCAGAAATCCTCCTGCACCTGGGCCTCGACACCGTTGAACTGAACGGCGAAGGCTTCTCGATGCTGGTCAAGGAAGGCCTACGCGTCAGCAAAGGTCAGCCGCTGTTGCGCTACGACCTGGACAAGGTCGGCCAGCAGTGCAAAAGCCTCGTCAGCTTGTTGATCCTGACCAACAGCCAGGATTTTCAGGTGCGTCCGATCACACTGAAAGCGGTAAAAGTCGGCGAGCCGCTATTGCACATCGTCGCGCGCAACAGTTCGTCGGCTAATGCTGAAGAGGTGGGCGGGCCTGAAGTTCACGGTCATGTATTGGTTGCTCATCGCGGCGGTTTGCATGCGCGCCCTGCCGCGTTGATTCGGCAGACCGCGCAAGGTTTCAAGAGTCAGTCGCAGTTGCACTTCGCCGGCAAATCGGCGCCGTGCAACAGCCTGATCGGATTGATGGGGCTGGCGATCGGCGAGCAGGATGAAGTGCAGGTCAGCTGTCAAGGTTCGGACGCCGAAGCCGCGCTGCAAGCCTTGCTCACGGCATTGGCGACGGCTTTGCCGGATGACCATCACGCTGCCGCACCGGTAAGTGTTGCGCCTCTTAAACGTGCGGCCGAGGCTGGCGTTCTGCACGGCGTTTGCGCCGCGCCGGGACTGGTCGGTGGCCCGCTGTTTCGCTTGAACGCGATCAGTTTGCCAGTGGATGCAGGCAATCATGACCCGGTACAGCAACTGCAAAACCTCGACACCGCACTGAATCAGGTTCGCTGCGAAATCGACAGCACCCTCACCCAAGCCAAAAAGCAGAAGAATGCCGACGAAGAAGCGATCTTCGCCGCGCATCTGGCACTGCTCGAAGACCCGGCCCTGCTCGACGCCGCACAACAATCCATCGAGCAAGGCACCGCAGCGACTCACGCTTGGAGTCAGTCGATTAATGTCCAGTGCGAAGTGCTCCAGCACACCGGTAGCGCGCTGCTGGCCGAACGCGCCAACGACCTGCGCGACCTCAAGCAACGGGTGCTGCGTGCCCTGCTCGGCGAAGCCTGGCATTACGACGTGCCGGCCGGCGCCATCGTCGCAGCCCATGAACTTACCCCCTCGGATCTGCTGCAACTGAGCGCGCAAGGTGTCGCCGGATTGTGCATGGCCGAGGGCGGCGCGACTTCTCACGTGGCGATTCTGGCGCGCGGCAAAGGTCTGCCGTGCATGGTCGCTCTGGGTGCAGCATTGCTTGATCAACCGCAGGGCCAAGCGGTGGTGCTTGATGCTGATGGTGGGCGCCTCGAACTGGCACCGAATACCGAGCGCCTGGCTGAAGTTCAGCAAGCGCAACTCGAACGCAAACAACGCCGCGACGTTCAACAAGCCAAGGCTCATCTGCCGGCAGAAACGCGCAATGGTGTGGCCATCGAAGTGGTCGCCAACGTCGCCTCAAGCGCTGAAGCGGCGGACGCTTTTGCCAACGGCGCCGATGGCGTCGGCCTGTTGCGCACCGAGTTTCTGTTCGTTGATCGTCAGACCGCGCCGGATGTCGAAGAACAGCGCAGTGCCTATCAAGCCGTGATCGACGCGATGGGCGATAGATCGGTGATCATCCGCACCATCGACGTCGGCGGCGACAAGCAACTCGACTACTTGCCACTGCCCGCCGAGGCCAACCCGGTACTCGGCTTGCGCGGCATTCGACTGGCGCATGCCCGACCAGAAATCCTCGACCAGCAACTGCGTGCGCTGCTGCAAGTCAGCCCGTTACAGCGCTGCCGCATCCTGTTGCCGATGGTCACTGAAGTCGACGAACTGCTGCACATCCGTCAGCGCATCGATGCCTTGTGTCTGGAACTGGGCATCAGCCAACGTCCGGAAATCGGCGTCATGATCGAAGTCCCCGCCGCCGCGCTGCAAGCCGAGCAATTGGCCGAACATGCCGACTTCCTCTCCATCGGCACCAACGATCTGTCGCAATACACCCTGGCCATGGACCGCGATCACGCCGGTCTGGCCGCCCGCGTCGACGCCCTGCACCCTGCTCTGCTGCGTTTGATCGCCATGACCTGTGAAGGCGCGGCGGTGCACAAGCGTTGGGTCGGCGTCTGCGGCGCCCTCGCCTCGGATCCGCTGGCGACGCCGGTATTGATCGGCCTCGGCGTCACTGAACTGTCGGTGAGCCCGGTGCAGATCGGTGAAATCAAGGATCGCGTGCGCCAGTTGCACGAAACCGAATGCCAACGCCTCGCCCGCGACCTGCTCAAGCTGAGCAGCGCCGCAGCGGTGCGTCATGCCTGCCACCAACATTGGCCTCTGCGCTAACAAAAAGCTCTCTATAAAAGAGCAGGGAGAACCACCATGTACCAACTCTTCATCGAAGGCCTGCAACGCCTCGGCCGTGCGCTGATGCTGCCGATCGCGATCCTGCCGATCGCCGGCCTGCTACTGCGTCTGGGCGACACCGACCTGCTGGACATCGCGATCATCCACGATGCCGGCCAAGTGATCTTCGCCAACCTGGCAATGATCTTCGCCATCGGCATCGCCGTCGGTTTCGCCAAGGACAACAACGGCACCGCAGGCCTGGCCGGAGTGATCGGTTATCTGGTGATGATCTCCACCCTCAAGGTGCTCGACGCGAGCATCAACATGGGCATGCTCGCCGGGATCGTCAGCGGCTTGATGGCCGGCGCGCTGTACAACCGCTTCAAGGACATCAAGCTGCCGGAGTACCTGGCGTTCTTTGGTGGCCGACGGTTTGTACCGATTGTCACCGGGTTCGCTGCGGTCGGGTTGGGCGTGGTGTTCGGCTACATCTGGCCGCCGATCCAGCACGGCATCAACAGCTTCGGCGCCTTGATGATGGAAAGCGGCAGCATTGGTGCGTTCGTGTTTGGCGTGTTCAACCGCTTGCTGATCGTCACTGGCCTGCACCACATCCTCAACAACATGGCGTGGTTCGTGTTCGGCAACTTCACTGATCCAACCACCGGCGCACTGGTCACTGGTGACCTGTCGCGCTACTTCGCTGGCGATCCGAAGGGCGGCCAGTTCATGACCGGTATGTTCCCGATGATGATCTTCGGCCTGCCGGCCGCGTGTCTGGCGATGTATCGCAATGCCCTGCCGGAACGCCGCAAGGTGATGGGCGGGATTTTCCTGTCGATGGCGCTGACTTCGTTCCTGACCGGGGTGACCGAGCCAATTGAATTCGCTTTTATGTTTCTGGCGCCGCTGCTGTATCTGCTGCATGCGCTGCTGACCGGGTTGTCGATGGCGATTACCAATGCGCTGAACATCCATTTGGGCTTCACGTTCTCGGGCGGTTTTATCGACATGGTCCTGGGCTGGGGCCGCTCGACCAATGGCTGGTTGGTGCTTCCGGTGGGGCTGGCTTATGCGGTCATCTATTACGCGGTGTTCGACTTCTGTATCCGCCGTTTCAATCTGAAAACGCCGGGCCGTGAAGACGTGGCCGCAGCCGAGAAATCTGTGCTGACAGAAAACGAGCGCGCCGCTGCGTACATCAAAGCCTTGGGCGGTGCCGAGAACCTGGTGACTGTCGGTGCGTGCACCACGCGGTTGCGCCTGGAGATGGTTGATCGCAACAAGGCATCGGATGCCGATCTGAAAGCGCTGGGTGCGATGGCAGTTGTACGCCCGGGCAAGGGCGGCAGTCTGCAGGTAGTGGTCGGGCCGATGGCTGACAGCATTGCTGATGAGATTCGCCTGGCGATGCCGGCATTGGGCCGGGCGGTTCTTGCTGAGCCTGTTGCGGTTGTCGATGAAACGAAAGCCGTTGTGGTCGCAGGTTCGGAAGCTCAGCAATGGCTGAAAGCGCTGGGTGGTAGCGACAATGTGCTGCAACTGGACTGCATTGCGATGAGCCGGATTCGCTTGTTGCTGGCAGATGCCAAGGCCTTGTCTGAGGCCCAGTTGAAAGAGCTGGGTTGTCAGGGTGTCAGCCAGTTGGAGGGTGGGGTCTGGCATTTGCTGGTGGGGGACAAGGCGGCGAGTTTGAGTGGAGCGCTGGAGGCGTTAGTCAATCGCAGTGAGGTCAGTGCCAAGGTTTAAACCGCAGCAAAATCCAACGGAATCACTGATCAATGAAGGCCGCTGCGCTATGAGGCACAGCGGCTTTTTCTCGGTTACTTCCCTGCAATAACAGTAAATGTACGAGCAGGTGAAAAACCAGCCTCTCCTCTCGCGGTAATCGAATGAGGAGCTCGCGTCAAACCCGTCAGGCTCAGAGCCCAGTGTCCGGCAGCAGTCGCAACTACTTGTCCCTTCACAACAACACTGTCCAAAATTTGAACATTCTCTCCAGCAACTGCCGACCCGCTCAGATGCACAGTAGTTGCCGTAGTGGTGCCACCGTTGGGAATCTCTGAGCCTTGATCGTCTTTCACAGAAGTAATTGCAGGCACAGCATTTTTATCAACAGACATAGCTAAGTTCCTTCTTACCAGTTTTGGATGGAAGGCTCATCAGACAGGAGTTGGCGGAATCGCACCACTGTCAGAAATTACAGGTCAGCGAGTGTTTCCGATGAACGGTCAACGTCACATCTGAAGCTGCGATTGAGCCGCGAGCGACAGTTTTCCAAAGTCGTGCGCTTGAGCAGGCTCGCCCTATTCAAATGGGGCGAGCCTGTTTTCGATACCCCCAATGGATCAGGTTTGTGGGTCTACCCGATCCAGCGCACGGTTTACCGCCAGTTCGGCGAGCATGACGATTTGCTGGATGCCTAATACCGTGCTGCGCTGAGAACCGCTTAGCTCATTGGCGAAGTTGCTGGCGGCGGTGCTTGCCGAGGCTAACGATTCGCAGGCGTGGGCGAGCAGGCTTTCGGTGTCGACTTGGGGGCAGACCATGAACATGGTGCTCGGTCGGCGGGGCTTTTCGGGCTCGGGGCACAGGTAGAAGTCGAGAGCGCGTTTGATGGCTTCGCGGTTTCGGGCTTGCTCTTCGGCGCGGAGGGCTTCTTCGAGTGGGGTGGTGGTTTCGGGTGGGTCGGGTACGGGCTTGGTCATTGAAAAACTCCTTAATGATCGGAGCCATCCAATTGCCGTTTCTCACGCGGCGAAATGGTGGCAGCTATGTGCGGGGTGAGAAACCGGGCAAGGAGCAGAACTTCCGGCCAGACCGAAGTCTGCCCGCACACAGCCGCCATAAATTGATTGCAGGCAGCAATAAGCTGGCGGCGATTATGACGTACCGATGCTGGAATAACACTTCTTGCCCGGGTTCTCACACCCGATCACCGATTTGCGGTGACAACCAAAGACTAGAGACCGGACGTCCGACGGACAACCTGAAAACCTTGTGGGAAGGTTCTGGTGATTTGATGCATTTTTAAACAGCCTTGGGTGATGGGGTGGCTGGGCGGCCTCATCGCCAGCAGGCTGGCTCCCACAGTTGGATTGCGTGCATCCAGATAGAGACTGGTCGTCTGTCAGGCCGCCATCGCTGGCAAGCCAGCTCCCACAGGGATTGAGGTACATCTGCGGGTGATTGGTTGGTTGTGAGGTCGCTATCGCGAGCAGGCTCACTCCCACAATTGGATTGTGTGCATCCAGATAGAGACTGGTCGGCTGTCAGGCCGCCATCGCTGGCAAGCCAGCTCCCACAGGGATTGAGGTACATCTGCGGGTGATTGGTTGGTTGTGAGGTCGCTATCGCGAGCAGGCTCACTCCCACAATTGGATTGTGTGCATCCAGATAGAGACTGGTCGGCTGTCAGGCCGCCATCGCTGGCAAGCCAGCTCCCACAGAAAAGCAAAGCAGCGCCACTTACTCGCTCCTGCTTCTCACCACTCAACAGGATGAGCGTTAGCTCGGCTGCAGCTCTTGATCTTGATCTTGATCCACCGGCCCCGTCGGCAGGCTGAGTGGAGGGATTCATCCGGGGAGGACATCGAGAGGAGGTGCAGCGAAGCAAACCGGAGGCGATGCCCCGGATGAAACCCGGAGCGAAGGAACCCCGAGCTTTAGCGAGTGGGCCGAACGTTGGGGCAAGCGTTTTTTTGCTTACTTTTTTTAGGCGTTTGTAAAAAAAGTGAGTCGCCGTAAGGGCGAAACCGCCAGCCGCAGCAACCGAAGAAACGGATATTCACCCAGTCAGCCAGAGCATGGTCGCCTATAAGGGCGCCATCGCTGGCAAGCCAGCTCCCACAGTGGAATGAAGTCGCCCTTCAAATCGCAGACAACAAAAAACCCGCAGACAATCACTCATCTGCGGGTTTCCTGTTTAAGCAGCAAGAAAGATCAGAAATCTTCCAGCCGCCACACCTCATAAGCCGGCGTCTCGTACGGATGACTAAGCTTCAAAGCCGCCACAACAGCAACAATCAACTCATCCGCAACAACAAGCTCAACCTTCCATTCCTCAACCCGCTCAACCTGCCCCGCTTCCCCAATGAACGGCTGGCTCCCGTCCAACGGTCGAAACTGGCCCAAACCGAGCACCTGCCACGCACAGTGGTCATAGTCACCGATCCGCCCACCACCCGCAGCGAACACAGCGCCTTTGACCACCTCGACATGACTGTCAGGAACAAAAAACGCCAGCTTGTACACAGGCCTTAGTTCACCCAGACGCGCGCATTACGGAACATACGCATCCAAGGTGCGTCCTCGTTCCAGTCTTCCGAACGCCACGAGTTCTGCACCGCACGGAACACACGTTCCGGGTGCGGCATCATGATCGTCACACGGCCATCACGGCTGGTGAGACCAGTGATCCCGCGCGGCGAACCGTTCGGGTTGGCCGGATAACGCTCGGTGACCTTGCCATGGTTGTCGACGAAACGCATCGCCACGCAACCCGACAGATCCGCTTCCAGCAGTGCTTCTTCGCTGGAGAACTCGGCATGGCCTTCACCGTGAGCAATGGCGATCGGCATACGCGAACCGGCCATGCCCTGCAGAAAGATCGAGTTCGATTCCTGGATCTGCACCATCGCCACGCGCGCTTCGAACTGCTCGGAGCGGTTACGCACGAAGTGCGGCCAGAACTCGCTGCCCGGGATCAGCTCGTGCAGGTTGGACATCATCTGGCAACCGTTGCACACGCCGAGGGTGAAGCTGTCGTTACGCTCGAAGAAACCCTGGAACGCATCGCGGGCGCGGCTGTTGAACAGCGCCGACTTGGCCCAGCCTTCACCGGCGCCGAGAACGTCGCCGTAGGAGAAACCACCGCACGCCACCAGACCTTTGAACTCGTTCAGGTCGACGCGGCCAGCGAGAATGTCGCTCATGTGCACGTCGATCGCGTTGAAACCAGCGCGGTCGAACGCGGCGGCCATTTCCACCTGACCGTTGACGCCCTGCTCACGCAGCACGGCAACCTGTGGGCGGATGCCTTTCTTGATGTAAGGCGCGGCGATGTCCTGGTTGACGTCGTAGCTGAGTTTGACGCTCAGGCCCGGGTTGTCTTCTTCCAGCAACACGTCGAACTCTTGCTCGGCGCAGTCGGCGTTGTCGCGCAGACGCTGGATCTGGTAGCTGGTTTCGGCCCACTGACGTTGCAGCAGACGACGCTGGCCTTCGAACACGGTGTCACCGTTGAAGGTGATGTTGATCTGGCCATTGTTGATCGGCTGACCGATCACCGACACGCAGTCGCCCAGACCGGCCGCGCTGAATTGCGCGAGGATATCTGGCGTGGCGTCCTGACGAACCTGGATCACGGCACCCAGCTCTTCGTTGAACAGGATCGCGGCGATTTCCGCCGAGGATTCAGCGACGCTGTCCAGGTTCAGGCTCAGACCGCAGTGGCCGGCAAAGGCCATTTCCACTACAGACGTCAGCAGCCCACCGTCGGAACGGTCGTGGTAAGCCAGCAGGTGACCGTCGGCGTTGAGGCCCTGGATCACCGCAAAGAAGGCTTTGAGGTCTTCGGCGTCATCGACGTCCGGCGCGTGTTTGCCGAGCTTGCCGTGGACCTGAGCAATGATCGAAGCGCCCATACGGTTCTGACCGCGACCGAGGTCGATCAGGATCAGGTCGGTGGTGCCCTTGTCCATGCGCAGTTCCGGGGTCAGGGTCTGACGGATGTCAGCCACTGGCGCGAAACCGGTCACGATCAGCGACATCGGCGAGGTCACGGTTTTTTCTTCGCCGTTGTCGTTCCAGCGAGTGGCCATGGACATCGAGTCCTTGCCCACCGGGATGGTGATGCCCAGCTCAGGGCACAGTTCCATACCAACCGCTTTCACGGTGTCGTACAGACGCGCGTCTTCGCCCGGGTGGCCGGCAGCCGACATCCAGTTCGCCGACAGTTTGATGTCGGAGATCTTGTTGATGCGCGAAGCGGCAATGTTGGTCAGGGTTTCGCCGATGGCCATGCGGCCCGACGCCGGAGCGTCCAGCAGCGCCAGCGGAGTGCGCTCGCCCATCGCCATCGCTTCACCGGTGTAGACGTCGAAACTGGTGGCGGTGACGGCAACGTCAGCCACCGGAACCTGCCACGGGCCAACCATTTGGTCACGGGCCACGAGGCCGGTGATGGTGCGGTCGCCGATGGTGATCAGGAAGCTCTTGCTCGCCACGGCCGGGTGATGCAGAACGCGTTCGATGGACTCGGTGATGTCGAGGTTCGACGGATCGAAGTCATCGCCCAGTTCGGCTTCACGAACCACCGAACGGTGCATGCGCGGGGCTTTGCCCAGCAACACTTCCAGTGGCATGTCCACCGGGTTGTTGCCGAAGTGGCTGTCGGTCACGGTCAGTTGTGGCTCGGCAGTGGCTTCGCCGACCACGGCGAACGGGCAACGCTCGCGTTCGCAGATCGCCTGGAAGCGCTCGAAATCTTCCGGGCCGACGGCCAGAACGTAACGTTCCTGGGATTCGTTGGACCAGATTTCGTGCGGGGCCATGCCCGGCTCGTCGTTTGGAATGTTGCGCAGTTCGAAACGGCCACCGCGGTCGCCGTCGTTGACCAGTTCCGGGAAGGCGTTGGACAGACCGCCCGCGCCCACGTCGTGGATGAAGCTGATCGGGTTCTTGTCGCCCAGCTGCCAGCAACGGTCGATGACTTCCTGGCAACGACGCTCCATTTCAGGGTTTTCACGCTGTACGGAAGCGAAGTCCAGGTCCGCCGAGCTGGTGCCGGTGGCCATGGAGGAAGCGGCACCGCCACCCAGACCGATGAGCATCGCCGGGCCGCCGAGCACGATCAGCTTGGAGCCAACGACGATTTCGCCTTTCTTGACGTGCTCCTCGCGGATGTTGCCCATGCCGCCAGCCAGCATGATCGGCTTGTGGTAACCACGAACTTCGTCACCGTGCGGGGTGGTGATCGATTGTTCGAAGGTACGGAAGTAGCCAGTCAGGGCCGGACGACCGAATTCGTTGTTGAACGCGGCGCCGCCGAGCGGGCCTTCGATCATGATGTCCAGCGCGGTAACGATGCGCTCAGGCTTGCCGTACGGCACTTCCCATGGCTGTTCGAAGCCCGGGATTTGCAGGTTGGATACGGTGAAACCGGTCAGGCCAGCCTTTGGCTTGGCGCCACGGCCGGTAGCACCTTCGTCGCGGATCTCGCCACCGGAACCGGTAGATGCGCCCGGGAACGGGGCAATCGCGGTCGGGTGGTTGTGCGTTTCAACCTTCATCAGGATGTGCACCGGCTCCTGCACCGCACCGTACTGGCGGGTCTCAGGGTTCGGGAAGAAACGGCCGGCAACGTTGCCGACGATTACCGAGGCGTTGTCCTTATAAGCCGACAGAACGCCTTCGCTGTGCATCACGTAGGTGTTCTTGATCATGCCGAACAGGCTTTTTTCCTGGTTCTCACCATCAATATCCCAACTGGCGTTGAAGATCTTGTGGCGGCAATGCTCGGAGTTGGCCTGGGCGAACATCATCAGTTCGATGTCGTGCGGGTTGCGCTTGAGACCGTTGAAGGCGTTGACCAGATAGTCGATCTCGTCTTCGGCCAGGGCCAGGCCCAGCTCGGTGTTGGCCTTTTCCAGCGCGGCGCGACCGCCGCCGAGGATGTCGATCGCGGTCAGCGGCTTCGGTTCGGCGTGGCTGAACAGGCCGGCGGCCTGTTCGAGGTTGGCCAGAACGATCTGGGTCATGCGGTCATGCAGGACGTCGGCAATCTGCTGGGCTTCGGCTTCGCTGAACTGACCGCCCACGTAGAACGCGATACCGCGCTCCAGACGCTGGATCTTGCTCAGGCCGCAGTTGCGAGCGATGTCGCTGGCCTTGCTCGACCATGGCGAGATGGTGCCAAAACGCGGCAACACCAGGAACAGACGACCGGTCGGCTCTTGTACCGGAACACTTGGGCCGTACTTCAGAAGGCGCGCAAGCACCTGCTGTTCGTCGCCGGTCAGGACGCCGGTGACTTCGGCGAAGTGAGCGAATTCAGCATACAGGCCACTGACAGCTGGAACCTTCTGGCTCAGTTGCTCAAGGAGTTTGCTGTGGCGAAAGGCAGAAAGGGCAGGAGCGCCGCGCAGGATCAACATCTTCGGGACAGCCTCGGGAAGGGGTGTGCTTTGAGGCCGTGCATTCTAGCCTAAACCGCCCTCAACATCACCCGAAACGCTACGCACGGTTGCACTCGGATATCAATCTGTGTTTCTGCCTTGAGAGTCAAATTTATCCGGCATACGACGAAGGCTTATTTTTACTGTAACAAAATGCCCTTCGGCCCCATTCCTGCGGGGTTTCGCTCGGTTTTGTGATCTCTAGCAGACAACCCCTCACCTGTCGAGATATGGCGCCCGCAGTCCTTTGCGTATACTGCGCAAATGTTTTTCCCAACGGCTTTGCGTCCGCGGTACGCCAAATGGCTGATCGCAACCGGACTCTTCCTGATGCTCGGTGGCTGTGTTGATAAACCCAACACACTCGAGCGCGTAAAGGAGGATGGTGTGCTGCGGGTGATTACCCGTAACAGCCCCGCCACCTACTTTCAGGATCGCAGCGGTGAAACCGGCTTCGAATACGAGCTGGTGAAGCGCTTCGCCGACGATTTGGGTGTGGAACTGAAGATCGAGACCGCCGACAACCTCGACGACCTGTTTGACCAGATCGGTAAACCGAACGGCCCGGTCCTGGCGGCTGCCGGTCTGGTCAGCAGCGAACAACGCAAAAAACAGGTGCGTTTCTCCCACTCCTACCTCGAAGTGACTCCACAGATCATTTATCGCAACGGCCAGTCACGGCCGACGGACCCCGGTGATCTGGTGGGCAAGAAAATCATGGTGCTCAAGGGCAGCACCCACGCCGAACAACTGGCCGAGCTGAAAAAGAAATTTCCGGGCATCGAATACGAAGAGTCCGACGCCGTCGAGGTGGTCGACTTGCTGCGCATGGTCGATGAAGGTCAGATCGACCTGACGCTGGTCGACTCCAACGAAGTGGCGATGAATCAGGTGTACTTCACCAACATCCGGGTGGCCTTCGACCTTGGCGATGCGCGCAGCCAGAGCTGGGCCGTGGGACCGGGCGAAGACAACAGCCTGCTCAACGAGATCAACGCCTACCTCGACAAAGTGCAGAAAAACGGCACCCTGCAACGACTGAAAGATCGCTACTACGGCCACGTCGACGTCCTCGGTTACATGGGCGCCACGACGTTTGCCCAGCACTTGCAGCAGCGTCTGCCCAAATATGAACAGCACTTCAAGACCTACGCCAAGAAAGAGAAAGTCGACTGGCGCCTGCTCGCCGCGATCGGTTATCAGGAGTCGCTGTGGCAACCGACGGTCACTTCGAAAACCGGCGTGCGCGGCTTGATGATGCTGACGCAGAACACTGCTCAGGCGATGGGCGTATCCAACCGTCTTGATCCGAAGCAAAGCATCATGGGCGGCGCCAAGTACCTCGCCTATATGAAGGATCAGCTCGATGATTCGATTCAGGAGCCGGACCGCACCTGGTTTGCCCTGGCGGCGTACAACGTCGGCAGCGGTCACCTGGATGACGCACGCAAACTGGCGTCCCGCGAAGGCCTGAACCCGGACAAGTGGCTGGATGTGAAGAAGATGCTGCCGCGCCTCTCGCAGAAGCAGTGGTACAGCAAGACCCGCTATGGCTACGCCCGGGGCGGCGAGCCGGTGCACTTTGTGGCGAACATTCGTCGTTACTACGACATTTTGACCTGGGTGACGCAGCCGCAGCTTGAGGGTGATCAGGTCGCTGAAGGCAATCTGCATGTTCCGGGTATCGACAAGTCGAAACCCGCCCAGGAACCTGCCCCGCTCTGAATTTTCGTTGTCTTTGATGACGCCATCGCGGGCAAGCCACGCTCCCACAGGAGATCCACGAACCTGTGGGAGCGTGGCTTGCCCGCGATGGCAGCGCCGCCGACTTCAGCCTTTGAGCGCAGCAGCCAGAATCAGCGATTTCATTTCAGAGACAGCGGATTTGAAACCCACGAACAATGCATGCGCCACCAGCGCATGGCCGATGTTCAGTTCATTGATGCCCTTGATCGCCGCCACCGCTTCAACGTTGTGGTAGTGCAGGCCATGGCCGGCATTGACGATCAGCCCCTGCGCCAGACCAAACGCCACGCCGTCCGCCACACGCTTCAATTCTTCCGCCACTTCGGTCGGGGTCTCGGCATCGGCATAACGCCCGGTGTGCAGTTCGATCGCCGGTGCGCCTACACGTTTCGACGCAGCAATCTGGCGCTCATCGGCATCGATGAACAGCGACACTTCGCTGCCGATTTTCGACAGACGCTCGACCGCTGCCCTGATGCGCTCTTCCTGCCCCGCCACATCCAGACCGCCTTCAGTGGTCAGTTCCTGGCGGGTTTCCGGCACCAGGCAAATGTGCGCCGGGCGGATACGCTCAGCGAACGCCATCATTTCTTCGGTGACACCCATTTCGAAGTTCATGCGGGTTTGCAGCACATCCTTGAGCAACAGTACGTCGCGTTCCTGGATATGCCGGCGGTCTTCACGCAGGTGCACGGTGATGCCGTCGGCGCCCGCCTCTTCCGCGTCGAGCGCAGCCTTGACCGGATCCGGGTAGCGCGTACCACGGGCCTGACGCAGGGTGGCGACGTGGTCGATGTTCACGCCAAGAAGAATGCGATTGCTGGTGGTCACGGATGCGCGCTCCTGAAGAAAAAGATTCGGCGCACAGCATACGGTGAGATCAGGGCTTGCGAAACAGCTCCCGGCTAACGAGGGGACGACCGCCCAGGTGAACAGCCAGTGCCTGACGCATCAGGCGTTTGGCGGCGGACAGTGCGCCGGGCGCTGTCCAGTCGGCTTCGGCCATGGCCAGTAATTCAACGCCGTTGAACAGACCCGGCTGCAGCAGGTAGACACGCTCAAGACCCGCATCCACTTGCAGACGATAGAGGCCATCCGGCGCCACCGCCTCGCCGTGGATGTCAGTGTTCATGGAAAACCCGTAACCGAGATCATCCAGCAGGCGCCACTCGAAGGAGCGCAATAAAGGTTCCAACGGCCGGCCTTCAGCCAGCGCCAGCAAGGTAGCGGCATAGTGATCAAACACCGCCGGGTGCGGATCTTCAGCAGGGAGCAAACGGATCAGCAATTCATTGAGGTAGAGGCCACTGAACAGCGCCTCGCCGACCATCCAGGTCGCGTTACCGGCACTTTCCATGCGCCCGACATTCTTCAGCTCACCCTTGCCGCGAAACTCCACTTCCAGCGGTACGAACGGCCGCGCCAGTGTCCCGGCCTTGCCCCGCGCACTGCGCAACACCGCCCGCAGCCGACCTTGCGGCGTGAGGAAATCGACCAACGCGCTGGTTTCACGATAGGCGCGCGAATGCAGAACGTAGGCAGGTTGGGCGGGGGGTGGGCTTTGCGACATTGAGTTCTCGATGAAGAAACGCAGTCTTGAGATCAACATAAACCAAATGTGGGAGCGGGCTTGCCCGCGATGGCGGATGCACATTCAACATCTCTGCCGAACGTTACATCCTCATCGCGGGCAAGCCCGCTCCCACAGGGTTCTCTGGTTAAACAGGAACCGATATTTTTTTACAGATCGCCGTAACCCAGCGAACGCAGCGCGCGCTCGTCGTCGGACCAGCCGCCCTTCACCTTGACCCACAGGTTGAGCATGATTTTGGAGTCGAACAGCAGCTCCATGTCCTTGCGCGCTTCGGTGCCGATGCGTTTGATGCGCTCGCCCTTGTCGCCAATGATGATCTTCTTTTGGCCGTCACGCTCGACGAGGATCAGCGCGTGGATGTGCAGCGTCTTACCCTGCTGCTTGAACTCTTCGATCTCGACGGTGATCTGGTACGGCAGCTCGGCACCCATCTGGCGCATGATTTTCTCGCGCACCAGTTCAGCGGCGAGGAAGCGGCTGCTGCGGTCGGTGATCTGGTCTTCCGGGAAGAAGTGATCGTTCTCCGGCAGATGATCGGCGATGACCTTTTCCAGCGCTTCGAGGTTGTGCCCGTGCTGCGCGGAAATCGGAATGATCTGCGCGTTCGGCAGCTGTTCCTGCAACCACGACAGGTGCGGCATCAGCTCGGCCTTGTCTTCGATGCGGTCAGTCTTGTTCAGCGCAACGATCAGCGGGCCGGTCACGTATTGCACGCGCTCAAGAACCATCTGGTCTTCGTCGGTCCACTTGGTGCGGTCAACCACGAAGATCACCACGTCGACGTCTTTCAACGCCGCCGAAGCGGTCTTGTTCATGTAGCGGTTCAGGGCCTTTTCGCCACCCTTGTGCATGCCCGGGGTGTCGACGTAGATTGCCTGCACGTCACCCTCGGTCTTGATCCCGAGCATGTTGTGCCGAGTGGTCTGCGGCTTGCGCGAAGTGATCGCGAGCTTCTGGCCGAGGATGTGGTTCAGCAGCGTCGACTTGCCGACGTTGGGACGGCCGACGATGGCAACGTAGCCACAGCGAGTTGCGTTTGTATCAGTCATTGCCATTCTCCACGCCCAGGGCAATCAGTGCTGCGGCGGCCGCTACCTGTTCGGCAATACGACGGCTCACACCCTGACCTCGGCTTTTTTCATTCAGTAAGACAACTTCGCACTCGACGAAGAAGGTTCGGCAGTGCGGTTCACCCTGGATGTCCACCACTTCGTAACGAGGCAGTTCGCAACCGCGCGATTGCAGGTGTTCCTGCAGACGGGTCTTGGGATCCTTGTTGGTATCGACCAGCGTCAGCCCTTCGAACTCGCCAGCCAGCCAGGCCAGTACGCGCTCGCGAGCGACATCCATGCCCGCGTCGAGGTAGATGGCGCCGATCAACGCTTCGAGGGCATCGGCCAGAATCGACTCGCGACGGAAACCGCCGCTTTTCAGTTCACCGGAGCCCAGACGCAGGTAATCGCCAAGGTCGAAACCGCGCGCCAGTACGGCCAGCGTCTCACCTTTTACCAGGCGTGCGCGCAAACGCGACAACTGGCCTTCGCGGGCCAGCGGGAAACGGTCGAACAGCGCCTCACCGGCAACGAAGTTGAGGATGGCATCGCCGAGAAACTCCAGACGCTCATTGTTGCGCCCGGCAAAACTGCGGTGCGTGAGGGCCAGCAGCATCAGCTCCTGGTCCTTGAAGGTGTAACCGAGCTGACGCTCGAGACGGCTTAATGAGGCGCTCACGGTTTACCCACGCTGAGATCAAAGCTGGATTCCACCGCCATCGCCGGGGTACGGCGCAGGCCTGGGACAATTAACGCTGTGTTCAAAAATTAAATCCTGGCTGTAGCGAAGCCGATTGTGCCGGCTCCAGAAATGCATTCGGCGCTGTGGTCAACAGCGCCGTGTGTGATTACTTGATCAGGCCAACCCGCGAGAAATTCGGCAGGTGGCTGAATTTCGGATCCGGCCAGCTCATCCAGACCGCGAAGGCCTTGCCGACGATATTCTGGTCGGGAACCATGCCCAGCAGATCCTTGGGAATGTTCGGATCATCCCAGAAACGACTGTCGTTCGAGTTGTCGCGGTTGTCGCCCATCATGAAGTAGTGCCCGGCAGGCACGGTCCAGGTATGGTCAGGAATGGCGCGGTTGTGATTCATTTCCTTGCGGATCAGGTGCTCGGCGGCGCCGAGTTTCTCTTTGTACAACTCGGCAGTGCCGAGCATGCCCGGCTCCGAACCGGCCAATTGTTCGGCAACCGATTCGCCATTGACGAACAGACGCTTGTCAGCGGTGTACCGCACGGTGTCGCCCGGCAGGCCGACTACACGCTTGATGTAGTTGACGTTCGGGTCACTCGGGTAGCGAAACACCATCACATCGCCGCGCTGCGGATCACCGACTTCGATGATTTTCTTGTCGATCACCGGCAGGCGGATCCCGTAAGAAAACTTGTTCACCAGAATGAAGTCGCCGACGTCCAGGGTCGGTTTCATCGAGCCGGACGGGATCTGGAACGGTTCCACGAGGAACGAACGCAGCACCAGCACGATGAACAACACCGGGAAGAACGACTTGCCGTATTCAACCAGCAGCGGCTCTTTGTTCAGTTTCTCGACCACCACGATATCGGGCTGGCTGACACTGCCTTGATAAGAGGCAATGGCAGCACGCCGACGCGGTGCCAGAATCAGCAGATCAAGCAACGCCAACAGGCCGCAGACGAACACGGCGATGACCAGCAACAGCGGGAAATTTAGTGACATAGGACCTGACTATTCCAACCTGAGCACGGCAAGGAAGGCTTCTTGTGGAATTTCCACGTTGCCGACCTGCTTCATGCGTTTCTTACCGGCCTTTTGCTTCTCGAGCAGTTTCTTCTTACGGCTGACGTCACCGCCGTAGCATTTGGCCAATACGTTCTTTCTGAGTGCCTTGACGGTTGTCCGGGCAACGATCTGACCGCCAATGGCAGCCTGGATAGCCACGTCGAACATCTGCCGCGGAATCAGTTCTTTCATCTTCTCGGTCAACTGGCGACCTTTGAAGTGCGAGTTGTCACGGTGCACGATCAACGCCAGAGCATCGACCTTGTCACCGTTGATCAGCACGTCCAGTTTCACCAGATTAGCCGATTGGTAACGATCGAAATGGTAGTCCAGCGAAGCATAGCCGCGGCTGGTGGATTTGAGACGGTCGAAGAAGTCGAGCACCACTTCGTTCATCGGCAGGTCATAGGTGACTTGCACCTGATTGCCGAGGAACAGCATGTCGACTTGAACGCCACGCTTCTCGATGCACAGGGTGATGACGTTGCCCAAGTGTTCTTGCGGCACGAGGATGTTGGCGCGCACGATCGGCTCGCGCATGTCTTCGACGGCCGAGACGTCTGGCAGCTTGGACGGGTTGTCGACGTAAATCGTTTCACCGGTTTTCAGCACCAGTTCGAAGATTACCGTCGGCGCCGTGGTGATCAGGTCCAGGTCGTACTCGCGCTCGAGGCGCTCCTGGATGATTTCCATGTGCAGCATGCCGAGGAAGCCGCAACGGAAGCCGAAGCCCAGTGCGTCGGAGCTTTCCGGGGTGTACTGCAGCGACGAGTCGTTGAGGGTCAGCTTCTGCAGCGCTTCGCGGAAATCCTCGAAGTCATCGGAGCTGACCGGGAACAGACCGGCGTAAACCTGTGGCTGGATGCGTTTGAAGCCCGGCAGCACCGGAACATCTGGCGTCGAGCTCAGAGTCAGGGTGTCACCGACCGGGGCACCGTGGATGTCCTTGATGCTGGCGATGATGAAGCCCACTTCGCCGGCTTTCAGGTCAGCGGTGGCGGTGTGTTTCGGGTTGAAAACACCGACGCTGTCGACCAGGTGCACCTTGCCGGTGGATTTCACCAGAATCTTGTCGCCCTTCTTCACACGGCCATGACGCACGCGCACCAGGGAGACAACGCCCAGGTAGTTGTCGAACCAGGAGTCGATGATCAACGCTTGCAGCGGATCTTCGATGTTGCCGGTCGGCGCAGGAATGGTCGTCACCAGACGCTCGAGCACTTCGTCGACACCCAGGCCAGTCTTGGCGCTGCAGGTGACGGCGTCGGTGGCGTCGATGCCAATGATCTTTTCGATTTCGTCTTTGACGCGATCAGGATCAGCCTGCGGCAGGTCGATCTTGTTGAGTACCGGCATGACCTCAAGGCCCTGCTCGATCGCGGTGTAGCAGTTGGCCACGGACTGGGCTTCAACGCCCTGACCGGCATCGACTACCAGCAAGGCACCTTCACACGCGGCCAGGGAACGGCTGACTTCATAGGTGAAGTCGACGTGGCCCGGGGTGTCAATGAAGTTCAGCTGGTAGGTGACGCCATCTTTGGCTTTGTAATAGAGAGTAACGCTGTGGGCCTTGATGGTGATCCCGCGTTCACGCTCCAGATCCATGGAATCCAGTACCTGGGCTTCCATTTCACGCTCGGCCAGGCCGCCGCACATCTGGATGAAGCGATCGGCCAGCGTCGACTTGCCATGGTCAATGTGGGCGATGATGGAGAAATTGCGGATATGACTCAAATCACTCACGGATCAACACTCAAAAAGGCTGCAGGCATGGCCCGCCGAAAAATAGCCGGGAATTGTACCTGATACACGGCGCAAGCGTCACGTTCGCCTGTCACCCGGATTGCATGCAAAAACGCCCCGATCTGTCGATCGAGGCGTTTTCAGGGTTACGCAGCGGATGAAAGCTTGTTCATCAACCCGCTCGTCTAAGCAGCCAGACACCTGCCAGGGCGCAGACACCGGCCGGCACCAGCACCGCAAACAGCGGCGAGAACCCGAACACCAGGCTCGACGGGCCGAGCAAATCCTGGACGATACGGAAGGTGAAGCCCACCAGTACACCGGTGAACACACGCTGGCCGAGGGTCACCGAACGCAGCGGACCGAAGATGAACGAGATGGCCATCAGCACCAGCGCCGCGGTCACCAACGGCTGCAACACCTTGACCCAAAATGCCAGCCAGTAACGGCCGTTGCTCAAGCCCTGCTCGGAGAGATAGTGGATGTAACCCCACAGACCACTGATCGACAGCGATTCCGGGGCCATCACCACGGTGCTGAGCAGTTGCGGGCTCAACGCCACGTCCCACTGCTCGTTCGGGGTATTGACGACTTCAGTGCTGCGCTCATGAAACTTCGTGGTGGCAACGTCGGTAAGCTGCCATTTGGTGCCGTCGAACTCCGCCTTCTTGGCGAAACTTGAACTCAGCAGATGGCGTTCCTTGTCGAAGTGATAGCGGGTCACGCCATACAACAAGCCGTTAGGTTGCACGGCGTTGATGTGGATGAACTCCTCACCCTGACGGTGCCACATACCGTGCTTGGCGCTTTGCGCGTCGCCGCTGCCCTGGGCCAGCGAGCGATTGGCCTGGGCCATGCTTTCGGTGGCCGGAGCAACGTATTCGCCGATCAGCACGCCCGCCAGCATCAGCACCAGCATCGGTTTCATCACCGCCCAGACGATACGGCCGATGGACACGCCAGCGGCGCGCATCACTGTCAGTTCACTGCTGCTGGCCAGACTGCCGAGGCCGATCAGGCAGCCAATCAACGCCGCCATCGGCAGCATTTCATAGAGCCGGCGCGGCGCGGTCAGCAAGACAAAACTCAGGACATCAACCAGCGTATAGGTATCGCTGACGTCGCCCATTTCATCGATGAAAGCGAACAACGTCGCCAGACCGAGAATGATTGCCAACACGGCGATGATCGCCATGAACACGCTGCTGCCGATGTAGCGGTCGAGTTTAACCACGGGCCACCTCCAGCGCAGCGGCGCGACGGCTGGCCATCTTCAGACGCAGAGGCTCCCAGTACAGCAGGCCGAGGCCGATGAACAGGAAGATTGCGTGCACCCACCACAAGCCGAGCGCTGGCGGGATCTTGCCTTTTTCAAGGGCGCCGCGGGCGGCAATCAGGATGGTCAGGTAAGCCATATAAAGAAGAATCGCCGGCAGCAGCTTGAGGAAACGCCCTTGGCGCGGATTGACTCGCGACAGCGGCACCGCCATCAGGGTCACGATGAACACCAGCAGTGGCAGGGACAGACGCCATTGCAGTTCGGTTTTCGAGCGAATGTCATCACTGCCCAGCAGAGCCGAGGTCGGCATGGCGTCACGGTCAGTGACCTCTTCGCTGACGTCCGGTTTGGGCAGCAGCACACCGTAGGTTTCGTAATGGATGGCGCGGTAGTCGGCCTGTCCCGGGCTGCCGTCGTAGCGGTAGCCGTTGTCGAGAATCAGGTAGCGGTTGCCGTCAGGGCGGACTTCCTGACGGCCCTTTTCGGCCACCAGCACGGAAATCCCGCGGTCCTTCTGATCGGCGCCGAGGTTCTTCTGCGAGATGAACACACTGCCGAGATTGACGCGATCGTCGCTCAGGGTCTCGGTGTAGGTCACCCGGGTACCGTCACGCAGGGCCTGGAAGCGACCTGGCTCAAGGGTGTCGAATTCGGTCAGGGCGTCCTGCTTGTTCAGCAGCAGCTGGAACTGATTGGCGCCTTGCGGGGCCAGCCCCAGGCTCAGCCATGCCACGACCAGGGCCACCAGCGTCGCCGGAAACAGGGTCATGCGCAGCAAGCGTTGCTGGCTCATGCCGGTGGCCGAGAGCACGGTCATCTCGCTTTCCAGGTACAGGCGACCGTAGGCCAGCAGGATCCCGAGGAACAGGCCCAGCGGCAGAATCAGTTGCAGGAAGCCCGGCAGACGAAAGCCCATGATCAGGAACAGCGAACCCGGATCGAGCTGGCCGGCGGCGGCCTGAGCGAGGTATTTGATGAAGCGACCGCTCATGATGATGACCAGCAACACCGCACTCACGGCGCTGAGGGTCAACAGGACTTCGCGGGACAGATAACGGAAGACGATCAAACCAGACACTCCAGGGTTGTCAGGCTAAGGCGGCCAAACAAGCAAACACATCGACCGGCCCGCAACGCAGAGCCGTCGAAAAAAGATGCGGCATTATCCTGTGATTGGGGGCGCCTGTCACTGCGCACACTCATCGGCGTGTGCATTACGTTGAAGATCGTACAACCGAGGGTTGTCAGGCGCGGGGAGCGAGGTTCAAACTGCGGCCCTTGTCGCAGGCTTTGGCCTGCGCCTCTTCTATCTATAAGCAGGCGACTGCGGACACCGTCGAACGCCTGTGTGTTGACCATTCATTCAGGGATCCGGACATGGAACTGGTTGTAAAAAGCGTTAGCCCAGAAACGTTGAAAACCGCCACCCTGGTGGTTGCCGTCGGCGAAGGCCGCAAACTCGGCGTCGCCGCCAAGCAGGTCGACGAACTGAGCGGCGGCGCGATCAGCGCTGTACTCAAGCGTGGCGATCTGGCCGGCAAGGTCGGTCAGAGCCTGCTGCTGCACAGCCTGCCTAACCTGAAAGCCGAACGCGTGCTGCTGGTCGGCGTGGGCAAGGATGAAGAACTGGGCGACCGTCCATTCCGCAAAATCGTTGCCGCCATCCTCAACACGCTGAAAGGCCTGGGCGGCAGCGACGCCGTACTGGCACTGGATGAAATCATTGTCAAAAACCGCGACAGCTACGGCAAGACCCGTCTGTTGGCAGAAACCCTGGTAGACGGCGAGTACACTTTCGACCAGTTCAAGAGCCAGAAAGCCGAGCCGCGCGCACTGAAGAAAATCACCCTGCTGACCATCAAGGCTGCGCAAGCCGAAGTGCAACGCGCTGTGAGTCACGCCACTGCGATCGCCAACGGCATGGCTTTCACCCGCGATCTGGGTAACCTGCCGCCGAATATCTGCCACCCGACGTTCCTTGGCGAACAAGCGAAGAATCTGGGCAAAGAGTTCAAGGATCTGAAAGTCGAAGTGCTCGACGAGAAGAAGATCAAGTCGCTGGGCATGGGCTCGTTCTACGCCGTTGGCCAGGGCAGCGCCCAACCGCCGCGCCTGATCGTCATGCAATACAACGGCGGCAAGAAATCCGAGAAGCCGTACGCACTGGTCGGCAAAGGCATCACCTTCGACACTGGCGGCATCAGCCTGAAGCCGGGCGCCGGCATGGACGAAATGAAATACGACATGGGCGGCGCTGCCTCCGTGTTCGGCACCCTGCGCGCCGTGCTTGAGCTGAAGCTGCCGATCAACCTGGTGTGCATCCTCGCCTGCGCGGAAAACATGCCGAGCGGCAACGCGTCGCGTCCTGGCGACATCGTCACCACCATGAGCGGCCAGACCGTGGAAATCCTCAACACCGACGCCGAAGGCCGTCTGGTACTGTGCGATGCCCTGACCTACTCCGAACGCTTCAAGCCGCAAGCAGTAATCGACATCGCCACCCTGACCGGCGCTTGCGTGGTCGCACTGGGCGCTCACACCTCGGGCCTGCTGGGCAACAATGACGAGCTGATCAATCAACTGCTCAGCGCCGGCAAGACTGCCGATGACCGCGCCTGGCAACTGCCGTTGTTCGACGAATACCAGGAGCAACTGGACAGCCCGTTTGCCGACATCGCCAACATCGGCGGGCCGAAGGCCGGCACCATCACCGCTGCCTGCTTCCTGTCGCGCTTCACCAAGAACCTCAACTGGGCGCATCTGGACATCGCGGGTACCGCATGGACCAGCGGCGGCAAGGACAAGGGCGCCACTGGCCGTCCGGTTCCACTGCTGACCCAATACCTGCTGGACCGCGCAAAAGCCTGAAACCGATGAACCTGGGCGGCGTCACTTTGCAGTGACGCCGTTCAAGGCTCAGGAACCGCAATGACCAAAGTCGACTTCTATATCCTGCCCAGCGCCGATCCGTCGGCACGCCTGGATTTTGCCTGCAAGCTCACCGAGAAAGCCTGGCGCATGGGCCACCGCATCTATCTGCATTGCAGCGACGCGGCCCAACGTGACGACCTCGATGCGCGCCTGTGGGCGTTCAAGGGCGAAAGCTTCGTGCCCCACGGCCCCGCCGACAGCGAACCGGACGGTTTGATTGTGTTGGGTTTGGGCGATGACTGCGGCGAGCATCAGGATTTGCTGGTCAATCTCGACCTGAAAGTCCCGGCCTTTGCCAACAAGTTCGCCCGGGTGGCGGAAGTGGTGGTGGAAGACCCGACCATTCAAGCCGCAGCGCGGGAGAGTTTTCGCTTCTACCGCGAACAGGGCTATCCTCTGCAAGATCACCGTTTACAGCGACTCTGAGCACTCCAATGGACACTCCGAAACCGCAGCAAAAGTCCGCACACCTGTTGGACGATCTCGAATCGATCCGTCAGTTGCTCGGCGACGACAACCTGCAACCGCCCCTGCTGACCGATACGGTCGATGAGGGTGAACAGGAACAGATTCCGATGCTGTTCGACTCGGTTGGCAATGAGCCACCCGCCGTCGAACCGCCTCCCGCGCCAACCCCGACACCCGCCGCGCAACCTGCCGCAACCGTCGACAAAGGCCCGGACGCCCTGCTCCACCTGGACAGCGAACTGCGCGCCGCCGCGCAATTGATCATGCAAGACGTGATCGATGACTTCGCCCCGCACATCGAAACCGAAATCAAACGCCGCCTCGACGCGCGGATGGAGCGGCTGCTCAGCCAGTACGAATAATTCCTCGATCGCCCCTGTGGGAGCTGGCTTGCCAGCGATAGCATCACTGTGGTTTTCCTGAAAAACCGCGGCGCCTGCATCGCTGGCAAGCCAGCTCCCACATTTAAGCCTCCACCCGCCCCTCCCCCGCTCGCCCTCGGCCCCATGCCCCGCTATACTTCCCGGCTTTTCCTGAATAAATGCCAATAGGGTCCCGCCGCGCATGGATAAGACCTACCAGCCGCACGCCATTGAAACTTCCTGGTACAACACCTGGGAGTCCGAGAACTATTTCGCACCGCAAGGCGCGGGCGATTCCTACACCATCATGATCCCGCCGCCGAACGTCACCGGCAGCCTGCACATGGGTCACGGTTTCAACAACGCGATCATGGACGCCCTGATCCGTTTCCGCCGCATGCAGGGTCGCAACACCCTGTGGCAGCCGGGCACCGACCACGCCGGTATCGCTACGCAGATGCTGGTGGAGCGTCAACTGGAAGCCACCGGCCAGAACCGTCATGACCTGGGCCGCGAGAAATTCCTCGAGAAAGTCTGGGAGTGGAAGGATCAGTCGGGCGGCAACATCAGCCGGCAGATCCGTCGCCTCGGCTCGTCCGTAGACTGGAGCCGCGAGCGCTTCACCATGGACGACGGCCTCTCGGAAGCCGTTAAAGAAGCCTTCGTGCGCCTGCACGAAGACGGCCTGATCTACCGCGGCAAGCGTCTGGTCAACTGGGATACCAAGCTGCACACGGCGATTTCCGACCTCGAAGTGGAAAACCACGACGAGAAGGGTTTCCTGTGGAACCTCAAGTACCCGCTGGCTGACGGCGCGAAAACCGCTGAAGGCAACGATTTCCTGATTGTCGCGACCACCCGTCCGGAAACCATGCTCGGCGACTCCGCCGTCGCGGTGAACCCGAACGACGAACGCTACGAAGCCCTGATCGGCAAGTTTGTCGAGCTGCCACTGGTTGGCCGCCGCATCCCGATCATCGCCGACGATTACTGCGATCCTGAATTCGGCACCGGTTGCGTGAAAATCACCCCGGCCCACGATTTCAACGACTACGAAGTCGGCAAACGCCACAACCTGCCGTTGCTGAACATCTTCGACAAGAACGCCAACGTGCTGCCTGCGGCGCAGGTGTTCAACCTCGACGGCACGCTGAACGACAGCATCGACGGCAAGATCCCGGCTGAATATGCAGGTCTCGAGCGCTTCGAAGCGCGCAAGCAGATCGTCGCTGCGTTCGACGCCGCCGGCCTGCTGGTCAGCGTCGACGATCACAACCTGAAAGTGCCGAAGGGCGATCGCTCCGGCACCGTCATCGAGCCGTGGCTGACCGACCAGTGGTACGTTTCCACCAAGCCGCTGGCAGAGCCTGCGATTGCTGCTGTTGAAGACGGCCGTATCCAGTTCGTGCCGAAGCAGTACGAAAACATGTACTTCTCGTGGATGCGCGACATCCAGGACTGGTGCATCAGCCGTCAGTTGTGGTGGGGCCACCGGATTCCGGCCTGGTACGACGAGTCGGGCAAGGTCTACGTCGGCCGCGACGAAGCCGAAGTGCGTGCCAAGCACAACCTCGGCCCGGACGTTGCGCTGCAACAGGACAACGACGTGCTCGACACCTGGTTCAGCGCGGGCCTGTGGACGTTCTCCACCCTCGGCTGGCCGGAAAAGACCGAGTTCCTGAAGAAATTCCACTCCACCGACGTGCTGGTCACCGGTTTCGACATCATTTTCTTCTGGGTTGCCCGGATGATCATGCTGACGATGCACCTGATCAAGAACGAGGACGGCACGCCGCAGGTGCCGTTCAAGACCGTTTATGTACACGGTCTGGTGCGTGATGGCCAAGGCCAGAAGATGTCCAAGTCCAAGGGCAACGTCCTTGACCCGCTGGACATCATCGACGGTATCGAGCTTGAAGCGCTGGTGCAAAAACGCACCTCGGGCATGATGCAGCCGAAAATGGCGAAGAAGATCGAGAAGCAGACCCGCGACGAGTTCGCCGACGGTATCGCCAGCTACGGCACCGACGCCCTGCGTTTCACCTTCTGCTCGCTGGCGTCGACCGGTCGCGACATCAAGTTCGACATGGGCCGCGTCGAAGGCTATCGCAACTTCTGCAACAAGATCTGGAACGCCGCGCGTTATGTTCTGGACAAGGGCGAAGACTGCGGCCAGAACGGCGAAGCCTACGAGCTGTCGCTGGCGGATCGCTGGATCATCTCGCAACTGCAACGCACTGAAGCCGAAGTGACCCGTCAACTCGATCAGTTCCGTTTCGACCTCGCCGCGCAAGCGCTGTACGAGTTCATCTGGAACCAGTACTGCGACTGGTACCTGGAACTGTCCAAGCCTGTGCTGTGGGACGAAAACGCTCCGGTTGAACGTCAGCGCGGCACCCGCCGTACGCTGGTTCGCGTACTGGAAGTGGCACTGCGTCTGGCGCATCCGTTCATGCCGTTCATCACTGAAGAAATCTGGCAGCGCATCGCGCCGCTGGCCGGCATTCAGGGCAAGACGATCATGCTGCAACCTTGGCCAGTGGCCAACGAAGAGCGCATCGATCCGGCCGCCGAAAACGACATCGAATGGCTCAAGGAACTGATGCTCGGCACGCGTAATATCCGTGGCGAAATGAACATCGGCCCGGGCAAGCCACTGCCGATCTACCTGAAGAACGTCAGCGCTGAAGATCAGCGTCGCCTGACCGAGAACGAAGCGCTGCTGAAGAAGCTGGCGCGTCTGGAATCGATCACCGTTCTGGCGGCCGGCGAAGAAGCGCCGCTGTCCGCTACCGCTCTGGTGGGCGAGATGGAAGTGCTGGTGCCAATGGCCGGTCTGATCGACAAGGGCGCCGAGCTTGCGCGTCTGGACAAGGAAATCCTGCGTCTGCAGGGCGAAGTCCAGCGTGTTGGCGGCAAACTGTCCAACGCCGGTTTCGTTGACAAGGCCCCGGCCGAAGTCATCGAGAAGGAACGCGCCAAACTGGCCGAGGCTGAACAGGCCTTGGGCAAACTGGCCGAGCAGCACGCGCGGATTTCCAGCCTGTAAGGGCAAGCCGCGATGAAAAAGGGAGGCCACATTGGCCTCCTTTTTTTGTTTCTGCAATTTCACAGCCACCGAAGAACCCTGTGGGAGCGGGCTTGCCCGCGATAGCGTCGGGTCAGGCGACATTTATGTTGACTGATACACCGCCATCGTGGGCAAGCCGGCTCCCACAGGCTCCTCGGTGTTCTTTGCATTACGTTCACAGCGGCTGGATGTGGGACAATACCCGCCACTTTCAGCCATACCCGAATCGACCACGCCCATGACCGCCCCCCGCACACCCAAACCTGCGCGCAAGAAACCTGACTCCGCGACCCCGGCCAAAGCCGTTGAACCGCGTGAAAAGGCCAGCCTGCACCCGCGCAATCGCCATCAGGGTCGTTACGACTTCCCGGCGCTGATCAAGACCACGCCAGAACTGGCGAAATTCGTGATCATCAATCCGTATGGCAAGGAAAGCATCGACTTCGCCAGTCCGGACGCGGTACGGGTGTTCAACCGGGCGCTGCTCAAGTCGTTCTATGGCATTCAGCATTGGGACATCCCGGCCGATTACCTCTGCCCGCCAGTGCCGGGCCGTGCCGATTACGTGCACTTCCTCGCCGACCTGCTGGCCAGCATGAACGACGGCAAGGTCCCGCGCGGCGCGATCGTCAACGTGCTGGACATCGGCATGGGCGCCAACTGCGTTTATCCGCTGATCGGTAACAGCGAATACCGCTGGCACTTCCTTGGCTCGGAAATCGACCCGACAGCCGTTGCCGCTGCAACGGCCATCGTCCAGTCCAACGACCTGAACAAGGTCATCAAGCTGCGCCAACAGGAGAACCGCAAGCACATCCTGATTGGTCTGCTGGAACCGGGCGAGCGTTTTGACCTGACCATGTGCAACCCGCCGTTCCACGCTTCGATGGACGAGGCGACCAAGGGCAGCGAGCGTAAATGGCGCGCACTGGGCAAGGCTGACCCGAAACGCAAACTGCCGGTACTGAACTTTGGTGGGCAGTCGGCCGAGTTGTGGTGTGAAGGGGGCGAAGCGCGTTTCGTGACGCAACTGATCGCCGAGAGCGCGAACTTCCAGCACAAAGTGCTGTGGTTCAGCACCTTGGTGTCGAAAGCCTCGAACCTGCCAGCCATCGAAACGGCGCTGAAAAAGGCCGGTGTACTGGAAAGTCAGGTTGTTGAGATGTCTCAAGGACAGAAGCAGAGCCGCTTCGTCGCCTGGACCTTCCAGACCAAGTCCGAACAGCAGATCTGGCGTCGCGAGCGCTGGACCCGCTAACGCAGCGCAGCCCCCTGTAGGAGCGAGCCTGCTCGCAATAGCGATATATCAGTCGACATTCAAGGTGACTGACCCACCGCTTTCGCGAGCAGGCTCGCTCCTACAAAGGTTGAGCGTGCATCGCCAAATCGCAGACACAAAAAAACCGTGCCCGGATCGCTCCGGAGCACGGTTTTTTTATCGCTGCGTCTTACTTGTTCACAGCGTCGGTCAGGCCTTTGGCCACAACCAGCTTGATCACTTTCTTTGCAGGGATTTCGATGGCAGCGCCAGTCGAAGGGTTACGGCCAGTGCGGGCAGGACGCTCGGTCACTTTCAGCTTGCCGATACCTGGCAAGGTGATTTCGCCGCCGTTTTCCAGCTGATCGGCAACGATTTGGCCCAGTTGGTCCAGAGCGTTACGCGCGGTGGTTTTCGGCGCGTCGATAGCTTCAGCGATGTCGGCGATCAGTTGGTCTTTAGTAAGAGCCATGTAGTGTTCCTTCCCTATCAAATTCATATGGATTGCAGAGTGCAGTGTCAGCCATCGAGCCCGATCTTCTGGATCTGGCACCCTCGGCGATAACCACGACGAGTCGGGTTATAGATACCGAAATCAGGGTTTGGTTCGACCTGACAAATGCTGATTGCACGCTTAACGCAGTGACTTCGCGTAAGACCGGGCAAAACTAGCACAGAGACGGGGAAATATCCGCCTCTAGCTACCCATTTGGTCAGGTTTATTGCTCTAAATCGGTAAAAAACTGCATAAGGGCCGCTACCCGCCCCGGATTTGCCCTTCACCCCGCGCCAAAACCAGTGGTTGCGGTACACTGGGCGCTTTTTCGGGGGAGCCTGCCCTCCTCCCTTCCAACAGCCGAGAAGCCCATGCCGATCCGTCATTGCATCGTCCACCTGATCGACAAAAAACCCGACGGCACGCCCGCAGTTCTGCACGCCCGTGACACGGAACTGGCCGAGTCTGCAGCCATCGAGAACATGCTCGCCGACCTCAACGAGAGCTATAACGCCAAACAGGGCAAAGCCTGGGGCCTGTTCCATCCGGAATCCGGTGCGTTCCCGTTCAGCGGCTGGCTGAAGGAGTACATGGAGGGCGGCCGCGACTTCACCGCGTTCAGCAAAGTCGCCGTCGAGCACCTGCAGAAGCTGATGGAAGAATCGAACCTGTCGGTCGGTGGCCACGTGCTGTTCGCCCACTACCAGCAAGGCATGACCGATTACCTGGCGATCGCCCTGCTGCACCACAGCGAAGGTGTGGCGGTGACCGACGAGCTGGACGTGACCCCGTCGCGCCACCTCGACCTCGGTCAGTTGCACTTGGCGGCGCGGATCAATGTTTCCGAGTGGCAGAACAACAAGCAGTCCAAGCAATACATTTCGTTTATCAAGGGCAAGAACGGTAAAAAGGTTTCGGAATACTTCCGCGATTTCATCGGCTGCCAGGAAGGTGTCGACGGCCCGGGCGAGACCCGTACCCTGCTCAAGGCTTTCAGCGACTTCGTCGAAAGCGAAGACCTGCCGGAAGACTCCGCCCGCGAGAAAACCAAGACTCTGGTGGATTACGCCAGCAGCCAGGCCAAGCTCGGCGAGCCGATGGGACTGGAAGAGCTGTCGGAGCTGATCGACGAAGAGCGCCCGAAAGCTTTTTACGATCACATCCGCAACAAGGACTACGGCCTGTCGCCAGAGATCCCGGCGGATAAGCGCACGCTTAACCAGTTCCGTCGCTTCACCGGCCGCGCCGAAGGCCTGTCGATCAGCTTTGAAGCGCACCTGCTGGGCTCGAAGATCGAATACGACGAAGAGGCTGGCACCCTGGTGATCAAAGGCCTGCCGACTTCGCTCACCGATCAGCTGAAGCGCCGCAACTGATGCTGGGCAATGTGCTGAAGAAGGTCGCGCTGGTTCTGCTGGTGGTCGTGGTTTATCAGAACTGGGGCAAGATCGAGCGGGTGTTTAATCCGTCGCAGATGGTCGCGGAGCAGACGCGGGCTCAAGCCAATGTTGTGCTCTATGCCACCGACTGGTGTGGCTACTGCAAGCAGACCAAGCGCTTTCTCGACAGCAAGGGGATTCCTTTCAAGAAGTTCGATATCGAGAAGGATGCTGAAGCGCGCAAGGCGTATGAGGCACTGGGCGGACGCGGGATTCCGCTCATCGACGTGAACGGCACGTTGATTCGCGGGTTTGACCCGGACGAAATCCTCGCCGCCCTGAAATAACGCACTCCCCTGTGGCGAGGGGATTTATCCCCGATAGGCAGCAAAGCGGCCCCAGCTTTTCAGCCGCAATGCGCATTGACAGGATTAGCGCCTGCTGCGCAGCCGATCGGGGATAAATCCCCTCGCCACGATTGCTCCTCTCACCACCAGGTCAGATTCGACTTGCTGATCAGCGTGCTTCGATACGGAAGCCGAAGCGCGGGAAGTGCACATGCACCACACCGCCACGCTCGTCTTCACGGCGCAGGATCAGCTCTTCACGGCCGGCAAACAGCAACTCACCCACCACCGGATCAACCCCATAATCCGTCGCGGCAATCGCCACTTGCTGCCCAGCCTTGAAGCCGTTCGGATCGACGAACTGCTCATCCGGCAACGCCGCCGGTGTCGCATTACGCGCAACCTCCAACGCCTCTTCCGAGGTCATCTCGCTCGCCGCACCGTGGCCAAAACCCAGCACACGACCCAACCAGGCCGAAACAGCCGGATACTCATCCACCAGCGGCGCGGTCACGTGAGTCGCTTTGAGGAACCACAATGGATGCGCCAGCGCGAAGTCAGCAATCGACGGCTCACCAAACAGGAAGTCGCCCTGCTCACGCTGCAACTGCTGCTCCAGGCGCGCCATGATCGTTGGCCATTGATGCTTGGCCTGTTCAGCCGACAGCCGGGTGGCACTGCCGCCACTGAACAGACCGGCACGGTCGGCAATGAACGCCTTGATCGCTTCCGGCGGCAGCTTGCCGAAACGGACCGCCACCGACTCCGGTTGAAACACCAGGCTGACCGCATGCTGGAACACCACCGAATCGGCCCACGCCGCGAAACTGGCGCTGGTCATTTCCTGACCTTCGGGGAAGAACGCCGGCAGGGCTTTTTCCTGCTCCAGACGACGGGCGATCAACGATGTGTCGCAGTAGATGTCGGCACCGATCTGCAGCACCGGGGTCTTGCGATAACCGCCGGTCAGGGCCGTCAGATCCGGCTTCGGCATCACCGGCGAGATATGCACCGAACGCCAGGACAAGCCTTTGAAACCCAACAGCAGGCGGGCCTTTTCGGCAAATGGGGAGGTCGGGTAATGGTGGAGAATCAACTCGGACATGCTCGGCTCCGCCGCTCAGATAGTGAGTCGGCAGCTTAGCGTGCATTTACTTAGCAGCCTACAGATCTGGCTGATGGGAACCAATCAGTCAGATTGATAAGACGCGACCAGACATTCCTTGGCGCTCTTGCGCAGTTTTTTGATCAGCCGTTCCTGGCGCAGCGCGTCGCTCTTGTCTCGGCACAGCTCGGTGTAGACCAGCGCCATGGCCGGGCTGGAGAGGAAGAACCGTGCACCTTTGCCGCTCTGATGCTTGGCGAAACGACGCACCGGGTCGTCACTGATCCCGCAGTACAACGAGCCGTTGGCCGCACGAACGAGGTAGACGAACCAGGACTTGCTCACCGGATCGGCAACATCGACAGATTTTTCGCTAAGGCTGGTCACTTCGGGATCAAGGCGTGTAGGAAACAGGCCGCGATCTTATCAGCGACCGGCCTGAAATGCCTTCAGTCCCTTCAGTGCCTGGGCACGGACGGCGTTGCGCACCAGTGGCGTCCAGCCCAGCAGCAGGCCTTTGAAACCCAGGGCCTGACGCGACCAGCGCCACAGATCGAAGTGGTCATGGTGTTCGCAGATCTTGCCGTCACGGAAGACGAAGCGCGCCTGGATATCGTTGATCACGACGTTGCCGGTCTGACTGAACAGATAAGTTGCCACCCAATGGGCGCCGCCGCTGCGCTCGTCGGCGCGGACGTTGTCAAAGGTCAGCGAGAAGTCTTTTGCCCGAGTGGTGAGCATGCGCCACATGTCGCCGGCATCGCGCCCGCGCAACTGGCCGAAGGCCGGATCGCTGAAGACCACGTCATCGGTGTAGCACGCGGCCATGCCTTCGGCATCGAGGCGCTGGAAGGCCTGGTAGAAACGGGTGATCAACGCGGCGTGGGCTTCACTCATGGGCAACCTCCGGAAATGTACAGATGGCCATCACGATAATCTGCAACGTCCCGAAACACTATCGGCATTCGCGCAGCGAATACCGACAACACCCAGAACCACTGTAGGAGTGAGCCTGCTCGCGATAGCGGTGTGTCGGTCAACATTGCGCTGACTGACACACCGCTATCGCGAGCAGGCTCACTCCTACAATTTGAACCGTGTCAGATCTTTTCGCTTTGCACTTGCACGTACAGCGCACGACCGGCGCCGAGGCCGGCAATGATCGCACCGGTACCAATAATGCCGAAGATCCAGCCCACCGCATTCCAGCCGCCAGTCCAGTCATGCACGATGCCGACCGCAAACGGCCCCATCGACGCCAGGGTGTAGCCAAAGCCTTGGGACATGCTCGACAGGTTCGCCGCGACGTGAGAATCCCGCGAGCGCAGCACGATCAGAGTCAGCGCCAGGCTGAACGTACCGCCTTGCCCCAGACCCAACAGAATCGCCCAGCCCCACAAGCCTTCGATCGGTGCATACAGACAGCCGAACAGACCGCCGAGGGTCAGCGCCATCACCACGACAATCGCCAGGCGCTGATCCTTGCCGCGAGTCGCCAGCCACGGTGCCGCCAGCGAACTGGCTAACTGAATAATGACCGAGCCGGACAGCACCAGACCCGCTTGAGTCGGCGTCAGACCACGACCGATGAGGATCGACGGCAACCAGCCAAACACGATGTAGGCCAGCGACGATTGCAGGCCCATGTACAAGGTCACCTGCCAGGCCAGCGGATCACGCAGCAGACCGCGCACGCGATAGGCGACGTTATGTGCACCGTGTTTCTGCCCGACTTGCGGCAGCCAGAACACCGCCGCCACCAGCGCTGGAATCACCCAGAAACCGAGCCCCATGGCCCAGCTGTGATCGAAATGTTCGCTCAGCGGCACGCTCGAACCCGCCGCCATAGCCGCACCCAGACACAAGGCCATGGTGTAGACCCCGGTCATGGTGCCGGCGTGTTTGGCGAAGTCGCGTTTGACGATGCCCGGCAGCAACACGCCGATGATGCCAATGCTCGCGCCGCCCAGCACGCTGCCGGCAAACAGACCGATTTCACCGAAGTTGCTGCGCAGGATAATGCCGCCCGCGAGTGTCAGCAGAATACCCAACACTACGCGCTCGGCACCGAAGCGCCGCGCCAGAATCGGCGCCAGCGGGGCGAACAGCCCCAGGCACAGTACCGGCAGCGTGGTCAGCAAACCGGCCTGAGCGGCGGACAGACCGAGACTTTTCGAGACGTCACTGAGCAGCGGCGCCATGCTCGACAGCGCCGGACGCAGGTTCAGTGCCACCAGAATCAGCCCCAACAGCAGCAACCACGGGCGCCGCACCAACGGATGGCTTTGCTGCACCTCCTCGTCATCGGCCTCGGCATCGATCAGCAGCTCTTCAAGCTTCGGGGTTGTGGATATCTCACTGCGGGACATGGACTTCTCGGTTTCAAGGTTCATTGATCAACTGCCTGGATAAAGCTTTGGCCCGTTCCGGGTCACGTTGTTCGACCGCATCGAGCAACTCGATGTGCAGGTCGAACACTTCCTGACGGCGCGGGACGATGTTCAGGGTTTGGCGCAATTGCGCGCCGACGATGCTGGAGAAATAGCGATAGAGCTCGCTGAGGGTCGGGTTGTGCGCGGCATCGACCAAGCGGCGGTGGAACACCAGATCGCAAGCGATGTAAGTGTCGAGATCGCCGTGATAGTGGCTGCCGCTGGTGCCAAGCGCCTCACGCAATGCGGCGAGGTCCTCATCAGTGCGGCGCAATGCCGCCAGGCCAATGGCCTCGACTTCGAGGATGTGCCGGGTTTCCCGAGCCTGATCCAGCGAACACCTGGACAGCGCCTTGAGCGTGTCCATGGGATCGACGACTGCGCGCAAGTAACTGCCGTCGCCCTGACGGATGTCGATCAATCCGGAAAACGCCAATACGCGCATGGCTTCACGCACGGTGTTACGGCTGATGCCCAGCTCGGCGCACAGCTCGGGCTCGGTCGGCAACCGCTCGCCAACCTGCCAGGCACCGCTGTTGATGCGCTGACGGAGCTGGTCCAAGGCCTGATCGACCAGAGATCGTTTGATGAGTGGAGAAATGTCTGACATAGGATTCGCCCTTTCATCCAATCATAGGATGAATTTTCCGACATGTTAGTCAGACCCACGTAGGACGGCAACCTCCTAGGGTCAATCGGAGACACATGGAGCGGGATTTTCGATTGGTCAAAATTACCCTTTAAGGGTAATTTCAGGGACAGGGTTTTGGCTTCTTATGGAAAAGAACACACCCCATTACGACTTGGCGGTGATCAAGGCTGAGGTGCGGCGGCTTGGAAGAAGGGCTTTCACCAGGAGTTCAGCAGAGTCCGGTGATCTTCTCGGCTTTAGCATCAGAGAGATGCAAGAAATCGTTTTCGAGCTGCAGAACAGGATGTTGTACAAGTCGATGACCAGCTATGACGATCATCGAGTCTGGCAGGACGTTTATCACACCCATTCACAAGATCTGGAGATTTACATCAAGGTGACATACCGCCCTGCCGGCGGCGCACCGGTAATCTCCTTCAAGGAGAAAAACCCATGAAAACCCGGCAATGTTTCAGCTGTGGTGCCCGTGAGGGAATGAGGCATTTCACGGGCCGATGCGAGACCCTGAGTGTCAAAGGCATGGAGCGCCGTGTAAATGATCTTACCGGCTGGGAATGCCAGCAGTGCGACGAAGTCGAGTGGGATGATGATACCGATAGCGCGGAACGTTATACGAAAGCCGGCGATGAGCTGGTTATCGCTGCGAGGCAAATGATTGGCGCCGAGATGAAACGTATTCGACGCAAATTGCACCTGACGCAAAAAGAAACAGTGCAACTGCTCTCCGGTGGCGGACATAACGCGTTCTCTCGCTACGAGCGCGGTGAGTTACTTCCACCCAAGGCGTTGGTACTGCTAATGCGTCTGCTGGATCGTTATCCCTACATGCTCGTCGATGTTCAGACGCTGGCAGAGGGCGCAGACCTGAGAGGTTTCAAGCACACCGTTCACAAAGAACACGAAACCCTGACCGTATCCTGACCCCACAAAAAACCAACCCGGCACAAGGCCGGGTTGGTTTTACGCACAAATCATCAATGCAAAATCTGACTCAAGAACAACTTCGTCCGCTCATTCTGCGGATTATCGAAGAAGTCATTCGGCGCCGCCTGCTCAACGATTTCGCCCTTGTCCATGAAGATCACGCGGTTCGCCACGGTGCGGGCAAAGCCCATTTCGTGAGTCACACAGAGCATGGTCATGCCGTCTTCGGCCAGACCGATCATGGTGTCCAGCACCTCTTTCACCATCTCCGGATCGAGCGCTGAAGTCGGTTCATCGAACAGCATGATTTTCGGTTTCATGCACAGTGCGCGGGCGATCGCCACACGCTGCTGCTGACCGCCGGACAGTTGCCCCGGGAATTTATGCGCCTGCTCCGGAATGCGTACGCGTTCCAGATAATGCATGGCGATTTCCTCGGCCTTGCGCTTGGGCATCTTGCGTACCCACATCGGCGCCAGGGTGCAGTTCTGCAAAATGGTCAGGTGCGGGAACAGGTTGAAGTGCTGGAACACCATGCCGACTTCGCGGCGGATCGCTTCGATCTGCTTGAGGTCGTTGGTCAGTTCCACACCATCGACCACAATGCGGCCCTGCTGGTGTTCCTCCAGACGATTGAGGCAACGAATGGTGGTCGACTTGCCGGAACCAGACGGGCCGCACAGGACGATACGCTCGCCCTGTTTGACGTTGAGGTTGATGTCTTTCAGCACGTGGAACTGGCCGTACCACTTGTTGACGCCCTGCATCTGAATAATGCCTTCAGGGCCCACTGGCTTTTTGCTTGCTTCGCTCATTTACAGAGAACTCCTAACGCTTGTGGCCAGTGTCGAGCTTGCGTTCCAGATGCATGGAATAGCGCGACATACCAAAACAGAAAATCCAGAACACCAGGGCGGCGAACACATAGCCTTCGGTGGCCATGCCCAGCCATTTCGGATCGGCAGCGGCTTGCTTGACGCTGTTGAGCAGGTCAAAGAGGCCGATGATGATCACCAGACTGGTGTCCTTGAACAGCGCAATGAACGTGTTGACGATGCCGGGAATGACCAACTTCAGGGCTTGCGGCAGGATCACCAGGCCCATCGAACGCCAGTAACCGAGGCCCATCGCTGCAGCCGCTTCGTACTGACCCTTGGGTATCGCTTGCAGACCGCCGCGCACCACTTCGGCCACATAGGCCGACTGGAACAGGATCACGCCGATCAGCGCCCGCAGCAGCTTGTCGAAGTTCATGCCTTCGGGCAGGAACAGCGGCAGCATCACCGAGGACATGAACAGCACCGTGATCAACGGCACACCGCGCCAGAACTCAATGAAGGTCACGCAGACCACACGAATCGCCGGCATGTTCGAGCGTCGTCCCAGCGCCAGCACAATCCCCAGCGGCAGGGCGCCGGCGATACCGACAGTGGCGATCACCAGTGTCAGCATCAGGCCGCCCCATTGGCTGGTCGCCACGTTGGTCAGGCCGAAGCCGCCGTGCAGCAGGATGAAAGCAATGATCGGGTACAGCACCAGGAAACTCAGCCCGTATATCGCTTTACGCGGCACACGCGAGATAAACAAAGGCGCCGCGCCGATGACCGCCAGCCACACGGTCAGGTCCACGCGCCAGCGCAGTTCCGGCGGATAGTAGCCGTACATGAACTGGCCGAATCGCTGCTGAATGAATACCCAGCAGGCGCCTTCCTTGGTGCAGTCGGCGCGGGTGGTGCCGACCCAGTTGGCATCGACAATCGCCCAGCTGAGGATCGGTGGCACCACGAGATAGATCAGGTAGAACGCAAACAGGGTCAACAGGGTGTTGAGCCAGCTGGAGAACATGTTCGCGCGCATCCACGCCACCACGCCGATGCTGCTGTTCGGTGGGGGCATGTCGGGTTTGAAAGTATGAGTACTCATGCGCTTTTCCTTACCGCTCGATCAGCGCAATGCGCTTGTTGTACCAGTTCATCAGCAGGGAAATGCTGATACTGATCGCCAGGTACACGCTCATGGTGATCGCAATCACCTCGATCGCCTGACCGGTCTGGTTGAGTACCGTGCCGGCGAACAGCGAGACCATTTCCGGGTAACCGATACCGGCCGCCAGCGAGGAGTTTTTCGCCAGGTTCAGGTATTGGCTGGTCAGCGGCGGAATGATCACGCGCAGGGCTTGCGGGATGATCACCTTGCGCAGGGTCGGGCCGTTGCGCAGACCTAGGGAACGGGCCGCTTCGGTCTGGCCGTGGCTGACCGACTTGATCCCCGAACGGACGATCTCGGCGATAAACGCTGCCGTGTAAACGGTCAGGGCCAGGGTCAACGCAAGCAGTTCCGGGATCAGCACCCAGCCACCGACGAAGTTGAAGCCCTGCAACTTGGGCATTTCCCAGTGCAGCGGAGCGCCGAAGATCAGTGCGCACAAGGTCGGGATCAGCAACATGATCGCCAGCCCCGTCCAGAACTTGTGGAACGGTACGCCGGTTTCTTCAAAGCGCTTGTTGGCCCAACGGCACATCAGCACGGTCGCGATGATCGCCACCACGACGCTACCGAAAAAAGCCCAGAAGCCATCAGCCATCAGCGCCGCCGGCATGTTCAGGCCACGGCTGCTGACGAAGAAGGTGTCGCCGAAGTTATGGCTGTTGCGCGGCCCCGGCATGGTCAGGAACACCGCGAAGTACCAGAACAGGATTTGCAGCAGCGGCGGAATGTTGCGGAAAACTTCCACATACACCGTCGCCAGTTTGCTGATGATCCAGTTCTGCGACAGCCGCGCCACGCCGATGATGAAACCGAGAATCGTCGCCAGAATCACGCCGATCACTGTCACCAACAGGGTGTTGAGCAAACCGATGACAAAGACGCGGGCATAGCTGTCCGCTTCCGTGTAGTCGATCAGGTGTTGAGCGATGCCGAACCCGGCACTGCGCTCCAGAAAGCCGAAACCGGAGGTGATGCCCCGGTGCTGAAGGTTGGTTTGCGTGTTGTCGAACAAGTACCAGCCCAGCGAGACCACCGCCACAACGGTGATGATCTGGAATAGCCACGCACGCACTCGTGGATCGCTGAGGCTGAGCCTCTGCTTTGGTGCGCCGATTGAATTTTGCATGAAGTGCCCCGCAAGAAATGGAACAGAACATCACCCGGCGGTTGGCCCGCCGGGTGATAGAACCATTAGCGCACTGGTGGTGCGTACTGAATGCCGCCGTTGTTCCACAGGGCGTTCAGGCCACGGTCGATTTCCAGCGGAGTGCTCTTGCCGAGGTTTTTCTCGAAGATTTCGCCGTAGTTGCCGACTTGTTTGACGATCTGCACGACCCAGTCCTTCGGCAGTTTCAGGTCCTTGCCGTACTCGCCGTCAGCACCGAGCATACGGGCGACGTCCGGGTTCTTGGTCGACTTGGCTTCAGCTTCGACGTTCTTCGAGGTGATGCCGGCTTCCTCGGTGTTGAGCAGCGCGTAGCCGACCCAACGGACGATGGCCAGCCACTCGTCGTCGCCGTTACGTACGACCGGGCCCAGTGGTTCTTTGGAAATGGTTTCCGGCAGAACCACGTAGTCCTTCGGCGAAGCCAGCTTGCTGCGCTGGGCGAACAGTTGCGATTTGTCGGAGGTCAGCACGTCGCAACGACCGGATTCCAGCGACTTGGCGCTTTCATCGGAGGTGTCGAAAGTGATCGGGGTGTATTTCAGACCGTTGCCGCGGAAGTAATCGGAAACGTTCAGTTCGGTGGTGGTACCGGCCTGGATGCAGATGGTTGCACCGTCCAGCTCTTTGGCGCTCTTCACGCCCAGCTTGTTGTTTACCAGGAAGCCGATGCCGTCATAGTAGGTAATGAAGCCCGGGAATTTCAGGCCCATGCCCGCGTCACGGGAGCTGGTCATGGTGGTGTTGCGCGACAGAATGTCGATCTCGCCGGATTGCAGCGCGGTGAAGCGCTCCTTGGCGTTCAACTGACTGAACTTGACCTTGGTCGCGTCGCCGAATACGGCAGCGGCCACAGCGCGGCAGACGTCAGCGTCGATGCCGAGGATCTTGCCGGTAGCGTCCGGAACCGAGAAGCCCGGCAGACCGTCGCTCACGCCACACTGCACGAAACCTTTCTTCTGTACGGCATCCAGGGTTGCACCCGCCTGAGCGAACCCGCTGACGCCGAGTACTGCTGCCGCAGTCACGACTGCCAGAGTGGATTTCAACATCTTCATTCAAACCTCCAGTTTTGCTCTTGTTGTGTCGGAGCTTGAGTCCAGTCGCACCCTTTTGAGGCGTTGTTGACCCGTGTTGGCTTTTTTTGGGGTCAACCGACGTAAGACCTTCGCTATGAGTCTAGTAGGAGAAAATCCACATCATGGACAACTCACTTCTCACCAATCGGCCGAACGGGCTGTAGCCCTGTCACGTTCGCTAAGCCCGTAGCGGCCATTGGCGAACATCCATCACCGGATTCGTTGCTATCCCGTCGCGAGTCGTACACTGATAGTGTTACCGCCACGCGTAGGACGCTTCGTACAAAGTCCTCCATAGCAAAGCCCGTACCACACTGGACGCCGAACTGATCGGGCGACAGGTCAATAGCAAAACTTGTACCCTTGCGACATCTTCTTAACGGATCAACCGGGCGCGCACTCCAATCACGCACTTAATGAGAGCGCCCGCACATATTTGGAGCAGCCATGACCGAGCCCTTGATTCTTCAGCCTGTTAAGCCCGCAGACGCCTGCGTGATCTGGCTGCACGGCCTGGGTGCCGACCGCTACGACTTTCTGCCAGTGGCCGAAGCGTTGCAGGAAAGCCTGTTGAGCACGCGCTTCGTTCTGCCCCAGGCGCCGACCCGCCCGGTCACCATTAATGGCGGATATGCCATGCCGAGCTGGTACGACATCAAGGCCATGAGCCCGGCCCGGGCGATCGATCGTGATGAGTTGGAAGCGTCGGCGGATCGCATCATTGAATTGATCGAAGAACAGCGCGCCAGCGGAATAGACGCCTCGCGGATTTTCCTCGCCGGTTTCTCCCAGGGTGGCGCGGTGGTTTTTCACACCGCTTTCTTGAAATGGCAGGGACCGTTGGGTGGCGTACTGGCACTGTCGACGTATGCGCCGACGTTCAGCGAAGAATTGGAGTTGTCTGCCAGCCAGCAGCGCATTCCGGTCCTGTCGTTGCACGGTCAGTTCGACAACGTGGTGCAGAACTCCATGGGACGTACCGCCTATGAGTATCTGAAGGCCCATGGTGTCACCGTGACATGGCAGGAATACCCAATGGAGCACGAAGTGTTACCCGAAGAAATCCGCGACATCGGTGTGTGGTTGAGCGAGCGCCTGCGTTGATCGCGCCGGCTGTTTTCAGCCACGGCAACAGCCTTTGATCCCTCCCACTACGCCGCGCCCGATTCTTGCATTACACTGGCCGGCGTACATTCCTTAATCAATTGATGAGATGACCGTGCTCAAAGCACTCAAGAAGATGTTCGGTAAAAGCGAGGCTGAGCAGCTCGCGCCAGTTCCCAGTGCGCCGTCGCACGCCCCCGGCCATCGCAGCGATGCCCGCCAGGCCGACCGCCCCGCTACCGTAGCGGCTCCGAAACAAGAGGCAAAACCGGCCGCCGTCGCCACTCCAGCGGCTGCTCCAGTCGCCGAAAGCGCCAGCAGCGAAGCACCGAAACCGGCCAGACCACGCCGCGAACCCAAGCCCAAGGCCGCGGTTATCCCGTGGAAACTCGAAGACTTCGTCGTCGAGCCTCAGGAAGGCAAAACCCGCTTCCACGATTTCAAGCTCTCCCCGGAACTGATGCACGCCATCCAGGACCTGGGGTTCCCGTATTGCACGCCGATCCAGGCGCAGGTGCTGGGTTTCACCCTCGCCGGCAAAGACGCCATCGGCCGCGCGCAGACCGGCACCGGCAAGACCGCCGCATTCCTGATCTCGATCATCACCCAACTGCTGCAAACGCCGCCGCCGAAAGAGCGCTACATGGGTGAACCCCGTGCGCTGATCATCGCGCCGACCCGTGAGCTGGTGGTGCAGATCGCCAAGGACGCCGCCGACCTGACCAAGTACACCGGCCTCAACGTCATGACGTTTGTGGGCGGCATGGACTTCGACAAGCAGCTCAAGCACCTCGAAGCACGCCACTGCGACATCCTCGTCGCGACCCCGGGCCGTCTGCTCGACTTCAACCAGCGCGGCGATGTGCACCTGGACATGGTCGAAGTGATGGTGCTGGACGAAGCCGACCGTATGCTCGACATGGGTTTCATCCCGCAAGTACGGCAGATCATTCGTCAGACCCCGCCGAAGTCCGAGCGCCAGACCCTGCTGTTCTCGGCGACCTTCACCGAAGACGTGATGAACCTCGCCAAGCAATGGACCACCGACCCGTCGATCGTCGAGATCGAGTCGCAGAACGTCGCCAACGAAAACGTCGAGCAGCACATCTATGCGGTGGCCGGCGCTGACAAATACAAACTGCTCTACAACCTGGTCAACGATAACGGCTGGGAGCGGGTGATCGTGTTTGCCAACCGCAAGGACGAAGTGCGCCGTATCGAAGAACGTCTGGTGCGCGATGGCATCAACGCCGCGCAACTGTCCGGCGATGTGCCGCAGCACAAGCGCATCAAGACCCTGGAAGGCTTCCGCGAAGGCAAGATTCGCGTGCTGGTGGCCACCGATGTTGCCGGTCGCGGCATCCACATCGACGGCATCAGCCATGTGATCAACTTCACCCTGCCGGAAGTCCCGGACGACTACGTGCACCGCATCGGCCGCACCGGTCGTGCTGGCGCCGATGGTGTATCGATCAGCTTCGCCGGTGAAGACGACTCCTACCAGTTGCCGTCCATCGAAGAGAAGCTCGGTCGCAAGATCAGCTGTGAAACGCCGCCGACGCATCTGCTGCGAGCGGTTGAGCGCAAGCGTCCGCAGTAAGCGACGCTATAAAGAGAAAGCGCAGCCGGCAACGGACTGCGCTTTTTTTTCGCCCGGCGTTTCAACAGGTGCTTGCGAGAGACAACTAAAAGTCCATAATGGACAAATTAGTTTAGATTTTGTCTTCGGAGCCTGCCATGTCCAGTACGCCCTACGTGATCAACCACATCCAGGCCCGCGAGCTGTTGGCGCGCATCGACGTACCGCAAATCCTGCGCAAGCTGTTCCGCGATCTCGCCGCTGGCCATGCTGTACAGCCGGCGCAGCAACTGGTGGAATTCCCGCAGGGCGCCGGCGACTTCATCAATTACCTGGGTGTGCTGGCCAAGGACGGTGTGTATGGGGTGAAGACTTCGCCGTACATCGTTCGCGAGCAAAGCCCGCTAGTGACCGCGTGGACGCTGCTGATGTCGATGAAAACCGGCCAGCCGTTGCTGCTCTGTGATGCCGGAGAACTGACCACAGCGCGTACTGCCGCGACTACCGCAGTGGCAGTCGATGCTCTCGCTCCGATAAATGCCAAACGACTGGCGATCATCGGCAGCGGCAAGGTTGCCCAAGCGCATCTGCATTACGTGAAAAGCTTGCGCGACTGGCAGAGCATCAGCGTCTATTCGCCGAGCTTGTTGGAAGATGCCGAAACCCAGGCACTCCTGAAAGCCATGGCTCCCGACCTGACCATTGCGCCCAGCCGCGAAGCCGCTGTCACCGATGCCGACGTGATCATGCTCTGCACTTCATCCGCAGGGCCGGTGATCGATCCTGCCGCATTGAGCAAACCGGCACTGATCACCTCGATCAGCACCAACGCCCCGCGCGCTCATGAAGTACCACCGCAGAGCCTCAACGACATGCAGGTGTTCTGCGACTATCGTCTGACCACGCCGGGGTCGGCGGGGGAGATGCTGATTGCCGCCGAGCAGCACGGCTGGAGCAAGGACTCGATCGTTGGCGATCTGGCGGATCTGCTCAGTGAAAAAGTGCAGCGCCCCGATTACCACCGTCATGTATTTTTCCGATCGATCGGTCTGGGTCTGGAAGACATCGCTTTGGCCAATGCGGTTTATCACTTGACCAACTAACACCACAAATTCCCTGTAGGAGTGAGCCTGCTCGCGATAGCGGTTTTACATTCAACATTATCGTTGACTGATATACCGCTATCGCGAGCAGGCTCACTCCTACAGGAGATCGCGAACTCCTCAATATTGCGTACCCACCGGAGACCTTCATGAGCCAGGCAGATTTCATCATCATCGGCGGCGGAATTGCCGGCGCCTCCACCGGTTTCTGGCTGTCGCCGCACGGCAAAGTGATCGTGCTCGAACGTGAGTCGCACCCGGCCTATCACTCCACCGGACGCTCCGCCGCGCTGTTCACTGCCGCGTACGGCACGCCGCAAGTGCGCGCACTGACACAGGCCAGTCGCGAGTTTTTCGATCATCCGCCAGCCGGGTTCTGCGAGCACCCGCTGCTGACCCCACGCGGCGAAATGACCGTGGATTTCACCGGGGATGCCGCCGAACTGAACAACCAATACCTCAGCGCCAAAGCCACGGTGCCGGAGATGCAATTACTCACAGCCGACGAAGCCTGCGCCCGAATGCCGATCCTGCGCCGGGAAAAAGTCCACGGTGCAATCTACGACCCGAGCGCCAGCGACATCGACACCGATGCCCTGCATCAGGGCTACTTGCGTGGCATTCGCCGCAATAACGGCGAAGTGCATACCGATTGTCAGGTGCTTGGGCTGAGCCGCGACGCTGAAGGCCACTGGCAGGTGCAAACCAACGGCCAGACCTTCAGCGCCCCGGTGATCATCAACGCCGCCGGGGCCTGGGCCGACAAGGTCGGTGAAATGGCCGGCGCGAAATCCCTGGGCCTGCAACCGAAACGCCGCGCCGCGTTCATCTTCGCCGGGCCCGAAGGCGTCGACATTCACCGCTGGCCGATGCTGGTCAGCCTCGACGAGTCGTTCTACATGAAGCCCGACGCCGGCATGTTCCTCGGCTCGCCGGCCAACGCCGACCCGGTCGAGCCCCACGACGTGCAGCCTGAAGAACTGGACATCGCCATGGGCATCTACCAGATCGAAGAAGCCACCACGCTGACCATCCGCCGCCCGACCCGCAGCTGGGCCGGTCTGCGCAGTTTCGTCGCCGACGGTGACTTGCTCAGCGGTTTTGATCCGCAAGTACCGGGACTGTTCTGGGTCGCGGCGCAGGGTGGTTATGGCATTCAGACGTCACCGGCGATGGGCCAGGCCAGTGCGGCGCTGGTGCGCGGCCAGCCGCTGCCCGAACAACTGCGCCAGTTCGGTCTGAGCAGCGCCATGCTCTCCCCTGCCCGTCTCGCCTGATCGTCCATCCGGATGACGCGCCCAACGGATTGCGGCAAACTCGCAGCGCCCCCTTTTCATGGGGGCGTTGACGCTGCCTGGAGCTCCACTGTCATGACCGCCCCCGAATTCGATCCGGCCCTGGATAACTTCCGCGCCATCGCCGATGCCATCGCCACACTGTTTTTCCCCCACGCCGAAGTGGTGCTGCATGACTTGCGCACGCAGAAGGTCGATTACATTGCCAACAACCTGTCCAAGCGCGAGATCGGCGACGAGTCATCACTGGAGGACATGCTCAGCGAGGATGTCAGCGACAGGAACATCGGCCCGTACGAAAAGCTCAACTGGGACGGTCAGAAAATCCGCAGCCTGAGCACCGTGCTGCGCGACCGCGAAGGTCTGCCGCTGGCGGTGTTGTGCATCAATCTGAATATTTCGCTGTTCGAAAATGCCAAGGCTGCGCTGGATCTGTTTCTCTCACCGAGCAAACTGATCCCGCAGCCGGATTCACTGTTTCGCGATGACTGGCAGGAGCGCATCAACACGTTCCTGCACGCCTGGCTGCGCGAGCGGCAACTGAGCCTGAATCTGCTGACCCGCGATCACAAACGCGAACTGGTGCTGGCGCTGCACGCCGAAGGCGCGTTCAAGGGCAAAAGCGCCTCGAACTATGTGGCCAATGTGCTGAATATGGGGCGGGCGACGGTGTACAAACATTTGAAGGAATTGAAGGGCTGAAGATTTGCGGTGATTGAACCGGCCCCATCGCTGGCAAGCCAGCTCCCACAGGTTTAGCGGTGTACACAAACGCTGTGTACGAATCGATCAATGTGGGAGCTGGCTTGCCAGCGATAGCGGACTATCAGTCGCCGTAAATGTCGGACTTGAAATACTTCTCGGAAATCTTCTGATATTCGCCACTCGCGCGAATGCCATCGATCGCGCCATTCAACTGGCTGACCAGCTCGGCATTGCCCTTGCGCACCGCAATCCCCGCGCCCTCGCCCACGTACTTCGGATCCTTCAATTCAGGCCCGACAAACGCATAGCCTTTGCCACGCGGCATCGACAGGAAGTCATTCAGCGGAATCGTGTCGGCAAAGATCGCATCAAGCCGCCCCGCCGCCAGATCCATGTAGATTTCTTCGTTGTTACTGTAGCGCTTGACGTTGATGCCCTTGGGCTCAAACACCTCGGTGGCGTATCGATCGGTGGTGGTCGCACGCTGCACACCGACGTTCTTGCCCTTGAGGCTGGCGTACTGGTCATCGACCGTGGCGCCTTCCTTCATCACCAGTCGCGACGAGGTGAAGTAGTACTTGTGGGTGAAATCCACCGACTTCTTGCGATCTTCGTTGATGGTCATCGACGACAGCGCCATGTCGATTTTCTTCACTTTCAGGGAAGGAATCAGGCCATCAAACTCACCTTCGACCCACACACACTTGACCTTCATCTGCGCGCACAGGGCATTGCCGATGTCGTAGTCGAAACCGACGATTTCTCCTTTGTCGGTTTTCGAGGCGAACGGTGGGTAGGCGGCTTCGATGCCGATGCGCAGGGTTTGCTCGGCGGCGAACACGCTGGCGGATGCCAACAGGCTGAGGGCCAGACCGGTGATGAGGGGGAGTTTCTTCATGTTCGTTCTCTCGCGGGTTGTTGTTGGTTTGGCAAGATGAAGAAGAGCAGCTGGGAGCGGTGAGCTACGAGCGGCAGGACTGAAGCTTTTTTTGTACTTGGAAATCCATATTGGACTTATAGGTACAAGTCGTCAATTAGTGAGAAGAGAGTGTCTGCGAGGTTTCATGTGTTGCAGAAGGCCTCATCGCTGGCAAGCCAGCTCCCACAGGGTTCGGTGGTGCACACAGAATTTGTGCTCGACGCAGAACACTGTGGGAGCTGGCTTGCCAGCGATGGCTGACTTGAGGGCGCTACAGGACTTTATTTGTTCCAGCGATCCGCAGCGGCATGATCACTGTCCCGCCCTTCGACCCAACGCGGCCCATCGCTGGTGTTTTCTTTTTTCCAGAATGGCGCACGGGTTTTCAGGTAATCCATGACGAAGGCGCAGGCGTCGAACGCAGCCTGGCGATGGGCGCTGGCGGCGCCGACGAACACGATCGGCTCGCCCGGTTCTAACGCGCCGATGCGGTGCAGCACTTCCAGCTTCAACAATGGCCAGCGCTGTTCGGCCTCCACGGCAATCTTGCCCAGCGCTTTCTCGGTCATGCCCGGATAGTGTTCGAGGAACATCCCCGCGACATCCAGCCCGTCATTGAAGTCGCGCACGTAGCCGACAAAACTCACCACCGCGCCGACGCCGACATTGGCCGCGTGCATCGCGTTGACTTCAGCGCCCGGATCGAACGACGTGGCCTGCACACGAATCGCCATGGCTCAGCCTCCGGTCACGGTAGGGAAAAACGCCACTTCGTCGCCATCGACCACCGGTTCGTCGAGCTGACAAAGGTCTTCGTTGCGTGCGCACATCAGGTTCTGCTCGCTCAATACCTCGGCGCCATCGCGTTGCGCCAGCAGCGCACGCACATCGTCGACGGTGGCGAAATCGCCTTCCACCGCAACCGAGTCCACGCCCAGCGCTTCACGGTAACGGGCGAAAAACTTTACCGTCAGGTTCATGGCTGCTCCGCCTGAAAGTGCCCGCTCTTGCCGCCAACCTTCTCCAGCAGGCGCACACTTTCGATGGTCATGCCGCGATCCACGGCTTTGCACATGTCGTAGATAGTCAGGGCGGCGACGCTGGCGGCGGTCAGCGCCTCCATCTCGACGCCGGTCTGCCCGGACAATTTGCAGCGGGCGACGATGCGCACGGTGTCGTCGCCGTCCGCGCTGAGTTCGACTTTGACCCCGGTGAGCATCAGTGGGTGACACAGAGGAATCAGATCGCTGGTTTTCTTCGCCGCTTGAATGCCGGCAATACGCGCCACGGCGAACACATCGCCCTTGGGATGGCCGCCGCTGACGATCATCTGCAGCGTTTCGGGGAGCATGCGCACCAGCGCTTGGGCCGTCGCTTCACGGAACGTCACGGCTTTTTCGGTGACGTCGACCATGTTGGCGCGACCTTGGGAATCGAGATGAGTCAGCACGGGATTACTCCTGATCAGGAGCGGGGATTGTAAACCTGCGGGTCAAATTTCCGCACGTTTGATTGCAAGATCACATTGAACCCTGTGGGAGCGTGGCTTGCCCGCGATGGGATCCACGCGTTATGTCTGAAGCACCGCGGTGTCTGCATCGCGGGCAAGCCACGCTCCCACAGGGTTTGCACTCATCCATAAAAAACCGGGCGACCTGTGAAGGCCGCCCGGTTTGGATGGAGCTGTTACAGATGCGATTCGGCGTATTCGGCCAGAATCGAGCGAGGCACCCCTTGCAGGGTGATGTGCACACCGTTGGGGAAATCCTTGAAGCGTTCAGTCAGGTAGGTCAGCCCGGAACTGGTCGCGGACAGGTAAGGGGTGTCTATCTGCGCCAGGTTGCCCAAGCACACCACTTTGGAACCGGCACCGGCACGGGTGATGATGGTTTTCATCTGGTGCGGCGTGAGGTTCTGACATTCGTCGATCAGGATCAGGCTCTGCTGGAAGCTGCGCCCACGAATGTAGTTGAGCGATTTGAACTGCAGCGGCACTTTGCTGAGGATGTAGTCGACGCTGCCATGGGTGTTTTCGTCATCCATGTGCAAGGCTTCGAGGTTGTCGGTGATGGCGCCCAGCCAAGGCTCCATTTTTTCCGCTTCGGTGCCGGGCAGGAAGCCGATCTCTTGGTCGAGGCCCTGCACGCTGCGGGTGGCGATGATGCGGCGATAACGCTTGCTGACCATGGTCTGCTCGATGGCAGCGGCCAGCGCCAGAATGGTTTTGCCGGAGCCTGCGGCACCCGACAGGTTGACCAGGTGAATGTCCGGATCGAGCAATGCATACAGCGCCAGGCTCTGATAGATGTCGCGCGGCTTGAGCCCCCACGCTTCCTGATGCAGCAGCGGTTCCTGATGCAGGTCGAGGATCAGCAAACGGTCTTCTTCAATCTCCTTGATCCAGCCCACGAAGCCCTGTTCATCAATGATGAATTCGTTGATGTGCACCGCTGGCAGGTTGTCGATCAATTGCACCTGGTGCCAGGTGCGGCCGTGGTCCTGACGGGTTTCGACCTTGCTCACACGGTCCCAGAAAGAGCCGGTCATGTTGTGGTAGCCGTTGGGCAACAGGGACACGTCATCGACCAGTTGGTCGGTGCTGTAGTCCTCGGCATCGATGCCGCAGGCGCGCGCCTTGAGGCGCATGTTGATGTCTTTGGTGACCAGCACCACCGGTTTTTTCGGTTCGCGAGTGTGCAGGTCGATCAGTTGGTTGATGATTTTGTTGTCGTTCAGATGCTCGGGCAGAATCAGGTTCGACTCAGCCTGCTTGCTCATCAGAATTGACAGCAAGCCCTTAGGCCCGCCCTTGCCGCGCTGGATCGGCACACCCAGTTCGACGTCTTCCGGGGAAGCATCGCCCAAGGTCTTGTCGATCAGCCGGATGGCCTGACGGCATTCGGCGGCCACGCTGTGATGCCCGCTCTTGAGCTTGTCCAGCTCCTCAAGCACGGTCATCGGGATCGCGACGTGGTGTTCTTCGAAATTCAGCAGGGCGTTTGGATCGTGAATCAATACGTTGGTATCGAGTACATAAAGGATTGGCTGGTTGGAAGAAGGGCTACGTCCGTGATCATCCATACTCGGTCACCTTTGTCAGAGCCAGTAGACGCAATACCTGAGCGGTGCTGCGCCTCGAAGTGACTGCCGAAATCTCACCTGCGGAGATTCAAGTGACTGCAAACAAATGGGTCTTGGGAGACGCCACCTGTGTTGCAGGTTTCGGCGGTCTGTCTTCGTAATACTCCAAAACCCATGACATAAAAAAGCACTTTGACGGTTTTTTTAAGTTTATTTTGCAAAGTGACGAAAAGCCCTTGGCGGACCGCCCTGCCCCCGTTAGAGTCGGAAGTCCGCCTGCATCGAATTCCCTGACAAAATCGCCCCAAGCCCAATGTTTCCGGGCTTTCTGCGTTTCTCAGCGAAACGCGTCCTGACAGTCTTCCCAACCGATCCCGCTTTGCGCGGTTTGCGTGATCAGCCACGGCATCGCCGTCTTCACTGCATCCTGTTTCATGTTGAAATTGATCACCCCGTGACGCCACAACAGCATCAGGGTCAGCACCCGTTGCCCGCTCTGGGGCCCCTTGAGCTTGCCGGCGCCGTCTTGGGCATCGATGTCCCACAACGCCACTTGCAGGCCCTGGGTGTTGAAGAAACCTTGCGCATCGCTACGACGCTGGCCATCCGGCGGACGAAACAGTGGTACGTAGTTCTCCGGCAGTTTGTTCTTCACCAGATCAGCGCTGCGCCGCACCGAATCCTGCCAGTCCTGCCAGTGGCTGTGGGAGCGGAACTCCCAACCCTGCACACCCACGCATTGTTGCGAGAACGCCGCTTGCAGGCTGCTTGCCGAACGGTCGGCCAGACGTGCCTGGATATCCTTGCCCAACATGAAGAAAGTGCCGCTCATGTTCGACTTGCGCAGATACTCAGTGAGCCAGTCGGCGTTGTCCGGTTGCGCGTTGGCAGCGCTGTCGAATGTCAGCACAAACAGTCGGTCATGCATCTCGTCGCCGTTGCGCTCATAGTCGCCGAAACGATCGATTTCACTGCTGGTCTGCGGGAACAGCGCCGCCTTGCGCAGCAGTTCGTCGAGGTACTGCAAATGGAAGATCCGGCTCGGCTCGGCCCACTTGGTGTAATAACTGTCGTCGCTGACCACGAACTTGGCGGCCTGCTCGCGCAGGGTCGGCAGGTCTTCGACGAGGAAGCAGAACGAGGCGTCCTGATCGCAGCTCTGCTGGGCGAAGTTGTAGTTGGCCAGCAGGCGCTGCCAGAGGCGTTCGCGCAGGCTGTTGATCGCGTCGATATTGATCGTGCGCAGCCCCAGACGCTGGGCCAAAGCGGCCTCGTCCATCGACTCGGTACCGAGCAGGCCTCGGGCGAACATGAGGATTTCTGCCCGGGAAGCGACGTCGAACAGCGTCGGGCTGGTCAGTTGCTCCGGCCAGGTGCTGCGATCCAGCGTCGCCACATCGCCCGGCGCCGCCACGGCACCGAAGCTCAACAGCCACGCGGTGAATAAAAGAACAATGCGCAAAAGGGATGTCTCCATAACAAAACCCGCGCGGCACTATAGCTGATCCTGCCTCATTCCCCTTAGCCACGGATGATCGTTCCCACGCTCTGCGTGTTAACGCCTCCCCGGACGCTCCGCGTCCAGCTCGACGGTGACGCGGAGCGTCACAGGCGGCATTCCCACGCAGAGCGTGGGAACGATCATCGCCAAGCCGTCGATCACCTATGGGCTTGATAGCTGGAGTCATCAAGGACAACCCCCTAGAATCGCCCCCACGATTAAAGGAGACGACTTCATGCTGATGGTGATTTCCCCCGCCAAGACCCTCGATTACGAAACGCCGCCGGCGACCCAGCGCTTCACCCAGCCGCAATACCTCGACCATTCGCAGGAATTGATCCAGCAATTGCGCGACCTGACGCCGGCGCAAATCAGCGAGCTGATGCACGTCTCCGACAAGATCGGCGGGCTCAACGCCGCACGGTTCGGCAGCTGGACCCCGGCGTTCACCCCGGAAAACGCCAAGCAGGCGCTGCTCGCATTCAAGGGCGATGTCTACACCGGTCTCGACGCGCAATCCTTCAGCGAAGCGAACTTCGATTACGCGCAAAAACACCTGCGCATGCTCTCCGGCCTCTATGGCCTGCTGCGTCCGCTGGATTTGATGCAACCGTATCGCCTGGAAATGGGCACCAAACTGGCCAATGCCCGTGGCAAGGACTTGTATGCCTTCTGGGGCACGCGCATCAGTGAATGGCTGAACGAAGCACTGGCCGATCAGGGCGACGATGTGCTGCTCAACCTGGCGTCCAACGAATACTTTTCGGCGGTCAAGCGCACTGCCCTGAACGCGCGGATCATCAATGCCGACTTCAAGGATCTGAAGAATGGTCAGTACAAGATCATCAGCTTCTACGCGAAGAAAGCCCGTGGCCTGATGAGCCGCTTCGTGATCCAGGAAAAAATCAACGATCCCGCCCTGCTCAAGCAGTTCGATGTACAGGGTTATCGCTACAGCGCCGAACAATCGAAACCGGACAACCTGGTGTTTCTGCGCGACCACGCCCCGGAATAAAGCATGCCCATTGCACGACTCTTTGTTTAAAGAGTCGTGCAGCTCGCACGATGTCAAAAATCCCTCGCCTGTTTTCGCCATTTTAATGGCGCCAAAAAACCTCACCTGTCCTTTCTAATATTAGTTTCACTCGACACTGATCATTTTTTTCAGTAGTGGCACGTAAATTTTTTCGCAGTAGTGGCACAAAACTATCTACCGCGATTATTCGCCTACATATAAAGGGCGAAAACGAAAGTGCTATCAAATTGAGACCAGTGCCATCTTCGACAATATTTCAAGAAATTTCAGATTTCGCGATGAGCGGACAGGAACTTCATCCAAATGCATAGCTCATACCACCGGTAACGATTCTCGCCGAGTTTGTACGAGATAACTTACGTAGGACAAAAGGCCATGTAACCAAGTTGTCACAGCAACTTGCCTAGATGACTAACTAGTCTGAAAACATACTGAAGGACAGGAGATACGCACCATTAATATCCCCTACAAGGCCAAGGCCGCGCCCCTATAAACGTGCTTGCCTGAGCACCAGACCGCTTGATCCACGGGCTTTACGCCTGACATCGAGCGCATTAGACGATTGCACAAGCGTCTTCCGAACGGAAGATCGGCTGCATAACAGGGCACGTCACAACTACAAGGCCTAGTTGCGCACATCTTGAGTGCACTTATTTAGACACTCGGAACTTTTTATGCCTGCACACGGTATTGCGGCGTCTGCAAGCCGCACTTCCGAGTGCACTAGTGACCGCTGAACACCATTAACTCCGGCCTTCTAAGGCCTGATATATACAGAGGTAATTGCGATGCGCATCAGCATATTTGGTTTGGGTTACGTTGGCGCAGTATGTGCCGGTTGCCTGTCTGCACGGGGCCATGACGTGGTTGGCGTCGATGTTGCCAAAGACAAGATCGACATGATCAACGCTGGCAAATCTCCCATTGTTGAACCGGGCCTGGGCGAACTTCTGCAACAGGGTATTCAAACCGGTCGTCTGCGTGGCACGACCAACTTCGCCGAAGCGATTCGTGACACTGACCTGTCGATGATCTGCGTCGGCACGCCGAGCAAGAAGAATGGCGACCTGGAACTGAACTACATCGAAGCGGTATGCCGCGAGATCGGTTTTGTCCTGCGTGAAAAAACCACCCGCCACACCATCGTCGTGCGCAGCACCGTGCTGCCGGGCACCGTCGCCAATGTGGTCATCCCGATCCTCGAAGATTGCTCCGGCAAAAAGGCTGGCGTTGATTTCGGCGTCGCAGTTAACCCTGAGTTCCTGCGTGAATCCACCGCCATCGCCGACTACGACCTGCCACCGATGACCGTCATCGGCGAGTTCGACAAGGCTTCGGGAGACGTTCTGCAATCGCTGTACGAAGAACTCGACGCACCGATCATCCGCAAGGACATCGCTGTCGCCGAGATGATCAAGTACACCTGCAACGTCTGGCACGCGACCAAAGTGACCTTCGCCAACGAGATCGGCAACATCGCCAAAGCGGTCGGCGTCGATGGTCGCGAAGTGATGGAAGTGGTCTGCCAGGACAAGACCCTCAACCTGTCCCAGTACTACATGCGTCCGGGTTTTGCTTTCGGCGGCTCGTGCCTGCCAAAAGACGTCCGCGCCCTGACCTACCGCGCCGGTTCGCTGGACGTCGAAGCACCGCTGCTCAACTCGCTGATGCGCAGTAACGAATCGCAAGTGCAGAACGCCTTTGACATCGTTGAAAGCCACGACAAACGCAAAGTCGCCCTGCTCGGTCTGAGCTTCAAGGCTGGCACCGACGACCTGCGCGAAAGCCCGCTGGTGGAACTGGCCGAAATGCTGATCGGCAAGGGTTACGACCTGAGCATCTACGACAGCAACGTCGAGTACGCCCGTGTTCACGGCGCGAACAAGGATTACATCGAGTCGAAAATCCCGCATGTGTCGTCCCTGCTCAACGCGGACTTCGATTCGGTGATCAACAACTCCGACGTGATCATCCTCGGCAACCGCGACGAGAAATTCCGCGCGCTGGCGCAGCAAGCGCCGCACGGCAAACAGGTCATCGACCTGGTGGGCTTCATGGCCAAGGCCACCGATGCCGGTACGCGCACCGAAGGTATCTGCTGGTAAAGCAGCCCCAAGCGACAAGCCTCGAGTTGCAGCTTGCAGCTCGAGGCTTGCAGCTCGAAGCCTCTAATACCTTCGGATGACGCTGATGACCAAGCTCAAACATTTTTTTCTGCAATCAGCCGGCTGGCTTTTTTATCTCAGTCTGCTGATGGGCCTGGCCTTGATGCTGCCCACGTCCACATTCGACTCCGAGTCGAAGGACTTCATTTTCCTGATTGGTGCCGTCGGTATCTGGCGCTACTCGATGGGTGCAACGCACTTTGTGCGCGGCATGATTTTCCTCTACATCGTTTACCCGCACCTGCGCCGTAAAGTGCGCAAGCTGGGTAAAGCGGCGGACCCGTCGCATGTGTTTCTGATGGTCACCAGTTTCCGTATCGACGCGTTGACCACCGCGCAGGTCTACAGCTCGGTGATCCGCGAAGCCATCGACTGCGAACTGCCGACCACCGTGGTCTGCTCGATTGTCGAAATGTCCGATGAACTGCTGGTCAAGGCGCTGTGGGCGCGGATGAATCCGCCCGACCGCGTGAAGCTCGACTTCGTGCGCATTCCCGGCACCGGCAAACGTGATGGCCTGGCTTACGGCTTCCGCGCGATCTCCCGCCACCTGCCGGACGACCGCGCCGTGGTGGCCGTGATCGACGGCGACACCGTGCTCGGCGAAGGCACCGTGCGCAAGACCGTGCCGTGGTTCCAGCTGTTCGGCAACGTCGGCGGCCTGACCACCAACGAATTCTGCGAAGTGCGCGGCGGCTACATCATGAGCGAATGGCACAAGCTGCGTTTCGCCCAGCGTCACATCAACATGTGCTCGATGGCTCTGTCCAAACGCGTGCTGACCATGACCGGTCGTATGTCGGTGTTCCGCGCCACCGTGGTGACCAACCCGGAATTCATCGCCGACGTTGAAAGCGACTCGCTGCAACACTGGCGTCTGGGCCGCTTCAAGTTCTTGACCGGCGACGACAAGTCGAGCTGGTTCAGTCTGATGCGCCTGGGTTACGACACCTTTTACGTGCCGGACGCAGCGATCAACACCGTTGAACACCCGCCGGAAAAGAGCTTCATCAAGGCCAGCCGCAAACTGATGTTCCGCTGGTACGGCAACAACCTGCGCCAGAACTCGCGCGCACTGGGCCTGGGTGTGAAACGCCTCGGCGCCTTCACCTCGGTGGTGCTGTTCGACCAGCGCGTATCGATGTGGACGTCCTTGCTCGGCCTGACCGTAGCGATCATCGCCAGCTTCAAGTACGGCACCGCGTTCATCCTGGTTTACCTGCTATGGATCGGCATCACCCGCCTGATCCTGACGTTGCTGTTGTCGTGTTCCGGTCACCGCATCGGCCCGGCTTACCCGGTGATTCTCTATTACAACCAGATCGTCGGCGCGCTGGTGAAGATCTACGTGTTCTTCCGCCTCGACCAACAATCCTGGACTCGCCAACCCACTTCCCTGACCCGTGATCTCGCCAGCTTTCAACGTTGGTTCAACACCTGGTCGTCTCGGACCATGACCTTCTCCGCCGGCAGCATTTTCGTCGCCGTGCTGCTGATGATGGTCTGACCCGCCCCTATTGAATTAACAAGGAAATCGCCCCTATGAATACCGCCGTCAACGCCAACGTAGTGCATGAATCCGAAGCCCAGCGCCAACACGCCCGCGTGAAAATCCCGGCCAAACTGCGTTTCTTCGGCCCCGACCGGACCCCGGCCGAAGCGCGTGTCCTCGACTTGTCTGCCGGTGGTCTGGCGTTCAACGCCGGGCAAATGCCGCTGACCCTCGGCGAGGTGTACAAGGCGCGTCTGCAATTCGTCATCGACAACCTCGGCCTGGCCATGGACGTTGAACTGCAAGTGCGTTCCTACGACCGCCAGACCGGTCGCGTCGGCTGCCAGTTCCAGAACCTCGAGCAGCAGGACATTTCCACCCTGCGCCACCTGATCACCTCGCACCTGGCCGGCGACATCGTCAGCATCGGCGAAGTACTGGCAACCCTGCAGCGCGACAACTTCACCAAGGCGCGCAAGGTCAAGGACGGCGGCAGCGGCATGACCCCGTTCGGTCGCCTGAAAGCCGTGACCTTCAGTGCAGGCATTTTTGCTGTCGGTCTGGTCGCGGCGGGTTTCATCTTCAAATCGGTGTACGGCATGTACTTCGTCAGCCACGCGCAGGCCGGTCTGGTCAGCGTACCGGGGATGAATATCACCATGCCGCGCGACGGCACCGTGCAGAGCCTGGTCAAGTCCGACGGCGTTGCGGCCAAAGGCGCACCGCTGGCGACCTTCAGCACCAGCATGCTCGACGTGCTCAAGGGTCACCTGGACGAAGATCAACTGGCACCGGCCAAGGTTGAAGAACTGTTCGGCAAGCAAATGACCGGCACCCTGACTTCGCCGTGCGATTGCACCGTGGCCCAGCAACTGGTGGCTGACGGTCAGTACGCGAGCAAGGGCGATGTGATCTTCACCTTGGTACCGCGCAACACCCAGGCCACCGTGGATGCGCGTTTCTCCTATCGCCAGTTCAGCGATGTGCGCCCGGGTACACCGGTGAGTTTCCAGATCGCCGGTGAAGACAAGACCCGCACCGGCAAGATCGTCAGCAGCACCAGCCTGAAAAGCGCCGACCTGTCCTCCGACATCCGCGTGCAGATCCAGCCTGACGAGCCGCTCGACAGCAGCCTCGCCGGCCGCCCGGTGGAAGTGAACAGCGACCGTGGCCCGAACCTGAACTGGCTGATCGACAAAGCCATGGCTGCCGGTCTTTAAGTCGAGGACATGCCTGTGACTACTCCACCCATCCTGAAAACACCGCGATCCCTGTGGGAGCTGGCTTGCCAGCGATTGGATCAAAGTGGTTTTACTGGAATACCGAGTCGCCTGAATCGCTGGCAAGCCAGCTCCCACAGAATTCATGTGGTGTGCTCGCTGGCATTGGCAGTCAGTCTGGCTGGTTGCGCCGGCCTGCCTGATCAGCGTCTGGCCAACGAAGCGCTCAAGCGCGGCGACACCGCCACCGCTGCGCAGAACTATCAGCAACTGGCCGATCTGGGTTACAGCGAGGCGCAAGTCGGACTCGCCGATATCCAGGTCGACAGCCGTGACCCCGAGCAAATGAAACAGGCCGAAGCGACTTACCGCGCCGCCGCCAGTGTTTCGCCGCGTGCTCAGGCTCGCCTGGGTCGCCTGCTGGTGGCCAAGCCGGGCTCGACCGAAGCCGAGCACCAGGAAGCTGAAAGCCTGCTGAAAAAAGCCGCCGCCAATGGCGAAGGCAACACGTTGATCCCGCTGGCGATGCTGTACCTGCAATACCCGCACAGCTTCCCGAATATCAACGCGCAGCAGCAGATCGATCAGTGGCGCAAATCCGGTTACCCGGAAGCGGGTCTGGCGCAGGTGCTGCTGTATCGCACCCAAGGCACCTACGACCAGCACCTGGATGACGTGGAAAAAATCTGCAAAGCCGCGCTCAACACTACCGACATTTGCTACGTCGAGCTGGCCACGGTCTATCAGAAACGTGCTCAGCCCGAGCAACAAGCCGAGCTGATCAAGCAGATGCAGGCCGGTTACAGCCGAGGCACCGTCACCGCTCAGCGCGTCGATTCCGTGGCCCGTGTACTGGCCGATTCGACCCTGGGCAAGACCGACGAGAAAACCGCGCAATCGTTGCTTGAACCGATTGCCCCAGGCTACCCGGCGTCGTGGGTGACCCTCGCGCAACTGCTTTACGACTACCCGGAACTGGGCGACGTCGACCAAATGATGAAGTACCTCGACAACGGCCGCGCCGCCGACCAGCCGCGCGCCGAGCTGTTGCTGGGCAAGCTCTACTACGAAGGCAAAATGGTCCCGGCCGACGCGAAAGTCGCCGAAGAACATTTCCAGAAAGCCGTTGGCCGCGAAGTCGCCGCCGACTACTACCTCGGCCAGATCTATCGCCGTGGCTACCTCGGCAAGGTCTATCCGCAAAAGGCTCTCGACCATCTGCTGACCGCTGCGCGCAATGGCCAGAACAGCGCCGACTTCGCCATCGCCCAACTGTTTTCCCAAGGCAAGGGCACCAAGCCCGACCTGCTCAACGCCTACGTGTTCAGCCAATTGGCCAAGGCGCAAAACACCCCGCAAGCCGATGAACTGGCGACCACCCTTGCCGCGCAATTGCCGCCCGAGCGTCTGGCCGAAGCCCAGCGCCTGCTGCAACAGGAACAGGCCAGCCGTGGCGCCCTGAATCAGAACACGCTGCAACTGCACGCCCTGCAAGAAGAAGACGGCGAGGAAAAACCATGAAGCTCAATCCATTCGTGAAGGCCGGTATTGGCCTCACCTTCGCGCTGATCTGGTCTTGCCCGACGCTGGCCGCGATGACTGAAAGCAAAAACTTTGGCCTCGAAGTGAAAATCACCGGCCAGTCCGAAGACGACCGCGACCTCGGCACCGCCAGCGGCGGCGACGTCAACGGCGTCGGCCTCGACCTGCGTCCGTGGGTCTACGGCGAAAGCGGCGCGTGGAGCGCCTATGCAATGGGTCAGGCCGTGACCTCGACCGACATTATCGAGACCGACACCCTGCAACAGTCCGACAGCGACGGCACGCAGACCACCGACAACGGTGATCGCAAGACCAAGAAAAACTACCTGGCAATGCGTGAATTCTGGGTCGGCTACAGCGGCCTCACGCCGTATCCGGGCGAGATGCTCAAGTTTGGTCGCCAGCGCCTGCGCAATGACGACGGCCAATGGCGCGACACAAACATCGAAGCACTGAACTGGACCTTCGACACCACCCTGTTGCGCGCCAACGCCGGTGTCGCCGAACGCTTCAGCGAATACCGCACCGACCTCAAAGAGCTGGCGCCGAAAGACAAGGATCGCCTGCACGCCTACGCCGATGCCGCTTACCAGTGGACACCGGGCAACTGGGTCGGCATTCGCGGTCATCACACCCACGACGACGGCAAACTGGATTACCCGGAACCGGGCGTGGCCGGTGACTCGCTGGACAAGAAAGAGAACGGCGACATCAGCTGGCTCGGCCTCACTGCCGACAGCGACGCCTACAACTGGCGCAACACCAACACCGTCAACTACTGGGGCAGCATCACCGGCATGAGCGGCGACCGTGACACGGTCAATGCCCTCAACGCCGATGGCACGCGCCCCGCTCAAGCCAAACGCAGCGATGATGTGAATGGCTGGGCCACCGACATCGGTGTGCGCCTGCGCCTCGATCCGCAATGGCAAGTCGGCGGCGCCTATGCCCGCGCCAGCGCCGATTACGAGCAGAACGGTCTGGAAAGCAACCGCTCCAACTACACCGGCACACGTTCGCGAGTTCACCGTTTCGGCGAAGCCTTCCGTGGCGAAATGAACAACATGCAGACCGCGACACTGTTCGGTTCGTGGATGGTCAACGACGAGTACGACGCCAGCCTGATCTACCACAAATTCTGGCGTGTCGACGGCAACAAACCGGTCGGCAGCAACGGCATCAATGCCGTGGAAAACAACACCGACGACGTCACTGGCGCGATTCTGTCCAGCACCTCTTTGCCGCTTGAAGACGGCAACAAGGATCTCGGTCAGGAGATGGACCTGGTTGTCACCAAGTACTTCAAGCAAGGCCTGTTGCCGGCGGCGCTGAGCCAGTCGATCGACGAGCCATCGGCGCTCGTGCGTTTCCGTGGCGGTGTGTTCAAGCCGGGCGACGCTTATGGCAGCCAGGTTGATTCGTACATGCACCGCGCGTTCATCGACGTGATCTGGCGCTTCTGATGCAAACCGCGAAGGGAGTGCCCGACATGAACCATGCAAGGAAAGGCTCGCTCAGCCTGTTGGCCGGCGCAATGCTGCTGGCCTCGGCTGGTGCCTTCGCCACGGTGGAACCGGCCAAGCCTGTGACCACCGCCAAAGAACTGCAACAAGCCAAGACCTACACCGTCAGCAGCGCACCCACTGATGCGCTGAACCTGGCCGCGCCAAAACTGCCTGACCTGTCCGGCTTCACCGCCGAGGCCGCTGCCGCAAAAATCGTGCGCAGTAAAGCGGGCAAGATCAGCGTGCGCCGGATGATGCAGGAAGACGCCCTGAAGGACTTCATCGGCGGCGACAACAAGATGGCCGAATGGGTGGTGCGTCAGCACGGCATCCCGCAGGCGATCTTCGTCGACGACGGCTATATCAACCTGAAAGAGCTGGCGCAGAAACTGCCCAAGCAGTATTTCAGCGAGACCTCGCCGGGCGTGTATCTGTCGAAGTTGCCGATCGTCGTCGGCCGTAAAGGCATCCTCGAAATCGACGGCCAGACTCAAGAGCTGCGCCTGTCGCAAGAGGCCGGTTCGTTCCTGGTCAACGACGGTCAGCTGTTCGTGCGTGACACCAAGGTCACTGGCTGGCGCGAAAAGGAAAACGGCCCGGCGACGTTCCGTTCGCCGAAGGAATTCCGCCCGTTCCTGCTCGCCTGGGGCGGCACCGAGACTTACATCGTCAACAGCAAGATGGCCAGCTTCGGCTACGCCAACAGTAAGTCGTACGGGGTGAGTATTTCCCAGTACACGCCGAACATGGCGAAGGTGCTCAAGCGTCCGGAGCCAACTGGCTGGATCGTCGGTTCCGAGTTCTCCGACATGTGGTACGGCTTCTACTGCTACGAGACCCGCGACTTCGTGGTCAAGGGCAACACCTACAAAGACAACATCGTCTACGGCATCGACCCGCACGACCGTTCCCACGGCCTGATCATTGCCGAGAACACCGTCCACGGTACGAAGAAGAAGCACGGGATCATTATTTCCCGTGAGGTCAACGACAGCTTCATCTTCAACAACAAGAGCTTCGACAACCACCTCTCGGGCCTGGTGATCGACCGTAACAGCGTCAACAACATCATTGCCTACAACGAGATCTACCAGAACCACACCGACGGCATCACCCTCTACGAGTCCGCCGACAACCTGCTGTGGGGCAACAAGGTCATCAGCAACAAGCGCCACGGCATCCGCATTCGTAACAGCGTGAACATCCGCCTCTACGAAAACGTCGCCATGGCCAACGGCCTGACCGGCGTCTACGGCCACATTAAGGACCTCACCGACACCGACCGTGACATCAAGCTCGACCCGTTCGACGCGCAGGTGTCGCTGATTGTCGTCGGCGGTGAACTCGCGGCCAACGGCAGCGGCCCGCTGTCGATCGATTCGCCCTTGAGTGTCGAGCTGTATCGCGTGTCGATGCTGGCGCCGACCAAATCCAGCGGCATCAGCTTCAACGGCATCCTCGGCGAGCGCCAGGATGAAATTCTCGACTTGCTGGTGCGCCAGCAGAAAGCCGTGCTGATCGACCCTGTCGAACGCCAGACCGAAATGCAGGACTGAGGATAATTTTATGCACCCACACTTGATCAAATTACTCAGCCTGTCGGCCCTGACCGTGGGCATTCTCGCGGCCAGCAATGCGGCGCGTGCAGACGACACGCAAGCGCCGAAATTCACTGCCGAGCCGTGCTGCAACCTGTGCCCGGAAGCCCATGACGCGAAGAACTACACCACGCGTTATCAGCAGAACTTCACTACGTTGGTGCAGGCGCAGGGCGACTGGTTGTTCCGGACTCAGGAAGATTTGCGCACCGAGTTCAACACCACTCCGGCCGGCTACAAACGCCTGCAACAACTGCACGATGCGTTCAAGGCCAAGGGCGTTGAGCTGGTGATCGTTTACCAGCCGACCCGTGGCCTGGTGAACCGCAACAAGCTCAACCCGCAGGAAAAAGCCGCGTTCGATTACGAGAAAGCGCTGGGCAACTACAAGACCATGCTCGGCCGTTTCGCCAAGATGGGCTACGTGGTGCCAGACCTGTCGCCGCTGACCAACGAATCGCTGCCGGACACCCTGCCCGCCCACGATTTCTACTTCCGCGGTGACCAGCACTGGACACCATACGGCGCGCAACGCACGGCAAAAATCGTCGCCGAGAAGGTCAAGCAAATCCCGTCCTTCGCCGACATTCCCAAGCGTGAGTTCGAGACCAAGCGCTCCGGGCGCATGGGCAAGACCGGCACTCTGCACAACATGGCCGGGCAACTGTGCGGCACCAGTTACGCGATCCAGTACATGGATCAATTCACCACCGAGCCTAAGGGCGAGGCCGGTGACGGCGATCTGTTCGGTGATTCCGGCAACCCGCAAATCACCCTGGTCGGGACCTCGCACAGCGGTAAGAACTACAACTTCGCCGGCTTCCTCGAAGAGGCCATCGGCGCCGATATTCTCAACGTCGCCTTCCCCGGCGGAGGTCTGGAAGGTTCGATGTTGCAGTACCTCGGTAGCGACGAATTCCAGAAGACCCCACCGAAAATTCTCATCTGGGAATTCTCGCCGCTGTACCGCCTCGACCAGGAAACCATCTATCGCCAGATGATGTCGCTGCTCGACAACGGCTGCGAAGGCAAAGACGCGCAAATGTCCGCGAGTACCACGCTCAAGCCGGGCAGCAAACAAGAACTGCTGGTCAACAGCAAGAACCTGAACCTGCAGAACAGCAGCCATCAGGTCGACATCCGCTTCGCCGACACTTCGGTGAAAACCCTGCAAGCCACCCTCTGGTACATGAACGGTCGCCACGAGGACATCAAGATCGAGAAACCGGAAACCTCCGACACCGACGGTCGTTTCGCCTTTGAGCTGCGCACGGACGAAGACTGGGCCTCGCAAAATCTGCTGGCGGTCGAAGTCCAGGGCCCTGAAGCCGGCGCCGCGCCACAGAAAGTCGAAGCGAAAATCTGCAAACGCAACGTATTCCCGAGCGCTGGGCCACAAACCGCTCAGGTCGGGCAATGAGGTCTGCTATGCGAAATCCGAAATTGAAATCTTTATTGGCACCGACGCTGTTGAGCCTGGCGATGTTCGCCGGGGCCACTCAGGCCGCCGCGCCTTTGCGGCCACCTCAGGGCTACTTTGCGCCTGTGGATAAATTCAAGACTGGCGACAAAAGCGAAGGCTGCGATGCGATGCCGGCGCCGTACACCGGTCCGCTGCAATTTCGCAGCAAGTACGAAGGTTCCGACAAGGCCCGTTCGACGCTGAACGTGCAGTCGGAAAAAGCCTTCCGCGACACCACCAAAGACATCACCACGCTGGAACGCGGCACCGCCAAACGGGTGATGCAGTTCATGCGTGACGGTCGCCCGGAGCAACTCGATTGCACGCTGAACTGGCTGACCGCCTGGGCCAAGGCTGATGCCTTGATGTCGAAAGACTTCAACCACACCGGCAAGTCGATGCGCAAATGGGCGCTGGGCAGCATGGCATCTTCGTACATCCGCCTGAAATTCTCCGACTCGCATCCGCTGGCACAGCATCAGCAGCAAGCGCAGGAGATCGAAGCGTGGTTCAGCAAGATGGCCGATCAGGTGGTCAGCGATTGGGACAACTTGCCGCTGGAAAAAACCAACAACCACTCGTACTGGGCCGCCTGGTCGGTGATGGCGACTTCGGTCGCAACCAACCGCCGTGACCTGTTCGATTGGGCGGTCAAGGAATACAAGGTCGGCGCCAATCAAGTCGATGCCGACGGTTACCTGCCGAACGAACTCAAGCGTCAGCAACGCGCCCTCGCCTATCACAACTACGCCTTGCCGCCGCTGGCGATGATCGCCAGTTTTGCCCAGGTCAACGGTGTGGATCTGCGTCAGGAGAACAACGGTGCGCTGAAGCGTCTGGGTGATCGAGTTCTGTCGGGTGTGAAAGACCCGGAACAATTCGAGAAGAAGAACGGCAAAGAGCAGGACATGACCGATCTGAAAGAGGACATGAAATTCGCCTGGCTTGAGCCGTTCTGCACGCTCTACACCTGCCCGGCCGATGTCATCGAGAAGAAGCGTGGCATGCAGCCGTTCAAGACCTTCCGCCTCGGTGGGGACCTGACCAAGGTCTACGACCCGTCCCATGAAAAGGGCAACAAAGGCTCGTAAGACCAAGACGCAAAACCCTGTGGGAGCTGGCTTGCCAGCGATTGCAATCTGACATCCAACACCGATGTCGACTGACCTGACGCTATCGCTGGCAAGCCAGCTCCCACAAGGGTTGTGGTGAATCTGGATGCAATACATCCCCCGGACTTTTCATGGGGGGTTTGGGGGGGCTTTGGCCCTTGACTGTTGGTTCAAACATGGAGAGATCGGGATGGTATTTTCATCCAACGTGTTCCTGTTTCTGTTCTTGCCGATCTTTCTCGGCTTGTACTACTTGAGCGGGCAACGCTATCGCAATTTGCTGCTGCTGATCGCCAGCTACGTGTTCTATGCCTGGTGGCGAGTGGACTTCCTCGCGCTATTCGCCGCCGTCACGCTGTGGAACTACTGGATCGGCCTCAAAGTCGGTGCCGCCGGCGTGCGTACCAAACCGGCGCAGCGCTGGCTGCTGCTCGGTGTGGCGGTGGATCTGTGCATCCTCGGCTACTTCAAGTACGCCAACTTCGGCGTCGACAGCATCAACGCGATGATGACGTCGGTCGGTCTTGAGCCGTTCATCCTCACCCACGTGCTGTTGCCAATCGGCATCTCGTTCTACATCTTCGAGTCGATCAGCTACATCATCGACGTGTACCGCGGCGACACCCCGGCCACCCGTAACCTGATCGACTTCGCGGCGTTCGTGGCGATCTTCCCGCACCTGATTGCCGGCCCGGTTCTGCGTTTCCGCGACCTCGCCGACCAGTTCAACAACCGCACGCACACCCTCGACAAGTTCTCCGAGGGCTGCACGCGGTTCATGCAGGGTTTCATCAAGAAGGTCTTCATCGCCGACACCCTCGCGGTGGTCGCCGACCATTGCTTCGCCCTGCAAAACCCGACCACCGGCGATGCCTGGCTGGGTGCGCTGGCCTACACCGCGCAGCTGTATTTCGACTTCTCCGGTTACAGCGACATGGCCATCGGTCTGGGCTTGATGATGGGTTTCCGTTTCATGGAAAACTTCAAACAGCCGTACATCAGCCAGTCGATCACCGAGTTCTGGCGCCGCTGGCACATCAGCCTGTCGACCTGGCTGCGCGACTATCTTTACATCACCCTCGGCGGTAACCGTAAAGGCACGCTGATGACCTATCGCAACCTGTTCCTGACCATGCTCCTCGGTGGTCTGTGGCACGGCGCGAACATCACTTACATCGTCTGGGGCGCCTGGCACGGCATGTGGCTGGCGATTGAAAAAGCGTTGGGCCTGAACACCTCGCCGCGCAGCCTTAACCCGATCCGCTGGGCGCTGACCTTCCTCCTCGTGGTCATGGGCTGGGTGATCTTCCGCGCCGAAAACCTGCACGTTGCCGGGCGCATGTACGGCGCAATGTTCAGCTTCGGCGACTGGTCGCTGTCGGAACTCAATCAGGCCAGTCTCACCGGTCTGCAAGTGGCGACTCTGGTGGTGGCGTACGTGACGCTGGCGTTCTTCGGTCTGCGTGATCTGTACACCAACCAGCCGCCGGCCAAGACCAAACCTGAAGTCAACGTCGAGGCCAACGGCCCTGCCACCGCGACACCGGGAATGATCAAGGCTGCGCCTGGCGAAAACCCGGCAAGCATCCACGAGCCTGGCTACACCGTCGGCGTCGAAGCCCAGGTGCAACCGGCTTACTGGACGGCGGATTGGTCACGCTACGTGATGCGCGGGCTGATCCTGCTGCTGTTCATCGCCTCGATTCTCAAACTCTCGGCGCAAAGCTTCTCGCCGTTCCTTTACTTCCAGTTCTGAGGGATCTGACATGACCCGCTCATTACGCATCTTCTACATCGCGCTGTTCCTGGTGACCCTGCTGGTGCTCGGTCTGTGGTCGGTGCGCAGCTTCTTCGGCTTCAGCACCAACGCCGATGCGACGGTGCTCAACGGCCGCTGGACCAAGGCTGTGGAAACTCACTACGACGATGAATTCCCGATCAAGCGTCTGGGCACCAACCTCTGGGCCGCGCTGGATTTCAAACTGTTCAACGAAGGTCGTCCGGGCGTGGTGCTCGGTCGCGATCAGTGGTTGTACAGCGATGAGGAATTCAACCCGATCGTCAACGAAGAGCTGAACCTGCAAGGCAACTACGCGCTAGTTGAAGGCGTGCGCCAGACCCTGAAAGCGAAAGGCGTGAAACTGGTGATGGCGATCGTGCCGGCCAAGGTTCGCCTGTACCCGGAGCATCTGGGTGAAGTGAAACCGGCAAGCATCCACGCCAACCTTTATCAGGATTTCCACAACCGCGTAGCAGCCGACAAGATCCTCGCCCCCGACCTGCTCAAGCCGTTCCAACAGGCCAAGCAGAACGGTCAGCAAGTGTTCCTGCGCACCGACACCCACTGGACACCTGAGGGTGCCGAGATTGCGGCGAATACGCTGGCGAAAACCATCGCCGACAAGTTCCCGCTCAGCGGCGAACCGCAGCGTTTCGTCACCACGCCGGCCGAGAAGGTCACGCACAAGGGCGATCTGCGTCTGTTCCTGCCGCTCGATCCGCTGTTCGAAAACCTGATGCCAGCGCAAGAGCCACTGCAAAAGCGCAACACCGTCGCGGCCGACGATCAGCCTGCCGGTGACGACGCGCTGTTCGCCAGCAATGAAGTGCCGGTGGCACTGGTCGGCACCAGCTACAGCGCCAACCCCAACTGGAACTTCGTCGGTGCGCTGAAACAAGCGCTGCACAGCGACGTGGTGAGCTACGCCGAAGACGGCCACGGCCCGATCCTGCCGATGCTCAGCTACCTGAAAAGCGATGACTTCAAGAACAGCCCGCCACAGGTACTGATCTGGGAGTTTCCTGAACGATATCTGCCTGTGAACAACGAAATCGGCGACGCCGACCCGCAGTGGGTCGCAGAGCTCAAACAAGCCGGCGCTCGCCAACAAAACGTAGCCATCAACACTAAATCCGAGACGCCCGATCGGGCGCAAAACTGAAAGAGAGGTAACACCATGACTTTCACTACTACTCCTCGTCGTCTCGCAAAACGCATTGCACTGGTTGCAGGCCTCAGCGTGCTCTCCGTCCAGGCCTTCGCCGGTGGTGACGCCGCGTTGTACGGCCCGACCGCACCGAAAGGCTCGACCTTCGTGCGTATCTATAACGCCAGCAACGCAGAAGTCAGCGCCACCGTCGGCAGCACCAACCTGAGCGACGTTGCGCCGCTGGCCAGCAGCGACTTCAGCTTCATGCCGGGCGGTGATTACAGCGCCAAGATCGGCAGCCAGACCCTGCCGGTCAAACTTGCCGGCGACCACTACTACACCCTGGTCAACAACGCTTCCGGCGCGCCGCAACTGATCGAAGAGCCGCCGTTCAAGAACAAGCAGAAATCCCTGGTCCGCGTACAGAACCTCAGCGACAAGCCGCTGACCCTGAAGACCGCCGACGGCAAGACCGACGTGGTGCCGAATGTGGCCGCCAAGGGCCGTGGCGAACGCGAAATCAACCCGGTGAAAGTCAGCCTGGCGCTGTACGAAGGCGACAAGAAAGTCGGCGACGTGAAACCGGTCGCACTGGAGCGCGGTGAGGCCGCGGTGCTGTACGTCACCGGTTCCGGCAGCAGCCTGTCGCCAGTCTGGGTGAAACGCCCGGTGTCGACGCGCTAACACATTTCCTGAACTGACCCGGCTCCCTTTGTAGGAGTGAGCCTGCTCGCGATATCGGTTTCACATTCACCGAATGTGTTGATTGACCCACCGCAATCGCGAGCAGGCTCACTCCTACAGGGGATCGTAGTGAGAGTTCGGGTACGAGACAAAAACAAGAGTGAAACGACACAGCGTTCGTGCCTCTAACCAATCGATTTTATGGAGTAAACAATATGATTCCGGTGATCTTGTCAGGTGGTAGCGGTTCACGTCTTTGGCCGCTTTCGCGCAAGCAGTTCCCTAAACAATTCCTCGCCCTGACCGGTGAACACACACTGTTCCAGCAAACCCTGGAGCGCCTGGTGTTCGAAGGCATGGACACCCCGATCGTGGTCTGCAACAAGGATCACCGTTTCATCGTCAACGAGCAGTTGGCCAATCGCAATCTGGAATGCCAGCGCATCCTGATGGAACCGTTCGGCCGCAACACCGCGCCCGCCGTGGCGCTGACCGCGATGATGCTGGTCAACGAGGGTCGTGACGAGCTGATGCTGGTACTGCCCGCCGACCACGTGCTGGAAGACCAGAAAGCCCTGCAACGCGCTCTCGCCCTGGCCACCGTCGCCGCCGAAAATGGCGAGATGGTGCTGTTCGGTGTGCCGGCGACCAAACCGGAAACCGGCTACGGCTACATCAAGTCCACCGCCGATTCGCTGCTGCCCGAAGGCGTCAGCCGCGTCTCGCACTTCGTCGAAAAACCCGACGTCAAACGCGCCACCGAATACGTCGAATCCGGCGGTTACTACTGGAACAGCGGCATGTTCCTGTTCCGCGCCAGCCGCTTCCTCGAAGAGCTGAAAAAGCACGATCCGGACATCTATGACACCTGCCTGCTGACCCTTGAGCGCAGCCAGCAGGACGCCGACACCGTCACACTGGACGAAGCCACCTTCGCCTGCTGCCCGGACAATTCCATCGACTATTCCGTGATGGAAAAAACCCAACGCGCCTGCGTGGTGCCGCTGACCGCCGGCTGGAGCGATGTCGGTTGCTGGTCGTCGCTGTGGGAAGTCAACGAGAAAGACGCCAACGGCAACGTCAGTAAAGGCGATGTGGTCATCCAGGACAGCAAGAACTGCATGATCCACGGCAACGGCAAACTGGTCTCGGTGATCGGTCTGGAAAACATCGTCGTGGTCGAAACCAAGGACGCGATGATGATCGCCCACAAGGACAAGGTTCAGGGCGTCAAGCAGATGGTCGCCACCCTCAACGAGCAGGGCCGCAGCGAAACCCAGAACCACTGCGAGGTCTATCGTCCGTGGGGCTCGTATGACTCGGTGGACATGGGCGGGCGTTTCCAGGTCAAGCACATCTCGGTGAAACCGGGCGCCTGCCTGTCGCTGCAGATGCACCACCACCGCGCCGAACACTGGATCGTGGTCAGCGGCACCGCCGAAGTGACCTGCGATGACAACGTGTTCCTGCTCTGCGAAAACCAGTCGACCTACATTCCGATCGCCTCGGTGCATCGCCTGCGCAACCCGGGCAAGATCCCGCTGGAAATCATCGAAGTGCAGTCGGGTTCGTACCTGGGCGAAGACGATATCGAGCGGTTCGAAGATATCTACGGCCGCTCCACCCCGATCGAACGCGGCGTGTCGGTGAAAACCATCGCGCAGTAAAACGCTCAGCAAGACAAGAAGCCCTCGTTCAGCCCACTGCGTCCCCCATCCGCAGCGGGTTGGACGGGGGCTTTTTTTGTCCGGAATCTGCGGTGTCTATACTGGCCTCTTCGCGGGCAAGCCCGCTCCCACAGTGGACCGAGGCGTTACTCGATTTTGTGATGACCACCCATCCCAGTGGGAGCGGGCTTGCCCGCGAAGGTGTCTTCAAACTCACCGCAGAAATCCTGCCCATCGCCAACCTCACCTACGCTTAGGTAGGATGCCCCTCTATCCCTTCGAGGTTGTGCGACATGTTCATCGGCGTTTTGCTGGTCATCACCTGGCTGATCCTGTTGCTGCGCTATCCAGCGAAGGCTTTGCCGGTGTCGGTAGCGGCAGCCATCGGCCTGGGTCTGGTAGCCGTCTGGGTGGTGTGGCTGGACAACCGCGAGATCAAGCAACTGGCGCGCCTTGAGATGCGCATTGTCTATGCGCCCGAGCAATGCCCGGCCGATCGGCCGTTGCAACTGAAAATGAACAACGGCAACAGTGTGCCGCTGACCGAACTGCGTTGGCGCATCGCGGCCTATGCACCGGGCGACACGGTCAATCTGGCCGACAACCAATACACCGCGCCACGCTATCGCGGCCCCGGCGAGTTGCAGGCTGGCGGCAGTTGGGAAGACTGCTTGCCGATGCCGCCGCTGCGGCCCGGTTATCGCCCGCAAACCCTGGAGTTTCGCGCCGAGCGATTGCAGGGTAGTTTCTCCGACTGATCCCCCCTCCCACTCTTTTGCACAAGGAATGCGCCATGCCTGTTGCGTTGATTACCGGATGTTCCAGCGGCATCGGCCGCGCCCTTGCCGAGGTGTTCAAAAGCGCCGGTTTCGAAGTCTGGGCCACGGCGCGCAAGGCTGAAGATGTAGCGGCATTGAGTGCGGCGGGGTTCACCGCGGTGCAGCTCGACGTCAACGACGGCGCGGCGTTGCAACAACTGAGCGAACGGATCAACCAGCAGCATGGTGGCCTCGATGTGCTGATCAACAACGCCGGGTACGGTGCCATGGGCCCGTTGCTCGACGGCGGCGTGCCGGCCATGCAGCGCCAGTTCGAAACCAATGTGTTCTCGATTGTCGGCGTCACCCGCGCACTGTTCCCGGTGCTGCGTCGAGCGAAGGGGCTGGTGGTGAATATCGGCAGTGTTTCCGGTGTGTTGGTCACCCCGTTTGCCGGTGCCTACTGCGCGTCGAAAGCGGCCGTGCATGCCTTGAGCGATGCACTGCGCATGGAACTGGCGCCGTTCGGCATTCGCGTGATGGAGGTGCAGCCCGGCGCCATTCAATCAAGCTTCGCGAAAAATGCCGGTCACGAAGCCGAGCAACTGATCAACGAAAACTCGCCGTGGTTTCCCCTGCGTGAAGGCATTCGCGCGCGGGCCAAGGCATCGCAGGACAAACCGACCCCGGCCAGTGATTTTGCCGAGGTGTTGCTCAAGGCCGTGCAACAGCGCAATCCGCCACGGCTGATCCGCATCGGCAATGGCAGCCGGGCGCTGCCGTTGCTGGCGACGCTGTTGCCCAAAGGCTTGCTGGAATCGACATTGATGAAGCGCTTTGGCTTGCGCGGGCAGCTCTGATTCACCCCGGTGAAATTGCCAAATCGGTCGATCCACGTAGAATGCGCCGCACTTGAAGCGCCCGCCGCTTCAAGTGAACCCGATAGCGCATGGAATCGCTGGCGCAAGCATCGAAGCAAGGGAATTGCTGAACACTGATATCCCTCCCCCGACCTTTCCTTCGCGGAAACGGCCGCTGCTTTGTTGAACTGCCTGAGGCGAGCCCTGCTTTTACGCTCCAATCCAGATCAGGAAACATCTTGTGAAAGTTTTCAACGTATTGCCTCTGGCATTGCTCACCGTGCTGGCTGGTTGTGCAAGCAAAGAAACCCCTCTCAATGACACCCTGCCGTTACTGACTCAGCAGGACGTATTGCCGGCCGTCACGGCCAGTGAACACTGCAACGCGCAGATGGACAGCGACATTCTGTTCGGCATCGGTTTCCAGATGTACGAAAACCAGGAACTCGACGACGCCAAGACCTGCATGGTCATGGCCGCGCCGAAACACCCTCGCGCATTTTGCTACCTGTCGATGATTACCGCTCAGGACGAACAGCTGACCACCGAGCAGCGTAACCGCCAAGCCTTCAACTACACGGCTTACGCGGCGCGGCAAAACGACTGGTGCGCAGAATACGGCCTGTACCAGGACTACAAATACGGCAACTCCGGGGTCAAGGCAGATGCGGCGCTGGCCACTCGCTGGCTGGAGCGCTCGTCGGTGCACGGCTATCCCGAGGCGCAGAAAGACCTGATCAAGCAATACGAGGAGCAAGGCAATCTGGTCGCGGCCTACGCCTGGACCAAGATCATGGCCAAAGCCGATGACGCCACAGCGACCGATGCCCTGAAAAAGAAAATGACGGCGGCGCAAATCGCCGAAGGCGACAAGCGTTACAGCGAACTTGCCGGCCAGGTCACCAGCAAGGAAGCCATGTACGCCGAAGCACGGGAAGAAGACGTCGGCCGTTACTCTGCCGAGATCTATCAGGAATGGCCGGACACCTTCAAGGGCATGTCGTCCACCGAGCGTTACGACTACGTGAAGCAAACCATGTACACGGCAATCAAGCAGCCCTTCACCAAGAGCCGTGGCCACGTGCTGAGCTACATCGTGATCGATCGCGCTGCCAAGCTGAAAAAGTCCTACGCGGATATCTCCAAGGACCAGCGCATCGTCGCCATCATGGAAGACCCAGATTTGTCGGTCGGTGAAACCATCGAGTCCGGCCTGCTGGTGGTCAAAAAGTTCTACAACTAAAAACATACCTGTGGCGAGGGAGCTTGCTCCCTCGCCACAAAAAGTTTTCTTGATACTCGTTATTCGCTGGCGCCCTGCTGCACCACCACCGTGCAAGTAATCCCTGCCGCCAGCAACACCCCTTCCGGTACTTCATCAATGTGAATGCGCACCGGCACCCGCTGCGCCAGACGCACCCAGTTGAACGTCGGATTGACGTCGGCGATCAGCTCGCGGCTCTCCGGATTGTCGCGGTCATAGATGCCACGGGAAATGCTTTCCACGTGCCCCTTCAAGACTTCGCCGCTCATCAGTTGCATGTCGGCTTTATCCCCCACGCGAACGTGCGGCAGTTTGGTCTCTTCGAAAAAGCCGTAAACCCAGAACGAATTCATGTCGACCACGGCCATTTTCGCTTCGCCGATGCGTGCGTAGTCACCGCGATGCACGTTGAGGTTGGTCACGTAACCGTCGACTGCTGCGCGTACTTCGGTGCGCTTGAGGTTGAGTTCGGCCGCCTCCAGTTGTGCCTGGGCGTGCTGATAGTCCGCCAGTGCGGCGTCGGCGATGTTGCTGGCGTCGTCGCGGTTTTCCTTGGAGATCACCAGGTTGTCCAGATCGGCGCGGCGATGGGCGTTGACCTTGCGCATCTCCCATGTCGACTTGCGCGAAGCCACCAGCGACTGCGCCTGTTTCACCGCGATGCGGTAGTGCTCGGGGTCGATCTGCATCAGCAGATCGCCCTTCTTCACCAGTTGGTTGTCACGCACCGGCACATAGACCACTTCACCGGTGACGTCGGCGGCGACGTTGATGATGTCGGCGCGCACCCGACCGTCGCGGGTCCACGGCGTGTTCATGTAATGCACCCACAAGGTCCGGCCGATCCACAGCGCCAGGGCCAGCACCAGCAGGGTCGCGAGCAGGCTGAAAAACTTTTTCATCAGATCGTTCTCAACGGTAGACAGTCAGCGCCATCGCGCCGAACAGACAGGTAAACAGACTCAGGCGCAGCAGCGCCGGGTGCCAGAAAAAACGGTACAGATCGAACCCCGACAAGAACCGATCCACCGCCCAGGCCAGCGCCGCGGCGATGAAAAACATCAGGGTCATGGTCGGCATGTACACGCCGTGGAAAGCGATTTCACGAGGCATGGGCAAGTCCTTCGGGCTTGGCTGGCGCGAGCGCGGCCAGCGGCGATTGCGGGTCGAGCAACGAGGTGCGGATGAAGTGCAGATAGCTCTTCACCCGGCGCAACGCCGAGGTATCGAAGTGCGGCGCGAATGGCTCATCGGTCGCGGCCACGCGGCTGATCGCGTGATCGACAGCGACCAGTGCGCGTTCCAGATTGCTGGCGTTCGGTTGCAGAAACAGCCGCACCAACGCGCGGCCCATCACGCGGATCGCCTGACGCCACGGCTGCGATTCGGCATACGCTGGGTGCACCGGCAAAATCGCCTGTTCCTTGCGCAACTCGATGATCGCGTGACCGACTTCGAGCACCACGAACATCCAGCGCAGCAGGTTTTTCTGCACCTTCGGTTCACCGGCCGCGAGACCGTAGGCCTGATGCAGCAAGTCGCGGGTGCGGCTCTCGAAACTCGACGCCAGGCCTTTGAGTTTGCCGCTGATCGCATAGACCACCTGGCCACGCAGATCCTGCTCCAGCCGCCGCCACAACCAGCGGCTGTTCGGCGGCAGAATAATTGCGCCCGCAGCGGCGCAGACCAGCATGCCCATGACCATGGCGATGTAGTCGTTGATGAAGGTGTACGGGTTGTAAATGGTCAGGTTGTCCGGCACCGAACCGGTGCTGAAGAAGATCAGCAAACCGAGACCGACACCGGCGTACTGCGGCCGCGAAGTCAGGAACGAACCGAACACGATTACCGGCGCGAGCATGACGCACAGCAGCGGAAAACCGTCGATCCACGGGAAGATGAAAAACATCTCGACGAAGCCGATCAGCGCCCCGAGAAACGTGCCGCAGGCCATTTGAAACGCCATGCGTTTCGGGTTCGGGGTGGCAGCGGACAGGCCCACGGTGGCGGCGGCAATCAGGGTCATCGTCGCGCCGCTCGGCCACGCGGTGGCGACCCAGTAACTGCCCAGCACGATGAGGATGAACGAGGCGCGAATCCCCGAGGCCGCGGCGGCCCACCAGTTGGTTTGCGGGGTGAACGGCTCGTCCCAGCGCTCGCGCTCGTGGCGGTGATCGGCCAGGGATGCGTGCGTCTGCGCATAACTGTGCAGGTCATCGACGAAGCGATAGAGCAGTTCGTACGCGGTGTGGAAATCCAGCTGCTCGGCGTCGCTGGGTTCGCTCTCCTGGAAGATCGCGCGCAGGCTGCGCACCCGCGCCGGCAGGTCTTCCTTGTAGGTCGCGAGCGCAGTCGCCAATCGCGCCGCATCGGGGCTGGTCAGGGCGCGGCCGCTGAAGCCGTCGAGCACTTCAGCGAGGTCCTGCAAGCCTGGTCTGATCGCCGCGACGACGTGCTCCTCGCCATTGCCGCGCAAGCGTTCAAGCAACTGATGCAGTGCGTTGAAGCGCGTGGTGATGCCCATGAACTCACTGTTCAAACGGCTGAGTCGACCGTTGCGCCGACGCATGTGCGGGTCTTCGAACACGGTCACGCTGCGCAGCCCTTCCAGGCCCACGGCTTCGGCGATGAAACGCACGTTGCTGGCTTCAAAGGATTCGGTTTTGCTGCGACCGCGCAAGCCGTCGGTGACGAACAGGGCGAACACGCCGAACCGCTGATACAAGGCATTGCGCATCGCCGCACTGGCGGTTTGCGGCAGGATCGCCGCGCTGATTACGGTGGCGCAGAGAATCCCCAGCGAGATCTCCAGCACCCGCCAAACCGCCGCCATAAACGCACCGTCCGGATGCGCCAGCGCCGGCAAACCGACCATCGCCGCCGTGTAGCCAGCCAGGACAAATCCGTAGGCACGAAAGTTACGGCAACGCGCCGCACCGGCCGAGCAGATGCCAACCCAGATCGCCAGCGAGCCGAGGAACAACTCAGTGTTTTGCGCGAACAGCGCGATCAGCGTGACCATCATCGCCGACCCGGCGAGGGTGCCAAGGAAGCGATAGAAACTCTTGGCAAACACCTGACCGCTTTGCGGCTGCATGACGATGAACACGGTGATCATCGCCGTGCGCGGTTGCGGCAATTCCAGGCGCATGGCCAGCCACAGGGTGAGGAATGCGGCGAGCAACACCTTGAAGATATACACCCAGGTCACGCCATCGCTGCGCGCCCAGTCAAACAAACCCCGACGCCATTCCAGGGAGTAGAGCCAGCGTAGAGGTGCGGGCAAGGGAGTCATTTGGTCTTGCTCAATGATTGAGGACTGAAGAGTTTTCTGTGGCAAACATCAATTTTTGTGGTGAGGGGATTTATCCCCGATGGGCAGCGAAGCGGCCCCAAGAAAAGCAAATGCGGTGTACCAGGCAGAACCGGTTTGCAGGTTTTGGGGCTGCTCCGCAGCCCATCGGGGATAAATCCCCTCGCCACAAGGGGTTTGTGTAGTGAATTGGGTGTTCACCGCAAAAGTGCCGGGGTTTTCGGGGCTTGGGTTTTCTCTACAGTCGGCACATCGTTGCCAGCACCAAGCCCACCACCCAGCGCCGTCACCAACTCCGCATGCGCCGTCAATCGCGCCGCCTGCACCTGTTGCTGCACTTGCTGCTGCTTGAACAACAGCGTCTGCGCATTCAGCACGTTGAGGTAATCGGTGAGGCCGCGTTGATAGGCGATCATCGCGATGTCGTAAGTTTTCTGCGCCGTGGCCACAGACTCGGCGGCAAAGCCTTGCTGCTTGTCCATCGACTCACGGCGGATCAACTGGTCAGAGATGTTCTTCAGCGCGTTGACCAGCGTCTGGTTGTAATGCGCGACGGCGATGTCATAACCGGCCGAGGCCTCACCCAATTCAGCACGCAAACGCCCACCATCGAAGATCGGCAACGAGATCGCAGGGCCGACGTTGTAATTGAGCTTCTTGCCGGTCAGAAACTCCAGCGCGCCGCCCCCGGTCGCCATGTAGCCGAGGCTGCCGACCAGATCGACGTTGGGATAAAACCCTGCGTGCGCAACATCAATTCCGCGTGCCTGCGCCGCCACTTGCCAGCGACTGGCGACCACGTCCGGGCGTTGCCCGAGCAGTTCGGCCGGTAGCGCTGACGGCAACTTCAGCGCTGCGCCAAGGGACAGCGTCGGTCGCTGCAATTGCGCGCCCGCACCCGGTCCCTTGCCGGCCAGTGCGGCGATCTGGTTGCGGCTGAGGGCAATTTCTTCATCCAGCGAATCCAGTTGCCGATGGGTTTCCGGCAACGGCGTTTGCGCCTGACTGACTTCAAAATGCGTACCGATCCCGCCGTTCAAACGCTTCTGCGCCAAATCAAGAATCTGCTGTTGCTGCGCAAGCGTCGCGGCGACGATGTCGCGCTGGGCGTAATGCAGCGACAGCTCGATGTAGGCGCGCACGATGTTGTTCTGCAATTCGAGCTGGGCCAGTCGAGCTTCGGCGGCGCTCATGTGCGCCAGATCCACCGCGCGTTCGCTGGCATTGCTTTCCCGGCCCCAGAGGTCGAGCGCATAGCTGAAACCGAGCGCGGCGTTGTTGTCCCAGGTTGTGGTGTTGGCCAACTCGCCCGGGCCATAGAACTGATCGGTCGGCCAGTTGTGGCGCTTGAGCGTCGACTCGCCATTGATCTGCAACGACTCGGCCGCTTCGGCGACACCGGCCATGGCTTTGGCCTGACGCACCCGCGCAGCGGCCATGGCCATGCTCGGGCTGTCTTGTACGGCGAGGTCGATCCAGCGATTCAGTTGCGGGTCGCCGTAAGCTTGCCACCATTGTGCGGTGGGCCAGTTTGCGTCACGGGCGGCGTGGGCGATGGCCTCGTCGGTGGCCAGTGCGTCGGCTTCCAATGCCTTGCTATGCGGGGCAATTCCTTGCGTTGAGATGCAGCCGCTGAGACCCAGGGTAAAAGCCAGAACACTGAGCGGCAAAAGCGCTCTGTTGATGCGACGCGGCACAGCTGCGAATTCCTGAGAAGAGGATAAGGCGAGGACTCGCTGTAGGAGCTGCCGAAGACTGCGATCTTTTGATCTTGATTCCCTTAAAACAAAATCAAAAGATCGCAGCCTGCGGCAGCGCCTACATCGGATCGGCGCAATTCTATGGAACGCCCTGTTCGGCGATAAGCTGGGTTTTCTGTGAATCTTTGTTACGGTTAACGAGATAATCCTTAAGTCTGGGTCTCAGCCCTCGAAACTTCGTGTCACAATTTGCCATCTCCCTTGAGAGCACCCCATGGACACTTTGCAAAACATGCGCGCCTTCAGTTGCGTGGCCGAAGCCGGCAGCTTCACCGCCGCCGCCGTGCAACTCGACACCACCACCGCCAACGTTTCGCGCGCGGTCTCCAACCTGGAAGCCCACCTGCAAACCCGACTGCTTAACCGCACGACCCGGCGCATCGCCCTGACCGAGGCCGGCAAGCGTTACCTGCTGCGCTGCGAGCAGATCCTCGCCTACGTCGAAGAAGCCGAGGCCGAAGCCAGCGAGGCCCACGCCCGCCCCGCCGGGCAGTTGAAAGTGCACACCATGACCGGTATCGGCCAGCACTTCGTGATCGACGCCATCGCCCGCTACCGCAAGACCCACCCCGACGTGACCTTCGACCTGACCATGGCCAACCGCGTGCCGGACTTGCTCGACGAAGGCTACGACGTCTCCATCGTGCTGGCCCGCGAACTGCCGGACTCCGGTTTCGTCTCGCAACGCCTGGGCATCACCTACAGCATCGTCTGCGCATCGCCCGCCTACGTGAAAGCCAACGGTTGCGCGCAAAAGCCCAGCGACCTGCTCAACCACGCCTGCCTGCGCCTGGTCAGCCCGGTCATCCCACTGGAGAAGTGGGCCTTCGACGGCCCGGAAGGCCAGGAAATGGTCACCATCAACAGCTCACCATTTCTGGTGAACTCCGCCGACGCGATGAAAACCGCGATCACCAGCGGCATGGGCGTCGGCGTCCTGCCGGTGTACGCAGCGATCGAGGGATTGCGCAACGGCACGCTGGTAAGGGTCATGCCGAACTACCGCTCGCAGGAACTCAACCTGTATGCGATCTACCCTTCGCGGCAATACCTTGATGCGAAGATCAAGACCTGGGTCGAATACCTGCGCGGTTCGCTGCCAGAAATACTCGCGGCGCATCAGGCGGAACTGGCTGCTTATGAGCTCAGCGGCAGCCTTGCCGGGGCTCGCGTCGCCAACTGATTTCGGTAATTTGCAGTGTGGGCAGTCTGCTAGAAATTGGCCGGCTGTCCGGCAGCCATCGCTGGCAAGCCAGCTCCCACAGGGTTCGCGTGGCCGGTGCTTTTTAAACATCTCACCGGCCCGTGCAGGAGCTGCCGCACGCTCCGATCTTTTGATGTTGGTGTTTAAAAATCAACAGGTCGCAGCCTACGGAAGCTCCTACATTTGGGCGTTTTCGCGGATATTTCCGACGTGTTTTGCAGGTTGCTCGTCGGAAGGGCGGTGGGTAGGGTTTGGGTGTCGCTGACGAATCAGCGACCGGGTCTGGAAAACCCGCAGGATCACAGCACATGACATAATGCCGCGCTTTTTCAGCGCCGGTGTTCGAGTTATGGCGGCTGTACGTGGGAGACCTTCGGGTCTGCCGGGTTTGATCCTTTGCCGGTTTTTCCAGTCCGCGTACAGCTGCCACCCTTATCGTCTGGAAAACGAAAGATGGCAGCTCCATTTCTTAAAAAGGATCTTTGCCATGTTCAAACCAACACCCAATCCGCCTGAAGCGGATAACACCACCCCCTACGAATTCCCCGGCTCGAAGAAATTCCACGAAGCCGCCGATCGCGCCCTCGACCACTACCTCAAACCCAACGCGCTAACGTTGCGCTTCCACAAACCCAGCACCATGTTCCAGGTCGCCCCGGGCCAGGACAACGAAAGCCTGCTGGTCCACGCCTGCGAATCACTGGCACAAGCCAGCCTCATGAGCAGTGACATCGCCGCCTACATCGACCTTCCGCAACGGCGCACGATTCTCGCGATCCAGCAGATCATCATGCTCGCCGAACTGGCGGTGAACCGCGTGCTGGATAACGTCGACGTGACACCACCCGCCACGCATCGCTAATCCGTAGGAGCCGCCTGAGCCCGGCGCGGGACGTCCACGTCTATTGATAAACATGGACGTCCCGATGGACGGCGATCAATCAAAAAAACACTGACTGCATAAAAATAGAGCCGTGTTATTTATTCATATCCACAAGACCTGAAACATCTCTGAATGCACCAATCGCTTTTAACTTTGGCTCTGTTGGATTATTTTGAACTTCCAATTCAAACCCAACTGCCAACGTACCTTTAGCAGAGTCGAAAGTCACATTCACAGCTCCACTACCATAAACAGCCGGATACGGCGTGATTTTTGTCCACCCTTCAAACTTTTCGCGCAAACTATAAGTAATACTCAGCCCTGAACCCGCCTCATAATTATGCTTACCATTAGTAATATTCGCCATAAACCTGAAAGTCAGAGCCCCTGATCGCGCGGCATCAAATTGCTGGTTTGCACTAACGAAAACCTCCTCACCTTTCGTCGAAAAGGTTTCAATCACGCCATTGAATGGTGCAAGACCATCAATGAGGACATTGGCTGTACCGCTCACGCCCTTTTGTTGTTTTGAAGACAGAAAAATTTCATTTTTCATGAGAAGTCCTTTTATCAAAGTTGGCTGCCGCGAAAAACACGAAATAAAAGACTGCCATTATTATTATTTACCTGCACCTGTCAGAACTGACAGGCTTAGAGATCCATTCGCAATAAAAGCATTCATCGAAGATTCTTTTTTGTTATAAGCGAAACAATCAATAGTCAGCGCACGTTTAGAACAGCAACACTCAACAGATGCTCCGGATGAACAAGGAGCAGCCCCCAAAAGCCGTATATTCACCCAGAAGTCCTAGAGACTGTTCGGCGCACAAGCCGCCAAGACAACCCGCCGCCAGAAATGTTAGCTTGCTTTGCATCGAGCCCGAACAAGAGCCAAAACGATGAAAAAAACAGTCCTGGCCTTCAGCCGCATCACCCCCCCAATGATCGAACAACTAAAACAAGAGTTCGACGTCATCGTCCCCAACCCAAAAAACGGCGACATCAACGCCCAGTTCAACGAAGCCCTGCCCCACGCCCACGGCCTCATCGGCGTCGGCCGCAAACTCGGCCGCACACAACTGGAAAACGCCGCAAAACTGGAAGTGGTCTCCAGCGTCTCCGTCGGCTACGACAACTACGACCTCGACTACTTCAACGAACGCGGGATCATGCTCACCAACACCCCGGACGTACTCACCGAAAGTACCGCCGACCTCGCCTTCACCCTGATCATGAGCAGCGCCCGCCGCGTCGCCGAACTCGACGCCTGGACCAAGGCTGGGCAATGGCAAGCCAGCGTCGGCGCCCCATTGTTCGGCACTGACGTACACGGCAAAACCCTCGGCATCGTCGGCATGGGCAACATCGGCGCCGCCGTCGCCCGCCGTGGCCGGTTCGGCTTCAACATGCCGATTATCTACAGCGGCAACAGCCGCAAGACCGAACTCGAACAAGAACTCGGCGCACAATTTCGCAGCCTCGACCAACTCCTCGCCGAAGCCGATTTCGTTTGCCTGGTCGTGCCCCTCAGCGACAAGACCCGCCACCTGATCAGCCATCGCGAACTGGCGCTGATGAAGCCGAGCGCGATTCTGGTCAACATCTCCCGTGGTCCGGTCGTCGACGAACCCGCGCTGATCGAAGCGCTGCAAAACAACCGCATCCGTGGCGCTGGTCTGGACGTCTACGAAAAGGAACCGCTGGCCGAGTCGCCACTGTTCCAGCTGAAAAACGCCGTGACCCTGCCGCACATCGGCTCTGCCACCCATGAAACCCGCGAAGCCATGGCCAATCGGGCCATTGCCAACTTGCGCAGTGCGTTGCTCGGCGAACGCCCGCAGGACCTGGTCAATCCGCAAGTCTGGCGCGGATAAAAAAGCACGGGCAAGTGCCAAACAGCACTTGCCCGTTAGTTACGCACATACACAACTTGAAATTGAACAACAAACAAAACAAAACAACAGCATTATAAGCTCTGCCCGGCTATCGAATTATCGATGAGCGCTATGGAGAGCAAAAACCTTGAACACACTGACCACCGAAAAAATCATCCGCTACAGCAAAGTTATATTGATGGCTTACATCAGTTTCTTTGGCCTGTTGGTGATGATCCACAACTTCACCGACTACAATTCAAACTACACGTACGTGGCTCACATCCTGAGCATGGACACCACTACTGCAAGTGAGAACATCAAGTATCGAGCCATTGAATCACCGATGATTCACCACCGGATCTATTGGTTCATCATCACCATGGAGGTGACTTATACGGTGCTGTGTCTGATCGGCACTTATCAGCTTTATCGCAAGATCGATGAATCGGCAGAGGCATTCCATGAAGCCAAGAAGTTCTCGATCATGGGCATACTGGTTGCAATATTCATCTATTACGTCTGTCTGCAAACAGTGGGTGTCGAATGGTTCGACATGGACACTTCACAATCATGGAATGCCAAAGACTGGGCACGGCATATCGTTGACTTCATATTCCCGGTGATGATTTACATCACATTGAAAGTCGAGCGCTGACGTTCAGCGCTCATTTATTTCAAGCCAACTTTCCCTGCACCGGTGATACCACCGCCTTCGGTTTACGAAACACCAGCACGTTACCCAGCATGACCAATACCAGCCCGATCAATGCTGGCGCTGTCCACTGATAACCTTCGACAAACGCCGAGACGTTCAGCGCCACCACCGGGAACAACACCGTGCAATAAGCCGCGCGCTCCGGGCCCATACGCCCGACCAGCGTCAGGTACGCCGTGAAACCGATCACCGAACCTGGAATGACCAGATACAGCAGCGCCCCGACGTAACGCGTCGACCAGTCCATGTCGAACGGAATGCCTTTGATCAGGCACCACACCGACAGCATCGCCGCACCGTAAGCCATGCCCCAGGCATTGGTGGTCAGAGGTTTCAGCCCGGCTTTCTGTTGCAGGCTTGAGAGCATGTTGCCCGCCGAGAAACACAAGGTGCCGCACAGCGCCAGACCGAGGCCGAGCAATGTCTGCGGGCTGGCGCGATGGCCGGCCAGTTCCGGCCAGAACAACAGACCCAGGCCAAACAACCCCAGCGCACCGCCCATCAACACGTTACGGGCAATCCGTTGGCCGAAGAACACCCGCGCATTGAGGGCGTTCCACAGGGTTGCGGTGGAAAACACTACCGCCACCAGACCGCTGGGAATCCACTGACTGGCGGTCAAAAAGCACATGAAGTTAACGCAGAACAGACACAAGCCCTGCGCCACGCAGATCAGGTGGCCACGACGGTTCATCGGTTGCAACCGACGGCTGAGCAGCAACAAGACGAACAGCACCAACGCCGCGAGGCCGAAGCGATAAACAATCGACACCGGAATCGCCACTACGCCCAGTTGCCATTTCAGGGCAATCCAGGTGGTGCCCCAGATCAGCACGGTCAACAGATACAACGACAGATTCATAAGCGAACTCCCGAAAGCAATGCCAAGCGCTATTGTGGCGAGGGGATTTATCCCCGATGGGCTGCGCAGCGGCCCCAAAAACTTGTGAGCGCTACGCCCTCAAGCGAGATGGCGCGACAAGCTCCCTCGCCACAAGGTTTTGCGCTGAATTGAGGATCAGGGTGCTGCACCAAGGGTTGAAGCGCTTGCACAATCTTGCGCATTTGTCGGCGGGCTGGCTGGCAGCACGACGCCTACGGAGTAGGATGCAAGGCGTTGAAGAGAACCGATCATGGCCGCAATCGATAACCTGCAAGTCTTCCAAGCGCTTAACCGCTCGCCGAACGCTCGCCTTGTGCACAGCGCCGAGCTCGGTGACGGCCTGGCTGCGGCCCTGTGGACCAATCACCACGACGCCCAGGAATACGAAGCCCCCAGCCATCACACCCTCTCCTGCTACATCGCCGGCGGCACCGGCACGTTTCGTCGCGGTCAGCCGGGCCAGAAGGGTGGGCCGGACAAGCTGTGCATCCTGCCGGCCGACCATGAATCGGGCTGGGTAATCAACGGTGATATCCGTTTGGCCCACCTGTACTTCAGCGCCGAACAATTCGCCATCGGTTGCGTCACGTTGCTTGATCGCGAGCCACGGGAAATGCAGCTGCGCGAGCAGACTTTTCTCGAAGACCCGCAACAGGCGCAGCGCTTTCGCCAGCTACTGACGCTGAACTGGGACGAGCCCGCCGAACGCTTGCTGACCAGTAGCCTGGCGCATGAATTGATCAGCCATACCTTGCTCAGTCAGGTCGGCGCCCGTCAGGGTTTGCGTCTGAAGGGTGGACTGGCGCCGCACCAGCGTCGGCAGTTGGTGGAGTTCATCGACACCCAGTTGGCCGAGCCGATCAGCCTCGGGCAATTGGCTGGATTGTGTGCGTTGTCGGAGTACCACTTTGCGCGGATGTTTCGCGTGAGCTTCGGTTTGCCACCGCATCAATATGTGCTGGCAAGGCGCTTGAGCCGGGCGCGGGAGTTGTTGCGCGGGACGGCGTTGCCACTGGGGGAAATTGCGCTGGCCTGTGGGTTTGCCAGCGCGAGTCATTTCACCAATCGGTTCAGGCAGGTGTTGGGCGGGACGCCCGGCGAGTATCGGCAGGCGTTTTTGCGTTAGAACTGGAATCTTTGCCGTCTATCAGGGCCTCATCGCTGGCAAGCCAGCTCCCACAAAGTCCTCGGCCGTTGGAGAAATTTGTGCTCGACCAAGAACCTGTGGGAGCTGGCTTGCCAGCGATGAACGATGACGCGGTTTCGGCTCAGAACTCCAAGGTGCTGGACAAGGAGATCTGCCGCGAATCCCCCATCGACACAAAGAACCGGCTCGCCGCCGAGGTGTAGTAAGTACGGTCAAACAGGTTCTTCACATTGAGCTGAAACTTGACCTTCTGCCCTTCCACTTGGGTGTCGTAAGTGGCAAACGCATCGGCCACGGTGTAGCTCGGCAGATCGAAATCATTTACCGCATTGCCCGCCCGCTCGCCGACATAGCGCGCCCGGGCACCGACGCGCAGTTGATCGCCGCCGATCACGCTGCCGAAGTCATACACCGCCGACAATGAGCCGCTGTTCTTCGCCACGTTCTGCAAACGCTTGCCCTTGTAAGTCGGGTCTTCGGTGACTTCGGCATCGGTGTAGGCATAGTTGCCGATCAGGCTCCAGCGTTCACTCAGTTGACCGGTCATATCGACTTCCAGACCACGCGAACGCACTTCACCGGCAGCGCTGTAAATCGTCGTCGGGCCTTCGGAGTTGGCCACCAGCACGTTGCGTTTCTTGATGTCGAACAGCGCGATGTTGCCGGTGATGCGCCCCGGCATGTCCAGCCGCGCACCCAGTTCCCAGGACTTGGCTTGTTCCGGCGCGATGCTGCCGTCGAGCACGGTGCTGCTGCCACTCAACGGGGCAATGGTCGAGTTGGGTTTGAACGATTCGGTGTAGCTGCCGTAGAACGACAGCTCATCGGTGTAGCGATACACCAGGCCCGCGCGCGGCACCCACTTCTGCCCATTGGTGTCGGTGTTGGCCTTGAACGGCACGCCTTTGCCGGCGTACTGGTCGTACTCCTGGAAGCGTCCGCCGGCGACCAGAATCCACTGGTCGTTGAGGTGAATCGAATCCTGCAGGAACACCGAATCGCTGCGCAGCAAATCGGTCTGTGCACTGTCCGCCGGGCTGACCGTGGTGCCTTCGACTTCGCGACCATACACCGGGTTGATGTAGCTGAAGCTGGTCAGGCTTTTCTGCCGGATCAGGTCAGCGCGGTAGATCTTGCGGTACTCGTCGTCAACGCCGAACACCAGATCGTGTTGCATGCCCAGCACGTTGACCTTGCCTTCGAGGCTGGCGGTGGTGAAACGGTCGGTGGTGATCGCGCCGTGGGTGCCGTCCATGCTGCGGGTCAGCGTGCCTTTTTTGGTGTCGATAGCGGTCACGCGGACCTGGCTGGCGTCGTAGGTTTCACGGTTCCAGCTGTAGCCGAAGTGGGCTTTCCAGTCGTCGTTGAGTTCGTGGTCGGCCTCGAAGTGATACAAGTCCGAACGCCCTTCCATGTCGTTGAACGGCTCGTCGAGACGCTCCTTGCGTGAGATGTCCAGCGGATGGTTGGTGCGCGGATCGATCAACGTGCCACGGTCGAACGGGGTGAGAAATTCCCGGTGTTCATAGGCGAACAGCAGTTTGGTGCGCTCGCCGTACCAGGCCAGCGATGGCGCGATCAACGTTTCACGGTGGGTGCCGTAGTTGCGCCAGTAATCTTCGTCGACGTGATCCACCACCATGCGATAGGCCAGCCCGGAATCGCCCAGCGCGCCGGTGCTGTCGAAGGTGCCGCCGCTGCCGTTCTTGCCGTCGCCGTAGGTCGAACCGGTAAAAGTCAGTGCGTTGTACTGCTCAAGTTCGGGTTTCTTGCTGACCAGGTTGACCACGCCGCCCGGGTCCTGAATCCCGTACAGCAAGGACGCCGGGCCTTTGAGCACTTCGACGCGATCGACCGTGGCGTTCATGCCCCGGCCCTGCATGATCGGCATGCCGTCGCGCATGATCGAGCCATTGCGGTTGTCGCCGAAACCGCGCGTCATCACCGAATCCTGAGTGCTGCCCAAAGTGTTGCCTTGGGTGATGCCGCTGACGTTGGCCAACGCATCGTCGAGATTGCGCGGCGCCTGATCGCGGATCACTTGCGCCGGGATGACGTTGACGGTCTGCGGGATCTCTTGAAGCGAGGCCGATGAACGCATCACCGAACTGGTTGGCGGCGGCTGATAACTCATCGACTCGTCGCGCATCGAGGTGATGGTGGTGGCGCCAAGGTTCAGCGCACCGGCAGTGGGTTGCGGCTCCAGCGCCAGCGTGTGGCTGTCGGTGCGACGAAAGTTCAGGCCGGAACCGCTGAGCAGGCGTTGCAGCGCTTGTTCGGCGCTCATCTGGCCGTTCACGGCGGGTGCGGTGAGTCCGTACGGCGCTTCATCGGTGTAAACCACGCTTTGCCCGGTGACACGGCTGAAGTCGCTTAGAGCCTGGGGCAGCGGTTTGGCGGCCAGGGAGAAGTTGAATTGCTGTTGCGCCTGACTGCTGACGGTTTCAGCGGCGAGCGCCACGCTCATTGGCAGCAAGGCCAATGCCGAAAAGCTCAACGCTTGAACGCCCAACCACTGTTTGACCGAACCCGATTTTGCCCTGGACTTCATTGCTCAATGACCTGTGTAGAACCGCAACGGATGCGAATGACTCGCAGTTTCAGTCACTACACGGATGGGGCTCGGGTTTACCTCACCAACATTTGCAAATTATTTTTTGTGGTGTTCGATCCGGCGCCATCGCGAGCAGGCTCACTCCTACCGGGGAACGCATTCCAAATGTAGGAGTGAGCCTGCTCGCGATGGCTTTAGCCGCCTCAACGCAAAATGATCAGATGCCCCAGCACCTGATGCTGCTCAAACCCCAGCACCCCTTGCAGCGAACTCAGCACAGCCTGCGGGTCCTTACTGGGGAAACTGCCGCTGACCTTGCGCGCCGCCAGCTCTTCGTTGAGCAAAACAATTCGCCCCGGGTAATAGCGGCGCAGATCCGCCACCACCTCCGCCAGCGTGGTTTTGTAGTAAGTCAGCCAGCCCTGACGCCAGGCCAGTTGTGCCTCGCTGTCCACCGCGTGGAGTTTCTGCGCCGAGCCCGCACCGTAGGCGACCTGCTGACCCGCCGTGAGAATCTGCTGCGCTGCGTCGCGATCCGCTGTCACACCGACCCGTCCGGACAACACCGTGACCTGCGCGCCGTGAGGTTGCAGACGCACCTCGAATTGCGTCCCGAGCACCCGCGCCTGGCCCTTCTCGGCCTCGACCACAAACGGCTCACCCGTGTGGGTCACGCTGAAAAATCCGGCGCCACGACGCAACTGCACATGGCGCTCGCCATGGCTGAAATCCACCGCGATGGCGCTGTCAGCATCCAGCGTGACTTGCGACTGGTCGGCCAGGGTTACGGTGCGAATCTCGCCGGGCGCCGAAACATAATCGGCGCCAAGATCATCGAGCCAGCGCTGCGGCTGCCACCCTGTGCCGAGGCTGACCATCAGCAACAGACACGCCGCCATCGCCAGCGCACCGGACCAACGCAGCAGCTGCGGACGACGCGGGCGATCCATCGTCTCGAGATAGCCCTGCAACGCCAGCGCCTCTTCGTCGGCCAGCGTCCTCGCCGGCCCTTCGCTCAACTCCCAGACCACTTGTGCCTGTGCATAAGCCTCGGCGTGAGCCGGGTCGGCGCGCAGCCATTGGCTGAAGGTGAGTTGATCGCCAGCGCTGGGCCGGTCATGCAACAGGCTCAGCCAGGCAAATGCCGCCTGTTCCTGGGCGGGCGTCGGGATGACGCGGTCGGAGTGATTCACGGTGCTTTCCCTGGCGTGCGTGGCGCGGGTTCGCGCAGGCTGGCCTTGCAGGCCTCGAGGGCGCGCATCATATGTTTTTCCACGGCGCTTTGGGACAGGCCCATGGCTTTGGCGATGTCCGCGTACTTGCGGCCGTGAATGCGATTGAGCAAAAAAATCTGCCGGGTGCGCTCGGGCAAGGCGCGCAACGCCGCTTCGACATGGCGCAGATCGTTGCCGGCTTCCAGCGCTGCTTGCGGTTCGCTGCCGTGGCTGTGCGGCTCTTCCGGTTGCCAGCCTTCATTGACGCGCACCCGCGTGCCTTCGCTGCGCAAATGGTCGATGGCGATGTTGCCGGCACACCGCAACAAGTAGGTGCTGAGTTCTTCAACCTGCACCAACGGTCGGCGCCAGAAGCGCAGAAACAAGTCCTGCACCAGATCTGCCGCCGTCGCCCGGCAGCCGACGCGCCGGTTCACCAGCGCTTCCATTTGTGAACGCTGGGACAGGAACACCTGAAGAAAATGCGCACGTGCCCCGCGCGGCTCGTCGTCGCGGGATTCCGGCGGCAGACCGATCAGCACCTCAGCACTGCGCCCATGCAGCGACCGGACTGGCCAGCAGGCTGACCCCCGCCAGTGCCAAAGCCAGACGCGGGCGATACGGCAGCAACAACACCAACGTCAGTGCGCTGAGCATCAGTACCGCGAACCAGTCGACCAGACCGAAACTCCAGCCGTTGCTCGACACTGCCGCCCACAGCGACAAGGCCAGCAATAACCACCCGCTGAGTTGCAAGCCCTGACGGCGGCGAGCCGAGGCTTTGTGACCGAGCAATTCATCGTGGTGCCGAGGCAACGACAAACACAGCGCGGTAAACCCGGCGTAGCAAAGCAACAGGGCCAGCAGCATCAATTCGCTCCCTGTTCAAGCGTGACCGGCCGAGCCGTTTCGCGACGTGGCTTTTTCACGCTGACGGCATTGCTGGCGCGCTGCATTTTCCATGCGGCCCACGCCAGGAACAGACCTGCTCCGAGGCACGTCAGATCGAACCCGGCCAGCACCCAGTCACCCTGCGCAAGCGTTACGCCGAGATTCCACGGTGTGGTCAGCGCATTGATCAGCGGCACGGCGATAAACAGCAACGCCCCCAGCCCAAGCTGTTCGACCCAGGCCTTGCGTCCGCGACGCATCAGCGCATGCAAAAGACTCAACCCCCAGGCAATAAAGAACGCATTCACTTCCCAATCGGCCCGCCCCGCCAGCGCCACCGGCAACAGCCGATTGGCCAGGAAGAACACCGCCACCGCTGACACCAGTCCGGCCATGCTGGCAATGTTCAGCACTTCCACCAGCCGCAGTTCGAACGGCATCACACCACTCTTGGCGTGTTTGAGTTGACGCTTGCCGAGCCAGATCACCAGCCCGGTGCCGATCATGGCCGTGCCGGCCAGACCACAAATGAAATATAGCCAGCGCAGCACCGGCCCGGCGAAATGGCCCATGTGCAGACCGTAGAACGTGCCACCCACCGCCATCGCCACAGCTTGATCCGGTGTGCTGCCGAGCATCTGCCCGGTGACGCCGTTGAAGGTCACCGCGCTGCCGAAATCGTGCACCACACGATCACCGGCGCGGGACAGCACCACCGAGGCATTTTCATCACCCGGGTTGTTCACCGACAGCCGCTTGGTGGTGCCGCCCGAGCATTGCTCACTGGCCTTGGCCAACAGCGGCGCCATGGGAGCCAGAGGTGCGGAAACGCCGGCCCGCTCCGGCGTCTTCGAGGCCGGGAAAACCTCATCGTAAAACGCCCGCACATCACCGCCGTAGGACGCCAGAATGCTCGCCGGCATGACCATCGACATGAAAATGACCAGGCTGCTGTAGGTGATCATCAAGTGAAACGGCAGCACCAGCACACCCACGGCGTTATGCCCGTCAAGCCAGGAACGCTGGCCCTTGCGCGGGCGGAAGGTGAAGAAGTCCTTGAAGATTTTCTTGTGGGTGATGATCCCGGTGATCAGCGCGACGAACATCACCATCGCGGCGATCGTCGCCAGCCAGCGTCCCCACGGATAAGGCATTTGCAGCTGGAAATGGAAGCGATAGAAAAACTCGCCGCCCAGGCTTTCGCGGCCCTGCACTTCGGCACCGGTCTGCGCATCGAGGGTTTTCGATTCAAAGCGACCGCGCTCGCCGGGTTTCGCCGGCGCCTGCTGCCAGCGCACGGTCAGGCCGGGGTCGCGGGCATCGGGCAAGTCGATCAGCCAACGCGAAGCACCGGCGGCATGCTGCTGCAGATAATCCTGCGCCAGGGCAAGGCTCGCCTCGCTATTGATCGCTCGCGCGGGAATTTCCGGGCGCATCCAGTGACTGGTTTCGTCATTGAAATAAGCCAGGGTGCCGGTCAGAAAAATCGCGAACAGCAACCAGCCGAAGACCAGCCCGACCCAGGTGTGCAGCCAGGCCATGGCCTGGCGAAAACCCTCTTTCATGCGTACCCCAACCCACGGGCCGCGCCGGAGATGGTCGCCAGGATCACGCTCGGCACCAGTAAACCGACCCATGCCGACCACGCCGTGCGGCAGGCAAAACACCACAGCACGGCGACCAGATAAACCAGGAAGGAAACGGTCATGCCGGTCACCACCGCTTCGGCGCGGTTCAACGGCAGCCACATCGTCAGGGTGACACTGGCCAGCGCGGCAACCAGATAGCCGCCAAATACCGCTGCCAACACCCGCGAGGTGACGGCCAGACGATAGGACATGGGCAGTGTGGCGAGTTTGGCTTTCATGTTTCGACCCTGAAACGAAAATCGTCCGGCCAACAAGCCGAACCAACAGGCGAGCAATATTAATGATAAATATTCTCATACGCAAAAGCATCTGATTGCCGGACGCCGTGCTTGCGCCCTACAATGCGAACCATTCTTGTTCTCTAACGCATGTTTTCTCCGCATATTGTTGCGCCCGGAGTCATCCCGTTGCCGTCCGCCCATCCCGTCGAATCGCTTTATCAGGCCCACCACAGCTGGCTGACCGGCTGGTTGCGGCGCAAGCTCGGCTGCCCGGACAGCGCGGCGGACCTGGCGCAGGACACCTTCATCAAGGTGCTGACCGCCCGCGAACCAGCGGTGATCATCGAACCTCGCGCCTTTCTCACCACGCTCGCCAAGCGGGTCCTGTTCAATCACTACCGCCGTCAGGATCTGGAACGCGCCTACCTCGACACCCTCGCGCAGATGCCGGAAATGCTCGCGCCATCGGAAGAAGACAAAGCGATCATCCTGCAAACCCTGATAGAGCTCGATCAGTTGCTCGACGGTTTACCGCGCCTGGTCAAGCGCGCCTTCTTGCTGGCGCAGGTCGATGGCCTGAGCTATCCACAGATCGCCGCCGAACTGGGCATTTCGGTGGCAACGGTCAAACGTCATCTGAACAAAGCGGCGATGCGCTGCTATTTCGCCCTATGAACCGCGTCGCGGATTTTTCTGCGCAAGTGGCCGAACAGGCCGTGCACTGGCTGATGGAAATGCAGCAAGGCGCGCTTTCCCCGCGTCGACAACTGGCGTGGCAACAATGGCTGGAGGCACACAGCGAACATCGTCGGGCGTGGGAACACATTCAGCGGGTCAACCAGCGCTTGCGCGGTGTGGCCTCACCGCTGGCGCACGCGGCGTTGAACGGGCCGAAGTCCGGCAGTCGCCGTCAGGCGCTGAAACTGTTGCTGATTCTGGGTGGCGGTTCGGCCGTCACCTGGGGCATGCGCGAACACAATCCGCTGCCGTCGCTGCTCGCCGATTACCGCAGCCCGGTGGGTCAGCGACGAAAAATTGCGTTGGGTGCGGGCGATCAATTGCAGCTCAATACTTCAAGTGCAGCGGATGTCGATGGCGCACAACGACTGATCCGCTTGCTCGAAGGCGAAATCCTCCTGACCGCATCGCAATCGTTCGAAGTGCGGACTGCACAAGGCATTCTGAAAACCCGGGACGCGCGCCTCAACGTGCGTCAGTTTGTTGATCGCACGCAGGTCGCGTTGTTTGAGGGTCGGGTCGAACTGACGGCCAACGGACGCGCACCGATGCTGCTGCCTGTCGCCCGCCAACTGAGTTTCACCTCCGTCGCTGTCAGCGACGCCCGACCGCTGGACGCCAACAGCGGCGCCTGGGCCGATGGCATGCTGGTCGCGGCGCATATGCGTCTGGGCGACTTCCTCGATGAGCTGGGGCGCTATCGTCGCGGACAACTCAACTGCGACAGGAAGGTGGCCGACTTGCTGATCTCCGGGACTTATCCACTGGATGACAGCGAGCGGATTCTGGATCTGCTGGAAATCAGCTTGCCGGTGAAAGTGAAGCGCTTTACCCGCTACTGGGTCAGCGTAGAAGCCAAGGCTTGAAATGAACCTGTGGCGAGGGAGCTTGCACCCGCTGGACTGCGCAACAGGCCCGTCCTTTAAAAGCGTGAACCGCTTCGCGTCCAGCGAGACGGTGCGACAAGCTCCCTGCCACAAAAGCAGTTCTTCAAAAAATATTTGTAATGCGTGAGCCGTTTTTCAGATCTGGCGTGACAGAGAAGGAAAGCCCCCCTTGATTCAACCTTCTCAGGATCAGCCACCATGCACCCCACCCGCCTCACGCCACTGGCCCGCAGCCTGCGCAACCTTATCCTCGGCGCCAGCCTGAGTTTCAGCGCCCTGCCCGCTGCAATGGCTGCCGATGCCAAGGCCTATCACATCGCGCCGTCAGCGCTGGAAAACGCCCTCAATCAGTTTGGCCGTGAAGCCGGGGTGCTGATTTCGTTCGGCTCGCAAGTCACCAGCGGCGTACAAAGCCGTGGCCTGGAAGGTAACTACACGATCACACAAGGTCTCAACACATTGCTCGAAGGCACCGGCCTGCAAGCCCGCGCCGAGGGCGATAACGCCTTCAGCCTGCAACCGGCGGGTGACACCGCGCTTGAGCTGGACACCTCGAAAGTGGTTGGCGACTGGCTCGGCGATGCGCAGCAAATCAACGTGTTCGAACACCCCGGCGCTCGCGACGTGATCCGTCGTGAAGAATTCGAACGCCAGGGCGCCACCCAGGCGCGTGATGTGCTCAACCGCATTCCCGGTGTAAACGCCCCGGAAAACAACGGCACCGGCAGCCACGACATGGCGCTGAACTTCGGCATTCGCGGGCTCAATCCACGCCTCGCCGCGCGTTCGACGGTGTTGATGGACGGCATCCCGGTGCCGTTCGCACCTTACGGCCAGCCGCAACTTTCGTTCGCGCCGATCAGCATGGGCAACATGGACGCCGTGGACGTGGTGCGTGGTGGCGGCGCGGTGCGCTACGGCCCGCAGAACGTCGGCGGCGTGGTCAACTTCGTGACCCGAGCGATTCCCGACGAACCGACCGTCAAAGGTGGTTTCCAGACGGAAACCAGTCCCTCGTCGAGCCATGACGGCTTCAAGACCAGCGCCAATCTGCTCGCCGGTGGCACCAACGAGAACGGACTGGGTGGCGCGCTGTTGTATTCCGGCACCCGTGGCGGCGACTGGCGTGAGCACAGCGACACCGAAATCGACGACCTGATCCTCAAGGGCAAATACCAGCTCGACGAGGCCAACAGCTTCAATGCCATGGCCCAATATTACGAAGGCAAGGCTGACATGCCCGGCGGTTTGAACGTTGCCGATTACGATGCCGATCCGTATCAGTCCACGCGTCCGAAAGACCAGTTCTGGGGCCGTCGCACGATGTTCAACTTCGGCTATCGCTACCAGGAAGATCGCCGCGAATTCACCGCCAATACCTTCTTCACCAAAACCCTGCGCAGCGGTTATCTGGATCAGGGCACGTTCCTGTCGCTATCGCCGCGCGAATATTGGGTTCGCGGTCTGGAAACCCGTTTCGCCCAAGGCTTCGACCTTGGCCCGACCAGCCATGAAGTCGGCGTTGGCTACCGCTACATCAACGAGGCCGGCCACGAGTTGCGCTATCGCACGCCGATCAGCAGCAATGAATACCCGACCACCAGTAGCCGCAACGACCGCGATACACGCGGCGGCACCGAAGCCAACGCGTTCTTTGTCGACGACCGCATCGACATCGGCAAATGGACGATCACCCCGGGCGTGCGCTACGAGATGATCGAGTCGCAACAGACCAACAACCTGACCAACGTCAAATACAAGGGTGACTACAACACCGCACTGCCGGCGTTGAACGTGCTTTATCACCTGAACGACAGCTGGAATCTGTACGCCAACACCGAAGGCTCCTTCGGCAGCGTGCAATACAGCCAGATGCCCAACCGCGTGAGCAGTGGCGAAGTCAAACCGGAAAAGGCCCGCACCTGGGAACTCGGCACTCGCTACGACAACGGCGCGTTACGCGCAGAGATTGGCGCGTTCCTGATCAACTTCGACAATCAGTACGAGAGCAACCAGACCAACGATTCGGTAATCGCCCGTGGCGAAACCCGTCATCAGGGCATCGAGACCAGCGTCAATTACGCCCTCGATGACTTGAGCCCGGCGCTGGCCGGTTTCGATGTCTACGCCTCTTACGCCTACGTCGACGCAACCATCCGTGAAGACGGGCCGAACAAAGGCAACCGCGTGCCGTTCTCTTCGAAGCACAAAGGCACTATTGGCGTTGGCTACACAGAGGGACCCTGGAAGTTGAATCTGGACAGCAGCTTCCAGAGCGACCAGTTCGCCGACAATGCCAATACCTCGAAGGAAAGCGCTGACGGCAGTACCGGCAAGATCCCCGGCTACATGCTGTTCAGCAGCCGCGCCGGGTATGACTTCGGCCCGCAGTTGTCGGATCTGAATGTGGCGGTGGGGGTGAAGAACATCTTCAACACCCAGTATTTCACCCGCTCGTTTGATGACAACAACAAGGGCAAGTATGTAGGTGAGCCGCGAACGGTTTATGTGCAGACATCGGTTGCGTTCTGAGGTTTGAAAAGCCCCTCACCCTAACCCTCTCCCCGAGGGAGAGGGGACTGATTAGGGGATGCTTGAGAAATATACCGACCTGAAAGTACTGTGCGGAATCCAGAATCGACTCGGTCTTTCAGGTCGACGCACCTCTTCAGACACTTCGGTCGACCCCCTCTCCCACCGGGAGAGGGCTGGGGTGAGGGGCTGCTTTCTCATGCCATACCCAAAAACCATCCAGCCACACGAACAAAAACGGGCCTGCTTGCGCAGGCCCGTTCTCATTGGGTGGCTTATGGAATCAGCGGATCAACTGTTGATCGCTGCCTGTTCATTCTCCAGAAATTCTTCCTCCAGCAGCGCGTCGTTCGCCTTGCTGGTAAATGGCACAATGGCGGCACGGGGTTTGCCCCGCAGTTTGCCAAACAAGTGCTCCAGTGCGTGCTCCAGTTTTTCGGCTGCACCGTCGATCGCCTGTTCCAGCGAATCGGCCTTGTGGGTCACGGAAATCGGTTGATGGCCTTTTGGCCGCGCTTCCAGTTGGCAGCGCATGTCATGGGGACCTGGCTTGTCACCGTTCTCGTCGCTCAGATGGACTTCGACACGGGTCAGGTCTTCTTCATAACGTTCGAGCGTGCTCTCAATGGTTGTACGTACCCACTCCTCCAGTCGTTGACTACTTTGAATATGGTTATCGCTGTTGACTTGGATTTGCATAGTTCATCCCTTATTTCAGCTAGCTCGCGAGAGGCCGTAAACATATTTTCCTGACCTCTTGGTTACAACAATCGGCCCGACAGCCAAACATTTCAACCCCTGAAAAAAGATAAATATTCATTCGCAAAAAAAGCCGGACAACCAAGCAAGTCACTGGTAAGGTCGGGAGTTGGGTCGCCTCGCAACCCTGCAAAATTTGCTCACAATTGCCCTTCATTCAACGGGTGCAAGCTGCGAAAAATCCCCGCTTCCTCCACCAGCCAGTCATGCACCGCCCGCACGCCCGGATGGCTCAACGCCCCCGGCGCATAGAGCAGAACGTAACGTTTGTGGTTGGGCACTGACAGCCCGAACGGCACAATCAAGGTGCCCCGCTCCAGCTCATCGTTGAGCAGCGTGCGCCGCGCAATCGCCACGCCCATGCCGGCAATCGCCGCTTCGATGGTCAGGTGATTGCGATTGAAGGTGTGCCCGCGCCGTACGTCGGCGCCTTCGAAGCCGATGGCGTTGAGATAGAACTCCCACTCCGCATATTCGTAACTGCCACGCCAGGCGGTGATGTCGTGCAGCAACGGGAAATGCACCAGATCCGCCGGCCCGTGCAGCGGTGGCCGCCCGCGCAACAGGCTCGGGGCACACACCGGGAAAATCTGCTCATCAAGCAAGGCTGTGGATAACAGTCCCGGATAGCTGCCGTCGTTCAGATCGATCGCCAAGTCAAAGTCGCCCTCGTGCAACGGCACGCTGCTGTCCTCGGCGACCAATCTCAACTGGATGTCCGGGTAGCGCTGTTGCAGGCGTGGCAGACGCGGGGTCAGCCATTTACTGAGGAACGACGGAATCGAACGCACCCGCAAAATCCCGCTGATCATTCCGGCATCGAGCCGACGCAATTCCGCGTCAATGCTGCCGTACGCCTCATTGACCGTAATCGCTAGCCGCTGGCCTTCAGCGCTCAGCTCCACACCGCGTGCGCGCCGATGAAACAGGCGAAAGCCAAGGCGCTCCTCCAGTTGGCGGATCTGCTGACTGACCGCCCCCGGGGTGATGTGCAGTTCCTCGGCGCAACGGGTGAACGACAAGTGCCGCGCGGCACAGGAAAACACCTGCAGCCAGACGTAGGTCTGTGCATGCAATTGACGACTCATTGTTTAGTCCTGCTAAAGGCTTACTTAGGAAATTTCGTTAGTCACGTTGAAGCGAGGTAGGCAGTATCGCCGACATTGCGCTTGTCCTACAAAAAATGGCGGCGATTCCCACTCCATTGCTTGTAAGGCTTTAGCATGGCTATCAGTGTTTTCGATTTATTCAAGGTCGGCATCGGTCCGTCCAGTTCCCACACCGTTGGCCCGATGCGCGCCGCCGCGACCTTCGCCCAGGCGCTGATCGACCAGCATTTGCTGCTCGACGTGAAGCGTGTGGAAATCCGCTTGTACGGTTCGCTATCAGCCACCGGCGTCGGCCATGCCACCGACCGCGCCACGGTCATGGGGCTGATGGGCGAATGGCCGGACAGCATCGATCCGTCAACCATCGACCCTCGAATTCAGCAACTGCGCGAAACCGGTCTGCTGTCCCTGGCCGGGCAAAGAGAGATTGCCTTCGACTGGCAGCACGATCTCCTGCTGCTGGACGAGAGCCTGCCCTACCACCCCAACGCCATGTCGCTGACAGCCTTCGGCGAAAGCGCCGAGCTGTTCACGCAAACGTACTACTCGATCGGCGGCGGTTTCATCATTGAAGCGGCGGAAGCCGAGTCTGGCGTCTCCCCGGCCGGCGACGTCGAGTTGCCTTACGATTTCTCCAGCGCCGCCGAGCTGCTGTCGCTGTGCAAACAGCACAATCTGCGGGTGTCCGAGCTGATGATGGCCAACGAACGGGCCTGGCGCAGCGACGATGAAATCCGTAAAGGTTTGCTGCACATCTGGTCGGTGATGCGCGAGTGTGTCGAGCAAGGCCTGCGCCACGAAGGCATCCTGCCCGGCGGTCTGAATGTGCCGCGTCGTGCGGCGAAACTGCATCGCAGCCTGTTGGAAATCGGCAAACCGAATGTCATCAGTTCGACGCTGTCGGCGATGGAGTGGGTCAACCTGTTCGCCCTCGCCGTCAACGAAGAGAACGCCGCGGGCGGGCGCATGGTCACTGCGCCGACCAACGGCGCGGCCGGGATCATTCCGGCGGTTCTGCACTACTACATGAAATTCAACCCGGACGCGTCTGACGATGATGTCGTCGCCTTCTTCATGGGTGCGGCGGCGGTCGGCATTCTGTGTAAGAAAAATGCCTCGATCTCCGGCGCTGAAGTCGGCTGCCAAGGTGAGGTCGGTTCAGCGTGCGCCATGGCCGCTGCGGGCTTGGCCGAAGTGCTGGGCGCCACCCCGGAGCAATTGGAAAACGCCGCCGAAATCGGCCTGGAACATAACCTCGGCCTGACCTGCGACCCGGTCGGCGGACTTGTGCAGGTGCCGTGCATCGAGCGCAACGCCATCGCCGCCGTAAAAGCGATCAACGCCACGCAAATGGCGCTGCGCGGCGACGGCAACCACTTTATTTCCCTCGACCGGGTGATCCGCACCATGCGCGATACCGGCGCCGACATGCACGACAAATACAAAGAGACTTCACGGGGCGGCCTGGCTGTGAGCTGGGTGGAGTGCTGAGGAGTACTCCCTGACCGTCCGCAACACGTGAGCCCGAGCAAAAATAATAACGAGGCGATACCGATGACCGATGTACGTACACCTGCTGCCGAAAATCCCGCTGTAGACCTCACAGGCAAAACAGAAACCGCCCACAAGGGCTGGAGCAAATTCGACACCACCTGGATGCTTGGCCTGTATGGCACCGCCATCGGTGCCGGCACCCTGTTCCTGCCGATCAACGCTGGCGTCGGTGGTTTCTGGCCGCTGCTGATTCTCGCCGTGCTGGCGTTCCCGATGACGTTTTTTGCCCACCGTGGCCTGACCCGATTCGTGCTGTCCGGGCGTTCCGGGGACATCACCGAAGTGGTCGAAGAACACTTCGGCATCGGTGCCGGCAAACTGATCACGCTGCTGTATTTCTTCGCGATCTTCCCGATCCTGCTGGTGTACAGCGTGGCGTTGACCAACACCTTGAGCAGCTTCCTCGAACACCAGTTGCACATTGCCCCGCCACCCCGGGCGATCCTTTCGCTGGCGTTGATTCTGGGTCTGATGGCGATTGTGCGCTGCGGCCAGAGCGTCATCGTCAAAGCCATGAGCGTGCTGGTTTATCCGTTTGTCGCGGCGTTGCTGCTGCTCGCAATCAGCCTGATCCCGAACTGGAACGGCGCATTCTTTGCCAGTGCTCAAGAGGCCGTGCCGATGTCGGTGTTCCTCAAGACATTGTGGCTGGCGATCCCGGTGATGGTGTTCTCGTTCAACCATTCGCCGATCATCTCGGCGTTCGCGGTTGACCAGAAGCAGCGCTACGGCGCGCAGGCCGAACGCAAGAGCAGCGGCATCCTCGCCATGGCCCACGGCATGATGGTGGTGACGGTAATGTTCTTCTGCTTCAGTTGCGTGCTGGCGCTGTCGCCAGCGGATCTCGCGGCGGCCAAGGCACAGAACATTTCGATCCTGTCGTACCTGGCCAACCACTTCCAGACCCCGGTCATCGCTTACGCCGCGCCGTTGATTGCGCTGGTGGCGATCACCAAGTCCTTCCTCGGCCACTACATCGGCGCCAGCGAAGGTTTCCAGGGCATGATCGTGAAGAGCCTGCGCAGTCGCGGTCGAGTGATGTCGGCGAGCTGGCTCAATCGTGCCACCGCGCTGTTCATGATCCTCAGTTGCTGGGCTGTGGCGACATTCAACCCAAGCATCCTCGGCATGATCGAAAACCTCGGCGGCCCGGTGATTGCCTGCCTGTTGTTCCTGATGCCGATGTACGCCATCCGCCGTGTGCCAGCCTTGCGCCAGTATTCGGGTCAGGCCTCCAACGTGTTTGTCGTGCTGATCGGCCTGATTGCACTGTCAGCGATCATCTTCTCGGTCGTGCCCTGAAACGGCCCGTAAATGAACAAGGCGAGCCATGGGCTCGCCTTGTTTTTGTCCGGTTTCGTTGTTCGACAATTTTCCCGGCATGTCCCTTGCTACATCCCCTGTAGGAGTTGCGGCAGGTTCGGCAGCTCCTACATGAAGCAACGATACAGACCACGGAATGGCCGATGATCCGGTTTGGCGAACCAACCCGATCCCGGCCGGTCAACAACTGCACGTTCAATCAGGCGGTGACGCATCATGGACAATCCTTTTCAGATCATTACCGATGCCTTCGCGCCGGACTATCAGATCAACCTGAGCATTCAAGGCCTGGACGGCAGCATCATGCTGACCCTGTCCAACGGCGGCCGGATCGTGGCCAAACGGATGATCAGCGCCGAACAGCGCAACGATCCCAAACGCCTCAAACTGCTGGTGCAGAGCATTCAGTTCGGTATCGCCATCGAGCAGGGCCACAGTGCCATGGCGATTCTCGAAGCGATGACCAGCGGCGACGGAATGACCCCGCCACCGCCGCTGCTCAAAGGCCAGCCACGGCAAGTGGCCGGGCTTTAGAGTTCGCCCTTTTCCACCTCAGGATGCTCACCGGACCCCGTACCGATCTTGCGTTGCGGGTGTTCGATCTTCACCGAAGGAAATTGTGACGAGGCGTAACGCACCACCAGAATCGACAACGCCAGCAGCAGAATCCCGCCGCACAGGTAGATGATGCCCATGTCCGGCGGGTTGTGGTGCGAGACGTTGGAGATCAGCAGACGCGTCAGCGCAGTGATCGCCACGTAGATCAGGAAGCGCACCGGCATGTGGTTGGTCTTGAAATAAATCCCGACCATTGCGCCCAGTTCCAGATAGATGAACAGCAAAAGAATGTCATCGATCTTGATGTGGCCTTCCTCGAGCATCCCGAGAAACTCCATCACCGCCGCCCACGCCGTGACCGCACCGATGGCGAACAGCGCCAGATAGTGGAAGGTCTCGACGAACAGGTTACCCAGGGACTCGGCCAGTTGATGCACGTTTTGCCGCAATTTCTCGGCCCAGTTTATTTTCACGATGAAGTTCCTTAGCCCGATTCGAGCGGATGATGCGTGTTGGACGTGACGGTTTTTCTGCACGTTTGCAGTTTCATGCAGAAAAGAGGCCACGCCATCATGGCGAGCTGCCACAAAACCCGCGCCGTGGCGTTTGGTCGCACCGCATGCGGCCAACGTCCGACGAGGCTGACAAACTTCAAATCCGGTCTACATTGAAAAGCCGCTACCCAAAGCGCAGGGATTCGCTTATCCTTTTCGCTGTATATAGATACAGTAGTCGCAAAGACAACTAAATGTGAAGGCATGTGAGGTGGTGAATGGCCGTCGAAGTGGTATACCGCAGCAGCCGAGATCTGGAGCGCTTGTTCATGGATAAAGCCGAAGCTGACCGTCATGACAAAATGCTCGAACTGGCCGAGATGCTGTCTGAAGTGTTGCAAAAAGCCGTGCCGTCGCTGAACGAGCAGCAGGTTGAAGAAGTCGGAATTTACATGGCGAAGAATCGCGATGTGTTCGCCAAGGCGTTCAAGAGCCAGCCTGATGCACTGTCGGAGCTGATCAATGCGCCGGCAGAGCCAGTGGCTGACGTTGCTGATGCGCAAGAAACGGCTGAAGCGCCGGTCAAACCTGCAAAAGCGGCGAAAGCAGCCAAGTAACACCGTTCAAATTGGAAAGATCGCAGCCCCGAAAGGCTGCGATCTTTTGCTTTTCAGCGATACAAAACCCGCTCGGCCAACTCATCCGCCACCCGCGCCGGCGAACGTTTCTCCGCCTGCGCATGGGCGAATACCTCGGTCAGCCGCGAACTGATTTTAGAAAGGTGTGCGGTTATCGTGTTCAACTCCTCGCCGCGATGTTTCAGCGAGACGTAAATCAGTCCCCCCGCATTGATCACATAGTCCGGCGCATAAAGAATGCCACGCCGCTCAAGCTGATCGGCGACATCCAGATGCGTCAGCTGATTATTGGCCGACCCGGCCACTGCCGAGCAACGCAGTTGCGTGACCGTGTGACTGTTGAGCACCCCACCCAATCCACACGGCGCGAGAATGTCACACGGCGTGCTGAGCAACGCATCGTTGGCGATCGGGTGCGCATTGAGCTGTTCCATTGCCAGTTGCACCTTGCCGTGGTCGATGTCGCTGACCAGCAATTCAGCCCCGGCTGCATGCAGTTGCTCGGCCAGCGCATAACCGACATTACCCAGACCCTGGATCGCCACGCGCAAGCCTTCCAGATTATCGCTGCCCAACCGCGCCATCGCCGTGGCGCGAATTCCGGTGAACACGCCCATGGCCGCATGCGGCGCGGGATCCCCCGCCGAGGTGGTGCTGGTGACGTGCCGGGTTTGCTGGGCAATGCAGTCCATGTCCGCCACCGAGGTGCCGCTGTCGATGGCGGTGATATAGCGACCGTCGAGCTGATCGATGCAACGGCCGAAGGCTTCGAACAGCGCGCCGCGATTTTCCACATGCACCGGACGCACGATCACCGCGACGCCACCGCCCTGCGGCAGGCCCGCCAGCGCGGCTTTGTAGCTCATGCCCTGAGCGAGGCGAATCGCGTCTTCAACCGCCGATTCATCATTGGGATAGGCAAGATAACGACATCCGCCCAGGGCTGGCCCGAGACGACTGTTGTGGATGGCAATGACCGCCTTCAACCCGGAAACCGGGTCGACGCTAAGGTGCAGCGATTCCAGGCGAGTGCTTTGCATGAGCGCAAACATCGTTGGGCTCCCGAATCACTTCTTGTAGAACGCCAGTATAGGCTTGCGCCTGAAAATTGCTGGAGCGCACCGGAATAAGCACAACAGCTGACAACCGCTTTGCGGCATAACCCAGGACGCGCATAACCACGCACTGGACGAATGGCGCGGACGGGGCTAAAACGAGGCATTCCCCGGAGATTGTGATGAGTCCGCGCCAACGTTTTTTCGCCTGTCTGCACCGTTCGCCGCCCGCGCTGTTGGAAGCCGCACTGTGGATGGCCGCCGAGCACGAAAAAGCGCTTGATCCCGAAGCGCTGCTGCAAGAGTTCAAGGAGCTGCAACAACGGGTCAGTTACGGCTTGCCGATGCTTCCGGTCAGCGAACTGGCGCAGCCATTGTTGCGACGCATGACGGATCTGGGTTTTGCCCAGGATGACTTTCTGCCGCTACGTCCGCAGGCAGCCCTGCTGCATAAAGTGTTGCAGACCCGGCGTGGTCAGCCGTTGACGTTGGCGCTGATTGCCCTGGAGCTGGCGCGCGGTCTGGAGATTCCACTGGTCGGCGTCAACTTCCCCGGGCACTTCCTGCTGCGCGTGCCCGGAGCCGATCACTTGCTTGACCCTTGCGGTGGTCGACGCCTGTATCCCAATGACTGTCGCGAACTGCTGCAACGCCAGTACGGGCCGAACATGAAGCTCAACGCCGAGCATTTGCTGACGGCGACGCCGGTGCAGATGCTGCAGCGCCTGTCGCGCAACTTGCGTCAGTTGCACCTGACCCACGATGACTTCATCGCCGCGTTGATCGACGCCGAGCGCGTGCTCGAACTGGGCAATGCCGGCGTCGCCGATTACCTCGCCCGCGCCAGTCTGTATCAACGGCTCGACTGCCCGAACGCCGAGCGTTTCGATCTGGAACATGCCTTGTTGCTCAGTGACGATCCGATCCAGCGACTGCGCCTGACCGAGCGCCTCGGCCATCTCCCGCCGAACTCGGTTGTCCACTGAAACGATTTTTGTAGGAGTGAGCCTGCTCGCGATAGCGGTGGGTCAGTCGGATCATTAATAACTGACACACCCTCATCGCGAGCAGGCGGCGCGGTCTTTCAGTTACACCGTGTTATCGTTCTTCGCGAGCAGGCTCGCTCCCACATTGGATATGCGTGTGTCATTGGGCGAACGCACCTGAATGATCAGCAGTGCAGCAATCACCGCCGGAATCGCGCAGAAGAAAAAAATCTGCTCCACCGGAATGTGCATCGCCAGCAGCAGACTGCCAAACAGCGGCCCGAGAATCGAACCGAATCGCCCCACACCCAGCGCCCAGCCAGTGCCCGTGGCACGAACGTGCGCAGGGTAGAAATTACTCGCGAACGCATTCAGCGTCAGTTGCCCGCCGATGATGCAGAACCCTGCGGCGAACACGCAGGCCACCAGATAACGCGGATTGTCGTGATTGAGCCCCAGCAGGATCGTGCACAGCGCAGCGCCCGCCAGGACGCCGGACAGCAGGCGGACCTTGCGCTTCAAGCGGTCGGCAAACCAGGCCATGCAGATCGCGCCCAAAGTGCCGGCGAACAGGAACATCGACGTTACCAGATTGGCCTCGTTGAGTTTCAGGCCACTCTCCAGCAGCAGCGTCGGCAGCCAGCTGATCATGAAGTACAGCAGAATCAGGCTGACAAAGAACGTCGCCCAGATCAGCAGAGTCGGCCGTGCGTAACCGTTGCGGAACAACTCGACCACGGTCAGCTTGCTGCCCTGCTCCCGCTGGTTTTGCTCGATGGACGCCGCCGGCGGTTGCCAGTCCGGCAGCATCCGCGCAGTTACCTTACGCAGACGCACATACGGCGGTGCATCGCGCAACAAACGCGGCAAGGATTCCGGCAACATCCACCACAGGAATGGAAACAGCAGCAACGGCGTGACGCCACCGGCGAGGAACACCGCTTGCCAGCCGAACTGGTCGATGAACCCGGCCGCGACAAACCCACCCGCCGCGCCGCCAAACGAGAAACCGCATGCGGCCAACGTCACCATCAATGTACGCAGGCGCGGCGGCGAATATTCCGACATCAACGCCATGGCACTAGGCATCGCGCCGCCCATGCCGATCCCGCAGATAAAGCGCGCGATCATCAGCGTATTCAACGAGTCAGCGAACACCATAAGCACGGTGAGGGTGGCGTAGATCAGTACGCAGGCGAGGAGAATCCGGCGCACACCGAAACGGTCTGCCAATGGCGTGACAGCGAGGGAACCAAGGGTAAGACCGAGCAGGTTGGCGCTGAACACCGGACCGAACGCAGATTTCTCCAGTCCCCAATCCTGCGCCAGCGCTGGCACCACGTAGCCAAGCACCTGGGCGTCGTAACCGTCGGTGACCAGCAGCAAGGCGAGCAGGATCAAGAGCAACCACTGATAGCGGGACACAGGGCGGGCGTCGAGTGCCGCCCGGAAGCTGGCAATCTGGTTATGCATCGCAAGGTACCTGTTTTGTTTTTATGATTTTTTGGTTGAAGCTGGCATTACCCCCTGTGGGAGCGGGCTTGCCCGCGATGGCGGCAGTGCACCCGACATAGAGGTGACTGATAAATCGCTATCGCGGGCAAGCCCGCTCCCACAGTTTTTTGTTTGGAGCTTAAGGTGTATCGGGTTGGTTGGCCGGGTGGGCCTTGATAAAGGCTGGATGCTCGGCAGCCAGCGCAGCAACCCGGCGAATCCGCGGATAAGCCTCCAGCGAAACATTGAATCGCTCGGCCGCATACAACTGCGGGATCAGGTAGACGTCAGCCACACACGGCCACTCGCCGAAACAGAAACCACTGTCGCCGATCAACTGCTCCACCGTGGCCAGGCCTTGGCCAATCCAGTGACTGATCCACTCCACCACCTGCGGCTCTTCGTGCCCCAACTGACGCAACCGATTAAGCACGCTGACGTTGTGCAGCGGATGCACATCGCAGCCGATCACTGCCGCCACGCCACGCACATGGGCGCGAGCGGCGAGATCATCCGGCAACAGCGGCTGCTGTGGATACCGCTCTTCCAGGTACTCGATGATCGCCGGTGACTGGATCAGCAATTCGCCTTCATCGGTGCGCAAGGCCGGCACGCGGCCCTGTGGATTGATCGCCAGATACGCCGCTTGCCGATGCTCGCCGCCGGACGGCGCGATCAGATTGACCGGCAACGCCTGATAGTCGAGGCCCTTGAGTGCCAGCGCGATCCGCACCCGATACGACGAGGTCGAACGGTAATAGGTATAGAGATCCATGAGCCGCTCCTGTCAGCGTGCCGCCAAGACTTTGCCGCGGCACTCGCCGAAGCCGATGGAGGCAAAACCGTCACGGGCGCAACGGGCGCGCAGGATGATTTCGTCACCGTCCTCAAGGAATTTGCGCACTTCGCCGGACGCCAGTTCGATCGGCTTTTTGCCGCCCTCGGTGATTTCCAGCAGACTGCCGAACTGACCGCTTTCAGGGCCGGACAACGTGCCCGAACCAAACAGATCACCGGCCTGCAACTGGCAACCGTTGACGCTGTGGTGCGCGACCATTTGCGCAACGGTCCAGTACATGTGGCGGGTGTTGCTCAGGGTCAGGCGATGGGCTGGCAGGTTTTGCTCGCGCATGCGTTCGGTGAGCAGGAGCACCTCCAGTTCGATGTCGAACGCACCGCCCTCCTGATCGCGCTTGTCGAACAGATACGGCAGTGGTTGTGGATCACCTTCAGGACGCGCGGGTTGCGCGGTGCGGAACGGCGCCAGCGCCTCAGCGGTGACGACCCACGGCGAAACGCTGGTGATAAAACTCTTTGACAGGAACGGCCCCAGCGGCTGGTATTCCCAGGCCTGGATATCGCGGGCCGACCAGTCGTTGAGCAGACAGAAACCGGCGATGTGCTCGGCGGCATCGCCAATTGCAATCGACTCGCCCATCTCGTTGCCCTGACCGATCCAGATGCCCAGTTCCAGTTCATAGTCCAGACGTGCGCACGGGCCGAAAGTCGGCTCCGTCGCGCCCGCCGGCAAGGTCTGGCCTTTCGGGCGGCGCACGTCGGTGCCGGAGGCGCGCACGGTGGAGGCGCGGCCGTGGTAGCCAATCGGTACGTGTTTGTAGTTCGGCAGCAATGGGTTGTCCGGACGGAACAGTTTGCCGACGTTCTGCGCGTGCTCGATGCCGACGTAGAAGTCGGTGTAATCGCTGATGCGCGCCGGCAGCTGCATCTGGCAATCGGCGGCCAGTGGCAGCAGTTTCGCGCCCTGGGCTTCGATGTTGCCGCGATGGGTGCTGCCTTCGCTGAACAATTCCAGCAGGCGCCCGCGCAAGGCCACCCGCGCTTCGCGACCGAGTTCGAAGAACGCGTTCAACTGGCCGCCGTGCATGGCTTCGACCGCGCTGCGTGCGGCGCCGTCGAACAATCCGGCCTCAAGCGCCACTTGCAGATCGAAGATGTGTTCGCCGATTGCCACACCGGCGCGCGGTGCCGAACCGTTGATGCTGAACACGCCCAGCGGCAGGTTCTGCAACGGGAAGTCGGCGTGGCCATTGGCCGAGACAACCCAACTGCGGGTGATGGAATTCTGAGTCATGGGTTATCTCCGGGTCGGGTCGAACGTGGCGGGCAACGTGGCCCAGCAGGCGTCGTAATTGGGTTGCAGTTGTGGGCATTCGAGGGCGAAGCGGCTGGGGCGCAACACTTGGCTGGTCTCGAACATGAAGGCCATGGTGTTGTCGATCTTCGCCGGTGCAAGCGCGGCGTTGATCGCTTTGGTGCAAGTCTCGCCATCCGGACCGTGGGCGCTCATGCAGCTGTGCAGGGAGGCGCCGCCGGGCACAAAGCCTTCGGCCTTGGCGTCGTACTCGCCCTGGATCAGGCCCATGAATTCGTTCATCAGGTTGCGGTGGAACCACGGTGGACGGAAAGTGTTCTCGGCGACCATCCAGCGTGGCGGGAAGATCACGAAATCCAGGTTGGCCAGCCCGTGCACACTGGTCGGTGAAGTCAGCACCGTGAAGATCGACGGGTCCGGATGATCGAAGCTGACCGTGCCGATGGTGTTGAACCGGCGCAGGTCGTATTTGTACGGAACGTTGTTGCCATGCCAGGCGACCACGTTCAGCGGCGAATGATTGAGCTCGGTGCCCCACAACTGGCCGAGGAATTTCTGCACAAGCGTGGTCGGTTGTTGCAGGTTTTCGTAGGCGGCGACCGGGGTCAGGAAGTCGCGCGGGTTGGCCAGGCCATTGCTGCCGATCGGCCCCAGGTCGGGCAGGCGCAACGGCGCACCGTGGTTCTCGGCGATGTAGCCACGAGCCTGCGGATCAAGCAATTGGACGCGGAATTTCAGACCGCGTGGCAGCACGACGATTTCCAGCGGCGCGACGTCCAGCACGCCCAGCTCGGTGGCAATACGCAAGCGCCCCAGTTGCGGCACCAGCAGCAGTTCGCCATCGGCGTTGAAGAAAACGCGTTCCATCGAACGGTTGGCAGCGTAGTGATAGATGCTGATCCCGGCGGGCTTATCGGCCCCCGAGTTGGCCGCCATGCTCACCAGACCGTCGATGAAATCGGTCGGCTCGCTCGGCATGTCCAGCGCGTTCCAGCGCAGGCGGTTGGGGGTCACTTCACCCAACGGACCACCGGCCAGTTGCCGCTCCAGTTTGACGAATGCCGGGTGATTGGCCGACGGCTGTATCCGGTACATCCAGGTACGCCGCGCTTCACTGCGGGTCATGGTGAATGCAGTGCCGGAGAACAATTCGGTGTAGAGGCCGTACGGGGCTTTTTGCGGGGAGTTCTGGCCGACGGGCAGCGCGCCGGGCAACGCTTCAGTGCTGAATTCGTTGCCGAAACCGGACTGATAGGCCAGCGACAACGCGGTTGAATCGAGGTTCATGGAGCCTCCTGAACAGGGAGTCGGCAGTGGCCCATCGCTCTGGCTCAGAGGTTTCGGCACGCCGGGGTTGTTATTATCGTAATTCGATTACGCATAACGTAATTTGCTCGCTATCCAGCGTCAAGCTATAAAGACGCCCATTCGTTTTCGGATCCCGGCAGCCTCATGGAAAAAACCAGCGACAGTAACGGCAAACAGAAAGTGCGCTCCGCCGAAGTCGGCACCGACATCCTTAAGGCTTTGGCCGAATTGTCGCCTTCCACTTCGCTGTCACGTCTGGCCGAACATGTACAGATGCCGGCGAGCAAAGTGCATCGCTATTTGCAGGCGTTGATCGCCTCGGGGTTTGCCGAGCAAAACACCGCCACCAACCATTACGGCCTCGGCCGTGAGGCGCTGCGCGTGGGCCTGGCCGCCCTCAACAGTATGGACGTGCTGAAAGTCGCTGCCCTGCCGCTGTCCGAATTGCGCGACGAACTCAACGAAACCTGTTTTCTGGCGGTGTGGGGCAATCAGGGTGCAACCGTTGTGCACATAGAACCGGCGGTGCGCGCGGTGACGGTGGTGACGCAATTGGGCTCGGTGTTGCCGTTGCTCAGCTCCTCGACCGGACTGGTGTTCAGCGCCTATCTGCCGCATCGGGAAACCGACGAATTACGTGAGCAGGAAATCGCTGCTGCCAATCACCCGTTGGCCGATGAAAAGGCTTACGCCATCCTGTGTGAACAGATTCGCGAACGCGGTCTGCATCATGTGCACGGTTTGCTGATGCCGGGGGTGGATGCCTTGTCGGCACCCGTGTTCAACGCGGTTGGGCAAGTTGCAGCGGTGCTGACCATCGTCGGCCCGACCTCGTTGTTTCACGCTGACGAGAACGGCCCGGCGGCGCAGCGTTTGTTGGCTGCGACGCGGGCCGTGAGTTGGCGGATGGGGTATGAACAACCTGTTTGAAGATTACGACGGTCTGGAATGACGGTCGGTGAATATCAATGAACCGTGGTTTTACTCGACCCGGCGGGCTTTTCCTTCAGTAATTCTTTGAAGAAGTCGATCAACGCCTTGTCCCCGGTGTTTTGACCGACTGCCCCCCCAACGAATTGCGCCGCCGAACGCGCGCTTTTCGCTAGCGCTAAAAAGGAGATTTGTGCATTGGTGACTTGCTTGGCAGCTCCCTTGGCGGCGCCCGCCTTACCCAAAGTCGCCAACCCGATAAGGGCATCCTTGACATGCCCCAAGGCCGTATCGTAATTGCCTCGCTTCTCCGCGTGAGCAGCACCATACAAACTTTTCAGCACACCGGCGGCGGTGGCTGCGAGCCCGACCGCGGGTACAGCCGGACAGACTACGGCTGCCGCCAATTGAAGGGTGTCATAAACAATTTTAGTTACGACCTCACTGTAGTTTGTCGTTGTTTCTTCAATGTCGCTAACGACACACCACACTTTTTCTTCGTAAACCCCATACAGATTAACCACTGCATCCCTGTGCCATGGTTTGATCGGCTGAGGGGGATTTACGGTAGCGTGGAACTTGGTAAACATATCATTGACCACTTTTTTATCGGCGACTTTCACCCGACTGGCATAGTAGTTCGCCAAACCATCGTAACGGACAGAACTGTAAAATTTGGATACCGGACGGAAAGAACGACGATCCGGAGCATCCGGCGTATATAACCAGTCTGCAAAACCCTCCCGCGTCTTGATCCGAAAAATATATACCCCACCGACTATTCTGTCGTACGAAATGAAAGTATCCAAAGCATACAGATTAAATTTATACATGCCCTCAGCAGGATCATTGCTTTGTGAACGATCGGGATCAGGGCTTGCATCGTCAGCCAAACTATCGATGATGCGTTGAAGAGACTTAAGAGTATCCGGCGACAACTCACCATCAATGAACTGAGACAATGCATTGTAATGCATCTCACAACGAATCTTGCTCGCATGAGCAGCCCGCTTGAATTCAAAGTCAGGGTGACGCCTATCAAGAAACTCAGTCCTGAGCATACGTATATATAAATCACCAGGATAATAGGTACGCGACAATGAAGCAATATCGCGAATATTCAGCTTGTCAATATTCGGATGATTACCTATCGTCCAATACCTTGCACCGTTTGCTTTCCAATACGCAGGATTATCGGCATACAACCTTTGTTCCTCAAGCAACATAGCAATAAAACTTCCCCGGAAGTCGTCAGTTTCAACGATGATCAGATCTGGATCGACTTCGACCCGCTGCCCTCTGGAAAGCAACAATGCCTCGATATTTTTCTTTATCTCCTCATACACAAATTCGTCATAGGTCGGAAAGCCGTTTTCTCGCGTATCAACCGTCATCAGCGCCTTGAGTTGGGTATTCAATCGAGCATGACGCTTGCGCCCTGCAACACCAAGATGAATATAGGCAGCAGGCGCCACAGACTTATGCAACTCCCATTGCGCCCGATACATGGCTTGCATATAACTGACCAGGGGGCCTTTCGCGTGACCGAGATCGGTAAATTCGGTGTCCCTCCAACCGTCATTATAACCACGCCTGATAGCCACGCCTGGAACGTAGGGGCTGCCTGTCAACGACTCGGCATAATCGAGGTCAGCAGACATCGTCGACTTCAGCCATTTGTGCAGGGCATCAAAACCAGCAAACTTCAAAAATGCATATTGGCCTGCGGGTGTCCTGATAAACATATAAAAGCGTTGATTGGCTTCACTGAAAACAAGGACATCCTTGAAAGGCATCTTGTCATTCCTGATACTGACACCTTGAATTCGTAAGGAGGCATCACCTTGCATCGCCCTTTCAACGAGTTTAGCCTCCGAGTCGGAATACATGCCGGAATGCCGTGCACGGAACAGTGCATGGTTCATCTTGCTCAACTGCTGATCGAGATATGCCTGTTCAAATTCAGGTGACGGTACGGAGGGAAGGGCGAGAGCGTAATCGGCACGAAGATTGCGATTATTCAACCAGCCCTCAAGTCTCTCGACAGTCAGCGCGCTACCCGCAGGAAGATTCTCGATATGCAGCTCTGCACGATGCCCATCATCATGAAGCCCGAAAATAATGAACTCCAATAAAGTCCTGGTATCTTCCTGCTCAATGGTGCGTCCACCAACCTGCATCTTGTAAAGGCTTTTTACCGTTATTTCTTCCGCATCCAGATCTTCGCCCATCACGCGCAACGACCATTCTGAAAAAACACGTAAAACATAGTCTCGCAACGAAAAGCATGTATCAAATACACGTTGGTACTCGACGTCGTATTGATCCATAGAGTTTTCAAGCTCTACATACTTTTGTTGTATGTCGCTGTCGGCTACTTTCAACCAATCCGGCCACTCAGTGCGTTTCAGCGCAGCCCACAAGAGATAGAAACGATTCTCGATGCCGTAGCGCATAACGCTGAGATTCTGGTTATCCTGCAAAACGGAACTTAGCGAATGATCATAGTCAGCACGATTAACAAGTATCGTCGAAACAGCTTCAAGCTGACCCTTTAAGTGCTCACCTGCACAATAAGCGAGCACGTTACTTACTGACTTTCGGTATTTAACTTCGCTACCAGGCTGAGCGAGTCGATTTTGCAATGTGTCAAACATCTGGCCATTGGTATCGGTGAACTCGAAACCCTCTGTCGGAGTATGTACCAGATAACCACTGGAGCCCTTGATCGACAAGTCGTCCAACAGCTCATTATTAATGACAAAACTTGGCCCGAATGAGGTCAGATAGTCCGGCTGAGGATTCAATACGATCTCATGAGCCCCCAGACCAAATTCGGAGTTCATGAGTTCGAAAAAGCGTATAGCCAAATTAGCCTCAACGTGACCGGCCATGACTGTCAGCGAAAGCTCTTTGGCAATGACCTGGACATACGCGTGTTGAAAGGCTTGTTTGTTGGTCAACATCGGTGCGTCAGACGATATGGATGGCGCCGGAGCCGCCCAAAACTTCTGTAGCGCTACCCTCAGACTTCTTCCCATATCAGACAGGGTCTTGATGATCGCGTCCTCGACACCAAAAATACTGACACCCTGAACTTTCATCCCGTCGCTGTATGTATCCGGCATATGAAATATCCCATCACCGCCCCCGCTCAGATAATTAGGCTGGACGTTATGGTCAATGCAATGAATCAATACCTCAGCAATCGTGCCGGAGGGACGCCTGTCAATTTCATACACCTTGTCTTTTGTATTGATGTACGCGTTATCAACATCGATGGAAATATGATGTCGTTCCAACTCCCGCTGTAATACCTGCCGGGCGATGACTTCAACTGTCGGAATAGCGTTTATCAGATCAAACAGATTCTGCTTTGCTTCGACCGCTCTGGCCCACTCTATCGGCCACGAGGCATCTTTACTTATCAACTCGCCTTGCCAGATATTTTTTTGCATGAGTTGGAATAAACGCGCACGGCGAAGCCTCGCCTGTTCTAGCATGACAGGCACGCGCTGTGCCAACTCCACAGCCGAGACGACCGACTCAAAGTCCGTATCCGGCTCAGCCAGTTGGGCCAGGCTTTGCGTAATTACATCACGCGATTTGCTGATAAAACTTTCGCTGAAACGCTCAAACAGGTCAGCTTCGACTTTCAAGTAGCGAAATTCGGGCGAATCCGGCAACAACTTTTGCTCGTTGCTTGTCAGGGTTTGCAGATATTGTTCTCGCGTATCACGTGACGTCAGGCGGTTTTCCAGCGCCCGGTGCAGTTCGGCAGACGATGCAAACTTTTCGATTCCGCGAGACGGGGAGTAAAGGACTATAGTCGAGTCGGTCCCAGGAATCAGTTCATCACGAATGGCCGCTCCAAGTGGCAGCGCGAACATCGAACGATGCTCACGGTAAGCCTCACCTGCGTTACCGACGAATATCCCGTACCAGTTGCCTCGAGATCCCGGACGGATTTCAGACTGGATGCGCTGCAGTTCGCCCCGACTGATGCCACCTTCATCAAACAGCCTTTCCAGTTCACTCGAGAAAATAGTGCTTTGAAGTTGCGCCAGTATCGCTTTTTTCGGAATCGAATATGTTCCCTTGATGGCGTCTGTTTCTGCCCAGTATGCTTCTAGAGCCGCGACGTAATAGTCGGGAAGTTTCCGGCACACATCAGCCAGCAGCGTTTCCAGTTTCACCAGAGAAATGCCGGCCAGAACATCTCGAGAATCGTTCGAGTGTGGTCGATCATATACGCCGTATAGTTTCGGATCATAGCTGGCTGTGCGACCTAGTCGAAGACAGTCAGAAAGAACATGAAACAGGCGACCGACCGGCTCAGTTGGCGGAAGCTTGGTATTGCCGTGATAATTGATATGAAAAATACTTGCATCAGCACCTGGCGCAACTTTCTCGAGCGCTTTTTTCAGACAACTGAGCAGAACAGCATTAAACGTCGGCACACTTTCCAAGCGTTTCGACAATGCGACCATTGCCTCATCCAGCTTATTAAAGCTCGATCCTTCAAAACCAAGAACATCCATATTGGATTACCTAATCAGCCTGATAACTACAAACGACGAAATGTTGTTTGCTTCGTCATATCAAACTAATCCCGATGCCCTGCAGAAAGATACATCCAATACTTTTCTAAAGTTGTAGACAACTCATATCACAAAAAAAACAGACACACTCTGAATCAGTCCGTCATTCATATCGACATACCCAGCAATCTTGCCTTGGCGACTGCATGAGTTCTGCTACTCGCCTCCAACTTTCCGTAAATCCTGCGCACATGCGTTTTGACAGTGTGCAATGAAAGGAAAAGCTTATCTGCGATTTGTTGATTAGAGTCACCAGAGGCGACCAACTGCAAAATTTGAAGTTCCCGTTGACTCAGAAGCCCCCCAACTTCAACATCTCGAATAACCTCAGCAATGACCTGTTGCTTTGATTTTTCTTGAAATAGCACAGGCCGGCGCAAGTGGGCCTGGCGAGCCATCAAGTGCAAGTCACAACGCTGAACAATCGCCATTCCCTGCGCAGTGTGCTGGCGCAAGTGGGAGGTTTGGTTGTGCAAGCCTGCCACGTCCGCCAAGGCGAAGTGCAGTTCCGCCTCTAGCGTCACTGCACCCTCACTCTGCGCTTTATGCAGCATTGATTGAAGTTGCCGTATCGGGTCAGTGGAAAGTCCCAGGTAAGCCGAGGCTAATATAAGTGAGTACTCGATACGCGCAATCAAGTCGACTGTCGCCGGAGGTGCTTGCAATTCAGCCGGCGGTTGATAATGACGCAACACTCGACTCAACGCTTCATGAGCCAATTGCGGTCGCCCCTGTTGCAACCAGAGTTGGCTGCTTACATATAACAGTACACCGCGATAAACCGTGTCCGGAATTTGCCGGCGCTGCATCAGCCTTTCAACCTCACGAAGCCGCTCGAATGCGCAGCCGTAATCGCTCCGGTTCGCTGCCAGTTGTGCCTGACCGAGGTAACCATACAGCACCCTTTTGTCGTGGTTACGCAGGCAGTCTTCAAGACCCTCCCGGAAAAAATCCGCGGCCTGTTCATCTTGTCCCATCAACAAAGCCATACGGCCCCGGCGCAGAGCAATGCGTCCGAGCAAGGGCGCAGGTCGGTCCGCTCGCTCGCAGAGCAGCGCTTGAACACCCGCGAGCAGACTTTCGGCCCGGGCCGGTGCGCCGCGCTGCTCAAGCAACTGCGCATGGTCTAGTTCCAGCAACCCCTCAAACAGCAGTGCCCCTTGCGCTCTCGCCAGGCGCAAGGCCTCTCGATTGATCGCGAGTGCCTGCTCAAATTCGCCACATAACAACGCTTGTTGGGTCAGCCCCGACAAACACAATAAGCGTGTCGGCCAGGCTTCGCGGGCAAGTTCGGCCAGCGCTTGTTGAAAATGTTCGCGCGCGCGGGCCATTTGCCCCTGCAAGTGCAACAGCCACCCCTGTTGTGCCTGCCAACGTGCAATCAACTGCGTCTCCAGTTGCGCGCAGGGTTGCGGCATGAATCGTCCCAAGTGCGCAATGCACTGCGCCGCCTGTTCAAAACGCCCGGCAAACAGCAGTGCTGCGGTGACTAACCCGACCAGTTGCGGTGTGGACAAGGTTAGCGCCTCGTCCTGCAATTCATGCAGACGCAACAACAGCACCACCGTCTGCTCTTCGAACAAATGCTCAAAACTGAAGTGCTGCAACAGGCTGACGGCGATTTCATATTCTTCGGCAAGCAAGGCCTGTTCGAAAGCCGAACGCCAATCCAGCCGCCAGGAAAACCACTGACAGGCCCGCCGATGCCAGGAACGACTGGCGGGCCATTGTTCGTCGCGCATCACACGCGACAACGGGGGAAAGATCTGCAACCAGTCGGTCGATTCGTTCCACGGTTCGACGAAGCAACCAAGCATTTGTAAGGTGCGCAGGTACTGCGCGCCCTCCCCGGCACCGAACAAATGCTCACACAACTCGGCATTGAAACGCGGTAAATGCGCCAATACTCGCCAGACTTCGACCAACTCCGGTGCAAGACTGTTGAACAGTTCGTGTTGCAAATAGTCCAGCAGCCTGTCCACCCGTTGCTGTGGCTGATTGCCTTGCGACCAATCGCACTTTTGCAGCAGTGCCATGCGCACACCCGCACACCAACCGCCCGTGCGCTGAACGATGCGTGCAGCCACACTATGGGCCTGCTCAGAGGACAGGTGCCGCAAGACCAAGGCGACCTCGTCCTCGGTGAACGCCAGGGTCGAGCTTTCGCACTCGTACAACTCGTCATCGAGCAGTAGACGAGGCCAGTTGCATGGCGGGCGTCGACGCGTGCCGATCCACCAGATCAAGGCCGGGCTGCTGACCGTCAGCAAGCGATCAAGCAATGCATCCAGCGCGCAATCGGGCAACCGGCAGTAGTCATCGATAAACAGCCAGGTAGGCCTCGACCAGCGACTCAGCGCCGCGACCAAAGCGGACTCCGTTGTATCGGCCAGCCCCAACGCCTGCGCCAGGCGCAGACAAAATTCGCTGACACCCAATGCCGCCCCCGCCAGCGGCAACCAGCAGACTTCGCAGTGTTGCGGCGCCTGCAGCAGGCACTCGGCAAGCAGCGCACTCTTGCCGCTGCCCGCAGGTGCGCAGATCAGCCTGACCCGCGCCATCGACTCAAGCAATGGCTCGCTCAATCGCGCACGGGGTTGGTGATGGGAGGACAGTCTGGGCAAGAATCCGGGGCGATCCAGACACGGCGTCATGGCGGTCATCGGGCGAGCCTTTTTATAGTTGTGGGCTCACCCTAGCCCTCTCCCGGCAGCTTGTTGACGAGTATTCAGCACGCTGATTGGCGGCCATAAAAAAGGCGACCATGCGGTCGCCTTTTGTACGGCTGATGTATCTGATCCGTTACCGCACACCCTCTGCGCGCAGGGCCGATGGTGTGTAGTCGGCAGCCTTGGCTTCGAAGCCGAACTCGAAACTGTGCTTCTCTTCGTTCTTCATCCCCAAGGCAATGTAGCGGCCGGCGATGATGTCGTAGAGCGCTTCGAGGGTGTAGGCCTGCGCCTGGTGATCGTAGTAGTACTGCGCGTGACCTTCGGCGACGCGCCACAGTTGCCCGCGACCGTCGTAATGGTCCGCCAGTGCGACCTGCCAGCTGTCTTCGTCGATGTACATGTGGCGCTTGGCGTAGATGTGCCGCTCGCTCGGTTTGACCGTGCCGATCACCTCCCAGACCCGGTGCAGTTCATAGCGGGTCAGGTCCTGGTTGATGTGGCCAGCCTTGACGATGTCGTCGTACTTGAGTTTCGGCGAATCGAGTTTGTAGCTGTTGTACGGAATGTACATTTCCTTTTTGCCGACCAGTTTCCAGTCGTAGCGATCCGGGGCTCCGGAGAACATGTCGAAGTTGTCCGAGGTGCGCAGGCCATCCGCCGCCGTGCCCGGCCCGTCATACGCCACTTGTGGTGCACGCCGAACCCGACGCTGACCGGCGTTGTAGATCCACGCCAGACGCGGTTCCTTTACTTGATCGAGTGTCTCGTGCACCAGCAGCACGTTACCGGCCAGACGCGCCGGCGCCGTCACCGATTGCTTGAAGAAGGTCAGCACGTTGGCGGCTTTTTCCGGGTCGAGGTCCTTCATCAGTTGCGGCACGGCGATTTCTTCTTCGAAGCGAATCGGCGTGTAGCTGCCATTGGTCTGCGGCGTTACCTGGGTGATGATGCGGCGCAGATTACCGCCGTGGTAACGAGTGATGTGGTTCCACAATACCTCCACGCCGTTCTTCGGAATCGGGAAAGCGTAATAGCGATTGCCGGTGAAATTGGCCAGGCCGTTGCCGTCATTGATACTGGTGACATTGAGCGCGCTGCGCTTGGCCGACTCGTAGATTTCCGCCGGCACGGCGACGGTGCGGTGGGTTGGATAGACCGGGATCTTGTAGGTTTGCGGGTAGCGTTTGAACATCGCCACCTGGCCGTCGGAGAGTTTGCTCTTGTACTGATCGACATTGGCCGCAGTGATGGTGAACAGCGGTTTTTCATTGGCGAACGGGTCAGCCAGGAAGCCTTTGCTGTCCACCGCTCCGGCGTTTTTCGGGATGCCACCGGTCCAGGCCGGAATAGAACCGTCCGCGTTGCCGGCCTTCTCGGCGCCGAGCGGGGTCAGGCTGGTGCCGAGTTTGTTGGCCTCGTCCGGCGACACCGCCGCCATCACGTTGGCCGCCAACAGACTCAGGGCCAGCACACCGCATTGCAGAATCATTTTGCGCATTGCTTTCATCCTTCTCGGGCAGATCAGAAGTTCACGCCGAAGCTCAGGGCGACGAAGTCACGGTCTTCGAGGACGTTGTAGTCGCCGCCGAAAAAGTCGGTGTAGCTGAGGCTCGCGGTATAGGTGTTGCGGTAGTCGGCATCGACGCCGACGCTGATCGCTTTCGCGCCTTCGTTGAACAGGCCATTGGGGCCGTAACCGGCGACGTCGTGCGACCACGACAGGTTGGGTTTGAGGTTGATCCCGCCGATCACGTTGGCGTAATCGAGAATCGCCCGGGCGCGGTAGCCCCACGAGGTCGAGGTGACAAAACCGTCAGTGTCGCCACCGAAACCGTACTGGCCGTACACCGAGTCACGGCCATAACGCAGCTTGCTGCGCGACTCCAGACCACCGACCCGTACCACCGCGGCTTCGCCAACCAACGTCAGTCGTTGGGCGCCCCACACCTGATCGAAGAAGTGCGTGAGGGTGCTCTGGATTTGCGTGACCTCTTTGCGTCGATAACCTTTGTTGTCGGAACCCGGAGTTGTCGCGATCGGCGACGCCGTACCGCCGGCAATCGGGTTGAGCAGCGCCAGCGTCAGGTCGTTGGTGTTGACCTGCACCGGAGCATTGGGGCGGTAGCTGATCTCGCCGGTCCATGCAGTGCCGGTGGGCAGGGTGGTGGAGAAGCTCGCGCCGTACAGGCGAATGTCTTCGGGGTATTCCAGGTAATACCCACCGCGCCCAAGCATCACGCTTTGCGCCAGGCCCGAACCGCTGCCGGGTGCCAAGCCGTTGGCAATGCCGACCATGCCCGGCAATGCCGCGAGGGTCGAAAGCCCTGCCGTGGTGGTGCCCACCGTCGGCGTGCGGCTGTGGTAATTCATGAAGTACAGGCCGTATTCGGTATCGTCGCCGAGCCAGCGCAACGCCGTGCCCCACTGCCCGGAATCCCGCGCATCGCGGTCGCCGCCACGGGGGATGACCACGCCTTCGCGGGTCACTTGGATGCCTTGGCCAAACGCAGTGGTCAATGGCACCAGCGGCGCAATCGCCGGGTTGCCGACGGTGTAACCGTTGTTGCAACCGTCCGCTGCAACGTCGACGCCGAAGAAGGTGCCGCAGTTATCGAGAACGGTCTGGTCCCACTCCAATTGATAGAAGCCTTCAACAGTGAGTTGATCGGTGAGGCCTTGCGAGCCGAACAACATGTTCACCGGAATCAGGCCTTCCTTGATCTCCGCGCCGGGTCGACGAAACGCCGAAACGTCGATCGGGTTGATGCTGTTGATCGAGTTGCCGATGAAGGTACTTTCGCCCCAACTCACCACCTGTTTGCCCGCGCGTACGGTGCCCGGCAAATCGGCGATGGAGTAGTTGTGATAGACGAAGGCATCGAGAATCTGCGCGCCGGAGGACTTCGCACCTTCCTTGCGGCCCTTGTCGCTGATCGGTTTGAACTCGCGGTCTTCGTCCTTGAGTTCGAAGTCGTACCAATACTTGCCACGGACAAACACGCCGGTATCGCCGTACTTCAACTCGAGGTCGTGGATGCCTTTGACGATTTTCGAGAAGGTTTCGCCCTTCTTGAAGTTCAGGCGTCCGTCATCACCGGTCGAGGATTGCCCGGTACCACCGTTGACCGTGCCGACCAGCGACTTGTCGGCATCGCGCATCCCCCAACTCGCGCCGACCGACAGCGACGAATCGAACGTGCCCTCGATTTCGCCAATGTTGAACGCAACCGCTTGCGCCTGAGCGCAGCAACCCAGAGCCACCGCGGCTGCCAGCGCCTGCGGTGTGAAGATGGCGCGCATTGTTTTTGTTGTCATGCGTCTTCCCCGGTGAGTGACAGAAGGCCCCACCCTACTGCCGCACGACGGGGTCGATAAGCGCACCAAGGAGGTATTCACATTGTCGCCCGAAGGGATGAATGCCCTTGCGGCCCGGGGCTTTGCGCCGGCCATGGATCGGCTGGATGGAGGATCATCAATCAAGCGCATGAGGCCGTTGATGCAGGATGACTGTTGCATGCCCCGTAACAGTGCATGTCTGGAATCGGTATTTTTCCTACAGGCTTGAAACCGTATTCTGAGCGGGCTTTCACGGGACACGCCGTAAAGCATGATGCACAGGCCTTCGAGCAACTCAGGCCATTGCTGAAAGATTTCAGATGAATCGAATATTTCGGTTTATCACCCTGGTGTTCACTGACGTTGATTTGTAGCTCCTTGATCCAACGTCTTACCTTGGCCGCTGCGTTTGCAGCGGCCTTTTTTATGGGCTTTGAAAAAGCTCTGATATCAATCCTGCAAAGAAATTCCGGTTACTACGTCGGACATTTCCTTTAGTTCAGAAGAATCCCCTCTGCGCTGTAAACAACCTGAGAAAACTCTCTCAACACGACGCCCATTTACTGACGGGCTTCTCAGACTTGATAACCGCAACTCTGATGTAACTTGAAACACCTCAACCATTCGCTGTGACACGGGGCTCATCAACACCCGTGCGCACTTTTCCAAGCGAGTGACTTCGCACATTCAAAAGGACATGAATATGCCAACGCCTCCATTCTTAGAACTGGATGAAACACGTATCAAGGCACCCGCCCCGGATAACTACGATCCATTCAAAGAAAGTAATGTGGGTTACACCTACAGCGGAACGTTCGGACCTGCCGGTGCCAATTCGCAAACGCGTCAATTGATGTACGAGACGCAAACCGCCGTTGAACAAGAGTTCAACGCAAGATCCGGCTCAATACCTCAGTCCATCGAAGTGGAACTGGCGGCAACCAGATTGGAAGGCCCGACAAATCCTCTTCCACCCGCTGCTGCACTGGCCCGCGAAGTGGGCGTCAGAAATACACTGATTCACCGCAAAACCGCAGAGTTTCAGAGGCAGACCGCGATAGCCAACCGTTTTTTTGGCAGCGATCCGCTGGGGAAGACCTTCCAGGATTACCTGAATCAGGCATCCGCTATCCGCCGAACCAGCGGCGCGGGGGCCAGGAGCAGAGCGTTGTGGAGCGAGTCATTCAGAGCAGCTCACGAAGCGCGTTTGCTTGGCCAGACACTGGCGCTTCTCAACCAGCAACAGGCCGGTGTACTCAATTGGCTGGCCGCAGTGCAAGCTCAGGATCAAGCGCAGGCGGCAGCGGCTGAGGCCCAACGACTGGCAGCAGAACATGCGCGGATCGCAGCCGAACAACAACGACAGAGAAAACTTGCCGAAGCGGCACGCCGAGAGCAGGAACAAGTCCGGGCTCGCGAACAGGCACGGCTCGCAGCACAAGAACAAGCCGAACGAAAAGCCGCCGAAAAGATACGCGCTGACGCCTCACTCGAAGCCTACAAAGATTTCCTGGCACAGGAAATAGCTCGGAAAGCAGCAGAGCGGGCTAAGGCTGAAGCGGACGCGAAGGCAATCCGTACAGCGCTGGTTAAGGCTGAAGCTGATGCAGTGTCTGCCGCACAGCGGTTCGCCACCGATCAGGCTCGCCTGCAAGCAGAAATGGAACAGCGTATCGAGGCGATACAAAATCAGCTTGATGCAGAAAAACGAAGTCTGGAAATTCGTCGCACAGTTATTGATACCGCGACTGCCGTGGCCAAACGGCAAGCCCAACTGGCGGCACTGAAGATCCAGCAACAAAAGGATCTCGCACAGGCCCGGCAACAGGCTCAACTGGAGGAGCAGACCGAGGCAGAGCGGTTAGAACAAGGCATCGAAACAACCGAAGTCCAGCATGTTTACCCCGCTTCAGGTGTAGTTGCGGCCTCCAGCCCGGTTTTCTCTTTCGCATCAAATGCGATCCATCTTCCTCCGGCAGCTTCATCCGCAATTCTCAACGCACTTCGGACAGCAACACAGACAGTGAAAGCGGCGGGAACCACGCTGCTCGGTGGTCCGGTACTGGTCGGTTTTGCTGCTCTGCTGATGCCATCACGCTTGGGCAACGGCGATCGCTTTGCCATGAGCGTTCCATTTTCCGAGTTGTCGTCAGAATCCCCACAGACACTGCGCGAAATAGCAGATCGACGAGGCACGCTGGAGATGCCCGTGGGCTTGGGCGTAAGGCGACTCGCCGCTGGCTCGGAAGTGTTCGTTGCTTCGGCCGACGACTTCCATATTCGTTCAAGCGTGCTGGTTCTGAATGCGGCTTATGACCTGCTGAATGACGTTTACGAGACCGCGCTGCCGGACTCGCCAACGGACTTTATGACCTGGACACCGGTTATCTCGCCGGGTAACAGCTCGACCGAATCGCCATTGGCTGACGTCGACTCACCTGCGTATCCCGGCGCTCCAATTATTCCGCTGGAGGGGCGTCTGGACCTACATCCGGTACTGGTGGAGGGCTGGGAAAGATTCATCATCGTCTTTCCCGATGACTCGGGGATTGAGCCGCTGTATTTGGTGTTTAGCGATCCATACGAGGGGGCGTTAGTCAAAGGAGATCACAGCGGGCGTGATTTCAACCCAGATCAAATTGGGGGGGACATTCTAGATTTGCAGTGGGTACCGGCAACCATTTCAGCGGAAGGAACAAGTATCGTGAAATTACATATTTCTAAATTTCTGAAATCAGACGCCAATGAATTAATGCTTGATCGGCTGGAGCGTATTACTCGTGGAGAACTCGAAGCCACTGACACTGACAAACGTTTCTATACTCATGAGATAAGAGAGTTCGAACGATTTAAAGCTTTAGGCTTTGGCGATACTGAGAGACCAGATATTGGGTCCCCGATCTGGAATAACGTTCATACTGCGACTTTGGAAGACTTCCAGCTAAAGGACGACCCCACTCTTCTTTATACTCCCGAAGCACTAACTGCTGCATATGAGCAGGAAGAACGCAATTATCAAAAACTGTTGAAGGAGATGTGGCAATGAGCACCGTCGAGATGATTATTAAAAATGAATCCTTAAATGATATCGTCACTGTGTTTGCGCTAATTAAAGCAACACCACATCTGGACATGATGATAAGAATCCACAATCGCGAACTTCTCAAAGAATATGGTGCGCTTGAAGACGCCTATAAGCGACTTATCAATGCCGGTGTTCTGGCTAACGGGGAAAATGGGCTCGCAATAAAAGGGCCAAACTGGAAAGCCCCCGCCTACATGACAGAAAGAAGATACATTTGAAATCGCGAGCCACCAAGCACGAATGGCTTGGTGGCTTCGCTGACATTCAGAGCGAATACTTCTGCAAATTCGCCATCATCTCCTTCAACGCCTCAATATTGTCCTTCGGATGCGCGGCCCCTTCGAAATCGCAAATCTGCTGCCAGTGCGCCGCAACATCTTCCGGCGAGAAACCCACCCGTGGATCAAACCCGGCACCGAGGCTGCGTTCCCAACGCACCTTGCCCATCCAGCCGCCGCCGACTTCAAACAACCCGGAAGTCTCCTGGCATTGTTCGCTTGCCAGATACACCACCAACGGGCTGACTAGTTCCGGCTTCAGTTGCTCGAACACTTGCGGCGGGATCAGACCTTCGGTCATGCGCGTGCCGCCAGTCGGTGCAATGGCGTTGACCAGGATGTTGTTCTTGCGTCCTTCGATGGCCAGGGTGCGGGTCAAACCGTAGAGGCCAAGTTTGGCCATGCCGTAGTTGGACTGGCCGAAGTTGCCGTAGATGCCCGAGGTCGAGGCGGTGAAGATCACTCGGCCGTAGTTTTGTTCGCGCAGGTGCGGCCAGGCGGCGCGGGTGACTTTGTAGGCGCCTTCGACGTGGACGCGGTAAACCAGATCCCAGTCGGCGTCGTCCATTTTGTGGAAGGTCTTGTCACGCAGGATCCCGGCGTTGTTGACCACGACGTCGACACGGCCGAAGACGTCGAGGGCGTTCTGTACCAGTTTGTCGCCGTCGGTGACCGAGTCGTGGTTGGCTTCGGCGATACCGCCAGCCTCGCGGATCTCTGCCACTACGCGGTCGGCAGCAGAGGCGTTGGCGCCTTCGCCCTGGGTCGAGCCACCGAGGTCGTTGACCAGCACTCTGGCGCCCTGTCTGGCGAACAGCAGTGCGTGAGCCCGGCCGAGGCCACCACCGGCGCCGGTGACGATCACGACTTTATCTTCGAAATGCACAGACTCATTCATCGCAGCAACTCCAGCAGGCCAAAGGGACAGTGATCCCGAGTGTCAGGCACGCAGCTTTTGCTCACAACGAACACGGCTGGGGGTGAATGGTGCGCGATAAGGTGGGGGGATAGTGAAGGCCATATGAGTTTTTGTGGCGAGGGAGCTTGCTCCCGTTCGGCTGCGCTGCAGTCGTAAAACGTTACTCGCGGTTTTCCTGTAAGAACCTGATCACAGAATCAAGGGCCGCTTCGCGCCCCAGCGGGAGCAAACTCCCTCGCCAAAGAAGTTCACCCGGCCAAATGTCGGAGCGGCGGAACATTTGATCGTCAGGAGCACGCCACTCGGCGTGGCGGCAGTGCGAAGCGATCACGAAACGCCAGGTAATGCTTGAGCACCTGCCCCGGCGCCTCGGTCTGCGGATAGTGGCCGATGCCCGGCAACAACACGGTGTCCGCGTCGGGAATCAACTCGCGATAACGTTCAACCATGTGCGCCCCGGAGATCGGATCGACTTCGCCATCAATCACCCGCAACGGCACTTCACCGCGCTGCATGGCGGCCACCCAGCGATCACGCTGCACGCGTCGTTCGGGAATGTAGCTGATCAGTTTGTGCATGATCCGGGGCCCGCGATTGCTGTCGATCAGGCTCCAGAAATCATCCAGTTCACTTTCACTCGGACGGGTCTGTGGGCCGAAGATCTGGCGGAAGCTTTTGACCAGCGCATCGCGGGTAAACGCACGGCCGATCATCCAGCCCAACGGGCTCAGCAACAGTTTTTGCATCAGCACCGGACGATGGGTTTCCGGGAACAGCCCGCCGTTGAGAAACACGCAACTGGCGACTTCGATCTGATCGTCGTAATGCCGGGCGAGCAATTCCTGCGCAACGCTGTCGCCATAGTCGTGGGCAAGAATGTGCACCGGAGGCTCGACCTGCAAATGGGCGAGCAACGCCTGTTGCAGATCCGCCTGCTCGAGAAGGCTGTAAGTGTGATTCAGCGGTTTGGCCGAATCACCGAAACCGAGCATGTCACAGGCGATCACCCGATAACGCTGGGCCAGTGGTTGCCACAAGTAATGCCAATCCCAACTGGCGGTCGGAAAGCCATGAATCAACAGCAGCGGCTCACCCTGCCCGGCCGTCCAGTAACGGATCGGCTGGCCACGAAAGACAAACGTCTGGCTGCGTTTACGCCAGACACACAGAGGAATCTCGGCAAGAGGCATTAGAGTTTATATCCCGGGTCTTGTTTATCGAGTTTGCGCAGCAACGCCGGCCAGGCCAGCGCGCCCCCCATGCCTTGAGCACTTTTGGTGACGCCGGCGATCATCGCCTTGGCGCCTGCCAGAATTTGCGGTCCGATGGCGATGAGTTCAGCGCCGCCGGTCTGCGCCATGACTTGAATGTCACAGGCACGCTGGAAGGTGAACATCATCAAAAAGGTATCGGCGATGGTGCCGCCACAGGTCAGCAAACCGTGGTTGTGCAACATGAGGAAATTGCTCTCGCCGAGGTCGGCTTGCAACCGCGCTTTCTCTTCGTGATTCAGCGCCACACCTTCATAAGCGTGATAAGCCAGGCTCGACAGCACGAACAGCGATTGCTGGCTGATCGGCAACACGCCTTGTTTCTGCGCCGAAACGGCAACACCGGAGGCCGTGTGCGTGTGCAGCACGCACACCACGTCATGTCGTACTTCATGCACGGCGCTGTGGATGGTGTAACCGGCGGGGTTGATCTCGTAAGGGCTGTCCATGAGTTTGTTGCCGGCCTGATCGACTTTGACCAGGCTCGACGCGGTGATCTCATGGAACATCAGGCCGAATGGATTGATCAGGAAATCTTCGGTGCCCGGCACCTTGGCGGAAATGTGCGTGAAGATCAGATCGTCCCAGCCATGCAGCGCGACCAGACGATAACAAGCGGCGAGATCGACGCGGGTCTGCCACTCGGCGGCGCTGACCTGCTCTTTGACATTAAGGGACGACTGGACGGGGGCTACGCTCACTGTATGCACCTCTGCGTTCTTATTGTTTTGCTCGTGTCAGCAGTCTAGTCAGGCCAGGCCGATCACGTAGTTGCATTGCCAGCCAGCTTGATGACTGAGCGGGTCAGCCATGCAAACACCTTGGATCCATGTCAAAGCAACGACGCCAACAAAGGTGCGGCGAACAGATTGAGCAAGCCGGTCAACACCATCACCAGCCCCGCCACGGAGCCTTCCTCGCCGCCCACTTCATGGGCGCGACTGACCCCGGCGCCGTGCGCGCCGACCCCGAACAGGGCTCCACGCGCCAAGGCACTGCGCAATGGCAACCACTTCAAGAGCACGCCGCCGAGCATCGCGCCGAACACCCCGGTGAACATCACAAACACCGCCGTCAATTCCGGTACGCCCCCCAGATCCTGCGCCAGCGGCATGGCGAACGGTGTGGTGATCGAACGCGGCACCAGGGACATCGTCACCGAGCTGTCGAGTGCCAGTGCCTTGGCCAGGCCGAACGAAGTGGCAATCGATGCCGCACTGCCGGCGACCATGCCCAGCAGCAACGCCGACCAGTGCCGCACCAACAGGCGCCGCTGCTGCCAGATCGGCACGGCGAACGCGACAGTGACCGGGCCCAGTACCAGCATCAGCCAATGGGTGTTGCTGGAGTATTCGGCGTAGGCGGTGTGCAGCGGCACGGCGAGCGCCAACAACAGTGCCGGCACCAGAATCAGCGGCGACAGCAGGTAACGCCCGGTGCGGCGATAAATCCAGCGGCTGAACAGGTAGGCCAGCAGTGTGAAGGCGAGCCAGAACATCGGCATCAGTTCAAGCTTCATGGGAACGCCTCATACGCACGGCCAATTCCACGGTGAACGCGGTCACCAGCATCACCATCAGTGTGCTGGCGGCGATCACCAGCAGAATCCGCCAGCCGTCATTGCGCAACAACGCGCCATAGTCGAGCAGGCTCATCAGCGCCGGGATGAAAAACAGCAGCATCTCGGCCATCAGCAATCCTGCGCCCAACTGCAACGCCGCCGGTTTGACCCAGCCAAAGGCAAACGCCAGCAGCAACAGCGCCATGCCGATCACCCCGCCGGGAATCGGCAGGGCCAGCCAGACGGCGAGTTGGCAGCCGAGCAGGTAGAGACCGAGCAACACGGCCAGTTCGGCGAATAGGCGGGAAAGGTGTTTGAGGTTCGCGGCTTTCATGATTTTGGCTCCTTACAGGCGCCTAGTTTACGAATCGACCTACCATCCCAGAAGCGAATTGTTAGACTCACAGCCATTCCAAAATGGAATCAGATCATGGAATTCAAACAGCTGCGCAGTTTTGTCGAAGTCATGCATCAGGGCGGCTTTACCCAAGCGGCGAAAACCTTGCACATCAGCCAGTCGGCGGTAAGCAAACAAGTCGCACAACTGGAGCAGAGCCTCGGCACGCCCCTGCTCGAACGGCTTGGCTCACAGCTGCGCCTGACCGCCGCCGGCAGCGTGGTGCTGCAAAGGGCCGAAGGTATGTTGCGATTACGCAACGAGTTGCTCAGTGAGCTGGACGATCTCAGTCATTTGGCCCGTGGCGAGTTGCGCCTCGGCCTGCCCCTGTTGGGCAGCGATGCGCTGTTTGCCGGGCTGTTTGCCGAGTATCGACGGCGCTATCCGAACATCAGCATTCAGTTGCTGGAGGGCGGCAGCCGCAACATCGAGCAAGCGGTGCTGAGTGGCGAACTCGAGCTTGGGGGCAGCTTGTTGCCGAAGGATCCGCAGTTCGACTGCCAGCCGTTTTGTGATGAGAAACTCGACGCCCTGCTGCCGGTGGATCATCCATTGGCAGATCGTGGGGAGATTGGGCTGGAGGAGTTGGCCGATACGCCGTTCCTGCTGTATCAGCGCAGTTTCGTGCTCAATGACCGCTTGCTGCAGGCTTGTCAGCAGATGGGTTTTACACCGAAGGAAGGCGGGCGTAGCGGTCAGGCAGACTTTCTCGCGGCACTGGTGGCGGCCGGGCAAGGCGTGGTGTTGTTACCCAGCGTGGTGGCGCGCGGTCTGGTGCGGCCAGGCGTGGTACGCCTGACCTTGCGAGCGCCGGATTACCTGCGCTGGGACATTGCGTTTATCTGGCGTCGGGGCGCCTATCTGTCGAAAGCGGCGCAGGCCTGGCTGGCACTGTTGCGCGAGCGCGGCATCAGCCCTTGAGTACGCTGACAAGTTCGGCCAGCCAAGGTTCTGCGTCGGTATCCGGCGTCACGCTTTCGCTGGCGTCGATGCGCAGCATTTCCTGAACCTCACGCAGGCCAAGTTCGGCGAACAGCTCACGCATTTGCTCACCGCCGCCGCAAAAGGTATCGCCGTAGCTCGCGTCGCCCAAGGCAATCACCGCGCCCGGCAAACCACGCCAGGCTGCCGGCAACTGATCACGAATGGCCGAGTACAGCGGTTGCAGGTTGTCCGGCAACTCGCCCATGCCGGTGGTCGAGGTCACTGCCAGAAAGGCTTCCGGGCCGAAAGACTGGATGTCGGCCAGATTGGCGCGCGAGTTGTAGAACGTTTCAAAGCCAGCGTCTTTCAGCAGGTTCTGGGCATGGCGGGCGACATCTTCGGCTGCGCCGTAGACCGAACCGGAGAGGATGGCGACTTTCATCAATCTGATCCTGAAACTGAAAAAAAGAGCGGCGATAGTAACAGCCCCGGGCGGTGAAGTTGCGATTGCCTCGCAATCAGCGCTGATGGCCTATAGACAGCCTTTACCGATCTTTTAGAATGCCTGCCACTGACAACGCTGAAAGGATTCAAGGATGATCAACGCCAGTCTGCTGCAAATGGTGATCAACGCGTCGAATGACGGGATCGTGGTTGCCGAGAAGGAAGGTGAACAGGACAACATTCTGATTTACGTCAACCCGGCTTTCGAACGTCTGACCGGTTACACCAGTGAGGAAATTCTTTATCAGGACTGCCGTTTTCTGCAGTCTGGAGACCGTGATCAGGAAAATCTGACGCTGATTCGCGACACGCTGCGCGATGGCGGCTCATGTCGGGAAATCCTGCGCAACTATCGCAAGGACGGCACCCCGTTCTGGAATGAGCTGTCGCTGTCGACGGTGAAAAACGCCGATGACGGGCAGACTTATTTCGTCGGCGTGCAAAAGGATGTGACGGTTCAGGTCAAGGCTCAGCAGCGGGTTGCGCAACTGGAAGCACAAGTCGCCGCCCTGCAAAACGAGCTCGCGGCATTGAAAGCGACGAACGGCGCAAACAAAACAGCGAATTAATTGTCATTAACTACAATCACCAATGACTTTGTAACTACTTCTTACGAGCCAACCATGCAACGCGACGCCCTCCTGACCCAGGATGAGCTGGATTTTATCCAGACCATGCAGCACAACCCGCAATTGAACGTGCGGGATGCGACGTCGAGTCTGCTGGTTAATGGTGGTTCGCAGATCCGTGACTTGCTCACGCGCCTGGCCGCTCACGAGCAAGTCACCATTCAGGCCAACTTCGAAAATCAGCAAATGACCTTTCCGCTGCACCTGGTGGAAGACGAGTTTCATGCGCTGCATTTGCGCCTCGGCGTACCGAGCATTTACGAAGATGGCCCGATGGTGCGCCCGTGGCGACTGACACTCGAAGAACCCGTTGCACTGGAAAACGCCAAGGGCCAACCGGGCACAATGTGGGTGCACGAGGTTTCGCATAAAGGCGTGCTGCTGGAAATGCGCAACAAGACCAAGCCGCCCAAACATTTCGCGCTGTGGTTCAGCCCTTCCGGTTATGAGCGAATTTCGCTACGCGGGAATTTCGAGCGGGAAACCGAAAGCGGTTTCTACGCTTACGAACTCAGCCAGACCGATGCGGATGAAACTGAGCGTTTGCGCCAGTTCATCCTGCAACAACATCGCTTGACGCACCCTGCCCTGCACACCTGATTTTCAGGTGTCGAGCTTGCCCGCCAGCATCTGTTTCAGACGCTGACGCATCGTTGCCCCTTCGTTGCCAATGCATCCGATCGACGTTCCCGCCAGGCTCTCCTGCGCAAGGTCGGAGGCATCCCCCGCCAGCAACAACTGACAATCCAAACTCAAGGCCAACCGGTTCAAGCGCCGCGGCAATTCCGGAGCGGGGGCGTGATTGGAAAACAGCACCAAAGCGTGCGGCTTAATCTTTTCGCACACCAGGGTCAGTTCATCGAACGGTTGTCCGCTGGTCAACACCCGCACACCCGAATCACTGCTGCTGAGAAACAGCGCCGCGACCAGCAGCTCCAGTTCCCGGCACTGGCCAGCCAGGGCGCTGACGATGATCTTGCGCGGTTGCGCGCCACGCAGTGCGATGATTCTCTGCAACGCCCGCGTGCGCAGATAACCGTCGAGAAACAGCCATTCACTGGTTTGCCCGAAAGCATCCTTACGCTGCAGCAGTTGCCGCCACAGCGGCATCAGAATGTCCTGAAACACCACGGGCAACGCGTACGAGGAAAAGATCTGACCGTAGACCCGGTCCAGTTCGGCATCGTCGAAAGCGCTCACCGCCCGCTGCACCTGAAGCTGCCATTGCTGGTAATCGGCCTGCACCAGATCATCGGGAATAAAGTGCGCCAATACTTTCAATGGCTCGGTCTTCGCCAGGATCTTGCCGACCTTGCTGACCGCCACACCCCGATCGATCCACTCGACGATATTGCGAACGCGCTCGATTTCGGTCATTGAATACAACCGATGCCCACTTTCGGTGCGTGTTGGCTGAATCAAACCATAACGTCGCTCCCACGCACGTAGCGTGACCGGGTTGACGCCAGTCAGCCGTGAGACTTCACGTATGGGAAACAAATCTTCGCGCTCGAGCGCAACAGATGCCTGCGAAGCAGGGCTTATGTCCGTCATGACAGGCACTGTGCGATCTACGTCCTTGTGGATTTTGGATCCCATTCTACTCTCGATGCCCTATTTAGGTTCAAGCGATCATATGCGACGAAAGTCACTGGTTTAATCATCAAAATCGGGAATAATCCTTGCTTGCTAAAAAACGCAGGCCCCCACCCCGGCCTGCGTCAGGCGAAGCTCCTACCCGGAGTGACGCAATCGAGATACGGAGATACACAATGTCTACTTCCCCCGTCACGCTGATGGTTGCGCGTCGCGTCGCCGATGGCCGCTATCAGGATCTGATCGCCTGGCTACGTGAAGGCGAACAACTGGCTACCGACTTTCCCGGATATCTCGGCTCCGGTGTACTCGCGCCACCGCCCGGCGATAACGAGTTTCAAATCATTTTCCGTTTTGTCGATGAGCAGACCTTGCATGCGTGGGAGCACTCGGCCTCGCGTACCGCCTGGCTGGATCGCGGTTCCGATCTGTTTGCCCATCCGAAGGAGCACCGCGTCAGTGGCATTGAAGGCTGGTTCGGCGCCAACGTCATCGGTCAGCGTCCGCCGCGCTGGAAACAGGCTGTGGCGATCTGGCTGGCGTTCTTCCCGGTGTCGCTGCTGTTCAACTTTGTCCTTGGCCCGCTGCTGGCTGAAATGAGTCTGTTGCCGCGCGTGTTGATCAGCACGGCATGCCTGACGCCGCTGATGGTTTATTTCTTTATTCCGCTGTCGACGCGATTGCTGGCTAACTGGCTGAACAGCACGCCGGTGCGGCCGCTGCCTGCGGAACCGGTCTCTCAAAACCATTAATTTGCTGTGGGAGCGAGCTTGCTCGCGAAAGCAGTGTGTCTGTCGCAATAATGTTGAATGGCACATCGCATTCGCGAGCAAGCTCGCTCCCACATAAGCACACGACACCACACCCGTTCTGCAATAGGAGAGCAACCCGTGTCGCTGTTATAGTTTTTGCTCCCACCGCGACGCGAGCCGTTCATGAGCCCAACTTCCGCCCCGATCCTCATCACCGGTGCCGGCCAGCGTGTCGGTCTGCACTGCGCGCAGCGTTTGCTCGAAGACGGCCACCGCGTCATTTTCACTTACCGCAGCGAACGTCCCGGCGTACAAACGCTGCGGGGTCTGGGCGCCATTGGGCTGTTCGCGGACTTCTCCAGCGAAGCCGGGATTCTCGCCTTCATCACCGAACTGCAAACCCACACCGACAGCCTGCGGGCAATCGTGCACAACGCCTCCGAATGGCTGGCGGAAACCCCGGACAGCGAAGCCGAAGCGTTCAGCCGGATGTTCAACCTCCACATGCTCGCGCCCTATCTGATCAACCTGCATTGCGCCGACTTGCTCAGGCAATCGACGCCCGCAGACATCATCCATATCAGTGACGATGTCACCCGCAAAGGCAGCAGCAAGCACATCGGCTATTGCGCCAGCAAAGCGGGGCTCGACAGCCTGACCCTGTCTTTTGCCGCCCGCTATGCCCCGGCGATCAAGGTCAACGGCATCGCGCCCGCCCTGTTATTGTTCAACCCCGACGACGACGCGGCGTACCGTGCCAAGGCGCTGGCCAAATCCGCGCTGGGCATCGAGCCCGGCAGCGAAGTGATCTACCAGAGCCTGCGCTATCTGCTCGACAACCCGTATGTCACCGGTACGACCCTGACCGTCAACGGCGGAAGGCACGTCAAATAACGCCGCCCGCGAGGATGTTCCATGACCCGCTCCCTGCCCGAGAATTACCGCGAAATCCTCATCGGCCTCGGTGAAAACCCCGACCGCGAAGGTTTGCTCGACACGCCGACGCGCGCGGCAAAGGCAATGCAGTACCTGTGTCACGGTTACGAACAGAGCGTCGATGAAATCGTCAATGGCGCGCTGTTTGCCTCGGACAGCGACGAGATGATCATCGTCGCCGACATCGAGTTGTACTCGTTGTGCGAACATCACCTGCTGCCCTTCATCGGCAAGGCCCATGTGGCTTATATTCCGACGGGCAAGGTGCTGGGGCTGTCGAAGATCGCGCGACTGGTGGACATGTTCGCCCGGCGCCTGCAGATTCAGGAAAACCTTACCCGGCAGATTGCCGATGCGGTGCAACAGGTCACCGATGCCGCCGGCGTCGCGGTGGTCATCGAGGCCCGGCACATGTGCATGATGATGCGCGGTGTCGAGAAACAGAATTCGACCATGAACACCTCGGTCATGCTTGGCGCCTTTCGCGAGTCGAGCAACACCCGCCAGGAGTTCCTGCAATTGATTGGACGGAGCAAGTAAATGTCACAACTTCAACCGGGAATGGCGCGCATCCGGGTCAAGGATCTGCGCTTGCGCACCTTTATCGGGATCAACGAGGACGAGATCCTCAACAAGCAGGATGTGTTGATCAACCTGACCATTCTGTATGCCGCGCAGGAAGCGGTGCGTGACAACGACATCGACCACGCGCTGAATTACCGCACCATCACCAAAGCGATCATCGCTCACGTTGAGGGCAACCGTTTCGCGCTGCTCGAAAGGCTGACTCAGGAATTGCTCGATCTGGTGATGAGCAACGGCTCGGTGCTGTACGCCGAGGTCGAAGTCGACAAGCCGCATGCGCTGCGGTTTGCCGAATCGGTGTCAATAACGCTTGCAGCGAGCCGCTAGCTTCAAGCTTCAAGCGGCAAGCTGTAAACTTCCTATCACCGCCACCCATCTTGCAGCTTGAAGCTCGTCGCTTGAAGCTGTCTCGCAGAGACTCCCATGACCGAGCAACAACGCCTCGAACTCGAAGCCGCCGCCTTCCGCCGGCTGGTCGCCCACCTGGACAGCCGCAAGGACGTGCAGAACATCGACCTGATGAACCTCGCCGGGTTCTGCCGCAACTGCCTGTCGAAGTGGTACAAGGCCGAAGCCGACGAGCGCAAGATCGAGGTCAGCCTCGACGACGCTCGCGAAGTGGTTTACGGCATGCCGTACGCCGAGTGGAAAGCCCAATATCAGCAAGAAGCCAGCGCCGATCAGCAAGCGGCGTTTGCCAAAGGAAAAACCCATGAGTGACCTGAACACCCTGCGCGCCAGCCTGAAGAGCGGCGAGCATGCCTTCGCCGACACGCTCGCGTTCATCGCCGCCGGTTACGACTATCAGCCTCAGGCATTCAATAACGGTGGCGTGGAAAACGCGGCCGGGCAGAACGAAGGTTCGTGCAAGACCCTGGGTCTGGCGTTGCTGGAAGGCCTGAGCGATGAAGAAGCGCTGCTGGCATTTGGCGAACATTACCGTTCGGTAGTGGCGACGCCTGAGGGCAGCGATCACGGTAACATTCGTGCGTTGATCAAGCACGGCCTGGCCGGCGTGAAATTCACCGGACAACCGCTGACCCGCCGCTAACTTCAGCTGCAAACCCAATTCCTGTGGGAGCGAGCCTGCTCGCGAATACGGACTGACATTCGACATTGATGTCGACTGAAACACCGCATTCGCGAGCAGGCTCGCTCCCACATTGGAACTGTGTTGAACCTGAAACTCGGGCATAAAAAAACCGGCCAATCTGGCCGGTTTTTTTATGCCTGCGATCTTAGAACGAAGCGTTCTGCAGACCGTCCAGGTAACGCTCGGTATCCAGTGCCGCCATGCAGCCGGCGCCGGCCGAGGTGATGGCCTGGCGGTAAACGTGGTCAGCCACGTCGCCGGCGGCGAAAATGCCTTCGACGCTGGTCGCGGTGGCGTTGCCGTCACGGCCGCCCTGCACCACCAGATAACCGTCTTTCAGGGTCAGCTGGCCTTCGAACAGCGAAGTGTTCGGGGTGTGGCCGATGGCGATGAACACGCCGTCGACGGTGATTTCGTCGAAGCTGCCGTCGTTGTTCTTCAGGCGCGCACCGGTCACGCCCATGTTGTCGCCCAACACTTCGTCGAGGTTGGCGTTCAACTTGAGGATGATCTTGCCTTCGGCCACACGGGCGTTGAGCTTGTCGATCAGGATCTTCTCGGCGCGGAAGGTTTCGCGACGGTGGATCAGGGTCACGGTGCTGGCGATGTTGGCCAGGTACAGCGCTTCTTCAACCGCGGTGTTGCCGCCGCCGACCACAGCCACTGGCTTGTTGCGGTAGAAGAAACCGTCGCAGGTTGCGCAAGCGGAAACGCCTTTGCCCATGAACGCTTCTTCCGACGGCAGCCCCAGGTAGCGAGCGCTGGCGCCGGTGGCGATGATCAGGGCGTCGCAGGTGTAGGTCGCGCTGTCGCCGGTCAGGGTGTACGGCTTGGCGGCGAAATCCACGGCATTGATGTGATCGAAAACGATCTCGGTTTCAAAGCGCTCGGCGTGCTCGCGCATCCGCTCCATCAGCGCAGGACCGGTCAGGCCATGGACGTCACCCGGCCAGTTGTCGACTTCGGTGGTGGTGGTCAGTTGACCACCAGCCTGCATGCCGGTGATCAGCAGCGGCTTGAGGTTGGCACGCGCGGCATACACCGCAGCGCTGTAACCGGCAGGGCCGGAACCCAGAATAATCACTCGCGAATGACGGACTTCAGACATGACCTGCTCCTGTTGACCGGGCCGAATAAACTGGCGCGGAACGCCGGACTGCCGGCGGGAATAAAAAAGGACTGTGGATAACCTTGGGGAAGGCGTGAGCTCGACAGTCCTGTAAAAAGTTGGGTGCAGCGTATCGAGGGGGGCAAGATTAAGGAAATACGGTTTAACAATCCAGCTCATAGGTCGTCTCTATGCCGACGTACTGACGAGCTGGACGTCCGACGATCTGGATCACTCATCCACACCGGCGCCTGTTTTCTGCCGACTGCTACGTTTAGCGTTGGCAGCTCTCGGCAAAAATCGGTTGCTGGAGATAACTCGAACACCACAAAAAACCACTTCTCTTAAAGGGAAAAACTTGCAGATTTTAGTACCTGAATTTCCCTGTAATTTTAATAGCCACTATATAGCCATGATGCGCAAGAAGTTGCGCAACTGCTCATAATAAAACACCCCCTGAAACCGCTACAGACCTTACAGCCAAAGGGCTGTAGCCAAGTGCGCAAGAAGTTGCGCAGTACTGCGCAACTTCTTGCGCACTTTTCGCGGTTTCTGCTTGTCCAACTAACCTGCACGGATGAGGTAATTCACTTAAATCTCTGATCCGAAATGACTATCGAATCACTGGCACGAAAGTTGATATCTCAGAACTTACACGGACAGGCAATAGTGCTTGTTTAACGTGTCACTTCGAGCAAGGAGAGCATTCCCATGGCAACACCAGCGTACATGTCGGTCACTGGCGAAAAACAAGGTCTGATCACTGCCGGCGCTTTTACCGCCGACTCGGTTGGCAACACTTTTCAAGAGGGCCACGAAGACCAGGTCATGGTTCAGGCTTTCAGCCACGACGTGATCATCCCGCGTGACCCGCAATCCGGTCAGCCAACCGGTCAGCGCGTACACAAGCCAGTTGTGATCACCAAGGTCTACGACAAGGCTTCGCCTCTGCTGCAAGCCGCTCTGACCTCGGGCGAGCGCATGAGCGAGATCGTTATCCAGTGGTTCCGTACTTCGGCTCAAGGTACCCAAGAGCACTACTACACCACCAAACTGGAAGACGCGATCATCGTCGCCATCAACAACAAAATGCACAACTGCCAAGACCCAGGCAACTCGCACTTCACCCACCTGGAAGAAGTGCAGTTCACCTACCGCAAAATCACCTGGACCCACGAAGTATCCGGTACTTCGGGTTCCGATGACTGGCGTGCTCCAGTCGTTTAATTACGGCTGATCGCTTCACACATCGGCCAGCTCTGCTGGTCGATGTGATGGATGTCTTGCAGAGTTGATGTGCGGACTCTCTTTCTCACCTGACCAAGGAACAGTTCAATGCGTCAAAGGGATTTGAAGTTCACGTTTTCCGTGTTGTCAGGGCAGATGGAGTTCGAGGTCGTAGAGTTCACGCTGGAGGAAGCCGTTTGTGAACCTTTTCGACTCAGCATCGAGTTGGCCAGCCACAACCCGAACATCGATTTCGGCAAGGTTCTCGATCAGCCCTCACTACTCACGATCTGGCAGGGCGGCACGGTCGTGCGCCATGTCCACGGGCTGGTGTCCAGCTTCACACAAGGCAAAACCGGCTTTCGCCGCACGCGTTATCGCGCCGTTGTCGAACCACAACTCGCTCGCCTCGCCCTGAGTTCCAACTGGCGTATTTTTCAGCAGAAAAACGTGCCGGACATCATCAAGTCCGTGTTGAGCGAGCACGGCATCCTCGACTATCAGCAACACATCAACAGCGAACATTTGCCGCGCGAATACTGTACGCAGGTCGGCGACACCGACTTGTACCTGTTCGATCGGCTGTCCAGTGAAGAAGGCTTGTTCTATTTCTTCAAATGCAATGAAAGCACTCACACGCTGATCCAGGGCGACAAACTCTATGTGCAGGAGCGTATTCAAGGCGCTCCGGTGCTCTACACCACTGAACCTGCAGCGGATGCCACGCAACCCGTCCTCTATGCGTTCAGTTACACCGAGAACGTCCGCACGGCCGAGCAGACCCAACGCGACTACACCTTCAAGCGCCCGACCTTCGACCAGCAGCAGAACTTCGCCGGCGATGATTTGCAACATCAAACGCCTAACTACGAACGCTATGACTATCCGGGCCGCTACAAGGCCACCGCTGCCGGTAAACCCTTCACCCAGAATCGCTTGCTGGGGCACCGTGGCGACGCGCGGATCGCCGTTGTCGAAGGCGACGATCCGCGCCTGATCCCGGGTTTCTCTTTCCAGCTCACCGGCCACCCCCGAGAAGATTTCAATCGCTGGTGGCGCTCGCTGAGGATCACTCACAAGGGCATCCAGCACGCCAGTCAAGAAGAAGAGTCCGCCGGTGCCGATGTCGGCGTGAGTTATGACTTTGTCGCAGAGATCGTTTGCGAAGAAACCGAATGGCGCACCCCGCCGATGCCCAAACCGATTGTCGACGGGCCGCAAATTGCGACGGTGACCGGGCCGGACGGGGAAGAGATCTACACGGATGAATTTGGTCGGGTAAAAGTCCAGTTCCCATGGGACCGGGAAGGCAAGAACAACGAATTCAGCTCCTGCTGGGTGCGCGTGGCGCAGAACTGGGCGGGCGCGGACTGGGGCCATATGGCGATCCCGCGCATCGGCCAGGAGGTCATCGTCGATTACCTGGACGGCGACTGCGATCAGCCGATCATTACCGGTCGCACGTACCGGGCAACGAACATGCCGCCTTACCAACTGCCCGATCACAAGATTCTCAGTACCATCAAAAGCAAGGAATACAAGGGCACTCGGGCCAACGAACTGCGCATTGACGACACTACCAAGCAGATCAGTGCCGCCTTGATGAGTGATCACGGCAGCACCGCATTGCATCTGGGTTACCTGACGCATCCGCGGCCAAGCGGTGGTGAGCCGCGCGGCGAAGGTTTCGAGTTGCGCACCGACGAACACGGCGCGCTGCGGGCGGCCAAAGGTCTGCTGCTCAGTACCGAGGAGCAAATGAACGCCAGCGGCGGCCACCTCAATCGCGGCTCGGTCATACAGGTACTGGAAGCGGCGTTGAAACTGGCCAAGGACTTGGGGGACTACGCCCAGGACAACCAGGGTGTCGGCCATGACAAGGCACCGCAGAAAACCCTCAGCGATGCGGTTCGCGACCTGGGCAACGGCGCGAACGACGAGTCGGGCAAGACCAACGGTGGCAATCCGGCGATTGCCATGAGCGGTGAAGCCGGCATTGCGGCGGCATCCCCCAAGAGCATCACGGTGGCAGCGGGTGAGCATATCGACACCATTGCCCAACAGAATCAGCAACAGACCTCGGGGCAGAAGTTTGTGCTCAATGCCGGGAGCGACCTGGGGATGTTTGCCCACAGCGGCGAAATGCGCCAGATCACCCACCAGGGCCCAATGCTGTTGCAGGCGCAGAAAAACAACATCCGCCTGGAGGCGGATCAGAGTGTGGAAGTCAGCGCGAGCAACCAGCATGTGCTGGTGTCGGCCAAAGAGCACATCACCCTGATGTGTGGCGGGGCCTACATCACCCTCAAGGGCGGCAATATCGAACTGGGCATGCCCGGCAACCTGATCGTCAAAGCGGCCAAGCACAGCCTGCTCGGTGCGACCAGCCTGGAAGCCGAACTGCCGAAATTCAAAGTCGGCGATACCCAGCGACGCTTCATGCTCAAGCAGATCGACGGGACGTCGGCGATGCCCAACATGCCGTACAAAATAACCCTGTCCGATGGCGAAGTGGTCGAAGGCGTGACGGATGCTCAGGGCGCCACACAGTTGCTGCAGAAAGATGTGATGAGCATTGCCAACGTCGCCATGCTCAAGCCGCCCGCCCCCGCAGCGGCAGGCGCGGCGGGAGGAGGCGCAGGGGCAGCCGCCAGTGCGGCCGGTGCTGGTGCTGCTGACGAGGCGGAGGAAGTTGTGCAGTTTTTTGAATTCAAGGATGACCAGGGTGGTCCCGCACCACACCACTTCAAGGTGATGTTCGCCGGGGAAGTCGTGGCCGAGGGATCCGGTGATCGCACGCCTGACTTCCCTGCTGACATGGAGCTGGAGCTGGAGTCGTGGCCGGTAAAGGAGACACAAAATGCCTGATCTCATCACGCCACAGGTGCGCAAACTCGCGGCCATCGGATATGGCGAAGCCTCGACGGACAACAATCCGCAGGAAGTCCGCGGCATTTGCTTTACGGTGACCAACCGTATGCGCGCGTGGGGGCTGGCCGACGTCGCCAGCCTGCTCAAGGAGACCGGGGACAGTTATATCGTTGCAGCGCGGGGCAAGAATGAGCGTTACAACCAACTCATGGCGGCTTCGGAAGCGGACATCAATGCAGATCCGAACATGCGCTCGGCAGTGGAGAGTGCGCGGGATGCTCTCGCCCAGCGCGGCAATGATCCCTCCAATGGTGCTTACTGGTGGGATGGCATCGATATCAAGGATTCGACCAACCCCCGACACTCGGACGGGTTCCACTACGGCTCCCCCTCGCACAACATTTTCGGTGTTGCGCAAGTCTCGAAGCCGGAAAAAATCACCTACTGGAAGCAGCTCAACAAAAAGACCAACACCATGGTCAATGTCCGCGAGCGGGGGCGTTATAACCACGTATACCGGTCCACTGCCGCCATCGGCAAAACGATCTTCTGGACCACCAATCCGGAGTACATCAAGGCAACCGGCGCCAAGGAATATCGATGAGCAAACTCACCCGTTGTCTGAGCCTGTTTCTCGTTGCGGGCCTGCCCTTTCTGGCGCAGGCCGCCCCGGTACAGTTCACCGATTACCGTGCGTTCTATCGGTCGCTGGGCGACAACCTGTTCGCCGGAGACGGCAGCGAGCTGGCCAGGCCTTGCTCTGAATCGCCAAGGCATTGCCTGTGGGTCAACGCCATGCGCCCGGCATTTGAACGTTTTGAGGATGCGCAGTGGAGCGCGCCCGACGAACTGAAGCTCGACCCGCCCAAAGGCACACCCGTCATTGTCTTTGACGGAGAGGCCCTGACGGTCGGCAAACAACGTTGGCCGCTGCGCGAGGCGGTCAACCTCGCCTCGCCGCAATGGCCCGTCGGTGACCCCATCGATCCGGAAAACGTGGCGACCGCCACGGCTTGGCGCCAAGGCGCCTCAACGTGCCTGGAGTTGCATTACGTCAGCAGTGGCTACGGTAGTCGCTATCCCCTGGTGTTGCTGGTACACGACCAGCATCTCTACGCGTTACCGCGACTTTTCTCATCTTGCTCGGCCATTCGCAAGGCGCCCGGCAATCAGTTCAGCTATCCGGAAAACGCATACCTTGGGGCAGAGCTGGAAAACAATCCGACCGGGCTGCAAGTGGATTACCGGGTACCCCAAGCAAAAAAACCGGTGGTGCAGTACCTGTTGCACTTCCCGAATCAGGGCGATCCCTTCGTTTTTGAGGCGCAGCGCCGATAGGCGCCAGCGGACAAATCCGTCATGACCTTGCCCCCACGCGCAGACCAATGGAATTTTCAAGGAGGAAATGGGCGATGACTGATCCTACCCAGCCGAAAAAGATCGCTTCCAGCCAATCGATCACCATGCCCAGCGGTGGCGATATCCACCTGATTCCACCACCACCGAAGCCCTGTGTGACGATCCTCGTGCACGGCGTCAACGACCTGGCGGGTTGCTACGCACGTATTGAGCAGGGGCTGTGCGCGGGGTTGAACGAACGCCTCGATATGCCACGTACCTTCCCCAACGGCGCGAACAACCCGGGATACCTGTTGCCGGCCAGCTACAGTGTGCCCGACGATGATGACGGCAAGGCCATTAACCCTGACGCCGTGTACTTTCGTCGCAAGTCAGGAACCACTAGCGAGGGATGCCAGCCGCGCAGTGTGGTAGTGCCATTCTATTGGGGGTTTCGCGAGGAAGAGGCGTTCATTCAGAAAGACGAGAAGCACGGTCAGTGGCTGGATCGAGACGGCAACCGCCTGGACAAGGCCGGTACCAAGGAAGGCGGCCAGTTCGCCAACGCCACCACCAACCTGCCGGATATGTGGGGCAAGGGTTTCAACGGCATGCTGCTCGGCTTCATCTCGCTGAACAAAATCGGCGGCACCATGACCCACCCGTTGTTTTCAGCCGCCGGTCGGCGCTACATGGTGCTGGCTGCCATGCGCCTGGCCATGTTGATCAAGATCATTCACAAACGTCATCCGAACGATACGATCAACGTGGTTGGCCACAGTCAGGGCACGCTGCTCACGCTGTTGGCCCATGCTTTCCTCAAAGAAGACGGTGCCAGACCCGCCGATGGCGTGGTCATGCTCAACTCACCCTACAGCCTGTTTCAGCCCAATATGGATAAAGTCCAGAAATTGGGCGGTCAGCAAACGACCGGCGCACGCATCGCTACGCTCAACGGCATCTTGCAATTCATCGCGGGCAGCCCTAATCCGGTGCCAGCTCTATCGGGCGTAGCCCTGAAAAACAAACAGGGCTACGGCGCGATTGGCGGACCTGGCTGGACGGGTACATCAGCATGTCAAACCACGATCCGTGGAGAAAAAATCACCTTCAATGAACGTGACAACCGCGGCTGCACTTTTCTCTATTTCACCCCTCAGGATCAGGTTGTGGGCCTGAAGAACGTCCAGGGTATCGGTTGGCAGGGTATCGGCGAGGAGGTCGATGGCCAGCCCGCGCGCAAGATCCTTCCGCAACGTTTCCATCAACGGGTATTTACCCTGCGCAAACGTAAAGGCGAAAAAGAACCCGTCGGTAAACATGTGCCTCCTTACGTCTACCTATTGCGCCAGGACAGTGAGCAACCATGGGAAGACACCGGACTGGGCTTCATGGACCGGATACCCAATGGTAGCCTGGACAAGGGCGCCAGCGTGGTATTGACCGCACCTCAATTACCGGTACCGGGTGACGTGAACTTTGCTAACGACGGCGTCGTCACCGCCCCTGGAGAGCAATCAAAAAGCGGGGTGTACCAGGTCAAGGACAAACTGGATCCTGTCGATGCTTCGATCGGCGTGGCCAATGGAGGCTGGGAGCCAGAAAACCCACGCCGCAGCCGTCAGGAGACCATGGAAGAGGCCTTGGCTTTCCAATATGGACAAGACATCAAGAGCGTTGAAGAGGCCCGCAACAAGGGCAAGGACGCCTCGCAGTGGGCTCATGTGTTTGCCGCTCGGTCTCAAGGCAATGGCATGGTTCTGATCACTCGCGGGGAAACGCCTTATGAGGCGCGGCTACGTCTCCAAGGCGAGGAGTACTCGGAAGCTCAGTCCTTTCACTCATCCATTCCCAACAACCCTGAACATAGCCGACAAGTGCTGGCCTATGACGTGGCAATTGGTGCAGGTGAGAGCGTTGATGATGCGACCTTTTATGCGTATCTGTGTCGTGTTGCGGATTGGCGGCTGGATTGTGGGAGCACCCGCGCCAAAGGCAGGGCCCAGGCTGACGCGGAATTACAGAGTGACGGACCGGATGATGATGTGGAGGCGCTTTATCTTCAGGATGAAAACAAACCACTGATCGACGCCACGGTGATCTATCGAAAGAGTGGCAAGCTGCCTGACGCTGTGAAGGATCAAATGCCCGCATTGGTGGCCACGCAGACGCGAACTGAACTAAAGAATGGCGAGCCCATTCGTTTTGGCGGTGTCCCTTGATGCGCGAGCTATTTACGTACCTGTCTTTCACCAGCCTTCTGCTGACCAGCCATCTGGCTCAATCGGCTGAACATTTATTGACGGCTAGCCGTTGCTTTGTCAGCCCGGCTTCGCCCGTGGCTTCCTATACTTCGGCCAAGGAGGCCGCCGCCATGCCTGCTGATACTCGTTACCGCGCCCCTGCCACTTCGCCTCGCCTGGAAACACTCGATGTGCTCAGCATCGGAATGAGCCTTGACGTTTACCGCCAAGGCCAGGCCTGGCAAACCCTGCAAGAACAAAATGCCAAACAATCCGAAGCCCTGCACGTCGGCAGCATCCTGCCCATGGACCCGAAGAAGTACCCGGTAACCGCCGATGACAAGGATGCCGCCTCTGAGAAGAGGGAGGCAGATGCCTTGGAGTTGGGCTTGCGCGATTTCCTGGAGAAATGGCCCATTCCGACCGTGACCGTGGTTCGTGGCTGGAAACCCGATACACCGAATCTGCGCTTTACGCCTGAAAGAACCCGGAAAAGCCTGTCGGTGATGGTCAATGACCTGCGCGGCCCCGCCGGGTTGCACTGGCATCGCATTCGTAATATGCAGGACGGAATTGTCTGCAGTGATACCCCCGAAGATTTACTGGAGACGTTGTTCCAGACCTTCGAGCACAATCCAGATTTGCCGGCACTGCTGGTCTACGCCAATGAAGGCTTCAACATGGCCTTGGCGTTGAGCACGAAAGGTAATAAACCCATCGGCCTCGGCACCGGGCCACGACAACCCGGCGAACTCACCGACTCAATGGTCGCCTTGGTCGTCGGCCGTCCCGAGCGCGTGGAATGGCTGCGTTATTACGCCCAGTTCGCGAAGGTGAACGAGAACAAGATCGACCCGGAATTCTCCGGTTGGGGCGCACGTAAACCAACTGTGGAGTTCCAACCGTCGGAGTTCATTCCTCAACCATGGACTCAACGCGCTTTCGAGCAATGGGACGCGCTGCCCGTGCTGGCCAAACTGCATCGACCAGTCACCGTGTCGCTGCTACGGCCTGACAACGGAGAACGCCTCAAGCGCGAAGCCTTGACCGTCAAACTGGCCGCAGGCTGGAAAAGCGCTACTGACGGGCTCCCTCAAAAACCGGCTCGAGTTTTCTTTGATGGTGGCTTGAACACCACACCTCTGGCTGAACTGCTGCCAGCGCTCACCGCCGCGCACAGTCCGCTAGACCTGCTCGATTCGCGCGAGAGCTACGATTTGACCCAGCGCTTGGGCGACACTGGCTCGGCGTCTCCGTTTGTCGGCCTCACCCTGGCAACGATGGCCAGTTATCTGAACGCGGACACCAGCGTGGTCATTCCGATGCGCCGCCCTGACCAGGCAACGATCATTGCCGTGACCTCGCCAACGCCCGGCAAAAAGCCTTCAGGCAATGATCATTTCGGCGTCAACCTGATGCCACAGACCGCGAGCACCGAGGAGCCGCCAGCCGCACCGAATGCCCATTCGGCGCCAAAAATGCATGTCATTGAACAGGATCACACGCTGGAAGAATTCCTCGCCGACCAGAAACCGAAAACCAACTGGATGGACGATCTCTAGGAGGCCTGCTGCCATGGACATCATTCGGCTCGGCGACTCCACCAGTCATGGTGGCACCGTTCTTGAAGCTTTCAACCAGTCGGACCTGAACGGCAAACCCATGTCCGGTGTTGGTCATAAGGTGGTTTGCCCACTGTGCAAAGGGGTTTTCCCGATCACGCAGGGCAGCGCCCTGTTGGATGTCGGCGGCATCGCAGTGGCGCTTCACGGGATGAAAACCGCGTGCGGCGCCAGCCTGATTGCCAGCAACCCCAAGGGCGAAGCTGCAAGTTGAAAACGTGGGCGCTCTTTGCGCCAGCGGTGCTGCCCGGGAAGCAGGCTGGATCAACGGTTCTTGTTCATCCCCGACCAGAGCAGCGAGGGCAGCGTCCGTGAGTCCAGCAACGCTTCATCAGCCGTAACCAGACGCGGGAGAACATGCCAGGGATGGTTGGCACTGCGGTGATGATGCAGGTGCAGATTGATGTGATAAGGCCAAATGAAAAACCGCCCTGCGCACCCGACTTTCCAGGCATATGTCCACTCCCGCCAACCGGGGGTCATGTCCGGCCCGCCGCTGTGCTCGGCGATGCTACGGATTTTCTGCAACAGGGTGCCCAGCGTGGCCAGTGGCACCAACCAGAAAAAAACAACCAACAAGATCGTCTGGGCCGACGTCTGCCAAGCGATGAAAGATAAAAGGACCAGCCAGATCACACCGGCTGCCAATGCCGGCCGGGTCATCTTCGGGGATGCTCCGCCCGCAGCCTTGTAGGCGCGCAGATTGCGCAGCGTGTTGATCAACAACAGATCCCCGAGCAATTGTCGCAGCAACAATTTGCCGCTCAGTGGACGGAAATCCCAAGGCTGGCGGTGATACAAAAAGCGGCGCTCCGGGTCATTGGCGGTTCCGGTCTGTTGATGATGTTCGAGGTGCAGGGGCCGATAGAATTCCACCGGGACCATTCCCGGCACACCGATTGCCAGGTTGATCAGAAAGTCGTTGAGCGTGCGATGACGGGTCAGGTGATAGTGCGTCGCGTCGTGGTACAGGATGAACAGCGCATGTTGGCGCGCGGCAATCACCACGAAGGCCACGCCATACAGGCGCCAGTCCCCCACGTACAGGGCGATGCGCAACGTGACGATGATGCACAGCCATTCCAGCAGGATCGCCGCCATGCTGCGCAGATCCACTTTCAGGCGCTTGAGCATGACGGTGAACAGGCCTGCCAAGCCGCCAATCGCAGCGCCATACACCACGTCGAGCAGCACGTGCTGGCCCGTCGTCAACACGGTAATCCCCAGCACCACGCTCCACAGACTGAAGAGCCAGGCCGTACGGACGCGCAGGCAAGCGAGGACAACGCTGATCGCCACCGGCAAAGCCACGTGCCCACTGGGCGAGGCGGCCAGCGGTGAGTCGAGTTGGTAGAACCACGTGAGCCACTGCGACGAGTTCTCCGGACGCTCGATCATGGTTGGCCAGAACAAGTGGCTCAGCAGGCAGGTTCCGGACGCCACGGCCGCCGCAAAAAAAGCGGGCAACAGCCATTCGCGGCGCCGCCCCAGTAGCACCAGTGCCGGCATGATCAATACATAGCTCAGGTACAGCGGCAAGGTGTAAGGCAGTCGAGCAATGTGCGCGTCAAAACCTGTCGGTTGAATCACCCGCACCGCGCCCATCGGATAGTGCGTGACGAGAAAATACAGCGCGCCAGTGACGACGGTGTAGATCACCAGCCAGAGGAAGGGTCGCGTCACGATCGAAGTATCAAAGTGATGACTGACAAACGTGGATGACATGAATAAGGCGCCTGATAGTTTAGAACAAACTCAATTTTTCGTACCGCCATGAACGGCGATTTCTGCTCGGTTATTCAAGGTTTGCACCTTCAGAAAATGACAGCGACGAAAGGAAGTCTACGTTGCATTGACCCTTTCAACTCGCCAAACTCCAGACATCTTGCTTGCGATGCCGAGGATCTCCATGCGTTTGAGCGCAACGTCAGTTGAATGCTCCGATCTGCATCCACATGAAATCAATCGGATGTTCGAGATTTATTCCGCCTCCTACTGCGACATCTCTCGCCCGCAATTTGATCAGGATTTGCAGGACAAGACTCATTGCATCGTGTTGCGTTGCGCGGATCAGACTATCGTCGGTTTCACCACACTCAAACGCTATGAGCGCACGTGGTGCGGGCAATCGATCAGGGTGATTTTTTCCGGCGACACTATCATTGACCGCGAACACTGGGGCAGCCAGCAACTGGCTTTCGCGTGGATGCGCCTGGCCGGTGAGATCTGGCAGGAGCAGCCTGACGTTCCGCTGTACTGGTTTCTGATCTGCAAGGGTCACCGCACCTACCGTTATCTGGCCGCCATGGCGTTGAACTACGCCCCCCGCGCTGGCGTGGTGACGGACCCTGCGGTTAAGGCACTGGCGGATTATCTGGCAGTGGATCGTTTCGGCGAGGCCTATGATCCCGCAACGGGCGTGCTGTCTTTCACAGTGCCACAAGGTCGCTTGACGACCGAGCTGGCACACGTCCCCGCCCCTCACCTGCGCCTGGAAAACGTCGCGTATTTTCTACAGCAGAATCCTCGTTATGCGTCGGGCGATGAGCTGGTCTGTCTATGTGAATTACACCCCGAAAACCTTCGGCCATTGGCGCTGCGTCTGTTTGCCGCCGTGCAACCATGCTGATCCGCCAGGCCAGTGCGGCGGACAATCGGCAGTTGCTCGATTTTCAGGCGCAGCGGGCCATGCAGGGTGGTTTGCCAATGCGCTTCGATCGCGGGCCGGACTACTTTGCGCTGCACCGTTGTCATGCCAGCGACCATCGCACCTGGCTGGCCGAGAACGAAACCGGTGATCTGAAGGGCATCGCCAGCCTGGTGGTGCGTGAGGGCTATCTTCAGGGCGACATTCAGCCCGTGGCCTATCTGGGTGACCTGCGGCTGGTGCCTGACCGACGCCTGTCGCTGTCGTGGATGGCCGAGGTCAAAGTCCGTCTTGCAGCACTGGCCGGTGAAACGGGGGTGCAGCACGCCTATTGCTGTGTCATCCGCGACAACCGTCTCGCCACCCAGTCACTGCTCGGCGGACGGCGCGCCAATCCACTCGGGCTGGCGCACTGGCGGGGCTACAGCAACGTCGCCGTGTATGCCCAGCGTGGCTGGGGAAGCACCCCGCGAACGCCGGAGCACGTGCGCATCGTGCAAGCGCAGCCGTGTCACGCCGACGCACTTCGCGCGTTTCTAGACCGGGAATCGGCAGATCAGCCCTTCGGCAACGTCTTCAGTGAGGCGCTGTTTGCCAGGCGCCTGGAGACTTGGCCGGACTTCGGCCTCTCGTCATTTCTGCTGGCACTGGACACCCGAGACAACCTGCTGGGCTGCGTCGCGCCCTGGGATGCCGGGCGGATCAAACGCGTGGTGGTTGAGACTTTGCCGCTGACCCACCAGGCCCTGCGCCTCGCGTTCAACACCTGTGCGCCGCTGTTGGGGCGCCCCGCCATTGCAGCGCCCGGCGAGGCGCTGCGCGACGTTTACCTGACCCATTTGCACGTCCGACAACGCGACCCGCAGATTTTTGCGGCACTGCTGGACGCGACGTGGATGCGCGTTCGCGGTCAGTACGCGTTGATGCAACTATGCCTGTATGACCATGACCCATTCTGGCTGGCCATGAAGCGCTATCGCGCCGTGTCCATAGCCATGGACTTGTACACGGCGCCTTGTGTGGGCAATGCCACGGCGTTGACGCCGCAGGATGCCGAGCGCATCCCAGGGTTTGAAATCTATCTCGTCTGAGCGCAACCGTGCAGGACATCCAATAGCGTCAACCAGAAACGCGTGGCGTCAAAGCCACCGCCGCCCAGCACCGGTTGACCATGGTCGAGCCGGGGCAGGCAGATCTGCGGCATGCCCGCGATGCGTTGATGTTCGAGGTAAAACTGGCCGTCATGGGCCCAACCCGGTCGTCGCGCATTGAGGCGAGCATGATGGGTATCGAAGCGCGAACTGGGGACGGCGCTCCAACTGATCACGTGCAGACATTGCACGTCGGCGGGCAAATGTTTGAGCAGGTCGCTGATGTGCGGGTCGCGCAGACTGCTGATATCCCGTGCGCCAGCGGCCACCCAACGGGTTTTTGCCAACACCCGGCGAAGGCGATCAAACGGGTAGTCGAGGTTCGACTGCCCTGCGCTGCAAGTCAACACGTCATCGATGACTGTGGACGGACCTGTCGGTGGTTGCACCAGCACCACACCGTCACACGCCTGACTCAACCGTTTGTCCTCTGCCAATGCCGCGAGCGCGTCAAGCCCACCCTTGCTGTGCGCCAACACGACAAATCGCTGCCCCTGCCTGAGTCGGGCCGTCAGCACCTGACTGATATGTCGACCTTGCGCCATGACGCCCCGAGAGGAACGCACAGGCATACGCAAAACCGGATAGCCCCGGCGCCGCAACGTCCGCGCGCAATCCTGAAAACAGCCGGGCAACCATTCGGAAAACAGCCCGGCCACCAGTACCACCAACGTGTCCTGGGAAAGGTTGAGCGTGGGCTTGGGCCAGGAAGCGATAAATTGCTCCGTGCAGTCCAGCAATGCGTCGGGCGCGACGAATTCGGTTGCCGGAAAATGCCGTGACCACTCGGCAAATCCCTCAGGTGTCCAGGCGGGGGTCATCGCCGAAGGCCCTTTCATGGTGTGCGCCCAGTGTATTCGTCGAGGGTTTGCCGCGCCGTTGCCAACGCTTCACGGGTGTCGAGATGGTTGGGGTGAAACCCCGGAATGAACCAGGCCAGCCATTTCGGAAACACACGGATCAGTGGGCCGGGTCGGACGAATAACCATCCGAGCAAACGCAGCCATTCGCGCCCGTTGCGACGCTGCCCATCATTGCTTGCCAGTCGGTAAATGAAATACAGGACATCGATGGCAAAGTAGCCCGTCATGATCAGCATGACCCCGCAACGCATCAGGTATCGCCGCAGCGGATTGCTCACTACCACGCCCAGCACATCGTAGGCGACGGCCTTGTGTTCGGTTTCTTCGATCGCATGCCAGCGCCACAGCATGGCCATCTTGGTATCGGCGCCTTCAAGGATCGCGGGATGACGCAAGAGTTGATCGGAGAGGATCGCGGTGAAATGTTCCAGGCTGGCCGTCATGGCCAGGCGCATCACCGGGGAAAATTTGTTGCCCACCTCCTGGCGGCGCATCAGCAGTTGTTCCAGCGCATCAATCGGGGCGCCTTGTGCCGCGAGTAGCTGGTTATACGAACGATGTTCGCGGATATGCGACGCTTCCTGATAAACGAACGCGTCAACGGCCTGGGCCAGCGCCGGATCTTCGTCGATCGCCTTCCGAAAGTGCACGACACTGTCGATGAAGAGTTTTTCGCCAAGTGGAAACATGATCGACAGGCCATCGAAAAAGCGTGTTACATGAGGCCAGCCACGGTACCAATAGCGAGGAACCTGCTCATCAAGTGCAAACCGCAGGGTACGCCGGGGGATGTCTGCACTTACGGATTTTGTCAGCGAGCGTCTGCTGAAAAGGCGTTTTAGATACGACATAAAGTTTTCTGCGGTTCCTCATCGCTCCGCCGCGTCAGCATTTGATCGTTAGCAAAGCGGTCAGGACGGTATACTTTTTCGACTCGAGCATTCTCAAGGACCCCATATGCGCAGTTCCAGTGACATTTCGCAAATGCGTCGTTTCGACGTGGGCAATCTGTGTGTTCTGGCACTGCAGACGCTGGTTTGGGGTATGACCCTGACGTGGCTGTCCCACACCGATGCGGGCGGGCTCAAATGGCTGGTGCTCATTCCGTTTTGTCTGGTCATGCAAGGCGTCTTCTCGATGATGCACGAGTCCTTTCATGGACTAGCGCACAGTCGCAAAAAACTCAACTACTTTGTCATGTGGTGGGCTTCTACCCTGTTTGGTGCTTCGGCCACGCTGATCCATATCAATCACCTGGGTCATCACGTCCGCAATCGCACACGCGCAGAGCTGGCCGACTTTGCAGTTGCGGGTGAGTCGCTGTGGCGCAAACGAATCGAGTACTACTTCGCGGTGCTGGGCGGTATCTGGTTGGCGGCGTTTATCGGCAGTCTTTTATTGCCGGTGCTGCCGGCGCGCATCACGGACAAGTGGTCGCAAACCGCAGAGGTCAACACCTATGCCGCAGCCTTCAAGGACTTCTCCAGCGCCGACTTCAAACGAATCCGCTACGAAGTCATTGCCGGTGTCGCCGCGTGGTTATTGATCGGGCTGTTGCTGGGGTGGACGTGGCACGTTGTGCTCATCACCTATAGCGCTTTTGCATTTTCCTGGTCGTCGCTGCAGTGGGTGTACCACATGCGTACGCCGCTGGATGTCGTCGAGGGCGCCTATAACATGCGCGCCCCGCGACTGGTTCGCTGGGCGTTTCTGAACTTCAACTACAACCTCACTCATCATCGGCACTCGGCCATGCATTGGCAGCAAATGCATGAGGCCTCCAACCTGAAGGAAACCCGGCCACTCTGGTATGGCTGGCTGCTGGTTTTCCTGCCGCCCCAGCGGTTACCCGATGACTTGACGCAACTGGACAAGACCTACTTCTGATGAGCGCCAACATGGATGTCAAACGCGCGCTGTGGCAGACCTTCCTCGAGCACGCCAAGCCGACACTCGATCAATGGCACGCGCAACTCGAGCAACCGCAAGCAACGCAAGAACGCTTATTGCAGCGCCTGCTCGAAACCAATCGTGATTGCGCATTCGGCCGCGCCCACCACTTTGCCCGACTGCAGGACTCGTCGCAGTTTCGCGATAACGTACCGGTCCACACCTACGCACAACTGCAGCCGTGGATCGAGCGCGCTCAACATGAATCCGCAGCGATTCTGACCACCGCCACACCGCTGTTTTTCGAGCGTACGAGCGGCAACAGCGCGCTGCAAAAAGCGATTCCCTATACGCGCGCCTTCCTCGCAGAAATGCACAGCGCGCTGACCGTGTGGCTCGCCGACATGCATCGCCAGGTGCCGGGCATCAGTCATGGCTCGAGTTATTGGTCGATGTCGCCGCCCCTGCAAATGCCCGTCGCCGGGCCCAATGGCATTTGTCTCGGCTCGGCCAGTGATCTGGAGTATTTGAGCGGCAGTCATCTGGCCGGTCTGGCAGGGACGTTGCTGATTCCAGAGTTTAACGGTGCACTGTCGCAATGGCGCCGCCAGACCCTGCTGGCCTTGCTGGCCGATGCTGATTTGAGCTTTATCAGCGTATGGAGCCCGACCTTTCTGACCAGCCTGTTACAGCCACTGTTCGACGCCGAAACACCCGAACAGTTGCAGACGTTTGCATGGCTGGAGGCCGCGCTCCCCGCGCCGCGCCGCTCGGCGTTACGCCGCGCGCGCGCCCAGGGTGACTGCAGCGAGTTATGGCCACGCCTGGCCGCCGTCAGTTGCTGGATGGAAGGTCCGAGTCGTCATTACTTCACGCAACTGGCCGCGCGTTTTCCGCAGGCGCAGTGGCTACCAAAAAGTCTGTTTGCCACCGAAGGCGTCGTGAGTGTTCCCTTCGGCGACGGACCGGGTTGCCCGTTGGCGATCGGCAGCCATTATCTGGAATTTCTTTGCGAAGACGGCAGCCTGCGCCACGCTCATTCGTTACGTCTGGGCGAAACGGCGCAGGTGCTGCTGAGCACCGGTGGCGGCTTGTACCGCTACGCTTTGGGCGATCGGGTCCGCGTCGTCGGCATGTCGGGCGCCACGCCACGGGTCGAGTTTGTGGGACGTGCCACGGGGACCAGTGATTTGGTCGGAGAAAAACTCGATGAACACGTCGTGCAGAACCTGTTCGAGCGTTGCCCGACCACCCAGGCTGGCGCATGTCTGATCCCCAATGCCTATGCTTCGCCACCGCATTACACGGCGCTGGTGGCGATGTCCCGAGACCTTGATGCCAGTGCTTTGGCGCTGACGATCGAGGCGGCACTGTCCGACGCCTTTCATTACGGCCAGGCACGCCAGCTCGGGCAACTGGGACCGGTGCAGGTGCGCCTGCTCGACGGCGGCGCTGATCAGCTCGCGCAGGTGCTGCAACAGGCGGCGGAGTCGAGCGGCATTCGTGCGGGCGATTTCAAGCCGCGTTCGCTTATCAATCGGCTGGAAACAGCCGAAGCCCTTCTCGCTCTGACGGAAAGCTCATGTCGGCACCTTTGAACAACCTCCTCGAGACGCCCGACGATGGCACCCTCGAACAGTGGTATGTGGCGTGCGCACAGAAAGAACTGCGCAAAAACAAACCTTACCGGGCGAAGATTCTAGGCTTGAACCTGGTGCTTTTCCGCCAGCGTGACGGCCAGGTAGCCGCATTGCTCGACCAGTGCGTGCATCGCGGCACGCGCCTGTCGGCGGGCAAGATTGCCGACGATTGCCTGGTGTGCCCTTATCATGGCTGGCGCTACAACGCTCAGGGGCAAGTGGTGCATATCCCCAGCGTCGGCGAGAAGTCGTGCTCGTCGACATCCCCCGCGTATCGCTACCGCCAGCGTCACTTTGCGGTGCAGGAACAGGACGGACTGGTCTGGGTCTACACCGGCACGGGTGACCCGCAAAGCAAAACCGTGTTCAAGCTCCCGGTCTACGGCGAAAAACCCTGGCAGTCCTATTTCATGATCAACACCTTCGAGGCCGACGTCGGCAGCCTCGTGCAGAACTTCATGGATGTGCCACACACTGTTTTTGTCCACGAGGGTATCTTCCGTTCCAGCAGCGGGCGAACGATGGAAGCCACGCTGGCGTGTAAAGCGCAGAGCATTGAAGTGACGTATCACGACGACGGCGACAAGATCGGTTTGATGGACTGGTTGAGCAACCCAGACGGCGAGCCGCTGGTGCACACCGATCGTTTTTTTGCGCCCAACGTCACCCGCTGCGACTATCGGTGGGGCGAGCGTTCGGCATTCTTCATCATCAGTCAGATCACGCCCATCGATTCGCGCCAGTCGCGCGTCTACACCTACATCGCCTACCGCTTCCGCTTACCTCGCTGGGTACTGGGCCTGTTGCGCCCTTTCATTCATCTGTACACCCACATCGTGATTCGCCAGGACGTGAAAATCATCCAGGCGCACCGCCAAGGCCTCGACAATGTCGCGGATTTCAAACCGTGCAACGTGCAGGCCGATGCCGTTCATATAGGGGTCGAGCAGCTACTGGCCGCCGTAAAACGCGGAGAAGCGTTACCACCAGCACAACGCCGTGAATCGCGGATTCGCTTCGAGCTTTGAGAGCGGACGGTAAACGATTCACTGACGAATAGCGTTCCTCTGATCTTTGTTACAGTGAATGTCGATCGCTCTGCCGTGCTTTCGCACCTGTTGCAAAGTCGGTAAGGTCGGCGCGTTTTCCCTATGCTCGGAGCACCTTATGCCCGCCCCTGTTCTGTCCGGCCCGCAATACCTGCGCGAAGGCCTCAAACTGGTCCTCAGCCCCGGCCTGCGACTGTTCGTGTTGCTGCCGCTGGCCATCAATCTGGTGCTGTTCGTCGGATTGATCTATCTGGCCGGCCACCAGTTCAGCCTGTGGGTCGATACGCTGATGCCCTCGCTGCCCGACTGGCTGAGTTTCCTCAGCTACATCCTCTGGCCCTTGTTCGTGGTGCTGGTGGCGTTGATGGTGTTTTTCAGCTTCACCATGCTGGCCAATATCATCGCCGCGCCGTTCAACGGTTTCCTCGCGGAAAAAGTCGAAGTGGTGGTGCGTGGCACCGATGATTTCCCGGCGTTCAGTTGGGGCGAACTGATCGAGATGATCCCGCGCACCCTCGCCCGGGAAATGCGCAAACTCGGCTACTTCCTGCCACGGGCCATCGGCCTGTTCATCCTCTCGTTCATCCCGGTGGTGAACATCATCGCCGCACCGCTTTGGCTGTTGTTCGGCGTGTGGATGATGGCGATTCAGTACATCGACTACCCGGCGGACAACCACAAACTTGGCTGGAACGAAATGCTCGCCTGGCTGCGGCAGAAGCGCTGGCAGAGTATGAGTTTCGGCGGGATTGTTTATCTGGTGCTGCTGATTCCGCTGGTCAACATCCTGATGATGCCGGCTGCTGTAGCCGGGGCAACGCTGTTCTGGGTGCGTGAGCGTGGTGCCGAGGCACTGGCTCAGGAAAAAGCCTGAGCCTCCAGTCTTTAATCCTGATAACTCAGGGGTAAACGCCAGCTAACAACAGCCCTACCAACACCCACACCGCAACGCCTGGCAGGATGATCAGCAAGTTCCAGGCGTTGAGGCGATTGTTACTCAGGCCTTGCGGGTCGTTCGCAGCCAAATTGATCAGTTGTTGACCTTCGCTCGCGACATAAACTCGTATCGGCAACATGATCAAGGCGACAAGACCAAGAAAACTCAGCTCAGGAATCTGCTTGGGAAGCTTTTCGAATATGTGCGCGACTACGGTCAATACGACAAAGACTGTCGCCCACTGCTCAAGATCCCAATTGGATTTACCGCCCCTGTCGAGAATTCGTTTTTTGGCGAGCCGGTAAAGCTGATGCACAAAAAACAAATAGAAAAAAGCTCGCGCCCACGGCCATAGCTCTTGTTGAGTACTGCGCTTGTGCAGGCTCCAGTTCTTGTAAATCCAGAAATAGAAATACAGGCCAAAACTGAGGATCGACAGCAGAATGAACTTCCACCGTGCGACAACATAAAACTCTGGAGTTTGTTCACCCGCAACCAACAGTTGCGCCTCAGCCGGCGCATAAGCATTCTCGGACACAGCCGTTTTCCTGGAAAAAGAGTTTAAGCCAAAGCTAACGACCGCATAGGCCAAAGGTTTAGGCAGACAGATAAGCATCTGTCATCAATCCATCATCAACTCGACACAATGAAGACATGGCCTCAGCCGACACTAAGGTCATGACGACAGCTCTGCATATCACTCTGATCAGCGAAACCTTCCCACCGGAAATCAACGGCGTGGCCAATACCCTTGGCCGCTTGTGCGATGGACTGCGCGCGCGCGGGCATCGCGTCGAACTGGTGCGTCCGCGTCAGGCCGATGATCCGCAGCGCAGTGAAGATGATGCGCTGCTGTTGTGTCGCGGCTGGCCGTTACCCGGTTATCCGGGCTTGCAATGGGGTCAGTCGTCGATGCACAAACTGCTGCGGCGCTGGAAGCGTCAGCGCCCGGATGTGCTGTATATCGCCACTGAAGGCCCGCTCGGTTTATCGGCGTTGCGCGCGGCGCGGCGACTGGGGATTTCGGTTGTCAGCGGCTTTCACACCAATTTCCAGCAATACACCAGTCAATACGGCCTCGGTCTGCTGACCCGGATGCTGACCCATTACCTGCGCTGGTTTCACAACCGTTCGGCGCTGACGCTGGTGCCGAGCGTCAGTCAGCGCCTGGAACTGGAGCGCCGGCATTTCGAGCGTCTGGCGTTGTTGTCGCGAGGTGTGGACAGCCAGTTATTTCATCCAGCCAAACGGCTGAACGCTTTACGTGAGCAATGGGGACTGGGCGAGCGTGACATTGCGGTGATTCATGTAGGACGGCTCGCACCAGAGAAAAACCTTGGTTTACTCAAACGCAGCTTTGAAAAACTGCGCAGCACTTATCCACAGCGCAATATGAAGCTCATCGTGGTCGGTGACGGGCCGCAACGCATGGCACAGGAAAAGGATCTGCCCGAGGCGATCTTCTGTGGTTCACAGCGCGGGGAAGCGTTGGCGACGCACTATGCGTCGGGGGATGTTTTTCTGTTCCCGAGCCTGACCGAAACCTTCGGCAACGTGGTGTTGGAAGCACTGGCTTCAGGGCTGGGTGTCGTGGCTTACGATCAGGCAGCGGCGGCGCAACATATTCGCCATGGCTACAACGGCGTGCTGGCAATGCCAGGCGATGAAGACGCGTTTTGCGATGCAGCGGCGTGGTTGCTGGAGGAGGACGAAACGTTGCGTTGCGTGCGGCTCAATGCGCGGCAGCATGCAAGTCGCCAAGGCTGGCCAGCGGTGATTGAGCAGTTTGAAAGTCATTTGCGTGGGGCGTGCGTGGGGGAGCAGGTTGTGCCGAATGCACAGACACTGCCTTAGGTCTTCGCTGATTTTGAAGCCGCCATCGCTGGCAAGTCGAAAACGTCGCACCGCAGCTCCCACAAGGGGCTGTGATGAACACAATTTTTGTGAACACCCGCAAAACCTGTGGGAGCTGCGGTGCGACGTTTCGACTTGCCAGCGATAGCGTCAGTGAGAGCGACGCTTAAACCAGCGTCATCAACGCCTCACGGCTGAACGGCAGAATGTCTTGCTCACGCCCTTCACGCACTTTCAGCGCCCAGTCCGGATCGACCAGCAGCGCACGCCCCACCGCTACCAGATCGAACTCCTCTTTATTCAGGCGCTCCAGCAGGTTCTCCAGACTGGCCGGCTGCGCAACCTTGTCGGTGTTGACCATGAACTGCAGGAACTCGCCATCAAGGCCAACACTGCCAACGGTGATGGTCGGCTTGCCAGTCAGTTTGCGCGTCCAGCCGGCCAGGTTCAGCTCGGAACCGTCGAATTCCGGCTCCCAGAAGCGCCGCGTCGAGCAGTGGAAAATATCCACGCCTGCGTCGGTCAACGGCTTGAGGAATTCCCCCAGGGCCTCCGGGGTTTGCACCAGACGCGCGGTGTAATCCTGCTGCTTCCACTGCGAGAAGCGGAAGATGATCGGGAAACCTTCGCCGACCGCCGCACGTACGGCTTGAATCAGTTCGATGGCAAAACGCGAACGGTTGGCCAGGCTGCCGCCGTATTCGTCAGTGCGCTGGTTGCTGCCTTCCCAGAAGAACTGGTCGATCAGGTAGCCGTGAGCGCCGTGGATTTCCACGCCGTCCATGCCGATGTTTTGTGCATCTTTAGCAGCTTGAGCGAACGCGGCGATCACGTCCTGAATGTCTTGTTTGCTCATGCCGTGCACGACGACCTGACCGTCCTTGAGTTTTTCCGACGGGCCGTAACCCGGCACGCTGGCGTCCGGCTCGGTGCCGATGCGCCGCACGCTGCCCACGTGCCACAGTTGCGGAACGATCTTGCCGCCCTCGGCGTGAACCGCATCGACAACTTTCTTCCAGCCGGCCAATGGCGCATCACCAAAGAACTGCGGCACGTTCGGATAGCCGTTCGAGGCAATATGGCCGACGGTGGTGCCTTCGGTGATGATCAGGCCGACACCGGCTGCTGCGCGACGGCGGTAATACTCGATGACTTTCGAATTAGGCACGCCGCCTGGAGAAAACGAACGGGTCATGGGCGCCATGACCACGCGGGTCGGCAGTTCGAGGGCACCGAGATGAAACGGTTTGAACAAGGCTTGAACCGGCATTGGAAGGCTCCACAGGGAATGACTTTATGACGGCGATAATATGAAGCGTTGCAAGCTTTGAACAGCACTATTGATTTGAATGATTAAGGGATAGAAACGAAAAGATCGCAGCATCGGCAATCCCTGTGGGAGCTGCCGAGGCTGCGATCTTTTGATCTTTGGCGGTTTAACCCAGCGCTTTCTCGATCGCGGCAATCACCGTCGGATCATCCGGCGCCGTGCGCGGCGAGAACCGAGCCAGCACCCGGCCGTCCTTGCCGAGCAGGAACTTCTCGAAATTCCAGGTGATGTCACCGGGGAACTCCGCACCCTCGCCCGCCAGCAAACGGTACAACTGATGACGATCGTGACCGTTGACTTCAAGCTTGCTCGACAACGGAAACGTCACGCCATAGTTGAGGCTGCAAAATTCCTGAATTTCCTGCTCGGTGCCCGGTTCCTGACCGGCAAATTGGTTGCACGGCAGGCCCAGCACACTGAAGCCTCGGCCTTTGAATTGCTGATAGAGGTTTTCCAGCGCCGCATACTGTGGGGTCAAGCCGCACTTGGAGGCGACGTTGACCACCAGCACGACTTGGCCCTTGAACGGTGCCAGCGGTAGCTCCTGACCATCCAGGGCTGTCAACTTAAGGTCGTGAAAAGCACTCATGACGGACTCCAGGATTCCCGTGTTCTACTCGAAACAGCCACTTGGCGAGGCCACCAAGGACAGCCGCGGACTAAAAAGGCGCCCGCAGGCGCCTCTCCAGTTCTCGAAAGCTTAGCGCAGAAATCAGTGGTGATGGCCACCTTCGCCATGGACGTGACCATGAGCGACTTCTTCCTGGCTGGCATCACGGATGTCAACGATCTTCACTTTGAAGTTCAGGCGCTGACCGGCCAGTGGGTGGTTGCCGTCGACAGTCACGTCGTCGCCGTCCAGGTCACGAATGGTGACGATCTGCATCTGGCCGTCCGGCGCCGAAGCGTGGAACTGCATGCCGACTTCCAGCTCGTCAACGCCTTCGAACATGCTGCGGCTCAGGGTGCTGACCAGTTCAGCGGCGTATTCGCCGTAAGCGTCTTCCGGTTCAACGGAAACTTCCAGCTCATCACCAACAGCTTTACCTTCCAGAGCTTTTTCCAGGCCCGGGATGATGTTGCCTGCGCCTTGCAGGTAAACCAGCGGAGCGCCGCCGGCGGAGCTGTCGATGACCTCACCAGCGTCGTTGGTGAGGGTATAGTCGATGGAGACAGCCTTATTGGCGGCGATCAGCATGGGGCGAGACCTTTTGCATAAGAATATAGAAAGGCCAAGTTTAGCGAAGCAATCGCGCGAAAGCGAACACAACCCGGACAAACGGGATTCGACCATTACCGGCTTTCATCAGGACGAGGAAGGTCACTGGGTGGCCGAGCTTTCCTGCGGCCACACCCAACACCTGCGTCATCAGCCGCCATGGCAATCGCGAGCCTGGGTCCTTGACCCGGCGCAACGTATTGAAAAAATAGGCCAACCCTTTGCCTGTGGTTGGTGCGCGCAAGGCTCGGTTAGCGATAACCTTGGCGACTGAATTTCGGTAGTCAGCCAGACATAAGCTGACACCATTGCCATGCAACTTTAGAGAATTCGCATGCAAACTTTTTTTATCGCCCCCACCGATTTTGGCGTGGGTCTGACCTCCATCAGCCTCGGGCTGGTGCGTACATTGGAGCGAGCGGGCTTGAAAGTCGGCTTCTTCAAACCGATTGCCCAGCCGCATCCCGGCGACACCGGCCCTGAACGTTCCACCGAACTGATGGCGCGCACTCACGGCCTCAAGCCGCCGCAACCGCTGGGCCTGGCCCACGTCGAGCGGATGCTCGGTGACGGTCAGCTCGATGAGTTACTCGAAGAAATCATCGCCCTGTACCAACAGGCCGCCATCGGCAAGGACGTGCTGGTGGTGGAAGGCATGGTGCCGACCCGCAGCGCCAGTTACGCCGCACGGGTCAATCTGCACCTGGCCAAAAGCCTCGATGCCGAGGTGATTCTGGTCTCGGCGCCGGAAAACGAAGTGCTGGCCGAACTCTCTGGCCGTGTCGAATTGCAGGCGCAGTTGTTCGGTGGCCCGAAAGACCCGAAAGTCCTCGGTGTGATCCTCAACAAGGTCAAGACCGAAGAAAGCATGGACGCCTTCGCCGCGCGTCTGAAAGAACATTCGCCATTGCTGCGCAGCGGTGATTTCCGCCTGCTCGGCTGCATCCCCTATCAACCGGAACTCAACGCGCCGCGCACCCGCGACGTCGCCGACCTGATGGGTGCGCAGGTGCTCAACGCCGGCGATTACGAAACCCGGCGGATGACCAAAATCATCATTTGCGCACGCACCATGCGCAACACCGTCGAGCTGCTCAAGCCCGGCGTGCTGGTGGTGACACCGGGCGATCGCGACGACATCATCCTCGCCGTCAGCCTCGCGGCGATCAACGGCGTGCCGCTGGCCGGTCTGCTGCTGACCAGCGACACCCTGCCCGATCCGCGCATCATGGATCTGTGCCGTGGCGCGTTGCAGGCCGGTTTGCCGGTGTTGTCGGTGAGCACCGGCTCCTACGACACCGCCAACCTGCTCAATGGCCTGAACAAGGAAATCCCGATCGACGACCGCGAGCGTGCGGAGATCATCACCGATTTCGTCGCCAGCCATCTCGACGCCAACTGGCTGCACCAGCGCTGCGGCACACCACGGGAAATGCGCCTGTCACCGGCGGTGTTCCGCTATCAACTGATCCAGCGCGCCCAGGCCGCCAACAAGCGCATCGTTCTGCCCGAAGGTAGCGAGCCGTTTACCGTGCAGGCGGCGGCGATCTGCCAGGAACGCGGGATTGCCCGTTGCGTCTTGCTGGCCAAACCCGAAGACGTCGAAGCGGTGGCCCGCGCCCAAGGCATCGTGCTGCCGCCGGGGCTGGAGATTCTCGATCCGGACCTGATCCGCGAGCGCTACGTCGAACCGATGGTGGCCCTGCGCAAAACCAAGAGCCTCAATGCGCCGATGGCCGAGCAACAACTGGAAGACACCGTGGTGATCGGCACCATGATGCTCGCGCTGGATGAAGTCGACGGACTGGTGTCCGGCGTGATCAACACCACCGCCAACACCATCCGCCCGGCCCTGCAACTGATTAAAACCGCACCGGGCTGCACGCTGGTGTCGTCGGTGTTCTTCATGCTGTTTCCGGAAGAAGTGCTGGTGTATGGCGACTGCGTGATGAATCCGCATCCAAGCGCCGTGGAACTGGCGGAGATTGCCCTGCAAAGCGCCGACTCGGCTGCGGCGTTCGGCATTACCCCGCGCGTGGCAATGATCAGTTACTCCAGCGGCGAATCGGCCACCGGCGAAGAAGTCGAGAAAGTCCGCGAAGCCACCCTGCTCGCCCACGAACAACAGCACTCGCTGCTGATCGACGGCCCGCTGCAATACGACGCTGCCGCCAACGCGGAGGTTGCCCGGCAACTGGCGCCGAACAGCCAGGTGGCCGGTCGCGCCACGGTCTTCGTCTTCCCTGATCTGAACACCGGCAACACCACGCACAAAGCCGTGCAACGCAGCGCCGATTGCGTCAGCCTCGGGCCGATGCTGCAAGGCCTGCGCAAACCGGTGAATGATTTGCCGCGCGGCGCGCAAGTCGATGACATCGTCTACACCATCGCCCTCACCGCGATTCAAGCCGCCAACCGACCTATGGATGTGTAAATGCTGGATTTTCTACCTGCACCGTTGCGCGGCGTGATCGCCTCGCTGCTGTTGGCACTCAATACGATTCTGCTGTGCTCGTTTCTGTTCTGTGTGGCGCTGATCAAAGTGCTGCCATTCGACCTCGCCCGGCGTGCCTCACTCTGGTTGATGAGCCACACGCATGAAGCGTGGATCAGCAACAACAAAGGCTGGATGAATCTGGTGCGGCGCACCCGTTGGCACATCAGCGGGCTGCAAGGCCTGGACTACAAGCACTCGTACCTGATCACCAGCAACCATCAGAGCTGGGTCGATATTCTGGTGCTGCAATACGTGCTCAATCGGAAAATCCAGCCGCTGAAGTTCTTCCTCAAACAGGAGCTGATCTGGGTGCCGGTGATCGGCCTGGCTTGGTGGGCGCTGGGCTTTCCGTTCATGAAGCGCTATTCCAAGGCCTACCTGGAAAAGCACCCGGAAAAGAAAGGCAAAGACCTGGAAACCACGCGCAAGACCTGCGCGAAATTCCGCAACAACCCGGTGGGGATCTTCAACTTCGTCGAAGGCACGCGCTTCACTGAAGGCAAACATGCGCAGCAGCAATCTCCATTCAAATACCTGCTCAAGCCCAAGGCTGGCGGCATCGCGTTTGTGCTGGATGCGATGGGCGAGCAACTCGAGTCGATCGTCAACGTAACCATTCACTATCCGGGCGGCCGTCCGGGCTTCTGGGATTTGCTGTGTGGCAATGTGCGCGATGTGGTGGTGCACTTTGAAGAGCTGAAGATCCCGCAACAGTTCATTGGCAAGAACTACGATCAGGACGGCGAATATCGCCTGCAGTTTCAGGGCTGGATCAATCAGCTGTGGCTGGACAAGGATGCGCTGCTGGAACAAATGCACCGCGAATATCCAGCGAAGTCCTCAGGCGCCTGATCCGCCCTCATCGCTGGCAAGCCAGCGATAGCAATCTCAAGACAACAAAAAAGCCCGCCGAAGATTACTCATCGGCGGGCTTTTTCTTGCAGTTTGAAACTAGAAGCTTGTCGCTGCTTTATTGCTTAGATCGCGCCACGCTTGCGCAGCAGATCCAGCACTTGCTTGACGCTGTCTTCCAGACTCAGTGTCTGCGTGTCGATCACCAGATCGGCGTTCAGCGGCACGTCGTACGGGAAGGATTCGCCCGGGATGTTGTCGCCGCCAGCCGCGTACAGACCTTGCGGATCACGCTCGGCGCACACGGCCGGCGAGGCCTGCACGTAAACGGTGAGCAGACGATCCTTGCCGATCAGATCCTTGGCCTGCTCGCGACCTTCAGCGCTTGGCGCAACGAACGCTGCCAGGGTCAGCAGGCCCGCTTCGTTGAACTGACGCGCCACGTGCGCGGCACGACGCCAGTTCTCGGTGCGGCCGGCGCGATCCTGTGGCAGACCTTTGTTGAGGTCGTGACGCAGGTTCTGGCCATCCAGCACAAACACCGCGCGGCCCATGTCGAACAGCTTGCGTTCAACCGCGTAGGCCAGGGTGCTCTTGCCCGCGCCCGACAGACCGCTGAACAACACGGTGGCCGGTTGCTGACCGAAACGCTGAGCGCGCTCTTCGGTGGCAACGTGGGCCAGTTTGCCGTGGTGCGAAGCCGTGCCATGAGCCACTGGTTGCGCGACGATCATGCCGGCGCCGACGGTGCCGTTGGTCAAGCGGTCGATGATGATGAACGCGCCGGTGGTGCGGTTGCTTTCGTAACCGTCGAGGGCGATCGGCGCGTCGAGCGCGATCTTCACCTTGCCGATTTCGTTGAGCTGCAACGCGCTCGCCGGGCCTTCTTCAAGGGTATTCACGTCGACCTTGTTGACGATGCTGGCAATGGAGCCCGGCACGTAACTGGTGGCGCGTTTGATGTCGTATTTCTTGCCCGGCAGCATCGGCTCTTCAGCCATCCACACCAGCATCGCTTCGAAGCTGTCGGTGACCGGCGGCACGTTGTCGGCATGCACCAGCAGGTCGCCACGGGAGATGTCGATTTCGTCTTCCATGGTCAGCGTCACCGCTTGACCAGGACCGGCGTGCTCCAGCTCACCTTCGAAAGTGACGATGGACTTCACGCGGCTGCTCTTGCCCGACGGCAGCACCACGACTTCGTCGCCCTTCTTGACGATGCCGCTGGCCAGTGTGCCGGCGAAACCGCGGAAGTTCAGGTTCGGACGGTTGACGTACTGCACCGGGAAACGCAGATCGGTGAAGTTGCGGTCGCCCGCCACTTCCACGGTCTCGAGAATTTCCATCAGCGACTGGCCTTTGTACCAAGGCGAGCGCTCGGACTTGTTCACCACGTTGTCGCCCTTGAGGGCAGACATCGGCACGAAGTGCATGCTGGTCGGCTTCATCTTCAAGCCTTCGGCGAACTTCAGGTAGTCGGCCTTGATCGACTCGAACACGCCTTCATCGAAGCCCTTCAAGTCCATCTTGTTGATGGCGACGACGATGTGTTTGATCCCCAAAAGGGAGGCGATAAAGCTGTGGCGACGGGTCTGGGTCTGCACGCCGTAACGGGCGTCGACGAGGATGATCGCCAGGTCACAGGTGGACGCACCCGTGGCCATGTTGCGGGTGTACTGCTCATGGCCGGGGGTGTCGGCGATGATGAATTTGCGTTTGGCGGTGGAGAAATAGCGGTAAGCGACATCGATGGTGATGCCCTGCTCGCGCTCGGCCTGCAGGCCGTCGACCAGCAACGCCAGGTCGATGTCGTCACCGGTGGTGCCGACTTTCTTCGAGTCACGGGTGATCGCTTCCAGGTGATCTTCGTAGATCATCTTCGAGTCGTGCAGCAGGCGCCCGATCAGGGTGCTCTTGCCGTCATCGACGTTACCGCAGGTCAAAAAGCGCAGCAGCTCTTTACGTTCGTGCTGGCCCAGGTAGGCGAGGATGTCCTCGCTGATCAAATCAGAAACATGCGACATGACAGCCCCTTAGAAATAGCCTTGACGTTTTTTGTCTTCCATCGAGCCTGCGCCATCGTGGTCGATGACACGGCCCTGGCGCTCGGAAGTTCGCGTCAGGAGCATTTCCTGAATGATGTCCGTCAGGCTTTCGGCCTCGGACTCCACCGCGCCCGTCAACGGGTAGCAGCCAAGGGTACGGAAACGCACTTTCTTTTTGACGATGCGCGCTTTGTCTTCGTCGGACAGGTGCTCAAGGATGCGCTCGTCGTCGATCATGATCAGCGTGCCGTTCTTCTCGATCACTTCACGCTCGGCGGCAAAGTACAGCGGCACGATCGGGATGCCTTCGAGGTAGATGTACTGCCAGATGTCCAGCTCGGTCCAGTTCGACAACGGGAACACGCGAATGGATTCGCCCTTGTTGACCTTGCCGTTGTAGACGTTCCACAGCTCCGGACGCTGGTTTTTCGGATCCCAGCGGTGCTTGCTGTCGCGGAACGAGTACACGCGCTCTTTGGCACGGGACTTCTCTTCATCGCGACGGGCGCCGCCGAATGCTGCGTCGAAACCATGCTTGTCGAGTGCCTGCTTGAGGCCCTCGGTTTTCATGATGTCGGTGTGCTTGGCGCTACCGTGGGTGAACGGGTTGATGTTCTGCGCCACGCCGTCCGGATTGATGTGAGTGATGAGGTCCAGGCCCAGTTCTTCGACCATCTTGTCGCGGAACTTGTACATCTCCTGGAATTTCCACCGGGTGTCGACGTGCATCACCGGAAACGGCAGTTTGCCCGGGAAGAACGCCTTGCGTGCCAGGTGCAGCATCACGGCGGAGTCTTTACCGATGGAGTACAGCATCACCGGGTTGTCGAACTCGGCGGCCACCTCGCGGATGATGTGGATGCTTTCCGCCTCCAGCTGTTTCAGATGCGTCAGTTTGTCGACCATGGCTACTCACGAAAGCTTTCTTATGAACGGCCAGCGGGCCGTGTTCGAGCGGGGAATCCTAGCACAGCGACCTCTTCTAATCAGGACGCCAACTAGATCGAAAGGGTATATGAATATGCCCACTCGTTTGGGCACCCACCCCCTGTAGGAGTGAGCCTGCTCGCGATAGCAGTGTGTCAGTCACTGCTATGTTGAATGTGACAAAGCTATCGCGAGCAGGCTCACTCCTACAGGGGGATGCGCTGTGAATCAGATCGGATTCGGGCAGTCGATGAAGATGTGTTCGACGGCGAAACGCTTCGCCAGGTAATCACCGAGCGCCTGCACGCCGTAGCGTTCGGTTGCGTGATGACCGGCGGCAATGAAGCTGATGTTGTTTTCCCGGGCACTGTGGAAGGTTTGCTCGGAGGCCTCGCCGCTGATGAACAGATCAACGCCGGCAGCGATGGCGTTATCGATGTAGCCCTGACCACCACCGGTGCACCAGCCGACCCGGCGAATCATGCCGCTGCCTTCGATCAGCAGCGGTTCGCGCCCCATGCGTTCTTGCACTCGACGGGCAAAATCACGGGCGTTCACCGGCTCGTCCAGCGACCCCACCAGCCCGACGATTTTCAGATTGTCCGGGTCCAGCGGGCCTTCGACGGTGATGTCCAGTTGACGCGCCAGTTGCACGTTGTTGCCGACGTCCGGGTGCAGGTCCAGCGGCAAGTGGTAGGCGAGCAGGCTGATGTCGTGCTTGAGCAGGGTCTTGAGGCGACGCTGCTTCATGCCGGTGATGCACGGGTTCTCGCCTTTCCAGAAATAACCGTGGTGCACCAGCACCAGATCGGCCTCGGCTTCGACAGCAGCATCGAGCAACGCCTGACTGGCGGTGACGCCACTGACGATGCGCATCACCTGCGGTCGGCCCTCGACCTGCAAGCCGTTGGGGCAATAATCGGCAATTTTTGCAGCGCCAAGATAACGATCGGCTTCTTCGACGAGGGTGCTGAGGGCAACGGCCATGAAAGACTCCTAAATATCCCGTTCAGAGGCACGCGCGGCCTCGTATAATGCGCGACATTATGGGCGGTCTGACCCCGCCTGCAACTTTTCCAGGACGTGCTTAATGCTCAAGGCGCTGCGTTTTATGGGTTGGCCGCTGTTGGCCGGCGTGCTTATCGCTCTGTTGATTATTCAGCGTTACCCGCAGTGGGTCGGGCTGCCGAGCCTCGACGTCAACCTGCAACAGGCTCCGCAAACCACCAGCGTGCAGCAGGGGCCGGTGTCCTATGCGGACGCAGTGACCATCGCCGCGCCGTCGGTGGTTAACCTGTACACCACCAAAGTCATCAACAAACCGGCGCATCCGCTGTTTGAAGATCCGCAGTTCCGCCGCTTCTTCGGTGACAACTCGCCGAAGCAAAAGCGCATGGAATCGAGCCTCGGCTCCGGCGTGATCATGAGCCCGGAAGGCTACATCCTCACCAACAACCACGTGACCAGCGGTGCCGACCAAATCGTTGTGGCGCTGAAGGATGGCCGCGAAACCCTCGCACGGGTGATCGGCAGCGACCCGGAAACCGACCTCGCGGTCTTGAAGATCGACCTGAAAAACCTGCCGGCCATCACCGTCGGCCGCTCCGACAACATTCGCATCGGCGACGTCGCGCTGGCCATCGGCAACCCCTTCGGCGTTGGCCAGACCGTGACCATGGGCATCATCAGTGCCACCGGGCGTAATCAGTTGGGCCTGAACAACTACGAAGATTTCATCCAGACCGACGCAGCGATCAACCCGGGCAACTCCGGCGGCGCGCTGGTCGATGCCAACGGCAACCTCACCGGCATCAACACGGCGATCTTCTCCAAGTCCGGTGGCTCGCAGGGCATCGGTTTCGCGATTCCGGTGAAGCTGGCAATGGAAGTAATGAAGTCGATCATCGAGCACGGCCAGGTGATTCGCGGCTGGTTGGGGATTGAAGTGCAGCCGCTGACTCAGGAGCTGGCTGAGTCGTTCGGTTTGTCCGGACGTCCGGGGATTGTCGTTGCCGGGATCTTCCGCGACGGCCCGGCGCAGAAGGCCGGCCTGCAATTGGGCGACGTGATTCTGAGCATCGATGGCGAACCGGCCGGTGATGGTCGCCGTTCGATGAACCAGGTCGCGCGGATCAAACCGACTGACAAAGTAACGATTCAGGTGATGCGTAACGGCAAGGAACTGAAACTCACCGCTGAAATCGGCTTGCGTCCACCACCGGCGCCGGTGCAGGAAAAAGAAGAGTAAAACTTTTTTCGCGCCGACAGCGCGGATAAAAGACATTCTCAACAGGCATGTTATATTGTTTCAATTTTGATAATTGGAACAACATAACATGTCGTCTCGAACAAAGGCCTCTCTGCTGGGCCTGAGCCTCGGTTTGCTGGTCGATCCAGCCTGCGCTGAAGAACCCAAACCCCTCGAACTCGACGCCATCAGCGTCATCTCCGACTACGAATCCCCGACCGGACCGCTCAAAGGCTACCGCGCCACCCGCTCCTCCAGCGCGACCAAAACCGACACGGCGATTCGCGATATCCCGCAAGCGATCAGTGTGGTGCCCGCCAGCGTGCTCAAGGATTTGGGCAGCAGCAGCGTCGAGCGCGCACTGGATTTTGCCGGTGGCGTGTCGAAGCAAAATAACTTTGGCGGCCTCACCCTCTACGAATACAGCGTGCGCGGCTTCACCACGTCGGAGTTCTACAAGGACGGCTTCAGCGCCAATCGCGGTTATCCGAGCACGCCTGACGCGGCCAACATCGAACGTATCGAAGTGCTCAAAGGCCCGGCGGCCAGCCTTTATGGTCGAGGCGATCCCGGCGGCACAGTGAACATCGTCACCAAGAAACCGCAGCCCGAAGCCTTCACCACCCTGCAAACCAGCGCCGGCAGTTGGGACCGCTACCGCACCGCCCTGGATGTCAACACGCCGCTGGATGATCAGGGCAATGTGCTCTCGCGGATCAACCTCGCGGTCGAAAACAACAACAGCTTTCGCGATCACGTCGACAGCCAGCGCCTCTTCGTCGCACCCTCGATCAGTTGGCAATTGAACCCGGACACGTCGCTGTTGATTGAGAGCGAAATCGTCCGGCACAGCTCCACCTTTGATCGTGGCATCGTTGCGCCGAACAACAAGTGGAACGGCGTCTCGCGCTCGACTTTCCTCGGCGAACCCAACGACGGCAACATCGACAACCACAACAACTTGCTGCAGGCGACCCTCGAACATCACCTCAATGACAGCTGGAAACTGCGTCTGGCCAGCCATTACAAAGAAGGCAAACTCTGGGGCGACGCCTCCGAATCTCGCCCGTTGAATGCCGACGGTCACACCGTCAACCGCCGCTATCGCGAACGCGATACCAACTGGCACGACAGCATCACCCAACTGGAATTGCGCGGCCTCTTCGACCTCGGCCCGTGGCAACACGAACTGCTGATCGGCAGCGAATACGAAAACTTCCGCAAGAACGAGCGCGTCACCACCATTGCCGGTGGCCGTTACGCCATCGACATCTATAAGCCGATCTATGGGCAGGCGAAACCCGACGGCGCTCGCTCGGGCACGGACTTCTTCGAACACGTCGAAAGCCACGCCTTGAACCTGCAGGATCAAATCGTCTTCAGCGATAAATTACGCGGGATGATCGGTGCGCGTTTCGAGCATTTCGACCAGCGCATCGACGACCACAGCCGTAACGCCAAGAGCAGCCAGCGTCATGACGCGCTCACCCAACGCGCCGGTCTGCTCTATCAACTGACGCCGAACACCGGCCTGTTCGCCAACGCCTCGACCTCGTTCAAACCGAACAACGGCCTCGACGCCTCCGGCAAATCCTTCGACCCCGAAGAAGGTGTCGGTTACGAAGTCGGCATCAAGAACGACCTGTTCGACGAGCGCCTGAGCAGCACCCTCGCCTTCTTTCACATCGACAAGGAAAACGTCCTCGCCCTCGACCCGGCCACTGACACCAGCCGTGCTGTGGGCAAGGCACGCAGTCGCGGTTTCGATTGGCAAGTGACCGGGCAAGTGACCGATGCGCTGCGGGTGATCGGCGCCTTCGCTTACATCGACGCCGAAGTGACCAAGGGCGACGCGACGATTCCCACCGGCAGCCGCATCCTCGGTGTGGCCAAACGCAGTGGCAGTCTGCTCGGTGTTTATGAGTTTCAGGATGGTCATTTGCGCGGCTCGGACGTCGGCGCGGCGTTCACTTATGTCGGTGACCGCTCGGGGGAGTCCGGCAGCGATTTCGAATTGCCGGCCTACCAGACCGTCGACCTGCTCGCCCATTACAAGGCCAGCGACAACGTCACCGTCGGGCTGAACCTGAACAACGTCTTCGACGAGAAGTATTACGAGCGCTCCTACAGCAACTACTGGGTCAACCCCGGTGAGCCGCGCAACTTCACTGTCAGCCTGACCCTCAACCTGTAAAAGGAAGCCCCCATGCAATACGGCAAAACCCTCGTGCTCATCGCCGCGCTGTTCGCCGCCCAAGTCTCGGCCCACGGCCTGTGGACCGAACAACGACGCGGCAATATCGAAGTGATATACGGCCATGGCGCTGAAGACAACGCGTTCAAGGCGCAGAAGATCAGTGGTGCCTGGGCATATGACGCGGGCGGCAAAATGATTCCGGTCAGCGTCGAGCGCCTGGCGGATCACGCACGGCTAAAACCATTGAAGTCGCCTGCGGTTATGGCCGTGGCATTGAATAACGGCATGTGGTCGCAAACCGCCGACAAGAAGTGGATCAACGAAGGACGCAGCAAAGTCCCCGGCGCTGTCGAGGCGACGGAGACGTTCAAATACAGCCTGGCGATTTATCAGCCGGGGGCGAAGCTGCCGAAACTGGATCAGATCAAATTGCTGATTCTGCCGGAGGTTGATCCGCTGACTGTTGGCCCGGGGAATTCATTGCCGGTGCAGGTGTTGCTCGATGGCAAACCGGCGGCGGGGGTGAAACTGATTGGCGATTATCGCAGTGCGCCGAACACCTTGAGCACCGAGACGGACATGGATGGGCGTGCGCAAGTGCTGGTGCGTAATGAAGGGTTGAATGTGATTGCGGCGCAGGTTGAGGTACCGGTGAAGAACAGCACTGATGTGGACAGTCGTGGGTTGTTCAGTTCGCTGACATTCCTTGGCGAGCCACATCACGAGTAAGCGGAGTCACCCACCCAATCGGTCAAAACACCTCGATATCTCAGATCGATGTAAATACTGAAATGCCCCTCGATCGATCCTCTCTATATTGGGTAGAGGTAGGGGCTTTTACATTTAACGTTTACCGCTCCGAATTACGAATTACGAATCCAAGTAAAAACAGTCCACTCTGACTTGATTCTTTAGAAGCAAGAACCCTCCGACCTATTCCAAATCAAGCTAAAAAACTGTCATTTCTATCAGTAGGCAGACGCTAACTCATAAAAATAAACTAACGACTGAAAAAACGAATAGAACCCTCCGCCCCCAAACAGAATCATTAACGAAAAAAGGATAACGTTATGAAGTCATCTAAAACAAGCAACGGCACCGGTACGTTAGAAGCAAGATCACCGGAAGGGCTGACTATTAAGGCCAAACAAATCCAGTTTACCTTCACGGGTTCAGAATACCCCTGGATGCTTGCTGGCAAAGACGAGCATTCGGGTGTGACGCTGGCTTTCCCTCCAGCTCTTGGAGATGGTGCTCATATCATCGACTATCCTGCGGACTTGGATCATGGGCCTGTCGTAGAGTTTTGGTCCTACCAACTCCCGGAACAAGATACCCGTGAACCAAAATTTGGCAGGGCATCCATCGTGATTGGGACAGTCAACGGCTTAAAATCTGTAAATGGTACTTTTGAATTTCTTGATGCTGATAAAGTTCTCATCTTGAACGGAAATTTTAATGTCCAACAAATAAGCAAATAATCCATTCAAAACAGCAATACAAACCAAACTTTGCTGATCGTTCCCACACGCAGCATGGGAACGATCAACTTACAAAGTTATAAATCACCCAAACCATCGATCAACGCCTGATTCTGCTCCGGCGTACCAATCGAAATCCGCAGGAACTGTGCAATCCGCTCCTGTTTGAAGTGCCGCACGATCACGCCCTGCTCGCGCAGTTTCGCCGCCAGCCCTGCCGCATCGTGTTGCGGGTGACGGGCAAAGATGAAGTTGGCTGCCGACGGCAGCACTTCAAAACCTTTGGCCTGCAACTGCGCAATCACCCACTCGCGACTCTCGATGACCAATCGGCAAGTCTTGTCGAAGTACTCGCGATCCTCGAATGCCGCCGCCGCGCCGACATTCGCCAGACGATCCAGTGGATAGGAGTTGAAGCTGTTCTTGATCCGCTCCAGCGCCTCGATCAGATCCGGATGCCCCACCGCCAGACCGACCCGCAGGCCGGCCAGCGAACGCGACTTGGACAGGGTCTGCGTCACCAACAGGTTTGGATAACGATCCACCAGACTGATCGCCGTCTCGCCGCCGAAGTCGATGTAAGCCTCGTCCACGACCACCACCGAATCCGCGCTGGCCTTGAGGATTTGCTCGACCGCGTCCAGCCCCAACAGGCAACCGGTCGGGGCGTTCGGGTTAGGGAAAATGATCCCGCCGTTCGGCTTGGCGTAGTCCGCCGGGTTGATCCGGAATTGCGCATCCAGCGGCACGGCGTCGAACTTGATGCCATACAACCCGCAATAGACCGGGTAGAAGCTGTAGCTGATGTCCGGGAACAGAATCGGCTGTTCGTGCTCCAACAGACCGTGGAAGATGTGCGCAAGCACTTCGTCCGAGCCGTTGCCGAGGAATACCTGATTGCTCTGCACGCCGTAATACTTGGCGACGGCGTTTTTCAGCAGATCGCTGTTCGGATCCGGGTACAGGCGCAGGTTGTCATTGAGTTCGGTCTGCATCGCCGCCAAGGCTTTTGGCGATGGGCCATACGGGTTTTCGTTGGTGTTGAGCTTGACCAACTTGGTCAGCTTCGGCTGTTCGCCCGGCACATAAGGCACCAGATCCTTGACGAACGCGCTCCAGAATTTACTCATGCTCATTCCCCCTGCTCTTGAAGAAAGTCGTCGTCTTTGATGCGGTATTCGGCGCTGCGGGCGTGCGCGCTGAGCGATTCGCCACGGGCCAGTACCGATGCAGTTTTACCCAGCTCGGAAGCACCTGCTTCGGAGCAGAAGATGATCGACGAACGTTTCTGGAAGTCGTACACGCCCAGCGGCGAAGAGAACCGCGCAGTGCCGGAAGTCGGCAATACGTGGTTCGGGCCTGCGCAGTAATCGCCCAGCGCTTCGGAGGTGTGACGGCCCATGAAGATCGCGCCGGCGTGGCGGATCTGCGGCAGCCAGGCTTGCGGGTCAGCGACCGACAACTCCAGGTGCTCCGGGGCGATACGGTTGGCGACTTCGATGGCTTGCGCCATGTCGCGCACGTGAATCAGCGCGCCGCGACCATTGATCGAGGTTTCGATGATGGTCGCGCGGTCCATGGTCGGCAGCAGTTTGTCGATGCTGGCGGCGACCTTGTCGAGGAACTCGGCGTCAGGGCTGACCAGAATCGCCTGGGCGTCTTCGTCGTGCTCGGCCTGGGAAAACAGGTCCATGGCGATCCAGTCCGGGTCGGTCTGGCCGTCGCACACCACAAGGATTTCCGAAGGGCCGGCGATCATGTCGATGCCGACCTGACCAAATACGTGACGTTTGGCCGTGGCGACATAAATGTTGCCCGGGCCAACGACCTTGTCCACTTGCGGCACGCTTTCGGTGCCATAAGCCAGAGCAGCAACCGCTTGCGCGCCACCGATGGTGAACACCCGGTCAACACCAGCGATGCACGCGGCCGCCAGCACCAGTTCGTTGATTTCACCGCGCGGGGTCGGCACGACCATGACCACTTCGGTCACGCCGGCAACCTTGGCCGGAATCGCGTTCATCAACACCGACGACGGGTACGACGCCTTGCCGCCCGGCACGTAGAGGCCGGCGCGATCCAGTGGCGTGACCTTCTGGCCAAGCACGGTGCCGTCGGCTTCGGTGTAGCTCCACGAGTCCTGTTTCTGTTTTTCGTGGTAGCTGCGCACACGGGCGGCGGCTTTTTCCAGCGCTTCGCGCTGCGCCACGGTGATGCGAGTCAGGGCCAGCTCCAGGCGCTCGCGCGGCAGGATCAGGTCGGCCATCGAGGCGACTTCGAGGCCGTCGAACTTCTGAGTGAACTCGACCAGCGCCGCGTCACCGCGCTCGCGCACAGCCTTGATGATGTCCAGCACGCGCTGATTGACCGAGTCGTCAGACACACTTTCCCAGCTCAGCAGATGATCCAGATGATGCGCGAAATCCGGGTCAGCAGCGTTGAGTCGGCGAATTGCAGTCGGTGCGGTCATAGCGAGAGCCTCATAGGAATGGCAAAAAACTCAGGCGCCCGAAACTATCATTCGATCCGCTTGGGCACCTGAGAATTCTGGCTATGAGGCGGATAGACGGCGCGACCTGGGGTCGCGCAGGTAGATCAGCCGCGGTGTCGCGATTCCACTGCGTTGCGCAGGGTATCGATCAACGCCTGGATTCGTGCGTGTTGCATTTTCATCGAAGCCTTGTTGACCACCAGGCGCGAGCTGATCGTGGCGATCAGTTCCTGAGGTTCCAGGCCGTTGGCGCGCAGGGTGTTGCCGGTGTCGACCACGTCGATGATCTTGTCCGCCAGACCGATCAGCGGCGCCAGCTCCATCGAGCCGTAAAGCTTGATGATGTCGACCTGACGGCCCTGCTCGGCGTAATAGCGCTTGGCGACGTTGACGAACTTGGTCGCCACGCGCAGACGGCCCTTGGGCTCGGCGGCGCCGATCTTGCCGGCGGTCATCAGTTTGCACTGAGCGATCTGCAGATCCAGTGGCTCGTACAGGCCCTGGCCGGTGTATTCCATCAGCACATCTTTACCGGCAACGCCGAGGTCGGCCGCGCCATGCTCGACATAGGTCGGCACGTCGGTGGCGCGCACGATCAGCAGGCGTACGTCGTCCTGCGTCGTGGGGATGATCAGCTTGCGACTCTTGTCCGGATTCTCGGTCGGCACGATGCCCGCTTCAGCGAGAAGCGGCAGCGTGTCGTCAAGGATGCGGCCCTTGGACAGTGCGATGGTCAACATGGGAAACGTCAGTCCTTATCAAGGTACTCATGTCCGGTCGCAATCGGCGCCGGACACACATCGAGCCGGAGACCGGCTCGACTCGAAACGAATTCAGTGGACACGTCCCTGTGTCCCGATGCAGCGATCAGCCCGGAACGCGACGGATCTTGGCACCCAGCATCTGCAATTTTTCTTCGATGCACTCGTAACCACGGTCGATGTGGTAGATGCGGTCGATCAGGGTATCGCCTTCGGCAACCAGTGCCGAGATCACCAGGCTGGCCGACGCCCGCAGGTCGGTCGCCATCACAGGCGCGCCCTTCAGCACTTCAGTACCGGTAACGATGGCGGTGTTGCCTTCGACCTGGATCTTGGCGCCCATGCGGTGCAGTTCATAAACGTGCATGAAACGGTTTTCGAAGATCGTCTCGATCACGGCACCAGTGCCTTCGGCAATGGCGTTGAGCGAGATGAACTGCGCCTGCATGTCGGTCGGGAACGCCGGGTACGGCGCGGTGCGCACGTTGACCGCTTTCGGGCGCTTGCCGTGCATGTTCAGCTCGATCCAGTCTTCACCGCAGGTGATTTCTGCGCCGGACTCACGAAGCTTTTCCAGAACCGCTTCAAGGATGGTCGGATCGGTGTCCTTGACCTTGACGCGACCACCGGTGACCGCAGCAGCCACCAGGTAGGTGCCGGTTTCGATACGGTCAGGCATGACTTTGTAGAAGCACGAACCCAGACGCTCGACGCCATCAATGGTGATGGTGTCGGTGCCAGCGCCGGAAACCTTGGCGCCCATTGCGTTGAGGAAGTTCGCCAGGTCAACCACTTCAGGCTCGCGCGCGGCGTTCTGCAGCACGCTGCGGCCCTTGGCCAGAGCAGCGGCCATCATGATGTTTTCGGTACCGGTCACGCTGACGGTATCGAAGAAGAATTGTGCACCGCGCAGGCCGCCTTCAGGCGCCTTGGCCTTGATGTAGCCGCCTTCGACGTCGATCACTGCGCCCATGGCTTCGAGACCGCGAATGTGCAGGTCGACCGGACGCGAACCGATGGCGCAACCGCCAGGCAGCGCGACTTCGGCTTCACCGAAACGGGCAACCATCGGGCCCAGTACCAGAATCGAGGCACGCATGGTTTTCACCAGTTCGTACGGCGCGATCAGGGTCTTGATGGTGCGTGGGTCGATTTCGACGCTGAGCTTCTCGTCAATCACCGGCTCAATGCCCATGCGCCCGAACAGCTCGATCATGGTGGTGATGTCGTGCAGGTGCGGCAGGTTGCCGACCGTCACCGGGCCATCGCACAGCAGGGTGGCGGCCAGGATCGGCAGGGCAGAGTTCTTTGCCCCGGAAATGCGGATCTCGCCATCAAGACGAGCGCCACCAGTAATAATCAATTTATCCATAAGAATCTCGACGCCCTTAGGCTCAGGTGCGCTCGGCCCAGGCCGCGCTGCTGAAAAATTTCATAGTGACCGCATGGATGCTGCCATCGGTGATCCATGGGTTCAAATGGGCATAGATCTGCTGCTGACGCTTCACCGGGCTCAACGCCGCCAGTTCATCGCTAATCACGTTCAGCTGGAAATTGCAGCCTTCGCCCTCAACTTCTACCAACGTTCCGGGCAGCTTTCCTTCAAGGAAGCTCTTCACTTCTACGGCCTGCATGCTCAACCTCAATCGGCGCCCTGTGCGCACGGGTCGGACATCATACAAAAAAGCCCCGCGCCTGCGAACCCCGCATTGGCAGGACTCTGACGGGGGGCTTCTTTATCGATGCGGGTTCAGGGTTGCGCCAACAGCTCGGTCAGTTCGCTGACCTGAGCGATTTCGCGCATGTCTTCGGGCATCGCCCGGATGCTGACCGCTTTGCCGGCGGCTTGTGCATCACGGATGAAGCACAGCAGCAACGACAAACCGACGCTGCTGGACTTCTTCACTGCCGAGCAATCAATGACCAGCGAAGCAGCCTTGCTCGACTTGATCAGCGCCTGACCTTCCTTGCGCAGGTCAGGGCCGGTGCGGTAGTCCAGCACTCCGCTGAGCAATAGCTCGTCGACATCACTCATACGAACTGCCGCCTCATTCATTGCGCTGGCTTCTCGGCGGCTTGCTCGGTGGTTTGCTTGGCCTTGGCCACTTCACCTGCCCAGTTGTTGATGGTCTTGTCCAGATCATTGCCGTTGCGCTGCATCGCGTCGGCGAACTGATCACGGAACAGCTTGCCGATGTTGATGCCGTTGATGATCACGTTGCGCAGTTTCCACTCGCCGTTGATCTTCTCCAGCGTGTATTGCACAGGATAGATCGCGCCGTTGCTGCCCTTGACGGTCATGCCAACGCTGGTGCGGTCACCCGACTCATCCTTGGCAGGATCGACGGTAATGCCCTGGTTGTTGTATTCGAGCAAGGCGTTGCCGTAGAACTGAAACAGGCCTTTCTTGAAGTTTTCCTCGAAGGTCCGCATCTGCGCCGGCGTAGCCTTGCGCGAATACTTGACCGTCATGATGCTTTTGGAAATACCTTCGGCATCCACCACCGGGCCGACGATGGTGTTCAACGCCGTATAGAAATCCTGCGGATCCTGCTTGTACTTCTCTTTATTGGCCTGCAGGTCGGAGAGCATCCGGTTCGTGGTGTCCTGAACCAGATCGTGCGCCGACTGTGCCGCCACAGCGGTACCCATCAGTGGCAGTGTCGCGAGTAACACCAACAGGCCACGTCGCAAGGTAGAGATCATTCAAAAGCTCCTCATTTGGCGTCTTTGCTAACGGTATTGAGCAGGAATTTACCGATCAGGTCTTCCAGTACCAGAGACGACTGCGTGTCGTGGATGGTTCCACCATCCTTCAGACGGGTGTCCTCCCCGCCCACGCTGATACCGATGTATTTCTCGCCCAGCAGACCCGCGGTCAGGATAGACGCTGTGGAGTCGGTCGGCAGATTGTCGACCTTCTTGTCCACTTGCAGGGTCACCCGACCGGTGAAGCTGTCGCGATCCAGATCGATTGCGGTGACCTTGCCGATGGTCACACCGGCCATGGTCACTTTGGCTCTGACCGTCAAACCGGCAATATTGTCGAAGTAGGCATAAAGTTTATAGGTGTCGGTGGTCGAAGTCGGAGACAGGCCACTGACCCGCAAAGCAAGCAGCAACAAAGCCAGGATCCCTGCCAGCAGGAACAGGCCGACACCGATTTCCAGGGTGCGGTTTTGCATCAGAAATCTCCAAACATCAAAGCGGTCAGAATAAAGTCCAGGCCCAGCACTGCCAGCGAGGCAAACACTACGGTCTTGGTGGTGGCGCGACTGATGCCCTCGGAAGTGGGCTCACAGTCATAGCCTTGAAATACGGCGATCCAGGTCACGACGAAGGCAAACACGATACTTTTGATGACGCCGTTGAGCACGTCACTGGTGAAGTTCACGCTGTTTTGCATGTTCGCCCAGTACGAGCCTTCATACACGCCCAGCCAGTCGACAGCCACCCACGAGCCGCCCCAGATACCCACCACGCTGAAAATCATCGCCAGCACCGGCAGGGAAATGAAACCGGCCCACAGACGCGGGGCAATAATGTATTTGAGCGGGTCGACACCGATCATTTCCAGGCTGGAAAGCTGTTCGGTGGACTTCATGTTGCCGATTTCTGCGGTCAGTGCCGATCCGGCGCGCCCGGCGAACAGCAGCGCGGTCACCACCGGGCCGAGTTCACGCAACAGCGTCAGCGCAACCATCTGCCCCACTGCCTGCTCCGAACCGTAGCTCGACAGAATGCTGAAGCCCTGCAGCGCCAGCACCATGCCGATGAAAATACCGGAGACCACGATGATCACCAGCGACATCACGCCAACCGAATGCAGTTGTTTGACCAGCAAACCGAAACCGCCGCTGATCCCGCCACGCCCCAACAAGGCGTGAAACAGGAACAGCGTTGCTCGACCAAACACCGCAATGGCGTCGATCGCCGCTTCGCCGAAACGGCGCACGCGTTCTATTAATGAAATTCTGCGCATCAGCGCTTCCCCAGAAGATCTGCGCGGTAATCCGTCGCTGGAAAATGGTACGGCACCGGGCCATCGGGATTGCCGGTCATGAACTGACGAATACGCGGTTCATCCGAGTTCATCAATTCATCCGGCGTGCCCTGCCCCAGCACCTGACCATCACCCACTACATAGATGTAGTCGGCGATGCTCGCGGTTTCGGCCAGATCGTGGGACACCACGATGCTGGTGATCCCCAACGCATCGTTAAGCAGACGGATCAGTCGCACCAGCACGCCCATGGCAATCGGATCCTGACCGACGAACGGTTCGTCGTACATGAGAATCTGCGGATCGAGCGCAATCGCCCGGGCCAGCGCCACGCGGCGTTTCATGCCGCCGGACAGTTCATCGGGCATCAGCTCGATAGCGCCGCGCAGACCGACCGCCTGCAATTTCAGCAGAACGATGTCGCGGATCATTTCTTCGGGCAATTGGGTATGAACGCGCAGGGGAAAAGCGACGTTCTCGAACACATCGAGATCGGTGAACAGTGCGCCGCTCTGAAACAGCACACCCATGTGCTTGCGCGCATCGAACAGATCGCTGCGCGACAGCGCAGGCAGATTCTGACCGTTGACCCAGACTTCGCCACTGGACGGACGCAACTGTGCGCCCATCAACCGTAACAGCGTGGTCTTGCCACACCCGGAAGGCCCCATGATGCCGGTGACCTTGCCGCGCGGGATGCGAATATCGACGTTATTGAAAATGCTGCGCGCACCGCGCTTGAAGGAGACTCCCTTCAGCTCGACCGCGTAGGCGTTATCGGCACTCATCTAAACTCCTTGCGATGCAGCCTCTCACTCGGACGCCTGGCTTTACTTAAAAAGCACGTACATCCCGGGCAGGCCGAACTGGCGGCGAACTATATCACTGCAAAGGCCAAGCGCCCAAGGCTTGTACCGGCCCGTGTTCGGCGATATGACAGGTCTGGCGGCTGTTTCCCCGGGTTTTGGTAACGAGTAATGACAAAGCACGACGAACTTGCGTGAGGCTTTCCAACATAACCGCTATAATCGCCGCCTTTTCATCGGGCTATACGATTTCTGACATGAGCCAATCCAGCGACCTGATCCAATCGGCACAACGCACCATCCGCCTCGAAGTGGAAGCCGTACAAGGCTTGTTGCCCCATATCGACGCCGATTTCGTACGCGCTTGCGAGATGATTCTGGCCAGCAAGGGCCGTGTTGTGGTGGTCGGCATGGGCAAATCCGGGCACGTCGGCAACAAGATCGCCGCGACGCTGGCCAGCACCGGCACCCCGGCATTTTTCGTACACCCGGCCGAAGCCAGTCATGGCGACATGGGCATGATCACTCGCGATGACGTGATCCTCGCGCTGTCGAACTCCGGCTCGACCAACGAAATCGTCACCCTGCTGCCGCTGATCAAGCGTCTGGGCATCCAGTTGATCAGCGTGACCGGCAACCCGGCCTCGCCACTGGCCAAGGCCGCTGAAGTCAACCTGAACGTGCACGTCGAGCATGAAGCCTGCCCGCTGAACCTGGCCCCGACCTCGTCCACCACTGCCGCACTGGTCATGGGCGATGCCTTGGCTGTGGCATTGCTGGAAGCCCGCGGTTTCACCGCCGAAGACTTCGCCTTCTCCCACCCGGGTGGCGCCCTCGGCCGTCGACTGTTGCTGAAAGTCGAAAACGTCATGCACGCCGGGCAGGAATTGCCGCAGGTGCAGCGCGGGACGCTGCTCAAGGACGCGCTGATGGAAATGACCCGCAAGGGTCTTGGCATGACCGTAATCCTTGAAGCCGACGGCAAACTGGCCGGGATCTTCACCGACGGCGATTTGCGCCGCACCCTGGATCGCAGCATAGACATTCGCAGTGCCACCATCGATCAGGTCATGACCGCCCACGGCAAGACCGCCCGGCCGGAGATGCTCGCCGCCGAAGCCCTGAAAATCATGGAAGACCACCGAATCAACGCACTGGTCGTTGTCGATGAGGAAGATCGCCCGGTTGGCGCCTTCAACCTCTCCGATCTGCTGCGCGCAGGAGTGATGTAAATGAGCACCGATCTGCTGCAACGCGGCAAAGCCATCAAACTGGCAGTTTTCGATGTCGACGGCGTCCTCACTGACGGACGTCTGTATTTCCTTGAAGACGGCAGTGAATTCAAGACCTTCAACACCCTTGATGGTCAAGGCATCAAAATGCTGATGAACGCTGGCGTACAGACCGCCATCATCAGCGGTCGCAAAACCCCCGTGGTCGAGCGCCGGGCGAAAAACCTGGGCATCCCGCACCTGTTTCAGGGGCGCGAAGACAAATTGGTGGTTCTGGACGGTCTACTTGAACAACTGGGCCTAAGCTATGAACAGGTCGCCTACCTCGGTGACGATCTGCCCGACCTGCCGGTGATTCGCCGGGTGGGACTGGGCATGGCCGTTGCCAACGCTGCCGATTTCGTCCGCGAACACGCTCATGGCGTGACCCGGGCCCGTGGCGGCGAAGGTGCCGCCCGTGAATTCTGCGAATTGATCCTGCGCGCCCAGGGCCGCCTCGATGCGGCCAACGCCGCGTACCTGTGAGCCAAACCATGTTTAGCAAAAAATTTCGCAACTTCCTGCTGTTCGGCTGCATCGCGGCGATATTCGCTGCGGTAGGCTACTGGAACATCAGCCCGGAACGCTTCCTCGACAAGCCTCCGGTGACGTCCGTCGACACCCCTATCGACTGGTATGCAACCAATACGCATACCCTGCAATATCTGCCGGACGGCAAAGTGCAGTATGAAATGACTTCCGACAAGGCCGAGCACGTCAAGGCGACCGACATCACGCTGGTCACCAAGCCTGACCTGAACATGTACCGCGGAACGGAGTTTCCGTGGCATGTGACCAGTGAACGCGGCGAAGTGAATTCGGGCGGCACCCAGGTCGAATTGATCGATTCGGTACGCATCAAGCGCACCGATGAGCAAAATCGCGATCTGCTGGTTACCTCCACGCGTATGACCGTGTTCCCGCAGGAACAATATGCGCAGACCGAGCAACCCGTTAGAATCGACGGCGCTGGCGGTGTATCGACTGGCGTGGGAATGAAAGCGTATCTGAAGGAAAGCAGGATACACCTGCTATCGAACGTAAGAGGACAGTATGAGGCTCGTTAAAACCCTCCCTATTTTGCTCAGTCTGGGCGCAGCACTGGGAAGCGTGAGCGCCTGGGCTCTGCCGAACGATCAGCAACAGCCGATCCGCATCCAGGCCGACGACGCCCAACTGGACGACAAGAATGGCATTGCCACTTATAAAGGCGACGTCATCATCACTCAGGGCTCGATGAAGGTTACGGGCAACACCGTGACCATTACTCGCACGCCGGCCGGTGACATCGACGTGGTGACCTCGGTGGGCAACCTCGCCTACTTCGAACAACTGCAGACCGCTGGCGACACCAAGCCTGTTCAGGGCTGGGGCGTGACGATTCAGTACCACGCCGCGCAAAACCGCGTTGTGCTGATCGACAAGGCCAAGGTTGTCGACAAGGACAACAACACGACTCAAGGCGAGAAAATCGTCTATGACACCGTGAAGAAACTGGCCAGCGCCGGTCGCGCTACCGGCAGCAAGGTCACCGAAGCGCGTCCGCGCATCGACATGGTGATCCAGCCGAAGAAGAAAACCGACGAGAAAACCCAGTAATGGCAACTCTGAAAGCTCAGCACCTGGCCAAGGCCTATAAAAGCCGCCAGGTCGTGCGTGACGTCAGCCTGTCGATCGACAGCGGCCAGATCGTCGGCCTGCTCGGCCCGAACGGCGCCGGCAAGACCACCTGCTTCTACATGATCGTCGGCCTGGTCCAGGCCGATCAGGGTCGTGTGCTGATCGACGATCTGGACGTCAGCCACCAGCCAATGCATGGCCGCGCCAAGGCCGGTATCGGCTATCTGCCGCAAGAAGCATCGATCTTCCGCAAACTGTCGGTGGCCGACAACATCATGGCCATCCTCGAGACCCGTCAGGAGCTCGACAAGGCCGGCCGTCGCAAGGAGCTGGAAAGCCTGCTGCAGGAATTCCATATCAGCCACATCCGCGACAACCTCGGCATGAGCCTGTCGGGTGGTGAGCGCCGCCGGGTGGAAATCGCCCGCGCACTGGCAACCGCACCGAAATTCATCCTGCTCGACGAACCGTTCGCCGGTGTCGACCCGATTTCGGTCGGCGACATCAAGCAGATCATCCACCATCTCAAGGCCAAGGGCATCGGTGTACTGATCACCGACCACAACGTGCGTGAGACGCTGGACATCTGCGAAACCGCCTACATCGTCAACGACGGTCAACTGATCGCCGAAGGTGACTCCGCGACCATCCTCGCCAACGATCTGGTGAAGGAAGTGTATCTGGGCCACGAATTCCGCCTCTAAGCGAATAGTGCCCGGTGAGCCGCCCCGGGTGCTGTATCGATTCAAGCTGAATTTAATCCGCTTTAATTGTTACAGCGCTCTAGGCAAACACTTCAGTTTCAGGCATATAATTTGCTTAAGTTTGGCGCTCCGGCGCCCTGTAGTGGATGGCGCATAGCGCCGGCGAATAAGGTGTTAAGCCCCTGCCATGAAACCATCGCTAGTCTTGAGAATGGGCCAGCAGCTGACGATGACACCGCAGCTGCAACAGGCCATCCGCCTGCTCCAATTGTCGACCCTGGATCTGCAACAGGAAATCCAGGAGGCCCTGGAATCCAATCCGATGCTCGAACGCCAGGAAGAAGGCGACGACTTCGACAACTCCGACCCCTTGGCCGACAACGCCGAACAGAAGCCCAACACCGAGATCCAGGAACCTTCCTATCAGGAAACCGCCCCGACGGTGGATAACCTCGAGGACGGCGACTGGAGCGAGCGCATCCCCAACGAGCTTCCGGTCGATACGGCCTGGGAAGACGTCTACCAGACCAGTGCCAGCAGCCTGCCAACCAGCGACGACGACGAGTGGGATTTCACCACCCGCACCTCTGCTGGCGAAAGCCTGCAAAGCCACCTGCTGTGGCAATTGAACCTGGCACCGATGTCCGACACCGATCGCCTGATCGCCGTGACCCTGATCGATTGCATCAACAATCAGGGCTACCTGGACGAAACCCTCGAGGAGATTCTCGAAGCATTCGACCCGGAACTGGACATCGAACTGGACGAGATCGAAGCCGTCCTGCACCGCATCCAGCAATTCGAACCGGCAGGCATTGGCGCCCGCAACCTCAGTGAATGCCTGCTGCTGCAATTACGCCAGCTCTCGGCCAAGACACCTTGGCTGGCTGAAGCCAAACGCTTGGTCACCGATTACATCGACCTGCTCGGCAGCCGCGACTACAGCCAGTTGATGCGCCGCATGAAGCTCAAGGAAGACGAGCTGCGTCAGGTCATCGAACTGGTGCAGAGCCTCAACCCGCGTCCAGGCTCGCAGATTGAATCCACTGAAGCCGAGTACGTCGTCCCGGACGTCATCGTGCGCAAGGACAACGAGCGCTGGCTGGTCGAGCTGAACCAGGAATCCGTGCCACGCCTGCGGGTCAACGCCCAGTACGCCGGATTCGTGCGTCGCGCCGATACCAGCGCCGACAACACCTTCATGCGCAATCAGTTGCAGGAGGCTCGCTGGTTCATCAAAAGCCTGCAAAGCCGCAACGAAACCCTGATGAAAGTGGCCACCCAGATCGTCGAGCATCAGCGCGGCTTCCTGGAATACGGCGACGAAGCCATGAAGCCGCTGGTCCTGCATGACATCGCCGAAGCGGTCGGCATGCATGAATCGACGATTTCCCGGGTGACCACACAGAAATTCATGCATACCCCGCGCGGTATTTATGAACTGAAATACTTTTTCTCCAGCCACGTCAGCACCTCCGAAGGCGGTGAATGCTCGTCCACGGCGATCCGCGCGATCATCAAAAAACTGGTTGCGGCGGAAAATCAGAAAAAGCCGTTGAGTGACAGCAAGATCGCTGGTTTACTGGAGGCACAAGGCATTCAGGTGGCTCGCCGCACCGTCGCCAAGTACCGCGAGTCCTTAGGGATCGCGCCTTCGAGCGAACGCAAGCGGTTGATGTAAGCCACGTTACAGCGTTCCAGTGGCAGGCTATCCAGCCTGCCGCTTTATGCACTGGCAACGAAGGAGAAGCTGTATGCAAGTCAACATCAGTGGACACCAACTGGAAGTGACCCAACCTCTGCGTTCCTACATCGAGGAAAAACTCCAACGACTGGAACGACATTTCGACAAGATCACCAACGTGCAAGTCACGATGTGCGTCGAAAAGCTGAAGCAGAAAATCGAAGCCACCTTGCATATACCCGGCAGCGAAGTGGTCGCCAATGCGGAACATACCGATATGTACGCGGCGATCGACGCCTTGACCGACAAGCTGGATAAACAACTCAAAAAGCATAAGGAAAAGACCCAGAGCCTGCTCCAGGGCGCCACCGGTCGATAACCCCCCATTCCATGATCCGACTTGAAAGTATCCTGACCCCCGGCCGTTCCCTGGTGAACGTGCCGGGCGGCAGTAAAAAGAAAGCCCTCGAACAAATTGCCAACCTGATCGCCCGCGAAGTGCCGGATCTGGAGATGCAAGATGTCTTCGAGGCCCTGATCGCCCGTGAGAAACTCGGCTCTACCGGTTTCGGCAACGGCATCGCCATTCCTCACTGCCGCCTCAAGGGTTGCCAGTCGCCAATCAGCGCCTTGATGCACCTTGAAGCCCCTATCGATTTCGATGCCATCGACGGCGCCCCGGTTGACCTGCTGTTCGTTCTGCTGGTCCCGGAAGCGGCTACCGATGCCCATCTGGAGTTGCTGCGCCAGATCGCCAGCATGCTCGATCGCAAGGACGTGCGCGATAAGCTGCGCAGCGCTCCGAGCAACGAAGCCTTGTACCAGGTCGTACTGGACGAGCAAAACGGGCAGTAATCATGCGCTTGATCATCGTCAGTGGCCGTTCCGGCTCGGGTAAAAGTACCGCCCTGGATGTCCTTGAGGACAACGGTTACTACTGCATCGACAATCTGCCAGCTGGCCTGCTGCCAGAACTGGCCGAACGGGCGCTGATTCACACCGAACTGGCGCAGCCGCTGGTGGCCGTGTCTATCGATGCGCGTAACCTGCCGAGCCATCTGACCCGTTTTCCGGAACTGCTTGAAGATGTCCGCAGCAAGCATATCCAGTGCGATGTCTTGTATCTGGATGCTGACGAGGAGACGCTGCTCAAGCGTTTTTCCGAAACCCGCCGTCGCCATCCACTGAGCAACGCCAACCGCTCGCTGGCCGAGGCGATTCAGGATGAAACCGCCCTGCTCGGCCCTATCGCCGACCTCGCTGACCTGAAAATCAACACCACCCATCTGAACCTGTACCAGTTGCGCGACACCATCAAGCTGCGTTTGCTGAATCAGCCGGAGCCGGGCACCGCGTTCCTGGTCGAGTCATTCGGCTTCAAGCGCGGCATGCCGGTGGATGCGGACCTGGTGTTCGATGTGCGCTGCCTGCCCAATCCTTACTGGAAACCTGAGTTGCGTGCACAATCGGGTCTCGATGCGCCGGTGGCCGAGTATCTGGCAGCACAGCCCGAGGTGGAGGAAATGTTCCAGGACATCTTCACCTATCTGCACAAATGGTTGCCACGCTTCGCCGCGAGTAACCGCGCCTACGTCACCATTGCCATTGGCTGTACCGGCGGGCATCACCGCTCCGTCTACCTGACCGAACGCTTGGGTCAGGCCCTGCAGAAAACCCTGAAGAATGTCCAGGTTCGCCACCGCGACCTCACTTAAAGGATTCACACCGCGATGCCTGCTCTGGAAATCGAAATCATCAATAAACTGGGTTTGCATGCCCGAGCGTCGGCGAAGTTTGTCGGGGTTGCCGGCCAGTATCCCGATTGCACGATCCGAGTAGGCCGCACGCCGGAGACTACGGTTGATGGCAAAAGCATCATGGCGATGATGATGTTGGCGGCTGGCAAAGGCACCAAAATCTATTTGAGTACCGAAGGGCATCAGGAACAGGAAGCGCTGGATGCGCTGGTGGCGTTGATCAACAACTACTTCGACGAAGGTGGCTGATCGCCTGTGGCGAGGGAGCAAGCTCCCTCGCCACAATTCAACTCAACCCAGCGCTGTATCCATCACCATCATCAGACAAAACCCGATCAACAGGCCGAGACTGGCCAGTTTGTCGTGACCATTGCGTCGCGACTCGGGGATCACTTCGTGGGTCACCACCAGCAACATCGCCCCGGCCGCCAGCGCCAGACCTAACGGCAACAGCACCTGCGCCAGGCTCACCAGCCACGCACACAGCAGGGCAAAAACCGGCTCAACCAGACCCGACGCCGCGCCGATCAAGAACGCCTTGACCCGCGACATTCCCGCCCCGGCCAGTACCAGCGCAATCACCAGACCTTCCGGCACATCCTGCAAGGCAATGCCCATGGCCAGACTATCGGCATCCGGCATACCGCCGCCAGCGGAGACACCGACCGCCATGCCCTCCGGAATGTTATGAGCAATGATGGCGAACACGAACAGCCAGATCCGCGGCGGAATCACCGGCCGTTCGACCGTGCCCACGAGCATCTCCGGAGACGCACCAGCCAATTGCCGGTCGACCAGAAACAGCCCGAACGCACCGAGCATGATGCCGAAGCAGATCAAGCCGCTGGCGGCCCACGCTGTCAGGCCGAGGCTTTCAGCGGCGGCAATGCCCGGCACGATCAGCGAAAACGCCGTCGCTGCCAACATCACGCCAGCGCCAAAACCCAGCAATGTATCGCTGAGCGCCTGGGGCATGCGCCGAATCACCAGTACCGGGACCGCGCCGAGCGCCGTGCCGAGCGCGCAGATCGCCCCGCCTTGCAACGCCCGCGACAGCCTCGGTTCCAGATCCAGCCATTCCAGCCCGTGAGCGACCAGCAAGGTCATGCCCGCCAACAGCAAGAGCGAGCCCACCGCGTAACGAAACATACGCCCACTTCCGATCGCCAGTGTTTCAGTGCCCATAGTCAGCCTTGGATTGTTTTTATAGAAGACTTAAACCAGTGCGGCTTTGTAGCGCGCAGCCACTTCAGGCCAATTGATCACGTTGTAAAAGGCGTTGATGTATTCCGGACGACGGTTCTGGTAACGCAGGTAGTAGGCGTGCTCCCAGACATCGAGACCGAGAATTGGCGTGTTGCCGTTCATCAGTGGACTGTCCTGGTTGCCGCTGCTTTCCACGATCAGTTTCTTCTGCGGGGTCACGCTGAGCCAGGCCCAACCGCTGCCGAAACGGGTCAGCGCGGCTTTGGTGAAGGCCTCTTTGAAACTGTCCAGACCACCCAGTTGTTCATCAATGGCCTTGGCCAGCGCGCCATCGGGCCTGCCGCCACCGCTTGGCACCATGACTTCCCAGAACAGCGAATGATTGGCATGACCGCCGCCCTGATTGATCACCGCCGCACGGAGTTTTTCCGGCAACTGCTGCACGCTGGCGACCAGTTTTTCCACCGGCCACTCGGCGTATTCAGTGCCTTCTACGGCGGCGTTGAGGTTGTTGATGTAAGTCTGGTGATGCTTGGTGTAGTGGATCTCCATGGTCTGCGCATCGATATGCGGTTCGAGGGCGTCGTAGGCGTAAGGCAAGGCAGGCAAAGTAAAAGCCATTTCAATGGACTCCATGGTGATGTGGGGCAGGCGCGCGACGCGCATTGCCGGTATCCGGATGCAGCAGGCGCTGAGTGCGCGGGTATTCGCCGTGTTCGCTGATGAAGTTCAGTAATTCAACGTAGGTCTTGCTGCTCTGGCGCAGCGCCGCCTCACGCAGGGCCGGGCGTAGGCGCTCGTCCTGCATGGTCTGCAACAGCCGTTGGTGAATCGCGCAGAGATACTCGGCGCTCTCCTCGGGCTGATTCAGGCGCAGGTGCAGATCCGCCAGGTTGTGATGGGAGATGACGCAGGCCGCCACCGCTTCGTCGGCATCCGCCCAGCGCTCGAACAACACTTGCGCCAGGGCCAGGGCTTGCAGGTAAGCCTCGCGGGCGTCGATCAATTCGCCCATCATGAAGCAGCGATTGGCCCGTTCGATCGTGCGTTTCCAGTGCTCCATGGTGAGCCTCCAAAGCGGTTGCGGGGTTTACACGCCGCCGGCAGTGAGCTTCTCGGGATTGAGTAGCTCTTCCAGTTGGCTGCGCGACAGGTCGGTGTGTTCCAGCGCGACATCAATCACCGGGCGGCCCTGTTTGTAGGCCTGCTTGGCGATTTCCGCGGCTTTCTGGTAGCCGATGATCGGGTTGAGCGCGGTGACCAGAATCGGGTTGCGCGACAGCGCTTCCTTGAGTCGCGACTCATTGACCTTGAATGTCGCGATGGCCTTGTCACCGAGCAGACGGCTGGAATTGGCCAGCAGTTCGATGCTGCTCAACAGGTTCTGGGCGATGATCGGCAGCATCACGTTCAGTTCGAAGTTGCCCGACTGACCGGCAATGGTGATCACCGAATCGTTGCCGATCACTTGCGCAGCAACCATGGCGGTGGCTTCCGGGATCACCGGGTTGACCTTGCCCGGCATGATCGACGAGCCCGGTTGCAGGCCTTCCAATTCGATTTCACCGAGACCGGCGAGCGGGCCGGAGTTCATCCAACGCAGGTCGTTGGCGATTTTCATCAACGAAACGGCTATGGCCTTGAGCTGGCCAGAGACGGCGACGGCAGTGTCTTGTGAGCCGATCAGGGCGAACAGATCCTTGCCTTGAGTGAATTGCACGTGGGTCAATTGGCTGAGTTGACGGCTGAAACGTGCGGCGAACTCAGGATGCGCATTGATCCCGGTGCCGACGGCCGTGCCGCCCTGCGCCAGGGATTGCAGACTTGGCAGCAGGTCCTGCAAGTGGCCGATGTTGGCCTTGAGTTGCTGCGCCCAGCCGTTGAGCACCTGACTCATGCGCACCGGCATCGCGTCCATCAAGTGAGTGCGACCGGTTTTGACGTGATGATGCACCTGCTCGGCTTTGTGCTCGATGACTTGCACCAGGTGCAGCAGCGCTGGCAGCAATTGCTCGTGCAGGGCCAATGCCGCGCTGACGTGAATGGTGGTCGGGATGATGTCGTTGCTGCTTTGGCCGCAGTTGACGTGATCGTTGGCGTTGACTGGCTCGTCGAGCAGGCGACTGGCCAGGGTGGCGATCACTTCGTTGGCGTTCATGTTGGAACTGGTGCCGGAACCGGTCTGGAAGATATCCACCGGGAAATGCTGCATGAAGTCGCCTTCGAGCAGGCCCTGGGCGGCGTCGCTGATGGCTTTGCCCTGGGCGGCGCTGATCTGGTTGAGTTCGACGTTGGCCCGGGCGGCGGCCGCTTTAGCAAGAATCAGCGCACGAATGAATTGGGTCGGCATCGGCTTGCCGCTGATCGGGAAGTTATCCACTGCGCGCTGGGTTTGCGCGCCGTAGAGAGCGTCCACCGGCACCTGCAGTTCGCCCATGCTGTCGCGCTCAATACGTGTCTTGGTCATCTGAAAATCCTTGCACCAGTTCAATAAGAGGAATCGAGGGAAGCAACTCGCAGGTCGCCAGTTGCCAGGTGTAGCGCTGCCAGCGCTTGAGCCGGCACTTGCACAGGGACAGACGCTCCATTTCACGCAATGGGCGCCAGGCTTGGTCGAGACAGAAGCTGCGCCAGTGCCACGGCAAGGCGATGTCGGTGGCCGTGTCGAGCAGCAGACGGAAAGAGGTTTCAGCGATGGTCCACGGAGAAGTTGCCGTACAGCAGGCCAGATACCGCCCTTCGGCGAGGTAATGCTCGATCAGGCGCGGCTCGTCAGGATCCATCGCGCAACGGATCTGGCGACTCATCCAGCGCCAGTTTTCGAGGTACGGCTGCTCGTGCAAGGCAGAACTCATGATCCGGGCCCATTCGGTAATGAGATTTATTATTAGATGATAATGAGAACCAAAACAAGAGTGCGGAGCTATGCAGATTACATTGTGGGGAGCGAGCCTGCTCGCGAAGGCGTCGTGTCAGTCACCATGGAGATTGGCAGTTAAATCGCCTTCGCGAGCAGGCTCACTCCCACAGGGTTTTGTGTGACACCAACGAAAAAGGCGCGCCATCCGATGAGATGGCGCGCCTTTTTGCTGAACGAAATCCGAAGCTTAGCTGCCCGCGACGGTCATCCGCTCGATCAACACCGAACCGGTGCGAATGTTGCTGCGCAGCTCAAGATCGTTACCCACGGCGACGATCTGTTTGAACATGTCGCGCATGTTGCCGGCGATGGTCACTTCCTGCACCGCGAACTGGATTTCACCGTTCTCGACCCAGAACCCCGCCGCCCCGCGCGAATAATCGCCGGTAACCATGTTCAAGCCATGGCCCATCAATTCGGTGACCAACAAGCCACGGCCCATACGCTTCAACAGTGCAGTCTGATCTTCGTCGCCATGGGTGACGAACAGGTTGTGCACGCCACCGGCGTTGGCAGTGCTAGGCATACCGAGCTTACGGCCGGAGTAAGTGCCGAGAATGTATGAAACCAACTCGCCCTTTTCGACGAACGGTTTGGCATAAGTCGCCAAGCCGTCACCGTCATACGAAGCGCTGCCCATTGCACGCATCAAGTGTGGACGCTCGTCGATGGTCAGCCATTCCGGGAACAGCTTCTGCCCCAGCGTGCCTTCCAGGAACGACGATTTGCGATACAGACTGCCTCCGGACACTGCCGAAAGGAAACTGCCAAACAATCCGCCCGCCAGCTCAGCGGAAAACAGCACCGGCACCTCGCATGTCGGCACCGGGCGCGCGCCCAAGCGGCTCGCCGCTCGTTGCGCGGCCTTCTGGCCAATGCTCACCGGATCGGCGAGCAATGTGCCCTGACGACTCACGTCATACCAGTAATCACGCTGCATCTGGCCATCGGCCTCGGCGATCATCACGCAGCTCAGGCTGTGCCGGGTCGACGCATACCCACCAATGAAACCGTGGCTGTTGCCATACACGCGGCAACCCTGATGGGTGCTGAGGGTAGTGCCATCGGCGTTCTTGATCCGCGCATCGGCGTCGAATGCCGCCGCTTCACAGAGCAATGCCTTCTCGATGGCTTGCTCCGGGGTGATGTCCCATTCGTGGAATAGATCGAAATCCTGCAGGTCCCTGGCCATTAGCGCTGCATCGGCCAGGCCCGAGGCTTCGTCTTCAGACGTGTGTTTGGCGATCGCCAGTGCGGCGGCGACTGTTTCGCGAATGGCATCCGGGCCAGTAGCCGAGGTGCTCGCAGAACCCTTTCGCTGACCGACATACAGCGTGATGCCAAAACCCTGATCACGGTTGAATTCGACCGTTTCGACTTCGCGCTGGCGCACCGAAGTCGACAGGCCCTGCTCCAGCGACACCGCGACTTCGCAGGCACTGGCGCCCTGACGCTTGGCTTCGGCGATGATCTGCTCGACCTGTTCCTGCAGTGCCGGCAATGCCTGCGGGCCGACGCTTTCAACTGCACTCATGCTCATCTCCACTCAAATTCTGCTTTCGGCTGGGGTCATCGAGCGACCGGGCCGGACAAGCGGCCCCCGACTGGTTATCATGGCGGCGTTTCTTTGCGGACTGCCACCCATGGTTGATTCTTACGACGACTCCCTCGATACGGGAGAAAAAAGCAAATCTCAGGTCAAACGCGAGCTGCATGCTCTGGTTGACCTCGGCGAGCGCCTGACCACACTCAAGCCCGACTTGATCGCTAAACTGCCGTTGACCGACGCTATGCGCCGGGCCCTGGCCGATGCGCCCAAGCACACCGCGAACATCGCGCGTAAACGGCACTTGCAGTTCATCGGCAAACTGATGCGCGATCAGGACACTGACGCGATTCTCACGTTGCTCGATCAACTCGATGCCTCGACTCGTCAGTACAACGAGCGTTTCCACAATCTCGAACGCTGGCGTGATCGCCTGATCGCAGGCGACGATGCCGTGCTGGAAAAATTCGTCGTCGAGTACCCGGACGCCGATCGCCAGCAACTGCGGTCCCTGATCCGTCAGGCTCAGCATGAGGTTGCGCAAAACAAACCTCCTGCTTCCAGCCGCAAGATCTTCAAGTACATCCGTGAACTGGACGAGACTCAACGCGGACTGCGTTGATATTCGTCACCGGGTGGTCGCCCTGTGCGCCACCCGCAGTTTCACCTTTCCTTATGCGCCCGTGCCACCCACGGTGATCGCATCGATTTTCAGCGTCGGCTGGCCAACACCCACCGGTACCGACTGCCCATCCTTGCCACACGTGCCCACGCCGCTGTCCAGCGCCAGATCGTTACCAACCATCGACACCCGGCTCATCGCCTCGGGGCCGTTGCCGATCAACGTCGCGCCTTTGACCGGCGCAGTGATCTTGCCATCTTCGATCAGGTACGCCTCGCTGGTGGAGAACACGAACTTGCCGCTGGTGATGTCGACCTGACCGCCACCAAGGTTGGCGCAGTAGATGCCCTTCTTCACCGAAGCGATGATTTCCGCCGGATCGCTTTCGCCACCCAGCATGTAGGTGTTGGTCATGCGCGGCATCGGCAGATGCGCGTAGGATTCACGGCGACCGTTACCGGTACGGGCCACGCCCATCAGACGCGCGTTGAGCTTGTCCTGCATGTAACCCTTGAGGACGCCGTTTTCAATCAGCGTGGTGCACTCGGTCGGCGTGCCTTCGTCGTCGACACTCAGCGAGCCGCGACGACCACTAAGGGTGCCGTCATCGACGATGGTGCAAAGCTTCGAGGCAACCATTTCGCCCATGCGCCCGCTGTAGGCCGAACTGCCCTTGCGGTTGAAGTCGCCTTCCAGACCATGACCGACCGCTTCGTGCAGCAGCACGCCCGACCAGCCTGAACCCAACACCACCGGCAAGGTACCGGCCGGCGCCGGAATCGCTTCGAGGTTCACCAGCGCCTGACGCAACGCTTCACGGGCGTAGCCCATGGCACGGTCTTCGGCGAGGAAATAACGGTAATCGGTACGCCCGCCGCCGCCATGCCCGCCGCGCTCGCGACGGCCATTCTGTTCAACGATGACGCTGACATTGAAGCGCACCAGCGGTCGCACGTCCGCCGCCAGGCCACCGTCGGTGGACGCCACCAGAATTCGCTCCCAGACGCCGGCCATGCTCACGCTAACCTGCTGAATACGCGGATCAAGTGCGCGAGTGGCGACATCGATGCGCTTGAGCAGTTCGACTTTCTCGGCACGGCTCAGCACTTCCAGCGGGTTGTCCGGCGCGTACAACTGCGCGACGTCCTGCGTGGTGAATGCCTGCACGGTGCCGTTCTGCCCGGCCCGGGAGATCGAGCGCGCCGCACGCGCCGCGGCGCCCAAGGCTTCGAGGGTGATCGCATTACTGTAGGCAAAACCGGTTTTTTCACCGGACTGAGCACGCACACCGACACCCTGGTCGAGGTTGAAGCTGCCTTCCTTGACGATGCCGTCTTCCAACGCCCAGGACTCGGAGATCTGGCCCTGGAAATACAAGTCGGCGGCATCGATGCCCGGGCCCGCCAGATCGCCGAGCACGCCTTGCAGGCTCTCGATCGTCACGCCGCCGGGCGCCAAAAGGTGATCACTGACTGAGGACAACAACTCGCTCATGGTTTAGGCCTTAAATTCATGTTCTGAGGCAGGTCGCTGTGCGCCCTGCGAGAAAAACCGCCGATGACTCGTCACCGGCATCCGCGCCCTGATGGACGCTTGTTCATCGCTATCGCGTTCGGCCAACAACACCGCTTCGCCTTGATCCTGATGCGCCAGCACGCGCCCCCACGGGTCGACGATCGCCGCATGCCCGAAGGTTTCTCGCGGTCCCGGATGGGTGCCGCCCTGTGCTGCCGCCAACACATAACACTGAGTCTCGATGGCCCGCGCGCGGATCAGTACGTCCCAATGCGCCGCGCCCGTTACCGCGGTAAACGCCGACGGAGCGGTAATCAACTCGGCACCGGCAGCGCGCAATTCGCTATACAGCTCCGGAAAGCGCAGGTCATAACACACGGTCAGACCGACTTTGCCCACCGGGGTGTCCGCCACGACCACACCACTGCCATAAGCATAGTCATCGGATTCGCGGTAACGGCCGCGATTGTCCGCTACATCGACATCGAACAAGTGCAGCTTGTCATATCGCGCAACGGTTTCGCCCTGATCGTTGACCAGCAGCGAACAGGCGTGCGACTTGGCGTCGGGTTGATCGACCGGCGGCAACGGCAATGTGCCGGCGACTATCCATAACCTGAGGTCGCGGGCGGTCTGTTTCAACCATGGCAGGATCGGGCCTTCGCCAAGGGCCTCGGCACGGCCGATGGCGGCGATGTCGCGACGACCCATGGCGGCGAAGTTTTCCGGCAACACGGCCAGCTTCGCGCCGCTCGCTGCCGCTTGTTCAAGCAGGCGCCGGGCCTGAGCCAGATTGGCCAGCACATCGCTCTGGCTGACCATTTGAATCACCGCTAAAGACATAGCGAACTCCGCAAGAGATATGCGGCCATGCTACTCCATCGGTTCAGGGGCTGGCTGTTCAAAAAGGCTTGTCGAAGGTGATTTTCGGCTCTTTCCATGGGCCTTTGACGGTGTATTTCACACTGGCGAAGCGCGCCACACGGTCACCGATCAGCTTGTCGATCAGGAACAACGCGCCGCCTACCGCCGGAGCGCCAACAATCAGCGCAGCAATCGGCAGGTTGTTGGTCACCGGCAATGTCACCAGCAATTTGGCGTCGACCTGATCGCCGACCAGGTCCAGTGTGCCGTCCAGTTCCAGATTGCTCGACGGCCCGGTCAGGCGGATTGGTTCGCGCGTGACGTAAACGCCGTTGTTGGCCACCAGCAAACCTTTGACCCGGTCGTAGCTCAAGCCTTTGCCAAACAGATCGGAGAAGTCCAGGCGCAACCGGCGGCCGATGGAATTGAAGTTGAGCAGACCAAACACCCGCAATGCCTGCGCTCCACCTTCCACCTCAACAAACTGGCCTTTGCTCAGCGAGGCATCGAGGGTCCCGGAGAAGCGCTTGGTCGCCAGCCATGCCGGCGAGCCCGGCCAGCGGCCATCGACGTCCATATGGAATTCTTCGCTGGTCACGCTCGGCGCAAAGCCCCAACCCTTGAGCACATCGGCGAGGTTCTTGCCGCCAATCCGCCCTTTGAACCAGCTATTGGTCGCACCCGGCGCGCCTTCCCAGCCGCCGTTGCCCTGCAACAGGATGCCTTTGAGGCCCATATCGAGGTTGTTCAGGGCAATGCCTTTGGCGGTCGGCCGGACCTTGAGTGACCAGCCACCGACCAGATCCTGGCCCAGGAACAACTGGTTGATGGTGATATCCAGCGCCGGGATTTTTGTCGGATCGACCGACACCAACGGGTCAGGCGAATTCTCGTCGGCCTGCACCGTCGGATCCGGCGCCGGCAGTCGCACGGATTGCAGATTCACCACAATCGGCGCGCTCTTCGCGTCCGGCAGGCTGGCCGTACCTTTGGCCTGCTGGCTATCGAGCGCCAGATTCCACGCCCCCGGTTTGCGATTCAACTGGACCGAAGCCTGATCCAGCGTGGTGCCGAATGCGGTGAGCTTGCCGACCTTGAAGTCGGCACTGCTCAACAGTTGCTTGGCACTGCCGCCCGGGTCCTGTCCGGCATATTTGTTGACCAGAGCCTGCCACGGCGCGACGTCCAGTTCCGACAACACACCACGAATGCGCAAGCCTTTGTTGCCAGGCAACACGGCTTCACCGGCACCGAGGAACAACTCACCACGACCGTCGGCGAAATTGCTTGGCGGCGCCGCGAAGGTGAAATTTGCCAGTTGATCGTAATTGACCCAGTAACGCCGCTCCTGTCCCTGCAGGGTCATGCGAAATATCGTGTCGCGCCCGACATCCGCCGCCATGCCGAACGGCGCCGGCAGATCGACAGCCACCCCTTTCATGCTGGAACTGACCATCAACTGACTGTCGGCGCCGTCCAGGTTCAACTGCAACTGGTAGGGAATCGTCCCGGACACCGGCAGCGGCTGGGTCACGCCGAGCCAGTCGGTGAGTTTCTTCACTTCGACCTGGCCCGATGCCGCCACTCGGGTCTTGAGTTTGTTAGCGCTGCCGTCAGCGAAGATTTGCGCGGTGACCGGTTTGTCGAATGCTCGGGCAGCGATGTTCTGCCCGCTCAGGCCCTTGGCACTGTCGAAGCGGAAATCACCTTTGAGCTGGGTCAATTCCAGTTTCGGCTCGGCCAGTTTCAGCCGCGCATTGGCGGTCTTGAAGTCGACAACGATCTTCGGCTGGTCACCGCCCTTGTCCAGCGGGATGTCCAGTTTCAGTTTGCCTTGCAGATCACCCGCGCCTTCCCAGCCGGCAAAGGTTTCGCCCGTGCCGATCGGTGCATCCTGAAGAATTTTCAGGCCATCACCGAGACCGCCGGCAAACCCGCCGTCGAGATACATATGTGTATGTTGCCCGGCCGGCACATGGGGAATGTTGACGAAAACATCGCTGACTTGGGTATCGAGCAATTGGCCCTTGCTGGCCAGAATCCGTACGCCGCTGTCCTCGATGAATACATCGCCGCTGACCTTGCTCACGTGCGGCCAGCCTGGCTGGAAGGCCAGTTCGGCGTCATGCACCTTGAAGAACAGACTGATACTGCGATCCGCTTCCCCGGCGTTTTTGCTCAGCGAACCCTGATACTGGAAGAAGCCCTGATCCACGGCCCCCTGAAGGATGGCGGTGCGCAACCATTCATCCAGCGCCGGGCTCAACACCTGGGGCAAGTACTTGGCGGTGTAGCGTCCGTCGCCATCGAGCAGGCCGACGCGCAGGTCCATGTAGTCTTCCTGGCTGTGGTCGAAATGCAGGCGGATCAGGAAGTCACCGGCAATCTTGCCCTCCTCGCCCAGCACTTTCAGATACGGCGCGATCAGGGTGAAGCCGTCTTTATCGAGTTTCCAGGTCAACCGGGCGTTGGCCTGAATGTACTGCCATGGCTTGGCGAAGATCGGATCGAGGTGCAGGACAAAGTCCTTGCTGTCCATGCGTAACTCGCCGCCGTCGAGATTGCCTGTCAGGCTACCGCTGACATTTCGTGCCGCCGGGGCGCCGTGGTAGGCATCGAAACCGACATTGTCGAGGTTGGCCGCGAAGCCGAATTTGCTGCCATCCGTGGCGCTCGGACGGAAGTCCAGCAACACGTTGCGCAAACCGCCAGTGACCTTCAGACGCTCGACCGCTGTGGCAAACCCCTGCGGCAACGGCCCCAATGCATTGAGCAGCGGCGTAATCGGCGTCAGGTCGAGACGATCCGCCTGCAAATGCCAGAGTTCGTCGGCCTTGTCGGTGGCGAGGGTCTGCTGCACCTGGACTCGCGACTCCCAGCGGGTGTCGCCAAAGTTCATCGCCAGCGAATCAAGGGTGACTTTCACGCCATTGGCGCTGTTCTCGTAGTAGGCGTTGAGCGCCAGATTGTTGATCTGGATCGGCTTGCGCTCGCCGTAGGCGCCGGTCAGTTGCGGTGCATTCAGGCGCAGCGCCGCGCTTTGCAGCGCACCGTCAGACCAGTTCACCCACAGCTCGCCGCCGGCCTTGATCTCGGAGAAATTCCATTGTTGGGTCAGGCGTTCCGGCAGCCACTTTGACCAATCACTTTGCGGCAGGCTGGCGTAGCCCTCCACTGAGCTGTCCTGCCACTGCTTGGGGCGAATTCGGGTGCGCAGATTCAGCGCAACGGGTTGGCCGTCGGGCAGGGTCAAACGCGCGTCGAGACGTTGACGACTGGCACCGGTTTTCAGATTGAGGCCGACATAAGTGAGCGTCATCGCCGGGTGATCCAGCGGCTGCAAAGTCACCTGACTGTCGAGCACCGACAGTTGCTGAATCATTTGCGAGCGATTGAACAGCTGCTCCGGATCGAGCGGCTGGTCCTTCTGCACCGGCAGCCCCTCCAGCGCCCAACTGCCATCCTCGGCTTCCTTGAGGCTGATTTTCAGGCCATTGAGTTCCAGATGGGCAATGCGTACTTCACGAGCCAACAAGCTGGACCACAGATCCGGCACGACACGCACCTGATCCAGACGCAAAGCATTGGCGCCATCACCGACCATGACGTCATGGGCCAGCAGGATTGGTGCAAAACCGCTCCAGTTACCTTCCAGTTCACCGATCTGCAACGGCATGCCGAGGGCGGCACTGGCCTTGTCTTCAATTTCGGCGCGGTATTCGGCCACCAGCGGGGTCAGCTCGCGCCCCAGACTGACGTACAACGCCATCAACACCAGAACCAACGCGCACAGGCCCAGCCCCCAGCGGGTGAGTGCGGCCAAAATGCGTGTCAGACGGTCCATGTCAGTTGGCTCCCATGGCATGAATACTGCGAAAAGCTGAGGCCAGCCGCGGTGGAAAAAAGATGACGCAGGTGATCAGAGCAACACCACGTCATATTGTTCCTGGGAATACATGGTTTCCACCTGGAAGCGTATGGTGCGCCCGATAAACCCTTCAAGCTCGGCAACGTTACCGGACTCTTCATCCAGCAACCGGTCGACAACTTTCTGGTTCGCCAACACGCGATAACCCTCGGCCTGATAGGCCCGGGCCTCGCGAAGGATCTCGCGGAAAATCTCGTAACAGATGGTTTCTGCGGTTTTCAGCTTGCCGCGCCCCTGGCAACTGCTGCACGGCTCGCACAGCACTTGTTCAAGGCTTTCGCGGGTACGCTTGCGAGTCATCTGCACCAGGCCCAACTCGGTGATGCCGATGATGTTGGTCTTGGCGTGATCGCGTTCCAGCTGTTTCTCCAGCGTACGCAGCACCTGGCGCTGGTGCTCCTCATCTTCCATGTCGATGAAGTCGATGATGATGATCCCGCCCAGATTGCGCAGGCGCATCTGCCGGGCAATCGCGGTTGCCGCCTCGAGATTGGTTTTGAAAATGGTTTCTTCAAGATTGCGATGACCGACGAACGCCCCGGTATTGACGTCGATGGTGGTCATGGCTTCTGCCGGATCGACCACCAGGTAGCCACCGGATTTCAGCGGCACCTTGCGTTCCAGGGCTTTCTGGATTTCGTCTTCGACACCATACAGATCAAAAATCGGTCGCTCGCCGGGGTAGTGCTCCAGGCGATCGGCGATTTCCGGCATCAGTTCGGCGACGAACTGCGTGGTTTTCTGGAAGGTTTCCCGGGAATCGATGCGGATCTTCTCGATTTTCGGATTGACCAGGTCGCGCAATGTGCGCAGGGCCAGACCGAGGTCTTCATAGATCACGCTCGGCGCCGAAATGGTCTTGATCTGTTCGTTGATCTGATCCCACAGGCGCCGCAGGTAGCGGATGTCCATGAGGATTTCATCGGCTCCCGCGCCCTCGGCAGCGGTACGCAGAATAAAGCCGCCGGCCTCTTTGATGCCTTCTTTGGCCACGCAATCGCTGACGACCTGCTTGAGGCGTTCGCGCTCGGCTTCGTCTTCGATTTTCAGGGATATGCCGACGTGGGCGGTGCGCGGCATGTACACCAGATAACGCGACGGGATCGACAACTGCGTGGTCAGCCGTGCGCCTTTGGAACCGATCGGATCCTTGGTGACTTGCACTACCAGACTCTGACCTTCGTGCACCAGCGCGCTGATGCTTTCCACCGCTGGGCCTTCGCGCAGAGATATTTCGGCAGCGTGAATGAACGCCGCACGATCAAGGCCGATGTCGACAAACGCCGCCTGCATACCCGGCAGCACCCGGACAATCTTGCCTTTATAGATGTTGCCGACGATCCCGCGTTTTTGCGTGCGCTCGACATGGACTTCTTGCAGCACACCGTTTTCGACCACCGCCACGCGCGACTCCATCGGCGTGATGTTGATCAGAATCTCTTCACTCATGGCAGGATCTCGTTCAGGCATGTTCACGATAATGGCCGCATCTTGTTCGTACGACGCTTATTGCGCGTTCAGGTTTTGCCAACAGGGTATGCCGAAATGGCCCAACAGTTCTGCGGTTTCGCAAACAGGCAAGCCGACCACCGCCGAATAGCTGCCATTGAGGCCCGCGACAAACACCGCGCCGAGTCCCTGAATGCCATAGCCACCGGCCTTGTCCCGGGGTTCGCCACTGGCCCAATAGGCTGCCGCTTCTTCACGGCTGATCGGGCGGAACCGCACCAGACTGCGCACTACCCGTGATTCGCAGCGCTCGCCTTCGAGCACGGCAATCGCGGTCAGCACTTCATGCTCCTTGCCGGACAACATCATCAGCATGGCGCATGCATCGGCTTCGTCCACCGGTTTGCCAAGAATTTTGCCTTCGAGCACCACCGCCGTGTCGGCGCCCAGCACACAGAATGCCTGGTCGGACACGATCGTGCGTCGCCCGGCCTCGGCCTTGCCGCGCGCGAGGCGTTCGACATAGGTCGATGGCGATTCTTCAGGAAGTGGGGTTTCATCGATGTCCGCGCTGATGGCGGAAAAAGCCACACCAATCTGCGTGAGCAACTCACGGCGACGCGGCGATCCAGAGGCGAGGTAAAGCGGCTTCATCAAAACATCTCCCTGTTCAGTGCCCTGCTTCACCGGATCAATTGATTTTGTAGCGGCGGCGCAATCCACGCAAAGCGAAGCTGACCCAAGGCCAGAGCAAGGCGCTGACCAGTGCCGGCAGCACCAGCGCCAGGGTCGGCTGGCGATTGCCGGTCAAGGCACTGAGCCACAACTGCACCAGTTGCGCGAGTCCGAAGATCACCAGGATGACCAGACATTGCTGCCAGATCGGAAACATGCGCAGACGCTGTTGCAACGACAGGACCAGGAAGGTGATCAGTGTCAGGATCAGTGCGTTCTGCCCAAGCAGCGTGCCGTACAGCACGTCTTCCGCCAGGCCCAGGCAAAACGCCGTCACCATGCCAACCGTCTGCGGCATGTACAGCGCCCAGAAAGTCAGCAGCAAGGCGAGCCACAGCGGGCGCAGGATTTCCATGAATTGCGGCAGCGGCGAGACGCTGAGCAGCATGCCGATGGCAAACGTCAGCCAGACGATCCAGCCGTTTCGCGATGCGGTAGCCCCGACCATTATTCTTGTCTCCCAGTGGTAGCAGGCGCGGTGACCGGCGGTTTCGCCGCAGGTCGTGCAGCAGGCTGGGCAGCCGGAGGCTTGGCGGCCGCCGGAGTGGTTGCCGGTGGTTTTGCAGCGGCGGCTGGCTTGCTTGCAACGGGTTTGGCCGGTGTGGCGCTAGCGGCAGGTGCAGCCGGAGTGGCTGCGGCGGCAGGCGTAGCGGCAGCCGGTGGCGTCACAACTTTAGGCACGGTGGTCGGAATCACCGGACCGCCACCAAAGGCATCAAGATTTTCCTGAGCTTGCGCGGCAGCGTTGGCGCGCTCTTCGGCGGTGCGATTGTCGCTGAACACCAGCAGCAGATAACGGCTGCGGTTCAACGCGGCGGTCGGCACGGCGCGAACGATCGCGAAGGGCTGGCCGGAATCGTGGATGACTTCCTTGACTGTTGCCACCGGGTAACCGGCCGGGAAGCGCTGGCCGAGACCGGAGCTGACCAGCAGATCGCCTTCCTTGATGTCTGCGGTATCGGCGACGTGACGCAACTCCAGACGTTCCGGGTTGCCGGTGCCGCTGGCAATCGCCCGCAGACCGTTACGGTTCACCTGTACCGGAATGCTGTGAGTGGTGTCGGTCAACAGCAACACCCGGGAGGTGTACGGCATCAACTCGACCACCTGGCCCATCAGGCCGCGCGCATCAAGCACCGGCTGACCGAGGACCACGCCGTCACGCTCACCTTTATTGATGATGATGCGATGGGTGAAGGGGTTGGGGTCCATGCCGATCAACTCGGCCACTTCGACCTTCTCGTTGACCAGCGCGGAGGAATTGAGCAACTCGCGCAGCCGGACGTTCTGCTCGGTGAGGGCGGCAAGCTTCTGCATGCGGCCCTGCAACAGCAGGTTCTCGGTCTTGAGTTTTTCGTTTTCGGCGACCAGCTCGGTGCGACTGCCGAACTGACTGGCAACGCCTTCCCACAAACGACCGGGCAGGTCAGTGATCCAGTAGGCGTCCATCAGCACCAGCGACATCTGGCTGCGTGCAGGCTTGAGCAGACTGAAGCGGGCATCGACCACCATCAGCGCAACCGACAACACGGCCAGCACCAACAGGCGGACGCCCAACGAAGGGCCCTTGGCGAAAAGCGGTTTAATAAGCCGCTCCTCCCAGGCAAATGTTCTGTTTATTCATACGGCATCAAACCGGCCTGGATGAAGACTGACAGAAGATAAACGCCAACAGGCAGCACTGCAAAGTGCTGCCTGCGCGCGCTCACCCACGTATTGCAACCCAGCACTTATTCGCTGGAGAGCAGATCCATGGTGTGCTTATCCATCATTTCCAATGCACGGCCACCGCCGCGAGCAACGCAAGTCAGCGGATCTTCGGCAACGATCACCGGCAGACCGGTTTCCTGAGCCAGCAACTTGTCGAGGTCACGCAACAGCGCGCCACCACCGGTCAGCACCAGGCCACGCTCGGCGATGTCGGAAGCCAGTTCCGGCGGCGATTGCTCCAGGGCGCTTTTTACAGCCTGAACGATCGTTGCCAGGGACTCTTGCAGAGCTTCCAGCACTTCGTTGGAGTTCAGGGTAAATGCGCGTGGAACGCCTTCGGCCAGGTTGCGACCGCGAACGTCGACTTCGCGAACTTCGCCGCCCGGGTAGGCGGTGCCGATTTCCTGCTTGATGCGCTCAGCGGTGGATTCACCGATCAGGCTGCCGTAGTTACGACGCACGTAGGTGATGATCGCTTCGTCGAAACGGTCGCCGCCAACACGCACGGATTCGGCATAGACCACACCGTTCAGGGAGATCAGCGCGATTTCAGTGGTACCACCACCGATATCCACGACCATCGAGCCGCGCGCTTCTTCTACCGGCAGGCCGGCACCGATCGCAGCCGCCATTGGCTCTTCGATCAGGAACACTTCACGGGCACCGGCACCCAGGGCCGATTCACGGATGGCACGACGCTCAACCTGGGTGGATTTGCATGGAACGCAGATCAGCACACGAGGGCTAGGCTGCAGAAAGCTGTTTTCGTGAACCTTGTTAATAAAGTATTGCAGCATCTTTTCGCAGACGCTGAAGTCGGCGATCACGCCGTCCTTCATCGGACGAATGGCAGCAATGTTGCCCGGCGTACGGCCGAGCATGCGCTTGGCCTCGGTGCCGACAGCGACGACACTTTTCTGGTTACCGTGTGTCCGAATGGCCACAACCGATGGCTCATTCAGGACGATACCGCGCTCGCGCACGTAAATAAGGGTGTTGGCAGTGCCCAGGTCAATGGAAAGATCGCTGGAAAACATGCCACGCAGTTTCTTGAACATGGGAAAGGGACCCTAGGCAACGCGTGGGTAAAAAAGTGCGGCAAACTCTAACAACGACAGGGATTTTGGGCAAGGCGCCAATATGTTAAATTGGCCGCTTTTCTGTGCACCAAGCCCCACAATCGCGGCCTTATGACCGTAGAAGTGCGGTAGTGTTCCGACAATCTAACACACGGACGCCGTCCGTTCTGTTTTCCACTGGAGAATCCCGATGGCGCTAGAACGCTCCGACGTGGAAAAAATCGCTCATCTGGCCTGCCTTGGCCTTAATGATGCCGATCTTCCGCACATTACTTCCGCCCTCAACAGCATTCTCGGGCTGGTCGACGAAATGCAGGCCGTCAATACCGACGGTATCGAGCCTTTGGCCCACCCGCTGGAAGCCAGTCAGCGCCTGCGCGCCGACGTTGTGACCGAGACCAATCATCGCGAGGCCTATCAGTCCATCGCACCAGCGGTCGAAAACGGCCTGTATCTGGTTCCGAAAGTCATCGACTAAAGGGAAAGAGCCTGCAATGCATCAAATGACTCTGGCCGAGATCGCCCGCGGTCTCGCCGATAAAAAGTTTTCCTCCGAAGAGCTGACCAAAGTCCTGCTGGCGCGTATTACCCAGCTCGACCCGCAGCTCAACAGTTTCATCAGCCTCACCGAAGAGCTGGCCCTCGAGCAGGCGAAAGCCGCCGACGTGCGCCGGGCCAACGGTGAGAGCGGCGCGCTGCTCGGCGCGCCGATCGCTCACAAAGACTTGTTCTGCACCCAGGGCATTCGCACCAGCTGCGGCTCGAAGATGCTCGACAACTTCAAAGCCCCGTACGACGCCACCGTGGTCGCGAAGCTGGCTGCGGCCGGTGCCGTGACTTTGGGCAAGACCAACATGGACGAATTCGCCATGGGTTCGGCCAACGAGTCCAGCTGGTACGGCGCGGTGAAAAACCCGTGGAACCTGGAACACGTACCGGGCGGCTCGTCCGGTGGTTCGGCAGCGGCCGTTGCCGCTCGTCTGTTGCCAGCGGCCACTGCCACCGACACTGGTGGCTCGATCCGTCAGCCAGCGGCATTCACCAACCTGACTGGCCTGAAACCGACCTACGGTCGTGTTTCGCGCTGGGGCATGATCGCTTACGCCTCCAGCCTCGATCAGGGCGGTCCATTGGCGCGCACGGCCGAAGACTGCGCAATTTTGTTGCAAGGTATGGCTGGCTTCGACCAGAACGACTCCACCAGCATTGATGAGCCGGTTCCGGATTACTCCGCTAGCCTGGGCGATTCGCTGCAGGGCCTGCGCATCGGCGTGCCGAAGGAATACTTCAGCGCCGGTCTCGACCCGCGCATCGCCGAGCTGATCCAGAACAGCATTAAAGAGCTGCAGAAGCTCGGTGCCGTGATCAAGGAAATCAGCCTGCCGAACATGCAGCACGCGATTCCTGCGTACTACGTGATTGCCCCGGCAGAAGCCTCCTCGAACCTGTCGCGTTTCGACGGCGTGCGTTTCGGCCATCGCTGTGAGAACCCGAAAGACCTCATCGACCTGTACAAACGCTCCCGTGGCGAAGGCTTCGGCCCGGAAGTACAGCGCCGGATCATGGTTGGTGCCTATGCGCTGTCCGCCGGTTACTACGACGCCTACTACCTGAAAGCGCAGAAGATCCGTCGCCTGGTGAAGAACGACTTCATGGCTGCCTTTAATGAAGTCGACATCATTCTCGGCCCAACCACGCCGAACCCGGCCTGGAAACTCGGCGCCAAGAACAGCGACCCGGTCGCTGCCTATCTGGAAGATGTCTACACCATCACCGCCAACCTCGCGGGCCTGCCGGGCCTGTCGATGCCGGCCGGTTTTGTCGACGGTCTGCCGGTGGGCGTGCAGTTGCTCGCGCCGTATTTCCAGGAAGGCCGTTTGCTCAACGTTGCGCACCAGTATCAGTTGAACACTGACTGGCACACCCGCACCCCAACCGGCTTCTGAGGAGACACACATGCAATGGGAAGTCGTGATCGGGCTGGAGATTCACACTCAGCTCACTACCCGGTCGAAAATCTTTTCCGGTAGTTCCACCACCTTCGGTTCCGAGCCGAACACCCAGGCCAGCCTGATCGACCTGGGCATGCCCGGTGTTCTGCCGGTGCTGAACCAGGAAGCCGTGCGGATGGCCGTGATGTTCGGTCTGGCGATTGATGCCGAGATCGGTCAGCACAACGTGTTCGCCCGTAAAAACTACTTCTACCCGGATCTGCCGAAGGGCTACCAGATCAGCCAGATGGAATTGCCGATTGTTGGCAAGGGCCACCTGGACATCGCGCTGGAAGACGGCACAGTCAAACGTGTCGGCATCACCCGCGCGCACCTGGAAGAAGACGCCGGCAAGAGCCTGCACGAAGAGTTCAACGGTGCCACCGGCATCGACTTGAACCGTGCCGGCACGCCGCTGCTGGAAATCGTTTCCGAGCCGGACATGCGCAGCGCCAAGGAAGCCGTGGCTTACGTCAAGGCGATCCACGCGCTGGTGCGTTACCTGGGCATCTGCGACGGCAACATGGCCGAAGGCTCGCTGCGTTGCGACTGCAACGTGTCGATCCGTCCGAAAGGCCAGGTTGAGTTCGGCACGCGCTGCGAGATCAAGAACGTCAACTCGTTCCGTTTCATCGAGAAGGCGATCAACTCCGAGATCCAGCGTCAGATCGAGCTGATAGAAGACGGCGGCAAAGTGATCCAGCAGACCCGTCTGTACGATCCGAACAAGGACGAGACCCGTCCGATGCGTTCGAAAGAGGAAGCCAACGACTACCGTTACTTCCCCGATCCGGACCTGCTGCCGGTGGTTATCGAAGAGTCGTTCCTTGGCGAAGTGCGCGCCACGCTGCCGGAACTGCCACCGCAGAAACGCGAGCGCTTCCAGAGCCAGTTCGGTCTGTCGGCCTACGACGCCAACGTGCTGGCCACCAGCCGTGAGCAAGCGGATTACTTCGAGAAAGTCGCAGCCATCGGCGGCGACGCCAAACTGGCGGCGAACTGGGTGATGGTCGAGTTGGGCAGCCTGCTCAACAAGCAAGGCCTGGACATCGACGACTCGCCGGTTTCGGCAGAACTGTTGGGCGGCATGCTGCAGCGCATCAAGGACAACACCATCTCCGGCAAGATCGCCAAAGTGGTGTTCGAAGCGATGGCCAACGGCGAAGGCAGCGCGGACGAGATCATCGAGAAGCGCGGTCTGAAGCAGGTGACCGACAGCGGCGCGATCTCGGCAGTGCTGGACGAAATGCTCGCGGCCAACGCCGAGCAGGTCGAGCAGTACCGTGCGGCTGATGAAGCCAAGCGCGGCAAGATGTTCGGCTTCTTTGTCGGTCAGGCCATGAAAGCCTCCAAAGGCAAGGCTAACCCGCAGCAAGTGAACGAACTGCTGAAAAGCAAGCTCGAAGGCTGATTCTAGCCCCGCGCCCGGGGATCGTTCCCACGCTCTGCGTGGGAATGCCGCCCCGGACGCTCCGCGTCCATTGCGGTGTGACGCAGAGCGTCACGGGATGCATTCCCACGCTGGAGCGTGGGAACGATCACTTTGGAGTACTTGAATGAAGCGTCTGCTCATTGGCTGCGCCCTGCTCTCTCTACTGGCCGGTTGCGCCAGCAATGACCTCATCGACCCGCACGGTTACGACCAGAGCGGTGTCGCCTCCTATTACGGAGCCAGACATCACGGTAAACGCACCGCCAGTGGCGAAGCGTTCAACCAGCATTCCCTGACCGCCGCCCACCGCCAGTTGCCCTTCGGCACCCGGGTGAAGGTCACCAATCTGAAAAACGACAAATCCTGTGTGGTGCGCATCAACGATCGCGGGCCGCACACCCGTGGCCGCTTGATTGATGTTTCACGCGAAGCGGCCGAACAACTCGGTATGCTCAACAGCGGCACCGCGCGGGTTCGCGTGCAGGCCCTCGACGACTGATGGAGCGCCGACCATTTTCGCCCTAGCCGATATACCGCTGATCAACCTGATCGAATTGCTCGGCGGTCTGCTCTTGCTGATCGCCGGCGCCGAACTGATGGTGCGTGCGGCGGTGCGCCTCGCTGCGCGTTTGCATGTGCGGCCATTGATCATCGGTTTGACCATCGTGGCCTTCGGCAGCAGCGCACCGCAAATGGCCGTGAGCCTGCAAGCGGCACACGCACATACGCCAGACATCGCCGTCGGCAGTGTGATCGGCAGCAGCATCTTCAATATCCTCGTGACCCTTGGCCTGTCGGCGCTGATCATCCCTTTGCGGGTGTCGCGGCAACTGGTGCGCCTCGACATTCCGCTGATGATCGGCGCCAGCCTGTTGGTGTTCGTACTGGCCTGGAACGAAGAATTCGGGCGCTTCGATGGCGTCCTGCTGCTGGGTGCATTGGCGCTGTATCTGGGTTTGCTGCTACGCCAGTCGCGGCATTCGACACGACCGCATTCGCAACACCCTGAAGCCGCACAAGCGTCCTGGCCCGGCAGTGTGCTGATGATCATTGTCGGTCTGGCAATGCTGGTCTATGCAGGACATCTGCTGCTCGGTGCGGCGGTTGCCGTGGCCACAGACCTTGGATTGTCGGAACGCGTCATCGGCCTGACCGTGGTCGCCGTCGGCACTTCGCTGCCGGAGCTCGCCACGTCGCTGATCGCGGCACTGCGTGGGCAACGGGACATCGCGGTGGGTAACGTGATCGGTGCCAATCTGTTCAACCTGCTCGGGGTGCTGGGCTTCACCGCGCTGATCGCGCCGACGCCCTTGTCGGTTTCACCCAATGCGCTGGATTTCGACCTGCCAGTGATGCTCGGCGTCGCCGCGTTGTGCCTGCCGGTGTTCTATTCGGGCTACCGCGTGACCCGTGCCGAAGGTTTGCTGCTGCTCGGTTTGTATCTAGCGTACGGCCTGCATGTGGTGTCGTTCACCACCGGCATGCCGCTGGCCGGCAAGCTTGAGCGCTTGATGCTGTTTTATGTGCTGCCGACGTTGTTGACGTTTCTGTTGTTCACGTCAGTCATCGCCTGGCGCCGCCAACACCACAAGAGGGATGTGCCATGACCGAATCGAAGAAGTCCGGGGTTGAAGTCCGCCGCCAGGTAATGGGCGATGCATTTGTTGATCGCGCATTGGGCAACGCCACCGAGTTCACCCAGCCGCTGCAGGATTTCGTCAATGAACATGCCTGGGGCGGTGTGTGGAATCGCGAAGGTCTGCCGCTGAAAACCCGCAGCCTGATAACCCTCGCCGCACTGACGGCGTTGAAGTGCCCGCAAGAGTTGAAGGGCCATGTGCGCGGTGCGTTGAACAACGGTTGCACGGTGGACGAGATTCGCGAGGCGTTGCTGCATTGCGCGGTGTATGCCGGCGTGCCGGCGGCGATCGATGCGTTTCGGGCGGCGCAGGAAGTGATCGACAGTTACCAGAAACCTGAGTGACTTTACGGGCCTCATCGCGGGCAAGCCCGCTCCCACAGGGATCTGGGTGTTGATGAAATTTGATTAACAACCGAAAAACCTGTGGGAGCGGGCTTGCCCGCGATGAGGCCGGAAAAATCGCCGAAAATCTTTCGGTCAGATCCACCCACCCCACTGCAACAGAAAGATCCCGACATTGGTGGTAATCGCCGCCATCAACGTGGTGATCACAATGATTGCCGCCGCCAGTTCATGATTACCCTGCGCCGCCCGGGCCATGACAAAACTGGCCGCTGCCGTCGGGCTGCCGAAGTACAGAAACAGAATCCCCAGCTCGGCCCCGCGAAACCCGCACAGCCAGGCGCCGAGGGTCGCCAGCACCGGCAGGCCGATCATCTTCACCAGACTCGAACTGAGCGCCATGTTGCCGCTCTGACGCAGCGCCGCCAGCGATAGCGTCCCGCCGATGCAGATCAGCGCGAGCGGCAAGGTGGTTTGCGCCAGATACTGGCCGGACGTTTCCAGCCAGCCCGGCAGACTGATTTTGAAGTAGGCAAACGGCGCCGCCGCGATCACGCTGATGATCAACGGATTGCTGAATACACTTTTGCAGATGCTCCACGGATCGGACTTGATCACCGGGCTGTACACCGCCAGCACGATGGTCGACAGCGTGTTGTAGAACAGGATTACCAGTGCCGCGAGAATCGCGCCGAGGGAAATCCCGTAATCGCCATACATGCTCGCGGCCAGCGCCAGACCGATCACGCCGTTGTTGCCGCGAAACGCGCCTTGGGTGTAGATGCCGCGATCCTCACGCGGACAGCGGAAAATCGCCCAGCCCCAGGCCACGGCAAAACTCGCCAGCGTGGCGACGGCGAAGTAGATCAGCAGCGCCGGTTGCAGCGCGGCGTGCAGGTCCGCGTGGAGGATGCCGAGGAACAGCAGCGCCGGCATGCTGACGTTGAACACCAGCGACGAGGCCGTGTGGATGAAGTTGTCGTTGATCCAGTCGATGCGCTTGAGCAGCACACCGAGAAACAGCATGGCAAACACCGGCGCGGTGATGTTCAGGGTTTCGAGGAAAATTGCCAGCATGCCGGGGGAGCCTTGGGTGAGCGTCGTTAGGGGGCTAATGATAAGCCACTTTCACCCCGATCGTTCCCACGCTCTGCGTGGGAACGCCTCCTGTGACGCTCCGCGTCACGCTTTTGGGACGCGGAGCGTCCTGGGCTGCATTCCCACGCGGAGCGTGGGAACGATCAATCGCATTCGCACAGACAGAACGCGGTCGAATGTGGGAGCGAGACTGCTCGCGAAGAACGGTAACGCCGTCTCAAGTAATCGGCGCCGGATTGAACAGAGTGATGTCGTTATGCAGCTTGTGCTTCTCCGCCCACGTCTGCTGTTTGCCGCTGGCGACATCCAAGTAATAGTGAAACAACTCCCAGCCCAATTCCTCGATGGTCGCGCGCCCGGTGGCAATCCGCCCGGCGTCGATATCAATCAAATCCGGCCAGCGCTGTGCCAATTCCGTGCGCGTCGAGACCTTCACCACCGGCGCCATCGCCAGACCATACGGCGTGCCACGCCCGGTGGTGAACACATGCAGGTTCATCCCGGCCGCCAGTTGCAATGTCCCGCAGACAAAATCACTGGCCGGGGTCGCGCAGAAGATCAGACCTTTCTGCCTGAACCGTTCGCCCGGGCCGAGCACGCCGTTGATCGCGCTGCTACCGGATTTGACGATCGAGCCCAACGATTTCTCGACGATGTTCGACAACCCGCCCTTCTTGTTGCCCGGCGTGGTGTTAGCGCTGCGATCCGCCTCGCCCTTGGCCAGATAACGGTCGTACCAGTCCATTTCGCGTACCAGTTCTTCGGCGACGGTTTTGCTTTCGGCGCGCGAGGTCAGCAGATAAATCGCGTCGCGCACTTCAGTGACTTCGGAAAACATCACCGTCGCCCCCGCGCGCAACAACAAGTCTGAGGCATAGCCCAGCGCCGGGTTGGCGGTAATACCGGAAAACGCATCGCTGCCGCCGCACTGCATGCCGAGGATCAGCTCGGACGCCGGCACGGTTTCGCGGCGGCGCTGGTCGAGCTTCTTCAGTCGGACTTCGGCCAGCGCCATGATCTGCTCGATCATCTCGGTGAAGCCGTGACTGGAATCCTGCAAGCGATACAGCCATGGATCACTGAGATCGACCGACGCATCGTTCTCATGCATCACCTGCCCGGCCTGTAATTTCTCGCAGCCCAGACTGATCACCAGCGCCTCTCCACCGAGGTTCGGGTTGCGCGCCAGATTGCGCACGGTGCGAATCGGGATGTACGCGTCGGTAGCGGTAATCGCCACGCCGCAACCATAACTGTGGGTCAGCGCCACCACGTCATCGACGTGCGGGTACTTTGGCAGCAACTCTTCCTTGATCCGTTTCACCGCGTGATCGAGCACACCGGTGACGCACTGCACAGTGGTGGTGATCCCGAGAATATTGCGCGTGCCGACGGTGCCGTCGGCGTTGCGATACCCCTCGAATGTGAAGCCTTCCAGCGGTGCCTGCGCGACCGGCACCTCGGTCGACAGCGGCAGGCTGTCCAGCGGCGGCGCGGTCGGCATGCGCAGTTGATCTTCCTTGACCCAACTGCCCCGGCGGATCGGCTGCAACGCGTAGCCAATGATCTGGCCGTAGCGAATCACCTGGCCGCCCTCGGCAATGTCTTCGAGGGTGACCTTGTGGCTCTGCGGCACAAAATCCACGGTCACCAGACCGTCCGGGAATTCGGTGCCGGCCGGCACGCCCTGGTCGTTGACCACAATCACCACATTGTCCCGCTCGTGCAGGCGGATGTAGCGCGGCGAGTCGGAATGTTCAATCAACTGCATGACGCCGCTCCTCAGGAATGCGCTTGAGACAATTTGCCGGTGGCTTCAGTACCGCCGTTGGTTGGCGGCTCCTTGAGTACCACCCGTTTGATCGGGCCGACGATCACCAGATAGCTGAACACTGCGACCAGTGCGTTGGCCCCGACGAACACCAGCGCCCATTTGAATGAACCGGTGGAGCTGATGATGTAGCCAATCACGATTGGTGTGGTGATCGAAGCGATGTTGCCGAAGGTGTTGAACAGGCCACCGCTCAGACCCGCGATCTGTTTTGGCGAGGTGTCGGAGACCACTGCCCAGCCCAGCGCGCCAACGCCTTTGCCGAAGAAGGCCAAAGCCATGAAGCCAACCACCATCCATTCCACATCAACATAGTTGCAGGCAACGATGCTGCTCGATACCAGCAGGCCGGCGATGATCGGCGCTTTGCGGGCGAAGGTCAGCGAGTGGCCCTTGCGCAGCAGGTAATCGGAAATCACCCCGCCGAGTACGCCGCCGATAAAACCGCAGATCGCCGGCAACGAGGCGATGAAACCGGCCTTGAGAATGGTCATGCCACGTTCTTGCACCAGGTACACCGGGAACCAGGTCAGGAAGAAATAAGTGATGCCGTTGATGCAGTACTGGCCCAGATAGACGCCGAGCATCATGCGGTTGGTCAGCAACTGGCGGATGTAATCCCACTTCGGACCGTCAGCCTTTTTGCCTTTGTTCTGGTCCATGTCGACCATGCCGCCGTTGTCGGCAATGAACTGTACTTCCGCATCGTTGGCCATGGGGTGTTGACGCGGGCTGTGGATAACCTTCAGCCAGATCCCCGAGAAGACGATGCCGAACAGGCCCATGACAATGAACACGTGCTCCCAGCCAAAGCTGTAAACGATCCAGCCCATCAACGGTGCGAACAGCACGGTGGCAAAGTATTGCGCCGAGTTGAAGATCGCCGACGCGGTACCGCGTTCAGCCGTCGGGAACCACGCCGCGACAATGCGCGCGTTGCCGGGGAACGATGGCGCTTCGGCCAAGCCCACCAGAAAGCGCAGCATGAACAGCGCAACAATCGCCGTGGACATGCCGAACTCACCGACAAAGCCTTGCAGCACGGTGAACAGCGACCAGGTGAAAATGCTCAGCGCATAGACTTTTTTCGAGCCGAAGCGATCGAGCAACCAGCCACCGGGAATTTGCCCGGCCACGTAGGCCCAACCAAAAGCGGAGAAGATATAACCGAGGGTGACCGCGTCGATACCGAGGTCTTTTTGCAGGCTGGAACCGGCGATGGCGATGGTCGCGCGGTCGGCGTAGTTGATCGTGGTCACCAGAAACAACATGAGCAGGATCAAATAGCGGACGTGAGTCGGCTTGGACGATTGCATGTAGATGTACTCCCACTGATTATTTTTATGCGCGGGTGAATCTTCTTGGGTCTGGCTTTTGTGGGAGCTGGCTTGCCAGCGATAGCATCGCCGCGGTGCGACTGACATACCGAATCGCCCGCATCGCTGGCAAGCCAGCTCCCACAGGTATTGCGTGGATCAGGAACCGATGTAACTGGTCTTCACGACCGTGTAGAACTCCTGCGCATAGCGGCCTTGCTCACGTGAGCCATAGGATGAGCCCTTACGGCCACCGAACGGAACGTGGTAATCGACGCCGGCCGTCGGCAGGTTGACCATCACCATCCCGGCCTGGGAGTGGCGCTTGAAGTGGTTGGCGTATTTCAACGACGTGGTCGCAATACCCGCCGACAAACCGAATTCGGTGTCGTTGGCCATGGCCAGTGCCGCGTCGTAATCGGCGACGCGAACAATGTTGGCCACCGGGCCGAAAATCTCTTCGCGGCTGATGCGCATCGACGCCTCGCTGTCGGCAAACAGCGTTGGCGCAAGGAAATAGCCTTCGGTGTCACACGTCACCAGACCACCGCCGCTGACCAGCCGCGCACCTTCGGACTGGCCGATGTCGATGTACTTCATGTCCTGTTCAAGCTGAGCTTGCGAAACCACCGGGCCGATATCGGTGCCGGATTTAAGCGCGTGGCCAACCTTGATCGACTTCATGCGCTCGGCCATGGCTTCAACGAACTTGTCGTGAATCCCGGCGGTGACGATAAGGCGGCTCGACGCGGTGCAACGCTGACCGGTGGAGTAGAACGCGCTCTGCACCGACAGCTCGACCGCTTGCTTGAGGTCGGCGTCGTCGAGAATGATCTGCGGGTTCTTGCCGCCCATTTCCAGCTGCACCTTGGCCTGACGGGAAACGCAGTTGACCGCGATCTGCCGGCCCACGCCGACCGAACCGGTGAAGCTGATGCCATCGACTTTCGGGCTGTTGACCAGCGCTTCGCCAACCACGCGACCGCTGCCCATCACCAGGTTGAACACGCCGGCCGGGAAGCCTGCGCGGGAGATGATTTCGGCCAGGGCCCAGGCACAGCCCGGCACCAGATCCGCCGGTTTCAGTACCACGCAGTTGCCGTAGGCCAAGGCCGGGGCGATTTTCCACGACGGAATGGCAATCGGGAAATTCCACGGGGTGATCAGACCAACCACGCCCAGTGCTTCGCGGGTCACTTCAACGTTGACGCCCGGACGCACCGACGGCACGTAATCGCCGGACAGACGCAGGCACTCACCGGCGAAGAACTTGAAGATGTTGCCGGCGCGGGTTACTTCGCCAATGGCCTCGGGCAGGGTCTTGCCCTCTTCCCGCGCCAGCAAGGTGCCGAGTTCTTCGCGACGAGCCAGAATCTCGGTGCCGACTTTATCCAGCGAATCGTGACGGGCCTGGATGCCCGACGTCGACCAGGCCGGGAACGCCGCGCGGGCAGCCTCGATGGCCGCGTTGACCTGCGCCAGATCTGCCTTGGCGTAATCGCCAATGGTGTCGCTCAGTTCGGACGGATTGATGTTGGCCGAGTAATCGGCAGCGGCGACCCATTCACCGTTGATGTAGTTGTCGAAGCGTTTTGCATCTGCCACGGGACTGCCCTCGAATCTAAAAGCCTTCACGCAAAAAGCCGCTGATTGCTCAGCGGCCTCGCTTTTGTGGGGTGTTACTGCGCACCTTGCTTGTCGATCAGCGCGGCGAGCATTTCGTACTCTTCGCCCGTCAGATCGGTCAGCGGCGCGCGCACCGGGCCTGCGTCATGGCCGGCGATTTTTGCGCCTGCCTTGACGATGCTCACGGCGTAACCGGCCTTGCGGTTGCGAATGTCCAGGTACGGCAGGAAGAAGTCGTCGATGATCTTGCCGACGGTGGCGTGATCTTCACGGGCGATGGCGTGGTAGAAATCCATCGCGGTTTTCGGGATGAAGTTGAACACCGCCGAGGAGTAAACCGGCACGCCCAGTGCCTTGTAGGCAGCGGCGTAGACTTCGGCGGTCGGCAGACCACCCAGGTAGCTGAAGCGATCACCGAGGCGGCGACGGATCGACACCATCAACTCGATATCACCGAGACCATCCTTGTAGCCGATCAGATTCGGGCAGCGCTCGGCCAGACGTTCCAGCAGCGGAGCGGTCAGGCGGCAGACGTTGCGGTTGTAGACCACCACGCCGATATTGACCGATTTGCACACCGCTTCAACGTGAGCGGCCACGCCGTCCTGACTCGCTTCGGTCAGGTAGTGCGGCAGCAGCAACAGACCTTTGGCGCCCAGACGCTCGGCTTCCTGCGCATACTCGATGGCCTGACGGGTCGAACCGCCGACACCGGCCAGAATCGGCACGCTGGTGGCGCAAGTATCGACGGCAGTCTTGATGATTTCCGAATATTCGCTGGCGGCCAAAGAGAAGAACTCACCGGTGCCACCAGCGGCGAACAGAGCCGAAGCGCCATAAGGAGCCAGCCATTCCAGACGTTTGATGTAGCCAGCGCGGTTGAAATCGCCCTGCGCGTTGAAATCGGTGACCGGGAAGGACAGCAGGCCGGCGGAGAGGATGGACTTCAGTTCTTGTGGATTCATTTTTCGAACACCCTGGGTAGCAACAATTTTTGTGAGTTTTACGGTTCAGTCAGCGCTGAAGTTGTAGGTCATCGTACAACTTAAAAGATAACCGTCAACTGCATTTCATCGCTGGCGCGGACTTTTTGTCGGACAAGATTCTTTCTTGACGTAGGAAATTTCTCGGCTAGGCTCGAATTAACTGTATGTACATACAGCTAAATAAGAATCTACCGACGACATATCAAGGAGAAAGAAATGTCCGGACTTCACCCGAAACCACAGGAAAAACCCAAACCGGTGATCGCCCGTTTTGATGATCTGTTCACTGCAACCGGCATCGCCTTCAGCGCCGACAATGCGCATCTGGTGCTACACATCGCCGACGCTCACAGCGATGTCGAACCGGTCACCGTCCTCCCCGGCAATGCCTTGAAAGGCCGGCCGCAAGCACGCTTCGAGGGCGGCGAACACACGGCCATCGGCGATAACACGCTGTTGCGCTTCGTCGAGAATGCGCAACCGCTGCTCGCCCAGAACGTGCCATTGCATCTGCCGAATGGCCTGGCGCTGACCTACGGCCAAATGCTGGCACTGGGCGGTGATTTCTACGGCATCCCGGATCGCCCGATCAGCGAAGGCGCCACCCCGGTGGATCGCCTGCAGCGCTTCAACGCCGCTTTCGACTCGCTCGCGGCACTGCCGGCGGCGCGTGCCGAAGCCACGCAGATTCTCGCGGTCATGCAAAAAGAGATCGACGCGGTTAAACAGGCAATCAAGGACGGTAAACAACCCCACGAAGCCTACGACGCGCTGGGAGATACGTTGTCCGAAGAGTGGAACAAGATCACCGGCGGCGGCAGTTTCGTCTCCGCGCTGTTCCCGCTCGGGCGCTACCTGAAACTGGCGGCGAACAATGCCGACCATTTTGGCGAATGGGCAAAACTCGCCTACATCGCCGGGCACACCGCCGCGCTGCAAACGGCAATCGACGCCCGCGCCAATCACGATGAACAACAATTGGAACGGGCTTACGCCATGAACGCGTTTGCCGACCACTTCCTCACCGACGTGTTTTCCTCCGGCCATTTGCGGGTGCCGCGCAAAGAACTCGCCGCAGTGGTGACCCCGAGTGATCTGGGCTCGTTGATCACGCGGTTCATGCACGACGAGGACAGCAAGTTCGGTCTCAAGGTACGCAACGGGCATGGCGATCAGTGGCGCGCCTATGGCGACAAGCGCTACTTCGACGCGAGCGACGCCGACAATCGCACTCAGGTCAATCAAGCGGTACAGACCTCGGCGGACGAGGTATTTGCCGCCTACCTCAGCGGCAATCTGTCGGCCCCTTCGACATTCGCCGCACTGCAACGCCTGCCGGACCTGACGGCGGTGCTGAACCTGACGAACAACTTCTCGCCGCTGTTCCGCACCGAGGGCAGCAAAGTGCTGCGCCGCAAAGACGTCAACAACCTCAACGACAGCGCCACCGTCGACGACTGGTGGGGCTGGAGCACTTACCTGCTGCTCAAGGATTACCACCCAACCGGCAACGTCAACTAAGGAGAGATGCGATGACGATCAAATTGAAACTCGAACTGGCCTCGGGCCAATCGCTGAAGGGTGCGCCGCTGGAACTGTTGGCCAAGGGGCTACCGATTGCCCGTGCAACCGTGGATGCCCAGGGTTACGCAATCTTTGATGCCAAGCCCGCCGCCTGCCCCCTCGCCGTCAGGGTCGACCGCTCAATCCTGCCGCCACACTGACACCAGCCGCCTCCGGTAGGAGCTGCCGCTGGCTGCGGCAGCTCCTACCGGGGGGCTTTTGAAATGGCTGGAAATAGACGGTTTAAAACTCGCTTCGGGAAATTCTCTTACCGTGCAGAACCGCCGTGAATGGATCACGGCCCACCTCGCACGGAGAGCGACCCCCTCATGACTTTTGCCCCGCCAACACTGCCGCAATGTCTGCCGCATTCGCCAGAAACGGCCACCGTGAACCTGTCTCTGCTGAGCGACGACCTGATTATTCAGGTGCCGGACTCCAGCGACTTTGCAGCGAACTGGAGCGTCTACGCCATTCTCGGCGACGACCCCGAAGAGCCCGATTGGGCAGGCGAAAAAGTCGACACCGGCGCCTGGGATGACGCCGAGGATGAAATGGAAAAACTGACGGGCATCGAATTGCAGATACCGAAGGAGGTACTGAAGGCGTACCTGAACACCGAAATTGAACTGCGCTACAAGTTTCAGGATGAATCGAGCATGGAGCCGTGTTCGGCGCCTCTGATACTGCATATCGAAGCCTGATTTCCTGACGCGCCTGTTGATCGGGCGTGCCTTTTAACTGAAATCGACCGTTCGTCGGGACTGGTATTTCTTACAGGTGCCAGCCATACCCGATCCCGGCCTTAATGGCTGAGGAGTTAACGAACTGGCTCCGACAGCGCAACGCCGCAACTTGCGCTCATTCAACGGTTTGAATTGAAAGCGAAAAGGAATTTGATCATGACTGCACAAGTAAAAGCGTTGGCTGCTCCACAACTCAAGGAAGCCGAGAACGGGGTACTCCACGTTCACAAGCTGGAAGGACATGCCACTGTTCTGGTAGACACTTACACAAACCAGACTGTCGGCGACATCGTGAAGATTCAGGTATCCACTTCTACCGGCAACAGTTTTGGAGAACAAAAAGTAGTGACCGCTGCCCAGGTAGGAAAGCCTCTCACATTCGCCATTCCCAAAGATGTCTTTGAGAAAAACCTCGTACAGGATGCCACTGCCAAGCTGCACTATGTAGTTACGGCAGTAGCGCACCAGCCAGCGGAATCCGCCCCTCTGACTGTGCACCTCGAACGCTAACCAGCATTCACCCCTGCGCCTGCGCCTCTTCATGGGCCTGGCGCAGTCTTTCGCGGCTGTTGGTCAAATGCAGGCGCATGGCCGCACGAGCGGCATCGGAATCCTGACGAGCAATCGCCTCGTAGATTTCTTCGTGCTCGCGGCTCAGGCGATTCATGTAGTGCTGCTGATCATCATGGGCCAGGCGTGCCGAATTCAGCCGCGTGCGCGGAATGATGCTGGTGCCCAGGTGGGTCATGATGTCGGTGAAATAGCGGTTGCCGGTGGACAAGGCGATTTCCAGGTGGAAAGCGAAGTCCGAAGCCACGGCGTCGCTGGCGTGGGCAACGCTGTCGTTCAGTGCATCGAGGGCGGCGCGCATGGTCGCCAGTTGCTCGGGACTGCGGCGTTGTGCGGCAAGGCCGGCGGATTCGACTTCCAGGCTGATACGTAATTCGAGAATGGCCAACACATCACGCAGGGTGACGACGGTGGCCGGGTCGATGCGAAAGCCACTCGGGCTCGGGGTGTCGAGCACGAAGGTACCGATGCCGTGGCGGGTTTCCACCTGGCCGGCGGCCTGCAAACGGGAAATCGCCTCGCGCACCACCGTGCGGCTGACGCCATGGGCTTCCATGATCGCCGACTCGGTGGGCAGCTTGTCGCCACGCTTGAGCAGGCCGTCACGGATCTGCTCGCTCAGCACCGTCACCAGTTCCTGAGCCAGGCTGCGACGCTTGCGCGGGAGGCGCGGGGTGTTGATCGGGTTTTCCATGTTTACGTCTTGTCTCGAAAGTTCGACTTGGTCGGCATCATAGCGCAAGCGGGTTGTACGATCACTCGCCACTCACAACACCATCCCTGTGGGAGCTGGCTTGCCAGCGATGGGGCCATATCAGTCATAAAGGTGTCGACTGATCCGACGCCATCGCTGGCAAGCCAGCTCCCACAGGTTCCGTGCAGGGTCAAGCGGTCACGGTTTGTTCGACCAAATGGCCGCTGTCGATCCGCACATGCCGTGGGTGGAAACGCTTGAGGCTGCTGCGATGCCCGACGCTGACGATGCTCAGCCCCGGCAGCTGATCGATCAGCGCCTGATACAGCGTCGCTTCGTCTTCCTCATCCATCGCCGATGTCGCCTCATCCATGTACAGCCATTGCGGTGCGTAAAGCAGTGCGCGAGCGAAGGCTAGCCGTTGCTGTTCGCCCGGCGACAGCATGCGCTGCCAGTGATTGGCTTCATCCAGCCGCGCCACGAGGTGCGGCAAGCGACAGGTTTGCAGCACTTGCTCGTAGCGTTCCTGCGGGTAGGTGTCGCCCGGTTGTGGATAACTCAGCGCTTCGCGCAAGGTTCCGATCGGCAGATAGGGTTTCTGCGGCAGGAACAGATAACGCGCCGCCGGCAAACGAATATTGCCGTGGCCCGCCGGCCACAAATGCCCCATCGCCCGGAACAGCGTGGACTTACCGCTGCCGGAACGACCGCTGAGCATCACCCGGTCGCCCTGTTCCACAGTCATGTCGCCGCTGGTCAGCAGATGACGACCGTCAGCCAGATCCAGCCCGAGGTTATGCACCTTCAATTCGCTGCCCTGGTTTTGCACATCGATGGCCGGAATCCGTTCTTCGTTGTCGCTCATGGCCTGACGGAAACTCAGCAGACGATCACAGGTGGCGCGCCACGAGGCGAGTTCCTGATAGGCGCTGATGAACCAACTGAAACTCTCTTGAACGTTGCCGAATGCGGAGCTGATCTGCATCAGTTCACCGAGTTCGATCTTGCCGGCGAAGTAGCGCGGCGCCGCGACGATGAAAGGAAAGATAACGGCTGCCTGGCTGTAACCGGCGGTAAAGAAGGTCAGGCGCTTGGACACTTTCATGATGTCCCAGAAGTTGTGCCAGACCATCCCGAAACGGCTACTCAACCGGCGGTTCTCGTTCGGTTCGCCGTTGTACAACGCGATACTCTCGGCGTTCTCGCGGATCCGGACCATGGAGAATCGCAGGTCAGCTTCGAAACGTTGTTGTCTGTTGTTCAGGCCGATCAGGCGCCGACCGATCAAATGCGTCAGCCAACTACCCACCACTGCATAAACCAGCACACACCAGAACATGTAGCCGGGAATCGTAACTCCGAACACTTCGATGCTGCCCGATACGCCCCAGAGGATGATCGAAAAAGACACCAGACTGACGACATTGCTCAGCAAGCCAATACCCAGGCTCAAGGTGGTGGCGGTGAACTTGTTGAGGTCCTCGGAAATCCGCTGGTCCGGGTTATCGGTGTAACCGCCCTGCTCCAGCTGGTAGTAATTCTTGTCGGCAAGCCAACGGGAAAAATGCTTTTCGGCGAGCCAGGCCCGCCAGCGAATCGTCAGCATCTGAGTCAGGTAGAGCCGATACACCGCACCGACAATCGCCACGGCGGCGATGCCGCAAAAATACAGAATCAAATGCCAGAACGCCGCTTCGTCCTTCTTCTGCAGCGCGTTGTAGAAGTCCTTGTACCAGGTGTTGAACCACACCGAGATGCCCACACTGACCAGCGAGAGTGCGATCACTGCAATCAGCAGCGTCCAGGCCTTGCCTTTCTCTTCACTGCGCCAGTACGGCGTGATGATCGCCCACACCTTGCGAAAAAACTGCCCGCGCACAGCATCGTTGACCGCGGAATATTCAGCGTTCTGATTCATGGATAAGGCTCGATATAGAAAAGAACAGACACGCACCGATCATAGTAGATCGGTGCGTTTTATCGCGCGGGCCGGCGATAGTCGTTCAGCGCAGGTTCAGCGACGAACCGGGCGCTTCTGCAGTTTGCGCTGCAGGGTGCGGCGGTGCATGCCCAGGGCGCGGGCAGTGGCGGAGATGTTGCCTTCATGCTCGGTGAGCACGCGCTGGATGTGCTCCCACTGCAGGCGGTCAACCGACATCGGGTTTTCCGGCACCAGACTGTCGAGGTCGGCGTGCTCGGAGAGCAGCGCGGCCAGCACGTCGTCGGCGTCGGCGGGTTTACACAGGTAGTTGCAGGCGCCGCGTTTGATCGCTTCGACCGCCGTGGCAATGCTCGAATAACCGGTGAGGATCACCACGCGCATTTCCGGGTCCAGTTCCAGCAACTTGGGCAGCAGCACCAGACCGGAGTCGCCGTCCATTTTCAGGTCGAGCGCGGCGTAGTCCGGCAGATCGGCCTGAGCAATGGTCAGGCCTTCCTCGGCGGAACCGGCGGTGCTGACGCGAAAACCGCGACGGGCCATGGCACGCGCCATGACGCGGGTGAAGGTTGCGTCGTCGTCGACCAGCAGCAAATGCGGCAGTTCTTCGCCTTCGACTTGGATTTCGTCACTCATGTTGGTCTCCTCGGGCGCCGTGAGGCAGGCGCAGCTCGGTGAGCGTGCCGCCTTCCTCATGACTATAGAGTTTCACTGAGCCGCCGGCGCGTGTCACGCTGGCCTTGCTCAAAAACAGGCCCAGGCCGAAACCTTTGCCCTTGGTGGTAAAAAACGGTTTGCCGATTTGCTCGGCGATGGCCAGCGGCACGCCGGCACCGTGATCGCGAATGCTGATGGTCACGGTTTCGGCGTCCCAATCCAGCGTCACTTTGAGGTTTTCCGGGCAGGCGTCGGCGGCGTTGTTGAGCAGATTCAGCAGCGCCTGAGTCAGATCCGGCGGCGGCGCCATGCGCGGCACGGTGCCCTGGCCGAGACGATGGAAGCGATAACTGGCTTCCGGACGCATCAGGTGCCAACGGTTCAGCGCTTCGTCGAGCCATTGGGTGACGTCCTGCATCTCGACCGCCAAACGCCGGTTGGCCTCGGCGGCACGCACCAGTTGCTGCAAGGTTTCTTTGCAGAGTTTGACCTGATCCTGCAGCACCTTCAGATCGTCCTGCAACATCGGATCGGGATGATCCTGCTGCATCTCCTTGAGCAGCACACTCATGGTCGCCAACGGCGTGCCCAATTCATGCGCGGCACCGGCGGCCTGCGTGGCGACCGCGAGCAATTGCTGATCGCGCAGGCCTTCTTCGCGGCGGATCGCGCGTAATTCTTCCTGACGGCGCAGCTCTTCGGCCATGCGCGCAGCAAAAAACGTGATCACCGCGGCGGCCAGCGCGAAGCTCAGCCACATGCCGTAGATCTGCAGGTTTTCGCGGGCGACCGGCAGGGTTTCCAGTGGATAGAAACGCGTCAGCATCACGGTGTACAGCGCCAGCGCGATGCCGGACAGAATCACCGAGTAGCGCCACGGCAGCGTCACCGCCGCGATGGTCAGCGGCACCAGATAATAGGAAACGAACGGATTGGTCGAACCGCCGGAGAAATACAGCAACGCACTGTGGATCACCAGATCACACGCCAGTTGCAGGGCGTATTCGAGCTCGGTCACCGGCCACGACGTACGCAAACGCACGGCAGTGAACACGCACAGCAGAATCGAGCAGCCGAGGGTCATCGCCAGTTGCACCCACGGCAACGGCAACAGTTGCAGCCAATAGGCCAGACCAACGGAACCGGCCTGCGCGGCCAGCACCAAAGTGCGGATGAAAGTCAGCCGCCAGAGGTTCTGGCGAGTGGCGGAAGTCAGTTGTACGGGGGCGAGCATGAGCTCTCCTGATGAGCGCTCCAGGCGGATCGCACGGAGTATAACCAAGCCGCGCCCTTCAGAGGCGAAAGTGCGGCAAACGACCACATGGCGCAGACAGCAAAATCGTCTACTCCCGCGACTGTTCGAGATCAATGTGGTGAGGGGATTTATCCCCGATGGGTGGCGAAGCCGCCCCAAAACCTGCAATCCGCTTTTCACAGGCAGACCGCATCCGCTGAATTGCGACTGCTTCGCAGCCGATCGGGGCGGTGCGACGTTTCGCTAAATCCCCTCGCCACAAAAACACTCCCTGGCCAATCCGGCGCATCTGTATAGAAGTTGTAACTGGGCGAACCGGATCGCAGCAGCTAGAGTCTGATGGTTTCACGCAGGTCCGAACCAACACCTGCGCCCTCATCAAGGAGCCTTCATGCACACATTTCGCCGCAGCGCCGCCCTTCTCGCCCTGACCGTCGGCAGCATCGCCAGCCTTCCGGCCCTGGCCGCCGATGAGCTGCACTACAACCAGATTTCCCTGCGCGCCGAAGTCAGCCAGGAAGTGGCCCGCGACCTGATGATCGTCACCCTCTACACCGAAGAGCAAAACACCGACCCGGCCAAACTCGCCGCTGACGTCAGCACCACCATGAACAAGGCCCTGGCCCAGGCCAAGCAAGTCAAAGACATCACCCTGCGCCAGGGCAGCCGCAACAGCTACCCGATCTACGACACCAAGGGCCAGAAAATCACCGGCTGGCGCGAACGCGCCGAACTGCGCCTGGAAAGCGCCGACTTCGCCGCCCTGTCCAAACTCACCGGCGAACTGCTGGGCGACCTGAAAATGGGCGGCATGGACTTCGCCATCGCCGACCCGACCCGCAAATCCAGTGAAGACCAGTTGCTCAAAGAAGCCGTGACCGCTTTCAAGGCCCGCGCCCAACTGGCCACTGATGCACTGGGCGGCAAGGGTTACAAAATCGTCAACCTGAACCTCAACAGCAACGGTTATCCACAACCGTACCTGCGCGCGCCGATGATGATGAAAGCTGCTGGCATGGACTCCGCGCCGGTGACACCTGAAGTCGAAGCGGGTACCAGCCAGGTCAGCATGACCGCTGATGGCTCGATTGAAGTGTTGATGCAGTGATTTGATGTGGGCTGAATGAGAAACCGGCGATCAGAGCATGATCGCCGGTTTTTTTGTGCCTGGGATTTGTGTTGTTTGCTCGGCCGTCATCGCTGGCAAGCCAGCACCCACAAGGTCGTGCGTCGATTTCAAAATCGGCACAAACCTGTGGGAGCTGGCTTGCCAGCGATGAACGATAACGCGGTCTCAGGTTTGTGGATCAACCCGATCCAGCGCCCGGTTTACTGTCAGTTCGGCCAGCATGATGATCTGCTGAATACCGAGCACCGTGTTGCGCTGCGTGCCGCCCAACTCGTTGGCGAAGTTGCTGGCAGCGGCGCTGGCAGAGGCCAGTGATTCACAGGCGTGAGCGAGCAGGCTTTCGGTGTCGACGTTGGGACAGACCATGAACATCGTGCTCGGTTGGCGCGGTTTTCTGGATTGGGGACAAAGATAGAAATCGAGGGCACGCTTGATGGCTTCGCGGTTGCGGACGAGGTCTTCGTCGCGCAGGGCTGCTTCGAGTGGGGTTTCGAGGGGTGGGTCAGGGATTAATTTATCCATGGAGCATTTCCTTACGAATAACGCCATACGCTTCCGATCTCACTCGAGAAACGAGGTGGCAACTATGTACGGAGTGAGATTACCGGTAAGGAAACCAACCCGGCCGAACCGAAGTCCGCCCGTACATAGCCGCCATAAAGAACTGCCGACAGCATGAACTGGCGGCGATTATGGCGTTGCTTGCGCAGGTTTCCAAATTCGATAACCGGGAATCTCACCTCCCGATCGCAGAGTCCTCTGCGACATCCGAAGCCTAGAGAGCGCACGTCCGACGGACAACCTGAAAACCTTGTGGGAAGGTTCTGGTAATTCGATAAACATTTAAACAGCTCAAATAATCGGGCGACCGGGCGGTACTCTTCGCGAGCAGGCTCACTCCTACAATTGGTTCGCGTGCAGTCTGCAAGAGATTGGTCGGCTGTCAGGCCGCCATCGCTGGCAAGCCAGCTCACACAGGTAAGCAAAAGCCAGATCAAAAGATCGTCCGATCGCGGCCCGAGCCTTCGGCAACTCCTACAGAGGCGACAAGTACACCCCGCACGCGGCGAATGCCGCCCCACTCAATAGGCCGAGTGTCAGCTCGCCTGCTCTTGATCTTGATCCACGGGCGACGTCGGAAGGCTGAGCGGAGGGATTGATTCGGGGGTGGGAGCGCAGCGACCGTTTGGCGCAGCCAAACACATCGAGAGGAGGTGCAGCGCAGCAAACCGGAGGCGATGCGCCCGGATCAATCCCGGAGCGAAGGAACCCCGAGCCCCAGCGAGCGGGCCGCACGCAGGAGCAAGCCTTTTTGGTTACTTTTTCGGCGTCTGGAAAAAGTGACCCGCCGTAAGGGCGGAACCCCAAGCAGCCATAACCGCAGCAACGGATATCCACACAACCCGCCAGATATACCGAGATAGACACTCCCCCAAGAAAAACGATATTTCCGAAACCCCACAAATCCCCGCTACCCTCAAAAAACAACCACCTCCAAATCCCCGGGGACTCCATGCCAAGATCCACCCTAAAACCACTCTTGATCTCCCTGGCCCTGGCCACAACCGCCCCGCTAGCAAACGCCGCCACAACACTCGTTTATTGCTCCGAAGCCAGCCCCGCCGGCTTCGACCCGAGCCAATACACCAGCGGTACCGACTTCGACGCCTCCGCCGAAACCGTCTTCAACCGCCTCACCCAATTCCAACGCGGCGGCACCGACATCGAACCCGGCCTGGCAACAAAATGGGACGTCTCAACCGACGGACTCCAATACACCTTCCACCTGCGCCAAAACGTAAAATTCCACACCACCGACTACTTCACCCCAACCCGAGACTTCAACGCCGACGACGTGTTGTTCACCTTCCAGCGCCTGCTCGACCCGGAAAACGCCTTCCGCAAGGCCTACCCCGCCGAGTCCCCGTACTTCACCGACATGGGCCTCAACACCACGATCAAATCGGTAGAAAAACTCGACGAAAATACCGTGCGCTTCAACCTCAACAACGTCGACGCCGCCTTCGTACAAAACCTCGCCATGAGCTTCGCCTCGGTGCAATCGGCCGAATACGCCGCGCAACTGCTGAAGGAAGGCAAAGCCGCCGACCTCAACCAGAAACCGATTGGCACCGGCCCGTTCGTGTTCAAGCGCTATCAAAAGGATTCACAAATCCGCTACGCCGCGAACAAGGCCTACTGGAAACCCGAAGACGTAAAAATCGACAACCTGATCTTCTCGATCACCCCGGACGCCGCCGTACGCCTGCAAAAACTCAAGACCGGCGAATGCCAGGTCAGCGGCTACCCACGCCCCGCCGACATCGAAGTCATGGAAAAAGACCCCAACCTGCGTGTGCTCAAACAGGCCGGTTTCAACCTCGGTTTCCTCGCCTACAACACCACCCATCCACCGCTGGACCAACTCAAGGTGCGTCAGGCCCTGGACATGGCCATCGACAAACCGGCGATCATCAAAGCCGTTTATCAAAGCGCCGGCCAGTTGGCCGAGAACGCCTTGCCACCCGCGCAATGGTCCTTCGACCCGAACATCAAAGACGCGCCGCACGACCCGGTAAAAGCCAAAGCGCTACTCAAGGAAGCAGGGGTTGCACCCGGTACAACCATCAACCTCTGGGCGATGACAGTGCAGCGTGCCTCGAACCCGAATGCGCGGATGTCGGCGCAAATGATCCAGCAGGATTGGGAAAAAATCGGCATCAAGGCCAACATCGTCAGTTACGAATGGGGCGAGTACATCAAGCGTGCGAAAAATGGTGAACACGACGCGATGATCTATGGCTGGACCGGTGACAACGGTGACCCCGACAACTGGCTCGGTGTGCTGTACAGCTGCGCGGCAGTAAAAGGCAGCAACTACGCCAAATGGTGCGACCCGACCTACGACAAGCTGGTGCAACAGGCCAAGGTCTCGACCGACAAGTCGCAGCGGGTAAAACTGTATCAACAGGCGCAACTGATCCTTAAACAGCAAGTGCCGATCACGCCGATTGCCAACTCCACGGTGTTCCAGCCGCTGCGCAAGGAGGTCACCGACTTCCGCATCAGCCCGTTTGGTCTAACCCCTTTCTACGGTGTGGGTATAAATAAGTAACACCAAGCCCCAATGCGGCGCGCACAACGTGACCAATGCACCGTTTTGGGGCTCCATTTGCACCGTAAAAACCACCCGCAAACGGTCAAATGCGTCAGAAGTTATACCGATGCGACATTAAGGTACGTTCGTGCCACCGTTTGAGGTCGCTGAGTGTTCTGGATCTTGCATTGGGTATGGCGCCTGCATAAGTATCCGCAGGCACGACTCACGAGGTCGTACCTCAAATCAAAAAATGACAACAAATCATGAGGCCAACATGCTTAAACACGCGGTCATTCCGTTTTTAGTCGGCGCAGGCTTGTTAGCCTCCGCACCTTTCGCATCCGCTGCGACTAACCTGGTGTTCTGCTCCGAAGGGAGCCCGGCCGGATTCGACCCAGGCCAGTACACCACCGGAACCGACTTCGACGCCTCAGCTGAAACCATGTTCAACCGTCTGACCCAGTTCGAGCGTGGCGGCACCGCCGTCGTTCCTGGTCTGGCGACCAAGTGGGACATTTCCGATGACGGCCTGACTTACACCTTCCACCTGCGTGAAGGCGTCAAGTTCCACACCACTCCGTACTTCAAGCCGACCCGCGAGTTCAACGCCGACGACGTGCTGTTCACCTTTAATCGCATGATTAACAAGGATGACCCTTTCCGTAAGGCGTACCCGACCGAATTCCCGTACTTCACCGACATGGGGATGGACACCAACATCACCAAGATCGATAAAGTCGATGACCACACCGTCAAGTTCACTTTGAAAGAAGTGGATGCCGCGTTCATCCAGAACATGGCCATGAGCTTTGCCTCTGTACAGTCCGCCGAATACGCAGCGCAACTGCTGAAAGAAGGCAAGGCTGCCGATATCAACCAGAAACCCGTCGGCACCGGCCCGTTCGTGTTCAAGAGCTACCAGAAAGACTCGAACATCCGTTACACCGGCAACAAGGACTACTGGAAACCTGAAGACGTGAAGATCGATAACCTGATCTTCGCTATCACCACCGACCCATCGGTGCGCATCCAGAAGCTGAAAAAGAACGAGTGCCAGGTCACCCTGTTCCCGCGTCCAGCCGACCTGAAAGCGCTGAAAGAAGACAAAACCCTGAAAATGCCTGACCAGGCTGGCTTCAACCTGGGCTACATCGCCTACAACGTGATGGACAAGGTCAAGGGCAGCAACGAGCCGAACCCGCTGGCTGACCTGCGCGTTCGCCAGGCGCTGGACATGGCCGTGAACAAGCCGCAGATCATCGACTCCGTTTACCAGGGCGCGGGCCAACTGGCCGTCAACGCCATGCCGCCGACCCAGTGGTCTTACGACACCACCATCAAAGACGCCAAGTACGACCCTGAGAAAGCCAAACAGCTGCTCAAGGAAGCCGGCGTCAAGGAAGGCACCGAGATCGTTCTGTGGGCGATGCCGGTACAGCGTCCGTACAACCCGAACGCCAAGCTGATGGCTGAAATGCTCCAGTCCGACTGGGCCAAGATCGGCTTGAAAGTGAAGATCACCAGCTACGAATGGGGCGAGTACATCAAGCGTTCCAAAGGTGGCGAGAACCAGGCCATGATCATTGGCTGGAGCGGCGACAATGGTGATCCGGACAACTGGCTGAACGTGTTGTTTGGTTGCGACTCGCTCAGCGGCAACAACTTCTCCAAGTGGTGCGACAAGAAGTTCGACGGCCTCGTCAAAGAAGCCAAGCGCACCACCGACCAGGGCAAGCGCACCGAACTGTACAAACAGGCGCAACACGTCCTCAAAGATGCAGTCCCTATGACACCTATCGCTCACTCGACGGTGTATCAACCCATGCGCGCCAACGTGCAGGACTTCAAGATCAGCCCATTCGGCTTGAACTCCTTCTACGGCGTCAGCGTCAGCAACTAAAAGAGACAGCGGTGACGTTTTCAGCGTCGCCGCTGTTTTTTTCTGCCGATTAGTTAGGAATTTGCCTACAGCCTTTTCCACCCTGCCTATCCAGGGAGATACAGGACGTGTTGCCTTTTCCTACGAGTCTTTAGGACTCAACGCATTTACTGCCAGACCCACGGCCCCTACCGTCGGGTTCTGACCAGTGACTGCGTGGGCTAACGGTTTGTTGTCCGTACTGGTTTGAGCTCGATGCAGCCACAACGTCCCTGGACGGGACCGCGGCGCATCGAAACAACACTAAAAAAAGAGGGAGCGTCATGCGCCATACCTTGGTTTTTTCCGCATTGCTGGGCGCCGGCCTGTTGGCCGCCACGTCTGCCAGCCACGCCGCCAGCAACAGTCTGGTGTTCTGCTCCGAAGGCAGTCCGGCGGGTTTTGATACCGCGCAATACACGACGGCCACCGATAACGACGCCGCCGAGCCGCTGTACAACCGACTGGTCGAGTTCGAAAAAGGCGCGACCAACGTCGTACCCGGGCTGGCCACCAAGTGGGATATTTCCGAGGATGGTCTCAAGTACACCTTTCACCTACGTGAAGGTGTGAAATTTCATACAACTCCGTACTTCAAGCCGACTCGCGACTTCAACGCCGACGACGTGCTTTTTACGTTTAACCGCATGCTTGATGCGCAGCAGCCATTCCGTAAGGCTTATCCGACCGAGTTCCCGTATTTCAACGGGATGAGCCTGAACAAGAACATCGCCAAGGTCGAGAAGACCGGGCCGCTGACCGTGGAGTTCACGCTCAACAGCGTCGACGCCGCGTTCATCCAGAACATCGCCATGAGCTTCGCCGCCATCCTGTCCGCCGAATACGCCGACAAGCTGATGGCCGAAGGCAAACCGAGCGACATCAACCAGAAGCCTATCGGCACCGGGCCGTACGTGTTCAAGAGTTATCAGAAAGACTCGAACATCCGCTACACCGGCAACCCGCACTACTGGGACCCGAGCCGGGTCAAGCTGAAGAACCTGATTTTCGCGATCAACACCGACGCCTCGGTGCGTGTGCAGAAGCTCAAGGCTGGCGAATGCCAGATTACCCTGCATCCGCGCCCGGCCGATGTTGAAGCATTGAAGGCCGATCCGAAGCTGCAACTGATCTCCAAACCAGGCTTCAACCTCGGCTACATCGCCTACAACGTGCGCCACAAACCGTTCGACCAGCTCGAAGTGCGTCAAGCGCTGGACATGGCGGTGAATAAACAAGGGATTCTCAACGCTGTTTATCAAGGCGCCGGCCAACTGGCCGTCAACGCCATGCCACCGACCCAGTGGTCCTACGACGACACCATCAAGGACGCCGCCTACAACCCGGAAAAAGCCAAAGAGCTGCTCAAGGCTGCCGGCGTCAAGGAAGGCACCGAGATCACCCTGTGGGCAATGCCGGTGCAACGTCCGTACAACCCGAACGCCAAACTGATGGCCGAAATGCTCCAGGCTGACTGGGCGAAAATCGGTCTGAAGGTGAAGATCGTCAGCTATGAATGGGGCGAGTACATCAAGCGCACCAAGAACGGCGAGCACGACATCAGCCTGATCGGCTGGACCGGTGACAACGGTGACCCGGACAACTGGCTCGGCACGCTGTACAGCTGCGACGCCATTGGCGGCAACAACTACTCCATGTGGTGCGACCCGGCTTACGACAAGCTGGTCAAAGAGGCCAAGGTCGTCACCGACCGCGACCAACGCACCGTGCTCTACAAACAGGCCCAGCAGTTGCTTAAACAGCAAGTGCCGATTACGCCTGTCGCCCACTCGACGGTCAACCAGCCATTAAGCACACGTGTTGAAGGGTTCAAGGTGAGCCCCTTCGGTCGCAACGTGTTCTCGGGTGTCAGTATCGATTAACCCAACCGATTAGCCGCAACGCTGAGGGGGACCGTCTACCCCCCTCACGCAAGCGCTTTGCCGAAATTCGCCAATCCGGCTTTTTGCAAACGTTTGCGATGTGTGAATGAGTTCTAAACCAATAACCGGCCAACCCAAAAAAGCCGGCATAAAAAGAAAGTAAAGGAGCTTCACCCATGAAACTGAGCAGCACCGCGATACTGGCCTTGGCCATCAGCAGCATCACCGCCACGGCGTACGCAGAACCTGCTAGTCAGGAGTTCGTCCCTACCACGTTGGCCGGCAGTAGCGCCCAAAGCGAGGCCAAAGGCTTTATCGATGGACAAAGCCTGGGCGGCACTACACGTAACTGGTATGCCAATGAATTGAAGCGTCGTGATGATCGCTTCAGCTACGTGAAAAACAGCGACAAGAACACCTCGCCTGTAGTCAAGACGCCAACTCCGCGTCGTATCAACTGGGTTCAGGGCACCATCGTCAACTACACCTCGGGCTTCACCCAAGGCACCGTTGGCGTCAGCACCGAAGTCGCCGCTTACAACGCCATCGTTCTGGACCGTGACCGCAAGGACATCGCCGGCGGTTCCAACCGTACCCTGGCGCACTCCGACGGCGACGCTGTCGACCAGTGGAGCAAACTGGGTCTGGCCAACGTGAAGCTGCGCGTGTCGAACACCACCCTGACCGCCGGTCGGCAGAACTTCAGCACGCCGATCGTAGACGTCATCGGCAACCGTCCGCTGCCTTCGAGCTTTGAGGGTATTACCCTGCACAGCGAAGAGTTCAACAACCTGTCGTTCGACCTCGGTGGCTTCGACCGTGTTTCGCCGCGTACCGAGCAGAGCCTGTCGAAATTCCGTACCGAGTACTCGGCCACTGGCGTTGAGACCGACAAGGTCTACATCGCTGGCGTCAACTATCAGCCGTTCAAGAGTCTGAAAACCAGCCTGTACGGCTCCAACGTCGAAGACTTCTGGAACCAGTACTACTTCGGTGCCACCCACGAACTGGGTGACAGCCAGGTGCTGAGCCTGACCACCGGTCTGAACTACTACAAGACCGTCGACGAAGGCAAAAAGCTGATGGGCGAGATCGACAACGATACTTACTCGCTGTCGCTGGGTCTGGCTCACCAGGCTCACAGCCTGACCTTCTCGTACCAGGAAGTGAATGGCGACACCTACTTCGACTACCTGCACGAAACCAACGGTATCTACCTGGCCAACTCCCTGCTGTCGGACTTCAACGGCCCGAACGAGAAGTCCTTCCAGATCGCCTACGGCATCAACATGGCCGAATATGGCGTGCCAGGCCTGAAGTTCAACATCTACCAGGCACGCGGCTGGGGCATTGACGGTACTCACTACCGTGGCACCGCCTACACCGACCCGGGCGCCAAGCGCGGCGACCTGAGCCTGATGGACGGCGAAACTCACTACGAATACGGCATCGGTGCTTCCTACGCCGTGCAGAGCGGCCCGCTCAAAGCCACCGCGATTCGCGCGACGTACACCACGCACCGCGCCAGTGAAAACCAGGCTGACGGCAACATCAACGAGTTCCGTCTCGTGACCACCATTCCGTTCAACATCCTGTAAAAACGCCAACCGACGGCTGACTCATGATGAGTCGGCCGTTCGGTTTTTGTCTTCAACCGATTGCAGAGGGTTATCGATGAAAATGCTTCCCCTACGTGCGGCCGTCGCTGCCGCGTTGTTGAGCGCCGCCATCGGCGTCTCGGCCAAACCCTTGGTGGTCTGCACCGAAGCCAGCCCGGAAGGCTTCGACATGGTCCAGTACACAACTGCAGTCACTGCCGATGCGGTGGCCGAAACGATCTTCAACCGTCTGGCGGACTTCAAGCCCGGCACCACCGAAGTGATTCCGGCACTGGCCGAATCCTGGGACATCAGTGAAGACGGCCTGACCTACACGTTCCACCTGCGCAAAGGCGTCAAGTTTCACACCACCGAATATTTCAAGCCGACCCGCGACATGAACGCCGACGACGTGGTCTGGAGCTTCCAGCGTCAGCTGGACCCGAATCACCCATGGCACAAACTGTCTAGCGTGGGCTTCCCGTACTTTGAAAGCATGGGCTTCAAGGAACTGCTGAAAAACGTCGAAAAAGTCGACGACAACACCGTCAAGTTCACCCTGACCCGCCGCGAAGCGCCGTTCCTGGCCGATATCGCGATGGCGTTCTCCTCGATCTACCCGGCCGAATACGCCGACCAGTTGCTCAAAGCCAACAAGACCGGCGACCTCAACAACAAGCCGATCGGCACCGGCCCGTTCATCTTCCAGCGCTACGCAAAAGACGCTCAGGTGCGCTTCAAGGCCAACCCGGATTACTTCCGAGGCAAGGCGCCGGCTGACGCGTTGATCCTGGCCATCGCCACCGACAACAACGTGCGCCTGCAAAAGCTCAAGGCCAACGAGTGCCAGATCGCCCTGTATCCAAAACCGGACGACATCCCGAGCATCAAGAAAGACAGCAACCTGAAAGTCGATGAACTGGACGCGATGACCGTCTCGTACATCGCCATGAACACCCAGCACAAGTACATGAGCGACGTGCGCGTGCGCAAAGCCATCGACATCGCGTTCGACAAGGAAGCCTATGTCAACGCGCTGTTCGGCAAAGGCAATGCGTCGGTCGCGGTCAACCCGTACCCGCCGACCCTGCTCGGCTACAACCACGACCTGAAGAACCCGCCACGTGACCTCGATGCCGCCCGCAAGCTGCTCAAGGAAGCCGGGGTTCCGGAAGGCACCGTGTTTACCCTGTTTACCCGCAACGGTGGCGGTCCGACCAACCCCAACCCGATGCTCGGCGCGCAGATGATGCAGGCTGACCTGGCGAAAGTCGGGATCAAGATCGACATCCGCGTGATGGAATGGGGCGAAATGCTCAAACGCGCCAAGGCCGGTGAGCACGACATGGTGTCTGCCGGATGGGCGGGCGACAACGGCGACCCGGATAACTTCCTGACGCCTATGCTCAGTTGCGAGGCCGCCAAGAACGGCGAAAACTACGCACGCTGGTGCAACGAGAAATTCCAGGCACTGCTCGACGAAGCACGGGCTAAAGTAGATCCGGCCGAGCGCGCGAAACTCTACGAGCAGGCCCAGGTCCTGTTCAATCAGGACCAACCGTGGATCAGCATGGCCCACACCCGGATGTTTACCGCAATGCGCAACAACGTAGAGGGCTATCACATCAGCCCTCTCACCACTAATAACTTCGCCACCACCCAGGTGAAGTAGATAAGAAACTCCCGGCCTCCCTGATTCCAGGGAAGCCGGGCACGCCTAACCGGCTGATGAGGTACCACACAAGATGTTTAGTTTTATTGCCCGCCGACTGGGGTTGTTGATCCCCACGTTTTTCGGCATCACCTTGCTGACTTTCGCGTTGATTCGCATGATTCCCGGCGACCCCGTGGAAGTGATGATGGGCGAACGTCGGGTCGACCCCGAAATGCACGCTCAGGCAATGGAACGCCTCGGTCTGAACAAACCGTTGTATGCCCAGTATCTGGACTACATCGGCAAACTGGCCCACGGCGACCTCGGCGAATCCCTGCGCACGCGCGAGAGCGTATGGACCGAGTTCTCCTCCCTCTTCCCGGCGACCCTGGAACTGTCCATGGCCGCCCTGCTGTTCGCCGGCATTCTGGGCCTTCTGGCCGGGGTGATTGCGGCACTCAAGCGAGGATCCCTGTTCGACCACGGGGTGATGGGCATCTCCCTGGCGGGGTATTCGATGCCGATCTTCTGGTGGGGCCTGATCCTGATCATGTTCTTCTCGGTGAGCCTGGGCTGGACCCCGGTTTCCGGGCGGATCGACCTGCTCTACGACATCGAGCCACGCACCGGTTTCATGCTCATCGATACGCTGCTGGCCGATGACATGGGCGCTTTCCTTGATGCGCTGCATCACCTGATCCTGCCGGCCATCGTGCTGGGTACCATTCCGCTGGCGGTGATCGCGCGGATGACCCGCTCGTCGATGCTCGAAGTGCTGCGCGAAGACTACATCCGCACAGCCAAGGCCAAAGGCCTGTCGCCGTCGCGCGTGGTGTTCGTCCACGGTCTGCGTAACGCACTGATTCCGGTACTGACCGTGGTCGGCCTGCAAGTCGGTACCCTGCTGGCCGGTGCGGTGCTGACCGAAACCATTTTCTCCTGGCCCGGCATCGGTAAATGGCTGATCGAAGCCATCGGCGCCCGGGACTACCCGGTTGTGCAGAACGGCATCCTGTTAATCGCCTGCCTGGTGATTCTGGTCAACTTCGTAGTGGACATCCTCTACGGCTTTGCCAACCCACGCATCCGTCATCAGCGCTGAGGTCAATACCCATGAGCACTCCAACATCCTCAGTAGCCACCGCCACGTCCGCCGTGGATCAAAGCCTGCTGTACCCGTCACCGTATAAAGAATTCTGGCAAGCCTTCTCGAAGAACAAGGGCGCCGTTGCCGGCCTGTTGTTCATGTTGCTGGTGATTTTCTGCGCGATCTTCGCGCCGTGGGTCGCGCCGCATAACCCGAGCGAGCAATACCGCGACTTCCTGCTGACGCCACCGGCGTGGCTCGAAGGCGGACAGATGCAGTTCCTGCTCGGCACCGATGAACTGGGTCGCGATCTGCTGTCGCGTCTGATCCAGGGTTCGCGCCTGTCGCTGTTGATCGGCCTGTCGTCGGTCGTCATGTCGTTGATTCCGGGGATTCTGCTCGGTCTGTTCGCAGGCTTTTTCCCGAAAGTGCTTGGCCCGACCATCATGCGTCTGATGGACATCATGCTGGCCCTGCCGTCGTTGCTGCTGGCTGTGGCGATCGTCGCCATCCTCGGCCCTGGCCTGATCAACACCGTGATCGCAATTGCTGTGGTGTCCTTGCCGTCCTACGTGCGTCTGACCCGAGCCGCCGTGATGGGCGAACTGAACCGCGACTACGTGACCGCCGCGCGCCTGGCCGGTGCCGGTCTGCCACGTCTGATGTTCATCACCGTGCTGCCGAACTGCATGGCGCCGCTGATCGTTCAGGCAACCCTGAGCTTCTCTTCGGCGATTCTCGATGCCGCCGCACTGGGCTTCCTTGGCCTTGGCGTACAACCGCCAACCCCTGAGTGGGGCACCATGCTGGCTTCGGCTCGCGACTACATCGAACGCGCCTGGTGGGTAGTGAGCCTGCCTGGTTTGACCATTTTGCTCAGCGTGCTGGCAATCAACCTGATGGGCGACGGTCTGCGCGATGCGCTGGACCCGAAACTCAAGAATGCCGCCTGAGGAGATTCCCATGTCACTGCTAGAAATCAAGAATCTCAACGTTCGCTTCGGCGACAAGACTGCTACGCCGGTTGTCGATGGACTCGATTTGAAAGTCGACAAAGGCGAAGTGCTGGCGATCGTCGGCGAATCGGGCTCGGGCAAATCCGTGACCATGATGGCGCTGATGGGCCTGATCGAGCATCCCGGCATTGTGACCGCCGACTCGCTGAGCTTTGACGGCAAAGACATGCTCAAACTGAGCAACCGTCAGCGTCGACAAATCGTCGGCAAAGACTTGTCGATGGTGTTCCAGGACCCGATGACCGCGCTCAACCCGAGCTACACCGTCGGTTTCCAGATCGAAGAAGTGCTGCGCCTGCACCTGAAAATGTCCAGCAAACAAGCGCGCAAACGTGCCATCGAACTGCTGGAAAAAGTCGAAATCCCGGGCGCCGCCAGCCGTATGGACGCCTATCCGCACCAACTCTCCGGCGGTATGAGCCAGCGCGTCGCCATCGCCATGGCGATTGCCGGCGAGCCGAAACTGCTGATTGCCGATGAGCCGACCACTGCTTTGGACGTAACGATCCAGGCACAGATCATGGACCTGCTGCTGGCGTTGCAGAAAGAACAGAACATGGGCCTGGTGCTGATCACCCACGACCTCGCGGTCGTGGCTGAAACCGCCCAGCGCGTGTGCGTGATGTACGCCGGTCAAGCCGTTGAAGTCGGTCAGGTGCCACAACTGTTCGACATCCCGGCGCACCCGTACAGCGAAGCGCTGCTCAAGGCGATTCCGGAACACAGCCAGGGCGCCGAGCGTCTGGCGACGCTGCCGGGCATCGTCCCGGGCCGTTACGACCGCCCGCAGGGTTGCCTGCTGTCGCCGCGCTGCCCGTACGTGCAGGACAGCTGCCGTGCGCAGCGTCCGACCCTTGATCCGAAAGCCAACAGCCTTGCCCGCTGCTTCTACCCGCTGAACCAGGAGGTGGCGTAATGGCCGTCGTACTTACCGCCCGCGACCTGACCCGTCACTACGAAGTCTCCCGTGGCCTGTTCAAGGGCCACGCGACCGTGCGCGCACTCAACGGCGTGTCGTTCGAACTGGAAGCCGGCAAGACTCTCGCGGTGGTCGGCGAGTCGGGCTGCGGCAAGTCCACCCTCGCCCGCGCCCTGACCCTGATTGAAGAGCCGTCGTCCGGCTCCTTGAAAATCGCCGGCCAGGAAGTGGCCGGCGCCGACAAGGCCCAGCGCAAACAGCTGCGCAAAGACGTGCAGATGGTGTTTCAGAGCCCGTACGCGTCATTGAACCCACGGCAGAAAGTCGGCGATCAACTGGCCGAGCCACTGTTGATCAACACCAACCTGAGTGCCGCCGAACGTCGCGAGAAAGTCCAGGCGATGATGAAGCAGGTCGGCTTGCGTCCCGAGCACTACCAGCGTTATCCGCACATGTTCTCCGGCGGTCAGCGCCAGCGCATCGCCCTGGCCCGGGCGATGATGCTGCAACCGAAAGTGCTGGTGGCAGACGAACCGACTTCGGCGCTGGATGTTTCGATTCAGGCGCAGGTGCTGAACCTGTTCATGGATCTGCAGCAGGAGTTCAACACCGCCTACGTGTTCATCTCGCACAACCTGGCGGTGGTGCAACACGTGGCCGATGACGTGATGGTGATGTACCTCGGTCGCCCGGTGGAAATGGGCCCGAAAGACGCCATCTACGAGCGTCCTCTGCACCCGTACACCCAGGCGTTGCTGTCGGCGACCCCGACCATTCACCCGGACCCGAACAAGCCGAAGATCAAAATCGTCGGCGAACTGCCCAACCCGCTGAACCCGCCGCCGGGCTGCGCTTTCCACAAGCGCTGCCCGTATGCGACCGAACGTTGCAGCACTGAAGAGCCGGCCTTGCGTGCGCTCGACAATCGGCAGGTGGCGTGCCACTACGCCGAGCAATTCCTCGACGGCGCGGCGTAACAAGAACGGGAGGACATGCAAAAAACTGTGGGAGCGGGCTTGCCCGCGATGACGTAGTGCCAGTCAACTGATTTGTCGTCTGGCACACCGCAATCGCGGGCAAGAACGCTCCCACATTGACCTCTTCGTTCATGAGTCAGAAGTTAACCAAACCCCTTCTCCTCCGATTGCGCATCAGTCGAGGCAGAAGGGGTTTTCTTTTGCCCGAAATCTACGTCTGGCTGTCGCCTTCGTCATCCGGATCATCAGTGTCCGGCTCGTCAGTGGTCGAGTCATCGTCATCGGCGGCGCCGCCCTGCCCCTGATCGCCCGGTTCGGATTCGGACTTGGCCAGCATCAACCCGCTATGCCCGACCTGCCCACTGAAGGCCTGAGAATCGTGATCCTCGCACTCGGCCCAGGCCGTCGCGGTGCCGAGGGACAGCATGACCATCACTTTCAACAGCAGTAAAACGCGTAGCAACCTGTTTTTCATGACCGATTCCATCCTGTGCAGGTGAAACAGCAATGCCGATCCGGCGCTGAATGAAATCTAGTTCCGATCAGCCGGCTTCACCAGATAGGACGCTAATGAACCCGCAGAAATGCCGTTGCCTGACAGACCTGTTTCGAATAACCGCCATAACCGGATCAACTAAACACCACGCGGCAGCACACTTCCAAGGGCTGGGCGCGTGGCCAGACAAGTCAGCGGAATGCTCATCAGCGCCAGCAACGCACTGGCCAGCCAAACGCTGTGCCCGCCAGCGTGGGCGTATAACTGACCACTGAGCACCGGCGACAACAGCGCGCTCGCGCTCCAACTCATGAAGAACAGGCCAAAGTACTGGCCGCTCTTGCCACCCTGCGCGTACTGCATGACCAGTACATTCAATGGCGGCATGAACAACGCCTCGCCCAATGTCCAGATCACCGTCGACAGGCAGACATAAAACAACCCGCTACCCAACGGCAACATGCCCAACCCGCAGGCCAGCAACACGGCGCCAGCTACCAGTTGCGCCCGCGCACTCCAGCGCTCGCCCCAATGGGCCAGCGGAATCTGCAGCGTCACCACCAGCAGCGCGTTGATGCCGAACTGCCAACCAATGGCCTCGGTGCTCAGCCGATAGTAATCCCGCAGATAGTTGCCGAGCGTGCTGTAGACCGTGTCGAACGCCATGCCGAGCACAACCGTCGCCGCCAATAGCCAGAGGAAGGGTTTGTCGCGGTAAGGCAAACCTGAAGCGGTTTCGGCTTTTACCTCAACGCTCAGCACCGGTCGCCGCCAGGTCGTGCGGACAAACCAAAACAAGGCCAGCACCGTCAGCGCCGCACTGGCAAAGAACACCCAACGAAAATCGACCTGCGCCAGCACCCCGCCAGCGACGCCGGCGGCGGCCATGCCAAGGTTTCGCGCAACCCGGCTCAGCGCTTGCGCGCGGGCACGTTGCGCGACCTCGCAATACTCCATGATCAAACGCTGATGCAGCGTTCGAATCGCCCCGTCGAGCACACCGCTGAACAGCAGCAATGCACCGAGCCACGCTACCTCCGTGACCAGCCCCAACAACAGCAGCGTCCACGCCGACAGGAAAAACAGAACCGCCGTCAGCCGCGCCGTGGAAAAACGGTCACTCAGCAAACCACCGACCATCGAACCGACCAACAGCCCCGCGCCGTAACCGGACAACAGCCAGCCAACCGTTTCAATCGCCAGCCCCAGTTCCTGACGCAGGTACAGCGCCATGAACAGCTTGACCATGCTGCTCAGCCGATTAATGAACAAAAGCGCGGCGAGCACCCAGGCCATGACACCGAAATAGCCGTTGATCCGCAGCAGATGAGTCAGTCGACTCGTCATTCCATTGACCTCTCAAAACGACTTGCGTGGACCTGAGACACTAACGGCCAGCTCGCCAGTTGTCGCGCTTAAGTACATCGAGACCACAAAAAACGGAGACACCCTACAGACTTCTGTAAAACAGCCTTCGACAACTCAACTGGATCGAGTGCACGCCATCAGAAATTGGTCACTGCCAGGCCGCCTTCGCGAGCAGGCTCACTCCTACAATTGAATCGCATGCAGCCTGCGACAAATGGGTCGGCTGGCAGGCCGCCATCGCTGGCAAGCCAGGCTCCCACAGGGATTGCATGCAGCCTGCAAGACATGGCGCGGCTGGTAGGCCGCCTTCGTCAGCAGGCTCGCTCCTACATTTGAATCGCATGCAGCCTGCGACAAATGGGTCGGCTGGCAGGCCGCCATCGCTGGCAAGCCAGGCTCCCACAGGGATTGCGTGCAGCCTGCGAGAAATGGGTCGGCTGGCAGGCCGCCTTCGCTGGCAAGCCAGGCTCCCACAGGGATTGCGTGCAGCCTGCGAGACATGGCGCGGCTGGCAGGCCGCCATCGCTGGCAAGCCAGGCTCCCGCAGGGATTGCGTGCAGTCTGCGAGAAATGGGTCGGCTGGCAGGCCGCCTTCGCAGGCAAGCCAGCACCCACAGTTTTGATCTATGTAAAGCACGCGGCGCATGCCGCCCCACTCAAAGGATGAGCGTTAGCTCGGCTGCAGCTCTTGATCTTGATCCACGGGCGACGTCGGCAGGCTGAGCGGAGGGATTGATCCGGGCATGGGAGCGCAGCGACCGTTTGGCGCAGCCAAACACATCGAGAGGAGGTGCAGCGAAGCAAACCGGAGGCGATGCGCCCGGATCGATCCCGGAGCGAAGGAACCCCGAGCCCCAGCGAGTGGGCCGAACGTTGGAGCAAGCGTTTTTTTGCTTACTTTTTTTAGGCGTTTGTAAAAAAAGTGAGTCGCCGTAAGGGCGAAACCTTAAGCCGCCATCACCAAAAAAACGGATATACACCCAAAACCAAACCAAAAAAAAAGCCCCCAAGGCATACACCTAGGGGGCTTTCGAACAACTCAGCTCAGCGCTTAATGATGCTCACGCGTAGCACGGAACTTCACATCCGGCCAACGCTCCTCCATCAACGCCAGATTAACCCGCGTCGGCGCAAGGTAGGTCAGATGCCCACCGCCATCCAATGCCAGGTTCTCCACAGCCTTGTTGGAAAACTCCTCAAGCTTCTTCTTGTCGTCACATTCGATCCAGCGCGCCGAATACACAGTGATCGGCTCATAAGAGCACTCAACCTTGTATTCCTCTTTCAAACGACTGGCGACCACATCGAACTGCAGCACACCCACAGCACCAAGAATGATGTCGTTGCTACGCTCCGGGAAAAACACCTGAGTGGCGCCCTCCTCGGCCAATTGCTGCAAGCCCTGACGCAACTGTTTGGACTTCAGCGGATCACGCAGACGCACACGACGGAACAGCTCCGGGGCGAAGTGCGGGATACCGGTAAAGCCCAAAGTTTCGCCTTCGCTGAAGGTGTCACCGATCTGGATGGTGCCGTGGTTGTGCAGACCGATGATGTCGCCGGCATACGCCTCTTCCAGCTGCTCACGCTCGGAAGAGAAGAACGTCAGGGCGTCGCCGATGCGCACGTCCTTGCCGGTACGCACGTGGCGCATCTTCATGCCTTTCTCGTACTTGCCGGAGCAGATACGCATGAAGGCGATACGGTCACGGTGTTTCGGGTCCATGTTCGCCTGGATCTTGAAGATGAAGCCCGAGAACTTCTCCTCCACCGGCTCCACGGTGCGCTCGTTGGCGACACGGGCCAGTGGACGCGGCGCCCAATCCACCACAGCATCAAGCACGTGGTCGACACCGAAGTTGCCCAATGCAGTACCGAAGAACACCGGGGTCAGTTGACCGTCGAGGAACTCCTGCTGGTTGAACTCGTGGCAGGCGCCCTGCACCAGTTCCAGCTGTTCGATGAAACGCTCGTACTCGTCACCCAGGTGCGCGCGCGCCTCGTCGGAGTCGAGTTTCTCGATGATCTTGGTTTCGGTGCGTTCGTGACCGTGACCGGCGGTGTAGACAATGATGTAGTCGTCGGCCAGGTGGTACACGCCTTTGAAGTCGCGGTAGCAACCGATCGGCCAGGTGATCGGCGCTGCCTTGATCTTCAGAACGGCTTCGATTTCGTCGAGCAATTCGATCGGGTCGCGGATGTCACGGTCGAGTTTGTTGATGAAGCTGACAATCGGCGTGTCACGCAGACGGCAGACGTCCATCAGCGCGATGGTCCGTGGCTCAACGCCCTTACCGCCGTCGAGAACCATCAATGCCGAGTCCACCGCCGTCAGGGTGCGATAGGTATCTTCGGAGAAGTCTTCGTGGCCCGGGGTGTCGAGCAGGTTGACCATGTGGTCGCGATACGGGAACTGCATGACCGACGTGGTAATGGAAATACCCCGTTGTTTCTCCATCTCCATCCAGTCGGATGTCGCATGGCGGTCGGATTTTCGGGATTTCACCGTACCGGCCACTGCAATCGCCTTGCCCATCAACAGGAGCTTTTCGGTGATCGTGGTTTTACCGGCATCGGGGTGGGAAATAATGGCGAAAGTGCGGCGTTTCGCGACTTCGGCGGCCTGGTTGGTCATGGGAAATCGCCTGGCGGTGATTCAAAAAAGGGCCGCGATTATAGCCCAACTCGATGCAATAACCGAACCGTTGAGCACATTAAGGGTGGCCAAATGCTGCCGCAGGTGGGAACCTTTTAAAGCACGGAGACGTCCATCCCCTGTTACGAATTTTCGTCAGGGGCTGAAAAATCAGCAAGTTAGCCTGACGAGGCTGCGCTCATGGCTCGCTTTCAGACCGCTTTTTGCCGGTGCTGAGGGAGCTGCTTCTCGCGAACGTTTATTTCCCGGCAGCCAGGCATGGCATGCCACTCGGGACGGCGTTCGCCGACTATAAAAAAGGAGTCCGCCTGTGGCTATCCGCTATGGCAAAGGGCTGATGGGAGGTGCGGTGGTGATCGCGCTCCTGGCCCTGCTGGTCCACTGGATCGGCATCAACACGATCGAACACTACCGCGACGATTTGTTGTTTTACCTGCAAGCTCATCTGATTCTCGTCCTCGCTTCAATGCTGGCCGCCCTTGTCGTGGGCATCCCCGCCGGTATCTTTCTCAGTCGCCCGACCATGGTCGGCCGCGCTGAACGCTTCATGCAGATCTTCAATATCGGCAACACCGTGCCACCGTTGGCCGTACTGGCGATTGCCCTGGGGATACTCGGCATCGGCAGTGGTCCGGCGATCTTCGCTTTATTCCTCGCCTCGTTGCTGCCGATTGTGCGCAACACCTACGAAGGCCTGAAAAACGTCCAGGGTTCGCTGAAAGAAGCCGCCGTCGGCATCGGCATGACCCCGCGTCAGGTCCTGTGGCAAGTCGAGCTGCCCAACGCCGTGCCGATCATTGTCGGTGGCGTGCGTGTCGCGCTGGCGATCAACGTCGGGACCGCGCCGCTGGCGTTCCTGATCGGTGCCAACAGCCTCGGCAGCCTGATCTTCCCCGGCATCGCCCTGAACAATCAGCCGCAACTGCTGCTCGGCGCCGCGTGCACCGCGCTGCTGGCCTTGCTGCTCGATGGCGTCGTCACCCTCGCCAGCCGTCTCTGGCTGGAACGCGGTTTGCGCCCGTCTTAAGGCTTTTGCGAAGGAATGAATATGAAACGACTTAGCTTGATCTTAAGTTGCGTCCTGCTGTTCGCAGGATTGGCGCAAGCCGCTGAAAAACCCGTGATCCGCCTCGGCGCCCGGGTCTTCACCGAGCAAACCCTGCTCGCGGAAATCACCGCCCAATACCTGCGCAACAAAGGTTACGACGCGCAGATCACTGGTGGTCTGGGCAGCAACCTCGCCCGTAGCGCCCACGAAAGCGGACAACTGGACATGCTCTGGGAATACACCGGCGTGTCGCTGGTGGCCTACAACCATGTCACCGACAAACTCGACAGCGCACAGTCCTACGCCCGGGTGAAGGAACTCGACGCGAAAAAAGGCCTGATCTGGCTGACGCCGTCGAAATTCAGCAACACCTACGCCCTCGCCCTGCCGAAAAACGTCGCCGAGGCCTATCCGCAGATCAACAACATCAGCCAGTTGAACGAGGTCCTGCGCGCTGAAGCCAAGACCAACCACCTGGTGGCACTGGACACCGAGTTCGCCAACCGCTCCGACGGTCTGGACGGCATGGTCAAGCTCTACGACATGAACCTGACCCGCAAGAACATCCGCCAGATGGACGCGGGGCTGGTCTACACCGCGCTGCGTAACGGCCAGGTGTTTGCCGGTCTGGTCTACACCACGGACGGTCGCCTCAACGCCTTCGGCCTGAAGCTGCTGGAAGACGACAAGCACTACTTCCCCGACTACACCGCCGCGCCGGTGGTGCGTCAGGCCTACCTCGACGCCCATCCGCAACTGGCCGAGCAGCTCAAGCCGCTGGCCGAACTGTTCGACGACGAAACCATGCGCCAGCTCAACGCGCGGGTCGATGTCGATCACGAAAGCCCTTCGAAAGTTGCCGCCGACTTCCTGCGCCAACATCCGCTGAATTAAGAGAGGAGAAGTCATGGAATTCCTGAACGCCTTTTCCCATCTCGACTGGCAGCAGGTGATGCACCTGACCTGGCAGCACATCACCCTGGTCGGCATCGCCGTGACCCTGGCCATCGTCGTCGGCGTACCGCTGGGCATTTTGATGACGCGTTTCCCGAGCCTCGCCGGGCCGTTGCAGGCCAGCGCCACGGTGCTGCTGACCGTACCGTCGATTGCGCTGTTCGGTCTGCTGCTGCCGTTCTACTCCAAGTTCGGCCAGGGCCTCGGCCCGATGCCGGCAATTACTGCTGTATTCCTTTATTCACTGCTGCCGATCATGCGCAATACCTACCTCGCCCTCACTGGCGTGGAACCGGGTATCCGTGAAGCCGCACGCGGCATCGGCATGACCTTCGGCCAGCGCCTGCGCATGGTCGAGTTGCCGATTGCCGTGCCGGTGATCCTCGCTGGTGTGCGCACCGCGGTGGTGATGAACATCGGCGTGATGACCATCGCCGCGACCATCGGCGCCGGCGGCCTCGGTGTGTTGATCCTCGCTTCCATCAGCCGCAGTGACATGTCGATGCTCATCGTCGGCGCGCTGCTGGTCAGTCTTCTGGCGATCTTCGCCGACCTCCTCCTGCAGTGGCTGCAACGCACGCTGACTCCAAAAGGACTCCTCAAATGATCGAACTTCAAAACCTCAGCAAGACCTTCCAAAGCAACGGCAAAGATGTCAAAGCCGTGGACTCGGTGAGCCTGACCGTCAATGAAGGCGAAATCTGTGTGTTCCTCGGGCCATCGGGTTGCGGCAAAAGCACCACGCTGAAGATGATCAACCGCCTGATCAAACCGACCTCGGGCAAGATCCTCATCAACGGCGAAGACACCACCGACCTCGACGAAGTGACCCTGCGTCGCAACATCGGCTACGTGATCCAGCAGATCGGCCTGTTCCCGAACATGACCATCGAAGAGAACATCGTCGTCGTGCCAAAACTGCTCGGCTGGGACAAACAGAAATGCCACGACCGCGCCCGCGAACTGATGAGCATGATCAAGCTGGAGCCCAAGCAGTATCTGCATCGTTATCCGCGTGAATTGTCCGGCGGCCAGCAACAGCGCATCGGCGTAATCCGCGCACTGGCGGCGGATGCCCCGCTGTTGCTGATGGACGAACCATTCGGCGCGGTCGACCCGATCAACCGCGAGATGATCCAGAACGAGTTCTTCGAGATGCAACGGGCGCTGAACAAGACCGTGATCATGGTCAGCCACGACATCGACGAGGCGATCAAACTCGGCGACAAGATCGCAATCTTCCGTGCCGGCAAACTGTTGCAGATCGATCACCCGGACACCCTGCTCGCGCATCCGGCGGACGACTTTGTCAGCAACTTCGTCGGCCAGGACAGCACGTTGAAACGCTTGCTGTTGGTCAAGGCTGAAGACGCGGCGGATAACGCGCCGTCAGTGAGCCCGGAAACCCCGGTGGCCGATGCGCTGGAGTTGATGGACGAGCATGACCGTCGTTACGTGGTGGTCACCTGTGCCGAGAACAAGGCGCTGGGTTACGTGCGTCGTCGCGACCTGCACCGCCAGACCGGCACCTGCGCGCAGTACCTGCGTGAGTTCAACGCCACGGCGGCGTATGACGAGCATTTGCGCATCCTGCTGTCGCGCATGTACGAGTTCAACCGTTCGTGGCTGCCGGTCATGGATGCCGAACGAGTGTTCCTTGGCGAGGTGACGCAGGAGTCGATTGCGGCTTATCTGAGCTCGGGACGCTCGCGCGGGATGAAGACCAGTATCGTTTCGCCGGCTGAGGCAGTCGTCGCCTGATTAATCGGTAAAAACACAAAACCCTGTAGGAGTGAGCCTGCTCGCGATAGCGCAATATCAGTCAATGAAGATGTCGGCTGAAAAAAAGTCATCGCGAGCAGGCTCACTCCTACAGGATCGGGGGTGTTACCAAGTCATTCACAAGGCGGAAAAGAATCTCAACACCTGATAACCAGGCAGATCGTCTCGGCTACCTTATTCAATAGGCAAAATCCCCCACACACCCACCTCTCGCGGGCAACGTCGCCGATGTTGCGCCTATCACACTTACCCACGACTTAGCCGACAAAAGCAGCGAACGTGCAGGTATGTTTAACACTCGAAAATTCCCGGGGAACATCTGCCCGTCATCTCGGTCGGCTACAAAGAGTGATGAACGCGACGCACGTCAGAAGCGTGCAAAAACGCGACATTTTTAGTTGATCTCAGGCCCCTCACGCCCTAAAGTTCGCGCCGAACGTCCATGCTGGAAACGATCCATCCGGCTCAAGTACTGACGACGAGACAGCAAGGCCAAGGGCAGATAGCCCATGGCCTTTTTGCTTTCGGCGACATGCCTTGGGAAGTAGGCGAACCAAAGTGGGGATACGGAGGGCGTTCATTTGCACCCATTGATTATTAACGTTTGCCAGTAGGAGTTCCCAAGTATGTCGATCCAGGTCGAAGACTATTTCGCGCGCGCTACATTCGACAAAATGAAGGCGTTCGCCGACAAACAGGAAACCCCGTTCGTGGTGATCGACACCGCGATGATCGCTCAGGCCTACGATGACCTGCGCGCCGGTTTCGAATTCGCCAAGGTCTACTACGCGGTCAAGGCCAACCCGGCCGTCGAGATCATCGACCTGCTCAAAGAGAAAGGTTCGAGCTTCGACATCGCCTCTATCTATGAGCTGGACAAGGTGATGGATCGCGGCGTCAGCCCGGACCGTATCAGCTACGGCAACACCATCAAGAAATCCAAGGACATCCGCTACTTCTATGAGAAGGGCGTGCGTCTGTTCTCCACCGACTCCGAAGCCGACCTGCGCAACATCGCCAAGGCTGCGCCGGGTTCGAAAGTCTATGTGCGCATCCTCACCGAAGGCTCGACCACCGCTGACTGGCCACTGTCGCGCAAATTCGGCTGCCAGACCGACATGGCCATGGACCTGCTGATTCTCGCCCGCGACCTCGGCCTGGTGCCTTACGGCATCTCGTTCCACGTCGGCTCGCAACAGCGCGATATCAGCGTCTGGGACGCGGCGATTGCCAAGGTCAAAGTGATCTTCGAGCGTTTGAAAGAAGAAGACGGCATTCACCTGAAGCTGATCAACATGGGCGGCGGCTTCCCGGCCAACTACATCACCCGCACCAACAGCCTGGAAACCTACGCCGAAGAGATCATCCGCTTCCTCAAAGAAGATTTCGGTGATGACCTGCCGGAAATCATTCTGGAGCCGGGTCGTTCGTTGATCGCCAACGCCGGCATTCTGGTCAGCGAAGTGGTGCTGGTTGCACGTAAATCCCGCACCGCCGTCGAGCGTTGGGTGTACACCGATGTGGGCAAGTTCTCCGGCCTGATCGAAACCATGGACGAAGCGATCAAGTTCCCGATCTGGACCGAGAAGAAAGGCGAGATGGAAGAAGTCGTGATCGCCGGCCCGACCTGCGACAGCGCCGACATCATGTACGAGAACTACAAGTACGGCCTGCCGCTGAACCTGGCAATTGGTGATCGTCTGTACTGGTTGTCGACCGGCGCGTACACCACCAGCTATAGCGCCGTTGAGTTCAATGGCTTCCCGCCGCTGAAATCGTTCTACGTGTAAAGCGTCGTCAAATGAAAAGGCCCATGCATTCATGGGCCTTTTTTATTCGCTCAACCAGGTATCGAGATGGCTGATCATCGCGAGAGATTCGTCAGCCTCCTCTTTCGCGGCAGACAGATGGAAATTCAATTCCCCGAGCTTCCACACACGCTCTGCACGTAACAGCTCATAAATTGCAGTGTCTATGCGTAATCGTAACTCCTCGATAAATACGCTGACTTGCGCGGCCACGGCCCCTAATCCGTTAAACAAATCGGCAACACCCTTCTTGTATTCGGCGGCGCGCACCACGGGATCGGCTGAAGAATAGGCGATGTCCCAAGCCGGCGCAGTACGAGCGTCGCGAAACAACTCCTGGATAACGGTCGGCAGGCTATGACACTGGCAGGAACGATGATCCATTGCCCTGAAACAAACCGATCCCAGCCCGAACGAAGTCTCATGCACTTCGGCGATTGTATATTTGAGTTGTCCTGCCTCTGATCCGAGTTCGTAGAATCGAAGCGTCAACTCGTGAATCAGATGCGGCAAATCCGTTGGCGGAAACAACTTCCAGGTTTTTGATCGGGACAAACTGTACAACTTGAAATCCACCTGATTGATGGGTTCATTCCTTGAAGTACGCCTGCTTATTTCCAGGGATTCGCTGATAAACGTGGTGAGATCCGCAACATAACCTCTGCACCGGCGTTGTGCTTCGTTGATGCGTCCCCGGAAGTCTCGCAAACAACGCTCATTGAACGGCACGCTGTTCAGGCGCGAATCGCCAGCCAGTACCGTAGCTACATGACCGCTGGCTCTGCGACGTTCAAATACCAGGGGAATATTGTTGAAGGTCTGTGGAACCGACCCTAGATACGCCGTGTAGCGATCCAGCACGAGCCGCTGTGCGTCGGAAAATTCATAGGCAAGTCTATTCATGGCTATTCAGGAGGCGATGGGCGCATTGCCCACCGCCCCGACTCCTTACTGTTGAACAGCCTTCAGGTACTTGACCACGTCGCTGATCCGGGCAACCGCATCAGCAGCTCGCGCCTCGACCGGCACTGCCTTGTCCTGCCTGAAATTCCGGCTGAAGGACTCGAACCCGGCCACCAGATTCGAAAACTCGTTCACATAGCTCCAGCGCCCGTCATCCAACTGGTCGAGAACCTCGACCAGTTGAATTTTCCCCTCAGTCTGGGCGATGTCATTTGCGTATTTCTTCACTTGCGCGCGCAAGTCTGCCGCTTTGTCCTTGAGCCTGTTGTAGCCCGCCAACATGTTCAGGAACGAAATCGATTCACCGATGCCGGAGACGATTTTTTTCAGGGTGTCGATCGCCAGCAGTGCAACGGCAACCTGCGGCGGTGCCATACCCAGAGCTTTCAGACTGTCCAGGGATAACTTCGCTTCCTTGCCGATCTTCTCCACACCGGCTTTAGTGATCAAGTCGATGCCTTCGGCCACCGATTTCATCTCTGCTTCCAGAGCGGTCACTTTCTCTTCAGCTTTGATTTTCAGCGTTCGCGTAGCGTCCAGGTCCTGTTGCAGTGTCGCAATCCATTCCTGCGAAGTTTCCCGGTCATAAGCGGTGTTCATGCCATTGCGGGTACTCTTCAGATCTTCGGCGCACTCGGCGATTTTTTTGAAAACCAACTTGAGCTCGCCCTCCATGTCCTCTCGAACCTCATCGGCATCCTCTGGATAAGCAAGTTCAGCCTGATAACCCTTCAATTTGGTCTGGGCACGTTCCAGGTGGATGATATTGGCCTGGGACTGGTTACGCATATCAAACGTCGTTTTCTGGATAGCCACCGCCAGCTCATTCATGGTGCGGACAGTGCCAGGCAAATAATTGAACTGTTCAAACAGCATTTGCGCCGTGGTGTTGCTTTCCTGAACCGCTGCGGCATGAACACGCAAGGCCACTACATTGAAATCCTGACTGCTGGAATTATTGCGCATCGATAACATGACCTTTTTACTCCTGAATGTTTGAAAGTTGCTTCCATACTCTTTTTCAGCCGCTGCAAACACGCCCAGGAGCTGATCGGAACTTGATTTGATTTGTTCCCAAGGTTCGATAATGCCAACAATCTGGTTTTTGAACCTTCGCAGGGAGGTGGCCTCCTGAAGTTGATCAACTTCTTTGGCGGATGCACTGACGTAAGTACTGAGCGCATTCCATACCAGCATCAGGTTCTGAGTCGCCACTTCAGCTTCAATCGCCACATAAGTCAGGTTTTGCAAGTCATCGCGAACTTTGTTCAACGACTTCAGCGTCTGGCTTTTACTGGCCATCTTCTGATTGGCAAGCTGTTGCTCTTCTTTCAGCATGTTCCGTTCCTTGCGGATCGACTCAGCTTTTACGCCCTGATAAATACCCAGAATCAAGCCACCGATATTCAGGGTCGCGGCAGACTTGATGGCTTCCTGCACAAGTTGATCATATTGCTTGTTGAGCCCATCGATCTCTTTCGAGCGCTGATCGATGTCGTTCTGCAGCAATTTAATGTCCGCTTGATAGGTATTCTTCAGCACAAACTCCATGCGCAGCCGGATTTCCGGCAATACTTTCTCGCGCATATCAATGCCAAAGCTGTCGAGTTCAGCGCGGACTCGCTCGGCTTTCTGGTGGCACTGCCTGACTTTTGCCAGCATGTCGTTGAGGTAGCCCTTGATGTCCGGAACATCGTCAGCCGACAAAGTGAGAGCAGGAAGATCGGGGATCTGTCGCTTGAGCGCCAGGTACTGCTCCGGCGTGGTGATATCGTGCTCTTCCAGATACCTCGAGGCTTTCAGATCATCATAGATCTCGACGATGCCCCGGCCCGTGCGCAGGATGCTGCCGGCAAAAATCTTCAGGTCGGTACCCGTGAGCATGATTTGCTCACGCAATGGCGACCAGCGCCTGGCATGGTCATACGTCATTGTGAATGTACGCAGAAAGTCCGCAGGCTTGAGGCCTACGCCACCGACATCACCGGCACCGTAGTTCAGATAGGAAATGACATCCTGAATCCGGACGGGCAATGAAAGCCCAAGAACTTCATACTTCCTTAAACTGATAATTTGCTCTTTGGTCAACTGGATACCGGTACCCCGGTTATATTCCTCACCCTCTCCCAGCGATGCATTGACAAATATTTGAGGCGCTTTGGCGGCAGCCTCGACAATCTTGCTGTCGATCTTCGACTCCATGAAAGACTCCTTGTCTTCTTCGGATAATGGTTTGATTTAGTTTGCAGACGATGCCAGCGAGATAATTAATCCAACTTGCTTATAGCCATCGACAAACAGAACCTAGAGCATCAGAAGGAAGAACAACAAGTTCTAAAATATTAGAATTCAAGACAACGGATAGAAAAACACTAACTTCAACAAGTACAAACAACAACATTCAAAGCCAACAACCTAGTTCAACCCTTACAAGGCAACCAGCTCGCTCAAGCGCAATCGGTAGGCATCTGCAAGTTCACGAAACTGCGGGTGCTGCGCATTCATCAATGATTCACTGGCGACCCGCAAAAAGTTCACGTTACCCCCGACCAGCGCTTTGCGCAGCCAGCCAAGTGCTTCTTCGACATGCCCCGCGTCCGCCAGTACCGCCGCATGGCTGAACTGCCCGCGAAAATCCCCGCCCTCGGCGGAGCGCCGATACCAGTCTCGCGCGGTTGCCCGATCTTGTGGACAGAACTGACCTTCTTCCAGGTAGCGGCCGAGCAGATTCATCGATTTGGCGTGACCTGCTTCAGCCGCACGTCGATATAACGCCAACGCCTGACGCTGATCCACCGCAACACCGCGCCCGGTCGCCAGCAGATTGGCCAGGTTATACATCGCCCAGTCCAGCCCGGACTCGGCGGCGATCCGATAATGCGAGGCCGCCACCGAAGCATCAGCCACACAACCCCAACCCTGCTCATGACAACGGCCGAGCATGTTGCGCGCCATCAAATGCCCGCGCCCGGCCGCGATGCCGAACCAGCGCAGGGCCAGTGGTGGATCCTGCGCAATGCCTCGGCCATCGAGCAGGATCTGTCCGAGCAACGCCTGCGCTTCTACCTCACCCTCGCCCGCCGCCAGCAGAATCGCCTGCGCCGCGCGAGCCGGACTTTCCTCAAGCATCGCTGCCAGTCCCGAAGCGTCGAGGATTTCTTCGCGGCGCAGTTGAAAACTCATACCTCGACCCAGCGGCGCAACAGGTTGTGATAAGTGCCGGTGAGGCGAATCAGCGACGGGTGATCAGGCATGTACTGGGTGAGCTGTTGAATCGCGCCGTCCATTTCGAACAGCAACGCGCGCTGGCTGTCTTCGCGCACCAGGCTTTGCGTCCAGAAAAACGACGCATAACGCGCACCGCGAGTGACCGCATTGACCTTGTGCAGGCTGGTGCCGGGGTACAGCACCATGTCGCCGGCCGGCAGCTTCACCCGTTGCGTGCCGTAGGTATCGTGGATTTCCAGTTCGCCGCCGTCGTAATCCTCAGGCTCACTGAAAAACAACGTGGCCGACAAATCCGTGCGCACGCGCTCGATGCTGCCTTTGGGTTGGCGCACCGCATTGTCGATATGGAAATCAAAACTGCCCCCCGCCGTGTAGCAGTTCACTAACGGCGGGAACACTTTGTGCGGCAGCGCGGCAGACATGAACAGCGGATTTTTCCACAGCCGCTCCAGCATCGCCGCGCCGATTTCCTTGGCCAGCGGATGACCTTCAGGCAGTTGCAGATTGTGCTTGGCCTTGGCCGATTGATAGCCAGCGGTGATCTTGCCATCGGCCCAATCGGCCTGCTCCAGCGCCAGGCGAATGCGCTGCACTTCGTCTTTTTCAAACAGAGCGGGAATGTGCAGCAGCATGGCAATGTCACCTGATGGCAAAGAGGCGGCAATGGTATTGATTCTTATTGGCTGTGTACAACCCGCAAGACGAATGAACAGGCAAAAACCGTAAGGCTAAATTGTAAAGAATGTAAATTCAGTGCGAATAACAATGTTTCGCAATTGATACGAATACCTGTTTACCCTATATTCCGCCGCCTCAAATCCTTGGGGAGGGGAATAAAAATGGCACGTCAACACGCACAATTACCGGTCAGTTCACCACGTCTGCTCGCCTCTGCAATCGGCGTGGCTATCACCGCTGGCTCCGCCGGCCACATGGTGTTCGCCGCCGAAAAGACCGACAGCAAAGCTTCCGGCAATGCCATCGCCCTGGACGCTACCGCCATCACTGGCGAAGCACAGGACTCAACGTCCTACCAGGTCGAGAAAGCCTCCTCGCCCAAGTACACCGCGCCGCTGGTCGACACGCCGCGCTCGGTCACCGTTATTCCGCAACAAGTCCTCAAAGACACTGGCGCCCTGAACATGCAGGACGCGCTGCGCACCGTGCCGGGCATCACCTTCGGTGCCGGTGAAGGCGGCAACCCGCAGGGCGACCGTCCGTTCATCCGTGGCTTCGACGCTCAGGGAGACACTTACCTGGACGGCGTGCGCGACACCGGTTCGCAGAGCCGCGAGATTTTCGCCGTCGAGAACATCGAAGTCAGCAAGGGCCCGAACTCCGCCATCGGTGGTCGCGGCGCAGCGGGCGGCAGCATCAACCTGGTGAGCAAGAAAGCACACCTGGGCAACTCGTTCGACGGTGGTTTCACCTGGGGTTCCGATCAGACCCAGCGCTACACCCTCGACGGCAACTACCAGTTCAGCGACACCGCCGCTGGCCGTCTGAACCTGATGAGCCACGAAAGCAACGTCGCCGGTCGCGACAAAGTCGATTACGACCGCTGGGGCATCGCGCCGTCGCTGGCGTTCGGCCTGGGCACCGACACCCGCGTCAACCTCGATTACTACCATCTGGAAAGCAACGACACTCCGGATTCGGGCATCCCTTACACCATCCCGGCCGGCGGTTCGGCAGCACGCACCAAGTCCAACCCGGACAAGCCGTACGCCGGCGGTGACCACAGCAATTTCTACGGTCTGGATCGCGACTTCCGCAAGGGCCGCACCGACACCGCGACCTTCGCCATCGAGCACGATTTGAGCGACTCGCTGACGATCAAGAACACCCTGCGCCACGGCACCAGCATGCAGGATTACATCCTGACCCAGCCGGACGACAGCAAGGGCAACGTCAACAATGGCAGCCTCTGGCGCCGGGCGAATACTCGGGTGAGCAACACCGAGACCACCACCAACCAGACTGACCTGTTCGGTAACTTCTACGTCGCCGGCTTCAAGAACAGCTTCTCCACCGGTGTCGAATACACCCGTGAGGAAAGCCAGAAGTCTTCGTACAACGTCAACACCGACACCACGCCGCGCACCACCAACGTCGCGTCGAGCAGCAATTGCACCCCGTCGATGATCGGCGCGTCGAGCGGCTACAACTGCACCTCGCTGTCCAATCCGAACCCGAACGATCCGTGGAACGGCGCGATCTCGCGCAACTACGCCGGCACCGACACCAAGGCCAACACTTACGCGCTGTATGTGTTCGACACCCTGGAGTTGAACGAGCAATGGCTGGTGAACATGGGTCTGCGTTACGACCACTTCGACACCGATTACAAGACCTACAACGCTGCCGGCACCACCACGTCCAAGGGTGATGACACCAGCGAGTTCGTCACCGGTCAGTTCGGCGTCGTCTACAAGCCTGCGGAAAACGGCAGCATCTACGCCTCCTATGCCACCTCCGCCACGCCACCGGGCAACACCTTGGGCGAAGGTCAGGAAGGCAACCCATTGGGCGGCACCCCGGATCGCAGCGGCAACCTGTTGAGCAGCGACATGGAGCCGGAAACCACCAAGAACTACGAAATCGGCACCAAATGGGATCTGCTCAATGATCGCCTGTCGCTGACTGCGGACATCTTCCGCACCGAGAAAGAAAACGCTCGTGTGCAAGTCGACACCACCTCGTACGAAAACGCTGGCAAGACCCGTGTACAAGGTATCGAGCTGTCGGCCAGCGGCAAGATCACCGACAAGTGGCAAGTGTTCGCCGGTTACGCGTTCATGGACAGCGAACAGGTTGACGGTGGTGACCTGCCGGCCAACAAGGCCAACAACGGTAACGAACTGCCTAACACGCCGAAAAACAGCGCCAGCCTGTGGACCACCTACCAGATCACGCCGAAGCTGACCATCGGTGGCGGTGCGTTTTACGTCGACGACGTTTACGGCAGTGTGGCCAACACCACCATGGTCGATTCGTACGTGCGTTACGACGCGATGGCGGCCTACAAGCTGAGCAAGAACGTCGACCTGCAACTCAACGTGCAGAACCTGACCAACGAAACCTACTACGACAAAGCCTTCTCGACCCATTTCGCCAACCAGGCGGCGGGCCGTACGGCACTGTTGAGCACCAACTTCCACTTCTAAGCGATATTGGAAACTGTAGGAGTGAGCCTGCTCGCGATGGGGTTGTGTCAGTCAGCAAGTTGATTGGATGACACGCCGCTATCGCGAGCAGGCTCACTCCTACAGGGAATGCGCCGTAAGGCGAGGCCCCGTTCACTCAGTTGAACGGGGCTTTTGTGCGTAATCAAAGAAGCTCTCGATAACCCACGGCATAATGCGCGCCGTGAAGACAATTTCCGAATGGACGGCGAGTGACGTGTTGAAGAAAACCCTGTTCCAGTTGCACTGGTTTTTTGGCATCACCGCCGGCCTGGTGCTGGCCTTGATGGGCATCACCGGCGCGGCCTATTCGTTTCAGGACGAGATCCTGCGGGCGCTGAACCCTTCAGTGCTGCAGGTGGAAAAACAAGTCGCTGGCGTCCTGCCGCCCGTTGAACTGGTGGAGCGCATCGAAGCCACTTCGGCGAAAAAAGTTTCGATGCTCTGGGTCGAAACCGACAGCGGCAACGCGGCACGCGTGTATTTCACCCCGCCCAAAGGCGAACGTCGTGGCGAAATGCGTTACTTCGATCCGTACACCGGCGAGTTCATGGGCGACGCCGTCGGCCAGGATTTCTTCGGCCTGATGCTGCAACTGCACCGCTTCCTCGCCATGGGCGACACCGGGCGCAACATCACCGGCGCCTGCACCCTGATCCTGTTGTTCTTCTGCCTCTCCGGTCTGTATTTGCGCTGGCCGCGCCAGTGGAACAGCTGGCGCGTGTGGCTGACCCTGGACTGGCGGAAAAAGGGCCGCGCCTTCAACTGGGATCTGCACTCGGTGGCGGGCACCTGGTGCCTGTTGGTCTATCTGCTGCTGGCGCTGACCGGGTTGTCGTGGTCGTACGAGTGGTACAACAAAGGCCTGACAAAATTGCTGTCCGACGCGCCGCAAAACGAGCGCGTGCGCGGCGGTCGCGGGCCGGCGCCAGAAGGCCCGGCACCGACGGCCGATTACGCGGCGATGTGGAGCAGCATCTACAGCGCTGCCGGCCCGGGTCTGGCCGCCTACAACATCCGCATGCCGGCGGTGGCCGGTCAACCGGCGACGGTGTTCTATCTGCTAGACAGCTCACCGCATGATCGCGCCCTGAACCAGATCACCCTCGACCCGGCCACCGGCATCGTCAAACGCGTCGATCGCTATGCCGACAAGAGCTTCAAGGCGCAACTGCTGACCAGCATTTATGCGTTGCACGTCGGCAGCTATTTCGGCCTCGTCGGGCGCATCATCATCACCCTCGCGGCGGTGTGCATGCCGCTGTTCTTCATCACCGGATGGCTGCTGTACCTTGATCGTCGCCGCAAGAAAAAGCAGATCAAGGATGCGCGCAAAGGTCTGCAAGAACCGGCCGGTGATGCGCCGGCATGGCTGATCGGCTTCGCCAGCCAAAGCGGTTTCGCCGAGCAGCTGGCGTGGCAGACCGCCGGCCAATTGCAGGCCGCCGGGTTGCCGGTGAAAGTGCAGCCGCTGGCCAATGTCAGCGAGCAGGATCTGCGCGAATCGAACAACGCGCTGTTTGTGGTCAGCACTTTTGGTGACGGTCAGGCACCGGACAGCGCCCGTGGTTTCGAGCGCAAGGTGCTGGGCAATGCCGCCGCCCTCGACAGCTTGAATTACGCCGTGCTCGGGCTGGGTGATCGTCAGTATCAGCATTTCTGTGGTTTCGCCCATCGCCTGCATCAGTGGCTGGGCGAACACGGTGGCAAGACCCTGTTCGCCCCGGTGGAAGTCGACAGCGGCGATCCGTACGCCCTGCGTCACTGGCAAACCCAGCTCGGCCTGCTCACCGGGCAAGCGCCGGTCGACACCTGGCAAGCGCCTAGCTACGACAACTGGACGCTGCTGCGCCGTGAGCTGATGAACCCGGACAGCAGCGGTTCGCCGGTTTATCTGCTGGGCCTAAGCGCTCCGAGCACCAGCAGTTGGCTGGCCGGTGATCTGGTGGAAGTGCTGCCGCGCAACTGCCCGTGGGTGATCGAACACTTCCTCGACGGCCTCGGCATTCGTGGCGAAACCCTGGTGAAAATAAACGGCCTCGACGAGCCGCTGGAAGTGGCACTCGCCTCGCGCCAACTACCCGAGCATCGCGCCCATCTGGTCGGTCTGCATGCGCAGGCGCTGGTCGATGCGATGGTGCCGCTGGCCATGCGCGAATACTCGATCGCCTCGATTGCCGCCGACGGCGTGCTGGAGTTGATCGTGCGTCAGGAACAGCACTCCGACGGCAGCCTCGGCATCGGCTCCGGCTGGCTGACCGAGCATGCGCCGGTGGGCGGCAGCATCAGTTTACGGGTGCGACGCAACAGCGGTTTCCACCTGCCGAATCAGCCAGTGCCGATGATTCTGATCGGTAACGGCACGGGTCTGGCCGGGTTGCGCAGTCTGCTCAAGGCGCGGATTGCCGACGGTCAGCAACGCCAGTGGTTGCTGTTTGGCGAACGCCATCGCGAGCACGATTTCCTCTGCCGTGCGGAGCTGGAGGAGTGGTTGATCAACGGTGATCTGGCGCGGCTGGATCTGGCGTTTTCGCGGAATCAGGAACAGAAGATTTATGTGCAGGATCGCTTGCGGGAATCGGCTGCGGAGTTGAAGAAATGGCTGGCGGACGGTGCCGTGATCTATATCTGCGGCAGCCTTCAGGGGATGGCCTCTGGCGTGGATCAAGTGCTCCACGACATCCTCGGCGCGGCTGAGGTCGAAAGACTGATCGAGCTGGGCCGCTATCGTCGCGACGTCTACTGACATTACTCATCCCCCTGTGGGAGCGAGCCTGCTCGCGAAGGCGATCTGACATTCAGCATTGATGTTGATTGAAAGTCCGCTTTCGCGAGCAGGCTCGCTCCCACCGGGGACACGGTGATCAAACCGGCTGCAACTTCTTCTCAAACACCGCCACCCCATTCAAATCCCGCAACACCACACTCATCTCCCCGCTCTGCCCTTCAATATTCACCTCGCCAAAAAACTGAAACCCGGCAAACGGCGAAGCGTTTTGTGTCGGCGGCGCCTTCTCGAACACGACCTCCGGCCCGAAGGTCTTGTCCAACGGGTTAGGCCCGAAACTCCCGGCATTCAACGGCCCCGCAACAAACTCCCAAAACGGTTCGAAATCCTGAAACGCTGCACGATCCGGGTGATAGTGATGCGCCGCGCAGTAATGCACATCTGCCGTGAGAAAGACGAAATTGCGCACCTGCTGCGCACGCAGGAATCCGAGCAGTTCAGCGATCTCCAGTTCACGTCCCTGAGCCGGCCCCGGATCACCGTTGGCCACCGCCTCCCAACGCGCCACACCCGGACTCACCTCGCCATCCGGCATGCCTAGACCAATCGGCATATCGGCGGCGATCACTTTCCATTGGGCTTTCGACTTCTTCAATCCGCGCTTGAGCCAGTCCAGTTGTTCGCGCCCCAGAAACGGTTTCGCCGCGCCGAGGTTGTCGTCGTTCGCCCCGCGATAACTGCGCATGTCGAGCACGAACACATCGAGCATCGGCCCATAACTCACCTTGCGATAAATCCGCCCGCCACCGTCGGCGGCCTGCAAACGCATCGGCGAATATTCCAGCCAGGCTTTTCGTGCGCGGCCGACCAGGGTGTGGATATCTTTTTCCTGATAGCGCTCATCCAGTTGCTTGCCGGGCGACCAGTTGTTGACCACTTCATGGTCGTCCCACTGCCAGATCTGCGGCACTTCGGCGTTGAAACGGCGGATGTTTTCGTCCATCAGGTTGTAGCGATAATTGCCACGATAGTCGTCGAGGGTCTGGGCGACTTTGCTCTTGGCTTCTGTGGTGAGGTTGCGCCACACACGGCCACCCTCAGTGGTCAGTTGTGCCGGCACCGGGCCGTCGGCGTAGATGGTGTCGCCGCTGTGGATAAAGAAGTCCGGCAGGCGCAGGCGCATGGCTTCGTAGATGCGCATGCCACCAATATCCGGGTTGATGCCGAAGCCTTGGCCGACGGTGTCGCCGCTCCAGACGAAACGGATATTGCGCCGCGCCGTGGGGGCGCTGCGCAAATGGCCGAGCCACGGTTCGCTGGCGACACCCGTGCGGGCGTCCTTGAAATACACGCGATAGAAAATCGCCTGATCGGCGGGCAGCCCGGTGAGTTCGACGCGAGCGGTGAAATCACTGTGGGCATCGGCGAGCGCCGAGATCACCCGACGTGGGTTGCGAAACTGACTGCGGGTGTCCCACTCGACCACCATCCGTGCGGGACGATCGCTGCGGCTCCAGATCATCGCCCGGTCGCCTTGCAGGTCGCCGGACTGTACGCCATCGGTGAGTTGCGGCCGGTCCTTGACCGAGGCGATCACCGCCGGCGCCAGCCCGGGCATCAGCAGCCCGGCGCCAACGGCTTGCATGACCCGACGGCGACCGAGATTGAAATCGCTCATGCTGTTCTCCCTGAGAAAAGGAAAACTAAAGCACGGCTGTATGAACTCGCCATGACACCAGACACACCACAAATCCAATGTAGGAGTGAGCCTGCTCGCGATAGCGGTCAATCTGCCAACATTCATGTCACTGACAGACCGCTATCGCGAGCAGGCTCACTCCTGCAGGGGGGGTATTTTTTCAGTTAAGCCTTCGCGGGTTCCAGCGCCAGCTCGACGGCCTCAGGCCGTTTGACCGTTGCATATACGACGGCCGTCAACAAACTCCCCGCGACAATCGCCAGCAGATACAGCAGCGCATGGTTGATCGCATTCGGAATCGCCAGCACAAACAGACCACCGTGCGGCGCCATCAGTTTGCAGCCGAAGTACATCGACAAAGCCCCGGTCAATGCGCCACCGGCAATGCTCGCCGGAATCACCCGCAGCGGATCTTTGGCGGCAAACGGAATCGCGCCTTCGGAGATAAAGCACAGCCCCAACACCAGCGCCGCTTTGCCGGCCTCGCGCTCAGTCTGGGCAAACTTTCGCCTGGCGATGAACGTGGCGATACCCAGACCAATCGGCGGCACCATGCCTGCGGCCATCGTCGCCGCCATCGGCGCATAACTCTGTGACGCCAGCAGCCCCACCGAGAACGCATACGCGGCTTTGTTGATCGGCCCACCGAGGTCGACGCACATCATGCCGCCGAGCACGATCCCCAGCAGAATCGCGTTGGTGGTACCCATGCTGTCGAGGAAATGCGTGAGCGCGGCGAGCATGCCCGCGACCGGTTTGCCGACCACGTAAATCATCACCAGACCGGTAAACAGACTGGCGAACAGCGGAATGATCAGAATCGGCTTCAGCGCCTCAAGACTTTGCGGCAATGCGACGTATCGACTGATCGCCTTGGCCGCATAACCGGCGATGAAACCAGCCACAATGCCGCCGATAAACCCGGCCCCCAACGTGCTCGCCAACAAACCGCCAATCATCCCCGGCGCCAGACCTGGGCGGTCGGCAATCGAGTAGGCGATGTAACCGGCCAGCAGCGGCACCATCAACTTGAACGCGGTTTCCCCGCCGATCTGCATCAATGCAGCCGCCAGCGTGCCTTGCTCTTTGAACGCGGTGATGCCGAACACAAACGACAGCGCGATCATCAAACCGCCCGCCACCACCATCGGCAGCATGAACGAAACGCCGGTCAGCAGGTGTTTGTAGACACCAGTTTTCTCTTGTTTGGCGGGGGTCTTGCTGTCGCTCGCGGCGCTCTCCACCCGACCTTCGGCGAGGGCTTTTTTCAGCGTGGCTTCCGACTGCTTCAATGCGATGCCGGTGCCACAACGGTAGATTTTCTTGCCGGCAAAACGCTCGGTGGCAACTTCAATATCCGCCGCCAGCAGCACCACGTCAGCCTCGGCAATTGCCGTCGCGCTCAACGGGGTTTTCGCACCGACCGAGCCTTGGGTTTCGACCTGCAAGTCATAACCGAGACGCTTGGCGGTTTGCTGCAACGCCTCGGCCGCCATGAAGGTATGGGCGACTCCGGTGGGGCATGCGGTGATCGCGACAATGCGTGGGGCACGCTGCGCAACGGCAGCGGGAACGGCTTCGCTGGCGACATAAACCTCGGCTTCTTCGGCACCACGTCGCAGCACCGCTTCAACATCTTGCAGGGCTTGCGCCGGAGCAATTTGAAAGACGCGTTTACCAACAAAACGCGTCATGTCGACGTCACCGGTGGCCACCAGCAACACCCACTCCGCCGCTTCGATGGTCGCCGCCGACAATTCACGTTCCGGGTGCGCCGCGTCCACCACTTCAACGCTGGTGCTCCAGCCCTGACGCTGAGCCGCCGCATCCAGTAAACGCGCGCACAGCACACTGGTGACCATGCCGTTCGGGCACGCCGTAACAATGGCTAACTTCATGACAAACCCTCTTATTGTTCTGTCAGGGGGCGCACGCGCACGCCCTGTTCGAGCTGCGCCAGTTGCACGCTGTCGTTGATGCCAAAACCGATCTGCGTGACCGCCATTGCCGCGATTGCGGTGGCCGTACGCAGGGTTTGCTCAGGCGTGTCGGCGCTGAGCAAACCGTGCAGCATGCCGGCCAGCAACGAGTCACCGGCACCCACTGTGCTGGCGACGCTGACTTTCGGTGGCGTGGCATGCAGTGCCGAACCGACGCTGAACCAGTTGACCCCATCGGCACCGTGAGAAATCACCACATGCTCAATGCCTTGCGCATGCAAACGCACCGCTGCCTGCGCCTCGGCCGCGTGGGAAACCACCTCGCAACCGAGGGCATCGGCGAGTTCTTCGGTGTTCGGTTTGATCAGCCACGGACTGGCCTGCAACGCCGCACGCAAGGCTTCGCCGCTGCTGTCGAGGGCGACTTTCAGACCGAGCTGATTCAGTCGCTCAATCAGTTCACGCAACCACTGCGCCGTGACGCCGCGCGGCAAACTGCCGGCGACCACCACCGCGTCATGCCCCGGCGCGATCTGCACCAGACGCTCAAGCAACGCCTGCTGCGCGGCGGCATCGACCACCGGCCCCGGTCCATTTATGTCGGTTATACGGCCGTCGCGCTCGGCGACTTTGATGTTGCTGCGCGTCTCGCCCGGCACGCGGATGAACGCGTCGACAAAGCCGCGCTTTGTGAACAGGGTTTCGAACGCTTGCAGGTTGTCTTCGCCGAGAAAGCCGCTGACCGTCAGCTGATGACCGAGATCGGCCAGCACCTGCGCGACGTTCACGCCTTTGCCGGCGGCGTGGGTGTGCATCTCGTCGCTGCGGTTGACCTGACCGGCCTCCAGACGTGACAGCTCTACCGTGAGGTCCAGCGCCGGGTTGAGGGTCAGGGTGAGAATCTTGGCCATTACAGGGCCTCCACTAATGCACGCACTTCGTTGGCGCTGCCCACGCTGAGGGCTTGTTGAGCAAGGGTTTGCGCCTGGGTAAGGCTGAGTTCGCGTATGCGTGCCTTCACTTCAGCAATGCTGCGGCCCGACACGCTGAGTTCATCGACACCGAGGCCGACCAGCACCGGCACCGCCAGTGGATCTGCCGCCAGCTCGCCGCAGACACCGACCCATTTGCCATGGGCATGCGCGGCGCGCACGGTGATGTCGATCAGTTGCAGCACCGCTGGATGCAAGCCATCAGCCTGCGCCGACAGGGTCGGATGACCACGGTCGATGGCCAGGGTGTATTGGGTCAGGTCGTTGGTGCCAACGCTGAAGAAATCGACTTCTTTTGCCAGCACCGGCGCCAACAGAGCGGCGGACGGTACTTCGATCATGATGCCGAGTTGCAGGTCGGCGACCGGGATTTCCAGACGCAGACGCTCTGTCATGTCGCGGGCCTGACGCCACTCTTCGACGCTGCCAACCATCGGGAACATGATCCGTAGCGGACGGTTGTCGGCCGCACGCAGCAAGGCGCGCAATTGCGCTTCCATGATCTGCGGGCGCTGCAAGGTCAGGCGAATACCGCGCACGCCGAGGAACGGGTTTTCTTCCTTGGCGATCGGCCAATACGGCAGCGGTTTGTCGCCGCCGACATCCAGCGTGCGCACCACCAACGGACGCCCGGCGAGGCCATCGAGGACGCGGCGGTATTCGGCCTCCTGCGTGGCTTCGTCCGGCGCTTGCGGGTGGGCCATGAAAATCAGTTCGGTACGCAGCAGGCCGATACCTTCGGCGCCCTGCTCCACCGCGCTGACCACCCCGGCGCTTTCGCCGATGTTGGCGAACACTTCGACGGCGTGGCCGTCGGTGGTGTGCGCCGGTTGGTGACGTTGTTCGGCAGCAGCCTTGAGGCGCTGCTCGCGGGTGTCGCGTTCTTCGGTGGCGCGTTGCAGCGTTGCCGCATCAGCATCGACGTGCAGGCGACCACGCTGGCCGTCGAGCAGCAACGGCGTGCCCGGCGCCAGCAGCAGCACCGCTGCGCCAGCCCCGACCAGCGCCGGAATGCCGAGAGCACGGGCGACGATTGCACTGTGTGCCGTGGCCCCGCCGCGAGCGGTAAGAATCCCCGCCACCCGCGCCGGATCGAGCCGTGCGACGTCGGACGGGCCGACCTCGTCCATCACCAGAATGTACGGCTGCTCGGGTTCACTCGGGGTTTGCACGCCACACAGTTGCGCCAGCACGCGGCGACCGATGTCACGCAAGTCCGCCGCACGCTCGGCGAGCAAGGCATCCTGTAGCGACTCCTGTTGTTTGGCGGCGGCTTCGATCACCGCCATCCACGCCGCTTCAGCGCTCTCGCCCTGCTTGAGGCGCGTGTCGACTTCATCGGTCAGTTCCGGGTCGTCGAGCATTTCCTGGTGGGTGATGAAAATCTCGCGGATGGCTTTGGCCTTGCTGCGTTCGATCAGGCCCTGGATGTCCGCACGCACATCGGCCAAGGCTTGCTTGAGACGCTCGCGCTCGATGGCCGCAGATTCGCCGCGCAACGGGTATTCGATGGTTTGCTGCACTTGAATGTGCGCCGGGCCGATGGCAATGCCGGGGGCGGCGGGAATCGCTTGCAGCAGGCTGCCGGACGTCGGCGCGATCACAACTTCGGCGATGTCGGCGATCACTTCGCGTTGCTGACTGACGGCCGGCAGGGGCTCGACTTCTTCGCCGAGGCCTTCCTCGATGGCGGCGAGCAACGCGGGCAATGCGTCGGCGGCGATGCTCGGCTCGGCGATCAACTCCAGCACCTGACCACGACGGGCGCCGAGGCTGAGCAGTTTACTCAGGCTCTTCACCGACACGGCGCTGTCCTGGCTGTCGACGATGCGTACGCGGATTTCGCCGTCAAAGCTCTTCGCCAGTTGCGCGAGGATCTTCGCCGGGCGTGCGTGCAGACCGTGAGAGTTGGCCAGCGCGATGCGGGCGCTCGGCCAGTCGGCGGGCAACTCACCACCGAGCACTTCGAGGACTTTACGGCTGCTGGTGGCGCGGCCCAATTCGTGGCCGCGACCTTCGATGAGCAACGCGCACAGACGCTCGAGCAACGCCTGATGCGCTTCGCCGAGACTGGCCAGACAGAACAAGCCGCTCAGCGGCTGGCCGAGGTAACGCATCGGTTTGTCCGGCGTGACGAAAGCCAGGCCCGGACGCTTCACCGTTTGCTCGCTGTGCAGCCACCACAAACCATCGCCCAGCGGCAGCGCTTCGACTTGCTGCAACACGCCAGCAAAGCCGTTGCTCACACAATCGGCCTGACGCAGCAGGCGCGCGCCGCGCCAGACCAGTTCTTCGAAATCATCAGCCGAAACACCGAGGCCGATCATCTGCGCATCCAGCGCCAGTTCCTGCGGCGCGCCTTGCAGCAGTTTCAGCAGTGCTTCGGGCGAACTGGCGCGGCGCAGGGCCTGACCGAGATCGGTCTCGCCGAGGGCCCGGGTCAGCAGTTGCAAGAGACGAAGGTGTTCATCGGATTTGGCCGCAATCCCGATCGCCAGATAAACGATCTGGCCATCGCCCCAATCCACGCCCTCGGGAAACTGCATCAGGCGCACGCCAGTGGCGAATACTTGATCGCGGGTCTCGGGCGTACCGTGGGGAATGGCAATACCTTGACCGAGAAAGGTCGAGCCCTGGGCCTCGCGCGCCTGCAATCCGGCAAGGTAACCATCAGCGACCAGGCCATCGGCCACCAGGTGATTGGCCAGCAATTGCAGGGCAGCGGATTTATCCACAGCCGATTGGCCCATGGATATCTGCTCTATAGTGAGCTCGAGCATGCGATCTCCTTTTTGGCCCTTCAAAGAGCCAGGTATTGTTTTGAATGGTTTGCAGCTTAGGCGCTCTGGGCCATCCTTTTCAGGGGCAGTTTTGGCGGTTTCACGGCAGAACCGGCCAAAGGCGTCTAAAACGTAGAAAATACGCTTGCTGAAACGTTTAATCTAGATTGATCGGCACGTTACTCGATAATGTCCCATCCTTGAAGTCCAACTTGTCGGATGCGCGTAGGCAATAAGTCGTCTGCCCTAATCGGGTAGGATTGGCGAAAATCTCGCGGCATGCTCGAAACAACAAGGAAATCCCGGGTTGAAACTCAGTGATATCGCGCGGTTGGCCGGAGTGTCCGTGACCACCGCCAGCTACGTCATCAACGGCAAGGCCGAACAGCAACGCATCAGTAACGCGACCGTCGAGCGCGTGCGCGCGGTGGTTGATCTGCATGGCTTTACGCCCAATCCACAAGCGGCCGGGCTGCGCAGTCGGCACACGCGCACACTGGGCTTCATTTTGCCGGACCTGGAAAACCCCAGTTACGCGCGGATCGCCAAACTGCTCGAACAAGGCGCCCGGGCACGCGGCTATCAGTTGCTGATCGCCAGCTCCGACGATGCGCCGGACAGCGAGCGCCAATTGCTGCAATTGTTCAAGGCGCGCCGCTGCGATGCGCTGATCGTTGCCAGTTGCCTGCCGGCCGGGGATGACAGCTACCGCCAGTTGCAGGCCAAAGGCCTGCCGATCATCGCCATCGACCGGGTCATGGAACCCGAGCATTTTTGCTCGGTGATCAGCGACGACCGCGAGGCCAGCCTGCACCTGACCCAGAGCCTGCTCGATCCGCAGCTCAAGCAGATCGTCCTGCTTGGCGCCCGCCCGGAATTGAGCATCAGCCAGGAACGTGCGGCCGGCTTCAAAGAAGCGCTGGGCGATTTCAAAGGCGAAGTGCTGGTCGAGCACGCCGAATCGTTCAGTCGCGAGTGCGGCAAGCAATTGATGGAAGAACTCCTGCAACGTCTGGGGCATTTACCGGATGCGCTGGTGACCACCTCCTACGTGCTGCTGCAGGGCGTGTTCGACGCATTGCATGACTTCCCGCTGAAATCCCGTCCGCTGCGCCTTGGCACCTTCGGTGACACGCAGTTGCTGGATTTCCTGCCGCTACCGGTCAACGCCATGGCCCAGCAGCACCAGTTGATCGCCGACAAGGCGCTGGAACTGGCGCTGGCCGCCGTCGAGCAATCGGATTACCAGCCTGGCGTGCAAGCCATTGCCCGTACCTTCAAACAGCGTATTCACCGGGACTGAAGCGTGGAGCTGATCGACAGCCACACTCACCTGGACTTCCCCGACTTCGACGCCGACCGCTCGGCGTTGCTCGGCGAAAGCCGCGCCCTCGGGGTGCGGCGGATGGTGGTGTTGGGTGTGCATGAGGGTAACTGGCAGCGGGTATGGGATCTGGTGCAGAGCGACGCTGACTTGTACGCAGCGTTCGGTTTGCATCCGGTCTATCTCGACCAGCATCGACCTGAAGACTTGCAGGCCCTCGGCGACTGGCTGACGCGATTGCGCGGTCATCGACAGTTGTGTGCGGTGGGCGAAATCGGTCTGGACTACTTCATCGAAACCCTCGACCGCGAGCGGCAACAGGCGCTGTTCGAAGCGCAGTTGCAACTGGCGGCGGATTTCAATTTGCCGGCGCTGATCCATGTACGGCGCAGTCACGCGGCGGTGATTGCCACGCTCAAGCGCTTCAAGCTCAAACGCGCCGGGATCATCCATGCGTTTGCCGGCAGCCGTGAAGAGGCGCGCGAGTACATCAAACTCGGTTTCAAACTTGGCCTGGGTGGTGCGCCGACCTGGCCGCAGGCGTTGCGCATGCATCGGGTCCTGGCGGATTTGCCGCTGGATTCGATTGTGCTGGAAACCGACTCACCAGACATGGCGCCCGCCATGTTCCCCGGCCAGCGCAACAGCCCCGCGCACCTGCCGGCGATCTGCGCGGCGCTGGCGCAAATCCTGAACGTAAGCCCCGAACAACTGGCCGTCACCAGCACCGCCAACAGCTGCGCGGTGTTTGGCTGGTAGTCAATCGGCGTGAGCCTTGGCAGCCTCGAGAATCAGCGTTATGTGTTGACGTTGGCGCGCATAACGAACGACCACGAAGTACACGAAAATCGTGATCAGCGAGGCGTTCAACTGTTCGGTGACGCTCAGCAGCCCCAGCCATTCCATCACCAGCGCCACCAGCAACGCGGTGCACACCGTCATCGAAGCGCTGAAGCGCAACAACGCCAGTGAATCGAGCGACTTGAAACGTTTGATCTGCTTGGGACAACGCAGCTCCAGGGTTTGCTGACAGTGCTCACAGGTGAACGATTCATTGATCGCGATAGCGTTGAGTTGCCAGGGTTTGAGCACCAGCGTCTGCTCGCAATGGGCACAGCGGCCCTGGATTCCCAAGGTTGCAACGGACATGAGTGGCCTCCTCTACGATCAGATGAACCGGAATACTGGCTCATTGATGACGGAACGCCAGCGCTGGGAGAAAAACAGGATTCGGCCTACGACTCAAAGTGGAAAAGTATTACAAGAGTTTCTGATAACGCCCTGCCGCTTGAGGAGGGTATCTTTGTGGCGAGGGGATTTATCCCCGATGGGCTGCGCAGCGGCCCCAAAAAATCGACGACATGTTAGATAAATCTCTAACTCAGGCATTGGGGGCGCTTCGCGCCCCATCGGGGATAAATCCCCTCACCACAAAGGCTCATTCCTACAAGGAATTTGTGTAAAGCCTAGACCCGGAACGCGCTGATCAGCTGTTTCAGCTCCACCACCTGCGCCGACAACGCCCGACTGGCGTCTTCGGTCTGGTGTGCGCCTTGCGCCGTGCGTTCACCGGCGCGGTTGATCTCGACGATGTTCTGGTCGATGTCATGGGCCACCGCCGTTTGCTGCTCGACGGCGGCGGCAATCTGCTGGTTCTGGTCGACGATCATGCCTACGGCACCGAGGATGTTTTCCAGTGCCTGCTGGACCTTTTCCGATTGCCCGACCGTGCCGCTGGCCATCTGATGGCTGACGCCCATGGCTTTCACCGCCGCGCCGACGCCGCCATGAAGCTTGGCGATCATCTGTTCGATCTCTTCGGTCGATTGCTGCGTGCGCTTGGCCAGGGTGCGCACTTCATCCGCCACCACCGCAAAACCGCGCCCCTGCTCACCCGCCCGGGCCGCCTCGATCGCGGCGTTGAGCGCCAGCAGATTGGTCTGTTCGGCGATGCTCTTGATCACTTCCAGTACGCGGCTGATCGACTGGCTGTCGCTGGCGAGCTGGTTGATCACCAACACCGACTGATCGATTTCGCTGGCCAGCGCAGCGATGCTGCCCTGCTGCGACTCCACCAGGCCCCGCCCGCTGATGGTCTCGTCATTCACACTGTGGGCACTGCTCACCGCCGCAGCAGCACTGCGCGCCACTTCCAGTGAGGTCGCCGACATCTGGTTCATCGCGGTGGCCACTTGCTCGATTTGCGTACGCTGGCCGGCCACCGCCTGATTGCTTTGCGCCGAGACATTTTCAACTTGCCCGGCCTGACGCTCGACTTCGCTGACGGTATGGCCGACCCGTTCGATCAAATCGTGAATCTTCCTCACCGTGCCGTTGAACACCTCGCCCAACTCACCCAATTCATCGCGGCTGTTGGCTTTGAAATTGACCGTCATGTCGCCTGCCGCAACTTTGTCCATCATCGCGCCGAGGCGTTTGAGCGTGGTGCGGGTCGAGGCGTAGAAACCGCCGTAGAGATAGAAAATCAGCACGAACACCACCGACAGCGCCGCAGCCTGCAAGACCATGTGCGTGCGGTTCTGCGCCAGTCGTTGCTGCAGTTGAGTGTCGAGGAACTTCAGGGTGGCTTCATTGAGCTGGTAGGTCTTGTCCATCAGCCCGGTGACCTGATCATAAAACGCCTGCCACGGTGCATCGAGCGTGTCGGCCATCACCACTTGTTCTTCGAACAATTCGCTGGCCTGTTTCAGTGAGGCCTTGCTGGTGTCGGCCGCAGCGCTGAGGGATTCGCGCGCGGCTTTGCTGGAGCCGAGGGCGTCCTGCAATTTCAGACCGTATTCGGCCTGCAGTTTTTCGATCTGCACCAGCAGCTCATCAAAACGTGTGCTCGACGAACTGTTGAGAAAGCCCTGCCCCAACGAATACGAGCCCATGGCCCGGCCTTCGCCGAGGGTTTGCGTCACCGTCGGCGTAATCAGGGTCACCAGTTCGCTGAGCTGACGAATGTCGCCTTGATTGTCGCGGCTCAGACCGGCCTGACTGGTGATGATCTGACTGAAAATCTGCGCACTGGCGAGCAGCTTGCCGATCAGCGCGCTTTTGCTTTGCAGGGAGTTTTCCGCTTGCTGGGCTTTGAACGCGGCAATCATTTCATCGCGTTTGCCGTCGAACACCTTGATCTGTTCCGGATCGTCGGTCATTGCCACTAACCCTTGCAGACGTGTGAGCACGGCTTGTTCAAGGCTGCTGATCTGCGCTTCGACATTGCCGGCCTTGCCGGACTGGCCGAGGGTGACGTTGATCTGCACCAGATTGTTCAGCGTCTCCAGATCCCGGCGCAGGGTCAGGCTGCTCCCGAGCAGGTCGAGGCTTTGCAGCTCGACGCGGGTGCCCTGGAATTCGCGATAGGAATCGCGCACCAGGTAGAAATTGGTCACCAGCATCGGCACCAGGAACAGCACGCTGATCAGGCTGAACTTCATGCCGAAGCTCAGACGGTTCATCAGCGAGACGGCGGGATAGAGCAAGCTCTTCACTGGAAGTCTCCCTTGGTTTTTCTTGTTTTTATTGGCAGGCGCGCAGAGACAGCAGATAGCCACTATCGGGCGCCATCTCTGTATAGCTCAAATCGGAGGGAGGTTTTGTAACTTAAGGTTAACGACGCAAGGACAACACAAAACCATTGTGGCGAGGGGATTTATCCCCGATGGGGCGCGAAGCGGCCCCAATAACGGAATAGGCGTTGTATCTGATAAATCGTGGAGGATGGTTTTTGGGGCTGCTGCGCAGCCCATAGGGGATAAATCCCCTCACCACAATGAGTTTCAATGAAAGATCAGTGAATCAGAACAGTCCACAAGGCAAACCCGGCATACCACAGCACCGCCGCGCGCAGCAGCAGTTCCCACAGGCAATCCAGAGTGTTGATGCCTTCCGGGCCGACGACCGGCGGCGGGATTTCCCCTGCGACCAATCCGACCTTGTTGATCAGCTGTGCGGCGCTGATGTTCCAGTTCAGCAGCTCATGGAGCATCACGCGACTGACCGCAACGAAGTTGCCGACCAATGCAAAACTCGCCGCCAGCAGGCGCACCGGCAACCAGTCGAACGCATGGCGCAACTGCGCGGCACGTTCGACCAGCGCCGGGTTTTGACCGTGCTCTTCAGCCAGCGCCAGCAAGCGATAGGCCAGCGCCGCCACCGGTCCGAGCACGAAATACCAGAAAATCACCGCAAAGAAACTCTGATAGGCCTGCCACAACAGATGCCCCTGCACCCGATCGAGCAATTGCTCACCGCTGTCGGCGCAGATATTCAGATCACGTTTGGCGACATGCGCCGCTGCTTGCAGATCCTCACGGCGCCAGGCATCGCGAAACGGCCCGAGACCGCCCAGCAAATCGCCACGCCCGAGGCTGTAAATCACCACCAGCAAATGCACTGGCAAGGCCAGCAAGCCATAAGCCACCGGCTCCAGCACCACCAGCAACAATCCCAGCAAGGCTACCGGTAGCAGCACCAGAATCGTCAGCACCAGCCATGGCTGTGTCGCCAGTCGCTCGCTGCTTTCGAGTTTGTGCAGTTCGCGGATCCATCCGCCATCGCGTTGAACCCGATGGCGCAGGGCCGAGAACTTCTCGATCCAGACCGCCAGCAGTAACACCAGAAAACTCATTGTCCTTCCTCTTGTGCCAGGGCTGCGCGGTAACGCGCCCAGTCGAATGCCGGGCCAGGATCGGTCTTGCGCCCGGGTGCAATGTCGCTGTGCCCGCAAATGCGCGCGCCGGTGATAGCCGGAAATGCTTTTTGCAACTGGCGTGTCAGCGCCGTCAACGCCTGATACTGCGCGTCGGTGAACGGCAGATCATCGGTGCCTTCGAGCTCGATGCCCACGGAAAAATCGTTACAGGTTTCGCGCCCCTCGAAGACCGACACGCCGGCATGCCACGCCCGTTCAAGACAGGAGACAAACTGGGTGACGCTGCCGTCACGTTCGATCAGAAAATGCGCCGAGACCCGTAGGTCGGCAATCCCTGCAAAGTAGGGATGTTCGGTGACATCCAGACGATTCTGGAAAAATTCCTGCACCTTGCCCGTTGCGAACTGCGCAGGCGGCAGGCTGATGTTGTGGATCACCAACAGGGAAACTTCGCCCGCAGGGCGTTCATTGAAGTTGGGCGATGGGCACACCTGCACCCCGTGACACCACCCGCTAGCGGGATCCAACTGCATACCGATTCCTTCAACGCCGACTGTGTTGGCGCCCAGTATGCCGTGATCGCCCCCTGCCGCGCGATCACTTGGCGCGATTGAGTCGTCGCAGATTGCCCAGCACCGACTCCAGCGCACGGTCGAACAGCAAGGTGTCATCCAGCGCACGCACCGCACCACGCTGGAACTCAAGGGCCAGACCGATACGGCTGCGCTCCCGCACTTTCATCCCGGTGCGGTCGACAAACACGTATTTGCCGGTGGCCTCGATGATCGCCGCCAATTTGCAGCGCAGGGTGTTTTCATCGTCTTCCTGAAACGCAACCCAACTGCCCACACGCAATTGATCGACCTGTTGCAGGCCCGCACCGTCATGCGCCAGACGCGCCGCCCCCGGCGCCATCGCGCCCTCTTCGGCTGCCTGCAATACGATCTGCTGCGACACCTCGATCATTGGCGTCGACGTAGACGCGTCGGCCTGGGTGGACGGCTCCAGCACGCGCACATGCAGCGCTTCCAGTTCACTGAAGAATTCACTGGTCGCAAATGGATCGAATGCCGAACTGCTCAAGCCATCACGCAGCGACTTGAGCAAACCCGGCACCAGCGCCAGCAAACGCATACCGGCGTCCGGGTCGGCATGACGCTGCACACTCCAGACCAATTGTTCCATGGTCTGCACATCGGCCTGCCACTCGGCGGACTGGTCGCCATGCTTGAGGCAGGTCAGCAGCAACACCTTGCTCCAGGCGTCCTGTACAAATGTCACGACTGACGGTGGCAGGACTTTGCCCAACAGCGCCTGATTCAACGCCAGCTCGACCCGCCGCCGCGCCAGCTCGGTTTTCGCCCGCCCCTCTTCGGCATCACGCAGCCGCTGTTCGAGCAATTCGCTGCGGCGACGCTCATCGCTAGTGAAGGCGAGAAAGTCGGCGAGCAGCTCGGAAAAAATCGCCGGGTCATCGACAAAATCGGTGAGCAGGCGCTGCACCACTTGCTCGATGCGCAGATACAGGCTGTCACGCGTCTCGCCGTCGCAGTCGCCCCAGCCCATGGCCGCGTCGGCGATTTCATTGAGCAGGCGCCGCGCCGGGTGACTGCTGCGACTGAAGAAACTTTTATCGAGCACCGCGACCTTGAGCATCGGGATCTGCAAGCGGGCGATCAGTGCCTTGAGCGAGTCCGGCACATTGTGATCTTCGAGGATGCAGTCGAAGACCATGGCGATCAGGTTGATCACGTCTTCGTCTGTACCACCGACGATTCGTGACTTGCCACTTTTGACGCTGACCCGCGTCAGCAATTGTTCGAGCTGATTGCGCAGATCAAAGTCGTCCTGCGCCGCCAGCGCCGGCACATATTGCTGCAAGTGCGAAAGCAGGCGCAGCAGGTCGCGGGTGGTGATCGGCTGGGCGGCGGCGCTCGTTTCGAGGGTTGGCGCGACACTGCCGCGCACGTGCAACAACAACTCCTGCAACGCGGCGAAGACTTCCTGCACACCTTCGTCGGCTGGCGCCGGGTCATCGCTTTCTTCGCGATTGATGGCGGCGGCCGCGCGATCAATCGCGCGCCGTGCCGGAGCCGGTTTCAGCTCGGGCAGCACACCGGTGGCGCTGAGCAGTTGATTGGCTTCGGCATACAGTTGCTCAGTGTCGGCCAGCACATAGCGCTCGAACAGTTTGAGCAGGATCAACTTGACCTTGATCTCGGCGCCCAGGTTGCGCCCGGCCTGGAGGAAATACTCACAGAGCAGCGCCGGGCCGAGCGGGTTGTGCTGATCATCAAGCGTACTGCCGAGCAAGGCGCCAAGTCGTGCGGTCAATTGATCGAGGGCGAAGCCATCACGCTTGAGCACGCGGCCGACCATGGTCTCCACCGCCACGTTGCGCTCCATGTCATCGGTGCGTGGAGCCGATTCTTCATACATCAACGGACGCGGCAGCGTGTTGTGAACGGGATCGTATTGTGTGAGGCCGACAAAGGCCTCGAAGAATTGTTCGAGAAAACCGCGCTCGATGTTTTTGCGCTTGAGGCGCAGGTCGCGCATGGCTTCGAAAAAGATGTTCTGCTCGACGTCGTTGCGCGCCCGGTCAGCCATTTCAAACAAAGTGTCGTCGGCGTTATCAAACAGCTCCTGCAAGCCGTGCCGTAACTGTTGAGCGGCCTTGTCGCGAACCTGAAGCAGAATCACAGGCAGGCGGGCGAGCGGCGAGTGATTCGCCTGATCCGTAGCGGCCTTGTGCAAAGGCACTACTTTCCCGTCGTTGTGCATCCAAGCCTCCTGGAACGGTGATTCTTCTGATCGACACAAATCCCTGTGAAAGCGGGCTTGCACAGATATCAATGATTCTGGCCATCACAGACGTCAAACCTATGACGTCAAATGCGCGGCGAATTATCTTGTAAAAGTTATCCCATACGCCAGAGGCGTCAGGGTTTCCCCTATGCCCGGCCCCCCTCCAATGACCGCGCCTGAAGCACGTTTACTCAAAGAAAATCGACCAGATGCAGTCAAGCACGCGAGTTCTCACCTTGGGTTGGCTCGTGCCATGCCCCTATAATCGAATCACTTTGTTTGTGGAGCCCGTTATGCCGAATCTACGTCTCGCCGATTTGACCGCCGAAATCGAAGCCAACGTGCGCCGTGCGTTGCTCGAAGACATCGGCAGCGGCGACATCACCGCACAATTGATTCCTGCCGAACGTCTGGCCAAAGCCACCATCATCACTCGCGATGCAGCCGTCATCTGCGGCACGGCGTGGGTCGATGCCGTGTTTCGTCAGCTGGATCCGCGGGTCGCGGTGCATTGGCAAGTGGTCGATGGCGAACGGGTCAAACCGAATCAGCCGCTGTTTCATCTGGAAGGGCCGGCCCGCTCACTGCTGACCGGTGAACGCAGCGCGCTGAATTTCCTGCAACTGCTGTCTGGCGTGGCCACGCGCGCGCAGTACCTGGCTGACTTCGTCGGGACGACTCAGGTCAAGCTGCTCGATACCCGTAAAACCCTGCCGGGCCTTCGTCTGGCGCAGAAATACGCGGTGACCTGCGGCGGTTGCCACAACCACCGCATCGGCCTCTACGATGCGTTCCTGATCAAGGAAAACCACATCGCCGCCAGCGGAGGCATCGCCCAGGCCATCGCTGCCGCGCACAAGATCGCGCCGGGTAAACCGGTGGAGGTCGAAGTGGAGAGCCTGGAGGAGCTGAAGGAAGCGTTGGCTGCCGGTGCCGATATCATCATGCTCGACGAGCTGAGCCTGGACGACATGCGCGAAGCCGTTCGCCTCAACGGCGGCAAAGCCAAACTGGAAGCCAGCGGCGGCATCAACGAAAGCACTCTGCTGCCAATCGCCGAGACCGGGGTGGATTACATCTCGATCGGTGCGATGACCAAGGATGTGAAGGCGGTGGATCTGTCGATGCGTTTGAGCCTCTGAGGCCCTCACGCAATAAAAAACGCCAGCCCGGTTGAGGCTGGCGTTTTTGTTTCAGACCACCAGATTGTTCATCTCGCAGTACTCTTGCCACTCGACGCCCAACACTTCGGCCGCCTCCTTGTGCAGTACAAGACGCTGAGCCTCGAACTCCTCAGGAGTGCTGGTGTACTTGAGCGTCAGTTCCCACGGCTGCAAGCCCTGGGCTTCGGCTTCGTCCTCGAATGCCCACTGGATCTGGTCTTTCTGATCATCAGAACTCAGGTCCTTGATCTCTTCTTTCAGCTCCGGTACGTCCAGAATGTACTTTTCCAGCGCTAGTTCGTGACGTTGCTCTTGAGTTAATTCGGTCATGGCGTTCTCGCTGATCATAGGAATGGAGGATGGATCTGGATCATCAAGGATCTCTCTGACGCGGATTGACCGGCCTTCGGAACCATTCGGGATCATCTGAAAACTGCTGGGCGATGCTCATGCAGGCACCGAATATAGGACGTTTGCATGACGAATTACACGGCTCTTTACATCTCTCTCACAAAAAGCTGACCTGCGGAACATAAATCCGGATTTTGAGTCATAGCGATGTGCCATGTCGGCACTTACTCTTGCTGTTCACAAGGAAAACCAGTGATGCGCAGCTTTTCGAAGATTTCTTCTGTTGTCTCCGCCACCGCTCTGACCGCCCTGCTGGGCACCCTGGCCCTGCCAGCAACTGCAATGGCAATTGAACTGAGTAACAGCAGCCCTTCCTACGGCGACCAGATTACCGCCATACACAACGACTACGGCAAAGAGGTGGTGATCAGGAGCGGAATCGGTGTCGATGAACTGAAAAAGATGCGCGACACCGTTAATGAGCAGTCGCGTCAGATTGAAGAGTTCAAGCGCAGCAGCGGTTCCAGCTCAAGCTCCAGTGGCAGAGAAGTCGAAGATCTGAAGAACAAGGTCAAGGAACAGGACCGCCAGCTCGATACGCTCAGCCGCCAGGTCGAAGACCTCAAGCGCAACAGTGGTTCCAGTTCCAACTCGAACAGCAGCGAGATTTCGAATCTGAAGCAGAAAATAAACGATCAGGATCGGGCGATGGATCAGCTCAAACGCACCGTCGAGGATCTGAGCCGTAAAGTGAAATAAGGGGAGTGGTGCCCGAGACAGGAATCGAACCTGCGACCTTCGCGTTACGAGTGCGCTGCTCTACCGGCTGAGCTACACGGGCGGTGGGCTAAACCTAGCACCGGTATTGAAGTCCGGCAACTTCGCAGAATGTCTCGATATTTCGCAGGCAAAAAAATGCCCCGCCGTTTTCACGGCGGGGCATTTTTATTGCGCTAACGCTTTGGGGTGATTAAACGCCCGAAGCCTTGGCCGCTGCCACGTCTTTGATGGACAGCTTGATACGGCCGCGGTTGTCCACGTCCAGTACCAGCACTTCCACTTCCTGGCCTTCTTTCAGGATGTCGGTCACTTTCTCTACGCGAGCGTCGCTCAGCATCGAGATGTGCACCAGACCGTCCTTGCCCGGCAGGATGTTGACGAATGCGCCGAAGTCGACGATGCGCTCAACCTTGCCGACGTAGATCTTGCCGATCTCGGCTTCAGCGGTGATACCCAGAACGCGCTGACGAGCAGCTTCTGCAGCTTCCTTGGTTTCGCCGAAGATCTTGATCGAACCGTCGTCTTCGATGTCGATCGAAGCCTTGGTTTCTTCGCAGATCGCACGGATGGTCGCGCCACCTTTACCGATAACGTCACGGATTTTGTCGGTGTCGATCTTCATCGCGATCATGGTCGGAGCGTTGGCCGACAGTTCGGTACGCGACTGGCCGATGATCTGGTTCATCTGACCGAGGATGTTCAGGCGCGCTTCCAGGGCTTGGCCCAGAGCGATTTCCATGATTTCTTCGGTGATGCCCTTGATCTTGATGTCCATCTGCAGCGCAGTAACGCCTTTGGCGGTACCGGCTACTTTGAAGTCCATGTCGCCCAAGTGGTCTTCGTCACCGAGGATGTCGGTCAGGACGGCGAACTTCTCGCCTTCCTTAACCAGACCCATGGCGATACCGGCAACTGGCGCCTTCATCGGCACACCAGCGTCCATCAGGGCCAGGGAAGCGCCGCAAACGGAAGCCATCGAGCTCGAACCGTTGGATTCGGTAATTTCCGAAACCACGCGGATGGTGTACGGGAACACGTCAGCGGCAGGCAGCATGGCCGAAACCGAACGACGGGCCAGACGGCCGTGACCGATTTCGCGACGACCAGCACCACCCATGCGACCACATTCACCTACCGAGAACGGAGGGAAGTTGTAGTGCAGCATGAATGGGTCTTTTTTCTCGCCTTCCAGGGTGTCCAGCAGTTGTGCGTCACGGGCGGTGCCCAGAGTTGCAACGACCAGAGCCTGGGTTTCACCACGGGTGAACAGCGCCGAACCGTGAGTCTTCGGCAGAACGCCGACTTCGATGTTCAGCGGACGTACGGTTTTGGTGTCGCGACCGTCGATACGTGGCTTGCCGTTAACGATGTTTTCGCGAACGGTGCGGTATTCGATTTCGCCGAAAGCAGCTTTGACTTCGCTGGACGAAGGCTGGCCTTCTTCACCGGACAGCTTGGCAACAACCTGATCCTTCAGCTCGCCCAGGCGCGCGTAACGGTCGGCCTTGACGGTGATGGTGTAAGCCTGGGAGATCGCGTCGCCGAACTCGGCACGGATAGCGCCCAGCAGTTCGGTGGCTTCAGGCGCAGGAGCCCAGTTCCAGGTTGGCTTGGCGGCTTCGGCAGCCAGTTCTTTAACGGCGTTGATCACCACCTGGAATTCGTCGTGAGCAAACAGTACCGCGCCCAGCATCTGGTCTTCGGTCAGCTCTTTGGCTTCCGATTCAACCATCAGCACAGCGTCCGAAGTACCGGCAACGACCATGTCCAGGCTCGAAGCAGCTTGCTGCTCGTAAGTCGGGTTCAGCAGGTAGCCAGTGCTTTCGTGGAAAGCAACACGAGCGGCGCCGATCGGGCCGTCGAACGGAATGCCCGAGATGGCCAGGGCAGCCGAGGTACCGATCATCGCAGCGATGTCCGGATCGGTTTTCTTGCTGGTGGAAACGACGGTGCAGACAACCTGCACTTCGTTCATGAAACCTTCTGGGAACAGCGGACGGATCGGACGGTCGATCAGTCGGGAAGTCAGGGTTTCTTTCTCGGAAGGACGGCCTTCACGCTTGAAGAAACCGCCAGGGATCTTACCGGCAGCGTAAGTCTTTTCCTGGTAGTGAACGGACAGAGGGAAGAAGCCCTTGCCTGGATCGGCTTGCTTGGCACCAACGACGGTCACCAATACGCTGACGTCGTCGTCAACGGTGACCAATACTGCGCCGGAGGCCTGACGGGCGATACGGCCAGTCTCGAGGGTAACGGTCGACTGACCGAACTGGAATTTTTTGATTACCGGGTTCACGGTGTCCTACCTTCTTTGTGGCTCTTGGGGGAACTGGTTTCTTGCGAAATTCTTGGGCAATGTCGGGAATCGGCCCAACGCCTGTCCAGGGTAAAACGTGTATCCAGATAAAACTTGAGGCTGGGAGCCTGCAAGGCGCCGGCGGAAAACCGCTGACGTCTGACAGACAACCAACCTCATAGCGCAATCGCTGATTAGCGACGCAGACCCAGGCGACCGATCAGAGTCTGATAACGACCCAGATCCTTGCCTTTCAGGTAGTCCAGCAGCTTACGGCGCTGGTTTACCATGCGGATCAGACCACGACGGGAGTGGTGATCTTTACCGTTGGCCTTGAAGTGACCTTGCAGTTTGTTGATGTTGTGGGTCAGCAGTGCAACTTGCACTTCTGGCGAACCAGTGTCACCAACAGCTTGCTGGTAGTCAGCAACGATTTGAGCTTTTTCTTGAACGTCGAGAGCCATGAGGCAATCCTTTTATCAGGAAACTGTTTCAGGGAAACAGCTTCAACAGGCCAGGGACAAATCCCTGTATCTATAAATGAGTCGTGACCGTGCCTGTTAACAGCCACACTCGCCAGCCTGCTTTTACACAGGCTGGTTTCGGTCATTCCGACCGAATCAAACGACGTGGCGCAATGCGCCCGTCTTCGCTCACTTCACCGATACCGATGAAGCGACCATTGTGATCCTGTACCCGTACCATGCCGAACTTCGGAGCATCCGGGGCACGCACTGGCTGGCCGTTGAGCCAGTAGAACGCGCTCGCTTCCGAGAAGTGCAGCAGCGGCCAATCCTGCAGGCCGCTGTCCGATGGCATCAGGAAGCGGTCGACCGCTTCGTTGCCGCCTTCGGCATGTACCGCTTCCAGCTCTTCGAGGGTTACGGTCTGCGCTAGGGTGAAAGGCCCGGCCTGGGTACGGCGCAATTCTGCGACGTACGCACCACAACCGAGTTGTTCACCGATATCCTCCACCAGGGTGCGGATATAGGTGCCTTTGCTGCAATCCACCGCAAGTCGCGCAGTATCGCCTTCGAAGGCCAGTAATTCCAAGCGCGCAATAGTAACAGAACGCGGTTCACGCTCCACTACTTCACCTGCACGGGCCAGCTTGTACAGCGGCTGGCCATCACGCTTGAGCGCCGAGTACATCGGCGGTATCTGACTGATTTGGCCACGAAATTTCGGCAGGACTGCCTCGACATCGGAGCGACCAACGGTCACCGGGCGTTCCTGCAAAACCTCACCTTCGGCATCGGCCGTGGTAGTGGTCTTGCCCAGTTGCGCCAGGGTTTCATAAGCCTTGTCGGAATCGAGCAGATATTGCGAGAACTTGGTTGCCTCACCGAAGCACAGCGGCAGAACGCCGCTGGCCAGCGGATCGAGACTGCCGGTGTGACCGGCCTTCTCGGCGTTGAGCAGCCAGCGAACCTTCTGCAACGCGGCGTTGGAGGTGAACCCCAGCGGCTTGTCGAGCAGGATGATGCCACTGACGTTACGACGGATACGTTTGACCTGAGCCACCGAATTACTCCTTGGTGTCTTCAGGTTCAGCGGCCACCGGATGCTGATTGTCTTCAGCCACGGCGCGCTCGATCAGGGCCGACAGATGCGCACCACGCACGACGGATTCGTCGTAATGGAAGTGCAATTGCGGCACGCTGCGCAGCTTCATTTCGCGGGCCAGTTGCATACGCAGGAAACCTGCGGCGGCATTCAGTACCTTGATGCTTTGCGCGATGTCTTCGGCGTTGTCCTGCCCCATCACGGTGATGAAAATCTTCGCGTGACCGACGTCACGGCTGACTTCCACAGCGGTAATGGTGACCAGACCGACGCGTGGATCTTTGACTTCACGACGGATCAGTTGGGCCAGCTCGCGCTGCATCTGATCGCCGATACGTTGGGTACGGCTGTATTCTTTTGCCATGATTTGTTACCTGTTACTGCCCCACGGCGAAACCCGCAAGGTCTGAAAGCGGCAAACGCCCGGCCTGACAAAAGCCAGACCGGGCGTTGCGTTTAGAGTCCGGGTGAGGCGCCACACATTGCAGTGCGGCCGACCATCACGGCTCCTGAAGTGCGCGAGTTAGAGGCTGCGAGCAACCTGAACCTTCTCGAAGACTTCGATCTTGTCACCGACTTTGACGTCGTTGTAGCTCTTCACGCCGATACCGCATTCCATGCCGGCACGTACTTCGGAAGCGTCATCCTTGAAGCGGCGCAGGGATTCCAGCTCGCCTTCGAAGATAACGATGTCTTCACGCAATACACGGATCGGACGGTTACGGTGCACAACACCTTCGATCACCATGCAGCCTGCGATCGCGCCAAACTTCGGCGAACGGAACACGTCACGCACTTCGGCGATACCCAGGATGTTCTCGCGAACATCGCTGCCGAGCATACCGGTCAGGGCTTTCTTGACGTCTTCGATGATGTCGTAGATCACGTTGTAGTAACGCATATCCAGACCTTCCTGCTCGACGATCTTCCGTGCGCCAGCATCGGCACGCACGTTGAAGCCGAACAGTACAGCGTTGGAAGCCAGTGCCAGGTTGGCGTCGGACTCGGTGATACCACCGACACCGCCGCCGACTACGCGCACTTGCACTTCGTCGTTGCCCAGGCCATTCAGAGCGCCCTGCAGAGCTTCCAGCGAACCACGGACGTCGGATTTGAGGACGATGTTGAGCGTCTTCTTCTCTGCCTGACCCATGTTTTCGAAGATGTTTTCCAGCTTGCCGGCGTGAGCGCGAGCCAGTTTGACTTCGCGGAACTTGCCTTGACGGAACAGAGCCACTTCACGGGCTTTCTTCTCGTCGGCAACCACACTCATCTCGTCGCCAGCGTCCGGGGTACCGTCCAGGCCGAGGATCTCGACAGGGATGGAAGGACCGGCTTCCTTGATCGGCTTGCCGTTCTCGTCGAGCATGGCGCGAACACGGCCATAGTTCGAACCGACCAGGACCATGTCGCCTTGGCGCAGGGTACCGTCTTGAACCAGAACGGTTGCAACCGGGCCACGACCTTTGTCGAGACGCGATTCCACCACAACACCACGGCCAGGAGCCGACGGGGTTGCTTTCAGTTCGAGAACTTCAGCTTGCAGCAGAACAGCTTCGAGCAGCTCGTCCACGCCAGTACCGACTTTCGCCGAAACCGGTACGAACGGCGTATCACCGCCCCACTCTTCCGAAGTCACGCCGTGAACCGACAATTCGCTACGGATGCGATCGAGATCAGCGCCCGGCTTGTCGATCTTGTTCACTGCAACAACCAGTGGAACGCCAGCCGCAACAGCGTGCTGAACAGCTTCAATGGTCTGCGGCATAACGCCGTCGTCCGCTGCAACTACCAGGATCACGATGTCGGTCGCCTTGGCACCACGAGCACGCATTGCGGTAAACGCGGCGTGACCCGGGGTGTCGAGGAAGGTGACCATGCCGCGTTCGGTTTCAACGTGGTACGCACCGATGTGCTGGGTAATACCACCGGCTTCGCCAGCAGCTACCTTGGCGCGACGGATGTAGTCGAGCAGCGAGGTCTTACCGTGGTCAACGTGGCCCATTACGGTCACGACTGGAGCACGGGAGAACGACTCACCTTCAAACTTCAGGGACTCGGCCAGGGAATCTTCCAGAGCGGTGTCGCTGACCAGGGTCACTTTGTGGCCCAGTTCTTCGGCTACCAGCTGAGCAGTTTCCTGATCCAGCACCTGGTTGATGGTCGCTGGAGTACCCAGTTTGAACATGAACTTGATGATTTCAGCAGCCTTGACCGACATCTGATTGGCGAGATCGCCAACAGTGATGGTCTCGCCGATCTGCACATCACGCACGACAGGGCCGGTTGGGCTCTGGAAACCGTGGGCGTTACGCTTCTTCAGCTTGGCCTTGCCGCGACCACCACGACGGAAGCCATCGCTTTCTTCGTCGGTAGTACGTGGCGCGACACGTGGAGCTGGCGCTTTCTCTTTGACCGATGCGCGATGCGGAGCGTTTTTGCGCTCGCCATCACCACCGCCACTGCGACGATTGTTGTCGTCGGCACGTGGTTTGTCCGGACGGCGCTGTTCGTTCTGCTTGTTACGAACGTCAGCAGACGGTGCTGGAGCAGCGGTGACCGGTGCGCTTTCGCGTACTGGTTCGGCAGCTGCAGCCGGCGCCGCAACGGCGTCGCTGGAAGCGGTTTGCGCAGCAGCAGGCTGGCGGCGCGCTTCTTCTTCGGCGCGCTGCTTGGCTTCTTCTTCAGCCTTCTGACGGGCAGCATTTTCTACTGCGCGACGCTCATCCAGTTCACGCTTGCGTTCGGCTTCGATTTCTTCCGGGCTACGCTGTACGAAAACTTTCTTTTTGCGAACTTCTACGCTGATGCTTTTGCTACCAGCCACACGCAGGGTGCTGGTGGTTTTACGCTGCAGCGTGATCTTGCGTGGTTCTTCCACTTTCGCCTTGTGGCTGCTCTTCAAGTGAGTCAGCAGGGATTGCTTCTCACTGTCAGTCACATTTTCTTCGGCGGCGGTGTGCGGCAGACCTGCCTCACGCATCTGCTGCAACAGGCGCTCTACCGGTGTTTTGACCTCATCGGCCAGTTGTTTCACCGTGACTTGCGTCATGCACTTCTCTCCTCAGGCCGCGCCTAATTACTCGAACCAGTGGGCTCGGGCGGCCATGATCAACTTGCCGGCACGATCATCGTCAATGCCGTCGATGTCGAGCAGATCGTCAATAGACTGCTCGGCCAGGTCTTCGCGGGTAATTACGCCGCGCACCGCCAGTTCCATCGCCAAATCCTTGTCCATACCCTCAAGCGAGAGCAGGTCTTCGGCCGGATGGGCGTCTGCCAGCTTTTCCTCAGTAGCGATGGCTTTGGTCAACAAACGATCCTTGGCACGAGCACGAAGCTCGTTGACGGTATCTTCGTCAAAGCCGTCGATGTTGAGCATTTCTTCCAACGGTACGTAGGCAATCTCTTCCAGGCTGGTGAAGCCTTCATCTACCAGCACCTGTGCCAGATCTTCGTCGACTTCCAGCTCGTCGATGAAGTTGCGCAGGATGTCGCCGGTTTCTGCTTGCTGCTTAGCCTGGATGTCCGATTCGGTCATCACGTTCAGGGTCCAGCCAGTCAACTGGCTCGCCAGACGCACGTTCTGACCACCACGACCGATGGCCTGAGCCAGATTGTCTGCGCCAACGGCGATGTCCATTGCATGGGCATCTTCGTCAACGATAATTGCCGCAACCTCTGCCGGGGACATGGCGTTGATCACGAACTGAGCCGGGTTGTCATCCCAAAGGACGATATCCACACGCTCACCACCCAACTCACCCGACACTGCCTGGACGCGCGAACCGCGCATACCGATGCAAGCGCCCTGCGGGTCGATGCGTTTGTCCTTGGAGCGGACGGCGATCTTGGCGCGCGAACCCGGATCACGGGACGCAGCCATTACTTCGATCAGGCCTTCGGCAATTTCCGGCACTTCGATGCGGAACAGCTCGATCAGCATTTCCGGCGCGGTACGCGACAGGATCAACTGCGGGCCGCGGTTCTCGGTGCGGATTTCCTTGAGCAGCGCACGCAGACGCACGCCGACACGGAAGGTTTCGCGAGAGATGATGTCTTCACGGGCCAGCAACGCTTCAGCGTTATTACCCAGATCGACGATCACGTTGTCGCGGGTGACTTTTTTCACGGTGCCGGAGATGATTTCCCCCAGGCGCTCGCGATAAGCGTCGACCACTTGAGCGCGCTCGGCTTCACGCACTTTCTGCACGATGACTTGCTTGGCAGTCTGTGCAGCAATGCGGCCGAACTCGATGGATTCGATTTTTTCTTCAACGACGTCGCCAACCTTGGCACCAGGATGCGTTTCGGCAACTTTGGTAGGCCAGGTTTCGATAGCCGGATCGTCGAGATCGTTCTCTTCGACGACCGTCCAGCGACGGAAGGTTTCGTAAGAACCGGTGTGGCGGTTAATTTCCACACGCAGGTCAACTTCGTCTTCAAAACGCTTTTTGGTAGCAGTGGCCAGAGCCAGCTCCAGCGCTTCAAAAATTACGCTTGCCGGTACGCCCTTTTCATTGGATACCGACTCAACAACCAGCAGTACTTCTTTGCTCATCGTACGCCTCGCCTTTCGCAAGCCATTGGATCCGCGGGATCCGCGTCTCAGTCAAAACTGGGAATAATGTTGGCCTTGTCGATCATATCGATCGGCAACAGGAACTCGTGATCATCTACTTGCACCACGACATCCTGTTCTTCTACACCGCGCAGAAGGCCCTGAAAGTTGCGTCGACCTTCGAAAGGCGAGCGCAGCTTGATCTTCACTTGTTCACCGGCAAATTTTGCAAACTGCTCAAGAGTGAACAGTGGGCGCTCCATGCCAGGCGAGGAAACTTCGAGGGTGTATTCAACGGAGATTGGATCTTCAACATCCAGTACACCGCTGATCTGACGGCTGACAATGGCGCAATCGTCCACCAGCACGCCACCCTCTTTATCGATATAAACGCGCAACATCGAGTGACGACCTTGAGCCGAGAACTCGATACCCCAGCATTCATAGCCTAGGGCCACGACCACCGGGGCCAGCAAGGCCTGCAACTCTTCTAGCTTGCTCGACACCTGAACCCCCTAGTGCATGATATGTGCATGCTATGCAAAATAAAAAAATGGGCTAAACGCCCATCCTTGAAACGCCGTCGAACAGCGGCGTTGAAAGTGTCCAGCTAACAAAAAGCCCCTTAAAAGGGGCTCCTTAAACTGGTTGCGGGGGCCGGATTTGAACCGACGACCTTCGGGTTATGAGCCCGACGAGCTACCAGACTGCTCCACCCCGCGACAAAGCTGGGGCGGAAGTATACGACCGATCCCTTACAGGGTCAATGTAACCTTCCACCTGCAAGAAAGCCCGCAACAGCGGGCTCTCCTGACTAATTGGTACCGAGAAGGGGACTCGAACCCCTACACCCTATGGGCACAACCACCTCAAGGTTGCGTGTCTACCAATTCCACCACCTCGGCAAAACTACTTTTGAAACTCTTCTTACTTCTGCTCTTGAGCTGGAGGTACGTCAGTCGCTGGAGTAGCCGACTTTTGCTCTTGAAGCACCGGGACATCATCAGAAACCGGTTGTTGTTGCTTAGGTACTTCCAACACTGCTGGATCTGGCAATCCTGCTTGAGCTAGCTGATGAGCCTTCTCTTTAGCAAAGTAACCTAACCCCAAGCTGGTTATGAAGAAACCGGCGGCAAGTATAGCAGTAAACTTACTAAGAAAGGTAGAGGAACCTTGGCTTCCGAACACAGTATTTGAAGCACCTGCTCCGAAAGACGCGCCAGCGTCCGCACCCTTACCCTGCTGCAGCAAAACCAGAGCAACTACGCCCAATGCACCCAGCAGATGAAAAACGACTACGACTGTTTCCAGCATTTTTTCAGTTTCCCGCGGCGCGACAGATCGCACCGAACTCATCTGCATTCAGGGAAGCTCCACCAATGAGCCCCCCATCGATATCCGGCATGCCGAACAGTTCGACCGCATTGGCCGCCTTCACGCTGCCGCCGTATAGAAGCCGCACACCTCGTGCGACTTCAGAATTCTCTGCCGCCAACTGCTCGCGAATGGCCTTATGCACATCCTGAGCCTGTTGCGGCGTTGCAGTCAGTCCGGTACCAATTGCCCAGACCGGCTCGTAAGCTATGACTGCCTTGGCAAAAGCACCGACTCCCAACTCCTCGATGATGCTGCCCAGCTGACGCCCGACAACCTCAAGAGTTTTCCCGGCTTCACGCTGCTCAAGGGTTTCCCCTACACACAACACCGGAATCAAGCCACATGCCTGTGCCGCTGCAAACTTGCGATTCAGCATTCCGTCTCGCTCGCCCATTATCTGACGGCGTTCGGAGTGCCCGACAAGCACCAGGGAACAACCTGCATCCACCAACTGACTCGGCGCTATCTCACCAGTCAATGCACCTTGCATGGATTCCACCGCAGAATTCTGCGCACCGACCGAAATCGATTTACCTTTCAAGCCATCAATCACTTGATTGATATACAAGCAAGGCGGGAATACCGCGACATCAACACCGCTTGGCAAGGCCAGATGACGAAGGCCGTTGATCAGCTCAGCGACGCTGGCGCGGGTACCGTGCATCTTCCAGTTACCAGCTACCATAGGGCGACGCATGCTGTACCTCGTCGGTCAAAGTGGGCGCAGATGTTACCCAACACAATCATGGCTTGCAAGCCGAATCAGGCAGAAACTTCACTTACCAGTTTTGCCAGTTCTTCGGCATAGCTGCGAACCTGAGTTTCGTCCTCACCTTCGACCATCACACGCACCAGAGGCTCTGTACCGGACTTGCGCAAAAGCACCCGTCCGCGGCCCGCCATTGCCTGAGTGACGCGCGCACTGGCTTCCTTGACAGCCGGATGCTCCAGCGGGTTTTCACCGCCACCGAAACGCACATTGATCAGCACCTGCGGGCACTTGCGCAACGCCTGACGGGTTTGTGCCAGACCTTCGTTGCGTGTCTTCAGTGCCATCAGCACTTGCAGCGCAGCGATGATCGCATCGCCGGTCGTCGTATGATTGAAGCAAACGATGTGCCCCGAGTTCTCACCACCGACCAGCCAGTTGCGCTCAAGCAATTCGGCGATCACATAACGGTCGCCAACGTTGGCGCGAATGAATGGAATCGAAAGCTCCGCCAGCGCCAGCTCCAGGCCGAGGTTACTCATCAGGGTACCGACCACACCGCCCTGCAATTTGCCGCGCTCATGCAAGTCACGAGCAATGATGAACAACAGCTCGTCACCATCAACAATCGCGCCCGTGTGATCAACCATCAGCACCCGATCACCATCACCATCAAAAGCGATACCCAGATCGGCATGCTCGGCCAGCACCGCAGCCTGCAACTGATCCATATGGGTCGAGCCGCAATTGTCGTTGATGTTCAGGCCATTGGGCTGAGCCGACAGCACGACGACTTCTGCACCCAACTCACGAAAAACGCTCGGCGCTACCTTGTAGGTCGCACCATGTGCGCAATCAATGACGATCTTGAGACCATTAAAGTTGGTCCCGGTTGGCACGCTGCTCTTGCAGAACTCGATGTAGCGACCGGAGGCGTCATTGATTCGCGACACTTTGCCGATCTTGCTCGACTCAACCACCGTCATCGGCGCATCAAGCAACTCTTCGATCATAAGCTCCAGCTCATCCGGCAACTTGGTGCCTTTGCCAGAGAAGAACTTGATACCGTTGTCGTCGTGCGGATTGTGCGACGCACTAATCACGATACCAGCCTCAGCCTGGAAGGTTCGCGACAGATAGGCGATAGCCGGCGTCGGCATCGGACCGAGCAGCATGACATCGGCACCTGCCGAGGTCAGGCCGGCTTCAAGGGCCGACTCGAACATGTACCCGGAAATGCGCGTGTCCTTGCCAACCAACACTTTGCAGGCACCCATCTTGCGAAACGCCATACCGGCGGCCCAGCCAAGCTTGAGCATAAAGTCAGGAGTGATCGGATAAACACCCACACGACCGCGAATACCGTCAGTACCAAAGTATTTTTTGCTCATAATTGCTCCACCATTCTTATTCGGCTGATTCCACGGCCGCGATCATCCGCACCACATCCACCGTTTCCGCCACATCATGGACGCGCAATATACGCGCGCCTTTGGCAGATGCCAGCGCTGCCAGCGCCAAGCCCCCAAAAAGCCGCTCGCCGACCGGGCGATTCAGGGCATGGCCAATCATGCTTTTGCGCGAAACACCCACCAATAACGGCCGGCCCAACGCGTGCAGAGCTTCCAGATGCTTGAACAAGCTTAAATTGTGCTGCAGTGTTTTGGCGAAGCCAAACCCAGGGTCGAGAATGATCCGCTCAGCCGGGATACCCGCCAGCGCACATCGAGCCATGCGCTCGGTGAGAAACTCGCCTACTTCTCGGGTGACATTCTGATATTGCGGATTGTCCTGCATGTCACCGGGCTCACCGAGCATATGCATGAGACACACAGGCAACCCTGTGGCCGCTGCGGCGTCCAGCGCTCCATCGCGCTGCAGCGATCGCACATCGTTGATCAAACCTGCACCCAGCCGCGCTGTTTCTCGCATCACGGCGGGAGTCGACGTATCGACCGAGATGATGACGTCGAGCTCACGATTGATCAGCTCCACGATTGGCGCCACGCGCTCAAGCTCTTCCAGCGGAGATACCGCTCGCGCGCCGGGACGAGTGGATTCACCTCCCACATCGATCAGCGTCGCACCCGCAACAACCATGGCTTCTGCATGGCTCAGCGCTGCATCGAGCTGGCTGTATCGGCCACCATCGGAAAAGGAATCGGGAGTGACATTGAGAATGCCCATGACATGCGTCTGGGCCAAATCAAGAACCCGGTTGCCGCAAGGCAACCGGGTCAGGGACTGTACAGAAGTCATTTCAAACCTTAAACGTCAGCAGCCGGACCGCCAATCGGTTTTTCCGGACGCTCATCCTGAACAACAGGAGGCGGCGGAGTACCGGTGCCACCCGACCAATCACGCGGCTCGCGAGGCGTGCGGCCGGCCATGATGTCGTCGATCTGTTCGGCATCGATCGTTTCATACTTCATCAGGGCATCAGCCATCGCATCGAGCTTGTCACGGTTGTCCGTGAGGATCTGCTTGGCCGTGCCATAGCACTGATCAATGATGCTGCGCACTTCGGAGTCGATCAGCTTGGCCGTTTCTCCGGAGAAGCTTCCAGCCTGACCACCACCGCCGCGACCAAGGAACACTTCGCCTTCTTCTTCCGCATACATCAGTGGACCGAGTTTTTCCGACAGGCCCCACTTGGTCACCATGTTCCGTGCAATCTGACTGGCACGCATGATGTCGTTGGAAGCACCAGTGGTCACACCATCAAAACCGAGCGTCATTTCTTCAGCGATGCGGCCACCGTACAGCGAGCAGATCTGACTGATCAATGCACGCTTGGACAAGCTGTAGCGGTCTTCTTCCGGCAGGAACATCGTCACACCCAGCGCACGACCGCGCGGAATGATCGATACCTTGTAAACCGGATCATGCTCAGGCACGACGCGACCAACAATAGCGTGGCCCGCCTCGTGATAAGCGGTGTTCTGCTTTTCTTTCTCGGACATGACCATCGATTTGCGCTCAGCGCCCATCATGATCTTGTCTTTGGCCAGTTCGAACTCTTTCATTTCGACAATGCGCTTGCCGGCACGAGCCGCAAACAGCGAGGCTTCGTTAACCAGGTTAGCGAGGTCAGCACCAGAGAAACCTGGAGTACCACGAGCGATAACGGCCGGAGCAACGTCGTCACCCATTGGCACTTTACGCATGTGAACCTTGAGGATCTGTTCGCGACCACGGATATCCGGCAGACCGACAACCACTTGACGGTCGAAACGACCTGGACGCAGCAGCGCAGGGTCAAGTACGTCAGGACGGTTGGTTGCAGCAATCACGATGATGCCATCGTTCATTTCGAAGCCGTCCATCTCTACCAGCAACTGGTTGAGAGTCTGCTCGCGCTCATCATGACCGCCGCCCATGCCGGCGCCACGATGGCGACCGACGGCGTCGATTTCGTCGATAAAAATGATGCACGGCGCGTGCTTCTTCGCCTGCTCGAACATGTCACGAACACGGCTTGCGCCGACGCCGACGAACATCTCGACAAAGTCAGAACCGGAAATAGTGAAGAAAGGCACCTTGGCCTCGCCGGCAATAGCCTTGGCCAGCAAGGTTTTACCGGTACCCGGAGGACCGACCATCAACACGCCGCGAGGAATGCGACCGCCAAGACGCTGGAACTTGCCCGGATCACGGAGGAACTCGACGAGCTCGCCGACTTCTTCCTTGGCTTCGTCGCAACCTGCAACGTCAGCCAGGGTAGTTTTCACCTGATCCTCGGAAAGCAGTCGCGCCTTGCTCTTGCCAAAACTCATCGGCCCGCCCTTGCCGCCGGCACCACCCTGCATCTGGCGCATGAAGAACATGAACACCGCGATGATCACCAGGATCGGGAAGCTGGCCACCAGCAGTTGGGTCCAGATGCTTTGCTGCTCAGGCTGCTTGCCTTCAACCACAACGTGGTTGTCGACCAGGTCACCGATCAAGCCATTGTCCTGAATTGCCGGACGAATGGTCTTGAAGCTGTCGCCGTCGTTGCGCTTGCCGGTAATCACATAGCCATCAACCGCGACGCGCTCGACCTTGCCATCCTTGACCTGCTGGATGAAGTCGGAATAGTTGAGGGTCTGCGGCTCGTTAGGGCTGGAGAAGTTGTTCATCACCGTCACAAGGACAGCCGCGATGATCAACCACAGGATCAGATTCTTTGCCATATCGTTCAATTAACTACCCTCTGAAGCAAGCTCCGCTACTGGCGCGCGCTTCGCATGATATTCACCGGCCTAACTTACTACATTACCTACAACTCTGGCAGGCGCCGTCTGTAACCCTTTGTGAAACACTTTCTACACAATATTCGCTTATGCACGCGGGGCGAAATACGAAAAACCTATCACCCTGCACAAAAGACCAGGTTTTACTCACTACGGCCCCGGTAGCCCCATGCCAGCATATATTGCTCACGGGAACTTCCACGAGACGAATCCGGCTTGATCATCTGAATCTTTTCAAATTTCTTGCGAGCGTCCTTCAGGTAAACATCGAACCCTTCACCCTGAAAGATCTTGATCACAAAATTACCACCCGGTTTGAGTATCCGCTCCGCCAGATCGAGAGCCAACTCGCAAAGGAACATGGCTTTCGGCATGTCCACTTCAGGCGTACCACTCATATTGGGGGCCATATCGGAAATCACAAGGTCCACCTGCGAATTACCGACGGCTTCCAGAATTTGCGCGAGCACGGCGTCCTCGGTGAAGTCACCCTGGATAAATGTCACATCAGGGATGCTGTCCATTTCCAGGATGTCCGAAGCGATCAAACGCCCCTGACCGCCGATCAGACGGCTAGTCACCTGCGACCAGCCACCGGGCGCTGCGCCCAGGTCCACCACGTTCATGCCCGGACGGATCAGTTTGTATTTCTCCTGGATCTCCAGAAGCTTGTAACTCGCACGCGAGCGGTAGCCATCCTTCTGCGCTTGCTTCACATAAGGATCGTTGACATGTCTTTTCAGCCAACCAAGGCTTGTCTTGGAACGCGCCATTGGGCACCTCGATGATTAGGGTCGTGATTAATTGGGCGGATCCACGAACCCTCGGGTAAAATGGCCGCCATTTTACAGAATCCAGACGAAAGGGTCAGATTATGCCGCTCACTCCAGAGCAGAAAAAACAGTACAAATCCATTGGCCACCACCTGAAACCGGTTTTGACGGTGGCGGACAACGGTTTGACTGAAGGCGTGTTAGCCGAACTTGAACGCGCTTTGGCGGATCACGAGCTGATCAAAATCAAGCTCAACATCCTCGACCGCGAGTCGCGCCTGGCGCACATTGCAGAACTGTGCAAGGTCGGCAAAGCGGATCTGGTACAGGTCATCGGCAAGATGGCACTGGTTTACCGCAAGAACTTCAGCGTCAACAAGCAGCTGTCGAACGTTCATCGCTTCAAGTGATGACCGGGGTCAAGGGTGTGCTTCGCGCACCCTGCCACTCCATCCCGGAACCGGCTGCAACACCAGCACCAGCCCGGAAAAGCCCAATACAAGATAGCTGAACACCTGCCAGCGCTGCGCATCCGGCCAGCCGACACGTACTGCGACAAACATCGCACACGCATACAACGCCATCAACAGCACCTGCCCGCGAAAATCTCGCCATAGACTGACAAGGCCCTCGGTCTGTACCAGCACCAAAGCCTGAAAAATCACGCATGCGGCGGAAAAACCCACCACCAGCACTTCAAATGCACTGGCGACTTCATCGATCAACAGCGGCGCCAGGCCAATCTTGCCCAACGCCGGCTGCAAACCGAAATGAATCAACCAGAGACCGCCGACCCACAACATCTGGGACAGCTGCCAAAGCATGGCGCCCGCATGCAGCGGGCGCCCGGTTTCAGATATGACGGACTTCGACAATCTCATACTCGATAACGCCACTCGGCGTTTTCACGGCGACCACATCGCCCTCTTCCTTGCCAATCAAGGCACGGGCCAAAGGCGAGCCGACCGAAATCTTGCCGAGTTTGAAGTCAGCCTCATCCTCACCCACGATGTGGTAAGTGACGCTTTCATCAGTCTCGACGTTGGCGATTTCGACGGTGGTACCGAAGATCACCTTGCCGGTATGAGGAATAGTCGTGACATCAATGATGACCTGGTTCTGAATCCGGCCTTCGATATCACGAATCCGCGCCTCGACCATGCCTTGCTGTTCGCGGGCAGCATGGTATTCGGCGTTTTCCTTCAGGTCACCCAACTCGCGGGCCGTACCGATGTCCTGGCTGAGCTTCGGACGCACGACCTTGGTCAGGTGGGTATGTTCTTCTTCCAGGGCGCGAGCGCCCTGAACAGTCATTGGGTACTTAACTATGCTCATGCCTTCAATCCTGCGTGTAGATCCTGCAAGCGGCGCACGGTCTTTTCCGGACCGAACTTAAGCGCTTCACAGATAGCTTCGCCCGCAGCAATGGTGGTGGTGCAGTAAATCTTGTGCTGCAAGGCATTACGACGAATGGAGTACGAATCAGCGATCGACTGACGACCTTCAGTGGTGTTGATGATCAGGGTGACTTCGTCATTCTTGATCATGTCGACCACGTGCGGACGACCCTCGGTCACCTTGTTCACACGGCGCACTTTCAGGCCAGCGGCTTCGATCAGCTTGGCTGTACCGGCAGTGGCCACCACTTCGAAACCCAAGTTGATCAGATCACGGGCCACGCCTGCAACCAGTGGCTTGTCATCGTCACGCACGCTGATGAACGCAGTACCGCCGGTCGGCAATACTTCGCTGGCGCCCATCTGGGCCTTGGCGAATGCTTCACCGAAAGTATCGCCGACGCCCATCACTTCACCGGTCGACTTCATCTCTGGGCCGAGGATCGGGTCAACGCCAGGGAATTTGGCGAATGGGAATACCGCCTCTTTCACGCTGTAGAAGTTCGGGATGATTTCTTTGGTGAAGCCGATTTCTTTCAGGGTTTTACCGGCCATCACGCGGGCAGCGATCATTGCCAGGGAAACACCGATGCACTTGGAGACGAACGGTACAGTACGGGAAGCGCGCGGGTTGACTTCGATGACGTAGATGTCTTCGCCTTGCAGCGCCAGTTGCACGTTCATCAGGCCGACAACGCCCAGCTCCAGGGCCATTTTCTTGACCTGTTCGCGCATCTCGTCCTGGATGTGCGCCGGCAGCGAGTACGGCGGCAGCGAGCAAGCGGAGTCACCGGAGTGAACACCAGCCTGTTCGATGTGCTGCATGATCGCGCCGATTACAACTTCTTTACCGTCGCTGACCGCATCCACGTCCATCTCGATGGCGCAGTTGAGGAAGTGGTCGAGCAGCACCGGGCTGTCGTTGGACACTTGCACCGCGTCACGCAGGTAGCGCTTGAGTTCTTCTTCCTTATAGACGATTTCCATCGCGCGGCCGCCCAGTACGTAGGACGGGCGCACCACCAGCGGATAACCGATCTTCGCGGCAGCACGGACAGCTTCGTCTTCGCTGCGCACGGTGGCGTTTGGCGGCTGACGCAGGTTCAGACGCTCAACCATTTGCTGGAAGCGCTCACGGTCTTCAGCGCGGTCGATGGCGTCAGGGCTGGTGCCGATGATTGGCACGCCGGCAGCTTCCAGAGCACGAGCCAGTTTCAGTGGAGTCTGGCCGCCGTACTGGACAATCACGCCTTTCGGCTTCTCGACGCGGCAGATTTCCAGCACATCTTCCAGGGTTACCGGCTCGAAGTAGAGTCGGTCGGAAGTATCGTAATCGGTGGAAACGGTTTCCGGGTTGCAGTTGACCATGATGGTTTCGTAGCCGTCTTCGCGCAGGGCGAGGGCGGCGTGAACGCAGCAGTAGTCAAACTCGATGCCTTGGCCGATACGGTTTGGACCGCCACCCAGAATCATGATTTTGTCGCGACCCGACGGCGCGGCTTCGCACTCTTCCTCGTACGTCGAGTAGAGGTAAGCGGTGTCAGTGGCGAACTCGGCGGCGCAGGTGTCAACGCGCTTGTAGACCGGGAACACTGCCAGCTTTTGACGGTGCGTGCGCAGGTTTTTCTCGGTCACGCCCAGCAGCTTGGCCAGACGCTGGTCGGAGAAGCCTTTGCGCTTGAGCTTGAACATCAGGTCACGGTCGATAGAGGACAGACCGAGGGTCTTGACCTTCTCTTCGTCCTTGATCAGATCTTCGATCTGCACCAGGAACCACGGATCGATCATGTTCATGGCGAAGATTTCTTCGACCGTCATGCCCGCGCGGAAAGCGTCCGCCACGTACCAGATACGCTCGGCGCCCGGCACGGTCAGTTCACGCTTGAGCACGCTCATGCTTTCCGGGTTGCTCAGATCGAGCTTCTCGTCCAGACCACAGACGCCAACTTCCAGACCGCGCAGAGCTTTCTGCAGGGATTCCTGGAAGGTACGGCCGATGGCCATGACTTCACCGACCGACTTCATCTGAGTGGTCAGGCGCGCGTCAGCGTTGGCGAATTTTTCGAAGGCGAAGCGTGGCAGCTTGGTCACGACGTAGTCGATGGACGGTTCGAAAGATGCCGGGGTTTTGCCGCCGGTGATGTCGTTCGACAATTCGTCGAGGGTGTAGCCCACAGCCAGTTTGGCGGCGACTTTGGCGATCGGGAAACCGGTGGCTTTCGAAGCCAGGGCCGAGGAGCGCGACACACGCGGGTTCATCTCGATCACGACCATGCGGCCGGTGTCCGGGCAGATACCGAACTGCACGTTGGAACCGCCGGTCTCGACGCCGATCTCGCGCAGTACCGCCAGGGAGGCGTTACGCAGGATCTGGTATTCCTTGTCGGTCAGGGTCTGAGCCGGCGCAACAGTGATCGAGTCACCGGTGTGCACGCCCATCGGGTCGAAGTTTTCGATCGAGCAGACGATGATGCAGTTGTCCTTTTTGTCGCGGACAACTTCCATTTCATATTCTTTCCAGCCGATCAGCGATTCGTCGATCAGCAGCTCTTTGGTCGGCGACAGGTCCAGACCACGGGCGCAGATTTCTTCGAACTCTTCACGGTTGTACGCGATTCCGCCACCGGTGCCGCCCATAGTGAAGGACGGACGGATGATGCACGGGAAGCCCAGGCGCTCAAGAACGGCGTTGGCTTCTTCCATGCTGTGGGCGATGCCGGAGCGCGGGCACTCAAGGCCGATCGACTTCATGGCCTTGTCGAAACGCGAACGGTCTTCAGCCTTGTCGATGGTGTCGGCGTTGGCACCGATCATTTCCACGCCGAACTTCTCCAGGACGCCTTCGCGCTCCAGGTCCAGGGCGCAGTTCAGGGCGGTCTGGCCGCCCATGGTTGGCAGCACCGCATCCGGACGCTCTTTCTCGATGATCTTGGCAACGGTCTGCCATTTGATCGGCTCGATGTAGGTGGCGTCGGCCATGTCCGGGTCGGTCATGATGGTGGCCGGGTTGGAGTTCACCAGGATGACGCGGTAGCCCTCTTCGCGCAGGGCTTTGCAAGCCTGGGCGCCGGAGTAGTCGAATTCGCAGGCCTGGCCGATAACGATCGGGCCAGCGCCGAGAATCAGGATGCTTTTAATGTCTGTACGTTTTGGCATGGGTTTGTCACTCAAATCCGCAGGTCAGTCGGCAAGCCGTCTTGATCGATTTCTGAAATCCCGAGGGGGCCGCCGGATTCGGGGCCGCCCTCAAGGGCTTCTCTCTACAGTCTCAAGGCGAACGCTTAGCGTCGCTTGGCCATCTCGTTGATGAAGCGGTCGAACAGTGGCGCCACATCGTTCGGGCCCGGGCTCGCTTCAGGGTGGCCCTGGAAGCTGAACGCGCTCTTGTCGGTGCGTTCGATCCCTTGCAGGGTGCCGTCGAACAGCGACTTGTGGATCGCACGCACGTTGGCTGGCAGGGTTGCTTCGTCGACCGCAAAACCGTGGTTCTGGCTGGTGATCATCACAACGCCAGTGTCCAGATCCTGTACCGGGTGGTTGGCACCGTGGTGGCCGTGGCCCATTTTCAGGGTCTTGGCGCCAGAGGCCAGAGCCAACAGTTGGTGACCGAGGCAGATGCCGAATACCGGGATTTCAGTTTCCAGAACTTCCTTGATCGCCTGGATCGCGTAGTCGCATGGCTCCGGATCACCAGGACCATTGGACAGGAACACACCGTCCGGCTTCAGTGCGAGTACGTCAGCGGCAGGCGTTTGCGCCGGCACAACGGTAACGCGGCAGCCGCGCTCGACCAGCATGCGCAGGATGTTGACCTTGACACCGTAGTCGAAGGCGACGACGTGGTATGGCAGCTCGGAGGCGTCGATGGTCGCGTGGCTGTCGGTTTTCAAGTCCCAGACAGTCGAGCGCCATTCGTATTGAGTCTTGGTGCTGACGACTTTCGCCAGATCCATGCCCTTCAGACCCGGGAAGCCTTGCGCAGCGGCAATGGCAGCTTCTTCGGAGATGTTGTCGCCGGCCATGATGCAGCCGTTCTGTGCACCTTTCTCACGCAGGATGCGGGTCAGGCGACGGGTGTCGATACCGGCGATAGCCACAACGTTATTGGCTTTCAGGTAGTCGGACAGGGACATCGTGTTACGCCAGTTGCTCGCTACCAGCGGCAGGTCACGAATAACCAGGCCAGCGGACCAGACGCGGTCAGACTCAGCATCGCCCGGGTTGGTACCGGTGTTGCCGATGTGCGGGTAAGTCAGGGTAACGATCTGTTGGGCGTAGGAAGGATCGGTAAGGATTTCCTGATAGCCGGTCATTGCGGTGTTGAACACCACCTCACCAACGGTTTGACCGTCGGCTCCAATGGCTTCGCCGCGAAAAATGCTGCCATCAGCAAGGGCAAGTATGGCTGGCTTAGTCAAGAAGACCTCCCGTAAATAACGCATGAAAGGGCGATCGCAGGTTGTAAAAAAGCGGAGTGACGTATGGACACGTCACCCCGCTTCTTCACTGAATTATTCTGCGCGCTTTTAGTGGACACACTAAAGCTGTAGCTTACAGAAAAAGGCTTTTTGGGTCCACCGTTAAAGAGCCTAAAAGGCCGGAGAATGCGACAGGGCGTCGCTCGGTGGTGAAAATCCAGCACAAACAGGGCGTTTGCGCTGGATGAAACCATGACTCAATGGAGGTCGAGCACGTCCTGCATGTCATAAAGACCCGGTTCGCGACCATCCAGCCACAGTGCAGCACGTACCGCACCCTTGGCAAACGTCATGCGACTCGATGCTTTATGAGTGATCTCCAGACGCTCGCCTTCGCAGGCGAACAACACCGTGTGATCACCGACCACATCACCGCCGCGAACGGTGGCAAAACCAATGGTTTCACGCTCGCGCGCGCCGGTGTGACCTTCGCGCCCGTAGACCGCAACCTTCTGCAAATCACGATCCAGCGCATCGGCGATCACTTCACCCATGCGCAAGGCCGTGCCTGAAGGAGCATCAATCTTGTGCCGGTGATGAGCCTCGATGATCTCGATGTCAGCATCATCCCCCAGCACTCGCGCAGTCATCTCGAGCAGTTTCAGCGACAGATTTACACCGACACTGAAATTGGCGGCGAACACGATTGGAATGTCCTTGCCAGCCTCGGCCAACAACTTCTTCTGCGCGGAATCCAGCCCGGTGGTGCCGATCACCATAGCCTTACCGGCCTTGCGACAGAACGCCAGGTTTTTCAGCATGACTTCCGGCAGGGTGAAGTCGATCAACACGTCGAACTCCTCCGCCACCGACTCGACATGACCGGACAACGGCACACCGATACGCCCCAGCGAAGCCAGCTCACCAGCATCCACCCCGATCAGCGTACTGCCCGGGCGCACAATCGCAGCCGTCAGGCCGGTCAGCGGCGCGCGCTGCTGCACGGCCTCGACCAGAATCTTGCCCATGCGCCCGGCGGCGCCCATCACAGCTATACGTCGCATGCCGACTCCTTACAGATCGCCGAAGAAGCGCTTCACACCGTCGAACCAACCGGTGGTTTTCGGCGAATGACTGTTGTCATCCGCCAGCGAGCTGCGGAATTCTTCAAGCAATTCCCGCTGACGACGATTCAGGTTGACCGGGGTCTCGACCGCCACACGGCACATCAAATCCCCCGCACCACCGCCACGCACTGGCGCAACGCCTTTACCACGGACGCGGAACTGCTTGCCGGTCTGGGTGCCTTCAGGGATTTTCAGTTTGACGCGACCGTCGAGGGTCGGAATTTCCAGCTCGCCGCCCAATGCTGCATCGACAAAGCTGATCGGCACTTCGCAGAACAGATGCTTGCCGTCACGCTGGAAGATGTCGTGCTCGCGGACATTGATGACCACGTACAGGTCGCCAGTCGGGCCACCTTGCGTACCCGCCTCGCCTTCGCCAGACAGACGAATGCGGTCGCCGGTATCAACGCCAGCCGGCACTTTGACCGAAAGGGTTTTGTACTCTTCGATGCGACCATCACCGTGACAGGAGTCGCACGGATCGGAAATGATCTTGCCTTGGCCATGGCAGCGCGGGCAGGTTTGCTGCACCGAGAAGAAGCCTTGCTGCATGCGCACCTGACCGATGCCACCGCAAGTCGGGCAGGTCGACGGCGAAGAACCTTTCTTGGCGCCCGAACCATCACACGGCTTGCAATTGACCAGCGTCGGCACACGGATATTCACGGTCGTACCGCGCACCGCTTCTTCCAGATTCAGCTCCAGGGTGTAGCGCAAATCGCTGCCACGCTGAGCGCCGCCACGGGAACCGCCGCGACCGCCGCCAAAGAAATCACTGAAGACATCACCAAAGATGTCAGAGAAGTTCTGACCGCCGAAACCGCCACCACCGCCACCCATGCTCGGGTCGACGCCGGCATGACCGTACTGGTCGTACGCTGCGCGCTTGCTCGAATCGGACAATACTTCATAGGCCTCGTTGGCCTCTTTGAACAGTTCTTCCGATGCTTTGTCATCGGGATTACGGTCGGGGTGATGTTTCATCGCCAGACGACGATAGGCCTTCTTCAGGTCCGCATCGCTCGAGCCACGCTCAACACCCAACACTTCGTAATAGTCACGCTTTGCCATATGTTTTCTGCACTCTTGAGGACGTTCGGCAAACCCCTCCTGAGGATGGCCAAACTCGTTGAGCCCCAATACAGGCCCGGACCCAACTCACGTCAATTCAACGATCCTGGTCTTTGTTTCTTGCGGTACTTTCGGCACGAAAAGCAGGAGCATTCCCGGCCATACCGCCAACACGCGAGGCTTGTCGCATGCTGTAAAAATTCGCGTATTCCAGATACGCCAACGCGGGAGCTAGCTCCCGCGCGGCGACATCCTACCAGTCACTGCCTGAAGACAGTCAACCGGCCGACCAACAACTTACTTGTGGTCTTTTACTTCTTCGAACTCTGCATCGACAACGTCGTCAGCCTTCTCAGCCGATTCGCCTTGCGGGGCTGCGCCATCAGCTGGCTGAGCCTGTTCGGCGTACATCTTCTGAGCAACCGGAGCGGAGACTTTCGACAGCTCTTCAACCTTCGCTTCGATGGCAGCCTTGTCGTCGCCTTTAACGGCAGCTTCCAGAGCAACCACAGCCGCTTCGATCGCAGTCTTCTCTTCGGCGGTGACTTTGTCGCCCGCGTCAGCAATCATCTTGCGAGTCGAGTGAACCAGTGCATCGCCCTGGTTACGGGCAGCGGCCAGCTCTTCGAACTTGCGGTCTTCCTCAGCGTTGGCTTCGGCGTCACGCACCATGCGCTCGATTTCTTCGTCGGACAGACCGGAGTTGGCCTTGATCACGATCGACTGAGTCTTGCCGGTAGCCTTGTCTTTCGCACCAACGTGCAGAATGCCGTTGGCGTCGATGTCGAAGGTCACTTCGATCTGCGGCACGCCACGTGGCGCAGGTGGAATGTCGGCCAGGTCGAACTTGCCCAGGGACTTGTTCTGTGCGGCTTGCTTACGCTCACCCTGCAGGACGTGAATGGTCACGGCGCCCTGGTTGTCGTCGGCAGTCGAGAACACTTGCGATTTCTTGGTAGGAATCGTGGTGTTTTTCTCGATCAGCGCAGTCATCACGCCACCCATGGTTTCGATACCCAGGGTCAGCGGGCTGACGTCGAGCAGCAGAACGTCTTTCACGTCACCGGCCAGAACAGCACCCTGAATCGCGGCACCCATGGCAACCGCTTCGTCCGGGTTAACGTCTTTACGCGCTTCTTTACCGAAGAAATCGGTAACCAGCTTCTGTACCAGCGGCATACGAGTCTGACCACCGACCAGAATCACGTCGTTGATCGCGCCAACGTCCAGACCTGCGTCTTTCATGGCGATGCGGCAAGGTTCGATGGTGCGCTGAACCAGGTCTTCAACCAGTGCTTCGAGCTTGGCACGCGAAATCTTCACGTTCAGGTGCTTAGGACCGGTCGCATCTGCAGTGATGTACGGCAGGTTAACGTCGGTCGACTGAGCGGACGACAGCTCGATCTTGGCTTTCTCAGCGGCTTCTTTCAGGCGCTGCATGGCCAGCGGATCACCTTTGAGGTTCATGCCGCTTTCTTTCTTGAATTCGTCCACGAGGTAGTCGATCAGACGAATGTCGAAGTCTTCACCACCGAGGAACGTGTCACCGTTGGTGGCCAGTACTTCGAACTGGTGCTCGCCATCGACTTCAGCGATCTCGATCACGGAAACGTCGAAAGTACCGCCACCCAGGTCATAAACGATCACGGTGTGATCGCCCTTGGCCTTGTCCATACCGTAAGCCAGAGCGGCTGCGGTTGGTTCGTTGATGATACGTTTTACGTCCAGACCGGCGATGCGGCCGGCGTCTTTGGTCGCCTGACGCTGGCTGTCGTTAAAGTAGGCCGGAACGGTGATCACCGCTTCGGTCACTGGCTCGCCGAGGTAGTCTTCGGCGGTCTTCTTCATTTTCTTCAGAATTTCAGCCGAGATTTGTGGCGGCGCCATTTTTTGGCCGTTCACTTCAACCCAGGCGTCGTTGTTGTCAGCCTTGACGATCTTGTAAGGGACCATCTGGATGTCTTTCTGCACAACTTCTTCGTCGAAACGACGACCGATCAGACGCTTTACTGCGTACAGAGTGTTGTGCGGGTTGGTCACTGCCTGACGCTTGGCCGACTGACCTACCAGAATTTCGCCATCGTTGGCGTAAGCGATGATCGACGGCGTAGTACGCGCGCCTTCAGCGTTTTCAATAACTTTGGCCTTGCCGTTTTCCAGCACGGAGACGCAGGAGTTGGTAGTCCCCAGGTCGATACCGATAATTTTGCCCATGTTCACTCTCCCGAAACTTTGGATTTGGATGCCGCAGCAGTGGTGGCTGACTGCGGTAGCACTTAAACGCTTGACTTCTAAATGGGGGCCTTGCGGCTAATTTCAAGCCTTCTCGTCAATCGAAGGCGAAATTGGCGCCGGCGCCTTGCTGACTACAACCATGGCCGGACGCAACAGGCGACCGTTGAGCTGGTAGCCCTTCTGGAACACCTTCAAAACGCTGTTCGGTTCCACGTCGGCGCTTTCCTGCATGGCCATTGCCTGATGCTGAACGGCGTTGAACGGTTCGCCATGCGGATCGATCGCTTCAAGCTGATAACGCTTGAGGGTGTCGTGGAACATTTTCAGGGTCAGCTCGATGCCTTCACGCATCGGACGGATGCTTTCGTCGTCCGGATTCGACAGCTCGAGGCCGCGCTCCAGGCTGTCGACGATCGGCAACAGGTCGCCGGCGAATTTTTCCAGAGCAAACTTGTGTGCCTTTTCGACGTCCTGCTCGGCACGACGACGGACGTTCTGCAGATCGGCAGCGACACGCAGAGACTGATCCTGCGCGGCGGCCAATTGCTCTTCGAGCACTTGTACACGGGTCGCCAGGTCGTCACCCGAACCCTCGGGCGCCTGATTGGCTTCTGGGTTTTGCTTATCTACTGTCTGTTCGTCAGCCATAGAATTCTCCTTTCAATATCGTCCGCGAGTTCGACTCGCGCTTCTGCCCCGATATATGGGGCCGCAAAATCAGGCTTCAAGGGCTTTCAAGCATTAACCCTACAAAAAAGTGCCGCTTTCTCATGCCTCGATGCACTAAGAAGATTTTCTGTTCAAGCAAATCGAGCTAAGCGAGGGCATTGTCAGCTCGAAACAAAACACTGTATAAATAACCAGACCTAAAGCCTGGGAGCGGCCTTTATGCTGGTGCACCTGTCCGTACACAACTACGCCATCGTTGAACATCTCGATCTCGAACTTGATCGCGGGATGAGCGTGATCACAGGGGAAACCGGCGCCGGCAAGTCGATCATGCTCGACGCACTGGGCCTGACCCTCGGTGATCGCGCCGACAGTGGCGTAGTCCGCCCGGGCGCCGACAAGGCCGATATTCTGGCGACCTTCGACCTGAATGACATTCCCGAAGCCAGCGCCTGGCTGGCCGAACGCGATCTGGACATCGACGGCCCCTGCATCCTGCGCCGGGTGATCACCTCGGAGGGCCGTTCGCGTGGCTACATCAACGGCACGCCCTGCCCGCTTGGCGATCTCAAGGCCCTCGGCGAATTGCTGATAGATATCCATAGCCAGCACGAACACCAATCCCTACTGAAAACCGACACCCATCGTCGCCTGCTCGACGAATATGCCGGCGCCACCGATCTGGCCCGTCAGGTTCAGCTCGCCGCACAGCGCTGGCGCCAGACTCGCCAGGAACTGGAGCGCCTCTCCAACTCCGGTGATGAACAACGCGCCCGCCATCAACTGCTCAGCTACCAGCTCGAAGAGCTTGAAAATCTGGGTCTTGGGGATAACGAGCTCGAACAACTGGAGCAGGAACACAAGAATCTGACCAATGCCGAAACCTTGCTTGGCATCTGCCGACAGGTGGTCGAACAGTGCAGCGAAAGTGATTCCGGCAATGTGCTGAACGCATTGACCGCCAGCCTCAATCGCCTGTCGAGTGTGAACAACTCCGTTGGCGCCCTGGGCGAAGCCAGCAGCCTGCTGACCAGCGCACAGATTCAGGTCGAAGAAGCTGTCGGTGAGCTCAATCGCTTCCTCGACAACTTCGATGCCGACCCGGCCCGCCTGCAATATCTGGAAGAACGTCTCGACGCTATTTATACCTTGGCGCGCAAGCACCGGATTCAACCCAACGAAGTCGGCGAAATGCAGCAGAAGTTGCTGGATGAGATCGAAACCCTCAACGCCAATGACGAATCCATCGAGCGCCTGGGCGAAGAACTGGCCTCTTATGCACGCCACTATCAGGAAAAGGCCCGGGAGCTGAGCGACTTGCGTCATCAGGCTGCCGGGAGCCTCGCCAGTGCGGTGGAGCAGGAGATTCAGCGACTGGGCATGCCTGGAGGCCGATTCACCATCGAACTGAAGGCCAACAGCAGCGACGAGTTGCTGCCCAACGGCCTGGAGCAGGTCGAATTACTGGTCAGTGCCAACCCCGGCCAACCGCTGAAGGCGCTGGCGAAAGTCGCATCCGGCGGTGAGCTGTCACGAATCAGCCTGGCGATCCAGGTCATCACTGCGCAGACATCCCGTGTCCCGACACTGGTGTTCGACGAAGTCGATGTGGGCATTGGTGGCCCGACAGCGGAGATTGTCGGTCAACTGTTGCGTCGCCTTGGCGAGCGCGGACAGGTTCTGACGGTTACGCACCTGCCACAAGTAGCGGCACAGGGTCACCAGCATCTGTTTGTGCATAAGGTGCGTGGAGAAGAGGCAACGCACACAGCCGTCTCCAAATTGAGCAAGAACGACCGTATAGAAGAAGTAGCGCGGATGCTCGGCGGCATCGATTTGACCAAGGAGTCCCTGGCCCACGCGAAAAAAATGGTGGTTACCGCGAAAGTTTAAGAACGGCAGAAAGCACGAAGGCGACCCTTGGGTCGCCTTCGCTCGTTTCGCGAACCTGAAATTCGCGCGACATGCTTACTTTTTCTTGCGGACGTACAGCACCAGGTTGTGATCAACCATCTCGAAGCCATGCTTCTCGACGATCGCTTTCTGAAGTTTTTCGATTTCCTCGTCGAAGAATTCGATGACTTCGCCTGAGTCCACGTTGACCATATGGTCGTGGTGGCCACCGTCGGCCAATTCGAAAACCGCGTGGCCGCCGTCGAAATTGTGACGGACCACGAGGCCAGCTGCTTCGAACTGGGTCAGAACACGGTAAACCGTGGCCAGACCGACGTCCTCGCCCGCTTCCATCAACGCCTTGTAGACGTCCTCGGCACTCATGTGACGCTGCTCGGTAGAGTCGAGCATTTGCAGGATCTTGACCCGTGGCAGGGTCACTTTGAGGCCGGCTTTGCGTAGTTCGCTATTTTCAACCATGGTCAGCTTTCTCGCGATGCTGCTTCGCAGCTTCTCTTAATGCGGGTATGATCGGCGTTTACGTTGTCCCAGCCAAGATAGTGGAAGTCGCCCACCGATGCAAAACACCAAGCTCTTGCTAACCAGTTTCACCTTTGTGGGACTGCTCGCACTCGCCGGTTGTTCATTCCCCGGGGTTTACAAAATCGACATCCAGCAGGGCAATGTCGTCACGCAGGACATGATAGACCAGTTACGCCCGGGAATGACCCGGCCGCAAGTACGGTTTATCATGGGCAACCCTCTGCTTGCCGACACGTTCCATGCCGATCGCTGGGATTATCTGTACAGCCTGCAACCGGGTGGCGGTGAACGCCAACAGGAACGCATCAGCGTTATTTTCAACTCAAACGACCAGCTTGTCAGCCTGTCCGGTGACTTCATGCCGGGCGTAAGCCGTGACGAAGCCATTCTCGGCAAGGACAGTGGCACTACCGTGACCGCTCCTGCTGAAAACGCCGAGAAGCCAAAACCGGAAAAACCGGTCAAGCCAGGTTCCTTGCTGGATCAGATCCAGAAGGACGTCGATGGTGTGGAAACCGTTCCGGTTCCGACACCAGAGCCGCTGGATACCTCGCCGCAATAATTTGCGACGCAATAAAAAACCCGGAGATTCCGGGTTTTTTATTGCCTGCAATTCAGCTTGATTACTGCTCTCGAGCTTTCGCCGCCGCAGCTTTGGCGGCACGCAAGCGCCGCACTTCTTTGGGATCGGCGAGCAGCGGGCGATAAATTTCGATACGATCCCCCGCTTGAATCAGGCGAACCTGAGGATCGGCAATCACTTTGCCAAAGATCCCTACCGGGCACCCCGCCAGATCAAGCTCCGGGAACTCGTCGCCAATCCCAGACTTGAGCAACGCCTCCCGCACGGTAATCCCTTCGGGAACACTGACCGCGCGCAAGACCTGACGATCCACGGCCGCATACACGACCTCTATCCCGATCACCGACTCAACCATGCATTTGCTTGGCGCGCTGGCAGAATGCATCCACCAGCGTGTTCGCTGCCTGATTGAACAACGGTCCCAGCGTAGCTCGTACCAGCGGGCCCGCGTAATCGAAGGACAGATCCAGACTGATCTTGCACGCCTTCTCGTTCAACGCCTTGAACACCCAGACACCGTGCAACTGATTGAAAGGCCCTTCTTCAAGGTTCATCTCGATCGACTGCCCCGGCACCAGCGTATTGCGCGTCACAAAATGCTGACTGAGCCCGCCCTTGGCCACACCCACACTGGCGCGCATATGCTCGGGCGTACTTTCCAGCACTTCAGCAGACGAGCACCACGGCAAGAACTCGGGATAACGCGCCACGTCGTTGACCAGGTCATAGAGGAACTGCGCCGGATAAGGCAGCAGGGCAGATCGTTGAATATGTGTCGTCATGTGAGCGTTACTTCCAGAGCTGAGCGGCAAACACTACAACAATGCCGATGGGCGCCACGTAGCGCATCAAAAACAAGGACAGGGCAAACAATGCCGGTTGACGGATAGACAACTCGTCACGTACCGCTTCACGCCCCATCACCCAACCGGCGAACAGCACGAAGCACAATCCGCCGAGTGGCAACATGATTCGCGAGGTGAAGAAGTCGATCACGCCGAAGAAATCCAGACCGCCCGCTGCCCCCCATTGGTAGAGATGGAACATCCCGCCTTCGTTCACGAAAAATTTGGCTTCCTTCCAGATATTGAAGGAAAACACCGTGCCCAGACCGACGAACCAGCAAATGAATGCCAACCAGAACGTCACCCAGGCACGGCTGACTTTCGTGCGTTCAACCAGATAGGCAACCATCGGCTCCAGCAGAGAAATCGCCGAACTCCAGGCAGCAATCGCCACCAGAACAAAGAACACAACGCCCATCAGTTGGCCAAAAGCCACGTTACCGAAAGCAAATGGCAGACTGACGAACATCAGGCCAGGCCCTTCGCTAGGGTTCAGCCCGCCAGCGAATACAATCGGGAACAAGGCCAGGCCGGCCACCAGCGACACGAAGGTATCAAGCAGCGCTACGCCAACCACCGTGCCGGACAGCGACGTGTTCTTCGGCATGTAAGCACCGTAGATCATGATCGAGCCCACGCCTACGCTCAGCGAGAAAAACGCGTGCCCCATGGCCGGCAACAAGCCGTCGAGGACCTTTTCCGGGTGGAAATCGAACATGAAATGCACGCCCTCCATGAAATGCCCGGTGGTCATGCTGTAACCCAGCAGCACCAGCACCATCACGAACAGTAGCGGCATCATGATGCGCAAACTGCGCTCCAGCCCGGCGACCACACCTTTGGCGATCACCAGCGCCGACAAAAGCATGAAAACTGTGTGCCAAAGTGTCAGACGCCATGGGTCGGCGATGACATTACCGAAATAGGCACCGACTTGATCGGCGCTGGCACCCTGAAAATCACCGCGCCCCATATCGACGATGTAATCCAGCGACCAGCCGCCGACCACGCTATAGAAAGACAGGATCAACAATGCCGTGATCATCCCGGCAAACGCGCCCCAAGACCACTTGGCCGAGTGCCCGGCTTCCAGTGCCAGCACCTTCAAGGCGTTCGCCGGACTCTGCCGAGCGCGCCGGCCGATCAGGGTTTCAGCGAGCATGACCGGGATCCCGATCAGTGCGATGCACGCCAGAAACATCAGCACAAAGGCGCCGCCGCCGTAGACCCCGACCATGTAGGGGAACTTCCAGATACTACCCAGTCCCACGGCCGAACCGGTCGCGGCGAGTATGAATACCCAGCGGCTAGCCCAACTGCCGTGGACAGAAACCTTGTCTGTCGACATCGTTTATCACGCCCAAGCGTTAGAAAAAGAGGCCGCATTGTCCGGGATTCACTCAACCTGCTCAAGCACGCAGCATCACCGTAGCCGACAGCCGTTTATCTCCATATAATGCCGCCCCTATGGCTAAACAGAAGAAACACCCAACAGGGACCATCGCGCAGAACAAAAAGGCGCGACACGATTACTTCATCGAACACAAGTTCGAGGCTGGTCTGGTCCTGGCCGGCTGGGAAGTAAAAAGTCTGCGGGCAAGCAAGCTGCAACTGGTCGACAGTTACGTGCTGCTCAAGGATGGCGAAGCGTGGCTGCTCGGCAGTCACATCACGCCTCTGATGACCGCAAGCACCCACGTCATCGCCGACCCGGTTCGCACGCGCAAATTGCTGCTCAACCGCCGCGAGCTGGAAAAGCTTGCGGCGGCCGTGCAGCAAAAGGGTTACGCCTGCGTATGCCTGTCCTGGTATTGGAGCAAGCACATGGTCAAGTGCGAGATTGCTCTGGGCAAGGGCAAGAAGGAATACGACAAGCGTGACACCGAGCGTGAGCGCGATGCCGGTCGTGAGCTGCAGCGTGCCGTGCGCAACAAGGGCAAGGAAGATTAACTCCCTGCCCTGATGCCGCACCTGTGGCGAGGGAGCTTGCTCCCGCTCGCCTGCGCAGCAGGCGCAATCGGTTCTCGCGAACATTAACGAGCGAGAGCCGCTGCGCGCCTCAGCGACAGCCAGCTCCCCCGCCACAATTAATTTGCCACCTCACATCCCCTTGCGCCGCTCCGCCCGAGCCATGCGCTGAACCTCCTGGCGCACCTCTTCCAGCACTTCCTGCACATACAAAATGTGTCGACTGGAGACTTCCCTTGCCTGCTCTGCACGACCTTCGATAATCGCCAGATACAATTCCCGATGCTGAGTGATCAGCATGTCGCGGGTTTCCGTGCGCTGTTTGTACATCCCGCCGATGTTGGTCACGACGTTGCGCTTGAGCAGATCGAACAGCCCGCGAATGGTGTGCAGCAACACGGCGTTATGACTGGCTTCGGCAATCGCCAGATGAAACTTCGCATCCGCCGCGCCCTCCTCCGCCCGACTGACATCGTCGTGACGCGTGTAGCAATCCTGCAGCTCTTCGAATGCGGCAGTCAGACGCTCGCGATCAACATCGGTAGCGCGCAATGCAGCGTAATAGGCGCACGATGCCTCCAGAGTGTGCCGAAATTCCAGCAAGTCACGCTGCGCCTCGGGATTGCTTTCGAGCAATTGCAGAAGAGGATCGCTAAAGGTCGAACCCAGGCTTTCCACTACATAATTGCCGCCGCCCTGGCGACTGACCAGCAGACCCTTGGCCGCCAGTTTTTGAATCGCCTCACGCAGCGACGGACGTGATACGCCAAATTGCTCGGCCAGCGTGCGCTCTGCTGGCAGCCGCTCACCGGACTTCAGCGTGCCTTCGAGAATCATCCCCTCGAGCCGCTCGACAATGTCGTCAGACAAACGGCGCTGACGTATCTGATCAAACCCCATAACTCATTTCTCCACGATCCCGACCGCTCGCCGGGCTCTCTATTCTGGCCTATCGGCGCGCTGTCGACACCTGCCAGAAAACAATCGCCCGACCAGATCAGATGCGTTCTGCACCGCTCATTCGACAAAAGTTTCAGGGCGACAAATTGACACACCGACATCAAGGCTTTTACCCTAGCCAACAGCGATTGTAAATTGGTATTACCAATTATCCAAGAACGCTGACAGTGCCTGACCAACAACAATTAGGGGCCACCCCATATGCAAACCTGGCAACAGCTCTACAGCCCGCTCGGCAGTCTCGGCGTCTCCGCACTCGCGGCCGTCATCCCCATCGTTTTCTTCTTCCTCGCTTTGGCGGTGTTCCGCCTCAAAGGTCATGTGGCCGGCAGCATCACGCTTGCCTTGTCGATTGCCGTGGCGATCTTCGCGTTCCAGATGCCGGTCGACATGGCGTTCGCCGCAGCCGGGTATGGCTTCGCCTACGGCCTGTGGCCGATTGCGTGGATCATTGTCGCGGCCGTTTTTCTTTACAAACTGACGGTCAAGAGTGGTCAGTTCGAGGTCATTCGCAGTTCGGTACTGTCGATCACTGACGACCAACGCCTGCAAGTGCTGCTGATCGGCTTCTGCTTCGGTGCATTCCTGGAAGGTGCCGCCGGTTTCGGTGCGCCGGTCGCGATTACCGCCGCGCTCCTCGTCGGACTGGGTTTCAACCCGCTGTACGCCGCTGGTCTATGCCTGATCGCCAACACCGCACCAGTCGCGTTCGGTGCGCTGGGTATTCCGATCATCGTGGCCGGCCAAGTGACTGGCATCGATGCATTCAAGATTGGCGCCATGACCGGTCGTCAGCTACCGCTGCTGTCGCTGTTCGTACCGTTCTGGCTGATATTCATGATGGATGGCCTGCGCGGCGTGCGCGAAACCTGGCCCGCTGCACTGGTCGCAGGCCTGAGCTTCGCCGTGACTCAGTACTTCACGTCGAACTTCATCGGCCCGGAACTGCCGGACATCACCTCGGCGCTGGCCAGCCTGATTTCGCTGACATTGTTCCTGAAGATCTGGCAGCCGAAACGCACCGCAGGCGCGCAAATCGCCGGCGCTACATCCAGCGCTGCGATTACCGCCAGCGTCGGCGGTTTCGGCCAGAAGCGCACCACCGTGGCTTCGCCTTACAGCCTCGGGGAAATTTTCAAAGCATGGTCGCCGTTCCTGATTCTCACCGTGCTGGTGACGATCTGGACACTGAAGCCTTTCAAAGCCATGTTCGCCGCTGGCGGCTCGATGTATGCGTGGGTGTTCAACTTCGCGATCCCGCACCTTGATCAACTGGTGATCAAGACTGCGCCGATCGTGGCTGCGCCAACTGCGATCCCGGCCGTATTCAAACTCGACCCGATTTCCGCGACCGGCACAGCGATTTTCTTCTCGGCACTTATTTCGATGCTGGTGCTGAAGATCAATTTCAAAATTGGTCTTACCACTTTGAAAGAGACCTTCTACGAACTGCGCTGGCCAATCCTGTCGATCGGCATGGTGCTGGCCTTCGCTTTTGTCACCAACTACTCCGGCATGTCTTCGACCATGGCATTGGTGTTGGCGGGTACTGGTGCAGCGTTTCCGTTCTTCTCGCCGTTTCTCGGCTGGCTGGGCGTGTTCCTCACCGGTTCCGATACTTCGTCGAACGCGCTGTTCAGTTCTTTGCAAGCGACCACCGCGCACCAGATCGGCGTCAACGACACGCTGCTGGTCGCGGCGAACACCAGCGGCGGCGTAACCGGCAAGATGATCTCGCCACAATCGATCGCCGTGGCCTGCGCCGCGACCGGTCTGGTGGGCAAGGAATCGGATCTGTTCCGCTTCACCCTCAAGCACAGCCTATTCTTTGCAACGATTGTCGGTCTGATCACCCTGGCTCAGGCCTACTGGTTCACCGGCATGCTGGTGCACTAAACCAATAAGAAGCCTACAAGCGACATGGAAAAAACCGACGCCGGTTCGTGATTCCGGCGTCAGCAATTCACACCCGGTCTGTAAGGCTGCTGAAAGCAACGCTCTTTATATTCAGCAGCCTCAGCGGACGGATAACCGGGACCACCCGGAGACACGCCTGATGAGCGAGCTTTATTACAACGCTGTGCCGAACGCGACCCGCGTTGCACCGCCTCTGCCCGAACCTCGGCAATACCCCAGCGAGAAACCGTCGCGGGTCTACCTGTTCGGCACATGCGTGGTCGACCTGTTCTACCCCGAAGCCGGAATGGATGCGATCCACTTGCTGGAGCGCGAAGGCATCAAGGTCGAATACCCGCAAGGGCAAAGCTGCTGCGGACAACCGGCCTACACCTCCGGTTACACCGAGCAGGCACGGACCGTGGCGCGCTCGCAACTGGCGTTGTTCGCCGGGGATTATCCGGTAGTGGTGCCGTCGGGCTCCTGCGCGGGCATGTTGCGCGAACATTACGCCGACTTGTTCAAGGACGAGCCGGAAACGTTGAAACAGGTTCAGGCCCTCGCGGCCCGCACCTATGAGTTGGCCGAGTTTCTGCTGTTCGTCTGCAAGGTGCAGTTCCAGGACAGCGGCGCGCCGGTCAAAGTCGCGCTACACACTTCGTGTTCGGCGCGCCGAGAAATGAACACCCACCTGCACGGTCGCGAGTTGTTGGCGCAGTTGAGCAACGTGGAACGGGTCAACCACGACCACGAAAGCGAATGCTGTGGCTTCGGTGGGACATTCAGCGTCCGTATGCCAGACATTTCCGGCGCGATGGTGGCTGACAAGACCAAAGCGCTGAAGGATTGCGGCGCGCATCAAGTGTTGAGCGCCGACTGTGGCTGTTTGATGAACATCAACGGCGCATTGGAGAAACAAAAAGAAGCGCTGCGCGGGCAACATCTCGCCAGCTTTCTGTGGCAACGAACCGGGGGTGCACAATGAGCACCTCGACGATTATTCCTACGGTTGCCGTAGAAGAAGATTTCCGCACCCGGGCCCACAACGCCTTGGGCGATGCGCAGTTACGGAACAACTTCCGCACTGCCATGGATTCACTGATGACCAAACGGGCAGCGGCTTTCAGCGATGCCCACGAAAGAGAACATTTGCGTGCCCTGGGCAACTCGATCAGGGCGCGTGCGCTCTCCAAGTTGCCCGACCTGCTCGAGCAACTGGAACAGAACCTGACCCGCAACGGTGTGACAGTGCACTGGGCGGAGACGGTGGACGAGGCCAATGGCATCGTCCTCTCGATCATCCGCGCTCACGAGGCGCGGCAAGTGATCAAGGGCAAATCGATGGTCAGCGAAGAGATGGAGATGAACCATTTCCTCGAGGCTCAAGGTGTTGAATGCCTGGAGTCCGATATGGGGGAATACATCGTCCAGCTCGACCACGAGAAGCCTTCACACATCATTATGCCGGCGATCCACAAGAATGCCGGTCAGGTCGCGTCCTTGTTCCACGACAAACTTGGCGTGGAGTACACCAAGGACGTTGACCAACTCATTCAAATCGGTCGCAGAGTCCTGCGGCAGAAATTCTTCGAAGCGGACATCGGCGTCTCCGGCGTCAACTTCGCCGTCGCCGAAACCGGCACCCTGTTGCTGGTGGAAAACGAAGGCAACGGGCGCATGACCACCACCGTGCCGCCGGTGCATATCGCCGTCACCGGCATCGAAAAAGTCGTCGAGAACCTGCGCGATGTGGTGCCACTACTATCGCTGCTGACCCGCTCGGCGCTGGGCATTCCGATCACCACCTACGTCAACATGATCTCCGGCCCGCGCAAGGAGCATGAACTCGACGGCCCGCAGGAAGTGCATCTGGTGCTGCTCGACAACGGTCGCAGCCAGGCCTTTGCCGACAGTGAACTGCGCCAGACCCTCAACTGCATTCGCTGCGGCGCGTGCATGAATCATTGCCCGGTCTACACCCGCGTCGGCGGCCACACCTACGGCGAGGTCTATCCGGGTCCGATCGGCAAAATCATCACGCCGCACATGGTCGGTCTGGCCAAGGTTCCGGATCACCCGAGCGCCTCTTCGCTGTGCGGTGCCTGCGGTGAAGTATGCCCGGTAAAAATTCCTATCCCGGCGATCCTGCGTCGCCTACGTGAAGAGAACGTCAAAGCACCGGACAGCCCTCATCAAGTGATGCGCGGCCAGGGCAGCAAATATTCGCGCAAGGAGCGTTTAATCTGGAACGCCTGGGCCAGGCTCAACAGCTCGCCGACCTTGTATCGATTGTTCGGCTTCTTCGCCACGCGCCTGCGCGCCCTGACGCCAGGCAACATTGGCCCGTGGACGCAGAACCACAGTGCGCCGAAACCCGCCGCCCGCTCGTTGCATGACATGGCCCGCGAGCATCTGGCCAAACAGGGAGATCGCAAATGAGCGCCAAGCAAAATATCCTCGGAAAACTGCGGAAAAGTCTGACCGGCGCCACGCCGATCTCCGACGACTTCGATGTCGATCTGGTAACGCAGCCTTACACCTACAGCGCCGAACAACGTATCCCGCAACTGCGCAAACTGATGGAAGCGGTACACACCGAAATCCATCTGACCTCTGATAAAGAATGGCCGGCACTGCTCGCGCAATTGCTGCGCGACCGCCAGCTGCCAAGCCTGCTCATCGCGCCGACTACAGCGCATGGGCAACAAATCACACAGCATTGGGCGAACAATCCTGATCTGCCAGCACTGAAATCCTACGACCGGCCGATGGAAGAATGGAAAGCCGAGCTGTTCAACGACACTCCGGCCAGCCTCACCGGCACCCTCGGCGCCATCGCCGCCACCGGCAGCCTGATTCTGTGGCCAAACCGTGAAGAACCACGGCTGATGAGTCTGGTGCCGCCTGTGCATTTCGCCCTGCTCAAGGCCAGCGAAATCCGCGACAACTTCTATCAGGTGCAAGAGGAATTCGAGTGGGCACAAGGCATGCCGACCAACGCGCTGCTGGTATCCGGCCCGTCGAAAACCGCTGACATCGAACAAGTGCTGGCCTACGGCGCCCACGGTCCGAAAGACCTGGTGGTTCTGATTCTGGAGGACCAATGACGTTACCGGCGACCTTCCTGCGCGATGCGCAACAACTGATTCCGGCCGAGCGCCGCTTTGATGATCCGTTATCGACGCTGGCGTTCGGCACTGACGCGAGTTTTTATCGGCTGATCCCGAAACTGGTGATCCGCGTCGAGTCCGAGGACGAAGTGGTGGCATTGCTGCAACTGGCCCAACGCGATCAGGTCGCGGTGACCTTCCGTGCGGCGGGCACCAGCCTGTCGGGGCAAGCGATCAGCGATTCCGTTTTGATCGTGCTTGGGGATAACTGGAACGCGCGCGAGATTCGCGGCCAAGGCACGCAAATCCGCCTGCAACCGGGGGTCATCGGCGCGCAGGCCAACGCGTGGCTGGCACCTTTCGGGCGCAAGATCGGCCCGGACCCGGCCTCGATCAATGCCTGCAAAATCGGCGGCATCGTCGCCAACAACGCCAGCGGCATGTGCTGCGGCACCGCGCAGAATACCTATCACACGTTGGCGGGCATTCGCTTGGTACTGGCCGACGGCACACGCCTGGACACCGAAGACGCCGCCAGTGTCGCGGCATTTCGCTCAAGCCATGGCGATCTGCTCGAACGTTTGGCGACGCTGGGCCGCGAGACCCGCGCCAATGCCGAACTGGCTGCGCGAATCCGCCACAAATATCGTCTGAAAAATACCACCGGTCTGTCGCTCAACGCGCTGGTGGATTTCGACGAGCCTGTGGATATCTTGAGCCACTTGCTGGTCGGCTCTGAAGGCACGCTCGGCTTCATCAGCGCGGTAACTTACGACACGGTAATCGACCACCCGAACAAGGCGTCGGCACTGATCGTGTTCCCGGATGTGGAGACCTGCTGCAACGCGGTCACCGTGCTGAAAAGCCAACCGGTGTCCGCCGTAGAGCTGCTGGATCGCCGCAGCTTGCGTTCGGTGCAAGACAAACCGGGCATGCCCACTTTCGTACAACAGTTGTCGAATAATGCCTGCGCGTTGCTCATCGAATCCCGCGCTGCGTCTTCCACTTTGCTGCAGGAACAACTGGCGCAGATCATGGCGTCGCTCAGTGGCTTCCCGGTGGAAAAGCAGGTCGACTTCACCGAAGACCCTGCCGAGAACGCCAAGCTTTGGGCGATCCGCAAGGACACCTTCCCCGCCGTCGGCGCTGTGCGTAAAACCGGCACCACGGTGATCATCGAAGACGTGACCTTTCCGGTCGAGCAACTGGCCATCGGCGTTAACCGCTTGATCGAGTTGTTCGACAAACACTCCTACGACGAAGCGATCCTTTTCGGACACGCGCTGGAAGGCAATCTGCACTTTGTCTTCACCCAAGGCTTCAACAGCGCGGAAGAAGTCGCACGCTATCAAGCGTTCATGGACGATGTGGCGCAGTTGGTGGCAGTGGAATTCGGCGGTTCACTCAAGGCTGAACACGGTACCGGACGCAACATGGCGCCCTTCGTAGAGCTGGAATGGGGCAGCGACGCCTATCAATTGATGTGGCAGCTCAAACGCCTGCTCGACCCGAAAGGCATCCTCAACCCGGACGTGGTGCTCAGCGAAGATCCGCAAATTCACCTCAAGCATCTGAAACCATTGCCGGCAGCCGACGAGATTGTCGACAAGTGCATCGAGTGTGGTTTCTGCGAACCGGTCTGCCCGTCGAAAGGACTGACCCTCAGCCCGCGCCAGCGCATAGTGATCTGGCGCGACATTCAGGCGAAAAAACGCGCCGGCGTCGACACCAGCGAACTGGAAAAAGCCTACGAATACCAAGGCATCGACACCTGCGCCGCGACCGGGTTGTGCGCGCAACGCTGCCCTGTAGGCATCAATACCGGCGACCTGGTGAAAAAGCTCCGCGGCCGACACGCAACGCATCAGAAAACTGCTGACTGGATTGAAGGAAACTTCGCCAAGACCCTGCAAGGCGCGCGCTTCACCCTGCATGTCGCCAATGGCGCACGGATGCTGCTGGGCGCGCCGCGTCTGGCCAGGCTCTCGGCGACGCTGACGCGATTGTCCAAAGGCCAGGTGCCGCTGTGGACCAACGCAATGCCGCAACCGGAAAAAGCCATTCGCTTCAGCCCGAGTGTGTCCGATGAGCGCCCGCGCGTGGTCTATCTGGCGGCGTGCGTATCGCGGGTCATGGGCCCGGCGGCGGGTGACAAGGAGCAGATGTCGCTGTACGACAAAACCCGTGGCCTGCTGGAAAAGGCCGGTTACCAAGTGGTCTTCCCGGACAATCAGGACAACCTCTGCTGCGGTCAGCCCTTCGCCTCCAAAGGCTATGCAGAACAGGCCGAGCACAAGCGTCAGGAGTTGATCAGCGCGCTTCTGCACGCCAGTCGCGGCGGGCTCGATCCGATCTACTGCGACACCAGCCCATGCACCTTGCGCCTGGTGCAGGACGTGGGAGATGTGCGCCTGGACCTGTACGACCCCGTGCGTTTCATTCGTACGCACCTTCTTGATCGACTGGATTTCACCCCACAGGACGCGCCGATTGCGGTGCATGTGACCTGCAGCACTCAGCACCTGGGTGAAAGCCAGGCGCTGATCGATCTGGCGCGCAAGTGCAGCAAAAACGTGGTGATTCCGGAGGGTATTCATTGCTGCGGGTTTGCCGGCGACAAGGGCTTTACCACGCCGGAACTGAACAGCCACTCGCTGCGCACACTGAAGGACGCGGTGCAGCATTGCAGCGAAGGGATTTCCACCAGCCGCACGTGCGAAATCGGCCTGACCCAGCATGGCGGGATCGACTATCACGGTCTGGTTTATCTGGTAGATCGGGTGACTCAGGCAAAGGCCTGCTGAAGAAAAACAGAACCCCTGCGCGAGACGGCAGTCCACAGAACAGGCCCCGAACACTCGGGGCTTGTCCTCTTTTCGGTGGCCTGCTGTCACGGTCAGCGAAGTGTGGACTCCTCGGTGCAAGGAGATACTCATGAAGCGTTCTGTACTGTTAGGTCTTTTCGTTACGGCCTCGATAATGGCCTCTTCTTCCTTCGCCGCTGACAAGCCAGAGAGCTTGTGCGAGGCGAATTTGCAGACAATCGACAACGCCAAGGCGCAGTACCAGACGTCGCCGGATCTGAATTCGCGCGTCTCGGCCAGTGTGAGCAAAGCCCGGGCCCTGAAAGCCCAAGGCAAGATCGACGAATGTCTGGCGGAAACCCAGCAAATCATTCTGGAAATCCAGAAAACTACCGGCAACACCAACAAATAATCCAGGAGCCGACTAGTCTTTGAATCGGCCTGACCGGTTTGGGGTGATGATTCGTGCGTTTCATACCCGCTGTAAAAAAAACCGAATTCCTGTGTGTCGTCGCGGTCGATTGATCAGGCCCGATACGAACGCGGCCTGTTACGACCTCGGCATCGCCGCCAGATCGTCCGGCAGCACCGAGACCAACCGTTCAAGGAGATACCCATGAAGCATTCTGCAATTGCTGGATTGTTCATCGCTGGTGCCCTGCTGACGTCGCCGGTGTTTGCGGCAGACAAAGACCTTTGTGCCGGGAATCTTCAAACCATCAAGGACTTCGTCACCAGCCAGCCGTCCATTCCTGAAACGTCCATGAACAATGTCAAGGAAGCTCAGGAAAAAGCCGAAGCGGCTCAAGCGGCCGGTAATGACAAGGATTGCGTAGAGGTCACTTCAGCACTGATCACCAAAATGCAGATTCGCAATCCGACGCGCAACTGAAACACCACAAGGCCAACCTTCGGGTTGGCCTTCCCACGTCGTTTGGCGTACACTGCGCAGGCTTGTTGCTCATCAAGATGTACAGAGCAATGAGTTCGGGGCCGTTTAGGATTCGACGCCGGTTGCGAAACTTTAGGTGCATGCCGACTTGGTAACAGAAGTCGTAAATCCACTGTTGCAACTACTTATAGTTGCCAATGACGACCAATACGGTGTTGCTCTCGCTGCTTAATTGCAGCTGACAATGCTCCTGGTACCTTCGGGTCCAGCAATCATCAGGGGATGTCTGTAAACCCAAAATGATTGTCATATAGAACAGAATCGCCGTGCAGTACGTTGTGGACGAAGCGGCTAAAACTTACACAACTCGCCCAAAGCACCCTGCCCGTCGGGTCGCTGAGGGTTAACTTAATAGACACGGCTACGCATGTAGTACCGACAGCGGAGTACTGGCGGACGGGGGTTCAAATCCCCCCGGCTCCACCACTTCAACATCTAAAGACGTCCACGGACGTCTTTTTTTGTGCCTGAAATTCAGTGAATACGGGGGTTTCAGCGCCATCAGTGTCCACGGAAGTCAAGAACAGCCACGCTTTATGGCATTCCAAATGGCATTCCAAGACCAACAGCGCTAATTTTTGGAATGCCAAACCAATCCTGGAATGCCAATGTGCGCACAAGCGACTCGCCTCTCTGAGCGCAAAATCCAAATCTGCCAAGCCCTCTGAAAAGGACTACGCCCTGTTCGACGGCGGCGGACTTCAAATCTGAGTGAGAAGTAATGGCTCCAAGCTATGGAACTTCAACTATCGATATCCCGTGACGAAGAAGCGGATCAACATGGGCCTAGGTACCGTCCCTGAAGTCTCGCTAGTGCTGGCACGAAAGGGCTCCATTGCAGCGAGGGAAATACTTGTCCAAGGCGTCGCCCCCAAAGAAACCCGAGATGCAGTGCTGCAAGCAAAGCAAGCTGAAACTGAGCACACATTTCAGAATGTCGCCACGTCCTGGTATGAACTGAAGACGGATGCAGTGACACCAGCTTATGCAGAGGACATTTGGCGCTCATTGACGTTGCACGTTTTTCCGGATTTGGGCACCACACCGATCTCAGCTATCAGCGCACCATACGTCATCACCCTGCTTCGGCCACTCGAAACCAAAGGCAGTCTTGAAACAGTTGAACGTCTATCACAGCGACTCAACGAGATCATGACCTACGAGGTCAACTCTGGACTAATTCACGCAAACCCGCTTAGTGGAATTCGATCCGTTTTCAAAAAACCGAAAAAGAAGAATATGGCTGCGCTTGCTCCCGATGAGCTGAAGGAACTCATGGTAGCAATTGCCAATGCCAGTATAAAAAGGACTACGCGCTGCCTTATCGAATGGCAGCTCAACACCATGACCCGCTCAGCAGAGGTAGCCACCACCCGCTGGGCGGACATCGACTTCGAGAAGAATATCTGGACGATTCCTGCTGAGCGCATGAAGAAATGTCTTATACATATCGTGCCGCTCACAGATCAAGCACTGGCGGTGCTGGAGGCAATCAAACCCTACAGCGGACACAGAGAGTATGTATTTCCTGCAGACCGTAACCCTCGAACCCATTGCAACAGCCAGACCGCCAACCTAGCGCTAAAGCGCATGGGCTTCGAAGGCCGGTTGGCAAGCCATGGCATGCGTTCAATGGCCAGCACCATTCTCAACGAACACGGCTGGGATCCTGAAAATGATCGAGGTTGCACTTGCCCACGTCGATAAAAACGAGGTTCGCAGCGCCTATAACCGGGCGGAATACATCGAGCGCAGGCGTCCAATGATGAAGTGGTGGAGCGAGCACATCCAAGAAGCAGCTACCAGCAATCTTTCGATCTCGGCCATCCAGAACAACCGGGACACGAAGGTCGTCTCAATACGCTAACGAAGTAGCTTCAACCGGTGATAAATAACCACTCAACCATGACCGTCGTCTGCCTTGATTGTGCATCTAACTTAGCCTGCGAAGAGATGCTTGATCAAAAAAGCCTCCAGCCCGTCTTCCAAGACTCGCACAATGCCGCCATTCGGTGTGGCCCAAACCAGAACTTTCCGTGCCTGGTTGTCGTATAGATAGTACTGACCATCACCGATCTCCAGCACCGGCACAGTATTTTTCGGGTAGCTAGGGTCACGGTTCAGGTCCGAGAATGCGGCCAAGACATTCAGGTAATAATCGTCAGGCACGCCTAAGCCATAAGTTTCGTAGGCGTCAAAGACAATGACGCCAAAGCTCGACAGGTAGCGCTTGTATTCGTCAGACAATGCAAATCCCAGTTTGAGCTCGAGATTCTGGATGCTGGCGGCGTTTACGGGCCGGGTGTTGGCCTGATGGAGATCAACGAATTGTTCAAGTTTTTTCATAAGATTCGCCCTCAGCGCTGATTCTCAATCTGTTCGGCTCGCGCCTTCCAGTAGTCTTTTCGCTCTTTATCGAATTCCTCGCGATTGATCTCGGACTCCTTCTGCTTGTTGTGCAACACGTTATCGTTTCCATTGCCACGGTGCTCAGCGCTGGTCAATTCTGCCAATGGTGAGTCCTGTTTCTGGCCGATGTGATGTAACTCGATCGGCTTTCCATTGGCATCGAGCGGGGCCCTTCCCGACTTCATCCGATCCAGGTTAGTGGTGCCCATGGCATCTTTTTGATCGTAATCGATGTCGGTACGAATCAGTGCATCCTTGCCGTTGACCTCGGCTGGTTCAAGATTGGCATTTTCATAGATCTTCGCTTCGGCCTCACTACCTATGGTATCCAGAACCTCTTTAGGAACACCCTGCAGCTCAAGCCGCTTACGTGTTTCCGGCGACATTTCCGGAAGTTCAAGGCGGGTTTCCTGAGTGAGCACTATTGGACGATCGAGCTCGACAACGATAAGGCAGCGGTCTGGCATTTCACGGGCCAATAATGCCAGGCTGGACGGAACCTCGGATTTTTCAGCAAAGAAATTTTCAAAGTTCACAGAACACACCCTGTTTCGAGGCGCGCACGCCATGCGGAATAGATATCGATATGGCTCTCGTGCTGCAGGCTGTAGTCCTTCATCAGGCACTGCTGAGTAGCCAGGGTCAGCTCAGCGCTCAAGCCTGTGGCTCGCTCGTGGAGTAACAGGTCAAGTTGATTGCTTAGATGCCCGTAGTCGGTCGCCATTTGAATGATCTGCTGGACCTGCTGCCGGCAACCGAGCACATCGACCACCAACTGTGCAAGGTAGGCAAATACTTCGGCTTTGCACAACGCCGATGGCAGCTCTTCCTTGCGCGCGTTAAGTGTCTCTAACAGCGCGATTTTGCTGCGAGCCAGCAACGGCAACTCACACAATCCCTCTTCCAACAACGCTAAATCCAAGGCAACTGGCGTGCGTATACGGTTGCTCAGCAGCAGGTTGAGAACCTGCTGATTGAAATCCTGGCTACGCACTGCGCGCTTGTCATCGGCCTTATACACATAGGGGGTCTCATGCCCGGCAAACTTCTTCACCTGACACAGCACCGGCTCCAGCCAGTCATTTTGATAAACGATTGCTACGCCTTTGGGTAACTTAGCGATCTCTTCGAGTTGATCATCACGCAACCCCACCGACTTACCGATTAAACGACGGTCCATTTCATCCGGCAGACGCATGATGATTTTGGTGTTGGTGTTGCGAATCGCGGCGATATCCACCGCATGGGGGGACTGGTCGGCAATGATGAAACCTTCACCATAGGTGCGCATTTCGGCGATGGCGTTGGTCAGCATCTCCACTGACTTGCCGACCACATTTGCCCCTTCAGCACCGCTTTCGGACGGGCTGCGCTTGAGGATGTTGTGCGCTTCCTCAAGGACCGTGACATGGCGCAGCGGCTGGTTCATGCCACCACCGGCCATTCGGTGCTCACTCAGGCGCATCACCAGGATCCCCATTATCAGGGCCTTGGTCTCGGATGAGCCGATGCGGCTGAGGTCAACGATTGCGCTCTGATCAAAAAGCACTGCGCTGTCGATTTCGTTGGCGGTAAAAATCTGCCCATTCAAGCCATTGGTCAGGGATTTGATCCGCGTGGATAACGAGCCGATGTAGTTACTCTTGAGTTCCTGGGAATAGGCCGAGGCCTCAATCACACTTTGTAGGGTACTGAGCAGATCACTGAACGTCGGAAACAAGGCATCGCTGTAACAGTTGCTCGACGAGTTCAAGTCCCAACCACATTGCTGATAAGCCTGCAGGATGGCCTCTTTGAGTACCGCAGGCATTGCAGCATACATCGGCCAGCAGACGTTAAAGATTTCCACGAGCCGATCAACGTGCTCCAGCACATGAATGGCCAACGGGAAGTGGAACGGGTTGATGCGCAACAATTCACTGTGAGCCGGATGCGTGCCAAATACATTGACGTCATCGCGATGTCCGAAGACGTGTTTGTACTCGCCCTTGGCCGGTTCAATCACCAGAAATGGCACGCCGGCAGCGCTGATTTGGCTGAGCATTTCATACAGCGTGTTGCTTTTGCCGGCGCCGGTCGAACCACTTACAAATACATGACTGGCCAACTGGTCGAGGCTCAACTCGATCGTTTGCGGCAGGTTATCCCACAAATGGCGGATGTTGCCCAAGGTCAGTGTCTTGCCCTTGCCTGGCTCACTGCTGTGACCATCCAGGCGCTGCACCTTGCGGCCGAACGCCTGGGTTTCCAGCACGGCCACCGTGGAAGTGGAACGTCGGGGCAGGCTCAGCTGAATCGCCATCTCCTTACCAGACACCAGCGTGGCGGGTGTGAGGTAGCTGATCGGGATCTTTTTCGAGAAGCCCGGTTTCAGTTGCGGATGGCAGAAGGCGCTGAGCCAGTCCAGCACGGCAGACTTGTTGGCGGATTTCCAGGTGGTCAGGGCGAAGTCTTCATGGCTGGACTTACTGCCGCGCACCAGTCCGAGAAAGATGCTCGCCAACGACTCGGACGACGCAGTGCTATCACCGATGAAGTACGCCGCCGAGTTCCAGCCGCCGTACGTCTTGGCCTCGTCGATGCGCTCCAGGTGGTGATCGATTTTGCTCAACAACTGTTCGATGGTCTTGTCCACGGTCTCAATCGAAATCTGTCGATTAGAGCCCGTGGTTTTGTTCAACGAGTGGGTGTCAGTGCTGCTGGTGGTGTGTGTGGTTGAAGTGGTCTTCGAGGCCGCCTCACTGTAGGAGGTACCGTGGCTTTCGTTGTGACCAGTGGACGTCGAATGGCTGGTGCCTGTGGTGCGTTGTTCGTTGAATAACGCAGCGGCGGCCGTGCCAATCTGGCTGCCGATCATCGCACCCATCTGCCCAAATGCCGCGCCGCCCGCCATACCCAGCAGGGTGGCACCGAGGGCGACGGTTTTCGAGGCCCCGGTCTGCGCGCTGAACGATTCGCTGGTGCCCACGGTTTCAGTGGTCGAAGTGCCCAGAGTGCTCGAAGTACCCTTGGTTTCGGTCAGCCCAAGACTGTGCCCGAGGGAGTCACTTAGCCCCTGGCTGATGCTCAGCCCGACAGAATCGCTGTCTTGCTCACCAAAAGACAGTTGCTGCTTGAGCAAGGGCGACAGTTGCGTGGCGACCTGTTCGTATCCAGCACGTATCAAGTCGAGGTTCTGCGATGAAACCGGTTCGGCGAGGATGATCGCGTGATACACCCGGCGCTCCGCTGCGTCGATAAAACGCTCGAGCCCTTGCATGAAGTGCTCGCGGTTCTCCGTCGACAGCGCTGGCACGCCCGTCACCGCGGTAATGCTCGCCGACGGGTTGGCCTTTTCGGCCTGGACCGCCCCCAGCAAGGTATCGGCATCCTGTTGTAGCAGCGGTACCAGTGAACTGCCCGAGAAGTGCCCCTTGAAGGTTTCCTGCAGCAACAGGCCGGAACTGTGCCCGAGGGTTTTGCCAGGCTCGCCGCGAGTACCTATGTACAGGTCAGTTTCGATGCCGTTGGAGCGCAGTATTAAAAACACCGAGTACCCTGCCGCGCCCAGTGCGGTATACGCGGCCGTGGTGCTTTCCAGGACGGATTGCTTATTGTCCTGGACGATACGCTCCACGCGAAAAATCCGCACGTCACTGGCGGCATTGAACCGCAGCCCTTGTTCGGCAAACGCGTGAACCGGATATTGCTCCAGTTCCGACAAATAGCTGCGGTTGATCAGGGCACGCCCGGCCTCCAGGGTCAGGCCGGCGTTTTCACGAATATCCTGAACTGCAGTACGGGTCAGCATGGAAGTTGTCATGCGCTCACCGAACTAATGCTACGAGGAACACCACCACGGCAGCAATCGCGCCGCCGATCAAGAGTGCAGCCTTGAAGGCAGGGTTGCGCTCTGATGTGGTGTCGGGAATGGGCTGGTGGGAGCTGCGACGTGATGCCTGGGCCACCGGAGGCACGGAATGTGAACCGGTGGTTTGTTTTGGCGCAGCAGCCTTGGTCGACGTAAAGCCCTCGACACCACTGTTGCGCAATAGATCGCGAACTTCGATCAAGTGCACAAAACGCTGTTCCGAGAAGTTGGTCTTCAGGTAGGTAACCTGAAGATCGTAGTAGTCCTCGGTCCATTGTTTCTGATCTGCGACAGGTTCGCGTGCAAAAGCGCCCTCTGCGTAGGCCTCGAAAATTCCGGGGACGTTGCCTTTGACCCACACGAGTACCGCACGCAAATCGGCGCCATCCAGACGACGATCATTGAGCTCAAGGTGCAGCGCCGTTCGGATCGTCAGCAAGTCGCCTTCGTCGACAAACTGCTTAAGGTTGCTGGAAGGCTGGTAGCTGAGGGACGCATTGTTCATCGGGGCTTTTCTCGATTGTGAAACGGGCTCTGTGGGTGTGAACCCCTTTTCATTTCGTTTACGAAACACATCGCGAACCTGGATCAAATGCTCCAGCCGCTGCGCCGAGAAATTGCGGGTAGCGAAAAACTTCTGCCGGCTGAAATAGTCCGGGCTCCAACTCACAGGATCCTCATCGATGGCTCGAGTGATGCCATCCACCTCGTGAGCGTCCATCACTCCCGGACGCTCTTGCGCAGCATCCACCATCTGTTGCAACAACTCAGTACCGACCTGTGTGTCATCGAGCGCCGCCAACAACTGCTCGCGGACTTTTCCAATCATTGTGGTGTTAGTCGTCATAGACACTCCGAGGTCAAACCGAGAGGGTTTCGTCGAGTTTTTCTTTGAATTGGTTGATCCACGCTTGCAACTCACGAGCCTCATCAAGGGCTTGCTTACGAACGTCGCGATCGCTCATTTTTGCTTTGAGCGAGTCGATCAATTCGTTGAACTTGGTTTCGAACTCACGCCCCATGAAGGCCATGAACTGATCAATCAGGACGGTCTTGCCAGTGTCGATTTCTGTGCGAGCGGCCGCCACCAGTCGAGCAAATTCAGTGTTGATACGAGTGCTGCGGGGATTCCAGAGCTTGGCCAGGTCAACAGACTTCTCTTCGCCATATTTGTAAACCGTGCGAGTAGAGCCCCATGAGAAGGGGTTGTACCAAGTGCTGTCGCTGACTTCGTAACGGTCAATCACAACCCGCTTGGTCTGCACCTCATCACTCTTGATGGTGAGATTGAAGGAGATATCACCCGCGGCCTTTTGAAGACTGTCCAGAATCGGCAACTTCAAATGCTGGCAGTCCTTGAACAGATCCACAATGTAACGCTGATATTCCGCCTGGAGATCATCACGGATGACTTGTTGGCTGGTGATGAATACGGCCTCGTAAGTATTGATGAGCTTCCGATACTGGAACTGGAGCTCCTCTTCTACTTCCTTGACCCGCATTTCAGCGATGCGCGGTTCCACCTCCCCGATAAACCGCTCACTGATCGACCGCAGATATTTATTCGTAGCTTGTTCCAAGGCCGCGAGTTCATCTTCAGTGGCCCGTGGCAACACCTTGCCTTCACGCGCAATCTTGTCCTTATAGGCCTGTGTATCGAACCCCTTCTCCTGCCGAAACTCCAGCGCCTGGATCTCTTCATTGATATGCGCCAGCGTCTTCTCGTCCTGATCCAGTTGCTCGGTCAGTTGCGTTTCGTTGAGCCCGACCGCAATGGCCTTGGTCATCGCGTCGTAGGCGCGCTTGACCCGATGCGGGAAGTTGTATTTGTCGATGTACTCGTCAATCATCGCCTCGACCGCCGGCAAGCCGCTGCTCAGCACGATTTCGGGAAGACGCTTGTCTTGCAGGTTACGTTTTACCCGTTCGGTAATCGGCATGTATTGCAGCAAGTTCATGCTTGGCTCTTCGCCAAACATATCCATCATGGAGTTAAACTCACCACGTTCCTTGCGTGAGTGCAAGTGCTGGGGTTTGCGCAACAGCCGCGTCAGGTTGGCCGACACCGGATAGATCAGCGGATTGAAGATCCCGTTTTCGACCAGGTAGTTTTTGACGCGCGCTAGCACCGACGGCAGGTCCTCGCCTTTCTCCGGGTCAAACACATCCATTTTGTTGATGACGAAAATGAACCGATCCTTGCTCTGCTTTCCGCCCTTGCGCATGGTTTCGGCGACCAGCCCCAATAGGTTTTTGTCGTCGTTGGTGCCCAATTGGCTGGCATTGAGCACATACAAAATCAGCGGATTGCGCTGCGAGTCCTGAATGAAGCTCATGGTCTTGAGCTGGTGCTTTTCATCCTGGCTGTTGTTCGGACCCGGAGTGTCGGTCAAGACCAGGCGAACGCTGTCACGGTCTTGAATTGCATGAATCTTGCCCTCGATATCGATGCGCATCGTATCGGGCAGGCTGTTCCAGGCCTGCAGCACTTCCAGGCTCACGTCATCGCTGTTTTCCGCGACACGGTGATCATTGGTCACCCGTTGTGCGGCGAAGCGTTGGCCCATTAATGCGTTGTCAGTGATCCGCGCAATGGTTGCGGTAGTGGCTTCGTTGGCCGCCGGTAACAGGTCCTGGCCAAGCATGGCGTTGATCAGCGTCGACTTGCCCGAGGACATAGTCGCCACCACATACACGTCAAAATCCTTATTGAACGCTTCTTCAAAGGACTGGCTGACATCGGCATTCTCGCGAATGAAATGCTCAAATTCAGGATGGAGCTTGGCCTCCTCCATCAGCTCACGAATACGGGTCAGGCGCTCTTCGGCTGGGTCCGCTTCGATAAACTGCAGGGTGACCTGCATGCCTTTGTCCATCGCCACTTTTGCGGCGTCAACCACGTCCAGATAATCCGACTCGACGCCTCTGAAAGCGACCTCAAAGTTATTGTCACCATTGAACAACTGGCTCAACTCATCAAACAGCTTCTCAATCCACACTTGCAGCCGCGATTCTTTATAGCTCGACAGCTTGCAGCCTTCGGCCGGCGGTTGGCCGCTGATCAGGAACTGAGTCTCGACGATGAAAGGGTTATGGATAATTTCAATAGTATTCATGGTTGCTCATCTAATCGACGCTGATGATGGATAAGGGCTTCAACGGTTTTAAGCCCACTGATGGTGACCAGTTGCTGCAATTGGTTTTTATCGTAGGCTCTGGTATCGGATTCCTTGGCCTGCAGTTTGCGTTCGAGGTTATAGAGCGCCTTGCCGACACGACGCTTGATCAGGTCTGGTGCGACTGTGGCATTGAGCAATGCGCGCTTGTTGACATCCAGGTCATCGAGCACTTGGCGCAACTTAGAGCGCTGCGCGCGCGTCAGTGTTTCGGCACTCAGGGCCTTGCGCGCGTACAGCGCTGCACTGGCCATTGTCGGAATGATGATCGGCTGTTCAAAACCGATATCGCGCAAATAACGCTGAGCGTTGTGCACATAGCCCTCAATGCTTTCGCCCTTCTCCGGATCGAGCAAATCCACTTTGTTGAGGATGAAATAGATAGGCTGGGCAGGCTTGGCGGCGAGTTCTTCGCGCAACTGTTCGAGTAGCAACCGATCGTCACGAGTCCCCAGTTGACTAGCGTTGAGCACGTAGCAAAGCGCCTTAAACGACACGTTGCGGATTGCCTCCAGCGTCAACCGGGCATGGTTTTCATCCTGGCTGTTATTTGGTCCTGGCGTGTCGTGAAGCACCAACCCGGGTGCCGGGCGCGGCACCACGTTGAAGGTTCCCTCCAGGCTGATGCGCTTGACCTCGACATTGGCGTTCCAGTCCTGCAGCAGCGCTACGGACGGCGAACGCTGGGAGGCCAATTCGGTGTCGTTGTAGCAATAGCAGGCACCACTGAATCGCCGCGCGCCCTGACGATGCTCTACACGGGTCACGCAGGCAGTGGTGGCCTCATTGGCGGTATGAAGCAGTTCCTGGCCAATCAATGCATTGATAAACGACGTTTTGCCTGCGCTCATTGTGGCCAACACCAATACATCGAAGGTGGCGTTGCCAGCAGACACCGAGCTTCCGACTTTTCGGGATTTGAGGGGCGTAACGGTGGAGCGCGTCATCAGTTTCTGTCCCTATCGCCCGGCGCCTTGAGCACCTGACAAGCGTTAATCCATTGGCAATCAAACGACCGCAGTCTTCCATGGCCATGCGACAGTTCATGTCGCGTGGTCAACTGATGTGTAGAGGTTTTGCATACCGTGCAACCTGGCCCCTATCTCATCGACCCACACCTGTGGCCCATGCACGCGGATGTTGTCGTTCAGGCCAAAGATCCACCACAGCGTTTCACGATCCAGCGGCACCTGGGCGCGTAAACGCTTCCAGGTATGCGAGGGGATATCGCTCAAGGTCTGCTCATGACTCAGCGGAGTCTCTCCAAGCAGGAAAGCAATCTGCGGATGAACATCCGCGATCAGCTCTACCTCTATGCCGGTTTGACGATGGCTGAATATGCCGGTCGCGATGTAATCGTCCACATCAAAGGCCGCATGCATAACGGACGGCTCATCGAGTACACGAACATGCTGAATACGGTGCAGGGCAAACTGGCGCAAGTCGCCATAGCCATCTACGGAAGCCAGCAAGTAGCTGATGGCATGCCGCGATACCAGGCCTGCCGGATGAAGGCGAAACTGTCTGAGTTCGCCCTTGCTCCGACTTTGATAAGTCACTTGCAGTTGCCGGCGCTCCAGCAAAACGGTAGACACTTGCCCCCAGACGTCGGGATCGATCGCAGCAGGCAGCAAGGTTTTCCCATTGGGAATCGCCCGAACTCGTCGCGCCCAATCTGCCAATCCGTTGTTGCCCAGATCACCCAGGAAGTTACGTGCGCGTCGAAATTGTGGACCGAGCTGGTCCAGAACAGTCTTCGGCAACAAAGTAGTCAGATGGCTCTCCGACAGATACAAGGCCAGTGCGGTGGAGGCATCCATATCCTCCAATTTGAGCGGCGCATCCCGCGTGAAGCTCCAACGAAACGGGATCTCGCTCTCGTCGCATTGCAACGAAAAAGGCGTCGACAACCGATTCAAATCACGCTGAACCGAGCGAAGTGTTACTGAAAACCCTCTATCGCGAAGCTTTTCGAGCAGGGTCGGAGCTGCAATTCGCTGCGGTTCTGTGGGGATCAGGCGCAGTAATGCGAATAGCCTGAGCAGCGTATCCTTCGCTTGGGACATGATGACTACCTTGTTCTGCTGGTCAACTGATAGCCAGGAGGCTGCCGTCAATTTGGCGTCGATGCTACTGATTAAAATAGCGTTTTGCCATCAATTGTAATCAATATAAGACGTAAGCCTTACGGCAGTGGTGTGCGGAACTTGAGGTTCTACCCTTAACTCAGGAGGGAGAAGACTGGCGCGCGCTCCTTTCGCGCTTCAGTTCGCTGTACTCGCGATACAGTTCATAGCTTTTCTTTAGAACCACACAAAGTCCTATGACAGCAACAGGTTTTTCATAATCGTAACCTCCTAGGTCTTTTTGACAATTTACCGGGGCAGAGCGACAAAAGGTGTCGCGACTTTAAACGTCAATCGTTGAGGCTTAGGAATTGTTCCAGGCGGGTCCTGAGGATTTCATGTCGATTGGCCTCTAGCTCCTCCAACGAAGGGGTATGACACTCAGGACAAAGGATGAACGCAGCTGGGCCAAGCGATGCCAAATCGTTGTGAGGCAGAACCGTTTTTCTCCAAGAACAGTGAGCACAGACAAGGGTGAACGGGCGCGGGGAGATTGGCATAGCGATGTCCTACGGCTGTCGAATGGCGCTAGCTTGACTGGTAGGTACGACAATGTGTGTCGCCTCGTTTAGCAGGCACAACTCATCATAATTGCGGTCCAATACAGGCGGCTGGATGCGTTCGCTGCTATAGCGACCAAAACCCGCGCCCAAAGGCGTATTGATTCGATTCAAAAAAATCTCAACTCTACATAACAGCAATGACACCACTACCAGGAGGGTTCATCCCAGTCATTGCAATGTCCTCGCTGTCACTCCCCAAAAGTTGCTTCTTTCCATCACGCTATGAAAGTCGGCGCGGCCATCGGCACAGTAGGCGGTGCCGCGCGTGGCGTCAGCGCAGCTCTAGCAGGTGGTCAGGCAGTTACGGCGGCTCGTCAAGCTGGGACTCATCCGAAGCTATTTGCCTGGTGTTTCTAGCGAGCCCAATATCACTGGTCAATGCCTAAAGGGGCGATGTAGGAATAGCACTCCATCAAGACGTCCTAAGGTACCAAGCAAATTCAATTGGCATTCCAAATGGCATTCCAAAAAAAATCTAACCGATAATTTGTTTAATATTCAACAGCTTGCGCTATCAGTTCAAATTACCCCGCCCCACCAACTCTCAACGACAAAGCCCGCCCAGTGCGGGCTTTGTCGCATCTGGATATCCTGCAACATCCGCTCGGCTGGCATCCCGCTCTTGAGATCGGCGCCCAAGCCTGATCAACCGCACAGTTGGACGCACGCACGGCTGCGGATCTATCCTTCGGGGCACATCGCCAATTATCCAAGGAAGCCCATGAACATCTGGCTCGGCGCAGCACTGGCAACTTTCCTTTCACTGTCTGCCCACGCTGCCACCACCGACGTCCCGCCGCGGATCCAGCAAGTCGTCTACAAAAGCGGCTATGGCAGCGTGCAGTTCAAGCAGTCGATCAAGGGCTCTAAAACGGCGGAGTACAAACTCAACGCCAAGGCCGGGCAGGTCCTGACCGTGGACTTCAAACCCTCAAACAGCTCCGCTTATTTCAATATCACCGCCAAAGGCGCCGATTACGCGCTGTTCAACGGTTCGATCATGGGCAATCACTTCATCGGTTCGTTGCCCGCCGATGGCGATTACACGGTGCAGGTCTATCTCATGCGTAACGCAGCCCGGCGCAATGAAGTGGCCAACTACGAGATTTCGCTGATCCTCGCCAACGGCGACGCTGTGGATAATAAAACACCGTTCGAGCAAAACCTGACGTTGCAGGGCATCGACTTTCATGTGAAAGCGGATCAGGTCGATGGCAAGCCGGCAGTGCGCATCGAGCCCAAAGGCCTGGAAATCGACAACTCGGCGATCACCCACGCGCTCAACGGCAGCATCGTCCGCGCCGAAGTCGCCGATCTCAATAACGATGGCTCGCCCGAGGTCTATATCTCTACACGCTCTCCCGGTCGCGGTATGCCGGGTGAACTGATCGCCTACTCCGCCAACCGGAAAAAATCCCTGAGCGAAATCTATCTGCCGCCAATCAGTGAAAATCCAAAAGCGGCCGAGGGGTATCAGGGCGAGGATGCGTTTGCGGTGGTGGAGAACACGCTCGTGCAGCGCTTCCCGGTGTACGACAGCGCCGACGCGGCTGCGGGTCGGACGGGGAAAATGCGGCAGATCCAGTACAAACTGGTGGCGGGAGAGGCAGGTTGGGTTTTGCGTGAAGAAAAAGTAGCAGAGTAACCAGCCCGGATTGAATCCGGGATGACACTCTCCCCTCTTCTACCAGGACAACGCCTGTGCAACCTGATCCGCTTCAGTCCTGGATCGGCCACTGTCCGTCACAGGAGCCCGTAAAATCGACCGCTGCTCTTTACGATCGACAATCCAGAACGCCATCTTCGTCGGTATTTTGTCAGGGATGCCGGTAAGCGGATTGACCTTGGTGGCGTCGGTTTCACCAGGCACAGCCGTCACATCGAACTCCCACTTGTGGCCGGTGGGCTTGGCGTCGCCCGGTGTCGCGGACCTGGGTGAAAAACCGCTCTTGTGAATATTGCCGGCCTGCAGGCCAAGGGTTGTCGACAGGAAGGAACGCAGCGTCGATTCCAGTTCCTGATCGGAGGACTGAGGCAGTCCCACCGTGACGCCGAGTTGTGCCCCATTCTGCAGATTGTCGTAATAGAACCGACCATGCGTGTCCAGTCGCAACCGGTAGTCACCCACGCGCAAGGGCAGATGCGTGCCTTGGCGGCGGTTGACGAAGGCATTTTCGTCCTTCGGTACTGACCAGCCCAGCGTCGCATCACTTTCCTGCCATTCGATGAACTGGCGGTTCAGCACCACGGCTTCGTCGTTTCGGCCCTGCCGATAGGCGATGTCGGCGGCGTAATCCAGCGCACTGCGATAGAGCAGTTCATCGACGAGGGCGTTCTCCCAGGCCGGCACGGCCAAACCCAGCGCACGGCGAGCGGCGTCGAGGTTGCCACGTCGATATTGAGACAGGCCAATGTAGGTCTGCATACGCGCGATCTCGTCCGGGAAGTACGCATCGGGCAACGCCTGCTCCGCAAGTACCGCCGCTTTGTTCACACCGTCAGGCAGCGACGCGGCTATTTCGATATCCCTGATCTGCTGTTCAAGCGGCCGTTCGCGAAACAGCGGCGGCGCGCTAGGCCATTGCAATGCAGCAAACAGTTGCTGCATTTGCGCGGTGGCCAAGGCCTCGTCGTGCAGTCCGAAGGTGATGTCGATGTCGATGCGCCAGTCGCCGCGGAACGCCAGCCAATGAACATTCATGCAAGGCTGGTCTTTACACAACGATTCATCAGCCCGTTTAAAGGAAGTCAGACCGTCGAAAGACAAATCGGGCATTGCCGCTTCGAGTGCGGTGGGCTTGTGTCGCTGACGATACGCTTCTTGCTGTTCTTGTCGCTCGGCTTCGCCCTGCTTGCGTTGAGCTTCGTCATAGGAGAGCGCAATCTCGGCATTCAACGGGCCGTTCGGCAACGCCTGTGTATAAACAACGATGCTGTTGAAATCACGTTTGGCCGCCGGCTCGAATTTGGTCAGGTTCCACTGCCCCACCGTGAGGGGCATCGAGAAGTCAGCGAGGCTGTATCGCAAGCGCGGCTCCAGCGCAGACAAGCGCCAGAGAGCGGGATCAGGGCTGGTGACGGCAAACAGTTTTTCTTGCAGGCGTGCGACCTGGTCTTTTTCGCCCGCCATGATGCTCGCTTTAATCGCCCGGCCCAGCATGCCAATGCTCCGGGCGTCGCGCTTGACCGGCCTGCCGTTACTGGTGGTTTGCTGCTCCCAGTAGGCAATCTGCTCTTCTGCGGCGCTGCGGGCCTCGTCGTATCGAGCCTGTTTGTACAGCAGATCTACCAGCAGCTCGCCCGCGTCCAGTTCGGTGAAATCGAAACCACCGCTTTTGCGACCGGCCACCATGGCCGCTCGGGCAATTTCCGTGGCCTGCGCCAGAGAGCCTTCCTTGTCCAGACGTTGCGCTTCGTGCATCAGCCCGGCCGGGGTTGGCGCCTGTGTCTGGGCTTGTACCGATGGCACCGCGCACACAGCCATGCCGGATGAAAGCAGAAGGGTGACAGTGAGGCGCGCGCATTGGCGTCGTAGTGAACGCTGTCGATTCAACATGCTTTCTACTCCTTGTAGAGAAATCTTCCGGATGTGGCGACGCGTGTTCTATATCAGAGAGGACCTGGCCATGACTGTCGCTAAAAGAGCGAGGCCCGCCGATAGAACGTCGCGCACATTAGTTCTCCTGCAAAACATTATCAAACCGGATTTTGGTTTTGTTCGCGTAACGGGCAATCGCACTCACTGAACACAGGCACCGCAAGCGACGAACCCGGCGACACCTGAAATGGCTGAGAGAAGCCATCGCTTCCTACATTTCACGTCCTAGGAAATTTCCCGCAATACGCGTCGACTTTGATGAACTGGTGAACAGTTTTTCGCGGCGCTACCCTCCCTGACTCGCTGCCCTCCAGCGGACGGTTTGACAGACCGCCCCCGCAGAGATTGTTCACTCCACGGAGCTACGTCATGAAAAAGATCACCCGACTTTCCCTTGTAGGTCCGGCATCCGCCGACACCCAAACGCCCGGCCAGCAAACGCACGCCAGCACCATCGGCTCAACTGCTCGAAAACCTCGCCGTAGCACCCCGCTCAAGCAGATGTTCAGCGTGCGCGACGATGTCGACACGATCACTCTGCTCTCGCACGCCAGTGATCTTCTCGATTCCCTCACGCAGATCAGCGCAAACTTTGTCGATGAATGCGACGGATCCCAACGCCATATCGCGGTGGCGATCAGGCAACTGAGCGCGTTGGCCGAGATTGTGGTCTGTCGCGCACGGGACCAGGTTGTGCAACAGGCATCGCCTGACGCGTCCGGCCCTGAAGTTCGCCATTAACGGATCGAATCAGCACTGACCGCCCCGTCGCCCGGGCAGTCCATCGAGATGAATTTTTCTTCACTGCCGGGCTTCTGCCAAACCGGTACAGTCCGCTCGCTCATTCAAGAAACTACGGTTCGCCCGCGGCTCTCCCGCGGGCTTTTTTTTGCCTGCCGATTGGCGTCGAAGCGGTAGACGCAGGTGTCCTGTACGGCATTACGTTGCCAATGCCGAGCCTGTGGATGAACGCTGAGCAGCACAAAACCCGCCATTTCGGCCAGTGCTGGCTAGCGGTCTGGCCAAGACGGTTTGTATTTTCTGCCGTCGCGGGCAATTCTGTCCTTTGATTCCCCTGACCGGAGCGCCCGATGCCGCTGTTGACCCTGCCCTGCCAACGCCTGACGCTCGCCATTCTTGACCCGGATCAGGCGAAACTGGAAAGCGATTTCTACCAACGCAACCGTCGACACCTCGCGCCGTGGTCACCGATCCGCACCACTGACTATTTTTCCACCGAGCAGATTCACCGCCGCCTCGATATCCAGGCCAGCGCTTTCGAAGCCGGGTTGGCGATGCATTTCGCCCTGTTGACGCCCGATGGCCAGCAGATGATCGGCGCATGCAATTTCAGCGGGATCATTCGCGGCGCGTTTCAGGCGTGCTATCTGGGTTATCACATCGACGAAGCGCATCAGGGTCAGGGTTTGATGCAGGAAGCCCTGGAGGCTGGCATCGACTACATGTTCGACAATCAGAACCTGCACCGGATCATGGCCAATTACATTCCCGGCAACGAACGCAGTGCCCGGTTGCTGGAGCGACTGGGCTTCGAACAAGAGGGTTACGCCAAAGCGTATCTGAACATTGCCGGGCGCTGGCAAGATCATGTGCTGACGGCGTTGGTCAATCAGGCGTTCGAGGCGCCGGATCAGCGTTGGTCGCGCCGCCTGGGCTGACATTCACAATTTGTTCAGCAAAGGCGATTTATGCTCAGGTCTCCTGCCCTTTCCGGTTGCCTGAAACCTATGTCGCGTGCCGCCACTTCACTGTTTCTGCCTGCTGCCCTGCTGTTTTTCTTCGCGTTGGGCAATCATCAATTGCAAGGCTCCACCGAAGCCCGCGTTGCCGGGATCGCCATGGAGATGCATCTGGACGATGACTGGGTGACGCCCCGTCTGTTCGGCGAACCCTTTCTGGAAAAACCACCGCTGAGTTTGTGGCTCGACGCCAGCGCCCTGCGCGTGTTCGGCGTTTCGCCGTGGGCGGTGCGGCTGGCGTCGGCGGTCGCCGGGCTGCTCAGCGTGATGCTGTTGTACGGCATGTTGCGGCGCTTCGAACGCCCGAAAGCGATCGCCTGGACCGCAGGAATTCTGCTGGCGACGATGGCCAGCTACTGGAGCAACGTGCGTGGGGTCGGCGAGGATGCGCTGCTCGCCCTCGGCGTGACGGCGGCGCTGTTGGGTTTTTTCCAGGCGCAACGCGCATCGACGGCCGGCAGTTCACTGCTGTTTGTCGTCGGGATCGCCATCGCCACGCTGAGTAAAGGCGTGCTGGGGCTGGCGATGCCGGGAGTGGTGATCTTCGCTTATCTGCTGGCGGATAACCTGATCGACAAACGCCTGAAGCTCGGTGCCTGGCTGCGCCCGGGATTGCTCACCGTGGTCGGTCTGATTCCGTTGCTGATCTGGCTGACCGTGCTGTATCAGCACGGTGGAGTGCAAGCCGTCAGAGAAGTATTGCTGACCAACAGTGTCGGGCGCTTCAGCGGATCGTTCGTCGAAGCCGGTCACTACGAGCCGTTCTATTACTATTTGGCCAAACTGCCCGAAGCGTTCCTGCCGTGGAACATTCTGGTGTACCTGGGGTTATGGCATTTCCGTAAAGCGCTGAAGGCCAATCGTTACCTGCTGTTTTTCAGCCTGTGGATCGTTGCGCAATTCATCATGCTGACCCTGGCGTCGAGCAAGCGCACGGTGTACCTGATGTCGATGACACCCGCGGCGGCGGTGATAGCTGCGGAGTATGCGTGGGTACTGTTCGAGCGATTGAAGGGGTATGAAAACGCCAATCGGTTTGTCGGAAGAATCGCCCGCCATCGTCAGGCGTTGGCAGCTGGCTTACTGACCTTGGTGATCGTCAGCTATCTGGGCGCCGCGCAATGGGCGTTGCCGCACGCGGATAAAAAGCTCTCGTTCCTGCCGCTGACCGAACACATTCAGACGCTGCAAGCCGAAGGGAATCAAGTGGCATTGTTTCAAGCCAATGAGCGGGTTGGCGGGGCGAGCGTTTTCTATACGCAGCAGGTGCTCAAGGGGCTGGATACCGACGCGCAGCTACGGGACTACCTCAGTGCATCGACATCAAACGTGGCGCTGATGGCCGGTGACAGCATCCCCGCCGCACCGCTCAAAGTGCTGAAGACCTTGATGGTCGGGCGACAGGCGTATTACTTCATCAGCTACTGAAACGCTCTGAACAGTGTGGTGAGGGAGCTTGCTTCCGCTGGGTCGCGAAGCGGCCCTTCTTTCAAAGCAAGGCCTGCTGCGCAGTCGAGCGGGAGCAAGCTCCCTCGCCACGGGTTTATCGCTGCATTTCAAGTCCTGCCGAGGGCGCAATCTCCCTGGTCTGCAACACCGGCCGTTCCAGCCGCGCACGCCCATAAAACGCCAGCGCCGTCAGTAAACACGCCAGCCACACAAAGATTCCGGCCCAGAACGTGTGGGACATGTAGTGCCAGCCCTGCAGAACGCGTGTCGTGCCGTAGACAAAACCGAGCAACAGCGAACCCCACAAAATGGCACTGGAAAAACGCCATTGATAACGCCGCGCCACAAAGTACAGCGCCAGCATGGTGAAGCCACCGGAGGCATGTCCGCCGGGCCAGCAACGTCCACTCCCCGCCTCATGGAACAGCTGGAAATTGCTGTACCACTCGATGTGGGCCATTTTGCCGCCGTACAGCGTGGTCTCGATCGGGCAATAAACGCTGGTGTGCGACTTGAGGAAATGGATCACCCCGGTGCAGACCGCAAACGCGACCACTACGAAGAAAAAATCCCGCCGATGAGCAGCGGCAAAGCGCAGCACCGGCGCGACTCTGCCGCGTTCCAGAAACGCGCCGAGTCGCGGCCGTTTCTGTGGATTGACCAGTGGCCAGACCAGCGACAGCATCGCGCCGATCAAGGCAATTTCGGCGGTCCAGTTCGGGATGATCCGCGCCCATTTGTGCGTGAGCTTCTCGAAGAAGTGGACTCTGTCGAGCGGGAAGGATTGGCTCAGCGGATCGAACAGCAGATTGCTGAATTGAATGTCGATGGTGGTCATGTCGAACATCAGAAACACCAGCGCGGCGCAGGCCAGCGGAATGCCGAAATTGACGGCATAAAAACGCGATTTCATCGGGTGATCACCGTGCGCCAGTCGGAGGCTTCAATAAAGCCGAGCATCTTCGGAGCCGCCGGGCTGGCAGCGGAAACAAACAATGAGGAGCCGTAACCGAGGTCTGAGGCCGGCACTTTGAGGTCTTTCTCGATTTGCCCCATGCATTCGCTGTGCGTCACCAGAATCAGGTTGCGACCCGCCACCTTATGCGCGAGCGCGTCCTGCAGCATGCGGCCCTTGCAGTTGATCAACCAGTCTTCGCCGCTGGCCGCCCGGTTGAACATGTAACCGGCGGTCTGCACGGTACGCATCACCGGGCTGTTGTAGAGGTCGGCATTATCCAGACCCAGTTGTTCAAACTGCGCCCCGACAGCCACGGCGACACTGCGCGAGCGGTCGGTGATGCCGTCATTGCCGCTCAGGCACGCGGCTTTGGAGTGATCGCAGCGCTCGACGTGACGCACCAGCACAATCATCTCGCCCCTGGCCCAGCCCGCCGCCAACGCCTGCGCGCCCGCCACATTGCCGTGGGCCAGATCCGGCACCGCCGCTGGTGCCAGCAACCACAGGGTCAACGGAATCACCAGCAGCGATGCCGCCAGCACCACCCAGGTGTTGCGAAAACGCGCCAGACCGCTCAGGTCAATCGAGCGCTTGACGCCAAACAGACTCAGTCTCAGTTCCACAAAAAGCCGCCGTCACTTGTCATTCGATGCGGCGAAACTACAGAGGCTCGCGTGGGCAGCCAGTGAAACCCATGTGAAAAAAGTCTTGGGATCGCTTGTTACAAATTCTGTCTGACAAAATCCTTTCAGCTCTCGTATTTGCGGCCGATACAGTCCTGCTAACACCCTTGCTGGCTCAAAAAAACAACAATCTTCCAGCCTAACTGACGACAAGAAACCCAACGTTTCTGGAGGAATTGTGATGAATAGCTGGTTCGGCAACATCAGCGTGAACATGAAATTGGGCCTGGGCTTCGGCCTTGTCCTGGCCCTGACCTGCGTGCTGGCCCTGACTGGCTGGACCAGCCTTGGCGGCCTGATTGACCGCAGCAACTGGATGAGCGACATCACCCAGCTCAACGCCGGTCTGACCAAACTGCGCGTAGTGCGCCTGCAATACATGCTGACCAATGGCGATGAAACTGCCGCGCAGAATGTGCAGACCACTCTGGAGAGCTTCGCCGCGCAACAACAGAAGCTGATCAACAGCTTCAAGAGCCCGGAAAACGTCAAACTGCTCAAGGAGCAGGCAGCGACCATCGCTGAATATCAGACGTCGCTGAACAAAATGCGCAATGCCTATCGCACTGGCAACAGCGCCCGCGACACCATGAGCGTCAATGCCGAAACCGCGTACAACCTGATCGAGTCGATCAGCAAACGCGTGCAGCAGATGGACATGAGCGAGCAGCGTTTCGAACAGTTCCAGGCGATCACCACCGCCAAGGAAGCGTTCATCCTCGCGCGCTACGAAGTGCGCGGCTACACCGCCACCACCAACGCCGAAACCGAGCAGAAGGCCGTCGGCCAGCTCGACGTTGCCATCGGCAGTCTGAAACAGCTGAACACGCATTTCTCCAGTACTCAGCAAGACGCACTGCGTCAGCTGGAAACCGCGCTGGTCAACTATCGCAGCGCATTGATGGCGTATAAAAACGCCAACACCGACGCCGTGCAGGCCCGTAAGGAAATGACTGATCAGGGCGCTGCGATCGTCACCACCAGCGAGCAGCTTTACCAGATCCAGCTCGACCGTCGCGACATCGAAAGCGCTCAGGCGCGCACCTTCCAGTTGATCAGCACCCTGCTGGCATTGCTGGTTGGCGTGATTGCCGCCGTTATCATCACCCGCCAGATCACCCGTCCGCTGCAAGAAACCTTGGCCGTGGTCGAGCGCATCGCCAGCGGCGACCTTTCGCAAAACGTGATCGTCACCCGCCGCGACGAACTTGGCGTACTGCAACAAGGCATTGCGCGCATGGGCGTAACCCTGCGCGACTTGATCAGCGGCATCCGCGACGGCGTCACCCAGATCGCCAGCGCCGCCGAAGAACTCTCGGCCGTGACCGAACAGACCAGCGCCGGTGTGAACAGCCAGAAAGTCGAGACCGATCAGGTCGCCACCGCCATGCACGAGATGACCGCCACCGTGCAGGAAGTCGCGCGCAACGCCGAAGAAGCTTCGCAAGCAGCAGCCGCAGCCGATGGCGAAGCCCGTGAAGGCGACAAAGTGGTCAACGAAGCCATCGCCCAGATCGAACGTCTGGCCAGCGAAGTGGTGCGTTCCACCGAAGCCATGAGCGTACTGCAACAGGAAAGCGACAAGATCGGCAGCGTCATGGACGTGATCAAAGCCGTCGCCGAACAGACCAACCTGCTGGCACTCAACGCCGCGATCGAAGCAGCCCGTGCTGGTGAAGCCGGTCGTGGTTTCGCCGTGGTCGCCGACGAAGTCCGTGGCCTCGCGCAGCGCACGCAGAAATCCACCGAAGAAATCGAAGGCCTGGTCGCCGGTCTGCAGAACGGCACCCAGCAAGTCTCGGCGGTGATGAACAACAGCCGCGCCCTGACCGACAGCAGCGTCGCCCTGACACGCAAGGCCGGCGCGTCGCTGGAAAACATCACCCGCACGGTGTCGAACATCCAGTCGATGAACCAGCAGATCGCTGCCGCTGCCGAACAGCAAAGCGCCGTGGCCGAAGAGATCAGCCGCAGCATCATCAACGTGCGCGATGTGTCGGAACAGACCGCTGCGGCGAGTGATGAGACCGCAGCGTCCAGCGTTGAACTGGCGCGCTTGGGTGGTCAGTTGCAGCAGATGGTCAGCCATTTCCGCGTCTGACCTTCACTCAGCGTCATAGCGTAGATCCAATCGCGGGCAAGCCCGCTCCCACAGGTTTTTCAGTCGTTCACAGAGTTTGTGTCCGACTCCATACCTGTGGGAGCGGGCTTGCCCGCGATTGCGTTATGGCTGACTACATGCCCCGTCAAACCACGCCATGCATAAAGAATTCAACCGGTACTTTAAAGAATTCGGCAAAACACTTTATCTGGGCAACGGTCATTTTTCGCTTGTTATTCAATATCTCTGAAACAGCACTCTGAGTTGCGATCTCAGACAAATCCTTCTGTTTGACTCCTCTTTCCGAAATCAGAAACGCCAGCGCTTCTGATTGGGATGAGTAAGGAATCAAAACCGTTTCAGCCTCGTACTCATACACCCGATCAGCAACCAATTCCGCAAACCGCGCCGCTGCGTGATCTTCACTGTCAGCATGCGAGTAAAGCTCATCGATCAGCGCCATTCGCACTTGCAACTCACCGTCGTTTTTTATCGGGTCCGCTAGACCGGCAAGAACGGGAAAATCATCAACCATGAAGGAGTCCAACCTGCTCGTTCCAACCTTTTTAAGCTTCATGCGACCACCTTTTTCTTATGATTTTGTTAGCTATGAAGTGACTCAGCTCTGCCAAGGATTTATCACCTCGACACCACTGAACTCAAAATCCTTCACGTTACGGGTGGCTATGGGAACACCATGCGTTCGGCAGATAGCAGCAATTTGCGCATCAGCCATCGAAGCCGCGCGACCCTTTGACTCGCACTCCGCGACTAGCGTTGCGTATTCGACAGCGGCGTGCGCATCGAACGGCAAAATGCGTCCGGCAAAATCCTCTTCGAACATCGCCATGGCATGAGCCTCAAGTTTTTGTTTGCGCTTGCCAGATGGCAGGCGTGCGATGCCGTGGAGTATTTCTGCCACTGTCACCGCGCTGACTGCCAGATCCATCGCTGGCTGCGCATCCACCCAGACAAGCACCCGGTCGTCTGGCTTGACACGCATAAACTCTGAAAGAACGTTGGTATCGAGCACTATCATTCAGAGAAATCCACCGCAGTGGCTTTCTCTGAACGCTCTGGCAAGTCGAGGTCAACTCCGCCGACAGCATTGAACCGGTTGCGTATCCGGCTGCCAAGTCCACCGGCGCGATCAACAGTCGCCAAGGCTCTACCCAAAATGAGGCGAGCCTCCTCCTCCATGGAATGTCCGTTGTGCGCTGCGGTAATACGCAGTTGTTCTTTCAGCTTCTCATCAAGGTTTCGAATCGTGATGCTGGCCATGACGCCCTCCTGCAATCAATGAAATCATTGATTGCAGGCTAGCACATCCTGCCGTGCAAAAATCCGGCGATCTTCCGAACGGCAGTCCTTCCTCACCGCGTCCCACGCTGGCGCAACGCCGACGGCATGAAGTACGCATCCTCCGGCACGGGTTGTGCAAAATCCACCGTCTCCGCTTCTTCGTTATCCAGGTTCTGCACGTAGTAACGGCGGGCCTGCAAATCGTGGAAAACATCCAGCGCACTCCACGTCGTTGGCAGGTCGTAGAAGTTTTTCAGGTAGGCCATCGACACGCGCCACAACTCCCCGCGTCCGTCGTATTGGTCGACCAGTGCGGCGCCCCAGCTGTCCTCATCGAGAAACAGCACGCGCTTGGAGTAGATATGTCGTGCGCCGGGTTTGAGGTTGCCTTCGACCACCCACACGCGGTGTAGCTCATAGCGGGTGTATTGCGGGTTGAGGTGGCCCGGGGTGAGCAGTTGCGCGTATTTAACGTCGGGGCTGCCGACTTTGTAGTTGTTGTAGGGGATGTAGATTTCCTGTTTGCCCTTGAGCTTCCAGTCATAGCGATCCGGCGAGCCGTTGAACAGGTCGGTGTCGTCCGCCGTGCGCAAGCCATCGGACGAGGCGATCGGCGTGTCATACGCAAGATTCGGCGCGCGGCGCACGCGACGTTGGCCGGCGTCGTAGACCCAGGCCTGGCGCGGGTCCTTGAGCTGGTCGAGCATCTCGTGCACCAACGCGGCACCGCCGGCCAGCCGTGCCGGACTTTTCACGAAAGCGACGTAGTAGAACAGGATGTTTTTCAGGTCGGCGAACTGGCCGCCCGGGCGGTAGAAATTGAACAGGGCTTCCTGCTGCGAAGTGACCAATGCAAAGCTGCCATTGCGTTGTACGGGCGCTTCGGAAGCGCGACGCACGACGTAGATGCCGCGATAACGGGTGATGTGATTCCACAGCACTTCGATGCCGTCCGTGGGCACCGGGAACGGTACGCCGCCATAGGCATCGGAAAAACCGCTGCCGCCTTCGAGCAACTTGGCCGAGGTGGCATTTTTCAGCGTGTTGTCGTACAGCCACTGGGGGGCCGAACCGGAACGCCGCGAAGGGTAGATCGGCATCTGGAAGGTGTCGGGATAGCTGTTGAACAACGCGATCTGACCTGGGCTGAGGTGGGCCTTGTATTGATCGAGGTTGGCTTTGGTGATGGTGAACAGCGGTTTGTCCGCCGCGTAGGGATCGGGGTGATGCTGGCCGGGCTTGTAGCCGGCCGGGGCCTGGGTGATGCCGCCGGCCCACGGGGGAATAGTGCCGGCGGCGTTGCCGGCACGCTCGGCGCCCATTGGGGTCAGGGTGGTTTTCAGTTGTTCGGCTTGTTGCGGGGTGATGGCGGCGAAAACACTACTGGCCGCCAGACTCATGACGAGCGCCAACGTGGTCTTGGCCAATCGCGAAGTGTGGAACATGTTCTTCTCCAAAATACAAAAACCTGTGGGAGCTGGCTTGCCAGCGATAGCGGTGGTTCAGCCACCATTGATGTCGAATGTGCTGCCGTCATCGCGGGCAAGCCCGCTCCCACAGGGGGATGAGTTGTCCCAAGCGTTGAGTGTGAAACTCACAGGAAATACTTGAGGTTGAACCCGACGTTGTCGCGGTCACGAATGCCGTTGTTCTGCCCGCCGCCGTAGAACTCGGTGTACTGCAACTCGGCCTCAAGCTTGTTCTGGTAGTTGGCCTTGATCCCCAGCGTGTAGGCCTTGCGACCTTCGATGGTGTTGCCGGCCTGATAGCTGTTGCCTTTGAAGTCGTCCTTGTAAACGACATAAGGCGAGACGTTGACCCCGGCGTACACGTCGTTCCACGTACCGTTGAGCATGGCGGTGTAGCTGTAGGAATCACGATTGACCTGATCGTCACGATCACCACCGGACACATAGGAATAGTTACCGGTGCCGGCGTAGTAACGACGACTGCCGTCATACGCGGTGTATTGCAGACTGCTGCCACGCAAGTGTTCGGAGGCCAGTTCGAAGATGCCGAACAGCGAGTCGAACGACGCCGTCGGGCCGAAGTTGTAGATGGTGCCCAGCGAAGTGTTGAACGCTTCCACGCGCTCGGCGTTGTTGATCTGGCTGTCGAGAGTGACCATCTGCCCGCCGACGTTGATCGCTTTGCCGGTCACTGCCGCCGCTGCACCATTGGCCAGATCGCCAATCAGATCGTTGGTCGCCGCAACACCGATCGGCAGGTTTGGCCGATATGCAATTTCACCAAACACCGAGGCTTCGCCCAGCGTGGTGTTGAAGCTGAAACCGTACATGCGGATGTCTTCGGCATAGCGCCGATGCGCCTGGATATTGCCCATCACATCCGCCGTGGCCAGACCGTTGGCCAGTGCGCCGGCCTGACTGCCCGCGACACCCGCCAACAGATTGGTCAGGGCATTCATGTCGATGCCCTTGTAACCCCCCAGATCAGCAGCGATGGTCGGCTCCTTGGCGTGGTAATTGACCATATACAAGCCGAACTCGGTGCTGTTGAGCTGTTCGGCAATGTAGCGAAAGGCGAAACCGAACTGGCCGTCGTTGCGCGCGTTGTAGTCCTTGCCGATAGACGCGACCTTGAGCGTATTGCCGTAGGCCGGCGTCACGCCGTTGGCGTACAGCCCGGTGGTTTGCAGGGCCTGGCTCAGCAACGGGTTGTTGCCCAAGGCACTGTAAAGACCGATGACGTTGCCAAACCCCGGCACTGGCGTGTCGAGCGCGGTGCCGCTGAAGTTGTTGTACCCGGTGTTGCCGCCGTCGGCGAACAGGTCGGTCTGCGAGTAGAACGTGCCGACCGGATCGATGCGGGTTTCCTTCCAGTTGGTCTGGTAGAAACTCTCCATGGTCAGGCTGTCGGTGAGGCCGATGTTGAAGCTCAGCGCCTCCACCGGCACCAGCACTTCCTTCACTTCGGCGCCGGGCAAGCGGTACTTGGCCGCGTCCACCGGGTTGGTCGTATTGATCCCGCCGCGATAGAAAATCCCCTCGCCCCAGTTGAACACCTGCCGACCGACGCGCGCGGTCACCGGCATCTGCGCAACGTCCCAACTGCCGTGGACATAGGCGTCGAGCATCTCGATGCGGCTGCCGGCGATGTCGCGGGTCTGGCTGGTGAAACGGTCGTCCTGCGGGTAGCTCTGGCTCGGTTGTGACGGGTTGTTGTTGCGGTAGTAGTCGTTGCGCTTGTCCATCAGTTGCGTGTCGTAGAATGCTGTGCCGCGCACGAACAAACCGTAGTTCTGATAGTTGGCCTCAAGCTCCGAAGTAATCTTGTACACCTCGGAAACCAGTCCGGTGTCGAAGTTGCGATTGCCGTCGTTGGTGTTGACGTCATCGTTGGTCTTGTCGCGGCCCTGCACGCGCCACAAACGGCCGTAGGACAAGGTCGTGTCGAACGAGCCGGTGACCTGTTTGTCCAGCACGCTGAACTCCGCAGCCTGCGCACCATCGACCGCGCAGAGTTGCAGCAACCCGGCCAGGCCGACACCGGGGAGCGCCGCGCCCGCCAGGCGCAATCGAGTGTTGATCATGAGTTTTCTCCTTCCCTGTTCTTATTGTTTTTGTGTTCGCGCAACGCTGAGGCGATGGCTATGGAACCAATCCCGCGCTGACATAAATCCGGCTGTGCGAGCCGAAATGGCCGAGCAGTTTGAACAGCTGTTGATTCAGTGCCGGATGATTGAAATCTTCGCGTTGCAGCTGATTGCCGCTGCTGAAATCACTGGTGACCGGCGCAGTCTCAAGCCACTGACCGATCGCTTCATCGAACGCGGCGGAGTCGTCGACGGACTCGGCGCTGACCACCTCACGCAAGTAGTCCACGGAGTACGGCGGATACTGTTTGTCCTGGGCAAAATCGCTGTAAGCGTCGAGCATCGGATGCGCTTGTCCGGCACGCAGCAAACGCCGTAGCCAGCTCGACTGATACTTTTCGATTTCCATATGCCGGGTGGCAACGCGTTCGATGGACGCCTGTTTGTCATCAGCGAAACCGGCCAGCGCCTTGCCTTCCAGCAGTAAAAGACTGGCGAGGTCGACGCCGGGCAGCGGCTTGGCGTGATAGGGCTGGGTCAGATCCTGCACGTGGTGCATGCCCCAGCCGAGAAAGCGATAACCCCAATAGGGATGGCCGCTGGCAAACGCCAGTCGCGCCAGGCCCATGTATTGATAAGCGCGCCAGTCCGGCCAACTGCGCTGAAGAAATCCGGCAGCGGCATACACCACCGGGTTTTCATGGAAGAAGCCCATGTGGAACGGTGCCTGCGAGCTGTACTGGAAACGCGCATCGCCGAACGGCTGCGGGCCGAAACCATAGACCGCAGCGACTGCGCCCGGGTTGTCGCTGAACAGGTTGATGTCGTGGCCGTAATCCGGTTCGTCGGCGGCGCTGGCGAGCACCGCAAGCGCCGCGACTTTTTCGCCGTCGGCGACAACGATGAAGCGTTGGCGATTCCACGGTGAAAGGGTCTGTTCGACCATGACCTGATCGGCGCTGAGGTGCTCACGCTCGGGCAGGTCTTTGCCCGGCAATGGCTGGATGACCATCGCCAGGTGAATGAGCGGATTGATGCGCAACGCGGTGAGGAAATCGTGGCGCAGATTGTCACTGGGGACTGCGGGCAATTTCAGCTGGTCGGGGCGTGGCGGGTATTGCGCGAAGTGTTCGCGGGCGAAGTTTTCCTGCTGTTCCAGCAGTGCGACGATGGCCGGATATTGCTCGGTGAGAAACTGCTCCAGCGGTTCGACTTCCACCTGTGGCGCATCGCGCAACGCTGGCAGATCCTGCAACGCCAGATAGCTGCCCACCGTATGGTTCGACCAGCCCCAAGCGCTCGGGGCCGTTGCAAAAAGCAGCAACAGGAGGAATGTCAGCTTCATGCTTCTGGTTCTTATTGGATGTGCTGTGAGGCATGAGCCTAACAACCGCCCCAGGCGCTGACACTGTCCGATCTCACCAGAAAAACTCTCCAATGGCGCCAATTGCACAATCTCCAAAACACCGCCGCCCCCTGTAGGAGTGAGCCTGCTCGCGATAGCGGTGTGTCATTCAAATGGATGTTGGCTGACACTCCGCTATCGCGAGCAGGCTCACTCCTACAAGGTATTTGTGGTGGTCGGCTAGGCGGGGTAACCGGTGATTTTGCGGATGCTCTGGTACAGCGGTTTGAGCTGGCGGTACATGCGCAGGTAGACATCCTTGTAGAGTTGTTCGTAGATTTTTTGCGCCTCGGGTTGCGGCATGAACACCGCGCCCACCCGGGTCATCGCGGCGATGGCCGTGGGGAAATCCGCGTGCAACCCCAACCCCACCGCACAACAAATCGCCGCGCCCAGACCCGACGCTTCATACACATGCGGACGCTCGGCGGGCAACCCGAAAATATTCGCTGTGAGCTGCATCGCCGCATCACTCTGCGAGCCGCCGCCCGCCACCCGCAGACGCTTGATCGAGACCTTCGAACGCCGCTCGATCTTCTCCATGCCCTGGCGCAAGGCATACGCCAGCCCCTCCAGAATCGCCCGGTAAATGTGTGCGCGGGTGTGCACGTCGCCGAAGCCGATCATCGCGCCTTTGGCCTCCACACCCGGCTCACGAATGCCCGGCGACCAGTAGGGTTGCAGCATCAAACCCATCGACCCCGGCGGCACCTCGTTGACCAGCGCATCGAAGAGCTCTTCGGGCTCAATGCCCTGCGCTTTCGCCTTCTGCATTTCGCGCAAACCGAACTCGTTCTTGAACCAGCTGACCATCCAGTAACCGCGATAAATCATCACCTCGCAGTTGAACTGATCCGGCACCGCTGAGGGGTACGGCGGGATCAACGGGACGATTTCCAGATAGCGCGAGCGGGTGCTGGTGATCGTCGCCGTGGTGCCGTAGGACAGGCACACCGTGCCCGCATCGACCACGCCGGAACCGACCACTTCGCAAGCCTTGTCGGCACCGGCGGCAATCAGCGGCAGGCCTTCGGGGATCCCGGTATGGCGGCTGGCTTGGGCGGTGATGTAGCCGAGGGTTTCACCGGGTTTGTGCAGGCTCGGCAATTGCTCGGGACGCACCGCCAACGCCTGCCATTTCCAGTCGGAAGGCGCGGCCCATTTCAGGCGCTTGAAGTCGAACGGCAGGTAGCCGACGCAACAGCCCACCGAGTCGACAAACTGCCCGCACAAGCGATGAGTCAGAAACCCCGAAAGCAGCAAAAACTTGTCGGTCGCCGCCCAGATATCCGGCTGGTGTCTGGCGATCCAGTTAGCCTCAGCCTGGGCCCGAAAATAATCCACGGTGGCTTGCGCGCCGACCAGTTTGAACAGCCAGCCCCACGGCCCCTTGATCCCGCCTTCGACTTCACTCTGGCGTTGATCGAGCCACAGAATGGCCGGGCGCAGCGGTTTGCCCTCGGCATCGACATTGATCACCGTGCCGCGCTGGGTGGTCAGGGAAACACCGGCAATCTGCGAGCGATCAATCCCGGTTTGCGCCCACACCTGCTGGCAAGCCTCGCCGAGTTTCGCCCAGTAGTATTCCGGATCCTGCTCGGCCCAACCCGGTTGCTTCGAGTAATACGCCTGCAATTCGACCTTGCCTTTGCCGAGCAGATTGCCCTGTAAATCAAAGAGCAGCGCGCGCACGCTCTGGGTGCCGTTGTCGATGGCCAGCAGGTAACGCTTGTTCGGTGGGTTATCCATGGAGCTCTCTTCAAGGGACATCAAGGCGTGGCATCCGGCAGACCGTGATGGCGTTGCCACAACGCCTGATAACGCTGGAGTTCCTGCTGCCATCGCTCATCGTCCCAGCCCAGTCGCGGCTGGCAGAGTTGGCGAATCGGCGCGAAATAACCTTCGCCACCGAGGGGTAGCAGCAAACCGAGACGCGTGCGGCGCAGCAACAGATCGTCGAGGTGAAGAACCATTTCCGACTCACAGGCGAAAGCCAGTTCGGCCCACAGAGTGTCCGTGGCGCCGACCGTATCGTGGCCGACGTCTGCGAGCAGTTGCGCCAGCCTTGGCAGGTCACGACCATGGCGTCCGGCGAGACGTCGCCATTGATGGCTGCTCAGTACCGGGATCGGCAGCGCCGGCACAGCGGCAAACACTGGCGCAGCATCATCAACGAAAGGACGATCAAGCATGCTCGCGCAAGCCTTGAGCACTTCGATGGCTTGCGGGCGAAACGTCGTCAGCTTGCCGCCGGCCAGCGTGACGCAACCGGGCTCCTGCCACAGTACGTGTTCACGGGTTTCGTTCGAGGGTTGGTCTTGATGCGCACCCGCGCTGCCCACCACCGGACGCACGCCCGACCACGTCGACCGCACATCCGCAGCGCTCACGTGCGCAGCGGGAAATTGTTGCGTGCAGGCCGCCAGCAGATAGTCGAGCTCTTCGCCGCTAATGCTCGCGCTCTGATCCAGATCCTCGCGGTGATCAAGGTCCGTGGTGCCGACCACCGTCGCGCCTTCCCACGGAAAAACGAACACCGGGCGTCGGTCGCGCTCATGCAGAAAGGTGAAGGCCTGCGCCACCGGCAAGCGCCAGCCCGGCAGCAGCAAATGGCTGCCACGCAACGGCCGTAATTGGCGTGGTGCCTCGGTCGGTCGCAAGCGCTCAGCCCATGCGCCAGTCGCCACAGCGAGTACGCCGCAGCGCAATTGCAGGGTCGCGCCGGCCTCGCAATCTTCGATCTGAACGCCGCACACTCGCCCCTTCTCACGCAGCAGATGCTCGACACGCACGCCGTTGAGCACCACCGCGCCGTCGGCCCGCGCCTCGCTCAAAACACGCATTACCAGCCGCGCATCATCGGTCAGCGCGTCGACAAAACTGGTGCCGCCGAGCAGGTCGGTTTCCTTCACGCCCGGTGCCAGGTAGCGCAGTTGTTGCGCGTCATGAAACTGGTGGCTGCGCCGCCCGGCCAACGCGTCATACACCGACAACAAACCACTGAAAACACGCGGCCCGGGAAAACCACCGCGATAGTGCGGCATCAGGAAACTCATCGGCTCGACCAGCCCCGGTGCTTCATCAAGCAAGCGCTGACGTTCGCGCACCGAATCACGGGTCAGGCGCCACTGGCCCTTGGCGATATATCGCAAACCACCATGGACCATTTTTGACGAGCGACTGGACGTGCCCCAGGCAAAATCGCGTTGTTCCAGCAACAAACACCGCCAGCCACGGCGTGCAGCTTCACGCAGAATCCCGGCGCCGCTGATGCCGCCGCCAATCACGATCAGATCCCAGCTTTCATCCGCCAGTGTCGGCAGAATCTGCTGGCGCCATGCGGCGTTCCAGTTCGGGCGCATGACCGTCATTCCGGCAACAGCGTGCCGGGGTTGAGGCGCCCGGCCGGATCGAAATGGCGGCTCAGCGCCTGCAAGGTGTCCATCGCCAGTTCGCCTTTTTCGCGCAACAGGTACGGGGCGTGATCCTTGCCGACGCCGTGCTGGTGGCTGATGGTGCCGTGGTTGTCGACGATGGTCTGGCTGGCCGCGTGCTTGAGCGCTTTCCAGCGCGCCAGGGTCGCCGGGTAATCCACCGCCGGGCGAAACACGTAGGTGGTGTAGATGCTCGATCCTTCGCCGTAAACGTGGGACAGGTGCGTGAACACATGCACCCGCTCACCCTCAGCGGCCAAGGCATCGCGCAGGCTGTTTTCGATGAGGTTGAGCAGGTTGTCGACGTTGCTCCAGTCGGTGGCGGTTTCGAGGGTGTCGACCACGTAACCGGCGTTCCACAGGTTCTCGCGCAGGTAGGGGAAACGGAAGCGGTTCTGTGCCCACTTCTTGCCGAGCAAGGTGCCGGTGAACACACCGCCAAAGGCTTTCAGATGCTGGCGGGCCTGGCTCAGCGACAGCGCGTTTTGCCGACGATTGCCGGTCACGCCGAAGGTCAGCAGACACTTGCCCTCGCCCGCCCCGCGCAGGCTCAGGTATTTCTCCAGCCAGGCGATTTGTTGCGGGTGACCGGCCAGCGCCAATTGCGTTTCGGTCTCCACGGCGTTGGACAACCGTAGCATCGACAGCGGCACGCGCGCTTGAGCGAGTTGGCGAATCGCTTGCAGCGCTTTGGTCCAGCTCGGCAGGAATACGCCGTAGAAACGTTCGTCAGCGGGCAGTGCGCTGACCCGCACTTTGACTTCGGAAATGATCCCGAAACGGCCTTCACAACCGAGCACCACTTCGCGCAGATCAGGCCCTGCCGCCGAGGCCGGGAACGTTGGAATGTCCAACGGACCGGCGAAGGTTTCCAGCGTGCCGCCGGCGAATAATTGCTCGATGCGCCCATAGCGCAACGATTGCTGGCCGCTGGAACGGCTGGCGACCCAACCGCCCAGAGTCGATAACTCCCACGACTGCGGGAAGTGCCCCAGCGTGTAGCCTCGGGCGCGCAACTGACTTTCCACCTGCGGGCCACTGGCGCCGGGGCCGAAGGTTGCCAACAGGCTCTGTTCGTCGAGATCGATCAGGCGATTCATTCGCGCCAGCGATACAGTCACCACGGGACGCGTGGAGTCCGGCGGATTGATGTGCCCGGCTACCGAGGTGCCGCCGCCATAAGGAATCAGGCACAGGTCCCGCTCATGGGCGAGCGCGAGCAATTGGCGAATCTGCTCGGCAGTCTCCGGGAACGCCACGGCATCGGGATACTTGCCCAGCGCACCTTCACGCAACGCCAGCCAGTCCGGCAGGCTCTGGCCCCGGGCGTGGAGCAACCGGTCATGGGCATCGACGCTGTACAAGGTGTGCGCCTGCAACCGCGAGGCCGGGACACGAGCCAACGCCGCTTCCAGCGTTGCGTCGGGCAGCGCTCGACCGTTGCCCAAGCGTTGCGCAAGAAAGCTCGCGCCCTGGGCCGGCAGTTCGACCACCGTGGTTGCATCGCCCCAGCCGTTCCAGCGTCGCATGCGTGTGTCCTTTTCCGGTTCTTATGATGGATATTTCAGGCCCCCATACTAGTCGGCGGCCAAAAAGTGTCACGGTCGCATCCGGCCAGTTCGTGTAGCCAATTGAGTCAAACGTCGCGCAAGCGTCAGCCATTTACTTTAGCCGTGGTTTCAAATTACCTTTCAGGGCATTCATCCGCTCATGCAGGCTTTGATCAAGGGAATACGATCATGCAATCGCTCGGCTTCACGTCCGTTCCGCCGCTGCTCAAATATTTGCGCCATGCCGAGCAATTGGGCATGGCCATCGAGCCGGCGTTGGCGGCGGCCGGCTTGCAGGCGCAGCAGTTGAGCGACAACACCCTGCGTCTGCCGGGTGAGGCCCATGAAAAGTTGCTGGATTATTTCTGCGAGCACTCGGGCGATCCGTTGTTCGGGCTCAACGCGGCGAATTTCGTCTTGCCCAACTCGTGGAGCGTGCTCGGCTACATCACCATGAACTGCGCGACCCTTGGCGATGCCATGAGCCGGATCATGCCGTTCGAAAAACTGGTGGGCGACATGGGCGTGAGTCGCGCCGAGATGCAGGACGGCCATGTGCATCTGGTCTGGACGTGCCGTTATCAGCGCCCACGGATTCGTCGGCATCTGGTGGAAAACGTGCTCGGCTCCTGGCTGCAATATGCGCGCTGGATTGCCGATACGCAGATGTCGCCGGCCGCTGTGTGGCTGGAGCATGCGCGCCCGGACGAGGTGACGCTGGCGCAATATGAGCAGTTCTTCGATTGCCCGGTGTTGTTCGATCAGCCCTATTCGGCGCTGATCGTGCCGTTAGCGTATTTGCAACTGCCGTTGCGCCAGGCCGATGCGCAATTGCTGCGTACGCTGGAAGAGCATGCGATGGGTTTGATGGCGACGCTGGAGGACGCGTCGCTGGCGCAGCAGGTGAAAGGCATCCTGCGGCAGTTGCTCAAGGAAGGCTTGCCGCGCAAGGAGCAAGTGGCCGAGCAACTTGCGGTGTCGGTGCGCACATTGCAGCGCCAGTTACATCAGGCGGGGACGTCGTATCAGCAGATTCTCGATGATCTGCGCCAGGAGTTGGCTGAGCATTACCTGTTGAACAGCACGTTGCCGATTCAGGACATTGCGCAGTATCTGGGTTTTACCGAACCGCGGTCGTTTCATCGCACGTTCAAGAGTCGGCGCGGGATGCCGCCCGGGGAGTTTCGGCAGACGCATCGCGGGTGACTGGATTGGCCTCATCGCTGGCAAGCCAGCTCCCACAGGTTTTTTGGTGAAGCCAAATTTTGCGTACGACTCAGTCAATGTGGGAGCTGGCTTGCCAGCGATGGCGTCAGTCGCCGCACCGAGATCCGACAGGCAAATCCTCAAACTCTGTAGCGCAATAAACCTCTTACACCATAGGTGTTTAAAGACACTCAGTGTTACGCGCAAGAGCCTACAAATCCTTGCGCCACTGCCTACGCATGTACCAGAATCCGCCGGCTTGTGCGTCCAGGGCTTGCTGCGTAACTTCAATCGGGTCACTGATTCCCAGTGATCGGGTTTAGTAGCCCGTGGTAATTCTGCTGGTCGTACATTCATCACAGGTGCTCTCGTACCTGAGCTTGATGGTGGCTGTACGTAGGGCGCTTCGGCGCGCCGGCTTAAGCTGAGTTCCCCGGTCTACTAACCTGCGTACAGCTGCCTCCCTTCCGTTTAGTAGCAGAAGGGTTGAAGCTCAATGAAGGGAACACAGCTTATGTTCAAAGTAACGCCAAACCCACCGGTCACCGACCCGGCCTCCCCGTACGAATCCCCCGACTCAAAGAAATTCCACGAAGCCGCCGAGCGCGCCCTCGACCATTACCTCGGACCACCAACCGCCGAGATAATGGCCGCGCCCTACAAACCCAACAAGCTGTACATGACCGACCCCGAAGCCGATACCGAGTCGCTGCTGGTCGATGCCAGTGAAACCCTCGGCTCGGCCACCGTCATGCTGCATAACCACGCTGCGATGGTCGAAGGCACCCACCGCAAAACCCTGCAAGGCATCGCTCAAGTGGTGATGCTGGCGGAGTTGGCGGTTAATCGCGTGCTGGACAAGTTAGTGCCGACCGAGTGACGAAAAAGCCCGCTGGCAGACCTTGGTGGTTTGGCAGCGGGCTTTTCCATGCGGCTTGAAACTGTTTCAAACACTGATCGCGTTGGTGAACACCAACCGATTGCCAAACGGATCAGCAATCGTCATGTCCTGACTCCCCCACGGCATCGCCTGAATCTGTGGGTGCGAGAACTTGTAGTCCTTGGCCACCAATTGCTGCTGGAACGCCTCCAGCTCATCGGTCTCGATGCGTAGCGCCGAACCGGGGGTTGCATCGCCGTGATGCTCGGACAGGTGCAGCACACACTCGCCACGCGACACCTGCAGATACAACGGGAAGTTCGCCTCGAAACGGTGCTGCCAGTCGATCTTGAAGCCGAGGAAGTCGACGTAGAATTCTACGGCTTTGGCTTCATCGAAAATCCGCAGGATCGGGGTGGTTTTGCCGAAGCTCATGGGAGTGCTCTCGCCTATGGAAAAGGCCCGTCTGGACGGGCCAAATGGCCGGATCAACGCAGCGTCTTGAGTACCAGATCGCTGTAGAAAAAACGGTTCTTGTCGGTGCGTGCAAAGAAGAAGTAAGCATAATCCGACAAGTAGTAGTAGGTGTTGACCCGATTGTACTCATCGCCTTCTTTGCTGCACCTCAACTCTTTGGCCGAGCCGCTCAAGGTTGAATTGAGTTGGCTCGCCGACAGTTCGCGAACAACGGTGCAGTTGGTGTTTTCCTGGCGCTCGTCGACTTTGCCGAGCAGCGAGTTAGTGCTGCTGAACGTTGCTTTGTAGGCCAAGTGTCCGTTGACCGGCATATGCTGCCAGTCGCCGCTGAAGCTTAGGTTGATGACACTGGACGTGTCTTTCATCGAGGGCCCCTTCGAGACGCTGAAACGGCTCAATTTCGCTAGATCCAGCAGCCCGCGAAAGGTCACGGCATCGCTCTCATAATTGGCGCCCGACAAATGCAGACTCAGTTGCTGCGAGGCGCTATCGATTTCAAAGCGGCGCACTTCGCGCATGTCTATAGTCTTGCCCTGGTAATTCGACTGGCCCGTGATTTCCACATAGTTGAGCGGTTTAACGGCGTCCGGCATGTTCAGTTGTTTGATGGCTGATGTCACTGCCGGGGTAAGCGTTGGCAGAGTCACTGGAGCGCTTTTCTTTGCGCGGGCAACGAACCTGGGCAGTTGCGCTGCCGATTCGGGTTTTTCACAGACCAGTTTGAACAGCAGCTCGTAGTCGTCGTTGCTGCCGCTGATTGCATTGGAGGTCAGTGCGATCGCGTCCTGTCCATCCGTGACAGTGTTGTCGGCATCCAGATCGTAGCCCGCCACCACACGGTAGGTCTGCTTGCCACAATCGACTGCGTAACGCTCGCGCTTCTGCGCATAGGGAGCGTCGTAGGGCGCATCGAATCCAATCAAGGGGTTATCGTAAGCCGCCCAGAATCTCAGTTCGGAACCGTCCTTCTTGAGACTGTTGCGATCAAACAATACCCATTGCTCCTCGCCGCTGCCTTTGACCACTCGCCAATCCGACGCCGGCGTGCTGGCACACGCCTTGATGAAGTCAGGGTTGTTTTTCAACATGCCGAGCACGTTGGCCGGCATCGCTCGACCGATCGAGTACTGGTGACCATTGAGCCCCGGATACATCCGACCGCCGCCGCCCAGATACAGCAAGTTGGCACGGTCGGCCGCGCAGGAGGCTTCCATCTGAAAAACCACGCCTGCCGCCGCTTGCGCATTGCCGGACTGACTGATCTGGAACGTCAGGATATCGCCTTCGCGCATAACCGAATCACTGACCAATGGACGCGCGAGGATATCCTTGAACAAGGTCTCGGCTTCCGCCGCCTGGCGTGCTTGTGGACTGACACAACCGGCCAGTAATGTGACGGCTGCGAACAAACAAACGCGGTACATGAAACTCCCTGGGGCGACAGACGCCAAATCCACTGAATGTCAGCGATTCGGCTTGGTCGAGGGAATCTTTAATTCCAATGTGCCATCACTGCACAAAAATCCAGACCACGTCGCAAACCTGCAACTGCGGTTATACAAAACCTTTGCGCAGGTCATCTTCACGGGCGAGGAACCGTCCTGCGTGGCGTCCTGAAGACTGCCCCTCCTGGTAACTCAACACGCCGTTGATCCACACGCCATCAATGCCCTGCGCCGCTCGTTGCGGGTCATTGAAATCCGCCACATCGCGCACGGTCAGTGGATCGAACAACACCAGGTCCGCCCAATAACCTTCGCGAATCTCGCCTCTTTCCTTCAAGCCGAATCGTGCCGCCGATAACCCGGTCATCTTGTGCACAGCGGTGTGCAGCGGAAACAGCCCGACATCACGACTGAAATGCCCGAGCACCCGTGGGAAAGCACCCCACAGGCGCGGATGCGGGAACGGGTCTTCCGGCAGTCCGTCAGAACCAACCATCGACAACGGATGGGCGAGGATTCTTCGCACATCGGCCTCGTCCATTCCGTAGTACACCGCACCCGCCGGTTGTAGGCGTTTTGCCGCGTCTATCAGCGGCACGTTCCACTCGGCAGCGATGTCGATCAAATCGCGGCCGCTGACTTCCGGATGCGGCGTCGACCAGGTGATGGTGATGCGGTGGGCGTCGGTGACTTGCTTCAGATCGAGCGTCGAAGAACTTGCCGCGTAGGGATAGCAATCGCAGCCGACCGGGTGGGTTTTCGCGGCTTCTTCCAGCGATGCGAGCAACTGCGGACTGCGCCCCCAGTTACCGACTCCGGCGCATTTGAGGTGGGAAATGATCACCGGTGAGCGCGAATGACGACCGATGCTGAACGCCTCGTCCATCGCTTCCAGCACCGGTTCAAATTCACTGCGCAGGTGCGTGGTGTACACCGCGCCGAATGCCGTGAGTTCTTCGGTCAGTTGCTTCACTTCATCGGTAGAGGCGTTATAGGCGCTGGCGTACGCCAGACCTGTGGATAAACCCAAGGCCCCAGCCTCAAGGCTTTCGCGCAATTGCTCGCGCATCGCAGCGATTTCCTCAGGCGTGGCGGTACGGAACAAATCATCGAGGTGATTGCTGCGCAACGCCGTGTGGCCGACCAGCGCCGCCACATTCAACGTGGTATTCGCCGCTTCGACCGCCGCACGGTAATCGCTGAAGCGTGGATAAACGAAGGCGGCCGCGGTGCCGAGCAGGTTCATCGGATCCGGCGGATTGCCTTTCAGCGTCACGGGCGAGGCGCTGATCCCGCAGTTGCCGACGATCACCGTGGTCACGCCTTGGCTGAGTTTGGGCAGCATCTCGGGTTGGCGGATCACCACGGTGTCGTCGTGGGTGTGCACATCGATAAAACCCGGCGCCAGCACGCGGCCGCCGGCGTCGATTTCTTCGGCAGCGCTGGCGTCGTGCAAGTCACCAATGCGCTCGATGCGGCCAGCACGAATCGCCACGTCGGCGCAGTAACCGCGCGTGTTGCTGCCATCGATGACGGTGGCGTTGCGGATCAGCGTGTCGTACAGCATGTCAGTCTCCCAGCGGCAGGTGATCGTCACCGCCACGGTATTCGTCGAGGGCGAGTTTGATCCGCCGCAGACGTTCTTGATTGTCTTCAGGATTGGCCAGCGCCAGTTCAGTCGCGAGCACATCGATGGCGAGCAGCATGCCGTAGCGCGCCGCTGTCGGTTTGTAGATGAACGAGGTTTCCGCGCCTTGCAGCGGCAGGACGATGTCGGCCAGTTCGGCCAGCGGCGAGTCGGCGCGGGTGATGGCGAGGATGCGCGCGCCGTAGTTGCGCGCCAGTTCGACTGTCTCTAGCAGTTCCGGGGTGATGCCGGTCAGCGAGCAGACGATGACCACTTGTTCGGCGTTCAGGCTGGCAGCGGTAACGCGCATCATCACCGCGTCATGACACACCGCAATCGGATAACCGAGGCGCACCAGACGCACCTGCAATTCGTCGCTGCACAAGGTCGAGCAACCGCCCATGCCAAAGGCGTGAATCATCCGCGCCTGGCCGAGCAATTTCACCGCGTCGGCGAAGCGTGATTCGTCAAAACCTGCGAGATGCTGACGCAGCGTGGTTTCGATATCGCCAACGATCTGCCCGTAGAACGCCGACTGCTCAGGCGTGCCCGCCGGGTCGAGGAAACGGCTGCCGACGCCGCTGGCCTGAGCCAGTTGCAGGCGCAGGTCGCGCAGGTCACGGCAACCGACGCTGCGGGCAAACCGCGACAGCGTGGCGGTGCTGACCTCGGCGCGTTGCGCCAGATCTTCGAGGCTGGCGGAGGCGGCAAAACCGACGTCGTCGAGCATCAGCCGGGCGATGCGGCCCTCGCCGGCGCTGAAGGAATCCTGGCGGGCGCGGATCTGGTAGAGGATGTCCATGGCGGCAGGCTCCGGTTACAGCAGGTAAGAAAGGCCCACGGTCAGACCGAAAGCGACCAGCGAGATCAACGTCTCCAGCACGGTCCAGGTCTTGAACGTCTGCGCGACCGTCATGTTGAAGTATTCCTTGATCAACCAGAAGCCGCCGTCGTTGACGTGGGAAAAGATAACCGACCCGGCGCCGGTCGCCAGCACCAACAGCTCAGGGTGTGGATAACCCAGACCAATGGCCACTGGCGCGACCACGCCGGACGCGGTGGTCATCGCCACGGTCGCGGAACCGGTGGCAAGCCGCATCAACGCCGCGAACAGCCAACCCATGATCAGCGGAGACAGGTGAAATTCGTGGGCGAGGCCGACGATCTGATCAGTGACGCCTGCGTCCACTAGAATCCGGTTCAAGCCGCCGCCCGCGCCCACCAGCAAAGTAATGCTGGCGGTCGGCGCCAGGCATTCGTTGGTGAACTTGAGGATCGATTCGCGGTTGAAACCCTGAGCGATGCCCAGCGTCCAGAAACTCAGCAATGTCGCCAGCAACAGCGCGATCACCGAGTTGCCGATGAACAACAGGAATTGGTTGAAGCCACTGCCCGGCGTGGAAATCAGGTTGGCCCAACCGCCGATCAGCATCAGCACCACCGGCAAGAGAATGGTTGCCATGGTGATGCCGAAACCCGGCAGTCTGTCGCGGGGCTCGCGGTCGAGGAATTGCTTTTCCAGCGGGTTATCCGCCGGCAACTGAATGCGCGGCACGATGAATTTGGCGTAGAGCGGGCCGGCAATGATCGCTGTCGGAATGCCAATGGCAATCGCATACAACAGGGTCTGCCCGACCGACGCCTGATACGCCTGCACCGCCAACATCGCCGCCGGGTGCGGTGGCACCAGTGCGTGCACCACCGACAGGCCGGCGACCATTGGCAGGCCGACCATAAGAATCGACACACCGACGCGCCGCGCCACGGTGAAGGCAATCGGCACCAGCAACACGAAACCGACCTCGAAAAACAGCGGCAATCCCACCAGAAACGCGATGCAGACCATCGCCCAGTGCGCGTTTTTCTCGCCGAATTTTTCGATCAAGGTACGGGCCATCTGCTCGGCACCGCCGGACTCGGCCATCATCTTGCCAAGCATCGTCCCCAGCGCCACCACCAGCGCAATATGCCCCAGCGTCTTGCCCACCCCAGCCTCATACGCACCCACCACGCCCGACGGCGGCATCCCCGCCACGAGTGCCAGACCAATGGAAATCAGCGTGATGACAATGAACGGATTGAGCCGATAACGGGCGATCAATACGATCAGCGCGATGATGGCGACGGCGGCATACACCAGCAGCCAATAGCCGAAGGAAGGCGTCATGCGGTACTCCTCGAAAGGGTCACGTTCGAATGGGTTGTGAAACTCATAAATCATTTCGAGATCGAGATTTCAAACCGCATGAAAGTAATTTTCGTGGAGAGGTAAGGCGTGTCGCGGATGGATATGTCGTGTCGCGATTAATGAAAATCGCGGGGCGGGATTTTCATAAGTCTCCTGGCAGATGAGAAACCTATGTGGGAGCGAGCCTGCTCGCGAAGACGGTCTCGCATTCAACATCTCTATCGACTGAAGCACCGCTTTCGCGAGCAGGCTCGCTCCCACAGTTTTGATCGTATTCGTTCAGACAGAATGCGCAAACCTGTGGGAGCTGGCTTGCCAGCGATGGCGGCGGCACATTCAACTTAGATGGTGACTGCTCAACCGCTATCGCTGGCAAGCCAGCTCCCACAGGTTAGGTGGCGTTTACACGCGTGGTGTACGACTCACACCATTTCGTTACGAATCCATTCAACCACCGACGTACGCTTCGGCGCCCAGCCCAGCAGTTCGCGGGCGTGTTTGCCGCGTACGCGGCTGTTAGAGCCGAGGCCGTAGTTGGCCATTTCATAGCCCCATTCGGCTTCGGCGTCTTTCAGTGGCCAGTCTTGTGGCTGGCCCAGGTTCAGCGCTTCGGCCATGGCGGTAGTCATGTCGATAAACGACGCTTCACTGCTTTCAACGAAGTAGAAAGTGCCCGGAACGTTTTTGTTCAGCGCCAGCAGGTACAGGGCGACGACGTCTTCGATGTGCACGTTGGACCAGATGTTCTGGCCAGTGCCGACGTGGCGGACCACACCGCTTTTGCGTGCCTGTTTGAGCAGACGTGGCAACTGCACGCTGTCGCGATTGACGCCCAGGCTGTGGCCGTAAATCAGGGTGTTGCAGATGACAGCGGAGTTCACGCCATCCTTTGCGGCGGCGAGAATCAGGTTGTCGATGCCCACACGGGCGGCTTTGTCGACGGTCGGTTCCGGCAGGTTGTCTTCATGGTAGATGACGTCGCTGGATTTGCCGCCCGACGCATCGCCGACGATGCTCGAACCGCTGGTGTGCAGGAACACTTTGTCGGAACCGCGCAAGGCGTCGAGCAAGGCCTCGACCGCGCCGCGATGGTCGCTGCTGGCTGCATTGATCACGGCGTCGGCGGCACGGGCGTGTTCGGCGAGCAATGCTTTGTCGTCGAGGGTGCCGATCACCGGGGTGATGCCCAGTGCTTTCAGCTCATCGGCTTGTTCTGCGCTGCGCACCAGACCGGTGACTTTATGCCCGGCCTGGACCAGACCGGTGGCGATCGAGCCACCGATAAAACCGGCAGCGCCGGTGACGAATACGTTCATGGAGAAACTCCCTGCGTGAATAAGTGATGGGAGGAGTATCGGCCTGCGACCCTTGCGGAAAAACCCGCCCTCACCCAAATCACTGTTGCGCAGAGGTCACGAATCAGCCCTTGAAATCAGCGCTGGCATAGGCCGCAAGTTTGCTCTGAATGAAGTCGAGGAAGCACTGAATGCGCAGCGCCAGTTGCGTATTTCGGTAGTACACCGCGTTGATCGGCTGGCGATAACCGCTGTTGAATTCGCCCAGTAGTACCTTCAAACGCCCGGCGCGGATGTCGTCGATGGTCATGAAGTGCGACAGGCAGGCGATGCCCTGCCCTTCCAGCGCCAGGTGGCGCACGGTCTCGCCACTGGAGGCGCTGATCGCCGGAGTGATCGGCCAGCGATCACCGTGCACATAACGCAGCGGCCACTGGTTGAGGCCTTCGTTCTGGGTGAAGCCGAGCAAGGTGTGCTCGCTGAGATCCGCCACTTGCAGCGGCGCGCCGTGCTTTTCCAGATACGCGGGGCTGGCGACGATCAGCAGCGGACTGCAACCGAGTGAACGCGCATGCAGCGTCGAATCGGCGAGGGTGCCGATGCGGATGGCGACGTCGGTGCTTTGTTCCAGCAGGTCAATGATCAGGTCATTGCTGTTGAGTTCGAGCTGGATGTCCGGGTAGAGACGGCGGAACTCGTCGATGTAGGGGACGACGGCGTGGAGCATGAACGGCGAGGCGGCGTTGATCCGCAAGCGTCCGGACGGGGTTTGTTGACGGGAGGACAGACGCTCTTCGAGTTGGTCCATCTGATCGAGGATCAGCTTGGCCTGCTCGAAGAAATACTTGCCCTCTTCGGTCAGATCCATGCGCCGCGTGGTGCGGTTGATCAGCGTGGTGTCGAGCTTGGCTTCCAGCCGCGACAGGGTGCGGCTGACCGCTGACGGCGTCTGCCCGACCTGTTCGGCAGCGGCGGAAATCGAACCGCATTCGATCACGCAGACGAAAATCTGCAACTCATCGGATCTGGCTTTCACGGGTGTCCCTTAATTGATCGTCGGCACAAATCCATTGTGGAGAGAGAACATCCTTGTGGCGAGGGGATTTATCCCCGATGGACTGCGCAGCAGTCCCCTTCTTTTTCAGGATCAAGAGCGGGGCCGCTACGCGACCCACCGGGGATAAATCCCCTCACCACAGATAAATCCATTTGGCAGAGGAAAGCACCTCAAGCCTTGAGAGCGAACACATCTTTCAGATGCTGCTCATACCGCGCCACATCGATCTCAATGTTCGGACGCTTCATCACGTCCACACAGAGGAACGTCGGCAAAGCGGTCATGCCCAAAAATTCGTTGGCCTTGTGAAACGGGAAGTACACCGCGTCCACGCCTTTGGCTTCGAAGAAATCGGTCGGGTCATCAAACGCCTGCTGCGGTGCGTTCCAGGTCAGCGACAGCATGTATTGCTTGCCCTGAATCAGCCCGCCGCTGCCGTACTTCTGCGACGCGTCGGAACGGGTGCGGCCATCGCTGGCGTAGAGGCTGCCGTGGCCTTCGGTGAAGACTTCGTCGAGGTACTTTTTCACCGTCCACGGCGCCCCCATCCACCAGCCCGGCATTTGATAAATGATCACGTCGGCCCAGAGGAATTTGGCGACTTCTTCAGCAACGTCGTAACCCTCGTCGATGAACGTGGTTTTCACGTCGACGCCGCCGCGATCCAGCACGCTCAGCGCCGCTTCGTGCAGGGTGGCGTTGTAGCGACCGTCGGAGTGGGCGAATTTTTTACCGCCGTTGAGCAACAAAACTTTTTTCATGGCAAAGCCTCGGCGCAGCCACTGGGCTGGATAGAGATGGGAAAGTTGAATGGCGGCAGATTAACGTTGTGTCTCGCGCGGAATAAGCAGCGGTTGCGCAAAATACATTTGAGCAAAACGCACGAATCGAGCCCGGATTGTTGCCGTAGGATTGGTCGCCATCTGAACTTGAGGAGTTTTATCGATGAGTGAACGCCACGGTTTCATCCTGCACGCCAAGACCCGCCCGGAAAAAGCCGAGGCTTTCGAGGCGCTGTTCCGCGCCTATGTCGAACCAAGCCGCGCCGAACCAGGTTGCATCGAATATCACATGCTCCGCGACCAGCAAGATCCGTCGCTGTTCATCTTCTACGAGATCTGGGAAAGCCAGGCGCATCTGGATGTGCACTCGAATCTGCCGCACATGAAGCAATTCTTCGAGCAGCGCATGGAGTATCTGGAGCGCGATTTTGATATCCGCCGCATCGACATGCTCAGCGCGTCGTCGGCTAACCGCTGATCAGCAGGTGGGCGCCGAGCGCGCCCATGCCGATGAAGAACACACGTTTGAACAGCGCCGCGCTGATCCTCTGACGCAGCCATTGGCCGAGCAACATGCCGAGCACTGCCGGAATCAGCGCCAGCAACGAGGCGCTCAATTCGCCGCCACCGAGCGCGCCGCGCCAGAGCAAACCGCCGGCCAACGCGAGCGTCGAAACGGTGAAGGACAGGCCGAGCGCCTGCACCAGTTCATCACGGTTCAAGCCCAGCGCTTGCAGGTACGGCACGGCGGGAATCACGAAAACGCCGGTGGCGGAAGTGATGACGCCGGTGAGCACGCCACAGACCGGACCGAGCCAGGATTCATGGCGAGGTTCAACGTGCAGCGTCGGCAGGAATAACCCGCTCAACGCGTAGAGCAACAGCGCCGTGCCCAGCCCGCGCACCACCCAGTGTCCACCCGCCATGCCGATCCACAACGTACCGACGCCGGTGCCGAGGAAGATCATCAGCAACATCGGCCAGAGACGTTTGATCAGCCCTTTCAAATGACCGCCGAAGGCCAGTTGCCAGACATTGGTCAGCGTGGCCGGAATGATCAGCAGCGCCGCTGCCTGCGACGGTGCCATAGCCAGACCCAGCAGCCCCATGGCGACCGTGGGCAGGCCGAGGCCGATGACGCCTTTGACCAGACCGGCCATGACGAAGGTGGCGATGACCAGCAGTGACAGGGCCAGACCGAGGTTTTGGTAGAAATCTGCGAGTGTGTTCATGGCGCTACTGTGCGCCAGTCTGGGCTGACTGAAAATCTGCCATATACTGAGGCAGCCTCTGCCAATGCAAGAGGCTGAGAAATTCATTGAGGCAACTGGCCCCATCGCTGGCAAGCCAGCTCCCACAGGTTTTTTGGTTGGATTCAAAACCTGAGTACACACAAAATCCTGTGGAAGAGGCTGAGAAATTCATTGAGGCAATTGGCCCCATCGCTGGCAAGCCAGCTCCCACAGGTTATGGGCTGGATTCAAAACCTGAGTACACACAAAACTCTGTGGAAGAGGCTAAGAAATTCATTGAGGCAATTGGCCCCGTCGCTGGCAAGCCAGCTCCCACAGGTTTATGGGTTGGATGCAAAACCTGAGTACACACAAAACCCTGTGGGAGCTGGCTTGCCAGCGATAGGGCCTATCCATAAACCACAAAACCAGAGGCTACCCATGCACTTCGACCTCACCGACCTGCGCCTCTACCTGCACATTCTCGACACCGGCAACATCACCGCCGGCGCTGCTCGCAGCCATCTCTCCCTCGCCGCCGCCAGCGCAAGAATCCGCGCGATGGAAGCCTCACTGGGCACCGACTTTCTCCAGCGCGGCCGCCGTGGCGTCATCCCGACGCCGGCCGGCAAGGCCCTGGCGCACCACGCGCGCATCCTCCTGCAGCAGACCGAACGCATGCAGCAGGATCTGGCGGACTACGCCAAAGGCGTCAAAGGTCAGGTGCGCCTGCTGTGCAACACCACCGCGATCACCGAATACCTGCCGGAAGTGCTCGCGGACTTTTTGCGCAGCCACCCCAATCTCGACATCGACCTGCAAGAGCTGCCCAGCGCACGTATCACCCACGCCTTGCGCCAGGGTGCGGCGGATCTGGGGATTGTGTCTGACGCGGTCGACACCAGCGACCTACAGACTCAAGCGTTCCGCGACGATCCACTGGTGCTGATTCTGCCGCTGGACCACCCATTGTCCGACGCCGCCGAAGTCAGTTTCAGCGACGCCTTGCGCCACGAGTTTGTAGGACTGAGCGCCGACAGCGCACTGGCGATCTATCTCGAAGAGCAGGCGCTGAATAGCGGATCACGCATGCAGATTCGCATCCGCGCGGATGGCTTCGACAGCGTGATGCGCATGGTCGGCCGTGGCGCCGGGCTCGCCATTGTGCCGTTGGCCGCCGTTGAACGCGGGCCGTCACGCGCCTTCAAAAGCATCGCCCTTGATGAGCCTTGGGCCCGTCGCACGTTGATGCTCTGTGCCAGAGATTTCAGCGCATTGCCCGGGTACGCCAAAGCACTGTTGCATGCCTTGACTCTCCCCTAAAGGGCAGACTTCATCCTTGGCTTTTTCCAGCAAGGACAGTGACGATGGGCAAACGCATTCTGCTGATTCTCGGCCACCCTTCGGCGACAAGCCTGTGCGCCGCACTCGCTGATCGCTATGCACAATCAGCGCTAGAAGCCGGACATGAAGTGCGTCAGTTACGGCTTGGCGAAATGGATTTCGACCCGGTGCTGCGCGAGGGTTATCAACAGATCCAGACGCTGGAAAACGACTTGAGTGCGGCACAGTCCGACATCCTTTGGGCCGAACATCTGACGCTGGTGTACCCGATCTGGTGGGGCGGCATTCCGGCGCTGCTCAAAGGTTTTTTTGATCGGGTGCTGCTGCCGGGATTCGCTTTCAAATACCGCAAAGGCAAAGCGTTCCCGGACAAACTGCTGAAGGGCCGCACCGCAGATTTGCTGGTGACCATGGACACGCCGCCCTGGTATTACCGCTGGATCTACCGCATGCCCGGACTGAATGAGGTGCGCCAGACAACACTCGCATTCTGCGGAATCAAACCCGTGCGTACGCTGACGTTCGGCCCGGTGCTTGGCTCCACCGATCAGCAACGCCAAGCCTGGTTGCAACAGGCGCAGGCTATCGCCGGCCGGTAAGTCTGCCGATAATGCCCTGCGCTGTTTCACATTGAAAAAGGACTTTTATGTACATCGGCCAAGCCGCGCAACGCTCCGGCACCACCATCAAAAGCATCCGTCACTATGAGTCGATCGGCTTGCTGCCCAAACCCCGGCGTCAGGGCAACTACCGCCTCTACGACCAACAGAGCGTCGAACTGCTGATCTTCATCAAATGCGCCAAAGACATGGGTTTTCGCCTCAAGGAGTTGCAAGCGATCTTCGCTGATCACCACGGCGAGGCGATGCCGTGGGCGCTGGCGCAACAGGCCATCGAGGCGAAGAAGCGCGAAATCAACAACAGCATGGCCGAGCTCATCCGCCAATACGCGCAACTGGAAGGCTTCGAGGCAAGCCTGGAGCACGCCCGGGTCACTTGCCCGCTGGAAAATCTGTAAGCGGTTTGCGCGCTTCTGGGCACTTCGATGTCGAGCACAGACAACTGACCCGAGCCCGGGCGCTATACGGTGCGACTTCATTCCTCAAGTCCACTGCCCGGAGCCCCCATGACCGCGACCGCCCCTATCACCGTTCTGCGCGACACCCACCCGCTACCGGTACTCGATGCCTGTAAATGGGAAAAACTTGAGGGCGACCCGCACACCGTCAACCTCAACGCCTACACCAGTGAAGACGGCAGCAAGATCATGGGCACCTGGATCTGCACACCGGGCAAGTGGCGCGTCGAATATGTGAAGTGGGAGTACTGCCATTTCCAGGAAGGCTACTGCGTGATCACCCCGGATGGCATGGCACCGATCCACCTGCGTGCCGGCGATATTTTCGTGATTGAACCGGGGATGAAAGGCACGTGGGAAGTGGTCGAGACCGTGCGTAAGTATTTCGTGTTTGCCTGATACAAAAAAGCCGGGAAATCACCCGACATGATTTCCCGGCAACACCTACTGCAATTTTGTTCAGCACACCCCTCAGATATCTGTGGAAATAGAGAACCTGTGGCGAGGGGATTTATCCCCGATGGGACGCGAAGCGGCCCCCTTCATCGTGTCAGTCAAAACGCGGGCTCAGGGTTTACGACTGCTGCGCAGCCGATCGGGGATAAATCCCCTCACCACAAAATCCCAGCTGCCACAAAAGTATTGCTGACCCAAGTTACTGCGGCTTGCGATAGCTGTTGATGATCGCCGAAAAATCCTTGCCGCCATCGCCACGCTGACTCATCGCCTGATACAACTGCTGCGCCACCGCGCCGAGCACCACCGGTTGGTGCGCCTGACGTGCAGCTTCCGTCGCCAGCCCCAGATCCTTGAGCATCAACTCGGCACCGAAGCCGCCGGTATAACCGCGCGAGGCCGGCGCCGTTTCGACGATGCCCGGCCACGGGTTGTACATTTCCGAACTCCAGCAACGCCCGGTCGAGCTGTTGATGATCCCGGCCAACACCGAGGTGTCGATCCCTAGCGCATCCCCCAGCGCCATCGCTTCACTGACACCGACCATCGAAATCGCCAGCAGCAGGTTGTTGCAGATCTTGGCAATTTGCCCGGTGCCGACTGCGCCGCAATGGACGATATTGCGGCCCATTTGCGCCAGCACCGGTTGCAGGGTGGCAAACAGTTCCGGGGTGGCGCCGACCATGAAGGTCAGTGTCCCGGCGGTGGCGCCGCCCGTGCCGCCGGAGACCGGCGCATCGGCCATGGCCACGCCTTGTTTCGCCGCCGCCGCAGCCACATCGCGTGCGGTCTGCGGATCGATGGTGCTGCAATCGACTGCCGGCACACCTTTGCCGATGCCGGCGAGCACGCCGTCTTCACCGAGCCAGACACTGCGTACATGCACAGCGGCCGGGAGCATGGTGATCACCAGTTCGGCGTCCTCGGCAGCTTCGCGAGCCGACGAACGAATGGTGCCGCCCAGTTGTTCCAATTCCGCCAGCACGGTTTTGTTCAGATCAACCAGGTTCAGCGAATGGCCGGCCTTGATCAGGTTGCGCGCCATCGGCGCGCCCATGTTGCCCAGACCGATAAATGCGATTTTCATGGCAGTTCCTCAGCGCAGGTTGATGGTGGTGTTTACGCCGTCGTTGACGCTGTCGTCATCGAACCAGCGCGCCGTGACCGTTTTGGTCTGGGTGTAGAACTGCACCACTTGCTTGCCGTAAGGGCCGAGGTCGCCGAGTTTCGAGCCACGGGAACCGGTGAAGCTGAAGAACGGTACCGGCACTGGAATCGGAATGTTGATGCCGACCTGGCCAACGTCGATTTCAGTCTGGAATTTACGCGCTGCCGCACCGCTCTGGGTGAACAGGCCTGTGCCGTTGCCGAACGGGTTGGCGTTGACCAGTGCGATGGCCTGATCGAGAGTGTCGACTTCCAGCACCACCAGCACGGGGCCGAAGATTTCCTGGGTGTAGATCTGCATGTCGGTGGTCACGCCCGAGAACAGGGTCGGGCCGACGAAGTTGCCCTGCTCGTAGCCCGGCACCTTGATGTCGCGACCGTCCAGTTCAAGCTTCGCGCCTTCCTTGATGCCGCTTTCGATCAGATCAAGAATCCGCGCCTTGGCTTTCTTCGAGATCACCGGGCCAACATCGGTGCCCGGCTCGCTGCCGGCGTTGACCTTGAGTTTCTGCGCCAGCGCTTTCAGATCCGGCAGCCATTGTTTCGCCGCACCGACCAGCACCACCACCGAAGTGGCCATGCAACGTTGCCCGGCAGCGCCGAAACCAGCACCGACCAGGGCGTTGAGCGCTTGCTCGCGATTGGCGTCTGGCAGTACCACGGCGTGGTTCTTCGCGCCCATCATCGATTGCACACGCTTGCCGTGCTTGCCGGCCAGGTCGTAGACGTGGGTCCCAACAGCGGTCGAACCGACGAACGAAACGGCTTTGATGTCCTTGTGCGTGCACAGGCCATCAACCACGTCTTTGCCACCGTGAACCACGTTAAGCACACCCGCCGGGACGCCAGCCTCGATGGCCAACTCCACCAGCAGCATGGTCGACAGCGGATCCTGTTCGGACGGCTTCAATACGAAAGTGTTGCCGCAGGCGATGGCCATCGGGAACATCCACAGCGGAATCATCGCCGGGAAGTTGAACGGCGTGATCCCCGCGCAAACGCCGATTGGCTGACGCAAGGTGTAGGTATCGACGCCACCGGCAACGTTTTCGGCGAACTCGCCCATTTGCAGAGTGCCGATGGAGCAGGCGTGCTCGACCACTTCCAGGCCACGGAAAATGTCGCCCTCGGCGTCGGCAATGGTTTTGCCCTGCTCGGCGCTGAGCACCACGGCGATGCGCTTGGAGTGTTCGCGGATCAGCGCTTGCAGCTTGAGCATGATGCGCATGCGGGCGCCAATCGGGGTCAGTTTCCAGGTTTGAAACGCATGCTGCGCAGCGCTGACGGCAGCATCGACTTCAGCAGCGGTGGCGAACGGGACTTTGGCCAGCACTTGCTGGGTGGCCGGGTTGACGATGTCGTGCCATTCAGTGGTTTGCGACTCGACCCACTCGCCATTGATCAGCAGCTTGACCTTCTGGACCGTGGTTTCGTTGGGCGTAAGCGATGCGTTCATGCTGGTCTCCGAAACTTGTTTTTATCGTAGGAGCCAAGGCGAAAGGTTCGCCTTGAAATGAGGCGTGTGTCACGAATTGGTTGTCGGACTGTTTTTGGAGTATAGATGTGCAAACTTCTAATAAGAACGCACATATAAGCCCGTCCATCATGCAAAAAAACATCACCTCTCTAGGTTCGCTGAACTGGGACGACCTCAAGTTTTTCCTCGAAGTCGCCCGCACCCGCAAGGCCAGCACCGCCGCCAAACGACTGGCCGTCGACTACACCACGGTGTCGCGGCGGATCAGTTCACTGGAAGCGGCGTTAGGCACCTTGCTGTTCGAGAAGTCGCGGACCAGCGGCTTCGTGCTGACCACCGAAGGCCAGCGTTTGCTCGGCTATGCCGAGTCGATAGAAAGCACGTTGCACATGGCCTGCGAACAGGTTTCCGGCTCCGGCGTGGCGCTGTCCGGGCATGTGCGCATGGGTTGCACTGAAGGTTTCGGCAGTTTTTTCATCACGCCGCAATTGAGCCATTTCGTCGACGCCTACCCGGCAATCTCGGTGGATATCCTGCCGCTGCCGCACTTCATCAGCCTGTCCAAACGCGAGGCCGACATCGTCATTGCGCTGGAACGGCCGGAACATGGCCCCTACGTCTGCTGCAAACTCTGCGATTACCGCTTGCAGCTCTACGCCACCCAGGATTACCTCGACCAACACCCACCAATCCGCCGCCCGGCCGACTTGAGCAAGCATCAATTCATCAGTTATGTGGATGACCTGGCGTTCAGCTCGGAGCTGCTTTACCTGGCGAATGTGCTGCCCGGCGCCAACGCGCATTTGCGCAGCACCAGTGTGATCGCGCAGTTCGTCGCGGCGCAGCAGGGGCGTTCACTGGCGATTTTGCCGTGTTTCCTCGCCGCGCAGGATCCACGCCTGCTGCCGGTGTTGCCCGAGGAAATCGACATCACCCGACAGTTCTGGATGTACTGCCGGGAGGACCTGCGCAAGTTGAAGCGGATCACTTTGTTGTGGGATTACATCCGTGAGGTGACCGAGCGCAATCAGGGTCTGCTGATGGGGCAGACCCGTGAGATGCAATTCGCTGATTAGTCGGCGCTGACCACAATCGACACCCGGCGGTTTTCCGTGCGGCCCGCCGCCGTGTCGTTGGAGGCCACCGGCTCTTTGCTGCCGAGGCCTTGCAGCTGAATGTTTTCTGGCTTCATGCCGACCGTGCCCAGCACCTTGGCCACGCTTTTGGCCCGGCGCAGGGACAGTTGCTGGTTATAGCTTTCCTTGCCCGATGCATCGGTGTGGCCATCGACCCGCACTCGCTCGATGCCGACATTGAGCAGCGCCTTGCCGATGCGCTCGACGATCTCGGTGCTTTGATTGTTCAGGCTTTCGACATCGCTGCCGAACAGCACCTTGCCCGACAGGCCGAACTCCCAGCCTTCGTCGGTCAACTCAAAACCTTGCTGTTTGAGCACGGCAATTTGCGCGGGAGTCAGGCCTTTTTGCGGGGCAGTCTGGCAACCGGTCAGGGTCAGTGTGACCATCAACAGCAGGATGGAAAAAATTCGAATGGGCAGTGTGAACACGGGAATCAGCTCCTGGTTTGAACGGGATCGACCGGGTGCTCCGACCCGGCCGTGAATTGGGCGCCGCGTGACAAACGCTTGGCTTGATACATCGCCGCATCAGCGGCATCGAGCAACGCACCTGGCGTGGCGCCATGATCGGGGTAAACGGCGATGCCGATACTGAGCGACGTCACGACACTGGTGTCCCCCGGCAGCGCGATGGGCACGTCCATGCTGGCGAGAATCTTGTCGGCGATGCGCTCGGCGTCTTCGATCTTGTGCAAGGGGGTCAGCAACACGGCGAACTCGTCACCGCCGAGCCGCGCGACCAGATCCTCCTCACGCAACTGGGCGCGCACTCGGTTAGCGACTGCCACCAGCACCGCGTCCCCGGCGGCGTGGCCGAAGTTATCGTTGATGCCTTTGAAACGATCACTGTCGAGAAACAGCACCGCCACGCGCTCGTGAAGTTTGCTGGCGTTGCGCAGGGCACGGATCAATCTGCCCTCGAAAAAGGCGCGATTCGGCAGCCCGGTCAGGCTGTCGTGACTGGCCTGGTGGGCGAGCGTTTCGTTTTCGTTCTGCAGATGGGTTTGCCACGACTCCAGTTCGTCGAGCAGGGCGTTGAAGTCGTTGCCGAGATTGTCGAGTTCGGCGATCTGCGCCGGCGGTACGCGACGATCCAGCGCTCGCTCGCTGCGCGCGGCATGGGCGACGGCAGCGAGTTTGTGCAGCGGGCCAATGATGCCGCGCAACTGGCGCCGAGCCAGAGAGAGCGCGACCCAGGCGCTGATCGCGGTACAGAGGATAATCCCCGCCAGACCACTGAGCAGAAAGCTCATCAGGCTGCCACCATGGCCCATCAGCAGAACGCGCCCGATTTCACGGTCCTGATGCAGGATCGGCAGTTCGATCGGCTTTTCCAGAACGGCACGGGTGATCTGCATTTCCAACCCGGAGAAAAAGCCGTTTTCCGGTCGTTGCCAGCGTGCGAGCAACTGGCCTTGAGCGTCCAGCACCTGGACGTCCGCCACTTCTTCAGTGGAAGCAATCAGCGCCAGCGACTCAGTGGCGGCAGCCTTGTCGTTGAACACCACCGCCGCTTCAACGGTGTAACTGATCGAGCGGGCAATCAGGTGCAAATTGTGATCGGCGTAAACCCGCAGCGCCAGAACACCCAGCAGGGTCAGCGAGACGCTGGCCATCGTCACGGCCACCAGCGCCACAATCAAGTTGCCGCGACCAATCACCGAGCCCAGCGTGGGGCGAACTTTCGAACTGAACAGTTTCATGGTGCCGCCGGTTTGCGACGCGACAATTGCAGGACGCTTGGGTGAATGCGTACGCCACTGCGGGCGACGGAGTCGAGATTGACTTCAAAAGACACCTGATCGTCGCCAACCCGCAGGCAAAACAGACTGCCCACCGTGCACTGATCACCGCCCTCGCTGATGCTCAGCACCGGATGGCCGATCAGCGAGGTGAACAGGCGGCTGCGCTCATCCGTTGTGAGTTTGCCGATGTACACCGCATCGCACTCACTGACGATGACCGGGTTGTCTGCCAGCAGGCGGCGCACGGTGACGGGTCGGCCAGTGGCCTGGGTCGTGCCTTTGACCAGATCGTCGGTGTACTCGGTAGGACCGACGATACACAGGCGCAACTGCGCAGGTTCCACCGGCCAGCGCGCGTAGCTGAGAATGCCCAGAACAACTTTGGTGACAGCTTGAGCGCGTTGCTCAGCCATGCCCGGCGGCGGTTGCGGCTGCGCGACGGCCATGCCCGCCAGCGCACAGAGCAGACCGACAAGCACTGCGCGCTTGCAGCGAAACACGCGCTCTGTCGCCCAGACAGCCACCTTCATGCAGGGATTCTCTTGGATCGTAGCGAAATGATGCCGCAACGATAGCACAGCGCTGAATCACCAGCGAGACAGTGACTCCTGACTGGCTAGTCAATAATTGCCATCAATCGCTTATTTTTTCACCCTCGGGGCTCAGCACCCTCTTCCAGTTCCAGCATCAACCCGCTCAGGCGCTTAACCTTGCGTTGCACGGCTTCTTCGAACACTCCAGCTCGCGGCTCGATCAGGGTGAACCAGTGCTTGGCCCGGGTGATGCCGGTGTAAATCAGCTCCTTGGTCAGCACTGGATTCAGGGCATCCGGAAGGATCAACGCGGTGTGGGCAAATTCCGAGCCCTGGGATTTGTGCACCGTCATGGCGTACACGGTTTCGACATCGTTGAGCCGACTCGGCAACACGAAACGCACCCCGCCCCGGCCATCATTGCGCGGGAAAGCTACACGCAGCACCGGTTTGCCGGCATCGGGTCCTTCGCGCTCAGGCAGCTTCAAGGCAATACCGATATCGCCATTCATCAAACCCAGGCCGTAGTCATTGCGCGTCATCAGCACCGGCCGGCCCTCGTACCATTGCTGGTCATTGTCGATCAGTCGGGCCTTGAGCAAAGCGGCGGTAATACGCAGGTTCAAACCTTCCACCCCCCACGGCCCCTTGCGCACCGCACACAACAGCTGAAAGGTGTCGAACGCTTGCAGGACTTCCCGGGCCCACGTGATCCAGTCCGGATGTTCGAGCGGCCGGCCGGGCGGTGGGCGCTGATCGCGCAGCACACTCAGATAATGCCGATAACCTTGTGGCCCATCGCCATGTCCCTCAAGCAACAGTCGCTCCAGCTTGTGGTCGTGCTCGCCCTTGAGCGGCAACGAATACACATCGTCATAGTGCCCCGCCGACAGCAACTGGCGCGCCTCATCCGGCAATTGCTGATTGACCCGGCGCGCGAGTTGGCCGATCCCGCTACCCTCGCCGAAACGCCGTGAGTGACGCAACATCACCACTTGTTGCGCCAGTGGATGAGTGTCGTCGATGTCTTCACACAAACCGCTGCCCTGCAAGGTTTCACCGCTGACCGACTCCAGCCACTGGCGGGTCTTCGGGTTGTACCATCCACTCTCGGCGTCGCGACACAGATCACCCAGTACCGCACCGGCCTCCACGGAGGCCAGTTGATCCTTGTCACCGAGCAATACCAAACGCGCGTGGGGCGGCAAGGCGTCGAGCAGATTCGCCATCATTTCCAGATCGATCATCGATGCTTCATCGACCACCAGCACATCCAGAGGCAAGCGATTGCCGGCATGGTGCCGAAAGTGTCGAGTGCCAGGGCGACTGCCGAGCAAACGATGCACGGTGGTCACGTCGCAGGGAATTTTCGCCCGTACGTCTTCGGTGACTGTCAGCGATTGCACTTGCTGGCTGATGGACTCGGTCAACCGCGCCGCGGCTTTGCCGGTCGGCGCCGCCAGGCGAATGCGCAGTGGATGGCCAGCCTCCACCGCCGGCGCCTGAAGCAGCGCGAGCAAACGCACCACCGTCGTTGTTTTGCCGGTGCCCGGGCCACCCGTGACGATGCTGAAGGCGCCACGCGTGGCGATGGCACAGGCGAGTTTTTGCCAGTCGATCACATCGCCGGATTTCGCCGAGCCAAACAACTCATTCAACCGCTGCGGCAGATCATCCGGGGTCGCCTCGCGCTGTGCGAGACGCTGGCGCAAGGCGAGATCAATGCGGCGCTCATAGGCCCAGTAGCGTCTCAGGTACAGACGCTTCCCGGACAACACCAATGGCCGTCGCTGCGCCGAATCACTGCCGTCAGCCGACAATGCAACCAACGCGCTCGCCGCCAGAACCTTGCACCAATGCGCACCGTCGAGGGCCTCAAGCAATTGCGAGGGCAACAGCAACATCCCGCCCTGCACATCGCCTTCGGGCGGCAGCGACAAGGCAAAATCCGGAGCCTTGAGGGTTTCGAACAGGTCCAGGCAGACATGCCCATGACCGAGTTGATGACTGGTGAGCGCGGCGGCGAGCAGCACCAGTGGGTCAGTTTCAGGCTCAAGCTCATGGAGGAATGCTACGAATGCTTTGTCCAGGGCACGCAGCCAGCCACGCTCGACCCAACGGGTGAGCAGCACCAGCAGATCATCGGCGCGGGTCAGGGGCGCGAGTGTCGACAGGCTGTCGGCAGCCAGCGGTGTCGGCAGCAGATCGTCCAGGGTGCGGCTCATAACAAGACTCCCTGTTCCCACAAGGGCTCGGCCTTAGGTTCAGGTTTGCCCTGGAACATCCGGTCCAGACGCTCGATCAACTCGCGCGGAGGTCGCACAAAGTAAGCACCGCGACTGGCTGCGCGGGTGCCGCGCAGAAACAGGTACAGCGCGCCACCGACATGCCGATCGTAATCGTAGTCGGGCAATCGTGCCTTGAGCTGGCGATGCAACGCCAACAGGTACAGCACATATTGCAGGTCGTAGCGATTATCGAGGATCGACTGTTCCATGGCCTGCTCGGTGTAGGCCAGGTCATCGATGCCCAGCCAGTTGGATTTGTAATCTGCCACGTAATAGCGGCCGTCGTGCTCGAAGGTCAGGTCGATGAAGCCTTTGAACATGCCATTGAGCTGCACCGGCTCTGCGGCTACCCGAGCCACGCCGTTGTGCGTGTATTGCCGCACCAGTTCATCGAGTTTGAGTACGTCGACTTTGTGGCTGGCGAACCAGAACTCCATCTCCACCCGGTACTGTTTCAGTTGCTCCAGAATGACCGGCGGCTGGCTGTCACCGATCGGCAGCGGTAATTGGAGCAAATGCTGCAACCAGTCACTTAGAGTGATGATCCAGCCTTCCCAACCGCGCAGATTACAGCGCCGGGCAATCGCGTCTTCCAATGCCTCACGGGTAACGGCGAAACCGTCGTCACCCGCCCATTCCAGCAACCCATGGAGAAAGGTTCCGGGATTGGGGCCACGCGGGAAACGATGGATGTCGGCGCCACCGGTGATGATTTCTCGCGGCGCGTCGGGATCGAGTCGCTCGTCATCGAAAAGCTTTTGTGCTTGAGGACTGTCCGGTGCTTCATCACTGCCAACACTCAATACGTCGCTGATACGCAGCGCACTGTAAGACGCGATCCACCAGTTTTCGCTGGCCTTGCGCTTGGGCAGCAGAGTGGCACTGAGGATGGCGTCATTACGCGGTGGCTGATAGTGCTCGTCGGTGGGCTGCGGCATTTCACCGACACTGATGGCAGGGCAATCTTGTCGCAGGTCTTGCAGCCAACGATCAAGGGCGATGGACTCACCCAGAGAGGCGCCACCACCGAGCAAGTAGCCAAGGGCAGAAAGGTGCAGCACCGAGCTGTTGTTATTGCCGCGTTTGAGATCCGTCACCCCCAGCCAGCAAGCATGCTGGGCGCGGGTCAGGGCGACATAGAGCAGGCGCAGGTCTTCGGCCAGACGCTCATCGTCGGCCTGCGCAATCAGTTCGGCGGTGGGCCTCAGGCTCACCTGGGCTTTGCCCGAAGCGTCGTGATAATGCAGCGGCAATCGGCTGCCATCCACCGGTTTTGCTGAACAGATGAAGGGCAGGAACACCAGTGGATATTCGAGGCCTTTGGATTTGTGAATGGTCACGACCTTGACCAGTTGCTCGTCGCTTTCCAGACGCAGAATCTGCTCTTCACCGGCCTGACCTGACAACGCCAGCAGTTCCGCCAGATGACGGATCAGCGCTTGCTCGCCGTCCAGTTCGGCAGCGGCTTGTTGCATCAGCTCTGACAGATGCAGAAGGTTGGTCAGCACCCGCTCGCCGTCGCTGCGGGCGATCAAGGTCTGCGGCAAGCGGAAGTCATGCAGCAGGCGCCGCAGCATCGGCAGCACACCTTGTTTGCGCCATAGTTCACGATAGCCACGGAACTGCATGACGCGGGTTTCCCAAACCAGTTCGTCCTGGTTCAGACGCTCCAGCTCAGCCAGTGGCAAATTCAGGGTGATGCAGGCCAGCGCGGCTTTCAGGGAGCGCTCGACATCCGGCTCGGCACAAGCCTTGAGCCAGGACAGCAAGTCGTGTGCCTCCTGAGCTGCGAAAACCGAATCCTTGTCGGACAGATAAACGCTGCGGACCCCGCGATTGGCGAGCTCACCGCGCACCGCCTGAGCTTCTTTTCCGTCACGAACGAGGATTGCGATATCGGAAGGTCGCAGGCCTTTGAAGTCCTTGCCGTCCTGAATAAACCCAGCGCTACCGTTTTGGCCGCCATTGAGCAGCGCGGTGATTTCGCTGGCACATGCAGCCGCCAATTGCTGGCGATAGACCGCGCCTGACAGCGGCTGATCGGTGGACAAGTGCCAGACATTCAGCGCCGCGACGTCCTGCCCGGCAATCTGCAGTTCTTCTTTACGGCCTTGGGATTCGACAGGCTGGAACGGTACCGGGTTTTCACCGTTCTTCTCCCGGAACAAAAACGCGCCGCGGCCCTGCTCACGGGATTCGGCGCGCTCGAACACGTGATTGACCGCTTTCACCATGCCATGGCTGGAACGGAAGTTGGTGCCCAAGGTATGCAGTCGGCCGGTGGTGGCTTGGCGAGCACGCAAGTAGGTATAGATGTCTGCACCACGGAACGCGTAAATCGCCTGTTTGGGGTCGCCAATCAGAAACAGTCCGGTGTCCGGATTGTTGTCCTCGATGCGATAAATGCTTTCGAAGATCCGGTACTGCACCGGGTCGGTGTCCTGGAACTCGTCGATCAGTGCAACCGGGAATTGCTCGCGGATCAATGTGGCAAGGCGTTCGCCGCCCTCTGACTGCAGCGCAGCATCCAGACGCAAGAGCATGTCGTCGAAGCCCATCTCGGCACGCCGGCGTTTCTCTTCTTCGAAGCGTGCACCTACCCACTTGGCGGCGTGTTGCAGTACGGCAGCATCGGGGGTTGGCAATGCATCGAGACTCGACTTGAGCCCCGGCATGGCGTCCAGCCCCGGATGAGTTGGAGCCTGGCCTTTCCAGGCTTCAGCCATTCCGTCGGGCGTCAGCCGAGTGAATCCGGTGCCGATGTCCAGCTGTTCGAGGGACTCGTCTTCAGCCCAGTTCTTGAGCTTTTCGAACCACGGCTCAAAGTAGCGGGCCTGCATCTTGCGACCATCGACGCTTTTACTCGCAACACCTTGATGACAAATCGCAAGCAACTCATCAGCCCACTGCCGCCACGGCATTTTCAATTCGATCAACGCAGCGCGCCGCTCTTGCAGACAATCATCGATCAACTCCGCCGGGGCCTTGCTTTCGTCGCTCTCGCGCTCGCTGGCGAACAAGCCTCGCACCCGAGGCAGCAACGCCGCAGGTCCACCCCAGTTGCTGCGAACCCAATTCAACGCATCGCCCTGCATCGGGTAACAGAACAGCCGCCAGTAATCGCGCAGCACTTCACCGAGCAAATCGCTGTGATCCGTTTCGAGGGATTGGGTAAACAGACTTCCGCTATCGAAAGCATGTTCGCGCAACATGCGCTGACACCAACTGTGGATGGTGGAGACCGCGGCCTCGTCCATCCACTGTGCGGCGATGTCCAGGCGATTGGCGCAACCTGGCCACTGCTGCGGATCGAATTGATCTCGTAGTTCGGCAATCAATCCGTCAGGCGCTGGCGTCTCATCGCGGAAGAATCGCGCGGCCTCGGCGAGACGCGTGCGAATCCGCTCACGCAGCTCCTTGGTTGCCGCGTCGGTGAACGTCACCACAAGAATTTGCGGCGGCAACAGTTCGCGGGCGAACCCGTTCGATTCGCCGCCATGGCCAAGAATCAGGCGTAGGTAGAGCGCAGAAATGGTGAAGGTTTTGCCGGTGCCGGCGCTGGCTTCGATCAACTGGCTGCCACGCAGAGGGAATGCCAGCGCAAGGGGTGTCTTCGTACTCATGCGCGCGCACCTTCATTGGACAATGAGCGCCAGGGCGCTTCCAACAGAGGGCGATAAAGAGCATCGCACCAACCAGAAAATGTTTCGTCCGCGAGTAATGCATCGAAGTCGGCAAATTGGCGGGACAGCGCCGGACTTTCGCGGCGCTCGCCTTCACTGGTCTGTCCGTCACCTTCGTAGGCTTTGCGAGCAGCCGCTTCAGCTTTGAGCGGATCGGTCTGAGATAACCAGGCAAAAGCGGTCTTCACTGCGATCGGCAGAGGCTGACGCATTCCGGCCAGCCAGGCGAGAAGAAGGTCGCCAAGAAACCGAACGGCTCTGTCTTGTTCCATCGGCTCGAGCAGCAATGTGTCGTCACTAGCCACCAATGCGGTGGTCAATGAGAGCCCGCTGGCGCAGGCCACGAGATGATTGACCCAGGGTTTGATCAGTCGATGCCATTTGCGGCTTTTGATCGAGCCGATGCTGTTGGGAATGGTCGTGACCGACAACACGCCTCCGTCGGCGCGTTGATGCAAACCCGAGAGCCATCCTTCAAGACGCAACCCCTGCAACTCGAGACTGATCGGGATGGCACTGGCGAGCGGAGTCGGCCAAAGCGTCAATAGTTGCTGATAGCGTTGTAGCAAGTCCGGCAGTGGCTCAATCAATTCCCTTTGCAGGCACTCGCCGAATCCGGCCATTGGCAACAGGCCGCTATTTTGCAGACGTCGCGCCTGCGCCTCGAGCGCTTGCTCGACATTGTCCGGCTGCCTGAGCGCTGCTTCCAGCAGGCTGTCGCTGAGCGTATATCGCTGCAGGGCGTCGAGTACAAAAGGCTCTTCATCGGCTAGCGGTGCATCGGCGGCTTCGAAGTAGACCTTGAGTCTCTGGGTGAAAAAATGCCGAACCGGATTACGTAAAAAGTCCTGCAACAGAGCCAGGCTCAACGGTTCCTCTTGTATATAGGGGGCGAGTAATTCTGCCTCGTTTCGTAGCTCATGAGGTTTATGCAGAACCTGCCACTCGCTGGCATAGCTGAACAGTTGATCTCCCTCATGGAAATAGCGGGCACTGAAGGGTTGCAGTGGATGCTCTTCGGTCATGGCGCTCAACAAGTCCTGACTGTCATCGATCAATCGCCAACCACTGGCGAGGTGATCGCGTAACTGGCCGATCAGCACCGAAGCAGGTCTCTCGCTGTTGTCACGAATGCTGCGACCGACCCAACTGATATAGAGCTGATTACGCGCAGACAGCAGCGCCTCGAGCAACAGATAGCGATCATCCTCTCGCCGGGAACGGTCGCCCGGACGATAGTCGCTACCCATCAGGTCAAAATCGAGAGGCGGTTGTGCACGGGGGTAATCGCCGTCGTTCATCCCCAGCAAACAAACGAGTTTGAAAGGAATGGCACGCATAGGCATCAGCGTGCAGAAGTTCACCGCGCCGGCAAGAAAGCGTTGAGACAAACGGCCCTGATCCAGCCCCGCGAGCCAGGCCTCGCGAACGACAGTCAGGGGCAACTCATCCTCAAGGCCAACAGCCTCGCAGGTCTCCAGCCAGGTTTCACGAAGCTCTTCCAATTGGGTCAGCAAGTAATCGTCGTGTTCGTTACTGGCTTTAAAGAACAGCTGCATCAACGCTTGCAGCCGATGCCCCCACTCCTTGGGCTGTGCCGGCCGGGTGAGTTCCTGATGTGCGAGTTCCAGAGCATCGAGCAGGGCCACCAACGGCCCGATCAATGCGGCATCCAGTCCCCCGATTTCATCATAGGGCTCGATACCCGCACAGTCAGTCGAGCTGCCGACAGCGTAGCCAAGAAGCATTCGTCGCAGGCCGAAATGCCAGCTGTTCTGCTCCAGTTCATCCGGCAGACCTAGCCCGGCACGCTGCTCCGCGTTCATTCCCCAACGCACACCAGCGCCTTCAATCCAGCGGTGCAACGTCGGCAAGTCACGCTCCTCCATGCCGAAACGAGCGCGTAATGCGGGAACGTCGAGCAAGTCGAGAATTTCACTGACAGGGAAACGACTGTCCGGCAGTTTGAGCAGGTGTTCAACCGCAATCAGCAATGGATCACGACCACGTTGGCCCTGATCCGCCAATGTGAAAGGAATAAAGCGTGGATCATATCGATCAAGCTGACCAAACACCGCGCGGATATGCGGAGCATAGCTGTCGATGTCCGGCACCATCACGATCACATCGCGAGGGCGTAGATCCGGATTGGCACTGAAACGTGCCAACAGCTGATCATGGAGAATCTCCACCTCGCGTTGAGCGCTGTGAGCGATGTGAAAACGGATCGAGTTGTCGTGTGCCAGATCAACAGCCGGCCAATGCTCGCGGGTCTCCTCGAGTGGGCGCAATTCGAGAATGTCGTCCTGGAGTTGATTGAGCAGGTTATGCGGCTGATTTTCGCTGAACAGGTCGATACGCCCATCGCGAAATGCCGCTCGATAGCTGTTTGGGTCGTCATAGCTATCGAGCAGGTTGATGTAGTCACGGCCTTGCTTACCCCATGCTGCCAATAGAGGATGGGCGTGTTGATGCATTGTCTCGGGATCAAGTACGACAGGCATGCCGCTCTTGCGCGATTGCCGCTTGTATTGGTGACGCAGCAAATCCTTGTCCGCAACGATGTCGGCCCAGTGATGCCGACATGGGTTGTGCACACACAGCAAAACCTGGCTGAACCGGGCGAGGCCAGCCAAAGCTTCAAGTACTTGAGCCGGAAGCGAAGAAATCCCGAAGACGATCACTCGCGAAGGCAGTCCGGTAGGTGCGTGCTCGATGCTACCGATGCGCTCGATAAATCGCTGATGTACACCGGCGCGGCTTTGCGCCATACCTTTTGCACCTACATCTTCCAGGAGCGCGCGCCAGAGTTCAGCCTGCCAGCAACTGGTGGGCGGTAGTGGCTTTACTTCGCCTCTGACATTGCGCAGTTGATGCCGACCTTCCGCCCAATCCTCAAGCCAGTCGGCTCGATACACCTGATATTGGTCGAATAGATCCGCCAAACGCTCGGATAGCTGATAGCGCTTGCGCAAGTCGGTGTCGTGAGTGAGGAAGCGTTGCAACGGTTCGAAATGCGGACGGTCGATGACCTGAGGCAGCAGACGCATGAGGCGCCAGGTCAGCGGAGCTTTATCGAGCAGGGATTTGGCTGGAATTTCATCTCGGCCCAAAACCATACGGTAGAGCTGCCACATGAAACTGCCGGGCAGTTGAACATCTATCGCCGCTGCGATACCACAACCACCGAGGTCGTTTTCCTCAGGATCTTCAGCCAAGGCCAATTTAAGCCACTGCGCGATGCCATTGCTCTGCACCAGAGCAATTTCGTTCTCCAAGGGAGCCAGCGGATAGCGCCGCATTATGCTGACCACCAGGCTGCGCAGTTCGTCCAGGCTATTGCTCTGAACCACCATGAATGCAGCGTTGAGGGACTGGGCGTCCGGCATAAGACTTCCTTGGGAGAATAAAAACAGCCAGGTCAGAACCTTAGCATTGTCGGCAGATGATGACAGCCGGACGGCGTCTATGAGTGCTGTAAGAACTTTCCTGCGGGCAAAACAAAACCCCAATTGCTTTCGCAATTGGGGTTTCGGAATTTAATCTTGACGATGACCTACTCTCACATGGGGAAACCCCACACTACCATCGGCGATGCATCGTTTCACTGCTGAGTTCGGGATGGGATCAGGTGGTTCCAACGCTCTATGGTCGTCAAGAAATTCGGGTACTGAGTCGTGGCCAGATGGCCTCGCTTCAGCAAATTGGGTATGTGACAGCTAGGTGTTTTGTGAACATCGAACTTTCGGTTCGTTTCGTCTTCACACACCGCAATCTGGTCTCTTTCGAGTCTACAGATTGCTTGGGTGTTATATGGTCAAGCCTCACGGGCAATTAGTATTGGTTAGCTCAACGCCTCACAGCGCTTACACACCCAACCTATCAACGTCGTAGTCTTCGACGGCCCTTCAGGGAACTCAAGGTTCCAGTGAGATCTCATCTTGAGGCAAGTTTCCCGCTTAGATGCTTTCAGCGGTTATCTTTCCCGAACATAGCTACCCGGCAATGCCACTGGCGTGACAACCGGAACACCAGAGGTTCGTCCACTCCGGTCCTCTCGTACTAGGAGCAGCCCCTCTCAAATCTCAAACGTCCACGGCAGATAGGGACCGAACTGTCTCACGACGTTCTAAACCCAGCTCGCGTACCACTTTAAATGGCGAACAGCCATACCCTTGGGACCGGCTTCAGCCCCAGGATGTGATGAGCCGACATCGAGGTGCCAAACACCGCCGTCGATATGAACTCTTGGGCGGTATCAGCCTGTTATCCCCGGAGTACCTTTTATCCGTTGAGCGATGGCCCTTCCATACAGAACCACCGGATCACTAAGACCTACTTTCGTACCTGCTCGACGTGTCTGTCTCGCAGTCAAGCGCGCTTTTGCCTTTATACTCTACGACCGATTTCCGACCGGTCTGAGCGCACCTTCGTACTCCTCCGTTACTCTTTAGGAGGAGACCGCCCCAGTCAAACTACCCACCATACACTGTCCTCGATCCGGATAACGGACCTGAGTTAGAACCTCAAAGTTGCCAGGGTGGTATTTCAAGGATGGCTCCACGCGAACTGGCGTCCACGCTTCAAAGCCTCCCACCTATCCTACACAAGCAAATTCAAAGTCCAGTGCAAAGCTATAGTAAAGGTTCACGGGGTCTTTCCGTCTAGCCGCGGATACACTGCATCTTCACAGCGATTTCAATTTCACTGAGTCTCGGGTGGAGACAGCGCCGCCATCGTTACGCCATTCGTGCAGGTCGGAACTTACCCGACAAGGAATTTCGCTACCTTAGGACCGTTATAGTTACGGCCGCCGTTTACCGGGGCTTCGATCAAGAGCTTCGCGTTAGCTAACCCCATCAATTAACCTTCCGGCACCGGGCAGGCGTCACACCCTATACGTCCACTTTCGTGTTTGCAGAGTGCTGTGTTTTTAATAAACAGTCGCAGCGGCCTGGTATCTTCGACCGGCATGAGCTTACGGAGCAAGTCCTTCACCCTCACCGGCGCACCTTCTCCCGAAGTTACGGTGCCATTTTGCCTAGTTCCTTCACCCGAGTTCTCTCAAGCGCCTTGGTATTCTCTACCCAACCACCTGTGTCGGTTTGGGGTACGGTTCCTGGTTACCTGAAGCTTAGAAGCTTTTCTTGGAAGCATGGCATCAACCACTTCGTCATCTAAAAGATAACTCGTCATCAGCTCTCGGCCTTAAGATCCCGGATTTACCTAAGATCTCAGCCTACCACCTTAAACTTGGACAACCAACGCCAAGCTGGCCTAGCCTTCTCCGTCCCTCCATCGCAATAACCAGAAGTACAGGAATATTAACCTGTTTTCCATCGACTACGCTTTTCAGCCTCGCCTTAGGGACCGACTAACCCTGCGTCGATTAACGTTGCGCAGGAAACCTTGGTCTTTCGGCGTGGGTGTTTTTCACACCCATTGTCGTTACTCATGTCAGCATTCGCACTTCTGATACCTCCAGCAAGCTTCTCAACTCACCTTCACAGGCTTACAGAACGCTCCTCTACCGCATCATCCGAAGATGATACCCGTAGCTTCGGTGTATGGTTTGAGCCCCGTTACATCTTCCGCGCAGGCCGACTCGACTAGTGAGCTATTACGCTTTCTTTAAAGGGTGGCTGCTTCTAAGCCAACCTCCTAGCTGTCTAAGCCTTCCCACATCGTTTCCCACTTAACCATAACTTTGGGACCTTAGCTGACGGTCTGGGTTGTTTCCCTTTTCACGACGGACGTTAGCACCCGCCGTGTGTCTCCCATGCTCGGCACTTGTAGGTATTCGGAGTTTGCATCGGTTTGGTAAGTCGGGATGACCCCCTAGCCGAAACAGTGCTCTACCCCCTACAGTGATACATGAGGCGCTACCTAAATAGCTTTCGAGGAGAACCAGCTATCTCCGAGCTTGATTAGCCTTTCACTCCGATCCACAGGTCATCCGCTAACTTTTCAACGGTAGTCGGTTCGGTCCTCCAGTTAGTGTTACCCAACCTTCAACCTGCCCATGGATAGATCGCCCGGTTTCGGGTCTATTCCCAGCGACTAGACGCCCTATTAAGACTCGCTTTCGCTACGCCTCCCCTATTCGGTTAAGCTCGCCACTGAAAATAAGTCGCTGACCCATTATACAAAAGGTACGCAGTCACAGAACAAAGTCTGCTCCCACTGCTTGTACGCATACGGTTTCAGGATCTATTTCACTCCCCTCTCCGGGGTTCTTTTCGCCTTTCCCTCACGGTACTAGTTCACTATCGGTCAGTCAGTAGTATTTAGCCTTGGAGGATGGTCCCCCCATATTCAGACAAAGTTTCTCGTGCTCCGTCCTACTCGATTTCATGACCAAGAGATTTTCGCGTACAGGGCTATCACCCACTATGGCCGCACTTTCCAGAGCGTTCCGCTAATCTCAAAGCCACTTAAGGGCTAGTCCCCGTTCGCTCGCCACTACTAAGGGAATCTCGGTTGATTTCTTTTCCTCAGGGTACTTAGATGTTTCAGTTCCCCTGGTTCGCCTCTTGCACCTATGTATTCAGTACAAGATAACCATCTTATGATGGCTGGGTTCCCCCATTCAGACATCTCCGGATCAAAGTCTGTTTGCCGACTCCCCGAAGCTTTTCGCAGGCTACCACGTCTTTCATCGCCTCTGACTGCCAAGGCATCCACCGTATGCGCTTCTTCACTTGACCATATAACCCCAAGCAATCTGGTTATACTGTGAAGACGACATTCGCCGAAAATTCGAATTTCTCAACTAAGAGAACTCACAAATTTTACCTTAGCCTGATCCGTTACCAGTGAAAGTAACGTTCAGTCTATCTTTCTATCACATACCCAAATTTTTAAAGAACGAACTAGTCAAAGACTAGAAATCAACATTCATCATCTCAACGATGGAATGCTCATTTCTAAGCTTTCAAACTTCAGAAGCAGTAGTGGTGGAGCCAAGCGGGATCGAACCGCTGACCTCCTGCGTGCAAGGCAGGCGCTCTCCCAGCTGAGCTATGGCCCCGTATTTCTACAGGCGTTTCCCACACAAAATTGGT
>NZ_CM149552.1:135000-857500 GCF_056155105.1 Pseudomonas trutticola BRTCR10 | reverse complement strand
ACGGCACGTTGACGCCAACCATGCCGACTTCGATCTCGTCGCAGAACAGCCGCGCCGCTTCACCGTCACGGGTGAAGATGCAAGTACCGTTGCCGTATTCGTGATCGTTGATCAGCTGCATCGCCTCTTCCAGGCTGTTCACCCGCACAACGCACAGCACTGGCCCGAAAATCTCTTCTTTATAGATACGCATCTCAGGGGTGACGTTGTCGAACAGGCAGCCACCGAGGAAGAAGCCCTCTTCATGCCCCGCCACGCTCAGACCACGACCGTCGACCACCAGGGTCGCGCCCGCTGCCACGCCGTCATCAACGTAACCGCTGACTTTGTCTCGCGCCTGACCAGTCACCAATGGCCCCATGTCCAGACCGCACGAAGTGCCAGCGCCGATTTTCAGTGCCTTGATCTGTGGGACCAGTTTGGCCACCAGCGCATCCGCCACCTGATCGCCGACACACACGGCAACCGAGATTGCCATGCAGCGCTCACCGCAGGAACCGTACGCTGCGCCCATCAATGCGCTGACCGCGTTGTCCAGGTCGGCATCCGGCATCAGCACAGCGTGGTTCTTCGCGCCACCCAGTGCCTGAACGCGTTTGCCGCGCTTGGTGCCTTCGGCGTAGATGTATTCAGCAATCGGCGTCGAACCGACGAAGCTCAGCGCTTTGACTTCCGGCGCTTCGATCAGCGCGTCTACCGCAGTCTTGTCGCCATGGACCACACTCATCACGCCTTTCGGCAGACCGGCTTCCAGCAGCAACTGAGCGATCAGCAGAGTGGAGCTTGGATCACGCTCGGACGGTTTGAGGATGAAGCAGTTGCCGCAGACGATCGCCAGTGGGTACATCCACAGCGGCACCATCGCCGGGAAATTGAACGGGGTGATACCGGCGACCACGCCCAGCGGCTGGAAGTCCGACCATGCGTCGATGTTCGGACCGACGTTACGGCTGTACTCGCCCTTGAGGATTTCCGGAGCTGCGCAGGCGAACTCGACGTTCTCGATACCGCGCTTCAATTCACCGGCGGCGTCTTCCAGGGTCTTGCCGTGTTCTTCACTGATCAATTGCGAGATGCGTGCTTCGTTCTGCTCCAGCAATTGCTTGAAGCGGAACATCACCTGCGCACGCTTGGCCGGTGGCGTATTGCGCCATGCCGGAAACGCAGCCTTGGCGGCATCAATGGCTTTCTGGATGGTTGCCTGGCTCGCCAGTGGCAGTTTGTGGATCGCCTGACCGGTGGACGGGTTGAACACATCAACCGCGCGACCGTTCTCGGTCACCAGTTCGCCATTGATCAAATGCGGGATAACGCTCATCGAAAACTCCTGAATTTTTGTCCGCAGACGCCCGCGAGGGGCGCCGGCTGTTTGTACTTATATATAGAGGGAAAAATCAGTCGAGCTTGTTCAGCACTTCGCCGACCGCGTCGAACAGACGATCGAGGTCTTGCGGCTTGCTGTTGAAGGTTGGGCCGAACTGCAGGGTGTCGCCGCCGAAGCGCACGTAGAACCCGGCTTTCCACAGGGCCATGCCCGCTTCGAACGGACGTACGATGGCGTCGCCATCACGATGAGCAATCTGGATCGCACCGGCCAGGCCGTAGTTACGGATGTCGATGACGTTCTTCGAACCTTTCAGACCGTGCAGTGCGTTTTCGAAATGCGGTGCAACCTCGGCCACGCTCTGCACCAGGTTTTCCTTTTGCAGCAGGTCGAGTGCCGCCAGGCCAGCGGCGCATGCCACCGGGTGTGCCGAGTAGGTGTAACCGTGGGGGAATTCCACAGCGTATTCCGGGGTCGGCTGATTCATGAAAGTCTGGTAGATCTCAGAGCTGGCAATCACTGCTCCCATCGGGATCGCGCCGTTGGTGACTTGCTTGGCGATGCACATCAGGTCCGGGGTCACACCGAAACTGTCGGCGCCGAACATCGAACCGGTACGGCCGAAACCGGTGATCACTTCGTCGAACACCAGCAGGATGTTGTGCTGATCGCAGATCTCGCGCAGACGTTTAAGGTAACCCTGTGGCGGAACCAGTACGCCAGCGGAGCCGGCCATTGGTTCAACGAACACCGCAGCGATGTTCGACGCGTCGTGCAGTTCGATCAGCTTCAGCAACTCATCGGCCAGGGCGATACCGCCCTGCTCCGGCATGCCACGAGAGAACGCATTGCTCGCCAGCAAGGTGTGCGGCAGGTGATCGACATCCATCATCGCCTGACCAAACAGCTTGCGGTTGCCGTTGACGCCGCCGAGGCTGGTGCCGGCGATGTTCACGCCGTGGTAGCCACGGGCGCGGCCGATCATTTTGGTTTTGGTCGCCTGACCTTTCAGGCGCCAGTAGGCGCGCACCATTTTCACCGCGGTGTCGGCGCACTCGGAACCGGAATCGGTGAAGAACACATGGTTCAGGTTGCCCGGGGTCAGGTCAGTGATTTTCTCCGCCAGTTGGAACGACAGCGGATGGCCGTACTGGAAGCCCGGCGAGTAATCCAGCGTGCCGAGTTGTTTCGATACCGCTTCCTGAATTTCCTTGCGGGTGTGCCCGGCGCCGCAGGTCCACAGACCCGACAGCGAGTCGTACACCTTGCGGCCCTTGTCGTCGATCAGCCAGCTGCCTTCTGCGCCAACGATCAGACGCGGGTCGCGCTGAAAGTTGCGGTTGGCGGTGTACGGCATCCAGTGCGCGTCCAGCTTCAGTTGGCTGGCCAGTGGCGACTGTGCGTTTTCAGGCATGTTCATCGGGCAAAACCTCGCAGGGCATAAGCTTCAGGGAGATGGAAAGCGTTGTTGCAGCTAAATTGCCACGGCGATAAAGTCGGTGAAATTCAACTCTTCTAACCTTCAGTTAGAACCCTGCTAAACATTGAGAATAAAAACATGAGCAGCCGCCGCCCCGATCCGCTGGCCCAGGTCAGTGACTTTGATATCCGCCTGCTGCGGATTTTTCGCAGTGTGGTGGAATGCGGTGGCTTCTCTGCAGCGGAGACTGTGCTCGGTATTGGGCGCTCGGCTATCAGTCAGCAGATGAGCGATCTCGAACAGCGTCTCGGCTTGCGTTTGTGTCAGCGTGGCCGTGCGGGATTTTCGCTGACCGAAGAAGGCCGCGAGGTTTATCAATCGGCGTTGCAGCTATTAAGTGCGCTGGAAAGCTTTCGCACCGAGGTCAATGGCCTGCACCAGCATTTGCGTGGCGAGTTGATCATCGGCCTGACCGATAATCTGGTCACGCTGCCGCACATGCGCATCACCCACGCTCTCGCCCAGTTGAAGGAGCGCGGGCCGGATGTGCAGATTCAGATCCGCATGATCGCGCCCAACGAAGTCGAACAAGGTGTGCTTGATGGTCGCTTGCATGTTGGTGTGGTGCCGCAGGCCAGCGCATTGTCGGGGCTGGAATATCAGCCGCTGTATAGCGAGCGCTCACTGCTGTATTGCGCGGTCGGGCATCCACTGTTTTATGTCGATGACAAGCAACTCGATGACGAGCGCCTTAACAGTCAGGACGCGATTGCCCCGACGTTTCGTTTGCCGGCGGATATTCAGGCGCATTACCAGGCGCTCAATTGCACCGCCAGTGCCTCGGACCGTGAGGGCATGGCGTTTCTGATTCTGACTGGGCGTTATATCGGTTATTTGCCGGATCACTACGCCAGCCTTTGGGTGCAGCAGGGGCGCTTGCGTGCGCTGAAGGCGAACACGCGTTTTTATGATCTGAGCCTCGCATCGGTCACGCGCAAGGGGCGCCGCCCACATTTGGTGCTTGAAAGCTTTCTGGAGAGTCTGGCGGCGACGCGGTGAAAATCTTCAAAGGCCCAGCCATATTGGGCTCTGGCGGGACGCTCAGCCAATAACCTGAGCAAGTGGACAGCTTTTTGCAAAGCAGGATCTCTCGATCCATCAACAAGAAGCCCAAGCCCATGCAGCCAGATTCCGCACCGTCCAGCGATTTGATCTACGGCCTCAATGACCGCCCCAAACCGCTCGCCGCGATCCTCGCGGCGCTGCAACACGTGCTCGCCAGTTTTGTCGGCATCATCACCCCGCCCCTGGTGATCGGCTCGGCGCTCGGTTTGACCGCACACCTGCCCTACCTGATCAGCATGGCCTTGATGGTTTCGGGCGTCGGCACGTTTATTCAGGCGCGTAGGCCGTTCGGCATTGGCGCCGGGATGATCTGTTTACAAGGCACCAGTTTTGCCTTTCTCGGTGCGGTGCTGTCGGCGGGGTTTCTGGTCAAGCAGCGTGGCGGCAGCCCGGAGGACATTCTGGCGATGATCTTCGGCGTGTGCTTTTTCGGCGCGCTCGTGCAGATCGTCCTCAGTCGTTTCATTGGCCAGTTGCGCCGGGTGGTTACCCCACTGGTGACCGGGATTGTCATCACGCTGATCGGCATCAGTCTGATCAAGGTCGGCATCACCGATCTGGGCGGCGGTTTCAATGCGCCGGACTTCGGCGCGCCGGGCAATCTGGCGCTGGGTGTATTTGTGTTGCTGACGATCATTCTGCTCAACCGCTCGAACACGCCATGGGTGCGCTTGTCAGCAATCATCATCGGTTTGGTGCTTGGCAGCCTGGCGGCGTGGTTCAGTGGGAAACTGGTGCCGCAGCCATTGCCCGACTTGCCGCTGGTAAGCCTTCCTACACCATTCAAGTTCGGATTCAGCTTCGACTGGACGGCTTTCCTGCCCGTCGCGCTGATTTATCTGATCAGCACCATCGAAACCGTCGGCGACCTCACCGCCAACTGCATGCTCGCCCGGCAACCGATCAGCGGCCCTTCTTATATAAGTCGCCTGCGTGGCGGGGTGCTCGGTGATGGCGTGAGCTGCATGATCGCCGCGACCTTCAGCGCCTTTCCCAATACAACCTTTGCGCAGAACAACGGCGTGATCCAGTTGACCGGCGTTGCCAGCCGCTACGTCGGGTTGTACATCGGCGCGATCCTGTTTTGCCTTGGACTGTTCCCGATGATCGGCGCGGTGTTGCAACAGATTCCGAAACCGGTGCTCGGCGGCGCGACATTGGTGATGTTCGGCGCCGTCGCTGCTGCCGGCGTACGCATCCTCGCGCAGTCGCCGCTGGATCGGCGCAGCATGCTGATCATCGCCACGTCGTTCGGCGTCGGTCTGGGCATCGCCGCGCAACCGAACCTCTTGCACTTGCTGCCAAAGCTTGTGCAGAACCTGTTCGATTCAGCGATTACCAGCGGCGGACTGACCGCAATCATCCTTTGCCTGTTGTTGCCGGAGGCCAAAACCGGGTCTGCCGAAGTACATGCACCACTGAACAAGATCGAACAGGCGTAACGGTTTTATCGCTTCAGGGCTTGTCGGATGCCTGTGGGTGCGCTATCAACGCAATTGGTTGCACCCACAGACAAACCCGGAAGTGCCTATGACCTTTGAAGTCCCCGCTCACGGCGGCAAGCCCGCCAGCCGCATTCGTCAGAAGAACGAAGAGACCATCCTCAAAGCCGCCGAAGACGAGTTCGCCCGTCACGGGTACAAAGGCACCAGCATGAACACCATCGCGCAGAATGCCGGGTTGCCCAAGGCGAACCTGCATTACTACTTCACCAACAAGCTTGGGTTGTACGTCGCGGTGCTGAGCAACATCATCGAGCTGTGGGACAGCACCTTCAACACCCTCACCGCCGAGGACGATCCGGCCGAAGCGTTGACCCGTTACATTCGCGCCAAAATGGAATTCTCCCGGCGTCAGCCGCAAGCCTCGCGCATCTTCGCGATGGAAGTGATCAGCGGTGGCGAATGCCTGAGCGAGTATTTCAACCAGGACTATCGCGCCTGGTTCACCGGCCGGGCGGCGGTGTTTCAGGCGTGGATCGATGCGGGCAAAATGGACCCGGTCGATCCGGTGCACCTGATCTTCCTGTTGTGGGGCAGCACCCAGCATTACGCCGACTTCGCCACGCAGATCTGCCGCGTCAGCGGGCGCAGCAAGTTGACCAAGCAGGACATGGAAGACGCCGGCAACAACCTGATCCGCATCATTCTCAAAGGCTGCGGCCTCACCCCTTCTATTTAAGACGTTTATGCCTTTCACCCTCAGCGGTTTTTGCGAGTACCGCGAAGAGATTCGCAAAAGCCGCTTTATCACCTACGCCACGCCGATTGGCAGCCCCGCCGATGCGCAGGCGTTCTTCGAGCAACACAGCGACTTGAACGCCTCGCACAATTGCTGGGCGTGGAAACTCGGCGATCAATATCGCAGCAATGATGACGGTGAACCCGGCGGCACGGCCGGGCGACCGATACTGGCTGCGATTGAAGCGCAGGATTGCGATCAGGTCGCGGTGCTGGTGATTCGCTGGTATGGCGGCATTCAACTGGGCACCGGCGGATTGGCTCGGGCCTACGGCGGTGGCGCGAACAAGTGCCTGCAAACGGCGGCGAAAGTCGAGTTGATCAGCCGTGTGCCGCTGCGTTGTGCCTGCGCGTTTGCCGAATTGGCGCTGGTGAAATTGCGCGTGGCGGATCTCGGCGGGTTGGTGGTGGAAGAAAATTTCACCGCCAATGGCGTGGAGTTGCAGTTGGCGGTGGGCGAAGCGCAGATTGATTTGTTGCAGAGCCAATTGGCCGATCTCAGCCGTGGGCGGATTCTCTTGCAGCGGTGAAGCAAGATAAAAAGAAGGCTGCGATCTTTTAGGGCACAGCCCATATCCCTTATTCCACCGAGTTGCCCACATCTGCTGTGCACCCGACTGTGGATAACCTGAGTACATTCCGCTGTAACCCTTCTGTCACGCGGGTTCGCGGACATTGCTCACTTTTCACTCAATTCGCCAGACGAAATGCAAATCCCACGCAAAAACAACCAGTTAGCCGTGTTTATCACCATTAGAAGAAAGCACCCCAGTGCTTATGCCCGGGTTTTCCGCTTGCGCACAATAACTGTGGAACAACCTGTGGATAACCCGTTCATGGCTGGCGCAGTCGCAGGTATTGCATAGGCCCCACCGGTTTGTTCATTTTTTGATCAATGGCCGACGGGCAAAACTGGAGCCTGCTCAATGGCTTTGCGCCGAATTGGTGCCATGAATCAGCTCGATTCCGGCTGCGACGCTCTGTGTTCAGCCCTTGCGAGCAGGTACTGCACAGGTTCCTGACTCAATGGCCAGGAAATTGCTTTATCCACAGGCATAACTCCAAGCCAGTCGAGCCTGCCATGCCCATCGCCGATTCAATCCCGCGCCTGCAACTGCGCCATATCAGCAAACGCTACCCCGGTTGTCTGGCCAATGACGCCATCGACCTGAGCATCGCACCCGGTGAAGTTCACGCCCTGCTCGGTGAAAACGGTGCGGGCAAAAGCACCTTGATGAAGATCATCTACGGAGTGACTCAGGCCGATTCCGGCGAGATGCTCTGGCATGGACAGCGGGTGACTATCCGCAATCCGGCGCAGGCACGGCAGTTGGGCATCGGTATGGTGTTCCAGCATTTTTCACTGTTCGAAACGCTCAGCGTGGCGCAAAACATTGCGCTCGCGATGGGCGCCAAGGCCGGAACGCCGAAGCAGCTGGAACCGAAAATTCGTGAAGTCTCGCGCCGCTACGGCATGGCGCTGGAACCTGAGCGACTTGTCCACAGCCTGTCGATCGGCGAGCGGCAACGGGTGGAGATCATTCGTTGCCTGATGCAGGACATCCGCCTGCTGATCCTCGATGAACCCACTTCGGTGCTGACGCCACAGGAAGCCGACGAGTTGTTCGTTACCTTGCGCCGTCTCGCCGCCGAGGGCTGCAGCATTCTGTTTATCAGCCACAAACTCGCTGAGGTGCGCGCCTTGTGCCATAGCGCCACGGTATTGCGCGGTGGGCGCGTGGCCGGGCATTGCGCGCCGGCCAAGTGCTCGGATCAACAGTTGGCGCAGTTGATGGTCGGCGAAGCGGCGGCACTCATCGGCGACTATCCGAAGGTCGGCGGTGGCGCGGCGTTTTTGCAGGTCAGTGGCTTGAGTTGGCACAACCCCGACCCATTCGGCTGCTCGCTGACGGCTGTCGACTTGCAAGTACGCAGCGGTGAAATCGTCGGCATCGCCGGGGTCGCGGGCAATGGTCAGGATGAATTGCTCGCGCTGCTCAGTGGCGAACAAACCCTGCCCCGTGCCGAGGCTGCGACCATTCGATTCGGCGAAAAAAACGTCGGTGATTTACGCCCCGATGCGCGACGCAAACTCGGTCTGGCATTCGTACCCGCCGAGCGACTAGGTCACGGCGCAGTGCCGGAATTGAGTCTGGCGGACAACGCCCTGCTTACCGCTTTCCAGCAAGGACTGGTCAGCAATGGCTTGATCGAGCGCGGCAAAGTCGAAGCCCTCGCCGCAACAATCATTCAGCGCTTCGGCGTGAAAACCCCGGGCCCCCAAGCCGCCGCGCGCAGTCTGTCCGGCGGCAACCTGCAGAAGTTCATCCTCGGCCGGGAAATCCTTCAGCAACCGCAACTGCTGATCGCTGCGCACCCGACCTGGGGCGTTGACGTCGGCGCCGCCGCCACCATCCACCGCGCACTGATCGCGCTGCGCGATGCCGGCGCGGCGATTCTGGTGATTTCCGAAGACCTCGACGAACTGTTCCAGATCAGCGACCGCCTCGGCGCGTTGTGCGGCGGCAGGCTGTCGGCACTGCAAAACACCACAGACACCTTATTGAGCGACGTTGGCGGCTGGATGGCCGGTCAGTTTGACGTCGCGCAAAAACACGCCACGGTTTAACGGAGTTTTCAACCATGCTGCTTTCCCTCGAACCCCGTGGCCAGCAATCGCGCCTGATGCTCTGGTGCTCGCCGTTGCTGGCGGCGGCGCTGACGCTCGGTTGCGGTTCGCTGCTGTTCATCGCCCTCGGCCATGATCCGCTGCAAACCTTGTACACCTTGCTGATTGCGCCGGTCAGCGACGTGTATGGCGTCTCGGAATTGCTGGTCAAAGCCCTGCCGATTCTGCTCTGCGCGCTCGGTCTGGCGGTGGCCTATCAGGCGCGCATCTGGAACATCGGCGCCGAAGGTCAATTACTCCTCGGCGCATTGGCCGGCAGTGCCCTGGCGGTGAACATCATCGACATGCAAAGCCGTTGGGCGCTGGTGTTGATTCTGCTCACCGGCACCCTCGCCGGTGCGGCGTGGGCCGGGCTGACGGCGTGGTTGCGCACGCGCTTCAACGCCAACGAAATCCTCACCAGCATCATGCTCAATTACATCGCGCTGAACCTGCTGCTGTTCTGCGTGCATGGGCCGCTGAAAGACCCGGCCGGGTTCAACTTTCCCGAATCGGCGATGTTCGGTGACGCCAGCCGTTTGCCGTTGTTGCTGGAGGATGGCCGCGTACATGCCGGGGTGTATTTCGCCCTGCTTGCACTGGTTGCGGTGTGGGTGTTGTTGCAGAAAAGTTTTGTCGGTTTCCAGATCAAAGTGCTCGGGCTGGACAAGCGCGCGGCAGGGTTTGTCGGCTTTCGCGAGAAGCGGCTGATCTGGCTGGCGCTGTTGATCAGTGGCGGCTTGGCGGGGCTCGCGGGTGTCTGCGAAGTGACTGGGCCGATCGGCCAATTGGTGCCGCAGGTGTCGCCGGGTTATGGCTATGCGGCGATTACCGTGGCGTTTCTCGGGCGACTCAATCCGCTCGGGATTCTGTTCTCTAGCCTGTTGATGGCGCTGCTGTACATCGGTGGCGAGAGCGCGCAGATGAGTCTGAATCTGCCGCAAGCGATCACCCAGTTGTTTCAGGGAATGATGCTGTTTTTCCTGCTCGCCTGTGACGTGCTGATCCTCTATCGGCCGCGCCTGAACCTGCGCTGGACACGGCGTACTTCGACCACCGCCGTAACCGCCGGAGCGCTGTGATGGATATCGATCTGTTGAGCAATATTTTCTACGCCATGGTGCGTTGCGGCACGCCGCTGTTGCTGGTGGCGCTGGGCGAACTGATCTGCGAGAAGAGCGGCGTGCTCAACCTCGGGCAGGAAGGAATGATGCTGTTTGGCGCGGTGATCGGTTTTATCGTCGCCCTCAACAGCGGCAACCTGTGGCTTGGCGTGTTGCTGGCAATGCTTGCCGGGATGTTGCTGTCGTCGCTGTTTGCCTTGGTGGCGCTGGTGTTCAATGCCAATCAGGTCGCGACCGGTCTGGCGCTGACGATTTTTGGTGTAGGGCTGTCGACCTTCGTTGGCGCGGCGTGGGTCGGTAAACCCTTGGCCGGGTTTGAACCGTTGTCGATTCCGTATTTGAGTGAAATCCCGCTGATCGGGCGGATGCTGTTCGCTCAGGATCTGCTGGTGTATCTGTCGTTTGCGCTGTTTGCACTGGTGGCGTGGGTGATCATCAAAAGCCGTGTCGGGTTGATCATTCAAGCGGTTGGTGAAAACCCGGATGCGGCCAGTGCGATGGGCTTGCCGGTATTGACGGTGCGCACACTGGCGGTGCTGTTTGGCGGCGCGATGGCCGGGTTGGCCGGGGCGTATCTGTCGCTGGCGTATACGCCGATGTGGGCGGAAAACATGACCGCCGGGCGCGGCTGGATTGCGCTGGCGCTGGTGGTGTTTGCCAGTTGGCGGGTGTGGCGATTGTTGCTCGGGGCGTATCTGTTCGGCCTCGCCAGCATCCTGCATCTGGTGGCGCAGGGGTTCGGGCTGGCGATTCCATCGAGTCTGTTGGCGATGCTGCCGTATGTGGCGACGATTGTGGTGTTGGTGGTGTTGTCACGCGATGCGGTTCGGACTCGGTTGTATGCACCGGTGTCGCTGGGGCAGCCTTGGCAATCAGGGCATTAGGGCGGTGATCTCACTGGCCCCATCGCTGGCAAGCCAGCTCCCACAGGTTTTTGTGGTGTGGCTGATATCTCATTCATATCCGAGATCCCTGTGGGAGCTGGCTTGCCAGCGATGGGGCCCGAACAGGCAACACCTGAGCAACGCCCCACGCCAGTTCAAAGAACAAGAAGATCACCAACAATGAACTGGCGCCATGGAGCAGCGCATAGCCCTGCCAAGTTGCAAACAGAAACCGCGCCACCGCGTCATAACGTCCATAAAGCGCCTGCGGATCACGAATCCGCAGCACCGCCCACACGCAAACAACTGAGCCCAGCAGATTCGCCATCAGCACATGCACAGGCTGGAATGCCGGCAAGTCACCCGGCAGATTCAGCGCGGTGAAAAAACCATGCACAACGGCAAAGCTCCACGGCGTGGCAAATGCCGCCGTCACGATCAGGTCATACCAGGCACTGCAGCGCACCACGTTTCGATACTGCGTTGAAGTCCACATCATCCATGCTCCAGAAATTTGAGGAGCAAGCACGGTAAAGCCTGGAGTATGCTCCAGGGTCAATAGCCCTTTTGAGAGCCCGCATGCGCATCGGTGAATTAGCCCTGGCCAGCGCCGTCAGCCGCGATACTTTGCGTTTCTACGAGCAACGCGGATTGATCGCGGCACAACGCAGCGCCAACGGTTATCGCGACTATCCGCCGGAAATGGTGCAACTGGTGCTCTACATCAAGACTGCGCAACGGCTGGGCTTTACCCTCAGCGAGATCGGCAACAGTGTTGCCGCGCTGTGGAAAGCGCCCGATCCGGAAAACGCCGTGGCGCAGTTGCTGCGCGACAAACTGCAACTGATCGAAAACCGCATGAGCGAACTCGACGCGCTCCGTCAGGAGTTGCAACTACGGCTCGGTCAGGCGTGTCCATTGAATCCGTGAACCGTAACTTTCAAGGAACCCATCATGTCCCAGGCAAAAAACGCACTGATCATCGGCGCCTCCCGTGGCTTGGGCCTCGGGCTGGTGAAAACCCTGCTGGCTGACGGCTGGCAAGTGACGGCCACCGTGCGCAATCCGCAAAAGGCCGAGGCGCTGCAAGCGCTGGGCAAGGTGCGCATCGAGAAGCTGGATATGGATGATCAGCAAGCGGTCATCGCCCTGAGTCAGCAACTCAAGGGCGAAACCTTCGACCTGCTGTTCGTCAACGCCGGGGTCAAAGGTCCGGATGTACAAACACCGGGCGGGGCGACCCTGGCCGAAGTCGGGCAACTGTTTTTCACCAATGCCGTGGCGCCGATCAATCTGGCCCAGCGTTTTGTCGGGCAGATCCGCGATGGCAGCGGCGTGCTGGCGTTCATGAGTTCGGTGCTCGGTAGCGTGACCATGCCCGATGCGCCGGAACTGGCGCTGTACAAGGCAAGCAAGGCTGCGCTGAATTCGATGACCAACAGTTTCGTGACCCAGTTGGGCGAGCAGAAACTCACCGTGCTGTCGCTGCATCCGGGCTGGGTGAAGACCGACATGGGTGGTGAAGGCGCTGACATTGATGTCGAAACCAGCACGCGCGGTTTGATTGATCAGGTGAATGCGTTTACCGGCAAGGGCGGGCATCACTTTGTGAATTACAAGGGTGAAACCATTCCCTGGTAAGCCCACAAATCCCAATGTAGGAGTGAGCCTGCTCGCGATGACGGCATACCAGTCGGCACCATTAGTGACTGAAAGACCGCTATCGCGAGCAGGCTCACTCCTACAAGGGACCGTGTTGTCCGGTCGGGCGGGGCTTGCCCGATGCAACAATTTGTTTGAAACTGCGCACCTCGTCCTTCGCGGCGACCCTGGATCAGCAGACAGGGCATCACTGAGCTGGCAACCCTGAACCCAACTTTCAGAGGAGCCGGCAAAATGCCCGCGACCCGTACCTGGTTAAAAAATCCCCTCGCCATTTTCACGGCCAACGCGCTTGATGCCCGTGGCGGTCTGGTGCTGCAAGACGGCGCGATCGTCGAAGTGCTCGCTGCCGGTCAACAGCCGTCGGCGCCGTGCAATGAAGTGTTCGATGCCCGTGAGCATGTGATCCTGCCAGGCCTGATCAACACCCACCATCACTTCTATCAAACCCTGACTCGCGCCTGGGCGCCGGTGGTCAATCAGCCGTTGTTCCCGTGGCTGAAAACCCTGTACCCGGTGTGGGCGCGCCTGACACCCGAGAAACTTGCGCTCGCCACTAAAGTGGCCTTGGCTGAGTTGCTGCTCTCCGGTTGTACAACCGCCGCCGACCACCATTACCTGTTCCCGGACGGTCTGGAAAACGCCATTGACGTGCAAGTCGAAACCGTGCGCGAACTGGGTATGCGCGCCATGCTCACTCGTGGCTCGATGAGCCTCGGCGAGAAGGACGGCGGCCTGCCACCGCAGCAGACCGTGCAGGAAGGTCAGGTGATTCTCGACGACAGTCAGCGCCTGATTCACGAGTACCACGAGCGTGGCGATGGCGCGCAAATCCAGATCGCCCTGGCGCCATGCTCACCGTTCTCGGTGACCCCGGAAATCATGTCGGCCAGCGCCGAACTCGCGAACAAACTGGACGTGCGCCTGCACACGCACCTCGCTGAAACCCTCGACGAAGAAGACTTCTGCCTGCAGCGTTTCGGCCTGCGCACCGTGGATTATCTGGACAGCGTCGGCTGGCTCGGCCCGCGCACCTGGCTAGCTCACGGCATCCACTTCAACCCGGACGAAATCGCCCGCCTCGGCCAGGCCGGCACCGGTATCTGCCATTGCCCGAGTTCGAACATGCGTCTGGCCTCCGGCATTTGCCCGAGTATCGATCTGACCGACGCTGGCGCCCTGTTTGGTCTGGGCGTGGATGGTTCGGCGTCCAACGATGCCTCGAACATGATCCTTGAAGCGCGTCAGGCCCTGTACATCCAGCGCCTGCGTTATGGCGCCGAGAAGATCACCCCGGAGCGCGTACTCGGCTGGGCGACCAAGGGCTCGGCGAGCCTGTTGGGCCGTACCGACATCGGCGAACTGGCGGTGGGCAAGCAGGCGGATCTGGCACTGTTCAAGCTCGATGAGCTGCGGTTCTCGGGTAGCCATGATCCGATTTCGGCGCTGCTGCTGTGCGGTGCGGACCGTGCCGATCGGGTGATGATTGGCGGCAAGTGGCGGGTGATTGATGGCCAGGTTGAAGGACTGGATCTCAAAGGCCTGATTGCCGATCACAGCCAGGCGGCGCGCCAGTTGATCGCCGGTACCTGATTCCCCCTCCCCATCTGATCGTTCCCACGCTCTGCGTGGGAATGCATCTCGGGACGCTCCGCGTCCCGGCAGCGGACGCAGAGCGTCCATGGCGGCATTCCCACGCGGAGCGTGGGAACGATCAATGTGGCTATCAGAGACCCAGCAGCGACAGCATGATGAACGTCGCAAACAACACAAAATGCGTCATGCCTTCAATGGCATTGGTCTCGCCGTCATTCAGGTTGATCGCGCTGACGATCAAGGTAATGAAGATCATCACCGTCTGCACCGGCGTCATCGCCATCTGAAACGGCTGGCCGGTATACAGCGCCATCGCCTCCATCACCGGCACGGTCAAAATCACCGTCGACAGTGACGCCCCCATCGCAATGTTGACCACCGACTGCATGCGGTTGGCCAGCGCCGCGCGCAATGCGGTCAGAATCTCCGGCGCTGCGGAAATCGCCGCCACCAGAATCGCCGTAATCACCGGCGGTGCGCCCGTGCCTTCCAGGCCCAGATCGAGGGTTTTGGACATCACTTCGGCGAGTGCGCCAATCACCACTACACCGAACACCAGAATGCCGATCGACCAGCCCAGGCTGAGCGGTTTCGGTTCCTCCTCCACCGGCTCTTTCTTGCGGCGTTTGTCCGGGTAGCTGTAACTGAAAAAGTAACTGTGCGGGCCGACCTGCATGCGCAGGAATAACGCATAAAGCACCACCATCGCACCGATGGTGAACGCTGAATAAATCTTCCAGTTCGCCTCGGGAATAAACTCCGGCACCACCATCGACACGCCCATCGCGGTGAGGATCATCACGCTGTAGCTGCGTGCCGAGTCGTCGTTGTAGGACTGCTCGCCGTGCTTGATCCCACCCATCAATGCGGCGAGGCCGAGGATACCGTTGATGTCGAGCATCACCGCCGAATAGATCGTGTCGCGCACCAGCGTGGCCGAGGCTTCGTTGCTCATCATGATCGCCAGGATCACCACTTCCACCAGCACCGCGGCGAGGGTCAGGATCATCGTGCCGTAGGGATCGCCGACCTTTTCCGCGAGCAGTTCGGCGTGATGGGCGACGCGCATCGACGCGGCGACGATGAAGGCGATCAGCAGCAGGCCAGAGATCAGCGCAACGATCTGGCCGCTGTGCAGCATCCAGTGCTCCAGCGGATAGGCGACGCACGCGGCAATGACCGCCAGTAGCAGAAAGCTTTCTTGCTTGAGGATTGAGAACATGGCGGGCCTTTTTGCCAAGAGAGTCGAATGAGCTACTGACTGCGGGGCGGCGCTAACGTTTCGTTACACCTTAGCGCACCAGCGGATGGCAGCTGATTTCAGGCATGCACTTTTATTGGCCTTACGGGCCCCTTCACGAGCAGGCTCGCTCCCACCTTGGAATGCATTCCCCTGTGGGAGCGAGCCTGCTCGCGAAGGCCGTTATGCGGTTTCGAGACGTTTGTTGTCCTGTTGGTCAGCAATTTGCATTGGCCCGGAGCACACACAACAAAATGGAGCTCCAATTCATGCAAATACGTCCGCTGCACAAACTGCTGTGCGCCGCCATCGGTCTGGGGATCAGCCTGAGCGCCAGCGCTGCCGATCCGCTGAAGGTCGGTTTCGTCTATATCGGCCCGATCGGCGACCACGGCTGGACGTATCAGCATGAGCAGGGGCGCAAGGCACTCGCGGAAAAATTCGGCAATCAGATCACCACCAACTACGTGGAAAACGTCGCCGAGGGCGCCGACGCCGAGCGGGTGATCCGCAACATGGCCAAGGACAAGTACGACCTGATCTTCACCACCTCTTTCGGCTACATGAACCCGACCGTGAAAGTTGCCAAGCAGTTTCCCAAGGTGACTTTCGAACACGCCACCGGCTACAAGCAGGACAAGAACCTCGGCACCTATCTGGCGCGCACGTACGAGGGCCGCTACGTCGGCGGTTTCCTCGCCGCGAAGATGACCAAAACCAAAAAGATCGGCTACGTCGCCTCGTTCCCGATCCCGGAAGTGATCCGCGACATCAACGCCATTCAACTGGCCCTGAACAAATACAACCCGGGCACCGAGATCAAAGTGGTGTGGGTCAATTCCTGGTTCGATCCGGGCAAAGAGGCCGATGCCGCGAATGCGCTGATCGATCAGGGTGTCGACGTGGTATTCCAGCACACCGACAGCCCGGCGCCGATTCAGGCGGCCGAGCGTCGTGGCGTGTACGCCGTGGGTTACGCCTCGGACATGGCGCACTTCGGCCCGAAAGCGGTGCTGACCTCGATCGTCAATGACTGGGCGCCGCATTACATCCAGGCGACGCAAAGCGTGATCGACCACACCTGGAAACCTCAGGATTACTGGGGCGGGTTGAAAGAAGGCACGGTTGAACTGCCGATCAGCGATCTGGTGCCGGCACCGGTGAAAGCCGAGGCCGAGCAGATCATTGCCGACATCAAGAGCGGCGCGTTGCAGCCATTTACCGGGCCGATCAAGGATCAGAGCGGTGTCGAGAAAATCCCCGCAGGTGTGAGCGCGACGAATGCGGAACTGGCGTCGATGAACTATTACGTGGAAGGCATGAAGGCCGAGATGCCGAAGTAATCCCCTCGAAAAAAACACCGCCCCTGTGGGAGCTGGCTTGCCAGCGATGACGGTCTGACAGGCAACAATGATGTTGAATGTGATGGCCTCATCGCTGGCAAGCCAGCTCCCACAGGGTTTTTCAGTGTTCTCAAGTTAACGTTTCTTCAGGACAATTGTATGGATCAGCTTCCGATCATCGACATCAGCCCGCTCTACAGCGACGACCAGAACGCCTGGCCCGCCGTCGCCGCGCAAATCGACCGCGCCTGCCGCGAATGGGGCTTCTTCTACATCAAGGGCCATCCGATCTCCGCCCTGCGCATCGCCGATCTGCTGGATCACGCGCAACGTTTCTTCGCCCTCCCCGTCGCCGACAAACTCAAGATCGACATCACCCAGACTCGCCACCACCGAGGCTACGGCGCCATCGCCACTGAACAACTCGACCCAGGCAAACCGAGCGACCTGAAAGAAACCTTCGACATGGGTCTGCACCTGCCGGCCAGTCATCCTGACGTGCTGGCGGAAAAACCCTTGCGCGGACCGAACCGCCATCCTGCGCAAACGGGATGGGAGGCGCTGATGGAGCAGCATTACCTCGACATGCAAGCCCTCGCGCAGACGCTGTTGCGGGCCATGACCATCGCTCTGGGCATCGAACGCGATTTCTTCGACACACGCTTCAATGAGCCGGTCAGCGTGCTGCGCATGATCCACTACCCGCCCCGCCACACCGCCAGTTCCGCTGAGCAGCAAGGCGCCGGCGCGCACACCGATTACGGCTGCATCACCCTGCTGTATCAAGACAGCGCCGGGGGCTTGCAGGTGAAGAATGTGCGGGGCGAATGGATCGACGCGCCCCCCATCGACGGCACCTTCGTGGTCAACCTCGGCGACATGATGGCGCGCTGGAGCAACGACCGTTATCGCTCGACACCGCACCGAGTGATCAGCCCGCTCGGGGTGGATCGCTACTCGATGCCGTTCTTCGCCGAGCCACACCCGGACACGCGCATCGAATGCCTGCCCGGTTGTCAGGACGCACAGCACCCGGCGAAATATCCGACCACCACCTGCGCCGAGTTCCTGCTGTCGCGCTTCGCCGATACCTACGCTTATCGTCGTGAGCAGGAAGCAGTGTGATGGATCGCTTGGTCAGGTTTTGCCAATTGTTTCGGCGAGCATCTGTAGAATGCCGTCATTGCACCTGATGAGAAAAGAATATGTACGACTGGCTCAACGCCTTGCCCAAGGCTGAACTGCACCTGCACCTGGAAGGCTCGCTGGAGCCCGAGCTGTTGTTCGCCCTGGCCGAACGCAACAAGATCGCCCTGCCGTGGAACGACGTCGAAACCCTGCGCAAGGCCTATGCCTTCAACAACCTGCAGGAATTCCTCGACCTGTATTACCAGGGCGCCGATGTGCTGCGCACCTCGCAGGATTTCTACGACCTGACCTGGGCTTACCTGCTGCGCTGCAAAGAACAGAACGTGATTCACACCGAACCGTTCTTCGATCCGCAGACCCACACCGACCGTGGCATCCCGTTCGAAGTGGTGCTCAACGGCATCGCCGCCGCACTGAAGGATGGCGAGCAGCAACTGGGCATCACCAGCGGTTTGATCCTGAGTTTCCTGCGCCACCTCAGCGAAGACGAAGCACAGAAAACCCTCGATCAGGCGCTGCCGTTCCGTGACGCATTTGTTGCCGTCGGCCTCGACAGTTCCGAGATGGGCCACCCGCCGAGCAAGTTCCAGCGCGTGTTCGATCGTGCTCGTCACGAAGGCTTCCTGACCGTCGCTCACGCCGGTGAAGAAGGCCCGCCGGAGTACATCTGGGAAGCCATCGACCTGCTGAAAATCCAGCGCATCGACCATGGCGTGCGCGCCATCGAAGACGAGCGTCTGATGCAGCGGATTATCGACGAGCAAATCCCGCTGACCGTGTGCCCGCTGTCGAACACCAAACTCTGCGTGTTCGATCACATGTCGCAGCACAACATCCTCGACATGCTCGAACGTGGTGTGAAGGTCACGGTGAATTCCGATGACCCGGCGTACTTCGGCGGCTACGTCACCGAGAACTTTTATGCGCTGCACGAACACCTGGGCATGACCCAGGATCAGGCCAAGCGCCTGGCGCAGAACAGCCTGGATGCGCGGTTGGTAAAACCATAAAGAGCAATACGAAAAACTGTGGGAGCGGGCTTGCCCGCGATGAGGCCATCAGTTCCAACATCAATGTTGATTGACGGTCCGCCATCGCGGGCAAGCCCGCTCCCACAGGAGTTATGTTTAGCTGGAAATCTCGCGCTCAGTCAGCTCTTCCAGCGTCTTGCCCCGCGTCTCCATCCCGAACAGCCACACCACCCCCGCCGCTATCGCAAAGCACAGCGCCCCCAGCGCAAATACCCCACCCTGCCCGGTAATCGGGAACACCAGCCCGGTCACCAACGGCCCGAGCAGCGAACCCACACGGCCGATCGCCGAGGCGAATCCCGAGCCCGTCGCCCGTGCCGAGGTCGGATACAACTCTGGCGTATAGGTGTAGAGCACCGCCCACATGCCGAACAGGAAGAACTGCATCAGCAGCCCAGTGCCGATCAACAGGGCAACGTTGCCGCCGAACACCGCGCTCTGCCCGTAGAGAAACGCCATCACCCCGCCACCGAGCAAGGTGACGATGCACACCGGTTTGCGCCCCCAACGCTCGACCAGCCACGCCGCCATCAAAAATCCGGGAATCCCGCCCAGCGAAATCAGCACCGTGTAATACACCGACTGAGTCACGGCGAAGCCCGACTGTTGCAGCAACGCACTCAACCACGACGTCAGCCCGTAAAAACCCAGCAACGCAAAGAACCACAGGCTCCAGATCATCGTTGTGCGCTGGCGATACTGTGGCGACCAGATCTGCTTGAGCGCCGAGAAGAAATGGCCCGGTGGCGTCACGGTGCGGGGCAACCGCACCGGCGCGGGCAACGTGGTAGCGCCGAGCGATGCGCGTACGCGCTGTTCGATGCCGTCGAGGACCTTGTCCGCCGCCTCCTGCCGCCCGGCCTGTTCCAGCCAGCGCGGTGATTCGGGGATGAAAAAACGGATCGCCAACACGAACACCGCCGGCACCGCCAACACCAGAAAGATGTCGCGCCAGCCAATCACCGGCAACAGGAAGTACGACAGCACACCGGCAGCAACAAAACCAAGCGGCCAGAAGCCATCCATCAACGCGATATAACGCCCACGCCGCTGAGCCGGGATCAACTCCGAGAGCATCGACTGCGCAATGGGAAACTCCATGCCCATGCCAATCCCCAGCAGAATGCGAAACAGCGTCAGCGCCTCGACCGTTTGCGCCGTCGAGCACAGGTAACTGGCCACGCCCCACAGGACGATGCTCCACTGAAACACCGGTTTGCGCCCGAAGCGGTCCGCGAGCATGCCGGACAGCGACGCACCGAGCACCATGCCGAAGAAGCTCGAACTGGCGAGCAATCCTGCCTGTGCGCTGCTCAGGCCGAACTCGGCTTTGATCGAGCCGAGCAGGAACGTCATCATCGCCAGGTCCATGGAGTCGAAGAAAAACGCCAGCGCGATGATGATGAAAATGATCCGGTGATAACCGCTGATCGGCAGTCGTTCCAGGCGTTCTGCCGCGCTGAAGCCTTGAGTATCCATATCGCCTCCCCCATCCGAAATATCCCCGGATCGAGTGTGCGCGATAGTGCCTTGGCGTTCGTGCTGGATGCGACCTGTTCGCAACCGTAGACGACGCCAGCAGGACTGATGCCGTAACAGGCGACGCTTGCGCAGCGCCTGTTACGCCATTTCCAGCTCGGTTTCCTTGGCGAATCGATGCAGCTCGCGCTGGCCGGCGGCCGTCAGTTGCAGGGCTCGTGAATCATTGGGCAGGGTCAGCCAACCGGACTGCATGAATAACTGCAACAACGCCGCGCCGAGTGAGCCGCCCATGTGCGGACGTCGCTCGCTCCAGTCGGGGCATGCACAGGCCACTTGAACGTTGCGATGGGCCAGCGCCTGGATGAACACCCCGCGCCCGGCCAGTTGCTTCGCACCTTTGTGGGTCACCACTACGCGCTGTTCGAGCTGTTCAATCCAGCCGGCGTCGAGCAGTCGCTGATACAGATCGGCGGCCAGCGTGCCCCCCAGGTGGTCATCGCAAAAGCGTGCACGCAACAGCGACGACGGCGCCGACTGAGGTTTGGCCATGGGGGTGGTGCGCTTGAACACCTCGGCGATTTCCCGCGGAGCACTGGCGATGGTGGCGCTGGCCAGTGCTTCTATCGCGGCCCCCACCTCCGGCGCCGAGAGGCGGAAAAACCGTTTGCGACCACGGACTTCGACCTTCAACAGACCGCCGGTGGCCAGCCGTGCCAGATGCGCACTGGCCGATGACGGCGACAGCCCTGCCAGTAGCGCAAGCTCCTCGGTCTGCCGGGCCGAGCCATCCATCAACGCCCACATCATCGCGCTGCGCTTGGGGTCGGCCAGCAACGTGGCGATCTGGCTGATGCAAGGTGCATGTTCCATGTATTCACTCCCTGTGGAATCGTATCGTCTACTGCTCGGAGACATCTTGACCAGTAATGGGTCGGCGGCCAAGACGCGAAAAACGCCCTGAGCCGGGGCAAGGCAGGCCATTGACGCAACATGCTTCGGCGCAGAACCCGCCACCGCAGCGAACCCCGCAATTAAACAGGGGCAACTCGGCATTGACGGCGTTCGGGCCGGGTTTCGGTACTGGCATGAGGCGGGCGCTAGTATAAGCGGGATGCACGCTCCGTCCCGCCTCGCAGCCTGCACGGGTGGTGATTGTTCCTGACAGAAATTTCTCTATTTACCTGCGACTAATGATCAACTTTTGGGAAAACGGGAAATTGACTACTCAAATCAGCGCATCGGCTGGCGAGCATTTCCCTTAACAGGTTCACCGGCTTACTCAATTGTGCGCGATGGGCGCACAACAGATTCAGCGGAGCGCGCTCACATTGCAGCTCTGGCAACAGCACTTTGAGGCGTCCGGCGAGCACATCGGCGCCGACGTCGAGCCAGGATTTGTAGGCGATTCCCGCCCCGGCCAGCGCCCACAGCCGCACCACGTCGGCATCATCGCTGAAGCGGTCGCCACTGACCGTCAAGCCGACTTCGCGCTTGCCGTCGTGAAAGCTCCAGTGGTCATGAACCCGGCTGCCGAGCATGTACAACAGGCAATTGTGCTGCGCCAGTTGTTCGAGCTGGCGCGGCTCACCGTGCCGCGCCAGATAGGCTGGCGAGGCGCAAAGCACACGGCGGTTGTGCGGGGCGATGGGCAAGGCGATCAGGCTGGAGTCTTCCGGCTCGCCATAGCGCAGGGCAATGTCCACCGGCTGGCGGAACAGGTCGGCAATGCGGTCGCCGAGCAACAGGCGCACGGTCAGCTTCGGGTGCTCGCGCTGAAACTCGTCGAGCCACGGCAACAGCAGGTTGCGGCCAAAATCCGACGGTGCCGACAGTTGCAAGATCCCGCTGACCTGATCCTGCCCACTGGCCAGCAGGCGCCGGCCTTCGTCCAGCTGACTCAATGCCGCCCGGGCGTATTCGAGGAAGCCTTCGCCTTCCGCGGTCAGCCGCAGACTGCGCGTCGAACGGGCCAGCAAACGCGCGCCGAGTTGCTGCTCTATGCGTTTCAACGCCGCACTGGCCACCGCAGCGGACATGTCCATCACCCGCGCCGCCGCCGACAGGCTGCCCAGATCCGCCGCCCGGACAAATAACTGCAAGTCATCGAAACGCAGCATTTACAGCCTCGATTATCAAAAAAATATTGAAAGAGACTGCTCTTTTAGCCGGTTTTATCTCGGGGAGAAATAGCCAATCATCTGCTCCATCAAATTCATCCCGCTTCTGTGGAGCCGAACATGTCCCAGCCATTCACCGCCATTGCCACCCTGATCGCCAAACCCGGCCAACAGGACACTCTCGAACACGCGTTGCGCGCACTGGTTGAACCGAGCCGTGCCGAGGACGGTTGCAGTCAGTACGACTTGCACCGCGACCTGGCCGACCCACGGGTTTTCTACGTGATCGAACACTGGGCCAGTGAAGCGATTCTGCAAGCGCACAACGCCAGCGCGCATTTTCAAAACTTCCAGGCCACTGCCGGGCAGTGCATCGAACACTTCGAATTGAAACGTCTGGGCAGCATCGCCTGAGCCCTTCTTCCCTTACTTGTACGGAGCCCACCATGAAAGCCATTGCCTATTACGCTTCCCTGCCCATCAGCGACGCCGATTCCCTGCAAGACATCGAACTGCCGGAGCCGGTCGCCGGCCCGCGCGATCTGCTGGTGGAAGTCAAAGCCATCTCGGTCAATCCGGTCGACACCAAGGTGCGCCAGAACGTGGCGCCTGAAGCGGGCGCAGCGAAGGTGCTGGGCTGGGACGTGGCCGGTGTGGTCAAAGCCGTCGGCAGCGAAGTGACGCTGTTCAAGGCTGGGGATAAAGTCTTTTACGCAGGTTCCATCGCCCGTGCTGGCGGCAACAGCGAACTGCACGTCGTCGATGAGCGAATCGTCGGCCATATGCCCAAGTCCCTCGGTTTCGCTGAAGCCGCCGCCCTGCCGCTGACCGCGATCACTGCGTGGGAGCTACTGTTCGAACGCCTGCAAATCCGCGAAGGCCAGACCGACGAAGGTCAGAGCCTGCTGATCGTCGGCGCAGCCGGTGGTGTCGGCTCGATCCTCACCCAACTGGCAAAACAATTGACCGGTCTCAAGGTGATCGGCACCGCCTCCCGGGCGCAGACTCGCGACTGGGTCAGCGAACTGGGTGCGGATCTGGTGATCGATCACAGTCAGCCGCTGAGTGAAGAGCTGAAACGCGCGGGGCTCGCCAACGTAACCCACGTCGCCAGCCTGACCCAGACCGATCAGCATTTGGATCAACTGGTCGAAGCCCTGGCGCCACAAGGCAAACTGGCGCTGATCGACGATCCGAAGTCACTGGACGTGAGCAAGCTCAAGCGCAAGAGCCTGTCGCTGCATTGGGAGTTCATGTACACCCGTTCGCTGTTCGAGACGCCAGACATGATCGAGCAGCACCATCTGCTCAACCGCGTGGCCGAGCTGATCGATGCCGGGACCTTGAAGACCACGGTCGGCGAGCATTTCGGCACGATTAATGCCGCCAACCTGCGCCGGGCGCACGAATTGCTCGAAAGCGGTAAAGCCAAAGGGAAAATTGTTTTAGAAAGTTTCTGAAGATCAAAAGATCGCAGCCTGCGGCAGTTCCTGCCCGGGCTGCGGTGTTTTTTTGCCGTCAGTCAGATGCTTGACCTTTGTCACAATTGCGATCGTATTCAGGACTAGAATCGAAGCCTCTGCGATACATCTTTTACGCAAGGGAGGTCAGCAATGAAGATCCTGATAAAAGAAGTGGCAAAGTCTCAATGGCAGGTTCGACTCGATCAACACGCCGTGACATTCCGCAGTGAAGCCGAGGCCCTGGCCTTCACTCGCACCCTCGAAGCGCGAATTTGCGCGTCCCATCAGATTCCCGACCGCAGCCAGCAGCGCGCCGCCGGCTGAGTCTGCTCAGACAGCCGCTTGCGCCAGCGCCCGGGCATTCTGCAAACGCCGGGTGAGCATCGCGACGCATACCACCAGCAGACCGCACAAGCTGATGACCATGGCCATCGGCATGGCGCTGCCGTCGTGCAGAATCCCCACCAGCGAAGCAGCGCCGGAAGCCACGCTGAACTGCAGACAGCCCATCAGCGCCGACGCACTGCCGGCCCGCGCCCCCTGGCCGTTCATTGCGCAGGCCGCAGCGTTGGGCAGGATGCAGCCGAGGCTGGCGATGCAGATGAACAACGGAATCAGTAACGGCCACAACGCTTCGGTATGAAGCGCGCTGACCGCCAGCAGTGTCAGCCCCGCCAACAGATACACCCACACCGCACGCGCCAGCAGAAACGCCGGACCGCGCTTGGCCAACAGCCGTGCATTGACCTGCGCCACCAGAATGAAACCTGCCGCGTTGGTGCCGAACAGCCAGCCGAAATGCTCGGCCGGCACGCCATAGAGTTTGATGAAGACGAACGGTGAACCGGCGATGTAGGAAAACATCCCGGCGACGGCAATGCCGCCGGTGAGGGCGTGCCCAAGAAAGACTTTATCCTTGAACAAGCGCCCGTATTGGCGCAACGCGCCGGACAATGGTTGGCGTGGCATATGCGCTGGCATGCTTTCCGGCAAGCCAAGTGCAACGGCGAGCCCCGCCAGCGCACTGAAACCGGTCAGCACCAGGAAGATCGACTGCCAGCCTGTGGTGTTGACCAGCAGCCCGCCGAGCATCGGTGCCAGAATCGGTGCCAGGCCCATCACCAGCATCAACTGCGAGAAGACTTTCGCCGAACCCACCGCATCGCATTTGTCGCTGACCACCGCCCGCGCAATCACCATGCCCGCACAGCCGCCCAGCGCTTGCACGAAGCGTGCGCCGATCAGCCATTCCAGGTTCGGTGCATAGGCACAGGCCAGTGAGGCCAGCGTGAACAGTGCCAGACCGGTGAGCAGCGGAATCCGTCGCCCGAAGCGATCCGCGACCGGGCCATACAACAGCTGCCCCATGGACAAACCGAGGAAATACGCCGCCAGGGTCATCTGCACGTGTTTTTCGTCGGTGCCGAACGCCAGCGCCATGGACGGAAAGGCAGGCAGGTAAAAGTCGATGGCCAACGGCCCGAAGGCAGTCAAGGCACCGAGAATCAGAATGGTACGGAAGTTCATCAGGCATCCAGGTTGGCAAGTCGGCAGCCCGACAGTCTAGCCGCGCCCGAACGCCTTGAACATTCCGATAGCTCGCTAACAATTAAAAATCTGACAAACCACAACTTGCTCCCGCTGGGGCGCGCAGCGGCCCCGATTTATATCCAGGCCAGAAACCATGGGCCTGCTGCGCAGTCCAGCAGGAGCAAGCTCCCTCGCCACAGGGATTTGTGTCAGGCGAGTTTTACCGCGTAGCCTTCTTCGCTGATGACTTCGATGACCTGCTCAGCACTCAGCGCACTTTCGACGCCGACTTCCTTGGCCGCCAGATCGACGCGCACACTGGCCGCCGGATCCTTGGCCTGTAAGGCGTTGGTGATGGCTTTGACACAGTGACCGCAGGTCATGCCTTCAACATTGAACACTTGCATGCAAATGACTCCTTTTGAGTGAGGTTGCCGGCAGTTTCGAGCTTGCCACGATGGCAAGGTCAAGTTCTTGAATAAACTGCCGGGCTGGCAATCAGCGCCGCGCTCGGCCAAGCTGCGTGCATCAATGACATAAATTCAGGAGATTCAGCCATGCGCTGGTCAGCTTTCAGCCTGTTTGGCTTCCTCGGCCTGTTTGCCGCTATCCCTCAGGTGCAAGCCGCCGGCGAGGATTTTGGCGTGCTGATCATTTCCCGCGAGCGCCTGGAAGTAGCGACGTCCTGCGAGATCGGTGTTTACATTCAGGATCAACTGTCGGCGCGCCTGTTTCAGGAGCAAAGCACCTCATTCAATCTGCCGCCGGGCAATGTCTCGCTACGGCTTAAACTGCTGCCGGGGCAAATGCCGGGCTGCAACCCGGGCATGCTCGCGCCGGGTTCGCAGGAGATCAAACTGCATGCCGGCGACATCCTGAAGTTCCGAATCGCGATGAATCAGGAAGGCATGTACTTGAAGCGCACCGATCTCGGTTACTAAGCCAATCCCCATGTGGGAGCGGGCTTGCTCGCTCCCACATTGATTGATAGTGCCTCAAAGATTGGCGCTTGACCTTGCCCGCATGGCAAGGTTGATCCTGTAGGCAACTTCTACAGGGAGCGTGACCGATGTCCGAATCCATCACTTTCGATCTGCCGATTGCCGGCATGACCTGCGCCAGTTGTGCCGGGCGTGTCGAGCGGGCCTTGAGCAAAGTCAGCGGCGCCAGTGCCGTCAGCGTCAACCTCGCCACCGAGCAGGCCCGCGTGCAGGCGCCCGGCGACAGCTTGCCGGCGTTGATGGACGCGGTTGAGCGCGCCGGTTACAGCGTGCCGCAACACACCCTCGAATTGAAAATTGATGGCATGACCTGCGCCTCCTGCGTGGGTCGCGTCGAGCGCGCCCTGAACAAAGTCGCCGGGGTGAAAAGCGTCAGCGTCAACCTCGCCAATGAACGTGCGCACCTCGAACTGCTCGGCCAGATCGACGCGCAAACCCTGCTCGATGCCGTCAGCAAGGCCGGTTATTCGGCCAGCGTCTGGCAAGCCGAAAACCCACCCACCGATAACCAGCAACAGCGCCTGAAGCACGAGCGCTGGGCTTTGATCTGCGCGATCGCCCTCGCCCTGCCGCTAGTCTTGCCAATGTTGCTGCAACCGTTCGGCATTCACTGGATGCTGCCCGCCTGGGCGCAATTCGCCCTCGCCACGCCCGTGCAATTCATCTTCGGTGCACGGTTCTACGTGGCGGCGTGGAAAGCCGTGCGCGCCGGCGCTGGCAACATGGACTTGCTCGTCGCCCTCGGCACCAGCGCCGGTTATGGCTTGAGTCTTTATGAGTGGGCGACTGCCGCCGGGCGCATGCCACATCTGTATTTCGAAGCGTCGGCGGTGGTGATTGCCCTGGTGCTGCTCGGCAAATACCTCGAAAGCCGCGCCAAACGCCAGACCGCCAGTGCCATCCGCGCCCTTGAAGCCTTGCGGCCGGAACGGGCAATTCAGGTGATCGACGGCCGCGAACAGGATGTCGCCATCAGTGCCCTGCGCCTCAACGATCAAGTGCTGGTCAAACCCGGCGAGCGCTTCCCGGTCGACGGCGAAGTGCTGGAGGGCCAGAGCCACGCCGACGAAGCCTTGATCAGCGGCGAGAGTCTGCCGGTGCCGAAACAACCGGGGGACAAGGTCACCGGTGGTGCGATCAACGGTGAAGGTCGCTTGCTGGTGCGCACCACCGCACTCGGCGCGGAAAGCGTGCTGGCGCGGATCATTCGTCTGGTCGAAGACGCTCAAGCGGCGAAAGCACCGATCCAGAAACTGGTGGATAAAGTCAGCCAGGTGTTCGTGCCGACCGTGCTGGTCCTGGCCCTGGCAACGCTGATCGGTTGGTGGCTGTACGGCGCACCGCTGGAAACCGCGTTGATCAACGCCGTTGCGGTTCTGGTGATCGCTTGCCCTTGCGCCCTCGGTCTCGCCACGCCGACGGCGATCATGGCCGGCACTGGCGTGGCGGCGCGGCACGGCATTCTGATCAAGGACGCCGAAGCACTGGAACGCGCCCATGAAGTCAGCAGCGTGGTGTTCGACAAGACCGGCACGCTGACCTCCGGCACCCCGCGCATCGCGCATTTGAGTGCCGTCAATGCTGATGAAAATACGCTGCTGAAACTGGCCGGAGCCCTGCAACGCGGCAGCGAGCATCCGCTGGCCAAAGCGGTGCTGGACGCGGCCGCTGAGCGAGATCTGCCGGTGCCGGATATCAGCGACAGCCAGTCACTGACCGGTCGTGGCATCGCTGGCTCGCTGGACGGTCGGCGTCTGGCGCTGGGCAATCGGCGGATGCTGGAAGAAAGCGGATTGAGTGCAGGCAACCTCAGTGAATCTGCCAAGGCATGGGAAGCCGAAGGCCGAACCCTGTCGTGGCTGATCGAACAAAGCCCCGAGCTGCGTGTACTGGGTTTGTTCGCCTTCGGTGACACCTTGAAGCCGGGCGCACTGCAAGCCGTACAACAACTCGCCGCACGCGATATCCACAGCCATTTACTGACCGGCGACAATCGCGGCAGTGCGCGCGTGGTGGCCGAGGCCCTTGGCATTAAAAACGTTCACGCCGAAGTTCTGCCGGCGGACAAAGCCGCCACCGTCGCCGAACTGAAGAAAACCGGCGTCGTCGCCATGGTCGGCGACGGCATCAATGACGCCCCGGCACTCGCGGCGGCGGATATCGGCATCGCCATGGGCGGCGGCACCGACGTCGCCATGCACGCAGCGGGCATCACGCTGATGCGCGGTGATCCACGGCTGGTGCCGGCGGCGCTGGAGATCAGCCGCAAGACCTACGCGAAGATTCGCCAGAATCTGTTCTGGGCCTTCGTCTACAACCTGATCGGCATTCCGCTGGCGGCGTTTGGCTTTCTCAACCCGGTGCTGGCCGGTGCGGCGATGGCGTTGTCGAGCGTCAGCGTAGTGAGCAATGCGCTACTGTTGAAAACCTGGAAACCCAAGGATCTGGAGGAGCACCGATGAACATCGGCCAAGCGGCCCGGCACAGTGGCCTGAGCGCGAAAATGATCCGCTACTACGAGTCGATCGGTTTGCTCAAAGCGGCCCATCGCACCGACAGCGGTTATCGGGTCTACGGCGATGATGACTTGCACACACTGGCTTTTATCAAGCGTTCGCGCGATCTCGGCTTTTCTCTCGAAGAAGTCGGCAAACTGCTGACGCTCTGGCAGGATCGCCAGCGGGCCAGCGCCGATGTGAAGGCGCTGGCGCGGCAGCACATCGACGAGTTGAACCAGAAGATCCGCGAACTCGGCGAGCTACGCGACACCTTGCAGGATCTGGTCGAGCATTGTCAGGGCGACCATCGCCCTGATTGCCCGATCCTCAAGGAACTGGCGTCGGGCTGCTGCGCACAACCCGCCCGCGCCTGAGCGCCAGCCCTTTCACCGTGAGCAAGGTACCGAGGGGAATGCCGTGGAACAGCATGACCACGGCACCCGGTGTCCACCACTCGTAGAACGGCGCGGCGATCAACATACCGACGCCGAATCCGGTCATTTGCAGCAGCGTCAGGAAACTGAAAATCGGCAGGCGCAGGTGTTCCGGTTCGCGTTGCAGCCGTGACATCAGGCCGACTTCTGAGAAGCCGTCACCCAGCCCGGCCGGCAAGGAAAACAACAGCAATCCGTAGAGACTGTGCTGCTGAAACATCAGGATGAAACCGCAGGACATCAGCGCCACGCCGAAGAAGAACCGCCGCTCCAGATGGATGTTGTCCGAGCCTTTCAGGCGGCTGGCGATCCGTGCACCGAGCAGTTTGCCGCTGGCCCATACCGCCAGCATCAGGCCCAGCGTGGTGCTCGCCGACTCGGGCGAGAGCAGTTTCGAGATGATCGGAAAACCGACGTTGTGCGCGGCGCTGCCCAAGGTGTCGGCCATCGTCACGGCGAGCATGGCGGCAATCACCGGCGCACTGCGCAGGCCTTGCTTGAGGGCCGACCATTCGCCGCGCTCGGGCTCTGCGTTATGGCTCGGAGCGTCGAAACGCAGCGGCACAATCAGAAATGCGGCCAGCAAATAGGTCAGCGCGTTCAGGGCAAACACCGTTTCGAAGCCAAAACCCGCTACCAGCAACCCAGAGACCAGACTGCCGCCGACCATCGCCGCCGAAGAGGCCGAAGTGATCCACGCGTTTGTTTTCAGCAACTGCGACGGTTCGATCAACCTGGGCAACTGGCTGTTGAGACCGATGGCGAACATTGAGTTGCCAAAGCCCAGCCCGAAGGCAATCAGCGGCAACAGCAGCGCTTGCTGGCTGACCGGCACGATCAGCAACAGACCAAGCACGCCAGCGCGCAGCAGATCGAATGCAATCAGCGGCAAACGCCCGCTCCAGCGCCGATAGAACCGCGTGCCGATCAGACTGGCGAAAATCCCGCCGCCGACGCGACTGGCGAGGAAAATGCCGACGCTCATGGCGCTGTTGCTCAGCAGATAGACGTACGTGGCCAGCGCAACCATGTTGAGGAAAGCGCCGAAATCGGAGATCAGTCGGGCGGTAATGATCAGGGAGGCGTTGCGGGGGGTGGTCACATTCAGTCCTTGAGTGTGCGGAGGCAGACAAGATTCCCACACGCATTTCAAGAACACCACCATCCCCTGTGGGAGCTGGCTTGCCAGCGATAGCGGTGGTTCAGCCTGAAGACATGTATTGGCTGTACAGGCCCCTTCGCTGGCAAGCCAGCTCCCACAGGTTTTTTGGGTGTTGTCTGGAAAATGCGGGCACAAAAAAACCCGGCCGAAGCCGGGTTTCTCTTTACACGATCACTGCATCCATGGCGGAGGCGGTGGCTCGTCCGACTTGCCCTTGGGCTCGTCATCTGCCGCACGAATCGCCTGCTTGCGCTCTTCGTCCAGCCGCGCCGCTTCGATCTCGCGCAGCACCCCGCCGACATCGGCCAGGTCCTCCGGATCGTCGAACTCACCGGTCAGCACACTGTTCGGATGCAAGGTGCCGGCTTCGTACAACGCCCACATTTCCTTGGCGTACTTGGTCGTCTTCAGCTCTGGCGCAAAACGGCCGAAGTATGAGGCCATGTTGCCAACGTCACGCTCGAGCATGCTGAACGCGTGGTTGTTGCCCGCTGCATCGACTGCTTGCGGCAGGTCGATGATGACCGGGCCGGTCGGTGTCAGCAGCACGTTGAACTCGGAGAGGTCACCGTGCACCAGACCGGTACACAACATCAGCACGATCTGCGAAATCAGGAACGCGTGATACTCGCGGGCCTGATCCGGCTCCAGCACCACGTCGTTCAGACGCGGCGCGGCGTCGCCGAATTCGTCGGCCACCAGTTCCATCAACAATACGCCATCGAGGAAGTCGTACGGTTTCGGCACGCGCACACCGGCACCGGCCAGACGAAACAGCGCCGCCACCTCGGCGTTCTGCCAGGCATCCTCGGTCTCTTTGCGACCGAACTTGGAGCCTTTGGCCATCGCTCGGGCCTGTCGGCTGTTGCGAACCTTGCGGCCTTCCTGATACTCGGCCGCCTGGCGGAAACTACGTTTGTTCGCCTCCTTGTAGACCTTTGCGCAACGTAACTGATTGCCGCAGCGCACCACATAAACAGCTGCTTCTTTACCACTCATCAGTGGGCGCAGCACTTCGTCGACCAGACCGTCCTCGATCAGGGGTTCAATGCGTTTTGGAGTCTTCATCAGCTTTTATTGTGGGTCCTTTATTACCAAACACGCGAATGTCACTCGTTATACGGCAATCCTCGCGTCTCGGGGAGGGGTTGCCGACCTGTGAACCTTGAGAATGCACACACTGTGCCGAAAATCTGACCGCGGCGAATCATAGCCGAGGCGGTGGTGAATGTTGCTGATCGGTGTTGAGGGCATTTGCGACAGAATCTGACATTGGCCTGTAAGTGTCCTTGAACATGCCCGCATAAACCTGTGGGAGCTGGCTTGCCAGCGATGGCGATATCCCAGTCAATAAAAATATTGAATCTGATGGCCTCATCGCGGGCAAGCCCGCTCCCACAGGATCCGATTTATCTTTCAATGATGGCAGTGACGCCCTGGCCGCCCGCGGCGCAAATCGAAATCAGCCCCCGGCCCTTGCCCGCCGCATCCAGCAACTTCGCCAGATTCGCGACAATCCGCCCACCCGTCGCGGCAAATGGATGCCCCGCCGCCAGTGAACTGCCTTTGACATTAAGCCGGCTGCGGTCGATCGAACCCAACGGCGCATCCAGCCCCAGACGGGTTTTGCAGTATTCAGGATCTTCCCAGGCCTTGAGCGTGCACAAAACTTGCGCAGCGAACGCCTCATGAATTTCGTAGTAGTCAAAGTCCTGCAACGTCAGCCCGTTACGCGCCAGCAACCGTGGCACTGCATAAACCGGCGCCATCAGCAGGCCCTCGGCACCATTGACGAAATCCACCGCCGCCGCTTCGCCGTCGCGCAGGTAAGCGAGAATCGGCAAGCCGCGCTCTTTCGCCCATTCCTCACTGCCGAGTAACACCACCGAAGCGCCATCGGTGAGCGGCGTGGAGTTGCCCGCCGTCAGCGTACCTTTGGCGCTTTTTTCGAAGGCCGGTTTCAGCGACACGAGTTTTTCCAGGGTCAGGTCCTGGCGCAGATTGTTGTCGCGGGTCAGGCCGAGGAACGGCGTCATCAAATCGTTGTGCCAGCCTTCGCTGTAGGACGCGGCCAGTTTGTGATGGCTTTCCAGGGCCAGTTGATCCTGCTCTTCGCGGGGAATCTGCCAGGTCTGCGCCATCAGCTCACAGTGCTGGCCCATCGACAGGCCGGTGCGCGCTTCGCCATTGCGCGGGAATTCCGGGATCAGGTGCTGGGGCCGCAGTTGCAGGAAAGTTTTGAGTTTGTCGCCGGTGGTCTTGGCGCGGTTGGCTTGCAGGAGGATCTTGCGCAGGCCCTCGCTGACGCTGATCGGTGCGTCCGAGGTGGTGTCGACGCCGCCAGCAATGCCACTGTCGATCTGGCCAAGGGCGATTTTGTTCGCCACCAGCAGCGCCGCTTCCAGGCCGGTGCCGCAGGCTTGCTGGATGTCATAGGCCGGGGTGGTCGGAGACAGGCGCGAGCCAAGTACGCATTCGCGGGTCAGGTTCATATCCCGTGACAATTTAAGCACCGCGCCCGCCACGACCTCGCCGATGCGCTGGCCGTGCAGGTTGTAGCGTTCGATCAGGCCTTCGAGGGCGGCGGTGAGCATCGCCTGATTGCTGGCGGTAGCGTACGGTCCGTTGGAACGGGCGAAAGGGATACGGTTACCGCCGATGATCGCGACGCGGCGCAGCTGACTCATGAAAAGCTCCTTTTTAGATGTCCAGGTTCACATAGAACCCTGTGGGAGCTGGCTTGCCAGCGATGGGGCCGGCACATCCAACACCTTCAGTGGCAGACAGTCCGCCATCGCTGGCAAGCCAGCCCGCACAGGGTCAGTGGTCTACTCTGCTGTTCTAGCGTAGGCCTTATTGCGTGGATCGAACGATTGTTTGCCATTGGCAGTCCACACTTTGAACCCCAACATTTGGAGAGCGTTCCATGTCTGACCGCTATATCGACTTTGCCAACTCGTCCATCGGCCATCGTCTGGTCGGGGCTCTGGGCCTGCCGTCGCCGGTGCGACTGGAGCGCTGGCAGGCCGGACGCCTGCGGCCGGTGGAGGGTGCGCTGCTGATCGGCGGCGGGCCGCTGGCCGAGCGCGTCAGCGCCTTCGCCAATCGTTTGACCGAGGGGATTTACCGCTACGGCGAGCAACCGGCGAGCGCTACCGAATGGATTCCCGGCCTTGGCCCGAAACTCAAGGCTGTGGTGTTCGACGCCAGCGATCTGCAACAGACCGATCAGCTCAAACAGCTGCGCGAGTTCTTCCAGCCGCTGATGAAAAATCTTGAATCCAGCGCCCACCTGGTGATCCTCGGTCGCGCCCCGGAAACCCTGAGCGATCCGTTCGCCGCCAGCGCACAACGGGCGCTGGAAGGGTTCTCCCGTTCGCTGGCCAAGGAGTTGCGCAGCGGTGGCACGCTGCAATTGATTTATGTCGGTGACGGTGCCGAAGATCAGCTGGAAGGCCCGCTGCGGTTTTTCCTTTCGCCGAAAAGTGCTTTCGTTTCCGGACAGGTGATTCGCCTGACCGCGTGCGCGACGCCGGTCACCGACTGGACGCGACCACTGGCCGGGCGCAAGGCGCTGGTCACCGGCGCAGCGCGCGGCATTGGCGCTTCGATTGCCGAGACCCTGGCACGCGATGGCGCCGAGGTCATCCTGCTCGACGTGCCGCCGGCCAAGACCGATCTTGAAGCCCTCGCCGCACGCCTCGGCGGGCGCAGCATCACCCTCGACATCTGCGCCGAGGACGCTGCCACGCAACTGATCGAACAACTGCCGGACGGCCTCGACATTCTGGTGCACAACGCCGGGATCACTCGCGACAAGACCTTGGCCAACATGACCCCGGAATTCTGGGACGCGGTGCTGGCGGTCAACCTCAATGCGCCGCAAGTGCTGACCAAAGCCCTGCTCGACAGCGGCACGCTGAAAGACAACGCGCGGGTGATCCTGCTCGCCTCGATCAGCGGTATCGCCGGTAATCGCGGGCAGACCAACTACGCCGCGAGCAAGGCAGGCTTGATCGGCCTGGCCCAGGCGTGGGCGCCGACACTGCTGGAACGCGGCATCAGCATCAACGCCGTGGCGCCGGGATTCATCGAAACGCAGATGACCGCGCACATTCCTTTCGGCCTGCGTGAGGCCGGACGACGCATGAGTTCGCTGGGCCAGGGCGGCTTGCCGCAAGACGTCGCCGAGGCGGTGGCTTGGCTGGCGCAACCGGGCACCGGCGCGTTCACCGGGCAGGCGCTGCGGGTCTGTGGACAAAGTGTTCTGGGGGCTTAGGCATGAGCATCGAATGGCACACTCTGGACCGCGAACCAAGCCTGACCGGGCTGTATGCGCGGGCGGCGACGCGACGCAAGATCACTGGCACGCAACTGCCCGACAGCGGCTTGCGCTGCTGGGTCGACATCGATGGCAAACGCCTGGCGGACTATCGCAAGGTCTGCGGTTTTACCGACGACGGTCTGCTGCCGCCGACTTATCCACACATCCTCGCGTTTGCCTTGCAGATGCAGTTGCTCACGGCGAAGGACTTTCCGTTTCCGCTGCTGGGCCTGATTCATTTGAGCAACCGCATTCGCGTGCTGCGGCCGATGGGCGCGATCAGTCGCGCGCAAGTCAGCGTGCGCGTGAATAATCTGCAAGCGCATCCCAAGGGCGCGACGTTCGATCTGCTGACCACAATGGATGATCAGCTCGGGCCGTTGTGGGAAGCCGAAAGTCAGATGCTCTGTCGCGGGGTAAAACTTGATGGTGAAGCCATCGAACAGCATTGGCAGCCATCGCAAGCGCTGACGGAAGTGGCCCATTGGAAGGCGCCGGCAGACATTGGCCGGCAATACGCCAAGGTGTCGGGAGACTACAACCCGATCCACCTGAGCGCGGCGAGCGCAAAGTTGTTCGGCTTTCCCACGGCCATCGCCCACGGCTTGTGGAACAAGGCCCGCACACTCGCGGCGCTGGCGGATCATTTACCCAAGGCCAATCTGGAGATCGCGGTGCACTTTCGCAAACCGGTGCGATTGCCGAGTGAGGTGACGTTGCTGGCCAGCGAAGCGGGATCCAGTGGCGAGTTGCGGCTGGTGGGTGCGGGGGATCTGGAGCATATGGTGGGCAATTGGCAGCCGATTGCCTGAATCCAGAAGTGGGTGATGAAAACAGAATTTGTGTGAAGGAATCTCTGTGGTGAGGGGATTTATCCCCTCACCACAAAAGCGCCCTGTCACCACAAGGTTTTCAGCGCCCGGGAAATAGGGGCCGACCTGTAAATTGTGTATATATCACTTAAGTTTTTCCGCACCTTGACCACCTCTTCGACAAACACCTGGCCTTGATTCTCAAGGCTTTTTTTTGCGCGTCTATATCTTGGGTATTAGTCCTTAGGCGCTGCGCATCACCCTATATATAAAGGCGTTAATACCAACTTGAGAATGGCCTGGAACCTGCCCTTGGACTGAGATTGACACAACGGACGGAGGCATCACCGGCGATAGACCGGGGAGCCATCGAAGACAACGAACGTTGTAACAGGTGCAAGGAATCTCGATCATGAAAACTCAAGACGTGTGGTGCAAATCAGCAATCGCTCTGGCATTGATTCTCTCCCTCGGCCTCACCGGTTGCAGCAGTGGCGGTGGCGGCCATAAAAGCAGTTCCGGGAGTTCTTCTCCCGCCAGCAGCGCAGGAACCGATGGCTCCGGCGGCACGGGTGCCACTGATGGGACCGGCGGCGGCACCGCTGGAACGGGTGGGACCGGTGGCACTGGCGGTACCGGTGGCACAGACGGCACTGCAGGCACTGGCGGTACGGGCGGAACGGGAGGCACCAATCCAACCAACCCGACTAATCCGACCAATCCGACGGATCCAACCAATCCAACGAACCCGACTGATCCAACCAACCCGACCAATCCAACTACCCCGTCACTGGTAACCACCACCCTGGTGCAGGATGTGGGCAAAACCGTCAGCGGCGTCGGCGATGGCGTCGGTCAGATTGGCGACTCCTTGAGCACCGTGCCTGTAGTCGGTGGCGTAGTGCAGAGCGCGGCGAACACCACCGGCAACGTCGTCACCACGCTGGGCGATGGCATTGCCAATGGCGTCGGCAAACTGTCCACCGACCCTAAAGGTCTGACCACCACCGTGGCCTCGGTCGGCGGAGTTGTTACCGATGTCGGCAACGGCGTGTCCGACCTCAGCGGCAAACTGGCAACCGCCACCGGCAGCGTTCCCGTGGTCGGCGGCGTGGTCACCAAAGTGGCACCATTGCTCGACGGCGTTGGCGAGAAAGTCACCATGCTCGGCGATACCCTCGACACCACCTTGACCACTGGTCCCACCAGCCAATTGACCAATAAAGTCGGCGCCAGTCTGGTTCCGGTGATCGCCATGGTTGAAAGCACCACCGGCAAACTCGGCGCTACCACCGGCCTCGGTGATCCGCTCAAAGGCGTGATTTCGCAAGTCGGCGGCACCGTGAACGGTTTGGGCGGCAAGGTCACCGCTGCTGGCAATGGCAACGCCGTGACCAACACCCTCGGCGGCGCCGTGAGCAACGTCGGCACAGCGGTTGGCAAGGCGGGTGGGTTGGTGTCCAACGGCACCGGCTCAGGAACTGGTGGCGGTATCGGCGGTGGACTGGGTGGCGGCCTCGGCGGCACGGGTCTGTTGCAAACCGTGGGCGGCGCCGTGGTTAACGTCGGCACAGGCTTGAACGCTGGTAATACCAACGGCGTGGTCAGTGCCGGTGGCGTTGCCGCAGGCGGACTGGGTAACACCGTCGCTTCGCTGAACACCGTGCTCGGCGGTTCGGGCTCACCGATTACTGCAACGACTTCGCCACTGGCCACTGTCGGCGCCACCGTCGGTGCAGGTCTGAATCCGGTCACCAGCGCCGTCACCAACGTGACCCAGCAAGTCGGCGCCGCTACTGGTCTCGGCTCGCCAGTCGCCGCGCTCACAGGTCAAGTCGGCGGTGCGGTCAGCAATCTGGGTGGCGCGATTGCCGCCACCAACAACCCGGTCACCACAGCCGTCGGAGGTCTGGTCAACAACGTCGGTGGTACCGTTGCAGCGGTTGGCGGCCTGGTCAACGGCGGCACCGGAACCGCAACCGGCGGCGGCACCACGGGCGGTCTGGGCGGAGTACTCGGTGGCCTGACCGGCGCCCTGGGAGGCAACAAACGCTAAATTGCACCTGGCCGATTCGACGGCCTCACATACAGCGCCTACGCTTGGTTGAGGGCGGAAGATTCCCACGAGTCTTCCGCTTTTTTCTTAGGAGAACCCAGCCCTGTGCTGTGATCTGACCATGGAGTGTCCTATGCGCGTTATGGCATCCCTGCTGTGCCTCAGTCTCAGTTCCGCCGCCCTCGCCGACACCCTCCCCAGCTTTCTCAACAGCAACGAAACCATCCGTAATCTGCCCGTGCCGAATTTGCCGGCCGACGCCTATCGCCCGGCTGCCGCGCCGTTGCAGGTGCCAGACCCCGGCGCAACTGCCGCGCAACCGTTGATGATGAGCACCAAGGTCAATCTCAAAACCGTGCAGATCGAGGGCGGCACGATCTATCCGCTGAACGAGTTGGCCGACAATTACAAACCACTGATCGGCCACGAAACCAGCCTCGCCGAGCTGATCGAAGCGACGCGCAACATCACCCGGCGCTATCAGCAGGACGGCTACCTGCTGTCCTACGCCTTTTTACCGCAACAGAACTTCGACGACGGCGTCGCCCGCGTCGTACTGGTCGAAGGTTACGTGCGGGATGTGCAGATGCAGGGTGATGTCGGCAGGGTCAAAGGCCTGCTCGACAAACTGGCGGCGAAAATCCAGGCCGAGCGGCCGCTGACCCGCAAGACGTTCGAGCGCTATACCACGTTGATGACGCGCATCCCCGGCGTGACGATCCAGGCACAAGTACCGCCGCCGGGCACCACCGATGGCGCCACAACGCTGGTCGCGCAAGCCAGCCGCAAACCGTTCACCAGCACGCTGAGCACCACTGAAGACAACCGCAACGGCACGCAAGCTTTACTCGGCGTGAGCAGCAATTCGCAGACGTCCATGGGCGAGCAATTGAGCCTCAGCGGTCTGTTTCCGCCGGGTGACGATAAAGAACATTACTACCGCCTCGACTACAGCCAGTTCCTCGATAGCGAAGGTACGCAACTGGCCCTTTCCGCCTCCCGCTACCGTGCCGACCCCGGCACCAATGTGCTGCTCGACAATGGCCTGCAACTCAAACCGCATCGGGAGAACGACCGTTATTCGATCGGCTTCACCATCCCCCTGATCGCGGCTTCCAACGAACTGCTGACCGCCGGATCGCGGCTGTACGCGGTCAATGACAAGACTCGCTACAACGTCATCGGTTACCCGCTGAGCGTCGAAGAACGCACCGACATCCGCGCCCTCGCTTTCGAGAGCGATTGGCGCAAGGCCGATGCCCGGCAATTGCGGATTCTAAGCGGTGGCGTGTACCAGGGCCTGGACAGCATGGGCGCGAAGACCAACAACAACGCCATCGACCTCGACTTCTTCCGGGTGCGCCTGTCCGGCGTGCAGAGCGACAAGTTCTTCGACAACTGGCAAGGCGTGCTGTCGGCCGCGTTGTACTGGAGCGACGACACCCTCCCCGACAGCGAACGCGCAGTGTTCGGCGGGCAGAATTTCGGGCGCGGTTATCCCGATGATCAGGCGTCGGGCGACAAGGGCTGGGGGGTGGCTTACGAGGTCAACTACAGTTTCAATCGCGACGGCAACTGGGTGCGCATCCTGCAACCGTACGTGGTGCTCGATCGTTCGCGCAGTTGGTTCAATGAATTGCCGGTGCAGGCCAACAACTTGTCGTCGGCGGCGGTGGGTTTGAGATTCGGCGACGCCAAGTACTACAACATTGCGCTGGAAGCGGCGAAGGCGATGTCGGATGAAGCGCTGGACACGTTCAATCGGCGGACGCGGTACAGCATCAGCTTCAGTTATCAGCTGTAGGGGTGTCAGATAAATCTGTTGAGCTGACAGACCGCCATCGCTGGCAAGCCAGCTCCCACAGGTTGGAACGTATTCCAAATGTGGGAGCTGGCTTGCCAGCGATGAACGATCACGCGGTTATCTGATGGATCAGAACGCGTAACGCACCTTCGCCGTAAAGCCATCGGAATCAAATCCGCTGGCCGTCACGTAGTTGTAGGCACCGCCGACACTCCACGCGCCCATCCGGTAGTTCGCGCCCAGGCCCAGTTCATAGCTGTCACGCACTGGCGTGGTGCCGCGGCTGGTGAACGAATCGCCGCCCTGTACAAACGAAGACTGCGTGGACACCTTGTCGCCAATCACGTCGTGCCAGGCCATCAGTTTCGCTTCAGGCTCAAGACTGCCTGCGCCGACTGCAAACGCAGCAGCCAGACGCGCGCCCATGCCCAACTCACCGACTTCGTAACGCTGGCTGCCGACATTCAGCGAGGCGGCGCTGCCTTTCTCGCGATACGCATCCATGCCCACGTTGGCGTAACGTGCGCCGACTTGCGGCTCCAGCACGACATCCGGCATCAGACGCAGGCTGTAACCGGCCAGGGCACTGACGCCAAACACATCACTGTCGTAATCACCCTTGGCGCGGGTGCCGGCGATGTAGCGCTTGGACTCGTTGTCGTTCCAGCCGTACATCAACGAGGTGTCGACGAACCAGTTGTCATGCACCCAGTTGCCGTAGACCGTCAGCGCGTGACCGGTGACTTTGGTCTTGCTGCCCAGGTCGGATTTCACGTCGGTATCGAGGTAGCTGTAAGCCAGGCCCAGCGTCGTGTCTGCGTTCAACTGGCCATCGGCACCCACCGCAATCCCGTGGCTGTCGGCGTCATAACCCGACACACCGCGGCGCTCGTCCTGATTGGCATCGCTGCTCAGGGCTTGCAGCCACACGCCTTTTTCCGGCGAGCCGGTGGTATTGCGCGCGCGGCTGGAGCGTTCGTTGATCACGCCGGAGACCAGCGTCTGGCTGTTGGTGGCGGCGTGCAGCACGCCTCGGCTGACATCCGGGCTGAGGGACTCGGACAGACGCGCCAGTTGCGCATCGGTGCTGGCATTGGCGAAGGTCTGGAACACCGGATCCTGCTCGTCGATGCGTGACATCAGGCTGGTCAAATGTCCTGCCGCCGTTGCAGCGTTGTGGCTGCCACCGGCATCAAGCGTGTTTTCCGTCACCACTTCCTGCGACTTGGTGCTGACCAATGCCTTGATGTCGTTGCCTTCGACGCCATAGCTTTTTACATAGAGCAGCGCGGAGGTCGACTCGACGGCGAGGTTTTCCCCACCGACGAGATTGCCCGAACTGATCAAGGTGTATCGGTTGCCGGCGGCGGCGGTGCGGAAATCGCTGGAGCGCGCCTGCAACTGCAGGTGTCCGCCCGGTGCGATGTCGGTGGTGCCGCTGACCGTCAGAATCGGCCGGTTGATATCGGTGTCATTGCCGACCGACATCGCGATATTCGATTCGGCGTCTTCCATGTCCAGATTGCCGATGATCGTGGTGTGAGGCTGCACCAGATTCAACGTGGCCTTTTGAATGGCCACGTAACCGGACTTGATCAGCGACCCATCGAAGTCGACTTCGCCATCGACCGCCATCCCGGACAGGCCGAGCAAATTGCCTTTGATGTCGCCGCCCCACCAGTACAAATAACTGCGCCCATCGTCCACCTGGATGGCAGCCGTTCGGCCTTCGACCAGTCCCCCGCCGAGGGTGATATTGAACGAGCCTTGCGCGGCCGGCTGATTGCTCACATGGATGCCAATGCTTTCGCCGGAAATGGTGCCCATGTTGAAAATGCTGTCGGTACTGTCACTCGCCCTCGGCACAAACGCTGCGCCGTTCAATGACAGCCCTTCTGCGCCATTGCCGGTGGCCTTGATCGTCTTGACGTTGTAGATCGACGCTGATTGCCGGGTGTTTTCCATGTAAATGCCACGGGCATTGTTACCACTGACGATGATGTTGCCACCGAGGTCATTGTTCACACCGTCGCCGATGGTCGTGCCGATCAGCGAAATCCCTGTGGCGTTATTGCCGGTGACGGTGATAGTGCCTCTGTTGAGCAGGTGACGCGTGATCGGCATGTCCTTTAGCGCGATACCGGTCGAATCACCACTGTCGGCCAGACCATTGACGGTGATCGAGCCCTCCTGAATGAGGTTCGAACCGAGTCCGACCCAGGAAATACCCGCTGACTTTATATCGATCCCGACACCGTGGGTGGCACCATCAATGGCGATCGCAGCCTTGTTGGTCATCTCGACATTGACCCGCGATCCGGAAAACTGCGCGGCGCTGGTCATGGCCGACGGCGAAGTCTCCACAACGTTTATCGAGCCGACGAGATTGAGGAAGTCATACGTTTTCCTGACGCTGACCAATGGCCCGCCACTCAGATCGTAATTGAGCGTGGCGGCCAACGCAGTCGTGGCGTTGAAAGTGGCAGCAGCAACGGAAAGCGCCAATAACGAGCGGCGCAGGCAAGAAGTGTTCACGCGAGATTCCCTTCCAAAACAGCAAATACGGTTTCAGCAGGGTTCACGCATTCACTTTGGCATCCCTACCGGCCCACCAGTTCATCTGATCCGGGCGCGGCGCAATCTACACGAGCCATCATTTCGACACCATTAAAATGTCAACGCGATGGCGTCAATTTTTCGATAGCCCACTGCGGCGGCTCCGACGCAGAACGGACAGGCAACAAGTATTGGGATGGCTGAAAGGGCCTCATCGCTGGCAAGTCAGCTCCCACAGGTTTTGCATCAGTCTTGAATCAGCACATGACCTTGTGGGAACTGGCTCGCCAGCGATGAACGATAACGCGGTAAAAATGCGGATCAGGTCTGCGGATCCACCCGGTCCAGCGCGCGGTTCACCGCCAGTTCGGCGAGCATGACAACCTGCTGGATGCCCAACACCGTGCTGCGCTGCGTGCCGCTCAGTTCATTGGCGAAGTTGCTGGTCGCCGCGCTGGCACTGGCCAGCGATTCGCAAGCGTGGGCGAGCAGGCTTTCGGTGTCGACACTCGGGTTGACGAGGAACATCGTGCTGGGTTGGCGGGGTTTGACGGGATTGGGGCAGGGGTAGAAATCGAGGGCGCGTTTGATGGCTTCGCGGTTTCTGGCCTGGTCCTCGGCGCGCAGGATGTCTTCGAGCGGGGTGGTGGTTTCGAGGGGTGGGTCGGGAATCAGTTTGTCCATGAAAAAGCTCCTACTTGGCTGTTGGAGCCACCTCCCGATCGTTTCCACACGATAAAAAGGTGGCAGCTGTACGCGGGGTGGAAAACCGATAAGTAGGCAACCGGCCAGACCGAAGTCTGCCCACGCACAGCCGCCGCGACGCAGTTTGCAGACGAACGAAGACGTCGGCAACGATTACGGTGCTGATGCAATGCATCTACTTAGAATTCAGGTTTCCACACCCGATCGCTGAGAGGTCAGCGACCGCCCAAGACTAGTGAGCGCACGTCCGACAGCCAACCTGAAAACCTTGTGGGACAGTTCCTGTAAATCCACACATATTTAAACAACTGATGATGGGGTGACTGGGCGGGCCTCATCGCGGGCAAGCCCGCTCCCACAGGGGTCGTGTGCAAATTCAAGACTGATGCAAATCCTGTGGCAACTGGCTCTCCAGGTTCATGTGCAAACCCAAGACTGATGCAAATCCTGTGGGAGCTGGCTTGCCAGCGATGAACGATGACGCGGTAAACCTGCTGAAAAACTGTCAGCCCCCGCCCCCCGAGCCACTGTCGACCTTGCCGCCCTGCTCCTGATCGAAAAACTGCGGGATCTCGTGCTGATAGCTTTTCAGCCAACGCTGCATGGTCAGTTCACGCTCGGTCGGCGTGGCCGTTTGCACTTTCGGCGAGGCGACTTTGTTGCGGCCCTGCAGTTGCAGCCAGCCTTCGGTTTCCTGTTGCTGGGCCGAGGCCGGGCCGGCGTCGATGGCGTAGCTGGTCAGCGGCAGTGCCAACAAGCCCAGACAAAACATCGCGGTTTTCATCACAGTTCTCCTGACTTGAGCATCGCCGTGACAGCGACGGTGGCGCGACTCGGCGACTTGAGTTTTTCCGCGCGGCTCTGGGCCTCACTGAATTGCGCCGGGCTCAGACCGAGACGGCTGACCAGTTCGGCGGCGCGGGTCCAGTCGTCCTGATAGAGCAACAGCGTGACCAGATTCAGCGCCGCCAGTTGATCGCTCTGCTTGAGCTCCATGGCGGTGAGGAATTCGAAACGTGCGTCTTCGATGCGCAACTGGTTGAGGTAAACCACGCCGAGGTCGTTGCGGATTTTTTCGTCGGTCGGCGCCAACCGTGCCGCACGTTGCAGGTGCGCTTGCGCCTGGCCGTAGTCGGATTTCGCTGCGGCGAGTTGGCCCAGACCATGCTCGGCCTCGGCAGCGAGGCAGGTGCCGAGCAGGCTGCGATACAACGGTTCGGCCTCGCTGCGCCCGAGCAGGCGATAGACCTTGGCCTTGCGCAAACGCACATCGGCGAGGTTGTCCGGCAGGCTTTGCAGGTTGGCCAGGCTGGCGTGCAGCTTGCCGTCATTGGCCATGTCATCGGCCAGGTTCAGCGACAGTTGCTGATCGGAACTCAACTTGCCGCAACTGGCGCTGTTGGTCAGCGCCTCCCACGGATTCTGCCCGGTATTGGCGCAGCCACCGAGCATCAACAAACACATGCCTGCAATCATTGCTTTCATCACCACTCCTTCATGCACCCAACGCTTTCGCCAGGGCAGTGAAGCCCGGGCCGGCGAGGACAATCAATAACGCCGGGAAGAGAAACAGCATCATCACGACGGACATTTTCGCGGACATCTTCGAGATGTATTCCTGCAGACGCGTCAGGCGTCGGTCATCGAGCAATTGCTTGAGCGACAGCAGCGACTTCATCGCGCCGCCGCCCTGATGCAGCAGTTGCTGGAGGATCACGCAGGTGTCGGTGAACTCATCCACCGCCAGCAATTGCGTGGCCTTGTTCAGTTCTTCGCCCAGTTCAAGACCCGAGTCGACACGCGCCAGCACCAGACGCAGCTCCTGAGTCAGCACCGGCAGCAAGGCCTGACCCTCATGGCTGAGGACACGTAATGCCTGCTCCACGGCCATGCCGGATTCGAAGAGGATGCGCAGCAGCGGAATGAATGTGCCGATCTCGGTCGCCAGTTGTTTCTGCCGTCGGGCGACCGCAATCACCAGCAGTCGCTTGGGCAACAGATAGCCGACGCCGAGGGCGAACAACGGCGCGATCCACTGCTTTTCCACGGCGGGGAAAAACACCGATTGCAGCAACACCGTCAGCGCCAGCAGCAATAACGGTGAGCCGATCTGGCAGGCAGCGAACAACGAACGCTGGCGTGCGCTGCGCCAGCCCAGACGGTTGAGCAGGGCTTGGGTTTCATTGTCGAGTTGGACGCTGCGCTGGCCGACCTTGCTGTCGCCGAGCACTTGCAGCAGATTGCCGAAACGGTTTTCCCGCAGCAGGTCGCCCTCCAGTCGACGGCTGACTTGCCGGGTGCGGCGGCGCTGTTCCAACAGGCTGACCAGCAGCAACAGCGCGGCGCCGAGCAACAGCACGGCACTGATCATCAGGGGCGTGGTCATAGGCTGCGCAGCATCCGCCAGAGTAGAAGACTGCCGATCACCTGCATGCCGAACGCCGTGGCCAGCATTCGCTGCCCGGACGGGTCGTGCCACATGGCGACCAGATAAATCGGATTGGCCATCAGGAAGTACCCGGCCATGATGATCGGCAACAAACCCAGCACCCAGGCCGTGAGGCGGGTTTCACCGGTCATGGCGCGTAATTGGCGGGAGGCCTGATCACGCTCGCGGATCATCTTGATGAGGTTTTCCAGCAACTCGCTGGCGTTGCCGCCGTAGCGATGATTGACCTTGAGACCGAGGGCAAACAGGCGAAACTCATCACGCTCGTACAGCTCGGCCAGATCCGACGCGGCGTCCGGCAGGCTCACGCCCAACTGCACGTTACGCTGGACCCGGCCCATGGCGTCTTTGAGCGGATATTCGCTGGCCTCGATGCCACCCAGCACCGCATCGGCGAGGGTGCGCCCGGACTTCAAACTGCGCACGGTGTGATCGAGCAATTGCGGCAGTTGTTCGATCATGCGCCGCAACCGGCGCTGGTAGCGCCAACTGACATACACGCGCAACGCCAGCGGTGGCAGCACGAGCAGCACCAGCAGACCGATCCACCCCGCCAAGGCAAAACCGATGAGCACCGCGAAACCCCAGAGCAGCAGCCAGACACCGATGCGCTCGGTCGGCCGGCCCAGTCCGGCGCGCAAAAAGGCGCGTTCAAGACCGGCCCAGCGTGGCGAATCCGCGGTCAGTTGGGGTTGTCCCTGATTAAGCCGATCAAGCACCCGCTCGGCACCGCCCTGACGCCAGCCGGTGTAAAACATCCGCAGCGACAGCCCGAGCAAGGCCAGACAAATCACGATCAGCAACAGCGGTTTGAGCATGCCGTAGCCCTCAATGCGCGAGCGCCGGTTCGCGGCGCAACTTGTCGCCCGCCGGATTGACCGCCTCGCGGAGGAAGCCGAAGCCAGTGCGCCGATCAAGGCGAAACAGGGTGTTGGTGACGTAGACGTCGTCACGCACGCCGACCACCTCCACCACTTCGCTGACGCAGCGGCGCCCGTCGGGCATGCGCGTCAGTTGAATCACCACATCCAGCGCGGCGCAGATCATCTGGCGCAAGGTGCGTTCGGCGATGGTGCGCCCGGTCAGGCCGACCAGGGTTTCCAGACGCAGCAAGGCATCCTGGGCATTGTTGGCGTGCACGGTGCTCATCGAGCCGTCGTGGCCGGTGTTCATCGCGGTGAGTACGTCGACCACTTCGACGCCGCGAATCTCGCCGAGGATGATCCGGTCGGGGCGCATGCGCAGGGCGTTGCGAATCAGGTCGCTGGCCTTCACCTCGCCGTGGCCTTCGGCGTTCGGCGGGCGGGTTTCCAGACGCACGACGTGGGGATGGCCGAGCTGCAATTCGGCGACGTCTTCGATGGTCACAAGCCGTTCGTGAGGATTGATCAACTGGCTGAGGATGTTCAGCAACGTGGTTTTGCCGGTGCCAGTGCCGCCGCTGATGAGGATGTTGCAGCGCTTGCCCACAGCCTCTTCGATGAAGTCATAGATCGCCTGATCGATGGTTTGCATCGCCATCAGGTCGGTGCTCTTGAGCATGTCTTTGCGAAATTTCCGGATCGACAGACACGGTCCGTCGAGGGCAATCGGCGGGATGATCGCGTTGACCCGGCTGCCATCGGGCAGGCGCGCATCGACCATCGGCGACGACTCGTCGAGACGCCGCCCCAGCGGCGCGAGAATGCGTTGCATGACCCGCTCGACGTGATGCGCATCGATAAAGCGCAAGTCGCTCATATGCAGCACGCCATCGCGTTCGATGAACACCCGGTGCGGGCCGTTGACCAGAATCTCGGTCACCGCGTTGTCGCGCAGCAGCACTTCCAACGGGCCGAAACCGGTCAGCTCATCGACGATTTCTTCGGCCAGACGCTCCATTTCATAACGAGAAATCGCCAGGTGCAGGCGCGCGATGTATTCGGCGACCTTGTCGATGACAAATTGCGACAGCACCTGCCGCGAGCCCTCCAGCAGGTTTTTCCCGGACTCTTCGATGGCGTCGATGATGTAGCGGTGCAGCACCAGTTTCAGGCCATCGTGATCGGTGTTGCCGGAGGCATGGCGCTGCGGCCCGCCGAACAGTTGTTCGCCGTTCATGAGGTGCCTCGCAAGCGGTTGAACCAGTTGGCCTTGGGTTTGGCCAGGCCTTCGGAACGTTTCGCCAGGCGTTCGCCAAGGGTGCGCAGGCTTTGGCTGATGGCCTCACGCGGGGCCAGTTCGAAGAGGGTCACGCCTTGGTTTTTTGCGTTGAGACGGATCTCCGGGCTGAACGCGAGTACCGCAATCACCTCCAGGCCGAAGGTCTTGCCGAGGGTCTCGGAGTCCGGCGCAACGTTGCGCAGGTAGCGATCCACCAGCAGCCGGCCGTGGTCGAGTTTCATGCCTTTTTCACGCCACAGATTGAGCACGGCGAGGTTGCGCCGACAGTCGAGCACGTTCTGGTCGGTGTACCACAACAGCTTGTCGCAATGGCTAACAAAAGTGCGCAACGCCTCACTGTCGGGCTGGCCGGTGAGGTTGACGACGATGTGCTGGAAGTGTTGGCGCAGGGCACTGAGCAACATGTACAACTCGGCGGCGCTGGTGCGCTCCAGCGGTTCGTCGCCAGGCGCGTAGGCGAGAATGCGCAGGCCGGCCTCGGCACTGGTGAAGGCGCTGTCGATCAGGGTCGCATCGAGCCGCCGCAAGTGGCGCAGCGCATCGCCAAAATGGAACGAACTCTCAAGCCCGAGCAAGGCCAGGCTGTCGCCGCGCGGCAAACCCAGATCGAGCAACAGGGTTTGCTGGCCGCTCTTCTGCACCACCAGCGCCATGTGGTTGGCGAGCAGCGCGCCGTCGGCGTTGCTTTGCACGCCGTAGAGCACGGTCAAGCCACCGAGCTGGGCGTTCGGCGTCACGGCTGGCAGGCGTTTGCTCAGGCGCCGCACCAGCCCGGCGACTTCGCTGGAGCGTGAACCGTAGGCGACAAAATCCCGCGCCCCGGCACGCATCGCGTTGAGCACCAACTGATTGTCCATGCCGTCACCGAGGGCGACGATGGCGAGCATCGGTTTGGCTTCGAGCACGCCTTCGATCAAGGCGCTCTGGGCCACCAGATGATCGCGATCGAGCCCGACGAAGACCAGGCTGGCGAAGGTCACGTCGACCAGCGCCAGCAACTCGTCAAGGCTGCCGCCCCCGGCGCTGACCACTTGCCCAAGCGGCGCCAGCGCACCTTGCAACCACTCAAGATCGGTGTCGTTGCGGGTGATGGCGAGGAAGGTCTGACTGAGGCTCTGGCTCATTGCGATAACCCGCTGCGTTTATCGAAGTTGCCGTTTTCGAGGAAGTACAGGCGATACCAGTTCGGGTCGTAGTTGCGCAGTTTTTCACCCGGCAACGAAGGCAACGGTGCGTTGACGGCCAGCGGTTGAACCAGATGCGGGGTGACGATCATCAGCAGCTCGCGCTCCTCTCGGTTGATCGAGGAGTTACGGAAAAAAGCGCCGAGCACCGGTATGTCGCCCAAGCCGGGAAACTTGTTCACCTGTGAAGCGTTTTGCGTGCTGATCAAACCGCTGATGACAAAGCTCTCGCCATCGGCCAGCGAGATGCTGGTGTCGGTGCGGCGGATGGTGAAGGCCGGCACTTTGGTGCCGCCGATGGTCACGCCGTTGTTGTAATCCAGCTCGCTGACTTCGGGTGCCACTTTCAGCGCGATGCGGTCACTGCTGACCACCGTCGGCGTCAAGGTCAGGCGGATGCCGAATTCCTTGTATTCGATGGAGTAACTGTTGCTGTTGGCGCTGGGCACCGGGATCGGGATTTCACCGCCGGCGAGGAAACTTGCACTCTGCCCGCTCAACGCCACCAGACTCGGGCGCGCCAGGGTGTAGGCGAATCCGCTGCCTTCCAGTGCGTTGACGATGCCGAGGAATTTACTGCTGCCGCCGCCCCAGACGATGTTGAACATGTCGTTGGCCAGCGGGATGCTCGGCACCGCGATGCGCGGGTCGATATTGTTCAGCGGCACGACGCCCGGCGTGACCCCGGTGTTGGGCACCGTGCCCGGTCCACCGAAGAGGAAATTGTTCGAGCCTTTGCCGTAGATCGAGGTGCCGGCCTCTTTGAGTTTGGTGCGGCTGACTTCGACGAAGCGAATGTCGGTCTGCACTTGCGAGGGCAGACTCGGGTCGTCGGAGGCCGGCAATGAGACCGCCTTCATCGCCGCACTCGCCTTGCCTTGTACGAACACCATGCTCTGGCGCGGGGCACTGGCACACGCGCTCCAGATCATCAGTGTGGTGGCGCCGGGCGCGACGCCGGTGAGCAGGATGCCCTGATCGCCGGTCACGCGCACGTCGGCGATTTTCGGATCGCCCACCGCCACCCGGGTAATTGCCACGGGTGATTGCAACGCCTGTTGCAGGCCTTCGCCGACTTCCAGTGTCGCCGGCAACGGACCGAGGGCGGCGCAGTTGCTCGCGGCGGCAACGGCCGTGCCGATCGAGGCGACGCTCAGCAGCGAGGCGCGGAACAAGCCGTTGAACAGGGGCGTAAAGCGTGTGCGCATGTAAAGGCGTCCTTGCTCGAATCAGGGAGTGGGTTGAGCGTTTTCGGCACCGCGAATGACTTCCACGGTGGGTTTGCGCGCCGTCGGTTGCCCGGCCACCGCGAGTGGTTTTGGCGGTGCTGCCAGAGACAACTGGCTGAACTCGAGCAGGTCGCGGCGCGGCGTGTCGAGACGGGTGGCGACATCGTTTTCGCCAGCCCAGTATTTCGCCAGTTGTTGCTCATCGGCGCTGCGCACTGCCAAGCGCAACACCCCGGCGCCGGAGGCCAGCATCAAGCGGTTGAGCAACGGCTCAGGCACGGCCAGCACCACGCTGCGTGCGGCCATGCGTTGCTGTTCCTGTTTCAATCGTTCGTCGTCACTGCGCGCGGGGCTGCTTGGCTGGCCGTCGTTGGTCAGGCCGCTCTGGCTGCCGACCACGAGCACTCGCACCGCCGGAACCACCAGTTGCGCCGAGGCCTGTGGATTGCTTTCGTCCTTGCGCAGAAACAGCAGCACATCGACGTAATCGCCGGGCGCCAATTGCCCGCCGACATTGATCACCTCATCCACCGCCACGGCCAGTGCGCGCTCACCGGGGCGAATCATCCGTGCCAGTTGGCTGCCCGGCTCGAAGCTCTCTTCATTCAACCAGCTGCCGGCACTCAAGGGCCGCCACGGCGTGCGGCCGATCACTTGATCGACGTTGCCCAGACTACCGGCGGGTGCAGTGCGCAGTTTTTCCACGGCAACGTCAGCCGCGGTGATTTTCACGAAAGGGGCGATGTCCCGCAGCAGCACAACGACGGGTTGGCGTGTGGGATCTTCGACAGGTTCGGCCTTGGCGGCGGGCGTTACGACCGGCACCACGGCAGGTGCTGCGACCGGTTCGGCCACTGATGGCCGGCTCAATGTCAGCCCCCAATATCCGGCAATGATGGCGCCCACCAGAAACAACCCGGCCAGACCCAAAGTGACGCGACTGTTCATGACGGCTCTCCCTTTCCCGCTGCGCTTTGTCTCTCTTGCAGTGACCCGTGACGTTCAACGAGATAACTTCGCAATCAGGCAGCTATGAACAAGTAACTATTTCGCTATTTGACGGTAGCGCAGCCCGAACAAAACGCCATTACGAAGGCGGAAATATCCAACGAAAGTAGAGGCCTGAAGCGCCAAATGTCGTTTTATGCCGTGAATCGGCCCCCTACTACTTTAGGGTTAATCCGTTCTTACAGTTGTAGGCTCGAGAAATGCCGACAATGCTGATGCTGGCACAGGGAAATCATGTTGCGAACGCGCAACACCTGGCGTGCTCAAGGAGAATTCTCATGTCGTATTCCCTCATTGTTCAAAAGATCAAATCCGAAATCGCGTTCTTCAAAGGCCTGGCAAAAGACACCGAAGGCGCCTCCGCCATCGAGTACGCGCTGGTGGTCGGTCTGGTGGCGCTGGTGATTGCCGCATTTGGTAACGGCATCGGTACGCAGGTCACCGCGATTCTGACCGCTATCCAGACTGCGCTGACTCCAACACCCTGATCGGGCGGATAACTTGTCAATGCAGCCATTGGGTTCTACCGTCAGCACTCAGTCCTTTGCAGGTGTTGCCTATGAACTCCTCACACACTCCACGCCAGCAGTTGCTCCTCGTCGACGATGAGGAGGACGCACTGCTGGAGCTTGCGGAGTTGCTGGAGGGCGAAGGCTTCACCTGTCACACCGCGACGTCGGTAAAACTCGCCCTTCATCACCTCACCCGCCATCCCGATATCGCCTTGGTGATCACCGATCTGCGCATGCCGGAAGAAAGCGGCATGTCGCTGATCAAGCGCCTGCGTGAGCACACCTCGCGCCAGCATCTGCCGGTGATCGTCACCTCCGGGCACGCGGACATGGAGGACGTCAGCGACATGCTGCGCTTGCAGGTGCTGGATCTGTTCCGTAAGCCGATCTATCACGTGCGCTTGCTGGAAACCCTGGACAATCTGTTTCCCAAACCCAAGGTCAGCAGCGTTCGCGGGGTATGACCCCGTTGAGTGCGGGGGTCAGTTGATGTCAGTGCGCGGTCACCCGTTGCCGTCCCGAGTTGCCGGGTGACAACGCCAGGGCCAACTGGGTGCGGTTGTGCATATGCGTCAGTCGCAGCACTTGCGAGACATAGAGTTTTACCGTGTTCTCGGTAATGCCCAGTTCACAGGCGATCTGATAGTTGGTCTGGCCCTTGCCCACCAACCTTGCGACGTCGAGCTGACGTGGCGACAACTGATTGAAAATCGCCGGTATCTCCACGCCTTCCAGCTCAGCCGACGTGTCGTCACTTGCAGGCGCGGGGCCACGGCGAACTTTGTCGAGGTCCTGGTAGAGATCGTCGATCGACTCGGAGAGGTATTGCAGCTTCTGATTCAGATGGCCCAACTGCAGGGTTTTCTGCCGTTCCTGCAATGCCACTTCCTGGCGTTGCAGACCTTCGAGCAGTTCGTCCAGATCAATCGGTTTCTGGTAGTAGTCGGCGATGCCGGCGCGCAAGGCCTTGATCACGTCCTGTTTGTCGGCGCGACCGGTGAGCATGATGGCTTCGAACACGCGATGCTTGCCCGCCAGCCGTTGCAGTTCCTGCACCAGTTGAATGCCGTCCATGTCCGGCATATGCAGGTCACACAGGACCAGGCCGATGGCGGGGTCTTCGACGAATTGTTCGATCGCCTGCTTGCTCGATTCGCAAGGCACGCAACGGTAGCCGCTGCTTTCGATGAATTCGCAGAGTTCCTCGACAATCAGCGGCTGATCGTCGACCACCAGCACCTTTACCGCAGACGTAAGCTTGTTCACTTGCCACTCCATGCCCAGGCCAAAGGCTGACCGTTCCTGTACTGACAGCGCGAAGCTGTACAACGTTGATTTGAAAGTAGACGCACTTTCCGACTATGTACATAGCAGTAGTGGCATGCGGCGACTAATGGATCCAAAGCAAAGTCAGCACTGTTCCGATCAGCACGAACGGTGCAAATGGCAGCTTTTTTGACTTGTCTGGCCCTAGATATCGAAGACGTTCTCTAAGCCCTTGACTCATATGCAGCCAGAGTTTTGGCACCAGCAGGATCCACAGGGCGCTGGACAGCGCTGCACCGATGAACGCGCCGAGCAGCAGCGTACCGTCCGTCGCAAGCGCCAAGGCTGTCATTAGTTTCACATCGCCGGCGCCAAAACGTTTCAGGATATAACCAGGAACAGAAAGCACCACGGCCAGCAGCACTGCCCAGCCTGCTTGCGCCATGTCGGCGCCGAGCCAGGTGTGACCGGTGATCAACAAGTACCCCAGCGCCAACCCGCCCACCCCCAAAGTCAGGCCGTTGCCGATATGCCGCTGGCGGGCATCCTGCGCCGCGCAAAGTGTCAGCCAGATCAGTAGGACAAAGCTGTGCATGCGGTAAAAAACGTCCGTTTTGGCCGAATGATTCTATGCTGATATTACGTAGTGATTGTCAGGGTAGACGCACTCATGAAATCCGGCCTCCCCCGCAAGCAAAAAGGCGCTGTCGCCATCGAATTCGCCTTGGTGTTCATCGTTTTTTTTGCCGTGTTTTATGGTCTGGTCAGCTACAGCCTGCCGCTGTTGCTGATGCAGTCGTTCAATGAATCGACGGCCGAAGCCGTGCGCCGCAGCGTGGCACTTGATCCGGCCACCGCCAATTACCCCGCCGCCGTCACGGCCACTGCCAGAACCGAGCTGGCCCGGCAATTGGCATGGCTGCCCGGCGCCTTGAACTTCAACGCCGCCTCGGACAGCACCATCACCTATACCGGCGGCGTACTGACCGTGACCATCAACTATCCCACCAGCAAATTGAATCAGGCACTGCCGTTTCTGGTGTTGCCGGGTATTGGTTCGGTGCCGCGCCTGCCCGCGACGCTACGCGCCTCGTCGAGCCTGCAATTTTGAGTTCCGGTGACAAGCTGTTCGGTCGCCTGCTCAATCGACACCCTGAACCGGTCCAGCCGCTGGACAACCCTGTGGTGCCGAGCGTCGGCCTGCAACTGCATCTGGATGGCGATGGCCAGGTCCTTCATCTGAGCGGGCCGCTGCGCCATGTACTCGCGCAGCGGATGTCCACCAGCCATCCCGCGCCGTTGCTGGAGTATGTATTGCCACACAGCAGCCTCGCGCTGGAGGGCCGACCCGCCGATTGGCAAGGCCAGTTGCTCGACCTGGATTTTTTCAGCCTCGCCGGTCCGCCGCTGCATTTACGCGGCTGGGTGCAGGCGCAAGGTGACGGCTGGTTGCTGCAATTGCTCGACATCGGCGACCTGCTCGGCGAACGGCGGCAGACCCGCAGTCGCGAGCAATGCCAGTTGTTGGCCACGCAGGTTCGCGATCAGTTGCGCCTGGGCAGCCTCGCCCGCTTGCCCGAGGTACTGGGCGAACAGTTGCAACGCCTGAGTCAGCATTTGCACATCCCTTGTCTGGCGGTGGCACTGCTCGATGAGCAAGGCCAGGGCTGGCAGGTTCATCAGCATTACGCCGCGTTGCAGGCACCGCAGATATGGCGTGATCAGCAGCGTCTGGGCACTGGCCTCGACAGTCTCAACGGCGCCTTGCCGCAACGTTTGCTGGCCAGCGAACAACCGCGCCTGAGCGCGCTGTTCGGCCCGCACGCAGGTTTCGCCGTGCCCTACCGCGATGCGCAGGGCGTCGCGGCGTGGTTGCTCTGCGCCAGTTATAACGCGCAGCAACAGGCACCGGATCTGAACGATCACGACTGGCTGTTGGTGGCCGCTGCCGTGGCCGCGCCGTTACTGGAGCGCCTGCGCGAGCATCGCCATCACCAACAACTGGAACGCCTTGACGTGCTGCAAGCGCTGCTCGGCACCGGTTGGTGGGAGGTCAGCAGCGACAGTGCCGAAGTCCAACTGGCCCCGGCGCTGGCCGCCAGCCTGGGTTTGTCAGCGGAACGGCTACCGATTCAGGACTGGTTCACTGAGGTGCATCCCGCCGACCGCGATGAGCTGCGCAGCCATCTGCAAGCCTTGCAGGACGAAGGCACGCCACTGGAATTATGTGTGCGCCTGCAATCCAGCGATCAGCCGTTGCCATTGTGGTATCGCTTGCAGGGTCGCTCGCTGGGCATCGGTGCCGAGCGCCGCTTGGTGGGCTTCATGCTCGACATCAGCGACATCAAGAATCAGCAGCAACAGGCTGCCGCCGCCCACGCGCGGCTGGACAATCTGATCGCCAGTGCCCCTGCCGTGATCTATGTGCAGCGCTATGTCGAAGGCGCGCTGCAACCGACGTTTTTCAGCGCCAGCCTGCAACCGTTGCTCGGCTGGAATCTCGCTGATTGCGACAACGGGCGGTTGGTGGATTACGTACACCCCGAAGACCGCCCGCGCTATTTCGAACGCACACGCCAGTTGCTGCGCGAAGGTTCGGTGAGCACGCGCTATCGCGTGCTCGACCGTCAGGGCAATGCGCACTGGCTGCTCGACGAAGCCAAGCTGCTGCGTGACGATCTCGGCCTGCCTGTAGAAGCGGTGGGACTGTGGCTGGACGTCACCGAAGCGACCCTCGCCGCCGAACAGGTCAAGGCCAGCGAAGAGCGTTACCGGATTCTGGTGGAAGACTCGCCGGCGATGATTTGCCGCTACCGCCCGGACCTGACGCTGACCTTCGGCAACCGGCCTTTGGCGACGTATCTGGAATGCCTGCCCGAGCAATTGCCCGGCGTGAATCTGGGCGGCTGGATGTCCGACGAACAGCGCGAAGCCTTCATCCAGCGCCTGGCGCAATTGACCCCGGAACAGCCGGTGAGCAGCGCCGAAATCAATTTGCGCCTGCCCGGTCGCGAGCACGCGTGGTGGGTCTGGTCGGATCGTGGAGTGTTTGATGAGCAAGGTCGCCTGATCGAGGTGCAAGCGGTGGGACGCGACAACACCGAGGTGCGGCGCTCCCAGCAGCAGCTGACGCAAAGCGCAAAAATGGCCACCCTCGGCGAAATGGCCACCGGTCTCGCCCACGAAATCAACCAGCCGCTGAACGTGATGCGCATGGCCATCGTCAATGTGCTCAAGCGTCTGGGCAACGGCGATGTGCAGATCGACTATTTGACCGACAAGCTCAATCGCATCGACGCGCAAGTGCAACGGGCGGCACGGGTGGTGGATCACATGCGCGTGTTCGGCCGCCGCTCGGAAATCGAACAGCATCCGTTCAACCCCCTCGATGCCATTGAAGGCACGCTGTCGCTGTTAGCGGAAGGGCTGCGTGGCAAAGGTGTCGAGCTGCGGGTCAACGAGGCGGAGTTTCAGGTTCAGGTGCGCGGCTATGTCGATCAACTCGAACAAGTGCTGATCAATCTGATGGTCAATGCGCGCGATGCCTTGCTCGGCAAGCGCGAGGCGGATCGCGACTTCCAACCGTGGATCGCCGTGCGTGCCGAGTGCGATGAGCACGTGGTGCGGTTGTGGGTCGAGGACAACGGCGGCGGCATTGATCCGCGTCTGCTGGAGCGCATTTTCGAGCCGTTCTTCACCACCAAACCGGTCGGCGTCGGCACCGGTCTGGGCTTGTCGGTGAGTTACGGCATCATCGACAACATGGGCGGACGCCTGAGTGTGCGCAATGGCGACGAAGGTGCTCAGTTCTGTATCGAGCTGCCGATCGCGCTCAACGATTAAATCACCAGGGTCGGCTGGCCGGGCGGTCGACAACTGAGGTTGGCGCCGACATCGACCTTGTTCAGAGTGATGCCAAGGTTGGCGAGCAAACTGTCGAGAATCGGGTCAAGCACCGGGCTGAGCAAGTTGTCGATGACCACGCCCAGCGTGTTGTTGACGCCAGCCAGGACATCCGCAGTGGTGGTGAGCAAACCGCCCAGCAGGCTCGAACCGGTGGGTTTGTAGGCTTGCACCTGAACCCCGCTCAACGTGCCTTTCAGGCTATTGACCACGCCTTGTGTACCGAAGCTGTAGTTCAGCGGCGGTTGCTTGATTTCCGGTGGCTGGTTGTAGGTGTGGATGTTCTGGGTACTGGCAACCGAGGTGTCCACCATCACGCCGAGACCGCCACCGTAAAACGGCTTGCGCGAGTTGGGATCGCAAGTGGCCGAGCCCAGGCCCAGCAGTGGAATGGTGCAGGTGATGACGCCGACATCGATCAACGCCAGCGGCTGCACCGTGACGTCTGCCGAGGATGAAAACGCATTGGTCGCGTCGATCTTGCCGACCTTGAGTTTGACCAGTGAGGAGTTGGTCTGGGTGGTCAGGCTTTTGGTCGCATCGCTCAAGCAGTTGTAATCGGTGACATGGCTGTCGGCGGCCGAAGCTTCCAGGAGAATGTCGATGCTCGACGTCGGCAGAATCTTCAGGTCCGTGCGCTGACAGGTGCCACCGAGCGCGCAAAACAACGAGTTCAGCGTACCGGCAATGTTCAGGTGCAACAGGTTGTTCAGTGTGTCCGTCAATCCGCCCACCAGCGGCGTACTGACGATGGCGCTGGCCAGCCCGGCGACGCCAGACAGCACCGGCAGGTTCAGCGAGATCAACGTGCGTACCTGCGCGGTTTTCACGTAAATCCGGTTGGCACCCATGGGGTCGGCCTTGGCCAGCATCGGGTTGCCCACGGCCGACAATTGCGGCGGCTGAATGACTTTGACTTTGACCGAGCCATTGACCAGCCCCGGAATGCTCAACGGCACCGTCGCGCTCAGCGCGTTCTGACTGTTGGCCACCTGCACGACGGCCTCAAGCAGCTGGAACACTTGCAGATTGGCATTGAGCGCGGCAGACGTGGCACCGGTCTGCAACTGCAGCAATTTGCCCAGCGCCACTTCGGTGCTGCCGACCACGGCCTTCAACCCGAGCAGGCCGTTGACCGCGACACTGGTGGTGGTGCCACCCTTGGTCAGCACGGTGATGGCGGTGTCGATCAGCTGGCCGATCTGGATGTTCTTGCTCAACAGTTGGGTGTAGTTGCCGGCATCGACATTGACATCGAGCGCCAGTTGATTGAGGTAACTGAGCAGGTTGATATTGGCGTCCAGCAGCCCCTGCCAGCCAGCAATGCTGAGGTTGAGGCTGCCACCGAGCATGCCCCCCCACACCGTGTTGAGCAGCGCCGACTTGCTCGCATCGACGGTGGCCAGCGTGGTGCCGATGGTCAATTGCGCCTGCGGCGGCAGAATCGAGGAGGCGCCGACGGCGGTGGCGCCCAGGCGAGTGGTGGGCGAAACGCTGCCCGGCGAAAACACCCCGTACAGCGCCGCAGCCACACTGCTGGGCACGACCCGGGTGGCGACCACGCTGATGGCTTCTTTCTTGCTGGCATCGGCGGCGAAGGCGCGCAGGTTGTTGGCACCGGTTTGCACGGTACCGCAGGTCACGACAAGGGTCGCCCCCTGGCCCACGGTAAAACTGTTGCGCGCCGCACTGGCGGCGGCGTAAGCGTTGGCGCTGGCACCTGACAGGCAATCGCCACCGCGCGATACCGCCTCCAGCGCGGCAACATCAACCACCCGCTGCAAACGGCGTTGCTCCATGTACAAACGGCCGCTGTCGACCACCAGGACCATGCACACCAAGGCCAGGCCCAGGGTCAGCGCCGCCATCAGACCGATCGCCCCGCGCTGCCGGGCCGGGCCGTTGAATTGCGAACGAGGCGACATCGCGCACTCCTTTGCCGGCGCACTGCCGAGCGCTACCTCCATTGGTGGATTTGAGTGTAGACGGCGCTGGATAAGACTGCTGGCAACAAGCCAGTCCCTTGCTAATGGAATGCTGACTTTAGTCAACCAATGAACCTGTGGGAGCGGGCTTGCCCGCGATAACGGTGGGTCAGACACATCAGTACTGGATGTGCCGCCGTCATCGCGAGCAAGCCCGCTCCCACAGGGTTCGAGTTGATGTCAAGGGCAGTTAACGCGGTGGGTAGTTGGAGAGGATGCGGGCGACTGTCTCGCGAATGGCATTGCTGCGATCCTCCGGATTCGGTTTGCTGGCCAGCATCTGCTCATCGCTGCCGCGCCACACCAGTTTGCCGTCCTTGCCGTCGAGCAGGTCGATCTGGATGGTCGCGACCTTGTAGGTGATGTTGCGCGTTTCGTTGTACATCGGCGCGCCCCAGTAGCCGTTCCACGGGCCACCCCAACCGCCGCCGTAGTTGGTCGTCACTTGCTGCTGACGATCCTCGACGATCAGGTAGGTCTGCACGCTCAAGTCAGCTTTGGTGCCCGCGGCGGCAGGGCGCAAGCCACGCTGATCGAGTTGATCGCTGACGGCCTGGCGGATGCGCTGTTCGGTCAGGTCGCTCTTGATCCTTGGATCGTCGGGGCGATATTGCAGAGCGGGGTCTTTCCAGCTCCAGCTGCGATAGGCGGCAAAGTCGCGGCTGGCATCAAAGTCATGGTTGACCTGGTTGGCGGCGCAGGCACTGAGCAGCGCGGCCATGGCCAGTAAAGCGAGACGGCGGAACATGGTTGTTCTCCACTTGAAGACATGAACCTGCAGGAGCTTCCCGACTGCCGGAAGCTAACTGGGAGGATACGCCGACATGGCCTTTTCGACAGCCTCGCGAATTGCATCGGTGCGATCGATCTGGCTGCCCTTGTTCGCGGTTTCGGCACTGGCGCTCCACACCGGTTGCCCGGTGCCGGCGTCGAACAGGTCGACCCGCACCACCACAACCTGCTCTTGATACGTGCGCACGATCGGCACGCTGTTGTACATGCCGTAACCGCGACCGTAACGATCATAGCCGCCGTACCCACCGTAGCCGTAATCGTCCTGGACCTGACGCAAGCGGGTTTCCAGACGCAGGTTGGCTGTGACGAACAGGTCTGCCGGGCGATTGTCGTGCAGAGGACGCAAGCCGCGTTGATCCAGCGCATTGCTCACCGCTTCGGCCACTTGCGCCGAATCCGCCCAGGCCGTGCCCGGCGGCAACTGCCCGTTGAGCCAGGCCCAACTGCGGTAACGCCCATAATCGCGCGGTGGCGCCGGGTAAGCGCTGCGATCAAAGGTGTTGGACGCTTGCGGTGGCGCTGGCGGCAGGGGCCGCGACTGCGCGACGTAGGGGTTGCTGCCCTGGCACGCGGCCAACCCCAGACAGATCAGCAATAACCCCAACTGTGCGTTCATTTCGCGCTCCGATCAGATCGGCCGGCAGATCCAGTGCAAGTAACGCCCAAGCCCGGCGAAGCCTGGGTGACGACGGTGAGCGAGCTCCATCTCGAGTAAATCCACGAGTTCGGCGCGGGCCTGGAATTCCACCGGCATGTAGTCGTGGAAAACCCGTATCCCGCTCTGGCTTTCGACCTGCCACAGGCCGTCGAGTTGCGTTGCCAGTTCCCTAGGATCGAGAGGTTGCTGCGGAGTCAGGCTCTGCTTTTCGCCGGCCATGTCGTTCTTGCGCATCTTCTTGAAATGGCCCTTGAGCAGATTTCGATAAATCAGCGCATCGCGGTTGTAGAACGCCAGCGACAACCAGCCACCGGGCTTGGTCAGTTGGTGCAACACCGGCAGGATCGCATGGGGTTCGGCCAGCCATTCCAGCACCGCATGGCAGATCACCAGGTCATACGGTTCGGTGAGCTGCCCGAGCAGTTCCTGCCACGGCGCCTGAATGAACGTCGCGGTCTGCCCCGCCTCGGCGAAGCGCTGGCGGGCGCCTTCGAGCATCGGCTCGGCCGGCTCGGTAAAGGTCACGTCATGCCCGCGTTCGGCCAGCCACAGCGACATGTGGCCCAGACCTCCGCCGATATCGAGTACGCGCAACGGACGATCCGGCAGCGCTTCGGCGAGGTCGGCCTGCAACACCGCGAGGCGAATCGCGCCTTTGGCACCGCCGTAGATTTTTTCGGCGAAACGGGTCGCCAATTGATCGAAATGCCGGTCGCTCATCAGCTGAACCGCCGTTCGCTGTCGGCGAGCTTGCTGCGCACCACTTCATTCATGTCCAACCCCAGCTCGCTGCACAGCAGCAACAGATACAGGACGATGTCACCGACTTCCTGCCCGGCGTGGGCGAGTTTGTCCGCCGGCAACTGGCGCGACTGGTCTTCCGTCAGCCATTGGAAGATCTCCACCAGCTCAGACATTTCGACGCTGGCGGCCATGGCGAGGTTTTTCGGGCTGTGAAATTGCCGCCAGTCATTGCGGTCGCGAATGGCGTGCAGGCGTTCGGTCAGTTCAACAAGGTTCATCGGGCTCTCCTGAAGGCGTATAGCTTCGGGGGGATGTCCACCAAAGGCAAGCAGCGCAGGTGATCTAGTGTGGGAGCGAGCCTGCTCGCGAATGCGCTGTGTCATCAACCATTGATGTCACTGACACAACGCCTTCCCGATCAGGCTCACTCCCACAGAGATTGAGTAAACCCACTATCATGCAGGGAACTCGGCCACCTGCGTTGTGGCCCAAGGCTCAGCTCTTTCATCAGGATGCACACATGCAGGTAGAAAGCTTTTTCGAATGGCTCGGCCAGGCGCTCGGCTCGGTCATCCGCTTTATCGTTGATGGCCTCAGTGGCCTGTTCAACATTCTGAGCAATGCCGGTGGCAACTTTGTCGACGGGCTGGCCAAGACGCTGGGGATGGACACGTCGATCATCAGCATCATCGCGCTGATCGTCGGGTTGATGCTGTTGTGGTCGGCGATTCGCGCGTTCATGAATGCGTCGATCATTGCCGGGATTATCTGGTTGCTGCTGGGGTTGTGGTTGCTGAGCTGGATTATTCATTAACACCACCGCCCCCCTGTGGGAGCGAGCCTGCTCGCGAATGGCCGGCATCCCCGAGATCTACGCCGACGGACATATCGCCTTCGCGAGCAGGCTCGCTCCCACATTGGATCGCTTGAATCGCTACAATCCCGCTCCCCCAAGGAGCCCGCATGTCCAACCTGATTGCCGACTGGCGCGACCGCACGACCCATCGCAAGGTCTGGGCGCTTGCCGCGCCGATGATTCTCTCCAATATTTCCGTGCCGCTGGTGGCGCTGGTCGACAGCACCGTCATCGGCCATTTGCCGCACGCCCATCAACTCGGCGCGGTGGCAGTTGGCGCCAGCCTGTACACCTTTCTCGCCTGGGCCATGGGTTTTCTGCGCATGGGCACTACCGGCTTCGCGGCTCAGGCCGCCGGGCGCAGCGACGGTGCAGCGTTGCGGCAGATCCTCTTGCAGGGGTTGTTGCTGGCGATGGGGCTGGCACTGGTCCTAGGCATCCTGGGCGTACCACTGAGCGGTGTCGCGTTGCACTTCATGCAGCCATCGGCGGAGCTTGATCAACTCACTCGCGACTTTTTTCACACCCGGCTGTTCGGTTTGCCTGCCGCGCTGGCCAGTTATGCATTGGTCGGCTGGTTCCTCGGCACCCAGAACGCCCGGGCGCCGCTGGCGATTCTGCTGACCACCAACCTGATCAACATCGCCCTCAATCTGTGGTTCGTCATCGGGCTGGACTGGGGCGTGGTCGGTTCGGCCCGGGCCTCGGTGATTGCCGAGTGGTGCGGTGCCCTGCTCGGCCTGTTGCAGACGCGCAAGGCGCTGCGCGCCTATCCCGGGCACATCGTCTGGGCCGCACTCAAGCTGTGGCAGAGCTGGCGTCCACTGCTGGCGGTCAATCGCGACATTTTCATTCGCAGCCTGGCGCTGCAATCGGTATTTTTCCTGATCACGGTGCAAGGCGCGCGACTCGGCGACGCAACAGTCGCCGCCAACGCCCTGTTGCTCAACGGTTTGCTGTTGACGGCCCATGCGCTGGACGGTCTGGCCCACGCGGTCGAGGCATTGTGCGGCCACGCCATCGGCGCTCGTGATCGCCTCGCCTTGCGTCGCTCGCTGGTGGTTGCCGGAGGCTGGTCGTTGATCGCCAGCCTCGGTTTTGCTCTGTTGTTTCTGCTGGGCGGTCACTTGTTCATCGAAATGCAGACCGATATCCAAAGCGTGCGCGACACCGCGTTCATTTATCTGCCGTACCTCGCCGTGCTGCCATTGATTGCGGTCTGGAGCTATTTGCTCGATGGCTTGTTCATCGGCGCCACCCGTGCCCGGGAAATGCGCAACGGCATGCTCATGACCGTGGTTTTTCTCGTGCCGTTCGCCTGGCTGCTGCAAGGTCTGGGCAATCATGGTCTGTGGATAACATTTCTGCTGTTCATGGTGCTGCGCAGCCTGACCCTCGGTGCGCAGGCCTGGTGGCTCAAGCGCAACGACGGCTGGTTCAATGGCGGCGCTCACTGAGTCGGCGTGTGCTCGATGAACCCGACCACTTGATCGAGCACCGGCGCCAGTCGTCGCAACGGTCGCGACAGCGTTGCGACCAAGGTGATGTGACTGGGCCGCGAATAGTACAGATCCTGCACCGGCACCCCGGCTTCGCGCAGTTTGCGCGCCAGACCGCCGGTGTTGCGTGTCGGGTTGACCAGGTCATCCTTGCTCGCCGCGATCAGCAGGGCGGGTGGCGCGCCGCGACTGACATGATTGATTGGCTGCGATTGCGGCGGTGAGTCCGGCCAGAAAAACACCGGACGCACCTCGGGATTCTTGATTGGCAGAAAATCGTAGGGCCCGGCCAGGCCGATCCAGCCGCTGAGATCCTTCGGTGACATGCCCACCGCACCGAGCAAGCTGCCATCGAGCGCCAGCATCGCCGCGTTGTAGCCACCCGAACTGTGCCCCATCAGATACAAGCGCTGCGGATTGCCGGAAAACTCGCCAATGTGCGCCCGGGTCCAGGCCACCGCTCGCGCGCCATCCTCAAGAAACAGGGGATAACGCACCTGCGGAAACAACCGATAATCCGCCACGACCGCGACGATGCCGCGAGACGCCAGCGCCTCGCCGACAAAGCCGTAGTCTTCGCGCGCACCACTGTTCCAGCTGCCACCGTAGAAAAACACCACCACCGGCGCATCCGCCAGCGCCCGACGTGGCACGTACACATCGAGTTTCTGCCGAGGATCGTCGCCATAAGCAATGCCGGCGGTTTTCTCGAACGTGCTGTCCGGGGTCAAGGCATTGAGCAGTTTCACCGGCGAACAGGCGCTCAGCGCCAATAGCACAACAGCGCCGATCAACGCGCTAAACCTTTGCCGAAAAAAAGCTCTCATAGGCGCCAAACCTCATGTCAAACCGGACCATCGCGCCATTGGCGCCGCACATGCTCAAGCCGCTCCTGCTGGGTTAATCCCTCGGGTGGCGGCACCAATACGGCACGCGGATGCAGCAAGCGTAGCCACAACCAGCCATCGAGCACGGTGCGGTCGCTGAAGCCCAGCGCCAGCCCCTGTTGAACATGGGAGGCCATCGTTATGTAGTCGGTTCCCAGCGATTGGCACCACCGCCAGATGTGCTGTTCCAGCAGGCACGTTTGCAGATGTTCGCGTTGACGCCGGGTGAGGCTTTCTTCGATGTTCAAGGGTTCGACCACCAGCCCCGGATTGCGCAACTGCTGCCAGCCCTGACTGCCTATTGCACGGTCGGCCCAGGTGCCGCCGAACCAGCGCAACTGGCGGATCGGCCCGAGCCAGCGGCTCAATTCGCCGGCATCGCAGGCGTCGAAAAAATAGCTCGCGGTCTGGCGGTTGTAGTAGCTGAGCAAGGCCCGATGATTTAATCCGAACGAGACCGTGAGCATGCGCTGCAAGTGACTCAGCAACACCTGCGCAGGCGCGTCGCTGCTGAGCAACAGCCCACGCCAGGTGTCCGGATCGCTGTGACACAATGCTGACAACGCGGAGCTGTCGCACAGGTCGACCAATACCGGGCCATGTTCGCTGACCGGCTCGAATTCGGTCCCCTCGAACAGCCAGAAGCGCCGTATTCCGGGAAACGCCTGGCGTAACACCGTCAGCGCCCGCGCAGCATCCGGGCTGTCGAGCAGCAGCCATTGCGCCTTAGGCTCAAGCGCCGCGCCGCTCATGTTGCGCCGCTCTGTTCAAGCGAAGCCATCAGCCGACAACTGCACACGGCCTCTGCGCAGTGGCTGAAACTGCCGCCGCCCGGGATCAGGCACAACAGCAACAACGGTTCGCCAGACGCCAGCAACTGCTGCAACCCTTCACTCACCAATTTGTCCGGCAGCGGCAACGGAGGATCATCGGTGATCTGCGCGACAGCCATCGGCGGTTGCAAGACGCCGCTGATCATCGGCTGATCCGGGTCACCTTCAAAGAAGCTCACCACCACCTCGACCCCATCACCCAGTGCCGCCAACGGCGCCTCGGCCAAGGACGGCGCGAGCGGCAGCCAACAGTGACTTGGCGCCGCACCCTCGCCCTGATAGAGCCAGTCGAATTGCACCGCCACCGGCCGCAAACGGTCGGGCTGCGGTTCGTCGACCGTCACCACCCAGGCCCGTTGCAGGCTATGCATGCGCAGCCGTGACGCTGCCGCAACCGCCGCCGGCGACAGCTGCGCAGCGGCAAACAGCCGGTTGGCATAAGGCAGATCGAGGGACGGATCAGCGCAATGTTCAATACGGGTCAACAACCACTGACGATTGCACTCGGCGAAAGGATGGCCGACCAATCGCAGCCAGTGACCGCTGCGCAACGTGGTCAGATCGCTGCGCCCTTCGGCTCGTTGCGCCTGCCGCGAATCCGCCTGCAAAATTTCTTCAAATTGCCAGTGATGCACGGTGGGGGCGACGCGATGGCCGTCATCTACGTCCTGATACAGCGCAGCGCCTGCCAATGGCAACTGCGCCTGATCGTCGCCGAACACCAGGCAATGCCGGTCGCGCCCGTGCTCGAAGAAATAGTGAATCCGCGCCTGCGCACACAGACGCTGCAACAGTTGCAGATCCGATTCACGGTATTGCGTGCAGAACGTGCGGGCCGGGTAGTCGCCGTGCAACTCGAAGCGTCGCTGAGCGCCGACAATCCCATGCTCCCTGAGCACTTGCTCGATGATCTGCGGCACCGAACGGCCACTAAAGATGCGTTGACTGATGCGCAGATCGAGGCAACCGAGTTTCGGCCCCAGACGAATCCGGCACAACCTCGAACCGAGCCCGTGTTCATGCTGGACAAGGCTCTGCAATTGCCCGTGCACGCCCTCCCCTGACGGTCCGAAACACAAATACGCGAAACGGTAAAGCAGACCGGCGAGATCCAATTGCGGATCGTCGATCAACACATCGATTTCGAACGCAAAGGGTTCGCTGATGGCTTCGCTACCGGTAAAGGCCAAGACTTCGAAAGGGTCGGACAGGCCCGCTACATCGAGACGAAACGACGACTCGCAGACTGGATCGAACATAGGCGGATCTCTACAGGAGGGGCGGTCGGGGATTCTCGCCGAGAGCCATGGCCGAGTAGAGAGCTGAAGTACAACTTAGGAAATGACCTACGCGAAAAGCAGACCGGATGACTTTGCTGGCGGGGATAGCCAAGCATTTCGCGAAGATTTTGGGATATATCCCACCGGGTCATCCGAATTTTCCACAGCTTTCGGGAAAATTTCAGACAACCCGGCAAGATAGCAACCTGGCCTCAGGAAGACAGGTAGGAGGAGCGGGTCAGGCCCAGACGCAAGGCATCGAGAAATTGCGTGCGCTCGCTGGCACTGATGCGGGCACTGGCGCATTTGTCGCGGTAGTGAGTCATCAGTTCTTCCGGCGACAAGTGCACGTAACGCAGCATGTCTTCGATGGTGTCGTGGGTCTCGATGCCGGCGTGGTACACGCTGCCATCGGCGTTCTGATAGATGTTCACCGAGTCGGTGTCACCGAACAGGTTGTGCATGTCGCCGAGGATTTCCTGATAGGCGCCGACCAGGAACACGCCCAGCAGGTAGTCTTCGCCTTCGTTCAGACCGTGCACCGGCAGACTGGTCTCGATGCTCTGCTCGTCGACGTACTGGTTGATCTTGCCGTCGGAGTCGCAAGTCAGATCCTGCAGCACCGCGCGGCGCAGCGGTTCTTCGTCGAGACGGTGCAGGGGGATGATCGGCAGCACCTGATCGATCGCCCAGGTGTCCGGCAGGCTCTGGAATACCGAGAAGTTGCAGATGTACTTGTCGGCCAGTTTGTCGTTGAGCTCGTCGAGCACCTGACGGTGCGAACGCTGACGCGCCTTCAACGAGTTGTGCAGGCGACGGCACACGGCGAAGTAGCACTGCTCGGCCAGGGCTTTCTCGGCCAGGGTCAGTTTGCCGTCGGCGTACTGTGCGGCCACATCGCTCATGTAGTGGGTGGCGCGCCAGTAGGTTTCGGTGACCATTTCAATGTCGGTCGGACCCAGCAGGTCGACCAGCCACTGCACGGTTTCCGGCAGGTTTTCCTTGTTTTCGATCAGCGGGATTTCGTCGTTGTGTTTCTCGACGTCAGTCACCTGCACCACCAGCATCGCGTGGTGGGCGGTCAGTGAGCGGCCGCTTTCGGAGAAAATGTGCGGATGCGGCAGGCTCTGCGCGTCGCAGAATTCCTTGAGCATGCCGACCACGACACCGGCGTAATCGTCCATGTCGTAGTTGATCGAGCTGGCGTTGCGCGAGTGGGTGCCGTCGTAGTCGACGCCCAGACCGCCACCGACGTCGATGTGATCAACCGGCAGACCAAGGTTGCGCAGCTCGCCGTAGTAGCGGATCGCTTCCTTGAAGCCGTGCTGATAGTCAGCCAGGTTGGCGATTTGCGAACCCATGTGGAAGTGCAGCAGGCGAATGCCCTGATCCAGACCGGCAGCGCGGAAGCGCTCGACTACCGACAGCAACTGCGCCGCCGACAGACCGAACTTGGATTTCTCGCCACCGGTGTCCGCCCATTTCGACGACGCCAGCGACGACAGACGTACGCGCAGACCAACCTGCGGTTTGACCTTCAACGAGGCGGCTTCTTCGATCACCAGACCGACTTCGGATTCTTTCTCGATCACGATGAACACGTTGTGGCCGAGCTTCTGGCCCATCAGCGCCAGACGGATGAACTCGCGGTCCTTGTAACCGTTGCAGACGATGGTGCCGCCCTTCGGTGCCAGTGCCAGTACGGCCAGCAACTCAGGCTTGGAGCCGGCTTCCAGACCGATGGAAACGTCCTGGGTAGCGATGATGTTCTCGATCACCGCTTCTTGCTGGTTGACCTTGATCGGGTACAGCGCGGTGTACTTGCTCTGGTATTCAAGACGCTCGATGTTCGAATCGAATGCACCGGTCAACTGGCGAACACGGTCTTGCAGGATGTCAGGGAAACGAACCAGCAACGGCAACGACAAACCGCTTTTGCGCAGTTGGTCGACTTGCTCGAACAGGTCGATAGGCGAGCTGCTCGGGCCGTTCGGACGAACTTCGACGCGACCGGCGTCATTGATCGCGAAATACCCGGCCCCCCAATGGCGAATCCCGTAAACACTGCGGCTGTCCGCAACTGTCCATTGGCTGCCATCGTCTTTGCGTGTGCGTCGTACGGACATCGAAGTCCCCTATAAAGAAGTCATAGTGCGTCGCCTGACGTTCAGGCCGGCGCAGTCTAAAGAATGAAAATGACGGTTCGTCAGCGCGGTGGTAGACCGCGCTGACTGCGTGGAGTTTAGAAACCGGTCATGAACAGGCTCTGTGAAAACCATGGAGACGACGCCGGAGCCGAAGATATTCAGAGCCGGATCAAGCCGCAGGTGGTTTTCACAGAGGCTGCTAGCCGCCGGACTTCTTCGCTTTGAAACCGTGCTTGATCAGTTCTGCCAAGAGTAGCTCGACATGATCGCCCTGGATTTCGATGATCCCGTCTTTCAACGCGCCGCCGGTGCCGCAACGTTTCTTCAACGTTGTCGCCAACTCTTTGAGCGCGTCTTCGGCCAGTGACACACCGGTGATGGTGGTCACCGTCTTGCCGCCACGGCCCTTGCTCTCGCGACGCACGCGGGCAATGCCGTCGCCGGCGGGGATCACGGTTTGTTTGCAGATACAGGCGTCCACCGGTTTACTGCATTCCGGGCAATGACGACCTGCGTCGGTGGAAAATACCAGGCCACCTAAGGCGGCGAAGGATGCGGCTTTTTTGGCCACCGGCAATCCTCTTGGGAGGACAAAGACTGATCGCGACCTTGGGCAAGGTCATCGACCGCGAAGCCCCACTCAGGCAGGGGCAGCGCTACTGCACCGGTTCTTCAATAAAAGCAGGCCGGTGCAGCTTGAAAAGGTCGCGCAGTGTAACGGCAAAAAACCTAAATGCTAAGTGCCAATCGGCGCCAATTTATGTGTTCTTTGCGACGTCGCTTTGCTGAGCCTTGAGATAGCGCTTCAACGCTGCCAGAGAGTCCGGGCAGTAAGGCTTTTGCTTGATTTCCAGCAGCACTTGTTCGACCGGAATGAAGCGCGCTTCCAGGACTTCTTCCGGCTGCAGTTTCAACGGACCGTCCCAGACTGCGGAAAATGCCGAGCACCACAGGCGATTGCCGGTGTCCTCGAAGTAGAAATGGTCGTGGGCGGTGAGCGCTACACCACTCACACCCAGCTCTTCTTCCAGCTCACGGGCTGCCGATTCGGCGTAAGTCTCGTTCGCCTGGACCATGCCGCCCGCCGCCACGTCCCAGTACCCCGGATAAATCGCCTTGCTCAAGGTGCGCCGGTGCACGCACAGCTCACCGGCGGAATTGAACAGCATGATGTAGGTCCCACGGCCGATCAGCCCGCGCTCGCGCAAATCGGCCCGTACCAAGGCGCCGAGCAGGTTGTCCTGCTCGTCGACCCAGGCGATCTGTTCGGCATCGGAGGCGGCGCGGTGGGCCGCCTCTTTGGCGCTATCGACCATGGCTCAGCCCTGATTGAGCAGTTGGCGCAGATCGATCACTGCGGCGTTGGCTCGGGAAATATAGTTGGCCATGACCAGCGAGTGGTTGGCCAGCACACCGAAGCCGCTGCCATTGAGGATCATCGGGCTCCAGACCGGCTCTTGCGAAGCTTCGAGTTCACGGATGATCTGACGCACGCTGACCGTGGCGTTCTTCTTCGCCAGCACATCGGCGAAGTCGACTTCGATGGCACGCAGCAAGTGCGACAGTGCCCAGGCCTGACCGCGTGCTTCGTAGAACACGTTGTCGATCTGCATCCACGGGGTCTCGACGACTTCTTCATCAACCTGCGGCACTTCGCCGACTGCCGGGACTTCGGTTTTCAGCGCGGTGTTGAGTTTGACGCGACCGACGCTGGCCGAGAGACGTTGCGACAGCGAACCGAGACGGGTACCGACGTCGCCCAGCCAGTTGTTGAGGTTGTCGGCGCGCGCATAGAACAGCGCGTTTTTCTGGGTTGGATCAGACAGACGAGCCTGATAGCGGCTCAGGGAATTGATGCCTTCCTGATATTCCGACTCGCTGGACGGCAGGATCCAGCTCTTGTTGTCGAAGTTGAAGCGCGGTTCGGCCTTGGCCAGATCGGCATCTTCCGCCGACTGCGATTGCGAACGGGCGAAATCCTTGCGCAGTGCGCGGGTCAGGTCACGCACCTGCACCAGCACGCCGTATTCCCAGCTCGGCGTGTTGTCCATCCACAGGCCCGGCGGGAAGCGGTCGTTGGAGATGTAGCCGCCCGGCTTGTCGAGCAATGTGCCGGCGACGGTCTTCAAGGTTTCGACCGTGGTGTAACCGACTACCATTTGCTTGCCTTCTTTTTCAGCGGCCGCCTGGGCGTTTTGCGCCACCGGAAACAGCGCCGGCTCCTGGCTCCAGTACCAGCCCAGGCCAATGGTCACCAGCAGATAAATACCGATGAGCGTGGCCAGCGCGCGGCTGAACAGCAGCCCACCGACATAGCTGCGGGTGGCCGACTTGGGCTCGGCGGCACGTTCAGGCGCGCTGCCCGCGCGGTTTTTCCAGTCCAGCATGGCGATATCCTTTCAATCACTTGAGTTCATCGGTTCGACCACAACCATACAACAACGTGCCAAGGCCGGGCACCCGCGCTTAAAGATAAGCAGCAAATCGCGCAGGTCGCTGGTGCATCTGTCAGATCTAAGGGAATCCCTGATGCCACCTCCCCTATGACTCCTTCGCAGCGCATTGATAACCCTCGAAAAGCGCATTCACCACGATGATGTCAGCGGCGCAGAAATTCAACGAATTGCCGGCCTGCTCGCTGCCATCCCCAATGCGTACGGGGACTTGACCGACGAAGAGGTCAAAAACAAAACCACTCGGTCAGAAACTGAATAGTGACGCATTGCAGATTATTGACGTGCGACACTCGTCTAAGGGAAAAGAGGTGCTAGCATAGAGCCACCAGTCGATCTCAGCATGCACCCTAACTAGTAGTCAGGATATGACCGAGCCAGAAGACCCCAGCCGTGAGCGTCTCAAGCACCACTTTGCCCAGCGGGTAATTCATCAGGCACGTCAGATTCTTGAGATATGGCAGCGCCTGCAACGCAGTGAATGGTCCACCGTCGACCTCGCCGAACTGAGCGAGGCCAACTTGCGCCTGTTGCGTTTTGCCGAGCGTTTCGAACAGCCCGAGCATACCCAGCTCGCGCGCCATATCAGTCAGTCGCTGGAAGCGGTGGACGCCAATCGCGGACGCCTGAGCAGCGGCCTGATCACTGACCTCAATCGCTTGATGCAGCGCCTGTCGCGCACCGGCCTGCGCCATGGCGATCAACTCGACCAGACGTTCCTGCCGCCATTGCGCAAGCCGATCTACGTGATGTTGCAGGATCACGACCGTGCCGAGCGCCTGGCCAAACAACTGGAGTTTTTCGGTTTGACCGCGCAGGCGCTGGACAGCGTCGCGGCATTTCGCTCCTCGATGGTCGAACGCTTGCCAGCGGCGATCGTCATGGACGTCGACTTCAGCGGCCCCGGCATCGGCCTGAAACTGGCCGCCGAAGCCCAGGTAGGTCTGGACGAACCGCTGCCGCTGCTGTTTTTCAGCCTGCACGAAACCGACACGCCGACACGCCTCGCCGCTGTACGCGCCGGTGGTCAGGAATTCCTCACCGGCACCCTCGAAGCGTCGAGCCTGCTGGAAAAGATCGAAGTCCTCACCTGCGTCGCCCAGTACGAACCCTATAAAGTGCTGATCATCGACGATTCGCGTGCGCAGGCCTTGCACACCGAGCGCCTGCTCAACAGTGCCGGGATCGTCACCCGCACGCTGATCGAACCGATTCAGGCGATGGCGGAGCTGGCGGATTTCCAGCCGGACCTGATCATCCTCGACATGTACATGCCGGCCTGCACCGGTACCGAACTGGCCAAAGTCATCCGCCACAACGACCGCTACGTCAGCGTGCCGATCATTTACCTGTCGGCCGAGGACGATCTGGACAAGCAGCTCGACGCCATGAGCGAGGGCGGCGACGATTTCCTGACCAAACCGATCAAGCCACGGCATCTGATCACGACGGTGCGCAACCGCGCCGCCCGCGCGCGCAATCTCAAGGCGCGCATGGTCCGCGACAGCCTCACGGGGTTGTACAACCACACGCATATCCTGCAATTGCTTGAAGACTGCTCGTTCCGCGCCCGCCGCGAAAACAAGCCGCTGAGCTTTGCCATGCTCGACATCGACCACTTCAAACGGGTCAACGACAGCCACGGCCACCCGATGGGCGACCGCGTGATCAAGAGCCTGGCGCTGTTCCTCAAGCAACGTTTGCGCAAGACCGATTTCATAGGTCGTTACGGCGGCGAAGAGTTCGCCATCGTCATGCCCGACACCGATATCGAGGCGGCGCACAAAGTGCTCGACGAGATCCGCCAGCGCTTCGCTGAAATCCATTACCCGGCACAGCCACAGGACTTGTGGTGCACCTTCAGCGCTGGCGTGGTGGAAATGCGCGACGACTCTGACAGCCTGATGATGGCCAGCCAGGCCGACGAGGCGCTGTACCGCGCCAAGGGTGAAGGGCGCAATCGGGTGCAGACCGCGCGGGACTCAAAGCAAAGTGCCACTTTTTCATCGGAATCCACCGATTCGGTCATAACCCTGTAACAGAACCGCAATAAATTCAGACGCTTACCATTTCTGCCGTTGGTAGCCGTCATGCGCCTGAAGTTGCTCACCAATCTCAATACGCTGCTGCTGGTCGCCGTGTGCCTCGCACTTGGCGCCACGCTGTGGTGGTCACAAAAAGCCCTGGAACTCCCATATCTGCTGATGGAGCGTTATCTGGGGCTGTCGCAGCGGTTTCAGAACGAGGTGGCGCGCAACGTCGAGGACTACCTCGCCAATGGCGACGCCCTACGCCTGAGCAGCGCCACCCAGGCCATCGACGGCTTGCAGAAAGAACTCGCTGAACTGCCGCCAGCGCTCGCCGACAGCCTGCGCCCGAGCCTGACCGGCCTTGAAGAATTCAGCAAAACCGACTTGCTCGCCGCCGGCAAACTGGCCGGTGATCCGCAAGCCTTGCTGTTGCAGGCCGAGCGCGAATTGAGTGCAAGCCTCGAGCAGCTCAGCACCTATGCCAATGGCAACGCGACGTACCTGACGCCACTGCTCGCCGCTTCGCAGCACTTGGGCAAACTGTCGCTGGCGCGGGACAAACTGGTCAGCAGCGGACGCAGTGAACTGGCCGCCGACGTTGAGCGCGAGGTCAGTAATATCCGCGCGCAGGCGCAAGTGATCGATGCCCTGCCCTTGCTCGGAGTGGTCACCAGCACTGAATCGAGCAGCGATGATTTCGCCGCCATGATGGGAATCGAAAGCACCAAAAAAGCCGTTGCCGAAGATGCCGGCGTGGGCCTCAAACGTGAACTCAACAGCCTGCTTGGCCGCTACCCCGCCGAACTTGCACGCACTCGCGATCAGATCCAGAAACGCGCCGACCTCAGCGCCGCCACCCATCAGAAAATCGCCGCCGTACAGCAGGCCATCGCCGGCCTGGAACCGGTAGTGCGTGCGCAACATGGGCAGATTCAATCAGAAGTGCGACTGATGCAGGGCGTGATGATCGGCCTCATTCTGCTGATCGCGTTGCTGATCGATACCTTGCAGCGCCGGCTCTCGCGCACCCTGACCAATCTGGCGCCGGCACTGTCGACCTGGGCCGAAGGCGATTTCAGTCGCGACATTCATCTGGGCAAGACCAACCGCGAATTGCACGACATCGAAGCCTCGCTGAACCGCTTGCGTGCCTATCTGGTGGATCTGGTCGCGACCATTCGTGGCAATGCCGAGCAAGTGGCGGGCAGCAGCCGGACCCTTGCCGAATTGAGCAACGACTTGCACAGCGGCGCCGAGCATCAGGCTGGCGATACCGCTTTGATTCGCGATTCCCTCGGCGAACTGGAGGCAACCATTCAGCAAGTCGCCGGCGATGCGCGTCAGGCTGCCGATGCCAGCCGTCATGCCGGGTTGGCCGTCGAACACGGCCAAACCGTCATCGGCCAGAGCCTGACCGGCCTGCACGCCCTGGTCGGTGAGGTGCAAGGCAATGCGCAGATGATCGAACATCTGGCCGAGGAGTCGGCGACCATTGGCGGCGTCTTGACGGTGATCCGCTCGATTGCCGACCAGACCAATCTGCTGGCACTCAACGCCGCGATTGAAGCGGCACGGGCCGGGGAAATGGGTCGCGGTTTTGCCGTGGTGGCCGAGGAAGTGCGCTCGCTGGCGCAGCGTACGGCCGGGGCGACGGCGGAGATTCAAACCCTGATTGCCGGCCTGCAAAGCGCCGCCCGGCAATCGGTTGAAGGTATGCGCGCGCAGGTCGAACACGCCGAAGCCACCGCCAATCAGGCGCAAGCGGCTGACGGGGCGCTGGATAAAATCGTCGGTGCGATCCAGACCATTTCCGACACGGCGATCCGCATTGCCGATATCACCGCCCAGCAAAGTGGCGCGGTCAGCGAGATTCGTGATCACAGCGAGCGGATTCATCAGTTGGGTGGGGATAACTTGCTGCGTATCGGCCGTGGGCGCGAACAGGGCGAGAACCTGCTGGTGCTAGGCGGCCAGCTTCATACCGCCGTCCAGGCGTTCCGCGTCTGAAAATCGCTATCGCGAGCAGGCTCACTCCCACATTGAAATACATAACCCTGTGGGAGCGGGCTTGCCCGCGAAGGCGTCGGTCCGTACACCACAAATGACCGAATCAAATCACACGGTCACATATTTTGCGCAAACATCGGCTATCGTGCTGGCTATTGCATAGAACTGGACAGTCACAAAGTCTTTGCGGCATAGTCGCCGGGTTCTGACGACTGCTCATTCATCACAAGGACTACGCAGATGGCAACCCTACTGGTGCTGCACGGCCCCAACCTGAACCTGCTTGGCACCCGCGAACCGGGCACCTATGGGTCGACGACCCTGGCGCAGATCAATCAGGATCTGGAGCGCCGCGCCCGTGAAGCCGGCCATCATCTGCTGTATCTGCAAAGCAATGCCGAGTACGAATTGATCGACCGCATCCACGCCGCACGCGGCGAGGGAGTGGATTTCATCCTGATCAATCCAGCCGCATTTACACATACAAGTGTTGCATTACGTGACGCGTTGCTGGGAGTGAGCATCCCATTCATCGAAGTGCATTTGTCCAACGTGCACAAACGCGAACCTTTCCGCCATCACTCTTACTTCTCCGATGTAGCGGTGGGAGTGATCTGCGGCCTTGGCGCCAGCGGTTACCGACTGGCCCTGGAGGCTGCACTAGAACAGCTTGAAACACAGGCAACGGCTTGAACTACAAGCGTTAAACGCCCCTGACCGACCCTTGGGAGTTGATGATTCATGGATATCCGTAAAGTTAAGAAACTGATCGAATTGCTGGAAGAGTCCGGCATCGACGAGCTCGAGATCAAGGAAGGCGAAGAGTCCGTACGCATCAGCCGTCACAGCAAGACGCCGGCTCAGCAGTACTACGCGCCGGCTCCGATGCAAGCACCGGCCGCTGCACCTGCCGCCGCTGCTGCTCCGGTCGCTGCTGCAGCCCCGGCTGCCGCTGCTGCTCCAGCGCTGAACGGCACTGTTGCCCGTTCGCCGATGGTCGGCACTTTCTACCGTAAATCTTCGCCAACCTCGCCGTCCTTCGTTGAAGTCGGCCAGACCGTGAAGAAAGGCGACACTCTGTGCATCGTCGAAGCCATGAAGATGATGAACCACATCGAAGCTGAAACCAGCGGTGTGATCGAGTCCATCCTCGTCGAAGACGGCCAGCCGGTTGAGTACGACCAACCGCTGTTCACCATCGTTTGAACTGCGGAGAGCCTTTGATGACTGCGAAGTTGGAAAAAGTTCTGATCGCTAACCGCGGTGAGATCGCCCTGCGGATTCTGCGTGCCTGCAAAGAGATGGGCATCAAGACCGTCGCCGTTTACTCCAAGGCCGACAAAGAGCTGATGCACCTGGGTCTGGCAGACGAATCCGTCTGCATCGGCCCGGCTTCTGCCGCGCACTCTTACCTGCACATCCCGGCAATCATTGCGGCGGCTGAAGTGACTGGCGCTACCGCCATTCACCCAGGCTACGGTTTCCTCGCGGAAAACGCCGACTTTGCCGAGCAGGTCGAGAACTCCGGCTTCGCCTTCATCGGCCCGAAAGCCGACACCATTCGCCTGATGGGCGACAAGGTATCGGCCAAGCACGCGATGATCGAAGCCGGCGTGCCAACCGTTCCAGGTTCTGACGGCCCGCTGCCGGAAGACGAAGAAACGGCGCTGCGCATCGGTCGTGAAGTCGGCTACCCGGTGATCATCAAAGCCGCTGGCGGCGGTGGTGGTCGCGGCATGCGTGTGGTGCACAAGGAAGAAGACCTGATCGCCTCGGCGAAACTGACCCGCTCCGAAGCTGGCGCGGCGTTCGGCAACCCGATGGTCTATCTGGAAAAATTCCTGACCAACCCGCGCCACGTCGAAGTGCAAGTGCTGTCCGACGGCCAGGGCCACGCCATCCATCTGGGCGACCGCGATTGCTCGCTGCAACGTCGTCACCAGAAGGTTCTCGAAGAAGCACCGGCACCGGGCATCGACGAGAAAGCTCGCCAGGAAGTTCTGGCTCGCTGCGTCAAGGCGTGCATCGACATCGGCTACCGTGGCGCCGGCACTTTCGAGTTCCTGTACGAGAACGGCCGTTTCTACTTCATCGAAATGAACACCCGTGTTCAGGTGGAGCACCCGGTTTCGGAAATGGTCACCGGTATCGACATCGTCAAGGAGATGCTCAGCATCGCCGCTGGCAACAAGCTGTCGTTCACGCAGGATGACGTGGTTATCCGCGGTCACTCGCTGGAATGCCGGATCAACGCCGAAGACCCGAAAACCTTCATGCCGAGCCCGGGTACGGTCAAGCATTTCCACGCCCCAGGCGGCAACGGCGTTCGCGTCGATTCGCACCTGTACAGCGGTTATGCGGTTCCGCCGAACTACGACTCGCTGATCGGCAAGCTGATCACTTACGGCGCTACCCGCGACGAAGCCATGGCCCGCATGCGCAATGCTCTGGACGAAATCGTGGTTGACGGGATCAAGACCAACATCCCGCTGCACCGTGATCTGGTTCGTGATGAAGGCTTCTGCAAAGGCGGAGTCAACATCCACTATCTGGAACACAAGCTGGCCAGCGAACACTGATCAGCCCTGTGTAACACCCGAAAAGGCCGCGTACTGCGGCCTTTTCTCATTCTGCAAGGACGCAAAACATGACATTGAAAACCCGTTGCCAATCGATCGGCAGCGCCTTCGGCGAAGCCATGACCTGCCTGGCCCTGGCGTTACGCTCCAGCCTGCGCCCCGGCATTGTGATGCGCTCTAGCCTCCTGTGCCTGCTGGCCTTCGGCCTGTGGAGCTGGCTCTTCTACAACCACTTTGAATTGATCAGCATCGCTTCAGGCTACCTCTCCTTGTTCATCGTCGGTGGCGGCGCGGTGCTGGGTTTTATCCCCACCGGTGGCGGCCTGGGACTTGGCGGTGTAGGGGCCGGGGGCGGTTTTACCGGGGTCGCCAGCGGCGCCGGCGTCCTTGGCATGCTGTTGATCTATGCCGCCCTGCTGACACTGGCCGTGATTGTCTTGTTGTATCTCAGCCTGATTGTGCTGAGCATCCGCCTGGCCTTGCGCTGGGTGTTGATGGGCAGCCTGCGCCAACGTGCCCTGCAGCAATACCCACACCTGACTCAGCAGACTCGCGGCTCTGCGAAGCTGCTCAGCGGCGCACGCTACTACGTCGCCCCGTGGCTGGGCCTGGGGATCGGCCCTATTGTGTGTCTGTTGGTTCCCGTCATCAACGGTGCATTGCTGATCGTACTGCTGGCCTATCTGAACGTACGCTTCCTCACCGCCCCCGCACTCTCCGGCATCGCCAGTGGCAGCGAACAACTGCAAGCCGTCCGACAACAACGAGGCGCCATGATTTTCTTCGGCCTGCTAATCTTCCTCATCGCACTGGTGCCCGTCCTCAATCTGCTGGTCCCGGCGCTACTCGGTGCAGGTTCTTGCCATCTGGCCTACCGAGGGATGGAGCGCGCGCAAAGCCCGGCTGGCGTGGTCTGCGCACCTCAAGTAAGCTTGCCGCCCCTGTAAAGGTCCATTTTTCAGCGTCTTCGAGGTTCCACAATGCCCTGGTTACAAGTCCGTCTCGCCATCACTCCGCAACAGGCCGAGACCTACGAAGACGCGCTGCTTGAAGTCGGCGCCGTATCCGTGACCTTCATGGACGCCGAAGACCAGCCGATCTTCGAGCCGGAACTCAATACCACCCCGCTGTGGAAGCACACGCACCTGCTGGCGCTGTTCGAGGGCGGTACCGAGCCTGCGCCGGTCCTGGCCCATCTGGAACTGCTGACCGGCAGCCCGCTGCCCGAGCATCACAGCGAAGTCATCGAAGACCAGGACTGGGAACGCAGTTGGATGGACGGCTTTCAGCCGATGCGTTTCGGCCAGCGTCTCTGGATCGTGCCGAGCTGGCACGCCGCGCCTGAGCCCGACGCGGTCAACCTGCTGCTGGATCCGGGTCTGGCGTTCGGCACCGGCACTCATCCGACCACAGCGCTGTGCCTGGAATGGCTCGACGGTCAGGACCTGAAAGGCTGCAACGTGCTCGACTTCGGTTGCGGCTCGGGGATTCTGGCGATTGCCGCCCTGCTGCTCGGCGCCAAGGAAGCCGTTGGCACCGACATCGACGTGCAGGCGCTGGAAGCCTCGCGTGACAACGCCGGGCGCAACAACATCGCCGACGAGCTGTTCCCGCTGTACCTGCCGGAAGATCTGCCGCAGGTTCAGGCCGATGTGCTGGTCGCCAACATTCTGGCCGGCCCGCTGGTTTCACTGGCGCCGCAATTGACCAGCCTGGTCAAGTCCGGTGGACGCCTGGCCCTGTCGGGCATCCTCGCCGAACAAGGTGAAGAAGTCGCGGCCGCGTACGCCCAGGACTTCGATCTCGACCCGATCGCCAATCGCGATGGCTGGGTGCGCATCACCGGCCGTCGGCGCTAGAATGGCCGACTGCATAATCCGGATCGCCGCATGACCGACAGTTTCGTCACCCAGTGCCCGCATTGCCAAACCAGTTTCCGCGTCAGCCATGCTCAATTGAGCGTGGCCCGCGGGGTGGTTCGTTGCGGCTCCTGCCTGCAAGTGTTCAACGCCGCCAAACAGCTGCTTGAGCAACACGCCGGCAAGGACGCGGTGACGCCGGTCGCCCCCTCAATTGTCGAGCCGACGCCGGTTGCACCGCCGCCGGTGGTGGAATCGCCCACTGTCGTAGAGCCACCCGCGCCGCGCGCCATCAGTCAAAAGCAGTGGAGCGCCTCGGAGCTGGATCTCGACAGCCTCGATCTGGACGAAGAACTCGCCCGGCTCGAACAACGGGAAATTCAGCCGACCACCGAATTCGGTCGCCCACGTGAAGACGCCTTGAGCGCCCGCCGTGACAGCGCCGAAGCCGATGAAACCGAGTGGCGCGACAGTCTGTTCAGCGCACGCGACGATGAGCATCTGCCCGAGGCCGAGCCAGAAGCCGAACCCGAGATCGTTGAACCCGAGCCGGCAAAAAGTACGCGCACCGAACCTTCGCTGTCGCTGGAACCGGTGGATCTGGATGACGAGCCAGCCATTCCGCAACTGCGCCTGCACGATCCGATCGATCCGAATGCCCGTCGCGAACACCTGTCGGCCAGCGACGAAGTCGACGACGACCTGCCTTCGATCGAACCGCCACGCAAAAAACGCGAGCGCGCAGAACCCGGCGTGCGCGCCGAAGTCCTGCAAGACCTGACCGACGATCCGCTGCAACTGGACTGGCAAAAACGCCGTTCGCCGTGGGGCCGCCGCCTGCTCTGGCTGTTATTGGTGCTGATTGCAGCGTTCGGCCTGGCGGCTCAGTACATTGCCTACCATTTCGATGAACTGGCGCGACAGGATCAGTACCGCCCATGGTTCCAGCAAGCCTGCCCGCAGATCGGTTGCACGGTGCCGTCCAAGGTCGACATCGCCAGAATCAAGAGCAGCAATCTGGTGGTGCGCAGTCATCCGGAGTTCAGCGGCGCGCTGGTGGTCGATGCGATCATCTATAACCGCGCAACGTTCTCGCAACCGTTTCCACTGCTGGAACTACGCTTCGCCGACCTCAACGGCCACTTGATCGCCAGTCGTCGCTTCAAACCCGGCGAATACCTCAGTGGCGATCTCGAAGGTCTGGCGGAGATGCCGCCGCAGACACCGATTCACATCGCGCTGGATATTCTTGATCCAGGCCAGAAAGCGGTGAATTACAGCCTCAGTTTTCACTCGCCCGAGTGAATCGCTTCACGCTTTTCAATTGACGGCAATTTTCTGACTTCGCGTGGCGCAACCAAACCGCTGGCGATAACAGAATAACTGTTCAGATTTTGTTCAATTCAGCCTTTATCCAGTCATCGAGAGCGGGTATCATGCCAACCCTTTTTCGAACTCTCATGATCCGGCCCCACTTCAGGGAAGTCCTATGTCGGCGGTACGCATCGGCCCATATACATTGCAGAACGGCTTGATTCTCGCCCCGATGGCGGGCGTCACCGATCAGCCCTTTCGTCAGCTGTGCAAGCGTCTGGGCGCAGGGCTTGTAGTCTCGGAAATGGTCACCAGTGACATGAGCCTGTGGAATACCCGCAAGTCGCGCATGCGCATGATCCACGAAGGCGATCCCGAGCCACGCTCGGTACAGATTGCCGGTGGCGACGCGCAGATGCTGGCGGATGCGGCCCGGGCCAACGTCGAACTGGGCGCACAGATTATTGATATCAACATGGGTTGCCCGGCCAAAAAGGTCTGCAACAAGGCTGCCGGCTCCGCGTTGTTGAAGGATGAAGCACTGGTGACCGAGATCCTGCAGGCCGTGGTGGCTGCGGTTGATGTGCCGGTCACCCTGAAGATCCGCACGGGCTGGGATCGCGACAACAAGAACGGCCTGACCGTGGCGAAGATCGCCGAACAGGCCGGGATCACCGCGCTGGCAGTGCATGGCCGCACGCGCGCCGATCTGTATACCGGTGAAGCCGAGTACGACACGATTGCCGCGATCAAGCAGGCCGTGTCGATGCCGGTGTTTGCCAATGGCGATATCGATTCGCCGGAGAAGGCCCGCTACGTGCTCGACGCGACCGGTGCCGATGGCCTGTTGATAGGCCGAGCCGCCCAAGGGCGGCCATGGATTTTTCGCGAGATCGATCACTTCCTGCGTACCGGCGAGAAATTGCCGGCACCGGAGCTGATCGAGGTGGAACGCATTCTGCTAGAGCATCTGGCCGCACTTCACGCTTTTTATGGGGACGTGATGGGCGTGCGCATTGCTCGAAAGCATGTGGGCTGGTATCTCGCAACCTTGCCGGGCGCCAGGGAGTTTCGCGCCCGTTTCAATCGTTTGGATGGTACGGAAACACAATGCGCCAATGTTCGGGAGTTCTTCGCCGAGCATTACAAGAGCCTGACAGGGGACGATGAAGGGGTGGCCGCATGACGATGATGACCGAGACTTTAGTGAGTGGAACAACACCCGTGAGCGACAACGTGAATTTGAAACAGCACCTCAACACCCCGAGCGAAGAAGGCCAGACCCTTCGCGGGAGTGTCGAGAAGGCGCTGCACAATTATTTCGCCCACCTTGAGGGCGCGTCCGTCACGGACGTGTACAACCTGGTGCTCTCCGAAGTCGAGGCTCCCCTGCTCGAAAGCGTGATGAACTACGTCAAGGGCAACCAGACCAAGGCCAGTGAACTGCTGGGACTCAACCGCGGCACGCTGCGCAAGAAACTCAAGCAGTACGATCTGCTGTAAGCATTCAATCAAACCAGAAAGGCGCCCGCGTAAAACCGGTCGCCTTTTTTGCTGACTTCCTTTGCTTTTGATGGAAATTGAGATGACCGACCAGACTACCCGCCTGCCGATCCGCCGCGCCTTGATCAGCGTTTCCGACAAGACCGGGATCCTCGAATTCGCCAAGGAGCTTGAAGCTCTGGGCGTCGAGATCCTCTCCACCGGCGGAACGTTCAAGCTGCTGCGCGACAACGGCGTTGCCGCAGTGGAAGTCGCGGACTACACCGGCTTCGCGGAAATGATGGACGGCCGGGTGAAAACCCTGCACCCGAAAATCCACGGCGGGATCCTCGGTCGTCGCGGTATCGACGACGCAATCATGAACGAACACGGCATCAAGCCGATCGATCTGGTGGCGGTCAACCTGTACCCGTTCGAAGCCACCATCAACAAGCCAGGCTGCGACCTGCCGACCGCCATCGAGAATATCGACATCGGCGGCCCGACCATGGTCCGTTCGGCGGCGAAAAACCATAAAGACGTGGCCATCGTGGTGAATGCCAGCGATTACGCCAACGTTCTGGAAAACCTCAAGGCCGGTGGCCTGACCTACGCTCAGCGTTTCGACCTGATGCTCAAGGCGTTCGAACACACTGCCGCCTACGACGGCATGATCGCCAACTACATGGGCACCGTGAACCAGACTGCCGAGACACTCAGCACCGAAGGCCGCAGCGAATTCCCGCGCACCTTCAACAGCCAGTTCATCAAGGCGCAGGAAATGCGTTACGGCGAGAACCCGCACCAGAGCGCGGCGTTCTATGTTGAGGCCAAGCCTGCCGAAGTCGGTATCGCCACCGCGACCCAGCTGCAAGGCAAAGAACTGTCGTACAACAACGTGGCCGACACCGACGCCGCGCTGGAATGCGTGAAGAGCTTCGTCAAACCGGCCTGCGTGATCGTCAAGCACGCCAACCCGTGCGGCGTGGCCGTGAGCCCGGACGCTGAAGGCGGCATTCGTCAGGCCTACGAACTGGCTTACGCCACCGACACCGAGTCGGCATTCGGCGGCATCATCGCCTTCAACCGTGAACTGGATGCCGAGACCGCCAAGGCGATCGTCGAGCGTCAGTTCGTTGAAGTGATCATCGCCCCGAGCGTCAGCGAAGAAGCTCGCGCCATTGTCGCGGCCAAAGCCAACGTACGCCTGCTGGCCTGCGGCGAGTGGTCGGCTGACCGCGCAGCGGCCTGGGACTACAAGCGTGTCAACGGTGGCCTGCTGGTGCAGAGCCGTGACATCGGCATGATCGGCAGCGAAGACCTGAAAGTCGTGACCAAGCGTGCACCGACCGAACAGGAAATCAACGACCTGATCTTCGCCTGGAAAGTCGCCAAGTACGTTAAATCCAACGCCATCGTCTACGCCAAAAACCGTCAGACCATCGGTGTCGGCGCCGGCCAGATGAGCCGCGTAAACTCGGCGCGTATCGCCGCGATCAAGGCTGAGCACGCCGGCCTGCAAGTTGCCGGTTCGGTGATGGCGTCGGATGCGTTCTTCCCGTTCCGCGACGGCCTCGACAACGCAGCCAAGGTGGGTATCACTGCGGTGATCCAGCCGGGCGGCTCGATGCGTGATGCTGAAGTGATTGCTGCTGCTGATGAGGCCGGCATTGCCATGGTATTCACCGGCATGCGCCACTTCCGTCACTAACCAGTCGACGGCCGCACTGAAGCCGGCAGCTGCTGCGTTGGAGCCGACCTCGATGATGCTCATTGCCAAAAGGCAACTCCGCTCATCAAGGTCGACTCCGCCTTGCATCTACCGCCTTCATTGCGACCTCCTACAGCGTGAAGCGCTTTAGGCTCTAAAAACAGAATTAGCGTCATCCGAGGTTTTTGAAATGAATGTTTTGATCATTGGCAGCGGTGGCCGTGAACACGCCCTGGCCTGGAAAGTGGCTCAGGATCCGCGCGTGCAAAAGGTTTTTGTCGCGCCGGGCAACGCCGGTACTGCGATTGAAGCCAAGTGCGAGAACGTCGCCATCGACGTGCTGGCCCTCGAGCAGCTCGCAGACTTCGCCGAGAAAAACGTTTCCCTGACCATCGTCGGCCCGGAAGTGCCGCTGGTCGCTGGCGTCGTTGATCTGTTTCGCTCCCGTGGCCTGGACTGCTTCGGCCCGACCGCCGGTGCTGCGCAGCTGGAAGGCTCGAAAGCCTTCACCAAAGACTTCCTCGCACGCCACAAGATCCCGACCGCCGACTACCAGAACTTCACCGAGATCGAGCCGGCCCTGGCTTATCTGCGTGAAAAAGGCGCGCCGATCGTGATCAAGGCCGACGGCCTGGCTGCCGGTAAAGGCGTGATCGTCGCCATGACCCTGACTGAAGCCGAAGACGCGGTACGCGACATGCTCGCCGGCAACGCTTTCGGTGACGCCGGTTCGCGTGTGGTGATCGAAGAGTTCCTCGACGGTGAAGAAGCTTCATTCATCGTCATGGTCGACGGCAAAAACGTTCTGCCGATGGCCACCAGCCAGGACCACAAACGTGTTGGCGACGGCGACAGCGGCCCGAACACTGGCGGCATGGGCGCTTACTCCCCTGCCCCGGTGGTCACCGCCGACGTGCACAAACGCGTGATGGATCTGGTGATCTGGCCGACCGTGCGCGGCATGGCTGAAGAAGGCAACGTCTACACCGGCTTCCTCTACGCAGGTCTGATGATCGACAAGGCCGGTAACCCGAAAGTCATCGAGTTCAACTGCCGTTTCGGTGACCCGGAAACCCAACCGGTGATGCTGCGCCTGCAATCGAGCCTGGTGCTGCTGGTTGAAGCTGCACTGGCGCAGGCGTTGGACAAGGTTGAAGCGCAGTGGGATCCGCGTCCAAGCGTCGGCATCGTGCTGGCCGCTGGCGGTTACCCGGGCGACTACGCCAAAGGCGCGGCGATCAACGGTCTGGACGCAGCGGCGAAGCTGGAAGGCAAAGTCTTCCACGCCGGTACTGCGCTGAAGGACGGTCAGGTTGTCACCGCCGGTGGCCGCGTGCTTTGCGCCACTGCCATGGGCGCCAGCGTCAGCGACGCGCAACAGCAGGCGTACAAGCTGGCAGCGGCCATCGACTGGGAAGGCTGCTTCTATCGCAAGGACATTGGCTACCGCGCCATTGCCCGTGAACGTGGCGAAACCCAGGAATAAGCTGCACACCAAGTCCGGCGAAGGATGCCCTTCCTCGCCGGGCTGTTCCGCCGTCGCGCATCGTTATATTCTGGCATCAACCTACGAAGGGATTTCGCCGTGCGCTGGCTCAGGATTGCCATAAGCTTCACCGTCACGCTGCTGACCTTGCTCTGCATGCTTCCGGCCCAGGCCGCGCAAGGCAGTGGCTGGTCGGTATTGCTTGATGATCAGGGCAATCTGCAATTAAGCGACATCCGTTCCGCTCGCTACACCAATCAATTCAGCCCCATCGACCTTGACCGCCTCACCGCGGCCGAGCCCGATGGCGCCTTGTGGCTGCGCTTCCGGCTGGCGCCGGGCAAGCACGAACAAGTGCTGCGCGTCTTCGCCCCCGACCTGTCACACCTCAATCTGTACGTACTCGACGGCGACCAGCTGATCGAGCAACGCAACACCGGCACCGACCAGCCCCAGGCCGAACGGCCGTTGCCGAGCAGCGACTTCATGCTGCCGCTGCCGCAAAGCGACAAACCCCTCGACGTTTATCTGCGGATGGTTTCCGACCATCAGTTGCGCCCGCACATCACCCTGCAATCGGCGGTGATGAGCGCGGCCAATCATAATCAGACGCTGATCTTCGGTTTGCTGTTCGGCTGTCTCGGCATGCTGCTGCTGCATAATCTGGTGCGTTACGCCTATTCCCGTTCGCGCAGCAGCCTGTGGCTGGCGGTGTGCGAAGGCCTGCTGGGCCTCAGTCTGTTGTTGTTGCTCAACCTCGCCGGCCCGTGGCTGCCGAACTGGCACGCGATCCAGACCCCGGGCGCTTATCTGGCCTTGCTGCTGACCGCCCCGGCCGGGTTGATGTTCGCCTTGCGCTTCTTCGCTCCACTCGGCCCGCACCCGCTGAACAAACTGCTGCTGGGCGACATCCTGTTCATCGTGACCTGTAGCTTGCTGCTGTTGTTCGTCAACACCCTGCCGCTGAACATCATCACTTACGCGCTGGTGGCGCTGGCCGGCCTGAGCATGTTGCTGGTCGCCTCCTATCACTGGCAGAAAGGCTACCGCCCGGCACGCCTGTTCGTGGTCGCGATGGTGGTGTTCAACATCGGTACGCTGATCATTCTTCCGGCGCTGCTGGGGCTGACGCTGGTCGCACCGCAAGGCTTGATCATGACCTTGATGGCATTCATCTGCGTCAGTGGCCTGCTGATGAGCATTGCGCTGGGCGAGCGTCAGCGCAGCATCACCGAAAGCCGTTTCAGCATCAGCCGCGACCTCGCCGCCAGCAATGCCGAGATCAACGCCAAGGCTGAATTCCTCGCCAAGATCAGCCATGAGATCCGCACCCCGATGAACGGTGTGCTGGGCATGACCGAACTGCTGCTCGGTACGCCGCTGTCGGTCAAGCAACGTGACTACGTGCAAACCATCCACAGCGCCGGCAACGAACTGCTGACCCTGATCAACGAGATCCTCGACATCTCCAAGCTCGAATCCGGGCAGATCGAACTCGACGACGTGCAGTTCGACCTCAACGCCTTGATCGACGATTGCCTGAGCATCTACCGCGCCAAGGCCGAACAACAGAATGTCGAGCTGATCAGCTTCATTCAGCCGCAAGTGCCACGGGTGATCAGCGGCGACCCGACGCGTCTGCGCCAGACCCTGCTGAGCCTGTTGGAAAACGCCCTGAAGAAAACCGAAGAAGGCGAGGTGCTGATTGTGGTCGCCCTCGACGAGCGCAGCAGCAAACCGCGCCTGCGCATCGCCGTGCAGGACAGTGGCGCACCGATGGAACAAGAAGAGCGCGACGCGCTGATGCACGCCGAACTGCACAGCAAGCACTTTCTCTCGGCCAATCGACTGGGCGGCAATCTGGGGCTGGTGATCGCGCGGCAACTGATCCGTTTGATGCAAGGTGAATTCGGCATCAAGAGCGGCACCAATCAGGGCAGCACCCTGTGGCTGACCCTGCCGCTGGACCCTGACCGCCTCGAACATCCAACGTCCGATCTCGACAGTCCGCTGCAAGGCGCACGGGTGCTGGTGGTCGACGACAACGACACCTGCCGCAAAGTCCTCGTGCAGCAATGCAGCGCCTGGGGCCTCAACGTCAGCGCCGTGCCATCGGGCAAGGAAGCGCTGGCGTTGCTGCGTACCAAGGCGCACCTGCGCGATTACTTTGATGTGGTCCTGCTCGATCAGAACATGCCCGGTATGACCGGCATGCAACTGGCGGCCAAGATCAAGGAAGACCCGAGCCTGAACCACGACATTCTGCTGATCATGCTCACCGGCATCAGCAACGCGCCGAGCAAGATCATTGCGCGCAATTCGGGAATCAAACGCATCCTTGCCAAACCGGTGGCCGGCTACACCCTCAAGACCACCCTGGCGGACGAACTCAACCAGCGCAACAAAGGTCAGGTAGTGTTTCAGCCACAAGTGGTCACCCCGGCCACAGCGGCGAAAGTGCCCAGCGACTTCCGCATCCTCGTCGCCGAAGACAATACGATTTCCACCAAAGTGATTCGCGGCATGCTCGGCAAACTCAACCTGCAACCGGATACCGCCAGCAACGGCGAAGAAGCGCTGCAAGCGATGAAAGCCCAGCGTTACGATCTGGTGTTGATGGATTGTGAAATGCCGGTATTGGACGGTTTCTCCGCGACCCAGCAATTGCGTGCGTGGGAAGTCAGCAACCAACGGATCCGCACGCCGATCGTCGCGCTGACGGCGCACATCCTCGCCGAGCACAAGGAGCGCGCGCGACAAGCGGGGATGGATGGGCACATGTCCAAACCCGTCGAGCTGTCGCAGTTGCGCGAATTGATCGAGCACTGGGTTGCCCAGCGTGATCAGCAGAACCGGGCCACCCCACTACCGTCCTGAGCCGACAGACTGTTTGGCGCCTGATAGACTCCCTCGACTTCCCTCGCCAGTGAGCTTGCCCAATGCTCCACGTGTTATTCAGCGTTTACCTGAAGATGCTGGTGCTCTACAGCCCGTTCTTCGTGTTGTCCTGCTTCATCAGCCTGACCCGGGGTTATTCGCGCAAGGAGCAACGACGCCTGGCCTGGAAAGTAGCCATCGCCACCCTGGTCTCCAGCGTCCTGCTGTATCTGTTCGGGCGGGTGATTTTCGATGTGTTCGGCATCACAGTGGATGCCTTCCGGATCGGCGCCGGCAGCGTGCTGTTCATTTCGGCGCTGGGCATGGCCCAAGGCAAGTCAGTGGTGCAAACCGACAATGTGCAGCAAGACGTGACCATCGTGCCGCTGACCATTCCGCTGACCGTCGGCCCCGGCACCATCGGTGCGCTGCTGGTGATGGGCGTCAGCCAGCCGCACTGGGACGACAAACTCACGGCGATCATGAGTATTGCCCTGGCCAGTTTCACGGTCGGCGTGGTGCTGTATCTGTCGAACCGCATCGAGCGGATTCTCGGTGATCAGGGCTTGCAGATTGTCAGCCGTCTGATGGGATTGTTTGTCTGCGCCCTGGCGGCGCAGATCATCTTCACCGGGGTCAAAGGCTATCTGGTGCCCTGAGAGCTGACGCCGGGGTAATGACCGCACAGCAAAACGCCGCGAACGCTATCATTCGCGGCGTTTTGCTGTCGGCCTGACTTAACCGGCGCTCGCCGGCTCTGCCATCAGCGCCTGCAACGTCACGTTTTTCGTGCGCACGTTGCCGGCCTGCAAGCGCTGCACCCATGTCGATATGGCATGGGATTGCTGTTTTTTGAACGCGAGGAAGACCTCGCCACGCAACGTCACGTCAGCGGCACAGACATCTCGGAAGATCAGGCTGTGCTCACTGTCCGGGTCAACGATCAGCAGATGATCCCCGATGATCTCGAACAGCAGTTTTTCCGGCGAATCAAAATCCCAGATCAGCTTGCCCGGCACCGCCGGCACTTCACCCAGCGCATGCCGGCAGTCGATGATCAGCGAGTCGAGCCGCAACCAGGCGGCCTTCGACAGCTTGCAGGTGACGTTACCCTGTCCCAGCCGCAGCACCATCGTGTTGACGTCATCGGGAATCAACGGCAGCAGATCATCCAGCCTGTTCTGCCCCGCCACGGTCACCACGTGAGCATCGCGCTCCAGGTAGTCGAACTTCCCGAGGCTGTGCATACCCGGGTAAACCTGCACCGTGCCGTCCCGAGGCTGGTGCAGCAACACCTTGGTTGGCGCCTCGCTCTGTGACGGGTTTTGCGTGCCGAGCAACGCGAAGTCAGTGGGCAGGGTGTTACTGGTGATGTGCAGCAGCCTGGCGCTTTGCACGTCATACCATTGCAGGCTGTCAGGCGCGGATTCGACGGTAACGAAATCTTCGTGATCCACCTCGCTCAACAACCCTTGCAACCGTGCAACCAGAGAGCCGTCCTGCGATATCACCCAGTGCCGATTGACCGCACAGACCACCTCCGGCGCCTGATAGCGCAGCTTCATCGACACGCCCTCGCGTGTTGTGCCATATAACCCGGAGCCATCAACACGCACTTCAGCAAACTGCCACTCGGCCCACTCCTGGCTCGGGGTCGGCAGTGCGTCTGCCTCTAACAGCTGCGAACCCTTGCCGAAAGCACGGTCGAGGTTCTGCGGCTCAATCAGTTCCTGGCTCCAGATCTCGCCACTGGACAGATTGAACAACCAACCGGCCTTGTTATCCGGCGTCAGGCCCAGCAGGCGCACTTCCTGGTCGCGCCCCAGGTCACACAACAGTAGGCGGTCATTCACAAACCAAGCGTTGAGGTTGCCGTTACCGGCGACGTTGCGTAACCCGACAATGGCGAAACTGTCGACTGGATAGCGCTTGGCGACCGACGCCAGCGCCAGCCACCATTGCGACCGATCCTTGAGCCATTGTTCACCGAGGCCGCCCAAGAGCAGATCGCCCTGGACGGTCAGATTGAAGAAGCGTCCAGCATCGTCGATTACCAGATACCCCCCGTCGACGGCCACCACCTGCGTCAACCCTTCGGGCTCGATCCAGCGGTTGGACCATTGCGCCTGGCCCTGCGTAACGGCTCGCTGCTGGCGGCACAGGGTCTGGTCGATCCGGTTGTAAACGAAGAACACATCAGCGTCGTCCGGCATCGGCATCAGTACCAGATCGTTGAGGTTCCTGATCGAATTTTTCCAACCGCGAGCATGACGAGCCAGCGGCTGTGGATGGATCAGCAGTCGATCTGCACTGCGGATCCATACCAGGTCACGCTTGTCCGTAGCGAATGCCCAACTGACCGAAACATAGGCCGCCGGCTGCCAGTCCACAACCGTGAACTCTTCCTTCTCGGGTAACACAGGGGCGGTCAGATACTGGCCCAATAACAATGACCAGTCGGCCAGCGTATCACTGGCAAACGCGATGGACTGCAGCTCACGGTGCAGATCGTAAGTCACCGAACTGAGCAGCAACTGACCGTCATGGATCAGATAACTCAACTCGCGCGGGCCATCGACATCGCTGACGGTTTGCACAAAATGAATCACGCCGTGGGCATCGGTCTGGAACTTGCCAATCGTGCTGTCGCCTTCGGCGAGCAGTAGACGGTATCGATACTTGAGCAGGCCGCTGAGTGCATCCACCTGCCAGATGTCGTAGCTGTCCGTTACGCAGAAGTACGCATAGCCACCGGCGACCAGCGTCAGTTGCGCCTCCTCGGTGTCCCCGGCGTCCTCGGTGCGGATGTACAGAAAGCGCTCTTCGTGGGCGTCATACCAGGCTGTGACGTGACGGGGCTGCTGCGGTGATTCGAACGGGATCAGCCAGTCATGAATCGGTGTGTAGGGCAGCAGCAGACGATGCTCGCCAGCCAACGCTTTGTAGTGCTCGAGCAACGCCTGCTCATCGAGCCCGGCGGGCGCACTCTGTTCGAGGATGTCCAGCTGACGCTTGACCTGATCAACGTAAAACAGTTGCTGACCGGCCGTGCGGATCAGCACGGCATGAGCCCCATGACCGGACAATTTCACGTGAACATCGCCGATGTACAGATCACCCCGTTCGATGCGGATATCCGCTTCACCGGCCCAGCCCGCCTCCAGCACCCAGCGGCAACTTTTCAGACTCGGCGACTGCAACTCGACGTTGGCGCCGCGATTGAGCACCAGTGTGCAGGACGCCCCGGCGCTGGAAATTTTGTAGGAGACTTTGCCTTTCCAGGCACTTGGCAGCGACGGCACCACGAGCGTGCGTTCGACCGCGTCCAACTGCACTTCGAGGGTGGTCTCGCGATAATCGGCAAACAGTCGCTGCACGATGTAATCGGAAGGAAACGAATAAAACGAAAACCGGAACAGCCATGTACCGTCCGCCTGAATTTTTTCCAGACGCCGAGCCGTATCGAATCCACTGTCGTGGCGCCAGTTGGCAAACGGCAACGCCTTGTACTCGTAGCCGTAGCAAGTCTGCGGTGTGCACGGCAGCACGATGGTCTGCCCGGCGGATGGCGTAAAGGCGATCTCTCCCGGCAGGTGCAACTGCTGGCGGATATCAATCGCCCGGGCATAGTCGACGTCGTAGTCCGGTACACCGAAGTGGTCACGTAACGGGTACAGCTTCGGGCTGTCGAGGTGCAATTTACCCTTGCCCAGATCAATGCGTTTGACCAGCAGCGAAGGCTGCACAGTCCAGACCCCAAGAGTGGCATCGAAGCGGTATCCGACTCCGCGATAAGCGTGCTCCAGGTCAGCGAAGAATTTGCCGACGGCCTGCGCATCACGCGCAATGCCGGCAAAGCCCTGAGCGAGTGCCGCGACACCGACAGCAAGGCCGCCGACGATCACGCCGACCCCGCCCAAAACCGCCGCCGCCGTCGAGGCTCCGGTCAATGCCGCACCCACACCCGCCCCTGTCAATGCCAGGCTGGCCGAGTCAAAAGCCAATTGAGTGCCGAACTGAGCCTTTTCGACATCGTCCTCGGCAGTCGCCAACTGATAGATATCAAAGCCGACGTTAGCCAGCCCCAGCACAGCGCCGACACCCTCATTGGCGGCGTGGCCCAGCGCTTCGCTGACCACCGGCGCCACGGTGCGAGCGATAACCTTTTCTTCATTGAGTGCCGTGCGCACCAGACGAATCAGTCCGACTACGTCCACCACGTTGCCATGCACCAACTGTGCATAGTTGACGTAAGCGTGCAGGCGCACGGCTGTGGTCAGCGTGCGGCCCTCGCCTTCGCGGCTGCGCAACGCGTTCATCAACGCTTGAATGGTGAAACCGGCATTAAGGGTATGCACGCTGCCGGCCTCGGTCGGATCGATCACGCCCGCCGTCGGCTGCGGTTTGCGCGCCAGATTGGAAAACTGCTCGGACAACCAGGTCTTGATCCGCAGCAGTCGATGGTCTTCGCTGAGCACTTCAACCACGTGTTCAGGCTTCGACGGATCAATCAGGCTCAGTCGATACTTGCCTTCGGGCGTGACCTCAAGGGTGTCGAACAACGGCACCAGCGTGCTTGCCGAAGGATGCAGCTCTTGCAGAGCCGTCGTCGCCTCAGCCATTTGCTGGCCCCACCAATGGCTGTCCAGCCCCAGCAGGCTTCGCCCCAGATGCGCATTGTCGGCCAACGACCGCCCATGTGCGCTATTCAAACGCTGGCGCAGCTTTTGTGCCGGTTGTCCCGGCAACGGGTCCGCTGTCAGGACTTTGGCCACTTCATACCCGGCCGACAGCGGCAAGGCCGCTATTCGTTCACCGTCCAGTTCGACCAGATCGAAGGTCGGCCGGGTATCGGCACCGTACGCGGCATAGTATTTCGCCATGCCCATCTTCAGCAGAAAATGCTCGAGCGCCGTCTTGAACATGACGGGATCGGTGAACTCGAAGACGCCGAAATTAGGGTCATAAAAGTGATAGGTGCTGACCTTGTCCACCACCGTTTTTGCCACCAGCATCGAATGATTGTCAGAGTTGAGCATCAGCGTACGGTTGGTCGAGTGGTTTTCCAGCGCAGTGGTGATCTGCGCCAGATCACCCCGACTCAAGGACGTGCCGACCTCGCCCAGTGGTGTTCCTCGCATTTCTTCCAACGCTTCTACAAAGGCAATCGAATCACTCTGCTGCGGCTCGAGAATGGCCAGATAACAACGTTCGCGCAGACGATGGGACGCCGTCTCGCCTTGGGTCAGGGCGGCGCTCATCATCAACGCCAAGGGGTAGCAGCGCGCGCCGATGGTCTCGCCGAGACCGTTGCGCATCAAATCCTGCGGTACCGGCTGGACGCTGCTGGCATTCATCTGAGCAAAGACCTGATCCACCCGCTCACCGATCTGCAAGCGATGCTCGAGGGTGGCGACCTGCTGGATCTGCGCCACATAACGGCCCCACTGTTGCAGGGTATGTGCCTTCGTCAGCGCGCCCTTCTTCAGCTCCAGCGCACTGGTCGATGGCGTTGAAGCGTCGATGACGTCAGCGGCCAGACCGTGAAGAAAGGCAGAGTCCTTGCGTTGATAAAGATGTCGCTCGATAGCCGCGTAACGACTCGATGCGCCGAGGTCGCGAACACCGTTGGCGAGGTTATCCAGAGCACCGCTGAATGTCGCGAAGTTCTGGTTATGCAGTGAATCCATCCCCAACAACGCGCCCAGTGCCAGACGCTGCAGCGGAGTCGTCTGGACAACGTCCAGTTCTCCATGCCCCAGCCCGGCCAGCACTTCGTCCAGCCCCAGCGTCTGGAATTTTGCATCGTTTGGAAACACGGGAGGCCGTGCACTGGCAGGTTGCTGCTTGATCGACTGACGATCGGCGAAGCTCAGCGGCAGCGGTTGCTCAAAGGTGATTGCACCGTTATGCCCTTCGCGCATCGCGTTGATGAAGGGTTCGCCAAGTCCATCGACCAGGCGCTGCAAGACATCAGTGAGCAACACCGCGCGTCCTTCGATCAACGGCCAGCCGTGTTCAAACTCAAGGGTCGAGCCCTTGAGCAGTTCGCCGAGATCACCGTTGTAGCGGGTCGTATAATCGCCGGCGCTCCAGCTTTCCTTCTCTATTTTCAGCCAGTCCGCGTCGTTTTCCGTGTTGTCTTTCCAGGAGTGATCCAGTTCCTCTTCGGTGGACCGGTTGACCGAGGCATAACGGGCAATGGCCGACTCTGCGTTGATCATGGCGGCCTGCGAATCACTGAAATGCACCATGGCGTAATCGGCCATGCCATCAATGACCGCACCGGGGCCGGTCAGATAGATGGTGCCCTCGCTGCCAGGACGGATGCCATCACTGAAGTAAGTTGCGGCGGAAAATGCCAGAAATCTTGCAGGAATCTCCTGAATATCCGGCAGTGCGCCCAGTGAACCGTAGAATTTCTCCAGAATAGACTCGGCCAGCTTCCACCTGGTTTGACCATCGGTCAATGCGATACCGCGCTGCGTCGCCAGCAGCATCGTGGCATCGATCAGTTGGTAGTTGAACCGGATACGTTGAATAACCGTTTGCAACGTGGCAGAGCCGGCGTGAGCCATCAGGAACGCGTTATTGATCTTCTGGCCTTCGGATACGGCACGCAGCATGAACGGGCGGGCCTGCAAATCGGTCGGTGCCTGAAACACCTGACTCAGTGCAGGAGAACTTTTCGCGAATGTCCGCAGCGCCGGCAAATGCTCTTCCGGAATGCGCATCAAGTGACCTTCGGAGCTTTTACGCCCCGGCATCCAGCCAGGGTTTTCATTCAGCAACAACTGCAAGACGCCGAGGCGCTCACTCGTCCCCATTGCCTGAACATCGACACCGCCCATTTTTTCCACCAGGGGTGGCAGGTTATCCACATCGGCATAACTGCCACTCTCGGTATACAGGGCTTCAAGACGAACGACGTCGGATGCCGCCGCAAGATTGCCGCGCAAGCGCATTTCACGCTCGTAGATATCCTGGAGTTGCAAAGGTACTTCGCGCGTGTCCAGATCACGCAAATTGAAGCCGGCCTTGGCCATTTCCTGCATGCTGCCGCGATTACGTTCACGGAGTGCTTCGAGCGCATCGGCATCCTGGCCATAGGCGCGAACCAGCAAGTCGATTCGCGCATCATCGGCGGTGCCGCCGTTTGCCACGGCGGCATTGATGTGGGCGTACATTTGTTGCTTCAGAACAATCGCCCGTGCCTCGTAATGGTCAGCCAGTTCTGTTGGCGTAAGATCCTGGCCTGCGAATTGACCCAAGGCATCGGCCTTGGCGGCTTCGACAATCAGCTTGTTGGTTTGATGCGCCAGCAGCGCATCACTGTCGTACCAGAGATTGAACGTGTAACCGTGATCCGCCAGCACCTGTTTCCAGATATTGAGGTAATCGCACTGAATGGCGCCCAAGCCACCACCCAACCAGGCAAAATGCAGGTTTTTGGGTACGGCGCTCGTCGGGGTTTTCAGCAACGCAATGCCCGATTGAACACGTGATTCGAACCCTTGCACTTTGTCGTAGATTTGCCCTGCCGCCGAAGACGCCGGGAGTTCGCCATCGCGGCGGACCCGCCCCTTGCCGAGCATTTGTTCAAGTGTCTGACGGAACAATCCCAATGGTTCAGGTAGTTGCGACGAATCTGTTGCGGCCACGCAAGCGAAGTAATAACGCAACATCGCCTCATAACTTTTGTTGCCTTTATGAGCGGCTAGCGCCGTTTCAAGATCCGCCAGCTTGAAAAGTTTTACGAATTCGACTTCACCATTAACGCCTTGAACATTGCGCATAATTTCCAACTCATCAGATTAACCAAAGAGGACACGCTAACGATTGAAAACAGCGAATTCAAACCGCAAAAGATTCAATTATTTTCCGGCACTTGAAAAACTCGCATCGGCAAAATCCGGTAACTTCGCCTTTTTGGAGCTTTATATTTCACTCCGGCACCCAGGCCACTTGAACCCCAACAAATACTGAGCACCCGCACACACTTCATCATCATTTAAAATAAAAAAGGCCGTGAACTTATTGCTCACGACCTTACACTTTTAATTCTCCTTTATATGTCAGATGTCGTTATTAAAGAACGCCGCAATTGTGACCTCCCCATTATTACCCTGACGCTGTTCCAAAACATTCAGCCAGTGATCCAGCAGTAACCTCTCGTACTGACCGTCGACGTTAATGCTGATTTGCACCGGCACGCCCGATGCACCGTCTTCGGGTTTGACGTCACGCACAATCAGCGTGTGCGCATTGTCCGGATCGCTGAACAGCAAGTGCCCGTCGACCAGCGACACCAGTAGATGTCGGCAGTCGGCCATGTCCAGAACCAGCGTACCGATGACCGACTCTTCAGCGCCCTCTGGCTGCCGGGGATCGAGCACGATACAGTCCAGCCGCTGCCAGGCTTCGTCCGAGATCCGATAGGTCGATGCCTGCGCACCGAACGTCAGTAGCAACTTGTCGACGCCATCGGGCAGCATCGCCACGACATCGCTGACCACGCCGTTCATTTCCAGGGTCAGTACCTCTTTTTCACGCTGGGCATAGCTGTTCCCAAGCCAGATATCAGGCGCCGCACCACGACTGAAGATCAGCCCGTCCACCGGGTCGAAGAGCATCGGTACCGACGCGTTGCGCGTCCCCAGAAACACCGCCCATTGGCCATCCGCACGCCCGGCGACGTCGAACAGACGATCCAGTTGCGGCACGTAGTATTTGTAACGATTTCCGGCGTTTTCCACGGTCAGCACCGGCGCGTGGGTTTGGCCCTGCAGCAGTGTTTTCAAACGTGCCTGCAACTGTGTCGGCGTTTGCCCCGGAAGATACGACCACTGATTTTCCACGCTGATGACAAGCGCGGGCTGCTGATCCAGCAGTTGCAGATTCACCCCATCGCGAGTGCACCCGAGCAGGCCTTGTCCGTGTGCCGTCACCTCGGCAAACGTCCATTGCGCCCAGACCTTCTGTGCCACTGGCAAGCGTTCGGGACGCAGCAGTTGCCCGCCGGCAAACGCAGAATGCAATGCGTCGATCCGGACCAGCGTCTGACGGTAGAGTTGCCCCGCCGAAACATCCAGCAGCCAGGCAGCCTGTTGATCAGGGGTCAGCCCCAGCAGCGACAATTCCCTGCCGTGGCCGATGTCCGCCAACAGAAGCCGCTCACCGACGCACCACGCCGCGAGAACGCCACTGCCAGATGCATTGCGCAAACCGATGATCGGAAACGGCGCCTCTTGCGTGGTTTTCATCAACGCGGGAAGTACCGCCAGCCAGTCCGGGTGGCTGGCGAGCCAGCGCTGGCCGACACCGACGAATTTCAGCGAGGCATCGCGGTCGACTTCGAACAGTCGTCCGTCCGTTCGGGTGGCGATGTACCGACCGCCAAGCGAAGCGACTTCAACGACATCCGTCTCGAGAATGTCATCGATAAAACCGCCCGGGTCGTTCGGGTCGCCGTAACTGCGAATCAGCGCTGTCCGGTGCTTGTCGAAAAACAGCTGGCTTGATGCATCGGCCTGATCCCACATCAGCATGGCACGTTCGGGCGAACCACTGTCATCGCGATAGAACGCGTTGTCGTGCAAACGAATCCACACCGAATACTGGAACTCACTAAACAGATGCACACGCCCGTTCACAAACGGAGTGGGTTTCCAGGTGCTGATCGACTCAGCCATGGCTGGCGTTTCGTCATCGAAGGTTTGCTCTGGCTGCAAGCGCTCGATCCACAGGCTCCAGTCCTGTTCGTCATTGGCAAACAGCCGATCATGGCGCCAGGTTTCCCAAGTGTTGATGCCGACGAGTGTCAGGCTCTGGGCGGCGATCACATAATCCATGGTCATGTTGGCGCCGAACGTTGTCCTTTTGCTGATGTGTTGCGTCACCCGCAGTTGCCCGTCAGCGAATTGCTCGACAGCGCTGATCGTTGAACCGCCGTCCGCGTTCATCAGCCGATAGCGGTGATTGACCGTGCCGGTGACGGTGTCGACACGCCAGAGGGTGGGATGGTCAGGATGGTAGAACCAGGCGTGTTGACCGCTGACGCCGCCGAGCAGAAGGCCTTCATTGACCGCCTTCGGCAAATCCCGGGCATACAGCACCCGATCATTCGCGGTGTCGAAGTAAGCCGTGGTGAACACCGGTTGAGCTGCCGGCGTGAAAGGCACCTTGAACTTGTACAGCGGAAGGTAGGCCGCGGCCAATCGCTGCACCTTGGCCAGTTGACGGATCCGCGCCAGGGCTTTCGGCAGACTGCCACGGTCTTCAAGGGTCACCCCAAAGGCGCCCTCGCCCGGCGCCACGCTGTTGTCCTCGACCGTGATGGACAGCAGACTCAAGCGCTTGCCTGTGCGATCAACCTGAAACAGCTCGCCACCGGCCAGACTGAGAAAGTCCACGCGCCCATCCAGCCGTATGCCGTCGATCAGCAGGGAGTCGCCCTCAAAGTGAATCTGCGTGTCTTTGACCCACGGCGCGTTGACCGCCCATTGACCGGGCTCTGCCACTTTCAGTGCAACGGTCACCAATCCCGGGGTCAGCCTGAGCTGAGACACTCCCGTCGAGCGGGCAGTGATTTCGTAGCTGATGAATGTGTGCCACTCCGGTGGCAGTTGCGGCACCACCAACTGGCGAACCAGGGCATCCAGTGTCACGACTATTTTCGTCGGCTGGCAGACCGGCGTCAGCTTGTAAAGAATGTGCGGAATCGGCGTATTGGCAAAGAAATAGAAACGTCGGTTACCCTGTTTGTCGAGTTCCAGCTTGTCCACGGCGCTGTTACGCAAATGGGGGTATTGGGTTTCGATACGCGGGTTCAACAAGTGCTGGATCAACGCGCCGGGGTTAACAACCGATAAAAGATCCGGCGAGCTGATCTCACTCGATGTCAGCGGTTCGCGCTCCAACTCTCCGGCGCTGGGCTGATACGGGTAACCGGCTGTGCCAACCTGATACTCATAAGCGTAATAACAGCCCGGCGTGCAGGGCAGTACCACGGTGTGCAGCTCATCGGGCGAGGGGCGGATCAGGCCGATGACCTGCGGCAACTCCAGCGCCTCACGGATATTGATCGCCTGACCCAGCCGCTGCGGACTCGGGTCGATCTGCGGCAGTTCCAGGCCACCGCGAGTCATTGGGTAAAACTTCTGACTGTCGAAGCGGATCTGATTGCCGTGCAAATCGAGATGAGTGATCACAGCCTCCGGCTCGAAACTCAGCACACCATCTTTGCGCGTGTAGGCGCCTTGCCCGTAGGCGTCCTGAATCTTGCGCAGATGCGCGCCCACAGCCTGCGCCTTGTCGCTGATCTGCCCGAGGTTGCTGGCGATGGCCGTCGCACCAATGCCGACACCGAGCAACGGCACCGACAGAAACGTTGCCGCAGCGCCTGCGGCTCCACCGACGGCCAGGGCGAAAATATCCAGCCCCAATGCCGCGACATCAAACGCCAGTTGCGTAGCGAATCGCGAACGCTGCTCCTGGTTTTGCGCGACGCTCAGTCCATAGATGTCGAAACCGATATTGACCAGGGAAAATCCGACCCCAACCCCCGTCGACACACGCCCCAACAGTCGTCCAGACATAGACGACTGACGCAGCGCCAGTGCCTGCTCGCTCGCCGCCACCTGTCGCACCAAACCGATGATCTGCGCCGTGTCACTCAATACGCCATAGCCCAGTTGGGCATAGTTGACGTAGACCTGCACTTGCAGGGCGATCGACAACGCCGGTACTTGCGCGTCGCCGGCCAAGTAGTCGCGATGGCGCATCTCCGTGATCAGCGTCTGGATCGCAAAGGCAAAACTCAAGCGACTGCCGCCGTCGGCTTCGCTCGCGCCGCTGTCCCTGCCAGCCAGTGTTTTTACCAGGCGCTGCAGGTGCTGTTTGATCTTGCTGAAGCGCACATCGACGGTGGTGACCTTGAAGGTATTTTTCGGCTGGCGCGCGTCGACCAAGGTCAGCGAATACCCTGCCCCGGGGGCTTTTTCCACTGTCTCCAGCAAGGGCAGGTATTCACGCCCCAGCTTGTACTCGCTACGCAACCGTGTGGTCGCCTCATCGAGTGCCTGCGCCCAGTAGCGGGCATCAAGTTGCGCGAGGCTGGCGCCCATGCGCGAGTTGTCACCCAGCGAGCGCGTGCGTCCGACAGCCTGTTTTTCCCAGACCGAAGCGCCTTGAGCATCAGTGATCACGCCGTTTTGCAGAAAACGACCGATCTTCACGTTCGACGACAGCACCTTGTCGGCAATCCTCGCCGCATTCAACTCGGTCACCTTGAACTGCGCCGTGTCGAGCTCACCCAAGCCATAAAGACGCGCTATCGCTCCGTCACCATCACCCAAGTAGCGTTCCATGCCCAATTGCAGCTCGCGTACCCCGGCAAAGCCGAAGATCGCAAAGTTGGGATCGTAAAAACGATAGACAACCTCACCCCTGAGTAAAACCTTGGCCAACAACAGCGCATGATCACCGGTATTGAGCAGCAGCATCGCCGGCGCGGTTTTCGCCTCCAGCGTCTGCACGATACTCTCCAGGCCATGCACGCCCTGCGGTGTACCCACCTCGGTCGCGGTGGCTTCGTGCAACTCATCCAGCGCCAGCAGTAATGCCCGCGAATCAGGGTCGTCCGGCGACAGGCCGGCATTGGCCACCCGACCGATCAGCGCACGCTCGGCCGACTCGCCCAGCCCCAATGCCGAGGCCATCAGCAACGCCAACGGATAGCAGCGACGACCCGGATCGCCACCGGTGCGCATCAGCAGATCCTGCGGCACCTGCCGCGCGGACACCGCGCCGGCCTTGAAGAACACGTCTCGTACCTGCCCGCCGCGCTGGAGGATTTGCGTGTGATATTCGCGCTGTGCAGTGCTGTTTATCTGCCCGATACGCTCGCGCCATTGGGTCAGCGTCAGCGCTTCGTTCAACGCGAGCACCTTGAGCTCTTGCGCGGTGTGCGGGTCAGGTTGGGCAAGGCGCGTAACGCCGCTCTCAAGTACTGGCGCCTGCCGCTGATGCAGGGCGGTTTCGATGGCGTGGTAACGGGCGAACACGCCAGCCTCTGTGGTGTCCCGGGCGATGTTCGACACCTCCTGCCACACCTTGCCGAATCCTTCGGCATCCAGAGTCGTGGCGCCGAACACGCCCCCCAGCATGACGCGCAACAACGGGCTCAGGTGCTCGACACCGAGCGAGCCATGAGCAACGCGAGTGAACAGTTCGTTGAGGTTACTGGTGGACTCGGCGCCCAGCGAAACCGGGAGGTCACTGACGGGTTGCGCAAGAATTTGCTGACGGCTGTCGAAACCGATGGAAAACGCTTTATCGAAGGTGATGTCGCCGCTCAACTTGTCCTTCATCGCACGGATGAACGGTTCGCCGAGGTCGTCCATCAGTTGTTGCAGCACGGCCGTCAACAACACCGGTTTGCCTTCGATTACCGGCCAGCCTTGTTTGAAGGTCAGGGTTTGTCCTTTCAATAACTCGGCGAGATTGCCGGCGTAACGGGATTTGAGCTTGCCGGACTGCCACTTTTCCTGTTCTTTTTTCAGCCATTGTTCGGGCTCATCATTCACGGTCCAGCCGGTGATGTTTTCTTCCTCTGTGGATAAGTTAAAGCCTTCAGTCAACTTGAGTTCTTTGCGAACGGCTGCCCACTGCTCAAGCAATAGATGTGTTTCGGTGTACTTGCCGACGCCTGCACTCGCCGCAGACGGACCGGTCAATACAATCGTGCCGCGCGCTTCGGGGCGAATCCCGTCCGAGTAGTACTTGTGAATTGCAGCACCCAAGAGCCCCATGTAGCGCATATCCGCGTGGGAAAGTGTGATGCCCTGGGACTTTCTCTCCTCCAGCACCTCAACAATGATGTCCTCCACGCGACGAGCGTTTCCCCAATCAGCCCCTGTTGCAACCATCCGGCGGTCAACCTCATAAAGGCAGTCATAGTTGAACCGGATGACTTCCATAATGGACAGGGTCATGTCCGCGCCGGGATGCGCCAGCATATGAGCGTTCATTTCCCCTCTTGAAGGATCGCTAAACGCAGTACCCAATCGAATGGCGCCTTGGGGAACCCGACTGACTGGCGGGGGAACGAAAATGTCCTGAAGAGCGGGTTTACTGCGTGCAAACGCGGTTAACGCCTCTTCATGACCTGCGGGAATTGCGCCTGTTTCGTTCTTGTACCGAAGGGGGTCCCGCCCTGGCATCAACTCCTGGTTGTGATCCAGCAACAGTTTCAATACCCAGAGTCGTTCGTCTGGATGGAAATCTGTTATATCGACGCCGCCCAACTTCTCGGCCAGCGGCGGCAAGTAGTCTATGTCGCTGTAACGGCCACCTTCCAGATACTCGGCCTGCAACCGCACGACATCACTGGCCGCCGCGAAATTGCCGCGCATGGCGACTTCCCGCTGGTAGACATCCTGCAAAAAGTGCCCGGCAAATTCGTGGCGAACGTCACGCAAATGCAGGTCCGGCCCGACCATGTTCAGGTGCGTGTCCAGACACTTCTGGCGAAAGGCTTCGAGCGTTGCGCGATCCTTGCCGTAGGCGCGCACCATCAGGTCAATCCGCGCTTCGTCCGCGCGCCCGGCCCACTGTGGCTGGTTGAGATACGCAAACATCTGGTGCTTGAGGACGCGGGCGCGGTCTTCGATCATTTGGGCCAGGATGCTGGGTTTTGTGACTTGATCCCCCCCGGTTTCCATCGCATGAACCCTGGCGCTGTCGAGAATGACCCGGTTCATCTCGAAGGCCAGCAGCGCGTCACTGTCGTACCAGAGGTTGAAGGTGTAATCCTGCGGCTTCAGCACTTCGCGCCAGATGTTCATGTAGTCGCGCTGATTGACCCCGACGTCACTGCCTCCTACCCAGACGAAATGCATGATATTCGGCACCGGTGAACTGGCCCCGGACAACAGCGTCAGCGTATTGGTCAGCCGCGAAACATAGTGTTCCACCCGCGTACTGATCCGATCAATCAATGCTGACGCGGGTGTTTTGCGGTTACGGCGTATTGCTGTCATGACCTCTTGAAAGAGTTTCACCGCCAACAGCTTTTCATCCAGCTCGACCGTTTCAATCGATGACTGGTAGTGCTGGATAAGTGCATCGTATTGCATCGAGCTGGCGTACTTCTTCACTGCCCGGGATACGTCTGAAAACTCTTCTGGCGAAATAAACTCGGGGTGCTCTGTCTGACTTTCAAAATTTCTCATCACTTTCCGTCCTTGAATGAATATGCAGCCATGCGCTTTGGCGGAAAGTTATTGCGCAAGGGCCGCGTATTCAAACGCGAAGCGATTCAAGTGATGACCATCGAAACATCAGACGACATTCAAACTGTTCCGCCGAATACTCCGGCGACAATTGCATTCAAAGATTGCCCGTTGCATTAACGCACAAAGCCGCGAACCCGGAGGTTCGCGGCTTTGTTGTTTGCAGTGATTATTAAAGCCAAAAGTCTTGACCAGATCTCACCGCAATCGAAGTTGCTTACAAATACTTCTGTGCCGCAGAGAAGTGCGATCAGGTATTCGGCTTTTCACCATACCAACGCGGTGTATAGACCCAGTCACCACCCGTCGCCCGAGGAAACGTGCAGGTGGTGGACGAACCAATCAGCACCATCGTGCGCATGTCCACTTGATCCGGGGTCAGCGCGCCCAATGTCGTGGTCCGCAAGGTTTGCCCCGGCCGGCCAATGTCACGCCCCAGCACCACCGGCGTTTCAGGCGTGCGGTGCTGCGCGACGATTTCCAGCGCCCGACCCAGCTGCCATGGACGGGCGCGGGAGATCGGGTTGTAGAACGCCAGCGCCAGATCCGCCTCGGCGGCCAGATCCAGACGCTTTTCGATGATCGACCACGGCTTGAGGTTGTCCGACAGCGACATCACGCAGAAGTCGTGACCCAGCGGTGCGCCGGCCTGCGCGGCGGTGGCCAGCGAGGCCGAGACGCCCGGGAGGATTTCCAGATCGACGCTGTGCCAGGCCGGATCATCCGACTCGTGCAACGCTTCGAGCACCGCCGCCGCCATGGCGAACACGCCCGGGTCACCGGACGATACGACAATCACCGAACGACCCTGAGCGGCCAATCTGAAGGCGTGGCGGGCGCGCTGCATTTCTTCGCGGTTGTCGGTGCAGTGCTGCACTTGATCGTCGCGGAACGGACCGGCCATGCGCACGTAGGTTTCGTAGCCGAGCACATCGGTGGCGCGGGCCAGTTCGGCTTTCACCGCTGGCACCATCAATTCAGCCGCGCCGGGGCCGAGGCCAATCACGGCCAGACGACCGCGTGGGCGGCCGACTTTCTCGACGTCCAAGGGCTGTTCGGTGATCGCGATTGCCATGGCGTTCGCCGTGACGACTTGCGCCTCCGGCACGGCAGCAAGCGCCAGTGCCTCGATGCCATCCTGTGCCGCGACAAAGCGTAACGGCACACCCAGTTCAAGCGCTGCTTCGCGCAGATTCGCCGCAGCCATTTCAGTATCGGCCGCCACCAGACAGGCCAAAGCCTGCATCGCGACTTTCGCCTGCTGCAACGCTGAGCGAACGGCATTCGGCAGGTCCGCCACTGCGCTGCTCACCGCCACCGCGACACTGCGCGGGTAAATCAGCAACTCATTGGCACTCGCTGCACGCTCGGCGCTGCCAACATGAATCGAGCGCTGCGCCTGCGGATCTTCCGGCAATTGCGCTTGCTCCAGCCACGGCGCCGCACCTTCGATGCGCACGCTGTGCCCGGCCAGCAGGTCGGAAACAAAGCGCTTGCCCAGCTCCAGATCGGCCAGCGCATAACCGCTCGGCGGGTTGAGCAGGCAGGTGCCAAAACGCAATTCGCCACTGGTGGTGATCGCTGCGGCGACGTGCAGCCCGGCCGCGATTTCCCGCGCCATGACATTCACGCCACCGAGGCCTCCGAGCAGTGGCACCACAGCGCTGCCGTCTTCGGCGACGGCCAGCACCGCTGGTTCGGCGCCTTTTTCCAGCAGCAGTGGCGCCAGTGTCCGAATGACAATCCCGGCAGCGCACAGGGCAATGATCGGCGTGTCCTGCTGATACAGCTCACGCAGGGTCGCGCCGAATTCCTGATAGATGCAGTCGGCGCCTTCAACCCGTCCGGCGAGGCCGTGGATCTGCGCGGCCGGGTACACCTGCTGAATCCGGCGGGCCGTGGCCAGGCTGCCTTGGCCGAGTATGACGATGGCGGGGGTGGATGCAGTCATCAGCCTTGCCACCGTTCGCCGGGCACAATGATCAGCGAGAAGTACGGCGACGACATCGGCTCGACCTGATCCATCGGCACGATCTTCTGATTGGCCATGGTCGCGCGCTCGACGTACAGCGCGCGCTCGGCCAGACCGAGTTCTTCCAGCACCTGACGCACCTTGGGGAAATTGCGCCCCAATTTCATGATCACCGCTGCGTCGGCATCGGCCAGGCGTCGCTTGAGATCTTCATGGGGCAACACGCCGGAGAGCACCGACAGACTCTGATTGCGATACACCAGCGGCGCACCCAGCACCGAAGCGCCACCGAGCATCGAGCACACACCCGGCACCACTTGCGCTTCGTAGCGGCTGGCCAGCCGATCATGCAGATACATGTAGGAACCGTAGAAGAACGGATCACCCTCACAGATCACTGCCACGTCACGACCGGCATCCAGATGCGCGGCCACGGTCTCGGCGGCTTCGTCGTAGAAATCGCTGATGACCTGCTCATAGGACAGCGGTGCCGGCAGGACTTCAGTGGTCACCGGATACACCAGCGGCAGCAGATTTTGCGCGTCTTGCAGGTGTGCTTCGATGATGCCGAAAGCGTTGCCCTTTTTACCCTTGGCGACGAAGTACGCCACCACCGGCGATTCGCGCAGCAGGCGCAGAGCCTTGACGGTAATCAGCTCCGGATCACCGGGGCCGACGCCCAGGCCAATCAAACGTCCTTTTGCCTGCATCATTCGATCTCCGTGGCGAGGGCGTTGACCGCAGCGGCGGCCATGGCGCTGCCGCCGAGCCGACCTTGCATGATTACGAACGGCACGCCGCGACTGTCAGCGGCCAGCGCTGCTTTCGATTCGGCGGCACCGACGAAGCCCACGGGGAAGCCGAGGATCAGCGCCGGTTTCGGCGCGCCGGCGTCGAGCATTTCCAACAGATAGAACAGCGCGGTCGGCGCATTGCCGATCACCACCACGCTGCCTGCCAGATGCGGGCGCCACAGTTCCAGTGCGGCAGCAGAGCGGGTGTTGCCCAACTCGCGGGCCAGCTCAGGCACGCTTTCGTCGCGCAAAGTACAGATCACTTCGTTATTCGCCGGCAAACGCGCGCGAGTCACGCCTTCGGACACCATGCGCGCATCACAGAGGATCGGCGCACCGGCGGCCAGCGCATCGCGCCCGGCCTTGCCCGCACCTTCAGAGAACTGCAAACCGTCGACGGCCTCGACCATGCCGCAGGCGTGGATCACCCGCACCGCGAGTTTTTCCAGATCGGCCGGGATGCGCGCCAGATTGGCCTCGCTGCGAATGATCGCGAAGGAGTTGCGATAGATCTCCTGACCGTCGCGGATGTAATCAAGCATCAAGGGGGCTCCGGGAGCGGGCGGCGAGCAGGGTCGCGGCCGCTTCAATAGTAAGATTGCGTGCGTGCAACGCGCCGAAACCCGGCAGCGCTGCATCGCGAAAATAGAGGTCGTAATGACCCGCACTGACGGCCAGCAACGTCGCCGGGGCACAGTGAGCGGCTGCGCATGAACGCGTGCAACCGGACAGGTGCACGCTCTGCGCCTGGGGCAACAGCGTCGCCAGTCGTCGGGCATCGTGCTTGGTGTCGGCCAGACCTTTGCCGCAGCCGTTTGAGCCGGTGCAGGCAATGATTCTCGACAAGGGCTCAACGGCCTCGGTCAACAAGTTCAGGCTCTTGAGGCTTTCGAGCAATTGAGCGGCATCGCTCGCTTTTACGTTGGGCAGCAACAGACTCTGCCACGGCGTGAAGCGCAGGCTGCCGTCGCCAAACTGGCGGGCCAGTCGAGCGGCACCGCGCAGCATGATCGGGTCGAGGCGACCGAGGGGCGGCACCGCGCCGACGTAAACAAGGTTGTCCGCGTTTTGTTGGTGAGCGCCGATATGCAGATCGCCTGTTGCCGGGGTGCGCTGCCAACCGCTGTTCGCCTTGATCGGCAGGCGTGCCCTGAGTTGTTCAAGAAACGCCAGCATCGGCAACTCATCGAGCAAATGACGCATCCGCGTCTGCTCGGGTCGAGCCAGATCCAGGAACAACTCCAGCACCGCCACCACCAGCGCATGTGCGTTTTCCATGGTCACGGCGCCGACCGCACGATCCGTCGGGCACCCAGCCAGACCGAACGCGAGCAACGTTTCGCCGTCGCGCTCGAAAGCCGACAACCACAGATCATGCGGATGCTCGAGCATCGCCAGTGCTTCACCGCCATCCAGTTGCACAGCGAACTTGGCGCTCAACTCGTGGAAACGGGGGTGGCTTTGCAGCGTGTCGAGAATCTGCTCGGCGAGTGCGCGGGTGTCGAAGCGCATCTGCCGGTCAAGCCCGGCGGTCGGGCTGAGCATCAGGTTGCGCACGTCGTCGCCCGCTGCGTTGCGTGGCCCAAGCCCGGCGGCGAGCAGCCTGTCGATCAGCGCACTGCTTTGCTCGCCGATCCCGCGAATCTGCAGATTGGCGCGGTTGGTCGCCTCGATCGCCCCGCCCGCGAATTGCTCGGCGGCATTGGCCACAGCATCTGCCTGGTCGGCGCTGATTGAGCCGCCATTGAGTTTGATCCGGCAGATGCCACCGTCCAATGCCTGGACAATACGCAGCAACCCCGGGCAAGCCGAGGGGCGTATGGCGGTGGACATCGGGCGTTCGTTCAAGGGGCTGACCGGTTGCGTGGGAAAGGCGCGGTATTATGCCTGCTTTGTCCGACGGCATGAAAAGTCTGCCGTCGGATCGTCTGACTGACCGGGCAGCAGTTGAGTTGAAAACGCTCGAGCGACGAGCAATCCCTTAAGCCAAAGCGATAATGTGTTCATTGCGAAGTTCGCCCAACAACGAAATGATTGTTGCGCGAGAAAACTCATAGTCCTCCGGATCTGCCTGCGCCCTATAACCGTCTACAGATAAGTTACCCAGTACTTTTTCTGTGTTGAATCGGTGCTGAAGAACATTGCCCATGACCTCATCAAACTCGAAAGCGATCATCACCGTCGTGATGGTCAAATCGGCGGAAATGAGGCTGAACATAAACCGTACCCATCTGCCCTGATGCACAACGTGCTGTTGAAGCGTCTCAATCGCGGGTGTCGAAAACCGCAGATCAAGCCGACTCTGCCCTGTTGAATCCAATACCGACGCAGCTGTGCCAAGCGGCCAGTTGCGTAAAACCTTTTGCACCAACTCGATCAAGCTGAAACTGTCGTGCATCGGGGCAGGAAGACTTGCATCGGGATCGTCCAGCAGCATTGCACCGGTCACCCTCATCGCGATTTTGTGGGCGTTGGTCCATGACGCTGCCTGGGAAAAGTCCGTAACGTTATTAGCGGCAGCGGTTTGTGCGTAAAGCAACGCATCAAGAATGTCGCGGGTATTCGATTCCGACAAGTCATTCGCCACCAAAATAACAGCGCCCGCACATATGAACGGTTTATATCCAGAGTTAAAGTCCATTTTTTCCATCTCCTGAAAACCAGAGGCTTACGCCTCTGGCTTTATTTGAATTCAGGCTGCTTTGCCAAACTCTATGCTCAGTGCTTTTTTACGCTGTTCGGCGAGTGTTTTGATGATCAATGGCTCGACATCCAGATAGTCTTGTTCTTCGATAGTCATGGTGGTGGCGCCGTTGTAGATCTCGACACTGGAACTGGACCATTCAACAAACAGGACCTTGGTGGGCTGAGCCTTGGCGAAGTACTGCACCGCGGCGACTGCCATAGTGATTTCACCGTCAGCATCCTCCAGCGAACTGGTCATGCAGAAGTTGCCACCTTCAGCTCTTTTCGAGTTTTTCTCAAACAGCTTCAATGCTTCCGGCTCGTTCTTGAGAGCTTCCAGAGTGGCGTCCGCTACAGTCGATAGCACTTTTAATGCGGCTTGACCTTGATTGACTGCCGCACCCACCGCTGTATGGATCAAAGACAGCGCCAGGTTATCCATGGTCAGTTTCTGCGAAGACGCTGTGTAGCGGTTATAGGGTTGGCTAAACGGAAACCAACCGGCCAGCTGCATGATTCGCATGAACTCGGCGTAGCGCTGCTCTCTCTGATTGGCGTTCGGAAATTTGAGCAGGGCGCTCAGGTCCGCATACATATAGGTATTTTTGACAATCCGTTTGCTGCGCTTGGACATGCTTGCGTCAAAACCCGCAACACCCGAACCCATAATGGCGGCGTTCAGTTCATCCTTGTCGACTGGCAATACGGCACCGAAGCTGGCGACACGCGGTTGCAGTACCGGTTGGGATTGCGCCGCAATGACTTCGTTATTCTCCTTGATAAACGCAATACGTTGCGCAGCGGTAAGAACGTGACCAGTAACTTCATTCATAAATACGATTCCTTCGAGTTAGTTAGAACGCCGTCATGGCGTAGTTGCAAAGTAACCGTCATCCAGCGCCCAGGCAACTTGCATTTCATTCAATTAGTTTCAGAAAACAGAACACTAATACGGCCATATTTTCAGCAAGTCAGACGCCAGCCGAAAGTTCTATTTCCTTCATGCGCATTTCACGCAATGATTCTGCCAATGAATCCCGATATCGATCCATCTGCCGCGGCGTGATCACAAAGCGTCGGGACTGAATATCAAGTTGCGACGTCGTGTGCCGGAGATTCCAGAACAGATGAGTTGATACCCATTCGGAACTCAGCAAACGAACGTTACTGATCACAATCTCCAACTCCTTGTGAAAATTGTATTGCGCTGGGGAAAAACGGAAGTCGCCCCACTTGCGTGTGCAGTCGGTAAACAACTCAATAGCTCCCGGATTGTACTCAAGCCGCTGAAACGTCTCTTTCATCCGGCTGACCTTTTCCCTGCTTAATTGAGTTGACAATGAATTCGCCCACACCTCCAGCACATCACCGGAAAAATCACGAGCTGCGACAATGACCGGGGCATGCTCCAGACCCCAACCGACGGACCACATGACGCCTGAGTAAAACTCGAACCAGTCTGCAGAAGACCGCTTTCTGTTAAAGCGTTGGTCAGCCCGGTATTCCGCCCAGCGCATGCTGTTCTTGATGAACTGCTTATCCGCGTGCGTCAGCCCGGCAAAAAAAGACAGTACATTACTGCCCATTACCGTTGAACTGCTTTCATCAGAGAGTGAATTGAACGGTTGTTGAACGGTGCTCATATACAAGTTACTCCTTAACATTCATTGGCCTGGCGGCACTTGACGATTAATACTGCGCGCACATCCGTTAATAAAGTTGCGCGCCACTCAACAACAACTTAACAACAAATAAATAGCCTTTAGAAAAACAACCTAAACATTTGATTTCCGCTAGTTCTGTAAAAATCGATAGCAGTCAGTGCGCAGCCATCGCGTTATCATGTCGCCCATTAATGGTTAAGCACGCGATTGAGGAACGGCATGACACCCTGGCTGACGGTTGTGGGAATCGGTGAAGACGGCTTCAAGGGCTTGGGCAAAAATGCCCGGCGAGCCCTGATGGGCGCCTCGCGGATTGTCGGTGGCCAGCGCCAACTGGACCTGTTGCCGGTGTGCATTCGCGGTGAACGGCAATTGTGGCCAAGTCCTTTCTCCCTGGCGCCCGTGCTGGAACAGCGTGGCGAAGCGGTGTGCGTCTTGGCCAGCGGTGACCCGATGTTCTACGGCGTCGGCGCCAGCCTGGCGCGGCAGATACCGAGTGACGAGATGCTGATCCTACCGGCGCCGTCGTCCTGTTCGCTGGCCGCCGCCCGTCTCGGCTGGCCGTTGCAAGAGGTGGTGATGCTGTCCTTGGTGGCCCGGCCGCCTGCAGCGCTCAACGCGCATTTGTTCAGTGGCGTGCGCCTGTTGTTGCTGAGCAATGACGGACAGAGTCCGGCGGCGGTCGCGCAATTGCTACGTGAGCGTGGCTTCGGTCCGAGTCGGATGAGCGTGCTGGAGCATCTGGGTGGTAGCGCCGAACGCCGCGTCGATGGCACGGCCAATGACTGGAACGACTCACCGATTGCCGATCTGAATGTCATCGCCCTCGAATGTCTGGCCGATGCCGATACGCCGCGCCTGTCGCGTTTGGCCGGGCTGCCCGACTCGGCTTTCCGGCATGACGGCCAACTGACCAAACGCGACGTGCGTGCCATCACCCTCGCCCGGCTCGCCCCGACGCCCGGCGAACTGCTGTGGGACGTCGGCGCCGGCAGCGGCTCGATCGGCATCGAGTGGATGCGCGCGCATCCGAGTTGCCGAACACTCGCTATCGAGGCCGATGACGGCCGCCAGCAATTGATCGAATACAACCGCGATGCGCTGGGCGTGCCCGGCCTGCAATTGATCCGTGGTCGTGCACCGCAGGCACTCGCCGGACTGGAGCGCCCGGACGCGATATTCATTGGTGGCGGCGTGACCCGCGACGGTGTGTTCGAGACCTGCTGGGAACAACTCAAACCCGGCGGCCGACTGGTCGCCAACGCGGTCACCCTGCAAAGCGAAGTCACCCTGATGAACTGGCGCGAACGCTTCGGCGGCGAGTTGACACGCATCCATGTCGCCCAGGCGCAACCGCTCGGCGAGTTCGACACCTGGCGCCAGGCGCTGCCGATCACTCTGCTCGATCTGGTCAAACCTCTCGATGCGTGACGAAACCGCCGAACAACCCGCACCGCTGCGCAGCGGCCTGACCACCGGCAGTTGCGCCACCGCCACCAGCCTCGCCGCCGCTCGCCTGTTGCTCGGCGGGATCTCGGCCGACGCGGTGCAGATTGTGTTGCCCAAGGGCAAGCAAGTGCAGATGCGTCTGGAGTTCTGTCGCCTGACCGCTGACGGCGCCGAAGCCGGGACCATAAAGGATGCCGGTGACGACCCGGACGTGACCCACGGCGCGCTGCTTTATTCGCGAGTGCAGCTGAAAGACGAACCGGGAATCCGTTTCATTGCCGGTGTTGGCGTCGGCACCGTGACCCGCCCCGGACTGGTGCTGGGCGTCGGCGAACCGGCGATTAATCCGGTGCCGCGCAAAATGATCAGTGATCACCTGAGCCTGCTCGCCACCGAAACCGGTTATACCGGCGGCTTCGACGTCACGGTCAACGTCGAAGGCGGCGAAGCGCTGGCGCTGAAAACCATGAACCCGCGCCTGGGCATTCTCGGCGGCCTGTCGATCCTCGGCACCAGCGGCATCGTCCGGCCATTTTCCTGCGCGGCTTACATCGCGTCGATCCATCAAGGCATTGATGTCGCCAAGACCAACGGCTACCTGCATATCGCCGCGTGCACCGGCAATGCCAGCGAAGACACCATGCGAAGGGTCTACGACCTGCCGGAAATCGCCCTGATCGAGATGGGTGACTTTGTCGGCGCGGTGCTCAAGCATTTGCGCAAAGTGCCTGTGGATAAACTCAGTCTGTGCGGGGGCTTCGGCAAGATCAGCAAACTCGCGGCCGGGCATATGGATCTGCACTCAAGACATTCGAGCATCGACCTGCCGCAACTGGCGCAGTGGGCGGCGGCGATTGGTGCTGATGAGGTTTTACAGCAAGGTATTTGTGAGGCGAACACCAGTCAGCAGGCATTGGCCATGGCCAGTGCGGCGGGGATCGCGCTGGGCGATGAGGTCTGTCGCCATGCGTTGAATTTCGCTCGCAGCGTGGTGCCGGCGCAGGTGCAGGTCGAGGTGTTTGCGATTGATCGTCAGGGCGGGATTGTCGGCCATGCTGGAGGTTTTCAATGAAGCGGATTCTGCTGCTGGGCGGTGTGACCGAAGCGCTGGCGATTGCTCGCACGCTGGGGCCGGAACACATTTACAGTTTGGCCGGGGTTGGCCGGGTGCCGACTGATTTGAGCTGTCAGGTGCGCGTCGGTGGCTATGGCGGTGCCGAAGGTCTGGCGCAATTCGTTCGTGACGAAGGCATCGATCTGCTGCTCGATGCGACTCATCCTTATGCCGCGCAAATCAGTCTGAACGCCGCCACCGCCGCGCAACTGACTGGCATCCCCTGCTGGGCCTTGCGTCGTCCTGCGTGGCAGCCGCAGCCGGGCGATGACTGGCGCGAAGTCAGCGATTGGGCCGAACTGATCGCCGCACTCAAACCGTTTCACCGCCCATTGTTCACCCTCGGTCGCGAGCCGCTGCAACACCTCGACGAAATCCCTGTTGACCAGTTCTGGACCCTGCGCGCACTGGATGTTTATCCGGGCAACGAGCGCTGCGAAGTGATCGGCGCCCGCGGGCCGTTTCTGCTCAAGGATGAACGGGCGCTGTTCGAGCGGCGGCAGATCGATGTGCTGATCAGCAAGAACAGCGGCAGCACCGCGACCGAGCCGAAGCTGGAAGTGGCGCGCGAGCGTGGGGTGCCGGTGATTGTGTTGAAGAGGCCGGGGTTGCCGGCGGTTGATCGGGAGTTTGCATCAACGTCTGAAGTCCTCGCCGCCCTCGCGACTGTTTGTTAACCCTGAAACATCGAAAACGTAAGTCCGCCTTCGCGGGCAAGCCCGCTCCCACAGTAATCGGTGGTGTATCCAGATTTTGTGTACGCCTCGCAACCTGTGGGAGCGGGCTTGCCCGCGATGACGTCTGTTCTGCCTGCATATGCCTTTAATCCTACAACCACGCAGGACACAGCCCACAACAACTTAACGAATCACCGACTTTCAGCATCCAGAGTCCACACTTACGCTCACCGTCTTCCAATCCTAGGGCGTGTACATCCTATGTCAGAAAAATTCCTCCGTTTCGACGTCAAGGACTTTCTCAAAACACCTGCCGATCTTGGCCAGTACATCAAGGGTTGCGAAGTCGAAGACTCGGGCGATGGGCAACTCAACCGATTAGCATTCCGAGACGTCATGCAGACCATTCGTGAACGAATAGAAAACGACCCGAATTTCGCCCAGGCATTGCGAATCGAAGCCGCTACACTCATTCACAGTGGCGAAATCGAACTCGGGCGCAGACTCCTCAACCTCTTGCAAGAGGCGCTGCGACACCAAACCGCACGACGCTTTTTTACTTATCGGCCCTGATCAGGCTAAATAGCCGCGCCTGATCGCCCACCCAACGGATCTGTCCCATGAACCGACACCGGTTAGCATTTGCCTGGATCGCCTGCTTTGCAGTGCTGTTCAACATGCTCGCCATGCCGATGACGGGAGCGATGGCGCAGGCGGCCAATTCACCGGCCGAACAATTGCTCTGGAGCAGTTTCTGCACCGGCAGCGGGACGAAGATGGTCGCGATCAACATTGCCGCCACCGATCAGCAAGCCCCGCCCAACGATAGCCATTCCAACATGCAGCATTGCTGGTGCTGCTCGGGCTCGGCGCCATTGGTGGCGCTGCCGGGGCATACGCCGCAGCTGTATTTCGCCCGCTATGAAAGCAATCGCAGCGTGGCGCCCGCCTCACTGCAAACTCCCACACCGCGCCAGCAATGGCCAAGTCTCAACCCCCGCGCTTCCCCTCTGGTTTGATTTGTTCGCGCAATTGACCTGCGTTTCAAATCATTCTGGAGAACTGCCATGTTGAACAAACTGATCGTCATCGCTGCGCTGCTGGTGCCTGCGTGCTTCGCCCATGCCCACGAATACAAGGCCGGCGAGCTGGAAATCGCTCATCCGTGGTCGCAAGAGCTGCCGCCCAACGCGCCGACGGTTGCCGCCTATTTCGTGATTCACAACGCCGGCAAAACCGCTGATCGCCTGCTCAGCGTTGATTCGCCAATCGCCCCTGAAGCGCAACTGCACGAGCACGTGATGCAGGGCGATCTGATGAAGATGCAGCAAGTGCCGAGCGTCGAAGTCCCTGCCGGCGGCGAGGTAACCTTCGCGCCGATGGCTTATCACGTAATGCTGCTCAACCCAACCGATCGCAGTCTGCTCAGCGACGGCAAGCGCTTCCCCCTGACGATGCATTTCGAAAAGGCCGGTGACGTCACCGTCGAAGTCGCCGTGCAGAAGAAGCCGCCGCAAGACATGCCGGAACACGCGCACGCCCAATAACCGATCCGGTTGACGTCGCCCATGCGCCCGTTGAGCGCCAGGCCCTCCGCGCCACGCCGTCAGGCTGAACACCTGACCTGCGGCAGCTGGATCGCCCTGTTCGCCATGTTGATGATCTTCATCGGCCCACTGATTTCTCAGTCGATGCCGATGGATCAGCACGCCTCGACATCCATGCCAATGAGCATGGACATGTCGATGGAAATGCCCGGCATGGATCACTCCGGGCACGCTGCAAAACCTGTCGCCGAACACTGTCCGCCGCAAACCTCACATCACGCGATGTGGGAAAAGTGCGGTTATTGCAGCCTGCTGTTCAACTGTCCGGCGCTGACCGGCGGTGGTACTTTTGCCACGTTCAGCATCGCCCACGTCAACACCTTCACAGCGCCCTCTCCACGCCTGGGCCACGCCCGGCAAACCTTCTTCCCCGGCGCCCGCAGCCGCGCACCGCCCATCGCAGCGTAATCACCCGCCTCTGATTGCACACGGTTGAGAAGACAGCTTCAGGCTGCCGGCCGTGTCGTTTACGACTGTTTGATGGAAATTGTCATGTCCAGGTTTTTTGCTGTTCCACGCTCGGGCTCTGCCCAGGCGTCCTTTGCCTTGAACGAATCGCGGATTCGTTTCTCGCACGCTACCGCCGTCCTTTGCGGCGTATTGCTGGCCCCGCTGGTGCTGGCCGATGAGCACACCGGCCATTTGGAAGAGCTGAGCCCGACGGTGATCACCGCCATCGCGCCGAGCTCGCCATTGACCATCGTCACCAACCCCAAGGACCCGCGCCAACCGGTGCCGGCCAGCGATGGCGGTGATTATCTGAAAACCATCCCGGGCTTTGCCCTGGTGCGCAATGGCGGCACCAACGGCGATCCAGTGTTGCGCGGCATGTTCGGCTCACGCCTGAACATCCTCACCAACGGCGGCGTGATGCTCGGCGCCTGCCCGGGCCGGATGGACGCGCCGACCTCGTACATCTCGCCGGAAACCTACGACAAACTCACTGTGATCAAAGGCCCGCAAACCGTACTCTACGGTCCCGGCGCCTCGGCGGGCACGGTGCTGTTTGACCGAGAACCGGAGAGCTTCGGCGAACTCGGCACCCGAGTGAATGCGAGCATTCTGGCCGGCTCCCACGGGCGCTTCGACAAAGTCGTCGACGCCGCTGCCGGCGGGCCATTGGGCTACGTGCGGGTGATCGGCAACACCGCGCATTCCGACGACTATCGCGACGGTAACAACGACATCGTCGGCTCGCGTTACGACAAGTGGAACGGCGACGTTGCGCTCGGCTGGACGCCGGACGCTGACACCCTGATCGAACTGACTGCCGGCAAGGGCGACGGCGAGGCGCGCTATGCCGGGCGGGGTATGGACGGCTCGCAGTTCCTGCGCGAAAGCCTCGGTCTGCGCGTTGAGAAATCCAACATCAGCGACGTGCTGGAGAAGCTGGAGGCGCAGGTCTACTACAACTACGCCGATCATGTGATGGACAACTACACCCTGCGCAAACCATCCGGCACCGGGATGATGGCCGGGCCGATGGCGTCCAACGTTGACCGTCGCACCCTAGGCGCACGGATCAAAGCCACCTGGCGCTGGGCTGATATCCAGCTGATCACCGGTCTCGATGCGCAGACCAACGAACACCGTCAGCGCAGCGGCATGGGCATCGATACCTACAAGGATCAGCCCTACACCAAGGACGCCGACTTTCATAACTACGGCGTGTTCAGCGAAATGACCTGGTACGCCGCCGACCGTGATCGGCTGATCACTGGCGCCCGGGTTGATCGCGCCTCGGCCAAGGATTATCGGCAGAGCAGCGGTTCCGGAATGATGTCCCGGCCGAATCCCACCGCCGATGAAACCCGCGCCGACACCCTGCCAAGCGGCTTTGTACGTTACGAGCATGACCTGGCCGACAGCCCGACCACGCTCTACGCCGGCCTCGGTCACGCGCAACGCTTTCCGGATTACTGGGAGCTGTTCTCGCCGAAATCCGGCCCGGCGGGCTCGGTCAATGCCTTCGATTCGATCAAACCGGAAAAGACCACTCAACTCGACTTCGGCGTGAACTACAAGAGCGCCGACCTCGAAGCCTGGGCCTCGGGCTACATCGGCGTGGTGCGTGACTACATCCTGTTCGACTACACGCCGACGAGGATGGGCATGAGCACTTCGCGCGCGGAAAACATCGACGCGCGGATCATGGGCGGTGAACTCGGTGCCGCTTACAACCTCACCGACAACTGGAAAGCCGATGCGACCCTGGCCTACGCCTGGGGCAAGAACAGCAGCGACGGCAAGGCACTGCCGCAGATGCCGCCGCTGGATGCACGTTTCGGCCTGACCTATACCGAAAACAACTGGAGCGCCGGCGCGCTGTGGAGGGTGGTTGCTGCGCAAAACCGCATCGACCAGAACAAGGGCAACGTGGTCGGCAAGGATTACGACAAGAGTTCCGGCTTCGGCGTGTTCTCGCTCAACGGTGCCTACCGGATCAACAAAAACTGGAAGGTCAGCAGCGGCGTCGACAACCTGTTCGGCAAGGCGTACGCCGAACACCTGAACCTGGCGGGCAACGCCGGTTTCGGCTACCCGGCCAATGACCCGCAAGCGATTAATGAACCGGGGCGCACGCTCTGGACCAAGGTGGACATGAGTTTCTGACACCCACCCACGTGGGAGCGAGCCTGCTCGCGAAGGCATCGTGCCAGACGACATCAATGTTGGATGTGCCGTCCCCTTCGCGAGCAGGCTCGCTCCCACAGGGAATGCGGTGTAGCAACCTGAATGAACAACTAGAAGATCCAAGCCAAGCGGAGCAAACGTGATGCAAAAGCCCAAACCGAATTTCTACAACCTGGCCTGGCGTTGGCATTTCTATGCCGGATTGTTCGTCGCGCCTTTCATGGTGATGCTGTCCCTGACCGGCATCATTTACCTGTTCAAACCTCAACTCGACTCACTGATGTACAGCAGCCTGCTCAACGTCCCGGCCGGCCATCACACCGTCCCCGCCGATGACTTGCTGCAGCGGGTAAAAAGCGCCTATCCACAGGGCCAGGTCACGCAATATCTACCGCCAGTGAACGCCGAACGCAGTGCGCAGTTTGTCGTGACCAACGCCGGCCACGAACTGAATGTCTTCGTCGATCCGTACCACGGCGACATCCTCGGCGAGCAGGATGCCAAGCAGAATCTGCAAGCCATCGCCCGCGCCATCCATGGCGAATTGATGATCGGCACCGTCGGTGACCGATTGATCGAAATGGCCGCCGGCTGGGGCGTGGTGCTGGTGGTGTCGGGACTGTTCCTCTGGTGGCCACGCGGTCAGGCAGCGGGGATTCTCTGGCCGCGCCTGAACAGTCGCGGCCGCGTGTTGTGGCGTGATCTGCACGCCGTCACCGGGTTCTGGGGCGCGACGTTGCTGCTGGTGATGCTACTCAGCGGCATGACCTGGACCGGCTTCTGGGGCAAGCAATACGCGCAGGTCTGGAACGTGTTCCCGGCAGCGATGTGGGACAACGTGCCGACCTCCGACGTTGAAGCCCGCAGCCTCAACAGCGCCACGCGCCAGACCGTGCCATGGGCGATGGAAAACACGCCGATGCCGATGTCCGGCGACCACGCCGAACACATGGCCCACAGCGGCATGCAACACGGCCCTGCCGCGCCAACCATCAGCCTGCAAGACGTGCAGAACATCGCCATGCAGCGCAAGGTCGAGCCGGGTTACAGCATCACCTTGCCGACCACCGCCACCGGTGTGTTCACCATCGCGGTGTTCGCCGATGACCCGCGCAACGACGCGACCCTCCACGTTGATCAATACACCGGCAACGTCCTCGCCGATGTGCGTTTCGAACAGTACGGCACGGTGGCCCGCGCCACGGAAATCGGCGTGATGCTGCATGAAGGCAAGATGTTCGGCACCTTCAACCAGATCGTCGTGCTGCTGATCTGCCTGATGATTCTGCTCAGCGCCGTCAGCGGCGTGGTGATCTGGTGGAAGCGCCGGCCACAGGGCAAGTTCGGCGTGCCGCCGCTGCGGCATGACTTGCCGAAGTGGAAAACCGGCGTGGTGATCATGCTGGCGCTGGCGGTGATTTTTCCGCTGGTGGGGGCTTCGCTGGTGGTGGTGTGGCTGCTGGATCGACTGTTGCTGTCGCGATTTGGTCGACAAGCTGAATCTGCCTCACCTTCATCATGAATCAGGCGAGATGCGCGTTTTAGACAGCTCTATAGAATGCCGAGGCTTATAATTCGGCAGCCCTTAGTGTTACTGTATAACTCTTGTTTGCCATTCTGCCCGCGGCCAAAAGCTGCGGGCTTTCTTTTGCAGAAGTGATTCACCGCCCCGATGAACAAGTACCTCTTGTCCAGCCTCTGCCTGTTCGTGATGAACAGTGCCCATGCCGATAGCCAAGCGCTGACCCTGCCCACCGGCAGCATCACTGCGCCGGCAGTTGACGAGGACGCTGTCAGTCTAACCACGCCGACCACCGCCGGTTCGCGCCTGAACCTGACGGCCATGGAAACCCCGGCCAGCGTCGAAAGCCTCAGCGGCGAGCAAGTCCGCGCCCGTGGCGATCAAAGCGTGCAGGACGCCGTATCGCGCAGCACCGGCATCAGTCGCACCGGGACGCCGGGCGATGGCGGCACGTCGTTGCAGGCGCGCGGTTTTACCGGGCAGAGTTCGGTAATGCAGTTGTATGACGGCAACCGGATGTACACCGGCATGGGCACGGTCACCTTCCCGGTCGACACCTGGTCGGTGGAGCGCGTCGATGTGCTGCGCGGCCCGGCCTCGGTGCTGTACGGCGAAGGCGCGACCGGTGCGGTGGTCAACGTGATCCCGAAGAAGCCGTTCGAGGGCGAGATCGAAAACCATGTGCGCGTCGGTTACGGCTCATACGACCGCCAGCAGCAAGCCTTCGACAGCGGCGGATCGCTGACCGACACCCTGAGCTACCGCCTCAACCTCAATCGTCTGCGCAGCAACGGCTGGATCGATCGCGGCGATTCCTCCAGCGACTTCATCAGTGCCGCGCTGCGCTGGCAGGCCACTGATGATCTGGCGTTCACCCTCGCCCATGACTATGGCGACCAGCGCCCGCAGAACTATTTCGGCACGCCGCTGATCAACGGCCGGTTGCAGGACAGCCTGCGCGACAAGAACTACAACGTGCGCGACGACAAGCAGCACTACAACGATCAGTGGACGCGCCTGACCAGTGAATGGCAGATCAATGACTCGGTCAGCGCCAGCAACGAGCTGTACTACCTCAAGGCCCAGCGCCGTTGGCAGAACGCCGAGAACTACAACTTCAATACCGACACACAACAGTTGAGCCGCAGCGGTTACTTCGGCATCGGCCACAAGCAGGAGCAGGTCGGTGATCGCCAGACCTTCACCTTCAAACACTCACTGTTCGGCCTCGACAGCCAGACCGTTACCGGTGTCGATTACAACCGTATCCGTTTCCAGCTCAACAGCAACTCGCCATTCAACGACGTGTTGCCGAACGGCCAGCCGCTGGATCTGCATCACCCGCAATCGGGTTATTTCGAGAGCAGCAATCCGTACCGCGACCAGTTCGACAGCACCACCCGACAAATGTCGGTGTTCGCTGAAAACCGCACGCAGCTGAGTGAGCGCTGGTCGCTGGTAACCGGTATGCGCCGCGATTACGTGCATGTGGATCGCAACGGCCTGACCGATGGTAGCCAGAGCGACAGGACCCTGACCGGCAATAACTGGAAGGCCGGCCTGGTGTTTGCGTTGACGCCGCAGACTTCGTTCTACGGCCAGATGGCGACCAGCACCGATGGCATCGGTGGCTTGATTTCCCTTAGTCCGAATCAGCAGCAGTACGATTTGTCGACCGCCCGCCAGACCGAGATCGGCCTCAAGCAGTTGTTCTGGGATCAGCGCGGCGAGTTCACGCTGGCGGCCTATCGCATCGTCAAAAAGAAACTGCTGACGGACGACCCGGGCAACCCGACGCTCAAGCAACAGGTAGGCCAGCAGTCATCCAACGGCCTGGAAGCGAGCCTCGATCTGCAATTGCCCTACGCCTGGCAACTGCAAGCCAACGCGGCGATCGTGAAGGCCAGGTATGACGATTTTTCCGAGGTGGTTGATGGTCAGACCCTGTCGTACAACGGCAACCGTCCGGTGGATGTGCCACGTCGTACCGCCAATCTGTGGCTGAACAAAAACCTCAGCGATGACCTGAAAGCCGGCGCGGGTCTGCGTTATGTCGATGCGCGTTACGCCGACATGGCCAACCGCAATGAGCTGCCGAGTTACACCGTGGTCGATGCGACCCTGTCGTGGAAAGCCTTGCGCAACACCACGCTGGGCTTGCAGGTGAACAATCTGTTTGACCGCCAGTACGCACAAAGCCAATACAATGAGGGCCAGCAGTGGATACTCGGTGAGCCGAGATCGTTCTTTGTCACGGCTGATTACACCTTTTAAAAGCGGAAACACTCTTGTGGCGAGGGGATTTATCCCCGATGGACCGCGCAGCGGTCCCAAACCTGTAGTCACGGTTTATCAGAAGACCGTATTCATCGATTTACGACGGCTTCGACGCCGATCGGGGATAAATCCCCTCGCCACAAATGCTACTGAAATCAGGAAAGTAATGACCTCACTGACCCTCACCAACCTCGCCTGGACACCGCTGGGCCACGGCCACTGCCATCACCAGTTCCAGCTGCGTGACGCCTCCTTGCAAGTGGCTGCCGGTGAGTTCGTCGGGCTGATCGGTCCCAACGGCAGCGGCAAGACCAGCCTGTTGCGCTGCGCCTACCGCTTCAGCCAACCGGAAAGCGGTGAGGTCAGTCTCGATCACCACAACGTGTGGAAGCAGTCCTCGCGCTGGTGCGCGCAACGCATCGCCGTGGTCCTGCAAGAATTTCCCGACGCCTTCGGCCTGACCGTCGAAGAAGTCGTCGCCATGGGCCGCACGCCGCACAAGGGTCTGTTCGATGGCGAAACCCTCGAGGACCGCAACTTTGCCACCCAGGCGCTCAAATCGGTAGGCCTCGAAGGCTTCGAAGACCACGCCTTCGCCACCCTTTCCGGCGGTGAAAAACAGCGGGTGATTCTTGCCCGCGCCCTGACCCAGCAACCGCAACTGCTGATCCTCGACGAGCCGACCAACCACCTCGACCCGCGTTATCAGCTGGAACTGCTGCAACTGGTCAAACGTCTGCAAATCGGCACGCTGGCCAGCATTCACGACCTGAACCTCGCTGCCGCTTTCTGCGACCGACTCTATGTGATCAACCACGGACGCATCGTCGCCAGCGGCACGCCGCAAGAAGTGCTCACCACCGAACTGCTGCGCGAGGTTTTCGGCGTCGAGGCATTGATCGACTCCCACCCCCTTCACGGCTACCCGCGAATCACCTGGATAACCCGACCATGACTGTGCGTTCCCTGCTTTGCGTCGCTCTTCTGTTGTGCAGTGCCCAGGCGCTGGCCGAGGCCACGAAGTACCCGCTGACCATTCAGAGCTGCAACCGCGAAGTGACCTTCAATCAAGCGCCGCAACACGCGGTCAGCCACGACATCAACATGACCCAGATGATGCTCGCCCTCGGCCTGAAGTCGCGCATGGCCGGTTACAGCGGCGTCAGTGGCTGGAAGTCAGTGACGCCCGACATGCAGTCGTTGCTCGACGGTTTGCCAGAGCTGGCGGCGAAATATCCGTCGGTGGAAACCCTGCTCAATGCCAACGTCGATTTTTTCTTCGCCGGCTGGGATTACGGCATGCGCGTCGGCGGCGATCTCACCCCGCAAACCCTGCAACCGCTGGGCATCAATGTGTATGAGTTGACCGAGTCCTGCGCGTTCGTGATGAAGCGCCCGGCCGCATCGCTTGAAGACACTTACAACGATCTGCGCAACCTCGGCAGAATCTTCGACGTGCAGGATCGCGCCAATGCGCTGATCGCCCGGATGCAGGCGCAAGTCGCCGACGTGCGCAAAGACCTGCCCGCCGAAAAACCGCGGGTTTTCCTCTACGACAGCGGCGAAGACCGCGCCATGACTTCCGGCCGCCTCGGCATGCCGCAGGCGCTGATCGACGCGGCGGGCGGGCGCAATATTCTCGACAACGTGGAAGCGAGCTGGACGCGGGTCAATTGGGAGACCGTGGTCGAGCATAATCCGCAGGTGATCGTGATCGTCGACTACAGCGAAATCACTGCCGAGCAGAAGATCGAATTTCTGCTGAACAACAAAGCCCTGCAATCGGTGGACGCGATCAAGAACCAGCGCTTCATCGTCATTCCGTATGTGCAGGCCACGCCGGGGATCGACAACGTGCTGGCGGTGGAAACCCTGGCCAAAGGTTTCCACGGCGAATGATCAACCGTCGCTACGCCCTGCTGCTGATCGCCCTCGGCGCCGTGTTGCTGGTGTCGTGCGTGGTGTCGCTCGGCTTCGGCCCCGCGCGGGTGCCTGTGGACGTGGTGTGGCGGATTTTGCTGCACAAGACGCTTGGCATTGGCGAGGTCGACTGGAGCGCCGGGCAGGAACACATCGTCTGGCTGATCCGCGTGCCGCGCATGTTGCTCGGCGCGCTGGTGGGCGCCGGTCTGGCGCTGATCGGCGCGGTGTTGCAAGCGGTGACGCGCAATCCTCTGGCCGATCCTCATCTGCTTGGCGTGACATCAGGGGCGACATTGGGCGCGGTGATCGTGGTACTGCATGTCGGTGAAATCATCGGCTTGCTGACATTGCCGATTGCCGCATTCATCGGCGCCCTGCTGAGCATGCTGGTGGTGCTGGCGATTGCCAGTCGGCAGGGCCGGCTCGACAGTGACCGCCTGCTGTTGTGCGGCGTGGCGGTGTCGTTTGTGATGATGGCGATTGCCAATCTGCTGCTGTTCATGGGCGACCACCGCGCCAGTTCAGCGGTGATGTTCTGGATGCTCGGCGGCCTCGGGCTGGCGCGTTGGGAGTTGCTGGCGGTGCCGGCAGCGAGCGTGCTGCTCGGGTTGATCTTGCTGCTGGGCATGGCCCGCCCATTGAACGCGCTGATGGCCGGCGAACAGACCGCCGTCACCCTCGGCCTGAATGCTCGCTCGGTGCGCTTGCGGGTCTTTGTCATCGCCTCGCTGATGACCGGTGTGCTGGTGTCGATCAGTGGCTCGATCGGTTTTGTCGGGCTGATGGTGCCGCACATTGCGCGCCGTCTGGTGGGTGCCGAACACCGGCGATTGCTGCCGGCGTGCGTGTTGCTGGGCAGCGTGTTTCTGATCTGGGTCGACGTCGCCGCCCGCACGATGATCGCCCCCGAAGACCTGCCCATCGGCGTCGCCACTGCGGCCATCGGCGGTCTGTTTTTCATCGGTCTGATGCGCCGCCGCTGAACCAACACAGATCAAAAATGTGGGAGCGAGCCTGCTCGCGAATACGGTGTGTCATTCACCAGTGATGTTGACTGACACGATCTATTCGCGAGCAGGCTCGCTCCCACATTTGATTTGTAGTGAGCGTAAAATCGCGCCCCAATCTGGCGCGGCCGCCTGCACCAACGCTCCCTCCGCGTTCCTTCATGGTGCATCGCGACCGCGCACAACCGCTCTAAACCGACGTTTTCCTGCCCGTCCCCGACCGGGCACAGCCCTTGCAAAACACCCTTCAGTCGTCCGCATCTGCCAACCATAAAAAACTTTAACGTTCATGGAGATCGCACAATGAAGCGTCGCAGTTTGATCAAGGCTTTCACACTCACGGCATCCATTGCCGCGATGGGCATGACCTGGACTGTCCAGGCCGCCGAGACCATCAAGGTGGGGATTCTGCATTCGTTGTCCGGCACCATGGCGATCTCCGAAACGTCGCTCAAAGACATGGCGCTGATGACCATCGACGAGATCAACGCCAAGGGCGGTGTGAACGGCAAGATGCTCGAACCGGTGGTGGTTGACCCTGCATCCAACTGGCCGCTGTTCGCCGAAAAGGGCCGGCAGTTACTGACACAGGACAAGGTCGCCGTGGTGTTCGGCTGCTGGACCTCGGTGTCGCGTAAATCGGTGCTGCCGGTGTTCGAAGAGCTCAATGGTCTGCTGTTCTACCCGGTGCAGTACGAAGGCGAAGAGATGTCGCCGAACGTCTTCTACACCGGCGCCGCGCCGAACCAGCAAGCGATCCCGGCGGTTGAATACCTGATGAGCGAAGAAGGCGGCAGCGCCAAGCGCTACTTCCTGCTCGGCACCGACTACGTCTATCCGCGCACCACCAACAAGATTCTGCGCTCGTTCCTGCATTCCAAAGGTGTGGCCGACAAGGACATCGAAGAGGTCTACACCCCGTTCGGTCACAGCGACTATCAAACCATCGTTGCCAACATCAAAAAATTCTCGGCCGGCGGCAAGACGGCCGTTATCTCCACGGTCAACGGCGACTCCAACGTGCCGTTCTATAAAGAGCTGGCCAACCAGGGTCTGAAAGCTACCGACGTACCGGTCGTGGCGTTCTCGGTCGGCGAAGAAGAACTGCGCGGCATCGACACCAAACCGTTGGTGGGCAACCTCGCGGCGTGGAACTACTTCGAGTCGGTGGAGAACCCGCAGAACAAGAAATTCGTCGCTGACTGGAAAGCCTACGCGAAGAAACACAACCTGCCGGGCGCTGACAAAGCGGTGACCAACGACCCGATGGAAGCCACGTATGTCGGCATCCACATGTGGGCGCAAGCGGTAGAGAAAGCCAAATCCACTGACGTCGACAAGGTTCGCGAAGCACTCGCCGGGCAGACCTTTGCCGCGCCGTCCGGCTACACCCTGACCATGGACAAGACCAATCACCACCTGCACAAACCGGTGATGATCGGCGAGATTCAGAGCGACGGTCAGTTCAACGTGGTGTGGCAGACCGAAGGGCCGATCCGTGCTCAGCCGTGGAGCCCTTTCATCGATGGCAATGACAAGAAGCCGGATTATGCGGTGAAGAGCAACTGAGCCATTGGCTGTCAGGCCTGAGCAAAGGGCTTGAGCCTGACACCGATCCTGTGGGAGCTGGCTTGCCAGCGATGGCCTCACCTCGGTCCAACAGGTACACCGAGTCGCCTGCATCGCTGGCAAGCCAGCTCCCACAAAATCCAAGCAAGGCGACTCTTTATGCCCACTGCCATCTACCGCTTTTTTCTCGCCATCGCACTCTTGTTGCCGATGGCCGCCCACGCCAGTGATGCCGAAGACTTCGTCGCGGCCAATCCCGTGCAACAGGCCAAACTGCTCGAAGCCTGGGCCGCGCAGCCCGACCCGGCCCGTATCGAACTGATCAACGCCCTGCAACAAGGCGAACTGACTGTCGACGGCCAAGCGAAAACCCTGCGCCTGAACAATCGCCTGCGGGGTCTGATCGACACTGCCATGGCCAGCCACCAATTGCTCGCCGCCGACGCCAAAATCCGTCTGACTGCCGCGCAGCAATTGCAGAAAAGCGCGAAACCCGCGCAGCTGAAATTCCTTGACCAGCAACTGGCTGGCGAAAAAGACGAGAGCGTTCACGCCGCCCTGAGTTTGGCGCTGGCCAATCTGCAATTGGTCGACAGCGACCCGACCGTGCGCCTCGCCGCCGTGCGTCTGCTCGGCGAAACCGGCGATCCACTGGCACGTACGCGCCTCGAAGGCTTGCTCGAACCCGGCGTCGAAACCGACGCCAACGTGCGCACTGCCGCCGAAACCAGCCTCGCCCAGGTCAAACGCAAACTGTTGATCGGCGAGATCCTCGGCCAAGCCTTCAGCGGCATGTCGCTCGGTTCGATTCTGCTGCTCGCGGCGCTCGGTCTGGCCATCACCTTTGGCTTGCTTGGGGTGATCAACATGGCCCACGGTGAGATGCTGATGCTCGGCGCCTACTCGACCTACGTCGTGCAGCTGATGTTCCAGCGTTATGCACCGCAGGCCATCGAGTTCTATCCGCTGCTCGCCTTGCCGGTGGCATTTTTCGTCACGGCAGCCATCGGCATGGCGCTGGAGCGCACGGTGATTCGTCACCTCTACGGCCGACCACTGGAAACCCTGCTCGCGACGTGGGGCATCAGCCTGATGCTGATTCAATTGGTGCGCTTGTTGTTCGGCGCGCAGAACGTTGAAGTGGCGAACCCGGCGTGGCTGTCCGGCGGGATTCAGGTGTTGCCGAACCTGGTGCTGCCGTACAACCGCATCGTCATCATCGCCTTCGCCTTGTTTGTGGTGGTGCTGACCTGGTTGCTGCTGAACAAGACCCGCTTGGGCCTCAACGTTCGTGCCGTCACCCAGAACCGCAACATGGCCGCCTGCTGCGGCGTACCCACCGGGCGTGTCGACATGCTCGCTTTCGGTCTCGGTTCAGGTATCGCCGGCCTCGGCGGCGTGGCGCTGAGCCAGATCGGCAACGTCGGCCCGGATCTGGGCCAGAGCTACATCATCGACTCGTTTCTGGTGGTGGTGCTGGGCGGGGTCGGTCAACTGGCCGGCAGCGTGCTCGCCGCGTTCGGCCTCGGTATCGCCAACAAGATTCTTGAACCGCAGATCGGTGCGGTGCTCGGCAAGATCCTGATCCTCGCGCTGATCATTCTGTTTATCCAGAAACGTCCGCAAGGCCTCTTCGCACTGAAAGGACGGGTGATCGACTGATGAACCAGCCTCTGTTAGTCACGGCCACGCAAAAGGCCGGGCCAAAAGTCACGATCGCGGTCGGCGCGGTGATTATTGCCCTGCTGATCGCCCTGCCGTTGTTGTCCTTGCTACCGGCAGAAAGTGCCCTGCATATTTCGGCCTACACCCTGACACTGGTCGGCAAGATTCTTTGCTACGCCATCGTCGCTCTGGCGCTGGATCTGGTCTGGGGTTACGCCGGTTTGCTGTCCCTGGGCCACGGGTTGTTCTTCGCGCTCGGCGGTTATGCGATGGGCATGTACCTGATGCGTCAGGCCGCCGGTGATGGTTTGCCGGCGTTCATGACCTTCCTGTCGTGGACTAAGCTGCCGTGGTACTGGACCGGCACCAGCAGCTTCGTCTGGGCCATGTGTCTGGTGGTGCTGGCGCCGGGATTGCTCGCACTGGTGTTTGGCTTTTTCGCCTTCCGCTCGCGGATCAAGGGCGTGTATTTCTCGATCATGACCCAGGCCCTGACCTTCGCCGGCATGCTCCTGTTTTTCCGCAACGAAACCGGATTTGGCGGCAACAACGGCTTCACCAATTTCCGCACGATTCTTGGTTTCGGCATCACCGAACCGGGGACCCGTGCGGTGCTGTTTCTCGCCACGGTATTGCTGCTGGTGGCCAGTCTGTTCATCGGCTGGCGTCTGGCGCAGAGCAAGTTCGGTCGGGTGCTGACCGCGCTGCGCGATGCGGAAAACCGCTTGATGTTCTGCGGCTACGATCCGCGCGGTTTCAAGCTGTTCGTCTGGGTGTTGAGCGCCGTCCTGTGCGGCTTGGCCGGGGCGCTGTACGTGCCGCAGGTCGGGATCATCAACCCGAGTGAAATGTCACCGACCAACTCCATCGAAGCGGCAGTCTGGGTCGCCCTCGGCGGTCGCGGCACCTTGATCGGTCCCCTGCTCGGGGCCGGCGTGGTCAACGGCATGAAGAGCTGGTTCACCGTGGCCTTCCCCGAATACTGGCTGTTCTTCCTCGGCGCGCTGTTCATCGTCGTGACGCTGTACCTGCCCAAAGGCGTGATTGGCCTGCTGAAGAAACGAGGTGAGCAATGAGAGTGACAGCGAGCGCCGAATTCATGCTGGAACCCGCCTTTTTCCCCGTCGAACCGAACAAGGATGCCGGCACCAGCCGCGACTCCATCGGCCTCGGCCAAAGCGCCGGCCCGGGGCTCGACACCCGCCACGGCACGATCCTGACCCTGGAAGACATCAGCGTCAGCTTTGACGGTTTCCGCGCGTTGAACAATCTCAACCTGTACATCGGCGTCGGCGAATTGCGCTGCATCATCGGCCCCAACGGCGCGGGTAAAACCACGCTGATGGACGTGATCACCGGCAAGACTCGCCCCAGCCACGGCAAGGCGTGGTTCGGCGAAACGCTGGACCTGACGCAGATGAGCGAAGTGCAGATCGCCCAAGCCGGCATCGGTCGCAAGTTTCAGAAACCCACCGTGTTCGAGGCCTTGAGCGTGTTTGAAAACCTCGAACTGGCGCAGAAGACTGACAAATCGGTGTGGGCCAGTTTGCGTGCTCGCCTGAGCGGCGAGCAGAAGGATCGCATCAGCGAAGTGCTGGAGACGATTCGCCTGGCCACCTCGGTCAACCGCCCGGCGGGCCTGTTGTCCCACGGCCAAAAGCAGTTTCTGGAAATCGGCATGTTGCTCATGCAGGACCCACAACTGTTGCTGCTCGACGAACCGGTGGCCGGCATGACCGACGCCGAAACCGAATTCACCGCCGAGCTGTTCAAGTCGCTGGCCGGCAAACATTCGTTGATGGTGGTGGAACACGACATGGGCTTTGTCGGCTCGATTGCCGACCACGTCACCGTGTTGCACCAGGGCAGCGTACTGGCCGAAGGCTCGCTTGAGCAGGTGCAGGAAAACGAGCGCGTGATCGAGGTCTACCTCGGCCGCTGAACTGCAAACACTTATCAAAACTGTGGGAGCTGGCTTGCCAGCGATGAGGTCGACACATCCAGCATTGATGCCGACTGATCCACCGCTATCGCTGGCAAGCCAGCTCCCACAGGGTTCTGTGTGCAACAGAAGGAATTTGAGAATGCTGCAAGTCGACAAGCTGCATCAGTACTACGGCGGTAGCCACATCCTCCGTGGCCTCTCTTTCGACGTGAAAGTCGGCGAAGTCACTTGCCTGCTCGGCCGTAACGGCGTCGGCAAGACCACCCTGCTCAAATGCCTGATGGGGCTGTTGCCGGCCAAGGAAGGTGTGGTGAATTGGGAGGGCAAACCGATCACCACTTTCAAGCCGCACCAGCGTGTGCACGCCGGGATCGCCTATGTGCCACAAGGCCGGGAAATCTTCGGTCGGCTGACCGTGGAAGAAAATCTGCTGATGGGTTTATCACGCTTTCCCGGCAGCGAAGCGAAAGAGGTGCCAGGTTTCATCTACGAATTGTTCCCGGTGCTGCTACAAATGAAGCAGCGTCGCGGCGGCGACCTGTCCGGTGGGCAACAACAGCAATTGGCGATTGGCCGCGCACTGGCCAGCCGTCCGCGTTTGCTGATCCTCGACGAACCCACCGAAGGCATTCAACCCTCGGTGATCAAGGAAATCGGCGCGGTGATCAAGAAGCTCGCGGCGCGCGGCGACATGGCGATTCTGCTGGTCGAGCAGTTCTACGATTTCGCCGCTGAGCTGGCCGATCAATACCTGGTGATGTCCCGGGGTGAGATCGTGCAGCAGGGGCGCGGTGAAAATATGGAAGCCGAAGGTGTGCGCGGGCTGGTAACGATCTAGTACAACGAACTAATCTGTAGCTTCCTAACGATAATTACAAACCATGAATTCGACTGTTTCACCTGCCCTGTTTACCCCGAGCTGGCACGCCGAGCTGGAACTGGCCTACGCCCGTTTCGACCACTGCACGCGCCCGGTCATGCGTCGGCACCTCGGCCCGCTGCGGGTGCAAAAGCATCTGTACGCCGAAGGCCCCGAAGTCTGCCAACACATCATCGTCCACCCACCGGGCGGGATTGCCGGCGGTGACCGACTGGATATCAGCGCCCGCGTAGAACACAACGCCTGGGCGCAGATCACCAGCCCCGGCGCAGCCAAGTGGTATCGCGCCGGGGGACCCGCTTATCAGAAGCTCGACTTGCGGGTAGCGGCCGGGGCGACACTGGAATGGTTGCCGCAAGAGACCATCGTCTACAGCGCCGCTCAGGCCGAACTGACCACCTCGATTGACCTGGAAGGTGACGCCCGGCTGTTCTACTGGGACGTGGTGGCGCTGGGTCGCCCGGCCAGTGGCGAGCGCTTCGACCTCGGGCATTTTCAAGCGCATCTGGATATTCGTCGCGACGGTCGATTGCTCTGGCATGAACGTCAGCGCATTGTCGGCGACGACGGTTTGCTTGATTCGCCGATTGGCCTGGATGGCAACCCGGTGTTCGCGACGCTGCTGGTTACCGGGGAAATCGATGCCGAGCTGCTAGAGCGCTGTCGCTCGCTGAATCACCAAGTACGCGGGGATCTGACCCAGTTGCCGGGTTTGCTGGTCGCCCGATGCCTGGCCAGTGAAGCGCTGTTGGCTCGTGGCTGGCTCATCGATTTATGGCGATTGCTACGCCCGGTGCTGCTGGCTCGCGAGGCGGTGTCACCGAGAATTTGGAGCACCTGAAAGCGACCCTCACCCCCCGCCCTCTCCCGGAGGGAGAGGGAGCCTGACCGAGTCGAATGAAAAGAATTTTGTTATCTCAAACAACTTTGCTGACTGGACCGGCTAACACAATCAACCGCGATCAGTCCCCTCTCCCTCCGGGAGAGGGCTAGGGTGAGGGGTGGTTCCAACTGGCACCGCGCTCACCGCAACAACCACACAAATCTGCCCATATGGATTTCAAACGATGGACCTGACCCCACGCGAAAAAGACAAGCTGTTGATCTTCACCGCCGGCCTCGTCGCCGAGCGGCGTTTGGCCCGTGGTGTGAAGCTCAACTACCCGGAAGCCATGGCCTACATCTCCGCAGCCTTGCTCGAAGGCGCCCGTGACGGCCAGACCGTGGCCGAGCTGATGCACTACGGCACCACCCTGCTCAGCCGTGAGCAAGTGATGGAAGGCATCCCGGAAATGATCCCGGAGATCCAGGTCGAAGCGACGTTCCCCGACGGCACCAAACTGGTCACCGTCCACCAACCGATCGTCTGAGGCCGCGCCATGACTTACAGCATTCGCGATGCTTTACATGCCGACCTGCCGGCGATCCGCGACATCTATAACGACGCCGTGCTCAACACCACGGCGATCTGGAACGAGTCGGCCGTCGACCTCGGCAATCGTCAGGCGTGGTTCAGTGCCCGCCAGGCGCAGGCCTATCCAATCCTGGTGATCGTCGACAGCGACAACAGCGTGCTCGGCTACGCTTCCTACGGTGACTGGCGACCATTCGACGGTTTCCGCCACACCGTCGAACACTCGGTCTACGTACGCAGTGACCAGCGCGGCAATGGCCTGGGGCCCAAGCTGATGACGGCATTGATCGACCGCGCGAAACGCGGCGGCAAACACGTGATGGTCGCCGCCATCGAAAGCGGTAACGCCGCCTCGATTCGTCTGCATGAACGCGCCGGATTCGTCACCACCGGGCTGATGCCGCAAGTCGGCACCAAGTTCGGCCGCTGGCTCGACCTGACCTTCATGCAACTGACCCTCAACCCTGGCGCGGAGCCGCCCGATACCAACAAGGAGTGACACCGATGAACCCTGCCCAACTGCGACGCGTCAATGCGGAAAGTTTTGCGCACTATCGTCAGGGCCTGATTGACCTGCTGCTGGATGCCGTGGGTTATGGCGCCAGCGTCGGCTTCATGGCCGACCTCGATGCCGCTCAGGCCCGCGCCTATTTCGATGACGTTCAACAACAAGTGAACAAGGGCAGCGTGTTGCTCTGGGTGGTGGTCAAGGACGAGCAGGTGCTGGCCAGTGTGCAACTGGGCCTGTGCCAGAAGGCCAACGGCCTCAATCGCGCCGAGGTGCAAAAACTGCTGGTGCGTGAACACGCCCGGCGTCGCGGTCTCGGTCAGCAACTGATGCAGGCGCTGGAGAAGGAAGCCCCTAAGCACAAGCGCGGCATGCTCTACCTCGACACAGAAGCGGGTTCGCCGGCTGAAGATTTCTACAAGGCCCTGGGTTACACCCGCGCCGGGGAAATCCCCGATTACGCCTGCGACCCGAATGGCACGTATCGAGCGACCGCCCTCTATTACAAGATTCTGCAAGGAGCCCAGTGATGATTCCTGGCGAGTATCAGATCCAGCCCGGCGACATCGAGCTCAATGTCGGCCGCCGCACCGTCAGCCTGAAAGTCGCCAACAGCGGCGACCGGCCGATCCAGGTCGGCTCGCACTTTCACTTTTTCGAAACCAACGACGCGCTGACCTTTGATCGCGCGGCCAGTCGCGGCATGCGCCTGAACATTCCGGCGGGCACGGCGGTGCGCTTTGAACCGGGGCAGAGCCGCGAGGTTGAGTTGGTCGATTACGCCGGGCATCGGCGGGTGTTCGGCTTTGCCGGGCGGGTTATGGGTGATCTCGACTAACTGATCGTTCCCACGCTCCGCGTGGGAATGCATCCCGTGACGCTCCGCGTCACATAACGGCGGACGCAGAGCGTCCATGGCGGCATTCCCACGCAGAGCGTGGGAACGATCAACTAAGGCAGACACATGAAAATCTCCAGACAGGCCTACGCCGACATGTTCGGCCCCACCGTCGGCGACAAGGTGCGCCTGGCCGACACCGAACTGTGGATCGAAGTTGAAAAAGACTTCACCACCTACGGTGAAGAAGTGAAATTCGGCGGCGGCAAAGTGATCCGCGACGGTCAGGGCCAAAGCCAGTTGCTGGCCGCCGAAGTCGTCGACACGCTGATCACCAACGCTTTGATCATCGACCACTGGGGCATCGTCAAAGCCGACGTCGGTCTCAAGGACGGGCGCATCGCCGCGATCGGCAAGGCCGGTAACCCGGACGTGCAGCCGAACGTGACCATCGCCATTGGCGCCGGCACCGAAGTGATCGCCGGTGAAGGCATGATCCTCACCGCCGGCGGCATCGACACGCACATCCACTTCATTTGCCCGCAGCAGATCGAAGAAGCGCTGATGAGCGGCGTCACCACCATGATCGGCGGCGGCACCGGGCCTGCCACCGGTACCAACGCAACGACGTGCACTTCCGGCCCATGGCACCTGGCGCGCATGCTGCAGGCCGCCGATGCCTTCCCGATGAACATCGGCCTCACCGGCAAGGGCAACGCCAGTCTGCCGGAGCCGTTGATCGAACAGGTCAAGGCCGGCGCCATCGGCCTCAAGCTGCACGAAGACTGGGGCACCACCCCGGCGAGCATCGACAACTGCCTGAGCGTCGCCGACCAGTACGACGTGCAGGTGGCGATCCACACTGACACCCTCAACGAATCCGGTTTTGTCGAGACCACCCTCGGCGCGTTCAAGGGCCGCACCATCCACACCTATCACACCGAAGGGGCCGGCGGCGGTCATGCGCCGGACATCATCAAGGCCTGCGGTTTCCCCAACGTATTGCCAAGCTCGACCAACCCGACCCGACCGTTCACTCGCAACACCATTGACGAACACCTCGACATGCTGATGGTCTGCCACCACCTCGACCCGAGCATTGCCGAAGACGTCGCGTTCGCCGAAAGCCGCATCCGCCGCGAAACGATTGCCGCCGAAGACATCCTCCACGACCTCGGCGCCTTCTCGATGATCAGCTCCGACAGCCAGGCCATGGGCCGCGTCGGCGAAGTCATCACGCGCACCTGGCAGACCGCCGACAAGATGAAAAAGCAGCGCGGCCCGCTGCCACAGGACGGCGAAGGCAACGACAACTTCCGCGCCAAACGCTACATCGCCAAATACACGATCAACCCAGCCATCACCCACGGCATCAGCCATGAAGTCGGTTCGATCGAAGTGGGTAAGTGGGCGGATCTGGTGCTCTGGCGTCCAGCGTTCTTCGGCGTCAAACCGACGTTGATTCTCAAGGGCGGCGCCATTGCGGCAAGCCTGATGGGCGACGCCAACGCCTCGATTCCTACGCCGCAACCGGTGCACTACCGGCCGATGTTCGCCAGCTATGGAGGTTCACTGCATGCCACCAGCCTGACGTTTATCAGTCAGGCGGCGCAGGCAGCCGGATTGCCGCAAACTCTGGGGCTGAAGAAAAAAATCGCCGTGGTCAAAGGTTGCCGCGAGGTGCAGAAAACCGACCTGATCCACAACGACTATCTGCCGAACATTGATGTTGATCCGCAGACTTATCAGGTCAAGGCAGACGGCGTGTTGCTCTGGTGTGAGCCGGCAGATGTGCTGCCGATGGCGCAGCGGTACTTTTTGTTCTGACAACAAAAAAGGCCCTTCGGGGCCTTTTGCTTATCTGTCAGTTACACCGCGTTTTCGTTCATCGCTGGCATGCCAGCTCCCACAGGGTTCTGAGTTGAAACAGGGATTTAAACTCGACGCAGGACTTGTGGGAGCTGGCTTGCCAGCGATGAGGCCAGATCAGCCCCACAAAACCTTCAGACAACCTACTCGCCCACCAACCGCCCCAGACGCTGGCGCAACATGCGGTTCTCGGCACGCAGTTCGCGCACCTCTTCGAGCAGATCCAGCGCGAGAGCGACGCCTTCCCACTCCAGGTCCAGATCGCGCCGCAGCTTGGCGGCGCGTTTGGCCAGGGCCAGTTCGTAATCGGTGAAACGCCATTCCCGGGGCTGCTTGCCCTGAGGTTCGAGGATGCCGTGTTCGACGATTTCGATCACGTAGACGTCCGACAAATCGGCCGCCTCACAGAATTCTGCCATGTCCAGTTGAACGATCAGGGGGCTGCTCATGATGGGCTACTCCGTCGTCGGATTCAGAAGTTCTCTCGCGGATTGAAGGCGGCTTTCTTCGCCAGTTCCTGCCACAGCGCCTTGACCTCATCGTCGGACGCTTTCGGCATCACGGCCTTGAGCTGCACGAACAGATAACCGCGCTCGCCGGCCTTGTTTTTCAGGCCATGGCCCTTGGCGCGCATACGCTGGCCATTCTGGCTGCCGGCCGGGACCTTGAGGTTGATCTTGCCGGTCAGGGTCGGTACGGCCACTTCAGCGCCCAGCGCCAGCTCCCACGGTGCCAGCGGCAGCGTGATGATCAGGTTCTCGCCTTCGACATCAAATTTCGGGTGTGGCGCGAAACGGATGGTCAGGTACAGATCGCCATTCGCCCCGCCACCGACGCCCGGTGCGCCCTGGCCCTTGAGGCGAATGCGCTCGCCGTCGGTCACGCCCGCCGGGATCTTCACGTTCAGGCTCTTGCTGGTGTTGCTGACGTGCTGGCCGTTGGCGTTGTATTGCGGCACCTGGAAGGTGACCTTCTTCGACTCGTTCGACAGCGTCTCCTCGAGGAAGATTGGCAGTTCCATTTCCACGTCTTGCCCTCGGCGCCCTGTACTGCGTTGTTGCCGACCTTCACCGCCACCGAAACCGGGGCCGCGATTGCCGAAGATCGAACTGAAGAAGTCCGAGAAGTCACCGGTGTCGCCACCGCCGCCGCCAAAACCGCCACGGCTCTGCCAGCCCGGTGGGCCCTGGAACGGCTGACCGTGCTGGCCGTAGCGGCGCAGTTCGTCGTATTCGGCGCGTTTGTCGGCGCTTTTCAGCGCTTCATAGGCCTCCGAGGCATCCTTGAACTTGGCCTCGGCGTCTTTTTCCTTGCTGACATCGGGGTGGTATTTGCGCGCCAGCTTGCGATAGGCCGCCTTGATCGCCTTATCGTCAGCCGTCGGCTCCACGCCGAGTATCTTGTAATAGTCTTTGAAGTCCATTGAAGGAATCACCATCCGTTATCGATTTCGCGCCGATGCCAGCATGCGCCGATTCGCGCGTGCCAGGTTGACCGATCTCAAGTTTGTGACCGGGTGGCGCAGCAGAAGTTTATCGGCAGTGGAAGGCGGTTCTTGCGACCGCCGGTGGTTCTGCCGGCCCATGCCAGCAAGTTTGGGGCAAAGCCTGGACTTTCAACCCAGTCTAGTCGCGAAATAGCTGATGACCGGCCTTCGATTCTGCCGCGCACTGACATACACTGCGCGGCCGTTTTTTTGACCGGAACCGAAAGACATGAAAGACGCCTCTCCAGCCCGTGCCTGCGGCATCGACTTCGGCACGTCCAACTCCACCGTCGGCTGGCTGCGCCCCGGCATGGAAACGATGATCGCGCTGGAAGACGACAAGATCACTCTGCCGTCGGTGGTCTTCTTCAACATCGAGGAACGCCGCCCGGTATACGGTCGTCTGGCGCTGCACGAGTACCTGGAAGGCTACGAAGGCCGCCTGATGCGCTCGTTGAAGAGCCTGCTCGGTTCCAAGCTGATCAAGCACGACACCAGCGTGCTCGGCACGGCGATGCCGTTCAAGGACTTGCTCGGCCTGTTTATCGGCCAGTTGAAGAGCCGCGCCGAAACGGCCGCCGGTCGGGAATTCGAACAAGTAGTGCTCGGCCGCCCGGTGTTCTTCGTCGATGACGATCCGCTGGCTGACCAGGAAGCCGAAGAAACCTTGGTCGATGTGGCGAAGAAGATCGGTTTCAAAGAGGTGTCGTTCCAGTACGAACCGATTGCGGCGGCCTTCGACTACGAGTCGACCATCGAAAAGGAAGAGCTGGTACTGATCGTCGACATCGGCGGTGGTACGTCCGACTTTTCGCTGGTGCGCCTGTCGCCCGAGCGTCGTGGTCTCGATAACCGTCACGACGACATCCTCGCCACCGGCGGCGTGCACATCGGCGGGACCGACTTCGATAAACAACTGAGCCTGCAAGGCCTGATGCCACTGTTCGGCTACGGCAGCCGCATGAAGAGCGGCGCCTACATGCCGACCAGCCACCACATGAACCTGGCGACCTGGCACACCATCAACTCGGTGTACTCGCAGAAATCCAGCCTGGCGCTGGGCAGCATGCGCTACGACATCGAGGACACTGGCGGCATTGATCGCCTGTTCAAGTTGATCGAACAGCGCGCCGGGCACTGGCTGGCGATGGAAGTCGAAGAAACCAAGATCCAGCTGACCCACACCGACAGCCGTCATGTGCCGCTGGACCGGATCGAGGCCGGGTTGAGCGTGGAACTGACTCGGGCGCTGTTTGAATCGGCCATCGATGCGCTGCTGGAGCGAGTGCGCGGCAGCGTCACGCAGTTGCTGAACGATGCCGGCGTGGCGGTGGAACAGGTCGATACGGTGTTCTTCACCGGCGGTTCGAGCGGGATTCCGGCGCTGCGCAACAGCGTTTCGGCGATGCTGCCGAATGCGCGGCATGTTGAAGGGAACATCTTTGGCAGCATCGGCAGCGGCTTGGCGATTGAAGCGATGAAACGCTACGGCTCCATGAACTGATCCGAGACCGCGTTGCGCCTATCGCTGGCAAGCCAGCTCCCACAGAATTGATACTGCACTCAAAAGCGGCGCATAACCTGTGGGAGCTGGCTTGCCAGCGATAGCATCAGTTCAGGCAACACAGCTCTACCGGTTCAAACCATCCCGCCCAGCTTCAACTCACTCTTCAGATACGCGTAATAAATCGGTCCCGCCACCACCCCCGGCAGGCCGAACGCGGCCTCGAACACCAGCATCGCCAGCAGCAACTCCCACGACTTGGCACTGATCTGCCCGCCGACAATGCGGGCGTTGAGGAAGTATTCGAGCTTGTGGATAAAAATCAGATAGCCCAGTGCGGCAAGCGCCACCCAGATCGACAGCGACAGGCCGACGATGGTGATCAGCGTGTTCGACATCAGGTTGCCGATCACCGGCAACAGACCCAGCAGGAAGGTCAGCACGATCAGGGTCTTGGTCAGCGGCAGCTTGATGCCGAACATCGGCAGGATCACCGCGAGGAAGATCCCGGTGAAAACGGTATTGAGCAGGGAGATCTTGATTTGCGCGAAAACAATATTGCGAAATGCTTGCACCAGCAGGTGCAGACGGTCGAACAGCGCAGCGGCCAGCGGTTTACGCTTGGTGACGTCCGGCACCCGCTGCAACGCGATGATCGCGCCGAGCACCATACCGATCAGCAACGTTACGAACATGTGCGCCGCGTCCTTGCCCACCAGTTGCAGGTCGGCCAGGTGCTTGCTCGCCCATTCGCCAATCGCGACGCGAAATTCGGCGGCGCTGGCCGGCAGATAGGCATCAATGAACGGCGGCAACTGACCGCGTGCGCGATCGACCACGCCCATGAATTTGTCGAGCGAAGCCCCGGGATTTTCCGCCTCGTGCAGAAGGAAACTGATCGCCCCGGCAAAGATCAGCGCCAGCACGCTGACCACCAGCGTGCCCAGCAACGCTACCGCCAGCCAACGCGCGCGACGCCCTTCGATCAGGCGTTGCAGTTGTGGGGTGAGCATGTTGACCAGCTCGAACACCAGCAACCCGGCCAACAGACTGGGCAACAAGCGCAGCGGCAGCACCAGCAGCAAACCGCCGAAAATGATGATGCAACTGACCCAGAACACTACATGACGCTCAGAAAACGTTGGCATACAGCCTCAAAACGAACGGCGTAAAAGGATTGGCAGTCTGCCAGCGATCCGGGGTGAGCACTAGAAATATGCGGGCCAACCCCACGGGCCCCATCGCTGGCAAGCCAGCTCCCACAGGTTAAGGGTCGTACACAAAATTTTGTGGCCCAACCGAAACCCTGTGGGAGCGGGCTTGCCCGCGATGGGGCCAGCCCAGACGCCACAGGACCAGAGTGATTATTTTTTCTTCAGGCAATCACTCATGAACGTCTTGCGCGCATCGCCGGTCAGCGCTTTGGTTTTCGCGTCGGCGTTACAGGTTTTCATCTTTTCCTGCTGTGGGGTCAGGACCTTGGCGTCGTTGGCCGCTGGCGCCGCTTTCAGGCAGGTGCTCATGAAGGTTTTGCGCTCATCGCCCTTGAGGCTCTTGGCGGTCGCATCAGCATTGCAGGTGGTCATCTTGTTCTGTTGCGCCGTGGCGGCGAAACCCTGGGAACACAGGAGCAAACCAATCATCAACAAAGGGACACGCAACATCTTCATGGAGTTTTCTCCTTGTCGCCGCATCGATGGAGGCGGCCTCTGCAGGAGTGTAGCCAAATCCTGTTACATCTTCCTGCCTTCGAGGTGGCTGCGGCGGTACTGCTCCGGCGTGCATCCGGCCTGACGGGCAAACATGGCGATAAACGCCGAGCCACTGCTGTAGCCCAGGTCGAAAGCGATTTCCTGCACGCTGCGGGAGGTTTCCAGCGCTTCGATCGCGGCGAGATAACGCAGACGCTGGCGCCACTCGCCAAAACTCATCCCCAGTTCACGCACGAATTGCCGTGCCAGCGTGCGCTCGCTGACATGCACCTGCATCGCCCAGTGCGCCAGCGGCTGATTGTTGCCAGGCTCGGCCTGCAAGGTTTCGAGGATCGTCAGCAGACCGGGGCTGCTCGCATAGGGCAGATAGCACTCATGCACGCGGGCCTGTTGCAGTTGATCGACCAACACCTGGGCCAGACGCTGGTCGGCATCGAGTTCGGGAATCTTCACGTCACGGGCGGCGAAGTCCTTGAGAATTGCCTTGAGGATGTCGCTGATCGCCAGGGTGCAGGCACGCTGGGGCAACTCGGCGCAGACCTTGGGATCAAGACACACCGCCCGATAGTTGACCGGTTGATGGCTATAGAAACTGTGCTCGACCTGCGGCGGCACCCACACCGCGTATTGCGGCGGCGACATGAAGCGACTGCCGTCGACATCCATGTGCAACACGCCGTGGGCCGCATACTCCAGCGTGCCCCACGGATGGCGATGCGGCGCGGCGAATTCGTGGGCGTTGAAATCGGCGTAACGGAAATACACCGTCGACGGCAGTTCGCTGAAATCCAGCAGATCGATGTGTTTACTGTTCATGCTGTCCGGTTTCAGAGGCAGGTTGTCCGGTTCGAAGTATAGGCCTGCATCCAGACAAGGGATAATCACGCTTCATCAACGTACTGGTTTCAAACTCATGCAATACGCGTTTCCTCTGCTGGCGATCTTTATCTGGGCCGGCAATACCGTGATCAACAAACTCGCGGTCGGGGCGATTTTCCCGGCCGAGATCGGTTTCTACCGCTGGCTGCTCGCCGGCCTGCTATTCACGCCCTTCATGCTTAAAGCGGTTATCGCGCACTGGCCGCAGATTCGCCCGAACCTTGGCAAGATTTTCATCCTCGGCGTACTCGGCATGGCGGTGTATCAAAGCCTCGCCTACTTCGCTGCGACCCTGACCACTGCGACCAACATGGGCATCATCCTCTCGCTGATGCCGTTGATGTCGCTGGCCATGGCGATCATCAGCCTCGGTCAGCGCCTGACAGCGGGCGCGTTGTTTGGCGCGGTGCTGTCGTTTGCCGGCGTGCTGGTGGTGGTGTCGTCCGGCAGTCTCAGTGCGTTGTTGCAGCACGGGGTAAATATGGGTGACGCGATGATGCTGATCGCGACCCTGGCCTACGCGATCTACAGCACCTTGCTGAAAAAATGGCAGCTGCGTCTGCCACCTCTGGTGTTGCTGTATTTGCAGGTGCTGGTGGCGATTGTGGTGTTGTTTCCGCTGTACGCCACTTCACCGAAAACCGGACTGACGCTGCAGAACATTCCGCTGGTGCTGTACGCGTGCCTGTTGGCTTCGATGGTCGCACCGCTGGCGTGGATGCAGGCTGTGCAGCGTCTGGGGCCGAGCCGCACGACGCTGTTCTTTAACCTGCTGCCGTTGATCACGGCGCTGATTGCGGCGGTGGTGCTTAAAGAAGAACTGGCGATGTATCACTTGGTCGGTGGCTTGCTGACCTTGGGCGGGGTGATTCTTTCCGAGCGCTGGACCACCGTGTTGGGACGAAAACTCAGCGTTGCCTGATCAGGCCCTGTGGTGAGGGGATTTATCCCCGATGGGTTGCGTAGCAGCCCCGCTTGTTTGGGGCCGCTGCGCGCCCCATCGGGGATAAATCCCCTCACCACAAAAGCCATTTACAGCCCGGCAGCCTTGAGCCGCGCCGCATGCTCGACAAACAGCCGCACCGGATCGGCGCCCTTGCCGACCAATCCCAGCGACTGATTGATGATGTCGAAATGATCCAGCGGATAGTCATCGCCAATCACCGTGCCCAGATGCGAGCTGTAACGCCCGACCATCCCGTCACACTGCCCCGTTTCCCGCACAAAGGTTTTCGCGAACAAACGACAGCTGCGATTGGTCCCGTCAAACAAGTTGCCGCCACGATCAGTTTTGCCCGGCTGCAACGTCCCCGACCATGAGTAATAACGCACGCCGTTGACCTCCTCCGGCCCGTGCCCGCCCCACGTTTGCGGCAAGCCCTGTGGATAACGCTGATTGAACAGCGCCACGCCCTCGGTGGTCAGCGACTGGTGCGAAGCGTGGATATCCACCGGCAGTTTCGGCCCGCGATATCCGGTTTCCAGCAAAGCCATCAGCCAGCCGACCAAGCGCAACAGCGCTTCAAGGATGCGCCCCTTGGCGGTGCCCGCCGGATAGTGTTTCTGCAGATAGTCGGCCAGTTCCGAACCATGGTTGGGCCCGGCCACCGAAGTCACCGAGGCCACTAGATCAGGGCGTTTCGCGGCGGCGTAACGGGCAGTGAGAGAACCCTGACTGTGACCAAACAGATTGACCTTCGCGGCGCCGGTTTCGCGCAGGATTTCATCGATCCGCGCCAGCAATTGCTCGCCGCGCACCTCGGTCGAATTCAGCGGCGAGACCTGCACGGCAATCACCGTCGCCCCACCACGGCGCAACGCCTTGATGATCCCGTACCAGTACGGATAAATGATCAGCCGGATAAACCCGAGCATGCCCGGCACCAGCACCAGTGGATAACGCGTCGACATGGGCGGACATCCTTGTGATCAGTGAGTGGCTGCAAGGCGTGCAAAACGCCCGCCAAGCATCCGTGCTGATGATGACAACTCGATGAGCAGCCTACTTCAGCCCCACCACTCCCGCCACAATCAGGCCGACCGACAGCAGTTTGACCAGCGTCAGGCTCTCGCCGAGCAGGACAAAGCCGAGAAACACCGTGCCCAACGAACCGATGGCGGTCCAGATCGGATAGGCGATGCTCACTGGCAAATCACGCATGGCCAGGGTCAGGAACCCGATACCGCCGACCGCCGCGATCAGCGTGATCAACGAAGGCCACAGCCGAGTGAAGCCTTCGGCGTACTTCATGCCCATCGCAAAAGTCACCTCAAACCCCGCCGCGATCAGCAGGAACAACCAGGCCACCTAGAACTCCCGGGCCAGGTCGAGCAAGCGCTGCTCGGCCTCGGCCACCGACACCGCGAAGGTGCGCTCGGCAGACTCTTCACCCTCGGCGGCGACTACGCTGACGTCGTTGATGCCGACGAAACCCAGTGCGGTGCGCAACCATGGATCGGCATGGTTGAGCGCCTCCAGCTCGCCGCCCGGGCCGAAACCGAAACCGCCACGACTGGTGACGATCAAGGCTTTCTTGCCCTGCAACAGCGGCGTGTACTGAGCGACACCGTTGTCCAGCGTGTGATCGAAGGTCAGGCCCAGCCGCACGATCTGATCGACCCAGGCCTTGAGGCCACTGGGCACGCTGAAGTTGTACATCGGCGTGGAAATCAGCAGCAGGTCGTGATCGAGCAATTCGCCGACCAGTTGATCACTCAGCGCCAGATCGGCCTGCATCGACAGCGGCCGCGCCTCAGGCTGTGGATAAAACGCCGCCGCAACGAAGGCTTCGTTGACCGCTGAAATCAGCGCGCGGCCGACTTCGCGTCGGGTCACCTGCGACTGCGGATGACGCAATTGCCAGGCACCGAGAAAACCTTCCGCCAGACGTCGCGAGTGCGAACGTTCCCCGCGAGGACTGGCATGGATCACAAGAATCTTGCTCATCTGAAACTCCTTGGGACTAGACTTTGGTTGCTGTGTGGCTGCAGATTGCAGCGCACTTGCATACGTCTCAAATGAGCAAAAATCAGTCTGGATGAATCCATTTCATCCATGGAGTGTTCAATGTTCGCCTCGTTACCGCTGACCGCCCTGCGCGCGTTCGAATCCGCCTCGCGTCTGCTGAGCTTCAAGGCTGCCGCCGAAGAACTGGCGGTGACGCCGACAGCGATTTCCCATCAGATCCGAGCGTTGGAGGACTGGCTCGGCGTCGCTCTGTTCGAACGTATGCCGCGTCAGGTGCGCCTGACCGAAGGTGGCGAACGCCTGTTTCGCAGCCTGCACGGCGCCTTTCTCGAAGTGGCGCAAAGCGTCGACACCCTGCGCCCGCAACGCAGCGCCAGCAGCCTGACGCTGTCGACCACCGCCGCGTTCGCCGCGCTGTGGCTGGTGCCGCGCCTCGGCCGCTTTTATGCGAAACACCCGGCCATCAATGTGCGTCTGGATACGCACTGCGAAGTCATCGATCTGCATCAGGACGCCAGCGTCGATCTGGTGCTGCGCTATAGCCTCGACGATTATCCGAACCTGTATGGCTTGTGCCTGTTCGACGAATCCTTCGGCGTTTACGGCTCGCCGGAGCAAGTAGCGCTGGCCGCTCGGCGCACGCCGACGCTGATCAGCGTGCGCTGGCACAACTCGAAGCTGTACGCCCATGGCTGGGAAGCCTGGTGCGCGAAGTCCGGCGAGAACTGGCTGCACCAGCATCCGGCGGTTCGTGAATACGATGAGGAACACTACGCGCTGCAAGCGGCGATTGCCGGGCAGGGGCTGGTGTTGGCGAGCAATATTCTGCTGTCGGAGAGCGTCGCCAGTGGTTTGCTGGTGCCTTACAAAGGTGATGTTCAGGTCGATGGCGCGGGCTATAGCGCGTTGTGTGTGCCGGGGCGGGAGCGGCATCCGCCGGTACGCGCTTTTTTTGCGTGGCTGCAGGAGGAGGCGGTTTTGTCAGGGCTGACGCCGAGACCGCAACAAATTGCATAAAACTTTTTGCCGCGCGCATGACTCACAACCTGGGTAGGCGATTACGTCCGTAGAACGTGACGCCAATCGGATTAGCCTCCAGGAGACTGAAATGAGCGACCTGCATTTGTCTGATGTTCAAACCCTGCGCGAGCGCGCACGGCAACACGTGGAAAACGGCGCGGTGACGGAAAGCTACAGCGCCAACCGTGAAGAGGTGCTGCGCCTGCTCAATGAATCGCTGGCCACTGAACTGGTCTGCGTCTTGCGCTACAAACGTCACTACTTCATGGCCAGCGGTCTGAAAGCCAGCACGGCCGCCGACGAGTTTCTCGAACATGCTATCCAGGAATCACAACACGCCGACCGTCTGGCCGAGCGCATCGTGCAATTGGGCGGCGAGCCGGAGTTCAACCCTGACCTGCTGTCGAAGCTGTCCCACGCGCAATATGTCGCCGGGAACAGCTTGAAGGAAATGGTCTACGAAGACCTGGTGGCCGAGCGGATTGCCATCGACAGCTACCGCGAGATCATTCAGTACATCGGCGAAAAGGACCCGACCACCCGGCGCATCTTCGAAGACATCCTCGCGCAGGAAGAAGAGCATGCCGATGACATGGCCGACATCCTGAAAGACCTGTAAACCTTCGACATCGCCATCGCGGGCAAGCCCGCTCCCACAGGATTGCGCTGTACCCGTGGGAGCGGGCTTGCCCGCGATGGCGCCATGACAGGCGCTGAAGATTTACCAGGCTGAAGAATTACTTGGTTGGCTTGACGGTCACTGGTGCCTTGCCCGCCTTCATCTGTTCCAGCAACGGCGCACATTGATTCGGTTCGCCACCACTCGGCGCGACCAGCGCCAGCAATCCTGCCGCGGGTGCCGCAATCACCCCCAGCGCGACCATCCCGGCCCCACGCAGCAACAACGGCACAGCCTTGACCCCCGCATCCGGTTTGATGAACTTGCCACGCACGTACAACGGCGAGCGCAAGGAGATCAAACGCCATCCCTTGGATTCCGGCGTCACCGTCAGATCGAGTTGCTCGGTGGCCATGTTCGCCGTGCCATCGATGTAGATGATCGCGTTCTCGGTATCGAAGACAAAAAGCCGCGTAGTCGCTAGCCCGGTCTTGATGTCGAAGTCAGCCGCCGCACAGTTGATCCTCACTTCCTTGTCGCCAAAGATCTTGCCGACCACATAGTTGCCTACGTTAAGTCCGGCCAGTTCCATCAGTTCACGGCTGATCGCGCCATCATTGATCAGCATCTTCAGATTGCCGTTGGCCCCGCCCAGCAGCTTCGCCACCGAATTACCGCGACCAGTAATATCGGCGTCGCCATTCAGCTCACCGAAACTGGTTTTCATCGGTTCGAAGGTCGGGAACAGCTGCTTGAGCTTGAACCCGCGCGCGGTCAGTTTGGCGCGGCCTTCCAGTGGCTCGGTACGACCGTTGAGGCGGATCTGCGCATCGAGATTGCCACCGGCCACGCCGAAGCGCAGCGGTTCGAGGCTGAGCTCGCCATCATTGAGTTTCAGGTGGGTATAGAGGTCAGTGAAGGGCAGCTTTTCACTGTGAACGATGCGCTTGCCGGTGAATTCGACGTCGGCGTCCATTGCGCGCCAGCGGTCGGTCTTGAACTCCTCCACTGGCAGCACTTTATCCGCCGGTTGCTTGCTCTCGCCGCCGCGGGCCTTTTGCTTGTCGTTGGAGTCGGCGCCAATCAGCGGCGCGAGGTCGGCGAACAGCAGTTGATTGGACAGCAGCGCCCCGCTGAGTTTGGGCCGTGGCTGACTGGCGACATAATTGAGGTCGCCATGGATATCGCTGCCGCCGATCTTGCCGTTGAATTTTTCATAGGTGAAATTCGCGCCGCCAGCGTCGTGCAGTTTGGCGATCAAGTGGCCGTCGGTGGCATACGGCGGCGTGTCCGGCAAGGTCACGCCGGTCAACGGATAGAGATTGCCGAGGCTGGCGCCGGCCAGTTTCAGACGCAGGTCGAGGGCGCCGAGGTTGAGTGGATCAGTCAGGGTGCCGGCCAGTTCGATGCTGGTGTCGCCGATCTTCGCCTGCGCCTGTAGCGGGAAAGGTTTGCTCGCGTCCTGCAAGGCAAGCAGCCCGCCGAGCTTGCCTTGGCCAGTGAGATTCTGACCGTGATACTGACCTTTTACTTTCACCGCGAAGGCATAGTCCTGCGGTGCAGCACCCTTTTCCTGCGCGGTTTTCGCTGCTTTGTCACCGACGATTTCGCTGAATGGAATCGGCTTGCCAAGCGGATCGATCAGCACATCCAGATTGGTCTTGAGGATCTGGTCATCAAGCGTGACGTGACCTTTGTCGAACTTGATCGCGCCAATATCGACGACCCAGTTTGACGGTTCGGCATTCGGATCCTTGGGGTCGAACTTGAACGTCCAGTTCGCGCGGCCATCGGCCAGACGCTGCAACTCGGCGTTGGGTTCGGTCAGATCGATCCGCGGAATCACTACCCGTTGCGCCAACAGCGCCAGCGGCGAAATGCGCAGTTCGACGCGCTTGAGCGTGACCATCTGCGGCTTTTTCGACCAGTCCGGATTGCCCAGGCTCAAATCCTCGGCGACCACATGCGGCCACGGCACCCAGGCACGCCAGCCGCCCTCATCCGGCTCGCGCTGCCAGATCACCGCGAGGTTGCCGTTGATGGCAAACGGTCGGTGCAGCTCTTCCGAGACTTTGGCGTTGAGCGGCGGTTTGATCCGGTTCCAGTCGAAGAACACGATGACCAACACCAGCACGGCCAAAAGCAATACAAGGGTGGCGAAGGTCCAGCTGAAGATTTTTCCAGTGCGCGTCATGCACAAAACTCCTGATCACGACCGCACGCCGAAAACCCGGCGCACAGCTGAAACGGCGGGCCAAAGCGGCCCCTATGAAACCTGTGACTGGCAAAAGGCCCGCAGGTTTAATCAAAAGACAGATTAAGGCGCGAAAAGCCGCGCGAAATCTGACCAATCGGTCGAACAGCGTTACCGCGTCCCGCACTTTTACGAGGCATAAGTGGGTCGAAAATACCCACAGCGGTGCAAAAGCCCTCCTCTGAAAGGCCCGAGCTAGAGCCTTCCCGCAGAACAATCAATTCTGTTGATTATTACCATTGCGTTTATGAACTTTTATATCGACTTATCGAGAGTAGCATTGCCCTCGTACCCACTTTATCGCCCTCCCAAGGAGCAACCCATCATGAAACGCCAATTACTGCTCAGCCTTACCCTGTCGATGCTAGCCAGCACTGCTTTTGCTCTTCCTGCTGCCGATCAAGCCACGCCGCAAGTCAAGGACAGCCACTCGGTGTTCAGCCAGACCCTCGCCGAAGACGGCTATGACCGCACCCCACAAGGTCAGACCTTGGCTGAAGATGGCTACGACAAGACCCCACAAGGTCAACTTGCCGAGAACGGTCGCAACCGCCTGGAAGAAAAAGGCCTGGTTGAAGACGGCTATGACAAGACTCCACAAGGTCAATCGGTTGCCGAAGGTGGTAACGATCGTTTGAAAGAGAAAGGCCTGGTCGAAGACGGTTACGACAAGACGCCTCAAGGTCAGCTCGCCGAAGGTGGTGGTGACCGTGTGATCGAACGCAACAGCGCTGTGAGCTAAGCCCATGGCGGCCCTGAAAAAAAGCCCAATCCCCGGATTGGGCTTTTGCCTTTTCAGCCGCAGCCAATAAGAAGTCGCCCTGTCCCCACTGCATCTCCCCGCTGCCGTTCGACGCCGATTAAGCCGATTTGCTAGAGTGCGGCGCTTGTCTTGCCGAAGAACACACCTGCGATGCTGCCCCGCGCCGAACAGAAACAACAGACCCGCACCGCCCTGATGGACGCTGCCCGCCATTTGATGGAAAGCGGCCGAGGTTTCGGCAGCCTGAGCCTGCGCGAAGTGACCAAGACCGCCGGCATCGTGCCCACCGGTTTCTACCGACATTTTGCCGATATGGATGAACTCGGTCTGGTGCTGGTCAGAGAAGTCGGTCAGACCTTCCGCGAAACCATTCGCCTGGTGCGCCATAACGAATTCGTCATGGGCGGCATTATCGATGCGTCGGTGCGGATTTTTCTTGATGTGGTCAACGCCAACCGTTCGCAGTTCCTGTTTCTCGCTCGCGAGCAATATGGCGGCTCGCTGCCGGTGCGTCAGGCCATTGGCCGTTTGCGCGAGAACATCAGCGCCGACCTCGCGGCGGATCTGACGTTGATGCCCAAGCTGCAGCATCTGGATGCTGCCGGGCTGAGCGTGATAGCTGACCTGATCGTCAAATCGGTGTTTGCCACTTTGCCGGACATCATCGATCCGCCCGCCGAAGCGTTGCCTGAACATCTGACGCCGCAGGCGAAGATTACCCAGCAACTGCGCTTTATCTTTATCGGGCTCAAGCACTGGCAAGGGCTGGGCAGTACCGAGTAGCGCCCCCTCTTCCCGCAACACCACAAATCCCCTGTAGGAGTGAGCCTGCTCGCGATAGCGCTCTCTCAGTCAAATATTTGCTGACTGATAGAGCGCTATCGCGAGCAGGCTCACTCCTACAAAGGCGCAGCGTCTCGGCCTCTATTTGGTGCATGTAAAAAACTTCATGCACCAAAACCTCTCAGAATCCCGCAACATCTTGAAACATCCACTACGCTCCGACAGGGATTTCCTACATCTCGTCCGATTGGCAAGCCCCTTGCTCTAGCCTGAGTATTGTCCACTGCTGGAAGCTTTCCCCATGCTGGTGATTCATCGCAGAATCGACCCTCAACCCGTCTGGGCCGCCGAGTTGCACCTGACCTTCGAAGCCCGGAGCAAAAGCCGTTTGCGCTGTTTCAGTGCCGAAAACGAAGACGTCGGGTTGTTTTTGGAGCGCGGTCAGCCACCGTTGTATGACGGCGAATGCCTACAGGCCGAAGACGGCCGTATCGTCCGCGTCAGCGCCCGGCCCGAACAATTGCTGCACGTCACCTGCGCCAACGCCTTCGAACTGACCCGCGCCGCCTATCACCTCGGTAACCGCCATGTCGCCCTGCAAGTCGGCGATGGCTGGCTGCGTTTGCTCGACGACTACGTGCTCAAGGCCATGCTCGAACAGCTTGGCGCGCAAGTAGAAGCGATTGAAGCGCCGTTCCAGCCGGAACACGGTGCCTACGGTGGCGGCCATCACCATTCGCGACACGGCGACGAGGACTTCAACTACGCGCCGAAACTGCACCAGTTCGGCGTTCGTTTATGAACCCAGCCTGGGCGCTGCTGCGCCTGGCCAGTCCGCAATTGCCGATTGGCGGCTACAGCTATTCGCAAGGCCTGGAAATGGCGGTGGATAACGGCCGGGTGAACAACCCGGACAGCGCCCGCCGCTGGATCAGCGATCAGTTGTTGCTGAATCTGTCGCGCTTTGAAGCGCCGCTGTTGCTCGCGCATTGCCAAGCAGCGGCGGACGAGCAATGGGCCGAGCTGCTGATCCTCTGCGAAAGTCACCGCGCCAGCCGCGAGACTCGCGAGTTGCACTTGGAGAGCCGGCAGATGGGTTATTCGTTGCAGCAGTTGCTCAACGGCTTGCCCGAACTCGACAGGCCGGCCCGTGACTTTCTCGCGCAGTGCACCGAACCGCATCTGGCCCTGTGCTGGGCGCTGGCCGCGCGCGCCTGGGGCATCAGCCCGCAAGACGCGCTTGCTGCGTGGCTGTGGAGCTGGCTGGAAAACCAGCTCGCCGTGCTGATGAAAACCCTGCCGCTGGGCCAGCAAGCCGCCCAGCGCCTGACCAGCGAACTGCTGCCGCTGCTGCAACAGGCGCAGCAGGATGCCACCCGAATCAATCCCGAACACATCGGCAGTGCCGCGTTCGGTCTGTCATTGGCGTGCATGGCCCATGAGCGCCAGTACAGCCGCCTGTTCCGCTCTTAGGAGAAACAACCATGAATACACAACCTCTGCGCGTCGGCATCGGCGGCCCGGTCGGTTCCGGCAAAACCGCGTTGACCCTGGCCCTGTGCCTGGCGCTGCGCGAGCGCTACAACCTCGCCGTAGTCACCAACGATATCTACACCCGTGAAGATGCCGACTTTCTGGTGCGTAACGAAGCGCTGGCACCGGAGCGCATCATCGGTGTGGAAACCGGCGGTTGCCCGCACACGGCCATCCGTGAAGACGCCTCGATCAACCTGGAAGCGGTCGATCAACTGAACCGCCGCTTTCCCGGTCTGGACCTGATTCTGGTGGAGTCGGGCGGCGACAACCTCTCGGCGACCTTCAGCCCGGAACTGTCCGACCTGACCATCTACGTGATCGACGTTTCGGCCGGCGACAAGCTGCCACGCAAGGGTGGGCCCGGAATCTGCAAGTCGGACCTGTTGGTGATCAACAAGATCGACCTCGCGCCGCTGGTGGGTGCCTCGCTGGAAATGATGGACAGCGACACCAAGCGCATGCGCAACGGCAAGCCGTTCGTGTTCAGCAACCAGAAAACCGGCCAGGGCCTGGAAGCCATCATTGCCTTCATCGAACGCCAGGGTTTGCTGACCGCAGCCTGATTCATTTTTCAACAAGGAAGCTTATCCATGACACTCAATCGTATTCTCGGCGCCGTCGCGCTGCTGCTGACCCCGGCACTGGCCTTTGCTCACCCTGGGCATGGCGACAGCGGTTTGATCGCCGGCATCAGCCATCCGATCGGTGGCCTCGACCATTTGCTGGCGATGGTTGCTGTCGGTCTGTGGGCGGCGCAGCAACAAGGCGCAGCACGCTGGGCGCTGCCGTGCACGTTTGTCGGCACCATGCTGATCGGCGGCATGCTCGGTTTTGAAGGGCTGGAATTGCCGGCACTGGAAAGCGGGATTGCCGCGTCGGTACTGGCGCTGGGCCTGGCCGTGGCGCTGGCGGTGCGTCCGCCGCTGGTGATGGCGGTGGCGGCGACGGCGGTGTTTGCGCTGTTCCATGGCGTGGCACATGGCCTGGAATTGCCGGAGATGACCAGCCCATGGGCGTATGCCGCTGGTTTTGTGGCTGCAACGGCTGCACTGCATGCGGCGGGTTACGCCGTGGTGCGTTTCCTGCCTCAGGCGGCTGCACCGTTGGTGCGCCTCGCAGGAGCTGCCTCGGCTGTGACCGGTGCCTGGTTGCTGGCCGGCTGATCGCTGTCGCCTGTACCGGCCTCATCGCTGGCAAGCCAGCTCCCACAGATTATTGGGTGAGCCCACAATTGTGTGAACACCAATGATCCCTGTGGGAGCTGGCTTGCCAGCGATGACGGCCGATCAGACACCGGGCCTCTAATGTCGGTCTCTCTGCTACCATGTCGCGCAATCGCCCCAGCCGTGACGACGTCCGCCAATGCCCCATGCTTCCCGCTCCGCCTCCCTGCCTGAATTGACCGCCCTGTTCAGCGATGTGCAACAGCACTTTGTGAACGTGATCGTGCCGCTGTGGCAAGGCCCGGGATGGAATGCCGACATGGCCCTGCCTTACGAAGCGCTGGACGCCGCCCACCAACCGCTGCCACCGCAACGCTATCGGGCGATGGCCTGCGCACGGCAGTTGTATCTGTTTTCCAGCCTGATCGGGGTTGTGGATAATGCCGAAGTACGCGCGGCGGCGCTGTTCCGTTCCTTGCAACGGCACTTTCATGACGCCGAGCACGGTGGCTGGTTCTACAGCATCGATGCACAGGGCAAACCGCTCGATCAGCGCAAGGATCTGTACACCCACGCCTTCATCCTGTTCGCCTGCGCGCATTATTGGGAAAAGTCCCGTGAGCCGCTGGTGGAATCGACGCTGAACGCCGCGCTGGAAGTCATTGGCCGACGTTTTGCCACGGGCGATGGATTGTACGAAGCCTGCCTTGAGCGGGACTGGATCACCCTGCAAACCGGCCCTCTGCAAAATCCGCTGATGCACCTGGCCGAAGCGTTTCTTGCCACCCTTTCCGTGCGCGAAGATGCTCCCACGCAGCAGCTGCTGATCGAGTTATGCACAGCCATGCACAAGCACTTCGTTGACCCGCAACAGGGCGTGTTGATGGAGAAACCGCTGGGGGCTGTGGATAACTGGTACGAGCCGGGGCATCAGTTCGAATGGTATTTTCTGCTCGAATCGTCGCCATTGCTGCGCGGCTCGAAACTGCATGCAGCGCTGGACAAGGCGTTCGCGTTTACCGAGCAATTTGGCGTCGAACAGCCGTCCGGCGCGGTGCGGGCGATGCTTGATCTGGAACTGGACGGCCGCCCGAAAGATTCGACTCAACGGATCTGGGCTCAGGCTGAATACCTGCGCGCCCTGACGTTGCGCCCCGACAGCGAAGCCACGGTGTTGCGCCAATTGCAGGCGCTACAGCAACGCTTCCTGCATGCCGGGGGTTGGCATGAATGCCGCGATGAGCAGGGTGAAGTCAGCCGCAAGGACATGCCGTCGACGACGCCGTATCACCTTGCGACTTGCTACAGCGGTCTTACCGAATACCTACGCTGATCTCATGCAAATGAGATCTGCTGTGATGAAGGGATCTATTGTGGCGAGGGGATTTATCCCCGATGGCGCGCGAAGCGGCCCTGAAGAAAGCGGGGCCGATCGGGAATAAATCCCCTCGCCACAAACTGTGTTCTCAGCAGAGAACCGGGTTACATCAAGCAACCCACTTCTTGTCGCCCGTGAAGCTGATGGTCAACCAGCGCGCCGCATCCGGTTTGCCAAGTTTCGCCGAAATATCCTCGCGCAACACATCCAGCTGGCCGACACTGCTCAGCGCATAGTCCGCCGGCAGCACCACATGAATCTCGATAAACCGCGCCCGCCCGTGCTTCTGCACGTAGGACACGTAATCATCGAAACCATGCTCGACTTTCGCCGCCTCCATCACCTGACGCACCTGGTCATCCAGCGTGTCCGGCGCGATACCCAACACGTCGCGCAACGCCGGGCCGAGAATCTTGAACGCCGGTGGCAGCATGGTCAGAGCCAGCACGATCAGGATCAGCGGGTCGACAAACCTTGCCCACTCGCCATAGCCCTGGGACTTGAGCAACAGCGCCGCGAGAAAACTGATCAACAGGCCGACCGACAGCATCGCGTCCACCAGCCAACTGATGTTGTCGAACTGAATCAGTGTGGATTTGAGCTTGCGATTGCGCCGGCGCACGTAGAAGAAGTAGCCAAACTCAACCACGGTAAACACTGCGGCATAGATGATCACCAGACCCAACTCGATCTCGCGCCCGCCATTGATGATGCCGAACACACCGTTGAGAAACGCATAGATGGCGATCAACAGCAGGAAACTGCCTTCGATCAGCAGCACCATCGGTTCCAGATGCCAGAAGCCGAACTGGAAGCGGTGATTGCTTTCCTTGGCGATCAACCTGGCGGTGATCAGCATCAGGACTTTGATGAACGTGGCGATCAGCGAAAAAAAACCATCGAACAGGATGGATTGGGAACCCGATACAAAACCGGTGACGATCCCGGCGATCGACACCGCGAACATCAGGATGGTCGATTGTTTGAGCAGCGACTGCTCACCTCGGTTACTCACTTTGACTCCTCGAAAAACCTTGAAAACCGCAGGGTGCGGTTGGGTTGTTGCGAGGGGAGTTTACCTTATCGGGATTTATTGCCTGTTCTGGCCTCATCGCTGGCAAGTCGAATCGTCGCACCGCAGCTCCCACAGGTTTATCGGCGTCCACAAATCTTGTGAACGATTCGGTACTTGTGGGAGCTGGCTTGCCAGCGATGGCCATAACGCGGTGTTAAGCCTTGTTACGCTCGATCGCAAAACCGGCCCAGGTCTGGCTCACCGGCATCAACTCCAAGCTGTTGATGTTGATGTGCGCAGGCGCATTCATCACCCAGAAAATCGTCTCGGCGATGTCCTGCGGCTGGATCGGCTCGGCACCGGCGTAGGTGGCGTTGTAGCGCTCCTGATCGCCCGCGAAGCGCACCAGCGAGAACTCGCTCTCGCATAGCCCCGGCTCGATGTTGCTGACCCGCACACCCGTCCCCTGCAAGTCGCAACGCAGGTTCAGCGAGAACTGTTTAACGAATGCCTTGGTCGCGCCATAGACGTGGCTGCCCGGATACGGATAGTTACCGGCGATGGAGCCAAGGTTGACGATGCCGGCGCCACGGCCATGGGCGATCAGGCGCGGCAGCAGCAGACGAGTGGCGTACATCAGGCCTTTGACGTTGGTGTCGACCATGGTGTCCCAATCATCCAGATCGCATTTCGGCGCCGGGTCCACGCCCAGGGCCAGACCTGCGTTGTTGATCAGGCCACGCAGTTTGGCGAACGACGGCGGCAGGTTGGCGATCGCCGCTTCCATCGCCTGGCGATCACGCACATCAAGCACCAGACCGTGCACTTCGGTCTGCTTCGACAATTCAGCACACAGCGCGGTCAGGCGTTCTTCACGACGGCCGGTCAGCACCAGTTTCCAGCCAGCCTCGGCGAAACGGCGGGCGCAGGCTTCACCAAAACCGGACGTTGCGCCGGTGATAAACAGGGTGTTGGACATCGTGTTCTCCTTGCTTCGGCCACCGGGGCAGCCCTTGGAATAGAAAATCAGCAGCCAGCATGCCCGGCCCCGCATTCACGGGCAACACCCACACGCTGTACAAAAAACAACCAACCGTACCAACGGCACAGCCACCGTGGCCTGCAGCCATATGCGCGCACGTTATCCACAAGCCCTTCCACAGTTTCCGGGGGCAAGTGGAAACGCGCAAAGCCGCGCCACACAAGGCTTTGCGGCGTGAATAGAAAGTTTTTTGCTTGACCCTGAAGTAACAGATGTGCGGGACAGGGCATTTTGCACGACCGAACGGTCACAGCAGTGATTGCGCGAGGCCAGCAATTACGCTGCCTAGCGCAGTCTTTCCAGAGTTTAATCACAGACTTATCCACAGGTCAGCACACAGCGAATCGCCTGCTCTGTGCCCACCATAAAAAGGTTGACAACCACGCCTGACGCTCCTGCCAAATCACCTGATCAAAAAACAATCACAACGCTACAGGCCACGCCAGACAAGGCTTTCAGCCAGCTACTCCCACGTTATTCACAGCCAGCTCCACAGCAAACGGGGACAACTCAAAACTGTGGAAAAACAGCCATTTGCAGCGTCTATATGTCGCGCTTTGGCAGGTAGCGGAATTTGTTTTCCACAATTTTGGCGAAGGTCGCACTTTTAACTGTGGGAGCTGGCTTGCCAGCGATGAGGGAGTCACTGCCAACATCATTGTTTAGGGGGAAACCGCTATCGCTGGCAAGCCAGCTCCCACAGGAGTTATGGTGGGTTTCCGGGCATGAAAAAGCCCCGGGACTTGCGTCGCCGGGGCGGTGTGTAGCTGGGGATAACTCAGTGGCCGCCAAGATAGGCGTTACGCACCTCCTCGTTCACCAGCAATTCCTTGCCGGTACCGGACAGGCGAATCTCGCCGTTGACCATCACATACGCCCGGTCAGACAACTTCAACGCATGGTTGGCATTCTGCTCGACGAGGAAAATGGTCATGCCGGTTTTCGCCAGTTCGCGCAGGGTCGCGAAGATCTGCTTCACCACGATCGGCGCCAGACCCAGGCTCGGTTCATCGAGCAGCAACAACTTCGGCCGGCTCATCAACGCACGGGCAATGGCGAGCATTTGCTGCTCACCACCGGACATGGTCATCGCCCGTTGCGTGCGGCGCTCTTCCAGCCGTGGAAACAGCTCGAACATGCGCTGCATGTCTTCCTTGGCGTACTTGTCGCCAATCGGAATGGTGCCCATCAGCAGGTTTTCCTCGACGGTCATGTCAGGGAACACCCGCCGCCCTTCCGGCGACTGCGCAATACCGTTGGAGGCGATGTAGTGCGATGACTTGTGGGTAATGTCGACGCCTTGATAAAGGATCTGCCCGCCCGCCGCCCGTGGCTGGCCGAAGATCGACATCAGCAACGTCGATTTACCCGCACCGTTGGAGCCGATCAGGCTGACGGTTTCCCCTTCGTTGATCTGCAGTGATACGCCTTTGAGCGCCTGGATCGGCCCGTAGAACACGTCCAGGTCTTTGAGTTCGAGGATCGGTTGGCTCATACCAGCTCCTCTTCGTCGGCGCCCAGGTAAGCGGCAATCACTTTCGGGTCGTTGCGAATGGCTTCAGGCCCGCCTTCGGCGATGACGATGCCGTGGTCCAGCACCACGATGTGGTCGGAAATGCTCATTACCATGCCCATGTCGTGTTCGATCAGCACCACGGTCAGATCGTGCTCGTCGCGCAGCAGCCGGATCATCGCGCTCAGCGCTTCGGTTTCCTGAGGGTTGAGGCCGGCAGCCGGTTCGTCGAGGCAGATGATCTGCGGGCGCGTGCACATGGCGCGGGCGATCTCCAGACGGCGTTGCTGGCCGTAGGACAGTTCACCGGCGAGACGGTTGGCGCAGTCCACCAGATCGACCACTTCCAGCCAGTAGAACGCGCAATCCAGCGCGTCGCTCTCGGCCTTGCGGTAGCCCTTGGTGTTGAGGATGCCGGCGAGCATGTTGCGGTTGACCCACATGTGCTGGGCCACCAGCAGGTTTTCCAGCACCGACATTTCCTTGAACAGGCGAATGTTCTGGAAAGTCCGCGCCAGGCCTGCGCGGTTCACCAGATGGGTGCCACCGAACATCTTGTAATACAGACGGCTGAGGAAGGATTTCGGCGAGACGAAGTCGGTTGGTTTGAACGACTCGCCGAGCAACTTGATCACGTTGGTTTGCTGACCACGCACGTTGAGTTCGATCTTGCCGCCGGAGGCCTTGTAGAAACCGGTCAGGCAGTTGAACACCGTGGTCTTGCCGGCGCCGTTCGGGCCGATCAGGGCAAAGATCGAGTTGCGTTTGACCTTCAGGCTGACGTCACTCAGGGCCTTGATGCCGCCGAAATGCATCATCAGTTTTTCAACAGAGAGTACGACTTCACTCATGGCGCAGTCCTCTCATAGTGAATGGCACCTTTGCGTGGAGTGACCCCGGTGCGGCTGATGCGGATCAGCCCACGTGGTCGCCAGATCATCATCAACACCATCAGGATGCCGAACAGCAGCACGCGGTATTCAGCGAAGCCGCGCAACAGTTCCGGCGCGACGGTCAGCACGAATGCGGCGATCACCACGCCGATGGTCGAGCCCATGCCGCCGAGCACGACGATGGCCAGAATCAGTGCCGATTCGAAGAAGGTAAACGAGGTCGGGTTGACGAAGCCTTGGTAAGTGGCGAAAAACACCCCGGCCAGACCTGCGGTCGACGCACCGATGGTGAACGCCGAGAGCTTGACCAGCACGTGGTTGAGGCCCATCGAGCGGCAGGCGATTTCATCTTCACGCAAGGCTTCCCAGGCGCGGCCGACCGGCATTTTTACCAGACGATGCTTGATGTACAGCACGGCCAATACCACCAGGAACAACACCGCGTAGATGAAGTAGTACTTCACGTCCGGGTTGTAGGCGATGCCGAAGAACTCGTGAAACGGCACCCCGCCATCTTTCGCCCGCTTGCCGAACTCCAGACCGAAAAATGTCGGCAGCGGCGCCGGCATGCCGTTCGGGCCGCCGGTCAGCGACAGCCAGTTGTTGAGTATCAGACGGATGATTTCACCGAAGCCAAGAGTCACGATCGCCAGATAGTCACCGTGCAGGCGCAGCACCGGGAAACCGAGGATGCAACCGGCCAGACCTGCGGTGATCGCCGCCAGTGGCAGCACCGTCCAGAACCCCAGACCGAGATACTGATAACCGAGCGCCAGACCGTAGGCGCCGATGGCATAGAACGCCACGTAACCGAGGTCGAGCAAACCGGCCAGGCCCACCACGATATTCAGCCCCAGCCCCAGCAACACGTAGATCAACCCGAGGATGACCACGCCTAGCAGATAGGAGTTGGAGACGAACGGCACGATCACTGCCAGCACAATCAGCAGCGGGATGATCCAGCGCAGGCTTGATTTGTGATCGGACGGCAACACATGCACACCGGAACCGGTGCTCTCGAATCCGTCGAGAATCTTCAGGCCCTTGGGCGTCTGCAGAAACAGGCTGAGGGCAAACCGGCCAATCATGACAATGCCGATAATCCACGCGACGCGGGTCGGCTCAAGATTGAAGCTGTAGCCCTCGAGCACGACGCCGACAATCGGGCCGAACACGATCAGGGCAATGAGGCCGGCAAGAATCGCCTCAACCAGGCTTTTTTTGATATCGATGTTTTTTTGAGTGGTTGAAGACATCGCTTACACCTTCGACACAAGAGGACGGCCCAACAGGCCCTGCGGCCGGAAGACCAGAACAAGTACGAGCAGCGAGAAGCTGAACACGTCTTTGTAGTCGGAGTTGACCAGACCGGAGAACAGCGACTCGGATATCCCGAGAATGATCCCGCCCAGCATCGCGCCCGGCAGCGAACCGATCCCGCCGAGTACCGCGGCAGTGAAGGCTTTGATGCCGATGACGAAACCGGCGTAGAAGTCGAACGTGCCGTAGTTCATGGTGATCAGTACGCCGGCCAGCGCCGCCATGGCTGCACCGATGATGAACACATAGGAAATCACCCGGTCGGTGTTGATCCCCAGAATCGAGGCCATCTTGCGGTCTTGCTGAGTGGCGCGGCACATGCGGCCGAGCTTGGTGTACTTGATGACATAGGTCAGCAGGCCCATGCCGACGAAGGCGGCCACCAGAATGAAAATCTTGGTGTAGGTGAGCTGCACGAAGCCGGTGCCGATATCGATGCGCCAGGCGCCAGTGAGCAGCGTCGGAACACCTTGTTGACGGGCGCCCTGGCTGATCTGGGCATAGTTTTGCAGGATCAGAGAGATACCGATGGCGCTGATCAGCGGTGCCAGTCGGGTGGAGTTGCGCAGCGGTTTGTAAGCGATGCGTTCGATGACCCAGCCATACACCCCGGTAACGACGATGGTGAAGACCAGTGTGCCGAGCATCAGGAGCGGGAAGGATTCAATACCGAAGTAAGCCAGCAGAGCCAGACTGATTGCCGCCAGGTAAGCAGAAATCATGTAAACCTCGCCGTGGGCGAAGTTGATCATGCCGATGATGCCGTAGACCATTGTGTAGCCGATGGCGATCAGGCCATAGACCGACCCGAGGGTCAGGCCGTTGACCAGTTGCTGCAGGAAAATACCATCCATAACGCAATCTCACGCAATGAGAACCTGCACACCTGTGGGTGTGCGGTTCTTCTAGGAAAAATACAGATGTACGTCGGAGCAATGTCAGAGCGCGAAGAGTTCAGCCCCACCGATCTCCTGTGGGAGCTGGCTTGCCAGCGATAGCGGTAGAACATTCAACAAAGGTGTCGACTGTCAGGCCGTCATCGCGGGCAAGCCCGCTCCCACAGGGCCTTGTGGGTTGAACTGATCGCGTCAGCCCTTACTTCTGTTTTTCCAGCTGATGGTATTTGCCGTCCTTGTCCCACTGGTAAACCACGTAGTCGGAGACTTTCAGGTCGCCCTTCTTGTCCCAGGCCTTCTCGCCCATGACGGTTTTCACCGGGTTGGTTTTCAGCCACTCGGCGGCTTTCTCGCCACTGTTGGACTTGGCGCCGTTGAAGGCGGCAGCCAGGGTCTGTACCGAGGCGTAGGCGTACAGGGTGTAGCCTTCAGGTTCGGTGCCGGCCTTGCGGAATGCATCCACAACGGTCTTGCTGTCTGGCAGCAGGCGCGGGTCGGCGCCGAAGGTCATCAGCACGCCGTCGACGTATTGCGGGCCGCCAGCGGTGGTCACCAGTTCGTCGGTCACGATGCCGTCGTCAGACATGAATTTCACGTCTTTCAGGCCTTCGGTGCGCAGCTGTTTAACCAGTGGACCGGCTTCCGGGTGCAGGCCGCCGAAGTAGACGACGTCGGCACCAGCCGCGCGGATTTTTGTGACTACGGCGCTGAAGTCTTTCTCGCCACGGGTCAGGCCTTCATACAGCACCGGCTTCACGCCGCGTTTTTCCAACTGAGCCTTGGTGGCGTCGGCCAAGCCTTGGCCGTAGGTGTCCTTGTCGTGCAGCACCGCGACTTTCTTGCCCTTGAGCACGTCGACGATGTAGTCGCCGGCAACGATGCCTTGCTGGTCATCACGCCCGCACATACGGAACATGGCGCTGAGGCCGCGCTCGGTCACTTGCGGGTTGGTGGAACCCGGGGTGATCGCGATGACACCGGCTTCGTCGTAGATTTCCGAGGCTGGAATGGTGGAAGAGGAGCAGAAGTGCCCGACCACGCCGGCAACCTTCTGGTTGACCAGGTCCTTGGCGACCGTCACCGCTTGTTTCGGCTCGCAGGCGTCATCGCCCTTGACCAGAACGATTTTTTCACCGTTGACGCCGCCTGCCGCGTTGACCGCATCCGCCGCTGCCTGTGCACCCTTCATGTACTGCTCGCCAAATGCCGCGTTGGCGCCAGTCATTGGACCCGCTACACCGATTTTCACATCAGCTTGAGCAAACGCAGAAACACCCAACGCAGTAGCCACTGCGAGGGCCAGAAAGCCTTTCTTGTAAAACGTCTGGGACATGAGGTGGTGCTCCAAGGTTTTTTTTAGTTGGCACTGCGACTTCACTTCACTGAATGCTCTGAGCAAGCGCCGTGCCATCGGTTTTTTATTCTTCAAAAAGTCGCTGCTTTCTTGTTATTTCGACTGTTTCGTTCCCATTTTCATTGGGCGTGCAACCGTCTAAACCGCGGAAGGTGAAACCATTTATTTTTTCAGGCGCAACCCGCATGCGCCATCATTGCAACCGCGGCGCCAAACGACGTGCAACCAGCCTGTAACAGCCCGCGTCACCGAACTGCACACTGCTGGTGCGGGACTGCTACAACCCGCACCATTACAGGCTAGTCGCTACATCGAAAAGCGCCGCTTCCGGCAACATATTTCAACACTCAAATCACGATGCGCAGGCACTGGCCTGCGTGATACAGCGAGAACCCGGCCTCATACAGGCAACTGCGCAAGCCCACGCCCGCCAGAGGCTGCATTGGTGCAAAGGGAATCGGCAGGGCTTGCGGATTGCCGTGACACAGGTAATCAGCGAAAGCCTTGCCGACCACGGTGCCGGTGGTCACCCCGCGACCGTTGTAGCCGGTGACAGCCACCAGTCCCGGCGCCGGTTCGAACAAGCGCATGAGGTGATCAGGGGTGAAGGCAATGCGCCCGGTCCAGGTGCACTCCCACTCCACCGGTTTCAGATTGGGGAAATAATGCTGCTGAACGCGGTCGGCCCAGGCCTTGAGAAACCAGGTCGGTTTCTGGTTGCCGTTGCCGAGACTGCCGAGCAGCAGCCGCCCTTCCTTGTCGCGGCGAATGCTGCTCAAGACCTGGCGGGTGTCCCACGAGCCCTGCCCGCCCGGGAGAATCTCTTGCGCGGCGTCTTCACTCAGCGGCACCGAGGCGACCTGATAGTAATAACCGGGAAAGAAGTTGCGCTTGAGTTCGGTCCAGTCGCCTTCGGTGTAGGCGTTGGAGGCGATGACCACCTGCTCGGCCAGTACCGAACCGTGCTCGGTCTGCACCGACCATTGCGGGCCGATGCGCTCAAGACGAGTAACCGGCGAATGATCAAACATCTGCCCACCGAGCCCCTTCACGGCGTTGGCCAGCCCGGTGACATAGGCCATCGGATTGAGCGTGCCGGCGCGTCGGTCGAGCAACGCGGCGGCAATTTTTTGCGTGCCGGTCGCTTGCTCGCACGCCTTGCCGGTCAGCAGCTCAACCGGTGCGCCTCGACGTTTCCATTGCTGTTCGCGACTGCGCAAATCCGCCTCACCCTTGGCGTTGTGCGCCATGTGCAAGGTGCCTTCGCGGCGCAACTGGCAATCGATGTTGTACTTATCCACAAGGCTGAACACCAGCGCCGGTGCCGCACCCAACATGCGGTTGAGCTGACTGCCGACCGCCTCGCCAAACCCGGCCTCGATCTCGTCCGGCGGGATCCACATGCCGGCGTTGACCAGCCCGACGTTGCGTCCGGAACCGCCGTGACCGGCCCGATGGGCTTCCAGCACGCAAACGGTCTTGCCTTGTTCCAACAGATGCAGCGCCGCCGACAATCCGGTGAACCCGGCGCCGATCACGCAGACATCGACTTTGACTTCGCCCCTGAGCGCGGTGTTATCCGGCCTTTGCGGCGTGAGTTTTTCCCACAGACATTCTTCGCGTAACGGCATTGCCAGACTCCAACAGAAACCTGCCAAACACAGCAAAATGATCGTTCCCACGCTCTGCGTGGGAATGCAGTCAGGGACGCTCTGCGTCCCAAAAGCGAACGCGGAGCGTCCGGTGAGGCATTCCCACGCAGAGCGTGGGAACGATCGACCTGACCGGAAAGACTCAGTCGAAGGTGATGCCCTGCGCCAGCGGCAACTCCAGCGAATAGTTCACGGTATTGGTCTGGCGACGCATATATGCGCGCCACGCATCCGAGCCCGACTCACGACCACCACCGGTCTCTTTCTCGCCACCAAAGGCGCCGCCAATCTCGGCGCCGCTCGGGCCGATGTTGACGTTGGCGATGCCGCAATCGCTGCCGACCGCCGACATGAATTGCTCCGCCTCACGCACGTCAGTGGTGAAGATGCACGACGACAGGCCTTGCGGTACAGCATTGTTCAAACGCAGCGCTTCCTGGAAATCGCTGTAACCGACCACGTAGAGAATCGGCGCGAAGGTTTCGCTGCAGACCACATCGCTCTGTTCCGGCATTTCAACGATGGCTGGCGACACGTAATAGGCATTCGGGAACTGATCTTCCAGTTGGCGCTTGCCGCCGAACACCCGGCCGCCTTCGCTCAACGCTTGCTCCAGTGCGTCCTGCATGTTTTCGAAACTGTGTTTGTCGATCAGTGGGCCAACCAGATTGCCTTCCAGCGGATGGCCGATGCGCACTTTCGCGTAGGCGGCTTTCAGACGGGTGACGATTTCTTCTTTCACCGACTCATGGGCGATCAGGCGGCGCAGCGTGGTGCAGCGCTGACCGGCGGTGCCGACTGCGCTGAACAGAATGGCGCGTACCGCCATGTCCAGATCGGCGCTTGGGCCGAGGATCATCGCGTTGTTGCCGCCCAGTTCGAGAATGCTGCGGGCAAAACGTGCAGCGACTTTCGGCGCCACTTCGCGGCCCATGCGCGTGCTACCGGTGGCGCTGATCAGCGCCACACGCGGGTCATCAACCAGCGCTTCGCCGGCATCGCGACCACCAATGATCACCTGGCAGAGATTCGCCGGAGCATCGCTGAAATTCTTCACCACACGGTCAAACAGGGCCTGACAGGCTAATGCCGTCAGCGGGGTTTTCTCCGACGGTTTCCATACCACCGGGTTGCCGCAGACCAGCGCCAGGGTGGTGTTCCACGCCCACACCGCGACCGGGAAGTTGAACGCACTGATCACACCAACTACGCCCAGCGGATGCCAGGTTTCACGCATATGGTGGCCCGGGCGCTCGGACGCGATGGTCAAACCGTACAACTGGCGGGACAGGCCGACAGCGAAGTCGCAGATGTCGATCATCTCCTGAACTTCGCCCAGGCCTTCCTGGGTGATCTTGCCTGCTTCCCAGGAAACCAGCTCACCGAGATCGTTCTTGTATTCGCGCAACACCTCACCAAATTGGCGCACCAATTCACCGCGACGCGGGGCCGGGACTTTGCGCCAGGCTTCGAACGCATGATCTGCGCGACTGATGTGCTGCTCGACTTCCGCCGGGCCTTCCCAGTTCACGGCGGCGATGCGGCTGCCGTCGATGGGCGAATGCACCGGCACTTTGCCGTTCTGGTACAGGGCCGGGTTCACACCAAGACGATCAAGCAATGCGGCAACCATGGGTCACTCCTCAAGCAAAAAACTGAATGTGTGCGGCCGCTGTTGCACGACCGGGCAGGCCTTTAGTTGTAGCGTCAGTACGGCGAGGCAACAAACGACCTTTACGCGAGATATCATTCCGTTTATTCATGCTGCGCATAGAAAGACAAGAAAAGGATCCGTCATGCTGAACAAACGCCACCTGCCGTCGATTACTGCGTTGCAGTGCTTTGAGGCCGTGACCCGGCACCTGAGCTTCACCCGGGCCGCCGAGGAACTGAACCTGACCCAGAGCGCCGTGAGCAAACAGGTCGCGCAGCTTGAGGAATTGTTGCAGCACTTGTTGTTCCGCCGCGTGCGTCGGCGTTTGCAGATGACCCCGGCCGGGGATTTGTATCTGGTCGAAGTACGAAAAATCCTCACGCAAGTGGAAATGTCGACGCATTACCTGCGTTCCTACGGCGGCGAGACCGAAGTCCTGCGCGTCTCCACACCATCGACCTTCGGCGCCCGCTGGCTGGTGCCGCGTCTGAAGGGCTGGCGTCTGCGCCATCCCTCGATTCATCTGGATTTGTGCAACGAACAGGAAGCGGATGATCTGCTGCAAGGCCGCAGCGATCTGGCATTCTATTTTGGTCAGGGCTCACGGCCCGGCACCGAATGCCTGAAGCTGTTCGGTGAAGAGCTGGTACCGGTCTGCGCCCCCGGCAGCCTGCCCGATCAACCGTTTACTGACCCGACGCAACTCACCGATCTGGTGTTACTGCAGAATGCCTCGCGGCCACAGGCCTGGCATGACTGGTTCGACAGTCAGGGTTATCAGACCGAACACAGCTACCACGGACCGCGCTTCGAAACCTTTTATATGTGCATCCGCGCCGCGCAGGTCGGCTGCGGCGTGGCGTTGTTGCCACGGTTTCTGGTGGAAGAAGAGTTGGCCGACGGCAAACTGGTCATTCCCTGGCAGCATGCAATGCCCAGCAGCGACGCCTACTACCTGGCGTACCCGGAACACTCGGCGGAAGTGCCGAAGGTGCGCGATTTTGTGAGGTGGATGCTCGAACAGATCGACGCTCCGGGCTGAAACCCGCCCCCTGTGGCGAGGGGATTTATCCCCGATGGGTCGCGCAGCGGCCCCAAAATCTCAAGAGCGACGACTGCTTTGCAGCCGGTCGGGGATAAATCCCCTCACCACAATTGACCTGACCCAGAACAGAAATCGCTGGCAATTCCCACCGCTGATATGCGCCACTAGCGCCATTGATTGATACCGCGCCAACGCGCGGCGCACCCGGAGACCCGTTTATGAGCGAGAGTGTGTTTGCCGATCGCATCGTGCAGAACCTGCTCGACACCGACTTCTACAAGCTGACGATGATGCAGGCGGTGCTGCACAACTACCCCAACGTCGAAGTCGAATGGGAGTTTCGTTGCCGTAACAGCGAGGATCTGCGCCCGTATCTGGCCGAGATCCGCTATCAGATCGAGCGTCTGGCCGAGCTGAGCCTGAGCGCCGATCAACTGAGTTTTCTGGAGCGCATCAGCTTCCTCAAACCGGATTTCCTGCGCTTCCTCGGCCTGTTCCGCTTCAACCTGCGCTATCTGCACACCGGCATCGAGAACGGCGAACTGTTCATCCGCCTGCGTGGGCCGTGGCTGCATGTGATCCTCTACGAAGTGCCGCTGCTGGCGATTGTCAGCGAAGTGCGCAACCGCTATCGCTACCGCGAAACGGTGCTGGAACAGGCCCGTGAACAGCTCTATCGCAAGTTCGACTGGCTGACCGCCAACGCCTCGGCCGACGAACTGGCGCAATTGCAGGTCGCCGATTTCGGTACCCGCCGCCGTTTTTCCTACCGTGTGCAGGAAGAAGTGGTGAACGTGCTCAAGCACGATTTCCCCGGGCGTTTCGTCGGCACCAGCAATGTGCACCTGTCCCGCGAACTGGACATGAAACCGCTGGGCACCATGGCCCATGAATGGATCATGGCCCACCAGCAACTCGGCCCGCGATTGATCGACAGCCAGATCGCCGCGCTCGATTGCTGGGTGCGTGAGTACCGGGGTCTGCTCGGGATCGCCCTCACCGATTGCATCACCACGGATGCTTTCCTCGGCGACTTCGACCTGTTTTTCGCCAAGCTTTTCGATGGCCTGCGCCACGACTCCGGGGACCCTGTGGCCTGGGGCGAAAAATGCATCGCCCACTACCACAAGCTCGGCATCGACCCGATGAGCAAGACCCTGGTGTTCTCCGACAGCCTGACGCTACCCAGGTCGCTGGAAATCTTCCGCGCGCTGCACGGTCGGATCAACGTGAGCTTCGGCATCGGCACCAACCTCACCTGCGACATTCCGGGTGTCGAACCGATGAGCATCGTGCTTAAAATGACCGCCTGCAACGGCCAACCGGTGGCGAAGATCTCCGACGAGCCAGGCAAGACCCACTGCAAAGACCCGAATTTCGTTGCCTATTTGCGACACGTTTTCCAGGTTCCTGCCGATTCCAGTCTATCTAGCAAGGAGTGAATTCATGCAAGCCGTACAGCGTGAGATTGCTGAACAGCTCAAGGTGCAACCGCCGTTCGCCGACTACAAGGCCCTGCAGGCCGAAGTCGCCCGGCGCATTACCTTTATTCAGGATTGCCTGGTCAATTCCGGGCTCAAGACGCTGGTGCTGGGCATCAGCGGCGGTGTCGACTCGCTGACCGCCGGCCTGCTGGCTCAGCGCGCGATGCGCGAACTGCGCGACCAGACCGGTGACAACAGCTACAAATTCATCGCCGTGCGTCTGCCGTATGAAACCCAGTTCGACGAACACGATGCCCAGGCCTCGGTGGATTTCATCGCCCCGGACGAACGCCACACCGTCAACATCGGCCCGGCGGTGAAATCGCTGGCCAGTGAAGTGGCAGCGTTTGAAGGCAAGCACGCGGTGTCGGTGGACTTCGTGCTCGGCAACACCAAAGCGCGCATGCGTATGGTCGCCCAATACACCATCGCCGGCGCGGCGAACGGATTGGTGATCGGCACCGATCATGCGGCGGAAGCGGTCATGGGGTTCTTCACCAAATTCGGTGATGGCGCTTGCGACCTGGCCCCGCTCAGCGGTCTGGTGAAAAACCAGGTGCGCGCGATTGCACGCAGCTTTGGTGCACCGGAATCGCTGGTGGAGAAAGTCCCGACGGCGGATCTGGAAGACCTGTCGCCGGGCAAACCAGACGAAGCGTCGCACGGCGTCACCTATGCCGAAATCGATGCGTTCCTGCATGGCGAGGCGGTGCGTCAGGAAGCGTTCGACATCATCGTCAACACGTACAACAAGACCCATCACAAGCGCGTCATGCCGTTTGCGCCTTGATTGGTGAGGAATGAAAAAAGCCCGCTGAGGAGTGATCCTCAGCGGGCTTTTCTTTGGCCTGAACATCTGTCGATGCTAATGGCCCCTTCGCGGGCAAGCCCGCTCCCACAGTGTCCTGGTTGTTCACAAAATGTGTGACTGGCACCCAACCTGTGGGAGCGGGCTTGCCCGCGAAGAACGATGACGCGAAAGACCTGTTTACTTGACAGTAATGGTGCCTTTCATCATCGAGATGTGGCCCGGGAACGAGCAGAAGAAGCCGTAGTCGGTACCCGCTGCCAGTTTCGAAACGTCGATGGTCAGCGAATCTTTCTCGCCTGCGCCGATGATTTTGGTGTGCGCCAGAACGCGCTCATCGCCGTCTTTCAGGTAGTTTTTGTCGATACCGGCAGCCAGGCCATCGGTAGCGATCGGCTGCATGTCGGCGGTTTTGCTGACAACCAGGTTATGCCCCATGACGTTCTTCGGCAGGCTGCCGGAGTGGGTCAGCTCGACGGTGAAAGTCTTGCAGCTCTTGTCGATCACGATTTCCTTGGTGTTGAAGGACATCTGATCGGTGGAGTCAACGGTGGTTTTGCACTCGGCAGCCATCAATTGGCTGCTGGCCAGCGCCAGCAGGGATACCGCAACAACTTTGGAAAACATGGTGAATCTCCAAGGCAGGGTTAACAAAATCACGAATGGTTGAAAGACTGCCTGAAATCTTCGCAAGTTCCTATGACTTGAGTCAAAAATTGTATACAACTTTCAGGCTATGACACTCATCGACACAATCTAACGGCCAGATTCTCCGGCCAGCCCTATGATCGGCGCATCTACTGAGACGGAGTGCCTGTCATGTTCTTTAACGGTCTGTTGTGCAGTTTGCTTGCCGCCTACGCCTGTGGCGCCAGCGGTACCTTTGAATCGCCGGAACGCGAAGTCTAGACCTTGGATCAAGGCGTGCCAGCCAGTACCCTGTGACGGATTGACCCAGGAGAAAGGCATGTCTCTGAAATCCGTGTGTGTATTTTGTGGTGCCAACGCTGGCACTGTTCCGGCTTATACCGAAGCTGCTGTTGCCCTTGGCAAGGCCCTCGCCGAGCGCAAGCTGACGCTGGTCTACGGCGGTGGCGCTGTCGGTTTGATGGGGATTGTCGCCGACGCCGCGCTGGCCGCTGGCGGTGAAGTGATCGGCATCATTCCGCAGAGTCTGATGGACAAGGAAATCGGCCACAAAAGCCTGACGCGTCTGGAAGTCGTCGACGGCATGCACGCCCGCAAGGCACGCATGGCCGAACTCAGTGACGCCTTTATCGCTCTGCCGGGCGGCCTTGGCACGCTGGAAGAACTGTTCGAAGTCTGGACCTGGGGCCAACTCGGCTACCACGGCAAGCCGCTGGGCTTGCTGGAAGTGAACGGTTTCTACAGCAAACTCACTGCTTTTCTTGACCATATCGTCGGCGAAGGCTTCGTTCGCGCGCCACACCGTGACATGCTGCAAGTGAGCGAATCGCCGCAAACACTGCTCGAGTCTCTGGATAACTGGCAACCGACCGTCACACCCAAGTGGGTCGATCAGAAACCCGGCTAACCGTCGGGCACCGATACAGGGCAGAATACGCGCCGCTCAACCTCACCTTCGACCTAGAGGATCGCCCATGGCCAAACCCAATTATTCCTTCGCCAAACGTCAACGAGACCTGGCAAAGGAGCAGAAGAAAGAGGAAAAGCTTCAGCGCAAGAAACAAACCGCTGAAGAAGCAGCACTGAACCCTGAGGGTGAAGTGGCAACAGAAGATGATGTTGATGCAACCGAAACACCGAAAGATCAGGCGCCTGACGCCTGAGCCCCACCGGGTTTGATCATCGAATCAGACCCAGCGGATTTGTGACGGGGCTGGCGGCTCGACTGCCGGCCCTCACAGCCTTCACTCCTCAGAATTCGATACGAAACCCTGTGGGAGCGGGCTTGCCCGCGATGACTGCGGCACATCCAACAAAGTCGTCACAGACACTCCGTCATCGCGGGCAAGCCCGCTCCCACAGAATTCGTTATCACTCATTCAATGGCATCACGGTAACGCGGACCTCGGGATCGTGGCTGCCGCCACCGAGTATCACCCCACGCAACGGCGAAACATCGGAAAAATCCCGCCCCCACGCCAATGTGATGTGCTCCAGCGCAGGCCGCACGTTATTGGTCGGATCAAAATCCACCCAGCCCAGTACCGGGCAAAACACCGAAACCCACGCATGCGACGCATCGGCACCAATCAACCGTGGCTGTCCCGGTGGTGGCTGCGTGAGCAAATATCCGCTGATGTAACGCGCCGCCAACCCTCGCGAACGCACACAGGCCAGCATCAGGTGGGCGAAGTCCTGACAGACACCACGGCGCCGCTCCAGCACTTCCACAAGTGGCGTTGCCACCTGGGTCGCTTCGGCATCAAAAGTGAATTCGCTGAAGATCTTCTGCATCAACGCCTGCACGCCCAGCATCAAGGGCTGGCCCGGTGGAAAACAACTCTGTGAAAACTCGACGAAGCTGCGCTTCAAATGCACGTACGGCGACTGAAAACGGTAGCGGCACGCCTCAAGCAGCTCGGCAGAAAACGGCTGGCTGCTGTAGGTCAGCGCATTGCGCGTCAGCTCCCACGCTGGCGACTGAGTGAAATCCAGCGCCGGCCGCGCCAGCACTTCGACGGTAAGGCGAGCATTGACCTGCAACTCATCATGCGGTCGCTCGAACGCCAGCCGGGTCAGCGGATTGCCGAACACATCCAGCTCATCACGCCGAGCCGTCGGCTCCGGGCTGATCAGCAATTGCTGCTCGGTGCAGCGCTGCCAGCTGCACTCGCGCGGCCACAGGTGCGCCAATTGCTGCGCCAGGGAAACCGGGCTGTCGTAGTGATAACAGGTGTCGTGAAAGATCTGGTAATGCGCGTTCATCAGACGGACACCGTACGCTGGCTGACATCATCGACGTGGGCGAAATGGCGCAGGGCCAGGCGATCCGACACCTGTCCGCTGGCATCAGCAATCTCTTGAAGCAGATCCGCCAGGCCATCAAGCGCCGCACGAACGCTGGAAGCGCCGAACAACGGATTCTCCAGACAGGCCAGATCAAATCGCGCCAGACGCTCGACCAGTTGCGGTAATCCGGCTTCCCGTGGCACACCGAAATCATCGTTCAAGCGCTTCAAGGTGCGGGTCACCAGTTTCAACTGGAACAGCACCGCATGCGGGTTCTGTTCATCGAGCAGCAACAGGTCGAGCACCGGAATTAATTGAGCCACAGCCAGATAACGGGAACGGTAGGTGATGCTGCTGTTGCCCAACTCCAGCAGCCATTCAAGACCTGCCTGATCAAACGCCCCGGCCCCGCGCAGGAACGCCGCCAGACTGCTGCTGAGAAACTGCAGGCGCTCGATGCGCCGACCGATCATCAGGAAGCGCCAGCCTTCGTCGCGGGTCATGTCGTCGAGCGCGAAACCCGATAGCGCCGCCAGCGACATCACCAGACGGTTGAGAAAATCCAGCAGTTCGCCGAAGTCCGGCTCGTCGGTGTCCAGCTCCATCGCTTCGCGCTGCAATTCGACCAACGCCTGCCAGTTCTCCCGCGAGAGCTTGCCGCGCACCTGCGAGGCCGCCCACTGCAAGCGTTGCAGGTTGGAGCGCAGGCTGAATGACCAGTCCTCGCCCAGCAACGCCGCCAGCAATCGCTCCGGCAACTCGCCCTCCTCCGGCAGCAGCATCAGGCGCTCGCCCAGTTCGACAGCCGCCTGCAAGGCTTGCGGATCGTCGCCATCGACATAGCGTGCGAGCATGATCCGCAGCAGTCGCGCACTGTCATCGCAACGCTCGCAATAACGCCCGAACCAGAACAGGTTTTCCACCACTCGCGATGGCAAATAGGGATCGCGGCGCACCAGATCGTGCACGCCGACATTGCGTTGGGTTTTCCATTGCTCGCCACTGGGCGGTCGATCACCCAGCACCCACGTGTCCTTGCTCGCGCCGCCGCGCTGCATCGACACCACTTCGGCATCCGCCTCGGCAGCCACGCGGGTCAAACCACCGGGCAGCACTCGATAACCGTCATGGCTGGCTACCGCATACATGCGCATGCCGATCGCCCGGGGTTGCAGCTGTCCGTCCTCGGCCTGCCAGATCGGCGCCTGCGACAGCTGGGCCAGTTCTTGCGCTACATATGCATAAGGTCGCGCCTGCATGCGCTCGGCGAGGGACTGGCGCTGTTTTTCACTCAGATCACGGCCAAATACCGGTGCGAAACTTTGTGAGGGAAACGCCGGTTTGATCAACAGCTCAGGCAGTTTTTCCAGCGCCTGGGCCAATACTGGCGCCTCGCCACACCACCAGGTCGCAATGGACGGCAGGATAAGTTCTTCGCCGAAGAGGAATTGGTTGATCCTGGGCAGAAAGCCGAGCAAACCCGGCGACTCGAGCACACCGCTGCCGAGCGCGTTGGCGACCAGCACCCGACCCTGGCGTACCGCCTCAAGCAAGCCGGGAACGCCCAGCGCAGAGTCCGTGCGCAACTCCAGCGGATCGCAGAAGTCGTCATCGAGCCGGCGCATGATTGCGTGTACCCGGCGCAGGCCGCTGAGGGTTTTCAGGTACACCGTGGCATCGCGCACCGTGAGGTCGCCGCCCTCTACCAGCGGATAGCCGAGCTGGCGCGCCAGATAAAGATGTTCGAAATAGCTTTCGTTGAATCGTCCCGGCGTGAGCAATACCACCAGCGGCGCGTCATCGTCGCAGGGTGCCTGCCGGACCAGGGTTTCCTGCAAGGTGCGAAAGAACCCCGCCAGATGCTGCACCTTCAGATCACGGTACAACTCGGGGAAGGCGCGGGAGACGATGGTGCGGTTTTCCAGCGCATAGCCCGCGCCCGACGGCGCTTGCGTGCGATCTGCGGTGACCCACCAGCGCCCGTCCGGCGTGCGCGCCAAATCGACCGCGTATAGATGCAGAAACGCTCCTTCCGGCGGCGCGATGCCCTGACAGGGCCAGAGAAAATTGTTGTGCCCGAAGACCAGTTCCGCCGGCAGCAGGCCTTCGCTGATCAAGCGTTGCGGCCCGTACAGATCGGCCAGCACGGCATTGAGCAACCGCGCCCGCTGGGCAATCCCGGCCGACAGTTGCTGCCACTCATCCGCCGCAATCACATGGGGCAGCAGATCCAGCTCCCACGGGCGATCTGCACCTTTGGGGTCGGCATAGACGTTGTACGTGACGCCGTTTTCCTGAATCTGCCGCGCCAGCAACGCCTGACGCTGCACCAGTTGAGCGGGTGTGCTGCGCTGCAATTGATCGAACAGCCGTTGCCAATGCGGACGCACCGCACCACTGCTATCAAGCAGTTCGTGATAAGTGCCCGCCGTCAGCGGGTAGCGGTCTAGCAGGTCAGGCATGGAAAGCTCGGCAGACAGCAAGGAACGGTCAGACTAACGCAGGCACATGACGCGCGGATATACGAAAAATCCGCGTGTCGCGTGCGATTCAGAAACGTCGTAAATCGAGAGTCATCGGTAGCTCGTCGGAGATGTTCAGATCAGGTACAGGAAGTTTCCCAGGCGTGTGTCCGATCCGGAAAAACCGCGCCATGCGCCGGCTCTCCGCTTCGTTGGCGTTTACCGGCAGCGTCTCGTAATTGCGCCCGCCCGGATGGGCGACGTGGTATTGGCAACCACCCAGAGAACGGCCCATCCAGGTGTCGAGCAAGTCGAACACCAACGGTGCATGTACCGCAATCGTCGGTTGCAAGCAGTTGGCCGGTTGCCAGGCGCGATAACGCACGCCTGCCACGAACTCGCCAACACGCCCGGTCGGATGCAGCGGCACCGCAACGCCATTGCACGTCAGCAGATAGCGCTGCGGCGGCAAGCCCTTGAGCTTGACCTGCAAGCGCTCCAGCGATGAATCGACGTAACGCACCGTGCCGCCCGTCGCACCCTCCTCCCCCAGCACATGCCACGGCTCCAGCGCCTGACGCAGCTCCAGTTCGATACCGTTGACGGCGTAATCGCCGACCTTGGGAAAACGAAACTCCAGATGCGCCGCAAACCATTCCGCCCGCAGCGGATAGCCAGCGCTATTGAGCTCGACGATCACGTCGGCGAAATCCTGCTCGATAAAGTGCGGCAGCATGAAGCGGTCGTGCAACTCAGTGCCCCACCGCGCCAGTTTCGGCGGCGCATACGGCTCGCGCCAGAAGCGTGCAACCAGCGCCCGCAGCAACAATTGCTGAGCCAGGCTCATGCGCGCATGGGGTGGCATTTCAAAGGCGCGCAATTCCAGCAGCCCGAGACGCCCCGTAGCGCCGTCCGGCGAATAGAGTTTGTCGATGCAGAACTCGGCGCGGTGCGTGTTGCCAGTGACGTCGATCAGCAAGTTGCGCAGCAGGCGATCCACCAGCCACGGTGCACATTCCTCACCTGGCTCGGGCATCTGCGCGAAAGCGATTTCCAGTTCATACAACGCGTCGTTACGCGCCTCGTCGACTCTTGGCGCCTGGGATGTCGGGCCAATGAACAACCCGGAAAACAGATACGACAACGACGGATGGTTATGCCAATAGCTGATCAGGCTGCGCAGCAGATCGGGACGGCGCAAAAACGGCGAGTCCCCCGGCGTCGCGCCACCGAGGACGAAGTGGTTACCGCCGCCCGTACCGGTATGGCGACCGTCGATCATGAATTTTTCAGTGGTCAGGCGCGTCTGCCGCGCCTCTTCATAGAGAAACTCGGTGCGCTCGACCAACTCATCCCAGGTCGCCGACGGCTGCACGTTGACCTCGATCACGCCCGGATCCGGGGTGATGCGAAAATTACTCAGACGCCCATCACTCGGCGGCTCGTAGCCTTCCAGCAGCACCGGGCAATGCAATTCTTCGGCGGTGGCCTCGATGGCCGCGACCAACTCCAGATAATCCTCGACTCGCTCCAGCGGCGGCATGAACAGGTACAAGCGCCCTTCGCGGGCCTCGGCGCAGAACGCGGTGCGGGTCAGCCAATCGGCGGACTCGTCGATCTGCGGCGCACGCTCGTCCGCCGTTGCCGTTTCGCCATGACTGTTGAGCTGTGCGGTATCCGGCAGCGCCGGGAAGTCCTGATTCGGGTCCTGAGCATGAATAAACGGATACTCGGCCGCTTTTACCCAAGGCTGCGAGCCCAACGGCAAACGGTAGCCCAGCGGTGAATCCCCAGGCACCAAGCGGCAATGCTCGTCGCGCAGATACCAGCGCCCGCTCTGCCATTGATCGCCCTTGGCGGTGCGTGCCAGCGGTAGCACTTGGCCGATGACCTTATCGAGGCCCTGACTGAAGACCTTGCGCAGCCGCGCACGCTCCAGCGGCTCTTCCAGACGCGAATCTTCGGCGCTGACGTTGCCGGGCAATGCGCCCTCGCGCCAGAGGTAATAAAAATTGTCCTCGTAGGCAGGGAAGACAAAACGCGTGGGAATTTTCAGGCGTTCGGCGACGCTCCTCAGAAAGCGTCCGGCCAACTCACCATCAGCGCCGTAATCTTGCTGTTCGTCGGCAATCAACGCGGCGTTTTGCCAGATCGGCACGCCATCGCGGCGCCAATAGCAATTGAGCGACCAGCGCGGCAGTTGCTCGCCCGGATACCACTTGCCCTGGCCAAAATGCACCAGACCTTTGGGGGCGTAATGCTTGCGCATGCGCTGGAACAGTTCGGCGGAGAGGCGGCGCTTGTCCTCGCCCAAGGCTGCCGTGTTCCACTCGGCGCCATCCGGGTCATCGATTGACACAAAGGTCGGCTCGCCGCCCATGGTCAGGCGCACGTCGCCGTCCAGCAGGTCAGCGTCGATCTGCCGGCCCAGGGCTTGAATCGCCAGCCATTGCTCGTCGGTATAGGGCTTGGTGACACGCGGCGCTTCCCAGATCCGTTCAACCGACATTTCGTGGCTGAACTGTGTCTCGCAGGGCTCGACCATCCCGCTGATCGGCGCTGCCGAGGACGGATCGGGACTACAGGCCAGCGGAATATGTCCTTCACCGGCAAATAACCCGGAAGTGGCATCAAGGCCGATCCAGCCTGCGCCCGGCAGATACACCTCGCACCAGGCGTGCAGGTCGGTGAAGTCCACCTCGGTGCCGGACGGGCCGTCGAGGCTTTTCACGTCCGCCGTCAGCTGGATCAGGTAACCGGAGACAAATCGCGCCGCCAGCCCGAGATTGCGCAGCAGTTGCACCAGCAGCCATGCCGAATCGCGGCAGGAGCCGGAGGCGTGTTCGAGGGTGTGTTCCGGGGTTTGTACGCCCGGCTCCATGCGGATCAGATAATTGATGTCTTCGCTCAGACGCTGATTGAGCGCGACCAGAAAATCCACCGCAGGCAATGGCGTGCGGTCGATGCCGTCCAGATAGGCCTGGAACTTTGGCGTCAGCGGCAATGTTTCGAGGTATGGCGCCAGCTCTTTGCGCTCATCGGTAGCGTAGGTGAACGGGATTTTCTCGGCGTAGGGTTCGAGGAAGAAGTCGAACGGGTTGAACACCGCCATCTCGGCCAGCAGATCGACTTCGATCCGTAGCTCATCGGTTTTTTCGGGGAATACCAGCCGGGCGAGGTAATTGCCCTGCGGGTCTTGCTGCCAGTTGATGAAATGCTGCTCGGGCGAGACTTTCAGCGCATACGAGAGAATCCGCGTGCGGCTGTGGGCGGCCGGGCGCAGGCGGACGATCTGCGGGCCGAGTTCGACAGCGCGGTCGTAGCGGTAATGCGTGACGTGATGCAATGCGACATGAATCGACACGGCGTGCCTCCTGCGAGCCTAAGCGTATTCGAAAGCGCGCAAGACTTATGCCATGCAGTGGCTTGGGCGCTTTCCTGGAATGCTTTGGGGAGTACAGCACCAAAATCGGGCGATGCGGGGAAATGGTTTGGCGAGTTTGCGCCTAAATGTGGCGAGCAGGTGTTTATGGGGTGTCTGACCTGACGCCATCGCTGGCAAGCCAGCTCCCACAGATTTCTCTGTCGCCCACAGAACCGTGGCCACTAAAGATCCCTGTGGGAGCTGGCTTGCCAGCGATGAGGCCAGTGGTAACAACACATTTCGGGAGACCTGAAATGCAAAACGCCAACCCGAAGGTTGGCGTTCTGTTTAGCGCGGTACGACCGGCTTGCGAGCCGGCTTCGGCCCTTTGCCCTTGGCCGCGTCTTTACGCTCCTTGGCGGCCTGCTGGTTGCGGGCAAATGCCGCAGCCTTGGCCTGTTCACGCTTGTCCCAAGGATTACCGCCATCACTGGCACGCGGCGGCAAACCGGTGTGCTGAGTGAGGATCTTGGTGGTCTTCTCTTTGCCTTCCTTCGCGACTTTATGGCTGCCGGCCGGCGTCGAGTTTTTACGACGGGCGCTCTGGTAGCTGTCGGTGGCCGGCTGATGCAGCGGGATCAGCTGATCCTTGCCCGGACCGATCAGGTCGCTACGGCCCATGCGTTGCAGCGCTTCACGCAACATCGGCCAGCCTTTCGGGTCGTGATAACGCAAGAACGCCTTGTGCAGACGACGCTGCTCTTCGCTCTTGACGATGGTCACGCCGTCGCTCTTGTAGGTGACCTTGCGCAGCGGGTTCTTGCCCGAGTGGTACATCGCGGTGGCGGTGGCCATCGGCGACGGGTAGAACGCCTGCACCTGGTCGGCGCGGAAACCGTTGCCCTTGAGCCACAGGGCCAGGTTCATCATGTCTTCGTCGGTGGTGCCCGGGTGGGCGGCGATGAAGTACGGAATCAGGTACTGCTCTTTGCCCGCTTCCTTGGTGTACTTCTCGAACATGCGCTTGAACTTGTCATAGCTGCCGATGCCCGGTTTCATCATCTGGTTGAGCGGACCTTCCTCGGTGTGTTCCGGGGCGATCTTCAGGTAACCGCCGACGTGGTGGGTCACCAGCTCCTTGACGTACTCCGGCGACTCGACCGCGAGGTCGTAACGCAGGCCGGAGGCAATCAGAATCTTTTTCACACCCGGCAACGCACGGGCGCTGCGGTACAGCTGAATCAGCGACGAGTGGTCGGTGTTCAGGTTCGGGCAGATGCCCGGGAACACGCACGAAGGCTTGCGGCACGCGGATTCGATTTCCGGCGTCTTGCAGGCGATGCGGTACATGTTCGCGGTCGGGCCGCCGAGGTCGGAAATGACGCCGGTGAAGCCCGGCACCTTGTCGCGGATCTCTTCGATTTCGCGAATGATCGACTCTTCGGAACGGTTCTGGATGATCCGGCCTTCGTGCTCGGTGATCGAGCAGAAAGTGCAGCCGCCGAAGCAGCCACGCATGATGTTCACCGAGAAACGGATCATGTCGTAGGCCGGGATCTTCTCCTTGCCGTACGCCGGGTGCGGAACACGCGCGTAAGGCATGCCGAACACGTAGTCCATTTCTTCAGTGGTCATCGGAATCGGCGGCGGGTTGAACCAGACGTCGACTTCGCCATGCTTCTGCACCAGCGCACGGGCGTTGCCCGGGTTGGTTTCCAGGTGCAGCACGCGGTTGGCGTGAGCATAAAGAACGGCATCGCCACGGACCTTTTCTACCGATGGCAGACGAATCACGGTCTTGTCGCGGGTCATGCGCGGGCTGGCCAGGATCTGCACGACCTTGGCTTCCTGCGGATCTTCGACCGGACCCTTTTCCTGCTCGATGGCGCAGGCCTGAGTGTCTTGGGTATTCACGTACGGGTTGATGATCTTGTCGACCTTGCCCGGACGGTCGATGCGCGTGGAATCGACTTCGTACCAGTCTTTCGGCGTATCGCGGCGAATGAACGCGGTGCCGCGCACATCGGTGATGTCTTCTATCTTGTGCCCGTAGGACAGACGCTGGGCGACTTCGACAATCGCGCGTTCGGCGTTGCCGTACAGCAGGATATCGGCGCTGGCATCGATCAGGATCGAGTTACGCACGCGATCCTGCCAGTAGTCGTAGTGGGCGATGCGGCGTAGGGAGGCTTCGATGCCACCGAGCACGATCGGCACGTGCTTGTAGGCTTCCTTGCAGCGCTGGCTGTAAACCAGGCTCGCGCGGTCCGGACGCTTGCCGGCCATGCCGCCCGGGGTGTAGGCGTCGTCGGAGCGGATTTTCTTGTCGGCGGTGTAGCGGTTGATCATCGAGTCCATGTTGCCGGCCGCGACGCCGAAAAACAGGTTCGGCTCACCGAGCTTCATGAAGTCGTCTTTGGACTGCCAGTTCGGCTGCGCGATGATCCCGACGCGGAAGCCTTGCGACTCCAGCAGCCGGCCAATGATCGCCATGCCGAACGACGGGTGATCGACGTAGGCATCTCCCGTAACAATGATGATGTCGCAGGAATCCCAGCCAAGCTGATCCATCTCCTCCCTGCTCATCGGCAGGAACGGCGCTGGCCCGAAACATTCGGCCCAATATTTTGGATAGTCAAATAACGGCTTGGCTGCTTGCATGTCGGACGACCGGTGTTGAGATGAAAAATCGCGGGCGCGGAATATAGCACAAAATTTGACCAATTCCGACGGCAGTGGTCGGTTTCTCTCCGGGCTCGTTCCATTGGCCCAAAAACCGCCCGACCGCGCACATTGCCGCACCGCGACCCGCGCCAGTCGAACCCGATACACCGTTGCCCTCCGGGGCATCGCGTCCACTACGACAACCCTTCAAGGATGAAGAAATGTCACCCAAACCGCCCACTAGAGGCACTGTCACCGTAGAGATCCACGCTCGCCCCGGCGAACCGGCAGGCGGGTCTGCGCCAAGGCGCGATATAACAACGCCTGTCGATTCCAGCCCCGCGACGGCGATAGCGGCACCGCGTGTCGTGCGCCCGGGCAGAACACCGGCCGCCGTCGACCTTGATGCAATCCAGCCAGTGCCCGCCATCACCATCCAGCCAACACCCGCGCCGCTGCCCGCAGCCGTATCCGGGCCAATGCCGCTGACGCATTACCGGATCAGCACCGATGCGCATCTTCCGCCAGCCAATGAGCAGGGCTTGCGAACCTACAAAGGTCGCCAGTACGTCGATGTTCCCGGCGGCACCGTACAAGTCGCGGCAATTGCGGAAAACGGCCCGTATCGCGCCCGGCTGGCGAGCGAGCTGAGCCCTTCCGGGCCCGTGCTGGTGAGGGCCGCCGACGGCAAACTCTGGCACCCGTCAGTGGAGCCTGCCGCCGAGATGTTGTATCCGTTGACCGAGGCACGTCTGCAAGGTTTTCTCACGGATCTGGACTTCACCGATGTCGAGCCCGACAGCCATGGGTTGCACAGCTTCGACAGCAAACGCTACGCGGTGATTGAACGCCGCGCCTATCAGGTTCTGCATGATCCCGAGGCCTCCACCGCGCAGATTTCGGTGATGCGTATCGTGCGCCCCGATGATGCGGTCGCCGCAGACGGCGACAACCGCTTTGTCGCCACACGCCCGGGAAGGTCCGAGCCGATCGTGTTCGATGAACAACACGGCTGGCGGGGCATCGTCATTGCCGGTGCAGGCGGGATGCGCCGCTCGAAACCCGACAAGGTGCAACGTCTTACCGCAGCTGATCTGATACTCGAGTTGCAGACCCAGACCGAGTTGATCCATCAGGGCGCAACGCGTATTGACGATCTGGACGCTGCCTGGCGTGTGGTGAAAGGCACAGAACTCGAGAAAGGCGCACTCGTCCAGCTCGAAGTACAGCTTCATCGACAACTGGCAGCGTTGGAGAAGGCCGCCAACTTCTACATCAATGAACGGGATACCCTGCAACCCCTCAAAGGCAGCGCCCTCTACGCCAGCGACCTGCACAACATTCAGAAAAAACGCATTGAAGCCTATACACGGCTCATGAGTGCCGGTGATTCGCGCAAACGGCTGGACATCTCTTTCTACAATGATCCTTTCGAGGCCTATCGCTCGACGGTCAATTACCTGAAAAGCAAACTGGCCCTGCTGGAAAAGCGCCAGCAGATTGCCCTCGACATACTCAAGCGAACGCGTGCGTCGGAAAGCGAACTGATCGACATCGGGTTCTACCCGACAGAAATCCATGAGACCAAGGCGTTCTGGGTCGATGCCAAAAGCCGCTTGCTCACCGATGTGCCGATTACCGACAACAACTTCAAACCGATCCACCTTGCTTACGCTTTTACCGAAACAACGTTTGCCTTTCGTGACATCGACAGTATCCCGGTGGCGGCACGCATCGCGGTGCTGAGCAACCTGGTCGACCAGTGCGCGGCGATCAGAGCCTCGTACGAAGACCTCGAACTGCCACCTGGGCCGGCGCATGCCAGCTCGCGGCAGGAAATCATCGACGCCATTCAGGCCTTTGAAAACACCCTCGAAAACCGCATCGCTGTCGACCACCGCGACCTTGAAAGAACCACGTCGCTGCCATCACAGGATCAGTCGATCGATTTCGACTTCATTCCTGCACAACGCAAAAACCAACCGGCACCGCAAGCCAAAAGAATGTTTCGCAGCAAACACCACGGTGTCTACAAGATCCGGGTCGGACAGACACGCCGCAACGCCTTGGGCGAAGAGTTGATCGATGTCATGGATCCGCACAACCCGGCAAAGGTCATGCAAACCTACGAGCGCCGCGAAGGGGAATGGCAGCGATTGGTGGCCACGCAAGAAAGAAATCTGTCGACCCTGATCACCCAGGCCGGCGTGCATCTGGAACAGACCGAGACGCACCTCAATACCGCCCGCAAGGATGAGCGGGCAAAACGCAACGCCACCAACATCGTCGAGCAACTGGGTGATGCCGCCGAAGCGCTAGACGACCTCGGTCGACAGATCGAACGCGCGCCGAACCCGGCGAAAAACGACATCGCCGTGCTCGTTCAGCGCCTGCGGCAAGACAGTGAGCGCTTGCGCCGCGAGGGCGAAGACATCCGGATCCGCTTGTACAAGGACAAGTCCTTTCTGAGCGCCGACCGGGTGGCGTATCTGATCAGCCAGGATCACCTGAGCGTGAGCAAAATCCAGGTACGGCTCGAGCAAGGCAGGGGCAAGTACAAACACTTCATCGATATCTATTCGCTGAACGACAGGCATACGGGCGAGCCGTTGTGGCAGGCGCATTTTCATTACGAAAAACGCAACAGCGCCGCGCTGGATTTCATGGTCAAGGGCGGCCACCTCAAGACCCTTGCACAAAGCGCGACGGGCAGTAACTCGCAACGTCGGGATGAGCAGGCCGGGCGGCCGAATGTGGCGATCTGGCGGGAAACCCTCGATGGTCGAACGGCACAGAAAATCTTCGAACTGGCGCCCTGAGACCGTTACAAAAACCAGCCCCCCCCCTCTTCAAGGATGAAGACATGTCACCGAAACCACCCGCAAAAGGCGTCGCCCGCGTAGATGTCCATACGCGCCCTGGCGAACAGCCAACCGGCCCTGTACGGCGCCCGATTGACTCCCCCACCGCACGCGCTGTGCGTACCACTCAACGATCGGACAGCACGCTGGCCGACGCTGACCTGGAGGCAATCACTCCAGCGCCAACCGTAAGCATCAGTCAGCCTTTATCCACCCCTGAAGTGGTCAATCCGGCATCGCAACAACCGCTCAGGCGTTACTGGATCAGCGCCGAGGCCCAGCTTCCGCAAGCTGACGCCGAGGGATTCAGGACTTTCAGGGGACGGCGTTACGGCAATGTGCCGGAGGGCGGCGTCGTGCATATCGTGACCGAGCCGGAAACAGGCCAGTACCAGGCAAAACTGCCGAGCGAATTGCAGCCTTCTGGTCCGATGCTGTCCTACGACCTCGGCAGTCAGCTGTGGCGCCCGCTGGCTGATTTTGCGCCCGTCACCTACCCGTTGCCGGTCGGTCGCCTGCTGGGTTTTCGCACTGACCTGGATTTCACCGGCGTCGAGCCCGGCCCTGACAAGCTGTATCGCCATCAGGGAAAACTGTACGTGGTGATCGACAAGCACGCGTATCAGATTCTCCATGATGAGGATTTTTCCTCGCCGCAGACACCGGTCAAGCGCATTGTCCGGGCAGAGGATGCTGTCGCCCGTGACGATCAGAACCTTTACGTCGCGACACGCCCGGGCCGCTCGGAGCCGATTGTCCACGATGCGGTGGAAGGCTGGGTGGGCATTCTGGTCGGTGGCATAAGCGGCATGCCGAGGGCCAGAAAAAGCAGCATCGCGGCAACGGCAGTGGCCAGTCTGGAGCTGCGCCTGAAAAACGACACGGAGGCGATCAATCAGGCGGTAGTGGATTCCAGGCAACTGGAAACCGAGTGGCGCGAGGCAAAAGGCAAAGAGGGCGAAAGAGGCGCAGCGATTGCGATGGAAGTACAGATTCGCCGATTGATGCTTCTACTGGATGACTCCGCCAGTTTTTACCTGAACCAGCGCGAGGCGTTGGCCATGGTCAAAACCAGCACCGTCTACAAAAAGGAGTTGATCGAAAGGCAGATAGCGCAAATCGCTGCCTACACCCGCCTGATGTTCGTCAGGGATGCGCGGCACATGCAGGAACTGCGCACGCCCGTGGATATTCTCGAGGCCTATCGCACGGCCGCGACCTATCTGGCGAACAAACTGACGCTGATGGAAAAACGCCAGAAAATCGCAAGTGACGTCCTCAAAAGCTCGCCCTCGTCACAGAGTGAATTGACCGAAGTGGGTTTCGACCCCACTGATATTCACGCGGTGACCGCACGCTGGGTTGATGCGCGCAGCCGTCTGCTGACGGAAGTGCCGATGGGTGCAGATTTTGTTCCGGCGCAACTGGCGATCGCGTTCTCGGAAGCGACCACCGCTTTTCAAGCCATCGAGCGCATGCCCGACGACGCCCGAATCGCCGTACTGAGCATGTTGCTGGACCAGTGCGCGGCCATCCGCGCTTCTTACGAACGTTTTTCCCTGCCGCCTGATCCAGCGCATGTGAACTCGAGAAACGAAATCACCCAGGCGATACGAGCCTTCGAAAATGCCCTGGAAGAACGCCTGGCGCGCTACCACCATGATCTGGAAAGAACCATGGCGCTACCGATCCACGACCAGCCCATCGACTTCGACTTCATCCCGGCCCAGGAGCGTACCGGGGTAACGCCACCGCCCAAGCGAGTATTCCGCGCCCGCCATCATGGCAACTTCAAGATCTGTATCGGCCAGCCTCGGCGAACCCCGGCGGGCGATGAAGTGATTGATGTGATGAGCAGCGACAACCCGACTCAGACGTTGCAAACCTATGAACGCAAGGAAGGCGAATGGCAAAGGATCGTCGCAACGCAAGACAAGACCCTGGGCGCCCTGATGGCAGAAGCCGACGACAGCCTTGCAGCCGTCGAGGCACAACTGGCCAGTGCCCGCCAGGACGAGAGAGCGAAGGAAAGCGCAGGCAACATACTCGATGCACTGGGTGCCAAGGCGGAAGAACTCGATGACTTGCGCGTGCAGATCGAACAGTCGCCCAACCCGCTCGCCACCGATTTAGAGCCGCTGATCCAGCGCCTGCGCCAAAGCAGTCAGCGCTTGCGCAGCGAGGGCGAAGACATTCGCGTACGCCTCTATAAGGACAAAACCGTTCTGAGTACCGACCGGGTGGCGTATCTGATCAGCCACGGTCACCTGAGCGTCAAGCAGACCCACGATCGGGTCGAGCGAGGCAAAGGCCAGCAAAAGGAATTTCTCAGTATCTACTCGGTGAATGACAGGCAAACCGGTGATCCCCTATGGCATGTCCACTTTCATTATGAAAAGCAGGACAGCCCGGCGCTGAACTTCAAGGTCAAGGGTGGCCATCTGAAAACCCTCGCGCAAAGCCGATCCGGCGTGACATCGCAGCGTCTGGATGAACAGGCCGGCAGACCTCACGTGCGCATTTGGCGCGAAACCATCGATGGCAGGACCGCGCAAAAAATCTTTGATCTCGCGAACTGAACAATTGCACCGACCGGCACAGCAGTGCCGGCCGGTAACCGGTCATATCCCGTTTTAACTCGGCAATGACGCCGAAAACTGCTCAGCAATTCCCTTACGGAAACTGACGCAACACTATTCAAGGACGAAACTTTCATGCCTGTAAAACCACCCACTCGAAACACCGTCAGTGTCGAGGTGCACACACGTCCCGTGCAGACAGACAGTCCACGCCTGCCGCGACCGGACATCCTGCCGCACCTGGACTTCGATACTCCGACCGTGACAAGGCCGCGCCACCCGACACCTGCGGTCAGCACACCCGCCCACGCCGACCTGGACATCATCACCCCGGCGCCGGTCACTATCAGCCAGACTCCCTCCACCGTCATCGTCTCCGCACCTGCGCCGCGACCACTGGAACATTACCGGATCACGACAACAACGCCGCTTCCGCTGGCCGACGCCGATGGTTTCATTACGCTCAAGGGACGCCGCTATGTCGAGGTGACGGAGGTTGGCGTCGTCCCGGTCGGAGTGGATCCGCACACCGGCCAGCACCGCGCCAGACTGAGCAGCGAACTGCAACCTTCGGGGCCGGTGCTGGTTCGCGATCCGCAGAGCAAACTGTGGTATGAGCTGGACGACTCGCCCGTCACTTTTGCGCTGAGCGACAGTCGCTTGCAGGCTTTTCGCACAGAACTGGACTTTACCGGCGTCGAGCCCGGCAACGATGGCCTGCACCGGTTTGACGGCAAACTCTACGCGGTGATTGAAAAGGTCGCCTATCAAGCCTTGCACGATCCTGAAGCCACCACGGCCCTGACGCCGGTGATGCGCATTGTCCGGGCCGACGATGCCATCGCCGCCAGCACCGACAACCAATATGTCGCGACACGCCCGGGCCGCTCGGAAGCCATTGTGTTCGATCCGCTGGACGGCTGGCTCGGGGTCAATCTCCCGGGTGCAGGCGGCATGCACCGCGCCGGGCAAACTCCGCACCGCCCACTGATGGAGCGTTTCACCAGCGCACTCAATCGCTTGAACAGCCCGGCGGCGCGCGCGCGCAAGCTGTACCCGTCGTTTAGCGAAGAGCAAGTCACGACCTTTATCCAATCGTTGGGGGACGATGTCCCGGGCGGTCTGGTACGTCGCGAAACCGACTACAAGACCCTCAAGAAAGAATTGACGGCCTGGTCTCGCACCCACACGCAATCGCCGGTGCCGGCCGCCAGCAAAGCCTGGATAGAGCTCGCCGTTGTGGAGATTAAACGCTGTTGGCGCCAGCAGACCGGGACAACGCTGAAACTGCTACCTGCCCCGGACGGAACCACGTTGCCGCCGCTCAAAGCGGACTTCGGCCATGTCCGGACGCTCGAGCTGGACAAGATTACCTGGTCAGACACCGCCGACACGTTTCTCAGCAGTTTTTCGGGGCTGGAGCACCTGACCGTCACCCGTACCCCCCTGGAAAAGCTGCCCGACGCTGTCGCCACCTTGAAAACCCTGAAGGCGCTGGACCTGAGTTCCAACCGTATTCAGCTGGATGCCCCCGCTGCCACCAATTTGAGCACCCTCTCCCGGCTTGAGCGAATCGACCTGTCCGGCAATCCCCTTGGACAGACACCGGACTTCAGCGCCATGGCAGCGTTGAAGGTCGTCAATCTGAGCAATACCCGCATCGACCAGTGGCCGACGGGCCTGGAACAACAGACAGGGCTGGAACTCGTCGATCTGCGCCAGAATCGTCTGAGTGAAGTACCGGAAACGATCCTCAACCCACCGGCCGATCAGTTGCAGGCACGCGCACGGATCAACGGCGTCACGCTGCTTGAAGACAATGCGTTTGCGCCGGGTTACTGGAGAACGCTGGAAGGGTTTTGGCGACGCGTCGCCGCTGCACACCCGGAGCTCGCGCCCCACACTGGCAGCGGCGCGTTCAGACTGGACGGCGACACCGCCGACATCGTCATGGTGCAACGCCTGCATCCCGACAAGGATGCGCAAGCGGTCAAGGACTTCGTCCTGGAAATGGACGACGCCGCGCGAACCGGGCTGGCCGCACGCGTGCAGGAACTTGAGCGGCTGGAGACGCAACTGGAGGAATACGTTCGTAGTCACAACAGCAGCGCCACAGCTGATGACTCAACAAAAAAGTCGGTGCAACGAATCGCGAGGTCAATCAAGGCGTGCTGGCTACGCACTACCCGGCATTCACTGTTGTTTTTCCTGGAGGGCGGACCACTCCCGAATCTGAACGCGGATTTCAGCCACGTTAGTTCACTGACCCTGAAAAGCATTGTCTGGTCGGATGCGGCCGACGTGTTCCTGTCCAACTTCGCCCATCTGGAGCACTTGTCCATCACTCACTCCGGGATTGGAAAATTGCCCGGAAAAATTAACGAGATGAACAAACTCAAGCACCTCGACTTGAACACGAACCGTATTGAACTGGACGAGGAAAGTGCAGCAACACTCAGCGCGTTGAGTCAATTGGAAACGGTCAATCTTGCCGATAACCCGGCGCTCAAACTGACGCCTGACTTCAGCGCCATGTCTGGCCTGACCTCCCTGAGCCTGAGCCATACGGGAATCAGTCAGTGGCCTACCGGCTTGCAGGACAAGACCGCGCTGACCAACCTGGATCTACGCAACAACCGCCTGCGTGAGGTACCGCATGCACTCCTTGATCCGCCCGTTGAGCAATTGCCATTGGTCGCTCGGATCAACGCCGGTACCTTGCTTGAAGGCAATGCCTTTCCCTCAGCGTACTGGAGAAAATTCGACGGTTTCTGGCGACGTCTGAACGCGGCTCATCCTGAGTTGTGGGATACCGCCCAGCCCTCGGCATTTGATAGTGAAAACTCAAGAGCGCAGCGATACCGACGGCTCTTTCCGAGCAAAAGCATCAAGGAATGCCGGGAGTTCATCTGGGGTCTTGAACGCGGGACCGTGGCGACGAAACTCAACAGCCTCGAACAGGAGTTTGGCGTGCTGAAAACCCAGCTCGACGCCTGGGTATTTTCTGGAGGAGGCAATCGCGGGGGTTACGTTCGGGCGTTCCAATTGGAGGCCAACGCACTGACCCGCTCGGACCGGGTCAAGGCCAGTGAGCGGATTATCAAGTGCTGGCGCCGAGAAACACCGCAGAGACTGGCCAATGACCGCACGCCCATCGGGCTGGAACTGGATCTCAGTGGCCTGATTCTGCCCACCTTGCCGGACATTGACGTCGATTTCAGTCATGTCGGTTCTCTGCGATTGAGCAATATGGCGCTGAGCACTTCGCCGGAAGGCTTTCTGACCCGATTCCGCCATGTGCGCTGGCTGGACCTGTCACAAAATGAGCTGCGCGAACTGCCGCCGGCCGTTGGCGAAATGAGCGGGATGACCCGACTTTTCCTGCAGAACAATCAGATTTCCCTGACCGCCGACACCGCCCGCGTGCTGTCCGAGCGCACAACACTGCGAGCCCTGTGGCTGCACGAAAATCCGCGACTGGGCATCCCGCCGGACTTCAGCCAGATGACCGACATTCGCTCGGTTAATCTGGCCAACACCGGGATCGACACCTTCCCGAGCGGAATAGCCGATCAGCCATTACTGGATACGTTCAATCTGAGCAACAACCGAATCACAGACATTCCGGATGCGGTCATCGCCCCGCCAGACGATCGAATGGCCCATACGGTGCGCATCAACAACGTGACTGACATCAGGAACAATCCGCTGTCCGCCGAAACCCAAACCCGGCTGTTCCAATACGACGAGCGCCTGTTAGCGGCCGAGATGCCGCTGAGAGGGCTGCGCAACCTGATCGACACGGCACGAGGCCATGCCCCCGTCGTACGCCCAGCGACAGATGATCCGATGTCACGCTGGACATCGGGCCTGACGACAGATGAGGTAACAGCCAGAAGAAGCCAGTGGCGAACACTGCATGAGCAGCCGCGCGCGGAGGGTCTGTTCGATACGCTTGAACGCTTGCTGGACATTCCGACCGGTCACCACGACCTTCAACGACGGGTCTGGAAGCTGATCGACAGCATCACCGAAAACAATGCGGATTCCGAACGCCTGCGCAAAGAGGTATTTGACCGGGCGGGCGACGCCGCCTGTTGTGATCGGGCGGCATTCACGTTTACCAATCTGGAAATCCTGACGATGGTGCACGATGCGCGCAGCCAAGCTCGAGATCATGCTCAAGGCCCGCAACTGTCTGCACTTTCCAAAGCGTTGTTCCGTTTGCATGAGGTCGACAAAATCGCCTCGGCGGACATTGCCCAGCGTGAGGCCAGGATCCTCGAGTCGAGGCCCCAGGGAGCCGCAGCGCAGGTAGCGCCTCACGTCCGTGAGGAAGTCGAGATCCGGCTTTTCTATCGCCACCGCTTGAAAGACCGACTCCAACTGCCGGGACAGCCTGAGCGAATGGGTTTCGATAATTTAGTCGAGGTGTCCAAGGCGCAACTGGATGCGGCGTACGACAAAGTCATCGCACTGGACAATTCACCTGAAGCATTCGACGCCCTGGTGTCGAGGCAGTTCTGGCAGGAATTTGTCACTCACAAGTACCGGGTGCAATTTGAAGTGCAGCAACAAACGTTTCAGGATCGCCAGGCGACCCTCGATGACGCGCACGCCGCCGGGACGCTGGCATTCGCCGATTACGACGCGCAATCGAAGGCGCTGCAAACATCGCTGGCGAAAGTGGAAGAGGCGCTGATCGTCACGTTGTCCCGACAGGAACTGAACGAGCATTCCGCGCGCCACACCGGCGAGGAGGCAGCCGGCGGAACTGAATGACACGCGGGGTGAGGACGGCTGGCCGGTTGATACCGGCCAGCCATTATTCGTCGTCGTCGAAGTTGTAGCTGCCCGGCGCAAGGTTCTCGAAACGGGTGTACTTACCGATGAACGCCAGACGGATAAAACCGATCGGGCCGTTCCGCTGCTTGCCGATGATGATTTCGGCGATGCCTTTGTGCTCAGTCTCCGGGTGATACACCTCGTCCCGGTACACGAACATGATCACGTCGGCGTCCTGCTCGATCGCTCCGGATTCCCGGAGGTCGGAGTTCACCGGACGTTTGTTGGGACGTTGTTCCAGCGAGCGGTTGAGCTGCGACAACGCCACCACCGGGCAGTTGAATTCCTTGGCCAGCGCTTTCAGGGATCGCGAGATCTCGGAAATCTCGTTGGTCCGGTTGTCACCGCTGGAGCCCGGAATCTGCATCAGTTGCAGGTAGTCGATCATGATCAGGCCGACATCGCCGTGCTCACGCACCAGACGCCGGGTCCGTGCACGCATTTCCGACGGGCTGATACCGGCGGTGTCATCGATGAACAGCTTGCGGTCGTTGAGCAGGTTGACCGCCGAAGTCAGGCGCGGCCAATCATCGTCTTCTAGCTGACCGGAACGCACCTTGGTCTGGTCGATGCGGCCGAGGGACGAAAGCATACGCATGATCAGCGATTCGCCTGGCATCTCGAGCGAGTACACCAGCACCGCTTTTTCGCTGCGCAACACGGCGTTTTCCACCAGGTTCATCGCGAAGGTGGTTTTACCCATCGACGGACGGCCGGCGACGATGATCAAGTCGGACGGTTGCAGGCCGCTGGTCTTCTCGTCGAGGTCGGTGTAACCGGTGGACAGGCCGGTGATGGCGTTGTCGGTGTTGAACAGGGTGTCGATGCGGTCGATGGCCTTGGTCAGCAAATCGTTCACACCGACCGGGCCACCGGTCTTCGGCCGCGCTTCGGCGATCTGGAAGATCTGCCGTTCGGCTTCGTCGAGAATCTCGGCGGCGGTGCGACCTTCAGGATTGAAGGCGCTGTCGGCGATTTCAGTGCTGATGCCGATCAGTTGGCGCAAGGTTGCCCGCTCGCGGACGATTTGCGCATAGGCCTTGATGTTGGCGACGGACGGCGTGTTTTTCGCCAGCTCGCCAAGATAACCGAGGCCGCCGACTTGCGAGGTCTGACCTTCCTTGTCCAGTTGCTCGGACAGGGTCACGACGTCGATCGGCATGTTCTGATCGGCCAGTTTGGCGATCGCACGGAAAATCAGACGGTGGTCATGTCGATAGAAATCGCCGTCGGAGACTTGATCGAGCACGCGTTCCCAGGCGTTGTTGTCCAGCATCAGACCACCGAGAACAGCCTGTTCGGCCTCGATGGAATGCGGCGGCACCTTCAGGGCAGCGGTTTGCAGATCGTATTGCTCGGGAGCGGAGATATCGTTCATGGCCACTTGTGTTTGTTTGGAAAAACAGGGAATTCAGAAAGACAAAGGGCACGACCTGTAAACAGGATCGTGCCCGATGTTAACCGTCTGACGGACAAGCCGCCAGCCGATCAGGTGTTGCTTAAGCTGCTACCACGACAACGCGTACGGTGGCTTCAACTTCGGCGTGCAGGTGCACAGCCACGTCGAATTCACCCACGTTGCGGATGGTGCCGTTCGGCAGACGAACTTCGCTTTTCGCAACTTCAACGCCGGAGGCGGTCAGTGCGTCAGCGATGTCGTGAGTACCGATCGAACCGAACAGCTTGCCTTCGTCGCCAGCGGTGGCAGTGATGGTCACTTCCAGCTCGGCCAGTTGGGCAGCACGGCTTTCAGCCGATGCTTTACGGTCTGCGGCAGCTTTTTCCAGCTCGGCACGACGCTCTTCAAACGCAGCCAGGTTGGCAGCGGTTGCAGCGGTAGCTTTGCCGAAAGGCAGCAGGTAGTTACGGCCGTAACCGGCCTTAACGTTTACTTTGTCGCCCAGGTTGCCCAGGTTGGCGATTTTTTCCAGAAGGATCAGTTGCATGTGGAAATCCTCTTAACTTTTAACCTTCACCGTTCGCGCTGTCGGTGTCTTTCGACACGTGACGACCGCGAAAATCAATCAGGCTGTCGACAATGGCCAGAACCACGAGCAACGGATAGATCAGCTGCATGAACAACAGCAGCGTGACGTACAACCCCACCAGCCAGAAACCGGCCAGTCGCTTCTGCCCGACCAGCCCGTGAATCAGGGCCAGACCGGCGAACACCAGCGGTACACTGCACAACGGCGTCAACATGGCCATCTGTGCACCGAGATTCGGGCCCAGAAGCATCAACGCCAGCAGCAACATCGCCGGCCCCAGCGGGATCCGGATGGCGCGAAACTCGCGACCAAAACCACCCGGGTTGTACAACAACGCCTGCCAATGCCGCCCGACAATCAGGCTCAGCACGCTGACGATCTGCAACAACGCCGCAATCAGTCCGGTCAGGACTGGCGCAATCAGGGACGCGAAACGCGCTTGCTCATCGACCGACAATTGCTTGTAGGTTTCACCGAGAAGCGCTGGCATGACCTTTATCAAGGCCTGCGCGAGCATCTCGATCTGGGCCGCAAACGCTGCCCCGAGCACCACTGAAAACACCACTCCAATCACTACGCTGACCAGCAGCGTGCGGACCCAGGATTCACTTGCGCGCAAAACCAACGCAAGTCCCGAAGACCCCAGCAGCACCAGAAGTGCTCGTGGGTCATCGGCATACAGCCACCAGATCAATGCCGGCAGCAGTCCCAGGGACAGAACGCCGAGGGCGTCCGTCAATCCGCGCCGCAGCAGTACAAGACTCCCGGCGGCAGCGCCCAACCAATACAACAACGGCAATGTTGCACATCCGGCCACCACGAGAGTGGCCTGCATACGGCCTCGCATGATGAACTCAGCTAAGGCACGCATGCATTCAATCCTTTGCTACTTGTCGACTGCCCGGTCTCAGCGGCCGTGGCTGTCGGTGTAGGCCAGCAGGGCCAGGAAGCGGGCGCGCTTGATAGCGGTGGCCAGCTGACGCTGATAACGAGCTTTGGTACCGGTGATGCGGCTTGGAACGATTTTGCCGGTCTCGGATACGTAGGCTTTCAGAGTGTTGAGATCTTTGTAATCGATCTCTTTCACGTCTTCAGCGGTGAAGCGGCAGAATTTACGACGACGGAAGAAACGTGCCATTTGATAGGCTCCTTAATAAGGTCCGTGGATTACTCGTCAGCGTTATCGCTGTTGTCGCTGTCATCACTATCGGTGCCTTCGGCGCCTTCGTGCTCAGGACGGTCGCGACGCTCACGGCGCTCACTGCGGTTTTCTTCAGCCTTGAGCATCTCGGATTGGCCGGTAACGGCTTCTTCGCGACGGATGACCAGGTTACGGATCACTGCATCGTTGTAGCGGAAGTTGTCTTCCAGCTCGGCCAGGGCCTTGCCAGTGCACTCAACGTTCAGCATCACGTAGTGAGCCTTGTGAACATTGTTGATTGCGTAGGCCAGTTGACGACGGCCCCAATCTTCCAGACGGTGGATTTTGCCGCCGTCTTCTTCGATCAGCTTGGTGTAACGCTCAACCATGCCGCCGACTTGCTCGCTTTGATCCGGGTGGACCAAAAAGATGATTTCGTAATGACGCATGAATGCTCCTTACGGGTTGTAGCCTGCCGCTCAAAAACGGTCAGACAAGGAGTGAATGACACTTATGGACTTGCCGGCGCGGGGCACATGCGTGCCTGCCGTCACAGCAAGGGGCGCAATTGTAGAGAAGGGACAGGAGAGGTGCAAGGCAATTGGTGATTATTTGAACAATCACCAATCCTGCCTTCACCACAAACCAATGTGGGAGCGGGCTTGCTCGCGAATGCGATACATCAGGCAACATAATTGTCGACTGACACTACGCTTTCGCGGGCAAGCCCGCTCCCACAGTTGATTGCATGCAGCTTTATTTCTTGGCGGAGGCCTTGGCTTTGGCGCCACGCTGACGCTGCGCTTCAAACAGGCACACACCGGTCGCCACGGACACGTTAAGACTGCTGACGCTACCCGCCATCGGCAGATTCACCAGATAGTCGCAGTGCTCGCGGGTCAGGCGACGCATGCCTTTGCCCTCGGCGCCCATGATCAGAATGGTCGGGCCGGTCAGGTCCTGGTCATAAATGCTGACCTCGGCCTCACCCGCCGTGCCGACAATCCACAAACCGCGCTGCTGAAGCTTTTCCAGGGTGCGCGCCAGGTTGGTCACGGCAACCAGCGGAATCACTTCCGCCGCGCCGCAAGCCACTTTACGCACCACAGGTGTCAGCGTGGCCGACTTGTCTTTCGGCACGATCACTGCCAGCGCACCGGCAGCATCCGCCGAACGCAGGCAGGCACCGAGGTTGTGCGGATCGGTCACGCCGTCGAGCACCAGCAACAACGGTGCGCCTTCAGTGCGATCGAGCAGTTCGTCGAGCATTGCCTCACCCCAGACCTGGCTCGGACTGACGTCCGCAACCACGCCCTGGTGCACGCCTTCAACCCAAGCGTCCATTTCGCGGCGCTCGGCCTGACCGACCTGGACACGATTCTCGTTGGCCAGTTCGATCAGGGTCTGCACGCGCGGATCATTGCGGCTTTCGGCCAGCCAGATCTGCTTGACGCGCTTCGGATGGTGACGCAGCAACGCTTCTACCGCGTGAACGCCGTAGATTTTTTCCAACTGACTCATGACTTCGCCTTCGGTTTACGCGCCCCGCCACTTTTGGCTGGAGCAGAACCCGCTTTTGGCGGGCCTTTACGGTGTTTGCTCGGTTTGGCTGGCTTGCCGCCGGCGGCCTTTTCAGGCGCCGACCGTCCGGTCTTTCCCGCAGACGCCGCTTTACCACCGCTTTTGGCATCGGAAAGCAGTGCTTTCTTCATTTCACGGCTTTTACGCAGCTCGGCGTTTTTCGCCACGGCATCGCTTGGGCGATAGGCCTCGACGGCCTTCTCTTTGGCTGGACGACGACTGGAAGTTTTGGCCGGGGCCTTTTCTTCCACAGCCTTGGTCGCTGGAGCAGCAGTTTCAGCGCCACGCTTTTTACGGCCGATCGGCGCACTGATGGTTTTTTCCGCCATCTCGAAGTCGATCTTGCGCTCGTCAAGGTCAACGCGCATGACGCGAACTTCAACGGTATCGCCGAGACGGAAGCTGCGACCGGTGCGCTCGCCCGCCAGGCGGTGATGCACAGGATCGAAGTGGTAGTAGTCGCCCGGCAGCGCGGTGACATGCACCAGACCTTCGACGTAGATATCGGTCAGCTCGACGAACAGACCAAAACCGGTCACCGCAGTGATCACGCCCGGGAACGACTCGCCCACGCGATCCTTCATGAACTCGCACTTGAGCCAGTTCACCACGTCGCGGGTCGCTTCGTCGGCACGGCGCTCGCTCATCGAGCATTGCTCGCCGAGTTGCTCAAGGGCCGCTTCGTCGTACGGATAGATACGCGCCTTCGGAATGGTCATCGCACCGGCACGGCGAACGTGCGGGGTGTCCTGTTTCGAATGGATCACGCTGCGGATCGCGCGGTGCGTGAGCAGGTCCGGGTAACGACGGATCGGCGAGGTGAAGTGAGTGTAGGCTTCATAATTCAGGCCGAAGTGGCCCTGATTGTCAGCGCTGTACACCGCTTGACTCAGCGAGCGCAGCATCACGGTCTGGATCAGATGGAAATCCGGACGATCCTTGATGCTTGCCAGCAGTGCCTGATAGTCCTTCGGCGACGGGCCGTCCTTGCCTTTGTGCAGGGACAGACCGAGTTCGCCGAGGAACGCACGCAGTTTTTCCAGACGCTCCGGTGGCGGACCATCGTGGACGCGGTACAACGCAGGAATTTCGTGCTTCTTGAGGAATTCGGCGGTGGCCACGTTGGCCGCCAGCATGCACTCCTCAATCAGCTTGTGTGCGTCATTACGGGTGGTCGGACGAATTTCGGCAATCTTGCGCTCGGTACCGAAGATGATTCGGGTTTCCTGCGTTTCGAAATCGATCGCGCCACGTACGTGACGAGCCGCCAGCAGAACCTTGTACAGCGCATAAAGCTGTTTGAGGTGCGGCAGAACGTCGTTGTACTCACCGCGAAGCTGACGCGCCTCGGTGATTTTCGGCGTTTCCAGCATCGTACTGACTTTGTTGTAGGTCAGACGAGCGTGGGAATGGATCACCGCTTCGTAGAAGCAGTAGTCGGTCATTTCGCCGGACTTGGAGATGGTCATCTCGCAAACCATGGCCAGACGATCAACGTGCGGGTTCAGCGAGCACAGGCCGTTGGACAATTGCTCAGGCAGCATCGGCACCACGCGCTCGGGGAAATACACCGAGTTGCCGCGCACTTGCGCCTCGTTGTCCAGCGCCGAACCGATCTTGACGTAGCTGGAAACGTCGGCAATCGCCACGTACAACTTCCAGCCGCCGGAGAACAGGCGCAGCTTGCCCGGTTTGGCTTCGCAGTAAACCGCATCGTCGAAGTCGCGGGCATCTTCGCCGTCAATGGTGACGAACGGCAGATGACGCAGGTCGACGCGCTTCTCTTTGTCTTTTTCTTCGACTTCAGGCTTGAGCTTGGCCGCTTCTTTCAAAACGGCTTCAGGCCAGACGTGCGGAATATCATAGGTACGCAGCGCGACATCGATTTCCATGCCCGGCGCCATGTAGTTGCCGACCACTTCGACCACGTCGCCTTGCGGCTGGAAGCGCGGTGTCGGCCAGTGGGTGATCTTCACCTCGACGAACTGACCGATCTGGGCGTTGGCATTGCGGCCCGGAGTGACCAGCACTTCTTGCTGGATTTTCGGGTTGTCGGCGACGACGAAGCCGATGCCGCCTTCTTCAAAGTAGCGACCGACGATGGTTTCGTGAGCACGCGACACCACCTCTACGATCACGCCTTCGCGGCGACCGCGACGGTCAAGACCGGAAACACGCGCCAACGCACGGTCACCATCGAACACCAGACGCATTTGCGCCGGGCTCATGAACAGGTCATCGCTGCCGTCGTCCGGCACCAGGAAACCGAAACCGTCCCGGTGACCACTGATGCGGCCGAGGATCAGGTCGAGCTTGTCTACCGGCGCGTAAGTGCCACGGCGGGTGTAGATCAGTTGAGCGTCGCGCTCCATGGCGCGCAGGCGGCGGCGCAGGGCTTCGATCTGGTCTTCTGTGGTCAGACCAAACTCTTCGACCAGTTGCTCGCGGGCAGCAGGCGAACCCCGATCGGCGAGATGCGCCAGGATCAGTTCGCGGCTAGGAATAGGGTTTTCATATTTTTCCGCTTCACGAGCGGCCTCGGGATCGAGGGACTGCCAATCGGCCATTAGAGAGTTTTCACCTTGTCTATATGCGGGTTAGTTTGGCATAGGCGCCATCAAACGGGAAATTTCCGACTCTATAAGGCCCATCTAAAGGCCTGTATCGACGCTTTGCAGGCGTTTTGAACACCGCTGGTAAAAAAAATCAAAAAATATCACAGCAGGGGTTTACAGTTAAAAAGGCGCTCCGTATAGTGCGCGCCATCGACGACGCACAAGCGCTGCCGATACTGCCCAGATGGTGAAATTGGTAGACACGCCAGCTTCAGGTGCTGGTGACCTTACGGTCGTGGAAGTTCGAGTCTTCTTCTGGGCACCAATTTCGAGTTTGAGACTAGATCAGTTTCAAGACTCACACAAAAACCCGCGAAAGCGGGTTTTTTGCATTCTAAGGAACGCTTTTGTTAAAACCGATTTATTAAAATTAAATCAGGGGTTTACAGATCAAAAAGCGCTCCGTATAGTGCGCCACATCAACAGCGGCAACGCTAGCGATGATTGCCCAGATGGTGAAATTGGTAGACACGCCAGCTTCAGGTGCTGGTGACCTTACGGTCGTGGAAGTTCGAGTCTTCTTCTGGGCACCAATTCAAACTCAAGGTTACGACGTTGAGTTTCCCAAAAACCCGCGAAAGCGGGTTTTTGCGTTTCTGGCTCTCAGAAAAACCCACCACAATCCCCTGTGACGAGGGAGCTTGCTCCCGCTGGGGTGCGAAGCGACCCTCGCTTTCATTCAATTAATCCTCACTCACAAATCTAACGACTGCTTCGCAGCCGAGCGGGAGCAAGCTCCCTCGCCACAATGGTTTTTCCAGCCATCTAGCAAACTCGCCCTTCCATCGCAAGGCGCACTTGAGAAACAATATCGTTTATCATTGTTGCAAGTTTTTGCAATGCGACAGTGAGGAACCCTGCGAATGACGTTTCGAAATACCCTGCGCCGAAGCCTGACCTTCACCCTCCTCGGCCTGGCGCTCGCCACTCCCCTCACCCAGGCTGCCGATGCGGTTTCCCTGACTCTCTACAACGGCCAGCACAAGGAAGTCGGCGACGCGATCGCCAAAGCCTTCGAAGCCAAGACCGGCATTCACGTCAATGTGCGCAAAGGCAGCAGCAATCAACTCGCCAGCCAGGTCATCGAAGAAGGCGACCGCTCTCCTGCCGACGTGATCTACACCGAAGAATCGCCACCACTGAACAATCTCGGCGAACTCGGCCTGCTGGCCAAGACCGATGACGCCACTCTGGCGGTTCTGCCAAAGACATATGTTGCCGGCAATGGCACTTGGATCGGCGTCACCGCGCGGGTTCGAGTGGTCGCTTACAACCCGAAACTGGTCGATGAAAAAGACCTGCCGAAATCGGTAATGGAATTCTCCGATCCGAAGTGGCAGGGCAAAGTCGGCTTCGTACCCACCAGCGGCGCGTTCCAGGAACAGGCCGTGGCGATCATCAAGCTGCACGGTCGTGATGCCGCCGAAGAATGGCTGACCGGCCTGCGCGCATTCGGCAAGACCTACAGCAACAACATGGTTGCGCTCAAAGCCGTGGAAAACGGCGAAGTCGCCACCGTTCTGGTGAACAACTACTACTGGTTCGCCCTGCAGCGTGAGAAAGGCAAACTTGATTCGAAGCTGCATTACTTCACCGGCGGTGACGTCGGCGGCTTGATCACCGTATCCAGCGCAGCCGTGCTGAAATCCAGCAAACATCCAAAAGAAGCCCAGCAATTTCTTGCCTACATGGCCAGCGAAGAAGGCCAGCGCGTGATCACCCAGACCACCGCCGAATATCCGCTGCACAAAGGTATGGAATCTGATCGCGGCCTCAAGCCGTTCAGCGAACTGGAAGCGCCGAACGTCACTCCTGCCGATCTGGGCAATGCTGAAGAAGCGCTGGATCTGGAACGTGAAGTTGGCTTGAACTGATGACCGCATCGTTATCCGCCCCCGCCGCGCGCGGGGGTTACGTGCCACGGCGCAAGCGCCCGTCGATCTGGCTGGTGCTGCCGGTACTGTTACTGGTGGTGCTGAGCCTGTTGCCGCTGGCCTACGTTGGCCTGAAAGCCTGGCAGGCGGGCTGGGCCGAGGCGCTGCACTTGCTGTGGCGCCCATATGTGTTCGGCCTGCTGCGCAACACCTTGGCACTGATGGTGGGCGTGACGCTGACCTGCGGTGTGATCGGCCTGTCGCTGGCGTGGTTGCTGGAGCGCAGTAATTTGCCCGGGCGACGCCTGTGGGGTGTGATCCTGTGTCTGCCGTTCGCGGTGCCGGCGTTCGTCAGCAGCTTCACCTGGGTCTCCTTGAGCGCGCAGTTCGAAGGACTCGGCGGAGCGATTCTGGTGATGAGCCTGTCGAAATATCCGCTGATCTTTTTGCCGGTTGCAGCGACCCTGCGCAATCTTGATCCCTCCCTTGAAGAATCCGCCCGCACGCTGGGCCAAAACCGCTGGGGCGTGTTTTTCCGCGTCACCCTGCCGCTGCTCTGGCCGTCGTTGCTGGCCGGCTCGCTGCTGATTGCCCTGCACATGCTGGTGGAGTTCGGCGCACTGTCGATCATCGGCCTGCAAACTTTCACTACCGCGATCTATCAGCAGTTCGAACTGGAATTCAGTAACGCCAACGCGGCGATGCTGTCTGCGGTGTTGCTGGCGCTATGTCTGGTGCTGCTATGGCTCGAATTGCGCGTACGCGGCAAAGGCCGGCATGTGCGCACCGGGCAAGGTGCGGCGCGCCAGGCCGAGCAGGTTCGACTGGGACGGTGGGCCGCTGTCGGTCAGTTGTATTGCCTGATGCTGGCGATTGTCGGCAGCGGGATTCCGCTGGGGATGCTGGCGTACTGGCTTGCGGTGGGATCTTCGGCAGCCTTCCCGGTCGCGGCGATTACCGAAGCACTGCTGTCGTCGCTGGCACTCTCGCTGGGTGGCGCGGCGTTGTGCCTGGTACTGGCGGTGCCGGTCGGATTGCTGGTGGTGCGATACAAAGGCCAACTGGCGATCTGGGCCGAGCGCCTGCCGTATCTGCTGCATGCACTGCCGGGCCTGGTGATTGCGCTGACGCTGGTTTATTTCGCCCTGCACTACGTGCCGGCGCTGTATCAGACATCCGGGCTGCTGCTGATCGCTTATGCGCTGCTGTTTCTGCCACTGGCTCAAGCGCCGATTCGTACCGCGCTGAACAAGGCTGCACCGCAGCTGGAAGAAGCGGCGCGTACGCTGGGCGCTTCATCATTCACGGCATTTTGCCGGGTGACGCTGCCGATCATCTTCCCGGCCTTGGGCGCGGCGTTTGCGCTGGTGTTTCTGGATGCGATGAAGGAACTGACCGCGACTTTGCTGCTGAGTCCGACCGGGCTCAACACCCTGGCGACCGAGGTCTGGGCGCATACCGCGAATGTCGAATTCGCAGCAGCGGCGCCTTATGCGGCGTTGTTGATTTTGGTATCCGGGCTACCGGTTTATTTACTGACGACCCGGATGTATCTGAGCCGCTGACAGCGCTTTCGCGAGCAGGCTCGCTCCCACATTTTGACCGAGTCCCATCAGAGGAATGCGATCTAGTGCGGGAGCGAGCCTGCTCGCGAAGAGGGCCGCCCAGACAACCTCAAGCCCTGAACTGCCCCAGACTCGCCTTGAGCTGCGCCGCCAGACCATCCAGCACCTTGCCACTGGCCGTGGTTTCCACCACCGCCTGAGCCGCTTTCTCGGCCTGAGCATGGATCGTCTCGACCCGCCCACGCACTGCCTGCGCCCCCTGCGCCTGATGCGCAGCGGCCTGTGTTGCCAAGCCAATCGCCGCATGCACCTGCTCGACCGAAGCCTGTACCGACTGCTGCAGCCGCGCACTGTCGCGTAGCACCAGCAAACCTTCGCTGGCCTGACGTCCGGCCTGACCGATAGCCTCCACTGCCTCACGCGCGCCCTGCTGCAACGCGACGATGTGCGCCTGAATATCGCCAGTCGAACTTTGCGTCTTGCTCGCCAACGCCCGAACCTCGTCCGCGACCACGGCGAAACCACGTCCGGTCTCGCCCGCCCGCGCCGCTTCAATGGCTGCGTTCAATGCCAACAAATTCGTTTGTTCGGCGATCCCGTGAATCACCGTCAACACCACTTCAATCTGCTCACTCTGCTGCGCCAGCCGCTCAATGACCTTAGCCCCGGTATCGACTTGCCCCGCCAACGCCTCGATCAAACTGCCAACTTTGGCCGACGTGCGGGTGTTTTCGTCAATGGCCTGGCGAATATCCACAACCTGCTTCAACGCCGCCTGCATCGCGTGGCTCTCCGATTGCGCTTCGTCGGCCATTTGCGACAACGCACGCAAGCTTTCCGCCACTTCATCACGCTGCATCCCCGCCGCCGCATCGGCGCCGGCATTGCGCAGGGTCATCGCGCCGATTTCCACGCCGGTACGCTGGGCGACATCGCCCGCCTCGCGCACGATCGGCTGCAACTTATCCACAAAGCGATTGACCGCCGAGGCCATGTCGCCGATCTCGTCCTTGCTGTTGATCTGCACACGCTTGGTCAGATCGCCCTCACCCGCCGCCAGATCGTCCATTGCCGCGTTGAGCATCTTCAGACGATTGACCACCCGATGCCCGAGTACCACCGCCAGCAGCAACAGCACGCCACAGCCGACCAGTGCCAGGCCCAAACCGATCCGCCAGCGCAGGGTTGCGGCAGCGTCCTGAACGGTACTCGCCGTGTTGGCTTTCATTTCGGCGGCAGTGGACTGCGCCGACTGCAGACGCGCCTGCATTGCTGCGGCACTGTCAGCGGCGGCGCCCTTGAGGCTGTCGCCGACCAACTGATCGCTGCTGGCAATCAGCGCCGAAAAGCGCTTGTCGAGCGCCGCCAGATCGGTCTCGACCGAAGCGGTGGAAACCCCCATCAGCACCTTGCCAATTTCTACGCCGTTCGGGTTGATCGACGCTTCGAGGTAGTAAACCGACGGATCGTTCTTCGCCGCGTCCAGCACTTTATCCAGCGCACGCTCGCCCTGGCCCTTTTCGAGCAAGGCCTTGTTGATCGGGTTTTCGCGATTGAGATAACGGGTCAGGTGTTGCCCCGTGGCGTCGTCATAGACTACGAACAGCACATTGGGATTGCGCTGGGCACGCCGGGCAAATTCGGACAAGGTCGGTACGTCGCTGTCCCACATGGCGCGAGGTGCGACCGAGGCGAGTAATTGGGCCATGTCATTGGCCGAATCCTTCAGATCCTTTTCGAGTGTCGTACGCAGTTGCGCCTGTTCGTCCTTCAGACGCGAGGACAAACCAGCCGTCAGACGCTGACGGGTGCTGGTGGACAGGTTATCGAGGCTCGACGTGACTTCACGCCCGGCCTGCTCCAGTTCGCCGGAAAGCTTCTGGCTGTCAGCACCGAGGCGCACGGCCAGATCAGCTTCCAGCGCCGTGACGGTGCTCCGTGTCAGGGCGACTGCCACCAACACCTGCACCAAAAGGGCGATACCAAGGGTAACGAACACGGGCCGCAACAAACGGCTTTGTAACAGTGAGAGAACGGCCGACACTGTGAATACCTCTACTTCTGACGCCATTAATTTGATGGCACTCTTGTAGGGAGATTCACAGCAAAGGTCATGCCGTCCAACAGGCATAAACGACAAAGGCCCCGATCAAGGGGCCTTTGTGTTTTTACATCAACGACTTATCAAGCGAACGGATGACGCAGAACGATGGTTTCGTTGCGGTCCGGGCCCGTCGAAATAATGTCGATCGGCGCGCCGATCAACTCTTCAACGCGTTTGATGTAGGCACGGGCGTTGGCCGGCAGCTCTTCCAGGGTTTTGGCGCCCACGGTCGATTCGGTCCAGCCCGGTACTTCTTCGTACACAGGCTGCAGGCCTACGTAGCTGTCAGCGTCGGTCGGCGCAACGGCGTTGCCTTGTGCATCTTTGTAGCCGGTGCAGATGTTGATGGTTTCCAGGCCGTCGAGTACGTCCAGCTTGGTCAGGCAGATGCCCGAGATGCTGTTCACATCGATAGCGCGACGCAGGATAACGGCGTCAAACCAGCCGCAACGACGGGCACGGCCGGTGGTAGCGCCGAACTCGTGACCTTGTTTGGCCAGGTGCGCACCGACTTCGTCAAACAGCTCAGTCGGGAATGGACCCGAACCGACGCGAGTGGTGTAAGCCTTGGTGATGCCCAGGATGTAGTCGAGGAACATCGGGCCAACGCCCGAACCGGTCGCCACGCCACCAGCGGTGGTGTTGGAGCTGGTCACGTACGGGTAGGTACCGTGGTCGATGTCGAGCAACGAACCTTGGGCGCCTTCGAACATGATGTCTTTGCCGGCGCGACGCAGGTCGTGCAGCTCGGCCGTCACGTCCAGCATCAGCGGCTTGAGCAGCTCAGCGTATTCCTTGCACTCGGCCAGGGTTTTCTCGAACTCGATGGCCGGCTCTTTGTAGTAACCGACCAGCATGAAGTTGTGGTAATCCACCAGTTCACGCAGCTTGTCTTCGAAGCGCGGCATGTTCAGCAGATCGCCAACACGCAGGCCACGACGTGCAACCTTGTCTTCGTATGCCGGGCCGATGCCGCGACCGGTAGTACCGATCTTCAGCTCGCCACGGGCCTTTTCACGGGCCTGGTCCAGCGCCACGTGGAAGGACAGGATCAGCGGGCAGGACGGGCTGATACGCAGACGCTCGCGCACCGGTACACCTTTCTCTTCCAGCTTGGTGATCTCGCGCAGCAGGGCGTCAGGTGCAACCACCACGCCGTTGCCGATCAGGCACTGCACGCCTTCGCGCAGCACGCCCGACGGGATCAGGTGCAGGACGGTTTTTTCGCCGTCGATCACCAGCGTGTGGCCAGCGTTGTGGCCACCTTGGTAGCGCACTACGGCGGCAGCATGTTCGGTCAGCAGATCAACGATCTTGCCTTTGCCCTCATCACCCCATTGGGTGCCCAGGACTACGACATTCTTACCCATAACACTTGTCCTCATTCGCGCAAACTTGGTGCCGGCGATGGCCGGCAGGAAAACTCAAGAAGCCAGTGGCGATACTTGCCAAAGCCCGTTCTGCTGAATCAATTGCCGGTCGCAGTCCGCATCACGGGCGGCGGCCAAAGGTTGTCCAGGCAAAGCCTGAACGACACGCTGACCCTCACTGCGCAACTGGCAAACCTGCTGCCAGAGTGCCGCATCCGTACTGTCAGGCATCCAGATACCGCCAGACGGTAACTCGATGTCAGCACGCCCCAGGGTCACCAGGGTTTTCAAATCGGTAGAAAAGCCAGTCGCCGGACGGGCGCGACCGAAATCGGCGCCGATGTCGTCGTAGCGACCGCCCTGAGCGATGGACTGGCCAACGCCCGGCACGAACACCGCGAACACCACACCGGTGTGGTAGTGGTAACCGCGCAGCTCGCCCAGATCAAAGTACAGCGGCAACTCCGGGAAGCGCGCCGACAGACGCTCGGCGATTGCCAGCAAATCTTCCAGTGCCGCGAGCACCGGCGCCGGTGCATTGGCCAGACGCTCGCGGGCTGCAGCCAGCACTTCACGACCGCCACACAGATCAACCAGCGCTCGCAGCATGCCGGACAGATCGGCCGGCAAGCCTTCGGTCAAGGTAATGACCTCGTCGATGGCCTTGCGTTGCAATGCATCGAACAACTGCTGCTCGACTTCACCGGACAGGCCGGCGGCGCGCGCCAGACCACGGTAAATGCCGACATGACCAAGGTCCATGTGCACATCCGGCACATCGGCCAGTTGCAGCATGGCCAACATCAGACTGATGACTTCAACGTCGCTGCTCGGGCTGGCATCGCCGTACAACTCGGCGCCCAACTGGATCGGGCTGCGCGAGGACGACAGTGCACGCGGTTGGGCATGCAGCACGCTGCCGGCGTAGCACAGACGGCTCGGGCCTTCACGACGCAGGGTGTGCGCATCGATGCGCGCCACTTGCGGCGTGATGTCAGCGCGGAAACCCATCTGCCGGCCCGACTGCGGGTCGATGACCTTGAAGGTACGCAGATCCAGGTCCTGGCCCGCGCCGGTCAGCAGGGATTCCAGGTACTCGATATGGGGAGTCACGACAAACTCGTAACCCCAGCTCTGGAACAGATCCAACACCTGACGACGCGCAACTTCAATGCGCGCCGCTTCTGGTGGCAGTACTTCTTCGATGCCATCTGGCAGCAGCCAGCGGTCTACCGTTGCCATTACGCCATTCCCCTTTGATCCGGGCGGCCAGCACGAGGGCGAGCCTTGAGTGAAGCAGAAAATGATCGGTCCGTTCAAAACGCACGCGCATGAACGACGCAGCGAAAGGCCTGATACCGGCTTCGCCCATCACTTTCCTCGAAAAACTGTCGAGTCATTCAACCCGATGTTCTGCAGCAAAAACAGCAATCAAACGTGCAGACGCAAAAAAGCCGGGAATTTCCCGGCTGCCGCATCATACACACGTTTTCCCAAAGGATCACCCCGCCCGAGGTTTTAGCCGCCGGGCGGAATGATTCAGGTCAACGGCGTGTCAAGGCTTGGACTTTTCCAGATAACGGAAGAAGTCGCTGCTTGGGTCGAGGACCAGGACGTCGGATTTGTTCGCGAAGCTTTCACGGTAGGCGCGCAGACTACGGTAGAAACCGTAGAACTCTTGATCCTGACCGTAGGCCTTGGAGTAGATCGCAGCGGCCTGGGCATCACCGTCACCGCGAATCTCTTCGGACTCACGATAGGCTTCAGCCAGCAGTACGCGGCGTTGACGATCAGCGTCGGCACGGATGCCTTCAGCCAGCTCGTTACCCTTGGCGCGGTGTTCGCGAGCTTCACGCTCACGCTCGGTGCTCATACGTTCGAACACGCTGCGGTTTACTTCTTTCGGCAGATCGATGGCCTTGACCCGGACATCGACGACTTCGATACCCAGCTCTTTTTCCGCCATCTTGTTCAGCGAAGCGGTGATATCAGCCATCAGCGCATCACGCTCACCCGACACGACTTCGTGCAGGGTGCGCTTGCCGAACTGGTCACGCAGGCCGGATTCCAGACGACGGGACAGACGCTCGTCAGCAATTTGCTTGAGGCCGGAAGTTGCGGTGTAGAAGCGCTCGGCATCTTTCACCCGCCACTTGGCGTAGGCATCAACCATGACGGCTTTCTTTTCCAGGGTCAGGAAGCGCTGTGTCGGTGCATCCAGCGTCATCAGACGTGCGTCGAATTTACGCACCTGGTTAACGTAAGGCACTTTCACATGCAGGCCCGGCTGAACATCCGCCTGCACCACACGACCGAATTGCAGCAGCACCGCACGCTCGGTCTGAGCGACGATGTAGAAGCAGTTCCAGCCCACCAGTACCACGACAACGCCAACGATCAGGGCGATCAGCGATTTATTGCTCATCAGCGGGTCTCCCTTGTACGCGACTGCGGCACGTCAGTGACATGCGGCGTGACGTCCGTGTTATTGCTGGCGGCGGCAGAACCAGTGACCGCTGCATTGCTGCCCGAACTGTTCTGGATCATTTTGTCCAATGGCAGGTAAAGCAGGTTGCTCTGGCCGTTCTTGTTGCCGGTCACGAGTACCTTGCTGGTGTTGCTGAAGACTTCCTGCATGGTGTCCAGGTACAGACGCTGGCGGGTGACTTCAGGCGCCTTGCGATACTCGGCGACCAGTTTGGTGAAGCGATCGGCCTCACCCTTGGCACGCGAGACCGTTTCGTCGCGGTAACCATTGGCATCCTCGAGGATACGCTGGGCCTGACCACGGGCTTCCGGCACAACGCCGTTGGCATAGGTTTCAGCCTGGTTGCGCGAACGCTGTTCGTCTTCACGGGCGCGGATCACGTCATCGAAGGCTTCCTGCACTTCACGCGGTGCTGCTGCGCTCTGTACGTTGACCTGGGTGACGGTGATACCGGTGCGATAGGTATCGAGGAAACGTTGCAGACGCTCCTTGATTTCGCTGGCCATCAACTCACGACCTTCGGTCAGCACCTGATCCATGGCGGTCGAACCCACCACGTGGCGCAGGGCGCTGTCGGTCGCATGCTGGAGGCTGATTTCCGGCTGATCGACGTTCAGCACGAAGTCCTGCAGGTTGCTGATCTTGTACTGCACGGTCAGCGGGACTTCGACGATGTTCTCGTCTTCGGTCAGCATCTGGCCCTGTTTGGTATAGGCACGCTCACGCGTGACGTTTTCCATGTACTTTTTATCGATCGGCGGGAAGTAGATGTTCAGGCCGGGGCCGACGGTTTCGTAGTACTTGCCGAAGCGCAGCACCACGGCTTGCTCCTGCTCGTCCACCACGTAGACCGCGCTGTACAGCCAGACAGCCGCCAGCACAACAAGGCCGATGCCGAGCAGACCGCCGAAGCCGCCACCACTCCTGCCCGAACCGCCGCCGTCATCACCACCGCGTTTCTTACCACCACCGAACAACCCGTTCAGGCTTTCCTGCAGCTTTCGGAAGGCCTCGTCGAGATCCGGTGGCCCCTTGCGGTCGCCGTTATTGCGGCGCTTGCCACCCCAAGGATCCTGATTGTTCGAGTTGCCACCCGGCTCATTCCAAGCCATAGCGCTCTCCATCTGATAAAGCAAAGACGCACCCACGGCGCGCCGACCAATGCTACAGAATGCCTGCCGTTGCGGCACAACCGCTTTTTCAGGCTTTTATTGCAAAGTGTGTTGTTCGATGAACTCCGTCGGCACAACGCCTTCACGACTGACCAGTCGATTGAGCTCCGAGCGCGGCAATCGAACGGCCAGCAAGCTGACACCTTCTTCGTCGTATTCTTCTTTCTGCACCGCGCCCAATTCGAAGAACTGTGCGCGCAGACGCGCAAAACGCTGAGGCAACCGTAAGGTACCGACAAACAGGTCACTGCCCAACAACTCGGCAATGGCTTGCTCAAGCAATTCCAGACCACTGCCATCACGCGCCGACAACCAGACCCGTTGCGGCCTGCCGTTTTCGTCGCGCTGGATTTGTGGCTCAACGCCTTCAAGCAAATCGAGTTTGTTGTATACCTCAAGTATCGGCAAGTCCTGGGCCCCAATCTCGCCCAGCACCACCATCACCTGCTCGATCTGCAACATCCGATCCGGTTCGGCCGCATCGATCACGTGCAACAAGAGGTCGGAGTTGCTCGACTCTTCGAGCGTAGACCGAAATGCCTCGACCAGCTTGTGCGGCAGGTGGCGAATGAACCCCACCGTGTCGGCCAGGACAATCGGCCCCAGGTCGTCCAGTTCCAGACGGCGCAGGGTCGGATCCAGCGTGGCGAACAATTGGTCGGCCGCGTACACGTCGGATTTCGTCACGTTATTGAAGAGTGTGGATTTGCCGGCGTTGGTATAGCCCACCAGGGAAACAGTAGGAATATCCGCACGGGAACGGCCGCGACGCGACTGTTCGCGCTGACTGCGCACTTTTTCCAGCCGCCCTTTGATCTGCCGCAGGCGAACCCGCAGCAGACGGCGGTCGGTTTCCAGCTGGGTTTCACCCGGACCACGCATGCCGATACCACCACCCTGACGCTCAAGGTGGGTCCAGCCACGAACCAGCCGGGTGCTCATGTGGTCAAGCTGGGCCAGTTCGACCTGGAGCTTGCCTTCATGGGTACGCGCGCGTTGGGCGAAAATATCGAGAATCAGACCGGTGCGGTCGATCACGCGACACTCGAATACACGTTCGAGGTTACGTTCCTGACTGGGCGTGAGGGTGTGATTGAAGATCACCAGATCGGCTTCTTCGGCATGTACCAGGTCGCGCAATTCCTCGACCTTGCCGCTACCAATCAGGAATTTGGCGGTTGGCCGATGACGCGGCACGTTAAAAAACGCAACGGTCTCGGCGCCCGCCGAATTAGCCAATTCCTGAAACTCCTGCGGATCTTCGCGCGCCTCAGGGTCCTGTCCATCCAAGTGAACGAGTATGACTCGCTCACCACCACCGTGGCGCTCAAAGAACAAAGGAGACTCCTATCAGGCGTTACCCGGAGCTGGATCAGCGTCGCCCTGTTCGTTTTCGGTTGCGCTAGGCAGACGAATTGGACGAACCGGCACTACTGTCGAGATAGCGTGTTTGTAAACCATTTGGCTGACGGTGTTTTTCAGCAGGATCACGAACTGGTCGAACGACTCGATCGTACCTTGCAGCTTGATACCGTTGACCAAGTAGATGGAAACCCCAACTTTCTCTTTACGTAAAGTATTCAAGTAAGGGTCTTGTAGCGAATGCCCTTTTGACATGTGCCGCACTCCTTTAAGGATTCAATAATAAAAAATAGGTAATTCAGATGGCTTTGGCCGTCACACCCCCAAGGATAGACGGCAATTGCAAGGACTCAGCTCAATATGGAGATGGTCCCAAGGTATTTCAAGGCGCGTGGCAGATTGTCGCAATCAAGACTGTCCAGCCAGTGTAAATCTTCCCAGCTGCGCAGCCAGGTGAACTGGCGTTTGGCCAATTGGCGCGTGGCAATGACTCCGCGCTCCTGCATTTCGGACAACGTCAGCTTGCCATCCAGGTAATCCCAGACTTGGCGGTACCCTACTGCACGTATAGACGGCAACCCCGAATGCAGGTCACTTCTTTTACGCAGGGCTACGACCTCGTCGATGAACCCCTGTTCCAACATATTTGTGAATCTTTGTTTAATGCGCTCGTGCAATACCTGGCGATTTGCCGGGGCAATGGCCAAGTTCGCGACAGTATAGGGCAATTGTTGCAGTCCCGAAGCGGCTGCTTCAGTACTTTGCGCAGATTGTTGCTGGCGCAGCGCGGTCATGCTCTGACCGCTGACCCGATAAACTTCCAGCGCACGACTCAAGCGCTGCGGATCGTTGGGGTGAATCCGCGCCGCCGACACTGGATCGATGATCGCCAATTGATCATGCAGAGCTTGCCAGCCAAGGCGTGCAGCCTCTTCTTCGATCTGCGCACGGATGGCCGCATCGGCCGCTGGCATATCTGCCAAACCGTCGACCAGTGCCTTGTAATAGAGCATCGTGCCGCCCACCAGCAGCGGAATTTTTCCGCGTGCGGTGATTTCGGCCATCGCTTGCAGGGCATCGCGACGAAAATCCGCCGCCGAGTACGCCTCGGCCGGATCAAGAATATCGATCAAACGGTGCGGATATTCGGCCAGCAGCTCTTTGGAAGGCTTGGCCGTGCCGATGTCCATGCCGCGATAGACCAGCGCCGAATCGACGCTGATCAGCTCGCACGGCAGTACCTTGGTCAGCTCGATGGCCAAATCGGTCTTGCCCGCAGCGGTCGGGCCCATCAGGAAAATCGCTGGAGGAAGCTGGCTCATCAACGACCGCGCAGGAACAGTTTGTCCAGATCGTCCAGGCCCAATTGGGTCCAGGTCGGTCGGCCATGGTTGCATTGACCGCTGCGCTCGGTGTTTTCCATGTCACGCAGCAGGCCGTTCATTTCCGGCAGGGCCAGGCGCCGGTTGGCGCGGATTGCGCCGTGGCAGGCCATGGTGCCGAGCAGTTCGTTCAGGTGTGCCTGAATCCGGTCGCTGGTGCCGTACTCCATCAAATCCGACAGCACGTCACCGACCAGGCGGTTGGCCTCGGCCTGCTTGAGCAGTGCGGGAATTTGGCGGATCGCCAGTGTTTCCGGGCCCAGACGCTGCAGTTCGAAGCCCAGACGCTGGAACCACGCCGCGTGTTCTTCGGCGCAATCAGCCTCGCGCTGACTGACCGCCAACGATTCCGGCACCAGCAACGGCTGGCCGCTCAGGCCTTCGCTGGCCATGGCGATCTTCAGGCGTTCGTACATGATCCGCTCGTGAGCGGCGTGCATGTCCACCAGCACCAGACCCTGGGCGTTCTCCGACAGAATGTAGATGCCCTTGAGCTGCGCCAGTGCGTAACCAAGCGGCGGGATGTCTTCCTGACCGGCCGGCAATGCGTTGGCATTGGCCTCGGGCAGCGGTGCGAAAAACTCGCGATACGCCGCTTGGGCCTCGGCGGCCGGTGGCACGGCGGATTGCGGACGCGGCGTGTATTGATACTGATAAGCGCCACCAGCGCTGCCACCTGACGAGGTGTTGAATGCCGGTTGCGCCTGCGGCTGCTCCAGCAACGCATTGGCCGCCAGACGCATTTCGCCTTGCGGTCCGAATTCGCCGGCATCAAGGCCGGTCGGACGGACGATGGCGGTGGTCACGGAACCGGCGAGCTGGTCTTCCGGACGCACATCACCCAATGCCCGGTGCAGCGTGCCGTAGAGGAAGTCGTGCACCATGCGCCCGTCACGAAAACGTACTTCGTGCTTGGTCGGGTGCACGTTGACGTCTACCGCCGCCGGATCGACCTCGAAAAACAACGCAAACGTCGGATGTCGACCGTTGAACAGCACGTCGCGGTAAGCCTGACGCACCGCGTGGGCGACCAGTTTGTCGCGCACCGCACGGCCGTTGACAAAGAAATACTGCAAATCCGCCTGGCTACGGTTGAAGGTCGGCAAACCGACCCAGCCCCACAGGTGCAGACCGTTGCGTTCGATCTCGATCGGCAGCGCCTGCTCAAGGAAACCCGAACCGCAGATCGCCGCCACACGCCGCGCGCGGGCCGCATCATCGTGGGCCTCGTGCAGGCTGAGGATGGTCTTGCCGTTATGACGCAGGTGAAAAGCCACGTCGAAACGCGCCAGCGCCAGACGTTTGATCACTTCTTGCAGGTGATCGAATTCGGTTTTTTCGGTCTTGAGGAATTTACGCCGCGCCGGGGTGTTGAAGAACAGGTCGCGGACTTCCACCGAAGTGCCGACCGGATGCGCCGCCGGCTGAACACGGGGTGCCATGTCGCGACCTTCGGTTTCGACCTGCCAGGCCTGATCGGCGTCGCGAGTGCGCGAAGTCAGGGTCAGACGCGCCACGGAACTGATCGACGCCAATGCCTCACCACGAAAGCCCAGGCTCATCACCTGTTCCAGATCTTCCAGATTGCGGATCTTGCTGGTGGCGTGACGGGCCAATGCCAGCGGCAGGTCATCAGCCGAAATGCCGCTGCCGTCATCGCGAACGCGCAGTAGCTTGACGCCACCCTGCTCGACATCGACATCAATGCGCTTGGCACCAGAATCGAGGCTGTTTTCCAGCAGTTCCTTGATCACCGATGCCGGGCGTTCAACTACTTCACCGGCGGCGATCTGGTTCGCCAGCCGTGGGCTGAGCAGTTCGATGCGGGCTGCGTTTAACACCTGATTCATTCTTTGGACGCCAGTTCGGTGCCAGGAATGGTCAGGTGCTGACCGACTTTCAGCTCATCGCTTTTCAGGTTATTCGCGCTGCGCAGCGTCGCCGGCGACACCTGATAGCGCACACCAATCATCGCCAGGGTCTCACCCGGGCCGACACGATGATCACGCGGGCCTTGGGCGATCTTGCCGGAATCACGCAGCCAGGCAATGTAGGTGCCCGGTGGCGGGTTCTGCTGGAAGAACTGGCGCACGCCACTGCTGATCGAACGTGCCAGCGCCTGCTGGTGGCTCGATGCCGAGAGCTTGTTGGCTTCGTTGGCGTTGGAGATAAACCCGGTTTCGACGAGGATCGACGGGATGTCCGGCGACTTCAACACCATGAACCCGGCCTGTTCCACGCGCTGCTTGTGCAGCGGTGTCACACGACCGATGTTGGTCAGGACTTTCTGACCGACGTTGAGACTGGAGGTCAGCGAGGCGGTCATCGACAGGTCGAGCAATACGCCGGCGAGCATACGATCCTTGTCGTCGAGGCTGACGTTGCCGGCGCCGCCGATCAAGTCGGAGCGGTTTTCGCTGTCGGCCAGCCAACGGGCGGTCTCCGACGTGGCGCCGCGATCAGACAGGGCAAATACCGAAGCACCGAAGGCAGCCGCAGACGGCGCGGCGTCGGCGTGAATCGAGACGAACAGGTCGGCGCCCTTCTTGCGGGCGATCTCGGTACGGCCGCGCAACGGGATGAAATAGTCGCCAGTACGCGTCAGTTCGGCGCGGAAACCTTTCATGCCGTTGACCTGACGCTGCAATTCGCGCGCGATCTGCAACACCACGTCTTTCTCACGCTGGCCGCGTGAGCCGGACGCACCCGGGTCTTCACCACCGTGCCCGGCGTCGATCACCACAATAATGTCGCGTTTGCCAGGCGGGGCCGGCGGCAACTTGATTGCCGGTTCGGAAGGTGTGACTGGTACCGCAGGCATGGTCGCCACTGACGGCGTTGGAGCAGGCACAGGCGCTGGTGCCGCATCGGCCGCGTTGTCGAACAGATCGACCACCAGACGGTTGCCATACTGCGCGTTAGGCGCCAGCGAGAAGCTTTTCGGGGTGACGGCTTTCTTCAGGTCGATGACTACCCGCAGGTCAGTCGGCGTGCGCTGGGCAGAGCGCATCGCGGTAATCGGCGTGTTCGCGGTCTGCACATTCAACGGTGCGCCCAAGGTGGCGCCGTTGATGTCGATCACCAGCCGATCCGGTGCAGTCAGGGTGAAGACGCTGTGCTGCACCGGGCCGCTGAGGTCGAAGACCAGCCGCGTGTTGTCCGGTGCGCGCCACAGGCGCACGCTGTTGACCTTCGTATCGGCCACAGCGTTGACGGTTACTGCCATCAATATCAGTCCAGCGGCAGCCACCAACGCGCGAAAGCGCATACCTAACCCCATCATTTAATTGGATTCCAATGCCAAAGCGGCACACCAGGCCTCGCCGCGCGACCCCTGGGACAAAATTTTCAGCGAACGCCCGCTGTCTTGCGGGCTAATGGTAATGGTCAGGTCAGGCTTTGGCAAAAAGCCTGCACCTTTATCGGGCCACTCGATCAGGCACAGGGCGTCGTCTTCGAAATAGTCACGGATGCCGAGAAACTCCAGTTCCTCCGGATCGACCAGGCGATACAGGTCGAAGTGGAAGGCGCGGATGTCGCCGATCTCGTAGGGCTCGACCAACGTGAAGGTCGGACTTTTTACCGCACCGACATGCCCCAACCCACGGATGATGCCCCGGGACAGCGTGGTCTTGCCCATCCCCAGATTGCCTTCCAGAAAAATCAGGCCATGGCCCTGGGTCACGCGGGCGATCCGTGCGCCAAAGTCGCTCATGGCCTGTTCATCGGCCAGGTACAGGGTTACTTCAGACACGGTGCATGCTCCTCCAACAACTGACGAATGGCTGGAATCAGATCACTGGCCGCCAGCCCACGGCCGAATTTCCCTTGTTGCATACCGGCATTGGCGTGCAGCCAAACCGCCAGGCAGGCGGCATCGAAACCGTACATGCCTTGCGCCAGCAGTGCGCCGACCAAACCCGCCAGCACATCGCCGAGACCGGCGGTGGCCATGGCCGGATGGCCCTGATGACACAGCGCCAGACGTCCATCGGGATGCGCAATCAGACTGCCGGCCCCCTTCAACACCACCACCGCTGTATATTTCTTGCTCAACGCCAATGCCGCCGCAGGACGATCGGCCTGCACTTGTGCGGTACTGATCCCCAGCAAACGTGCAGCCTCGCCCGGATGCGGAGTGATCACGCAATCCTTGGGCAGGCTGACGAAGCCGGTCGCCAGCAAATTCAACGCATCAGCGTCCCACACTTGCGGCAACGGCGCGTTGGCCGCAGCCGATAACAGCGCCCGCCCCCAACTCGCTTGCCCCAGACCTGGCCCTATAACCAAGACTGAAACCTTGTCCAGCAAGCCCATTAACTGGTTGGCCGATGAAGCGCCAAGCGCCATGGCTTCCGGCACGCGGCTCAAGGCTGCCGGCACGTGTTCCGGGCGAGTGGCCAGCGAAACCATGCCGGCGCCGCTGCGCAGGGCGCTTTCGGTGCTGAGCAGAATCGCCCCGCCGAAACCGTGATCGCCGCCGATCAGCAGCACGTGGCCGAATCGGCCTTTGTGCGCTGCCGGTGCACGTGCAGCCAATCGCGGAAGATTAGCCGCGTTAAGGCGTACGGCGCTGACAGGAATGTCACGACAGGTTTCGGCCGAGGCCTGCAAATCGTTAAACACTAGCCCGCCGATGTGATCCGCTGCGTCACCGGTAAACAGGCCGATTTTCAAACCAATGAAGGTGACAGTGAGGTCGGCGCGGACTGCGTCACCGAGTACATGTCCGGTATCGGCGCAGAGCCCGGAAGGAATATCCACCGCGATCACCGGCAAGCCGCTGGCATTGATCGCTTTGATCGCACTGGCATAAGGCTCGCGCACGTCACCGCCAAGGCCGGTGCCGAGCAAGGCATCGACGATGACACCGCGCAACTCGCTTTGCGCAGTCCAGTCCTGCACGGTGACGCCTTCAGCCAACGCCTCGGCATGGGCCAATGCGGCATCACCCTGCAAGCGCTGCGGGTCACCGACCGCCAGCACCCGAACCGTACAGCCTGCCCGCCGCGCCAGCGCAGCGACCAGATAACCGTCACCTGCGTTGTTGCCATGCCCGGCCAACACGCTCAGTTCAGTCGCAGAAGGCCATTGCCGAACCAGCGCTCGCCATGTCGCATGGGCGGCGCGCTGCATCAATTCGAAGCCCGGCGTACCGGCAGCGATCAGCCGCGCATCGAGTTCGCGCACCTGTGCGGCGCGGTACAGCGCGTCGGGTAATTCATCTTTCGTGTGCGGCATGCGTCTTCGGGCTCCGATGTCTGGCAGAATTATACGCACCTCAGCTCCGGTTTCTCTCGCCTCATGTCCGCCATCACCACAGACCTGCCCGCCCTCGCCCAATCGATCAAGGATTGGGGCCGCGAGCTGGGCTTTCAGCAAGTCGGCATCAGCGGCCTCGATCTGGCCGAACATGAGCAGCATCTGGAGCGCTGGCTCGCGGCCGGCTACCACGGCGAAATGGACTACATGGGCGCCCACGGCAGCAAACGCTCGCATCCCGACGAACTGGTTCCGGGCACTTTACGCGTGGTTTCGCTGCGCATGGACTACCTGCCGGGCGATACCGAAATGGCCAAACGCCTGGCGCAACCGGACAAAGCCTACGTGTCGCGTTATGCCTTGGGCCGCGATTACCACAAATTGATCCGTAAACGTGTTCAACAATTGGCCGACAAGATTCAATCCGAGATCGGACCGTTCGGTTTTCGCGCGTTTGTCGACAGCGCCCCGGTGCTGGAAAAAGCCATCGCCGAACAGGCTGGGCTGGGCTGGATCGGCAAGAACACCCTGGTGTTGAACCGCAAGGCCGGCAGTTATTTCTTTTTAAGCGAACTGTTCGTCGATCTGCCGCTGCCGGTGGATGAGCCGCACAGCAGCGAACATTGCGGCCGCTGCACCGCGTGCCTCGATATCTGCCCGACCAACGCCTTTGTCGGTCCGTACGTGCTGGACGCGCGGCGTTGCATTTCCTACCTGACCATCGAACTGAAAAACGCCATCCCCGAAGACCTGCGCCCGTTGATCGGCAACCGCGTATTCGGCTGTGATGACTGTCAGATCGTCTGCCCGTGGAACCGCTTTGCCAAGCCTTCCGGGGAAAGCGATTTCAAGCCACGGCACAATCTCGACAATGCCGAACTGGCCGAACTGTTCATGTGGGATGAAGACAAGTTTCTCAGCAGCACCGAAGGCTCGCCGCTGCGCCGCGCCGGTTACGAGCGCTGGCTGCGCAATCTGGCAGTGGGACTCGGTAATGCGCCGTCGAGCATTCCGGTGCTGGAAGCCTTGAAGGCACGCCGTGACTATCCGTCAGAGCTGGTGCGCGAGCATGTCGAGTGGGCGCTGAAACAACATGCCGAGCGTCAAGGCGCGTCGTTATAGACGAACTTGGGCATCTCCCAATGAAACCGGATCGCCAGCAGACGCAATAGAAAGCCGCCGAACAGTGTGATCAAAATCGCCTGTTCACTCGGCACATTGAGATACAGGCACAGCATGTAGCACCACGCCGCCGCGAACGACACGCTGGCGTAGAGCTCACGGCGGAAGATCAGCGGGATGTCGTTGCAGAATATATCGCGCAGGATGCCGCCGAAGACCCCGGTAATTACACCGCTGACCGAAGCCACCAGCATGCCGTGGCCCATTTCCAGAGCCGTCATGCAGCCGATCAGGGTAAACGCCACCAGACCGACGGCATCCAGCACCAGAAACAGCGAACGCAAATGACGCATCCAGCGGGCGGTAAACACAGTAATCATCGCGGCGACGGTGGTCAGCACCAGGTACTCCGGATGCTTGACCCACGTCAGCGGGTAATGCCCGAGCAGCACATCGCGCACTGACCCGCCGCCCAACGCCGTGACACAGGCGATCAGCACCACGCCAAACCAGTCCATGCCGCGTCGGCCTGCGGACAGGGCACCGGTCATGGCTTCGGCGGTAATGGCAACGAGGTAGAGCATTAGCAGCATGATGGCGATCCAGGCAGGAAGGCGCGCAGTCTAGCCATTTCAGCGCCGCACCAGAAGGGGGCGCGCTCCGGGATGCATTTCTGACTTGAATCTTCCGAGGACTCTGTCGCCCTCTTCGCGAGCAAGCCCGCTCCCACAGGGGGAACGCATTCCAAATTGTGGGAGCGGGCTTGCTCGCGAAGACGTCAGTGCAGACACCGCTCAATCAGAACTTGATGAAGTGCTTGCGGTAGTGCTGCAGTTCGGCGATGGATTCACGAATGTCGTCCAGTGCCAGGTGCGTGCTGCCCTTCTTGAAGCTGTCGCGCACATCCGGTGCCCAGCGGGCGGCCAGTTCCTTGAGCGTGGAGACGTCGAGGTTGCGGTAGTGGAAGTAGCTTTCCAGCGCTTTCATGTGGGTATAAAGGAAGCGGCGATCCTGGCAGATGCTATTGCCGCAGATCGGCGACTTGCCCTTCGGCACCCACTTCTCCAGGAAGGCAATGGTTTGCGCTTCGGCTTCGGCCATGCTGATGCGGCTGTCACGCACGCGCTGAGTGAGGCCAGAGTTGCCGTGGGTGCGGGTATTCCACTCGTCCATGCGCGCGAGGACTTCATCGCTGTGGTGGATGGCGATCACCGGGCCTTCGGCCAAGGTATTGAGGTCACTGTCGGTGACGATAGTGGCCATTTCGATGATGACGTCGTTATCCGGATCCAGACCGGTCATTTCCAGGTCGATCCAGATCAGATTCTGCGGGTTTTGCATATTTCGGCTCCTAGGCAATGCTGCGCAGTTTAGCCTAGGCCGGTGCCCGGGCGTGCTAAACTCGCGGCCGTTTTACCTAATCGCTGCATTCTTCAGACGGAACACCCATGGCCAAACGCCAACTCAATCGTCGTCAAAACTGGCGCATCGAAAAGATTCAGGGCGAGCGCGCTGCCCGCGCCGCCAAACGCGAGTCCTCGGCTGTCGAAGCCCTGGAGGGCGGCGACCTCGGCCCGGAACAGCACGGCCTGGTGATTGCCCACTTCGGTGTGCAGGTCGAGGTCGAGGCCAAGGACGGCGAACTCGCCGGCCAAGTGTTCCGTTGCCACTTGCGTGCCAACCTGCCCGCACTGGTAACCGGTGACCAGGTGGTCTGGCGTGCCGGCAACCAGGGCATCGGCGTTATCGTCGCGCAACTGCCGCGCAGCACCGAGCTGTGCCGCCCGGACAGCCGAGGCCAGCTCAAGCCGGTCGCGGCCAACGTCGACATGATCGTCATCGTTTTCGCCCCACTGCCCGAGCCGCATGCCAACCTGATCGACCGCTACCTCGTAGCCGCCGAACACGCCGGCATCCGCCCGTTGCTGCTGCTGAACAAATTCGACCTGATCGACGAGCAGAACGCCCCGGCGCTCAACGCCCTGCTGGCCGTTTACCGCACGCTGGGTTATCCGGTGCTGGAAGTCTCGGCGCACCACGGCAACGGCATGGAACAACTGCAACAGCAGCTCGACGGGCGCATCAGCGTGTTCGTCGGTCAGTCCGGTGTCGGCAAGTCGTCGCTGGTCAACAGCTTGTTGCCTGAGGTGGAAACCCGCGTCGGGCCGTTGTCCGAGTTGTCGGGCCAAGGCACGCATACCACGACCACCGCACGCCTGTTCCACTTCCCCGGCGGCGGTGAGTTGATCGACTCCCCGGGCATCCGTGAATTCGGCCTCGGCCACGTCAGCCGCGCCGACGTCGAAGCCGGCTTCATCGAGTTCAACGACCTGCTCGGCACCTGCCGCTTCCGCGACTGCAAGCATGACCGTGAACCGGGTTGTGCGTTGCTCAAGGCTCTGGAAGATGGCCGCGTGCAGCAGCAACGGATGAACAGCTATCGCTCGATCATCGCCAGTCTGCCGGAAAACGGTTACTGACCAGCAAGCTTCAAGCGTAAAAAAACCGCGAGATTCGCGGTTTTTTTATGTTCAAGTTCTGACGATTGTTTTATCTGGCCAAGGACCTCGCATCAAGCCTTGAGACATCTGCTGGTCACACCTGAAATTTTCTCAGCGGCCCCAGCGAGTAATCAAACCGCTTCAGCGACTCTTCAAACCCAAGCAGAAAATCATTCCACTGAGGCTTCTTCAGCGAAAAAACAAAACGAAATTGCGCGCCGTCATTCCTCTCGATGACAACGCCGCGATCCCGCACGCTGAACCAGCCATTCTGAACATAGCCGGAAATTTTCTTGATGTCCGAGCGGGGTATCACGCTGCAATAGAGCTCTGCGCCCAACTGTTTTTCGATGGTGACACTCGATGCATCAAAGCTCACGTGCACATTGTCGTCGTCAGGATGGACTGCATCGGCCTGAGCCTTGGCCTCCGATCGTTCCACAGATTTGATGATCACTGTCACGAATAAAATAATCGCAGCCCCGGCGAGCACCAGATAAACACCGGGATCGGAAAATGCACGCCTTCCGAACACATTCGCAAGTAAAAAAGCCGCTAAAAGAACGGCGTACATCCACCTTGTACTGGACTCCATAAGCAGCCAGGCCTTACCGAACGGTTTGATGTACTCCTCGTCGGGATAAACATAAATCGTCTCGATAAAATTCGCCGGAATTACGACACTCACGCCTGACACTCCCTTTCTTCAAATCCATTTAGCAACACATGACAACCAGCACTCTACCCGTGCTTTCCAACTGCCTTGAGGCCAGCGAAAAAGAACGGTCCCGCGCGAAAAGCAGCCATTCAAAAGCCCCAAGAAAAAGCCGCGATCAACGCGGCTCCTCCAACTCCACCTGCCCTACTTCGGCTCAGGCTTCCGAAACGCATACAGATGCTGACGCACAATCCCGCCCGGCAATTCTTTGCCAAACACGCCATAACGCACTGGCCATTCCTTCGGCGGCAGCTTGAAGGTGCCGAAGAGCATGTCCACCAGCGGTGTATGGATCGCGTAGTTCTTGTAGATGTAGTCCTTGTGCCGGGCGTGGTGCCAATGGTGGTAACGCGGCAGGACGATCAGGTAATTCAGCCAGCCGCCGTTGATCCGTACGTTGGCGTGGGCCAGTACGGCTTGAACGCCAACCAGAATCACGTAGGCATTCAACGCCTGCGGCGCGAAGCCCAGCAGCATCAGCGGCACCAGCACGCCGGTGCGGGTCAGAAGGATTTCGATGAAGTGCACACGCGAGCCAGCAAGCCAGTCCATGTGCGTGCTGGAGTGATGCACGGCGTGGAGGCGCCACAGAAACGGCACCACATGGTAGAGCCGATGCAGCCAGTACTGGCCAAGATCCGCCACCAGTATCGCGAGCAGGAACTGCACCACCAGCGGCAGACTTTGCACGCTGGCCTGCAAGCCCGGCGACACCGCCCAACCGGCGATGTAGCTCGACGAGGCGGTGATGAAAATCAGGATGAACTGCACCAGCATGTGGCTGACGAAAAAGTAGGTCAGGTCGGTACGCCAGTGCGGGCGCAGGATGTTCTGCTCGGGGTCTTTTGAGTAAAGCTTTTCCAGCGGAATAAACACGAGCGCCGAGATCAGCAGCGCCAGCACAAACCAGTCCAGACCGAGCGAGTAAGGGGTCTGCCCGATCTCGCTGACCTGCACATTGGTGCCGCCGAGAAACACCGCCAGGCCTGACGCGACCAGTCCGGTGATGCCCAGGCGTTTACGCTTGTTGAGCAGGATGTTCAGGGTGCCGAGGCTGAACGACAGCACCAGCCCGAGCAACAGCGTGGTACGGGCGAATTGCTCGTCGTAGACCTTGCGCAGTTCGGCCGTGGTCAGCCATTCGGGAAACAGGAAGCAGAATACCGCCAGCAGGCTCAGCAGCCCGAGCGTGGCCGAGATGTAGCCACTGACCCGACCCTCGCCGAATTTGAAGGGAGCGTTGCCGTGCCGCTGAAAATAGGCTTTGAGTCTTTCCATAACTGATCTTCCGTGATTGCGAAAACTGCGACTGGTCAATGCGACGCAGGCAGGCACAAAAAAGCCACGGTCACCGTGGCTTTTTATGGATTACTGCTTCGGCGCGGGGGCCGCACTGCCCGGTTCGGCCGGTTTCGGCGCGGCGTCGTCGAACAGGTTGAGCCGTTCGCGCAACTCGTGTGCCGGTACCGGTTGCTGATCCGCCGGTAGCGCGTTCGGGTCGACCGGCGTTGCCGGAGCGGCGCCGTTCTGACTCTCATCGGCCGGTTTCGCCGGATCGGCACCTTGCGAACCTTCGATCGCGGCTTGGGCCTTTTTGGTCAGCACCACGATGTCGATGCGGCGGTTGACCGGGTTGAACGGGTTTTCCTTGTCGAACAATGCCGACGAGGCGTAACCGACCACCCGCGCCACTTGCGCATCCGGATAGCTACCCGCAACCAGCGCACGGCGGGCGGCGTTGGCGCGGTTGGCCGACAGTTCCCAGTTACCGAAATCGCCGGTGCCGGTGTACGGCTTGGCGTCGGTGTGGCCGCTGATGCTGATCTTGTTCGGCACCGCTTTGATGGTGTCGGCCATGGCCAGCAGAATGTCTTCGAAGTACGGTTTCAGGCGTGCAGAACCCGAGTCGAACATCGGCCGGTTCTCGGCGTCCATGATCTGGATGCGCAAGCCGTTCGGCGTGATCTCGAAAAGGATCTGGTCCTTGAATTTCTGCAGCTGCGGATTCTCGTCGACCTTGTTCTGCAGTTCTTGCAGGAGCAGTTCCAGACGTTCTTTCTCAACCTGCTCGGCCATGCCTTCAACCTGTTCGGTGTCGACCGTGACCTTGTCCGGTTGCGGCTGGGATTTAACCTCGGGGTTGAGGGTGTTTTCCGGCGCCAGCGTCGGCGTACCGCCCAGATCGATGATGTACGGCGTGCCGCTTTCGGAGAAGCCGACCGGGTCTTTGAAATAGCCGGCGATGGCGATCTTCTGCTCAGGCGTAGCGGTGGACAGCAGCCACAACACCAGGAAGAACGCCATCATCGCCGTGGCGAAGTCGGCGAAGGCGATTTTCCACGCCCCGCCGTGATGCCCGCCGGCTATGCGCTTGACGCGCTTGATGATAATCGGCTGATTATTTTCCATGACTTAGCGACCGCGAACCGCTTGTTCCAGCTCGGCGAAGCTTGGACGGTGCGCCGGGTACAGAACCTTGCGACCGAACTCGACCGCCAGCGACGGCGGCATGCCGGAAGCCGAAGCCACCAGCGAAGCCTTGATGGCCTCGTAGACGTTCAGTTCTTCCTTGGCATCGTGAGCCAACGAGTGCGCCAACGGACCGAAGAAACCGTAGGCCGCGAGAATACCGAAGAAGGTACCCACGAGTGCCGCACCCACGTGCAGACCAATGGACTTCTGATCGCCTTCACCCAGCGAGGCCATGGTCACCACGATACCCAGTACCGCCGCGACGATACCGAAACCCGGCATGGCGTCGGCAATGCCGTTCACCGCGTGGGATGGGTGCTCGAGGTCTTCCTTCAGGCTATACAGCTCCATGTCGAACAGGCCTTCCAGCTCGTGCGGAGCCATGTTGCCGGAGGACATGATGCGCAGGTAATCGCAGATGAACGCGGTCATGCGTTCGTCTTTCAGTACCGCCGGGTACTTGGCGAAGATCGGGCTCGCAGCGGCATCTTCGATGTCGCCTTCGATGGCCATCATGCCTTCGCGGCGGCTCTTGTTGAGGATCTCGTAGATCAGGCCGAGCACTTCCAGATAGAAAGTGTGGCTGAAGCGCGAACTGAACATGCTCAGGGATTTCTTGAGCACGTGCATCGTCATGTAACCGGGGTTGGCCTGGAGGAATGCACCCAGTGCCGCACCACCGATGATCATCACCTCGAAAGGCTGGATCAGGGCGGCAATCTTGCCGTGGGAGAGCACGTATCCGCCGAGCACGCTCGCGAATACGACGATGATGCCGATAATTTTAGCCATAGGTAGAAAGTACTTATTTAAGTCGGGTTCAAGGTCATATTCGGAAGTTAAAAAATCTCTTCTTCTACTTATCGGCAAAACTGCGCCAGACTATAGCCAGTTCAGGCGAAAAGCCAATTTAGCCCATGCCGGGCGCGTCTACAGTCAGTGAAGATCTCGTCCAGACATGGCTAATGAAACGAACGTCCCACACGCAAAACCGACCACCGTCGACGGCTGGGTCAAGCTGCTCGACAGCGTCCGTCTGCCCGTGCCGCAAGAGGCTCACGACAAAGTCTGCCGGGCGATCCGTGATAATCGCAGCTCGATACGCGACATCGCCGACCTGATGCAGGACAGCCCGGCGCTGGCCTTGAGCATCATCCGTGAGGCGAATCGTCACACCCACGGCAACATGGGCACGCCGGCGGAAAATCTGGAAGTTGCGATCAATCGTCTCGGCCTCGCCCGCACTGAAGAGTTGCTCGCGCGCCTGCCGGCCGAACCGCAGATGCAGATCCCCAAGGCCCTGCGCCAACTGCAAATGATCAGCCAGCACGCTTCGCAGCAAGCGAACGGGTTTTTCGCCAGTCGCCTCGCGCGGCTGTGGCAGGACATTCATTGGGGTAGTTTGCTGTTTCTGTCGCCGCTGTGGCCATTGGCGCTGACCTATCCACAGCTACTTGAAGAGTGGGAGCTGCGGGTTATCCACAAGGGCGAATCGGCGCGGACTGTCGAGAAGCAATTGTTCGGTGTGCGTCTGCTGAAAATCGCTGAAGCGCTGGTGCAAGTCTGGCATCTGCCGATCTGGGTGCAGCAGGGCTACAAATTGCTGCTCAGCGAACAGCGCGAACTGGTCAAAGTGTTGCGCATCGCCCGCGACAGCGAACATCCGCTGCGCCAGCAAAACCGCCTCGACGATGACCCGACCTTGCGTCGCTGGCTCAATCAGCCGGCCAACACCGTTCTGTTGGCCAACGGTCTGGCGCTGTCGGCACAGCAGGCCTGGGACAGTCCGCACAGCGAGCGCTGGCAGTACCTGACCAGCCTTTATCTGCAGATTTCAATGGACGAGGTGCAGCAACAGCTGCACCAGCAAGCCGCCAACAGTGCGCGTCAGCACGCAATGCCCGATTTGTGGCACCCGGCGGTTTCGCTGTTGTGGCCGTGGGGCACCCATCGTTTGCCTGCCGGCATGTTGCCCGCGCCAGCGCCGAATGCCGAAGATCTGACCCAGTGGCGTAAACAGTGCGCCGAACTGCTCGCCGAGCCGAGCCGCTTTACCAATTCCATGAGCCTGACCGTCGCCGCCCGCGATGCCTTGGTTGCCAGCGGCATGCGCCGGGTGATGATCCTGATGGCCGATCGCACGCAATCGAATCTGCGTGTGCATCAGACGTTCGGTCTGCCGAAGGAAGCCGGGGCGCTGAATTTTGTCGTCAGCCAAAGCAAAGTCCTGCAACGACTGCTGACCCAACAGGCGCAGGTGCGGATCAATCCCGAGAACAACGCACAATTCTCCGCGTTATTGCCGGCAGGCCTGCGCACGCTGTTCCGTGGCGAGCACCTGTTCCTGCGCTCATTGCTCAATAATGGCCGGGTGATCATGATCGTCGTTGCCGATCAGGGCGGCGGGCCGTTCGCCGACATCAGCGTACAAGCCTTCGGCAAAACCGCGCAGTGCATCGAAAAGGCCTTGCACAGCTTTAGCAGCCGTGGCCGATGAGGCTGCGCTACAATCCTCCCCTTTGTGCTCTGGAGACCTCACATGTCTGACTTCTCTGGCTTGCCGCTCGTTATCGAACCGAGCGACCTGCTCCCTCGGCTCGAGTCCAGCGAACTGATTCTGGTGGACCTGACCAGCCCCGCCCGCTATGCCGAAGGTCACCTGCCCGGTGCACGGTTTGTCGACCCGAAACGCACCCAGCTCGGCCAGCCGCCGGCGCCGGGGCTGCTGCCGGCGAAAGCCGATCTGGAAGCGTTGTTCGGTGAACTGGGCCATCGCAAAGACGCGGTCTACGTGGTCTATGACGACGAAGGCGGCGGCTGGGCCGGGCGCTTCATCTGGCTGCTCGACGTGATCGGTCACGACAAGTACCACTATGTCGATGGCGGTCTGCCGGCGTGGCTGGCGGAAGGTTCGCCGATGTCGATCCAGGTCCCGCCGACTGTCGGCGGCCCGGTGCCGTTGACGCTGCACGAAGAGCCGACCGCCACCCGCGAATACCTGCAAAGCCGTCTCGGCGCCGCCGATCTGGCGATCTGGGATGCACGCGGGCCGCTGGAATACTCCGGTGAGAAAGTGCTCGCAGCCAAGGCCGGGCACATTCCCGGCGCGGTCAACTTCGAATGGACGGCGGGCATGGACAAGGCACGTCACCTGCGCATTCGCACGGACATGCCGCAGATCCTCGAAGACCTCGGGATCACCAAGGACAAAGAAATCATTACCCACTGCCAGACCCATCACCGGTCGGGCTTCACTTATCTGGTGGCCAAGTCCCTCGGTTATCCGCGGGTCAAGGGCTACGCCGGTTCCTGGGGCGAATGGGGCAACCACCCTGACACGCCTGTCGAGATTTAAGGTTTTTAAGGACAACTAATGAAAGAGCGTCTGTTTATCCTCAGTCAGTACCTGCTGCCTCATCACCTGCTGTCGCGCCTGGCCGGCTGCGTCGCCGAGTGCCGCGTGCGCTGGTTCAAGAATGCCTTCACTCAATGGTTCGCCAAGCGTTATCAGGTGGACATGTCGCAAGCGCTGGTTGAAGACCTGACCGCTTACGAGCACTTCAACGCCTTCTTCACCCGTGCCCTGAAAGACGGCGCGCGCCCACTGGACCAGACCCCGGGCGCGATTCTCAGCCCGGCCGACGGTGCGGTCAGCCAACTCGGCCCGATCGAACACGGTCGCGTGTTCCAGGCCAAGGGCCACAGCTTCAGCGTGCTGGAACTGCTCGGCGGTGACGCGGCCAATGCGGCGCCGTTCATGGGTGGCGACTTCGCGACTATTTACCTGTCGCCGAAGGACTACCACCGCGTGCACATGCCGCTGGCCGGCACCCTGCGCGAAATGGTCTACATCCCGGGCCGGATCTTCTCGGTCAACCAGACCACCGCCGAAAACGTGCCGGAACTGTTCGCCCGCAATGAGCGCGTAGCGTGCATCTTCGACACCGAGCGCGGCCCGATGGCTGTTGTGCTGGTGGGCGCGATGATCGTTGCTTCGATCGAAACCGTGTGGGCCGGTCTGGTCACCCCGCCGAAGCGTGAACTGAAAACCTTCCGCTACGACGAAGCCGCCCGTGCGCCGATCCATCTGGAAAAAGGTGCTGAGCTGGGCCGCTTCAAGCTGGGCTCGACCGCGATCGTGTTGTTCGGCCCGGATCAAGTGAAGTGGGCCGAGGAGTTGGCTGCTGGTTCGCCAGTACAAATGGGCCAAGGCCTGGCACTGCCAAAAGCCTGATGCCTTGCTGTGGGAGCCGCTTCGGCTCCCACAGGTTGCAGCATTTGCTGCTATGGTTTTTGGCATGAGCCAGACCATTTCCCCACCGCTGCTAAGCGCACCCACTCCGACGCAATCGCGCCTGTCGTTTTGCGACGCCACACCGCGCGACCTCAAGCGCTGGATCGCCGGCCTGCCCAAGGCCAATATCGGCGAAACCGCCCGCCAGTTGTATCAAGGACTGGGCGAGCTCAATCAATTGCTGACCCCCAGCGACAATCGCCTGCAACTGCTGGAGCTGCTGCGCCCCGAGGTGTATTTCGTCTGCCAGCACCTGGAGCGGCACTTCCTGCATCAGGCAATCATGCTTGATGAGCGCTCGCGCAAGATCAGCAACCTGTGTCAGACGCTGCAAAGTCAGCTGTCCATCGGCTACAAACAGATCCTTTTGCGCATCGCGCCCAAGTACAGCAAGGATCGCGCGGCGCTGATCAGCCTGGCCCTGCAACGGGCGGCGCATGCACTCAAGGGTCAACTGGTGCGCGCCACGCAGTTGTACAGTTCGCCGCCGGAACACCTGTGGTTCGAGCTGCATCAGCTGTATCGCCTCGCCTGTGAATTGCAGTTGCATCAGCGCCGCGTGCATGACGACCTCGCCAGCCTGACCACGGAGCTGAGCCTCGAACAGACTTACATCGCCACCCTGTTATTGGGCAGCGCCCGTTGCAACCAACTGCGCCAAAACCAGATCGCCCGGCTCGCGGAAGTGTTGGAGCCGTGGAGCGCCTTGCTCAAGCTGCGCCCCGGCAGTCCGGACGATGGCTTGTTTGCGATCAGTGCCGACATCGACGTCGGCCCGCGCTACCGCTCGATGTTTCGTAGTGAGCAAAAGCCCGGGCTGCTCGGTTTCGATCCGCAGCCGTTGGTGAATGCCATCGAAGCGCATCTGCTGCGTCAGGACACCTCGACGCCACTACCGATCCCGACAGGCCTCAGCTTCGATACCCTGCAACACTTGCACGCAACCTGGGGCCAGACCGCCGAGCGCAGCTTTCAACGCACCATGGGTCAGGGCACTTTGACCGTGTGCGTGGGCATGAGCGCCCTGCACTTCTACCTCGGCGGCGAACGCACGTTCAGCGAATTGCTCAAGCATCCCGGGGCCCGTGCGGCCAACTTCAGCAGCGCCGTGGCCAAGGGAGAGAAAGACAGCTGGAGTCAGGCCTTCGATGCCGCTCCGCAAAGCCAGGCTGATGAGTTCCTGCCTTATGAGGAAATTCAGTACGACCATCTGGTCGAGGACGAAAACAGCACCGACAACACGCCGCACTATCCGACCTATGCGTTGCCTGTGATCAATCACAGCCCCGGGGGTTATTGCCTTGGCTGGCCGAAAGAGGTGCCCGCCGAATTGCAGGCAGGTGAAATGCTCGGGATTCAGGACAGTGCGAGTCTGGGCTGGAGCATCGCGGTGATTCGCTGGATCAGGCAAGTGCGTGGTAGCGGGACGCAAATGGGCATCGAGCTGGTGGCGCCCCATGCACAACCGTGCGGCTTGCAACAGGTGCGTTCGCGAGACGACCACAGTCACTATTTACGCGGATTACTGCTGCCGGAAATCAGCGCAATCGATTTACCGGCAACCTTGCTGGCACCACGACTGCCGTTTCAGGAAGGCAATAAAGTGCTGATCAACACCCACGGCGAGGAGCACCGCGCCGGGCTGGATCGACGGGTGGCGAGTACGCACAGTTTCAATCAGTTTGCTTATCGCTCGCTGGAGGCCGCGCAGAATGGCGGGAGCGAGGAGGATTTTGATTCGTTGTGGAAATCACTGTAAACGCACAGCTTGGGATTGGCGGCGCGGCAATCGCGGGCAAGCCACGCTCCCACAGGTTTTGAGGTGATCACAATTTTGTGAGTAACCCAACACCTGTGGGAGCGTGGCTTGCCCGCGATGAGGCCCGCTCAGACAGCAGAGATCTTAGAGCTGCCCGTCGCGATCGCGGAAACCCAGCAGATACAACACGCCATCAAGACCCAACGTCGAGATCGCCTGCTTCGCCGACTGCTTGACCAGCGGCTTGGCACGGAACGCCACACCCAATCCGGCAATCGCCAGCATCGGCAGGTCATTCGCGCCGTCGCCGACCGCGATGGTCTGCTCCAGACGCAAACCTTCCTTGTGCGCCAGCTCCTTCAGCAGGTCTGCCTTGCGCTGCGCGTCGACAATCGGCTCGATCGCCACGCCAGTGCACTTGCCGTCGACCACTTCCAGTTCGTTGGCGAACACATAGTCGATGCCGAGTTTGGCTTGCAACTGTTTGGCGAAATAGGTGAAGCCGCCGGACAGGATTGCAGTCTTGTAGCCCAGACGCTTGAGTTCGGCGAACAGGGTTTCAGCACCCTCGGTCAGCCGCAGCGACGCGCCGATCGAGTCCAGCACGCTGACGTCGAGGCCTTTGAGCAATGCCAGACGCTCCTTGAAACTGGCACGAAAATCCAGCTCGCCGGCCATCGCCCGCTCGGTGATCGCCGAAACCTGCTCGCCGACGCCGGCGGCCTTGGCCAGTTCATCGATGACTTCTGCTTCGATGAGCGTCGAGTCCATGTCGAACACCGCCAGACGACGGTTGCGACGGAACAGCGAATCTTCCTGGAAGGCGATATCGACGTTCAGCTCTTGAGCGACGCTGAGGAATTCAGCGCGCAGCGCCTGCGGATCCGCCGCTTCACCACGCACGGAGAACTCGATGCAGCCCTTGCCCTTGTCGGCCGGGGTGTCCAATGGCATGCGACCCGACAGACGGTCGATGTGATCGATGTTCAAGCCATATTTGGCAGTGATCGAGCTGACAGCCTGCAGTTGGCCGGCGGTCACTTTGCGGGTCAGCAGGGTAACGATGTGGCGCTTTTTGCCCTGATTGCCCACCCATTGCTGGTAATCCTCTTCAGACACCGGGGTGAAACGCACCTGCTGATCGAGCTCGTAGCCCTTGAACAGGATGTCCTTGAGCACGGATTTACCCTGCTCGGAATCGGGAATTTCCACCAGGATGCCGAACGACAGCATGTCGTGGATCACCGCCTGACCGATGTCGAGAATGTTCACGCCACCCTGTGCCAGAACACCGGTAATGGCCGCCGTCAGACCCGGACGGTCGACTCCCGTGATGTTAATCAGGACGATTTCGCGCAACGCGCACCCCCGCAACTGGAAAAAAACCGCATTCTACTCACTTTCAGTGACCATCGGGCACCGCGAGCGCTTTGCCGGTCTAGGGCCTGTCGCTATACTGCGCGTCAACTTCACGGACAAAAGAGCCGAGCTCAGTGAACCGGCCCACGCCAGTTAAAACCGATAACTTCTTCCTGCTGATCTTCCGTGCACTGCGCCATCGCCGTGTACCGATTGCATTGCGCATTGCCAGCCATAACGTGATCCTGGTCGCTCTGGCCCTGGTGATCTATGCCGGCGTGATGGGTTTGCAATTCAAGCAGGCCATGCACGAGCAGGCCGATGCGCTGGGCGAAAGCCTGACCACGCAGACCGCCACTTCCGCCACGGAGCTGTTGGTGTCCAACGACATCCTCAGCCTCAACGTGCTGCTCAATAACCTGACCAAGAACAAACTGGTGGCCCACGCGGCGATCTATAGCGTGGACAACCGCATCCTCGCCGAATCCGGTCAGCGCCCCAAGCACAGCCTTTTGGGCGAAGCCGAAGGCATGTACGAGAGCAAGATCACTTTCCAGGACGTGACGGCCGGGCAACTGCGCATCAGCCTCGACATGGATCAATTCCAGCAGCCGATGACCATCAGCCTGCAAAGCATGGGCATTTTGAGTGCGATTCTGTTGGCGCTGTCGCTAGCCTTGAGCCTGCGTATGGGCCGTTACCTGTCGACGCCGTTGCTGCAGTTGCGCGTCTGGCTGCGCCGAATCGACGAGCACACGCCGGGCATCGACCGTCAGGATGAAATCGGCGATCTGGCTCGTCAGTTGCACGCCAACTACGCGCCGGAACCTGCGCCTGAACCGGAACCCGAGTTCGTAGACGAGGACGACGAGCCTGAGTTCGAAGTGCGCAACCTGCGTGATCCGAGCTTCGACGAGACTCGCCCGCTGGCTGCGCAAAAACCCGCGCCTCGCCATGTGGTCAGCACCGTCGAAGACGATGAGGACGATGACGCGTTCGCCGATCTGCGTGACGAATCGCTTGCTCAAACCGCGCACCCGGTGATTCGCAAAGCGACGCCAAGCGTGCCGCAACACACGGCCGTGCTGGCGGTGCAACTGGGTTCGCAAGAGCAGCTGCGCCGTTTGCCTAAAGCGCGACTGGACGAATTGCAGGAACGCTATCGCGACTGCCTCGATCAAGCCGCTTCGCTGTATCAGGGTGAAATCGAAACCCTGAACGACGGCAGCACGCTGATGCTGTTCCACACCGAAGATTGCGGTGACGATTACCTGACCAACGCCATCTGCTGCGGCGAGTTGTTGCGGGCGCTGGGCCATCAGTTGCAGATTGAAGTGGCGGACAGCGGTATTACCCTGCAATTGCAGCTGGGCCTGACCCTGGGTGATGAGCTGTTCGGTCTTAGTCAGATTGATCTGCTGCTCACCGATTCGGCCCAGGATGCACTGGCCCTGTCGCAACACAGCCGCAATCTGCTGCTGGTCGAGCGCAAGATCAGTGATGACACACTGATTCGCCAGCGTGCGCGGATCCGCCCGATTGCCAGCCCTGAGGGCGCTTGCTGCGTAGAGCGGTTGATGGAGCCTTATCCATCGATGCTTGAGCGGCAACTGGCGCGGATGCATGAGCGCCGGGCTTAAGCCTCAAGCCTGAAACATCGAAGCCCGCAGACGAGTGATTGTCTGCGGGCTTTTTTGTTGCCTTCACTGGCCCCTTCGCGGGCAAGCCCGCTCCCACAGGAGTAGCGGTGTTCACAAGCCCCGTGCAACGCCCGATAACCTGTGGGAGCGGGCTTGCCCGCGATGAGGCCAGCACTGAACACAAAGATCTCCAGCCACCAGACACAACAAAGCCCGCACAAGGCGGGCTCTGTTCTGACTCGATCCAGCGTCAGAAGCGGAACACTTCCATATCCGTACGAATCGGTGATGCCATCGGAATCTTCGGCTGCTTCTCGGCTTCTGCCGCCGGCGCTGCCGGTTTCGGTGCCGCTTTACGCGGAGCCTCGGCCACAGGTGGCTGATTGGCCAGTGGCTTGAGCGCCACTGACAGTTGCTCAGCCAGACGCTGCAACAGGATCCCTTGCGCCTGAACCTGCGAAGCCGTGCTTCCGGCGTGCAGCTCCTGCAGATGGACGATGCGGTTATCGCGCACCTTGCCGCGACGGTCGATCAGGCGCCATTGCGCATCGAGAATCGCCGGTTGTTTCTGACCGGAGTCCAGACGTGTGATGGTCAGCAAGACCTGCACATCCGGAGTAAACCCGGTTGTCGCTGGCGCCAGTACCACACGCTGGCTATCCAGATGACCCGCCACCTGACGCATCAACAACTGATCGATATCCGACGAAAGGCTGCCCGCCCAACGACCATCGGTCGCCGCTTGCAGACTGCCGTCCGGCTGACGTTGCAGCAATGTCTCACGTTGCAGGTAATCGGCTACGACCACCGGGCCCAACAAAACAGCCATGCCTGCGCTTTGCGCAGGCTGAACCGGACTTCCGCTGTCCAGTTGATACAGCGACACCGGCTGGTGAACGCTGCAACCCGCCAGGCCCAAAACGCCGGCGAGCAGGAAAATAAGGGGGCGCAGAGCAGTCATCATCCCGTCCAGGTGGCCGCCACAAGGCTGACCACAGTGAAAATACTCAATAAATATGAAGAACGCTCGGCCACGCCGGCGCTTGGAAAGGCCATATCATCCGTGAATATGCGTTCCGACTCCAGCGCCAAAGCGCCGATCTACGCGTTAAATCGTAGATACGGCGCTCTAGGACGCCTAATTGAGGTTTTCGACGAGCAGCGCATCGACCCGCTGGAAGCCACGAGGGAGTTTATTCCCGCGACGTCCACGCTCACCTTTATAGTGTTCGAGGTCGTCGGCCTTCAGCGACAGGGTCCGTTTTCCGGCCTGCAGCACCAGTGTTGCGCCTTCCGGAAGCACGGCGATGTCCGTGACATATTCTTCGCGACTGGCCACACGCTCACCGGAAATACCGATGATCTTGTTGCCCTTGCCCTTCCCTAATTGTGGCAGATCGCTGATTTTGAAGATCAGCAGGCGACCTTCGGTCGTGACCGAGGCCAGCCAGTTCTGCTCACGATCAGCCACCGGACGCGGTGCGATCACTTTGGCATTGTTCGGCAGACTCAACAGGGCTTTACCGGCCTTGTTCTTGGCTTGCAGATCTTCGCCTTTGACCACGAAACCGTAACCGGCGTCGGAGGCGATCACGTACAACGCATCATCCTCCGGCATCAGCACGCATTCGAAGGTCGCACCCGGTGGCGGCGTCAGACGGCCGGTCAGCGGCTCGCCCTGGCCCCGCGCCGACGGCAAGGTGTGCGCGGCGACCGAATAGCTGCGACCGGTGGAGTCGATGAACACGGCAAACTGGTTGGAGCGCCCCGCCGCCGAGGTCTTGAAGCCGTCGCCGGCCTTGTACGACAGACCAGTGGCGTCGATATCGTGGCCCTTGGCTGAGCGAATCCAGCCTTTCTCGGACAATACGACGGTGACTTTTTCGTTCGGCAGCAGATCGTGTTCGGTCAGCGCCTTGGCTTCGGCGCGCTCGACGATTGGCGAGCGACGGTCATCGCCATAGGTTTCGGCGTCTTTGATCAGTTCGGTACGCACCAGCTTCTTCAGCTTGGCTTCGCTGCCCAGCAGCGCTTGCAGCTTGGCTTGTTCCTTGAGCAGTTCGTCCTGCTCGTCACGCAGCTTCATCTCTTCCAGTCGTGCCAACTGACGCAGACGGGTGTCGAGGATGTAGTCGGCCTGGATCTCGCTGAGGGCGAAACGCTCGATCAGCTTGGCTTTCGGGTGCTCCTCGGTGCGGATGATATGGATCACTTCATCCAGGTTGAGGTAGGCGATCAACAAACCGTCCAACAGGTGCAGGCGACGCTCGACCTTGTCGAGGCGGAATTGCAGGCGGCGACGCACGGTCAGTACGCGGAATTCCAGCCATTCGACCAGCAACGCCCGCAGGTTTTTCAGCTGCGGCTTGCCGTCCAGACCGATGATGTTGACGTTGACCCGGTAGGTCGACTCCAGCTCGGTGCTGGCGAACAGGTGCTGCATCAGCGCTTCGTGGTCGACGCGGCTGTTGACCGGAATGATCACGATACGGCACGGGTTTTCGTGGTCGGATTCGTCGCGCAGGTCGGCGATCTGCGGCGCTTTCGACGGTTTCGCCTGCATCAGTGCGGCGATCTGCTCCAGCACCTTGGCACCGGAGACCTGATGCGGCAGCGCGGTGACGATGATGTCGCCGTCCTCGACGTGGTAAACGGCGCGCATACGCACCGAGCCCTTGCCGGTTTCATACATTTTCAACAGGTCGGCGCGCGGGGTGATGATTTCCGCTTCGGTCGGATAATCCGGGCCCTGAATGTGTTCGCAGAGCTGTTCGACCGTGGCTTTCGGCTCATCGAGCAAGCGTACGCAAGCGGTGGCGACTTCGCGCAGGTTGTGCGGCGGCACGTCGGTGGCCATGCCCACGGCGATGCCGGTGGTGCCGTTGAGCAGAATGTTCGGCAAGCGCGCCGGCAGAACCAGCGGCTCCTGCAGGGTGCCGTCGAAGTTCGGGCCCCAGTCGGCCGTGCCCTGACCCAGTTCGCTGAGCAGCACTTCGGAATAACGCGACAGGCGCGCTTCGGTGTAACGCATGGCGGCGAAGGACTTCGGATCGTCCGGCGCACCCCAGTTACCCTGGCCATCGACCAGCGTGTAGCGATAGCTGAACGGCTGGGCCATCAGCACCATCGCTTCGTAGCACGCCGAATCGCCGTGCGGGTGGAACTTGCCGAGCACGTCACCGACGGTACGCGCCGATTTCTTGTGCTTGGAATCGGCGTCCAGCCCCAGTTCGCTCATGGCGTAGACGATACGCCGCTGTACCGGTTTCAGGCCGTCGCCGATATGCGGCAGAGCACGGTCCATGATCACGTACATGGAGTAGTTGAGGTAGGCACTTTCGGTGAAGTCGGCCAACGATCGGCGTTCTACACCGTCCAGGCTGAGATCAAGGGGGTTGCTCATGCAGGCCTCATCGGTTCGTTGTCTGGCGCAGCAGCATGGTGCCACCGCGCTGAGTAAATTCAAGTTTGTTCAGGGCGCTCATACCGAGCAGCACCTGATCGCCATGCAGCCCCGGCGCCACCAGTGCGCGAACATCCCGCAGCACGATGTCGCCCAGTTGCAGGCGGGCAATTTTTGTCCGATAGCCCTGGCTCAGGCCATTGGCCGTGCTCAGGGTCACACCGAAACCTTCTTCCAGCTTCAAACGCTTGGCCAGATCCGCCGGGATCGCCACATCGGTCGCGCCGGTGTCGAGCATGAACTCCACCGGCTCACCGTTGATCTGGCCGCTGGCGACAAAATGCCCTTGGGCATTGCTCGCCAGCTTCACTTCAATAAAGCCTTCGCCCTGCTCCGAACTCACGACGACGTTCGGATTCTGCTGGCGTTGTTCCCACTGGCCGAAAAACCGTGTGGCCAGAAAAAGTGCAGCACACCACGCCAGAATCATCAGCACCCGACCGGCGCGTTTGCCCGGCGGTTGCTGGCTCACGGCTTGGCGCTCCAACCGCCGTCAGGCGCGGCAAAGCGCCAGACGATCGGGCGTTTTTCGCCGTCGTTGCGGGCACCGTCGTTGTTGTCGATGCCGATCCACGCGCCCTGGGCATCCACCACCAGCGCTTCCGCCAGACCGTAGGCCTGTGAGTACTGGCGCTGTGGCTGCAAGGCATCTTCGGCATACGACCAGCACAGCTCGACCTTGGCGGTTACCGCATCGCGACGACAAATCTGGAACGCATTGCGCTCGAGGGTAAACAGCTTGCCGTTGAACAGCGACAGATCAGCGAAGTCGCGGGTGACGGCACGGGCCTTGGGAAACTGCGGCGGCTGCATCTCGACCCCGCCTTCGCTGAGCAGCACGCAGGCGCCCTCGCAATCCCAGACCGTTTGCTGCCGCTTGATCTTCAGCAGACCACGGCGCTCACGCTCGGCGGCCAGCCACAACTGATCGCCCGCCGGGTTGATTGCCAGACCTTCGAATAGTGCGTTGAAGTGCAGCAACATGCCGCTGGCCCGAGCCTCTTTCACCAGCATCGGCGAAATCTTCAGCCACGACGCCGGGCCTTGGGGCGGCACTTGCAGTACCGCTGCGTGGGCCTCGCTGACAATGTAGCGATTGCCGGCGTTGTCGCAGGTGATGCCTTCGAAATCAAGATCGCCGCCACGAACGAACGAGGCCGCCCAGGTGCGCGAACTCAAACCCCAGGGCAAGCCGCTGTCAGGCACCTTTGGCACATCGATGTGCACGGTTTCCGCCAGCCAGACTTGATCTGCGGTTTTAAGCCGGTAGATCTGCTCATCATCGCGGTCGGACACCGTCCACAACTCATTGCCGCACAAGGCCAGCCCCGACAGGTTGCCACCGCGCATACCGTCGACCGGGTGCTCGGAGAGCAGGCGCAATTCCTGTAACGGCTCGGCCGAAACGGTCATCGCACTCAGCAGTAACGCACCTGCCAGGGCCCAGCCAAATCGCATCAGGCCAGCACCTCGGCGAGGTTGCCCTTGGATTCGAGCCAGGTCTTGCGGTCACCGGCGCGTTTCTTCGCCAGCAGCATGTCCATCATTTCCGAGGTTTCGGCAAAGTCTTCGCCCAGCGTCAATTGCACCAGACGCCGAGTGTTCGGGTCCATGGTGGTTTCGCGCAACTGCGGCGGGTTCATCTCACCCAGACCCTTGAATCGGGTGACCTGCGGTTTGCCGCGCTTCTTCTCGGCTACCAGACGGTCAAGAATGCCGTCGCGCTCAGCTTCGTCGAGGGCGTAGTAAATTTCTTTGCCGAGGTCGATGCGGTACAGAGGCGGCATCGCGACGTAAACGTGACCGGCATCCACCAGCGGGCGGAAATGCTGGACGAACAACGCGCACAGCAAGGTCGCGATGTGCAGACCGTCGGAGTCGGCGTCGGCGAGGATGCAGATCTTGCCGTAGCGCAACTGGCTCATGTCTGCGGCGCCCGGATCGACACCGATGGCCACGGCGATGTTGTGCACTTCCTGACTGGCGAGCACTTCGCTGCCGTCGACTTCCCAAGTGTTGAGGATCTTGCCGCGCAACGGCAGGATCGCCTGGAATTCCTTGTCCCGCGCTTGTTTGGCGGAACCGCCGGCGGAATCACCTTCGACCAGGAACAGTTCGGAACGCATCGGGTCCTGCCCGGCGCAGTCAGCCAGCTTGCCCGGGAGTGCAGGGCCCTGAGTGACGCGTTTACGCTCGACTTTCTTGCTCGCCTTGAGGCGGCGACCGGCATTGTTGATCGCCAGTTCGGCCAGCGCCAGACCGGTTTCCGGGTTGGCGTTGAGCCACAGGCTGAACGCATCTTTCACGACACCGGAAACGAACGCCGCCGCTTCACGGGACGACAGACGCTCTTTGGTCTGGCCGGAGAATTGCGGCTCCTGCATTTTCATCGACAGGACGAAAGCGATGCGCTCCCAGACGTCTTCCGGCGCCAGCTTCACGCCGCGCGGCAGCAGGCTGCGGAATTCGCAGAATTCGCGCATCGCGTCGAGCAAGCCCTGACGCAAACCGTTGACGTGGGTACCGCCCTGCGCCGTCGGGATCAGGTTGACGTAGCTTTCCTGCACCGCATCGCCACCTTCCGGCAGCCACAGCAGCGCCCAGTCGACCGCTTCCTTGTTACCGGCGAAGGCACCGCAGAACGGTTCGTTCGGCAGGCGCTCGAATTCGCTGACGGCGTCGACCAGATACGAGCGCAGGCCGTCTTCGTAATGCCATTCGACTTTCTCACCGGTGCCTTTGTCTTCGAAGCTGACCAACAATCCCGGGCACAGAACGGCCTTGGCCTTGAGTACGTGCTTGAGGCGGCTGATGGAGAATTTTGGTGAATCGAAGTATTTCGGATCCGGCGCAAAGTACACGCTGGTGCCGGTGTTGCGCTTGCCGACCGTACCGACGATTTCCAGCTCGGAGGCTTTGAAACCGTCGTTGAAGGTCATCTGGTATTCGTTGCCGTCACGCTTGACGCGCACCCGGACTTCGGTCGACAAGGCGTTGACCACAGAAATACCCACGCCGTGCAGACCGCCGGAGAACTGGTAATTCTTGTTGGAGAACTTGCCGCCCGCATGCAGCTTGGTAAGGATCAGCTCGACGCCCGACACGCCCTCTTCCGGGTGGATGTCGACCGGCATGCCACGGCCGTCGTCGCTGACTTCCAGCGAGTGGTCGGCGTGCAGGATGACCTGTACCGATTTGGCGTGGCCGGCCAGGGCTTCGTCGACGCTGTTGTCGATGACTTCCTGGGCAAGGTGGTTCGGCCGACTGGTGTCGGTGTACATGCCGGGGCGTTTGCGCACCGGGTCGAGGCCCGAGAGGACTTCGATGGCGTCGGCGTTATAAGAGCTAGCGCTGGGAGTGGCCATAGGGTCTCGTCGTCAGTCATTCATGAAATAGGGGCAAGACTTCACAGTGCGGTGAAATCGATTGCCTGATACAAATCGGCGCCAATGCCGGCAAAACTCAACAACGCCGGCAACTGCCCGGTAAATCCCTGGTAACCATGGTCGCCGCCGGCCTGAATGCGCAAGGCACAGGCCCGGTAATACTGCTGGGCGAGGCGATAGTCCAGTGTTTCATCGCCGGTCTGCAACCAGACCTGATAACGCTGTGCATCCTGGGGTGCCGGCACTTCCAGTTCGGCCAGCGCCGTCACATGGTCATGGGTCAATTCCCAGGTTTCATCGGTATACAGGTTTTTCTGCGTGCCCAGATAGCCGTCGAACATCCGGTGCGGACTGACGGCCGGGTTGACCAACAAGGCTTTCAGGCCATGGCGCTCGGCCAGGTGAGTCGCATAGTAGCCGCCGAGTGAGCTTCCCACCAGCAACGGGCTGCCCAGTTCGGCAATCGCTTGCTCCAACTGACCGATGGCTTCACGCGGATGGTGATGCAGGGCCGGGACACGCAGTTGATCGCTCAAACCCAGTCGTTTCATCACCTCGACCAGTTGACAGGCCTTTTTCGAGGCCGGTGCGCTGTTGAAGCCGTGGATATAGAGAATCGAACCGGACATTTGAGCTCCCTGGGTGTCGGCGAAAGATAGCGGAGTTTACAGGGAGTCAGGGAATTCGTGGGTGTTTGTAAGGACGCCTTCGCGAGCAGGCTCGCTCCCACGGGTGTTCGCGTTCCAATGTGGGAGCGAGCCTGCCCGCGAAGGCCGCGACTCGGTATTCAGTAGCCGTTGGAGCCGTAATCGATGGTGAATTCGAAATCGGTGACGCGCTCAACTCCCGTTTCGAGGCGACCATCCGGCAGCAGCCGCAACCAGCGATAACCCGGCGCCTGCTCACCGACCTTGAAGTCTTCACTGCCCGGTTCGAACTGAATGCAGGTCGACGGCGAGGCCATCAGGCGCACGCCATTGCGCTCGCGATCAATTTCCTGATGCACATGCCCCCACAACACCGCCCTCGCCTGTGGAAAACGATCCAGCACCTCGAAAAACGCCTCAGGATTGCGCAAGCCGATCGGTTCCATCCACGCGCAATCGATCGACACCGGATGATGGTGGAAGCACACCAGATGATGACGCTCCGGCGCTTCGCTCAACGAGCGGGCCAGCAGTTGCAGTTGATCGTCCTGCAAATACCCTGGCACCGAGCCGGGGACAGCCGAATCCAGAAGAGTCACCCGCCAGTTGCCGATATCGACCACCGACTCCAGCAGCGCGCTCTGCACCGCCGCCACCGCCATGATTTGCGGTTCGTCGTGATTGCCGGGAATCCAGCGCGCCGGAGCATCGATCTGCGCGCTCATTTCACGAAACTGCTGATACGACTCCAGCGTGCCGTCCTGGGAAATATCGCCAGTAGCCAGAATCAAATCGATCTGGGGCTGCTGCCCCAGCACCAGCTCAATGACCTTTTGCAGGCTCTCGCGGGTGTTCATGCCCAACAGCGTGCCGTCCGCTTCAGCGAACAGATGGCTGTCGGACAACTGCACCAGCAACGCCGGGGCGGCGGTGGTCAACGTGGATACGCTCGGCAAGGCGTTCTCCCAGGGCAAAGGCACGGATTCGGTTGAATGGCGCAATTATGCTGGGGGACGAGTGAAAGGGGAAACCGCCGAACCGGACGCAGTTCACAACTAGCGTACGACTTCGTACTCGTGCCCCAACGCCAGGCAATGACTCAGCCATTCCCCCAGGAACAGATTGAGCTGAGCTTTTTCATCGGGCTGATGCATCGCGGCGTTCGGGTAAGGATAGATGCCGCGAAAGCGTCGTGCATGTTCGGCGCTGACCACTTCGGCCATGCGTGCGTCGTGATAGACCTGAACTTCCAGTTGCGGCACCGGCAGCCACGGCAGGCTGTGTTCCTGGCGCACTTGCAAGGTGGTGGTGTACGGACAGGTCTGCAGGACTTCGAGGGCCAGCACGCCGAGCATTTGCTCACCCTGAGTCACGGCAATGCGCCGCGCTTCGGGCTCGTTGCGCATGTCCGGCACCAGTCGCATCAGGCGCGCGTAGTTGGCCTCGCAGGCGGCTTGCAGCCCAGCGAGGTCAACCCGATAACGATCGCGCAGCTTGTTTACGACCATAACCCCCTCACTTCGGCGCGGTTCAGCGCCAGCCATTGCAAGGCGATGATGCTCGCCGCGTTGGCAATGCGTCCGTCGCGTACGGCCTGCAAGGCATCTTCGAAGGCCCAGACCGTGACGCGGATATCTTCTGCCTCTTCCTCCAGCCCATGCAGGCCGCCAACGCCGTCGGTGCTGCAACGCCCCAGATACAAATGCACGAACTCGTTGCTGCCGCCCGGCGACGGGAAATATTTGGTCATCGGCCACAGGGCCTTGATGTCCAGCCCAGCTTCCTCCTGCGCTTCGCGGTGAGCAACTTCTTCCGGCACTTCTTCCTTGTCGATCAGACCGGCGACCAGCTCGACCAGCCATGGGTTGTCAGTCTTGCCCATGGCACCCACACGAAACTGCTCGATCAGCACCACTTCGTCGCGCTGCGGATCGTAGGGCAGCATGCACACGGCATCATGACGCACGAACACTTCGCGATTGATCTCCCGACTCATGCCGCCAGCAAACAACTCATGGCGCAGGTGCAAACGGTCGAGCTTGTAGAAGCCCTCGTAGCAGCGCTCGCGCTTTACCACATCGACGGTGGTCGGAATGGCGTTGGCAAAATCAGTCATGAAGCATCCTCTTTACTGCGAATCCATTACGAGGTGCCTTTTTGTTACTGCAACGTGTCACCGGCAACCTCGACTTCGCGCCATCCTAACGCGCCCGCACCGTTTGATGCAGCCCCTTTACCGTCAGCGGGATGGACGGTGGAGGCGAAACCCACTCTAATTAGCTTAGTGGCGAACTGACTGCTTCTGCGAGAGTCGAAGCGGATATCTTTTTGCCTTCCCCTGCTTTCGAAAGGACGCCCATGTCGCTTTTCAAAATTGCCTCCGTGGCCGCCATCGCCCTGACTCTGGGTGCCTGCGCCAGCCTGTTCCAGCCCAATTACCGCACACCGCTGGAGACCACCCGCGATGCGTCGGAACAGCTGAAACCCGGCTGCTCCAACCCTGACTGCCCACTGGTGAATATCGACACTCTGCGTTTCCCGGCAGAACCGGCACTCGACGGGATCATCGAAAAACGTCTGCTGCAAATGACCCGCACCGAGAAAAACGCGCCGGTGGCGCCGACCCTGGCGGCCTATCGCGAGCAGTTCCTGGCCAATGCCGGCCCGCGCAACAGCAGCTACCTGCAAGCGAAAGTACGTGAGCAGCATGACGGCTTGGTGATCATCGAGTTGTCGAGCTACCTCGACACCGGCGGCGCACATGGCACCCCAGGGCGCGGTTTCATCAACTATTCGCGCCAGCAGCACAAGGTGCTGAACCTGTCGGACATGCTGCTGCCGGGTCAGGAAGACGCGTTCTGGAAGGCTGCGCAAGTAGCGCACAACAGCTGGTTGATCAGCACCAAGCTCGATCAGGAAGCGGAGTTCGTCAAGAACTGGCCGTTCGTGAAAACCCAGAACGTGGCGCTGACCTATGGCGGCGTGATCCTCAAGTACGACGTGACCACCATCGCGCCTTACGCGCTGGGCCACGTCGAACTGAAGATTCCTTATCCGCGTCTGAACGGCATCCTCAAGCCCGAGCTGTTTCCCGGCCGTAACTGAAGGCCCGGCCCAGCACGAACTGCAACAGCCCTGCCAGCACCAGCGCCGGCAGGGTTGCGCCGACATCCGGATACAGATTCGCCAGCAAGTGGTAGGTGCTCACGCCACCCAACCACGCCAACAGCGCTGGCCAGCGCAATGCGGCTGACGCGACCTGAGCACTGCGCTTGCGCAGAATGAAGTGATCCACCAGCACCACGCCAAACAGCGGCGCAAACACCGAACCGATCAGCAGCAGAAAATTCTGGTACTGCGCCAATGGCGCCAGCAAGGCGATCAGCGTGCAGATCACGCCGATGGCCAAGGCCAGATGCTCGACTTTCAAGCGCAACAGAATCCCGCTGGACACCGCCGCCGAGTGAATGTCGGCGAAGGCGTTTTCCGACTCATCGAGCAGAATCAACAACAGCGGAATGCCCAGCCCGGCGCCAGCCAGGGCCAACAGCAGCGCGTTGACTTCACCGCTCGGTGCGAACGCCAAGGTGTAGGCAACGCCGAGGCTCATCAGCCAGAAATTGCCGATAAAGAAGCCAATCGCAGTGCCACCGAAAACGTTTTTCGCGCGCTTGCCGAAACGCGAGTAATCGGCGATCAGCGGCAGCCACGACAACGGCATCGCGATAGCAATGTCGAAGCCCACGGCGAACGGCAGTGAACCGTCACCGGCCTGCGCCCACAACGCTGCCAGATCAGCCTTGGCGAACAGGTTCCAGGTCAGCCAGATGCACGCGCCGAGCAGCAGCCAGATCCCCCACCTGCGCAGGATCTGCCGGACGAATGTCAGCGGCCCGCTGACTGCAAGCAAGGTCGCCAGCGTGCCGAAAAACAAGGTCCACAGCAGCGGGTAAGCCCACAGCGAGTGCTCGCCGAAAGCGCGGGTGCCCAGCAGGCTGGCGGCGTCGCGCATAACGATGATTTCGAAGGAGCCCCAACCGATCAGTTGCAGCAGATTGAGCAGCGCCGGCAGGCTCGCGCCTTTGCGGCCGAGGCTGAGTTTCAGCGCGGCCATCGACGAAAGGCCGGTGTCGCTGCCAATCACGCCGACGGCGGCCAACAGCAAAACGCCGACCAGCGTGCCGAGGAAAATCGCGAACAACGAACCGGACAGTCCCAGACCTGGCGCCAGTAGCGCACCGGTCTGCAAGACCATCAAGCCGATGCCGAGGGAAAACCACAGGGAAAACAGATCGCGACCGCCGAATACACGCTTGTCGGCGGGCACGGCGAGCTCTGGGGAATAAGTGCTGGGTTGAATGCTCAAGGGTGTTATCTCAGAGGGACATTTGTTGTTTTTTTGATCGCCATCGCGGGCAAGCCCGCTCCCACAGAATCCTCGCTGAACACAAATCTTGTGGGCAACGCAAAACACTGTGGGAGCGGGCTTGCCCGCGATGACGGCGGCGCGAGCGCCGCCGGACTCAGGTCAGATCAAACCTTCTTGTACAGCTGACTGCCTTCCTTCTTGAACCGCTCGGCCTGTTCCGCCAGGCCCTGGGCGACGTCCACGTCGACCGCGTCGATCCGCTGGTTGGCCGCGTATTCGCGGACTTCCTGGGTGATCTTCATCGAGCAGAATTTCGGCCCGCACATCGAACAGAAGTGCGCGACCTTCGCCGAGTCCTTCGGCAGTGTTTCATCGTGATACGAACGGGCGGTGTCCGGGTCCAGACCGAGGTTGAACTGGTCTTCCCAACGGAATTCGAACCGCGCCTTGCTCAAGGCGTTGTCGCGAATCTGCGCGCCCGGGTGGCCCTTCGCAAGGTCGGCGGCGTGCGCGGCGATCTTGTAGGTGATGATCCCGGTCTTCACGTCATCCTTGTTCGGCAGGCCCAAGTGCTCTTTCGGCGTCACGTAGCAGAGCATCGCGCAACCGAACCAGCCGATCATCGCCGCACCGATACCCGAGGTGATGTGGTCGTAGCCCGGCGCGATGTCCGTGGTCAGCGGGCCGAGGGTGTAGAACGGCGCCTCGTCGCAGCACTCCAGCTGCTTGTCCATGTTCTCTTTGATCAACTGCATCGGCACGTGGCCCGGGCCTTCGATCATGCACTGCACGTCGTGTTTCCAGGCGATCTTGGTCAGCTCGCCGAGGGTTTCCAGTTCGCCGAATTGCGCTTCATCGTTGGCGTCGGCAATCGAGCCCGGACGCAAGCCATCGCCCAGCGAGAAGCTGACGTCGTAGGCCTTCATGATTTCGCAGATTTCGTCGAAGTGGGTGTAGAGGAAGTTTTCTTTGTGATGCGCCAGGCACCACTTGGCCATGATCGAACCGCCACGGGACACGATGCCGGTCACGCGTTTGGCGGTCAGCGGCACGTAGCGCAGCAGTACGCCGGCGTGAATGGTGAAGTAGTCGACGCCCTGCTCCGCCTGTTCGATCAGCGTGTCGCGGAACAGCTCCCAGGTCAGGTCTTCAGCCACGCCGTTGACCTTTTCCAGCGCCTGATAGATCGGTACGGTGCCGATCGGCACTGGCGAGTTGCGGATGATCCACTCGCGGGTTTCGTGGATGTGTTTGCCGGTGGACAAGTCCATCACGGTATCCGAACCCCAGCGAATGCCCCAGGTCAGTTTCGCCACTTCTTCTTCGATGGACGAACCCAGGGCGCTGTTACCGATGTTGCCGTTGATCTTCACCAGGAAGTTACGGCCGATGATCATCGGTTCCAGTTCGACGTGGTTGATGTTGGCCGGAATGATTGCACGGCCACGGGCGATTTCTTCGCGGACGAATTCGGCGGTGATTTCTTTCGGGATGCTGGCACCGAAGCTGTGGCCGGCGTGTTGCTGCTGCAACAGACCTGCGGCGCGGGCTTCTTGCAGCTTCATGTTTTCGCGGATGGCGACGTATTCCATCTCGGCGGTGATGATGCCTTTACGTGCGTAGTGCATCTGGCTGACGTTGGCCCCGGCCTTGGCGCGGCGCGGGTTGTTGACGTGGGCGAAGCGCAGTTTGGTCAGCTCTGGGTCGGCGAGGCGTTCCTGGCCGAAGTTCGAGCTCAGACCTGGCAGACGCTCGGTGTCGCCACGGTCGTCGATCCATGCCGAACGCACATCGCCGAGACCTTTACGCACATCGATCACCACGTTCGGATCGGTGTACGGGCCGGAGGTGTCGTAGACGGTGACTGGCGCGTTGATTTCGCCACCGAAGTCGGTCGGGGTCACATCGAGGGTGATTTCGCGCATTGGCACTCGGATGTCGGGACGGGAGCCCTGAACGTAGATTTTTTGCGAACGGGTGAACGGCTTGACCGATTGCTCGTCGACCTTGGCCGAGTCACTCAGGTTGATCGCGTTTTTAGATTTTGTAGTCATCACGGGCTCTCCAGACAGCATCCAGGCAGTGGATTGTCGGAGCAGAACCTGAAAGGCACGGACGCACCAGGACCGGTGCTGTGCATCGTCGTCGAGCGTTCGATTGTCGAACAATTTCCCGGACGAAGCACAAGAGGACTCGCCGGGTGACGAGAAATCTTGTTCCCTACGCAGGCGCTAACCTGATCAGGTTCAACGGGATCCGAAATTATTCGATCTCAGCCTCATAGCAAGGCACCCCGACAAGAACCCGGCCAGTCTAGACACAACCGGCAAAGAACGCCAACACCGCAGCAAACACCATGATGAATGGCGCAATTGGCGGGACTTGCAGGATTGTTGCCGCACGATTGCGCAACTACACTCGCTGTGCCATGCGCGCCTTGACGCTACCGGGGCCGCGCCGTAGCCTTGGCGCTCACATTATTTTCGTAATATTTCTTGCTAGGGATCGCCTCATGCTGCGCAAACTTTCACTGGCTCTTGCCGTGTCTTGTGCGTCCAACGCAATGGCCTGGGCAGCAGAAGCGCCCTTGTCGAGCAAAACCGATCTGGTCAGCGTCTATCAGGAAGCGGTCGACAACAACGCCGATCTGGCCGCTGCCCGCGCCCAGTACGGCGCACAGAAGGAAGTAGTGCCGCAGGCCCGCGCCGGATTGCTGCCGAATCTGTCCGGCGGCGCTGAAGTCGCCGACGTACGCACCTCGATCGACCAGCCTTCGGCCATTGCCAACCGCAGCGCGCATTCCTATCAGGCGACACTCGCCCAACCGCTGTTCCGCGCCGATCGCTGGTTCCAGTACCAAGCGGCCAAGGACGTCAACGAACAGGCCGCGCTGCAACTGTCGGCCACCGAACAGAACCTGATCCTGCAATCGGCCGAAAGCTATTTCAACGTGCTGCGCAGTCAGGACAATCTGGCCTCGACCAAGGCCGAAGAAGCGGCGTTCAAGCGCCAGCTCGATCAGTCCAACGAGCGCTTCGATGTCGGCCTGTCGGACAAGACCGACGTGCTGCAATCGCAAGCCAGTTACGACACCGCGCGGGCCAACCGGATCGTCGCCCAGCGTCAGGTCGATGATGCGTTCGAAGCACTGATCACCCTGACCAACCGTCAGTACAACTCGATTCAGGGCATCGTCCACACGCTGCCGATCCTGCCGCCGGCGCCGAACGACGCCAAGGCGTGGGTCGATACGGCGGCGAAACAGAACCTCAATCTGCTCGCCAGCAACTTCGCCGTCAGCTCGGCCGAACAGACCCTGAAGCAGCGTAAGGCCGGCCACCTGCCGACCCTCGACGCCGTGGCCAAATACGAAAAAGGCGACAACGACGCCCTCGGTTTCGCCAACCCGAATGCTTTTGGCACGCCATACCGAGGCAACGTCGAACAGAGCACGCTGGGCCTGCAACTGAACATCCCGATCTACAGTGGCGGGTTGACCAGTTCGCAAGTGCGCCAGTCGTATGAACAACTGAATCAGAGCGAACAGCAGCGCGAATCCCTGCGTCGGCAGATCGTCGAAAACACCCGCAATCTGCATCGCGCGGTCAACACCGACGTTGAGCAGGTGCAGGCACGCCGTCAGTCGATCATCTCCAACCAGAGCGCAGTGGAAGCCACGGAAATCGGTTATCAGGTCGGTACGCGCAACATCGTCGACGTGCTCGATGCCCAGCGTCAGCTGTACACCTCGGTGCGCAACTACAACAACACCCGCTACGACTACATCCTCGACAACCTGCGCTTGAAGCAGGCGGCGGGGACGTTGAACCCGGGGGACTTGCAGGATCTGACGCGGTATCTGAAGGCCGACTACAACCCGGACAAGGACTTCCTGCCACCGGATCTGGCCAAGGCAGCGGAAGCACAGCTCAAGGCCCGGCCTTAAAAGCAAAAGATTGCTGCCTTTTCCTGTAATAGCGGCGGACTGTGGCGAGGGGATTTATCCCCGATGGGCTGCGCAGCAGCCCTGAACCCATTCACCGTATTGATTCAGGAAGACCCCGATTACCGGCTCTACGACTGCTCCGCAGCCGGTCGGGGATAAATCCCCTCACCACAATGGTTTGGTGAACGAGCTATTTGATCAACCTGCCCAAGCCATCCAGCAAACGCTGCAACGCACCCTGGTTGCGGCGCATCACCGCAAGCCCGGCTTCGGCCATGCGCTGCGCATCACGCGGCAGTTCGAACAGGCGCTGCACTTCCACCGCCAGCCCTTCGGCATCATCCACCTCGGCCAACGCGCCAGCCTCACGCAATTGCGCGGCGATATCGAGGAAGTTGAACAGGTGCGGGCCACTCAACACCGGTTTCGCCAGCGCGGCGGGCTCCAGCAGGTTGTGCCCACCATTCGCCACCAAGCTGCCGCCGACAAACGCGCTGTCCGCCAGTGCATAGAGAAACAGCAACTCGCCCATGGTGTCGCCGAGCAGCACTGAAGTGTGCGCATCGACATTGGCGCCGCTGGAGCGACGCACCGTGGCAAAGCCTTCGCGCTGGCACAGTTCGAACACCGAGTTGAAACGCTCCGGATGACGCGGCACCAGAATCAGCAGCGCATTCGGATAGTTGGCGAGCAAGCGACGATGGGCGTCCAGCACCACTTCATCCTCGCCTTCGTGAGTGCTGGCGGCGATCCACACCGGACGTTCCAGCGCCTGCCATTGGCCACGCAACTCAGCGGCTCGTTGCAGCAGCTGCGGGTCGATGGTCAGATCAAATTTGATCGAGCCGGTGACCTCGACTGTCTCGGGTCGCGCGCCCAGATTACGGAAGCGCTGAGCTTCGGCCTCGGTCTGCACGGCGAAAAAGCTCATCTCGGCGAGCATCGGCGCGGTCAGTTTGCTGAAGCGCGCATAACCGCGAGCCGAGCGCTCGGACAGGCGTCCGTTGGCCAGCGCCACGGGAATCCCGCGTTTGGCGCATTGGTGAATGTGGTTGGGCCACAATTCGGTTTCCATGATCACCGCGAGTTTCGGTTGAGCACGATCGAGAAACCGCGCCGCCGCGCACGGCAAGTCATACGGCAGATAGCAATGCTGGATGCGCGGCTCATCGGCGAACAGTGCATGAATGCGCTCCGAACCCGTCGGGGTCATGCAGGTCACGGTGATCGCAAGGGTCGGATAACGTTGCAGCAAGGCGCGGATCATCGGCGCGGCGGCGATACTTTCGCCCACCGACACCGCGTGTACCCAGATGCCGCCGGGTTGCAGCGTCGGCATCCCGTAGGAGAAACGCTCGCCAATCCGCTCGGCATACGCCGGTGCCTTGCGCGAGCGCAGCCACAGCCGAATCGCCACCAATGGCAGCCCCAGGTAAAACAGCGCGGTGTAGAGAGTTCTATTCATGGCGGCGGAGTTTATCGACTTTTGCCGTCGATCGCCTGCAAGTGCACGGCAAAACGTTCAGCCAGCCAGCACGCGGCCGGACCAAGTGGCTCGTCGCGTCGCCAGACCAACTCGACCACGAGCGCCGGCGGGGTCCATTCGCTGTCGAGTTCGACCATCAATCCCTGATACGCCGAGTACTGCACCACATGGCGCGGCAACCAGGCCCAGCCAAGGTCACGCACCAGCCATTCGGCCATCACGTAAAAACTGTCGGCACGCCATACCTGCGGGCTGGCCGGTTCGTTGCCGGGATAGACACTGGTTTGCGTCGACATCAACAACTGCCGGTGTTGCGCCAGTTGCTGGCAAGTGACCCAGGATTGCGTCGCCAACGGATGATTGATGCCGCAGACCGTGACCATTTCCACACTGCCAAGCACCCGCCGCTCCAGCGCTTCGGGGATTTCGTCGTGATAGAACAACAGCCCGAGATCGGCGCGGCGCTCCACCAGTTTGCGTGCGACCTCGCCTTGGGCGGCGCTGGTCAGTTGCACTTCCAGGCTGGGAAATTGCTCGGCCAGCGCACCGAAACTTTCCACCAGCGCCTGATAGGGCATCGCCTCATCCTGCGCCACGCGCAACTGCGCTTCCTGCCCGCGCATCATCGCCATGGCACGGCCGTTGAGGCGTTCGCATTGACGCAAGACTTCGCGGGCCTCTTCCAGCAACGCCTCTCCCGCTTCGGTGAGGCACGGCTGGCGACCGCTGCTACGCTCGAAGAGACTGACGCCCAGATCATCTTCGAGCAGGGCGATGGCGCTGCTGATCGCTGACTGCGCCTTGCGTTGCTTGCGCGCCACGGCGGAGAACGAGCGCTGTTCGGCGACATCGATAAATACGCGTAGCTGATCGAGATTCCAGTGCATGTTGCGTCACCAACCCATCTTGTAAACAGATAGGTAATGACTTTACCGCATCTGGTGAATCTCTAGAATGCCGCCTCAGCAAGCAACGTTTCCTATGAGGGTTTACACATGAACGCCTACGTCTATCTGGCCATTGCCATTTGCGCCGAAGTGATAGCCACCGTTTCGATGAAAGCGGTCAAGGGCATCAGTACGCCGCTGCCGCTGATTCTAGTGATCGTCGGCTACGGCATCGCCTTCTGGATGCTGACGCTGGTGGTGCGTACCGTGCCGGTGGGCGTGGCCTACGCGGTATGGGCCGGCATGGGCATCGTCATGGTCAGCGTGGCGGCGCTGTTTATCTATGGGCAGAAACTGGATATCCCGGCGATGCTCGGGATGGCGCTGATTGTCCTGGGTGTCGTCGTCATCCAGTTGTTCTCGAAAACCGCCGGCCATTAAAGCAGCGACAAGCATCAAGCTCCGAGCTGCAAGCAGAGCTGATTTTCCAGCTCCGGGTTGCAGCTTGAAGCTTGAAGCTTGAAACTTGCAGCTTCTCTAAGCCCCGAGGTCGCTGCATGCCATCCGTTATTTCCACCGACGTTCTGATTGTCGGCGCTGGTGTCGCCGGCCTCTGGCTGAACGCGCGCCTGCGCCGTCAGGGTTTTTCGACCGTGCTGGTGGAAAGCGCCAGCCTCGGCGGCGGGCAGAGTGTGAAATCCCAGGGCATCATCCACGGTGGCGCCAAATACGCGCTGCACGGTGCGCTGACCGGCGCCTCGGAAGCCATTGCCGACATGCCACGCCGCTGGCGTGAAGCGCTGGCCGGCGACGGTGAACTGGACCTGTCCGGCGTGCGCCTTCTCTCCGAAGCGCATTACCTGTGGTCGCCGGGCACTCTGGCCGGCAACCTCACCAGTTTCTTCGCCAGCAAAGCCGTGCGTGGCCGTGTCGATCAGGTCAAGGGCGATCAATTGCCGCCGGCACTGCAGGACAAACGTTTCAAGGGCAAGGTCTATCGCCTCGCCGAACTGGTGGTCGATGTGCCGAGCCTGATTCAACGCCTGGCCGATCTGGCCGGCGACGGCTTGCTGGCCGGGCAAACCATCGAGCCGTTGCTGGAAGCGGGTGTGCTGGTCGGCTTGAAAGTCGACGGTCGCGAGATCCGTGCGCAGCGCATCGTCCTCAGCGCCGGCGCCGGCACCGCTGATCTGCTCACCGCTCTGGGCCTGAGCCATCCGGCCATGCAACGCCGGCCACTGCACATGATCATCGCCAAAGGCCCGGGCCTGAAACCGCTGTACGCACACTGCCTGGGCGGCGGCACCAAGCCGCGTATCACCGTGACCACGCACCCGGCGGCGGATGGCCAATGGGTTTGGTACATGGGCGGCGACATCGCCGAGAGCGAAGGTGTAAACCGCGAGCCCGCCGAACAGATCGCCACCGCGCAGAAAGAAATCGCGCAGTTGCTGCCGTGGATCGACCTCAGCACCACGCAATGGGCGACCTTGCGCGTCGACCGTGCCGAGCCGCTGCAAACCGGCCTGACGCGCCCGGACAATGCCTTCCTCGCTGAAGAGGGACGCTTGCTGGTCGGCTGGCCGACCAAACTGGCGCTGGCTCCGGATTTTGCTGATCGGGTGATCGCCTCTCTGCAGCGCGACGGCATCCAGCCGCAAGCCACCGAACCTTTGCCGCCCCTGGCAAAACCACCGCTGGGCGTGCCAGCCTGGGAGCAACTGCTGCCATGAGTATCGCTACCCTGCATGACTTGCATCGCCCGCTGGGCAGCACCGGCCTGACGGTTTCGCCACTGGGCCTGGGCACGGTCAAACTCGGCCGTGATCAAGGGGTGAAATACCCCAACGGTTTTCAGATCCCCGACGATGAGGCGGCGCGCATGCTGCTGCGGCAAGCGCAGGGTCTGGGCATCAACCTGATCGACACCGCGCCGGCTTATGGCCGCAGCGAAGAACGCCTCGGCCCGCTACTGCGGGGCCAGCGACAGGACTGGGTGATTGTCAGCAAGGTCGGCGAAGAGTTTGCCAACGGTGAGTCACGTCACGACTTCAGCGCGGCCCACACGCGCCTGTCGGTGGAGCGCAGCCTGCAACGTCTTGAAACCGATTTTATCGATCTGGTGCTGGTGCACTCCGACGGCAATGACATGGCGATCCTCGAGCACGAAGAGGTGTACGCCACACTCGCGGCGCTCAAGGCAGAGGGCAAGATTCGCGGCTTCGGTTTCTCCGGCAAAACCGTCGAAGGTGGCCTGAAGGCACTGGAGCAGGGCGACTGCGCGATGGTCACCTACAATCTGAACGAACAGAGCGAGAAGGCAGTCATTGACTATGCTGCTGCCCATGGCAAAGCCATTCTGGTGAAAAAGGCCCTGGCCAGCGGTCACGTTTGCCTGAGCCCAGGTGTGGACCCGGTGCGTGCCAGCTTCGAATTGCTGTTTGCCCAGCCCGGCGTAGCCAGTGCTATTGTCGGGACGATCAATCCGCTGCACCTCGCCCATAACGTTGCGACCGTTGCCCAGGTCCTTCGTGGTCACTGACGCCGCCCCGCGGCCTTAAGCAGGAGCCGATATGCCGCGCACGCTCATCAGGAAGAACCCGAGCAACTTCAAGACCCTGCCGCTGTTCGTCGAAGCCACCCCCGAAGGCCTGACCTATCAGAGCGTCGGCATGCCGCTGAACTTCGCGCAGACCTTGCAGCGACGCAAACCGGTGAGCGTGGCGGATGCCGAGCGCTTTTCGCTGGAGCTGGCGAATCTCGGGGTCTCGGTGCGCCTGACCCTGCATTGGCAGAATCGCGATTATTGGGTGCTGGTACGCCAGCGCCGGCAGGATCGCGGCGACGTGGTGCTGAAACTGATTTCCGGTTACGTACCGGCCCACGAACTGAATATTCCGCTGCACACGGCCATCCAGGAAATTGCCGAAGAGTGTTTGCTGGAAACCCCGGAAGGCTGGCTCGGCGGACGTTTCAACGACACGTGGCTGCCGGCGCCCTACTCCTCCGCGCTGCATTACCGCGAGGCCTTGCCGTTTCGGCTGACGCCGTTGTCCGGCTCGGCGCGCCCGATTCGTTGCGCCAACCTGCAATTGCTGGAACGGCCGCGCGCCTATGTGCATTTGCCGACCGCGTCGCTGCAATTGATCTATGACTTGCGTCTGGACGTGCCCAAGGAAGCCAAATCCCTGAGCCTGTTCCATGTCGATGAGCGCCTGGAAGGTGATCAACTGGTGGCACGGCTCGACCGCAAGCGCCCCGACCTCTATCTGATGCCGCTCAAGGACGGTGCACCACTGGCCGAACTCTATACCCTCAAGCGCGACAAACTCCTGCCGGCCGGCACCCGCGGACTTTACCTCGCAGAGAGCTTCGCAACTCAAGAGGGCTGGGTCGTACGCGATGAACGAATTCGCTGGAAGGACTGGGTCGTGCAGCAAGGCCTGCAACCCGCAAAGCCCCCTCGCACAGGCCTCAAGCAACTGAGTCTGAAGGCGCTGCGTCTGGTTGGCATCGGCAAGAAACGCGCGAGCAAATAGCCGGTTAGCGCTTGCTATCGATCCATGTGCGCAAGGTCGCGAAGAAATGGAAGTAGCGGTTTTCGCGCTTGCCCATGCCACGCTTGGGCGAGAACGACTCTTCGGCAAATGCGCCGGTAATGCGTACCCGTGATGCTTGGGTTTTCAATGTGCAAACCTTGGCATCGACCCGCTGCAATGCGTACTTGAGCAAACGCTCGGAGTGCAGCTTTCGCCCCGTCGCCTTGCAGAATTCGAAGATGCGCTCGATCCGCTTGCCGTAGGCGACGTAAGTGTCGCGCCCACAAATGGCAAAGCGGTCATTCAACCCGCCCCACCACTGCCAGTCCGGAATGTAGGCGTTGTGCCGTCGGGCTTCTGGATGATTGAACACATAAGCAGGCAGCGGGTTGTGGAAGAAGTTGTCCGGTCGCACGAACACCACGTAATCCGGATCGAAGGCCTCGATCATCGTGGTCACGGTGTGCAGCGAGTTGAGCTGATAGATCAGGTTGCGCAGCGACGCGAAGTCATCGGCCCACGTGTCGCCTTGTGCCTTGACCTGCTCGAAATCCCAGCGCTCCAGCACGCCTTCGGTTGAAGTCAGCGTCCCGGTCATCGATTCGAACGGCTGATAGTTGTCTGCCGCCAGCTCGCCTTTTTCGCCGGAGCGCGAGTTCTGCACTTCATCGATTTTGTACAGGTGATAAAAACACTTTACGTCGCTGCCCGCAGGCAACTGTGCCAGGACGTTCTGCTCGATGGAGGGGTAGCAAATCGGCGAGTTTCTCGGAATCCCGAAAAAGGCCACGGCAATTTTCAACACTCAACAGCACCTTTTGAAAGTAGTTCGGGCCGGCCGGCGACAGGCTATCGCTTATTTCTGGCGGAACAGCTTTTGCCACCAGCGACGGGGTTGCAGGGGCACTACGATGACGTCCGACTTCTGCAGCCAGTCGCGCTCGTAATCCCAGGCGTGACCACCCCACAGCTTGCCGGCTTCGTTGGAAAAACCCAGAGTCATCAGTTGATAGGTGTAACCGGGTTGACCGCGCAACCAGTCGAGCAACACCAGCGTGTTGAAACCGGTTGTGGGGCCAACGTAACGCTTGCCTCCCGGCCGGTCGACCGGATAGTTCCACAGTGGCGGCAACGGGATGCGATCCCAGTACATCGCCACCCGCGGTAACGGGCACATCGGTGCCGCGCAACCGACCAACAGGGTGAAACACCGTTCACTCGCCTGATTGATCAGTCGCTGTACGTCCGGCCCGTAAGGCAGGCCGAAAAAGTAATGGTCCGGGGCGTTATAGCCGTGCACAAAGACATTGGCGCTTTGCGCGTTGAGCAGCGCTGCCTTGATGCAGGTATTGAAGCTGACGACGACGTCATCGACGCCTATGTTCAGCGTCTGAACGTCCGCTGCCGTGATGGCCGGGTTGTTGGCAATCAGGATGACCCGCGCTGCGCGACTCAGGCACTCGCGCAACGCCTCGGGCAAAGCGCCCAACACCGACTGGTCACCACCGGGCAGCGCATCCAGCGCCATGTGTTCGTCCATCATTCAGACCGGCACCTTCATCCCGTGACGCAGCTTCACCCAGAACCGCGTAAATGCCGACGGCGGCTGCCATGGGCGCATCTCGCGCTGGATTTCAGCCGCGAGGGACTGGCCAACCCGCGCGAAGGAATAACGGCTCTGTGCAAAGGCCTGACCATTGCTGGCGATGCGATCCGCCAGCTCAGGGTTGCCTTGCAACAGTTTGATCTTTTCCACCGCTTCGTCTTCGCTGCGGTAGAACACGGTGTTGTGCATGTCTTCGAAACCGAGCAACTGGTCTTCTTCGCCCTGGCTCCAGGCCAGCAGCACACAACCGCAGGCCATGGCTTCGAAATTCTTGATCATGAACTCGTTCATGCCGATATCGGCGCTGACAAAGATCCTGATGCGATTGAGCGTTTCGAGATACTCCGAGCCCGACTTCGTGCGCGTCACCAGCATCCCGGTTCGCTTCGACAGCGATTCGAGCAGTGCTTTGCGTTCGGCATATTCGGTGCTTTTCAGGCTGCCGAGAAAACCGACGGGAATGTCCCGCTCAGTGCCGATGTTGCGCAGCATCTGCTCGTCGTAACCCTTGGAGACGAACACTGTATCAATGCCTTCAGCGAGCATTTTGCGCGCGACCACCGCGCCGGATACCAGTGCGCGGCAGCTCGGCAGACGGCTGTAGAGCCGCGAATACACGCCCCGATACTTACTGGCAGGCATGTAGTTCTGGTAGGCGTCGTGTTCGAGAAAGATCAGCCCGGGAATGCACTTGAGCACCCGCAGTTGCGGGGCCAGGCGCTTGACCCGGGAGAAGATCACCACGCGGTCGAACATCTGGTAATCGACCGAGGCCAGAAACGGCCCGAGGTTCATCTGTTGCTGTTTGCTCAGACGGTAGATGACACATTCATCACAGTTCTGCTGCACGATGTCGTAGAGCCGGTCAAGAATGACCCGCTGCTCGTCCATCACCAGGAGCATGACTTTCATAAGTTAATTGACCACGCGACATAGGCAGGCAAGCGCATCGGATTCAAACCTGCCAACATCAACGGAAACGGTTAGATCCCCAAGGCAAAATCCGTTCACACGCAGTACACAACGGTAAAGATTCATCTGCTCAACGACTGCGGATTTTTTCGACAATCGCTGTTGTCGAGCTGTTTTCCACCAGTCCCAGCACTTTCACGGTGCCGCCATAAGCCGACACGATATCGGCACCCACCACTTGGTCGATCCCGTAATCGCCGCCCTTGACCAACACGTCCGGCTTGACCTCACGCAGCAGGTTTTCCGGTGTGCCTTCAGGGAAGCTGATGACCCAGTCCACAGCCCCGAGCCCGGCCAGAACCGCCATACGCCGGTCAACACTGTTGATCGGGCGCCCCGGCCCTTTCAGTCGGCTGACGGACGCATCGTCGTTGACCGCGACGATCAGACGATCGCCCTGGGCTCGCGCCTGCTCCAGATAAGTCACGTGGCCGGCATGCAGGATGTCGAAACAGCCATTGGTGAAGACGATCTTCTCGTTGTGCGCGCGGGCATCGGCCACCGCCAGCAGCAACTGCTCGAGGCCCAGCACACCGCGCTCGGAGCCTTCTTCGCGCTGAATGGCGCGACGCAGTTCCGGGGCGCTGATGGCAGCGGTACCGAGCTTGCCGACGACGATGCCGGCGGCCAGATTGGCCAGTGCCACAGCGTGCGGAAGCTCTTCGCCGGCGGCAATGGCAGCGGCCAGGGTCGAAATCACCGTGTCACCGGCGCCGGTGACATCGAACACTTCACGGGCACGGGCCGGCAGGTGCAGTGCCGGATGATCCGGACGCAGCAGGGTCATACCGTGTTCGCCTCGAGTGACCAGCAGCGCACCGAGTTCGAGATCGTGCATCAGGGTTGCGCCCTTGCTCACCAGTTCGTGTTCATCGGCGCAACCGCCGACGATGGCTTCGAACTCACTGAGGTTCGGGGTGATCAGGCTGGCGCCACGGTAGATCGAGAAATCCTTGCCTTTCGGATCGGCCAGCACCGGAATGTTTTTTGCCCGGGCCGCCTGGATCAGCGCCTGATGGTTTTTCAGCGCGCCTTTGCCGTAGTCGGACAACACCAGGACCTTGATGCCTTCGAGCAGGTCGTCGACCTGCGAGCCGAGGGCCAGGGCGTCAGTGGCAAACGGTTCTTCAAAGTCGATACGCAGCAGTTGCTGGTGCCGGCTCATGACCCGCAGCTTGACGATGGTTGGCTGGTGCGCGATGCGCTGGAACAGGGCCCGAACGCCCGCGCCTTTGAGACTGTTGCTCAGGCTGTCGGCGGCTTCGTCATCACCGGTCACACCGACCAGGGACGCCGGCGCACCCAGCGCGGCAATGTTCAAGGCAACGTTCGCGGCGCCGCCCGGACGGTCTTCGATTTGCTCGACCTTAACGACCGGCACCGGTGCCTCAGGGGAAATCCGTGAGGTTCCGCCATGCCAGTAGCGGTCGAGCATGACATCGCCGACTACCAAGACCGGGGCTTGATCGAAACGCGGCATGGACAACTTCATGGAGCAACCCACATACAAAATGAACAGGGGCGCGATATTAACACAGGGTAAAGCGCCGTCCGCCTCAATCTGAAAGGTCGCGCACCCAGAACAATTCGTGGCGCCGGACCGCCTTGCGGAAAAATTCGTTACTGCCCGTGACAGGCCAGCGGCGCCCCGCCAGTCCGTGCTGGATCCAGCGACGCAATTGCCGCTTGAACACTTGCCCACCCTGCAAATCATGCTCCATGGCCAGTGCCATGGCCTTGTCCAGTTGCACGTCGGCTGACAGCAGCGGGCTCCACAAGCGATCGGCTGGCAATGCCTCGATGGCCGGCGGCAGTGCGATACCGGCACCTGCCGGCCCCATCGGCCAACGGTCGTTGTCATGCAGATGATTGGCGTACATCAGCAGGGTCGTCGGCTTCCAGTTGCTGCGGCCAACGGCCTCAAGCAGCGCCTGAGTGGCGGCGACGTGGTCACTGTGCGGGTCCAGTTCGGGATGCGGTGTCACCAGCACTTGCGGACGATAGTGCTCCAGCAGGGCCACCAGGTCGCCGACCAGATTCTGCCAGGTCGGTTGCCCGTCAAGGTCACCGGGCAAGATCAGCGGGTTGTGTCGGCGCACGCTGCGCACATCGTTTTCCTGCGACTCGCGAGAGCCAAACGCCTTGCCTGGCTCGGCGGCCATTGCAGGCAATTGCAGACAGTAGTAACCCAGTTGTACGCAACGTTCTGCGGGCACACCGCCCCACAGCGGAATCACCAGACTGTCCCAGCTGCGCAAGCGGCCTTTCAAGCGTGCGGCAGCGGCTTGATCAAGGCCCAGTCGCTGGAAGTCTTCAGCCTCGATCTCGCCTTGGGTAAGGGTGACGATGCTGACGTCTTCGCTGCGACTGTAAAGGCCGAATGCCGCAAGCTCGGCATCATCGGCATGCGGCGCGATGACCATGACGCGCTGGCGAGCGTAGTCAGGGTTGGCCATGACCCACAGCGCGCCCGTGGCACCCGGCGTGCAATGGTGGCCGCGCAGCGACAGCGAACCCTGGCCCAGCGCCGTCGCTTGTCCTGAAAGGTTGAGAAAACGCCGCCCTTTGACCCCACGTTCAAAATCCTGGCGATCATTGCCGACCTGAACATACGGATCGAGCCAGCGCCCCAGCCAACCGGCCTTCACTTCAAGCTCGAGAATCAGCGTTTCACCCGGGGCCAATGGCTCGCTCAGGCGCACCACACCGCCATCCAGGCTAACGGCCTGACGCGCAGTATTCGCGGGAAACCGGTATTGATAATCGTCGCCGGGGCGGTAAAACAAATGATCGGCAAACCACGCTTCGTGGGCAACCCAGGCAAGCACCAGCAACAGCGGCACCAGCCACCAGGCGATCAATACACCGACCAGCAACAGCGCCACCAGAAAGGCGACGAGGAACAGACGCTTGCTGCGTCGATGGGCCTTGAGAAGCTGTTGCTTGCGAGCACTCATGGGTTCAGACCTTGTAGACCGGCACCGTGTGGCACCAGCGATCCTTGTACTCACGGTCGGCACGACCGAATGAATAACGCAGCGGCTTGCCCAGTGCTTGCGCATCAGCCCAGGCCTGCTGGGTGTTGACGAAGCTCAGTACGCTGCCGGGGCTGAATTCGCGACTCTGCGGGTCGACGCCACCGTTGATGTACTCCAGCGACACCCATTGCGGCGCCTCGACACGGTACAGAACCTGAATCGCCACCGGCGCCGATTCAAGCATGGCCACCGAACCGGTCATGAATTCGCGCAACAAGGTGAAGACTTCGACGAGCCCGGCCTTGCCAGGCACTTCGAAGCCCCAGCGACGCTCGAACAGATCGCCATATGCCTGCGCTTGCTCTGCCGGAGAAAACTCCGACATCGGCACCAGCGAGCCACCCGCCTCTTCCAGCAGACGCTGTTCGCGACGCTGGTTGTAGCGAAACTTCTTCGAATACTCTTCCGGCAACCGGGCCAGGGCCAGGCCCTCCGGTTGGGTTTTCAGGGTGCTGATCTGCTCGGCATTGATCTGGGAGACATACGCCATGCGCTGGCGGACCGGCACGACGACATCCGGCGCGATCGGCAGGATGATTTCCGCATTGCCCATGTCGAGCAAGCCACGCTTGCCTTCACGCTTGAGGACTTCCTTGGACAAGGCCACATGCCGCCCCCAGCAGGGAATGGCGGCAACCACCTCACCGCCAACGATCCAGCCCAGGTAGCGCAGTTCGATCCCGACGAATGTCGACAGTCGCTCGACCACCTCGGGATGCGTCGCAAAGCTGCCACCGAAACGCAGCCAGGCTTGAGCGTAGGCATCCCGGTCAATTTCGCTCCAGCCACGTTCACGAAAGCTGCGAAACACCCTCAGCATACGTTGGTCACGTGGGCCGGCTGCGGCTCGTCACCCTCTTCGAACTCTTTGGCATGCAGGCGCGAGTAATAGCCGTTCTGCTCCAGCAGTTGTGCGTGGGTGCCACGCTCGACAATCCGGCCTTCGTCCATGACCAGAATCAGATCGGCCTTCTCGATGGTGCTCAAGCGGTGCGCGATCACCAGAGTCGTGCGGTTCTGCACCACATGATCCAGCGCTGCCTGAATATGCCGCTCCGACTCGGTATCCAGTGCAGAAGTGGCCTCGTCGAGAATCAGCAGCGGTGCATCCTTGAGCAGGGCGCGGGCGATGGCAATGCGCTGACGCTGGCCACCGGACAGCAGCACTCCGTTCTCACCGACCATGGTTTCATAGCCCTGCGGCATCTTGACGATGAACTCATCGGCATAGGCCTCGGAGGCCGCGCGTTTGACTTCCTCGAAAGGCGCGCCGGCCAGATCGCCGTAAGCGATGTTGTTGGTCACCGTATCGTTGAACAACGTCACCGCCTGGGTCACCAGCGCAATCTGGCGACGCAGGCTGCGCAGGGTGAAATCCTGCACTTCCACGCCATCGAGCAGAATCTGCCCGTGTTCATGCTGATAAAAGCGCGGAATCAACCCGGCCAGAGTGGACTTGCCGCTGCCGGAACGGCCGACCAGAGCGACCATTTGCCCAGGCTCCACGACGAAGCTGATGTCGTTGAGTACCTGTTTGTCGGTGTCCGGGTACTGGAAGCTGAGATTGCGCACTTCCAGTCGGCCTTCAAGGCGATCGCGCTCGACCGTACCCTGATCCACTTCGGCCGGCTCATCGAGCTGCTCGAAGATACTCTCGGCACCGGCCACACCTTTCTGAATGGTCGAGCTGACTTCGGAGAGTTGGCGAATAGGCTTCGGCAACAGACCGGCCATGGTGATGTAGGCCACCAGATCGCCCGGCGATGCATCACCGCGAAGGTACAGCACAAGGAACATGACCACGGCCATGGCGCTGTACGTCACCAGTTGCAGCATCGGCGTGTAGACCGCGCCGGTCTTGGTCATCGTCAGCTGCTTGTCGGTGTTGCTCTGGCTGGCATCGCGAAAGCGGTCCTTTTCATAGACTTCGCCGCCGAAACTGCGCACCACGCGGTAACCATGGATCGTCTCGGAGGCGACGTGCGTGACGTTGCCCATCGACACCTGGATCTTTTTGCTTTGCTTGCGGAATTTCTTGCTGGTGCTGTTCACCATGATGCCGATGACCGGCAGGATGGCCACCATCACCAGCGTGAGTTTCCAGTTCATCCACAACAGGGTGCAGAACAGGAAAATCACGGTCATGCCTTCACGGATGACCACTTTGATCGCGTCCGTCGCAGCGCCGGTGACCATCGTCACGTTGAAGGTGATTCGGGAAATCAGATGCCCGGAGTTGTTCTTGTCAAAGAACCGGTTGGGCAGCTCCAGCAACTTGTTGAACAGCACCACCCGCAGGTCATGCACCAGGCCCAGGGAAACCCGAGCCAGGAAGAAGTTGCCTAGATACGAGCCCACGCCCTGCAACAGCGCAATGAACACGATCATCAGCGGCACGGTTTCGAGCAATTGCAATTTGCCCAGGTACGGGTTGCCCGGAAACAGGCTGGCCTCAGGATTGGCCAGGCCATCGACAAAGTACTTGAGGATGTAAGCGAGCATCGGCTGAGTCGATGCGAAGATCAGAAACCCGACGATGCTGAGAAGGAAGAGACCGGCGTAAGGCCGCACGTAAGCCAAAAGGCGGAAGTAGATCGCCAGCGTTGACTGGGCTTTCGGTTCAGGACTGCTCATGGTGATCCGCACAATTCAGTGAGGCGGGGATGATATCACACGCGTTTTTCCCCCGATAAACATGACTGCAAGCCAGCCTTTGACCAAGTCGGTTAAGATACCCCGCTAATGATGGGGAGCCAGACATGCAATCGATTGACCACAGCACTTACGAGGCACTGCGCGAAGGTGCACACGTATTGGAAGCCGACGGTTCCGGCGACAAGGTGCTCAGATTGGCCGATGGACGCATGCTCAAGCTGTTCCGTCGCAAGCGGCTGCTCAGTTCGGCACTGTTCTATCCCTATGCGCAGCGCTTTGCCGACAACACCCGGGCACTGGAGCAGCGCGGCATTCTCTGTCCGACCGTCATTGCGGTGTATCGCATTCCGAGTATCGAGCGCGATGGCGTTTATTACAGCCCGCTGGCGGGCGATACGGTGCGCCAGTTGCAAGGCAGCAGTGAAGGGAATGATGCGTTGAGGTTCCAATTGGGCGGATATTTCGCTCAATTGCATGAAAAAGGCGTGTATTTTCGCTCGCTGCACTTCGGCAATGTCGTACTCACACCCGATCACCAACTGGGCCTGATCGACATCGCCGACCTGCGCTGCCAGAGACGCGCACTCAGCGACAGCAAACGCCTGCGCAACTTCGCCCATTTGCTGCGGTATAAAGAAGACCGCCAATGGTTGCTGGGCGAAGACGCTGGCGACACCTTCATCGAAGGCTACCGCCAGGCCCTGCCAAGCAACCGGCAAGCGCCACTGATCTCGCGCCTGCGTCCGCTGCTGGGTTGAGCCTTAGCGGCCGATGACCAGCAGCGTTGCACCTTTGCGGTTGGCGAAATGCTCGAGGATGCGCAACTTGTGCGCCTCCAGCCATTCCTTCAGCCAGGGCTCGTCCCCCTTCGCCTCAATCACAAAATAGCGATAGTCGCCGGCATGGGCGGTGGACATCGCCTCTTCCTGGGTCAGAACGGGCAACACGTAGCCGCGACCGGCGTAGTAGCTGATCCGCCCATCTGCGAAGTATGTCGACGCATCCGGCTCGACATGGGAGGACATCCAGCGCCCGGCCTCGACATAGTGGGTTTTGCCGGCCCCGGTGGAGATGACGTTCGACAGCATCACCAGCAACCCCACGATAACCAGCCACTTGCCCCAACGCGGGAACTCGCGAACAAAAGCGGCCAGTCCCAGTGCCAGCACCGGCACAAACAACAGATTGAGAAAGCTCAGGTAGCGAGTGTTCATGAACTGTTGCTTGATGAAAAACAGCACCAGCACCACCAGGTACAACAGCGCCGTCCAGGCGAAGGGGCGGTAGTCACGCCAGTAGGTGCCTAGCACTCCCCAGTTGCGGCGCAGGATGAACGGAACGGCGAAAGGTCCCATCAACTTGACGAAACTGATAGTCATGGTCGCCAGGATGCCAAAGAAAATGATTCGGCCGGCTTCGTCCTGGGAGTACTTGTTAATGAGCGAGTTGGCAAACTGATCACACAGCATCTGAAACGAAGACAAGACACTGTGCGGCGCAATCATGTCCAGATAAAGCATCAGGCGGGCCGACAGGAGCGCGCCCGACACACATATACCCAACAGGCCCAGAATCGGTAATAGCGAAAACTGAAAGAATTGCAGGCGTCGTGTGGACGACCAGAGGTTTGGCAACTGCCACAGCGCCAACGCCGGCAACAGCAGCAACGCCTCCAGGCGGAAAAAGGCTGCTCCGATAATCGCCAGATGAATGAACGCCGCGCGTAGCCAGCCGCCACGGGTTTGCCAGCGCAATGCAAACCACAGCGCCAGCGCGCAGAAAAACCAGAAACCGCATTCACGGATGATGTCATTTCGAAAGGCATTGACCGCTGGCATTGCCAGCACCACCAGACAAGCCCAGCGGGTGACGTGCGCAGAACGCTGACGTACGCAGTCCACCATCAATGCACTGGTGCCGGCGAAGAAGAGGCCACACCAGAGATAGGCGCTCAGTTCCAATGGTAAATGCAGGATCAGATGCGTGCCGGCGAGCAGAAAGGAAAACCACGGCCAGTCGAAAGTTGCCCAAGCCACATTGGGACCGTGCTCGGTAACTTGTTGCGCAATATCGATGTACAGCGCGGCATCTCGCCCGACTGTCGCGGTGCCCATGACCGCAATCAGCGACAGCAGCACACTGCCCAGAAACGCCAGCCATACCGGGTATTCATCGATGATTCTGGAGACCCGAGTTGCCACTTTAACGCCCGTACCTTTCACCCAGCCACCTCAATGACACTCGTTACGTGGTACGCACATGTGTTCGCGAACCGCTTACCGAAACAACAACCGCAAAGCCTTGCGAGTGTAGGACCAGCGCGAAACCGTGCGCCAGTCGGCACGCAACGCCTGAAAATAGAAGCCCTTGGCCAACGCGTATTCACCATGTGAATAGCAATCGCGAAACAGCGACAGGCAGCGCTGTGCCAGAAATGCCTGACGTAAATCCTGCATTTCTGCCGGCATGCGCCGACTTGAAAACACTTCGCTGACCACCTGCTCCGTGCCAGCAGCAAGACTTTGGCGCAGATCATGACGCATGCTGTCGGCATGCTTGTAGATCAATGCCATAGGCTGATCGAGAACGGTGCAAGGGAAACGCGCCAGCACCTGGGCAAACACTGGCAGGTCCTCGACGTTGCGCAGATGCTCCGGGTAATTACCCGGAGCGAATACAGCGCGATGCATCGCGCACGCACCATTGGAAATCGATACGGTCTTGTCCAGCAGGTAACCCTGCAAACGCTGACGGGGAGTCGAAGGCAACGGTTTGGCTGCCTGCAAGCTGCGCCTGCCGTCTGCGAACACTGACCAGTGGGCACCGATGACCATCAGGCTTTGAGGGTTGCAGGCAATGTGTTGCGACAGCGCAGCCAAAGCGCCGGGGGCCATTTCGTCATCGGAATCAAGGAAAACCAGGTATTGCCCGGTCGTCTCTTCAAGCCCCCGATTTCGCACTGAAGACAGCCCGCCATTGCTTTTGCGCAACGCACGAAAACGCCCGCCATGCTTGAGCAGAAGTTTCTCTACTACTTCAGGCGTTTCGTCCGTCGACCCATCGTCGATGACTAACAGATCCGTCGTCGCATCATCCAGCTGCGCCAATACCGACTCCACTGCACGAGGCAGGGTCCGCGCATAGTTGTAAGCGGGAATCACGACGCTGATCAGTGTTTCAGTCAAGTCCGTATCCTTTCACACCCTCTTTTACGACCAGAATATCTTCCATGATCAAGTATTCCAGATCGGAGCCGAAAAACATGTTCAGCGCGTCAGTCGGCGAGCAGATCATCGGTTCTCCACGACGGTTGAGCGAGGTGTTCAGCGACACGCCGTTGCCGGTCAGGTTTTCCAGCGCTTTCATCATGTCGTAGTAACGCGGATTGTATTCGCGCTTGAGCACCTGCGCCCGGGAAGTGCCATCTTCGTGGACGACTTCCGGCACACGGGTTTTCCACTCTTCCGCCACTTCGAACGTGAAGGTCATGAAAGGAGCCGGGTGATCGATCTTGATCATCTGTGGCGCGACGGTATCGAGCATCGACGGGCAGAAAGGCCTCCAGCGCTCGCGGAACTTGATCTGGTGGTTGATACGATCAGCCACGCCGGCCACGCTAGGGCAGCCAATGATCGAACGGCCGCCCAATGCGCGCGGACCGAATTCCATGCGACCCTGGAACCAGGCCACCGGATTGCCTTCAACCATGATTTTGGCGATCTGTTCCGGCATGTTGTCGAGCTTGCGCCAGGCAGGCTTGTTCTCGTGACGAGCGCACGCGGCGATCACGTCTTCGTTGCTGTACGACGGGCCGAGGTAGACGTGTTCCATCTTCTCGACCGGCACGCCACGGGCATGAGACACATAGGCTGCCGCGCCAACCGCAGTACCGGCATCGCCGGACGCCGGCTGCACGAAAAGCTCCTTGATGTCGTCACGGGCGATGATTTTCTGGTTGAGCTTGACGTTCAACGCACAACCACCGGCGAACGCCAGTTTGCCGGTTTCCTTGAGCACGTCGCCCAGGTAGTGATCGATCATCTGCAGCGCCAGTTTCTCGAACAGCGCTTGCATGCTGGCGGCATAGTGGATGTACGGTTCGTCAGCAATATCGCCTTCACGCTTCGGACCAAGCCACTCGATCAGCTTCGGCGAGAAGTAGAAACCCTTGCCCTTCTCTTTATAGCGGCGCAGGCCGATCACGTTGGCGTAGTCGGTATTGATCACCAGCTCGCCGTTCTCGAACGAGGCCAGACGCGAGAAATCGTATTTGCTGGCATCGCCATACGGCGCCATGCCCATGACCTTGAACTCGCCGTCGAGCATCTCGAAACCGAGGAACTCGGTGATCGCGCCATACAGGCCGCCGAGGGAGTCAGGATCGAAGAATTCCTTGATCTTGTGGATCTTGCCGTTCTCGCCATAACCGAAAAAGGTCGTGGCGTACTCGCCCTTGCCGTCGATACCGAGGATCGCGGTTTTCTCTTTGAAACCGGAGCAGTGGTAAGCGCTGGAAGCGTGGGCCAGATGGTGTTCGACCGGTTCGATCTTGATTTTTTTCGGATCGAAACCCAGTTGCTCCAGGCACCAGACGATCTTGTTGCGATAGCGTTTGTAGCGACGGTTGCCCATCAGGATCGCATCGAGCGCGCGATCCGGGGCATACCAGTAACGCTTGGCATAGTGCCAACGGGCCTTGCCGAACAGACTGATCGGAGCGAACGGGATCGCTACCACGTCAACGTCGGACGGTTTGATACCGGCCTGCTCAAGACAGAACTTCGCCGACTCGTAGGGCATGCGGTTTTTTGCATGCTTATCGCGTACGAAGCGCTCTTCTTCGGCCGCCGCCACCAGCTTGCCGTCGATGTACAAGGCTGCTGATGGATCATGGCTAAGGGCGCCGGACAGGCCAAGAATCGTCAATGCCACAGGGGTCTAGCCTCTTTAGTCTGCGTGCAGGCGCGATGCGCCTTGAAAATTGATGTGCCCTCGCAAAGGGCGAGGAACAGCTAAAGGGCGGGATTATAGCGTAAACATGCGGGGAATTACCCTGTGCGAATTGCCCCAGGTTGAATGGATCGGATAAACCCTGCCTGTGGGTTCAATAACCGCCCGTGCGCCAGTAGATACCGAGATTACCGTCAGTCGCCTGACGATAAATGGTGTAGGGCAGCACAACCGTATCGGCCACTCCGGACAATGGCAGATCCAGCAAGACGAATGGCGCGAGAAAGCCACTTGGATCGGGCGGTGCGTTCAACACGCAGAAATCGTAGGCCAGACCGCTGTAAACGCGCGGAATGGATTGGCAGTAGGTTTTTTGTTTGCGCATGTCCCGGGCGACATCGGCATCATCCTGCAATACAGTCAGGACACTGCCGCAGCCTGATAAACCCCATGAAAAAGCGCCCAGCATCACAGCCTTTTTGATCATCAAAATTTGCCCTCCATTGTCGTCAGGCAAACTAGCATCGTGGCTGAAGCGGGCACAGTTCATGGCTTCTGATGAAGCTGTAGGACCATTCAGAAAATATTGTCCCTCACTGAGCGAGGAACATTTTCGGTGTTTTTACAGACCTCTTCGCGAGCAAGCCCGCTCCCAAAGGAGGAATGCATCCCAAGGGTGGGAGCGGGCTTGCTTGCGAAAGGGTCGAAGAGCCGATTCAGCCGGCGCTGGAGATATCTTTAGGCAAACGCTGATCGATGACCTGATACAACGCACTACTCGCCGGCCAGTTACGCATGAAACGCGCCCGATCCCGCGCATAGGCACCAGCAAAGGTGTTCACCGAGCCGTGCTGGCACATCGAATCGAGATCGATCAGCGCCCAGCGGTCGTTCTGCCAGAACAGGTTATGGCCCTTGAAGTCGCCATGACTGATGCGCTCGGCAATCAACCGGGCAAACAATTGATCCAGCGCCTGCAACTCCGCTTCCGGAGCATCACCACTTTCAACATACGGCGCAAAGCGCTCGATGATGTCCGGCCCCGGCAGGAACTCGGTGACCAGATATGCACGGCTGCGCAGCCACAAAAAGCGCTTTTCCAGCACCGCCAGCGGCTTGGGCGTGGCGATGCCGAGAAACGCCAGGCGATTGCCCTCACGCCACGAATGCCAGGCACGACTCGGGCGCCAGAAACGCTTGAGCCAATGGGCGAAGCCTTTGATGTTATAGCGCTTGATCACCAGCGCGCGCCCCTCCACGTCGACCTTGCCGACGCTCGCGGCGCCGCCGGTCTTGTAGAGATGCCCCTTGTCCAGCAACTGATCGGCCTGTTCCAGCACCGGCAGCATTGCCGCCTCTTCCTCGCGACGGATCGCGCGCAAACCAAAGGCTCCCCGCCGAACGCTGAACAGCGTGCATTCGCGACCGACCTTGATCAGGTAATCCTTCAGACGCCAGCGGCGAACCTTGTCGATCTGTTTCTGCAAGGCTTCCAGTGGCAGCGCGTGCTCGCTGTTGCTCAGCAGGTAATACACCAGCAGTTCTTCGGTGAACGGTTCAAGCGCCTTGGGCAACTGGGCGAAAAACACACCGAGATTTTCCAGGACTTTCTGCCGCGACAACGGCTGTCCGGCGGTTTCCACGCAGATGCCCGCACCGTCGATCAAATACAACTGCCCGCCGTGACGCAGCAGATTGTCCAGGTGCAGGTCCTCCTGCCAAAGCCCTTTACCGTGCAACTGGCCAATCGCACCCAGCGCCTCGGCCAGCACCGCGGATTGCTCATCCGCCAACATCGGCAGCGCCTCGACTTTCGTCCAGGCGTCGCCGAGGCTTTCAGCACCCTCAAGAAAATCGAACAGCAGCCAGCCGCCCTCAGCGTTCTTCAGGCCATCAGCCAGCAGCAACGGTGTCGTCAGGCCTTGAGCAGCCAGCATGCGCACGCCTTCCAGCTCTCGCTGAAAGTGCCGGGCCGCCTTGCTGCCGACCAGCAACTTGGCCAGCACCGGACGCCCACGCCAGACGCCAGCGCCGACGTAGCGTTGCCCCGGCAAAACACGCAACAGACTCAGCAACTGCAAGTCCGCGGTGCCGGCCGCATCGGCCAGCGTTATTGTCAGCGGCAGTTGCGGGGTGCGCCCGGCAGCGGCCAGCTCGGACAATTGCATCAGCGGGTCTCCTTGTGACTACGGCGCGCGGTCAGCCGGGCGAGCCAACTGTCGAGCAGCGAGCTGTCGGTCGGCTGGTCGAGATACGCCGCCAGCAATTCGCGCAACTGCGCCTCGCTCCACTCCGGGGCACGGCGTTGCAGCGGCTCCAGATCCTTGATCCGGTCACGCATGCCGAATAGCAGTGGCCGGGTTTTTTCCAGGTCGATCAATTGCGCCTGGTACCCGTTGCCACTGGCTTGCAGAAAAATGTGTTTTGGATAGAAACAACCGTGCACCTGACGCACGCCGTGCAGATGCCGCGCCAGCAGCCCGCAGGCCTTGAGAATCGCCGATTGCTGTGCAGTAGCGAGCTGAGTCCAGCGCGCCAACAACGACTCCAGATCGCTCCAGCCGTCGAGGGCGCGCGTCAGCAGAATTGCCCGGACTTCGCCATCGACTTTGCGCTGACCAAAAAACGCCGCTTGCAGCGCGGGAATGCCGAGCTTGCGATAGCGGCTGATATTGCGAAATTCACGGGCAAAGCTTGGCTCGCCAAACGGCGCGTGCAAGGTGCGGGTCAGGTAATTGCTCTGGCGCTTGAGGTAGAAACCCTGGCCCTCCAGATCCAGACGAAACACGCTGCTCCAACCGCCACGGGCGGTATTGGGTTCGTCCACCGCCTCAAGCTGTTTGGCCCACAGCGCGTCAAAAGTGCCCAGACCGTGACGCTCAAGCAGCGCACGGTCCTCTTCGGCCAGAAAATCAGTCATTCACGTCCCTCGAAAAATCTCACCACGTGCCGAATCCGTTTCTTGTCGGCCGTATTCAGCCGATCGCACTGGCGGTATTGCTTATAGAAACGCAGGCGCTGGGTATTGGACAGGTGATATTTGGCGAGCTTGTCGAGACAGGCCAGATCCTTGGTGATCCGATACTTGAGCCAGAAGCCGCGCCAGAACTCGCCGTTGGGGCAATCGATGAGAAATACGCGCGCCTGATCGTCGATCAGCAGGTTGCGCCATTTCAAATCGTTATGGGTAAAACGGTGATCATGCATCGTTCGGGTATAACCCGCCAACTGCCGGCTGATGCCATCGACCCAGGCGCGATCCTTGAGCCTCGGATCCTTGCGCTCGGCGAAGGCCGCAAGGTCTTCGGTATGCGGCAGTTCACGGGTAATCATCGCCCCACGGTCGTACGCCGCGCCGCGTCGCTCCAGGCCCCAGGCCACCACTTCAGCGGTGGGAATGCCCCATTTGGCGAAGCGTTTGAGGTTTTGCCATTCCATCTTCACTCGCGGCTTGCCGAGGTATCGGCGCAAGCCCTTGCCGGCACCGACGTAGCGCTTGACGTAATAGTTGACGCCGTTGCGTTGCACGCGAATGACTTCGGACAACGGATCGCGGGTCAGCCGCTCGCCTTGCAGGGCGAATACGGCCTGAAGGCTGCCGAAGTCTTCGGCAAGATCGCTGTACTGCGGCTCAAGAGTCCAACCCGCCATCAGAGCGCATCCCCGTAACGCTGCTTGCGCGCGTAGAGCTTGTTGGCCTTGCCTTCCAGCCAGTTCAGCAGCGGCGCTTCTTCCGCCAGGATCTGGCGCAGCGGTTGCTGGAAATAGCCTTTGAGGAAACGCAATTTGTCGCGGCGGGTCAGGCCGATGTCCAAAGCGGAAAAGTACAGGGCGGCCAGATCCTTGTTGCGCCAGCGCTGAGTGATCTTTGCGCGGGTCTGGGCGCGGTGCAGGTCGATCACCGAGAGCTTGAAGTCTTGCGGGGTGATCGGCTTGTCGGTGTGCAGCAGAAAGTGGCAGATGTAGCAGTCGCGGTGGTTGACCCCGGCGCGGTGCATCATGCCGGTCATGCGCGCCACTTCGGCGATCAGCGCACGTTTGAGTCTTGGCTCTGGCGGCTGCTTGACCCAGTCGATACTGAAGTCTTCGAGGCTGATGGTCGGCGCCAGTTCTTCGGTAACGATGAACGAATGCTGATCCGCCGGGTTGCTGCCCTTTTCGCCGTACGCCACGGCGGTCATGGTCGGCACGCCGACTTCCTGCAACCGCTGGATCGCTTTCCATTCCTGACCCGCGCCCAGCACCGGCAGCTTGGCGGTCAGCAGGTTCTTGAAGATTTCGCCCCAGCCAATGCCACGGTGAATCTTCACGAAGAAACCGTTGCCATCGACTTCCGTGCGCAGCGTCCGGCGGGCTTCCAGCTCGCGGTAAACCTCGCCCTGCAAGCCTTCGACCTCGGCGAACGGGTCCCGTCCGGCCCAAAGGCTCTTGAACGGTTCAGCCAGCATCAACTTCATTAAGCGCGCTCCGCCAGAATCACATCGGCCGCGTGCTGCGGCATGCTGTAAAGGTCGGCCGTCTCGGCGAAGGCCAGACCGTTGCGGCTCCAGGCCGCGCGTGCAGCGTCGTCGTTCAACATATCGGTCAGGTATTGCGTCAGTTGCGCCTGGTCGAACGGCTCGTCCAGTACTCGCCCGGCACTCGCCTCGGCAATGTAATGGGCGTAGCCGCAGACGGCGCTGACCAGCACCGGAAGCCCGGCGACCAGCGCTTCGAGCAGCACTGTACCGGTATTTTCGTTGTAGGCCGGGTGGATCAACAGGTCGGCGCCGAGCAGGAACCGCGGAATATCACTGCGGCCCTTGAGGAACGTCACGTTGTCGCCCAACCCCAAAGTCGCGCTCTGCATCTGGAACAATTTGGGGTCATCCTGGCCGATTACAAACAGCCGGGTGCGTTTCTTCAGTTCCGCCGGCAATGCGGCCAGCGCTTTCAGGCTGCGATCGACGCCTTTGGTCTTGAACCCGGAGCCGATCTGTACCAGCAACAGGTCATCGTCCTTGAGGTTGAATTCGGCGCGAAATCCGGCGCGAATTTCATCGGCATCCGCTGGGCGGCGACGATCCTGGGCAATGCCCGGCGGCAGCAGGTGAAAGCGCTCAAGCGGAGTGTCGTAGTGCTTGATGAACAGCGGCTGCTGCACCTCGGAAATCATCAACACTTCGGTTTTCGCGTCTTTGCCGAACACCGCACGCTCATACTCGGCGAAGTGGCGATAACGGCCCCAACGACGGTACAGCGAATGGCGCAGGTTCTGCGCCTTGTCTTCAAAGCAGCCGTCGGCGGCGTAGTAGACGTCCAGACCCGGCATCTTGTTGAAGCCGATCAGCCGGTCTACCGGACGCTTGGCCAGGTCCGCTTCCATCCACGCAGTGAGTTTCTCGTTACGACGATGGTTGAAAAACGCCTTGACCGGCGCCACCAGCACTTCGAAACCGGGCGGCACGTCGCCTTCCCAGATCAGCGTGTAGACGCGGATCTGGTGGCCGCGCTTCTGGCATTCGAGGGCGATGCGCATGAAGTCGCGCTGCAAGCCACCGAACGGGAAATATTTGTACAGGACGAATGCCAATTGCATCAGCGCAGCTCCTCAGCCATTAACAACGTGCTCAGTCGGCTGGCGACACGCTCGGGATTCAGACGCGTGAAGCACAGAGGCTGCTCGCGTTTCAGGTCAAACTGACGGGCATCCTGCGCGGTCGGTTGATAGGTACATTTCTTTTGCAGGCACGGCGCGCACGGAAAATCGCTGGCCAGGTGAATCTGCAATTTGCCGTAGGCGCCGGTAAGGCCCGGGTTGGTCGGGCCGAACAGCGATATGGTCGGCACGTCCAGCGCCGCGGCCAAATGGCCAAGACCCGTGTCTACCGCCACACAGGCTTGCGCCCCTGCGAGCACTTTGCCGACACCGGCCAGATTCAGTTTCGGCAAGACTTCGGCGTGCTTGAAACCGGCGGCGATCCGCTCGGCACGGGCCTTCTCCAGCGGATTGCCCCACGGCAATTTGACACCGACGCCGAGATAACCGACCCGCTCGGTCAGTTCGCGCCAGTAGCTTTCCGGCCAGTGCTTGGTGTCCCACGTCGTGCCATGCAGGAACACCACAAAGGCGTTCTTGCGCGGCAGTTCGACCAGACGCTCGACGTTAAGGCCGTAGTCGCCCAAGCCTTTGGGCAAGTCGTAACCCAGCGCAATGGCGAACAACTGCCGCACGCGCTCGACCGCGTGCTGACCACGGGCCACGGCCAGTTTGCGGTCGTAGAAACGCGCCGCCATCGGCTCGCGGGCCGAACCTTTGTCGAGGCCGGCTACCGGCGCTTTGACGTAACGGGTCAACCAGGCACTTTTGAGCAGGCCCTGGGCGTCGATCACCAAATCATATTTCTGCGCGCGAACCGATTGCTTGAAGCGTTTCCACTCGCCGCTCTTGATCGTCTGCCAGATATTTTTGCGCCAGCGACGGATCGCCACCGGAATCACTTTGCCAACCGCCGGGTGCCAGGTCGGAATCTCGGCAAAGCCTTCTTCCACCACCCAGTCGAACTTGATCCCGGGGATTGCCCGGGCCGCGTCGGTCAGCGCCGGCAACGCGTGAATCACGTCGCCCAGCGATGAAGTCTTGATCAGCAATACCCGCAACTTAATGAACCTCGACCACGGAGCCCTGCAATTTCTGCAAGGCATCGTTGACCGCGTCCGGCATCAGCTGGCGCAGGCAGTTGTAATGGCCGAAACGGCAGGTACGGTCGAAACACGGACTGCAATCGAGGCCCAGGCGCACGACTTCGACGTGTTCGGCCAACGGTGGCGTGAAGCCCGGTGAAGTCGAGCCGTAAACCGCCACCAGCGGGCGATTCAGGGCAGCAGCGACGTGCATCAGGCCGGAGTCGTTGGAGACGACGGAGTCGGCGCAGGACATCAGGTCGATGGCCTCGGCCAACGAGGTGCCGCCGCTGAGGTTGACCGACTCTTCACGCAGGCCGGGAATCAGCCGCGCGCGGATGTCTTCGCCCACGGCGTGATCGTTCTTCGAACCGAACAGCCACACCTGCCAGCCTTCGCGGATCCGCGCTTCGGCGACTTTGGCGTAATGCTCGGACGGCCAGCGCTTGGATTCACCGAACTCGGCGCCGGGGCACAGGGCCAACACCGGGCGGTCGAGGGTCAGGCCGAACTTGGCCAGCGCCGCTTCGCGGGTGACCGGGTCGATTTGCAGGCTCGGGCGCGGATAGGGTTTCGGCAGCTCGGCGTTCGGCTCGTAAGCCAGGGCCATGAACCGCTCGATCATCAACGGATAGCGTTCTTTGTCGAGGGTGCGCACGTCATTGAGCAAGCCGTAGCGGAATTCGCCACGCCAGCCCGTGCGTCTCGGGATGCCGGCGAAGAACGGCACCAGCGCTGACTTCAGCGAGTTCGGCAACAGGATCGCCTGGTCGTACTGGCCGCGCAGGGATTTGCCGATGCGTCGACGGGTCGCCAGCTCCAGCGCGCCGTGGCCGAGCGGAAAGCTCAAGGCCATGCGCACTTCAGGCATGCGCTCAAGGATCGGCCGGCTCCACTCGGGGGCCAGCACGTCGATTTCGCATTGCGGGTGGCGTTGCTTGAGACACTGAAACAGTGTCTGCGCCATCACCATGTCACCGACCCAACTGGGCCCAACGATCAGAATATTCATGTGGTTTCCAAAAACGAACCGGGGAGGCATTTACGCCTCCCCGCCTCGAGAATTCTACAAACACTGTAGATCTACTGTGGGAGCGAGACTGCTCGCGATGGGGTCTTCACATTCAACATTATTGTCGTCTGATACTCCGCTATCGCGGGCAAGCCCGCTCCCACAGGGTTTTGCATTCCTTCACACATCTGCATTTCAACGCAGATCACTGTGGGAGCGGGGGGGGGGGGGGGGGGGGGGGGGGGNCCCCCCCCCCCCGCGATGAGGCCATCACATTCGATAGTGATGGTGGCTGACACTCCGTCATCGCGGGCAAGCCCGCTCCCACATGGGCCATCAGGTGTTTCAAATATCCGGTTTCAGCTTAGCCCCAACTCTTTCCAGATCCGTAAAACCTGCCTGCGTTCGTCGGCAAACTGGTCGCCTGCAATCACCCCGGCATCCTTCTGCAAGGCCTGCCGGTGGGCGGCGGAGCGGTAGGCTTTATAGGCCTCACGCAACAGACTGGCATCTTCGGCAGGCATCAGCCCTTCGTGTTCCAGCTCTTCCAGAATGCGGATGTTATCGGTCCAGCGCAGCAATGGCGGGTGGCTTTGCGACCACGCCAGGGCCGCGTATTGCACCATAAATTCAATATCGACGATACCTCCGGCGTCCTGCTTGAGATCGAACGGCGCCGTGGCGTCGAAGGCATTTGCCGCCGTACCGGCCGCCGTGCTCTTACTGCCGAGGTTGTCGCGCATCTTCGCGCGCATCTCGCTGACTTCCTGTTGCAGCTTGGCCAGGTCCCGCGCCTTGCCCAATACCTGAGCACGGACTTTCTCGAAGGCCTGACCGACATCCTGACTACCGACCAGCACCCGCGCCCGCACCAGCGCCTGATGCTCCCACGTCCAGGCTTCATTTTCCTGATAGCGGGCAAACGCGCCGAGGGAACTGACCAGCAGCCCGGAGGCACCGGACGGCCGCAGGCGCATATCCACTTCATAGAGCTGGCCGGAGTTGGTCTGTGCAGTCAGCAAGTGAATGATCCGCTGGCCCAGCCGGGTGAAGAACTGCGCGCCATCAATCGGTTTCGGCCCGTCGGTTTCCGCCTGTGGATCACCGTCATGGATAAACACCAGATCCAGATCCGAACCATGCCCCAACTCGATCCCGCCGACTTTGCCGTAGCCGACAATGATGAAACCGGGATCGCACAGAGTGCCGTCGGTGCGCAGCGGCGTGCCGTACTTGGCCACGGTCTGGCGCCAGGCCAGGGCCAGCACCTGTTCGAGAATCGCCTCAGCCAGCCAGGTCAGGTAATCGCTGACTTTCATCAACGGCAGGCTGCCGGCGATTTCCGAGGCGGCGACGCGCAAGCGGTGCGCCAGTTTGAAATGGCGCAGGGCTTCCATCTGTTGTTCGAGGTCGTCCTCGGGAATCCGCGTCAGACGCTCGCGTAATTCGGCGGCGAGTTCCGGCGCCAGCGGCGGTTTGAACAGACGCCCCTCGTTGAGCAGTTCGTCAAGCAGCAGCGGGAAACGGGTGATCTGTTCAGCAATCCACGGGCTCGCCGCGCACAGTGTCAGCAAACGGCGCAATGCACCGGGGTTTTCCGTCAACAATACTAGATAGGCCGATCGGCGGGCGACCGCCTCAACCAACGGCAGCACTCGCTCAAGAACCAGATCGGGATTGTCATGCTCGACCGCTTGCGCCAGCAGGCGCGGGATAAATGCATCGAGACGTTCACGGCCCAAACGCTGCATCGCTCGCAACTGCGGACTGTTGCGCAAACCGGCCAGTGCTTTCAGCGCCTTGGGCGCATCGGTAAAACCGCCCTCCTCCAACTGCCGGCACGCGGCCTCTTCGTCCTGCGCGTCTTCCCACAGCGGCAGCCATTCACCGCCGACCACCACTTCGCTTTCAGTGCCTTCGTCCTCATCGGGATCGGCGATCACCTGTGCAAAGTGCCAGGCCACGCGGCCGCGCCAGAACATGAGTTTTTCGTGGAAAGCTTGCCAGTCAGCGAAACCGAGCATGAAGGCGATGCGCGCCTGATCCTGAGCGCCATCCGGGAGCATCTGGGTCTGGCGGTCGGCGATGGCCTGAATCGCGTGTTCGGTGTAACGCAGAAACTCGTAGCCTTCGCGCAATTCGCTGATCACCGCCGGCGGCAGATAACCCTGCCCTTCCAGCGTGCTCAACACCTTTAATAGAGGACGCTGCTGCAAGCTCAAGTCGCGCCCGCCGTGGATCAGCTGAAAAGCCTGGGCAATAAACTCGACTTCGCGGATACCGCCCGAGCCGAGTTTGATGTTGTCGGCCATGCCTTTACGGCGGACTTCCTGCTGGATCAGCTGCTTCATGGTGCGCAGCGCTTCGATGGCCGAAAAGTCCAGATAACGCCGATAAACAAACGGGCGCAGCATCTCCTGCAATTGCGCGCCAGCCTGCTGATCGCCGGCCACCACCCGCGACTTGATCATCGCGTAGCGCTCCCAGTCACGACCCTGATCCTGGTAATACTGCTCCAGCGCATTGAAGCTCAGCACCAGCGCGCCGGACGAACCGTACGGGCGCAGGCGCATGTCGACGCGAAACACAAAGCCGTCGACGGTTATCGGATCGAGGGCCTTGATCAGGCGTTGACCGAGCCGGATGAAGAATTCCTGGTTATCCAGCGCGCGTTTCACGCCGACGGTTTCGCCGCCCTCGGGGTAGGCGAAGATCAGGTCGATGTCGGAAGACAGGTTCAACTCGACCGCGCCAAGCTTGCCCATGCCGAGAACAACCATTTGCTGCGGCAGACCGCTGCGTCGGCCAGTCGGTGTGCCGAACTGCTGGCAATGGCGGCTGTACAGCCATTGATAGGCTTGATCGATGGTCGCGTCGGCCATGTCCGAGAGGTCGCGGCAGGTCTGCACCAGATCGGCCTGGCGGGTCAGGTCGCGCCAGATGATGCGCACTTGGTGCCGGGTGCGTTGACGGCGTAGCACGCGACCGAGTTCATCTTCGCTCTCGGCGGCGTTCACCACAGCGGCAATCTGCGCGCAGAGTTCACCCGGTGCAAACGGTCGGTCGAGCTCTCCGGACTGCACCAGCGACAGCAACATCAAAGGGTCACGAACGCTCTGTTCAATGACAAACTCGCTGGCCGCAGTAACGCGGGCGAATTGCGCCCAGCGCTCTGGCGTCCAGGTGGAGAAGCCGTGATCGTCCTCAAGCGAGGCGACGGCCGTACGGAACGACTGCTCGGATCGGCTGACCAACGGCAGGAGAATGGCGGGCAGTTCGGCAAGCACGGGCAGGGTCATGGTCTATCCTTGATCGGCGTGTAAAGGGCCGCTTGTAGTGAATGATGAAAACCCGCTACGTGAAGGACTGTCGAACAAAAGTTAGAAATAGCTGAAATTTCTTCTTCTTTGGCACCCAGCATCAAACTTTCACCTTTTTCGGATGGTAATCGACCAACCTTAACGATTATTCTCACAACGCAGTCAGAGGCCACAAGCCTTTCATCTGTAGTTTTACTACTCGTCTATACATTCGAAAGGCTGAAATGCCCGAAGATTTGTAGTAAAACTACACGCCGCCGGAACAACCTGTCGGCAATCCAAGAATTTTAAATCGTCTGCCCACAAGGCCAGTCGCAAACTCAGGCAACCGATTCTGGAAGCCTTTCCGCCCTGGAGCAAGCCATGCAAGACCTCGATCCCGTCGAAACCCAGGAATGGCTGGACGCCCTGGAATCGGTTCTCGACAAAGAAGGCGAAGACCGTGCTCACTATCTGATGACCCGTATGGGTGAACTGGCGACCCGCAGCGGCTCGCAACTCCCTTACGCCATCACCACGCCTTACCGCAACACCATCCCGGTAACCCACGAAGCACGCATGCCTGGCGACCTGTTCATGGAACGCCGCATTCGCTCGTTGGTACGCTGGAACGCGATGGCCATGGTAATGCGTACGAACCTGAAAGATTCTGACCTGGGTGGTCACATCTCCAGCTTCGCTTCCAGTGCGACCCTGTATGACATCGGCTTCAACTACTTCTTCCAGGCCCCGACCGACGAACACGGCGGCGACCTGATCTACTTCCAGGGCCACACCTCGCCAGGCGTTTACGCCCGTGCGTTCATGGAAGGCCGCATCACCGAAGACCAAATGAACAACTTCCGCCAGGAAGTCGACGGTCAGGGCCTGTCGTCCTACCCGCACCCTTGGCTGATGCCTGACTTCTGGCAATTCCCGACCGTATCGATGGGTCTGGGTCCGATCCAGGCGATCTACCAGGCGCGCTTCATGAAGTACCTGGAACACCGCGGTTTCATCCAGCCGGGCAAACAGAAAGTCTGGTGCTTCCTGGGCGACGGCGAGTGCGACGAGCCGGAATCCCTGGGCGCCATCTCCCTGGCCGGCCGCGAGAAGCTGGACAACCTGATCTTCGTCATCAACTGCAACCTGCAGCGCCTCGACGGCCCGGTTCGCGGTAACGGCAAGATCATCCAGGAACTCGAAGGCGTGTTCCGCGGTGCTCAGTGGAACGTGACCAAAGTCATCTGGGGCCGTTTCTGGGACCCACTGCTGGCCAAAGACGTCGACGGCATCCTGCAACGTCGTATGGACGAAGTCATCGACGGCGAGTATCAGAACTACAAAGCCAAAGACGGCGCGTTCGTGCGTGAACACTTCTTCAACACGCCTGAACTCAAGGCAATGGTTGCTGATCTGTCCGACGACGAGATCTGGAAACTCAACCGTGGCGGCCACGACCCGTACAAGGTCTACGCGGCGTACCACGAAGCGGTCAACCACAAAGAACAACCGACCGTCATCCTCGCCAAGACCATCAAAGGTTATGGCACCGGTGCCGGCGAAGCGAAAAACACCGCGCACAACACCAAGAAGGTTGATGTTGAAAGCCTGAAGCTGTTCCGCGATCGTTTCGACATTCCGGTCAAGGACGAAGAGCTGGAGAACCTGCCGTTCTTCAAGCCAGAGCCAAACAGCGCCGAAGCCCGCTACCTCAGCGAGCGCCGCACTGCACTGGGCGGTTTCGTACCTCAGCGCCGCGCGCAGAGCTTCAGCGTACCGACCCCGGATCTGGACACCCTCAAAGCCATCCTCGATGGCTCGGGCGACCGTGAAATTTCCACCACCATGGCGTTCGTGCGGATCCTCGCGCAACTGGTCAAGGACAAGGAAATCGGCCCGCGCATCGTTCCGATCATCCCGGACGAAGCCCGTACCTTCGGTATGGAAGGCATGTTCCGTCAGCTGGGCATCTACTCCTCCGTCGGCCAGCTCTACGAGCCAGTCGATAAAGACCAAGTGATGTTCTACAAGGAAGACCAGAAAGGTCAGATCCTTGAAGAAGGCATCAACGAAGCAGGCGCCATGAGCTCCTTCATCGCCGCTGGTACTTCGTACTCCAGCCACAACCAGCCGATGCTGCCGTTCTACATCTTTTACTCGATGTTCGGCTTCCAGCGTATCGGTGACCTGGCCTGGGCTGCCGGCGACAGCCGTACCCGTGGCTTCCTGATCGGCGGCACCGCCGGCCGCACCACCCTGAACGGTGAAGGTCTGCAACACGAAGACGGTCACAGCCACCTGCTGGCCGCGACCATCCCGAACTGCCGCACCTACGATCCAACCTACGGCTACGAGCTGGCGGTGATCATTCAGGACGGCATGAAGAAGATGACCGAAGAGCAACAGGACATCTTCTACTACATCACCGTGATGAACGAGTCGTACCAGCAGCCAGCCATGCCGGCCGGTGCCGAAGAAGGCATCAAGAAAGGCATGTACCTGCTCGAAGAAGACACCCGCGATGCGGCGCACCACGTACAGCTGATGGGCTCCGGCACCATCCTGCGTGAAGTCCGTGAAGCGGCGAAGATCCTGCGTGAAGAGTTCAACGTCGGCGCCGACGTGTGGAGCGTCACCAGCTTCAACGAACTGCGTCGCGACGGCCTGGCCGTAGAGCGTAGCAACCGTCTGAAGCCTGGCCAGAAGCCTAAGCTGAGCTACGTCGAAGAGTGCCTGAACGGCCGTAAAGGTCCGGTCATTGCCTCTACCGACTACATGAAGCTGTTCGCCGAGCAGATCCGTCAGTGGGTACCGTCCAAGGAATTCAAAGTCCTGGGCACCGACGGTTTCGGCCGCAGCGACAGCCGCAAGAAACTGCGTCATTTCTTCGAAGTCGACCGTCATTTCGTGGTGTTGGCAGCCCTGGAAGCACTGGCTGACCGTGGTGATATCGAACCTAAAGTCGTGGCCGAGGCCATCGTCAAGTTCGGCATCGACCCGGAAAAACGCAACCCACTGGACTGCTGAGGAGACATTTTGTGAGCGAACTCATTCGCGTACCTGACATCGGCAGCGGTGAAGGTGAAGTAATTGAACTGTTTGTGAAGGTCGGCGACCGTATCGAAGCCGACCAGAGCATCCTGACCCTGGAATCGGACAAGGCCAGCATGGAAGTGCCGGCCCCGAAAGCCGGCGTCATCAAAAGCCTGAAAGTGAAGCTGGGCGACCGTCTGAAAGAAGGCGACGAACTGCTCGAGCTGGAAGTCGAGGGCGCCGCTGAAGCGGCCCCTGCTCCGGCGGCTGCGCCTGCTGCAAAAGCTGAAGCCAAACCGGCTGCCGCTCCTGCTGCTGCCGCGCCAGCCGCTGCTGCACCTGCCGCCGCTTCGGTTCAGCAAGTGCACGTGCCGGACATTGGTTCGTCGGGCAAGGCCCAGATCATCGAGATCCAGGTCAAGGTCGGCGATAAAGTCGAGGCTGATCAATCGTTGATCACCCTGGAATCCGACAAGGCCAGCATGGAAATCCCGTCGCCTGCCGCTGGCGTGGTCAAGGCCATCAGCGTCAAGCTCAACGACGAAGTCGGCACTGGCGACCTGATTCTGGACCTGGAAGTGGCGGGTGCTGCGGCCCCTGCTGCGGCCGCTCCGGCTCAGGCTGCTGCACCGGCTGCTGCCGCTGCGCCTGCTCCTGCAGCAGCCCCGGCTGCTCCAGTTGCCGACAGCGTCCAGGACATCCACGTCCCGGACATCGGTTCGGCCGGCAAGGCCAAGATCATCGAAGTGTTGGTCAAGGCTGGCGACACCGTCGAGGCTGATCAATCGCTGATCACCCTGGAATCCGACAAGGCAAGCATGGAAATCCCATCGCCTGCCGCTGGCGTGGTGGAAAGCGTTTCCATCAAGCTGGATGACGAAGTCGGTACTGGCGACCTGATCCTCAAGCTGAAAGTCAAAGGCGCGGCCCCTGCTGCTGCCCCGGCTCCGGCTGCCGCTGCTGCTCCAAGCGCTCCGGCACCTGCCGCTGCTGCTCCGGCTGCCGCTGCACCTGCACCTGCTGCCGCTCCAGCCGCCGCACCGGCCAAGCCAGGCGCGAAAGTTCACGCCGGCCCGGCCGTGCGTCAACTGGCCCGTGAGTTCGGCGTCGAGCTGAACGCTGTCGGCGCCAGCGGCCCGCACGGTCGTATCTTGAAAGAAGACGTGCAGACTTACGTCAAAGCGATGATGCAGAAGGCCAAGGAAGCACCGGCCGCTGCTGCTGGCGCAACCGGTGGCGCGGGCATCCCGCCGATCCCGGTCGTCGATTTCAGCCGTTTCGGCGAAATCGAAGAAGTGCCGATGACTCGCCTGATGCAGATCGGCGCGTCGAGCCTGCACCGTAGCTGGCTGAACATCCCGCACGTGACTCAGTTCGATTCGGCTGATATCACCGAGCTGGAAGCGTTCCGCGTCGCGCAGAAAGCCGTTGCCGAGAAGGCTGGCGTCAAGCTGACCATCCTGCCGCTGCTGCTCAAGTCCTGCGCGCACATGCTCAAGGAACTGCCGGACTTCAACAGTTCGCTGGCGCCAAGCGGCAAGGCGATCATTCGCAAGAAGTACGTCAACATCGGCTTCGCCGTCGACACTCCGGATGGCCTGCTGGTACCGGTCATCAAGAACGTCGACCAGAAGAGTCTGTTGCAACTGGCAGCCGAAGCCGCTGCGCTGGCCGCCAAGGCCCGCGACAAGAAGCTTACTGCTGACGACATGCAAGGTGCGTGCTTCACCATTTCCAGCCTCGGCCACATTGGCGGCACCGGCTTCACGCCGATCGTCAACGCGCCGGAAGTGGCGATCCTCGGTGTTTCCAAGGCAACCATCCAGCCAGTCTGGGACGGCAAAGCCTTCCAGCCGAAACTGATGCTGCCGCTGTCGCTGTCCTACGATCACCGTGTGATCAACGGCGCCGCTGCCGCCCGCTTCACCCAGCGTCTGGGCAGCCTGCTGGCGGACATCCGTACCATCCTGCTGTAATCCCAAGTGGCCCTCCGGCAACGGAGGGCCGCTTGTGTTTCACGTTTTCGAGCGCCACACGCTCGTACCTCAACCCCGTCAATTGACGGGGCTTTTTTTTGTCCGAAATAAACCCGCCTTAGTATTTTTCCTACAAGTTGCGCTGACATCAGCCACGACCGAAGTCAACTTCGCGCCGACTTTTTTACTCGCCATGCAACTAACCTTGGTACAACAAAGTTAATCAATCGAACTTTGCATGAATGACTTACTTACGCAGCACCCACTCGAATGGATTCGACATGTTAAAACCGACTATCGGCCCGATCATTGGCCACGTTACAACTAATCACGCACGCATCTTTATTCGCGGCAACAGTCAAAACAACGCCCCGGTATTTGGCGGGATACGCTATCGCATTAGCGGAACACAACAATGGTCAAAAGCCATCTTCGCCAAACTGAGCGAGTTGCGCGACATGTCTGAAGTGCTTGTACTTAATAATTTGAGCACGGACACCGAGTATGAATATCAGGCCGGCTGGTTCAGCCCGATGAGCCCGGTACACACCACGGACTCTGTCGCCGAGTTGCCGCTGCAATGGCCACGGGAGATTTACCGCCTACGCACTCGTTCCAGCAAAGCCATGCAGGCCCGGGCCTACATTGTCGGATCTTGCCGCTACTTGCGCATGACCGCCGGTATTGCCTCGTTGCCACACTTGGGCGACCGGATCTTTGCTTCCATCAGTCAATTGATTGAAGGCGCACAACCAGCAATCAGCGCAACACTCATGACCGGCGATCAAATCTATGTCGACGATCTCAATCTGATTGCACCGGATCGCGAATACAAAGACATACTCAGTAAATACCGCGCGGCCTTTTCCCAACCCCACATTAAACATTTGATGTCCGGCACTTCGACTTACATGATTCTCGATGATCACGAAATAGAAGATAACTGGCCAGCCAATGCCGGAAAGTCCGATGGCGAGTTATACCGTAATGCCATGGCGGCCTATGAGTTGTATCAAGTCAGTCACAGTCCGGCACATGAACTGACAGATAATGGGCAAGTCAACCGTTCGAAACTTGAGCACTACTGGTATCAGTTCAGCGACGGTGATATCGAATGGTTTGTCACAGACAGCCGCACCCGACGCAACTTGTCGGCCGATGATCGACGCATCCTTGATGAGGCGCAGGAACAGGCGTTACTCAACTGGCTGATCAACAGTCCGGCACGGGTGAAGTTCGTGGTCACCAGCGTGATGTTCTACCCGGACCGCAAAGTGCTGGGCGACGATGCCTGGAAGGCCTTCCCGGAACAGCGTCTACGCCTTCTGGAAACAATCCGCACTCGACGCATCAAGAACGTCGTGTTCATTTCGGGTGATGTGCATGGTTCGTTGACGTCGCGCCTGACCCACAGCGAAGCAGCGGACTTCGAAGTGCACACCATCGTCTCCTCGCCTCTGTGCAACAGCAAGTTGCTGCCATACGCCAAGGCGTCCACGTTCATTCTTGACCAGCCGCTGGTGACGACGGCGGCGGGCGATTATCGGCATGAGTTGACCAGCACCGTGATCAGTGAGGACAACTTTGCCCATGTGCTGGTTGAGGCTGATCAAATTCTGGTCAATTACCATGATCGGGATGGGAAAAAGTTGCAGTCGATCGCCATAAAACTGCGCTGAGCCTTTATGAATCGCAGCCTTCGGCAGCTACCGTAAGCCCCGTAGGAACTGCCGCAGACTGCGATCTTTTGCTCTTTTCTGAACGACGCTGGAGAAATGCCCAACGCAGCCGACACATTCTTATAGCACTTGGCCTTCATCACTCTTGTCAGTCGGTGCCGCAATGATGCAACCTTGCCGCAGGCAACAGTAAAGAGGGCGAGAGCCCGGCGCGTTCAGCATATTTCCAAGCGAGTTCCCTTCATGAAGAGCCAACCCGATGCCGCCAGCCGTATGGCGGCCGAGGTAGTGACGCAGTTGCCTGTGCCCTCGCGGCTCGGCATGCTGCGTTTCGAGCGCCTGAATGAAGCCAGTTGGGCGATGCTGTTTCTCGATCCAAACTGCGAACGCCAGTTCGGTCAGCCGGCCGTCGAACTCTGTGCACTGGTCGGCTCGCCCTACGCCAGCCTGATGGAACCGGAAGCGCGTTACCAACTGCACGACACGATCCAGCAACAACTGCGTGACAGCCCGCATTATCTGGTGCGCTATGCCCTGCACACCGCCGCGGGCAAGCTGAACATCCTCGAATTGGGCGAAGCCTACAAACAGCACAATCGTCATCTGCTGCGCGGCTATCTACTGGCGGTCGATGATGTGTTCGACGAAGTGCCGCAGGTGCCCTGCGTCGACCTCGAAACCCAGAACTCGCGCCTGCAAATCGCCCTCGAACTCAACCAGCGCGCCCAGCAGGAACAACTGCAACACCTCGAACGCGTGCGCGCCCAGCAAGATCTGATTCTGCTGCTCGCCCGCCAGCGCTACAGCTCGCACAACTCGCTGCAAGAAGCCGCCGAACTGATCACCCGCTGCGCCTGCGATATCTATGAAATCGACTGCGCCAGCCTGTGGAACCTCGAAGGCCAGCAACTGGTGCCGATCTCGGCCTACCATCGCGCGACGCAGGAATACATTCTGCCGGACGTGATCGACGTCAGCGGCTTCCCCGACTACATGGAAGCACTGCACAGCAGCCGCGCCATCGACGCGCATAACGCGATGCGCGACCCGCGCACCCGCGAGATGGCCGAAGCCTTGCGCCCGCGTGACGTCAACGCGATGCTCGATGCCAGTATTCGCGTCGACGGCCAGGTAGTCGGTGTGTTGTGCCTGGAGCAGACCGGCGTGACCCGCGCCTGGCAATCCGATGAAATCGCCTTTGCCGGTGAACTGGCGGATCAGTTCGCGCAAGTCATCAACAACCACAACCGCCGCACCGCCACCAGCGCCCTGCACCTGTTCCAGCGTGCGGTCGAGCAAAGCGCCAACGCGTTTTTGCTGGTCAACTGCGACGGCGTGGTCGAGTACGTCAACCCGAGCTTCACGGCGATCACCCAGTACACCACCGAGGAAGTTCACGGCCAGCGCCTCTCGGAACTGCCGGCCCTGGAAAACCTCAGCGAACTGCTGTTCGACGCGCCCTCGGCGCTGGCCAAAAGCAACAGTTGGCAGGGCGAATTCAAGAGCCGCCGCAAAAATCTCGAACCGTACTGGGGCCAGTTGTCGATCTCCAAGGTGTATGGCGACAACCGCGAGTTGACCCACTACATCGGCATCTACGAAGACATCACTCAGACCAAACTCGCGCAACAGCGCATCGAGCGTCTGGCGTACACCGACAACCTGACCAACCTCGGTAACCGGCCGGCGTTTATCCGCAATCTGGACGAACGCTTCGCCCGGGATAGCGATACCCCGATCAGCCTGCTGCTGGTGGACATCGACAACTTCAAGCGCATCAACGACAGCCTCGGCCACCAGACCGGCGACAAACTGCTGATCAGCCTCGCCCGGCGCCTGCGCAACAGCCTGAGCCCGAGCGGCAGCCTCGCGCGTTTCGCCAGTAACGAGTTCGCGGTGTTGCTCGACAACACCGACCTTGAGGCCGGCCAACAAATCGCCAGCCAGTTGCTGATGACCCTCGACAAGCCGATGTTTGTCGACAACCAGTTGATCAGCGTCACCGGTTCCGTGGGTTTGGCCTGCGCGCCGCTGCATGGCCGCGATCCGCAAACCCTGATGCGCAACGCCGGCCTCGCCTTGCACAAGGCCAAGGCCAACGGCAAACATCAGGTGCAGGTGTTCACCGAAGCGCTGAACGCCGAGGCCAGTTACAAGCTGTTCGTCGAGAACAACCTGCGTCGCGCCCTGACCCAGAATGAATTGGACGTGTTCTACCAGCCCAAACTGTGCCTGCGCAGTGGTCGCTTGCTGGGTATGGAAGCGCTGTTGCGCTGGAATCACCCTGAGCGCGGCATGATCCGCCCGGACCAGTTCATCAGCGTCGCCGAAGAAACCGGGCTGATCATTCCGATCGGCAAGTGGATCGCCCGCCAGGCCTGCCGCATGAGCAAGGCGCTGACCGCAGCCGGCATGGGCAATCTGCAAGTGGCGATCAATCTGTCGCCCAAGCAGTTCTCCGATCCGGACCTGGTCGCGTCCATCGCCAATATCCTCAAGGAAGAAGCGCTGCCGGCCAATCTGCTCGAACTGGAGCTGACTGAAGGCCTGCTGCTGGAAGCCACCGAGGACACCCACTTGCAGCTCGATCAGCTCAAGCGCTTGGGCCTGACCCTGGCGATGGACGACTTCGGTACCGGTTACTCATCGCTCAGCTATCTGAAGAAATTCCCGATCGACATCATCAAGATCGATCGCAGCTTCATCCACGAAATCCCGGACAACCAGGACGACATGGAAATCACCTCCGCCGTGATCGCCATGGCCCACAACCTCAAGCTCAAGGTCGTGGCCGAAGGCATCGAGACGGCTGAACAACTGGCCTTCCTGCGCCGCCACCGTTGCGACGTCGGCCAAGGCTACCTGTTCGACCGACCGATCCCCGGCGCCGAACTGATCCAGGCCCTGAAGCGCTACCCGCGCGGCCCGCTCTGCCTCTAAAACACCGCCTTGTAGGAGTGAGCCTGCTCGCGATAGCGGTGTGTCAGCAACAAATCCTCTGACTGCCCCACCGCTATCGCGAGCAGGCTCACTCCTACAATGTGTGCGAGTACCCGCACATTTTGACTAGTGATTAACTCGGCATCATTGGGCACACTGGCGGTCTGACTTTTTACATCCCATCCTGACTGAGAGGAACGATCATGGTTCTGCGCTCGGAAATACTGGTGAACAAAAACGTGCTCCCGACTAAAGAACAAGCTCTGCCCGGCCGCGAAACCGCGATGACCCTGCCGGAAAAGCATTTCGTCTTCGAAGAAACCCCGCTGCTTGGCCCGTTTTTCCAGGACGTCGATTTTGCAATCTTCGGTCTGGGCTGCTTCTGGGGCGCCGAACGTCGCTTCTGGCAGCGTGAAGGCGTGGTCAGCACGGTCGTTGGTTATGCCGGCGGTTTCACACCGAACCCGACTTACGAAGAAGTCTGCTCGGGCCTGACCGGCCACGCTGAAGTGGTGCTGGTGGTGTATGACAAGGCCAAAGTCAGCTACGAAGAGCTGCTGGCGATGTTCTGGGAATTGCACAACCCGACACAGGGCATGCGTCAGGGCAACGACATCGGCACGCAGTACCGCTCGGTAATCTATGCGACCTCGCCCGAGCATCTGGATGCGGCGCTGAAGAGCAAGGCGACTTATCAGGCCGAGCTGTCGAAGGCTGGCCTGGGCGAGATCAGCACCGAGATAGAACAGGCACCGACCGTGTACTTCGCCGAGGCGTATCACCAACAGTATCTGGCGAAAAACCCGGAAGGTTATTGCGGGATCGGCGGCACCGGTGTGTGCATGCCGCCGAGTCTGGCGGGTAACTAAACCCCAAAAGCATCGCGGGCAAGCCCGCTCCCACAGGGTCATGCGCTATTTTTGAATTCGGCGCTAAACCTGTGGGAGCGGGCTTGCCCGCGAAGGCGTCCGTTCAGACACCATCAAAGCAATTGATTAACTCTCGGCAATCAACCAATCCATCTGCCAGCCACCCTGGGTCTGGCCCAATTTCTTGGACAACCACGGCAGCAACTCACGCAATTCTTCCTCCAGCCCCCACGGCGGATTGGCAATTGCCATGCCCGAACCGTTCAGGCTGTTCGGCGTGTCCAGCGGATGCACCAGCAGCTCAACACGCAACAACTTCGGCGCACCGGTGCCGGCCAGGTCCTGATAGAACCGACGCAACGCGCGCTGATCCTTCACCGGATACCAGATCGCCGCCACGGTCTGGCGCATACGGCCAATAGCCTCTTTCAACGACGCCGCGCAACGCTGCATCTCGTCGAGCTGCTCGAACGGCGGATCAATCAACATCACCGCACGCTTCTCCTGCACCGGCAGCATTGCCCGCGCCACATGCCAACCCTCGCCCAGATGCACTTTCACCCGACGGTCACCGGCCATGTTGTCCTTGAGCAGCACGCCGTCCTCGGGGTGCTTCTCGTTGAGCATCACCCGATCCTGCGGGCGAGTCAGGCGCCGCGCCAGCTCCGGCGAACCCGGGTAATAGCGCAACTGGCCATCCGGGTTCATCTCGTGCAACACCTTCATGTAGTCGGCGGTCAGCGCCGGCAGATCAGGCTGATCCCACAAGCGCGCGATGCCTTCCAGGTACTCGCCGGTACGGTTGGCCTGATCGCCCTGCAAGTCATACAGACCGATGCCGGCGTGCGTGTCGAGATAGGCAAACGGCTGCTCCTTGCGCGACATCAGGGCGATGAGGCGGGTCAAGGTCAGGTGTTTGAACACATCGGCGTGATTGCCGGCATGGAAGGCGTGACGATAATTCATGGCTGCTCCTGCGAAGGGCGCAAAGTTTACCTTTTACCGGCCGGCAAGTCAGGGGTTCGCAGCCGAGCGGCCTCTTACTCGTTAAGAATCTGGCCCAATACCCGTGGCGAGGGGATTTATCCCCGATGGGCTGCGCAGCGGCCCCGATTCTGCCGACGCGGTGTGTCTGGTGCATCGCGATGACGTCTTGGGGCCGCTTCGCTGCCCATCGGGGATAAATCCCCTCGCCACAGGTCATTTATCTCGCTTAACTGGCAAGTAACCTCGACAGGAAGTCAAACCCATGCGTCGCACACTTATTTTCTCTCTGTGCCTGACCTGCTCAATGCACGCCGTTTCGGGCGAAAGTCACAGAGCGCAGGCTCGCCAAATGCTCAAGAACTACGGCTTGAGCCACTGCATCCTGAAGTCATTCAAAGAAAATTCAGCGCTGGAAAAAGACATCGGTTTGTCCGCTGGCGCCTACTCGTTCATGGGCAAAGGCATGCACACCGTCCTGCAAAATGAAGACACGCTGCAGGTGCTGCACGATCCATATAAAGAAACCAGAAACTATGTGTATGCGGCCTATGAGCAGACACCGTCGATCAGCAAGCACTCGAACAGCCATGTCGTTTTTTATGGGTGCCTGGAGGTCTACAACTCAGAGGCTTTCGACAGTTTTATCAAAACTCAGGATCGGTACATCGACTGACTGCCGCACCCTCAACGTCAAAAGATCGAAGCCTTCGGCAGCTCCTACGGATGATCTCGTGCAGGAGCTGCCGAAGGCTGCGATCTTTTGGTTTGCAGATTCAGGAAGGCGTGGCGCCCAAACGTCGACCGATGACATCCAGCAAATCACAACCGTCGCGCAAGGGAATGGCGCAGAGTTTGGCGAAGTCGCTGAGGATGAGGGAATCGCATTCGATCGAGCCGCGCATGCACAGGTTTTCCAGCACCTGGACGACGGTGCGGATACGGTAGTTGGCGGCGTCCATCAGGACATCAGAAGGGGCGTGGGTGTCGACGAACAGCGTGGGCATGTCGTTGCAGTTGCTGGTCAGGGCCATGTAGCGGTTGTCGGGGTGAGGGATATGTTTTACGTAGGGTGGATCGGGATGCAAAGTCGTCATTTCATTATCTCCATGATTGATAAACGTGAGCTGCCAACGCACCTTCCTACAGGTTTGGGTGGCAGCTGTGCGCAAGAGTAGGAACCGAGCAATCATGGACCTCGGTCACGCCGAAGCGTGTCCCGCGCACAGCCGCCGCGAACGATTTTACGAACTTGAATCAAGTGCCGCAAAAAGCCAACGAACTGTAACGCCATGAAAGCGAGGGTTCCTACACCCTGCCACCACTCTCGCGGTGACAACGAAAAGACTATCCCTGCAACCCATCGCCCACCAGTTCATGAAAACCGCCGTGACTCGAAGGAAACGTCCGAGGCCTTCGCCCGGAAATCTCACTCTGACTCTGCCAGCAAAAACTCCAACAACGCCGATTTCGACGATTCTTCCGACGTTGCGACCTGAAAAAACTGCCTGACCTTACAACGCGATACCGCCTCGGGAAATGTCTCGAACAGCGCCGGATGCTCCTCGCTCAGCCACTGCACAGCATTACTGACCTGAACATCAGCTCCGTCCGCCGCCAATACCGAATCAGGCACTTCCCACCATGGAAACACCCGCCCGGAAACCTGCGCCTTCCCCCCGATATCAATGGCCTGACCATTAATCAATCCACGCGAGATCACCGGCAACAGCTGCGCCGCGCTGACCGCCTCGGACTGCAAGATCGGCGACAAAAACCGTCCATCCCAAAAACGGAAAAACACCGCTTTGCCGTCCGGCATCAACACCTGAGTCAAACTGCGAAAATGCTCAACCACCACTTCAAGGCTCGCTGAAGACACCGCCAGCCAGCCCCAATCATGAGACTCAGTAGTCGCCACCCATTCGAGAAACTCACTATCCACAGCGACAATTCCCACGAAAGGCATCACTGCATCCCACTCGGCATAAATCGTATCCGCCCAAATCGGGCTAGCCGCTACCTGCGGCGGCTTGGCGGCGCTGGCATGACTGAAGATCGCGAACAGCTGTTCCGAACATTTCAGCGGCTCACGCTCCAGCCACTCTGAAGGCTTTAGAAAATCAGGCTGCACAAACACCATCCTTGCAACGCTCACACTCTTCGCAGAATGGCGCATCGCCCTTGAAGCTCATGATCTGTGCTGCGGTAAGAATGGCCGCCGGCGCTGCCGTCAGTTTTTCCGGCAATCCAGGCACAACTGGCGCCGCACTCATGGCCACCATTGGCGCACCGCCGACCATGATCGGCACGCTGCTGAAAATCCCGCCGGGGCCGATGTTGATCCACTGCCCGCCCGCCTGAATGGTTGCGCTCGCACCGCCATCGATCACCACTTGCTGGCCGGCGCTGACGTGAATTTGCTGACTGGCGCTGGTCGCCTGACTGCTCACGCGGATATGCCGGTCGCCGACCACCGTCAGGTGATCGTCCTGTTTCACTTCAGCCTGGCGCTGGCCGTGGGTGATGCGTTGCTCGTCAGCCTTCAACTCATGTTTGGCGATGCCGGTGACGACGATGCTGCGTGCGTTATCGACCTGCACCTGTTGGTCGTGCAAGACATGCTGGGTCCAGTTGCGCTGGGCGCGCAGGTAAATCTCCTCGGCGCCTTTTTTGTCCTCGATGCGCAACTCGTTGTAGCCACCGCCCCCCGGGCTGCTCTGGCTGCGGAAAATGCTGCGGGTCTTGTCCGCCGGCAGATCCAGTGGCACCGGGGTGGCGGCGTTGGGCAGGCAGCCCACCACCAGAGGTTTGTCGGCGTCGGCGTCGATGAAACCGACCAGCACCTCCATGCCGACCCGTGGAATCAGCACACTGCCGTAACGGTCGTGGGCCCAACCGGTGGCGACGCGCAGCCAGCAACTGGAGTGCTCGTTCAACTCGCCATCGCGATCCCAGGCCAGTTGCACCTTGACCCGGCCGAACTCGTCGCAGTGGATTTCCGTGTCTTTCGGCCCGGTAACGACGGCCGGCTGATAACCGAGCATCCGTGGTTTTTCCGGGCCCAGCGCCGGACGAAAGAACACGTCCCACGGCGTCGCAAGAAAAGTATTACGGTAGCCCTGGAATTCTCCTCCATCGCTGGTGACCGACTCCTCCAGCACTTGTGGTTGTCGGCCATGGTGTTCGATACCGGTGAGCAGCCACAGATCATTCCAGTCGTTACGCGGGTGGTCAGTCAGTTGCAGGAAATGTCCGCAAACCAATGCGGATTGATCGCTGATGCCCTCGGCCTGACGGAAATCGGCGACATGCCTTTCAAGTGCGCGTTGCGCCAGATGCTTGCCGGTTTCACGATCGTTGAATTGGCCAGGAAAGTGATAGTCCTCAAGCACCGGGCGCTGTTCGCTGTCGATGCGACTTTCCAGTTGCAACTGCGGCTTTACAAAGTTGTAGTCGCGTCGGGTGACGGCACTGGTGCGGGTTTCCACGCGGACATTGAAGCGTTTGATTGCCGGCGCCCCGCCAGCCATGCCGCTGCCGGGCAGGTAGAGGGTCGGTTCAGCGAGACGCGGAAACACCGTCTGATCATCGCCGAACACCAACAAGTGCCCCTCGAGGCTGTGCTGAAAATGGTAATGAATGCCGACCTCGGCACACAAACGCTGGATAAACGCCAGATCGCTCTCGGCGTATTGCACGCAATACTCTCGCACCGGGTAATCGCTGCCGAGACGAAACTCGAAGGCATCGCGCAGGATCGCGTGATCCTTGAGAATCTGCGCAACGATCTGCGGTACGCTCTGATGCTGGAATATCCGCTGATTGGTCCGGTGCCCGAGGTATGTGAGACGCGGGACAAGGCTGATGTGATAGCGCGTCAGACGTTTGCCGGAATCGCCCTGTCCGACCTGATAAATCTGACCGTGCACACCGGAACCGTCCGCTTCAAAACTCAGAAATGCCTGACAGTGCAGCAGGCTTTCGAGGTCCAGATCCGGTCGCTCGCTGACCAGTTCCAGCTCAAAACGAAAAGGTTGGCTGATGGCTTCCTTGCCCGTGAACTCAAGGACTTTGAGGTCGTGCTGGGCGCCTTCAAGGGTCAACGTGAAGCGCGGTTGATTGGCAGGCGCGAACATCCGATGTTTCTCTGCAGTGTGAGGGCGGCCGATTCTGCATGAGGGACAAGAGCGATTGAGCGGGCGACAGGAAAATCAGATTTGCCCTACATGGACTGCTGAATATCCCGTAAAAAGTCGGCGCATCCGACTACAGACACACGCCTCAAAACCAACACGGAACCTGTGGGAGGTGGCTTGCCAGCGATGATGCCAGCACCTTCAGCACATGCATTGACTGACACACCGCTATCGCTGGCAAGCCAGCTCCCACAGGTTTCTCCAGTGCTCTTGAGAAATTCTGGGCAATAAAAAACGGCCCGTTCCTTGTAGGAATCGGGCCGTTTTCAGGTGAGCCGAAGCTCAGTGCATCACTTGTTCAGATGGAAATCTTTTTCCGCCGCTTCGAAGCGCATCACCATGCCTTTGCTTGGCGAACCGAGCTTGCTGACGATGTAGATTGCCAGGCTGGCGAAGATGAAGCCCGGGATGATTTCGTACAGACCCATCACCTCGAAATGCTTCCATACCACCACGGTGATCGCGCCGACCAGGATACCGGCCAGTGCGCCGTTGCGGGTCATACCTTTCCAGATCACCGAGATCAACACCACCGGACCGAACGCAGCACCGAAACCGGCCCAGGCGTAGGACACCAGACCCAGCACGCGGTTTTCCGGGTTCGCCGCCATCGCGATAGCGATCAGGGCAACCAGCAGCACCATGGCGCGGCCGACCCAGACCAGCTCGGTTTGCGAAGCGGATTTACGCAGGAAAGTCTTGTAGAAGTCTTCGGTCAGAGCGCTGGAGCACACCAGCAACTGGCAGCTCAGGGTGCTCATTACCGCCGCCAGAATGGCCGACAGCAACACACCGGCAACCCATGGGTTGAAGAGGATTTTTGCCAGCTCGATAAACACACGCTCGTGGTTTTCGGTCACGGGACCGGCCACTTCCGGGTGCGCCGAGAAGTAGGCGATACCGAAGAAGCCCACCGCCACGGTGCCGCCCAGGCACAGGATCATCCAGGTCATGGAGATGCGGCGAGCGTTGGCGATCGATTTAACCGAATCAGCGGCCATGAAGCGCGCAAGAATGTGCGGCTGACCGAAGTAGCCCAGACCCCAGCCCATCAGCGAGATGATGCCGATGAAAGTGGTGCCCTTGAGCATGTCGAAGTTGCTTGGATCCTGGGCTTCGATCGCCAGGAACGTGGTGTCGACACCGCCGGTGGCCAGCAGCACGATGATCGGCGTCAGCAGCAGGGCGAAGATCATCAGCGTGGCTTGTACGGTGTCAGTCCAGCTCACCGCCAGGAAACCACCCACGAAGGTGTAGGCAATCGTCGCTGCAGCACCGGCCCACAGCGCGGTCTCGTAGGACATGCCGAAGGTGCTTTCGAACAGACGGGCACCAGCCACGATGCCGGATGCGCAATAAATGGTGAAGAACACCAGAATCACGATGGCCGAGATGATCCGCAGCAGGCCGCTTTTGTCTTCGAAACGGCTGGAGAAGTAGTCCGGCAGAGTCAGGGCATCGCCGTTGTGCTCGGTCTGCACGCGCAGACGACCGGCAACGAACAGCCAGTTCAGGTAGGCGCCGACGATCAGGCCGATGGCGATCCAGCTTTCGGACAGACCGGACATGTAGATGGCGCCCGGCAGGCCCATCAGCAACCAGCCACTCATGTCGGAAGCACCGGCAGACAATGCCGTCACCACGCTGCCGAGGCTGCGGCCGCCAAGAATGTAGTCAGAAAGATTATTGGTGGAGCGATAGGCCATGAAGCCGATCAGCACCATTGCTGCGATGTAGATCACGAACGTGATCAGTGTTGGATTGCTTACGCTCATTAAGTTACGCCCTGGCTTTGTTTTTATGTAGCAGCGGTGATGGATCGCACACAAACGACGACGTTTGGCAGACGAATCCGGATCCCGAGCATTTAGGACTGATGTTTCCCCAGGAAAGCCACCAGCCGATGCACCGGTTTACACCGGTTGCACCTTGGGCGCGAATGCTATGCAACAAACCAAAAAAGGTGCAACCAGTTTCGCGAGAATTAGTTGCACCTAGTCGGATATATCGACAAACAAGCGGTTTTTGCTCCCTTTTAGCGCAGTCAACGCGCTTTGCTAGAAGCAAAAGCACCAAGCAGGAGCGGCACTTTCGTACCAGAAAATATTTCCTGATGAGCTGCTTATTTTTCCGACAAAAAAAGGGTTGCACCCGGTTGCACCTCTTTCAGCGCACGGCTAATCTTGCCGCCAGCTGATGCCACGCAACTGTGGCAACCATGAGGATAAAAATATGGCTACCACCACCCTTGGGGTCAAACTCGATGACCCGACCCGCGAGCGCCTGAAGGCTGCCGCGACCTCGATTGATCGCACACCGCACTGGCTGATCAAGCAGGCAATTTTCAATTACCTGGAAAAACTCGAGGGTGGTGCAACCCTGACCGAGCTGAACGGTTTGACCGCCAAGGACGCCGACGACGCTGGCGAACTTCATACCGATCACGCCCACCAGTGCTTCCTCGAATTTGCTGAAAGCATCTTGCCGCAGTCGGTTCTGCGCGCTTCGATCACCGCCGCTTACCGCCGCCCTGAGCCGGAAGTGGTGCCAATGCTGATCGAGCAGGCGCGCCTGCCGGCGCCGATGGCTGAAGCCACCAACAAACTCGCCGCCTCCATCGCCGAAAAACTGCGTAACCAGAAAAGTGCCGGCGGTCGTGCAGGCATTGTTCAGGGTCTGCTGCAGGAATTTTCCCTGTCGTCCCAGGAAGGCGTGGCGCTGATGTGCCTGGCCGAAGCGCTGCTGCGTATTCCGGACAAGGGCACTCGCGACGCACTGATCCGCGACAAGATCAGCACCGGTAACTGGCACCCGCACCTGGGCAACAGCCCTTCGCTGTTTGTCAACGCCGCGACCTGGGGCCTGTTGCTGACTGGCAAGCTTGTGTCCACGCACAATGAAGCCGGACTGACTTCGTCGCTGAGCCGCATCATCGGCAAGAGTGGCGAGCCGATGATCCGCAAGGGCGTCGACATGGCCATGCGCCTGATGGGCGAGCAGTTCGTTACCGGCGAAACCATCGCCGAAGCACTGGCCAACGCGAGCAAGTTCGAAGCCAAGGGTTTCCGCTATTCCTACGACATGCTCGGTGAAGCAGCCCTGACCGAGCACGACGCGCAGAAGTACCTGGCGTCGTACGAACAAGCCATTCACTCGATCGGCAAAGCCTCCCACGGTCGTGGGATTTATGAAGGCCCGGGCATTTCCATCAAGCTCTCGGCACTGCACCCGCGTTACAGCCGTGCGCAGTACGAGCGCGTGATGGACGAGCTGTACCCGCGCCTGTTGTCGCTGACCCTGCTGGCCAAGCAATACGACATCGGCCTGAACATCGACGCCGAAGAAGCCGACCGCCTCGAGCTGTCGCTGGATCTGCTTGAGCGTCTGTGCTTCGAGCCGCAACTGACCGGCTGGAACGGCATCGGTTTCGTTATCCAGGCTTATCAGAAGCGTTGCCCGTACGTGATCGACTACGTGATCGATCTGGCCCGCCGCAGCCGTCATCGCCTGATGATCCGTCTGGTGAAAGGCGCGTACTGGGACAGCGAGATCAAGCGCGCCCAGGTCGAAGGCCTGGAAGGCTATCCGGTCTATACCCGCAAGGTGTACACCGACGTTTCCTACATCGCCTGCGCCCGCAAACTGCTGTCGGTGCCGGAAGTCATCTACCCGCAGTTCGCCACGCACAACGCCCACACCCTGTCGGCCATCTACCACATTGCCGGTCAGAACTATTACCCGGGCCAGTACGAATTCCAGTGCCTGCACGGCATGGGCGAACCTTTGTACGAGCAGGTTGTAGGCAAAGTTTCCGAAGGCAAGCTGAACCGTCCGTGCCGCGTGTACGCTCCGGTTGGTACTCATGAAACCCTGCTGGCGTACCTCGTACGTCGTTTGCTGGAAAACGGCGCGAACACTTCGTTCGTCAACCGCATCGCCGACCAGTCGATTTCGATTCAGGAACTGGTGGCCGATCCGGTTGCGCAGATCGAGCAGATGGCAACCGTGGAAGGTGGTTTCGGCCTGCCGCACCCGCGTATTCCGCTGCCGCGTGACTTGTACGGTTCCGAGCGCGCCAACTCCAGCGGCATCGACATGGCCAACGAACATCGTCTGGCCTCGCTGTCCTGCGCCCTGCTCGCCACCGCGCACAACAACTGGAAAGCCGCGCCGATGCTCGGTTGCACTTCCAGCAACGAAACGCCTGCGCCAGTACTGAACCCGGCAGACCATCGTGATGTGGTCGGCCACGTTCAAGAAGCCACTGTCGAAGACGTTGACAACGCCATCCAGTGCGCGCTGAACGCTGCACCGATCTGGCAGGCCACCCCGCCGGCCGAGCGCGCGGCGATTCTGGAACGTGCAGCTGACTTGATGGAAGGTGAGATCCAGCCGCTGATGGGTCTGCTGGCTCGCGAAGCCGGCAAGACCTTCGCCAACGCCATCGCCGAAGTCCGCGAAGCCGTCGACTTCCTGCGTTATTACGCGGTGCAGGCACGCAACGATTTCAGCAACGACGCCCACCGCCCACTGGGCCCAGTGGTGTGCATCAGCCCGTGGAACTTCCCGCTGGCAATCTTCAGCGGCCAAGTCGCTGCGGCACTGGCGGCCGGTAACCCGGTATTGGCCAAACCGGCCGAGCAAACCCCGCTGGTTGCCGCACAAGCCGTGCGCTTGCTGCTCGAAGCGGGGATTCCGGAAGGCGTGCTGCAACTGCTGCCGGGGCGCGGTGAAACCGTCGGTGCCGGTCTGGTCGGTGACGAGCGCGTCAAAGGCGTGATGTTCACCGGCTCCACTGAAGTTGCTCGTCTGCTGCAACGCAACATTGCCGGTCGCCTGGACAGCCAGGGCCGTCCGATTCCGCTGATCGCCGAAACCGGTGGCCAGAACGCAATGATCGTCGACTCCTCGGCACTGACCGAACAAGTGGTCATCGACGTGGTGTCTTCGGCCTTCGACAGCGCCGGTCAGCGTTGCTCGGCGCTGCGCGTCCTTTGCCTGCAGGAAGATTCCGCTGATCGCGTCATCGAAATGCTCAAAGGCGCGATGGCTGAAAGCCGTCTCGGCAATCCTGAACGCCTGTCCGTGGACATCGGCCCAGTCATCGACGCTGAAGCCAAGGCTGGCATCGACAAGCACATCCAGGGCATGCGCGACAAAGGTCGCAACGTGTACCAGGTGGCGATTGCCGACACTGAAGAAGTCAAACGCGGCACCTTCGTCATGCCGACCCTGATCGAACTGGAAAGCTTCGATGAGCTGCAACGCGAGATCTTCGGTCCGGTGCTGCACGTGGTGCGCTACAAGCGTAAAGAGATCGATCAACTGATCGGCCAGATCAACGCTTCCGGCTACGGCCTGACCCTCGGCGTACACACACGTATCGACGAGACCATCGCCAAGGTGATCGACAACGTCAACGCCGGTAACGTCTACGTCAACCGCAACATCGTTGGTGCCGTGGTCGGCGTGCAGCCGTTCGGCGGCGAAGGCCTGTCGGGCACTGGCCCGAAAGCCGGTGGCCCGCTGTACCTATACCGCTTGCTGTCAACGCGTCCTACCGATGCGATCGAACAATCCTTCGCTCGCGGTGATGCTGCCGTGGCGCCGGACGTGCGTCTGCGTGATGCCATGAGCAAACCGCTGAATGCCCTGAAAGCCTGGGCCGAGAGCAATAAGTACGCCGACTTGAGCACTCTGTGCGTGCAGTACGCTGCGCAGTCGCAGAGCGGCATCACCCGCATGCTGGCCGGCCCGACCGGTGAGAAGAACAGCTACGCCATCCTGCCGCGCGAGCACGTGCTGTGCCTGACGGAGGTTGAAGGTGATCTGCTGACGCAACTGGCAGCAGTGCTGGCGGTTGGCGGTTCGGCGGTATGGCCGGAATCCGACATCAGCAAGGCCTTGTTCGCACGCTTGCCGAAGGACGTTCAGGCGCGGATCAAGCTGGTTTCCGACTGGAATAAAGACGAAGTGGTGTTTGATGCGGTTCTGCATCACGGCCATTCCGACCAGTTGCGTGGCGTTTGCCAGCAGATTGCCAAGCGTGCCGGTGCCATTGTTGGTGTTCAGGGCTTGTCCCAGGGCGAGACCAACATTGCGCTGGAGCGTCTGGTGATCGAGCGGGCGTTGAGTGTTAACACTGCGGCGGCGGGTGGTAATGCCAGCTTGATGACCATCGGCTAACGTCCCTGGTTGATTGATCGTTCCCACGCTCCGCGTGGGAATGCCTCCTGTGACGCTCTGCGTCACGCCGTTTAGGGACGCGGAGCGTCCCGGGCTGCATTCCCACGCAGAGCGTGGGAACGATCATGCCCTACCCTCGTTTTGCCCCTCCATCACGCTTATCAATCATCCTGTTCAGCTTTTATCAGCACGCCTAGACTCGGCCCAACCCAAAAAAAGGTAGGCCGCCATGTCCGAGACGCTGCTCAGTTCCCGCAATCTGGCTTTCGAGCTGTATGAAGTCCTTGATGCCGAGGGCCTGACCCGCCGTGAGCGTTTTGCCGAGCACAATCGCGAGACCTTCGACGCCGCCATCGGCACCGCACGCAACATCGCCGAAAAATACTTCGCGCCGCACAACCGCAAGGGCGACGAGAACGAGCCGCGCTACGAGGACGGTAAGGCGATTCTGATTCCCGAGGTGAAACCGGCGGTGGATGCCTTCCTTGAGGCCGGATTCCTCAACGCCGCGAGAAGTTTCGACGCCGGTGGCATGCAACTTCCTACGCTGCTCTCGCAGGCCTGCTTCGCGCACTTCCAGTCGGCCAACGCCGCATCGACGTCGTATCCGTTCCTGACCATGGGCGCGGCGAACCTGATCGAAAGCTTCGGCACCGACGAGCAGAAGCAGCGCTTTCTGCAACCGATGATCGACGGTCGTTTCTTCGGCACCATGGCCCTGACCGAGCCCCACGCTGGCTCATCGTTGTCGGATATTCGTACACGCGCCGAGCCTGCGTCCGACGGCACTTATCGCCTCAAAGGCAACAAGATCTTCATTTCCGGCGGTGATCACCCCCTCTCGGAAAATATCGTGCACATGGTGCTGGCCAAACTGCCGGACGCGCCGCCGGGGGTGAAGGGCATTTCTCTGTTCATCGTGCCGAAATTTCTGGTCAACGATGACGGCAGCCTCGGTCAGCGCAACGATGTGTTGCTCGCGGGGCTGTTCCACAAGATGGGGTGGCGTGGCACCACTTCCACCGCACTGAACTTCGGCGATAACGGTGAATGCGTCGGCTATCTGGTGGGCAAGCCGCATCACGGTTTGAGTTACATGTTCCAGATGATGAATGAAGCGCGGATCGGCGTCGGCATGGGTGCGGTGATGCTCGGTTATGCCGGTTACCTGTATTCGCTGGAATACGCCCGCGAGCGTCCGCAAGGTCGAGTGCCGGACAGCAAAGACCCAAGCACCGCGCCAGTGGCGATCATTCAACACGCGGACGTCAGACGCATGCTGCTGACGCAAAAGTCCTACGTCGAAGGGGCATTTGACCTCGGTTTGTATGCCGCGCGTTTATTTGACGACACCACCACGCTTGAGACCGAAAGCGAGCGTAAGCAGGCCCATGAGTTGCTGGATCTGCTGACGCCGATCGTCAAATCCTGGCCGTCTGAGTTCTGCCTGAAGGCCAACGAACTGGCGATCCAGATTCTCGGCGGCCACGGTTACACCCGTGAATACCCGGTGGAGCAGTATTACCGCGACAACCGGCTGAACCCGATCCACGAGGGCACTCATGGCATTCAGTCGCTGGACTTGCTCGGGCGTAAGCTGGCGCAGAACGGTGGCGCGGGACTGAAGCAATTGATTCGTCTGATTGCCAATACCGCTGAGCGCGCAACGGCGCACGAATCGCTGACCGCGCTGCGTGAGCCACTGGAGAAACTGGTCGCGCGTTTGCAAGTCGTGACCATAGGTTTGTTGACCGATCTGGCGCAGGGCAAGGTCAATAGCAGCCTGGCGAACTCGGCGTTGTACTTGAAGGTGTTCGGGCACACGGTGATTGGCTGGCGCTGGCTGGAGCAGGCGATTCGTGCCGAAGAAGGCTTGCTGAAAGGCAATGCGGCGGATGTCGACTTCTATAAGGGCAAGTTGCAGGCGGCACGGTATTTCCTGACGTGGGAAGTGCCGGGTTGTCACCATGAGCTGGCGTTGCTCGAGGCGCGGGATGATACGTGTCTGACGATGCAGGATGCCTGGTTCTGATCCGGATTATGCGTAACGGCTAATATCGCTTTCGCGGGCAAGCCCGCTCCCACAGGTGTTGCGGCGGATTCACATACTGTGTGAACACCGCACAACCCTGTGGGAGTGGGCTTGCCCGCGAAGACGTCAGTTCAAACAACACATCTCTCAGCTCAGCTTGAACCCACCCATCTGCCGCGCCAGATCATCCGCCAACCGCTGCAACATCTGACAATCCTCTCGACAAGCCCGAACCTCTCCCGCCGTCGCCCGCGCCAGATCGGAAATCCCCTGCACGTTACGGTTGATCTCCTCGGTCACCGCCGACTGCTCCTCGGTCGCTGTCGCCACCTGGTGGTTCATGTCACTGATGCGCTCGACCTGCCCGGTAATCGCAGTCAACGATGCGCCGGTACGCTGGCTCGACTCAACCCCGGTGCCCGTCGCAGCCTGGCCGGTGCGCATCGACGACACGGCGTTTTCCGCACCTTGCTTGAGGCTGCCGATCATTTGCTGAATCTCGTCGGTGGACGCCTGGGTTCTGCGCGCCAAGGTGCGCACCTCGTCTGCAACGACAGCGAACCCTCGGCCCATGTCCCCGGCGCGTGCGGCCTCGATGGCAGCGTTCAGCGCCAATAGATTGGTCTGCTCGGAAACCCCGCGAATCACCGCCAGCACCGAATCGATCGACGCCACTTGCTGCGCCAACTCACCCACCGCTCCCGCCGCCACACCGATCTCATCGGACATGCTCTCAATATGTCGAATGGAGCCACCGACCACTTCCCGTGCCTGCATCGCTTCATCCCGCGCGGTTTGCGAGGCAAGCGCGGCGTTGCCGGCGTTCTGGGCGATTTCCTGCACGGTCAGGCCCATTTCGTGAACGGCGGTGGCGACCATGTCGGTCATTTCCTGCTGCCGACCAGAGCGTTCGGCGGTGTTCTCCACCACCTTTGCCACCTGCCCGACCGCCGTGCGCAAGCGCTCGCTGGTGGTCAGCACTTCGCCGATCATCCCCCGTTGGCTATCGAGGAAACGGTTGAAGCCGCGGGCGAGATCGCCTAGCTCATCGGCACGACTGGAATCTAACCGATGGGTCAAATCTCCCCCACCGCTACCGATTGCTACCAGCGCCGCTGTTACCTGACGAATCGGTCGCACCAACCCTTGGGCCAGCCATACCACCAACGCGAGGCACACCAGCGCCACCGCCAATCCGATGCCGCCGCTCATCCACATCGCCTTGCGGGCTTCGGCATAGATCTGCGACTGCGGCACTTCGGCCACCAACGTCCAGCCCAAATCACGCAAAGGCAGGCTGAAGGCAAGGAAGTCTTCGCCATCCCGCTGGAAGCTGCTGCTTATGGCAGTTTTTTGACCCATGACGGCCTGCGCCGCAGAAGCGCCAATCTGCTCGCTCAAGGTGCGCTTGCCACTGAACTGCGCCTCGGGGTGCACCTGGATCAAACCCTCGGAACGCACGAGATAGACCTTGCCGCGCTCGCCGAAGCTGAAGTTGTGAATCAGCTCGGACAGCTCTTTCATGCTCAGCCCAAGCCCCGCTACGCCGACCACTTTGCCGGCCTGTTCAACCTTCAGATCGATGAACAGCGCCAATTCTCCGGTGGCCCCATCGTTGTCGATGTTCAGGGTGCGCGGCTGACTGCTGTCGAGGAAAGAATAGAACCAGGCGTCGGCCGGTTTGGCGCGACTGAGGGTGCGATCCAGGCCTTTTTCGGTGATGTAGTGATTCGATTCGGTGCCGATGATCAAAGCGGTAAAAGCCTTGTGTTCGGCGCGGATGCCTTCCAGATACTGCGCGAAGGCGGCCGTTTTGCTGCCTTCTTCACCCGCCGCCAACCAATCGCGCACCATGGAATTGCTGGCGATGTCTTTCGCGGCCGTCAACGGCTGGATAAGGATGCGTTCGATGTCGTTGCGCGTCGCCTCGATGCTCGACGGCAACGCTTGTTCGACCAGATAGCTCTGGGCAAGGCGGTTGACTACCAGGGTATAAATGCCAACCACGATCAGGATGCTGACCAGCAGGGCGGTGCCCATGCTGAGAATCAGCTGCCATTGAATACTGCGTCGCCACAACTGCATGGAGCACCCCCAAAGAATAAGTGGCCGAAACAATGCAACAGCCGTGCCGATTGTATACAACCCAATCGACAATCTATTCTTTGGTTGTGCGCAAACCCATCAGCCCTGATTGATGGTCTTGGCGATGGTGTCGACCGTGGCGCTGACTTGCTCTTGGTAACGGTCGAGTTCTTCTTTGTGCTGCTTCTTCATTTCGATCTGCTGCGAGCACAGATTCATTGCCGCCAGCACCAGCAGGCGGTCGCCGATCAGCGTCGGGTATTTCCTTTTGGTGTCGTCCAAAGCGGCCTTGAGCATCATTGCCGCGTCCAGCAGGGTCTGTTCTTCCCCGGCCGGTGCCTTGATCGAATAGTCCTCCCCGAGAATGGAGACGACTTTTACCCCTGCTGTGTGGTGGTTCATGCGCTGACAGGACCTGCGTTGACGCGATCAACCAGGGCTTGAATGCGTGCGGCGGTGGCGCCGTGCTTTTCTTCCTGTTCCATCAGGCTCAGTTGCAGGCTTTCGTTTTCATCCTTGGCCTGGGCCAGTTCCGTGGACAGGGTCTGGTTGGTTTGCGAGAGGGCCTGGTTCTGTTGCACCAGGTCGCTGACGAGCTGTTCCAATTGGCTGAGGGATGCTTCCAACATTTTGATCTTCCAAGCGTTTTTCAAAGGGCGCGTACGATAAAGAAAAGTCACCACGGATGCCAGGGTTTAACCGGCGCAAGGCCTTGATTTTCCTGGCGGGCGAGCGTTCTCGCGAGTTTAAAAGACTGTGATCTGCCGATCTGGTTCCTGCACTTCGTCGCCCAAGACCTTCTGCGACAAATACGCACACCGCCTCAAGACTTTAGTCGTATGACCGATAAGTCATCCATACAGCAGTCTCAGCCCGCATGGATGCGGCCCTCTCTTGGTATCCGCCCCATGTCCCTTCGCAATATGAACATCGCCCCCCGGGCGTTTACCGGTTTCGCCCTGATCGGCGGCCTGATGCTGATTCTGGGCGTGTTCGCGCTGAATCAGATGAGCAAAATTCGCAGCGCCGCCGAGGACATCTCGTCGAGCAGCGTGCCGAGCATCAAGAACCTCGACGAGTTCACTCAATTGACTCTGCGTCTGCGCGTGCTGTCGTACCGCCTGCTGGTCAACCGTGAACCGGATGTGCAGCAAAAAACCATTGAGCTGCTGGACATGCGCAATCAGCAGATCCGCAAGGCCCAGACTGATTACGAGCCGCTGATCGGCAGCCCGGAAGAGCGTTCGGCCTACGATCAGTACGTGCAGTTGCTCGGTCAGTACCGCCAGATCGAAGACCGGATGAAAAGCCTGTCGCGCAACAATCAGGTGGATGAGCTGCGCAACCTGCTCAACACCGAGTTGCTGAACAACTCCGAAGCCATGAACACCGTGCTCAACCGCCTGATGCAGATCAACGGCGAGCAGATCAGCGAGACCAATCAGCAAGCGGCCGATCAGTATTCCTCGGCGTTCGATCTGGTGGTGACCCTGCTGGTGATCGCCACCGGCCTGACCTTCCTGTTCGCCTGGTTGCTGACCATCAGCATCACCCGGCCGATCTCCAAGGCACTCGACGCGGCGGAAACCATTGCCGAGGGCAACCTGACCCAGCCAATTCACGTCGACGGTTCCGATGAAGCCGGGCGCCTGCTGGCTGCCATGGCCAAGATGCAATCGAAACTGCGCGACACTTTGCAGCGAATTTCCGGTTCGGCCACTCAACTGGCTTCTGCCGCTGAAGAACTGAACAGTGTCACCGACGAAAGCGCGCGGGGCCTGACTCAGCAGAACAACGAAATTGAACAGGCGGCGACTGCGGTCAACGAGATGACCAGTGCTGTGGAAGAAGTCGCACGCAACGCAGTGAGCACTTCGGAAGCGTCGAAGAACGCCACCACCTCGGCCGGCGACGGTCGTGATCTGGTTCAGGAAACCGTCAGCGCCATCGAACGGATGAGCGCCGACGTGCAGAGCACTGCATCGTTGATCGGCGATCTGGCCAATGAATCTCGCGACATCGGCAAGGTGCTGGACGTGATCCGTGGTCTGGCTGACCAGACCAACCTGCTGGCGTTGAACGCAGCTATTGAAGCGGCCCGTGCCGGTGAGGCCGGCCGTGGTTTTGCGGTGGTGGCTGACGAGGTTCGTGCACTGGCGCACCGCACTCAGCAATCGACCAGCGAAATCGAGCGCATGATCGGCAGCATTCAGAGCGGCACCGAACACGCGGTGGATTCGATGCGTAACAGCACCGAGCGCGCCGAGTCGACGCTGAACATTGCCCGTGGTGCCGGGATGTCGCTGGACACCATCAACACTGCCATCGTCGAAATCAACGAGCGCAACCTGGTGATCGCCAGCGCCGCCGAAGAACAGGCACAAGTGGCGCGGGAAGTGGACCGTAACCTGGTGAACATCCGCGACCTGTCGGTGCAATCGGCGACCGGCGCGAATCAGACCAGTGCGGCGAGCAACGAGCTGTCGCGGTTGGCGCTGGACCTGAACAATATGGTTGGGCGGTTTAGCCTTTAAACCTGCCTCCTCTGCTGTCGATCGTTCCCATGCTCTGCGTGGGAATGCAGCCCGGGACGCTCCGCGTCCCAAGCGGACGCAGAGCGTCCATTGAGGCGTTCCCACGCAGAGCGTGGGAACGATCAACAGCCCCAGCGCAAAAACCTTTTTGACAGCATCACATTTCAACAGGTTAGAATCGCTGGCACGCAGACTGCATGGTCAGTTTGTGCCCGTCTTTACGCTTCTGGAGTACTGCCTTTGAATGCGACGACCATCAACAGCCTGTTCTTGATCGGCGCGTTGCTGGTAGGCGCAAGCATTCTTGTCAGCTCTCTGTCTTCCCGTCTCGGCATTCCGATTCTGGTCATCATTCTTGCGGTCGGCATGGCGGCCGGGGTTGATGGCGGCGGGATCATTTTCGATAACTACCCGACGGCCTATCTGGTCGGCAACCTCGCCCTGGCGGTGATCCTCCTCGACGGCGGTTTGCGCACGCGGGTGTCGAGTTTCCGCGTGGCGCTATGGCCGGCGTTGTCGCTGGCCACGGTCGGGGTGCTGATTACCACCGGGCTGACCGGCATGGCGGCGGCGTGGCTGTTCGACCTGAACCTGATTCAGGGCTTGTTGATCGGCGCCATCGTCGGCTCGACCGACGCCGCAGCGGTGTTCTCGCTGCTCGGTGGCAAAGGCCTGAACGAACGGGTGACCGCCAGCCTGGAAATCGAATCCGGCAGCAATGACCCGATGGCGGTGTTTCTCACCGTGACCCTGATCGACATGCTCGCCAGCGGCCAGACCGGCCTGCACTGGAGCCTGCTGACCCACCTGATCCGCGAGTTCGGCATCGGTGGCGTGATCGGTCTGGGCGGTGGCTGGCTGATGCTGCAACTGGTCAACCGGATCAACCTCGCCGCCGGCCTGTATCCGATCCTGGTGATCGCGGGTGGTCTGGTGGTGTTCGCCCTGACCAACGCCTTGCACGGCAGTGGCTTCCTTGCGGTTTATCTGTGTGGTCTGGTGATCGGCAACCGTCCGGTGCGCAGTCGCCACGGCATCCTGCACATGCTCGACGGCATGGCGTGGCTGGCGCAGATCGGCATGTTCCTGGTGTTGGGACTGTTGGTCACGCCGCATGATTTGCTGCCGATCGCCCTGCCTGCCCTGGGTCTGGCACTGTGGATGATTCTGTTCGCGCGACCACTGTCGGTAGTCGTCGGCCTGCTGCCATTCAAGGCCTTCCATGGCCGCGAGAAAGCCTTTATTTCCTGGGTCGGCCTGCGCGGCGCCGTACCGATCATTCTGGCGGTGTTCCCGCTGATGGCCGGTCTGCCGAACGCGCAGCTGTACTTCAACCTCGCCTTCTTCATCGTGCTGGTGTCGCTGCTGGTACAGGGCACGAGCCTGCCGTGGGTGGCCAAACTGCTCAAGGTGACGGTACCGCCCGAGCCTGCGCCCATTTCCCGTTCAGCGCTGGAAGTCCACGTCACCAGCGAATGGGAGCTGTTCGTGTACAAGCTCGGCGCGGAGAAATGGTGCATCGGTTCGCCCCTGCGTGAGCTGAAAATGCCCGAAGGCACCCGTATCGCTGCCCTGTTTCGTGGCCAGCAATTGCTCCATCCGTCGGGTAGTACGGTGCTGGAAGTCGATGATTTGCTGTGTGTTATCGGCCATGAACACAACTTGCCGGCTCTAGGAAAACTGTTCAGCCAGGCGCCGCAACGTGGCCTCGATCTGCGTTTCTTCGGCGACTTTGTGCTCGAAGGAGACGCCCAGCTTAAAGCGGTTGCAGCGCTTTACGGGTTGCCGGCCGACGGTATCGATCCGGACATGACCCTGGGCGCCTTCATCGCGCAGAAAGTCGGCGGTGCGCCAATCGTCGGTGACCAGGTGGAGTGGAACAACACTCACTGGACGGTTGCGGTCATGGACGGGAACAAGATCGGCAAAGTGGGCGTCAGATTCCCCGAAGGAAGTCGCCCGGGCCCCGGGCTCTTCCTCTAAACTGCGTCCACTCTCACTTGCTTGACCGGTCTCTATGCCTATCCTGCGTTCCTTTTTCGCCGCGGCCCTGCTGGGCCTGAGTCTTACTGTCGGCCCGCTGTACGCCGCCGAACCACCGTCCAGCGACGCCGTGCAGGCCAGTCTGGACAAGCTTGCCGACAGCAAACTGCCGGATGCTGATAAAAAGCCCCTGCAAGCCGTTTTGCAGAACACGCTCAATCAGCTCAACAACCGGCGTGATTACGAGCAGAAACTCAGCGATCTGAAGCAGCAATTGGCGACCGCGCCAAAGCAGACCATCGAGAACAATCGCGAACTGACGCGGCTCAAGGCGAACGCGGTAGTGCCGGTGGCCCAGCGCTTTCCCAAAGAGTCGATCACGCAGCTGGAGCAGATTCTGACCGATCGTTCGACCCAGCAAAGCGATCTGCAAAAAGCCCTGGCCGACGCCAACAGTCTGATCATTACCGCGCAGACCCGGCCCGAGCGCGCCCAGGCGGAAATTTCCGCCAGTCAGACGCGCATCCAGCAAATCAACAACATCCTCAAGTCCGGCAAGGACGCGGGCAAGACCGTCAGCGCCGAGCAGCGAGACCTGCTGAACGCCGAGCTGGCCGCGCTGAACGCACTGATTCCGCTGCGCCGCCAGGAACTGGCCGGCAACAACCAGTTGCAGGATCTGGGCAACAGCCTGCATGACTTGCTCTCGGAGAAGTCCGACCGCCTCGACCGCGAGATCCAGGAGCTGCAAACGCTGATCAACCAGAAGCGTCTGGCGCAGTCTCAGGAAACCGTCACCCAGCAATCGATCGAAGCGCAAAAGGCCGGCAGCAGCAGCCTGCTTGCCATCGAAAGTACGGCCAACCTCAAGTTGTCGGACTATCTGCTCAAAAGCACCGACCGCCTCAACGAAGTCACTCAGCAGAATCTGCAGACCAAGCAGCAGCTCGACAGCTTGACCCAAAGCGATTCGGCCCTCGACGAGCAGATCAACGTGCTCAAGGGCAGCCTGCTGCTGTCGAAGATTCTTTATAAGCAGAAACAAGCCCTGCCGCGCCTCAAGGTCGACCGCGATCTGGCGGATCAGATCGCCGACATTCGCCTGTGGCAATTCGACGTCAGCCAGCAACGTGAACAACTGAGCAATCCGGCGGCCTATGTCGACAACCTGCTGTCCACCCAGCCACCGGAACAAGTCACACCGCAACTGCGCAAGAGCCTGCTCGAGCTGGCCAGCACCCGTGCCGACTTGCTGGAGCGTCTGAATCGCGAACTGAGCGCGATGCTCAATGAATCGATCACCCTGCAACTGAATCAGAAGCAGCTGCTGAGCACTGCGCAGAGCCTGCGCGCGACCCTCGACGAACAGATGTTCTGGATCCCCAGCAACAAGCCGCTGGACATCGAGTGGATGCGTGGCGTGCCGGAACGCCTGAAACGTCAGGTCGACACCCTGCCGCTGGCCTCAAGCCTGAGCGAGCTGACTGACGGCCTGACTCAGCGCCCGTTGCTGTTCCTGCCGCTGGCGCTGCTGATCGGTGCGTTGTTGTGGCGCCGCAAGGCTCTATATGCGCGGTTGAACAAGGTTCACCAGGACATCGGCCACTTCAAGCGTGACAGCCAGTGGCACACGCCGCAGGCCATTCTGATCAATATTCTGCTGGCCATGCCGGTGGCGCTCGGTCTGGCCTTGTGCGGTCTGGCCTTGCAGATCGACGCCCGTGGGCAGAACGCCAACATGGGCGCGGCGCTGCTGCAAATGGGTCAGGCGTGGCTGGTGTTCTACACCGCCTACCGGATTCTTGCGCCGGGCGGCGTGGCCGAACTGCACTTCCGTTGGGAGAAGCCGCAAGTCGAATTCCTGCAAGGCTGGATCCGTCGACTCGGGCTGGTGGTCATGGCGCTGGTCACCGTGGTGGCGGTGGCCGAACTGCAACCGGCGGCGCTGGCAGACGACGTGCTCGGCATGCCGGTCGTGCTGACCTGCTACGCCTTGATGGCGTGGTTGCTCAGCCGCCTGCTGATCAGCAGCCCGGCCCACGAAAACACCTCGCTGTTCCGCAAAGCCGTCGGCGTGATGTTCACCTTGCTGCCAATCGCCCTGTTCGTTGCGGTGTGCTTCGGCTACTACTACACCGCGCTGAAACTCAGCGACCGTCTGATCAATACCCTTTACCTGCTGATGTTCTGGCTGGTGATAGAAGCCACCTTCGTCCGTGGTCTGAGCGTCGCCGCACGACGCCTGGCCTACCAGCGCGCCCTGGCCAAACGCCAGGCGGCGAGAGAAGCCGGCGACGGCGAGGCAGTGATCGAAGAGCCGACGCTGGACATCGAAAAGGTCAACGAACAGTCCCTGCGCCTGATCCGTCTGGCCCTGCTCGGCGGCTTCATCGCGGCGTTGTACTGGGTATGGTCGGACCTGATCTCGGTGTTCTCGTACCTCGACAACATCACCCTCTACGAATACACCAGCGGCACCGGCGCCAACATGAGCATGGTGCCGATCAGCATCGGCGACATGCTCGGTGCATTGATCATCATCGGCATCACCTTCGCCCTGGCGCGCAACTTGCCGGGCCTGCTTGAAGTGTTTGTGCTGTCGAAGCTCAATCTGGCTCAGGGCAGCGCCTACGCGACCACAACGCTGCTGTCGTATGTGATCGCCGGCGTCGGTTTCGTCTCGACGCTGTCGACCCTCGGCGTCAGCTGGGACAAGTTGCAATGGCTGGTGGCGGCGCTGTCGGTGGGTCTCGGCTTCGGTATGCAGGAAATCTTCGCCAACTTCATCTCCGGCATCATGATCCTCTTCGAACGCCCGGTGCGGATCGGCGACACCATCACCATCGGCAACCTGTCGGGTACGGTGAGCAAGATCCGCATCCGCGCCACGACCATCACCGACTTTGACCGCAAAGACATCATTGTCCCGAACAAGACGTTCATCACCGGACAACTGATCAACTGGTCGCTGACCGACACCATCACCCGTGTGACGCTGAAACTCGGTGTCGATTACGGCTCCGATCTGGATCTGGTCAAGGAACTGCTGCTCAAGGCTGCCCGGGAAAATCCGCGCGTGCTCAAGGAACCCGAGCCGCACGTGTACTTCCTCAACTTCGGCGAAAGCACCCTCGACCACGAACTGCGCATGCACGTGCGTGACCTCGGCGACCGTAACCCGGTGATCGATGAAGTGAACCGCTTCATCAACCGCGAGTTCAAGAAGCAGCACATCAACATCTCGTTCCGCCAGATGGAGGTTTACCTGAAGAACCTGCATGGCCAGGAATACAAGTTGGTGCCCATCGAGCCGGAAGCCAAAACCATCGTCGCAGTGCCCGACGAGCAGAAGCCGCTGCAAGAACCGCCGCCGGCCAAACTCGACTAACCGGTCTATTCCCAGCAGAATGCTCGGACATTCTGCTGGAGCCGGCCCTTGAAAGCCCTCGACGAACTGACCTTCGACAATCGCTTCGCCCGCCTCGGTGATGCGTTCTGCGCCCACGTGCTGCCCGAGCCGATCGACAATCCGCGCCTGGTCGTCGCCAGCCCGGCGGCCCTGGCCTTGCTGGATCTCGATCCGGCGACCGCCCAAACCCAGGAGTTTGCCGAGCTGTTTGGCGGCCACAAACTGTGGGCCGATGCCGAGCCGCGGGCGATGGTCTATTCCGGGCATCAGTTCGGCGGCTATACGCCGCAACTGGGCGACGGACGTGGTCTGTTGCTGGGCGAGGTCTACAACCAGGCCGGCGAGCACTGGGACTTGCACCTCAAGGGCGCCGGGCAAACGCCGTTTTCGCGCATGGGCGACGGCCGTGCGGTGCTGCGTTCGTCGATCCGCGAATTCCTTGCCTCTGAAGCGCTGCATGCGCTGAACATTCCTTCGTCGCGTGCGGCTTGTGTGATCGGCTCCGACACGCCGGTCTGGCGGGAAAAGCAGGAACGTGCGGCGATGGTGCTGCGTCTGGCGCCGAGCCATATCCGCTTCGGCCACTTCGAATATTTCTACTACACCAAGCGTCCCGAGCAGCAAAAGCAGCTCGGCGAACACGTATTGGCGATGCACTATCCGCAATGCCTGGAGCAGCCGGAACCGTATCTGGCGATGTTCCGCGAGATCGTCGAGCGCAACGCCGAACTGATCGCCAAATGGCAGGCTTATGGTTTCTGCCACGGCGTGATGAACACCGACAACATGTCGATCCTCGGCATCACTTTCGACTTCGGCCCGTTCGCCTTCCTCGATGACTTCGACGCCAACTTCATCTGCAACCATTCGGATGATCAGGGTCGCTACTCGTTCAGCAATCAGGTGCCGGTCGGCCAGTGGAACCTCAGCGCCCTCGCGCAGGCGCTGACGCCGTTCATCAGCGTCGAAGCATTGCGCGAAACCCTCGGCCTGTACCTGCCGCTGTTCCAGGCGCATTACCTCGACCTGATGCGCCGTCGCTTCGGTTTCACCAGCGCCGAAGAGGACGACCAGACACTGCTGGAAAACCTCCTGCAACTGATGCAGAACAGTGGCGTCGACTACACGCTGTTTTTCCGCCGGCTCGGAGAGGACTCAGCAGAACAAGCCGTCGCCCTTTTGCGTGACGACTTCGTCGACATCAAAGGTTTCGATGCCTGGGGCGAGCGCTACGTGGCGCGGGTTGCCCGTGATGGCGCGGCTGATCAAACGCAACGTCGCGCGCGGATGCATGCGGTCAATCCGCTGTACATCCTGCGCAATTATCTGGCGCAAAAAGCCATTGATGCGGCTGAACAGGGCGACTACTCCGAGGTTCGCCGCCTGCACGCGGTGCTGAGCAAACCTTTCGAGGAGCAGCCGGGGATGGAAAGCTACGCCGAGCGGCCGCCGGAATGGGGCAAGCATCTGGAGATCAGTTGTTCGTCGTGAGGCAAGCGATGTGACACTGCCGGGCATTCTGGCTTCATAGAACACCGCCGCGTACGGGACAACGCGGCACTACAGGACAAGGACGTTGCAGTGCTCGGCTATCTTTCCGTTGGCATCACGCTGTTTCAAACGCTTTCAATGCTTATGTATGTCGGCGGCATCTGGGCATGTCAGTTCAGACTCAACGCCCTGCGCCGCGACGAACCTGCGCGGTGCGCGACGATCGAAGAGCACCGGCTGCTCGCCCTCTATTACCCCAAGGAAACATTCGAGCGCGATGTTCACCTGATCAGCGGCGCCTATCGAAAAACCGGCACCATGAAAGACTGGTCCGGCATGGACCGCATCGCTGAATTACCGGTAGTCCTGCCTGCACTCGCCCTGCCGTTTCTGAACAAGGAAGGCAACAACGAGGCCGAAATCATCTGCGGCAAAAAACGCGCTTATGTGATCCGCCTGAATGACGGCTACCACATCGAGGCGTTCGCCCAGCGTGTCGAAACCGACGAGCGGGCTGACGTTCAATGGACGTTCGGCATCCCGGGCCCATGTATCGGCGACGAAGAGACACTGATCCTGGGACAGCGCCCTGCCCGCAAGAAAGAGCGTCGACGCCTCGCGTATGAAATGAACACGCACATGCCCTGTCTGCGGCGCTTTTGGGGGTCCTGTGCGGTCGTGGCAAGCGTGCTGCTGTTCTGGGCGATGGCATTTGAGTGGCTGACAGCCAAGGAATGGTTTGTCCCTTTCTTCTTCGTGACCCTTGCGGGCTTCCTGCCCATGACGCTGGAGAAGCATCAGCCACGCAGCGTGGTCAATCTGATTCAAGGCGTTTATCGCCGGGTTCCTGAGGAGGGAATGACCATCGGTAAAAAACGTGTGGCCGTCGAACCACCGGTCCGGCTGCAGATTGAAAATCACATCAAGGAAGGCCAGACCGTTATTGCTCATATCGAGGTCGATGCGCAGAGAGGCTGGTATGACTGGCTGCTCAAGATCGAAGGTCTGCCCGACGCCTATGCCGACTGGCGGTATCAAGAACACGAAGCCTGGCTCGGCAACGCGGTGATGATGGGACTGTTCGCGACTTCCTGGCTGGTGGCGCACTTGTGCTACCCCGACGCGGATCGCAGCAACGCGCAGGCGTGGGTGGAATATGTCAGCGGTGGATTGTGCGTCGCCTACGGCGCCAATCTGGCCAGGCGTCTGTGGGAGCGCCGGCCCTTGTCGAACGGCGTGAGCGCCTCCTGATGGGCCAGTCAGAGTTCGAAATGCTCGCGGTTTTCGTCATCGTGGCGCTGCTCACCGGGCCGGCGGTGGTGGTTCTCTGGAAACTCGTGGCCCTGTCCTGGTCGACTCGCCGTTTCATCGCCAAGGCGCAACCCCTTCGTCAACTGAACGACGCGGAAAGGGCCGCGCTGGCGTTCATGGACAGTCGGGCGATCGGCTTCCTTCACCTGGTGGGGACGACCATTCTGCCCTTCCGTGAGCTGGAAACCGCGCAGGGCAAAGCCGCTGGGGTCTATCAGTTACGCGGGCCGTTGAAGATTTCCGGATATGGTTCGCAATGGGGCGGGGAAGTGCATTACGCGATTCAAAACGTCGAGGTGTTCATGGCAGTGGATCAACTGACGGATTTCACCCGCGAACAGAACATCGTCGAGGTGGTGTTCTGCAAGAACGTCGGCATCGTGCTGAGCTGCAACGATGGCTACTCGCTGGTCGATGCCAGCGCTGCGTGGAAGCAGCGCATCTTTGAGCCCGGAACACAGTAGCGCTCGCGAGGCCGCACCATCAGTCAGTTACGCAGTTTGCGCCTCGGCAGCAGGTCGCTCGCCCTGTTTGAACAGGACGAAATCGCGCTCTTCGCTATCCGTGGCGGCGCTCTTGAGGAGGAAGCCGATTACTAACCCACCGCCAAACAACACGCCCGTGAACCCGGAGAACGGCGGCTCGGCGAAGAACATGAAATAGAGCGTCGCAAGCATGCTGATCAGGAAGTACGGCCCCAGAATCAGCAACGCCAGCTTGCCGATACGGGTGGCAGTCTGCAGTTTTTTGTCCAGGACCTGACGGTCAGCCTCTTCGAGCAACAGATCCGAACTGCACTGATAACAGTTGATCGGCTGCAACCGAACCAGCTCGAAGGCCTGGTGATACGTCGGCTTGAGCGTATAGCTGCAATGCCCGCAACTCATGCTTGCGTCTTTGTAAGGCGTGGAATCGGTAGGCGCAGCGGCCTCTTGGGTGGTGCTCATGACAGTTAATTCCCTTTAGATGAAAGCGCGGCCGAAAAAGCCGCGCGACATGCTAGCAGAGTGCAACTGCCTTGGCCTTGTATGGCTCTGCAACGCCCTTCAGATAAATACATCTACCGGTAGCTTGAAGTGATCGGCCAGCCAGCGGATCTGGCGCAAGTTGAGCTGGCGCTTGCCGCTCAAAATTTCCGAAACGACTGACTGAGGGCCAACACCGGGCAAGTCACTCTGGGTCAAACCATGTTCGCGCATCAGATATCCCAGCACTTCGTAACCAGGTGGTTTGGGCATTGGGTGATGAGTGTGATCCCATTCCTCGATCCAGTCACCGATGATATCTACCAGGCTCATTAAAGGATGGGATTCGTCATCGCCGGTCATTTCGAGTAACTCGTCGAGTGCTTGGACCAGTCTGTCGTAATCGCTTTCGTTTTTCGGTTTGCGCAGCAATGGCGAGACGAACTCCCAGTGCTCGGCGGCTTTTTTGATCAGAACACTCATGCCTGCGCCTCCTTCCATTTACCGCGATCATATTCGCGATGATCCAGCACATACTTGATATACAACTTTTGTGGTCGGTATCTGACGTAGGCGATCAATCTCAGTTTATTACCGCCAATATCGAACACATGAAATTCACCCACTTTATCGATAGCCGGGAACAGCGCCTTCATGGCAGCAAAGTCCAACGGCTTGCTTCCTTTTGCCACTTCAAGCCAGTGATCCAGTGCGGTGGCCGCTTTCGGCCATTTATCTTTCGCTTCTCGTATCCGTTTTGCGGTGATGACATGCATGCAACATCCTTATCGCATTTTGCTATGGGGAGTTAATCACAGATCAGGATTATCGCAAGTTGCGATACTTCCAAGCAGACCAACGGACCTGCTCGGCGTGCTTCAGCCTAGGATCACCGCCGAACTCCGCACGATTGAAAATATGAGCAAACGTCTCCAACTAAGGGATATCAGCTCTTCACCGGACCACGCTCATGACCGACCCACTGCTTATCCCCTGCCCCTCCTGCAACGGCCTCAATCGCATTCCCGCCGAGCGCCTTGCTGACCAACCAAAATGCGGCCGCTGCAAATCCGCAGTGCTGCTGAACAAGCCGTTCGAACTCAAGCAAGGCGATTACGCCAGCCAGATCAAGGGCGATCTGCCGCTATTGGTGGATGTGTGGGCGGACTGGTGCGGGCCGTGCAAGTCGTTTGCACCGGTGTTCGAGCAGGCGGCTGGGCAGCTGGCGGGCAAGTGCCGACTGGCCAAGCTCGACAGTGAGGCGAATCAGCAGTTGTCGGCGCAGTTGGGGATTCGCTCGATTCCGAGTTTGATTCTGTTCAAGAACGGCCGGGAAGTGGCGCGGCAGAGTGGCGCGTTTCCGCTGCCGCAACTGATGGCGTGGCTGCGCAGCCAGGGTATCTGATACACCATAAATCCAATTGTAGGAGTGAGCCTGCTCGCGATGGCGCCCGGCCAGTCAACTCAGGTGTTGACTGACAGTACGCCATCGCGAGCAGGCTCACTCCTACAGGGGATCTGTGTAACTCAGGGATCAGTGATCTTCGAGCAAATTGTGCAGCTCGACGAACTGCTGGGTCAGCTTGTGCCGTGGGTCAAGGTGGATCAGCGGAATGCTGGCCTGATGCGACTCACGCATGCGCACCGAGCTGGTCAGATACACCGGCAACACCGGTAAACCCTCGGCAATCAACTCATCCAGAATCTGCTGCGGCAGGCTGGCCCGTGCCTGGAACTGGTTGACCACAATGCCTTCAACTTCCAGGCCTTCGTTGTGGTCTTCCTTCAATTCTTCGATTTCGGCCATCAAGCCGTACAAGGCCTGACGGGAAAAGCTGTCGCAATCGAAGGGGATCAGCACACGATCGGCAGCAATCAGCGCCGATACCGCGTAAAAATTCAAGGCTGGCGGCGTATCGAGGTAAATACGGTCGTATTCGCCATCGAGCTCATCGAGCAACTTACGCAGTTTGTTGATCTTGTGCTTGGCCTCAAGCTTGGGCTGCAAGTCAGCGAGTTCGGCGGTGGCGGTGATGATGTGGAGGTTATCGAACGGAGTTTCGTAGATATCGGCCTGATTTTTCTTCGAGAACGGCCCGGAAGACAGGGTCTGCTTGAAAAAGTCGGCAATGCCCATCGGGATATCGTTGCCGGTGAGCCCGGTCAGATACTGAGTGGAGTTGGCCTGGGCATCGAGGTCCACCAACAGCGTGCGATAACCCTCGCTCGCGCTGACCGCCGCCAGATTGCAGGCAATGCTGGATTTGCCTACGCCACCTTTCTGATTGAACACCACGCGCCGCATGACCAAACCTCCGTGTATCAAAGAATGACCGAGTGTAGATGCGCGCGACCTCGCTTCGCTACCTCCACGGACACGGACTACAGGGTCAGGTGCAAATATCCCCGTGGAGACCGAGTAAAAACCGTCATGAATCGCCGAGATTCCCGACAGACAAGCCGGCCGCAATCTGGATAATGGCCAAGTGACAGTTCTGCGGCGAACCAGTCGGTACATTTCGTTGCACAAAATGTAACCAGCATTTGCTACACACTCGTCGCACCGGGATAATGCGCGCCACCCGGCGCCAAGCGCTATGTCAGGCCCGCTGCGGCTTTGGCGACTCAATGCGTCAATACTAAGCCCGCAGGGGCGGGATAAATGTCCGTGATCAACTTCAACATCGCCCAATGGCGCGCGTGGGCCCCGGGGCTCGACAGCGTGGACGCCTGGCAGGCCTGGAGCCGACAGCCGGTCGTGCTCCAGAGCAGTGATGCCGCGCCCGATGTGTCGTTTTTGCCGGCCATGCAACGGCGTCGCCTCAGCCGACTGGCCCGGATGGCGTTCAGTGTGGGCTGGCCACTGGCAGACGGACGGGAAAACCTGCCGCTGGTGTTTGTCTCGCGGCACGGCGAAACCCCGCGCACCTACGACATTCTCAGTGATCTGGCCAGGGACGAACCGCTGTCGCCAACCCAGTTCAGCCTCTCGGTGCACAACGCAATCATTGGCCTGTGGTCGATCATGCGCGGCGAAACCGCCGAAATGACCGCACTCGCCGCTGCGGGCGACGGCCTCGAACACGGCATGCTCGAAGCCGCCGCCCTGCTCAATGAGGGCGCTGCGGCGGTACTGCTGATCATCACCGAAGAACAACCGCCCGAAGCCTATTCGAAGTGGATCGACGACGTGCCGTTTCCTTATGCGCTGGGTCTGCTGCTGACCCCCGGTACCGACTGGCGGCTGACCTTGAACAGCACCACCGAAGCACTGTCCAAAGCGCACTGGCCCCACGCGCTCAATCTGCTGCGCACCCTGCTAGGCCAGCAAACCCTTTGCCAACATGCCTGGAAAAATCGTGTATGGACCTGGCAACGCAGCCCGTGATCGCGAAGCACCGCGACGCCTACTACTGGCGTCTACTGGCCACCGCTGCAAGCTTCGCCCTGTTCGGGCTCGGCGGGCTGTGCCTGCGTTTAGTGGTTTTCCCGCTGCTCGGCTGTCTGCCGGGCGATGCCATCAAGCACCGCCAGCGCGCCCGGCAAACGGTCAGTCGGCTGTTCTGGTTTTTCGTGCGTTTCATGGCCCGCACCGGCGTGCTCACCTACGACATTCAGGGCGCCGAGCGCCTCGGTCGTCCAGGGCAGATGATCATTGCCAACCACCCCTCGCTGATCGACGTGGTGTTTCTGATCGGACTGGTGCGCAACGCCAATTGCGTAGTGAAGAAAAGCCTGTGGGAAAACCCCTTCACCCGTGGCCCGCTGCGCAGCACCGAATACATCAGCAACGACGGCAGCATGGACATGCTCGATGCCGCCGCCGAGTCGCTGCAAAACGGCCAGACCCTGATCATTTTCCCCGAAGGCACGCGTACTCAGCCGGGGCAGGCACCGGCCTTTCATCGGGGGGCCGCAGCGATTGCCCTGCGAGGTGCGAAAATCCTCACGCCGGTGATCATCAAGGTCAGCCCGACCACGCTGACCAAAGCCGAGCCGTGGTATCGGATTCCCAATCGCCGTGTGCACTTCAGTTTTCGGGTCGGGGCCGATATAGACCCACAGACATTTGCCGCGCAAGGGCCAGCTCCGCAAGCCTCGCGCAAGCTCAACGATTATTTGCACTCTTACTTTATTAAGGAGCTCGCCGAAGATGAGCGATCTGCACCGTGAAATAAAAGGCCTGATCATCGACGCCCTCGGCCTCGAAGACATCAGCGTCGACGACATCGGCGACGACCAGACGCTGTTCGGTGAGGGCTTGGGCCTGGATTCCGTCGACGCGCTGGAACTGGGTCTGGCGATCCAGAAAAAATACGGCATCAAGATCGACGCCGATGCCAAAGACACCCGCAACCATTTCACCAACGTGGCCAGCCTTGCGGCGTTCGTCACGGCAAAACAGGCAGCTTGAGACCGGACCATGCAAACTCGTGACGACATTTTCAACACCCTGCGCGATGCCCTGGTCGAGCTGTTCGAACTGGATCCGGCCCGTGTGAGCCTGGAATCCAATCTGTATCAGGATCTGGAAATCGACAGCATCGACGCGGTCGATCTGATCGATCACATCAAGCGCCAGACCGGCAAGAAAATCGCCGCCGAAGAATTCAAATCGGTGCGCACCGTGGGTGACGTGGTCGAGGCGGTCTACCGTCTGGTTCAACCGGCCGCATGAGCCGTCTGATCGGCCTCGGCCTGCTGCTGGCCGGTCTGCTGTACCCCTTTGCGGTGTATTTCGGCATGGAGCATTTCGCCCCGTGGCAGTTCGGCCTGCTGCTGGGCAGCCTGTGGCTGGCGCGGGCCCTGACCGGTGAACGCAAACCCGGCAGCCTGTGGATGGCCTGCGTGGCCATCGGCTTCTGCCTGTTGTTGGCAGTGTTCGACAGCCCGCTGTTGCTGCGTTGGTATCCGGTATTGATCAGCGGCTTCATGCTCGTGCTGTTCAGCCTCAGCCTGAAATACGGCCCGCCGATGGTCGAACGTCTGGCCCGGCTGCGTGAACCGCAGTTGCCGGCCAACGCGATTGTCTACACCCGCAAGGTCACGGTGGCCTGGAGCGTGTTTTTCTTCTGCAACGGTTTGTGCGCCGCCCTGCTGACACTGTGGGCGCCGCTGAATTGGTGGATGTTGTACACCGGCCTGATCTCCTACGGATTGATCGGCCTGATGTTTGCCATTGAATGGCTGATACGACAACGGGTAAGAGGCCGTACATGAACTGGATAAAACTTGAGCAGTTGTTGCTCAAGGCCTTGCCGGCGCGGGCGATCAGCCACGCGCCGGCTCTCGATCACACGAATCTGTGCGAACAGGCGCTGTCTGTTGCCGCCGGCCTGCAAGCCCAGGGTGTGCGACGTCTGGCGTTGCATCTGGAAGATGCCGCCGAACTGGCCATCGCTCTACTCGGCGCGTGGCGCGCAGGCGTCAGCGTGTTGCTGCCTTCGGATCTGCAAGTACAAACCCGTCAGCGCTGGTCGGGCGAAGTCGATCTGTGGCTGACCGATCTACCGGGTGACAGCTGTTTAACTAACCTTCAGCAGGCGCCATTGCCCGGCGCCGAACTGGACCTCGACAAGTGCCGTTTGAGCCTGTGCACCTCCGGCTCCAGCGGTGAACCCAAACGTATCGACAAGACTCTGCGCCAACTGGCCAACGAGGTCGAAGCGCTGGAGCAGCTATGGGGCGCGGATCTCGGTGAGGCGTGCATCATCGGCAGCGTCGCCACTCAACACATCTACGGATTGCTGTTTCGCGTGCTGTGGCCGCTGTGTGCCGGGCGGACATTCGTGCGCAAGCAACTGGCCTTCCCCGAGGATATGCAGCGCGCCAGCCGCGAGCATGCGGCCTTCGCCTGGGTCGCGAGCCCGGCGCTGCTCAAGCGCATGGGCGACAACCTCGACTGGCCGGCCCTCAGCGCCGTGCGGCGAGTGTTCTCCTCGGGCGGCGCACTGCCAGCCGACGCGGCGCAGAGCCTGCATCAACGCCTGCAACAGTGGCCGACGGAAATCCTCGGCAGCTCGGAAACCGGCGGCATTGCCTGGCGACAGGGTGAAGCCCTGTGGCAGCCATTCGCCGGTGTCGAACTGAGTCAGGACAACGACGGCGCGCTGCTGATCGCCTCACCGTATCTGCCGACGGGCCATGTCGAACACACCGCCGACGCTGCGCGCATCGCCGCCGATGGTCGTTTCGAACTGCTCGGACGGCTGGACCGGATCGTCAAACTCGAAGAAAAACGTATTTCCCTGCCGATGCTCGAGCAAGCGCTGGTCAGCCATGAATGGGTCGCCGAAGCACGACTGGGCGTGGTCCAGGAAAACCGTGCCTCCCTCGGCGCATTGCTGGTGCTCAGCGAAACGGGCCTGTTTGCCTTGCGCGAACACGGCCGCCGCAGCCTGACCGAAACGTTGCGTCAGCATCTGCGCGAGCATTGCGAAGCCCTCGCCCTGCCCCGTCGCTGGCGTCTGCTGCGACAAATGCCGTTGAACAGCCAGGGCAAACTGCCTCAGGCCGACGTCGAGGCGCTGCTTGTCGCACCACGGCCGAAAGCCCCCGAAGTACTGGAGCAAATCGAAACCGAGGGCGAATGGAGCCTGCAACTAAGCGTGCCGCCGGACCTGGCCTACTTCAGCGGCCACTTCCCCAAAGCCCCGGTGTTGCCCGGCGTGGTCCAGGTCGAATGGGCATTGGACCTCGGTCGGCAATTACTCAACTTGACCGGCCCGTTTGCCGGCATGGAAGTGCTGAAATTTCAGCAACTGGTGCGCCCCGGCGATGAAATCCAGTTGCACCTGCGCTTCGATCCCGAGCGCAGCAAGCTGTATTTCGCCTACCGCAACGACACCGCGACCTGCTCCAGCGGCCGAATCCTTCTGGGGACTGGCGATGCATAACCTGTGGCGAGGGAGCTTGCTCCCGCTCGAGTGCGAAGCGCTCGCCAGCAATTTTGAGTCGACTGCATTTGGAGCCGCTTCGCAGCTCAGCGGGAGCAAGCTCCCTCGCCACAGGGGAGATGTGATCCATGCATAACCCCTGTGCAGTAATCCCGGTCTATAACCACGAAACCGCCATCGGCACGGTGGTCGATGCGCTGCTCGCGCAACATCTGCCGTGCATTCTGGTGGACGACGCCAGCACGCCATCCTGCGCGAAAGTGCTAGATATTTTGGCCGAGCGCGACAACGTCTATCTGGTCCGCCTCACCGTCAATCAGGGCAAGGGCGGCGCGGTGATGACCGGTCTGCGCGAAGCTTCGCGACTGGGTTTCAGCCATGCCTTGCAGGTTGACGCCGACGGTCAGCACGACCTGCTCGACGTCGCCCGTTTCGTCGAGGCATCCCGCGCCCATCCGGAGGCGATGATCTGCGGTTATCCGCTGTTCGATGAAAGCGTGCCCAAGGGCCGTTTGTACGCGCGCTATCTGACCCACGTAATGGTCTGGATCAACACGCTGTCGTTGCAGATCCGCGATTCGATGTGCGGCTTTCGTGTCTATCCGCTGGCGCCGACGCTGGCCGTGATCGACTCGGCCAAGGTTGGCAAACGCATGGATTTCGACTCGGACATTCTTGTGCGTCTGGCCTGGCGCAATCAGCCGATGCGCTGGCTGCAAACCAGCGTGCATTACCCGCTCGATGGCGTCTCGCACTTCCGGTTGTTCCACGACAACGCACTGATTTCCAGCATGCACACGCGCCTGTTCTTCGGCATGTTGCTGCGTTTGCCGGTGATCCTCTGGCGGCGGTGGCGCCCATGACTGTCGAGGCCGACAAAAAGCATTGGGCCGACCGCGAGGAGCGCGGCAGTTTCCTGCTGATGAAATCCACCGCATTCGCTGCCAAGGTTCTTGGCCGGCGGCTGCTGAGCCCGTTGCTGTACGGCATCGTCCTGTACTTTTTCCTGTTCGGCCGCACCGCGCGACGCAGTGCCTGGCAATACCAGCAACGGCTGGCCGAGTGGAGCAACCGTGCAGACTTGCGCCCGAGTCATTGGCGGGTATTTCGCCAGTTCATGGCGTTCGCCGATTCGATGCTCGACAAGCTCGACGTGTGGAACGGCAAGATCCGCATCGAACAGATTGAAATCATCGACCCGGCCCTGCTGCGTAATCAATTGCGTGGCAGCCGTGGGCAACTGCTGGTTGGCGCACATCTGGGCAATCTCGAAGTGTGCCGGGCGCTGGCGGAGATCGGCGAAAAGGTCACCATGAATGTGCTGGTGCACACCAAGCACGCCGAGCAGTTCAACCGCTTGCTCGGCGAGGCCGGGGCGACCAATCTGCGTCTGATTCAGGTCAGCGAACTGGACCCGGTGATCATGCTGCAACTGCACGAACGCCTGGAGCGCGGCGAGTGGCTGGCGATTGCCGGCGACCGCGTGCCGCTGCACGGCGGACGCAGTGTGACCGTCGACTTTCTCGGCCATCCGGCGCCGTTCCCGCAAGGGCCGTGGCTGCTGGCCGGCCTGCTGAAATGCCCGGTCAACCTGTTGATGTGCCTGAAACAACCCGACGGCCACTATCGCCTGACCCTCGAGCCCTTCGCCGATGCCGTGACGTGGACACGCCGCGAGCGCGAGCAGGTCATTCATCAGTGGGCCACCCGCTATGCGCAGCGCCTGAGTCACTATTGCCTCGAAGCCCCGCAGCAATGGTTCAACTTTTACCCTTTCTGGAAGACCGATGACGACGCCAACCCATGAGCCGGTAACCTTCGGCGAACGCCCTTTGCGCATCGAAGACGTGCTGGCCCTGGCCAACCGTCAGGCGCCCGTGCAGTTGCAGAGCGACGCCGACTATCGCGAGCGCATCGCCAAGGGTGCGCGGTTCCTCGATTCGCTGCTGGACAAGGAAGGCGTGATCTACGGCGTGACCACCGGTTACGGCGACTCCTGCGTGGTCGCGGTGCCGCTGCATCACGTCGAGGCGTTGCCGCGTCATCTCTACACCTTTCACGGTTGCGGGCTGGGCAAACTGCTCGATGCGCAAGCCACCCGTGCGGTGCTGGCGGCGCGTTTGCAGTCGCTGTGCCACGGCGTGTCCGGAGTGCGGATTGAACTGCTGGAGCGTCTGCACGCGTTCCTCGAATACGACATCCTGCCGCTGATTCCCGAAGAAGGTTCGGTGGGCGCCAGCGGTGATCTGACGCCACTGTCCTACGTCGCCGCGACCCTGTCCGGTGAGCGTGAAGTGATGTTCCGTGGCGAACGCCGTCAATCCTCGGATGTGCACCGCGAACTCGGCTGGACGCCGTTGGTGTTGCGCCCGAAAGAAGCGCTGGCATTGATGAACGGCACCGCGGTGATGACCGGCCTCGCCTGCCTCGCCTATGCCCGCGCCGATTATCTGCTGCAACTGGCCACGCGCATCACCGCGCTCAACGTGGTGGCACTGCAAGGCAATCCGGAGCACTTTGACGAACGCCTGTTCGCCGCCAAGCCGCATCCGGGGCAAATGCAGGTCGCCGCATGGCTGCGCAAGGATCTGGCGATCGACGCACCGACCGCACCGCTGCATCGTTTGCAGGATCGCTACTCGCTGCGGTGCGCACCGCATGTGCTCGGCGTGCTGGCCGACAGCCTGAACTGGCTGCGCTCGTTCATCGAAACCGAACTCAACAGCGCTAACGACAACCCGATCATCGACGCCGAAGCCGAACGCGTGCTGCACGGCGGCCACTTCTACGGCGGGCACATCGCGTTCGCCATGGACAGCCTGAAAAATCTGGTGGCCAACGTCGCCGACCTGCTCGATCGGCAGCTCGCGCTGCTGGTCGACGAGCGCTACAACCACGGCTTGCCGAGCAACCTGTCCGGCGCTCCGGCGGATCGCGCAATGCTCAACCACGGCTTCAAGGCTGTGCAGATCGGCACCAGCGCCTGGACCGCCGAAGCGCTGAAAAACACCATGCCGGCCAGCGTCTTCTCGCGCTCCACCGAGTGCCACAATCAGGACAAGGTGAGCATGGGCACCATCGCCGCCCGCGACGCAATCCGTGTGCTGGAACTGACCGAACAGGTCGCCGCCGCCACCCTGCTCGCCGCCAACCAAGGCGTCTGGCTGCGGGGCCAGGCCGAAGACGCCCGACCACTGCCACCCGCGCTGGCTGCCATGCACGAAGCACTTGCCCAAGACTTCCCGCCGGTCATCGAGGACCGCGCGCTGGAAGGCGAACTGCGCCTGTGCCTGCAACGCATCGCCGCGCAACACTGGAGGCTGCATGCGTAGCGCCGGAGTGATTCACGCCGACACGGAAATCCTCGTACCGTTTTTCGACGTCGACACCATGCATGTCGTCTGGCACGGCCATTACGTCAAATATCTCGAAGTGGCGCGCTGCGCGCTGCTCGACAAGATCGGCCACAACTACAACCAGATGGTCGACTCGGGTTACGCCTGGCCAGTGATCGATCTGCAACTGCGCTACGTGCGCGGTGCGGTGTTCGGCCAGCGTCTGAACGTGCGCGCTAGCCTGGTGGAGTGGGAAAACCGGCTGAAGATCAACTACCTGATCACGGACGCGCAAACCGGCGAACGCCTGACCCGCGCCAGCTCGGTGCAAGTGGCGGTCGAAGTCAGCAGTCGCGAGATGCAACTGGCCTCGCCGAAAGTCTTCACCGATGCCGTGGAAAGGATGCTGTGATGAACCTGTTTTGCAAAAGTCTTGGCGCGCTGGCGCTGTTGGCCATATCGACACTGGCCAACGCCTTCGACCTGCAACAACTCAGCGAGCAACTGGCCAAACCGGACGTGATCCACGGCCAGTTCATTCAGGAAAAACACCTGCGCGCCCTGCCCCAGCCGCTGATCAGCAAGGGCAGTTTCGTCCTCGCGAAAAATCACGGCCTGCTCTGGCTGCTGAAAACTCCGCTGCAACAGGATTACCGCATCACTGCCAAAGGCATCGCCCGGCGTGACGGCGATGGCTGGCAACTGCTGCCGAACAAGAGCGCCGGGGCCGAGCAGAACCGCTTGTTCCTCGCCGTGCTGCAAGGTGACAGCAGCGGCCTGCAACGGGACTTCGAACTGGCCCTGAGCGGCGATGCGCAACAGTGGAAACTGACCCTGACGCCACGCTCATTGCTGCTCAAGCAAGTGTTCAATCAGATCAACATCGACGGCGGCGCTCTGGTGCAAACCATTGAACTGCTGGAAACCCAGGGCGACAGCACGGTGCTGCGCATGCAGAACAGTACCGCCGGCCAACCGCTGAGCGACACGGAGCAACATGACTTTGCCGAGTGAACGCAGGCTGCCCTGGCTGTTCCTGATTCTGCTGCTGGCGGTTGTCGCGCTGGCCGGCTGGCAATGGCGCGACGGTGCGCCACTGTCGGCGAACCTGATGGAACTGGTGCCCGGCACCCATCCTGACGCCCTCGAACTGCGCGCCGAACAACGCATGCAGGAACCGCTCAACCGCGAAATGCTGGTGCTGGTCGGCCACGCCGATCGCCAGCAAGCGGTAGCCATGGCGCAGACGCTGGGCGAGCAATGGCAGGCCAGTGGACTGTTCGAAAAAGTCCAGTGGAACCTGCAAGCCGATCTGCCAGCCTTGCGCACGCAATTGTTGCAAGGGCGGCTGGCGATGCTTTCGGCGGATGACCGGCAACTTCTCACCGAGCATCCCGATGGGTTTATTCAACAACGGGTGCAGGCACTGTTCGACCCTTTTACCGGTTTCAGCCTGGTGCCGAGCCAGGATGACTGGCTGGGCCTGACCGGGCGTATCCAGAACAGCCAGCCGAAACACGGCGCGGTGCAACTGGATATCGGCAGCGGCGCATTGGTCGCCGATGCTGACGGCAAGAGTTGGGTGCTACTGCGTGCACGCACCACCGGCAATGCTTTCGACATGAACCTACCGTTGCAAGTCGCCGCCCTGCTGCAACACAGCCGTGAGCAAGCGGCGCAATCAGACGTGCAGTTGCTGGCCGCCAGCGGTTTGCTCTACGCGGCCAATGGTCAGCAGCAAGCGACCCGTGAAATGACTTGGGTCGGGGGCGGCGCGACGATCGGTATTTTGTTGCTGTTGTTGCTCGCCTTCCGCCGCTGGCGCGTGTTGCTGGCGTTCGTGCCGGTGCTGGTGGGCATGTTGTTCGGCGCGGTTGCGTGCGTGGCGCTGTTCGGCCACATGCACGTGATGACGCTGGTGCTCGGCTCCAGCCTGATCGGCGTGGCGGTGGATTACCCGTTGCACTATCTGTCGAAGAGCTGGAGCCTCAAGCCGTGGCGCAGTTGGCCAGCCTTGCGCCTGACGCTGTCCGGGCTGACCCTGAGCCTGCTCACCAGCACCATCGGTTATCTGGCGCTGGCGTGGACGCCGTTCCCGGCGCTGACGCAAATCGCCGTGTTCTCCGCGGCAGGGTTGCTCGGTGCCTATCTGTCAGCCGTGTGCTTGCTGCCGGCGCTGCTGAAAAACGTCGAACTGCGCCCGGCGCAATGGCCGCTGCACCTGGCTGAGCGCATGGTCAATCTGCGCGAGAAGCTGCTCGAACGCGTGCGTACCCCGGTGTTGCTGGCGCTACTGATCGCCTTCTGCGCCGGCGGTCTGGTGCAACTGCAAAGCAAGAACGACATCCGCCAATGGGTCGGCGCACCGCAACGTCTGACCGATGAAGCGCAGACCATTGCGCGCATCACAGGCTATCAGCCGACCAGCCAGTTTTTCCTCGTGCGTGCGGCCAATCAGCAAGAATTGCTGGAGCGGCAAGCGGCGCTGAGCGAGCGTCTGGAACAACTGGTCAATCTCGACAAGCTGCAAGGCTATCTCGCGCTGGATCAACTGGTCAGCCCGCCAGGCCAGCAACAGCAAGTGCGCGATGCGCTGAACAAACTGCCGCAGTTCTGGCAGCCGCTGCTCGACCTCGGCGTACCCCTCGCTGCGCTGCAAACCGAGCTGCAACAGTTGCAGGCACTGCCGACCGAGGACATCGACGCTGCGCTGGCCGGGCCGCTCGGCGAACCGTATCGCACGTTGTGGCTCGGCCCGACCGAGGACGGCGTCGCGGCGATGACCAGCCTGCAAGGCCTGAATAATCCGTCGTTGCTGCGGGTGCAGGCGCTGGATCTGCCGGGGGTGATGCTGGTGGATCGTCTCGGCGATCTGAACAATGTTTTCGCCGCGACGCAGATCAGCGCCGCCGAACTGAAACTCGCCTCCTGCGTGTTGATCGTGCTGGTGCTGATCCTGCCATTCGGTTTCGGCGGCGCGCTGCGCATCGTTGCCCTGCCGTTGCTGGCTGCACTGTGCAGTCTCGCCAGTCTCGGTTGGCTGGGGCAACCGCTGACCCTGTTCAGCCTGTTCGGCCTGCTGCTGGTGACGGCGATCAGCGTCGACTACGCGATTCTCATGCGCGAGCAGGTCGGCGGTGCAGCGGTAAGTCTGCTCGGCACCTTGCTGGCGGCTGTGACGACTTGGCTGTCGTTTGGTTTGCTGGCGGTTTCCAGCACGCCGGCCGTGAGCAATTTCGGCTTGTCGGTGAGCCTCGGTCTGGCGTTCAGTTTCATGCTCGCGCCGTGGGCCGGCCGACATGAGCATGCGGCGCCTGTAGCGGAGCCGGCAGCATGATGGTCATCGGTTTCTGGTTGCTGGCGTTGGCGTTGTTCGCCGTCGCCACCCGTGTCGGTCGACATTTCGGCCTGATCCCGATCGTCAGCCAGTTGCTGTTGGCCAGCTTCGGTTTACCGCTGTTGATGTACTTCTGGATTGAGCCGGGCTGGCAGCTCAGCGGCGCTGAACTTATCGCGCCAGCGTGGCTGAAAAACCTCTACAGCCTGAGTTTTGCCTTGCTGCTCGGGCATATTCTCAGCGATGTGATCGACCTGCGACTGGATCGTCAGAGCGTGAAAATCGCCGTGCCGAGTTTCGCCGTACCGTTCGCCTGCGGTCTCGCGGTCGCGTATTGGCTGCTGCCGGCGCAACCGTGGCTCAACTCACTGGCCATCGGCCTGGTGTTCGCGATTACCGCGATTCCGGTGCTGTACCTGTATCTGCGTCACATCGATTACCCGCCCGCCGCCACCCGACGCCTGGTACAGACCGCGATCCTGATCGACCTGACCTGCTGGACGTTGTTCGGCCTCGCCCAAGGCAGTCTGCACCTGAGCAGTCTTTTGCTGCCGCTGGGTTTCGCTTGCGTGCCCTTGCTGCTGTGCCTGTTCGGTGTGCGCCGCCCACTGACTTACAGCCTCGGCTTCTTTGCCCTGCTGGTGATGGCCGAGCACTACAAACTCAACGCGCTGATTTTCGGCATCGGTTATCTGCTGTGCATGGCTGCGTTGAAAGTGCCGCTGGTGCTGCCATTGCCAGCACGCTGGATGAGCCGCTTGCAGACGTGGTTGGCGATTCCGCTGATCCTCACCTTTGGCATTGTGCAGATTGACGTGCACAGTGCCCTCGCCAGCCTCGGCCCCGCTCAATGGGCCGCGCTGCTGATGTTACCGATTGCCAGTAAACTCCTCGGCAACTGGCTCGGCCTCGGTTGGGCCGGTGCCTCGTTCGAAGGTGCCAGCCGCTGGCGCGAAAGTGTGCTGTTGAACATTCGCGGCCTCAGCGAAATCGTCTTTCTCAACTTGCTGTTGCAACAACAGCTCATCACCCCGGCGCTGTACTTCGCGCTGATGCTGATGGGCCTGATCGCGACGCTGCTGCCGGCCCTGATCGGCCTGCATCGCGCGCCCCAGAAACACACCGCCATTGCGCCCGGGAGTTCACGTGCCAACCGTTGAAATGCAACGTCGTCAGGTAGTGATCATCGGTGCCGGTCCGTCCGGCGCCATTGCCGCTGCGCTGCTCAAGCGCAAGGGCCACGACGTGCTGGTGATCGAGCGCCAGCACTTCCCACGCTTTTCCATCGGCGAAAGCCTGCTGAGTCATTGCCTGGATTTCGTCGAAGAGGCCGGCATGCTTGAAGCGGTGAACGCCGCCGGATTCCAGCGCAAGACCGGGGCCGCGTTTGCCTGGGGCGAGCGCTACAGTGCCTTTGATTTCGGCGATACCTTCAGCGACGGCAAACCGACCACGTTCCAGGTGCAGCGCGCCGACTTCGACAAATTGCTGGCTGATCAAGCGGCGCTGCAAGGCGCCGAGATCCGCTATGGCGATGCCATCGTCAGCGTCGATTTCGAGCGGGCAAAACCGCGACTCGATGTGCGCCGTGAAGACGGCAGCGAATATCGCATCGAGGCGGATTTCGTACTCGATGCCAGCGGCTACGGCCGCGTGTTGTCGCGCTTGCTCGACCTGGAAGCGCCGTCGAATTTCCCGGTGCGTCAGGCAGTTTTCACCCATGTCGAAGATCACATCGACAACCCGGCTTTCGATCGCGAAAAAATCCTTGTCACCACCCATCCACACCATCGCGATATCTGGTTCTGGACGATCCCGTTCAGCAACGGCCGCTGCTCGGTCGGCGTGGTCGCTGCGGCCGAGCACTTCAACGGTCGTGATGCCGACCTCGACGCTTGCCTGCGCGGTTTTATTGCCGAGACGCCAAGCCTCGCTGGCGTGTTGAACAAGGCCGTGTGGGATACCCCGGCACGCACCCTCGGCGGGTACGCGGCCAACGTCAAAACCCTGCACGGCCCGGGCTTCGCGCTACTGGGCAACGCGGCGGAGTTTCTCGACCCGGTGTTCTCTTCCGGCGTGACCATCGCCATGCGTTCGGCGAGCATGGCGGCGGCGGTGCTGCACCGTCAGTTGCAGGGTGAAACGGTCGATTGGCAAAGCGAATTCGCCGAGCCACTGAAGCGCGGCGTCGACACCTTCCGCTGCTACGTCGAAGGCTGGTACGCCGGGACCTTTCAGGACGTGATTTTCCATGAAAACAGCCAGCCGGAAATCCGCCGGATGATCTGCTCGATCCTCGCCGGCTACGCCTGGGACGAGCGCAACCCGTTCGTCAGCGAAGCGCGTCGCCGCTTGAAGATGATTTCCGAACTTTGTGCAAAGGACGCCCCATGAGTTACCTGAGCGACAGCTACGTCGAGGAAACCCGCTTCGGTTTCTGGTTCCTGCGCAGCCACACCTGGCAGCACCATGTGTTGCGCGTGGCGATCAACGATCTGCGCGGCTTGTTCAGCGAGTCGCTGCCGGCGAACCCGGTGTTGCTGGACGCCGGTTGTGGTCAGGGCAAGTCGTTCCGACATCTGCGCCAGACCTTCGCGCCACAGCGTCTGATCGGCGTCGATGCCGACCCACACAGCCTGAAGTTGAGCGGCGAAGAGGCGGCGCGTCAGGGTCTGGAGGTCGAATTGATTGGCAGCGATTGCGCGACGCTGAAGGTGCCGGATGCGAGTGTCGATCTACTGTTCTGTCACCAGACCTTTCATCATCTGGTCGAGCAAGAGAAAGCCCTCGCCGAGTTTTATCGGGTGCTCAAACCGGGCGGCTATCTGCTGTTCGCCGAGTCCACCGAGGCATACATTGATACGTGGGTGATTCGCTGGTTGTTCCGCCATCCAATGCATGTGCAGAAGAGCGCTGCGCAGTATTTGCAGATGATTGGCGAGCAGGGTTTCGAATTCGGCGAACGGAACGTTTCATACCCGTATTTGTGGTGGAGCCGGTCCAAGGACTTTGGCTTGTTGGAGCGGTTCGGGTTGCGCAAGCCGAAACCGTTTGGGCAGCGGGAAGAGACGTTGGTCAACGTCGTCGCGCGCAAGCCGCTTGAAGGTGCCGTCTGATGTACCGCATTCGACCTGTACAACCCAAAACCTGTGGGAGCTGGCTTGCCAGCGATAGCGGTGTGTCAGTCAGCGTGAATGCTGGATGTGCCGACGCCATCGCTGGCAAGCCAGCTCCCACAGGATTTCTGGTGTGGCTGATGGTGTTATTTGCCTTGTTGGGTGGTTGCGCCAGCCAGGCGCCCCTGCCTGCGAGCAACCCGACCTTGCCATTGCCATTGCAACTGCACGTCGAACGCAACCTCGCCGATCAGCGCCAGGACTGGCTATTGGTGATTCAGCGCGAAGGCCCCGGCATTCGCTGGTCGATGATGGACCCGCTGGGTATTCCTCAGGCCCGTCAGCAACTGATCGATGGACACTGGCAGGCCGACGGTCTGTTGCCGCCCAATCCTGAAGCCCGGGAGCTGTTCGCCGCATTGCTGTTCGCCCTGACTCCGTCCGGCGAGCTGTTGCGCAATTATCCCGCCGCGCAGCAACAGGCCGGGCAGCGCTCGCTGCCGCCGCGCTGGGCGATCCGTTATACGCAACCGTTGAGCTTCGAATTGAACCTGCCCCAAGGCCCGCACTATCGGGTTTCCCCCCTCGGTGAACCGACGCCATGACTGCCTACCTCAATGCCCTCGGGGTGATCTGCGCCCTGGGCCGCGACAAGCATCAAGTCGCGCCGAACCTGTTTGCCGGCGACTGCTCGGGCATGCGCCGCGAATCCGGCTGGGTGGCCGGGCGCGAGTTGCCGGTGGCGGCGGTGCACGGTGAGTTGGCGGCGGTTCCGGCCGAACTGGCGGACCAGAGCAGCCGCAACAATCAACTGCTGCTGGAAGCCGCACTGCAGATTCGCGCTGACATCGATCGGGCGATCCAGACCTACGGCCGCGAGCGCATCGGCGTGGTCCTCGGCACCAGCACCTCGGGTATCGACGAGGCCAGCCGCGGTCTGGCGCACTATATTCGCGAGCATCAGTTCCCCACCGAGTATGACTATCGGCAACAGGAACTCGGCGCCCCGGCGAACTTTCTTGCCGACTGGCTGCAGCTCAGCGGCCCGGCCTACGTGATTTCAACGGCCTGCACTTCCAGTGCACGGGCCTTGATGAGCGCACAGCGTCTGCTCGACCTGGGTCTGTGCGACGCGGTGCTGTGCGGCGGGGTCGACAGCCTGTGCAAGCTGACGCTCAACGGTTTCAGCGCGCTGGAGGCGGTGTCCGACGAGCGCTGCAATCCGTTCTCGGCCAACCGCAACGGCATCAACATCGGCGAAGCGGCGGTGCTGTTCGTGATGAGCAAGCTGCGTGGTGACGGCCCGGCCATCGCGCTGCTCGGCGCCGGTGCCAGTTCCGATGCTCACCACATCTCGGCCCCGGAGCCGAGCGGTCGCGGCGCCCTGCAAGCGATGCAAAAGGCGTTGAGCCGCGCGCAACTGCAAGCCCCACAGATCAACTATCTGAACCTGCACGGCACCGCGACCCAGCACAACGACGCCATGGAAAGCCTTGCAGTCGCCACACTGTTCCCGGGCGGCGTAGCCTGCTCGTCGACCAAACCCATGACTGGTCACACGCTCGGCGCGGCCGGGGCACTGGAAGCGGCGTTCTGCTGGTTGAGCCTGAGCGCTGACAACCCGGCACACGGCTTGCCGCCGCACGTCTGGGATGGCCAGGCCGATCCCGGCCTGCCGCCGCTGAAGTGGGTGACCGCGAACGAACGCCTGACGTCCATTGCACCCCGCTACCTGATGAGCAACTCGTTTGCCTTCGGCGGCAATAACGTCAGCCTGATTATCGGAGACGCCCCATGACCGACTGGCCGCTCGCCGACCTGCTGCCCCACGCCGGCGACATGATTCTGATCGACAAGATCGAAAGCTTCGACGATGAACAGATTTACACCCGCCTCACGGTCAAGCCTGACGGCCTGTTCAACCTGCCCGACGGCAGCCTGCCGGCGTGGGTCGGCATCGAGTTGATGGCGCAGAGTGTCGCCGCATTTGCCGGTTGCCACGCACGCCTGAAAGGCAATCCGGTGGAACTGGGTTTCCTGCTCGGCACACGCAAGTTCGAGTGCAACGTCGACGCATTTCCGGCCGGCAGCGAGTTGACTGTCCACGGTATCCGCTCGCTGGAAGACGACAACGGCATGGGCGTTTTCGAATGCCATATCAACGCGCCGGGCATTGAAGTCAGCGCCCGGTTGAACGTGTTTCGCCCGCCCCAACCGTCCCAATATCTGCAACAAACACAGGAGTCGAACGATGACTGAATCCGTACTGGTCACCGGCTCCAGCCGTGGCATCGGCCGCGCCATCGCCCTGCGTCTGGCGCAGGCCGGGCATGACATCGTCGTGCATTGCCGCAGCGGCATTGCCGACGCACAAGCGGTGCAGGCCGAAATCGAAGCACTGGGCCGCAACGCACGTGTCCTGCAATTCGATGTTGCCGACCGCGAAGCGTGCAAAAGCATTCTTGAGGCCGACGTCGAAACCCACGGCGCCTATTACGGCGTGGTGCTCAACGCCGGCCTGACCCGCGACGGAGCGTTTCCAGCGTTGAGCGACGACGATTGGGACGTGGTACTGCGCACCAACCTCGACGGTTTCTACAACGTTCTGCACCCGGTGATGATGCCGATGATCCGCCGCCGCGCCGCCGGTCGGATCGTCTGCATCACCTCGGTGTCGGGTTTGATCGGCAACCGTGGCCAGGTCAACTACAGCGCCTCGAAGGCTGGCGTGATCGGCGCGGCAAAGGCATTGGCGATCGAGTTGGGCAAGCGCAAAATCACGGTTAACTGCGTCGCGCCGGGCCTGATCGACACGGCGATGCTCGACGAAAACGTGCCGGTGGAAGAACTGATGAAAATGATCCCCGCGCAGCGCATGGGCACCCCTGAAGAAGTAGCCAGTGCGGTGAATTTCCTGATGTCGGCGGAAGCCTCGTACATCACCCGCCAGGTGCTGGCGGTCAACGGAGGCTTGTGCTGATGAAGCGCGTCGTCGTCACCGGCATGGCCGGCATCACCTCGCTGGGCAGCGATTGGCAGACCATCGCCGGCAACTTCGCGGCCAACCGCAGCGGCATCCGCCGGATGGACGAGTGGGACCGCTTCAGCGAACTCAACACCCGTCTGGCCGGGCCGATCGATGACTTTGTCGTCCCGGCGCACTGGACGCGCAAGCAACTGCGCAGCATGGGCCGGGTGTCGCGGCTGGCGGTCGGCGCGGCGGAACAGGCGCTGGCCGACGCCGGTTTGCTGGGTGATGAGTCGATCAAGGACGGGCGCATGGGCGTGGCTTGCGGTTCGTCCACCGGCAGCACCGACGAGATCAAGGCGTTCGGCAACATGCTGCTCAACTCGGTGGCCGAGGGCCTCAACGCCAACTCCTATGTGCGGATGATGCCGCACACCACGGCGGCCAATATCAGCATCTTCTTCGGCCTCACCGGGCGTCTGATCCCGACGTCCAGCGCCTGCACCAGTGGTAGTCAGGGCATCGGCTACGCCTACGAAGCAATCAAGTTCGGCCGCCTGCCCTTGATGCTCGCTGGCGGCGCCGAAGAGCTGTGCCCGACCGAAGCCATGGTCTTCGACGCGCTGTACGCCACCAGTCTGAAAAACGACGCACCGCAAACCAGCCCACGCCCCTACGACAAGGGCCGCGACGGTCTGGTGATCGGTGAAGGTGGCGGCATGCTGGTGCTCGAAGAGCTGGAACACGCCCTCGCTCGCGGCGCGCACATCCATGCCGAGATCGTTGGTTTCGGCAGCAACGCCGACGGCCAGCACACCACGCGCCCGGAACAGATCACCATGCGCCGCGCCATGGAGCTGGCCCTGGAAGATGCCGGGCTGACACCGGATGCCATCGGTTATGTAAATGGTCACGGCACCGCTACAGAACAGGGCGACATTGCCGAAACACTGGCGACCAGCAGTTTGTTCGGTGAGCGCATGCCGATCAGCTCGCAGAAGAGTTTTCTCGGCCACACGCTCGGGGCGTGCGGGGCACTGGAGTCATGGTTCAGCATCGAGATGATGAATCGCGACCTGTACGTGCACACGTTCAACCTCGACGAGGTCGATCCGCACTGCGGCAAGCTCGACTACCTGCGCGGCGAATTCCGCCAGATGCATCACGAATACGTGATGAACAACAATTTCGCTTTTGGTGGCGTCAACACCTCGTTGATTTTCCGCCGCTGGCACTGACCGCAATACCTTTGGAGTGAAGGGAATGACTCAGTTTCACCGCATCGCCGCCCTGTTGGCCCTGGCCTTCGTCCTCGGCGGTTGCACCAGCAAACCGGTGTACAACGCCAAGGAAGAGTTTTCGCCAGACCTCGGCTTCACCCAGTCACAGATGAGCCGCGCCATCGTCACCGCGCTGAACGACCGCCAATGGGTCGTGCAGTCGGTACGCCCGGGCATGATCAAAGCCGCGATCACCGTACGTGGCCGCCACCACGCCGAAGTCGATATCCCGTTCACCCCGACCTCGTTCGAAATCGACTATCGCAGCAGCTACGGCCTCGACGCCAAGGACGGCAAGATCCACGGCAACTACAACCGCTGGGTCAACCGCCTGCGTGACAACGTGCTCAAAGAACTGTCGATCAACCCGGACATCGAAGCGGTGAACAACCTGGGCATCATCAAACAGGGTGCGGACGAACCGACTTACCTGAGCTTTCGCGAAGGCGTCAAACGCGCCACCGACGCCGGCCTGCTCGACGGCAGCGTGAAGTTCTACCTGGCCGGCGAAACCCTGCCGAAACAAGTGCGCAAACTCGACACCGTCAGCAGCAGCCGCAAAACCAACGGTTCGAACAAATCCGACGAAGACGCCTGCTTCTGGGCCCTGCAATCGGCCCTCGCGACCCTGCAGAACGCCGCGAAAAAAGCCGACGCCAACGCCGTGATCAACATCGCCAGCGTCGACCAGCGCGACCTGTACAAAGACACCGAAAAATTCCAGTGCCGTGCGGGGCTGGTGGTGTCGAGCGTGGCGTTGCGTGGTGACCTCGCCCACGTTGATTGATTGAGCTGTAGAAACGACAAAGGGCGCCTTTCGGCGCCCTTTCACAAACAGGTTGGCTTGTCATCGCCAGTTACCTGTCTGGCTCTGCGATGGCTGGTTGCCCAGGATCCCCAGAGTCTCACAAGCCCCTTTCGGGAACGCTGGCAGTATTGCCCGAAAAACAGGCAGGGACAACGGCTGGCATTTGGCCTCAATGCGCCACTGCATCTGCCATTACAGTCCCAACGCCCGTCTGACTGCAGTTTTGATGGCGTAGAACTCGTCTGTTGCAAGATGTGAGATCAGGTAAACGCGCTTGCCTTGACGATCCCGACTTTTGATTCGATCAAGTCGCGAAAGGCTGACTGTCGCAACCATATCGCACTTTGCCCAACAGGTTGGACTGGCTCCGTGAAGGTGGCTTGCGAGTTCAAGATGATGGTCGAGCAAGCGCTCCGGAGCAGTGGTACTCAGCGGCACCACCGTCACCAGCAAGCTATTCGTTCGGTGCTTGCGTATCACAACGACAGGCCTGACTTTCACCATCTCAGGTACTTCATGCCCCCTGAAATCGCAAATCAGAACGCTGCCCTCCCTAGGCTGGTATCGAAGTGGCATCCGTGACACTCATTCAAGAAAAAACTGATCCTGCCCGACAGCAGCAATTTCCCCAACGGCAGTTCCGTAACTCGAAATGTATGGCTGCAAATCACTCACACCGAACACCTTCACCAGCAACATCTACACTCGCTCAAGCAGGCCACTCCCCTTAACGCCTGCCAGAACGGCGAGCCATCATCAGTCGAGCACTCGCTGCTCTCTTTCACCGTCAAGGAGATGACCATGCAAGTGAAAGCCCTGATCGCCGCCACGCTCTTCAGTCTGCTGCCCAGCGCCAGCCATGCCACCAATCTGATGTACATGCCCTTCGAAACCGTGCTGTCGGACGCCATTCGCGCCGGGCGGCTGGATGGCAGTGTGAAGTTTTATCTGGCCGGGAATGGGCCGCAGGGTACTCAGCGGTTGTTGCAGCGCGATGTGATCAGCGACCTGAAGACCAATGGTTTCAACAAGAGTGATCACGATTCCTGCGAGTGGGTGTTGCAATCGAACCTGATCAAGTTGCAAGCCGAGGCCAAGCGGGTCGGGGCGAATGCGGTGGTCAATATCGTCAGTTATTACGACCGGCATGTGCGCAAGGATTTGAATACTTACGAGTGTCGGGCGGGGATTTTTGTGACTCGGGTGGCGTTGAAGGGGGATTTGGTGCGGTTGCCCTGAGCGTTGTGGTGATTGGACGGACGTCATCGCTGGCAAGCCAGCTCCCACAGGTTTCGTTTGTGTTCACATCCTCTGTGTCCATCCACAATCATGTGGGAGCTGGCTTGTCGGGTCGCCGCATCGCAGCGATTGGCGGCGCAGCCGTCAGGCTTGTTCGACCTTGCGCGTGAGCAGTTCGACAAACGCCTTGGCCATCGGCGATTTCTGATCCTTGCGCTGCACCAGCCACACCGCTGAAATCGCCTCCGGATCGAGCAGCGGCCGATACACCACACCGTCGATGCGCATGCGTTGATAGGACGCCGGTAGCACCGAAACGCCCAGCCCCGCCGCCACCAAACCAATGATCGTCATCGCTTCCCCCGCTTCCTGGGCAAAGTGGGGGCTGAACCCGGCATCGCGGGCCAGGCTGAGCAGTTGCGCGTAGAGGCCGCTGCCGTAACTGCGCGGGAAGAACACAAACGGTTCCAGCGCCAGCGCCGAAAGAAACAGGCCATCCTCGCTGCCTTGAGCCAACGGATGCTTGGCGCTCAGTACCGCCACCAAAGGTTCGCGCATCAACTCGACCACACTCAAGGAATCCGGCAAACCCAGCGGACGCATGATGCCGACCTCGATTGATTCGTCCACCAGTGACTCGGCCACTTGGGTGCTGCTCATCTCACGCAAGTTCAGGTGCACCGCCGGAAAGCGCTGACGGAAAGAGAAAATCGCCTGCGGAATGGTCGAGTTGAACGGCGCCGATGAGGTGAAGCCAATCTTCAATTCCCCGAGCTCACCGAGTTGCGCACGCCGGGCGACGTCCGCCGCTTTGTCGACCTGTGCCAGCACCAGCCGCGCCTCTTCCAGAAACAACCGCCCTGCCTCACTCAACTCGACCCGACGATTGGTCCGTTCGAACAGCCGTGCGCCCACCTCTTGCTCCAGCGCCTGAATCTGCTGGCTCAGCGGCGGCTGAGAAATCCCCAGCACCTGGGCGGCGCGGCCAAAGTGCAATTCTTCGGCAACAGCGATGAAGTAGCGCAGATGACGCAATTCCATGGAAACCCCATTAGGTCGTTAAAGCTATCAAACAGGTCGAACAATATATTGGATAGAAACATTAGCCAGCTATATGATTTTTTCATTGCCTGCCTGGCCGTGCCCTCCGAGGTCTGAAGTGAAAACAGCTGTCGCGCCCCTTGCCCATGAAGTCCCGCCTGCAGCGGCCGACGATGTCGTCGCCGAACTGCAAGAGATCTACATCGAAAAAGGCACGCCGATGTTCATGCGCACGGTGCTGGCGCTGTTCAGTGGCGGATTTGCGACTTTTGCGCTGCTGTACTGCGTGCAGCCGATGATGCCGCTGCTGTCCCACGAGTACGGGATCAACGCGGCGCAGAGCAGTCTGATCCTCTCGGTGGCCACCGGCATGCTCGCCATCGGCCTGCTGATCACCGGGCCGATTTCCGATCGGGTCGGGCGCAAACCGGTGATGGTCACCGCGCTGTTCGCCGCAGCCCTGTGCACCATGGCCAGCGCAATGATGCCGAGTTGGGAAGGCGTGTTGATCATGCGCGCGCTGATCGGGCTGTCGTTGAGCGGTCTTGCGGCGGTAGCGATGACTTACCTGAGCGAAGAAATTCATCCGCAGCACATTGGCCTGGCGATGGGTTTGTACATTGGCGGCAACGCGATTGGCGGGATGAGCGGTCGTTTGATCACCGGGGTGCTGATCGACTTTGTCAGTTGGCATACGGCGATGCTGGTGATCGGCGGTCTGGCGTTGATTGCAGCGGCGGTGTTCTGGAAGATCCTGCCCGAGTCGCGCAACTTCCGCTCGCGCTCGCTGCACCCGCGCAGCCTGCTCGACGGCTTCACCATGCACTTTCGCGATGCCGGGTTGCCGCTGCTGTTTCTTGAAGCGTTCGTGTTGATGGGTGCGTTTGTCACGCTGTTCAACTACATCGGCTATCGCCTGTTGGCCGCGCCGTACAACCTCGATCAGGTGTTCGTCGGTTTGCTCTCGGTGGTGTACCTGTCGGGCATCTACAGCTCGGCGAAGATCGGCTCACTGGCGGACAAACTGGGGCGGCGCAAGGTGTTGTGGGCGACCATTGCGCTGATGTTCGTCGGTCTGGCACTGACGATGTTTACACCGCTGTTGCTGGTCATCGTCGGCATGCTGATTTTCACCTTCGGCTTCTTTGGTGCACATTCGGTGGCGAGCAGTTGGATCGGTCGGCGGGCGTTGAAGGCCAAGGGACAGGCGTCCTCGCTGTATCTGTTCAGCTATTACGCCGGTTCGAGCATCGCCGGGACGGCGGGTGGGGTCTTCTGGCACCTTGGCGGCTGGAACGGCATCGGTTTGTTCATCGGCGCGTTGTTGCTGATCGCGCTGCTGGTCGCACTGAAACTGGCGAAGCTGCCACCCCTGACCGGCACGACTATCTGAGTAGCAACCGCGCCTCCAGCAGATTGTCGCGCGGTTCAAGCGTCAGCGAGTGCAATACCACACCGCCACGCTCAAGCCTGTCCAGCCAGAGTAGCAAAGGCTCGGGCGGGCCAGTGAGGGTCAGGCGAATCTGCTCGTTGTCGCTATCCATTTGCTGAACGTCAAGCCCCGCCGTGGCGAGGCTATCGCTGATCCGTAATGACAATGGCTGACTCGCATCGAACACGGCACCGCTTGGTGGCTGAGCGCGATTCAGTTGAATCGCAAAAGTCTGTTGCTGACGATATAGGCGCTCGGCCGCTTCCAGCCGTTGCACGCTCGGTTGCCAGAGCCACATTAACATTGCGCCGCCAAGGCAACCCGTCGCCAGAAAAAGTATCAGGTTGCGCTCACGACCTGACAGCCGTCGCCATCGTTCAAGGAACATCACAGACCTCATACGCCAGCCTCACACGTCAGTGCCGCCGTCACCCGATCGCCGATCTTGCTGGCGCCATCAATCTTGATCGCCAGACCTTGCTGACGCCCGCGCTCACGCAACTGCTCAAGCTCGGCGAAACCGTTGGCCGTCAGTTGGACTTTCCAACCATCGCCCTCGCCAAACTCGATGCGCCTGACCTCCACCTGACTGGCGCCAATCACCTGTTCGATCAACCTGACCAGCGCCGCAACCCGGGTGTCACGGGACTGCGCTGGCACACTTTGAATCGCCTGCATCTGTGCGGTCAGATCGAGGATTTGCGCGTGCTGGGGATACAGCGTTTGAAAGCGCAGCTCATTGTGCTCGGCGAGTCGCCGGGTTTCGTCGTCAAGGAAACGGAACCGCGTTTCGCTGGCGCCCACACCCAGCAACAACAGGATCAGCAATACTGCCGAGAACGCACGCCACGGCAGCGGCGAATGCCGCAAGGCGAATTCGCCATGCCGCAGATTGATCGCTTGTCGAAAACCTTCCGCCAGCAATAACCGATCATCCGGCTCATCGACCCAAACCATGCTCTCGGGCAACACACCTTTCAACGCCAGCAATCCCTCCTCTGTCACTGCAAGTCGGGCCGGTAACGCCCCGCCCAGCAACCAGCGCCCGAACCAGCGGACACCAGCAGGCTGATTCATTGGCAACAAATCGGCATCGACGAACACCGAGCGCACTTGCAGACCACTTTCGGCGAGCAACGACAAAACGGCCGCCAAGCGCTCGCGAGCGATGACCATCAACGGATAACGTCGCTCGCCATCCGCTTGACCCATGCTCAAATGCACATTGTCGAGCACTTCGCCAAGCTGCTCTTCGACGGCAAACGCAAGCGCCTGCGCGGTCGGCGCACGTCGCCCGGGCCAGGGTTCGCTGCGCAGCCAGCTGCAAGATTCGATGGGCAGCAACAGGTCGATTTTTTTCCCGTGCAGCACTTGTACCGCTTGGTGCAGCGACATCGTTTGTTGTTCGCCGGCGTGCGACCACAGGCAACAAGGCCAGTCGGACGACAGGTGCGCAAGCCCTTCGGCGGTCAGGTAAAGCCAGTTTTTCATTGCGTTATCTCGATGCCGCGGGAAGGAAGCAAACGGCGTTGCAGGACTTTCAATCGGGCGGTTTTCGTGACGAATTCGACATCAGTGTTCAGCGTCACCACCTGCTGTTCTTGCACCACGCGTACGGTGATGCGATGCCAGCGGCTGTCGACGCCGAGCCCATGTGTATTGATTCCGATATCGGCGATCAAAGGGTCGGCGCTAAACGCCTGAACGCTGTGCCAGGAGGTCGTCGAACGTTGGCGAACAAGGGCGTCAGCCACATCCGGTTCCAGCTCGAGCACACGCAGCAACAACGCCGGTGCCGTGTTGACATTCAGCGTCGCATCCGTGGGCAGCAGCGCCACCCACGGTTCCAGACGCCGCAGCATTGGTGCGTCGAAACCTGGCAGCAAACGTAATTGGCTCACCTCGGATAACTGGCCAATCTGGCTCGGCTGCAGCGCAGGCAGCTCCAGCAATTCGAGCAACCGCGCCCAGCGCTCCAGCGTCACCGCATCAATCTGCCCCTGATGCAGCAATGCGTTGAGATTGAAACGCGCCGACAGGTCTTCGATGTACACCTCGACTTGCGTGTCTTCGCGGCCCAGTTCAGGAATGTCTTGGGGCCAGTCCAGGAGCATCTCGGCATGGTTTTGCTGATCCACAACAGCCTTGTGCAAACGCCGCAGCGCCCAGACCTCTCCCTCCACCGCCCACTGACGCAAGTGCAGGGTTTGCAGCTGTTGCGCGCTGCTCTGCAACGACATTCGGTGGCTACGCAACATGCCACTGGTGATCAGCAAGGCGAGACTCAGCACCAGCATCACGCTGATCAACGCCAGCCCTTGTTGCCGGTGTTTCATGGCAATGCTCCCGGCAGCAAAAGTACCCGGCGAATACCGTCATAGCGTCGGGTCGAGACCAGAAACTCCAGCGTCAAAGGTGTGCCCGCAGAACCACCGAGCAACCGCCAGCGCAGATCGACAACCTCCTCCAGCAACTTCTGCCGCTGTACGGTCAGCGATCCTTCGGCGCGGCTCTCTCGCCACAGCACACTGTCGAGCAGGCGATATGTCAGCTCCTGGCGTTCGCTGCGTGGTTGATCCAGTGGATTGCGCCAGTTGCTGCGTTGCACACTCAGTTGCCCGGCACTCAAGACGATAGGCTGTTCGGTGACGTGCAGCAGATCGCGCTCGATCACCGCGACTGCCCGTTGCAAACTTCTGAAGCCGCGCTCATGGCTCGCCGTCGCGTGTTGCACGCGCACCACGCTGTCGAACAGGCGCCAACTGGCGAGACCGAGCAGAGCGAAAATCGCCATTGCGATCACCAGTTCCAACAAGGTGAATCCGCGCTGGTTATTCATGGCGGCCCTGCAACCGCGCAGACGTGCGGTACAACAGTTGATCGCTGTCGCCGAGACTGACTTCCAGCTCCACCGTGAACAGCCCCGGCATTTCGCCCACGCGCAGATATGATCGAAGGCGCCAGTCGCGGCGATCCATGTGCACAATCTGCTGCTGTTGTCCGGCGACCCAGTCGTTTTTCAGGCGCAACTCATTTAGATGATTATCCGCAAGCCACGCGGCGAAAAGCCGTTGCTCAGCGGCGCCGCTCTGCTGCACCACGTAACGGCTCGCCGACAATATCGCCGCTGCGAGTACGGCGAAAATCGTGAGCGCGACCATGACTTCCAGCAGCGTGAAACCTCGCATGCGAGTGATCGTCGGTCGGTCACTCATCGAGTGAGACCTCACTCAAACCATCCGAAGACAAATTCGCCCAAACTCGCTCACGAGTTACTAGAAACATGGTAAATGCGCTGATTTCATCACTGCTGAGAATCAACAATTGCGGCAGCTGCGCACTGTTCGCCAAGCGCACCGGCAGGCCCTCCACAGTAAGTCGCGGCTGCAGTTCCGGCGGCCATGCTTGCAAGGGCAGCAACGGCTGCCAGCCTTTCTCGCCGAGCTGGAGAACGCGATAACCTTCCAGACTAAAACCCACACCAAACTCCCGCCCTTCCAGCACTGCCCGTTCGCGAAATTGCTCGATCAGCCGAGCCAGCCGGCTCGCCTCCTGCCGCGCCACTTGCGCCGGATTGGTCCCGCCCACCAGGCCGACCATACCCAGCAACACGCCGATCAGCACCATGACCACCATCAATTCCAGCAAGGTGAAACCCCGGCAGCGCTGGCGCATCAATCGATGGCCCAGTTGCCGATATCGGCGGCGTGGCCTTCACCGCCACTGACGCCATCGGAGCCCAGCGAATACAAGTCGTAACCGCCACCCGCCGCACGCGTACCGGGGTTGAGGTACTGGTACGGCGTACCCCAGGGATCGCGCGCCAGACTTTTCAGATAACCGGCAGGGTTCCAGTTACGTGCCGCCGGTGTCCCGGAGGGGCGCTTGACCAACGCTTCGAGGCCCTGCTGCGTCGTGGGATATCGCGCGTTGTCGAGGCGATACATCTCCAGCGCCGTGGCGATTGCTTGAATATCGATCTTCGCCGCCGTGGTTTTCGCCTGATCCGGCCGGCTCATGAATTGCGGCACGACAATTGCGCCAAGGATGCCGATGATCACCACCACGACCATGATTTCGATCAGGGTGAAACCGCGCTGCGCGGCCGATGTTTTTCTGTGCAAAAGAGCCATGGATCAATTCACCAATTGGTTGAGACTGAGGATCGGAAGGAGGATGGCGAGGACGATCAGCAGCACCACCGCGCCCATCACCAGCAACATCGCCGGCTCGAACAGACTCACCATCAGCGCGATGCGCGCAGCGAGGCTCGCCTCCTGTTGTTCGGCGGCGCGGGCGAGCATGGCGTCGAGCTCGCCGGCGCGTTCACCGCTGGCAATCATGTGCAGCATCATCGGCGGGATATCGCCGCTGCGTTCCAGGCTGCGGGTCAGCGTCGAGCCTTCGCGCACCGAGCGGGCGACCTCGCTCATACGCCCGCGAATGGTCTGATTGCCGATCACGGCGGCGGCGATTTCCAGCGCATCGACCAAGGGCACGGCGCTCTTGCCGAGGATCGCCAACGTGCTGGCGAATCGCGCCGCTTCCATGGCGCGCAGCAACGTGCCGAGCAGCGGAATATTTAACGCCAGCGCATGCCAGCGCAGCCGCCAGAGCGGCTGACGCAAACTCCAGCGCCAGCCACTGAACAGCGCCAGGCTGGCGCCGAGAAATACCAGACCAAACTGGCGCACACCGTCGCTGAGGCTGATCAGTGCGCGGGTCAACCAGGGCAACGGCTGACCGCTGTCGACGAAAATTTTCACCACGTCCGGCACCACGTAGCCGAGCAGAAAACCGACGATGGCCACGCTGGCGAACATCAGAATCGAGGGATAGATCAGCGCCATCTGAATCTTTTGTCGCGATGCCTGGCGCGCCTGGGTGTAAACAGCCAGTTGCTCCAGCACATGACCGAGATGGCCAGAGCGCTCACCCGCCGCCACCGTGGCGCGGAACAACTCGGGAAACGCCGCAGGAAACCGGCTTAACGCGACGGCCAGCGCGTGCCCTTCCATGACCCGCCCGCGCACTGCCCACAGTAAACCGGCAACGCGCCGCTTGGCGGTCTGGCGGGCGACCACTTCCAGCGCTTCTTCCAGCGGCAAACCGGCCTGTACCAGCGTCGACAATTGCAGGGTCAGCAGCGCCAGATCGGCAACGCTCAAGCGACCGGCGCGCCACGCTCCATGGCCGCTGCCATTGCCTTGCAGTTCCTTGAGTTGCAACGGCCACAGTCCGCGCTCACGCAACAACTGTCGCGCGTGCCGGGCGTTTTCCGCTTCGAGTCTGCCACGGCAGCGGTGGCCCTGAGCATTGTCGGCGCGGTAATCGAAGGTCGGCATCGATTAATCCTCCTGCGTCACGCGCAGCCACTCATCGACGCTGGTCTCGCCGTCGAGCACACGTTGCCGGCCGGCCTGAAACAGGCTGCGAGACTCCTTGCGCGTTGCGTCAATCAGCTCGCGCTCGCTGGCGCCCTGATGAATCAGCGCGGCAACCGCATCGGTGATGCTGATCAGTTCGTAGATGCCGATGCGCCCGCGATAACCGTGCTGGCAATGCTCACAGCCCTGCGCACGAAAAAGCGGCGCCGCCAATAAGGGATCCAGCCCCAGCCGATGACAGGTCGCAGCGTCGGCAAAGTACGGTGCCTTGCAATGCACGCACAACGTGCGCAACAAGCGTTGCGCAAGCACACCGACCAGCGACGAGGCCAACAAATACGCATCCACGCCCATGTCGCTCAGTCGCGTCACCGCGCCGACCGCACTGTTGGTGTGCAAGGTCGACAGCACCAGATGTCCGGTCAACGAAGCTTGCACGGCAATCTGCGCGGTCTCGCGATCACGGATTTCACCCACCATCACCACGTCCGGATCCTGACGAAGAATGGCGCGCAAGCCGCGCGCGAAGGTCATTTCCACCTTCGGATTGACCGGCATCTGGCCGATCCCCGGCAGGTGATATTCGATCGGATCCTCGACCGTGAGAATGTTGCGCGACGGATCATTGAGGCTGCTCAACGCCGCGTAGAGACTGGTGGTTTTGCCGGAACCGGTCGGCCCGGTCACCAGCAGAATCCCATGCGGTCTGGCGAGCAGGCTTTGCAGGGTAGCGAGAGTGTCGTCCGGCATGCCCAGACGTTGCAGTTGCAGACGCCCGGCTTGCTTATCGAGCAAGCGCAGCACCACACGTTCGCCGTGCGCCGACGGCAATGTCGAGACGCGCACATCGACTTCGTGCCCGGCCAGACGCAAGGCAATCCGGCCGTCCTGCGGCACGCTTTTTTCGGCGATGTCGAGCCGCGCCATGACCTTGATCCGCGACACCAGCAACGTCGCCAGTTCACGTCTTGGCCTGAGCATTTCGCGCAACTGACCGTCGACGCGCATGCGTACCGAAAGGTACTGCTCGAAGGTTTCCAGATGGACGTCCGAGGCCTGTGCGCGCACGGCTTCGCTAAGCAGCGCATTGATCAGGCGGATCACTGGCGCGTCGCCTTGTTGCTCCAGCAGGTCAGCGGTCTGCGGCACCTGTTCGGCGAGGCTGAGCAGATCGAGCTCATCGTCCAGCCCTTGCGCGACCTGTTGCGCAGCGCTATGTCCTTCGCGATAGGTCGCGGCCAGCCGCGCGGCGAACGACTCCTGCGCAAGTATCTCGATCGGCAGTTCGCGAGCGCACAAGCGGCGCACTTCGGCCAGCGCCGTCAGCGGCGTGTCGGCTCGCATGAGCACGCGGGCCTGCGTGCCCGTGCCTTCCAGCAGCACGCCAAATCGTCGGGCGAAACCGAATGGCAGGATTGCCAACGCGGCACTCATGGCGCCACCGTTGCCGGCTCAAACAACTGTCGCGCTTCGGCCGGCAGCAATAGCGAGTTGCTCTCCCCGGCCTTTGGCTGACTCAGGTCGCGCAAAGTGTTGTAGCGCTGCTGACTGATGCCCGAGAGATCCTCACGGCTGCGGACGATGGTCGGGCGCAGGAACACCATCAGATTGCTTTTGGTCTGGGTGTCGCGACTCCAGCGAAACAGCGCGCCGAGATACGGAATATCGCGCAGCAACGGCACACCGCTTTTCTGCGTGCGCACGCTGTCGCGGATCAGCCCGCCAATGACGATGATTTCGCCGTCGTCGACGAGAATCGTGCTTTTCAGGGCGCGCTTGTTAGTGATCAGATCCGAGGAGTCGATGCCTGTTACTGAAGGCGCGATGTCCGAGACTTCCTGCTCGACTTCCAGACGCAGGGTCGCACCCTCATTGATGTACGGTTTGATTTTCAGGCTGATGCCGACGTCTTTGCGTTCGACCGTGGTGAACGGGTTATCCGCCCCGCTGCTGTTGGTAGAGTAGGATCCGGTCTTGAACGGCACGTTCTGCCCGACAATGATTTCCGCTTGCTGATTATCCAGGGTCAGCAGGCTCGGCGTGGACAGCAGATTGCTCCGCGTGTTGCTCGCCAGTGCCGAAATCAACGCGCCGAAACGGTCGCCGCCCAATTGCAGAATCGCACCGTCGGGCGCCGATTTTTTCTCGTCGAACTTCAGTCCGCCGACAATGGGAATGTCGGTGCCGGGGAAGTTGATAAAGCCTTTCGCGTCGCCGGTGTTCAAACCCCACTGCACGCCCACGGCATCGGCGATATCGCCGGAGATTTCGACGATAGCGGCGTGGATCAGCACCTGCGCACGCGGCTGATCCAGCTCGCGGACGATGTTCTCGATGGTTCGGACCTGAGCCGGTTCGGCAATCAGCACCAGCGCATTCTGGCTTTCGTCGGCCTTGAGCATGAACGGCGTCGCAGCAGCTGCGTCCCTGCCGTTGAGGGCCGCCGGCGCCTTGCGATTCTGGCCCATGCTTTCCAGCACCTGCGCCAACTGCTTGGCGTCGCTATGGCGCAAACGAATCACCCGCGCGGTATCGAGGCTGGCGGTGGCGGGGACATCGAGTTGGCGAATCAGCTCGGTCAAGCGCTGGCGCACGGCGAGCGGGCCGATGACGATCAAGCGGTTGGTTCTGACATCGGCCAGCACCTGAATGAGCGAGTCAGCATTGCGCTTGCCCAATGAGGACTCGATCACCGTGGCGATATCACTGGCCTGAGCAAAGCGCAGCGACACCACTGTATGCTGATCCTGCTGCCCCGCGTCGAGTTGGCGCACCACCTGGCTGATGCGTTTGACGTTGGCGCTGGTGTCAGTGATTACCAAAGCGTTGGCCGAAACGGATGGGCCAAGGTAGCCATTGGCCGACACCAACGGGCGGATCAGCGCGGCGAGATCGGCAGCGCTGCTGGTATTGAGTTCGATAACCTGGGTAATGAATTGCGCGGGGGTGACGCGCTCACTGGCAGCCTGTCCAGCACGGGTTTTCACGTCTGCCACCGGGGTAATGAGGATGCGGTCGCCCTCATCGATCACCGTGAAGTTGTGCGCGTCCAGCACCGAGTAGAACAAGCGCCGTACGCCTTCGCGATCCAGCGCCTGACGGGACATGACGGTAATGCGTCCCGAGACGCGCGGGTCGAGCACCACGGTGGTGCCGAGAATCACCGAGATCTCTTCGACGATGTCGCGCAGTTCGGCCTGATTCATCGCCAACTGCCAGCGCTGTTCCCCGGCGTGCACTGGGCGATTGAGGAGCGGTATCACCAACACGGCGCAAACCAACAGGGCGCGCAAGGCTTGCGCGCCAATCAAGCTGTTCATCAATGTGATCACTCTGACTGCCCGGCGAGCGGGCGTAGAAAACGGGCGGAAATGCCAGCAGGGTCTGCCTCGGTGGATGCGGGCAAACGCTTGAGAAACGCACTGGCAGAAGGTGCGAGAGGCAACGATTCCTCCCGGCCCTTGTTCCACAGCACCACATGTTGCGCCTCGACCCGACGCAGCACGCTGCCGCCCGGCAAGTCATCGCCGACCCGATATAACCGCGCCCCTTGAGCAACGCTTATCAGGGCTTTCGACAAACCACTGTCGACGGCGAAAGTCGCTTGCAGAGTCAACGACTCGGCGCTTGGCCGAAGTGCGGTTGGCGCAGCGAGCCCGAACACCGTCGCCACCGCTGCGGTGTTCAACGGCGCCAGCGCGGGCGATGCCGGCAGCGGCACAGCGACCGGTGCCGGCAGGCGTTGCGCACTGCGAAATGTCCATTCCTGCCAAGCGAGAAACGCGGCACACGCGAACGGCAGCGCCCACAGTCCCGAGAGCGATAAAAGTCTCACTGACGGCTCATCCGATGCGCCCGCACGCCTGCCGAACGCGCGAGCGCCACGACATGCGCCGCAGTACGCGATAACCGCGCAGCTCGTGCAGAATCACCGCGCCAATGTGCATCGCCACCAGCACCGCCAGCGCCGTGCAGGCCCAGATGTGCAGCACGAAAAAGCCGTCAGTCAGCGCCACATCGTCCAGCGGCTGGGGGAATTCGAGCAGGCCAAATACAGGGATCGGCCGATCCATCATCAGCACCCCGCTCAACAGCACCACGGCCACCAACAGATAGATCAGCCGATGGACAAACATCGCAAGCATTTTTGCCGAAGAAAACTGCGACATGCGTTCATGTCGCAGATGGCTGATAAACACCACCAGCCGCCAGCAGAACACCGGAATGAACAGCGTGGTCAGCGACACATTGACCCCGGCCACCCATTGTTTGGTGTCGTTGGCCACGTTGACGTTAGCCACATAAAACCCGGTGACCAGCGTCCACAGGATTACAGCTGCCGACACCCAGTGCAGCAGTATTTGTTGCTTGGAATAAACCGAAAGCGCCATTTGAATCGCCCCTGAAAACCACCAGCGATCAGACGACCTGGACGGTCGTCTGACGTAATTACACGGGAGGAGCCTTAGAGCTTGTTCCACGCCGCATGCGAGTGTTCGCCCACGCCCGGTTCAAAACCGTTCGCCTCAGGTTTGTACTGCTTGCAATAGCCAGAAGCCGGGAATGGCTTGCACTCGAAGACCTCGTTGGTTTTCGGCTGCAGTACCTTGGTGCCGGCGGTGTAGTCGCTAAGGCCTTCAGGGAACAGGAAGTCGTAATCGGCGCCAGCGCCTTCACCGGTGACGTTGACAGGCTGGGTGTCCTGACGGGTGGTGCGACCATCCAGCGTGGTGCCGACCAGGGTCAGGGTGTGCGGGCCGGGATTGCTGCGGATGTCCATGGTCAGCCAGGTTGCGCCGCTGTCCGCTTGTGCGGTGGTGGTGCCGACCAGTTTGTTCTGCTCGTTGAACAGGTTGGCTTCGACGTTCATTTTGCGGTTGGACATCAGGCTGAAGTCGACTTTGGTTTCGCCTTTGTCGAGTACATATTCCGCTTGTTGCGAGGCCACCGACAGGCGGGCGTCGACGTCCTCTTTCATCAGTAACTGCACTTCGTAGCGGACGACGCCGCTTTCTTTTTGCGCGTACAACGTGTTGCTGCCGCGGATCGCTTCGATGTTGCCGTTTTCATCACGCACGCCAGCGCGGATCAGGGTGTGTGTCTTGTTGATCTGCTCGGCGAGTTTGAACGACCAGTTTTGCGCCTCGGCGTCTTGCGCATTGTCGATCGAAATTTCGGCGCTGTAGGACGGATTTTCACCGGAAGCGGTAAAGGCACGGGCCTTGACCTTGTCACCAGCCAGCAGTGGCGTCGATGCAGCGATGGCTGCCGACAGCAGACCAGCCACCCGGCAGAACGGCTTCAGCAAGGATGTTGACGTCAGCGACGCTGTGGAACGCCATCTTGGTATCGCCCACGCTCCAAATGGCGAGGATGACGTGGTGGCCGTTTTTGTCTTCGGGAATGCTGCAACGGTGCTTGGTGCCGGGAACCGGCATCTGGAAGTCACCCGCGACCTGACAAAAAGGCGTGCTCTCAAAAGAACTGCGTTTCAGCGATTCATTCGGGTTCCAGCCATTACGGGTAATGAAATACTCGTGCTTGGCCACCGGATGTGGAGCTTCGTAATGCCACTGGAAATCCTGAGTGCGCTCTTTGATGTCGGTGAGCTGCCAGCGTGTGGCGGACTGCACGTCCACGGCAGAAAACAACTCGTGTCCGCCACTGGCGATTTTGCCATCGATCGGTCCTTGGCCCTCCGCGCCGCCGACGCCGGCCGGAAAGCCCTGAAAGGTTTCGCCAACACTTTGCGGTTCATATTGAGCACCACCACACCCGGTGTTCATTCCCTTCTGACAGAGAAAAGCGCGCGATGGAGGGAACTCCACATAACCGTGGGCCGCAGCGCCGGAAGAACCCAGCATGCCCGACAGCAAGAGTAGCGAAGAAGTGCACGTTGCCAATGCACTCCTCCGGAAAATTGATTTTTTCATTGTTATTCCAGGCTCATATCAAATAAGCGAGCCTGGCGCGACGCCAGGCTCTAATACGGTGCTCGACGCCATGCCGGACACACGCCTGAAACCTTACGTGGATAGTTAAAAGTTCTATGTAGGAGTAATCACCGGGTTCGGCAGGAATAGTCGTCACGGGAACTAATCCGACAACTAAATAAAAAATTCTTACAATAAGAAACTATTAACCTAAAGCTTTCTAAACGGCAAAAAAAACCTGCCCCGCATGATACGGGACAGGTTTTTTTGTACTGCCGTCGCTGAGTTATTCGTGATACTGCGCCGACAGCTCATGCACCGCGCGCAGGAACGCACCGGCGTGTTCCGGATCAACCTCAGGCGTGATGCCGTGGCCGAGGTTGAATACGTGGCCGCTGCCCTTGCCGTAGCTGGCCAGGATGCGCCCGACTTCGGTGCGGATCGCTTCCGGTTTGGCGTAGAGCACGGTCGGGTCCATGTTGCCTTGCAGCGCGACCTTGTCGCCGACGCGGGCGCGGGCGTTGCCGATGTCGCAGGTCCAGTCCAGGCCCAGTGCGTCGGCGCCAGCCTCGGCGATGCTTTCCAGCCACAGGCCGCCGTTCTTGGTGAAGAGGATCACCGGCACCTTGCGACCGTCGTGCTCGCGGATCAGGCCGCTGACGATTTTCTTCATGTAGGCCAGGGAGAATTCCTGATACGCCGCCGCCGACAGGTTGCCGCCCCAGGTATCGAAGATCTGCACCGCTTGCGCGCCGGCCATGATCTGGCCGTTGAGGTACGAAGTCACCGACTGCGCCAGCTTGTCCAAAAGCAGGTGCATGGCTTGCGGGTTGTCGTAGAGCATCGCCTTGGTCTTGCGGAAGTCTTTCGACGAGCCGCCTTCAACCATGTACGTCGCCAGGGTCCACGGGCTGCCAGAGAAGCCGATCAGCGGCACACGGCCGTTCAGTTCGCGACGGATGGTGCTGACCGCGTCCATCACGTAGCCAAGGTCTTTGTGCGGATCAGGAATCGGCAAGGCTTCGATATCAGCCAGAGTGCTGACGACTTTCTTGAAGCGCGGACCTTCACCGGTCTCGAAGTACAGACCTTGGCCCATCGCGTCGGGGATGGTGAGGATGTCGGAGAACAGGATCGCCGCGTCCAGTTGCGGATAGCGGTCGAGCGGTTGCAGGGTGACTTCGCAAGCGAATTCCGGATTCATGCACAGGCTCATGAAATCACCGGCGTGGGCACGGCTGGCGCGGTATTCCGGCAAGTAGCGGCCGGCCTGGCGCATCATCCACACGGGGGTGACGTCTACGGGTTGCTTGAGCAGGGCGCGGAGGAAACGGTCGTTCTTCAGGGCAGTCATGTCGGCATCCGGAAAAAAAGTGCGGGCATTTTCTCAGAGCGCGAGGGAAAAGGCACGGATGCAGGTCAGCCTTTTGTCTATCGGGTCAATTTATTGCGCTGGAACACCGACTTTGTAACACCACAAAACACTGTGGGAGCTGGCTTGCCAGCGATAGCATCACCTCGGTCTGACTGAGAAACCGAGGTGTCTGCATCGCTGGCAAGCCAGCTCCCACAGGTACTGCGTTGTACTTTCGAGCGGGGGTTAGACGCCCAGGTAATCGAGAATCCCTTCGGCAGCATTACGGCCTTCAAAGATCGCCGTCACCACCAGGTCGGAACCGCGCACCATGTCGCCACCGGCAAAGATTTTCGGGTTGCTGGTCTGGTGCTTGTACTGACCTTGCTCAGGCGCAACGACGCGGCCCTGGCTGTCGGTCTGGATCTCGAACTGCTCGAACCACGGCGCCGGGCTTGGGCGGAAACCGAAAGCGATGACCACGGCGTCGGCCGGGATGATCTCTTCGGAACCGGGGATCGGCTCGGGGCTGCGACGGCCACGGGCGTCCGGTTCGCCGAGACGGGTCTCGACCACCTTCACACCTTCAACCTTGTCTTCGCCAACGATCGCGATCGGCTGGCGGTTGTAGAGGAATTTCACGCCTTCTTCCTTGGCGTTTTTCACCTCTTTGCGCGAGCCGGGCATGTTCGCTTCGTCACGACGATAGGCACAGGTCACCGACTTGGCGCCCTGACGGATCGACGTGCGGTTGCAGTCCATCGCCGTGTCGCCGCCACCGAGCACCACAACCTTCTTGCCTTTCATGTCGACGAAGTCTTCCGGCGACTTTTCAAAGCCCAGATTGCGGTTGACGTTGGCGATCAGGAAGTCCAGCGCGTCATAAACGCCCGGCAGGTCCTCACCGGCAAAGCCGCCCTTCATGTAGGTGTAGGTGCCCATGCCCATGAACACCGCATCGTATTCGGCGAGCAATTGCTCCATGGTTACGTCTTTGCCGACTTCGGTATTCAGACGGAATTCGATGCCCATGCCGGTGAAGACTTCGCGACGATTGCTCAGCACGGTCTTCTCAAGCTTGAACTCGGGAATGCCGAAGGTCAGCAGACCACCGATTTCCGGGTTCTTGTCGAACACCACCGGGGTCACGCCGCCGCGCACCAGCACGTCGGCACAACCGAGGCCCGCCGGGCCTGCACCGATGATCGCGACACGCTTGCCGGTTGGCTTGACCTTGGACATGTCCGGGCGCCAGCCCATGGCGAACGCGGTGTCGGTGATGTATTTCTCGACCGAACCGATGGTCACCGCGCCGAAGCCGTCGTTGAGGGTGCAGGCACCCTCGCACAGACGATCCTGCGGGCACACCCGGCCGCAGACTTCCGGCAGGGTGTTGGTCTGGTGCGACAGTTCGGCGGCCTGGAGGATGTTGCCCTCAGCCACCAATTTGAGCCAGTTGGGAATGAAGTTGTGCACCGGGCACTTCCATTCGCAATACGGGTTGCCGCAACCCAGGCAGCGGTGGGCCTGGTCGGCCGACTGCTGGGGTTTGAACGGTTCGTAGATCTCGACGAACTCTTTCTTGCGTTGACGCAACAGTTTCTTCTTCGGATCTTTGCGCCCGACATCGATGAACTGGAAGTCGTTATTCAGACGTTCAGCCATTGTTAAAACCTCATCAAACTCTTCAGGCGCATATCACTGCGGGTTGGCACGAGTGCTGGAAAGCAACGATTTCAGGTTGGCAGCCTTCGGCTTGACCAGCCAGAAACGGCGCAGGTAGTCATCGAGGTTTTCGGCGAGTTCACGACCCCACTCGCTGTCGGTTTCCGCGACGTACTCGTTCAGCACGTTTTGCAGGTGGCTGCGATAGGCTTCCATCGCCTCGCCGCTGATCCGCTGGATTTCCACCAGTTCGTGGTTGACCCGGTCAACGAAGGTGTTGTCCTGATCGAGCACGTAGGCGAAACCACCGGTCATGCCAGAGCCGAAGTTGTAACCGGTCTTGCCCAGAACGCAGACAAAACCACCGGTCATGTACTCGCAGCAGTGATCGCCAGTGCCTTCCACAACCGTGTGGGCACCGGAGTTACGCACGGCGAAACGCTCGCCTGCGGTGCCGGCAGCGAACAGCTTGCCGCCGGTGGCGCCGTACAGGCAGGTGTTGCCGATGATGGCGCTGTTTTGAGTCTGATAGACGCTGCCCTTCGGCGGCACGATGACCAGCTTGCCGCCGGTCATGCCTTTGCCGACGTAGTCGTTGGCGTCACCTTCCAGATACATGTTCAGGCCGCCGACGTTCCACACGCCGAAGCTCTGCCCGGCCGTGCCTTTGAAGCGGAAGGTGATCGGCGCTTTCGCCATGCCTTGGTTGCCATGCTTGCGTGCGATTTCGCCGGAGATCCGTGCGCCGATCGAACGGTCGCAGTTGCAGATGTCCAGATCGAACTCGGCACCACTCATGTCGTTGATTGCCGACGACGCCATCTCGACCATTTTCTCGGCCAGCAGGCCTTGGTCGAACGGCGGGTTGCGCTCAACGCCGCAGAACTGAGGTTTGTCCGCCGGGATGTGATCGCTGCCCAGCAGCGGGGTCAGATCCAGGTGATGTTGCTTGGCGGTCTGACCTTCGAGGATTTCCAGCAGATCGGTACGACCGATCAGCTCTTCGAGGGAGCGCACGCCGAGCTTGGCCAGCCACTCACGGGTTTCTTCGGCGACGTAGGTGAAGAAATTCACCACCATGTCGACGGTGCCGATGTAGTGATCCTTGCGCAGCTTCTCATTCTGAGTCGCGACGCCGGTGGCGCAGTTGTTCAGGTGGCAGATGCGCAGGTATTTGCAGCCCAGGGCGATCATTGGCGCGGTACCGAAGCCGAAGCTTTCGGCGCCGAGAATCGCAGCCTTGATCACGTCGAGGCCGGTTTTCAGGCCACCGTCGGTCTGCACCCGGACTTTGCCGCGCAGGTCATTGCCGCGCAGGGTCTGGTGGGTTTCAGCCAAGCCCAGTTCCCACGGTGCGCCCGCGTATTTGATCGAGGTCAGCGGCGAAGCACCGGTGCCACCGTCGTAGCCTGAGATGGTGATCAAGTCCGCATAGGCCTTGGCCACACCAGCGGCGATGGTGCCGACGCCTGCTTCAGCAACGAGTTTCACCGAGACCAGCGCCTTCGGGTTGACCTGTTTCAGGTCGAAAATCAGCTGCGACAAGTCTTCGATCGAATAGATGTCGTGGTGCGGCGGTGGCGAAATCAGGGTCACGCCCGGCACTGCGTAACGCAGCTTGGCGATCAGCCCGTTGACTTTACCGCCCGGCAGTTGCCCGCCCTCGCCCGGCTTGGCGCCTTGAGCGACCTTGATCTGCAGCACTTCGGCGTTGACCAGGTATTCCGGGGTGACCCCGAAACGGCCCGTCGCGACCTGCTTGATTTTCGAGCTCTTGATGGTGCCGTAGCGCGCCGGGTCTTCGCCGCCTTCGCCGGAGTTGGAACGCGCACCGAGACGGTTCATGGCTTCGGCCAGGGCTTCGTGAGCTTCCGGCGACAGTGCGCCCAGCGAGATACCGGCGGAGTCGAAGCGCTTGAGCACCGATTCCAGCGGTTCGATTTCGCTGATGTCCAGCGGCGTGTCGAGGGTCTTGACCTTGAGCAGGTCACGGATCATCGACACCGGGCGGTTATCCACCAGTGAGGTGTATTCCTTGAACTTGGCGTAGTCGCCCTGCTGCACAGCGGCTTGCAGGGTGTTGACCACGTCCGGGTTGTAGGCGTGATATTCGCCACCGTGGACGAACTTCAGCAGACCGCCCTGCTGGATCGGCTTGCGCGGGCTCCAGGCTTCGGTGGCGAGTGCTTTCTGCTCGGCTTCGATGTCGACGAAACGCGCGCCCTTGATGCGGCTCGGCACGCCACGGAAGCTCAGGTCGCAAACCTCCTCGGACAAACCGATGGCTTCGAACAGCTGCGCACCACGGTACGAAGCGATGGTCGAGATACCCATCTTCGACAGAATCTTCAGCAGACCTTTGGTGATGCCTTTGCGGTAGTTCTTGAACACCTCGTAGAGGTCGCCCAGCACTTCACCGGTACGGATCAGGTCACCCAGCACTTCATAAGCCAGGAACGGATACACCGCCGAGGCGCCGAAACCGATCAGCACCGCAAAGTGGTGCGGGTCACGGGCGGTCGCAGTTTCAACAAGGATGTTGGAGTCGCAGCGCAGGCCTTTTTCGGTCAGACGGTGATGCACTGCACCGGTCGCCAGCGAAGCGTGGATCGGCAGCTTGCCCGGGGCGATATGGCGGTCGCTCAGCACGATCTGGGTACGCCCGGCACGCACGGCTTCTTCAGCCTGATCGGCAACGTTGCGGATCGCCGCTTCGAGGCCGACGCTTTCGTCGTAGTTGAGGTCGATGATCTGCCGCTCGAAACCCGGGCGGTCGAGGTTCATCAGCGAGCGCCACTTGGCCGGGGAAATAACCGGCGAGCTGAGGATCACGCGCGAGGCGTGTTCCGGCGACTCCTGGAAAATGTTGCGCTCGGCACCGAGGCAGATTTCCAGCGACATCACGATCGCTTCACGCAGCGGGTCGATCGGCGGGTTGGTGACCTGCGCGAACTGCTGACGGAAATAGTCGTACGGCGTGCGCACACGCTGGGACAGCACGGCCATCGGCGTGTCATCGCCCATCGAACCCACGGCTTCGTAGCCTTGTTCGCCGAGCGGGCGCAGTACCTGATCACGCTCTTCGAACGTGACCTGATACATCTTCATGTACTGCTTGAGCTGATCGACGTCGTAGAACGCCGAACCGTGGTCGTTGTCTTCCATGGTCGCCTGGATGCGCAGGGCATTCTTGCGCAGCCATTGCTTGTAGGGATGACGGGATTTCAGACGGTTGTCGATCGCGTCAGTGTCGAGGATCTGCCCGGTTTCGGTGTCCACGGCGAGGATCTGCCCCGGACCGACACGGCCCTTGGCGATCACGTCTTCTGGCTGGTAGTTCCACACGCCGATTTCCGAAGCAACAGTGATGAAACCGTTGGTGGTGGTGACCCAGCGCGCCGGACGCAGACCGTTACGGTCGAGCAGGCACACCGCGTAGCGACCGTCGGTCATGACCACGCCGGCCGGGCCGTCCCACGGTTCCATGTGCATCGAGTTGTACTCGTAGAACGCACGCAGATCCGGGTCCATGGTTTCGACGTTCTGCCATGCAGGCGGAATGATCATCCGCACGCCACGGAACAGGTCGATGCCGCCGGTGACCATCAGCTCCAGCATGTTGTCCATGCTCGAGGAGTCGGAACCGACACGGTTGACCAGCGGGCCGAGCTCTTCCAGATCCATCAGATCATTGGTGAACTTGGTCCGTCGGGCCTGTGCCCAGTTGCGGTTACCAGTGATGGTGTTGATCTCGCCGTTGTGGGCGAGAAAGCGGAATGGCTGCGCCAGCGGCCATTTCGGCAAGGTGTTGGTGGAGAAGCGCTGGTGGAACACGCAGATCGCGGTTTGCAGGCGCTCGTCACTCAGGTCTGGATAGAACGCGGCCAGATCGGCCGGCATCATCAGCCCTTTATAAATGATGGTCTTGTGCGAAAAGCTGCAGATGTAGTGGTCGGAATCGACGGCATTGGAGACCGACGAGCGACGACGGGCGCTGAACAGCTTGACCGCCATGTCCTGATCGCTCAGGCCTTCACCGCCGATGTACACCTGCTCGATCTGCGGCAGGCGCTCAAGGGCCAGGCGGCCGAGGACGCTGGTGTCGATCGGCACTTTGCGCCAGCCGATCAGTTGCAGGCCTTCGGCAAGGATCTCGCGATTCATGTTTTCGCGAGCGGCTTCGGCCTTGGCCGGATCCTGGTTGAAGAAGACCATGCCCACAGCGTATTGCTTGGGCAACTCGACACTGAAGGTTTCCTGAGCAATGGCGCGCAGGAACGCATCAGGCTTTTGAATCAGCAGACCGCAACCGTCACCGGTCTTGCCGTCGGCATTAATCCCACCGCGGTGGGTCATGCAGGTCAGGGCCTCAATGGCCGTTTGCAAAAGGGTATGACTGGGTTCGCCCTGCATATGGGCTATCAGGCCGAAACCGCAGTTATCCTTGAATTCATCTGGTTGGTACAGACCTGCTTTCATAGACACTTTCTCACCAGGCTGCCTCTTTTCGAGGCAAATTTCTTTTCAATTCAACCACTTGCGATCCGCGCCGAACGTACGCCGGCTTAGCGGGGGCAAAAGGGTGGTCATTGTACACAGCGACACAGACGCTCACAAATTTGACGACGAAATGTCGCAAATCTATGTCGCATTTGTGAAAGGTTTAAAGCGATCTGCTGTGCTAGTCAAAACTTTTTTAATTTTGACCGCAACGACTCAAAGACTACTGTGACGCAGACACCACAAGGCACGCGGTCTGTAGAGACGGCGCGCACTCGTAGAAATTTTGAGGTGCTTGGAGAGGCGGCCTGGGTAAGGCCGCCGAATCTTCAGCGAGTTGTTGCCAGTTCCTGTTGGACGCTGGCGACAGTGCGAGGCCAAGGTTTACCAGCCTGAACCTTCGCTGGCAAGGCCTTGATGGCAGAAACGGCTGCATCACGGCTGGCGAAGTTGCCGTAGGTGATCACGTAGAGAGGCTTGCCGTTGAGGACTTTCTTGAAATAACGGTACTCGCCGCCCTGCTCCTTGACGAAGTTCTGCGCGGTCGCTTCGGAGCTGGTGCCGAGGATCTGCACCACGTAGTTGCTGGTCGGCTGCCCGGCGTACCAGCTGCTACCGGCGGCTTTGGCGACGGTAACCGGCTTCTCGGCCGGTTTGGCAGCGACAACTGGCTTGGCTGGCGCTGGAGCCGGTTTCGCCGCTGGCGCTGCCGGAGCAGGCTTGGCGGTGGCGATTTGCGTCGGTGCCGGGGTCGGTTTGGCTGCTGGCACTGGAACCGGAGTCGGTGCAGGACCGGCCGGAACGCCGGCAGGCGGTGCCGAAGTGGTCACGGTTGGCGGTGTATCGCTGGAACCTTCCAAAGGCACGCCGTCGTCACCCTCGGTGATCCCGCCAGCCGCTTCGGCCAACGGACCGCGCATCACCGGCTGCGAGTTGCCGACCAGCGGCAACGGCATCGGCTGCGTATTACCGGCGAACTCAACGTTCGGTGCGCCGCCATTCGCTGCGCCCTGACCCAATGGCAGTTGCGCCTGCTCGTTGGCTGGCGCGCCGGTGGTTGGCGCCTTGTTGCGACCCGGCATCAGCCAGGCGGCGGCGACCGCGACCACAACGACGGCGGAAATCGCCAATACGTGTTTCTTCGGCATGTTGAACCCCATACTTGGACGCTTGACCGCAGAGCGGCTGGCAATCATGACTTCGATCAGAGCATCGCGAGCGACCTGGTTGATGTTGCCCGGCCAACCCTCGGAGCTTTCGTGAATATCAGAGATCTGATCCGCGGTGAAAAGTTCGACACCCCGGCCTGCACCTTCCAGCCGTTGGTCGAGATACTCGCGGGTCTCTTCTTCGGTGTACGGCTGCAATTCGATGACGTGGAAACGCTCTTCCTCAAGGTGCAAAGCCTCAAGCTGAGCGATCAGCGACGACTCACCGAACAGGAACACATGCGGGCGACCTTCCGGCGCGCCAGCACCCAACGCCATCAGCGCTTCGAGAGCGGATTCGTCGAGCTGCTCGGCGTCGTCCACCAGCAGATAGACTTCCTGGCCGGTCAGCGCGAGTTGCACCACCTGATCCAGAATCGCACCGACTTCAGCCTGGGCCACGTTCAGCGCCTGAGCGACCTGACGCAGCACGCCCGCGGCATCGCCGGCACCGCGCGCGGAAACCACCACGCTCTGCACCGATTGCTTGTTGGTGCTAGCCACCAGCGCCTGACGCAGCAGAGTCTTGCCGCTGCCCTGCGGGCCGGTGACCACCAGCAGCAACTGGCTGTATCGCGCCAGGTGATGCAGTTGACCCAGCACCGGTTTGCGCTGGGCCGGGAAGAATTTAAAGCCCGGCACCCTAGGCGCGAAGGGGTCGTGACTTAACTGGAAATGGCCGAGAAACGCCTCGTCGGCATGCAAACTAGTCATCGGAATCTTATTAACCTTTAAGCTGAGCCAGGGCGCGGTAATCCGCTCCCAGCGTGGCCTGTAGAACCTCTTTCGGATAATCGGCGGTCACTACCGCTTCGCCCATCCGGCGCAGCAGCACCAGGCGCAGACGACCGTCGATCACTTTTTTGTCGATTGCCATGTGTTCGAGAAAATCGGCCTCGCTCATCTCTTCAGGCGGGATCACCGGCAGACCGGCGCGCTGGAACAGACGAATGCCGCGATCACGCTCCTGCTCGCTGATCCAGCCGAGACGCGCGGACATCTCCAGCGCCATCACGGTGCCAGCCGCCACCGCCTCACCATGCAACCAGACACCATAGCCCATGTGGGTCTCGATGGCGTGGCCGAAGGTGTGGCCGAGATTGAGCGTGGCGCGTACGCCGGTTTCTTTTTCATCGGCACCCACCACAGCAGCCTTGGCCGCGCAGGAGCGCTCGATGGCATACGTCAGAGCCTTTTGATCCAGTGCACGCAGGGCGTCGACATTGTCTTCGAGCCAGGTCAGGAACGGCTCGTCGCAGATCAGACCGTACTTGATGACTTCCGCCAGACCCGCCGACAGCTCGCGCTCTGGAAGGGTTTTCAGGGACGCAGTATCGATCAGCACGACGTTCGGCTGATAGAACGCACCGACCATATTCTTGCCCAGCGGATGGTTGATCCCGGTCTTGCCACCCACCGACGAATCGACCTGGGACAACAAGGTGGTAGGAATCTGGATGAAATCGACGCCGCGCTGGTAGCAAGCCGCAGCAAAACCGGCCATGTCGCCGATCACACCGCCGCCGAGGGCGATTACGGTGGTGCGGCGGTCATGACGAGCGGTCAGCAAGCCGTCAAAGATAAGTTGCAGGGTTTCCCAGTTCTTGAAGGCTTCGCCGTCGGGCAAAACCACGGAAATCACCGAAAACTGCGAAAGGCTGCGAGTCAGACGTTCGAGATAGAGCGGCGCAACGGTCTCGTTGGAGATGATTGCCACCTGCCGCCCATGAATATGCGGCGCCAGCAGCTCGGGCTGATCCAACAAACCTTCGCCAATATGAATCGGGTAGCTGCGCTCGCCTAAATCGACCTTGAGTGTCTGCATGTGTCCCCACAGTGAAGATGGAAAGCAGGCGTCCTGCCCTGAATTATTGGTTGTCTGCGGCCTATAGCGGGTATGACGCCGCTCGCACGCCATCCGCCACAACCTCGGCGGGCGGTGACAGGACGCCGAGGATAGCGCATTTCAGGCGATGCTTTAACGGGGAGGAAGCTGCGCCAGGCGGTCGAGAATGTCGAGCACGACCATGCGCGGCGGCCGTTCGTCGGTTTCCACCACCAGATCGGCGATTTCCCGATAAAGCGGATCACGGATCGCGAGCAGATCACGCAGGGTTTTCGCCGGATCGGCAGTGCGTAGCAACGGCCGGTTGCGGTCGCGGGAGGTGCGGCCAACCTGCTGTTCGACGGAGGCGTGCAGATACACCACACGACCGCCCTCATGCAGAGCCTTGCGATTGGCGTCACGCATCACCGCACCGCCGCCGGTCGCCAGTACCACGCCGTCGAACGCGCACAGCTCGGCGATCATCGCCTGCTCACGATCGCGAAAGCCGGGCTCGCCTTCCTTGTCGAAGATCCACGGGATATTGGCGCCCGTACGCAGTTCAATTTCCTTGTCGGAATCTTTGAACGGCAGGCGCAGCTCTTTGGCCAGTAATCGGCCGATGGTGCTTTTTCCAGCCCCCATCGGTCCTACAAGAATCAAATTTCGCACAGAATCAACGACTCACAGCAATCGCCTGGTTATTCATGATACGCGGAGTGAGAAATACCAGCAGCTCGGATTTTTTCTCCGAAACCACATCACGCCGGAAAAGGCGGCCAAGATACGGCACATCGCCAAGAAATGGCACTTTATCTACGACCTTGCTTTGAGTATTTGAGAAAACGCCCCCAATCACGATGGTCTCGCCGTCGTTTACCAGCACTTTGGCGTTGACCTCGTTCTTTTTGATCGGCGGTACATCCTGCACTTTGTTCAGGTAATCAGGCTCGTCCTTGGTGACCTTGACCTCCATGATGATGCGGTTGTCCGGGGTGATCTGCGGCGTCACCTCCAGCGACAGCGAAGCTTCCTTGAACGACACCGAAGTGGCGCCACTTGAGCTGGCCTCCTGATAAGGAATTTCGGTGCCCTTGAGGATCTTCGCGGTCTCCTTGTCGGAAGTCACCACCTTGGGCTGCGAAACAATTTCGCCATTGCCGGTTTTCTCCATGGCAGTCAGCTCAAGATCGAGCAAAACGTTGTCGGTGATGAAGGCAATGCCAATCCCCGAAGTATTGTTGACGGTGCCCATATCGACGAACGGCGAATTGGTGCTGGTGCTGCCCGGGGTGCCGATGGTGGTCGACGAGCCGTTACTGACGCCGGAAGTGTTCCAGTTGCCCTTGTTCTGGATCGACCCACCCCAGCGCACGCCCAGACTCTTGTCGTAATCGACGTTGGCTTCGACGATTCGCGCCTCGATCATCACCTGACGCACGGGAATATCCAGTTGCGCCACGATTCGCCGTAGTTCGTCGAGCCGGTCCTGAGTCTGGTAGGCAATGATGTTGTTGGTTCGCTCGTCGACGGTGATCGAGCCGCGCTCGTCGATTTTCGCTTCGGCGCTGGTCACCGACTGGAACAGCTTGGCGATGTCGGCAGCCTTGGCGTAGTTCACCTGCAGCAGTTCACGGCGCAGCGGTGCCAGTTCGGCGATCTGTTTTTGCGACTCCAGTTCCTGGCGCTCGCGGGCGGCGATTTCGTCTGCCGGGGCGACCAGCAGCACATTGCCGATCTTGCGCTTGTCCAGCCCCTTGGTTTTCAGCACCAGATCCAGCGCCTGATCCCATGGCACATTTTGCAGACGCAGAGTGATGCCGCCCTGCACCGTATCGCTGGCCACCAGATTGAGGTTGGTGAAGTCGGCGATCAGTTGCAGCACCGAGCGCACGTCGATGTCCTGAAAATTCAGCGACAGCTTGTCGCCGACGTAGGCCTGACGATCGGCGTTGCGCTTTTGCAGATCGTCGACGGTCATCGGACGGATGCTGACGGTCAACTTGTTGTCGGTCTGGTAGGTGGAATAGTCGAAGGTACCGCTGGGCTCAACGGTAATGATCGCGCGATCGCCTGTTGCAGCAGCGTTGACGAACTGCACGGGCGTGGCGAAATCCTTGACGTCGAGGCGTACCCGCAGCTTGTCGGGCAATTGCGTGCGGGCGAAGCTGAGGATGATCTTGCCGTCATGTTCCTGAATATCCGGAGCGATGGTCGGGTCGGACAGGTCGATGACCACATTGCCTTCGCCTGCGGTGCCGCGCTGAAAGTCCACGCCGCGAATGGCTTTGGTTTTCGGCACGAACGCTTTGGCGGGAGCCCCTGCCGCAGTCGCGCGCACTGGAGCAACAGCGGCGGGACGGGGAGCGCTTGCCGGCGCCCCCTGACCGACCACCACGAACAGATTGTTGCCTTCGACTCGCGTGTTGTAAGGCGCTGGCTGGGTGAGGCTGACGATCAACCGCGTGCGATCCTTGGCCTCAACCACCGTGGCCGTGCGCGCGTTGCCACTGCCCAGGTCGAGGTTCTTGCTGGCCAACCGACTGGCAACCCCGGGCAAATCCAGGGCGATTCGCGCCGGTGAATCGGTGGTGTAGCCCTTGGGTTGCGGCGGCGGGCCATCGAACGACAGCTTCAGTTCGACGCGGTCACCCGGCAACGCCGCCACGTCCAGCGTCTTCAGATTGGCCGCGAGTACCATCGGCGACATCAGCGCTATCCATAGCGAAAAACCGAGGGTGGAGAAAATCCTGTTCATTGTTCGACTTCCACTATGAGTGCTCTTTCAAAGGAATGGTGCGCGGACGTTCCAGCCAGGCGCCTTCGCCGTCGGGGACGATTTCGACCACATCGACCTGAGTGGCGCTGATGGCCACGATGCGACCGTCGTTGCGTCCCAGGTAATCGCCGACTTTCAGCCGATGCACACCGCCAGCTCCACGCAACAGCGCAAAAGAGCCAGTGGCGTTGGCAATCGTGCCGACCATCTCGAACTGCTCGATGTTGAAACCTTCGAGGTATTGCTTGACCCGATTGGGGTCGGGTTTGACGTTGCGCGAGCCGTGCCTTTGCCCGGCCAGATCGACGCGCACCTGGCGCGAAAAGGGACTGCGCAGGTTGGCGGCGCTGTAAGTAAAGGTCGGGTAAGAGCGGAATGTCGGCGTGGGCTCGATCTTGCCCGCCGGGCGCAACCGCACTTCATTCATGTAGGCATCGAGATCGCTGAAATCATCGCCACCACCACAACCGCTCAATGCCAGCAACACCACTGCCAGTGCGAAATAACGAGTCGGGCTCATTTCTGCAGCCCCTTGTCGTTATAGCGGTACGTCTTGGCGAGGATGCTCATGCGCAGTTTCGGCCCGCCTTCTTTATTGGCCGGCGCCAGTTCGAAGTCGTGCAGGGTAACGATGCGCGGTAAACCGGCCACACCACTGACGAAAGTGGCGAGGTCGTGATAGGCGCCGGTGACGGTGATCTGGATCGGCAGCTCGATGTAGAACGGCTGGGTGACCTCCGGAAGCAGTTTGATTTCTTCGAACTCAAGGCCGCTGCCCAGCCCGGTACGCGTGATGTCTTCCAGCAGGCCCGGTACCTCGGTGTCGCTGGGCAACTGTCGCAGCAACACGCCGAAGGAGTTTTCCATCTCCTTCATCTGTTGGGTGTACAGCTCCAGATTGGCGGAAATATGCGCCTTGCTGGCGAACTGCTCCTTGAGCGTGGTTTCCTCCTCGCGCTTGAGCTCAAGCTGGTTTTCCATGTCACTGATGAAAAAGTTATAGCCAAGCGCCAACACCAGCACCATCAGCAGTGCCCCGGCGATGGCTTTGACTGCGCCTGGCCAGGAGCCGATGTTGCTGGTGTCGAGGTCGTTGAAGTCGATGTTGCGCAAGCTTTCCAGCCAGTCGGACGGTTTCATTGGTCGTCCTCCAGCGTCTTCGGCTGAGTCTGACGAACGGTCAACTGAAAGACATTGGCCTGCTCCAGTTGATCGGCGGAAGTCGCTTTGACCTCAGTCAGGCTCGGTGCATCGAACCAGTCAGAGGCGTCCAGATTGCGCATCAACTCGGAGACGCGGTTGTTCGACTCGGCAGCGCCGCTGATCGACAAAATCTTCCCGGCCATTTTCACGTCAGTGAAATAAACGCCGTCCGGCAGCGTTCGCGCCAGTTGATCGAAGATTCGGCCGCTGACCTGCCGGTTGCCCTGCAGGTCCTGGATGATGCGCATGCGCTCGACCAGTTGCTGGCGGTGCGCCTTGAGGTCACTGATCTGTTTGATCCGCTCGTCGACTACGGCAATTTGCTTGCCGATGTAATCGTTGCGTGCGACTTGCCGATCGATGGCGGCGCTGACGATCTGGTCGGCGATAAACACCGCCCCCACCGAACCGGCCACTACGCCGATCAACGCCAGCAGGAAGCGTTTGCGCCGCTCTTCGCGGCGCTCCTCGCGCCAGGGTAAAAGGTTGATCCGCGCCATCAGTCGAAACTCCTGAGCGCGAGCCCGCAGGCAATCATCAGGGCCGGCGCGTCACTGGCCAGGGCTCCGGCGTTGACCTTGCTGCTCAAGGCCATGGCGGAAAATGGATTGGCCACTTGCGTCGGCGTGTCCAGGCGCTGCTCGATCAAGCGATCCAGCCCCGGCACCGACGCCGTGCCACCGGCGAGCAGAATGTGATCGACCGCGTTGTACTGCCCGGAAGCGAAGAAGAATTGCAATGAACGCGACACCTGTTGCACCAGTGCTTCGCGAAACGGCTGCAGCACATCGCTGACGTAGTCGTCAGGCAGGCCGCCCTGCTTTTTCGCCAGCCCCGCCTGCTCGATTGTCAGGCCATAACGACGCTGGATTTCCTCGGTCAGTTGCCGGCCGCCGAACAACTGCTCGCGGGTGTAGATGATCTTGCCGTTGTGCAGGACGCTGAGGGTGGTCATGGTCGCGCCGATGTCGACCACCGCCACCGTCAGGCGCTCTTGCGACGCGGCCAGTTGCGTTGCGAGCAAGCCGAACGAGCGCTCCAGCGCATAAGCCTCGACATCGACCACGCGCGCGGTCAGCCCGGCGAGTGCCAGCGCCGCTTCACGGACTTCGACGTTTTCCTTGCGGCAGGCGGCGAGCAGTACGTTGACTCGCTCGGGGTTGCGCGCAGAAACGCCCTGGACTTCAAAGTCGATGGCGACCTCGTCCAGCGGATAGGGAATGTATTGGTCGGCTTCGATCTTGAGCTGATTTTCCAGCTCGTCGTCGGACAGCCCGGCGTCCATTTCGATGATCTTGGTGATCACGGCAGAACCGGCCACCGCCACCGCGACGCTCTTGACCCCGGTGCGTGCCTTGACCAGCACCCGGGTCAGAGCCTGGCCAACGCCTTCGAGTTCGGCGATGTTCTTTTCGACCACGGCGTTCGCTGGCAATGGCTCCACCGCATACGCCTCGACCCGGTAGCGATCACCCTGACGGCTCAGTTCCAGCAGCTTCACTGACGTGGAGCTGATGTCGATCCCCAGTAACGTATTGGTCTTTTTATTGAAGAGTCCCAGCACTACCAATTCCCTATGACTTTCCGTGAGTTACGGACTCTGTAATACGCATTGCGTTCCTTCACCCCGTCTTGACAGAAGCGCAAATGACGCCCCCAGCAGAAAAGTGCTTATAATGCCCAGCGATTTTTTCCGCTTTTTACTGCCTGCGCGGATGGCTCTGTGTGTTGCCGGAGCCCCGTCGCCAAATTCATTCTTGCCCTGGATGTCCAAACGCCTTGATTCGTCTGCTGAAATTTTTCGGTTGGTCCATCGTCGCCGTTTTCTGCGGACTGCTTTTAGGTCTCAGCGGCGCGTATCTTTACCTTAGTCCGGGTTTGCCATCCGTGGAGGCTCTGAGAAGCATTCAGTTGCAGATTCCTCTGAGGGTCTACAGCAGCGATAACAAGTTGATCGCAGAATTTGGCGAAATGCGCCGTACACCGATCCGTTTCGCCGACATTCCACCCAATTTCATCAATGCGTTACTAAGTGCTGAAGACGACAATTTCGCCAACCATTACGGCGTCGATCCAAGCAGCCTGATGCGTGCCGCGACCCAACTGGTCAAGAGCGGGCACATTCAGTCCGGCGGCAGCACCATCACCATGCAGGTGGCGAAGAACTTCTTCCTGACCAGCGAACGCAGCTTCTCGCGCAAAACCACCGAAATTCTTCTGGCCCTGCAGATCGAACGACAGTTGACCAAGGACGAGATCCTTGAGCTGTACGTCAACAAGATCTATCTGGGCAACCGCGCCTACGGCATCGAGGCGGCGGCGCAGGTGTATTACGGCAAGTCGATCCGCGACGTCAGCCTGGCGCAGATGGCGATGATCGCCGGCCTGCCGAAAGCCCCTTCGCGCTTCAACCCGTTGGCCAACCCGGCGCGCAGCAAAGAACGTCGCGACTGGATCCTCGGCCGCATGTACAAGCTCGGCAAGATCAGCGAGGCGGACTACACCGCCGCGATCAACGAACCGCTGAACGCCAGCTATCACGTGCCGACCCCGGAAGTGAACGCCCCGTACATCGCCGAAATGGCCCGTGCCGAAATGGTCGGCCGTTATGGCAGCGACGCTTACACCGAAGGTTTCCGCGTCACCACCACGGTGCCGAGCAATCTGCAGGAAATGGCCAACACCGCGCTGCACGAAGGTTTGATGACCTACGACCAGCGTCACGGCTACCGTGGCCCCGAGTCGCGCCTGCCGGGCAAGACCCGTGAGGCGTGGGCCAACGAACTGACCAAGCAACGCACCATCAGCAGTCTGGAACCGGCAATCGTCACGCAGGTCGAGAAGAACGGCCTGCAAGTGCTGACCCGCACCGGCGAAGAGCATGTCGCCTGGGACACGATGAAATGGGCCCGTCCATTCCTCAATACCAACAGCATGGGCGCCAACCCGCGTCAGCCGTCGGATGTGGCTCAGGTCGGTGATCTGGTTCGCGTGCAGCGCCAGAAGGACAACTCGCTGAAGTTCAGCCAGATTCCTCAGGCGCAAGGCGCGCTGGTGTCGCTGGATCCGCAGAACGGCGCGATCCGCTCGCTGGTCGGTGGTTTCGCTTTCGAGCAGAGCAACTACAACCGCGCCATGCAGGCCAAGCGTCAGCCGGGTTCGAGCTTCAAGCCGTTCGTCTACAGCGCCGCGCTGGATAGCGGATACACAGCTGCGACGCTGGTCAACGACGCGCCGATCGTGTTTGTCGACGAGTATCTGGACAAGGTCTGGCGTCCGAAGAACGACACCAACACCTTCCTTGGTCCGATCCGTCTGCGTGAAGCGCTGTACAAGTCGCGCAACCTGGTGTCGATCCGCCTGTTGCAAGCCATGGGCGTGGGCAAGACCATCGACTACATCACCCGCTTCGGCTTTAACAAGCAGGATCTGCCGCCGAACCTGTCGCTGGCGCTGGGCACCGCGACCCTGACGCCGATGGAGATCGCTACTGGTTGGAGCACGTTTGCCAACGGCGGCTACAAGATCACCCCGTACATCATCGACAAGATCGAAAGCCGCAATGGCGACACGCTGTTCGTCGCCAACCCGCCAACCGTGCCGCAGGGTGGCTCGGCCACTGATGGCATTGCGGCGCCAGCCAATCAGTCGTTTACCGTCAACGCCGCACCGGTTCCGGGTGAAGCCCCGGGCGCTGCAGCGGCGCCCCAAGCGCCGGCCGTAGCCGAGCGGATTGTCGACGGTCGCACCACGTACATCCTCAACAGCATGTTGCAGGACGTGATCAAGCTCGGCACCGGCCGTCGTGCACTGGCTCTAGGCCGTAGCGACATCGCCGGTAAAACCGGTACGACCAACGAATCGAAAGATGCCTGGTTCTCCGGCTACAACGCCGATTACGTGACCACGGTGTGGACGGGCTTCGACCAGCCGGAAAGTCTCGGTCGTCGCGAGTTCGGCGGCACCGTGGCACTGCCGATCTGGATGAATTACATGGGCGCTGCACTGAAGGACAAGCCGCCTCACGTCCAGCCTGAGCCGGAAGGTTTGCTGAGCCTGCGAGTGGATCCGGTCAGCGGCCGTGCGGCGACGCCGAGTACGCCTGGCGCCTACTTCGAGCTGTTCAAGTCTGAAGACACGCCACCCTCGGTGAATGAGCTGGGTAATGGCACCGCGCCGGGCAGTCCGTTGCCGGCGGATGAACAGGCGCCGATCGATTTGTTCTGATCCCGAACCGACAAAAAGCCCCGCCTTCGTGAGAAGTGCGGGGCTTTTTTATACCTGCCGGATTAGCAGCGGATGTACTGGCCCCATCGCTGGCAAGCCAGCTCCCACAGTGTCTGTGAAGCCTGCGCGATATCCGCCTCACTTCACCTTTTGTGGGAGCTGGCTTGCCAGCGATGGGGCCAGACCCGACACAAATTCTTCAGATAAACAAAAGCCCCGACTCTCACGAGCCGGGGCTTTTGTTTGAAGCGCTACAACATCTTAGCCGTTGAACACGTCATCCACGCTTTTCAGCGGGTAGTTCTTCGGATACGGCAGGGTGGCCACACCGGTCTCGATTGCGGCCTTGGCCACAGCGTCGGAGATCAGGGTGATCAGGCGCTTGTCCATTGGCTTCGGAATGATGTACTCACGGCCGAATTCCAGCGGAGCACCACCGTAGGCATCGCATACGTCCTGTGGAACAGGCAGCTTGGCCAGTTCACGCAGGGCGTTGGCGGCAGCCACTTTCATTTCTTCGTTGATGCGCTTGGCGCGAACGTCCAGGGCACCACGGAAGATGAACGGGAAGCCCAGTACGTTGTTGACCTGGTTCGGGTAGTCCGAACGGCCGGTGGCCATGATCACGTCGCTGCGGGTGGCGTGTGCCAGTTCCGGGGAAATTTCCGGATCCGGGTTCGAGCAGGCGAACACGATCGGATTGGCCGCCATCGACAGCAGGCCTTCAGCGCTCAGCAGGTTCGGGCCGGACAGGCCGACGAATACGTCAGCGCCTTGCAGAGCGTCAGCCAGGCTGCGCTTCTCGGTGGCGTGGGCGAATACGGCTTTGTACTGGTTCAGGTCGTCACGGCCGGAGTGGATCACGCCGGTACGGTCGACCATGAAGATGTTTTCGATGCGTGCGCCCATGCTCACCAGCAGTTTCATGCAGGAGATGGCAGCAGCGCCGGCGCCCAAACAGACGATTTTCGCTTCCGGCAGGGTTTTGCCGGCGATTTCCAGGGCGTTGATCATGCCCGCAGCGGTCACGATCGCGGTGCCGTGCTGGTCATCGTGGAATACCGGAATGTCGCACTGCTCAATCAGAGCACGTTCGATCTCAAAGCACTCAGGGGCTTTGATGTCTTCCAGGTTGATACCACCGAAAGTGATGGAGATGCGTTTTACGGTGTCGATGAAGGCCTGCGGGCTTTCGGAATCCACTTCGATGTCGAAAACGTCGATGCCGGCGAAGCGCTTGAACAGCACGCCTTTACCTTCCATCACTGGCTTGGAGGCCAGTGGGCCGAGGTTACCCAGACCCAGAATCGCGGTGCCATCGGAAATGACTGCAACCAGGTTGCCCTTGCCGGTGTATTTGTAGGCCAGTTCAGGATCGCGAGCGATCTCACGCACTGGTTCAGCTACGCCGGGGCTGTAGGCCAGCGACAGGTCGCGGGCGGTAGCAGTGGCCTTGGTGAGCTCGACACTCAGCTTCCCTGGACGAGGATTGGCATGATATTCGAGAGCGGCAGTTTTCAGATCAGACATTTTGGCATTCCGCTTTTTACTGTTGGACAGACTGGTCAGCGAGGATACGCGCCTCGCAAAGTCCCCACAAGACTGAGCAGTCACCCCTGTCAAGCGCCCTGTCCTACGACTTTGGGCCAAGAGCCACGGCGCACAAGGGCTTGACTGTTCACAATCGACAGAAAAAATGTCTACAATTTTTCTTCAGCGCGTACTTTGAAACATCGAAGGATCAGTCAGTGGCAGCAACCAACGCGGCTGACCCGCCTGCAATCCTCCGCGCCGCGAACGATCCACCACCCAGCCACGAGCCTCGATCTGCTGGCCCTTCAGAGCTTGCAGGCGTGCATTGTCAAATTGTCCGACCAGATTGGGTGCAACGCGCAATACAAGTGTGTCCTGCAACTCGATCCAGATTCCACCGCGATTGCGCTGCACCTTGCTCACACGACCGCTGACCACGGCAAAACCAGAGCGCTGGATCTGCTCTGCTTTCAGTACAGGAGACTGCCGCCAGACGCCTCGACCCGCCTGACGCGCGCTGCGCTCGGCGGCTTGCTGACAGGCAACCAGATCGACATTCGGTGCCACCGCGACCTGAAAACCCAGGCCATCGGCGAGCATTTGCGCTTCGAGACTGGCGCCGCTGACGTTATAGAGGTGAGCGAGCGTACGCCCGTAATGGTCTTTGACTTGCTTGCCGAGGCGCAAACCGACTCGTCCGCCGCTATCGGCCACCAGCGCCTCAAGGCGTTTGCGCGCCGCCACGGCAAACGGTTCATCGCTGCGACCCTGCTTGCCCAGTTCAGGCGTGTTGAGGCCGATCATGCGCACACTGCGACCGTCGGTCAGGCGCACGGTATCGCCATCGACCACGCGCTGCACCGTCACCGTGGTCATTTCCGAAGGCGTCGGGCAGAAGGCCTGAGCGCCGGACAGCCAAATCGCGGACATAAAAAAGGCGCCCGCGAGGGACGCCTTTTTCAGCAGTGAGGAAAAGCCCACCGGGCTCTTCAACCTTACTCTGCTGCTGGAGCAGGTTTCTTGCCGAAAGCACCGAAACGGTCGGCGAAGCGCTGAACGCGGCCGCCAGTGTCCAGAGTCTTTTGCTTACCGGTGTAGAACGGGTGGCATTCGTTGCAAACGTCGATCGCCAGAGGCTTGGCCAAGTTCGAACGAGTTTCGAACTTGTTGCCACAGCTGCAGGTAACTGCGGTGACTTCGTATGTTGGATGAATATCAGCTTTCATGATGTCTTCCTCAGGCTAGCGTGCCGCCACTCAACACTATTGTTGAATACCGCACGTAATTAGGCCGCGGATTCTACCAGACAATGTCAATCGCGCAAGCTGTCCCTTAGACCGACCGTCTGCTAGGCTCCCGACCCAATACGCGATCCTCTGTAGGAGCGAGCCTGCTCGCGAAAACGATCTATCAGCCAGCATTTTCTTCGCCTGACACACCGCTTTCGCGAGCCGGCTCGCTCCCACAAGCTATTTACACAGTCCTTTTAATCGTCCGTTGATAGAGATCCCCCCGCGTGCCCGACGCCATTCTGCGCCTTGCCTTGCCATCGCCCTTGCGCCGCCTGTTCGACTATCGAGCGCCGGTCGGCGTGCTGCGCGAGCAATTACAACCGGGCATGCGTCTGCGGGTGCCGTTCGGCCGGCGCGAGATGATCGGGATTCTGGTCGAGGTCACCGACACCAGCGAAGTGCCGGTGGAAAAACTCAAACCGGCGCTGGCCCTGCTTGATGCCACGCCGCCGCTGCCGCCAGCGCTGTTCAAACTGTGTCTGTGGACTTCCCAGTATTACCAGCACAGCCTCGGCGACACCTTGAGTTGGGCACTGCCGGTATTGTTGCGTCAGGGCGAACCGGCCGAGGCCCGGCAGGAACGTTTCTGGTCAGTGGTGCCGGGCGCCAGCGTTGATGACCCGCGTATCGCCCGCGCACCGCGCCAGCGTGAGGCGCTAACCACATTGGCTCAACACCCGCACGGTGTCGCCCATCAGTTGCTGAGCAAACTGATGTTGAGCAAGGACAGCCTCGATCTGCTGCTGGCGAAAAATCTGGTGCAAGTGGAAATCCGCCGTCATGCACCGGGCGCACGCCATGAACATTGGCTCGCGCAACCGGAGTTGCCACTCAATGCCGAACAACGCGCCGCCTATGAAGCGATTCGCGCCGGCTTCGACAGTTATCACGCCTTCCTGCTGGCCGGCGTCACCGGCAGCGGCAAGACCGAAGTCTATTTGCAGTTGATCCACGAAACCCTTGAGGCCGGCAAACAGGCGCTGGTGCTGATCCCGGAGATCAACCTCGGCCCGCAGACCCTCGCCCGCTTCGAACAGCGTTTCAATGCGCGCATCGCCCTGCTGCACTCGGCGGTCAATGATCGCGAACGCCTCGACGCCTGGCTCGCTGCACGCGATGGCGAGGCCGACATTATTATCGGCACCCGTTCGGCGCTGTTCACGCCGATGAAGAATCCGGGCCTGATCATCATCGACGAAGAACACGATGGCTCTTATAAACAGCAGGAAGGTCTGCGCTACCACGCCCGCGATCTGGCACTGGTACGGGCGCGGCAGGAAAACATCCCGATCGTCCTTGGCTCCGCGACACCTTCGCTGGAAAGCCTGCATAACGCCTACACCGGCCGTTATGGCCTGTTGCGCCTGAACGAGCGCGCCGGCGGTGCCAAGCAGCCGCGCTTCCTGCGCCTGGACGTGAAAAGCCGTCCGCTGGACAGCGGCATTTCCGGGCCGATGCAGCAAGCCATCGGCCAGACATTGGCGAATGGGCAACAGGTGCTGGTGTTCCTCAACCGTCGCGGCTTTGCGCCAACGCTGCTGTGCCACGATTGCGGCTGGATGTCCGAGTGCTCGCGTTGTGACGCGCGAATGACCGTGCACCAGCGCTACGGCGAACTGCGCTGCCACCACTGCGGCAACGTCGAACGCACGCCGCGCCAGTGCCCGAAGTGCAACAAGGTCGATTTGCGCCCGGTGGGTGCTGGCACCGAGCGCGCCGAAGAGCGCCTGGCGATCCTCTTCCCCGATTACCCGGTGCTGCGGGTTGATCGCGACAGCACTTCGCGCAAGGACGCGATGAATCAGTTGTTCGCAACGATTCAAAAAGGCCAGCCGTGCATCCTGGTCGGCACGCAGATGTTGGCCAAGGGGCACCACTTCCCACGGGTGACGCTGGTATCGATTCTGGATGCCGACGGCGGATTGTTTTCCGGTGACTTCCGCGCCAGCGAACGCATGGCGCAGTTGATCGTGCAGGTCGCCGGGCGTGCCGGGCGGGCAGAAGAGCCGGGCAAGGTGATCATCCAGACCCACCTCGCCGACCATCCTTTATTGGTGCAACTGACCGAACAGGGTTATTTCGCCTTTGCCGAGCAGGCCCTGAGCGAGCGTCGCGCCGCTGGTCTGCCGCCGTTCGCGCATCTGGCGTTGCTGCGCGCTGAAGCGCACAAGCCGGGGCAGGCTGAAGGTTTTCTTGACGAGGCGTGCAGCGAGGCCGAGCGTTTGCTGGTCGAGCAGGGGCTGAGAGGGATTGAATTGCTCGGGCCGGTGCCGGCGCCGATGGAACGACGCGCCGGGCGTTATCGTGCGCAGCTTTTGTTGCAGGCGACTGCACGGGCACCGCTGCATCGATTGCTCGCCAGTTGGCTGCTGGTGCTGGAGCAGATGCCGAGTGGGCGGGCGGTGCGCTGGTCGCTGGATGTCGATCCCGTGGATTTGTATTGATCTGAAGATCGTCTTCGCGAGCAGGCTCGCTCCCACAAGGACTGCGCTGTACCTGTGTGAGCGAGCCTGCTCGCGAAAGCGTTCTATTTGTCACCACACATCCACATCCTGCCTGCTAAGGTTGGCAAGCCCGTCTTCGCAACGGATAATGCCCAGTTTTTCCACCCGCGCATCGATGCGCCGCCGCGCTTGCGGTCGAAAGAGAAGACCATGAAAGACACCATTCGCCAGCTGATCCAACAAGCCCTCACCCAACTCGTCAACGAAGGTGTGTTGCCTGAAGGCCTGACGCCGGCGATCCAGGTGGAGAACGCCCGCGACAAGACCCACGGCGACTTCGCCAGCAACATCGCCATGATGCTGGCCAAGCCTGCTGGCATGAAACCGCGCGACCTGGCGGAAAAAATCATCGCCGCACTGCCGGCTGACGAAAACGTCACCAAGGCCGAAATCGCCGGCCCGGGCTTCATCAATTTCTTCCAGAACACTCAGGCTCTGGCTTCGCGCCTCGACGCCGCGCTGGCCGACGCCCATGTTGGCGTACGCAAGGCTGGTCCTGCGCAGCGCACCGTGGTCGACCTGTCGGCGCCGAACCTGGCCAAGGAAATGCACGTTGGCCACCTGCGCTCGACCATCATTGGTGACGGCGTGGCCCGCGTTCTCGAATTCCTCGGCGACGAAGTGATCCGTCAGAACCACGTCGGCGACTGGGGCACCCAGTTCGGAATGCTGATGGCCTATCTGCAGGAAAACCCGATCACCAGCGACGAGCTGTCCGATCTGGAAAACTTCTACCGCGCCGCCAAGCAGCGTTTCGACGAGTCCGAAGAATTCGCCGACCGCGCCCGTGGCCTGGTGGTCAAGTTGCAGGCCGGCGATGCCGAGTGCCTGGCGCTGTGGACCAAGTTCAAGGACATCTCGCTGTCGCACTGCCAGAAAATCTACGAACTGCTCAACGTCAAACTGACCATGGCCGACGTGATGGGCGAAAGCGCCTACAACGACGACCTGATCAACGTGGTCAACGACCTGAAAGCCGCCGGTATGCTGGTCGAAAGCAACGGTGCCCAGTGCGTGTTCCTCGACGAATTCAAGAACGCCGACGGCGACCCGCTGCCGGTGATCATCGTCAAGGCTGACGGCGGCTACCTCTACGCCACAACCGACCTGGCGGCCGTGCGCTACCGCAGCGGCAAGCTGAAAGCCGATCGCGCGCTGTACTTCGTCGACCAGCGTCAGGCCCTGCACTTCCAGCAAGTGTTCGCCGTGGCGCGCAAGGCCGGTTTCGTGACCCATCCGATGGAAATGGAACACATGGGCTTCGGCACCATGAACGGCGCCGACGGCCGTCCGTTCAAGACCCGTGATGGCGGCACCGTGAAGCTGATCGACCTGCTGACCGAAGCGCAGGAACGTGCCTACAACCTGGTGAAAGAGAAGAATCCGGAGCTTGCCGAAGACGAACTGCGCAACATCGCCAAAGTCGTCGGCATCGGCGCGGTGAAATACGCCGACCTGTCCAAGCACCGCACCAGCGACTACAGCTTCAACTTCGACCTGATGCTGAACTTCGAAGGCAACACCGCGCCGTATCTGCTGTATGCCTACACCCGCGTCGCCGGTGTGTTCCGCAAACTGGGCAAGGACTTCAGCGAAGTCGACGGCCAGATCGTTCTCGACGCGGCACACGAGCAAGAGCTGGCAGCGAAACTGGCGCAGTTCGGCGAAGTGCTGAACAACGTGTCCGACAAAGGCACGCCGCACATTCTCTGCACCTACCTGTATGACGTCGCCGGTCTGTTCTCCAGCTTCTACGAGAACTGCCCGATCCTCGCCGCCGAAACGCCGGCCCAGATGCAGAGCCGTCTGCGCCTGGCCGCGCTGACCGGCCGCACCCTCAAGCAAGGCCTGGAGCTGTTGGGTCTGGAAACTCTGGAGCGTATGTAAGTTGGCTGCCAAGAAAAAACCTGCACCCAAGCGTGGCGCCAGCCGTTACCAAGCTCCTGCGAAGCAACCGATTCCGGGCTGGCTGTGGATGGCCATCGGCCTGACGGTCGGTGCGTTCATCGTGTTCCTGATGAAGCTGGAGCCGGGCAAGGGCAGCGACACGGTCAAGCGTGAGAAGGTCGAGCAGGCGCAACAGCAGAAAGCGTCGAAGATCGCCGAGGCCAACAAGACCCCGCCGAGCCCGACGCAACCTGTGAAGCCAAAGTACGACTTCTACACGCTGCTGCCGGAATCGGAAGTGATCGTGCCGCCGGATGCCGTGCCGGAGAAAACCCTGCCGACACCGCAAGTGCCGACGACTCCGGTCACTCCGGCGGAAGCGGCAAAAATCGACACCGCACGGGCGCAAGCGGCACTGGCCGGGATTACCCCGCCGCCAGCGCCACCGGTGGCCAAAGCGGCACCGGTGACGAAGTTCTTCCTCCAGGCCGGCTCGTTCCGCAAAGAGACGGATGCCGACAAGGTCCGTGCGCAGATCATTCTGCTCGGGCAGGCGGTGGCGGTTGAGTCCGGCACGGTCAAGGATGAAACCTGGTATCGCGTTTTGGTCGGCCCGTTCAGCAACCGCGAACAACTGACCACGGCACAGAAACAACTGGCTGGCGCCGGTTTCAGCAACCTGTTGTTACAACAACGCCAGAGCCGCTGATTGTCCACCCCGTGGGCGCCTCATTCCGAGGCTGCCCACAATCACTGTGGTGAGGGGATTCATCCCCGACCGGCTGCGCAGCAGTCGTAAATCCAGCGTTCGCGGTGTGTCAGTCTTACCGCCATTGCAGGATTCAGGGGCGCTTCGCGCCCCATCGGGGATAAATCCCCTCGCCACAGTCATCACACACCATTCGTCTCCCATTGACCCTCCCGGTTGAAATCCTCTCCACCACCCCCATATGAATGGGCATAAGGCATTTTCGCCCTGCAGTGTGGAGACTCTTCCCTTGACCACCATCGTTTCAGTCCGCCGCCACGGCAAAGTCGTCATGGGCGGCGACGGCCAGGTTTCTCTCGGCAATACCGTGATGAAAGGCAACGCGAAAAAAGTGCGTCGCCTGTACCACGGCCAGGTCATCGCCGGTTTCGCCGGTGCCACCGCCGACGCCTTCACCCTGTTCGAACGTTTCGAAGGCCAGCTTGAGAAACATCAGGGCCACCTGATCCGCGCCGCCGTCGAACTCGCCAAAGAATGGCGCACCGACCGTTCCCTGAGCCGCCTCGAAGCCATGCTCGCGGTCGCCAACAAGGACGCCTCCCTGATCATTACCGGCAACGGTGACGTGGTCGAACCGGAGAATGGCCTGATCGCCATGGGTTCCGGCGGCGGGTACGCGCAGGCAGCAGCCAGCGCCCTGCTGAAAAAGACCGATCTGTCGGCCCGGGAAATCGTCGAAACCGCCCTCGGTATCGCCGCCGACATCTGTGTATTCACCAACCACACTCAGACCATTGAGGAGCAGGATCTCGCTGAAGAAGCCTGATACGGCCCCTGCGCCACGGCTTTTTTCTGCTTGAGGACCGCCAATTATTATGTCCATGACTCCCCGCGAAATCGTCCACGAACTCAACCGCCACATCATCGGCCAGGACGATGCCAAGCGCGCCGTCGCGATTGCCCTGCGCAACCGCTGGCGCCGCATGCAGCTGCCTGAAGAGCTGCGCGTTGAAGTGACCCCGAAGAACATCCTGATGATCGGCCCGACCGGTGTCGGTAAAACCGAGATCGCCCGTCGTCTGGCGAAACTGGCCAACGCGCCGTTCATCAAGGTCGAAGCGACCAAGTTCACCGAAGTCGGCTATGTCGGCCGTGACGTCGAATCGATCATCCGTGATCTCGCCGATGCTGCGATCAAGATGCTGCGCGAGCAGGAAATGACCCGCGTTCGTCACCGCGCCGAAGACGCCGCCGAGGACCGTATCCTCGACGCCCTGCTGCCGCCGGCTCGCATGGGCTTCAGCAATGAAGAAGCGCCAAGCTCGGATTCCAACACCCGTCAGCTGTTCCGCAAGCGCCTGCGAGAAGGTCAGCTGGACGACAAGGAAATCGACATCGAAGTCGCCGAAGTGGCCGGCATCGAAATCGCCACGCCGCCCGGCATGGAAGAGATGACCAACCAGTTGCAGTCGCTGTTTGCCAACATGGGCAAGGGCAAGAAGAAGTCCCGCAAGCTCAAGGTCAAAGAAGCACTGAAACTGGTACGCGACGAAGAAGCCGGGCGTCTGGTCAATGAAGAAGAGCTGAAAGCCAAGGCGCTGGAAGCCGTCGAGCAGCACGGTATCGTGTTCATCGACGAGATCGACAAAGTCGCCAAGCGCGGTAACGTCGGCGGCGCTGACGTGTCCCGTGAAGGCGTGCAGCGCGACCTGCTGCCGCTGATCGAAGGCTGCACCGTCAACACCAAACTGGGCATGGTCAAGACTGATCACATCCTGTTCATTGCCTCCGGTGCGTTCCACCTGAGCAAGCCGAGCGATCTGGTGCCGGAGCTGCAAGGCCGTCTGCCGATCCGCGTCGAACTCAAGGCCCTGACCCCGGAAGACTTCGAGCGCATTCTCAGCGAACCGCACGCCTCGCTCACCGAACAATACTGCGCACTGCTGAAAACCGAAGGCCTGAACATCCAGTTCCAGCCTGAAGGTATCCAGCGCATTGCCGAGATCGCCTGGCAGGTCAACGAGAAAACCGAGAACATTGGTGCCCGTCGTCTGCACACCTTGCTTGAGCGTCTGCTCGAAGAGGTGTCGTTCAGCGCCGGTGATATGGCCAGCACGCACGATGAGAAGCCGATTCTGATCGACGCGGCGTACGTCAACAGCCACCTCGGCGAATTGGCGCAGAACGAAGACCTGTCCCGCTACATTCTGTAGAGCGGCAAGCGGCAAGCGGCAAGCTACGGGCTGAGTTAAGCTTGCAGCTTGTTGCTTGCAGCTAAAGGCTGTTTCTATGATTCCTACCGACATCAAACTGCACAAAGCCTCGAAAACCCTGACGCTCACCTACGCGTCCGGCGAGGAATACACCTTGCCCGCCGAATTCCTGCGCGTGCATTCCCCCTCCGCCGAGGTCCAGGGCCACGGCAAACCGATCCTGCAATTCGGCAAGCTCAACGTCGGTCTGAGCAAGCTGGAACCGGCCGGTCACTACGCACTGAAACTGACCTTCGACGACGGTCACGACAGTGGCTTGTTCACTTGGGAATATCTCTACGAGCTGGGGCGACGTCATGACGCACTCTGGGCCGATTATCTGGCCGAGCTCAAAGCCGCCGGAAAAACCCGCGATCCGGACGAGTCGATCGTCAAGCTGATGCTCTAGTCCGAGACTCTTGCTCTTTAGAGGGCATTTTCTAAATTCATCTGTTTGAATGCTCCGCTGCGTCGTCGAGGATCGGCCCGCTTGCGAAAAAAATTAAACTCGGGTAACCAATGGAGCTGGCAAGTTCCCTGCAGTGCTCTACGACTGTAAAGCAGCTATGCAGAATTAACGGTCACCCGAGCAGTAGTACCTGGCATTGGCTGTGGAACTGCACAGCAGAAAACCGGGTACTCGTCTCAGGACAATGGAGCGTCGTAGATGAGTAACAAGAATAACGATGACCTGAAGTACCAAGCCTCGGAAAACACCCTGGGGCTTAATCCCGTCGTTGGGCTACGCGGAAAGGATCTGCTGGCCTCTGCTCGTATGGTGCTGAAACAGGCCATTAAACAACCGATCCATAGCGTCAAGCACGTCACCCATTTCGGCCTCGAACTGAAGAACGTGTTGTTCGGCAAATCCGAACTGCAACCGGCCGGCGATGACCGTCGCTTCGCCGATCCTGCGTGGAGCCAGAACCCGCTCTACAAACGTTATCTGCAAACTTATCTGGCGTGGCGCAAGGAACTCCACGCCTGGATCGATGACAGCAGCCTGTCACCCAAAGACATCGCCCGTGGGCATTTCGTCATTAACCTGATGACCGAAGCCATGGCCCCGACCAACACGGCGGCCAACCCGGCGGCGGTCAAACGCTTCTTCGAAACCGGCGGCAAAAGCCTGCTCGACGGCCTCTCGCATCTGGCCAAGGATCTGGTCCACAACGGCGGCATGCCGAGCCAGGTCAACATGGGCGCATTCGAGGTCGGCAAGAGCCTTGGTGTCACCGAAGGCGCCGTGGTGTTTCGCAACGACGTGCTGGAGCTGATCCAGTACAAGCCGATCACCGAACAGGTTCACGAGCGTCCATTGCTGGTGGTGCCACCACAGATCAACAAGTTCTACGTTTTCGACCTCAGCCCGGACAAGAGCCTGGCGCGCTTCTGCCTGCGCAACAACGTGCAGACGTTCATCGTCAGCTGGCGCAACCCGACCAAGGCGCAGCGCGAGTGGGGCCTGTCGACGTACATCGATGCGCTGAAAGAAGCGGTCGACGTGGTCACCGCCATCACCGGCAGCAAAGACGTGAACATGCTCGGCGCCTGCTCGGGCGGCATCACCTGCACCGCCCTGCTCGGCCACTACGCGGCGATCGGCGAGAAGAAGGTCAATGCCCTCACGCTACTGGTCAGCGTGCTCGACACCACCCTGGACAGCGACGTCGCGTTGTTTGTCGATGAACAGACCCTTGAGACCGCCAAGCGCCATTCGTATCAGGCCGGCGTGCTCGAAGGCAAAGACATGGCCAAGGTCTTCGCGTGGATGCGGCCGAACGATCTGATCTGGAACTACTGGGTCAACAACTACCTGCTCGGCAACGAGCCGCCGGTGTTCGACATCCTGTTCTGGAACAACGACACCACACGGTTGCCGGCCGCGTTCCACGGCGACCTGATCGAGATGTTCAAAAACAACCCACTGATTCGCCCGAATGCACTGGAAGTGTGCGGCACACCGATCGACCTCAAGCAGGTCACTGCCGACATCTTCTCGCTGGCCGGCACCAACGACCACATCACGCCGTGGAAGTCCTGCTACAAGTCGGCGCAGCTGTTTGGTGGCAAGGTCGAGTTCGTGCTGTCGAGCAGCGGCCATATCCAGAGCATTCTGAATCCGCCGGGCAATCCGAAATCGCGCTACATGACCGGCGAAGAAATGGCGGCGAATGCCGATGACTGGCAAGAGAACTCGACCAAGCACACCGATTCCTGGTGGTTGTACTGGCAGACGTGGCAAGCCGAGCGCTCGGGCAACCTGAAAAAAGCGCCAACCAAACTCGGCAACAAGGCATATGCGCCAGGTGAAGCATCGCCGGGTACTTATGTTCACGAGCGGTAACTTACACACCTCATTCCCCCGTGGGAGCGGGCTTGTGGTGAGGGGATTCATCCCCGATGGGTCGCGCAGCGGCCCCAAAACCTGCAATCGCGGCAACTATGATTCTCCGCGTTCGAGGGTGTGCGACTGCTTCGCAGTCGATCGGGGATAAATCCCCTCGCCACAGTGCCCGCTCCCACAAGGGATTCGAGGTGATTTTGAGATCGACCCACAGGGCCTGAAGCATGCCGCAACCGTTCATTTTTCGTACCGTCGACCTGGATGGCCAGACCCTCCGCACGGCGGTACGCCCCGGCAAGCCTCACTTGACGCCCTTGCTGATTTTCAACGGCATCGGCGCCAACCTGGAGCTGGTGTTTCCGTTTGTCGCAGCACTGGACCCGGATCTGGAAGTGATCGCCTTCGACGTGCCCGGTGTCGGCGGTTCTTCGACGCCGAACCGGCCGTATCGCTTTCCTGGCCTGGCCAAGCTGACTGCGCGGATGCTCGATTACCTCGACTACGGTCAGGTCAATGTGATCGGCGTGTCGTGGGGGGGCGCACTGGCGCAGCAATTCGCCTACGACTACCCCGAGCGCTGCAAGAAACTGGTGCTGGCGGCGACCGCTGCCGGTGCAGTGATGGTGCCAGGCAAACCGAAAGTGTTGTGGATGATGGCCAGCCCCCGGCGCTACATCCAGCCATCCCATGTCATCCGCATCGCGCCTTTGATCTACGGCGGCTCGTTCCGCCGTGACCCGACGCTGGCCGCCAGCCATGCGGCGAAAGTGCGTTCGGCAGGCAAGCTCGGTTACTACTGGCAACTGTTCGCCGGCCTTGGCTGGACCAGCATTCACTGGCTGCACAAGATCCATCAACCGACGCTGGTACTGGCCGGCGATGACGATCCGCTGATTCCGCTGATCAACATGCGCATGCTCGCCTGGCGCATTCCCAATGCGCAGTTGCACATCATCGACGACGGTCATCTGTTCCTGATCACCCGCGCCGAAGCGGTGGCGCCGATCATCATGAAATTCCTCCAGGAGGAGCGTCAACGCGCCGTGATGCACCCGCATCCAACTCCGCTCGGCGGTTAAGCCCTGCGGCAGGCTTTATGCAGGGCTTTTGTAGAAAGTGCGCGGCAGGACGCCGCGCAGGCAGCAACCCGCAACAGCGTCTATGGTGTTCTGGTTCGGTGAGTTTGTTTTTTGACCTGAAGACGAAGGAGTGTTGAGTCATGCGCGACAAACCAGCGACGGGCGTAGTGCCCAGCCCCGCCGTGTTCATCAACGCACAAAGTGCGATCACCGGTCTGCGTGGCAGGGATCTGCTCTCGACCTTGCGCAGTGTCGCCGCCCATGGTCTGCGTAATCCGATTCACAGCGCGAAACACGCCTTGAAACTCGGCGGCCAGCTCGGCCGCGTGCTGCTCGGCGAAACCCTGCACCCGACCAACCCGCAGGACACTCGCTTCGCCGATCCGGCGTGGAGCCTCAACCCGTTTTACCGGCGCAGCCTGCAGGCCTATCTGGCTTGGCAGAAGCAGGTCAAAAGCTGGATCGATGAAAGCAACATGAGCGATGACGACCGCGCCCGTGCACACTTTGCCTTCACCCTGCTCAACGACGCCGTGGCGCCGTCCAACACCCTGCTCAACCCGCTGGCGATCAAGGAGCTGTTCAACTCCGGCGGTAACAGCCTAGTGCGCGGCCTCAGTCATCTGTTCGATGACCTGCTGCACAACGACGGCTTGCCACGGCAGGTCACTCGTCAGGCTTTCGAGGTCGGCAAGACCGTCGCCACCACCACCGGCTCGGTGGTGTTTCGCAATGAATTACTGGAGCTGATCCAGTACAAGCCGATGAGCGAAAAGCAGTACGCCAAGCCTCTGCTGGTGGTGCCGCCGCAAATCAACAAGTACTACATCTTCGACCTGAGCCCACACAACAGCTTCGTCCAGTACGCACTGAAGAACGGCTTGCAGACGTTCATGATCAGCTGGCGCAACCCCGATGTGCGCCATCGCGAGTGGGGTCTGTCGACCTACGTTGAAGCGGTGGAAGAAGCGATGAACGTGTGCCGGGCAATCACCGGCGCCCGCGAAGTGAACCTGATGGGTGCCTGCGCCGGCGGACTGACCATCGCAGCCTTGCAAGGTCATTTGCAGGCCAAGCGGCAGTTGCGCCGCATCTCCAGCGCGACCTATCTGGTCAGCCTGCTCGACAGCCAGATCGAAACCCCGGCCACGCTGTTTGCCGATGAGCAGACGCTGGAAGCGGCCAAGCGTCGTTCCTACCAGAAAGGCGTGCTGGACGGCCGCGACATGGCGAAGATCTTCGCCTGGATGCGCCCGAACGATTTGATCTGGAGCTACTTCGTCAACAATTACCTGCTGGGCAAAGAGCCGCCTGCCTTCGACATCCTTTACTGGAACAACGACAACACCCGCCTGCCCGCCGCGTTTCACGGCGATCTGCTGGACTTCTTCAAACACAACCCGTTGACCCATCCCGGCGGTCTGGAAGTGTGCGGCACGCCGATCGATCTGCAAAAAGTCACCGTCGACAGTTTCAGCGTCGCCGGCATGAACGATCACATCACGCCGTGGGACGCGGTGTATCGCTCGACCCTGCTGCTGGGTGGCGAGCGCCGCTTCGTGCTGTCCAACAGCGGCCACGTGCAAAGCATCCTCAACCCGCCAAGCAACCCGAAAGCCGCGTACGTCGAGAACGGGAAGATGAGCAGCGACCCACGCGCCTGGTACTACGACGCCAAACACGTTGATGGCAGCTGGTGGCCGCAGTGGCTGGAATGGATTCAACAGCGCTCCGGTGCCCAGCACGAAACCACGTTTACCCTCGGCAACCCGAACTATCCACCGATGGAGGCCGCGCCCGGTACTTACGTGCGTGTGCGCTGACGCTTAACCGAACTTTTCTAAGAAGACTGGATGAAAACCCGCGACCGGATTCTCGAATGTGCTCTGCAACTGTTCAACGAAAAGGGCGAGCCAAACGTCTCCACCATGGAGGTTGCCAACGAAATGGGGATCAGCCCCGGCAACCTCTACTACCACTTCCACGGCAAGGAACCGCTGATACTCGGGTTGTTCGAACGTTTCCAGAATGAACTGGCGCCGCTGCTCGATCCGCCCTCGGATGTCGAGTTGGCGCCGGAGGATTACTGGCTGTTCCTGCATTTGATCGTCGAGCGACTGGCGCAGTATCGGTTTCTGTTTCAGGACCTGTCGAACCTGGCCGGACGGTTGCCGAAACTGGCCAAAGGCATTCGTCATCTGCTCAATGCTCTGAAGCGCACGCTGGCGTCATTGCTGGCGCGGTTGAAAGCGGGCGGGCAGTTGGTCAGTGATACCCAGGCGTTGGGGCAACTGGTGGAGCAGATCACCATGACCCTGCTGTTCTCGCTGGACTATCAGCGGATTCTTGATCGTGAGGGTGAGGTCAGGTTGGTGGTTTATCAGATCATGATGCTGGTGGCGCCGCACTTGCTGCCGCCGGTGAAAGTGGCGACCGAACGGATGGCCCTGCAATACCTTGAAGATCACGACTGAAATCAAGAGCCCCTCACCCTAGCCCTCTCCCAGAGGGAGAGGGGACTGAATGCGGGATGCTGTAGAAGTACGCCGACCTGACAGTGCGTTACCGAATCCATAATCGATAAGGTCTTTCAGGTCGGCGTATCGCTTGAGACCACTCCGTCGGCCCCCTCTCCCTCCGGGAGAGGGCTGGGGTGAGGGGCAGCCTTGAAGTGTATAAACAAAAACGCCCGGCCTTCACAGGCCGGGCGTTTTGTTTTGCCCTGAAGAATCAGGACTGACTGGTTGGTGTCGACGGGGTCGATGCAGCAGTCGGGGTGGCTACCGGAGTCGGTGCAGCGGCGGAGTTCGACGCGCTGGCCGGGGTTGCCGGGGTGGCAGGCTTGGCTGCAGCGGCAGGCGCTGCCGGTTTCGGCGCAGCGGCTTTCGGTGCGGCCGGCTTTTTCACTGCCGGTTTCTTCGCCGCAGCGGGTTTGGCCGCTGGTTTGGCAGCCGGTTTGGCGGCAGCGGTTTTCGCTGCTGGCTTGGCGGCTGGCTTCGCTGCGGTTTTAGCGGCAGGTTTCGCGGCTGCCTTGGCAGCTGCAACCGGCTTGGCCGCTGCTTTCGCAGCAGGTTTGGCGGCAGCAGTTTTCGCTACGGATTTAACTGCTGCTTTAGCCTTCGCCACCGGTTTGGCAGCCGCTTTGGCCAAAGGCTTGGCCGCAGTTTTTGCCGCTGGTTTAGCTGCGGCGGTTTTGGCTGCCGGTTTGGCTGCTGCGGTTTTCGCCGCCACAGGCTGAGCTTTCAGACCGGTGAGTTTTTCGATCTGCTTGGTCAGGGTTTCAACCTTGCTGTGCAGCGCTTTGACTTCATTGCGGCTTGGCACACCCAGGCGCGAAATCGCGCTGTTCAGGCGCTTGTCGAAAGCTCCTTCCAGCTCGTCCCACTTGCCCAGTGCGCGATCTTTCACGCCACTGATGCGCGATTTGGCCGAAGAAGCGGAGTCCTTGGCGGCATCGACTTTTTTGCCGACTGCAGACTTGGTGAGCTTCTCGGCTTTCTCGCCGTCTTTGACCAATGTATCGAAGAGCTTGCTGCCGTCAGTGTCGATCTTCGAGTACACGCCTAAACCAGCCAGCCAGATTTTACGGGAGTAGTCTTCGACCTTCCCAATCCACGAGCTGCCTTCTTTATCGGTGTTCTTTTTACCAGCCATCCCGTTCTCCTTAAGATTTACGCGCGACGCGTTCGAGCAATGCCGTCAGCTCATCGAGCTTAGCAGAGAGTGTCTCAACGTCATGTTTAGACGGAATGCCGATACGATTCAAGGCGCTTGCTACACGGGAGTCGAACGCCTTCTCGACCTTGTCGAGCTGAACTTCGACACGACCTTTGAAAGAACTGACTTCGCTCTTGGCATCGTCGATCTCGGCATTGGCCGCTTCGAGTTTTTCGGTGACGACTTTTTTGCCTTTCTTTTCAACAGTTTGACCAGCCTTGATCAACTCCTGAAAGTACTCGCTGCCCTCTTGACCGACCTTGGCGTAGGCACCCAGGCCTGCCAGCCAGATCTTGCGGGCATAGGATTTCACGTCGCTCAGAGTAGAAGTCGAAGCGTCGATTTTTTTCTTCAAAATAACTTTGGCCATGGTGCACCTCACGCGCAGAAGGTTTGAGGAACTGCCCGCAGGTTTGTCGGGCTCAGGCACAAAGTAGGCAGAAAAATTAGAAACGGCACCCTAACAACTGACATAAAAGCTTGGGAGCGCTACAAACAAATGTAGGAGTGAGCCTGCTCGCGATAGCGTTGTATCAGTCAAAAAAGAAGTCGACTGACAGACCGCTATCGCGAGCAGGCTCACTCCTACAAGGGATCGTGTTTCAGACCAGCGCTTTGTCGAGAGCCTTCTCGATCTCGGCTTTGATCATGCCGCTCATGGCCGACATCATGATGCCTAGTTCCACGTCGACGCGGATCGAGTCGTCGGCCACATGCACCGCGCCTTTCACGCCCGAGCGCTTGAGGTTCAGAGTGTCGCCCGACCATTGCGGCTCCAGGCCATATTGATCGGAGAGTTTCTGCGCCAGTTTGTCAGCCTTCTCGCGGGCGGCTTCCTTGCCCAGGCTGTGAGCACGCTCAACACTGATTTTGGCCATTGAATGACTCCTGATTTTCGAAGATGACTATGAAGGCTTGTCGGTAAATCTTGACCGCATCTGCGGCAAATCGTCCCGAAGGTTGCCCATCTTACCTTTAGCCATTCCAAGACAAAGCATGGCTTGGGGATTAGAATGTCGCGCATTCTCTTTTGGTGACAGCGATATGACTGATCAGCGCAAAGGCAGCGATGCCGAACCCACCACTCACTTCGGCTTCAAAAACGTTCCGGAAAGCCAGAAAGCGGAAAAAGTCGCTGAGGTATTCCACTCGGTAGCCGCCAAGTACGACCTGATGAACGACCTTCTGTCGGGCGGCATGCACCGTTTGTGGAAGCGTTTTGCGATCGAACTGTCGGGCGTGCGCAGCGGCAACCGCGTGCTGGACATCGCCGGCGGCACTGGCGACCTGACCAAAAAATTCTCGCACCTCGTTGGCCCGACCGGCCAGGTGGTATTGGCCGACATCAACGAATCGATGCTCAAGGTCGGTCGCGACCGTCTGCTCGATCTGGGCGTGTCGGGCAACGTCGAATTTGTTCAGGCGGACGCGGAAAAGCTGCCATTCCCGGACAATCACTTCGACTGCGTGACCATCGCCTTCGGCCTGCGCAACGTGACGCACAAAGAAGACGCCCTGCGCTCGATGCTGCGCGTGCTCAAGCCCGGCGGTCGCCTGCTGGTGCTGGAATTCTCCAAGCCGACCAACGCGCTGATGTCGAAAGCCTACGACGCTTACTCGTTCGCCTTCATGCCACTGATGGGCAAGCTGATCACCAACGACTCGGAAAGCTATCGCTACCTGGCCGAATCGATCCGCATGCACCCGAATCAGGAAACCCTGAAGTCGATGATGGTCGACGCCGGTTTCGACCGCGTGACCTATCACAACATGACCGCAGGCATCGTCGCCCTGCACCGTGGCATCAAGCCCTGATGTTGCTCACCGGGCTGCTCGCCAGCGTTGAACTCGGCCTGAACCGAGTGCTGCGTCTCGACAGCACGGCGCTGCCGCGGCTGGCGCATTTGACCGGCAAGGTGATTGCCGTGGATTGCCGCAGCCCGGCGCTGCAACTGTTCATTTTGCCGAGCGACGAGGGCTTGATGCTGGCCTCTCACTGGGAAACCGGCGTCGACTGCACCTTGCGCGCTCCGGCTTCGAGCCTGATAAAACTGGCCGTGAGCAAAGACAAGACCGCGGTGTTGCACGCCCCGGAAGTCGAGCTCGATGGCGACAGCGGCGTGCTGCTGGAACTGGCCGGTGTGCTGCAAGACCTTGAGCTGGACTGGGAGTACGAACTCTCGCGCTGGCTCGGCCCGGTTGCCACGCAATTGGTTGGCGGTCACCTGCGCAGCCGCGTCCGCTGGTATCAACAAGGATTTGCCAGCCTCAACCAGAATCTCGCCGAATACCTCGCCGAAGAATCGCGCACCCTCGTCGGGCAGCGCGAAGCCGAAGCGCGATTCAGCGAACTGGACCGGATCAAACTTGATCTGGAACGTCTCGAGGCGCGTTTCGAGCGCCTTTCCCGATCCCTCGACCCAAGCGATAACGCATGAAGCTGCTTGCCGTCCGCCGTCTGTTGCGCATCCAGCGCGTCGTGATCCGCTACCGCCTCGATGACCTGCTGTTTGATCTGCCGCTGCCCTGGTTCCTGTTGGCATTGCGTTACGTGCTGCCGTGGCGCTGGTTCCCGCGCAAGCCGCTGGAGCTCAGCCGTGGCGCGCGTTTGCGCCTGGCGTTGCAGGATCTCGGGCCGATTTTCATCAAATTCGGGCAGATCCTCTCGACCCGCCGCGACCTGCTGCCGGAAGACATCGCCGATGAGCTGATGCTGTTGCAGGACCGCGTACCACCGTTCGATTCGCAGCTGTCGATCAAGCTGATCGAAGAACAGCTCGGCAAGAAAATCAGCGAAGTGTTCAGCCGTTTCGACGTTGAACCACTGGCTTCGGCTTCGGTGGCACAAGTGCACGCCGCGCAGCTGAAAAGCGGTGAAGAAGTCGTAGTGAAGGTAATCCGCCCGGGCCTGAAACCGATCATCGCCCAGGATCTGGCGTGGCTGTTCATCCTCGCTCGCGCCGCCGAAAAACTCTCGGCCGACGCGCGCCTGCTGCACCCGGTCGACGTGGTGCAGGATTACGAAAAAACCATCTACGACGAACTCGACCTGCTGCGCGAGGCGGCCAACGCCAGCCAGTTGAAGCGCAACTTCGAAGGCTCGCCGCTGCTCTACGTGCCACAAGTCTACTGGGACTGGTGCCGGCCGAAAGTGCTGGTGATGGAGCGCATCTACGGCATACAGGTGACGGATCTGGCGACCCTCGCCGACCAGCGCACCGACATGAAGATGCTCGCCGAGCGCGGCGTGGAGATCTTCTTCACCCAGGTGTTCCGCGACAGTTTCTTCCACGCCGACATGCACCCGGGCAATATTTTCGTCAGCACCGTCAACCCGTGGAGCCCGCAGTACATTGCAATCGACTGCGGCATCGTCGGCAGCCTGACCCCGGAAGACCAGGATTACCTGGCGCGCAACCTGTTCGCTTTCTTCAAGCGTGACTACCGCCGCGTGGCGCAACTGCACATCGATTCGGGCTGGGTGCCGGCGGAAACCAAGCTCAACGAATTCGAAGCGGCGATCCGCACCGTCTGCGAGCCGATCTTCGAAAAACCGTTAAAAGATATTTCATTTGGCCAGGTGCTGATGCGCCTGTTCCAGACCGCACGACGCTTCAACATGGAAGTCCAGCCGCAACTCGTGTTGCTGCAAAAGACCCTGCTGAACATCGAAGGCCTTGGACGTCAGCTCTATCCGGACCTGGATCTGTGGAACACCGCGCAGCCGTTCCTCGAACGCTGGATGCGCGAGCGCGTCAGCCCGAAAGCCTTGCTCGGCAACGTGCAAAGCCAGTTCGAACAAATTCCGCACTTGGCGAATATGGCCCGCGATCTGCTCGAACGCATGTCCCAGCCACACGCTTACGACCCGCCGCCACCGTGGCACAAACGCAAGGACGACTGGTTCCTGCGCCTGCTCGGTTGCGCCCATCTGGCGGGCGGGGTGATCCTCGCCATCGGCGGCCCGCTGCACGAATTAGGGCATTGGCCCGCCGGGATCATGGTGGCCGTGGGCTTGTATCTGGTCGTTCGCCGATAGCACGAATCAGCTGCAAGTTATAAGCTGCGAGCTGCAAGCCTGCCGTTACAGGAACACCGCAATCCGCTTTTACTTGCAGCTTGAAGCTCAAAGCTTGTAGCTGCGTTTCGGGAATTGAAGATGAAGAACTGGCTGGACGAGATCAAGTGGGACGCTGATGGCCTGGTGCCGGCGATTGCCCAGGATCACAAGACCGGACGCGTACTGATGATGGCTTGGATGAACCGCGAAGCGCTCGAGCTGACCGCTGCGGAAAACCGTGCAATCTACTGGTCACGTTCCCGTGGCAAGCTGTGGCGCAAGGGCGAAGAGTCCGGCCATGTGCAGACCTTGCATGAAATGCGTCTGGACTGTGACGCCGACGTGATCATCCTGATGGTTGAACAGATCGGCGACATCGCTTGCCATACCGGCCGTCAAAGCTGCTTTTACCGTGTCTTCGAAAACGGCGACTGGAAAACCGTCGATCCGGTGCTGAAAGACCCGCACGCAATCTACTCCGCAGGACACAAACATGAGTGACACCCTGACTCGTCTGGCCGAAGTGCTCGAAGAGCGCAAAGGCGCAGCGGCCGACAGCTCGTATGTAGCTAGTCTGTATCACAAGGGCCTGAACAAGATTCTGGAGAAAGTCGGCGAAGAGTCGGTCGAAACCATTATTGCCGCCAAGGACGCCGCCATCAGCGGCGACTGCAGCGACGTGATCTACGAGACCGCCGACCTGTGGTTCCACAGCATGGTCATGCTCGCCCAACTGGGGCAGCATCCGCAGGCCGTGCTGGATGAACTGGATCGCCGCTTCGGCCTGTCCGGACACGTCGAGAAAGCCTCGCGTCCGTCCGCCTGAACAATTTCTAGAGAGGAACAGCAACATGGGCATTTTTGACTGGAAACACTGGATCGTCATTCTGGTAGTCGTGGTGCTGGTGTTCGGCACCAAGAAACTGAAAAACCTCGGTACCGACGTCGGCGAGTCGATCAAGGGCTTCCGTAAAGCCATGAACGACGATGAAAAACCGGCTGCTGATCCAACCGTGACGCCTGCGCAGCCGGTGCCACCGGTTCAGCCACAAGCTACCGCTCAGGCCAACCCGCCGCACACCATCGACGTGCAGGCGCAAAAAGTCGAAGAGCCGATCCGCAAAGACGTGTGAGCACTGACTAATGTTTGGTATCAGCTTCTCTGAACTGCTGCTCGTCGGCCTCGTTGCCCTGCTGGTGCTGGGCCCCGAGCGTCTGCCGGGCGCTGCACGCACCGCTGGCCTGTGGGTCGGCCGGCTGAAGCGCAGCTTCAACGCGATCAAACAGGAAGTTGAACGTGAAATCGGTGCCGACGAGATTCGTCGGCAACTGCACAACGAGCACATTCTGTCGCTGGAGCAAGAGGCGCGGAAGATTTTCCAGCCGGTTCAGCAGGAGCCGACGCCGGTTGAGCATGTGGGGCAGCAGACGATTCACAGCCCTGCTGCCGCGACGACGCCACCAGCACCTGCTGCCGTTGTAGCTCCGACAGAAACGGCGCCAGCCGCCGTAGAACATTCTGTTGAACACGTTGCGCCAAACGCCGCGCCGATCACAACAGCGCCTCACGACACTACTCTGCCGCCGCGAGCCCCATGAGCGATCTCCCCGAAAACGACCAGCACATGCCGCTGGTTTCGCACCTCACCGAGTTGCGCACCCGCCTGCTGCGTTGCGTGGCGGCGATCTTCATCATCTTCGCCGGGCTGTTTGCGTTCACCCAGCAGATCTACACCTTCGTCTCAACGCCGCTGCGCCAGTACCTGCCGGTCGGCGCGACGATGATCGCCACCGACGTGTCATCGCCGTTCCTGACGCCGCTGAAGCTGACGATGATGGTTTCGCTGTTCCTCGCGATTCCGGTGATCCTGCATCAGATCTGGGGTTTCATCGCGCCGGGCCTGTACAAGCATGAAAAGCGCATCGCGGTGCCGTTGCTGGTGTCCAGCATCCTGCTGTTCTACACCGGCATGGCCTTCGCCTATTACTTCGTGTTCCCGCTGATCTTCAAGTTCTTCGCTGCTGCCACCCCGGCCGGCGTGGAAATGATGACTGACATCGCCAGCTACCTCGACTTCGTCATGACGCTGTTCTTCGCCTTCGGCGTGGCGTTTGAAATCCCGGTGGCCGTGGTGCTGCTGGTGTGGATCGGCGTGGTCGACGTCAAATACCTGAAGAAGATCCGTCCGTACGTGATCATCGGCTGCTTCGTGGTCGGCATGATCCTCACCCCGCCGGACATTTTCTCGCAGACCCTGCTGGCGGTGCCGATGTGGATGCTGTTTGAAATCGGCATTCTGTTTGGTGGCCTGATCAGCAAGCGCGAACGTCCGGACGAAACCGCTGACGATCACAACGACCAGCCGCCAGCGACCCAGGCATGAACCTGCTGCTGCTCGAAGAGGCCGATTTCATTGCGGCCGACCGTGTGGTGCTGCGTGATCGTCGTCTGACCCACATGCAGGAGGTTCACCGCTCGGAAGTCGGTGACAGCCTGCGCGTCGGACGGATCAATGGGTTGATGGGTTCGGCCGAACTGCTTCGCCTCGAAGCGGGTGAAGCCGAGTTGCGCGTCAGTCTCGTTCAGCCGCCACCGGCCAAGCTGCCGCTGACCCTGGTACTCGCTCTGCCACGTCCGAAGATGCTCCGTCGGGTGTTTCAGACCGTGGCGACCATGGGCGTGTCGAAGGTCATTCTGGTCAACAGCTACCGGGTCGAGAAGAGTTTCTGGCAGACGCCGTTTCTTGAGCCTGACGCGATTCGCGAAAATTTGATCCTCGGTCTGGAACAGGCGCGCGACACCGTGCTGCCGGAGATCATCATCGAAAAGCGCTTCAAGCCTTTCGTTGAAGACCGGCTGCCGGCGATTACCGACGGCACCCTCGGCCTGGTCGGCCACCCCGGCAACTACCCACCCTGCCCGCGCGCGCTGAACGAGCCGGTGACCCTGGCCATCGGCCCCGAGGGTGGCTGGATTCCCTACGAAATCGATCTGCTGGCCAAATCCGGCCTGCAACCGGTGCAACTGGGCGAACGCATCCTGCGCGTCGAAACCGCCGTCACCGCCCTGCTCGCGCGGCTGTTCTAAATTCCACACCGATCCCTATGGCAAGGGGGCTTGCCCCCGTTTGGGTGCGCAGCGGCCAGCGCTTTTCATTCTGCTGGCACACCGCATTCAGGCGTTTACGACGGCTGCGCCGCCGAGCGGGAGCAAGCTCCCTCGCCACAGGATCACGTCCCCCCCGGATAAATGGTGTTACAGATTGCCATCACGCGGCCGATACAGTCCCCATAAGTCCAATTAGTGGTCCGAGGGGAGTCGTCGCATGTACCGTTGGTTAGCCGAGAATCTTGGGAACGTCAGCGTCAAACGCAAGCTGGGAATCGGTTTCGGCCTGGTGCTGTTGCTGACGCTGTTGATCACCTTTACCGGCTGGACCGGCATGAGCGGCATCATCAGCCGTGGCGACAAGCTCGGTTTCATCTCCAGCCTCAACGAGCTGACCAAGGACTTGCGCCTGGCACGCCTGGACTATGAAGCACGCCGTGGCGAACAAGGCCCGGGCGCGGTCAACGAGCTGCTGAACAAACTCGACAGCGGCCTGCAAACCGCTCGCAGCCTGATCGAACAACCGTCCGATGCGGCGATGGTCGATCAACAACTGGCCGCCGTCGCCGAGTACAAACGCGCTTTCGCCGACATGACCCAAGCCACGGTGCAACGCGAAGACGCCCGCAGCAAACTCGGCGCCAGCGCCGACAACGCCGTGGCCAAGGTTTCCGAAGTCGAAAAATCCGTGCTGCAGGGCGACAGCGTCGCGCAATTCAACAGCGTGATCGAGCTGAGCAAACTGCTGCAACAGGCCCGCTATCAGGTGCGCGGCTACACCTACAGCGGCAAGGCCGAGGCCGAACAACCGGCGCTGGACGCCATCGACAATGCCCTGAAAAACCTCGAAAGCCTGCCGGCGAAACTGCCGGAACAGCACATCGCCAACCTGCAACAGGCCACCGACTCGATCAAGGCCTACCGTGCGGCAGTCGCCCAGTTCCGCGACTCCCAGGTCAATAGCGCCAAGGCCCAGGCGCGCATGTCGACTCAGGGCGACATCCTGCTCGACGTCAGCAAAAAGCTCACCGAATCCCAAACCGTGGTGCGCGACACCGACGCCGCCCACGCCAAGAACATGCTGATCATCGCGACCCTTCTGGCCGTGGCCTTCGGCCTGCTGGCCGCGTGGGCAATCACCCGACAGATCATCATTCCGCTGAACCAGACCCTGAAAGTCGCCGAGCGCGTTGCCGCTGGCGACCTGACCCACAACCTGGTCTCCCTGCGCCGCGACGAACTCGGTCAGTTGCAACGTTCGATGCAGAGCATGACCCAAGGCCTGCGCGAGCTGATCGGCGGGATCAGCGACGGCGTCACGCAGATCGCCAGCGCTGCCGAAGAGCTGTCGGCGGTCACCGAGCAGACCAGCGCCGGGGTCAACAATCAGAAGATCGAGACAGACCAGGTCGCCACCGCCATGAACGAAATGGCCGCCACCGTACAGGAAGTTGCGCGCAACGCCGAAGAAGCCTCCGAAGCCGCCGTCGCCGCCGACCAACAGGCCCGCGAAGGCGACAAAGTCGTCGGCGAAGCCATTGCCCAGATCGAGCGCCTGGCCGCTGAAGTGGGTCACTCCACCGAAGCCATGGGCGAACTGAAACGCGAAAGCGACAAGATCGGCAGCGTCCTCGACGTGATCAAATCCGTGGCCCAGCAAACCAACCTGCTGGCGCTCAACGCGGCCATCGAAGCGGCGCGTGCCGGTGAGGCCGGACGGGGTTTCGCCGTGGTTGCCGACGAGGTGCGTAGCCTCGCCCAGCGCACGCAGAAGTCCACCGAAGAGATCGAAGAGCTGATCGTCGGCCTGCAAAACGGTACCCAGCAGGTGGCGACGATCATGGACAACAGCCGCACCCTGACCGACAGCAGCGTAGAGCTGACCCGTCGCGCCGGTGGCTCGCTGGAAAGCATCACCCGCACGGTGTCGGCGATTCAGGCGATGAACCAGCAGATTGCCGCAGCAGCCGAACAGCAGAGCGCAGTGGCGGAAGAGATCAACCGTAGCGTGCTGAACGTGCGGGATGTGTCGGATCAGACCTCGGCAGCGAGTGAGGAGACCGCGGCGTCCAGTGTTGAGCTGGCGCGACTGGGGACGCATCTGCAGATGCTGGTTGGTAAGTTCAAGGTCTAAGTAGTCGGACTGATCGTTCCCACGCTCTGCGTGGGAATGCATCCTGTGACGCTCTGCGTCAAGCTTGAGAAGGGACGCGGAGCGTCCCGGGCGGCGTTCCCACGCAGAGCGTGGGAACGATCAGTTACAGAACCTGACGCAAGAACGCCTGAGCCCGCGGATCCTTCGGCGCATCAAAGAACTCAGCGGGCGAGGCATCTTCGAGCAGTTTGCCGTGATCGAAGAACAACACCCGATCCGCCACTTCCCGGGCGAAGCCCATCTCGTGGGTGACGCAGACCATGGTCATGCCTTCCACGGCCAGGTTTTTCATCACATCCAGCACCTCGCCGACCATTTCCGGGTCGAGCGCCGAAGTCGGCTCATCGAACAGCATGACCTTCGGCTCCATCGCCAGCGCCCGGGCAATCGCCACGCGCTGCTGCTGACCGCCGGACAGGCGTGACGGAAACTCGTTGGCCTTCTGCGCAATACCGACCTTTTTCAGCAACTCCATGGCCTTGGCTTCACGCTCTTTCTTGCCGCGCTTGCGCACGACTTTCTGCGCCAGACAGAGGTTTTCCAGCACGGTCATGTGCGGGAACAGGTTGAAATGCTGGAACACCATGCCGACTTCGCGGCGGTAGGCGTTGACGTCGGTTTTCGGGTCGGCCAGTTGCAGGCCGTCGATGCTCACCGAGCCGGAGTCAAACTCTTCCAGGCCATTGAGGCAGCGCAGGAAGGTCGATTTGCCGGAACCGGACGGGCCGATCACCACCAGCACTTCGCCCTTGGCGACTGAGGTGGTGACGTTATCCACAGCCCGAACCACCTGGCCACGGGTGTCGAAGACTTTTACCAGATCGCGGACTTCAATCACTTTGCGCGAGCCTCCGCTCAAGCCGGCTGGCGATTTTCGACAGCGGCAGGTTGATCAACAGGTACAGACCGGCGACGCAGAACAGAATCTCGAACGGCGAGAACGAAGTAGTGATGACTTCACGACCGCTTTTCAGCAGCTCGGTAATCGCGATCACCGACACCAGCGAGGTGTCCTTGACCAGACTGATGAACTGCCCGGCCAGCGGCGGCAGCACGCGTTTGAATGCTTGCGGCAGCACCACGTGGCGCATCGATTGACCGGCACTCAGACCGAGCGAACGGGCGGCTTCGTTCTGGCCTCGTGCAATCGACTGCACACCGGAACGGATGATCTCCGCCACATAAGCACCGGTGAACAGCGACAGCGCGGCGATCCCGGCGAACTCGCGGGACAGGTTCATCACCGTGCCGATGAAGAAGTAGAAAATGAAAATCTGCACCAGCAGCGGCGTGCCGCGTACCAGCTCAACGTAGATGCTCGACAGGTCGCGCAGGGTCGGGTTGCTCGACAAGCGGCAAAGCCCGGTGACCAGACCGATCAGCAGCCCCAGAATCCCGGAGACCACCGACAGCCAAAGCGTCGTCCACAGCCCCCACAGCAGCGGTCCTGCGGCCCAATGCCGGGTCACACCCACGACGTCGCCTTCCGCGACATCGTCGCCCTGAGCGAATTGCAGGCTGTTTTCGTCGACGGTCAGATGCTGTTCGTCACCGGCGTCGTTGCGCAGGGTGACCTGCGCGCTGCCGCCCTTGCGCACCAGTTCGCTGACGGTGGAAATGTCGGCGGCGCGCTGGGTTTCCTCGGCCTGATAGGCGAAATACTGCGGCACACGGTTCCAGCGCCATTCGTAGGACATCAGCGACGTCGCGTAGTACAACGCGCCAGCCAGGCCGATCAGCACCAGCACGGTGAGGACGTGCCAAGGCCATTGGGCTTTTTTATGTTTCATCTGTTTTACAGTTTCCGAATTCTGTGTCGCCTGGAAGGGCCTCATCGCGGGCAAGCCCGCTCCCACAGGTTTAGCGGTGAACATAAATTTTGTGTTCGCCGCTAAACCTGTGGGAGCGGGCTTGCCCGCGATTGAGGCGACTCGGTCTAACTGACCGAGTGTTATTCCATGTCCTTGAGCCACTCGGTGCTCTTGAACCACTTGTCATGGATGCGATCGTAGGTGCCGTCTTCGTGGATCTGGTGCAGGAAGTTGTTGATGAAGTTGATGCTGTCGTAGTCACCCTTCTTCAAGCCGAAGGCCAAAGGTTCGTAGGTGAACGGTTTGTCGAGGAACACCAGCTTGCCGGCACCGACCTTGTTCACCGCCACAACGTTGTACGGCGCGTCGTAGATGAAGGCATCAGCCTTGCCGTTGACCACGTCGAGCACGGCTTCCTGCTCGTTGTCGTAGCCGTGGTACTTGGCTTTGGCGATCAGCTTCTTGGCGACCATCTCACCGGTGGTGCCGAGTTTGGAGGTGATGCGGTAGTCGGCGGTGTTCAGGTCTTTATAGGACTTGATGGTGCCTTCCAGCTCCTTGCGGATCAGCAGGGTCTGGCCGACAACGATGAACGGTTCGCTGAAGTTCAGGCGCAGGTTGCGTTCCTGGGTCAGGGTCATGCCGCTGCCGATCATGTCGAACTTGTCGGTCATCAGCGCCGGGATGATCCCGTCGTAACCGGTGGAGACCAGCTCCAGCTTGACGCCCATGGCCTTGGTCATGGCTTTGAGGATGTCGACTTCGAAACCGATGATTTCGCCGCGCTTGTTGGTCATTTCGAACGGCATGTAGGTCGGATCCATGCCGACTTTCAAGGTGCCGCGCTTGACCGCGTCATCGATTGCGCCAGCGTGCGCCGCATTGACTGCAACCAGTGCCGTGACGCCGACCAGCAGCATCGACAGATACTTCTTCATCTTCAAGTCCCCAAAACCATTGCGTTTGCGGCGCGAAAACCAACAGAGGCGGGCAAGATTGCCCGGGTGCGCCAATTCGGGGACGGATGCTAACGCACTCGTTCTTTTGCACAAGGGTTAATGGACGATTTGTTTAACAATCAAGATCGCTCCCCCTCACCCCAGCCCTCTCCCCCAAGGGGGCGAGGGGGAAAGGGAGCAGATCGGAGAATATTCAATACCTGAGTTCGGCTCGATATCTCAAGTCGGCGTAACTCGCACATCCAATTTGGTCAGTCCCCTCTCCCCCCGGGAGAGGGCTAGGGTGAGGGGCTCTTTTTCAGCGCCATAAAAAAACCCCGCTAATTAGCGGGGTTTCTTCATCAGGCCGGTTGAGCCTGCATGCTCAGCGGTCGCAACGGCAGCAGCGGCGCATGCGGATCAGCTTTCACCGAAGCCCGCCATGCATCCAGCCACTCAGCGTGACCTTCCGCCCAAACCTGCTCGTGCAGGCGCGCCAACGCCACCGGATCGCTCAGCAATTGCAGGCGATCATGGTTGCTCAGCGCTGCCGGACCGACCTTCAGGGCGTGACGAACACGTTCCTGACGCAGCCACTCGATCGGCTCGGCCTGACCGTGACGGGAAGTCGCCAGCGAGCACGCCAAGGCGTTCTGCTGCGGATCGACCACCGCGCGGACAAAACCGTCGTTCAGCGCGTGGTAACGATTTTCATGGGTGTACTGATCGGTCGCCAGCAGCGCCTGTGGCGGATTGTATTCCTCGGGGATGAGAAACAGGCTCTCGTCACGGGATTTGAGGCCCAGACCGACTCGGCTGGAAATCACCGACACCGGAATCGACAGCATCAGCGAACCGACGATCGGCACCAGCCACCACAGGAAGCTCGGGTTCAGCCAGATCACCAGCAGCGCCCAGCAGAAACCCAGCAAGGTTTGCGGGCCGTGGCGCTTGACCGCTTCGCTCCATGGCGTCGAGTCGTCGTCACGTTGCGGCGAATTCCAGGTTGCGGCCCAGCCGAGGAACGCGGCGAGGACGAAACGGGTGTGGAAAATCATCCGCACCGGCGCCAGCAGCATGGAGAACAGCATCTCCAGCAGCATCGACAGAGTCACCTTGAACTTGCCGCCGAACTCTTTCGCGCCCTTGGCCCAGATCAGGATGATGCTCAACAGTTTCGGCAGGAACAGCAGCACGATGGTCGTCGAGAACAGCGCGATCGCCTTGTCCGGGTGCCATTGTGGCCACAACGGATAGAGCTGACGCGGCTCAAGGAAGTACTGCGGCTCCATCAGCGTGTTCACCGCCAACAGCGCGGTCGACAGCACCAGGAAGAAGAACCACAACGGCGCCGACAGGTAAGACATCACACCGGTGAGGAATACCGCACGGTGCACCGGGTGCATGCCTTTGACCAGGAACAGACGGAAGTTCATCAGGTTGCCGTGGCACCAGCGACGGTCACGCTTGAGTTCGTCGAGCAGGTTCGGCGGCAGTTCTTCGTAGCTGCCCGGCAGGTCGTAGGCAATCCACACGCCCCAACCGGCACGACGCATCAGCGCGGCTTCAACGAAGTCGTGAGACAGGATCGCACCGGAGAACGCACCTTTACCCGGCAACGGCGCCAAGGCGCAGTGGTCGATGAACGGCTTCATGCGGATGATCGCGTTGTGACCCCAGTAGTGGGATTCACCCAACTGCCAGAAGTGCAGACCGGCGGTAAACAGCGGGCCGTATACGCGGGTGGCGAACTGCTGCATGCGTGCATACAGGGTGTCCATGCCCGACGCACGCGGCGCGGTCTGGATGATCCCGGCGTCCGGCGTGGCTTCCATCAGGCGCACCAGACTGGTCAGGCACTCGCCGCTCATCACCGAGTCGGCGTCGAGCACAACCATGTACTTGTAGTCACCGCCCCAACGACGGCAGAAGTCGTCGAGGTTGCCGCTCTTGCGTTTAACCCGACGGCGACGACGACGATAGAAGATCTTGCCGAAGCCTTTGGCTTCACGGCAGACGTCAAGCCAGGCCTGTTGCTCGGCCACGCAGATGTCAGTGTCGTTACTGTCACTCAACACGAAGAAGTCGAAGCGATCCAGATCACCGGTGGCGGCAACCGATTCGAACGTTGCCCGCAGACCGGCGAACACACGCGGCACGTCTTCGTTGCAGATCGGCATCACCAGAGCGGTACGCGCGTCTTTGGCAATCGGCTCGTTGCCGGCGCTTTTGCCGGAGATGCGGTATTTATCGTGACCGGTGAGCAACTCGAGGAAGCCCATCAGCGCGGTCCAGAAACCGGCCGAGACCCAGCAGAACAGAATCCCGAACAGAATCAGGATGCTGGTTTGCAGCGCATACGGCAGCACTTGCGTGGCAGTTTGCAGCAGCGGTTGATGCAAGACTTCGTCGAGATCGACGAACGACCAGCCCTGGTACGGCATGATGCCTTTCATGTACCAACCGGCGACGATGGTCTGGCCGAGCATCAGCAGCAACAGAATGTAGCGGCGGATCGAACCGACGGTGCGCCAGCGCGCGGCCGGCAGGACGTTCTCGTCCTTCGGCGGCTGCGGCGGGTTGGTGCGACCGGTCAGTCGGCGCCAGCCACGCACCAGAATATTGGTGCGCCATGGCTCCGGCACGACTTTGGTCCGACGGATCGGCGGCGTCGCCTTCATGCTGACGCGACCGCTGGCGTCGAGCACCAGCATCTCCGCGTCTTCAAGCTCTTCGGCGGTGCTCAGGGTCAGGCGCTTGCCCACCGAAGCCTGGGCGGCTTCGGCAGGGGCGTCGAACGTCGAGGACGACAAGCGTTGGTGCAGCTCGCTGAACGACTGGCAGCCCGCGAGTTCCGCGCGCTGCTCGTCGGTCATCGGCAGATGCGCCAGGTACTCGGACAGAGTCTCTGGCTGTACTTGAGAGTTACTCATCGGCAGGCAACTGATAGCTCCAGGTCTCGGTCAGGACTTCTTCAGTCGGTGCCGATTCCGGTGTGGCTGGGGCCGCGTCCGCAGCCGCTGGCTGCTTGGCGTCTTTGTTGGCCTTGTCCTTGGCATCTGCTACTGGCTTGGCGTCAGCCTGTTTGGCCTCGGCGGCCTTGGCTTCCTTGTCGAGTTTCTCTTGTTGCTTGGCGGCGACCTTGTCGGCCTTGGCGACGGACGAATTGGACGCCGGCACCGAAGACTTGGCGAGATCGGCGGTCACGACAGGCTGTACCAGTGCGGCACGCATCTCGGTCGACTTGCTCGCGTCCTTGATTTTCATCCGCAGGGTCAAACGCCAGCCCTTGGTTTCCGGGTTGTAGCGCACGCTGTTTTCAACCAGCTCGGCGTTGTCGCCAACACTGACCTGGCTGCGAACGTCGGCGTCCGGGGTCAGCGCCGCCAGCGATGGACCTTCGAAGTCGACCAGGTAGGCAACGCTGCCATCCGGCTGACGGATCAGGTTCGACTGCTTGACGTCACCGGTCGAACGCAGGGTCTGCGAAACCCACGCGCTATCCGGCGCGTGAATCGCCGCTTCGTCCATGGTCCAGTGCAGGCGGTAGGCGAAATCCAGCGGCTTGCCTGGTTCCGGCATGGTTTCCGGGCTCCAGAACGCAACGATGTTGTCGTTGGTTTCGTCGGCGGTCGGAATTTCTACCAGATCAACAGTGCCCTTGCCCCACTCGCCCTTCGGCTCGATCCAGGCGCTTGGGCGCTTGTCGTAGCGGTCGTCGAGGTCTTCATAGTGGCTGAAGTCGCGGCCACGTTGCAGCAGACCGAAACCACGCGGGTTCTCGACGCTGAAGTTGCTCACGGCCAAGTGTTTCGGGTTGTTCAGCGGACGCCAGATCCACTCGCCGTTACCGGCATGGATCGACAGACCACTGGAGTCGTGCAGTTCACGACGATAGTTGAGGACTTTCGACGGCTGGTTGGCGCCGAACAGGAACATGCTGGTCAGCGGCGCGATGCCCAGTTTGCCGACCTTGTCACGCAGGAACACCTGCGCCTTGACGTCAACAATGGTGTCGCTGCCCGGACGCAGGATAAGACGATAGGCACCGGTAGCGCGCGGCGAGTCGAGCAGCGCGAAAATTACCAGATGCTTGTCGCCCGGCTTCGGCTGTTGAATCCAGAACTCGCGGAAACGCGGGAATTCTTCGCCCGATGGCAGCGCGGTATCAATCGCCAGACCACGCGCCGAGAGGCCGTAGGTATGGCCCTTGCCGACAACGCGGAAGTAACTCGCGCCGAGCATGGTCATGATTTCGTCTTGCTTGTCGGCCTTGTTGATCGGATACAGCACACGGAAACCGGCATAACCCAGTTGTTCGGTAGCTTTCGGATCGAATTTCAGGTCGCCGAAATCGAAGCGCGTCGGATCATATTTGATCTCTTCGACGGTGTTCGCGGTGATTTCGTTGATTTTCACCGGTGTATCGAAGTGCATACCCTGGTGATAGAAGGACAGTTTGAACGGGGTCTTCTGATCAGCCCACTCAGCCTTTTCGGTGAGGAAGCGGATTTTCTGATAGTCCGCGAACTTCATGTCGCGGAATTCGTTCGGCAGGTTGCTGCGCGGGGCTTCGAATTTCTGCCCGGCCAGCTCTTTGGCCTTGGTCGATACATCGTCAAGATTGAACGCCCAAAGCTGACCGGCGCTGAGCAGGCACAGGAGCGCCGAACCCGCTACCAGGGCACTTCGCATGCGTTTGGCAGACATTTTTGCTGCATTACAGGGACTAACAATCACGAGCAACCCTCGCCGAAAACAGATCAATAAACCAACGGCCAGCTATCTATATGCCAGGTTGGCGAGCATTGTTCCGACTCCGCTGGGGCAAAATGATTCCCCAATCGGATCCGGACAAGTCTCTACCTAAGTCAAAATGGACCAACGAACGCTGATCCCCGTAGCGCGCGATTATCTAGTAGCCCGCATGACAACGCATCAGGGGTAACAAAGTATTTATCGCGAAAACACCCTAAAAACAGTCGAAATTTCCTAAAAAGGTGTTTCAGGCGCTTTCAGGTCTGTAACAAAAAGGTAACCGGGCCATCGTTGACCAAATGCACCTGCATATCGGCGCCGAATCTACCTGATGCCACAGTGCCATGCACCTGTTTCGCTTTGCCTAATAGATAGTCGAACAATTCCTCGCCAAGGGCCGGTGGCGCCGCGGTGGAAAAGCTTGGGCGTAACCCGCTTTTGGTGTCGGCAGCCAGGGTGAACTGAGAGACCAGCAGCAACCCGCCACCAACATCCGCCAGGGACAAATTCATCTTGCCCTCGGCGTCGCTGAATACACGATAGTTAAGCAGCTTATGCAGAAGTTTGTCGGCGCTGGCACGCGTGTCGTCGGGTTCGACCGCCACCAGCACCAGCAAACCCTGGTCTACCGCGCCAACCACCTCTCCCGCCACTTCAACCCGCGCACCGCGTACGCGCTGTAAAAGCCCCTTCATGCTTCTTCGGGCGGCAAGTCGAGCAGGCGCCGGGCCATTTGGCCGGCCGCACGCACCAACGCATCGGTGATACCCGGTTCGGACGCGGCATGGCCGGCATCGCGAATGACCTGCAGCTCACTGTTCGGCCAGGCCTGGTGCAATTCCCAGGCATTGTCGAGCGGGCAGATCACATCGTAACGGCCGTGAATGATCACGCCCGGCAGGTGAGCAATCTTGCCCATGTCGCGAATCAGTTGATTCGGCTCAAGGAACGCATTGTTGGTGAAGTAGTGGCATTCGATCCGCGCAATCGACAATGCGCGTTGCGGTTCGGAGAAACGATCGACCACCAGCGGGTTCGGCCGCAGGGTCGCAGTGCGCCCTTCCCAGGTCGACCAGGCCTTGGCGGCGTGCATTTGGGCGATCTGGTCGTTGCCGGTCAGCCGTTTGTGGAACGCGCTGAGCAGATCATCGCGCTCGTCCAACGGAATCGGTGCGATGTAGTCCTGCCAGTAATCGGGGAACAGACGGCTGGCACCAGCCTGGTAGAACCATTCGATTTCCTGCGGACGGCAGAGAAAGATCCCACGCAGGATCAGGCCATGCACACGCTCCGGGTGAGTTTGCGCATAGGCCAGCGCCAGGGTCGAACCCCACGAGCCGCCAAACAGCACCCATTTATCGATGCCCAGATGTTTGCGGATGCGCTCAAGGTCGGCGACCAGATCCCAGGTGGTGTTGTTTTCCAGGCTGGCGTGCGGGGTTGAGCGGCCGCAACCGCGCTGGTCGAAGGTGACAATGCGATACAGGTTCGGATCGAAATAGCGACGGCTTTGCGCGTCGCAACCGGCGCCGGGACCGCCGTGGATGAACACCACCGGCAAACCCTCCGGCGAACCGCTTTCGTCGACGTACAGCGTATGGGTGTCGTCGACAGCCAGATCGTGCCGGGCGTGAGGTTTGATCTGCGGAAACAAAGTCTGCATTGCGCGCTCCGTAAGGGGTCGAGGTCATCCCTGGGGGGACTTCTATTATTCTGCCGTTGGGCATCATAAACCCGATTTACGTCAATGAGCATGCTCCTGGGCATGAATCAAAACCTGCGCCTGCCAGGCTGCGATGTTTTGACTGATCGTTCCCACGCAGAGCGTGGGAACGATCAATTAAAAGATTGCTGCCTGCGGCAGCTCCTACAGTGGGTGGATCAGGCGTTGTGGTGTTTTTCGCCCCAGGTGATGAAGTGCTGCAGCAGTTCCTTGAGTACCACCCGCGTCGGCTCGGCCAGGTCAGGGCGATAGCGGAACGGTTCGAACTCTTCCATATACGTGCACTGGCCCAGTTCCAGTTGCACAGCGTGAATGTTCTCGGCCGGGTTGCCGTAATGACGGGTGATATGGCCGCCCTTGAAGCGCCCGTTGAGCACATAGCTGTAATCGTCGTGACGGGCGCAGATCGCTTCCAGTTGCGTGGCCAACTGTGGATCGCAACTGGCACCGTTGAAGGTACCGAGGTTGAAGTCCGGCAGCTTGCCTTCGAACAGGTGCGGGATGATCGAGCGGATCGAATGCGCATCGAACAGCAGCGCGTAGCCAAACTCAGCCTTCAGCCGCGCCAACTCTTCCTGCAAGGTGCGGTGATACGGCGTCCAGATCTGTTCCAGATACGTCGCGCGCTCTTCTTTCGAAGGCTCCAACCCTTCCTTGAACAGCGGGATGCCATCGAACAAGGTCGCCGGGTACAACCCGGTGGTGGCGCCGACGTACAGCGGCTTGTCGTCGGACGGACGATTCAGGTCGATGACGAAACGCGAATATTCGGCAGCCAGGGTGCTGGCGCCCAGCTCTTGGGCGAAATCGTAAAGCTGCGGAATATGCCAGTCAGTGTCCGGCAGGCTTTTCGCGTCCGCGATCAGCCCGGCCTCGACCGCAGGCGTCAGACGCAGACCCGCGTGAGGCATGCTGATCAGCAGCGGCACGCGACCTTGTTTGAAGTTCAGAACCTTATCCACAACCGCTCTCCTACAGACTTGATTCAACGCCGTGACGCACGACGCGTTTGTCCAGATCACCACCGAGCCAATAAGCCAGATCCGCCGGACGATCGATGTGCCAGGCAACAAAATCCGCGACCTTGCCGACTTCCAGCGAACCGTGGGTATCAGCCATGCCCAGCGCTTGCGCGGCGTGAATCGTCGCACCGGCCAAGGCTTCTTCCGGGGTCATGCGGAAACAGGTGCAAGCCATGTTGAGCATCAGGCGCAACGACAGCGCCGGCGAGGTGCCGGGGTTGAGGTCGCTGGCGATGGCGATTTTGACTTTGTGTTTGCGCAAGGCGTCCATCGGCGGGAGTTGGGTTTCACGCAGAAAGTAGAACGCCCCCGGCAGTAACACCGCGATGGTGTCGGATTCGGCCATGGCGATGGCGTCGGCCTCATCCATGAACTCCAGGTGATCGGCGGACAGCGCCTTGTAGCGTGCGGCGAGGCTGGAGCCATGCAGCGATGACAGTTGTTCGGCGTGCAGCTTCACCGGCAGACCGAGTTTCTGTGCAGCGATAAACACACGTTCGACCTGATCCGGCGAGAACGCCAGATATTCGCAGAACGCATCCACCGCATCGACCAGCCCTTCGGCGGCCAATGCCGGCAGCATCTCGGTGCAGATCAGATCGATGTAATCGTCAGCGCGATCCTTGTATTCCGGTGGCAACGCGTGAGCGGCCAGACAGGTGCTGCGCACGCTGATCGGCAGCTCTTTTTCCAAGCGACGAATCACTCGGAGGATCTTGCGTTCGTTGGCCAGATCGAGGCCGTAGCCGGACTTCATTTCGACTGTGGTCACGCCGTCGCGCATCAGGCTTTTCAGACGCTTGGCGGCGCTGGCGAACAGCTCGTCTTCAGTCGCTTCGCGAGTCGCGCGCACGGTGCTGGCGATGCCGCCACCCTGCGCGGCGATCTCGGCATAGCTGACGCCTTGCAGGCGCTTTTCGAATTCGCCGCTGCGGTTGCCGCCGAACACCGTATGGGTGTGGCAGTCGATCAGACCGGGGGTGACCCACGCACCTTGCAGGTCATTGACCGCCGGGTATTCGCCGGAGGGCAATTGATTGCGCGGGCCGATCCACTCGATGAGCGCACCGGACGTCACGATGGCCGCGTCTTCGATGATCGAGTAGACGCCTCGCGCCATGGTTGCGACGTGGCAGTGTTGCCAGAGGGTTTTCACTGTTGGCCTCCGTTTGGATTGATGATCGTTCCCACGCTCTGCGTGGGAATGCAGCCCGTGACGCTCCGCGTCACTGGACGCGGAGCGTCCCTTGAGGCATGCCCACGCAGAGCGTGGGAACGATCAGTGGGTAGGGTTAAAGGCTAGGCAGCAATTTCGCCGGAACCAGCTCGGTCAGGCACCGCGACGCCAACAGCTCAGTCGCCGCATTAATGTCCGGCGCAAAGAAGCGGTCCTTCTCATAGAACGGCACTTCCTTACGCAGAATCGCCCGGGCCTTTTCCAGCTTGGCCGAGGTTTTCAGACCATTACGCAGATCCAGCCCCTGCACCGCCGCCAACCATTCCACCGCGAGAATCCCGCGGGTGTTCTCGGCCATTTCCCACAGACGCTTGCCTGCCGCCGGGGCCATCGACACGTGGTCTTCCTGGTTGGCCGAAGTCGGCAAACTGTCCACCGAATGTGGATGGGACAGCGCCTTGTTCTCGCTGGCCAGTGCTGCTGCAGTCACCTGCGCAATCATGAAACCAGAGTTCACGCCGCCATTGGCCACCAGGAACGGCGGCAGTTGCGACATGTGTTTGTCCATCATCAGCGAGATGCGGCGCTCACTCAGCGAGCCGATTTCGGCGATGGCCAGGGCCATGTTGTCAGCCGCCATGGCCACCGGTTCGGCGTGGAAGTTGCCGCCGGAAATCACATCGCCTTCGGCGGCAAACACCAACGGGTTATCCGACACGGCGTTGGCTTCAACGGCCAGTACTTCGGCAGCCTGGCGGAACTGGGTCAGGCACGCGCCCATGACTTGTGGCTGACAGCGCAGCGAGTACGGATCCTGAACCTTTTCGCAGTTCTGGTGCGAGTCGGAGACTTCGCTGCGCTCGCCGAGCAGATCGCGGTAGGCAGCGGCAGCATCGATCTGGCCTTTCTGGCCGCGAGCCGCGTGGATCCGCGCATCGAACGGCGAACGCGAACCCAGCACCGCTTCGACCGTCAGACCGCCCAGCGCAATCGCGCCGGCAAACAGATCTTCACCCTCAAACAAACCACGCAGCGCAAATGCCGTGGAAACCTGCGTGCCGTTGAGCAGCGCCAAACCTTCCTTCGCCGCCAGTGTCAGCGGTGTCAGACCGGCGACTTTCAGCGCTTCGGTGGCTTCCATCCACTCGCCCTTGTAACGCGCCTTGCCCTCGCCCAGCAGCACCAGCGACATGTGCGCCAATGGCGCCAGATCACCCGAGGCACCGACCGAACCTTTCAGCGGAATGTGCGGATAAACCTCGGCGTTGATCAGTGCAATCAGCGCATCGATCACCACACGGCGGATGCCGGAGAAACCACGGCTGAGGCTGTTGACCTTGAGCACCATGATCAGCCGCACCAGGTCATCACTGATCGGTTGACCAACGCCGGCGGCGTGGGACAGCACCAGCGAGCGCTGGAGGTTTTCCAGGTCTTCACTGGCGATGCGGGTCGAGGCCAGCAGGCCGAAACCGGTGTTGATGCCGTAGGCGGTGCGGTTCTCGGCGAGGATCTGTTCAACGCAAGCGACGCTGGCCTCGATCTGCGCGGAGGCGCTGTTGTCGAGGCTCAGCTTGACCGGGTGCTGGTAGACGTCACGCAGTTGGGCCAGGCTCAGTTGGCCGGGGATCAGGTTCAGCGCAGTCATTTAAATGCTCCTTTTGAGAGTTTGTTATTAACAACCAGTCGCTCCGGAGCATTCCGTTATCCGTCGCCTCTCGCCTTCTGAGCGATCCGCGCCTTGGCACGCTGGTATGGGTATTGTCAGTGCAGATTCGGTAATACGTTGTGCAGCGAATTCGGGTTTTTCAGAACGCTTGCGGCGGCGGCGATATCCGGCGCCAGCCAGCGATCCTGATCGTAGGCCGGGACCGTTTCGCGCAGCAGTCGCCACGCCCGGTCAGTGCCCGCGCCGAAGCGTTGCTCCTTGAGGAATTCAAACGCCTGCGCCGCCAGCAGATATTCGATGGCGAGGATCTGCGTGCAGTTTTCCAATGCGCGATGCAGCTTCAGCGCGGCGTTGGTGCCCATGCTCAGATGGTCTTCCTGAAGGCCTGAGGTGATGTAGTTGTCGAGCACCGCCGGTTGCGCCAATTGGCGGTTTTCCGCACACAGCGACGCGGCGACGTATTGCACGATCATCATCCCCGAGTTCACCCCCGGATTGGCCACCAGAAACGCCGGCAGACCGCTGACGTGCGGGTTCACCAAGCGATCGAGACGACGCTCGGCAATCGAGCCGATTTCGGCCATGGCAATCGCCAGCAAGTCCGCCGCCATCGCCACCGATTGCCCGTGCGGGTTGGCTTGGGACATGACGCGGAAGTTGTCCGGCGTACCGAGCAACAGCGGGTTGTCGGTGCAGCCGTTGAGTTCGGCTTCGACTTGTTTGATCGCATGTTCCAATTGATCGCGTGCAGCGCCGTGCACCTGCGGGATCGAGCGAATGCTCAGCGCATCCTGAGTGCGAATGCCTTTGCTCGAAGCAATCACTTCACTGCCATCGAGCAGCGCACGCAGGTTGACGCCGACGTGCTGCATGCCCGGGTGTGGTTTCAGGGCGATGATCTCGGCATCGAACGCGTCGATCTGACCGCGCTGGGCCTCAAAGCTCATGGCACCAATCACGTCGGCCCATTGCACCAGTCGCGTGGCGTCGGCAATTGCCAGACAACTGAGGCCGGTCATGCATGGTGTGCCGTTGACCAGGCACAAACCGTCCTTCGCACCGAGTTGCACCGGTTGCAGGCCTTCTTCGGCCAGCGCCTGTTGTGCAGAGGTGATCTGCCCGCGATAGCTGACGTTGCCGACTCCGAGCAGCGTAATGCCGATGTGCGCCATGTGGGTCAGGTAACCCACCGAACCTTGCGACGGCACTTGCGGGGTGATGCCGCGATTGAGCAGAGCCAGCAACGCTTCGACGACACGCCGATGAATACCGGACTTGCCATGGCTGTAGTTGTGGATCGCCGAGCAGATGATGGCGCGGGTCTGCTCGTCAGGCAGTACCGGGCCAACGCCGCAGGCGTGGCTGAGCAGTGTGTTGCGCGAGAGCTGGCTGAGTTGTTCGTCTTGCAGCGAGACGTTGGACAAGCCGCCCAGGCCGGTGTTGACGCCATAGGCGCGCTCGCCGCTTTCGACGATGCGCTGGACGATGCCTTGGGCGTTTTCGATGCGCGCCCAGGTGTCGCTCGACAGCTCAAGTTGTGCACCGTGACGGGCGACGGCGACCACGTCCTGCCAACGCAGGGGGGCGCCGGTGATGATGATTTTTTCAGCCTGGGACATCTAAAACCTCAACCGTAATATTGATGCAGCTTCACTGGCCCCATCGCTGGCAAGCCAGCTCCCACAGGATCTCCAGTGTTCACACAATCTCTGTAGAAATCGGGCCTGCCAGCCCTCAGGGCTCACACAATCCCTGTGGGAGCTGGCTTGCCAGCGATGGGGCCAGTCAGTGCAATGCATTATTCAGATCAAACCACCGCAGCACGCCGCTGCACAAACCGGTCAACGTACTCATCCGCCGGCGAATGCAGGATCTCCCGGGGAGTACCGACCTGAATCAGCCGCCCATCCTTGAGAATCGCAATGCGATTGCCGATACGCACCGCCTCATCAAGGTCGTGGGTGATGAACACGATGGTCTTGTGCAGAGTCTTTTGCAGCTCCAGCAACTGATCCTGCATCTCGGCGCGGATCAGCGGATCGAGCGCACTGAACGCTTCGTCCATCAGGATGATGTCGGTGTCCGCCGCCAAGGCGCGGGCCAGGCCGACACGCTGACGCATGCCGCCGGAGAGCTGGTGCGGGTATTTGTTTTCGTAGCCTTTAAGGCCCACGGTGTTGATCCAGTGCAGCGCACGCTCCGAGCACATTTGCTTGCTCTCGCCGCGCACCTTCAGGCCGTAGGCAACGTTGTCGAGTACGGTCTTGTGCGGCAGCAGGCCGAAGCTCTGGAACACCATGCTGATCTTGTGCCGGCGAAATTCGCGCAGGGCTTCCATGTCGTATTGCAGGATGTCCACACCGTCGACCAGAATCGCGCCGCTGGTCGGGTCGATCAGACGATTGAAGTGGCGCACCAGCGTCGATTTGCCGGAGCCGGACAGGCCCATGATCACGAAGATTTCACCGGTGCCGATGCTCAGCGACAGGTCGTTGACGCCGACCACACAACCGGTTTCGCTCAGCACCTGATCCTTGGTCTTGCCTTGGCCAACCATGGCCAGAGCGTCCTTGGCGCGGTTGCCGAAAATCTTGAAGACGTTTTTGACTTCGATCTTGCTCACGGTTGTGTTGCTCATTTGCTCACCTCATGCCGTGGCCGACCGTACGCCTGAGTAATGCGGTCGATGACCACTGCGAGAATCACGATCGCCAGACCGGCCTCAAGACCGCGTCCGACGTTGAGGGTCTGAATGCCCACCAACACATCTTCACCCAGGCCACGGGCACCGATCATCGAGGCAATCACCACCATCGACAGGGCCATCATGGTGGTCTGGTTGATCCCGGCCATGATGCTCGGCAGGGCCAGCGGCAGTTGCACGCCAAACAGTTGCTGCCAGCGATTGGCGCCGAATGCATTGATCGCTTCCATGACTTCGCCGTCGACCTGGCGAATGCCCAGATCGGTCAGGCGGATCAGCGGCGGTGCGGCGTAGATCACCGTGGCGAAAATCGCCGGCACCTTGCCCAGGCCGAACAGCATCAGCACGGGAATCAGGTACACGAAACTTGGCATGGTCTGCATGATGTCGAGCAGCGGCATCAGCACCGAACGCAAGCGATTGCTGCGCGCCGAGAGAATCCCCAGCGGGATGCCGATCAGCACCGAAATGATCGTCGCGACCATCATCAGCGCCAGGGTTTGCATGAGTTTGTCCCACAGGCCGACAGCGCCAACGAGGAACAGCAGACCGACGATGACAGCGGTGGTCACCACTTTGCGCGTGGCATGCCAGGCGACGACACCGACAATCGCCAGCATCAGCCACCACGGCGCGGCGCGCAGCAGGCCCTCGAGATTGACGATGGCCCAGAGCAGGGTGTCGGAGATGTGGCGGAACACATCACCGTAGTTGGTCACCAGCGAATCGACCCAACCGTTGACCCAGTCGGCGATGGAAAAGGTAAAGCTTTCGGGAAACATAAGAGACTCTCAATCAAGGGGTTGCGATCAAGCGTCCGACTGCTGTTGCCAGCAGTCGGCAAAACTCAACCTACAAGGCCGCGTCGATTTTCCTGGCTGCGTCGTCGCTCACCCATGCGTGCCAGACCTCAGGATGTTCCTTGAGGAAGATTTTCGCCAGTTTTGGCGACTCGATACGTTCCTTCGCCATGCGTCCCAGGTTCTGGTTCAGCAGGTCGATCGGCAGGTTGACCTTTTCCAGCACGGCCACCAGTTCCGGGGCTTCGTCGTGGAAGGTCTTGGACAGGCCGACCTTGATGCTCACGGTCTTGTCGACGCCGGGTTTCTCTTCGAGTTTGACCAGATCAACCTGGCCCATCAGCGGGGTTGGCGACCAGTAGTAGAACAGGATCGGCTCGCCACGCTTGTAGCTCGACAGCACTGCCGCATCGAGTGCCGGGCCTGTGCCCGGACGGAAGTTGGTGTAGCTGTTTTCGAGGCCGTAGCTCTTGAGCATTTCGCTGTTGTCCAGCTCACAGGTCCAGCCGGCCGGGCAGTTGTAGAAACGGCCTTTCGATGGCTCTTCGGCGTCCTTGAACACGGCGGCGTATTTGCCCAGATCAGCGATGTTTTTCAGATCTGGCGCTTTCGGCTCAAGCTTGCGCTTGGCGTCGCCCTCGATCACGTAGCGCGGCACGTACCAGCCTTCCACCGCGCCCACCACTGGCGCGCCGACACCGACGACTTTGCCGGCCTTCTCGGCCTTGTTCCAGACCTCGCTGCGGCCGACCCATTCTTCGGCGAACACTTGAATATCGTTGCTGCTCAGGGCGTTCTCCATGGTGATGGAGTTGCCCGGCAGGCTGTCGGTCTTGCAGTCGTAACCTTTTTCCAGGACCACTTGCAGAACGTCGGTCAGCAGCATGCCGCTTTCCCAGTTCAGCCCGGCGAATTTCACCGGTTTGCCCGATTCGCACCAACCGGCGGCCTGAGTGGCACCGGCACTGGCGAGCAGGCCCATGGAAAGCAAAGTGGTCAGCAGGGTCTTGTTCGATTTCATTGTCGTGACGCTCCTAATCATGAATTGGGCTTACGGCAGTCAAGAGGCATCCAGCCCTGTCCACGTCCAATCAGGCCTGCGCCGCTACGCGACTGGCCCCGCTTTTTTCAGGTTGTGCATGGCTGCTCTGCTCGACCGGCAGAATCAGCTGATCAGGTACAGCGCTGTGCCATTTTTTGGCGCACACGTAATAAACGGCGGCAGGCAACACCAGACCGATGATCCAGGAGATATCCACATCACCCAGCGCTGCCACCAGCGGACCTGTGTAGAACTTGGTGGAGATGAACGGCAGCTGCACCAGCACGCCGAACACATAGACGCTGATACCGAGCATGTTCCAGCGTCCGTAGCGACCGTCAGGATTGGCCAGCGCCGGTACGTCATAGCGCTCGCGAGTGATGCAGTAGTAGTCGACCAGGTTGATCGCGCTCCACGGCGTGAAGAAGGCGAGCAGGAACAGGATGAAAGACTTGAACGCACCGAGGAACGAGTGCTGGCCGAGCAAGGCGATCAGTGTTGCAGCGCCGACGATGAACAGCACGAACACCAGACGCTGCAAACGCGAGACCTGCAGGTGGCCACGGAAGCCGCTGATGATGGTCGCGATGCACATGAAACTGCCGTAGGAGTTCAGCGTCGAGATGGTCACTTTGCCGAACGCGATGCTGAAGTACAGCAACGCAGCGGTGGCACCGGTGCCGCCCAGACCGACGATGTAGGCCACTTCGTGACCGGCGAATTGACCGTTGGCGGAAGCTGCGGCGAACACACCGAGGATCATCGCCACTTGCGCACCGACCACAGAACCGGCACCGGCGGCGAAGAAGGTTTTTACCGCCGAGGTATTACTCGGCAGGTATCGCGAGTAGTCAGCCACGTAAGGGCCGAACGCGATCTGCCAGGAAGCGGCGAGCGACACCGCCAGCAGGAAGCTGCTCCAGCTGAAGTGACGGATTTGCAGGAGTGCGCCCACGTCAACCTGACTGATCAGCCGGCTGAACAGATAAACGAAGGCGATCACGCCAATGACACTGGCGACACGGCCGATCCAGTGGATCACCCGATAACCGAGCACCGTGACCACCACAATGACACTGGCGAAAAGCAAGATGCCGACGGTGTCGCTGACGCCAAACAACTGGCCCAGCGCCTGACCGGACAGTACCGTGCCGGTGGCAGTGAAACCGAGATACATCAGGCACACCAACACGATCGGGATGGCGGCGCCATACACGCCGAACTGTACGCGGCTGGAAATCATCTGCGGCAGACCGAGCTTCGGCCCTTGCGCCGCATGCAGCGCCATCACCCCGCCGCCGAGCAGTTGACCGATCAACAGACCGATCAACGACCAGAACACATCACCGCCCAGCACCACGGCCAGGGCCCCGGTGACAATCGCGGTGATTTGCAGGTTGGCACCCATCCACAGGGTGAACTGGCTAAACAGACGACCGTGTCTTTCCGCTTCCGGGATGTAGTCGATCGAACGCCTTTCGATCAACGGTTTGTTGCCTGCACGATCGGTGTTAACAGCCATGATTCAACCTCTGTGGATTGTTTAATTGTTCTCTCGGGCTACTGAAACCTTGTGGGAGCTGGCTTGCCAGCGATGACGTCGGCACTTTCAACATCAATGCCAGTAGTGCCACCGCTTTCGCTGGCAAGCCAGCTCCCACAGGATCTTTATTTACCGGTAATCATCGGCAGGTTCAGACCCTGCTCCTTGGCGCAGTCGATGGCGATCTGGTAACCGGCATCGGCGTGACGCATGACACCGGTCGCCGGGTCGTTGTGCAGCACGCGCGCAATACGTTCGGCCGCTTCGTCAGTACCGTCGCAGACAATCACCATGCCCGAGTGCTGGGAGAAGCCCATACCGACGCCGCCGCCGTGGTGCAGGGAAACCCAGGTCGCGCCGCTCGCGGTGTTGAGCAGAGCATTGAGCAATGGCCAGTCGGACACGGCGTCGGAACCGTCCTGCATCGATTCGGTTTCGCGGTTCGGGCTGGATACCGAACCGGAGTCGAGGTGGTCGCGACCGATCACGATCGGTGCCGACAGCTCGCCGCTGCGGACCATCTCGTTGAAGGCCAGACCGAGCTTGGCGCGCAGACCCAGACCCACCCAGCAGATACGTGCCGGCAGACCCTGGAAGCTGATGCGCTCGCGGGCCATGTCCAGCCAGTTGTGCAGGTGCGCGTCGTCCGGGATCAGCTCTTTGACCTTGGCGTCGGTTTTGTAGATGTCTTGCGGATCACCCGACAGCGCCGCCCAGCGGAACGGGCCGATGCCACGGCAGAACAGCGGACGGATATAGGCCGGTACGAAGCCCGGGAAGTCGAACGCGTTTTCGACGCCCTCTTCCTGCGCCATCTGACGGATGTTGTTGCCGTAGTCGAAGGTCGGAATGCCTTGCTTCTGGAATTCCAGCATGGCTTTGACGTGCACCGCCATCGACTGCTTGGCGGCTTTGATCACAGCGGCCGGCTCGGTCTTGGCGCGAGCGCGGTATTCGTCCCAGGTCCAGCCGGCCGGCAGGTAGCCGTTGAGTGGATCGTGGGCGCTGGTCTGGTCGGTGACCATGTCCGGGCGTACGCCGCGCTTGACCAGTTCCGGGAGAATTTCAGCGGCGTTACCCAGCAGCGCGATGGAGATGGCTTTGCCTTCTTTGGTGTACTTGTCGATGCGCGCCAGGGCGTCGTCGAGGTCTTTGGCTTGCTCGTCGACATAACGGCTTTTCAGACGGAAATCGATGCTGACCTGCTGGCATTCAATGTTCAGCGAGCAGGCGCCGGCCAGGGTTGCAGCCAGAGGTTGAGCGCCACCCATGCCACCGAGACCTGCGGTCAGGACCCACTTGCCGGTGAGGTTGTCGTTGTAGTGCTGGCGGCCGGCTTCGACGAAGGTTTCGTAGGTGCCCTGCACGATGCCTTGGCTGCCGATATAGATCCAGCTGCCGGCGGTCATCTGGCCGTACATGGCCAGGCCTTTGGCGTCGAGTTCGTTGAAGTGCTCCCAGCTCGCCCAGTGTGGCACCAGGTTGGAGTTGGCGATCAGTACGCGCGGGGCATTGCTGTGAGTTTTGAACACGCCGACCGGCTTGCCGGATTGCACCAGCAGGGTCTCGTCGTCATTCAGATTGGTCAGGCTCTCGACGATCTTGTCGTAGCACTCCCAGTTACGCGCAGCGCGACCGATACCACCGTAGACCACTAGCTCTTTCGGGTTCTCGGCGACTTCCGGATCGAGGTTGTTCATCAGCATGCGCAGCGGCGCTTCGGTCAGCCAGCTCTTGGCGGTCAGCTTGTTGCCGCGTGCGGCGCGGATTTCTACGTCACGATGCTTTGTAAATGTAGTAGCAGTGGTCATCTTGTTGTCAGTCACGAAAAAGACTCCTCAGCGATCAATTCAAACCAACCCTGGCAGTGGGCAAGCAGCCTGTGCGCTTCAATGCGCGACAAGCGAATCAGTGGACGCTGCGGACTTATACGCATACGTCTTTACTTGTACATACAAGCATATGCAATCAAGCGGCCAACTTGCTGGAGGAGTGTTCAATAAAAATCGTGGATGAGGCTGGAGAGCGCCTGAAACAAGGGTTCGGGCGTGGATGAAATTTTTCGCGAGGGATTTTGTGGAAGGCTGATGGTTGTTACGTGGGCGCGGTTTTGCTCCACGCTGGGGCGTTCGGTAACAAGTTGGTGCACCAAAGAAACAAGAAGTGTGAATGCACTTGTGGCGAGGGGATTTATCCCCGATGGGCTGCGCAGCAGCCCCTGCTTTCTAAACAAAAGCAGGGCCGCTTCGCGCCCCATCGGGGATAAATCCCCTCACCACAAGTGTTTTATATGAGCAGGGAGATCAGCGCGTAGTCAGTTCGATCACGCAGCAACCGCCATTGACCGCAACCTCAACCAGCCCGGTGTTACCGTCCAGTTGCAGGCAATCATGCCGTCCAAGCTGTGCGGTCTTTTCACCGACCGCCACTTCCAGCAACTCACTGACACTGAACAGCAGCACCGTCCCCGCCGAACTGAAAAACCGTTGCTCGCCATCCAGCCACTGCAACCGCGCGCGGTAACGCTGCGGCGCGTAGATCAGGTTGAAGTCGCGGATCGCGCCACCGAGCAGTGTGCAGGACACCTGACTTTCGCCGCTGAAAGCAAACGGGTCGAGCGGTAACAATGGCCGAGTATCGTCACCGTCCACACACAGGGTCATGCCGTCGCCCTGCAACACGGTGATCACCCGCTGGTATCCGGCGAAGGTTGAAAAACCGCCCGACTCGGCGATGTCGGCAATCGACAGCCGCCAGCCAAAACCATCCAGACCGGCACCCGCGTCACGGGTGATTTCTTCAGTGCTGCCGCCGCCGTTTTTCCACGGCATGCGCGGGTAACCTTCAGCGCGTAAAACCTTCACTTCACTGCTCATTTATGAAAGCGTCCTTCCAGACGATGACGAGAACCGGGATGGATCAGACGAGCAGCGGTCACCGGCTGACGCCCCGACCACGTGCGACGACGGATCAGCAGGCACGGCTCGCCCTTCTCGATCTGCAGCAACTTGCACTCGGACGGCTCGGCAAGAATCGCCTCGACCACGTGCTCGCCTTCGGTCAGTGGCGCGACCTGATTCAAATAGGCATAAGGGGTTTGCAGGGTGAAGTCCTGCTTGAGGTATTCCGGGGCGACCAGCGCGTTGACGAAGCGGTCTTCGATTTGCACCGGAATGTCGTTTTCGTAATGCACGATCAGCGAGTGGAACACCTTCTGCCCTTCACGCATGTCCAGCGCCAGGGCGCGCTCGGAACCGGCAGCCTCTTCTTCGAGGGTGATGACCTGGCAGGTGTGGCGATGACCACGGGAGGCGATTTCGTCGGCGATGTTGTGCACTTCGAACAGCGCGGACTGGCTCTTCGGTTCAGCGACGAAAGTGCCGACGCCTTGCATGCGCACCAGCAGACCGTCGGCGGTCATTTCGCGCAGGGCGCGGTTGATGGTCATACGGCTGAAGCCGAGCTGATTGACCAGCTCGCTTTCCGACGGCACGCGGTAGTGCGGCGGCCAGTTACCGCTGTCGATCTGCTGGGTGATCATCTGTTTGACGCGCGCGTACAAGGGCGCCGGACTGTCGCCCATGTTCGCGGCCAACGGGGAAACTGGAGGCGGAGTCGGCACGGTTGATCCTTGTTCGTCGGTAGAGGTTGCTAGCTTGCCGGAGTTTACCGGGCAGGCAAACGTCTGTATATGTATATACAAATAACACACGATGGGGTGCTGAACCATGTCCGCTTTCTTTGCCGAACGCGCGCTGCTGCCTAACGGATGGGCCAACAATGTACGTCTTGAGGTCAGCGCCGATGGCCTGCTGACCCAAATCCAGGCCGATTCCACCGCAGATGGCGCCGAACGGCTGAGCGGTCCGTTGCTGCCGGGGATGCCCAATCTGCACTCCCATGCCTTCCAGCGCGCAATGGCCGGGTTGGCTGAAGTGGCCGGCAACCCCAACGACAGTTTCTGGACGTGGCGCGATCTGATGTATCGGCTCGTCGGAAAAATCAGTCCGGATCAACTCGGCGTCATCGCCCGTCAGCTGTACATCGAAATGCTCAAAGCCGGTTACACCTCGGTCGCCGAATTCCATTACGTGCACCACGACAGCAACGGTCAGCCGTATGCGGACCCGGCTGAACTGGCGTTGCGCATCAGTCAGGCGGCCAGTGAAAGCGGCATCGGTCTGACCCTGCTGCCGGTGCTCTACAGCCACGCAGGCTTCGGCGGCCAGACACCCAACGATGGCCAGCGCCGCTTTATCAACAGCAGCGAAAACTACCTGAATCTGCAATCACGCTTGCAGCCGCTACTTGCCCGGCAAAAGGCGCAATCGCTGGGCCTGTGTTTCCACTCATTACGAGCGGTGACTCCGCAACAGATCAGCGAAGTATTGGCCGCCAGCGACAAGCAATGCCCGGTGCACATCCACATCGCCGAACAGCAAAAGGAAGTCGACGACTGCCTGAGCTGGAGTGGCCGCCGCCCGCTGCAATGGCTCTATGAAAACGCCGAAGTCGATCAGCGCTGGTGCCTGGTCCACGCCACTCATGCCAACCCGGAAGAAGTCACGCTGATGGCCAAGAGTCGCGCCATCGCCGGTCTGTGCCTGACTACCGAAGCGAACCTGGGCGACGGGATTTTCCCGGCGGTGGATTTCCTCGCTCAAGGCGGACGCATGGGTATCGGTTCCGACAGCCATGTGTCGCTCAGTGTCGTCGAGGAGTTGCGCTGGCTGGAATACGGTCAGCGTCTGCGTGATCAGCGGCGTAACCGTTTGTATGGCGCGGATCAGCCGATGGTTGGCCGTACGCTGTATGACGCAGCGCTGGACGGTGGCGCTCAGGCATTGGGGCAGCCAATTGGTGCGCTGGAAGTCGGCAAGCGTGCGGACTGGATTGTGCTCGATGGCAACGATCCATATCTGGCGACCGCCAGTGGTGACGGGATTTTGAATCGCTGGTTGTTTGCTGGCGGGGACCGTCAGGTGCGCGATGTGCTGGTCAACGGCCAATGGGTGGTGCGTGACGGGCGGCATGCTGGCGAAGAGGAAAGTGCACGCGCGTTCACCCAGGTTCTGCGCGACCTTTTAGGCTGACACAAGAACCTGGCTGATCGTTCCCATGCTCTGCGTGGGAATGCAGCCCGGGACGCTCTGCGTCTCAAAAGCGGACGCAGAGCGTCCATTGAGACACTCCCACGCGGAGCGTGGGAGCGATCAAGCATTGGTTTTGCAGTGTTCTTTAATTCGAGGTCTTGGCCATCTGCCGATCCGACGCTCGCCAGATCAGTCGCGTGGTGTCGTAACCCTGTTGCCGCGCCTTGCTCAGCAGCTCTTCACGCACCACACCGTTGACGGTCGGCGTACGTGACAGCAACCACAAGTACTTGCGACTCGGATCGCCGACGATGGCGGTCTTGTAGTCGTCGCTGACGTACAACACCCAGTATTCGCCCTTCGCCACACCCGGAATCAACCGCGAGAACCAGGTATCGAACTCGACCCACAACTTGTCGGTCTTGCCCGGCACCTGTGGATAAGCCGTGCCCTTGACCTCTTCCCACTGCCAGTCCGCGGTCATGCAGCGGTTGAACACCGCGACGTTGCCATCGGGCTTGAGGGTGTAACGGGCTTCGGATTGCGCGCAATTGCGCTGGAAATACATCGGCAGACGCGCCAGCTCATACCAGGTGCCCTGATAACGCTTGAGATTGACGCTGTTGACGGTCTTCGGCGCCAACGGATCCACGCCGGAAGTGGCGCAGCCGGCCAGTACCAGGCCAGCAAAAAGGATAAGCAATAACCGCTTCATTTTTCTTCTCCGTGGGCGCGAAGCCCCGGTTTACTTCAGGCCTTGGCCGGAAAACATCAGCACTTTGTCACCGGCGTACTGCACGCTGATAAAGCTGTTCTTGTCGCCCCAGGTGCAACTGGACATGCCGAGCGCGCCCGAACAATCGGTTGGTTTACCGAGCAACGTTTCCACTTCGGCCTTGGCCATGCCGGCAGACAGTTTCGAGTAGTTTTCCTGGTTGACCTTGCTGCATGCGGCCAACAGCACGCAAAACGACAGCAGGGCGAGGGATCGCAGCGACATGGTGTAACTCCTGGAACGAGGGGGGATGGCATGGTGCCAACCAGAAGCTTAGAAGAGAAAACCCTCTTCTGGTTCCCTCGACCGAGGGCTATTTATCTCGCCACTCGTCCGGCATTTGTCGCTAAATCAGACACTTTGTAGGGCTATTGAGCATTTCGTCGCATTTCGCAAAAGACGCCTAATCTTTGGCGCGCCGCGGTCGAAATAAGAGCAGCGCAAAGCCCCCGAGTGTGGCAAATTGCCGCCCTTTCTTGACCAGCCCCTTCGCGGTAGTTCATTCGATGACCAGAAACATGAAATTCAGCCACAAGATCTTGTTGGCTGCCGCCCTTGTGGTGGCCGTTGCGTTCGCCTGTTTCATTTTCTTCAACGACTATCGACAGCGCGAAGCTTTGAGCAGCAGCACCGAAGCGTCGATGCAGGAACTGGGCAGCCTGACCACCAGCAACATCCAGACCTGGCTGGAAAGCCGCATTCAGTTACTGCAGTCGCTGTCGCAACAAGTGGCCGTCGACGGCAACGCTCCCGCCAGCCTGAAACGCATCATCGACCTGCCCGCCTACACCGGCAATTTCCAGCTCAGCTACTTCGGCGGTGCTGACGGCGTAATGTTCTCGGTCCCTGCCGGCAACCGCGCACCTGACTATGACCCCCGCGCCCGTGGCTGGTACAAAGCGGCCAACAGCGCGCAACAGACCATCGTCACCGAACCGTACATTGCCGCCTCGTCGGGCAAACTGGTGATCACCGTCGCCACCCCGGTACAACGCCAGGGTCAGATGATTGGTGTCGCCGGTGCCGACATCGACCTGACCAGTGTCAGCGCGATCATCAACTCGCTGAACTTCGGCGGCCATGGCCACGCGTTCATCGTCAGTGCCGACGGCAAGATCCTGATTCACCCGGACAGCAAACTGGTGCTCAAGACCCTCGCCGAGGCCTACCCCAACGGCGCGCCGAAAGTCAGCCCGGGCCTGAAAGAAGTCGAGTTCGACGGCAAGACCCAACTGATCTCGTTCACCCGCGTCAACGGCGTACCGTCGGCCGACTGGTACGTGGCGCTGGTGCTGGACAAGGACACCGCGTTCTCGATGCTCAGCGAATTCCGTACCTCGGCGCTGATCGCCATGGTCATTGCCGTGGTGATCATCATCGCCCTGCTCGGCATGCTGATCCGCGTGCTGATGCAGCCGCTGCTGACCATGGGCCGTGCGATGCACGACATCGCCGAAGGTGAAGGCGACCTGACCAAGCGTCTGGTGATCCATGGCAACGATGAGTTCGGCGCGCTGGGCACGTCCTTCAACCGTTTCGTCGAACGTATTCACACCTCGATCCGCGAAGTGGCCTCGGCCACCGGGCAAGTCAACGAAGTCGCCCTGCGCGTGGTCGCCGCCTCGAACTCGTCGATGTACAACTCCGATCAGCAAGCGACACGCACCAACAGCGTCGCGGCGGCGATCAACCAGCTCGGCGCCGCCGCCCAGGAAATCGCCCAGAACGCCGCGCTCGCCTCGCAACACTCCAGCGATGCGCGCAGCCTCGCGGTCGACGGCCAGCAGGTTGTGGATAAAACCATTCAGGCCATGCAGCAGCTGTCGGCGAAGATCAGCGATTCGTGCGGCAACATCGAAACCTTGAACAGCAACACGGTGAACATCGGTCAGATTCTGGAAGTGATCACCAGCATCTCGCAGCAGACCAACCTGCTGGCACTGAACGCCGCCATCGAAGCCGCCCGTGCCGGTGAGGCGGGTCGTGGTTTCGCCGTGGTCGCCGACGAAGTCCGCAACCTCGCGCACCGCACTCAGGATTCGGCGCAGCAAGTGCAGAAGATGATCGAAGAGCTGCAAGTCGGCGCCCGTCAGGCCGTGAGCATAATGACCGAGAGCCAGCGCGAGAGCGAAAGCAGCGTCGGCATCGCCAATCAGGCCGGCGAACGTCTGGGCAGCGTGACCCAGCGCATCGGCGAAATCGACGGGATGAACCAGTCGGTGGCCACCGCGACTGAAGAGCAGACGGCGGTGGTCGAGTCGATTAACGTGGACATCAACGAGATCAACACGCTGAATCAGGAAGGTGTGGAGAACTTGCAGGCGACGTTGCGGGCTTGTTCGGATCTGGAGCAGCAGGCGGCGCGGCTGAAGCAGTTGGTGGGTAGCTTCCGCATTTAAGGCGCGGCCACTGGCCCTATCGCTGGCAAGCCAGCTCCCACATTGTTTTTTGGGGAAACACAAATTGTGTCAACACCGAAGATCCCTGTGGGAGCGGACTTGCTCGCGAAAGCGGCATTAGTGACGAAAGAATTTTGAATTGAAACACGCTGGTCAGCTCACACTGACGGTGGACTGAATTAAGACTAAACTCAGTCCTGTTCAATTTGGCGGGATTCAATCATGAAGCTTTCATCGCAAATCAAACCGATCAGTTACCTGAAAAGCCACACGGCCGAAATAGTCAAATCAATCACAGAAAGCCGCGAGCCGCTGGTAATCACCCAAAATGGTGAAGCCAAGCTAGTGGTCATGGATGTGAAAAGCTTTGAAGAGCAAGAAGGCACAATGGCCCTGCTTAAACTTTTAGCGATGGGTAATCGGGAGATCGAAGAAGGCAAGTTCAGTGATGCTGAAGATGTCTTTACCGAACTGGATAAGGCCGATCATCAATGAGTTTAAAGGTCGTTATTCTTCAGTCCGCACAAACAGATCTCAAAGAACTTCGCAGCTACCTCGTCAGACAGTTCTCAAGCCAAATTTGGCAAAGCACTTATGCCGATCTCAGGGCTGCGATTCCTGGCCTCGCAGATCTGCCTTATTCAGGCTCAATCCCCGAAGAAATCGAGAAGCTCAATCTCGGCCAATACCGCCAGATTGTGTTGGGGATGAACCGGGTTATTTATGAGGTGCGAGAAAAAACGGTTTTCATCCATATCATTGTCGACACACGAAAAAGCCTGCCGGCGCTGTTGATGAAACGGCTTCTACGAGGCAATCCTTGATTTAGAACCTTGACCCAGGCTCAGAAAGAAACACCAACTCCTCAGCCGTAGACTCCCTTCCCAACACCGCATTGCGATGCGGAAACCTGCCAAAACTGGCGATCACTTTCTGATGCCGCTCGGCATAATCCAGGTTATCGGCAAACACCGCCCGCTCCCCTTCCGGCTGTTCAGCCACCAGATCGATAAACCGCGAAACCGCTTCGTTCTGCACCGCGAGGTTCTCGCAGTGCTCAAACACCAGATAAATGAATACGCGTTGTATCGGCTTCAACTGCCGATCAAAGTCCGCCGCAATGCCTTGCGCGACAAGCTTCTGCGCGCGCAGATCGCCGGAGAAGGCTTTGGGGGTGTCGCGAAAAATCATTCGCGGCAGTTGATCGAGCAGCAGCACCAGCGCCAGCCAACCTTCGGGACGTTGCGTCCACTCGGTCAATCCGCCGGCCAGGGCCTGATCGACAAAGACCCCGAAACGCTCACGCGCTTCGAGGTCTTGACTGTCTTTCTTGCCAAACCACAACCCGCCCTTGTCAGCCGAAATGTCGTCCGGTGATTCGGCGTGTCCGAACCACCAATCGAGCAACGGCTGCCAGGGCGCGGTCATGGTTTATTCCTTGTGGTAGGCCGTAGCGCGGGCCACTTCTTCTTTCGAGCCGAGGAACACCGCTACGCGCTGGTGCAGGCCTTCAGGCTGAATGTCGAGAATACGCTGGTGACCGTCGGTGGACGCGCCGCCCGCTTGTTCCACCAGGAACGACATCGGGTTGGCTTCGTACATCAGACGCAGTTTGCCGGGCTTGGATGGCTCGCGGCTGTCGCGCGGGTACATGAACAGACCGCCACGGGTCAGGATGCGGTGAACGTCGGCAACCATCGCCGCGACCCAACGCATGTTGTAGTTCTTCTTCAGCGGGCCTTCTTCACCGGCCAGCAGCTCGCCTACGTAGCGTTGTACCGGGGCTTCCCAGTGACGCTGGTTGGACATGTTGATGGCGAATTCCTGGGTGGACTCAGGAATGGTGATGTCTTCGTGGGTCAGCACGAAGCTACCCATTTCGCGGTCCAGAGTGAAGCCTTTGACGCCGTCGCCCAGGGTCAGCACCAGCATGGTCTGTGGGCCATAGATCGCGTAACCGGCAGCAACTTGCTGAGTGCCTGGTTGCAGGAAGGCTTTTTCGTTCAGCGGCTCGTTCTGGCTGAGGTATTCGTTCGGGCAACGCAGTACCGAGAAGATGGTGCCGACCGGAGCGTTGATGTCGATGTTCGACGAACCGTCCAGTGGGTCGAATACCAGCAAGTAGGCGCCTTTTGGGTATTTGCCCGGGATCTGGTAGGCATTGTCCATTTCTTCGGACGCCATGCCGGCCAGGTGACCGCCCCATTCGTTGGCTTCGAGCAGAATCTCGTTGGAGATCACGTCGAGCTTCTTCTGCACTTCGCCTTGCACGTTTTCAGTGCCCATGCTGCCCAGAACACCACCCAGGGCGCCTTTGGACACGGCGTGGCTGATTTCCTTACAGGCACGCGCCACCACTTCGATCAGGAAGCGCAGATCGGCAGGAGTGTTGTTGCTGCGGGTCTGCTCAATCAAATAGCGACTCAAGGTAACGCGGGACATGGACGGCTCCGGTGGAATGGGGGGCTAAAAACCCGCGCAGTTTACAGGGAGTCTGAAAACGTAGCGAGCGAAGACGCCCGGTAACGTGCGTTGGGGTGTATTTGCCTGTATGAGACGTGATTGTCGGTGGAGAGTTCAGGTAGCGGATTTAGCGTAGTCCGGTTCGGGACGGGTGGTGGTTGAGTGAAGCAACAGTTTGAGGATTTTTGTTGGCTGATCGGCCCTCATCGCTGGCAAGCCAGCTCCCACAGGTTCTTTGGTGTACACAAGATATGTGAACGACAGAGATTACTGTGGGAGCTGGCTTGCCAGCGATTGGCGCGCAGCGCCAGCCATTCTCAGGAATTGGCCGGAGGTTTACGCAGCAGACTGAACGCCATCGCCCCAAGGAAAACCACACTGAGCAGCAACACCGCCCACAATCCGATCTTCTTCCAATTGGTCTCAGCCACCGCCGCCGTCGTTGCCGTCGAAGTCTGCGTGACCACCACGTCACCCTGCACCGTCGCCTTACCCAACGTCGCCAGTTTCTCCGGTTTGAAATCGGGGATCAGCGTCGACAACGGCAAATTCGCCGTTCGCACGCTCGGATTGCCCAACGCCAGGCTGTACGGCCCGTCCCCACGCGCCAGGAAGATCACCTGAGTCGCCCGCACCGCGTATTTCATACTCGGCGCCTGCTCACCCAAACCGCCGCCACGTTCATCCACCGTCAGCTTCAACTGCTGAACAGTCTGCCCGTACAGCTGCAATTCGTTCTGCACCACGTCCTGGCCATTCTGCGCCAGGCGATACAACAAACCACTGCTCAGCGTCTGCCACGGCAGGCTGCTCTCGCGCCGACCCGCCAACGTCACTGGCGCCAAGCTGTTTGGTTGCTTCAGTTCAACCTGCACCCGCTCGACGTTGAGCCCCATCGGCAATTGCCAGGTGTATTCGCCAGCCTTGGTGCTGCTGCCGGCCAGCTCTGGCGACCAGACCAACGGCAGCGGCACGTTGCGCGGGTCGCTGCTTTTCAGTTGCGCCGAGGTCAGGGTCGGTGCCGAATTCGGCGATTCCCACAGCAGGCGCACATAGCGGGCGGATTGCCCGGGTAACGTCACTTCGTGCTGTTCGATGCGCTCATCGGAAAAGGTCAGCCGCGCCACCTGGCCTTCGCCCCACGGTTGCCAGTGCTGCAAGTCGTCACTGGCCTCGATGCTGAAACGCTGGAAGCCATCGCGCTCGCTGGTCCAGTCGAGGATCAGCTGTTGCAACGGCGCCTTGATCGCACTGGCATCGAGCAGCCAGCCACGCAGCACTTCTTCACCGGCCTCCAACTGGCTGGACGGTTGCACTTCAACCAGCGTGCCCGTGGTGGTGGATTGCACGCGCACGTTCGGCGCGCGCTCCGTGGCGTCGGCGGCGGTGTACAGCGGGAACCACTTGACCTCATGCAACTGGCCGTCGTCGCGGGTCTGCGCCGATTCGCGAGCCAAGGCATAGGCTTGCACTTCGCCAGCGGCGTTAAACACCCGCAAGTCACTCAGATCAGTCTGACGCGCCTGCAATTGCACGCTCAGCGGCAGTTCGAGGCGATACCACGGGCCATTGCCGCTCACCGTCAGCGGCACCTGCGTGGCGAAGTCCGCCGGTTTTTCCTGGGCGCCGGCCGCCATCACCATGCCCAACGCCAACCACCCCAGATTTCGCATGCGACTCAAGATGAAACTCCTTCGGTTTCCGGGACAGGCTTGCCCGCCGCCGGCTCGGCTTCGACGCGTTTGGGTGGTAGCGGCGCGAAATAGCCCACCACCAGCAACAACACGCCGACGCCGATAAACGAAACGATCCGGGCGAGACCGCCACGGTTGCTCAGTTCGACAAAAATCAGTTTGGCCACTACCAGCGCAATCAGCGCCGCGCCGATCAGCCACACCTCACGACGATGACGCAAATGCCCGCCGATCATCAGCCCCAGCGCCATCAGCGTCCAGACGATGGACAACCCGGCCTGCACCAGCATCGATTCCAGCAGTTGATCCAGCTCGAACGGAATGCCCGCCCAATGATGCGCGGCACGGGTCACCAATGCCGTGCAGAAGGCGAACAGCGAAACCCCGGCGATCAGTTGCGTAGCGTTATCAGCGTAGTCCTGGCGGATCGACAACTGCGACACCGCACTGCGCGACCAGACGTAAACGCCGAACAAGGCGAACAGCAGACCCAGTTCCAGCGGATTGAGCAGTGGCACGTACGGCAGCGGTTCGGCATTGCCATCGCTGACGCCGTTGGCCAGCCAGAACCAGCCAAGCATCAGCACCGCCAGCGGTGCAACGGCGTACAAACGGTATTCGCGGGCAAACGCCGCCACCGGCCATGGCCAGTTACGCGGTGCAGCCGCCATCAGCAGATACAGACTTGGCAGAATCGCCCAACCTAGCCAACGCCAGGCGTTGTATTGCTCGGACAACAGCAGCAAGCCGTAGCGCAATTCCAGCGCCAGCACGCCGATCAGCAGCCAGCAACCGAGCACATGCGCAGTGCTCAAAGCGCGGGCCGGCAGCATCGGTTGCAACCGCCGCAGACTGAAGAAGTGCACGGTGAACACCAATGCCCACGCCAGCCAGCCGAAGTCTGCCGCCGGGTGATAACGCGAATGCCACGCCGCCAATAACACCAGTCCCGCCGCCGGAATCAGCAACGTGCAGAGCAGGCCCAACGCCGGCCATTTCAGACGCAGAGACAACAACGTCCAGAGTGCGACACTCAGTGCCGCGACCAACAACAAAAGTGTGCCCTGTAGATTCAACGGCGCAAATCGCAGCACCTCGCTGACCCACGCCAGCGCCCACCAACCGGCGCCCCACACCAGCAAGACCTCGGACACGCGTTGCAAACTCAGCGCATCAAATGCCGAGGCGTGATTACCCAATTGCAGACGCCACGCGCCGATCATCGCCGCCAGACCCAGCACCAGCGGCGTCCAGAATCCACCATGGGCCAGCGGTCGCAGCCCTTCGCTGGACAGCGGCCCGAGCAACTCGGGGCCGGCCAGCAAAAACGCCGCGCCACCGATCAACTGCAACAGCAGACCGAAAACAAAACTCACACGCTGTTTGAGGTACAGGCTCAGCCAGATGATCAATAGACCACTCGCCGCCCACACCGCGCTCGCGGTCTGCCACGGCAGCACGAACAGCACCGCCAGATTGATCAACACCAAACCGGCCAACAGTACCACCGACAAGCCGCGCAGCAGACGCACGTCACCGCGCACCATCTCATCGCGCGCCGCCAGCAACATGCCGGCGATCAGCGCCAGACCGATCAGCGACGCACTGAGCAAGCCGCTCCAACCGGCACTGAACACCGCCGCAGAGTCCTCGCCCGCGCCTTGCAGACGCAACAGGAACAACGCGCCGCCGAGCAGTTGCACGGCAAATGCGGTGAACAAGAACGTGCGCGATTGCAGGCGCAGCCCAACTAATAACGTTGCCAGCCCGGCCAGTGCCCAACTGATCGCCGTGCCTTGAACGAAGAAGAACAATGGCGCCAGCAGATAGAGGAAGGTCAGCCCCAGACACGCCAGCACCGGCAAGCCTTGGCGCTCCCACGGCGACGTCTGCTCCGACGCGGCTTGGCGCAGTTGATAGAAGCTGAACAGCAGCGCAGCGCCGAGCATCAACGCACCTAGCGGCGCACCGTCGAGCAAACTGCTCTCGCCGACGCGCAACTGACTGAGGAACGCCAACGCCGAACCGAGTTGCAGCAGCAAGGCAAAGGCCCGGGCGAACGGTCGATGCTGTCGCAAACCGAGCCAGAAAATCCCCGCGCCTTCCACCGCCCACGCCGCCGACGTCCAGCGCGCATCGAGCCCCAACGGGATCGCCAGACTGGCAAAAATCACCCCGAGCGCCAGACAGGTCTCACCCAGCAAAATCGCGCGTCCGCCCATCAATACCTTGGCCAGCGCCATGTAGATCATGCCCAGCGCGAGGGCGCTGAACGCGGCGGCGAACTCTAGATGCTGCACTAACGCAAACTGCAAACCGAAACCAATGATCGGCGGGCCAAACAGCATCGTCCCATCAACGTAATCGCCCTTGCGCGCCGACCATTGCAGGAGCGCGTCACGGTCGCCGTCCGCCGGCGCGTCGGGCATGTCGAGCAACTTGCGCCGAGCGAACAGCAGGCCGATGGCGAGGTACATCAGGAAGAACAGAATCAGGAACGGCTCGGTGCTCCACAAAAGCTCCGGCGTGTACGAACGCAGGCCCCAGGCGAAACCGATGCCGAAGGTGCCGACGAAGCCGATCAGGTTGAGCAGCCGCCAGGCCTTGAACCAGGCGATGGTGAGAATGCCAGCGTTGAGCAAGGCGAAATAACTGAACAACGCGACATGGTTGCCGGCGCCGGTCGAGGTCAGGATCGGCGCGGCGAAACCACCCAGCGCGGCCACCGCTGCCAGCGCCAGCGAGTCTTGGGTGATCGCCAGAATCGCCGAGAACACCGTCACCGCCACCAGCAAGCCAAGTGCCGCCGAAGGATCAAGCAACGGATGCAAACGCATCGCCGCAAACACCGTCAGGTACAGCACCGCGATCCCGGTGCCTTGCAGCATCAACGCGTAATGGCTGTTGCGATGACGTAGCCACCAGCCCAGCGCCAGCAGGCCGAGCGCCGCCGCAGCGACCCCGGCGTAACGCAACTCGATCGGCACGACCATGCCTTCGGTGGCGTAGCGCAGCAGGAATGCCAGACCGAAGAACAACAGCACCACACCGACGCGCAGCACGGTGTTGCCGCCGAACAGCCAGTTACGCGCCGCGTCGAGGCCGCGCTCGATGAGATTCGGGCCACGGGGCTCGGCAGGTTGTCGGGGTTGAGGTTCAGGCGTAACGGCGTCCAGACGCCAGACATCGTCCGGCAGCGGTTGGCTGGTTTCGCGAGCGACGGCGGATAGCGGTTCCAGATCGGCCGGCAGTTCCCAGACCAGTTCAGGGGCTGGAATCGGCGCCTCTTCGACAACTTTGGCGGGTTCGGCGACTGGCTCGGCGGCAGGTGCCGCACTCGGAGGTGGCGCTGCACGGAGCGGCGCGCCTTCCAGCAAAAACAGACGCTGTTCGACGGCCTGCAAGGCGACTTTCGCCTGTTCAAATTGACTCTGCTGTTCCGCCGCCTGCGAGCCAAGCCGCGCGATGCGGATCGTCTGCCCGATCGCCAAACCCAGCAGCGCGCCCAACAGCGCCGAACTGAACGACTCGTCGAGCAGCCAGCCAAGCACCAGCCCGATCAACATGAACATCCATTGCATGGTCGATATCCCTAAGCGGCCCCAAGGCGGGGCGAGTCCGGCGATTGCATCAGTCTAGGCACAAACCCTGTAGGAGTGAGCCTTTGTGGCGAGGGGATTCATCCCCGATGGGGTGCGAAGCGGCCCAAAGAATCTTGGGACAGCTGCGCTGTCCATCGGGGATAAATCCCCTCGCCACAGGGTTCAATCCTTTCAGTGATATGCGGCGCCTGATGCGGCCCGGTAACCGGCGCTCAGTATATCGATCCGGCCCAACAAACGTTGGGCCTTGCGCACAATTGTTGCGGAAAGTTACTCCAGCGCTTTCCAGATATCCGTGGCGTACTCGCGAATCGTCCGGTCGGACGAGAACCAGCCCATTCGCGCGGTGTTGAGCACCGCCGAACGCCACCAGTTGTTGCTGTCGTGCCAGTGCTCTTCGACGCGCTTCTGCGCTTCCCAGTAGGAATCGAAGTCGGCGCAGACGAGGAAGCGGTCGTAGTCCACCAGCGAATCGATCAGCCCGGTATAGCGCGACGTGTCGTCCGGCGAGAACACCCCGCTGCGGATCGCTTGCAGCACATCGTTCAATCGATGGGAGGCGGCAATGTCCGGTGCGGCGCTGAACTCGTGGTTCTGTTTGCGCGCTTCAACCTGCTGGGCGCTGAGACCGAAGATGAACATGTGCTCGGCACCAATGCGCTCGCACATTTCCACGTTGGCACCGTCCAGCGTGCCGATGGTCAGTGCGCCGTTGAGGCCGAACTTCATGTTGCTGGTGCCCGACGCTTCGAAACCGGCGGTGGATATCTGCTCGGACAAATCCGCCGCCGGAATAATGCTCTCCGCCAGGCTGACGTTGTAATTGGGCAGGAACACCACTTTCAGCAAACCACGTACGGTCGGGTCGTTGTTCACCACCCGCGCGATGTCGTTGGTCAGTTTGATGATCAGCTTGGCCTGGTGATAACTCGCGGCCGCTTTACCGGCGAAGATTTTCACTCGCGGCACCCAGTCGACTTCAGGCTCGGCGCGAATGGCCTGATACAGCGCCACGGTGTGCAGCAGGTTGAGCAACTGGCGTTTGTATTCGTGGATCCGTTTGACCTGGACGTCGAACATCGCCGCCGGATTGACCGCGATGCCCAGACGCTCGTGAATCAGATAGGCCAGGGCTTTTTTGCTGTGCAGGCGCTGCTCGGCGAAGGCTTTGCGGAACGCGGTTTTCTCGGCGAACGGTTCCAGATCAAGCAAGCGCTCTTCGGGGTTATCCAGCACATCCGGGCCGAGAGAATCGACCAGCATCGAGGTCAGTTCAGAGTTGGCCTGGAACAACCAGCGGCGGAAGGTGATGCCGTTGGTTTTGTTGTTGATCCGCTCCGGGTAGAGCTTGTGCAGTTCGGCAAACACGGTTTTGCGCATCAGTTGCGTGTGCAGCCCGGACACGCCATTGACGCTGTGCGAACCAAGAAACGCGAGGTTGCCCATACGCACCCGGCGACCGTTGTCTTCCTCGATCAGCGACACCGCGCGCAGCACGTCGAAATCGTGAATACCTTTGGCACGCAGCGAGTCGATGTGCTGGGCATTGATCAGATAGATGATCTGCATGTGTCGCGGCAGCATGCGTTCCATCAAACCGACTGGCCAGGTTTCCAGCGCTTCCGGCAGCAACGTGTGGTTGGTGTACGACAGCGTGTCGACGGTGACTTGCCACGCCGCATCCCAGGCCACGTCGTAGACGTCGACCAGTTGGCGCATCAGTTCGGCGACGGCAATCGAAGGGTGCGTGTCGTTGAGCTGGATCGCCGCGTGATCGCCCAAGGTCAGCACCGAGGTGTGCATGTTGCGGTGACGACGCAGCAAATCCTGCAAGGAGGCGGCGACGAAGAAGTATTCCTGGCGCAGACGCAGTTCCTGCCCCGCTTCAGTGCTATCCGCCGGGTAGAGCACGCGGGAGATGCTTTCAGCACGGGCCACTTCGGCGACAGCACCGAGGTGGTCACCGGCGTTGAAACGCTCCAGGTGCAAATCTTCCATGGCCCGGGCACGCCACAGGCGCAAGGTGTTGACGCTCGCTCCGCGCCAGCCGACTACGGGTGTGTCATAGGCAATCGCGCGGACGGTTTCCGCTGGCGACCAGACTTGCTTGGTTTTGCCGCTGGCATCAGTGACGGTTTCGACGCTGCCACCAAAGCCGATGCTGTAAACGACTTCTGGCCGTTCGAACTCCCACGGGTTGCCGAAATCCAGCCAGTGCTCCGTCTGTTCTTGCTGCCAGCCATCGACGATCGCTTGGCGGAACAAGCCATGTTCATAACGAATGCCGTAGCCGTGTCCGGCGATGCCGAGGGTCGACATGCTTTCCATGAAGCACGCCGCCAGGCGGCCGAGACCACCGTTGCCGAGCGCCGCATCCGGCTCCAGCAGCCGGATGCGTTCCAGATCGACACCGAGTTCGGTCAACGCTTCACGGGCGACGTCGAGCAGGCCGAGGTTGCTCAGGCTGTCATAGAGCAAACGGCCGATGAGAAATTCCAGCGAGAGGTAGTACACCCGCTTCTGACCTTTGCGGTAGATCTGGCGCGTGTGGTCCATCCAGTGCTCGACCATGTGGTCGCGCGCGGCCAAAGCAATCGCTTCAAACCAGTCATGGTCGAAGGCGTGATCGGGGTCTTTACCCACCGCATAGGTGAGTTTGGTCAGGACGGCGTCGCGGAATGCGGCCACCTCTGCTTCGCGAACTAGTGGTTCTTGAGTCATCGATAGGACCTCGAGCGAGCGGGGAATTGTCTGAGCCTAGACGGTCTGACCGACGGTAGCGGCGCAGGTTCGGCAGTTTTTCCTGAGACGGTGAGATGGCCCGGCATTACCCTGGCGGATGAGCTAATGAATGCAGGGGCCGTGCCGAACTGTTCGGCAAAAAGCCTGCATGCAGAAAAAATCTGGCGAAAGGTTGTTCAAAAATCCACCAGTCCCGGTATGATCGCGCGCCCTGATGCACACACGCCTGGTAACTCCCGATGATGAAGCCCAACCTGATTGCCGCCGCCGAGATCGACCGTCTCGATACGTGGGCCAAATATTCGGCCCCGATGTGCGGTTCCTGCATCTCCAGCTGCTGCACGCTGCCAGTCGAGGTGAAGATCAAGGATCTGGTGCGCATCGGTGTGGTCGACGAGTTCGAACTGGGCGATCCGCCGAAGAACATCGCCAAGCGCCTGCAAAAGGAAGGGCTGGTCGAGCGCTTCAATCAGAAGTCGGGGATCTTTACCCTTCAGCGCATGAGCAACAACGATTGCTACTACCTGGATCGTAAGAGCCGCCTGTGCACCATTTATGACAAGCGCCCTGATACCTGCCGCAATCACCCGAAGATCGGCCCGCGTCCGGGGTATTGTGCGTACAAGCCGAAGGAAGTGGTGCGCGAACAGAATTTCCGCGCGATCGAGAAGTTTTGATCTGCCCTGAAACGTTCAGCGGCTGATCGGCCGCTATCGATGGCAAGCCAGCTCCCACAATGATTGTGGTCGTACACATATTTTATATACGACCCATAACCCTGTGGGAGCTGGCTTGCCAGCGATGGGCCAGTGCACACACCACACAAACCCCAGACAAACAAAAACGCCCCCGGTCTCGCGACCGGGGGCGTTTTCTATTCCAGGGCTAAATTACGCCTTGGCTTTCTTGGCAGCGCGGGTACGCTCGCTTTCGTCCAGGATCTTCTTGCGAAGACGGATGGACTTAGGAGTAACTTCGCACAGCTCGTCTTCCTGGATGTATTCCAGAGCCTGTTCCAGAGTGAAGCGAACAGGTGGTACCAGAGCGATGGTTTCGTCTTTACCCGAAGCACGCATGTTGTCGAGCTTCTTGCCTTTGGTTGGGTTCACACCCAGGTCGTTGTCGCGGCTGTTCTGACCAACGATTTGACCGTTGTAGATCTCCTGGCCGTGTTCTACGAACAGCTTGCCACGAGCCTGCAGGGTTTCCAGCGAGTAGGTCAGTGCCTTGCCGGTTTCAACCGAAACCAGAACGCCGTTCTGACGGCCGGACATGTGGCCCGACTTCACTGGAGCGTAACGGTCGAAGATCGAGGTCAGGATGCCAGCACCGTTGGTCAGGGTCAGGAACTGGTTACGGAAACCGATCAGACCGCGAGCAGGGATGTTGTATTCCAGACGAACACGGCCCTTGCCATCCGGCACCATGTTGCTCAGGTCGCCCTTACGCAGACCCATCTCTTCCATGACCTTGCCCTGCGATTCTTCAGGGATGTCGATGGTCACGTTTTCGAACGGTTCCTGCTTCACGCCGTCAACTTCACGGATGATCACTTCAGGACGGCCCAGGGCCAGCTCGAAGCCTTCGCGACGCATGGTTTCGATCAGTACCGAGAGGTGCAGCTCACCACGGCCGGAAACCTTGAACTTGTCAGCCGAGTCGCCTTCTTCAACGCGCAGTGCAACGTTGTACAGCAGCTCTTTGTCCAGACGATCCTTGATGTTACGGGAGGTCACGAACTTGCCTTCTTTACCGCAGAATGGCGAGTCGTTTACCTGGAAGGTCATGGAAACGGTTGGCTCGTCAACGGTCAGCGGCTTCATCGCCTCAACGGTGTTGATGTCGCACAGGGTGTCGGAGATGAACAGCTCGTCGAAGCCGCTGATGCAGACGATGTCGCCGGCCGCTGCTTCTTCAACGTCAATGCGGTGCAGACCGTGGTGACCCATCAGCTTCAGGATACGACCGTTGCGGCGCTTGCCGTCGGCGCTGATAGCGACAACCGGGGTGTTCGGCTTGACGCGACCACGAGCGATACGGCCAACACCGATAACACCCAGGAAGCTGTTGTAGTCCAGAGCGGAGATCTGCATCTGGAACGGACCATCACGGTCAACGGCCGGAGGCGGAACATGGTCGACAACCGCTTGGTACAGCGGGGTCATGTCTTCAGCCATGTCGGTGTGATCCAGACCGGCGATGCCGTTCAGGGCCGAGGCGTAAACAACCTGGAAGTCCAGTTGTTCTTCGGTCGCACCGAGGTTGTCGAACAGGTCGAAGATCTGGTCCAGAACCCAGTCCGGACGCGCGCCTGGACGGTCAACCTTGTTGATGACCACGATTGGACGCAGGCCGGCTTCGAAAGCCTTCTTGGTCACGAAACGGGTTTGCGGCATAGGGCCGTCTTGAGCGTCAACCAGCAGCAGAACGGAGTCAACCATCGACATTACGCGTTCAACTTCGCCGCCGAAGTCGGCGTGGCCCGGGGTGTCCACGATGTTGATGTGGTAGCCGTTCCAGTTGATGGCGGTGTTTTTCGCCAGAATGGTAATACCGCGCTCTTTTTCCTGGTCGTTGGAGTCCATCACGCGCTCGTCGTTGAGCTCGTTGCGCTCCAGGGTGCCGGATTGACGCAGGAGTTTGTCTACCAGGGTGGTTTTACCATGGTCAACGTGGGCAATGATGGCGATGTTGCGTAGATTTTCGATCACTTGTGTATCTCGATCAGAGGATTCGGTTTGCTGACAAGTCTTGGCAGCGATTAGCAGTAGTGTCCGGCATGGCCGTTACAGCTTGACGGCGGTGTCGGGGGGCCGGTGACGCAGGCCACAGGCAAACAGCCCCGGGCACTTAGCTCGGTCGATAAACGCGCACATTGGCATGCCCCTCACTGAGCAAATGGTGGGCATGCAGGCGACTCATCACGCCTTTGTCGCAATACAGCAGGTACTGGCGAGTAGGGTCCAGTTCCTTGAAACGTGCGTTCACTGCATAGAACGGCATCGTCTGTACCTCTATGCCGGCAAGCTCCAGCGGTTCGTCTTCAGCGGCGTCCGGGTGACGGATGTCGATGACGATCTGACCGGCCAGCGCTTCGCCGACTTCTTCAATTTGCAAATCCTGGCCCAATTCGTCGATGACTCGATCGATGGCGACCAGTTTGGCGTTGGCGAGCGCACGCTCGAGCACCGCCATGTCGAATTCTTTCTCTTCGTGTTCGACGCGGCCACGCTTGGCAGCGGTCTTCGGGTTAACCGAGATCACCCCGCAGTATTCCGGCATGTGCCGGGCGAAATCGGCGGTGCCGATCTCGTTGGCCGTGTCGATGATGTCCTGCTTGTGGGCGACGATCAGTGGGCGCAGGACCAGTTTGTCAGTTACACAATCGATCACCGACAGGTTCGGCAAGGTCTGGCTCGATACCTGGGAGATCGCCTCACCCGTGACCAGCGCATCGATGTGCAGTCGGTCGGCAATGGCCGAGGACGCGCGCAACATCATACGCTTCAATACGACGCCCATATGACTGTTATCGACTTTGCCGAGAATTTCGCCCAACACTTCTTCGAACGGAACACTGACAAATAGCACGCGTTGCGAACTGCCGTACTTCTTCCAGATGAAATGCGCGACTTCCATCACGCCCAATTCGTGGGCACGCCCGCCCAGATTGAAGAAGCAGAAGTGCGCCATCAGGCCCCGACGCATGATCTGGTAGGCCGCAACAGTCGAATCAAAGCCGCCGGACATCAATACCAGCGTCTGCTCCAACGCACCCAGCGGGTAACCGCCGATGCCGTTGTGCTGGCTGTGGATCACAAACAACCGTTTGTCGCGAACTTCGATGCGGACTTCGATTTCCGGCGCTTTCAGGTCGATTCCGGCAGCACCGCATTCACGACGCAGCTTGCTGCCGACGTATTTTTCGACGTCCATCGAGCTGAACGCATGCTTGCCTGCACGCTTGCAGCGCACCGAGAAAATCTTTCCGGCCAGCGCATCACCGTAGTGCTGTTTGCACTTTTCGGTGATGTCGTCGAAGTCCCCCAGCGGGTACTCGTCGATCTGCAGAAAGTGCGCGATACCGGGCATGCAGGTCAGGCGCTCGCCCATCTCTTTCAAGGCTTTGGCGTCGGTAACACGGGTTTCCAGCTCGAGGTTGTCCCACACACCGTTCACCACCACAGCCGGGTCCAGATCGCGGAGCACGGCGCGGATGTTTTTGGCCAACTGGCGGATAAATTTCGTCCGGACAGGTCGACTCTTGATGGTGATCTCGGGGAAGACTTTTACGATTAGTTTCATGAAAACAGCGCGCGCAGGGCCAGCCGAAAAAGGGGGGCGCGGATTATAGCGGAAATTGCTCAAGGTTTAACCAGTTAATGTGCAGAAGGTTTTGCACGCACCAAAACAGGTCATTTTTCGATTGTGACGCCACATTAGAGGGCGAGAATTTACGCTTTAAGACGCTTTGCACCTTAATAAGCTTGAATTTGGGGCAAAAAACCCATGCTGGGGCACTGGCATGCAATTTGCTCCCTTGTGAGGCAGGTTGCCTTGGCAGACTATCTGCGCCGGCATCACCCATATTAAGGGCATCCACTACCAAGCCCTAAGCCACCCGGAGGACACTATGTCGAAGTCGGTTCAACTCATCAAAGATCATGACGTCAAGTGGATTGATCTGCGCTTCACGGACACCAAAGGCACTCAGCACCACGTGACCATGCCGGCTCGCGATGCGCTGGAAGACGACTTCTTCGAAGTCGGCAAGATGTTCGACGGTTCCTCCATCGCTGGCTGGAAAGGCATCGAAGCCTCCGACATGATCCTGCTGCCGGACGACGACACTGCCGTGCTCGACCCGTTCACCGAAGACGCGACCCTGATCCTGGTCTGCGACATCATCGAACCGTCGACCATGCAAGGTTACGATCGTGACCCACGCGCCATCGCTCACCGCGCCGAGGAATACCTGAAGACCACCGGTATCGGTGACACCGTCTTCGCTGGCCCAGAGCCAGAATTCTTCATCTTCGACGAAGTGAAGTTCAAGTCGGACATCTCCGGCTCGATGTTCAAGATCTACTCCGAACAAGGTTCGTGGATGTCCGACCAGGACATCGAAGGCGGCAACAAAGGCCACCGTCCAGGCGTCAAAGGTGGCTACTTCCCGGTTCCGCCGTTCGACCACGACCACGAAATCCGTACTGCCATGTGCAACGCACTGGAAGAAATGGGCCAGACCGTAGAAGTTCACCACCACGAAGTGGCGACTGCCGGTCAGAACGAAATCGGTGTCAAGTTCAACACCCTGGTGAAGAAAGCTGACGAAGTTCAGACTCTGAAATACGTTGTACACAACGTTGCTGACGCTTACGGCCGCACCGCGACCTTCATGCCGAAGCCACTGTACGGCGACAACGGTTCGGGCATGCACGTACACATGTCCATCGCCAAAGATGGCAAGAACACCTTCGCTGGCGAAGGCTATGCCGGCCTGTCCGAAACCGCCCTGTACTTCATCGGCGGCATCATCAAGCACGGTAAGGCACTGAACGGCTTCACCAACCCGGCCACCAACTCCTACAAGCGTCTGGTGCCAGGCTTCGAAGCTCCGGTAATGCTGGCCTACTCGGCTCGCAACCGTTCCGCCTCGATCCGCATTCCTTACGTCAACAGCCCACGTGGCCGTCGTATCGAAGCGCGTTTCCCGGATCCGGCTGCCAACCCGTACCTGGCATTCGCAGCACTGCTGATGGCCGGTCTGGACGGTATCCAGAACAAGATCCACCCAGGCGATGCCGCTGACAAAAACCTGTATGACCTGCCGCCTGAAGAGGCGAAAGAGATCCCACAAGTTTGCGGCAGCCTGAAAGAAGCCCTGGAAGAGCTGGACAAGGGCCGTGCGTTCCTGACCAAGGGCGGCGTGTTCTCCGACGACTTCATCGACGCTTACATCGCGCTGAAATCCGAAGAAGAAATCAAGGTCCGCACCTTCGTGCACCCACTGGAATATGAGCTGTACTACAGCTGCTGATCCGGTAGCGCTGCAGCACGCGGCGTGACAAAAAGAGGCCTCCTTCGGGAGGCCTTTTTTGTGCCCGCGCTTCCATGGATAATCCGCCGCCTCAGCGCCCGTCCGGCGCCTTGACGAAGGGATTCGCATGAAGTGGTTATGGGCCATCGCCCTGACGGCCGGCCTCGCCTGCCAAATGGCCGGCGCAGCAGCGTTCTATGAAGACAAACCGTTGGCCCACCCGCTGATCGAGGGCTTGCAGGAAAGCTCGGCGACGCTGGCGTTTATCAAGGAAGCCGGGGGCGTCAAAGGTTACTACTGCATCTGCGACACGCCCGAGGCAAGCCCGCAGTTACTGGATGACTTCGGCCAGGCGACCATCGAGTCGGTATTTTTGACGCCAATCGACAGCGAAGACCCCATCCGCCTGGTGCTCTTCAAGCAGCAAACGAAGTACCGGATTTACGCCTACAAATACGACGCCAGCAGTCAGCTCTACACTCGCGTCACAGGACTGCAAAAAGCCCTCGACCGAATTGCCGCAGGCCAGAAGCGGCTGGACGCCCTCACCATCAAGAAAGCACTGGCGCAGCTCACGCCGATCAACTATCGATTGCGCTACACGCAATCGGGCATTGCCGAATTTGACCAACTTGATCTCACCGCAGGAACGCTGGTCGGTTATTTCGACGAACAGACCAAGCCACTCGACATCAACACACCCGGTCCTGATCAGTACTACTTCAAAAAAACCTATCAGGAAAAAAACGGGCGCTTTCTGACTGTCACATTCTGGCGCGACATCGATACGTCCGTGAAAGACGGCGATCGCACGCTCTATAACTATCAAGTGGGCCGCATGGCCTGGGAAACCACTCCCGCCACGTTCAGTGGCAGCGAGGATGGCGCTTCGGTTTCATTCAATTTCGGCGACATCAGTGCCCAGGGCGCTTACGAAAAAGGTCTGCGTACTGGCACCTGGTCGTTCGCCAAGGAATACAAATATTCGGCCAGCGGCAACTATGTGGCAGGCAAACGACAGGGCGAATGGACCGAGACCGACTACTCGAAAAGCTACACCGGTCAGTACGTCGATGACGCACGCGAGGGACGCTGGACAATTCTCGACGATGGCGATCCCGATAACACCACGACCGGGTTCCAGACGTACCTGCACGGCGTACTCGACGGCCCGAGCGAAGAGATCACTGGCACCGTAATCGAGCGCGGCAACTACCGCAACGACCAGCGCGAAGGCCCATGGGTGACCGCGATCGGCAGCGGCGCCTTCGAAAACGGCCTGAAAAGCGGTCCATGGACCCTCAAGACCGACAAGGGCCACAGCCAGAGCGTTAACTTCGTGGCTGGGAAAAAAGAAGGTGAACTGCGGGAAACCGATGCCAATGGCGTCGTGATTCTGATCGAGCATTACAAGGCCGATGTATTGTCCGGCACCCAGGAGTTCTACAACGCCGACGGCAAACTGCTGAACTTGCGTCATTACGAAAACGGCAAGAAAGAAGGCCGCGCACTGGATTACAGCAGCGACGGCAGCGCATTGATCAATGACATCTCCTGGCACAACGATGAGCGCGAAGGCCCCTATCTGACCTTTTTGCGTGACGGCACTCCCGCCACCGTTGGACGTTTCGAGCTGCGCCGCTTTGTCGGCTCGATGAAACAATACGATGACCAGGAAGTGCTTTATGAAGAATCCAACTGGTGCCGTTTTGACAAGGATGGTCACCCGACCGTCGACCGCTGCGGGATAACCCGACACTTCACCCATGGCAAATTGTCGTCGGAGACCGACTTCCTTTACGGTGAGCGCCAAGCATCCACTGATTACAACTATGAAACCGGTCGCAAGACCAGTGAGACGATCATTGGCGATAACGACCATATCACCGACATCAGCTATTACGACAATGGGCAGATCGAATGCCAAAAGAATCGCGTGGGTTTCAGTCTGCTGAACATCAATCAGCGACAAGTCAAAACCTATGAACACGCGGGCGACCTGACCGGCGAGCAATTGTGCTATCACCGTAACGGCGTGGTTAAAAGCCGGGCGTTTTACGACAAAGGGCCTGTCGGTTGCACCACGCAGTACGACGAGACCGGACAGCAAACCTATCCCGGCCCCGAGGGGTGTCCAAAACCCGTCGTGCCCGTTGGCAGGCAAAAACGCATGCTCAACTTCAGCAGTTGAAAGCCGTTCAGAATCGGCCGGTTTGTGTGAGCGGATGTTGTCCCGGTTGGGCTTACCGCCGCCCCTGGCCTATGCTGCATCCACTCTCATCGTTGATCGGTCGAATCCATGGGTCGTGGTTTTCTCTTCCTGCTGCTGGTGATCGCCCTGCCCGCCGCCGCGCAGATCTACAAGTACACCGACGCCAACGGCAATACGGTGTACAGCGATCACTCGCCGGAGGGGGTCAAGGCGCAGACGGTTGAGTTACCGCCACTCAACAGCGTTGAGCCTCAGGGGCCGAGCGCACCCGCCGCGCCCATCTCCGATAGCCGTGAGCCCGTGCGCAGCGCCTACGAAATTCTCGAACTGGGTGGCCTGCCCACCGAAGAAGCCCTGCGCGCCAACAACGGCACCTTCACCGTCAATGTGCTGATCAAGCCGCGCTTGCAGCCGCCGCATCAATTGAGACTGGTATTGGATGATGAGCCTTACGGGCAGCCAGGCAACGTGCCGATCCTGCAATTGGTGAATGTCGACCGTGGCGAACATCGACTTGCCGTTCAGGTCATCGATGGCGAGGCAATCATCCAGCAGAGCCCGGTGGTGGTCTTTACCGTACAGCGGGTACACAAGCCATGATTCGTCCATGGCTGATCGCCTTGTTGGCGATGATCACGCTGCAAGCCTCGGCCGAGGTGTTCACCTACATCGATGCGCAAGGCAACCGCGTCTACACCGACCAACCACGCGGCAACGCCAAGCGGGTGCCGCTGGCGACCAGCAATCGCATGCCGGCCAATCCGAGCGCTGCACGGCCGATTACCACCGCAAAGAAATCCCCGGAGCAACCGCTGCTCCATTACGACATGCTGCGCGTTCTGGTGCCCGAGCCGGACGCGACCATTCGCAGCAGCGCCGGCGAGTTGATTGTCAGTGTTACCAGCGAGCCCGGCTTGCAAGCGGGCCATCGCTATCGTCTGTTGCTCGACGGCCAGGCCACTGGCGAGCCCGGTCTTAGTCCGGTATTCCCGCTGAGCAATGTCGACCGTGGCAGCCACAACCTTTCGATCGAGATTCTCGATGCGCAGGGCCGAACCGTCGAACGCACCGCCAACCAGCCGTTCCACATGCTGCGCATCTCACTGGCGCAGAAACGCCAGGTCAAACCCTGCGTTAACGAGGATTACGGCGTGCGCCCGGAATGTCCGTTGAAGGACAAACCACCAGAACCGAAAAATCCCTTCCTGCGTTTCTTTTAACGCCATTCAGCTTTGCGCACTATATTGGTGCAACAGGCTGCACCGTACCCACATTGCAACCCATTTTGGTTCGAAAGTACCCGCGAGAGCTGGCCGACTGCCACGCAAACGAGCGTCAAACGCCCGTTTCAGGGGTTGAACGCTTCTTTTCGGAGCCTTGGTTTGGTTTTTGCATTTTCCCGATAACGACGCTTGCTTGTTGCGCACGCTCCGCCCCCAAAAGAGGCCCTGATGACTATAAGTGACGCAATCCCCCGTTTGCTGCTCGACAACCTGACCACCGCTACCATCTTGCTTGATGCCGAATTGCGCCTTGAGTACATGAATCCGGCGGCGGAGATGCTGCTCGCCATCAGCGGGCAGCGTAGCCATGGGCAGTTCATCAGCGAGCTGTTCACCGAATCCACCGAAGCGCTCAATTCCCTGCGCCAGGCGGTGGAACAGGCACACCCGTTCACCAAGCGCGAAGCGATGCTCACGGCCCTCACCGGTCAGACCTTGACCGTGGATTACGCGGTGACGCCGATCCTCAGCAACGGCGCGACCCTGCTTTTGCTGGAAGTCCACCCGCGTGATCGCTTGCTGCGGATCACCAAGGAAGAGGCCCAGCTGTCGAAGCAGGAAACCAGCAAGATGCTGGTGCGCGGTCTTGCCCACGAGATCAAAAACCCGCTCGGCGGCATTCGTGGCGCCGCGCAACTGCTGGCCCGAGAGCTGCCGGAAGACAGCCTGCGCGACTACACCAACGTGATCATTGAAGAGGCCGACCGCCTGCGCAATCTGGTCGACCGCATGCTCGGCTCGAACAAGTTGCCGTCGCTGGCCATGTGCAACGTTCACGAAGTGCTCGAGCGCGTTTGCCAACTGGTCGAAGCGGAAAGTCAGGGCTGCATCACCTTGGTGCGTGATTACGACCCAAGCATTCCCGACGTATTGATCGACCGCGAGCAAATGATTCAGGCGGTGTTGAACATCGTGCGCAACGCGATGCAGGCGATCAGTAGTCAGAACGAGCTGCGCCTGGGCCGCATCAGCCTGCGCTCCCGGACCATGCGCCAATTCACCATCGGCCACGTCCGCCATCGTCTGGTGACCAAGATCGAGATCATCGACAACGGCCCGGGCATCCCGGCGGAACTCCAGGAAACCATTTTCTTTCCCATGGTCAGCGGCCGCCCGGACGGTACCGGGCTGGGCCTGGCCATTACCCAGAACATCATCAGCCAGCACCAGGGCCTGATCGAGTGTGACAGCCACCCCGGCCACACCACGTTCTCGATCTTTCTGCCACTGGAACAAGGAGCCACATCGACATGAGCCGTAGTGAAACCGTGTGGATCGTCGATGACGACCGTTCTATCCGTTGGGTTCTGGAAAAGGCCTTGCAGCAGGAAGGCATGACCACGCAGAGCTTCGACAGCGCCGATGGCGTGATGAGTCGTCTGGCCCGTCAGCAGCCTGATGTGATCATTTCCGATATCCGCATGCCGGGTGCCAGCGGGCTGGATCTGCTGGCGCGGATCCGCGAGCAGCACCCACGGTTGCCGGTCATCATCATGACTGCCCACTCCGATCTGGACAGCGCTGTCGCCTCCTATCAGGGCGGCGCTTTCGAATACCTGCCCAAGCCGTTCGACGTGGATGAGGCGGTGTCGCTGGTCAAACGCGCCAACCAGCACGCGCAAGAACAGCAAGGCCTGGAAGTGGTGCCCGCGCTGACCCGCACCCCGGAAATCATCGGCGAAGCGCCGGCGATGCAGGAAGTTTTTCGCGCCATCGGCCGCTTGAGCCACTCCAACATCACCGTGCTGATCAACGGCGAATCCGGCACCGGTAAAGAACTGGTCGCCCATGCCCTGCACCGCCACAGCCCGCGTGCGGCCTCGCCGTTCATTGCGCTGAACATGGCGGCGATCCCCAAGGACCTGATGGAATCCGAGCTGTTCGGCCACGAGAAAGGCGCGTTCACCGGCGCAGCCAACCTGCGTCGCGGACGCTTTGAACAGGCCGATGGCGGCACGCTGTTCCTCGATGAAATCGGCGACATGCCGGCAGATACACAAACCCGTTTGCTGCGGGTGCTGGCCGACGGCGAGTTCTACCGCGTCGGGGGTCATGTACCGGTCAAGGTCGATGTGCGGATCATCGCCGCGACGCACCAGAATCTGGAAACCCTGGTCCACGCCGGAAAATTCCGTGAGGACTTGTTCCACCGCCTCAATGTGATCCGCATCCACATCCCGCGCCTGTCGGACCGTCGCGAAGACATCCCGACCCTGGCCAAGCACTTCCTCAGCCGTGCCGCGCAAGAGCTGGCGGTCGAGCCGAAGCTGCTGAAAAGCGAGACCGAGGAATACCTGAAAAACCTGCCGTGGGGCGGCAACGTACGCCAGTTGGAGAACACCTGCCGCTGGATCACGGTCATGGCCTCCGGCCGTGAAGTGCACATCAGCGACTTGCCACCGGAACTGTTGAACCTGCCGCAGGATTCGGCGCCAGTGACCAACTGGGAGCAGGCGTTGCGCCAGTGGGCCGATCAGGCATTGGCCCGTGGCCAGTCGAGCCTGCTCGACAGCGCGGTACCGGCGTTCGAGCGGATCATGATCGAGACGGCTTTGAAGCACACCGCCGGGCGTCGCCGTGATGCGGCGGTGTTGCTGGGCTGGGGGCGTAACACCCTGACGCGCAAGATCAAGGAACTGGGGATGAAGGTTGATGGTGGGGATGATGATGAGGGGGATGAGGGTTAAACAGCCTATAGGTCTGCGGTGAACACACATTACGTGAACATCAAAGATCCAATGTGGGAGCGGGCTTGCTCGCGAAAGCGGTGTGTCATTGAAAAGGATGGTGACTGACACGACGCCTTCGCGATCAAGCCCGCTCCCACAACTAGTCCTCTGTGCACCAGAGTAATGCACCTTGAACCGCAATCGAGCATAACTTTCAGTTCAGATCGTTAGTGAAAATCACCGAAAAACAACAACGCCAAAAACACGAAAGCCCCGAATTCCGGGGCTTTCGCGTTTCTCATCAGCTTTTTTGTTTCAGCAGATTAAAAACTGGCACGCCCCCTGCAATACCTCTTACAGGTGATTCGATTCACCACCCGTTTCGGGGACCTTGGTACAGGCAGGCCGGGGATTCCCCTCTTTACACCGGGCGCACATCGCAATGCGATGCGCCCACCCTTTTGGGATCCTTGGTACAGGCAGGCCGAGGGTTCCCTCTTTACACCGGACCGACGCTACGAGCGAAGTCCACCCCGTTTTGGGAACCCTGATACAGGCAGGTCAGGGATTCCCGCTTTTATTGCTCCCGGAGATGGATCTCCAGCCGCCAGCGGTCATCGACCTCGCTGCCGGTCCAGTCACCTTGCAGCGGCCGCGCCGCCAGCACCGTCAGCAACAACCCGCCATCACTCGCTCGCGTACGCCAGTTGACGTCTTTGCCGTTGAGCTTGAGCTGGCCTTTCTGCGCCTTGCCTTCAGCCTGGAACAGAAGCGCCACGGCACCGTCGACCACCTCGCCGTGCAGCTTCGGCTCGTTGTTGAACCAGACCACCAGACCGCCGTCGATCACCTCGACCTGTTGCAGCACGCTCGGATCCGGTGTGGTCAGGCGGCCGATCATCAGGCCGATCATCACGCCGACAATCGCCAGCGAACCGATCACCCGCGGGAATAGTTTCGAACGGTTGTCCACAGGCGGCGTAGAATGCCGCTCATCTTTACCTTCGGAGCCGTGCATGTTTCACGTCATCCTTTTTCAACCAGAAATTCCGCCGAATACCGGCAACGTTATCAGGCTGTGCGCCAACAGTGGCTGCCACCTGCATTTGATCGAACCGCTGGGTTTCGAGATGGACGACAAGCGCCTGCGCCGCGCCGGTCTCGACTACCACGAATATGCCACGCTGCAACGCCACGCCGACCTCGCCAGTTGCCTGGAAAGCCTGGGCAACCCACGGCTGTTCGCGTTCACCACCAAGGGTTCGCGGCCGTTTCACGATGCCGCGTTTGTGCCGGGTGATGCGTTCATCTTCGGCCCGGAAAGCCGTGGCCTGCCGCCAGAAGTGCTGGACGCCCTGCCCGCCGAACAGCGCCTGCGCCTGCCGATGCGCGAAGGCTGCCGCAGCCTGAACCTGTCCAACACCGTGGCCGTGGCTGTATACGAAGCGTGGCGCCAGAACGACTTCAAATAACACCGCAAAATAAATGTCTGATCGTTCCCACGCTCTGCGTGGGAATACAGCCCGTGACGCTCCGCGTCACTGGACGCGGAGCGTCCTCAGAGGTATTCCCACGCAGAGCGTAGGAACGATCAGCCAAGAAAAAAGCGCCTGTAACGGCGCTTTTTTCGTTGTCGCTCAGACCGTTTACTGAACGGTTGGGGTCTCGCCGCTTTCCTGCATGCGCTGCAGCTCTTGCGCGTACAGGGCGTCGAAGTTCACCGGAGCGAGCATCAGTGCCGGGAACGAACCGCGAGTTACCAGGCTGTCCAGAGTCTCACGAGCGTAAGGGAACAGGATGTTCGGGCAGAACGCACCCAGGGTGTGGCTCATCGACGCCGGGTCGAGGTTCTTGATCAGGAAGATACCGGCCTGTTGCACTTCAGCGATGAAGGCCACTTCGTCACCGTTTTTCACGGTCACGGACAGGGTCAGCACGACTTCGTAGAAATCGCCTTCAAGTTCTTTCTGGCGAGTGTTCAGATCCAGACCAACGGTCGGATCCCACTGCTGACGGAGGATCGCCGGGCTTTTCGGGGCTTCAAAAGACAGGTCGCGAACGTAGATGCGCTGCAAGGAGAATTGCGGTGCGGTTTCTTCTTCGCTGGCTGCAGTGTTCTGTTGGTCAGTCATCTCAGATCCTTTCTGATCTTGGGTCTTTAGGGATTGCTGTACGTGGGTGCAGCCGTTCAGGCCTTGAGCAGCGCGTCGAGCTTGCCGGCGCGCTCCAGGGCATACAAATCATCACAACCACCGATGTGCTTGTCGCCGATCCAGATCTGCGGCACGGACGTGCGCCCGGCCTTCTGGGTCATTTCGGCGCGCACCTGCGGCTTGCCATCGACCTTGATCTCTTTGAAGGCCACGCCTTTGTTCTCGAGCAGGTATTTGGCTCGCGAACAGTAAGGGCAGTAATCGCTGGAGTAGACGATGACTTCACTCATATCACTTCACCAACGGCAGGTTGTCGCCTTTCCAGCTGGAAATCCCGCCGGACAGCTTGGCGGCGGTGAAGCCGGATTTCATCAGCTCGCGGGCGTGGGTGCCGGCGGTCTGGCCCAGAGCGTCGACCAGAATGATGGTCTTGGCCTTGTGTTTTTCCAGCTCGCCGATACGCGCAGCCAGTTTGTCCTGTGGAATGTTCACGGCGCCAACGATGTGGCCGGCAGCGAAATCCTTGGCCGGACGGATGTCCACCACCACGCCCGCATCTTTGTTGACCAGTGCGGTCAGCTCACCGGTGCTCAGGCTTTTACCGCCGCCCTGCATCGTGTGCGCCAGCAGCAGAGCCAGCAGTACGACGAAGATACCGACAAGAATGTAGTGGTTAGTGGCAAATTCAATCAGGTGAGCAACCATCGAAGGAGGTTCCAGGGCGTTAAAATGTCGGCCAGTATACACAGCCACTATGGTCGGCCAAACCCCGTCCGGCGGTGACGCCGTCGGAACTTCGCTTTAAACTCCAACTCCCTTTTCCATCGCCCTCTTCTTTATTAGCCACGAGTGGATTCCATGACTACCACGCCTAAACCTTTGGTCCTGATCATTCTCGACGGCTTCGGTCACAGCGACAGCCCCGAATCCAACGCCGTTTTTGCGGCGAAGAAGCCTGTACTTGATCGCCTCTGGGCCACCGTGCCAAATGGCTTGATCTCGGGCAGCGGCATGGACGTCGGTCTGCCGGACGGCCAGATGGGCAACTCCGAAGTCGGCCACATGAACCTCGGCGCCGGCCGGGTGGTGTATCAGGACTTCACTCGTGTGACCAAAGCGATCCGCGACGGCGAGTTCTTCGAGAACCCGACCATCTGCGCCGCTGTGGATAAAGCCGTGGCCGCCGGCAAAGCCGTGCACTTCATGGGCCTGCTGTCGGATGGCGGCGTGCACAGCCACCAGGATCACCTGATCGCCATGGCCGAACTGGCCTTCAAGCGCGGCGCCGAAAAAATCTACCTGCACGCCTTCCTCGACGGCCGCGACACGCCGCCGAAAAGCGCCGCATCGTCGATCGAACTGCTTGACGCGACGTTCCAGGCCCTCGGCAAGGGCCGCATCGCCAGCATCATCGGCCGCTACTTCGCGATGGACCGTGACAACCGTTGGGATCGCGTGGCCCAAGCCTACAACCTGATCGTTGACGGCAACGGCGAGTTCAACGCAGCCACCGCGCTGGAAGGTCTGGAAGCGGCTTACGCCCGTGGCGAGAGTGACGAATTTGTCAAAGCCACTTCGATTGGTGAGCCAGTCAAGGTCGAAGACGGCGACGCCGTGGTGTTCATGAACTTCCGCGCCGACCGTGCCCGCGAGCTAAGCCGTGTCTTTGTCGAAGACGGGTTCAAGGAATTCGAGCGCGCCCGCCAGCCGAAAGTGCAATACGTGGGCCTGACCCAATACGCCGCGAGCATCCCGGCTCCCGCAGCCTTTGCGCCGGGCAGCCTGGAAAATGTCCTCGGCGACTATCTGGCGAAGAACGGCAAGACTCAGCTGCGCATCGCTGAAACCGAAAAATACGCTCACGTGACCTTCTTCTTCTCCGGCGGCCGTGAAGAACCGTTCCCGGGCGAGGAGCGCATCCTGATCCCGTCGCCGAAAGTCGCCACCTACGACTTGCAGCCGGAAATGAGCGCGCCGGAAGTCACCGACCGTATCGTCGACGCCATCGAAAACCAGCGCTACGACGTCATCGTGGTCAACTACGCCAACGGCGACATGGTCGGCCACAGCGGCGTGTTCGACGCGGCAGTTAAAGCGGTTGAATGCCTGGACACCTGCGTCGGCCGCATCGTCGAGGCTCTGGAAAAGGTTGGCGGCGAAGCGCTGATTACCGCCGACCACGGTAACGTCGAGCAAATGGCTGACGAGTCCACCGGGCAAGCGCACACCGCGCACACCACCGAGCCGGTGCCGTTCATTTATGTCGGCAAGCGCGACCTCAAGGTCCGTGAAGGCGGCGTACTGGCGGACGTGGCGCCAACCATGCTCAAGCTGCTGGGCCTGGAAAAACCGGCGGAAATGACCGGCACCTCGATTCTGGTCTGACCCGAATCCAGAAAACCCTGCAAAACCTTGTGGGAATGGCTGTGTGGTGAGGGGATTTATCCCCGATGGGCGGCGAAGCCGCCCTGAAACCGAACACCACGGCGTGTCTGACGCGCCGTGCAAGCTGATTTCGCGACTGCTGCGCAGCCGATCGGAGATAAATCCCCTCGCCACAGGTCGCTCTACACTGGTTTGCAGAGTTTTTAAGGCCAGTTATCACACAAGCCCAATTGGGCGTTTTTTTTGCAGCCTCGGGCGGGCATACTAGGCCGTCCCTTACCCTGGTGCCGCCCGCCCCTATGCTTCGCGTCCTGATTGCCCTCGCTCTGACCTGCCTGCTCCAACCGGCCTTCGCTGACGAGCGCGCGCAAACCCAGCAGCAGCTGGATGCCACGCGTCAGGACATTGCCGAGCTGAAAAAGCTGCTGGGCAAACTCCAGGAAGAAAAGTCCGGCGTGCAGAAAGAGCTCAAGGGCACTGAAACCGAGATGGGCAAGCTGCAGAAGCAGGTCGACGCCCTGCAGAAAGAACTGCAGAAAAGCGAATCCGAGTTGCAGCGGCTCGATGCGGAGAAAAAAAAACTCCAGAGCGCGCGCACTGAACAGCAGCGACTGATCGCCATCCAGGCCCGCGCGGCCTACCAGAACGGCCGCCAGGAATACCTCAAACTGCTGCTCAACCAGCAGAATCCCGAGAAATTCGCCCGTACCCTCACCTATTACGATTACCTGAGCCAGGCCCGCCTGGAGCAGCTGAAGAATTTCAACGAAACCCTGCGCCAACTGGCCAATGTCGAAAAAGACATCGGCTTGCAGCAGGCACAATTGCTCGTACAGAAAAGCAGCCTCGACACTCAGCGCGAAGAGCTCGACAAGGTTCGCAAGGAACGCCAGCAAGTCCTCGCCAAACTCAACGACGACGTAAAGGCCCGCGACCAGAAACTTGCCTCTCGCGAGCAGGATCAGGCAGACCTGTCTAAAGTCCTTAAAACCATTGAAGAAACCCTGGCCCGCCAGGCTCGTGAGGCAGAAGAAGCGCGGCAGAAAGCGCTGATCGCCCAGCAGGAAGCGGAAAAAAAGCGTTTGCGTGAGGCCGAAGCTGAAAACAGCGACGCCCCACGAAAACCTGCCAGATCAACACCCGGCGCCTTGGTTTCAAGCAGCGGCGAGACCTTCGGCGGCCCTTTTGCCGCAACCCGGGGAAAACTTCCGTGGCCGGTTGATGGTCGACTGTTGGCACGTTTCGGTGAAACCCGTGGCGACGACGCCAGGACCAAGTGGGACGGCGTGATGATCAGCGCCTCCGCCGGCAGTCAGGTGCATGCTGTACACGGCGGCCGTGTGGTATTCGCCGACTGGTTGCGCGGTGCCGGGCTGCTGGTGATCCTCGATCACGGCAACGGTTTTCTGAGTCTTTACGGTCACAACCAGACGCTGCTCAAGTCGGCCGGTGACGTGGTAAAAGCCGGTGAGTCCATCTCCACTGTCGGAAACAGTGGCGGTCAGGACACACCTGCACTGTATTTCGCAATTCGTCAGCAGGGTCACCCGAGTGATCCGGCGCAATGGTGCCGCGCGCAAGGATAGGCGTTGAGTCACCAACATTAGGAGTTCGTTCGACATGCTGCATTTGTCCCGCCTTACCTCGCTGGCCCTGACGATCGCCCTGGTGATCGGCGCGCCTCTGGCGTTCGCCGCACAACCGGCTCCGGCTGTCGCTCCAGCAGGCACTGCTGCAACCTCCAAGGCCCCGTTGCCGCTGGAAGAGTTGCGCACCTTTGCCGAGGTCATGGACCGGATCAAAGCCGCGTATGTCGAGCCAGTGGACGACAAGACCCTGCTGGAAAACGCGATCAAGGGCATGCTCAGCAACCTCGATCCGCACTCCGCTTACCTGGGCCCGGAAGATTTCACCGAGTTGCAGGAAAGCACCAGCGGCGAATTCGGCGGCCTGGGCATCGAAGTCGGTTCCGAAGACGGCTTCATCAAGGTCGTCTCGCCAATCGACGACACCCCGGCATCGAAGGCCGGCATTCAGGCCGGTGACTTCATCGTCAAGATCAACGGCGCGCCGACTCGTGGCCAGACCATGACTGAAGCCGTGGACAAGATGCGCGGCAAGATCGGCCAGAAAATCACCCTGACCCTGGTGCGCGACGGCGGTACGCCATTCGACGTGACCCTGGCCCGCGCCGTGATTCAAGTGAAGAGCGTCAAGGCGCAATTGCTGGAATCGGGTTACGGCTACATCCGCATCACCCAGTTCCAGGTCAAGACCGGCGAAGAAGTTTCCAAAGCCCTGGCCAAGCTGCGCAAGGACAACGGCAAGAAGCTCAACGGCGTCATCCTCGACCTGCGCAACAACCCGGGCGGCGTGTTGCAGGCAGCGGTGGAAGTGGTCGATCACTTCATCACCAAAGGCCTGATCGTCTACACCAAGGGCCGGATTGCCAACTCGGAACTGCGCTTCTCCGCCACCGGCAAGGACGAAAGCGAAGCGGTACCGATGGTCGTGCTGATCAACGGTGGCAGCGCCTCGGCATCGGAAATCGTCGCCGGCGCCCTGCAGGATCAGAAACGCGCCGTGGTCATGGGCACCACCAGTTTCGGCAAGGGCTCGGTACAAACCGTGCTGCCGCTGAACAACGACCGCGCACTGAAGATCACCACGGCGTTGTACTTCACGCCGAATGGCCGTTCGATCCAGGCCCAGGGCATCGTTCCGGACATCGAAGTGCGCAAGGCGAAGATCACCAACGAAGCGGACGGCGACTACTTCAAGGAAGCCGACCTGCAGGGTCACCTGGGCAATGGCAACGGCGGCGCCGACAAACCGACCGGTTCCGGCGCCAAGGCCAAGGCCATGCCGCAGGATGACGATTACCAACTGGCCCAGGCCCTGAGCCTGCTCAAAGGGCTGAGCATTACGTCCGGCCGCTGAGGATGTCTCTGCGTTTCGTCTTCGTTCTGTTGTGCTGTCTGGCGGGTGCTGCTCATGCAGAGCCCGCTGGTTCGACACCTCACAAAGCCTACCTGACACTGATCATCGATGACCTGGGGCAAAACCTGCCCCGGGATCGCCGCGTGCTGGCCTTGCCCGGCCCGGTGACCACGGCGATCATGCCCGACACCCCGCACGCCACCGAATTCGCCCGCGAAGCCCATCGCGCCGGCAAGATCGTGATCCTGCACATGCCTATGGACCCGGCCACCGGGCCGTATGCCTGGCACCCCGAACTGCCCCTCGAAGAACTTGAAAAACGCCTCAACGCCGCTTTCAAAATGGTCCCCTACACCGCCGGCATCAATAACCACATGGGCAGCCGCATGACCGCGCAACCAGTGGCGATGGCGTGGTTGATGGCTGAATTGCAGCGCCGCCACAAGTTCTTCGTCGACAGCCGCACCAGTGCGCAAACCGTGGCGGCGCAACAGGCGCAGAAGATCGATCTGGCGAGCGTGTCACGGGATGTGTTTCTCGATGACGAGCGCACCGAAGCGGCAATTTTCACCCAATTGCAGACGGCGATCAGCCTGGCGCACAAACAAGGATCGGCGGTGATGATCGGCCATCCGTACCCGCAGACCCTCGCTGTGCTTGAGCGCGAGCTGCCCAAGCTCAAGGCTCAGGGCATCGAATGGATCGACATCAAGCAAATGATCAGCGTGCGCAGCAATCGCGCTATGGCCGGTCATGGCAAAGACGGCGTGTATCGGTAACACGCGGTCACCACGCAATACATAGTTACCGCCAGAGGTTGGGCCTACATCCGGATAGTTAGACCTGCAACAGGTTGCGACTCCCTGAGTCGCCTTTCAACTATCAGGAGTGACTATGACGACGCATGACGATACCGCTGTGCCAGCCGGGCAAATGGAGCCCATCCGCCACGACAACCTGCTGATCAACTTCACGACGGAGTTTCTCCGCATCTGGGACACCCACGGTTCACGGGCAAAAAAGGCCGCGATCTGGCGTCCGACCCCGGCCGCCGATGTGCTTCCCGGCTATTTTCCATTGGGCGACGTGCTCATTGATAACCACGACAACATCACTGGCAGGCATATCGTGGCCGTGGTTTGCGAGGCTGATACACCCAGCGCAGATCCTGCCAAAGGCAAAGCACTACGCCGGCCTGTCGACTACGAACTGATCTGGGAAGACACCGGATCGGGATCGAAAAAGGACGGAGCGATCTGGCGCCCCGTTCCTCCCGAAGGTTACGTGGCGCTGGGATCGGTATGTTCCGACGGCCATCAAAAACCTTCTTTCAACGCCGTTCGCTGTGTCCGTGCCGACCTTGTGATCGCTTCTGGTCTCAGTGAACAGACATGGGATGACAGAAGCAGCGGCGCTCGAAAAAGCATCAGCACCTGGAGCGCCATTCCGCCATCGGCACCAGCGGATGAAATTTACTTGGTGCCCGGCACCTTTGTCGGCTGTAGCGGTTATTCCAGACCCGACAACTTGTTCGCCTATTCGCTGCGCATTCGGATTTCGCTCGAGGTCAATCCTGCCCCCACCTTGCCCGTGCTCGACAGTGAAATACCTCCCTGTGCGCAGGTACCTGAACACCCCACACAGACCGCTAGGCTTCCATGGTTCGCGGTGAAGGACCCACAGCTTTCCAGACGCGAGCAACTGCGAGAGTCACCTTTCTATCTTCTGCAACGCACGGATTACTATCAGCTCGTCGGCCATTGCAAGAACGGCCAAGATGACGCCAGACCGATTCGCTGGACGGCACCCCGCGCCCAGAGATCGGAAAACCTGCGCACCTTCACCCAGCTCACCTCGATCGAGTTCGGCGCTCAATGGCAAAGCAACGCTCGCCAGCCGTTCCTGTTTTCGGCGCGGTTGAACAATGCTTTTACCCAGTGCGAAATTCAGTCGAATGAATGGCTCAACCCCGCGCCAATCGAGGTCGCTGCCGTTATGGCAAAAAACAGCTCGATAGGGGTCTATCTGATGCAAAGTGATTATGTGCTGCTACGCGCGGACGGTACGCACGTTACCGACGACGTCAGTTACACCGATGGCAACAGCTTGCACATCAGCCAATACACGCCGACGGAGCCTGAAGTAATGGTTGTGCCTTTGGTTGAACCGGCAGTACAGGCGATCATCGATACGCCATCGGCAGACAACGAGGTCACCGCGCCATTACCAGAGCCGGAGCCAGACTTGCCGAACGCTACAGATACCTTGCCATGATGTCGTCAACCACGCCTTCTTTGCGCAACTGATCGAGCGCAGCCTGAAGCTTGGCCACAACTTCGTCGGAGACGTCCTTGTTCAGCGCCAGATACAGCTCGGCGCTGTTGAAACGCAGCACGGTCTTGAGTCCGGTCACGCCATCCTGCCGCGCCAGATAACGGCCGGCAGGATCGCCGGTTGCCCACAGATCGATCTGACCGTTGACCAGTTTCTTCGCATTGTCCTGATCACGCAGCACGACCACTGGCTTCAAGCCCTGCTTGGTCAGCGTCTCGGCAATCGCATCGCCCTTGTAGGCACCGATCCGGTACTTGCGCGCGTCATTGAGGGTTTCGAGGGTGATCTTGCTGTCAGCCTTGGCCAACAGGATCCAGTCGTCGGGGCCGATCGGGCCGACCCACTTGAAGAGTTTTTCGCGATCCGGCAGCCGCGCCATCACGAATGCCCCGTAACCGGGGTTTTCCAGGGCCAGTTTGTAGACGCGCTCCCAAGGGAAACGCAGGGTCAGGCTGTAGGTGATGCCGGCGCGCTGGAACATCTCGCGCACGATGTCGGTGGCAATGCCGTTGATGTTCTCGCCCTGAGCGAAATTCTTGCCGTTCTTGGCCATGTTGTACGGCGGGAAGTTTTCGGTGAGGAGCACCAGATCGGTGTCAGGACTGTTTTCGGCCCGGGCAGTATTGAGCAGCAACACACAGGCACTGGCGAGAACAAGAAGCAGGCGTTTGATCATGTCGGGCTACCGAAATCCATGGCGTGCCCAAGAGTGCCTTGGGTACGCCATGCTGTCCACTGGCCTGTACGGTTTAGCGCATCACAATCCCGCGTTGCGCCATATACGCCTTGGCTTCCTGCACGGTGTATTCGCCGAAGTGGAAAATACTCGCCGCCAACACGGCGCTGGCATGGCCTTCGAGGATGCCGTCAGCCAGATGCTGCAGATTGCCCACACCGCCGGAAGCGATCACCGGAATGCCCAGTGCATCGCTGATGGCGCGGGTCACGCCGAGGTCGAAGCCGTTTTTCATGCCGTCCTGATCCATGCTGGTCAGCAGGATCTCACCGGCGCCGAGGCCTTCCATTTTCTTCGCCCACTCGACCGCGTCGAGGCCGGTCGGCTTGCGGCCGCCGTGGGTGAAGATTTCCCAGCGCGGGGTTTCGCCGGGGCCGGAGACTTTCTTGGCGTCGATGGCGACGACGATGCATTGCGAGCCGAAATGCTGCGCTGCTTCACCAACGAATTCCGGATTGAACACAGCGGCGGTGTTGATCGAGACCTTGTCGGCACCGGCATTGAGCAGGTTGCGGATGTCCTGCACGGTACGCACACCGCCACCGACGGTCAGCGGGATGAACACCTGGCTGGCCATGCGCTCAACGGTATGCAGCGTGGTGTCGCGGCCATCGACGCTGGCGGTGATGTCGAGAAAGGTAATCTCGTCGGCACCCTGCTCGTCATAGCGACGGGCGATTTCCACCGGGTCACCGGCGTCGCGGATGTTCTCGAACTTCACACCTTTGACGACCCGGCCGTTGTCCACGTCCAGGCAAGGGATGATGCGTTTGGCCAGCGCCATGGTCAGTCCTCAGCCTTGGTACGAATCGCAGAAAGCTTGCGCTTCGGCGACGTCGAGGGTGCCTTCGTAGATCGCCCGGCCAGTGATGGCGCCGATGATGCCCGGCGCCTTGGCGTCGAGCAGCGACTTGATGTCACCGAGATTGTGGATGCCGCCGGAGGCGATCACCGGGATCTTGGTGGCAGCGGCCAGTGCGGCGGTGAACGGCACGTTGCAGCCCTGCATCATGCCGTCTTTGGCGATGTCGGTATAAACGATCGAAGACACGCCGTCGGCTTCAAACTGCTTGGCCAGATCGATGACTTGCACGGTGCTGATTTCAGCCCAGCCATCAGTGGCGACGAAACCGTCCTTGGCATCCAGACCCACAATGATCTTGCCCGGGAACGCACGGCAGGCTTCAGCGACGAACGCCGGATCTTTCACGGCTTTGGTGCCGATGATCACGTAGCTCACGCCCGCCTTGACGTAATGCTCGATGGTTTCCAGCGAACGGATGCCGCCGCCGATCTGGATCGGCAGGGTCGGGTAGCGCTTGGCGATCGCGGTGACCACTTCGCCGTTGACCGGCTGACCTTCGAACGCACCATTCAGATCGACCAGATGCAGACGACGGCACCCGCCCTCCACCCACTTGGCAGCCATGCTCACCGGGTCATCGGAGAACACTGTGGAATCTTCCATGCGGCCCTGGCGCAGACGTACGCAGGCACCGTCTTTAAGATCGATAGCGGGAATAATCAGCATGCTTTTTCCTTCGTCAAAAGAGCGGCAAGCTGCAAGCCATAAGCTGCAAGCGCGCACGCGCGTCTATCTCTTGCAGCTTGCAGCTTGACGCTTGCCGCTGCTCTTAATTTTTTTCGAGCGCCCACAGGTCGCTTTCGATGCTTTCAAACCGCTCCTTGAGGTGGGTCTGCACATCGAAAATCGCCCTGTTGTAATAGTGCGGAGCAATTTCGCGGGTAAACAGCTCAAGAATTTCCGCCGCTTCAAACGAGCCGAGGTCGAGTTCGAATCGATCCTCCATGAAGCGTTTGATCTTGTGATTGGCCTCGCTCTCCTGCTCGGGAGTGAGGGTCAGGATCGGCGGCTTCTTCTTGATAGCCATTACCAGCGACCGTCCCACGCCGCGAAGTTCTGCAGCAATTGCAGGCCATGGGTATGGCTCTTCTCCGGATGGAACTGCACGGCAAAGCGCGAGCCTTCGGCCAGCGCTGCGGCGAAATCGACACCGTAATGACCGCCGCCCACCACCTGACGCGCGTTGGCGGCGGCGATGTAGTAGCTGTGCACGAAGTAGAAACGCGCCATGTCCGGAATGTCATGCCACAACGGGTGGCTGACCTTCTGTTTCACTTCGTTCCAGCCCATGTGCGGGACTTTCAGGTGTTCGCCGTCCTCATGCAGGTCTTTGCCGAAGAACTTCACCGCGCCCGGGAACAGGCCGATGCAGTCGACGCCGTCGTTCTCTTCGCTGCTGTCGAGCAAGGCTTGCATGCCGACACAGATGCCGAGGAAAGGACGATCCTGGCTGACTTCACGCACCAGCGAGTCGAAACCGAGACGACGGATTTCCGCCATGCAATCGCGAATCGCGCCGACGCCCGGGAAGACCACGCGGTCGGCTTCGCGGATCACGTCCGCATCGCTGGTGATCAACACCTTGCCGGCACCGACGTGCTCGAGGGCCTTGGCCACCGAGTGCAGGTTGCCCATGCCGTAATCGATAACTGCAACCGTCTGCATTACAGAACGCCTTTGGTCGATGGCATTTGCCCGGCCATGCGCTCATCCAGCTCGACGGCCATGCGCAGGGCGCGGCCGAAAGCCTTGAACACGGTTTCGATCTGGTGGTGGGTGTTGGTGCCGCGCAGGTTGTCGATGTGCAGGCTGACGAGTGCGTGGTTGACGAAGCCCTGGAAGAATTCCTGGAACAAGTCGACGTCGAAGCCGCCTACGGTGGCGCGGGTGTACGGCACGTGCATCTGCAGGCCTGGGCGGCCGGAGAAGTCGATCACCACACGCGACAGTGCTTCATCGAGCGGCACGTAGGCGTGCCCATAGCGACGAATGCCTTTTTTGTCGCCGATGGCTTTGGCGAAGGCCTGCCCGAGGGTGATACCGACGTCTTCCACCGTATGGTGGTCGTCAATATGCAGATCGCCCTTGCATTCAATATCCAGATCGATCAACCCGTGACGGGCGATCTGATCCAGCATGTGCTCAAGAAAAGGAACACCGATATCAAATCGGGCCTTTCCGGTGCCATCAAGGTTGATCGAGGCTTTGATCTGGGTTTCCAGAGTGTCGCGCTCGACAGACGCCTTACGTTCGGCCATCACCAGCTCCGCAAAATCATTGGGCGAAAAAGGCAGCCATTATAGGCACGCGGGGCCGAAACAGAAACACGAGACGTGACATGGCAGACGGATAGAACCCCCGGCTGTCGCGGGTAGACATGTCCATACAAGCCATTACAGGCACCCCAAAACGACTGTAGGAGTGAGCCTGCTCGCGATGAGGGCCTCTTAGTCAACATTTCTGTGACTGTCAGACCGCTATCGCGAGCAGGCTCACTCCTACAGGGGTACTGCGTTTTACCAATTACTTAGTGAAACAGGACCGCCGTTTTCTGCAGGGTCACCCACACACCCCACGCCAACGGAATACCCACCACCAGCCACGCAGCCACCGCCAACGGCTTGCTGCCCGGCGCGGCTTTCCATTCCAGCACGGTGGTGGCGTCAGCACCTTTGTCATGACCCAGTGCCTGTTCGGCCGCCAGCTCAGCGTCGGTCATGAAGTACTTGTCAGCCACCGGGCGTACCAGCATGTTGCAGAGGAAACCCAGCACCAGCAGGCCGGCGAGGATGTACAGGGTGATGTCGTAAGCCGCCGCGCGTTCCACGCCGATGCTCAGCTGATACTCACGCAGGTAGTTCACCAGCACCGGACCGAGCACACCAGCTGCCGCCCACGCCGTCAGCAGACGACCGTGGATCGCGCCGACCATTTGCGTACCGAACAGGTCGGCCAGATACGCAGGAACGGTCGCGAAACCACCGCCGTACATCGACAGGATGATGCAGAACGCCGCCACGAACAGCGCAACGTTGCCCAGATGACCGAGGTTCGGGATCAACGCATACAGGGCAAAACCCAGAGCGAAGAACACGAAATAGGTGTTTTTGCGGCCCAGGTAGTCCGAGAACGACGCCCAGAAGAAGCGGCCACCGATATTGAACAGGCTCAGCAGACCAGTGAAACCGGCGGCAATCGCGGCGATTGAGGCCAGTTGCCCGGCATCCAGCTGACCGAACGGCACGTCAACACCCAGCAGTTTGCCGCCGAACACTTCCTGCAGCAGTGGCGAAGCCATGCCGAGGATGCCGATACCCGCCGATACGTTCAGGCACAGCACCAGCCAGACCAGACGGAATTGCGGGGTTTTCCACGCAACATTCACGTGTACGTGACGGTGAGTGATCATCGAGTTCGAAGCTTTTTTCGCCGGAGCGGTCCAGCCTTCAGGCTTCCAGCCGGTTGGCGGTACGCGGTAAGACAGTGCGCCGCCGATCATGAACACGAAATAGATCGCGGCCATCACCAGGAAGCTCTGCCACACGCCGACGCTGGTTGGCGAGGCGAAGTGGCCCATCAGCGCTGCGGCCAATGGGGCACCAACCATCGCGCCGCCACCAAAGCCCATGATCGCCATGCCGGTAGCCATGCCGCGCTTGTCCGGGAACCACTTGATCAGGGTCGACACCGGCGAGATGTAGCCCAGGCCCAGACCGATACCGCCGATCACACCGGAACCGATCCACATCAGCCAGATCTGGTGGGTATAAATACCCAGCGCCGAGATCAGCAGACCGCCGCACCAGCACAGCGCCGATACGACACCGGCCTTGCGTGGCCCGGCGTGTTCGAGCCAGCCGCCCCAGATCGCTGCCGAGCAGCCGAGGAAGATGAAGAACAGGGTGTAGATCCAGCCGAGCATCGAGATCGGCCAGTCGCATTGCGAAGAAAACACCTGAGCGATGAAGCTCATGTCCGGCGCGCAAGCCACTGGCGCAGTGATGCCCAACGCCTTGGACAGCGGCAGCCAGAACACCGAGAAACCGTAGGCCATGCCGATGCACAGGTGAATGGCCAGAGCGGCCGGTGGTACCAGCCAGCGGTTGAAACCGGGCTTGGCGATGATGCGTTCCTTGGACAGGAACGCAGGCTGGTCGGCGTTGACGCCGTCCGCCGTGATGCTCGTGCTCATTGTGTATCCCCCAATTATTAGTATGGTTCGCCAGCCACTGTTCACCCTCGGCCTTAATGCACGCAGGCATGACCGTTTTTTCAGGTGAAGCTCCTTGAAGGCGCGACGTTAAGTCGCAGAAGGACGGACGAACCGGCGAAGGTTACCATTTGCACGTGACAGAAAAACCAAACTGATATCACCTTTTTCATGTCACCTGATCTCCTGCACAGGACATTTCCTACGGAGCCACCATGCCAGTCATCGTTCAGACGCTTGAAGACGCCAGTTATCAGGACCAGCAGGATTTGCAGAAGATTTACCGCGATGCGCCCGATTGGCTGTTTGCGCCGTTCTCCGGCGAGGCCGAGCTGATCGAAAGCGCCTTGGCTGACGGCTGTTTTATTGCCGGACGTTTCAATGACCGCTTGCTCGGCGCCGCACGTCTGACAAGGCACCCCGAGGTTTGGTACTTGTCGCATTTATGCGTACGAAAAGTTACCCGACGCCGTGGGGTTGCCGAGCGGCTGGTGAACCAAGCGCAGAAAATGGCGTCGCAAGCGGGGGCAGAACTGCGTCTGCTGGCGCCTGCCGGGCATCTTGAAGCCCAGGCCATCGCCGCCAGGTTGCACCTGCCACTGACGGTGCTGACAACATGACTTCACCCCGAACCGGGCCGTTGCAGCGCTATACTCCCCGGCTAAATTACGAATTCGACTAACTACAAGGACTCGCCCATGAAAGCGTTCGGCAAAATCCTGGGTCTGGTACTTCTCGGGCTGTTGCTGATCATCGTGGCGGCAGGCTTTGCCCTGACCCACCTCTTCGATCCCAACGATTACAAAGACGAGATCCGCCAGATTGCCCGCGACAAGGCCCACATCGAGCTGACGCTCAATGGCGATATCGGCTGGAGCCTGTTCCCGTGGCTCGGCCTGGAATTGCACGAAGCCAGCGTCGCCACCCTGGCCAAGCCTGCCGAACCGTTTGCCGACCTGCAGATGCTCGGCCTGTCCGTGCGCGTGCTGCCGCTGTTGCGCCGCGAAGTGCAGATGAGCGATGTGCGCGTCGAAGGCCTCAACCTCCGTCTGAACCGCGACAAGAACGGTCACGGCAACTGGGAAGATATCGGCAAAGTGCCTGTCGCGGCCGGCACAACGCCGCCAGCCACCCCCGGCGAACCCGCCAGCGACACCCCGGTCGCGGTGGAAAAACCTGCGCAGCCAATTCGCCTCGACATCGACAGCCTGACCGTCAACAACGCCCGCGTTGAGTACAACGACGAACTGACCGGCAAGCAGTTCAGCGCCGAAAGCATCCAGTTGAGCACCGGCCCGGTGCACGATTCGACCAACATTCCGGTGAAAGCCACTGCATTCCTCGGCACTAATCAGCCCGTGCTGCGGGTGCGTACCGAACTCACGGGTGAACTGCGCTTCGAGCGCGCTCTGCAACGCTACAAGTTTGAAGACCTGAAGCTTTCCGGCGAACTGGCCGGTGACCCACTCCAAGGCAAGACCATGACCTTCTCCGCTCAGGGGCAGTTGCTGCTGGATAAAGCGGCGAACGTCGCCGAATGGACCGGCATCAAGATCTCCGCCAACCAGTTGCGCGCCTTGGGTGAACTGAAAGCCAACGACCTCGACAAGACCCCGCAGATCACTGGCGGCATCTCGATCGCGCAGTTCGATCTGGCGAAATTCGTCGACAGCATCGGCCAGAAACTGCCGGCCATGGCCGAGGGCAGCCTGAGCAAGGTCGAACTGGTCAGCCGTGTTTCGGCCACGCCAACCAGCGCCGCGTTCGACAACATCAACCTGAAGATCGACGACAGCAGCTTCAGCGGCCGCATCGCCGTCGAGGATTTCGCCAAACAATCGCTGCGGGCGATCCTCAAGGCAGACACCTTCAACGTCGACCGCTACCTGCCGCCGAAATCGGAAAAAGCCACCAGCGCCACGCAAGTGCGTCAGGCCGAAGTTGCCAGCACCGAAGCCGATGCCATGGCGGGCGCAGGCTCCACGCCGCTGCCGGACAAACCGAGCAAAAGCGCCTGGAGCACTGACCGCCTCCTGCCGGTTGAACGCCTGGCCAAGCTCGATGTGGATGCCGACCTGACTTTCGGCCAGTTGACCCTCGACAAATTGCCGATCCAGAACGCCGCACTCAAAGCCACTGGTCAAGGCGGCTTGCTGACCCTCAATAATCTGAGCGGCGAACTGTACAACGGCGGCTTCGAAGCCAAAGGCACCCTCGACGTACGCCCGAGCGCGCCAGTGCTGAACCTACAGACGAAGATCAACCGCGTACCGGCGGAAAAAATCCTCGAAAGCCAGGGCAAGAATCCGCCGGTCAAAGGCCTGGTGACCCTCAGCAGTAATGTCACCGGCAGCGGCAACAGCCAACAGGCACTGATCGAAACCCTCAACGGCAACGCCAGTTTCGTGATCAACAACGGCGTGCTGCTGAACGCCAACCTTGAGCAGCAACTGTGCAAAGGCATCGCCACGCTCAACCGCAAAACCCTTAGCGGCGAGCCACGCGGCAAGGACACCCCGTTCCAGGAACTCAAGGGCAACCTGACTTTCCGCAACGGCATCGCCAGCAACCCGGACCTGAAAGTGCGCATCCCGGGCATGACCGTCAACGGTGACGGCGATATCGACCTGCGTGTGCTCGGCATGGACTACCGCGTCGGCATCATCGTTGAGGGTGACACCAGCGCCATGCCGGATCCGGCCTGTCAGGTCGGCGAAAAATTCGTCGGCATCGAGTGGCCGCTGCGCTGCCGTGGCCCGCTGGAACTGGGCGCCAAGGCCTGCCGTGTGGACAACGACCGTCTCGGTCAGGTCGCAACCAAACTGGCTGGCGACAAACTCAGCGAAAAAATTAACGAGAAACTCGGCGACAAGGTCAGCCCGGAATTGAAAAACGCATTGAAGGGGCTGTTCAAGCGATGAGAGCGGAGCAGTTTTCACAGGCGGTGCTGGAGTGGTTCGATCGCCACGGCCGCCACGATCTGCCTTGGCAGCAAGACATCAATCCGTATCGGGTGTGGGTGTCGGAGATCATGTTGCAACAGACGCAAGTCAGCACCGTGCTCAACTATTTCGACCGTTTCATGACCGCGCTGCCGACGGTTCAAGCGCTGGCCGAAGCGCCGGAAGACGAAGTGCTGCACCTGTGGACGGGTCTGGGTTACTACACCCGCGCGCGCAATTTGCAGAAGACCGCGAAGATCGTCGTCAGCCAGTACGGCGGCGAGTTTCCGCGTGACGTCGAAAAGCTTACGGATCTGCCGGGCATTGGCCTGTCCACTGCGGGCGCCATCGCGAGCATCAGCATGGGCTTGCGCGCGCCGATCCTCGACGGCAACGTCAAACGCGTTCTGGCGCGTTTTACCGCGCAAGAGGGCTACCCCGGTGAGCCGAAGGTCGCCAAACAGCTATGGGCCAACGCTGAGCGTTTTACGCCGTATGATCGGGTCAACGCCTACACCCAGGCGATGATGGATCTTGGCGCCACACTGTGCACACGGAGCAAACCGAGTTGCCTGTTGTGCCCGCTTGAACGTGGCTGCGAAGCGCACATGCTTGGTCTGGAAACGCGCTATCCGATACCCAAGCCGCGCAAAGCCATTCCGCAGAAACGCACGCTGATGCCGATGCTCGCCAATGGCGACGGCGCGATTCTGCTTTATCGCCGTCCGTCGACAGGCCTGTGGGGCGGTTTGTGGAGCTTGCCGGAACTCGACGACCTCGACGACCTGCAACATCTCGCCGATCAGCACTCGCTGACCATGGGCGAGCAGCAGGCGCTGCCAAGCCTTGTCCACACCTTCAGCCATTTCCAGCTGTCCATCGAACCCTGGCTGGTTCAGGTGCAGGAGGCCAGCCATCACGTGGCCGAGGCCGACTGGCTCTGGTATAACCTCGCCACCCCGCCGCGCCTGGGCCTCGCCGCCCCGGTCAAAACCTTGCTCGAACGCGCGGCTGCCGTATTGAATGCAGGAGAGTCACCATGACCCGCACCATCATGTGCCGTAAGTACAAAGAAGAATTGCCCGCTCTGGAACGCGCTCCTTTCCCGGGCGCCAAAGGTCAGGATATTTTTGATCACGTCTCCGCCAAGGCCTGGGCCGACTGGCAGAAACACCAGACCCTGCTGATCAACGAAAAACGCCTGAACATGATGAACGCCGAAGATCGCAAATATCTTCAGGGCGAGATGGACAAGTACTTCTCCGGCGAGGATTACGCCAAGGCCGAAGGCTACGTTCCGCCTGCCGAGTAAACCCGCAAAATCGGGGGTCGGATCGTAAGCGACGGAATTAATTTAAGAAATTTTAAAAAAGTCGTTGACGTAAATCCGAAAAACCCTTTTAATGCGCCCCGTTGCCCAGATAGCTCAGTCGGTAGAGCAGGGGATTGAAAATCCCCGTGTCGGCGGTTCGATTCCGTCTCTGGGCACCAAATACCGAAAACCCTGAATCGCAAGATTCAGGGTTTTTTTATGCCTGCGATTTGATCATGCCTCCCTACTCGCCCTCTCCCTCTCGATACACCCATCCCTACCTGTACTGAAAAATACCCGAAATCTGTATCTCTCCCCTTGTAGGAAATTTCGCCAGTATTTCTCCAAGCCTTGGCGAGCCAATGACTGGCTCTACTTTGCGCCCCGCAACACTCTCGACCCTTGAGGTCGTCAGAGCGCAAAACCTGATTTTTTGAATAGATCGGCGTTCACCGCAAGGTCACTTCCTGTCCAGCTAAAAAATCTAAAAAAAACCAACAGGCGAACTGCATTTACTGCTTTTCAAACATTCCAGGATGAATGCTGGCGCCCCCGTGCGCCCGGCAAAAGAGCGAAACGGACGACGTATGATCAAGCAACTTATCAATGAAGATAGTTATGTGCAGATTGGAGAACTTTGCAGCGCAAGGATCCAACTGAAAATCGAAGGACTGAATCCTGCCGGATCGATAAAACTCAAAACCGCACACGCACTGATTACCGATCTGGAAAATCAGGGGCGGATTTCCCATAAGACGCGTCTGGTCGAGTCTTCATCGGGGAATCTGGGGGTTGCGCTGGCCATGGTCTGCGCCGCCAAGGGTTACAAGTTTGTCTGTGTGATTGACCCGAACATTTCTGCGCCAAACAGGAAGCTCATGCAGGCACTCGGCGCCGAGATGATCATGGTTGATCAACGTGACGAAAACGGCGGTTACCTTAATTCGCGCATTCGTTTGATCGAGCAACTGGTCGCAGAGAACCCGGATTACATCTGGCTCAACCAGTACAAGAATCCGACCAATCCCCTCGCCCACTATCAAGCGACTGCCAAGTCCATTGCCCATAAGTTTCCCCATGTGGATTACCTGTTTGTCGGCGCCGGCACTACCGGCACGCTGATGGGCTGCAAGAACTACTTCGCCGAACATCATCCACAGACCAAAGTCATCGCTGTCGATACTGTCGGCTCGGTCACGTTCGGCCTGCCGGGGGGCACGCGGCATATCCCGGGTCTGGGCACCAGTCGCCTGCCAGAGATATTCGAAGCGTCCGGGATTCACGACTTCCTGTCGATTCCCGAGGAACAGACCATCAAGGTCTGCCGCTGGCTGGCGCAACGCTACGGCCTGCTCTTCGGCGGCTCCACCGGCACCGTCCTCGCGGGGATCCAGCAATGGGCGCCGCACATCCGTCCCGACGACGTTGTCGTGGCGATCTCGCCTGACATGGGTGAGCGCTACCTCGAAACCATCTATTCCGACGACTGGGTCACCCAGCGTATCGGCGCAGCGGCGTTGCAACCCCTTTTCCCAGAAATCGCTCTGGCACTTTCGGCGTAATTCCCATGACCACACAGAACCCGATCCAACCGTTCCACGTTATCCCCGGCGCAGTCGTCAAGGACATCCTCAACGGCCTGCGGCAGGAAGCCATCGAGATCGTCGCGCAGACTTACCTGACCCACGAGCGTGGCGAAACCGTTAACCCTGACAGTTACTTCCTGCGCTTTCCGGCGGAACCGGCGAACCGGATCATTGCGCTGCCGGCGGCCATCGTCGACAGCGAGGGCGATCAGTCCGTGTCCGGGATCAAGTGGATTGCCAGCTATCCCGACAACATCAAGTCGGGCATCCCGCGCGCTTCGGCGGTATTGATCCTCAACGATCCGGACACCGGTTATCCCTATTCGCTGCTCGAGGGTGCGTTGATCAGTGCTGTGCGCACTGCTGCATCGGCGGTGCTCGGCGCGTGGTGGCTGAATGGCCAAAGGAAAAGCGCGCCAAGACTTTCGATCATTGGTGGCGGGGTGATTTCGCGAAACATCCTTGAGACGTTCATCGCCGACGACTGGTCGTTCGCCAGCGTGGGGATTCACGATCTCAACGCCGAATCAGCGCAAGCGCTGTCAGCGTTCGGCAAACAACTCGGGGTGCCGGATGTACAGCTGCTGTCGCTGCAAGACGCACTCACCGCCGACATCGTGGTGTTCGCCACCAGCGCCGGCGAGCCTTATGTGAAAGGCAGCGGCACTTTCCGTCCGGGGCAGATCGTCCTGAACATTTCGCTGCGGGATATCGGCGCAGAAATCATCGAGGAAAGTTACAACTACTTCGACGACGTCACCCACTGCCTGAAGGCCAATACCTCGCCGCACTTGGCCGAGCAGCAGTACGGTCATCGCGACTTCGTTACCGGCACCGTGGCGCAATTGATTCGCGGCGATCTGCAAGTCGCCACAGACAAACCGCTGATCTACTCGCCATTCGGCATGGGCATCCTCGATCTGGCGATTGGCCGGATGATTCACGACATCGCCGTCAAGGACGGCTCGGCGGTCGCCATCCCGTCCTTCTTCGGGGAGGAGCGCAGATGGTGAAGGCGCCTCTGCTTATCGGCCTGGTGGGCTGCGGATCGCGCGGGTTGTCGATTTTCGAACGCCTGCTGAGCGTCGCCGAGGAGCGCCCGGAGCAACCGATCGTCATCGATATTTTCGAGCCGAATGTGCTCGGTAGCGGCGCGCACTGGCCGGATCAGCCGGATTATCTTTTGCTCAATACCGTCGCCGGTCAGCTCGGGGTATTCCCCGACGCGGCGGCATTTGGAAATCTGGCGGATGCACGCGAAAGGCCGGGCGCGGATTTCCTGACGTGGTGCCGTGAGCAGCGCATCAAGGTCGATCCGGACAGCGGCCTGCTCGCCGCCGATGGGCGCGATGTCGAGGCGCAGGACTTTTTGCCGCGTCATCTGCTTGGCGCTTACCTGGCGGATGCCTTTATGCAAATCCTCGCCACCGCGCCGAGTTGGGTCAGCGTAAATCTGCATCAACAGGCAGTGACGGCGGTCGAGCGCAATGCGGCTCAGCAATACGTTCTGCATACCGCATCAGGCGAGGCGGTGGCGGTGGATCGGCTGATCCTGACGGTCGGCCATACCGGTCGCCTGCGCCTGGCTGATCGCAACCGCATCGAGGACGTCTATCCGCTGCCTGGCAGCCTCGACACCATCGAACCCGGCGAAACCGTGCTGATTGAAGGGCTGGGCCTCGGCGCGATGGACACCCTCGCGGCGCTCACCTCGGGCCGCGGCGGTCACTACAAGCGCATGGCCGACGCCAGTCACGCGTATCAACCGTCAGGTCGCGAGCCGGTGATCTTTATCCAGTCGCGGGACGGCCTGCCTTTCCGCACTCGCCCCAACGGCCTGATCGAGTTCCCCCGCCATCAAGCCGTGCTGCTCACCAGCGCGCGCATCGAATGCTTGCGGGCCAATGCACCGAACCGGCAGCTGGATTTCGAGCAAGACATCCTGCCGCTGATGCTGCTGGAGATGCGTGCGGCGGCCGTCGCTGTCCTGCATGAAAACCCGACGCAGGTACTTGAGCAACTCAGGAGCGTCAGCGTTGCCGGGCCTGCTGGCGTTGTCGCCTGCGAAGCGTTGCTGCGCGATTACGAAGCCAGCGGCGGCGCGATCAATCCGCAGGCGTTGATCTGGCATGCACTGCCGGACAATGTCACGCCGCACAACTATCACGCCTGGATCTACGACACGCTCGAAGCCGACTTGCAGGAGTCGCGGCTGGGCCGTGGGGCGTCGGCGATCAAAGCGGCCATCGAAGTCTGGCGCGACCTGCGTGACCGACTGCGTGAAGCGGTCGACTTCGACGGGCTGACCGACGCCTCCCACCGGCAGTTCTATGGTCGTTGGCACAAGGCGATCAACCGCCTCGTCGCCGGCCCGCAGAAAGAGCGCCACGCCGACCTGCTGGCCCTGTGTGACGCCGGTCTGCTGACGTTCCTCAAGCCTGGCTCTCGACCTGCTATAGACCATTTCAAGCGTGTCGCCGGCTATGTCCAAAGCAGCGGCGTGACCAACAGCGACTGCGCGCCGGTACGCGACCTGGCGCGCCTTGGACTGATCCGCCCGCGTACCGACGTGCCGGGCATCGACGGCATTGATGTCGACGCGGCGTGTCATCCCAAGTCGAGCGCGGGCGAACCCGTGCGCAACCTCTGGGTGCTTGGCCCGCTCGCCGAAGGCTCTTGCTACTACAACCACTACGTCACATCGGCGGGTGCGCCCTCGCGCCTGTTCATGGACGCTCATCGCGCCGCCGCTGCAATTCTTGAGGCAGGTACTCCCGCATGAAACTTTACTACCAGACGCATTCGCCCTACGCCCGCAAAGTGCTGGTGCTTGCCCACGAACTCGGCATCGCTTCGAGCCTGGAAGTGATCCATCACGAGACCAGCCCGACTTCGCCGAACGAGGTTATCTATAAGGCCAATCCGTTGGGCAAGGTGCCGGTGCTGATCCTCCCTGACGACAGCGCGCTGTTCGATTCCATCGTGATTTGCGAGTACCTCGACGACCTGAGCAACGGCTTGAAACTCATCCCGGCCAACGGCCCCGAACGCTACAAGGCCCTGCGCCTGCAGGCGTTGGCGCAGGGCATGTGCGATGTCGGCATCAAGCTGCGCTGGGAAGTCGAGCGTCGCCCGGAAGCCTTGCGCTATCCGGCCTACGCCGAGGGTCAGGCGTTCAAACTCAAAGAGGCATATCGCTTCATCGAAGAGCATGTCGATCTCAATGGTCCGATCACCATTGGTCACATCGCCCTGGCGACCGCGCTCGACTGGATCGCCTTTCGCCAGCTATCGGACTTTTCCGCTCAGACACGCCTGACCGAGTGGTATCAGACTTTTTGTGAGCGCCCCTCCATGCGGGCGACCGAGTACAGCGGGCAGACTCACGATTAAGTTAAGGAAAACTGTGTATGAGCTCTCTCTTGTTGCAAATGTCACCGATCGCGCTGGTGATCGCGCTGATCCTGATCGTCCGCCGACCGCCGGTTCAAGCCGCGCTGGCAGGCGTGGTACTGGTGCTCGTGCTATGGGCATTGGGCGCTGCCGGACCGGTGTCGGCGGCCATCAGCTCAGCGATTTTTCAGGACACCACGATCCTGTTTCTCAGCACCGCGTGCGTGATCGTGCCGGGGCTGGCCTTCGTCATCCTGGTCGAGCGCGGTGGTGCGCCGCAGGCCATCGGCGCCTGGGTCAAGGAGTTGGGCTGGACCCCGCCGGCGCAAGTCATCTTCATCGTGCTGGGCCTGGCGCCGCTGCTTGAAGCGATGACCGGTTTCGGTGTCTCACTGATCGCCACGGTGCCGTTGTTGATGGGCCTGTTCACCCGTCAGTCGGGGATGAAAATCGCTCTGGCCGGTATGGTCATCATGCCGTGGGGCACCTTGGGTCTGGCCACGGTGATTGGTGCGCTGCTGGCGCACCTGCCGGCAGAAACCCTTGGCAGTCATTCGGCGCTGATCAGTGCCCCAGTGTTCCTCTGCCTCGCAGCGATCGCCCTGTGGCAGGGCGGCATCCGCACGGTTTCACCGTGGCTCGGGCTGATCGTGGTAACGGCGCTGTTCGTGGCGGTGCTGTTCTCCATCAACCTGTGGATCGGCCCGGAAGTGTCCGGGGTGCTGGCGGGTCTTGCCGTGGCCTGCGTAGGCCTGGGCATCTCCTACGCACAACGGAAAAAACTGGTGCGCTGGCCGAACGCGGCGTGGCCTTACCTGGCTTTGCTTGGGGTGATCGTTGCCTCGCGCGGCGTGTTTGTTCTGTCGGGCTGGGATGCGCTGTGGATCGTCAAAGGCGAGCACGTTTCCTGGAAGCCATTGGCATCCCCGGGGCTGGCGCTGCTGATCGTCACCCTGCTGATGGCAATCAAACAAAGCGCGGCGACGGGTTTCCCGTGGCGCGCACTGTTCAACCGGGCGAAGTTTCCGGTCACGACGATTTTCCTGTTCCTGCTGCTTTCCCAGGTCATGGTCAACGCCGGATTTCTGGTCGAGGCACAGCGCACGCTGCAATCGTTGTCGGGGATTTCCCTGGCGCCGACCATCGCCTTGCTGGCGGGGATCGCCGGTTATGTCACCGGTTCCAACGTCGGCGGCAACACCCTGGTCATGCCGTCCATCGCCGCACTGAGCAGCGAACACGGAGCGTGGCTGGCGGCGATGGTCAACAGTGCCGCCGGGCATGGTGCGCTGGGATCGCTATCGATTCTGTCGCTGATCATCGGGCTGGCGGGCGCCAACCGGCAGGAGGAGCACAACCTGATCCGGTTCGCCTTCGGACTGGTTGCTCTGAACATCGTCATAGTTGCTGCAACAGGAATCGTTTTGCTCTACTTTCTCTGAATTGTTTCGAGACATAACAGAGAACTTATGGACAGGTTTGATTTACCGGACAAGCGCTGGCGGATCGTCAAGGACTGGATTATTCGTCAGATCGACAGTGGTGAGTGGGCAGCCGATGCAAAACTGCCCTCGATCCGCACCCTGGCGAGAATGTTTGAAACCAGCATCACCACCGTGCAACGCGCGTTGGCGGATCTGGAAGCCGATGCTTATGTGTCGACCAAACCCCGCATCGGCTATTTCGTTTCGGCCTCCGGACAGGCAAAACCCGCCAGCGGTTTCGATTTCTCCAGTGTCACCGTCAACGTCAATCATGCGGTGGTGGCGATGCTCTCCGAGGCTGCTTCACGCACCACCGCCTCGTTGAACTCAGCCGTTTTGCACAGCGATCTCACGCCCAATGTGCTGCTCAACAAATGCCTTTCAGTGCTGGCCGGCAAGGCTGACAACTCGCTGACTGGCCTGGTCGCGCCACCCGGCCTGCCGGCACTGCGACGGCGTATTGCCGGGCTGATGCTGACGCGCGGCGTGGTCTGCGGGCCGGACGATATTCTGGTGACCTCGGGCGACACGATTGCCCTGGAACTGGCCCTCGAAGCCGTCGCACCGCGAGGCGCTACGGTCGCCATCGAAACCCCGACCTATTACGGCATCCTGCAGACCATCGAACGTCTGGGCATGCGCGCCCTGCCGATCCGCACCCACGGCAAACTGGGCCTCGACGTCGATCACCTCGAAGAAGCGCTGAAACTGAAAAAGGTCTCGGTGATCTTTCTCAACCCGACCCTGCAGAATCCCCGTGGTTTCATCATGCCCGATGAAACCCGCGCCCGACTTTCACACATGGCCCGCGAAGCGGACGTGCCGATTATCGAGGACGACATCTTCTTCGATCTGGTGCCGGAAACAGAGCGCCCGCGCGCCATCAAAAGCTACGACACCAGCGGGCAGACGATTTACTGCTCGTCGTTCTCCAAGACCATCGCCCCCGGTTATCGCGTCGGCTGGTGTCTGGCCGGCAAGTACCGCAACGCGATTCTGGCGCAAATGTTTTCGCGCAATCTGGCGGTGTCCAGCCTTGCGCAAAATGTCCTCAACGAATTTATCGGGCGCGGTTACATGGACGAGCACTGCGCCAGGCTCAGGTCGCAACTGTCATCGCTGGCAAGTTTTGTCGAGGGGCTGGTGCGCACGGACTTCCCTGCGGGAACCGTGTACGTGCCACCGCGTGGAGGTTTTATTCACTGGATCGAAATGCCCGCACACACCGACATGCCGGCTCTGCAAGCGTTCGCCACCGAACGCGGTTGCCATGTCGCCGGCAGCGGAATTTTCTTCGCCGACGGACATGCAACTACGGGCGTGCGCATCTGCCTGGGTACAGCACTGACCCCAGGCGTGATCGAGATTCTGAAGGTGATTGCCGAGTGCGCGCACCTCGCCGGGCGACCGTCGCCTGTGCGGCAGCCACTGATTGAGCAACAGGAAGAACCGGCGGTTTCCTGACCGCGAAAGGACGTTCGCAGAGCCAACTCATGAATCAGAAAAGAACCCGCATCCCCCTGCCCCATCCGCCACCGTATCGCCAAAGCCGCCTGTCGATATGCCTGACGATCCTGTTCAGCGTGTTTCTGGTATGTCTGGGTGGGATGCTCTGTTACCTGGTCATCGATGGGTTAGAACAGGGCTCCATCACCATGATCACCCGTGGCGGCCCGGCCAGGACTTATACCCTCGCGGCCCAACCGCGCCTGTATTGGTTCGAGATCGTCTGGCAGGGATTGTTCGCGCTGCTGTTACTGGCCGCAGGACCGGGATGGTACTGGGTCAATCGTATATCCCGGCCTGCTGCCCAGCCAAAGCGCAAAGCCAAAACCCGCTAGCTGTTGTCGTTCCAGTGGAACACCAGATTGCGCGCAGCACCGCCGCCAACATCCGTGACATCCTGCCGTGTCTCGCCCTTACGCGTGGCCACAACGGTGTATTTGCCGGGTGGCAATTGCACGTACACCAGTGGTCCCGTCTGACTCAGCGTCAGCACGATTTGCCCCGGGGCCTGTTGAATCGTCACATCGACGTCGGCGGTGTACTCGTCTTGCGCGCCGACCGCAAACGTCATGTGCAGGTTGTAACCGCTGGATTGCTGAATGGCTTTCGCCTCATCCTCACCGATCCCGCCGGCCAGATACCGGGTGCCATTTTGCTGTTGTTGCTGCACTTGCACACCCGTGCTGTCGACGGGCTCAAGACTGCCGGCCTGCAGCATCACCGGAAACAAAAATGCGGCAACCGTAGCGACGGACAGCACGAATGAAAGAACGCGTTTCATGAGAGTGACTCCCGGGCTCTCGTAGAGCCCAACCGTTACCCTGCATTGGATCGGCGGCAGGCAGATCGCGTTTTAGAATGATTCGAACTTGGGCCGTGTACGAAACGGACTACAGACCAAAGTCACCGAAAGCCCCCTTCGCCAGCAACGTCCTGCAACACCCATCCCGTCTTCCTGCTGACTTCACAGGTGCGCCCGACATCCTTGGGCAACGACTGTCGGCATGCTTGTGTTCCTGTTTCCAATGACGTGGAAGACCTGATGAGCAAGCTTGAACCTGCTGACACGCAAGATCCGAAAATCGATTCACTGTTAGGTGAACTGGGCGAGCTGATCCGCCAGTCCCGGCAAAAAGCGCTGCGTGTGGTCGATACGATTCAGGTTCAGACCTGCTGGCAGACTGGCCGGCATATCGTGGAGTTTGAACAGGAAGGCGCCCGGCGGGCGGGGTATGGCAAGCAGTTGCTGCCGACACTGGCAAAAGAACTGACGTCCCAATTCGGAAAAGGTTTTGATGCCTCGAACCTCCGGTACATGCGGCTGTTTTATCAAGCATTTCCAATTCGTGACGCACTGCGTCACGAATTGAGCTGGACCCACTATCGCCGGCTCCTGCGGGTCGAAAGTGCCAAGGCCCGCCAGTGGTATATGGACGAATGCGCCACCCTCAACTGGTCGAGCCGCGTCCTCGACCGCCAGATCAATACGATGTACTACGAGCGCCTGCTGATGAGTCGGGACAAGGCGGGCGTGGTCGAGGAAGCCACAACAAACATTGCAGCGATGCACTGCAATCCGCGAGAGTTCATCCGCGACCCGGTGATCCTCGAGTTTCTCGGCTTGCCCTCCCCGGGCAAGGTCAATGAATCGGGGCTTGAACAAGCGCTCATCGATCACCTGCAAAGTTTTCTGCTTGAACTGGGCAAAGGCTTTTCCTTTGTGGCCCGACAACAACGCATCAGCGCAGGCGGTTCGGATCTGTCCATCGATCTGGTGTTTTACAACTACCTGCTCAAATGCTTCGTGATCATTGATCTCAAACGCGGCCAGCTCAGTGCCGGTGATGTCGGGCAGATGGACATGTACGTACGCATGTACGACGAACTCAAGCGCAGTGAAGGCGACCGTCCCACCGTCGGGATCATTTTGTGTGCGCAGGACAACGAGGCGGTTGCACGCTATTCAATACTCAAAGGCAATGAACAACTGTTCGCCAGCAGCTACAAAACGGTGCTGCCAAGTGTCGAAGAACTACGAGCGGAACTGCAAAAAGAACAGGCGTTGCTCGAGGAACGCTTACTCAGCGAATCCACTGAGTAAGCGCTGCGGATTGTCCCCTGGATGCGCCGAGACTATTGTTGGCAGCTACCCGCGAAGATCGAGTGCCATGAGTTCTCACGACACGCCCGAATTGGAAAGTGTGCAGCGCAGGGCATCAGCAGCCGCTGAGATGCAGGGTGAAGCCTTCAAGGAAACCGCTGCCGACGGTTTTGTCCTTGGCGGTTTCACTTGGCGACATGCCCTGCCCGACATCCAGCACCCGGTGGTGATCATCAACGCCGCCACTTCCGTGCGCTGCCGTCATTACTCGCGTTTCGCCGCTCATCTGTTCGCCAATGGTTTCGACGTTATCACCTACGACTACCGTGGCATCGGCGAATCGCGCCCCGACTCGATGAAAGGATTGCACGCCTCATGGACCGATTGGGGAGCGCTGGATTTCGAGGCGATGCTCAAACGTGTGCAGCGAGAGTTTCCCGGTCAACCCATCGACGTGGTCGGGCATAGTTTTGGTGGCTGTGCGGCGGGCCTCGGTGAATCCGGGCAGGTCATCCGACGGCTGGTCACCGTTGGCGCTCAGTTCGCCTATTGGCGCGATTACGCCCCCGAGCAGCGCTGGCGCATGTTCGGCAAATGGCATCTGCTGATGCCGCTGCTGACGCTGTTCTGCGGCTACTTCCCCGGCAAACGCCTTGGCTGGCTGGAGGATACGCCAACCGGCGTTGTGCGCGACTGGAGCACGCCTGCCCCGCGTTTTGAACGGCGCCCAAGCGGTCGCGCCCTCATGGAAAAACGCGGCGCTCTGCCCTTCGAAAATGTCCGTGCACAAACCCTGGCGATCAGCATCAGCGACGATCCCTACGGCACAATTCCGGCCATCGAACGCCTGCTCGCGTACTTCAGCAATGCCCCGAAAACCCACCTGCGCATCGAACCGCAGGACATCGGCGAGCAACAAGTCGGACATTTCGCCTTTTTTCGCAGCGCATACCAAGCCACACTATGGCCCATCGCTCTGACCTGGCTGCAAACCGGTGAATTGGCCCCCGATACACCCGGACGGCAAATTCCGCGCAGCTGAGCCCAACCAACGCACCACGGAACAACACCATGGCCTCCGCCAACAAGCAGCAAAAACGCGCCGCCCGGGCCAAGACCAAGGCCAAACAGAACCGCACCAAACGCGCCGAAGCACCGGTCGAGCTGGACCCGAACGACGACCGCATCGACTTCGAGTCGGTGGACCTGACCGAGCTGTTCAAGAAAATGATCGACGCCGAGAAGATCAGCCAGCAAGCCCTGTGCACGGTGTTCCTCGAAGACCCGTTGCTGGAACTGGTCTATGAGCAGGAAGGCGAAGAAGGCGCGATGGACTTCATCCTCGCGGCGCTGATCGAGTATCGCCAGTGGTCGAAAGAAACCGACGAGGCCGGCGCATTGGCGTGGATCGAATCCCCGGCCTTCCAGGCCGACTATGTGGCAGCGTCCGACGCGATCGCTGCACAAACCCAACAGAAGAACTGAGTTCCCATGGCATCCCTGAACAAGCAACAGAAACGCGCCAAACGCGCCAAGGCCAAAGCCAAGCAAATCCGTATGGTCGGGCGTAAGCCGCTGGATCAGGACGAAGACCTCGGCCACCTCGCCGAACCGATCCCGGATTACACCCTGGCGATGTTCAGCAAAATGCGCGACGCCGAAGCCATCAGCCGCAACGAGATGCTGTTGACGCTGCTGCGCGAACTGGCGTTCATCATCGTTGATCATCCAGAGCTGCTGGACATGGAAAACGCCGACAACGAAGGCATGGCCGCCACCCACTTGGCCGCCGACATGCTGATCGACTACCGCATGTGGGCAGAAGGCGTAACGATCGAAGAAGCCCAGGCCTGGCTGAGCGAACCACAGTTCATCACCGATTTCGGGGTTGCGCTGGATGCTTATGGCAAGTCGGTGGAAGCACAGGAAGACAAGAGCGAATAAACCACGCTCACAAACAAAAACGGCCGCTAGTCATCACTGACAGCGGCCGTTTTAGTTTGGATGGCTTGGTTACCCTTTGTCCGATGACAATGTATATCCCATTGACATATCCCAAGCTCAACCTATCCTGAGCTCATCGCAGGAGCAGACCTTGGAGGTCAAATATGGAACAGACCACAATTTTCATGAGCAATAGAAGTCAGGCAGTTCGACTGCCAAAGGCAGTTGCGATGCCCGGCGACGTTAAACGAGTGGAAATCATCGCGATTGGCAGAACACGCGTCATTACGCCTGCTGGAGAAAGCTGGGATAGCTGGTTTGATGGCGACAGCGTCACCCCTGATTTCATGGCTGACCGTGAGCAACCCGCTGATCAGGAGCGCGAGTCGTTCTGATGATCAAATACATGCTGGATACCAACATCTGCATCTTCACCATCAAGAACAAACCACAAATTGTCCGGGAAGCTTTCAATCGACATTCCGGGCAGTTGTGCATCAGCGCTATCACGCTCATGGAGCTTATTTACGGTGCTGAAAAGTCCGCGGCCCCAGAAAAGAATCTAGCGGTTGTCGAAGGATTCGTTGCGCGATTGGAAATCTTGCCTTTCGATAATGACGCAGCAGCACAGACCGGGATGATTCGATCTGAACTTGCGAAAGCGGGAACACCCATTGGACCGTACGACCAAATGATCGCAGGCCACGCACGGTCGCTTGGACTTATCGTAGTCACGAACAATGTGCGGGAATTTGAACGTGTTTCTGGATTGCGTATTGAGGATTGGGTTCATCCCGTCTGAGCAAAGCTCTCAAACAAAAACGGCCGCTCGTCATCACTGACAGCGGCCGTTTGCATTACGTGTTACGGATCAGTTCAGCACCACCGCACCACTTTTTTCCAGCTTGCGGCGGCGCGCCACCAGCAGGCCGGCCGCGACGACCAGCAGGCTCAGTAGGCCGGTCGCGAGGATTTCCACGCGGTGGGCTTCCTGGAACAGCATGATGGTCAGGGCCGCGATGATGAAGATGATCACCGCGTAGGTCAGGCCCGGAAAGAGCCACATGCTGAAGACGATTTTCTCGCCGCGAGCCACGCGCTGTTTGCGCATACGCAGTTGCGAGAAGGCGATCACCAGGTACACCAGCAGCGCGATGGCGCCGGAGCTGGCCAGCAGGAATTCGAACACGGCGGCCGGAGCCACGTAGTTGGCGAATGTGCACAGGAACGCTGCACCAGTAGACAGCATCACCGCCCAGTAAGGCGTACCGCTTTTGTTCACGCGAGTCGCCATGGCCGGTGCATCACCGCGTTTGCCCAGGGAGAACAGCATGCGCGACGAGGTGTAGAGCGCCGAGTTCAGGCAGCTGGTTACAGCGACTAGCACCACGATATCAACGATCATCTTGGCGTTAGGGATGCCCATGCGCTCAAGCACGGTCTGGTAGGAACCAAGGTTGGCCAGCGTAGGATCGTTCCACGGCACCAGCGCCACAACGATGAAGATCGATACAAGGTAGAACAAGCCGATCCGCCAGATCACCGAGTTGGTGGCCTTGGAGATTTGCTTGCCCGGGTTTTTCGATTCCGCGGCCGCGATGGTCACGATTTCGGTACCCATGAACGAGAACATGGTGGTCAGGATCGCGCCCAACACCGCGCCCATGCCGTTTGGCAGGAAGCCTTGCGTGTCGAACAGGTGCGAAACACCGCTGACCTGGCTGTTCGGCAGGAAGCCGAAGATCGCTGCCAGACCGAGGATGATGAAGCCAATGATCGCCAACACTTTGATCAGGGCAAACCAGAATTCGAACTCGCCGTAATTCTTCACGCTGAACAGGTTGGTCACGGTCAGCAACATGGTGATGATCAGAGCGAAAGCCCAGATACCCACATCGGGGAACCACGCGTGCAGGATGGTCGCGGCGGCGTTGGCTTCCAATGGAATCACCAATACCCAGAACCACCAGTACAACCAGCCGATGGTGAAACCGGCCCAGTGCCCGATGGCACGGTCGGCATAAGTCGAGAACGAACCGGTGTCCGGCGAAGCAACCGCCATTTCGCCGAGCATGCGCATCACCAGCACCACCAGGGTACCGGCAGCGGCGTAGGCCAGCAGCACGGCAGGGCCGGCGGCAGCGATGGCGTGGCCGGAGCCAACGAACAGACCTGCGCCGATAACACCGGCGATCGACAGCATGGTCACATGACGCGGTTTGAGCCCTTGTTCAAGGCCATTGGAGCTTGGGGTACTGCTCATCGGAACTACCTTTGCGAGGAAAGCGATTGCGTCCGTCCCGTCTGGTTTTCCTTCTCGTAAAAAGAAACCAACGGGGCGTTCCAGATTCTGCACGCAATAATTGCGCCAAAATGTTTCAAACTCTTCTGGCCTGCGGTTTCCGGCGCGACCGGACAGTCATCGCAAGTCCTTGGATTTAATGGCATTACGCCAGAGCGTTACCCTGCGACTCACTTTTCAAACGATCGGGCGCACCAGAAACACACTGAAAAAGTGTGGGATGCACAATAAAAGGGCGATTCAGGAACGTTCGGCCGGATAGCGCTTCCAACACCCCGCCAAAGCTGGCAACATCGCGCCTTTTTTTACGCGACACCCACGGGATTGCACGATCAAACACCCGTTCGGTTGTTGATGGGGCGACAGTCAGCTGTGCTGATGCGACAACCTGCCACATGCCATCCGTTTACCGCTCGTAGCGCTGTTGGCTGCCATTGAAACGCTATGCTAGCGTGGCCGCCTCGCCAGGAAGGCCACCCAACAGCTGGAGCGCAACATATATGAGGAACGCACATGGCTGAGGCCACGCCCGCGCTTGAAATCCGCAACTTGCACAAACGCTACGGAAAGCTTGAGGTGCTCAAAGGCATTTCGCTGACCGCCCGTGACGGCGATGTGATCTCGATCCTGGGTTCCTCCGGTTCCGGCAAGTCCACGTTCCTGCGTTGCATCAACCTGCTGGAAAACCCGCATCAGGGCCAGATTCTGGTGGCCGGTGAAGAACTCAAGCTCAAGGCCGCCAAAAATGGCGAACTGGTTGCCGCCGACGGCAAACAGATCAACCGCCTGCGTTCCGAAATTGGTTTTGTGTTTCAAAACTTTAATCTGTGGCCGCACATGAGCATCCTCGACAACATCATCGAGGCACCGCGCCGTGTGCTCGGCCAGAGCAAGGCCGAAGCCATCGAAGTCGCCGAAGCGCTGCTGGCCAAGGTCGGCATCGCCGACAAGCGCCACGCCTACCCGGCGCAATTGTCCGGTGGCCAGCAACAACGCGCAGCGATTGCCCGCACGCTGGCCATGCAACCGAAGGTGATCCTGTTCGACGAACCCACCTCCGCGCTTGACCCGGAAATGGTTCAGGAAGTACTTAGTGTCATCCGCGCATTGGCCGAAGAAGGCCGCACCATGCTGCTTGTGACCCACGAAATGGGTTTCGCCCGTCAGGTCTCCAGCGAAGTGGTGTTCCTTCATCAGGGCCTTATAGAAGAGCAAGGATCGCCACAGCAGGTGTTCGAAAACCCGCTTTCGGCGCGCTGCAAACAATTCATGTCCAGCAACCGCTAACGGAGCAACATGCATGCAGAACTATAAAAAGGTCTTCCTGGCTGCGGCCGTCACCCTGGCGTTCAGCGCCGGTGCCATGGCCGAAACCCTGAAGATGGGCATCGAAGCGGCTTACCCGCCGTTCAACAACAAAGATGCCAGCGGCCAGGTTGTCGGCTTTGACAAAGACATCGGCGACGCCCTGTGCGCCAAGATGAAAGTCGAGTGCACCGTGGTCACCTCCGACTGGGACGGCATCATCCCGGCCCTGAACGCGAAGAAATTCGACTTCCTGATCTCCTCGCTGTCGATCACCGACGAGCGCAAAGGCGCGGTGGACTTCACCGACCCGTACTACTCGAACAAGCTGCAATTCATCGCCCCGAAAAACGTCGACTTCAAAACCGACAAGGACTCGCTCAAAGGCAAGGCCATCGGTACGCAGCGCGCCACGCTGGCGGGCACCTGGCTTGATGACACCTACGGTAGCGATGTCAACGTCAAACTCTACGACACTCAGGAAAACGCCTACCTCGACCTGACTTCCGGTCGTGTCGACGCGATCCTCGCCGACAAGTACGCCAACTATGACTGGCTGAAAAGCGACGCTGGCAAGAACTACGAGTTCAAAGGCGACCCGGTCGTGGAAAGCGACAAGATCGGCATCGCTGTGCGTAAGGGTGACCCTCTGCGTGAGAAGCTGAACGCCGCCCTGAAGGAAATCGTCGCCGACGGTACCTACAAGAAGATCAACGACAAGTACTTCCCGTTCAGCATCTACTGATCCTGACCTGTGGGACTGGCGCCATGCGATGGCGCCGGCTCCCGACTTTGCCTGCCGCAATTTGAACAGAAATCCATGATTATCGACCTCTACGGATTCGGCCCGGCCCTCGCTGCCGGCGCGCTGATGACCGTGCAACTGGCTCTCACGGCCCTGTGCCTGGGACTGGTGCTCGGCCTGCTCGGCGCCTTGGCCAAGACTTCCCCGTACAAGCCGCTGCAATGGCTTGGCGAAACCTACTCGACCATCGTACGTGGTGTGCCGGAACTGCTTTGGGTTCTGCTGATCTACCTCGGCACCGTCAAGACGATGAATGCCATTGGCGAATACTTTGGCAATCCAGACCTGGCGCTAAGCCCCTTTGTGGCGGGCGTAACCGCACTCGGACTGTGCTTCGGCGCCTATGCCACGGAGGTTTTTCGTGGCGCCATCCTGGCCATTCCGAAAGGACACCGTGAGGCCGGTCAGGCCCTGGGCCTGTCGAAATGGCGAATCTTCACCCGGTTGATCATGCCGCAGATGTGGCGGATCGCCCTGCCAGGCCTTGGCAACCTGTTCATGATCCTGATGAAAGACACCGCTCTGGTGTCGGTCATCGGCCTGGAAGAAATCATGCGCAATGCGCAGAACGCCGTGACCTTCGCCAAGCATCCATTCACCTTCTATCTGGTCGCAGCCGTCATGTATCTGGGCCTGACCATACTGGCGATGGCCACCATGCACTTCATGGAAAAACGCGCCGCCCGTGGCTTCGTGAGGACGACGTAATGGAATGGGAAGTCATCTATAAGTGGCTGCCGAAGTTCTTTCAGGGCGCCGTCCTGACACTCGAACTGGTGGGCATCGCCGTTATTCTCGGGTTGTTGCTGGCGATCCCTCTGGGCATCGCGCGCTCCTCCAAACTCTGGTTTGTTCGCGCATTTCCTTACGCTTACATCTTTTTCTTTCGTGGCACTCCGTTGCTCGTGCAACTGTTTCTGGTCTACTACGGCCTGGCTCAGTTCGACGCCGTACGCGACAGTTTCATGTGGCCGTATTTGCGAGAACCCTTCTGGTGCGCCGTCGCCACGATGACCCTGCATACTGCTGCCTATATCGCCGAAATCCTGCGTGGCGCCATTCAAGCGATCCCCCCTGGGGAGATCGAAGCCGCACGTGCACTGGGCATGTCCAAGGCCAAGGCTTTGTTCTATATCGTCCTGCCGCGCGCCGCGCGCATCGGCCTGCCGGCCTACAGCAACGAAGTCATCCTGATGTTGAAGGCCAGTTCTCTGGCGAGCACGGTGACCTTGCTCGAACTCACCGGCATTACCCGCACGATCATCGCCCGCAACTACCTCACCGTGGATATGTTCTTCACCGCAGGCGTCATTTACCTGCTGATGTCGTTTGTTCTCGTTCAGGCATTCAAACAGCTGGAGCGATGGTTGCGCGTCGATGCCTGCCAAGGGCGTTGACTCCTCCTGCGTGCTGACGGGCGAGGACTTACTCGCCCGCTTCACCGCGCTGGACACTTTTTTGATTGAGCATCAGGCGCTGTGGAAACCTCGTCCGTTCACTCATCGTTCTCTTGCCTGGGAAGCGTCCTACCCGGAGTTGGCCTTGTGGCTACGCGGGCGCACTCTGGAAGACGCAGAAAACGCTCACAACCAACCTGCTGATCTTGTGGATGTGCCGGAGCCGTTTGCTTCGTTGGCGACGCTGTCGGCTGAGCTGAGTGCTGTTGGTGAGTTGCCGGGGCATGCACTGGAAGCTGCGGGCCATCGACTGAATGTCGACGTACCGGGACGCAAGTGGCAGCAGATCGAGGCGTTTGCCAGCCGTTTGGCTTTCGCCTCGCAACCGACGCACTGGCTGGACTGGTGCTCCGGCAAGGGCCACCTGGGCCGGCGGTTGTTGAGTGATGGCCAACAGCTGACCTGCGTTGAATACGATCCGGCATTGGTCGCCAGCGGTCAGGCGTTGAGTCAGCGCCATCATTTACATGCGCTGCATGTCGAGCAGGATGTGTTGGCAGCGAGTGCTTCAGGTGTATTGAACGCAGCCCACACACCCGTCGCCCTCCACGCCTGCGGCGATCTGCATGTGCGCTTGATGCAACTGGCCAGCGCGGCCGGTTGCCAGCAAATGGCAATCGCGCCTTGCTGCTACAACCGCATCAGCCGCAGCGAATATCAGCCACTGTCCTCGGCCGGAACAAGATCACTCCTACTGCTCTCGCTGGAAGATCTGGCGCTGCCGATGAGCGAAACCGTCACCGCTGGTGCACGGATCCGACGGCAGCGCGATACCTCGATGGCCCGTCGTTTGGCTTTCGATCTGCTGCAACGACAGCTGCGCGGTGTCGACGAATACTTGCCGACGCCATCGCTGCCCAGCGCCTGGCTGGACAAACCATTCGCTGATTACTGCCGCGATCTGGCAGCGCTCAAAGAGTTATCCACAGTCGGCTCGCAAGATTGGCCAGCGCTAGAAGCAGCCGGATGGCTGCGGTTGGCCGAAGTTCGCAACCTGGAGTTATTGCGAGGATTATTCCGACGACCGCTGGAGCTTTGGCTGAATCTGGACCGCGCACTTTTCCTCGTCAAGCTGGGATACGTCGTACGCCTTGGCACCTTCTGCGATACGCCGCTGACTCCGCGTAATTTCATGTTGTTGGCCGAGCGCGTTTAAATTCGCACAGCCTGTGGATAACTCTGTTGATGGAATTTCAGTGGATCCAATATCCGCGCCTGTTTCGAGGCTTTAGCACAGCTGGTCATTTTTTGTTCATATAGATAAAAAACCTGAAAAACAGGGATTTGCGAACAAAATGAGAACCGCTCCGCAAATTCATGCCAATGCGAGCAATCCAGTCGATCCGTTGTGCATAAGCTCCCAATCAAAAGGACATAAATCGCTTATGCGCGACAGATTTGCTCAAGAAAAACGCACCCTCTTCCCTTAGGCGCCAGACCGTTGAAGCTCCTGTTTTCAAGGGCCAAAACGCAGAGACAGCCTCTTCACCGAACCTGATCCAGCACCTGCATAAAAATAGTCTGAATTCAGGGGTTTACAGAACCAACCCAATCGCTATAATCGTCGCCCACACGCCGGTATAGCTCAGTTGGTAGAGCAACTGACTTGTAATCAGTAGGTCCCGGGTTCGACTCCTGGTGCCGGCACCATACAAAACGAAGCCCCTGCAGAAATGCAGGGGCTTTGTTGTTTCTGGAACGTCCACATTAAGCGTGCTGACTGCGGTCAAAGCATCCGTTGTAAACTGCGCGCTCGAACAAGGACTTTCGGGAATAAGTACGTGACCCCCCTCGCTCAAGCAACAACCCTCGCAATTCTGGATTACTGGCATAAGGTCGAATTCTTCATCCCCTACGGATTGGAGCAATATCTTGATGATCTTGAAGAATGGCAATCCACGACCCTTCGGCGTAACAACCTTGAACAAACTGATGCTGACTGGCTCAGCATCGACGTAGCCGAAGAAAAAACTGTTACCGGCTATAACCTTTTTCTTGGCATCTTCGACAAATCGCAAATCAGTCGTATCTGTGAAAGCGTATTGCCTCCTCCACAAACGGCTTCGACCGATGAAGGCGGCTTTGAAAATGAAGAGCGGACAGAGCTTGAGGGCATGACCTGCTTCGCCAAGTTGCCTCTGGATAGAGCAGGCAACCCGGTCATCGACGCAATTTCCATTTCCACAACGCCCTGGGCGCTTGGTCAAACGCTGTCCAGCGGACTCCAGTCCCTGAGCCATGACGCGTTCAATTCGGCACGAGAGGACCTCATACAAAGACTGCGTAACTTCATGAGCAGTCGTGGCACTTTCGCGGGCCAAAGCATGCAAGCCCACGAGGTGGTGAAGCTTCAGACTCTGCTCTGCGATTGGGCCGGCTTCACCCCTGACGACGCGCAACCCATTGCAGTGCTAACCGCGAAAGTAAAACCCCTCAACGGCTCATCTTCTGAAAAGATCGTCCCGGACGAGTCAGAAAAGGATGACGAAGAAGATGTGCTTGAGGAACTGGATATCCTCAACAGCTTTTATATCCGCGATATCGAACGCGCCATTGAAGGCGTCAGCAGCGGCACCATTCCACCAACGCTGGCGCAGTTCCTGAGTGCACTGCCCGCGATCAATCGAATAGACCTGTACAGCGAAGGCGGCTGCACGGCGATCCTGAATGCACTGCGTCCACGTTTTCTCAACCGTGGACACTGGTTGGCGGAAGCTGATCAATCGATGAGCCTGATGCAACAGTTTGCGCTCAACCAGATTCGCCAAGAAACCCAAAACGACGGCCTCTTTGCCGTCAACGGCCCGCCAGGCACAGGCAAGACGACACTGTTGCGCGATCTGTTTGCCGACAACATCGTCCAGCGCGCTCGGATACTGGCGGGGCTGGCGAAAGCGGATGATGCGTTTGTCAAAAACTCCAGCCGGGTTCGGTTCAAAGGAAACTCGAACACGGTCACATTGCGTCCACTGATTGACGCACTGACCGGGTTCGAAATGGTGGTAGCGTCGACAAACAATGCTGCGGTCGAAAATATCTCCGTCGACCTGGTCAAGCGCAAAGCATTGGGTGAACACTGGCGTCACTGCGGTTATCTGCAACCCGTGGCACACAATATTGCGGTGAAAGAAGGCAAGGGCGGCGCAACTTCTCCTCAGGGAGATCAGATGCCCTGGGGGTTGATCAGTTGTGCACTGGGCAACTCCCGTAATCGACGTCTCTTTAATGAGCGCTTCAGCATGTTCTCGCTTAAGACCAAGAGCAGTGAGCAACCAAAACGGTTCTGGGATTGGCTCAAAGAACCTAACCCGGTGAACTTCAGCGACGCTCGCGAGCTCTTTCACCAGGCCGATAAAGCCGTCGAGGCCGCCTTGACCGAACGTGAGCGACTGGCCGAATTGCTCGACATCGTTGGCCAAGGCACTGAAGCCGATTATCTCGCTTCATCGGTCGCCCTTATTCAAGAGGCGAAAGCACACGTCGATGTCATCTCTGCTGCGCTGACCATTAAACAGCACGAAGTGCGTACCCTGCAGCAGACACTACAACAGCTGATTCTGGAGCAGCAGTTGATTGATCGCTCATCTCCCGGGTTCTGGGCGCGCCTGTTCCGCACTCAGGAAGCGAAGGCGTACGTTCAACAACGCAAATCCAACGCTCTGAATCAGCTCAGCACTCATCAAGGGATCACGGCGCTACAGGGCAAGGTGACGAAACATACCGACGAATTAAACGAAGCAACCCGTGATCTAGAGAACGAGAAACAGAAACTGAGCTTGTTGACGCAGCAATGGCGCAATTGGTGCTCGGAACATGACCAACTCCGTACTCGGTTACGTGTACCTCGCTTGCCCACTCGAGCGCTGGACCTGGTCAGTGATGAGCAATTGCAGATTGAAGGGCTATGGCACGACGAAGAGCTGGCGCAGCTGCGCTCAGCACTGTTCGCCGCTGCGTTGCAGCTTCAGCAAGCGTGGGTACATGAGACCGCACAAAAGGGTGGTGCGCTGGGAGCCAACCTGGTTGCTGTAAACAAAGTGCTTTCCAATCAAGTGCCGGAAGATCCGAAGCATACGCTGCAAATCTGGCAAAACCTGTTCATGGTCGTGCCCGTCGTTTCCAGTACGTTCGCGTCTTTCGCCAATCAGTTTCGCGGCTTAGGCCCAGGCTCGCTGGGCTGGGTATTTATCGATGAGGCCGGACAGGCTGTCCCACAAGCAGCGGTCGGCGCACTTTGGCGCGCCAAGCGGTGCGTCGTGGTGGGGGATCCGTTGCAAATTGAACCGGTATTTACCCTGCCAACCCCCCTTATTGATGCGCTGGGAAAGCTCCATCCAGTAACAGCCGACAATGCTTACGCCCCCCATTGTGTTTCCGTGCAGCGCCTGGCCGACCAGGCTAATCGGTTCGGCGCCTATGCCTCTTTCATGGACGAGAACATCTGGATCGGAAGCCCCCTGCGCGTACACCGTCGTTGTCATGAACCGATGTTCTCGCTCGCCAATCGCATCGCCTACGACAACAAAATGGTCTACGGCCTGCGAACCCGCGTGCCCATGGCTGCACCTTTGATTGATCTTGCAAGTGGATGGGTCGACATTCGGGGCGCCGTTGAACGCAAGCAATCGGTGCCAGAGCAGATCGAGTTCATGATCAAGGTCATTGTGTCGCTCTTCCAACGTGACCGCGTACTGCCCGAGCTTTATGTGATCTCGCCGTTCAAGGCTATTCGTCAGACCCTGCGTGAACAGATCATGCAAGTCGAGTGGCAACCTTCAGCGCCAAAGCGAGATGAGTTGAAACACTGGATCAAGCGCAGCATCGGCACCGTCCATACGTTTCAAGGCAAGGAAGAAAAAACTGTGTTTATGGTGTTGGGGACCGACCCCGAAAACGCCGGAGGAGCCCAGTGGGCTTCGTCAAAACCAAACCTGATCAATGTGGCGCTGACGCGTGCCCAGCATCGCGTGTACCTGGTAGGCGATGTGGATCTCTGGGGAACTTTGCCCTACTTCAAGGAGGCATCCCGGGGTGACACTACCCTGCCGCGTTGGAAGCGCGCAGACTTTGCCGTTATTGCACAAAAGATAAAACCCGACAAAACAGGCAGAAAAACGCCCTCGCTGTAACGCGAGAAGCTTCAGGTATGTGGACTCCACGGACCGGCCCTCTGCACACCGACAACGTGCAGGGTTTGCCGGTCACAACCAGCATTATCCGGCGGCGCGAAAGACCCGGATGCAGCGCAATGTACCTTCCTGCGCAAAAACTCTGCATTTCAAACCTGACTGATCTCAAACACAAACGAAATCCTGCGCTGGCTCGCACTCCACACATAACGCAGATGATTGCCCTGCTTCGGTATCGACACTGCCGGCGGACGGAACGCGGCGACACATTCGTGGCCCGGCAGGCGGACGCTGTTGTAGAGCAGTCCCCAGGATTCAGATTCGCGCAGTTGTCGGGCAAACGACTGGGATGGGCCATAGGCGTCTGGATCGGGTTGATGTAAGTCGGGGAAGTCGTGACGAACATCATGCAGCGGTTTAACCACGCGATTGACGTAGGTACGCATGGTCAATTCAAGATCCGCCTCGTTGGTGGCCGCGAGGAAACGCTCCTGGTGATAGCAGGTTTCGGCGATGGCGGCAGCCTGGCTGCTGGCGGCGTAGTAGACGCCGAAAGTGCCATCGGTGAAACGGCTGCTTTTGCCAATGTGGGTAAATGCCGCCATCACCGGCGTCGAACCGGGGCCTGAGAGTCGGTCTTCGGGGCGCACGCGGGCGAGCACGCCGGCCTGTTCGATCAAGCGGTCATTGGTCAGCGCTTCCAGCGCGTAGGCGATTTCCAGGTCTTCGGGGTCCAGCACATCTTCAAACAGCGCAATCGGCGGGAAGCTGCTGTTGACGATCCGGTAGGCCTTGGGCCATTGCGGCTCGGCCAGCGGAGGGGCTTTCAACCGCGCACCCCGTCGAGGTAGCGGCGCACGTCAGCGATGTCGACCACGCGCCCTGCCAACATGTAATCCAGCGCCGTCCGCCCATTGAACGGCGCGGCAGTGTTAGGGCTGCTGACCCACGTATAAGCGCGCTCGCGACTGTTGCTGAAGATGATGCTCAACGCCTTGTGAATGCCCATCAGATACGAGATGCGCTCCAGCGTGTCATGCGGTAGACGTATGTTCGGCGGCAGGTGTTTGTACTTGTAGAACGTGGTGTTGCCGACGCCACCCAGCAACGTGCGCTGCTGCTCGGCGTTGCAGCCCCAACGTTCCATGAGGTTGAAGAAGAATTTCAACGCAACGCGCCCGGCTTCCGGAACGTCGAGTTGTTCATGCGGGGTGAGGGCTTGAGTTGAGGTAGGCATGTTTATCCTTCGTAGCTGTAACGCAACTTGAGCGTAGTACAAATATGAATATTTTCCATTGAATTATTCGTATACGAATAAGCCACTCAAAACTCCAGATTGACACTGCAATGTTCCGTGGCAGAGAATCTGGCCAAGAGCGCGAAACCGACTGCCTTCAGGTGGCGATAGTCGGCGTTAGGAACCCCGTTGATGACCTGAAAATCAGCGCTCGGGTGAGACCTCTTCTCCCCTGCTTGAGGGAGCACAATATCAAGCGACATTCATATGAAGGGCAGCCTGAGAAGGCTGCCCTTTTTTGTTTGCGCTATCGGTAACGTCGATATAGCAGCCCACCATGCCGATGCTTGTTCAGGCTTTTTTTGTCACAGTTCATGAAATTCCAGAGTACGTTGCCGTGCTCAACATGTATCACCACCAGCATCTGGTATCTCGCGTTGTAAGCACCGATGAAGGAAAGTCGAAATGAGGCATCATCGTAGGAAACCCGCCATATCTCTAATGGTCTCGTCAGGGTATCGCGGGCAAATTCGGTGAACCGCTCACGGGCATTCGGACGCTTTTCCACCGTATGAAGTAAATGTTCACGCTTCACCAAAATCGGTTCATAAGGTGTTTCGATCAGAACAGCATCCAGCCCCTGATCAAGTCCGAAGCCGCTGGCAACTTGCTCCCACGCGGCATTGAGGCTTGATGCACCCGGAAGCTCTCTAACCGCAGAAATCAAAAGCCCGGGTTCAATATCCCGAATATCCGGCAAGCCCAGATCTTTCCAGTTTTTTTGGTCGGGTAACGCCCTGCTCCCCTGCAAACTCATGGCATCGACTCGCTAGCTTCGCGGATGCCGGCATTGCCTGGATATCCATACGCTTTGGACTTAACGCCCCGAAAATTACTGCTCGATATTTCAGCTACTTATGCTTTGGAGGTAAATCAGCCCGTTCGCTATGTTCTATAGGAGGCTTCCGATAACGCTAAAAAAAAGTAGTGTTTCGGTGTGGGAAACAACTCGAAATGATGTAGTCCCGAGACATATAAAATTGCCCGACTCGTCCGAGTCGGGCACTTTTTTTGACCCCAATCACCCCCACGTCACCAAAAACCCCGATCCTTTGTCAGCCTCCAACCATCGGCGGGGACATCAATTCGCTACTAAACCCGCGACAACTATGCTCAGGTGCAGGAATATAGCCGGCATATGACGCCGGATGGGCAGTCTCGTAAACAACAATACCCAGCCCACTTCAGAGGGCATTACCCATGGATAGCAGAACCTTACGCAACCTCATGCGCATCGTGCAGACCGGCTCGTTGTCGGCCGCAGCCGAGCATTCGTGCCTGACCGTGCAGGCGTTGGCCGCGCAGTTGAACAAGGTCGAAGAGCAGTTCGGTTTCCGCTTGTTTCGCCGCTCCAACAAAGGCTTGACGCTGACGCCGCAAGGCACCGAGCTCACGCCGTATATGGACCGAGTGTTGATTGCCACACGACAGATGGAAGAAAAAGTCGAGGCATTGAAAGTGCCGGGGCAGCGCACGTTGAAAGTGGCGTTGAACAACACGTTGTCGCCCGACTTCAATCGGCGAATGATCGGACGCCTGATCGAGGTTTTCCCCGATTATCAGATGGAATTCAGCTACGCCGAGTCGATGGAAAATCTCAGCAAGCTGAAGAATGAGGACTTTGACCTGGCAGTGCTGATCGGCCCGCAGCGGCCGGGTTTGCCAAGCATCGTGCTGCCGGATGTGCAGGTGCAGGTGGTCGGCGCGCATTGCGGCCAGGAAAACGATCCGCTGACGTTGCTGGGCAACAAGTTTCAGGTGCGTCCTGCGGAAGATTGTCCGTATTCCCACAGCTTCCTGCGTTTTCTCGACGCCGGGTTGGGCAATCACGAGAATGGCCAGCGGATGGTTTACTCGTGCAGCGAAACCCTGACGCTGTCGCTGATCACCCAGATGGATGCGGTCGGCATGGTTTCTCGCGAGGCCGCGCAAAAGAATGGCCTGACGATTTTCCCCGGTTTCGAGGATTTCCTCGAAGTGCGCCTGGCGGTGAACAATCCTGATCTGTCGAATCAGGCACTGAGCGACGTCGTCGATCTGCCGTTACATGAACGAGCCGAGCGCAATGTACGCAGCCGTCCCAACCGCCACACTGAGAAAGAGGTTTTTGCTGAAGTACGCACATAACAACGTCGGAATCGCTGCATAAAATTCCGGGCGATCGAGCTGTATGTGCTGATCCTTGATCAACAAGGGTGTCAGGCTGATCGCAGCGACGATCGCCACCGGCAAGTACTCCAGCGCCCGCGCGATAAACGGCGGCCAGTGCTCGGTGTTGACTTGCAGGGGCAAGGCGCGTGGCAGGAAGGTCACGGCCATCATTAGCGCGACCACCAGAATCAGGAACGTTTGGTCAGGCATACACCCACTCCGCAGCCCACAAACGTGGCGATAAACACATTAAACGGCGAACTGCCGACCAGGCTCAGCGCGCCCATGCAAATCACTGCCGCAGCGGCTGCGATCAGTTTGTTGCGGGTATTGCACAGCGACACCAGCACATAGAGCATCATCGCCGTCAGTGCGTAGTCGAGCTGGTATTTGATCAAGTGCGCGGCGTACTGCGCGCACACAGCGCCGAGCAGACCGCCAAGCACCCATGAGGTGTGGCAAAACAGGTTGAAGCCAATCAGATAGCGCACGTTGACCGGTGCGCCAGTGCCGAGTTTTACGCTGTGGAAAGCGAAGGATTCGTCGGTCAGGCCGCCGGCGTAACACCAGCGCTCCATGCGACTGAGCCCCAAGGCGCGCAGGGCTTTGGCCATGTAAACCGACATCAGCATGTGCCGCGCATTGATCAGGAACGTGGTCAGCACGATGGTGGTCAGCGACGCACCGCTGGAGATCAGCGCCAGCGCGGCGAATTGCGAAGCGCCGGCGTAGACGAACAAACACATCGCCACGGGTAACCACATCGGCAGCCCGGCGTTGACGGCCATCAACCCGAATACAAATGACACGGTGAAATACCCGGCCACCACCGGGCTGGCTTCGGCAAACGTGCGCGATGGCTGATGGTTGACCATCAGCGGCGCACTGCCGGACGTTTCATTCATAGATCCCTCTCAAATGTCCGTTCGCCATGAGGCTCGCAAAAACCCTGGGCCGCCCAGAATCGTTTGCCCGCGAGGTTAGCATCGTCGACGAACAGAAACATCCGCAACACACCCACCCGCTTCATGTCCGACGACGCTGCTTCAACCAGGCGTTGACCGACGCCTTGGCTGCGATAGCGCGGGCTGACGGCCAGATGATTAATCGTGCCGCGGCTGCCGAGCATGCCGCCCAGTACCGCGCCGACGATTTCGCCGGCCACGTCGAACGCCAGATAGGCGGTGGTGGTTTTCTGGATCAACACGCCGCGCAGGCATTTGGCGTCCTGCCACTCGCAGAACGACACTTCGTCGAACTGGCGGAAGAAGCGCTCCATGCGCTGCGCATCCTTGGCCGTGGCGCGGCGCAGCACCACCGGCGTCGAGCACTCGACGCCGTCGATTGGGGTGATCTGATTAGCGAACAATGTCGAAAGCGGTCCCGGGCCGCGAGAAAGAAATCGCCAGAATCTGCCGGTACGCCATGGCATGGGTATGCGTGTTGCGCGCCGGGGTCACGTAGTGGCGCATGTCGCGGTCGAGAAAGTACGTGGTGTCGAGAATTTCCTGGTAGGTGGTCGACGCCAGTTGATGCTCATGGATGTCGTACAGACGACTCTCGGCACCCTCGACATTGTTGCGCCCCCAGAAGTGCACGCCGCTGAACGGATAGCCGTCGCAGTGAATCCCTTCCGGGGTGATTTCAAGTTGTTTGCCGGGTTTGATTTCGATGCGGATCTGGTGGATCTGGCATTGCCAGATTTCATCGTGCAGCTCTTCCGGCAAGACACTTTTGTACACTTCAAAATCGGTGTCGATCAGGCTGCGCATCACCGGCGAAGTAATCACTTCATCGGAGAAGTCCTGAAAGTGCCGCACCAGGCCGCCCACATAGGCGTTGTTTTCCTTGGACTGCACGTACGCGCGATGCTCGAGTTGTTTCAGTTCACGTGTCTTGGGGTTGTACTCAAAGTCGCTGTAACGACGGTAACGCATGCCGGCTTCGGCCTGACCGTAGTAGCTGTCAGGCTCCATGTTTTCCCAACTTTTGGTCAGTCTGACGAAGTCGGCAAAATGACCGTAGAGATTGAAGTCACCACCCTGGACGTTGACATATTTGTCGCGCCGTAGCGATTCGCCCACTTCTCTGTTCAAAACGATCATTACCAAATTCTCCGCTGCGTTGAGCGGCCTAATCTATTAGGTGGAGAATTTGCGTCCATGAGAAAGAATTTCAGGCATTTAAAGCCCTGTTTGAAACGGCGTTTGCAGCGTGTGAAAAACAACTTTTACATGAAAAAAACTCGGGTTTTTTCTGGTTTTCATCAAAAAACCGTCGAAAAAAAACCCCGAGCCAGTCGGGGTTTTTCTCACATCGATTAGACCTGATCGCGCATCAGAAGATGTTGATCGGGTAATCCACGAATACTCGCAGCTCGTTGCCGCCGACGTTGTACTCGCTGGACTTCTGCGAAACACGCAGGATCGAGCTGCGCAGTTTCACGCTCAGGTCTTTGGCCGGGCCACTTTGCACGACGTACTTGAACTGGTTGAAGATTTCGCGCTCTGTGCCGCCTTCGCTGGTGGACGTGGTGATGTTGTCGCCACGCACGTAAGCGAAGTTGTAGCTCAGACCCGGAACGCCGAATGCGCCGAAGTCCAGGCCGTAGCCGAGCTGCCAGCTGCGTTCGTCTTCAGCGTTGAAGTCAGACCAGTAGGAGTTGGCCAGGTAGATGGTGTTGCCACCGTCGCCAACACGCTGTTGATCTTTCTGATAGCCGCCGTAGGCGTAGCCCAGGTTGCTGTCGCCAGTGGAGCGCTGGTGCGCCACGGTGAACGAGTGCGGGCCAGTGGCGAAGGTGGCTGCCAGGCTCCAGATCTTGTTGTCCTGACCGGTCACGATGCTCTTGCCAGGCACGGTGTTTTCGCGAACGTACGAGCTGTCCAGCTTGGTGCGATAGCCGTTGAAGTCCAGGGTCAGGGACTGATCCTTGTTGAACGGCAACACGTAGTTGGCGTTCACGTATTGTTTCTTCAATACGTCTTCAACGTCGGAAGCGTACAGCGCACCTTTGAAGCGCTCAGTGAACTGATAGCTACCGCCCAACACGTTGATCGACTTCAGGCCACCGCTGTCACGACCTTCATCGCTCTTGCGCGATTCAGCGGTGAAACGACCGGCGTTCAGCTCCAGGCCTTTGATCTCTTTGGAAGTGATCAAAGTACCGGTGTAGCTTTCCGGCAGCAGGCGGGAGTTGTCGTAGTTCAGCACCGGCAGAGCCGGCATCTGGTCACCGTAGGTCAGCACGGTGTTGGAGAAGCGGAATTTGACCGCCGCGCCAGCCTTGGCCAGGTCGTTGGCCGCGCTACCGTTGTGGCCTTCTTCATAGCTGTTGTCTTGCTTGAAGAAGTCGATCCCACCGGCGCCGCTGCGGCCCTTGCCGCCATCCAGACGCAGCGCGTAAAGACCAAAGGCGTCAACACCGACTCCGACGGTGCCTTGAGTGAAGCCGGACGAGAACGTACCGATGGCCGCTTGGCCCCATTCGGCTTTGTCCTTGTTACCGTCTTTGTAGTCACGATTGATGTAGGCATTGCGCAGCAACACTTTCAGGCTGCTGTCTTCTTGAAAACCCTTGGACTCGGCCTGGTCGTTAGCCATGGCCGAAGTGGCGCTCAACATCCCCAATGCGATCAGACTGATTCGCTTGTTCAACATTTTGTTTTCCTTATTACGGGTTGAAACGCGCTGTGTCGAACGGCTGAAACGGCGCTTATTGCACTCTTTTATTCACCCCGAAACAAAAAGACCCGCCCAAGACAATGTCATGGCGGGCCTGCTCCTTATTTTGAGTCATGGCGGTTGGCCACAGGCGTTGGGCCGAATCGTAGCCGCGCCCTGAACTATGTGTCAATTTCAAGAATCGTCTTTAAATAGGCAAAAATCGTCTAAGAATCGTAAATTTTGCGCTGACTCCTTGCTGGGAAATGCCGCCAGCCAGTGAATCAAGGCGTATCACGCACAACCATCAAGACCACAGAGCGCTGGCGATTCACCTGCCGCATTCACTTCAACGGACTGTCCCAACCAAGCAGCGAAGGCTTGTGGCTTGCCCAACCAAGGGCTGATATCGACCAGCGTGAACTGGCCGTCCCGCTCTAGCGCAAACGTCGGAAATCCCTGGCCGCCCAACTGAGCAAGCAGTGCGCGGCTGGCTTTTATATGTTGTTCGGTATCCACGGATTTGAGCGCCGTGCGAAAAGCTTCACCGGCATAACCCATCTGACCGGCAAGTTCGAGCAATACAGACTCATCGGCAATCCGGCGCCCTTCCACGTAATGCGCCGTCTGCAAACGCCCGAGCAGCTCAAGACCACGACCATCAACGGCCTCTGCTGCCATGACGGCGGCGATCGGGGGCGTCGAATCGAAAACAGCCGTGTCATCGCGCAATAAACCTTCGAAATAGTCTTCGCCGAATGGTTGCGCGGTGTATTCGGCAATCCGCCGATCATGAGGCATGACGTAGTTGCGCAGTTGCGACGAAACACGCTGGCGATTGGCGCCGCTCATCATCCCGCCGGCATGAGCGATCACTGGCAGCACTGCCTGCGCCGCCTGCACCAATGGTTTGGCGCCGTAGCACCAGCCGCACAGCGGGTCGTAAATGTAGTGAAGGACCATCAGAAAACTCCGGCAGAAAAGTGGGGAAAATCGATGCCGGCAGACTAGCCCTCGACTTGTTGCGGAAAAACGCCAGATTGGCTTTCAGTCTGTTTCGCGAATCGGACGAATTGTCCGATCGTTCAAGTTGTATCGACATCGACACAAATAGAAACAATCTGACAAAGGAACTTATAGGGAATAATTAACGGAAGTAAATGCAAAGCATTACCATTCGTGCACTCGAATTCTTCCACCCTTTCGGATGCGCTTTTCAATGCCTGCCCCGTTCCGTCTTACGCCCGTCACCCTTGGGCTTTCCGCCTTTCTGTCCAGTGGTTTTGCCTACTCGGCGACTGAATTGCCCGCCACCGCCATCAGCGCTCAAGCGCAAGAGGAAGCCGATGACCCGCGCGTAAAGGTCAGCAACACCGCCACCCGTACCTCGACCCCGGTGCGTTATGTGCCGCAGGCCATTGATTCGATCAAGACATCGAACGTTGCCAACTACGGCACTAACGACATCGGCGATGCCCTGAGCGGAATGCCCAACGTCAGCAGCAGCGCCGACACCCGTTTCGACAGCTTGCGCATCCGCGGTTTCGACGCCAGCAACGACTTCTATCTGGACGGCATCCGCGACGATAGCCAATACAAACGCGACCTGCACAACATCGAACGCGTTGAAGTGCTCAAAGGCCCGGCCGCCGTGTTGTACGGTCGCGGCAGTCAGGGCGGGATCGTCAACCGCGTCAGCAAGGCGCCTGAGGCTGGCCGTCGCTCGACCATCGAAGCCCAGGGCGGCAGTGAAGACTTGCGCAGCCTGTACGCCGACCTCAGCACCGATCCGAGCGAGAACATCAGCCTGCGCCTGAACATGGGCAACATGGACGAAAACAGTTTCCGCGACGGCGTCAGCGGCAACCGCCAACTGTTCGCACCGTCGATGAGCTGGCAGCTGACACCCGACCTGAACTGGCTGGTGCAGTACGAATACAGCCGCTACAACCGCACGCCGGATCGCGGCATTCCAGGCGTAAACGGGCGGCCAGCCGATGTCGGCCGCGACACGACCTATGGCAACGATCACGATTTCATCGACGACAAGGCGCAATCGCTGCGCTCGAAACTCACTTACGAGATCAACGACAACTGGCAACTGCGCCAGACCCTCGGCGTGTTCAAGCTCGACAGTGATTTCGACAACACCTACCTGACCGGTTACACCCCGGCGACCAACAAGGTTACGCGCCAGCACTGGCAACAGGATCTGACCACCCGCAACGTCACTAACAACCTTGAACTGGAAGGCGGTTTCGATACCTTCGGCCTTGAGCATCGCCTGCTGACCGGTATCGAAATCGGCAGCCAGCGTCGCGATCCGAAGTTGTACAACGCCGCCACCGGCAGGACACCTGGCGCGCAAGCCGTGCCGTCGCTGGACCTGTTCAACCCCAATCGCGACCTGCGCCACACCGGCAGCATGCAGACCTTCAGCGACAGCCACACCGAAGTCGAAAGCCGTGCGGTGTACGTGCAGGATCAACTGCGCCTGAACGATCAATGGCAATTGCTCGGCGGTTTGCGTTACGACACCTTCGATATCGAATCGACCAACAAGCTCAAGAACATTTCCGAAGACCGCGACAGCCACAGCACCAGCCCGCGTGTGGGCCTGGTCTGGACGCCGTTGCAGAATCACTCGTTCTACGCCTCGTGGTCGAAGACCTTTTCGCCGGTGGGCGGTGGCCTGATTGGCATCACTCCCGGTGCGGCCGGCAACACCAACGACCTCAGCCCCGAGTTGACCAAGCAGAAAGAAATCGGCGTGAAGAGTGACTGGCTCGATGATCGTTTGAGCACGACGCTGGCGATCTATGACCTGGAACTCTACAACCGCCGCACCACCGATCCGAATGATCCGACCCTGACGGTGATGTCCGGCTTGCAACGTTCACGCGGGATCGAGCTGACCGCCACCGGCAACATCGTCGGTAACTGGTACATGCGCGGTGGCATCGGCATGCAGGACGCGAAAATTGAAAAGGACAACAACGGCCTCGAAGGCAAACGCATTAACAACGTCGCCAAGCACAACGGCAGCCTGTTCCTGACCTGGAAACCGGAGATGGGCTGGTATGGCGAAACCGGCCTGACGCTGGTCGGCCAGCGTTATGCCGATAACGCCAATACCACGGTGCTGCCGGGTTATGGCCGCTGGGATGCCTTGGTCGGTTATCGCTTCAAGGACTGGGATTTGCGCACGGCTTTGAACAACATCACCGATCGCGAGTACTACGCGTCGGCGACCAGCGCCGCGCAGATAATGCCGGGCGCGCCACGTAGCGTGGTGATGACAGGTACCTATTCCTTCTGATTCAACCCAATACCTGTAGGAGTGAGCCTGCTCGCGATAGCGGAGTGTCAGTTGATATTTATGGCGGCTGACAGATAGCAATCGCGAGCAGGCTCACTCCTACAAAGGGTTTTGTGTCGTGCATAAAAAAGCGCCGCCATCCCGGCAGCGCTTTCAGTAATCCCTGTTGTTTTTCTTATCCTTCCATCACAGCCCACAACGCTTCCAGTTCGGCCTCGCTGAACAGGCCAGCGGGGTAGCGCTCGATCATCATCCGGCGCGGATCAGCTTCCCTGATCTGACGCGTTCCATTGGACTTCAAAAAGTGCGCGACAATCTGGAGCGATTCGCCGTTTACGGCCATGGGATGCAACGTCCGCTCGCTGACTACGTTCACTTCGGCGTTCATTTCAGCGCTCTCTCCCCGTTCGTGAGCGGCTACGTTATCCAAGGTTTATGACAGAACTGTTGAAGTTCTTTCCCCCTCCCTAGTGCGCCTGGACCGATACAAGAGCTATGCCAAGGTTTGCGATTTGTCGACAAGCGGATACAAAGAAGCCCGCCGTCCTTTCGGGCTGCGGGCCTCAGTTGATGCATAGCGAGCTAAACATTGCCCGGTTGATTTGTTAATCAACTCAAGCTGTTACGACTCAACTCACTCTTTGTGCGGTGCTGGCTGCTGTTGGGTAAGGCAGTGAATGTTGCCGCCACCCAGTAACAGTTCACGGCCCGGCACCATCACCACTTCGTGTTGCGGGAACAGGTTCTGCAGAATTTCCCGAGCCGGTGCATCCATCGGATCGTCGAAGCTCGGCGCGATGATGCCGCCGTTGACGATCAGGAAGTTCACGTAAGAACCGGCCAGGCGCACGGACGGATTACGCTCCTGCGTACCGTCCACCGGATCAACACCGGCGCACTCTTCTTCGGTGGCGAACAGCGGCCCCGGAATCGGCATCTTGTGCACCGTGAATGGGCGACCCTTGGCGTCGGTGCTGCTTTCCAGCACTTTCATCGCGGCCTGGCAGCGTGGGTAGTTCGGATCCTGTGGATCATCGGTCCATGCCAGCAACACTTCGCCCGGACGCACGTAGCAGCAGAAGTTATCCACATGGCCGTCGGTTTCATCGTTGAACAAACCGTCCGGCAGCCAGATGATTTTATCCACAGCCAGATTGGCGCTGAGCACCGCTTCGATTTCTTCGCGGCCCAGGTGCGGGTTGCGATTGCGGTTGAGCAGGCATTCTTCGGTGGTGATCAGCGTGCCTTCGCCGTCGACGTGAATCGAGCCGCCCTCAAGCACAAAACCTTCGGTGCGATAACGCGGGCTGCGCTCGATCTCGAGGATTTTGCCGCCGATCTGCGAATCACGATTCCACGGCGAGTACAGACCGCCATCGAAGCCGCCCCAGGCATTGAAATCCCAGTTCACACCGCGTACTTCGCCGCTGTTGTTGATGACGAACGTCGGGCCGCTGTCGCGCACCCAGGCGTCATCGCTGGACATCTCGACCACGCGGATATTCGGCACGTCGAGACGCGCGCGGGCGTTTTCGTATTGGCCGGCGGACACGGCCACGGTCACCGGTTCGAAACGGGCGATGGCCTTGGCCACCGCCGCGTGGGCGGCTTGCGCCGGTTTGCCGCCAAGACGCCAGTTGTCCGGGCGCTCGGGCCAGATCATCCAGGTCTGAGTTTGGGGAGCCCACTCGGCCGGCATGTAGAAGCCGTCGGCACGTGGGGTACTTTTCAATGTGGTCATCGGGATCAGGACTCCAGGGAACCGTCGAGGGTTTTCAACGCGCCGTACAGGTTTGGCCGGCGGTCACGGAATGAACCCCACGCGCTGCGAATATGTTCCAGCTCGTCGAGGTTGAAAGTGTGCACAAGAATACCTTCTTCGGTTTTATTCAGCTCCTGCACTTTTTCACCGAACTGGTTGGCGATGAACGACGAGCCGTAGAACGTGATGTCGTAGCCGTCCTGTTCTTCGTTGCCGATGCGGTTGCTGGCGATCAACGGCATCAGGTTGGCGCCGGCGTGGCCCTGCTGCACGCGCTGCCAGTGATCGCGCGAGGAGATGGTCTTGTCGTGCGGCTCGCTGCCGATGGCTGTTGGATAGAACAGGATTTCCGCACCTTGCAACGCCATCGCCCGCGCTGCTTCCGGGAACCACTGATCCCAGCAGATGCCAACGCCGATCTTCGCGTAACGGGTGTTCCACACCTTGAAACCGGTGTCGCCTGGGTTGAAGTAGTACTTCTCGTGATAGCCCGGGCCGTCCGGGATGTGGCTTTTACGATAAATCCCGAGGTTGCTGCCGTCGGCATCGATGATTGCGATGCTGTTGAAACGCGCACGCCCGGCCAGTTCGTAGAAGCTGATCGGCAGCACCACTTGCAGCTCTTTGGCGATTTTCTGGAAATGCTTGATCGCGACGTTTTCTTCCACCGTCGTCGCCAGTTGCAGATAGTCCGGGTTCGGCTTCTGGCAGAAGTACGGCGCCTCGAACAGCTCCTGAATCAGGATGATCTGCGCGCCTTTGGCCGCAGCTTCACGCACCAGCCTTTCAGCGATTTCGAGGTTGGCTTCCAGATCCCAGGAACAGGCCATCTGAGTGGCGGCGACGGTAACGATACGGCTCATGAATCATCTCCGGGCAAGTGCTTTGACGGCCGAGGATTCGACCGAAAAGAAAAAACGCGCGCACCGGCCAGCCATCGCCATGCCGGAGCAATGGCGACTTTATATCCGATAAATATCGGCTTTAGAAGCATGTAAATTGCCTTACGTCTAAATAATCCGAATAAATACCGATATAAATCCAACTAAAAATCCAAAAAAATGTGGGAGCGAGCCTGCTCGCGTAGGCGGCGCGTCAGTCAACCTAATCAGTAACTGACATACCGCATTCGCGAGCAGCCTCGCTCCCACAGGGGATTTGCAGGGTTTACAGACCCTCGGTTAGAACGCGATCAAGCATGTCGACAAAGAAATCCACACTCTGGCGCGACGTCACCATCGGCGGTTTGATCTTGAGAATGTTCAGGTCATCACCGGTCGGCTGCATGAAGATACCCAGCTCGCGCAGGCGATCGCACAGCAACGCCGTCTCCTCGGTCGCCGGCTCCAGCGTCTGGCGATTGCGGATCAACTCAAGCCCGAGATAGAACCCTGAGCCGTGCACCGCGCCCACCAGCGGATGTTTATCGATCAGCGCCTCGAGCCGTGCCTTGAAATGGCCACCGACCACCTGCGCGTTTTCCCAGAGTTTTTCTTCTTCCATGACGTCCAATACCGCCATGCCGATCTGGCAGCTCACCGGACTGCCGCCCGCCGACGAGAAGAAGTAGCCTTCCGCCTCCAGCGCTTCGGCGATGTCCCGACGGGTGATGACCGCACCCAATGGCTGACCGTTGCCCATGCCTTTGGCCATGGTGATGATGTCGGGGACCACGCCCTGCTCTTCGAAACCCCAGAAGAAATGGCCCATGCGCCCGTAACCGACCTGCACTTCATCGGCAATACAAACGCCGCCCAGCGCGCGGACCTTCGCATACACCGCTTGCAGGTAACCCGACGGCAACGAGATACCACCGGCATTGCCGTACACCGGTTCGCAGATAAACCCAGCCAGTTGGCGTTTCTGCTCGGCGATTTTCGCCAGATGATGCTCGACGCTGCGCACATATTCCGGCGCCGAATCGAGACCCCGGAATTCCCCGCGATAGATATTCGGCGCGGTCACCGGATGTACCCAGTCCGGGCGGCTTTCGAGGGCTTTGGGGTTGTCGGCAATCGACGTCGATACCGCATCGGCGCCGACCGTCCAGCCGTGATAGGCCTCCAGCACACTGATCATGTCGCGCCCGCCGCTGTAGGCCCACGCCAGACGGATCGCCAAGTCATTGGCCTCGCTGCCGCTGTTGACCAGAAACACCCGGTCCATGCCTTGCGGCGCAAGCTTCAGCAAGCGCTCGGAAAACTCGGCGACCGCCGCATAGTTGAACCGCGAGTTGGTGTTGAGCAACGACCATTGGCGGGCCGCGACCGCTGCCATGCGCGGGTGACCGTGACCGAGCACCGCGACGTTGTTGAGCATGTCGAGATAGGAGCGGCCCTGCATGTCGATCAGGTGATTGCGCCAGCCGCGTTCGATGCGCGGCGGGTCGACATAGTAGTGTTTCTGCGTGCGGGCAAAACTGGCATCGCGGCGTTCAAGCAGGGTTTTCGCGTCCAGCTCCGGTTCGGCATCGCAGGCCAGTCCCAGCAAAGCGGCGGGCGATGGGCACAGTGCTTGCCAGGCCGGGGCATGGGAAGGCGTGCAGAACAGCGGCGCGTTCAGTTGCGCACCTCGGCTCAACTGCACGATCAACGGCCCGCTGACCGCGCCCAGCACCTGACCTTTGACCAGTGCCGCGCCGCTGTGCAGTGAAGGCGTCACGCCCCACAGCCGCACACTGAGTTGCGGGCCATCGAGTTGCAGCACGCCGTCCGCCGTTTGATGCAACACACCGGCAAACGGCGCTTCGACCGCTGTGCCATCGGGTACGCGTAATTCAACGTGCAGCGCGAAGGTCTCCGGTTGCTCGGCGCTGTCGGGCCGGGTGCGCGACAAACGGTACTGACCATAACGGCTCGCCGCCAGGCCATGGGCCGCCGCCGCTTCCGTCAGCAGGCGCTGATCGATGCCTGCCTGCTCCCAATTGCCGGCCTCGAAATGCGGGCTCAGCACGCCAAGGTCGATCAGCGCGAATTCGCGCCCGACCAGACTCGGGAGTAACGGTGCAAAACCTTCGCCGTTGATCGCCGGCAAGCTCTGCCCCACCGCCGTCAGGATCGCCGCCTCCATCAGCGCCAGCGGCACCGATGTCGCGACGCGGAAGATTTCCCATTCGTGGGTGAGATTGTCGCGGCTATAGGCGTTGCCCGGGTCAATGCTGACCTGCTGCTCGCCACTGAGCACCAACACCGCCGCACGCGCGACGATCAATGGCCACAGCGCTTGGAGTTCTTCGCGTTGCAGCGGATTGACCGAGTGATAAGCCTGCACCGCCGGCAAAATCACCAAAGGATCGTCGCCGGCGTGATGCAGCAATGCCGCGCAAGTCACTGACAGATCGGTGATCCGCCACGTGCGTATCAGATCGCCAAAATCGATGACGCCCTGCAATTGCCAGTGGCGCTGGGCGTCGCGCTGCCAGACCACGTTGTCATCGGTGATGTCCATGTGGATGGCCTGCACCGGCAGTTTGTCGAGCAAGGGTCGCAAGCGGCTTTCGGCCTGCTGGGCGGCATCGGCAATCAGCGTGCGTTGCTGCTCGTCGTTGATCACCGGCAGCAAATGGCTGATCAATGCACTGGCATGGCGTGCGTCCCACTGCAACGTGCGCTCAAGGCCCGGATGGTCAAACCCGGCCAGCGCCAGATCCATCTCGCCACAGAGCCGACCAAACCCGGCCACCACGGTATTGCCCAAATGATCGAGGTGGGTCAGCGACTGGCCTTCGATGTAATCCAGCAGCCGCACATGCACCGTTTCGCCACCGACCTCCAGTGACAGCAGGTCCTCGCCGTTATTGGCCGCAATCACCCGTGGCACATTGACGTTAGAATGTTCGGCAAGATATTTCAGCCCGGCGTGCTGGGCCTGCAACTCAACGAGGGCGTAATCGCCACGGCAGATCTTCAGCACAAAGCGCCCGCGCGCACTGTCGACACGAAAATTCAGATCCTGCTGACTGCCAAGGGCCTGCAACGTGCCACTGAGCCCGTAATGCTCCGCCAGCCATTGCAGCGCCTGCTCTTCACAAATTTGCGGACTGGGCAAACTGGCGCGATGAATCAACGTGGCGAGCGGCATGAAACGACCCCTGAAATTTTATTAGGCGCCTATATCGCCATTGCTTCCGGCGAGACGCAACCCCTTGTACCGACTATCGATCTAATCAAGGGCGTAACGCTGCACCGAGAGCACTCCGGGTAACTTTTCCCACAACATTTTCAGATTGTGTTTGAAGGCTTCACTGTTCAACCTGAGACGCTTGAATGTCATCAGCCAGAAACCATTATCGACTAGAAACCATTACCGAAATGTCCCGCAGCGCTTCGCCTGCGTATGTCCCGAACGGAACAGGCTATCGATTGTCGAACGACGACCCTCTCTGCCTGCCCTGACATGGTTTCCATGTGACAGATACATCAAAACCGCTAAAAGGCTGGTAAAGAGTGGAGACTCGTCTTGCCGCAGGACGTGGCAGAGAGAGGCCTGCGCTACCATGTTGAATATCAAGAAGGCCAGACCTATGAAGAACAACATTGGTATTGGGGTGAAGTCGAATGAGTATCCCGTCGCGGTTCTCACTCGCACTAACCAATACTTTGCGCAAGAATGTCAGCAATCCACACCTAACACTGGACAATCCTCATGAATGTAATCACCACCGATCTGCCCGGTGTTCTGATCATCGAACCCAAGGTGTTTGGTGACGAGCGCGGTTTCTTCTACGAGAGTTTCAACGCCAAGGGGTTCCAGCAAGCGACCGGTCTGGATACACAGTTCGTCCAGGACAACCATTCGCGTTCGCAAAAAGGTGTGTTGCGTGGTCTGCATTACCAGCTTGAAAACACCCAAGGCAAACTGGTCCGCGTGACCGCCGGTGAAGTGTTGGATGTGGCCGTGGACATCCGCCGCAGCTCGCCGCACTTCGGTAAGTGGGTAGCAGTGCGCCTGTCGGCTGACAACCATCGTCAGCTGTGGATCCCGGAAGGTTTTGCCCATGGTTTTGTGGTACTGAGCGAGTTCGCTGAATTCCTCTACAAGACCACCAACTACTACGACCCTTCGTCCGAGCGCAGTATTCGCTGGGACGACCCTGCTCTGGGTATCGACTGGCAGTTGGACGAAGCGCCGACGCTGTCGGCCAAGGATCAGGCAGCAGCCCTGCTCAAGGACGCTGAAGTCTTCGCCTGAGCCATCGAGCCCCTGCGAAAACCAGCCGAGCGGCGATCTGGCAAGGCAAAAACAGGCGAATAAGCGGAGTTCAGGGGCCTAAACGAGCATTACGAGCCTGTTTTTAACGCGGCATGATCGACGCGCAGGCAGTTCGTAGGGAGCAAGGGCATAATGCGCCTGTCCCCACAGGCGCACGCTCATGAAACCATCTCTCCCCCGCAGACCTCGCTGGCGCAGCCTCGCCCTGCTGGCCCTGTGTCTGGCGCCGCTACTGTGGCCGCTGGAACATCTGGCCGAGCGCTATTACCGCAGCGAACTGGCCGGTCAGAACCGCCAGACGCTCGACCTGTATGTCGCCAACCTGTTGGGCACCCTGCACCGCTATGAAGTACTGCCGCAAATCCTCGGCGACCTGCCAGCCCTGCGCGCGGTACTGGGGGCACCGGACGATGGTGTCACCCAAGGCAATGCCAATCGCCTGCTGAAAAACATCAGTGCGCAGACCGGCGCTGAAGTGATGTACCTGATGGACACCAACGGCCAAACGCTGGCGGCGTCGAACTGGGACAAACACGACAGTTTCGTCGGCCGCAATTTCTCGTTCCGGCCGTATTTCAGCGAAGCCATGGCCGGACGCCTCGGACGATTCTTCGGTCTTGGCACAACGTCTGCCAAGCGTGGTTATTTCTTCGCCGCCGCCGTGCGCAATGGCGAAAAGATCATTGGCGTGCTGGTGATCAAGGTCGATCTCGACCACACCGAAAGCCTCTGGGGCAAAACCCCGGAACAACTGCTGGTGACCGACCATAACGGCGTGGTCATCCTCACCTCGCGTCCGGAATGGCGCTTCCGCTCGACGCGTGTCTTGAGTGACGCCGAGCGAGCGGCGATCACTGCGATCCAGCCTTACCCGACCCGCGAACCACGCCCACTCAATCTCAGCCCCGATGCCTGGCTCACCCAGACCCACGACATCGCCGAAACCGGCTGGAGCGTCAGCATCCTTGCCCCGCGCACGCTGATCGACCGGCCGGTGCGCACCGTCGTAGCCATCGGCGGCGCCACGCTGTTGGTGGTGATGCTGTTGCTCGGTCTGATGATGCAGCGCCGCCGTCACTATCTGGAACGCATCGCCTTCGAAGCCAAGGCGCGACGGGAGCTGGAAGGTCGGGTCGCCGAACGCACCAGCGACCTCGAAGGCCTCAACCGGCGCTTGAAACAGGAAGTGCTGGAGCGCGAACAAGCCCAACAGGAACTGGTACGCGCCCAGGATGATCTGGTGCAGGCCGGCAAACTCTCGGCACTGGGCACGATGTCGGCGAGTATCAGCCACGAACTCAATCAGCCACTGGCAGCGATCCGCAGCTATGCGGAAAACGCCGAAGTGCTGCTCGATCATCAGCGCACCGATGACGCGCGCGGCAACCTCAAGCTGATCAGCGAACTGACCGGGCGCATGGCCTCGATCATTGCACATCTGCGCGCCTTCGCTCGCCGCGATCGCCACGCCCCGGAAAGCGTCGCCCTGCAACCGGCGCTGGACGATGCGCTGGCACTGCTGGCGAAACGTCGCCGCAGCATGGAGGTCGAACTGATCCGCGATCTGCCCGCCGCCACCCTGTGGGTCGAGGCCGGCGAAACCCGTTTGCGCCAGGTACTCGGCAACCTGCTGGCTAACGCCCTCGACGCCCTCACCGAAAAAGGCCCGCCGCGTAAATTGTGGCTGAGTGCCGAATCCACCGCCGAGGGCGTCAATCTGTACATTCGCGACAATGGCCCGGGGTTCTGCATGGAAGCTCTTGGCCGCGCCAGCGAACCTTTCTACACCACCAAGACCCGCACGCAGGGCCTTGGTCTAGGGCTGGCCATTTGTGAAACGCTGATGCGCGCCTTCGGTGGTGAACTGTCGTTCGCCAACCACAAACAGGGCGGCGCCTTGATTACCCTGCGGCTGCGCGCCGGTGCGCCCGGGGTCAGCCTGCAACCGTCCGAGGATCGAAGTGCATGACCATCGACAATCGCATTCAGGTAGTGTTGATCGACGACGATCCGCACCTGCGTCAGGCCCTCGGCCAGACCCTGGATCTGGCCGGCCTGAAAATTCTTCAGTTGTCCGAAGCCAGAGGCCTCGCCGCGCAACTGGAGCGTGACTGGCCCGGCGTGGTGGTCAGTGACATTCGCATGCCGGGCATGGACGGTCTGGAATTGTTGAGCGAATTGCACGCTCAGGACCCTGAACTGCCAGTGCTGCTGATCACCGGCCACGGCGATGTGCCGCTGGCCGTGCAGGCGATGCGCGCTGGTGCCTACGACTTCCTCGAAAAACCCTTCGCCAGCGACGCCCTGCTCGACAGCGTGCGCCGCGCCTTGGCCCTGCGCCGCCTGGTGCTGGACAACCGCAGCCTGCGTCTGGCCCTCAGTGATCGCAACGAATTGAGCGCGCGATTGGTCGGCCATTCGACGCCGATGCTGCGCTTGCGCGAGCAGATCGGCGCACTGGCAGCGACCAAGGCTGACGTGCTGATCCTTGGCGAAACCGGCGCCGGCAAAGAAGTGGTCGCCCGCGCACTGCATGATTTGTCGAGCCGCCGTAACGGTCCGTTCGTGGCGATCAACGCCGGCGCGCTGGCCGAATCGGTGGTGGAAAGCGAGCTGTTCGGGCATGAGCCGGGCGCATTCACCGGTGCGCAAAAACGCCGGATCGGCAAGTTTGAATTCGCCAATGGCGGCACGCTGTTCCTTGATGAAATCGAAAGCATGAGCATGGACGTGCAAGTGAAGTTGCTGCGCATGCTTCAGGAGCGCGTCGTCGAACGCCTGGGCGGCAATCAACTGATCCCGCTGGACATCCGCGTGATCGCCGCGACCAAGGAAGATTTGCGTCAAGCAGCCGATCAGGGCCGTTTCCGCGCCGACTTGTATTACCGCCTCAATGTCGCACCGCTGCGCATTCCACCGTTGCGCGAGCGTGGCGAAGATGCGCTGGTGCTGTTCCAGCATTACGCCGATGAAGCCAGCGCCCGTCACGGTTTGCCACCCCACGAATTGCAACCGGCACAACGCGCTTTGCTCCTGCGCCATACCTGGCCGGGCAACGTCCGCGAATTGCAAAACGCCGCCGAGCGTTTCGCCCTCGGCCTGGAACTGGCGCTGGACAACAGTGGATCAGACGGCGTTGCTACCGTGGAAGTCATCGGCGGCGGGCTCAGCGAGCAAGTGGAAAACTTCGAGAAGTCGTTGATTGCCGCCGAACTGGCGCGCTCGCACAGCTCCGTGCGCAGCCTCGCCGAAGCCCTGGGCATTCCGCGCAAGACCTTGCACGACAAACTGCGCAAGCATGGCCTCAACTTCGGCGACAGCAGCCATGGGGAAGAGAGCGAATGACCGATCACAGACAATATCTGGAGTCCGTTCTCCATCACGACATCCCGTTGACCCGGGACATGGGCCTGAAAGTGCTCGACTGGCGTGAGCAGCAGTTGAGTCTGCACCTGCCGCTGGATCCCAACGTCAATCACAAGAGCACCATGTTCGGCGGCAGCCTCTACTGCGGCGCGGTGCTGGCCGGTTGGGGCTGGTTGCATTTGCGCTTGAAGGAAGAAGGGATCGAGGACGGGCACATCGTCATTCAGGAGGGGCAGATCAGCTATCCGCTGCCGGTGACGGGGGATGCCACGGCGATTTGCCCGGCGCCGGATGCAGCGATGTGGAAGAAGTTTCTGGCGATGTATCGGCGATATGGGCGGGCGCGGCTGACACTGAATACGCGGATTGTTAATGCGCGCAGTGATGAGGATGCGGTGAGGTTCAGCGGGCAGTACGTCCTGCATCGGTAAAGCCCAAGAGCCCCTCACCCTAGCCCCTCTTCCGGGGGGAGAGGGGACTGACCGAAGGGTCTTGCGTCAGATATCGACCTGAAAGATCGGCGGCGGTTATGGATTCAGCACAGCTCGCTCAAGTCGGTGTATCCCTCCAATATCCCCCAATCGGCCCCCTCTCCCTCCGGGAGAGGGCTGGGGTGAGGGTCTGGCGTCAGGATCAGGCCACTTACCCCCGGGCCAACTCCAACAATCTCGCCCGCCACGCAGCCTTCGCCGGCAGCGCCAGAAAGAACTCGTTGCGCAGTGATTCCCGCGCCGGATAACAGAACGCATTACCGCGCAAATCCAACACTTCACCGCCCGCGCCTTCCAGCACACCCTGCGCCGCCGCCGTGTCCCACTGCGAAGTCGGCGCCAGTCGCGGATAGCAATCCGCCGCGCCCTCAGCCACCAGACAAAACTTCAACGAACTGCCGATATTCGCCAATTGCAGCTCACCCAGATTCGCACTCAATCCGGCCAGCAGGCGTTCCTGCTCGGGACTGGAATGTCGACGGCTGGCGACCACAGTGAACGCTTCACCTGGCCCAGGCACGTCACGCACTTGAATCGAAACCGGCGTGCCACCCTTATCGCAACGCCAGGCACCGAGCCCGCTACCACCGACATAGAAGCGACCATTAGTCGGCATCGACACCACGCCAAACACCACCCGACCGTTTTCGATCAGCGCGATATTGACGGTGAATTCTTCGCTGCCGCTGATGAACTCCTTGGTACCATCCAGCGGATCCACCAGCCACCAGCGCTGCCAACCGGCCCGCACGCCTTGCGGGATATTGGCGTCCTCTTCGGACAGGATCGGAATGCTCGGATCGAGCGCTGTCAGTCCGGCGACGATCAGGTGGTGCGCCGCCAGATCGGCGGCGGTCACCGGCGAGTCATCGGACTTGGCCGTGACTTCAACGCCTGAGCGCCAGAACGGCAAAATCGCTTCGCCCGCGCGCAATGCCAGCTCAACTACCGGGGCCATCAACGGGTTGGGGAAATTCATCGAGTGCTCACTCATAATTGAAAACGCCGCGCTGACTCAGCAGATCACGGGTCAAATAAAGGGCCGCCAATGCGCGACCTTCGGAAAACTGCGGATTCTGCGCCAGCGCCGACAACTCGCGCAGACTGACCTTGTCGACGCGCATCGGCTCGGGCTCGTCGCCTTCCAGACGTTCCTCATAAAGATCAGTGGCCAGTACCACTTGAATCTTCTGGCTCATGTAGCCGGGTGACAACGACAGCTCGGTCAGATGCTCCAGTTGCCGCGCGCCGAAACCGGCTTCTTCCTTGAGCTCACGCTCGGCCGCCGCCAGCACATCCTCACCCGGCTCGATCAGGCCTTTGGGCAAGGACAATTCGTATTCGTCAGTGCCGCCGCAATACTCCTCGACCAACACTGCATGCTCGGCATCGAGCATCGCCACGATCATCACCGCGCCGTAGCCCGCACCTTTACCGACCAGACGCTCGTAGGTGCGCTCGACGCCATTGGAAAAACGCAGCTTCAGTTCTTCGACGCAAAACAGGCGACTGGTGGCGACGATCTCGCGGGCGAGTACGGTGGGTTTCTGGCGCATGCAAAGCTCCTTGGCGTGAACGCGCTACTATAACGCGGCTTTCCCGATTGTTTATGTCGGATATCTTTCTACCGTTCGAGACGTTGCCATGCCTTCATTACCCTGGTCCGACATCGATACCGTTCTGCTGGACATGGACGGCACGCTGCTGGATCTGCACTTCGACAACCATTTCTGGCTGGAACACCTGCCCCAGCGCTATGCCGAGCTGCATGGGGTAAGCCGGGCAATGGCGGAAATGGAGTTGCAGCCGCTGTTCGAGCGCCATGCCGGGCAATTGCAGTGGTACTGCCTGGACTTCTGGAGCACGGAGTTGAAGCTTTCGGTGCGCGAACTGAAGCAGGAAACCGCGCACCTGATCGCCTTGCGCCCGGATGCGGATACGTTTCTGGAGGCACTCAAACGGGCCGGCAAACGGGTGATCATGATCACCAATGCGCACCGTGATTCGTTGTCGTTGAAGCTGGAGCGGATTGAACTGGCGCCCTATTTCGAGCGTTTGATCAGCTCTCATGATTACGGCTTCCCGAAGGAGAACCCGCAATTCTGGGATGCCCTGCAAGCGGATATCCGCTTTGATCCGGCACGCAGCCTGTTTATCGACGACACTCTGCCGATCTTGCGCAGTGCGCGGGATTTCGGTGTGGCGCATTTGCTCGCGGTCAAAGAGCCGGACAGCCGCAAAGGCCCGAAAGACACGGCCGAATTTTCCGCGGTCGAAGATTACCGCGACCTCATCTGCAACCTATGAAAATCCATTGTGGCGAGGGGATTTATCCCCGATCGGCTGCACAGCAGTCGAAAAAAAGCAGGGGCCGCGACGCAGCCCATCGGGGATAAATCCCCTCGCCACAGGATCTTGCGGGTTACTCAGGAATACGCAGCGTCTGCCCCGGATAGATCTTGTTCACATCCTTGAGCATTGGCTTGTTGGCATCGAAGATCTTTTGATACTTGTTGGCATCACCGTACACACGCAGCGAAATCGCGCTGAGGGTATCGCCCGATTTGACCACAACAAATTGTGCGGCAGTCACAACCGGCCCGCTCACGGTGATCTGGTCATCAACACTGCCAACCCCGGCAATGTTGCCCACCGCCAGCAGAATCTTCTCTTTCTCTTCCTGGCTCGCCACCTCACCGGTGACCGTCACCTTGTCGCCGTCCACTGTCGCCTGAACATTCGGATTGCCCAGTCCGACCTTGCTGATGTGTTCCTTCAACTGCTCGCTGGCATTGGCATTGCCCGGGGTCAGCAGATCGATCAGCTTTTCACCGGCTTCTTTCACAAAACTCAAAAGACTCATAGCGCACACTCCTTGATTTGGGTTCCAGACGTCCAAGCCTAGACCACGCCAGACAAACCCGGTTCCAAGCCGACCAATGACCCTGCCACCCCCAAGCGGTAGAATCGCCTACCCCGCCAACACCCTCCGGAGCGAAGATGGACATCAAGCAGCTGAAATTCCTCATCGCCCTCGACGAAACCCGCCACTTTGGCCAGGCCGCCGCGCGGTGCCACATCACCCAGCCAACGTTATCGATGCGCTTGCGCAGCCTCGAAGAAGAACTCGATCTGCCGCTGGTCAACCGCGGCCAGCGCTTTGAAGGTTTTACCGCGCCGGGTGAGCGCGTGCTGGCGTGGGCGCGGTCGGTGATGGCGGCTTATGACGGGTTGCACGCCGAGGCGGCGGCGTGTCGCGGCAACCTCATCGGCACACTGCGGCTTGGGGTGGTGCCGCTGTCGAGTTTCGATCCGTTACCGCTGATGCAACGCCTGTATGCCGCGCATCCGAACCTGCGCTTTGAAATGTCGGCGTTGAGCTCCGAGCAGATCCTCGAACACCTGGCGAACAACCGCATCGACTTGGGCGTTTCCTATCTCGATCGTCTCGACAACGAGCGCTTCGAATCATTGGCCTTCAGCGAAACCCGCATGGGTCTGCTCTACGATCAGCGCTCTTTCACCTTCGGCGAGGCGCCGTTGAGCTGGGAATCGCTGATCGAACTGCCGCTGGGCATGCTCACCAGTGGCATGCACTTTCGCCAGTCCATCGACCACAACTTCCACAGCCGGGGTCTGACCCCGCAGCCATTGCTGCAAACCGATGCTGTCCATCAATTGTTACAAGCCGTGCATGGGGGCTTTTGCTGCGCGATCATGCCACTGGACGGCGGCCTCGAAAAACTCACCGATCACCTGCGCCTGCAGCCCATCGAAAACGCGCAAACCCTTGCGCCATTGGGGCTGATCATGCGCCGTGGTGCGCCGCGTTCAGCACTGGCCGAGGCCTGTTTCGCCCTGTATCAAAAATCGCCAGGCGACTCTTGATCGACGGCATCTATCGGTAGATCAACATTAGCGATTAGACGCGACATCTTGCCGCGCCTAGTCTTAACGTTGATCAAACCGTCGGTGATGCCATGAACGCCAAGCGCCCAGCCTGCGCGGCGCCAGCACTCGAAACGCCCGCGCCCGCCGCCAGCCAGACCTACAGTTACAGCGATTTACCCCTTGTGGAATCGGCCAGCACCGCGCTGGCCGAGGAAGTCGCGCTGGCGATCGCTTACAACGGCATCAGTCAGGCCGTGATGCTGGTAACGCCGACCGACCTTGAGGACTTCATCGTCGGTTTCAGCCTCGGCAGCGGCATCATCGAGGACGCCAGCGACATTTATGACCTGCAATTGACCGGCGCAGGCTCAGCGCAATACGCGCAAGTGACGATTGCCAACCGCGCCTTCTGGAATCTCAAGACCCAGCGTCGGCAACTGGCCGGCACCAGCGGTTGCGGCCTGTGCGGCGTCGAAGCCGTGGAACAGGCGCTGCCCGACCTTAAGGTATTGCCGGGTGCGCCGTTGCCACCGATTGCCTGGCTTGACGGTTTGCGCCAGCGCATCGGCGCCTTCCAGCCGCTCGGTCAGCATTGCGGCGCGGTACATGCAGCGGTGTTCATGGACGCCAGCGGCGAATTGCTGCTGGGCCGAGAAGACATTGGCCGGCACAACGCCCTCGACAAACTGATCGGCGGGCTGATCCGCCAGAAGATATCTACAGACGGCGGCCTGGCGATTGTCACCAGCCGTTGCAGCCTCGAATTGATCCAGAAAGTCTTGCGCGCCGGCATCCAGACCCTGGTCAGCCTGTCCGCGCCGACCGGCCTTGCCGTGCAATGGGCCCGGCGACACAACCTCAATCTCATCCACCTGCCGCAGAAAAGTGCGCCGCGGGTGTATAGCCCCGCGATGGAGAATCAAGCGTGAGCCAACATCATCAAGCCGACCAGAAACCTGTCCCGCGCTACAAGCCCTACAAAGGCGCAGCCGGCGGCTGGGGCGCGCTGATCAGCGTGGCTCAGGCCTGGTTGACCAGCGACAACGCGCTGAAAAACCTGCGCATGATGCTCAAGACCAACCAGAACGGCGGCTTCGACTGCCCGGGTTGCGCGTGGGGCGATTCGCCGGAAAGCGGTATGGTCAAGTTCTGCGAGAACGGCGCCAAAGCGGTGAACTGGGAAGCTACCAAGCGCCGCGTCGATGCCAAATTCTTCGCCAAGCACAGCGTCACTTCGCTGCTGGAACAGAGCGATTACTGGCTGGAGTATCAGGGTCGCCTGACCGAGCCGATGGTTTACGACGCCGAGACTGATCGCTATAAGCCGATTGCTTGGGACGACGCCTACGCGCTGATCGGCAAACACCTGCAAGGCTTGTCGAGCCCGGATCAGGCCGAGTTCTACACCTCGGGCCGCGCCAGCAACGAAGCGGCGTACCTCTATCAACTGTTCGTGCGCGCCTACGGCACCAACAACTTCCCTGACTGCTCGAACATGTGCCACGAGGCCAGCGGTGTTGCACTGGCGCAAAGTGTCGGCGTCGGCAAAGGCACCGTGACCTTCGACGATTTCGAACACGCCGATGCGATTTTCGTCTGGGGCCAGAACCCCGGCACCAACCACCCACGCATGCTTGAACCGCTGCGTGAAGCGGTGAAACGCGGCGCTCAGGTGGTCTGCATCAATCCGCTGAAAGAGCGTGGACTGGAGCGGTTCCAGCATCCGCAACACCCGATCGAAATGCTCACCAACGGCGACAAGCCGACCAACACCGCCTACTTCCGCCCGGCACTCGGCGGCGACATGGCCGTGCTGCGCGGTATGGCCAAATTCCTCCTGCAGTGGGAGCGTGATGCGCAGAAGGCCGGCACCCTGGCGGTGTTCGACCATGACTTCCTCAACGCCCACAGCGCCAACGTGCTGGAGTACCTCGGCGTCGTCGACGATACGCCGTGGGAGCAGATCGTCACGCAGTCCGGCCTGACCCTCGTGGAGATCGAACAAGCCGCACGCATGTACGCCAAAGGCAAAAACGTGATCATGTGCTGGGCGATGGGCATCACCCAGCACCGCCATTCGGTGCCGACCATTCAGGAAATCGCCAACCTGATGCTGCTGCGCGGCAACATCGGCAAGCCGGGCGCGGGCCTGTGCCCGGTGCGCGGCCACAGTAACGTGCAGGGCGACCGCACGATGGGCATCAACGAGCGTCCGCCCGTGGCGTTCCTTGATTCGCTGGAGCGGCGCTTCCAGTTCAAGGTGCCGCGTCACAACGGCCACAACGTGGTCGAGGCGATCCATGCGATGGCCGAGGGCCGCGCCAAAGTCTTTATCGGTCTGGGCGGCAACTTCGCCCAAGCCACGCCGGACAGCCCACGCACGTTCGCGGCACTGAGCAATTGCGACCTGACCGTGCAGATCAGCACCAAACTCAACCGCAGCCACCTGGCTCACGGCAAAGACGCGCTGATCCTGCCGTGCCTCGGGCGTACCGACATCGACATCCAGACCGAAGGCCCGCAAGCGGTCACCGTGGAAGACTCGTTCAGCATGGTCCACGCCTCCAATGGTCAGTTGCAGCCACTGTCGAACCAGATGCGCTCGGAACCGTCGATCATCGCCGGCATCGCCGCCGCTACCCTGGGCAGCAAACCGGTGGACTGGAACTGGCTGGTGGCCGATTACGGGCGTATCCGTGAGCTGATTGCCGACACCATCCCGAACTTCAAGGAGTTCAACGAGAAGATCAAGAACCCGGGCGGCTTCTACCTCGGCAACAGCGCCGGCGCACGCAAGTGGAATACGCCGTCAGGCCGCGCCAATTTCCGTGCGAACCTGCTGCCGAAAGATCTTGTCCACGAACGCACCCGCGCCACCGGGCAACTGCCGGACTTGATCCTGCAATCGATGCGCTCCCACGATCAGTACAACACCACGATTTATGGCCTCGACGATCGTTATCGCGGGGTCAAAGGCCAGCGCGACGTGCTGTTCGCCAACGAGGCCGACATCATTCGCCTGGGCTTCCGGCCGGGGCAGAAGGCTGACATCGTGTCGATCTGGGATGACGGTCGTGAGCGTCGGGTGAAGGGTTTCACGTTGTTGGCGTTTGATATCCCTGCAGGGCAGGCCGCTGCGTACTACCCGGAAGTGAACCCGCTGGTGCCGCTGGAAAGCACCGGGGATGGCAGCCATACACCGACGTCGAAGTTCATTGCGATCCGCTTGGAAGCGGCGAGTGAGACTGGGTTGATCATGGCCAAGTCGGCCTGATACACACGGACCACTGTGGCGAGGGAGCTTGCTCCCGCTGGAGGCCGAAGGACTCCTGTTTGTTGATCGTTCCCACGCTCCGCGTGGGAACGCAGACCGGGACGCTCCGCGTCCCAATATCAGACGCTGAGCGTCCAAGCATGCATAACCACGCAGAGCGTGGTTACGATCAGCTCTTGTTTTTGCGTTTCCATCGCCCACAAAAAAGGCCGCTTTTTCACAAAAGCGGCCTGTCCGAAGTAGCTAAAGACCGGCGAAAATCGGTTAAGTTCCGCATAAAAAACAGTAACTTGCACAATTGTATACAAGTCGTGTTATTCGTCGGATTTTGATTGTCAGCCTTGTTCCACAGCCTCAGGATCGGCGCCGTCATCCCTTTGAGGCTCATCTATGAAGTTCTCCTCGATTCTCTTGTTGTCCCTTGGCCTGGTCAGTGGCTTCGCTTCTGCCGGAGGCACCACCGAAGCAGGTGTGGGCGGCGCATTGGGCGGGGTTCTTGGCTCGGTCGTCGGTCAGTCTTTAGGCGGCAATACAGGTTCCACCATCGGCGCAGCCCTGGGCGGCGCGGGTGGTAGTGCGGTCGGCGCAGACAAACGCAGCCGTGGCGAAGCCGCCATTGGCGGTGCGTTGGGCGCGGCCGGCGGTAACGTAGTCGGCCGCAGCATGGGCGGCACCACCGGCAGCCTGATCGGCTCCGCAGCAGGTGGCGGTGCCGGTGGCGCGCTGGGCAACTACATGGGCAACAAGAGCGATGACGACGATCGTCGCTATGATCGCGGCCGTGACGACCGTCGCTATTATCGCGACGACCACCGTGGTCGCGGCCATGCCTATGGCCATCGCAAGCATCACAAGTACTATCGCCACCGTTAAGGCGAATGCTTGAACAAAAATCGCAGCCCTCGGGCTGCGATTTTTTTTTGCCTTTTTCACACCACCAATCGTTCCAGCGCTGCGCGTAACCCGGCAGGAATCGGCACCGGTTGATTGCTCGCACGATCAACAAACACATGGACGAAACGCCCGGCCGCACAAGCCTCGCTTTCGCCAACCTTGAACACCGCCAGTTCGTATTGCACTGAACTATTGCCCAGCTTGCCGACCCGTAGGCCGATCTCGATCAGATCCGGAAAAGCGATCGAGGCAAAGTAATCGCACGCCGAACTGACCACAAAACCGACCACCTCGCCATCATGAATATCCAGCCCGCCAACCTGAATCAGGTAGGTGTTCACGGCGGTGTCGAAGAAACTGTAATAAGTGACGTTGTTAACGTGGCCGTAGGCGTCGTTGTCGTGCCAGCGTGTGGTGATGGGCTGGAAGTGCGGATAGTCAGTGCGTTGGTTCATGCGTAGTTCTCGTATTGATCGTTCTCACGCTGACCGTGAGAACGACCACTTTACCTGTGGGAGCGGGCTTGCCCGCGAAGGCGCTGATACAGGCGCCACTTCATTCAACGGTCAGCAAACCCCTTGCCTTGCGCCGCCAACTCAGCAATCAACCGCGCCGGCGTCCAGTGATCGCCCTGCCGCGTCTCCAGCGCCAGCAAACGCTGATGAATATCCGCCAGCCCCTGCTGATCCGCCCACGCCATCGGTCCGCCCTTGTCCGCCGGGAAGCCATAACCGTTCAGATACACCAGATCAATGTCATGGGCCGACTCGGCGATGCCTTCCTGCAGAATCTTCGCGCCTTCGTTAACCAGCGCCAGGAGGCAACGCTCAAGAATTTCTTCCGGGCCGATCTCACGACGCTGAAAACCCAGCCCCTCGCTGATCTGCAACACCAGTGCATCCACTTCAGGATCATGCTCTGCCTGACGACTGCCCGGCTCGTAGTGGTAATAACCATTGCCCGATTTCTGACCAAACCGGCCCATCTCGCACAAGCGGTTATCCACTTGGACCTCCGGCGCATCCTGGCCCTTGCCATCCAGCTCACGCGCACGCCACTCCAGATCAATGCCGACCACGTCGTACATGCGAAACGGCCCCATCGCAAAACCGAAACCCTGCAACGCCGCATCCACCTGCTGTGGATAAGCGCCTTCGAGCAGCATCTTGCGCGCCTCCAGTACATACGGATGCAGCATGCGGTTGCCGATAAAGCCGTGGCAGTTGCCCGACACCACACTGACCTTGCCCATGCGCTTGCCCAGCGCCAAAGCCGCTTGTAATACCGCAGGCGAAGTTCGCGCGCCACGAACGATTTCGAGCAGTTTCATGATGTGCGCCGGGCTGAAGAAATGCAGACCCAGTACTTGCTCGGGACGCTGGGTAGCCGCCGCGATCGCATCAATATCCAGCGCCGAGGTGTTGCTCGCCAACACCGCTTCAGGCTTGAGCACGCCATCCAGTTCACGGAAGATTTTCTGTTTGAGCTCAAGGTTTTCGTAGACCGCCTCGATCACCAGATCGACATTACGGATCGCCACGTAATCCGGCGCTGCGCTGATCCGGGCGAGACGCGCATCGGCTTCGGCCTGATCAATACGACCCTGACGTACGTTGTGTGCGTACGTATCGGCCACGGTCGCGAGCGCCTGCGCCAGCATCTGTGGATTGTTATCCACCCATTGCACCGTCACGCCGGCATTGGCCAGGCACATGACAATGCCCCGGCCCATGGTGCCTGCACCGATTACCGCCGCCTGCTGAATATCGAATGTCTGGCTCATGTTGTTCTCTTGTTGGAGATCCAAAGACTGGTCTCACCATAGTCAGCCATCGACGGTTTTTGAAGTTTATTACCGTGATGATCGACATTCAGCGGATGGATGCAACCTCAAAGGTGTTCCTGGGCCCACCCACGCACCTCGGCATACGGATACTCCTCCAACGTCGCATACCCGGAAATCGCCCGCGCCTTGAGCTTGGTGAACAGCGGCACACTGATGCCGCACAGAAACCGCGTCAATCGCTCCGCTGTCGGCACACTGCCCGTGTGCTGCTCATGCCTGTGGATAAATTCACCGCACAGTGCTGCGAAGTTTTTATCCACAAGCGCCGGTAGTTCCGGAGGTGCTGGTAAACGAGCAATCTGTCCGTGACACACCGAGCAATGCCCACAACGCTCGGGGGCATCGTGATCGCCGAAATACTCCGCCAGTCGATAACCCAGGCAGCGTTCAGTGGCGAACACTTCAAGCATCGCGTGAATCCGCGCGACTTCGGTCTGTTCGTGGCGAGTGAAGTAATCGTGCAGCTCGCCACTCAACACATCACTGTCAAAGTCGCTGTGCAGCAAGCTGTAGACCTCGGTCATCTGCTTGCTCTCAAGCTCGACCCAGCCCTTCTCCTGAAAGTAATCCAGCGCCTTCACCACCCGATTGCGCTCAGCCGAATATTGCGTGTACATCGCCTCGAAACTGACCGTGGCCCAGGTACGCGCACGGCTCGACGTCTGGATGATCGCCGCAACGAAGTCCCGGCGCTCACCCTCGAAACGCTCGAGCAATGCCTCGGGTTCGAGCAAATACTTGAAGCGGTATTCGGCGTAATACGCATAGCGCGGCGCGATCAGACCACGCAGCTCAAGTTGCACCAGCAAGGTCTTCAGCGGTAACGCGCGTATGTTGCTCTGATCCGCCAGCGGACCAAGCAGAAACTCCCATTGCCCTTCCGGTGCCGAGGCCTTCAACTCATCGAGCACATAACGAATGCCGTCACGCTCCGGCGTGTCACCGTAGACAAAGTTTTCCAGCACGTTGAGGCTGTCACGATTGGCCAGCACGAGGCAGTCCGACGATTCTCCATCACGCCCCGCACGGCCGATTTCCTGGCTGTAGTTTTCGATGGATTTGGGCAGATCGAAGTGCACCACATTGCGGATGTCGCTCTTGTCGATGCCCATGCCGAAGGCGATGGTCGCAACGATGCAATTGGACTGCCCGGCCATGAAGCGCTTCTGGATGGCCTCGCGTTTATCGTGGGGCAGACCGGCGTGATAGGCCTCGGCCTGAATGCCGTTGCGTTCCATATGTTCGGCGATGTGTTCAGCGGTTTTTTGCAAGGTCACGTAGACAATGCTCGGCTGACCCGGCCGTTCGGCCATCCACTCCACCAGCCGCCGACGCTTGTCCTGGCCACGCACCGGCTCCACCAGCAGATTGAGGTTGGGCCGATAGAAACCGGTCGTCACCACATCCTCGGCGGCAATAGAGAATTTCGCCTGCATGTCGGCGATGACTTGCGGCGTTGCCGTGGCCGTCAGCAGCAAGGTCTGCGGGATGTTGAACTGACGCTGATAGTCCGGCAACTTGAGGTAGTCGGGGCGGAAATTGTGTCCCCACTCCGAGATGCAATGCGCCTCATCCACCACCAGCAACGAGATCGGCACCTGCTGCAAGAAATTGCGGAAGCGCTCGTTCTTCAAACGCTCCACCGAGATCATCAGGATCTTCAATTCACCCGAACGGGCGCGGGCCATCACGTCATTGGCATCCTCGCGGCTCTGCGCCGAATCGATGCTGCCGGCCGAAATGCCGTGGCGTTGCAGAAATGCCAATTGATCCTGCATCAACGCCAGCAGCGGCGAGACCACCAGCGTCAGGTTCGGCAGCATCAGCGCCGGCAATTGATAACAGAGGGACTTGCCGGAACCGGTGGGGAAAATCGCGGCTGCCGAACGCCCGGCCAGTACCGCACTGATCGCTGTTTCTTGTCCGGGGCGAAACTGTGGATAACCAAAAACCTGTTCCAGGGTGTTGTGCATTCGCTGTCACTCCTTTGACTGCTGCCATGCCAACAGCCTAGCGGGCGATCGCAGCGAGTCGAGAAAAGGTCGGGGCCAAATCGATTCGGAATGATACAGCCCCTGACGCTGGGTCACAGGCTGAAACAAACGCCACAATTTGTTTATCGCGGTCTTTTCCGGCATCGCGATAAAGTCCCACCCACTGTTTCGCCCGCATCACGCCCGGACGGCGGATGCGTGAAAAATTCTCAAAGGAATGATCATGCACTCTAGATTGAAGCTAATACTCGCCCTCACCCTCTCCGCCCTGCTGCTAGGCGGATGCATGCGGCTTCCAGACGAACTTCCCCAACTCGCGGCCAGTGCGACGGTGCAGGCAGCCGCTATGGCCTAGACGTCAATCAGCAGAGGTCACGGCAGCAGTACGGCCACTCGCAACTGCTCGTTCAATGCCTGTTCATGCACACTCTGGCTTCTACTTGCCCAAAGTGCATGGGCCGGACTGATGTCGCCGGTAAACGCCGCCGCCAACTGGCGAAGGTCGGCAACGCTGCGCACCTGGGGGCAAAAGGGTTGTTCGCCACAGTCCTGACTGGCGCTGCGATAAGTGCTCAGCAGGTGATCCCACAAACCGTCGCGCACTTGCCGGATCGACTTGAGTTGCACTTGCGGCACACCCAACCGTTGTTTCAGACCTGACTCATCGAGCGCTTCGCTGGCGAGCAGAGCTTTGCCGAACATCAGCACTTCGGCGCGCGAGGCCGTGTCGACGTTCGCCGGGCTGGTGAGCGCCTCCGGCCAACCGGTTCGATCCAGATGATCGAGCACCAGAGCGTTATCCAGGTCAACCGCCATTGCTACACGGCAACCACTGGCCCACAGCACCACAATCAAGGCCATTCGTAGCCACTGCATACCTAATTCCTTTTATGCGCGTATAGGACGTCTGGAAACGTCCCACAGATTCTGGCGCGCACCATACAGAGGTTTATTCAGAAGCGCCTGACAAACCCGTAGGAATATTCCGAGCTAAGGGTTTTGCCTTGAAAAGCCCATGAAAACACGTAGGGCAAATACCCGAACACCGGAAAAACCCCTACGAACTCTGTCCATTGCAGCCGTCTTGTCCCACAGCCCGATGCCCTCCTATAGTGGCCGACGCGACTGAATCGCACCGTAGCGACTTCTCAAAGGACAGCCTAATCCATGAACTCACTGCACCCGCCCCTCAACCGCTACCGCCGTTTGAAAACCAGTTACAGCGAGAATCCGGTGCTGGTCATCGACACGGACGCCTGCCATGAAGACCTGCTGGATGCCGCACAGCAACGTCTTTGCGCTGCCAGCAATCTGTTGGAAACTCTTTACTGTTTGTGTTTCCAACAAGCAGACGTCAAAGACATCCCGAACATTGTTCAGGCGCTTTACTTGTTGACTCAAGACGGTTGCGAACTACTGGAAGTTGCAAAACTTAAAATCGCCCAGCGCAATTAAACCCAACAACCAACAAATCTCGAAACAACCCACTTCTTTGCCTTTTAAAAGAACAATACTAGGTTGACTGCTCTTTCATTAAACAAGAGCAATAAACATGACTGTTTTAACTATCTTTTTTTGCGGCACGGGTTCCAACAAGTTTGACACCACCCATGAAAACTTCTGGAACGGCGAATTGATTTCCACCTTGGCCGCAAACCATTCCGGTCGCGAGTTTGCCGAATGGATCGTGGTCGATGGGCCGGGCAGCGGCAACCTGCAAGCGGATGACCTGTTTACCAAAACCAAGGAGTACGGTCTCAGCGGCACGTTGTTCGGCAAGGGCTGGGAAGAAAACGTACAGCACGCGCTGAATATCATCAAAGGAAAATGCGACTGGCAACGCGAACAACTGACCGAAGCCGGATACAACCGCCTCAAAGCCGCCGGCATTCCCATTGAAGATGTCAAAGCCGAGGGCTCGTGGTTTTGGCGCAAGTACAACTATGGCGACCGCAGCATCACCCAACAGAAGTTGCAGGAGGGCATTATCAAGACGTTCCGCAAAGACGGTGTTATTCCCACCCGCGTCAACCTGGTGGGCTGGAGCCGAGGCGGTGTAAGTTGCCATATGCTGGCCAATGCAATGTTGAAAGACACTCAACTTAAAAATATTCCGGTGAACATCTTTGCCCTGGACCCCGTTCCGGGAATCGGTAACTTCCAGGAAGATCGGGTCAAACTCGGCAGCAACGTCAAAGAATACATCGCCTTCTACGCCCGCGATGAACGCTCCAAAGGCTTCAGCTGCGTCATCCCGCAAACCGCCACCGGCACCAAAACCTGCATCTATCCCATGGCCGGCCGTCACGCGACCATGGCCGGCAACGCCACCGCCGACGGCGGCGTCCCTGTCAGCGCCAGTGACCTGAAAACCCTGGTGGAACCGGGCCGCGTCGTCCGTCATTTCGCCGAAGCCTGCCTCAAGCGCTGGGGCGTGCAACTGAACAAAACCCTGAATCTGACCGCGACCGATCTGAAGACCCTCACCGACGGCATCGTCCGCGATGAGGCCCGGTACAAACGGATGCACAACATTTCCTACACTTACTTCACCGAACTGGATAAAGGCGAGCGCTACGTGTCTTTAGGCAGCAAAGGCGTACCGTTCTCGGCGGTGAAAGGCTCGATCTACACCCCTGCGACGGGGCTGACGACCAGTGTGCTGGATGCGGCGGCGTATCGGGTTATTGGCTGAGGCGGAGCGGCGACCGATAGGTTTTTAACCAAGAAGGAAATAGAACGATGAACAGTACGAGCGGTGAATCGGAACAGGCTAGCGACGAGGAAACCTACGAGGCATGGTTCATCCGGCAGGTCCAAGCCAGCATTGATGATCCTCGGCCAAGCATTTCCGATGAAGTAAGCAGGAAACTGATGGCAGATAAACGCGCTCGTTTAAGACGTCTGAAGGATTGTCAGCAATGACCTATTGAATCTACGTCCTGTTCCTACAAGGACAGACTCCTTGTCTTCTATCGCCGTCGTGTAGCTCGTCTCTATAGTCGTGACTGTCGCTGCCAAATCAGCGGCTCGGGCTTGGTCACCCGATGGGACACACAAACACGTCCGTTGTATGCTGCCGGCACTTCAAATGTCTGCACGCTTAATGGTGGCTGTGTTTGGGACGCCTTCAAGCGTGCCGGACTTGTGTGTTCCTTCGGTTGACCAACCCGAACACAGTCCACCTCCCATCGCTTGGTCACGATGGGGGTGAGTTCATTCAGGATATTTGGAGAACACACTATGAAATCATGGAATCAATTCAACACCGATCGCTACCGCCCACTCGAATCAAACCTCACCGACACCAAGCCCCTGATCATCGACACAACGGCCAACCCGCAAGACATCCTCGAATGCGCCGTCCAGCGCCTGCGCGCCTCCGCCGATCTGCTACGCACCCTCTACTGCCTCAGCTTCAAACAAGCCGACGTCGAAGACATCCCCCACATCACCCACGCCCTCTATCTGCTGACGCAGGATGGCTGTGACCTGCTGCAAGTCGCGCAGCAGCAAATGCTCAATTGGAAAGCACCAGCCTGACGAACTCCTCGGCAGGCGCGTTCACAGCTAGAACTACCTGCCTCTATCTCGAACACTGACGCTGGGATTTCGGCGCAAAGCTTAAGGAGCTGCATTTTGCAAACTATTATTGATTGCGTACGATGGGAGCCATTGTTCAACCAAGGGCTTGCCTTCATGACCACTGAAACCATTGATCACAGTACTCTCGCGCGATTGTTTGAGAATGGTTCGATCAGTAGCGCACATATCGTCGCCAAACCCGGTGGCTGGTCAATTCAGATTCAGCAAGGAAACAAAGAATATTCACTGGCAGCACAACGCAGTGGTCAGGTGCGACTGTTCAAGCGGTTTGAAACACTGGTGACCTACCTGCAAGGAGTAGGTATCAATCACTTCGATGTGGACGCCTCCAGCTATGACCCTCTGCAGATAAAAACCTATGCCCGACCTGATCGCGCCGAAGCGATGAAACAAGCGCATGAAGCTGCGGCATATGAAGAATGGGTCAAGCAACAGGTACAAATCAGCATTGATGACCCAAGACCCAGCGTCAGCGATGAAGACGCTCGCAGGATATTTGCCGCCAAGCGGGATGCTCTGCGTCAGCGAGTACGTTGATGAGGTTGGTCTGGCGCCAAGAGGCGCTGGATGATCGAGAAAACATCATGGAGCGTATCGGCCAGGAAAATCCCGCTGCAGCGATCAAGCTCGATGAGCTTTTCGAATCGAAGGGAGAAAGCGTCCGCCAGCAGCCAGCTTTATACAAAAGAGGTATCGCGCAAGGCACCCGCGAAATGGTTGTCACCCCAAACTACTACATCATCTACACAATCAAAGTTGATGCTGTGGTGATGCTGCGAGTACTGCATACCAGGCGGCAATGGCTATGAAGGCTGAAGAGAAGAAGAACGGCGTTTAGAGTTCGCGGCTACTTAAGTGGCATTATTCTGGCTGTTTAACGCGAACGCTGCGGGAATATTGGCAGTTGGTCTGATAATGACACCCAACCCATCACCCACAAAAAAGCCGCCCTCAAGAGGCGGCTTTTTCATTCACCAGAACTAAGTCTTACAACTTAGGCCCAGCAGCCTTGATCGCGTCGCTCACTTCGAACTTCTTGAAGTTCTCGATGAACAGACCGGCCAATGCCTTGGCAGCCTCGTCGTAAGCAGCCTTGTCAGCCCAGGTGTTGCGCGGGTTGAGCAGGTTGGTTTCAACGCCCGGTACGGCCAGTGGCACGTCGAGGTTGATGGTGTCGAGGTGCTCGGTGGCGGCACCGATCAGCGCGCCGCTCTGGATTGCTGCGATCACCGCGCGGGTGGTCGGGATGTTGAAGCGTTTGCCAACGCCGTAGCCGCCGCCGGTCCAGCCGGTGTTGACCAGGTAGACCTTGGAGCCGAAGCCGCGGATGCGCTTGATCAGCAGCTCTGCGTATTCGCCGGCCGGACGCGGGAAGAACGGTGCGCCGAAGCAGGTGGAGAAGGTCGACTTGATGCCGCTACCCGAACCCATTTCAGTCGAGCCCACCAGAGCGGTGTAGCCGGACAGGAAGTGGTAGGCCGCTTGTTCTTCGTTGAGGATCGACACTGGCGGCAGCACGCCGGTCAGGTCGCAGGTCAGGAAGATCACAGCGTTTGGCTCGCCACCCAGGTTCTTCTCGGAACGCTTGGCAACGTGCTCCAGCGGGTACGCGGCGCGGCTGTTCTGGGTCAGGCTGACATCGGCGTAGTCGGCGTGCTTGGCGTCGTCGATGACGACGTTTTCCAGAACGGCGCCGTGCTTGATGGCTTTCCAGATGACCGGCTCGTTCTTCTCGGACAAGTCGATGCACTTGGCGTAGCAGCCGCCTTCGATGTTGAAGACAACGCCTTCGCCCCAGCCGTGTTCGTCGTCACCGATCAGGTAACGGCTTTCGTCGGCCGACAGCGTGGTTTTACCGGTGCCCGACAGACCGAAGAACAGGGTCACGTCGCCTTCTTCGCCGATGTTGGCGGCGCAGTGCATTGGCAGCACGTCAGCGGCCGGCAGCAGGAAGTTCTGCACGGAGAACATGGCTTTCTTCATTTCACCGGCGTAACGCATGCCGGCGATCAGCACTTTCTTCTGTGCGAAGTTGAGGATCACGCAACCGTCGGAGTTGGTGCCGTCACGCTCTGGCACGCACTCGAAGTTGGCCACGTTGAGCACTTGCCACTCTTCACGGCCAGCCGGGTTGTACTGGGCCGGGTTGATGAACAGGCAACGACCGAACAGGTTCTGCCAGGCAGTCTGGGTGGTCATTTTCACGGCCAGGTAGTGATCTTCGGCCGCGCCTACATGCACGTGGGAAACAAAGTGCTCTTGCGCGTTGTTGAACGCCTCGACGCGAGCCCACAAGGCATCGAACTTGTCGGCCGGGAACTTGCGGTTGATCGGGCCCCAGGCGATAGCGGCCTGGGTGGAAGGCTCTTCAACGATGAAACGGTCAACAGGCGAACGACCGGTGCGGTGACCAGTGCGAACAACCAGAGCGCCGGTATCGGCAAGCTCGCCCTCACCGCGGTTCAGGGCTTCTTTTACCAGATCATCAACACTCAGATCGGTGTACACGGCGTTATTGGCTTGCGTCATGAGGTTCCCCGTCGGCCAGTGGCCGAGTGTGCTCCAAACGTTTTGTAGTAGAAAGTCGTGCACTACTACCGCGAAAAAAGTGGGCCGGATTATGCCAGAAAAGCCCAAAAAGAGTAGGGTCCTCCCGTCGTAACGGCGATATTCCGTCGTTACGCAGTGAATTTACCTGCGCTGAACCGTTTTAGTGCCGGGTATCTGACGGCGTGTCGACGCCTGCGCCAGCGAACAATTGAGCTACATCGGTCGCATCAAACAGGTAGCGCTGGTTGCAGAACTGGCAATCGATCTCGATGTTGCCGCCGTTTTCCACCACCAGAGCCTGTGCATCTTCCTGACCCAGACTGACCAGTGCATTGCCCGAGCGCTCCCGCGAGCAGCTGCAATGGAAGCGCAGTTTCTGCACATCGAACAGGCGCACCTGCTCTTCATGGTAGAGACGATGCAGCACGGTTTCATTGTCCAGGCTCAACAATTCATCGGCGGTCAGCGTGCTGGCCAGCGCAGTGATGTGCTGCCAGCTGGCGGCGCGGTCTTCTTCGTCTTTCAAGCGATCGGCGGGCAGTTGCTGCAGCAGCAGGCCACGGGCACGACGACCGTCGGCGAACAGCTGGAAGCGGGTGCCGACCTGTTGCGACATGACGAAGTAATTGGTGAAGCACTCGGACAGGGTTTCGCCGTCGAGGTCGACGATGCCCTGATAGCGCTGGCCGACAGTCGGGTCGACGGTCAGAGCCAGGACGCCGTTCGGCATCAAGTCGCTGAGGGTCGCATCCGCCGCGATCTGATCGGCGTGGTAACGCGCCAAACCACGGATTTCACGGTCGCTGGAGCACTCGATCATCAGCATCGGGATCGGGCCTTCGGAGCGCGCCTGCAGGATCAGCAAGCCGTCGAACTTCAAGGTGCCCACCAGCAACGAGGCCGCCGCCATCAATTCGCCGAGCAACTGCGCGACCGGTTCCGGGTACGGGTGCTTGGCGAGGACTTCGGCGTAGCTGCGCTCCAGCGCGACCAGTTCGCCGCGCGTGTCGCTGTCATCAAAGATGAAGCGTTGGGTGTAATCGGTATCCGGTAGGTCGGTCATAGGTCTGGGTATCTGAATGAGGTGACAAAATGGTTACAAAGAATGAAAATTTGCGCTTCTTGGCACTTATTTTGGTGCCGACTGCTTAGCCATGGGAGGCATTTTATGAACAATCCGGGTTTGTTCCAACAAAGGTGGAACCTCGGCCGGCTGGTTCTGTGCAATGTGGTGCCATTGGCGCTACTGGCTTTCTGGTTATGGCCTACGGGCAACGCGCTGTGTGTGTTTTTCGACGAGTGGCTGTTCCGCTCACTCAACGCACCGCTGGCCAGCAACCCGATATGGCTCCACATCTGGGCAATTGCAAGTCTGCGTCCTTTCGACATTGTGGTCGGGCTGATTCTGCTGACGCTGCTGATCAAGGGCGACTGGGTGTTCAAGGCGATTGATGTGCGTCGCGCCTTTTTCGGATTTTTCTCGATCCTGCTGTTGATGGTGGTGATCCGCACGCTGTTTTCCAAGTTCGCCGACCACATGGACTGGCAGCACAGCAGCCCGTCGATGGTCCTTGAAGGCGCGGTGCACATCAGCGACTACTTCCCACATCTGGAGAAGACCTGGGAGCTGAAGGATCGCTCCAGCCAGAGCTTCCCCGGTGACCATGCTTCGGTGCTGTTGATCTGGGCGCTGTTCATGGGCGTGTTCAGCCGTACGGTCGGCCAGTTCCTGGTGATCTGGTGCCTGGCGCTGCTGTTCATGCTGCCGCGGCTGGTGGCCGGCGCGCATTGGGGTCAGGACGATTACATCGGCGGCATGTTGCTGGCGGTGTGGGCGTTGGGCTGGGGTTACTACACGCCGTTTGCCTATCACGCCGCGAATTTCTGGGTGAAGGTGACTTCGCCGATCTTCAATCTGCTGGGCAAGTTGCCGCTTGTTTCGCGGATGAGTGTGGTGCGTAGCGCCTGATACCGCGTCGTCCATGGCGAGTGCTGCGCACTCGATCGCGGGCAAGCCATGCTCCCGCAGTGATATTCAGTGAACATAAATTTTGTGAGCATCTGAAATACCTGTGGGAGCGGGCTTGCCCGCGATGACGTCAGCACAGACAACACAGCAACTACGGCTCTACTCGTCGTTACTGTTCCCACGAAATTTAAACAGATCCCGCCGCTGCTTCTTGCTCGGCTTGCCATCGGTGCTCACGCCCAAGGCACCCGCCTTGCGCATCGCCGCAGCCGCTTCGCGTTTTGCCACGCTCGCTTCGGTTTCCGCATACAACGTCTGCGCTTCAGGCGCGCCACGACGCACAATCGACAAGGCTTCGACCTTCACCGTACGCACTTCGAAACCAGTACGAATCTCGAATTCATCGCCGATGCGTGGCTCTTTGCCTGGTTTGCAGCGCTCGCCCCGACAATGCACTTTGCCACTCTCGATCGCTGCTTTCGCCAAGGCCCGGGTTTTATAAAAACGCGCAGCCCACAACCATTTATCGAGACGGACCTTGTCGTCTTCTTCCTGTTTTTGCGCCATATGAATTCCTCGTTCTGCCAGTAGTCGGAACTGTACTACCGTTTCTGTCGGGCGCAAGAATTCGGCCCTCCAGATAGACTGTGATCTTCGCCGGTTCAGCGGCATGGAGTGATCGAGTGACTAAATTTCCGTCTTCATTGACCTCGCCCCAGGCCGGTTGCCAGGGCTGCCAGCAAAGCGAACCGCTGGGTTTTGATTTTGACTTCGCCTACCAACCTATCGTCGATCTGCGCGACCAGTCGATTTTCGCCCATGAGGCGCTGGTCCGTGGTCTGGCTGGTGAAGGCGCATTGACGGTGTTAGATCAGGTTACAGAAGACAACCGCTACCGCTTCGACCAACTCTGCCGGACCCGCGCCATCGAAGGCGCGGCCAACCTTAATATGCAGACACACTTGTCGATCAACTTCATGCCCAACGCCGTCTATCGTCCAGAGCTATGCATTCGCAGCACCCTGGAGGCCGCCAAAAAACACAGTTTCCCGATCGACCGACTGATTTTCGAAACCCTGGAAAGCGAGCACGTAGATAACTATCGCCATTTGACCAATATTCTGCGTGAATACCGCGAATTCGGCTTCAAGACCGCCATCGACGATTTCGGTGCCGGTTATTCGGGGCTCAATCTGCTGGCTGATTTCCAACCGGACCTGATCAAACTCGACATGGCGCTGATCCGCGATGTCGATCAAGACCGCGTTCGTCAGGCTATCGTCCGGGGGATTGTCACAATCTGTGCGGAGTTGGACGTTACAGTCATCGCCGAAGGCATCGAGAGCGCCGGTGAACGGGATTTCCTGGCGGACTGTGGAATATTTCTGATGCAGGGGTACTGGTTCGCCAAACCTGCATTCAAAGCGTTGGCCCAGGTTTCACCTGAGGCGTGGACGCGTTAATCGTTGGTTTTATCCATTGAAGACATTTGACCATTTGACCGTTGTCGGTCTGCGCGAGTGGGTGGCGCTCCCGGATTTGGGAGTCGCCGGCCTGCGGGCGAAAATCGACACCGGTGCCAGCACCTCCAGCCTGCATGCCACCGACATCGAGCCGTTCGAGCGCGACGGCGAGAAGTGGGTGCGCTTCACCGCGCACCTGGGCACGGTGGTGCAGTTGCGTCACCGCCGTTGCGAAGCGCCGCTGGTAACGCGCAAAACCATTAAAAGCTCCAACGGCCATGCCCAGGAGCGCTATGTGATCAGCACCACCCTGGCCCTGGGTGATCGGGTCTGGCCGATCGAGTTCACCCTCGCCTGCCGCAAATCCATGCGCTATCGCCTGTTGCTCGGTTCCAAAGCCCTGATTGATGGCCATCTGGTGGTCAATCCGGGCATCAAATATGTACAAGACAAGCCGGTGTTCCCGGTATCTACCTCCTCCACAGGTGTTGCATGAAGATCGCTGTGCTGTCGCGGAATCCGCGTCTGTATTCCACCCGTCGTCTGGTCGAAGCTGGCACCGAACGCGGGCATGAAATGGTAGTGATCGACACTTTGCGCGCCTACATGAACATCGCCAGCCACAAGCCGCAGATCCACTATCGCGGCAAACCGCTGGAAGGTTTCGACGCGGTGATCCCGCGGATCGGCGCGTCGGTGACGTTCTATGGCTGCGCAGTGTTGCGTCAGTTTGAAATGATGGGTGTGTTCCCGCTCAACGAATCGGTGGCGATTGCCCGTTCGCGTGACAAGTTGCGCTCGCTGCAGTTGCTGTCACGGCGCGGCATCGGTTTGCCGGTGACCGGTTTTGCCCACTCGCCGGATGACATCCCCGACCTGATCGACATGGTCAACGGCGCGCCACTGGTGATCAAAGTGCTGGAAGGCACTCAGGGCATTGGGGTGGTGTTGTGCGAAACCGCGACCGCTGCGGAGTCGGTGATCGAGGCGTTCATGGGCCTGAAGCAGAACATCATGGTTCAGGAATACATCAAGGAAGCGGGCGGCGCGGACATCCGCTGCTTTGTAGTCGGCGACAAGGTGATCGCGGCGATGAAGCGTCAGGCCAAACCGGGTGAATTCCGTTCCAACCTGCATCGCGGCGGCAGCGCCAGCCTGATCAAGATCACCCCGGAAGAACGCATGACCGCGTTGCGTGCTGCCAAGGTCATGGGCCTGGCGGTGGCGGGTGTGGATATCCTGCGTTCCAATCATGGGCCGCTGGTGATGGAAGTGAACTCGTCGCCGGGGCTGGAGGGGATCGAGACTACCACAGGGAAGAATGTGGCGGGGATCATCATCGAGCACCTTGAGAAGAATGGCGGGCCGAATATGACTCGCACCAAGGGTAAGGGCTAGAGCGAAGAGCAAGAGCCCCTCACCCTAACCCTCTCCCATAGGGAGAGGGGACTGATAGGGAGATGCTTAAGAGATACGCCGACCTGATCCTGCTGTGCCGAATCCACAATCGAGCCAGTCTTTCAGGTCGATGTACAACGCCAGACACCTCGGTCGGCCCCCTCTCCCTCTGAGAGTGTATGTACCGGAGACATGGTGGACAGGTGTTCGGAGACATGGTGGACACTTTTTAATAGACACATTGCTCATCACCNACTTGCAGATCGTTACGGCAGGTAAGAAGATCTAAAACCGTCCACCATGTCTCCGAACATGTGTCCACCATGTCTCCGGTACATACAGAGAGAGGGCTGGGGTGAGGGTTTATGTTTTAAACGGCATCCCGCGGCAACATCAGCCCCAACGGCAACCGCACCCGCGCTTCAAGCCCACCCCCAGACCGGTTACGCAACTCAACATTGCCGCCATGCATCGAAGCAATCCGCTTCACGATCGCCAGCCCCAACCCGGTGCCCTTGCCGCCCCGCGCCCGATCTCCTCGGGTAAACGGGTTGAAAATCGCTTCAAGTTCGGAAGGATCGATCCCCGCCCCACGGTCCATCACGCTCAGCACCACATACGGCGCGCTGACATCACCGGACACATAGGCGGCGACTTCCACACTGCTGCCAGCATGGTTCAAGGCGTTGCCGATCAAGTTGTTCAACAGGCGTTTCATCGACACCCGACGTAGCGGAAACGGCTGGATCGGCTCGAGGCGCAAGCGCACCCTCTCTTCGTTCTGGTTGTACGGTGCCGCCACCTCACGCACCAGATCGCTGAGATCGACCTCCTCCACCGACTCATCACGACCATCACGGATGAACGCTAGGAACTGGTCGAGAATCGCGTCCATGTCTTCGATATCGCGCACCATGTCGTCAGTCAGGTCGTTGCGGTCGTCCATCAACTCCAGCGACAGCCGTAATCGGGTCAACGGTGTACGCAAGTCGTGGGAAACCCCTGCCAACATCAATTCACGCTCACGGCCGGCCTGTTCGACATCTTCGGCCATCTGGTTGAAGGCGCGATACACCTCGGTCATTTCGCTTGGCGTATCGCTGATCGGCAGGCGCACGCTGCGACCCTGACCGAGTTGCCGGGCAGCGTAGACCAGACGTTTCAAGGGTTGGTTGAGCTGGCTGACGAAAATCCACGCCGAGGCGGTCGACAGCAAACCGATCGCCAGGAACCAGCCGAGCACGTTCCAGATTTTCTGGCCACGCAACGGGTGCGGATACAACGGGACTTTCAACCAGCCATCGCCCAGGCTCGGCGCGCGAACCCACAATGCCGGCGGCGAGTGCATGCGCAATCGCACTTCGGTGTCGGCACCGAGTTCCGCCTGCATTTGCCGTTGGTAGATTTCGCTGTAGGGCCAGTGCTGTTCGCCTTCCGGCACGCCGGCACCCACCACCCGGATCAGGGTGGCGGCGTCAGCGATCTTCGCGCGATTTTCTTCGTCAGCGGCCCAATAGGCGCGCAGCGTCAGGGCGACGCCGTGGCTGTATTGGCGATCCACCAGCACGTCCTCGTTCATCAATAGATAAACCAGGGTCAGCGCCTTGGAAAACAGCACGACGATGAGCACCAGCCAGAGGGTGCGGGAGAAAAAACTTTGGGGGAACCAGACGGGGGTTTTCATCTATAACCGCTACACACTTGCAGGAGCGAGCAATGCTCGCATATTGCGGATTGCGAGTCTGCGGGCATGGCCGTTCGACCAGCCCCCGCAGACCCGCTCCTACAAATCGCCGATCACTTGGTGGCGGCGCCATCCGGTACGAACACGTAGCCCACGCCCCAGACAGTCTGGATATAGCGCGGTTTCGACGGATCAGGCTCGATCATCCGGCGCAGACGGGAGATCTGTACGTCGATGGAACGCTCCAGAGCATCCCACTCGCGGCCACGGGCCAGGTTCATCAGTTTGTCGCGGGTCAATGGCTGACGCGCGTTCATCACCAAGGCCTTGAGTACCGCAAACTCACCGGTGGTGAGCATGTGCACTTCGTCGCCGCGCTTCAGTTCGCGAGTGGCCAGCGACAATACGTAATCACCGAAAGTGACGTTTTCGTCTTCGCTGCCCGGTGCGCCCGGTACCGGTGCGGCCTGACGACGCAGCACCGCTTTGACCCGAGCCATCAGCTCGTCCGGGTTGAACGGCTTGGCCAGATAATCGTCGGCGCCCAGTTCCAGGCCCTTGATGCGGCTCATCTCATCGCCCTTGGCGGTGAGCATGATAATCGGAATCTGGTTGTTTGCCGCCCGCAAACGGCGGCAGGCGGTCAGACCGTCTTCGCCAGGCAGCATCAGGTCGAGTACGACCAGATTGAAAACTTCACGCGACAGCAGACGATCCATCTGCTCGGTGTTCGGTACGGTGCGGGCGCGGTAGCCCTTGCTGACGAAAAACCGTTCCAGCAGGCTGCTCAGCCCCGGATCGTCGTCAACGATGAGAATTTTTTCGCCTTCAGCAGTTTGTGCAGTGCTGCTCATTGGATGCTCCTTTTAGCTCGGCGCGCATTATGGCGTAGCTGCCGTTATACGCACCGTGTGCATTGTTAGCAGATTTTTCCTTCACTGCCAGAAAACCGGGGTTTATGCCTACAGACTGCAACGCCCCCGAATGACAGAACGCTGGTTATAATGCGCGGCGTTTTGTGCCAGGCAACGTCTGAATCGTTACCGCAGGTGGCAGGCCTTTTTTTCCTGCCCGGCGCAGTAATTGTTCGATTTCACGGGTCAATGGGCTGCCTTTTGACCCAGGCAGCGGTAATCTTCAAGCCGCTCAACCAGACTCCGGGCCTTTATTTCCGTGCCTGCGAGCCTGCTTTCACAATATGTCAGGTGGTTTTATGGACAGCATCAACAGCCGCATCGCCGAGGAACTCGGCGTACGCCCACAACAGGTCGAAGCGGCCGTCGCGCTACTCGATGAAGGCTCTACCGTTCCCTTCATCGCCCGTTACCGGAAAGAAGTCACCGGCAGCCTCGATGACACCCAGTTGCGTCATCTGGAAGAGCGCCTGCGCTACCTGCGAGAACTCGACGAACGGCGCATCAGCATCCTCGCCAGCATCGAAGAGCAAGGCAAACTCACTCCGCAGCTTGAACGCGACATCAAGCTCGCCGACACCAAGACTCGCCTCGAAGACTTGTACCTGCCGTACAAGCAGAAGCGCCGCACCAAGGGCCAGATCGCCCTGGAAGCCGGCCTCGGCGAGCTGGCCGACGGCCTGTTCAACGACCCGAACCTGACCCCGGAAGCCGAAGCCGCACGTTTCGTCGACGCCGAAAAAGGCGTGGCTGATGTGAAGGCGGCGCTCGAAGGCGCCAAATACATCCTGATGGAGCGCTTTGCCGAAGACGCCAGCCTGCTGGAAAAGCTGCGCAATTACCTCAAGCAGGAAGCGACCCTCAGTGCCCGCGTCATCGCCGGCAAGGAAGAGGAAGGCGCCAAGTTCCGCGACTACTTCGAACACGACGAACCGCTGAAAAGCATGCCATCGCACCGCGCACTGGCGATTTTCCGTGGCCGTAACGAAGGCATCCTCAGCTCTGCGCTGAAGGTCGGCGACGAGCTGCCGGGCACCATGCACCCGTGCGAAGGCATGATCGGTCAGCAATTCAATATCCAGAACCAGAACCGTCCGGCCGACAAATGGCTCGGCGAAGTGGTGCGTTGGACCTGGAAGGTCAAGCTCTACACCCATCTGGAAACCGACCTGCTCGGCGAGCTGCGCGACGGCGCCGAAACCGAGGCGATCAACGTGTTCGCCCACAACCTGCACGACCTTCTGCTGGCCGCCCCGGCCGGCCCGCGCGCGACCCTGGGCCTCGACCCGGGCCTGCGCACCGGCTGCAAAGTTGCGGTGGTCGATTCGACCGGCAAGCTGCTGGATCACGCCACGGTTTACCCGCACGTTCCGCACAACAAGTGGGACCAGACCATCGCCATCCTGGCCGCCCTGTGCGCCAAGCACTCGGTGGACCTGATCGCCATCGGCAACGGCACCGCCAGCCGTGAGACCGACAAACTGGCGATCGAGCTGATCAAAAAATACCCGGCCATGAAGATGACCAAGGTCATGGTTTCGGAAGCCGGCGCATCGGTGTACTCGGCGTCGGAGCTGGCGGCCAAGGAATTCCCGGATCTGGACGTGTCGATCCGTGGTGCAGTGTCCATCGCCCGTCGCCTGCAGGATCCACTGGCCGAGCTGGTGAAAATCGATCCGAAATCCATCGGTGTCGGCCAGTACCAGCATGACGTTTCGCAACTGAAACTGGCGCGTGGCCTGGATGCTGTGGTCGAGGACTGCGTGAACGCCGTCGGTGTCGACGTGAACACCGCTTCGGTAGCGCTGCTGGCGCGGATCTCCGGCCTCAACGCGACACTGGCGCAAAACATCGTCGCTCACCGCGATGAACACGGCGCCTTCAAAACCCGTGCAGCACTGAAGAAAGTCGCGCGTCTGGGCGAGAAAACCTTCGAACAGGCCGCCGGCTTCTTGCGCGTGATGAACGGCGACAACCCGCTGGATTCCTCTGCAGTTCACCCGGAAGCCTATCCGCTGGTGCAGCGCATTGCCGCTGAAACCGACCGCGATATTCGCTCGCTGATCGGCGACGCCGCGTTCCTCAAGCGTCTGGACCCGAAGAAATTCACCGACGAGACCTTCGGTCTGCCAACCGTGACCGACATCCTGCAAGAACTGGAAAAACCGGGCCGTGACCCGCGTCCGGAATTCAAGACTGCCGAGTTCCAGGAAGGTGTCGAAGACCTCAAGGATCTGCAACTGGGGATGATCCTCGAAGGTGTTGTCACCAACGTGACCGCGTTCGGTGCATTCGTCGACATCGGCGTGCATCAGGACGGTCTGGTGCACATTTCGGCGCTGTCGGAGAAGTTCATCAAGGATCCGCGTGAAGCGGTGAAGGCCGGTGATGTGGTGAAAGTGAAGGTCATGGAAGTCGACATCCCGCGCAAACGCGTTGGCCTGTCGATGCGCATGGGCGACACCCCGGGCGAGAAGATCGACGGCGCCCGTGGCTCGCGTCCGGGCTCGGCGCAGCGCCAGCCTTCGAACAACGCGCCACGCAAGGAAACCGTCACCGCCGCGCCGGTGAACAATGCGATGGCCTCGCTGTTCGCCAACGCCAAGCAGTTGAAGAAACGCTGATGGACGTTCCGGCCGGGCTCGTCGAGAGCGCGTTTTTCAAGCTGTTGGGCTGCCGCCTGCACAGCCTGGAAACCGGGGTGGCGCAAGTCACCCTGGGGCTGGAACCGCAACTGCGCAATCGCGGTGGCAAATTGCACGGAGGCGCGCTGTTCAGTCTGGTCGACATCGCCATGGGGCTGGCTTGTTCCAGCGTGCATGGCTTCGATCAGCAAAGCGCGACCATCGAGTGCAAGATCAACTATATCCGTGCCGTTTCCGACGGTGAGGTGCTGTGCACGGCGCGGGTGATCCACCCGGGCCGGCGTACGCTGGTGGTCGAAGCCGACGTAATGCAAGGCGACAAACTGGTCGCAAAAGCGCAAGGCACGTTCGCTGTCCTGTAGATGTTGTTCATCATTTTGAGTTAATTTCGGCGCTGTGATCGCAGCGTCGAGCTTTTCTGTGGGAGCGGGCTTGCTCGCGAAAGCGCTGTGTCAGGCAACTTGAGGTTGACTGACACGCCCTCTTCGCGGGCAAGCCCGCCCCCACAGGGATCGCGTATTCTTCGCGTGCATCAGCCAGATTCAGGGAATGAAGTTGGCGTTTCAACGGGGGCTTTGAGGCCCGAAAAACCAGGCGAAAACGCCAGTTTCAACTTCACCCTTGTAGACCGTCCTGCCCACCCCCATATTGGGGCGACTGACGCGTGAAGGAATCCAAATTGAGCGAACTTCTCAACCGCCGCCTGGCTCTGCTCGGCGAGCGCGCCAACCTCTCTCTGCTCGAACAGTGCCTTCACGGTATCGAACGTGAATGCCTGCGCGTGACCAGCGAAGGTCGACTGGCGCAAACGCCGCACCCGGAAGCCTTGGGTTCCGCGCTGACCAACGAACAAATCACCACCGACTATTCCGAGTCGCTGCTGGAATTCATCACGCCCGCCCTGCCCGACCCGGCGGATACGCTGGCGAGCCTGGACAAGATTCATCGCTTTGCCTACAGCAAGCTCGGCAACGAGTACCTGTGGAGTCCATCGATGCCGTGCCCGTTGCCGGCCGAGGAAGACATCCCGATCGCCTATTACGGCACCTCCAACATCGGTCAGCTCAAGTACGTCTACCGCAAGGGCCTGGCCCTGCGTTACGGCAAGACCATGCAGTGCATCGCCGGGATTCACTACAACTTTTCCCTGCCGGAAAAGCTCTGGCCGCTGCTGCGCGAAGCCGAGGGTTTTGTCGGCACTGACCGCGATTTCCAGTCGGTTTCCTACATCGCGTTGATCCGTAATTTCCGTCGCTACAGCTGGCTGCTGATGTACCTGTTCGGTGCATCGCCGGCGCTGGACGCAGGCTTCTTGCGCGGTCGTTCGCATCAGCTGGAACAGCTCGATCCGGACACCCTGTATCTGCCCTACGCCACCAGCCTGCGCATGAGCGACCTCGGTTATCAAAGCAACGCCCAGGCCGGCCTGACGCCATGCTACAACGATCTGGCGAGCTACACCGACAGCCTGCGCAAAGCCGTGGCCACGCCGTACGCGCCGTACGTTGAGGTCGGCACGCACAAGGATGGTGAGTGGGTGCAGCTCAACACCAACATCCTGCAGATCGAAAACGAGTACTACTCCAACATCCGCCCGAAACGCGTGACCTACACCGGTGAGCGGCCGATCCAGGCCTTGATGGCCCGTGGCATTCAGTACGTCGAAGTGCGTTGCCTGGACATCAACCCGTTCCTGCCGATGGGCATCGACCTTACCGAGTCGCGCTTCCTCGACGCGTTCCTGCTGTACTGCGCGCTGAACGACAGCCCGCTGCTGACCAACACGTCGTGCGGCAACGCCACCTCGAACTTCCTCAGCGTGGTCAAGGAAGGTCGCCGTCCGGGCCTGCAATTGCAGCGTGACGGTGAGCCGGTCGAGATGAAGACCTGGGCGACCGAGCTGCTGGAACAGATTGCCCCGCTCGCCGCGCTGCTGGATCAGAGCCATGGCGGCGACGCGCACAGCAAGGCGCTGGATGCGCAACTGGCCAAGGTCCGCGATCCGTCGCTGACGCCTTCGGCGCAGGTGTTGGCAGCGATGGCTGAGCACAAGGAAAGCTTCGCGCAGTTCTCCCTGCGTCAGAGCCAGGCGCATGCCGAATTCTTCCGCAGCGAGCCTTTGGCGGCGGATGAGCAGGCGAAGTTTGAGGAACTGGCGCGATCTTCGCTGGCGGCGCAGGCTGAGCTGGAGCAGAACGAAGTGGGCGATTTCGATGTGTTTGTCGGGTCGTATCAGGCGAGTATTCTGGCGATCAGTAATTAAAAGCCCCTCACCCTAACCCTCTCCCAGAGGGAGAGGGGACTGACCGCGGTGTTGATGCGAAGTACGCCGACCTGAAATACCGTGTGATGATCGTTCCCATGCTCTGCGTGGGAATGCCTCAAAGGACGCTCTGCGTCCCTGTGACGTGGAGCGTCACAAGCTGAATTCCCACGCAGAGCGTGGGAACTATCGAAAGGCTCTCTCTACCCTCCTTCTTAGATTTTTCCGCTCATAAGCTCATTCTAAAAAGTTATTTATTTAACGATTCTTAGATCATTTAGTCTCCTTTCCACGCCGATCCTCGGTCGCCTGAACTGGAGCACTCCCATGAAACTGCATTTCCCGCTTCGCCTGCTGGCCGTGGCCTCTCTGGCTGCCGCGAGCTTTCTGGCGCAGGCCGCCGACCTCACCGTCGCTTATCAAACCACCGTTGACCCGGCGAAAGTCGCCCAGGCCGACGGCGCCTACGAGAAGGCCACCAAGGCCGACATCAGCTGGCGCAAATTCGATAACGGTGCCGACGTGATCACCGCCATCGCTTCCGGCGACGTGCAGATCGGCTACCTCGGTTCAAGCCCGTTGACCGCTGCGATCACCCGCAAAGTCCCGGTGGAAACCTTCCTCATCGCCACCCAGATCGGCGCCGCCGAAGCGCTGGTCGCTCGCGACGGTTCCGGGATCAAGACGCCCCAGGATCTGGTCGGCAAGAAAATCGCCGTGCCGTTCGTATCGACCGGTCACTACAGCCTGCTCGCCGCACTCAAGCACTGGAACATCGACCCCTCGAAAGTCACCGTGCTCAACCTCGCGCCGCCAGCAATCATCGCTGCGTGGAAACGCGGTGACATCGACGCCACTTACGTGTGGGACCCAGCCCTCGGAGTAGCCAAGGAAAACGGCAAAGTGCTGATCACCTCCGGTGAGCTGGCCAAGTTCGGCGCGCCGACTTTCGATGCCTGGATCGTGCGCAAGGATTTCGCCGAGAAGCACCCGGAAATCGTCCGGGCGTTCGCCAAAGTTACCCTCGATGCCTACGCCGATTACCGCAAAGACCCGAAAGCCTGGCTCGCCGATCAATCCAACGTCGACAAACTGGTGAAACTCTCCGGCGCCAAGGCCAGCGACATTCCATTGCTGCTGCAAGGCAACGTCTACCCACTGGCGGCTGATCAGGTCAGCGACCTTGGCGCACCGACCACCAAAGCCATCACCGACACCGCCGCGTTCCTCAAGGAGCAAGGCAAGGTCGAAGCGGTTCTGCCGGACTACGCGCCGTACGTCAGCGCCAAATACATCACCAACTGATCGGGAGTTAACTGCGATGGCTTTGCTACAGCTGGAGCGCATCAGCGCACAGTACCCGGGCAGCCCGGAACCGGTGCTGGCGGATATTTCTCTGACCCTGGGGCCGCAGCAATTGCTGGTGGCCCTCGGCCCGTCCGGCAGTGGCAAGACTTCGCTGTTGAACCTGATTGCCGGCTTCGTCGAACCGAGTGCCGGGCGCATCACCCTCGACGGCGTGCCGGTCAAAGGTCCGAGCGCCGAACGTGGCGTGGTGTTTCAGGACGACGCGTTGCTGCCTTGGCAGGACGTGTTGGCCAACGTTGCATTCGGTCTGGAGCTGGCCGGTGTCGCCAAGGACAAGCGCGAAAAGATCGCCCGCGAGATGCTCGCGCTGGTCGATCTATCCGGTTTTGAAAACCGCCGTATCTGGCAACTTTCCGGTGGCCAGAAACAACGCGTCGGCCTCGCCCGTGCACTCGCCGCCGACCCGCGCGTGTTGCTGATGGACGAACCCTTCGGCGCCCTCGACGCATTTACCCGCGAACAAATGCAAGAACTGCTGCTGCAAGTCTGGCAGCGCACCGCCAAACCGGTTTTTCTGATTACCCACGACATTGAAGAAGCGGTGTTCCTCGCAACCGACCTGATTCTGCTGGCGCCGAATCCGGGGCAGATCGTTGAGCGTCTACACCTGGATTTCGGCCAGCGTTACGCCGCTGGCGAATCGGCACGGGCGATCAAATCCGACCCGCGTTTTATCGAAACCCGCGAACACGTGCTGAGCAAAGTGTTCTCGCAACGCAGCGCCGTTCAACGACAGGAGCGCGCATGAGCAGTTACGACGTTTCCGCCCCGGCAGTGAAAACCCCATCGGTAGCGATCCCGGTGCGCCGCAGTCTCAGCACGCGCTGGATCAGCCTGCTGACGTTGTTCGCCTTGCTGGTGATCTGGTGGGCGGTGACCGCCACTGGATTGATCGAGCCGCTGTTCCTGCCACCGCCCTCCGCTGTGCTGCAAAAAGGCTGGTTGCTGGCCACCAGCGGCTATATGGATTCGACCCTGTGGCAACACCTCGGCGCGAGTCTCAGCCGCATCGGCCTGGGCCTTGGTTTCGCGATTCTGACCGCCGTGCCGGTGGGCATCGCCATCGGTGCCAACCGCATCGCCCGTGGCGTTCTGGATCCGCTGATCGAGTTCTATCGCCCGATTCCGCCTCTGGCTTATCTGCCGCTGATCGTGATCTGGTGCGGCATCGGCGAGTTGTCGAAAGTGCTGCTGATCTACCTGGCGATTTTCGCGCCGATCGCCATCGCCACAGCTACCGGCGTGCGCACGGTTGACCCGGCCAAACTGCGCGCAGCGCAGTCGCTCGGCGCGACTCGCGCACAACTGATTCGCCATGTGATTCTGCCGAGCGCGTTGCCGGACATTCTTACCGGTGTGCGCATTGGTCTGGGGGTTGGCTGGTCGACGCTGGTCGCCGCTGAACTGATCGCCGCCACCAGTGGTTTGGGCTTCATGGTGCAGTCGGCCGCGCAATTTCTGGTCACCGACGTGGTGGTGCTGGGGATTCTGGTCATCGCCCTGATCGCCTTCGCCATGGAAATGGGCCTGCGTGCCCTGCAGCGCAAACTGGTGCCGTGGCACGGCCAGGCGCACTGACCCATTTCATGTAAATCCCTTGTAGGAGTGAGCCTGCTCGCGATTGCCGAGTGAAAGGCAACGGCTGTTGTGAATGACGCAACGCTATCGCGAGCAGGCTCACTCCTACAAAAGCTCTGCCCCCCCGAATTTGAAGAGTAAGACCATGAGCAGCCTGAACATCACCCCATTAAGCTCGGCCCTCGGCGCGCAGATCAGCGGCGTCGACATCAGCCAGCCGTTGAGCCTGGAACACCGCGACGCCATCGAGCAGGCGCTGCTCAAATACCAAGTGCTGTTCTTCCGCAATCAGCCGATCGAGCCGTCGCAACAGGCGCGCTTCGCTCACTATTTCGGTGATCTGCACATTCATCCGATCTACCCGAACGTGCCGGAACAACCGGAAGTGCTGATTCTCGACACCGCTGTCACCGACGTGCGCGACAACGCGATCTGGCACACCGATGTGACCTTCCTGCCGACGCCGGCGATGGGCGCGGTGCTCAGCGCCAAGTTGTTGCCGGAGTTTGGTGGCGACACGCTGTGGGCAAGCGGCATTGCCGCGTATGAAGCGCTGTCGGCGCCGATGAAAGGCTTGCTTGAAGGGCTGACCGCGACCCACGATTTCACCCGCTCGTTTCCGCTGGAGCGCTATGGCAACACGCCGGAAGCGCTGGCGCAGTGGGAAGAGGCGCGACGCAAGAATCCGCCGTTGTCGCATCCGGTGATCCGTACGCATCCGGTGAGCGGCCGGCGTTCGTTGTTCGTCAATGAAGGCTTCACGTCGAAGATCAATGAGCTGTCGGAAATCGAGAGCGAGGCGATTCTGAAGTTTCTGTTCGCCCACGCGACGCGGCCGGAGTTCACCATTCGCTGGCGCTGGCAGAAGGACGATATTGCGTTCTGGGACAACCGCGTGACACAGCATTACGCGGTGGATGATTACCGGCCGGCGCGGCGGGTGATGCAGCGGGCTACGGTGTTGGGGGATGTGCCGTTTTTTCGCTGAACACTACAGAAGCAACCATCCATCAGATTGGCTGTATAAAAAAACAGTCATTGCTTCCATAACGAATAAAATTGGCGTAAAAATCCGCTTACCGATTAGTGAGTGGTGAAACGCATGGTCACAAAAGAAGAAATTCAAAGTTTCATTCGTGCACAAGTGGACAAAGAATTTTTTGATGAGCTTGGGGTTTTGATTCCTCAGACCTTTCAAAAAGCGTTAAAGGAGGTCGAAGATCTCTTAATCCATACTCCTCATGAAGACCTGCGAGGTCACTTGCGCCATTCACTGGTTCAAGAGGCCTTGGCAGGAATGAAACGTTGGAGCCCACTCATAAAATCGACCGATCCCAAGGGGCACAACTATGTCCTGCTTGAGATGGGGAGTCTGCGGATCACCTCAGTCGTGTTGCCTTGGCAGAAAGAAATTCGTACAGCAAAACACCGAACTGAACTGAAAACGCTCAACGAGTCTTTGGCTTCCCCCCAGATGGATTGGATTGACGGCCTCACTCAAACTGTCAACGAACAGTTGATTCATGCGCTTGTCGTAGTCCATGCCCCCCCGCCGCGCTCAGAGGATCAATCAGAGCCTTTGGCAATCACAATGGCAGTGCCATATTTCAGTGGCAGAGGCTTCCATATGGATTGCACACTCGAAGACCTTCTTCAGAGCTACTCAGATAATCCGGCCACTGATCAAAAACGAGTTGAACTGGTGACATTGCGAGATAAGATGCGCCGCGCAGAAAAAACTGAAAACCAAATTGATGATGAGCAGAAGTCCGAGAGGTGAAGCATGAGAACTGGAGTCGCAGGCTTCCAATCAGCGCGTCTCAAGCAGTTACGGCTCACGTTTGGTATTACCCAGACCGCTTTGGCTGAAATGGTTGGGCGCGCCTCTGGAAACATCTCTAAATGGGAGAACGGGGTTCAGGTTCCTGAAGCCGATGCTTTCCAACGACTATGTGAGGTCTTCGGCGTCAGTGAGAATTGGCTGCTTGAAGAACAAATCGTAACGAGCGAGCGTACACCGTTCTTTTTTCGTTCTCAGGTAAGCGCCACGGCAAACGCCAGGGAAATAGCGGAAGTACGCTTGGAATGGCTTCAAGACGTTTCCTACAAGCTGCAAGAAAGCCTGGAGTTCGTGGCAGTAAATGTTCCTCATCTGGAAGAAAGTAACTGCTTACTGATTTCGGACGAAGAAATCGAGAGAATGGCCAGCGAATGCCGCCAAGCCTGGGGACTTGGGACTGCTCCCATCCCCAATGTCATTCAGACCCTCGAAAACGCAGGTATCGTCTGCACTCGGACCACACTGGGCCATTTGAAAATGGACGGTGTTTCAAATTGGTACGAGTTGGATCAGCGGCCTTACGTCCTCCTTGTAGCAGACAAGGCGAACGGCATACGAAACCGATTCGATGCTGCACATGAATTGGGGCATATCGTTCTACATCGTCATGTATCGAAGGAGCAGTACGAATCGAATTACGATCTGCTTGAGTCGCAGGCTCATCGATTCGCCAGCGCATTCCTGATGCCAGCAGAGAGCTTCCTGAGAGAAATTCGATGGCCTACCTTGGATACTTTGCTAGCGCTGAAACCACGCTGGAAAGTCTCTGTAGCAGCGATGGTTCGTAGATGCCAGGATCTGGAAATAATCAACGAAACCACTACTACGAGACTGTGGAAGGCCAGGTCAGCAAGAGGATGGGTCAAAGGTGAGCCGATGGACGCTGACTTCGACTTTGAAAGGCCTCAGTTGATTGCACGAGGCGTAAAAATGCTCGTGGAAAATAAAGTCCTTTCTCGATCTCAACTCAGACAGTTGCTCGGACTACCGCTACCTACACTGGAAAGCCTATGCAGTTTGGACAAGGGTTACTTCACCCTGCCAGATCAGTCACAGGTGATCGACATGCAACTGAGAAAACGAACCGCAAGAGATTCCTTTTTCAGCGAGGCCGCAGAAGTACTCGGGTTCCCGAGCAAAAAGTAAAACTACAAAAAATTACGGAGAAACCTCGTCCAGTGAGGTTTCTCCGTAATGACGCGTCAAGTCTTCGAAACCACCTATTCCGCCGTCGAAGGCTTCTCCCAAAGATTGATCCCGCCCTCTTGGGCAAACCGGTCAATCTCCGCCAACTCTTCAGCACTGAAGCTCAAATTCTTCAACGCCCCGACGTTCTCGATAATCTGCTCCGGCCGGCTCGCACCGATCAGCGCCGAGGTCACCCGTGGATCACGCAGCGTCCACGCCAGCGCCAGTTGCGCCAGGCTCTGCCCACGACGCTTGGCGATCTCGTTCAACGCGCGCACATGCGCGATGTTCGCCTCGGACAAGTGCGAAGCCTGCAACGAACCACCGCCCGGACGATTGACCCGCGCATCTTCCGGCACGCCGTTGAGGTATTTGTCGGTCAACAGGCCCTGCGCCAATGGCGTGAAAGCGATGACGCCCGTGCCGAGTTCCTCGGTGGTATCGAGCAGATCCTTTTCCACCCAGCGGTTGAGCAGGTTGTACGCCGGTTGATGAATCAGCAGCGGCACTTTCCACTCTTTCAGCAACGCGGCGATTTCGCGGGTTTTCACCCCGGAATACGAGGAGATGCCGATGTACAGCGCCTTGCCCTGCTGAACCGCAGTGGCGAGGGCGCTGGCGGTTTCTTCCAGCGGGGTGTCCGGGTCGAAGCGGTGCGAATAAAAGATATCCACATAATCCAGACCGAGGCGCTGCAGGCTCTGGTCGAGGCTGGCCAGCACGTATTTGCGCGAACCGCCGCCCTGGCCGTAAGGGCCGGGCCACATGTCCCAACCGGCCTTGCTGGAGATGATCAATTCATCGCGGTACTGCTTGAAGTCTTCGCGCAGCAGGCGGCCGAAGTTGGTCTCGGCGCTGCCGTACGGCGGGCCGTAGTTGTTGGCCAGGTCGAAGTGGTTGATCCCTAAGTCGAAGGCGGTGCGCAGCAAGGCGCGCTGGGTGTCGATCGGCGTGCTGTCGCCAAAGTTGTGCCACAGGCCCAGTGACAGCGCCGGCAGCACCAGACCGCTGCGACCGACGCGGCGGTAAGGGATGGAGTCGTAGCGGTTTTCGGCAGCGGTGTAAGTCATCGAATCCTCTCTTGTCTGTCTTTTGGTCATCTGAAGTCGAACACTTTTGTGGTGAGGGGATTTATCCCCTCACCACAACAGCTCTATCAATCACAAAAATCTGTTTTGGGGCCGGGCCAGGCCAAGGTTCTCGCGCAACGTCCGACCCTCATACTCGGTTCTGAACAGCCCACGCCGTTGCAGTTCCGGCACCACGCCATTGGCGAAATCTTCGAGCCCGCCCGGCAGATGTGGCACCAGCACGTTGAAGCCGTCCGCAGCGCCCTGTTCGAACCACTCCTGCAAGCGATCGGCAATCTGTACCGGCGTGCCCACCAGAGTGTAATGCCCTCGCCCGCCGGCAATCTTGCGGCCCAGTTCAGCCAGCGTGAGGTTTTCGCGCCCCGCCAGTTCGGTCAGCAACTTCTGCCGACTCTGCTGCCCGCTGTCAGTCAGCGGCAACTCGGGCAGTGGCCCGTCCAGCGGGTACTTCGACAAGTCGAAGTTGCCCAGCATACGCCCAAGCAAGGCGACGCCAACCTCGGGTTCGACTAATTGCTGAAACGTTTCACATTTTTCCTTCGCCTCGGCTTCCGTCTGTCCGACGACGACAAAAACTCCGGGCATGATTTTCAACGAATCGGCACTGCGGCCGTACTTGGGCAAACGCCCTTTGAGGTCGGCATAGAACGCTTGCGCGCCGGCCAATGAAGTCTGTGCGGTGAACACCACTTCAGCCGTTTGCGCCGCCAGTTCGCGCCCGGTTTCGGAGGAGCCTGCCTGCACAATCACCGGTTGCCCCTGAGGTGAGCGTGCGACGTTCAGCGGACCTTTGACGCGAAAGTGCTCGCCGACGTGATCGAGCACGTGGAGCTTTTCCGGGTCGTAATACACACCGCTGGCCTTGTTGCGGTGAAAGGCATCATCCTCCCAACTGTCCCAGAGCCCAGTCACCACCTGATGAAATTCACGGGCGCGACTGTAGCGTTCGGCGTGGCCGATGTGCTCCTCGCGACCGAAATTCAGAGCTTCGGCGGCGTTATCCGAAGTCACCAGATTCCACCCCGCTCGCCCACCCGACAAATGATCCAGTGAAGCAAATTTACGCGCCACATGGTACGGCTCGTTGTAGCTGGTGGTCGCCGTGGCGATCAGGCCGATGTGCTCGGTCACCGCACTCAATGCCGAAAGTAACGTCAGTGGCTCGAAGTGATCCGAGCGCGCCATGCGACTGGCGATGTCCTGGGTCGGCGCGGCGACGCTGTCGGCAACGAACAGCGCATCGAATTTCGCCGCCTCGGCAATCTGCGCCAGCCGTTTGTAATGGGCGAAATCGAGACCGGCATTGGCCGGCACATCCGGATGACGCCACGCGGCAACGTGGTGCCCGGTGGCCATGAGGAACGCTCCAAGCTTCAGCTGTCTGCTCATCTCAGAAATCCTTGCGTAATTGCACGCCGAAGTAGCGCTCGTCATCCCGTGGCACGGCGCGATAGATGTAGTTGCCGCCGCTGGCGAGCAGTGGCGAATACGACTTGTCGGTGAGGTTTTTGCCGAGCAGCGCCACGCGCCAGCCATTGGTGTAATCGGCCAGGGCGATGCTGGCGTTCCACAGGCCGTAGGCGCCCTGTTTGGTGTCGGGGTTCTGGCTGATGTCGTACTGCACTTCGCTTTGCCAGCTGTAATCGGTGCCGAGTTCGATATCCAGGCCGTTATCCAGCGGGATGCTGTAGTCGGCGCGCACGTAGCTTTTCCAGTCCGGGCTGAACGGCAGCGGCTTGCCGTTGACATTGCACGACGCCGCCGCGCCCGCCGGGCAGGCGAACTCGTCGATGCGCGCACGGGTGTAGGCCAGCGCGCCGGAGAGCTTCAGTTGCTGGGTGGCCTGCAACGCGTAATCGAGTTCGACGCCCTCGGTGCTGACGCTGCCGGCGTTGATCAGGCGCGTCACTACTTGCCCGGCCACCGTGTCGAAAAAATTGGCCTGATAGTTGTCGTAATCGCTGTGGAAAACCGCGAGGTTGGTGGTCAGGCGATTGTTCCAGCTCGTCGCTTTGATACCGGCCTCCCAGGTGTTGGAGGTTTCCGGCTTGAGTGCTTCGGTGTCACGCGGCTGCATGTTGAAGAACACGTTGTAGGCCGGGCCTTTGTAGCCGCGCGAGTAAGTCAGGTAAGTGGTGACTGCGTCGCTCAAGTCGTACTGCACGCCGAGGCGGCCGGACCAGCCGTCCTCATCCACCGAACCGGAACTGCTGGTCGCCGGCTGGATGCCGCTGACGGTGGTCGCCGAGGTGGAGACGCGGCGGTGATCGTATTCCAGATCATCGTGGGTGTAGCGCAGACCGGCGATGCCACGAAAGTCCGAAGTGAAGTTCAACGTCGTTTCACCGAACGCCGCGTAGCTGTCGCTGGTGGTGCTGTAATCGGCCACACCTCGGTTGACGCTGGTGGTCGTGGTCAGCGTGCGCTGATAGGTTTCGTCGTCCTTGCCGTGCATGTAAAACAGGCCGCCGACGTATTCGAGGAATTCACCCTTCGGCGATGCCAGACGCAGCTCCTGCGAGTATTGATCGAAGGCCAGATCGCCCTTGTCCGCCGTGCCGGGGAACGCTGCTGTCACCGTGCCGAGACGATCGCCGTCCTGATACTGGGTGTTATCCCAGCCGCGCCAGGCTGTGATCGACGTCAGGGTGTAATCGCCCAGTTGCCAGTCGAGCTGGCCGGACAAACCTTTGTTGGTGTCCTCGACGTGGCTGCGGGTGTCGGTATTGATGTCACGGTTGTGGCTGGTCGCATTGACCGGGCTCAGCGCATTGGCGAAAGCCGGGGCCAGCGATTTGCTCACCACGCCATTCGGGCCGTCATCGTGGGATTGCATGTAGTCGGCGATCAGGGTGAAGGTGACGTCATCGTTCGGGGTTAATTCGAGTTTGCCGCGCACGCCACGATGGTTGTAGCCGTTGACCTCCTGACCGTTGTGTTTGTTGTCGACATTGCCGTCGTAGCTGCCGAACAAGGTGCTGATCGAGCCCTTGAGCGTGTCCGGAATCAGGCTGCCGCCGATGCCGAAACGGGTGCGGCTTTCGTTGCCGCTGTAATAGGACTGATCGATGTAACCGTGGGTCTCGGCGGTCGGTGCTTTGCTGGTGATGTTGAGTACACCGGCCGAGGCGTTCTTGCCGAACAGCGTGCCTTGCGGGCCGCGCAAGACTTCGACGCGCTCCAGATCCAGGAGGTCGAGGGTCGACTGACCGGGACGCGCATAAACCACCCCATCAATCACCGTGGCCACGGTCGGCTCGACGCCGGGTGAGGTGGAAATCGTGCCGACGCCACGGACGAACAACGAGGTGTCCTTGTTCGACGCGCCGGTGCGGAAATTCAGCGACGGCACTTGCTGGACGATGCTCGCCACGCCGTTGCGGTTATCGCGTTCCAGCTGTTCGCCGTCGATCACCGACACCGCCACCGGCACCTTCTGCAGCGACTCTTCGCGGCGCGTCGCCGTGACGGTCACCGACTTGAGTGTCGGCTCCTGATCAGCACTATCAGCCGCGAATGCATTGGGCAGCGGCAGCGCCGCCAACCCGGTAAAAAACCAGCCTGCCGCGCGAATCGATTGCGCCAGTTTGTGTGTCGCCCCAGGAATGTTGTGCATGTTTGCCCGCTCGAAATTGGCCCTTAACCGCTGCCGTTCTGCGACGACAGCGCCTGAATCGGTGTCTTGGGCATTCGCTCGAGCGAGTAGCAGACAATGCGCTTTGTTAGCGCTACCATCTCCAGTATCTGCAAGCCGTACATAGACCGTCCAATACTGAAAAATTACTTTTATATGCGTTTTGGTTTTTAAGAAGGATCGAACCTTGAGCGAAGAGAAGCCCCGCAAACGCCGTGGCGCCGGTCGTGTAACCCTTAACGCGGTGGCACGACAGGCCGGCGTGTCGGCGATTACCGTATCGCGTTATATCAATCAGCCAGAGCAAGTCTCGCCCGAACGCCGTGAACGCATTGCGGCGGTGGTCGCAGAACTGGGTTACGTGCCGAATCTAGTGGCCGGCGGTCTGGCCTCAGCGCGAGGGAAAATCGTTGGAATGGTAATCCCGAACATCTCCGGACCGATCTTCGCCAACACCATTCAGGGCTTCAGTGACACTCTCAGTCGCAATGGCTATCAGCTGCTCCTGGCCTCGAGTTACTTCAGCGCCGAGCAGGAAGAAAACGCGGTGCGCGCGTTTCTCGGCTGGTCACCGGCAGCGTTGGTGCTGACCAGTCACTTCCACAGTGCGGGCACCGAAAAGATGATTGCCGAGGCCGATGTTCCGGTGATCGAAACATGGGATTACCAGCCGGATCGCGGGCCGATGCAGATCGGTTTTTCGCATTTTGAAGTCGGTGTCAGCGCCGCTCGCTATCTGCACGACAAAGGCTATCGGCGTATCGCTTTCGTGCAGAACAGCGCACCCGGAGACTTCAGTGCGCTGGAACGCCGCGACGGTTATGCCGCGACTGTCCGAGCATTTGGACTTGAACCCTGGGTGTTCGCCCCGGACGCCGACCGCGCCCCTTTCGAAGCTGGCAAACAAGCCATGGAAGCGCTGATGAATAGCTCACCACGCCCCGACGCGATCATCTTCGCCAACGACAACCTCGCCGCCGGCGGCCTGCTCGCCGGGCAACGCGCAGGCATCAAGATCCCTGAAGACTGCGCCGTCCTCGGCTTCGGCGATTACCCGTTTGCCGAGATGCTTTTGCCAAGCCTCAGCACCATCAAACCCCCGGCACTGGAGATTGGCGTGCTGGCCGCAACACGGGTGCTGGAAAGCCTTGGCGTGTTGCCGACCGAGGAGGTGCAACGACTTAATCTGCTGCAGTGCCAGGTCATCGAGCGCGAGAGCACCTGACGAATACGGGGTTGGCTAGTTTGGCTATGCTCTAAAGGACACAGAGGTGGCCCCTTCGCAAGCAAGCCCACTCCACAGGTTTCTGCGTTGAATAAAACCATTGTGAACGACGCCAAACCCTGTGGGAGCGGGCTTGCCCGCGATAGCGGTCGGTCAGGCACTGCATAACTCGCAGGTGAATCCATGCACACCGCCATCATCATCTTCTTCGGCCTGGTCCTTCTGGCCCTGATGCTCTACATCGGCGAGCGCATCGGCTTCAGCCGTCAAACCATGGCCTACGGCTTCGCCGCGCTGTGGCTGGCGTTGACGGTGATCAATGGCGCGGTGGGGGTGGTGCATGCCGGCCAGTCGCTGGGGTCGGAAATCGCGATCGGCAGTGCTGTATTCGGCGTGCCGCTGGCGGCGCTGGTGTTGTTCATGGTGCTGAGCGCCGAGTCGTAAACGGCCCGGCGCCCAGCCGTAGATCAACGCACCAGGTGCAGGAACTGCATGTGCCGTTCGTACTGGTCGAGGATGTCGTTGATGATCTGTTCCTTGGTGTAGCCGACCAGATCGTAGTCCTGACTGCCCTCGCTCAAATGCACTTCGGCGCGGTAGTAGCGGCGATTGTTGAGCTGTTTGGAGCCCATCCCGCCCCGCGCGAATGACGGCGTGAAGTAGCCGCGCATCTGTACTTGATAGATGAACGGATGCTGCTCGCCATGGCCGATTTCCAGGCTGACGTTGTCATGCGACGGATCCGGCTGAGTGACCACGTTCAGGCCTTTCTCGACGAACACCGCCGTCACTTCTTCGATTGCCGGGCGCACGGTGGTGTCCATGAAACGGTACACCTCGTCTCGCGACGGGAAGTGCACGGCCTGGCTCAGGCGCTGGCGCCAGCCACCTGTACCGCGCCGCGCACCGGACACCGGCGCCAGCGAATGCAGTTGCGCAATCTGCTTCTGCGATTCCAGGTAGAACGCCTTGTGCAGACCCCACATCATCAGCAGCAGAATCAGCGAGAACGGCAGCGAGGTCAGCACCACCGCCGATTTCAGCGCATCGATGCTGCCGGAGAACAGCAGCGCGCTGGTGATCAGCGCGGTCATCGCGCCCCAGAACACCCGCAGCCATTTCGGCCCGTCTTCGTCCGGGTTGCCACCCTTGGCCGACAGGGTCGAGAGCACCACAGTGCCGGAGTCGGCCGAGGTGACGAAGAACACGAAGCTGATGAACACCGTCACAGCAATGACGGTTTTGCTCCACGGGTAAGTTTCCAGCAACAGGTAAATGCTCATCGACGGGTTGTCGATGGCCGACATGCCGAGGGCGCTCATGCCGTGATTGAGCACCTGATCGAGGGCGCTGTTGCCGAAGATCGACATCCACGCCAAGGTGAAACCGAGCGGGATCAACAGCACGCCGAACACAAACTCACGGATGGTCCGACCACGGGAAATCCGTGCGATGAACAGGCCCACGAACGGCGACCATGCGATCCACCAGGCCCAATAAAACACGGTCCAGCCGCCGAGCCAGTCGCTCGGTTTGTCGTAGGCATAGAGGTCGAAACTCTTCATCGGCAAGGCGCCGAGGTAGTCGCCGAGGTTCTGGATAAGTGTGTTGAGCAAGTGCTGGGTGGGCCCGGCAAACAACACGAACAGCAGCAGCGCACAGGCCAGCAGCATGTTGATGTCGGACATCACTCGCACACCTTTATCGACGCCAGACACGGCAACGATGATCGCCGCGCCCATCATCAGCGTGATCAGGCCGACCTGAATCCACTGGGTGTGAGCGATGCCGAACAGGTAGTCCAGGCCCGAGTTGAGGTGCAACACACCAAAACCCATGTCGGCACCCAGACCAAACACCGTGGCGATGATGCCGAAGCCGTCCACCGCGTAGCCGATGGGGCCGTTGATGCGCTTGCCGATCAGCGGATACAACGCCGAACGCAGGGCCAGCGGCAGGTTGTGCCGGTAAGCGAAGTAGGCGAGCGCCATGCCGACGAAGGCAAAAACGCCCCAGCCATGCAGGCCCCAATGCAGAAACAGAATCTGCATCGCCTGGCGCGCCGCGTCCGCCGTGCCCGCCTCGCCCTGTGGCGGCTGGAGCATGTGGGTCAGCGGTTCGGACACACAGAAGAAGAACAGCGTGATGCTGATCCCGGCGGCGAAGAGCATGCCGGCCCAGGACAGGTAACTGAATTCGGGCTCGTCGTGGTCGGCACCGAGTTTTATCTTGCCGTAGCCGGATAACGCGGTGACCACCACGAAGACCAGATACAGGGTCATCGCGAGCATGTAGTACCAGCCGACCGTGTTGGCCGCCCAGTTTTGCGCTTCCAGCAGCCAGGCTCCGGCCTGTTCCGGCATGGCGATGACAACGAGACCAAATAACAGAATGACCGTCGCGGCGAAGTAGAACACCGGCGGATTCATGCGCACCAGACCGCTGGCGGGGGTAGACGATGCACTCATGAAACGTGCACCTCGAGGGTTTGAAACGTGGCTGAAATGATCGGACTCAGCAAAGGCAAGCCTCCTGTTGTGAGCGGGCAGCGAACCACCGGTTTAACTTGAATGAACGTTCAAGTTAAACATGGATGGGGTCGCAAGGACTAATCGTACGGCTAGGCGGTAGTTTTCCTACGCTAGCTCAAGGAGGGGTATGACGTGGGTTTGGGGCGAATCGTTCACTGGAGAATTGGCGGAAGGCCATTATCTCGATACAACCTTAAAACATTCGCGAGCAGGCTCGCTCCCACCTTGGAATGCGTTCCACTGTGGGAGCGAGCCTGCTCGCGATGAGGCCTGATACTGCAACGCAGATTCAGAAACCTACTTCTGCGTCCCGTCATCATGCTGCAAATTGGCCTGGGTCAGATTGCACCCCGCCGGCACACTCCTGGTCAGCCAGACGTTGCCGCCAATGGTCGAACCCTTGCCAATGGTGATCCGCCCGAGAATCGTCGCCCCGGCATAAATCACCACGTCATCCTCGACAATCGGGTGGCGCGGATGGCCCTTCTGCAACTGCCCGTCTTCATCCGCCGGGAAGCGCTTGGCGCCCAGGGTCACGGCCTGATAAATCCGCACCCGCTCACCGATGATCGCGGTTTCGCCAATCACCACACCCGTACCATGATCGATAAAGAAGCTACGGCCGATCTGCGCGCCCGGATGGATGTCGATGCCGGTGGCCGAGTGCGCAATTTCCGCGCTGATCCGCGCCAGCAACGGCAGCCCTGCGCGGTACAAATGGTGCGCCAGACGATGGTGAATTACCGCCAGAATCCCCGGGTAGCACAGCAACACTTCATCGACACTGCGCGCCGCCGGATCACCGTGATAGGCCGCCAGCACGTCGGTATCGAGCAGCGTGCGCAAGCCCGGCAAGGCGAGGGCAAAATCCTGAACGATCTGGATTGCGCGGGCCTCGACTTCGGTGTCGGCCTGCGCACTGTGCCGGGCGACATACCGCAGCTCCAGCCGAGTCTGTGCCAGCAATGCATTCAACGCCACGTCGAGGGTGTGGCCGACGTAAAAGTCTTCACTCTCTTCGCGCAGATCCACCGGCCCCAGGCGCATCGGAAACAACGCACCGCACAGCGCTTCGAGAATCTCCGCCATCGCCGCCCGCGAGGGCAACTCGCGGCCACCCTGCTCGCCGGAAGCCCGGCCATTTTGTGCACGCCACTGATCCCGCGCGCCGCGCAGTTGGCTGACGATGGTCTGCAATTGCCAATGGCTGGAACGTTCGCTCACGGTAAAGACTCCTCACGGGCGGCCGGACTGTCTGGCCGCGTCAACGGCGACCACTTTACGGCATGCCTGCGAGGGCGAATTAAGAACCGATAGTGCTGGGCTCAGTCCATTTGGCTATAAGCGATTCGCGGTTGCCCCTGCAAAAGCGCGTGCCTATAGTCCTTCCATCTTCCTCCGCCAGTACGGAACCATGTCCACACAACCGATCAAACAACAGCTTGCCCGCTTTAACCGCCTCGACCTGCTCGGCCAACCGACACCTCTGGAAAAACTTGAGCGCCTGTCCACCTGGCTGGGCCGTGACGTTTACATCAAACGCGATGACCTGACGCCGCTGGCCATGGGCGGCAACAAGCTGCGCAAACTCGAATACCTCGCCGCCGATGCGCTTGCCCAAGGTGCCGACACGCTGATCACCGCTGGCGCGCTGCAATCGAACCACGTGCGCCAGACCGCCGCGCTCGCCGCCAAACTCGGCCTGGGCTGCGTCGCGCTGCTGGAAAATCCGCTGGGCACCGACGACAGCAATTACACCGGCAACGGCAATCGGCTGTTGCTGGATCTGTTCGACACCAAGGTCGAACTGGTCGACAACCTCGACAACGCCGATGAACAACTGGCCGCCCTCGCGGTGCGCCTGCGCAGCAACGGCAAGAAGCCATATCTGGTGCCGATCGGCGGCTCCAATGCGCTCGGCGCGGTGGGTTACGTGCGCGCTGGCCTTGAACTCGCCGAGCAGATCAAGGACACCGGCCTCGACTTCGCCGCCGTGGTGCTGGCCTCGGGCAGCGCCGGAACACACAGCGGCCTCGCGCTGGCGTTGAGCGAAGCGCTGCCGCAACTGCCGGTGATCGGCGTGACCGTGTCGCGCAGTGAAGAAGATCAGCGGCCGAAGGTTCAGGGCCTGGCCGAACGCACGGCGGATCTGCTCGGCGTCGCGCTGCCGGAAAGCTTCAAAGTCGAACTGTGGGACGAATACTTCGGCCCACGTTATGGCGAGCCGAATGCCGGAACGTTGGCAGCGGTGAAACTGCTGGCGAGTCAGGACGCGGTGCTGCTTGATCCGGTCTATACCGGCAAGGCCATGGCCGGGTTGCTGGACGGGATTGGTCGCGGGCGTTTCGAAGAAGGTCCGATCATCTTCCTGCACACCGGTGGCGCGCCGGCGTTGTTTGCGTACAAGGATTCGCTCACAGGTTAATCCTCCCGATTGCGGAGACTCCTGTGGCGAGGGGATTTAGCGAAACGTCGCACGGCCCCGATGGGTCGCGAAGCGGCCCCCTTTTTATTCCACTGCCGGCGTATGTGAATGGTTTTACGACTGCTACGCAGCCGGTCGGGGATAAATCCCCTCACCACAATGGATCATCGACATATTCCAAATAATAATAAAGGATCGAAAATTTAGTATTTTCAAGTCTAAAGCAGGCATCTTATAGTCTCGCCGCAGGCGGAATTCGCGGGAGACGCATAAGCTGCTTTAAGGCAGGATAGCGCTGTCGTCGAACTCCCGGATTCGCCAAACTTTCCTTAAGCGTCTTCCATAAGAAAACACAGGGGCTTGTCATGAATTTTTCCGCACTACGTCGCAATCTGCTGGTAGGTTCGCTGGGCCTGGCACTGAGCGCCGGTCTGATCAGCCAGGCAGTGGCCGGTGAGCAGCTGCAACAGATCAAGGACAAAGGCGTCATCAACGTCGGCCTGGAAGGCACCTACCCACCGTTCAGCTTCGTCGATGCCGACGGCAAGCTGTCCGGTTTCGAAGTCGAACTCTCCGAAGCGCTGGCGCAAAAACTCGGCGTCAAAGCCAAGATTCAGCCGACCAAGTGGGACGGTATCCTCGCCGCGCTGGAATCCAAGCGTCTGGACGTCGTCGTCAACCAGGTGACCATCTCCGACGAGCGCAAGAAGAAGTATGACTTCTCCGAACCGTACACCGTCTCCGGGATTCAGGCGCTGGTGCTGAAGAGCAAGGAAGCCGCGCTGAACATCAAGACCGCCAATGACCTGTCCGGCAAGAAAGTCGGTGTAGGCCTGGGCACCAACTACGAACAATGGGTCCGCGCCAACGTGCCGGGCGCTGACGTGCGTACCTACGATGATGATCCGACCAAGTTCGCCGACCTGAACAATGGCCGTACCGATGCCATTCTGATCGATCGTCTGGCCGCACTTGAGTACGCCAAGAAAGCGCCGAAAACCGTCGCCGCCGGTGAAGCCTTCTCCCGTCAGGAATCCGGTATTGCCCTGCGCAAAGGCGAGCCTGAACTGCTGGCCGCCGTGAACAAGGCCCTCGACGAACTGCGTGCCGACGGCACCCTGGCGAAGCTGTCGACGAAGTACTTCAACGCTGACGTCACTAAATAATGGAAGAAGCTTTCCAACTCGCACTGGACTCCGCGCCCTTTCTGCTCAAGGGCGCGTACTACACGGTAGTCCTCAGCCTCGGCGGCATGTTCTTCGGTCTGTTGCTGGGCTTCGGCCTGGCACTGATGCGCCTGTCGCGCTTCAAGTCGGTCAGTTGGCTGGCGCGCATCTACGTGTCGTTCTTTCGCGGCACGCCGTTGCTGGTGCAGCTGTTCGTGATCTATTACGGCTTGCCGCAACTGGGTCTGGAACTCGATCCGCTGCCAGCGGCGCTGATCGGCTTCTCGCTGAACATGGCCGCCTACGCCTGTGAAATCCTCCGCGCCGCGATCGGTTCGATCGAGCGAGGCCAATGGGAAGCTGCCGCGAGCATCGGCATGACCCGCGCGCAAACGCTGCGCCGGGCCATCCTGCCGCAAGCGATGCGCACGGCGTTGCCGCCGCTGGGCAACAGCTTCATTTCACTGGTCAAGGACACGGCACTGGCCGCCACCATTCAGGTGCCGGAGCTGTTCCGACAGGCGCAGTTGATTACCGCCCGGACTTTCGAAGTCTTCACCATGTATCTTGCCGCCGCGCTGATCTACTGGATTCTGGCCACGGTGCTTTCGCACTTCCAGAACAAGTTGGAAGAGCGGGTCAATCGGCACGACCAGGAGTCCTGACGCGATGATTGTCGTGGAAAAACTGACCAAGCAATTCAAGGGTCAAGTCGTGCTCAACGGCATCGACCTCGAGGTCAAGGAAGGCGAAGTGGTCGCGATCATCGGCCCCAGCGGTTCGGGGAAAACGACGTTCCTGCGCTGCCTGAATTTCCTTGAGCAACCCACCAGCGGCCGGATCAAGGTCGGCGATATCGAGATCGATACCAGCCGTCCGTTGAATCAGCAGCAAAGTCTGGTGCGCAATCTGCGCCAGCACGTGGGCTTCGTGTTTCAGAACTTCAACCTGTTCCCCCATCGCACCGCCCTGGAAAACGTCATCGAAGGCCCGATCGTGGTCAAGAAGATGCCGCGTGACGCAGCGATTGCCCTGGGCAAGAAGCTGATGGCCAAGGTCGGTCTCGCCGGCAAGGAAGACGCCTATCCGCGTCGTCTGTCCGGCGGTCAGCAACAGCGCGTGGCGATTGCCCGGGCGCTGGCGATGGAGCCGGAAGTGATCCTCTTCGACGAGCCGACCTCGGCCCTCGATCCGGAACTGGTGGGTGAAGTACTGGCGACCATCCGCGGCCTCGCCGAGGAGAAACGCACCATGGTGATCGTCACCCACGAAATGGGTTTCGCCCGCGACGTGGCCAACCGCGTGGTGTTTTTCGACAAGGGTGTGATTGTTGAGCAAGGCGAAGCCAAAGCGCTGTTTGCCAACCCGAAAGAAGAACGCACCAAACAATTCCTCAGCAAGTTTCTGAATCACGCCTGAGAACTTTCAACGTACCAAACCCCAACTTCCACGGACGGAAGTTATCTTTATCCCGCCTCCCCTCTCTTATAAACATACACAAATAAACATCCACCGCACCGAACCCGTATATGTTCTGCAACAGATAACACATGTCTCATGGACGTTGCTGGCCGGGTGACTGGGTAGCAAATAACTTCGCGGAAAAACCAGCGAAAAGCCCTGAGATGCGTGGCTTAATTCGCCATACAACCTAGGCATATGGCCTCGGCATCGTAGGAACTTTCTGATTAGCCGGTAATTTACGGATTAACTAACACGGTCTATTGACACCCCTCTCCCCACACTCTTATCTAGTCGCCAACGGGCGTTACTTAATCCAAATCAATAAGCATTAAACACGAGCACAAGTTCATAACTTATTGCTGATTGATACACGCCTTTTGTTCTTCCAGAAACGGACTTCGCTGCAAGGCTTCAAGGAGAGAAATCGATGACCCGCACTTCGCATACCCCCGAACTCGCAGCGCCGACCCTGGCGCCAGCGCAAAAAACCGCCATCAATCTGGTCGACGCCGGACATCTGTTGGTCAACGTGCTGCCCTACCCCGACATGGATGGCGGCGACCTGATCGAACTGTTCTGGAACAAATGCTATGTCGCCTCACGTGTGCTCACACCCGAGGACGTCGGTGCGTCGGTCAGCCTGCGGGTGCCGGAGAGTTTCATTGCCAGCGGCACTGCGCGCATCCACTACCGGGTGATGCAAGTCGGTCAGGGCGCGGCGCTGTCGGCGGCAACGCGGGTGGAGGTCAAGCTCGAATGCCCCGGCGGCCTGCCGTCAGCTCTGTGCGGTGACGAAAACCAGCAACTGGCGCCAGTGACGATTCCCGAAACGATTCACCGTCAGGGGGTGAACCCGAACCAGATCAAACGCGGTGTGCCACTGACTATCGAGCCCTACCTGAACATGGCTGAAGGCGACGCCATCACCTTGCGTTGGGGCGACGTACGCATGGATCTGGCGCCGATCACGGCAGCAGATGTCGAACTGCCGATTCAGGTCTGGGTGCCGCCATCCGTGATTGTCGAAGCAGGCGAGGATCTGCGCCTGGACGTGACGTATTGCATCCTCGACCGGGTCGGCAATAACTCTCGCTGGGCACCGCCAAGGGCATTGAAGATCGGCTGTGTGAATCCTTACTTGAAGGTGCCGCTGAAGCCGGCGCTCAAAGCCGCTGAATCGTACAAAGAGTGAATACCCTTTCTGTGGCAAATGAGCTTCTGTGGTGAGGGGATTTATCCCCGATGGACTGCGCAGCAGTCCTGTTTTCTGGGGCCGGTACGCGCCCCAGCGGGGATAAATCCCCTCACCACAATACTGACTCACCTCATTATCTCCATCGCCCTGGAATTCTTAACCATCCAGACCACCGCCCCTTCTATACATATTCCTAAAAGTTAGTTTATTTAAAATTAATACACGCTTAGGGTATATGAACCGGACCACCGGACATTCTTTCGTTCGCCGCACTTTTGCGGCGTTTTTCATGAGATGTGAGGTAGGTAGTATGGTCCGGAACACAATCACCCCAGTGCAGATCGCCAGGGCATTGCGTGCAGCCAAGGAGCGGCACTGATGTCCAGTCTGGCAGATGCAACCATCCAGTCTGATCTGGACATCGCCCCGTTGTTGTTGCCCGCGCAGGTCTTGCGCAACGACGCCCAAGCCATCAAGGCCGCCCATGAGCTGGCGCAAGTCGCCCGCGTGCAGGCCGCCAAACGCGACCGCCAGCGCAAGCTGCCGTGGTCGGAAATCGAACAGTTCACCCGCAGCGGTTTAGGCAGCATCGCCATTCCGCGCGAATACGGTGGCCCGCAAGTTTCGTTCGTTACCTTGGCCGAGGTGTTCGCGATCATTTCCGCAGCAGATCCGGCACTTGGTCAGATCCCGCAGAACCAGTTCGGCATCATCAATCTGGTGCTCGGCAGCGCCACTGAAGAACAGAAAAAGCATTTGTTCCAGAGCGTTCTGGAAGGCTGGCGCATCGGCAATGCCGGCCCTGAACGCGGCACCAAAAACACCCTGGAACTGAAAGCGCGAATCACCGCCGACGGCGATGACTACGTGATCAACGGGCAGAAGTTCTACTCCACCGGCGCGCTGTTCGCGCACTGGGTTGCGGTCAAGGCGCTCAACGATGACGGCAAGCAAGTGCTGGCCTTCGTCCGTCGCGGTACACCGGGTTTGCGCATTGTTGATGACTGGTCGGGCTTCGGTCAGCGCACCACCGCCAGCGGCACGATTCTGCTGAACAACGTGCGTGTCGAATCGAGCCTGGTGGTCGATAACTGGAAGATCAACGAGAAGCCGAATACCCAAGGCGCGGTGTCGCAACTGATTCAGGCCGCCATCGATGCCGGCATCGCCCGTGGCGCCATCGACGACGCTATCGAATTCGTCAAAACCCGCGCCCGGCCGTGGATCGACGCCAAGGTCGAACGCGCCAGCGATGACCTCTACGTGATCGCCGACATCGGCAAGCTGAAAATCGAACTGCACGCCGCCGAAGCGCTGCTGCGCAAGGCCGGGCAAGTGCTCGATCAGGTGCATGCCGCGCCGCTCACCGCCGAGTCCGCCGCCCGCGCCTCGATTGCCGTGGCCGAAGCGAAAGTGCTGACCACCGAGATCTCCCTGCTGGCCAGCGAAAAACTGTTCGAACTGGCCGGCAGCCGCGCGACGCTCGCCGAATTCAACCTCGACCGTCACTGGCGTAACGCCCGGGTGCACACCCTGCACGACCCGGTGCGCTGGAAGTATCACGCGGTCGGCGCCTATCGCCTCAACGGCACTTTGCCGGCTCGCCATTCCTGGATCTGACGACCAGACATCTGGAGAAAACCTATGACCTTTTCCCATCCCGTCGCGGTCATCACCAGCGATGAGCAAGCCCTGATCGTCGCCAGCGACCTGGCCGAAGATTTCAAACGCGACAGCGCCATTCGCGACCGTGAACGTCGCCTGCCGCTGCCGGAACTCGACGTGTTTTCCCGCTCCGGCCTGTGGGGCATCAGCGTGCCGAAAGAGTACGGCGGTGCCGGCGTATCCAATGTGACCCTGGCCAAAGTCATCGCCCTGATCGCTCAGGCTGACGGCTCTCTCGGACAGATTCCGCAGAACCATTTCTATGCCCTCGAAGTGTTGCGGGTGAACGGCAGCCACGAGCAAAAACAACGCCTGTACGCCGAGGTATTGGCCGGCCAACGCTTCGGCAACGCCCTCGCTGAGTTGGGCACCAAAACCGCCCACGACCGTGTCACCAGCCTCAAGCGTGACGGCGACGGCTACCGCATCAACGGTCGCAAGTTTTATGCGACCGGTGCGATTTATGCGCAGCGCATTCCGACTTCAGTGGTCGATGAAAACGGTGTGCAGCAACTGGCCTTCGTCCCGCGCGAGAGCAAAGGCCTGAGCGTGATCGACGACTGGAGCGGCTTCGGCCAGCGCACCACCGGCAGTGGTTCGGTGGTCTTCGAAGACGTCTACGTTGCCGCCGAAGATGTGATTGCGTTCCAGAGCGCCTTCGAACGTCCAACCACCGTTGGCCCGCTGGCGCAGATTCTCCACGCCGCCATCGACACCGGCATCGCCCGCGCCGCTTACGAAGATGCGCTGCACTTCGTGCGCAGCAAAACCCGGCCGTGGATCGATTCCGGCAACGACAAAGCCACCGAAGATCCGCTGACGCTGAAAAGCTTCGGCCACTTGAGCATTCGCCTGCATGCCACCGAGGCGTTGCTGGAACGCTCCGGCGAATTTCTCGACAAAGCCCAGGCCGAAACCACTGCCGAAACCGTCGCCGCCGCCTCGATTGCCGTCGCCGAAGCACGCGCGATCAGCACCGAAATCTCCCTGGCCGCGGGCAGCACGCTGTTCGAACTGGCCGGCAGCCAGGCCACCCTGATCGAACACGGCCTCGACCGCCACTGGCGCAACGCCCGGGTGCACACCCTGCACGACCCGGTGCGCTGGAAGTATCACGCGGTCGGCAATTACTACCTCAACGATGAAAACCCGCCACTGCGGGGGACCATCTGATGGCGAAGAAAAAGATCCTGCTCAATGCGTTCAACATGAACTGCATCGGCCACATCAACCATGGTCTGTGGACGCATCCGCGTGACACATCCACCCGTTACAACACGATTGAATACTGGACCGAACTGGCGCAATTGCTGGAGCGCGGACTGTTCGACGGCTTGTTCATCGCCGACATCGTCGGCGTGTACGACGTCTATCAGAACTCAGTGGATGTCACGCTGAAAGAGTCGATCCAGTTGCCGGTCAACGATCCGCTGCTGCTGGTGTCGGCGATGGCTGCGGTGACGAAAAATCTCGGTTTCGGCCTGACCGCCAACCTCACTTACGAACCGCCCTATCTGTTCGCCCGGCGCATGTCGACCCTTGATCATTTGAGCCGTGGCCGGGTGGGCTGGAACATCGTCACCGGCTATCTGGACAGCGCCGCCAAGGCCATGGGCCTGCGCGAGCAGGCCGAGCATGACCGTCGCTACGACCAGGCCGACGAGTACCTGGAAGTGCTTTACAAACTCTGGGAAGGCAGTTGGGAAAACGGCGCGGTGCTCAATGACCGTGAGCAACGGATCTATGCGCAACCGGAGAAAGTGCACAAGGTCGAGCACAAGGGCGAGTTCTATCAGGTCGAGGGTTATCACCTCTGCGAACCGTCGCCGCAACGCACGCCGGTGCTGTTTCAGGCTGGCAGCTCCGATCGCGGTTTGCTGTTCGCCGGGCGCCACGCCGAGTGCGTGTTCATCAGCGGCCAGAACAAACCGTCGACCAAGGTGCAAGTGGACAAGGTGCGTGCCAGCGCCGTCGAAGCCGGGCGCAATCCCGAGGACATCAAGGTGTTCATGGGTCTGAATGTGATCGTCGGCGAAACCGAAGAAGCTGCGTGGGCCAAGCACGCCGAGTACCTGAGCTACGCCAGTGCCGAGGCCGGCGTGGCGCATTTCTCGGCGTCCACCGGCATCGACTTTTCCCAGTACGAAATCGACGAACCGATCCAGTACGTCAAGAGCAACGCCATCCAGTCCGCCACCAAGAATCTGCAAAACAACGACTGGACCCGGCGCAAATTGCTCGACCAGCACGCCCTCGGTGGCCGTTACATCACCGTGGTCGGCTCGCCTGAGCAGGTGGCAGACGAACTGGAATCGTGGATCGCTGAAACCGGTCTGGACGGCTTCAACCTGACGCGCATCGTCACCCCGGAAAGCTATGTGGATTTCATTGAGCTGGTGATTCCGGAGTTGCAGCGGCGCGAGTCGTACAAGACTGCGTATGACACGGGCAGCCTGCGGGAAAAACTGTTTCACGGCGAGGCACATTTGCCCGAGCAGCACACTGGATCTTCGTTCCGCCGCTAAAAGCATCGCTGGCAAGCCAGCTCCCACAGGTTTTGTGGACACCGCAGATCCTTGTGGGAGCTGGCTTGCCAGCGATGAGGCCCGACCAGAACCACTCATTCATGCACTGACTGGAAAAAACCATCATGACCAAGAAACGCCTCTCCCACCCAGTCAAAGCACTGGCCCTGGCCCTCGGCCTGTTCAGCTCGGCAGTCTTCGCTGCCGACGCTCCGTTGAAAATCGGCACCACCGCCGCGTTCGCCATCCCGCTGGAAGCCGCTGTCGAAGAGGCTTCCAAACAAGGCCTGAAAGTCGAACTGGTGGAGTTCACCGACTGGATCGCGCCGAACGTCAGCCTCGCCGCCGGCGACATCGACGTGAACTACTTCCAGCACATCCCGTTCCTCGAAAACGCCAAGGCTGCCTCCGGTTTTGATCTGGTGCCATTCGCCCCGGGGATCATCAACAACGTCGGCCTCTACTCGAAGAAATACAAAAGCTTCGATGAGCTACCTGAGGGCGCCAGCGTCGCCATCGCCAACGACCCGATCAACAGCGGCCGCGGTCTGCAACTATTGGCCAAGGCCGGTTTGATCACGCTGAAACCGGGCGTCGGTTACAAGGCCACCGAAGACGACATCGTCGCCAATCCGAAGAAAATCAAAATCCTTCAGGTCGAAGCCGTGCAACTGGTGCGCGCCTACGACGACGCCGACCTGGTCCAGGGCTACCCGGCCTACATTCGTCTGGCGAAGACCTTCGATGCCGGCTCGGCGCTGCTGTTCGACGGTCTCGATCACAAGGAATACGTGATCCAGTTCGTGATCCAGCCGAAGAGCAAAACCGATCCGCGCCTGATCAAATTCGTCGACATTTATCAGCACTCGCCAGCCGTTCGAGCGGCGCTGGATAAGGCTCACGGCAAGCTGTACCAGGCCGGTTGGGAAAGCTGAGCATGACGGCGGCGATCCAACGGCGACTGGAAATTCCAGAGCCCCACAATGCGGAAAAAACCGAACTTCATCCTGAGTTGAATCGCGCCCATGTACGCTTCATCGGCCTGGGCAAGACCTATGACGGCCGCCAGGGCCCGGTCGCCGCGCTGCAAGGCATCGATCTGGCGATCCAGCGCGGTGAGGTGTTCGGCATCATCGGCCGCAGCGGCGCCGGCAAGTCGTCGCTGATCCGTACGATCAATCGTCTGGAGCAACCGACTTCCGGACGCGTGCTGATCGATCAGGTCGACATCGGCGAGTTCGATGAAGACCGCCTGGTCGCCCTGCGCCGCCGGATCGGCATGATCTTTCAGCACTTCAATCTGATGTCGGCCAAGACCGTTTGGCAAAACGTCGAACTGCCGCTGAAAGTCGCTGGCGTGCCGAAAGAGCAACGCGAGAAAAAGGTTCGCGAACTGCTCGAACTGGTCGGCCTGCAAGCCAAGCACAAGGCCTATCCGGCGCAACTCTCCGGTGGGCAGAAACAGCGCGTCGGCATTGCCCGCGCGTTGGTGCATGACCCGGACATTCTGCTTTGCGACGAAGCCACTTCGGCGCTCGATCCGGAAACCACTCAGTCGATTCTCGGCCTGCTGCGCGAGATCAACCAGCGCCTCGGTCTGACGATTGTTTTGATTACCCACGAGATGGCGGTAATCCGCGAAATCTGCGACCGCGTCGTGGTGCTGGAGCACGGCCGCATCGTCGAGCAAGGCCCCGTCTGGGAAGTCTTCGGCAATCCGCAACACGAGGTCAGCCAGACCTTGCTCGCGCCGCTGCAACACGCCTTGCCCGAAGAATTGCAAAGCCGCTTGCATGCGCAACCGCCCTCTTCCGAGGCCGCAGTGGTGCTGCGTTTGCAGTTCACCGGCAGCGCCAGTGACGAGCCGGATCTGGCGGCGCTGTTTGCTGCCCTCGGTGGCCGGGTGAAATTGCTTCAGGGTGGTGTGGAACGGATCCAGGGACATGCGCTGGGGCAATTGCTCCTGGCAATCAGCGGTTCGTCAGCGAGCGCCGAACAATTGCGCGAGCGTGCCGCACAGTGGGCACAGCGAGTGGAGGTACTGGGTTATGTGGTTTGATCGCTTGCTGCAGGGCTTTATCGACACGTTTTTGATGGTCGGCGTGTCATCACTGATTGCGCTGCTGGTGGGGATTCCCATGGCGGTGATTCTGGTCACCAGCGACAAGGGCGGGATCTACCAAGCGCCGGTGCTGAACCGCGCTTTGGGCGCATTCGTGAACCTGTTTCGCTCGATTCCGTTTCTGATCCTGATGGTCGCGCTGATTCCGTTCACCCGATTGATCGTCGGCACCACCTACGGCGTGTGGGCGGCGGTGGTGCCACTGACCATCGCCGCCACGCCGTTTTTTGCGCGGATTGCCGAGGTGAGCCTGCGTGAAGTCGACCACGGTCTGATCGAAGCGGCGCAGGCCATGGGTTGCCGGCGCTGGCACATTGTCTGGCATGTGCTGTTGCCAGAGGCGATGCCGGGGATTGTCGGCGGTTTCACTATCACCCTGGTGACGATGATCAACTCCTCGGCCATGGCCGGGGCGATCGGGGCAGGAGGGCTGGGGGACATTGCCTATCGCTACGGCTATCAGCGGTTTGATAGCCAGATCATGCTGACCGTGATTGTGCTGCTGGTGGCGTTGGTAGCGGTGATTCAGTTAGGTGGGGATCGACTGGCGCGGGGTTTGAACAAGCGCTGAACCCAGATCAGAAGATCGCAGCCTGCGGTAGCGCTCATGGCGAATACCGCAGGCTACGACTCTTTTCGTACGGGTCGTGCCCCTCAATCATCAATCAGGCTGTCGAGCCACGCGAATTCGGTTTTGCTTTGATGCAGCGTCTGCATGCTTTTTGCTGCGTACACCAGGCTGTCAGCGTTGTTGACTGCCAGGTGCGCTCGCAGTGACGGGTTGGCATTGAACAGATCAACCGCCGTCTGAAGCGGCAGGTCGTCGCCGATTCCGAGGTAATCGCTGATACCGAACAGGAAGTTATCGTGGTCATTGGTAAAGGCGTTCAAATACTCGACCGTCAAACCGCCGCGCATGATCGCGTCAGAAACACTGCGCTCCGGTACGTCGTAATCGGCCAGCGTATCCCAATCCAGCAAGCGGCCCAGTCGGCTGTCCAGATAGAAATAATCCGCCGCGTTCGGCCCGATGGTCTGGAATCGGTCAATTCTGTTGGTGTGCAACATTTCATGGCCCAGCGAAATGCTCAAAACCCCGCGCTGCATGTACTTGCGATTGATGAAGAAGCGGCCATGAAAATCTCTTTTGTACATCCACGCCGCGCTGTTGCTGTCTGCATCAACCCCAACGAATTTCTCGTCTCCCCAGGTTCCTTGATACTCACTGGACAAAGCCTGGCCTCGAGCGACTGAGTCGGCGAATCGCTGCGCAACAGCGTGGTGATCAACGCCAAAGAAACTTTCGTAAACCGCGTCGGCGTCTTTGTACTTCTGGCCAATGGCATGTCCCGCATCAGCGAAAATGCTTTCGACCGCTTGCAGCTCCGAGCGAATGATCGCTGCCTGCTCCGGCGGAAACTGCTTCAACCCGCGCGCGACCAGCGCGCCCTCCTGTGCCGCCGTGTACTCAAACGAATCGTCGTTTCCGGTATGCACCCGGTGCTTCTGGGCATGCTCTTTTCTGACCTTGCGAACGAGCTGATCAATGTCGATATCAATGACTTTGCCCGGCTCGGGCAGAGGGTGCGGCCGTTCGAGCGTCCAGGTCTTGCTTAGCGGGTGGTAAAACAGTACCGGCCCCAAAGCCACCAATTCAGATACCAGCGCCGCTCGATATTCACCGGCCGTGCCGGTTTCCCGAACGAGGACGATCTCGCCGGGCGCGATATCGACATAATTTCGGCTCTTGAACACCCTCAGGCCCAGAGCATTGGCTGCGGGCAGGTTGGCCGGTGCTCTCAGGCTGTAGCGCGCAAGTGAACCGGCCATCGGATGCATGGGCAGGATCTGAGCCGACGGCATTGATGAAACCGTGATCATGGAATCTGCGGCGGCAGATTGCCGGGGAACTTCCACCTGCGCCTGATCCGTGTCAGGTCGAAAAATTTTCACCGCAGGCCCATCACCGAACGTGGCACTGCCAGGTCTTGTGCGTGATGGGGTTGCGTCCACCGGGCTGCGGCTGGACGGCGGAGTGACGCCGGGTTTACGAACAATGCCCATAAAAAATCCTTTTTTTTGAGTGAATCCCCCCGAAGAAAAAAACAGGGCAGATATCGCGATAGTCGTCTATCGCGCAGGCGTCATTGCATCCGGTTGCGAACCGCCAGGTGCGGTACATATGTATTGCACAGACGCTGGGGTTTTGTGCTTCCCGGCCAAAGCCTGAGGCAGGCTGCAATCCTCTCAAGCACAAAAGCGCTTATAGTCAGCCCCACCTCCTTTTTGCCACGCAGCCGCACTCATGAAGCAGACCCCCACCGACCTCGAACAGATCACCGCCACCACCCTCGGCCATTACAACTCGGTGGCCGAAGATTTCCGTGAGGGCACCCGCGATCACGATGTCAGCCAGAACATCGACGCGCTCCTGCGGCACATTCAGGGCACAGCGCCGTTGACGATTCTCGATTTCGGCTGCGGGCCGGGGCGGGACTTGCAGACATTTACGCGCATGGGCCACGTCGCGGTCGGCCTCGACGGATCGGAAAAGTTTGCGCAAATGGCCCGCGAGGACAGTGGCTGCGAGGTGTGGTGCCAGGACTTTCTGAAGCTTGATTTACCGGCCGAACGCTTCGACGGCATCTTCGCCAACGCGGTGCTGTTTCATGTGCCGTTACAGGAGTTGCCACGGGTTCTACAACAACTGCGCGATACGTTGAAACCGAGTGGGGTGTTGTTCAGTTCGAATCCGCGCGGGGATAACCGCGAGGGCTGGAATGGGCCACGTTATGGCTCGTATCACGATCTGGAGGCGTGGCGCGGGTTGTTGACCGCTGCCGGGTTTGTCGAGCTGGAACATTACTTCCGCCCGGCGGGGCTGCCGCGGGAGCAGCAGCCTTGGTTGGCGAGTGTCTGGCGCAAGGGCTGAGTCAGGGCGAAGACTGCACGCGGTAGCGGCTGACGGCCCCGTCGGGCGTCAATACCGTAATGCTTTCACCGGGCAAAGTCTGGCCGAGCACTTCACGCGAAGCCTGATCGAAATTGGCCAACAGCCGAGTGCCGTCTTCAAAGGAAGTCTGCTGCACCCGTCGATCCTCGCTCAGCCATTTGAAACCGATCAGGCTCTGCATCGCCAGGCGCTCGTGCAGCGGGCGGAAGAACGCATCCTGACGCGCAATCAACGGTAAGCGTTGCGCCAGCGTTGCCGCACTCAGGTGATAGAGCGGCGGTACGTTGTAAAGCAACTGAGTCAGTTCATTCTCCACCCGTACATTGCTCAGCTTGAGACTGTCATAAAGCCAGTGATGCGTGGTGATGAGCGACCCGTGGAACACCGCCTGGTACAACGGTAAACGGCTGGCCGGATCAAAATGAAGACGCCGATACGGCTCTTTGATCGGTACAGACTTGAAGAACACGGCCGGTTGCTCAGGCGGATACCATTTGCCAACGAAGTACTCGGAATCAGGGTTCTTGCTCATGTCGGCGTCGCCCCAACCGATCACCGGCGTCTGCATGCCATGGGCGAACAGCACGCCTTGAGCCGTCGTTGCGTTGCCGTCTTCGGAGCCGCTGGGTAGTTGCAATGCCTGGTTGATCCAGCGCGAAGCTTCGACGTTACCTTCGGCGTTTTGTGCCTGAGTCATGGTGGCGCCGGGACGGTAGCTGTCGAACACCATGCCTGTGGCATAGGCGTCGAGGAACCAGCTGTTGAAACCGGCGGCAGTGCTGATGGCTTTGACCCGCTGTTCCAGCAAAGGACGCACGCAACGGGGGTCGGTGTAATGTCCCGACTGCTGAAAGCCGCTCTTCATCACACCGCTTTCCAGCACGATGGCGCACTCGATGTTCGCCCTGTCGCCCAGATGCGCCGTGGTCCAGTCGGGGTTCTCGTCCCGGCTCAGCGCAGTTTCGTAAGAATCATACGGCGCGATCAGATACCCCGCCTTGACGCCTGCGCTAACCGCCTCCGGGTGCCAGAGTCCGCCCTCCCAGCCCTCGCCAAGTCCCAGCCACAAGCGCGACAGCCCGGCGCTTTGCAAGCGCTCGACCGTATCGAGCGACAGGCTGTTGCCCCAACGCTTGGGATCGACAGTCAAGGCTTCGGCGAACTGGTCAGCCAGTTCCCCGCGCAGCACTGCGTAACCTTTGACCAATGCCCGTACGTCCGGCTCGGCGCGGGCTTGCCAGGTTTTACGCGCCTGGGTGTTCAGCGCACGGTTGAGGCCACGCAACACGACAGTTTGCTGGTAGCGATTGAGCACCGTTTCGCTGGCAAGCAGCTGCAAGGATTCACGGTCCATGCCGGCGCGCAGCGCACTGGCCAAAGGCGTCTGGCCACGTAACTTGCCGAGCAGTGCCGGCCAGTTTTGCACATCTTTTTGCCCCAGTAGATCATTGCCCCACAGGTAGATATGACTGGCTCCCAGCAGCTTGGCGGCCTGCGGAGTTTTCTCAAGTTTGCCGGCAAGGGTTTCATAACGACCGTTATCAATCAGCCATTGCCGGTAACGTCTGGCTCCCGCCAACGGGTCGCTTTCGCCCAGATACAGACTGAACGTCAGCGGCGTCGAAGGAGCGAGTGGCGTGAATTGATGCCGCACCGCCAACGCCAGCGTGTCGCCGTCGGCACTGAACAGCAGTTGATTGTTGTAGGGATTGCCCAGCAACCAGTTGAGGCTGAAACCCTCGTGTTCGACACCCCACAGCGGCAGGCTCAGATCCTGGGTGCTGTTGAGCGGCCCCTGATTCAACAGAAACGCCTGCCAGACCGGATCGCCACGCGGTACGTAATGCCCTTCGGCCAAGGGCCAGATCAAGCCTTTGCCCATGGCAGTGCCGGGTTGGCGCAAAAAATCGAGTTCGGCGGGATCACGAGCGCTGATAGAAAAGGACAGGTCACGCTCATCAAGATCGACGCTGAGGGACCAAGCGCCGTCGTCCCAGTGCCAGTCGAGGTGATTACCACGCTGTACCAGGTTGCTGACTTTGTGTGCTTCAACACCAGACGAGGTCTGCACAGCTGCACTGTTGGTCGGAGTGACTTGCACAGCGAGGGTCGCTGGGTCGATCTGCACCCGCCACAGCGAATTTTGCAGAAACGTCTCGGCGTGCAACGAGGGTGGCAGGCACAGGCCGACCATCAGCAGCAGTTGGCGCAACCAGCAAGCAACAGTCGACATCAGGCGTCCCTCCCCCAAACGGAGGAAGGACGATAAAGCAATCGACCGTGGTTGGAAGTCAGACCGTTCCCAAAGATGTAACGGGCGCAATCAATGGCTCGATGACGATGAGTCCTTCTTCGGCTCACGAATCTTGTACCAGGCCACATACAGCGCCGGCAGAAACAGCAGCGTCAGCAGCGTCGCAATCACGATGCCGCCAATCATCGCGTAGGCCATCGGCCCCCAGAACACTTCCCGGGCAATCGGGATCATGCCCATGCTCGCCGCCGCTGCGGTCAGCAGGATCGGGCGGCGCCGGTGTTCGGTGGCTTCCACCACCGCGTCCCACGGCGCGTAGCCTTTCTGCTCGAACTCATCGATCTGCGTCACCAGAATCACCGAGTTGCGGATGATGATGCCGATCAGCGCCAGAATCCCCAGAATCGCCACGAAGCCCATCGGCGTACCGGTCGGCACCAGCGCCAGCACCACACCAATCAGCCCCAGCGGCGCGACACTCGCCACCAGGAACATCTTCTGCACGCTGTGCAACTGGATCATCAGGAACGTCGCCATCAGGAACAGCATCAGCGGCAACACCTTGGCGATCGGCCCTTGCGCCTTGCCGCTCTCCTCCACCGTACCGCCGGTGGCGACTTTGTAGCCGACCGGGAGTTTTTCGGCGAAGGCATCGATGGACGGCTTGAGCAGTTTCACCAGATCGGTTGGCTGGATCTCGTCGCGCACCGACGCCTTAATGGTGATGGTCGGCAAACGGTCGCGACGCCACACCAGCGGCTGTTCCAGTTCATAACGCACAGTGGCGAACGCCAGCAGCGGAATCGACGTGCCGCCGGGCGTGACGATTTGCAGGTTTTGCAGGGTTTCCGGGGTACCGCGTTCGGAATCCACGGCGCGCCCGACCACGTTGATCAGGTAGATATCGTCATCGACCTGGGTCAACGGCGAGCCACTGACAATGCTGTTCATCAGGTTCGCCACGTCTTCGGACGACAGCCCGAGCTGGCGGGCCTTGTCTTGGGCGATGTCGATGCGCAGGACTTTGCCCGGCTCGTTCCAGTCGTAAATGATCTCGCCGATGTGCGGGTTCTTGTCCAGCTCGGTGGCGAGGTCGATGGCGTGTTTGCGCACCTGATCGATGTCCTTGCCGCTGACCCGGTACTGGATCGGGCGCCCCACCGGCGGGCCCATTTCCAGCGCCTGCACGTAGCTGCCGATGCCAACGAAGTCCTTGTGCAAACGCTCACGCAAGCGCTGGCTCAACGCTTCGCGGGCCTCGAAGTCTTTGCTGACGATGACCAGTTGCGCGTAGTACGGGTTTTGCAGTTGCTGATCGAGCGGCAGGTAGAAACGGATCGCGCCCTGGCCGATGTAAGTGCTCCAGCGCACGATATCCGGATCGCCCTTGAGGCTTTCCTCAAGCTTGTCGACAGCCTTGCGGGTTTCATCGATAGAGGCGTTTTGCGGCAGGTTCAGATCGACCAGAATCTCCGGGCGATCAGAGGACGGGAAGAACTGGTTCTGCACAAAGCGCATGCAAAACACCGCCAGCACAAAGCACACCACCGTGATGCCGATCGCCCACCAGCGGTTGCGCATCGACCACAACAAGCCATGGTTGAACGCACGACCGATGCGACCGGGCTCGGCCGCATGGGGTTTGACGTTGGCGCTGAGAATGTGCACGCCGATCACCGGCGCAAAGAACACCGCTACCACCCACGACACCAACATCGCCACGGCGATTACCGCGAACAGGGTGAAGGTGTATTCACCGGCAGAGCTGGCGTTGAGGCCGATGGGCACGAAACCGGCCACGGTCACCAGCGTGCCGGTGAGCATCGGGAATGCCGTCGAGGTGTAGGCGAACGTGGCCGCCTGCTCCCGGGTCTCGCCCATTTCCAGGCGCGTGACCATCATCTCCACGGTGATCATCGCGTCGTCGACCAACAGGCCGAGGGCGATGATCAGTGCGCCAAGGGAAATCCGCTGCATGGTGATGCCACTGTATTCCATGAACACAAACACCATCGCCAGCACCAGCGGAATCGAGCACGCCACCACCAGACCGGCGCGTACACCGAGGCTGATGAAGCTCACCACCAGAACGATGATTACCGCTTCGAACAAGGCGCTGGTGAAACCGCCAACAGCCTCTTCCACCACCACGGCCTGATCGGAAACCGTGTGCACGCCGACGCCTACCGGCAGATCAGCGGTGAGTTGATCGATACGCGCGTGCAGGGCTTTGCCGAACTCCTGAACGTTGCCGCCCTTCTGCATGGCAATCGCCAGACCGATCGCCGGTTTGCCGTCGAAACGAAACTCCGGGGTGGCCGGGTCGACGTAACCACGGCTGATGTCAGCGATGTCGGCCAGACGATAGAAGCGGTCATTGAGTTTGAGATTGACCTCGGCCAGATCCTTTTCCGAAGCAAACTGCCCCGAAGTGCGCACGGAAATGCGCTCCGGACCGGCCTCGATCACCCCGGCCGGCGTCACCGCGTTCTGCGATTGCAGGCTCTGCACCACCTGGCGCTGATCGATGCCCAGCGCCGCCAGTTTGCGTGTGGAGAAGTTCAGGTAAATCACTTCGTCCTGCTGGCCGACCATCTCGATCTTACCCAGCCCGGGTACATTGCGGATCTCGGCCCGCGCCTGTTCCACGTAGTCGCGCAACTGGCGCATGGTCAGGCCGTCGGCGGTAAACGCGTAGACCGAGCCATAGACGTCGCCGAACTCATCGTTGAATCCCGGCCCCTGAATACCCTTGGGAAATTGACCGCGAATGTCATCGATCTTCTTGCGCACCTGGTACCAGATTTGCGGGATGTCCTTGGCGCTGGTGGTGTCGCGCAGGTACACGTACACCGTCGACTCACCGGGGCGCGTGTAGCTTTTCACGTAGTCGAGCGAGTCGAGCTCTTCGAGTTTTTTCTCGATGCGGTCGGTGATCTGCTTGAGGGTTTCTTCCTGGGTCGCACCCGGCCATTTGCTCTGGATCACCATGGTCTTGATGGTGAACGACGGGTCTTCCTCACGACCCAGATTGAAGTACGAAAACACCCCCATCAGCAATGCCACGAACATCAGATACCAGACGAACGACTGATGCTTGAGGGCCCATTCGGAGAGGTTGAAAGAGCCTTTCATTGACTGTCCTCGTCAAGTTTCACGGGTTGTCCGGGTTTGAGGCTGTTGACGCCGGCGCTGACCACGCGTTCGCCATTTTTCACGCCGCCGGCCAGCACCACCGTGCTGTCGGTGCGGCTGACGAGACTGACGTCGCGGGGGCTGACGGTTTTGCTTTGGGTGTCGATCACCCAGATCCGCGTTTTGCCGTCGACCTCTTGCAGCGCTGTCGCTGGCAATTCGATGCGTGGCTTGATCGCTGAACTGAGGGTCACGCTGATCGCGGTGCCGAGGCGAAACCCGGGCGGTGTATCCGCCAGGGTCAGCCGCGCACGACGGGTGCGTGTAGCGCTTTGTGCCTGCGGTTCGATTTCGCGGATGACCGCTGTGGTGTTGATGCTCGGATCGAGTTGCGCGGCGACAAGAAACACCACGTCACTGGGGATCTGATCGACCAGCGTGTCCGGCAGGTCGATCACCGCTTCCTTGATGTCCGGTTGCGCCAGCGTCACCACTTGTTGACCAGCGGTGACCACTTGCCCGGCCTCGGCATTCCACGCGGTGACCACGGCTTTGTGATCAGAGCGCAACTGGGTGTAGTCGAGTTGATCCTTGCTCTGGTTGACCGCCGCCCGCGCCTGCTCAAGCGAGGCCTGGGTGGTTTTCAGATCCGTGGTGGCGATGTCCAGTTGCGCCTGCGCGCCGACCCCGCGATCAAACAGGGCTTGCTGACGCCGGGCGTTGGCCTGCGCATTGATCAGTTGCGCCTGCACCTTGGCCAGATCACCTTGGGCCGAGCGCAACTGGTTCTGCTGGTCGGAAGGATCGAGGGTGGCGAGCAGCGTGCCCTTCTCCACTTCGGCGCCGACATCGACGTTACGGCTGGCAATACGCCCGCCGACACGGAAACCGGTGTTGCTCTCGTAGCGCGCCTGAATACTGCCGGCAAAACGTCCGAGGGTTTCCTCGTTCAACGCCTGAACCTTGATCGACAGCACCGGGCGCACAGGCTCGGGCGGCGGTTCTTTCTTCGAGCACCCGGCCAACAACACTGCTACGGATAACAGCCATAGAGACTTCATGGCTGTGCTCCCGGTTGCAGATCCTTATAGGTGTTTTCGGCAATCTCGACTTTCATGCCGGGGTGCAACAACTGTCCGCCGGCAACGATGACTTTCTCGCCGCCCTTGAGGCCTTCGCTGATGATCACTTTGCCGGTCAGGTAACGGCCGACCGTGACCGTGTGCAATTGCGCCAGCCCTTGCTCGTCGACCATCCACACGGCGGGGTCGCTGATGTTTTTGGTCAGCGCCGACCAAGGCAACTCGACCGCCGATTTGCCGGAGCCTTTGGCGGTGGCGCTGACCACCGAGCCGAGCTGCATGCCCGGCGGCAGTTTGTCGAGGGTGACTTTGACTTGCACGGTGCCGGACTGCGCCGACACCGCCGGGGTGACTTCTCGCACGGTGCCGGTGGTTTTGATATTGGGATTGTCGAGCAGGCTGACCACAATCGAGCGATCCGACGGCCGCTCGGCCAACAGCGATTCATACACATTGAAGACCGCGTCGCGGTCACCGTCACGGGCCAGTTTGAACATCGGCGCCGTGGCCTGCACCACTTGGCCGACCTCGGCCTGGCGCTCGGTGATGATCCCGGGGGCGTCGGCAATCAACGAGGTGTAACTCAGTTGATCCTTGGCATTGGCCAGTTGCGCCTGCGCCGCGCTCAACGCGCTCTGGCTGCTGCGCAACGCCGCCTGCGCGGAATCGTATTCGCTTTGGCTGGTGTAACCCTTGGGCAACAGTTTTTGCTGACGCACGAATGCCGCAGCGGTCTGCTTGACCCGCGCCTGTTCGGCGACCACTTGGGCCTGCGCCGAGTCGACGTTGGTCTGCAAGTCCTTGGGATCGAGTTTGGCCAGCACTTGTCTGGCCGTCACCCGGTCACCGACATCGACCATGCGCTGGATGATCTTGCCGCCGACGCGGAACGACAACTCGGTCTGCACACGCGCCTGCACATCGCCGGTGAGGGTCACGGCAGCCGCGTAGTCCGCGGGTTTGACCTCTTGCACGAAGACGCGTGGCAGGTATTCCTGCGGCGCTTTTTTCTCCCCGCACGCGGTCAGCAATGTGAACAGACTCAGCATGACCGCTGTTTTCAAACCGGGACTCGCCATGCAGACTCCTTCCTGTGTACGAACGTGCAAGTGACGATACGACTGTGAGCTTAGAACAGGGTTCAACGTTCGCTCACGGGAATAACGCAATTTTCGCCATGATTCCTGTGGCGAGAGAACTTGCTCCCGCTGGGGTGCGAAGCGCCCCCGACAGCCCACCGTCACGCTCTTTCTGTTAAAACGTGGCGGCCGCTTTACGACTGCTGCGCAACCGGGCGCGAGCAAGCTCGCTCGCCACATAGGTACCAGCGCGGCAAACTAGCGGCTCAGGCATAAGGAAACGCCCATGCTCAAGACCCTCGCGGTGGCCAATTACCGCTCGATCAATAAATTGGTAATCCCGCTGGGTCGGCTGAATCTGATCACCGGCCCCAACGGCAGTGGCAAATCCAACCTCTACCGCGCCTTGCGTCTGTTGGCCGAGACCGCGCAGGGCGGCGTGGTCAATGCGCTGGCCCGTGAGGGCGGGCTGGACTCGACGTTCTGGGCCGGTCCGGAAACCATCAGCCGACGCATGCGCAACGGCGAAGTGGCGATCGAGCCAACCGTGCGTCAAGGCGTGAAGCGTCTGCGTCTGGGGTTTGCCGGGGAGGATTTCAGTTATTCAATCGCCCTGGGCTTGCCCGAGCCCAGCCACTCGTTTTTTTCCCTCGACCCGGAAATCAAAAAGGAATGCATCTGGGCCGGGCCGTTCTATCGCCCGGCCAGCCTGTTGGTGGATCGCGACGGGCCGATGATCCGCGCTCGCGAAGGCCGCAGCTGGGATGTGCTTGCGCAACACACGCCGAATTTCGACAGCCTGTTCGATCAGGTCGGCAGCCTGCGCAGCTCGCCGGAAGTGTTCCAGATGCGCGAGTTCATCCGCCGCTGGCGCTTCTACGATCACTTTCGCAGCGACGCCGATGCCCCGGTGCGTCAGCCACAACTGGGCACGCGCACGCCGGTTTTGCATCACGATGGGCGGGACCTGGCGGCGGCGTTGCAGACGATCCGCGAAATCGGCGACCCGGATGCTTTGCAGGCGGCGATCAGCGACGCGTTTCCCGGCGCACGACTGAACATCGCGCCGCTGGCCGGTGGACGCTTTGCCATCGAGTTTTATCAGGAAGGGCTGTTGCGGCCATTGTCCGCCGCCGAGTTGTCGGACGGGACCTTGCGTTATCTGCTGCTGATTGCTGCGTTGCTGACGCCACGGCCGCCGTCACTGATGGTGCTGAACGAGCCGGAAACCAGTCTGCATCCAGACCTGTTGCCGGCGCTGGCGCGGTTGATCATTCGCGCCTCGGAGGAATGTCAGGTGTGGGTGGTGTCCCACGCGCGGCGATTGATTTCGGCGTTGCAGGAAGACCCCGAGTGCAATTGCATCGTGCTGGAGAAAACGCTGGGGCAGACCGGGATTGTCGGGCAGCGGGTGCTGGATGAGCCGGCGTGGCATTGGCCTGACTAATCACCACTGATCGTTCCCACGCTCTGCGTGGGAATACAGCCCGTGACGCTCTGCGCCACTGGACGCAGAGCGTCCCAGGAGGCATTCCCTCGCGGAGCGTGGGAACGATCATCAACAGGAAATCACCCCTGCCACTTGCCACCCTCAACAATCACGCTCTCAGGCTTGGTGTCATCGCTCAGCTCTTTACGTACATATTGGTCGTACAGCTTGAGTAGATACTTCTCCTCACCGAGCTTGGCCAACTCGGTATTCACCCAGTCACGCAGTTCGACGTTGCCCTTCTTCACTGCCGGCGCAATCGGCGCTTCGGCCCCGAGCTTTTCATCCAGCACGCGGTAACCCGGGTTCTGTTTGGCCCAGCTGAACAGCACCAGATTGTCCTGCGCGTAGGCATCGCCGCGACCATTGGCCAGGGCTTGCAGCGACTCCGAGTTTTTCTCGAATTTCAGCAGTTTCCAGTCCGGGTGATTCTTGGTCAGCCAGATGTCGGCCGTGGTGCCGGTGGTGACGATGGTCGTGCGGGTCGCCAGGTCATCGAGGCTTTTCACCGAGCTGTTCTGCGGCACCAGTGCCTGCACGGCGACCTTGAGGTTCGGATTGGTGAACTCCACCGCCTCCTTGCGCTCCGGGGTCACGGTCATGTTGGCGAGGATCAGATCGACCTTGTCGCTTTGCAGGAACGGAATGCGGCTGGCAGGTTCCACCGCGACGAATTCGACCTTGTTCTCGTCGCCCAACAGATCCTTGGCGAATTGGCGGCCAATGTCGGTATCGAAACCGACGTAGCGCCCCGCTTCATCGACGAAACCGAATGGCGGCTTGTCGGTGAAGACGCCGACGATGAGTTTGTCGCGGGCCTTGATCTTGTCCAGATAACCGGCCGGCGCGGTGCTTTCGCTGGCGACTTTCGGCTTGGCCGGCTCTTCGGTCTTGTTGCAGCCAGCCAGCAGGGCGAGGCCGAGCAGCGGCAGTACAAACAGGGATGACTTGGCAGTTTTCATAGCGGTTCCAGTTCCTTTGTCGGATTCGTTTTTGGCAGTGTTGCAACGAAGGAGAACTTCTCCAGAAACTGCTGCGCGCGTGCGGTTTGCGGGTTCGTAAAGAAAATCTCGGGCGGGGTCTGTTCAAGGATGCGTCCGGCATCCATGAACACGATGCGGTCGGCCACCGCGCGGGCGAAGGCCATTTCGTGGGTGACGATCAGCAGGGTCATGCCTTCGCGGGCCAGGCCCTGAATCACTTGCAATACTTCCTTGACCATCTCCGGGTCGAGGGCCGCCGTGACTTCGTCGAAAAGCATGACCCGTGGGTTCATGCACAACGAACGGACGATGGCGATGCGTTGCTGCTGGCCACCGGAGAGCTGCCTTGGATACGCATCGCGCTTGTCCGCCAGGCCCACGCGTTCGAGCAGGGCTTCGGCTTGCTGCTGCGCTTCGCGGCGTTGGCGCTTCTGTACTTTCAGCGGGCCGAGCAACAAATTGTCGAGCACGCTCATGTGCGGGAACAGGTGATAACTCTGGAACACCATGCCGATCTGCTGACGCACTTCGCGCCAGTCGGTGGCCGTGTCGAGCAACTCGCGACCGGCAAACTTCAGGCTGCCGCTGTGAGCAACCTCTAGACCATTAAGGCAGCGCAGCAGTGTGCTTTTACCGCAGCCGCTGGGGCCGAGGATGACGATCACTTCGCCCGACTTCACCTGCAGGTCGATGCCGTTGAGCACTTGCTGCTCGCCGTAGAATTTGTTGAAACCGTGAAACTCGATCAATGCGCTCATGCTTGCGTCCAGCGCCGTTCCAGCACGCGCGAGGCGGCCGAGAGCGGGTAGCAGATAAAAAAGAAAAACAGGAACAGCGCGCCGTAAATCAGCACTGATTCGTAGGTGCGCTCAATGATCTGCTGACCGACCTTGATCACATCGACCACGCCGATCAGCACCGCCAGTGAACTGGTCTTGATGATGCGCGTGTAGACGTTGATGGTCGGTGGCGTCATGCGCTTCAGCGCTTGCGGCAGCAGCACGTAGCCGAACAGTTGCGGTGCGTTCAGACCAATCGACAGTCCCGCTTCACGCTGCCCGCGTGGCAACGAATGCAACGCACCACGCGCCACTTCACCGACCTCGCTGGCGCCCCACAACGACAGCACCAGCACCGCGCACCAGAAACTCGGCAGGCTCAGACCAAAGAAAATCGGCAGGCCGAAGAACAGCAGATACAACCAGACCAGCACCGGGATCGCCCGGAACAGCTCCAGATAGACCCGCAGGATCGCATTCAGCCACGTCACGTTGAGCGTGCGCAGCACACCGTAGAGAACACCGCCGACAGTGCTGATGGCGATGCTCAGAAACGAAATCGAAAGGGTTTGCCCGGCGCCTTTTGCCAGTTGCGGCAACGACACCCAAAGCAATTCAAGACCCGAACTGGCCATGCTGGAGCCTCCTTTCCAGACGGCTGAGCAACAGTGACAGCGGCAAGAACAGCAACACGCAGATCAGCGTCAGCACGGCGAGCATTTCGTAGGTTTTGTAATAGAGCGCGATGTAGCTTTTGGTGGTGTAGAGGATTTCCGGCACCGCCACCGCCGAGACCACGGTGGTTTCCTTGAGCAGGAAAATGAAATTGGCGAACAGTGACGGCAGGCTGAGAATCCCCGCTTGCGGCAGGATCACGTAGCGCAGCAACTGACCGTGCGACAGGCCGATGGAACGACCTGATTCCAACTGTGCCTGCGGCACCGCATCGACGCCCGCACGCAGCACTTCAGTGAGGTAAGCGCCGCCGAGGAAAGTCATGGTGATGATCGCGGCGGTGAAGCCAGAGACCTGAATCCCCACTGCCGGCAAGGCGAAGTAGACGAAGAACAATTGGATCAGCAGCGGTGTGTTGCGCGCCAGCTCCACATACAGGCCGACAGCGCGCTGCAAGTAAGGCGTGCGAAACACCAGAATCGTCGCGTTGAGCAGCGCCACCAGCAACGACGTGCCGATGGCGATAAAACCAACCTGCAACGTCACGCCCACGGCTTTTAGAAACGCCGGCAGGGTGCTGAGGATAAAAGCGTAATCGAAAGTCATGAAACGTCCTGTACGCCGCTCGGTAAGCGACGGTGGTGCAGTCCATGGGCAGCGGGTAACTGTCCGGCAGGCAGTGACTTTATAGGTATAAAAACAAGAATTTAAATACCGTTAAAGCATATTGATATCACCCAAAAAACTATCTTGTGGGTTTGCCGGGAAGGAATAAGAAGGCTATTTTCCTTTGCGCTGTAGGAAGGGTCTCTTTTTCACGAAAGCCCTCCAAGGACGAACAGCTTTTGGCCAGACTCCCTCGGCCAAACCATTACAAGGAAGACAACATGGACGTAAAAGTGCCGCAGCGACTGGATCCGCAGGACATTGTGAAATTGTTGGTGGCGTTGCGCCGGGCTTTGAAAACCCAAGCGGCCTGACACAATCAAGATCAAAAGATCGCAGCCTTCGGCGGCTCCTACATGGACCTGCTGAAGGCTGCGATCTTTGCTTCTGGCTGCTGACTTTGTGGCGAGGGGATTTATCCCCGATGGGCTGCGAAGCGGCCCCAGATATCGGGCTATAGATGCACCGTGTTGACTGATTTCACGACTGCTATGCAGCCGATCGGGGATAAATCCCCTCGCCACAGGATCATTCGCAAGCTAAAAGTCGTGCACACAAAAACGCCGATGACCATCGCTGGCCATCGGCGTTTTCACACCTTGAAGGGGGTGGTTCAAGCGTCAGATCAGAACGCCGGCAGTACCGCGCCGTTGTACTTCTTCTCGATGAACGCTTTGACTTCAGGGCTGGTCAGGGCAGCGGCGAGTTTCTTGATCGCGTCGCTGTTCTTGTTGTCTTCACGGGCCACCAGGAAGTTCACGTAAGGCGAATCTGCACCTTCGATCACCAGCGCATCCTTGGTCGGATTCAACTTGGCTTCCAGCGCGTAGTTGGTGTTGATCATGTCCAGATCAACTTCCTTCAGAACGCGTGGCAGCAGGGCCGATTCCAGTTCCTTGAACTTGAAGTTGTGCGGGTTCTTGGCGATGTCTTTCGGCGTTGCCAGAGCGTTTTTCGGATCTTTCAGTTCGATCAGGCCAGCCTTCTGCAGCAGGATCAGAGCGCGGCCGCTGTTGCTGCCTTCGTTCGGGATGGCGATGGTTGCGCCGTCCGGCAGATCAGCCAGTTTTTTGTACTTGCTCGAGTAGCCGCCGAACGGTTCAACGTGTACGCCTTGAACAGTTACCAGGTACTTGGACTTGTCGTCCTTGTACTTACCGGCGTTGAAGCTGTCCAGGTAAGGCTTGGTCTGGAAGTAGTTGGCATCCAGACGCTTCTCGCCAACCTGTACGTTTGGCTGAACGTAGTCGGTGAAGACTTTGATTTCCAGATCCACGCCTTCTTTGGCCAGGGTCGGTTTGATCAACTCTAGAATTTCAGCGTGCGGGACCGGGGTCGCCGCAACGACCAGTTTCTCACCGGCCTGAGCCAGGGAAGCCGTCAGAGCAGCCGCCAGTGCAGTAAACAACAGAACCTTTTTCATGCAGTGTCCTTATCGAGAATCACGATCGCTGATGGCGACGGCTATTAATACGAGTGCCAGTGAAGTGCTATCTCTGGCGTGAAGCGGACAATACCCGGATTTTTTATTCCCGGACAATAACGTTTATTCACTTTGATATTCCATTTTGTTCATACATAACAAAATGGCTCAAAGCGTCTGGCTCAGGTTAATCAGCAGTTCTTTCAACGCCTTACGCTCATCGACGCTACCGCCGATGTTGGTTTGCCTGACCAGTCTTTCGATCTGAACCTGCGGCCCAGACGCATCGGGAAGGTTCAGATGTTCCGGCAGAATCTCGTCACCGGAACTCACCAGCAAAGCAAAGTGAACGACGTTTTCCAGCTCGCGGGTGTTGCCCGGCCAACTGTGTCGCTCCAGCGCGTGTTGCGCCGCTTCGCTGATGAGCGGCACCGGCAGATCCAGGCGCTGGCTGTAAATGCCGAGGAAATATTCGGCCAGCGAAAGAATGTCACCGATTCGCGCACGCAGGGCCGGCAGTTCCAATTGGCCTTCGCTGAGGTAGTGATAGAGCCGCTCGTGGAATTTCCCGGCGTCCACCGCTTGCGCCAGATCGATGCTGGTCGCCGCGACGAGCCGTACATCCACCGGGCTCGGCTGATGCGCACCAACGCGGGTGACTTCGTGGTTTTCCAGGGCGGCGAGCAATTTGATCTGGATCGGCAGCGGCAGGTCGCCGATTTCATCAAGGTATAACGTCCCGCCATTGGCCGAGCCGAACCAGCCCGCGCGGCTGCTGGCCGAGCCGGTGTAGCTGCCGGCGGCGTAGCCAAACAGTTCGGCGTCGGCGTAAGTCGGGCTGATCGCACCGCAATTGACTGAAACGAACAGGCCACTGCGATCACTGGCGCGATGGATGTGGCGGGCGAGCAGTTCTTTACCGGTCCCCGTCTCGCCACGGATCAGTACCGAGACCGAGCGCGGCGCCAATTGCTCAAGCTCTTCACGCAACTGACGCGAGCGCGGATCAACGAACACCAGCGCTTTGGCGCGAATGCTCAGGGGGCTTTTTTCGGCATCGGGAAAGGTCAGCAACGGCTGACCGAAAGTATCGAAACTCATGGCAGACTCCCGCCCAGAACCGCCGGCAGACGGGGGCGTTTAAAGAAATAAAAAATCAGGCGCGACGGCGTGCGTGGTCTTCCATACGGTTTTGCAGGCGATAGAGATAAGCAAAACCCTGCTCCCAGCGCTGATGCCCGGACTTCACATTGATGTGTCCGGCGCCGGCCAGAATTCCGGCCTCTGCGCCCCAGTTGCGCGCCAGTTCCAAAGCACGCGGGGCACTGACGGCGGCGTCGTTGTCGGAGCTGACCACCTGGCTCGGGAATGGCAGCAGATCGGTCGGAATCGGTGCGAAATTGCGCAGTGCCGGCGCGCAGGTCGGGCGCTCGACATCTGCCGGCGCGACCAGTAAGGCACCGCGTACCTGACGCAGGTATTGCAGCGGCGCAGTCGCCGCCCAATGGGCAACGGTGACGCAGCCAAGGCTGTGTGCGATGAGGATGACCGGCGTGCTGTCGGCGGCAATCGCCTCGGCCAGCGCGGCGACCCAGTCTTCACGGCGAGGCGTCAGCCAGTCGGCCTGTTCCACCCGCGCGCTGTTCGGCAGGCTGTTCTGCCAGTGGCTTTGCCAATGATCTTCTGGCGATCCTTGCCAGCCCGGCACAATCAGGTAGCGAATTGATTCGTTGCGCATGGGGGAGCTCTCCTGCGTGTCTGTTCCTGAGCGAGTATAGGGACGGGATTTATATTCGTTAAGGAATAAGAAGCTATTTATTAAGACCTTAAAAGAATATGAAATGCAAAACCTGTGGGAGCGAGCCTGCTCGCGAATACGATGTACCCATCGGCGTTGATGTTGTGGCGAATGACGCCTTCGCGAGCAGGCTCGCTCCCACATGGGTGGGTGGTATGGGCAATAAAACGGATAAAAAAAGGGCCGCACCCTGCCAAGGAGACGGCCCCGGAAAAACGTAAATTCTGTTAACGCGCAGTGATCACCGACAACTTGGTAATCCCCGCCCGCTCGATCGAGGCCATGGCCCGCGCCACTTCCCCGTAGTTCACCCCGTCATCCGCCTGCAACTGCACGCGCACTTCCGGGTCCTTGGCCTTGGCCGACTTGAGGTTGAATTCGAGCAAGTCCGGCTGAATCTCATCCTTGTTGATAAACAGCTTGCCGGCGCCATCGATACTCACCACCAGCGGGTCTTTCTGCTCGACCGGCGCTACCGCTTCGGTCTTCGGCAGGTTGATCGGTATCGCGTTGGTCAGCAGCGGCGCGGTGACGATAAACACCACCAGCAGCACCAGCATCACGTCCACCAGCGGCGTCACGTTGATCTCGCTGAGCACCTCATCACTGTCTTGCGTGGAGAAGGCCATATCAGGACGCCTCCTTCACTTTTGCCGCGCTGCCTTGCGCTGCAACCTTGTGCGCCGTCGGATGAATCAGCACGCGGAACGCACTCTTCTGCGCCAGGCTGTAGAAGTCGTGGGCGAAGTCATCCAGATCGGCGGCGGTCAGTTTCAAACGCCGCAGAAAGTAGTTGTAAACCAGCACTGCCGGTACCGCGACGGCGATACCCACGCCGGTCGCAACCAGTGCCGCACCGATCGGACCCGCCACCGTTTCCAGGCTCGCCGAGCCTGCCGCGCTGATGCCTTTCAACGCTTCCATGATTCCCCACACCGTGCCGAACAGACCAATGAACGGCGACGTACTACCGATACTCGCAACCACCGCCAGACCGGTCTCCAGCGAACGCCGTTCGCGGACAATCTGCTGACGCAAGGCACGTTCCAGTCGATCCTGATGGTTGATCGCCTGGCTCAAATCATTCGTCTGCGGCGCCTCACCGACCTGAATCGCCGCGTAACCGGCCTGTGCCACCCGCGCTGCTGCGCCGGGTTGGGTTTCGCTCAACTCGGCGGCGGAATCCAGACTCGACGCCGCCCAAAAGCGTTTATGAAAGCGCCGATCCTGTGCTTTCAGACGGCCGAACTGCACAGCCTTGAGCAGTGCCAGACCCCAGGTGGCGACGGAAAAAACCACCAGCAGCCAGATCACCGCGCTTTCGATGGATTCCAGTGGAGATGCCAGTAACGTCATGATGTGTTCCCTCGTGTAAACGTTTAGCGCGAATTTGGTTTCGGTTTAATGAATCTTGAAATCGATGGGCACGCTGACCCAGCCGTCCTGAGCGACATCACCCTGCTTGGCCGGGACAAAACTCCAACGTTTCACGGCGTTCAGCGCTGCCTCGTCGAGTTGTTGCCGGCCACTGCTTTTCTGAATCTGAATCTCGCCCGGTTTGCCGCTGGCCAGCACATGCACGCGCAACAACACCGTGCCTTCCCAGCCGCGACGCTGAGCCAGCGACGGATATTCCGGCGCGGGGTTTTTCAGGTAGGCGGCGTTGGCTGACGCCGGTGTCACCGGTGCTGGTGCGGGTGGTGCAGGTGGAGCTGGCGCGGCGGCCGGTGCTGCCGGTTGGGGCGGTGCAGGTGGCTGTTCAACAGCTTTTGGCGCCGGTTTCGGAACCGGTTTAGCCACAGGTTTCGGCTTGGGTTTCGGAACCGGTTTGGGCGGTGGAGGCTTTACCGCCAGTTCGTCTTCTACTGGCGGCGGTGGCTCGACCACAGGCGCAGGCGGTGGTGGCTCGACAACCGGTGGCGCGGGTGGTGCCGGGCGCGAAAACTCGATGGTCATCGGTGGAATTTCCGGCGGCACAATCGGCAACACCGGCGTCGGCTTCTGGCTGATCCAGTAGATCACCACGCCATGCACCACCAACGCCAGCACACCGAGCAGAATCGTCTCGCGGCGACTCAGAATGCCTTTAGGCGCGCGCTGCAAACGCAACTGCCCCAACGGCACGCGATGCGGTCGGCCGAGATCGACCAATTCGCCACTCGGCGTCTGACGCCACAGCAATTCCTGTGCGCTGGCGGCGGTCTGGACATTGCCCATTGATTCACTCCCTGCGGTCTTTTTTGCGTTCTCTACAAAAAGGCTGAGCTGCCGTTTGTTGAATCCCCCACGGCAGATCGCTGGGTGAATCATTGGGCTTGACGCTTATCTCCGAAAGTAATCTTTAACGTTATGCATAGGCTTTTATGGAATATGTGAATTGATCATTTCCAGCAAAGCCACGCGCCACAAGGGCTGCAGCGATGTGTGAAAAAATGCATGCTTTTCAGGCATTGAAAGTATTCACGCAACGCATCGATTTCGCCTGACCGGGTTTGGCAGGACAATTAATACACATTCGATAGTTGACGAATTTATCGTCAGCAATAAAAAAGCCGATGCACTTTCGTACACCGGCTTTTATATATTTCAAATGAGTTACTGCTTGACGAACTCCCCTGCCAGCGTCACGACTTCACCGTCAAAGTTAGTACGGGAACCGGCTGCGCGAACTCTCGCGTAATTATGATCGGGAGAAAACAATGACCACGCCTGAAACCCGCTATTCCCATTCAGACCGACAAACGTAATGGTGGTGGGTTGTCCGGTGCTGTTCTGGAAATGGTAATGCCCGTAGCTGACGTCATAGTTGACGCCGCCCTGGCTGAAGGTACCGCTGAAGGTGCCGTTGGAATCGTTGCCATCGGTAATCGTCAGTTTGGCGCCAGCGTTCGCGTTTACATAAGTGCCATTAATGCTCGACATAATTCGACTTCCTTTATCGTTGGGATAAGTGTCTTCCGATGAGAGCAAGTTTCCTCCTGGAAACTCACGACAGTCAGAATGGTTGGACATTCAAATATTGTCCACGCCACTTACAAACGAAATTGCAATAAGTACTGTTCAAGTTGCTCATAACTTATCGCCAATCGGTCGAGCATTAATTCCATTTCAACTAACGACTGGCATTGGTCTGCTGCACGCCAACGGCCGGCGCAATGACGGCCGTCTCGGAGCGCGGCGTTCCGGCAGGCACCCAGTCATAACTCACAGGCAGCGCTCGATAGACCCAGTTGCTGATTGCGTCACTACCCGGGGCTTTGCCGAGGTAGGGACTGACATATTCCCAGACGTTCTCACCCTTGGCTGTGACCTGGAAAAACCGCCCGTTCATGCCTTCGTCGATCAGCGTATTGCCGTTGGGCAAGCGCCGTGCGCTGCTGATGAACGAGCTGTAAAACGCCCAGCCCGGCTGCTTCGAATTGGCCGCGCTGTACTGCCAGACAATCTCATTTTTCAGCGGGTCGATTTCCAGCACCCGCGAGCCGGAGATCAGCCCGAGCGTCACGTTCGGATAACCCGCCGAGCCCTGGTTGTCGAACACCAGCAGATTGCCGGCGCCGGGCAATCCGGCCGGGATGATGTGGGCGTCATGCTGACCGACAAACTGATCCACCGGGCGCGGCAGAGTCTGCGCGGTTTTCGGGTTGATCAGCGGCAGGTTCGGCCCCAGACGCCAGACCACTTTGCCGCTGTTCTTGTCGATGATCGCGATGAAATTGGCGTTGCGTGAATCGATCAGCAGGTTGTCCGGATTGAAGCGTTTGTCACCGGCATCGAACCACTTGTTCGGCCCGACCAGACTGAGGTTGTTGATGTGCAGGTAATCGGGATTGTCACTGGCGCGCACCAGTTTCAATTGCTCGGCCGTGAAGCCAAACTCGTTGAGGTGCTCGGAGGCCAGCCATTGCCATTTCACCGCGCCATCGGCACCGACTTCATAGATCGCATCGTCAATCACCTCGGGCACTTTGAAGCCTTTGACCTTGTGTACCTTGTTGGCCAGCACCACGGTGTTGCCGTTGCTCAAGCGGCGCTGGTCATGATGCTGCTGCGCCGCACCACCGGGTGCCTTATCGCCCCACTGCCAGATGACTTTGCCATTCCAGTCCAGTTCGCCGACGCTCTGGTTGCCCAGGCCGTTGCCGGCCGAACCGAGCTTGCCCGGATCCTTGTCGCTCAGTTGCAGCAACACGTGTCCACGCTCACCGCCAACCAATTGCGGGTCGATGATCGCCGAGGGGAAACCCGCCTGTGGCCAGGTTTTCACCTCGTTGCCGTTCATGTCGATCAGGTGCGTCTGCTTGTCGGCGCCGCTGAAGATCACGTACTGATTGAACGCCTTGTCCGGGTCATAGCGGGTAACGCCCGTGGGGTAGACGCTGGGTGCGGCGAAGGCGCCGCTACTCAACACCGCGCCGGAAAACAACAGCGGTAAAGCGCTTTTGATGGGCAACATGATGCAGCTCCTTGAAGGGTCAATCAGAAGTCGTAGCGGCCAGTGACGCCGAGGGTTCGCGGTGTGCCGAGCAGGCCTTCATAGCCGCCATTGCCGCCGGTCCACAGGGTCGTGTAGTAGGTTTTGTCGAAGGCGTTTTTCAGCCACAGCGAGACGTCCCACTGGCCTTGATTGAAATCGCCGCGCAGGCCGGTGGAAAAGTTGACCACCGCATAACTCGGGATCTGGCCGTAGTCGGAATCCTCGACCGTGCCGACGGCTTTCGAGCGGAACGCATAACTGGCGGTGACGTAGGGTTCGAAGCCGTTATCCAGATTCCATTTGTATTCGCCGTTGGCGTTGCCGATCCATTTCGAGGCACCGACCACTTGATGGCCGCTGAGATCGCAAGAGGCCGGAGCGCCTGGCGCCTGGCTGACTTCCGGCGGGCATGGCGCATCTTTATAGGAGAGGTAGCTGACGTCGTTGTAGGAGCCGTTGATGTTCAGGGTCAGGCCGCGCAGCGGGATCACCGTGCTCTCGAATTCGACCCCGCGCGAGCGCACGGAACCGGCGTTGGTCAGGTACTGCACGCGGTTTTCGGCGTCGTAGGCGTTGGTCTGGTAGGCGTTGACCTGGGTCCAGAACACGTTGGCGTTAAGTTGCAGGCGGTGATCCCACAGCGTGCTTTTGAAACCCAGCTCGGCGTTGTTGGCGCGCTCGGTGCCGATCAACAAAGAGTCGGCGCCGGCCACCGGAGCCGAGCCGACCGCAAGGTTGACCCCGCCGGATTTCTCGCCGTGGGACAGCGTTGCGTAGCCGAGCACATCGTCGGTGATCCGGTAGCTGAGGTTGAGCAGCCCGGACGGACTGGAGCTGTATTGATTCAAGTCGCCGGAATCGTAAGCGCCGGCACGACCACGCCGCGCCGTCGCGGCAGCACCGGCGACAGTCGCACCGCCAACCGGAGCATTACGCGTGACCCAGGCGCTTTTTTCTTCATAGGTGCCGCGCACTCCGGCGGTGAAGTCCAGGCGCTCGGTGAGGTGCCAGGTGCCTTGGGCGAACAGTGCAAAGCTGTCGGTCTTGATGTGGCCGTTGCCGACGCTGGTCACGTTGGCCAGCGCACCGGCCGGCGTGCCGTTCCAGATATCCGCCTGCGGGCCGTAATAGGCGAAGGATTTGTTGTCCAGATTGTTGCCGAAGTAGTACGCACCTACGACGTAATCGAAGAACTCGCCCTTCGGTGAGGCCAGGCGAAATTCCTGCGAATACTGTTTGTCTTCCACCGACACCCCGGCGTTATAGCTCGCCGGCACGTTGAGGCCGTCGTCGTTGCGCGGGGTGAAATTCCAGAAGCGGTAGGAGCTGATCGAGGTCAGGGTGAAGTCGCTCGGCAGCGTCCAGTTCGCTTCGACCGAGGTGCCGCCCTGATGCACGGTGACGTGCTGATCGTTATCCAGATTGACCTTACGGTGCGAGCCGTTGACCAGCGTCGCGCCGGCGGCATTGGCTCGCGACTGGTAAAGATTGACGCCATTGATGGTCGGCCCGGTGCTGTACAGCACGCGGGTGCCGGCGCTGGAATCCTCTTCGTTGTAATCGCCGATCCAGCGCAGGTTGAAATCTTCGTTGGGCTTGAACAGCAACTGTGCACGGAAGCCGTCGCGCGAGCCGCCGTTCAGATCATGGCCGTCGTATTCATTCTTGATGTCGCCATCGCTGCGGGTCCGATAGGCGGAAAATCGCCCGGCGAGTTGATCGTTGAGCGGCCCGGAAATCGTGCCCTTGGTCTGGAAGTAGCCGTCCTCGCCGATCGAGGTTTCGATGCTGCGCTCAGGGGTGAAGGTCGGCGCGCGGGTACTGATGTTGATCACCCCGGCGGTGGTGTTTTTGCCGAACAGTGTGCCCTGCGGGCCACGCAAAACTTCGAGCTGTTCGATGTCCATCAGATCGAACACCGCCATCCCCGGGCGCCCCAGGTAGACGTTGTCGATGTACAGGCCAACGCTGCCTTCCAGACCATCACTGGCCGGGTTGTTGCCCAGGCCGCGAATCGACACGCTGGACTGCCGGGCGTGCATGTAGGCGACGTTGACGCTTGGCACCAGTTGTTGCAAATCCTGAATGCGGTAGACCCGTTGCGTCTCCAGATTCTGGCCGCTGACCACACTCATGGGCGTCGGCACATCTTGCGAACTTTCTTCGCGGCGGCGGGTGGTGACCGTCACGGTTTCCAGTTGCGAACTGTTGGCCGCCGGCTTGCCGGCCGACACCGGCGCCGGGGATTCGGATTCAACCGCGTAGCTGTGAGTCCAGCTGGCGCTCCCTGCCAGCAACAGGGCCAGAGGCAGGCGTTTGAGCCGTCGTGGGGTTAAGGGTGACGCGAGGTTCAACGGACTCATGGCGCGGCTCCTGGTCAAAAAACACACAGACATCGTCAGCGCTGCATATTCTTTTAAGTTATTTATTTATGGATTTACAAATATTTACTGCATAAGAGATTGCCTTTATAAGGAGTCGACGTAATGCATATCCAATGCATTTCCCGGATATTTTTTATGTGAAAAATGCATATCGACTTGCGCCAACTTCGTCACTTCATCGCCTTGGCTGACCAACGCAGCTTCGTCGCCGGCGCGCAGGCGGTGAACCTGTCGCAGTCGGCGTTCAGTCGCAGTATTCAGGCACTGGAACACAGCGTTGGCTGCCAGCTGGTTGATCGCGGGCGCAAGGAATTGCCGCCGACCAAGCAAGGCCAGGTGCTGCTCGAACATGCGCGGCGGCTGGTCAGCGGTGCGCAGCAAATGGCCAACGAGATCAGCCAGTTCAATGGCCTGGAGGCGGGAGAATTGCGCTTCGGTTGCGGCCCCGCGCCGGCAGCGGGATTGATTCCGCGTGCCATCGGCAGCTTCATTGGCCGATATCCAAAAGCGCGGGTGCAGTTCCAGGTGGATGACTGGCAGAGTCTGAGCAAGCGCCTGCTCAGCGAAGAGTTCGAATTCTTTGTCGCCGACACCCGACACTTTGAAGCCGATCCGGATTACCTGACGTACCGGTTACGCCCGCGCAAATGGCATTTCTGCTGCCGTGCGGGGCATCCACTGGCAGGTTTTGAGCGGGTTACCGCCGAACAACTGATGAGCTATCCGCTGGCGGTGAGCATTCGTCCGCCGAACCTGCGCAAAGTCATCGTCGACCTCAGCGGTCGCCCGGATTTCACGCCGAATGTGGAGTGTGAAAACAGCTCCAGCCTGTTGAGTGTGGTACTGCGTTCGGATGCGATCGGGATTGTCGGCGCGTACTCCGATGCGTTGCATCAGGCCAAGGGTGATCTGCTGTGTTTGAAGATCGAAGGGTTGGCGGACGATCTGGAGGAGTTGTACACCCGCTACGGGATTGTCAGTCGCGCGGGGTATCGGTTGTCGCCGTTGGCTGAGGCGATGATTGAGCAGATCAAAGAGATTGATGCGGTGGATGAGGAGGTCTGTTCGCTGGATCGACTCGCTGTCTGATCCACCGCTATCGCTGGCAAGCCAGCTCCCACACGTTCCGGGTGTTCACATCATTTGTGCCTGGCGCAAATCCTGTGGGAGGGGCTTGCCAGCGATGGCGTCGCCGCTCACACCGATGCATCCACTGCATAAAACCCATTCCCCAAATGCACTTGCCGAACACCCCCACCGAAAGCGAAAACCCTCACCTGTCTCTCTGACCGGTGAACCCCATGTCCCATCCTGAACAACCCGTGCGCAACGTGCTGTACATCATGTGCGATCAACTGCGCCGCGATTACCTGTCCTGCTACGGCCACCCCCATTTGCACACGCCGAACATCGATCGCCTGGCCGCAGCCGGTGTGCGTTTCAGCCGCGCTTACACCCAAGGCACGATCTGCGGACCGTCACGGATGTCGGCCTACACCGGACGCTACGTCAGCAGCCATCAAGTGGCATGGAACGCGGTGCCGTTGCCGCTGGAAGAACTGACCATCGGTGATTACCTGCGCCCTCACGGCATTCGTACCGCGCTGGTCGGCAAGACCCACGCCACGGCGAATGTCGATGCCTTGCAGCGTCTGGCCATCAACCCGGACAGCGAGCAGGCCGAAGTGCTCAACGAGGTCGGCTTCGAACCCTACTTCCGTCACGACGGCATCTTCCCCGAGGACCCGCTGTTCGACGACAAACGCGAATCAGCGCCTTACACCCATTACCTGCGCGAACACGGTTTCGACGGCCGCAACCCCTGGCACGACTGGGCCAACGCTGCCGAAGGCGAGCACGGTGAAATCCTCAGTGGCTGGCAGATGCGTCATGCGCATTTGCCAGCACGAATTCCCGAGCAACACTCAGAGACTGTCTACACTACAAATCGAGCCATCGACTTCATCACCGAGCAAGGTGAGAAATCCTGGTGTTTACACCTTTCGTATATCAAACCGCACTGGCCCTACATCGTACCAGCCCCATACCACGCCTTGTACAGTACGAAATCGATTCTCGAACCGGTCCGCGCGACGCCCTCCGAAGCCAGCAAACACCCCGTATACACTGCCTTTCGCCAGCATGAGGAAAGCCTCAACTTCTCCCGCGATTCAGTACGATTGAATGTAATCCCGACCTACATGGGCCTGATCAAGCAAGTGGATGATCAGTTGGGGCGACTTTTCGATTTTCTGCAGAGCAATGGCCGCTGGGATGACACGTTGATCGTGTTCACCAGCGATCACGGCGACTTCCTCGGCGATCACTGGCTGGGCGAGAAGGAGTTTTTGCTGGAGCAGGCGGTGGGCGTGCCACTGATCGTGCGCGACCCGCGGGCGGCGGCGGATGTCACTCGGGGAACGGTGGATGATCGGCTAGCGGAAACCATCGATGCGCTGCCGACGTTTCTTCAGGCGCTGGGATTGCCGGGGGCAGAACATCGGCTTGAAGGGCGTTCGTTGATCCCGCTTCTGCACGGTAAAAATCCAGACTGGCGCCGCTATGCGATCAGCGAATACGACTACGCCTTCCAGGCTCCGGCACGGGAGCGACTCGGACAACCGATCGACCGTTGCCGCATGACCATGGTGCGCAGCGAACGCTGGAAATACCTGGCGTACGACGGATTCCGGCCGCAGTTGTTTGATCTGTTGAATGATCCGCAGGAGTTGCGCGATTTGGGTGAGGACCCGGCATACGCGGCGGTGCGCGAGGAGCATGCGGGGCATTTGTTCGAGTGGGTGCGCGGGTTGAAACGGCGGACCACGATCAGTCATCAGGAGATTGATTTACGGGGGCAGCGCTTTCGTTATGGAGAGCCGGAAGCCGAGAAGGTCGTTCAAATCGGTGTGTGGTAGTTAAAAGCATCGCTGGCAAGCCAGCTCCCACAGGATTTGTGTTTTACACATCCATTGTGTTCAACACTTTCCACTGTGGGAGCTGGCTTGCCAGCGATGGGGCCAGATCAGACGCCGCCGATATCAGGGCCTTTGATGGTCTGACTACGCTGCCCCGAAACACCCACCGGCACCTCACCTTTCAACGTCACCCGGCGCACGATCCGATCCTGCGTGCCGTAGTCATCGATCGCGTAATGCTGCGTCGAACGGTTATCCCAGATCGCCACATCACCGGCCTTCCAGCGCCAGCGCACGGTGTTTTCCTGACGAATCACATGGCTCTGCAGCAACCCGAACAGGTGCGCCGAATCCGCTTGCGAGTAACCCTTGATGCGCTTGACGAAGTGCCCCAGCAACAAGCTCTTCTCACCACTGATCGGGTGTACGCGCACTACAGGATGCTCGGTTTCGTAAACGGTCGAAGTGAAGATCTTGCGATAGCGCTCAAGCTTCTCAGCCGAGACGTCAGGCTTGGCGCCGGCATAGTCGTATTCGTTGCTGTGCACGGCGACCAATTTGTCTGCCAGTTCACGCAGCTCGGTCGGCAGTTCGTTGTAGGCGGTCGCGGTGTTGGCCCACAGGGTGTCGCCACCGAAGGCCGGCGCCACCACCGAGCGCAGGATCGAGGCTTTCGGGTAGGCGTCGACGAAGGTCACGTCGGTGTGCCAGGAGTTGGCGCGCTGGCCTTCGGCACCGTCCAGTTCCAGCAGATAACGGGTGCCGTCACGCACCGGTACGGTCGGGTGCGCCACTGGCTCGCCAAGCAGATGGGCGAAGGCTTCCTGACGCTGATCGTCGAGCTGGGTTTGCTCACGGAAGAACACGACTTTGTACTGAATCAGTGCCTGTTGAATGGCTTCGACCGTGGCGGCGTCCAGCTCACCGGACAGGTGCACGCCACGGATCTCGGCGCCGATTCGGCCGGCCACCGGATGAATTTCCAGCGCGTGGACAGCGGGTTTTACAGCGAGTGCGGCATTGCTCATGGGTAGACCCTCATCGACTGCTTACGGTTGGACGGCAGCGAAACATCGCTCTATCTATATTCCATTTACATCTAATAGATATTCACATGCTTCGTTGACGGAATAAGAGCTTGCATTTAAAACCTCTACCAACCCTCGTCGCAAATGCCTTCGAGCTATTTTTAGGATGCCGGAAAAGCATATGGATCTTCGCCAGTTGCGCTATTTCATCGCCCTCAACGAACACCGCAGTTTTGTCCGTGCGGCGGACGCGATGGGCATCACCCAACCGGCGTTCAGCCGCAGCATTCAAGGGCTGGAGCAAGAGTTCGGTTGCGTGCTGGTGGATCGCGGCAACAAGGATCTGCGCCCCACGCCCGAAGGCCAGGTGGTGCTGCAACACGCGCTCAGCCTGGTGCAGGGCGCGGCGCTGCTCAGCGCGGAAGTGACACAGATGACCAAGCTCGATGCCGGCGAGGTGCACTTCGGTTGTGGTCCGGCGCCGGCGGTGAAACTGGTACCCGACGCGGTGGCGCAATTCATCAATGCGCACCCGAAAGTGCGCACCTGCTTTCAGGTGGATAACTGGGAAAAACTCAGCCGCGCCCTGAGTCGCGAAGAGATCGAATTTTTCATTGCCGACATCCGTCATTTCGAATCGGACCCGAACTTCCAGACCCAACCGCTGACGCCCAAGCGCGGGGTGTTTTTCTGCCGGCCGGGGCACCCGTTGCTGGCCAAGGAAAGCCTGTCGACCAACGACATGTTCGATTACCCGCTGGCGACCACATTGATCCCGCCGGGTATCCGCAAACTGCTGGCGAACCTCAGTGGCCGGATCGATTTCTCACCGACTATCGAGACCGAGCATTTTCCGGCACTGGTGAAGGTAGTGCTGCAATCGAATGCCATTGGCATCGGGACGGAGGAGGCGTTTTACGAGGACATTGCCCAGGGTTCGCTGGCGTTGTTGCACTGGCGCAATCTGCCGCAGAACCTCGAGAGCATGAATGCGCGCTGCGGGATTGTCAGTCGCACCGGGTTTCGCTTGTCGCCGGCAGCTAGAGCGATGATCGAGACGCTGGTGGCGGTGGATAAGCAGGAAATCAGCGTCGCCGTTTAGAGCGCTATCGCGAGCAGGCTCACTCCTACAAGGGAACGGATTCCAAATGTAGGAGTGAGCCTGCTCGCGATGGCGTCGGACCAAGCGCTAAAGATTCAGAGCTTGGCAGCCGCCAGCTCAGGCGCCACCCAATCATTCACCTTGAACGGCTTGCGAATCAGCTTCTGCTGCGCCGCCAGATCCACCTTGTCCTGCAAACTGCCAAGGAACACCGGATCCAGCGTCGACGGGAATATCTCGCTCAACTTCTGATCTTTCAGATCCTCGGTGAGGATCACCGGTGGATAACTCGCCAGTCCCGAGACCAACTGCACGTACGCAGCCTTGTTGCTGTCCTGGGTCAGCCATTCCACGGCCTGCTCTTGCGCCTTGAGCAGTTTGCTCACGGCCTCCGGATGCGCATCGACAAACTTGCCGCTGCCCACCAAGACCGACTGCACGCTGCCAGCACCGCCCAGATCCTTGGTGTTCAGCGGCAATTCGGCCAGGCCCTTGGTCTGCAACGCGGCCAGGCCGGAGCTACCCCACGACGCATCGATCTGCCTGGCCGCCAGTGCGGCAGTCGCGCCGGTGAAGTCGAGGTTGATCACCTTCAGATCCTTCTCGCTCAAGCCCTGGCTAGCCAACGCCGCATCGAACGACAGCTGCGTTGCGGTGCCGCGAAAGATCGCCACGCGCTTGCCTTTGAGGTCCTGCAAAGTCTTGATCCCCGAGCCCGGCACTACGCCCAGGTACTGCTTCACCCCCCGGGCACTGGCGCTAAGCAGCCGCGTATCAAGGCCGTTGGACTTGCCGATGATCGCCGCCAGATCACCCAGATATGCCAGATCGACCTGACCATTGGCGAACGCCTCGTTGATCACCGGCCCGGCCCCTTTGAAGAAACTCCACTGAACCTTGATGCCCTGTTCGGCGAAGGCCTTTTCGAAGATCTGCTGATCGCGCAATACGTCGACCACACCACCGCCGCTGTGCTGGGTGCCGGCGCTCAGGTCGGGCACGGCGATGCGGATTTCCTTGAGTTCGTCGGCATGGACGGTGAAGGCCAACAGGCCCGCCAGAGCCGGGGCGGCGAACAGACTGAAAACGCGTTTGAAGGGAAGGTTCATGGGTGCAGCTCCTGATCACGACGGGCGTTGAGGAGCCGAAAGTAGGCCGAAGGAGTACCTGCGCTTAAATACTATAAATTCACATTTTTATATCTTTTAGAGCTAAGCAAGCAGTTATAGGGCTTGCAGCGGCGTATGCATTAACAGCATCGAAAATATTCTTCGAATGCATTGGATGCGTATGGGCCAGAAGCCTTAAATGGCGTGGCTTATCTCCAAATAGATCAATAAACGAATTATATATAACCGTTAGTTTTAAGCTAATACCGCTAAAGATCGATCCAATCCGACAACGGAGGTCACCATGGCCCGTGAATCCTTGCTCAACTTGCCGCTGGCGGCTCCACCGCTCAAGCGTCAGCGCTCATGGCCAAGCCTGACCCAACGTGTACTGCCCTGGCTGCTGCCACTCAGCCTCTTCACCCTATGGTGGCTGGCAGCGCGCAATCACTGGATGAGCGAACAGATCCTGCCGGCGCCGTCACTGGTGTGGAACAGCGCAGTCGAACTGTCTCAGGGCGAGTTGTGGAGCCACTTGTGGATCAGCCTGCAACGGTTGTTCTGGGGATTACTGGCAGGGATCAGCGCCGGGGCGATTCTGGGGGCGGCACTGGGTTTCAGTCGCCGCCTCGAACGCTTGATCTTCCCGACCTTCGCCGGCCTCGCGCAAGTACCGACGCTGGCGTGGATTCCGCTGTTCATGGTGTTTTTCGGTATCGGCGAAGTGTTGAAACTGGTGGTGCTGATCAAAGCCATTGTGGTTCCGGTGACTTTGCACACACTGGTTGGCGTACGCGATGCGCAACCGAAACTGCGTGAAGCAGCCGCCGTACTGCGCCTGCCGTCGCATTTGCTGATTCGTCGTCTGGTGTTGCCTGCCGCCCTCCCCGCATTCATGGCCGGTGTACGTCTGGCGCTGGCCGCCGGCTGGACGTCGCTGCTGGCCGTCGAACTGCTCGCCTCCAGCGAAGGCATCGGTTACCTGATGGTCTGGGCACGGCAGCTGTTCATGCTCGACATCGTTTTCGTCTGCATCGTGGTCATCGGTCTGATCGGCGTCACGATGGATCGCGGCATCGGGCTGCTGGATAAAAAACTGGTGCACTGGCCGCACCCGGCCACTGCGGAAATCCGCCGAGGCCCGCGCTATGAAGGCTGGCAACGGCTGCAACCGTGGCTGCTGCCGCTGGGCTTGTTGGCGCTGTGGCAAGTAGCAAACGATCAGCAGTGGGTCGACGCCAATATTCTGGTGAGCCCGCTGGCCGTGCTCAACACCACGTGGGACGGCTTGCTCGACGGAACGCTGATCACCGGCATGGCCCTGAGCCTTGGGCGCACCCTTGGTGGTTTGCTGTTGGGCGGCGGAATTGGCTTCGCCCTCGGCCTGCTGTTGGGGCTGTCGCACCTCAGCGAACGCCTGCTCGGCCCGACACTCGCAGCCATTCGGCAGATCGCGATTTTCGCCTGGGTGCCATTGCTCACCGCCTGGTTCGGTCTGGGCGAGCTGTCGAAGTGGGTGTTCGTCGCTCTTGCCGCGTTCTTCCCGTTGTTCATCGCCACCCAACGCAGCGTCGCCAACCTTTCGCCGCAACTCAACGAAGCCGCGCAAGTGCTACGCCTGAGCCTCGGTCAGCGTCTGCGCCGACTGGTCCTGCCTGGAGCCGCTCCCGGGATTTTTGCCGGACTCAGATTGAGCCTGATCTACGCCTGGCTCGGCACCATCGGCGCCGAATATTTCATGCCGTCCAACGGCGGCATCGGCAGCCAGATGATCGGCGCCCAGCAACTGCTGCGCATGGACCTGATCATGGCCGGCATGCTCCTCGTCGGCCTGACCGGCGCCCTGCTCAACCTTATTGGCCAACGCCTGGAAATCCGCGCTACCCGCTGGAGACACGCATGAACGCACCGATTGTCAGCTTCAACCATGTAGGCAAATCCTTCGACGTCGACGGTTTCGAACTGGAGGCGATTCGCGAATTCAACCTGGACATCGCCGAGGGTGAATTCGTCGCCATCGTCGGCTCCAGCGGCTGTGGCAAATCCACGCTGTTGCGCTTACTCGTAGGCCTCGATACGCAGTTTCGCGGGCAGATCCGCGTGGATGGCAAAGCCGTCAGCGGCATCGGTGGCGAACGCGGCATCGTCTTTCAGGAACACCGCTTGTTTCCATGGCTGACCGTGGCCGACAACATCGGCCTCGGCTTGGTCAACGAGCCACTGAGCGCCGCAGACAAGCAACAACGCATCAACGACTTCATTGATCTGGTCGGCCTGCGCGATTTCACCCGCGCCTATCCTCATCAGCTCTCCGGCGGCATGGCGCAACGGGTGGCAATCGCTCGCGGCCTGGTCGCCAGCCCGCGGATTCTGCTGCTCGACGAGCCTTTCGGTGCGCTCGATGCGCTGACCCGTCAGCAGATGCAGGACGAGCTGTTGGCGATCCGTGCCCGCGCGAAAATCACCACGATCCTTGTCACCCACGATGTCGAAGAAGCGATTTTTCTGGCCGACCGCGTGGTGGTGATGGAGCCGCGTCCGGGGCGCATCAAGCAAGTGGTCGACATTGCCCTGGCGCATCCGCGTCAGCGCAGCAGTTTCGACTTCCATCAGTTGCGTGAAGAACTGCTGCACGAACTGACCAGTGACGACCATTACCAACCGAGCGTACCGGTGCAGATCCGCGATCTGCCGCTGTCGTTCATTGCTTGCTGAGAGGAGCTTTCGATGCCGCAACGCCCCAATTTTCTGGTGATCCTGGCCGACGATCTCGGCTTCTCCGACATCGGCGCCTTCGGCGGCGAAATCGCCACGCCGCACCTCGATGCACTGGCCAACAACGGCCTGCGCCTGACCGACTTTCACACCGCGCCGACGTGCTCGCCGACCCGCTCGATGCTGCTGACCGGCACCGATCATCACATTGCCGGCATCGGCACCATGGCCGAAACGCTGACGCCGGAGCTGATCGGCAAACCGGGTTACGAGGGTTATCTGAATGACCGCGTCGTGGCCCTCCCCGAGCTGCTGCGCGAGGCCGGTTATCAGACGTTGATGAGCGGCAAATGGCACCTCGGCCTGACCGCCGAACTGGCGCCCCATGCGCGGGGTTTCGAGCGCTCGTTCTCGCTGCTGCCAGGCGCGGCCAACCATTACGGTTTCGAGCCGACTTACGATGAGCAAACCCCCGGCCTGCTGAAATCCACGCCGGCGCTGTACATCGAGGACGACACGTTCATCGACGAATTGCCCAAGGATTTCTACTCGTCCGACGCCTTCGGCGACAAGCTGCTGCAGTACCTGAAGGAGCGCGACCAGACCCGGCCGTTCTTCGCTTACCTGCCGTTTTCCGCACCGCACTGGCCGTTGCAGGCACCGGCCGATATCGTTGAAAAATACCGTGGCCGCTACGATGCAGGCCCGGAAGTCTTGCGCCTCGAACGACTGGAAAAACTCAAGGCACTGGGGCTGATCGAAGCGGACGTCGAACCCCACCCGCTGGTCCAGCTGACCGCGCAATGGGATGCACTGAGCCCTGAGCAACAGCAGATTTCCGCGCGGGCGATGGAGGTCTACGCGGCGATGGTCGAACGCATGGACTGGAACATCGGCCGGGTCGTCGATTACCTGCGCCAGCAAGGTCAACTGGATAACACCTTCATCCTGTTCATGTCCGACAACGGCGCCGAGGGCGCGCTGCTTGAAGCGTTCCCGAAATTTGGTCCGGAGCTGGTGGCGTATCTGAGCCAGCACTACGACAACAGCCTCGACAACATCGGCCGGGCCAACTCCTACGTCTGGTACGGGCCGAACTGGGCGCAGGTGGCGACAGCGCCATCGCGGTTGTTCAAGGCGTTCACCACCGAAGGCGGGATTCGCGTGCCGGCGCTGCTGCACTATCCGCAACTCTCGCTCAAAGGGCAGATCAGTCATGGTTTCGGCACGGTGATGGACATCACCCCGACAATTCTTGATCTGGCCGGCGTGCGTCATCCGGGCAAGCAGTGGCACGGCAAACCGGTGGCGCCGTTGCGCGGTAAATCGTGGCTGGGCTTTTTGTCCGGCGAGACGGCGCAGGTGCATGACGAGCACACAGTGACGGGTTGGGAGTTGTTCGGGCGCCGGGCGATTCGCCAGGGTTCGTGGAAGGCGGTGTGGATCCCCGGGCCGGTGGGGCCGGCGACCTGGCAGCTTTATGATCTGGCCAGTGATCCGGGGGAGATTCATGATCTGGCGTTGAGTCAGCCAGACAAGCTCAGCACTTTGATCGGGCACTGGCAGCAGTATGTCGAGGAGACCGGGGTGATTTTGAGTGCTTCGCCGTTTCAGCCGGATTGAGGTTGCCTGAGATATCGCTATCGCTGGCAAGCCAGCTCCCACAAGGGGCGATGTCGTTCATAAATATTATGGACGACACAAAAAACTGTGGGAGCTGGCTTGCCAGCGATGAGGACCTGAACTCACCTATCAAGCCCGGGCAGTACGCACCTCTTCCTGCACCAGTTGATTCTTGCGAACAAACCGGTTCGCCCGCCCAAACGTGCCGAAATCATTGAACCGCACGCCCATCTCGCGCATCACCTTATGCGCCACTGGCACGGTCAGCTGACGAATATAAAACGGCTCCTTGACCACAAAATGATGAATCCCGTGGCTGCTGCCAAAGTTGAAGCAGAACGCCTGCAACGGCCACAACCACCACGGATTCAGCACCTGACACTGTTGCAGCACATTGCCCAACTCGACATCACCGTAGTAATGCATGTTCGAACTGATGAAATGCAGGCAGAACGTGCGCAATACGTTCGGGCCGATGATCACCACGGCGGCGATATCGATCACCTGCATCACCGACAACGTGGTCGCCGACCATTCAATCGGTGTCCCCAGCAAGTACGCGATGCCGTTCGCCGCATGGAAACCGAGAAACACATACCAAGCCCCCCAATGCACCAGCGCCAGCGGCGCGTAAACCTTGAGCGTGCGTTTGATAATGCTGAACTTGTGTGCCCAGGTCTTCGCCCGAAGCATGCGAATGAACGCCGACATCACGTTGTCACCGACCATCACCAGCCGCGCAAAACCCCACGGCTCGCCGTTGGTGATTGCGCGTTCTTCCATGTCGGTCTCGGTGCCGGAGACCTTGTGGTGATTGAGGTGCAGATGCCGGCGAATCCACGGGTTGATCGTGCTCGGCCGCGCCAGCCACACCAGGCCCATCATCAGGTTGTGCGGCACACGCTGCTTGCGGAAATACATGCTGTGGATCAGGTCGTGCTCCAGCTCATGGGTGAGCGAAGCGAAAAACGCATTGAGCAGCAGGCACACCCACCAGGCCATGTGGCCGCTGATGTACAGCGCCGCCGAGCCGATCATGCCAGCCAGGGCAAAGGCCAGAATCCCCGCGCCGAGGGCGTCCTGATGCTTGAGAAGCGGGTAGCGCTCGCGCAATTCGACGCCTTTGGCCAGCACCACTTCGCGAATATGCGCTGATCGCTGGGCAGCATTGTGTCGCTGGGGACTTGCAGAAGTACGGTCCATGCTTCCATCCTCTGGGTATTGATGTTCGCATCCTGCCTCGCAAGGGTTCGAATCGCGGTAGCCGAGTACGCCAACCTGTTGACCGGAAGCGCCAATCAGCATGAAGGAACCGACCTCCCTCGCCAGCTGGACCCGTGCCTTGCGCAAGCAACTCGACGCGCTGGGGCTGGACAGCACTGCCCTGTGCCAACAGGCCGGGCTCGACCCGGACTTGATGGACGATCCCAACGCGCGCTATCCGCTGTCCGGCACCACCCGCTTGTGGGCGCTTGCGGTGCAGTCCAGTGGTGATCCGGCCATCGGTCTGCGGGTGTCGCGGTTTGTCAGCCCGACCACGTTTCACGCGCTCGGCTATGCCCTGGTAGCCAGTGGCAGCCTGCGCGAAGTGTTCGAACGTATCGTGCGCTATCACCCGGTGGTCAGCGATGCGCTGGAACTGGACCTGAGCCGTGGCGATGACCGTTATCTGTTCCGTCTGAAAATTCCGTCAGGCAATCCCGCTCCCGCCTTCGAAGCCATCGACGCCTTCGCTGCAATCTACGTGCGTACCTGTCGCAATCGCCTCGGCCGTGATTACGCGCCACTGGCGGTTTACCTGCGCCGCCCTGAACCGAGCGACGCGCACCAATGGCATAAAGTCTTCCGCGCGCCGGTGCATTTCGCCGCCGTTGAAGATCGTCTGGAATTCGCCCTCGCCGACTTCGACAGCCACCTCGACGACGCCAACCCTGAGCTCGCTGAACACAACGAAGCGGTGCTCAAGCGCACCATGGCCCAGCTCAAACCGTTGACCTGGGAGCGCAAGGTGCGCGACGCCATCGAAGAACAACTGCCGGAAGGCGAACCCAGCGCCGAGCGCATTGCCCAGGCCTTGCACCTGAGCCTGCGCAGCCTGCAACGGCATCTGGCCGATGAAGGTTGTCGCTTCGACACGCTGCTCAACGAAAGCCGTGAGAACCTCGCGCTGCTGCATCTGCGTGATCCGCACTGTTCGTTGAGTGAGGTCAGCTATCTGCTGGGCTTTGCCGACACCAGCAGCTTCAGCCGCGCGTTCAAGCGCTGGACGGGGATGACGCCGGGGCAGTTTCGCGATCAGTTGCGCTGACTGATCCGGAATTTTCACCGGTTCAACTGGCCTCTTCGCGGGCAAGCCCGCTCCCACAGGGTTTGGGGTGCACAGAAATCCGTGTCACACCTTGACCACTGTGGGAGCGGGCTTGCCCGCGAAGTTGGCAGTCAGTCCACCACAAACCCCAGCTCAAACACCGTGCCCGAGGCATCACTGCTGACCCGCACCTGCCCGCCATGCAAGTGCATGATCGACTGCACGATTGCCAGTCCCAGGCCTCCGGAGTCCCCGGGTTCAGCGCGGGCCGGATCGACGCGGTAGAAGCGGTCGAACAATTTGCCCAGATGCTCGTGCGCGATGGCCGGGCCATGGTTGTGAATCTGCAACCAGCACACGCCTGCCTCATCGTGCCGGCGCAGGCTGATCGAGGTGCCGGGGTCAGCGTGGCGCACGGCGTTGGCCAGCAGATTGCCGAGGGCGCGTTGCAGCAGTTGCTGATCGGCGCGGAGTTCGCCGTGCAAATGGTTTTCCAGCCGCAGATCGCGGTCGTCGGCCAAGGCTTCAAAGTAATCGCACAGTTCACTGCCAACGCTTTGCAGCTCCAGCGTTTGCAGGTTGAGCGCTCGCTCGGCCTGTTCGGCACGGGCGAGGAACATCAGGTTTTCCGCCATGCGCTTGAGCCGTTCGAACTCTTCCATGTTCGAGGCTAGCACTTCCTGATATTCCGCCGTGCTGCGCGGGTGGTTCAGCGCCTGACCGTTGCTGGCGAGCAAGGTGTGCAGCGGCGTGCGGATCTCGTGGGCGAGGTCGGCGGAGAACTGCGACAAGCGCTGCACACTGTCGTCCAGACGCGCCAGCATGCCGTTGAGCGCTTGCACCGGTTCGAGCAGTTCTGCCGGGGTGCCGGCGGCGGGCAAACGCTGATCGAGACTGCGCAGGTCGATGCCGCGCACGGCTTCGCTCAATTGCCTTAGCGGTTGCAGACCACGGCGCAGCAATACCAGCCCCAAGGCAAATGCCAATATCGCGCCGAGCCCGACCGAGAGGTACAAACGCAGGCGATAACTGCTGAGCATCTGCTCACGCTCGCTCAGCACTTTGCCGGCGATCACGGTCAGCGGTTCGCCGTTCGGTCCCTGCGCTTCACCGGACAACAGCGCCAGTTCTGCACCGTCCGCCGCTTGCCAGCTCAGCACATCGCGGCGCTGCGGCGTTTGCTCGCGCGGGATCGCCTTCAACGTCGGCAAATCGCGCTGGCGCGGGTTGATGCCGATCACACTCGAACCATCGGCCCGACGCACCAGCAGCAGGCTGTCGAGATTACCGAGCATGTTCTGGTACAGCCGTGGCCGCGCCTGCAAGGCATCAAGGCTGTCGCTGTCGGCGAGCAAGGCGCGCACCTGCTCCAGTCGCCCAAGCAGGGCCATGTCGTCGCGATAAACGATTTCGGCGGCGAGCGAGCGGTAGAGAAATACACCAATCGCGCTCAGGACCAAGGCGCAGACCAGTGCGAACGCCAGCGCCAGGCGCCAGGCGATCGACCTAGAGCGCATCGTCCGGCGCTTCCAGTTGATAGCCGACACCGCGCACGGTGTGGATCAGTTTCGGCATGTACGGATCATCGACCTTCGAGCGCAAGCGGCGCACCGCGACTTCGACCATGTTGGTGTCACTGTCGAAATTCAGGTTCCACACTTGCGAGGCGATCAGCGTGCGCGACAACACTTCGCCCTGACGACTGGCGAGCAGGTGCAACAGGGCGAACTCCTTGTTGGTCAGCGATATACGCTGGCCACCGCGACTGACGCGACGGCGCAGCACATCGATTTCCAGATCGGCAATGTTGTACGACTCGGCCTCGCGCATCGGCCCGCGTCGCAACAGCGTGCGCACCCGCGCGAGCAATTCGGCGAAGGCGAAAGGTTTGAGCAAATAGTCGTCGGCACCCAGCTCGAGGCCGCGCACGCGGTCTTCGATGGCGTCTTTGGCGGTCAGGAACAAAACCGGCGTAGCACCGCGCTGGCGGATCAGTTGCAGCAATTGCCAGCCATTGAGGCCCGGCAGCATCACATCGAGGATGATCAGGTCGTATTCCTGCTGCTCAATGAAATAGCGCCCATCGAGGCCGTTGAGTGCCACATCCACGGCAAATCCGGACTCGCCCAGGCCCTTGGCAAGGAAATTGGCGGTTTTGGCTTCATCTTCTACGACCAGCAAACGCATGGCACACCTCGATGATCAGGCACACAGGCTAGGCGCCTTCGGCGACGTTGCCCATTACAAACTTGTAATCCGGCTGACGAGATTCTGACGAAGTGGCGCCGCTAAGGTGGCGTCCTTCGTTTTTGGAGCCTGTCCCATGACCGTCAAATACCTTCTGGCCAGCTTGGCCATCGGCCTGAGCACCAGCGTTTTCGCCAGCCCCGAACTGCCGCGTCACGCCGATCTTGATCTGAAAACCGCCCGCCTGCTGGCCGATACGGCCATGAACAACTGCACTGGCACCGTGTCGGTACTCGACCGCGGCGGCAACCTGTTGGTGACCCTGCGCGGCGACGGTGTCGGCCCGCACAACACCGCTGCCAGTCAACGCAAGGCCTATACCGCGCTGTCGACGAAGACCCCGACCCGATTGTTCGCCGAGCGCGCCCGCAGCAACCCGGAAACCGCCAACCTCAACACCCTCGACGAGTTGCTGTTGCTCGGCGGCGGCATTCCGCTGTTCGCCGGCAACGAGTTGGTCGGCGCCATGGGCGTGGCCGGCTCCGGCGGCGGTGAGCAAGATGAAAACTGTGCGATCACGGCTGCCGAGAAAACCGGTCTGGCCACCACCCGTTCCCAATAAGGAGATTCATCATGACGCCATTGCGCATGACCCTCGCCGCGCTCGGCCTGAGCGCTTTCTCAAGCCTGGCACTGGCCGCCGGCAACCCGCTGAGCGTACACGTGCTCAATCTGGAAAACGGCCTGCCTTCGCCTGGCATTAACGTGACACTGGAAAAGCACGTCGGCCAGAACTGGCAGCCGTTGGCTCAAGGCACCACCAATGAACAAGGACGCATCGCCGAACTGTTCCCGGCCAAACAGCCTTTTGAGGCGGGTGAGTATCGAGTGGTGTTCAAGACCGGTGAGTATTTCAACAAGATCAAGCACGACACGTTCTTCCCGGAAATCCCGGTGATTTTTGAAGTGAAGCAGACCGACCAGCATTACCACATCCCGCTGCTGCTCAGCCCTTACGGTTTCTCGACTTATCGCGGTTCGTAAGCCCCCACACAAATCCTCTGTAGGAGTGAGCCTGCTCGCGATAGCGGTGTATCAGTCAGCCATTGCCTGACTGACAGATTGCTATCGCGAGCAGGCTCACTCCTACAGGTTCTGTGCTTTGCCTCAGATGTCATGGAGAGCCGAAACCCTGTGGGAGCCTGGCTTGCCAGCGATGGCGTCCGTTCAGCAGACATTGATTTCGGCTGATGCACCGCTATCGCTGGCAAGCCAGCTCCCACAGGTTCGTGGTGTCTGGATTGGGTGTTTTTATCTTAGATTGTGGCCAAGGTGCGCAATCGCGTGGCATCGAGGATCTCGATCTCGCCGTACCCCAAGCCAATGATCCCCTGCCCCTGCAAGTCCTTGAGAATCTGGTTGGTGGTCTGCCGTGACAGCGACAGCATCGACGCCAATTGTTCCTGCGGCAGTTGCAGCACCCGACGGGGCGGATCGAGTTCGCCGTAGCCTTCGGCGATCATCAGCAAGCGATGGGCCAGACGTGCCGGGGCTGGCAGCAGGCTCAGTTGTTCAAGATTGATAAACGTCAGGCGCAGCTTGTGGCTCATCAACAGCGCCAGATGTCGCCAATACACCGGGTGTTCATCGAGCAATTTCAGCAACGTCGCCTGCGGGATATTCAATAGCGTACACGGCCCCACAGCATAGGCGTCATGGGTGCGCGGCTGGCCGTCGAACAGGCAGATTTCACCAAACCAGTGCGGCGCCTCGACCAGACTCAGCAGCGCTTCCTTGCCCTGCTCGCTCACCGCGCCAATACGCATGGCGCCATCGAGCACCGCGTACAGGCCGCACGGTGGATCGCCACGCTGAAACAACCGCTGCCCCGCCGTCAGCTGCCGCTCCCGGGCCGCCGCCAGCAGACTATCCTGAAAGGACGCAGGCAAATGACTGAACCACTGGCCGGTCAGCAGCCGCGAACGCTTATCCATGAACACTCCTAATTGTCGCCTGCCTGACAGAGCGAACGCTGAATCCGGGGCATGCTGCGATCACCCTACAGGAGGAACAACAATGAAAAGCCTCGTCGATCATCTGAGTCAATACGCCGCCTACCACCGCGACCCACGCAACATTGCCAGCCACTTTATCGGTATTCCGCTGATTGTGGTGGCGGTCGCGGTGCTGTTGTCGCGTCCCGAATGGGCGTTGGGGGGGTTGTGGATATCCCCGGCCGTGGTGCTGGCGCTGGCCTCGGCATGGTTTTACCTGCGCCTGGAAGTGAAGCTTGGCGTGCTGATGACTGTGCTGATGGGCTTGTCGGTCTGGGCCGGGCATGTGCTGGCGCAGCAAAGCACTCTGGTCTGGCTGAGCAGTGGCCTGGCGATGTTCGTGATCGGTTGGGTGATCCAGTTTGTCGGGCATCACTACGAGGGGCGCAAGCCGGCGTTTGTCGATGACGTGAGCGGGTTGATTGTCGGGCCGTTGTTTGTGGTGACCGAGTTGGCGTTCCTGCTCGGGATGCGCCATGAGTTGAAAGAGCAGATCGAGGCGCGGGCGGGAGTGGTGCGGGTCAATCCGAATCGCAAAGCGGCGGCTTAGGCCGCTTAAAAGATCGCAGCCTGCGGCAGCTCCGACATCCGCTCGTTCCCACGCTCTGCGTGGGAACGCCGCCATGGACGCTCTGCGTCCACTGTGACGCGGAGCGTCACGGGATGCATTCCCACGCAGAGCGTGGGAACGATCAGTTAAAGGCTGGCGACTTTCTGCCAGACCTTCGGTTTGAAGAACAGCGTTTCGCCCTTCGCCAGGCCGATCAGGCTGTCGTGGTCTTTCACCACTTCGGCTTCGATCAGATCGGTCTGCCCTTCTACCTTCAACGTCACCCGCGTGGTCGCGCCCAACGGGCGGATATCACGCACTTCAGCGGCATGGTGATCTTCCAGCTCATGCTTGGACAACGACACTTCGTGCGGACGGAACAGCACGTGGTTGTCGTCGCTGAGCAGCAAGCGGTTGGAATCTCCGAGGAAGTGATAAACGAAATCGCTGGCCGGGTTTTCGTAGACGTCGCCCGGTGAGCCGATCTGTTCGATCACGCCTTTGTTCATCACCACGATGCGGTCGGCGACTTCCATCGCTTCTTCCTGGTCGTGGGTCACGAACACCGACGTCAGGTTGATGTCTTCGTGCAGACGAGCGAGCCAGCGACGCAGCTCTTTGCGCACCTTGGCGTCGAGGGCGCCGAACGGCTCGTCGAGCAGCAGCACTTTCGGCTCGACCGCCAGGGCTCGGGCCAGCGCAATACGCTGACGCTGACCGCCGGACAACTGCTCCGGGTAGCGATCCGACAGCCAGTCCAGTTGCACCATGTTCAGCAGCTCATGCACCTTGGTCGCGATCTGGCTTTCGCTCGGGCGCTGGTTTTTCGGTTTCATGCGCAGGCCGAACGCGACGTTGTCGAACACCGTCATATGCCGGAACAGCGCGTAGTGCTGGAACACGAAACCGACGTTGCGATCACGCACGTCGTGGCCGGAAACGTCTTCACCGTGAAAGACGATGTTGCCCTGATCCGGGGTTTCCAGACCGGCAATAATCCGCAGCAAGGTGGTTTTGCCGCAGCCCGACGGGCCGAGCAGCGCCACCAGCTCACCGCTGTGGATGTCCAGGCTGATGTTGTCCAGCGCCTTGAACGCGTTGAAATTCTTGCTGACGTTACGCACTTCGATCGACATGAATTATTCCTCCGCGGCGCTGGCGCGCAGGCGGTTGATACGGTTTTCGCTCCACTGCTTGAGCAGCAGGATGAAGAGCGCCAGGATCAGCAACAGGCTCGCCACAGCGAACGCGGCCACGTGGTTGTATTCGTTGTAGAGGATCTCGACGTGCAGCGGCAAGGTGTTGGTCACCCCGCGAATGTGCCCGGAGACCACCGACACCGCACCGAATTCACCCATGGCCCGCGCAGTACACAACACCACGCCATAGATCAGGCCCCACTTGATGTTGGGTACGGTCACGTGCCAGAACATCTGCCAGCCGTTGGCGCCGAGCAAGCGTGCGGCTTCCTCTTCCTGCGTGCCTTGTTCCTGCATCAGAGGAATCAGCTCGCGGGCCACGAACGGCACGGTAACGAAAATCGTCGCCAGCACGATGCCCGGCAGGGCAAAAACGATCTGGATGTCGTGATCCTGCAACCACGGCCCGAACAGGCCCTGAGCGCCGAACATCAACACATAGACCAGGCCGGCGATTACCGGCGATACCGAGAACGGCAGGTCGATCAGCGTCACCAGCATGCTCTTGCCGCGGAATGAATACTTGCTCACGCACCACGCAGCGCTGACGCCGAACACCAGGTTCAGCGGTACCGAAATCAGCACGGCGAACACCGTGAGTTTCAGCGCCGACAGGGCGTCCGGCTCAAAGATAGCCGTGAAGAATGCGCCGAGGCCATTCTTCAAGCCTTGCGAGACGACGATGAACAGCGGCAGCAGCAGAAACAGGAAAAAGATCAGCCAGCCAAGGCCGATCAGGACCCTGCGCGAAGTCGCACTGCCACGGCGCGCAGCGTTGGCCGAAGAGGCGGCCGCAATAGACGATTGGGACATGGTTCGCGCCTCCTTATGGGGTTTCGATGCGCCGCTGCAGCAAGTTGATCAGCAGCAACAGGACGAAGGAAACCACCAGCATCAGCACGCCGATGGCGGTAGCGCCGGTGTAATCGTACTGGTCGAGTTTGACCATGATCAGCAGCGGCAGGATCTCGGTTTTCATCGGCATGTTGCCGGCGATGAAAATCACCGAACCGTACTCGCCGACGCCACGGGCAAAAGCCAGGGCGAAACCGGTCAGCCAGGCGGGCAACAGCGCCGGCACCAGAATGTGGCGGAACACTTGCAGCGGTTTGGCACCGAGGCACGCGGCGGCTTCTTCGACTTCACGGGGAATGTCGGCCAGCACCGGTTGCACCGTGCGCACCACGAACGGCAGGGTCACGAAGGTCAGCGCGAGGGTGATGCCCAGCGGCGTGTAGGCAATCTTGAAACCGAGGTCGGCGGCGAACTGCCCGACCAGACCGGTCGGCGTGTACAGCGCGGTCAGGGCAATACCGGCGACGGCCGTCGGCAGCGCGAACGGCAGGTCGATCATCGCGTCGATGACCTTGCGCCCCGGGAACGTGTAGCGCACCAGCACCCACGCCAACAACGTACCGATAATGCCGTTGATGATCGCCGCACACAGCGCGGTGCCGAAGCTCAGCTTCAATGCGGCCAATACGCGCGGTGCGGAGATGATCGTCCAGAACTGTTCCCAGGTGAGTTGGGCGGCGTGGACGAACATCGCCGCCAGCGGGATTAGCACAATCAGGCTGAGGTACACCAAGGTGTAACCCAGCGTCAGCCCGAAGCCGGGTATGACGGGGGAGATACGACGCGACATAAAAGTCCTTGGTTAAAAAGCATTCCGCTGAACGCATCAATGTGGGAGCAAGCCCTGTGGTGAGGTGATTTATCCCCGATCGACTGCGAAGCAGTCGCAAAACCATTAAATGCGGTCTAACTGATCAACCGTAATCTTTGATTTCGGGGCTGCTTCGCAACCCATCGGGGATAAATCCCCTCACCACAAAAACTCACTCCCACATCTCAAGTGCCTGAACTTCAGGCTCATTGTGATTCAGATTACTGCGCCTGATAAATCTGGTCGAACACGCCACCGTCGTTGAAGAACTTCGGTTGCGCGGTTTTCCAGCCGCCGAAGTCCTTGTCGATGGTCACCAGGTCCAGTTTCGGGAACTGCTGGGCGTACTTCGCCGCCACGTCCTTGTCACGCGGGCGGTAGAAGTTCTTCGCGGCAATTTCCTGACCGGCCGGGCTGTACAGGTGCTTGAGGTAGGCTTCGGCGATCTGCTCGTTGCCCTTCTTCTCGGCGTTCTTGTCGACCACGGCCACTGGCGGCTCGGCGAGGATCGACAGCGACGGCACGACGATGTCGAACTTGTCGGCGCCGCCATCTTCTTTCAGTGCCAGGAACGCTTCGTTTTCCCAAGCCAGCAACACATCGCCCTGACCGTTGTTGACGAACGTGATGGTCGAGCCACGAGCGCCGGTGTCCAGCACAGGTACGTGTTTAAACAGGGTCTGCACGTACTCTTTGGCTTTCTCTTCACTGCCGCCGTTGGCTTTCAGGCCGTAGGCCCAGGCGGCGAGGAAGTTCCAGCGCGCACCGCCGGAGGTTTTCGGGTTCGGCGTGATCACCGAGACGTCGTTCTTGACCAGGTCGCCCCAGTCCTTGATGCCTTTCGGGTTGCCCTTGCGCACCAGGAACACGATGGTCGAAGTGTACGGGGTGCTGGCGTCCGGCAGACGCTTCTGCCAGTCGGCTGGCAGGGTCTTGCCGAGTTTGGCGATTTCGTCGATGTCGCCGGCCAGCGCCAGGGTCACGACGTCGGCACGCAGGCCGTCGATCACAGCGCGGCCCTGTTTGCCGGAACCGCCATGGGACTGCTGGATTTTCACGGTGTCGCCGGCATGATCCTTCTGCCAGAACTTGATGAATTCGGCGTTGTAGTCCTGATACAGCTCGCGCGTCGGGTCATACGACACGTTGAGCAGTTCGTAATCCTTGGCAACCGCGGAACCGGCAAACACAGCACTGGCCAGCGCGGCCAAAGCGTAACGGCGAATCGACGACATGGTGAAAGCTCCTGGAATTCTTGGTGGTGGCTTTTTCTTATGTACTGCTGGAATCGGGTTGCCCGCTGGTAAAAGATCGCAGCCTTCGGCAGCTCCTGCCCACAGCCCCCTGCAGGAGCTGCCGCAGGCTGCGATCTTTCAGCCCGGTTGTTTGCCGGGTTGCTGCAAACGGAATTTCTCTTTGCGTTCGATCTGGACGACTTGCGCGTTGTGCACAGTGATCTCCACCGCGCCGAAACGCAGATCGCGCAGGGCGCTCTGGATTTCACGCAAGATGGTGGTTTCGTCCTGACCGTCAACGCTGCGAAGGGATGCGCTCATGGTGCTGCTCCTTTGAATGGGATATGCCTGGCAGTGGGCGGCACTGCGTTCGGCGTGGGAGCAATATAAGAGAGGCGCGGATATTCTTAAAAAGACTATTTAAGAATGTTTATATAACTAGAAAACATTATCTGGCGGAGCAAGGGTTTGCGCGTATCCGGGGCCGACAGATAACCCTGTGATGAGGGGATTTATCGCCGATGGACTGCGTAGCAGTCACGATTTTTTGGGGCCGCTGCGCGCCCCATCGGGGATAAATCCCCTCACCACAGGTTTAGTGTCAGCCATAACAGGACTTGTTAACCGATAACAGGTGCTTTCGCCCAATCAATCTCCATCGCCGGAACCGGCCGCCCAAACCAGTACCCCTGCCCCAGATCACATCCCTGCTGCAGCAGAAACGCCGCCTGCTCACCCTGCTCGATCCCCTCGGCATGCACCTGCATGCCCATGCTCCGGGCCAGCGCGATGATCACCCGGACAATCGCCGCGTCATCCTCGTCCCACGGCAACCCGGCAACAAAACCCTGGTCGATCTTCAGTTTCTGCACCGGCAGACGCTTGAGCCGCAGCAACGACGAGTAGCCCGTACCAAAATCATCAATCGCCAGGCGAATGCCCAATTCACGCAAACGATGCATCTGCTCCAGCGCCACTTCCGGGTCGTCCATCACCGCGCTTTCGGTGACTTCCAGTTCCAGACAGGCCGGATCCAGCCCGGTGTCGCGCAGCACCTGCGCGACCTGCTGATACAGCTCGCGTCGGGCAAACAGTCGCGACGACACGTTCACCGCGACAAACGACAGCACCACACCGTCCAGTTGCCATTGGCACATCTGCCGGCAAGCCTGCTGCATCACCCAGGCGTCGATTTCGGCAATCAACCCGGTGCGCTCGGCGATTGGAATGAACTCGGCCGGCGACACCAACCCGCGCTGTGGATGCTGCCAGCGCACCAAAGCTTCGACACCGATCAGACGGCTGGTTTGCAGATCATGGACCGGTTGGTAATAGACCCGCAGTTCCTGCTGTTCCAGGGCCCGGCGCAGCTCGAAGGCGATTTCAACCCGTTGCTGGGCGTGGGCGGTCAGTTCTTCGGTGTACAGCGCGTACCCATTACGTCCGCTGCCCTTGGCCTTGAACAGCGCCGCGTCAGCATTACGCAATAACTGATCGGCGCTCAGCGCGTCGCTGGGGAACAGGCTGATGCCGATGCTGGCGTTGATGAACAGCTCGTGGCCATCAAAGCAGAACGGCTCCTTGAGCGCGTCGAGAATGCGCTGGGCCAGCGCCGCCGCCTGGCCGGGCTGTGGACAACTTTCCGCCAGCACGGCGAATTCGTCGCCGCCCAGGCGCGCCAATGTGATGCCCGGCCCGAACAACGCCTGCAAACGCGCGGCCACCGCTTTGAGCAGGCGGTCGCCGACGTTATGCCCGAGGCTGTCGTTGATCATCTTGAAGTGGTCCAGATCGAGCAACAGCAGCGCACAACCGCGCTTATGGATCTGCGCCGACGCCAGCGCCTGCTCGGCACGGTCGCCGAACAACAGGCGATTGGGCAGATCGGTCAGCGGATCGTGGTGGGCGAGGTGCTTGAGCTCATGTTCGGAATGCTTGATCGCGCTGATGTCGGAAAACACCGCCACGTAATGGCTGAGCCGGCCCTGATCATCATGAATGACGCGGATGGTTTGCCACTGTGGATAAATCTCGCCGCTTTTACGCCGGTTCCAGATTTCGCCACTCCATTCGCCCAAGGATTCCAGCGTAGTGAACATCGCCTGATAGAAGCTCGGCGGATGATGGCCGGATTTGAACAGGCTCGGTTGTTGGCCGAGCACTTCTTCGCGCTGATAACCGGTGATCTCGATGAACGCGCGATTGACGTGAACGATCAGCCCATGATGGTTGGTGACCAGCACCCCTTCACGGGTGCAATCGAACACGGCGGCCGCTTGGCGCAGGCGCTCACGGTCGGCATGACGCTCGCGCAATCGCGCACCGATCCCGAGAAATTCACATAGCCGCGCCCGCGCCAGAAAGATCAGCCCGGCGCTGACAGCGGCGAATACATAACCGTTGATCAGTTGCCATCGCGCAATATCGGCGGAGTTATCGAAGAAACTGTTTAATAAATGATCAGTGCCCAGCAGCCACACGGCGGCAAGCACAAGATAGAGCAGCGCTGCACGCAAGGCATCGCGATAAGTGGCAGACATTCGGCTGTCCATGTCCCTACAAAAAGGTTGGAATTATAGGTCAAGAAACATCCAGCGACTCTTATCTGAAAGGGCGACTGGTTTTATCTGTGTGCTTGGTGATAATGCAACGGCTGTTTTTATCTTTATCGAGGGCCCTATAGCCTATGTGGTACGAAGGTTTTCTTGGCTTGTCGGCCTGGTCACTGGTCGCAGTCACCCTGCTGATGACTCACGTGACAATTGTCGCCGTCACGGTCTATCTGCACCGTTACTCGGCCCATCGCTCGCTGGAGCTGAATGCCGGCCTTAAGCACTTTTTCCGCTTCTGGCTGTGGCTGACCACGGCGCAGAACACTCGCGAGTGGACCGCCATCCACCGTAAACACCACGCCAAATGCGAAACCGAAGATGACCCGCACAGCCCGGTCATCAAGGGTTTGTCCACCGTACTGCGTACCGGCGCCGAGCTGTACCGCGCCGAAGCCCAGAACCCGGAAACCCTGCGCATCTACGGCAAGAACTGCCCGGAAGACTGGATCGAGCGCAACGTCTACAGCCGCTACCCGCTGCTGGGCGTGGCGATCATGGGCGTCATCGACCTGCTGCTGTTCGGCACCATCGGCATCACCATCTGGGCGATCCAGATGATGTGGATCCCGGTGTGGGCTGCCGGCGTGATCAACGGTCTCGGTCATGCGGTCGGCTATCGCAATTTCGAGTGCCGCGACGCGGCGACCAATCTGGTGCCCTGGGGCATCCTGATCGGTGGCGAAGAATTGCACAACAACCATCACACCTACCCTAACTCGGCCAAGCTGTCGGTGAAGAAGTGGGAGTTCGACCTCGGTTGGGCGTGGATCAAAGTCTTCAGCTTCCTGCGTCTGGCCAAGGTGCAGCGTGTTGCGCCGATTGCTCACCGTGTCGAAGGCAAAGGCAATCTGGACATGGACACGGCGATGGCGATCCTCAACAACCGCTTCCAGATCATGGCCCAGTACCGCAAGCTGGTGATCGGGCCGCTGGTCAAGCAGGAACTGGCCAAGGTCGATCATTCGGTGCGCCACCAGTTTCACCGGGCCAAACGCCTGTTGTCGCGGGAAACCAGCCTGCTGGAGGATCGTCACCACGCACGCATCCAGAACATCCTCGAGCACAGCCAGGCGCTGAAAGTCATTTACGAAAAACGCCTGGCCCTGCAGCAGATCTGGGTCAAGACCAGCGCCAATGGCCACGACATGCTCGCCGCCATCAAGGAATGGGTACACGAGGCCGAGGCCAGCGGCATCCAGTCCCTGCGCGAATTTGCCGATCAGCTGAAAACCTACTCGCTGCGCCCCGCCGCAGCCTGATTGTGTTGAATGAATCCCCTGTGGCGAGGGGATTTATCCCCGATCGGTAGCGTAGCTAGCGCAATTTTGACGACGCGTTCTCATTGTTGAAACGCGTCGCCACTACCGCCCGGCAGAACCCCTCTGCCGCTGGGAACTTCGCTTCCATTCCCCTATCTCAAAGACACTTCGCCATCCCGGCGGGCTGTACTGTGGCCGTTGTCGAATTGCGGCACGCCCTTTGAGAACTGTGCCGATGGTCAACAACAATCAAAAAGACTCATCCCTCCCGCAATGGCCCGAGGCCGCGCAAACCCTGATGGCGCTGATGCACGCCCAAGGCGAAGTGGCGCGGTTGAGCGAGCGCGAACAACTGTTCAGCTCGCTGCTCGTCAGCGTCAACGCCGTACTCTGGGCTTTCAACTGGGAAACCCGTCAGGTGCTCTACGTCAGTCCTGCCTATGAACGGATTTTCGGTCGCTCTGCAGGCCTTTTATTGGCCGACTCCAACCAGTGGCGCGACAGCATCTACCCTGACGATCTGGATTACGCCGAACGCAGCCTCGCCGAAGTCCTGCACACCGGGGCCGTCGAAAATCGCGAATACCGCATCATCGCCGCTGACGGCCAGGTGCGCTGGCTCAGCGATAAATGCTTCATCAATCGTCAGGACGAACCCGGGCAACCGGTGATCATTGTCGGCATTGCCGAGGACATCACCGACAAAAAGCAGATGGAAAACGAGCTGCAACGCCTGGCCACCACCGACGTGCTGACCCAGAGCAGCAATCGTCGGCACTTCTTCGAGTGCGCCAATCGCGAGTTCGAAGAAGCGCGTTTGCAGGGTGCGCCACTGGCTTTCCTGCTGCTGGATATCGATGACTTCAAAGTGATCAACGACAGCTACGGTCATCCCATGGGTGACACCGTGCTGCAACAGATCGCCGAGTGCGGGCGCAGTTCTTTACGCCGGGGTGATCTGTTCGGGCGAATTGGCGGTGAAGAGTTTGCCGCAGTATTTCCGGGCTGTGCGCCGGACATGGCCATGCAGGTAGCCGAGCGACTGCAACAGGAGATTCAGCGTTTGAGCTTCAGCCATGAAGGCCAGACGTTCGGCATTACTGTCAGCCAGGGTCTGGCCCGTCTCAGCGAAGGCGACGAAAGCCTCGACAGTCTGTTCGCCCGCGCGGATGCGGCGATGTATGAGGCCAAACGACAGGGCAAGAACCGCGTTATCTCTGCATAACCTTTATTCAAATGATCCACAAAACCTGTGGGAGCTGGCTTGCCAGCGATGAGGCCAGCACATTCAGCAATAATGTGTCTGCGCCTACGCCATCGCTGGCAAGTCGAATCGTCGCACGAGTTATTTGCGCATCCGCATCAACTCCGGCAATCCGATCTTCAGCAACCGCGCCGTGCGACTCTTCGCCAGTTCTTCAACACCTTCATGCTCGGTCAGACGCGCCAACTGCGCAGCCATGTTCATCACCAGCGCCTCACGGGAATACACCCCGCCACCAAGCTGATAGACCGAGGCAATCAACTCGCGCAGTTCCAGCGGCAACCGCCAGCGAGTGCGCAGCGCCGAACCATAAGCGGCGCCAAACTCGGCCAACGCTTCACCGACCTCCTCCAGCTCATCCAGCGCTCCACCGGCCTGCTGCCACTCCTGCAAACAACGCAGCAATGCCAGATCACCCAAACGATGCAGCATGCCTGCGCAATAGCAGCGCTCCTGATCCAGATCCAACAGGCGCGCCAGCGTACGGGCGTATTCGGCCGTATGCAGCGACAGCCCCCAATATCGCTCGGCGTAATCCGCCAGGCACGGATCACTGAGTCTGGCGCTGCGCTTGAGCGCCAGCCCAAGAATCAGATTCATGCTCTGCCCGGTGCCGAGTCGATGCAGTGCCTGCGCGAGCGTTTGAACCGCGGCGCCATGGTGCTGTGCCGCACTGTTGGCCGCTGCGATCAGTACTGCCGTGATTTGTGGATCGGTTTTGATCTCATCTTCCAGCAGCTTCAGATCGAGGCCATTGGGATTGAGGCTGCGTTTGACCGCCAACTGCACATCGGTCATCAACGGTGCGCCATCAGCCTGCTCACGGCGCCGCTCAAGAAAGACTGACAAGGTCATGCCCGGCGCCAATGCCGGGATCTCACAGAACACTTCTTCACCGGCATTGAGCAACAAACCCTGCAAACGCTCGGTCAGACTTTCCATGTTCAGCGGTTTGGTCAGATACGCCGTGGGCGCCAGCGGTATGGCTTCGCGCACGCTGGCGCTGTCGTTGCGGCTGCTCATCAGAATGAAGGGCAGCGGCGGATTGCGTTTACGCTGACGCACGCTGCGCAAAACACTCAAGCCATCGATACCGGGCAATTCCCAGTCGACGATGGCCAGGTCATAGGGGACTTCGCTGAGCATCGACATTGCTTGCTGGCCATCGGCACACAGGTCCAGCCGCGCATCGCAACGTACGTTCAGCAGCACTTGTTTGAGCAAATCGCGAGACCATGGATCGGCCTCGGCAATCAGCACTCGGGGTACGGCGGGTAAATCAACGGCAGTCATGCGCGCTCTCCCTTGCAATGCCTGAACCTTAGCCAATGCTGGCCTTTCGATACAGCGCTAAAGCGCTCGATGTGTTTCAAGGGGCATAAAAAAACCCGCCGAAGCGGGTTTTTTGTCGATCAAGTCACATCGCTCAGAGCCTTACAGCTCCGAGAAGCACTCTTCGATGATCGCCAGACCTTTGTCCAGTTGCTCATCCGGCGAGGTCAGCGGTACGAGTACGCGCAGCACGTTGCCGTAAGTGCCGCAGGACAGCAGGATCAGACCCTTGTCGCGAGCCTTGGCCACCACGGACGCCACTGCAGCCGCGTTCGGCTTGTGGCTGTCGCCGTTTTCGAACAGCTCGACCGCGATCATCGCGCCCAAAGCACGGACTTCGCCGATCACCGGGTACTTGGCCTGGATAGCTTTCAGGCCAGTGACCAGACGCTCACCGACAGACTTGCAGCGATCCAGCAGTTTTTCTTCTTCGAACACTTCCATCACTGCCAGGGCAGCGGCGCAAGCGATCGGGCTACCGGCGTAGGTGCCGCCGAGGCCGCCTGGCGCGATGGCGTCCATGTATTCGGCCTTGCCGCAAACACCGGCCAGCGGGAAGCCGCCCGCGATGGATTTGGCGAAGGTGGTCAGGTCGGCAGCAACGCCCATCTGTTCCATGGCGAAGAAAGTACCGGTACGGCCAGCGCCGGTCTGTACTTCGTCAGCGATCAGCAGAATGCCGTGCTGGTCGCACAGCGCGCGCAGGCGCTTCATGAATTCTTTCGGCGCGACGTAGAAACCACCTTCACCCTGTACCGGCTCGATGATGATCGCAGCGATGTCTTTCGGCTCGGCGTCGTTCTTGAAGATGCGTTCGATGGAAGCGATCGAGTCGTCGATGCTCACGCCGTGCAGTTCGTTCGGGTACAGCGCGCGGAAGATGCCGCCTGGCATCAGGCCCATGCCGGCCGAGTAAGGCACGACTTTACCGGTCAGACCCAGGGTCATCATGGTGCGACCGTGGTATGCGCCGGTGAAAGCAATCACGCCAGCACGGCCAGTGGCGGCACGGGCGATTTTCACGGCGTTTTCCACGGCTTCGGAACCGGTGGTGACCAGCAGGGTTTTCTTGGCGAAATCACCAGGCACCTTGGCGTTGATCTTTTCGCACAGCTCAACGTACGGCTCGTAGGCCAGTACCTGGAAGCAGGTGTGGGTCAGCTTGTTCAGCTGTTCGGTCACGGCAGCAATGATTTTCGGGTGCACGTGGCCGGTGTTCAGCACAGCGATACCGCCGGCGAAGTCGATGAATTCACGACCTTCAACGTCAGTCACGGTAGCGTTCTTTGCCGACTCGGCGAAGATCGGGTGAATCTGGCCAACACCGCGAGGTACGGCAGCGGTACGGCGGGCCATCAGTTCAGCGTTAGTCTTGCTCATTACAGTCCTCATTCGCCGCTCATCGGGCGGCGTGGTTCAAGGATTAAGCGGGAGGAATCGGCGGTGGCAGCATGCGATGATCGACTGCCACGGCGTTCCCGGCCGCAGAGAAAATTCCGGTTTGAAACGACGCAAAGGGACAGCGCTCTCGTGCCCTTTGCGTTTGCAGCGATCCCTTTCCCGGCTTAGATGCCCAGGCAGAGGTATTTGATTTCCAGGTAATCTTCGATGCCGTACTTGGAGCCTTCACGGCCCAGGCCCGAGGCCTTGATGCCGCCGAACGGCGCGACTTCGTTGGAGATCAGCCCGGTGTTGACGCCGACCATGCCGTATTCCAGCGCTTCCGCTACACGGAACACACGACCAAGGTCACGAGCATAGAAGTACGAGGCCAGACCGAACTCGGTGTCGTTGGACATCGCGATCACTTCGGCTTCGTCTTTGAAGCGGAACAGTGGCGCCAGCGGACCGAAGGTTTCTTCCTTGGCCACGGCTGCGTTCTTAGGCACGTTGGTGAGGATGGTCGGCTCGAAGAAGTTGCCTTCCATTGGCTTGCCACCAGCCAGTACGGTGGCGCCCTTGGCCACAGCATCAGCAATGTGCTCTTGCACTTTGGCCACGGCTTTTTCGTCGATCAGCGGGCCAGTGGTGGTGCCGTCTTCCAGACCGTTGCCGATCTTCAGCTTGGCCACAGCCACTTTCAGCTTCTCGGCGAATGCGTCGTAAACCGAATCCTGAATGTACAGACGGTTGGCGCAAACACAGGTCTGGCCGTTGTTGCGATACTTGGAAATGATCGCGCCTTCGACGGCCTTATCCAGGTCCGCGTCGTCGAACACGATGAACGGCGCGTTGCCGCCCAGTTCCAGCGAGACTTTCTTGATGTCCTTGGCGCATTCCGACATCAGCTGACGGCCGATTTCGGTGGAGCCGGTGAAGGACAGCTTGCGCACAGTCGGGTTGCTGGTCAGCTCGCTGCCGATATCGCCAGCGCTGCCGGACACCACGCTGAACACGCCCGCAGGAATGCCGGCACGCTGGGCCAGTTCGGCCAGGGCGAAAGCGGAGAATGGGGTTTGCGAAGCAGGCTTGAGCACCATGGTGCAACCAGCAGCCAGCGCTGGGCCGGCTTTGCGGGTGATCATCGCCGCGGGGAAGTTCCACGGGGTGATCGCTGCGGTCACGCCGATCGGCTGCTTGATCACGATCAGGCGCTTGTCTGGCTGGTGGCCCGGAATCACGTCACCGTAAATACGTTTGGCTTCTTCGGCGAACCACTCGATGAACGAAGCGGCGTAAACGATTTCGCCCTTGGCTTCGGCCAGCGGCTTGCCCTGTTCGAGGGTCATCAGGCGAGCGAGGTCGTCCTGGTTCTCGATCATCAGTTCGAACCAGCGACGCAGCTTGCCGGCACGCTCTTTGGCGGTCAGTGCACGCCAGGCCGGCAGCGCTTTGTCGGCGGCTTCAATGGCACGGCGGGTTTCGGCAGCGCCCATTTTCGGCACGGTGCCGAGGATTTCGCCGGTGGCCGGGTTGTTGACCTTGATCGTCTGACCGTTGTCCGCATCGACCCAAGCGCCATCAATGAAGGCTTGCTGGCGGAACAACAGGGTGTCTTTAAGCTGCATGTCGGCTTTCCTTAACAGCACCGCGGCCTGCGCGGAGCAAATTATGATTGTAGAAAGGCGCCTCGCAAGGCTGCCGTCAGGGAAATCTGTGAGCGGGTGAGGCGCATTGATCGTGCTCGACTCGAAACACCTGCGCTTCAACACCCGATCAACGAGCGTTTGAAATCTCAAACGGATCGTAGGAGCAAAGGGGTTAAAGGACAATAGGGCGTTCGAAAAAAAGAACAAAAACGCCGCGTTTGTGGAAATTTTCAGATCAACGCGCAAAAAGCATCCGCCGCAGCGAAACCATAGATCAGCCCCGCGAAAGCGCCAAGCGAGGGTTTTGCAGGACGTTACAGCTTTATGGAATGCAGGCACTCAAACCGACACGCGCACTGACAAAACCCGCCGAAACCCAGCATGGACGCCCCGAGCCGACCTAGGTATGATGGCGCCCGCTGCACCAGTAGCTCAGCTGGATAGAGTACTGCCCTCCGAAGGCAGGGGTCGTGGGTTCGAATCCCGCCTGGTGCACCACTGATTTAAACGAGAAAGCCCCGGACTGTGATGGTCCGGGGCTTTTTTGTGGGCAATGAACTTATGAAAAAATCGAGTCTGGAAACAAAATTTCACGACAATTGGGTTCATTAGGTCAGCGGTTTTCGCCACACTATGCAGCCTCCCCCGAGTCCTTTCCAAACAATTTATAGACTCGCCAGAACTGGTCGCGGAATAACTCAATGACTGATCAGAACGACACAGACTATCCTGCCGCCCCTCAAGGAGAGCTTTTGCTTTTTCAAAGCTCCGACGGCCAGGTCCGCCTGGAATGTCGATTCGGGTCCGAAACGCTTTGGCTATCGCAGTCCATGATTTGCGAACTGTACGGTAAGGCCAAGGCTACTATCAGCGAACATATAAGCCATATTTTTGCCGAGGGCGAGTTGTCGGAGGATTCAGTTGTTCGGTTTTACCGAACAACTGCCGCCGACAACAAACCTTACAACGTCAAGTATTTCAGCCTGCCCTTGATTATCGCGGTGGGATACCGTGTCCGCTCCAAACGAGGAACCCAATTCCGTCAATGGGCCACGCAAGTACTTCAAGGGTACCTGATTAAAGGCTTCGTCATGGACGACGAGCGATTGAGAAACCCTCCCGTAGGGCACTCACAGGTACCTGACTACTTTGATGAGCTGCTTGAGCGCATCCGAGATATTCGAGCCAGCGAGAGGCGGGTTTATTTGAGGGTGAAGGATATCTTCGCGATGGCGGCCGATTATGTGCCATCCAACAAGGACACGACTGCGTTCTTTCAGATCATCCAAAATAAACTTCATTTCGCCAGCACCGGCTTGACTGCCGCTGAGTTAATAGCACAGCGCGTTGACGCCTCAAAAGCGCATATGGGTCTAACCAACTTCAAGGGAGATGAAGTGCGTAAAAGCGATGTCACAATCGCTAAAAACTATCTCACTCAAGAGGAGATCAATGCTCTTAATCGTATCGTTACGATGTGGCTGGATTTCGCAGAAGATCAAGCATTGATGCGCAAGCAGATTTTCCTGCGTGACTGGCAGGAGAAACTGAACCAATTTTTGGAATTCAACAGCCGCCAGATTTTGCAGGGATCGGGACACACCAGTAATCAAGCAGCAGAAGAAAAAGCCCGAGCTGAATATGAGATCTATGCCGAACGGCGCAGAGCTTTGAAAGAAACAGAGGGCGAACGGTCCGCCATTGAGGCACTTCGCGGCATTTCAAGAAAGAGTCGGCCCTGACCCCGCAGCCTTGGATCAGGCAACTACGCGCTGGACCCGCACCTGAAGCTCATTTACTCCGTCGTCCAATCAAACTCATCGTAATCCTCATCCTCATCTTCTTCCCCCTCAACCTCCTCCTCAAAGACGTCCTCTTCCTCAAGCACATCCTCTTCCGGCTGATTCAGGAGAAACTCCTTACGCGCTTCGGTAATCGCGCGGCGCATCTCTTCGCCCTTTTGCGGGCAATTGAGGAGTTGGGCGATGCGGTCGATTTTTGGTGCCACAGTGTTCTCCAGCGATTCAGCTATGGCCCGATAGTGCGCGTTTTTAAGGGGCAATGCCAAATGGCTGGACGAACAGGGCGGTCAGTTCTTCTGGATTTGTTCGAGCCGGGCGTCGAGGTCGGCGTTCGGGTAGCGTTTGTGCAGGTTGTTGAACAGGCTGTCGGCGGCTTGTGATTGGCCAGACTCACGCAGACGCAGGACTTCGCGCAGTTGTGCGTCGAGGCCGTTGGCCGGGGCAGCGGCGCGTTTGCTGAATTGGGCTTCGTCGACGAGGATGGCTTCGCTCTGCATCGGCGCGGTCATGTCCACCCTCGGCGGGGGTCCGGAGAAGGTGCCCGCAGGGGCGGCGAATGCTTCCGTTGCTTGTTCGCGGGCCACCGGGGCCGCGGGTCTGGCGGCAGGGGCAAAGTCGAATTGCGGCTGCGGTTCGGGCGCGCGTTGCACCAGCGACAGCATCAGGGCGACGCCAACCAGGCTGGCGAACGCGACTTGCCAGCGCGGTTTGCGGCAGGCGTCGAGCCAGCGTTGCCACAGGCTTGGCTTCGGTGTTGGCGCTGCACGGTGAGCTGCCTTGAGAATGCGCGCGTCGAGGTGCGCGGGCGGTTCGCCGTGGTGTTGCTCGCGATAGTGCTTGAGCAGTTGTTCTTCGGGTGTCTGGCGGGCGTCGTTCATGTCAGTACCTCCTCGGCCAGCAGCCGACGCAGTTTTTGCTGGGCGTAGCGCAAGCGGCTCTTGACGGTTTCCAGCGGTGTTTCGGTAAGGCTGGCGATTTGTGCCAGGTCGAGGTCGCCGTGGGCGCGCAGCAGGAACACCTCGCGCTGGTCGGCGGGCAGGGTTTGCAGGGCGTTTTCCAGACGCAGGCTGTCGCGGCTGAGGTTGAGCAATTCTGCAGGATCGGTCGACTCATCGCTGACAGCGTGGACCTGTTCATCGTAACTGTCGTGCAGTGGCTGTTGGGCGCCGTGCTTGCGCCAGTGATCGATCAGGCGATTGCGGGCAATCTGGAACAGCCACGTACGAAAGGTCGCCCGTCCCTGTGGCTGACTGGCGCTGCGGATCAGGCTCAGCCAGGTCTCCTGAAAGACCTCATCGGTAAGCTCCGGTTTACCGCTCAAACCGAGCAGAAATCGATACAGGCCCTGACGATGACGGGCGTACAAGATCTCGAACGCCGCGCCGTCGCCCTCGCGGTAACGCGCCAGCAACGCTTCATCGCTGCTGGCGGTCGGGCTGTCTGGTGAAGCAAACAGCTGATTAATGAAGCTTTTCAGACGACTCACTTATTCAACCCGTCGCTCAGTGGACAGCGTATTCGATGCGGTTGTGTTGCGCAGGCTCTGCGCCAATTCGACCAGTTGCACAAACTCGTTACGCAGGCCAAAACGGTCATCGCCTCGTGCGCCACGGGCCAACGCTTCGGTGTCTTTCAGGCTGAAATCTCCGGTATAGCGGCCGTCCTTGAGTTGCTGGGAAAACGCGGCGACGGCGGCGGCAAAGCGCAGGTCTTCGCTGGCCGATGCAACCTGACTGGCAATCGGCCGCTCGATCAGCAGACTTTTCCCACCATCGGGCTGTTGATAACGCACACGCAGCATCGCCAATTCCCCGTTCTTTTCGGCAACAGCCTTGTCGGATTGACCGTAACGCAGCGGCTCCAGCCAGCCCTTCTCCCCCGCCGGAACAATTTCGTACAAAGCCGTCACCGTGTGTCCTGCACCGATTTCGCCGGCATCGACTTTGTCATTGCTGAAGTCCTCACGTTTCAAGGCACGGTTCTCGTAGCCGAGCAGGCGATATTCACTGACCTGCGCCGGGTTGAATTCCACCTGCAATTTGACGTTTTTCGCCACCACGGCGAGGGTCGAGCCAAGTTGATCCACCAGTACCTTGCGTGCCTCGCGCAGGTTGTCGATGTAGGCGTAGTTGCCGTCGCCGGCATCGGCCAATTGTTCCATCAAGTGTTCATTGTAGTTATCCACACCAAAACCCAGGGTGGTCAGGGAAATTCCGCTTTTGCGTTTATCCACAGCCATTTGCTTGAGGCTATCGAAGTCGCTGACGCCGACGTTGAAGTCGCCGTCGGTGGCCAGGAGGATACGGTTGATGCCTTTGGGAATAAACGCCTGTTGTGCCATTTGATAGGCCAGTTCGATGCCCGAGGCGCCAGCGGTCGAGCCGCCTGCGGTCAATTGCTCAATGGCTGTACGAATTTTCGCTTTTTCCCGTCCGGAGGTCGGTTCCAGTACCACTCTCGATTCGCCGGCATACACCACCAGCGATACGCGATCCTGCTCGCGCAACTGATCGACCAACAGTTTCAGCGTGCTTTTGACCAGTGGCAGGCCTTCGCGACGATCCATCGAGCCTGACACGTCCACCAGAAACACCAGATTCGCCGGGGCCAGTTCGGCCACCGCGCGGTCGGACGCCTTGATGCCGATGCGCAACAATCGTGTGTGCGGGTTCCACGGCGAAGCTGCCAGTTCGGTGGTCACGCCAAACGGTGAGCCATCGCTGGGCAGTGCGTAATCGTAGGGAAAGTAATTGACCATTTCCTCCAGCCGCACCGCCCCTTCCGGCGGCAGGCGCCCCTGATTGAGCAAGCGGCGGACGTTGGCGTAAGCGCCCGTGTCGACGTCAGCGCTGAAGGTTGAAACCGGAGTGTCGGCGACGCTGTGGATCGGGTTGTCGGCAAGCGTTTGATATTGCTCACGCGGCTCGTCGCGATAGCCCTGTGGATAACTTTCCCCGGCAGGCATCGCCGCGAAGCTGGCAATGGGCATCGGACGCGCGCTGCGCTTGGCCATCGCGGCATCGGCGAGGATCACCTCATGTTGCACCAAGGCTGCAGGCTGAGCTGGCGCAGCAGCCGATTCAGGATTGGAAGAAACGCCGCAACCGGCGACGGCCAGCAGCACACCGACCGCTACAGGTCGCAGAGAAGGCAGAGGAAGGGACATGGGGCTGACCTCGGGATGAAAGTGATCATTCATCCACTGAGACGAGCAGCCCTTTCAGTTCGGGTTAAACGCCGCTAAAAATTTTTTTCAGCGGTGATAACGCCGCACTACGCTGCTGTTGCGCAGCACATGGCCTTTGATTTTTTCCATCAGCTCGGCGCGGGTCAGACCGGCAGGCAAGGCGTCCGGTGCGAGATCCAGAGCGTAAATCTGAATGATGTAGTGGTGAGCGCTGTCGCCAACCGGAGGGCACGGACCCATGTAGTGGGTGTTGCCCTTGCTGTTCGTGCCGCCGACGCCTTCGAATGCGGATTTGGCGCCGACACCCGCCGCGATCTGGTGAGTCGTGGCTTTGATGCCGTAATGAATCCAGTGATCGACGCCCAGGCCTTTCTGGCCGTCCGGGTCGTGCATGACGATCGCGTAGCTCAGGGTGCCGGCAGGCCCGGCGTTCCAACTCAAGGCCGGCGACTGGTTCTTGCCGCCGCAACCTGCCGCATCGCTTGCCGCCGCCGAGGTGAACAGGCGATTGTCCGAGACACCGGGGATGTCGAGGGTGAAGCGCTCCTGGGCCGCCTGCGCCGGAAACTGCACGCAAAGGGCAACGGCAACGGCCGCCAGCCAAGGGTTGAGAGAGGTCAATCGGGTCATTCCGGGAGCACCTTGTGCAGTGAGGCCGTCGTCGGCTTGCAAACTATAGCTGTACCGTTCGTGCCGTGGCAGTAGCAAATGGCTGAACCTCGCACTGCCGCGCAAACTCGTATGAGAAATGCCCGCGAGGAAGCCGAATATGTCCCTGCACCGTGTCGCCTGTTTCGCTGATGTCCCTGAAGACCGTGGTCTGGAAGTGAAAATCGGCGACTGCAAAATTGTTCTGCTGCGCGCCGCCGGCGAATTACGCGCGTTTCAGGGTGAATGCCCACACGCCGGCGCGCCTTTGGCTGACGGTGCGTTGTGCAACGGGCACCTGATATGTCCATGGCACAAGGCTGTTTTTCGCGTGGAAGACGGCGCTCTATGCGAACCGCCCGCCCTCGATAGCCTCAAGCGCTACCCACTGGAGTTGCGCGGCGAAGAAATCTGGGTGGATGATCAACCGCTGCCGGATCCACACACGCCGCCAGCAGACGATGCGCGCACATTCGTGATTGTCGGCGCCGGAGCGGCGGGCACCGCGTGTGCAGCGGCGCTGCGGGAAAAGGGTTTCGGCGGACGCATTGTGCTGATCGATCACGAACCCGAGGCCGGTTACGACCGCACGGTACTGAGCAAGTTTGTCCTCGCCGGAGAAATGCCCTCCAAAGAAATCCCATCGCTGCGCGATGACGACTTTTACCGCGAACAGCACATCAATCGGGTTTCAGGCGAAGTCGTTGCGCTCGATGCCGAGGGAAAAACCGTTCATTTAAAAGATGGCCGCACACTGCATTACAGCGCCGCCGTGCTGGCGACTGGCGGCGTCCCCAACCCGTTGCCGTTGCCCGGGGCTGACCTGCCAAACGTGTTCGTTCTGCGCTCAAAGGCCCAGGCCGAGCAGATCATCAACGCCACCCAGCCCGATCAACGCGCAGTGATCATCGGCGACAGCTTTATCGCCCTCGAATGTGCCTCGGCACTGCGTCAGTTTGGCCTCGACGTCACGATACTCGCCCGCCATGCAGTGCCTTTCGCGGCTCAATTCGGCGAAGCCGTGGGCAAGGCGATCCGCACGCTGCATGAAAAAAACGGCGTGAAATTCATTACCGAGCATGAGGCGACAGAGATCATCGGTGACGGCAAAGTCGAGGCAGTGCTGCTGGACAATGGATTGCGCCTTTCAGCCGATCTGGTCCTTGCAGGCATCGGCGTACACCCGGCCACCGACGCTTTTGCCTCGTTACCCCGGGAGCAAGACCTGTCGTTGCGCGTCGATGGCGGCATGCGCGTGACCGAAGGTCTGTGGGCGATTGGCGACATCGCCACGTTCCCGCTGAACGGCCAGCCCCAACGCATCGAACACTGGCGTCTGGCCCAGCAACACGCACGGATCGCGGCGGCCAATATGCTCGGTGGCGAGGAGCATTACCTCGATGTGCCGTATTTCTGGACCTGGCATTTCGGCAAGAATTACGACTACCTCGGCCATGCCGAACAATGGGATGAAGTGGATTTTCTCGGCGAGCCCGAACAGCCGCCCTTCATCGGTCTGTTCGGTCGTAACGGCATCGTTGTTGCCGCCGTAGCGTGCGAGAAAGAAAGAGCGATGGCGCTGCTGGCTGAACGCATGAAACAGCCTCTGCCAATGGAAGAAGCCTGGACACTGATCCAGATCTGACCACCGTTCTTGATCGTTCCCACGCTCCTGCGTGGGAATGCAGCCCGTGACGCTCCGCGTCACTGGACGCGGAGCGTCCCAAGAGGCATTCCCACGCTGAGCATGGAAACGATCAAAGCCGGGTCAGAGGTTCGCGATTGTCGTCATCCTCGGCGTGCAGAAAGATCACTCGCGGGTGTTCGATTGGCGCCAACGGTGGCGGCAACTCTGCCTGCTGCACCGGCCAGAAATGCGTCACCACCTGACTGATATCGCCTTCCTGATCGTTGTGAATGGTCATCACCCCCGGCGTGCGGAGTTTCTGGAAGCGGTCATCGCACAGCTTGAAACTTTTGCTCAGCCCTTCGTCGTCGATCACCGGTGAAGGTAAACGCCGCTGGGCAAAACTTCTGCTTTTGCGCTGCTGATAACGCGCCCAGGAAATCAGGATCACCGCGTTGACCAACGCCACCCACAGATAAATCTCTAACGTACCCAGCGCTTCAAACGCCGAGTTGTCGATGCGCGGTCCGCCGGCATGGGTTTCGATCAACGGCCAGAGCCCGCGTACCAGCAGAAACAGCAGGCCAATCCACGCCAGCACGGTGAGAATCACATCGACCACAACCAGAAATGGTCGTTGACGGGTCCGGATGATTTTCATTTGATGACCTCCTCTTCGTCGTCCCCGACCGGCTTGATCCCCCGATCAGGGCTGACCCAACGCGCACGTTTCTGATGCTGGCCGAACAGCACTTTCGGGAAGCTGACCAGCGTGGTCAGCAGGCTGATCAGCCAGAACACCAACGGATACCAGACCACCCAGAACATGGTCCTGCCCAGACCCGGTTCGTAGCGACGGTCAATAATGATGCTGACGGCGAACTGCACCAGGCAGACGAAGGCCAGCAGCAGCCCGGTAAACGCCGGAGGCATCAGGTGATCCACCGCAATGGCTTCCGGCATGACTACGAACTTGCCGACCCCCCAGAAAATCACCGACAGAAGGAAGGTAAACGCCCAACCGGTCGACAGGCAGTATTCGAACAGCAGTGGCCACAGATAACGATGGCGATACTGCCAGATGCCGCGAATGTTCTTGAACAGCACTTCGGCACCACCCTGTGCCCAGCGCAAGCGCTGCTTCCACAGCCCGCCGAGGGTTTCCGGCATGAGAATCCAGCACAGCGCACGCGGCTCGTAGAAGATGCTCCAGTGATCGAGTTGCAGCTTCCAGCTGATGTCGATGTCTTCAGTAATCATGTCCGGGCTCCAGTAGCCGACCCGGTTCAGCGCAGTGCGGCGGAACGCGACGATCACGCCGGAGACGGTGAAGATCCGCCCGAACACCCGCTGCGTACGTTTGATCAGACCGATGATCGACGAGAACTCACCGACCTGCACCCGCCCGACCAGCGTCGAACGCGTGCGAATTCGGGGGTTGCCGGTCACCGCACCCAAACGCGCGTTGTCGAGCATTGGCGCCACCAGATAGGCCGCCGTGTTCGGCGCCAGCAGCGCATCGCCGTCGATGCACACCAGATACTCACTGCGCGCGGCGATGGCGCCCATGCGCAGGGCGACCGCCTTGCCCTGGTTTTCCGCCAGATGCAGCACGCGCAGGCGCGGATCTTCCTGGGCCAACCGATCGAGCACTTCGGCGGTGTTGTCTTTGGAACCGTCGTTGATCGCAATGACTTCGATGTTCGGATAATGCTGGGCCAGCGCCGCGTGAATGGTATCGGCGGCGTTGTCACCTTCGTTGTAGCAAGGGATCAGAATCGAGATCAGCGGCTCGCCTTCCAGTGGTGGCGGCAACGTGTCGTCCTTCCACGGCCAGTGGCGCTCCCAGTGCAGCCAGAAATACAGGCCACCGGCAATCCACAACCCGGACATGAACAACGGGTAGAAGAACACGAAGTCCATCAGGAACTGCCCGGTGACCAGGAAGATCAGCCCCAGCGGAACGCCGAGGACAATCGCCAGAACAAGCAGGGCTAACAGTCTATCCAGCATGTCATGGGTTCCATTTGTTGGAGAGTGCAGGCCTTACGGTTTTCAGGTCCGGCAGGTTGTCGAGGAAGTTGTCCGGGTAGTAGCCGAAACTGGTCGCGCCCTGACGCTTGAGGCGACCCATCCAGTCCGCGAGATGCGCGCCATCGATATTGGCCTGATCCTTTTTCGTCCAGTCCCGGGCCTGCAATTCGAACACGGTGCGGTTCAGTGCCCCGGGGCGTTTGCTCACGGTTTGCACCAGCGACTCCAGCCATGGGCCGGACTCTGCCTGGGTCTGCTTTTCCATCAACGGCATCGCCATCGGCGCCGTCCAGTCGTATGTCGCGAGGAAGTCGTCGAGGTTCTGCGCGTACCATTCTTCGCTGTGCGGATTGAGCATCGGCTCGGCGAAGATGTTGCGCGCGGTCAGCACCTGCGGACCACGAATGGCGCGGACTTTGGCGGTCAGCTCGTTGGTGAAGTCGATGAGGTATTTGCTCTTGAAGCGCGTCCAGCGCTGCATCGCCGCCGGGTCTTCGCGCAGTGCCGCGATCGAACTCGGCAAGCCTTGGGCGGCGTAGGCTTTCAAGGCTTCAGGGCTGGCGTCTTCGAAGTCCGAGAGCACCGCGTCGTCGTGATAGAGGATGCCGTCGACCGACGTCAGGCGCGCCACGTCTTCGTAGATTTCACCGATGATTCGCCTGACTTCAGGATCGAATGGCGACAGGCGTTGGTACTGATTAGGGTCTACCGAGGTGGTGCCGGTTTTCGGGTCCCAACGGGTCACACGCGGCAACTTCGAATCGAGGCCGAAACTCAGCACCGGCATCCACGCAAAGACTTTGACGTGGGCCCGCGTGCGCAACTGCCAGGCGACGCGATCAAAGATGTCTGCACGCACCGGCAGGTGACGGTTGGGGAAGTACAGCGAATGCACTAGTCCATCGCCTTTCGGATCGGCGAAGGCTTGCAGGAACACCGTGTTGGCGCCCATGTCAGCCATGCGCTGGACCAGTTTGCCAAGGTTGATGTCCTGTTGCGCCGGGTCCGGATCGTAGACGTTGTCGAGATCGACATGCACCACGCGCATGGCGAAATCCGACTGCACCCCGACCACGCTGTTGGCGAAATGCTCGCCGTCCGGGTCGGACGCGACGAGGAAACGCGGGCTGCTCATCAGGTTGTCGAGGGCATCGAGACCGTCGTCGAGGGTCAAGGCCATTTCATAGCCTTCCTCGCCGACCACGGTCAGCGAAGTGCCGTCCGCCGTGCCGTATGGCCAGACCCAGACCCGCGGTTTTTTACCGGTGACCTTGCGGATCTTCTCCGAGATGTTGTTCACGTCGGTACGAATCCGCGCCTGGAAATCAGCCTCGGATTCGTAGCGTTTGGTCACCGGATCGTAGCGCCGGGTCGCCGCCGCCGGCTGCATGTTGCCCTGCGGGTTGGCGAGGATGCCCTTGTGGTTGGCGTCGGTGTGGGCGGCGATTTCCACCAGTCCGGATTGGGAAATCTCGCGTATCTGATCCCAGGTGAGAAAATCGGAACGTGCGCGCGGGGCGCCGGCGAAGTCCACCGGTTGATTCAGTGGCGTGTCGATCCAGGTGCCGACCGGCGCCAGCAGTGCGTGCCAGTTATAGGCGCGCAACACCGGCAGCACGCGGGTGTAGAAGCTCGAATAACCATCATCGAAGCTGAGCAGAATGGCTTTCGCCGGCAGCTCCGGGCCACCCCTGCGCGCCGCCATGATCTGGTCGACCGTCACCGGTTTGTAGCCGTTCTCGCGCAACCAGGCGAGCTGCTCGATCATGCGCTCGGTGCGCACAGCGACCACGGCCTGATCGGGATCGCGATCCTCGACATCGTGATAGGCAATGCCCAGCACATGATTTTTCGGCCAAGGTTTTTCGCTGGCCGCCAGCGGGCGCTCCGACGGCGGGGCGAAGGCCGGAGCTTGCTGGGCGCAGGCGCTGACCAGCAGCGCTCCCAGCAGAAGGATGAAACGCGAAATAAAAGGCATCTTCAAACTCTTCTAGAAGCGGAAAGTGAGGTCGACAAGCAGACGCAGATCGGTCTCCCGATCACCGTCGTAGGGCCGGTTGATCACACTGAACAAACCACCCACCTCGAACACGTCGTTCCAGGCATAACGCTGGCCGTAGCCGAGCAGCGCCATGCCGCCGGTGCCGTGATCACGCTGGCTGTACGTCCCCGCGCCGGCCTGGAACTGCTGGCTCCAGGATGTTTCGTAGCGGTGGTAGAGCACGTGATTGACGTTGACCAGCGGCATCACGCTGAAGTCGGACTTGGGATTGAAGTACGGCACGTCATCGGATTTGGAGTTGTGGCTGGTGCCGACTTCCAGACCCGCATCAACCTGCACGTTCGGCGCGCTGTAAACGCCTTCGCGACCGGTGAGCAAGGCTTCGACGCGGTTATTGCCGTCGCTGAAGTGCGACGGGCTCACCGACAGTTTCCACTCGCGGCTTTCGTTGGCGCGCCAGCGGATGAAACCACTACCGCCGTTGGCCTTGATATCGCTGTTGAGCGCGCGCAACGGCGTCTCGGCTGACAGGTATTCGAGGCTGCCGCCGTACTGCCAGTTGTCGTTGATATCGCGGGCGATCGCCAAACGCGCGCCCTGCTTGTCACCGTAGCCGTAGGAGTGGTTGGAGACTTCGGCTTCGAGGGTCATGTCGCGGGTACGACGTTCCAGACCGACGCGCTGGAAACGATGGTTGCCAGTGCCTTCGGCAAAATCGCCAGTGGCGTAACCGGCACCGGCAAATACGCGCCAGTCTTCGTCGATCGGCGGGCTGTACAGCGTCGTCTGGATACCGAAATCACGACTGCCGCTGACCGCTCCGGCATTGCCACTACCGCCGCCATTGGCCTTGCCGCCATAGGCTTCGACGCGCAGTTCGGACATGTCATGCACTTCGCGCTCGCGGGCCAGACGCTGCACTTGGCGGTTATCCGGATAACGGGCAACGACGTCGTCGGTCAGCGCATCCATCTGCCGCCATTCCTGCAATTCCATGGCCGTGTGGGCCTGGCCAATTTCCAGGCCCATGTCACGCGGCACCATGCTCTCGGTTTCCTTGAGCTGCATTTCCGCGCGGCGCGGCCAGTTGCGGGCCAGGTACAAATCGGCCTGAGCCAGACGCAGGCCGATGTTGCCCGGAGCCTGATCGACGAGGGTTTGCAAGCGCTCCTCACCGTGGGGCAGATCAGAACCGTAGGTACCGGCCTGGGCCGCGAGTTGCTGGGCATCCATCCATTCGTCGTTGGGGTTGCCGATCGGCAGCCCCTTGAGTTCGATGCGTGGGCGCTGTGATTTGGCGGCATCCTCGGCGACTTTGCGTGCATCTTCAGCGCGGTCGCTTTCCAGCAATGAGTAGTACAACGCCGTGGTGTCTTCGAGGCGATCGCCGACATCGGCGTCCGGCGCCGCCAGCACTTGGCGATAGAGGTCGGTGGCGATCTCTGGCTGACGCTGATCGAGGTACGACGCCGCGACCCAACGCAGGGCATAGGTCGGAATCTTCACGCCTTCGGCTTGCAGCTTTTGATATTCAGTGATGACGTCCGCCGTGCGTGCGCGGGCCTTGAGTGCGCCCATGCGGTCGATGCGCCAGCGGATCACGTCGTCGTGAGCCGTGGCATCCGGCGTCCAGGTGGCGAGCAGTTTGTCGTAATCGGCCAAGGCGCGATCAGCGATGACGTAGCGTTCTTTTTCGCTGCGGGTGGCCAGTTCGGCGAGACGCACGCGCTCGGCAGCCAGATCGCCTTCGAGGCGACGCAGAGTCACCGGATCGATCAGACCGGGACGTTGATTGGCCAGGCGCAGCGCTGGCTCGGGCAGACGCGCCTTTTGCAGGGCGACCACGTATTCGCGGGCGACTTCCGGTTTGCTGCCGGCACGCTTGAAGGCCTGATCGTATTCGAACAGGGCATCGTAGGGTTTGTTGTCGCGGGTCAGGGCATAGCCCAATGCGAGACGGCGCGACGGATCATCGGGTTTGGCCGCTACCAGCGCTTTGGCGCGGGTCACCGCTTCGTCGGGTTTGCCGGCGTCAGCCTGTGTCAGGGCCAGGCCCAGTTGCAGGTCGGCGTTGTCCGGCTCCAGCGCCAGCGCCTTGTTGTAGACCTGAGTCGCCTGATCCCAACGCTTGAGGTTGCGGTAGGCACGCGCCGTGGCGGTCAGCGCCTGAACCGGCAGGACGCGGTCGCGGCCCTGGGTTTCATAGACCTGCACCACTTCGGCGTCGAGTCCTGCCCAACCGGCGATCTGCAGGTGATCGCTGATCTGTCCGGTGGTCGACTGACCCGGCGGCACCTGACGCAGCACATTCAGCGCAGGCGTGGTCTGCCCGGCACGGGCGTCCCGCACCATCTGATCGTAGGGTGTGTCGGCAAACGCCAGTGCCGGCCAAAGCAACTGGCTGCACAGTGCGACTCGGAACAAAGGGCGTAAACCACGATGTAATACGGGAACATCAATACGCGGCATTCGTCAGCATCCTTACATGGCCAGCCGGGTCGCAATGCCCTCCTTGCCCATTCGTAACGGAGACCGAGCCAACAACGCTCAGCCAAGCTTAGTCCGGCAGTCTTGCATGCAAGCGTAGACCAATATCCACAACACAATAATTGTTCAGATTCGTCACAACGGCTGGGCTGAAACACCGCGAAAACCCAAGCGCCAGACAGCAAAACGCCCGGCGTCTGCGCAATGACAGAGGCCGGGCGTAGCTATTTAAAGCGCAGGATTACTGCACTTGCGTGACGCCTGCGAACTTGCTCATCAGGAAACCGACGAACTGCTCAACGGTCATTTTCTGGCCGTTGAATTCCACCTGATTGGCGGCGTAATGCAGCTTGGTCACGACGTTGGTGCCGTCCACGACCGCCATTTGCGATCCAACGGCCATGCCCGCGAACATGTCGGCCGCTTCTTTGGATTGGTCGACAATGGCTTTGGCGTCGGTCTGACCATCCAGTTGCGCCTGCACGCTGAGCAGATCAACCAGCATTGGCTTGGACACCTGGATATTCAGGTCAAGCAGCGCGATCAGTTGCTTGCCCAGTTGATCCGGCGGCAAGTCCATCGATTGCGGCTTGGTCAGGTCAATGACCAGATTGGCCTTGCTCTCACCGTTGGCGGTGTTGAACGAGAGGTTTTCCAGGGCAATCTGCGGGCCGGCCGCGAGGAGTTTTTGCAGATCGGCTTTGACCTGGGCATTTTCCGCGTCGGTCAGGTTCAGCTCGGGTGCTGGCAAACCTTGAGCGGCGGCTTCAGCGGCAGCCTTTTCATACGGCTGCAATTTGGTCTGGTAGATCTGCATCAGCGACATCGTCGACGGGATGTCGAGGTTCTTCAGGCTCACGGCCATGTTTGCCGAACCGATTTTCTTGTCGTTGAGGCTGACTTCGCCAATCTTGTAGTCAGCACGACCGGAAGCATTGCTGCCGTTTTCTTCGGTGAGGTTCTTCATTTCGAAGTTCTTCACGCCAAGCACCGATTGCTTGGTGCCGAAGGTGGTTTTGCTGTTGGTCAGCACCAGCGTGTTTTCGCCGGTGTAGTAGCCGTAGCTGCTCTTGGCGAGATTGCTGGCCAGCGTCAGACCGTTGAGTTCGATCTGTACCGGCGCCTGATCTTCGGCCACGGTCACCAGCTTCAGGTTGTCCATGTAACCGTCAGCCTTGACCTTCTGCGCTTTGGCGCTAGCAGAGATGTTCATCGTCAGGCCGGAGAATTTCAGGCTCGACTGTTCATCCAGCGCGGTTTCAAACGGCAGCAGATCGAGGGTGCTGGTGGTGGATTCGTCGTAGCCAATGCTGGTCACGCCTTTGAGTGGCGCGGCGCCCTTGGTGGCGGCAAACCACTTCTCGGTGGCCGGGTTCTTTTCCAGCTCATAGTTGCTGGTAGCCATGACCGGCAACCATTTCAGCGAGACCAGCCGCGAGAACGGCAGCGGGCCATGCTCGATGTGGTCGACGAACAGCAGTTCGACCGGTTTGTCACCGAACATTTCGCCTTCGCCCTTGAGGCGATAGTGCGCGGTGCTGGTGAAGGTGTGACGCTCCAGCGACACCAGTTCCAGCGACGCGGTGCCGTTGGAGCCGGCCATGGCGGTTTGCAGCTCTTTGTTGGCATTGCTGACGGCGTTGTTCAGTACGCCTTCGATCTTGGTCCCGGTGTACCAGGCCCCGCCTGCGCTGATCGCACCAATGGCAACAACAATTCCGAGAAGCACGCCTGCTGATTTATTCATGAATGACCTGATCGATTTCCGTGGCTGTGAGTGTGGTCGTCTTCCCTGAACCCGTGACCGGGTCGCGGCTCGACTCCGCTGAATTAGCGGTGGAGATTAGCACTGGCCGCGCCCGGCGGCCCAATGTTTAAAGGTGAAAGAGTGTCTATGGGGAGTGTGGACAGTCGACAGGCTGGAAGAGTTTCGCTGTTTTTGCGGACGCCATCGCTGGCAAGCCAGCTCCCACAGGGATATCCAGCGAACACAAAATCTGTGAACACCACAAAACCTTGTGGGAGCTGGCTTGCCAGCGATGAGGCCAGATGATTAGCCGGGAATCAGGAGTACTGAACCTCGATCTCGTCCAATTGATGATCAAAGCTCTTGAGTCGGGCAGTCCAGGTATACACCAACACTTCAAAGTCCCGATCGATCACCGCCCCGCCCGGCCCATCAGCGCGCGGGTCACAGAAATCCAGTTGATAGCGCTCGCGGGCCATGGCCGTGGCGACATCGGACAATTCACGGGCATTGTTCAACCAGTGCCAGCCCTCGTCGGCGATCTGTTTGTCGAGTTCCAGACACTGCTTCTTCAGCGCTTCGAGGCTTTTTTCCAGCGGCGTGCCGGTGAGTTCGCCCATGACTTCGGCGAAGGTCCGCCCGGGCTGCCAGTAGCTGCCCCAGAAATACCGGTCGAACACGGTTTCGACCTTGCGCAGGGCGACTTTGGTGTCCCAGATCAGCACCAGGGTTTTGCCCTGTTCAAGTTGTCTTTTCTTGACGCGCTGCACCTGAACCGAGGCCCACGCCACCACGACGATGGCCATGACCGCGATCAGCGCCGTCGCGCTGTCGAGGAACACCATCGCCTTGTCGATCTGATGGGCCAGCATGATGCCGTAGAAATAGGTGGCCGAGAGCAGCACCAGCGCTACCAGGGCGCACCAGAAGCCGAGAGCGTAAGGGTTTTTCATTATTGGTTTCCCCTAGACCAGCGCTAGCAATGTGCGCTGAAAGGGCGCCTTGCTCGGGGCGCCCTTCCAACACTTCAAAGCATAGCTACGGCGTCAGGGTTTGCTCGCGCTTGAAGCTTGCGTTCGTCCGCTTTCCCAACCGCCGCCCAGAGCAAGGAACAAATCGATCTGGCTCATGGCAACCTGGGTGTTGGCGGCGGCCAGTTGCGCGGTGACATCGGTGTAGGTGCGGGTCGCTTGCAGATCGGCGAGGAACGACTCGCGGCCGGCCTGGAAGAAGCGGTGAGTCTGGTCTGCGGCGAGTTTCGCCGACTGCTCGGCATCGGCCAGGGCATCGCGACGTTGCAGCAACGCGGTGTACTGAGCGAGACCGGTCTGGGTTTCGCGAATGGCGTTGAGCACCACGCCGTCGAAATGCGCCAATGCGCCTTGGGTCGACGCTTCGGCTTCGCGGATGCGCGCGCGGGCGCCGTTGGTCGGCACTTTCCAGCTCAGCGACGGGCCAAAGCCCCAGCGGTTGGTCGATGGATCACCCAAGTCGTCGATGAGACCGACTGTGCCGATGGTCGCGCCGATGCTGATGTCCGGGTACAACTCGCCAGTGGCGACGCCAATCCCGGCGGTCGAAGCCGCCAGACGTCGTTCGGCCTGACGAATATCAGGGCGTCGCTTGAGCAGCGCAGCGCCGTCACCGACGGGCACCAACTGCGCTATTTTCGGTAGTTCGGCGCAGGTCGCGGTGCCGGCCGGCAGTTGATCGACCGGTTTCGCCAGCAGCATCGACAGACGGAACAGCCCCGCCTGACGCGCCGCTTCATAGCGCGGCAGGTCAGCACGCAGGGATTTGAATTGGGTTTGCGAACGGGTGACTTGGGTTTCGTCGCCACGCCCGGCATCGCGCAGACGCTGGATCAGCGTGGTGCTTTGCGATTGCAGGTCGAGGGAGTGCTCGGCGATTTCCCGCTCTTCATTCGCCGCGCAGACCTGGGTGTACGCGCGAACCACGTCCGCCACCAAGGTGATGCGCGCGGTGTCCGCCGCCGCCTGAGTCGCGTCGGCATTGGCCTTGGCGCCTTCGATGCCGCGCTGCAAGGTGCCCCACAGATCGAACTGATAGGAAGCGCTGATGCCGATGTCGCCGACGTTATCGACCGGGACTTTTTCCGGTAGCAAGAAGGCCTGACCGGACTCTTGCAAACGCTGCGCGCCCATTTTTACGCCCGCGCTCCAGCCGCCCGCCGCTTCGGCCTCATCGACCTGAGCACGAGCCCGTTGCAGGTTCGCCGCCGCCACCCGCAAATCAGTGTTGGAAGCCATGGCCTGCTGCACCAGTTGATCCAGACGCGGATCCTTGTAAAGGCGCCACCAATCCGCCGGCACGGGCGCCGACACCACCGGTTTGCCGGCCACCGCCAACTCGCCCTGAAAGTCTTTGCGCTGGACCGCCGCGTCCTCGGGCACGTGGTAATCCGGTCCGACCATCTGACAGGCCGAGAGCATCATGCCCAACCCGGCGATCATCAGGGCCCTGTTCATTGCCCGGGCTCCTGCTGGCGGTTGTCGACTGGCTGGTCGTCGATGATCGACACCGTGGCAGTGCGCCCGGCAATCATGCGGAAGTCATGCGGCACTTCATCAAAAGCGATGCGCACCGGAATCCGCTGCGCCAGGCGCACCCAACTGAACGCCGGGTTGACGTTGGGCAACAAGTTGCTGCCGCTGCTGCGGTCACGGTCTTCGATACCGGCGACGATGCTTTCGACATGCCCACGCAGTTTGGCGCGGTCGCCGATCACACGGATATCCACCGACTGGCCGACATGAATGCCGTCGAGTTTGGTTTCTTCGAAATAGCCGTCGATGTGAAACGAGTTGCTGTCGACCACCGACAACACCGGACGCCCGGCGGTAACGAATTCCTGCGGGCGCGGTGCACGGTCGTTGACGTAGCCGTCCACCGGACTGCGGATCACCGAGCGGTCGAGGTTGAGCTGGGCGCTGTCCACGGCCACCAGCGCTTCGGCCAGCGCCGATTGCGCGCGGGCGACTTTCGATTGGCTTTCTTCCAGTTGCTCGGCCGGCACGAGGTTGCCGAGGCCACGGTTACGCTTGGCTTCACGTTGCGCTTGGGCGAGGGTTTCTTCGCGATCCGCGACGGCCGCTTTGGCCTGACGCAGGGCCAGTTTGAAACGGTCCTGGTCGATGCTGAACAGCACCTGGCCGCGCTTGATCAACTGGTTGTCTTTCACTTCAACCTGCTGGATCAGTCCGGACACGTCCGGCGCGATCTGGATGATGTCGGCGCGAATATGGCCGTCACGGGTCCACGGCGCGAACATGTAATACATCACCATGCGCCAGACGAGGACAACGGCAAAAGTCACGATCAGCAGGGTCAGTACCACGCGACCGATGGTCAAAAACGGTTTTTTCATGTCATCAGGTATCGACTGAGTGAGTCCACTCCGTACAGCAGCACGGCGTAGAGAGCCACGTTGAACAATGCCCGGTGCCAGACCAGACGGTAAAAGTGCACGCGCGTGAGCACGGCATGCACCAGCAAAAACAGCACATAAGTGATGCCCATCAACACCAGCAAGGTCGGCAGGAAAATGCCGCTGATGTCCAGATCACCGATCATAGGGGCGCTCCATCGGGCAGCGGTTCTTCGGGCTCGGCGCTGGAGACGAATTCGACGCCGGGCAGCAAGGCCAGGCGCAAACCGCTCAAGGCGTGCAACAGGTGTAGACGGGTTTCTTCATCGCCATGGCCGTTGAGGGCGCGGCGGGTGCGATCCATGGTCATCAGCAAGGCGGCCGGCGCTGGCAAGCGTTCGCCGGCCTTGAGGCAGGCGCGAAAATACTCGCCGACTTCACTGACCACTTGCTGCAACAAAACGTTCGGCGTGCCGGTCACTCGCGGGGTGTAGGCGAGCAGGTCGAGCAGGTTCAAACCGACGCGTACTTCACGCATGGCGATACCGGTGTCCTGGCCGGTCATCGCCAGCCGAGGCAGGTGCTGCATCAGACGATCAAGCAACTGCACGCCCAGTTGCCGGTGTTCGGCAAGGTTGGCCGGCTCGGTCATGTGCACGATGTCCTTCCAACTGAAGCGGGTCAGGCGTTTGGCAGCCAGTTCGACGCCGAACGGACGGGCGATCAAGGTCCAGATAAACGCGAACAGCAAGCCCATGGGGCCGGCCAGGTTGGAGTTCACAAAAGCAAAGAAGTCCGCGTCGTACGCGCCCTGAATGCTGATGAACGACGAGGTGTTGACCAGCGTCAGCAGCATGCCGAGATAGAAACGCGGCTGCACCGTCAGCGTACCCACGCAAATGAACGGGATGGCAAACGCCAGCACCAGCATCGGGAAGTCGTGCAGGTTCGGCAGAATCAGAAACAGATAAAGACTGGCGAACAGCACCGACATCCCGGTCCAGAAAAAGAACCGGTAGATTTGCGGTGCCGGGTCGTCCATCGAGGCGAAGAAGCTGCACGCCACCGCTGCCAGAATCACCGCACTGCCGCCGTCCGGCCAGCCGAGCAGAATCCACAGCGTCGAGGCGACGATGATTGCCAAAATCGTCGAAGCCACCGAATACAGCATTAGGCCACGGTCGATAAATGGTGTCAGACGACCGAGGCGCCAGTGGCGGTAGACCGCGCGCCAGCTGTCCTGGCGCTCGCAGAGAATCGCATCCTGCAGACTGCGACAGTCCTGCCACAGATCGATGAACTCGCCGAGACGATAAATCGAGTTGGAGAACAGCAATTGCTTGCGATCTTCCAGCGCTTCGGCGCTCGGTTGCAGGGCTTCGAGCTGATCTTTCAGTGCTTGCCAGCGATCAAGGTCGGCATCTTTGTGGCCGAGCCACTCACGGGTCGCGGCCAGCAGCGGTGCGAATTTTTCCACCAGCTCCGGCGTGCGTCGCTCAAGGGCGTAAAGCGAATCTTCCAGAGCGTCGATCACCGGCAACAGATGGATCATCCGCCCGCGCAGTTCCTTGGTGTTGCGCACGGTTTGCGGCCGCGAGCCTTCGTGGGGCAACTGGCCGATCATCAATTCCAGGCTGTTGAAATTGGCGACCATAGCCATGCGCAGTGCGGTGACCTCTTCGGGCTGCACATCGCGGCTGAGGAATTTCAGGCTGTAAGTTGTCGCGTCGGCGAACCATTTGCTCACGGCATCGTTGAACACTGGCGCCAGTCGGCGCGGCCAGAACATCGCGCCCACCACGGCGGCAACGGCGATGCCGAGGAAAATCTCTTCGGTACGGGCTTCCGCCACGTCCCACACCGCGAGCGGGTTATCCACCGTCGGCAAAGCAATCAGCGGCAGGGTGTAACCGGCGAGCATCAGCGCGTAGCTGTTGGCCGTGCGCAGATGCAAGGAGAGAAACAGCAGAATCCCCGTCCACAGCGCAATTACCACCACCAGCACATACGGGCTCTGGACAAACATCGGCACGAAAAAAACCGCGGCCGCCGCACCAAGAAAGGTGCCGATGGCGCGGTACAAGGCTTTGGAGCTGGTCGGCCCGAGGTACGGGCTGGAGACGATGTACACCGTGGCCATCGCCCAATACGGACGTGGCATTTGCATAAGCATGGCGATGTACAGCGCCAGCATTGACGCTGCAAAAGTGCGGACCCCGTAGAACCAGTCCCGGGCCGGCGGAATGCCAGTAAAAAAACCGTTCAAGAATTGACCACCACTGGCGGACTTGCCGCCTCAAATGCGCGCAGTACCCGAAGCGTAGCCTCCAGATCACTCTGATCGATGCCTTCGAGCACTTCGTGACGCAGACGCACCAGCTCGATTTCCACCGCTTGCACCAGTTCACGCCCGGTGTCGGTCAGGCTCAGGCATTTGGCGCGGCGATCCTGCGCATCTTCAGTCCGGCAGACGTAGCCCGAATGGCACAACTGATCGAGCAGACGCACCAGCGACGGACTCTCCATCCCGGCCGCCTGCGCCACCTGCACCTGCCGCACACCCTCGCCGAGCCTGCCGATCATCAACAACGGCACGGCGCAGGCTTCGGAAATTCCATAGTTGACCAGCGTGGTCTGGCAGATCTTCCGCCAATGCCTGGCGGCCACCACCATGGCACTGCTGATGTTCATCTGGAGAGCGTCGAGGGAATTCGGCACGGGGAAATGCACACTGTTAGTTTGCTAACTATCAATATCGCATTGGTGGGGAAATTCAGTCAAGTTTTGAAACAATTGATGCGCATCGTAGGTAACGATGAAGTTGAAGCGATTTTTAACCTCAAACGGGTGGCCAGCATGACTGCCGAGAGTGCCCTTCATCCCTGCCGGCCCTTACGCAATAACACATTCAACTGATCCACCACCTCCGCCCAATCGGCATCATCGAGAATCTCGTCACGCAAAAAATCCGCCTGACTCTTCGACCAGAAAAACGCGTCCGCCAAATGCAGCTCGGGTTTCAGCGGTGAATGGGTGGCGATGAATTGTTCGATGCTGACCGGGTCGTTTTCCAGGCCGAGTTGCTTGAACAGGGAGGGGAGGCTGTGGGTCGGACTTTCCATTGCTTAACTCCTTCAACAAATCTGTGTGTGGAAGATCAATCGCGGGCAAGCCCGCTCCCACAGGATTTTCAGGGGAACACAAAATGTGTGTACACCTCAGAAACTGTGGGAGCGTGGCTTGCCCGCAATGGCGTCGGCACTGACGCCGCAACAGCTAATGACTCAACTCCCGCACCTCGGCATGCGGCACCATTTTCAGGAACTCCGGCATGCTCATGTGCAGCAGGTAATTGTGATTGCCGGCTTCCAGGTAGATGTCTTTCTGCCGGGTCAGCAACGGGTCGATGACCATGTCCAGTCCGTAGGAATCCCCCAACGGCGGCACCGCGCCACGTTCGCAGTCATCGAAGATATGCGCCAGGTTGCTTTCGCGGGTCAGCTGCCATTCGCCGCTGCTGCGCACCTTGCTCAAGTCCAGATGCCGACTGGCCGGCAGCACGGCCATCAGGTAATGCCCGTGGTGGTCGTCGAGGATCACCGATTTCGCCACCCGTTCGGCCGGAACCCCGGAAACCCGCGCTGTTTCCAGACTGCTGGACGAGTGTCGGTGGGCGACGATGTCGAATTCGCAATGCGCCCGGGTCAGGCTGCTTTGCACCTTTTTGGCCATACGCATGATGCACCTCGGTGTTGCGCTGAACGTGTGTTCCTGTGTCCTTGAGTCTAGTTCGACAGGCCGCGGGCGAAGGGAAATCCGCTCACCGGACACATCCGCACATTGATCAGGATTCAGTCAGCGCAACGCTCAACTAGACTCAAAGAACCACCCCATGACTCTCCCGGAGGGTCACGTGAACAACCGATGTTGGACGTTGTTTCTGTTTCTGCTGGTAAGCGGCTCAGCCTTCGCTGCCGAGACATCGTTGCCGCCCATGAGCCCGGTTGGCCTCTGGCTGATCACGCTGGGCATCGTTTTCCTGATCGCCGAAGCCGCGCTGCCCAATTACGGCGTGATCGGTTTGGGCGGAATCATCATGTTCGTCATCGGCGCGCTGATCCTCGGCAATGCCGAACTGCCGGTGCCGATGATGATCGGCCTCGGCCTGATCAGCGCCCTGCTGTTACTTGCGTTGATCATCCGTGCCTTGAAAACCCGACCGCGCCACGCCGTCAGTGGCGATGCAGGCCTGGTTGGCAGTGTCACAGCGGTGACAGGCGTGCAGCCGGAGAATGCCCATAACGGCTGGGTGCAGTTGCAGGGCGAACATTGGCAGGTGCTCAGCAGGACGCCATTGCACACCGGGCAATCAGTGCGCGTAGTCGGGCGCAAAGGCTTATTGCTGAAAGTCACCGCGACTGACGCGGCTCAACACGGAGAGTGATCATGGGTCTGCAAATCGGTTTTGTTGCGCTGCTGTTATTGGTGATCGCCCTCGCCGGGTCGACGTTCCGCATCCTGCGCGAATACGAACGCGGCGTGGTGTTCCAGCTCGGACGTTTCTGGCAGGTCAAAGGCCCGGGGCTGATCCTGCTGATTCCGGTGGTGCAGCAAATGGTCCGGGTCGACCTGCGCACCGTGGTCCTGGATGTGCCGCCGCAAGACGTGATCACCCGCGACAACGTTTCGGTGAAGGTCAACGCGGTGCTGTACTTCCGCGTGCTCGACCCACAGAAGGCGATCATTCAGGTCGAGGATTTTCTTTCCGCCACCAGCCAACTGGCCCAGACCACATTGCGCGCGGTGCTCGGCAAACATGAACTGGACGAATTGCTGGCCGAGCGCGAGCAACTGAACATCGACATCCAGCAAGTGCTCGATGCGCAGACTGACGCCTGGGGCATCAAGGTCGCCAATGTCGAGATCAAACACGTCGACCTAAACGAGTCGATGGTCCGGGCGATCGCCAAACAGGCCGAAGCCGAACGGGAACGGCGAGCGAAAGTGATCCACGCCGAAGGCGAGTTGCAAGCGTCGGAAAAACTCATGCAAGCCGCGGAAATGCTCGGTCGTCAGCCCGGCGCCATGCAACTGCGCTACATGCAGACCCTGAGCTCGATTGCCGGGGACAAGAGTTCGACGATTGTCTTTCCACTGCCGATTGAATTGCTCAAGGGCATGGCGGATTTGTCCGGAAAATCCTGAAAAGCGAAAGAACGCTTTCAAGCGTTGCGCAGCAACTCAAGATCCAGAAAAGAACGCTGGGCAAAGTAACGCACCCGCTCCTCCAACAGCGCCGAGGCCTCCCGACGCTTGTCTTCACCATCGGCAACGAAGGGTTGCGACGGCTGTTTCGCGTGTAAATCCACCGCCGCAAACACCTGCAGGCGCTGTACATCATCCAGGCGGAAAAACCGTGCCAACCGCCCCGCCATTGCCTCTGGCAATTCGCTGTAATTCACCGGCAATCCACCCGAGTCGCGGCAGTGGATCAACCCGGCCTCAAGCAACCGCCCCAAACGTCGGGCGATGAAATCCTCGCGACCTGCGAACGGCAAACCATCCTCCAGCACGCAGTCACCGAGCATGCCCGGCACCATGTGCATGCCCGGGCGACGCAAATGAGAGACGGCGATTTCCAATGGATCGCGATACACAAACAGCCACGGCGTATGCGGAAAACATTTCTGCAACAACGACCATTCGCCGATGTTCCAGGCATCCAGTTTGATCACCAGTCGCTGTTCTTCGCCTCGGCGGCGCTGCCCGTATGCCGAAAGCAACCCATTGATTGCGGCCTGGCGCTCAGGCGCAGGCAGATCACTGCGCAACAACGCATCGAGCGGCGGCGGTTCGGAGATCACGATGTGATCGTCGAGCCGGGCGAGCATCTGGCTGATCAGCGTCGAGCCACAGCGCGAGGCGTGCAGAATGAAAGCGCTTGGCGCCAGACCCGGACTCTGCGCATGCCAGTCGCTGAGCGCCGCCAGCGGCGTCTGCCGACGGAAAGCCTGATTGAACGGCAGGCGCAGTGCATCGTCGACCGCGTCGCGGAAAAACGGCTGATGCAGCGGCCTGTCGCCGAACCAGCACCAATCCACCTGCCACTGCCCGGCAATCGGCCAGATACCAATCGGCAACCAGCCGTCGAGGTTCAGCCGTTCCATTGTTGATTCCATTGCCGACGACCGTTGCGCATCGCCGCACGAAGTTCTTCACGCGAGAACGGCAAGCCTCGTGCGGCAGCCAGTTCCAGAGTTCGGCTGATGAACTGTTCAGGATCGTGCAGCTCCCGCAAGGCTAGCGCCAGCGAGGCATCGTTGGCGACCAGCCGTTGAAAACACTGCAACGTCGTCTCTGCCAACTGCGGTTCAGGCGTGCTCGCCAGGCCTTCAGCAATCCGCTCTTCCAGCCACGCATCGGGCCGACAGTCGAGGACCAGATGCACCCGCGCCGACCTATCACGGTTGTCCACCCGATGCGGTCGCGCCAGATCGAGAAACCAACACTCGCCCGTCCTCATAGGGATGCGCTGGCCGTCGAGCCAGAAGTCCACGTCGGGCGGGCTGAGCAAGGGAATGTGCAGACGCCGATCGGCATCCGGGCCATCGAGATCGTAATCGCGGTGTTCGTGAATCCGGCCACCCGGCCCCAGGCGCAACAAGCGTGCACTGACGATTTTCAACGGCAGATCGCGCAGCCCCTGTCGCCACCGATCATCCTGCAACCACGGTGCGCGACGCAGCGGCTCGCCGCTTCCGGGGGACAACTCGGTCAGCGCATCAGCCGCCGAAATCAGCGCTACGCCGCTCCAGTCTCCCGAAAAGTAATCTGTATTGAAGTGACCGTGCCAGGCGTGATCGGCAATCGCCGCCAGTGCTTGCAACAACAGCGGCAAATCCACTGTCACCGGCAGACGTGAAAACGCCGGACGGCTCATGCGTGTGGCAACACCGAGCACTCGCCGAGCCAGGTCAGCAGGCGATCAAGGCAGGCCTCGACCGATTGCACCCCGGTGTCGACCACCAAAGACGCCTGCAACGGCGGCTCGTACGGTGCCGACACCCCGGTAAACCCCGGCAATTCACCGCGTCGCGCACGGGCGTAATGCCCTTTCGGATCACGCTGCTCGCACACCGCCAACGCGGCGTTGCACCAGACCTCGCAATAATCCTCACCCAAGCGTTCAGCGAACACTTCGCGTAACTCTGCCAATGGCGCAATCATCGCCAGAATCACGATCTGGCCATTTTCGACCAGCAAAGCGGCCAGTTCACTGGCGCGGCGAATGTTTTCCCGGCGATCCCCATCGGTGAAGCCCAGATCGCGGTTGAGGCCGACGCGCAAACCATCGCCGTCGAGCACCACGCTCTGCACACCTCGCTCGAACAACTCAGCGTGCAGCGCTTGCGCCAGCGTCGATTTGCCCGCCGCCGGAAGCCCAGTCAAGAGAATCGCCGCACCTCGATGGCCGTTGCGGGCTTCGAGTTGTGTGCGGCTGATGCTGGCGCTCGGCGCCAGCACATCACTGCGCCGAGGCATGGGCGACTGCCGGCACCGAGATATCCCCCGCCGCCCACGCCGACTCGCGATTGGCCAGCGCGGTGGCGATCGACTGCACTTCGGTGGATTGCACCTGATCCGGCAACGGATCGAGGCCGGCGCTGGCGAAGATCTGGCCGTAGGCATTGCGCAGATCGGCGTACGACAGGTCGCGACGCAAATCCGCCTGCAAGTTGTTCAACTCACCCTGAATCAGCTCCAGTTCACCAATACCGGCAGCCTGATGACGATTGCGCAATTGGCCGACGATTTGCCCGTCAATGTCGGACAGTTGTTGGTTGGTCTTGAACTGGCGCAAGGCTTCTTGATAGTTGGCGTTGGCCACATAGAGCTGCGCCAGCACCGCAATCGACATCGCCTGACGCCGCGCATTGGCGACTTCTTCCCCAGCCTTGGCGACGTTGATCGCCGCCGGCGCGGAGATCACGTTGAACAGGTTCCAGGTGACTTTGACGCCGTAGTCGGCCCAGCCCTGCTCGACCAGAAAGGAGTTGCTGTCGTAATGCCCGCCCGCCGAAAACTCCAGGCCCGGCAACAGACGCAACATGGCTTTGCGGGTTTCGGCGGCGCTGATGCGCGTCTGGTAATCCTGCTCGCGCAGTTCCGGGCGGCTGGTCAGGGCTTCTTGCTCAAGCTTGGCCAGATCAACATTGAGCTCGGGAATCTGGTAGCCGTCATCAGTAGCCAGTGTCAGGTTGGTGCCCAGCGGCAAATTGATCAGCGTCGCCAGCTCGGTTTTCGCCAGCGACAAGGCGCGGCGCTGTTCTTCCAGCTGTCGGGTGGCTTCGATCAGCGAACGCTGATAACTCAGCGATTGCACCGGATCACCAATGCGTTGATCGCTCAGGGTCTGGCTGTTGTCGCGGGCGGTCTGCACCCGCGCCATCAGGCTGTCGATCTGCTTGAGCAGACGTTCGGCGGCCATTGCTCGCCAATAGGCCGAGCGCACGTCCTGGACGATGGTGTTGATCACTTTGCGCCGCCGTTCCTGCACGATCAGGCGCTGGTCGCCCTGCTGTTTGGCGCTGATGTAGCTGACGCCGAAGTCGAGGACGTTCCATACCATGGTCAGGTCGGCAACCTCGCGGTCACGATCCTGCGAGGTCGACGGTTCCAGAGACTGAGTGCCGGTACGCACGCTCTGGCTGCTGGAGGCGTTGACGTTGTTGCGCCCGACGTACCCGGCATCCAGTGCCATGCGCGGCAGCATGTCGAAACTGGCGAGGTCGAGCTGCCGCTTGGCCAGCGCTTCCTCCATGATTTTCAAACGACCTTCGAGGTTGTATTTCACCGCGCGGGCCATGGCCTGGTGCAGGGTCAACGGGCCGCGCAGCGGTTCCTGATCCTTGTACATGCTTTGCAGATCGGTTCTGGCTCGTTGTGCGCTGACGCTGCGCTCAATCGGCTCACTGGTCACTGCACATCCGCTGATCGCCAGCGCCAGCAGGCTGGCGCCGAACAACTTCTGACTTGTCTTCATCCCTGGATCGCCCCTAGGTCCCGCACAGTGTTGAGTAGTTGTTTGTTCAAGCCGACATTTCGCTGATGCCGATCTGTTGCAGAGCTGCCGCCAGGCTGTCGACCCGCTGCTGCTCGGTGTCTTTGAGTTGTTGCAGTTGCTGCCCCAGCGTCGGTGCGCCAAATACGCCGCGCAGGCCCTGGGAAACATCGCCTGCCTTGAGCGACTGGCTGCCGAAGGCGTTCAAGGAATCACGCTCGGTACCGCTGTTCTGGTTGAACAGGCTCGCCAGCGTGCTGCTGGCGAATACGCCGCCATCGCCACCACCAAAGCCGAGGAAGCCGTGGCCGGAACCGTCGCCGCCGCTGTCACTGCTGCTGAACACCTGCGCGATGAAGCTGCGGCTGAGGGCCCCGTGATTGATGAAAATATCGCCAATCGGACGAATGCCGTTGCCGATCACCCGTTGTTCGAACAACGGCGCGAAGGTCAGCGGTGAACCGAGATCGCCGGTTGGCGCAGTGAAGATGACCGGTTGCAGCGGCACGTTCGGCGGCGGTGGTGGCACCACCGGGTCGCTGCTGCGAATGAGCGGATCCGGAATGACGACGCTGGTCGGCGTGGTCGGCACGGTTGGAGGAATGATCACCGGCACGGTGTTGATGGCGTAGTTATTGGAGCTGCTGACTCCGCTGCCGCTGTTCCCGGACGCATCGCTGACCCCGGCACTGTTGACGCTGATCGCGTTGCTGGCGCTGTTGACGTTGGCGTTCGGCGTCAGGGTTGCGGTCCAGGTTTTGCCGCCATCGCTGCTGCTCAGGTTGGACAAGGTGCCGTTCGCCACCACGAGGTCTGACAGATCGAAACCGCTGACTGCCTCGTTGAAGGTAATGGTCACCTGCGAGGTCTGACCGATGCCCATGTTCGGGTTGGCGATGACGACCGTGGCGGTCGGCCGTTCGCTGTCCAGCGCGTAGTTGTTCGACACCGCGACGGTACTGCCGACGTTGCCGGCCAGATCGGTGACATTGCTGGTGTCCAGCGCGATGAAATTGCTTGGATCGGTCACGCTGGCCGTCGGGGTGAACGTCGCGGTCCAGGTCTTGCCGCCGTCGCTGCTGCTCAGGTTGCTCAAATCGCCGTTGGTCACGCTCAGGTCGGACAGGTCGAAATTGCTCACCGCCTCGCTGAAGGTGAAGGTCACCGTGGTGGTCTGGCCGATACCCAGGTTTGGATTGGCGACCACGATGTTGACGGTTGGCCGCGTAGCGTCGAGCGCGTAGTTATTGGAAATCGCAACGCTCGCGCCAATGTTGCCGGCCAGGTCCTGCACGCCGGCGGTGTCGAGGATGATCAGGTTGGTCGCGTCATTGACGTTGGCGGTCGGCGTCAGCGTAGCGGTCCAGGTAACGCCGCCGTCGCTGCTGGTCAGGTTCGACAGCAGACCATTGGCAACGCTGATGTCCGACAGGTCAAAACCGCTGACCGCTTCGCTGAAGGTGATGGTCACCGTGGTGGTTTCACCGATGCCCAGGCGATTGTCGGCGACCACGATAGTGGCGGTCGGCAGCGCCGTGTCGATGGCGAAGTTGTTCGAATCGGTGGAGCCGACACCGCTGTTGCCCGAGGCGTTGGTCACGCCGGCATTGTTGAGGGTGATCAGATTGCTGGTGTCGGTAATGTTGCTGGTTGGCGTGAACGTCGCCGTCCAGGTCACGCCGCCGTCGCTGCTGCTGACGTTGCTCAGGGTGCCATTGGCAATGCTCAGATCGGCATTGTCGAAACCGCTGACGGCCTCACTGAAAGTGATGGTCACCGTGGAAGTTTCACCGGCCTTGAGCGCGGTATCCGCGACGACAATGGTCGCGGTCGGCACTTCGGTCTGCACCGCGTAGTTGGCCGAGTTGGTGGTACCGGTGCCGGTATTGCCCGCCAGATCACTGACGCCGCTGTTGTTCAGGACGATCAGGTTGGTGGCATCGCTGACGCCGATGGTTGGGGTAAACGTCGCCGTCCAGGTGATGCCGCCGTCGCTCGACGAGACGTTACTCAGCGTGCCGTTGGCGACGCTCAGGTCGCTATTGTCGAAGCCGCTGACCGCTTCGCTGAAGGTGATCGTGACGAGCGCGGATTCGCCGGGACGCACATCACTATCACTCATGACGATCGTGGCGGTCGGACGCTGACTGTCGACCGCGTAGTTGTTCGAATCGGTGGTGCCGCTGCCGGTATTGCCCGCCAGATCGGCGATGCCGGTGTTGTCCAGGGTGATGAGGTTGCTGGTGTCGGTGACTCCCGCAGACGGCGTGAACGTTGCCGTCCAGGTGATGCCGCCGTCACTGCTGCTGACCGCGCTCAACGTACCGTTGGCGATGGTCAGGTCGGCGTTGGTGAAGCCGCTCACCGCCTCGCTGAAGGTGATGGTCACCAGCGAGGTCTCACCGACACCCAGTGCCGTGTCGGCGACCACGATGGTCGCGGTCGGACGCACGGTGTCGACGGCGTAGTTGTTCGAATCGGTGGTGCCGCTGCCGGCGTTGCCGGACAGATTTTGCACGCCGGAATTGTCGAGGGTGATCAGGTTGGTGGCGTCAGTGATGTTGCTGGTTGGCGTGAAAGTCGCCGTCCAGGTGATGCCGCCATCGCTGCTGCTCACCGCCGTCAGGGTGCCGTTGGCAATCGTCAGGTCGGCATTGGTGAAACCGGTCACCGCTTCGCTGAAGGTGATGGTCACCAGCGAGGTCTCGCCGATTTTCAGCGAGGGGTCGGCAATGATCACGGTCGCCGTCGGCACTACGGTGTCGATGGTGAAGTTGCCGGAATTGGTGGCGCCGGTGCCGGCGTTACCGGCCAGGTCGGCGATGCCGGCATTGGCCAGGGTAATGACGTTGGTTGCGTCATTGATTCCGGCCGCCGGCGTGTAAGTCGCGGTCCAGGTAATACCGCCATCGCTGCTGCTGACGGCGGTCAATGTGCCGTTGGGAATCGTCAGGTCAGCGTTGGTAAAGCCGCTCACCGCTTCCGAGAAAGTGATGGTTACCAACGACGTTTCACCGGCGCTCAGGCTGGCATCCGCCACCAGGATGGTGGCGGTCGGGCGCTGACTGTCGACCGCGTAGTTGTTGGAATCGGTGGTGCCGCTGCCAGCATTGCCAGCGAGGTCGGCGATGCCGGTGTTGTCCAGGGTGATGAGGTTGCTGGTGTCGGTGACTCCCGCAGACGGCGTGAAGGTGGCCGTCCAGGTGATGCCGCCGTCACTGCTGCTGACCGCGCTCAACGTACCGTTGGCGATGGTCAGATCGGCGTTGGTGAAACCGCTCACCGCCTCGCTGAAGGTGATGGTCACCAGCGAAGTCTGGCCGACGCCGAGCGCCGTGTCGGCGACCACGATGGTCGCGGTCGGCCGTACGGTATCGACGGCATAGTTGTTGGAAACGGTGGTGCCGCTACCGGCGTTGCCTGACAGGTTTTGCACGCCGCTGTTGTCGAGGGTGATCAGGTTGGTGGCGTCAGTGATGTTGCTGGTTGGCGTGAAAGTCGCTGTCCAGGTGATGCCGCCATCGCTGCTGCTCACCGCCGTCAGGGTGCCGTTGGCAATCGTCAGGTCGGCATTGGTGAAACCGGTCACCGCCTCAGAGAAAGTGATAGTCACCAGCGAGGTCTCGCCGATTTTCAGTGAGGTGTCGGCAATGATCACGGTGGCTGTCGGCAGCACCGTGTCGATGCTGTAGTTGTTGGAATTGGTCGTGCCGCTGCCGGCGTTGCCGGCCAGGTCGGCAATGCCGGTATTGGCCAGGGTAATGACGTTGGTTGCGTCGTTGATCCCCACCGTCGGCGTGTACGTCGCGGTCCAGGTAATCCCGCCGTCGCTGCTGCTGACGGCGGTCAATGTGCCGTTGGGAATCGTCAGATCGGCGTTGGTAAAACCGCTCACCGCTTCCGAGAAAGTGATGGTTACCAACGACGTTTCACCGGCGCTCAGGCTGGCATCCGCCACCACGATGGTGGCGGTCGGACGCTGGGTGTCGATGGCGTAGTTGCCGGAATCGACGGTGCCAGTGCCGGCGTTGCCCGCCAGGTCGGCGACGCCGGTCTGGTCGAGGGTGATGACGTTGGTGGCATCGGTGATGTTCGCGCTCGGCGTGAACGTCGCGGTCCAGGTCACACCGCCGTCGCTACTGCTCACCGCCGTCAACGTGCCGTTGGCAATGGTCAGGTCGGCGTTGGTGAACCCGCTCACCGCTTCGCTGAAGGTGATGGTCACCAGCGAGGTCTCAGCGATTTTCAGGCTGTTGTCAGCGAAAACGATGGTCGCGGTCGGGCGCACGGTATCGATGGCGTAGTTGTTGGAATCAGTAGTGCCGCTGCCGGTATTACCATTCAGATCGCTGATACCGGTGTTGTTCAGGGTGATGAGGTTGGTCGCATCGGTGATGCTCGCAGTTGGCGTGAAAGTCGCCGTCCAGGTGATACCGCCATCGCCGCTGCTGACCGCCGTCAACGTGCCGTTGGCGATGCTCAGGTCGGCGTTGGTGAACCCGCTCACCGCTTCGCTGAAGGTAATGGTCACCAGCGAGGTTTCGCCGATTTTCAGCGCGTTGTCGGCGACGACGATGGTCGCCGTCGGCCGCACGGTGTCGATCGCGTAGTTGTTGGAATTGGTGGTGCCGCTGCCGACGTTGCCGGCCAGATCATTGACCCCGGTGTTGTCCAGCGTGATCAGGTTGGTGGTGTCGGTGACGCTTGTGGTTGGCGTCAGCGTGGCCGTCCAGGTAATGCCGCCATCGCTGCTGCTCAGTCCGCTAAGGATGCCGTTGGCCACGGTCAGATCGGCGATAGTGAAACCACTCACCGCTTCGCTGAAAGTGATGGTCACCACCGAGGTTTCGCCTGCCGCCAGATTGGTGTCGGCAACAACAATGGTCGCCGTCGGCCGTACGGTATCGATCGCGTAATTGTTCGAGTCGGTGGTGCCGCTGCCGGCGTTGCCCGCCAGGTCAGCGATGCCGGTGTTGTCCAGGGTGATGAGGTTGGTGGTGTCGGTGATGCTGGCGGTCGGGGTGAACGTCCCCGTCCAGGTAATGCCGCCGTCGCTGCTGCTGACTGCCGTCAGCGTGCCATTGGCGATGGTCAGGTCGGCGTTGGTGAAACCGGTCACGGCTTCACTGAAGGTGAAAGTCACCAGCGAGGTATCACCGATCTTTATTGCCGTATCGGCCATCACAATGGTCACGGTCGGCCGGGAGGTATCGATCGCGTAATTGACGGAGCTGGTCGTACCGACGCCCGCCACGCCGTCGCTGATCGCATTTACCCCAGTGTTGTCGAGGGTGATCAGGTTGGTGCTGTCGGTGATGTTGTTGGTTGGGGTGAAGGTCGCGGTCCAGGTGAGGCCGCCATCGCTGCTGCTCACCGCCGTCAGCGTGCCATTGGCAATCGTCAGGTCGGCGTTGGTGAAACCGCTCACTGCGCGGCTGAAGGTGATGGTCACCAGCGAGGTTTCGCCGATTTTCAGCGCCGTGTCGGCCATCACGATGGTTGCGGTCGGCGGCTCCACATAGGCTGTGTTGAGCGTGCCACCGTTGTTGTAGATCGCCGCGAAGGCCAACGGCACAGAACCGGTGACGCCGCCGCCGAGTTCTGTACCGCCGGCGCCGCTGCCGGCAGCGTTGCCGCTGATGGCGCTGAAGTTGGCGGCGGTGATCAGCACCGTGCCGCCCTGGTTCCAGATCGCGCCGACCCCTCGCCCGCCATCGCCGCCGTTCAGATTGTTGCTGCCCAGGCCGCTGCCACCACCACCGCCGCCGCCCGCGCCGATGTTGTTGCTGATGACCGAAGTACCGACGATTTTCAGGGTACCGGTGGAGGCGTTGTAAATGCCGCCGGCCGCATTACCGCCGACACCGCCGACCTTGTCCCAGCCGGAACCGCCACCGCCGCCGCCAATGGAAATGGTGCCGTTACTGGCCGTGCCGCCATTGCCGCCGTTGCTGTAATCGGCCGTGCCCACCCCGCCGGCGCCGCCCGTCGTGGAGCCACCGCGACCGCCCATATGCGTCGCGTCGTAACCGCCACCGTAACCGCCGACGCCACCGCTGCCAGCCTGGCCGCCCAACGTACCGGTGCCCGGCCCGGCGATGCCGCCATGACCGCCGCCCTGACCGCCGAGGCCGCCGCCACCGCCACCACCGCCGCCATAGTTGGCGCCCGTGACGCCACCACCGCCGCCGCCACCCGCTGCCGCGTTACCGGTGACCGAAACATTTTTCAGCGTGAGGACTCCGGCGTTGAAAATCCCGCCACCCATGGCGCCGGTCGCGCCGTAGCCACCATTGCCACCGTTGCCGGAGACCAGTCCCCGGGTGATCACCAGACCATCGAGGGTCACAGTGCTGGCCGAGGTGACTTCCACGACGCGGGTTTTGTACTGCCCATCGAGGGTCACGTCCGCCACGCCGTCGTTGTTCAGGTCGCCATCGACAGTGATGCTCTTGTTGATCAGCAGTTCAGAGGTGAGTTGCACGGTCATGCCGGAGCTGAACGTGACGATATCGCCGTTCTGCGCCGACGCCAGGGCTGCCCGCAGCGAGCCGACGCCGGTGTTCGCATTGTTGGTGGCGGTCCACGTGGCCAGGCCCCACTGATATTCACTCATGGCCTTGGTCGACAGCACGTTGGCGCTTTCGATGGTGCCGGTGGCGATTTCCAGATCCCAATCGCCGCCCACACCGGTACGGTTGTTCGAAGCCGCCACATCACGGCCGGTCAGCTGTGCCAGAGAATCGACGAAGCTCAAGCCGCGATCGCCTTCAGCGGTGTAGCAGCCGTAGATCAGGATGTCGCCGCCGGCATTCATGTCCTTGCCGATTTCACCGAGGATCGCGCTGCGTTGCGCGACGTTGTCGGCAGACAGATAGCTGTTGCCCAGCCACAGGTCGCCGGCATTGCCGTGAGCAATGATCTGCACCGAACTGACGCCCTGATGCTGACTGAGGTAATCGGCGATCTGCTGCAAACCGTCCTTGCTCGCATCGAGCTTGACCACTTGCGCGCCGGGCGCGACACCTTTGAGCAGGCTGTCGGCATCCTTGACCCGCGAATCGACGAACACCACGCTCTGGCCTGGCACTGCGACAGGGCTGACGGCCGGGGTGGCGTCAGCCTGACCGTGGGTGTCCTTGCTGATCGTCGGGTGATCGGCGGTGGGCGTCTTGGCCGCGTCCGCCGCGGGGTGGCTATCGGCTTGGGCTGCGGTGTCGGCCACGGTGGCGGCGACAGCGCCGTCGAACAGCATGCGCGGTTCCAGCGGCATGATCATCGGCGCCGCCAGCGTGCGTTGGCCTGCGGTTCCCTGCGCTTGCTTCTTGCTCCACCACATGTTGCTCACCCGGACTCGAACACAGTTGTTGATGCATCAATGAAAAACGCCGCGATCAACTGATCGCGGCGTCGGACTTCATACGAATGACATTGGCGGCGCTGGCTGAGCCATCGAGCCAGAAGGACAAATCGGCGTATTGCTTGAACAGATCCGGTGGCAGGATGGTGCGCCGCGACTGCAGGGCCACCTTGGGTTTGACCTTGTGCAGGCCAGCCACGCCGAGGGCCTGATCGAATTCCGGGGCGTCATAGGCCAGGTGCTCGAAATCGTGTTCGAACCATGGCTCGCCGATGAACTCGTAGACCAGCCGCAACACCCGTTCCGGGGCCTGGGTCAGCAAGTCATAGTCGATGATCAACAGCGAATCGGCCTGTTCGCCGTAATAGGCTTCCTTGAGCGCCGCCCAGGCGAAACCGACCAGGCGATTGCGCTGGGCCAGGGTTTCACAGCGGCTGTAGACGGTGTTGCGCTCGACGGCATCGCCGAACAGCTTGGTGTTTTCATAGGGATTGGCGCGGTACAACCGCTCGAGACTGTCCATGACCCAGGCGACGTTGCGCACGCAAGCGATCACTTTGGCCTTGGGAAACAGGTCGTTCAGCGCCGGCAGCCGGGAGCTCCATTGCCGGTTGGTGTCGAACACCACCGGTTTGTCAGCCTTGTCGGCGTAGAAGGACTCAAACAGTCCGCGCAGTAAACGGCGGCGCATCTGAGTGTCGATGACCGCGCCGAATTCGCTGCCGGCGCTGCATTGTTCGAGGACGCTGGAGAAGAGGGAGCCGACCGGGCTGGTCATGCCGGCGTGAAAGCGCGGGTTCTGCAAAAGAATCGCAGAAAGCAGGGTCGAGCCTGAGCGCGGCAAGCCGGAGATAAAGTGGAACTGCTGCAATCCCTTCACCGTAATCAAAAGTCCTTTTGTCCGACAAAGCGTAGTTCAACAAAAACCCTTCGACTAGTAGTGTTTTGATATCAATTCAGAGCAAGAATGACTAAGCAGCCAGTTTTTAATCGCGAATAAAAAGGTGAAACGATTTACTTCGCCCAAGGCTTATTCGGCCGCCGATTTCGTCACGAACAGTCGCGCTTGAACCCCGCCGGCGTGCACCTCGCCACTGGCTTGCCAAGCCTTGGGCAGCGATGGGAACTCGCCCGGATCACCGAAGGTTCCGACCAGCCAGACCCGGTCCTTGCCGGGCAACTCGGCAAGGCTGTCGAGGTAGACGTCGGCGGTCACCAGCGTGCCAAATCCGTACTCGTTCGGCCGCGTCGAATGGCCGTCCGCCGTGGGTGGCGTGTAGAGGCGCACTTGAGCGCCGGTGCGGTCGTAATAGACGTAACTCAGGTACCAGAGCATGTCACTGGTGACAATGCGGTCACCGGGCTGGAAATGCTGATTGACGTAATTCACCACATGGTCGAGCTGATCATTGCTGTCGACCGTGGCGTTGTTGTTCACGCCCACCATTTCCACCGCGATCAACGACACCAGCACCGCCAGCGCGAGCACCCGCACGCGGCTGTACAAACGGTCAATGGCCAGCGCCGCCAGCAGCGGCAGGCCCAGCGCATAAGCGGTCAGATAGCGCTCGATGAACACTGGCGTGATCCACGACACGGCAAACACCAGCACCAGCGGCAGTCCGGTGTAGAGCGCCAGCAGCACACTGCCACGGGACACGCTGCGATCACGCACCACCGCCACCGCCGCCAGCACCAGAAGCGCCAATGGCAGTGCCAGAAAAACCGGCAACGGCAGCTGCTCGCCGTCGTCCTGAATCAGCCATGACCAGACCATCGATGGCAGTGACGACAGCGTGACCGGGTCTTCCCAGCCGACATCACCACCGACTTTCAGTTGCTCCATGTGCTGCATCAGATCGAGCAGATTGGGCAGCCACGGCAGGTACAACGCGACGATCGCCAGATTCGCCAGCCACCAACTGGCACGCTGGATATGCCGGAACCGATAACCGTGCTGTACACGGATCACCCCCAGATAAAGCCAGTGGCACAGCGCCGCCAGCACGGCGAAGTAGTGGGTGTAGAACGCGGCGCTCATCAACAGCGCATAAAACACCAGATAGCGGTGGCGCTGCGGGCGGCGGATCCAGTAGACCAGCGCCAGCGTAGCCGCGATCAACAGCAACCCGAGCAGCGAATACATGCGCACTTCCTGGCTGTAGCGCACCGCCGTCGGCAACAACGCCAGCAGCACGCCGGCGATGATTGCCGCGCGGCGCGTGGCCAGTCGATCCACCAGCCACACGCCGAGGCCGACCGCTGCAATACCGGCCAACGCGCTGAGACAGCGCAGCGCAAAAATGCCGTCGCCGAACAGTTCGATCCAACCATGCAGCAACATGAAATACAGCGGCGGATGCACATCGAACGCCGCGTGCTGCCAGATCCCGGCCAGCGAGTAACGCGCCAGCAGCAGGCTGGAGCCCTCGTCGCCCCAGATCGCCGCCGCCGTCAGGTCGTAAAAACGCACCGCCGCCGCCAGCAGCATGATCGGCAGCAACCAGAGTTCCCTGCCCCAGCGGATCAAAGGCAAGCTGCCAAACCCTGACCCCGGTGTCGCGTGCGGGTCCTGTGTGTCGCCTACCGGTGTGACTCTGTTTACCACCATCGTTGCCTCTTCGCCGCGCCGCAAGACCACGCACCCATGAGTCGAAACCTGCCCGTCACTGTAGGTCAGCCACGGGACCACCGTCGATGCCGGTTTGCGCTTTCACGACATCCGGCAACCTTGCCAATCCGCGTCTACGCTCTGGCGTGGCGAGACCTGGCCATGGCAGGTGAAGGCATCGGCACTGCCCGAATCCACGATTGGCCCGCCGACCACCAATCAAAAGGATGAGGATCTTATGGACGTTTACATGGGCACTGTTCTGACGTTTGCCTTCAACTACGCGCCCAGTGGATGGGCGCAGTGCAACGGACAGTTGATGAACCTTTCGCAATACCAGGCGTTGTTTGCACTGCTGGGCACCACCTATGGCGGTAATGGTGTCCAGACCTTCGGACTCCCCAACCTGCAAAGCCGAATGCCGATCTGCCAGGGCAACGGCCCGGGCCTGACGCCGCGGGTGATGGGTGAAATCTCCGGCGCCGAACAAGTCACCGCGACCCTCAACAATCTGCCGAACCACACCCACACACTGGCGGGCCTCACCGCCAATACCACCGTGCAACTGGCCAATCCGGCGAGCAACCCGGTGGGCACGCCGACGGCGACCAATTCATACATGGGCGCTTCGGGCACCGGCCCGGGGCTGGCCAATATCTACTCCGACGCGCAAGGCGCCTCCGCCATTCCCCTCAAAGGCGCATCGACTACCATCAGCGGCACGATCAGCCCCACCGGCAATGGCTTGCCGATGGCGATCATGAACCCGTATCTGGTGCTCAACTTCAGCATCGCCCTGCAGGGCATTTTTCCTTCGCGCAACTGACCGATCGCCGGGGGAGCCTTCTCCCCCGGCCTCCCAACTGCTGGAGCGAGACCATGCTGCAAACGGTTAAAAGCGAACATTTCGAGGCGCTGCTGGGCCGTGTCGGCACCCTGCAATTGCCCGATGGCAGTGCGCTGCAAATCCACATCGGGGAACTCGAAGAAAACCCGCTGGCGAAAATGCGCTACAGCGAGCGCATGCCGTTCTGCGTCCAATTGAACAGTCTGGAACCGACTGAATTTGTCGACGGCTTGTGTGCCCTGGAGCTACCGGAACTGGGGCGGGTCGAAGGTATCTTCGTCTCACGGGTGCCACCGATGGGCCGGGACCCGGCGCTGGCTTACTTTCACGTCACCTTTAACTGACTCGTTTGCGTACGGGTTACTGGGGATACCAGACCAGACGTTCGGCGGCGGGATTGCTTTCTTCTATGGCAAAACCCAACGCCAGATAATGTCGGCGCGCGTGGGGATTGTTGGTCCAGACCACCGTCGCCACCGGGCAGCGAAGCTGTTGCGCGGCTTTCTGCACACCTTGCAGCACGGCGCGGCCAAAACCCTGGCCGCGCGCCTGCGGGATAAAGGCCAGATACAGCACGCGAATCTCGTTGGCGCCGAAATCGGTACTCAGCGCGCCGATGGCCGTGCCGAGTTTTTCCACCACGTAGTGCATGGCATTCGGGTAGTTGTCGCCCATACCCTGCTCCTGCACCTGAAACTGCTGGGCGACCACTTGTTGCACCCGCTCCTGCTCGCCGTCGATCCATTGCAGATCCGGCCGCGCCGTCTGATACAGGCTTTGCAGAAACGGCCCGTCGGTTGCCCGCGAAGGCCGCACCACCAATCCCTCAGCTGCCACTGCTGCGTTATCCGTCATCGCCACTCTCCGTTAGAAACCGCTTTCCCTGACCCCCAGCGCCGCCATCCGCCGCCACGCGACGCCCAACAATGACTCGCCGCTGCCCTGTAAAACCACCACACCGCGCAACGGTTGCAGCGGTGTCGCTGCTGTATCGAGCGCACTCAATCGCACGCCGTATTGCGCCTGCACGGGTTCCGCGCGTTGCTGTTGATCGCGGCGCACGGCAATCGGCCCGTGGTGATCGGAGGTCAATGCCTCCTGATCGACGTAAGCCACGCCGTTGGTGTCGATTTCATTCAGTTGCACGGCGAGCGCGGAGTGCATCGGGTCATCAGCGATGAAGCGGCCACTGGCGCCGGGCTTGACCCGCCACAACTCGGCTTCGGCCAGATAGCCGCGCAGGCGTGCGCCATCCTCGACGACCCGGGCCAATGCGTCCTTGGTCGACAGCCAGCGGCCAACCGTGAGGTTCGGCAGTAAATCCCGCACGCTGCCGGCATGCGGTGCGCGTAGCAGCAAGCGCTCGCGCTGGGCCGTCAGGCCTCGATACTCGGCGACGGCTTCGGCCAGCCGTTGCTCGACGATGCCGGCATCGGCGGCGGTTTCACTGCGACCGGCCTGACGCCGCATCAGCAACTGCTGGATCTGGATCTCGCGGCGGACAATTGCCAGTCGCGACTCAAGGTCCGGCGATTCAAGTTCGATCAGTACATCGCCCTGCGCGACTTTTGCACCGTCCTGCACTTTCACCGCTTTGACCCGCGCCGCGGTCGGCGCATGCAAGGCGCTGGCGCGCCCGGCCTCAAGCATCGTCGGCAATTCCACCGAGCTGCGCCACGGCACGATCAGCACCAGCAACAGCGCGAGTACCGCCAGACTGCTGAGCAACACCTGCGGACCATGCGCCTGCTCGCGGCGGGTCCACCACTGGCGCCACTCACGCATGATCGGCAAAAAGATGAACCACACCAGTTCCACCAGCATCAGGAAAATCCCCAACACCTTAAAGAACAGGTGATAGACCGCCAGCGCGATCCCGAAAAACAACGCCGCACGCCACAACCACGAGCCATACCCCCAGATCAGCAAACGCCGTTGCATCTTCGGCGACCAAGGCTCCGGCGCGGGTGCGCCATAGCCGAACAAGAACTCGCGCAAGCGCCAGCGACACAAGGCAAACGCGCGGCCCTGAAGGTTGTCGACTTCCCAGAAATCACTGATCAGAAAATAACCGTCAAAGCGCATGAACGGATTGAGATTGACCACCAGCGTGGTGATCCATGTTGCGCTGGCGAGCATGAACGCCGCCGTACGCCCCGGGCCATCGGGCATCAGCGACCATACCAGCAAGGCGACACACGCCAGCAGCAGCTCGGCCAGCACGCCGCCCGCCCCGATCAGCAACCGGGCGCGACGATCATTGACCCGCCAGGCATCACTGACATCGGTGTAGAACATCGGCAGCAGCACCATGAACGCCACGCCCATACTCTGCACCCGGCAACCGGCGCGTTTGGCCATAAACGCATGACCAAACTCGTGACACAGCTTGGCAAAGAACAACGCCACGCCGAACGCCAGGGCGCCGCCGAGGCTGAACAGGTGCGGGAAGGTGCCAACAAACCGTTGCCAGTCCCGCGAGACCAGAAACACCCCCAGCGCCAACGTTGCCGGCAAACCGTAGCGCAGCAGGCGCGGACCGAAGCGTTCCAGCCACGGCCAGGCGCGATTGAGAAACGCGTCCGGGCGCCATAGTGGAATGCGGAAAAACAGATATTGATGCAGCAGGATTTGCCACAGGCTCTGTTTCTGCGCCAAGGCCTTGAGCCGATAACTGGCGCGTTGCTGATCATCCATGGCGCTGATCAAATCGTGACCGCGCAGAAACTCCAGCAACTGCTCAAGCTCGCCGTCCGCAAGCGGCAGACCCGGTTCGCGATTGGCAGCGCGCAAGACTTGTTCGGCATCGCCCAGCGACCAGTGACGCAACAGGCGCATCGCTGCCGCACCGAGTTTGAAATAGCGACCCCGCACCGGATCGGCCAGCGTCCAGCGCGGCGAGCCGTCCAATGCCGGCGCTGCGGGCGACAATTGCAGGTCGGCACGCAGGCTCGGCAGATGCATTTACAGGCCCACGCTCTGGCGCAGGCCGGCCAGTGGCCGACGCAGCAGGTACAACGCCAACGGTGCGCGATCGCCGAAGATTTTCGCGGTACCGCGCAGGCCGATGCGCGGTGGGGCATCGGCGAAATTGGCGTCCAAGCGGTACGCAAGTTGCCCGCCGGCGGTCGGTTGCGCCTCGTAGGCCGAGCGCTCCAGCGTGGCGAGGTGGCGCTTCAGCGGATCACTGTCGAGAAACAGCGAGACTTCGGCGCCAGGGTCCAGCGCGATCGCATCGCCCACCGCCAGTTCGATGCGCAGTTCAGCCTGGTTCGGATCGGCGATTTCCATCAACCGCTCGCCGGTCTGCACCGGTTTGCCGGTCAAGCGCTCGGCATCGGCAAACACTGCGATGCCGTCGCGTTCGGCACGCACTTCACTGCGCTTGAGCAACTCGCGGGCGTAGTCGCGTTCGGCGCGTTTCTGCTCGGCGCGGGCGGCGAGCAAATCGACCCGCGAGCTCGATTCGGCATCGGCAAACGAGCGCTGGGAATTGGATTTCAGTTCCGCCTCGGCCACGCCCAATGCGCGTTCAGCGACATCGGCCTGGGCCCTGAGCGTGGTGTTTTCAAACCGCAGCAAGACGTCGCCGGTTTTTACCGTCTGATTGGGTTTGACCAGAAATTCGGCGATCACCCCGTCCAGCGGCGCTGCCACCACGCGCCCGCCCAGCGGCACCACTTCGGCCGGCGCCAGCACCGATTGGCGCACCGGGATCAGCAGTCCGAGCAATACGACGGCGACCAGCGCCACCTGCCGTTTGCGTGTCCAGCGCAGTCGCCACGGTTTGCGTGGTTGCAGCGCCAGCCAGGCATGGCTGTAGGTATCGCCCAATTGCGATAACAGCACTTGTTCGGAGGGATTCCACGGCACATCGCGGGCCAGCCATAAACCGCCGAAGACCTGACCGTCGCGATCAATCAACGGCAGCCAGAACACCTGCGCGGCAGACAGGCTGCGCCAATCGGTCTGGATCGAGTCGCTGACCATTTCTGGCGTAATCACCCGTGCCTGTTTCAACACGTCCTGCTTGAACAGCTGTGCCACGGCTTGCTCGACAAACGCCACGAACGGCGCATTCGGCTCTACTGCACTGACGCCCGTCACCGCTTGCACCTTGCCGGCGATCAACAGCGCCGCATGGCGAAAACCGAACAGCGACTGGCCGTCATTGACCAGGCTGTAGGCCAGTTGCGAAGCATCACGGGCGGCGCGGGTCTGGCGTTCGAGGTCGAGAAACCGCGCGAACACCTGCTCGGCGGTGCCGCTCACCGGCGCGTTCACTTAAGCTCCGGGAAACGCGCCGTGCCGCTCATGCCGGCCAGCAAGCCTTTGGCTTCGGGAAGTGTTGCGACTAGCAACAGTGTCTGACTGCCCTCATCGATTCGCGCGCCCAGGCGTTTAACCGTAGCATCGATCGGCTGGCCGGTTTCATCAGGGACGAAGCTGAAGATCTGGCCGGGCTTGAGCCGAGCCATCCAGCGCGACGGCACCAGCAGATGAATTTCCAGGGTGCGGTTATCGACGACATCGAGCAGCGGCGCGCCGGCCGGTACGCTTTCGTAGCGCTGAACCTTGCGCTCCACCACTTGCCCATCGAACGGCGCGATCACGCTGCAGCGTTTGACCTGCACCTGATAAACCTGAGATTGCGCCTGGGTCTCGCTGACCTTGGCCTCGGCCCGCGCCACTTCGAAGCGGCCAACAGAATTGAGCGCGGCCAGTTGCTTGTTGTGCGCCAGCTCTTCACCGGCACCACGATTGGCGGCCTGCGCGGCATTGAGCTGGGCCTGATAGGCCGAGCAATCGAATCGCGCCAGGGTGTCGCCCTTCTTGAACGACTCGCCCTCGCTGAACGGCAACTCGACAATCCGCCCCGACAACTCACTGGCCAGCGTCGCCTGATCGCGAGCGCGCAACACACCCCGGGCCTCACTGCTCGCGGCAACTGCGCCAGTCGCTGCGCTATCCAGCAGCGGATCGTCTGGCCCGGGCGTTTGCGCCTGAACTGTGCACGTTAAGAAGGTCAATCCGATAACCCAACCACGACAACGCGACATAACCGCTACTCCCTGACGGATGTGCGGAGTCTACGACAGCGGGGGTTAGCGTCAAGCGAAAGGCCATCACTCCATGGAAATGTAATGTTTCAAAAGAGAGGGCTGCTCCATAGTTGTTTAAAAAAGGTAGGCAAACCTCCGACTTCCTACATGAGTTGAGGACACTACCAATTGCTCATTACGAAAATGGTGATAGACAAGCTACCTACGAGAATAAACGCAGGCCAAATGTACCTTTCTCTGCAACAACCTCTAATACAGAAGCCCTTAAATGGCTTGACCCCGGTTGGTATTAGCAACCAAAACTGGCGAGCCGGTGCTGGAGGTAAACCAGCGGAGTGAGCCTGCAATTATTTGGTGGTTGACCTGCATGACGCGCTCAATCTAGGATTGCCTTACTCAACCCCGTACGTAGCGATTCAGTTCGCTGGCAGTTGGGGATGAAAAAACCGGCCTAGGCCGGTTTTTTCGTTTCTGAGGATTTTTTGTGCGTACCGCATTTTTCGTTGATGGCTACAACCTGTTTTACGGCTTGCTCGCTGGTACACCCTATAAATGGCTGAACCTGCACAGCCTGCTGACGCACATAGCCTTCATCGAAAACCCTCAAAGCTCAATCGTATCGATTGACTATTTCACTTCTCCAATCAAACCCCAGTTGGCAACCCGTGGCCGCGTTTCCAAAGAGGCTCAGGATGCATACGTGAGGGCTTTGCGTGCCAGCAAGGTCGCCGTGCATTTCGGAAGACATCAATTAGAGCCAGCCAAAGCGCCAAGGTTTGTAGATAAAAACACCCATGCGTCACGTCAGGACAAAGTCGATATCTGGAAGCTGGAAGAAAAAGAAACCGATGTTCATATAGCAATCAGCATGTATCGCACTGCGAGCCGACAAACAATGCTCGAATGTGCCGAGAGTATTGATCAGATCATTCTGGTTTCCAGTGATACCGATATGACCCCTGCACTGAAGGCGCTTCGAACAGATTTTCCCGCCCTGATCATTGGAGTGATCCTTCCTTATCGGACGGGTTCTGTTCGCCCTCCTCCAGGTTCTTTGAAAGATAACTCGCACTGGTTGAGACGCGTTATTTCCAATGAAGAACTGCGACTTCATCAATTTCCAAACCGTGTGGCTACGCACAAAAAACCAGTGATCAAACCGGATTCTTGGTAACCATTTTATCGATTGGATAAACAGACTCCCAACCCCCACCCAACGCCCGGTACAAGCCAACCATCGCCAGCGAAACCCCGGTCGAACTCTCCACCCACTGTTCCTGCGTCGCCAGCAACGCGCCTTGCACGGTGAGGACGTTGACGAAATCGACCACGCCTTCGACGTATTGCTGTTGCGCGGTGCGCAGGGCGATCTGGTTCTGGCGTACGGCTTCGGCGAGGCTGCCTGCGCGGCGCTGGCTGGCGTTGTAGGCGGTCAGTTGATCGTCGATTTCATGCCAGGCGCGCAGCACGGTTTGCTGGTAGCCGATGGCGGCTTCCTGTTGCTGGGCTTCACGCAGTTGCAGCATGCCGCGCAGGCGGCCGCCGTCGAACAGCGGCAAGCTGAATTGCGGGCCGATGCCGAAAGCACGCGCCCCCCACGAGCCGAAATCACTGAGTTGCATGGCTTGCGAACTGAGGTTGCCGGACAGGGTGATGCGCGGATAGAAATCCCCCTTGGCCACGCCGATGTTGGCGGTCGCCGCGTGCAGGCGCGCCTCAGCCTGGCGGATGTCCGGACGCCGTTCCGCCAGTTGCGACGGCAGGCCGATAGCAACTTGCAGCGGCGACTGCGGCACTGCGGCGTCTGTGGATAACTGTTTGGCCAAGGCCTGCGGTGGCTCGCCCATCAACAGGCTGATCGCGTTGATCAGCTGTGCTTGCCGTTGTTCCAGCGCAGGCAATCGCGACTCGATGGCGGCGACTTGCGCGGCGGCTTCGGCGACGTCGAGATCGGTCGCCACGCCGTCGTTCAGACGCAATTGCGAGAGTTTCAGGCTGTGCCGCGCCACGTCGAGGTTTTGCTCGGTGACGGCGCGGGTGTTCTGCACGCCACGCAACTGAATGTAGTTTTGCGCGGTGTCGGCAAGCACTGCCAGCAGCACACCGCGACGGTCGTTTTCGGCGACTTCGAGGTTAGCGTCGGCGGCTTCGGTTTCGCGGCGCACACGGCCCCAGAAATCCAGCTCCCAGGACGCAGAGAAACCGCCGTCCCACAGGTTGAACGCGGAATCGCCATTGTGCCCGGAGGGGTCGTTCAGGCCTTTGCCGCTGTTGCGTTCGCGGGCGTAGCTGCCGGTAGCGGCGGTGCTCGGGTAGCGGTCGGCGCTGATCACCTGGCGTGCAGCGCGACTTTGTTGCAAGCGGCTGCTGGCCAGTTGCAGGTCGAGGTTGCTGCGCACGGCGCGTTGAGTCAGGGCCGAAAGTTGCGGGTCGTTGAAGACTTCCCACCAGCGTTCATTCAGGGGTTCGCTGACGGCTTGGCTTGGGGCGGATTTGCTCGGTTTGGGCCAGTCGGCTATTTGTGTGGCTTCGGGTTTCTGGAAGTCGGGGCCGACGGTACAGGCGGTGAGGCTTGCCATGAGCAAGGCACTCAAGGTGAGTGGCTGCAAATGGCCTAATCGCTGGCAAGCCAGCTCCCACAGGGATTGCGCAGGTTGACCGAATTGTTTCGTCCCAACGGTGGACCTTGTGGGAGCTGGCTTGCCAGCGATGGCGTCAGTCGATTCAACACTGTTCATCGCTGAGTCACCTCACGCACCGACGTCGCCGAACTGCGGGTATCGATACTCGCCTCCACCGACATCCCCACCCGCAAACGCTCGGCCAGCGGCTGACCCGGCGTCAGCACAATCTTCACCGGAATCCGCTGCACCACCTTGGTGAAGTTGCCGGTGGCGTTATCCGGCTTCACCGCCGCAAAGGTCACTCCAGTCGCCGGAGCAATACTTTCGACGCGACCGTTCAGGGCCTCGCCGCCGAGGCTGTCGACGCGCACTTGCACTTGCTGCCCTGGCTGCACGTCCGTCAGTTGGGTTTCCTGAAAATTGCCGACCACGTAGGCCTGCTTCAATGGCACCACCGCCAGCAGCTTGCTGCCCGGCGTCACATACGCACCGACCCGCACCGCACGCTCGCCGACCATACCGTCCTGCGGCGCAGTGATGCGCGTGTAAGAGAGTTCGAAACTGGCGATTTCCAGCGCGGCCTGGGCGTGTTTCAACGTGCCTTCAGCGGCATCACGCTGGGCAGTGAGAATGTCGACCTGCTTGCGCTCGGCCGCCAGTTTCGCCGTGGCCGTGTCGAGACGTGCCGTGGCCTGATCGATACGCGTGCGCGCCTGTTGCGCGTTCTGCACGGTACCGGCACCCACGCCGGCGAGATGGTTGTAGCGGTTCAGCTCCTGTTGGGCGAAGGCCATTTCGGCCTTGGCCGACACCACCGAAGCCTGCGCCTGCGCGATCACCGAGGTCTGGCGCTCCAGCGTCGCCTTGGCATTTTGCAGTTGTGCCCTCGCGACCAGCGTTTGTGCATCGGCGGCTTCAGCGGCGGCACGTAGATCTCGATCATCGATCAGCGCCAGCAACTGCCCGGCCTTCACTTGCTGGTTATCCTCCACCAGCACTTCCTTGATGAATCCGGCCACACGCGGCACCACCAAAGTGAAATCAGCGGAAACGAACGCATCATTGGTGTTTTGCTGAGTACGTTTGCCAAACAGGCCCGGCACTGCCAGATACAGCAGCACACCTACCGCCAGTGCAGCCGCCACGGCGACCGCGAGTTTTTGCTTTGCTTGAGTTGTCATAAAAACCTTCATTGTTCAGTACCGCAATCAGGTCGGCGCGCGCGGCGGAAAGATCCGCGTCGGCAGCCAGAAAATCAGCAGGATCAGCGCCACTGCGACGCCAGCCATGCACAGATAAAGATCGGAAGAAGTCAGCACCACGGCCTGTTCATGCAGGCGATGGGCAAGGCCCGGATCGCTGTGATCGGCCAGTGGCGAGTTGCCGAGGCTGTCGACCAACATGGTCGAGTGAAAATGCAGACGGGCCGTGGTCAGCGCCTCGATCACCCCGGTTGCCACCACCGCCGCGAGGCCTTTCACGCTGTTGAACCACGCCGAGGCGAACGGTCCATCCATTGGCTGGATGCTGCCGGTCGAGAGCATCAACAGCGGTAGCACCGACATCGGCTGGCCGAAGATCTGCAGCCATTGCAGAACGTAGAAATTGTCGCGAATCCACTCCGAGGTCAGCAGCGACCCACCGAGGCAGGACAGCGTCAGCATGCTCAAACCGATCCCCAGCACCCAGCGACAATCGACCCAACGCAGGTTGCACAGCGCCGCCACCAGCGGCAGCGCGATCAACTGCGGCAGCGCCGCAATCAGCATGATCGGCGCGGTCTGCACCGGGCGATAACCCTGTACTTGCGCCAGATAGCTCGACGGAATCAACACCACCGCCTGCAACACCACCAACACCCCGGCCAGAGTCATCAGCGCGAACGACAGGTTGCGGATACCGAGCATCTGCAACTTGAAAAAAGGAATCGGCTGCGACCATTCGTTGATCAGAAACGCCACCAGCAGCAGCGATCCCGAACCGAGCAGCGCGCAGATCAGGTTCGACTCGAACCAGTCCAGCCGATTGCCTTGCAACAGGCCGATCACCAGCATGCAGATCGCCGGAAACCCCAGCAGCAGGCCTTTCCAGTTGAACGCCTTGAGGCGCTCAAGGCGCAGCGGATCCTGCGGGATGCCGTAAGCGACCATGACCATGGCGATCAGACACGGCACGATGATTTGCCAGAACGTCCATTGCCAACCGACATATTCGGTCCACAACCCGGCCAGCGGCGTGCCCAGCCCCGGACCAAAGGTTGCGGTGAGCGCGTAACCGGCCAGGCCATAGAGTTTGAAGTTGGGCGGCAGAAAGCGCAGGGCGACGGTCATCAGCATCGGCGGCAACGCACCACCGGCCAGGCCTTGCAGAATGCGCATCAGCAGCAGGCTTTCGTAGTTCGGGGCGAACGGACAGAGCACGCCGAGCAGCGTGAACAGGCTGATCGCGCAGAGGGTGAAACGGCGCAACGAGAACGTCACCGAACACCACGGCGCAAACGCCATGGCCGCCACCGAGGTGGCGGTGTAACTGGCGACCAGCCAGGTGCCTTCGTCGTAGCCGATGTTCAGCGCGCCGCGAATATCGGCCAGGGCGACCTTGGTCACCATCTCGTTGAGGCCCGACACCAGCACCGCCAGCAGCACGCCAACCAGCCCGATAATGATCCGCGCCCCGAACGCCGGTGGCGTAGCCGCCGTGGCCGGGCTGGCCGCGGCGATGGGCGCCGTGACCGTCAGGGATGTCATGAAATAACTACTCCGGGGGAAAATACCGGAGCATCTTAGTCGGGCTTTGTACTGACGAAAATTGACTTATTGGCAGCTTATAAGTGCGTTTGGCGCAGCAATTACGATCCCTGTGGGAGCGGGCTTGCCCGCGATGGCGGTTGAACAGCCTCTGCAGATGTTTCGGCTGCCGGCCTCATCGCGGGCAAGCCCGCTCCCACAGGGTTTCGTGGCGCTCACAACTACCTAAGGTTGGGCGGCCAGCCAGGTTTCGTCGCAGCAAGTCTTCAGGGTTTCGCGCAGCCAGCGGTGCGCCGGGTCCTTGTCGAAGCGCGGGTGCCAGGCCTGGGTCAGCATCATGGTCGGCAACGGGATCGGCAGGTTGAACGAGCGCAGCTTCAATCCCAACCGTCGCACGCTGAGTAGCGCTTCCTTGGGTACCGGCAAAATCAGGTCGGAGTCGGGCAAGGCAAACATCGCCGCGTGAAAACTCGGCGCGATCACCGCCACCCGCCGCTCCAGGCCCAAGGCATTCAGCGCGGTATCAATCGGGCCGCGGGCAATACCCCGCCGCGACATGCTGATATGGGAAAACCCGGCATAGCGCTCGGCGGTGATTTCGCCGTCGAGCAGCGGATGATCTTCACGCACCAGACCGACGAAATGCGTGGAAAACAGGTTCTGCACTTTGACTTCTGGAGTAACTGGGCGGGTGTTGCTGACACTCAGATCGATACGCCCTTCGCGTAGCGCTTCGTCGTCACCGTCGCCCTCCGGGACGAAGCGCAATTCGCAGTGCGGGGCCTGCTGGTCGAGGGTGTCGAACAGCTTGCCGCCATACACGCCGATAAAAAAGTCGTTGGCGCGGATGCTGAAACGGCGGCGCAAAGTGCTCAGATCGACGTCGTCCGCCGAGCGAAACAGCAGCGCCGCCTGCTCGACCACATCGCGCACCTGTTCACGCAGCTCCAGGGCCTTGGGCGTTGGCACCAGCCCCCGGCCGGCGCGCACCAGAATCGGATCGCCGATGGCTTCGCGGATGCGCGTCAGGGTGCGGCTCATCGCCGCCGGACTGAGGTTCATCCGCCGTGCAGCGCCGACAACGCTGCCCTCGTCGAGCAGGGCGTCGAGGGCGACCAGAAGGTTCATGTCCGGGAGTTGCATGCTGAGCACTCGTGGCTGATCTGGATTGATCTGCACGCAATGCTAGCAAACATCCTTCAAACTCTGCGTTGGGTTATCGGACGCCATCGCTGGCAAGCCAGCTCCCACAGGGATTGCAGGTGTTTACACAGTTTATGTTCACCTTGAAAACTGTGGGAGCTGGCTTTACAGCGATGAGGCCAGTTCAGGCACTACATGGCTCAGCGCTGCATGCCCCAGCGCTTCACCGTGACCCGCTCCAGCGTGTCGAACACCAGATTCTCCACCAGCAAGCCGATCAGGATCACCACGGCCAGCCCGGCAAACACCTTGTCGGTGTACAGCTCATTGCGGTTCTGGAAGATGTACCAACCCAAACCGCCCTTGCCGCTGGTTGCACCGAACACCAACTCAGCCGCGATCAACGTACGCCAGGCAAACGCCCAGCCGATTTTCAGCCCGGCGAGAATCGACGGCAAAGCCGCCGGAATCAGGATGAACAGCACAAAACGCATGCCCTTCAGCCCGTAGTTGCGCCCGGCCATGCGCAGGGTTTCCGACACGCCGAGAAACCCGGCGTAGGTGTTCAGCGCCAGCGCCCACAGCACCGAATGCACCAGCACGAAAATCAGACTGTTCTGCCCCAACCCAAACCACAGCAGAGCCAGCGGCAGCAAGGCAATCGCCGGCAGCGGATTGAACATCGAAGTCAGCGTGCTCAGCAGATCCCGTCCAAACTGAGTCGACACCGCCAGGGTGGTCAGGGCAAACGCCAGCACGATACCGATCAGATAGCCCTTGAGCAGCACCACCAAGGATATCCACACCTTGCCCAGCAACTCGCCGCTGAGCAGACCGTCGTACAGCGCATGGCTGGTCTGCACAAAGCTTGGCAGCAGCAAATCGTTGTTCTGCACCCGGGCGACGATTTCCCAAATGACCGCGAGCAAAATCAGAATCAGGCTTTTGCGCAGCCAGCCCTGTTGCCACAGCCGCTGGCTCAGCGGTAATTCGCGCTCGACCGGCACGCTGGTCAGCGGCTCGAGCACGGTTTCGAATTCTTCACGTACAGATGATGAATGGCTCATCGGGCTATCCTCCAGGCCGCTCAATAAGCGATGCGAATGTCGTTGAAGTCGTGGTCCAGTTCGGTTTCCGGCGACTGCCCTTCATCGAACAACAGCCGATGAATGCGCCGCGCCGACTCTTGAAACGCTACACCGCCAAGACTTTGCAGGTTGTATTGATGGCTGTGCACTTCGGCCCTCACCCGCCCCGGATGCGGCGACAACAGCAGGATGCGATTGCCGATCACCAGCGCCTCCTCAATCGAGTGGGTGACGAACAGCAAGGTGAAGCGCACTTCTTCCCAGAGCAGCAGCAACTCCTCCTGCATCTTGCGCCGGGTCAGCGCATCCAGTGCGGCGAACGGCTCGTCCATCAGGAGGATTTTCGGCTGCATCGCCAACGCCCGGGCAATCGCCACCCGCGCCTTCATGCCGCCGGACAAGGTATGCGGATAAGCATCGGCGAACGCCGCCAGACCGACCTTTTCCAGATAGTGCAGCGCGCGTTCTTCGGCCTCTTTTTTCTTCAGGGTTTTTGAGGCCAGCAGCGGGAACATCACGTTCTGTTTGACGGTTTTCCACGGTGGCAGTTGATCGAATTCCTGAAACACCACAATCCGGTCCGGCCCCGGCGCGTCGACGCGCTGGCCTTGCAGACGGATCTCGCCGTCGCAGGGCTGGATGAACCCGGCGACGGCTTTGAGCAAAGTGGATTTACCGCAGCCGGACGGGCCGAGCAGCACGAAGCGATCCTGCTGATCGACTTCAAAACTGACCTGGTGAGTCGCCCGCACCACCCGTTGCGGCGTGCGGTATTCGAGACTGACTTGATCGACCGCCAGCAACGCTTGCGTGCTGGCGACCGGGTTGCTGACCGCGTGGCCTGGCAAAGGGGCGTTCATGTCGGTCAGCTCCCTTGCAGCGGTTTGGCGTCCTGGAAGAAGTAGTCCTTCCACGATTCAGGTTTGTTCTTGATCGCGCCGACGCGGTAGAGGAATTCGGCCAGCGGATAGGTATTTTTCGGCGTGACGCTGAATTCGAACTGCGGGTTGTCGATGATTTTCAGCAGCTCGGCACGATCGATCTTGGCTTTGGTCACGCGGATGTACGTGTCCGCCGCCGCGCCTTTATCGTTCTGCGCAAATTCCGCCGCTTCGGTCAGGGCCTCGACGAAGGCCTTGTAGGTCTTCGGGTTGTCGTTGCGGAATTTCTCGGTGGCGAACAGCACGGTTGGCGAGTTCGGGCCGAGCACGTCGTAGGAGTTGAGCACCACATGCACATTCGGGTTCTGCAGTGCCTGATCCTGGAACGGCGGATTGGAGAAATGTCCGGTCAGCTCGGTACCGCCGGCGATTAGCGCCGCCGTCGCGTCCGGGTGCGGAACGGCGATGGTGTACTTGTCGAGGCGATTGAATTCCTTGTCGCCCCATTGCTTGGCCGCCGCGTATTGCAGGAAGCGCGACTGCACCGACACCCCCACCGCCGGCACAGCAATGCGATCCTTCTCGGTGAAATCGGCGATGGTTTTGACCTTGGGATTGTTACTCACCAGGTAGTAAGGGAAGTTGCCCAGCGAGGCCACGGCTTTGACGTTCTGCTTGCCATGGGTGCGATCCCAGATAGTCAGCAACGGGCCGACACCGGCGCCGGCAATGTCAATCGAGCCGGAGAGCAGCGCGTCGTTGACCGCCGCGCCGCCCGAGAGCTGCGTCCAGTCGACCTTGATGTCGAGGCCTTCCTGCTTGCCGTACTTCTCGATCAGGCCCTGATCACGCACCACGTTGAGCAATAAATAGACAATGCCGAACTGTTCGGCGATACGGATTTCACCTTCGGCGTGGGCCACGGTCGGCGCCACCAGGCTGCCGGCGATCAGACTGAAACCGAGGCCAATGGCGGCGGCCAGCGGTGCAAATGGAAGACGTTTGGACATGATCGAATCTCCGGCAAATCAGAAAGGCGCGTCGCCCTGAATGGTCGTGCGATACAGCTTGCGGCGCAGGTGCGCGGGGCAGCCGGCGGCGAGGTGGATCAGCGAACGGTTGTCCCAGAACACCATGTCGTGGGGCTGCCACTGATGGCGGTAGATGTTTTGCGGCAGCACGCTGTGGGCGTAGAGCTCGGCGAGCAGTTGTTGGCTTTCGTCTGCCGGCAGGCCGACGATGCGCGTGGTGAAGCCTTCACTGACGAACAAAGCCTTGCGGCCGTTTTCCGGGTGGGTACGGACGATCGGGTGCACCACTTCGGCGACCTGGGCCAATTGCTCCGGAGTCAGGGTCGGGCGCCAGTTGCCTTCGAATTTGGTTTCGCTGTAACGCGCGGTGTAGGAATGCGCGGCCGAGCGCCCTTCAACGGCTTTGCGCAGCGCTTCAGGCAGGTTGTCCCAAGCTTTGTGCATGTCGGCGAACAAGGTGTCGCCACCCTCCGAGGGCAGCTCCTGCGCGTGGAGCATCGAGCCGAGGCTTGGCAGCTCTTTATAGGAGAGGTCGGAGTGCCAGAACTTGCCGGCATCGCCGAGGCCAATGTTCTGGCCGTTCTCGACGATGTTGGAAACGATGAGGATTTCCGGGTGGTTGGCCAGCAGGAACTGCTTGAGCACGTGGATCTGCAACACGCCGAAGCGGCGGCTGAAATCGATCTGCTGTTGCGGGGTGATGCGTTGGTCACGGAACACCACAACGTGATGATCCAGGTGCGCACGATGGATCCGGGCGAAATCCTCATCGTTGACCGGACGGGTCAAATCGAGGCCGACGATTTCGGCACCGACGGCACCGCTGAACGGACGAATTTCAAAGGTTTGCGGCGCGGCGGTCGCGGCGCTTGGGGTGGCAGTAGCTGCGGACATCTTTCAATCTCCCACGCACGGCACGCTCAAGGGCGCGCTCGTCGATCAGACACTCACGCGGATTGCGTGTTGGTTCAGGTCGTGCGGCGCGCCGATTGGTCGGCAGGTACGCAGGGGAGTGACTTTATAGCTATAAGAATTGGAAATTAAATACCGTTAACGAATAACGATATGGCGAATAATGAGGAATGGACTGGATGGTGAGTGACGGTTTTTGTCACTTACTGACAGGGATGTGTTGTTTCGGCTCACGCTATCGCGAGCAGGCTCACTCCTACAATAACCGCATTTCTCCAGATGGAATGCGATCCCTGTAGGAGTGAGCCTGCTCGCGATGAGGCCAGCGAATCCGCTATAAAATCAACGCTCGTGCAGTGCTTCAGCCCGCGCGCGGATAATCGGTTTGAGCAGATAACTCAACACCGACTTCTTGCCAGTGATGATATCCACCGACGCGACCATGCCCGGAATGATCAGCAACGGCTTCTCATCGGTGCCCAAGTGGCTGCGCTCGGTGCGCACCTTGATCATGTAGTAGGTGGTTTTCTTGTCTTCGTCGGTGATGGTGTCAGCGCCGATCTGCTCCAGTTGGGCCTTCAGCCCGCCGTAAATGGTGTAGTCATAGGCAGTGAATTTGACGATGGCTTCCTGCCCCGGATGCAGGAACGCGATGTCTTGCGGACGAATCTTCGCTTCGACGAGCAAGGTGTCATCCAGCGGGACGATTTCCACCATGTCGCTACCCGGCTGGATCACGCCGCCGATGGTGTTGACCAGCAACTTGTTGACGATGCCGCGCACTGGCGAGGTGACCAGCGTACGGCTGACACGGTCTTCCAATGCCTTGCCGGTGGCCTGGGCCTTGTTCAGGTCGGTGCGGGCTTCATTGAGTTGTGTCAGCGCTTCACTGCGGAATTTGCCACGGGTTTCGTCGATCTTGCGCTGCACTTCCTTGATCGCCGATTCGGCGCGGGGAATCGCCAGCGTAGTAGCGTCGAGCTGACCACGGGTTTCCACTTCGGCACGCTTGAGGCGCAGCACCTCCACCGGGGACACCGCGCCCTGCGCCACCAACGGCTCGGACATGTTGATTTCCTGACGTTGCAGGCCGAGTTGCTGGCGGTATTGCGCCTGTTTGGAGGTGAACTCGCGCAGCTCTTGCTGACGCTGGATCAACTGCTCCTGCAAGCCGCCAATCTCGTCGTGCAGTTGCTGGCGGCGGCTGATGTAGAGGGATTCTTCGCTTTTCGCCTGACCCGGCACGGCTTTGAGCACGTCCTCGGGGAACGCCAGCGGACGGTCATCGACCTCGGCGCTCAGCCGCTCGACGCGCAGCAACATCGACAGCCGATCGGCCTCGGTTTCGCCGACGTTGGAAGCGAATCGCGTGTCATCCAGACGAATCAGCGGTGCGCCGGCTTCGACGATCTGACCTTCCTTGACGAACAGTTCGGAAACGATCCCGCCCTCAAGGTTCTGGATTTTCTGGATCTTCGACGAAGGAATCGCCTTGCCATCGCCCTTGGTCACTTCGTCGATCACGGCGAAGTTGGCCCAGAGCAGCAGAAACACGAAGAAGCCGATGATCGCCCAGATCGTCAAGCGCACGACGCGCGGGGCGTCTTCGATCAGCGCTTTGTTGACCTCCGGCAGCGGCTGACCCTGCAAGGATGCAGAGCCTTTGAAGTAGCGACGGATCGAATCCTTGAAACCCGACTTAAGCAACACTGATCTGCCCCTTCTTCAACGCTTCCATCACGGCGGCTTTCGGGCCATCGGCGAGAATTTGTCCACGGTCGATCACCAGCAGGCGATCCACCAGCGACAACAGAGATGCCCGGTGCGTCACCAGCACCACGGTCTTGTTTTCGATCACGGCGGCGAGGCGTTGCTTGAGGCGTTCTTCACCGGTGTTGTCCATGGCGCTGGTCGGCTCGTCCATCAGCAGGATCGGCGGATTGAGCAGCAGCGCCCGGGCCAGTGCGACGTTCTGCCGTTGACCGCCGGAGAGGTTCTGCCCGCGCTCACCCACCTGCAGCTCATAACCTTGCGGGTGCAGACGGGCGAATTCATGGACACCGGCCAGTTCGGCGGCTTGCAGGACCAGCTCGTCTTCTACATAGCGCGCACCGGAGACGAGGTTGTCGCGCAGGGTGCCGGCCAGCAGCTGGATGTCCTGCGGCACGTAACCGATGTTGTAGCGCAGTTCGCTGACGTCGATCTGGCGGATATCCACACCGTCGACCAGCAACGCGCCGTCGTCCGGCTGATATAGGCCGACCAGCAGCTTGGCCAGCGAGCTTTTGCCCGAACCGCTGCGGCCGATGATGCCGATCTTCTCGCCGGGACGGATCACCAGGTTGATGTTCTTCAGCGCCGGATTCTGTTGTTCCGGATAAGTGAAGTTGAGCTGGCGGCATTCGATGGCGCCTTGCAGCACCTTGCGGCTCAGCGGGCGCTCTTCGAAGTTGCGCTCCTGCGGCAGCTCCATCATCTGGTCGACCGAGGTCATGGTCACGCGGGCTTGTTGGTAACGGGTCAGCAGACCGGACAGCGACGCCAGCGGACTCAGTGCACGACCGCTGAGCATGTAGCAGGCAATCAGGCCGCCCATGCTCAAGTGGCCATCGATGATCTGGTACACGCCGAAGACGATCATGATCACCCCGGCCAGTTGCTGGATCAGCAGGGTAATGTTCATCGCCAGACCGGAGAGCATTTTCACCCGCAGTTCGAGGCGGCTGAGGGTGCCGATGGTCTGTTCCCACTGGTATTGGCGTTCGCTTTCGGCGTTGTTGACCTTGACCGCGTCGAGACCGGCGAGGGTTTCGATCAGGCTCGACTGACGCTCGGCACCGAGGGCCATGGTGCGTTCCATGGTGGCCACCAGCGGCTTCTGCAACGCGTAGCCGATCAGCAGCGCAATCGGGAACGCCAGCACCGGAATCCACACCAGATGCCCGCCGAGAATGGCGATGACAATAAAGATGAGGATGGTGAACGGCAGATCAATCAGGCTGGTCAGGGTCAGCGACGCAAGGAAGTCGCGCAGGCTCTGGAACTCATGGATGTTCTGCGCAAAGCTGCCGACCCGCGCCGGGCGGTATTTCATCGCCATGCCGACGATGCGCTCGAACAGCGTCGCCGAGATGATCAGGTCGGTTTTCTTCCCGGCCAGATCCAGGCACAGGCTGCGCAGGCTTTTGAGGATCAGGTCGAAGATGTACGCACCCGTGATGCCCAGGGCGAGTACCCACAGGGTCGCCTCAGCCTGGTTCGGCACCACGCGGTCGTAGACGTTCATCACGAACAGCGGCGCGGCCATGGCGATGATGTTGATCAGGAAACTGGCGGCGATGGCGTCGGCGTACAGCCAGCGCGAACGCTTGAGAGTGTCGCGGAACCACGAGCGTGCACGCGGAATCAGCGTGCCGTGGTTGACGTCGAATTTGTGTTGCGGCTGGGCGAAGAAGACTTTGCCGGTGTAATCGTCGGCCAGCAGTTCGCGGCTGACCACGGACTCGCCACCATCGCTTTCGCTGAGTAGCACCCGCGCTTCGTTTTCACCTTGCCAGCCCAACAGGACGGCACTACGACCGTCCTTGAGCAGCAACAGCGCCGGCATCGCAATCGGCGGAATCTCTTCCAGCTTGCGCTGCAGTACCCGACCTTGCAGGCCGGCGCGAGCCGCCGCGCGGGGCAGCAACTCGACACTCAAACGTTGTTTGGGCAGCGGCAGGCCGGTGGTCAGCATCGCCGCGCTGGCGGGCTTCTGGTGCAGCATGCAAAGGGCGAGCAGACCGTCCAGTAACGGATCGTCGTGCAACGCGCGTGGATCATGACTGAGTTGAACTCGACTGACTTCTGATTCCACGCTCGACACTCTTTGACAGTTGAAAAGGGATAACTCAATTCATCCCAGGCAGCTGGACCTTGGGCTTCACGTCGTTTTGCACAACGGATGCCAACGGTGCGACCACTCCCTGGCTTCTGAGCAACTCGCCCATGGTCGCCTTGATTCGATACTGAGTAAATAACTGAATGTTTTTGATTTCCGCCAGACGCCGCGAAGCGGTGAACAACTCGTTTTCGCTGTCGAGCAAATCGAGCAGGGTTCGCTCGCCGAGGCTGAACTGGCGCTGGTACGCGGTACGCACCGAGGTGCTGTGATCGACGTACTGCTGCGCGATCGGCACTTGCGCGTTGGCGTTGTTCAAGGCGTTCCAGGCCAGGCCCAGTTCTTCGTTCAACTGACGCAGGGCGTTGTTGCGGATGTCCAGCGCCTGGTTCGACAGGTACGACTTGGATTCCAGATCGGCCTTGTTGCTGCCGCCCGAATACAGGTTGAAGCGCATGCGCAGCATGGCCTGCCATTCGTTGTTGTGACCGTTCTGGCCGTCGAGATCGTTATCGGCGGTGCGGCCCAATTCAGCATCGAAACGCGGGTAGAAGGTCGACTTGGCGGTTTCGTACTGCTTTTCGGCAGCGGCGATGTCGGACTCGGCCGAACGCAAGATCGGGCTGTTTTCCAGCATCTGCTGGCGCGCCTCATTGAGGTTGGCCGGCATCATCGCCATGAACGGCGCCGGACGCTCGAGCTGGTCAGGCATCTGGCCAACAGCGCTGAGGAAGTTGGTTTCCGAGTCGGCCAGATTGGTCTGTTCGGTGATCAGATTGTTGCGGGCCTGGGCCATCCGCGCTTCGGCCTGATCGAGGTCGGCACCGCTGCCGACGCCGCGCTGGGTGCGCAACTGGATCTGGTCGTAGATGCGCTGGTGGCTCTTGAGGTTTTCTTCGGCCAGACGCACGAATTCACGGCGGGTCAGCACGTCCAGATACACCTGGGCGACGGTCAGCGCAGTGCGCTCGGAAGTGCCGAGCAGCGAGTAGGCGCGGGAATTAACGGTGGCTTGTTGACGCCCGACCTCGCTGGACGTCGCAAAACCGTCAAAGACCATTTGCGAGAGACGTAAACTTGACTCGCTGCGGTTCAGGGTTTCCCAGTGATTGCCGCCGCCATTGGCGCGGGTGGTCACGCTGTCGGTGCCTTCACGGCCGTAACCGCCGAGCAGATCGACCTTGGGCAGGTATCCACCTTTTGCAGCCTTTAACTGATAATCCGCGGCCAAACGACTGTTGACTCCTGCCTGGATTTCCGGATGGACATTCAAGGCCTGTTGCATGGCTTCTGGTAAGGATTGTGCTTGTGCGAATGAAGCGGCGAGAGCGAAAGGTAGAGCCTTGAACAAATACGAACGCATGGTAACGATTTCCCAGAACTACTTGTCTTGAATCACAGCAAAACGTGGTGCTGCGGCGGATGATGGCAACCGGAATGACCGTATGTCGGAAAGTTCAAAACAGGAACTGGATCACACGCTGAAGGACAGGTCGCCGCGGAAATATCAATGTGACATTAGTGGGGCGATTGTTTAGGATGGCACCCAGAAGGTCAATAGTTTGGCATAAAGTTAATAGCGAAAGAATCTAGCCAAATTATTGACGAAGAGACGCGTCAAACTTGATTCGCAAATTTTTAAAGTACGTCCAGACTGAATCGGCGCCGAGCCATCAGGCAATGGAAGTCAACTGAACGTAACACCCGGAGAGTCTTCAATGAGCAGTGTTGTTGCCATCGTCAAAAGCATTGTCGGTCAGGTATTCGTGGTCTCCCCTGAGGGTGTACGCCGCGTGCTCGTTGAAGGCGATCGTCTGTTCGTCGGCGACCAGATCGACACCGGCCTCTCCGGCGCCGTGTCGCTGGAACTGGCTGATGGCCGCACTCTGGATCTGGGTCGCGAAACTCAGTGGAGCGCCAACGCGCCCGACTCCAGCACTGACCTGGCCGAAGCCACCGCGCAGGCTGCGCCGTCGGTAGCAGAACTGCAGCAAGCGATTGCCGCGGGTGTCGACCCGACTACTGCTCTTGAAGCCACCGCTGCCGGCCCTTCAGCTGCGGGTACTGGCGGTGCGGCTGGCGGCGGCCACAGCTTCGTGATGCTCGATGCCACTGCGGGTCGCGTTGATCCGACCATTGGCTTCCCGACGGAGGGGATCAACTCCGGCGCGCAAGCGGCGCAAAACATCACCGGTGGCCAGACCACCGACACCAACACCAACGCCCTGCGTGAGTCGACCCTGAGCCTCAGTGCTACGCCGACCATCACCGAGGCCGGCGGCGTGCTGGTGTACACCGCGACCCTGACCCAGGCGCCGCTGACCGACCTGACCATCACCCTGTCCAACGGCGCGGTGATCGTGATTCCGGCCGGTTCCACCACCGGCACCGTCAACGTGCCGCTGGCACCGAACGACACCGTTTATAACGACCCGACCCAGATCGACGTGACCGTCACCGGTACCACCGGCGGCAACGGCATCACCGTGACCCCGCCGACCACTCCGGCCACGACTCAGGTCACCGACACCATCGACACCACCACCGTCACCCTGACGGCGGGCCCGAGCGTCACCGAAGGCGGCCAGATCACCTACACCGCGACCCTGACCAACCCGGCGCAAACCCCGGTGACCGTCACCCTGTCGAACGGCTCGACCATCACCATCGGCGCCGGCCAGACCACTGGCACCGTCAACGTGCCGACGCCGGCCAACGACGTCTATAACAACGGCAGCACGGTCACCACGACCATCACCGGTGCCACCGGCGGCAACTTCGAAAACCTGGTGCCGAACCCGACTCCGGCGGTGACCACCATCACCGATTCGATCGATGACACCGGCCTGACCCTGACCGCCACCGGCACCGTGGTCGAAGGTGGCCAGATCACCTACACCGCGACCCTGACCAACCCGGCGCAGACGCCGGTCACCGTCACTCTGTCGAACGGTTCGACCATCACCATTGAAGCCGGCCAGACCACCGGCACCGTCAACGTGCCGACCGCACCGAACGACGTCTACAACAATGGCGGCACCGTCAGCACCACCATTACCGGTGCAACCGGCGGCAACTTCGAGAACCTGGTGCCGAACACGACGCCAGCGACCACCACCGTGACCGACTCGATCGACACCACCAGCGTGAGCCTCACCGCCACCGGCACCGTCGTCGAAGGTGGCGAGATCACCTACACCGCGACCCTGACCAACGCTGCGCAGACACCGGTCACCATTACCCTGTCGAACGGTTCGATCATCACCATTGAAGCCGGCAAGACCAGCGGCAGCGTCAACGTGCCAACCGCGCCGAACGACGTCTACAACAATGGCGGCACCGTCAGCACCACCATTACCGGAACATCCGGTGGCAACTTCGAGAACCTGGTGCCGAACACGACGCCAGCGACCACCACCATTACCGATTCGATCGACAACACCGGCCTGAGCCTCAGCGCCACTGGTTCGGTGGCCGAGGGTGGCTCGATCGTTTACACCGCGACCCTGACCAATGCCGCGCAAACTCCGGTGACCGTGACCCTGAGCAACGGTTCGGTGATCACCATCGAAGCGGGCAAGACCACCGGCACCGTGACCGTTCCAGCGCCTGCCGATGATGTCTATAAAGATGCCGGCAAAGTCGAAGTGACGATCACGGACGCTACCGGCGGCAATTTCGAGAATCTGGTGCCGAGCACCGTTCCGGCCGTTACCGAAGTCACTGACACCATCGACACCTCGACCGTAAAACTGACCGCCGACACCACCGTGGCTGAAGGTGGCACCGTCACTTACACCGCCACTGTCGGTGCGCCAGTGACCGGTTCGCCTGTCGTCGTGACCCTGGCCAACGGTCAGCAGATCACCATCGACATCGGCAAAACCACCGGCACTGTGACCACCACCGCGCCTAACGACGCGTTGGCCGGCAATGCGCCGCTGACCAACTCGATCACCGGTGTTTCTGGCGGTAATTACGAAGACCTGGTGGCCGACAAAACCCCGGTTTCGACCACTGTCACTGACGTCACCGACACTACCGACCTGACACTGAGCGCGACCGGTTCCGTGGCTGAGGGCGGTTCGATTGTTTACACCGCGACCCTGACCAATCCGGCTGGCACGCCGGTGACCGTGACCCTGAGCAATGGCTCGGTGATCACCATCGAGGCGGGCAAAACCACCGGTACCGCGACTGTTCCGGCCCCTGCCGATGACGTCTACAAGGACGCCGGCAAAGTCGAGGTGACCATCAAGGACGCCACGGGCGGCAACTTCGAGAATCTGGTGCCGAGCACCGTTCCGGCCGTCACCGAAGTCACTGACACCATCGACACCTCGACCGTGAAACTGACCGCCGACACCACCGTGGCTGAAGGTGGCACCGTCACTTACACCGCCACCGTTGGCGCGCCGGTGACCGGTTCGCCGGTTGTGGTGACTTTGGCCAACGGCCAGACCATCACCATCGACATCGGCAAAACCACCGGTTCCGTAACAGCCACCGCGCCAAATGACGCCTTGACCGGCCACGCGCCGATCACCAACGCGATCACTGACGTGAGCGGCGGCAATTACGAAGACCTCGTCGCCGATAAAACCCCGGTCAGCACCACGGTCACTGACACGACTGACACCACAGACCTGACGCTGAGCGCGACGGGGACCGTGGCCGAAGGCGGCCAGATCACTTACACCGCCACGCTGACCAACGCAGCAGGCTCGCCCGTCACTGTGACCCTGTCGAACGGTTCGGTGATTACCATCGACGCCGGTAAAACCACCGGCACCGTGACCGTTCCAGCACCTGCCGATGACGTTTACAAAGACGCCGGCAAAGTCGAAGTCACCATCAAGGACGCTACGGGCGGCAATTTCGAGAACCTCGTTCCGAGCACCGTCCCAGCCGTCACTGACGTGACCGATACCATCGACACTTCGACCGTGAAACTGACGGCCGACACCACCGTAGCTGAAGGTGGCACCGTCACTTACACCGCGACTGTTGGCGCGCCAGTCACTGGTTCGCCGGTTGTCGTGACCCTGGCCAACGGCCAAAGCATCACCATCGAAGTGGGTAAAACCACTGGCACCGTCACCACTACCGCGCCGAACGACGCACTGGTGGGCCAGGCACCACTGAGCAACTCGATTACTGGCGTCACCGGCGGCAACTACGAAAACCTCGTGGCCGACAAAACCCCGGTCAGCACCAGCGTGACCGACACCACTGACACCACCAATCTGTCGCTGAGCGCGACCGGTTCCGTGGCTGAAGGCGGCCAGATCACTTACACCGCCACGCTGACCAACGCAGCAGGCTCGCCCGTCACTGTGACCCTGAGCAACGGCTCGGTGATCACCATCGAAGCGGGTAAAACCACTGGCACCGTAACGGTTCCAGCGCCAGCCGATGACGTCTACAAAGACGCCGGCAAAGTCGAAGTGACGATCAAGGACGCCACCGGTGGCAATTTCGAGAATCTGGTGCCGAGCACCACTCCGGCCGTCACCGAAGTCACCGACACCATCGACACTTCGACCGTCAAACTGACCGCCGACACCACAGTGGCTGAGGGCGGCACCGTCACCTACACCGCTACCGTTGGCGCGCCAGTCACTGGCTCGCCTGTCGTAGTGACCTTGGCCAACGGCCAGCAGATCACTATCGAAGTGGGTAAAACCACCGGCACCGTGACCACTACTGCGCCGAACGATGCGCTGACCGGCCACGCGCCGCTGAGCAATTCGATCACCGACGTGAGCGGCGGCAATTACGAGAATCTCGTTGCCGACAAAACCCCGGTCAGCACCACCGTGACCGACACCGTCGACACCACCAACCTGTCGCTGAGCGCGACCGGTTCCGTGGCTGAAGGCGGTTCGATCGTTTACACCGCGACCCTGACCAATGCGGCTGGCTCGCCGGTCACCGTGACCCTGAGCAACGGCGCAGTCATCACCATCGAGGCTGGCAAAACCAGCGGCACCGTGACCGTTCCGGCGCCGGCGGATGACGTTTACAAAGACGCGGGCAAGGTCGAAGCGACCATTTCCACTGCCACTGGCGGCAATTTCGAGAACCTGGTGCCGAGCACCGTTCCGGCCGTTACCGAAGTCACCGATACCATCGACACCTCGACCGTGAAGCTGACCGCCGACACCACAGTGGCTGAAGGCGGCACCGTTACTTACACCGCGACTGTTGGCGCGCCAGTCACCGGTTCGCCGGTTGTCGTGACCCTGGCCAACGGCCAGAGCATCACCATCGAAGTCGGCCAAACCACCGGCACCGTAACCACCACTGCGCCGAACGACGCACTGGTCGGCCAGGCACCACTGAGCAACTCGATTACTGGCGTTACCGGCGGCAACTACGAAAACCTCGTCGCCGACAAAACCCCGGTCAGCACCAGCGTGACCGACACCACCGACACCACCAATCTGACGCTGAGTGCGACCGGGACTGTGGCTGAGGGCGGCTCGATCGTTTACACCGCGACCCTGACCAATCCGGCCGGCACGCCAGTGACCGTGACCCTGAGCAATGGCTCGGTGATCACCATCGAAGCGGGTAAAACCACCGGCACCGTCACCGTTCCGGCGCCTGCCGATGACGTCTACAAAGACGCCGGCAAAGTCGAAGTGACCATCCAGGACGCCACGGGCGGCAACTTCGAGAACCTGGTTCCGAGCACCACGCCAGCCGTGACCGATGTCACTGACACCATCGACACCTCGACCGTCAAACTGACCGCCGACACCACCGTGGCTGAAGGTGGCACTGTCACTTACACCGCTACCGTTGGTGCGCCAGTCACCGGTTCGCCTGTCGTGGTGACGTTGGCCAACGGTCAGCAGATCACCATTGAAGTCGGCAAAACCACTGGCACCGTTACCACCACCGCGCCAAACGACGCTTTGGTTGGCCAGGCACCACTGAGCAACTCGATCACCGGTGTGACGGGCGGCAACTACGAAAATCTCGTAGCAGACAAAACCCCGGTCAGCACCAGCGTGACGGACACCACCGACACCACCAACCTGTCGCTCAGCGCCACCAACTCGGTCGCCGAGGGCGGTTCGATCACGTACACCGCGACACTGACCAACACCGCTGGCTCGCCAGTGACCGTAACCCTGTCGAACGGCGCCGTGATCACCATCGAAGCTGGCAAAACCACCGGCACCGTGACCGTTCCAGCCCCGGCTGATGACGTTTACAAAGACGCAGGCAACGTCGAAGCGACCATTTCGACTGCCACGGGCGGCAATTTCGAGAACCTGGTGCCGAGCACCGTTCCGGCTGTCACCGAAGTCACCGATACCATCGACACCACCACCGTCAAACTGACCGCCACCGAATCGGCATCTGAAGGTGGCACCGTTACTTACACCGCGACCGTTGGCGCGCCGGTGACCGGTTCGCCTGTGGTTGTGACCCTGGCCAATGGTCAGAACATCACCATCGAAGTCGGCAAAACCACTGGCACCGTGACCACCACCGCACCGAACGACGCGTTGACCGGCCACGCGCCGCTGACCAACGCGATCACAGACGTGAGCGGCGGCAATTACGAAAATCTGGTTGCCGACAAGACCCCGGTTTCGACCAACGTCACCGACACTGTCGACACCACCAACCTGTCGCTGACGGCGACCGGTACTGTGGCTGAAGGCGGCTCGATTGTTTACACCGCGACGCTGACCAACGCGGCAGGTTCGCCGGTCACCGTAACGCTTTCGAATGGTTCGGTAATCACCATCGAGGCAGGCAAAACAACGGGCACCGTGACCGTTCCGGCACCTGCCGATGACGTCTACAAAGACGCCGGCAAAGTCGAAGTGACGATCAAGGAGGCAACCGGCGGCAACTTCGAGAACCTCGTTCCGAGCACCACGCCAGCGGTGACTGACGTCACTGACACCATCGACACCTCGACCGTCAAACTGACGGCCACCGAGTCGGCAGCCGAGGGTGGCACTGTCACCTACACCGCCACCGTTGGCGCGCCAGTCACTGGCTCGCCGGTTGTCGTAACGTTGGCCAACGGCCAGAACATCACCATCGAAGTGGGTAAAACCACCGGTACCGTCACCACCACCGCGCCAAACGACGCGTTGACCGGTCACGCGCCGCTGACCAACTCGATCACTGACGTCACCGGCGGCAACTACGAAAACCTCGTGGCCGACAAAACCCCAGTCAGCACCACCGTGACCGACACCGTCGACACCACCAACCTGTCGCTCAGCGCCACTGGCACGGTGAACGAAGGTGGCCAGATCACCTACACCGCCACCTTGACCAACGCGGCCGGCAGCCCGGTCACCGTAACTTTGAGCAATGGCGCGACCATCACCATCGAGGCCGGTAAAACCACCGGCACCGTGACCGTCGACGCACCGAAGGACGACGTCTACAAAGACGCCGGCACTGTTGAAGCGACCATCAAGGGCGCGACCGGTGGCGACTTCGAAAACCTCGTCACCAATACGACTCCGGCGGTCACCACCGTCAACGACACCATCGACACGTCCACCGTGTCGCTGACCGCCACGGCCAACGTCGCCGAAGGCGAAACCGTGGTCTACACCGCGACCGTCACTGCGCCCGTGACCGGCTCGCCGGTTGTCGTGACCCTGTCCAACGGCCAGACCATCACCATCGCTGTCGGTGAAACCAGCGGCACCGTGAATTTCGTTGCGCCGAACAGCCCATTGGCGGGCGGCAGCTCGTTGAGCGTGACCATCGACGGCGCGACTGGCGGCAACTACGAAAAACTGGTGACCGACGGCAAGTCGGCCGACACCACGGTTTCGGACACTACCGACACCACTAATCTGAACCTGACCGCGACCGATTCGGTGGCTGAGGGCGGTTCGATCGTTTACACCGCAACGCTGACCAACCCGGCCGGCACACCGGTGACTGTGACCCTGTCAAACGGCGCCGTAATCACCATCGACGCGGGTAAAACCACTGGCACCGTCACTGTCCCGGCTCCGGCTGATGACGTTTACAAAGACGCGGGCAAAGTTGAAGCGACCATTTCGACTGCCACCGGCGGCAACTTCGAAAACCTGGTGCCGAGCACTGTTCCGGCCGTGACCAACGTCACCGACACCATCGACACCACCACCGTCAAACTGACCGCGACCGAGTCGGCGGCTGAGGGTGGCACCGTTACTTACACCGCAACTGTCGGTGCTCCTGTGACCGGTTCGCCGGTCACCGTGACCTTGGCCAATGGTCAGAACATCACCATCGAAGTGGGTAAAACCACCGGCACCGTGACCTTCACTGCGCCGAACGATGCGTTGACCGGCCACGCGCCGCTGACCAACGCGATCACCGACGTGAGCGGCGGCAATTACGAGAACCTGGTCGCCGACAAGACGCCGGTTTCGACCACAGTTACCGATACCGTCGACACCACCAACCTGTCGCTGAGTGCGACCGGCACCGTGGCCGAAGGTGGCCAGATCATCTACACCGCGACCCTGACCAACGCTGCTGGCTCGCCAGTGACCGTGACCTTGTCGAACGGCGCCGTGATCACCATCGAGGCGGGCAAAACGACTGGCACCGTGACCGTTCCAGCTCCGGCTGACGACGTTTACAAAGACGCCGGCAAAGTCGAAGCGACCATTTCCACCGCGACGGGCGGCAACTTCGAGAACCTGGTGCCAAGCACTGTTCCGGCCGTTACCGAAGTGACTGACACCATCGACACTTCGACCGTGAAACTCACGGCGACCGAGACCGCCGCTGAAGGTGGCGCGGTTGTTTACACCGCGACCGTGGGTGCGCCAGTCACTGGCTCTCCAGTTGTGGTGACACTGGCCAATGGTCAGAACATCACCATCGAAGTGGGTAAAACCACTGGCACCGTGACCTTCACGGCACCGAACGACGTGTTGACCGGCCACGCACCGCTGACCAATTCGATCACCGGCGTAACCGGCGGCAACTACGAGAATCTCGTAGCCGACAAAACACCGGTCAGCACCACCGTGACCGACACCGTCGACACCACCAACCTGTCCCTGAGTGCCACCAACTCGGTCGCCGAGGGCGGTTCGATCGTTTACACCGCCACGCTGACCAACGCTGCAGGCTCGCCAGTGACCGTGACTCTGTCGAACGGCGCAGTGATCACCATCGAGGCGGGTAAAACCACTGGCACTGTGACCGTTCCGGCACCGGCGGATGACGTCTACAAAGATGCAGGCAAGGTCGAGGTAACCATTTCAACCGCCACCGGTGGCAACTTCGAAAATCTGGTGCCGAGCACTGTTCCGGCCGTGACCGAAGTAACCGACACCATCGACACTTCGACGGTGAAACTGACTGCCGATACGTCCGTGGCTGAAGGCGGCACTGTCACTTACACCGCCACTGTTGGCGCTCCCGTGACCGGTTCTCCGGTCGTGGTGACATTGGCCAACGGTCAGCAGATCACCATTGAGGTCGGCAAAACCACTGGCACCGTGACCACCACTGCGCCGAACGATGCATTGACCGGCCATGCGCCGCTGACCAACTCGATCACCAACGTAGACGGCGGCAACTACGAGAACCTCGTTGCCGACAAGACCCCGGTCAGCACCACCGTGACCGATACCGTCGACACCACCAATCTGTCGCTGAGCGCTACCAACTCGGTCGCCGAAGGTGGCTCGATCGTTTACACCGCGACTCTGACCAACGCCGCTGGCTCGCCAGTGACCGTGACCTTGTCGAACGGCGCCGTGATCACCATCGAAGCCGGCAAAACCACTGGCACCGTGACTGTTCCAGCCCCGGCTGATGACGTTTACAAAGACGCAGGCAAGGTCGAAGCGACCATTTCGACTGCTACCGGTGGCAACTTCGAAAACCTGGTGCCGAGCACTGTTCCGGCCGTGACCGAAGTGACCGACACCATCGACACCTCGACCGTCAAACTGACTGCCGATACGTCCGTGGCTGAAGGCGGCACTGTCACTTACACCGCTACTGTTGGCGCGCCAGTGACTGGCTCGCCTGTGGTCGTGACCCTGTCCAACGGTCAGAACATCACCATCGAAGTGGGTAAAACCACCGGCACCGTGGCCACCACCGCACCGAACGATGCGTTGACCGGCCATGCGCCGATTACCAACTCGATCACCGACGTGAGCGGCGGCAATTACGAGAATCTGGTTGCCGACAAAACGCCGGTTTCGACCACGGTCACCGACACCGTCGACACCACCAACCTGTCGCTGTCGGCGACTGGCACCGTGGCCGAAGGTGGTCAGATCACCTACACCGCGACCCTGACCAACGCCGCTGGTTCGCCAGTGACCGTTACTCTGTCGAATGGCTCGGTGATCACCATCGAAGCCGGCAAAACTACCGGCACCGTGACCGTTCCAGCGCCGGCTGACGACGTCTACAAAGACGCCGGCACCGTGCAGGCAACCATCAGCACCGCCACTGGTGGCAACTTCGAAAACCTGGTGCCAAGCACGACACCGGCCGTCACCAGCGTGACCGACACCATCGACACCACCACCGTCAAACTGACCGCGACCGAGTCGGCTGCTGAGGGTGGCACCGTTACCTACACCGCGACGGTTGGTGCTCCTGTCACCGGTTCACCGGTTGTCGTGACACTGGCCAACGGTCAGAACATCACCATCGAAGTGGGTAAAACCACTGGCACCGTGACCACCACCGCGCCGAACGATGCTTTGACGGGCCACGCGCCGATTACCAACTCGATCACCGACGTGAGCGGCGGCAATTACGAGAATCTGGTTGCCGACAAAACGCCGGTCTCGACCACGGTCACCGACACCGTCGACACCACCAACCTGTCGTTGAGCGCTACCCCATCAGTCGTTGAAGGTGGCTCGATTGTTTACACCGCGACCCTGACCAACGCCGCTGGCTCGCCAGTGACCGTGACCCTGAGCAACGGCTCGGTCATCACCATCGAGGCAGGCAAAACCACCGGTACCGTAACCGTTCCAGCGCCAGCCGATGACGTTTACAAAGACGCCGGCACCGTGCAGGCAACCATCAGCAACGCCACCGGTGGCAACTTCGAGAACCTGGTGCCAAACACTGTGCCTGCCGTGACCAACGTCAGCGACACTATCGACACCACCACCGTCAAACTGACGGCGACCGATACAGCGGCTGAAGGCGGCAATGTCGTCTACACCGCCACGGTCGGCGCGCCAGTGACCGGTTCGCCGGTTGTCGTGACTCTGGCCAATGGTCAGCAGATCACTATCGACATCGGCAAAACCACCGGCACTGTCACCACCACCGCACCGAACGATGCGCTGACTGGCCACGCACCTCTGACCAACGCCATTACTGGCGTAACCGGCGGCAACTACGAAAATCTTGTAGCCGACAAAACACCGGTCAGCACCACCGTAACCGACACCGTAGACACCACCAATCTGTCGCTCAGCGCTACACCATCGGTCGCTGAAGGCGGTTCGATTGTCTACACCGCCACGCTGACCAACGCCGCTGGCTCGCCAGTCACCGTGACCCTGTCGAACGGCGCCGTTATCACCATCGACGCGGGTAAAACCACCGGCACCGTGACCGTTCCTGCACCAGCGGACGACGTCTACAAAGACGCCGGCACCGTGCAGGCAACCATCAGCAACGCCACCGGTGGCAACTTCGAGAACCTGGTGCCGAGCACTGTGCCGGCAGTCACCAGCGTCACCGACACCATCGACACCACCACGGTCAAACTGACCGCGACCGAGTCGGCGGCTGAGGGTGGCACCGTTACCTACACCGCGACGGTTGGTGCTCCTGTCACCGGTTCACCGGTTGTCGTGACACTGGCCAACGGTCAGAACATCACCATCGAAGTGGGCAAAACCACTGGCACCGTGACCACCACCGCGCCGAACGACGTGTTGACCGGCCACGCGCCGTTGACCAATGCGATCACCAACGTCAGCGGCGGTAACTACGAGAATCTGGTTGCCGACAAGACCCCGGTTTCGACCACGGTCACTGACACCGTCGACACCACCAATCTGTCGCTGTCCGCAACCGGCACCGTGGCCGAAGGTGGCCAGATCACCTACACCGCGAGCCTGACCAACGCCGCTGGCTCGCCAGTGACCGTTACTCTGTCGAACGGCTCGGTGATCACCATCGAAGCCGGCAAAACCACCGGCACCGTGACCGTCCCGGCTCCGGCTGACGACGTCTACAAAGACGCCGGCACCGTGCAGGCCACTATCAGCAACGCCACCGGCGGCAGCTTCGAGAAACTGGTGACCAGCAACACCCCGGCGGTCACCAGCGTCACCGACACCATCGACACCACCACGGTGAAACTGACCGCGACCGAGTCGGCGGCTGAGGGCGGTACCGTCACCTATACCGCCACGGTCGGTGCGCCAGTCACCGGCTCGCCGGTCACCGTGACCCTGGCCAACGGTCAGAACATCACCATCGAAGTGGGCAAAACCACTGGCACCGTGACCACCACCGCGCCGAACGACGTGTTGACCGGCCACGCACCGCTGACCAATTCGATCACCGGCGTAACTGGCGGCAACTACGAGAATCTGGTTGCCGACAAAACGCCGGTTTCGACCACGGTCACCGACACCGTCGACACCACCAACCTGTCCCTGAGTGCCACCAACTCGGTCGCCGAGGGCGGTTCGATCGTTTACACCGCCACGCTGACCAACGCTGCTGGCTCGCCAGTCACCGTGACCCTGTCGAACGGTGCAGTCATCACCATCGAAGCCGGCAAAACCACCGGCACCGTCACCGTTCCAGCGCCAGCCGACGACGTCTACAAAGACGCCGGTACCGTGCAGGCGACGATCAGCAACGCCACCGGTGGCAACTTCGAAAACCTGGTACCAAGCACGACTCCGGCCGTGACCAGCGTGACCGACACCATCGACACCACCACAGTCAAACTGACCGCAACCGGCACAGCGGCAGAAGGCGGCAACGTCGTCTACACCGCAACTGTCGGCGCACCTGTGACCGGCTCGCCTGTCGTCGTGACCCTGGCCAACGGTCAGCAGATCACCATCGACATCGGCAAAACCACCGGCACCGTGACCACCACCGCACCGAACGATGCGCTGACCGGCCATGCTCCGCTGACCAACTCGATCACCAACGTCACCGGCGGCAACTACGAAAACCTCGTTGCGGACAAGACTCCGGTCAGCACCACCGTGACCGATACCGTCGACACCACTAACCTGTCGCTCAGCGCGACCGGCACCGTGGCCGAAGGTGGCTCGATTGTTTACACCGCCACGCTGACCAATGCCGCTGGCTCACCAGTGACCGTGACCCTGTCGAACGGTGCAGTCATCACCATCGAAGCCGGCAAAACCACCGGCACCGTCACCGTTCCAGCGCCAGCCGACGACGTCTACAAAGACGCCGGTACCGTGCAGGCGACGATCAGCAACGCCACCGGTGGCAACTTCGAAAACCTGGTACCAAGCACGACTCCGGCCGTGACCAGCGTGACCGACACCATCGACACCACCACAGTCAAACTGACCGCAACCGGTACAGCGGCCGAGGGTGGCACCGTCGTCTACACCGCCACTGTGGGCGCGCCAGTCACCGGCGCACCTGTCGTCGTGACCCTGGCCAACGGTCAGCAGATCACCATCGACATCGGCAAAACCACCGGCACCGTGACCACCACCGCACCGAACGATGCGCTGACTGGCCATGCTCCGCTGACCAACTCGATCACCAACGTCACCGGCGGCAACTACGAAAACCTCGTGGCCGACAAAACCCCGGTCAGCACCACCGTGACCGATACCGTCGACACCACCAACCTGTCGCTGTCCGCGACCGGCACCGTGGCCGAAGGTGGCCAGATCACCTACACCGCGACCCTGACCAACGCCGCTGGTTCGCCAGTCACCGTAACGCTGTCGAACGGCTCGGTGATCACCATCGAAGCCGGCAAAACCACTGGCACCGTGACCGTTCCGGCACCGGCTGACGACGTCTACAAAGACGCCGGCACCGTGCAGGCGACCATCACTGGCACCAGCGGCGGCAGCTTCGAGAACCTGGTGACCAACAACACACCAGCCGTGACCAGCGTCACTGACACCATCGATACCACCACCGTCAGCATCACCGGCAGCACCTCGGTGACCGAAGGCCAGACCGCCAGCTACACCGTCAGCCTGAACCACCCGGCGCAAACCGAAGTGACCCTGAAAATCGTCTACAGCGGTACTGCCGCCGACGGTTCCGACTTCACCGGTGTGTACACCGTGAAGATCCCGGCAGGTGCGAGCAGCGCGCAGTTCAACGTCGCCACCATCGATGACAAGATCACCGAAGGCACCGAGAACTTCGTGGTCAAGATCGACTCGGCCACGGGCGGCAACTTCGAAAACCTCGCGGTCAGCAGCACCAACGGCAGCGTCAGCACCTCGATCATCGACAACGATGCGCCGCCGGTCATCGATCTGGATGCCAACAATTCCAGCGGCGCGACCGGTGCCGACTACAAGGTGACCTTCACCGAAAACACCCCGGGCGCCGGCGTGTCGATTGCTGACACCGACATCAGCATCACTGACCCGGACAGCACCATGCTGACCGGCGCCACCGTGGTGCTGACCAACCGTCAGGACGGCGATGCGTTGAACCTGGGCAACAGCGTCAACGGCATCACCATCAATGCCAACAGCACCAACGGCACTGTGACGCTGACCCTGTCGGGCAATGCGACGCTGGCCGACTACATGCAGGCCATCAAGAACATCAGCTTCACCAACGGCAGTGAAAACCCGAGCACCGTGCCGCGGATCATCACCGTGACCGTGACCGATGGCGGCAACTACTCCAACACCGCGACCACCACGGTCAACGTGGTGGCAGTCAACGACGCACCGGTCGCCGCACCGAGCAACGTCACCGGCACCGAAGACACCCCGCTGGTACTCGGCTGGTCGACCTTCGGTGTGACCGACGTCGACAGCCCGGCCAGCAACCTGGGCATCAAAATCACCCAGCTGCCGGGCGAAGGCAAACTGCAGTACCTCGACGGTTCGACCTGGAAAGACGTCGCCAACAATCAGACCTTCAGCAAGGCTGATATCGACGCTGGCAAACTGCGCTTCATGCCGGATGCCAACGAGTCGGGTGTCAACGGTTACGGCGGCACTGGCATGGGCAACAACCAGGCCGACTACGCGCAGATCAAATTCCAGCCAACCGACGGCCAACTGCTGGGCAACACCGGCACGGTGAAGATCGACATCACGCCAGTCGCGGATGCCCCGACCGTGAGCGTGGCCGACAACAGCGTGAAGTCCACCGGGCTGATCAAGGAAGTCTGGACCGGTCTGTCGGGTCTGGGCACCAACGGCAATGGCGCAGATTCGACCACGTTGAAAAACGTGATCGACGGTGCCGGTACGCCGAACTCCAGCGGTAGCGTGACCAACGTGCAATCCGACGGCAGCGTGGCGGCAGGTACGGCGTCGAAGACGTCCGGCCTGATCTATCTGGAAGCCGGCAAGACCTACACCTTCAGCGGCGTCGCCGATGACAGTCTGCTGATCACCATCGGCGGTAAAAACGTGGCGTCGGGCACCTGGGGCGCGGGCGGCGCAATCAATGGATCGTTCACTCCGACCACCAGCGGCTACTACACCCTGGACATCTACCACCACAACCAGAGCGGCCCGGGCAGCTACGACGTCAACCTGTCGGTCAACGGCAGCACGCCGATCGACCTGAGCAGCGCCGGCGTGCCGATCTACACCGGCGTGCAAGATCTGGTGAACTCCGGCGTGACTGTCTCCGATCTGCACGGCACTAATGGCGAAGGCTATTACGACGGCTACAAACTCAACACCGGCGCCGAAGGCACCACGGTGAAACTGTCGGCGATCAGCACCGCGCTGACCGACACCGACGGCTCGGAAACCCTGAGCGTGAAGATCAGCGGCGCGCCGGTCGGCTCGGTGCTGAGCGACGGCGCAGGCCACACGTTCACCGTCACCACGAGCAATGGCGAAGCCAACGTCACTGGCTGGAACCTCGGCAGCCTGACCGTGACCCCGCCGACCTACTACAACGGCCAGTTCAACCTGACCGTGACCTCGACCTCCACCGAATACGTGGGCGGTTCGGCCAGCAGCACCGCGACCATTCCGGTCACCGTGGTGCCGGCGGTCTATACCGCTTCGGTCGCCACTTCCGGCGATGACACCTTCAACGGCACCGATGGCAACGACATCATGGTCGCCGACATTGGCGGTCTGACCGTGGTGCCGGGCACCAACTACAACATCGCGTTCATGGTCGACAGCTCGGGCAGTATGAGCACTTCGTCGCTGAACGCCGCGAAAGACTCGCTGACCTCGGTGTTCAACACCCTCAAGCAGAGTCTGGGCGGCAGCAACTCGGGCACGGTGAACATCTTCCTGGTGGACTTCGATACTCAAGTCAAACAGTCGGTGTCGGTGAACCTCAACGACCCGAACGCGCTGACCAAGCTCAAGGCTGTGCTGGACTCCATGACGTCCGGGGGCGGCACCAACTACGAGGACGTGTTCAAAACCACCGCCAACTTCTTCCAGAGCGCTGAAGCGGTGGCCAACACCGGTGCGAAGAACCTCACGTACTTCATCACCGACGGCCAGCCGACCTACTATCAGACCGGCGAGTCGACCAACCCGTACCTGTACGGCAACAAAACCCTCGATAGCCTGATCACCACCACCAACTACAAGTTGGGGACAGCCGTCAGCCTGTATCCGGACAGCTCGCACCAGATCGATATCAGCGCGAACGGCTCGGTGACGGTCTGGACCAAATCGGGCGGTAACTGGACGTACCAGAACTTCGGCACGCTGCACGCCCAGGGCGACGGTACCTACGAGTTCTCTGGCCTGGCGGGCAGCGGTAGCAGCACCGATTACTACACCACCACCAACGCCAACAGCAGCTTCGCATTGCTCAGCGGTCTGTCGAACGTGGAAGCCATCGGCCTCAACAGCGGCGTCAGCCTCAACGACCTGAAGCCGTACGACTCGGACAAGACGCCGCAGACCAACATCGATCCGAAGGATCTGGCCAACTCGATCATCGGCCACACCGAAGCGACGATGCCGGGCAACGATATCGTCAGCGGTGGCGACGGCAACGACATCCTGTTCGGCGATCTGGTGAGCTTCAACGGTATTGCCGGCGAGGGTTACCAGGCGATGCAGGCATTCGTTGCCCAGCAAACCGGCGTCGACGTCAGCAAAGTCACCACCAGCAACGTGCACCAGTACATCACCGAGCACTATCAGGCGTTCGATGTGTCCGGCGCACATGACGGCAACGACACGCTGTTGGGCGGAGCGGGCAATGACATCCTGTTCGGCTCCGGCGGCAATGACTTGCTCGATGGCGGCAAAGGCAATGACATCCTGCTCGGCGGCACCGGCAACGACACGCTGATCGGCGGTCAGGGCAACGACATCCTGATTGGCGGCTCGGGTGCCGACACCTTCGTCTGGAAATCGGGCGACACCGGCAACGACGTGATCAAGGACTTCAATGCCAGCCAGGGTGATCGCATCGACCTGCGTGATCTGTTGCAGGGCGAGACCGGCAGCACCATCGACAATTTCCTGAAGATCACCACGGTCGACGGCGTGTCGTCGCTGCAAGTCAGTTCGGGCGGCAAGTTCAACTCCGGCGACGCAGCAGCTGCCACGCCGGACGTGACGATCAAACTGGAAGGCAATAACTGGTCGAGCGCCAACATCCACAACCTGATCGCCGGCAGCGATCCGACCATCAAGGTTGACCACAACAACAGCTGATCCGTGAAAAAACGGCCGCCCCTCTGGGGCGGTCGTCACATTCAGCGCCAGCGCACCGGTGACGATTGCGTCACCGCACCGCATACTTGCGCGCAGTTGGCTATGCTGCTGACAGCATGACGCTGGTTCATTTCCGAGGGATGCTCAATGTTTTACGTGCAACGCGATGCGCAAGGCCAGTTGATTCGCGTGGAAGCTGCGGCGTACGCCGAGGCCACGGAAACGCTGCCGGCCGATCACCACGAAATCCAGGCGTGGTACGCCAACGAAGCCGTGGAAAACAGCCTCAAACAGCTCAAGCAGAGCGACTTTGAAATGATTCGGGTACTCGACGACCTGATTCAGGTGCTGACCCAGAAAGGCGTGATCCGCGTCACCGACCTGCCGCCGGCAGCGCAGGCCAAGCTGATGGACCGTACCCAGGCGCGGGAAGCGTTGGGCGGGTTGAGTCAGTTGATTGATGATGAAGAGACCGGGTTGATCTGATGTTCCAGGGCTGATCGTTCCCACGCTCCGCGTGGGAATGCATCAAGGGACGCTCTGCGTTCCGGCCGCACCGCTCAACTACCTTTGTGACGCAGAGCGTCACGGGCTGCATTTCCACGCGGAGCGTGGGAACGATCAGTTCCAAGGCTTGGGCTCACCGAACAACTGCCCCTGAACCCCATACAAGCCCATCTCGCGAATCACCGACAATTCCCCTTCCGTCTCGACCCGCTCGGCAATCAGCGGCAGGTCAATGCTGTGGGCCGCGCGCTGGATCGCTTCGATGAACAGACGCTTGTCGCTCTCCTGATCAATCGCGCGAATGTAGCTGCCGTCGATCTTCAGGTAAGCCAGGCCCAACCGCGCCAGGTTGCCGATCATGCTGAAGCGTCCGCCAAAGCGTTGCAGGCTCAGCGAGAAACCCAGCTCACGCAGACGTCGGGTCAACTGCTCCAGCACCGCTTGCTCCGGCAATTGCTCTTCGCCGATTTCCAGGGTCAGGCGTGGGCCAAGGTTGGAATGCGCGCGCAGGATCTCGAAGACTTTGTTCAGCGCTTGCGAATCGGCCAGGGTCGCCGAGGACAGATTCAGCGCCAGCGAATCCTCATGCGCTTTCATCTGCTCCAGTACACGTTCGAGCATCAGGCGATCCAGGCGTGCGGTCCAGCCGAAACGCTCCAGCCATGGCAGGAAACGCCCGGCCGGAATGGTCTGGCCCTGCTCATCGAGCAAGCGCGAAAGCACTTTGTAATGCAGCACCAGTTGCGTGTCCTGCGCGGCCACCACCGGTTGGAAATACAGCTCGAAACGTTGCTGACTCAACGCCTGATCCAGCAGGCGATGCCAGGCATGGTGATCGTCACCGACATCCGCCGTCAGGCTCTGATCGATGCACGCCCAGTTCTGCTCGCCCTGCCCCTCGGCCTGCGCCAGCGCCTGATCGCCAAGGGTCAGCACGGCTTGCGGCGAGTCGCCATGGGCGAACGGCGCGAGGCCGATGGAGGCGACCGCCGGCACATCCGTCGCGCCCGTCGCGTGCAAGCTGCCCAGCGCGCTGTCGAGGTTCTGCGCCAGTTGCAGCGCTTCTTCGCGCACCAGCCCCGGCGCCAGCACGGCGAATTCACCGCCGCGAATACGGGTGACGAGGTTTTGCGTTTCCGGGTATTTGGCGCATTCGCGCGACAGTTGCTCGCCGACCGCTTTCAATAATTCGTCGGTGCGCTGACCACCGAGACGCTGGTTCAGTCCGGCCAGATCCTTGACCCGCAACAGCAGCAGATAACCAGAACTGGCCTGCTCCGGGTTGCTCACCCGATTGTTCAACTGCATCTCGAAATAGCGCCGGTTAGCCAGACCGGTAAGGTTGTCCTGATAGGACTCGGTGCGCAGTTTTTCACTGCGCTCGGCCTGCTCCTGGAACAGCGCCTTGAGCTTCTCGACCATCTGATTCATCGCTTGCACCACGCGACGCAACTCAGGGGTGCGCGGCAATTCCGGCAGGCTGAGGAATTCGCGGCGGGCGATGGCGTGGGACTGTTTGACCATGTAATCCAGCGGCTTCAATTGCCGGCGCAGCAACAACGCACCGAGCACCGCACTTACCGCGCCGCAGATCAGCAGCCAGCCAAGGCTGCCCAACGCGCTCTGCCACAGTTTAGCCACGGCGAACATCGGATGGCTGACCACCTCGACCCGCGCCGCCTGCTCCCAGCCACGGCTGACCAGCGCGTCGCCACCGGCAGGTTCGAGACCGATCAGTTTGACGAACCAGTCCGGCACATTGCTGACGGCGGGGATGCCGTTGCGCTCGACAATCGTCTGGTCAGTCTTCAGATCGACCACACGGATGCTCGCGTAATAACCGCTGTCGAAGATCGAACTGACCAGCAACTCGACCATCGCCGGGTCGTCGATATTCGGCGTCAGCGACAACGCCAGCGCCGTGGCGGCGTCCTGGGCGTGGGAGCGCAACTGGTTGACGTACTGGGTGCGCGAGCTCTCCAGACTGACCATGAAGCTGCCGGTGAAGGCGACCACCAGGAACAGACAGATAGCGATCAACAGCTGTTTGAACAAAGACATCTGAGCGCGTGCTCCTAGTTAATCGTTTCGACCGGAAAACCTTCGGCCTGCATTTTCTTCAACACATCCTGCCAGCGCGACAGGCGTTTGGTGTCGCCAACCTTTTTGTTGCCCTTGGCCCCCGGCAGATACAGACCCTCAGCATTGAAAGAGTAGACCGGCAGCAAATCGGTTCGCTGGGAGGCTGGCTGGATCGGATCAATCAGGCTGTCGAGCACCAGCGGCATCGCATCGGCAGTGGCATAGTACGTCAGCACCATGTGCGCGCGGTTCTGGCGCAGGGCCTTGACGTAGGTGATGCGCAGCTTGTCACTGGAAACCCCGAGATGGCGCAGGCTGAAATATTTGGCGATCGCATAGTCTTCGCAGTCGCCGGCGCCCTTCCACAGCGCTTCGATGGGGGTTTCCCAATAGTCGACCTCGTGCCACAGGTCGATGTCCTCGACGTAGCGCATCTGTTTGTTGAAAAACAGGTTCACCACTTTGAGCTTTTCCATTTCGCTGACTTGTTTCTGCGTGGCCAACAGATTTTGCCAAGCGTCGATCCGCTGCTGGCCGGCGCCCAGCGGTCCATAGAGGGCCGTGGCCTTGCGGCTGATGGCGGAAAAATCCCAATCGGCATGCAGGCCGCCCAGCATGAGGCTGGCCAGCAGCAGTGCGCAGCCTAGCCAGCGCAGAGTCCGGGGGATCGCGAAACGTACCGCCACAGCAGGTTTCCGGGGGGCAGGAAGGAAAGCGTTTGATGGTGAAGCTTAGCCCGCTAAAAAACAATGGCACCATGAGATCATCGCCAGCGCGCTAAACTGTTTTCAGGCACACAACCTTTACACGGTTTGACAACTTGTAGAGCAATCACTAGTGTCCTTTGGATCCAAATTCCGCCGACCTACAGGGTGCGTAGTCGTGACACAGAAGCCCAAACCGCTACAGAGCATCAAAGTCGATGGGCCGATTCCCGCGCACCTGGCCCGCTCGATCATCGAAGAAACCTTGCGTGCTGCCATCCTCGATGGTCGTTTGCCGTGCGGCACCGCCCTGCGCCAGCAGGATCTGGCCGATCTGTTCGGTGTGAGTCGCATGCCCGTGCGCGAAGCCTTGCGCCAGCTCGAAGCGCAGGAACTGCTGAGCGTTACCGCACACAAGGGCGCCGTGGTTGCGCCGTTGATTCAGGGTGACGCCACGGAAACCTACGAATTGCGGATCCTGCTCGAGACCGAAGCCATGCGCCAGTCCATCGCGCTGCTGACGCCAGCCGATCATGCACGCGCCGCCGGCTATATCGAAGAACTCGAGACGCAACACGACTACACGGAAATCGGCCGTCTCAACCGCTTGTTCCACATGGCGCTGTATTGCAAAGCCCCCAACCAGCGGCTGTTGCGCCTGGTCGAAGACGGACTCAACGAGGAAGAACGTTTCCTGCGCTTCAACCTTGAGGCCATGGGCCTGGGCAAACTTTCTCAGGACGATCACCGCGCCATGCTGCAAGCGGTGATCGAGCGCGATATCGATCACGCCGTCGCACTGCTCAAACAACACCTCAATCGCGGTGTCGAGGTTATCACCCGCTATCTCGCAAGCCCCGCCGGACAACAGCGCAAAGCCGCGCGCTGAACCCTGCACGCCGGGCCCGGACCAGTGCGTCTGCCCGGCGAATAACCCGCTTACAAATCCCTCCTGCCGACAGCCACGAATCCGCTGGCATATCCCCGTCTTCGCTCTACCCTCCCTGCGCCGATCAGCCCGGAAATTGCACTCCTGCAATGAAAAATCGGTAATAGCCGTGGCGGCCATTTACCCGCACTCTTGAACAGCCAACCCAAAAAAGAACGGGCGACGCACCGCACCGCCGGCGCAGTCCCCGCAACAGGAACCTACGGAAGGAGCCTTGTCACGGGAAAAGGAAAGAATCGGCGTCGTTGCGGGCCAACTTTCATCCCCTCAAAAAACTTCATTCTTTTAATTAAAAAGTTGCTTCGAGTGAGGCATTCACTCTGTTTATTCGATTTTGGCCTTTATTAGCCGAAAGGAGCAACTACGCCCAAATAAAACTTATTCAAATAGTTTTGTCGGACACTCTCATATTTGAAAAAATGACAACTGAAAATAATCAAAATTACACTTGTTAAGTTGTTTGGCGATGTATTAGTTTTTCTCCGCCGAGCTTGAACTCCACGACCCAGGCAAGCACCGGCCAACGGCCAGGGTACCAACGGGCAGTAAAGTGCCTGAGCCGCCTGCCGTAGCGCCCATACATTTAATGCAACTTCAATGATTTGTATGCGGCCGTCGCTCGCCTGGAAAAAAGAATAACAAGCCGCTGTTCCATTGATTGCGAAGTTGAAATAACACAGCCATTTCATATCAAGGATAAAGGCCCCGTCATGTCTCCAACAAAGCAACAACTCGCCCTGAAAAAAGCCGAACTCAGCGCTCACCCGATATTCGCCGAGATCGATTCAATGACTGTTTTGCGCCGTTTCATGGAAACCCACGTGTTTGCCGTGTGGGATTTCATGTCGCTGACCAAGCGCTTGCAACAGGAACTGACCTGCACCCGCCTGCCTTGGCTGCCGCCGCGTGATCCGCATGCAGCCCGACTGATCAACGAGATTGTTCTCGGCGAGGAATCCGACGACCGCTTGAGCCACGGTCATTACAGCCATTTCGAGTTGTACCTGGACGCGATGCGCGAAGTCGGTGCGAGCACCGCGGCGGCGGAGCGCTTCGTCGCGCTGCAGCAGGAAGGCGTGAGTTATGACGTAGCGCTGCAAAGCGTCGAGGTCGACCCGGCCGCCGCGCAATTTGTCCGCGACACCTTGCGTATTGCCCTGCATGCACCGGGGCACAGCGTTGCCGCCGCGTTTCTGCATGGCCGCGAAAGTGTGATTCCGACCATGTTCCAGCGCATCCTCGACGACTGGGGCATCGGCATCGAACAGGCTCCGACCTTTCGCTATTACCTGGAACGGCACATCGAGGTCGACTCCGAGGATCACGGTCCGGCGGCGGAGCAACTGCTGGAGCGTCTGGTCGATGGCGATCCGCAGCGCGAAGCCGAGGTCTACGCCAGCGCCATCGCCGCCGTGGAAAGCCGCATCGCCTTGTGGGATGGCCTGCGGGTAAGCATGCGCGAGCCATTGGCGGAGGTGGCCCAATGAACGCCGCCGACTATCAATCCTTCGCCGAGGCCTGGGAAGGCCGCGCGACCATCCGTACCCGCCCGCGGCGGATGCTGGAAAACGACGAACGCCTGATCTATCCGCTCAGTCGCCAACCGTTGGTGCTCAGCGACACCTTCCTGCGTGAGTGCCCGCAGCAGCGTGATTTCGCTCTGGTGCAGACGCTGTACAAGTTCATCAATGACGTGGTGATTTTCGAGACTGAAATCGTCGACAAGACCGCACGCAGCATCGCCAAGAACCGCTTCGCCGTGGCGTTCCCTTTCGCTTGCCGTTACGACGCGATGACCGTGGTGGTCGACGAGGACTACCACGCGCTGGTGGCCATGGATTTCATGCAGCAAACGGTGGCCATGACCGGCATCGAGCCAATCGAACTGCCCGACGAAATCGAGCTGAGCCGGGCCATCCCCGCCGCAATTGCATTGGCACCGGAACACCTGCGCAGCGCCGTCGAGCTGATCTGCGTGGCCATCGCCGAGAACACCGTGACCGGCGATGTCGCGGCGTTCGCCCGGGACGACACGGTCAAGCCGTCGATCAAGGGCCTGATGGCCGACCACTTGCTCGATGAGGGCCGCCATTCGAGCTTCTGGGCGCGGATGGTGCGCATCTATTGGCACACCGCAAGCACAGCGGATCGCGAAGCCATTGCGCAGATCCTGCCGGTGTTCATCGGCCATTACCTGACCAACGACATCCAGAAAGCCTTCGACCTGCGCCTGATCGATGCCCTGCCGGTCAGCGAGGCCACACGCCATTCGCTGAAGGAGGAAATGACCGGACTGGCCTTCCCGATCAATCGCCACCATCCGCTGGTGGGCAACATCGTCAAGTTCTTCCACAGCAGTTCGCTGCTCGACACACCGTGCGTGCAGCACGCCCTGCGCGATTACCTGGTTTGATGAGGAGGCCGACATGAAACGTCTCGACATTTTGCTGATTGGCGTCAGCCAGGCCATGACCGACCTGGCGCATGAACTTGAACAACACGGTCATTCATTGGCGCGTAGCGGCGCCGCGCAACCGACGATGGATTTGATCATCGACGACGGCTTCATCGGCGCCGGCGATTTCTGCGCCATCCCCCACCTGCATCTGCGTTTGGGTGTCGGGGCGCAAAGCCTTGCCGGTCTGCCGTCACTCGACCTGCTGTGCTTCCTGGGTTCGTCACTGATCAGCCGCGTGCCGATTGCCGATGAGCCGTCCGGCAACGGCCAGGCACTGCGGCAAAGAGTGCTGGCGCAAGTGGTGGACGAAGTGTCATTGCTGGTCAGCCGCTATTCCCGCGACCCGGACTACTTCCAGCAAGCCGCTGCGGTGACTGCGCCGGATTTCGAACGGATGGAAAACCTGCTGTTCCTCGACAGCCTGGCTTACGTCCATCGCCTCAACAACACGACGAATGTGCCACTGCTGCAACAAGCGCAGATTCCACTGATCGAGCGTCTGCAACAGAGCCTGATCCGTCATGCTGATCGTCCAGCGCTGCACCTCGCCGAGCAGTCGATCAGCTATCGCCAGTTGCATGCGCACAGTCGGGCGATTCAACAGCACTTGCAGCCCCTGCTCGATCAGCATCCGCAACCCTGGGTCGTCGGCATCTGCCTGCCGAAAAGCCCGACGCTGTTCGCCTCGATTCTGGCGATCCTCGGCAGCGGTGCGGTATATCTGCCGCTGGAGCCGAGCCATCCGTTGCAGCGCCAGCAATACATCCTGCAAAACGCCGGCGCGTTGCTGTTGCTGCACGACGGTTCGCATCCGCTCAGCGAGTCGATCCCGGGGCTGGATCTCAGCCGCATCGACAGCCTCGATGCCGACCTTTCGCAACCGTTGATGCGCCAGCGCCCCGAACTCGATGCGCCGTGCATGGCGCTCTACACCTCGGGCACCACCGGGCATCCAAAAGGAGTGCTGCTCAGCCAGACCAACCTTGCGCACTTCACCGCGTGGTACGCCGACTACGTGCAGTTGCACGCTGAGAGTCGGGTGTTGCAGTTCTCTTCGCTGAGCTTCGATTCGTCACTGATCGACATCTTCCCGACCCTGCTCACAGGCGCCGAACTGGTGGTGCCCGACGACACGCAGCGGCGCGATCCACTGCAACTGGTGGCGCTGGTCCGCCGCCGACAGTTAACCCATGCCTTCTTGCCGCCGGCACTGTTGAGCATCCTGCCGCTGGAGCAACTGCAAGGCGTGCAACAGGTGATGACCGGCGGCGATGTTTGCGAACCGTTCGTCATCGAGCAACTGACTCGACAAGGCGAACTGCACAACCTCTATGGCCCCACGGAAGCCACGGTGCTGATCACCGCCCGACAGCTCAAACCCGGCGACAGCAACCGCAGCCTCGGCGCGCCGATCGCCAACAGCCAGGTGCTGATTCTCGATGACGACCTGCAACCGGTGACGCAGCACACCGTCGGCGAATTGTTCATCGTCGGCCCCGGTGTCTGCCTCGGCTATCTGAACAATCCACAGCAGACTGCCGAGCGCTATCTGACGTTGAATCTGCCGGACGGCCAACAGCTGCGCGCCTACCGCAGTGGCGACATGGCCAAGTGGGGCGAGCACGGCATCGAGCTGTGCGGGCGGCGCGACAATCAGGTGAAGATCCGCGGTTTTCGGGTCGAGCCGGAAGAGATCGAACGCTGCCTGCGCGAGAGCCAGCTGTACCGGCAAATCGCCGTGGTGATAGACAGTCAGCGACGGATTCTGGCGTTCCTCGCCCGGCCGCAATCGGACGCTGCCCGCGATGCGCTGAAAGCCCACGCCCAGCAATTTTTGCCGGACTACATGCAGCCGGTAGCGTGGACTGAATTGCCGCACCTGCCATTCGCCAGCAACGGCAAAGTCGACCGAAAAGCGCTGCTGGCATTGCCGGTAAGCGTGCAGGACAGCGGGCCGAAATGCCTGCCGGCAAACGAGGACGAAGCGCTGCTGCTGCAGATCTGGGCCGAGTTGCTGGAGCTGCCGACCAGCGACATTTCTACCGACGAAAGTTTCTTCAATCTCGGTGGTCACTCGATTCTGCTGTCGCGGATGTTGCTGCGCCTGCGTGAAGAGTTCGGCCGCAGTATCTCGATCAATCGCTTCATCGAACTGCCGACCATCATCAAACTCGCGACCCTGGTGCGCGGTACCGATGACAGCGCCGTGCTCAGCGCCCAGGCCATGGCCGACGCCGAACGCACGCTGGATATCGAGCCGCTGCCGATCAGTCGCATGGGCGATGTGCACAAGGTGATTGTCACGGGTGCCAACAGCTTTGTCGGCGTGCACATCGTCGAGGCGCTGCTCGGTTGGGGCGCCAGCGAAGTGGCGTGTCTGGTGCGCGACGGTGGCGGGCAAACGGCGGCGCAACGCTTCGCCCAGGCGTTGCGCGAGAACCGCCTCGAACATCTGGACCTGAGTCGGGTGCGGGTTTACGCGGCTGACATCTGCCGCCCGCAACTGGGGCTGACTGACGCCGATTATCAGCGGCTGGATCGCGAGTTCGGCGCACTGGTGCACAACGCCGCCAACGTCAATCACGTCCTCGATTACGAGTCGTTGGCAGCGGACAACGTCGAGCCGATTTTCGAACTGCTGCGCCTGTGCGAAGGGCGCAGCAAAAAGGTCTTCAATTTCGTCTCGACGCTGTCGGCTTCAAGCACCGTTGACGCCGAGGGTCGCGTGCTGGAATTGCCCGCTGCAACGACGCCACCGATCTACATTCGCAACGGCTACAACCTGTCGAAATGGGTGGGCGAGCGCATCCTTGAACGGGCGCGCGAACGTGGTGTGCGCGTCAACCTGTATCGCCCCGGCAACATCAGCTTCAACAGCCTCAGTGGCGTCTGCCAGCCGCACAAGAACCGTTTGATGCTGATGCTCAAAGGCTCGATCCAGCTCGGTCAGGTGCCGGCCTTCGCATTGAATTTCGACCTGATGCCGGTGGACTTTCTCGCCCGTTTCATCGCTTTCCATGCCAGCCGTTATTCGCCCGAGCGGGCGGTGTTCAACCTGCACAACCCCGAGCCCTTGAGCTGGGACGCCTATGTCGCCTCGTTCCGCGAAACCGGCAGCGAATTCTCGCTGGTCAGCGTCGCCGACTGGCAGCAACAGCTCGGGCGAGTCGATGCCGACAACGCGCTGTTCGGCGTGCTCGGTTTCTACCTCAACGGCTTCGAGGAAGACATTGGCGACATCTCCCTGATCGGTCACGCCAATGCACAAGCCGGCGTGCAGCAGATGGGCGCGCACTACCCGCAGAAATCCCCGGCGCTGCTGCGTCGCGGCTGCGATTACCTGAAAGAAATCAACTTCATCTAGTTCATCCAAAAGGAGCAACACCATGAGCACTCTGCAACCGGACACCCTGATCAAAAACCCTCACGGCTGCCACGTGGTTTCTTCGGTAGACGTGCCGGCGGAGGCGGCGCAGGTCTGGGCGGTGGTCGGCAACTTCGGCGGCTTCGACCAGTTCATTCCGGCGCTGTCGCACATCGAAATCACCGGCAAGGGCGTGTCCTCGCTACGCAAGAAATTTTTCAAGGATGGCAACGTGGTGGTCGAGCAACTCAACTCCCGCGACGAGCAGGCGCGGAGCATGACCTGGACAACGATCTACAACACCTTGGGCGTGGCCAATCTGTGGGCGGCGATGAATGTCGAATCGCTGGGGGCGGGGAAGTCGCGGGCGACCTGGACGATTATTGCCGAACCGGCTTCTGGCGGCGAGGAGGCGCTGCCGGGGTTCAAGGACTTCGTGCAGGAGTTTGCCGATGATGCGATGGGGAATGTTTTAAAGCTGTTTGTTTAAAGCTTTAGTTCAGCGGTGATTGCACCACCGCTATCGCTGGCAAGCCAGCTCCCACAGGTTCCAGGTCGGTCACACATGCTGTGTTCGCCAGAAATCCTGTGGGAGCGGGCTTGCCCGCGATGAACGATAACGCGGTCAGATCTTGAAGCTGTCGACCAACTGCTTCAGGCGATTGGCCTGCTGCGACAACGCATCACAATCCTTCAACGTCTCGTTGAGGTTGGCCACGCTCTGCTGGTTCAACAAGTTGATCTGGTTAACGTCGACGTTGAGGGTTTCCACCACCGCCGTCTGCTCTTCCGTTGCGGCAGCGACCGACTGGTTCATGCCGTCGATTTCGCCAATGCGCTGGGTCACGCTGACCAGACGCAAACCGGCCTGGTTGGCCACTTCAACGCTCTGCTCGCTGGACGCCTGGCTAGCGTTCATGGTGCTGACCGCTTCACGCGAACCGACCTGCAACGAAGTGATCATCTTGTGGATCTCTTCCGCCGATTCCTGGGTGCGGTGAGCAAGGTTACGCACCTCGTCCGCCACCACCGCAAAACCACGACCCGCTTCACCGGCACGCGCCGCTTCGATGGCCGCGTTGAGCGCCAACAGGTTGGTCTGCTGCGAGATGCCTTTGATCACATCGAGGATGTGGCCGATGTTGTCGGTGCTGGCATTCAGGGTTTCGATCTGGGTGCACGACAGGCTGATCTTCTGCGACAGCTCGGTCATCGCCAGAATGGTTTGCTCAACCACCTGACGGCCGTCATCGGCTTGCTCGCTGGCGCCACTGGCGTGTTGCGATGCGTCGGCGGCGTTGCGGGCAATTTCCTGCGTGGCGGCGCCCAGTTCGTTGATCGCGGCGGCGACGCTGTTGGTGCGCGCACTTTGCTCGTCGGAACCGACGATGGAGGCGTTGGACGAGGCCATCACGCGTTGCGACAGGTCATGGACCTGACGGGTTGCCGACGACACTTCGGAAATCGACGCATGAATCCGCTCAACGAACTGGTTGAAGGAGCTGCCCAGTTCACCGAATTCGTCTTTGCTTTCCACGACCAGACGACGAGTCAGATCGCCTTCGCCCTGAGCGATGTCCTGCATCGCGCGGCCCATGGTGATCAGGGGACGCATCAACACAGTGATCAACAGGCTCAGGAACACGGCAATGGCGCCTACCGCCACGAACATCGCGATCAGCGCCGAGGTACGGAACTGGCTCAGTGCGGCGTAGGCTTTATCGCGATCAATCGACAGACCGATGTACCACTCGGCATTCGGCAGACCGGTGACCGGGGTGAACGACAGGATGCGCTCCTGACCGTTGAGCACCACGTTCTGATTGCCCTTCTCGATGCGCACGTTGGCGTTCGGATAGATGTCCTTCAGGTTCTTCATCACCTGATCTTTGTCCGGGCTGACGATCACCTGACCGTCGCCGCTGACCAGGAATGCATGGCCGAGGCCACCGAAGTCCACCGAGTTGATGATCTTCACCAGGGTTTCCAGGCTCAGGTCACCGCCGACCACACCGAGCAGTTCGCCGTTCTTTTTCACCGGCATGGCGATGGTCACCACCAAACCACCGACGGCGGCCATGTAAGGCGGCGTCAGCATGGTTTTGTCGGCGGCGACCGCTTGCTTGTACCAAGGACGCTGACGCGGGTCGTAACCGTCCGGCATCTTCGCATCAGGGCGCTGGGTGAATACACCGTTGGCCTGGCCGACGTAGGTGAACTGGAAGTTCGAAGTGAAGGCCGGTTGATCAACCAGTCCCGGGAAATCGGCGTCCTTACCCTGGTGGGCAACGTTTTGCGCGAGATTTTCCAGCACCAGGATCCGCCCGCTCATCCAGTTCTGCACGCTGCTGGCGGTCAGGTCGCCGGCCTGCTGTACAGACGACTGCAGATTCTGGCGAATGGTATTTCGCTGCAGATAGTCGTTGTAGAGGGTGAACAAAGCGAAAGCCAGGACCACGACGCCCGAGGCGGCCAACAGGATTTTATGGCTGAACTTGAGATTCATTTCATGGGACTTCTTATGCAAAAGTGGGGATGCGTTCGGGGATGCAACATTCCATGTAGCTCCAAATGTCCAATAGCTGGCAGGCAGCGTTCTGATGGCCGCTCTACTTTGGTGCACGCATGTCTCACCAGTCTGTCGGCACCATTCGCAGAAATCTTAGGGTTGTGAAGGAAATCGAAGGCATTTATGGCAGATTCCCGCCGAACGGCGTGCTAGAGCGCCCGCCGAGAAGTTTTTTATGAGCGATGTTTGAGCAGCAGTTGCAAATTCTGTAACCCTTGATGACAATGCGACTAATTATCATTTGTGACGTTCGGGCTGTCGCGTTCATGTCCTCACCTGAGTTTGCAGTACAGGCGCTCTACAGTAGTCATCACGGCTGGCTCAACGCTTGGTTGCGCGCTCGGTTGGGCAACGCCGCCGATGCGGCAGATCTGGCGCAGGACACGTTCGTGCGCCTGCTGCAACGTACCGAACGCCTCGAACTCAAGGCACCCCGCGCCTTCCTGCGTACCATCGCTCGGGGTCTGGTAATCGACCATTGGCGCCGTGAAGAAATCGAACGCGCCTATCTGGAAACCATCGCCCATCTGCCTGAAGCCGAAACGCCGAGTGCCGAAGCCCGGGCGCTGGTCATCGAATTGCTGGAGAACATCGCGCGCATGCTTGAAGGACTGAAGCCGAAAGTGCGTCAGGCATTTCTGCTGGCGCAGTGCGAAGGATTGACCCACAAGCAGATCGCCGAGCACATGGGCTTGTCTCTGCGTTCGGTGGAGCGCTACGTCGCCGATGCGCTGTATCACTGCTATGTGTTGCGGTACGAAAGCTGATGCCTTCGGATAATTTCTCCCTCGGGCGCCGTGCCGAGCCGCAACCGCAAGTGGTCAAACAGGCCATTCACTGGCTGCTGCGCCTGCGCAACAACCACGGCAATTCGCGGTTGAACCGCCAGTGCGAACAGTGGCGTGCCGAACATCATGAGCATGAATTGGCGTGGCAACGGGTGCAGTCGCTGCAAGCCGAACTGAGCAACAATCTACGCGCAGTGCCCGGCGCCCAAGTGGCGTTCAATACGCTGGAAAACAGTGCGCAGGGGTTGGGTCGCCGGCAAGCCTTGAAGCTGTTGTCGGGCGCGTTGTTGATGGGCTCCGCGGCATGGCTGGCCAAGGACACCGCCGCGTGGCAACAGTGGAGCGCCGATTACGCCACAGCGACCGGCGAGCGGCGCGGCTTCCAGTTACCGGACGGTACGCGGATCGAACTCAACACCGCCAGTGCGGTAGATCTGGATTACACGGCGCAGCAACGGCTGATCAAACTGACGCGTGGCGAAATCATCGTCACCTGTGGCGGTGCGGACGAAGGCGCATCGGTCGAGCGGCCATTGCGCATACAAAGTCGCCATGGCGTTTATGAGCCGCAGGGTGCGCGGTTCATCCTGCGTCAGGACAGTGATTGCACGCGACTGAGCGTCACCAGTGGGCGCGTCGCCATTCACGCCGCTGGCAGCTCGATCGAAGCGCTCGCCGGGCAGAGTTATCTGATTGATCACCTTCAAGTGCGCCCGGCACCGGCGGTGGATATGGATGTCGGCGCCTGGGTCGATGGCTTGATCGTCACGCGCAATATGCGTCTGGGGGATTTCCTGAGCGAGGTCGGTCGCTATCGTCAGGGCTTTCTCAACTGCGCGTCGGACGTGGCCGATTTGCGCTTGTCCGGTGTGTTCCGCCTGGAAGACACCGACAAGCTGCTGGCCATTCTGCCGCAGACCCTGCCGGTGCAATTGCGCTACCGCACTCGCTGGTGGGTAACCCTGGAACGTGTAGCCTGAAATTATTTTGGCGGGTTTTCGCAGCAAGTCCGGCTTAGTCAGTAAGCACTTCAACTCAGCCTTCGCGACTTCCTACGGAAACCCACAATGACTGTCCGCGCTACCTGTAAGAACCCTCTGTATTTCACTGCCGAATCGGGCCTGCTGCGCCATGCCGTTCGGGCTGCGCTGATTTCCACCGCATTGGGTGCTGGGATACTGCCGAGCGTTAGCCTGGCAGTGGGTATCAGTGCCGAAGAAGTCAGCCATCGCTACAACGTCGCCTCCGGGCCTTTGGGTGAAGCGTTGAATCAGTTTGCGCGTCAGGCTGGCATCACCTTGTCGATGACGCCGCAGCAGACCCAGGGTAGCCAATCTCCGGGCGTAAAGGGTGAGTATTCCACCGATCAGGCACTGAGCCATTTGCTCGGCGGTTCGGGTCTGGAAGCGGTCAGCCAGGATGGCAGCAGTTATGTACTGCGTCCGGTAGCCGAAACCGAAGCACTGGCCCTGCCGACCACGGACATCAAAGGCTTCGCCCTCGGCAACGCGCTGGGCAGCATGGACGGCTACAACGCGACCCACAGCCAGATCGCCACCAAAACCAGCACGGCGCTGCTGGAAACCTCGCAAAGCGTGTCCGTGGTCACTCGTGAGCAAATGGACGACCAGGGCTCGCAAACCGTCTCGCAAGCGATGCGCTACACACCGGGCGTGCTCACCAACCCGTATGGCGCCACGCACCGCTATGACTACGTGGCGATGCGCGGTTTCAACGACGGCTCGGTGGATAACATCTACCTCGATGGCCTCAAGTCGATGGGCGACAGCGGCACCTACAGCACCATGCAGGTGGATCCGTATTTTCTTGAGCGCGTGGACATTCTCAAAGGTCCGTCGTCGGTGCTGTATGGACGCAGTTCGCCGGGCGGTCTGGTGGCACTGACCAGCAAAAAACCTCTGTATGAGGCCTACCATCAGGTTCAAGCCACGATCGGCACTCAGGGCCAGCGCGGGGTCGGTTTCGACTTCAGCGGTCCGGTCGATGACGACAAGCGCATCGCCTATCGTCTGACCGGTTTGACCGATCAGTCCGGCACGCAATTCGACCACAACAAAGAAAAGCGCTTCGCCCTCGCGCCAACCCTCAGCATTGATTTCAGCGAGGACACTTCGCTGACACTACAAGCGTATCTGCAACATGACCCGGATGGCGGCTACCACGGTGGCGTACCGGCTGACGGCACGATCCATCAGCGCAATGGCCAGCGGATCTCTCCAAACTTCTTCGAAGGCGAGCCGGGAATCGATGGCTACTCGCGCGATCAGCAGTCGTTCGGTTATCAGTTCGAACACCGCTTCAACGATGTCTTCACCGCACGCCAGAATTTCCGTTACCTCGACTCGAAAGTAAACATGGATCAGGTCTACGCCTATGGCTGGACCACGCCGACCAGCAACGAGCTGAACCGCTACTACACAGGTGGTGACGAGCGCTTGCATGCGTTTATCGTCGACAACATGCTCCAGGCCGAATTCTTCACCGGCGCGACCAAGCACACGGTACTGATGGGTGCGGATTATCAGCGACGCAAGACCGTGGTCGACTGGACCAGCGGCGGCCTCGCGCCGATCAACGCGTTTAACCCGGTTTATGGCAACTCGGCGATCGACATGTACGGTGAGACCAGCTACCTGCGTCGCCTGGAGCAGACCGGCGTTTACCTGCAAGACCTGATCGAGATGGACAAGTGGCGCTTCTCGCTGGGTCTGCGTCAGGACTGGGTCGAGACCTCTGACGAAAATCGCATCGCCGAAGCCGGGCGTTCGCTGGGCACCGAAATCAACGACCGACGCACCAAGCTGACAGGGCGTGCGGGCGCGCTGTATCTGTTCGATAACGGCCTGTCGCCGTATATCAGCTACTCCGAGTCGTTCAACCCCAATTCCTATGCTGACAGCGCGGGCAACCCGCTGGCCCCGACCGATGGCACGCAGTGGGAAGTCGGCCTGAAGTATCAGCCACCAGGCACCGATAACCTGTTCACTGCGTCGCTGTTCCGCATCGATCAGGAAAACCTGGCGACCAAACTGCCGCAGGAAAACTTCTATCGCGCTGTAGGCGCTGTTCGCTCTCAGGGGCTGGAACTGGAAGCGCACATGCAGTTGACCGATAACCTGAAGTTACTCGGCAGCTACACCTTCACCGATATCGAATACTCGAAGTCGATGGTCAGCACCCTGAGCACGGCGACCGACGTGATCGAGAACAAAGGCAATTCGCCGACCCAAGCGCCGCGTCATATGGCCTCATTGTGGGCCGACTACAAGTTCGACAGCGCAGCGCTGGATGGCCTTCGTTTAGGCGGCGGTGTGCGTTATGTCGGCTATAGCTGGGCAGATGCCGAAAACACCTTGAAGGTGCCGTCCTACACCTTATTCGACGCATCGATCGGCTATGACTTGGGCAAAGTCGGCTTGAAGGGCGTTGACGTACGTCTCAACGCAAACAATCTGACAAACGAGTCCTACGTGGCTTCCTGCGCCAGTCTGAACTTCTGTTACATGGGTGAAGAGCGCAACGTCGCCGCGACCGTCAGCTACCAGTTCTAAACCATTGCCTTGTGCATAAAAAAGCCAGCCCCTGACCTTCAGGGGCTGGCTTTGTCTTCTCTGTGGGGAAATTTTTCGTGCGCGCATTTCTGGTTTTGTTGCATCGCTATATCGGATTGGCCACAGCAGTGTTTCTGCTGCTGGCCGGGATCACGGGAAGCATTCTGGCGTTCAATCATGAGCTGGATGAGTGGTTGAACCCGCAGTTTTATGCGGCGTCTGCCGAGGGTGAGCGACTGGCACCGGGGGCGCTGGTGGATGCGGTGCAAACGGCTCATCCGAAACTGCAGGTCTGGTACATGGAGTACCCGCATGAGGTCGGGCATACGGCGTTGCTGGCAGCGGTTCCACGCAATGATCCGGCGACCGGCAAGCCGTTCGATGAGCGTAATCAGGTGTTCTATCTGGACCCGGTCAGTGCCGAGCAGAAGGGGCAGCGTTACTGGGGAGAGTGCTGCTTTGCGCGAGAGAACTTTGTCCCGTTCATTCTCGAATTCCACTACAACCTGACGTTGCCGGGTAACTGGGGATTGCTATTGATGGGGCTGGTCGCCATTGCCTGGGTGATCGATTGTTTTGTGGCGCTGTGGCTGACATTGCCGCGTGGAAAGCCGTTCTGGAAGAAGTGGTCGACCGCCTGGAAGGTGAAAGGCGGGCATGCCTATCGTCTCAACTTCGATCTGCACCGAGCCGGGGGACTATGGCTATGGCTGTTGTTGCTGCCGATCGCGATCAGCAGCGTGGCCATGAACTTGCCGAGTCAGGTGTTCAAGCCCGCAGTGTCGTTGTTTTCAGCCGTTGAACCGAGCGTCTATGAAGCTCGAGGACGAATGCCTCCCTCGGAATTGGGAGTGACTCAACTGAGTTATCAACAGGCTTACGACAGGGCATTGCAGGAGGGGAAAAGGTTGGGGCTGACAGCGGCGATCGGGGAGTTGTATTACAGCTTTGAGTACAACTTTTACGGTGCAGGGTTCGGACAACATGACACCGAGGCCCATGGCAAATCCTGGTTGTTCTTCCATGGTACGGACGGGCGATTGTTAGGGCAGGAGATCGCGGGACAGGGAACGTTGGGAGAGCGGTTCTATCGGTTGCAGTTGCCGATACATGGGGGACGGATCATTGGTTTCACTGGGCAAGTAATGATCGCGGTATTAGGTATCTTGATTGCGACATTGTCAGTGACGGGCGTCTACATCTGGTGGCGCAAGTGGCAAGCGCGGCGTATCAGCAAGGCACGTAAAGCCGTTTGATCGTTTGATTTGATAGGCCCTGAAACGAGAAAACCCCTGTCTGGATTAGCAGACAGGGGTCTCGGAATTCAATCTTGACGATGACCTACTCTCACATGGGGAAACCCCACACTACCATCGGCGATGCATCGTTTCACTTCTGAGTTCNAGGGAACTCAAGGTTCCAGTGAGATCTCATCTTGAGGCAAGTTTCCCGCTTAGATGCTTTCAGCGGTTATCTTTCCCGAACATAGCTACCCGGCAATGCCACTGGCGTGACAACCGGAACACCAGAGGTTCGTCCACTCCGGTCCTCTCGTACTAGGAGCAGCCCCTCTCAAATCTCAAACGTCCACGGCAGATAGGGACCGAACTGTCTCACGACGTTCTAAACCCAGCTCGCGTACCACTTTAAATGGCGAACAGCCATACCCTTGGGACCGGCTTCAGCCCCAGGATGTGATGAGCCGACATCGAGGTGCCAAACACCGCCGTCGATATGAACTCTTGGGCGGTATCAGCCTGTTATCCCCGGAGTACCTTTTATCCGTTGAGCGATGGCCCTTCCATACAGAACCACCGGATCACTAAGACCTACTTTCGTACCTGCTCGACGTGTCTGTCTCGCAGTCAAGCGCGCTTTTGCCTTTATACTCTACGACCGATTTCCGACCGGTCTGAGCGCACCTTCGTACTCCTCCGTTACTCTTTAGGAGGAGACCGCCCCAGTCAAACTACCCACCATACACTGTCCTCGATCCGGATAACGGACCTGAGTTAGAACCTCAAAGTTGCCAGGGTGGTATTTCAAGGATGGCTCCACGCGAACTGGCGTCCACGCTTCAAAGCCTCCCACCTATCCTACACAAGCAAATTCAAAGTCCAGTGCAAAGCTATAGTAAAGGTTCACGGGGTCTTTCCGTCTAGCCGCGGATACACTGCATCTTCACAGCGATTTCAATTTCACTGAGTCTCGGGTGGAGACAGCGCCGCCATCGTTACGCCATTCGTGCAGGTCGGAACTTACCCGACAAGGAATTTCGCTACCTTAGGACCGTTATAGTTACGGCCGCCGTTTACCGGGGCTTCGATCAAGAGCTTCGCGTTAGCTAACCCCATCAATTAACCTTCCGGCACCGGGCAGGCGTCACACCCTATACGTCCACTTTCGTGTTTGCAGAGTGCTGTGTTTTTAATAAACAGTCGCAGCGGCCTGGTATCTTCGACCGGCATGAGCTTACGGAGCAAGTCCTTCACCCTCACCGGCGCACCTTCTCCCGAAGTTACGGTGCCATTTTGCCTAGTTCCTTCACCCGAGTTCTCTCAAGCGCCTTGGTATTCTCTACCCAACCACCTGTGTCGGTTTGGGGTACGGTTCCTGGTTACCTGAAGCTTAGAAGCTTTTCTTGGAAGCATGGCATCAACCACTTCGTCATCTAAAAGATAACTCGTCATCAGCTCTCGGCCTTAAGATCCCGGATTTACCTAAGATCTCAGCCTACCACCTTAAACTTGGACAACCAACGCCAAGCTGGCCTAGCCTTCTCCGTCCCTCCATCGCAATAACCAGAAGTACAGGAATATTAACCTGTTTTCCATCGACTACGCTTTTCAGCCTCGCCTTAGGGACCGACTAACCCTGCGTCGATTAACGTTGCGCAGGAAACCTTGGTCTTTCGGCGTGGGTGTTTTTCACACCCATTGTCGTTACTCATGTCAGCATTCGCACTTCTGATACCTCCAGCAAGCTTCTCAACTCACCTTCACAGGCTTACAGAACGCTCCTCTACCGCATCATCCGAAGATGATACCCGTAGCTTCGGTGTATGGTTTGAGCCCCGTTACATCTTCCGCGCAGGCCGACTCGACTAGTGAGCTATTACGCTTTCTTTAAAGGGTGGCTGCTTCTAAGCCAAC
>NZ_CM149552.1:0-130000 GCF_056155105.1 Pseudomonas trutticola BRTCR10 | reverse complement strand
GCGCACGCCCGAGGATCAGCGCGTGAACGTCATGAGTACCTTCATAGGTATTCACCACTTCCAGGTTGACCAGATGACGGGCCACGCCGAATTCATCGGAGATACCATTGCCGCCCAGCATGTCGCGGGCCATACGAGCAATATCCAGCGACTTGCCGCACGAGTTGCGCTTCATGATCGAAGTGATTTCTACCGCAGCGGTGCCTTCATCCTTCATACGACCCAGACGCAGGCAGCCTTGCAGGGCCAGAGTGATCTCGGTCTGCATGTCGGCCAGCTTCTTCTGGATCAGCTGAGTAGCGGCCAATGGGCGACCGAACTGCTGACGATCCAGGGTGTATTGGCGAGCGGTGTGCCAGCAGAACTCGGCGGCGCCCAGTGCGCCCCAAGAGATACCGTAGCGTGCGGAGTTGAGGCAGGTGAACGGGCCTTTCAGACCGCGCACGTCCGGGAAGATGTTCTCTTCCGGCACAAACACGTTGTCCATGACGATTTCACCGGTGATCGATGCACGCAGGCCGACCTTGCCGTGAATCGCCGGAGCACTCAGGCCTTTCCAGCCTTTCTCCAGCACGAAGCCACGGATATCGCCGGCATCGTCTTTGGCCCAGACCACGAATACATCGGCGATCGGACTGTTGGTGATCCACATCTTCGCGCCGGTCAGGCTGTAGCCGCCGTCGACTTTGCGCGCACGAGTAATCATCGCGCCTGGATCGGAACCGTGGTTAGGCTCGGTCAGACCGAAGCAGCCGATCCATTCGCCGGAAGCCAGTTTCGGCAGGTATTTCTGTTTCTGCGCTTCGGTGCCGAACTCATTGATCGGCACCATCACCAGCGAAGACTGCACGCTCATCATCGAGCGGTAGCCGGAGTCGACGCGCTCGACTTCACGAGCGATCAGACCGTAGCTGACATAGTTGAGGCCGCTGCCACCGTACTGTTCCGGGATGGTAGCGCCCAACAGGCCGACTTCGCCCATTTCGCGGAAGATCGCCGGGTCAGTTTTCTCATGGCGGAAAGCTTCGAGAACACGCGGCGCGAGGCTCTGTTGAGCGAACTGCTCGGCGGTGTCGCGGATCATGCGCTCTTCTTCGGTGAGCTGTTGATCCAGCAGCAGGGGATCGATCCAGTTGAAGCTAGCTTTACCGCCCATGAGTGTGTCCTCGCAAATCGGGTGAATTAACGTGGCATTGATCCTAGGCGCGGTTCGCCGTCGCGGCAAACGAGGTTTTCGCATTCTGTTGTGCTAATTTCTCACTCCGAAACGTCGCGAGATGCCTTTTACGCGGCGCATTAGTGAGGTTGACGTACATGCGCAGGAAGATTCCCAGCACCACCGCCCTGATCAGTTTCGAAGCTGCCGCTCGCCACGAGAGCTTTACCAAGGCCGCCGAAGAACTTTCCCTCACCCAAGGCGCCATTTGCCGACAGATCGCCAGCCTGGAGGACTTCCTGAGCGTGGAGCTGTTCCGACGCTCGCGGCGAGGCGTGAAGCTGACCGAAGCAGGACTTTCCTACAGCCGCCGCGTCGCCACGCAACTTGATGCAGTCGAACGCGACACCCTCTCAGTGATGGGCCAGCAAGGCACCAATGTGATCGAACTGGCGGTGGTGCCGACCTTCGGCACCCAATGGCTGCTGCCGCGTCTCAAGGATTTTCAACTCAAGCATCCGGAAGTCACGGTCAACCTGACCAACCGCACCCGCCCCTTTCTGTTTGCCGATACCGAATTCGACGCAGCGATCTACTTCGGCGATGCCGATTGGTCGGGTACCGAATCTCACAGGCTGATGGGCGAAAATCCGATGCCAGTGTGCAGCCCCGCCCTACTCGGCAGCAGGACGCATCTGACACCCGACGAGATTGCCGAGTTGCCGCTACTGCAACAGACCACCCGCCCCTACGCCTGGCGCCAATGGTTCAACTCTCAGCACCTGAACATCCCCCGCGACATGACAGGCCCACGCTACGAGCTATTCTCGATGCTGGCCCAGGCGGCCATGCACGACATGGGGATCGCGCTGATTCCACCGTTCCTGATTCAACGCGAACTGACTGAGAAACGCCTGGTGATCGCCAACCCGAATACGCTCTCCAGTATCAAGGCGTATTACCTGATGATTCCGGAGCGGAAAGTCGAATCGGCGTCGCTCAAGGCTTTTCGCGATTGGTTGGTAAATCAGGCAAACAGCTACAGCCTAGAAGGATAGAGGCTTTCAACGATTACTAACCCGGTAGTCAGGAAAACCAAAGCCCTACAGATATAAGTATTTGTCGCAAAATCGCAGACTGTATCCGAAAGTCGAACAGACGTCCCACAAGCGCCTGCGGACGTGGCTTTGAGCCTCCATGCACGACTCATTACGGCCTATTCACGCCGCCGATGAGAAAATTTTTCAAATTCAGCCAGAATCCTTACAAGGCACGGCCTGCAAGGGATTCAGCTGGCCATCTGCGACATTCGGTCACGGGATGACTTGTAGTTAATTTTCCGTCACCCGTCATAATCCCTTGAAGGGCATAAAGTTCGCCTGCAAAATGCCGCGCCCCGCCCTGATTTGGCGGGATCGTGCTGATCGGCCGCCCCAGTCGCACCATCCGCAGTGCCTGGGTTTACTCAATAAGATCACGCAGGAGATTTGACGTGCACATTGGTGTTCCTCTCGAAACCCAGACCGGTGAAACACGGGTTGCAGCAACCCCGGAAACCATTAAAAAGCTGATCAGCCAAGGTCATAAGGTCACTGTGCAAACCGGCGCCGGCGTTAAAGCCAGTGTTGTCGACAGTGCCTATGAAGCAGCGGGCGCAACCATTGGCAGTGCCAATGACGCGTTCGGTGCCGAGCTGATTCTCAAAGTGGTCGCCCCCAGCGACGCCGAACTGACGCTGATCAAGCGCGGCGCGGTGCTTGTGGGGATGCTCAACCCGTTCAACAACGAAACCATCGCCAAAATGGCCGAGTGCGGGATCACCGCGTTCGCCCTCGAAGCGGCGCCGCGCACCTCCCGCGCGCAGAGTCTCGATGTGTTGTCGTCGCAGGCGAACATTGCCGGCTATAAGGCTGTGTTGCTGGCCGCGCACCACTATCCGCGCTTCATGCCAATGCTCATGACGGCTGCGGGCACCGTGAAAGCGGCGCGCGTGCTGATTCTTGGCGCGGGCGTGGCCGGGTTGCAGGCGATTGCCACGGCGAAACGTCTGGGTGCGGTCATTGAAGCGTCTGACGTCCGCCCGGCCGTGAAGGAGCAGATCGAATCCCTCGGTGCCAAGTTTGTCGACGTGCCTTACGAGACTGATGAAGAGCGTGAATGCGCGGTCGGTGTCGGCGGTTACGCGCGTCCGATGCCAGCGAGCTGGATGCAGCGTCAGGCCCAGGCCGTGCACGAACGCGCCAAACAGGCTGACATCGTCATCACCACCGCTTTGATTCCGGGTCGCAAGGCGCCGACGCTGTTGAGCGCGGAAACCGTGGCGCAGATGAAACCGGGCTCGGTGGTCATTGACCTCGCGGCGGCTCAGGGCGGCAACTGCCCGCTGACCGTGGCCGATCAGGTCGTCGTCGAAAACGGCGTGACCATTTGCGGCCCGACCAACCTGGCCGGTGAAGTCGCTGCAGACGCCTCGGCGCTGTACGCCCGCAACCTGCTGGACTTCCTCAAGCTGGTGTTCACCAAAGAAGGCCAGTTCGACGTCAACCTCGAAGACGACATCGTCGCCGCGTGCCTGATGTGCCGCGACGGCCAAGTCATCCGCAAAAACGCCTAAGCAGGGATTCAGACGATGGAAGAGCTTATCTCCCCCGGTATCTACAACCTGATCATCTTCGTGCTGGCGATTTATGTCGGTTACCACGTGGTCTGGAACGTTACGCCCGCGCTGCACACGCCATTGATGGCAGTGACCAACGCCATCTCGGCAATCGTGATCGTCGGCGCCATGCTCGCTGCAGCGCTGACCGTTACACCGCTGGGCAAAACCATGGGCACCCTCGCCGTGGCGCTGGCTGCGGTCAACGTGTTCGGTGGCTTCCTGGTCACCCGCCGCATGCTTGAGATGTTCAAGAAGAAAGCCCCGAAAGTAAAAGAAGAGGCGCCGAAGTAATGAGCATGAATCTCGTCACGACGCTCTACCTGATTGCGTCGATCTGCTTCATCCAGGCCCTCAAAGGCCTGTCGCACCCGACCACTTCTCGGCGCGGCAACCTGTTCGGCATGCTCGGCATGGCATTGGCCATCCTCACCACCGTCGGCCTCATCTATAAGTTGGGTGCTGAGCTGGCGACTGCGGGTATCGGTTATGTGATCGTCGGCCTGCTGATCGGCGGCACCGCCGGTTCGATCATGGCCAAGCGCGTTGAAATGACCAAGATGCCGGAACTGGTTGCCTTCATGCACAGCATGATTGGTCTGGCTGCGGTGTTCATTGCCATTGCTGCGGTAGTCGAGCCGCAATCGCTGGGCATCGTCAAACAACTGGGCGATTCGATCCCTGCGGGCAACCGATTGGAGCTGTTCCTCGGTGCCGCGATCGGTGCAATCACCTTCTCCGGTTCGGTGATTGCGTTCGGCAAGCTGTCGGGCAAGTACAAGTTCCGCCTGTTCCAGGGCGCACCAGTACAGTTTGCCGGTCAGCACAAGTTGAATGCAGTGCTCGGCCTGGCAACGCTGGCACTCGGCCTGACCTTCATGTTCACTGGCAACCTCACCGCGTTCGCGCTGATGCTGGCGCTGGCGTTCGTAATGGGCGTGCTGATCATCATCCCGATCGGCGGTGCCGACATGCCGGTGGTGGTGTCGATGCTCAACAGCTATTCAGGCTGGGCGGCGGCGGGTATCGGCTTCTCGCTGAACAACTCGATGCTGATCATTGCCGGCTCGCTGGTGGGTTCGAGCGGTGCGATCCTCTCGTACATCATGTGCAAGGCGATGAACCGTTCCTTCTTTAATGTACTGCTCGGCGGCTTCGGCAATGCGGCGGATGCTGGCCCGGCCGGTGCGAAAGAAGCGCGTCCGGTGAAATCCGGTTCGGCTGACGACGCAACCTTCCTGCTGACCAACGCCGACACCGTGATCATTGTCCCGGGCTACGGTCTGGCGGTGGCCCGCGCACAGCATGCCTTGAAGGAGCTGACCGAAAAGCTGACCCACCGTGGCGTGACCGTGAAGTACGCGATCCACCCGGTGGCCGGTCGGATGCCAGGGCATATGAACGTATTGCTCGCCGAGGCCGAAGTGCCTTACGACCAGGTGTTCGAGATGGAAGACATCAACTCCGAGTTCGGCCAGGCCGACGTGGTGCTGGTGCTCGGCGCCAACGACGTGGTCAACCCGGCCGCCAAGAACGATCCGAAATCGCCGATTGCCGGCATGCCGATTCTCGAAGCGTTCAAGGCCAAGACCATCATCGTCAACAAGCGCTCGATGGCCAGCGGCTATGCCGGTCTGGACAACGAACTGTTCTACCTGGACAAGACCATGATGGTGTTCGGCGACGCGAAAAAAGTCATTGAAGACATGGTCAAAGCGGTCGAGTAATCCATCGTCGCTGTACCGAACGCCCCGACTTGTCGGGGCGTTTTCGTTTGCGCATAGCGTCGGACAATTTGCCGCGTTGTTGCAGATCCGGTAACGGTGTTTTACTTCAAACCCGCTAAATAGACGCCTCGTTTGCGACCTTGGTAGCGGGACAGGCGCCCGTCAAATTCACTAGACTGCGCATCCTGCTACTCGCTTCCCGAGAAAATAATCCATGTACCGTGACCGTATTCGCCTGCCTTCGTTGTTGGATAAAGTGATGAGCGCCGCCGACGCCGCCGCTCTGATTGAAGACGGCATGACCGTCGGCATGAGCGGTTTCACCCGCGCCGGCGAAGCCAAGGCTGTCCCTCACGCACTGGCCGAGCGAGCCAAGGTCACGCCGCTGAAGATCAGCCTGATGACCGGCGCCAGCCTGGGCAACGATCTCGACAAGCAACTGACCGAGGCCGGCGTGCTGTCGCGGCGCATGCCGTTTCAGGTCGACAGCACCTTGCGCAAGGCGATCAACGCCGGCGAAGTGATGTTCATCGACCAGCACCTGTCGGAAACCGTCGAGCAACTGCGCAACCAGCAACTGAAGTTGCCGGACATTGCCGTCATCGAAGCCGTGGCTATTACCGAACAGGGTCACATCGTACCGACCACTTCGGTGGGCAACTCGGCGAGCTTCGCGATTTTCGCCAAACAGGTGATCGTCGAGATCAACCTGGCGCACAACGCCAACCTCGAAGGCCTGCACGACATCTATATCCCGACGTATCGTCCGACGCGCACGCCGATCCCACTGGTAAAAGTCGACGACCGTATCGGTAGCACCGCGATTCCGATTCCGCCGGAGAAGATTGTCGCCATTGTTATCACTCAGCAGACGGATTCGCCGTCCACTGTATCGACGCCGGATGTCGACACCAACGCCATCGCCGAACATCTGATCACCTTCTTCAAGCAGGAAGTCGACGCCGGGCGCATGACCAACAAGCTCGGCCCGTTGCAGGCAGGCATCGGCAACATCGCCAACGCGGTGATGTGCGGCCTGATTGATTCGCCATTCGAAGACCTGACCATGTACTCCGAAGTGCTGCAGGACTCGACCTTCGACCTGATCGATGCGGGCAAGCTGAGCTTTGCTTCGGGCAGCTCGATCACACTGTCGGAGCGCCGTAACAGCGACGTATTCGGCAACCTGGAGAGGTACAAGGACAAACTGGTCCTGCGTCCGCAGGAAATCTCTAACCACCCGGAAGTGGTGCGCCGGCTGGGCATCATCGGCATCAACACGGCGTTGGAGTTCGACATCTACGGCAACGTCAACTCTACCCACGTCTGCGGCACGCGGATGATGAACGGTATCGGTGGTTCCGGCGACTTCGCCCGTAACGCGCACCTGGCGGTGTTCGTGACCAAATCGATCGCCAAGGGCGGCGCGATTTCCAGCGTGGTGCCGATGGTCAGCCACGTTGACCACACCGAGCATGACGTCGACATTCTGGTGACCGAAGTGGGGCTGGCCGATCTGCGCGGTCTGGCGCCACGCGAACGCGCCCGGGTGATTATCGACAACTGTGTGCACCCGGACTTCCGCCAGGCGCTGAACGATTACTTCACAGCAGCCTGTGCAATCGGTGGTCACACCCCGCACATCCTGCGTGAAGCCTTGAGCTGGCACATCAACCTGGAAGAAACCGGGCGGATGCTGAAGGTGTAACTCGCACAGATATTCCGCTGGCGCAAACACAGTTTCGTCAGCGGGATGTTGCAATCCGCGCGCGCTGTCAAAAACTGTACTGCTGTACCGGTCTTTTCCTACAGTAAATACCTACCTTATTCATCGAATCGAGCAAAAACGCACCACTTAAGTGCAGACAGGTACAGTTTGCTCAATTTTGACCCGTACACCCCCTATAAACAGTTAACTGGTCACTCACAATACAGTTGAACTGTATCTAGAGAGACTGGCCAAACGAGAGGATCATGGGCACCAGTCAAACCACTACCTGATCCCGCCACAAGCGGAAGGATGTCAACCATGGAACGTACACTCAGTTCCGAGCTGTTTTTCGAAGACAAAGCTGTAAAATCCCAGGCTTCCCTGCCTTTGCGCGTTATCGCCAACCTGATGTTGTGGCAGCGCCGCATCTCCAGCCGCCACCAACTGGCTCGTCTGGATTCGCGTCTGCTGGCTGACGCCGGTATCAGCGAAGCACAACGCTACGAAGAGCTGAGCAAGCCGTTCTGGCGCTAAGTAGCGTCGCTGGCTCTGGTCGTTAGACCCACCGCCAGCAACCCGAATTGAACAAACAAAACCCGTCGTGGGAAACCACGACGGGTTTTGTCGTTTTGGGGCTGGGGAACCACCCGTACAGGTGTGTGCGCCCCGGACAGGTACAGTTTTATAAAACCAACATCTGAACCATTACAATTTAACGTCGGTGTATCTGCCCGACAGTCTGTTCCAGGTTCAACATGATCTTCCGCCTTCTCTGGCTAAAGGAATACGTCATGAATGACTTACAGGATGTTTCAGTAATTCCACTCCAGGCCACTCACCGTCCCAACGCTCTGCGACGCCTGCTACGCGGCCTCTGGCAAGGCCTGGAGCGCGCCAGAACAAGGCGTCTGCTGGCCCAATTCAGCGGTCGGGATCTGGCCGACCTCGGCCTCAGCCATGCCGATCGGCTGAATGAAATGGAGAAACCGTTCTGGCGCTAGCATTCTGCCCCCTGTGCGAACCGCGTCCACGGGCCTAATATCCACGCAGAACGTGGCGAATGATGCGCAACTGGCGTCTGACTCCTCAGATACCGAGCCACCTCTCAAAACGGTTTATCCACAGGAGTTACATCATGTCCCGTCTTCGTCTGCTCAGCGCTGCCGCCCTGCTGGCCGTAGCTGCCAACGCCAGCGCCTCCAGCTTCATCGTCACCACCGACGCCGTTGTCGGCGCCCTGAAGTCCTCGTCCGACGCCACTTCCGATGTCACTTCGTCCTTTCGCGACGACAAGATCGTTCTTGCCGCCCGTGACGACGCTGCCAGCTTCGTCGCCAGCGAAGGCGAAATCCGTGGGGTGAAACTGGAAAGCGCGCTGGATCACATCCGCCATCAGGCGCCACAGTTGCAAGCCACTGACGCCCAACTGGCTCAGGCCATCCTGACGATCTGAACGATCGCAGCACTGCGGGACACGCCGGGCGTGTCCCGATGTTTCGGCGCTGGCTCTGGCCCGGGCGTTGCGCTAGCCTTGGGACTCGCTAACCGTTAACGAGTCTTATGCGTTTTCTTCAAAATCTGCTTATCCCTTCCGTACTGTTAACTGCTGGCTGGATGACGTCGGCCAATGCCTTTGATGTCTCCACGCAAAACACCGTGGTGAGCGTTTGGGCGACCGGCATGGTGTCTTCCGCGCCGTTCGACCGTAAACTGCTGCTCGCCGCTCACGATGATGCGGCGATGTTTGTTGCCAGTGATGGAGAACTGCGAGGCGCTCGACTGGAATCCGCACTGCATTACTTGCGCAAAACCCGGCCGAAACTTCATGTCAGCGACCTTGAACTGGCACAGGCAATTCTCGTCCAATAGCTAACCCAGTCCCTGATCAACCTTGTCCCTCCGGAGTCGTTCCATGCGTAGCCCGCTGATTGCTGCCGCCCTTGGCCTGTTTTTGTTGGCCGACGTGGCCCAGGCGCACACCCTGGTAGCCACCAGTAACATCATCGTCCGTGCCTCCCAGCGCACTATCGATTTCACATCCGACACGACTACGTCGATCCGCGACTCGAAAATCATCCGCGAAGCCCACGACGACGCTGCCAGTTTCGTCGCCAGCAACGGTGATATCCGTGGCGCGCACCTGGAAGCCGCGCTCAACACCTTGCGCACTCGCGTGCCGGAAGCACGCGACGCCAGTGATCAGGTGCTCGCCGAAGCCATCCTCGCACTGTGAAGTCACTCGGCGCCTGGCTGCTGGCCGGGGCGTTGTTGCTGCTTGGCAACAGCGCCCACGCCGGCCTGCAATTGCGGCTCAAGACCGAGGGTCTTACGCCCGCCCAACAACAGGCCAGCCAGGCGCTGATCGATGAAGCCATGCAGAAATTGCCGCCAGGCTTCATCGAGCGGCTGGATCGGCGCATCGACGTTGGCTGGACCGACGACATGCCCGCCAATGCCTATGGCCAGGCGACGCTTGTCTCTGAACTCGATCTGAACCGCAAACTGCTCGCCAGCCTCACCGACGGCAGTGCAGCCAAAGAAAAAACCAATCGCCCCCACGGCACTGTGCGCCAGGAAATGCTCGCCACGGTGCTGCATGAAATCACCCACATTTATGATCGTGCGCGCCTGTGGCCGAGTGCCGAACGGACGTTGATCCAGCGCTGCACCCGGCGCTTCAACAGCGCCGGGCTGATCGGTATTCCGAATGAGTGCCGTGGCCAGAACGGCCGGCGCTTTACCCTCAGCGATGATCCGCGTCTGCTCGACCTGGCCGGTTGGCAGCAATACGTCGGCCGCCGCGGCGAGCGTGAGCAGCACAACCGGCAAATCGCCCGCAGCCCGGATCTGTACGAAATCTCCAGCCCCAAGGAATTCGTCGCGGTCAACATGGAGTATTTCCTCCTCGACCCGAGTTACGCCTGTCGCCGCCCGGCCTTGTACAGCTATTACAAGGATCACTTCGGTTGGGCACCGCCGGCCAAAGACACCTGCGCCAAGACCTTCGCATTCCTCAATGCCGGCAACGATTTCGCCAAGCAACCCTTGGGACAAGTCGATCCAGAACGTGTCTACGCCGTCGATTACCTGCTGGCCGAAGCCAATCAGAATTGGGTCAGCCGTTGGGGCCACAGCATGCTGCGTCTGGTGATCTGCGCGCCGGGACGGCCGCGTGGCCCGGATTGCCGGCTCGACCTGGATCAGCATCTGGTGCTGTCGTATCGCGCCTTCGTTGGCGATGTGCAGCTCTCCAGCTGGGACGGACTGGTGGGCAAGTACCCGTCGCGATTGTTCGTCCTGCCACTGGCGCAAGTGATCGACGAGTACACCAAGACCGAACTGCGCAGCCTCGCCTCGGTGCCGTTGAATCTGTCGCGCAGCGAGATCGAGGGCGTGGTTGAACACGCCGCCGAAATGCACTGGAGCTACGACGGCAACTACTTCTTCCTGTCCAACAACTGCGCGGTAGAAGGCTTGAAACTATTGCGTAGCGGTAGCAATAACGCGCAGCTCACCGGTCTGGACAGCATCATGCCCAACGGTTTGCTCGAAGTGCTCAAGGGCCGAGGTCTGGCCGATACCAGCGTGCTGGATGACCCGAAAGAGGCGCTGCGTCTGGGTTACCGCTTCGATTCGTTCCGTGATCGCTATCAGGCGATGTTCGATGTATTGAAGAAGCAATTACCCATCAAACAGAACACCGTTGAGGAATGGCTTTCGCTGACCGCTGAAGAGCGCCGTGAATGGTTCGAGCGCGCTGATCTGCGCACCAGCGCCGCGTTGCTGCTGCTGGAGCAGGCGAGCTATCGTCGCCAGTTGCTGCTGGCGCAGGACGAGGTCAAACAGCGTTACCTCGGCGCGCGCGAGCTGGAAAACGGCGGAATGGACAAGGCCAATGCGACCCTGCAAGAAATCCTCGCCAACAGCGGCTTCCTCAGCCGTCCGGCAGAACTGCTGGACTCCAAGGGCTACGGGTTGCCGCAGCCGAGCGAGTTCAGCCGACTGGAAGCGGAAAGCAGCCAGCGTCAAAAAAAGCTGCTGGCGCTGTCCGGTGATCTGGACGCAGAGGTGCGTAAATTGCTGGAGCCAAAACGAGCCGCTGAGATTGCAGCCAGCGAGGAAAATGTGAAGCAGATTGGCGCGCACTTGCGCAAATTGCACAGAGCCTCTGGCGGACTGGAACTGCCCTGATCCTGAAGTTAACCCCCACACCTTTGTGGTGAGGGGATTTATCCCCGACCGGCTGCGCAGCAGTCGCAATCCCAACGAACACGGTATGCCTGGTCATCTGTGTTTGCCGGATTCGGGGCTGCTTCGCAGCCCATCGGGGATAAATCCCCTCACCACAGTTGATGGACCGCCAGTTAGATCAGACGATCAATTCAAAACCCCATCGAGAATTTCATAGACGATCCCGGTACCCACCGCGATCAGCACGATGTCGCCCCCAGCTCGGCGCCACTCGTAGCCTGGATACACCGGCAAACGTCCCAACGCCCGACCATCCAGACGCTCGCCGTAATAACCGTGAGGCAACGGCCGGCCACGCTCCAGATGAATCCCCGGCGGTGGTGGCGCACCGCGCACGAAGTAGCCGTGATTGTCGCGAATGGTCTGACGCACGGGGCCGAAGTCGCGTGGAGGCGGGCCGCCTCGGTGGTCGTTCTGCGGACCACGGTGGTCATTACCGCGATTGTCACCGCGATTATCGTAATGGCCCTGCTGCGGGCCGCCGTGGTCATGATCATCGCGCTGATCGGCGCTGGCCAGCAGCGGTGTCGCGCTGATCATCAGCACGCCCAGTCCGGCAATCAGACGTTTCGGCATTTTCATCGGGTTTTTCCTCACGGCACAAACAGCAAAAAGGGATTCAGAACGTGGTTCTGAATCCCTCGGTCTTGCTCAATTAGTCTGTGCCGTGAGGCGCTAATTCCTCTGTATCAGGAACTTTACCTTTAGCTGACGCGGGCCTTACGCACGCCTTCGGACAGGGCCGAGCAAAGGCTCAGTACACCGTCGATAGCCTGATCCGGCGTGGTCGCGTTGGCGATGTGATCGATCAACGCCGAACCCACGACAACACCGTCAGCCAAGCGCGCGATAGCGGCCGCTTGTTCCGGGGTACGGATGCCGAAACCGATGCTGATTGGCAGGTCGGTATGGCGGCGCAGACGGGTGACCGCTTCTTCGACGTGTTCCAGCGTTGCCGCACCGGCGCCAGTCACACCGGCCACCGAAACGTAGTAAACAAAACCGGAACTGCCGTTGAGCACTTTCGGCAGACGTGCGTCGTCGGTGGTCGGCGTGGTCAGGCGGATGAAGTCCAGACCAGCGGCCTGCGCCGGATCGCACAGCTCGGCGTTGTGCTCAGGCGGCATGTCGACCACGATCAGACCGTCGACGCCTGCCTCTTTGGCCTCAGCAATGAAGCGCTCGACGCCAAACTTGTGAATCGGGTTGAAGTAGCCCATCAGCACCAGCGGCGTATCACTGTTGCCCTCACGGAACTCGCGAACCATTTGCAGGGTTTTCAGCAGATTCTGCTTGGCGCCCAACGCACGAATGTTCGCCAGTTGAATCGCCGGGCCATCGGCCATCGGATCGGTGAACGGCATGCCCAGCTCGATTACGTCAGCGCCGGCCTTGGGCAAGCCTTTGAGGATCGCCAGCGAGGTGTCGTAATCCGGATCGCCAGCCGTGACAAAGGTCACCAGTGCGGCGCGGTTCTGTTGCTTGAGTTCGGCAAAACGGGTTTGCAGGCGGCTCATCAGTGTTTCTCCTGCTTCGACTGTTCCATGTGGTGCATCACGGTCTGCATGTCTTTGTCGCCACGGCCGGAAAGGTTGACCACCATCAGGTGATCCTTCGGCAGCTTCGGTGCGCGTTTGAACACTTCGGCCAAGGCGTGGGCGCTTTCCAGTGCAGGAATGATCCCTTCCAGACGGCAGCACTTGTGGAACGCCTCGAGGGCTTCGTCGTCGGTCACCGAGGTGTACTGGACGCGGCCGATGTCGTGCAACCAGGCGTGTTCCGGGCCGATCCCCGGATAGTCGAGGCCGGCGGAGATCGAGTGAGCGTCGATGATCTGGCCGTCGTCGTCCTGCAACAGGAAAGTGCGGTTGCCGTGCAACACACCCGGAACGCCGCCATTGAGGCTGGCGGCGTGCTTGCCGGTTTCGATGCCGTAGCCGGCCGCCTCAACACCGATGATCTCGACGCCCTTGTCGTCGAGGAACGGATGGAACAGGCCCATGGCGTTGGAGCCGCCACCGATGCACGCCACCAGGCTATCCGGCAGACGACCTTCCTGTGCTTGCAACTGGTCACGGGTTTCCTTGCCGATCACGGCCTGGAAGTCGCGCACCATGGCTGGATACGGGTGTGGGCCGGCCACGGTGCCGATCAGATAGAACGTGCTGTCGACGTTGGTCACCCAGTCACGCAAGGCTTCGTTCATCGCGTCTTTCAGCGTGCCGGTACCGGCGACCACCGGAATCACTTCGGCACCCAGCAGTTTCATGCGGAACACGTTGGCCTGTTGGCGTTCGATGTCGGTAGTGCCCATGTAGATCACGCAGTCCAGACCGAAACGTGCGGCTACGGTGGCCGTTGCCACGCCGTGCATGCCGGCGCCGGTCTCGGCGATGATGCGTTTCTTGCCCATGCGCCGCGCCAGCAGGATCTGGCCGATGCAGTTGTTGATCTTGTGCGCGCCGGTGTGATTGAGCTCTTCGCGCTTGAGGTAGATCTTGGCGCCGCCGCAGAACTCGGTCAGACGCTCGGCGAAGTACAGCGGACTCGGACGTCCGACGTAGTCGCGCTGGAAGTAGGCCAATTCTTCTTTGAAGGCCGGATCATCCTTGGCCGTTTCGTATTCGCGGGCCAGATCGAGGATCAACGGCATCAGGGTTTCAGCAACGTAGCGGCCACCGAACGAGCCGAACAGGCCGTTATCGTCCGGGCCGTTACGCAGATCGGAGGTGTTCGAAGTCTGGGTCATGGGTTGCTCCAGGTGAATTCGGGTCAGAAGACAATGACGACCACTCTACCCCTGACCTTCTATGCTGAAAACCGATAAGATCGCTGCAACCTGTCAGGAAAACTCACAGATACCATGAGCCACGACCTTCCCCCGCTGAACGCCTTGCGCGCCTTCGAAGCCACTGCCCGGCTCAACAGCGTCAGTCAGGCCGCCGAACAGCTGCACGTCACCCATGGTGCGGTCAGTCGGCAGCTCAAGGTATTGGAAGAACACCTTGGCGTCAGTCTGTTCGTCAAGGATGGCCGCGGCCTGAAACTCACAGATGCGGGTGTACGGTTGCGCGATGCCAGTGGTGAGGCGTTTGATCGGTTACGCAGCGTTTGCGCGGAATTGACTAAAGACACAACCGATGCGCCCTTCGTGCTCGGTTGCTCTGGAAGCTTGCTGGCACGCTGGTTTATTCCGCGCCTGGGACGGCTGAATGCCGAGCTTCCGGACTTGCGCTTGCATCTGTCGGCCGGGGAAGGTGATCTCGACCCCAGGCGCCCGGGGCTGGATGCCTTGCTGCTGTTCGCCGAGCCGCCATGGCCCGCGGACATGCAGGTTTATGAGTTGGCCGCAGAACGCATCGGCCCGGTCATGAGTCCGCTGTTCAGCGGCTATCAACGCCTGAAAAGTGCACCCGCCTCGGCGCTGCTCAATGAGCCGTTGCTGCACACCACCTCGCGCCCACAAGCCTGGCCAAGCTGGGCACAGCAAAACCACCTCGACGCGAAAGCGTTGAAGTCGGGACAAGGTTTCGAGCATTTGTATTATTTGCTGGAAGCAGCTGTGGCCGGTCTTGGCGTAGCCATCGCGCCGGAGCCGTTGGTGACTGAAGATTTGAAGGCCGGTCGCCTGGTTGCGCCGTGGGGCTTCTGTGAAACCCCGGCGCAACTGGCGTTGTGGCTACCCAAGCGCGCCGCTGACGGGCGCGCCCGGCAACTGGCGCAATGGCTCAAGAATGAGCTGCGCCAGCCGGATCACTCGCCGCGCTTGAACAGCAAGTAAGCCGCGAGCAGACCGATTGCGCCCACTGCAACACCGGCGGTGGTCCAAGGATGTTCCTGAGCGTAATCGCGAGTGGCGATCCCGGTCTCGCGGGTTTTCACTTTGACTTCTTCATAGGCATCGCTGAGCAGGTGGCGCGAATGTTTCAGCGCACTCTCGGCATTGCTTTTCAGCGCCTTGAGGGTCTTGCGCGACTCGTCCGAAGCGTCGTCCTTCAGGCTTTCCAACGACTTGAGCAGACTCTCGATCTCCGCTTCCATGCTTTGCAATGAGGCTTTACGTAAAGAGGTGTTGGCCATGGTGGCTCTCCTGCATTGGTGATGAGTGGCGTGTGTTGGTTGGGACTTCAGCGGTTTGAGAAAGTGCAGAAAATCTGAACTTCGTCTGCGCAAGACCGCCGAAATCAACAGAGCAATTCACTGCTAGTCTCAATTCCACCCATCAAGGAGAACGCCATGAGTGACCATCACACGTACAAGAAAGTCGAACTGGTCGGTTCGTCTGCCACCAGCATCGAAGACGCCATCAACAATGCGTTGGCCGAAGCCAACAAGAGCATCAAGCACCTGGAATGGTTTGAAGTGACCGAGACCCGCGGCCACATCAAGGACGGTAAAGCGGCGCACTTTCAGGTCACCCTGAAAGTCGGGTTCCGGATTGCCAGTAGCTGAGTTTGGTCTACGCTTCTGAACTTGCGCGCTGGCCGAGTGCCATAGGAATGGCAAAGCGCTACAGGGTGAGCGCATCGGGTGGATGACCCGATGCCCGCCTCTTTTAATCCGACCAGGGAGTGCGACCGATGAAGAAGTTCATGTTGGCAGTAGGTTTGTTGAGCCTTGCGGGTGGTGCATTTGCTGCCGGCAAGCCTTGTGAAGAGCTGAAAAGCGAGATTGCGGCGAAGCTGGATGCCAAGGGCGTTTCCGGGTATTCGCTGGAGATCGTCGACAAAGGCGCCAATGGCGGCAAAGTCGTCGGCACCTGTGAAGGCGGCACCAAGGAAATCGTCTACAAGCGCGGTTGATCGCGACTGAAATGCAAAAGCCGACGCGAAGGCGTCGGCTTTTTTGTGTCCGGGATTTGGGATGTTCGGTGGGTTTGAAATCGAACCCCCTCACCCCAGTCCTCTGCCCCAAGGGGTAGAGGGGAAAGGGAGCCGATCGGAGTTGTTCAGATCCTGAGTTCGACTCGATATTTCAGGTCGATGTCGAGCGCAAGAACACTTTGGTAAGTCCCCTCTCCCTCCGGGAGAGGGTTAGGGTGAGGGGCTCTTTCAGCCTTTCATGACCTGCGCCAGCAATTCATAGGAATGCAGGCGATCAGCATGCTCATACAGATCACAGGTAAATATCAGCTCATCCGCCTGCGTCTGCTCGACCAGCACCTCCAGCTTCGCGCGGATCTTCTGCGGGCTGCCAACCATCGCCAGACCGAGAAAATCACCCACCGCCTCCCGTTCATGGGGCAGCCACAAGCCGTCCATGGTTTTCACCGGCGGACGTTGCACCAGACTCTGCCCACGCATCAGCGCGAGAATGCGCTGGTACACCGAGGTCGCCAGGTAATCGGCTTGCTCATCGGTATCAGCCGCCACCAAAGGCACCCCGAGCATCACATACGGCTTGTCGAGCACCGCCGACGGCTTGAAGTGGTTGCGATAGACCCGAATCGCCTCGTGCATGAAACGCGGTGCGAAATGCGAGGCGAAGGCGTAGGGCAAGCCACGTTCGCCGGCCAGTTGCGCACTGAACAAACTGGAACCGAGCAGCCAGATCGGCACATTGGTACCCGTGCCCGGCATCGCGATAACGCGTTGATCCGGCGTGCGCGGGCCGAGGAACCGCGCAAGTTCGGCGACATCTTCGGGGAAATCATCGGCACTGCCGGAACGTTCGCGGCGCAGGGCGCGGGCGGTCATCTGATCGGAGCCCGGCGCGCGGCCCAAGCCGAGGTCGATACGGCCTGGATAAAGGCTTTCGAGAGTACCGAACTGCTCGGCGATCACCAGCGGCGCGTGGTTGGGCAGCATCACGCCACCCGAGCCGACGCGAATGGTCGAGGTGCCACCAGCCAGATAACCCAGCAGCACCGAGGTCGCGGAGCTGGCGATGCCGTCCATGTTGTGGTGTTCAGCCACCCAGAACCGCGTGTAACCAAGCTTCTCGACATGCTGCGCCAGATCCAGCGAGTTGCGCAGCGACTGCGCCGGGCTGCCGTTCTCGCGCACGGGCACCAGATCAAGGGTAGAAAACTTTACGTCGGACAGTTGCTTCATAAACCTGCGTCTCCGAGTGAGGAGGCAGGCTTTTCTTGCGAACGAAAACCTGCCGAATCCATATGCGTGTTTTGTGCAATGAGGGCATATACCCGAGTTTCAATAGCAGTGATGAAATTTCCTACTAAAAAAGTCAACGATTCAGATGAGCTGAACTTTGTCCCGGCGTCTATCCTCAGAAGCCTTGCAAGCTAAAACCACGTCGGCGCGGCGGTCCGCGCCAGATTTTGAGGAGGCAGACATGGCTATCGTGAAGAAAGCATCCGCACATTGGGAAGGTGATCTGAAAAGCGGCATCGGCTCGATTTCCACCGAGACCGGTATCCTCAGAGAAGCACCCTACGGCTTCAAAGCCCGTTTCGAAGGCGGCAAGGGCACCAACCCGGAAGAACTGATCGGTGCAGCGCACGCCGGTTGTTTTTCCATGGCGTTCTCGATGATTCTCGGCGATGCAGGCCTGACGGCCGACAGCATCGACACCAACGCTGAAGTCACCCTCGACCAGGTGGACGGGGGCTTCGCGATCACTGCGGTGAAGCTGATCCTCAAGGCAAAAATCCCGGGGGCTACGCAGGCTCAGTTTGAAGAGTTAAGCAACAAGGCGAAGGAAGGATGCCCGGTGTCCAAGGTGCTGAATGCGAAGATCACCCTTGAGGCTTCGTTGATCAGTTGATTCGACGCGGTCCAGTAGCAGCAACGTAAGCCCTGTTGGAGCTGGCTTGCCAGCGATTGCGGTGTGCCCGGCGACCTCAATGGTTGAGGTGCCGACGTCATCGCTGGCAAGCCAGACTCCCACCGGGATTTCAGAGCACCTGATATTTCGTTAACACCGCAGCACAACTTGTGAGCGAAGTCAGAACTCGCTTTCTGAAAGTGTGGTCGAATACATGACCGCAGCTTCAGCGCACGCCCGTGCGCGCTGCCTCAAGGAGCTACATTGATGAAACGTATTGGCTTGGCGATCCTCTGCAGTGCACTGGCCACTTCGGTAATTGCAGCCCCTAAAGACTGCGAAGAACTCAGGAAAGAGATCGAAATCAAGATCCAGGCTAAAGCCGTGCCGTCCTACACACTGGAAATCGTCACCAAGGAAGAAGCCGCGAAACATGACATCGCCATGGTTGTCGGTTCTTGCGAGAACGGCAGTAAAGCAATCGTCTATCAAAAGAACAGCGACTGATATTGCTCAGGGCACGCAGTTGATCTGCCGTTCCTCGGCAACGATCTGACCTTGCCGATTGATCAGCCGGGCGCTTGGCGTAAAGGCCAGCGACCGCGCTTCGAGCCGGTAACGCTGACCGGCCTCGAAATGGTCGTAACGAACAGTCATGTAACACAGCCGCTCCTGCGGATCGGTGTCCATCCCCTGGCCACCACCGAAAATCTCGAAATCAAAGCGCACCGTCAACTCGTGGCTGCCCGGCGCAACCTGGAAAAACCGGCCATCCTGCAGGCGCACATTGTCCAGCCGTTCGGCCATCAGCACCTTGCCGCCAGGCGAGGGCATGGCAAAGTCGACCCAGGCCTTGCCGGGGTCAGCCGCCGGCACCGGTGTCTGGCAGCCGGCCAGCACACTTGCAGCAAGCAACAACGTCAACCTGCGCATGATCAATGTCCCTTGAAATGGACATCCAGCATAACGCCGATCAGGTTTTCTGACAGCCCGCCGGAATGCCCTGACCCACGACGTTGCGCTGCTCGTCATAGAGCTTGGCCCAAGGGCGGAAACCGATACTGCCGGCCTGCAACTGATAACGCTGACCGGCGTTGAAATCTTTGAATTTCACACTCAACTGGCAATCGCGCCAGAGGGGTTCGGCGTCCGGACCGATGTTGGTGGCCTCCACGGGGAACTGGTAACGCACCTTCAGTTCATGACTGCCGGGCTGCACCTCGAAGTAGCGTTTATCGACGGCAGTCTTGCTGTCGACTTGCAGCGCTTGCAGCGCCGTGTCCTGTTGCCGGGCATTGAGATCGATCCAGGCTTGCGAAGGGTCTGGATCGGGCATTCCGAATCCGGCACAACCGGCCAGCGTCAGCAGGCTTCCTGTCAGTATCAACATGCGCATAGCGAAGCTCCAATGGGCGGGATAGTCTTGCGGGCAGACTTTCCAGAGGTTTCTTATTTTGATCAGGCCGCTTCCAAGCCATGGGTTACTTGATCGCGTTTTTCGGATTTTGTTTCCGGGTGTGATGCTTTTGTTGCTCAACGGTTGTTCCAGCGTCAGCTATTACAGCCAGTTGGCCAGCGGTCAGTTGCAACTGCTGCGGGCGCGCGAACCAGTGACCAAGGTGATTGCCGATCCGAGCCGCGATGCAAAATTGCGTACGCACCTGGCTCAGTCGCAAAAGGCCCGCGCGTTTGCCAGCGAACAGCTGCACCTGCCGGACAACCAGAGCTATCGCCTGTACGCCGACATCGGCCGGCCATTTGTGGTGTGGAATGTGTTCGCCACTGCGGAGTTTTCCCTGAGCCCGCAAAACCATTGCTTCCCGATTGCCGGGTGCGTGGCTTATCGCGGCTACTACAGCCAGAGCGCGGCGCGGGGTGAAGCGGCGATTCAGCGGTTGCAGGGCATGGACGTGTCGATTGGCGGCGTCGAGGCCTATTCGACGCTGGGCTGGTTCAACGACCCGATTCTCAATTCAATGATGGGCTGGGGCGATGAGCGTCTGGCCACACTGATCTTTCATGAGCTGGCCCATCAGCGTTTTTATGTGAAGGACGACACCGAGTTCAACGAATCCTTTGCCACGTTTGTCGAGCAGGAAGGTACACGGCAGTGGCGGGCGTTTCGCGGATTGCCGGCAGATAACGATTCAAAGCTCAAGCAGCGCGATCAATTCATCGAGTTGGTGCTGGAAACACGTTCACGACTGGAAAAACTCTACGCCCAGCCGCTGCCCATTGAGCAGATGCGCGAACGCAAAGCGGCGGAGTTCGAGCAGTTTCGCCGGGATTATCGGCTGATGCGTGACACTCAGTGGGCCGGGGACAAGCGTTATGACGCCTGGGTGAATGCGCCGCTGAACAATGCACGGTTGTTGCCATTCGGGCTGTATGACCAGTGGGTGCCGGCGTTTGCGGCATTGTTCGGGCAGGTTGGCGGAGATTGGCTGCGGTTTTATGCCGAGGTGGAGAGACTGGGGAAATTATCCGCGGATGCGCGCAAGTCGGCGTTAAAAGATTTGGCAGACTCTCGGCCCCTTAGTGGCTGAATTGACCTCATCGCTGGCAAGCCAGCTCCCACAGGGACAGCCGTGAACCGGAGTACACCGCTCACCTGTGGGAGTTGGCTTGCCAGCGATGGCGTACTGATCAGCGCTGCAAAAACGCCTGATGTAACTCGGCCAATGTCTCGAAGTGATAAGCCGGCGCCTCGGCGTTCAACTCTTCAAAACTGCCAAATCCGTAACCCACCGCCGCCGCGTCGAGCCCATTGCTGCGCGCCCCGATCAGGTCATGCTTGCGATCGCCGATCATCAAGGTATTGGCAGGATCCAGCCCTTCCTCCTTCACCAGATGCGCGATCAATTCAACCTTGTTGGTCCGCGTGCCATCCAGTTCACTGCCGTAGATCACCTTGAAGTGTTTGGCAAAGTCGAAGTGCCGGGCAATCTCGCGGGCGAATATCCAAGGTTTTGACGTCGCGATATACAGCTGCCGCCCTTGCCCGCTCAACGTTTCAAGCAACGGCGTGACGCCTTCGAACACGCGGTTCTCGTACAGCCCCGTGACCTTGAAGCGCTCACGATAGAAATTCACGGCTTCCCAGGCTTTGGCCTCGTCAAAGCCGTAAAACTGCATGAACGCCTGTAACAGCGGCGGGCCGATAAAGTGTTCGAGTCTGGTCAGGTCCGGCTCGTCGATGCCAAGTTTGCCGAGGGCGAACTGGATGGAACGGGTGATGCCCTCACGCGGGTCGGTCAGGGTGCCATCGAGGTCGAACAGTACGGTCTGGTAATGCATGAGAAATCCTGAGCAGGTGTAAGTCGATTCAGATCTGGTCGTAGCCTTCGGCCAGGTGCAGATCCTTGAGCTTCACGTAGTTCGCCGCGCTGTAGGTGAAGAAGGCGTTTTCCTTGTCGGTCAGCGGGCGGACCTGCTTCACCGGGCTACCGACATACAGGAAACCGCTTTGCAGGCGCTTGCCCGGCGGCACCAGGCTGCCGGCGCCGATGATCACATCGTCCTCGACCACCGCGCCGTCCATGACGATGCTGCCCATGCCGATCAACACGCGGCTGCCGACGGTGCAGCCATGCAGCATCACTTTGTGGGCGATGGTCACGTCGTCGCCGATCAGCAGCGGGAAGCCGTCCGGGTTGAACGGGCCAGCGTGGGTGATGTGCAACACGCAGCCGTCCTGCACGCTGGTGCGCGCACCTATGCGGATGCGGTGCATGTCGCCACGGATCACGGTCAGCGGCCAGACCGAGCTGTCTTCGCCGATTTCAACGTCGCCGATCACCACCGCCGAGCCGTCGACAAACGCGCCTTTGCTTAACTGCGGGGTGTGATTCTGGTATTTGCGAAGGGGCACGATTAGTTCTCTCTCTGTCGCCGATAGCTGCGGTGAGTGTCGATTGTAATTAAGATGGGCGCATGTTTCTTCCAGCCAAGGTGCCAACCGTGAGCGTGAACAACCCTCTTTTGCAGTCCTACGACCTGCCGCCGTTCTCCACGATCCGTGCCGAACACGTCCTGCCAGCGATTGAAACCATCCTCGCCGACAACCGCGCCGCCATCGCCGACATCCTCAAGACCCAAGGCCGGAACCCGACCTGGGCCGGCCTGGTATTGGCGATGGATGAACTCAATGATCGCCTCGGCGCCGCCTGGAGCCCGGTCAGCCACCTCAACGCCGTGTGCAACAGCGCCGAACTGCGCGAAGCCTACGAGTCGTGCCTGCCAGCCCTGAGCGCCTACTCCACCGAGATGGGCCAGAACCGCGAACTGTTCCAGGCCTATGAAGCTCTGGCCAACAGCCCGGAAGCCGCCGGTTTCGACGTGGCGCAAAAGACTATTCTGGAACACGCCCTGCGTGACTTCCGCCTGTCGGGTATCGACCTGCCGGAGGCCGAACAGAAACGCTACGCCGAAGTGCAAAGCAAACTGTCCGAGCTGGGCAGCCGCTTCTCCAACCAACTGCTCGACGCCACTCAGGCGTGGACCAAGCACGTCAGCGACGAAGCCGCCCTCGCCGGCCTGACCGATTCGGCCAAGGCGCAAATGGCTGCCGCCGCGCAGGCCAAAGGCCTTGATGGCTGGCTGATCACCCTGGAATTCCCGAGCTACTACGCGGTGATGACCTACGCGCAAGACCGTGCGCTGCGTGAAGAAGTCTACGCGGCCTACTGCACCCGCGCCTCGGATCAAGGCCCGAACGCCGGCCAGAATGACAATGGCCCGGTGATGGAAGAGATCCTCGACCTGCGTCAGGAACTGGCCAAGCTGCTGGGTTTCGCCAGTTTCTCCGAACTGAGCCTGGCCACGAAAATGGCCGAATCCAGCGATCAGGTGCTGAGCTTCCTGCGCGATCTGGCCAAGCGCAGCAAGCCGTTCGCCGCGCAGGATCTGCAACAGCTGCGCGCCTACGCCGCCGAGCAGGGCTGCGCCGATCTGCAAAGCTGGGACAGCGGTTTCTACGGTGAAAAGCTGCGTGAACAGCGCTACAGCGTTGCCCAGGAAACCCTGCGCGCCTACTTCCCGATCGACAAGGTTCTCGGCGGTCTGTTCGCCATCGTTCAGCGTCTGTACGGCATCGAAATCGCCGAGCAGAAAGGCTTCGACACCTGGCACCCGGACGTTCGCCTGTTCGAGATCAAGGAAAACGGCCAGCACGTCGGCCGCTTTTTCTTCGACTTGTATGCCCGCGCCAACAAGCGTGGCGGCGCGTGGATGGATGGCGCCCGCGACCGCCGCCGCACTATCGACGGTGTTCTGCAAAGCCCGGTGGCCAACCTAGTGTGCAACTTCACCCCGGCCGACAGCGGCAAACCTGCGCTGCTGACCCACGATGAAGTGACCACCCTGTTCCACGAATTCGGTCATGGCCTGCATCACCTGCTGACCCGTGTCGAACATGCTGGCGTATCCGGCATCAACGGCGTGGCGTGGGATGCTGTCGAGCTGCCGAGCCAGTTCATGGAAAACTGGTGCTGGGAGCCGGAAGGTCTCGCGCTGATTTCCGGGCATTACGAAACCGGTGAACCACTGCCGCAGGACCTGCTGGAAAAAATGCTCGCGGCGAAGAACTTCCAGTCCGGCCTGATGATGGTCCGTCAACTGGAATTCTCGCTGTTCGACTTCGAACTGCACGCCACCCACGGCGATGGCCGCAGCGTTGCACAAGTGCTCGAAGGCGTGCGTGACGAGGTGTCGGTAATGCGTCCGCCGGCCTACAACCGCTTCCCCAACAGCTTCGCGCACATCTTCGCCGGCGGTTACGCGGCGGGTTATTACAGCTACAAATGGGCAGAAGTGCTCTCGGCCGATGCTTTCTCGAAGTTCGAAGAAGACGGCGTGCTCAACGCTGACACCGGTCGCGCGTTCCGCGAAGCGATTCTGGCGCGCGGCGGTTCGCAGGCGCCGATGGTGCTGTTCGTCGACTTCCGTGGCCGTGAGCCGTCGATTGACGCACTCTTGCGCCATAGCGGCCTGAGTGAGGACGCAGCAGCATGAGTGAGGGGCCTGTGATTACCAAGAAGCGCTTTATCGCCGGGGCGGTCTGCCCGGCGTGCAGCGAGCCGGACAAGTTGATGATGTGGAACGAGGACAGCGTGCCGCACCGCGAATGCGTGGCGTGCGGTTACTCCGACACACTCAACGAGCAAGGCCTGTCGGTACCCAAAGAGCTGGGCACGCGGGTCAACACCAGCGCGCTCAAGCCGCCGCCGGACAAGACAGTTCAGGCGGTGCAGTTCTTCCCCAATCCGAAGCTTGCAAAAAAGCCTGACGAGCAACACTGAGTCGCAACCACCTTCCACCGTTTGCCGGTGGAAGGTGGTAACTATCTACCGCCCTTCCCCCGCGCTTCCTGCCTAGGCTGGCCCTTTTCAGCCACGCCTCAAGGAAGACGCCATGCCCGATACCAATCCGCTGCTACAGCACTGGACCCTGCCACCGTGGTCGGCGATACGCGCCGAGCATCTGGTCCCGGCGATCAACGTGATCGTTGCCGAAAACCGCCAGGTCATTGCCCAAGTGATCGCCAGCCAGACCGAGCATCCGGGCTGGGACGATCTGGTGCTGGCCGTCGATGAGGCCGATGCGCGTCTGGATGAAGCCATGGCCATCATCGAAATTCTTTCGACGGTCAAACCCGACGATGTCGACTGGCTCAGGGAAAGCGCGCTGTGCAGTCTGACCGCCGCCCAGTACGCCGCCGAAAAAAACACGCATGCGGCGCTGTACCGTACCTATCAACGGCTGGCGAACAGCTCGGTCGCCGCGAGCTTCGATGATCCGCGCAAAGCTTCGCTGGCGAAAATCCTGCGCAAGTTCCGCTTGTCCGGCATCGAACTGCAGCCTGCACAGCAGCACAGGCTCGCCCGTCTGAACCGCGATATCCGCCAGCTGGAGCAGTTGTTTCAGAGCAATCTGGAACAAGCCAACGCCTCGTGGAGCAAGCACATTGACGACATCACGCAGCTCGAAGGGCTGTCCGCCGCAGTGAAGACGCGCCTGGCACTCAATGCCCGCCAGGCGGGACTTGAAGGCTGGCGGCTCACGCTGGATCAGAACACTTTTCGGTCGATCATGAGCACCGCGCACCACCGGGCGCTGCGAGAGGATTGCTTCACGGCATGGATGAATCGAGCGTCCGACCTTGGCCCACAGGCGCATGAACGGGATAACGCTGCGGTCCTGACGGTGTTGCTCGCGTTGCGCCACGAGAAAGCCGAATTGTTGGGCTTCGAGAATTTCGTGCAGTTGCGCCTCGCCAATCGCATGGCTGCTTCCACAGAACACGTCGCAGCCTTTTTGCGCCAGCAAATAGTCGCGAATAGGCCAGCTTTGCAGCGCGATGCCAAGGCCTTGAAAGCATTCGCGAACACGCGCGGGATAGCGCAGATACAACCTTGGGATGAAGACTTCCTCGCCGAGCAACTGCGCCTCGAACAATTGAACGGTGCGCTGAAAGGCTTGCGGCAGTATTTCCGGCTGGAGGGCACGTTGCGTCGGCTCTGTCTGTTCAGTGAACGCCTGTTCGGCATCGCCATTGTCGAGCAAACGTCCTTCAGCCACTGGCACGAAACGGTACGGCTGCTGGAGGTCAGCGAGCATGGGCAAGTGATCGGGCATATCTACGTAGATCCCTTTCATCGTGAAGACGCTGCCGATTACGCCTTCACCTCAGCCCTGCGCATTCGCCGGATCAACGCCGAGGGACGCCCTTCGCTGCCGATTGCTCACGTGTACTGCAACTTCACCCCTGCCACCGAGGATCATCCGTGCCTGCTTTCCAGCGAAAATCTGCGCGTGCTGTTCCATGAGTTCGGTCACGGCTTGCAGCATGTGTTGACGCGCTCGCCCCATCGCAACCTGTCGGGGATTTCCCAACTGGGCCGCGATACCGCCGAATTCGCCGGGCAGCTGTTTGAACACTGGTGCCTGTCAGCCGAGTTTCTGCTGTGGCTGGGCGCCCATTACCAGAGCGGCGAACGCCTGACAGAGCAGCGCGTCAACACCGCGCTGACGGCCATTGGCGCCCACACCAGCCGGGCCACCGGCGTATTGCTGATGAGTGCGTTATTTGATTTGGAGTTGCACCGCAGCCACGGCGATGGACGCAGCATCGAGCAGGTGTTCGAGGATGTGCAGCGCGAGATTCCTGAGCTGCAACTGTCAGGTCATCATCGTTTTGCCAATGGTTTTGACTACCTGGTGACCGGTTACGAGGCGTCGGTCTACGCCTACAAATGGTCTGGCGTGCTGGCCAGCGAAGTATTCACGCGGTTTCAGCGCGATGGGGTGTTCGACCCGCAAACCGGTCGGGATTTTCGCGAGGCATTTTTTTCCCCCGGCGACTCACGCTCGATGCAGAATGCGCTCGCAGCGTTTCTCGGCCGGCCGGTCAACCCGGGACTGTTGGCGTCCCCGATCGATTGAACCGACCGTTCATTTCAGATTGACCGACTGGAACCAGCTCTTCATCGAGCAGGTTGCGAACGCACTGGTGCTGCAATCGCCGTTGGCCAGTGCTGTGCGCAACTTGTCGACATCCGCTTGCATCACGTAGCGCACGCTGTCGCGAAAGTGGCCGCTCTCGCCGAAACCACCTTGAGTCATTTCGCTCAAGGCGTCCTCTTTGCTCCAGCCCTGCACCACCACGCGATACATCGCCGCCATCAATCCGGTCCGGTCGGAACCGTGCTTGCAATGCATCAGCACCGGCCCCTTGGCCTCGCCGGCCTGGATGGCGCGCAGGGTCTTGAGCACATCGCTGTCATCGACGTGGTTGGTGCGATACGGCAGTTGCACCTGATTGATGCCCGGCTCGGACAGCCAGTTGCTGTCCGCTTCCGGCAGAAAATTGATCACCGTGCCCACCTTGAGGTTCTTCAGCAACGGTACGGCACCGTCGTCGGGCAAGGCGCTGCGGTAAAGCGTCGGCGACATCTGGAACAGGTTGTATTGCACCTCTACCGGTTGCGCCCAATCAGCGGGGCGAGCGGTGGTTGCCGCGTCAGCCTGAGCCGGGATCAAGTGCAACAGGGCAACAAGCGACAAATACAAAGCAGGGAAAAGACGCACTCGAGACATGCTGGGTTGACCGTGTCGGGATTCTGCAAGAGAGGAGTTGCAGCTTCGATGATTGCCGGTCAAAGCCCTGTGAGGCGGTTGTCAAAGAATTGTGAACGCACACCGTTTCATCGGTTTCAGCGGCTGATTTCAGTCTTTTTTCTGCTTGATCGATTCATCCCGATGCTTAGGCTGCTACCATTTGTCACATCTTGTTGCAGACGTGTCCCCCTTTTCCGGGCCATCACCGGTCACGTCGCAACGAAAATTCTTGAGCCGTTCGCAGAAACGGCTGACAACCATCAATGCCTGATGAGGTGCCCCCCATGTCTGATGCAGATCGAGACAACCCGCGGCGTGAGTTTTTGCGCAAATCCCTGACCTTGATTCCGGTGGTCACCCTCGCAGGCACCAGCCTCGGCAGCAGTGTCCTGCAAGCCGCGCCTGAAGCCACTCTCGCCGCGCCTGCGCCACAACCGACACGCACTGATACCAGCGCTTATCAGCCGAACTATTTCACCGCCGAAGAATGGGCATTCATCAATGCCGCCGTGGCGCAGTTGATCCCCAACGACGCCCAAGGCCCAGGCGCGTTCGAAGCCGGTGTGCCGGAATACATCGACCGTCAGATGAACACCCCTTACGCCGCCGGAGCCCTGTGGTACATGCAAGGCCCGTTCAACGCCGACGCCGCGCCCGAAATGGGCTGGCAGAGCAAACTGGTGCCCAAAGAGATCTACCGCCTCGGCATCGCCGCCACGGATCAGTGGGCAAAATCCCTCAACGGTAAAACATTTGCCGAGCAAGACAGCGCTACCCGAGACGATTTGCTCAAACAACTCGAAGCTGGAAAACCGCAATTTGACGCCGTTCCGGCGAAGATTTTCTTTAACCTGCTGCTGCAAAACACCAAGGAAGGGTTCTTCTGCGACCCGATCCACGGCGGCAATAAAGGCATGGTCGGCTGGACCATGATCGGTTTCCCCGGCGCCCGCGCCGATTTCATGGATTGGGTGGAACGCAACGAGCAATACCCCTTCCCGGCAGTTTCGATTCGCGGCGAGAGGGCTTGAGCATGGCAACCGTAATGAAGAAGGTTGACGCGGTGATCGTCGGTTTCGGCTGGACCGGCGCAATCATGGCCAAAGAGCTGACCGAAGCGGGGCTCAATGTGCTGGCGCTGGAGCGCGGGCCGATGCAGGACACCTACCCCGACGGCAACTATCCGCAGGTGATCGACGAACTCACCTACAGCGTGCGCAAAAAACTCTTTCAGGACATCTCCAAAGAGACCGTTACCATTCGTCATAGCGTCAACGACATCGCCCTGCCGAACCGCCAGTTGGGCGCATTCCTGCCGGGCAATGGCGTCGGCGGCGCCGGGCTGCATTGGTCGGGCGTGCACTTTCGCGTCGATCCGATCGAGTTGCGCATGCGCAGCCACTACGAAGAGCGCTACGGCAAAAGCTTCATTCCCAAGGACATGACCATCCAGGACTTCGGCGTCAGCTATGAAGAGCTGGAGCCGTTCTTCGATTTCGCCGAAAAAGTCTTCGGCACCTCGGGCCAGGCCTGGACCGTGAAAGGTCAGTTGGTCGGTCAGGGCAAGGGTGGCAACCCGTACGCGCCTGATCGTTCCAACCCGTTCCCATTGGAAGCGCAGAAAAACACCGTTTCCGCACAGCTGTTCGGCAAAGCGGCTACAGAAGTCGGTTACAAACCCTACAACCTGCCGTCAGCGAATACCTCCGGGCCCTACACCAACCCTTACGGCGCGCAGATGGGCCCGTGCAACTTCTGCGGGTTCTGCAGCGGTTACGTTTGCTACATGTATTCCAAGGCCTCGCCGAACGTGAACATTCTGCCGGCGCTCAAGCCGCTGCCGAATTTCGAGCTGCGGCCCAATTCCCATGTGCTGCGGGTCAACCTCGACAGCACAAAAAGCAAAGCCACGGGTGTCACTTACATCGACGGTCAGGGCCGCGAGATCGAGCAGCCGGCGGACCTGGTGATCCTCGGCGCGTTCCAGTTGCACAACGTTCGCCTGATGCTGCTCTCCGGGATCGGCAAACCCTACGACCCGATCAGCGGCGAAGGCGTGGTCGGGCGTAACTTCGCCTATCAGAACATGGCGACCATCAAGGCGTTCTTCGACAAGGACACCCACACCAACAACTTCATCGGCGCCGGCGGCAACGGCGTGGCGCTGGACGATTTCAACGCCGACAACTTCGACCATGGTCCGCACGGCTTCGTCGGTGGTTCGCCGATGTGGGTTAACCAGGCCGGGAGCAGGCCGATTGCAGGCACCTCCAACCCACCGGGCACTCCGGCCTGGGGCAGTGCGTGGAAACGCGCAACCGCCGATTACTACACCCATCAGGTGTCGATGGACGCCCACGGCGCGCATCAGTCCTACCGGGGCAATTACCTCGATCTCGACCCGGTGTATCGCGATGCCTACGGCTTGCCCTTGCTGCGGATGACGTTCGACTGGCAGGAAAACGACATCAAGATGAACCGCTTCATGGTCGAGAAAATGGGCAAGGTTGCCGAAGCGATGGGGCCGAAAGCCATTGCGGTGATCGGCAAGAAAGTCGGCGACCACTTCAATACTGCGTCGTACCAGACCACCCACCTCAACGGTGGCGCGATCATGGGCACCGATCCGAAGAAAAGCGCACTGAACCGCTACTTGCAGAGCTGGGACGTGCACAACGTGTTCGTCCCGGGCGCTTCGGCGTTCCCGCAAGGCCTGGGTTACAACCCGACCGGGCTGGTAGCGGCGCTGACCTATTGGTCGGCGAAGGCGATCCGCGAGCAATACCTGAAAAACCCCGGCCCGCTGGTTCAGGCTTAAGGAGCGATGACCATGAAGACTATTGTTATCGCGACCCTGGCGCTGCTCGGCAGTGCTGCTTTGCAGGCGGCCGAAGTTGATCAAGCTTTGATCAAGCAAGGCGAATACCTCGCCCGCGCGGGCGACTGTGTGGCGTGTCACACCGCGAAGGACGGCAAGCCGTTCGCCGGCGGTCTGCCGATGGAAACCCCGATCGGCACGATCTACTCGACCAACATCACTCCCGACAAAACCGGCGTTGGTGAGTACAGCTTCGCGGACTTCGATCAAGCCGTGCGCCATGGCGTCGCCAAAAACGGCAGTACGTTGTACCCGGCGATGCCGTATCCGTCCTACGCCCGTGTCAGCGAAACCGACATGCAAGCGCTGTACGCGTATTTCATGCACGGCGTGCAACCGGTCGCGCAGGAGAACAAGGCCAGTGATATTCCATGGCCGTTGAGCATGCGTTGGCCGCTGATGGGCTGGCGCTGGATGTTTGCGCCGAAGGTCGAGGACTACAAAGCCACGTCGGACGACGCCGTCATTGATCGTGGGGCCTATCTGGTCGAAGGCCTCGGACATTGCGGTGCCTGCCATACGCCACGCGCCCTGACCATGCAGGAAAAATCCCTCAGCGCCGCTGATGGCAGCACTTTTCTGGCCGGCAGTGCGCCGCTGGAAGGCTGGATCGCCAAGAGCCTGCGCGGCGACCACAAGGACGGCCTCGGCAGTTGGAGCGAAGAGCAACTGGTGCAATTCCTCAAGACCGGGCGCAGCGACCGCAGCGCGGTGTTTGGCGGCATGAGCGATGTGGTCACCCACAGCATGCAATACATGACCGACGCCGACCTGACCGCGATTGCCCGCTACCTCAAGTCGCTGCCGGCCACTGATCCGAACGATCAGCCACATCAGTACGACGAGAAAGCCGCCAAGGCTTTGTGGGACGGTGACGACAGCCAGCGTGGTGCAGCGGTGTACATCGACAACTGCGCGGCGTGCCACCGCACCGACGGCCACGGCTACACGCGAGTGTTCCCGGCGCTGGCGGGTAATCCAGTGCTGCAATCGGAAGATCCGACTTCGTTGATTCACATTGTGCTCAAGGGCGGTACGCTGCCAGCAACGCACACCGCGCCTTCGACCTTCACCATGCCGGGTTTCGCCTGGCGCCTGTCGGATCAGGAAGTGGCAGACGTGGTGAGCTTTATCCGTGGCAGTTGGGGTAACAAGGGTGCGCCGATCAGTGCCAAGGAGGTTGCCGGCTTACGCAGCGACGATATGAAAACAACGTCCACTGATGATCTTGGCCAAGTAACAGATCATCATTAAAAACAGAAACCCTGCATGAACTGTTCATGCAGGGTTTTTACTATACGTATATCGCGACAACTTCGATCTTACGGATTAATGATACTTACATAAGCCTTGGCCAGCGCAATCAACTTCGCCTTGTCGTCGTTATCAATATCGCCATCACCGTCCACATCGTTCTTGTTGGTGCGAACAGTGAATGTCTTGCCACGGTCGCTGGATACCGCCACCACGTAGGCCGAGTCAACCAGCGTCTCGGTGGACAGCTCCTGCTCGGCGTTCCAGCCCAGCTCCTTGCGCGCAAGTTGCATCGAAACAATGGTATTGGGCTCCGATGCATTGGGCAGCATCATTTGCATAAAGACGCCGCGTTGATTGAGGTAAGACATGAATTAAATCCTTTTAATTAGTTATCAGGCAAGTGCCGTTGGAACTGGCCAAGACTATATTCGATAATTTGTCGCGACAACGGGACATATGTATCCCGGATTGTACTTTGCACTTATATATAAACTTTGCCAGTCAGCACGTATCCCATCGCCGAGCGGTACTGGATCACATCGGGCTTGCCCGTGTACTGTATGTATATACAGATCAGGAGCCTGCCCAATGATCAACCCTCTCCCCCCTCGCGGACGCGGCACCGCGACCAACCCGCACAACCGCTTCGCACCGAATCGCTCGGTGGCCGAGGATGACGGCTGGTATCAGGAAGTACCCGAGACGCAAAACACCGAAGTGATGATCGAAACGGCGAAAACCATCATTACTCGCAACACCTCACCGGATCTGCCCTTCGATCGCTCGATCAATCCCTATCGCGGCTGCGAGCACGGTTGCATCTATTGCTATGCGCGGCCCAGCCACGCCTATTGGGACATGTCGCCGGGGCTCGACTTCGAAACGAAGCTGATCGCCAAGACCAACGCTGCGCAGGTGCTGGAAGAACAGTTGAGCAAGCGTGGCTATGAATGCGCGCCGATCAATCTGGGCTCCAACACCGATCCGTATCAGCCGATCGAGCGCGAACACAAAATCACCCGCCAGACCCTCGAAGTGCTGTTGCGCTACCGGCATCCGGTGACCATCGTCACCAAGGGTTCGCTGATCCTGCGCGATCTCGATTTGCTCGCCGAACTGGCGCAGCATCGGTTGGTGGCGGTGATGATCAGCCTGACCACGCTGGACGATGAACTCAAACGTATCCTTGAGCCGCGCGCCGCTGCACCCAAGGCACGATTGCGCGCTATTCGGGTCATGCGTGAAGCAGGAATTCCGGTCGGCGTGTTGTGTTCGCCGATGATTCCGATGATCAACGACAGCGAAATCGAAAGCCTGCTCACCGAGGCCCACGCGGCCGGTGCGCAAAGTGCGGCGTACATGATGTTGCGCTTGCCGCTGGAAGTGGCGCCGCTGTTCGAAGAGTGGCTGAACGCGCACTACCCGCAACGCGCCGCACATGTGCTGAGCCTGATCCGCCAGAGCCGTGGCGGCGAGCTCTACGACAGCCGTTTCGGCGCGCGGATGCGCGGCGAAGGACCGTTTGCCGACCTGCTCGCGCAACGTTTTGCCAAAGCGATCAAGCGCCTGGGGCTCAATCATCGCGAGGGCTACAATCTCGACTGCACAGCCTTCTGTCCGCCGGGTCGCCAGATGTCGTTGATTTAGCGACAATTGGCTTATGGTTGAGGGGTTGGAAACCTTCCGCCGAGATCACTCAGTCACGTTTTTTGTGACCTGGAACACACGTTCTAGAGCGTTTGATTCAGTTTGAGTTAAGTTTCGGCGGCTACCTTGTTCATCGAGTGACTGACGGGTCTGGATGACCCGGATGTTTAAACAGCCACTGGCTTCATACCGGAATACCGGGGAAGACTCCCTGAATCCGCCTAAGAGGATGAATCATGAGTGACAAGGATAAACAGCCGTTGGCTGCGTCGGCGCAAACCCCAGAAGCGGAATCCGCCGATGCAGCGCTGCGACAGATCGTAGACGGCTTTTTGCATTTTCATCATGAGGTTTTTCCGCAGCAGGAAGAACTCTTCAAGAAACTCGCCACGGCCCAGGCGCCTAAAGCGATGTTCATCACGTGCGCCGACTCGCGCATCGTCCCTGAGCTGATCACCCAGAGCTCCCCGGGCGATCTGTTCGTGACCCGTAACGTCGGCAACGTCGTTCCGCCGTACGGCCAGATGAACGGCGGCGTTTCCACCGCGATCGAATACGCGGTGCTGGCCCTCGGCGTGCAGCACATCATCATTTGCGGCCATTCCGATTGCGGCGCCATGCGTGCGGTACTCAACCCGGACAGCCTGGAAAAAATGCCGACAGTCAAAGCCTGGCTGCGCCACGCCGAAGTCGCGAAAACCATGGTGCATGACAACTGTCATTGCGCCGACGAAAAAGAAAGCATGCCGATCCTCACCGAGGAAAACGTCATCGCCCAATTGCAGCACTTGCGTACCCATCCTTCGGTAGCCTCGCGCATGGCGAACGGTCATCTGTTCATCCATGGCTGGGTCTACAACATCGAAACCAGTGAAATCAAAGCTTACGACGCGGACCAGGGACGCTTCCTGCCGCTCGACGGCAGCCATCCGATTCCGGTGGCGACGCCCAAAGCACGCTTCTAAATCTTCCTAAAAATCTGTGTGGTTTGACGCCCGTCGCTGTTTCAGCGACGCGGCCTCACCACGCCTGAAGAAAACTTCGGGAGAATCGCCATGCGTGCGGCTCAATTGAAAGCGGTGTTGCCACGGGAGCTACTGGCTTCAGTGGTTGTGTTTCTGGTCGCCCTGCCGCTGTGCATGGGCATTGCGATTGCGTCAGGGTTGCCCCCGGCCAAAGGCCTGATCACCGGGATCATCGGCGGTCTGGTGGTCGGCTGGCTGGCGGGTTCGCCGTTGCAGGTCAGTGGGCCGGCGGCGGGGCTGGCGGTGTTGGTGTTTGAACTGGTGCGCCAGCACGGCATCGAGATGCTCGGGCCGATTCTGTTGCTCGCCGGATTTCTGCAACTGGTGGCCGGGCGATTGAAGCTGGGTTGCTGGTTTCGGGTGACGGCGCCAGCGGTGGTGTACGGCATGCTCGCGGGGATCGGCGTCTTGATCGTGCTGTCGCAGGTGCATGTAATGCTCGATGCCGCACCGAAACCGTCCGGGCTGGACAATCTCACCGCATTCCCAGGCGCGGTGGCGCAGGCCTTGCCGTCGTTCGGCTGGCAGGCCGGGTTGCTCGGGCTGGCAACGATTGCGGTGATGTGGCTATGGGAAAAATTCCGCCCGCAATCGCTGCGTTTTGTTCCCGGCGCATTGCTGGGTGTGGGTCTGGCGACGGGTGCCAGTCTGCTGCTGGCATTGCAGGTCAAGCGCGTCGAGGTGCCGGCGAATCTGGCGGAGGCCATTGATTGGTTGAAACCTGCCGACCTGCTCAGTCTGGCCGATCCGACGCTGTTGATCGCCGCGTTCGCCGTGGCCTTCATTGCCAGCGCGGAAACCCTTTTGTCGGCCGCGGCGGTAGATCGCATGCACAGCGGCGTACGCTCGGACTTCGACCGTGAGCTGTCGGCGCAAGGTGTCGGCAACATGCTCTGCGGTCTGGTCGGCGCGTTGCCGATGACCGGAGTGATCGTGCGCAGTTCGGCCAACGTCCAGGCCGGTGCGACTACGCGTTATTCGACGATCTTCCATGGCCTGTGGCTGCTGGCGTTCGTGTTGTTGCTGTCGAGCGTGCTGCAAAGCATTCCGGTGGCGAGTCTGGCCGGGGTGCTGGTTTATACCGGTTTCAAACTGGTCGACCTGAAAGCCTTCCGTGGCCTGAGCCGCTACGGGCGGATGCCGATGTTCACCTACGCGGCAACGGCGCTGGCAATCATCTTCACGGATCTGCTGACCGGTGTGTTGGTCGGTTTCGGTCTGACCCTGGTGAAACTGGCGTTCAAGGCTTCACGCCTGAAGATCAGCCTGATCGATCTGCCGAAGGACGGCGAGATGGAGTTGCGTCTGGTCGGGGCGGGGACGTTCCTCAAGGTGCCGGCGTTGACGCAGGTGTTGAACACGATTCCCGAAGGCACGACGGTGCATGTGCCGCTCAATAACCTGAGCTACATCGACCATTCATGTCTGGAGTTGCTGGAAGAATGGGGCCGGGCAAATGCGGCGAAGGGGTCGAAACTGTTGATTGAGTCGCGGGGGTTGAAGCGACGGCTTGAGGGCAGGGTTCGGACCAATACCGGAATCGGTGCGGCCGGATAAAAACCTTGTGGGAGCTGGCTTGCCAGCGATAGCGGTGTGTCAGTCAACAGAGATGTTGGATGATCTACCGTAATCGCTGGCAAGCCAGCTCCCACAGGTATTTGTGGTGTGACGCGGAGTTACGCGGCGGGTTGATCCAGCTCCAGGCCCACACCCAGTCGGCGGCTCATGCACGGCCAGCGTTTCCACGCGGCGCCAGTATCAGGGCTGCTGAGTTTTTCGCGGTAGGCTTCTACCGACTCCAGCGCAAAGCTGTCGTCGTCGAGCATGCTGTCCACGGCGTGGTGCACGACTTCATCCAGTTCATTGGCAAATTTCTCACCGAGCAACTGGTGAGCAATCAGGTTGGCGACCGTCATGTCCAAGGGGATCAGTGGCTGGCCGAAATGCTTGATGTACAGGTCGTTGACCTCTTCGACAAAGCGGTGCGCCAGATAGGCTTCGTCCAGCAGATGTTCCAGGCCAACCGGAGGCTGGAGGAAATACTGTTCGGCGATTTTCAGCACCGGTTTGATCTGTGACTCGATTCCCGCTTCCCTGGCGACTTCATTGGCTGCGTCCAGCAGGTCAGGTACTTCGTCGATATAGGCTTCGACAAAACGCGTCAATACAGCCTTGGCATCCGTCTCCGGTAATTGGATAGAGGGGTGCAGGTGAGGCAGTTGTTCTTCCAGTTGACGGGTCAACCGTCCGGTTTCGTTTTCGTGTTGTCGGGCTTTTTGGATCTGCTCGCGCAATGCGGCGGTGTTCATGAAAACTCCAGGAAACAAGGCAATGAAATAGGGAAGACATAAGTTAGCTGGCTTACGAAAAATGCTAAGACGCATTTGTCATAATTATTTCATCCTTGATGCGCCTGCGTTATATCGGTTTGCCACCACTCGTCTGCATCCTTCTCCATTCGTGCCCTTGAGCGCAAGCCTTCGCTGTTTCAGTTGATTTACGTGTGCACATTGCAATTTCCCGCCGCTGTCTATACTCGCCAATGAATGGAGTTAGCTGATGACGCCCGACTGCACCCGCAGCAAGGCCCGGCGATTCAAGTTCGTAGTCTGATGCAGCCGCTCCCTTGCCGCAGGCGAAAGCCGGCGGGATAACAAGAACGATAAGGGGAACCCGCAATGATGCGACATCCACACGTCTGGATGGGCCTCCTGTTGTGGTCGATTTTCAGTCCGGCGCATGCCGCCTGGACTGTGAATATGGCGCCTGGAGCGACTGAAATCAGTCACGCAGTATTCGACCTGCACATGACCATTTTCTGGATCTGTGTGGTGATCGGGATCATCGTCTTCGGCGCCATGTTCTGGTCGATGATGGTGCACCGCCGTTCTACCGGGCAGGTCGCCGCAAAATTCCACGAAAGCACCACCGTCGAAATCCTCTGGACCATCGTACCGTTCGTGATACTGGTGGCGATGGCCGTTCCGGCGACCGCCACCCTGATCAAGATGTACGACACCAGTGAGCCGGATATCGATATCCAGATCACCGGTTATCAGTGGAAGTGGCACTACAAATACCTGGGCCAGGACGTCGAGTTCTTCAGCAACCTGGCCACCCCCGCCGAACAGATCCACAACAAGGAAGCCAAGGGCGAGCATTACCTGCTCGAAGTCGACAAGCCATTGGTGCTGCCGACCGGGGCCAAGGTGCGCTTCCTTGTAACCTCCGCCGACGTTATCCACTCGTGGTGGGTGCCGGCCTTCGCGGTAAAACGCGATGCGATTCCGGGGTTCGTCAACGAGGCGTGGACGCGCATCGACAAGCCCGGCATTTACCGTGGCCAGTGCGCCGAACTCTGCGGCAAGGATCACGGCTTCATGCCGATCGTCGTCGAGGTCAAGGAGAAGACCGATTACGACAAGTGGCTCGCCGACCGCAAAGCCGAAGCCGCGCAGCTCAAAGAGTTGACCAGCAAGGAATGGACGCTCGACGAACTCAAGGAGCGTGGCGACAAGATCTATCACACCACCTGCGTCGCCTGTCACCAGGCCGAAGGCCAGGGTCTGCCGCCAATGTTCCCGGCACTCAAAGGCTCGAAAATCGCCACCGGACCGAAAGAAGGCCATTTGAGCATTGTCTTCCACGGCAAGCCCGGCACCGCCATGGCAGCGTTCGGCAAGCAGCTGTCGGAAGTCGATATCGCGGCGGTCGTGACCTATGAACGTAACGCCTGGGGCAACAACAAGGGCGACATGGTCACGCCAAAAGAAGTGCTGGAGCTGAAACAGGCGGAAAGCAAATGACCCGGTCTATCGCGCAGACAATCCATCGGCCGGGGCATCGCGCCCCCGCCCGCCCAGCTCACTCGTTTACAGGAGACAGGCCATGAGCGCTGTAATCGATGACCACGGTCATGCCGACCACGCCCACGGCCCCGCCAAAGGCCTGATGCGCTGGGTGCTGACCACCAACCACAAGGACATCGGCACACTGTATCTGTGGTTTGCGTTTTCCATGTTCCTGCTCGGCGGTACGTTCGCGATGGTGATTCGTGCCGAACTGTTTCAGCCGGGACTGCAGATCGTCGAGCCGGCGTTCTTCAACCAGATGACCACCATGCACGGTCTGGTGATGGTCTTCGGTGCGGTCATGCCGGCCTTCGTCGGCCTCGCCAACTGGATGATCCCGTTGATGATCGGCGCGCCGGACATGGCCTTGCCACGGATGAACAACTTCAGCTTCTGGCTGCTGCCGGCAGCTTTCATCCTGCTGGTTTCGACCCTGTTCAGCGCCGGTGGCGGGCCGAATTTCGGCTGGACGTTCTACGCACCGCTGTCGACGACCTACGCCCCCGAAAGCGTGACCTACTTCATTTTCGCCATCCACCTGATGGGGATCAGTTCGATCATGGGCGCGATCAACGTGGTCGCCACCATCCTCAACCTGCGCGCCCCCGGCATGACCCTGATGAAAATGCCGCTGTTCGTCTGGACCTGGCTGATCACCGCGTTCCTGCTGATCGCGGTGATGCCGGTGCTGGCCGGGTGCGTGACGATGATGCTGATGGACATCCACTTCGGCACCAGCTTCTTCAGTGCCGCCGGTGGCGGTGACCCGGTGTTGTTCCAGCATGTGTTCTGGTTCTTCGGGCATCCCGAGGTGTACATCATGATCCTGCCGGCGTTCGGCGCCGTCAGCTCGATCATCCCGACGTTTTCGCGCAAGCCGCTGTTCGGCTACACCTCGATGGTCTACGCCACGGCGAGCATCGCGTTCCTGTCATTTATCGTCTGGGCGCACCACATGTTCGTGGTGGGCATCCCGCTGGTGGGCGAACTGTTTTTCATGTACGCCACGCTACTGATCGCCGTGCCGACCGGGGTCAAGGTGTTCAACTGGGCCAGCACCATGTGGCAGGGCTCACTGACCTTCGAAACGCCAATGCTGTTTGCCGTGGCGTTCGTGATCCTGTTCTCCATCGGCGGTTTCTCCGGGCTGATGCTGGCCATCGCCCCGGCGGACTTCCAGTATCAGGACACCTACTTCGTGGTCGCGCATTTCCACTACGTGCTGGTGCCGGGGGCGATCTTCGGGATCTTCGCCTCCACCTACTACTGGCTGCCGAAATGGACCGGCCACATGTACGACGAAACCCTCGGCAAGCTGCATTTCTGGCTGTCGTTCGTCGGCATGAACCTGACGTTCTTCCCGATGCACTTCGTCGGTCTGGCGGGGATGCCACGACGGATTCCGGACTACAACCTGCAATTCGCCGACTTCAACATGGTCTCCTCGATTGGCGCGTTCATGTTCGGCACCACGCAGCTGTTCTTTCTGTTCATCGTGATCAAGACCATTCGCGGCGGCCCGCCGGCACCGGCCAAACCGTGGGATGGCGCTGAAGGCCTGGAATGGAGCGTGCCGTCCCCGGCGCCGTATCACACCTTCACCACACCGCCGGAAGTGAAATGAACACTTTTCGCCCTGTGACAAACATTGTGGGAGCTGGCTTGCCAGCGATGGGGCCATTGCAGTGTGTCAGTCAGGCAGCCATCGCTGGCAAGCCAGCTCCCACAGGGTTCTCGGCAGAGGGTTGGAACCATGGCTGACTCGATCTCGATGAAAAAACTCGTCACCCGCCTGCTCGGGGTGGTGGTGGCGATGTTTGTCTTCGGCTTTGCCCTGGTGCCGATCTACGACGTGATGTGCAAAGCGTTCGGCATCAACGGCAAGACCGCCGGGCAGTACGAGGGCGAGCAGGTGGTCGACACTTCGCGCCAGGTGCGCGTGCAGTTTCTGTCGACCAACACCGCCGACATGCCATGGGATTTCTACCCCAAGCAAGACGAACTCACCGCCAACCCCGGCGCGGTCAACGAGATGATCTTCATCGCGCGTAATCCCACCGACAAACCGATGAGTGCGCAAGCCGTGCCGAGCATCGCGCCGAGCAACGCGGCGGCGTATTTCCACAAGACCGAATGTTTTTGTTTTACCCAGCAGGTGCTGCAGCCCGGTCAGCAGATCGAGATGCCGGTGCGCTTCATTGTTGACCGCGACATGCCCAAGGATGTGAAGCACCTGACGCTGTCCTACACGCTGTTCGATATCACCGCCCGACATCCTCCGGTAGCTGTAAACACTGGCGGTTGAGCGTGCCCGATAAGGAGAACAATAAATGGCAACTCATGAGCATTATTACGTTCCGGCCCAAAGCAAATGGCCGATCATCGCCACCTTCGGCATGGCCATCACCGTGTACGGCCTCGCCACCTGGTTCAACGATCTAAAAGCCGCACGCCCGGAATCCCATGGGCCGTACATCTTTTTCGTCGGCGGACTGCTGCTGGCGTACATGCTGTTCGGCTGGTTCGGCACGGTGATCAAGGAAAGCCGTTCGGGACTGTACAGCCCGCAGCTGGATCGCTCGTTTCGCTGGGGCATGAGTTGGTTCATCTTTTCCGAGGTGATGTTCTTCGCCGCGTTCTTCGGTGCGCTGTTTTACGTGCGACACGTCTCCGGCCCGGCGCTGGGTGGCGAAGGCCCGAAAGGCATCGCCCACATGCTCTGGCCGAACTTCCAGTTCACCTGGCCGCTGCTGCATACCCCGGATCCGAAACTGTTCCCGCCACCGAAGGAAGTCATCAGCCCGTGGGGCCTGCCGCTGATCAACACGATTCTGCTGGTCAGCTCCAGTGTGACCATCACCATCGCCCACCATGCGCTGAAGAAGGGCCATCGCGGCGCGCTGAAAATCTGGCTGGCGATCACCGTGCTGCTCGGCTGCGCGTTCCTCGGTTTCCAGGCTGAGGAATACATTCACGCCTACCACGAACTGGGGCTGACCCTCGGTTCGGGCATTTATGGCGCGACATTCTTCATGCTCACCGGTTTCCACGGCGCCCACGTCACCATCGGCACGATCATTCTGTTTGTGATGCTGATGCGCATCATGAAGGGTCACTTCGACGCCGACCATCAGTTCGGTTTCGAAGCGGCGAGCTGGTATTGGCACTTCGTCGATGTGGTGTGGATCGGCTTGTTCATCTTCGTTTACGTGCTCTGAGGAGCAACGCTACCAAGGCGCATGCGACACCAGTTGGCCGCTGTAGAAACCCCAGGCGATCAAGCCGACGGTCGCCGCGGCCAATGCCACCCGAACACTCAAGGCGATGACCAGGCGATTCGAGCTGCTGTCGTCCTTGACCAGGAAAAACAGGCCGCTGAACAGGCTGATCACCGTGGCAATCAGCAGCACGACGATGGCTGCTTTGAGCATGGGAAGACTCCGGGGGACAGGCGATGCAGTTGAGTATAGCGATCGCGACGACTGACTTTGTGGCGCAGCCATGAAGCGCTTTCGTCCGGGCGTGATACCGACCGTGGTGGTGGCGTTGTTGCTGCCGCTGCTGGTGTCGCTGGGCTTCTGGCAACTGGGCCGGGGCGCGGAGAAAACCGCCCTGCTCGCCAGTTATGCCGAACGTCGCGCCGCCGAGCCGATGGCCAGCAGCGAATTGCTGCACAGCGCCGACCCGGCCTATCGCCGCGTGCATCTATATGGCCAGTTCGATGCCGCGCACAGCTTGCTGCTGGATAACCGCCAGCGTAACGGCAAGGTCGGCGTGGAGCTGCTGCAACCGTTTCAGGATCAACGCACAGGCCTGTGGCTGCTGGTCAATCGCGGTTGGCTGCCGTGGCCGGATCGCCGCGTGCCGCCGCAATTCACCACGCCCACTGATGCGCTGAATCTCGACGCCTGGGCCTACGTCGCCCCCGGCGCAACCTTCCAGTTGCACGCCGATCCGGTCAGCAGCACCTGGCCGCAAACCATCACCGCCGTCGAGCCGGCCAAGTTGTGGAAAACCCTCGACCGCGACGGCTTCGCCTACGAGGTGCGTGCAGAACAAGGCCCGGCCAGCTACGAGGCCGATTGGCCAGTGGTCGCCATGGGCCCGGAAAAACACCTCGGTTACGCCGTGCAGTGGTTCGCCATGGCCACAGCCCTGCTTGGCCTCTACCTCTATTTGGGCTTGCACAACGCAAAGGAGAAAAACCATGGGAACGGCCATGAATCCACCCAGCATGTCTGAGGCGAAACCTGCCGCCACCCGTCGGCGTGGGCGCATTCAACTACTGCTGATTGTGCTCGGCGTGATCGGTCCGATGATCCTCGCCACCGGCATGTACAAGTTGCAGTTCTGGGTGCCGGAGGGTCGCAGCTACCACGGCGAACTGATCGGCAACGGTCAGACTCGCGCCGACCTTGGCGTGGTCGCCGATGAGCAGCGCTGGCAGATGCTGGTCACCGCGCCCAAGGATTGCGCCGTCGATTGCCAGCAGTTGGTGTATCTGGCGCGGCAGATCCAGATCGGCCTCGGTCGTGATGCCAGCCGCGCCAGCCACGCCCTGGCCGCCGCACAGCCTTTGGGTGCTGACTACGAAGCCAAATTGACCCGTGAATATCCGCAACTTCAACGCTATCCCTTGGATGTCACCACCTTCAGCAAGACCACTGGCGACAAAGCCACCCCACAACTGTGGATCATCGACCCGCACGGCAATCTGGTGCTGCGCTACGACCCGAACGTCAAAGGCAAGGACTTGCTCAACGACCTGCGTCACCTGCTGAAACTGTCGAACATCGGATAAGGGCATCGTCATGGCCAAACCTGGATTTCGCCTCGCGCTGTTTGCCACCCTGCTGGCCCTGATTGTGGTGCTGCTCGGCGCCTACACCCGCCTGACCCACGCAGGTCTGGGCTGTCCGGACTGGCCGGGCTGCTACGGCTTTATCAGCGTGCCAAAAAGCGAAGCCCAACTGGCCCATGCCGAACTGCATTACCCCGACTCGCCGGTGGAGGCGCACAAGGGCTGGAACGAGATGATCCACCGCTACTTCGCCGGCACCCTCGGCCTGCTCATTTCGATTCTGGCCGGGCGTGCCTGGGTCAATCGGCGTCATCCGGGGCTGCCGTTGAAACTGCCGCTGTTTCTGTTGGCGGTGGTGTTTGCGCAAGCGGCGTTCGGCATGTGGACGGTGACGCTCAAGCTCTGGCCGCAAGTGGTCACCGGGCATTTGCTTGGCGGTTTTGCGACCTTGAGCCTGCTGTTTTTGCTGACGTTGCGATTGTCCGGGGTGCTGCCGGCGCTGACCGTGCCCAAGCGTTTGCAGTATTGGGCGACCGCTGGCCTGTTACTGGTGATCGGCCAGATCGCCCTCGGTGGCTGGGTCAGTTCCAATTATGCGGCGGTGGCCTGCATCGACTTCCCGACCTGCCACGGCCAATGGCTGCCACCCGCCGACTTCGCCAACGGCTTTCACCTGACTCAACACATCGGCCCGAATTATCTGGGTGGACAACTCGACAGCGATGCGCGCACGGCGATTCATTTGACCCACCGCATCGGCGCGTTGTTGGTGACGTTGGTGCTGCTCGGTCTGGCGTGGCAATTGAAAGTGGTCGGGATGACGCGGTTGGCCGGATTGGTCGTGGTCGCGCTCGGCGCACAGATCACCCTCGGCATCAGCAACGTGCTGTTCCATCTGCCGCTGCCGGTGGCCGTGGCGCATAACGCCGGCGGTGCGGCGCTGTTAATGACCATGGTGCTGGTCAATTACCACGCGCGGACCAGTCTGGTCCGGGTCAAACAACCGGTGCTCGCGCGCTGGCGCCTGAGCCCGCGTAAACACGCGGCCGCGCCCATCACAATAAAAGGAGAAACGCCGTGGCGATTCTGATTGGCGAACGCCCGCATCAGGCGATCTGGCGTGACTATCTGGAGCTGACCAAGCCAAAAGTCGTGGTGCTGATGCTGATCACCTCGCTGGTCGGCATGTTCCTCGCGACCCGCGCCGGGGTGCCGTGGACGGTGCTGGTGTTCGGCAATCTGGGCATCGCGCTGTGTGCAGGCGGTGCGGCGGCGGTCAATCATGTGGTGGATCGGCGCATTGATGCGGTGATGGCGCGCACGCATAAACGGCCAATGGCCGAGGGCCGGGTTTCGCCTGCCGCTGCACTGACCTTTGCGCTGGTGCTGGCGCTGCTCGGTCAGGCGTTGCTGCTGACCTTCACCAATGCGCTGACAGCGTGGCTGACGCTGGCTTCGCTGCTCGGTTACGCGGTGATCTACACCGGTTTCCTTAAACGCGCGACGCCGCAGAACATCGTCATCGGCGGCCTCGCCGGCGCCGCACCGCCGCTGCTCGGCTGGACCGCCGCCACCGGCCACGTCAGCGCCGAACCGCTGTTGCTGGTGCTGATCATCTTCGCCTGGACGCCGCCGCACTTCTGGGCGCTGGCGATCCATCGCAAAGAGGAATACGCCAAGGCCGACATCCCGATGCTGCCGGTCACTCACGGCGAGCACTACACCAAGGTGCACATTCTGCTGTACACCTTCGCGCTGCTGGCGGTGAGTCTGCTGCCGTACGTGATCCACATGAGCGGCACGCTCTACCTGATATGCGCCCTAGCCCTCGGCGCGAGGTTTCTGCAATGGGCCGTGGTGCTGTACCGTGGCACTCGGCCGCACGCGGCGATCAACACGTTCAAGTACTCTATCTGGTACTTGTTTCTGCTGTTCATCGCCCTGCTCGTAGACCACTACTTACTGTTGAACCTATGACTCGAACCCAGAAAACCGTCTTCATCCTCGTCGCCGTGATCGCGCTGATCCTGGGACTTACCGTCAACAAAGTGCTGAGCGGCAAGGGCCAGGGCGACCCGACCGCGTTGATCGACGCCGGCATTATTCTGCTGCCGCAGAGCCGCACCCTGCCGAACGTGACGATGACCGATCAGGACGGCAAACCGGTCGCCATCGACGAGTTGAAGGGCAAGTGGAGCCTGCTGTTTTTCGGCTACACCTTCTGCCCGGACATCTGCCCGACCACATTGGCGCAACTGCGGCAGATCAAGAGCGAACTGCCTAAAGACGCTGTGGATAAGTTGCAGATCGTATTGGTCAGCGTTGATCCGAATCGGGATAACCCGAAGCAGTTGAAGCAGTACCTGGGTTACTTTGATCCGCAGTTCGTTGGCCTTACGCCGAGCTCAATCGAAGAACTGCAAAAGGTCGCCAACGCGGTGAGCATTCCGTTTATTCCGGCGGACACCAGCAAGCCGAATTACACCGTGGATCACAGCGGGAATCTCGCGGTAATTGGCCCGGACGGGACGCAGCGTGGCTTTATCCGTGCGCCGTTGAACAACGCCAAACTGGTGGCGCAGCTGCCGGTGATGCTTAACCGCAAATAACCGCCTAAAGGCAAAAGCCCCTCACCCTAAACCTCTCCCGGAGGGAGAGGGAACTGAATGGGGGATGCTGAAGAAATACGCCGACGTGAAAGTGCTGGCCGAATCCATAATCGAATGAATCTTTCAGGTCGATGCATAGCGCCAGACACCTCGGTCGGCCCCCTCTCCCTCGGGAGAGGGCTGGGGTGAGGGGAAGCTTCACAGCAGCTCCAAAGCCAAACACCAGACACAAAAAAGGGGACGCACATTGCGTCCCCTTTTTCGTTGCAGCGATCTAAATCAGAACGCCGGCAGTACCGCGCCTTTGTACTTCTCGGTGATGAATTGCTTCACTTCCGGGCTGTGCAGGGCGGCAGCCAGTTTCTTCATTGCGTCGCTGTCCTTGTTGTCCGCACGGGACACGAGAATGTTCACGTAAGGCGAATCGTTGCCTTCGATCACCAGCGCGTCCTTGGACGGATCGAGCTTGGCTTCCAGCGCGTAGTTGGTGTTGATCAGGGCCAGATCGACCTGGGTCAGCACGCGCGGAATGGTCGCGGCTTCCAGTTCACGGATTTTCAGATCTTTCGGGTTTTGGGCGATGTCTTTGAGGGTCGACAGAATGTTGGTCGGGTCCTTCAGAGTGATCACGCCAGCCTTGGCCAGCAGCAACAGCGCACGGCCGCCGTTGGTGGCGTCGTTCGGGATCACCACGTTGGCGCCGCTTGGCAGGTCTTTCAGATCCTTGATCTTGCTCGAGTAAGCGCCCAGCGGTTCCAGGTGCACACCAGTCACAGCCACCAGGCTGGTGCCCTTGGCCTTGTTGAACTCATCGAGGTACGGCTGGTGCTGGAAGAAGTTGGCGTCCAGACGCTTTTCGGCAACCTGTACGTTCGGCTGGATGTAGTCGGTGAAGACCTTGACCTTCAGATCCACGCCTTCTTTGGCCAGGGCCGGCTTCACGAACTCGAGAATTTCCGCGTGTGGCACCGGAGTGGCGGCAACGGTGAGGGTTTCGGCGTGGGCCGAGAATGCCGCAATGGCAGCGAAAGCAGCGATCAGTTTTTTCATTCAGCTAACTCCTTTTGAGGCGCCCGTCTGGCGCCTGCCAGCGAATGGCCGGCTCATCTCTAAGTTACAAAAACCGGTTATTTGCGCGAGAAATGTACGACCAGTCGATCACCGACCATTTGCAACACTTGCACCAGGATCAACAGCAGGACCACGGTGACGATCATCACGTCGGTCTGGAAACGCTGATAACCGAAACGGATCGCCAGGTCACCCAGGCCACCGGCGCCGACCACACCGGCCATCGCCGTATAGGACACCAAGGTAATCGCCGTCACCGTTATCGCTGCAAAGATGCCCGGACGGGCTTCCGGCAGCAAGGCGTTCATGATGATCTGCCGCGTGGTCGCGCCCATCGACTGGGTTGCTTCGATGATGCCGCGATCGACTTCACGCAGCGCGGTTTCCACCAGACGCGCGAAGAACGGCGTGGCCCCGACCACCAGCGGCGGAATCGCACCGGCCACGCCCAGCGACGTACCGGTGATCAGCACGGTGAACGGGATCATCACGATCAGCAGAATAATGAACGGTAGCGAACGCAGAATGTTCACCGCCAGCGACATGACCGCGTAGAAGCCACGGTTTTCCAGAAGCTGACGCGGGCTGCAGAGGAACAGCAACACGCCCAGCGGCAGGCCGAGCAGCACGGTGAACAGCAGCGAACCGCCAAGCATCAGCATGGTGTCGCCGGTGGCCAGCCAGATTTCGTACCAGTCGATATTGGTGAAGAAACTGATCAGGTCTTCCATTAGCGCAATACCTCCATGTGAACGTCAGCGGCGGTGAAGCGGGCGAACGCCGCTTCCATGTCGCCACCGGTGACGGCGAGGGTCAATTGCCCGTACGGAATGTCTTTGATGCGGTCGATGCGACCGGCGAGGATGCTGTAGTCGACGCCAGTTTCGCGGGCGACGGTACCGAGCAACGGCGCGTAGGTCGCTTCGCCCTGGAAGGTCAGACGCACGATGCGGCCGGGCACGTGAGCGAAGTCATCGCGCTGCTCGCTTTCGTCGATCTGCTCGCTTTCCTGGACGAAACGCTTGGTGGTCGGGTGCTGCGGATGCAGGAACACATCGGCCACCGAACCTTGCTCGACGATCACGCCGGCATCCATCACGCCAACCTGATCGCAGACGCGGCGGATCACATCCATCTCGTGGGTGATCAGCACGATGGTCAGCTTCAGTTCGCGGTTGATCTCGGCCAGCAGTTGCAGAACCGACGCCGTGGTTTGCGGGTCGAGAGCGCTGGTGGCCTCGTCGCAGAGCAGGATTTTCGGCTTGGTCGCCAGGGCGCGGGCGATGCCGACGCGCTGCTTCTGGCCGCCGGACAACTGCGCCGGGTACTTCTTGGCGTGATCGGACAGGCCGACGCGCTTGAGCAGCTCGGCGACGCGCTTGTTGATTTCGCTGCTCGACAACTCACCGGCCAGGGTCAGCGGCAACGCAACGTTGTCGGCCACGGTCTTGGAGGCAAGCAGGTTGAAGTGCTGGAAGATCATCCCGACTTGCTGGCGGAAACGGCGCAGGCCGTTGGCGTCCAGCGCGGTGACTTCTTCGCCGTCGACGATGATCTTGCCGCCACTGGATTGTTCCAGGCGATTGATCAGACGCAGCAGGGTACTTTTGCCCGCACCGGAATGACCGATCAGGCCGAAGACCTGACCGTTCTCAATCTTCAGACTGGTCGGGTGCAGGGCGGGAATGTCCTTACCGGCGACGCGGTAAGTCTTGTGGACGTTTTGAAACTCGATCACGTAGCGAACCTTGTGGGGCGCGTTAGAAAAGGATCAGCGGTTAGCCGGGCGCGCATTTTAGCCTGTCCGTATAGAGGTTCTTAGCATTTATTTCGCAATTAACCTTCGATTTGGCAATAACAAGATCAAAGGTCATAAAAAAGGAACGCCCGTTCCTGCTCATCGGTCACTAGTTAAGCGACTTGAAACCCTGGGTAACCGTGCCCGGAAACGCTCAAGAGTCCCCGTTGAAAAGGGGTCAAACGAGGAGTTTACGTCTGATGAGTACCAAGAAACCTACCACCGGCAAAAGTGAACTGGCTGGAACCGATACCCCGGATCGCGCCAACACCAATACCAAACTCGACAGCCTGGAGAAATTTCGCTCCGACGCCACCGGCCAGGCCCTGCGCACCAACCAGGGCGTGAAAATCGCCGACAACCAGAACACCCTCAAGGTGGGCGCCCGCGGCCCATCGCTGCTGGAAGACTTCATCATGCGTGAAAAGATCACGCACTTTGACCATGAGCGGATCCCGGAGCGCATCGTCCACGCCCGCGGCACCGGCGCACACGGTTTCTTTCAGGCTTACGAGAACCATGCCGCGCTGACCAAGGCTGGCTTCCTACAGGATCCGGGGAAAAAGACCCCGGTATTCGTGCGCTTTTCCACTGTTCAAGGACCCCGCGGCTCCGGCGACACCGTACGTGACGTGCGCGGTTTCGCGGTGAAGTTCTTCACCGATGAAGGTAACTTCGACCTGGTCGGCAACAACATGCCGGTGTTCTTCATTCAGGATGCGATCAAGTTTCCCGACTTCGTCCACGCGGTAAAACCTGAACCGCACAACGAAATCCCGACCGGCGGCTCTGCTCACGATACATTCTGGGACTTTGTCTCGCTGGTGCCGGAATCGGCGCACATGGTCATTTGGGCCATGTCTGACCGGGCGATCCCGAAAAGCCTGCGCAGCATGCAGGGCTTTGGCGTGCATACCTTCCGGCTGGTCAACGCCGAGGGCAAATCGCGCTTCGTCAAATTCCACTGGCGCCCTACCGCCGGCACTTGCTCGCTGGTGTGGGACGAGGCGCAAAAACTCGCCGGTAAAGACACCGACTACCACCGTCGCGACCTCTGGGAAGCCATCGAGATGGGCGACTACCCGGAATGGGAGCTGGGCGTGCAGGTCATCGAGGAGGAAAACGAGCATGACTTCGATTTCGACATCCTCGACCCGACCAAGCTGATCCCCGAAGAAATCGTGCCGATTACGCCGCTGGGCAAGATGACCCTCAATCGCAATCCGGACAACTTCTTTGCCGAGACCGAGCAGGTCGCGTTCTGCCCGGGCCATATCGTGCCGGGGATCGACTTCTCCAACGACCCGCTGCTGCAAGGTCGTCTGTTTTCCTACACCGATACGCAGATCAGCCGACTTGGCGGGCCGAACTTTCACGAGCTGCCGATCAACCGCCCGGTCGCGCCGTTCCACAACGGTCAGCGTGATGCCCAGCACCGCACGGTGATCGACAAGGGTCGTGCGTCTTACGAGCCGAACTCGATTGACGGTGGCTGGCCGAAAGAAACCCCGCCGGCCGCGCAGGACGGTGGTTTCGAGACGTACCCGGAACGCATCGACGCCGCCAAGATCCGCCAGCGCAGCGAATCGTTCAGCGATCACTTCTCGCAAGCGCGGCTGTTCTTCAACAGCATGAGTGCCCATGAGAAAGAGCACATCATCGCCGCCTATAGCTTCGAGCTGGGCAAGGTTGAGCGCGAGTTCATCCGAGCACGTGAGGTGAACGAGATTCTCGCCAACATCGATCTGGAACTGGCCAAACGTGTGGCGGCCAATCTGGGTCTGCCGGCACCAACCAAAGGCACGGTGGAGGTGCGCAAGACCTCCTTCGACAATTCGCCTTCGCTGAGTCAGGCCAATCTGTTACCGGAGAACATCAAGACGCGAAAAGTGGCGATTCTTGCTGCCAACGGCGTTGATGGTGCGGCGATTGATGCAATGAAGAAGGCATTGGCCGCTGAAGGTGCGCATGCCAAGTTGCTTGGCCCGACTTCGGCGCCAGTGAAGACTGCCGACGGTAAAAGCTTGCCAGTGGATGCATCGATGGAAGGCATGCCTTCGGTAATTTTCGATGCGGTGTTCGTGCCAGGTGGTGCGGCGTCCGTCAAAGCACTAAGCGGTGACGGCGTGGCTCTGCATTACATGCTGGAGGCATACAAGCATCTGAAGGCGATTGCACTTCAGGGCGAAGCCAAGCAGTTGTTGGATGTTTTGAAGCTGGAGGCAGATGCCGGGTTGCTGGAGGGCAAGGATGTTGGCGCGCTGACCAAGCCGTTCTTTGCCGCGATCGGGCAGCATCGGGTCTGGGCTCGGGAGCCTAAGGCGAAAGCCATTCCGGCCTAAGAAATTAGGCGACTGGTAAGACGTCATCGCGGGCAAGCCCGGTCCCACAGGATCACACTGTACCTGTGGGAGCGGGCTTGCCCGCGATGCTTTTACGGTTTACGCGGAATCAGAACCATCTGCGCCGGGACTGTGCGCACGATCTGCTTATGGATCTGCAGATCGAAATCCGGATTCAACTTCTTCACGCGCTTGCTCAGCAACGTCGACAACCATGGATAGTCATTGGTACGCGGCGCCTGAATGGTCACTGCACACTCATAATTCACCACATCGGCGGCGATCGCATCCAGTTGGCGGCGAAGTTTGCGGCTATCGGTGATATTCAGTGCAACCGTGGTGCTCTCGGCAGTCGGGTCGATCACCTTGGCTTTGGGCTTGGCTTCGGCCGCGAGCAACGCCGCTTCAGCCTTTTCCAGCTCAGCCTTGCGCGCTTCGGTGATGGCACCATTGACGCCACCGGTCAGCGCCGGGGCTTTAGGCATCAAGGCGCGGGCCCGGCTCAGCGCCGTAGCCGCTGCATTCACATCACCTTTCTGCAGCACGATCTGGCTGCGGCGCAGATACGCTTCGGCCAATTGCCGCTGGTATTGCTCAAGGGACTGATCGTTGGGGGTTTCGACCTGCAAAGCGGCCAGTTGGTCTTCGGCGGTGGCCAGTTCGCTGCTGGCCAGGCTTTGCTCCAGCTGTGCGATGGCCGTAGCCCGCGCATCGGGGACTTCGGCCACCGGCGGCGTGCTTTGGCAGGCGCCCAGCAGCACGGAAAATGCGACAAGGAGCAGATAACGGGAGGCGAACGGCTTCATTCCTGCGACTCTCTAATTGCGCAAAAAGCGAGCAAGTCTACACCCCTCGACGGGGCAGAACAAAACTCAGCAGAAACAGTGCGGCCGCCGTCACAACGATTGACGGGCCGGCCGGGGTGTCCTTGAACCATGACAGCGCCAGCCCGCCACACACGGCGAGTATGCCCAGCAGGCTCGCGCCCAGGGCCATCTGCTCCGGCGAACGGGCGTGACGCTGTGCCGCAGCCGCCGGGATGATCAACAGCGAAGTAATCAGCAACACACCGACGATTTTCATCGCCACCGCGATCACCACCGCAATCAACAACATCAGCGCCATACGCAGACCCGCCACCGGCAAGCCCTCGACCTTGGCCAGCTCTTCATGCACGGTGATCGCCAGCAATGGCCGCCACAGCGCCACCAGCACAACCAGCACCGCCGCGCTGCCGCCAAGGATCCACGCCAGATCGGTCGGACTGATCGCCAGCAGGTCGCCGAACAGATAGCCCATCAGGTCAATCCGCACTTCATGCATGAAGCTTAGTACCACCAGCCCGAGAGAGAGCGTGCTCGGCGCGAGAATTCCCAACAACGTGTCAGACGCCAGCGGTTGACGCTGTTGCAGCGTTACCAGCAGCACCGCCAGCAGCAGGCAGCCGACCGTCACCGCGACCGTCGGGCTGACATCCAGCAAAAAGCCCAGCGCCACGCCGAGCAATGCCGCGTGGGACAAGGTATCGCCGAAATAGGCCATGCGCCGCCAGACCACAAACGATCCGAGCGGTCCTGCGACCACCGCCAACGCCAAGCCTGCGAGCAGGGCATACAACAGAAAATCAGCCATGCTTGCAGTTGTCTCCGTGAACGTGAGGTTGGCCAATAACCGGCCCTTTGACTACCGAGCCATGCAGGTCGTGAGCATGGTCGTGATGGTGGTGATAGATCGCCAGGCTCTGTGCGTTCTTGCCGAACAGCTCGACGAACGCCGGGTCGCCGCTGACCTGCTCGGGATGCCCGGAGCAGCAGACGTGACGGTTCAGGCACACCACCTGATCGGTGGTGCTCATCACCAGATGCAAATCGTGCGACACCATCAACACGCCGCAACCGTGGCGATCGCGCAGACGGGTGATCAGGCTGTAGAGCTCGGCCTGGCCCGCGACATCGACGCCCTGCACCGGCTCGTCGAGTACCAGCAATTCCGGTTCGCGCAGCAGCGCCCGGGCCAGCAGCACACGCTGCATTTCACCACCGGAAACGCTTTGCACCGGGCTGTCGATCACGTGTTCGGCGCCGACTTCCTTCAACGCCGCCAACGCACGCGGGCGATCAACCCCCGGCACCAGTCGCAGAAAACGCAGGACCGAAAGCGGCAAGGTCGGATCGACGTGAAGTTTTTGCGGCATGTAGCCGACGCGCAGCTTCGGCTTGCGCCAGACGCTGCCGCTGTCTGGCTTCAACAGCCCGAGTACGGCGCGTACCAGCGTGGTCTTGCCGGCGCCATTAGGGCCGATCAGGGTGACGATCTGCCCCGGCTCGACGCTCAGCTCGATGTTGTCCAGCACAGCCTGCCCGGCAAACGTCACGGCGACCTGTTCCAGACGGATCAGCGCGTTGCTCATCAAGCCCCCTGGCAACCGGAGCAGAGGCCGACGACTTCGACGGTCTGCGCCTCGACGATGAAACCAACGTCCTTGGCGCTGTTGATGATCGCGTCGCTGATCACTTTCTGCTCAAGTTCGATAGCGGCGTGGCAGTCGCGGCAGATCAGGAACTGGCCCTGATGCGCGTGCTCCGGGTGCACACAGCCAACGAAGGCGTTGAGCGAGGAAATGCGATGCACCAGGCCGTTTTCCAGGAGGAAATCCAGCGCACGATACACGGTAGGCGGCGCAGCCCGGCGACCGTCCTGCTCGCTGAGCACGGCGAGGATGTCGTAGGCGCCCAGCGGCTTGTGGCTCTGCCACACCAGCTCCAGCACCCGACGGCGCAACGCGGTCAGGCGCAAGCCTTTCTGGGCGCACAAGGTATCGGCCTCGGACAATGCGCTGTGCACGCAATGAGAGTGGTCGTGGGGACGGCTGGCAATCGGTGTAATAGGCATGGGCGGCGACGAGTTTTGATAGAGACGTTATTATGTTACCCGTTCTCGCCTCCTTGAGTGGTCATCGTGTCCCGACTTTTTTCTGTTTTTGTGGCGTTTGTCGCCAGTTTTCTGCTGATCGGTTCGGCTCAGGCCGAAGTCAAAGTCCTCACCAGCATCAAGCCGTTGCAGCTGATTGCAGCGGCTGTGCAGGACGGCGTGGCGATTCCCGAAGTGCTGCTGCCGCCCGGCGCCTCGCCGCACAATTACGCCCTGCGCCCATCCGACGTACGGAAGGTGCAGTCGGTGGATCTGCTCTACTGGATCGGCCCGGACATGGAAGGTTTCCTGCCGCGCGTGCTGAACGGCCGGACGCTGCCGAGCGTGGCGGTGCAGGATCTGCCGGGGATGAAGTTGCGTCGTTTTGCTGAAGATAGCCATTCCCATGCCGAAGAGGCTGACGAGCATGACCACGATCACCGCCCGGGCACGCTGGATGCACATTTGTGGCTATCGCCGGTCAACGCGCGGGTAATTGCCGACAAGATGGCAGCTGATTTGAGCGCTGCCGACTCGGCGAATGCCGAGCGTTATCAGAGCAATGTCAAGGCTTTCGACGAACGTCTGGATGCGCTGGATCAGCGTTTGAAGCAGCGTCTGGCCAGCGTTGAAGGCAAGCCGTACTTCGTCTTTCACGAAGCGTTCGATTACTTTGAAGAGGCTTATGGCCTGAAGCACACCGGCGTTTTCAGTGTGGCCGCCGAAGTGCAGCCGGGCGCGCAGCATGTCGCGGCGATGCGCAAGCGGTTGCAGGAAGTGGGCAAGACCTGTGTGTTCAGCGAGCCGCCGCTGCGTCCGCGTCTGGCAGAGACATTAGTGGCCGGCCTGCCGGTGAAACTGGCGGAGCTGGATGCACTGGGCGGATACACCCCGGCGACAGCCCAGGGTTATGAACAGGTATTGGAAAAGTTGGGCAATGATCTGGCCGGCTGCCTGGAATCGTTGTAACAACCCAAAACCTGTGGCGAGGGAGCTTGCTCCCGCTTGAGTGCGCAGCACTCACAAAAATCTGGCTGAGTGCCAGAATTTTGGGGCCGCTGCGCAGCCCAGCGCGAGCAAGCTCGCTCGCCACAGTTCAGAGGGCGAAGGGTAAAGGTGTATTGACCGCCTGCCGCTGCGCCAAGCGCTCTTCAAATTCTTTTGGATCGTGAATCAGCACATCCTGCCCGGCAAACTGCTCTGCCGCGATCAACCGCGACAGCCAGAACCGCACACACGCCACGCGCAGCATGGTCGGCCATAGCTCGGCTTCTGCCGCCGTGAACGGACGCAATGTCGCATAGGCACCGAGGAACGCCCGCGCCCGCGGCCCATCGATCAGACCGTCATCGTCCGAACACCAGTCGTTCAAGGCAATTGCCACGTCGTAGAGCATCGGCCCCGAGCAGGCGTTGTAGAAGTCGATCAGCCCGGTCAGGTGCGTACCTTCGAACATCGCGTTGTCGCGAAACAGGTCGGCATGAATATTCGCCCGGGGCAGCGCAAGAATCTTGTCTTTGCGCTCGGTGATTTCATCCAGGGCCTTTTGCAGCAGGGCACGCGGCTCATCGCTCAGATGCGAAAGAAACTCGGTGCCCTCCTCCAGCATCCAGTCCAGGCCACGATCGGTCTTGCGCTTGATCATGCGCTCGCCCTGCGTCGCCAGGTGCAGATGCGCCTGCAACTCGCCGACTTGCGCGCAATGCTGAGCGTTGGCGACCTTGATGTGCTTGCCGGACAGACGCGGTTGCAGCAGTGCCGGCTTGCCTTTGAGTTCACGCAATGCCACGCCGTCAGTGGTGCGCAGTGCGTAAGGCACCGGCAGATCGGCTTCATGAAGGACGTCGAGCAGGTCGATGAAGAACGGCATTTCCTGAACAGGGCCGCGCTCGACCAGGGTCAGGACGAATTCGCCCTGCTCCAGACTGATGAAGAAGTTGGTGTTTTCACTGCCGGCGGCGATCCCCTGGAAATCAAGCAGACGGCCAAGCCCGTAAGGGGCGAGAAAGGTTTCCAGCTCGGGCCGAGCCAGGGGAGTGAACACAGACATGGTTAAAAACTGCTCAGTTCTGGCGCCGCTTTCGCGCGGCGCCGATTAAAAGTCGGGAAACTTACTTCCAGGTAAAAATTTCCCACGACGGAATCAGCATATCCGGCTGATCAGATCGGATGTAGTTCGCATCCGTACCATCGGCGCGGACCAGGAAATACGGTTTGCCGCCCTTCGGCGTGACCTTGATCGCATACACGAAGCCACTGCGGCTGTATTCCTGAATGACCTTGTCGCCTTCCGTGTGCGTGTTGATGGTTACTTCCGGCTCCGAGGCCGGCGCATCATCCGCCGCCATCGCGGCCAATGGTGAGGCAGCAATCAGACTGACCAGCAGCAAGCGATTTAACGTACGCATGATAACCTTGTCCCTTTGTCGTCAACGGTCCCGCTATTCTAGCGCCGGGCCCGCCGAAAAGGTTGATTCTGCTCATGAGCCAAGCCCCCCTCGTCCTGGTGGACGGTTCGTCTTACCTGTACCGCGCTTTCCACGCCCTGCCACCGCTGACCACGTCCAAAGGCCTGCCGACCGGTGCGGTCAAAGGCGTGCTGAACATGCTCAAGAGTCTGCGCAAGCAGTACCCGGACAGCCCGTTCGCCGTGGTCTTCGACGCCAAGGGCGGGACCTTTCGCGATGAGATGTACGCCGAATACAAGGCCAACCGCCCAAGCATGCCCGACGACATGCGCGTGCAGATCGAGCCGCTGCACCAGAGCGTGATCGCCCTCGGATTCCCTTTGTTGTGCGTGGAAGGTGTCGAGGCTGACGACGTGATCGGCACCCTCGCCCGCAGCAGCGCGGCGGCGGATCGACCGGTGATCATTTCGACCGGCGACAAGGACATGGCGCAACTGGTCGATGGCCACATTACCTTGGTCAACACCATGTCCGGTAGCTCGATGGATGTGGAAGGCGTGAAGGAGAAATTCGGCGTCGCACCGGAGCAGATCATCGATTATCTGGCGCTGATGGGCGATTCGTCCGACAACATTCCGGGCGTCCCGGGCATTGGCCCGAAGACCGCTTCCGGCCTGCTGGTCGGCGTCAACGGCGGCCTCACCGAGTTGTACGCCAATCTCGACATCGTGCCGACCCTGCCGATTCGCGGCGCGAAAACCCTGCCGGCCAAGCTCGAAGAGCACAAGGAGATGGCATTCCTCTCCTACCAACTGGCGACCATCAAGGTCGACGTGCCGCTGGACGTCGAACTCGACGATCTGCAAATGGGCGCGGAAGACCCGGCCAAGCTTTACGAGCTGTACACCCTGCTGGAATTCAAAAGCTGGATCAATGATCTGGATCGCGACGCCAAACGTCTGGAACTGAGCGCTGCCGCCGAGCCTGCGCCGGCGGGTGATCTGTTCAGCGCGCCAGCAGAAGAAGCGCCTGCCGCTCCCGCTGAAGCTGCGTACGAAACCATCCTTGATCAGACACGTTTCGACGTCTGGCTGGAAAAGCTCAACAACGCCAAGCTGTTCGCCTTCGACACTGAAACCACCGGCATCGACGCGCAGCAAGCGCAACTGGTCGGTCTGTCGTTCGCTGTACAGGCCAACGAAGCCGCGTACATTCCGCTGACCCACTCCTACATCGGCGTGCCGGAACAACTGGATCGCGACACCGTGCTGCGCGCGCTAAAGCCGATCCTGGAAGATCCGAGCAAGCTCAAGGTCGGCCAGCACGCCAAGTTCGATATGAATATCCTGGCCAACTGCGCCATCGGCGGCGATCAGAGCCAAGGCATCACGGTGCGTGGCATCGCCTTCGACACGATGCTTGAGTCCTACGTGCTCAACTCCACCGCCACCCGCCACGACATGGACAGCCTCGCGCAAAAGTACCTGGATCACACCACCGTGAGTTTTCAGGACATCGCCGGCAAAGGCGCCAAGCAGCTGACCTTCGACCAGATCGCCCTGGAACAGGCCGGGCCGTATGCCGCCGAAGACGCCGACATCACTCTGCGTCTGCACCAGACCTTGTTCGAAAAACTCAGTGCCATCCCGAGTCTGGCCAGCGTGCTGACCGACATCGAAATTCCACTTGTGCCCGTTCTTGCACGTATCGAGCGCCAAGGCGCATTCGTCGACGCGGAGCTGCTCGGCATCCAGAGCATCGAGTTGGGCAACAAAATGGTTGCGCTGGAGCGCGAAGCCTTCGAAATCGCCGGGGAAGAATTCAACCTCGGGTCACCGAAGCAGTTGGGCGTGATTCTCTACGAAAAACTCGGCCTGCCAGTGCTGAAGAAGACCGCCAAGGGCCAGCCGTCCACCGCTGAAGAAGTGCTGGCGAAGCTCGCTGAAGACGATCACCGCTTGCCGAAGGTGCTGATGGAGCACCGCTCGATGAGCAAGCTGAAAAGCACCTACACCGATCGCCTGCCGGAGCAGATCAACCCGCGTACCGGGCGCATACATACCTCGTATCACCAGGCGGTAGCGTCGACCGGGCGTTTGTCCTCCAGTGATCCGAACCTGCAGAACATTCCGGTGCGTACCGCTGAAGGCCGGCGTATCCGTCAGGCCTTCGTCGCGCCAAAAGGTTACAAACTGCTGGCGGCGGACTATTCGCAGATCGAGCTGCGGATCATGGCTCACCTGTCCAAGGACGAAGGCCTGATGAACGCCTTCCGCAACAATCTGGACGTGCACACCGCCACCGCTGCCGAAGTGTTCAAGGTCGAACTCAACGAAGTGACTTCCGACCAGCGTCGTGGCGCCAAGGCGATCAACTTCGGCCTGATCTACGGCATGGGCGCGCAGAAGCTCGGCAAGGACATCGGCGTCGACACCAAGACTGCCAAGGCTTACATCGACACCTACTTCGCGCGTTATCCAGGCGTTCGCGAGTACATGGATCGCACCCGCGCCCAGGCGGCGGATCAAGGCTATGTCGAGACCTTCTTCGGCCGTCGCCTGTACTTGCCGGAGATCAATTCGAACAAGCCGCAGGAACGCGCCGCCGCTGAACGTACGGCGATCAACGCGCCGATGCAGGGCACGGCTGCCGACATCATCAAGAAAGCCATGGTCGCGGTGGATAACTGGCTGGCGACATCCGGGCTGGACGCCAGAGTCATCCTGCAGGTACACGATGAACTGGTACTGGAAGTTCGCGAGGATCTGGTCGAGCAGGTCAGCAACGAGATTCGCGTGCACATGAGCGAAGCGGCGAAACTGGATGTACCGCTGCTGGTCGAAGTGGGTGTGGGCAAAAATTGGGATGAGGCTCACTGAGCCATTTGAAATGGTTCTGCCGCGACACAACGTCGCGGCAGAGCCGGTAGAACCTGCTTATTTCGAAAAGCGCTTGGGATTATTCCAAAGCTTTTTGAAAAAAATCTGAACTAATCTGGAAGGACACTACTCAGAGTTACTGAATGGCTGGTGAAGCCCTTCGATGCTCCTATGTTGTGTTAAGTGTTGGCAGATATCTGAACCCCGCCCTAGCGGTTCGGAACTTAAACCCCGGAACTTCTCCCTCCCCAATGAAGTCCGGGGCTTTTTTTGCCCCAAAACTGGCTGTGATGCCGTCATGCTGCGTTAAAAGCACCGCTAAAAATGCTCATTTAGGTCCCCTAAACTCCGCTTTTTAGCGATGCTTTCGCCTTGCCTGCCAGCACCACAGACAGTTTTGAAATTGTCTTACTCGGCAGTCGCCTCGGCGCCTTTGTCCGCCAGTTCCATCCAGCCTGCCAGAACAGTGTAGGCCTCTTCCAGGCCCATGCGTTTTGGTGCGGAGAACAGCTGGATGGTGACCAGATCGCCCCAACCCTTGCGAATTTCCGACTGCACCTTGAGCAGGGTGTTCTTGGCTGCGCCGTAGGTCAGCTTGTCGGCCTTGGTTAACAGAATGTGCATCGGCATGCCGGCGGCAACGGCCCAGTCGAGCATCAGCAGGTCGAAGTCGGTCATTGGATGACGGATGTCCATCATCAGAATCAAACCCTTCAAACTCTCGCGGCCACCGAGGTAAGCCTCAAGGTGACGCTGCCAGTGCATCTTCAGCGGGATTGGTACTTTTGCATAACCGTAGCCCGGCAGGTCGACCAGACGCCGATCATCGTCTAGCTTGAAGAAGTTCAACAGCTGCGTGCGACCCGGAGTTTTCGAGGTCCGCGCCAGGCTGGCGTGAGTCAGAGTGTTCAGGGCGCTGGATTTACCGGCGTTGGAACGACCGGCGAACGCCACTTCAAAGCCCTCGTCGTCAGGGCACTGATCGACTTTGGCGGCACTGAGCATGAACGTGGACTGTTGGCACAGGCCGAGGATGGGATTCTTGAGTTGCATGGGATTTCCGATGTGGGCGGCGCCGGGATTGGGCGCGGAACGCGGTGTCGCTTCCGTTTCAGTGACGCCAGTATATAATGCCGCAGATTTTGTGTGTGCTTTGTCCCAGCGTAGGATGAAGTTCACGAGAGCGACAGACCTTGATTGCGCATTAGAACGCAGAACGCTCTCAACCCTGAAAAGGTCGTTTTATGACGAAATGGCTGCTGGCTGCCGGAGTCTTGATGCCGCTTTACAGCGCACAGGCTACACAGGATCCGGAAGCTGTGTACAACCGTGTTTGTGGTGCCTGTCATTCCGGCCAACTACCCATGGCGCCCGAAAGAGGCGATCAGGCAGCTTGGACGCCGAGGTTGGCGAAAGGTATGGGGACGCTGGTGCAACACGTGACCCAGGGTTTCAAGGCGATGCCGCCGCGTGGTTTGTGCATGGACTGCAGTGCCGAGGATTACCAGGCCATCATCCTTTGGATGAGCGAGAGTAAACCCGGTCCATAACTCTTAACCCTTAGCCGTAGTTGGATTAGCTGATGAACAAATTGATCGTGAGTCTGCTGTTGACCGTGGGAATCTCAGGCCTCGCCCATGCTGCCGGTGATGCCGCAGCAGGCCAGGCAAAAGCCGCCGTCTGCGGAGCCTGCCATGGCCCGGACGGTAACAGCATGGCGCCAAACTTTCCAAAACTGGCCGGTCAAGGTGAACGCTACCTGACCAAGCAACTGCACGACATCAAGTCGGGCAAGCGCACCGTACTGGAAATGACGGGCCTGCTGACCAACCTGAGCGATCAGGATCTGGCCGACATCGCCGCCTACTTCGCCAGCCAGAAAGGCAGCGTCGGCGCCGCCGATCCGAAGATCGTCGCGCGCGGTGAAGCCCTGTTCCGTGGCGGCAATCTCGCCAAAGGCCTGCCCGCCTGCACCGGTTGCCACTCGCCGAACGGTGCTGGCAACGCCGCTGCCGGTTTCCCGCATCTGGGTGGCCAACACGCGCAATACATCGCCAAACAGCTGACCGACTTCCGCAAGGAAGAAGGCGGTCGCACCAACGACGGCGACACCATGACCATGCAGACCATCGCCAAACGCCTGAGCGACGAAGACATCGCCGCTGTCTCCAGCTACATTCAAGGCCTGCACTAAGACCCACGGATAGAGCGTTGCCGGCGAGGGACATCTCCTGCAACGTTAACGCTCGATTAATCCGGCGCAGCAAGTATAAAAAGGGTGGCTTTGGCCGCCCTTTTTTGTGGCCGCTGCCGTTACACTACAGAACTCATGCCCGCCAGGATCTGTCTGAAAACAGGTCGCGCGAGGCGATCAAAATTGTCCAGGAGTAAAGCATGCGTAATCTGATCATCAGCGCCGCTCTCGTCGCTGCCAGCCTGTTTGGCGTGACCGCCCAGGCCGCCGAAGCCCCTGCCGCTCCTTACGTAGAACTGGCCAACCCGGTACCGGTTGCCGAGCCTGGCAAGATCGAAGTGGTCGAGCTGTTCTGGTACGGCTGCCCGCACTGCTACGCCTTCGAGCCGGTGATCAATCCATGGGTCGAAAAACTGCCTTCCGACGTCAACTTCGTGCGCATTCCTGCCATGTTCGGTGGCCCATGGGACGCTCACGGTCAAATGTTCCTGACCCTGGAAGCCATGGGTGTCGAGCACAAGGTGCACAACGCCGTGTTCAATGCCATCCAGAAAGAACACAAGAAGCTGACCGACAAGAACGACATGGCTGACTTCCTCGCCACCCAAGGCGTGGACAAGGACAAGTTCCTCGCCACCTTCGACTCGTTCGCCATCAAAGGCCAGATCGTCAAAGCTCGTGAACTGGCCAAGAAATATCAGATCACTGGCGTTCCAACCATGATCGTCAACGGCAAGTACCGCTTCGACATCGGCTCTGCCGGTGGTGCCGAACAAGCCTTGCAACTGGCTGACCAACTGGTGGCCAAAGAGCGAGCGACCAACAAGGCCGCTGCCAACTAAGCGCGGCAATCGCCATGCGCCGCTGGAAGACCGAACGCATCGTTGGCCTGCATGATCCGCAGGTCAACGAACATCACCTGGCGTCCACAGGCCTGCCAGCGGATCAGCGTCTGCGCCTGCTCAGTTTCAATATCCAGGTCGGCATCAGCACCGAGCGCTATCGGCATTACCTGACTCGCAGCTGGCAGCATCTGCTGCCGCACACCGGGCGCTCAGGCAATCTGCAGAAGATCGGCGACCTGCTTGGCGACTTCGATCTGGTCGCCTTGCAGGAAGCCGATGGCGGCAGCCTGCGCTCGGGCTACGTCAATCAGGTCGAACACTTGGCCCATCTCGGCGCCTTCCCCTACTGGTATCAACAACTCAATCGCAATCTCGGCCGACTGGCTCAGCACAGCAATGGCGTGCTCAGCCGTCTGCGCCCGTGGGCGATCGAAGATCACCCGTTACCCGGCCCGAAAGGTCGTGGCGCCATACTATTGCGTTTCGGCGAAGGCCCGGAAGCGCTGGTGGTGGTGATGATGCACCTGGCCCTCGGCGCACGTGTGCGCACGCTGCAACTGGCCTATATCCGTGATCTGATCGGCGGCTATAAACACCAGGTGTTGATGGGCGACATGAACACCCATGCCAGCGATCTGCTACAACATTCTCCGTTACGCGATCTCGGCCTGCTGGCCCCGCAGGTGGAAGCGACATTCCCCAGCTGGCGTCCTCAGCGTTGCCTTGATCATATTTTGCTCAGCCCGACCCTGACCCTGGAAAAGGTCGAAGTGCTGGCCCAACCGATTTCCGATCACCTGCCGGTCGCGGTAGAGATTCGTCTGCCGGGTTCGCTCACGGCCGATGCATTGCCCGCGTTGAGTCCTGCCCCTCGCGGAACCCCTGAATGAGCGACGACGCCCAGCGCTGGAAAGAGAAATACCTCAAAAGCATCGAACAGCAGGACAAGCTTGAACGGCGTTGGGCCGCCAGGCTCGACTTGTTGCGGCGCGGCCTGGTGCGCAGCACATTGGCCGCTGAGGGCACCGATAAAGTCGTTGATCAATGCATGAAAGAGATGCGCGACGTGGTGCGCACCGACGACATGGATGCCGGCCTCGCCGCCCTGTTGCCGCGTCTGGAAAAAGCCGTGCTCGATTCCGAGCAACGCCGCGAGACCCGCATTGATCAGGTCAGCACTGCGCTGACCTCGCTGGTGACCCAGTTGCAAGCGCTGCCGCTACCGCGAGAAGTCGCTCAGCCACTGAAGAAATTCGCCAAGCAACTGGACAGCCGTGTCGGTCAGGCCCGGGAAATGCCGCTGCTGCTGAGTGAGCTGAGCGGCTTGCAGGGCAAGGCGTTGAGTCAACTGGAAGCGCCGCCAGAGCCAGGACGCCCGGGATTGTTGCAGCGCCTGTTTGGTAGCCGTGACAGCGACGAGGCGCCTGCACCTGCACCTGCACCTGCGCCGGCGCCGGAGCACGTGGCGCCAGTCGAACAGATACCTGTCGCTCCCGTGCCTGAATCCGAACCCGTGCAAGCAGCCCCTGTCGCCATCGCTGAACCGGCAGCGGCCGCTACGGTTATCAAAGAAACTGCACCCATCACAGCAGTGGAAGCGCCAGCGCCTCAAGCCCAGCCGGAACCGGACGTGGTTGCCTTCGTTGCGCCGGTCGTCGCCACTGAAGCGGCCTCCCCGAGTGCAGTGGAAGCCACCGCGCCCGAACCTGAAACCGTTGCAGCTCCCACTCTAGCTCCGGCTCCAGTCGTACCGGTCGCTTTCAACCCCGACGAATTGATCCACCCCGGCGATCCTGCCCCGCTGTTCCTCGACAGCCTGCCCCTGCCCGAGCCCATCGCTCAGGCACTGGCGGCCATCGACCCGGAGCAATCCGAGCACGACGTCCTCTTTGCCCTGCCGGATTCTCCGGAGCCGTCCTACAGCTCTGTAGCCAAACACATCGAAGAAACACTGATCGGCCTGCTCGACGACCTGACGCTGCCCGAACGTCACCGTCCGCAAGCAGAAGCCATGCGTGAACGGCTAAAACATGGTTTGAACTGGTACGAACTGATCCCGATCCTCGACGATCTGGCGACGTTGATGCTGGCGATCACCGACAGCGGCCAGCATGAGTTCGAAGCCTATCTGCAACAACTCAACGAACGCCTCGAAGCGTTTCAAAGCAATCTGCAGGCCGCCAGCGAAGGACATGCCGACAACAGCTCGGCGGCGCGGGCGATGGACACGCAGATCCGCGAGCAGGTCGACGGTTTGCAGACCAGCGTCCAGGAAGCGGCGGATCTGGAGGACCTCAAGCAAGTGCTGGAGAACCATCTCGAAGGCCTGCTCGGCACCATGGACCAGCACCAGAAACAACGCGATGCCCGCGAGCAAGAAGTGGCGGCGCGACTTAAAGGCCTGTCCGAGCGCGTCGCGCATATGGAACAGGAGGCGCAAGGCTTCCGCGAACACCTTGAAGAACAACGCCAGAAAGCCCTGATCGACCCCCTCACCGGCCTGCCCAACCGCGCGGCGTGGAGCGAACGTCTGGAGCATGAGATCAAGCAATGGCAGCAACATGGCAATACGTTGAGCCTGGCGATGCTCGACCTCGATCATTTCAAACGGATCAATGACAACTACGGGCACCTGGCGGGTGACAAGGTCCTGAAGATCATCGCCACCGTGCTGCGCAAGCGCCTGCGCGGCTCCGATTTCATCGCCCGTTTTGGCGGCGAAGAATTCGTTCTGCTGCTGCCGGTGACGCCGCCCGCAGTCGGGGCGAAATTGCTGGAAACCCTGCGCGCGGCGATCGAGGCCTGCCCGTTTCACTTCAAGGGCGAGCGCGTGACCATTACGATTTCCATGGGCCTGGCTTCATTCAGAGCGGGAGAACACAGCGATCTAGTGCTTAAAAGAGCCGATCAGGCGCTGTACAGGGCTAAAAACGCAGGACGCAATCGGGTCGAGCTGGGCTAAGGAAATTGTTCGATTTTGTTTAAATCCGCCCGCTGACCGTCTGCACGCAAGGCATTACGTTACACTGTTGCATTATTGTCTTGCGTGTACTGCCTTCTGCCATGAAATTTTTTGCCCTTCTCGCGTCCCTGCTCGTTCTGGCCGGTTGTGCCAGCGGCCCGCGTTATGACACTAGCCATCCTTCCGCCAATCACGACAGCCGCATCCAGTTCGTGATCGTGCATTACACCTCGGCGTCGCTTGAGCGCTCGCTGCAGTTGCTGACCCACGGTGAGGTCAGCAGCCATTACCTGATCGGCGACGACAAGAGCGCCACCGTCTACAAACTGATGGACGAAAACCAGCGCGCCTGGCACGCCGGCGAAAGCCAGTGGCAGGGCCGTACCTGGCTCAACTCCAGCTCGATCGGTATTGAAATCGTCAACCCGGGCTTCAAGGACACGCCGACCGGGCGCCTGTGGTATCCCTACAGCGAAGCGCAGATTCAGGCGCTGATCGCCCTGCTCAAGGACATCAGCCAGCGCAACGGCATCAGCCCCCGCCACATCATTGGTCACAGCGATATTGCACCGTTGCGCAAACTCGATCCGGGGCCGTTATTCCCCTGGAAGCGTCTCGCCGCCGAAGGCTTGGGTATCTGGCCGAACGAGCAAGCCGTGGCCCGCCAGCAAGCGCTGTTCAACAGTAGCGAATTACCCAGCATCGGCTGGTTCCAGGCGCAACTGGCGCATTTGGGTTACGACACACCGCAGACCGGCGAGCTGGATGTCGCCACCCGCCATGTCCTCGCGGCGTTCCAGATGCACTTCCGCCCTTCGCGCTTCGACGGAACGCCAGATGCGCAAACGGCCGCGTTACTGCTGGTACTCAATCAGACAAAATAATGACGCCCGCCCGACGGTCAGGGCGAGATTGCAATCAGCAGCTATAACTCATTGGTAATTCTTCGGATATTCCATGATGGTTGCTACCCGAGCGACGCTGCGTAGCTGGTTTTATCGCCCGTGGTTTTTGGCGATGATCGCGGCTGTCCTCAGTGCCAGCCTGCTGATCGCCGGCGGGATGTTCGTGGCCATGCGTCAGGTCGAGCAAAGCGAAAGCCAGGTCATGAATGCCCAGGGCGAGCGATTCCTCGCCCGCCTCGAGCAATTGTTCGGCCAGCTGCGCGAAAGCCTCGACGACCTTGAGGCCCAGCCCCTGCGCAGTTGCGATGACGAAATGATCGCCACGCTGCGGCAAGTCACCTTCAACTATCGCTTCGTCTATGAAGCCGCCTACATGGACGCCTCGCGGATTTGCTCCAACCGTCCGCGTCAGGAAGGCATGTCGGTTGTCCGCGCACCCGACATCAAAGGCCCGACCTACAGTTACTGGCTGAACACCACCACCGAACCCGATGAAAACCGTGCCGCGCTGATGCTCGGTCGCGGCAATTTCCGCGTCGCCACCTCGCGCGGGCATCTGACTGACATGGTCGACCTGTCCCCCGGCAGCAGTCTGCTGGTGGTGCTGGATCACGGCACCCGGGCGATTCCGGTTCTCGGTGCAGATCAGGTCTGGCCACCGAGCGAACACTGGCCACCGAAAAGCCGCGACGCCTTGCAAGTCACCCAGACCCGGCTGATCTACCGTATGCCCACCAACAACCCGGAATATCAGCTGGTGCTGATCACACCACGCACCGGCATGCACATCCCCGCCATCTGGTGGTGGATGGTTCCGGTCTGTCTGGGGCTCGGCGCCTTCGTCGGTTTCGTCGTGTTTCTCCTGGTTCGCCAGCGCCAGTCACTGGACGCCGAACTGCACGGTGCCATCCGCCGCGGTGAGTTGCAGGTGCTCTATCAACCGATCTTCGACCTCGACAGCCGCAACTGTGTAGGCGCCGAAGCGCTGCTGCGCTGGCGCCGCCCGGACGGCACATTGACCAGCCCTGACTTGTTCATTCCGCTGGCGGAAAATACCGGGCAGATCCGCCAGATGACCGACTTCGTCCTCCAGCGTTTACTCGAGCAGTTGGGGCCGGTGCTGCGCGCCAATCCGCAGTTGTACATCTCGGTCAACCTCGCCGCCTGTGATGTGATGGTGCCGCGCATCGGTCAAGTCATGGCGCGGCTGCTGAGCCTGCACAGAGTCGCGGCCAAGCAGATTGCCTTCGAGGTCACCGAACGCGGCTTGATTGATGTGGTGGTGGCGCGGGAAAACCTGCAAGCGTTGCGCGATGTCGGCCATCAGGTGCTGATCGATGACTTCGGCACCGGCTATTGCAGCCTCGCCTACCTGCAAACGCTGCCGGTAGATTGCCTGAAAATCGACAAGGCGTTCATCGACGCGCTCGGCCATGACGCCGCCAGCAGCGGCGTCGCCCCGCACATCATCCATATGGCCCAAGCACTGGATCTGAAGGTGATCGCCGAGGGTATCGAGCTTGAGTCGCAAGCTATATTGCTCAGCAGTGAAGGGGTGAAATTCGGTCAGGGCTGGCTGTTCGCCCATGCCCTGAGCGCAGTGCAGTTCATTGAGCTGATCACTCGCGGGCGCCGCCTCGCAGGGCGCCGCATGGATGACGAGGCTTAAACGGCAAGCGCCATATAAAACTGCGTGCCCTGCCCCGGCCGCGAATAAACGCCCATCCGCCCACCATGCAACTGGACGATCTCCTTGCACAACGCCAGTCCCAACCCGGCACCCCCCTTCTTGCGCCCGACCTGCACGAACGGTTCGAAGATCCGCCCTTGCTGGCCATAGGCAATGCCTTCGCCGTTGTCTTCGACGCTGATGATCACCCGTTCGCCATGACGACGCGCCTGCAAACGGATCTGGCCGTCGCGGGCGGTGTGGCGCATGGCGTTGTCGATCAAATTGTCGAGTACCCGATCCAGTTGCGCCTGATCCGCCTGCAAGCGCGGCAGCGGCCCCTGCACTTCCACCTTCAGGGCGATGCCTCTCTCCGCTGCTGTCTCGGCAAAGCGCGACTGCGCCTGCTCCAGCAAGTCCTCGATGGAGCACGGCGCCAGTGTCAGCTTCTGCAAACCGTTCTGGTAGCGCGAAAAGTTGAGCAAGTCGTTGATCAACTGCATCAGGCGCTGCATTTCTTCGTTGACCGTGTCGAGCAGGTCCGCCTCGCGTGACTCAGGCGCAAACTTCGCCCGCTCACGGAACAGACCGAACGCCATGTGCATGCCGGTAACTGGCGTGCGCAGCTCATGGGATGCACGTAGCACGAACTCGCTGCGGACCCGCTCGAAAGCGCGCTGCTCAGTCACGTCGTGCAGCACCATCACCGCGCCGAGGATGTGGCCCTGCGTGTGGCTGACCGGCGTCAGGCTGTACGTCAGCAGGCGCGATTCGCCGTCGACTTCGATGCTCAGGTCCTCCGGCGCCCGCTCCAGGGTGCCGCCGCGCAGCACCAGTTGCAGCTGCGCATCCAGCTCCGGTCGTTCAAGGGCCGCGCCCAGACCCTGACCGAGACGGTCGTCGTCCCAGCCCAATTGGCGCTGGGCCACCGGGTTGAGGTGTTCCAGATGTCCCTGGCGGTCGATCATCAACAAGCCGTCGTCGATGCTGTCGAGCACCGCTTGCAAGCGTTGCTGGCCGGCCAGCAGTTCGTCGATGTTGGTCGCCTGATGTTCGCGCAACGCTTCGGCCATCAGCCCGAACCGCTTGGTCAGTTGATTCATTTCCATCGCCGAGGAAATCGGCAGGGTCACTTCGAAATTGCCTTGGCCGATGTTGTCCGCCGCATGCGCCAGCGCCTCGATCGGCGCGCCAAAACGACGGGCAATACCGTGTGCCGTGACGAAGCCGATGATCAACACCGCCAGCCCGACCAACCCAAGCAGACCAGCCACCAACAGCGCCCGGTCGCGGGCGTCATGTTGAACCAGATTGATGTTGTCGAGTGCGTGCTTGTGTTCGGTAATCAGTCCGTTGCGCAGGGTGTTGAAGCGCTCACGGAAGTCGGCATTGCTGCTCAACGACGTGGCCGGATCACGGGACAGGTCGAACGCCTGCAGAAAACTCAGGTAATCCGCCTTGGCCTGAGTGAAGCCATACAAGCGGCCATCACCCTTCTGCTCCTGGGCAATGCCTTCGTCGAGGAGCTGAAAGTAATGCTGCTTGGAGGCTTCGAATGCAACGGCATCAGGCTTTTCCGCGAGCATGATGATCAGCTGATCGCCCAAGGTCTGGCGCAGCTTGAGCCCCAGATCGAGGGTGACGAAGTTGCTGCGCACCAGCGCTTCCTGGGTTCCGGCCATCTGCATCACGCTGACCAGCCCGAGCAACAGCCCAAGCAAGGCCACGGTGATCAGTGCGGAAATGCTCAGGAACAACCGGGTCCGCAACTTCATCGCCAGTTTCATCGTTGGGCGCTCACAGGTTGTACTGCTTGCGCTTGCGATACAGGGTCGAGGCGTCGATGCCCAGGGTTTTCGCGGCTTGATCCAGCGTGCCAGCGGTGGCGAGGACGGCGCCGATGTGGGCCTTTTCCAACTCGTCGAGGCTCAGTGCTGCGCCGACCCGTGGCGCGTTGTTGGCCGGTTGTTCGGCCATACCCAGGTGGCTGATTTCGACACGTTCCTGCGGGCAGATGATGCTCGCCCGCTCGACCACGTTGCGCAGCTCACGAATGTTACCGGGCCAGCGGTAGCCGAGCAGTGCCTCGCGAGCCTCGTCACTGAAGCCCCGCGCCGGGCGCGCGTACTCCTTGACGAAGCGGGCGAGGAAGCGGTCGGCCAGGGTCAGGATGTCCTCGGCACGCTCGCGCAACGGCGGCAGGTGCAGGGTGATGACGTTCAGGCGATAGAGCAGGTCTTCACGGAAGCGACCGTCACGGACCATGTCTTCGAGATTGAGGTTGGTTGCCGCCAGAATACGCACATCGGCGCGACGGGTTACCGGATCGCCTACCCGCTCGTATTCCTTGTCCTGAATAAAACGCAGCAACTTTGGTTGCAACGTCAAGGGAAAATCGCCGATCTCGTCGAGAAACAGCGTGCCGCCATCGGCTTGGTTGACTCGGCCCAGCGTACTTTCGCTGGCGCCGGTAAACGCACCACGGCTGTGGCCGAACAGCTCGCTTTCCATCAGTTCGGCAGTCAACGACGGGCAGTTGATGGTCACGCAGGATTTCTTCTCGCGCTTGCTCCAGCCGTGAATCGCCCGGGCCAGCTCGCCTTTACCGGTACCGGACTCGCCGAGAATAAGAATGTTGGCATCAGTGCTCGCCACTTGGCGGGCAGTCTCCAGCACGACTTTCATCGCCGGGCTGTGGGAGTCGAGGCCGTCTTTCGGTTTGCGGATCTCACCTTCAAGGGCTTCGAGACGCGCCGAGAGTTGACGCACTTCCAGTTGCTTGGCCGTCGCCAGACGCAGTTGATCGGGGCTGCACGGCTTGACCAGATAGTCGGCGGCGCCTGCCTGGATGGCATCCACAGCGGTATCGACCGCCGAGTGGGCGGTGACGATCACCACCCGCATCCATGGCGCCTGAATGCGCATTTGTGCCAATACGTCGAGGCCGTTGTCTTCGCCCAGACGCAAATCCAGAAAGCACAAATCGAACACCTGACGCTGCAGCAGCGCGTCGGCCTGCGCTGCGCTGTTGGCGGTGGCCACCGTATAACCTTCGTCTTCGAGGCAATAACGGAAAGTTCGCAGGATGGCGGATTCATCATCCACCAGCAGAATGCGGCCTTGATGCTCAGTGGCAGATTCCATTTTTCCTACGCTCCATAAAGATTGGTCTTGGGTTAGTCCCGGAGAAATCGGGCAAGTTGCATGGTTGATTCTGAACGATGCCAGCCATAGGAGGGTAGCTCTCTCCTGCCTTTACGGCTAATTCACTGATTTTGTTGGTTTTTTAAACAAAAGCCGATTTGCAGGGTATTCCCTGCGTACTTTTCTGACATCCGCGCCCCGCTCTCAATTCCATAAGAATGAATTCTCCTACGAAATAATCGTGCATTCCGCACGACCCTGGATAACCCATCGTGCAGGATGCGTCGCAGACAGTTTTTCAACGGCTTATAAGCCATTGATTTTATTGAATATTTTTTAATTAAAAAATTGGCATGCAGCCTGCAATACCTCATTCAGCCCGGGCAAATCAGCACTGCCCCAACCGAATAAGAGTGAGGAACCCAGGATGACTCGCCAACGTGCCGCCCAAGTGCGTATCTCGCCACTGCATCTCCAGCAAGGCCTGTTTGGCGTACTTGCGCTGTTGATCACCCTGATCGTGTGCCAGCAATACCTGAGCTGGGAAAACAGCCAGAAGCCTGAGCCGCTGATCTCGATCCAGCACAGCACGCAGAAGCATTTCAGCGCCGTCAGCAGCAGCCAGGCCGAGAGCGCCTCGATGCGCATGATGGACGTCGACCAAGCGCAACCACTGGACCAGATGCCACGTGAAGAGCGCTGGGTTTTCTGACTGATTGAACAAATTCGGGCGCGATGCGCCGGAACAAGCAGCATCCCTAAATAGAGAAGTAAGGAGAATCACCATGTTGAGCTGGGCAATTACATTCTTGATCATTGCCATCATCGCTGCAGTACTGGGCTTCGGTGGTATCGCGGGCACCGCCACGGGTATCGCCAAGATTCTGTTTGTCGTGTTCCTGGTGATGTTCATCGCTTCCTTCTTCTTTGGCCGTCGCGGCCGAGGTTAACGATGATCGCTTTAAAGACACTGGCAGCCGCCCTGCTTCTGGGCGGTAGTGCCATGGCGATGGCGGCCAATGATGGCCAGACCCGAGTCAACGAGTTGTTGAGTTCCGACCCGCAATACCGGGAGACCTGGGAAGGCGTGGTGAAAAAGGAAGAACGCCTGCCGGAATGGGTGATGAACCTGTCCGGCACGCCGGACCAACAGATGAATGCCGTGACTGAAGATGGCGACAAGTATCTGGTCGGCCCCCTGTGTGAATCTGCAGACAAGTGCCTGAACCATCGCTTGATCGTCGCGTTCAGTTTCGACAAGAAAGACGCTTACGCCATGCTCGTCGATGTGCCCGAAGGACTGCCGGCCGACAAGTCGCCAACGCGACATGCCACCTACCGCTTCCTCGGCAAACCTGATCAGGGCATGCAGGATCTTTTGATGGAAACCCTGAAAAAAGATCCCAAGTGGTATTGATTCGAACATGAAGGCAGCAGCCCTGCTGCCTTCCATTGCGCTCACCTGAGGAAGGCAGGCGCATGACCAGGGGGCCGGGACGTTCTGACTGTTTCAGGGTCGGAGTGACCTACGGGTACAGGGAGTGCCTGCGATGAGGGCCGGGTCAGGGTAAAAGCTGCGTCGCAGGTTCGCCGGCCCACAGCGGTTCGACGGACTTGCGCTGAGCTTTAAACCGATCAAAACATTGATCCAGAGCGTTTCAACCCTTCTTTTTATCGCTCACACTGCGCGCGAAAACATTACGCGGTGTTTCGTGGCGACCGTATATCGACAAAGAGACCACTTTATCTGTGGGACTTCTCGCTCCTTTATGTAGGCTTTTTCCTAAAATTTCCGTCGAAAATTTTCGTTCAGAAAATAACCAATCTACGCTGTGATGGCCGGTTCACGGCACTTATGCCGGCTGAAATGTCGCAATCGAACCGGTTGGGACGTCAGTTTCATTTAAAAAAGCTCATGCCGATTCGGCATAGGGTAGGCGTTTACGGCATTAGACGGCGCAACCCCGCATCGGAATAGTTGCGCCTTTTTTCGCCTGCCGAAGAGCCGTAAATACGCGCTTCGGGGCACCTTATACGGAGGCAGATGCACAGACTTTTCCGCTAAAGAGCGTTCCAGTTCCTGCATGTGCCTGAGTCAAACGCAAGTAAGGGTAAAGATAATGAAGAAGGCAAAACTCAGCCTCGCCTGGCAGATCCTCATCGGTCTGGTTCTAGGGATTGCAATTGGTGCGTTGCTCAATCACTTCAGTGCCGAGAAGGCCTGGTGGATCAGCAACGTCCTGCAACCGGCAGGCGATATCTTTATCCGTCTGATCAAGATGATCGTGATCCCGATCGTCATCTCCTCCCTCATCGTCGGCATCGCCGGCGTGGGCGACGCCAAGAAGCTCGGGCGTATCGGCCTGAAGACGATCATCTATTTCGAAATCGTCACCACCATCGCCATTGTTGTCGGCCTCCTGCTGGCCAACCTGTTCCATCCGGGCACCGGCATCGACATGAGCACCCTGGGCACGGTGGACATCTCCAAGTACCAGGCGACCGCCGCCGAAGTACAGCATGAACACGCGTTCATCGAGACCATCCTCAACCTGATCCCGTCGAACATCTTCGCGGCCATGGCCCGCGGCGAAATGCTGCCGATCATCTTCTTCTCCGTGCTGTTCGGTCTCGGTCTGTCGAGCCTGCAGTCGGACCTGCGCGAGCCGCTGGTGAAGATGTTCCAGGGCGTTTCGGAGAGCATGTTCAAAGTCACCCACATGATCATGAACTACGCCCCGATCGGCGTATTCGCTCTGATCGCGGTGACTGTCGCCAACTTCGGCTTCGCCTCGCTGCTGCCGCTGGCCAAGCTGGTGATCCTGGTTTACGTCGCCATCGCCTTCTTCGCCTTCGTGGTCCTGGGCCTGATCGCCAAGCTGTTCGGCTTCTCGGTGCTCAAGCTGATGCGCATCTTCAAGGATGAGCTGGTGCTGGCCTACTCCACCGCTTCGTCCGAAACCGTGCTGCCACGGGTGATCGAGAAGATGGAAGCCTACGGTGCGCCGAAAGCCATCTGCAGCTTCGTGGTGCCAACCGGTTACTCGTTCAACCTCGACGGTTCGACCCTGTATCAGTCCATCGCGGCGATCTTCATTGCCCAGCTGTACGGCATCGACCTGTCGATCAGCCAGCAACTGCTGCTGGTGCTGACCCTGATGGTTACCTCCAAAGGTATCGCCGGCGTACCGGGCGTGTCCTTCGTGGTGCTGCTGGCCACTTTGGGCAGCGTGGGTATTCCGCTGGAAGGTCTGGCGTTCATCGCCGGTGTCGACCGCATCATGGACATGGCGCGTACCGCACTGAACGTGATCGGCAACGCCCTCGCCGTGCTGGTTATCGCACGCTGGGAAGGCATGTATGACGATGCCAAGGGCCAGCGCTACTGGAACTCCCTGCCACACTGGCGCAGCAAGGAAAAACTGCCGGCTGGCGAGACTTCCAAGCAGTAATCCCAGACCCTGTGGGAGCTGGCTTGCCAGCGATGAGGTCAGCACATTCAACATCTTTGTTGACTGACACACCGCCATCGCGGGCAAGCCCGCTCCCACAGTGATCGCTGCCAACCGTTCTAAACGAACCCCGGAGAAATCCGGGGTTTGTCGTTTCTGGCGACCCCGCTATCATTCGCCGCATCTTCCGGGGGATTTGACTGATGCTTAATGGCCTGTGGCTTGGCTTCTTTGTCGTGGCAGCAATATCTGCGCTGGTGCAGTGGCTGGTCGGCGGTAACGCCGGAATCTTCGCGGCGATGGTGGAAAGCATTTTTGCCATGGCCAAGCTCTCGGTCGAGGTCATGGTGCTGCTGTTCGGCACCCTCACCCTGTGGCTGGGCTTTCTGCGCATTGCCGAAAAGGCCGGCATTGTCGAATGGCTGGCCAAGGTGTTGGGGCCGCTGTTTCTGCGCTTGATGCCGGAAGTCCCGGCGGGTCACCCGGCCCTTGGCCTGATCACCCTGAACTTCGCTGCCAACGGTCTGGGCCTCGACAACGCCGCCACGCCAATCGGCCTGAAAGCCATGAAGGCGCTGCAGGAGCTCAATCCCAGCAGCACCATCGCCAGCAATGCGCAAATCCTCTTTCTGGTGCTCAACGCCTCCTCGCTGACGCTGCTGCCGGTGACGATCTTCATGTACCGCGCCCAGCAAGGCGCGCCGGACCCGACGCTGGTGTTCCTGCCGATTCTGCTGGCGACCAGTTGCTCGACCATCGTCGGCTTCCTCTCGGTGGCGTTCATGCAGCGCCTGCGGATCTGGGATCCGGTGGTGCTGGCTTATCTGATTCCCGGCGCGCTGATCCTGGGTGGCTTCATGGCGTTGCTGGCGACGATGTCGGCGACAGCGCTGGCGGGGCTTTCGTCGATCCTTGGCAACCTGACGCTGTTCGGCCTGATCATGCTGTTTCTGCTGATCGGTGCGCTGCGCAAGGTCAAGGTCTACGAAGCATTCGTCGAGGGCGCGAAGGAAGGTTTCGACGTCGCCAAGAACCTTTTGCCGTATCTGGTGGCGATGCTCTGCGCCATCGGCGTGCTGCGTGCCTCCGGGGCGCTGGACTTTGGCCTGGACGGGATTCGCCATCTGGTCGAGTGGGCCGGTTGGGACACGCGATTTGTCGATGCGTTGCCGACAGCGATGGTCAAACCGTTCTCCGGCAGCGCCGCGAGGGCGATGCTGATTGAAACCATGAAGACGTCGGGGGTCGATAGCTTCCCGGCGCTGGTGGCGGCGACGATTCAGGGCAGTACCGAGACCACGTTTTATGTGCTGGCGGTGTATTTCGGCGCGGTGGGGATTCAGCGGGCGCGGCATGCCGTGGGGTGTGCGTTGCTGGCGGAGCTTGCCGGCGTAATTGGCGCCATTGCAGTCTGCTACTGGTTCTTCGGCTAATAGAAAACCCTGTGGGAGCTGGCTTGCCAGCGATGAGGACAGCACAGCCAGAACCTCTGGTGACTGACACACCGCCATCGCGGGCAAGCCCGCTCCCACAGGGATTGTGTTGGTCTTAAGGCTTTTGCGGGGCCAATTTTTGGCCTTGGCCCACGGCCCACGCCACGACTTTCGCGGTCAGGCGATCACTGGCCTGACCAAACCCGGCGACCACCGCTGGCACCTGCACATCACTCAGTGGCTGACGCTCTTCAAAGCGGCGACTGGCGAGAATTCGCTGGTCATAGCCACGCACGATCAACGCATCAAGGCGCACCACCACGCTGGCCTGATTCCCCTGATATTCCGTCTGAAACGCCTGCAAATTCCCGCCCAGTTCCAGATCCGCCGCAAAATTGCTGTCATCGGTACTCAGCAACGTCACCCGACCATCACGGGCAAAGCCGTCCAGCAAGCGATTGCGCAGCAGCACCGGTGCCGGATCGCTCCAGCGCGAAGCCTTGTAGCTGCTGATCACATCGCCTTGCGGGATGACGGCGATGTTCGCTCGGTTCAGCGCTTCGCTGGCCTGCAACTTGTTCAAACGCAGCGACCAGTGTTGCGTGGCCGCCGCACTGGTCGAGGCGGGCGTCTGAGTGATCGGCAGGCGATAAACATCCGCTGGTTCCGACTTGGGCAGGATCGAGCACGCCGCGATCAGCGTAAAACCGGCGAGGAGGGCGAGGCGAGTCAGCTTCATGGCGTGAACTCCTTGTTCTTGTCACTGCCCAGCAGGTAACCGCTCGGGTTGGCCTCCAGGCGTTGAGAGATGGCGCGCAGCGAGGTCAGGGTTTCGCGCAATTCGCGAATCGCCGGAGCCAGGCCATTGAGGCCCTGCATGCCGTTGTCGAGGGAGTTCTGGTTTTTGCTCAGCAAGGTGTTGATCGTGGCGCTGCTCTGTTCCAGCGATTTCATCGCCTGCTCGGCGCTGCCCAGCGCTTGTTTGCCCTGATCGTTGAGCAAGCCGTTGGCGTTGCGCATCAACGCCGAGGTCTGTTCGAGCATGCTGCCGGCCTGTTTGCCGACTGCCGCCAGTTGCTGCATGGCCTGACGCAGATCGCCGCGCTGATCATTGATCGAGCCGGTGGTCTGCTCCAGATGCGCCAGGGTTTTGCTCACGCGCTCGACGTTCTCGGCGGAGAACATCTGATTGGCGTTGCCCAGCAAAGAACTGATCCCGCTCATCAAGTCGTTGCTGTCGTTGAGCAGCCGCGAAATAGGCGAGGGCGAGGCGACGATGATCGGCAGCTTGCCGTCATGCCCACGTAGTTGCGGACTGTCTGGCGTGCCGCCGCTGAGCTGGATGATCGAGGTGCCGGTGATCCCGGCCAGCGCCAGTTTGGCCTGGGTGTCTTCCTTGACCGGCGTGTCGCCGCCCAGCCGAATCCGCGCCAGCACCCGGCGCGGGTCCTTGGGGTCGAGGCGCAGGCTGACCACGTCGCCGACCTTGATCCCGCTGTACTGCACCGGGCTGCCCTTGGACAGGCCGCTGACCGCCTCGTTGAAGACGATTTCGTAATCCTTGAACTCAGTGTCGACGCTGGACTTGGCCAGCCACAGGCCGAAGAGCAGGGCGCCCGCCACGACAATAACCGAGAACAGGCCGATCAACACATGATGGGCTCGGGTTTCCATGTCAGACCTCGTTGAGCAATTTGGCGGCGTCCAGCGCCGAGCGGCCGCGCGGGCCGTGGAAGTATTCGTGAATCCACGCGTCGTTGGTTTCGGAAACAACGTCGATCGGGCCGGCAACCAGTACTTTCTTCTGCGCCAGCACCGCCACGCGGTCGGTGATGGTGTAGAGCGTGTCGAGGTCGTGGGTCACCAGAAACACGCTGAGGCCCAGCGCATCGCGCAGGGTCAGGATCAGTTGATCGAACTGCGCCGCGCCGATCGGATCGAGGCCGGCGGTGGGTTCATCGAGAAACAGGATGTCCGGATCCAGCGCCAGCGCCCGGGCCAGCGCCGCACGTTTGATCATGCCGCCGGACAGCGAGGCCGGGTACTTGTCCGCCGCCGACAGCGGCAGCCCGGCCAGCGCCAGTTTGACTGCCGCAAGATGTTCGGCGTCTTCGCGGCTGAGGCCGGCGTGTTCGATGAGGGGCAGGGCGACGTTCTCGGTAACGGTCAGCGAAGAGAACAGCGCGCCTTTCTGGAACAGCACGCCAAAACGCCGTTCGACCAGCGAACGCTCATGCTCGGACAGGCTCGGCAGGTTTTGCCCGAACACTTTGACCAGACCTTCGCTGGGCCGGCGCAGGCCGACGATGCTGCGCAGCAGCACCGACTTGCCGCTGCCGGAGCCGCCGACCACGGCGAGAATCTCGCCTTTGTACAAATCCAGATCGAGGTTCTCGTGGACGCTCTGGCTGCCGAAGCGATTGCACAGGCCACGGACTTCAATCACCGCCTCCGAGGGCGCGCGGGGTAGACGACTCACCAGCCCATCTCCATGAAGAACAGCGCGGCCACCGCATCAAGCACGATCACCACGAAAATCGACTGCACCACCGCCGAGGTGGTGTGAGCACCGACCGATTCGGCGCTGCCGCTGACCTTGAAGCCTTCCAGACAGCCAATCGTCGCGATAAGGAAGGCGAAGACCGGGGCTTTCACCAGACCCACCAGAAAGTGCTGAATGCCGATGTCGGCTTGCAGCACCGAGAGGAACATCGCCGGGGAAATTCCCAGCGACACCGCGCAGACCACGCCGCCGCCAATAATCCCGCAGAGCATCGCCAGGAACGTCAGCATCGGCAGCGCCACCAGCATCGCCAGCACCCGTGGCACCACCAGCAACTCGACGGGGTCGAGGCCCAGCGTGCGAATCGCGTCGATCTCTTCGTTGGCCTTCATCGAGCCGATCTGCGCGGTAAAGGCACTGGCGGTGCGCCCGGCCATCAGGATCGCCGTCAGCAACACGCCGAACTCGCGTAAAAACGAAAATCCCACCAGGTCCACGGTGAAAATCGTCGCGCCGAAACTGGCCAGCACCGTCGCGCCGAGGAAGGCCACCACGGCGCCGACCAAAAAGGTCAGCAACGCCACAATCGGTGCGGCATCGAGGCCGGTCTGTTCAATGTGGGCAATCATCGGCGTGATCCGCCAGCGCTTGGGCCGGAACAGTCCACGGGCGATGGTTTCGAGGATCAGGCCGATGAAGCCCAGCACTTGCAGGGTGTCCTGCCAGACCGTGTCCACGGCGCGGCCGATGCGCGTCAGCAGTTGCACGCTGACGCTGACTTCCGGCTCTTTGATCGGCACACAGAAGTCGGTCATCGACTGATACACGGTTTGCAGCAGGGCGCGGTCAGCCTGGGAAATCGTGCAATCGGGGTGTTCGGCGGATTTGCCGAGGCGCTCGGAACCGAGCAGCTCGACCAGCAAGGAGGCGCCAGCGGTGTCGAGGGCGCCGAGATCGTTGAGGTCGATCGCGGTAGCGGTGTCGTACTGGCCGTGGAGCTTTTCGGTCAGTTGCTTGAGCTCGGCGTAATGGGCAAGCGTCCAGTCCCCGGACACCCGCAGGCGGGCAGGGCTGATCGACGTGTCCAGTTGGGCACTGCCTGTCATCGAGCTGCTGGTCATAAGCTCCGTGCTTTATCGGCTAAATACGCTGGCATACGTAATAGCACGAACCCGATTACTTTTCTTTGGTCGCTGTGCTGTCCGTCACTTCGAAACGCAGCACGCCGATCACTTGGCCGTCCTCGGTGAGCACCCGGACTTGCCATTTGCCCGCCGGGTTGCCTGGGAAATTCTGCTTGTGCGTCCACGCCCGGTAGCCTTCCTTGCGCCCACCGTGGATGTCGAGGGCGATGCGGTCGACCTCTTTGCCGTTGAACTGCCAGACGTGATAAATCCGCTCATCGAGCCCACGCGGCGCATTGATTGCGGTGTAGGCGTAGAGCCCGCCGTTGCGGATCTGCTCGGCGCTGACCTCGTCGAGGCTGGCGCCGGGGGTGCGATCCTGCAATTGCGTGCTGATCGCCACGTCGGTCATCCACAGCGTCGCCGGTGGCACCCACGAACGCAGCACCCAACCGACGCCGCCGATGCCGACGGTGATGCACAGAATCGCCAGGGCGTTACGCACAGTGCGGATCGGGAAGATCGACGCCAGACTCGGGAACGACAACAACACGGAAATGCCCAGCGCCCATTTGAAGCTCTGCGAGGTGGTCAGGTGCATGATCACCGGCAGCGCGGTGAGCAGGGCGGCGAACAGGGTCAGCGTGTGCAACGCGAGAAACGCCCAGCGCCGTGGCGCCAGCCATTTGTAATAGAGCGGATCGACGATCGAGATCAACGCCGCGACGCTGAGCAGGCCGGTGAAAATCAACTGGCCGCTGTTCCACGTCGTGGTGATGAAGAAGAACGGCAGAACGAAAAACAGGCTTTCCTGATGAATCATCTGCGTCGCGTAACGCAGCAGCGGCTGGGGAATTTCCCGTTTGAACACGCGGGTGAACAGGCCGGTAAGGGTGTTTTCCAGCATCAGCCAGATCCAGCTCAGCAGCATGATGATGGTGATCCAGCTCGCCAGACCCTGCTGGCGGTCGACCAGAATGAAACTGCCGACCCCGGAGATGAAACCACCCAGCGCAATGACCCCGGGGTAGCGCTTCATCAGTTCGAGAATGCGCTGGATCAGCAGGGTCAGTTTTGGCATTTTGGGGGGTCACGACACTGTAGGAAAAAACCCGGAAAGGTTACCGCCACATAACCCCTGTGGCGAGGGGATTTATCCCCGATCGGCGGCGCAGCCGTCGCAAATCCGGCGAATGCGTTTTGTCTGGAGGAATGGGTTTATCGGGGTAGGGGCCGCTGCGCAGCCCATCGGGGATAAATCCCCTCACCACACGAACCTTCTCATCCTAGATTTTCCTCACAGGTTTCATTCATCACTGGGTCTGGATCTCGGGGCAGATTTGTAGCGGCGGCGCAACCGCCAGCCGATCAGGATCAGCAGCACTACACCGAGCCCGCCCGCCACCAGCCACAACACCTGATCATCACTGATCAACGGCTTCTCGATCCGCAGATACCCCGGTTGCAGCAGCAACTCGCGCATGGCTTTGTTCGCCGTTTCCAGCGTCACGCCTTGCAGCTCCCGCGCCGGATTGGCGAAGCGGCCATCCTCGTAATCCCCCAGCGCGCTCCAGTAATAATCGGCCAGCGCGCTGTTGCCTTGCACCGCCCAGGCCTGATGGGCGATGGCGGCCTGTTTGATCCGGGCGAAGGTGTCGGCGTCGAGGCCGTTTTTCAGCAGGTCGGCCTTGAGGTCTTCCAGCACCTGGATGGCTTCGTCGACGTCATCGCGATCCAGATCGGCATTCAGGCTCATGAAACCGACGCCACCAAACACTTCACGTTCGGCCCATGGCCCGTACGACAAACCGTGGTTCAGGCGGATTTGCCGGTACAGCGCCCAGTCGAGGTAGTCCTTGAGGATGTCGAAGGTCTCGTCATATTGATCATCCAGCACCGGCTCCGGCACCAGCCAGTGCAGCTTGGCGCTGTCGCCGATAAAACCACGGGTGAGGGTGCGTTCATGGGCGGCACTGATGCGGATGTCCGGCAAAGGTCGGTGTTCGCTCGGGTCAACCGCTTCGAGGGCGCCCCAGGTGCGTTCCAGATAAGCCGGCAGCAGCTTGTCGAGTTCGCCGACGACGATCAGGGTCATGTTGTTTGGCGCGTACCAGGCCTTGCGTACCTTCTCCAGTTGCGCCTGAGTCAGGTGGCCGACTTCAGCCCGCTGCGGGCATTTCAGGCCCAGTTCCACCGCCAGTTGATTGCTCGCGGTGTGGCCCAGGTCCTGACGGTCGAGAAAACGTTGCAACTTGGTGTAATGGCCGCCGTCCTCGCGCTCGACCACGCGTTTGGCGGCGTTGATGGCATTGTCGTCGATGCGGGTCTGGGTCAACAGATCAAGCAACAGGTCGAGCACCTTGCGCTGGTTTTTCGCCGGCGCTTCGATCACGAATGTGGTGTCGGCGTTGCTGGTGAAGGCATTCCACTCGCCGCCCAGCGCCTGCATGCGTTCTTCGAGGCCACCTTCGCCAGTGGCGTCGATGCCGCTGAACAGCAAGTGCTCAAGCAGGTGCGGCAGCTCTTTTTCATCGCAATCGAAATCGTCGAGACCGACGCCGACCACCAGTCGGATCGCCACATGCCCGCGTTCCGTGCCGGGTTTGAGCAGCAACTGCAAACCGTTGGGCAGCGCATAGCCTTCGACCTGGAAACGATCCAGGGCGAAGGCGGGCAGGGAACCAAGCAACAGACAAGCGAACAACAGGCAACGCATAACAGGCTTCCATACGGCTGATTTGGAGATCCGTGTCGTCAGTCAGGGCCCCATCGCTGGCAAGCCAGCTCCCACAAGGATTTGCGGCGCTCACAAAACCCTGTGGCAGCTGGCTTGCCAGCGATGGGGCCTTTGAGGCTGAACTCTGTGTTACTGACTGACCCTGGCCCCAGACGTTCAAGGCGAATGCGTGATGTCAGCAATATCATCCGCTGCCAGTGCGCCGGTATCCGTCGTTTCCAGCACCACATACGCGCTGCCGCAAAACAGCGAGTTAAGCCGCTTCATGTCCGCAATCAACTCCAGATGCAGCGAACTGGTCTCGATACTCTGCACGATCTTGCGTTGCAGACGACTGACATGCGCATGGGCCAAACGGCGTTCCTGGGCGCGAAAGCGACGTTTCTCCCGGAGCAATTGCCGGGCACTTTCGCGATCACCGCTGAGAAACAACGACAAGCCCAGACGCAGGTTGGCGATCAGTTGCTGCTGCAGCCCGGCCAGATCCTCCAGGCCTTCTTCGGAAAACGAGCGGCGCTGCGAAGTCTTCTGCTGCTGGATCTTGCGCAGCATGCGTTCGATGAGATCGGCGGCCAGTTTCAGGTTGATCGCCAGTTCGATGATCTCGGCCCAGCGTCGACTGTCGTGCTCGCCGAGGTCCTCGCGAGGCATCTGCGCCAGATACAGCTTGATCGCGCTGTACAGCGCTTCGACGTCGTCGGTCAGCCGGCGCATTTCCTGGGTGACGGCGGTCTGCTTGCCGCGCAGCACATCAAGCGTCGCATTGAGCATGTTGTCGAGCAGATCGCCCATGCGCAGGGTTTCCCGCGCGGCGTTGGCCAAGGCCAGGCTCGGCGTGACCAATGCGGTGGCGTCGAGGTGGCGCGGTTTGGCGGTGCCGTTGACCTCCGGTCGCTCCGGCAGCAGCCAGGCGCAGAGCCGCGCCATCGGCCCGACACTCGGCAGCAGAATCAGACAGCGCGCGGTGTTGTAGAGCAGATGGAAGCCGATGACCATTTCCTGCGGGCTGAAATCGAGGCTGTCGATCCAGTGCACCAACGGATCGAGCACCGGAATGATCAGCAGCAGGCCGATCAGTTTGTACAACAGGCTGCCCAACGCCACTTGCCGGCCGGCGGCGTTCTGCATGCTGGTGCTCATGAACGCCAGCACGCCGCTGCCGATGTTGGCACCGATGACCAGACCGATCGCCACTGGCAGGCTGATCACGGCGGCCCCGGCCAGTGTGGCGGTGAGCAACACGGCAGCGAGGCTGGAGTAGGAAATCATCGCGAACAACGCGCCGACCAGGGCGTCGAGAAGGATGTCACCGGTGAGCGAGGCGAAAATCACTTTCACGCCCTGTGCATGGGTGATCGGCGCAGCGGCTTCGACGATCAGCTGCAACGCGAGAATGATCAGCCCCAGACCGATGCTGACCCGACCCATCTGCCCGAGCCGCGTCTGTTTGCGCGACAGAAAGAAAATCACCCCGAGGAAAATCAGCAGCGGCGACAGCCACGACAAGTCAAACGTCAGCACCCGCGCCATCAGCGCCGTGCCGACGTCGGCACCAAGCATGGTTGCCAGCGCCGGTGTCAGCGCCATCAGGCCCTGGCCGACAAAAGAAGTAACGAGCATGGCGGTGGCGTTGCTGCTCTGCACCATCGCCGTGACGACGATGCCGGCGACAAAGGCCAGCCAGCGTTTGGACATGTTCTGGCCAATCACATGGCGCAGATTGGTGCCGTACACGCGCAGGATGCCGGTTCGGACAATGTGCGTGCCCCAGATCAGCAGGGCGACGGCGGAAAGCAGATTGAGCAGGGTGAGCATGCAGACCCCCTGTAATAGCAGCGCTCCAGAGGAGCAAGTTGACGGTACCGCACGGTTTCTACGTTCTGATACTTAAGCTGTAGTTGGCGAACGGACTGGGCGCCAGCATTGCACAGCTAAAGTGCCGATTGAAACAAAAGTGTCATGAAAACAGCTTCATGCATCCCCTTCCAAATCAACGCCGCCACTTGTGGGAGCTGGCTTGCCAGCGATGGCGTCCGTCCAGCAAACATTGACGTCGCTGACACTCCACTATCGCTGGCAAGCCAGCTCCCACAGGGATCGCGGTGTTTGAATGTTGCCCAAAACAAATGTAGGAGTGAGCCTGCTCGCGATAGGGCCATCAGCCTCAACATTGCTGTTGACTGACAGACCGCTATCGCGAGCAGGCTCACTCCTACAGGTTTTGCGCACTGACGCAAATTTATCGGTGCATGAAAAAACCTGTGGGAGTCTGGCTTGCCAGCGATGGCGTCCGTTCAGCAGACATCGATGTCGCTGACACTGCGCTATCGCTGGCAAGCCAGCTCCCACAGGTTTTGTACTCGCTGCTGAAAATCCCGATTACTGGCCCGGGATGTCCTTGCGCAGTTTTACCGGATCCTGCTGCTTTTTCTTCTTGGCCATTGCGCCGCGCAGCTTGATGTTGATCGCTTCAACCGCCAGCGAGAACGCCATCGCGAAGTAGACGTAGCCTTTCGGTACATGCACGTCGAACGACTCGGCAATCAGCACCGTGCCGACCACCAGCAGGAACGACAGCGCCAACATTTTCAGCGACGGATGCTTGTCGATGAACTCGCTGATCTTGCCCGACGCCAGCATCATCACCAGCACGGCAACGATGATCGCTGCAATCATCACTGGCACATGGGAGACCATGCCAACCGCGGTGATCACCGAGTCCAGCGAGAAGACGATGTCGATGATCGCGATCTGGATGATGGTGTAGAGGAAGTTGCCGCCCTTGCCGCCAGGCGTGTCGTCGCTTTCGTCTTCGCCTTCCAGCGCGTGGTACATCTCTTGCGAGCTCTTCCACAGCAGGAACAGACCACCGAAGAACAGGATCAGGTCGCGGCCGGAAATGCCCTGGCCGAACACCTCGAAGAGGTCGGCGGTGAGGCGCATGACCCAAGTGATCGACAGCAGCAACAGGATTCGCGTGATCATGGCCAGGCCAAGACCGAAGATCCGGGTGCGCTGCTGCATGTGCTTGGGCATGCGGCTGACCAGGATCGAAATCATGATGATGTTATCGATGCCGAGGACGATCTCCAGGGCAGTCAGGGTAAAGAAGGCAACCCAGATTTCGGGGTTGGTCAGCCAATCCATGTGTATTCCTTTGTACGAGTGTTAAACCGAAAAAGGTCCGGGCTTCAAACCGCGAAGCCAGGACCCGAAACGGTGAGTCTTGGGGTTATAGAGTGCTGAACACCGGGAAAGTCCCCAACAGCAGTGCAGCAATCAGGATGCAGATACAAACCAGAATCGCCCATTTCAGGGTGAAACGCTGGTGGTCACCGAAATCGATGCCGGCCAGGGCCACCAACAGATAGGTCGATGGCACCAATGGGCTCAGCAAGTGGACGGGCTGACCGACGATCGAGGCACGGGCCATTTCCACTGCAGTGATTCCGTAGTGGCTGGCAGCCTCGGCCAACACCGGCAACACGCCATAGTAAAAAGCGTCGTTGGACATGAAGAAGGTGAACGGCATGCTCACCAGCGCCGTGATCACGGCCAGGTACGGGCCGAGGAAATCCGGGATCACCGCCAACAGGCTTTTCGACATCGCATCAACCATGCCGGTGCCCGACAGGATACCGGTGAAGATACCGGCGGCAAAGATCAGCCCGACCACTGCCAGCACGCTACCGGCGTGGGCGGCGACGCGATCCTTCTGCATTTGCAGGCACGGGTAGTTGACGATCATCGCGATACTGAACGCGACCATGAACAGCACCGGCAGCGGCAGCAGGCCGGCGATCAGCGTGCACATCAGGCCGAAGGTCAACGCGCCGTTGAACCAGATCAGTTTCGGACGACGTGCATCCGGGAATTGCGAGACGCTGATTTCGCTGTGATCGATCTCGTCGCCCGCCAGGTGCAACTCACCCAGACGCGCACGCTCACGCTTGCCGTAGAAGTAGGCAATCACCAGGATCGCCACCACACCGGCGGCCATGGCCGGGATCATCGGTACGAAGATATCCGACGGATCGACATGCAGCGCACTCGCCGCACGGGCAGTCGGGCCGCCCCATGGGGTCATGTTCATCACGCCACCGGCCAGAATGATCAGGCCGGCCATGATTCGCGGGCTCATGCCGATACGGCTGTACAGCGGCAGCATGGCGGCGACGCAGATCATGTAAGTGGTCGCGCCGTCACCGTCGAGGGAAACCACCAGCGCCAGTACAGCGGTACCGACCGACACCTTCAGCGGATCGCCCTTGACCAGTTTGAGGATCTTGCGCACGGCCGGGTCGAACAGGCCGGAGTCGATCATCAAGGCAAAGTAGAGAATGGCGAACATCAACATCACGCCGGTCGGCGCGAGCTTGGTAATACCTTCGAGCATCATCGGGCCGATCTTCGGCGCGAAACCGCCAAACAGGGCGAAGATGATCGGAATGATGATCAGGGCGATCAGCGCGGACAGGCGCTTGGTCATGATCAGGAACATGAACGTGATGACCATGGCGAAGCCAAGGAAAGTCAGCATGGGAATACTCCAGGCGTAGCGCGGCTAGGGAATGAGCAGATCGGGCGATCAGCGCAGAACGGGAAGCACGAGACGTACGGGCGGAGTGGGAGCGAGGAGGCGGGCTACAGAGGACATCAGAATCACCATTGTTGTTGTTAATTGGGCCTGGCGTGCGAGCAATCACATGCGTTGGCCAACCGGTCTTTTGCCGGAAGTGAGGCGATCCTAATGGGGCAAGCTTTCAGCCAGCTTTCGCTGATGAAAGCTTTGAATGAACGGTCAACCGATCGTCGGATGCGAACTAGAGTCAATGAACACGGGGAGGAGGGCTTTGAGGATGAGCGAATTGCACAGCGGTGGCTGCCATTGCGGACACATTCGTTATCAGTTCAGCGGTGCGCTGCACGACATCGCGCACTGCCACTGTTCGATCTGCCGCAAGGTCAGCGGCGGTATCGTCACGACGTGGATCACCGTACCGGCGGCGAATTTCCAATGGCTGGCCGGGACGCCGTCGCGCTATGACTCGTCGAGTAGCTGTGCGCGGTTCTTCTGCCCGGACTGTGGCGCGCAACTGGCGCTGGTGACGTTGCTCAGTCCTGCGAGCATCGACGTGACCATTGCCACGCTGGATCACCCGGAGCAGGCAGCGGCCGAGCGGCATATCTGGACCGACAGCCAACTGCCTTGGCTGCATCTGGACGAACACCTGCCGGGCGAGCCGGAAGAAACGCTTTAGCCGGACTAAAGAGTGCTCAAAAAATAGACAGATCCAGCGGCCGCATCGCCCCCATCCAGATCGCGTGCTCGGTGTGGTCGAGCAAGTCATCGCCGGTGTCCGGGTGCAGGAACACCACCAGGCCGTTGCGATTGAGCGCCAGCCACGGCAACACCTCGCCGATCAGCTCCGGGCCAAAGGCCAGTTGGCAGCTCCAGTCCGGGTGCGGGCCGACCGGGCGCTCGTGAACGCGGCCCATTTTCAACGCAAACAATTGTGCTGCCTGCTCACACAAGGCCCGCGCCTGCTCAAGCGTGCCGGCATCGAAATAAACGTGGGCGTGATAGCCCTTGATCGCTTGCATCTGAAAGCCTCGCAAATCGGTTCGAACCCTCGACGTTGAGCGTGTGTCACACGCCATACAAGGGAAAACAAAAAGGGATCAGCCATGAAAAATGCCGAAACCCCGGTGGTAAAAGTGGTGCTCTATGGTGCCATGAGTAGCCTCGGCGCTGCGTTGATGGCTGAACTGCTGCGCCGTCAGCACGAAGTGATCGCAATACTCGACGACCTCACCGCCCTCGCACCGCGTCCGGGTTTACGTACCAAAAGCGGCGATCTGTTCGATTCCGAACGGGTCAATCAAAGCGTGGCCGGCAGTTCGGCAGTGATCTGTCTGCTTGATGCGCCGGGCCTGCCATTCAGTAGCGAGCATATAGAACGATCCGTGTTGCTGGGCCCCGTGGAGCAGGTATTGGCCGTTGATTCATTGGTCGATGGTTTGCAGGCAGCCAACGTCTCGCGGTTGTTTCTGGTGGGTGATTTTGCCGTGCTCGACGAGCAGGATCTGGATGATCGTCTGCAACGCCACGCCGCCGAGGAAATTCGCGAAGCACTGCAAAGCAGCCCGCTGCACTGGACGCTGGTCAACGCACCACGCGGCGTTGCAGGTTTGACGATTGAACATTTCAGCCAAGTCGGCAGCAATCTCGAACCGGGTCTGGCAGAGCCGCTGGAGCGTTTGAATCGGGTGGCTGTGGGGATTGCCGATGAGCTGCGGCTGAATCTGCATGTAGGCCAACATGTGAATTTCGTCGCGGCTAGCGAATAGGTCGCTACACGGCGATGGAAGGCAGTGCGAGTCCATTGAGTGATTCGGCACTGCTCGCCTGCTCCATCATCAACCAATCGACAAACTGCTGGATCAATGCTCCCCGGCGTTTGCGCTGGGGCAACACCACGTAATAGCCCAACCGCGACAACGTGGTTTCGGCAATCGGTCGACATAACAAACCCTGGGTCAATAAGTTATCCACAAGGTGCCGCCAACCAATCGCCACGCCTTGGCCGCCAATCGCCGCTTGAATCAACAGCGTGTAATTGTCGAAACGCAATTGACCCGGGGCGGGCGGGGTAGTGATGCCGAGTTCGCGAAACAATCCACTCCAGTCGAACCAGTTGCTGCTGTTTTCACCGCGCAGGTGCAGTAGCGGAAACTCCAGCAAGGCCTGAGCGGGCAGAGGTAGTGAGCGATTTTTGAGCAATTGCGGGCTGCACACCGGGAACACTTCCTCGCTGAACAGCCAATGGCTTTCGCCCTGCTTGAAGCGCCCGTCACCAAACAGAATCGCCACATCGATATCGGTGCGCAGCATATTGTGGTTGCGCTCACTGGTGACCAGGCTGACATCGACGTGAGGATTAGCTTCGTGGAAGCGGTGCAGGCGCGGCATCAGCCAGTAGGCCGCGAAAGCGAAATCGGTGGCGACTTGCAGCACCTCATGTTGCTGCTGTGCGCTGATTGCGCTCAAGCCTGCGTCGATATTCTGCAACCCGAGGGTAACTTGCTCGAACAGGATTATCCCGACTTCAGTCAGCTCGATACCTCTGTAGATGCGATCAAACAGTCGAGTGCCGAGCTGTTCCTCCAACCGTTTGATCTGCTGACTGATCGCCGGTTGCGTGGTGCCAAGCTCTACCGACGCAGCAGTAAAGCTGCGATGCCGAGCGGCGGCCTCGAAGGCGCGTAGCAGGTCGAGCGACAGATCACCAAGTGCCTCATACATAAGCTGTGCTTATCCTAGTCATTGTTCGGCGCGGGCTTTACCGGATACAGCATGGGCTCCATGCTCGATCGCAGCAATGTCGCATAAATATTCACTATGGAATGCCGCGATCACATGAAGCGCAAGAATATTCTTTTCATCATGGCCGATCAGATGGCCGCGCCAATGTTGCCGATCTACGGCCCTTCGCCGATCAAACTGCCCAATCTTTCCCGCCTCGCCGCCCAAGGCGTGGTGTTTGACGCCGCTTACTGCAACAGCCCGTTGTGCGCACCGTCGCGCTTCACCCTGGTCAGCGGCCAGCTGCCGAGCAAGATCGGCGCCTACGACAATGCCGCCGATTTCCCCGCCGACATTCCCACCTATGCCCATTACTTGCGCCGCCTCGGCTACCGCACCGCGCTGTCGGGCAAGATGCATTTCTGCGGCCCGGATCAATTGCACGGCTATGAGGAACGCCTGACCAGCGACATCTACCCGGCCGATTACGGCTGGGCAGTGAACTGGGATGAGCCCGATGTGCGGCCGAGCTGGTATCACAACATGTCTTCGGTACTGCAAGCCGGGCCGTGCGTACGCACCAACCAGCTCGACTTCGATGAGGAGGTGGTGTTCAAGGCTCAGCAATACCTGTTCGATCACATCCGCGAGGACGGCGATCAACCGTTCTGCCTGACGGTGTCGATGACGCACCCACACGACCCGTACACGATTCCCAAGGCTTTCTGGGATTTGTACGACGACGCCGATATCCCCTTGCCTACGACGCCGGATCAACACGAACTCGATCCGCATTCCCAGCGTTTGCTCAAAGTCTACGACCTATGGGACAAGCCGCTGCCTGTGGATAAGATCCGCGACGCGCGCCGTGCGTACTTCGGTGCGTGCAGCTACATCGACGCCAACGTCGGCAAACTTCTGCAAACTCTCGAAGAAACCGGGCTGATTGACGACACCGTCATCGTTTTCTCCGGCGATCACGGCGACATGCTTGGCGAAAAAGGTCTCTGGTACAAAATGCACTGGTTTGAAATGGCGGCCCGCGTGCCCCTGTTGATAAGTGCGCCGGGGCAGTTCGGAGCGGGCCGCATCAGCGCCGCCGTATCCACCGCCGATCTATTACCCACGTTCGTCGAACTGGCCGGCGGCACGCTGGAACCGGGCTTGCCGCTGGATGGCCGTTCGCTGATGCCGCATCTGCAAGGGCAGGGCGGCCACGACGAAGTTTTCGGCGAATACATGGCCGAAGGCACGATCAGCCCGCTGATGATGATCCGTCGCGGCGCCTACAAATTTATCTACAGTGAAAGCGACCCTTGCCTGCTCTTCGATGTGCACAACGATCCGCGTGAACTGGAAGAACTCAGCCATTCGCCGCAGCATCGTTCGCTGTTCGACGATTTTCTCGCCGAAGCACGAGCCAAGTGGGACATCCCGGCCATTCACCGCGATGTGCTCGCCAGCCAGCGCCGACGCCGATTTGTCGCCGATGCGTTGACCATCGGCAAGCTGAAGAGCTGGGATCACCAGCCGCTGGTCGACGCCAGTCAGCAGTACATGCGCAACCACATCGACCTCGACGATCTGGAACGAAAGGCCCGTTATCCACAACCCTGCCAAAACCAATAATGTTAAGGGGAAGTCCATGCGCAAGTTATCCACAGCAATGACGATCAGCTTATTGGCGTTGGCCAGCGGATCGGTATTCGCCGAGCAAAGCTGCGAGACGGTGAAAATGGCCGACCCCGGCTGGAGCGACATCGCCGCGACCAACGCCATCACCGGGTTTCTGCTGGAAGGCATGGGTTACAAGGCCAAGGTCGACACCCTCGCGGTGCCGATCACCTTCGGCGGTTTGAAGGATGGCCAGGTCGATGTGTTCCTCGGCAACTGGATGCCGGCGCAGCAGGGCTTCTACGACAAGTTCGTCGCGACCGGGGATGTCACGCAACTCGCGAAAAACCTCGACGGCACCGAGTTCACCCTGGCGGTGCCGGACTACGTATGGGACGCGGGTGTGCATGACTTTGCCGACCTGAACAAATACGCCGACAAGTTCGAACGCAAGATCTACGGCATCGGTTCGGGCGCGCCGGCAAACATCTCGTTGCAGGAAATCATCAAGAAGAACGACTTCGACCTGGGTCAATGGAAGCTGATCGAGTCCAGCGAACAGGCGATGCTCGCCGAGGTGTCGCGGGCGGTGAAGAAACAGAAATTCGTGACCTTCCTCGGCTGGACGCCGCACCCGATGAACGTGCAGCTGAAAATGCATTACCTGAAGGGCGGCGAGAAATACTTCGGTGACACCGGTAGCGTGTTTACTCTCACGCGCAAGGGTTACGCCGAGGCCTGCCCGAACGTGGGTAAATTGCTGACCAATCTTTCGTTCACTCAGGAGATGGAGAACAGCATCATGGCCGAGGTGGTGAACAAGAAGGTCAGCAATGCAGATGCGGCGAAGGCGTGGATCAAGGCGAATCCGGCGGTGCTGGACAAATGGCTGGATGGAGTGAAGACGGCTGATGGCAAGGATGCGTTGCCTGCTGTGAAAGCGAAGCTTTAATTTAGCGCGCACAGATCGTTCCCACGCTCCGCGTGGGAATGCCTCAACGGACGCTCCGCGTTCGGCTTTGAATGGGACGCGGAGCGTCCCGGGCTGCATTCCCACGCAGAGCGTGGGAATGATCGGCGTAAGGGCTGATACCCTGTTTAAAATTTCAACCGCGAGGACCCATGGCCTTCCCCAGTCGCCGCTCACTGCTTCCCTTCCTGACCTGGCTGCCCCGGCAAACCCGCGCCAGCGTCGGACGGGATCTGATCGTCGGCCTCAGCGGTGCGATTCTCGCGTTACCGCAGTCGATTGCCTACGCCTTGATCGCCGGTCTCCCACCCGAATACGGCCTCTACGCCGCCATCATTCCGGTGCTGATCGCCTGTCTGTGGGGCTCCTCGTGGCACCTGATCTGCGGCCCGACGGCGGCGATTTCGATTGTGCTGTATGCCAGCGTCAGTCCGTTGGCCGTGCCGGCCTCCCAGGACTACATCACCCTGATTCTGCTGCTGACCTTTCTCGCCGGGATTTTCCAGTGGTTGCTCGGCTTGCTGCGCTTCGGCGCACTGGTGAATTTCGTCTCGCATTCAGTGGTGCTCGGTTTCACCCTTGGCGCGGCAGTGGTGATTGCCATCGGGCAGTTGCCGAATCTGCTGGGGCTTGAGTTGCCATCGAAAGCCACGGCGCTCGCCAGCCTGATGGATCTGCTGGGGCATTGGCGGGCTGTGGATAAACCTTCATTGCTGCTGGGCGTGGCAACTGTGTTCGTCGGTGTGGTGCTGAAACAATTGCTGCCACGCTGGCCGACCCTGCTGATCACGTTAGTGCTGGCCAGTCTGGTGGTGTGGCTATGGCCGGCGATGTTCGGCCATGTGCATCTGGTCAGTGCTTTTGTGGGGCGGTTGCCGCCGTTCAGTGGATTGCCGCTGGATCTCGACATGATTCTGCGCCTGCTGCCGAGTGCGATCGCGGTGGGCATGCTCGGACTGGTCACCAGTCTGTCGATTGCCCGTTCGATTGCTGTGCGATCGCAGCAGTTGCTCGATGCCAATCAGGAAGTTCGCGCGCAAGGTTTCTCGAATATCGTCGGGGCGTTTTTTTCCGGATCGTTGTCCGCCGGATCATTTACCCGCTCGGGGTTGAGTTACGAGGCGGGTGCGTGCTCGCCGCTGGCCGGGATGTTTTCGGCGATCTGGGTCGCGCTGTTCGCAATTTTCGGCGCCGGGTTGATCGCGCACATCCCGATCCCGGCCATGGCCGGCAGCATTCTGTTGATCGCCTGGGGGCTGGTGGATCATCGCGGCATCCGTGCACTGTTGCGTGTCAGCCGCGCCGAGTTCGTGGTGATGGCCCTGACGTGTCTGGCCACATTGCTGCTGGAATTGCAGACGGCGATTTATGCCGGGGTGCTGGCGTCGTTGTTCTTTTACCTCAAGCGCACTTCGCAGCCACGGGTGCAGCATTGGCGCGATGGCGAGGACGATGTGTTGCGCGTCGGCGGCTCGATCTTTTTCGGCGCCAGCCATTACCTGCAAGTGCGCCTGCAACGCCTGCACGGCGCGCGGGTGGTGATCGAGGCGCAGCAGATCAACTTCATCGACTATTCAGGCGTTGAGATGCTGCACCAGGAAGCGCGGCGCTTGCTGAGCCAGGATCGCAGCCTTACCTTGCGCCGGGCGCGGCCGCAGGTGGTGGAGGAGTTGAGGAAGCTTGAAGGGCCAGAGAAATGTCCGATCAGGTTTGAGGATTGATCTGATATCCGTGTCGACCTCAATCGCTGGCAAGCCAGCTCCCACAGGGATTCAGGTGATCCTTGTGGGAGCTGGCTTGCCAGCGATGCTCTTAAAGGGCCAACTGGCGGCGTAACTCGGCGAGTACCGGCGCAGTGTCCGGACGCACACCGCGCCACAGATAAAACGCCTCGGCAGCCTGCTCAGCCAACATCCCCAAACCATCCATCGACACCGCCGCGCCATGCTCGCTGGCCCAGCGGCAGAACGCAGTCGGTTCCTTGCCGTACATCATGTCGTAGCACAGAGTCTTGCCCGGCTCGATCAGGCTCGGTGAAATCGGCGGCACCTCACCGGTGAGGCTGGCGGAGGTGGCGTTGATGATCACGTCCACCGGCTCCTGCAACCAGTCGAAGCCGCTGGCCGACACCGGGCCCAGATCGCAGAACAGTTCCGCCAGCAGCTCGGCTTTATCCACCGTGCGATTGGCGATGATCACCGACGCCGGTTTCTCCGCGAGCAACGGCTCCAGCGCCCCACGCACCGCGCCACCAGCACCGAGCAGCAAGATGCGTTTACCGGTCAGACTGAACCCGGCATTCACCGTCAGATCACGCACCAGTCCGGCGCCATCGGTGTTGTCGCCGAGCAGCGAGCCGTCAGCCAGTTTGCTCAAGGTGTTCACCGCGCCGGCGCGTTGCGCCCGGGCCGTCAGGCTGTTGGCCAGGCGGTAAGCGTCTTCCTTGAACGGCACGGTGACGTTGGCGCCGCGACCTTCCTGGAAAAACGCCGTGGCGCAACCGGCGAAGTCGTCGAGCGGCGCCAGCAAGGTGCTGTAGTCGAGGCTCTGCCCGGTTTGTTCAGCGAACAGTTTGTGAATCATCGGCGACTTGCTGTGACCGATCGGGTTACCGAAAACGACGTAACGATCCATCAGATGTCCTCAGGCCTGGGCCAGCCAGTCGCGGTCTTGCAGGAAATATTCAGTCAGGCGCGCCTCTTCGCTACCAGGCTCGGCCTTCCAGTCGTAGCCCCAACGCACTTGCGGCGGCAGCGACATGAGGATCGACTCGGTGCGCCCGCCCGATTGCAGACCGAACAGCGTGCCACGGTCGTAAACCAGGTTGAACTCGACGTAACGGCCACGGCGGAATTCCTGGAACTCGCGCTGCTGGGCGGTGAACGCATCGTTCTTGCGGCGCTGCACAATCGGCAGATAAGCGTCGATGTAGGCATCACCGATGGCACGCATGAAAGCGAAACTGGTGTCGAAATCCCACTCGTTCAGGTCATCGAAAAACAGGCCGCCGATGCCGCGCGGTTCGTGGCGATGCTTGATGTGGAAGTAGGTATCGCACCACGCCTTGTAGCGCGGATACACGTCCGGGCCGAACGGCGCGCAGGCTTGCTCGGCGACGCGGTGCCAGTGAATGCAGTCTTCTTCATTGCCGTAATACGGGGTCAGGTCGAAGCCGCCGCCAAACCACCAGACCGGCTCTTCGCCCTCCTTCTCGGCGATGAAAAAGCGCACGTTGGCGTGGGACGTTGGCACGTGTGGGTTGTGCGGGTGAATCACCAGCGACACACCCAGGGCTTCGAAGCCACGGCCGGCCAGTTCCGGACGATGGGCGCTGGCCGAGGGTGGCAGACCGCTGCCAAAGACGTGGGAAAAGTTGACGCCGCCCTTTTCGATCAGCGTGCCGTTCTCGATCACGCGGGTGCGACCACCACCGCCGGCAGGCCGGGTCCAGGTGTCTTCGACGAAACGCGTGCCGCCGTCCTCGTTTTCGAGTGCGGCGCAGATGCGGTCTTGCAGGTCGAGCAGATAGGCCTTTACGGCGTCGGTGCGGGTCGTCATGGCTTCACCTTGAACGGGGCATAACTACGCGGCGCCCCGCAGGCGGGGGTCGGCGCAAATGGGCGCGTAGCATACCACCGCAGGCAAGCGCGCCGCAGTTGACGAAGATCAAGCATGAGAGTTGGATAGGGACCTCGCAAAAGACCCAAGGAGAGCAGGCAGATGGCAAAGCGTATCCAGTTCCGCGCCCACGGCGGTCCCGAAGTGCTCGAATATGTTGACTACCAACCCGCGGTACCCGGCCCCAATCAAGTACGTGTGGCCAACAAGGCCATCGGCCTGAACTTCATCGACACCTATTTCCGCAGCGGCCTCTATGCACCGCCAGCCCTGCCGTCTGGCCTGGGCGCTGAAGGCGCCGGCATCGTTGATGCGGTCGGCAGCGACGTCACCCGTTTCAAGGTCGGTGATCGTGTGGCGTACGGCAGTGGCCCGTTGGGCGCCTACAGCGAATTGCACGTCTTGCCTGAAGCCAATCTGGTGAAGCTGCCGGACGAGATCAGTTTTGAAACCGCCGCCGGGGTGATGCTCAAGGGCCTGACCGTACAATACCTGCTGCGCCAGACCTACGAACTCAAGGGTGGCGAAACCATCCTGTTCCACGCCGCTGCCGGGGGCGTCGGCTCGTTGGCCTGCCAATGGGCCAAGGCGTTGGGCGTGAAGCTGATCGGCACCGTGAGTTCGAAAGAAAAAGCCGACTTGGCCAAGGCCAACGGGGCCTGGGCAACCATCGACTACAGCCACGAAAATGTTGCCGAACGCGTACTGGAGTTGACCGACGGCAAGAAAGTCCCGGTGGTCTACGACGGCGTCGGCAAAGACACCTGGCTGACGTCGCTGGACAGCGTGTCGCCGCGCGGTCTGGTCGTGAGTTTCGGTAATGCCTCTGGCGCAGTGGACGGCGTGAATCTGGGCATCCTTTCGGCGAAGGGCTCGCTCTACGTGACCCGTCCGACCCTGGCGACCTACGCCAACAACGCCGAAAACCTGCAGCGCATGGCCGATGAGCTGTTCGAAATGATCATCAGCGGCAAACTCAAGGTTGATATCAGCCAGCGTTATCCACTGGCTGACGCAGCGAAGGCGCAGACCGAGTTGTCGGCTCGGCGCACCACCGGCTCGACCGTCCTGCTGCCGTGACACCACGCTACCCCGTTGAGTCCGGGGTAATGCCCAGCTCGACAAAAAACGGCGTCTTGCCGGCAGAGGTTGTTTCGAAACCACTGCGGTCAAGACGCTGTACCCGCAATCCCAACACGCCAGGCAATCTGAGCAGAGCGCTGGCTTGCGCTTCGCTTTGCAACGCCTGTTCGAGGGCGACTTCTGCACGGGCAGGCAGTTTGTCCTGAGCGATCACCAGTCGCATGCGGGCACCATTGGCCTGCCGATTGATCTGTACCTGAACGTCGCTAGTGTCCAGGTCAGGCAGAGCCCGGGCGAGTACGCTCATGACCTGCCGCTGCGTGACGATCGCGCCGCCCAGTTTGATCGTGGTTTCGACCCTCCCCTCGAGTTGCAGCACGGGCAGTGTGCTGCCACAGGCACACTTCGCCACATTACGCAGCACCCGCCCACGATCACCAATCCGATACCGCAACAGCGGCACGTGATCTGGCAGCAGGGATGTCAGCAAAAACTCGCCGCGCTCACCTTCGGCCACTGCTTGCAGGGTCAGTGGATCAACCACTTCGAGCAGCATGGCGTCGGCGTGCAGATGATAGAACCCGTGCTCAAGATGAGCGCACTGAAAGCCGATGGGGCCGGTCTCCGTCGAGCTGTAGCCCAGCGACCGTACCTTTATGGTGGGCCAGTCCCGCGCCAATTGATCGCGCAGCCGCTGACTGCATGGCTCCCCGATGTAGTAGAGCCATCGCAGACTGGCCAATTGCTCTGTATCAATATCGTCGCGGTTGAAAAGAGCCGCCGCAAAGGAAGGGGTGCACATCAACGCATCGGCCGCTTGCGACTGAATCAGCTCGGCAATCCGCTGAACGCCCATCAATGCTCCAGCGGGCAACAGGCGCGCACCGATGTGCTCGACGATGGCTGCGGCGTACTGAAAAGCGCCCTGCATCTCGCCGGCGGTCAGGCAGTTGATGACCACTCCGGGGCGTTCATCCGCCACACCGAACATCCTCGCACCCAAAGGCACGATGCTCGCGTTGAATGCCCAGGAATGGGTGATGTGTTTACGGTTGCCGGTGCTGCCTCCCGACGTCAGGGTCAGCCCGCCACCCGGCGCACGGTGCGAAGCCTCGCCCAGCGCGGAAAACAACACACCACCGTGTTCATCTTCCACGGCTTGGATCGGCAGGCGATGCAGGTCTTCCCGGGTCTGCACCTGCAGGATCTGCGGACACAATTTACAGAACCACGGCAGTGACCGCGCATCGGCAAGTTTGCGCGCAAAGGCCTGATCGGGCGGGACTGTCGGATCAATGTTCATCGCCGCGCCCTCCCTGACGAATGCCCAACTCATCGAATCCGTCCGTGATGGCATTGGCCAGACATTCCAACTGGGTCTGACTGTGGATCGCACTGATGGCCAGACGCAGAATCGCCTCACCTTTGGCTACCACCGGAAACAGTGCGGTGGTGACCGCAATGCCCTGCCGCCGCAGGTGCAGCGCCAGATTGATCGCATCGCGCTCGGCGCCGACACGGACAAAACGAATAGGCGAGGCGACTTCATGGTTACCCAGCACCGGGCCTAGCAAAGCGTCGATCACGGCCACATTTCGCCACAGGGCCGCCTGTAACAGCCCCAGCTCAGGCGACAGGTGAATGTCCCCGGAGGCGACCGCCGCGCCAACGCCGCCCATCGACAGTGGCCCGCCGAAGGTATAGGTCGACGCATGGCGTCTGATCATCTCGGCATCGGCGGCGGTCAGCACGGTAATCGCCCCGCCCGTCGCACCAAACGCCTTGGACAGCGAGGACAGAAGGATCAAGCGATGACGCAGTCGCGCATCGGCCGCGGCGAGTGCATAACCACCCCCTGACGTGCCGTGGATCGAGGTGCCGTGAGCATCATCCGCATACAGATATCCCTCAAAGCGCTCAGCCAGTTGCAGCAGTCGATTGATCGGATACACACCCCGCATCGAGCCAATGCTGTCGGTCAGGATGATCGGGGTATTGCCAGCGGCTACCGCAGTGGAGCAGGCCTGCTCGACTTGCTCCACATCACTGCAATCGCAACGCTGGACGGGCCCGAACTGCCACAGAATCCCTTGCAGCACTTGCATCGAGGCATGCGCCGCCCGGTCGACGATCCAGCAAGGACCACGCCGTAACGGGTAGGACGGCAACTCGCCAGAACCCAGCAAAGGCAGACAGCCCAGATGCGCACTGCCCACCGAGTTGAAGGTGACCGTGTGCCCCTGAAATATCTGGTTCAACTGCTCATCCAGCTCAAGCATGGGCGGCAGCAGGGCTCGGGTGCGTGCGGCGGCAAACTGCACACCAAAGGATTTCACGGCGCTCACCGCACTGTGAATCAGGCGTGGATCACACTCCAGTCCCAGGTAAGAGCATGAGAGGAACTCGGTCAGCCGTTCTCCGCTGCTCAACTCAATGTCCTTGCCCTCGCGCCTGACCAGCTCCAAGCCGTTGAGCCCGGAATCGAACAACTGCTGCTGATCGGCGCGCGCCTGTCTGACACGGTTTTTTACCCAATTGACGGTCGGTTGCTGAGTATTCATCGGGATGCCTGCAAAGATGTCGTCCGGCGATAGACTTGCACACGCCAGAGCTGGGTTTTCTCTCGTGCGATTGCTGCCTGGTATTCGGCGGTGGTATCGCAGAAACCTGCACAATCGGGCCGGACAACATGCAAATGGGCACGGATGACCGTCAGCGCTTCCTCGGCCAATGACGGGCGCAAGCGCTGCAAGACGCTGGCACCGGTGGCCTTGGGCATGAAGGAAGGCACGTCCGAGAGCGAGACGAAATCGATATCCGTGTGGTTGGCGGCGCAATCGAGGATGTCGGCCTGCACCACCCGCAACTCGCACTGTTGAAGAGCTTCACGGGCCTTGTGGAAAATTTCCGGCTCGCACTCCAGCGGGAAACCTTGCGGGTCGCGCAGTTCACCGAAAAACAGCATTTGCAGGAAAAAGCTCTCACGCACGACTTGCGTGGTGAACAGGGCATGGAAAATCCCCAGGTACACCTCACGAGAACTGATACCCAGGTTGTTGCGGGGAAACGAGCCCTTGTACAGGAGCGAGTTGAGCACCGCTGCGTTGCCCAACAACGCAATCACCGCCCGCCAGCGCTTCAGGGGGAAACGGGTTCGGTAATAGTTCGTTTGCTCGTCGAGGTCCCGGCACTGAAAAATCTCCCGACCCGCCTTGCCAGTAAATAGCCGGTTGATCTTCGCCAACCGCTGTAGGGTTTGCTCGAACGCCCCCATGTAGATCGGCGCTTGCCATTGTCGGGCCTGGAACAACTCCGCCAGCCAGCGCCGATCGGCTCGCGGTACGTTGAGTTGCTGCAGGATGGATTGGCGTCGTGACACCAGCGTCCCCGCCCGGTAGCCCATGAAATCCATGAACGTTTCGTGATCGGTCTGTTCCAGCAGGGCAAATCGTAACCGCGTGAACGCCAGCTGCGGCGCGCTGATATCGGTACAGGTCATGCGCGCCGGACTGCGGGCCAACAGCGGCAACAGCCGTCCGCCACTCCCGGCGATGCCCATCACGTGCCTGGCACGTGCGGGCAGGATCGCGTATTCCAGCGCGGAGTCTTCATCCCCCAGTGCGTAGTTCAGTTGCTGGAAGTAGTCAGCCATGCCTGCCTCCCGGCACCCATCGGGGAAATCGCCGCAGGAGCCTCATGAGTCGGCCAGTGCATGGAGAAAGTCATAACGCGGCGCGAGGTCGTTTTGCCAGGCCTCATATTGCTCATAAACGGCTTCAAGCATATTGCCGGTCAGGCGCAAGCTGGTTTCCATCACATTGGCAATGGCGTCCCAGTCGCACTGGCGCTTGCACGTACGTTGCAGGATGACTTTTATTTCGTTGAAGTGTTCGACATCAATATCGGAGTGAGCAACGAAGAACGTCAATTGCGCCGCTTTCAATGACAGCGTTTCGCTCAGTTTATTGATTAGCGGCGTGATGAATTGATAGGCATTTTCCGCCCAATAACTGTATCCGAGGCGTTGTAGTGGATTACCGGTGAACGATATCCAGTACAAATAGGCAATCAATACTTCGGTTGCCGGAAGTGCCGGGGGTATATCGAAACTCTCATTCTTGAGTCCAAGACTCATGACATCATGCAGGGCCATTTTTTCATGACCTACTTCTTGCGCTGCGTGCTCAAAACAGAACTTTGCATAGACCGGGTTATCGGCATGACGCACACCGACCAGTCCCTGGTTTCGCGCATTGTGCGCGGTGTAGTGAAAGGTTTCGATCATGTAAATCGCATATAAGGCTTTGGACACACGACCCTCACGTATGGCTTTCACCAAGCGAGAACCATTGAGTATCTCGGCCCATGCTTTTTCGATTCGGTTATCAAGCTGGATCAACTGTTGTTCAAAGCTTAGTGGCGCATTCATCGTGGTGCTCCGGTTGGTCTACGGTGGCGTGGTCGGGTTGTTGTACAGCCGCAAGGATCTGCTGCCATTGCGCGGACAGCAGCCAGTAGCCACCGCGAGCGCGTTGCTCGATTCGCAGGGCGTCGGAGGTGATCGGTGTCAGGCCGAATCGCTGGAACAGTCGCCGTTGCGGCGTTCGGCACAAGGCAGTGACGCCTTGATATCCATGGTTGATTGCCCACGCTGTGGCGGCTGCCAGCAGGCAGTTGATCGGCACGGGCAGATGGGTTCGCGAGTGAGTAATCAAGCGGCTGAACTCGACATGGCGCGACAACGCCACGGTGGGAGAAACATGCCGATGCGCCAGTGACGCCCACTCGAACGGCGCAGGCGTTACCCTTAATACCGCCACAAGGTGGTCATGCTGATAAAGCAGGAAGTGCGTACTGCGCGACGTGATCCCGAGCCGCTTTTCAAGCATCCGGGCCCGGGAGGTCAGCATGTAATGTTGCAATCGCAGGCGAAACTGCCGACCAATGAATCGTTCAAACTCTTGCGTGTCTGAACCCGCATCAAAAGTAACGACGCGACAATCTTCATGGCGACTGCTCAAGGTTGCCTGAAGTGACTGCAGATAATCCATGAGTTGCAAATCCGTAGTATCCATTCCTTCTCCGCAGACGTTGACTTATCGAAGTTTCCTTGGCGCATTGGAATAATGGATGCTTTTAGAAATATCGCCACTGCGCGACTTCTGATAATGACGTGGGAAAAGTTACTGAAAATGAATACTTACCGATTATTCTTACGCGCATAGAGAAGAACAAAACAACGAAGTTGTTTAACTCGGTTAATTACTTGAAGGATAAATCGCAGACATGCGTAGTACTCCTCGCTATAAAAGCCGAAGAGCACTCAATATATGAAGTTCTAAGTGATGTCAGTCGGGACGAATGACATTACCGGTGGCCAGATCACGGATGACACTGGGATTCTTGCGACCGCCCAACTGGCCACCCAGGATCAAATCGATCTGTCCACGGAAATACTGCTCGACCCGCAAGCGCGTACGCGCCGCCGGCCGCCCCTGCGGGTTGGCCGACGTGGAGATCAACGGCCCGACCATCGAGCACAAATCTCGCACCTGCGGGTGATCACTGACTCGCAGCGCCACGGTATCGTGCACTCCGGTGACCCACTCCGGCAGCAGGTTCTGATGGGGCACCAGCCAGGTATTCGGCCCCGGCCAGGTGCTGGCCATGCGGTCGATCCACTCTTGCGGGAAGTCTTCGAACAGGAAGTCGAACTGGCGAATGTTGTCGGCGACCAGAATCAGTCCCTTGTCGACCGAGCGATTCTTGATCGCCAGCAGCCGATCCACCGCGTCTTCGTTCCACGGGTCGCAACCCAGCCCCCAGACGGCTTCGGTTGGATAGGCAATCACCGCCCCGGCGCGAATCTCTCGTGCGGCTTGTTGCACACGCCAACTGTTGACCATGAAAAAACTCTCCACAAACAGGTTTCGCGCAGTTTACCGATCTTCCTTGTAAAACCTAGCTCACCCGCGCAAACCAGCGGCCGTTTTCACTCGCGGCGCGGCCATCCATTTCCAGTTCGGTAAGGGCCGCCAGGACTTTGGGCAAAGACCAGCCACTGCTGTCGGCCAATGCCTCACTGGTGTGCGGCGCCGCGTGAAGCAGAGCAAGCAACGGATGATCGGGTTTCGAAGTTTCTGCGCAGTGTGGCAGATGCTGCCAGCCACGCAGGGCTTCGAGGATATGTTCGATGGTTTCCACCAGCACCGCGCCGTCGCGGATCAACTGGTGGCAACCTCGCGCGCCGGGGTGATGGATCGACCCGGGAATGGCGTAAACCTCTCGCCCCTGTTCGGCCGCCAGCCGTGCGGTGATCAACGAGCCACTGGCAACACTCGCCTCAACCACCAGCACACCAAGGGACAAACCACTGATGATCCGGTTGCGTCGCGGAAAGTTGCTCGCGCTCGGCCCGGCGTCCAGCGGAAACTCTGAAAGCACCGCGCTGCCGGAGGCGATCATCGCGTCAGCCAGCCGCCGATTGCGCTGTGGATAAAACTTTTCCAGACCGGTGCCCAACACTCCGACCGTGAGCCCGCCGACATCCAGCGCCGCCTGGTGCGCCGCCGCATCAATCCCCAAGGCCAGGCCGCTGGTGATGACAAAACCGGCCCCTGCCAGGCTGCGGGAAAACGCTGCGGCGGTGTCCATTCCCGGACGCGAAGCACTGCGGCTGCCGACCATTGCCAGTTGCGGCTTTTCCAGAATCAGCGGATCTCCGGCCACGAACAGCAGCGGTGGCGGATCGGCAATCTGCGCCAGCAGCGCCGGATAATCCGCCTGATCCCACATCAGCAAATGTTGTCCCGGCCGCTCTAGCCAGCGCATTGCATGGCTGGCGCCGTCGCGCACCTCGGGGCTGCGCCGCGCTTCGGCTGACACCGCCGGTAAACCCAGTGAGCGCCAGGCGCTCGCCGGCGCGCTGATGGCTTTTGACGCCGAGCCGAAGGCTTCGAGCAATTTGGCAAATCGCTTCGGACCGATTTCCGGCAAGCGATGCAGGCGCAGGCGCGCTTCCAGTTCCGCAGGGGAAACCGGCGTACAGACAGACAGCGTCATGGATCATCCTTGATCGTTATAAGCCCCGAACTATTCGGAACAAGCTGTGGATAACTCTGTTGGTAACTTGTGAAGCATGCTTACGGATTTCGCACCTTGTCGAGCACCGCCAGCGAGCGCGATGCATTGAGCACGAGGCCGTAACTGAGTTTGTCGTAGGTGCGGAACACCATCAGCAATCCTGCCCGTTCGTCGGGGATTTTCAGCGGTTGGCCGGTGACCCGGTCGCGGACGGTTTCGCCGGTTTTCATGACCACCAGCACATTGCCCTCGGCGAGCCCGTCGCGTTTGCCCTTGTTCAGGGTGACTACGTCCATCACGCCGATCTGGGTGACGCCGCGTGGCACGTCGATGATCACGCCGTTGATATTGCTGGTCGGTGCGCTGGGCATGAAGGTCGAATTGATCGAGCGCTCCTCGCCGCTGAACAAGCGGTCACCGAGGCGCACTTCCTGAGTGGTGCGTTGCAGGGCGAGGGTGGCGACATCGCCTTCAGTGGCAACGATCTCACCGCCACCGATGTCATCGGCGTTGATCCCCAGGAACTCCTTGGTCTGCGGATCGGTGTAGACCTTGCCCTGGCGGAAGATGCCGTAGACCGGCTGATTCGGGTCGAAATGGCCACGCGCGAAGATCCGGTCGCCGGTGCCGCTGAGCACGCGTTCGGCATCGCCGGCGACGATGTACGGCGCCTTGTCGAAATCCTCGACCTTGTCGACGATGCGATTGCTCAGCAGAAAGCTGTTGATCGATTTCAGCGGAATGCTCGGAATCGCCTCGGCCACCGGGCTGGTGCGAATACGCGGCGACAGCTTGATGGTGCCGCGTGACTCGCCGCGATTGACGGTCAGGCGCGGCTGGCCATCGACGTAACTGAGCGTCAGCGTGTCGCCGGGATAGATCAGATTGGGGTTTTCGATCTGCGGGTTGGCCCGCCACAGTTGTGGCCACTGCCATGGCTCGCGCAGGTATTTGCCGGAAATGTCCCAGAGCGTGTCCCCCGAAACCACCGTGTATTGCTGTGGAAAACCATCCCTGAGTTGCACTTGCCCTTGCGCAGCGCCGGCCGAGGCCAACAGCAGCAGGGCGAGTAGTGTTTTCCTCATGCAGTGAATCCCTTTATCATGTGCACTCGCGTGAATCGTCAGAGCCCCCGTGGCTCGCTCCTGCAATTGCAGCAGCGACGCTTCACAACGGTAGCCTGCATCTTCGGACCTGCCAGGCCATCGACCCGACTTTACTCAATACGTGCAGCAATCAGCCTATGGCCATTTTAAACATCCTCGAATTCCCGGACCCGCGTCTGCGTACTATCGCCAAGCCTGTGGCTGTAGTGGACGACGAAGTGCGTCAGTTGGTCGATGACATGTTTGAAACAATGTATGAAGCGCCGGGCATCGGCCTCGCCGCGACCCAGGTCAACGTGCACAAACGTATCGTCGTGATGGACCTTTCCGAAGACCGCACCGAACCCCGTGTGTTCATCAACCCCGAGTTCGAATCGCTGACCGACGAGATGGATCAGTACCAGGAAGGCTGCCTCTCGGTGCCGGGTTTCTACGAAAACGTCGACCGCCCGCAGAAGGTCAGGATCAAGGCGCTGGACCGCGACGGCAAGCCCTATGAACTGATTGCCGAAGGCCTGCTCGCGGTGTGCATCCAGCATGAATGCGACCACCTCAACGGCAAACTGTTCGTCGATTACCTGTCCACGCTCAAACGCGACCGGATCAAGAAGAAACTGGAAAAGCTGCATCGCCAGAACGCTTGATGCCCTCCTTCAAAGGCTTGCTGCGGCAAGCCTTTTTCTTTTTATGAGACCCCTTCATGACTGAGCCACTGCGCATCGTTTTTGCCGGCACCCCGGAATTCGCCGCCGAACACCTCAAGGCCCTGCTGAACAGCCCTTACGAGATCGTTGCGGTCTATACCCAACCGGATCGTCCGGCCGGGCGCGGGCAAAAACTGATGCCGAGCCCGGTTAAACAACTGGCGCTGGAAAATAATATCCAGGTGTTGCAGCCACCGACGCTGCGCAACGCTGACGCTCAAGCCGAGCTCGCTGCGCTGAAGCCGGATTTGATGGTGGTGGTCGCCTACGGCTTGATCCTGCCGCAAGTGGTGCTGGATATTCCGCGTCTGGGCTGCATCAACAGTCACGCCTCATTGCTGCCGCGCTGGCGCGGTGCGGCGCCGATCCAGCGCGCCGTGGAAGCGGGCGACGCCGAAAGCGGCGTGACCGTGATGCGCATGGAAGCCGGTCTCGACACCGGGCCGATGCTGCTCAAAGTCGTTACGCCAATCAGTGCCGAAGATACCGGCGGAAGCCTGCATGACCGTCTCGCCGAGATGGGTCCGCCAGCCGTGGTGCAAGCGATTGCGGGCCTCGCAGCCGGGACGCTGGAAGGCGAAGTGCAGAATGACGAACTCGCGACCTACGCGCACAAATTGAATAAAGACGAAGCACGCATCGACTGGAGCCGTCCGGCGGTTGAGCTGGAACGCCTGGTCCGCGCCTTCAATCCATGGCCGATTACCCACAGCACCCTCAACGGTGAGGCGCTGAAAGTGCTGGCGGCGACAATCGCCGACGGTAAAGGCGCGCCGGGCACCATCCTCAGCGCCAGCAAGGACGGCCTGATCGTCGCCTGCGGCGAACAAGCACTTTGCCTGACTCGCCTGCAATTGCCCGGCGGCAAGGCGCTGAACTTCAGCGACTTGTTCAACAGCCGTCGCGAGAAATTCGCTGTTGGCACCGTCCTCGGCGCAGTGGTGGACGCGCAATGAATCCGCGTCTGGCCGCCGCCAAGGCACTCGCCGCCGTGCTCAGCGGCAAAGCCTCGCTGAACAGCTCCCTGCCGACGCAACTGGACAAGGTCGAGGACCGCGATCGCGGCTTCACTCAGGATCTTGCCTTCGGCACCGCCCGCTGGCAGCCACGCCTGTCGGCACTTGCGGAAAAGCTGCTGCAAAAGCCGTTCAAAGCCGCAGATGCTGACGTCGAAGCGCTGCTGCTGGTCGGCCTCTACCAGTTGCTCTACACCCGTGTGCCAGCCCACGCCGCCATCGGCGAAACCGTGGGTTGCGCCGACAAGCTTAAAAAGCCTTGGGCCAAGGGTCTGCTCAATGCCGTGCTGCGCAACGCCCAGCGCGAAAGCGAAACGATTTTCGCCGAGCTGGAGCGCGATCCGGTAGTGCGCACCGCCCACCCGCGCTGGCTGCAAAAATCCCTCAAAGCGTTTTGGCCGGAACAGTGGGAAGCGATTTGTGCAGCGAATAACGCGCATCCACCGATGATCCTGCGGGTCAACCGCCGCCATCACAGCCGCGACGCCTACCTCGGTCTGCTGACCGACGCCGGAATCGCCGCAACGCCATGTGTCTACAGCCGCGACGGCATCATTCTCGAAGCGGCTGCCGATGTGCGCAGCCTGCCGGGTTTCGCCGAGGGCTGGATCAGCGTGCAGGACGAGGCCGCGCAGTTGGCCGCCGACCTGCTCGATCTGGCGCCAGGGCAACGCGTGCTCGACGCCTGCTGCGCGCCGGGTGGCAAGACCTGCCACATCCTCGAAGCCGAAACGGCGCTGGCCGGTGTGGTGGCAGTAGATCTGGAAGCCAAGCGTCTGGTGCGCGTGAAGGAAAACCTCGAGCGCCTCGGCCTCAACGCCGAACTGATCGCCGCCGACGGTCGCGATACTGAAAAGTGGTGGGACGGCAAACCGTTCCAGCGCATCCTGCTTGACGCGCCATGCTCGGCCACTGGCGTGATCCGTCGCCATCCGGACATCAAGCTGACCCGTCAGCCAGACGACATCGTCGCCCTCGCACAACTGCAAGGCGAGCTGCTCGACGCCATGTGGAAAACCCTCGAAGTGGGCGGCATCCTGCTTTACGCCACCTGCTCGACGCTGCCGACCGAGAACACCGAGGTGATTGCCGCGTTCCTTGAGCGCACGCCAGGAGCCCGGGAGCTGGATCTGGCCACGACTGCCGGGATCAAACAGCTCCACGGTCGCCAATTGCTGGCCCAGCAGGGCGGGCATGACGGTTTCTACTACGCCAAGCTGATCAAGATCGCTGCCGCGCGCGGCTAAACGGATTCAATGGAGTGACTGGATGAAAATCATCATCCTCGGTGCAGGGCAGGTCGGCGGTTCGCTGGCGGAACATCTGGCCAGCGAAGCCAACGACATCACCGTGGTCGACACCGACGGCGAGCGCCTGCGCGACCTCGGCGACCGCCTCGATATCCGCACCGTGCAGGGCCGTGGCTCGCTGCCATCGGTGCTGCGTCAGGCCGGCGCCGACGACGCCGACATGCTGGTCGCGGTGACCAACAGCGACGAAACCAACATGGTCGCCTGCCAGGTTGCCCACACGCTTTTCCACACGCCGACCAAGATCGCCCGCGTGCGCGAAGCGTCCTACCTCAATCGCGAAGAGCAGCTGTTCCAGAACGAAGCGATTCCGGTCGACGTGCTGATCAGTCCCGAGCAGGTTGTTACCAACTACATCAAGCGCCTTATCCAGCATCCCGGCGCCTTGCAGGTGATCGACTTCGCCGACGGTGCGGCGCAACTGGTGGCAGTGCGCGCCTATTACGGCGGGCCACTGGTAGGCCAGCAACTGCGCCAGCTACGCGAGCACATGCCGAATGTCGAGACCCGCGTCGCCGCGATTTTCCGCCGCGACCGGCCGATCCTGCCGCAGGGCGACACGGTGATCGAGGCTGATGACGAAGTCTTCTTCATCGCTGCCCGTGAGAATATTCGCGCGGTGATGAGCGAAATGCGTCGTCTCGACGAGACCTACAAGCGCATCGTCATTGCCGGCGGCGGGCAGATCGGCGAACGTCTGGCCGAGGCCATCGAAAGCCGCTACCAGGTGAAGATCATCGAGATGAACCCGGCACGTTGCCGCTATCTCTCCGATACCCTCGACAGCACCGTGGTGTTGCAGGGCAGCGCTTCGGATCGCGATCTGCTGCTGGAAGAGAACATCGCCGATGCCGACATCTTCCTCGCCCTGACCAACGATGACGAAGCCAACATCATGTCGTCGCTGCTGGCGAAACGGCTGGGGGCGAAGAAGGTCATGACGATCATCAACAACCCGGCCTACGTCGACCTGATCCAGGGCGGCGACATCGACATCGCCATCAGCCCGCAACTGGCGACCATCGGCACGCTGCTGGCCCACGTACGTCGTGGCGATATCGTCAGCGTGCACTCACTGCGCCGCGGCGCAGCGGAGGCCATCGAGGCGATTGCCCACGGTGATGCGAAATCGAGCAAGGTCATCGGCAAGCCGATCGAGAAGATCGGTTTGCCGCCGGGCACCACGATTGGCGCGGTGATCCGCAATGCACAAGTGATCATCGCCCATGACGACACGGTGATCGAAGCGGGCGACCATGTGATTCTGTTCCTTGTGGATAAAAAGCATATTCGCGATGTGGAGAAGCTGTTCCATGTTGGGTTGAGCTTCTTCTGATCCGGATTTTTCAGTGCCTGCACTGGCCCCATCGCTGGCAAGCCAGCGATGGCGGCGCCACAGATTTTCCCTGGAACACCAGAAAAGGAATCCACCGATGCTCGAATCCCTGGAAAAAATGCTCGCCAAGGGTGTGGATAACTCCCTGCTGCGCTTCGGCCTCGGCAAGGGTTATCTAAATCTGGGCGAAAACGCCAAGGCCGCCGAGCACTTCGAACGCTGTGTCGGTTTTGATCCGAAGTATTCAGCGGCGTGGAAATTGTTGGGCAAGGCGCAACTCGCGCTGGGCGATCACGCTGCCGCACGGCAGGCATGGGAACACGGTCTGGAAGCCGCGCGCGCCCATGGCGACAAGCAGGCCGAAAAGGAAATGACGGTGTTTCTGAAGAAGCTCGAGCGTCAGGCGCAGTGATCTTCACTAACAACAATACACCCCCTGTCTGTCCATTCCATCCATCTTTATTCGTAGCACTAGGTCACTATTTAAAAAAGATCTATTGGATATCTACCTTATTTACAAAAACTAGTTAAGATCAAAATAGATGAATAGCTTTTTACTTAAAGCTAACCACTCGCCACGCCTAAAATATAGAGCTTCATTCACAAACCAACTATTAATTGCATCCAACTCTAAAGCTTCATTAAAAAGCATACGCAATGCTGTCGTGCAAAAAAACCCATTAACATCAAAACAAAACTTTTCAAAAATCATTAATAGAATTAGAAACTATATATTTCGCCCCCCCATAGAAAAAAAAACAACCAGCGGTTACAATGCGCCATAATTTTATCGCGGTGTGACAATGTTCAAGAACGAAAAGAAAACAGAAAACATAGCTCGTAATATATTGAGAGACCTTAAATATTATGACATCGAATCAGAACTAACTATTGAAGAGCAAAATAGTGAGATTGACTCTGTCCGTCAACTAATGAAGAACGCAAGCAAATCTGGGGGAGCAGGACGAGGGTCGCCAGAGTTTATAATTAGCTCGGCTAAATCCCCTGATTTTATTTTGATAGTTGAATGCAAAGCGAGTCTTAAAGACCACCATAGCAATTTTGTAAAATCTATCTTGAACGGAGAAACCATTAAAGAGTCAGAAGACATAAAATTCAAGAGAATACAGAAGTATGCTGTTGATGGCGTATTACACTATGCTCGTTTTCTTTCAAAAAAATTTAACGTCATTGCCGTTGGAATAAGTGGCGAAACTCTTGACTCATCATTAATATCCACTTATCTCTGGCCAAAAAATAGCACAAAACCCAAAGAGTTAACTGCGAAAGCTGGAGCACCATTAAATCATTTTATTCCTTGGAATGATTACATTGAGACAGCGACTTTTGATCCTGCTGTACAGCGATTAAGATTTGATGAATTGATGGCGTTTGCTGCGGACTTACATGAGTTCATGCGAGACCATGCAAAACTTACAGAAAGCGAAAAACCTTTACTTGTTAGCGGAACATTGATCGCGCTGAGAAATAAAGCTTTTGTAGCATCTTATGATGTTCAAACCCCATTACAGCTGCAAAGAGATTGGATGCGGGTCATCCACGAAGAAATTCAGGCGGCTGATATTCCTCAAGCCAAAAAAGACAATATGGTTCAACCTTATTCAAGCATAGGAGTCCATCCCGAACTAGGCAAGTCAAATAAGGTATATCCGAAAGGTGTATTACACGAACTCATTGATAGACTTAACAAAAAAGTTTGGCCATTTATTAGTGTTTATCATGATTTCGATGTGGTTGGGCAGTTTTAAGGGGAATTCCTAAAATATACCGGTGGAGATAAAAAAGCGCTTGGTATAGTGCTAACACCTAGGCACATCACTGAGATTTTTGCGCTGTTAGCAAACGTGAATAAGAACAGTAAGGTCTTAGATATTTGTGCTGGCACGGGCGGATTCTTAATTTCCGCGATGCATCATATGTTTAAAAGTGCGACGACTGACGCTGAACGTAATAAAATTAGAAGTAAAGGTTTGGTTGGAGTAGAGCAACAACCAAGCATGTTTGCGCTGGCTGCATCAAACATGATTTTACGCGGTGACGGTAAGGCTAACCTGTATCAAGGTAGTTGCTTTGACAGCGCGATAGTAACAGCCATTAAAAAACATCGCTGCGATGTAGGGATGATAAATCCACCCTATAGCCAAAGCGATAGCGACCTACACGAATTACGCTTTATAAAAAACATGCTCGACTGTTTAACTACTGGTGGAACGGGGATCGCTATTGTACCTATGGGCTGTGCGCTTGGCTCAAACAAACTGAGAGCAGAAATACTGAAGTTCCATACACTAGAAGCTGTTATGTCAATGCCAGACCAGCTTTTCTATCCGGTTGGAACTGTTACATGTATCATGGTTTTTACAGCTCATAAGCCTCATGCCAGTGAAAATAGAAAAACCTGGTTCGGGTACTGGAAAAATGACGGTTTTATTAAAACTAAACATAAAGGTCGAATAGATCTAAATGAAGTCTGGCCGGAAATTCGGGATCATTGGGTAGAGTCATTCAGGAACCGTGAAGTGCATCCTGGCGAAAGTGTGCTTCAAAAAGTCACTGCGGACGACGAATGGTGTGCGGAAGCATATATGGCAACGGATTACGGCACCATAAAATCAACTGATTTTTCGAATGCCGTGCGCGAGCTTGCTTCCTACAAATTATCTAGAATCGTTCAGCACACAGGACACGATTTATTCCCTGAAGAATCAGGTTGGATTCCGTTCAAACTGGGTAGTCTCTTCGAGCTAAAGAAAGGAAAAAGATTAACAAAGGCCAATATGACAGATGGCGATACACCGTTTATTGGAGCAATTGAATCTAATAATGGCGTATCGAATTACATAGGTCAAACAGCACTACATCCTGCCGGTACAATAACTGTTAACTATAATGGGTCGGTAGCGGAAGCTTTTTACCAACCGGAACCATTTTGCGCATCAGATGATGTAAATGTTTTGTATCCTAATTTTGAAATGTCGCCGGCTGTAGGTATATTTATCTCGACATTGATCAGACGAGAAAAATACAGATTCAGCTATGGTCGAAAGTGGCACTTAGAACGCATGCGTGAATCAGAAATATACTTACCAACAGATGCTAATGGCGATCCGGACTTTTTGTTTATGCAGGAATATATCGAAGGCATGCCGTTTAGCGATCAGATAACCTAAAAACGACAAGAATTTATTTATTAATTCCAAGCACTAACTAAATGGTGCTTGGAAGCATTTATTAATCTCAACTCTCCGTCTGTTTACTATCAAACTTTTTAGTGATTTTTCTCTAAAAAATCTGTGAAATCTAGCTTTAAACAATGTATGGTTTATTACAACTTAAGCGCGTTGGCCTCTGTGTACAAACTTAAAAATTTCAGCAATTCAGTCCTGTGGGTTTTTCACAAAAACTGAAGACCGATGCCGTCGGCATCCACCGTCACCACTTCCATCCGCACCCGTGGCGCACCTGTGGGTAAACCCTGCACCTGGCCATAAACCACTGCGCCCTTGGGCAACGCCGCCAGACGCGGGTGCTGCACATATACCCCGACAGGCGTCAGATTGCGCGTCTGCCCGAGACATTCGCCGAAGCTGTCGTGGCTGATCTTGATGCGGAAGGATTTGCGTTGTTCGGACATCTTTCTGCGCCCTTCGATGAACGGGGTGTGGATAACCGCAGAATCCAGATCAAGAGATCGCGCCTGCGGCAGCTCTTACAGGTTATCCACAGAGTGTGCCAAGTGGGTCAGTACCAGCGCTCTTCGCCCGGCGGACGTTTCTTGAAGCGCTTCATGCTCCACATGTACTGGCTCGGATACGCCGCCACATAGCGCTCGACGACTTTACTCATCGCGGCGCATGACTCGGCGGTATCGGTGCTGTACATGGCCTCGGGCGCCGCTTCGAGGATCACTTTGTAGCCGGAACCATCGGGCAGGCGCAGTGCGTGGAGGAACACGCCGACGGCTTTGCCACCGGCCAACATGTTCGGCACGAATTTGCTGGTCAGTGCCTGAGTGGCGAAGAACGGCACGAAGATCCCGGCGGATTCGGCCGGTTCCGGGTCAGCGGGAATGCCCACTGCACCACCTTTGCGCACTTCCTTGATGACGCTGAGGATGCCTTCCTTGGTGGAGGCAGCGACTTTGTTGCCCAGTTGCACGCGCTGTTTGCGCAGCAATTCATCCACAGCCTTCAACTTTGGCGGGCGATAGAAAATGATCGGTTTGCACTGGCTGCAATAGAAGTGGTTGAGCACTTCCCAGTTACCCAGGTGGCTGGTGATGCCGACCACGCCTTTGCCCGAGGCCAGCGCATCCTTGAGGATGTCGAGGCCTTCGACTTCGCGCACCAGATCGATCGAGCGCTGTGCCGGCCAGATCCACGCGCAGGCGCTTTCGGTCAGCGACTTGCCGATGTCTTTCAGGCTCTGCCCGACCAGACGTTCACGCTCGACCGGGTCCATCTGTGGAAAACATTTGGCGAGGTTGATCCGCACCACGTCGCGGGAACGGTTGGGGGTTTTCCACATGATCCAGCCGATCGCCGAACCCACGGCCTGTACAGCCCGCCATGGCAGCAGGGCAAACAGCCGCAGAGCGCCTACCAGCAAGGCGCCTTTAAACTTTTCCACAGGTCACTCCTGATCTTGTGCTGTGCGCGAGGCGGCCATTCTAACCGCCGTTGGCGAGCTGCGCGTAGCGGTCGCAATCCTGCGTGTGATCCATGACCATGCCCGAGGCCTGCATCAACGCGTAGCAAATGGTCGGGCCGACGAAGGTGAAACCGACCTTTTTCAGGGATTTGCTCATCGCCAGCGCTTCGGGGGTGATCGCCGGGACTTCGCTGCGATCCTTGAAATGATTGATGATCGGTCGGTCGCCGACGAACGACCAGAGGAACGCCACCGGATCCTCCAGCGCCAGCCAGGCCTGGGCATTGCGCCGGGCGGCGTTGAGTTTGAGACGGTTGCGGATGATCCCCGGATCGAGCATCAATTCGTCGATTTCGGCGTCGCTCATCTGCGCCACGCGCTGTACGTCGAAGCCGAACAACACCTCGCGATAGCGCTCGCGTTTACGCAACACGGTGATCCACGACAGCCCGGCCTGGAACCCTTCGAGCAAAAGCAACTCGAACAAACCCTGCGCATCGCGTAGCGGCGTGCCCCACTCCTGATCGTGATAAGCCATGTACAGCGGATCTTCGGTACACCAAAAGCAGCGTGGCATAAGGCTCCAGGGGGTGGAGGTGCGACTGAATCGGGTATACTCCCGCTCTTTAAATCGCAGCCCAAGAAACAGGTGAATTTCGTGAGCCAGCCTACGCCAGCCGTGCGTACCTTCCAAGACTTGATCCTCGCGCTCCAGCAATACTGGGCCGAGCAAGGTTGTGTGGTACTTCAGCCCTACGATATGGAAGTAGGCGCCGGCACTTTCCACACCGCGACATTCCTGCGCGCCATCGGCCCGGAAACCTGGAACGCCGCCTACGTGCAGCCAAGCCGCCGTCCGACTGACGGCCGTTACGGCGAGAACCCGAACCGTCTGCAGCACTACTATCAGTTCCAGGTAGTCCTGAAGCCGAACCCGGACAACTTCCAGGAACTGTATCTGGGCTCCCTCAAGCATGTCGGCCTCGACCCGCTGGTCCACGACATTCGCTTCGTCGAAGACAACTGGGAATCGCCGACCCTCGGCGCCTGGGGTCTGGGCTGGGAAGTCTGGCTCAACGGCATGGAAGTGACGCAGTTCACTTACTTCCAGCAGGCCGGCGGCATCGAGTGCTACCCGGTAACCGGCGAGATCACCTACGGTCTCGAGCGTCTGGCGATGTACCTGCAAGGCGTGGACTCGGTCTACGACCTGGTCTGGGCTGACGGCCCGATGGGCAAAGTCACCTACGGCGACGTGTTCCACCAGAACGAAGTGGAGCAGTCCACTTACAACTTCGAACACGCCAACGTCGACAAGCTGTTCGAACTGTTCGACTTCTATGAAAGCGAAGCCAAGCGTCTGATCGAACTCGACCAGCCGCTGCCGTTGCCAAGCTACGAAATGGTCCTGAAGGCGTCGCACACCTTCAACCTGCTGGATGCGCGCCGGGCGATCTCGGTGACTGCGCGTCAGCAATACATTCTGCGCGTGCGCACTCTGGCGCGTTCCGTTGCGCAAGCCTACCTGCTGGCCCGCGCCAAGCTGGGCTTCCCGATGGCGACCCCGGACCTGCGTGACGAAGTACTGGCCAAGCTGGAGGCTGCACAATGAGTGCGCAAGATTTTCTGGTTGAACTGGGCACTGAAGAACTGCCACCCAAAGCCTTGAACACTCTGGCTGAAGCGTTCCTCGCCGGTATCGACAAGGGCCTGCAAGCGGCTGGCCTGAGCTACGAGACTAAAACCGTCTACGCCGCACCGCGTCGTCTGGCTGTGCTGATCACTGCGCTGGCTACCCAGCAACCGGATCGCAGCATCAACCTCGACGGCCCGCCACGTCAGGCGGCGTTCGACGCTGACGGCAACCCGACTCAAGCTGCATTGGGTTTCGCCAAGAAGTGCGGCGTCGAGCTGAGCGAAATCGACCAGAGCGGTCCGAAACTGCGCTACAGCCAAAGCATCGCCGGCAAGCCGACCGCAAGTCTGCTGCCGACCATCGTCGAAGATTCGCTGAACGACCTGCCGATCCCGAAACGCATGCGTTGGGGTGCGCGCAAGGAAGAGTTCGTGCGTCCGACCCAGTGGCTGGTGATGTTGCTCGGTGACCAGGTCATCGATTGCACCATCCTCGCGCAGAAGGCTGGCCGTGATTCGCGCGGTCACCGCTTCCATCACCCGCAAAGCGTACGCATCGGTTCGCCGTCGAGCTACCTGGCTGACCTGCGTGCCGCTTATGTACTGGCCGATGCCAACGAGCGTCGCGAGATCATCAGCAAGCGCACCGAAGAGCTGGCCACCCGTCAGGAAGGCACGGCAATCGTTCCGCCAGCGCTGCTCGACGAAGTGACCGCGCTGGTCGAATGGCCGGTGCCGCTGGTGTGCTCGTTCGAGGAACGTTTCCTCGACGTACCGCAGGAAGCGCTGATCACCACCATGCAGGACAACCAGAAGTACTTCTGCCTGCTGGATGCCGACGGCAAGTTGCTGCCACGTTTCATCACTGTGGCCAACATCGAAAGCAAAGATCCGCAGCAGATCATCGCCGGTAACGAGAAAGTGGTTCGCCCACGTCTGACCGACGCCGAGTTCTTCTTCAAGCAAGACAAGAAGCAGAAGCTCGAAGCCTTCAACGATCGCCTGCAGAACGTGGTGTTCCAGGAAAAACTCGGCAGCGTCTACGACAAGGCCGAACGCGTTTCCCGACTGGCTGCGTACATCGCCGCACGCATCGGCGGCAACGCCTCGTGGGCTGCCCGCGCAGGCCTGCTGTCGAAGTGCGACCTGGCCACCGAAATGGTTGGCGAGTTCCCGGAGATGCAAGGTGTTGCCGGTTACTACTACGCCCTCAATGACGGCGAGCCGGAAGACGTCGCGCTGGCGCTCAACGAGCAGTACATGCCTCGTGGTGCCGGCGCCGAACTGCCAGCGACCCTGACCGGTGCAGCCGTTGCGATCGCTGACAAGCTCGACACGTTGGTCGGGATCTTCGGTATCGGCATGCTGCCAACCGGCAGCAAAGACCCGTATGCCCTGCGCCGTGCGGCACTGGGCGTGCTGCGCATCCTGATCGAGAAGAAACTGGATCTGGACCTGAACGACGCCGTGGCTTTCGCCGTGAATGCGTTCGGTGCCAAGGTCAAGGCGGCCGGTCTCAACGAAGCAGTACTGGAATTCATCTTCGACCGTCTGCGTGCGCGTTACGAAGATGAAGGCGTCGATGTCGCCACTTACCTGTCGGTTCGTGCCCTGAAACCAGGTTCGGCGCTGGACTTCGACCAGCGTGTGCAAGCGGTTCAGGCCTTCCGCAAACTGCCGGAAGCGGCAGCGCTGGCGGCGGTGAACAAGCGTGTTTCGAACCTGTTGAGCAAAGTTGAAGGCTCGGTGCCGACTGTGGTTGAAGCCAAATACTTCGACAACGCCAACGAGTTCTCGCTGTACTCGGCGATCCAGCAAGCGGATCAGGCAGTGCAGCCTATGGCCGCAGCGCGTCAGTACAACGAATCGCTGGCACGCCTGGCGGCATTGCGTGAGCCGGTCGATGCGTTCTTCGACGCGGTGATGGTCAATGCCGAAGATGCCAAGGTTCGAGCCAACCGTTACGCGCTGCTGGCGCGTCTGCGTGGCTTGTTCCTCGGCGTTGCCGACATTTCGCTGCTGGGTTGAGGGATTGCTGTTGAAACTGCTGATTCTCGATCGGGACGGAGTGATCAATTACGACTCCGACGCTTACATCAAGTCAGTGTCGGAGTGGATTCCGTTGCCCGGCTCGATCGAGGCGATTGCGCAGTTGAGCAAGGCCGGCTGGACGGTGGCAGTGGCTACCAACCAGTCGGGCATTGCTCGCGGCTACTACGACCTCGCCACCCTCGATGCCATGCACGCGCGCCTGCGCGAGCTGGTGGCGGAGCAGGGCGGTGAAGTCGGGCTGATCGTGTATTGCCCGCATGGGCCGGATGAAGGTTGCGATTGCCGCAAACCGAAACCGGGCATGTTGAAAACCATCGCGGCGCATTACAACGTGACGCTTGAGAATGTCTGGTTCGTCGGCGACAGCCTTGGTGACCTGGAGGCCGCCAAAGCCGTCGATTCACAGCCAGTTTTGGTAAAGACCGGGAAAGGCGAAAAGACTCAGGGCAAAACCCTGCCGGTTGGCACTCTGATTTTTGACGATCTGGCGGCGATTGCCGCAGAACTTATCCACAACTAGAGTACTTCTGACATTCCTGACCAGGATTGATCGGGAGTGCGCTTGAACAGTCGGGCATTGCCCCGTAACGGTAAACGTCGCCATGTCGATACTGCGGGCCTTCAGAATTTTCCTTTTTTACCTGCTGCTGGGCACCACGTCCTTGCTGTGGTGCAGCCTGAGCTTTTTCATCGCGCCCTTTCTGCCGTTCAAGGCGCGATATCGTTTTATCAACGTGTACTGGTGCCGTTGCGCCTTGTGGTTGACCAAGGTGTTTCTGGGTATCCGTTACGAAATCAAAGGCGCGCAAAACGTGCCTGACCGGCCCTGCGTGATTCAGTCGAACCACCAGAGCACTTGGGAGACATTTTTTCTCTCCGCTTATTTCTCGCCGTTGAGCCAGGTGCTCAAGCGCGAATTGCTCTATGTGCCGTTCTTCGGCTGGGCCATGGCCATGCTGCGGCCGATTGCCATTGACCGCGATAACCCGAAAGCTGCGCTGAAACAGGTCGCGGCCAAGGGTGATGAGCTGCTCAAGGATAACGTTTGGGTACTGATCTTCCCCGAAGGTACACGCGTGCCCTACGGCACTGTCGGCAAGTTCTCCCGCAGTGGTAGCGCTTTGGCGGTGAATGCGGCGCTTCCGGTACTGCCGATTGCACACAATGCCGGCAAGTTCTGGCCGAAAATCGGCTGGGGCAAGAAGTCCGGTGTGATCACCGTGGTCATCGGTGAACCGATGTACGCCGAAGGCACTGGGCCTCGCGCTATCGCCGAGCTGAATGACCGGGTGCAAGCCTGGAACGAGAAGACTCAGCGCGAAATGGGTTCGCTGCCACCAGCCCCGCAGGCACCGGCCGCAAATGATCAGATCGCTGTCTGAGATTTTGTGGATAACCTGTGTACGGTTTTGTTGAAAAGGCTTGAATATTGAAATTAAGTGATTGAATTGCTTATATATTTCTCAAGCTCATAAAACACCGTAAAAGGTGCATAAGTTTTTTTCGGAAGTAAAAAAACCGGCTGATATAGCCGGTTTTTTTGTGCCTGCTTACTCGGCAATCAACGGCAGCTCAAGCACGAACGTTGTGCCTTGATCGACCACGCTGCGGCACTCGATCCGGCCGCCATGGTGATCGACCACAGCTTTGACCATCGACAGGCCCAAGCCGACGCCATCGATGCCTTGGGCTGAGGAAAACCGCCGGTATTGAATAAACAGATCGGGCAGCTCTTCGGCGGCAATGCCTTTGCCCTGATCACTCAGTTCAACGCGCAACACGTTGCCATCGCAGCGGACCTGCAGGTGAATCGTGGTGTGAGGTCCGCTGTACTTGATCGCGTTTTCCAGCAGATTGAACAGCGCCCGGGTCAGCAGTCCTTGATCAGCCAGCACTAGGCGCTCTTGAGAAGGTTCATCCATGTCGTGCAGCAGCTCGATGCTTTTCTGTTGGGCAATCGGCAACGCCTGATCCAGCACATCGAGTACCAGCATCGCAAACAGGCTTGGCTGAAACTGGTAAGTCTCGGACTCCGCCCGCGCCAGCAATACGAAGCCATCGGTCAGCGACAGTGCGCGGCGCACCTGGCGTTCGATCTGTTCGAACAGCGGCGCATCCGCGCCAGCCTGATGGCGATGGACATCGAGCAACGCGAGGATGGCCGAATGGGGGGCGCGCAGATCATGGGAAAGAAAGCGCAGCAAAACGCTGCGTTGCTCTTCGGCCGCACGCTCGGCACTGAGGTCGGTCAGACTCAGCAACCAGCCGATGGGCGTATCGCCGTCCACCGGCAACAACGCCGCGCGCTCCAGGCGCAGGCTGCGTTCCTTGTGATCGCGGAACTCCAGCAGGGGCAGGGCGGATAACGACGGGCGGGCGGCAGTGGACAATTCGGGGTAGCCGAGTTGCGCCAACTGATCGAGCACATCGTCGCCCACCAGAGGGTTATCAAACAGGTTTCGCGCCTTGCGATTGCCTAACAGAATCTGCCCTTTGGGGTCGCTGATCAGCGTGGCGACCGGCAGGTATTCCAGACCGTCAGCGATAAAACGCCGCGTATCACGGGTGCGGCTCATCGCTTGTTCAAGCGCCATGATCTGTCCCTGCAGGCGATCAGCGCCCGTGAACTGCGCGCGACGGCGTTCCGGGAAGACTTTCGGTTCATTGTCCAGCCGTGCCAACTCCCAGCCAAAGTAGGTCAGCACCACGCTGAGGCGTCGCCAGTTCCAGATCAGGTAGCCGAACAGCATGCCCAGCACGGCTGGCGTCGGTGACCACCACCGCCGCATCTCCGCCAATCCAGCACTGGTCATCAGCACACAAGCCATACCGATCAGCGTCACCCAAAGTGCCAGACGCGGGCGCCATAACAATAGCCCGAGAACGCACGTCACCAAACCCACGGAAAGCACGGCGCCCAACCCCGGTGACGCGTCATGCAGATTGACCTGCGCCCGGTACGACAACAGCGCAGTCAGCGGTAACAGCACTAGACTTATCCACAACCACTCGCGCACCAACTGGCGGAACAGTCGCTGCACCTGGCTTGGTTCGCGGCTTTCGTGCCGTCTGCGGTCATTCATGGGAAAAAGGGCAGGGCAATGTGAATGGTTTCATGGGTCACTGGTCTGAGACATGACCCGAAGAATCATAGCGGACGTCGACCAACGGCGGGCCGCTTACTTTCATGGCTAGGCCCGAGCGACTAAGGTTTACGGCCAGATGCCCCAGCAACAAGGAACCACCGCGTATGCGCGTTGCGATACTGGACGACGAACCCGCCGAACTGCGCCGGGTCGAGCAGACTCTGCAGCAAATGGTCGAAGCCTCCGAACAGCCATGGTCGCTGCACAGCTTCGAGCGCGGTGAAGACCTGCTGCGACAACTGCGCCGGGAAACCTTCGACCTGCTGATCCTCGACTGGCAATTGCCTGATCTCACCGGTCTGGCGTTGCTGCGCTGGACCCGCGAACACATGGAAGCGCCTCCCGCAGCGATCATGCTCACCAGCCGCGATGGCGAAAGCGATATCGTCCAGGCGCTGAATGCCGGCGCCGACGACTACGTGAGCAAACCGTTCCGGCCCAATGAGCTGAAAGCGCGAGTCGCTGCAGTATTGCGTCGGCACAATCTGTCACGCAGCGCCGCGACCGAGGTGCTGAGCTTCAATGACCTGACGTTCGACGACGCCGAACTGACGGTCACCCGCGAGGGCAAACCCATCGTGATGACCGAGCGTGAATATCGACTGGCGCGCTGCCTGTTCAGCAATCTTGGCCGACCGTTATCACGGGATTACTTGTATGAGCGCTTCTGGCCCCATGAAGAGATGGCCTCGTCACGGCCACTGGATACGCATATCTACCGGCTGCGTAACAAGCTGGGGCTGACGGCCGATCGCGGATGGCAGTTGCTGACAATTTATGGGTACGGGTATCGGTTGGAGAGTGTGGCGACTGCACAAGAATGAAGATCAAAAGATCGCAGCCTCCGGCAGCTCCTGCACGAGATCAATGCAGGCGCTGCTATCTCTTTTTACTGATCAATGAAACGTCAACCCGAGCAACCCGATCGCCAGCTTTCGTTCATCCACACTCATCCCCAGTTCGTGTGGGCTGATCGCCAATGGAAAATGAAACTGGATGCGCAAGACACCTTGCTGCGCAACGAGCTGCTGCACCTGCGGCGGGAGCACGACATCGATCTTGTTCGCGCTGGCTTGGGTCAGGCTGGTGGAGAGCACCGCAACATCATTGATGCGGATATCCACCACCTGGCGCGGATGTGATTGCGCCAGGAAGGCGTTGGCTTCCAGCGACAGCGAGGTCACACGACCGGCGGGTCTCAGAATGATTTCCGCATCTGAACCCACAGACCCGGTACCCCAGGCATCAGAAACCCACCAGCCTGTACCCAGACCGGCGGCCCCCGAACTGCTGTCGGTGAACTGAATTTTTTCACCCGGCTGGAAAGTCGGGATCAGCTCTTGAGGTTGTACTGCCTTGATGGCGGGACAGTCGGCACAACGCTTCCAACCCGGTGCCAAAACATAAAAATCGTCAATTCTGGCCAGGATATCGGCAGTGCGATCCAGCTTGACCGTTGCTTGCAGCGCCGACCGCTGGTCCAGTACATACAGGGTGTCGGCATCATACTTTCCGGACTCGACGGTCCTTTCTGCGGCACGCTGAGCAGCTTCCTGCGCCACCGCGCTGACCCGTCCCAGATAAACGGCATCCGTTGCCAGATGATATTTGCCTGCATAGTCGGCCAGTGTCATCCAATGGACGGAAAAGTTTTGCGGACTCACCCATCGCACGTTCTGATAATGCGACGCCGCGCTGCGCCAGAAAGGATCGACTAACGGGGTTTTCCATTCCTTGCTCGGCGAAGCCATCATCAGATGGCTGCGCGTGTTTGCCCAGCCTGCACGGGTATCGGCCACTTGAGCGACCACCGCCAGCGCCAACAATACGATCGCCGCATGCGGTCTGGTTCCTCGGGCCACCAAGAAAACCACCGCGAAAATCGCCACGTACATGACCGGCCAGATCATCCGACCCGATGCGCGGAAGATACCCGCCATTTCAATGAAGGCGTCCGGCAACCAATAGTCGAATTCGTATGACGCGATCCCGACCTTGTTGGAGAGCGCAAAAATCATCAACCCGACCAGCGCGAGCATCAATATCCAGCGCTCGTGTATGGCGGCCATCACTCCGTTGTTCTTGCCGGACAACATGAGCGGCAACGCGCAAACGAGGAGTAACATCACCCCCAGCCCCGGGAAGGCCATGCCATCTCCATCGCCGGGCACTCCGGGGAAATCCCTCAGAACATACGACCACCCGCCAGGGTTGAAGAAGGTCAACGCATTCGCCCGGAACAGCCCAAACCCGACGGAGGCCAGACCAGCTCCCTTGATCGTGAAGTAGCCCGCCTGCCAGCAGCACAATCCCGTCAACAACAAGAGGCCGAACAACTCGGCAACTGCCTTGCCCGATCTCAGTTGGTTTTTGAGGGTTCGGTACAGAAGATCGGCGAACCAGATCAACGCAATCATGACCAGCAGATAAGCATGGACCAGAGCCGATGCAGCCAGCAGGGCTCCCCAGGCCAGAACGCGCTTGTCATTTCCACGGCGTAGCGTCAGGTATAACGCGGCGAGGATCAGGAAATGTCCGGAAAGGGATAAATGGACACCCATGCGCGCAATCATCGCCGGGTTGAAGAGAAACAATGCCGCGCCCAACAGACGCACTGTCACATTGCTTGTGGCCAGCCCCATCAGTTTCCAGGCAAACCAGCTCTGCAGCACAAAACACGTCAGCAACCAAAGCCCGAAGTACTGGAACGGCTCGGGAAGCAGCGAAGCGAACGGTTTGAAGATAAAGGCAAACAGCGGATTGGAATCCGAGAAGATGATCGCGCTGCCCAGCTCCAATCCATAGGAAGGATTGAGCCCCAGCGGAATCGACCAGGGTGCATGCCTGAAAAACGCCCACCCCAGGTAATGCGTCGCCGGATCACTGTGGCCCAGCCATGCAATGTTTTCCGGGTTTAGCGCCCTTGGCCCCACGACGATAAAAAATGCCAGAACGCCCATCAGCAAAGGCAAGAGATTAACCGGCAAGCGTTTAAGCAGATCCTTCATCGATACACGTCCATTCGTCATGCGCCAACATCAGAGGCTGGAATCGAGGCTGCATCGTACGCAAAAAAAAGCCCGCTTGCGCGGGCCTTCTTCTGGCTTGGCCGGCCAACCCTTTGGGGTGGCCGAACCGTCACGGGTGTACCGGATCAGAAATCCAGATTGGACACCGCCAGGGCATTGCTCTCGATGAAGTCACGGCGAGGTTCGACCGCATCACCCATCAGGGTGTTGAAGATCTGGTCTGCGCCAATGGCGTCTTCGATGGTGACTTTCAGCATGCGGCGCACGCTTGGGTCCATGGTGGTTTCCCACAGCTGATCCGGGTTCATTTCGCCCAGACCTTTGTATCGCTGGATGGTGTGACGCTTGGTGCTTTCGGCCATCAGCCAGTCCAAAGCTTCCTTGAACTCGGTGACCGCTTTCTTGCGCTCGCCACGCTGGATGTACGCGCCTTCGTCGAGCAGGGTGCTCAGTTGAGCGCCGAGGGTGACGACGGTTTTGTAGTCGTTGCTGCCGAAGAAGTCACGGTTGAACGTCACGTAGTTCGACAGGCCGTGGGAGATCAGTTCGACTTCTGGCAGCCACACGCCACGTTCACGATCTTCACGCAGGCTGGCTTTGTAGACCAGGCCGGACTTCTCGTTGGTGCGCAGGCGGACTTCGTACTGGGCCAGCCAGTCCTGCATCTTGGCGTGGTCGCCAAGCATTTCCAGGCTCACGGCCGGCAGATAGATGAAGTGTTCGGTCAACTCCTGCGGGTACAGGCGCGACAGGCGCTTGAGGGTCTTCATCACCATGCGGAAGTCGTTCACCAGACGTTCCAGCGCCTCACCGGAAATGCCCGGGGCCTCTTCGTTCAGGTGCAGGCTCGCATCTTCCAGGGCCGACTGCGTCATGTACTCTTCCATGGCGTCGTCGTCTTTGATGTATTGCTCTTGCTTGCCTTTCTTGACCTTGTACAACGGCGGCTGGGCGATGTAGATGTAGCCGCGCTCGATCAGCTCCGGCAACTGACGGAAGAAGAAGGTCAGCAGCAGGGTACGGATGTGCGAACCGTCGACGTCAGCATCGGTCATGATGATGATGTTGTGATAACGCAGCTTGTCGATGTTGTACTCTTCGCGACCAATGCCGCAGCCCAGTGCAGTGATCAGCGTGCCCACTTCCTGGGACGAGATCATCTTGTCGAAGCGTGCTTTCTCGACGTTGAGGATCTTGCCTTTCAGCGGCAGGATCGCCTGGGTCTTGCGGTTACGTCCCTGCTTGGCAGAGCCGCCCGCGGAGTCACCTTCCACGAGGTACAGTTCGGACAGCGCAGGATCTTTTTCCTGGCAGTCAGCGAGCTTGCCCGGCAGGCCGGCGATGTCCAGCGCGCCTTTACGGCGGGTCATCTCACGGGCCTTGCGCGCCGCTTCACGGGCACGGGCCGCGTCGATCATCTTGCCGACAACCAGTTTGGCTTCGTTCGGGTTTTCCAGCAGGAAGTCGGAGAAGTACTTGCCCATCTCCTGCTCGACCGCGGTCTTCACTTCGGAAGACACCAGCTTGTCTTTGGTCTGCGAGCTGAACTTCGGGTCCGGTACTTTCACCGAGATGATCGCGGTCAGGCCTTCACGGGCATCGTCACCGGTGGTGGCGACTTTGTGCTTCTTCGCCAGACCTTCCTGCTCGATGTAGTTGTTCAGGTTACGTGTCAGTGCCGAACGGAAGCCCACCAGGTGAGTACCGCCGTCGCGCTGCGGAATGTTGTTGGTGAAACACAACAGGTTCTCGTTGAAGCTGTCGTTCCACTGCAGGGCGATTTCCACGCCGATGCCGTCTTCACGCTGGATGTTGAAGTGGAACACCTGGTTGACCGGAGTCTTGTTGGTGTTCAGGTATTCAACGAACGCCCGCAGGCCGCCTTCGTACTTGAACAGTTCTTCCTTGCCGCTGCGCTCATCCTTGAGGACGATGCCAACACCGGAGTTGAGGAAGGACAGTTCACGAATGCGTTTGGCGAGGATGTCCCAGCTGAAGTGAATGTTCTTGAAGGTTTCGCTGGAAGCCTTGAAGTGAATCTGAGTGCCGGTGGTTTCGCTGTCGCCAACGATCGCCATCGGTGCCTGAGGTACGCCGTGGACGTAGGTCTGTTCCCAGATCTTGCCGCTGCGGCGAACGGTCAGTACCAGTTCTTCAGACAGTGCGTTCACTACCGACACACCTACACCGTGCAGACCGCCGGATACTTTGTAGGAGTTGTCGTCGAACTTACCGCCAGCGTGGAGGACGGTCATGATGACCTCGGCGGCGGAAACGCCTTCCTCTTTGTGCACGTCTACCGGGATGCCACGACCGTTGTCTTTAACGGTGATGGACTCGTCCGGGTGGATGATGATGCTGATGTCGTCGCAATGGCCGGCGAGGGCTTCGTCGATCGAGTTGTCGACCACCTCGAACACCATGTGGTGCAGACCGCTGCCATCGTCGGTGTCACCAATGTACATACCGGGACGTTTGCGTACGGCATCCAGGCCTTTCAGCACTTTAATGCTCGTTGAGTCGTACGTATTTTCTTCGCTCAATGCCTTCACTCCCGATGGTCGTGGGTCTGGGTGATACGGCCCTGTTCCACGTGGAACAGAGCGACTGGCGTTTCCGTCTGCCAGCCTTCCCTCAATAATTCGTGATCTACACAGGTGATGAACACCTGGCAGCGTAAGTCTTCCAGCAAGCGGCACAGCGCGCGACGGTGGCTCTCGTCCAGTTCGGACGGCAAGTCATCCACCAGATAAATACACTGACCGCGTCGGGCCTGGCTGACCAGATGCCCCTGGGCAATCCGCAATGCACAGACCACCAACTTCTGCTGACCCCGGGACAAGATGTCCGCGGCGTTGTGTGCGCCCAATCTAAGACGCAAATCAGCCCGTTGCGGTCCGGCCTGGGTATGACCCATTTGCTGATCCCGTTGCAGGGACCCGGCCAATACGGCGCTCAATTCCCGGTCTTTGTCCCAGCCTCGGTAATAGCTGAGCGTCAAACCTTCAAGCTCAACCAGTTCGCTCAAGGTTTGTTCAAAGACTGGTTTCAAGGCTTTGATGTAAGCGCGGCGGTATTCATCGATTTCAGCGCTGGCCTGGCACAGTTCCCTGTCCCAAACCGCTTGCGAAACGGCGTCAAGTGTACCATGCCGCAGCCAGGAGTTTCTCTGGCGCAAGGCCTTCTGCAAACGCTGCCAGGTCGCCATAAAACGCGGTTCGACGTGGAACACGCCCCAATCGAGAAACTGCCGGCGAATCTTCGGCGCACCTTCCAGCAGGCGGAAGCTGTCGGGGTTTATCAACTGCAGCGGCAGGATCTCCGCCAACTGCGCAGCACTGCGGGCATTCTGGCCGTCGATGCGGATCTGAAACTCGCCCTGACGGTCACGTGATATCCCCAATGCACTGTGGCCACCCTCGGCCAGCTCGACCTGACCGAACACGGTACAGGCGAGTTGCTCGTACTGGATGACCGGCAACAGGCGCGTGCTACGAAACGAACGGGCAAGCCCCAGCAGATGAATGGCTTCCAGAACACTGGTTTTGCCGCTGCCGTTGGCGCCGTAAAGGATGTTGATGCGGGGGGAGGGGGAGAAGGTCACCGGGTGCAGATTGCGCACCGCGGTGACCGAAACACGACTTAAGGACATCCAGGGTCAGCTGATTACAGACGCATCGGCATGACAACGTAAGCCGAGTCGTCATTGTCGGACTCTTGCACCAGCGCACTGCTGTTGGAGTCGGACAGGATCAGGCGAACCTGCTCGGTGGTCATCACGCCCAGCACGTCGAGCAAGTAGCTCACGTTGAAGCCGATTTCCAGGGAGCCGCCGTTGTATTCAACGCCCACTTCCTCTTCCGCTTCTTCCTGCTCCGGGTTATTGGCCTGGATCTTCAACTGACCGCTGGCCAGTTGCAGACGAATACCACGGTACTTCTCGTTGGACAGAATCGCTGTACGGCTGAACGCTTCACGCAGAGCCTGACGATCGCCGAGCACCAGCTTGTCGCCGCCCTTCGGCAGAACGCGCTCGTAATCCGGGAACTTGCCGTCGACAAGTTTCGAGGTAAAGGTGAATTCGCCGGTGGTAGCGCGGATGTGGTGCTGGCCCAGAACGATGCTGACGTTACCGTCTGGCTCGGTGAGCAGACGCGCCAGTTCGAGAATACCTTTGCGCGGCACAATGACCTGGTGACGATCCGGCTGACCGATATCGGCTTTCATCGAGCACATGGCCAGACGGTGCCCGTCGGTAGCCACAGCGCGGATAATGCCTTCGGAAACTTCGAGCAGCATACCGTTGAGGTAATAACGCACGTCCTGCTGAGCCATGGCGAAGCTGGTGCGTTCGATCAGGCGACGCAGTTTGCTTTGTTCCAGGCTGCAAGTCAGCGAACCCGGACCTTCTTCGACAGTCGGGAAGTCGTTGGCCGGCAGAGTGGACAGGGTGAAACGGCTACGACCGGCCTTCACGACCAGCTTCTGCTCGTCGACCTTGATATCGATCAGCGCATCGTTGGGCAGGCTTTTGCAGATGTCCATCAGCTTGCGCGCAGGCACGGTGATGGAGCCTGTTTCAGCCGGCTCTTCGAGTTGCACACGACCGACCAGCTCGACTTCCAGGTCGGTACCGGTCAGCGACAATTGCTGGCCTTCGACAACCAACAGCACGTTGGAGAGTACCGGCAAGGTCTGTCGGCGCTCGACGACGCCTGCGACCAGTTGCAGGGGTTTCAACAGGGCTTCGCGTTGAATGGTGAAATGCATGGTCTAGTCCCTTGCCTTAATAAGCTGCGCTGGTGTTCATCAAGTGGTCAGTGTACGCAGCAGGTTCTTGTAGTCCTCGCGGATGTCCGCGTCGGATTCCTTAAGTTCGTTGATCTTGCGGCAGGCGTGCAAAACCGTCGTGTGGTCGCGACCGCCAAACACATCGCCGATTTCCGGCAGGCTGTGGTTGGTCAGTTCCTTGGACAAGGCCATGGCCACTTGACGCGGACGCGCCACCGAGCGCGAACGGCGCTTGGACAACAGGTCCGAGATCTTGATCTTGTAGTACTCGGCGACGGTTCGCTGAATGTTATCCACAGAGACCAGTTTGTCCTGCAATGCCAACAAGTCTTTCAGGGATTCGCGAATCAACTCGATGGTGATGTCGCGACCCATGAAGTGCGAGTGGGCGATCACGCGTTTCAGCGCACCTTCCAGCTCACGGACATTGGAGCGAATTCGCTGGGCAATGAAGAATGCGGCGTCGTGTGGCAACTCGACTTTGGCCTGATCGGCCTTCTTCATCAGAATCGCGACACGGGTTTCCAGTTCCGGCGGTTCGACGGCAACCGTCAGACCCCAGCCAAAACGCGATTTGAGGCGTTCTTCCAGGCCTTCAATTTCTTTCGGGTAGCGGTCACTGGTGAGAATGACCTGCTGACCACCTTCAAGCAGGGCGTTGAAGGTGTGGAAAAACTCCTCCTGCGAACGCTCCTTGCGGGCGAAGAACTGAATATCGTCGATGAGCAATGCATCCACCGAACGGTAGAAACGCTTGAACTCATTGATCGCGTTCAGTTGCAGCGCCTTGACCATGTCGGCCACGAAACGCTCGGAATGCAGGTACACGACCTTGGCATTCGGGTTCTTCTTTAATAGATGGTTACCCACCGCGTGCATCAAGTGGGTTTTACCCAGGCCGACGCCGCCATAAAGGAAGAGGGGGTTGTAGCCGTGCTTGGGGTTATCCGCCACTTGCCAGGCCGCCGCGCGGGCGAGCTGGTTGGATTTACCTTCGACGAAGTTTTCAAAGGTAAAAGTGCGGTTCAGGTAACTGGTGTGCTTGAGCGCGCCTTCAACCTGAACAGTGCGCTGTTCGGCGCGAACCGGTGCCTGTTGCGAAGCGGCACCGGACATCGGGTCGAAACTGTCGCGAGACGGTTCATCGCTGATTTCGGGGCTTTTCTGCGTCGAGCGCTTGGCCGCCGGTGCTGGCGACTGAACGGATGGCGTACTCACAGGCGCGGCATTTGCCTGGGCCTGGGACACCTGCGCAGCAGCCAGCGGCGCGTTCGGTGCAGCACGCGGAGCCGAACTGCGTTTGCTGCCTATTAATAAGGAAAGCGCCGGCGCCATGCCGTTGCCGTGCTCATCCAGCAGTTCAAGGACACGGCCCAGGTACTTTTCGTTGACCCAGTCCAGCACAAAACGGTTCGGTGCGTAGACGCGCAACTCGTCGCCTTCGGCTTCGACCTGTAGTGGACGGATCCAGGTGTTGAATTGTTGGGCAGGCAGCTCCTCGCGCAAAAGCTCCACGCACTGCTGCCAAAGTTCCACTGACACGGATATCCCCTAAGTTGAAAGCCGGTGAGGCAAAAACAAGCGGCCATTGTAGCGGCGAGCCGCCCACTTATCCACATGCAGGTTGTGCGGTCACCATGATTTATCAATGCGTTAACCGGGAAAAAGGCGACCAACGGTGTGTGAATAAGCTCTGTGGATAACCGCCTCTGAGGGCACTGGACAACTGGGGGCGAAACTCG